>NZ_LNTU01000001.1:0-1420000 GCF_001558695.1 Paramesorhizobium deserti
GGAAACCGAGCTCGGCACGCTGCGCACCTACACCGAGACCCGTTTCCAGTGGGACACGAACAACGGTGATAAGAATTATGACAGGACTAGCCCGGATGATTTTGCACTAGATGGCGCTTGGGCTCAGAACGACGACGTCACGCTGAACTTCGCCTACATCGAACTGGGCGGCCTGCGCATCGGTAAGGACGAAACCGCGTTCCGTACCTTCCTCGGCTATGCCGGCAACGTCATCAACGACGACGTGATCGAGCCGAACGGCTACGACACCACGCTCATCAGCTACACCTTCACCGGCGGAAACGGCTTCTCGGCCATCCTGTCGGCCGAACAGGGCGCCGGCTGGTACACCATCGACAGCTACACGCCGCACATCGTCGGCGGTCTGAAGTGGGCCCAGGGCTGGGGTTCGATCGGCGCAGTCGTCGGTTATGACGCCAACATGGAAGAGTGGGCGGCCAAGGTCCGTGCCGACTTCAACGTCACCGACGCCTTCTCCGTCTTCGTGATGGGCGCTTGGCAGTCCGAGGGTGACCTCGCTCACTTCCGCGAAAACTTCTACGCTTCGTGGGGTGGTGATTGGGCCGGCTGGGTCGGCGCGAGCTACAAGTTCACCGACAAGGCGACCGCCAACATCCAGGTCTCCTTCGATGATGCCGAGCAGCTTGCTGTTGCCGCCAACGTTGCCTACCAGCTCGTTCCGGGCTTCACGATCACGCCGGAAGTCCTGTACTACAAGGCTTCGGAAGATCTGTCCGGCGATGACGACGATGTCTGGGGCGGCATGATCCGCTTCCAGCGTTCGTTCTAATCGGATGATCGCTTAAAGCATAAGAACGCCAGCGGGTAACACCGCTGGCGTTTTTTGTTTTTGGAACTGCGTTCACGCCAGCGTGGGCGAATGTCTGACAGAACTGGTGGGGACCAGACGAAAGGATCGGTACTCAGGGATCGGGGGAAAATATCAGCTTGTGAGGGGGCAAGTCCATTTGTAACCAGACGATGGATGTGTCGATGCAAAAGATTAGCACCCTTACCTTGTATTTCTCCAATTATTTCACTAATGCTCGCCGCCGGGCTGAACAGGTGGGGGCATGATGGGTACCTTGGAAAACAGGACGGCGGAAAACGGCGAACTTTATACGCCGATTATCGGCTACAATCTCCAGTATACATCTTCGCAATGCGCCACCCACAGGCTCGTCAATCAGCATTCCCTCGCCGAATTGACCGGACGGTATATCAATGTTCTCTGGGATGACGGCTCTCACAAGTATAATGTGCGGTCGTTTCTCGGCGAAATAGACGAGATACTGAAGGGGGAGCGTTTCAGCGGCTTCAGCCAGGAAATGCTCGACCGGATCATCGGTACGCTTCGCGAACGCGGCAACAGCAATGCAACCATCAATAGAAAGATGGCGGCGCTGAGCAAGCTGCTGCGGAAGGCGTACAAGATGGGGGATATCTTCAACCTGCCGGAGTTCATCCGGCAGAAAGAGCGGGCGGGGCGAATCCGATTCCTCGAGCATGACGAGGAAAAGCGCCTTTTCGCGGCGGTCAAGAGCCGCTGCGAGGAAAGCTATCGGCTCTCCGTGTTCCTGGTCGATACCGGATGCCGCCTTGGCGAGGCGATCGGCCTCACCTGGAACGATATCCAGGATCATCGCGTCACCTTCTGGCTCACCAAATCCAACCGCAGCCGCACCGTGCCCTTGACCAAGCGGGCGCGCAAGGCGGTGGACATGCCGCATCAGAGGCTCAAAGGCCCCTTCTCGATGCTCAACCAGGTGCGCTACCGTGCGATCTGGAACGAGGCGAAGATCGAGGTGGGGCTTGGCGCGGACGATCAGGTGGTGCCGCACATCCTGCGCCACACCTGCGCCTCGCGCCTGGTGCGCGGCGGGATCGACATCAGACGCGTCCAGATGTGGCTTGGCCACCAAACCCTGCAGATGACCATGCGCTACGCCCATCTGGCGACCAACGATCTCGACTCCTGCGTCAAGGTGCTGGAGATCCGGTAGGACGTTCTGCCCGAAGCGGTATCGGATCTCTTCCGCTTTTCTGGATCACGGAGCGAATAATAGATGCGTCTTCTCTCCCTTGCCGTGGATCCTCGGGTCAAGCCCGAGGATGACGGGTTGGAGGGATGGAATTGCCAATGTCCCGCTCCGACGCCCGTCATTTAGCCTTTTCATTTTTGCAGTTGTCATCCTCGGGCTTAACCCGAGGATCCATGGCTGAGGGGCTGAAACGATCCTGTCGCCCGCTTCGCGATCCAGAAATCATAGAGGCAAACGGGATGGCCATAGCTGGTAACCAGGCTGTGCGGGAATCGACCGGCGAAACCTCATCAGCTCCCTGGCAAATTCAAGACAGCTGTCGAGCCGGTCAGCCACTTTCCTACCCTCCTCCGCTATGGCCATTGCCGGCTGATCTGTGATAGCCAAATGCACATCAATCCTGCCGAATTCCGGACCGCCCTTCCATGACCACGCCGCATTTCACGCCTCTCGTCGCAAGCCTCCCCTCCACCGTCCCCTTTGTCGGCCCCGAAACGCTGGAACGCAGGCGCGGCCGGCCCTTCTCGGCGCGGCTCGGCGCCAATGAGAGCGGTTTCGGCCCTGCACCTTCGGTGATCGCCGCCATGCGGGAGGCGGCGGGCGACGTCTGGAAATATGGCGATCCGGAGAATCACGATCTCAAGCAAGCGATCGCCGCTCATCTCGGCGTTTCGGCGCGTAATGTGAGCGCCGGCCCCGGCGTCGACTGCCTGCTGGGGCTGGTCGTGCGGCAGTATATCAATCCGGGCGATGCGGTGATCAACTCGCTCGGCGGCTATCCGACCTTCAACTATCACGTCGCCGGCTTCGGCGGACGCCTCGTCACAGTCCCCTATCGCGACGACAGGGGCGACCTCGGCGCGCTTCTCGACGCCGTGAAGCGCGAGAATGCGCCGCTCGTCTATCTCGCCAACCCGGACAATCCCATGGGAACATGGCTGGAGGCGGACGCGATCCAGTCCTTCATCGAGGCGCTGCCGGAAACCACCTTGTTCATCCTCGACGAGGCCTATGGCGAAACCGCGCCCGCCTCCGCCATTCCGCCACTCGACGTGGACCGTCCGAATGTTTTGAGAATGCGCACATTTTCAAAGGCTTACGGCCTTGCTGGGATGCGCTGCGGCTATGTGGTCGGCGCGAGCGAGCAGATCACCGCCTTCGACAAGATCCGCGACCATTTCGGCATCAGCCGCATGACCCAGGTCGCGGCGCTCGCCGCGCTTGCCGACCAGATCTATCTCCGCCAGGTGGTGGGCGAGATCGCCGCCGCGCGGCGGCGTATCGAAGAAATCGCGGCGGCAAACGGGCTCAGGACCATTCCCTCGGCCACCAATTTCATCGCCATCGATTGCGGGCGCGACGGCGCTTTCGCGCAGCGGGTCCTCGAAGGGCTGATCGAGCGTGACATCTTCGTGCGCAAGCCGGCGGCTCCGGTGCTCAACCGCTGCATCCGCGTCAGCGTCGGTCCGCGCGCCGAGCTCGACCTTTTCGAGGAAAGACTGCCGCTCGCGCTGGCGGCAGCAGATCAATCCGTCTGAAACACAGTGGTTCCCGTCCTAGAGTCTGTCGGAATTCAACTGAAACGCAGACAAGAGAAAGCGCATAATCCTGCCGTCATTCTCGGGACAAGCCCGAGAATCCACCATAAAGAGAGAGATAAGCGATCACCGTCCCTGACAGACTAAGCTGCGGTAGATTCTCGGGACAAGCCCGAGAATGACGGCCAGGGACGCTGTTTCAAGCCAGTTCTGATAAACTCTAGAGGAGTTCAAGACCACATGAGATCGATACGGCGTTTCAATCTTCCCGCGCCGTTGGCGTCGGCTATTCTGATGGCTGCGTCCGGCGGCGTGCTCGCCGCTGAGCCTATCAAGCCGAAGGTCATGGTGATCACCATGTTCGGCGCCGAGGCGAAGCCGTGGCTCGAAGGTGAAAAGGCCGATATCAAAATCCCCGTGCCGGGATTTGCGAAGGACTATCCCGATGTCGCCTGCAGCGCGGAAGGTCTTTGCGTACTGACAACCGCCATGGGCTACGCCAATGCCGCCAGCACGCTTTCGGCGCTGGTCCATAGCGATCTGTTCGATCTCAAGCAGACCTATTTCATCATTGCCGGCATCGCCGGGGTCGATCCGTCGAAGGGAACGCTGGGATCGGCCCACTGGGCGCGCTTCGCCATTGACGGCTCACTGCGCCACGAGATCGATCCCAGGCAGATACCGGAAGGCTGGAGCGACGGCGTGCTGGCGCTCGGCGCCAAGACGCCCGGAGAAAAGGCGCAATGGGGCGCGGGCACGGAAGTCTACCGCCTGAACGAGAGCCTATTGCAAAAGGCATTCGCGCTCAGCCAGGAGACGGAGCTCGCCGACAACGAGGATGCTGAGGCCTATCGCGCGCATTACACGCAGGAAGCGGCAAAGGAGAAGCCCGGCGTCAGCATCTGCGATACGCTCTCCTCCGACAGCTACTGGCATGGCGCGATGATCGCCGAAGGCATGGCCAGATGGGTCGCGCTGCTGACCGAAGGAGAAGGCAGCTACTGCACGACGCAGATGGAGGACAACGCCACATTGACGGCGCTGCGGCGCGGCGCCGATGCCGGGCTCGTCGATTTCGACCGCATCGCGCTGCTGCGCACCGCCTCCAATTTCGATCGCGAGGGCGGGGATCAGACGGCCGTCGAATCGCTGACCGCCAAATCCGGCGGCTTCGGCCCGTCGACCATCAACGCCTATCGCGTGGCATCGACGGTCGCCAAGGCGATCATCAGCGACTGGGACAAATGGGCGGGCGGCGTGCCGGCTGCCGAGGCCGCTAGCGCCAACTGAGCGGATAGGAGGGTTTGGGAATATGGCCGTGGAACTCTATCGTCCGTTTGTCATCGCCGGAGGCCTGAGCGGTGCCGCCGCGCTCGCCGCCTATGCGGCTTCAGCCCACAGCGGCAGCGCCAATCTCGGCACGGTAGCGCCGCTCCTGCTGGCTCACGCCCCTGCCCTGCTGGTGTTCGCAATGCTGGCGCCGGGCAGGATGGCGGCGAGGCTCGGCGGATGGATCACATTCCTCGGCCTCATCCTCTTCTGCGGCGATCTGGTGACGCGGGATATCGCCGGCACACGGCTCTTCCCCTATGCCGCGCCTTCGGGCGGTACGCTGATGATCCTGGGCTGGCTCGTCATCGCCTGCATGGGCATCATGAAGCAGAAGGTGTCGTCGTAGCCGCTGGAGCGCCACCTCTTTGGTAGAGGATTTGCATCGTTCTGGGCCGTTATCGCAGCGGCCATGCAGAGGAATGGATTCCGGTGACAAGCACTGGAATGACGGCAGTTTGAATGCTCGTCGATAATATCCCACGACCCGCCTGTACAACGGCTGCCGTTAGGGTGAAGTCATCCCACCTCGTCATTCCAGTGCTTCTCACTGGAATCCATGCCTCGACGGTGCCGCTGCCGCTCGGTGGAAAATAGTCGTTTCAACGGCTTGCGTCTGAATGCGAACCGCTCCCGCGCATAAGAAAAACGGGGCGCCGGCGCCCCGTTTTCTCCCGCAGCCGACGCCCTGATGCGGCGCGTCGCTGGAATTGCCCCCGGCTTAGGAAGTGCCCTTGAGCCTTGCATTGCAGAGGCTGTAATAGCCGCCGCCCTTCTGGATCCATTTCAGGCCGCCAAGAGCATTGTTGTTCTTGAGGGTATGATACTGATCGAGGCAGGTGTGCATGCGGGCCTTGCCCGGCGTCTGGTTGGAATATTGCGGGGAGACGGCCACCGGGAAAACCACGCCCTGCGGCGCCGTGATCGTCGGCGCGGCCGGCTCCTGCGCGCCATCGGTGCTCAGAGCCACGGGATCCGCACCCGGGCCGCACTCGGCCTTGCGGAAATCGTTCCACTTCATGCCGTTCAGCGCATCGGCCGATTTCGCCGCCTCATATTTCGTGCTGCATTCCTTCCGGCTCAGCCCCTTGCCGGACGCGGCGGCCGACTGGGTCGCAGGCGCGGCGGCCGGAGCGGTAGCGCCGGCTGCCGCGGCGTCGTCATCCGATCCGCATTCGCTCTTGCGGAAATCGTTCCACTTCATGCCGCCGAGCGTACCCGCGTCCTTGGCAGCCTTGTACTTCACACTGCATTCCTTCATCGACAGCGCATTGGCCGGCGATGAAACGGTCAGGGCGGCCGCACCAAGGATGACGGCAGCACCGGCCAGACTTGCGATGGATCGAATAAGCATCTCGTTTCTCCTTGTCGAGGTGCGGCGACAGTGCACCCCGCCTGTTTTTCTGTCAATTCTTGCGTGCACTCAAGGTAAAATTTCACTTCACAAATATAGAAGCGCGGTTACGGCGCGGTTTAACTTGTATTAGCACAATTGCGGGTTCCACCGCGGGGACTTGAACGCCGGACGGCTTCGATCCATTGTTCGGCAGCGATGCACGAGAAGCGTCGACGGGAGAGATGGGCGGCATGTTTGTGGCCTCGCCGGATGCATGCCTGTCCCCATACGGGGCGATAAGAGAAGGAAACCACTCGCTCTTTAGCCCCCGCTCATAAACAGGGAGGAATAGCATGTATGCGTCGGGCCTGAAATTCGGTCTGCCTGAGGAAATTGAGGCGCTACGCGATCAGGTGCAGCGTTTCGCCCGCGAACGGATCGCGCCGCTGGCCGCCGAGACGGACCGGAACAACGAATTCCCGATGCAACTATGGCGGGAGTTCGGCGCATTGGGGCTGCTCGGCATGACCGCCGATGCGGAATATGGCGGCTCCGGGCTCACCTATCTCGCCCATGTGGTGGCGATGGAGGAGATCTCGCGCGCCTCCGCCGCGATCGGCCTTTCCTATGGCGCGCATTCCAATCTCTGCATCAACCAGATCAACCGCTGGGGCAGCGAGGGGCAAAAGGCGAAATATCTGCCGGATCTCTGCTCCGGCGCGCATGTGGGGGCGCTCGCCATGTCTGAACCCGGCGCGGGCTCGGACGTCGTCTCGATGAAGCTCAACGCCGAGCGGCGCGGCGACCATTACGTGCTGACCGGCAACAAGATGTGGATCACCAACGGGCCCGATGCCGACACGCTGGTCGTCTATGCCAAGACGGATCCCGATGCCGGGCCGCGCGGCATCACCGCCTTCCTCGTCGAAAAGGGCATGAAGGGGTTCACCACCGCGCAGAAGCTCGACAAGCTCGGCATGCGCGGGTCGAACACCTGTGAGCTGGTGTTCCAGGATTGCGAAGTGCCGGCGGAGAACGTGCTGGGCAAGGAGGGCGAGGGCGTCAAGATCCTGATGTCGGGGCTCGACTATGAGCGCGTGGTGCTGGCTGGCGGCCCGCTCGGCATCATGGCCGCCTGCCTTGACGCCGTGGTGCCTTATGTCCACGAGCGCAAGCAGTTCGGCCAGGCGATCGGCGAGTTCCAGCTGATGCAGGGCAAGCTCGCCGACATCTATACCACCGCCAATGCCTGCCGCGCCTATGTCTATGCCGTGGCGGCGGCCTGCGACCGGGGCGAGACGACGCGCAAGGATGCGGCTGGCTGCATCCTCTATGCGGCGGAAAAGGCCACCTGGTGCGCGCTGGAGGCGATCCAGGCGCTGGGCGGCAACGGCTATATCAACGACTATCCGACGGGGCGCCTGTTGCGCGACGCCAAGCTCTACGAGATCGGCGCCGGCACCAGCGAGATCCGCCGGATGCTGATCGGACGGGAGATGATGGCAGAAACGGCATGATCTGGCATTCATACCGTTATTTGCCATTAAATGGCTGTTATGCCATCATGCCGTGCGATTGCCACAGGAGGCTGCGATGCCCGGTAAAAGAGGCTTTTCCGAAGAACCGCAGAGCTTTGAAGGTTCGCAGACGGGCCTCGCTTCTGTGGGGCTGACCAGATTGAAGATCGGCGATGGCGGCCGCCTCGTCATCCCGGCGGAAATGCGCGCGGCGATGATGGTGAAGCCTGGCGATACGGTGACGGCCGAGGTTGTCGATGGCGAGTTGCGCATCTACTCGCGGGCCGTCGTCCTTGCGCAGATTGCCGCCGAAGCGGCGAAGTTCAAGGCCGCGCATCCGGGTGTGAGCCTTGTCGACGAGTTGATCGCCGACCGGCGCGAGGAGGCGCGAAAGGA
The DNA here is from genome assembly GCF_001558695.1 of Paramesorhizobium deserti. Lineage (GTDB taxonomy): Bacteria > Pseudomonadota > Alphaproteobacteria > Rhizobiales > Rhizobiaceae > Paramesorhizobium > Paramesorhizobium deserti. The sequence continues at coordinate 8,180 of NZ_LNTU01000001.1, forward strand.
ACTAGAAGAAGCCAACGCCTGGCGCAAGGCGCATGGCCTGCCACCGTTTGAGCCCGAATGAAGCCGGCGATCATCGACACATCAGTCGTCATGTGCGCGCTCCTGAATGAGCCCGGCATGGAAAAGGCAATCCATGTATCGGAGCGCGCCTATATGAGCAGCGTCAACGTTGCCGAGGTCGTCGCAAAATGCATCGAGCGAGGCATCTCTGATCAGAAAGCACTACTCTATCTCAGCAGCAGCAACATCTCGGTGGTCGATTTCGACCTGGACTGCGCGACGCTTGCGGGACGGCTTTGGAGAAACGCCAAGAAGGGCGTGCTTTCGCTTGGCGACCGCGCCTGCATCGCCACCGCCATACGCCATGGCGGCGTTGCGGTGACCGCCGACCGGGCCTGGACCACGCTCGACCTCGGCTGCAAGATCGAACTGATCCGCTAGGAACCGGTATGACCATCCTCAAATCCCAGATCTCCCCCTCCTCCGAAAGCTTTGTCACCAATGCGACGGCGATGCGCGCGCTGGTGGAGGAAATGCGCGCCAAGGCCGCCGAAATCGAACGCGGCGGTTCGGACGAGGCGCGCGAGCGGCATGTCTCCCGCGGCAAGCTGCTGCCGCGCGAGCGCCTCGCACGGCTTCTCGACCCCGGCTCGCCTTTCCTCGAGATCGGCCAGTTCGCCGCCTTCGGCATGTATGACGGCAATATCGCCTCCGCCGGGCTGATCGCCGGCATCGGCCGCGTCGAGGGGCTGGAGGTGATGATCGTCGTCAATGACGCGACGGTGAAGGGTGGCACCTATTATCCCCTCACCGTAAAGAAGCACCTGCGCGCGCAGGAGATCGCGCTGGAGAACCGCCTGCCCTGCATCTATCTGGTCGATTCGGGCGGCGCCAACCTGCCGAACCAGGACGAGGTCTTCCCCGACCGGGAGCATTTCGGCCGCATCTTCTATAACCAGGCCCATATGAGCGCGGCCGGCATCGCGCAGATCGCCGTCGTCATGGGCTCCTGCACGGCGGGCGGCGCCTATGTGCCGGCGATGTCCGATGAAACCATCATGGTGCGCGGCCAGGCGACGATCTTTCTCGGCGGGCCGCCGCTGGTCAAGGCCGCGACGGGCGAGGACGTGACGGCGGAGGATCTGGGCGGGGCGGAGCTGCATACCCGCCAGTCGGGCGTGGCCGACCATTATGCGCTCGACGACGAGCATGCGCTTGTTCTCGCCCGGCGGATCGTGAAAAACCTGAATCGGAAGAAACGGATAGGGCTCGATCTTCGCAAACCGATTCCACCACTTTATGCGGCCGATGAGCTCTACGGCATCGTGCCGATTGATTTGAGGCAGCCCTATGACGTGCGTGAGCTGCTGGCGCGCGTGGTGGACGGCTCGGAGTTCGACGAATTCAAGAAGAATTACGGCACGACGCTGGTGACCGGCTTTGCCCATCTCCATGGCATGCCCGTCGGCATTCTCGCCAATAATGGCGTGCTTTTCTCCGAAAGCGCGCTCAAAGGCGCGCATTTCATCGAGCTGTGCTGCCAGCGCGGCATTCCGCTGGTCTTCCTGCAGAACATCACCGGCTTCATGGTGGGCCGCGCCTATGAGGCGGGCGGCATCGCCAAGGACGGCGCCAAGCTGGTGACGGCGGTGGCGACGGCGGGCGTGCCGAAAGTCACCATGATCGTCGGCGGCTCCTTCGGCGCGGGCAATTACGGCATGTGCGGCCGCGCCTTCTCGCCGCGCTTCCTCTGGATGTGGCCGAACGCCCGCATCTCGGTGATGGGCGGCGAACAGGCGGCGACCGTGCTCGCCATGGTCAAGCGCGAGGGCATCGAGCGCCGCGGCGGCGAATGGTCAACCGTCGAGGAAGCCGAATTCCGCGCGCCCATCCTCGAAAAATACGAGCGCGAAGGCCACCCCCTCTATTCCTCCGCCCGCCTCTGGGACGACGGCATCATCGACCCGGCGAGGACGCGCGACGTGCTGGGCCTGAGCCTAAGCGCGGCGCTCAACGCGCCGGTGGCGGAGACGTGGTTCGGCGTGTTCAGGATGTGACCGCCTTAAGAAAATTTTCCTAAACTTATCCTCATCAGTTCAGGCTCGCTCACACTTCCCGCGACGCAACCAGCGTGGCGGGAAGGAAGACGGAAGATTCAGCCGGATCATCCGCTTCCGCAACGAGCGGGAATTGCGGGATTATCTCGGGCCTGCCGGCCCAGGCCGCGAATGGCACCATATCGTGGAGAAAAGGCTCGCGGATAAAGGCATCTTTCCGCCGGAGCAAATTCACAGCACCGACAACATCATCAACTTGCCTGTCCAGGTGCACCGGCGCATCAGCGCGAGAATGAGCAGAATTGAGCCTGACTCCGGAGGGCGTATTCTGCGTTCGAAAATTGAGGAACCGTCTTTTGAAGAGCAGTACAATCACGGATTGAAGCTTGTCAGGGAAGCCTATGAGGAATTGGGTTATGATTTCAACACGATCCAATAGAACGCTGGAACAATGGACCGAAGAGTTTGTCCGCAGGCTGCAAAAGCAGACACAGGCAGATCGCGCGGAGAACATTCCCGCATACAACAGACTGCACAAGAAAATCGTTGAAGCGCTCACAGCAATCGAGAATGCTGGATCGCCGGGGCGTGAGGTTTTGGAAGAACTGATGGAACATGAAATGCCGCAGGTCAGACTATGGGCGGCCGGACGCGTCATCCAATGGAATCCGGACCGCGCCATCCCCGTTCTGGGGCGTCTGCTTATCGAAAAGCTACCGGAGGAAAGTGCGCCGGTTGAACGCATGTCCATTCGGGGAACCGCCAGTTCTCACTTGGAGAAGTTTTTCGGTATCACAAACTTCGACCGCAACGAGTTGATCGAACCGCTGAAGGCCTATGGCATCGACGTGCCAAGACAAACCGAACGGCCATGGTTCTGAGGCTCCGACCAAGCAGAAGGAGGGAAGCCATGTCCGCCAAAACCCGCATGAGCGCCGTGACTGGCGACATCACCGGCATCAGGGCCGAAGCGATCGTCAATGCCGCCAACCGCTCGCTGTTGGGCGGCGGGGGCGTGGACGGGGCGATCCACCGCGCGGCGGGGCCGGAACTTCTGGAGGAATGTCGCGGGCTCGGCGGATGCGAGACGGGTGACGCGAAGATCACCGGCGCCTACCGCCTCCCCGCCCGTCATGTCATCCATGCCGTCGGCCCGGTCTGGCAGGGCGGCGGAAAGGGCGAAGCGGAACGCCTCGCCTCCTGCTACCGCCGCGCGCTGGAACTCGCCCGCGACCACCACTGCCGCACCATCGCCTTCCCCGCCATCTCCACCGGCATCTATGGCTACCCCAAGGACGAGGCCGCCCGGATTGCCATGCAAACGGTGGCAGCGTTTCTGGAGGGGAATGAACTGCCGGAGAAGGTTATTTTTGTCGGGTTCGATGAGGCGACGACGAGGGGGTATGAGAGAGGAATTGGAGAGCGGCTAAATCTCTATGCTGGCCATATCTTCACAGCCAGATGAGCGAGCTTTTCCTGCCAATCATCGATTTCTTCCGGTCCCCACGAAGTGTACGCACCTACGCCTTCAGTTAGACGAAGTTGACTTTGTTGATACGCAGCCCTTTTTTCGGCGAAGCTCCTATTGCCAAGCTTAACGTTGTCCGTAGGCTGCAAAAGGACCATATTCCCTAATCTCTTCCTGAACTGCTGAGCAGTCTGTTCAGGAATAGGCCAGTCGCCTGACTCCCTTTGTGGCATTACATGCTCAAGGTTATACGTGAAGCTGTCGTCAATTGTGCCTCCCAAATCGGCAGACGGGTTGGCCTCCATGTGCAGTTCGAGTGCGCGGAGATAATATCGGGCCAGAGTCGCCTTTGTAACTCTTGCTTTCGAGAAAGCTTGCATAAACTCAGCGTCGGTGCGAAGGACTCCAGCTCTAACATTTTCACGCAATTGCGTCGCCTTCGTAATAGTTCCTTCAGTCACCTGCTTTGAAAGCTGGCCATATGCGCGATCAAGTGGTCCGCCACCGCCCGAGCCTGCTACGAGGAAGCGAACCGACCAAGATAGAAACATCCTCATAGCGCGTTTGAGGCTCTCTGGTGGGAAATGCTTGATTACTGCGAGAAGCAGAGGTTGGATTTGCTCAATCGTCAAAATGCGCGTAATGATGAATATATAGGCTCGTGTCTCTTTATCAATGCTTGGCCATCCGGAATACTCCAATGGTGTAAGTAGACCTGCATAATCAGTCGCCAATTCGTCTAGATTGGAGACGATGTTAATTGCCTGTTGTCTGCCTTTGACTTCCTCTTTGACAAACGCCGCAAGCTGCCGCTCTGCAGTGTAGCCATGTGTGAGAGTCCAATGATGGCGAAGGTATGTAATAAGCAAGTCTTCGTCGCCAACCATCTCAATGGTGGCGACCATCGAAGCCCACTTGTGTTGCATTTCGGGGAGGCTAGCGGCGGCCCGACCAAAAAAGAAATTCTTTAGAATATCTGTTTGCGACGCTCTCAGCCCGCGATCATTGAGCGTCTCGAACATCGTGTACGCGTTGATTGTATCTGGAACGCGGATTACAATAACCATCGCAGACTCACGAATAAATTTAATCCATTTGTATAATTCCTTTGCCTTTGCTTCTGGTTTTGTGAATTGAGCGACTATTTTTTCAACATGTTTCCGGGCTAGCGCAGCCGCATCGTATAGCCGTTGATGCGATGGAGCTTCCGGTCTATTTTTGCGCGCTGGTTATCTTGTGTTGAGGAAAGTATATTATTAACGAAGAATAAATTATCTTCGTAGTTCAGTTGTAGGCGCGGAGTATCTTCTCCAGTATTTTCATCGTAAATAAGGAGATAGTCAGAAGTGTATTTTAAGGCTGCTTTCTTTTCTGCTGAACCTAGTGTTTCTAGGTAGTCTCTGATAGCTGCTATTAGAATTGAGGTGGTGGCGAGACGCTGTTGCCCATCCGCAACCTCAAGACGATCTCCTGTCCCTTGCGTTAGGACAAGAGTGCCTAAGAAATACGGTTGCTCGCCAACTTGGATCGCAGTTGAAAGGTCCTCAAACAACGTTTCAACATGCGATCCTTCCCATGCGTAGGACCGTTGGTTTGAAGGCACCATCAATAAGTGCTGGTTCAGGGTAGCGCCTAATCCAACATCATGAGCGTTTATACCTAATCCCTTAGAGGTCACGTCAATCTTCCAGCCTATTGAAATACCATTTACCGCCCTTCTATGGACAGCGCTCAACGTCGTGCGTCTAGCCTCTTTTCAATCAAAAAGGGAAAAACGCGCCACCTAATTCCGCTACGTCTTGAAGGCTTACTTTTCTTCGGCTGTGTCCGCACCTCGATACTTCGATTTTCATGCGGTGCCCCCTTCAAATTCGTTGCTGTCATGTAGTCAAGCTATAGGAATAAATGCAACTCCTTTATCGTATCACTCAGGTAAAAGAAGCGGCTTGTGGCGTATTAAATCCGCTTTATTCGCCATTCACCAGCGCCAGTATCAGCTGGTGCACATTCCCCCCGTCGCTCATTTCCACCTTGTCGAAATCGCGGCTTTTGCGGCGCTGTTCCTCCGAGAGTGCGGCGAGGCGGGTGGTGAGTTCCTGCCTTATCTTTTGGCATTTGGGGTCGTCGGCGACGGTCAGGCCGATGGAGATGGCCTCGATCTTCCTGACCATGTCGAGGATCATCTCGCCATGCACCCGCTCATGCGCGGTGATGCCTTTGATGAATGTGTCCCAGAGCTTCTGGGTGGCGGGCGGCAGCGGGGTTGAGGGTTTGGGGAGCTTGTGGATGATGATCAGGTGCGGGACGGCCTTTGCCAGCCGGCAGCCGCCGTTTTCCGGCACATATCTGCGCGACCATTTCAGATCGAAGGTGGTGTAGGCGATGGTGCGGCCGAGGCTTACCTTCGGGCCGTTCTCGCCGATCGATTCATAGAGCGCGATGCCGGTCTTGCCCGTGATGGCGTAATTCACGATCTTTTCGGTCGGCTTCCATTGCGCCCATGCCGGCGGCGCGGAGCCAACCGCCAGCACCATCCCCAATATCCACGAAACCCGCGTCATCCGCCGCATTCCTTTTTGCGCGGCGACGCTAGTGGAAATGATCCGCCCGTTCAACCTGCCAGTTCTTTGTCAGTTGCTCTGTCAGGAGGGCTTCTGCCCGGTTTGTCAGGAGTGATGAGTTGGGCGCATTCTCAGTGTAACATCGCCGGACCATAACGATTGCGCATGCAATACCGATCAACCCAAGCAAAAGGGAAACGCGAAATGCCCAAGCAATCGAATTTCATCTGGTACGAATTGATGACATCAGACCTCGCCGGCGCGGAGGAATTCTACAAATCCGTGATCGGCTGGAACACCGAGCGCTGGCCGGGCGAGATGCCCTATGTCATCGCCAAATCGGGCGAGACCGGCGTCGCCGGGCTGATGGACATTCCCGAAGAGGCGAAGGCCATGGGCGCGCGGCCGATGTGGCTCGCCTATATCCATGCCGATGACGTGGACGCAGCGACTGAAAGCGTGCGGCAGGCGGGCGGCAAGGTCTATCGCGAGCCGGCCGATATCCCGGAAGTCGGCCGCTTCTCGGTCGTCACCGACCCGCAGGGGGCGACGTTCATGCTGATGACGCCCAATATGGAAGGCCAGCCGCCGCTGCCCGAGGGCACGCCGGGAACGGTGGGCTGGAACGAGCTCTATGCCGGCGACGGGCCGAGCGCCTTCGAATTCTATTCCGGCCAGTTCGGCTGGACGAAGGATCAGGCGATGGATATGGGCGAGATGGGCATCTACCAGATCTTCGCCATCGACGGCAAAATGTGCGGCGCGGTGATGACCAAGCCGGAGACCGTGCCCGCCCCCATGTGGCAGTTCTATTTCAACGTCGACGGGCTCGATGCGGCGCTGGCAAGGGTGAAGGAGAAGAACGGCAAAATGGTGCTGGAGCCGATGCAGGTGCCCGGCGGCTCCTGGATCGCCGGCTGCCTGGACCCGCAGGGCGCGCTGTTCTCGCTGGTCTCGATGGAGAGATAGGGAGTAAGGGAATAGGGGAATAGGAAGCAGATTGCCCGACATACTCACTTACTCCCCTACTCCCTTCCTGATAAAGCGAGGCCGGATGAAACGTGTGATGATCATCGGCGGCGCGGGCTCGGGCAAATCGACGCTGGCGCGGCAGATCGGCGAGAAGACCGGCCTGCCCGTCATCCATATCGATCCCATGTACTGGAAAGCCGGCTGGGTGCAGCGCCCGCGGGAGGAAACGGCGGGGCTGGCGCTTCAAGCGGCGCAAGGAGAGGAATGGGTGTTCGAGGGCAACAATACGGCGACCATGCCGGCACGGCTTGCGCGTGCCGATACGCTGATCTTTCTCGACATCGGCACAATGCGCCGGCTCTGGCGCATTCTCCTGAGGATATGGCATCATTACGGCCAGACGCGCCCCGACATGGCGGAAGGCTGCCCGGAGCGTTTCGACTGGGCCTTCATCAAATGGGTCGCCGGCTACAGGCGGGGCGGGCGGATCGGGGCGCTCCGGATCATCGGCTCGGCCCCGCCGCACCTGAAGGTGGTGCATCTGCGCAGCCCGGCCGAGGTGGGGCGTTTTCTCGAAAGCATTCCGGAAAGGCGGAAGAAATCCTAGATTGGTTATTGTTTGACGGAATCGCTAGGCGCCCCCCTCTGGCCTGCCGACATTTCGACTGCAGTGAAAGACTTTAGGAGCGGTTAGCATGTTCTCCAGAATCCTCATCGCCAATCGCGGCGAAATCGCCGTCCGCATCATCCGCACGGCCAGGCGGCTGGGGATCGGCACCGTCGCCGTCTATTCCGATGCGGACGCGGATGCGCTGCATGTGGCGATGGCCGACGAGGCGGTGCATATCGGCCCGCCAGCCGCGGCCGAGAGCTATTTGAAGGCATCGCGCATCATCAGGGCCGCGCAGGAAACGGGGGTGGAGGCGATCCATCCGGGCTATGGTTTCCTCTCCGAGAACCCGGATTTCGTCGAGGCGGTGGAGCGCGCCGGCCTCGTCTTCATCGGCCCGTCGGCGGCGTCGATCCGCGCCATGGGTCTGAAGGATGCGGCCAAGCGGCTGATGGAGAAGGCCGGCGTGCCCGTCGTCCCCGGCTATCATGGCGAGGCGCAGGATCTGGTGGTGCTCGCCACCAAGGCGCGCGAGATCGGCTACCCCGTGCTGATCAAGGCCAGGGCCGGCGGCGGCGGCAAGGGCATGCGCCGGGTCGATCATCCGGACGATTTCGCCGAGGCGCTGGCCGCCGCGCGGCGCGAGGCGAAAAGCGCCTTCGGCGACGATCATGTGCTGGTGGAGAAATATATCGCCCGCCCCCGGCATATCGAGGTGCAGGTGTTTGGCGATGCGCATGGCAATGTTGTGCATCTCTTCGAGCGCGACTGTTCCTTGCAGCGCCGGCACCAGAAGGTGATCGAGGAGGCCCCTGCCCCCGGGATGACGGACGCCATGCGCGCGGCCATGACGCAAGCCGCGGTGAAGGCGGCGAAGGCCATTGCCTATCGCGGCGCGGGCACGGTGGAGTTCATCGCCGATGTGTCGGATGGGCTGAAGCCAGACGCGTTCTGGTTCATGGAGATGAATACGCGGCTGCAGGTCGAGCATCCCGTGACGGAGATGGTCACGGGGCTCGATCTGGTCGAATGGCAGTTGCGCGTGGCGTCGGGAGAGCCGTTGCCGTTGAAGCAGGCCGATATCGCGCTTTCCGGCCATGCCTTCGAGGCGCGGCTTTATGCGGAGGACCCGGCGCGAGGCTTCCTGCCCGCCATCGGCACGCTCGATCATCTGCATTTTGCAGAGACGGCGGCAGACGGCGCCACGCTGCGCATCGATGCCGGCGTGCGCGAGGGCGATGCGATCGCGCCGTTCTACGATCCGATGATCGCCAAGATCATCGTCCACGGCAAGGACCGCGGCACCGCCCTTTCAGCGCTGGGCGCGGCCTTGCGCGAGACGGAGATCGCAGGCTCGGTGACCAATGCCGCCTTCCTCGCCCGGCTGACGGCGCATGAGGGCTTTGCAGCGGGCGATGTCGATACCGGGCTGATCGAGCGGGATCTGGATGCGCTCACCACGCCGGCCGAGATGCCGCGCGGCGCCAGGGAATTGGCGGCGCTTGTGGCGAGCGGGCTGATCGACCGCGCCGCATCCGACGATCCCTGGGGCGCCCTTGCCGGCTACAGCCATTTCAACGCGCCGGCCTATCCGATGAGCCTCGGCCCGGCCGGGGAAACGGAGCGTTTTGCCATCGCGATCGACGGGCCGGAGCGGTTCACATTATCGGCGGGCGACAGTTCGGTTGCGCTGCGGCTGCGGCGCGACGGGCGCAACCTTCTCCTGACCGGGTCAGGCATCTTCTTGCAAGCCACGGCGGCGCGCACGGCCGACGGCGTCACCATCTTCGCCGGCGGGACATCCCGTCATTTCCCGGTCCCGAACCCGCTGGAAAATGCCGAGAGCGAGGCCCTGCCCGGCGAAAGGCTGACGGCGCCAATGCCGGGGCTGGTCAAGCAGGTCCGGGTCTCGCCCGGCGACATGGTGAAGAAGGGGCAGCCGCTCCTCGTTCTGGAGGCCATGAAGATGGAGCACATGATCGCCGCGCCACATGACGGCATGGTCGAAGAGATCCTGGCCGAGGGCGAGCAGGTGCGCGAGGGCACGACGCTGGTGCGCTTCGCCGAGGAGGAGACCGTCGGGGCATAAACAGAACGGCCGCGCCGGTGTTATTTTCACCGGTCGCGGCACATGCGAAAACCCTGTTATTTTTCGCCGTTCCTGTTCTTGAATTCGCGATTTTTCCGATCCGTTTTCCGGATTTTGAAGAAAAATCGCACCCTTTCGGGGTTGTCAGTGCGTCGTCATCCAGTCGCGAGCGGCGCGCAATGCGCTGGCAAGCTCCGTCTTGCTCATGGTGGCGGCAAGCTCGCTGCGCATCGTCGCGGCGCGGTCATTGCCCTTGATGGCAGCGATGTTGAACCATTTATGGGCCGTGACGACGTCGACGTCGCAGTCGCGTCCGGTGGCGTACATCATGCCCATTTCGAAAAGGATATCGGCTTGGGCCGATGCGCCCATGGTGCCTTGTTCCGTTCCATGCAATTCATATCGTGCCATTGCTCAACTCCTAAATCCCTGTTGCTGGAAGCCCCGGTATTTATTGGCTTATTTCACGCCGTCCCGGTGTTCTTCCGATGCTTTCGAGATTGCCAGAAAGGCTTGAAACGCCCGTTAAGCCCCATGATTAATGGCCGCCAAACAAAATCCGAACGGGAGGTAAACTTCGGATTCCGTTAAACATCGCAATCCCGGTTTTGCGGGCTTTTGAAGAAAATTTGCATAAAATTGCCATGGTCGAAATCAACCCGATGCTAACCAAGGATTCGGTTGGCCTCGCGGGATCCTGTTCATCCTCTCCCTCGCAACGGGCGATTTCAGTGGCCCGGACTTCGAAAAAATCTTATTTGCCAGCCGCCGAGACGGCTTCCGTTCGCGCCGGGTTTCATTTACTTTTACGTCCGCGTAAGGGGTGCTTGCGGCAGGAGGAGACGCTGCCGGGCTTTTTGCCCCGTGATCGGGAGGAATGAGATGATCCGCAAAATGATGTTCGCAGCCGCCGCATTGACGCTCGCCGTCGGCCCCGCGCTTGCCCAGGAGCCGATCGTCGGCTCGTGGAAGCGCCCCAACGGCACCATCATCAAATATGAGCCCTGCGGCTCCGGTACCTTTTGCGGGACGGTGATGACGGGCGAATATAAGGGCAAGTCGATCGGCTCGATGTCCGGCACCGGCGGCGCCTACAAGGGCAAGGTCAACAAGCTCGACGAGGGCAAGACCTATACGGGCAAGGCCAGCGTCAATGGCAACACCCTGTCGCTCTCGGGATGCGTCATGGGCGGCCTCATCTGCAAGAGCGAGAGCCTGGCGCGGCAGTAAAGCCGTGGTAACACCGCTACGGAGATCGCGTTGTGCGTGATGGCGCGATAGAGGGTGATCGCAAAAACAGAATCAGGGCTTCAGGGCCGTTGCCCAGGCAGCGGCCCTGATCACTTCTTTCAGCGCGCCTTCTGCCCGAAGAGGATCTTCTGGGCTTCCTTGTCATTGGCGAGATTTGATTTCTCGCGCTCTTCCTTGCCCAGTTCCAGGCCGCGCTTGACGGCAGGGCGTGCAGTGACCGTCTCGAACCAGCGCTTCAGATTAGGGAAATCCTCCAGCTTCTGGTCATAGTTCTTGTAGGCGCTGACCCAGCCTACGCAGGCGATATCGGCGATGGAATATTCATCGGCCAGATAATCACGGCCCTCCAGGCGGCGGTTCATCACGCCGTAGAGGCGATTGACCTCATTGGTGTAGCGCTCGATGCCGTACTGGATCTTCTCCGGCGCATAGAGGCGGAAATGGCCTGCCTGACCGGACATCGGCCCGAGCCCGCCCATCTGCCACATCAGCCATTCCTCGGTTGCGACGCGCTTGCGCTCGTCGGCGGGATAGAACTTGCCGAACTTGCGCCCGAGATATTGCAGGATGGCGCCGGATTCGAACACCGAGATCGGCTCGCCGCCGGGCCCTTCCGGATCGATAATGGCGGGCATGCGGTTGTTCGGCGCGATCTTCAGGAAGTCCGGCTTGAACTGGTCGCCCTTGCCGATATTGACGTATTTGACCTCATAGGGAACGTCCAGCTCCTCCAGCATGATGCTGATCTTCCAGCCATTGGGCGTTGGCCAGTAATAGAGCTCGATCGGCTTTGTCTGCGTGGTCATGAGAATCTCCTGAAGATGAAGGGAGGACTGCTGTGAATCCGACATAACAGATACGGACGATCACCGGTACCGCAAGGGAGGTGGATTAATCTCACGTCAACGTGTTTGAACGGCAGATGAACGGCGCTCTCAGCATGCATTCAGCCGGGTTCTGATAGCTGTTGGACCATCGAACGAGGATCGTCCCATGCTTCTGCGCCGCTTCACCATTGTCAGCCTCTTTCTGATGGGCATTGCGATCCTGACGGGCAGCATCATCCACGAAGTCCGCAAGGCCAATGCGCAAAAACCCCTTTTCAATGTTTCGGAGGTCGCGCCCGCCGGCACAGGCAATGATTTGAGGATCGGCCAATGACCAACATGTTCGCAGCCACCGCCATCTTGCTTCGCATGGCGCTCTTCACCGCCGTCGTCATCGGCCCAATCGGCCTCTTCACCGCCGTCCAGTCCGTCAAGGCACCCGGGATCAACGGCGTGGGCCTCGTGCTCTTCGTCAGCCTGCAGCGGGTCGGATAAGCTTTTGTGACGCGGCTCCCTGCCCCCTCCCAAGGCGGCAAAGTCTTCCATATAATGGGCCATGGAAAATCGAATCGGCCATCTGCATCATTCCGGCATCCACACGCCGCCCCACCAGGAACCCGAGCAATTCACCGATGCCCGCGCGGCGGTGGACGCGCTGCGCGCACTCTACGACCGCAACACCGCGTTCCTGCGCAATGCATTCGAGAAGGTTGCCCGCAAGGAGATCGAGGCGGAGCGTTTCCGCGCCTATTATCCCGAGCTGCGCATCTCGACATCGAGCTTCGCCCATGTCGACAGCCGTCTTGCCTTCGGCCATGTCTCGAGCCCCGGCGAATATTCGACGACGGTCACCCGTCCCGATCTCTTCGACAATTATCTCAGCGAGCAGATCAGGCTCCTGATCCGCAATCACGGCGTGCCGGTCACGGTGCAGGAATCGCTCGTGCCGATCCCCATCCATTTCGCCTTTCTCGAGGGAACCTATATCGACGCGTCGGTGGCGGACGCCTTTTCGAGGCCCTTGCGTGATCTCTTCGATGTGCCTGATCTGACGGCGACGGACGACCGCATCGTCAATGGCGATTACGAGCTCGCCCCCGGCGAGGCCATGCCGCTTTCGCCCTTCACTGGCCAGCGCGTCGACTATTCGCTGCACCGGCTGTCGCACTATACGGCGACGAGCCCGGCGCAGTTCCAGAACTTCGTCCTCTTCACCAACTACCAGTTCTATATCGACGAGTTCTGCGCCTATGCGCGCGAACTGATGGCGCAGGGCGGCGGCGGATATGAGAAATTCGTCGAGCCCGGCAATCTCGTCACCCTCGCCGGGGACGATGCGCCGTCGATAGGCATTCCGCTGCAGCGCCTGCCGCAGATGCCCGCCTATCATCTGGCGCGGCCCGACAAATCGGGCATCACCATGGTCAATATCGGCGTCGGCCCCTCCAACGCCAAGACGATCACCGACCATATCGCCGTGCTTCGGCCCCATGCCTGGCTGATGCTTGGCCATTGCGCGGGCCTGCGCAACAGCCAGGCGCTGGGCGACTATGTGCTGGCGCATGCCTATGTGCGCGAGGACCATGTGCTCGACGACGATCTGCCGGTCTGGGTGCCGGTGCCGGCGCTCGCCGAAGTGCAGGTGGCGCTGGAAGAGGCGGTGGAGGAGATCACCGGCCTTGAAGGCTACGATTTGAAGCGGATCATGCGCACCGGCACGGTCGCCACCATCGACAACCGCAATTGGGAACTGCGCGACCAGCGCGGGCCGGTGCAGCGCCTTTCGCAATCACGCGCCGTGGCGCTCGATATGGAATCGGCAACCATCGCGGCCAACGGGTTCCGCTTCCGCGTACCCTACGGTACGCTGCTCTGCGTTTCCGACAAGCCGCTGCATGGCGAGCTGAAACTGCCGGGGATGGCGACCGAGTTCTACAAGCGCCAGGTCGCGCAGCATCTGCGCATCGGCGTCCGCGCGCTGGAGAAGCTGCGGGCCATGCCGCCGGAACGGCTGCATTCGCGCAAGCTCAGAAGCTTTTTCGAGACGGCATTCCAATAAGGCCGGGGCCACTTGCCCCTTATCGACTTCCAGCTCGCTGGAAGGTCGCGTCATAAAGGCCCGGGATCGAATAACGACCCCGCACCAGAGCGCCCGGCTTCTCTTCTCGCGTCAGACAACGGTGCTCATCGGCTGCAGTACAAACAAGAGTAGAAAAATATCCATAACATACTTCCAGACACCCAATTATGGTTGAATTATACTTCCGAAAAACTTACGAATAAAAATTCTTCAGTGCGAGTTCTCCTTCCATCCAAAGACCAGAGGACAGCGTCATGGAATCTGCCATTCCTCCGCACCTTCGTTGCCCCCGCACGCTTTCGCGCCGTATCGCAGATGACTATCAGCCGCCATTTCCGATGTGGGTTGCCCGTGCCAGCGAAGATCTCCGCCAGGTCGTGATGGCTTATCTGGGCGTGCAGTTCCAGGGAGAGGAAAAGCGGGATCGCGCCCTTGCGGGTCTGCGCCGCATCGTGGCGGATTTTGCGCTCGAGGATGGGCCGGACCATCATGACCTGACCGAACACCGGGATGCGCAGGGATATGGCAATCTGATCGCGCTCGCCTACTGGCGTGATCCTTCAGCCCACCGGCGCTGGCTTTCCTCACCGGCGGTGTCCGACTGGTGGACGTCGCAGGATAGGCTCGAGGACGGCATCGGCTATTTCCGTGAAATCGTGGCTCCATGCGTCGACCAGTTCGAGACGCTCTATGCATTCACGAACGATTTTCCAGGCGTCGGCTCGATCATGAACGGTGCAAGCGATGCCATCCAGGAGCATGGCTATTGGGGTTCGATGCGGGATCGCTTCCCGCTGTCGCAAACCGACCGGATGCAGCCGAAGGGCCGGCTCAGGATCGTGGCGGGCGATCCGCATGAAGGCGGCCGTGTCCTCGTGGAAGGCCACGACGCCCTTGCGCTGATCCGCTCAGGCCAGGATTGGGCGGATACGGATGGCGAGGAGCGGCACCTCTATCTCGAGGAGATCGAGCCGACATTGCGGTCAGGCATGGACTTCCTGCGTGACCATGGCCATGACATCGGCTGCTACAGCAACCGCTACGTCCGCTATATCGATCTCGACGGCAATCCGATCGAAAAGAGCTACAATATCGGCCATTGGCGATCACTGGATCTTCTGGAGCGCTGGGCGGAGTCGCATCCGACCCATTTGAGAATCTTCGTCACGTTCTTCCGGGTCGCGGCCAAGCTGTCCAAGCTTCGGCTATACCACGAGGTATCCGTGTTCGACGCCGGCCATCAGACATATGAATATGTGAACTGCCACCCGCAAACCGGCATGATGCGCGATGCGGTGACCGCGCCTGCCGGATAGAGATTTGCGTTGACGAGATATACGCCCATGGCCGACAGTGCTTTCGGGCGGCGGCACCGTCATTGATCTCACCGCCATCATAAACGCCAAATGGTTCTTAAACAGATCTTGGTCATGACCGGGCCGCAATCGCATCCTTACTGCGTGACATGACCGACAGGAAGAAACCATCCCCTTTCGCCTGGCTGCTTCTGGCAGCGGCGCTTCTGCTTTCCCTGCCGCTGGTGCTGGGTTTTCTCAGCCATCTCCATCCGGCCCTAGACAGCTTCGCCCATCTGCGGGCCCATTTGGCGGTCTCGATGGGCCTCTTGGCCCTGCCCCTGCTCTTCACCGCCCTGTGGCGGGAGGCGGCGATGATCCTGCTTCTCGCCCTGACGGCCTTTGCAACGACGCTCAGCGCGATGCAGGGGCTGCTGACGGGTGCTACGAGCGTCCGGGCGGCGAGCGACGGCCAATCGCTTTACAGCCTCCTGCAGCTCAATCTGCGCTACAACAACCGGGAATCGGCCGAGGTGCTGCGGCTGATCGCGCGCGAGAAGCCCGATATCATCACCCTGCAGGAAGTATCGACGGAGTGGGAACCGAAGCTGAAAATGCTGGAGGCGAGCTATCCCCACCGTCAGCGTTGCGGGGAAGGCCCCTTCGCATGGAGCGTGGATATTCTCTCGCGCCGCCCCTTCGCCGAGGGCAGCCAGTCGGGATGCGTCGGCAACGGGGTGATGGCGTTCGCGCGCTTCGATTTCGGCGGCGCGCCCGTTTCCGTCGTCGCGCTGCACCTTTCATGGCCCTGGCCGTTCAGTCAGCCGAGGCAGATCGATTTCGTGCTGCCGCACCTGGCACGGCTGGACGCGCCCCTGCTGATCGCGGGCGATTTCAACGCCGTTCCCTGGAGCAATGCCATGCGGCGGATCGAGGCGGCTTCCGGCACGCATCATGTGTCGGGGATAGGGCCGAGCTGGCTGCATTGGGCGCTGCCCGCCGATGTCATACGCTATGCCGGCCTGCCCATCGACCAGGTGCTGGCGAGCGACGGCATCGATATCGCCCGGATTGCAACGCTCGGGCCCGTCGGCTCCGACCATCTGCCGGTGCGGCTCGACTTCTCCGTCCCGCCACCGCCGCGAGCGCCTGAAGGTATGCAGACGGTGATGAATTGAGGGGTTTGGCGTCACCAACCAAGTTGGGCGCGCTTCTTCTCACCCCCCTCTGGCTGCCGGCCAGAGGGGGGGTGCTATTGCGACATCCCTCACATATTCACATAGACCGGTCCTTCGCCGGCATCTTTTCAACGGCGGTCGAGACGGACACGGTCTATGTGAACATTACATATTCACATAGACCGGTCCTTCGCCGCCTTGTGGCGGGACCCAGTTGATGTTCTGGTTCGGGTCCTTGATATCGCAGGTCTTGCAGTGGACGCAGTTCTGCGCGTTGATGACGAAGACGTCATTGCCGTCCTGCTTCACCCACTCATAAACCCCCGCCGGGCAATAGCGCTGCGACGGGCCGGCATAGACGTCGAGTTCCGAGGTCTTCTGCAGCTCCATGTTCTTCACCTGAAGATGGACCGGCTGGTCCTCCTCATGGTTGGTGTTGGAGAGGAACACCGAGGAGAGGCGGTCGAAGGTCAGGACGCCGTCGGGCTTGGGATAATCGATCTTCTGCGCCTCGGCCGCCGGCTCCAGCGTCTTGTAATCAGGCTTGCCGTGCTTCATCGTGCCGAAGGGCGACCAGCCGCCGGTCAGCGTGTTGATCCACATGTCGAGGCCGCCGAGCGAGACGCCGAGTACCGTGCCGAGCTTCGACCAGAGCGGCTTGACGTTGCGGACCTTCTTCAGGTCCTTGCCGATGTCGCTGCCGCGCCATGCTTCCTCATAAGACGATATCTCGTCATGGGCGCGGCCGGCGGCGATGGCGTCCGCCACATGCTCGGCCGCCAGCATGCCCGAGAGCACCGCATTATGCGATCCCTTGATGCGCGGCACGTTGACGAAGCCGGCCGAGCAGCCGATCAGCGCGCCGCCGGGGAAGGAAAGCTTCGGCACCGACTGGAAGCCGCCCTCGGTGATGGCGCGCGCGCCGTAGGAGAGCCGCTTGCCGCCCTCGAAGGTGCCGCGGATCGCCGGGTGCGTCTTGAAGCGCTGGAACTCCTCGAAGGGCGAGAGATAGGGGTTCTTGTAGTTCAGATGGACGACGAAGCCGACGGCCACCAGATTGTCCTCGAGATGATAGAGGAACGAGCCGCCGCCGGTCTTCATATCCAGCGGCCAGCCGAAGGAATGCTGCACCAGGCCGGGCTTGTGTTTGGAAGGATCGACCTGCCAGAGCTCCTTCAGGCCGATGCCGAACTTGGCCGGCTGCCTGCCCTCGTCGAGCTTGAACTTGGCGATCAGCTGCTTCGCGAGAGACCCGCGCACGCCTTCGCCGATCAGCACATATTTGCCAAGAAGCGCCATGCCACGCGTATAACCGGGGCCGGGTTCGCCGTTCTTCTCGATACCCATATCGCCGGTGGCGACGCCGATCACCGCGCCATGATCGTCATAGAGCACTTCGGTTGCGGCAAAGCCCGGATAGATCTCGACGCCCAGCGCTTCCGCCCTGGTGGCGAGCCAGCGGCAGACATTGCCGAGCGAGACGATGTAATTGCCGTGATTGTTCATCAAGGGCGGCATCAGGAAATTCGGCAGGCGGACCGATCCAGCGGGGCCGAGCACCAGGAAATGGTCGTCGGTAACCGGCGTCTTGAAAGGATGGTCGCCATCCTCGCGCCAGTCGGGGATGAGCCTGTCGATTCCGATCGGATCGACAACGGCGCCGGAAAGGATATGCGCGCCGACCTCGCCGCCCTTCTCAAGCACGACGACGGAGAGATCGGGATTGACCTGCTTCAAGCGGATCGCCGCCGCCAGGCCCGCCGGTCCTGCCCCGACGATGACCACGTCGAATTCCATGCTCTCGCGTTCAGGAAGCTCGTTCGCCTCGCTCATTCATTCCTCCGTGGCAGCCTGTTCCCGCGACCGTTCTTGGTGATAGTGTCACCCTACCGTGTTACAGAGTTGCGCGGCAGGTCATATGCGGCCAATTGTCCGGGTCAATACGACATCGGGACTTTATTATTTTACCTTAACGTAAACGTCAATAATCGAGTGGTTTTTCGAAGCTGCCCTTGCAATGGACTGTGCAATTTGCCACGTCATTCCTGTCAGCTTTGACGTCTCAAGTTACCCCCTCTCTTGCAAATTCTAAGCGTTTAGCGTTCGCTAGCGCTCCGCTAAACGCAAGAATTTGCTTTCTCTCCCGCAAAGGGAGAGATAAGGCTGGCATTACGCGCCTCCGCCAATCTTCGAACGTTTGCGATTAGCGGAAGCATTTTATGCGAGCCTTATCTCTCCCTTTGCGGGAGAGAAAGCGACTTCAACATCTTAGCGCAGCTAGATGCTAGAAATCGCAAGAGAGGGGTGAAACCCACGAATCTTGATAAAGATACGGTCATGGCAAGTGAGCAGGAACCGATGGATATGGAAGGGCTGATCCGCTTTTATGCGGAGGCGGGCGTGGATAGCCCCCTATCCGACGAACCCGTCGACCGTTTCGCTGAAGGCGCGAGGCCGAAGGCGGCTCCGCAACAGCCGCGCGCCGGCGGACAGGAAGCGGCAGCGCCGCGCCAATCCTTCGGCACGGGCAATCCATCCGTATCGCCCTCTCCTGCCCAGACGCCGCGGACAGCAGCGCCTGCCCCCGCGCGCACGGTCGTGCCTGACGAAGCGCAGGTGGCGATCGCCCGCGAGGCGGCGAGCACGGCCAACTCCCTCGAAGAATTGCGCGAACGGCTTGCGGCCTTCGACGGCTGCAACCTGAAATTCACCGCCAAGAACATGTGCTTTTCCGACGGCGATCCCGCCTCCGACCTCATGTTCATCGGCGAAGCGCCGGGGCGCGACGAGGATATGGAAGGCCTGCCCTTTGTCGGGCGTTCCGGCCAGCTTCTCAACCGGATGATCGCGGCGATCGGGCTGGAGCGGCAGAACGTTTATATCGCCAATACCATCCCTTGGCGTCCGCCGGGGAATCGCACGCCGACGCCGCTCGAAACCGAGCTCTGCCGTCCGTTCATCGAGCGCCAGATCGAGCTTGCCGATCCGAAGGTGCTGGTGGCGCTCGGCGGACCGGCGGCCAAGGCGCTGACCGGTGCGCCGGAAGGCATCCTGCGGCTGCGCGGCAACTGGAAAACGCACACGACGCCGTCCGGCAAGGTGATCCCGGTGATGCCGACGCTGCACCCGGCCTATCTCTTGAGGAGCCCGGCGCAGAAGCGGTTTGCATGGCGGGATTTTCTTGGCGTGAAGATGAAACTGCGGGAATTAACTTCGGCTGGCTAGCAGGTGTTTTATTAGACGCTGTCCCGCCCATGCTCTACGATTGTCTTGCAAGTATTACTCCGCCATCCATCCGCCACAGCCGCTCGCTAAGCCGCATGTCGGAATTGAACCATCGCCCGCGTCGCAATTTCTCGCGCGGCCGGCGGTTTCTTCCTCTATCTTCGGTCCTCAACATTTCGAGGTTTCTCATGGCTGGCCAGATCCTGTCGATCGCCGCGCTCTTGTTCAGCACATTCCTCATGCTGGTGGGCGGCGGGCTCGCCGGCATCCTTTTGCCGTTGCGCGCCGGGCTGGAAGGCTGGTCGCCGACGACCATCGGCTGGATCGGCACGACCTATGCGCTCGCCTTCACCGCCGGCTGCCTCATCGTTCCCCGGCTGGTGCGTCGCGTCGGCCATGTCCGGGTGTTCTCGGTTCTCCTGACGCTTCTCAGCATGTCGCTGCTCCTGCACGCGCTGGTGATCGAATCCGTCGCCTGGATGCTGTTCCGGGCGATCGCCGGCTTTTCGCTCGCCGGCGGCTACATGATCGTGGAAAGCTGGCTCAACGAGCGCGTCACCAACGACACGCGCGGCATGGTGTTCTCGATCTACATGATCGTCTCGATGATGGGCCTGCTGATCGGGCAATATATCCTGCCCTTCGGCAATCCGGCGACGCAGACCCTCTTCATCATCTGCGCGCTGATCTATGCGGCGGCGCTGATCCCCACCGCCCTTTCCAACGCGCAGTCGCCAAAGCCGCTGACGCAGGTCTCCCTTGATCTGAAGGCGCTCTACCGCCGTTCGCCGGCGGCCGTGGTCGGCTCGCTGATCGCCGGCATCATCGCCGGCTCGTGGAACTTCCTCGCCGCTATCTATGGCGAGCAGATCGGGCTTTCGACGCTCGGCATCGCGACGATGCTCGCCACCGCCATGATCGGCGGCGCGATCTTCCAGTATCCGCTCGGCCGCGCCTCGGATTTCGTCGACCGGCGCTATGTCATGGTGGTGGCGGGCATCATCGGCCTCGTATTGTCAACGATGATGGTCCTCGTCCATCCGGGGCCGGGATGGACGATCTATCTCCTGATGTTCCTGTTCGGCTCAGTGCTCTACCCGATCTACAGCCTGAACGTCGCCCATGCCAATGATTCCGCCGATCCGAGCGAGTTCGTGGAAGTATCGAGCGGGCTCCTGATCGTCTACGGCATCGGCAGCATGACGGGGCCGCAGGTCGCCGGACGGCTGATGGACGCCGTCGGCCCCTCGGGCTTCTTCATCACCATGGCGGCCTGCTTCGCCCTCTACGGAGCGCACGCCTTGTGGCGGATCCAGCGGCGCAGCCTCGCCATAGCGGCAGACCAGAAGCCGGATTTCCAGTTCCAGGCCTCGGAAATACAGCCGACGCCGGAAACGATGCAGCTCGATCCGCGCAGCGAGGCGGTGGGGCAGGATTGAAGCCAAGCGCGCTCATTTTGATGGAAACGCTCTACGACATCCGCCCCACGCCCGTCGCCCGGCGATTGCGTTCGGCCACAGCAAGCCTGTGCTCGCGATAGATGATGAAGATGCCGGCGCCGATGACGACCACGCCGCCGATCAGCATCTCCACCGTCGGGATGTCGTGGAAGATCAGGTAGCCGATGGCGAGGCTGAGCAGCATCGAGGTATATTCGAAAGGGGCGATGGTCGACATCTCGGCATAGCGATAGCACTGCGTCAGGAAGATCTGCGCGATGCCGCCGGCAAAGCCCGCCCCGACCAGCATCAGGGCCTGCGCCGGCGTCGGCATCACCCAGCCGAAAGGCAGGGTGAAAAGCGCGATGATGCTCGAGGTGATCGAGAAATAGATGACGATGGTGGGGGTGCGCTCCGTCTGGACGAGACGGCGCACGAGAAGCATGGCGACAGCGCTCAGACCAGCGCCGGCGAGTGCCGAAAGCGCGCCCAGCGTCTCCTCCATGCCGAGTTCGCCGCTGGAAAAGACGGTCAGCCTGGGCCACAGGATGACCATCACGCCGATGAGGCCGACCACCACGGCGCTCCACCGGTAAACGCGCACGGTTTCATGCAGCAGGATGGCGCTGAAGACGACGACGAAGAGCGGCGAGGCGTAGTTGATGGCAATCGCTTCCGGCAGCGGAAGCTTGGTCAGCGCGAAGAAGCTGCAGCACATGGCGGAGACGCCGACCAGCCCGCGCCAGACATGGCTCAACCGCTCCTTGGTATGAAACACGCCCGAGAGCTGATGCGTGACCGCGAGATAGATGACGATGGGGACGATCGCAAAGAACGAGCGGAAGAAGACGAGCTGACCGAGCGGAATGCCTTCCGCGGCCTTGAGCAGGCTCGACATCGCCACGAAGACACAGACGGATGCGACCTTGAAGCCGATGCCCCGCATGACATTGGGCTCGGCAGGACTTTCGGCACGGGTATCGGCGGGCTCCGGACGCGAGGGAGCGTTCAAAACGGTGATCCTTAAGGAACATACGACGTGGTGAGTATCTCTCCATAGGCCGCATTCGATAAGAATGCCAGCAGTAATGTTGTGCGACTGGACGAAGCGGGATAGGAGATTGAAATAGAAATGCGTAGCAGGAAGCGATCGACACATGCGCACGGACACAGGCCAGCTCTTCCGCCTCGAGGATTATCGTCCGACGGACTATCTGATCCCGCAAACCTCGCTGACCTTCGATCTCCATCCTGAAAGAACGATCGTGCGGGCAGTTCTCTCCGTCGAGCGCCGCGAGGGCGTCAGCGCTTCGCAGCCGCTGGTCCTTGACGGGGATGATCTCAAACTCGTCGGGCTGACCGTCAACGGCGCCCTCCTCGGCGACAATGGCTATCGGGCGACGCCGGAGCGGCTGGAAATCGCCGAACTGCCGGCGGAGGACCGTTTCACGGTCGAGATCGTCACCGAGATCAATCCGACGACCAACCGCCAGCTGATGGGGCTCTACCGCTCCAGCGGCGTCTATTGCACGCAGTGCGAGGCGGAAGGCTTCCGCCGCATCACCTATTTCCTCGACCGCCCGGATGTGCTCTCCGTCTATACGGTGCGCATCGAGGCGTCGAAGGCAGAAGCGCCGGTGCTGCTTTCAAACGGCAATCCCATGGAGGCGGGCGATCTCGCCGGTGGCAGGCATTTCGCCGTCTGGCACGATCCGCACCCCAAGCCATCCTATCTCTTCGCGCTCGTCGCGGGCGATCTCGGGTCCATCCGCGACAGCTTCACCACCCGCTCAGGGACCAAGGTCGATCTCGCGATCTATGTCGAGGACGGCAAGGAGCCGCGGGCTCTCTACGCGATGGATGCGTTGAAGCGCTCGATGCAATGGGACGAGGAGGTGTTCGGCCGCGAATATGATCTCGACGTCTTCAACGTCGTCGCCGTCTCGGACTTCAACATGGGGGCGATGGAGAACAAGGGTCTCAACGTCTTCAACGACAAATATGTGCTGGCCGACGCCGAAACGGCGACGGATACCGACTATGCCGGGATCGAGGCCGTTATCGCGCATGAATATTTCCACAATTGGACAGGAAACAGAATCACTTGCCGCGACTGGTTCCAGCTCTGCCTGAAGGAAGGGCTGACTGTCTTCCGCGATCATGAATTCTCGGCCGACCAGCGGTCCCGCGCGGTCAAGCGCATCGCCGAGGTGAAGACGCTGAAGGCGCATCAGTTTCCCGAGGATGCAGGGCCGCTGGCCCATCCCGTGCGCCCGCGGCAATATCGCGAGATCAACAATTTCTACACGGCGACGGTCTACGAGAAAGGCTCCGAGGTGGTGCGCATGATCCGCACGATCCTCGGGCCCGATCTCTTCCGTAAAGGCATGGACCTCTATTTCGAGCGCCATGACGGGGAAGCGGCGACGATCGAGGATTTCGTCAAGGCGTTCGAGGACGCCTCGGGACGCGATTTGAGCCAGTTCGCGCTTTGGTACGAGCAGGCGGGCACGCCGAACCTCTCGGTCAGCTATGATTACGATCCGGCTGAGAAGACGTTCACGATCGAACTCGAACAATCGCTGAAGGCGACGCCCGGCCAGAGCCGCAAGAAGCCGATGCATATCCCGATCGAGTTCGGGCTCATCGGCTCCGACGGCAAGGACATCACGCCGGCATCAGCAACGGGTGCGGAGGTGACGGGCGACGTCATCCATCTGCGCCAGCGCAAGGAGAAGGTGCGCTTCACCGGCATCGGGGAACGCCCCGTTCCCTCGCTGCTGCGCGGGTTCTCCGCACCTGTGACGCTGGCGAGCGAGCTGCCGCATGAAGACCTGATATTCCTGGCGCTCAACGACAGCGATCCGGTCGGGCGCTGGCAGGCGCTGACCAAGCTTCTCACCGGCGCGCTAATCGCCGGCGTCAAGCAGGTGCGCGGCGGCAAGCCGCCCGTCATCGATGCCGATATCGTCAACCTCGTCGGCGAAATCGCCGCCAACGAGACGCTCGACGCGGCCTTCCGGGCGCTTTGCCTGACGCCTCCCGGCGAAAGCGACATCGCCCGCGAGATCGGCGACAATATCGATCCCGACGCCGTTCTGGCGAGCCGCGAGGCGCTGATCAAGGCGATCGCCGAGGCGCACCGCCAGGCATTCGCTGCGCTTTACGACAAGCTCGCCAACACCGGCACCTTCTCGCCCGATGCGGAAAGCGCCGGGCGCCGGGCATTGCGCAACTGCCTGCTCGACTATCTCAGTGTGGCGGAAGCTGATCCTTCACACGCGACGGCGCAATTCCGCGCGGCGGACAATATGACGGACCGGGCGGCGGCGCTTGGGGTGCTCGTCCACCGCTTCGGCGACAGCGACAGCGCGCGTGAAGCGCTCGGCGCTTTCGAGGAGCGGTTCGGCGGCGACCCGTTGGTGATGGACAAATGGTTCATGGTCCAGGCAACGCGTCCCGGCGCCGCGGCGCTCGACAGGGTGCGGGCGCTGATGAGCCACAGGCTTTTCTCGCTCGACAATCCCAACCGGACGCGCGCGCTGATCGGCCTCTTCGCCACCGCCAACCAGACCGGCTTTAACCGGGCGGACGGCGCGGCTTACGACTTCTTCGCCGACATGATCCTGAAGATCGACCGGGAAAACCCGCAGCTTGCGGCACGGCTGCTGACGGCGCTCCGGTCCTGGCGCTCGCTGGAGCCCGTGCGTCGCGAACATGCCCGCGCGGCCCTCGCCCGCATCGCGGCCACGGAGAAGCTTTCCACCGACGTGAAGGATATCGTCGAGCGGACGCTGGGGTAAATGCCGGTTTCCGTTCGGTGTGACTGACCGCTCTTGCTGCAACTGTCTGAATGCAGGTGGGGTGGCTATGTTCAGGCATGGATCCTCGGGTCAAGCCCGAGGATGACGGGTTAGAGGTGGGATGACAGCATCGACCGCCGCGTTTGCCATTAGCCAAAACCCTTCTACAGTCGTCATCCTCGGGCTTGACCCGAGGATCCATTCCGGAACAATGCCACTGCCGCGTCATTTCCAGCTGAAGAACCAAAAGGCTCAGACACCGGCAATCCAACTCCAAAAAGCCGAATCATCTTTTCCATTTTGATTAAATTTTAACGAAAAGGCTGGACAGGCCGAATCAGTTTTGATTCATTGGCGATGGTTCGGATGTGCGGCGTCCCGAATCACTTTCATCGGAAAGAGTAAATGCAGGGGGCCACAGGATGGCAAATGCGGACGCGTATGACGCGCCGACGGCGAGGTATTATGCCTCAAAAAAGAGAAGATCGAAGGCCGGGCTTTCCGGTCACGCCGGTCTGCTCGCCGGCCCCGCATATCAAAAGCTCCTGTCGCTCGAGCCGTGGCTGCGCCGCTCGATCCCGACCCTCATCATCCTTTTCCTGATCATCCTCGCCATCGCCCGGGTGCTGTCGCTGATGGCGTGGCGCGACGATATCGAGCGCAACACCCGTTCGGCGCTGGCCCTTTCCACAAGCCACATCTCGGCGATGATCGACCGCCTGGCCAATATGCGCGGCGAAGCGGGGAGCACCGACGGCCTGTCGCCGATGGAGCTGCAGAACCTCATCGTCGATTTCCGCTCCAGGGGGCTGATTTCCCCCGCGGTGCAGATCGCGGTCGCCGACGCCAACTCCGTGGTGGTCACCGCCTCGGGCATGGAAGAGCTACGGGGCAAGAACATCGAGAGCGCCGTCATGGACGGCCAGCCGCTTTTCCTCTTCGGCGAGCGGGCGGGTGTCATGCAGATCAAGCTCAACGGTGCGGATGCGCTTGCCTCGCTCAACCGCACCGGAAATGGCAATCTGGCCGTCTTCGCGGCGGAGCCGACCGAGACGGTTTATGCAGAATGGCGCCGGATCGTATCGCTCAACATCACGCTCTTTGCCGGCACGGCGGGCGTGATGATGGCGATCCTCTATGCCTATTTCAGCCAGGCGGCGCGGGCGCGCGACGCCGACCAGATCTCGGATCAGATCCAGCGGCGCATCAATCTGGCGCTCGCCCGGGGGCGCTGCGGCCTGTGGGACTGGGACATGGCGCGCGGGCGCATGTACTGGTCGCGCTCGATGTATGAGATGTTGGGCTATGAGGCGCATGACGCGATCCTCTCCTTCGGCGACGTGGCGGCGATCATCAATCCCGAGGACGGCGATCTCTATGCGATCGCCACGCAAGCGGTTGCCGGCGATATCCGCCAACTCGACAAGGTGTTCCGGATGCGCCATGCCGACGGCTACTGGGTGTGGATGCGGGTGCGCGCCGAGATCGCCAATGAGGGCGATCTGCATCTCGTCGGCATCGCCTTCGATGTCAGCGAGCAGCACCGCTTCGCGCAGGCGACGGCGGAAGCCGACATGCGCATCCGCGAGGCGATCGAGAGCATTTCCGAGGCTTTCGTGCTCTGGGATGCCAATAATCGCCTGGTGATGTCAAACAGCAAGTTCAACGAATATGCCGGCCTGCCCGCCGCTGCCCTCGTGCCGGGCGT
Source organism: Paramesorhizobium deserti (assembly GCF_001558695.1). Lineage (GTDB taxonomy): Bacteria > Pseudomonadota > Alphaproteobacteria > Rhizobiales > Rhizobiaceae > Paramesorhizobium > Paramesorhizobium deserti. The sequence goes on from NZ_LNTU01000001.1 coordinate 34,743, forward strand.
CACCCGAAACGAGATCCAGCCGCTGATTCGTCCGGTCTCGCTCGAGCGCCGGATGGCCAATGCGAACGACCGCAGCGGCGCGCAGACCTTCGAGCGGCAACTGGCGGACGGGCGCTGGCTGCAGGTCAACGAGCGGCGCACACAGGATGGCGGCCTCGTCTCGGTCGGCACCGATATCACGCAGCTGAAATTGCATCAGGAGCGGCTGGTCGACAGCGAACGCCGCCTGATGGCGACCATTCATGATCTCAGCCTCGCCCGCAAAGGCGAGAAGGACCGGGTGCGCGAACTCTCCGAGCTCGCCAGCAAATACGCGGTGGAGAAGGAGCGCGCCGAAAGCGCCAACCGCGCCAAATCCGAATTCCTCGCCAACATGTCGCACGAGCTGCGGACGCCGCTTAACGCCATCATCGGCTTTTCCGAGATGATGAGCCAGGCGACGTTCGGGCCGCTCGGCTCGGACCGCTATGAGGAATATGTGCGCGATATCCACACCAGCGGCGCCTATCTCCTCAACGTCATCAACGACATTCTCGACATGTCGAAGATCGAGGCGGGGCATTTCTCGCTGGACCGTCAGGAAATCGACCTCTGCCCGCTGATCCAGGAAACGGTGCGGGTGATCTCGCTGCAGGCGCAGGACAAGAACATCGAGGTGCAGACCAGGATCGCCGAGACGATGACGCTGAATGCCGACCGCCGGGCGATCAAGCAGGTGCTGATCAACCTGCTCTCCAATGCGGTGAAGTTCTCCTCGGACGGCGGCCGCATCTCGGTGCGCGCCCGCAAGACATCAGGCGCGCTGGTGCTGACCATCGAGGATACGGGCTGCGGCATACCGAAGGGAGCGCTGAAGAAGCTCGGCCAGCCTTTCGAGCAGGTCGAGAACCAGTTCACCAAATCCCATGCCGGCTCTGGCCTCGGCCTGGCGATCTCCCGCTCGCTGGTCGCGCTGCATGGCGGTGCGTTGAAAATCCGCTCGACCGAGGGCGTGGGCACGATCGTCTCGGTGCGCATTCCGGTGGAGGCGACGGAAGACGAGAGCGAAGCGGCGTGAGCCGAACCTCTACTTCGGAAACACCATCATCTTGCCAGCCAATTCTCCAGCGGCAGATCAGGGATGCGGGAAAACTCGCGTTGGTCGTCTGTAACCAGCGTGGCCTTAATGGCTAGCGCCTGTGCCGCGATCCATGTGTCATTGGCCCCTATCGGGGTTCCATGCCGTTCCAGAAGGGCCCTCACCCGCCCATATTGTCGGGTAGCCTCGGCATCGAGGCCGACGAAAGGCAACCGCTCGACCAGCGCGGCAAGACGGGCACGGCTTCGCTCACCATGAGCGCTCTTTTCCGCGCCGAGTTCCAACTCTCCGAGCACGATCGCCGAGAGGCGCATATTGCTGAGAGACAGAGATTCCAAGCGTTCCCGTACGGCCGGTTGCCCTTTCAGAGCGGCGATCAGAATATTGGTGTCCAACAGATAAAGCGTCGCCACGGTCTAGTCATCCATCGAGGCTACATCCTCGGCGGGTGCATCTTCCGGGGCTTGCAGATCGATATCATCCTTTTCGATCCAGAAGTCACGGAAGGCGTCGGCTGCAACGCTCGGATGATCCGGCACCAGTCGCGCCACGATTTTCCCGTGACGGGTGACAGCGATCTCCGCGCCCGCCTCGACCTCAGCCAGCAGGGCGGAGAAGCGCGATTTGGCTTCAACGACGGTGAAGGTTTTCATGACGACCCTCGAGAAAAATGACCATATGGTCATATATTGTCGCCACATGTTCTCCTGTCAAGTCATCGTGGAAAGATGCTCGCTTGGCACCCACGAGGGATAAAGGGCAAGCGTCTACACTTTCCGCATCGCCCCGCGCATCAGCGCATCGAATTGCTTGCGCACGCCCTTGGCGACCTGCTCCAGATGGCTCTCGACGCGCTTCAAATCCGGAAGTTCGGCGGCGCGGCATAGGAGATCGGCCAATCCCGGCGGAAGATCGTCGCTTTCCACCTTACCCGTCAGGCAGAGCCGGATCGTCTGGCTCAGGCGGGTATAAAGCCGGTGCGCATCGACCAGCTCGTCCGAGACCGACGGCTCGGCAAAGGTTGGGGCGAGATGCGCCAGAACATCGTCCGTCGCCGTCGAACGGTGTTTCATCTCCACATTGCCGGTCAGGCCCGCGAACTGCGCGATGAATTCCAGATCGATGATGCCGCCCGGCTTGAGCTTCAAATCCCAGAGGTCGCGCGGCGGCTTTTCCTTCTCGATGAGCGCGCGCATCTCGACGACATCCTTCGCCGTCTTCGCCGGATCGCGCGGTAAAGCCAGGATGGCATCGATCTCCGATGCGACATGCGCAAGAAGCCCCTCGTCGCCCGCCACAGGCCGAGCCCGCGTCAGCGCCATGTGCTCCCAGGTCCAGGCCTCGTTGCGCTGATACTTGCCAAATGAGGCGATGTGGGTGGCGACCGGCCCCTTGTTGCCCGACGGGCGCAGGCGCAGATCGACCTCGTAAAGAACGCCTTCGGCGGTCGGGGCGGAAAGGGCTGATATCAGCCGCTGCGTCATGCGGATATAGTATTGCGAGGAAGGAAGCGGCTTCTCGCCGTCGGATTCCTCGGCATCCTCGTCATGATCATAGAGCAGGATCAGGTCGATGTCCGAGCCCGCCGTCAGCTCGCGACTGCCGAGCTTGCCCATGCCGAGAATGCCGACCCTGCCGCCGGCAACCTTGCCATGGCGGCGGCTGAACTCCTCCAGCACGGCGGCGAGCGCCTTGCCGATCATCAGGTCGGCGAGATCGGAAAACGCCCTGCCCGCGCGCGGCCCGTCGATGGCTCCCGTCAAAAGGCGGATGCCGATGAGGAAACGGTGTTCATCAGCGAAGATGCGTAGACGATCGAGTATCTCCTCATAGAGCCTGCCATTGCCGAGGAAGCTCTCAAGCCGCTCTTCGAGATAGGCCCTCGTCGGCATTTCGGCGAAGATCGCCGGATCGAGCAGCCCGTCGAAAACATGAGGCTTGCGGGTGATGATATCGGCAAGGCGCGGCGCGGCGCTCATGATGAGCACGAGAAGGCCGAGCAGCGGCGGATTGGACTGGAGCAGACTGAAAAGCTGGATGCCGGCGGGTAGGCCCTTCAAGAGCTCGTCGAAGCGCAGCAGCGCCTCGTCCGCCCGCTTCGTCTCGCCGAAGGCCTTCAGCAAGGCCGGTGACAGCTCCGTCAGGCGTTCGCGCGCCTCTGCCGAGCGCGTCGCGCGATAGCGCCCGAAATGCCAGGTGCGGATGACGCGGCAGATGTCGCTCGGACGCTCGAAGCCGAGCTCAGACAGCGTTTCGAGCGTGCCGGGATCATCGACATCGCCGGTGAACACCAGATTGCCGGTCTCGCCGCCAAGCTCCGGCGCTTGCTCGAAGAGCGCGGCATAGTGGTCCTCGACGGTGCCGAGCGCTGAAAGAAAATCCTTCGCGAAATCCTCGGCGTTTTCATATCCCATCATGCGTGCGACGCGCAGGAAGCCCTCGTCATCCTCGGGCAGGACGTGGGTCTGCTCGTCGGCGATCATCTGGATGCGGTGCTCGACATCGCGCAGGAAGACGTATTTCGCGGCCAGTGCATCGCGCGCCTCGGGCGTTATCCAGCCGCGTTCGGCGAGCTTGCCCAGCATGGCGATCGTCGCAGACCCACGCAGTTCGGGAAAGCGGCCGCCTGCGATCAATTGCTGCGTCTGGACGAAGAACTCGATCTCGCGGATGCCGCCGCGGCCGAGTTTGACGTTGTGGCCGCGCACCGCGATGTCGCCCAGCCCCTTATGAGCGTGGATCTGTCGCTTGATCGAGTGCACGTCGGCGATCGCCGCGTAATCGAGATATTTGCGCCAGACATAGGGGGCTAGCTCTGCCAGCACCTTGCGCCCGGCCTCGATGTCGCCGGCGACGGGCCGCGCCTTGATCATGGCGGCGCGCTCCCAGTTCTGGCCGCGCCCCTCGTAATAATGCAGCGCCGCCTCGACCGGGATCGCCAGAGGGGTGGAGCCCGGATCGGGCCTGAGCCTGAGATCGACCCGGAAGACATAGCCATCCGCCGTGCGGTCCTGCAGGATGCGGACGAGACGCCGCGTCAGCCGCGAGAAAACATCAACACTCTCGAGCGGATCGCCGATCGCTTGGCAAGTCTCGTCGATGAAGACGATCAGATCGATATCGGAGGAATAGTTGAGCTCATGGGCGCCGAGCTTGCCCATGCCGAGAATAATCCAGCCGCTTCCCGCTTGCGGCCTCGCGCGGTCGGGAAGAGCAATCTTGCCCGCCGCATCGGCATCGCGCAGCAGAAAGCAAACCGCCGCCTGGATGCAGGCTTCGGCAAGCCGCGTCAGCCAGCCGGTCGTCCCGGCGGTTTCCAACAGGCCGGCGAGATCGGCGAGCGCGATCAGCACATGGGCTTCCTGCTTCAACTTGCGCAGGGAAGCCATGAGGGTGGTTTCGGTGACCTCACTGCCTTCCCAGGCGGCCGAGATATCGGCCAGCAGCTGCTCAAGCCGCGTGTCTGGGGCCGTTTCGCACAGCGCCTCCAGTATTGCGGGACGGCGCAAAAGCACCTCGCGGATGAAGGGCGAAAGCTCGAGGACGGCGGAGAGGAAAGCAGCCGAGGCCGGATCGGAGAGCTGCTTCAGGAGCTTCGGACAATCCGCCGCGCTTTCGCGCAGATCAGCCAGAAGCTCGGCCGCCTTCTCCGCATCAATGGGGATGAGCGACTTTGGTTCTCGTGCGAAAAATGGTTGTCCCTGTCCTGCCAAGATGGCCCTCCCCTCTTAAACTGCTCATTCCTATATGGAGACGCCGGCGGGACAGAGGGGGGCGCCTACCGCCACGTCCCCATCTGGATCCACTCTATCACCCACCACCCTCCGGCGCCGGAAAAGCCAGAACCGCGCGCAGGCCCGGCTTGTTGTCCTCAAGGCGTAGGCTGCCACCGTGCAGTTTCATCACCGCCTTGGCAAGGCTCAGGCCCAGGCCCAGGCCCGGCTGGGTGCGGCTTTCCTCAAGACGCACGAAGCGCTCCGTCACCCGGTCATGGCTCTCCTCAGGAATGCCGGGGCCGTTATCGGCAACGACGATCAGGACGTTCTTGTCCTGCCGCTCCATGGAAAGGGTGACCGTCGCGTTCGCCCCCTCCCCGCCGGCATATTTGATGGCATTGTCGACAAGGTTGGAAACCGTCTGGCCGACCAGTTCGCGATTGATGCGCAGCGGGGTCTCGTCGAGTTCGCCCAGCGACAAGGAAACGCCCGCGTCCTCGGCCACCGGCTCATAGAGATCGGCAACGTCGCGCAAGACCGGCGCGGCGGGCATGACCTGCATGCTCTCGCTGGAATAACCCGCTTCCAGCCGGGAAATCATGAGGATCGCATTGAAGGTGCGGATAAGCTGGTCGGATTCGGCGATGATATCCTCAAGCGCACTGCGATAGTCCTTTGTCAGCCTACCGCTTGTCAGCGCCGCTTCAGCCCGGTTGCGCAGGCGCGTCAGCGGCGTCTTCAGATCATGGGCGATATTGTCCGAAACCTGCTTCAGGCCGTCGTTCAGTTCCTGGATGCGGCCCAGCATGGCATTGAGACTGCCGGACAGGCGGTCAAATTCGTCGCCCGACCCGGAAATCGGCAAGCGTCCGGTCAGATCGCCATCCATGATGCGGTGGGAAGCGGAAGAGAGCTGATCGATGCGGGCCAGCGCGCGACGGCCGACGAAATACCAGATCAGGAACGCACCGACGCCCATGATGCCCAGCGCCAGCATGAGCGCGCGGCGGACGATATCGCGAAAGCGCTCGGGCTCGCCGAGATCGCGGCCGACGAGGATGCGCATGCCGTTGGGAAGCGCGATGACGACGGCAATGGCCTTGTGAACATCGCTGGCGCTCTGCTCTCCATAGCGCTGATAGGTGAAAGCGCGCTCGACCATCCCGTCCGTATCGAGAACACCAGGCTGCAGGCTTTCGACATTGCCGGCGAGTATGCGCCCGGCGGGATCGGCGACAAGATAGAGATAGGCGCCGGGCTGGCGGGAGCGCCTGTCGATGATGCGCACCATGAGTGGAATACCGCCACGGTTATAGGCAGCGCCGATCGAGGCGACTTCCTCGCTGAGCGATTGCTGGGTCTGGTTTGTGAGAAGCGAAACCGAAAGATTCGTCATGTAGATGACGAGCGCGATGGCGCCGAGCATGAACAACAGGAGGTAGAGCGCCGACAGCCGCGCCGCGGTCGTACGCATCAGGGCGGCAAAGCGGCTCATCAGGCGTCTCCGGCTGCCTTCAGCATATAGCCCGCGCCGCGCACGGTATGGAGCAGCGGCGTCTTGAAGCCTTTTTCGATCTTGCCGCGCAGCCGCGAGATATGGACATCGATGACATTGGTCTGGGGATCGAAATGATAATCCCAGACATTTTCGAGAAGCATTGTGCGGGTCACCACCTGCCCGGCATGCCGCATGAGATATTCGAGCAGGCGGAACTCGCGCGGCTGCAGAATGATATCCGTGCCGCCACGGCGCGCCGTATGCGCAAGGCGATCGAGCTCGAGATCGCCGACACGGTAGATCGTGTCGGCCTCGCGGGGGCTGGAGCGCCGGCGCAGGACCTCGACACGCGCCAGAAGCTCCGAAAACGCATAGGGTTTCGTCAGATAATCGTCGCCGCCGGCGCGCAGGCCGGTGACGCGGTCATCGACCTGGCCCAATGCCGAAAGGATCAGCGCCGGCGTCTCGATGCCCTTGGCGCGCAGGCCGGCGATGACGGCGAGACCGTCGCGGCGCGGCAGCATGCGGTCGATGATCAGCACATCGTAATTGCCGCTTTCCGCGAGCGCATAGCCGGTTTCGCCGTCTCCGGCGATATCGGCAGCATGGCCCGCCTCGGCAAAAGCCTTTTCCAGGTAGCGGGCCGCCTCGCGATCATCTTCTATGACGAGAATCTTCATGAGCAGCGATCATAACCGTTGGTTGCTGTGTAAGGGAGTAGGGAATAGGCAATAGGGATTAGTAAAAGCTATTTCCCTACTCACTACTCACTATTCCCTACTCCCCTATCAAAACGGGCAGCGGATCGATTGGACCCGCTGCCCTGCATTTCCGATACGCTGCCCAAACCACACAGGCAAGAAATGCCGGAGACGGAAGACTGGAAAACTGGTCTCCGGCTCTCCTGTGCTCAGCCCTTAGCGATCGGAAGTGCGACGAAGCGGCTCTGGTCGTTGGTCTGCAGCTGCAGAAGCACCGCGTTGCGACCCGCCTTCTCGGCGTCCTTGATCGCGGCGTTGATGTCGTCAACGTCCTTCACCGGCTTGTTGTTGACAGTGACGATGATATCGCCGGAGTTGATCCCCTTGTCGGCCGCATCGCTGTCGGGATCGACATCGGTGACCACGACGCCCTTGCCGTCTTCAGAGGGAACGACGGTGAGACCATAGTCATCGAGCGTCTCGCCATCGCCGGGCTGCTGGGACGACTGACCCGTGCCCGCCTGCTCCTGATTTTTCGGCATGGCAGCGATCGAGAGGTCGATGGTCTTGGCCGCATTCTTGCGCCATACCGTCACCTCCGCCTTTTCGCCGGGGGCGATCGCCGCAACCTTGCGGGCGAGATCGCGCGGACCCTCGACCGTTTCGCCATTGACGGCGGTGATGACGTCGCCCGTCTCAATGCCGGCCTTGGCGGCCGGTCCGTCAGCCTGCGGCGAAGCGACGATCGCGCCCTTGGCCTCGGAAAGCCCGAGCGATTCGGCGATTTCCTTGGTCACCGGCTGGATCTGCACGCCGATCCAGCCGCGCTGCACGGAGCCGGTCTTGATGATCTGGTCGACGACCTGCTTCGCCGTGGAAGCGGGGATGGCGAAGGCGATACCGACATTGCCGCCGGATGGCGAGAAGATGGCGGTGTTAATGCCGATCACCTGGCCCTGCTGGTTGAAGGCGGGGCCGCCGGAATTGCCGCGGTTGACCGCCGCATCGATCTGGATGAAATCGTCATAGGGGCCGGCGCCGATATCACGGCCGCGGGCCGAGACGATGCCCGCCGTCACCGTTCCGCCGAGGCCGAACGGATTGCCGACGGCAACCACCCAGTCGCCGACACGGACGTTGTTGTCGTCGCCGAAGGCGACATAGGTGAACTTGCGGCCCTTGGGATCGACCTTGAGGACGGCGAGATCGGTACGCGGATCGGTGCCGACGAGCTTGGCATCGAGCTCCGTCCCGTCGTCGAGGACCACCGAATAGGCGTCGCCACCGGACACAACGTGGTTGTTGGTGACGAGATAGCCGTCATCGGAAATGAAGAAGCCGGAACCCTGCGACACCGGACGGGCGCGACCGGGGCGATTTCCGTCACGCTTCCGCTTGCCTTCCGGGCGGTCCTGGCCGCCAAACTCGCGGAAGAAGCGCTTCAGCGGGTGGCCATCGGGAAGCTGGTCGAAGCCGGGACCGGAAAAGAAGCTCGGGCCGCTGTCGGATGTCGTCTGCACATCGCTCTTGACGCGCACGCTGACGACGGCGGGGCTCACCTTTGCAACGACGTCGGCGAAGCCGGGCTGTGTGGGCCCATCGACGCTGACGGGATCGGCCAGCGCAGGCATGACGGCGCTGAGCGGCCCGTTCGCCAGGACCGCACCGGCGAGCGCCGAAGTCATCGCCACGGCGATGAGGCTCTTGCGGTACAGGGATGGGGACTTTTCTTTCGGCATCGGATTCTCCTTGGGCATTGATAGGCTGGCCGAACGACCGTTGAGCACTAAATGAGCATTAGAGATAATGCCGACAACCTTACCGGTTAATTTCCGCAACATGAAAGTTTGGTAAGGTTTCCGATTTACTACGCCCCGCCGTCCTTCATGATCTCGGCCAGCTTCCGGCGTTCCTCGTCGGAGAGCGGTGGGGTTTGGGCCGCCGACCTGCGCCGCGCGGAGACAAGGAGGAAACCGCCGCCGATCAGCAGAATCGCGATCGGAAAGCTCCAGAGAAGAATGGTCTTGGCCTCCAGCCGCGGCTTCAGGAGGACGAACTCGCCATAGCGCGCCACGACGAAATCGAGCACCTGCTCATCGGTATCGCCGGCTTTCAGCCTTTCGCGCACGAGAACCCGGAGGTCTTTCGCCAAATCCGCATTGGAATCGTCAATCGATTGATTCTGGCAGACCATGCAGCGCAGTTCGGCCGAAATCGTGCGGGCGCGCTGTTCCAATACGGGATCGGGGAGGATTTCGTCCGGTGTGACGGCGTGGGCTGTGGTGGCGGACAGGAGCGCGAAGGCGAGGAGGAGTGGTTTCACCACTCCCACCGTCATCCTCGGGCTTGACCCGAGGATCCACGGCAAGGAAGCACCAATCTTCTCGCCGCACTGACGCATTCCAGCAAGCAGGAACCGCCCAATATCTCTCTTGATAATCATACAATCCCGTTGCGCATGATAGTCCCGCTTCCGCCCCCTTGCCGTGGATTCTCGGGTCAAGCCCGAGGATGACGGCGGGAGGATGGGAAGATGGCCGGCAGGCCAGAGGGGGGTATCTGGAGCCAGCGTTTCCATCATGCCGACGCCTCCGCCGGGCCGGAGCGCGGCCCCTTCGCCCTCGCCGGCGCGCCGATGCGCAGGCGGCGATCGAGCAATGAGATGCACCCGCCCGCCATCATCGCCAGCGCGCCGAGCCAGATCAGCGTGACCAGCGGCTTCCACCAGACGCGCACGACGATACCGCCGGCGGCCAGATCGTCGCCCAACGAGATATAGAACTGGTTGACGCCATGGGTGACGATGCCCGCCTCGGTCGTCGGCATGCGGCGCGCGGGATAGAAGCGTCTGGCCGAGACGATGGTATCGACCTGCCGCGCGGCGTTGTCGAGAAGCGCGAAGCGCCCCTGCTGCTCGGTATAGTTCGGTCCGATCGCCGGGGTGAGCCCGTCATAGCGCAGCCGGTAGCCGGCGACGGGCAGCGTCTCGCCCGGTTTCATCGCTACCACCTGCTCCGTGCCGAACGTGGTGACGCTGACGATGCCGAGCAAGGTGATGCCGAGCCCGAAATGGGCGAGCGCGGTACCGAAGACCGAGCGCGGCAGGCCGACGAAGCGGGCAAAAGCGGTCGCGGCGGACACCTTGCCGATGCCGGCCTTGAGCGCCAGATCGGTCAGACTGCCGGCCATCACCCAGACGGCAAGGCCGATGCCGAAGGCGGCAAGCACCTCGCGGGCAGACGTCTTGTAGAGGATGAAGCCGGTGACGAGCAGCGCCAGGGCGAAAGCCGTCAAGAGCCGCTGGCCGACGCCGAGGAGATCGCCACGCTTCCAGGCGAGCAGCGGACCGAACGGCACGGCCGCCAGCAGCGGGATCATCAGCGGGCCGAAGGTCATGTTGAAGAACGGCGCGCCGACGGAGATCTTGTCGCCGGTCAGGGCTTCGAGAAGCAGCGGGTAGAGCGTGCCGACCAGCACGGTCGCCGTGGCCGTGGTCAGGAACAGATTGTTGAAGACCAGCGCACCTTCGCGCGAGATCGGCTGGAACAGGCCGCCGCTCGACAGGCTCTGCGCCCGAAAGGCGAAGAGCGTGAGGGAACCGCCGATGAAGAGGGTGAGGATCGCCAGGATGAACAGGCCGCGGCCGGGATCGGTGGCGAAGGTGTGGACCGAGGTCAGCACGCCGGAGCGCACGAGGAAAGTGCCGAGCAGCGACAGCGAGAAGGTGAGAAGCGCCAGCAGCACCGTCCAGATCTTGAGCGCGGAACGCTTCTCCATGACAAGGGCGGAATGCAGGAGCGCCGTGCCGGCAAGCCACGGCATGAAGGAGGCGTTCTCCACCGGATCCCAGAACCACCAGCCGCCCCAGCCCAGCTCGTAATAGGCCCAGTAGGAGCCCATGGCGATGCCGCCGGTTAGGAACATCCAGGCCGTCAAGGTCCAAGGCCGCACCCAGCGCGCCCATGCCGCATCGATCCGGCCCTCGATGAGGGCTGCGACGGCAAAGGAGAAGCAGACGGAAAAGCCGACATAGCCGAGATAGAGAAGCGGCGGGTGGATGGCGAGGCCGATATCCTGAAGGATCGGATTGAGGTCCTGTCCCTCCAAAGGCGCCGGGGCGACGCGCGCGAAAGGATTGGACGTGGCGACGATGAAGAGGAGGAAGGCCGTGCCGATCCAGCCATGGACGCCCAGAACGTTGGCTTTAAGCGCGGGCGGGAGATTGTTGCCGAAAAAGGCGACGAGGGCGCCGAAAAAGGCGAGGATCAGCACCCAGAGCAGCATGGAGCCTTCATGATTGCCCCAAACGCCGGTGATCTTATAGAGAAGCGGCTTTTGCGAATGCGAGTTCTCGACCACGTTGAGGACGGAGAAATCGGAGACGACATAGGCGTGGACGAGCATCGCAAAGGATAGGGCGATCAGGGCAAAGACGGCAAAGGCCGTCGGCACCGCGACCGCCATCATGCGCGGATCGCGGCGCCTGGCGCCGGCAACGGGCAGGACCGACTGCACCAGCGAAAGCGCCAGTGCCAGAACCAGTGCGAATTGTCCGATCTCGGCGGTCATCTGCAGTCGTGCACTCCAACACCCCCCTCTGGCCTGCCGGCCATCTCCCCCATAAGGGGGGAGATTACGCTGCCATTTACCTTGCCGCCAATCGCGGATCTTGCAGAATATGCGCCATCAGCAATGCAAGCCAATCTCCCCCCTTGTAGAGGAGATGCCCGGCAAGGCAGAGGGGGGTGATCAAATGCCAGCGTTTTCATAGCGTCAATTGTCCTACTCACCCTGCCAGACGCCCTTTGCCTTCAGGCTGTCGGCAACCTCCTTCGGCATGTAATTCTCATCGTGCTTGGCAAGGACGCTGTCCGCCGTGAACGTTCCGTCCGGCCCGAAGCGCCCTTCCGTGACGACGCCCTGCTCTTCCCGGAAGAGATCGGGCAGGATGCCATCATAGGTCACTTTCACGCTCTTGATGGTGTCGGTAACCGCAAATTGAACCTGTGTGCCGGCGCCGCGCACCACCGTGCCCTTTTCCACGAGGCCGCCCAGGCGGAACCGCGCGCCCGACGTCATGTCCTCGGCCGTCAGGTCCGCAGGCGTGCGAAAATAGCGTATATCCTGGCCGAAAGCGATCAGCATCAGGGCCACTGCGAGCGCCAGCACCCCCATCGCGCCTGTGATCACAGCAAGACGTTTCTGTTTGCGGCTCACGGTTTTGTCTCCGTCAACTCCAATCCAAGCTCCTTGGCAAAGGCCATGAGGTCGTTACGCTTTTCGCCGGCCAGCGCATCGCTGCCGCGCTTGAGCGCCGCAAGCGCATCGTCGCGGCGGCCAAGAACCAGATAAGACCTGACGAGCCGCTTCCAGCCTTCCAGATCGTCGGGATTCTGCTTCAACCGCTCGTCGAGACCTGCCACCATCGAATTGATCATCTCGTTGCGGTCTTCCGCAGCCATCTTCGCGGCCGCTTCAACATCCCCCTGACCGGGCCCGCTTGCCGGGGCTGCATTCCTGATCTCGGCGATCGCCGCCCCAAGCTGATCGCGCCAAGGCGCATCGGCAGGCGCTTTGTCGAGGAAGGCCTGCAGCATGTCCGCCGCTTCCTCGTTCTTGCCTTCCTGCATCAGGCCCCTGGCGATCATGAAACGCGGCCTGACATCGCCCGGATCCAGCGCCGCGGCGCGCTCGAACATGGCCTGCGCATCCCCGGTGATGGTCCCGCCGGCAGCGGTGGCCAGCGCCTCGCCAAGGCCGAACGCGCGTTCGGCCGATTCTCCCTGCAGGCGGACCGCGTTGCGATAGGCGTTGACCGCGTCATCGGCCCGGCCCAGGCGCAGGTAAACCGGCGCGAGAACGTCCCAGCCCCGCCCGTCATCGGGATTTTGCGCGAGATGCGCCTCGGCCCGCGCGATCAGTTCGCTCACCGATCCATCCGCCGGGTTGCTGGCCATGCGCCCGGCCAGCGGCTGCGCCGGCATATCGGGAGAGCCCGTCAGGGCGTAAAGGCCCCACGAGATCAGCGGCACGGACAGCACCGCCGAAAGAACGAGCCAGCGCGCGCGCTGCACGCTCCGGGGCGCGGAGCTCCCCTGCCCGGCCTCTTGCTCCGCCTTCAGCATACGGCGGGCGATTTCGGCGCGCGCCTGCTCGGCGCTTTGCGGATCGATCAGCCCGCGTGCCGCGTCGGCTTCAACCTCGCGCATCTGATCGCGGTAGACTTCAAGGTCATACTGCCCGTCCGCGGCGGTTGCCGCTCTCCGCCGCGTCAATGGCAGGAGAACCGCAAGCGTCGCGGCAAATGTCAGAAGAACAGCAATCAGCCAGAATTCCATGCGGGCAGACATAATCGCCCGGCGTCACGAATCCAATCGGGAACCGGACGAATAGGGCAATTCGCCGCAAATTTGCGGTCGATTAATGCGGCGAGCAATTTGCTGCGCGGGCGGGACTGTGCCCGCACATATCCTATGTCAGCGGCGTCCAACTGCCGTCGGGGTTGCGGCATGCGGTTCCGCGCACGGTCTGCGGGGAGCCATCGATCGTGAAGCTGTGCGTATATTGCCGGCAGTTCTGCGAGCCCACCTGATAGGGCTGGGCGGCCACCACTTCCCCCGACTGCGCGCCGGAAGCACTCTTCCAGCTCGTCGCCTGGCCGACGGGGCTATATTCCAGCGCCTTATATTCCGCCTCGAGCGCCTTCTTGCGATCCGCCGGGGCGAGCCTGCCTGCCGATGCGCCGAGGAGGCCGTTGCCCAATTCGCCCAGCACGCCGGAGCCGACGCCGCTCGCCGAGGGCGCATTCACCGGCGCGACGGTATTCGGACCTACGGCAGGTCCCTGGCCGGAAATGGTGCTGCATGCGGACAGGCTGAGCAGGGAGATGATGACCGCGATCGGCGCAACAACAGGTTTCATGATAATCTCGATTTGATCTGGTTATGAATATCGAATGTTTGCCAAAGCTTATGTCAAGCGTTCTAATGATCTCAGCGCTAAAGACAATCGTCAATTTTCAACAAGGGGTAGAACGATCCGCGCGGCAAGGCCACCCAGGCGCGATTTCTCCAGCCTGAGCGTTCCCCCATATTCGCGCACCGTGTCCTGCACGATGGAAAGACCGAGGCCTGTGCCTGGCTTGGTCTCGTCGAGACGATGGCCACGCATCAGCGCTTCCTTGATCTTTTCCGGCGCGAGGCCCGGACCGTTATCCTCGATGGAGACCTCGAAGCCGGCATGCGGCGGCATGTCGGCCTTTGTCTCGAAATGCGCTGGCGCAAGGCTGACCTTTATGACCGAGCGGCCCCATTTCGCGGCGTTCTCCATCAGATTGCCGATGATCTCCTCGAAATCCTCGCGCTCGCCGGCGAAGATGGCGTTGGGCAGATTGTTGTCGAAGCTGATCTGGTAGGCGGGGTTCAACTTGGCGGTGACGCGGATCATCCGCTCCAGGACCGGGACGACAGGCGTGCGGAAAACGACGCTGTCGCGCTGGGCGGCGATGCGGGCGCGCTGCAGATAATGCTGGACCTGCACCTGCATGGCCTGACTCTGCTCGACCACCACCCTGCCCTTTTCGCCGCCGATGCTACGGCCTTCGTTGACCAGGACTGAAAGCGGCGTCTTCAGGGAATGGGCGAGATTGCCGACCTGCGTGCGCGAGCGCTCGACGATGCGGCGGTTGTTCTCGATCAGGGCGTTCATCTCCTGCGCCAGCGGCGCGATCTCGGTCGGCAATGTGCCGTCGACGCGCGCTGACCGCCCCTCGCGGATATCGGCCAGCGAAGCGCGGACCCTGTCGAGAGGACGCAGGCCGAACAGGATTATGGCCGCGTTGATAAGAATGCTGCCCAGGCCGAAAATACCGAGATAGGTATAGAGCGTGTTGCGGAAATCGCGGATTTCCTTCTTCACCTCGCTCAGATTTCCCATCACGCGGAAGCGCGCCACGCGATTGGCCGCGTCGAGGACCACTTCCGTTTCGACGACGGAAAGCTCCTCGCCCTTGAGACCCTTCTCCGTATAGGTGCGTGTAAAGGACTGGTCGAAGGGCGCCTTGGAGAGCGGCATCTGCGGGACGGTGTGTCCGGCGAGCGACGGCGATTCAAGCCGGCCCTTCAGATTGTCGGAGACCGGCTCCACCGACCAGTACCAGCCGGAAAGCGGGCTGGAATAGCGGATTTCGCCCAGTTCCGGCCGCCCCTGCAATTCGCCGTCGGGAGAGACGCTGACGGCCCCGACCAGGCTGAAGAGATGGGCTGAAAGAAGCCGCTGGAAGCTGCGCTCGCTCGCCTCGCGGTAGAGCGCGGAAATGACCGTGGCCACGACCACCAGCGCAATGATGACCCAGACCGTCGACAGAGTGACAACACGCAGCGCCAGCGAGCGCCAGGTCGGGATAAAGCGGAGCACCGTCAGTTTGGAGCGTCCTTCGTCTGATCAGCCCTGATGCGATAGCCCATGCCGCGCACGGTTTCGATGAGATCGATACCCATCTTCTTGCGCAGGCGGCCGACGAAAACCTCGATGGTGTTGGAATCGCGATCGAAATCCTGGTCATAGAGATGCTCGACCAGCTCGCTGCGCGACACCACCTGATCCATATGATGCATGAGATAGGAAAGCAGGCGGAATTCGTGCGAGGTGAGTTTCAGCGGCACGCCGTCGACGCTGACCTTCGAGGATTTCGTATCGAGGCGCAGCGGTCCGCAGATCAGTTCCGACGAGGCATGCCCCGCCGCGCGGCGGATCAGCGCCCTGAGCCGCGCCAGGACCTCCTCGATGTGGAAGGGCTTGGCGACATAATCGTCGGCGCCGGCGTCGATGCCGGCGACCTTGTCGCTCCAGCGGTCGCGCGCCGTCAGCATCAGAACCGGCATCGTGCGTCCGTCGCGGCGCCAGCGCTCCAGAATGCTGATGCCGTCCATCTGCGGCAGGCCGATGTCGAGAACCACCGCGTCATAGGGCTCGGTATCGCCGAGATAGTGCCCCTCCTCGCCGTCATAGGCGCGGTCCACGACATAGCCCGCCTCGACCAGGGCCTCCGCTATCTGCCGGTTGAGATCCTTGTCGTCCTCGACAATGAGGATTCGCATATCGCCGCTCCCTATCGGTTACGCAATTCCCGCCGGTCAGTTGGCGGGAACAGCAACCTCGACACGACGCGGACGCTCACCGTCGCGGCCGGGGACCAGCACCACAACGACGCAGACATCGCGCCCGTTCTGCACGGCCGGTGTCGCCTTGGTCAGGGTTCCGCCCTGCTGGGCGGCAACCTGCTGCCCGATCGCGACACAATCGCCGGCCACGCGCGTCAGAAGCGTGCCCGTTCGCGGAGCCGTCAGCGGCAAGGTCGCCGCATGCGCAGCCGATGCGCCGGCGAGCACCGCCAGAACGGCAATAAGTTTGGGAGCAGAAAGATGTTTCATCATGGCGCCTTCTATAGCGCTTTCTAGCTGAACAATGAATGAACGGTAAAGGCCCCGACAGCCCTTGCCGAGGCCTTCTACCTTATATCGTTAAACAGTTGCTTACGAAATCCTGGAATCCGCGTTGAAACGGCCGACGATGGCGATCAGTCCGGAGAGGGCGGTGACGAATTGCATGATGATCTCGACCAGCGACGGCTGGTCGATGGTCTCGGTGGAAATGCCGAGCAATCCGGCGATCGAGACGGCAAAGGTCACTGCGGAGGCCCATATGGTCTTGGAGAGATACCAGGGTTTTACTGCGTTCATGCGGGTTCACCTTTCTGTGGTTGGGTTTTTTTGATAGGGAGCGTGGATGACGGAAGAGAAATCCGGGCATACCTGCCCGTCCCGGTCCGGGCGCTGACCATCGCCACCGCCAGTTCGAACGGTTCGTCAGGACCGCCCAGATCGGCTGCCTGCTCCTGCGCGGTATAACGCCATGACGGCGCGCTCACCTCGGCCCGGCGGACGAGCGCCCCTTCCCGCCGGATTTCGACCTGATAGAGCTCCTGCTCCTCGCCAAGCGGAATATCGGCGCCGAGCCAGCTGTCGGCATCGATGCGGCCGCGCCGGATCCAGTTTGCCGCGAGGTCACCGTTCTCCAAGCGCCTCACGGCCAGATGGACCGGGCTCAGCGGCTCGAACGCCCGCAGGCCGCCGGCGGCTGCGACCGTATCGAAATAGGTGTCCGAAAAGTCGCGCCCCGATGTGCCGACCCGCCAGTTGAGCGACAAGCCGATTTCCGATGCCTTCAGGCCCGCGGGAACCACCGCCTCGTCGAGCAGCACGAAAGGCGTGCCGGCCGGCTTCGGCGTTGCGGCCTCTTCCTCCGTGCCAAGCTGGCCGCGCAGCAGGCAGGAGAGCCGCCATTGGCTATCGGCCACCTCCGCTGCTTCGAGAAACTGGAAGACCTCCCAACGCCCATCCGGCGCCTGCAGCAGGCCGGCATTGGCACCGTTGAAGAGCTGCGCCATCGGCTGGGAGCGCAACTCCCCGGCGTAGAGCAGCATGTCAACCGACTGCGCGGTCATGAACCTGCCGCTATTGCCCGGCGGCAGCGGCGTGATCAGTTCGCCGATGATGGCTCTGCCGCCGACAAGCGTACGCAGGGAATAGCCGTCCGCCTGCGGCGAGGCATAGGCGCTGACGCCGCGCCATGGCCTGGCATAAGCGGCAAGACGGAGCTGGCTCGCCGCCTCCTCGGCGCCCGGCCAGGCGGGCAGGTCGATCATGTGGATAAGCGGTTTTCCGTCATTCGCCGCGGGATTGCCCGGCGGCGCCGGCGGTAGAATACCGTTATCAGGGAAACGCATATGCGGCGCGATGGCGACCGCCTGGACATTGCGCGCCGCGCCGTCTTCCAGAGCGGTCACCACGAATTCCGTTTCCCCGGCATCGCCGGTGCCGCCGGAAAGGCGGATCCGGTCACCAACCGTCAGATCCGCATGGTCCCAGGGGACGGAAAGGCTGCGCGTTCGCCGCTCCGCCCAGCGCCTGCGCAGCCAGCTTTCCGCCAGCGCCTTCGCCTGCCCGGTCTCCATAGCGCCCGCCAGCGTCAGCGTCTCGATGCCCTGTCCACGACCTTCGGTCCTGACCGCAGCCGCGCTGCCCGTCTGGTAATCGCGCAGCGGATCGGTGAAGAACACCTCCACCGCTCCGGGAAGCTCGTTACGGTCTTCGAGCACGGATATCAGCGAGGCCGCTTCATCCGGCAGGACGATGTCCTCGACCACACGGGCCGGGGAAAGCCTGGCGGCACTGCGGAAGACGAACCGGCCGTCCGCTTCGAAAGCATGGACGCCGAAGAGCTCCAGCAGAGGCTCCAGGACGGAACGCGCCGTCGCCGGCTCGCCGATGACGAAGCCTGAGAGGTAACCATCGGCGGCTGATGCATCAGGCGTCTCTAGTCCGAAGTCCCGGAAGATGGCCGAGATCAGCTCGTCGAGTGCGACGCCGCTCAGCCGGCCGTTCAGCCAATGGCCGAGACGCCAGTTGCCGGCATCGCCCCAGAGATCGCCATTGAGCGGGAATTCAGGAAAAGGACGGGTGTCCCACGCCCAGAGATAGATGCGGCTTTCATCCAGCATCCGTCCGCCATAAAGGGGCGAGACGGGATTGCCTGCATTCTCCGGCCGGCTCCAGTAATCGAGATGCGCATCGAGAAAGCGGCTCTGCGCCAGATCGGACCGCGAGCCGTCGGAGAAATAAGGAATGGCGTTTTCGGAGGATTTCGGGTCGGGAAAGACATTGGGCTGATTCGGCCCCTTGTCCACGGCGGGACAGCCGAGCTCGGTGAACCAGAACGGCTTCGATTTCGGCTGCCATGCGGTGGGCACCGCGCTTTCCGCGCCATTGATCCGGTTATAATGCGGGTTCTCCCACCAGCTCTTCAAATCCTTGTAGCGGAAGACCCAGGGCTTGCCGGCGAGGCCGTCGGTAATCGGTGTGCGGACGCGGTTCCGGCGATCCTCGTCGCTGGCGTAATACCAGTCGAAGCCCTCCCCGCCGGCAATCGCATCGACAAGGCCGTTGCTGTCGTGAGCGCCAGAGAGATTATCCGGACCGAAACGCCGGTCGTCCTCGTCGCGCCAGTCCGAGAGCGGCATGTAATTGTCGATGCCGACCGCGTCGATCGCCGAATGCGCCCAAAGCGGATCGAGATGGAAATAGACGTCGCCGCTGCCGTCCTGCGGGTGGTGGCCGAAATATTCCGACCAGTCGGCGGCATAGGTCAGCCTGCAGGAGTTCCCGAGACGGGAACGCATTTCGGCGGCGAGATCGCAGAGAGCGGATACGAAGGGAAAGCCGTTTGCCTCGTCGCGCAGGATCGTGAGCCCCCGCAGCTCCGAACCCAGGATGAAGGCATCGACGCCGCCGGCTTTCGAGACCAGATCGGCGCAATGCCGGACAAACCGGCGGTAGCCCCACTCGCCATCGAGAAAGGCGGCGATCTGATCGGCCGCCGCAGCCGTGCGATCGGCGCTTGCAGGATAACAGGTGATGCGGCCGCGCCAGGGATAGGCGGGCTGGCCTTCCCCGCCATAGGGCGATGGCAGGCTGTTGCCGGCGGCGATGTCCATCATGACGAAGGGATAGAAGGTGACCTGCAAGCCCCGCGCCTTCGCATCGCGGATCGCGGCGACGACGCTGTCGTCCGCCGGCGTGCCACCATAGGCCGCGCCCTCCCCATTGCGCGAGACGAGATGCGCCTGCCCCCGACCCAAACCGGCGACGGCCCATGCCCGGCTTGGCTTTCTGGCCACCCGTTCGACCACGCCGGGGCGAATGCGGCATTCACCGGCGCGCAGATCGTCACCGAACCAAGGCACGACCAGCGCCACATGCTGGAGGTTGGGGCAGAGCGCCTGAAGCTCGTCCATAGCGGCGTGCCAGTCGCTCTCCGCACGCAGCGCGTTGCGGTTGAGCGCCCGCGTCTCTCCCGGCTTCGGCTCATCCGTCACCACGTCAGGCGAAAGGCCGAATTCGGTCGAACCCGGAATGAGCGCCACCGCCGTGATGCGCTTTGCGAGAGCGCCGACGGGCCGCATCACCTCGAACTGGATCTGCGGCAGCCGGTTGCCGTATTCATCGATTGGTATGCGCTCGAAGACGACATAGGCGGTGCCGCGATAGGCGGGCGCATTGTCTGCCCCCTGCTTCGCCTCGATCAGCGGATCGGGCAGCTGGTCCTCGGTACCGCGATAGACGCGCATTTCCACCGTGGTCTGGTCGAGCTCCCTGCCGTCCACCCAGATGCGGCGGATGCCTGATATCTCGCCCTCCGCGATGGCATAGGCGGCATTGGCGAAATAGCTGTAGGTCGTGCTCTTCGCCCCGCCCTTGCCGCCCTGGCGGGTGGTCTTCGATGTCTCCTCGAAGCGGGTGGCCCAGATCAGCGTGCCGGAAAGGCGGGCCGTGCCATAGACGAAGGGAAGCGCCGCGCCCTCCTCCGCCGTCGTCGGCTTGGCGCCGGCGAGGCGCGGCCCCTCCACATGGCGCGTCGCGTTGATGAGCGCGGTATCGACAAGATAGCCGCCCAGCGCGCCCGCCGCCGCACCGATCGTGCCACCAAGCGTGCCGAAAAAGCCGCCGAGATAGGCACCGGCGGCCTGGAGAACGAGTGTCGCCATGGAGTTTCCCTTATTAAAGCAGTGCCTCGGGCAACACCCCCCTCTGGCTTGCCAGCCATCTCCCCCACAAGGGGGGAGATTACGACTTTATCAACGTTCGACTTCAATCGCGGACGTTGCAGAACGGGGGCGGAGAGTTGTGTCGGCCAATCTCCCCCCTTGTGGGGAGATGCCCGGCAGGGCAGAGGGAGGTATAGCCGGAAACCCAAACACCGCCGCCACCCTTCTCCGCCATTGCGGAACCAGCGCCGAGGCCATCACACGATGGCCCTCATAGGCGTGGATGAAGCGGTTTTCGGGCGCGAGAATCCCCAGATGCTTGGCGGCAACCGAGGGACGCCAGCGGAAGACCAGAAGGTCGCCCGGCTGCATCGCTTCAACGGGCTTTTCCACCATGTGCCGGCGCGCCGCCTCGATGAGCGGATCGCCGCCTCCGGCTTCCGCCCAGTCGGGTGCATAAGCGCCCGGCGCTTCCGGCTCCTCGCCATAAAGCGCGCGCCAGATGCCGCGGACGAGGCCGAGACAATCACAGCCAATACCTTTCGACGATCCGCCATGGCGGTAGGGCGTGCCGATCCAACTTTTCGCCTCAGCCAAAATTGCGTTCATGGCACCAGCGGGCCTCCGTCGAATTCATCACCGCCGCTGACGTAAGCATAAGCCGCATCATTGCCGGGCAGATGCGGGAAGCCGCGAAAGCTGACGCCGTTGGCGAATTTCGCCTTGCATTGCGCGAAGCTCTTGTCGCAGCCGGCGATGATGCGGAACGTGTCGCCGACCGCCACGGGGTCCGTCGGGATATCGCGCAGCGCGATGCGGTTTGCCGCATGGCTGACGACGACCGTCGTCCGTCCCGCATTCGCCCCGCTATCCCAAGTCAGGTGGCCATTGTCGAACCAGCCGGACCGGAAATGCTCAAGACCGGTTACGAGAAAGGCGGCGTCATCGGTCTGGATCACCCGCCCTTCCGCAAAATAACGCGGATCGGCGGCGTTGACGCCGCAGCGCCGGTCGCCCAATTCCGCATCGCAATTGCGCATGACGCGGCGGCCATGGATCTTGTTGAGGCCGGCGGCGGCGCTTTTCAGCTCGGCGGTGAACTTGCCGTCGGAGCACGCGATCTTGCCTATGCCCGAGCGGCGCAGCAGGACGTTGTCTCCCGGCAAGGACCAGTTGACGAGATAGGTCTCGACCGTCGCACCATCATAAAGACCGCGCTCGATATCCGCCCGGTCGATGGCGAGCGAAGAAAGCGCGCCTTCGATCTCGGCGCTATCGATGGAAAGGCCCAGCGCCGTCGCCGCCTCACTGCCGGTCATCCCCGTCTGCAGTTCGCACATGACATCCGAAACGAGCAGCGGCCGGTCATGGTCGGTGAAGCCTAGGGCGACACCGTCCTGCCGGCGGATGATCCAGGCGAAACAATGGGTTGTAACCGTCCTCTGCAGATGTGATTCAAGGGTTTTCGGAATGGGGATCATGATGGGAGCCTTTCATATTGTAGGCATCGCTCGCCCCCTCTGCCCTGCCGGGCATCTCCCTATTCCTCTGTCGTCATCCTCGGGCTTGACCCGAGGATGACAATGGGAGGTGCGGGAGATGGCCGGCAGGCCACAGGGTGTAACAGCACTCCCGCTTAGGTTTTCACCTCGATGATCGGGATCGAAGGTATCTCACCGGCCTGGAACGAGGCGATGCTGGCGGTGAGCCGGTCGGTATCGAAGCGCACCGCGACATCGAAGACAAAGCCGGCGGTGACAGAGGCCCCATTGGGCGGGATGGCGTCTGGGGCGAAGGTCACGATGCCGGTCAGGCTATCGACGGTGAACGCCTCCCCTTCCACCATCTCCACCCCGGCGACGGCAATCCTGACCATTTCGGCGACCGGCTTGGTGACCGGGCGGACATAGGCTCCCTTGCCGTAGTGCTTGACCAGCTGGAAATCGGCCGTGACGCCGTCACCCGTGCCAATCAGTTCATCATCCGCCTCCTGATCGAACGGATCGCGGAAGCGGAAGGCGTGGAGCGAGCCATGCCGCGCCTCGAAGAAGGCGAGCACCTCCCGGAGGTCCTGCAGCGAACGCAACCCCGTGCCGACATCGAAATGCCGGCGCGACTGCGCCCAGCGCGCATTGCGCTTCTCATGGCCCGATGTGAGCGTGACGATCTCGTTGCGCCATTCCGGCCCTCCCGTTGCGCCGAAGGAGACGCCGAGGGGAAAGCGCACGTCGTGGAAGGAAGAAATTTCGGCCATGATGTTCACAAGCTCCTTGTTCCACGCCGGGCGGCCCGCGCCAGCATGCCCGACACCTGCGCCTCCGATTTGCGGAAGGAGGCGGCATCCGGCGTCGATACATTGAAGACGACCTGCATCGGCTTTGTCCTGCCGCCCGCCGCCACGCCGAGCCGGCCATCCGCGCCACGGGCGAGCGGCAGGATCGCCTCCGCGCCCGCCTCGCCGGTCAGCCCCAGCGAACCGCCGGCCATGCCGAAATAGGTGGGGCTCGACACGACGCCGCCCTTGGCGAAGGGCGTGACGCCGCCCAGGCCGCCAAGCAGGCCGGAGAAGAGCGACGACATAAGCCCCTGCAGCGGCTTCATGCCGGCATCCAGCGCCAGCCCCGCCAGATTGGTCGCAAGTCCGCGCAATACGTCGTCGAGGCTCCGCCCGCTGACGGCCGCTCCCTTCAACGCCGCCGTCAGGCTGGCCCCGAACCGGCCGGACTTCTTCTGCAGATCGTCGAGCGCGCGATCAAAGGCGCTGGTATCGGCGTCGATCGCGACCGTCACATTCTCGGTTTCTGTCATGTCTCACCTGTCGGGAAATGCTTGGCAGAGGGCGTCGAACGCTTCGCGCGATGGCGCATTCGCCGCTCGTGCCGTGAGGCCCAAAGCCGCCGCCAGCTCGCGCGGCGTCATGGCCCAGAAGGTTTTTGGAGAAAGCCGCAGATGCCCCAGCCCCGCCTGCATGGCTGCATCCCAGGGAAATGGAGGTGCTGATTCAGCCGCGGCTCTTAAGGGTTTGGCGCAGAATCGCTTTCCGGCTTTGATGTCGTTCCGAAAGTGGCGGTCAAAAGCTCGCTGACGATGCGGGCAAAACCCGCCGCGCCGCCATCGGCCTGCATCCCGGCCACGTCTTCCTCGGTGACGCTGTGGCCGCCGCCGCGCAAGCCCGCCGTGATGATGCGCACCATGTCGCGCGCCGAAAGCCGGGCTGAGGAAAAACGTGCGATCAGCGCCGTCAGATCCTCCGCCTCGAAGGCCGCCTCCAGCTCGGCGAGGCTCCCAAGCGTCAGGCAGAGCGCCCATTCGCGACCATCGAGAACCGCCGCCACCTCGCCGCGATGCCGGTTCACCATCATATGAGCTCTCCGAAGGTGATCACGCCGGCCGATTCCAGCGCGATCTCGAAGGTGACCTCCGCATCGTGATTGCCGCCATATTCCAGCGCGGTGATCTGGAACGGCCCGTCGAGCGTGCCGAAATCGGGCAGGATGATCCGCCAGGCGAGGATCTCGCCATTGAAGAAGGCGGCGCGGGTGAGCGCATCTGACGCGGCATCCCTAAAGATGCCGGAGCCGGTGACGGTGGCGCGCTGCACGCCGCTGCCGCCGAGCAACTGCCGCCACCGGCCGGCGGCATCGGCGTCGGTGACGTCGACCGTCTCGGCATTGAAGGCGATGCGCTTGGCGCGCAGGCCCGCGCAGGTTTCATATCCTCCGTCGGGACGGGCGAGCTTCAGCAATATGTCCTTGCCTCTCTGGGCGGGCATGGAGAGTTCTCCTTATAAGCGGAAGAATACGTTCCCCCTCCGGGCTACCGCCAATCTCCCCCTTGTGGGGGAGATACCCGGCAGGACAGAGGGGGGTGATTGAAGTGCGCTATGCTTGTTCCGTCACCGCACGATATCTCAGCAGCCCGTGATAACCGTCGCGCTCGTCATCATTGCGGGCCTGCGAATATTGCAGCGCCATGTTGATGAGCCGGTGTCCGTCGAGCGTCAGGGCGGCCTGCGTTATCCGGGTGGCGATCAGCTCCATGATCTCCAGCACCTGCTTCCTGCCGCCGGCGCGCGCCCAGACATGGATGGTGAAGAGATGCTCGTCGCCAACCTCGCTGTCGGTGCTCCAGTCATAGACCGCGGTCTGGCCGAAGGTGACGTAAGGGAAGGCAGCGGCGGCCGGTATGTGATCGTAGATATTGGGCCCGCCCAGTTTCGCCGCCAGGGCAGCATCACCGGAAAGGGCGAGATAGACCGCCTTCTGCAGTTCCATATTGGCGCTCGTCATCGGTTTCGTCTTCCTTCCGTGCGTCCGTTCTCGGTTCCATCAGCCCTTCCCGCAGTTCTTTATTTTTGCGCAAGTCCGGACGGAAAACCGCTTCACACTTTTCCTGGACTTGCTCGACGCCACGCCAGCGCAAGCTGCGGATCAGGCCATCCATGGTGAGAGCCATAGAGAGCTTCATCGGCCCTCCTCCCTCACCCGAGCGAGACAATAGCGGCCGCTTTCATCGGGATCATGAACGGTGAGGATAGTGAAGCACCGCCCGCCCTTGCGCAGCCGCATGCCGCTCGCGATATCATCGCGAAAGCGCATCGTGATGCGGTGGGTGATCTCCTCGAGCGGCTGCGCTCCGAAGTACCGCACCGTATCGGAAACCGGCTCGATACGAGCCCAGAGGGTGGCGATCTCCTCCCATGTCTCCCTATAGCCGCCGATGCCGTCGGCAACTGGCCGGAGCCGTTCGAGCGCCAGTTCGCTCGTCAACCGCCCGGCATCGATGAAGACCGTGTTCATAGCGAAACCCTGCGCCAGATATCGACGAGGCGGTCGAAGGCCGGCGGGAAGGAGACCGGCTGCGCCTCACCGTCGAACGCACCGCGAAACTCGTAGAGATGGGCGGTGAGCGTCAGGATGGCGTGCTTCAGGCTATCTGGCACATCCGCGCCGGTTTCGCCGAAACCCGCCACGAAATCGATCTCCAGCCCGCCGAGTGCGGACGATCCCGCACGCGGGCTGAGATAGAGCCGCTGCGGCCGCGAGCCCTTGTGCAAATGGCGCTCGCCCGCGCCGATCGCCGCCGGCGTGCCGTCGGGCTCGTATGCGCGAATTTCCACGATTTCCCGCACGGGATAGCGGAAGAGCGCGATGCGGCCCGAGCGCGGCCAGCGGTCGAGATGGAGCCGCCAGGTCTGGTCGATCAGCGCCAGCCCCGTTTGGGCTTCCACCACCTCGCGCGCCGTGCGCAGGAGCTGCTCGATAACGGCGTCCTCGCTAGTGGAGGAAATCTTGAGAAAAGCGCGCGCGTCGGCGAGCGTCACCGGCTCTGCCGCCGGCGGCGTGATCAAATGCATGGTCATGGGGAAGTCCTTGGAGTGTTCAGGTAAAAACGTCGGCGGGACAACGCCCCCTCTGGCCTGCCGGCCATCTTTCGCCTGCTATCGTCGTCATCCTCGGGCTTGACCCGAGGATCCATGGCAAGGGAGCGGAAGCGGTACTGTTACCTGCACCGGGATAGTGGATCGTCAGTCCGGATACGTTATCCGCTAACTGGAATGCATCGATGTAGCGAGAAGGTCAGCGCCCCTCAGCCGTGGATCCTCGGGTCAAGCCCGAGGATGACGACTGGAGGGGCGGCGGAGATGTCCGGCAGGACAGAGGGGGCGCTGTCCTGCCAGCGTTTCTATTTAGCAATCTGCCTCAATCCCCGAACTTCAACAGCTTGATCGCATCGAAATCCTGGACGCCTCCCCCGACGCGCTTGGTCGTATAGAACAGCACATAGGGCTTGGCGGAATAGGGATCGCGCAGGACGCGGACGCCGGTGCGGTCGACGACCAGATAGCCGCGGGCGAAATCGCCGAAGGCGATGGCGCAGGCATCCGCCGCCATATCCGGCATGTCCTCGGCCTCGACAAGGCCGAAGCCCATCAGCGAGGCCTTGCCGCCCAGGGCCGCCGGCGGCTGCCAGAGATAATTGCCGTCGCGGTCCTTGAGCTTCCGCAGCGCGCTCTGCGTCTTGCGGTTCATCACCCAGGTCGCGTTCTGGCGATAGCCGGATTTCAGGGAATAGACGAGGTCGATCAGCACGTCGGAAGCGTCTTCCGCCGGCAGCGCGCCGGCGACGCCGGTGGCGATCGTCCCAAGCCTGCCCCATTGCCAGTCCGCTTCCTCGACGGTCGCATAATTCAGAAGCCCGCGCGGCTTGTTGACGCCGTCGCCATTGACGAAGGCGGCGCTTTCCTGCTCGGCGAAGGCGGTCTCCACTTCCGACGATATCCACTGCTCGACATCGACCGCCGCATCATCGAGAAGCGAGGCGGTGGCGGCCGGCATGGCGTAGAGCTCCATCGTCGGGAACTGCAGCTCGGCAAGCACGCCCGACGCGGTTTCCGGGCGCGCGTCCGTCTCGCCGACCCAGCCGACCGCGGGACCGCTGACCGAGAACGGCTTCTTCAGCACCGCGCCGGAGACCTGACGCACCGAAGCAATGGAGCGGATAGGCGAAAGGCCGGCAAGCCGCCTGCCGATCTCGGTCTCGATCTCCGGCGGCACCAGATAGCCGCCATCGGGACCGGAGCCATAGGAATGGGCCTTCGCCTCCAGCCCGCGCAGCGCCTGCTCGTCGCCCCGGCGGACATAGGTTTCGAAGGCGTTCTTGTGTTCGAGCGAGGCAGCCGGGTTTCCGCGCCCCAGCGCCGGACGAGCCTGCTTCAGGAGCATCTGATCGAGCGCCTGCTTCTGCTCCTCCAGGCTGCGGTTGATGCGGTCGACCTTCTCGACGGTCAGCACATCGGGACCCATGCGCTTCTCGATCTCAACCAGCCGCTCGTCATTGGCCTGCTTGAAGGCGTCGAAGGCCGACATGAACTCGTCGAAGGCCTCGGCCACGTCCTGCGCATTGCCGAGCGCCTTGATCTCGACGCCCTTCTTCTCGGATGGAATAGTGTCTTCCTGCATTATCGTTCCTTCTTGTGAAATTTACCGGCGGCGGCGCGGATGCGCCTGGCCAGCGTTGCGAATTCCCTTGTTGTCGGCAGCCTCCCCCGCTTGACGTTTGCGATGCGGGCGGAAGGCAGCATGGGGAAGGTGACCACCGAGATTTCCCAGAGATCGGCCTCGACGATGCGGCGGATGCCGGTCCGCGTCTCCTTGCGCGCACGCACGGTGCGAAAGCCGACGGAAAGCCCGTCAAGGGCGCCGCTGCGCATCAGCTCCAGCGCGTCGCGCGCCCGGGGCACGCCCTTGGCCAGGCGGCCTTCCACATAGAGGCCACGCACATCTTCCCTGATCACGGTCCAGACGCCGATCGGCTCGTTGGCATCATGCTGCCACAGCATGCGGATGCCCGACGTGCCGCGCACCTTCAGCGATTTTGCAAAAGCGCCCAGCTCGATGACGTCCCGGCCGAGATCCACCTCGCCGAAGAGGCTGGCATAGCCGGAAAAGCTGCCGTCGATTTCCACCTGTTCAAGCGCCAGCCCGGCCAGTTTCGTCTCAAGCTGCAATTTCGGCCGCAGCCTGGCCTGGTCAGCCCTCATCACGGACCTTCCTTTCCTGTCGTTCTGGAATGAAATCGGGAAGCGGCGCGGCCTTCATGCGCTCGGCGAAGCGGTTGAAGATGCCGAGCGCCGACCAGGCGGCGAGGCTTGCGGCGGCCGATCCCATCAGCATCAGCTCCGCCTTGCCGAGACTGCCGTCGATGGCGAGCTCCTCGGCGATCTTCACGCCCGCCGCGCCGCCAAAGACGAGGCCGCAGATGATGCCGACGGCGAAACGGATCGCCGCCTCCTGCTTGCCCTTGGGCAGCATATAGGCGAGCGACACGGCGGAACCGGCAACCGCGCCTGCGGCCTTCGCCAGCAACACCCACGCCGTATCGCCCATTTCCTGAAACGCGCTCATGGGGGTCTCCATTCCTAAGGATCGGATGTCGCGGGACAGCGCCCACTTGGGCATTCCCTCTATCGTCGTCATCCTCGGGCTTGACCCGAGGATCCACGGCAAGGGGCGGAAACGGCATTATCGTCCGCAACGGAATTACGAATGGCCAGCCCGGATATTGATCGTACTTGCAAGCTGGAACGAGTCGATGGGCACGCAGGTAGCGCTCCTCAGCCGTGGATCCTCGGGTCAAGCCCGAGGATGACGATTGGATAGATGGAGTCGCCAATATCCCGCCACAGCACCTGCCAATGGCTGTTAATACCCCACCGCCTGCCGCTTCTCCTCGTCGGTCAGGAATGGCGCATCGGAAATGCGCCGCCAGAGGGCGTCGCGTTCGGCCGAAAGCCCTTCGATGCGGTCGTAATCATGCTCCAGCCGGAGATCGTCGCCATAAAGCGGCCCGAGCCAGTTGCCGAGCGCCTTGGCGGTGCGCGCGATCAGCGGCAGCACGGTAAGCCGGTAGAAGGCGCGGTTGGCCTCGGCATAATTGGCGTAGGTGTTGTCGCCGGGAATGCCGAGCAGCATCGGCGGCACGCCGAAGGCGAGCGCGATGTCGCGGCTGGCGGCATTCTTCGCCTCGATGAAATCCATGTCGCGCGGGGAAAGCCCCATCGCCTTCCAGTCGAGCCCGCCTTCCAAGAGCAGCGGACGCCCTGCCCCCGCCGCGCCGGTATAGCCATCTTCCAGCTCGGCTTTGAGCCGCGCAAACTGCTCCTCGGTCAGGTTGCCGCCGTCCTTTGGCGCATAGACCAGGGCGCCGGAGGGCCGCGCCGAATTGTCGAGCAGCGCCTTGTTCCAGGCGCCCGCCGCATTGTGGATATCGAGCGCCATCAACGCCGCTTCGAGGGGCGCGAAGCCATAGTGATCGTCAAGCGGGTGGAAGAGGCTCAAATGCAGCGCCTGCCCGCCCGCCGGCCCGTCGAGCGGCACGACGCGCTTGACCGCGCCGCAGCGATAGGTGAGCGCCTGCGGCCATCCCTCCTGATCCGTCTCGACGGTGACGCGTTCGGGGCGCAGCAGATGCAGTTCGCGCGCACCGCCCGCCGCCTCGACCCGCTCGACATAGGCATTGCCGGAGAGAAGCAGATGGCCATAGAGCATCTCGAAGAAGGCGGTGCCGTTCGTCCCCCGCCGCGGACTGGCGATGAGATCGAGCAGCGGGTGGGTCTCGTGCTCGGCCGTGCCTTCGTAGAGGAGCCACGGTACCGCGCTCGCCGCTTCCGCGATCATGCGCACCGCGCGATGGACGATCGGGTTTCGCATGAAGCCCTCGCGCGCCAGGGTCGGATAGTCCCGCGCGATCCAGGATGCGCTGCGCTCCACATGCAGGGCGACGAAGCCGGTGGTGGATTTCAGCTCGCGTGCGGGAGCATTCGCGGCGCGGCGGCGCCACGGCCAGGGGATGGGCATGGAATGGCCTTTCTTCATCAATTTTCTGATTTAGCGCCGGCGGGACAGAGGGGGCGCTGTCCCGCCAAGCTTGCCGTCTAAAACACCCTATTTCTACTCCACCCGTCTAATCCTCGGCATCCTCTCCCTCCCCAGCATCAGCTCGTTCAGCGCCCAGACCAGCGCGTCGAGCCGGTCGGGCGAGCGGCCGGAGGAGAGGCCGGCGGGGGCGAAATCGCACATCTCGTCTTCGAGCGCCGGAAAGCGCCCGGCGTGGCGGATGCGGCCCTGCTCGTAGAGGGCTGCGACCGGCTCGGCGCGAAGCCATTTGCCGCGCATCGCCCTGACGGAACGGACGGGCACGCCATGGTCTTCGGCTGATATCACCGCCTTGACCATGTCGCCGCCCTGGTTGACCTCGGCGATGATCATGTCCGCCTCGAGGCGGTGATAGAGCGCGATCGCCGCCCTCGCCCATTGATAGGGCTTGACGCGCGGCAGGCTTTCATCGGCCAGAACCCAGCCGAAGCCGTCATGGTCGATGCCGGCGGCGACGATGCCGCAGGCGTCGGAATTCCTGCCAGCGCTCGCCGGCGGGTCGACGGCGACGACGATGCGCTTCAACGGCGGCACCGCCTTGCAGACGAGGCTCTCGATCAGCGCGCGCGACCAGAGCGCATCGGCGCGATCCTCGATCAGCTCGCCGTCGAGTTCCTGCCGCCCGAGACGCGAGCCGGCATAGCGGCTCTCGATCATCTCGACGAAACCGGGCGCGAGGTGACCGGCATTCTCCGCCGTGCGCATTCGCGTCACCGGCATCGAATTATCCGCAAGGAGCGCCCGCAGCAGAACGGTGGGGCGCGGCGTGGTGGTGACGATCTGGCGCGGAGCATGGCCGAGCCTCAGGCCGAATTGCAGCATGTCCCAGGTCTCCTGCGGGTGCTTCCATTTGGCGAGCTCGTCGCACCAGGCGGCATCGAATTGCGGCCCGCGCAGGCTGTCGGGATCCTCGGAGGAGAAGAACGACGCCACCGCGCCATTGTCCCAGACGAGCCGCCGCCGCGTCGCCTCCAGCCGGGGACGCTCACGGCGCGAGACGGAGAGGATGCCGGACGGGCCCTCCACCATCACCTCGCGCACGTCGGCGAGCGTCTCGCCGACCAAAGCGATATGACCGCATTTTTCACGGGCAATCGTCGGCAGCCCCAGGGCCATGCCGATGACCCATTCCGCGCCGGTGCGGGTCTTGCCCGAGCCGCGCCCACCCATCAGAACCCAGGTGCGCCATGGCATCAGCGGCGGCTGCTGGGCGTCACGCCCCTCGCAGAACCACTCCCTCGTCAGCGCCAGCGCCGTCTCCCCGCTCAAACCGGCGTCGAATGATTTCGTCTGCCCGGAGATTTGCAAGTTCGTCGATCCTTCTGTCGATGCGCGCCAGCGCCTCGCTGATTTCCTCCGGCGTGACCGCCACCCCGGCGGCTTCCGCGAAGGGACGCCTCGCCTTCTCCGGCGTCAGCTCGATCAGCGTCTTCAGCGCCCGCGCCAGCGATACCAGCGCATCGACCGCCGCCTTGTCCGGCACCCGACCTCCTTCCGTCAGGCGCACCAGCTCGCCGCGGATATTCGCCAATATCTCTTCGATGTCGGGAAGCTGGCCCGCACTTTCGTCAGCGTCGGGATCGAGGCCTGACTGGCGCAGGCGGCGGAGATAGGTTTTCTCCTCGATGTTCAGGAGAAAGGCGATATCCGCATGCGGCACGCCATATCTGCGCGTGACACGATAGCCCGCGCGGGCGCGGCCGCCAGGATTAGCTGGTGCTGTCATGGTGATTTCCCGCCGTCATCCCTGAGCTTGTCCAAAGGATCTGCCATGGACGACGAAATAGCGCTTTGCGCTCCACCGTCGCAGATTCTCGGAGCACAAGCCCGAGAATGACGAGGAGGTCTGGATACAATTTTGTGACGATAGCTGAACCCTAGCAAAGCACCGTCACGGCGTCAAGGATTATTTTCCTATATTTGTTATTTTTTGATTTAGGGATTGAAAACTATCGCCCTCAAAATAGTTACCATGTTCCTTCATCGTGCTTGCCGTTTTGGTTCAAATGCGACACAATTCAGGCGTGGCGGTGTGGCTCATCGGCGCGTTTAACGCGATGTCGCCCACACGGATGGAGCGAAAGGCGGCATTGAGGCGTTCATCAGAAAACGACACTCGCCGAAACCAGAATTCATGCGCAATTCCAGGGAAAAGCAGCAAAAACCGCCCGCGCCGCGCAAGCCGTTCCGCAGCCCGCGGCTGATCGGCATCGACGCCTTTGTCGACAGCGCGCTCTACAATCTGCGGTTCGCGCTCGCCGAATTCTGGGAGAACACGACGATCTTCTTCCGCCGGTTCCGCGTGCGCGGGTTCCGCCGGCTGGTGGTGGAGCTCGCCGACGAATGTTTCACGCTGGGCGTCGGCGGCTCGGTGCTGCTTCTGGCGCTGGCGCTGCCCGCCTTTGAGGAGACGCGCAAGGACTGGCGCGCGCAGGACGATTTCGCCGTCACCTTCCTCGACCGCTACGGCAACGAGATCGGCCAGCGCGGCATCATCCATCGCGACGCGGTGCCGATCGACGAATTGCCCGACCATGTCATCAAGGCGGTGCTCGGCACGGAGGACCGTCGTTTCTTCGACCATTTCGGCATCGATTTCCTGGGCCTCACCCGCGCCATGACGGAGAATGTGCGCGCCAATACCGTCGTCCAGGGCGGCTCGACGATCACGCAGCAGCTCGCCAAGAACCTGTTCCTCTCCAACGAGCGCACCATCGAGCGCAAGATCAAGGAGGCCTTCCTGGCGCTGTGGCTGGAAGTCAATATGAGCAAGAAGCAGATCCTGCAGCTCTATCTCGACCGCGCCTATATGGGCGGCGGTACTTTCGGCATCGCGGCGGCGTCGGAATTCTATTTCGGCAAGAGCGTCAAGGAGGTGTCGCTGGCGGAAGCCGCGATGCTGGCGGGGCTGTTCAAGGCGCCGGCCAAGTTCGCGCCGCATGTCAATCTGCCGGCCGCCCGTGCCCGCGCCAATGTGGTTCTCTCCAACATGGTCCAGAGCGGGCTGATGACCGAGGGGCAGGTCGTCGTCGCCAGGCGCAACCCGGCCAATGTCGTCGACCGGGGCAAGGACGAAAGCCCGGATTATTTCCTGGATTGGGCGTTCGACGAGGTAAAAAGGATAGCGGCCGACCAGCCGCAGCACTCGCTGCTGGTGCGCACGACGCTCGACCGCAATCTCCAGAAGGCCGCCGAGGAAGCGATCGAGTTTCATCTGCGGCAGTACGGCAAGGAATATCAGGTGACCCAGGCGGCGGCCGTCGTCTTCGACAATGACGGAGCGGTGCGCGCCATTGTCGGCGGGCGCGACTACGGCGAGAGCCAGTTCAACCGCGCCACCAAGGCGCAGCGCCAGGCGGGATCGTCCTTCAAGCCTTATGTCTATGCCGCCGCCATGGAAAAAGGCATGACGCCGAAAAGCGTCGTCTCGGACGGGCCGATCAGCTGGGGCAACTGGTCGCCGCGCAATTACGGGCGCTCTTACGCCGGCAGGGTGGATCTGACGACGGCGCTGGTCAAATCGCTCAACACGGTTCCGGTGCGGCTTGCCCGGGATTATCTGACGACGGCACCCATCGTCGCCCTGACCAAGGCGATGGGCATCGAATCGCCCATCTCCTCGCACAAGACGACGGTGCTCGGCACATCCGGCATGACGGTGATGGACCAGGCGGTCGGCTACAACGTCTTCGCCAATGGCGGCTTTGCCGGCACGCGCCACGCCTTCACGCAGATCATGAACCAGCGCGGTGACGTGCTCTGGGACTGGGCGCGCGATGGCGGGGAGCCGCGCCGCGTGCTCTCCGAAAAGGCGGCGAGCGAGATGAACCAGATGCTGGTGCAGGTGCCGGAATGGGGCACCGGCCGGCGCGCCAGCCTGCCGATGACGCGCGTGGCCGGCAAGACCGGCACCACGCAGAGCTATCGCGACGCATGGTTCGTCGGCTTCACCGGCAACTACACCGCCGCGGTCTGGTACGGCAATGACAGCTTCGCGCCGACGAAGAACCTGACCGGCGGCATCCTGCCCGCCATGACATGGCAGCGGATGATGAACTACGCCCACCAGAATATCGAGCTCAAGCCGATACCCGGCATCGACAAGTCCTTCCCCGATCCGGCAAAGGTCGCCTCAGTCAAGGGCGTGAAGGGCAAGGCAGCGCCGGAGGAAGACCAAAGCCCCGTCGAGCGGCCGCGCATCCTTTCCAGCGCGACGACGAAGGCGCTGAAGGAACTGAACGCGCTCTTCAAGAAAGCGCCACCGCTGACCGCCCCGACGGTGCGCACCAGGCTTTCAGCGCTTTGAATGATTAGTTTCGATTGGAAACGCTGACACTGTCATACCCCCCTCTGGCCGGCAGGCCAGAGGGGGGGTGATAAACCTATGCGCCGGTTGATAAACCCTGCAGAATAGCTCAAATGCTTTCACCAACATATGATCCGCTCCCATGCTTCGAACCATTCTCCTCACGCTCCTAGTCCTCATCATCGCCGTCGGCGGCGGTGCGGGCAGCGTGCAATATGCGCTCGACCGCTTCGAGGGCTTCGGCGTGCTGGAAGTGGGGCAATGGAGCGCCTACCCCGCGGCGGGCACGCCGGATTCCGACCCCTACGCCAAGGCGCGCGGCGCCAGAAACGGGACGCTGGCCCTCGGAGCGGCCGAGGGCCTCATCTTTCATGCCAGCCGCGACGCGCAGGGCCGCCTCCTCGACCGCAACTGCACCTATCGCATCACCGGGGCGACGCCGCCCGCCCGCTTCTGGACGCTCTACGCCGCCGACCGGTCGCTGCAGCCGCTGTCCCCCGAGACGGGCATGCTGCCGGCGCTCCATTCGCGGGAGATCCTGCGCGGCGAGAATGGAAGCTTCACCGTCATTGTCTCGCCGAAGGCGCAGCCCGGCAACTGGCTGCCGGTTAACGGCTCGGGATTTTTCGTTCTCGTCATGACCTTCTACGACACACCGGTTGCCAGCTCCTCCGGCTTTTCCGATCTCGTCATGCCCAGGACAACCCTCGTGGAAGAGGCCGGCTGCCGTGGGTAGATTGTTTCACGCCCTGCTCGTCGGCCTGATCGGCGCAGGCATTGTCCACGTCGCGGCGCTGCTGCTCGTTCCCGTCTATTCGGACCGCAATGCCTGGTCGCGTATCTCCGGCTATGGCGCGCCCTATCGCTTTCATCTGCTTGAAACGGAGAAGGACGGGCGCGGCGGCGCGGGTGATCCGCTCTTTCAGGAGGCGGCCTGCCGCTTCGACCTGACCGACGGACCGGCGCGCATCACGACCGGGGGCAATGTGCCCTTCTGGTCGGTTTCGATCTACAATCGCAGCGCCGAAAATCTCTACAGTTTCAACGACCGCACCTCCACCGACGGCAGGCTTGACCTGGT
Organism: Paramesorhizobium deserti; assembly: GCF_001558695.1. Lineage (GTDB taxonomy): Bacteria > Pseudomonadota > Alphaproteobacteria > Rhizobiales > Rhizobiaceae > Paramesorhizobium > Paramesorhizobium deserti. Next base: position 70,163 of record NZ_LNTU01000001.1, read on the forward strand.
GATCGCCAATCCGGTGCAGATGATCAATCTGAAGAAGGATCTGCCGGAAGCGGCGGCGCAGTCGATCCTGGTCGAGCAGGATATCGACGAAGGGATCGTGGTGATACGCGGCTTCACGCCGGATCAGAGCTGGCAACCTTCGGTGCGCGATTTCCTGAGTGATGCGGGCTGCGCCTCGCTGCCGATGTGAATGGTGAATGGTGAATGGGATCAGCTATCGCCCTGATAGGATAGACATTTTCCATTCACTATTCACTATTCACCATTCACCCTCCCATGGTTAACAGCTTGCTAAGGCTTCTCCGCTAGATTGCGGCGAGAGAGCGGGCAGACCGCTTCTCGAAGTCTGTGTTGCTTGCGATTTATCCGGAGTACCCCCGCGTGACAAACGAACAGTTCCGCGCCCTGGAAGCCCTGTCCGGAAGCGGAAAGGCCAATGGCGGCAAGGCCGATGATCTCCTCTCGGCGGCGGTCACCGCATTCACAGCCATTACGCGCCCGGCCCGAAACGATATCCAGCAACTCGAAGACCTGACGCTGCCGCTCCTCGAAAACGCGACGGCGCGCGGCAAGCGCCATGCCGCGGCGGTGCTGTCGCAGATGGAACATGCGCCGCGCAACCTGGTCCTGACGCTCTGCGACGAGGCGGTGGAGATCGCCGCCCCCCTGCTCCTGCGCTCGCCGATCCTGACCTCGACCGATCTCGTCGACATCATCGGCCGCCAAGGGCTGGGACATGCCCGCGCCATAGCCCGGCGTCCGCAGGTCGATCCGATCGTCCAGAGCCTGCTGGAAAGCTTCGCCGATCCCGCCATCGACCGCTCGATGGCTGTCAGGCGGCATCTGGCGCGCTCCGATGATGCACGAGCGGCGAAAGAACCTGCGCCGGTCTCCGATGCCGCGCGCCAGGCGCACGATAAGCTGCGCGCGATCATGCGCGAGGAAACATCGAAGCACCTCGTCTCGGAACTGCAATTGAACCGGGATGCGCCGAAGCCCTCGGCCACCGCCGATCACATGATCGACACCGCGCTGCTCATCGATCCGGTCTTCTTCCGCAACCTGCTCGCCGATACGCTCGGCGTGAGCTTCGAGCATGCGGAGGCGATCATCGGCAAATGGCCGGATTCACGGCTGCCGATCGCGCTCAGGGCGCTCGGCCTTTCGGCGCAGGACAGCTATCTGATCCTCACCGCCGTTCTCGGCACCATCCACAGCGACAAGAATGCGCTCAGGGATTTCGTGCACATCTATCGCTCGATCGAACGGGAAACGGCGCTCGCCATCGTCCGGCGGTGGAAAGCCGGGGACATGACCGCGCTGTTACGGGAGAAGCTTCGGGAAATGGCGGCCGCAGATGACGAGCCGGTGCTGGACGCCGCCAACAGCGACGGCGCCGGGCCACTGAAGGCTGTGCGCTGATCAGGATTGTTTTGCTGGGCGGTTCTCATTTTGATGGAAGCATCCAGCTTCTCACCCCCTCTGGCCTGCCGGCCAGAGGGGGTGAAGAAACGCCGCCGTCCCCGGCTCTACAGCTCCACCACCGCAAACAGCTCTTCATCGCCGGCATGGCCCTCGATCTCGACCAGCCAGAGATCGGGATCGAAGCGCGTCTCGGCGCGCAGTTTCTCGTCGGCCTCGAATTCCGGCAGGCCCTCACCGATGCGGGTGAAGACGCGTTCGTCCGGCTTGCCCGTGTCATAGGCGATCTGCGGCGCGGGGCCATAGAGATCATAGACGCCGTCGGGCTTGCGCAGCTTGATGAAGATTGCACCCGCTTCCGGCGAACCGCGCCGCGCGAGATAGGCGAAACCACCGCCGCCGCCATTCACGCGACGCATGAGGGCGGCAACCCAGAAATCGGATGTCAGGCGCAAGAAACCGGTATCCCCTCTCTTGCGATTTCTAACACTGAGCTTCGCTAAGCTGTTGAAATCGCTTTCTCTCCCCCAAGGGGAGAGATAAAATTTGCATGAGCGCTTCCGCCAATAGCCAACGCCGACGATTGGCATAAACAGCGGTGCCAGCCATATCTCTCCACTTGCGGGAGAGAAAGGATTTTCTTGGGTTTAGCGGAGCGAAGCGAACGCTAAGCCTTAGAAAATCCAAGAGAGGGGGCAATCGGCAACGCTAGCTGATCAAACCGATTTCACGCATCTTGGCGACCAGTTCGGCGTCGACCTGTCCCGTCACCTTGAGGCGGAAGAGCTTCTGGAACTCGCGGATCGCATCCTGGGTGGTCTTGCCGGCGACGCCGTCGACGGCAATCAGATCATTGCCGAAGGCCTTCAATCCAGCCTGAATGCGGATGATCTCCTCGGGCGAGACGGCGCTCTGGGGCTGCGGATTGACCGGAGCGGCAGGACGCGGCGCGACGACCGCCGTGGTGGTCGTCCGGTCGACGCCGTTTTGCGGCCGCTTGGGGCGCGCGGCGGGAATGGCGACGCTGCCGGTTTCGACCGTTTCGTTCGCAGCCGCGTTGCCCGTCGAAACGGTCTGGATGCCAGCCTTGGCCTGAACGGCGCGCCAGGTATCGAGCGCCTTGCGCGTCTGCGGGCCCGGCAAGCCGTCGATCGGGCCTTCGTAGAAGCCGAGGGCGGCGAGCTTGTGCTGCAGCTGGGCGATCTCGGGATCGCCGCCTTCGGCGAGCTGCGGCGCGGGCACCGGTATGTCCTCGGGCTCGATGGCCGGCTGCAGCGCCGTCACATCCGGCTCTGCCGGTTCCACCGCAGCGCGCTGTTCCGGCGGAGGCGGCGCGGCGGGCATGGGCGCCGGCGTCTGCGGCGCCATCGACTGCTTCAGCGGGTTTTCGGCCTGCGGCTGCGGCTTGAAGACGAGATCGGGCCGCGTCTTGAAAAATACCCCGCCATGCGCCTGGGGCTGATACCAGAGCGCGTTGGCGGAAACGAAACCGAGGGTGACGAGGAAGGCGGTCGCGCCGCCGGTCGCAACCGGATTGCGCGCGATGGCGTCGCCGGCCGCGATCGCCATGCTGGATACCGTGGCGAACAGCGCATCGACGATGCGGCGACCAACGCTACGCCGTTTTGCGGTCTTGCGCATAGGCCTGCCTTTCCGGTTCGTCTTCATGCTTGTCATGACGCCTTTCTGCCTGAATGCGATGGATATCGACCACCGTCCCTGCTTTTTCCTTCTGTTCCTGCAAACGATAGGCCCGCGGCCCGTTGACGGGCAGACGGACCGTGACGACAGTCCCCTCGCCCGGCCGGCTGGCGATTTCCATCGTGCCTTCATGCAGTTCCACCAGCCCCTTGACCAGCGAAAGGCCGAGGCCCGTTCCCTCATGGGCGCGGGTGCAGGCATTGTCGAGCTGCGTGAAGGGCTGGCAAAGATGAGCGAGATCGTCCTCGGCCATGCCTATGCCGGTGTCGGCCACCGAAAAGACCAGCATGGGCAGGTTCGTCGCCGTCTCCACCGCCGCATCGATGGTGACGCAGCCGCCTTTTTCCGTGAATTTCACCGCATTGGACACGAGATTGATCAGGATCTGCTGAACCGCGCGCCGGTCGGCAACCAGCTCGCCGACCCCGGCGTTGATCCGGTCGCAGAGGATAACGCCCTTCTTCGCCGCCTGCTGGCCCATCACGCCGGCGCACATGCCGACGGCATCGCCGAAAGCGAAGCTTTCCGGGAAAATGCGATAGGTGCCGGATTCGATCTTGGACATTTCCAGGATGGCGTTGACCACATCGAGGAGATGCGTGCCGGACCGGTGGATGAGATCGACATATTCGCGCTGCTTCTCGTTTTCGAAGCGGCACAGCATTTCGTGCAACAACGCGTCGGAAAAGCCGATGATCGAATTGAGCGGCGTGCGCAGCTCATGGCTAACGGAGGCGAGAAAGCGGTTCTTCGAGATCTGGAGATTTTCCGCCTCGTCCTCGGCGCGCTGCAGCGCCTCGCGCGCGGCCTGCTCGTTCGAGATGTCGCGGGCGATCAGGGTGAAGCCCCCCAGCACGCCGTTCTCCCTGTTGGCGACCGCATCGAGCCGGAAGGGCCGGAAGACGATCGAGTGGGTGCCGGTTTCGCCATCGACGCGGCGCAGCCGCACCTCGATGCTCGCGGAACGCTTCCGGGCGTTTTCGGGCGCACGCAGATCGGCGAGGAGGCCGAGATAGTGGACCCGGTCGGAGATGTGCATGCGGTCGATGAACTGGGTGCCGATCATCACCTGCCTGGAAACGCCGAGCTGTTCGGGCGCCTGCGCCGACAGCGAACGGATGACGCCATCGGGAGACAGGCGGATCACCACGCCGTCGAGCGCATTCTCGATATCGTCGGCGCTCGCGGGACGGGCTTTTTCCGTCATGGTGCGGACGACGTGCATGGCGCGCGCCAGCAGCGTTCCGATATAGGCGATCGTCAGCAGGGCCGTCACGACCGGTGAAGCCGGCGTTGCCGATGGAGAGGCGCCGGCGATGAGCGCGGCAAAGGCCAGCACGCCGACGACCATGCCGATGGCGGCGCTGCGGCCGGAGCGTCCGACGAGCCAGCTTTCGAAGGAGATGGCGGCGGCCATGGTCCAGAGCGCGGGGTTGGAGGGCGCCGCGTGAAACCCGGCAAGGCCGATCCCTGCCCCATAGACGGCTAGACCCGCGATACCGACGAGCCCGGGGCGCGTACTGAGCGAGGAAAGCGCGCAAAGGATCATGGCGATGCCGATGAAGATCGCCGTCGCCAAACCCGCCTCGAGGCCTCTGGAAATCGCGCCGCTTGCCGCGAATGCCGCGACGAGCGCAACCGGCATGGCGCAGAAGGCAGCGATCATCCGCTTGTCCGCCGCCTTGTCGGCGGTCTGCCCTGCCGGAACCCAGCGACCGCAATAACCGTCGAACGCACGGGCACAGCCACGCGCACGCGCATCGGCGAATTCGAAGGTTTTCAGAAAAATGGCGTGCACCGTGCCGTACCCACTACATGCGTTTTGTGCTTCCGGTTTCACCGCGACACCTTTGAAGACGCCTCGGAAAAACGCAGCTTTGTATAGCCGCCAGATTGCCGCCGAGGCTTTAAGGAATGGATAAAGGCTCTCTCTCCACCCGACCCACAGCACATATTTGCGCGGCTGGGGACCTCGCTTTTCCCGCTATGGTAAACAGAGGGTTGCCCGGCGCCGACCAAATGCGGCAGCACGACGGCGGCAGGGCCGTTTCGCCCCATGGCGGACGCATATGCTGACGAAACATTGCGAAATCCGCTCAAATTCGAATCAAATTCGCCGCGTGCCTTCAATCGGTTCTTTTTGTCTGTCTGTCATGATCGTTCCATAGACAAAGGCCGCGCCACTGGAAGCGGCGGAGCATACAGGGGATGAGGAGCACATGCGCTTTCTTATGAAGATGGCCTTCTGGCTGACACTGGCCTTTGTGGTTCTGCCGCACACGCCGCTCGCCGATCTGGCCATCAGGACGGACGATCAGGCGGCCGCCCGCCGCAGCAGCGCGCCGGCCGTCGTGCAGGGCAGCGCAGAGGCCGAAGGCCGGGAGAATGCCGGGGCCGAGCGGGCGCCCCCCCGCCGCAGCAGCGCGCCGGCCGTCGTGCAGGGCAGCGCAGAGGCCGAAGGCCGGGAGAATGCCGGGGCGCTCGAAACGCTCTTCGCCGCGCAGAGGACGCTGACCGATCTCGGCGATTTCTGCACGCGCAATCCCAGCGTCTGCGAGGCCGGCAGCTCCATGCTCTCGAGCCTTGGCCTGCAGGCCAAGGATGGCGCGCATATCGCCCATGAATATCTGAACGGCCAGCTCGGCGGTGAACCGGCGGCATCCGCGATCGCATCGAAGCTCGATGCGTTGCGGGCGAAAATGCCGGAAACGCCGAAGCATGGCGAAAGCATTCCAGTCCCAACATCGCGCGATGCAGTCACGGATGCGCTGCACACGGGAACAGTGAAGCACGGGAACTGACCGCGATACCACTTAGCCTCGAGCCTGCCGGGTTTCCGGTAAGCCGCATGCTCTCATGGCGTGCGGCTTTCTTTTTGCGATGGAGCGTGAGCGGTTCTGGTCAAAATGAGAATGCCGGTCCAGCCGCCATTTCTGTCCCGCCGGGGCATCTCCCTTCACTCCAGTCGTCATCCTCGGGCTTGACCCCGAGGATGACGATAATAGGAGGAGGATGACGACGATAGGAGGCGGGAGATGGCCGGCGGGACAGAGGGGCGCGCTGTCCCGCCAGCGTATAGGTTCGATGCTCTATTACGGGAAATTGTCCCTCCACCCGTGACGTCGCCGCCGCCAATCGCTATATGAGGGGCAACATCCAATCCGGCTATGTGGAGCGCATGACCCAGACCATAGACGACATCGTCACCGATTTCGACGTTCTCGACGAGTGGGAAGACCGCTATCGCTACGTGATCGACCTCGGACGCGATCTCAAACCCTATCCGGAAGACGCCCGCGACGCGGCGCACAAGGTGCAGGGCTGCGTCAGCCAGGTGTGGCTCAAGACCGAGATCGGCGGGGGACCGGATCCCGAGATCATTTTCCTCGGCGATTCCGATGCGCATATCGTGCGCGGCCTCGTCGCCATCGTGCTCGCGCTTTATTCCGGCCGGAAGGCATCGGAAATCCTGGCCATCGATCCGGAAGGCATCCTGAAGACGCTCGGGCTCGACGAGCACCTGACGCCGCAGCGCTCCAACGGCCTGCGCGCCATGATCCGCCGCATCCGCGTCGAGGCGCAGGGCGCGCTCGCTGCGGTGCATTAGAGCTGTTCGCTTTAACGCTGGCGAGACAGCGCCCCCTCTGCCCCGCCAGGCATCTCCCTTCACTCCAGTCGTCATCCTCGGACTTGACCCGAGGATGACGACAATAGGGGGCGGGAGATGGGTGGCAGCCCAGAGGGGCGCTGTCCCGCCGACGTTCTCATTTCAGTCCAAACCGCTAGCCGCCTACGGACGGCCGGTAATCCGCCGCTCCCCATTGCAGGATACGCGAACGTCCCGGTTTTGCGCTTGCCCGCGGGTGGTAATGCCGGTCGAGCGCGCCGAGGGCGGCTTTCAGTAAGAGTTTTGCCGAACGCGCCGGCCAGCGGCGCTCGCGCTCGACGGTTTCAAGCCCTTTCAGGAAACAGCAGATATCGATCAGCACGCCGGAAAGCTCCGGCCCGACGGCCTCGATCGCCTTTTCCACGCGGAAGCGCGCGGCAAGAGCGGCGTCGGTCAGTTCCGCCGCGCCGTTTCCGGCCGCGCGGTTGCGCCCCGCGACACTCGTCTCCCAATTGACGCCGATCCCCGACATCAGATTGCCGCGCGTGAAATCGGAGCGAAGGCGTTCGCCCGCGGCGAACTCCTCCGCCGTCAGGAACGGCTTTCCGTCCGCCCCCTTGCGCCGGTAGAGCTGGCAGAGCGGCGATTCCGCGCAGTTGAAGGCGACCCGCCTGCTCTCGCCATCGGTTTCGACCAGAATATCTTCCAGGTCCCGGCCGGGAGCCGGTGAATTGCCGCGCATGAAACTGCGGCCATGCTCCGTCAGCATCACCGTCTCGCCCTTGCGCGCGATCAGACCGGCCTGCTGCATGAGCCGCAAACAGGATTGCCGGGTGGAAATGGTGCCGTGCCCGGCGCTTTCCAGCAGGACCCGGTCGGGCGAGGCCGACACCCTGATATTGGCCGCCGCCCTGGCGAGAAACCGCAAGACGCGGCGGATGGTCTTGTCCTCCATATCCATCATATGCCCCTCCCCTCACCGAGAAAGGTCGCGGCGGAGAGACGCTCGAAGGCCGCAAGGATGGCGTCGAACTCCCTGTCCTCGCGCATATCCTCGATGAGATGGCAGGCATGCATGACCGTGGAGCGGTCGCGGGCGAACCCTCGCGCCACCTCCGTCATGGTCATGCCGAACAGCGTGTGGGCGACATACATGCCGATCTGGCGCACCCGCGCTATGTCGCGCCGGCAGCGATCGCAGGAGCGAAGCTCACTTCCCGGAACGCCGAAATAGGCGGCCAGAATATCGATGAAGGCATCGCAGACTTCGATCGTCCGGTGGCGGGAGAGCTTTCCGCGACGGCTCTCCCCGGCCGAAACCCTGTCGATGATCACGCAGCGCCCATGCTTGACGGCCATTGCGACCAGGGCGGCGACAGCCTCGGATTGCGTGTGGATCACACCGGAAAGCACCGAAGACATTCTTTTCCCCTCTGCTGGAAAATAGGAATATCTTCTTATAAATGCCTTGGCAATCGCGTGGATAAGTTTTTCGCCCCCTGCCACCGCGCGGCCATATGCCTTGCATTTCCGGTCTTCCACCTGAATTTATGCGGGTCAAAACAAAACGCATTAGGAATTTTATCCCCGATATCCGCAATGGGGCGAGACTGGCTGTCCAACAACGACGGACAGCCACCATGACCGATGATCATCTCTTAGCGGAAAGCCGGGCTTTTCTGGCATCGAAGGAAAAGCGGCGCGGGGAAGCCATGCAGCGCGCGGCGCTGCAGATCTTATGCGGCATCGACTTCGATGCCCTGCTCGCCGGCTCGCGGGAGGAGAAAGCCGGCGCGATCCGCCGGCTGACACGGCTGATCGAGCGCGAGCGGCTAAAGGGTGCGCGCGGCCACTGGAGCTACGATCTCAACCGGCACATCGCGCTCAAACAGGCGCTGGAGAGGGTAAAGGAAGGGAATAAGGGAATAAGAGAATAGGGGAATAGGGGAATATGTTTTATTTCCCTATTCACTTACTCCCTTATTCCCCTACTCCCTTTACAAAAAAACGGCGTCAAAGCGCCGTTTTTTGCAACCACGTGAAAGCGCGCGGAAAGACCGGCGGGCGATTCCGGTCCAGCCGCGGCAAAATCACGATCAGGATCGCTTGCCGCGTTTGCGACCAAGGCCCATCTTCTTCGCCAGTTGTGAGCGGGCGGCCGCATAGTTCGGCGCCACCATGGGATAGCTGGGGTCCAGATCCCACTTCTCGCGATACTGCTCCGGCGTCATGTTGTAATGAGTCATCAGGTGGCGCTTGAGCGACTTGAACTTCTTGCCGTCCTCAAGGCAGATGATGTAATCGTCCGAAACCGACCGCTTCGGATTCACGGCAGGCTTCGGCTTTTCGATTACCGGCACCGCTTCCTCGCGGACGCCCACGCGACCGAAAGCTGCGTGAACTTCCGCGATCAGCACAGGCAGTTCGCCAGCGCGAATCGAATTATTGCTCACATAGGCAGCGACAACTTCCGCCGTCAGACCAAGCAGTACGTCCTCGGCAGAATCGTTAACATCAAGATGTTCCATCAATCTTTCCTTTATATACACTCACGTCATATCCCGAGATATCTCCGTGAGGGCATCCACTCTTCAAAATGCAGGCAACAGATCGATTGTTTCGATTTTGCTGTGCCAGCCCATCCCGCGCGAGCGACCATATCGCCAAGGAAAATCGATCTGTCAAATGAATTGTACTACAATTTGCTTTTTCTTTCCAATATCTAATCAAGTAAAAATACAGATTACGGATTGTACTACTAATTCTCCATTCGCGCGATAGCAGTAAAATATCCCCTAGAAGTTGTTCGAATATTTGTCCGAGTCTCTATTTTCTATATTTTCAAGTCAATCGATGCCAATGGCGGAACGCTGCCTTAAACATTCGGTGTAGCTTTCTCCAAAATGCGGAGCATTACGTCAAATTTCTGGCGAGAAGGATTAATTCCGGTGATTTTTCGTCAAAATAACTGCAAAGTCGCTGATTCGCGGCCATTGCTGCGAAGGCTCGCGGTTGTCGAAACGGGCGGCAAGACCTAAATTGCGGGCACCTGCTTCACGAAAGGATAGTTTCATGAGCACGACCGGGACCCCGACGAAGCCGTTGAAAGTGGTCAAGACCGATGCGGAATGGCGCGAGCAGCTGACACCTATCCAATATCAGATCACGCGCCAGCACGGCACCGAACGAGCCTTCTCCAGTCCAAATTTCGACAGCAAGCTCAATGGCACCTATAAATGCGTGTGCTGCGCCCGGCCGCTCTACCGCTCCGAAGCCAAATATGATTCAGGCACGGGATGGCCGAGCTTCTTCGAGCCGATCGAGCCCGACGCCGTCAACGCCTTCGAGGACCGCTCCTACGGCATGGTCCGCACCGAGATCCGCTGCGCCGACTGCGATGCGCATCTCGGCCACGTCTTTCCCGACGGACCGCCGCCCACGGGCCTGCGTTATTGCATGAACGGTCATGCGTTGATATTCGATGAGGATTGAAATTTAACGTTCGTCGCGCACCAGTCACCCCCCTCTGCCCTGCCGGGCATCTCCCCCACAAGGGGGAGATTGGCTGTCAGTTCTGCTTTCGCCAATCGCCAACGCTGCAGGATAAAGCGATGCCATCGATGACGACCGATCTCCCCCTTGGGGGGTACTGTCCCGCCGACATTTCATAAAAGATAACCCTCCCCCACCCGAGATCATAAATGACCAAACCTATCTTCCCCGACCTGCCCGCCCCCGTCGCCAAGAAAAAGCCTGTCAGCGACACCCGCCACGGCATCACCCGAACCGACGATTACGCCTGGCTGCGGGCGCCTAACTGGCAGGAGGTGTTCAAGAACCCCTCCATCCTCGCGCCGGAAATCCGCGAGCACCTGGAAGCCGAGAACGCCTATCAGAGCGCCCTGATGGAGGATACCGGAGCGCTGCGGGACGTTCTCTTTGCCGAGATGAAGCGGCGGATCAAGGAGGACGATTCCTCTGTTCCGCACAAGGACGGGCCCTATGCCTACGGCACGTCCTTCAAAGTCGGCGGCGAGCAGCCGCGCTTCTTCCGCACGCCGCGCGACGGTGGAGTGGAGACCATGCTGCTCGACGGTGATCTGGAAGCCGAGGGCAAGGCCTATTTCCGCCTCGCCTCGACCGATCACTCACCCGACCACAAGCGCCTCGTCTGGGGCTTCGACGACAAGGGCTCGGAATTCTATTCGCTGAAGGTGCGCGATCTCGGCACGCTGGCCGATCTCGACGATTTGGTCGCCGACACCAGCGGCGGCGGCGTGTGGGACGCGGCCGGCAAAGGCTTCTTCTATACCCGTCTCGACGACAATCACCGCCCGTCGAAACTCTATTATCACAAGATCGGCACGCCGCAGCAGGACGACCAGCTGATCCATGAGGAGCCGGATCCGGGCTTCTTCATGAGCGTCGGCGGCTCGAGCCTCGACGATTTCATCTTCATCGCCATCGGCGATCACGAAACGTCGGAGGAATGGATCATCCCGGCGAACGATCCCATGGCCAAGCCACGGCTGGTGCGGAAACGCGAAACCGGCGTCGAATACAGCCTCACCGAGGGCGGCGACGTGTTCTTCATCCTGACCAACATAGACGGCGCGAAGGATTTCAAGATCATGAGCGCGCCGGTCGATGCGCCGGAACGGGAAAACTGGCGGGAAGTGGTGCCGGAAAAGCCCGGCACGATCATACTGAGCCATGCCGCCTATCGCGATTTCCTGGTCTGGCTGGAACGCGACCAGGGCCTGCCGCGCATCCTGGTCCGCAATCGCAAGACCGGCGAGGAGCACGCCATCGCCTTCGAGGAGGAGGCCTATTCGCTGGGCCTCGGCGGCAGCGCGGAATACGACACCGACATCATCCGCTTCTCCTATTCCTCGATGACGACGCCGGCGCAGGAATTCGACTACGACATGCGCACGCGCGAGCGTACATTGCTGAAAACGCAGGAAGTCCCCTCCGGGCACAATCCCCAAGATTATGTGACGCGGCGGCTGCTGGCCCCCGCGCCCGATGGCGAGCTCGTCCCCGTCTCGATCCTCTATCATCGCGATACGCCGCTCGACGGCTCGGCACCCTGCCTGCTCTATGGTTACGGCTCCTACGGCATGACCATTCCGGCGAGCTTCAACACCACCTGCCTGTCGCTGGTCGATCGCGGCTTCGTCTATGCCATCGCGCATATCCGCGGCGGCAAGGACAAGGGCTTCGCCTGGTATGAGAACGGCAAGCGCGACAAGAAGATCAACACATTCACGGATTTCATCGCCGCGGCCGAGCATCTGGTGGCGGAGAAATTCACCAGCCATGACCGCATCGTCGCGCATGGCGGCTCGGCGGGCGGCCTGTTGATGGGGGCGGTCGCCAATATGGCGCCGCAGGCCTTCGGCGGCATCATCGCCGAGGTGCCGTTCGTCGATGTGCTCAACACGATCCTCGACGAAACCCTGCCGCTGACGCCGCTCGAATGGCCGGAATGGGGAAATCCCATCACCTCAGAGGCCGATTACCGCACCATCGCCTCCTATTGCCCCTATTCCAACGTCGGCGCGCGGGCCTATCCGCCGATCCTGGCCGCAGCCGGCCTCACCGACCCGCGCGTCACCTATTGGGAACCGGCGAAATGGGTCGCCAAGCTCCGGGAATTGAAGACGGACAACAACCCCATCCTCTTCCGCATCAACATGGATGCGGGACACGCCGGCGCCTCGGGCCGCTTCTCACGGCTGGAGGAAGTGGCGCATAATTATGCATTTGCCCTGAAGGTGACGGGGAAAACGACGGCAAAGGTGGCGAGCAAGACGGTGGCTTGAGGTTTGTTGTTCCTGCGAAACAGCTCAACACCGTATCTGCAGCGTTAGAACGGTGGAGAAGGCGAGGAATGGATTCCAGTGACAAACAAGCACTGGAATCCATGCCTCAGCGAAGCCGCTACCGCTACGGTGAAAAAGGGCAGCCATGCTAATGGAACAATCCTATCGTTTCCGTCATCAATGGCCCAACATTACCCATATTTCACCACATCGGCAGGCACAGAAACATTTCGACGCAATTTCGGGTTATCCTGTCAAATCCAGTGCATCTGAAGGTTTTGAGACCATGAAACACATCGTTTTTGCCTTCCTCATCGGTTCAGCCGCGATTCTGCAGTCATTTGCCTCTTCCGCGCCGGCCGAAGCCGCCGTTCTCAAGAATGTGAGCGAATATGCCGGCCAACGCTGCAACACGCCGCCGCGCGGCAGCGGCGTGGTCGTCGGCATATTTCACGGCGTGAAGGAATCTCCCTTCATCAGCGACAATGATGCCCGCGTGCCCGTCGACCGCTTCCGCTGCTTCACCTCGATGGAGGAGTGCCAGGGCTGGCTCTATACGATGCAGACCAAATATGACGCGGGTATACCGACCACCTCCTGCAGGAGGCGCTGAACCGCCCTCAAAAAGAAAAACCCCGGCGGAACCGGGGTTTTTCGAAAGGGGTATGCGATAAAAACCGCTTACGAGGCCTTCTCGTAGAGCTCGAGGACGTAGTCCCAGTTGACGAGGCTGTCGACGAAGGCTTCCAGATATTTCGGGCGGGCGTTGCGGTAATCGATATAGTAGGAGTGCTCCCACACATCCACGCCGAGCAGCGGCGTCGCCCCATGGACGAGCGGGTTTTCGCCGTTCGGCGTCTTAGCGATTTCCAGCTTGCCGTTTTTGAGCTGCAGCCATGCCCAGCCAGAGCCGAACTGCGTCGCGCCGGCGGCGAGGAAGTCTTCGCGGAACTTGTCGTAGCCGCCGAGATCGGAATCGATGGCCTTCTCAAGCTTGCCCGGCAGCTTGTTGCCGCCGCCGCCCTTCTTCATCCACTTCCAGAAGTGGATGTGGTTGTAGTGCTGGCCGGCGTTGTTGAAGAGGCCCTGATTCTTGCCGTAGCTCTCCTTGACGATCTCTTCGAGGCTCTTGCCTTCGAGACCGGAGCCCTCGAGCAGCTTGTTGCCGTTGGTCACATAGGCCTGATGGTGCTTGTCGTGGTGATATTCCAGCGTCTCGCGCGACATGAACGGAGCAAGGGCGTCATAGTCATACGGCAGTGCGGGCAATTCAAAAGCCATGGGAACTCTCCTCTTATCTGACTGCTAACAGGCATGGCGATGACCTGCCTGAAATATCAATGCAATAGCTACATAGGCCGGGTCATTGCATCGGGCAATGCTTAAGACGGGAATGAGAACCTAATATTATCGAATTCGGCAGACGATAATTCCGCAATGGAAGAACGAGGGCGAGAGGAAAGACAGGCATGGCCTATTCGACCTATATATTCGATGCCTACGGCACATTGTTCGACGTGCATGCGGCGGTGCGCCGGCATGCCGACAGGATCGGGCCGGACGGGCAATTGCTTTCGGAACTGTGGCGCGCCAAGCAGCTGGAATATTCCTGGGTGCGGACGCTGATGGGGGCATATGCGGATTTCTGGACTCTGACGGAACAGGCGCTGGACTTCGCGCTCGCCAAGGTGCCGAGCGCCGACCGCACCCTGCGCGAAGCCCTGCTCGAAGCCTATTGGCATCTCGACTGCTATCCGGAAGTGCCCGGCGTTCTCAAGGCGCTGAAAGCCCGGGGCGCGCGGCTCGCCATCCTCTCCAACGGCTCGCAAGCCATGCTGGAGGCAGCGGCCAAATCGGCCGCGCTCGATATCGTGCTCGACGAGATCTTTTCGGTGGAGACCATCCGGCGCTTCAAGACGGACCCGGACGTCTATGATCTCGTCACCACCGAATGGAGGCTCTACCCCGATGCGATTTCCTTCCAGTCCTCGAACCGCTGGGATATTGCGGGGGCAACCAAATTCGGCTTCCGGACCGTCTGGATCAACCGCAGCAACCAGCCGGACGAATATTTCGACTATGCGCCCTCGCTGATATTGCCCGACCTGAAACAATTGGCATGACGCGTCGTTCACCGAGAAGTGAACATGCGTCAACGCAAAGCGGTGGCCAGCCTGGATATATCTGTTGCATCAAGGCAACAGCATCGCCGGGGCCATTTTTGCGCCCGATTCCGACCGGCTCGCGGCCATAATCCTCGTGCGATAAGGACGCATTCACAACCCGATTGGTATTCGTTAACCCGAAGAAGCGTATAAAATCCTCCCTCCACAAGTCTGGTTCTAGAATGGAAAATGCTCTTTCTCGCCGCTCGTTCCTGACGGCATTGACCGCCACCGCAGCAGCCGGCCTCTCAGGCTGCACGCAATTGCGCCAGGACATTCCGGTCATCAATGTCGGCTTCGATGGCCGGCCGGTTTCGCCGCGGGCAAGCGTCGATTCCGCCTTTGATCCCTATGCGGCGATGTATGCCGCGGTGGAAGATGAAGGCTATCAGCTGCCGGCCATCCCGATCCAGAAGATGGATAAACAATATCTGCGCCAGATCGTCCGCGACCCGACCGGAGAGCGGCCGGGCACGATCGTGGTCGATACCTCCAACCGCTTCCTCTATCTGGTCCGCGAGGGCGGCGAAGCCATCCGCTACGGCGTCGGCATCGGACGGGAAGGCTTTGCCTGGTCCGGCCGCGCGATCGTCCAGTGGAAGCGCAAATGGCCGACCTGGACGCCGCCGGCCGAGATGATCGCCCGCCAGCCGGAGCTGGCGCAATACAGCGCCGCCAATGGCGGCATGCAGCCGGGCCTCACCAATCCGCTCGGCGCGCGCGCGCTCTATATCTTCAAGGATGGCAAGGATACGCTCTACCGCCTGCACGGCTCGCCGGAATGGTGGTCGATCGGCAAGGCGGTTTCCTCCGGCTGCGTGCGCCTGATCAACCAGGACGTCATCGATCTCTACGACCGGGTTCCGAACAAGACGCCGATCTTGGTGATGTAGTTCGTGTATTGATTTTTAGATGGAAACGCCGGCGGGACAGCGCCCCCCTGCCCTGCCGGGCATCTCCCCCGCAAGGGGGGAGATTAGCCGTTATTGATGATGGCGCTAGTTCTTGCAACGCTGGCGATTAGCGAAAGCGGAACTGATAGCTAATCTCCCCACTTGCGGGGGAGATGGCTGGCAAGCCAGAGGGGGCACTGTCCCGCCGGCGTTTCTTTTAAAGCGCCCTACCGCTTCAAGCTCCCCAGCACCCCGCGCACCAGCGCGCGGCCGAGCGACGAGGCAACGGAGCGCACGACGGATTTCATGGCCGCTTCAGCCACCGTCTGGCGGCCCGAGCGGCGGCTGCCGCCGAGGGCGCTTTCCAGGACGTCGCCCCAGCCGCCGCTGCTTCCGCCCTGGCTCTCTTCTTTCATCTTTTCCTGGACCGAGGCCGCTTCCTGCGCCTTGCGCTGAAGGATTTCATAAGCGGATTCCGGATCGACCGTCTGGTCGTATTGTCCAGCGATCGGGCTCGCGGCGATGACCCTGGCGCGCTCGTCCGGCGTCAGCGGACCGATGCGCGATGCCGGCGGCCGCATCAGCGTGCGCTGGACGATGGAGGGCACGCCCTTGTCCTGCAGGGTCGAGACCAGAGCCTCGCCGGTGCTCAGATTGGTGATCGTCTTGAAGGTGTCGAAATCCGGGTTGGGCCGGAAGGTGTCGGCGGCCGTCTTCACGGCATTGGTCTCGCGCGGGGTATAGGCGCGCAAGGCGTGCTGCACGCGGTTGCCGAGCTGGGCCAGGACGGGATCCGGCACGTCGAGCGGGTTCTGCGTGACGAAATAGACGCCGACGCCCTTCGAACGGATGAGGCGCACCACCTGCTCGACGCGGTCGAGCAGCGCCTTCGGCGCTTCGTTGAAGAGCAGATGCGCCTCGTCGAAGAAGAAGACGAGCCGCGGCTTGTCGGGATCGCCCACCTCGGGCAGTTCCTCGAAGAGCTCCGACATGAGCCAGAGGAGAAACGTCGAATAAAGGCGCGGATTCATCATCAGCTTGTCGGCGGCGAGCACGTTTACGAAGCCGCGCCCGTCCGTGGTGGTGCGCATGAGATCGGCGATCCTCAACGCCGGCTCGCCGAAGAACTTCGTGCCGCCCTGCTGTTCGAGCACCAGGAGCGAGCGCTGGATGGCGCCGACGGAGGTCTTGTTCACATTGCCGTATTTGGTCGAAAGCTCGGCGGCGCGCTCCGCGATATTCGTCAGGAGCGCCTGCAGATCCTTCATGTCGAGGAGGAGCAGCCCCTCCTCGTCGGCGATGCGGAAGGCGATGTTGAGCACGCCTTCCTGCGCATCGGTCAGGTTCATCAGGCGCGAAAGCAGCAACGGGCCCATTTCCGTGATGGTGGCCCGGATCGGATGCCCCTGCTCGCCGAAAATATCCCAGAAGATGGTGGGCGCGGCCGCGAACACATAGGGATCGAGCTTGACCTGCTCGGCCCGCTTCAGAAGAAAATCCTTCGGCTCGCCCTTGGCCGCGATGCCGGAGAGATCGCCCTTGATGTCGGCACAGAAGACCGGCACGCCCGCATCGGAAAAGCCCTGCGCCAGAATCTGGAGGCTGACGGTCTTGCCGGTGCCC
Organism: Paramesorhizobium deserti; assembly: GCF_001558695.1. Taxonomy (GTDB): domain Bacteria; phylum Pseudomonadota; class Alphaproteobacteria; order Rhizobiales; family Rhizobiaceae; genus Paramesorhizobium; species Paramesorhizobium deserti. Next base: position 87,402 of record NZ_LNTU01000001.1, read on the forward strand.
GTCGCACCGGTCACGAGGCCATGACGGTTGCCATATGGCAGCAGCAGATATTCCGGCTCCTGATAGCTGTCGTCGGGCTTTCGGCTTGCGCCCAGAAAAATCTTGTCGTCGGCGAGCATGTCTCGTCTTCTCCTCGTTGCATCAACATCCGGAACCAGCGCAGCGTTCCAGAAGCCCTCTTCCGGTATAGTGTGGCTATCCCCGGGGGACAATCATGAATTCGCCGGCCAGACGGTCGGGGCGTAGATTTGGAGCTTTTCCAAAACAGTTTGCCAAAGGGGTTCACTTTTTTATGGAAACGCCAGGCGTGCCCCTCTGGACTGCCGCCCATCTTCCTCGCGAGGGGGAGATTGCTCATGAGTTCCGCTTTCGCCAATCGCCAGCGTTGCAAGAATTAGCGCCATCATCAATGACAGCCAATCTCCCCCCTTGCGGGGAGATGTCCGGCAGGACAGAGGGGGCGCTGTCCCGCCAACACTTGCATCAAAAATGAGCTGTTCTGGCGCCGGGCCTCACCATCTCCGGCGGCACCGAAAAAGTGCCTGCTGAACCGCATGGGACGGCTTGCATTCGTTCGCGCCAAATGCATATTACGTAAACGTCAATTTTCTTTGGAGAGGACCCCATGGACGAACTCGTCGCGCGTATCACTTCCAATGTCGGCATCGACCCCGCCACGGCCACGAAGGCGGTCGGGCTGATCCTCGCCTTCCTGCAGAAGGAAGGCCCAGCGGACAAGGTTTCCGCCCTCATCGCCGCCATTCCGGGCGCGCAGGACGCCATCACCGCGGCCCAGAGCCAGGGCGGCGGCTTCCTCTCCGGCATGATGGGCGGCGTCATGGGTCTCGGCTCGCAACTCATGGGGCTCGGTCTCGGCATGGGCGAGATCTCAGGCGTTTCGAAGGAAACCATCGGATTTGCGCGCGAGAAGGCGGGCTCCGGCCCTGTCGACGAGGTGGTCAATTCCATTCCCGGCCTCAGCCAGTTCGTGTGAGGGCGGCTAGAGTGACGCATTTTCAAATGGGGGCGCGTGCTTCCATTTGAATGTTCCGGAATGGGATCCTCGGGCTGGACCCGAGGATCCCATTCCGGAACATTGCAGCCCCCCAGCGGTCAGACATCAAGGTCATTGATCGGAACAGCTCGCGATTCCACAAACCGGAGCCCGAGTCGACCATTCCGCCTCCCCCTCCCGCCCTATCGGCTTTTGTTTTATTGCGAAGCCGCATGGGAACTCCTAAACTTCATGTGCAGGCATCGCATGGATGGGAGAAGGCATGGACGCGGGCATATTGAGGGAAGCTGGGTTTCCTTCGGTTGATTACGATCGCTGGGTCCAGCTTGCCGAAAAAGCGCTGAAGGGCCTGAGTTACGAGGGGGCGCTGGTTTCGGATACCGATGACGGGATCATCATCGAGCCGCTTTACGGCCGCACCCGCAATGCCGGGCTTGTGCCGCGTGCGCACCCGGACCGCCCCTGGCGAATCATCCAGCGGGCGGACGACCCTGATGCATCCCGCGCCAACCGCCAGTTGATCGAGGATGTCGAAAGCGGCGCGAATGGCGTGGCGCTTATCTTCGAAGGCGCGCAGAACGCCTTCGGCTACGGCCTGCCGGCCAAGCCCGACACGATCAGCCGCCTGTTCGACGGCGTGAAGCTCGACAATCTGCATTTGAGGATCGACGCGCATCCCAACGGCCGCTCCTGCGCCGACTGGTTCGTCGACTATATGCGCTCCCGGCGCATCGATCCGGCGCGCACCACCTTTGCACTCGGCATCGACCCCACCGCGACGCTTGCCTCCGCCGGGTGGCTGCGCATGAGCATCGGGGCCTTGAAAGCCTCCCTGCCGCAGTCGCTCTCCGGCTTCTTCGCCTCCGGCCTGCCGGGCATCGTGCTGGAAGCCGACGGACGCCCCTACCACAATGCGGGGGCGACGGAGGCGCAGGAACTGGGCGCGATGCTGTCGGTCGCCATCGGGCATCTCAGGATGTTCGAGGACGCGCGCCAGCCGATCATCTACGCCGCGCCGCATATCGGCTTCTCCATTTCCGCCGATCAGGACCAGTTCGTCACCATCGCCAAGCTGCGCGCGCTGAGGCGGCTTTGGACACGATTGCAGGAGGCCTGCGGCATCCCGCCCTCTCCCGCCACGATCCATGTCGAAACGTCGATGCGCATGATGGCCGCGCACGACCCCGAGACCAATATATTGCGCACGACGATTGCAACCTTCGCGGCGGCAATCGGCGGCGCGGATACGGTCTCGGTGCTGCCGCATACGATCACCCACGGCCTGCCCGATCCATTCGCACGGCGGCTCGCCCGCAACACGCAACTCATCCTGGCCAGGGAAGCCAATCTCGGCTTCGTCGCCGACCCGGGAGCCGGTTCGGGCGGCATCGAGGCGCTGACGGAGGCGCTCTGCGAGGCGGCGTGGAACGCCTTCCAGGCGCTGGAACGCGAAGGCGGCGTGCTGAAAAGCCTTGTGCATGGCCATTTCCAGGCGCAGATCGCCGAGGCCCGTAAAAAACGCGCGGCAGCCTATCGCGACGGCAAGCGCTCGATCGTCGGCACGACCATCTATCCGCCGAAAGAGGACCGGCCGGTGACGGTGCTCAAGGCTGAACGCAAGGCCCTGCCGAGCGAGGGCGCGGTGCATTGCGAGCCGCTGACCTTCAAGCGCATCGATGAGAGCTTAAGCGAAAATGGGCCGGTGGCGGAGACGGAGGCGGTGCAATGATCCCGGATTTCACCGAAGTCCCCTGGAAAGAGCCGAAGGCGAAGGCGCCGAAGCCTGTTGCCGGAACCTGGACCACGCCCGAGAGCATCAAGGTCAAGCGCGCCTATGGCGAGGCGGATCTGAAATCGCTCTCCTGGCTCGATACCTATCCCGGAACGCCGCCCTTCATCCGCGGCCCCTACCCGACGATGTATATCCAGCAGCCCTGGACGATCCGGCAATATGCGGGGTTCTCCACGGCCGAGGAATCGAACGCCTTCTACCGGCGCAACCTCGCGGCCGGGCAGAAGGGCCTTTCCATCGCGTTCGACCTAGCCACCCATCGCGGCTATGACAGCGACCATCCGCGCGTCGCCGGGGATGTCGGCATGGCGGGGGTGGCCATCGATTCCATCCTCGACATGCGGCAGCTCTTCGATGGCATCCCGCTTGATCAAATGACCGTCTCCATGACCATGAACGGTGCGGTGCTGCCTGTTATGGCGCTCTATATCGTGGCAGCGGAGGAACAGGGCGTCGGCCAGGAGCAGTTGGCCGGGACCATCCAGAACGACATCCTCAAGGAGTTCATGGTCCGCAACACCTATATCTACCCGCCGCAGCCCTCGATGCGGATCGTCTCCGACATCTTCGCCTATACGGCGAAGCACATGCCGAAATTCAATTCGATCTCGATTTCCGGCTATCACATGCAGGAGGCGGGAGCGACCGCCGATCTGGAGCTCGCCTATACGATCGCCGACGGCATCGAATATGCGCGCGCCGGCGTGGCGGCGGGGCTCGACATCGACCGTTTCGCGCCGCGGCTCTCCTTCTTCTGGGCCATCGGCATGAACTTCTTCATGGAGGTCGCCAAGCTGCGTGCAGCCCGCCTCCTCTGGGCGGCGCTGATGAAGAAGAATTTCGACCCCAAGGACGAGCGCTCGCTGTCGCTCCGGACCCATTGCCAGACCTCCGGCTGGTCGCTGACGGCGCAGGACCCCTACAACAACATCATGCGCACCATGGTCGAGGCGATGGCGGCGACGCAAGGCCACACCCAATCGCTGCACACCAACGCCTTTGACGAGGCGCTGGCGCTGCCGACCGACCATTCGGCGCGGATAGCCCGCAACACGCAGCTCATCCTGCAAAAGGAATCCGGCACGACGCGGATCATCGACCCGTGGGGCGGCTCGGCCTATGTCGAGCGTCTGACGCATGATCTGGCCAGGAGGGCGCTCACCCATATCGAAGAGGTGGAGAAGCTCGGCGGCATGGCGAAGGCCATCGAGCAGGGCATCCCGAAGATGCGCATCGAGGAGGCGGCCGCGCGCACCCAGGCGCGCATCGACAGCGGCGAGCAGCCAGTCATCGGCGTCAATGCCTATCGGCCGAGCGAGGAGATCGAGGTCGACGTGCTGAAGGTGGATAATGCGGAAGTCCGCGCCCGCCAGCTTGCCAAGCTGCAGGAACTCAAGGGCACACGCGACGTCGCAAGCGTCGAGACCGCCCTCTCGCAGCTCACCGAGGTGGCGAAATCCGGCGACGGCAATCTCCTGGACTATGCCGTCCGGGCGGCGCGCGCCAAGGCGACGGTCGGCGAGATTTCGCTGGCGCTGGAAAAGGCATTCGGCCGCCATGTCGCCGAAATCCGCACGATCTCCGGCGTCTACCGCAAGGAGATCGGCAAAAGCGAGGTGGTGGACCGGGTGCTGGCGAAAGTGGCGGCTTTCGAGAAGCGCATGGAGGGAAAGCCGCGCGTTCTCGTCGCCAAGATGGGACAGGACGGCCATGACCGCGGGCAGAAGGTGATCGCCACCGCGTTCGGCGATCTCGGCTTCGACGTCGTTGTCGGCGCGATGTTCCAGACGCCGGAGGAAGTGGCCGAACTCGCGGTGACGAGCGGCGTCAATATTCTCGGCGTCTCGTCGCTCGCGGCCGGCCATCTGACGCTGGTGCCGGAACTGAAGGATGCGCTGCGAAAGCGCGGTGGCGACGATATCCTCATCGTCGTCGGCGGCGTCATCCCCCCGCAGGATCACGACGCAGTGCTCAAGGCCGGCGCGACCGCGATCTACCCACCCGGAACCATCATCGGCGAGGCGGCGGAAAATCTGATCGATATTCTGCTGGAGCGGCTATAACTGACTGAGAGAACATTGGGGGCAAGGGGTAAAAAAACGCACGGTGCGGTTGCACTTGTCGTTGCCTGATATATCGTCTTTGCCATACTGAAATTCGTAATGGTTCAAAAGGATATCTTCATGGCAATCAAGGATCTCCTTGGCTTCGAAAAATTCCTGACGCCCGTCTTGGTCAAGATCGTATACTGGCTTGGGGTCATTGGCGTCATCGGCTCAGCCATCGTAACCTTCGCCACCGCTTTTTCGCAAACCGGCGGGGCGTCCCAGATGATCGGGGCCATTCTGATGCTGATCGGGGGCCTGATAGTCTGGCGTGTGCTCTGCGAAAGCACGATCCTGATATTCAGAATCTACGACCGGCTGACCGAAATCCGCGATCAGGGCAGAGCACAACGGTAGCCTTTCTACGGTTCGCCCCCCTCTGTCCTGCCGGACATCTCCCCCGCAAGGGGGGAGATTGGCTTGCATCGATGGCGGCTCTCAATTCTGCAATGGTGGCGATTGGCAAAAGCGAAACTGGTAGCTGATCTCCCCCCTTGCGGGGGAGATGGGCGGCAGCCCAGAGGGGGCGCTGTCCCGCCGACTTTTCTATTTTAACACGAACCACCATTATTCCATTTTAAAGCCTTATCGCCGTAGAGTTCCCATTTCGACGTTCAAGAGAATTTCCATGATCAGGATCTACTGCCTCGATAATGACCATCTGATACTGGTTGAAGAGGAGCCGGGAAGCTCGCTACCCGGCCATGCGCTGTGGATCGACCTGATCAACCCGACGGCGGAAGAGGAAAAAGCGGTCGAAGGATGGCTCGGCGTTGATATACCGACCGACGCGGATATGGCGGAAATCGAGGAATCGAGCCGCTTCTACATGGAAAACGGCGTGCAATACCTGACCGTGCCCATTCTCTATGCCGTGGACAAGGATCATCGAAAGACCGCGCCGGTCTCGTTCGTGCTTACGCCGAGGCTGCTCGTCACGGTACGCTATAGCGAACCCAGGGCGTTCACGATCTATATCGAGCGCGCCATGAAGCCGGGGAACGGCCTCATCGATGCGAAATGCAACGGCCTATCGATCCTGCTCGGCATCGTGGAAGCGGCAACCGACCGGCTGGCCGACATATTGGAAGGCGTGGCGGAAAAAACCGAGGCGGCGTCGCAGTCAATTTTCCATCTGCGGGCCCATGAACGGCCGATGACGAACCAGGACTTCCGCCGGCTGCTGACGCAGATCGGCGGCCAGGGCGCTTTTCTTTCCAAGGTGCGGGAAAGCCTGACCGGCGTCAGCCGGCTGCTCGTCTATGTCACGGCGAACATGCGGGCAAGCGGCGTCGGAAAGGACAAGAGCGCCTGGGTCAAATCGCTGGAGCGGGACGCGCAATCGCTGGAAAACTACGTCGATTTCCTGTCGAACAAGATCAATTTCCTGCTCGATACCGTCGTCGGGCTGATCTCGGTCGAGCAGAACGCCATCATCAAGATCTTCTCGGTCGCCGCGGTCGGCTTCATGCCGCCCACGCTGATCGCCTCGATCTACGGCATGAACTTCCGCTTCATGCCGGAACTGGCGGAAAGCTGGGGCTATCCCATGGCGCTCATCCTGATGGTTATCTCCGCCATCCTACCGCTCGTTTATTTCCGCAGGAAGGGGTGGTTATAGACGGCGCTTGAAAGGGCCAGCCCATTGTTATATCATGCGTTATAACGTTGGAGAAAGGACATGAACGTCACCATCCGCAAAATTGGCAATTCCGAAGGGGTCATCCTGCCGAAGGAAGTGCTCGACCGTCATAACCTGCGGGCGGGAGACACTCTGCTTCTTATCGAGGATGGAGACGAGCTAAAACTGCGCCGCTCTTCCGAAGACCCGGAAGCGTTTGAAAAGAAGATGCAGATCGCCCGCGAGCGCATGAAGAAATACGAGACCGCCTATCGCGTTCTCGCCAGATGATCGACTTCCACTCCCAGGAGTTCGTCGAGGCCCTGCATGTGGAACAGTTGCGGCTCCACGGCGGCGCATCGGGTGTCCGTGACGAAGAAGCCCTGCTTCAATCCGCTCTTGCCCGTCCTGTCCACAAAGAGGCTTACGGAAAAGCCGATCTAAGTGTGCTGGCCGCTGCCTATCTTTTCGGCATCGTGAAAAATCATCCGTTCATCGATGGCAACAAACGTACGAGCTTCGCAGCGGCCGACCTTTTTCTTTATTTCAATGGATACAGCTTCGAAGCCGAACAAGAAGATGTCATTCAGCTTGTTCTCATGGTTGCAGCCGGAGAAATCAACGAGGAAGGAGCGGCGGCCTTTTTCCGTGATCATATCGTCGAAATTGCTCCATAAGAAAATAAAACAATCAGCGGCTACAACGGCTTGTGCAGCAATTGTGCGAGATAGATTCCGTCATGGGTAATCAGCCGATCGCGGTGATTTCCCATTCCTTGTCGTTGACGGCGATGACGTCGCCGACGCCCTTGCCGAAGAGGGCGACCGCGACCGGCGAGACATGGGAAATCTTGCCGTGCGCGGCATCCGCCTCGTCCTCGCCAACGATCTTCCAGGTCTGGACCTTGCCGTCCTCGTTCTCGATCGTGACCGTCATGCCGAAGCGCACCACGTCGCTGTCCGGGTCGGGCACGGAGATTTCCGCCGTTTCGCGGCGCGCCGTCCAATAGCGCAGGTCACGGGCGACGCGGGCGATCGTCTCGCGATCCTCATAGTCATTGGCCTGGTGCAGCTGCTCTTGAAGAGTCGCAACCTCGCTTTCAATCTGCTTCAGCCCTTCCGGCGTGACCAGATTGCGATGGTGACTGATGGGACGCTCGGCAATATCAATGGGAGCGTCGTCCTGCTCCTTCGTGAATGCTCGGCTCATTCCCCAAATCTAGGGCACAAATCCTGGGGCAACAAGGGAAATCTATCCGATTTCAGCCTTTGTCAGCTCTTCCACCGGGGCCACGACACCATAGGGAATGCCGTTCCAGTTCCTCATCTCGCGGGTCGAGTAGCGGTCGAACTTGGCGCAGAGTTCCGGCTCGGAGGCGAAGAGCCGCGAAAGCAGCGCGGCGACCATCGCCTCGGAGGCCCGTGTCGCGCCATCGTCGCATTTGATGGCGAAGCCCAGTCCCAGCTCGGGCACCGCGCCGGCGAAGACGCCTTCCGCTCCCGTCTTCACGAAGACCCGGCCCGGCGCCATGCCCATCAGCATGGTGCAGGCGCGCTTCGTGCCGGCGACATAGAAGGGCTCCGCCATGCAGGCCTCGATCAGGCGCCGGGCGGCTTTCGCCCTTTCCGGGCCGAGCCCGTTGCCGGTGGCCATCCGCGCAAAGCCTTGCGCCAGATTCCTGAGCGGGATCGCATAGGTCGGGATTGAGCAGCCGTCGGTGCCGCAGAGATCGATCGCGTGTGGCGCGCCGGTGACCGCCTCCATGCTCTCGCGCACCATCTCCTGGATCTGCGAGCCGAGCGCGACGTAGCCTTTCGTCTCCAGCCCGCAATGCACGCAGGTGGAGAGGAAGCCGGCATGCTTGCCCGAGCAATTGTTGTGCAGCGGCGTCGGCTCCTTGCCGCTCTTCGCCAGTTCGATCAGGACCGGCTGGTCGAACGGCCAATGCGAACCGCATTCGAGCGCGGAAGCGTCCAGCCCGGCACGCTCGAGCATCGAGGCGGCGCGCGCGACATGCTCCGGCTCGCCGGAATGCGAGGCGCAGGCCATGGCGAGGTCGACATTATCGAAGCCAAAGGCATCCGCCGCGCCAGTCTCGACCAGCGGCAGGGCCTGGATCGCCTTGATCGCCGAGCGGGGAAACACCGGACGGTCGATATCGCCAAGCGAAAACACCGTGCGTCCATCGCCATCGACAACCGCGATCGCCCCGCGATGGCGGCTCTCCACCACCTCGCCCCGAAAAACCTCAACGAGAACCGGATTGGTCATAATGTGCGCTTTCGTATCCAGTGCTTATTCGGAGACCTCTATAGCCGCGATAGGGGAGTAGGGGAATAAGGGAGTAAGGGAGTAGGGGAGCAGGGAAAACATACTCCCCTACTCCCTTACTCCCTTTTTTATTGATTGATCAGTCAATCAAACATAGATTAGAACAATCCCCGAGGAGCGACAGGTATGCCGAAGATCGGAATGGAGCCCATGCGAAGGCGCGAGCTGATCAATGCAGCGATCCGCACGATCGGCCAGCGCGGCTCGCTCGACGTGACCGTGGCGCAGATCGCGCAGGAGGCGGGCGTCTCGCCGGCGCTGGCGCATCATTATTTCGGCGGCAAGGAACAGCTGATGCTTGCCACCATGCGCCATCTCCTGCACGAGCTGGGGCGGGATCTCAGTATCGCGCTGCGCCGGGCTTCCAGCCCACGCGAGCGGATCTCGGCGATCATCGCGGTCAACTTCTCCGCCTCGCAGTTCGCGCCGGAGACGGTCGCCGCATGGCTCACCTTCTATGTGCATGCGCAGCAATCGGCGGAGACGCGGCGGCTTTTGCGCGTCTATGCCCGCAGGCTGCATTCCAATCTCGCCGAGGCGCTGGCCGGGATCACCGGCCGGACGCAAGCGCGGTTCATCGCCGAGGGCGCGGGCGCGCTGATCGACGGGCTCTATATCCGCCACGCACTCGGCGCAGACGCCCCTGATGCCGCCTCGGCGACCGCCCTCGTCGAAGATTACATCGCCACCAAACTCGCAATATCCGGAGCCACCGCATGAGCAGCCGCCTATCCCGCCCGAATATCCTGATCGTGATGGTGGATCAGATGAACGGCACATTGATGCCGGACGGTCCCGCTCCCTTCCTGTATGCGCCGAACCTGAAGGCGCTGGCCGAGCGCTCGGCGCGCTTCGCCAACACCTACACGGCCTCGCCGCTCTGCGCCCCTGCCCGCGCCTCCTTCATGTCCGGGCAACTGCCGTCGCGCACCCGCGTCTATGACAATGCGGCCGAATTCGCCTCCGACATTCCGACCTATGCGCATCATTTGCGCCGGGCCGGCTATTACACCGCGCTTTCCGGCAAGATGCATTTCGTCGGGCCGGATCAGCTGCATGGCTTCGAGGAGCGGCTGACGACCGATATCTATCCCGCCGATTTCGGCTGGACGCCTGACTATCGCAAGCCCGGCGAGCGGATCGACTGGTGGTATCACAATCTCGGCTCCGTCACCGGCGCGGACGTGGCCGAGATCACCAACCAGATGGAATATGACGACGAGGTCGCGTTCCATGCCACGCAGAAGCTCTATCAGCTCGCCCGCCAGTCGGACGATCCGGCGCGGCGGCCCTGGTGCCTTACCGTCTCCTTCACCCATCCACACGATCCTTATGTGGCGCGGCGGAAATATTGGGACCTCTACGAGGGTTCGCTGGCGCTCGACCCCAAGATCGACGCCATCCCCTTCGAAGAGCAGGACCGGCATTCGCAGCGGCTGATGCACGCCTGCGACCACACCAATTTCGACATCACGCCGGAGCATGTCCGCCGCGCGCGGCAGGGCTATTTCGCCAATATCAGCTATATCGACGACAAGCTCGGCGAGATTCTCGAAGTGCTGCGCATGACGCGGATGCTCGACGATACGGTCATCGTCTTCGCCTCCGATCATGGCGACATGCTGGGCGAGCGCGGCATGTGGTTCAAGATGAGCTTCTTCGAGGGCTCGGCCCGCGTACCGCTGATGATCGCCGGGCCTGACATCACTCCGCAGCTGATCGAGGATCCCGTTTCCACGCTCGACATCAACCCGACGCTTGCCGCGCTCGCCGGCATCGACCTCTCGGCCGTCGCGCCCTGGACGGACGGCCAGAACCTGCTGCCACTTCTCGACGGCGCCAGCCGTGTGGGCAGCGTGCCAATGGAATATGCGGCCGAGGGCTCAGAGGCGCCGCTCGTTGCGCTGCGCGCGGGTCGCTACAAGTTCGTCCATTGCGAGATCGATCCGCCGCAACTCTTTGATCTTGAATCCGATCCTCTGGAGCTGACCAACCTCGCCGCCGACCCGGCGCATGGCGATCTTGTGGCGGAATTCAAGGCCAAGATCAAAGCGCGCTGGGACATGGCGGCCTTCGATGCGGCGGTGCGTGAGAGCCAGGCGCGGCGCTGGGTGGTCTATGAGGCGCTACGCAACGGGGCCTACTACCCCTGGGACTACCAGCCCCTGCAGAAGGCGTCGGAACGCTACATGCGCAACCACATGGACTTGAACGTCCTGGAAGAGAACGCCCGCTACCCGCGCGGCGAATGAGGCATCGATGGAAGCGGATTTCGTCATCATCGGCTCTGGCTCGGCGGGCTCGGCTCTCGCCTACCGCCTTTCGGAGAACGGCAAGCACTCGGTGATCGTCATCGAATATGGCGGCACGGATATCGGCCCGTTCATCCAGATGCCGGCCGCCCTTTCCTTCCCGATGAACATGGCGACCTATGATTGGGGCTTCGCCTCGGAGCCGGAGCCGCATTTGGGAGGCCGCAGCCTGGTGACCCCGCGCGGCAAGGTGATCGGCGGCTCCTCCTCGATCAACGGCATGGTCTATGTGCGCGGACACGCCCGCGATTTCGACCATTGGGCGGAGGTGGGCGCGCGCGGCTGGGCCTATGCGGATGTGCTGCCCTATTTCAAGCGCATGGAGAATTCGCATGGCGGCGAAGAAGGCTGGCGCGGCACCGACGGGCCACTGCACGTCCAGCGCGGCAGCCGCAGCAATCCGCTGTTCCATGCCTTCGTGGAGGCAGGCAAGCAGGCGGGCTTTGAGGTCACCGAGGACTATAACGGCTCGAAGCAGGAAGGCTTCGGCGCCATGGAGCAGACGATCTATCGCGGCCGCCGCTGGTCCGCCGCCAATGCCTATCTGAAGCCGGCGCTGAAACGCCAGAATGTGAGTCTTGTCAGGGCGTTGGCGCGCAGGATTGTCATCGAGAATCAACGCGCGACGGGCGTCGAGATTCAGCGGGGCTCGAAAATCGAGACCATCAAGGCGCGGCGCGAGGTGGTTATCTCAGCCTCCTCGATCAACTCGCCGAAGCTGCTGATGCTTTCCGGCATCGGCCCCGCCGCGCATCTCAAGCAACACGGCATCGAAGTGATCGCCGACCGTCCCGGCGTCGGCCAGAACCTGCAGGACCATCTGGAGGTCTATATCCAGCAGGAGTGCGTCCAGCCGATCACGCTCTATTCCAAGCTCAACCTTTTCTCCAAGGCGCGGATCGGCGCGGAATGGCTGTTCTTCAAGACCGGCGACGGGGCGACCAATCATTTCGAGAGCACCGCCTTCCTGCGCTCGAAACCGGGCGTCGAATATCCGGATATTCAATATCATTTCCTGCCTGTCGCAATCCGCTATGACGGCAAGGCGGCCGCGGAAAGCCACGGCTTCCAGACGCATGTCGGGCCGATGCGCTCGAAATCGCGCGGCTCGGTGGCCTTGCGTTCCGCCGACCCGCTGGAGAAGCCGAAGATAGTCTTCAACTACATGTCGCATGAGGATGATTGGGCGGAGTTCCGCCATTGCGTGCGGTTGACACGGGAGATATTCGGGCAGCACGCCTTCGATCCCTATCGCGGGCGCGAAATCCAGCCGGGCGAGAGCGTGCAAACGGATGAGGAGATCGATGATTTCATCCGCGCGCATGCGGAAAGCGCGTTCCATCCCTGCGGCACAGCCAGGATGGGGGCGAAGGACGATCCATTCGCTGTCGTTGATCCCGAATGCCGGGTCATTGGCGTCGAGGGCTTGCGTGTGGCGGATTCCTCGATCTTCCCGCGCATCACCAATGGCAATCTGAACGCCCCCTCCATCATGACCGGCGAAAAGGCGGCGGATCATATTCTGGGGGTGGAGCCGTTGCCGCGGTCAAATCAAGAACCGTGGATCAATCCGCACTGGCAGGTTTCGGACAGATGAAAGTCCATGCTCACCCCCCTCTGCCCTGCCGGGCATCTCCCCCTCAAGGGGGGAGATTGGCTTGCAGCAACGACGGCCTCCATCCTCTACTGTCTGCGATTGGCAGCAGCGCAAATGAGAGCGTAATCTCCCCCCTTGAGGGGGAGATGTCCGGCAGGACAGAGGGGGGTCCTACAACAGCTAATTTCCAAATCGCAGGAACACCCTAACCCATGCGCGCACAACCCAAGGCATCGCACTTCATCAACGGCGAATTCGTGGAGGACAAGGCGGGCAAGCCGCTGCCGGTCATCTACCCGGCGACGGGCGAGGAAATCGCAAAGCTGCATTCCGCCACGCCGGCCATTATCAAACAGGCAGTGCAGGCCGCCGCACATGCGCAAGGGGCATGGGCGGCGCTGAAGCCAGTCGAGCGCGGGCGCATTCTTCGGCGCACGGCGGAAATCCTGCGCGAGAAGAACAGGCAGCTTTCGGAGCTCGAAACGCTCGATACCGGCAAGGCGCTCCAGGAGACGCTGGTGGCGGATGCGGCCTCCGCGGCGGATGCGCTGGAATTTTTCGGCGGCATCATCGCCGGCTTCAACGGCGAGTTCGTCGAGCTGGGCGGCTCCTTCGCCTATACGCGGCGCGAGCCGCTGGGGGTCTGCGTCGGCATCGGCGCGTGGAACTATCCGATCCAGATCGCGGCATGGAAATCCGCCCCGGCGCTCGCCATGGGCAACGCCTTCATCTTCAAGCCTTCCGAGAACACGCCGCTTTCGGCGCTGGCGCTGGCGGAAGCCTATAAAGAGGCTGGGCTGCCGGATGGGCTTTTCAATGTCGTGCAGGGTTTCGGCGATGTCGGCGCGGCGCTGGTCGATCACCCTGATGTGGCCAAGGTTTCGCTCACCGGCTCTGTGCCGACGGGCAAGCGCATCATGGCCCAGGCCGGGGCCCATCTGAAGCATGTCACGATGGAGCTTGGCGGCAAGTCGCCGCTGATCGTCTTTGACGATGCCGATCTCGAAAGCGCCATTGGCGGCGCGATGCTCGGCAATTTCTATTCCACCGGGCAGATCTGCTCGAACGGCACCCGCGTTTTCGTGCATGAGAATATCCGCGAGCGCTTCGTCGAGCGGCTTGTCGAGCGCACGCGCACCATCCGCATCGGCGACCCCATGGATGAGGCGACGCAGATGGGGCCACTGGTCAGCGCCGCCCAGCGCGACAAGGTTCTCTCCTATATCGAGAAGGGCAAGGCAGAGGGCGCGACGCTTGCCTGCGGCGGGGCCAAGCCGCATTTGCAGGGCTTCGAGAAGGGCTTCTTCATCGAGCCGACCGTCTTCACCGCCGTGACCGACGGGATGACCATCGCGCGGGAGGAAATCTTCGGGCCTGTCATGAGCATCCTCGACTTTTCCGATGAGGACGAGGTGATCGCGCGCGCCAACGACACGGAGTTCGGCCTTGCGGCCGGTGTATTCACCGGCGACCTCCAGCGCGGCCATCGCGTCATTGGCCAGATCAAGGCGGGCACCTGCTGGATCAACGCCTATAACCTCACCCCGGTGGAAGTGCCCTTCGGCGGCTACAAGCAATCCGGCATCGGGCGCGAAAACGGCATCGCCGCGCTCTCCCACTACAGCCAGATCAAGACGGTGTATGTGGAGATGGGGCGGGTGGAAAGTCCGTATTGAGAGGGGAGTAAGGGAATAGGGGAATAAGGGAGTAGGACGACATATTCCCCTACTCCCCTACTCCCCTACTCCGCTACTCCCTTCCACCCACACCCTCACACTCGCCGCCCTCCCCGCCGCGTCGATCACCGTCAGCGTCGAATAGCCGGCGCCGTCGGGCGTCCAGGCGGCGGTGCGGCGGCGGGAGGCTTCAGGCAGCGGCCTGCCATTGGCGAGCCAGCGGAACGGCGCGCGGCCGCCCTGCAATTTCAGCACCAAAGGTGATATTTCGCCCGCCCCGCCGCCCATCAACTCGACCCGGGCGCCTTCCGGCGGGTAGACGATCTGCGGTGCCGGCTCGGTTGCATTCGCAGTGACGAGTTGGCCGGGCGAGAAGCGGCGCAGGCTCGGCGGCAGCTCGGAACGCGCGACGCGGACCGCGCCGGCCGGCGCACGCGGCAGCGGCGTGATGGGAAGACCGGATTTGGCAAAGCCTTCGAAGAGGATGGGGGCTGCAGAGCCATAGCCGGTCAGCCCCGGCACGGCGGCATTGTCCGCCCGACCGACCCAGACGCCCAGCACATGACGCCCATCGAAGCCGACCGACCACGCATCGCGGTAGCCATAGCTCGTGCCGGTCTTATAGGCGATGCCACGCCTGGCAGCACCCTGCGGCGGCTGGACGCCGGAGAGGATGTCGGCGATCTGCCAGGCGGCGGCGGGGGTGAGGAGGGTTTGTTCGACAGCGCTATTTCCTATTTGCTGAAATGGAAATGCTGGCTCCAGGCGCCCCCCTCTGTCCTGCCGGACATCTCCCCCGCAAGGGGGGAGATTGGCTGGCAGGACAGAGGGGGGCGCTGTCCCGCCAACCTTTAGATATGAGGAGCACTCCACCCCATCCCGCAGCCGCACCACCTTCCCGCCATTCGCCAGCCCGGCGTAAAGCTGCACCAGGTCCCTCAATGTCAGCCCCACCCCGCCGAGCCCGATAGCCAAACCCGGCGCCTCGCCCGGCGGCAGTTTCGCATTTACCGCTGCCCGCCGGAAGCGCACCATGAGCCGCATCGGCCCGACGGCATCGAGAAGCCGGACGGCGGGGACGTTGAGCGAGAGTTGCAGAGCCTCGCGGATGCTGACATCGCCCTGATAGCTCATGTCGAAATTGCGCGGCCGGTAGCCGGAGAAGCTGGCGGGGCGATCCTCGATGATCGTCTCCTGGCGGACAAGGCCATCCTCGAAGGCGAGGCCGTAGATGAAGGGCTTCAGCGTCGAACCGGGCGAACGGGAAATCTTCGTCATATCGATCCAGCCGGAACGGCTGTTGTCGAAATAATCGGCCGATCCCACCTCCCCCAGGATCTCGCCGGTGCCAGCATCGGCAAGCACCATGGCGACGGAGAGTTTGGGGCCGAGATGCGCGGCGGCCGCCTTCGCGACATTTTCCAGCCCCTCTTGGACATTGCGGTCAAGCGTCACCCGATGCTGCCGTACGCCCAAGTTCGCCCGCAGCGCGGCGTCCGCCAGATGGGGGCCAAGCGCCGGCAGGGCTCGACGGGTCGACGGCACAGTTTCGGCCGAGGCGCGCTGGATTTCGCCGGCGTCGATCGTTTCCGTCGAGGCCATCCGCTCCAGCACCCGGTCGCGCGCGGCGCGGGCACCGGCCAGGTTGCGGTCGGGACGTCGCCTTTCCGGCAATTGCGGCAGGGCGACCAGAAGTGCTGCCTGGGCGAGCGTCAGCCGGCGCGGTTCCTTGCCGAACCAGGCAAGGCTTGCCGCGCGCACGCCCTCCAGATTGCCGCCATAGGGCGCAAGCGTGAGATACAATTCAAGGATTTCCCGCTTGCTCAGGCGACGCTCGATCTGGATGGCGCGCGCCATCTGCCGGAGCTTCGCGGTGATGCTGCGCTCAGCCCTGGGTTCGATCAGCCTTGCAAGCTGCATGGAAAGGGTGGAGCCGCCGGAGACGATGCGGCCGTTCGCGATGAGCTGGCCTGCGGCGCGCAAGAGCGCCAAGGGGTCGATGCCGTGGTGGGTCCAGAAACGGCGATCCTCATAGGCGACGAGCATCTTGACGAAGCGCGGATCGACATCCCCGATTTCGGTTTTCAGCCGCCAGCGCCCATCCCTGGTGGCGAAGGCCCGGAGCAGCTGGCCGTTGCGGTCCACCACTTCCGTTGAGACGGATTTGGCGGTTTCGAGCGGCGGCGGGTAGAGCCGGTCGAGAGTGAGGAGAGTGGCTGCCGTGGCACCCATGGCAGCGGCAAGTGCCGCGGCGGTCAGAACTATGGTTTTGGCGCGGCTCATTCAGGCGGCAACGCTGGCGGGACAGCGCCCCCTCCGGTGCTCACCCCCCTCTGCCCTGCCGGGCATCTCCCCCTCAAGGGGGGAGATTGGCTGACACGACCCATGGTGCCCATCCCGCAAGGTTTGCGATTGGGTGCCAGAAGGTCATGACGGCGTAATCTCCCCCCTTGAGGGGGAGATGGCCGGCAGGCCAGAGGGGGGTGGTCAGCAGACACCACCGTTATCTCACCTCCATCATCCCAGTCGCCGTGCGGGCCGAGAGCTGCGGGCGGTACATGTCCTCCACGCTCGCCGCCGGATGGGCATACGTACCGGGCGTCACCGCGCGAACGACATAGGCGACGGTGAACTCGCGCGGGCTCGACGAATCGCGATTGAAGGCCGCGACGAAGCGGTCGTAGCGGAACTCGCTATGGGCTGTGTCCGTCTGGCCGAGCCACTCGAAATTTTTCAGATCCGCGCTCGATACAAGGCTCGGATTGTCGATCTGGAAGCCTGCGGGCAGCAGGTCGGTGACGAGCACGCGCGAGGTCCAGGCATTGTTCTCGGTGACCTTCAGGATAACCACGTAGCGCTCGTTCTGCTTGGCCTCCATGACGCTGACCTCATTGCCGTCGAGCGTATAATAGCGGCGGTCGATGGCGAAGCCGTCGCCGCCGGCGGGAAGCGGCTGCGTGGGGGCGGCGATGGTGGTCACGACAGCGTCGATCGGCTTGTCGCCGCGATTGACGACGGTCAGCGGTGTGTCGATTACCTCCTGCCCGCTCAGCGTCTCGGCGAAGTTTCCGGTGTGAGCCGTGCCATTGATTGCAAGTGCAATGTCGTCATTGTCCTGCCGGAGCGCGCGGGCGGCGAGCAGCATCCAGGCATCGTCCTGGGTGCTCATATAGGTCGTCTCCTTGCGCAGCGTGGAGACCAGATTGACCATCTGCGGCACTTGGCTCGGCACCGGCCGGCTTTCGGCGGCAAGCGTCAGCATTCCGGCGCCGTCGCGCAAAGCGGAGCCATAATCGGCGCGGGCGGGATCGACAGGCGCGGTGCTCGCCAGTTGATAGGCGGAAGCGAATGTGCTTTGCGCACCTTGCGCATCGCCATAGAGCGAAAGGCCGGCGGCGAGCTGCGCGCGGGCCAGCGGCGAGCGGAAATCATCGAGCTGCGTTTCCGAATAATAGCGCAGATCACCCACATTGGCGCGGCGGTTGCGGGCCAGCACATAGAGCGCATAGGCGATATCGCTGCCCTGATCCTTCACATTGGTGTTGTAGGACAGGACATTCTGCAGATTGTCCAGCGCCTGGGACATGGCCTCATCCGGCACCTGGTATTTCTGCTCGCGCGCCCGCGTCAGGAAATCGGTGACATAGGCGTCAAGCCAGAGATCGCCGGAACCAGGGCTCCATAGGCCGAAGCTGCCGGAGGAGGACTGGAAGGCGAGAACGGTGGAGATCGCGTCCTGCACGCGCTTGCGCACATCCGGATCCTCGGGAATGCCCGATGTGGCCGACAATTCGCTCATATAGAGGAGCGGCAGGGCCTTGCTGGTCGTCTGCTCGGCGCAGCCATAGGGATAGCGGTCGAGCGCCATCAACAGCGCGGGAACATCGAACCCGGCGGTACGCGAAACACTTACCCCAACCGAGGCGCCCTCAAGCAGACTTGCCGCCAGAAGCTCGCGGTCGATGGTGATGCTGCCGCCATTGGCGGCGAGGTTCAACTGACGCCTCGTCGTCACCGGCAGGACCGAGGGGCGGACCGGAAGGTCCAGCGCCTGCTCGACGCTGACGCCGTCTGCATGGGTGAGCCGCACGGAGAGATGGCCCGCGCCCGGAGCGCTCGCCGTCAGCGGCAATGTCAGGCTCGTCTTGCCGCCTGTCGCCAGTCGCACGCTTTGGGGTGCATTTGCCTTGTCGATGGCAACAGGCCCTTCCGCATCGATGCCCAGCATGTAATCGCCCGCCGGGCCATCCGTATTGGCGATATCGAGGCGCAGCTGCGCCCGGTCGCCCGGCGCCAGGAATTCCGGCATGCTGGCGGTCACCACCACGGGATCGCGGATGATCACATCGCGCTCGGCATGGCCGACGCCGTTCTTCGTCCAGGCGACGGTCATGACGCGGACGGTGCCGTTAAACTGCGGAATATCGAAGCTGACATTGGCCCGCCCTTGATCATCGAGCCTGACCGGACCGGAGAAGAAGGCGACCAGCTTTTCCGTCGGCGGGCTACCCTCCGTGGTCATCTGCGCGCCATCGCCGCCGGTGCGGATGCGTCCGGTCGCGCCGAGCGAGCCGTCGATCAGCCGGCCGTAGAGATCGCGGATTTCGAGCCCCAATTGCCGCTGGCCGAAATACCAGCCATCGGGGTCGGGCGTCTGGTATTTCGTCAGGTTCAGGATGCCGACATCGACGGCGGCGACGGTGACATAGGCCGTGTCCCCTGCCCCGAGTCCCGCGACCTGCACGGGAATATTCAGCGGCTTGCGCGGCTCGGTCTTCTCGGGCGTGTCGAGCGTCACCGCCAGCTTGCGGCTGCCGGGATCGAGTTTCAGCCATTTGATGCCGATGGCGCGCATCGGCATGCGGCTGGCTTGCGCCTCGCCGGGGCGGAACAGCGTGGCGGTCACATAGGCGCCCGCGCCCCAATCGCCGCTGACGGGGATATCGATCGTCGCGCCATCCTCAGGCACGCTGGCCGTCTTAACCATCTGGAGGCGATCGGCACCAACGGTGACCAGCACCTCGCCGGCAAAACGCGGCGATATCTGCAGTTTCGCCACATCGCCCGGGGCATAGCCCTCCTTGTCTAGTGCGATCTCCAGCCCGTCGGGCGTTTCCGTCGCGCGCGCCTCGACATACCAGCCCGCATCGAATTCGACGCTGGTTGCCGGTCCCGCCGTCTCGGCGCTCTCCACCTCGAGCCGGTAGCGCCCCCAATCCACAGGCACCGAAATATTCGCCTCATTGTCGGCAGTGAGCGTCAGCTTTCCGTCAGCGACCTTCTTGGTATAGGTCACCGGCTCATAGTTCCAGGCATCGCCATTGCGGTACCATTGATAGTTCTGCTCGACCTTGATCAGCGACCAGCTCACATCGGAAAGGTTCTGGCGCTTGCCCGCGGGATCGACGGCGATCACCTTGAAGGCGGCGGTCGAATTCTCCGCCACCTGGTTGCCCGAGAATTCCGGCCTGATGCCGATCGCCGGGCCATCCGGGGCGACAGGCAGCGTCAGCGTTCGCTCGACGGCACGGCCGCCGGCCTCGCGCATGCGCACCACGATATCGGCACTCAGCGGGCGCGTGGAGGATGGCGCCTCGTCGATATTGACGTCGAAGGAGGCCTTGCCCTGGTCGTCGAGCACCGGCAGCTGGCCGAGATCGATGCGGCTATCCTCGTTCGCCTCCTCATCGGCGAGGCCGAAGAGGAAGCCTGGATAGCCCGCGCGATCGCGCACGGTCTTCAGATGCACCTCGCCTTCCAGGGCCAGCCCGGCGGCGGGCGCGCCGTAGAGATAGCGGCCATCGACATCGATCCGCGCCGGCTTGCCGATGGCGATCTCCTTGGCGTCGCTCGAAAGGTCGAAGGTGATGCGATCAGGCACGAAATCCTCGACCAGGAAGGACTTGTCGGCGATCGAGGCGGCCTTGGGATCGGTGAAGACGCGCATCTGCCAGGTGCCGCGCATCGCATTCCCGGACAAGGGGAGTTCCGCCACATGGCCGCCGAGTGCGGAACCGTCGCTCACCATGCGCCGGTCCTCGACGCCATCCGGCCTAAAGAAGACGAAGGTCAGCGGCAGGTCTTCCACGGCAACGGCCGCATGGTCACGGGCAAGGGCCGCAGCATGCACGGTTTCGCCCGCCCGGTAGATGCCGCGTTCCGTCCAGGCCATGACGTCGATCGGCCCCGGAACCGGACGACCGGTGACGCCGCGATCGGAAAGATCAAAGCCGGCGCGTGTCATGTCGAGGAAGACGTAATCGTCACCGCCGTTCTTCGCGGTCAGGACCGCCGGCGTCAGGCCGGCGCTGCCCCGCGTCAGGCCGGCGGTGAAGGTGGCGCGGCCGTCGGCATCCGTCGTCGCGGTGCCGAGTATTTCGTTATTGCGAGCGAGCAGCTGCAGTTCGATGCCGGGAAGCGGTTTTGCGGTCGCCAGCGACCGGGCGAAGACATTCAACCCATCCTCGCCGGCATAGGTGGCAAGGCCGATATCGGAAATGACGAACCATTGGGTAGCGAGCGCACCATAGGTATCGGGCGCGCCATCGGGCACCGCCGTCAGCACATAGACGCCGGGCTTGCGCTCGGGCAGCGCCTCATCGACGGGGAAGCTCGTCACCACATCCTTGTTGCGCTCGGACTTGATGTCGAGCTTGCCCCGCCAGACCATTTCGCCATAGCTGTCGGCGATGTTTCCCGCCTGATAATCATTGAGCTGCGTCAGGAATTGCGAGCCGGTCATCACCTCGGCGAGCGAGCGATCATTGACACGGTAGAGCTTCAAATCCGCGACGGAGGTGTTGACCGTCACCAGCGGGATACCGCGCCGCATGGTCGACGGCAGCACGAAATTCTCACCCGTAAAGCGGGCGGACGGCGTGCGATCGCGGATATAGAGATTGAGCACGACAGGCTTTTCCAGCATGTCGCCGACGGCATCGGGGAGCCCTGCGCGCAGGGTCACATTGTAGCGCCTGCCATGCTCCAGCCCCTCGATGCAGATCTGGCGGTCCTTGGCCTCGATCGCCTTGGGCGCGGCATTGTCGAGCGTGACGAACTGCGAATAATCGACGCCCGCCTTCACCAGCGGCTCGGAAAGCTGCACGCAGATGCGCGGCTCCTGGTTGTCGGAATCGACTGTATTGTCGACCACGCGAAAGCCCTGGCGCGCCTTGAGATCGTCATATGCCGCCTGCACCTGCAGCGACGGGCCAAGCGCCAGGCTCGCCCGATAGGCATCAAGCGCCGGGCGGTAGAGCGCCCGCCTTTCGAGCGCGGCGGCAAGCACCGCGAGCGCCTCGGCCCGCGCGGTGGCCGTGCGCGACAGCTGATAGGCATTATAGGCCGCCGACGTCGCGGCCTGCTGGTAAGCAATGGGATTTTCTCCGGGAGCAGGCTGGGCGGAGAGCGCCGCGCGCGCCAGCTCCAGCCAGATGCTGCCATTATCCAGGGCCCTGGATAGAGCGGCGATGTATCCGTCGAGCGGGCCCGCAGCGGCAGCGCCAGGCTGATTTTCCATCGCAGGCCGGGGCGAGCCGTCGATATGACCGCCGAGTATGCTGCCCGCCCGGGGAGCCGGCTGCCCGGGCTGAGTGCCGGGGGCCGGCGGCACGCCCTCCATTATCCTTTGCCTATAGGCACGCGCATCGTCGACGACGGATGCGGGAACAAAGGCCAGCGACGGCGGCGCGCCGATATCCGGCCCGTCCGCCGCTGCCTCGACCACCTTGCCGGCTATGGCCCCCGGAGACGGATTGAGCCTGGTGAAATCGGATTTGAGAAAGCACCATTGCGCCTTGACGTTATAGGTGAAGGCGCGGCAGGCATTGTCGCCGACGCAGGCCGCCTCGCATTGCTCAAGCGAGACATTCTGCTCGGTGCGCAGGTCGGACCCGAAATAATCCGCATCCCTGGTGGTGACGACCTGGCGCGCGCCTTCCGCCAGAGCCGGCGAAAGGCTTGCGAACATCGCGCCCGAAAGCGCGGCCGCGAGGAAACCGATCACTCCAAGAGCTGCACGAACCGGCATGGTGTCCCTCCTGCGTTTCCTCTCCGATCACGGGATGAGAAACCAGGGCGGGACCGATGTCAATCTCCGGTTGCCGCTCAGCGCCCTTTCCGCCGCGCCGGCCCCTCGATCAACCGGGCATAGATATCGGCATAGGCCGCCGACATCTTCTCCATGGTGAAATTGGCTTCGTAGCGTTTGAGAGCGGCCTCCCCCATGCGCCGGGCCTGGAGGGGATCGTTCCACAGCAATTGCATCGCCTTGGCGATTGCCTCGGCGTCGTCGGGCCTCACGACCAGGCCGGTTTCGCCGTCCACATTGACGAAGCTCGTTCCCGTGCCGATCTCGCAGGAGATCATCGGCTTTGCGAACATCGCCGCCTCCACAAGCGACAGGCCGAAGGCTTCCGAGCGCAGATGGGAGGGAAAAACCGATGCGTAGCAGAGATCGAGCAACGCGACCTTGTCCTCATCGGGCACCGGCCCCAGAAAATGGACGTTCGGCAGATCCAGCCGCGCCGCCTGCTCGCGCAGATCCTGCTCCGTCGGGCCCGCCCCGATGATGACAACGGGAAATCCGGTCGCTTTCGCGGCTTCGAGCAGGATATGAATGCCCTTGTAATAGCGCAGCACACCGACGAAGAGGAAGAATTTCTCCGGCAGGCGGGCGCGCCACCGGGCCTTGACATCCTCCTTGACGGGCGGATAGGCGGCGCGGTCGAGCCCGATGGGGATGATGTCGGTCTTCTGCCGGAAATCCCTGAGATGCTCGCTGGACTCCAGATAATTGGGCGAGGTCGCCACGATCCTGTCGACGTTCGTCAGAAAGCGCTTCATCAACGGCCGGTAGGCATACATCAGCAGCCGCTGCCTGACGATATCGGAATGGTAGGTGACGAGTGTCGGCTTGCCGAGCTTGGTGGTGAAATGGACGATGTCCATGAACGGCCAGGGAAAATGATAGTGGATGATGTCGGCCTTTTTTCCCAATTCGGCGAAACGGCTGAAAGCCTCGAAGGAAAAGCCCGTTGACGCCAGCTCGAAATCGAGCCGCGCCTTATAGGCCCAATCGCCGTCGAATTCGACGGTATTCTCCACGGGATGACGGCTCAGCGAGAGCACCGCGGTTTCCACGCCGTGCGCGGCGGTGCCCTTGGCGATGGCGTGGATCGTCCGCTCGATGCCGCCGAACGTGTCGGGCCAGTAGGTCTTGAAGAAATGGAGAACCCGCATCTCAAGGCGCCCTGAGTTCGATCGCTTCGCGGAAGACCGCCATCAGTTCGCCGGCGCTCTTCTCCCAGTTGAAACGCCCGGCATTGGCCCGCGTCCTGGACGACAATTCCCGATAGAGAACGTCGTCCGTCGCCAATCGTGCCAGACCGTCGGCAATTGATTGCACATCGGCCGGATCGATGAGCAGCGCCGCATCGCCCGCCACCTCGGGCATGGAGGAGGAATCTGATGTCAGGACCGGAATTCCCGCGGCGTTGGCCTCTATGATAGGGAAACCAAAGCCCTCATAGAAGGAGGGCATGGCCAGAAACCTGGCATTTGCATAAAGCCCGGCCAGTTCGTCGTCAGGGACATAGCCTGTCAGGCGGACGAAGGGCTCGATGCCGAGCCGCGCGATCTGTTGCCTCAGATCACCGAGCCGCCAGCCCTGCCCGCCCGCGATCACCAGAGCCAGGCCTTCCCGGACCCGCCCGGGCAGGCGCGCATAGGCTTCAAGCAGGTTCGGCAAGTTCTTGCGCGGCTCGAGCGTGCCGACAAAAAGCATATAGGGACCGGTGATCCCGTGTTTCTCCAGCACGTCCTTCGAACTCCCCTGCCCGATCGCGCTCAGGCCGGGATGGACGACACGGACCTTGCCGGCGCAGTGGGGAAGAAGCGTCTTCAAGGCATCGGCGGTGGCGGCGGAGACCGCAACGATCCGGTCCGCGCTTTCAAGGGCCGGCTTCATCAGGAGACGCTCCGCGGCCCATGTCCGCGGGCGCATGGTTTCGGCGGCATGCACCCAGACGAGATCATGAATGGTGACCACCCTCGGGATATGCCGATCGAGGAAGCGCGGCAGGCGATGCGCCGGCCCCCAGAAGACATCGACCCGGTCCTTCATGGCCAGGCGCGGCAGCGCCGTCTGCCCCCAGATCATGCGCCTGATGCCTCCCCGATAATTGCCGATCCGCACCGTGGTTCCAGGCCATTGCGGCAAGGCAGAGACAGGCTTCTCCGGGAGATAGAGAAAAAGCTCATTGCCGCCGAAAGCCAACTGACGGCACATCTCGAAGAGATAACGGCCGATACCCGTTAGTTCAGGAACAAGGTTACGGGCGTCGATGCCGATTTTCATTCAGCATGTCCCTTCGCCGGGTACGTCAGCTAACATGGGAGCCGAAACTCAAAGCCAACATCCGTTTCTCTAAATATTCTGCTATATTCGAGAAACTGTGAGCAGCCCTCCACCTTTCCGCGCGTTCAGCTATCTGCCTGGTCGTGGTCGTCTTGCTCTTCAGAGACGAGAATACTTCTTTGATCCCAGCCGCCAATTCCTCGGGTTTCGTACCTGGGAGAATATGAACGACATCAGCTACATCATCGAATACCGACAAAGGCGTGACCGCCACAGGGACTCCAGATGACAAACCGGTTCTGACAGCCGCGCTCGAGGACTCCCCCGTTTTCTGATAGGGAAATACCACAACATCCGCCTCACGGAGATGGCGAATGCTATCCTCATCCTCAAGGTAATCGTCTATTATCGTTATGTTTTTTTCGATACCTAACTCACGTATTTTGCTTTTGCATAACTCAATTTCCCCCCGGGATACCCCACCAGTGTCGTTATAATCAGCGTTAACCATTTTCAAATGAACATCCACGCCAGAAGTGAGGAGCAGGTGTGTCGCTTCGATCAATTGAGGAAAACCCTTACCAGGGAGAAAGAACCCGTAGGATGCCATGATTCTTTTGGGAGCGCGGGTTGCGGTGCGAGACCCGTAAGCGGTAGCTTGCACTCCCTGTGGGAGGATTTTGACGTTATGACAAATACCTCTGTCAGCGAGATTCCTTATATCCTTTTCCGTATGGACGAAAATACCGGTGGCCTTGCGCAGAGCCGGCACTAGCTCCGCCAACTCGAAGCCATCCATTTTATCGACCGGATCGGTAGTAGAATGCATTGTTATGAAAACAGCAATTCCTGAATCAAGCAGATCTTGCATCATGGTGGCCAAATATTGGAAATTAAATAGACCGTAATTGAACTGAATGATCACCTCATCGACTTGCCGCGATTTTATCGCGGTCGTCAGTTCATGAAGATCATCCCCCTTTCCTTCATTCCACGTAGGCAGGACGTCCAAGACATCAATGCCCTTCCTAGAGAACTCCAGATCACCTTCCTTCTGACAAAAAACAATCGGCCTGCTTTGCACATGCTGAATGATATTTTTCGAGTAGGAGGCTACACCGCATCGCTTATTCCACGTTGTAACCCACCCTACTTTCCGGGAATCTGCGTGAACCCAGCCCCGTTCAGTCTCGATCTCGTTTGAAGCCAAGCAGAAGGCAGCAATTCTCTTATCCTTGTCGGAAAGATTGAGATAAGCGATCTTTTCTCTACTTTCCTGCAGGCTGCTTACTTCATCCTTATCCTTAGTCGCCAATGTTTTTCTGGCCTTATCCGCAGTCCTTCGAAGCGCCTCCATTGCAGTTGCTGCGCTACGCTCCCAGGTGAATTCGCGCGCATGCTGAATGCCTTTCTCGCGCAACCAGTTCAGACGCTTCTCATTGGAAAGAAAATGTTCCATACGCTCAGCAATCGCTGCGGAAGAACTCGGATCAAATCCGGCTTCAGGATCAGCCAAAAATTCCGGCAGGCTCGTTGTATAGGATCCAATAACGGGGGCTCCGCACGCCATTGCCTCAATGACGGGCAAGCCCAACCCTTCCCAAAACGACGGAAAAACAAATAACTTGCAATTCCTGTAGAGGTCTACAAGTTCTTCATCCTGCACACGTCCAGTAAAGATGATTGAATTATCCTGAAGCCCAGCCTGGCGACCTATCGTATGGAGCCTATTATAAACATCCGGCCAACCGTTTCCAACAATCACCAATTGATGACTCTCCCGAAGGGCGGCGGGCAATTGTGCAAAGGCGCGTATCAACCCTTCTTGATTTTTCCGATGGTCAAAACTGGCTGTATAAAGCAAAAATGGGCGATTTATATTATACTTATTTAATAATTCTACTGACATTCCTTCATTCAAAACACAAAACTTTTGGTCGATCCCTCCTCTGATATTCGCAATATCGCCCGAAAATTTCTTGAGCAGTCGCCGTCCTTCATCCGCTGAGTACTCTGAAATCGCCAAAAGTAGATCTGCCTTCTCCAAGAAGGACAATCTCTGCATATAATGCCTCTTCACAAGATCATACGCTAGATACTTCTCTGGATTCGCAAGCGGTATTAAGTCATAAAGCGTAACAGCAACCGGAATATTTGTGGATATTCTTTTTAAAGACCCCACAACTGGAACATCCACACCTTCAATCAAACTGCCGATATGCAAGATATCCGGGGAAATTTCATTTATAAACTGTTCCCTGATTATTTCCGCAGCTTCCTGCTTTGCTGGATTTCCGTCCATGAAAGCACAGTCGCGAGGCACGTCAAATACTTTGATATTGGATTGAGGAAGAAGATTTCTAAAGGAATTGCGGATTTCCTGAATATGCTCAGGAAGCTGATTATTCAGGATGATGTAGAAATCATCCTCGGGGGAAATTGAGATCATCGCCTTCGCAAGATCAAGCGAATAGCGCCCAATACCACCAAGACGGCTTCCAGATTGACAACATTGAAGATCAATTGCAATGCGCATTAACGTCCACGGCCTTCTTCAGTATTGACACCAAGCTCACTAGATATCTCGTTTATTCTTTTAAGAAATATCGCGTTTCGCCGTGAGCGGAAATTGCTGTCGATAACTTCCTGACTACGCCACGCCAGCGCGCTATTCTCCGTCGAGACAGCAACGCCGGGAGGATGGTGCAAGGCAAAGCGGCGAACCTTGATATCCAGGGCCGGAATTTTTTCCAGTACGCCAAATATGACTGCTTTTGTTGCGGGGTGCTTTCTGACAAATGCGAGGGTTTTTAACGCCACTGAATGCTTCACGCTGGCAAGACCGCCTCCTTCAGCATCGCGCCCTATTATCCGTCCGATCATTCGATATGGCTTGGTAAGGCGCCAGGAACGGCTGGAGAGAATATCGTTTATGCGCTGTTCTAATGCCTCCTCACGCGCCTGCAGAAGCTGCATTTCCGATCGATGAAACTCTCGCTCGGATTCTTGATTGCGCGCGAGCTGGTCAGCCAAACGCCACCATTTCTGCTCTCTCTGCTCTGCGGCAAGTTTCGCCTCTTCGAGCTTTTCAGCTTCCAGCTTGAGCTCGTTGATATGTGTCTCTATTTTTTCTTGATCGACATGGCTTACCACATGCGCCAGTCGATAATCATCGAAAACATTGGGTCCTGGTCCAAATACGGTTTTGAGTTCAGCTCTTTCCCTATGAACATAAAACCGATTCAATCCGTCAAAATATACGAATTCATAACCCAAGCTCAGTATCAACGCTTCCCATTCCTGAGCAACGGTTTCTTTGCCAAGGGGAACGGTACTCTCCACCACGACAACCCACGGCCGGCCCTTCGAAGGCAGCCAGCTTTCGATGACGGATTTTTCCATTCCTTCGACATCGATCTTCAGCCAATGGACTTCGCGGTCACCGATCTCGTCTAGAACCGCGGACAGCGGCATAAGCGGGACTGCGGTTTCGACTATTTCGAATCCCCTGGCGCGATGCTCTTCCGCAATCTCGGGATCGCCGGTGCTCAGGCCCGTTTCCGGTATTTCGAAAAAACGGAGCTTTTCTCCACCCTTGCCGATGGCCGCCTGAAGAACCCGCTCGTCTGGCCGGTTCTCGCGCAGCTTTCCGGCATAGGTTGCGGTCGGTTCGACGTGAACGCCGCGCCAGCCTTTTTCGTAGAAACCGCGGCTGACGGAATCGACGACGGGATCCTGCGCTCCGATGTCGATATAAAAACCGTTTTCGACATGCTTCAGCGCGCGCCACAGAATGACATCTTCAAAATTCTGCGCGTATGAAATGAGCATGGTCATGCTTTCCGTTGAATCATGAATTTTGCATCGAGCCAGGTGCTCCCAATGAAGAATTCCCCATCCACATTCACCACGTCAAAGACAAGTGCATTGTCCTGCCATTCATAATTGTTCTCCAGATGCGTGTCGGAACTGACCAGTGTCGGAGAGAATGAGTAGGACCCAGGCCCCAGTGTGCAGGTGAACGGCAGGCCGTATTCTATCTTTTCACCGGCGGCGACGTTTTCGATTATTTGCTTCGTATGCCAAGTATTCGTACCCCAGATGATGTGACCGGTCCTGTCCCGCAGCATATAGCCAAGGACCAGCCGCGGGACGTTCTGGTTTGAATGCGCGACAAGCTTCAACAGGAGCTTCTGGCCGACGCGCGCGGTGTTTACCGGGTTTCCTGTCTTTTCATCGAGGAGGACTATGCTGTCGATGACGATCTCGAAGGTTCCCGACCGCGTATGCAGCCAGCCGTTCTGATTGCGCTTCTGCTCGACCGTCATCCTGGCGTTTTCCCGATCGGCGATCATGGCGTTATAATAATCCACCACCTCGTCGGGCGCACCGTCCTTCATGACGGTTCCCTTGTCGAGCAGGATGACGCGGTCGCAAAGCGCGCGCACGTCGCCCAGGCTGTGGGTGACCAGGATGATGGAGGTGCCCTCCTCCTTGAACTGCCTGATCCTGTCGAAGCTCTTGTGCTGGAAATAGCTGTCGCCGACCGACAGGACCTCGTCGACGATGAGCACATCGGGGCGTTTCGCCGTGGCGAGCGCGAATGCGAGACGCGCCTGCATGCCGCTCGAATAGACCCTTATCGGCTGGTCGAAAAATTCGCCGATCTCGGCGAAATCCTCGATTGCCGGCATGAGCTCGGTCAATTCGGCCTGAGAGAAACCCATCAGCCCGCCCGCCTGATAGATATTCTGGCGGCCGGTGAATTCCGGGTTGAAGCCCAGTCCGAGTTCCAGGATCGCGCTGATGCGCCCCGCGACGGCGACGGAGCCCGATGTCGGACGAACGGTGCCGGTGATGATCTTGAGAAGCGTGCTCTTTCCCGCGCCGTTCTGGCCGATCAGCGCCAGGGCCTCGCCCTGCCTTACCTGAAAGGAAATGTCCCGGTTCGCCCAGAATTCGCTTTCAGGCTTGATCGAGGCGCCGAACCAGTTGGCGAATCGCTGCAGATTGCTGCGATAGGCGGCATAGCATTTGCTTATATGGGAGACATCGAGAACGACGGACATCAAAGCGCATCCACGAGTTCGGGGCTGGCACGGCGGAAGACCACGAAGGACAGCGCCACCGCCACGCCGCCGACAAGGATCGCCGGCCAAAGGCTCAGCCAGGACGGCGCCTGGTTCAGGAGAAGCGCATCCTGGTAAAGGTTGACCAGCGGCGTCATCGGATTGAGCTGGATAAGGGGGCGGAACTGCTCGGGAACCACCGATTTGAGATAGACGATCGGGGTGAACCAGAACCAGAGCTGCATGAAAACGGTCATGAATTGCGCGACATCACGCACGAAAACGTTCAAAACCCCGAGAAACACGCCTATTCCGAAGGCCATGACGGAGATCAGCAGCATCCCGGGGATGAGATAGAACCATGCAAGCCCCGGAAAATGGCCGAAGAAAAGAAAGATGACGGCAATGGCCACGAGCAGCAGCACATGGTTGATGAGCGCGCTGCCCCAGATGATGACGGGCAGGCAGAGCCGCGGAAACGAGATCTTCTTCATCGCGGAGGCCTGCTCGATGAATATCCCGATGCTCCTGTTCAGGATTTCGCTGAAGAGGCCCCATGCCGCCATTCCGGAAAGGAGATAGATCGGATAGGCCGCCTGATTATCGATATCAGGCATGCGGGCCTGCATGACCTCCGCCAGCACGATCGAAAATATCAGCGCCTGCGCCAGCGGATGCAGGATGAACCAGAATGCGCCGAGGCGCGACCGCGCGAAACGCCCGCGAAGATCGCCGCGGATCGACGCCAGGATGAAATGGCGATAGCGCCATATGCTATGCAGCATGCCAATTGCCTTCCGCGAATACGAGTGGGAGATGTTCTGTGTGATGGACTGCTCTAAGCCGACCCTGCGCGTTGCCTCGCTTGCGCGCGTTGCTCCGCCTCCACGCGTTGCTTCCAATCGTCCAGCACGTCGGTCAAGGTGGTCTCGAAGGCGATTTCCGGCTTCCAGCCGAAGACATCCAGGGCTGCGCCGGCGTCTCCGGTCGCAATCGCCACTTCGCTGCCGCGCAGGCGCGCCGGGTCAACGCGGATATCGATCTTCAGACCGGACATCTCGACCAGCGCATCGAGGATGGCATGTATCTGGCGGGGCTTGCCGGATGCCAGGTTGAAGACCCGGCCAAAAGCGTCGGGCATATCGGCGAGGGCCGCATCCGCATAGGCGCGGACCACATCGCGCACATCCATGAAATCGCGCTGTGCGGCGAGATTGCCCACTTCGATCAGCGGCGGCCTCAAGCCGGCGGAGATCTCGGCAATTTGCCGGGCGAAGGCCGGCACCACGAAGGCATCCGATTGCCCAGGCCCCGTGTGATTGAACGGCCTGAAGCGGACGGATTTCAGGCCTTCGTTCGACAGCTGACCGATGAGAATATCGGCAGCCGCCTTGGTCGCGCCATAGACGCTCAGCGGCCTGAGGGCAGCCTTCTCCGTGACCGGTTTTCCTTCCGCCTCGATGAAGGATTCTCCATAGGCGTCGGCGCTCCCCGTGAAGATGAAGCGGGCGTGAGGCACATTCTCCATCACGGCCTGCGCAACGTTCAGCGTGCCTGTCACATTGATGTCCCAGGCCCGCCGATAGGCCCGGCGGGCATCGTTGGGAGCCGCCACCGCCGCCAGATGCACGATCGCGGTCGGCCGCGTTTCCCGGATCACCTCGGCGATCCCGTGATAATCGGTGATGTCGACCTGCCGGCCGGATGTGCTTCCATGCCCGAGGGGGAAGACGGTCAATCCCCCGGCGGGCGCCCTCGACGCCAGCTCACGCTGCAGCCAGGTTCCGACAAAGCCGTTCGCGCCGGTTATGAGAATGCGGTTTTCAAGCACCATTCAAGACACCATTGCCGGGCGTTCCGGCATCAGAGCTTATTTTTTCAGCCGTTTCAGATCCGCTTCGACCATCTCGACGATCATCTCCTCAAGCGGGATCTTCGGCTCCCAGCCAAACTTGTCCTTGGCCTTCTGTGGGTTACCGAGCAGCACGTCCACTTCGGCGGGGCGGAAGAGCGCGGGATCGATCACCAGATGGTCGTCGATATTGAGGCCGACATGCTCGAATGCAAGCCTGCACATCTCGCGCACAGTCGTCGTCCGCCCGGTCGCGATCACATAGTCATCCGCCTCGTCCTGCTGCAGCATCAGCCACATGGCCCGGACATAATCTTTCGAGTGGCCCCAGTCGCGCTTGGCATCGATATTGCCGAGACGCAGCTCCTTCGCCAGGCCGAGCTTGATGCGGGCGACACCGTCGGTCACCTTGCGGGTGACGAACTCGATCCCGCGCAGGGGCGATTCGTGATTGAACAGGATACCGCTCGATGCGTGCAGGCCAAAGCTCTCACGATAGTTCACCGTCAGCCAATGGCCGTAAAGCTTGGCCACGGCGTAGGGCGAACGCGGGTAGAAAGGGGTCGTCTCGGTCTGCATGGGCTCCTGAATGAGGCCGTACATCTCCGACGACGACGCCTGATAGAAGCGGGCGTCGGGCTTTTCCAGCCGCACCGCCTCCAGAACGTTGGCAACGCCGAGGCCGGTCACCTGCCCCGTCAGGATGGGCTGCTGCCAGGAGGACTTCACGAAGGACTGCGCCGCCAGGTTATAGACCTCGTCCGGGGCAACTTCCTTCATCGTCCGGATAAGCCCCGAAAGGTCGAGCAGATCGCCGTCGACGATCCTGACGTCACGGTCGATCCCGAGCCATTCAAGGCGCGTCAGATTGACATCCGACGTGCTGGAACGGCGTGCGAGACCGTGCACCTCATATCCCTTTTCGAGGAGCAACTGTGCGAGATAGGCACCATCCTGCCCCGTGATGCCCGTTACCAGCGCCTTTTTTGTCAATTCCCGTCTCCAAAAATCATTGTCTTCTGCAAGATCGGGCGCTTACCGCCCGCTCAAATCCGCCAACCCCCATCGCCGTAAGCGACGGCGGTCATTTGCGCCCGTAAACATCCTCGAAGCGCACGATATCGTCTTCCCCGAGATAATCGCCGCTCTGAACCTCGATCATCACAAGAGGCATGATTCCGGGATTTTCAAGGCGATGTCTGTTTCCACAGGGAATATATGTGGATTCGTTGGTCGCCAGGATGAGCTCGTTATCGCCATTCACCACTTTCGCCGTGCCGCTGACGACCACCCAGTGCTCGGAACGGTGATAATGCATCTGCAGGCTGAGGCTTGCGCCCGGCTTCACCTCGATGCGCTTGATCTTGAAGCGCTCGCCCTCTTCCAGAACCGTATAGGTGCCCCAAGGCCGGTGCACGGTCCTGTGCAGGCTATGCGCTTCGTGACCGGTATCCTTGAGCTGCGAGAAGAGCCGCTTGACGTTCTGCGCCTGATCCTTGTGCGCGACCAGCACCGCATCCGCCGAATCGACGATGATCAGATCCTTCACGCCGACCGCGCCGACCAGACGATCGGAACTCTGGACATAGCAATTCTCCGCCTCGTAAAGCACCGTATCGCCGTTGATCCTGTTGCCGTGATCGTCCGGCCCGGTCAGATCGGCCAGGGCGTTCCACGAGCCGATATCGCTCCAGCCGATATCGCAACCGACAACGGCGACATTGGCGGCCTTTTCCAGCACCGCATAATCGATCGATTTCTTCGGCACCTGCGAGAAATTTTCCTCGTCCAGATCGACCCGGGTGCCGCTCGCCACCTGGGATTGCCTGGCGGCAAGGAGGCTCTTGCGGCTCTGTTCCAGAATGTCCGGGCAATGCTCTTCCATCAGCTTCGTCATGGTTCCGGCGGAAAAGCAGAACATGCCCGAATTCCAATAGAAATGTCCCGATGCGACATATTCCTTTGCACGCGCCAGATCGGGCTTCTCGACAAAGCGGATCACATCCTCGCCATCGGCCTCGATATAGCCGTAGCCGGTTTCCGGATATTGCGGTGCGATGCCGAAAGTCACCAGCCGCCCGGCATCGGCCAGGGCGATGGCCTTCACCGCCGCGGCGCGGAAGGCCTCGAGATCGCGGATCATGTGATCGGCGGGAAAGAGCGTGATGATCGCGTCGTCGCCATAGACCTGCTGCACATGCAGCGAGACGATGGCCGTCGCCGCCGCCGTGTCACGCCCCAGCGGTTCCAGAAGATAGGTGCATCCGAGCCGCGGTATATCCAGCAGCTCGCGATACTCATCCTCGGTCTTGAAGAAGAGCCCGCGATTGGTGATGGTCAGCACCTCGACGACATCCGGCAGCGCCGCGGCACGCAGAAAGGCATGCTGCAGCAGGCTCTTTCCATCGGCCAGCCGGATGAAGGGCTTGGGATGGGTCTCCCGCGAAACGGGCCACAGGCGCGCGCCAGCCCCCCCGCTCATGATCGCCGGTATGATCTTCATTATCGAGAGAGCTCCCTGTCGCTCAATGCGGTTCCTGTTTTGACTGAACAGAAGGAACCGCTCTACCTATTTGTTCTAGCCGCATGATCTCATCCGAAAAGTCTACAACTTTTCGGGATCATGCTCTAAAGCGCGCCTCGCGCGCTCCAGTCCCCATGCCAGCAATTCGGCGGCGCGCTTCTTCGAGGCGGCCTCCGTATAGCAGCGCAATTCAGGCGCATTGCCCGATGCGCGATAATGCACAAGCTCGCCGCCCGACAAAACAACGCGTGTCCCATCGATACGATCGTCATCCTCTATCGAGCCGATATCGGCGAAGAAGCCTCGCAGGGCGTCGGCATTCTCGAGGCTTTTCAGGAAAGCGGCGCTCTTCTCGGCCGGCACGTGCTCCAGGCGACCGCTGGCGGTAAATCGCGCCGGCAGCCCTTCGACGAGCTTCGACAGTGACAGCCCCTCCCTCGCCGCCATTCCGAGAACGCTCAGGATCGGCAGCATGGCGTCGCGCGTCGGCAGCGCATCGAGCGGCCGCGCACCGGCTGCCGCGGAGGTGCCGAGCAGTACGCCGCCATTGGCCTCGAAGCCGACGATGCAGCGGCGGCCATCGCTGCCCGCCCTGTTCATGCCCTCGATAACATAGGGCGAGCCGACGCGGGTGCGGTAGACGTGATCGAAGAAGCCGCAATGCTCGATCGAGGTGTTGGAGGTAACCGGTGTCACCACAGCATCCGCATCGAGGAAGCGGGCGGTCAGAAGCCCGACCATATCGCCACGCAGGAAATTGCCGTTTTCATCGGCGATCAGGGGCCGGTCGGCATCGCCATCGGTCGAAACCAGCGCGTCCAGTCTCATCTCGCGGCAGGTCTTTTCGGCAAAGGCAATATCCTCGGGGCGAAGCGCTTCCGTATCGACGGGGACGAAGACATCGGAACGCCCGACGCCGATCGCCTCCGCGCCCGCTTCCTTCAGGATATCGACCATGATGTCGCGGGCGACGGAGCTGTGCTGATAAACACCGATCCTATTGCCGGCAAGCGTTCCCGGCGGCAGCAGGGAGGCGCAGCGCTCGATATAGCGGCTCAGGGCTTCTCCCGACAGCCCGGCTTCGCCACCTGCCAACGATGCAGGCTTTTCCAGATCGAGAAGCGAGAGGATTCCCGCCTCGTCCGCCTTGTCGATCTCGCCATCGGGAC
The DNA here is from genome assembly GCF_001558695.1 of Paramesorhizobium deserti. Lineage (GTDB taxonomy): Bacteria > Pseudomonadota > Alphaproteobacteria > Rhizobiales > Rhizobiaceae > Paramesorhizobium > Paramesorhizobium deserti. The sequence goes on from NZ_LNTU01000001.1 coordinate 122,822, forward strand.
GATAGAATTTGAGGCCGTTTCGATCGGCGGGAATATGGCTGCCGGTCACCATGATCGCCGGAACCCGCAGGCTCAAAGCGCGCAACGCCAGGGCCGGCGTCGGCAGCGGCCCACAATTCTCCACCCGCATGCCAAAGGCCTTCGCCGCGCCGATGCAGGCGGCTGCGATGCGCGGGCTTGAGAAACGCAGATCATGGCCGACAAGCAGAAGGCCATCCGCCGGCACATCATGCCGGTTCCGCAGATGCTTCAGAAAGGCGAGCGTATAGGCCGCGCAAACGTTGTCGCCGAGTTCGGTGACAAGTCCGCGCAGGCCACTCGTTCCAAATTTCAAATCGCTCATGTTCCCAACAGATTGAATTGAAGAATTGATGGCTGGGGCGCCTGGATTCGAACCAGGGAATGACGGTACCAAAAACCGTTGCCTTACCGCTTGGCTACGCCCCATCGCTGTTACATGCATAAAAATAATAGCGGTGGGCGGCCTTATAACCGCTCGCGAAGGCTTGCGCAATGGAGGTCTTCGACAGTTCCGCGATCGCCGCAGCCGTTTCCCACAGGCTAGCGCGCGGCTGCGATCCTGATTCCGCAAACGGCGATAATTGCTTGTTTTTACAAAAGTCGTGAGGAAAAGGCCGCGCCGCATCCCTTGGAACAACGCTCCCTTCTGGACTTGTCCGTTTCATGCGGCCAATGCTAGGGCCAATCGACATTCCACAAGCTGCGAGAGCCTGAGCTCCGATGTCTTTCCTGATCATCTCGTTCCTGACAAGCGCCGCAGCGGCAGCCATGCTTCTGACGATTCTGGCGAGGGTTCTGCCATCGGGTTTTCTGGCGGCGGTGAAGAACGAGCGTTCCAACCATACGGTTTCGGCCCGGCAGATCGGCGGGCTCGCCGTCATTCCGGCGGCGCTTGCCGCGCTCCTGGTCTTCGGACCGGCGGCGGGGCTCGATATGCGCCTTCTTCTGTCATTGATGATCGCAGCGACGCTTCTCTGGCTGACGGGCTTTTTCGACGACCGACATTCGCTGCCGGTGGCCGTGAGGCTCTGCGCCCAGATCATCGCAGCCGGCCTTTGCGTCTACGGGCTGGGTCCGGATTTCCGGCTCCTGCCAAACCTTCTGCCGCAATGGCTGGAGGCGCTGCTGATGGTCTTTGCGCTTCTGTCGTTCATCAACATGACCAATTTCATGGACGGGCTCGATCTGATGACCGTCACGGGAATCGGCATTCCGCTCGTGGCGGCGGCGCTCTTCGCCCTTCTCGGCATGACCGCTCCGCAGAGCGGCTTGATCGCGGCGGCGACAGGCGGCGCCCTTCTCGGCTTCGCCTTCTTCAACACGCCGCCCGCCCGGATATTTCTCGGCGATTCCGGCAGCCTGCCGCTCGGCCTTCTCTCGGGCGTCGTGTTCCTGATGGTGGCGCGGGAGGCGGCGCTTCTCGCCGGTTTGCTCTTGCCGCTCTATTATCTATTGGAGACAGGCTCGACGCTGGTGATGCGGCTTCTTGCCGGCGAAAACGTTCTCGCCGCCCATTCGAAACACGGCTATCAGATCGCCAGACGGAGCGGCTGGCCGGTCCTCGGCATCATAGGCCGTGTTGCGGCGATCAACATCCTGCTGGCCATATGCGCGGCGAGCGTGGCGGGTATTGCCAGCCCGGCAGAGACGGCCGTCTTCACCGTCACGGGTTTCGCCGCGACGGTGGCGCTGCTCTTGCGCTTCCGCGGCATTCTGTAAAGCGGCTATCGGTTAGGCGGACAGTTTGCGCGGCTCGCTTGCCGCCTCGATCAGGCCGAAGAGAATGCGCCGCGTGCGCTCCTCGTCGCGCGCATTGACGGCGATGCGCAATCTTTCGAGCTCGGCCGGCAGGTCGGGGACGGTGAGGCCGCCATGGCGCGCCCGCATGATCTTGGGATGTTTCGTGACTTCCGCGCTCGAGGGATCGTAGAAGAGCTCCTCGTACAATTTTTCCCCGCCGCGAATGCCGACGATCTCGATCGCGATGTCGCCATCGGGGTTCTGCTCGTTGCGGACCGTCAGCCCGGCAAGCAGGATCATGTTTTCGGCAAGATCGCGGATCTTCACGGGCTCGCCCATTTCCAGAAGAACCGTATCGCCGCTCTCCGACACGGCGCCCGACTGGATGATCAGTTCGGATGCTTCCCGGATCGACATGAAATAGCGCGTCATGTCCGCATGGGTGAGCGTGACGGGACCGCCGCGGGCGATCTGCTCCTGAAAAAGCGGGACGACCGAGCCGTTCGAGCCCAGGACATTGCCGAAGCGCACCGAAGAAAAGGACTGGCTTTTGCCGCCCGCCCTAGCGATGCCGCTATAATATTGCAGGATGAACTCGGCCCAGCGCTTGGTGGCGCCCATGACATTGGTCGGCCGGACCGCCTTGTCGGACGAGATCAGCACCATGCGCTCGATCTGCGTCGCCAGGACGGCGGCGGCGACAGCCGCGGTGCCGAAGACATTGTTGCGGATACCTTCGAACGGGTTGGCCTCCACGAGGGGTACGTGCTTGTAGGCTGCGCAATGATAGACGGTATCGACGCCATATTTGCGGATGGTGCGCTCGACGAGTTCCTGGTCGAGGACGGATCCGAGGACCGGCACGATTTCGCAACCCGCCGCCTCGTCGCGAAGCTTGCGGTCGATCTGATAGAGCGCGAACTCGCTCATTTCAAAGAGAACGATGCGCGCAGGCGACCAGTGGGCAACCGTGCGGCAGAGCTGGCTGCCGATCGACCCTCCGGCGCCGGTCACCATGATGACCTTGCCCTCCACCATGCCGCGCAGGAGCGAGGCATCGGGCGGAACGGGCGACCGGCCGAGCAGGTCATCGATCTCGATATTGCGCAGGGCGCTCACCAGATATTTGCCGCGCGTCAGATCGGCGATCGGCGGCAGAATACGGGTATTGACCGGCAGCTTGCTGAGCTGCGCGATGAGCTGGCGGCGCTGCGCGCCGTCGAGCGTGGGATCGCAGACGACGACTTCGGTGATGCCATGGTTTTCGATCAGCCTCTGGATCTGCTCGGGCGGATAAACGCGCAAGCCCACAATATCCATGCCGTAGAGCGCCGGATCCTTGTCGACAAAACCGAGCACGAATGTATCGCTGTGGCTGCGCAGGGCCGTCGCCAGCTGCCGGCCGGCCTCGCCCGCCCCCACGATGAGGGCGGAATGGCTATAGGTCCTGCCGCTCTGGCCGAGCCTCAGCAGCCATTTCGCGCCGAAGCGGCTCGAGGCGATGAGGATCGTGCTTAACAGCCAATAGAGCGGCGGCACCGATCGGGGCACGCCCTCCCCGCCCGTCATCTCGGTGAGAAAGACGAGCATGACCCAGAACAGCGAGGCGATCGCCGTCGCCTGGAAAATCGGCCAGATGGCCCGCTCCGGCAGATAACGGATGATGGCCCGATAAAGTCCGAACCGCAGAAAAACCGGAATAGCGAGCACGGGGGCCGCCAGCATCAGAAGGCATTGCGCGCCGTTCGGCGTGAAAACGAAACCGAGCCGCAGGACATAAGCGAGATAGGCGCTCAGAAGCAGGATGACGAAATCGGCGGCAGCCAAAATCAGTTGCTTGGAAACCCGCGGAAGCAGCGAGAGTTTCCCACAGATACGATCGAATTTCATGCTCGCCGCAGGTTCCGTTTTTGGCACGCTTCACCATATTCCCGTAGTGGATCTCAATGAGCCGATACAAGCCCCGATTCGACCCGCTGGAATCGCTGCCACCAGCATGTCGTTATAATGGATAAAACGATCAAAGGTAACAATCTTCAGTTGAATCAATATCGTTCGCACGCATGAATCCCTCAAGAAGGATTTGCGGCTCAAATATGAATTGATGACGAAAACGGCATAAGCGGGGCGGTTGTCCCCGTGATCCACAGGGCAATGCCACGATTGAGAACCATGAAAAGCGAGCAGGGCTATCGCATTGCACGATTTGCCCCGCCCGTCCGGACCGGTCGTCCCTTGCCGCCGTTCCGGATGTCAGTCAGACATAGATGCCGACCAGGCGACACAGTCTCGTGGCGGCAAGCGCTGTCGCGGTTCCCGTGATACCCTCCGCGACAAAAAGCAGGTTGGAGTTCGAGATCGGCGATTTTTCAGTGGTGAAGACGCTCAACATTGCGGTCTGCAGGGATCCGTCGGTGTTGCTCGCGGAACCGAAGGCCGTTCCGGTTGCGCCGCTACCGGAATAGTTCATGCGGGCCGGGCCACCCACGCCCGTAACATTATTCGCGAAGAGCAGGCCGCGCTGGCGCCATACCTTGCCGTAATTGTTATACATATAATTGCTGATATCGAGGGCGATCAGTTGCAGAACATTGGTGCCGGTCGGGTTTGGATCGCCAAGCCGGATCGTCTCGCCCGCGCTCCAGCTTGCGATATCCGCCGCGTTCGCCACATTGATCTGGTTGGCCGCATTGTTCCAGTTGACCCAGGCCGACTGGGCCGGCGACTTGCTGATATTCCAGATGCGGACCATGCTCACATTGCGCATGTCGGCTGAGAATATCCCCTCGGCATGGTTACCCCTCAGGAAGATGACGGAACCATTTACCGTGGCAATGGTGTAGGTCCGTGGCGTGCCGGAAGGGGTATCCACATTGATACGCCAGATATCCTTGACCACGGCGGGGATCAGGGATGTCGTAAGCTGGCCGGAGTTGGGGTCACGAATACCGGAAGGAAATTTCGCCGTCCCGTCATCCTTGTCCACCGCGATGCCGTCGAAAAAGGTGGCGCCGTCCGGGCTCACCTTCACCTTCCAGTCGTCGTCGCCGAACAGCCCCGAGAGCGCGCGGGTCGACCAGCCGGTCTGAAAGACGAGACCGGCATCCCTTCCCGCGGCCGCCTTGTTGAGCGTGGCGTGTATATCACCGCTGCCCGGCGTCACGTCGTCATGGCTGAAGAGCACGGCATCCGATTTGACCGCCAGGCGGTTCTTCTCGTCGGCGGCGGTGTTGACGCCGATCTTGTCAGCCGCCCCGGCGGCACCGGTGGAAAGAGGAACCCACTCCATCCCGTCAAAAACCGCCAGAAAATTATCGGCAAGGATGAAGGCGACCCAGCCCGGCAAGGGCGTGTAAAAGGCCCAGCCGCCATCCCGGAAAACCGCGATCTCACGCGGATGGCCGCTCCAGGCCTCTTGCGGCTGACTTCCGACGATGTGGCGCTCGCCCTCCAGAGGATCATCAGGGGGCACCGTCGCATCGCGCCCGACGACGCTCAGCTGCACCAGCGCATCCAGCGCCCGCAGCGCCTCGTTATGGGTCACATGCTTCTGCGCCTGGCTGGGCAGGATATAGGGGAGTTTCAGATTGGCGGTGGTTTCCAAGGGGCGGATCCTTCTCGTTCGTTCCGCCCGGAATCTTAGGAGAAGACGCGAAGTGTGGGATAAGTGCGGACTACGTCAGCTCCCCCTGTAGGTCGAATAAGACCAGGCGCTGACCAGAAGCGGCACGTGGTAATTGCCGTCGGCGTCGGCGATGGCGAAGCGGATCGGGACGAGATCGAGAAATGGCGGATCGGAAAGCTCCGCCCCCTGGCCGGAGAAATATTCGGCGCAATGGAATTGCAACTCATATTGCCCGGCTTCCATTTCCCCATCGGCCAGCAGCGGCTCATCGGTGCGCCCGTCGAGATTGGTGACGGCGCGCTTGACGAGTTCCGTCTTGCCGCCACCGCGAACGCGGTAGAGCTCCAGCCGCATGGCCGCCGCCGGACGCCCATTGGCCGTATCGAGCACATGTGTGGAAAGCTTTCCCATTCCCTCTCCCCTCAAGAGATCAGATCGTCGAGGCGCAGGCGCGCTATCCGGGCAATCTGGCGCAATGCTTCGCCGATTTCGGCTTCTTCGGAGTTATCAAGCCGGGAGCGGAAAGATGCAAGGATGGAACGCGCATCGTGGGCGCGGCCATCGAAACCGCGAACGGCGAGAATGAAGGGAAAGCCGAAGCGCGCCTTATAGGCATCGTTCAGCTGGTGGAACGTCTCGAATTCGGCATCGGACCGGCGGTCAAGCCCCGCGCCTTTCTGCTCACGGGTCGATTCCGCGGTGAGCGCGCCCGCCCGCGCGGCCTTGCCCGCGAGATCGGGATGAGCGCGGATGAGGGCAAGCTGCTTCTCAAGGCCCGCCGCGCTGACCGCCTCCACCATCGCACCGTGCAGCACCTCGACGCCTGGAAAAGGGCGATTGCCGGCAACCGCCTCCGCAACCCAGGGGGAATGCTCGAAAATGCCGCCGAGTACCGCGACAAAGGTCTCGCGCGGGGCCTCGTTCAATTCATCAAGCGTCATGATCTGATATCTTCAGTTTGGTGATGGCGCGCAGCACATTCTCCGGCGTGGCCGGCGCATCGAGTTCCGGCGACACCCCCTTGCCGGCGATAGAGGCAATGGCGTCGCGGATCGCAAGCCATACCGAGACGCCCAGCATCAGCGGCGGCTCGCCGATCGCCTTGGAACGGAAGATCGTCTCCTCGCGGTTCGGCTGATCATCGAGAATGCGGACATTGAACTGCGGCGGCACATCGCGCGATCCGGGTATCTTGTAGGTCGACGGGCCGACCGTCCTGAGCCTGCCCTTTCCATCCCACCAGAGCTCCTCGCAGGTGAGCCAGCCCATGCCTTGCACGAAAGCGCCTTCGATCTGGCCGAGATCGATGGCCGGATTGAGCGGCGAGCCCACATCCTGCAATATATCGGCGCGCAGGCAGCGCGTCTCGCCGGTGAGCGTATCGACCGCGACCTCAGCCACCGCCGCGCCATAGGTGAAATAGAAGAAGGGCCGGCCCTTCATCGTCTTGCCGTCCCAATGGATCTTCGGCGTGGCGTAATGGGCGGCTTCGGAAAGCTGCACGCGCTTCGCCCAGGCCATCTTCGCCAGTTCGCCGAAGGAAATGGATTCATTGCCCGCATGGACGCGGCCCTCGCGGAAGACGATCTGCTCCTCCTCGACATCGAAATGCTCCGCGGCCACCTGCGCCATCCGCGCCTTGATGGCGCTTGCCGCCCTGAAGGCGGCCATGCCGTTGAGGTCCGATCCCGTCGAGGCGGCGGTGGCGCTGGTGTTCGGCACCTTGCCGGTGGCGGTCGAGGAGATCTTCACCATGTCGAGATCGACCTGGAAGACCTCGGCCACCACCTGCGCCACCTTGACGAAGAGGCCCTGCCCCATCTCGGTGCCGCCATGATTGAGGAAAATCGAGCCATCGAGATAGACATGGACCAGCGCGCCGGCCTGATTGAGCGAGGTGAGATTGAATGAAATGCCGAACTTGACCGGCATCATGGCCAGCCCGCGCCGGATGACCGGCGAAGCGGCATTATGCTCATCGATCTCCCGGCGGCGCTCCTGCCAGAAGGCGGAGGCGAGCACGGCGTCCGTCACCTCGATGAGCCGGTTATCCTCGACCTTCTGGCCATAGGGCGTCATGTCGCCGGTCTCATCGCCATAATAGTTGATGCGACGCACCTCGTTCGGATCGCGGCCGAGCTGGCACGCGATGGCATCGACAATCGCCTCGATGGTGAGGATGCCCTGCGGCCCGCCGAAGCCGCGGAAGGCGGTGTTGGAGACCGTATTGGTCTTGCAGGCATGGCCGACGAAACGGGCATTGGGGATGAAATAGGAATTGTCGGTGTGGGTGAGCGTGCGGGTGATGACCGCGCCCGTCAGATCCGGCAAATTTCCCGCCCGCGCCAGATATTCCACCTCGAGGCCGAGAATGCGGCCCTGATCATCCGTTCCCGCTTTCCACATGGCCACGTAATCGTGGCGCTTGCCGGTTCCGGCCATGTCGTCACGGCGCTTCAGCCGGAGCTTGCAGGGCCGGCCGGTCTTGGCGGCGACAAGTGCGGCAGCGCCGGCGATGATCGTCGCTTGGCTCTCCTTGCCGCCGAAGCCGCCGCCCATGCGCCGCACCTGGCATTCCACGGCATTGGCATGAAGCCCAAGGAGACGCGCCACATGGTGCTGCACCTCGGTCGGGTGCTGGGTTGAGGAATGAACCAGCATGTCGCCGCCCTCGCCCGGAATGGCGTAGGCGATATGGGTTTCGAGATAGAAATGATCCTGTCCGCCCATGCGAAGCTTGCCGGAGAAGACATGGCGAGCACCGGCAATCGCGCCCGCCGCATCGCCTTCGCTGACGGTCTGCGACGGCAGGACATAACTTTTCGCGCCGTGCGCCTCCTCGACATCGAGGACGGGCGGAAGCTCCTCTATGTCGAGCTTGACCAGCCGGGCCGCGCGGTAGGCGGTCTCGAAATCTTCAGCGGCGACGACGGCGATCACTCGTCCTTCATGATCGATGAGTTCCTCGGCAAAAAGCGGCTCGCCCGGAATGACCGGGCCGACGTCATTCACCCCCGGCACATCCCCGGCCGACCAGACGCCGGCGACGCTCGGTAGCGCCAGCGCGGCGCTCGCATCGATGCCCTTCAATCTGCCGTGAGCAACAGGCGACAGCACGAAGGCGGCATGCAGCGTGCCTGGCAGCTCCGGCATATCATCGATATAGACAGCCTCGCCCGCGACATGGCGCGCGGCGGAATCATGCGCGATGCCGTGCCCGACGATGCTGCGCTGGACGGTCTTGGCCTCAGGGGTTGGAACATCGATGTTCATAGCGCCATCACCTCCACCACCTCACCAGCCAGATCGCGGCGGAACCGCTCGGCGAGATTGGCCGCGACCTGGCTGCGATATTCCGCGCTGCCACGCCAGTCGCTCAGGGGCGAAAGGGCATCGCGGATGGCGGCGGCGGAGGCGCGCGTGGTTTCCTCATTGATTGGTCTGCCGACGAGCGCGGCCTCGGCCTCCCGCACCCGCTTCGGAATGGCGGCCATGCCGCCGAAGGCGATGCGGGCGGATCTAACGATGCCATCCTCGCGCACGACCGAGAATGCGCCGCAGACGGTCGAGATATCCTGGTCGTAGCGCTTGGAAATCTTGTAGACGCGGAAATCCTGCCCCGCGGCGGGCTTGGGGATGCGGAGCGACGCGATCACCTCGTCCGGTTTCAATTCGGTCTTGCGATAATCGAGGAAGAAATCCTCGAGCGGCATGGCCCGCGTGCCGTCCAGTGAAGCAAGCTCGATTTCCACGCCAAGGGCGATCAGCGCCGGCGGGCCATCGCCAATGGGGCTCGCCGTGCCGATATTGCCGCCGATCGTGCCCATGGAACGGATCTGCGTCGAGCCGAAACGGCGGATGAGGGTGGCGAAGGAGGGATAGAGCGGGGCGACATGCGCCAGCACCTCCTCCCACGTCACCGCTGCGCCGAAGCTCAAATGCGTCGGCGTCTCCCCGATATCGCGCAGTTCGCGGACATGGGCGGTGGAGATCACCTCGCCCCAATCGCCGTGGAAATCGGCAAGCGCCACGCCGAGATCGGTGCCGCCGGCGAGCAACACGGCGCGAGGTTTTTCATGGCGAAGCTGCAGGAGGTCATCCAGCGTCCGGGGCTGGTGGAACATCGCGCCCGAGGCCGCAATCTGCTGCGCCGGCTCCACCTCCGCGAAGGCCGCGACGGCGGGGCCCGGTATGGAAGCGCCGCCCTCGCCCATTACCTTGCGCGCCGCCTCGACAATCGGCCGATATCCCGTGCAGCGGCAGAGATTGCCGGCCAGCGCATCGTGGATGGCGTGATCGTCGGCTTGGCCACCACTTGCCGCCAATCCTGCAAGGGAAATCACGATGCCCGGCGTACAGAAGCCGCACTGCGAGGAGCCGTTCTCGGCCATCGCCGCCTGGATCGGGTGCAGCGTTTCGCCCTTCAACCCCTCGACCGTCACCAGCGCGCGGCCGTCGATCTGCCCCATGGTCATGATGCAGCTATTGGCGGCGTGATAGCGGATTTCGCCGTTCGAGACGTCACCCAGCAGCACCGAACAAGCGCCGCAGTCGCCCTCGGCGCAGCCTTCCTTGGTGCCGGTCAGCCGTGGCCCCAAGCGCAACCATTCGAGAACGGTGGTATCGGGGCGGACGGTGACATCCTGTTTTTGACCATTCAGAAAAAATCGGATCGAATTTGCCATGGAATTCAGCTTCCGACGGCGGGAGCGAGCCGTCAAGAGCGATGAGCGGAAAGACGGTATTTCGTCGGGTTCTCCGTCGTCCCGTCCACCCCCTATCTCGTCATCCCCGGGCTTGACCCGCGGCAACGTTCACGCACACTCGACCGCATCCAGCGAGGCATTACGTATCTGCCTTCTTGCCGTGGATCCTCGGGTCAAGCCCGAGGATGACGAGGGAAAGGCACGACGAGAAGGCGGTGGGTTGAAATTAACCCCAATGAGTCAATGATTTAGCGCCTCAATCCTGTAGACAACGCCCTCGAAGAAAAACTCTTCGAGATTGTTGCCCTCTCCCCCACGGTCGACCACCAGAAACTCGGAAGAGGCATGCAAGGCCAGCAGCGGGTGATGCCAGACGTTGCGGCGGTAGTTCACGCCCTGATGGCCCTGGGCGAGGAATGCCTGCGGCCAGCCGGGGCGCCCGCCCTCATCCTCCGCCACCACAACCAGAAAAGGCCGCCGCTCCAGCGGCATGAAGGCCTGGGAGCCGAGCGGATGGCGCTCCAGCATCGCGATATCGATCGGCGGCGCGAAGGCTTGTCCGCGGAAGATATTGACCAGCACGCGCGCGGCCCCGCCCGTCGCCTCGACATGGGCGAGATTGTGGAAACGCTCGGTGGTGCCGTTGTTGATGAGGCGCATTTCAGCGCCCTCGGTCTCGATCACCTCGCCGAAGGACGCGAAGGCTTCTTTGGTCAGCGGACGTACTTCAAGACTTTCCACCTTCACGACGTGGGCTCCGCCGGGGCATGGTTCTCGTGCCAGTGGCGGGCGATATCGACGCGCCTCGTCACCCAGACCTTGTCATGGTTCATCACGTAATCGAGAAAGCGTTCGAGCGCCGCCGCGCGGCCCGGCCGCCCGACCAACCGGCAATGCAGGCCAACCGACATCATCTTCGGCGCGCCTTCTCCCCCCTCGCGGTAGAGCACGTCAAAACTGTCCTTGAGATAGGCGAAGAACTGGTCGCCGGAATTGAAGCCCTGCGGCGTGGCGAAACGCATGTCGTTGGCGTCGAGCGTATAGGGAACGATCAGGTGCGGCCCCTTCGGCCCTTCCACCCAATAGGGCAGTTCATCCGCGTAGGAATCGGCGGAATAGAGGAAGCCGCCCTCCTCCATGACGAGCTTGAGCGTGTTGACCGAAGGCTTGCCCTGATAGATGCCGAGCGGGCGCGAGCCGGTGATCTCGGTGTGGAGCCGCACGGCTTCAAGGATATGCCGGCGCTCCTCCTCTTCCGGGAAATCCTTGTATTCAAGCCAGCGCAGGCCATGGCTGGCGATCTCCCAATCGGCCTCATTCATCGCCGCGACGGCCTCCGGATTGCGGGCCATGGCGAGCGTGACGCCATAAACCGTCACCGGCAGATTGCGCCGGGTGAAGATGCGCCAGAGCCGCCAGAAGCCGGCGCGCGCGCCATATTCGTAAAGCGATTCCATGTTGAGATTGCGTTGCCCCGGCCAGGGCTGCGCGCCGACGATTTCCGAAAGCAGGCTTTCGGACGCGGGATCGCCATCGAGAATGCAGCACTCGCCGCCCTCCTCGTAATTGACGACGAACTGCACGGCGATCCTGGCTCCATCAGGCCAGCGGGGATCGGGCGTGTGGCGGCCATAGCCGATAAGATCGCGGGGATAGGATGCCTGCATGAAGAAACCCTCTGGATTATTCTATCGCGAGGGAAGCGGGGCGGACGACTTCTTGTCAATAAAAAAGCCGGGCGCGAGGCCCGGCTTTTGTCTGTCTCTGACAGAATTCAGCGGCGCTTGAACAGCGAGCCAAGGGCCGGGATGAGGCAGGCGGCAAGCGCCAGCTTGACGAGATCGCCGATGATGAAGATGCCGAAGCCGAAGGCCAAGCCCTTTTCCAGGCCGAAGAGATAGGACATCCACAGGGCGCCCAAGACCAGGATGATCGCCTCGCCGACCAGCATGAAGCCGCCGAGGGCGAACGGGCTGCGGGCATAGCCCAGATCAGCGGCGCGGCCGACGACCCAGGCGGCGGCGAGATAGGCAAGGAGATAGCCGCCCGTCGGACCGACCATATAGGCAAGGCCGATGCCCTTCTCGGGCGTTCCGGTGAAGACCGGCAGGCCGAGCGCGCCTTCGAGGAGGTAGAGCGCCACAGTAGCGACGGCGAGACGCGAGCCATAGGCCGCGGCGATGGCAAAGAGGGCGAAGGTCTGCATCGTCACATTCACATAGACGAGATCGACCTTGATCTTGGCGGAGATGGTCAAGAGCGCGGTGCCGACCAGCGCCAGGGAGACCAGCCAGAAGGCGCGCGCGAGCTGCCCCTCGGGGAGAAAACGTTCGGCCAATGAGGCGTTTGCGGTGCGGGTTTGGGCAGGAATCATGGGCTCGTTCTCCAGAGCGCTGTTACCGTTGATCATTACCGTATATTAAGGAAACGCCCACCCGGCAATATGAACCCTGCCACAGAATGAAGAGTTCCCGGCCTAATGGCGCTCGTTTTCGACGATTCCTTCGCTCCCGATCATGGAAATGCAATCGATGTGGCGCCCGGCGTCCAGCGAATCACGGTCAATAATCCGGGTCCGTTCACCTTTCACGGCACCAATTCCTATCTCGTCGGCCGCGACACGCTGGCGATCATCGATCCGGGGCCGGAGGACGAGGCGCATTACGAAGCCCTGCTGCGCGCCATTGCGGGACGCCCGGTCAGCCATATCTTGGTCAGCCATACGCATCGCGACCATTCGCCCCTCGCCGCCAGGCTGAAGGAGACGCTCGGCGCTGTCGTGGTGGCCGAAGGCGCACATCGCTCGGCCCGCCCGCTGCACTTAGGCGAGATCAACGCGCTCGATGCCAGCGCCGACACGGATTTTTCGCCTGATATCGCCATTACCGACGGCGCGGTGATCGAGGGCGACGGCTGGGCGCTGCGGGCCGTCCACACGCCGGGCCACACCGCCAATCACTCGGGCTTCGCACTGGAGGGAACCGGCGTGCTCTTTTCCGCCGATCACGTGATGGCCTGGGCAACGACGATCGTCGCGCCGCCCGATGGTGCGATGGCGGACTACATGGCTTCGCTGGAAAAGCTCCTCGAACGCGACGATCGCATCTATCTTCCCGGCCATGGCGGGCCGGTGAAGAATCCCAAGACCTTCATACGGGGCTTGCGCACGCATCGCCGGATGCGCGAACGCGCCGTTCTGGAACGTATCCGCAAGGGCGACCGCACCATCCCCGATATGGTGAAGGCGATCTATCGCGATACCGACCCGCGGCTCCACGGCGCGGCCGGCCTCTCGGTGCTCGCCCATCTCGAAGATCTTGTCGCGCGCGGGCTGGTGGTGACGGACGGCAATCCAGCGCTGAATGGCGTGTTTTTGCCGGGGTGAGCGGCCTCACCCCTCCGGCGGGGCGCCATTGACCTGCTGGTCGAGCGCATTCATGAAATCGGTGATGAAGCGGGCGTTGAGGCCGAGGTCTCGCGGGCCGTAGCGCGAGACGGAGCGCATATCGACATAGGTCGTCTCGCCCTCATCGGTAAGGCGGATGGCGATATCGCTGGCAAAGCCGAGCAGGAAGCTGTGGGCGACCGCCTCAACGACGGTTTCGACCTGCTCGCCCGGCATGCCGAAGCGGCCGGTCGGGGTCCAGCCTTGCGCCTCGATGACGGCCATAACCGCCTCGAGGATGCGATCGGGCGATCCCTCATAGCGCCGCCCCGTCACCTGCGGATAAGCGACCATCTGCATGGCGGCACGCTGGGAGGCGTCGTCGTTTATCCGGTTCATCCCGACCTTGCGCTGGTGAATGGCGCGAAAGAACTGCGGTGGCATCGTGAGATCGGTGGAAATATCGTAAAGAGGCGGCGTGACGTAGGCGAGATATCCCGCCAAGGCAAAAGGCGCGAGCACTGCGAGCGCGAGCACCGATCCCCAGAGCGAGCGAGCGCCGCCCTTGTCGCCATTGCGCCAGAGATCAGCGAAGCCCTTGGCGGCAAGCATCAGCGCAAGAAGCGCCAGAACCGCGACCAGGGTGGCGAGAATCAGGAAATCCGGTGTCTCGATGGCCTGGAAACGATGACCCAGGGCGGAGAACAGCAAGAGGATGACGGAGAAGACCGCCAGCCGGAACGACCAGATGGCGGAACGCGATTTGCGCCTTTCATAACGCAGTTTCCTCACCGCTTCGTCACCCCCGGGGCCGCCCCTCTTCTGGCAATCATTGCACTGCTTTTATCCATCCGCGCTTTTCCGGTCAAAGCGGCCAGGCTTGGCCATCGCAAAAACGCTTTGTTTCCTACGTGAGTCAAATGTCATGGTTCATCCAAAAAGCGTCATTGCGACAATGCATTGCAAGAGGCATGATGTATATGGGGGCACCATGGATTCGGTCAGGAGTATGTGACATGAATCGAGCCCCAGTATCCGGCCTTGCGCCGGAAAAGCCACCGATTGAAAATACGGCCACGCTCGAGGCCGTCGAAGTTGAATTCGCGCTCGGTGCCCAGGATGTATTGACCGATGGTTTCGAGGGCGCGCTCGCCAAGGCGGCTAAGCTCGTCGGCGGCGAAGTTCTGTTCAACATGCCGGCGCTCGACACGAGCCGGGCGCAGCGGGTCGGCGCGATCGCCATTGCAGGCAACCCTTACGATCAGATCATCTTCGTGACGCTGCTCAATGACGGCATCACCCTGTCGCTCGCGCCGCTCGAAGGCGAGAATGCACTGTTCGAAAGCCTGGGACGCAATTACGCCGCCGTGATGCGCAAGCTCGGCAACGATCCGATTTGAGATGCTTTAATGCGTTTCCTGTTTTGATGGAAACGCTCGACCTTCAGGCCGTTCCGCACAGCCGACGCGGTGGGGAGGCGGGCACGCCCCACTGACGTCGTCATCGGACTTGATCCGATAATTCATTCCGGAACGGCCATGCAGCGCCCGCATATCAGACGATGGATTTGATTTCGACGGTCCGGTATGGATACTCGGGTCGGGGCCCGAGTATGACGCAATTTGGATGTTTTGCCCTCATCGCCCAAGGTCGCATCACCTCGATGCCTGTCGCCGGAGCATAGAAGCGGTGCTTCTGTTAAACGCTGAAATGCTCAGTAGCGGGTTCGCGGCTTGGGCTGGGCGGCTGTGGCGACATGGCGCGGTTTGGCCGGCTTTGCCATCTGAACCGGATCGAGCGTCTGTGAGGACTGGACGTCGTTCAGGCGGACAAAGCGCATGCCTTTCGCTTTCAGCGCCAGAATGCCCTTGACCACGCCCTCGCCCGCCGAGCGGGTGGGCTGGTTGATATGGGCGATGATGACGTCGCCGTCCCGGGCGGCGGCGATGCGCTTTTCCACCATCGGCGCCAGAAGCGTGGCGCCCTGATCGGCATTCAGCGAATAGCCGGCGATCTTGTAGCCCATTTTCTCGATCTGGCCGACCGCATCGAGCGAATAGCGCGCGGTCGCGTCACGATACCAGTGCGGCGTGACGCCGGCCGCCACGCGCAGGGAATCGACCCCGCCCTCCACTTCCGCCCGGATCGCCTGCGGGCTGCCCGCCGTCCTGATGCCGTACATGGTAGGCAGGCTGTCGATCGCCGGCACATGGTTCAGCCCGTGATTTTCGAGCTCGAACAGGTCTGGATGCGCCTTCATGACGCTAAGGGCCTCGGCATTGTGCTTCGTCCACCGGCCGGTGATGAAAATGGTCGCGGGTATCCTGTTCTCAATGAGCACATCGAGGATGCGCCTGTCGGTCTGCCCCATGCAGGCATCGAGCGTCAGCGCCACCTGCGGTCCCGCCGCACCGCCATCGGCAATGCGCAGCCCCGGCTCGACGATATTGCCCGCATGGGCGACGGCACTGCCCGCGAGGAGAAGCGCAAGTGCATGAGCAGAAAGGGAAAAACGCACGGATACGGCTTTCAGGAATGGTTTCGACGCCGGAAGATAGATCGAGCATCAAAGCCGAATTATGGCGGCGGTTGAAAATCGGCCGGGCTCTGCAACCTTCTTTACTTTCTTGGAAAACAAAGCGTTATAAATTGCTGAAAGTGTGGGGTATTTTTGAAATATCCCCTTTTCCTACAAGGGAAGGCGGTGCTGCGATGACCTTAATGTCCGACCGCTGGTGAGTGGCGATGTTCAGGCATGGATCCTCGGGTCAAGCCCGAGGATGACGATTGCAGGGAGGTTTTCCGCCAATCGTCAACGTTGGATCAGGCGCAAGCCTCTCAGTCCGTCATCCTCGGGCTTGACCCGAGGATCCATTCCGGAACGGTCCAAATGGGAAACCGCCTGACAGCTTTCGGCATCATGCCCAAAAACACTTCAACAAATAGAAGCGCCAACGGACCCGTTTAAAACGCGCCCCTCTATGCCACGCCAGCCGCAACGGCTTTTGCCGCTTTTGCCGGATTGGCGCGCGCCTTGCGGATCGCGGCCTGGGCTGCCGCCAGCCGGGCGATCGGCACGCGGAAAGGCGAGCAGGAGACATAATCGAGACCCGTCTCCTCGCAGAAGCCGATGGACGTTGGATCACCGCCATGCTCGCCGCAAATGCCGAGCTTGATGCCAGGGCGCGCGCTGCGGCCCCGCTCGGTGGCGAGCTTCACCAGTTCGCCGACGCCATCGAGATCGAGCGAGACGAAGGGGTCGCGCTCGATGATGCCCTTGCGCTGATAGACCGCGAGGAAGGATGCGGCATCATCCCGCGAGATGCCGAAGGTGGTCTGTGTCAGATCGTTGGTGCCGAAGGAGAAGAACTCCGCCGTTTCCGCGATCTCATGGGCGCGGATGGCGGCGCGCGGCAGCTCGATCATCGTGCCGACGAGATAATCGATTTCGACGCCGGATTCCCTGATGATCTCGGCGGCTACCGCATCGATGCGCGCCTTGACGAAATCGAGCTCCTCCTTGAGGCCGACGAGCGGCACCATGACCTCCGGCACCACCGGCGCACCGGTGTTACGGCCCGCCTCCACCGCCGCCTCGAAGATGGCGCGCGCCTGCATCTCGGCGATCTCGGGATAGGAGACCGCCAGCCGGCAGCCGCGATGGCCCAGCATCGGGTTGAACTCGTGCAGGGCCTCGGTCCGCTCACGCAGCCTGTCGGCTTCGACGCCCATGGCGCTTGCCACTTCCGCGATTTCCTCTTCCGTCTTGGGCAGGAATTCGTGCAGCGGCGGATCGAGAAGACGGATGGTGACCGGAAGCCCCTTCATGATCTCGAAGAGCTCGATGAAATCGGAGCGCTGCATCGGGAGCAGCTTGGCGAGCGCCGTCTTCCTGCCCTCCTCGGTATCGGCGAGGATCATCTCGCGCATGGCGACGATGCGCTCGCCCTCGAAGAACATATGCTCGGTACGGCAAAGGCCGATGCCCTCGGCGCCGAAGGAATGCGCCATGCGGGCATCCGCCAGGGTTTCGGCGTTGGTGCGCACCTTCATGCGCCGCGTCTTGTCGGCCCATTCCATGATGCGGCCGAAATCGCCGGAAAGCTCGGGCTGGAGCATCGGCACCTTGCCCTTGAGCACCTGGCCTGTACCGCCGTCGACGGTGACGACATCGCCCTTTTTCAGTGTGAGGCCCGCCGCCAGCATGGTTTCGTTGCGATAATCGACGCGCAGGCCGCCTGCGCCCGAAACGCAGGGCTTGCCCATGCCGCGGGCGACGACCGCCGCGTGGCTGGTCATGCCGCCACGGGTGGTGAGAATGCCTTCGGCGGCGTGCATGCCGTGGATATCCTCCGGGCTCGTCTCTACGCGCACCAGGATAACCTTGCGGCCTTCGGCTCTCGCCGTTTCGGCCTCCTCCGATGAAAACACGATCTCGCCCGTGGCCGCGCCCGGAGAGGCGGGAAGGCCGCTACCGATGATATTGCGCTCGGCCTTCGGGTCGATGGTGGGATGCAGAAGCTGATCGAGCGAAGCCGGGTCGATGCGCAGCACCGCCTCCTCCTGACTGATCAACCCTTCCTCGGCCATTTCCACCGCGATCTTCAGTGCGGCCTTGGCAGTCCGCTTGCCCGAACGGGTCTGCAGCATCCACAATTTGCCACGCTCGATGGTGAATTCGAGGTCCTGCATGTCGCAGTAGTGCTTTTCGAGCGTATCGGCGATCTTCAGGAACTCTGCGAAAGCATCTGGCATGACCTTTTCAAGCGAAGGCTTGTCGGAACCAGCGGCGATGCGCGCTTCCTCGGTGATGTTCTGCGGTGTGCGGATGCCGGCAACCACGTCCTCGCCCTGCGCATTGACGAGGAATTCGCCATAAAGCTTCTTTTCGCCCGTGGAGGGATTGCGGGTGAAGGCGACGCCTGTCGCCGAAGTCTCGCCCATATTGCCGAAGACCATGGCTTGGACGCTGACCGCCGTGCCCCAGCCGGCTGGAATGTTGTGCAGACGCCGATAGGTGATGGCGCGGGCGTTCATCCAGCTGGAAAAGACGGCGCCAATGGCGCCCCATAGCTGCTTTTCGGGCGCTTGCGGAAACGGCTCGCCAAGCTCTTCCTCGACCTTGGCCTTATAGAGCGCGATGACGCTCTTCCAGTCGTCGGCGGTCAAGGCCGTGTCGACCTCATGGCCGAGATTGGCCTTGGTATCCTCCAATATTTCCTCGAAAAAGGCGTGGTCGACGCCAAGCACGACATCGGAATACATCTGGATGAAGCGGCGATAGCTGTCATAGGCAAAGCGCTCGTCGCCCGATTCCCGCGCGATTGCCTGCACCGTCTCGTCATTGAGGCCCAAATTGAGCACGGTGTCCATCATGCCGGGCATGGAGGCGCGCGCGCCGGAGCGCACGGAGACGAGAAGCGGCTTGGCCGGATCGCCAAAGGTGCGGCCAGTCAGCGCCGCGATGTGGGCGAGCGCCTTTTTGACCTCCGCCTCCAGCTCGGCCGGATAGGTTCGGTCATGGTCGTAATAGTAGCTGCAGACCTCGGTGGTAATGGTAAAACCGGGCGGGACCGGCAGGCCAAGGCTCGCCATCTCTGCGAGATTGGCGCCTTTGCCACCGAGCAGATTGCGGTCGCCGGCGGAACCTTCCGCCTTGCCGTCGCCGAAAGTATAGACCCATTTCACCATCGAGACCTCCCTCAGCACGCCTGTCTGAATTGATGCTTAAGCGATGGAAGTCGCCTGTGCCATCACAAAATGCTGCGCTGCATAATCAAATCGATTAGAGCCAAAAACACCTCGCATCGGGGTGTAATCAAACTTTATCACCTTGAATTCCGGCCTATTTGGGAGAAGGCAGCGGCAATGCCACTTTACTGCCTCTTGCAAATTTTTCGCTACGGAAATAGAACGTAACAGGAACAAATTGGAGTGAATGTCATGCGTGTAACGGGCAAGCTGGATTATCTCGAATTGCCGGCCGGCGGCGGAACGCTGGACAAGGTCAAGAATTTCTACAGCGCGGCGTTTTCCTGGTCTTTCACCGATTACGGCCCGACCTATTCCGCTTTCGATGAGGGGCTGGATGGCGGTTTTCAGGCCGATGCGGCGGAGAAGGCGGCAAAGCCGCTGCCGGTCCTCTATTCCGAAAATCTGGAGGAAACGCTCGACGCGGTGGAAAAGGCCGGCGGCACGATCGTCAAGCCGATCTTCTCCTTCCCCGGCGGCCGCCGCTTCCATTTCACCGACCCCGCAGGCAACGAACTTGCAGTGTGGAGCGACAGGTAACGCGCGAAGCGCGTTTCGGTCGAAATAATGGTTGTGGGCGCTCGCAGTGAATGGCTTCGGCCTGCTCAGGCGAAACCGGCATAAATGTCGCTGCGCGTCTGCGGCACGGCTGAAATACCGCGCCGGCGCTTGGAGGCCAGCGTCTGGTTGATCTGGACGGTTCCCCGCTCGAACGCCAGCGCGCAACCTGCCAGATAGAGCAGCCAGAGGCGCGCCTTCGCATAGCCGATTTCCGCAACCGCCGCGTCAAAACCGGCATGAAGCCGCTCGCACCACAGACGGCATGTCCGCCCGTAATGCTCGCGCAGGTTCTCCACATCGTGAACCTCGAAACCATGGCCTTCGAGATTCTCCACCGTCATGCCGAGATGATCGAGTTCGCCGCCGGGGAAAATATATTTCACCAGTGCAAGATGCTCGGCGCTCTTGCGGCGAAAAGCCTTCTTGCTGCGCTTCATCCGGCGGGTGATCGCGTGGTGCATGTACAGCCCGCCGGGGCGCAGAAGGCGGTTTACCGCGCTGAAATATTCGTCGTAATGGGCAATGCCGACATGTTCGAACATGCCGATCGACGATATCTTGTCGAATTCGCCGTCAAGATCGGCATAGGATTTGACATGGATGGTGATCCGGTCTTCCAGACCGGCCGCCTTTATCCTTTCGCGCGCGAGCGCAGTCTGTGCTTCCGACAGGGAAACGCCGGTTCCGATGACGCCATATTTCTGCGTCGCATAGATGAGCATCGCGCCCCAGCCGCAACCGATATCCAGAAGCCGGTCGCCGGGCTTGAGGCGCAGCTTGCGGCAGATCAGTTCCAGCTTGTCCTCCTGCGCCCGGTCGATATCGTTGGCCCAGTCGGTGAAGTAGCCACAGGTGTAAACCATGCGCCTGTCGAGAAAGAGCTGATAGAATTCATTGGACACATCGTAGTGATGCGTGATCGCTTCCTTGCTCGATCCGCTGACAAACGGGGTTTTTCCCTCCATGACAGCGCCATCGGCAGGCTTTCCGGCGAATAACAGGGCCGGAAGGTCTTTCAACAGCCTCCATTTCGGCAGTTCCTTCAGCCTCTCCTTCAGGCTCCCGTCGATCTTCGCCCCGGCGAGGTCGAGGATCGTGCCGTTTTCGATGTCGATGCGGCCTGACGTCCATATATCGATCAGCGAGTCGTAATTCGGCCTGAGCATAAGCTGCCGGACGATGGTCGGGTCCTTGATCACGAGACATGGGCCGCCGAATGTCCCGATGCGGGTGCCATCCCACAATGCGATGTCAAACTGCGGACGCAGGGTTTCGACGACCGTTCTTATGACACTGACCGATCTGGATTGAGCAGCCATTCCGCGTCTCCCGTTAAGTTCATGAAGGGCGCATGCCCAGTCCGATCGCGAACCCGGCGGGATCAACTCGCCTCGAGCAGCCGCTCGGCCATCTGCAAATCGACGGAGACGAGCTGCGAGACACCCTGCTCGGCCATGGTGACGCCGAAGAGGCGGTTCATGCGGGCCATAGTGATCGGGTTATGGGTGATGACGACGAAGCGCGTCTCGGTCGAAGCCGCCATCTCGTCCATCAGATTGCAGAAGCGCTCTACATTGTGGTCGTCAAGCGGGGCGTCCACCTCGTCCAGCACGCAGATCGGCGCGGGGTTGGTGAGAAACACCGCGAAGATCAGCGCCATCGCCGTCAGCGCCTGCTCGCCGCCGGAAAGCAGCGTCATCGTCTGCGGCTTCTTGCCGGGCGGGCGGGCGAGGATTTCAAGCCCGGCATCGAGCGGATCGTCGGATTCGATCAGCTGCAACTCGGCCGTGCCGCCGCCGAAAAGATGGGTGAAGAGCCGCCGGAACTGCGCGTTGACCACGTCGAAGGCGGCAAGCAGGCGCTCGCGTCCCTCGCGGTTCAGGTTCTGGATCGCCTGGCGCAGCTTCTTGATTGCCTCGATCACGTCCTCGCGCTCGGCTACGATCGCCTCCAGGCGTTCGGCCAATTCCCGCTGTTCCTCGTCGGCGCGCAGGTTCACCGCGCCGAGGCGCTCGCGCTCGATCTTCAGCCTTTCGAGCCTCCGTTCGACCTCCTCCACATCGGGCAGCGGATCGTCGGGGCCAAGGCCGGTCATGCGCATCGCCTCATGCGGCTGGCAATTCAGGGCCTCGTGGATGCGCCGCTCCGCATCCTGCCGCCTTTCCTGCGCGGCGGCACCCCGCTCCTCGGCGCGTGCCCTCGCCTCGCGCGAGGCGGCAAGGTCCTGAATGGCCTGGGTGGCGAGCCTGTCGAGCTCAGCTTGTTTCGCTTCCGCCTCGGCCAGCTTGTCGGCGGCCTCCCGGCGCAGCGCTTCGGCCTGGGTGAGCTGCGTCAGAAGCACGCGGCGGCGCTCTTCGATTTCGTCTGGCGCATCGGCCAGGCCCTCGGCCTCGGCCGCCGTCTCGGCCCTGCGCTCGGCAAGCGCCTCGATCTGCCGGTCGGCATTCTGGGCGCGGGCGATCCAGCTCCTGCGCTCGCTGCCGATCGCCTCCAGACGCCTGAAGCGCGCCTCCGCCTCGCGGCGCAATCCTTCATAGGCCGCCCTCGCCTCAGCCAGCGCGGCGCGATCGGCCATGACCTCGGCTGTCAGCGCGGCAAGGCGGGCGCTGACCTCATCGATATCCGGCATGGAAGCCAGATGGTCCTCCGCCTCGGCAAACTGGATTTGCGTCTCCTCAAGACTATCGGCGATGCGGGCTCTCGCCTCGTCGAGCGCGGCGCGGCGACTGGAGAGCTGGCCCGCCGCACGCTCGGCCGCGGCCAGGGCCTCGCGCGCCTCGTCCAGCGCGCGCTGCGTCGCCCGCCAGTGGTCGCGCGCCATGCGCTCGCGCTCCACCGCCTCACGCACCGCAGCCTCGCCCCGCGCCACCGCCCCTTCGGCGACCTCAAGGTGCTTCTTCGCCTCGACCGCCTCCAGTTCGAGCTCGGCCAGCCGGTTTTTCTGGGCAAGGCGCTGCGCGGCGGGCGTCGGTGCGTCGGCGCTGGCCGTATAGCCGTCCCAGCGCCAAAACGCCCCGGTGCGGCTGACCAGCCGCTGACCAGGCTTCAAAAGCTTTTGCAGACGCGGGCCATCCGCATCTTCGATGACGCCGATCTGCGCCAGCCGCCGGGCGAGCTCGCGCGGCGCACTTACGAGATCGGTCAGCGCCTGTACCCCTTCCGGCAAGGCGGGATCACTTGATACATCTCCGGTTCCAGCCCAGAAGACCGGCGCGCCCGCATCGGTCGGCGCGTCGAGATCCTCGCCGAGCGCCGCGCCAAGCGCCGTCTCGAAGCCCTTCTCGACCCTGACCTCTTCGACGACGGCCGGAAACAGGTCGGAGGCATCGGCATTGATGATCTTTGCGAGCGTGCGGGCCTCGGTTTCGATCCGGTTCAGCTCGCTGCGCGCCTCGGCCAGTGGCTGGCGCAAGGCGGCTTCATCTGCGCGGGCCCCTTCGACATGCTCTTCGGCGGCGAGCGCCGCCTCCTCGGCGGCTGCGACCGCCTCCTCCGCCGCCTCGACGGCCAGGCGCTTTTCCGCCGGATCGGCGAGACCCGAAATCTGCGCGGCGATGGCGGCGATCTCACGCTCGACATCCTGCATCTGGTTCGCCAGCCGGTCGCGCCGCTCGGCCGCCTCCCGCAGCGAACGCTCGATCTGCGCGCGCTCGGCGGCTGCTTCTGCGCGCTCCGCCGTCACGCGGGCAAGAGCCGCTTCGCTTTCCCGCAGCTTGACGTCGGCGGCCTCGAATGCGGCGCGCGCCTCGATATCGCGGTCGCCCGCAGCGTCGTTGTCGGAATTGAGCGCGCGCTCCTCTTCGTCAAGACGCGTCAGGATATCGGCATTCTCGCGCACCATCTGCTCTTCGCGCACGATATCGGCGGCCAGTTGCTCCAGCCGCTTGAAGAGTTCGGAACGGCGGGCGCGGATGCGCTCGGCCTCGTCATCGAGTTGCGTGCGGGCAATCGTCAGGCGCTGCAGCGCGGCAGCAGCCTTGGCCTCTGCATCGCGCAGCTCCGGCAGGCGGTGGGCGGAGATCGCCTGTTCCTTGGCGGCAGCCATCTGCGCCTGCGCCTTTTCGGCGACAAGCACGGTCGCGCTGGAAAGAGCGCTTTGCGCCTCCGCCTCCTGTGCCTTGGAGAGCGTCCATTTCAGATGCAGCAGAATGGCCTCGGACGAGCGGATATCGGCGGAAAGCGCTTTGAACCGGTTGGCCTGGCGCGCCTGCCGCTTCAAGCTCTCAATCTGGGTTTCCAGCTCGCCGACGACGTCCTCCAGCCGTTCCAGATTGCCCTCGGCGGCGCGCAGGCGAAGCTCCGCCTCGTGGCGGCGGGTATGCAGGCCGGAGATGCCGGCCGCCTCCTCGAGGAGCGCGCGGCGCGCTTGCGGCTTGGCCTGGATCAATTCGCCGATGCGGCCCTGCCCGACCATCGAGGGCGAGCGCGCGCCGGTCGACTGGTCGGCAAAGAGAAGCTGCACGTCCTTGGCGCGGGCTTCCTTGCCGTTGATGCGGTAGACGGAGCCCGCCTCGCGCTCGATGCGGCGCGAGACCTGCAGCTCGTCCGCATCATTATAGGTCGCGGGAGCAGAACGATCCTGATTGTCGAGGAAAAGCGTGACTTCGGCGGTGTTGCGCGCGGGCCGCGTGCCGGAGCCGGAAAAGATCACATCGTCCATGCCGGAGGCGCGCATGTTCTTGTAGGAGCTCTCGCCCATCACCCAGCGCAGCGCCTCGACCAGATTGGACTTGCCGCAGCCATTCGGGCCGACGATGCCGGTCAGCCCGCTTTCGATGACGAACTCCATCGGCTCGACGAAGGATTTGAAGCCGACGAGGCGCAGCTTGGAGAAGCGCATCAGCATTCTCCATTAGAGTGCAGGTGGCGATCTTGGCGGGACAGCGCGCCCCTCTGTCCTGCCGGACATCTCTCCCGCAAGGGGGGAGATTGGCTAGCATTGACGACGGCGCCAGCCATGCAACGTCGGCGATTAGCGAAAGCAAAAATGAGAGCGTAATCTCCCCCCTTGCGGGGGAGATGGGCGGCAGCCCAGAGGGGGGCGCTTAGCACCAACGCTTCTCGGGCAGGCCACCCTTGCTGCGGGTCAGAGAAGGCCGTCGATGATTGCCGACATTTGGTCAACCGACAGTGCTCCAGCGTATTTCTTCCCGTTTATGAAAAAGGTTGGTGTAGAGGTAACGCCGAATTCTTTCTCCCCGCGCTCCCGTGACGCATTCACATCATCGAGAAGTTGCTGGTTCGTCAAGCAAGCCTGGAAGGACTCCTGTGTAAAACCGGCCAGTTTGGCGATCTGCAGCAAGGGTGTTTCCGCATCGTTGGCTGCCGCCCATTGCTGCTGTTGCTTGAAAAGAGCGTCGATCATCGGGAAATAACGGTCTTCCGGAGCACAGCGCGCCAGCATGAAAGCCGCCGCCGCGCGCGGGTCGAACGGGAATTCGCGGAATATCAACCGCGCCTTGCCGGTATCGATATATTTCTCCTTGATGGTCGGCAGCGTCGTCTCGGCGAAATGGGCGCAGTGCGGGCAGGTCATCGAGGCATATTCGACGATGGTAACAGGCGCGTCGGCCTTGCCCATCACCATGTCCTTCAGCTTACCCGGCTCGTAAAGCTTTGCGGTATCGACCGTGCCTTCGGGGGCCGGCGCGTCGGAAACGGCGCCGGTCGTCTCGGCGGCGGCCACCACCTGATCCGAGGAATCGCTGCAGGCGGCAAGTGCTGCGCCCGCGGCGGACATGGCCGCGATGGAAAGAACATTTCTACGGCTCAAAAGTGCAGCCATGCGAATCACCCGTTGTATTTATCCGTTTTCACTACCGTACCGCGTCATAGCACACACGCAACGGCAAGGCTCTAAGACCAATTCTTTAGGACAGGATAAGCGCGAAGTCTTTGACTTTTTCGTGAAGACAAGCCGCTCAGGACCGGCGTTTTGCCTTTTCGGCGATCACGCTGCGGCCGAGCCTGGCCAGGGCGGCGCGCAGACCATCGTCCTCGATATCGGCCGTCACTGCCGCAATACGCTTCTCCGCGGCGGCATCGACGATCGGCTGGCGAACGCGGCGGGATGGCCCGGCGGTCGGCACAGGCTTCTGCTCGATCTTGACGCGCCCGATCGCCGCAAAGCCCAGGAACGCATTGACGCGACTGATGATCTCGCCCGTCTCGTGCTGAATGCGGATGGCCGCGAAACCTTCGCAGGCGATCACCAGCGTCGCGGGCTGGAACGGATCATCCTCATGGGCGCGGCGCGGCCAGAGGATTTTCAGCGGGCGCGACTGATTGCCGAGCGCCGGGCCGATGATGTCTTCCCAGGATTGCAGCAGCGCCAGATTGATGCCGGCACGCTTGCGCAGCACCGGGTCCAGAACGCCCGACGCTGTATCCGCCAGCGGACGAAAGCCGCGGTATCCCTGTCCGTCGCTCATGGTTTTCCATTATCTGCCGCATGATCTTATCCAAAAAGTCTGCAACTTTTTGGGATCACGCTCCATTATAGCCGCGAAACCACTCGACAAACAAAGGAATTCCCTTTGAAAGCGGGGTAACCGGCGAGAAACCCAGATCGCGGGCGGCAAGCTCGATATCGGCATAGGTGCGCGGCACATCGGCCGGCGGCATCGGCTCGAGCTTCCTGATCGCCTCGCGGCCGGTGGCTTTTTCGATCTCGGCGATGAAATCATTGAGCGCGACCGGGCTGCTGTTGCCGAGATTATAGACCGGCGCCACGTCCGAAGGCCGGTCGAGAATACGTTTGACCGCGCCCAGAACGCCGCTGACGATATCCTCGATATAGGTGAAATCGCGCGCCATCTGGCCATTGTTGAAGACGCGGATCGGCTCGCCCTTGAGGATGGCGCTGGTGAAGAGCCAGGGCGCCATGTCGGGCCGGCCATAGGGGCCATAGACGGTGAAGAACCGCAGGCCGGTCGACGGCAGGCCATGCACCTGGCCGTAGGAATGGGCGAGCAGCTCGCCCGCCCGCTTGGTCGCGGCATAGACCGAGACCGGACGGTCGACCGCATCGCTCTCGCTGAACGGCATCTTCTCGTTCGCGCCATAGACCGAAGAGGAAGAGGCATAGACGACCGGCGGGCGCTTGGGCATGGTGAGCGCCTGCTCGAAAACCGTCACCTGCCCCTGGACATTGGCGGAAACATAGGCGGAAGGATTTTCGATCGAATAGCGCACGCCCGCCTGGGCGGCGAGATGCACGATGATATCGGCATCGTCATCGGCTCCGATGGCGGCCTTCAGGGCGGCGGGATCGGATATGTCGGCGCGGGCGAAACGAAAGTCCTCCTGCCCCTCAAGCACCGACAGGCGGGTCTCCTTCAGCGCCACCGGATAATAGGCGTTGAGATCATCGATCCCCACCACCTGCCAGCCCTCGCGCAGCAATTGCCTGGCCGTGTGGAAGCCGATGAAGCCCGCTGCCCCCGTTACGATCGCCTTCATGCCATTCCCCGTTTAATGCTGCGGCGCCGCGCCATGATGAAGCGCGATGCGGCCGCG
The DNA here is from genome assembly GCF_001558695.1 of Paramesorhizobium deserti. GTDB lineage: Bacteria > Pseudomonadota > Alphaproteobacteria > Rhizobiales > Rhizobiaceae > Paramesorhizobium > Paramesorhizobium deserti. Next base: position 150,129 of record NZ_LNTU01000001.1, read on the forward strand.
TTAAGCGCACCGAAATAGAAGAAAATTCCCGATATCGTCACCTCATGCAGCAGCGGATTGTGCAGCATGCCGTAGGTCGTACAGATGACGATGAAATAGATGAGGCTGCGCGTCATGCCGGCGCTTGAGGAATTGCGGAAGAGATGCGCCAGGCCGAAATAAGCGCAGAGGGAGAGAAGGATCAGCCCGATCACGCCGTCATTGAGCAATTCGTCGAGAACCGTATTGTGCACATGGCGAAAGCCGTCAAGCATCGAGGCGTTCTCGCCGGCCTTGGCCCGAACCGCATCCATCTTTTCATAGGAGCCGACGCCGATAACGGGATGCTCGCTGATAACCTGCCTTGCGCCATCCCACAACGCAAAGCGGATATCGGCAGATATCTTGTCCTCCCATTTGCTCTGATCGCCCGTGTCGTAATATTCGACGATCCCCGCAAATCGCTTCGAGATGATCTCGTCGACCGGCCCGAACGAGGCGAGGCCAAGCGCGACAAGCGACAGAATGGCGTAGGACACCATCCTGAGCCTGGGGGTGAACCTGTTGACCGAGAAAAGGATCTCGATCAATGCGAAGATCGGAAGAACCACCAGCACGGCGCGGGTCTCCGAGGTGAGCACCGCGGCCGTACCGAGGATGAGGTAGACAGGGCCATTCGGCAGGAAGCGCGGCGCATTGGCGAGCGGTATCGTAGCGCTTATCGCGGCCAGCGCCGCGACGAACGCGAACACGGCCGCATTACCCCCGACCCCAATGCGCCCGCCATAGATGACGGCCATGCCGACCGCGGTCAGGAAAGCCAAAATGACGCCGACACGCGCCCCCAGCACAAAGGCACGCAGCGGATCGCGCACCAGAACCATGCCGGGCCCGGCAAAGGACAAAACGGTGAAGAGCAGGGTGTAACCGACCTGGCGGTTATCCATGATCGGCTCGCCGCGGTACAGGATCAGCCCGAGCGACCAGATGCCGTAAAGCACGGCGCAGATGTAGAAATTGCGGGCGAAAAGACGCGCCGTCCGGTGGCGTCCGCAGGTGAGATATATTCCGATGCAGGCGAAGAGAAACAGGGCGCCGGGGCCGAAGCCGATGCGGATAGGCATCGTCGCCGAGCCGACGCCAAGCACCCAGGGATCGATGCGGCGGCGCATCAGAAAGGATTTTCGGATGAACTTCATGTCTTCCTGTCCGTCAGACGTGCGGGCGCCCATGCAAACACCATGCGGCGCAGATAATCGCTCGTTCTGAAAATCAATGTGCCGATCCGTTTCCAGGCAGGCAGCTTGGTTTTGGCGTAGGCGGCCCTACCGGCAATCGTGGAATGCGCCTCCTTGGAAAAGGTCACCAGCGGCCTGTCAGCCGTAAAGATCGCATAATTCCCACTCCATCCGCGCTCCAGCGCCACGTCATAGGGAAGGCGCATCGGCCTCAGCGCCGCCAGAAGCTTTTTAGCACCCTCGCGGGTCACCACATAGGCAGCGGAGCTTCCGAGCGGCCCATGGCTGCATCGCCCGATCGAATAATCAGGGTTGACCTGCCGAAAACGGCGAAAAAGCGGCGTGCGGTGATTGACGAGCTTGACGGCGTCCCAACCGGATATCCGCGTCAGTGCCTCGACGAACGGCATGAAATCGCCGGTGAACTCGACATCGTCCTCGATGATGACCGCATGGGGCTCATCACCTCCGGCGATCTTTCCCAACACATCGAGGTGGCTGAAATAGCAGCCGATCTCGGCCGGCATGACATTCTTGCCGTGAAGCCGCCGGAATGATGCTTCATCGAGATCGCCGAGGGCGGCTTGCGGCAAAGCGCGCCCGTCCACGGCCGGAACCCGGCGAACATTTATGCCGAACCGCTTTGCGCTGTCCTTCACCGCCTTCAGCCGCTCCTCAGAACGGTCAAGATTGATGACATAGACGGGTATGGACAAATGAATCGCCTTTGCGCAGGTTCGAAGTCGCTCAACCGGTGAAACGCATGCGTGCGAAAGTCAACAGGACGAAAGGGATCGTTCCAGACGATTCTGCACATATACCAGTACCGATTGGAATTATTGTGTGATTGTGACATTCCTACCCTCCAAATTCCATTTATCCCATCCCTAAAAAAGGACATCAATGAACCGCAGGGCCGCGCAGCTACTCCAATGGTATGATGACCACCACCGTCTTTTTCCGTGGCGGGTGACGCCATCGGAGCGCGCCCGAGGCATTCTCGCGGATCCCTACCGCGTCTGGCTATCGGAGATCATGCTGCAGCAGACCACGGTCGAGGCGGTGAAGCCCTATTTCCAGGCATTCGTCGCCCGCTGGCCGACGGTCGGCGCGCTGGCTGCGGCATCGGACGACGACGTGATGCGCGCCTGGGCGGGTCTCGGCTATTATTCGCGTGCGCGGAACCTGAAGAAATGCGCCGAAATCGTCGCGAATGAATTGAATGGCGAATTTCCCTCGACGATCGAAGGGCTGAAGGCTCTGCCGGGCATCGGCGACTATACGGCGGCGGCGATCGCGGCGATCGCCTTCGACCGGCCTGCGGCGGTGGTGGACGGCAATGTCGAGCGCGTTGTGACGAGGCTTTTCGCCATATCGACGCCCCTGCCCGCGGCGAAATCAGAAATACGCGCCAAGGTCCAGGCGATCACACCGACGAACCGGCCCGGCGATTTCGCTCAAGGCATGATGGATCTGGGCGCCATGATCTGCACGCCCCGGCGGCCCGCATGCGTGCTCTGCCCGGTCAATGACGATTGCAGGGTGCTCGGAGAAGGCGATCCCGAGCTCTATCCCGTCAAGGCGCCGAAGAAGGACAGGCCGGTGCGGCAGGGCGCGGCATTCGTCGCCATATCGAGCAGCGGCTCGGTCTTCCTGCGCAAGCGCCCCGCCTCGGGCCTGCTCGGCGGCATGGCAGAGGTGCCGTGCACGGACTGGACGGCGCGGCGCGACGGCGACACATCCGCCGATGCCGCCCCCTTCCCGGCGCGGTGGAGCGCTTCCGGCAGCATCAGCCATGTCTTCACCCATTTCGAATTACGGCTTTCCGTCTACCGGGCGGAGAATGTCGCGGAAAAGATCGCGGATAATGGCTGGTGGGCATCTCCCGACGAATTGCCTGATGAGGCCTTGCCGACGGTGATGAAAAAGGCGATAGCGGCGGCGATACCCGATGCTTTTAAAGCCGCATGATCTTGTCCGAAAAGCCTGCCACTTTTTGCTGACGCTGATCTTCGGTTCGGGACCATGCTCCACGAACAAGAGGCATATCGCATGAGACAGCCCGTCAAACACATCGTCTTCGATATCGGCAAGGTGCTGATCCATTATGATCCGCATCTCGGCTACCAGGACATTATCCCGGATGAAAACGAGCGGCGCTGGTTCTTCGAGAATGTCTGCACGCATGACTGGAATGTCGAGCAGGATCGCGGCCGCACATGGGCCGAGGCCGAAGCGGTGCTGATCGAGGTCTATCCCGAGCGCACCGATCACATCCGCGCCTTCCGCAAAAGCTGGCATAAAATGGTACCGCACGCCTATGACGGCAGCGTCGCTATCCTCGAACAGCTCGTCGCCGGCGGCCACGACGTGACGATGCTGACCAATTTCGCCTCCGACACGTTGCGCGAGGCGCAAGTGCGCTATCCCTTCCTCACGGTAAGCCGCGGGGTCACTGTGTCGGGCGATATCGGCCTCCTGAAACCCGACAAGGCGATCTACGACCATCATGTCAGGGCGTTCGATCTCGAACCATCGGCGACTTTGTTCATCGACGATACGGCCGCCAATGTCGAAGGCGCCAGGGCCGCCGGCTGGCAGGCGGTGCAATTCATCGGACCGAAGCAGCTGAAGGCCGATCTGCGGCGAGCTGGAATAGAGATATAGAGATCTGGTTCTCAACCAGATCGTGTTTCAGGTCGCTCAAATCACCTTCCGGGAGGTGATTTGTCAGGGTGATGCGCTTTCGCTTTTCTTACACTGTTTATCAAATTTATATTTTCCAAATTATCACAACTTCTCTCCATGCAGCTTTATAAACCGTTAATGAAAATATACCGTGGAGAAATACGCCAGTTTTATATTTTCGTATATGTGCAATATTTAATTTACGACTTAAGAAAGAAAGGATTTAGAGTATTTCACTCAAATTTCCGCTTCCATTCTCAAATCTTCCACCTTCCAAATTTCGTCCGACACGCACGTGTATTCGGATGGTCGCCATGGAGAGAAGCATGTCCCAGCACTTGCAGTTCTACATCGACGGTCAATGGGTGAATCCGTCAAGCAGCATGACGATAGATGTGATCGAGCCCTCTACAGAAGAGCCGTTCGCAACGATCGCCCTCGGCAACGAGGCCGATGTCGCGCGAGCAGTGGCGGCCGCACGTGCGGCCTTTCCGGCCTACGCCGCCACGTCGCGGCAGGAGCGCCTAGCGATCCTCAGGCGCGTTCTGGAGGCCTATAAGGCCCGTCATGACGATTTTGCCCGCACCATTTCGCGCGAGATGGGCGCCCCCATCACCCTCGCGCAACAGCAGCAGGCGGCAAAGGGTGTCGCCCATCTGACAAAGATGATCGAAACGCTCGAACGCTTCCAGTTCGAGAACCAGCGCGGAACCTTGATGATCGCGAAGGAGCCGATCGGAGTGGTGGGCATGATCACGCCATGGAACTGGCCGATCAATCAGATCATATGCAAGGTGGCTCCGGCGCTTGCCGCCGGCTGCACGATGGTGCTTAAGCCAAGCGAGATCGCGCCGCTCAATGCCCTGCTTCTGGCGGAGGTCATGCACGAGGCCGGCGTTCCCAAGGGCGTGTTCAACCTCGTCAACGGCGACGGACCGACCGTTGGACTGGCGCTCGCCAGGCATCCTGACGTGGACATGATCTCCTTCACGGGGTCGACGCGTGCCGGCATTCTCGTGGCCAAAGCCGCCGCCGATACCGTGAAACGCGTGCACCAGGAACTGGGCGGTAAATCGGCCAACATCATTTTCGAGGATGTGGACCTGCGGCGCGCGGTGGAAATCGGGCTGCAGGGCTGCTACCGCAACAGCGGGCAATCGTGCAACGCGCCAAGCCGCATGTTCGTACCGTCAAAGCTGCAGGACGATGTGGTCGCCATCGCCCTTGAGGCGGTCAAGACCTATCGCGTGGGCGCTCCGTCCTCGCATGATACGGTGTTGGGGCCGGTTGCGAGCCGCGCCCAGTTCGACAAGGTGCAGCGGCTGATCGAGAGCGGCGTCAAGGAAGGCGCCGGGCTCGTCGCGGGCGGCCTCGGCCGCCCCGAGGAATTCAACCGAGGCTACTATGTTCGTCCCACCATTTTCGCCGATGTGCGGCAGGACATGTCGATCGCCCAAGAGGAGATCTTTGGGCCGGTGTTGTCAATCCTGCCCTATGAAAGCGAGGAGGAGGCTATCGAGCTTGCAAACGACACCCCTTATGGCCTTGCTGCCTATGTACAATCTAACGACTTAGCCCGGGCGCGTCGCGTCGCTGCCAGGATGCGGGCCGGTAGCGTCTATATCAATTATCCGGCATGGAACGGTGAGGCCGCATTCGGAGGCTACAAACAGTCGGGGAACGGCCGGGAATACGGAGAGTTCGGCCTGGACGCATTTCTGGAACTGAAGAGCGTGGTCGGCTACGAGGCAGCTTGAAGACTGCCCGACGGGCAGCTCTCCGCCGCGCTACGACGGAAACACCGAAGCGCCTGAGGAGGGGCCTCAGGCGCTTCGGGATCAGACTGTCACTGGAGGTCCGTCCGATCGCTCTCAGAGCGTAGCCCCGAATCTTGTTGATATTAGGCCCCGGCCGGCAGCATCTGCTGGCGGATCTGGCGGCGTAGCTCGTCGATCGGCTTGAGGCTGCCCGCTTCCTCATAGTGCCAGAACGTCCAGCCGTTGCAGGCGTCGAGCCCCTGCACGCGAGCGCCCATGCGATGGATCGATCCGGCGTCGCCATTGGCTGCAAGCGTGCCGTCGGCGCGCACGATCGCGGCGTGGCGGCGGCGGGCATCGGAGAGCACCGTTCCCGGACGCAGGAGGCCGGATTCGATAACGCTGACGAAGGCGACGCGCGGCTCGGCGCGTTTTCCCGTCATCACGGTGAGCTCGGCCTTGCCCAGCGGCTCGACGGCGGCGATGCGGGCCGTGGCGGCGTCGATATAGGCCTGCTCGCGCTCGACGCCGACGAAATGACGGCCGAGGCGCTTGGCCACAGCACCGGTCGTGCCTGAGCCGAAGAAGGGATCGAGCACCACGTCGCCTGGCTTGGTGGAGGCCATCAGCACGCGGGCAAGCAGGGCTTCCGGCTTCTGGGTCGGATGGACCTTGTCGCCATTCTCGTCCTTCAGCCTTTCATGGCCCGTGCAGATCGGGAAAAGCCAATCGGAGCGCATCTGAAGGTCGTCATTGGCCGCCTTCATCGCCTCGTAATTGAAGGTATAGCCCTTGGCCTTCTGGTCACGCGAGGCCCAGATCATGGTTTCATGCGCGTTCTGGAAGCGACGGCCGCGGAAATTGGGCATCGGGTTGGTCTTGCGCCAGATGACGTCGTTCAGGACCCAGAAGCCGAGGTCCTGGAGCGACGTGCCGACGCGGAAGATATTGTGATAGGAGCCGATGACCCAGATGGTGCCGTTCGGCTTCAGCACGCGGCGGCAGGCAAGCAGCCAGGCGCGGGTGAAGGCGTCATAAGCCTGGAAGCTTTCGAACTGGTCCCAGTGATCGTCGACGGCATCGACCTTGGACTGGTCGGGGCGATGCAGGTCACCTTCAAGCTGGAGATTATAGGGCGGATCGGCAAAGATCACATCGACGGAATAGTCGGGAAGCCTTTCCAGAGCCGCGACGCAATCGCCTTTGAGGATCGTGTCAAGCCAGGAGGACTGCGGGGCCGCCTGGGGCAGCTCATTCACTTTACGAACAACAGACATGAGATACTCGGCACCTTGAGAACGCTTCACTGAATTGATGCTTATGGTTACCGGACAGGGTAAATATGCCGTTAAGCGGCGCGCGGATTGTCGCCCCCCGGCCATAAAACTTTGACGCTAGGGTAATAAAAGTGTAGCTCAGGCCCCGTATTCCCCGGCTAAACGCCGGGGCATTTGTTTCTGGCTCCCCTCCTTTGACCTCAACAGGATTGCAGCGCATGACCGCACCTGAACTCATCATCTTCGACTGCGACGGCGTTCTGGTCGATTCGGAAATCATCGCGGCACGGGTCGAATCCGAGCTTCTAGCCGAAGCGGGTTATCCGATCGAGCCGGACGAGATCGCCGAGCGGTTCTCCGGCCTCACTTGGCCGAACATCCTGATGATGGTGGAACGCGAAGCGGGAATTCCGCTCTCCGCCTCGCTGATCGACAAATCCGACCGGATCCTCGACGAGCGGCTCGCACGGGAAGTCGAGGCGATCGAGGGCATCGAAAAGGCCGTTACCGCGCTGCGCTATCCCAAATGCATCTGCTCGAACTCATCGAGCAAGCGGCTGGAACTGATGCTGAAGCGGACCGGGCTCTACGATCTCTTCGAGCCCGATATCTTCGCGGCCGGCGAGGTCGGCACCAAGAAGGGCAAGCCGGCTCCCGACGTCTTTCTCCATGCGGCGGAAAAATTCGGCGTCGACCCGAAGAACGTCATCGTGCTGGAGGATTCGGTTCACGGCATCCATGGCGCGCGCGCGGCCGGCATGCGCGTCATCGGCTTCACCGGTGGGGCGCATACCTATCCAGGCCATGCCGACCGCCTGACGGACGCGGGCGCAGAGACCGTCATCAGCCGGCATCAGGACCTCCCCGCTGTCATCGAGGCGATGTCGGCCTGGTCGGAAGAGGTTTGAAGTGAGATAGGGAACAGTGAGATAGGAAGGTTTTCTACTCCCTATCTCACTACTTTCATGCGGCTGATTTCTTCCTGCCCTTCGGCGGCGCGTTGAGGACGGCGAGGGTTTCATCGGCCTCCTCCAGCGAGAGGCCGATCATCAGCTTGGTGCCCATGATGACCGGAATGCCCGTGACCGAATCAAAAATGGCCCAGGTGTCGGTCGGTTCGAGAATGCGTTCGTATCGTGGTTTCATGGCGGGGACACTAGCGCGGTCCGGTTGATAATCCACTCATGCGCAGACCGGTTTTTGAATCGAATTTTATCGAATTCCAAACGATCAGCCGGTCCCGGTCCTGCGCAAAGGCGGACGGCTTTTTCCGCGTCCCTTGCCCGGCGCGGCGATCCCGTCCTGCCGCTCCAGAAGCCTCTTCAACGTGCCGGCGGGAACGGGTTTTCCATAATACCATCCCTGTCCCATGACATGTACGGGAAGATTGCGGAAATAGGCTGCCTGCGCCTCGGTCTCGATGCCTTCCACGACGATGGCGAGATGATGCTTGATCGCCATGTCGATAATCTGCGGCACGATCGACACCGTCACGGCATCCGTTCCCACGGTGCGGGTGAAGGCGCGGTCCATTTTCAGGACATCGACTTTCAATTCGCCGAGATAGGAAAGGCTGGAATAGCCGGTGCCGAAATCGTCGATATAGACGACATGGCCGCGCGAGCGCAGCTCGGCGATGCCCTCGATGGCAGCGCTGGAATCGGCGGTGGAACGCTCGGTCAGCTCGATGCCGATCTGATAGGGTTTCAGTCCTGCGTGGCGCAGGCCCTCATCGAGCGCGGCGAAGAATTTCGGATCCTTCAGATCCGACGCGACGATATTGATGTTTACCCGGAAGTCTTCGTGCTGGCGCAGCGTCCCGCCCATCTCGTCGATCACATGATCGAGCACGTAGCGGGTGATCCGGCCGGCCATCCCCTTCTGCTCGGCAATGGCGGTGAAGATATCGGGCGGAACGAAATCGCCGTTCGACTGCCAGCGCACCAACGCCTCGGCGCCGACGATCCTGCCGTCGGCCACATTGACCACGGGCTGATAGAGCACCATCACCTCCTCCCGGGCGAGCGCCCTGGACAACCTCGCCATCAGCGACTGGTCGCGGCGGCGGAAATCGATCCCGATCAGCGCGACGAGCGCACCGAGTGCCGCGCCGAGCAGCATGATCGCATTGACGATACCATTGCTCGATGCGTCGAGATCGCGGAGACCCGCCCAGACGGTAACGCACAGGCCGGATGCCTGGTCGCAGCTGTCGCGGCGAAGCATGCCACCGGCCAGCCGCCATGTTTCGGCGGCGGTGGACAGGGGGGCGGCGGCGTCCTTGTCTCCGAATATCCTGACGAAACGGTTCCTCGCCACGTCACCGAAAAAGATGGCGTAGTGATAGGGTGAATGGTTCAGCGTATCGAAAGCCCGGGGATCGATGACGACATTGGTGCCTTCACGGCCGATGATGGTGGCCTTGGAATCCGAAACCGCCAAAGGCGTATCGGGATAGACGAGCGTTCCGTCGAAGAGAACGATCTGCGGCGCGGGCATCGGCAGCCGGTCGGCGGCAATGCCCAATATGGTGGAGCAAACGAGATGCCCGTCGCGGACGCGTCCTATGTCCTTCAGGTTGCGGGCCTCGAACAGCACATTGCGCATGAGTTCGATTTCGGGATGCGAACAGAAGGGATAAGGCGAGGCATTTGTGGCATCGATCGCGCTGGTCGCCTCGTTCATGATGTCGACGGCATGGGACAGCAATTGCCCGGCATAGCCGGTCATCTCCTCGCGATCGGAGGATATCCGCATTTGGGTTCCCAGCACATGGCCGAGCCATCCGCCGACCAGCGTCAGCACTGCCACCACCAGGACAATGGGCATGGTCTGGAAGACGGGGCGCAGGCGGTCGATCACGGGCTTTCCTGTCTGTCAGGCAAAGAGAACTTCGCAAACTCATCCGCTACGCTATCCGGGCTTTCCGAAAATCGGAATCGTTTCGCAGAAAGCCCGGATAGCGCCGCTTCAATAATTTACAGCGTCCCCTGGCGTCCTAACGGGGCGCACGGCGCTGCGGGACGAAATAAAACCATATTATCATTAAATCTTCGTAATATGTTGAAAATACCGGGACTCTGCCGAGATAAAACGGTAGCATGATCAACAATATGCTCGATTTCGGAAGAGGAACTCCTCCGAAATCACTTTGTCTTCACCCGAAAAAGGGCGCCTTACTTCCGATTCTACTTGGTATTATAGGGCCCCTCATCATAGCCCACGAAAATCTGGATGTTCTTCTGGGCGGGGGTCGGGAAGCTGATTCCCTTGTCGTTAAACACGAACTGGGTAGCGCTCGAAGGATCGGTGACGCTGACCTGATATTTATGCAGCTTGGAATAGAGGACGGAATCGCCCTGCGTGACCACAACGCGGATGGGCATTGTGATCGTGCCCTGCTTGAATTTCGGCCCCGGGACGATCTTGCCCGCCGCAGCCACATCCATGGTGGTGGTGCCTGGCGCATATTGGCAGGATCGCGTCACGTCGGTAATGGCCGCCTGGTGGATGATGCGCGCATTGTCCTTATCGCCGCCTTTTTCGTAAGTATTGAAGAAAGCGGTGCCTTCGCGCAGCGTGACATTGGGGCAGTAGGCGCGAAGCTCGGATTCGGATATCCGCTGCTCGCCGGAGGTGGAAGGCAGAGGCTGCGCACCGCCTGCAGCAGTGCCCGATCCGTCACCCTTGGTCGTGCAGCCGGCGGCGGCAAGAGCCAGCGCCATCGCAAAAACTTGATGAAACGCGGAACGATTGTATGATGCTTTATCCATGAACCGGACTTCCCTGCACTAATGAACCTGTTCTATACCAACGCCACGTAAACCGTGCGACGACGTTTTCCCGTTTTTTGACGGACAGGGCAACCCCATCGCTGGAACTGCGCCGAAAACCGGTCTGCAACGGACCCGCCATAAGGGCTAGGATGTGATGAAATATGTGAGTACCCGCGGCGAAGCGCCGGTCTTGGGATTTTCTGATGCGCTTCTGGCGGGGCTGGCGCGTGACGGCGGCCTCTATCTGCCCCAGGAATTCCCCACGTTCTCGCCCGACGAGATCCGTGCCCTGCGCGGCAAATCCTATGCCGATGTCGCCATCTGCGTGCTGACGCCCTTTACCGGCGGCGAAATCCCGCAAGCCGATTTCGAGCGCATGATCCGCGACGCCTACGCCACGTTCCGCCACGCCGCCGTCTGCCCGCTCACGCAGACCGGCGCGAACGAATTCGTCCTGGAGCTCTTCCACGGCCCCACCCTCGCCTTCAAGGACGTGGCGATGCAGTTGCTGGCGCGACTGATGGATTATGTGCTGGCCGAGCGCGGCGAGCGCGCAACGATCGTCGGCGCGACATCGGGCGACACCGGCGGCGCGGCGATCGAGGCCTTCGCAGGCCGCGACCGCACCGACATCTTCATCCTGTTTCCCCACGGCCGCGTTTCCCCTGTCCAGCAGCGGCAGATGACCTCATCGACGGCTGCGAATGTGCATACCCTCTCCGTGGAGGGAAATTTTGACGATTGTCAGGCACTCGTCAAAGGCATGTTCAACGATCTGAAGTTCCGCGACGCGCTTTCGCTCTCGGGCGTCAATTCGATCAACTGGGCGCGGATCATGCCGCAGGTGGTCTATTATTTCACCGCCGCGCTGTCGCTGGGCGCGCCGGACCGGCCGGTTTCCTTCACCGTTCCCACCGGCAATTTCGGCGATATTTTTGCCGGTTATGTCGCCAAGCGCATGGGCTTGCCGATCGACCGGCTGATCGCGGCGACCAACGACAACGACATTCTCTACCGGACGCTGCAATCTGGCGCCTATGAGACGCGGGGCGTGGTCCAGACCACCTCGCCATCGATGGATATCCAGGTCTCCTCCAATTTCGAGCGCCTGCTTTTCGAGGCGCATGGGCGCGACGCGGCAGCGGTCCGCCGGCTGATGGACGGGCTCAAGCAGTCGGGCCGCTTCGTCGTCGCCGAGGCGCCGCTCCAGCGGATCCGCGCCGAGTTCGGCGCCGGGCGCTCCACCATGCCGGAAACGGCGGAGATCATACGCTCCGTGCTTGAAGCCGACGGTTATCTTCTGGACCCGCATTCGGCCATCGGCGTCAAGGTGGCGCGCGACCATGCCGATGCCGCGCCGATGGTGGTGCTCGCAACCGCGCATCCGGCTAAATTTCCCGAAGCCGTCGCCAAGGCGAGCGGGATCACGCCCCAGTTGCCGGCATGGTTGGCGGATCTCATGGAAAGAAAAGAAAACTACACAGTGCTTCCCAACGATCTAAAAATCGTGGAAGATCATATCAGCCGCAATTCAAGAGCCGTGCGGGAGGGAGTAGTTCAGTAATGGGTGTTGAAGTAAGCCGTCTCCCCAACGGGCTGACGATCGCGACCGAGGCCATGCCGAATGTGGAAAGCGTCGCCTTGGGTATCTGGGTCAAAGCCGGCTCGCGCAACGAAGCGAACGACCAGCACGGCATTGCCCATCTTCTCGAGCACATGGCCTTCAAAGGCACGGAAAACCGCTCGGCGTGGCAGATCGCGGCGGATATCGAGAATGTCGGCGGCGAGATCAACGCCGCCACCAGCGTGGAGACGACCTCCTATTACGCGCGTGTGCTGCGCAACGACGTGTCGCTCGCCATCGATATTCTCTCGGATATCCTGACCGCGTCGAAATTCGATGCCGACGAGTTGGAGCGCGAGAAGCATGTCATCATGCAGGAGATTGGCGCGGCCCACGACACGCCTGATGATATCGTCTTCGATCGTTTCACGGAAACGGCCTTCCGCCACCAGCCGGTCGGACGCGCCATTCTCGGCGTGCCGGAGACGGTCGAATCCTTCAGCTCCGCCAATCTGCGCACCTATATGGAAGAGCAGTACAGCGCCGACCGCATGGTGGTGACGGCCGCCGGAGCCATAAACCATGACGCCTTCGTCCGCGAGGTGGAAACGCGGCTCGGCGGGTTCCGCGCCCATTCGACCGGCAGGACGCCGGAGCTTGCCCATTATGTCGGCGGCGACTTCCGCGAGCACCGCGACCTGATGGACGCGCAGGTGCTGATCGGCTTCGAGGGGCGCGCCTATCATGTGCGCGACTTCTATGCCTCGCAGATCCTGGCGATGGTGCTCGGCGGCGGCATGTCGTCTCGGCTCTTCCAGGAAGTCAGGGAAAAGCGCGGCCTGTGCTATTCGGTCTATGCCTTTCACTGGGGCTTTTCCGATACCGGCCTTTTCGGCATCCATGCCGCGACGGGCCGCGACGATCTGAGCGAGCTCGTGCCCGTTATCCTCAACGAGATGCACGAAGCAGCGCGCAACATCAGTGAGGAAGAGGTCAACCGCGCCCGCGCCCAATATCGCGCAAGCCTCCTGATGTCGCAGGAGAGCGTCGCCAGCCGTGCAGGGCAGATGGCCCGGCAGATCCTCCTTTACGGCCGGCCGGTGACGAATGACGAACTGCTGGAGCGGCTCTCGCTGATCTCCGCAGAACGGCTTACCGATCTTGCAGGCCGGCTGTTCCTGGATGCCAAGCCGACGGTCGCCGCGGTGGGACCGGTCGGGAAACTGATGCATTTCGACGGTGTCCGGGATACGCTGTCCACGCGATCGCAGCCACGCAAGATTGCAGTCTGACCAGCGGGCAAGGCAATGATCGCCCTGCCCTTCACCAGGAGCAGCCAACCTCCCCTGCGCGGCGTACGCATCTACCTGCGCGAGCCGTTGAACGGCGATTACAAGACATGGGCCAATCTGCGGGCCGAGAGCCGGGAATTCCTGACGCCATGGGAGCCGCTCTGGAATGCGGACGATCTCGAACGCAGCTCCTTTCGCCTGAGGATCAGGCGCTATCAGGAAGAAATCCAGTCAGGCACCGGCTATCCCTTCTTCATCTTCCGCAATTCCGACAACAGGCTTGTCGGAGGCATCACGCTCGGCAATATCCGGCGCGGCGTCGCGCAATGCGGCCAGATCGGCTATTGGAGCGGCGCGCCATTCGCGGGGCAAGGCTACATGACCGAGGCCATCGGGCTGGTTATCCCCTTCGCATTCGATCAGCTGCGGTTGCACAGGCTCGAGGCTGCCTGTATTCCCAATAATGCACGATCCACACGGCTTCTCGAAAAAGCCGGATTTCAGAGAGAAGGACTTCTGCGCTCCTATCTCAAAATCAACGGCATGTGGCAGGATCACTTCCTGTACTCGCTCATCGAAAGCGACAGACACACGGTCAATAGCATGGTCAACAGCAAGGTCACCCGATAGTGTCAGGATATTATAGAACCGCGCCGAAGATGCTTCTCTGCATTTTCCTGTTCGTGCTGTCCGGCGCCGGTTCTGCGTCTGCGTTCGAGCCGATCAAGATATCGAAGGAAGACACTGCGCTCGACCTTTCCCGCGCGGTGGAGATCTTCCGTGACCAGGGCGAGAGCTTCCAGGTTTCGACGGCGCCGGGTCCCGACGGCATCGTGCGACGCATCGAGGTGCAGGCGAACGACAAGCGGAGCAAGGGTGATTGGGCCGCTTTCGCCATCGCCAATCCGACCGACGAGCAGATCGACCGGCTGATCGTGGCGCCGCATTTCCGGCTCGTCGGATCCGGCTTCATCTGGCCCGACCTCGGCTCGACCCGCATCAATTCGATCACGCCCAGCGAGGGCTTCGCGCTCGACCGGCAGCCGAGCCCCGACGCCGATGTTTTTCGCATAACGCTCAATCCGGGCTCGGTGGTGACGCTGGTCGCCGAACTTGCCTCGCCAAATCTGCCGCAGGTCTATCTCTGGGAACCCGAGGCCTACAAGGACACCGTCAACTCCTATACGCTCTATCGTGGCATCCTGCTCGGCATTTCCGGCCTGCTGGCCCTGTTCCTGACCATCCTTTTCGTCGTCAAGGGCACGTCGCTTTTTCCGGCTACCGCCGCGCTCGCCTGGGCGGTGCTGGCCTATATCTGCGTCGATTTCGGTTTCTGGAACAAGCTGATGGCGATCACGCCCGGCAACGAACAGATCTGGCGTGCGGGAACCGAGGTGTCGCTTGCCGCGACGCTGGTGATCTTCCTCTTCACCTATCTCAACCTGAACCGCTGGCACGATCATTTCAGCTATGGCGCGCTGACCTGGGTTCTGGGCCTGCTGGCGCTGGCGGGCGTGGCCATCATCGACCCGCCGATCGCTTCCGGAATCGCGCGCATCTCCTTCGGGCTGACCGGCCTCGCCGGCGTGGCGATCATCGGCTATCTGACGTTCAAGGGCTATGACCGGGCGATCATGCTCATTCCCACATGGATATTGATCCTGCTGTGGCTCGCCGGCGCCTGGCTCGCTATTTCGGGCTATCTCGACAACGACATCGTGCAGCCGGCACTGGCGGGCGGCCTTGTCCTGATCGTGCTTCTGATCGGCTTCACCGTCATGCAGCACGCCTTTGCCGGCGGCGCGCTCCAGCACGGGCTCTTCTCCGACATGGAGCGGCAGGCGCTCGCCGTTATCGGCGCAGGGGACATCGTCTGGGATTGGGACGTGCCCCGCGACCGTGTGGTGACGACGCCCGACGTCGAGACCTTCCTCGGCTCCTCGGCAAGCCAGTTGCAGGGGCCGGTGCGCAACTGGCTGCCAGCGATGCACAGCGACGACCGCGATCGCTTTCGCTCGACGCTGGACGCCATTCTGGAGAACCGGCGCGGGCGCATTGCGCAGATATTCCGGCTGCGCGCCAGCGACGGTCATTACCACTGGTATGCGCTGCGTGCCCGCCCCGTCATCGGCTCCGACGGCGAGATCGTGCGCTGCGTCGGCACGCTCATCAACGTCACCGAGCAGAAGAAGGCCGAGGAGCGCCTGCTGCACGACGCCGTGCATGACAATCTGACGGGGCTGCCCAACCGCGAACTTTTCCTCGATCGGCTGAACAACGTCATCCACATGGCGCGCAGCGAGAGCAAGCTCAGGCCGACGGTCTTCGTCATCGACGTCGACCGCTTCAAGCAGGTCAATGACAGCCTCGGCATGTCGGCCGGCGACACGATCCTGCTCACCATCTCGCGCCGCCTGCACCGGCTGCTCAAGCCACAAGACACGCTGTCTCGTCTCGCCTCGGACCAGTTCGGCCTGCTTCTCACCTCCGAAAGCGACCCGGCGCGCATCGCCGCATTCGCCGAGGCGCTGAAACAGGCCGTGCGCGCGCCGATCGCCTATGCCAAGCGCGAGATCGTGCTGACCGCCTCTATCGGCCTCATCACATGGACGAGTGCTGCGGCGAACGCCGAGGATCTGGTCAAGGACGCCGAGCTCGCGATGTATCAGGCCAAGCGGCTCGGCGGCGACCGCATCGAACCCTTCCGGCCGGCCTTCCGCGCCATCGGCAGCGACAAACTGCAGATGGAATCGGACCTGCGCCGGGCGCTTGAGCGCCAGGAAATCGGCCTCGTCTACCAGCCCATCGTGCGGCTGGAGGACGGCAGCATCGCCGGTTTCGAGGCGCTGCTGCGCTGGGAACACCCGCGGCGCGGCGCGGTACCGCCGTCCGAATTTATCCCGATCGCCGAGAGCTCCGGCCTCATCGTACAGCTCGGGCTTTTCGCCATGCAACAGGCGGCTCAGGACGCCTTCAAGTGGCGCGAGACCTTCCCCGAGATGGATATCTTCGTCTCGGTCAATCTCTCAAGCACGCAGCTCATCCGCCAGGACCTCATCAATGATGTGCGCTCGGTCCTCTCGCGCACGCATATCGCGCCGGGAAGCCTCAAGCTGGAACTGACCGAATCCGTCATCATGGAGAACCCCGAACAGTCAGCGCATGTGCTGACGCGCATCAAGGCGATGGGTGTCGGGCTTTCGCTCGATGATTTCGGTACCGGCTATTCGTCCCTCTCCTACCTCACTCGCTTCCCCTTCGACATGATCAAGATCGACCGCTCCTTCGTGCGGGGCGACCAGGCCAAGAAGGCAACGCTGCTGCGCTCGATCGTCAGCATGGCCCATGATCTGGGTCTCGCGGCCGTGGCAGAGGGCGTGGAAAACGAAACCGACGCGCTGCACCTGCGCCAACTCGGCTGCGAATATGTGCAGAGCTTCATGTTCGGCGAGCCGATGTCGGCGGACGCGGCGAGCAAGCTGCTCAAGGATCAGCTGGAGCCGGCGGCTGCTTAAGGCAGGCGAACGGATACGGCACTTTCCTAAACGCTTGGGTTTTGTTATTTTAAGGTTATGCCGACCGTTTATCGCTTCGATGGCTTGCGCGTGGTCATCTACCCGAACGATCATCGTCCCGCGCACGTCCATGTCAAAGGAGCGGACGGGGAAGCCGTATTTATTCTGCATTGTCCCGATGGACCATCCGAGCTGCGCGAGAGCTACGGCTTCAGTCGCTCGGAGTTAGGGCAGATAAAGGACATGTTGGCCACGGTGCTGACTGACCTGTGCGAAGAATGGAGACATTATCATGGCCGTTACTGAACAGGAATTTGCCGAGGCCGAAGCGCGGATGCAGGCGCATCGCGAGGCAGGGCATGCCGTGAGCGCCCGCTACGACCGCCGCGCTTCGCGCGTGGTCGTGAGCCTGAATACCGGTGTCCAGTTAGCCGTGCCGGTGCGCCTCGTCGAAGGTCTTGCAGATGCTTCGCCCGAGGACTTGGGCGAAATCGAGGTCAGCCCGGCTGGTCTGGGCCTTTATTGGCCAAAGCTGGATGTGGATGTATACGTGCCCGCACTCCTACAGGGCATATTCGGCTCAAAGCGATGGATGGCCCAGCAGTTAGGTGCGATAGGTGGGCGCTCCCGCAGCCCATCGAAGATTGCCGCCTCGCAAGAGAATGGCCGCAAAGGCGGCCGTCCACGCAAGACCGCAAATCGCTAAGCCTCAAGCATGCCCCACATCGTTGACCAGACGCGACGGGTCGATGCCGATATGGCTTAGCAGCCGCTCATATTTGTTGGCGATATCGCTGTCGAACAGCAGATCCGGGGATGCCGGGCATGTCAGCCAACCGTTTCCGGCAATTTCCGCCTCCAACTGCCCTGCGCCCCAACCCGAATAGCCGAGCGTCATAAGCGCCTGCGACGGCCCGCCATTACCCGCGATGGCGCGCAGGATATCGATGGTAGCGGTGAGGCAGACGTCCTCGGAGACCGGCATGGTCGAATCCACCATGTAATCGTCGGAATGAAGCACGGAGCCGCGGGTCCGGTCGACGGGGCCGCCATTGCGGACCATGAAATGGCGCGTGGCCCTCGGCAGCCGGATCAATTCATCCTCGCCGATAACGCCGAGCTGCAACAAAAGATCAGGAAATTCCATGGGCTGCAGCTGATTGATGATGAAGCCCATGGCACCCTCGTCCGAGTGCGCGCAGACATAAATGACAGCCCGCGCAAAACGGTCGTCGCTCATGCCAGGCATGGCGATCAGGAACTGACCGTTCAAAAAACCCTTGTCTCGTTGCGCAGACTTCAAGATCTCCATGTCACTAAAGGTAACAATGGATAAAAAAATGGCAATGCGATTTGCGCAGAAGAGTTCAATTCTCCTCGTACGGCGCAAAGAATTGAACGGAAAAGCCTTTCTTGATGCCGAGGTCGTGACTTGATAACGCCACGGTTTCACGGCAATTCTTGCACATGAACAATCGAATTCTCGTCCAAACAGCCTTCATCGCCGCCCTTCTGGCCCCCGACCACACACTTGCCGAAAGTTCTCCCTGGGTCGAGACGCCAGGGGGCAAGGTCCGGCTGCTTCTCGACGTTCCGCAAGAGCCCGCCAAGACGCTGCGCGGCGCAATCGAGATCGATCTCGCCGAGGGATGGAAGACCTATTGGCAGGAGCCCGGCGATGCCGGCGTTCCGCCGCAGCTCGACCTGACAGCCAGCAGCAATATTGCAGGAAGCATGATCGCCTTTCCCGCGCCGCAGCGCTTCGACGACGGGAATACGCAATGGGCGGGATACAAGAACTCCGTGGTGCTGCCCGTCACCTTCGATCTTGAGAAGCCGGGTGCGCCGGTGCACCTCAAGGGCCATGCCTTTCTCGGAATATGCGAGACAATCTGCATTCCTGTTCAGGCCGTTTTCGATCTGACAGTGAAACCGGGGAAGGAAGACTCCCTCGCCCGCATCCTCGTCAGCACCGCCTTCGACCGGCTGCCGCAGCCGGCCTCGCCCGAATTCGGCGTTCGTGAAGCCGTTCGGAAAGACGGCAAAGCCGTTTTCGACGTCAGGCTGCCAGCCGAGGGCCAGCCGGCGGAGCTCTTCCTGTCGAGTGACGCAGCGGCATTCGCCACACCGAAATTTGAAAGTGCGGGGGAAGGAGACGGCGCCCGCTTCTCCAGCAATATCCTGCGCAGCGCTGGAGATAAGCCAGCCATGGTAGACTATACGCTCGTGCAGGGCGATCGGGCGGTTTCCGGCAAGGTGCAACTGCCTTAGGCGTCGCGCTCGCCCCTCGACTTTGGCCATGGCAGGCCATATGTCCTACGACATCCATTCATTTCCCAAGGAGAGCATTCCATGACGATCAGGGTTGGCGACAAGGTTCCGGCGGCGACGTTCAAGGTGAAGACCGCCGACGGCATCAAGGACATCACGAGCGACACGCTCTTCAGCGGCAAGAAGGTGGTTCTCTTCGGTGTCCCCGGCGCATTCACGCCGACCTGCAGCCTCAATCATCTGCCCGGCTATCTGGAGAACCACGAAGCCATCCTCGCCAAGGGCGTGGACCAGATCGCCGTCGTGTCGGTCAACGACCCGCACGTCATGCACGCCTGGGCCCAGAGCACCGGCGGCGAAGGCAAGATCCTCTATCTCTCCGACGGCAACGGCACCTTCACCAAGGCTGCCGGCCTCGATATCGATCTGTCGGCGGCGGCCCTCGGCACCCGCTCCAAGCGCTATTCGGCCATCATCGAGGACGGTGTGGTGAAAGCGCTCAATATCGAGGAAGCGCCGGGCCAGGCGGTGACATCCGGCGCGGCGGAACTGCTGACGCAGCTTTGATATTGCGAGCGAGCGGCGGGGGCGTTGGGGCTGTCACCCCGCCACCGTCGTGGAAACCCTCCCGGCCCCTCCCCGCTTGAACGGCTCCATCCCCGCCCTTGCCAGCGCGTCGGCCCGTTCGTTTTCGGGATGGCCGGCGTGGCCCTTTACCCAATGCCAGGTGACCTTGTGGCGGCGGTTGGCCTCGTCCAGCGCCTGCCACAGCTCGCCGTTCTTCACCGGCTTCTTGTCGGCGGTCTTCCAGCCGTTCTTCTTCCAGCCATGGATCCATTTGGAAATGCCGTCCATGACATATTTCGAGTCCGTGTAAAGCTGTACCTCGCAAGGCTCCTTCAGCGCTTCAAGGGCGGAAATCGCCGCCATGAGTTCCATGCGGTTGTTGGTGGTCACAGGCTCGCCGCCGGAAAGCTCCTTCTCATTGCCGTTCCAGCGCAGCACGGCACCCCAGCCGCCGGGTCCCGGATTGCCTGAGCATGCGCCATCGGTGAAAGCCTCTACCGTCTTCACGCGTCCACCCCTTTCAGGACGAGGCCATATTCAGCAGGAGAATGGATCTGTCGGTGAAAACGCATCCGGCGGACATATTCCATCGGGTCCTTCTTGACGACGAAGCTGCCGTCGGGAACGTTAAGCCAGTCATAGAGCCGGGTCAGCATGAAGCGCAACGCCGCACCGCGCGCCAAAACCGGCAACGCCCGCGCCTCCGCCATCGAGAGGGGCCGGACCGAGGTATAGCCGCGCAGGAGCGCCGTCCCCTTCGTCAGGTTGAAGGAGAAGTCTTTCTCGAAGCACCAGGCGTTCAAACAGACCGCCACGTCATAGGCGAGCAGATCGGTGCAGGCGAAATAGAAATCGATCAGCCCAGAGAGCCGCTCCCCAAGAAAAAAAACATTGTCGGGGAAGAGATCGGCATGGATGACGCCCGCGGGAATGTCGGCGGGCCAGTTCGCTTCGAGGAAGCCGAGATCGGCCTCCGTCTCGGTTGCCAAGCCGCTCTCCACTTCGTCTGCGCGATCCCTGGCGCTGTCCCAGAGCGGGCGCCAGCCCGATACCGAAAGCGCGTTTTCCCGCCGCATGGGGAAATCCAGCCCCGCCAGATGCATGCGCGCCAGCGCCTCGCCCACCGCATGGCAATGGGCGACGGTCGGACGGCGCGTCCACATGCCCTCGAGAAAGGTAATGATGGCAGCCGGCCGGCCGGCAAGCTCGCCAATCATCGCCCCGTTCTTCTGGTGGACCGGCAGCGGACAGTCGATCCCCTTCTCGGCCAGGTGCTGCATCAGCCCGAGGAAGAAAGGCAGATCGTCGCGATTCACGCGCTTCTCATAGAGCGTCAGGATGAACGAGCCCTTCTCCGTATGCAGGAGATAATTGGAGTTCTCGACGCCTTCGGCTATGCCCTTATAGGAGAGCAGGCCGCCGATATCGTATTCGGCCAGGAAGGCCGCCAGATCGATCTCGTTTATGTCGGTGTAGACTGCCATGGTGATCCGAGTGAAGTAGGGAATAGGGAGTAGGCAGTAGCAAGGTAGGCCTCTTTTTTTCCCTACTCGCTATTCCCTACTCCCTATCTCACTATCTCTCTCCATTGACGAACGCCATATCCCGCGACGTCAATTCGACATCGCGCAGTTCCCGGTTGACAAGGAAATTCTCGGTCTCGACCGTGGTTTCCGCCAATTCGATAGTGACTTCATACCGATCCGAAAAGGACTGGATGATTTCGTCCACGATGATTTCGGGCGCGGATGCGCCGGCCGACAGGCCGACGACCGAGATATCGCCGATCCGTTCCCATTCGATATCGGCGGCACGCTGCACCAGCATGGACTGGCTGGCACCGGCGCGCTCGGCAACTTCGACCAGCCGCTTGGAGTTGGACGAATTGGGCGCCCCGACGATGAGGAAGAGGTCACAGCCCGCCGCCGCAGCCTTCACCGCATCCTGGCGGTTGGTGGTGGCATAACAGATCGATTCGGCCGCGGGCGCCGTCAATTCCGGAAAGCGGCGCTGCAGGACGGCCACGATGCCAGCGGTATCGTCGACGGAAAGCGTGGTCTGGGTGACGAAGCCGAGCCGCGCCGGATCCGCCGGCTGATAGGCTTCCGCATCCTCCACCGTCTCGATGAGCGTGACGGAACCTTCCGGCAGTTGCCCCATGGTGCCGATCACCTCCGGGTGACCGGAATGGCCGATGAGAATCACATGTCGGCCGAGACGCTGATGGCGCATGGCCTGCTTGTGCACCTTGGAGACCAGCGGACAGGTGGCATCGAGATAGAAGAGGTTCTTGGCCATCGCATCCTCAGGCACCGATTTCGGCACGCCATGGGCGGAAAAAACGACCGGCTGGCTGCGGTGTTCCGGCGGGATCTCGTCCAGCTCCTCGACGAAGACCGCGCCCCGCGCCTGCAGGCCCTGGACCACATAGCGGTTATGCACGATCTCGTGGCGGACATAGATCGGCGCGCCATATTTTTTCAGCGCGAGAACGACGATCTGAATCGCCCGATCCACGCCGGCGCAGAAGCCGCGCGGTCCGCACAGACGAATGGTGAGAGGTTGTTTAGCGGTCATTACTGAACCTTGTTTCGTATATGCACCGATTTTCCTTCCCCTACCGCTTTACTGCAAGCAGGGAGAAGATTGGGACGTGGGCGGGACAGCGCCCCTTTGCCCCTACCGGGCATCTCCCCCATTCCTATTACCGTCATTCTCGGGCTTGACCCGAGAATCCACGGCAAGGAGGCGGAAGCAGTACTATCATTTGCGACGGGATCATATATCATCAAGGTCATATATTAATCTACGAACGGACGACCATTCTGTTCTAAAACACCTCTGTGCGATGGAGAGATTTGTGCCTCCTAGCCGTGGATCCTCGGGTCAAGCCCGAGGATGACGAGTGAGAGAAGACGCTCGCCGCCAGAGATACGCCCCCACGACCGCAGCCAACGCCGCTGCCAGACCATACCATGTCACGGCATATTGCAAATGATTGTTGGGCAGGTCGATGATGGTGACGCCGCCGACGGGAAGCCCGCCCGGATTGGCTGCCGTATCGGCATCGATGAAGAAGGGAACCGTCCTTGCGGGATCGAGCCCGGCATCCCTCACCATTTCCGACCAATCCTTCCAATAGAAGATATTCTTGGCCGGATCATTGTCCGGCACAAGCGAGGACGGCTTTTCGACCAGGGGGTTGCGCGCAAGCCCCGTTACCGTCACCTCACCCGCCAGCTGTCCTAGGCCCCGAGTCGCCGCATCCTTCTTCTCGTAGGGAACGAAACCGCGATTGACCAGGACGGCGCGGCCATCGGCCATCTCAAGCGGCGTATAGACATAGAAGCCCGAACTGCCCTGATGGGTGGCGAAGAAATGGCGCTCGTCCTGATGGTGGAAACGGCCGGTGACGGTCACCGGCCAGTATTCGACATCGCCGGTCTTCGCATAGATCGTCTCGATTTCAGCCAGTGGCCGCGGTGCTGAGGCGACGCGCTCGGCGATGGTCGCGAGCAGCCCTTCCTTCCACTTGAGCCGCTCGACCTGCCAGGTGCCGAGCGCGATCAGGACGCAGAACGCCGCCAGGGAGAGCAGCATGACCAGCCAGGGCATACGCCCGGCGGAAACGGCATCGCCGCCGCGCCGGTCCGTTTCGACGGTTCTCGTCATTTACTGTCGTCCAGACGCCCTTGTGCCGCCTTATTGCGGTATTGCAGCGTGATCAGGATTCCCTTGATCCAGCGTAGGAGAACAAGGCTCAGGATGATGGTGAGCGGAATCCAGAGGATGAAATGCACCCATAGCGGCGGGTTGATCGTCACTTCCATCCAGAGCGCCAGGCCGACCACGAGGAAGCCGACAATGAGGATGACGAAAGCCGCCGGACCGTCACCTGAATCGGCGAAGGAATAATCCAGCCCGCAATTGCCGCACTGCCTGGCGGTATTGATGTAACCGTCGAACAGCTTTCCCTGGCCGCAGCGCGGGCAGCGGCCCAATATACCCGCCCGAATGGGCTCGACCGGCGGGTATGTAGAGTGGTTGTTGGGCATGGGACTGTCCTGATCGGTTTCGGATTAAGATTAAAACGTCTGCGGGGCAGCGTCCCCTCTGTCCTGCCGGACATCTCCTCCTCCCATCGTCATCCTCGGGCTTGACCCGAGGATCCAGGGCAAAGGAGCGAAAGTGATACTATCATCCGCTACGGGATCATAAATCATCAAGGCGAAATATCAGCAACGCCCCGCTCACTGGAAGTCATCAATGCAGCGGTGAGACCTGTGCCTCCTTGCCGTGGATCCTCGGGTCAAGCCCGAGGATGGGGAGGAGAGGAACACAAAAGGCGGCCGTGTCTCCACAGCCGCCCCCATTCCTAAATATGTTTAGTGGCTCATCCCTCGGCCATCGGAGCGCCCCAGCCACCCCAGATATAGATCGCGAAGAACAGGAACAGCCACACCACGTCAACGAAGTGCCAGTACCAGGCGGCCGCCTCGAAGCCGAAATGGTTCTTCGGCGTGAAATCACCCCGCATCGCACGCAGCAGGCAGACGGCGAGGAAGATGGTGCCGACGATGACGTGGAAGCCATGGAAGCCGGTCGCCATGAAGAAGGTCGCGCCGTAGATGGAGTCCTTGAAGGCGAAGGGAGCGTGCATATACTCATAGGCCTGGACCGCCGAGAACAGCAGGCCGAGCGCGACCGTGATCGCCAGGCCCCAGACAAGGCCCTTGCGGTCATTGTGCAGGAGAGCATGGTGCGCCCAGGTGACTGTCGTGCCGGAGAGCAGCAGGATGACGGTGTTGTAGAGCGGCAGGTGCAGCGGATCGAGAACCTCGAGGCCCTTGGGAGGCCACTGGCCGCCGGTGAATTCCGCACGCGCGACCTGATGAACCTCGTTCGGGAAGAGGCTCGCATCGAAGAAGGCCCAGAACCAGGCGGCGAAGAACATCACCTCGGAGGCGATGAACATGATCATGCCGTAGCGCAGGTGCAGCGCGACGACGCGGGTGTGATGCCCCTCGCGGCCTTCCTTGATCGTATCAGACCACCAGCCATACATGGTGTAGAGCACGATGGCGAGGCCGACGAAGAAGATCCACGGCCCGACCAGATTGACGCCGAACAGATGCAGGTCGCTCTGGTTGAGATAACGCATATAGGCAATGCCGCCGATCGCCAGCACGAATGCGCCGACGGAGCTCAGAAACGGCCACGGACTCGGATCGATGATGTGGTAATCGTGATTTTTCTGGTGGACGTCAGCCATTTCAATCCCCAAGGTTCATCTTCATGCTTGCTTCGCCACAGGCGAGGCTGGTTTTACAAATTTCCATTGCCTTCCCCGGCCGCCGGCTTGGCGCTTTGCGCGACAGGCTGCCGCTTGTCAATGGGGAAGAACGTATAGGAAAGCGTGATCGTTTTGAGATCCTTCAGATCCGGATCGTTGACGATCTCCGGATCAACGAAGAACACAACCGGCATATCCATGTCCTCTCCCGGCTGCAATGTCGTGTCGGTGAAGCAGAAGCACTGCACCTTGTTGAAATAGGCGCCCGCGCGCTCCGGCGTCACGTTGAAGGTGGCGCGGCCCGAGGTCGGCATACTGGCCACGTTCCGGCCTTCATAGCTGATCTGCTTCGTCTCGCCGATCCTGATCGTCACCTGGCGCTGCTTGGGCTTGAAGTCCCACGGCAGCGCGCCCGACGTATTGGCGTCGAAACGGACATTGATCGTCTTGTCGAGGATTACGTCCGACATCTGCTCGACACGCTGCGTCGTGCCGCCGTAGCCCGTGACCTGGCAGAACAACCGGTAAAGCGGCACCGAGGCATAGGCCGCGCCGACCATCGCGGCGAAGAAGGCGACGCAGGCAGTGGCGACAACGCGGTTGGAGCGCTGCTTTTGACCGGTACCGTTCGAAACCGTCTGCTTTTCTTCCGTCATGGTGTCCTCACATCGGCCTGATCAGCACATTCGCGCCCAGCTTCGCCCAGGTGCCGATATAGACGAGCAGAACGAAAAGCGCGAGCGCGATGCCCAGCGCCACGGAGCGGCTGCGCTGCGCCTTCTTCTGCTTGTCGCTCTGGCTGATCGTTTCCAGATCTTTATTCGCGTCCGCCATACTCATATGCCAATCCATGTCCAAGCCCTTTGCGCGAGCGTCTCGCAGAAGAGAACCGCGAACAAGCCGAAGAGATAAAGAAGAGAGAAACCGAACAGCGCCTTCGCGCGCTTGAGCGCGGCTTCCGCGGAAGGGGCCCGCCACAGCTGCCAGGCATGCGCAACGAAAGCAAGCCCCAGAGCCGTGGAGACGACGCCATAAACCGGTCCGGCAAAACCCATCACCCAGGGCAGGACGCCGACGGGTGCAACGATCAGCGTATAGACCAGGATCTGCAGCCTGGTGGAGGCTTCGCCCCGCACATTCGGCATCATCGGAATACGCGCGGCGGCATAATCATTGGTGGTGAAGAGCGACAGAGCCCAGAAATGCGGCGGCGTCCACAGGAAGATGATGAGGAAGAGAACGACGCTCTCCCAGCTCACCATTCCCGTCGCGGCGGTCCAGCCGATCATCGGCGGAAACGCACCCGCGGCACCGCCGATGACGATGTTCTGCGGCGTGGAGCGCTTCAGCCACATCGTATAGATGACGACATAGAAGAAGATGGTGAAGGCGAGAAGCGCCCCGGAAAGCCAGTTGACGAAAAGGCCGAGCGTCATCACCGAGAATACGGAGAGGACGAGGCCGAAGACCAGGACCTCCTCGCGGGAGACGACACCCGCGGGAATAGGCCGGTTGCGGGTGCGTTTCATCACCGCGTCGATATCGGCGTCGTACCACATGTTGAGCGCGCCGGACGCACCGGCGCCGACGGCGATGCACAAGATGGCGATAACAGCCAGAACCGGGTTCATATGTCCCGGCGCCACCAGCAATCCGACGAAGCCCGTGAAGACGACAAGCGACATGACCCTCGGCTTCAAGAGCGCGATATAGTCCGACGCCCTTGCCTCGGAGAGGCGGGCGGCGTTCTCGCCGTTCCTGTTTTGCTCGACTAGGGCCATGTTACTCTACCTTTTTGAGGGAGTAGGGAGTGGGCAATAGGGAGTAGGATTTTCCCTATTCCCTATTGCCCATCTCCCTACTGCCTTACCTTATCCTCGGCAGCTGTTCCCACTGGTGGAACGGCGGCGGAGAGGAAAGCTGCCATTCCAGCGTGGTGGCACCCTCGCCCCACGGATTGGCGCCGGCCTCGCGCTTCTTGGCGAAAGCCTCGAACACGCCGTAGAGGAAGATCAGCACCGCGAAGCCGGAGATGTAGGAGCCGTAGGACGACACCAGGTTCCAGCCGGCGAACGCATCGGGATAGTCGATATAGCGGCGCGGCATGCCCGACAGTCCAAGGAAGTGCTGCGGGAAGAAAATCAGGTTCACGCCGATGAAGGTGATCCAGAAGTGCAGCTTGCCGATGAACTCGTTGTACATGTAGCCGGTCATCTTCGGGAACCAGTAGTACCAGGCCGCGAAGATGGCGAAGACGGCGCCGAGCGAAAGCACATAATGGAAGTGCGCGACGACGTAATAGGTGTCGTGCAGGGCGCGGTCGAGGCCGGCATTGGCGAGCTGAACGCCCGTCACGCCGCCGATGGTGAACAGGAAGATGAAGCCGATCGCCCAGACCATCGGGGTGCGGAAGCTCAGCGAACCGCCCCACATGGTGGCGATCCACGAGAAGATCTTCACGCCGGTCGGCACCGCGATGACCATCGTCGCGAAGACGAAGTAACGCTGCGTGTCGAGCGACAGGCCGACCGTATACATGTGGTGCGCCCACACGATGAAGCCGACGACGCCGATCGCGACCATGGCGTAGGCCATGCCGAGATAGCCGAAGATGGGCTTGCGCGAGAAGGTCGAGATGATGTGGCTGACGATGCCGAAGCCCGGCAGGATCAGGATGTAGACCTCAGGGTGGCCGAAGAACCAGAACAGATGCTGGAACAGGATCGGATCGCCACCGCCGTCAGGCGCGAAGAAGGTCGTGCCGAAATTGCGGTCGGTCAGGAGCATGGTGATACCACCAGCCAGAACCGGCAGCGAGAGCAAGAGCAGGAAGGCGGTGATGAGCACGGCCCAGGCGAAGAGCGGCATCTTGTGCAGCGTCATGCCGGGCGCGCGCATGTTGAGGATGGTGGTGATGAAATTGATCGCGCCGAGGATCGACGAGGCACCGGCGATATGGAGGCCGAGAATGACGAAATCCATCGCAGGGCCGGGCTGACCCGAGGTCGAGAACGGCGGATAGATCGTCCAGCCGCCGCCGGAACCCCAAGCACCGGCGGGGCCCGGTACGAACATGGAGATGATGACCAGAAGCAGCGCCGGCGGGAGCAGCCAGAACGAGATGTTGTTCATGCGCGGGAACGCCATATCGGGCGCGCCGATCATGAGCGGGATCATCCAGTTGGCGAAACCGCCGATCAGGGCGGGCATGACCATGAAGAAGATCATGACCAGAGCGTGCGCCGTGGTGAACACGTTGAACATGTGCTTGCCGGCATCGAGCGCCGCGTCGCCCTCGACGCCATAGACCATGGAGGCAAGGCCGTGGAAGATCTGGATCCCCGGCTCCTGGAGCTCGGCGCGCATGGCGATCGACAGCACGCCGCCGATGATGCCCGCAATGATCGCGAAGATCAGATAGAGGGTGCCGATATCCTTGTGATTGGTCGAATTGACCCAGCGGACCCAGCCATGCGGCTTGTGGTCGTCATGGGCCTCGTGAGCAGCAGTGCCTGCCATGAGATCGCTCCCGTTTCCTCTATTTCTAAGGGAGTAGGTGAGTAAGGGAATAAGGGAGTATGTTCGACAAGCCCTATTCCCCTACTCCCTTATTTCCCTATTCCCTTCATAAGGCCGGATCAGTTTCCGGCCACAGCCACGTTCTTGTCCGCCTCGACGGAGGCCATCAGCGCCTTGTTGGCGCCCTGCAGATCGGTACGCGCAGCCGCGAGCCAGGTATCGTACTGGTCCTGGCTGACGACGCGCACAGCGATCGGCATGAAGGCATGATCCTTGCCGCAAAGCTCCGAGCACTGGCCGTAGTAAAGGCCCGGCTTGTCGGCCTTGAACCAGGTCTCGTTGATACGGCCGGGAACGGCGTCCATCTTGACGCCGAAAGCCGGCATCGCCCAGGAGTGGATCACGTCGGCGCCCGTCACCAGCAGCCGGACCGTCGTGTTTATGGGAACGACGACCTCATTATCCACAGCCAAAAGACGCGGATAGACGGCGCGGTCCTCCTTGCCGGCGGCGGCACGGTCGCCATCCTGCAGCAGGAGCGAATCGAAGCTCACCGGATCGTCCACCTGATATTCATAGCCCCAATACCACTGATAGCCCGTCGCCTTCACGGTAAGGCCTGCCTCATCGGGAGAATATTGCGCCGTCAGAAGCTGGAAAGAGGGAATCGCGAGGAACAGAAGCACGATCACCGGGCCCACGGTCCAGATGACTTCGATCAGCGTGTTATGGCTTGTCCTGGACGGCTCGGGATTGGCGCTGGCGCGGTATTTGGCGATCACCCAGAGCAGGAGCAGAAGAACCAGGCCGGTGATGGGAACGATGAACCAGAGCGTGTAGCGCTCGAACCAGTGGATCTGCTCGGCAATGCCGGTGGCCGCATCCTGAAATCGCATCTCCCAAGGTTTGGGCTGATCCGCGTGAGCGGACGCGCTGGCAAACAGCACCGCGAGAGCGCTACCCAAAGCACCCATCGTCGTGACAATGTTCTTATTCACCTAGAAATCTCCCGATTGCAGGCCTTGCTTCCATGTCGTTTTGCCGGGCGCCATTCAAACCGCCCGGTTCGTCGCCGTGTTCAAACCACACATTATCCCACACCGCAAGGAAGGCGAACATGATCTCGTGCGGCATTTTTGCGCGTTTGCGATAGATCAATATCCGGATCAAGGTTTCACCCTATCCGACAGGATTTCACGACTTATCGCATCAAACCGGCCGCAATGGCGCAACAAGCAGGCGAACAGCCGCTCGAATCCCATAATCCAGCCATGTTTTCCCGGCACCAGATTGCAAAAGCCGCTGCCGTGGCCGCCTTCGTTTCGAGACCCGAAATAATGGTGAATAATGGCGGGCTTTCTGTTCTTTTCATCCCTTGAGCGGCGCGTTAACGTCTCATGTGATTCGACCTGGAGCTTTTATGACCCTTCGCACCTCTGTCCTGCGTCTCGCGGCACTTTCTTTCGGTCTTGCATCGGCTGTATCGCTGATGGCGGAGGCGCCGGCTTTCGCCCAGCAGAATCAGCAGCAAAAGCAGGCGGCCACGCCGCAGCAGAAGGGCACCATGCGTTCGCAGCATGGCGCCTGGTCCATTCTGTGCGACACGCCGGCCGGCGCCAAGACCGAACAATGCGCGCTGATCCAGAATGTGGTGGCCGCGGACCGGCCGGAACTCGGCCTGTCCGTCGTGGTGCTGAAGACCGCCGACAACAAGGCCCGCATCCTGCGCGTCCTGGCGCCGCTCGGGGTGCTGCTTCCCAACGGGCTCGGCCTCAATGTCGACGGCAAGGATATCGGCCGCGCCTATTTCGTGCGCTGCTTCGAAGACGGCTGCTATGCGGAAGTGATCCTCGAGGATCAGCTGATCCAGACGCTGCGCAACGGCAAGGCCGCGACCTTCATCGTCTTCCAGACGCCGGAGGAAGGCATTGGCATTCCGGTGGAGCTGCAGGGCTTCGGCGAAGGGTTCGATGCGCTGCCGTAATTAGGGGAATAAGGGAGTAAGGGAATAGGTGAGTAGGGAGCTAAAAAACATACTCCCCTATTCCCTTACTCCCCTATTCCCTTCCAAACGGGTTGCCCCAACTGCCCCGACACCTTACATCCGTCGTAGATTTCACAACGGATGATCCCATGAAAAACCTGATCGACAGTTTCGACGTCTCCGAAGACGAAATCCGCAGGACGGTGGCCGAGAGCCTGAAGGCCAGCGACGACGGCGAGCTCTTCGTCGAATATCGCGAAGCCGAATCGCTCGTCTTCGACAATGGACGGCTGAAGACAGGCTCATTCAACCAGGAACAGGGATTTGGCCTGCGCGCGGTCGCCGGCGAAGCCGTCGGCTATGCGCATGCGGGGGAACTCTCGCATTCCGCGCTGAAGCGGGCGGCGGATGCCGCTTCCGCCGTCGCGACGGGTCATTCCGGCGTCTATGCCGCACCGCCGCCCGGCACGAACCGCAGCCTTTACGGCGACGAGAACCCGCTTGGCAGTCCCGGCTTCGAGGCCAAGGTGAAGCTGCTGCAGGAGATCGACGCTTACCTCCGCGCCAAGGACCCAAAGGTCCGGCAGGTGTCCGTCTCGCTTGCCGGCTCGTGGCAGCATGTGGAGATATTGCGCGCCGACGGCCATTTCGTGCGCGACATCCGGCCGCTGGTCCGGCTGGCGGTTTCCGTGGTGGCGGGCAATGGCGACCGGCAGGAAACGGGCTCCTACAGCATGGGCGGGCGCAGGGGCTTCGGCGAATTCATCGCCAGCGACTCATGGCATTACGCCGCCGACGAGGCATTGCGCCAGGCGCTGGTCAATCTGGAGGCGATCCCCGCCCCCGCCGGCACGTTCGACATCGTGCTGGCCAATGGCTGGCCGGGCGTCATGCTGCACGAGGCGGTCGGCCACGGGCTGGAAGGCGATTTCAACCGTAAGAAGACATCGGCCTTTGCGGGCCTGCTCGGCCAGCAGGTCGCGGCCAAGGGCGTCACCGTGGTCGATGACGGCACGATGCCTGAGCGGCGCGGGTCGCTGACGGTCGACGACGAGGGCACGCCGTCGAACCACACGGTGCTGATCGAGGACGGCAAGCTGGTCGGCTATATGCAGGACCGCCAGAACGCACGGCTGATGGGCATGCAGCCGACCGGCAACGGGCGGCGCGAGTCCTACGCCCATGTGCCGATGCCGCGCATGACCAACACCTACATGCTCTCCGGCGACAAGACGCCGGAAGAGATCATCGCCTCGGTGAAGAAGGGCATCTACGCCGTCTCCTTCGGCGGTGGGCAGGTGGACATCACCTCGGGCAAGTTCGTGTTCGGCTGCACCGAGGCCTATATGATCGAGAACGGCAAGATCGGCGCGCCGTTGAAGGGCGCGATGCTGATCGGCAACGGCCCCGACGCCATGCACCGCGTCTCGATGATCGGCAACGACATGAAACTCGACAGCGGCACCGGCAATTGCGGCAAGGGCGGCCAATGGGTGCCCGTCGGCGTCGGCCAGCCGCATTTGCGCATGGACCAGATGACGGTAGGCGGGACGGCGGTTTAGCGTTTGCCAGAACTGGCTTGAAGCGGCGCCGCCTGGCCGTCATTCTCGGGCTTGCCCCGAGAATGACGAGGGGTGCGGAATACCGCTACCGCCCCTTCGTCAAAAGCGCCACGGCCTCGACATGCGAGGACCAGAGGAACTGGTCGATTGGAACCACCCGGTCGATGCGGTAGCCACCTTGCGTCAAGATGGAGAGATCGCGGGCGAGCGTCACTGGATTGCAGGAGATGGCGGCTATCTTCGCGACATTCGACTTGGCGATTTCCTTCGCCTGCATTTCGGCTCCCGCACGCGGTGGGTCGAAGACCAGCCCGTCGAAGCGGTTCAATTCCTTCGCCATCAGGGGGCGGCGGAAAAGGTCGCGGCGCTCCACCGTCACCGGCTTCAGGCCTTGCGTGTTGCGCGCGGCGTGGTCAAGCGCGGCCAATGCGGTGGCATCGCTTTCCACCGTGTGGACGGCCATCTTCTCGGCCATGCGGAAGGTGAAGGCGCCCGACCCGCAGAAAAGGTCAGCGGCGCGCTTTGTCTTGGCGAGATGGCTCATCACCAGCGCGGCCATGGCCTCTTCCGCTTCCACGGTCGCCTGAAGGAAACCGCCCGGCGGCACCTGCACGGCGACCCTGCCAAAGTGAATAAGCGGCTTCTTCGGCTCGAGGATGATCTCGCCTTCGCAGGTCAACCGCGCGAAACCTTTAGTCATCATGAAGGCCGTCAGCGCACGGCGCCTCGCCGCATCCGGCGCGCCACAACCGACAGCGGCGATATCGAGGCCGGAAGCGGTGGCCGTCACCGTCAGCCGGAATGGCTTGGTGTTCGATGCAACCAGCATTGCCAATTCGCGCAGATCACCCAGCCGGTCCGTAACGGCGGGTACGGTCACCACGCATTCATGTATGTCGATGATCTCATGGCTCAGGTGGCGGTTGAAGCCAAGCAGCATGCCCTGCTCCGTCCGGCGCGCGGCGAAGACGGCGCGGCGGCGTGTCTGTGGCAGGCAGGGGATGAGCGGCTCCAGTTTGAAGTCCAGTCCCCTCCCCGCCAGCGCTTCGTTGACGAGGCCGCGCTTCCACGCCTGATAGAGTTCCGCCTGCCAGTGCTGCAGCGCGCAGCCGCCGCAGGCTTCGAAATGCTCGCAGGCGGGCACGATGCGCTCGGATGACGCTTCGATGAGCGCCATCAGCGTGCCGCGGTTCTTCTCGCGCGCGATGTTCGCCACCTCGCCCGGCAGCGTGAACGGCACAAAGACCTGTCCATCGGGCAGGTTGGCGACGCCATCACCGCCCGCCCCCATGGCATTTATCGTCACACGCACCGTCATTGGTCTTTTATTCCTGCAAGAAGATATTCGCGGTTGCCATCGCCGCCTTCGATAGGGGATGGGTGGATGCCCAAAGTGCGCCAGCCGGGCTGCGTTTCCAGCCAAGCCGCCAGATTTTCAGCCACGCGCTCACCGTCGGCGGGATCGCGCAGGATGCCGCCCTTGCCGATCGCTTCTCGCCCCGCCTCGAATTGCGGTTTTACGAGAAGGATGCACCGGCTGCCCGGTTTAGCCAATGCAAGCGCGGGAGGCAGCGCGAGTTTCAGTGAGATGAAGCTGACATCGGAGACGACGAGATCGATCTTGCGCCCTTCGAGATGGCTTGCGTCAAGCGTTCGGGCGTTCAGCCCCTCGTGGTTTGTGACGCGCGGATCATTGCGCAGGCTCTCGTGTAGCTGGTCATGGCCGACATCGACGGCAATGACATGCGCCGCGCCGCGCTCCAGCAGCACCTGCGTGAAGCCGCCGGTGGAGGCGCCGATATCGAGCGCCGTGCGGCCGGTTACGTCTATGGCGAAATGATCCAGCCCGGCGATAAGTTTCAGCGCCGCCCGGGAGACATAGGCGCTCGCCGGATCATCGGCCTCAATCCGCGCATCAGCGGCAACAGGCATTCCCGGTTTCGTCGCGGGCTTATCATCGACCCGCACCGTACCACGCGCAATGGCATCCCGCGCCCGCGAGCGGGTGGGAAAAAGACCGCGATCGACCAGAAGCTGGTCGAGGCGGAGGCGGGGCAATTTAGGATTATCGTACATCGCGTCTTCATGACGGAGTGGGCGATGAAGAGCAAGCGGGGATTGTCTTGATGGAAACCCTGGCGGGACAGCGCCTCCTTCTGCCCTGCCGGCTCTACCACCCTCCCGTCGTCATCCTCGGGCTTGACCCGAGGATCCACGGATAAGGAGAGCTGGCTTTCCCGCCATCACGACGCATTCCAGCTAGCTGATACCGATCATAAGCGCACAGATGATCACGATCCAGTTGGGGGCAATAGTACCGCTTCCGCTCCCTTGCCGTGGATCCTCGGGTCAAGCTCGAGGATGACGAGGATAGGGAAGTGCCAAGCTGCCTTGAGAGACTATACCAGAGGATCAGCCCTGCGACGGCTTCCAGTCAGCCGATGGAATGACGTTGATCATCCAGGGAACGCCAAATCTGTCGATGAGCGAGCCGAAACCAGGGGACCAGAAGGTCTCGCCGAACGGCATGACCGTCTTGCCTCCCTCAGATAATTGGTCGAACCAGCGCTGGGCCTCGGCCTTGTCTTCTGTGTGCAAGGTGACGTCGAAGCCGTTCTTGGGCTTATCAATGTTGGGAGCCCATTCGACATCCATGTCGGCACCCATCAGCGCCTGGTCGCCGACCTCAAGCCAGCAATGCATCAGCCAGGTCTTGTACTTCTCGTCGGTGATCGGCATGCCCGGAGGCGCATCGCCATAGGAAAAGGCCGCGGTGATCTTTCCGCCCAGGACCTCGGCATAGAACTCAAACGCCTCGCGGCATTGGCCCCGGAAACTCAAGCTGGTCACGATCTTCATGGTCGCCTCCTCCGTATGGTTGTCACGCCCTCGATGGCGCGGCGATCTCCTCCTGGCCCAAGGCCGCAAAAACCGTACTGACGATCCCTGCGCTGTCAAGCCCGGCGCGCTTGTACATCGCCTCCGGCTTGGCATGGTCGATATAGACATCGGGCAATGTCAGGGGTCTGACGCGCAAGCCGCCATCGAGCAGCCCGTCACGGGCGAGGAAATGCAGGACATGCGAGGCGAAGCCGCCGATGGCGCCCTCCTCTACCGTCACCAGCACCTCGTGCTCGCGCGCCAGACGGCGGATCAGATCCTCGTCGAGCGGTTTGGCGAAACGGGCATCGGCGATGGTCGTGGACAGACCAGCGGCATCCAGTTCCTCGGCGGCGGCGAGGCATTCCTGCAGCCGCGTGCCGAAGGAGAGGAGCGCGACCTTGGTGCCTTGCCTGACGATACGGCCCTTGCCGATCTCCAGCACTTCGCCACGCTCCGGCATTTCGACGCCAACGCCCTCGCCGCGCGGATAGCGGAAGGAGATCGGCCCTTCGTCATACTCCGCCGCCGTGCGCACCATATGGCGCAGCTCCGCCTCGTCGGAAGCGGCCATCACCACGAAACCGGGCAGTGCGGCGAGGAAGCCTGTGTCGAACGAGCCGGCATGGGTCGCGCCATCGGCGCCGACCAGCCCGGCGCGATCGATGGGGAAGCGCACGGGCAATTGCTGCAGCGACACGTCATGCACCACCTGGTCATAACCGCGCTGCAGGAAGGTGGAATAGATCGCGGCGAAGGGTTTCAGCCCCTCGGTCGCGAGTCCCGCGGCAAAGGTGACCGCGTGCTGCTCGGCGATGCCGACATCGAAGGTGCGGTCGGGAAAGACCTCGCCGAAGAGATCGAGCCCGGTGCCGCCCGGCATCGCCGCCGTAACCGCGACGATGCGCTCGTCATGACGCGCCTCCTCTATGAGGCTCGAGGCAAAAACCTTGGTATAGGCGGGCGCGTTGGCCGGAGCCTTGGCCTGCGCGCCTGTGATCACGTCGAACTTGTTGACGCCGTGATATTTGTCGGCGGCGGCTTCCGCCGGCGGATAGCCCTTGCCCTTCTGCGTCACGACATGGATCAGAACCGGGCCGTCCACCGTGTCGCGCACATTCTTAAGCACAGGCAGCAGGTGCTCAAGATTATGACCGTCGATGGGTCCGACATAATAGAAGCCCAGTTCCTCGAAAAGCGTGCCGCCGGTCCAGAAGCCGCGCGCATATTCCTCCGAAAGTCGCGCCTTTTCCTGCAGGAATTTCGGCAGGCGCTGGGTCAGCTGCTTCGCCGTCTCGCGCAGGGTTCGATAGGTGGGGCCGGAAACGAGGCGGGCGAGATAGGCGCTCATCGCGCCGGTCGGCGGCGCGATCGACATGTCATTGTCGTTCAGGATGACGACCAGCCGCGCATCGAGCGCGCCGGCATTGTTCATCGCCTCATACGCCATGCCCGCCGACATCGCGCCATCGCCGATGACCGAGATGACATTGCGCTTGGTATGGGTTAGCTCGCTCGCCACCGCCATACCGAGGCCGGCCGAAATCGAGGTCGAGGAATGCGCCGCGCCGAAGGGGTCATATTCGCTTTCGGAGCGCTTGGTGAAGCCGGAAAGCCCGCCCTCCTGCCTGAGCGTGCGGATGCGGTCGCGCCGCCCGGTCAGGATCTTGTGCGGGTAGGCCTGATGGCCGACATCCCAGATGATGCGGTCATGCGGCGTGTCGAAGACATGGTGCAGCGCGATGGTCAGCTCGACCACGCCGAGGCCGGCGCCCAGATGCCCGCCGGTGACCGAGACGGCGTCGATCAACTCGGCGCGCAGTTCGCTCGCCAGTTGCGGCAGATCGGTTTCAGGCAGCTTGCGCAAGTCCGCCGGCGTCGGCACGCGGTCCAAGAGCGGCGTCACGGGTCTCGTCGTCAATCCAGTCTCCTCATGATTGCCCGGAGGCGTAACGCAATCGCGGCAGCGCTGCAAGATGGAAGGGAATAGGGGAATAAGGGAGTAGGGGAATATGTTTTAGTGCCTACCTACTCCCCTATTCCCTTATTTCCCTACCCGGGCAGCGGAACGAACTCTTCCTCGTCGCCCGGCACGATATCGAAGCGGCCGGTGCGCCATTCCTCCTTCGCCTGCTCGATGCGTTCCTTCGAGGAGGAGACGAAGTTCCACCAGATATAGCGTTTCGATGAAAGCGCCGCGCCGCCGAACAGCATGATATGCGCGTCGCGCTCGGCCGACACGATGATCTCGTCGCCCTGGCGGAAAGCCAGAAGCCGGTCGGATGGAAAGGTCTCGCCCGATATCTCCACCGCGCCGTCCAGAATATAGATCGCACGCTCCTCGGCGGTGGCGGGGATGAGGAAACGTCCGCCTGATGCAATCTGGATATCGGCATAGAGCGTCTCGCTATATTGCGTCACCGGCGACCCTGCCCCGTGCGGCGCGCCGATGATGATGCGCGCCTCGAAATCCCGGTCGTGGATCACCGGCAGATCGGCCGACACCGTATGATCGAAGGCTGGCGCCATTTCCTCCAGCGCATCCGGCAGGGCAAGCCAGGTCTGCAGGCCGGATATGGAGAGCGGATTGCCGCGAAGCTCCTCCGGCGAGCGCTCGGAATGGACGATGCCGCGCCCCGCCGTCATCAGATTGAGGTCGCCCGGCGCGATCACCATTTCGGTGCCGAGGCTGTCGCGGTGACGTATCCTGCCGTCGAAGAGATAGGTGACCGTCGAAAGACCGATATGCGGATGCGGCTTCACGTCGACCGCCTCGCCCGGGCGCAACAGCGCCGGCCCCATGCGGTCGAAGAAGATGAAAGGCCCCACCAGCCGCCGCTTCGCAGTGGGCAGCGCGCGGCGCACTTCCAGCCCGCCGATATCGCTGGTGCGCGGGATGATCAGCGTCTCGATGGAATCGACCGCGCATGCATCGCCCGGCTCGGGGTCCTTGCCTGGAAAAAAGCTCATGGGTAATCCGCCATTTGAGAGAGACGCCATCGCGCCGCTGTAAGGCAATTTATAGAGAAATGCCGGGCGGACAAATAACAGAAACGTATACAGAGCGTTTCACATCTGGGACCAAGCAACACCCCTCTGCCCTACCAGGCAGAGGGGTGTGTTCATTGCAAACATCCCTGTCTCAGCCCTGGAACAGCTTGGAGATGTCCTGCTGGCTCGGGACCTGACCGTTCGCCGTCAGCTTGTCGACGACGCCGGGAAGCGCCTGGGAGAGCTGCGACAGGAGATCCTGCTCATTGAGGCCCGACTGCTGGGCCAGAGAGCTGACAGTCTGCGGACCAAGCGCGGTGCCAAGTTGCGACGGCTGGATCGGCGCATTCGGACCATTGCCGACCCAGGAGCTGACCTTGTCGCTATGCCCTGCATTGCTCAGCTTGTCGAGCAGGCCGCCCAGGCCGCCGCCCTGGCTTGAATCCTGAGCGCCCGACGCGGCGGGAGATGCCGAGCTCTGGCTGCCGCCGCTCAGCATCTTGCCGACCATAAGCGCGCCAAGAGCAATCATCAAAGGCTTCGCGAGGCTACCGCCCGGAACCGCCTGGCCCGAAGCATTATCAAACATACCCATCGGAACGTCTCCTTTTAAACCAATCTAAACCAAACACCCAATTCCCTGATGGATACTCACCCAGTAAGCAGTATTTGGCAAGCACATGTTCTTGCCAATCACGTTGCAGTATGAAAATATATTTAATGTGCTTCATAGGAGAGGATTCCCATGGGTTTTTTTAGCTGGATTCTACTTGGTCTGATTGCGGGTTTCATTGGTAGCAAGATTGTAAACAAGAGCGGTCAGGGCATGTTCCTCGACATTGCTCTGGGTATTTTCGGCGCGATAGTGGGGGGCCTGGTCTTCAGCCTCTTTGGCGCGACCGGCATTACCGGCTTCAACATATATAGCCTGATCGTCGCGGTGATCGGCTCGGTGGCCGTCCTTTGGATCTACCACGCCGTGACCGGACGGAGCAGCCTCGGATAATCGGAATCTCCCGATATCCCGGCATGCCTCTAAAGCCCTATGCGCTCGTCCCAGCGCATAGGGTTTTTTATAACTACCTGATTCTGCATGCCGAATTGCGACGACACTTATTTTGGAAGCAAGGGCTTGCGGAGGCGAGCGGATTATTTCAAGTAAAGCTTAAGTAAAACATCAGGCGGGGAACCGGCTATGCACATGATCGAAACCTATATCGCCGCCTATGGTTCGATCGCGCTTTTCTTCATCATCTACTTCGAATCCCTCGGTGCGCCGGTGCCGGGCGAAAGCGGGCTCATCGCCGCCTCGCTGCTGGCGCTGCATGGCGATCTCAATCTCACCCACATGCTGATCGCCGTCTTCTGCGGCGCGGTACTGGGCGACAGCACCGGATATCTCATCGGCCGATTCGGCGGAGCGCGGCTGCTCGAACGCTATGGCTATCTGGTGCGACTGACGCCGGAAAGGCTCGAGCGATTCGAGGATGTCTTCCGGCGCAAGGGTCTCTATATCGTCGCCAGCGCCCGCTTCGTCTCGATCCTGCGGCAGTTGAACGGCATCATCGCCGGTTCGATGCAGATGCCGTGGCCGCATTTTCTCGCCGCGAATGTGGTGGGAGCGGCCGCCTGGACGCTGGTCTGGGGTGCGGGGCCCTATTTCTTCACCGATTTCTTCCACCCGATCTATGAGCACATGAAGGCACAGGGGTGGAAATGGTGAATGGTGAATGGTGAATGGTGAATGGTGAATGGTGAATGGTGAATGGTGAGGAATAGCAGCGGGCAAGCAATCGCAATCCTGCTATTCACTATTTTACCATTCACCATTCACTATTTTCTACTCACCATCCAGCGGTTCGGCGCCGACCGGCTGGCCATCGCGGCCGAGCCTGATCTTCTCGACCTTGTCCTCGGCGGCCTTTAGCAGCGTGTCGCAGTGCTTCTTCAGCGCTTCGCCGCGCTCATAGATGCGGATCGACTGCTCGAGCGGCACATCGCCCCGCTCCAGATCCTCAACGATCCGTTCGAGCTGCTCCAGCGCCTGTTCGAAGCTCATCGCGGCGATGTCGGCATTGGCGTTATCGTCGGCCATGATTCATCCTTTCATCAGCCGCGTAATATGCCTTGCTGCCGATTGGGACAAGCCCTGAAGATCATATCCACCCTCAAGGATGCTGACGAGACGGTTGCCCGAGAAGCGCTCCGCCCTGTCCATCAGCTTGCCGGTCGCCCAGTCGAAATCGCTTTCGTCCAGATTGATCTCGGCCAGCGGATCGCGGTGATGCGCGTCGAAGCCCGCCGAGATGATGATCAGATCCGGACGGAAATCATCGAGCGCCGGCAGCACGCGGCTCGTGAAGGCCTCGCGGAACTCGCGGCTGCCGGTATTCGGCGATAGCGGCGCGTTGACGATATTGCCGACGCCGGTCTCGTCCTTGGCGCCGGTGCCGGGATAGAGCGGCATCTGATGCGTCGAACAATAGAGCACCGTCGGGTCGCTCTCAAAGATGTCCTGCGTCCCGTTGCCGTGGTGCACATCCCAATCGACGATGGCGACACGCTCCGCGCCATGTCTGGCTTTCGCATGGCGGGCGGCGATGGCGACATTGTTGAAGAGGCAGAAGCCCATGGCCCGGTCGCGCTCGGCATGATGGCCGGGCGGGCGCGAGGCGACGAAGACATTATCGGCCTCGCCCTTGAAAACTGTATCGACGGCGGCGGTGGCGCCACCGATGGCGGTGAGCGCGGCTTCCCAGCTCTTCGGGCTGACGACGGTGTCGCTGTCGACCCGCGTCAGAGGCTGCGGCGCTCCCCTTTCACGGTCTTCCTCGTCGATCTCCTCGGGAATGGCCGCCCGGATACGCTCGGCATAGCTTTCGGGATGCGCATGGAGGATCGCCTCCTCCTCGCCCATCGGCGCTTCCACGCGATCGAGACTATAGAACTCATCGCCCTCCAGGACGCTGTGCAGCGCGCGCAGGCGATCCGGCCGCTCGGGATGGCCGGGCGGGGTGAGATGCTGGAGATAGATCGGATGCCAATAGAGCCGTGTTGTCATGGAAAACATCTTAGGGCGGTTCATACCTTGAGGGAATTGCCTTGATCCGATTTTTGACCGTTCTCACGGTGGAAAGGTCGAGGCATGGCAACCTATGACAAGCACTTGGATGACGACGGGTTTTGCTGTTGCGGCCAAGCTCCGACGTCTCCGCCCCCGCGAGTGGTTATCGGTATAGGGAAAGCATCTTCACCCCGTCATTCCTGCGCTTGTCACAGGTTGCCATGCCTCTACGATGCAACCTCCGCAGCACAAAAAACAAAGCTGCCATTTTCAGGCAATGGCATTGGCCGCGGATTTCAACCCTTCTTGACGCGCACTCAATCGAGCATCCCCTTCAAGGCTGCTGAAGCAGGCCCCACCGAAATGGTGATAGCGCGCGTTCCCGCA
This sequence comes from Paramesorhizobium deserti, assembly GCF_001558695.1. GTDB lineage: Bacteria > Pseudomonadota > Alphaproteobacteria > Rhizobiales > Rhizobiaceae > Paramesorhizobium > Paramesorhizobium deserti. The sequence goes on from NZ_LNTU01000001.1 coordinate 191,733, forward strand.
AGCATTTCCTTCCACGGCCTGTGTACCCATCGCGCGCCTTTCTCATACGCTGCGTATATTATTTGACATACGGTGCGTATGAGTTTATTTATTTCTCATACGTCGCGTATGTAATTTCCATTACCCCGTGATTCCAGGAGTGTTCCATGCCCAATCCCTATCGCGAGATCTTCAAGGCGCCGGGCGCCAAAGGCTTCGCCGCGGCTGCGTTCTTCGCCCGGCTGCCCATCGCCATGGCGCCGATCGGCATCGTCGCCATGCTGTCGCAGGCTTACGGCGAATACTGGCTGGCCGGCGCCGTCTCGGCGACTTTCGCGCTGACAAATGCAGTCGTCGCGCCGCAAATCTCCAGGGCGGTCGACCGCATCGGCCAGGCGAAGGTATTGGCGCCGGCAACGATTATCTCCGTCGCGGCCTTCCTCGTGCTCCTCGCCGCCACAAATCAGCGCTGGCCGACATGGACGCTCTTCGCATCGGCATTTTTCGCAGCGGCGATGCCAAGCATTCCCGCGATGGTGCGTGCGCGCTGGACGGAGATCTTCCGCGATCGCCCCGAGCTCAACACAGCCTTCGCCTTTGAATCGGCGGCGGATGAACTCGTCTATATCGCGGGGGCCTCCCTATCGGTGGGCCTGAGCGTCTCGCTCTTTCCCGAAGCCGGAATGCTGGTCAGCACACTGCTTCTTGCCTTTGGCTCCATTGCCTTCATCCTGCAGCGTTCGACGGAGCCAAAAATCCGGCCGATGGAGCACGGCGCGCAGGGCTCGGCCATCCGGCAACGCCCGGTGCAGATCATCACCTTCGTCCTCATCTTCATCGGCGCGACCTTCGCGACGGCCGAAGTCAGCACCGTCGCGATCACCAAGGCGCTGGGCCATCCTGACACCGCGAGCCTGGTCATCGGCGTCTATGCCGCCGGATCCTTTATCGTCGGCCTGATCGTCGGCGCGCTGAACCTCACCATGCCGCTGCAACGGCAGCTCGCAATCGCGGTCAGCGTTATCGCGCTGACGACGCTGCCATTATTGATGGTGACCACGGTGCCGATGCTGGCGCTCGCCATCTTCGTCAGCGGCGTGGCGATCTCGCCCACCTTCATCACCGCCTTCGGCCTGATCGAGCGGCGGGTGCCGGAAGCCATGCTGACGGAAGGTGTCACCTGGGTGATGACCGGCATCGGCATCGGCATGGCGCTCGGCTCGTTTGTCACCGGCTGGGTGGTCGACACGTTCGGCGCGCATAACGGCTTCTGGGTATCGGTGGCGGCCGGAACAATCTCCCTCGTGACGGTGCTGCTCGGGCAGAGGGCGCTTGGCGGCGAGAGGAGCCGGATGCCGGCGGTGCCGCAGCCGGCGGAGTGATGGGGAAGTGCGGCAAACGCCGGCGGGACAGCGCGCCCCTTCTGTCCTGCCGGACATCTCCCCCGCAAGGAGGGAGATTGGCCTGCATCGAGGGCGGAGTTTTATTCTGCGTCGCTGGTGATTGGCGAAAGCGAAACTGATAGCTAATCTCCCCCCTTGCGGGGGAGATGGGCGGCAGCCCAAAGGGGGGCGCTTGGCGATTCCGCCAAACCGTAGTCGTTTTAAAGTATCTCCGTCTTGACGATGTCGATCCCAAAGCCTTCCAGCCCGACATAATGGCGCTCGCGCGAGGACAGGAGGCGGATGGAGGTGATGCCCAGATCCTTCAGGATCTGCGCGCCGAGGCCGATCTGCCGCCATTCCTCCTCACGGGCGCGGGCTTCGGCGTGGCGTTCCCCTTCGCCGCCGATGGTGTCGCGGGCGCGGGATTCGCTCTCGCCCTGGCGGACACCCACCGACCCCTCGCGCAGATAGACGAGAACACCGCGCTTCGCCCCCGCCATGCGCTTCAGGATCGCGTCAACGCTGTGGCTTGTGCCGAACACATCGGCGAGCACATCCTCACGCTGCAGGCGGACGGGCACGTCCTCGCCGTCGCGGATATCGCCGAAGACCACGGCGACATGCTGCATCGGCTCCCAGGGAAGCTGATAGGTATAGGCCCTGGCCGGACCGGCGAGAGTTTCGATCGCGACTTCCCCCACCCGTTCGATCAGCGTCTCCTTGCGCTGGCGATAGGCGATTAGATCGGCGACCGTCACCTTGTGGAGCCCGTGCTTGCCGGCGAAATCGGCAACCTGCGGCCCGCGCATGACGGAGCCGTCATCATTGACCAGCTCGCAGATGACGCCGACCGGCGGCAGGCCGGCGAGCTTGCAGAGATCGACGGCGGCCTCGGTATGGCCGGAGCGCATCAGCACGCCGCCCTCGCGGGCAACCAGCGGGAAGATATGGCCGGGCCGGACGAAATCGGACGCGCCGGCATTGGGATTGGCGAGGTTGCGCACCGTCAGCGTGCGGTCATCGGCGGAAATGCCCGTCGTGGTGCCGTGCTTGTAATCGACCGTGACGGTGAAGGCGGTCGAATGCGGCGCGTCGTTCTCGGCGACCATCGGCGCCAGATTGAGGCGCCTGGCTTCCTCGCGCGGCATGGGAGTGCAGACGATGCCCGAGGTATGACGGACGATGAAGGCCATCTTCTCCGGTGTGCAATGCACCGCCGCGACGATCAGATCGCCTTCGTTCTCGCGGCCGTCATCATCCATGACGACAACAATCTCGCCGCGCTCGAAAGCGCGTATCGCATCGACGACCTGTTTCTGGTTGTAGCTCATGGGGACCCCTTAAATACGGCCCGTCTGGCCGCGATGTCTCAGATAATGGTCGGCGATGGCGCAGGCGACCATCGCCTCGCCGATCGGAACGGCGCGGATGCCGACGCAAGGGTCATGGCGGCCTCTGGTCATGACATCGACCTCCTTGCCGTTGGCGTCGATCGAGCGGCGCGGTGTCAGGATCGACGAGGTCGGCTTGACGGCGAAACGGGCGATAACGGGCGCGCCCGTGGCGATGCCGCCCAGGATGCCGCCGGCATTATTGGAGAGGAATATCGGCTTGCCGTCATTGCCCATGCGCATCTCGTCGGCATTCTCCTCGCCGGTCAGGCGCGCGGCCTCGAAGCCATTGCCGATCTCGACGCCCTTGACGGCGTTGACCGACATCAGATTGCTGGCGATGTCCTGGTCGAGCTTGGCATATATGGGTGCGCCGAGCCCCGCCGGCACGCCTTCGGCGACGATCTCGAGGATCGCGCCCACGGACGAGCCCGCCTTGCGCAGGCCGTCGAGATAGGCGGCGAAGGTTTCGACCGAGCCGGCATCGGGGGTGAAGAACGGGTTGTTGCCGACCTCGTTCCAGTCCCAGCGCGAACGGTCGATATCGTGAATGCCCATGGAAACGAGCGCGCCGCGAACGACCAGGCCCGGCACCACCTTGCGGGCAATGGCACCGGCGGCGACCCGTGCCGCCGTCTCGCGCGCCGAGGAGCGCCCGCCGCCGCGATAATCGCGGATGCCGTATTTGACGTCGTAGGTGTAATCGGCGTGGCCTGGGCGATATTGCCGGGCGATATCGCCATAATCCTTGGAGCGCTGGTCGGTGTTCTCGATCATCATGGAGATCGGCGTACCGGTGGAGACCATCGTCACGCCGTCGTCTTCAAGCAATACGCCGGAAAGGACACGCACCTGGTCCGGCTCGCGGCGCTGTGTGGTGTATTTCGACTGGCCGGGCTTACGCTTGTCGAGATAGGCTTGGATTTCGGCCTCGCTGAAGCGGATGCCGGGCGGGCAGCCGTCAACGACGCAGCCCAGCGCCAAGCCATGGCTCTCGCCCCACGTGGTGACGCGAAACAGGTGGCCGAACGTATTGTGGGACATGGCAAAATCCGGAAACGAGGATAGGATCGCTCAAGCAATCGGTAGAGACAATGCGGGGTTTTATTGAGGTTTTGAGCGCCGGTCAAATATGTGGCCGCACCGGCTGAAAAATTTCGCCGGTTCGGCCTTTTCCAGTAATTCTTTTGACACAATCAGGCGGATATTCTTTGCTCGCTTCACTTGCAATGCTCCCATCGGGAAAGGCATTCGTCATGCGCATTCTCATCACCCTGCTCTTCGTTCTGGGATCCCTTTTCTCGACCGTCGCCATGGCGGACGACGCGGAAGGCAAGATCGTCTCCATCGATGAGGACAGCGATACGATCACGCTCGACGACGGCAAGGCCTACAAGCTGCCGGGCGAATTCGACTACAGCGCCATCAATGAAGGCATGAAGGTGATGCTCTCCTACGACGTGGTGGACCAGGACCGGTTCATCACCAATATCGAGGAAGCGGAAGACGCGGAGTAGGCGGTCCGCCCTCGCCGCCAGGCCCAGCCCGTTCACCTGAAGATGGAACCGTTGGCGCTTCCATTTTTATGAAGTGTCTTCGAGCATGATGGCGAAACTGCACGGCGGTTTCCGTTGGGACTGCTCCGGAACATCGCCACTCCACCAGCGGCCGGCCATCAAGGCCATAGCTACCCAAAGCCCCCCCGATTCCATCAAAACAGAAACCGCTCCAAGCCGTCGTGACGATTTAAACCCAGATCAGCTTGCCGTTCTCAAGCCGCAGCAGGCGATCCTGCGGAATGGAAAGGTTGGCTGCTTCATGGCCGTTCATCTTCTCGATGAGATAGAACAGCGTGCGCATGCAGCCGCCATGGGTGACACAGACCGTCGGCCGGTCCACGCTCTCCAGCCACGCCCCGATACGCCTTGACAGGATCATGTAGCTTTCCGCCGTGTTGCCCGGTGGAACGAAATTCCATTTGTCGCGGGCGCGCGCCTCGACGAGATCGCGTCGCACCGCGGCAACGTCCTCAATCATATAGCCCTGCCAATCGCCGAAATTGACTTCCATCAGCCGCGGATCGGTGCGGTAGACATGGGGGTCGAGCCCCATGCGGGCCCGGATACGCTCCATCGTCTCGCGCGTGCGCTTGAGCGGGCTTGCGACAAAATCGAAGCCTGTGCCCTCGCCGATCAGCGATTTCAGCATGTCGCCATTGCGATCAGCCTGGGCGCGGCCACGGGGGTTTATATCGGTATCGACCTGACCCTGGATGCGCTGCGACGCGTTCCAGTCCGTCTCGCCGTGACGCGAGAAGTAGATGATTTCCCGTATCACTGCGAGATTGCTCCGTTACTCCTTGACCACGGAGATGTCCGGCGCGTCCACGGCCTTCATGCCGACCACGTGATAACCGGAATCGGCGTGATGCACCTCACCGGTCACCGAGCGCGAAAGATCGGAAAGGAAGTAGAGGCCGACATCGCCAACTTCCTCGATCGTCACGGTACGGCGCAGCGGCGCGTTATATTCGTTCCACTTCAGGATGTAACGGAAATCGCCGATGCCGGAGGCGGCAAGGGTCTTGATCGGGCCGGCGGAAATAGCATTGACGCGGATATTCTCAGGCCCGAGGTCCACGGCCAGATATTTGACGCTCGCCTCGAGCGCCGCCTTGGCAACGCCCATGACGTTATAATTCGGCATCACCTTCTCGGCGCCGTAATAGGTCAGCGTCAGAATGGAGCCGCCGTCGGTCATCAGCTTTTCGGCGCGCTTGGCGATGGCCGTCAGCGAATAGACCGAAATCAGCATGGTCTTGGAGAAATTGGCTTCCGACGTATCGACATAACGGCCGGTAAGCTCGTCCTTGTCGGAGAAGCCGATGGCATGGACGATGAAATCGAGCTTGCCCCATTTCTTCTCCAGGGCATCGAAAACGGCGTCTATGCTGGCGGCATCGGCGACATCGCAATGGCCGCAGATAAAAGCGCCCAGTTCCTCGGCGAGCGGTTCCACGCGCTTCTTCAGCGCATCGCCCTGATAGGTGAAGGCAAGCTCGGCGCCGGCCTCATGCGCGGCCTTGGCGATGCCCCAGGCGATGGAACGGTTGTTCGCGACACCAAGGATCAGGCCACGTTTTCCCTGCAACAAACCAGATTTGGCGGTCATTACCCGACCCTCGTCAAAATTGTATTGGCAATAGTGCCCTATTGCACAGGCTCGCCCGGGCTTCAAGCAAGAGCGATGAAAAAGACGGGAATTATCAAAAACTTGATGGGAGCAGGCCAAGAGGCCTGAGCTTTTCAGGTAAAAAGCATCCTCCTCTCTTGCGTTTTCTAGAATCTGTCGGAACTCAACTGAAACGCAGACAAGAGAAAGCGCATAATCCTGCCGTCATTCTCGGGCCTGTCCCGAGAATCTGCCATAGGAGAGAGATAAGCGATTACCGTCCCGACAGATTAAGCTGTGGTAGATTCTCGGGACAGGCCCGAGAATGACGGCGAGAGGGGCGCTGTTTCAAGCCAGTTCCGACAAACTCCAGAATTTTGCAAGAGAGGGACCACTACTCACAAACCCAATATGTCCTACCCCGCGCGCTGCCGCAGGAAGGCCTCCAGCTCGGGATCGCCGCCTTCGGGCAGCATGACGCGGACATGGACGAAGAGATCGGCGCGGTCGCCGGCCTTCATCGGTAATCCCTTGCCTTTCAACCGCAGGACGCGGTCGGAACTGGACCAGGGCGGAACCTTGACCGCGATGCGGCCGTCGAGCGTCTCCACCTCGATGCGGGCGCCCAGAACGGCATCGGAGAGCGAGACCGGCAGATCGAGATGCACGTCGCGGCCCTCCAGCTTGAAGCGCGGATGACGCCCGAAACGAATCGTTACTAGGGCATCGCCCGGCGTGCCGCCGAGCATCGCCTCTCCCTGCCCTTTCAGCCGGATCGTCTGGCCGTCCTCGACATATTTCGGCAGCTTGATCGACAGCCGCTTGCCATTGGGGAAGATCGCCTCGACCTTCTCCGCGCCCGCCGCCTGTTCGAGCGTGATCTCGATGGAGGCCATGAGATCGGCGCCCTTGGCCTGCTGCCTGCCGCGAGGCCTCGCGCCCGCGGCACCGCCGCCAAAGGCGCCGCCGAAGAGATCGTTCAGAATGTCTTCCGCACCCCCACCGGAGAAGCCGCCCGGGCCGGTGCGGAACTCGAAGCCGCCGCCCCTGCCGCCGGCGCCGGCCCTGCGGGCGAACTCCGCGAAAGGATCGCCGCCGGCCGCACCCGCGCCGGCTCCGGGATGGAAGCCCTGGAACGTAGGCTTGCCCTCGGCATCGATCTCGCCGCGGTCGAACTGCCCCCGACGCTCCTTGTCGCTGAGGATGTCGTAAGCCTGGGTCGCCTCGGAAAAGCGCTCCTGCGCCTTCGGATCATCCGGATTCTGGTCGGGATGATATTTCTTGGCGAGCTTGCGGTACGCCGATTTTATCTCTTCGGGCTTCGCCGTCTTGGCGACGCCCAGCACGCTATAGGGATCGCGCATCTTGTTCCTCTTCGCGGAAGAAAATTCTTAGAAATCGCCTCTCATATGCGCATTTCCCGGCGAAACTTCCAGATTTGCCGTTGAAAATCCGGCGCTTATCAATTTGATCGCATAATCTGGTCCGAAAGTCTGCAACTTCCCGGGATCATGCTTTAGAGCGGCGCAAAGGATCTGAGCATCCACGCGCCGTCCTTTTCCAGGCAGGTTTCGCCGCGATAGAGCGATACGCCGTCGAACGCCTCGCGCGAGGTCTGGAACCGGCGGCAAAGCCCGGTGTCGGTCTTCGTCTCGGCCACGGTGGTGATGGTGCCCTGGCTGCCTGTCTCGGGATTGGCCCAGGGGATGGGCGTCTCGCCCCATTTGGTGAAATCGAGCGCCGATACGATGTTGCGGATCGTCACCTGATCGGACAGCTTGCCCTCGTCGATCTCGCCCTGTTGCGCGGCCGGAACAGACCCGGTAATGGTCGTGGAGTCGGGAACGGCCTTCTCGATGCTGAACCCTTTCATGGCACAGCCGGCGAGCGCGCACAGCGCGAGAACCACAGCCAGGCGACCGCATGTTCTGGTCTTATGATTTTTCGGAATCATGCTCATGAGGGAAACGGCAGCGCGGCCGGTTGCGGACAGGTTCGCGAGGCGCGCATTTTCGGATGCCAATGCCTTTCCCTTTTGCTGTTGCTGACGAGGCGAGATTATGGGCGATACCGGGTTAACAAACACTGACTTTACGCAGGCATCGGAACCGTTTCAACTCTTCGCGCAGTGGCTTTCCGACGCAACGAAATCAGAACCCCACGACCCCAATGCGCTGGCGCTCGCCACCGTCGACGAAGACGGCATGCCCAATGTCAGAATGGTACTTCTGAAGGATTTTGACGAGAGCGGATTCGTCTTTTACACAAATTATGAAAGTAAAAAGGGGCAGGAAATACTTGCCTCGAAAAAGGCCGCCATGTGCTTTCACTGGAAGTCGCTGCGCCGGCAGGTGCGGGTGCGCGGGCCGGTGGAGGAGGTGAGCGCGGAAGAGGCGGATGCCTATTACGCCTCGCGCCCGCGCGGCAGCCGCATCGGCGCCTGGGCCTCGAAGCAGTCGCGCCCGCTCGAAAGCCGCTTCGCGCTGGAAAAGGCGGTCGCCGAATATTCGGCGCGCTATGCCATCGGCGATATCCCGCGCCCGCCCTACTGGTCAGGCTTCCGCATCCGGCCGGTTTCCATCGAGTTCTGGCACGATCGCCCCTTCCGCCTGCACGATCGGGTGCTCTTCACCCGCGCCGCGCCGGAAGGCGAATGGGAAAAGGCAAGGCTTTATCCGTGAGATAGTGAGATAGTGAGATAGTGAGATAGTGAGATAGAAAAATAGCCCTCTATCTCACTGTTCACTACTCACTATCTCACTAAACAAGCGGCTTCAGCACCACCCAGAGCGCGCCGAATACCAGCCCCAGGAAGATCAGCCAGCCGACGATATTGTTCGATTTGAAGAGCCGCAGGCATTGGTCGTGATTGTCGATGTCGAGCACGGCGATCTGGCGATAGAGATGCGCGCCGGCGGCGAGCAGGCCGGCGAGCGCCGGCATCGGCACCTCGGCGACCGCGAAGGCCCCCATGAAGAGCGCCAGCGCACCGCCATAGAGCACCAGCAGCGCCTCCTTCGTCCTTGAGCCGAAGAGCCGGGCGGTGGAGCGGACGCCGACCAGCGCATCGTCCTCCTTGTCCTGATGGGCATAGATCGTGTCATAGCCGATGGTCCACAGGATCGCGCCGGCATAAAGCAGGAGCGGAGAGAGAGCCAGACTCCCCCTATCGGCCGCCCAGCCCATGAGCGCACCCCAGGAAAAGGCCAAACCGAGAACGAATTGCGGCCAGTTGGTGATCCTCTTCATGAAGGGATAGGCGGCGACGATCACCAGCGAACTGATGCCGAGCAGGATGGTGAACGTGTTGAACTGCAGGAGCACCGCCAGGCCGACCAGCGCCTGCAGGACGAGGAAGATCTTGGCCTGTTTCCGCGTCACCTGCCCCGAAGGCAGCGGCCGCGAGCGGGTGCGGGCCACCTGGTCGTCAATATCCTGATCGACCAGATCATTATAGGTGCAGCCGGCGCCGCGCATGGCGATGGCGCCGACGAGGAACAGGACGAGATGCCATAACGAGGGAAGCACGCTCCAGGCGTCGGCGCCGGGCCTGGCCCCCGCCGCCGCGACGAGCGCCGCCGACCACCAGCAGGGCCAGCGCAGCAGTTGCCAGCCGATCGGCCTATCCCAGCGCGCCAGTTGCGCATAGGGCCACAGAGATTGCGGCAATACGCGGTATACCCAGTGACCGGAAGGCGCGTCCATGACGCGGCCGCGCGCGATGCGCGACTGGATATCCGACTTGGCATTCGGTTGCGGCATGCTGTTTCCGTTCCTGCGGCCTGGTTATTGCCGACTTTTTTGGGCAAATACCGCCAGTGCTCTTGCTCCATCGCCCTGCGGACCATAGAGACCTGAGTTCAGTAAGCACTTACTTATTTCGCGCAGATGGAGCAAGGCCCATGAAAGTCCTGTTGATCGGTTCGGGTGGACGCGAACACGCGCTGGCATGGAAGATCGCCGCTTCTCCGATGCTGGATACGCTCTATTGCGCGCCCGGCAATCCGGGCATCGCGGATGTTGCGACCTGCGTCCCGCTCGAGGTTTCGGATCATGCGGCGGTCGTCGCCTTTGCCAAGGAAAAGGGCATTGATCTCGTAGTGGTGGGACCGGAAGCGCCGCTTGTCGCCGGCATTGCCGATGATCTGCGCGCGGCGGGGATCAAGGTGTTCGGCCCCTCCAAGGCTGCGGCGCAGCTTGAGGGCTCGAAGGGCTTCACCAAGGATCTCTGCGCCCGCTTCGATATCCCGACCGGCGCCTATGGCCGCTTCAACAATGCGCCGAAGGCGAAGGCCTATATCCGCGAAATGGGCGCGCCCATCGTCGTCAAGGCGGACGGGCTTGCGGCCGGCAAGGGCGTGGTCGTCGCCATGACGCTTGATGAAGCGCTCGACGCGGTCGATGCCTGTTTCGAGGGTGTGTTCGGTCAGGCGGGCGCGGAAGTGGTGGTCGAGGAATATCTCGACGGCGAGGAGGCGAGCTTCTTCTGCCTCTGCGATGGCAAGACGGCGCTCGCCTTCGGCACGGCACAGGACCACAAGCGGGTCGGCGATGGCGACACCGGCGCCAATACCGGCGGCATGGGCGCCTATTCGCCAGCGCCTGTGATGACGCCGGAAATGATCGAGCGTACCATGCGCGAGCTGATCGAGCCGACCATGCGCGGTATGGCGGAGATCGGCGCCCCCTTCTCGGGCATCCTCTTCGCCGGGCTGATGATCACGAAAGACGGGCCGAAGCTCATCGAATACAACACCCGCTTCGGCGATCCGGAATGCCAGGTGCTGATGATGCGGCTGAAGGATGATCTGCTGCTGCTCTTGAACGCCGCCGCCGACGGCATGCTCAACCAAGTTTCGATCCGCTGGAGTGAAGACCCGGCGCTGACGGTGGTGATCGCGGCGAAGGGCTATCCCGCCGCGCCCGAAAAAGGCAGCGTCATCAAAGGCGTGGACGAGGCGACAAAGCTGCCCGACGTGCAGATCTTCCACGCCGGCACGGCGGTGAAGGACGGCGAACTCGTCGCCAATGGCGGGCGGGTGCTCAACGTCACCGCCACCGGCAAGACGGTTGTCGAGGCGCAGGAACAGGCCTACGCGGCGGTCAAGGCCATCGACTGGCCCGGCGGCTTCTACCGCTCCGACATCGGCTGGCGCGCGGTGGAGCGGGAGAAGGCGTGACGGTCCATATTTTGATGGAATTGCTCGCCATGGATATTCTGAACTGTCGTGGGAATGGAAGCGTAGAGGAATGGATCCCAGTGACAAGCACTGGGATGACGGGTTGAGGTGCCTTCGCTTTAGCGAGAACCGTTGTGGAAGCGGATATGTTGGAGATTATTCGGTGACAGCCACCCCATCCGTCATCCCAGTGCTTGTCACTGCGATCCATTCCTCAACGGTAAAGTTGCCGCTACATACGAGAAACGGAGCCTCATCACTTCAGTAAAAAAGTGAAATGCTCCAACAAGTTCAATCCTCCTCATGCAGGTCTTCAAATAATTCGCCAACGGAATCGAGCTGCTTCAAGCCGCCACGCTCGATCTCGGCAAAGGCGGGCTGCGTTTCCGCGTTTGATCCCTGACACGGGATTGCCATTTGCCGCATGATTTCGGCCGTCTCTCCGTCTGCGGGAAAAAAGGATTCAATCACGAGTTCCGAAAGCGTGATGTCGACCGCCGTTCCGAAAACGGTCGTGGTGGAGATGAACGAAAGCGTTCCTTTTTCCGTGGCAAGCATGAACGGCACCGCGATTGCGTTCAGCACCGTATCACCCCGGTAGGGCTTTGCGCCAACCGGCACCGGATAAGATTTGATCTCCTCGACAAGCTCCATCAGCGCGGCGTCAGGCAAATGGTCCATCTGGCTAACGAGACGTTCGATCACATGCGCGCGCCATTGGCGATAATTGACGATGCGGGGACCCAAGCCTTTCGGGTGAAGGCTGAGGCGCAGGACATTGACCGGCGGCGAGAGCAGCGCTGCATCAACGCCCTGGAGCAGGAAATCGACGGCGCTATTGGCCGAAACCAAATTCCACCGGCGGTCCACGGCAAGGGCCGGATGCGGCTCATGGCCTTTCAGAATGAGGTCAACCGCCCGCCTGACCGTTTCGAGTTCGGGATCATCGAGCGCACGCTCGCGATAGATCGGCGCATAGCCGGCGGCGAGCAGCAGCGCGTTGCGCTCGCGCATGGGAATATCGAGATGTTCCGCCAGATGCAGCACCATTTCCCTGCTCGGCTGCGAGCGCCCGGTTTCGACGAAGCTCAGATGCTTTTGTGAAATTCCGGCCTCGGATGCGAGGTCCAATTGGCTGAGACGCCTCGCTCGGCGCCAGGACTGGATGAGATTTCCGACGGGGGCAGATGTCTGGGTCATACACCCAGACTATCATGAATGAGCACAGTTTCTATTATCTCTGATGTAATCGACTTGCGGCGCGCTGCCGGGGATATTCGCCCCGTTCCATGAAACCAAAAGGAAGAAAATCATGACCGCATATGCCGCAGCCCTCTTGCACAACGTCAAAATGGGCGCCGATATCGTCGAATATCTCCGGAAAATCGATGAAACGCTCGCGCCTTTCGGCGGACATTACATCATCCACGGCGGCGAAAAGACCGTGCTTGAAGGCGAATGGCCGGCCGACCTGATCGTCATCGGCTTCCCTGACATGGAACGCGCCCGCGCCTGGTACGCCTCCCCTGCCTATCGGCAGATCATGCATTTGCGCACCGACAATTCGGAAGGCAGCGTCGTCCTTCTGGATGGTGTCGACGAAAACCACAAAGCCACAGATATATTGGCTTGATTGGCACAGGCGAACCAGCGGCATTATTGACGTTTACGTAATAAGCCGATAGCACTTCTCCGAGGCAGGAAAATGGATGGGCGTTCGCATCGCGAGCGCCCGACGCGCTGCGGAGGAGATCTGATGTATCGTGCGCCCGTCAATGACATCGCCCATGTGCTGAAACAGGTCGCGGGGCTGGAGGAAGCGCTTGAACAGAAGCGCTTCGGCGATCTCTCCGGCGACCTCGTCGACGCCATTCTGGAAGAGGCGGCGAAATTCGCCGCCGAGCGGGTCGCTCCCTTGCGGGAAACCGCCGACAAGCATGGCGCGACGCTGAAGGACGGCGTAGTCACCACCGCGCCGGGCTGGAAGGAGCTCTACCGCGACTGGGCGGCGGGCGGCTGGAACGCGTTGACGGGCGCGGAGGAATATGGCGGACAGGCGCTGCCGATGATGCTTTCGGCGGCCGTCTCCGAGATGTGGAATGCCGGCTCCATCGCGTTCGCGCTGGCGCCGATGCTGACGATGGGCGCCGTCGAGGCACTGGAGAAGCATGCCTCGGACGAACTGAAGGCGCTTTATTTGCCGAAGCTCATTTCCGGCGAATGGACCGGCACGATGAACCTGACGGAGCCGCAGGCGGGCTCCGATCTCGGCGCGCTGCGCACCCGGGCAACACGCAATGGCGACGGCACATACAGCCTCTTCGGCCAGAAGATCTTCATCACCTATGGCGAGCACGATATGACGGACAATATCGTCCATCTGGTGCTGGCGAGGCTGCCCGACGCGCCTGATGGCACCAAGGGCATATCGCTCTTCCTGGTGCCGAAGTTCCTGGTCAATGCCGACGGCTCGCGCGGGCGGCGCAACGAAGCGTTCTGCGCCAGCATAGAGCACAAGCTCGGCATCCACGCCTCCCCCACCTGTACCATGATCTATGGCGACGGCACGTCGGGCGAAGGCGCGACGGGCTGGCTGGTTGGCGAGGAAAACCGCGGCCTCGCCTGCATGTTCACAATGATGAACAATGCCCGGTTGCTCGTCGGCATGCAGGGCGTCGCGGTGGCGGAAGCCGCCTACCAGAAGGCGCTCGCCTTTGCCCGCGAAAGGCGGCAGGGCCGCGCGCCCGGCGCAAAACCGGGCAACGAGATGAGCCCGATCGTCGAGCATCCCGATATCCAGCGCATGCTCTTGACCATGAAAGGGCTGACGCAGGCCGCCCGCTCCATCGGCTATGCCTGCGCCCATGCGCTCGACATGGCGCGCACGGGCGACGGCGAGGAGGCGCGCCACTGGACGGACCGCGCCAATCTCCTGACGCCAGTAGCAAAGGCATTCGCCACCGATATCGGCGTCGAGGCCGCCTCGCTCGGCATCCAGATCCATGGCGGCATGGGCTTCATCGAGGAAACCGGCGCGGCGCAGCTCCTGCGCGACGCACGCATCGCGCCGATCTATGAGGGGACCAACGGCATCCAGGCGATCGACCTCGTGCAACGCAAGCTGCCGCTCGACAACGGCGAGCATGTGAAGGGCTATATCGCCGAGCTGCGTGCCATCGTCGACCAGGCCGCTGCCTCAAACTGCACCAAACTGGGTGATAGCGCCGGGTGCCTGACCTTCGCCATCGCCGATCTCGAAGAGGCGACGCTGTATCTGCAGCAGGCGCTGGCCGAGGGCCGGCAGGCCGAGGCGCTCTGCGGCGCGACGCCCTATCTCCGGCTGTTCGGCCTTGCGGCCGGCGGCGCCTATCTCGCCAAGGGCGCATTGACCAGCGAAGATGCGGGGCGCGCCGTGCTCTGCCGCTTCTATGCGGAAAACCTGCTGAAGGAGACGGCGGCACTGAAACATTGCGTCATGAACGGGGCGGACAGCCTCATCGCCGCCGGCGCGACGCTGCAGGATTGAGGCCTATCATGTCCGAGCACATCAAGATCGAACGCAGCGGTGCGGTGCAGATCATCCGCATCGCCCGACCGGAGAAGAAGAACGCCCTCACCCGCGCCATGTATGCCACGATGGCGGAGGCGCTGCGCGCGGGCGACGCCGATGAGGCGATCCGGGTTCATGTCATTCTAGGCCAACCCGGCGCTTTTTCCGCCGGCAACGACATGCAGGATTTTATGGCCGCTGCGATGGGCGGCACGATGGGCAACGAGGTACTGGATTTTCTCGGCGCTCTCTCGACGACGAAGAAGCCTGTCGTCTCCGGCGTCGACGGCCTTGCGATCGGCATCGGGACGACGATCCATCTCCATTGCGACCTGACCTTCGCCACGCCGCAATCGCTGTTCCGCACGCCCTTTGTCGATCTGGGGCTGGTGCCGGAGGCGGCGTCCAGCCTCATCGCCCCGCGCCTGATGGGCTATCAGAAGGCATTCGCACTGCTGGCGCTGGGGGAAGGGTTTTCGGCTGAAGCGGCAAGAGAAGCGGGGATCGTCCACCGCATCGTCGAGCCTGAGAAACTCGAGCCTGCTGTTTTGGAAGCAGCACAGGCAATCGCCGCTCGCCCGCCAGAGGCGATGCAACTGACAAAGGCGCTCTTACGGGCATCGGACGAGCCGGTTGGCGAGCGGATCGCACGCGAGGCGAAACACTTTGCCGAGCGCCTCACCTCACAGGAAGCGCGCGAGGCGGTGACGGCGTTTCTGACGAAGAAGAAGTGAATCTAAATGTTGGGGCATGGACCCCAGTGACAAGCACGGGGACCCATGCCTCAACGGTGCCATTGCCTCACCGTAAACAGCAAATCCAGCCCCGCCCGTTACCTCTTGCGAATCGCATAAGTCTGTGCTTATGTGTTATCCATGATGGACAATGAGATATTCCGGGCTTTGGCCGACCCAACCCGCCGCGCGATCTTCGAGAAGCTGGCGGCGGGAAGGATGAACGCAAGTGCTTTGCGGGAGGGCATGGAGATCAGCCAGCCGGCCATGTCCCAGCACCTTTCGGTTCTGCGGACTGCCGGGCTCGTGAAGGAAGAACGACAGGGACGTTTCATGAACTATGAGGTCGATCCGGAAGGGCTGGCTCTCATCGCGGAGTGGCTGGCGAAATATCGCGCCTACTGGCCGCAGCGCATCGAAGCTCTCAAGGTCTTGCTGAAGGATATGGATCAATGAACGATGGAAAGACCGTCGAGCGGAACAACCAGATCGAGATGGAGTTCGAGATCGATGAACCGCCGCATAAGGTCTGGCGCGCAATCAGCATGCCGGAGTTTCGGGAGACTTGGCTGCCGAACGATGCGCTGGCCGACCGGCAAGCGGCCGCCATCACACCCGGTGAGGAAGTCAGCTACCGGATGCGGGAGCCTGAGGCTCCCTTTACCGAAAGCCTTGTCACATTCCGGATCGCCCCGAACGGGAGTGGAGGGACCTGCCTGCGGGTCATCCATGAACTTGACGATGCAAGGACCAAACGGGTGATGACGGCCGCGGCCAACAGCAACAGCCCGCTCCTCATGCTCGCCGCCTGACGCGGCAGAAGCTTCCGCCAATTCTAGAAGATGGAGTTCGCCGATGCGCGAAGCGATGCAACTCGTCCCTATGGTCGTGGAACAATCCTCAAGAGGGGAGCGATCCTTCGATATCTATTCCCGTCTTCTTCGCGAGCGGATCATCTTCCTGAACGGTGAGGTGAACGACGCTGTTTCAGCGCTCGTTTGCGCGCAGCTTCTGTTTCTCGAAGCGGAAAACCCGAAGAAGCCGATCGGCCTCTACATCAATTCGCCGGGCGGCGTGGTGACCAGCGGTCTTGCGATGTACGACACCATGCGCCTCATCCGCGCGCCGGTGCATACGCTGTGTATGGGGACAGCCCGTTCGATGGGGTCATTCCTCTTGATGGCAGGAGAACCCGGAGAGCGTGTCGCATTGCCCAACGCCAGCATCCATGTTCACCAGCCATTGGGCGGTGCCCAGGGGCAGGCGTCCGATATCCTCATCCATGCCGAGGAAGCGTTGAAAACGAAACAGCGCATGACCCGGCTTTACGCCAAGCATTGCGGACGCTCCTATGAAGAGTTCGAGCGAGCCATGGACCGCGACTTCTTCATGACGGCGGAGGAAGCCGTGGAATGGGGGCTGGTGGATCGAGTGCTGGCGGTGCGGGAGGGTTAGAGCGCCCTCTCCGCCGTCATTCTCGGGCTTGTGTGAGGCTCAAGTGGAGGCAAGCCGCCTGCGGTTAGCCTCCACATATTCTTTTATCTCCGCGCAATGATCTCCGTGCCTGAAATCACCAGCCGCACTCCGAGATGGCCGGTCTTGCGGCGTGCGAGGAAGCGCGGACGGCGGCGGCGGGGCTGCTGTCCCTGGCGGCGCGGCTGCGGCTGGGAAACGCCGACGGGGCCCATGCTTTCCTCCAGCGGGCGGGCAACGCCATCTTCCTCCACCAGCATCATCGGCAGGTTGAAGGCGGCCGACCAGGCGCGCCAGTCGGCGGCCACATCGTCCAGATCATGGGCCACCAGAAGCGGCACCGATAGCTGCGGATCGGCATGCATCAATTCCAGCGTGACGGTGATCTGGCCGTATTCATCCTCCACGGCGCGGGCCGTGACGCCCTGAAAGGCGCGGGCCGGCAAGGCGATGGACATCGGCAGCCCGCTCGCCGGCAGAATGCGGCGGATCACTGCGCCGCGCTCGTTGATGGTGAAGGTGATATCACCTTCCTCGTCGCGCGTGGCATAGCTCACCACCTGCGGAAAATGAAACGGGTCGAGCCGCAATTCGCGGCCGGCCCACACTGGCTTAAGCCCTTGATTCATCATGTTGACGCCTCTGTCTCTCCCGAGAGCCGGTATTCCGGTCTCCCTGCCAATCGGACCGTTTTCGGCCTCGTTGAGATCAAGAATAGGCGCGCTTTGTTACCGCCGGGCTTAATTATTTCGGTTAAATTTTCCTGATTTGGCGGATGGTTATCAGAACGGAACCCGGTGTAAGACTTTAGCAAGCCGGGTAAAGAAAAGCTGAGCGATGGGGTGTGGGGAGGTGCCCCACTCTGACCTGCCGGCCATCTTCCTCCTCTGCGAACGGTTTTCCGTTTGAACCGTTCAGGCATGGATCCTCGGGTCGAGCCCGAGGATGACAATTGCAGGGATGTTTTCCGCTAATCGTCAGCGTTGGGGCCAGGCGCAAACCTCTCCAGTCCGTCATCCGCGGGCTTGACCCGAGGATCCATTCCGGAACACCGCCGCTCCAACCACCCGCCCGGCCATGCCATTCAAAGCGTCTTGCCCGGGTTCATGATGCCCGCCGGATCGAAGGCTGATTTGATCTTCTTCATCAGGGCGAGCGCCACCGGGCTCTTGAAATGCCTGAGTTCCTCGCGCTTCAACTGGCCAATGCCATGCTCGGCGGAGATCGAACCACCATAGCTCGCCACGATGGTGTGGACCCGGTGATTGACCTCGCTCCAGCGGGCGAGGAAGGCCTCTTTGTCGGCACCCACCGGCTGCGAGATGTTATAATGAAGATTGCCGTCGCCCATATGGCCGAAGCAGACGATGCGGGCGCCGGGGATCATCTCCAGAACCGCCCTGCCCGCCTCTTCAATGAAGGCGGGGATGGAGGCGACCGGTACGGAGATATCGTGCTTGATCGAGCCGCCTTCCGGCTTCTGCGCCCAGGACATCTCCTCGCGCATCTTCCAGAACATCTGCTCCTGCGCCACGCTTTCGGCAATCGCGGCATCCTGCACGAGATCGGCCTCATAGGCCTCCGTCAAGATCGTCTCGAGGATTGCGCGGGCGTCATCAGAAGACCGTGAAGAGGAAATATCGATCAGCACATACCATTCATGCGGGTTCTCCAGCGGATCGCGCGCGCCCTCGACATGTCGCACGGTGAACTCGACGCCGATGCGCGGCATCAGCTCGAAGCCGGTCAATGCCGGGCCTGCATGCTCGGTGGCGATGCCGAGGAGTTTCAGGGCATCGGCCGGGCTCTTCAACCCCGCATAGGCGACGCCCTTGCCCTTGGGCTGCGGATAGAGCTTCATCACCGCCGCGGTGATGACACCCAGCGTGCCTTCCGCGCCGATGAAGAGGTCCTTCAGATCGTAGCCGGTATTGTCCTTCTTGACGTAGCGCAGGTCGTCGAGGATTTCGCCCGTCGGCAGCACGACCTCGAGCCCCAGGCAAAGCTCACGGGTGTTGCCATAGGCGAGAACCGCCGTGCCGCCCGCGTTGGAGGAAAGATTGCCGCCGATCTGGCAGGAGCCTTCCGCGCCCAGCGACAGCGGGAAGAGCAGGCCCGCCTCCGCCGCCGCATCCTGCAGTACCTTCAGCACCACGCCGGCCTCCACCGTCGCCAGATTGCCTGCCGTATCAATCGAGCGGATGCGATTCATGCGCGACAAGGACAGGACAATGGAGCGGCCGCTTTCATCCGGCTGCTGCGCGCCGACAAGGCCTGTATTGCCGCCCTGCGGGACAACCGGCGTGCCGGTCTCGGTGGCGAGTTTGAGGATTTGCGCGACTTCTTCCGTGGAGCCGGGGCGCAGCACCATGGCGGCGCGGCCGTGATAGAGATCGCGCTGCTCGATGAGATAGGGC
Organism: Paramesorhizobium deserti; assembly: GCF_001558695.1. Lineage (GTDB taxonomy): Bacteria > Pseudomonadota > Alphaproteobacteria > Rhizobiales > Rhizobiaceae > Paramesorhizobium > Paramesorhizobium deserti. Next base: position 211,013 of record NZ_LNTU01000001.1, read on the forward strand.
GCGATATCCTCGGCTGCGGTGAGCGCGTTCTTCTCGCCGACGATGGCGGCAAAGCGGTCGAGAATAGTCGGCTGGATGGTCATGGCTTCGAACCTTGTTTTAGAAACGTCAGCGGGACAGCGCCCCCCTTGCGGGGGAGATGTCCGGCAGGACAGAGGGGAGCGTCTAGAACCAACGTCTCCATCTGAAAACTCTAACTTCGCGGAGCCGCGGCGCGGGCGAGCCGGTCGTTGATCGCCTCGCCCAGCCCGTCATGCGGGATCGGCTCGACGGCAATCGTCGCCGCGCCTGTCTGGTCAAGCTTCTTCATATAATCGAAAAGATGCACCGCCGCCTCGCGCAAATTCCCCGTTTCGCTCAGGTTGAGCGTGCGCGCGGCATTTTCCGCCCCCTTCGCCCGCGAGGGCCCGAAAGCAAGCAGCGCCTCGCCGGGCGCGAGCTCGCGCGCATTAAGCCGCATGCCCGCCCGTGGCGCATAGTGGGAGGCGAGCATGCCGGGCGCCTCAATCGCGGCGCGCTGGTCGGCGCGCTTGAGCCGCTTCCCGGTCAGCGCCTCGATCTCCTCCGCCGGCAGACCGCCGGGACGGAGCAGCGATATGGCGTCGCCCTCGACCTTGATAATGGTCGATTCCAGCCCGACCGGGCACGGCCCGGCATCGAGGATCAGGTCCACCTTGCCGCCCAGATCCTCGGCCACGGCCTCGGCCGTCGTCGCGCTGATGCGGCCTGACGTGTTGGCGCTGGGGGCGGCGAGCGGCCGATCGAGCGTGGCGATCACCTCCGCCGCGGGCCCGCGCGGCATGCGCAGGGCGAGCGTGGAGAGCCCCGCCGTCACCAGCGGATGGACCTCGGCACTGCTTTTAAGAGGCAGCACCAGCGTCAGCGGCCCCGGCCAGAAAGCATCGATCAGGCGACGCGAGACGGGATCGATCTCGACGAAACGCTCGGCCATACCGGGGTTCGACACATGGCAGATCAGCGGGTTGAAACGCGGGCGGCCCTTGGCCTCGAAGATGCGCGCCACGGCCAAGCCATTGGTGGCGTCGGCGGCAAGCCCATAGACGGTCTCGGTGGGGATGGCGACGAGCCCGCCCTCGCCCAGGACTTTGGCCGCGCGGGCGACCGCCTCGTCATCTATGCCTATTATGTCGGTCAAATCCGTTCTCCTGCCGGCACTTGCCTACACAAGCGCTCCAAACGGCGCAAGCCGATCGTCGGGATCGTTAAAATTCTAGGGATCGCGGAGATGGGATCGCAAGGTCCGGGTGCTAGGACTGCCGTGCTTATTATGCGGGGGGTGAATAATGTTATCTCGATTCATCGCGATATCGCTGCTGGCGACGGTATCAGTGACGGTGGCCTATGCCGGCTCGATCGAAACGCCGGCTGCGCCGGAGCATATCCGCTCCATCGATTATGTCGGCTACGACGGCATCGACGCCGCGGGCAATCCGATCTGTAACGCTTGCGAGGCAGAGAAGGCCGCAAAGGCGGCGAAGATGGCAGCGCTCGAAGCGCGGCGCAAGCGGGCGCGGGACTATATGGCCCGCATGCAGGGCCAGGAGCCGGCGAGCGCAGTGGGTGGGGCACCGGCGGATGTGGTCAAGGTCGATACGATGCCGGTTGGGGCACTGCCGGATGAGGCGCTGGAAAAGATGGAATTGCGGGCGGGGCAGTAGCGCGCTGACACTCTCTTGACGTCGGTGCAATACTCCCTCTCTTGAATTTTCTACGACTTAGCCTGCACTCGCTTTGCTCGCTCCAGCTAAGATCGTGAAAATCCTTTCTCCCCCGCAAGGGGAGAGATACCGCTGCATCCGCACCCTGCCAATCGCCAATGTCTGCAATTCGCCGAAGCGTCGATGCCCACCCCTTATCTCCCCCTTGCGGGGGAGAAAGCGATCTCAACATCTTAAGTCGGAACGCAGTGAAACGGAGTGCAGGCTTAAGTGTTAGAAATCGCAAGAGAGGGGGCTATTAAGCGCAACGTTCACCCCGCGATCTTCGAAAAATCCGCGACCTTATCCGTTGTCTCGCGGATGCGCGCCAGAAGCGCCAGGCGATTGGCTCTTATCGATTCATCCTCGTCATTTACGAGGACTTTTTCAAAAAATGCATCAACCGGCTGGCGCAGCTTGGCGAGCGCGAGCATGGCGCCGGAAAAGTCTTCCTTTTGAATCGCTTCGGCGGCGTCCTTCTCAGCCTGATTCACCGCCACGAAAAGCGCCTTCTCCTCCTCTTCGCGGAAGAGCGCGGGATCGACGGTAGCCGCCACCCGCGTGCCCTTCTTCTCCTCGGCGGCGAGGATATTGGCGGCGCGCTTGGTGCCGGCCAGAAGGTTCTGCCCGTCCTCGGTGTTGATGAAATAGATCAGCGCTTCGACGCGGCGGGCGATGAGCAGGAGATTGTCGGCGTCGGGCGTGAGGACTGCATCGATGGCGTCATAGCGCGCGCCCTGATCGCGGAGATAGACCTTTAGGCGGTCGTGGAAGAAGGAGAGAAGGTCTTTAATAATCTCAGGGCGAGTGAACAGAATCCACGCCTGCACGTCCTTGTCTTTTGGGCAGACTCGCTCTGATGGATAAAGTTCGCTGGCAAGGTTCAAAATTTTTAGAAGATCGAGACGAAGATCATTTTCGAGAATCAAACGGATTATGCCCAGCGCTGCACGACGGAGCGCATAAGGGTCCTTCGAGCCCGTTGGCTTTTCGTCAATCAACCAGAAACCCATGAGCGTGTCGAGCTTGTCGGCGAGCGCGACGGCGATTGACACGGGATCAGTCGGTACGCGATCACTTGGGCCGAGCGGCTTGTAATGTTCCTCGATCGCGGCGGCGACAGATTCATCCTCGCCCTGCAACAGCGCGTACTTCCGGCCCATGCCGCCCTGCAATTCGGGGAACTCGCCCACCACTTCGGTCGTGAGATCAGCCTTGGCAAGAACCGCCGCGCGGTCGGCCAGCTCCGGATCGACGCCGACGAGCGGCGCGATCTCGCGCGCGAGGCGCCGGATACGCTCGACGCGCTCGCCCTGCGTGCCGAGCTTGGCATGGAAGGTGACATCAAGCGCATCGAGACGCGCCATGCGCTGGTCGAGCGGTTTTTTCAGATCAAGGCCGAATTTCTCGGCCGAGGTCTTCAGCTTGTCGACATCGGGCAGATCGGCCTGATCAGTTTTCCAGAAATAGAACGCATCGGAAAGGCGGGCGCGCACCACTTTGCCGTTGCCATAGGCGATCTCCTTGCCGCCGTCCTTCGCCTCGATATTGGAGATGAGGATGAAGCGGTTGGAGAGCGCTTCGCTTTCGCCCTGCTTGCGCGTGACGAAGCATTTCTGGTTGGCGCGGATGGTCAGGCGGATGACTTCCGGCGGGATCGCAAGGAACTCCTGCTCGAATTCGCCCATCAGCACCACCGGCCATTCGACAAGGCCGGAAACTTCCTCCAGCAGTCCCTCATCCTCGACCAGCTCAAGGCCGGAGGCAAAGGCGAGGTTGCGGGCGTCGTCGAGGATCATCTCCTTGCGGCGGTCGGCATCGAGCACGACCTTCGCCTTTTCCAGCTTGGCGACATAATCCTCGAAGCGGCGCACGGTGATCGGCTCGCCGTCGCTCATGAAGCGGTGGCCGTAGGTGACATTGCCGGAGCGGATGCCGTCGACCGCGAAATCGACCACCACCGGCTCCTCGGTCTCGGGGCCGAAGGTGCAGAGGATCGATTGCAGCGGGCGCACCCAGCGCAACGAGCCTGATTTGGCCGAGGCCGCGCCCCAGCGCATCGATTTCGGCCAAGGGAAATCGCGGATCACCCGCGGCATCAGCTCGGCGATGATCTCTTCCGCCGCGCGGCCCGGCTTGACAATATGGGCGACGTAGAAATCGCCCTTCTTCGGGTCGGTATGGACATGGGCCTCAGAGATATCGCTGAGGCCGGCGGAGCGCAGGAAGCCCTGGATCGCCTGTTCCGGCGCCTTGGTGCTGGGGCCCTTGCGCTCCTCGTGCACATCCTTCGAGCGGATGGTAAGGCCGCGGATATCGAGCGTCAGCCGGCGCGGCGTCCAGTATTCGCGCGCCGCCTCATAGGTCAGCCCCGCCTCGACCAGGCCGTCGGTGACGAGCTTCTTGAGATCACCCGCCGCTTTTCTTTGCATACGCGCGGGGATTTCCTCGGAGCGAAGTTCGAGAAGAAGGTCGGGCATGTTACGCAGCCTCGTTCTTATAGTTGAAGCCGCCCGCATCGGTCAGCAGGAAGGCCTCGCCGCATTGCCGGGCGAGATTGCGCACGCGCAGGATATAGCTCTGGCGCTCGGTGACGGAGATGACGCCGCGGGCGTCCATCAGGTTGAAGACGTGAGACGCCTTGATGCACTGGTCATAGGCCGGGAAAACGGATTTGTGCAGCGAATTCTCGCCGGTACGGCCGGCTTCCAGAATGGCCGCGCATTCGCGCTCGGCATCGATGAAGTGCTGGTGCAGCACGTCCGTGTTGGCCATCTCGAAATTATAGCGGGAATATTCCTGCTCGGCCTGCAGGAAGACCTCGCCATAGGTGACCTTCTCGTCGCCTTCGAGGCCATTGAAGTTGAGGTCGTAGACATTGTCGACGCCCTGCACATACATGGCGAGGCGCTCCAGGCCATAGGTCAGCTCGCCCGAAACCGGCGCGCATTCGATGCCGCAGACCTGCTGAAAGTAAGTGAACTGCGAGACTTCCATGCCGTCGCACCAGCATTCCCAACCGAGGCCCCAGGCGCCCAGCGTCGGGCTTTCCCAGTCGTCCTCGACGAAGCGGATGTCGTGCAGCAGCGGATCGAGGCCGATGGCCTTGAGCGAGCCGAGATAAAGCTCCTGAAGGTTCGGCGGGGATGGCTTTATGATCACCTGATACTGGTAATAATGCTGCAGCCGATTGGGGTTTTCACCGTAGCGGCCATCCTTCGGGCGGCGCGACGGCTGGACATAGGCCGCCTTCCAAGGCTTCGGCCCCAGCGAGCGCAGCGTCGTCGCGGGGTGGAAGGTGCCGGCGCCCACTTCCATGTCGTAAGGCTGCAGGATGACGCAACCGTGCTCGGCCCAATAATGATGGAGCGTCAGGATCAGCCCCTGGAAGGAGCGGGTCGGATGCATATGGTCGGGCAGCTTGACGGACACGGGGAGGCCTCGTGGAAATTCAGGATGGCCACGTCCTAGTTTGTCAGCCCCGCAGGGTCAAGCATCATGGGGCCGGTGCGCTTCATCTCACCCCCCTCTGTCCTGCCGGACAGAGGGGGGTGAGAATATGCGCGCCTACGCCCGTCTCCCGTCCTACTCCGCCGCCGCCTTGCGCGGATCGGCATCCGCCGGCAGGCCTTTCTTCAGCTTTTCTTCGATCTTCACCAGTTCTTCCGGCTCGGGCTTCGAGGCGACCGCATGGTTCCACTGGAAGGTCGCTTCCAGCTTGCGGCCGGCGCGCCAGTAGGCATCGCCGAGATGGTCGTTGATGGTGGCATCCTCTGGGCGCAGCTTCACCGCCTTTTCCAGTTCGGTGACCGCCTCGTCGTAGCGGCCGAGGCGATAATAGGCCCAGCCCAGCGAATCGACGATATAGCCGTCCTGCGGGCGCAGCTCGACCGCCTTGCGGATCATATCGAGCGCCTCGTCCAGATTGGTGTTCATGTCCACCCAGGAATAGCCGAGATAGTTCAGCACCTGCGGCTGGTCGGGATAAAGCTTGAGCGCCTCGCGGAAATTCGGCTCCGCCTTGTCCCATTCCTTCACCCGCTCATAGGCGATGCCGCGCTGGTAGAAGATCGCCCAGTCGTCGCGGGTCGGCGTGCCGATCTCCTTGACCGCTGCATCATAGGTTTCGGCGGCGTTGCGGAAATCCTTCTTCTGGGCGTAGACGCCGCCCAGCGCCAGATAGGAGCGGATATCCTTCCTGTCCTTACCAAGCAGCGTCTTGAGATGCTTGATCGACTCATCGGTCTTGCCGGTTTCCGCCAGGTTGAGGCCAAGCTGCATTTCCGCATCACGCCGGTAGACCGAATCCTTGGGCACGCGGCCGTAATATTCAATCGCCTTTTCCGGCTGCTGCAGCTTGGCGGCGATATCGCCGAGCTGGAACAGCGTGGCGTCGTGACCGGGGCGGAGCGGCAGCGACATCTGCAGGTAGAGCTTGGCGAAAGCCTCGGCGCCGCCGCGATTGATCGCCGTGCCAAGCGTATAGAGCACTTCCGCCGCGCCCTGCTGCGGCGTGGAAACCAGCGGCTTCAGCTTTTCGCCCTTGTCGAGCTTCTCACGCACCTCGCGCAGGGCAAGCCTGCCCGAGAGCTGCTCGGCCGCCTGATCGAGCAGCTCGATCGCGCCCTGCCTGTCTCCATTGCGCGCCTTGAAGGCGGCATAGGCCTCGACGATGCGCTCATAGGTATCAGGAGCCGCACCGCCGCCGGAGCGGTCGTCGATCGCCTGCTGATAGAAGTCGCTGGCGACCTCCTTCTCACCCGCCATATCCGCGATGAGGGCGGCGTTATAAGTCTTGAACAGATTGTACCATTCAGGCCCCTCGAGCTTTTCCAGCGCGTCGAAGGCATCCTTGGTCTTGCCCTCGCCGGCGATCGCCCAGGCCCTCATCAGCCCCGTGGACAGGCGGTCCATGTCCGATTGCAGCGAAAGCATCAGAAGCGGCCCGGCCTTGCGGTATTGCTTTCTGGAAATGGCGTCGATGGCGAGCGCCACGCGCGAGAAACGCTCGATCTCCGGCACGTTCTTCAGCTCTTCGGCCAGCGGCAGCGCATCCCTAAATTTGCCATCGGTCAGAAGCGCGATGAGCAGGTTCTGCTTCATCGGCTGGTTGGAGGGATCAAAGGCCAGAGCCTGACGGTAATAGGCGACGGCGGTATTGAGATCATTGTCGCCTTCGGCGACGCGCCCGGCGAGATAGGCCCCGGCGAAGGATCCCGTGCGGATCGGGTTGTCGCTGGTCTTGGCGAGCACGGTAGGCACTGGCAGCGCGACACCGGCCACCGCGGCAAGAAGCAATCCGTAAAGAGAAGCGTAGATCGGGCTGCGCCGCATTCGCTATTCCTTTTTCATCATTCGAGCGCGCCTGCGCGTGGGACAGGCAATCAAAGCAAAGAGGCACCGCAAGGATGGCCTTTTTGCGAACAGGACGCAAGAAAAGCCGCTTTCACTGAAGTAAATCGCCCTCGACGGTGAAGCCGGATCAATTCACCCGGCTGATGCAGAAATCGATCACGTCGATGAGCGCGTCCTTTTCCGGCGTGGCGGCCAAGGGGGCCAGCGCATCCCTGGCGATTTCGCCGAAATGGCGGGCGCGCTGCACCGTATCGGCGATGGCGCCGTAACGGGTCATCAGGCCGATCGCCTTTTCAAGCGCGGAATCGTCGTTGGCGCCCTCCTCGATCGACTTCTTCCAGAAGGTGCGCTCCTCCGCCGTACCCCTGCGGTAGCTCAAGAGCAGCGGCATGGTGATCTTGCCCTCGCGGAAGTCGTCACCGACATTCTTGCCGAGGTCACGCGCGCTGCCGCCATAATCGAGCGCGTCGTCGACGAGCTGGAAAGCGAGGCCGAGATTGAGGCCGTAGGAGCGCAGCGCCACCCGATCGGCGCGCGAGGCGCCGGCGATGATCGGCCCCACCTCGGCGGCGGCGGAGAAAAGCGCGGCGGTCTTGGCCTTGATGACCGCCAGATACTCATCCTCCGTCGTCTCCATGTTCTTGGCCGCGGCAAGCTGCATCACCTCGCCCTCGGCGATGATGGAGGCGGAGGTCGCCAGCACGTCGAGCGCTTCGAGCGAGCCGACATCGACCATCATCTTGAAGGCCTGACCGAGGAGGAAATCGCCGACGAGCACGCTCGCCTGATTGCCCCAAATGGTGCGCGCAGTGCTTTTGCCGCGCCTGAGATCGCTTTCATCCACCACATCGTCGTGAAGCAGGGTGGCGGTGTGCATAAACTCGACCGAGGTGGCGAGCTTGACATGCCCGTCGCCTTCGTAGCCGCACATGCGCGCACTGGCCAGCGTCAGCATCGGGCGCAGGCGCTTGCCGCCGGAGGAGATCAGATGGTTCGCCACTTCCGGTATCATCTCGACGTCCGATCCCGCCTTCGACAGGATCAGCTCGTTGACCCGGCCCATGTCGGCCTTCGTCAGATCGACCAGCGGCTGGATCGATCCTTCATGTTTTTTCTTCTCGTCGAGGCTGAGAACTACACCCAATGCCATTACTCCTCGGAACGCAGCGCCCGCCCGGACGCCAAATGACGTTCCATCCCTTTGAATTCGCGCAAGATAAGCATTAACGCTTGTCGTGCGCCACATTATTGAAGCAGACCTTCATGCTCAAGGCGCAAAATGTCCATAAACGACGGCCGGCGAACACGCCATGCTCACAATTCCGACATGGCGCAGTTGTCAACGCCCGCGCAAACTGCATTCTATGCATATGATCGAACTCATGCGAACCAACGACCTTGTGCTGATTTCCTTTGCGGAAGCGCTTCTGGCAGAGGCGGGTATCGGCTATTTCGTCGCCGATTCGAATATGAGCATCATCGAGGGGTCGCTCGGCGTGCTGCCGCGCCGCCTGATGGTGGATGCGGCAGAGGCAAAGCGTGCCCGCCAGCTTCTTATCGACGCCGGGATCGAGCACGAATTGCGGCCGCAGGTTTAATATGAGCGCCCTGCCCCAGCGAAACGGTCCCTCACCGGACGATACGGCGGAGACCCTGGATGTCTTTCACCGGGGCGCCTTCCATCTCGTGCAACCGGCGCTGAAGGGGCATCGGGCGGGCGTCGACGCCATGATCCTGGCAAGCGCGGTGTCCGACGGATTTTCCGGAAAGCTCGTCGATCTCGGCGCGGGCGCGGGCGCGGCAGGGCTTGCGGTGGCGGCGCGATGTCCTTGCGCGCATGTGACGCTGGTGGAGCGCTCCGCCTTCATGGCAGAATTTGCCCGCAAGACGCTTGCGCATCCCCTGAACGCGGATATTGCGCAGCGCGCGACGCTCGTCGAGGCTGATGTGACGCTGGCCGGGCGGGCGCGCGGCGCCGCCGGCCTTCCCGACAACGCTTTCGATTTCGCGATCATGAACCCGCCCTTCAACGCGGAGGCCGATCGCCGCACGCCGGATGCGCTGAAGGCCGAGGCGCATGTCATGCCGAAGGACATGTTCGAACAGTGGATCAGGACGGCGGCTGCGATCGTGAAACCCGGCGGCGGCATAGCCATCATCGCGCGGCCCGTCTCGATCGGCGAGATGCTCGCCGCCCTTTCCGGCCGCTTCGGCGGACTGACGCTCGTTCCCGTTCAGCCGCGCCCGGACGAGGCGGCAATCCGCATCGTGATGTGCGGGTGGCGCGGCAGCCGCGCCAAAATGACGCTCGCCCCCGCCTTAGTGCTGCATGGCGGGCGTGGTAACGCGTTTACGGAGCGCGCCGACGCCATCAATAATGGCCGAAAAGGGCTTTTATAACGGGCCAATTTTTGCGAGAAGCGGCGTACTTCAAAATCAAGTCCGCTATTTTTCCAGATTGGAACGATGAACTTATGAACGATGTCCCCAGCCTGATCCGCCCGCCGTCAGTTCTGCGCCGCTTCCTGGACAGTGAGGCATCCGGCGGTATCATATTGATGTTTGCCGCCGCGCTGGCGCTGATCGTCGCAAATTCGCCCCTCGCCGAAACCTATTTCCATGCGCTTCATATCTATATAGGCGGCCTCAGCCTCCTGCACTGGATCAATGACGGGCTGATGGTCATCTTCTTCCTGCTGGTGGGGCTGGAAATCAAACGCGAGTTCCTGGACGGACAGCTGGCGAGCTGGTCAAACCGCATGCTGCCCGGCATCGCGGCAGCCGGCGGCGTCGCGATTCCCGCGCTCATCTTCGCTTACCTGAACTTTTCCAACCCGGAGACCATCCGAGGCTGGGCGATCCCGTCGGCGACCGATATCGCCTTCGCGCTCGGCGTCATCTCGTTGCTCGGCTCACGCGTGCCCACGAGCCTCAAGGTGTTTCTGGCGACGCTCGCCATCCTGGACGATCTCGCGGCCGTCGCCATCATCGCGGTCTTCTATACCTCCGATATCGCGATGCCCTATCTGGGCGCCGCCGCCGCGGCAACGCTGGTGCTCATCGTGCTCAACCGCATGGGCGTGATGAAGCTCCTTCCCTATCTGATCGTCGGCGCGGTTCTCTGGTATCTCGTGCTGCGCTCCGGCGTGCATGCGACGGTCGCCGGCGTCATCCTGGCGATGGCCATTCCGCTGCGCCCGGCGCCGGGCAAGCCCGACGACATGACCTCGCCGCTGCATAAGCTCGAGCATGCGCTCTCCAACTGGGTGTCGTTTCTCATCGTGCCGATCTTCGGCTTCGCCAATGCCGGCGTATCCTTTGCCGGGGTGGATGCCACGGTCTTCAGGGACACGCTGACGCTCGGCATCGCGCTTGGCCTTTTCATCGGCAAGCAGGTGGGTGTCTTCGGCGCCGCATGGCTTTCCATCAAGCTTCGCCTGACCGCAAAGCCGATGGGCGCGACCTGGGCCCAGATCTATGGCGTGTCGCTGCTGTGCGGCATCGGCTTTACGATGAGCCTGTTCATCGGGCTTCTGTCATTCCCGTCCGATCATATGCAGGACGAAACCAAGATCGGCGTCCTGACCGGATCGATCCTTTCTGCCGTCTTCGGCTATCTGGTGCTGCGGTTTTGCGGAAAGCGCAAACCGGAGCAGGAAGAAGAACTGATCGGCTAAAGGGAAACATCCCGCACAGATCCACGATGTCGCATGGAAATGCCCCGCCGATCCTGTCGGCGGGGCATTGTGCTTTCATATTTCGCACCTACATGCGAAAGGCGTTTTACAGGGGTAACTTCCTGTCAGCAAAAGTAAGGTAATCCATCACGAGCAGAGCGCCCCTCATGGCGTTCCGGAAATTCTGCCTGGAGTAGCGAGTGGCCCGTTTTCTTTCCCGTTTCCTGCCGCGCCGGCTTCGATCGGACCATATCGAGATTCCCGTGGTGCGCCTGCATGGCGCAATCATGACGGGCGGCGCGCAGTTCCGCCCCACGCTTTCGCTGGCGACCACGGCCGGCGTGCTCGAAAAGGCCTTTGCCGAGAAGGATGCGCCGGCTGTGGCGCTCTCCGTCAATTCGCCGGGCGGCTCGCCGGTTCAGTCACGGCTGATCTTCCGGCGCATCCGCGACCTGGCCGAGGAGAAGAACAAGAAGGTCTATGTCTTCGTCGAGGATGTCGCGGCTTCGGGCGGCTACATGATCGCGGTCGCGGGCGACGAGATCATCGCCGATCCGTCCTCCATCCTCGGCTCGATCGGCGTCGTCTCCGCCTCCTTCGGCTTTCAGGACCTGATCAAGAAGATCGGCGTGGAGCGCCGCGTCTATACGGCAGGCAAGAACAAGGTGGCGCTCGATCCTTTCCAGCCGGAAAAGAAGAGCGATGTCGAGCACCTCAAGAGGCTGCAGCTGGAGGTGCACGAGACTTTCATCAATCTCGTCAAGGAGCGGCGCGGGGCGGCGCTCGCGGACGATCCGGATCTTTTCACGGGGCTGTTCTGGTCGGGCGAGAAGGCGCTTTCACTCGGACTTATCGACGGGCTCGGCGACATGCGCTCGCATCTGCGCCGGGAATACGGCCCGAAGACCAGGCTGAAGCTGATCCAGCAGCCGCGTGGGCTTCTGGGCTGGCGCACGCCATCCGTCGGCGGGCTTCACAAATCGGACGCATTGGCGCAAGCTGCAGCGGGTGCGACGGAAGGCCTGCTGTCTGCAATAGAGGAAAAAGCCCTATGGTCGCGCTACGGGCTTTGACAAAGACCCGGATGCCGACAGAAGGCGGGTTTGAAGGTTTGAGGCAATGCCGCAGCTTATCTTTTTCATCCTCATCGGCTTGATCGCCTGGTATGGCTACCGCTCGTTCAAGCGCGAGGCCGCTCGGGTTTCGCAGCGGGTCCGCCAGGCCGAGAAGGAAGCGAGCAACCGGGCGCACGGCACGCTGGTGCAGGACCCGAAAACGGGCGAATACCACGTGCGCGAGGATTGACCTCGTGCTATCCCGGCTTGGCATATGAACAGGCATATTTCCCCGCTCCCGGCGCACGCGAGCGTCTCCCTCCTCGCCCCCGCCAAGATCAACCTTGCCCTGCATGTCACGGGCCGGCGCGACGACGGCTATCATCTGCTCGAAAGCCTGGTGGCATTCGCCGGCTTCGGTGACCAGATCGATGTCTCGTTGTCGGCGCAGGACTGTTTCACGGTGACAGGGCCGTTCGCGCAGGCCGTACCGACGGATGCGACGAACCTGGTTCTCAGGGCACGCGACGCACTGCGCGCGCGTTTTCCGACAAAGGCGCGGCCGGTCGATATCCGCCTGGACAAGCGGCTGCCGATCGCCTCCGGCATCGGCGGCGGGTCGAGCGATGCGGCGGCCGCGCTCATCGCGCTCAACCGGCTGTGGGCGCTCGGTCTCGACATTGAGAGCCTCTGCGAGACCGGGCTTTCACTCGGCGCGGACCTGCCCATGTGCCTGCACGGCCAGCAGAAGGGCCTGCCGCTCCTCGCGCGCGGTATCGGCGAGGCGCTTCAACCCGTTCCCCGCTTTCCTTCGCTGCCGATCGTGCTGGCCAATGACGGCACAGGGCTTTCGACACCGCGTGTCTTTGAGGCGCTATCGCGCCGGGACAATCCGCCGCTCCCCTCCCCGCCTGATTTCTCGACTGTCGAAACTGTCTGCACCTATCTCCGGCAGACGCGCAACGATCTCTATGCCGCGTCGCTGACGCTCGCCCCGGCGCTTGCCGGCCTTCTCGATCTTTTTGCCGAGTCCGGAGCGCGCTTTGCGCAGATGTCCGGATCGGGAGCCACCTGCTTTGCGGTCTTCCACGACAACGCGGCGGCGGTGCGAGCGGCGGCGTTCCTCAAAGCACGCAATCCGCAATGGTTCGTGGTGGCGACGGAAACAAGGCACGCATCGGAGTGAGCGAGATGGCAAGCGAAACACGTCCCTTCATTCCCGTCGGCATCGCGGTGCTGACGGTGTCGGACACGCGTACGCTCGCCAACGACAAGTCCGGCGACACGCTGGTGGAGCGGATCGTCGAGATGGGACACAGGCTCGTATCGCGGGATATCGTCACCGACGATCAGGAGAAAATCCGCGATAAGGTCCTCTTCTGGTCCCGCGATCCCAATGTCGACGTCATCGTCACCACCGGTGGCACCGGCTTTACCGGGCGCGACGTGACGCCGGAGGCGCTCGAACCGATCTTCGAAAAGCGCATGGACGGCTTCTCGGCGGTCTTCCACCGCATCTCCTATGACAAGATCGGTACGTCGACGATCCAGTCGCGGGCGACCGGCGGCGTCGTCAACGCCACCTTTGTCTTCGTGCTGCCGGGGTCGCCCGGCGCATGCCGCGACGCCTGGGACCATATCCTGCAGTCCCAGCTCGACTATCGCCACAAGCCCTGCAATTTCGTAGAGATCATGCCGCGGCTCAGCGAGCATCTGAAGCGCCAAAAGGCCTGAGCGACTGTCGATCGCCGCAATCGTTCCGCCCTGCATCTCCTTTTGAAGCAAAGACAACAAGACGCCAGGAGAAACGCCTTGGCTGGAGGTCCATCCCCCGTTTGCGCCATCCCACCGGAACGTTGCCCCGGTGTGGCCGTTGTGAAAGGTCAGACGCTTTCAGAAGAGGAGTCCAGACATGCAACCGGCAAAAAGGCAACGGCTTCGCCTGTCCGGCGGCACGGAATTGGCCTTCGTCACGGCAGGTGAATCGTCCAATCCCGCCATTCTGCTTCAGCACGGCTTTCCGGGTTCGGCGGACTATTTTCGCAACGTCATGCCCGAGCTGTCGCAGGTCGCACATGTGATCGCGCCGGATCTACCTGGCTACGGCGCATCGGAGGTTCTGCCGGCGCCTACGTTTCCCGCCTTCGGGCGGGCCATCTCGGAGCTCCTGGACCGGCTCGCGGTCGGGCCGCGCTACATCTATCTTCATGATTTCGGCGCACCAGTGGGTTTTGACATCGCCATGCAGGCGCCGGAACAGGTCCTGGGCCTCATCGTCCAGAACGCCAACGCGCATGGGACCGGGCTCGGGCCGCCATGGGCCCCGGTGATCGCCTACTGGTCGCATCCAAACCCGGACAATGAGGCGGCCGCGACCGCGCATTTCACATTAGAGGGCACGCGCAACGGGTATCTCGGCGGGATGCCGCCGGACTTGGCGGCGCGAATCCCGGCGGAAGTCTGGGAGGAGGACTGGCGGGTGATGCAATTGCCGGGCCGGCTGGATACGCAGCGAGCGCTCGTCAGGGATTATGGGAACTATGTCGCCCGGTTCGGCGAAATCGCCGAATATCTCGCGCGTTGGCAGCCGCCTTCCCTGATGCTCTGGGCACGGCATGACCCCTTCTTCGATCTCGCCGAAATCCTGTCATGGATGAAGGCGCTGCCGAGGATGGAAGCCCATATTCTCGACGCCGGCCACAAGCTGCTCGAGACCCATTCGGCCCCTGCCGCGACGCTTATGCTCGACTTCATCCGGCATACCCGGCAGAAAGCGGAAAACCCGGAGAGCCTGGCTGAATTGAAACACTAGCAGAACGCGGCCCGCTATCCCGCTGTCAATCTCGGGTCTGTCCCGAGAATCTACCATCAGAAAAAAGAGAATGATTACAGTTCTGACAGATCAGGCCGCAGTAGATTCTCGGGACAAGCCCGAGAATGATGACCAGACGGACGCCGCTTCAAGCTAGTTCTGACAAACACTAGGCAACGCGGCCTAAGCCCTGTTCGCCGGCACGATCTCCGCCTTGAGCCGCCGCGTGGCGATGCCGCGCGCCAGATCGCCTGCCCCATGGCCTGGCTTCAGAAGCGCCATTGCCTGGCGCTTCGACATCAAAAGCCCGTCGCTCATCGGATTGTTGGTGCCGAAGACCCGCGCCAGAAAACGCGGCCTGTTGATCGAGGAACGGGAGAAACGCGCCGGTCCGGGCAGCGCCTCGATGTGATTGCGCGCGGATTCCGACCAGCCTTCGAGCAAGCGCGAGCCCGGCTCCAGGAGCAGGAGCCACTCACCACGCGCGAGCCTGACGCCATCAAGAAGCGACCCGTTTTCCAGAAAGCTGCAGCCCGCCGCATCGGCAACCTCGCGCGTGTGATCGCTCGATCCGTGGTCGACGATAACGACGTCACGCACCAGCCCTTCGACCGCTGCGTTGACCAGCCCCGCCAGCGTGCGCGCCAGGGCCTCTTCCGCGTTCTTGGTTTCGATAATAACGGACACCATGGTTCCGCTTATCGCATGGAGGCGGAAAATGCCACATTTCCTTCACATACAAAAAAGTTCTTGATTTGTTCTCATTTGCTGGATAGGAATAGATTCATCAAATGGTGATTGGTCGAGCCGGTCACCGACAGGCGGACAGATGATGCCCGCCCTATGTGAAGCGTTCCAAGAGAAGCCGGTAAGCCCGGAATATATTCCGGCGAGGAGCAAGCGAATGGATGTCATTCACCATGCCGACAGAGCTGCTTTCGGAGAAGGCCGGGCGGAGCACGCCAATGCGCTGATCGGGGAAGCCGGCCTGCGCATCAACCACGAGCGGCGGCGCGGGCGCGGCGCAGGCATCAATCCATCGGGACGTTTCGAGCCGATCTCCCGGCACGTCTTCGACGATGGCTGGAACACAATCGAGGAACTGCCGCCCTTCAAGACGGACGTGCAGGTCGAGAAGCCCCGGACGATCATCACGCGCAACGATTCACCCGATATCAGCTTCGACCGCTCGATCAATCCCTATCGCGGCTGCGAACATGGCTGCATCTATTGCTTCGCCCGTCCGACGCACAGCTATATGGGTCTTTCGGCGGGGCTAGATTTCGAATCGAAGCTCTTCGCCAAGCCGGATGCGCCGCGCCTCCTGGAGCGGGAACTGGCCAAGCCCGGCTATGTGGTGAAGACCATCGCCATCGGTACCAATACGGATCCCTATCAGCCGATCGAGAAGAAATGGCGCATCATGCGCGAAATCCTCGAAGTGCTCGAGGCGGCCAACCATCCCGTCGGGATCGTCACCAAATCCGCCATGGTGATGCGCGACCAGGATATCCTCGCCCGGATGGCCGAAAAGGGTCTCGCCAAGGTGGCGCTCTCGGTGACGACGCTCGACGCGCGGCTTGCCCGGACGATGGAACCCCGCGCCTCGACCCCGACAAGGCGGCTGCAGGCGATCCGCACGCTCGCCGATGCCGGTATTCCCGCCTCGGTGATGATGGGGCCGGTCATCCCCGGCGTCAATGATCACGAGATCGAGCGTATCCTCGATTCGGCCCATGCGATGGGCGCGCGGGAGGCGGGCTATGTCCTCCTGCGGCTGCCGCTGGAGGTGGCGCCGATCTTCAAGGACTGGCTGCTCAGGCACTATCCGGACCGCTATCGCCATGTCATGTCGCTGGTGCGCTCCATGCGCGGCGGCAAGGATTACGATGCCGAATGGGGCAAGCGCATGCGCGGCGAAGGCCCCTATGCCTGGCAGATCGGTCGGCGTTTCGAAATCGCCGCCAAGAAGCTCGGTATGAACATCCAGAGGAGGAAGCTCAGAACCGATCTTTTCGAGCCGCCGGCGAAATACGGAACCCAGCTCTCACTTTTTTGACCCCCTCGCGGAACTTTTCGCCGCAATGCGCATAGTGGGAGTATCCGGCTTCCTATGCGCGGTTCCGGCGAAGCGATTTAACTTCCATCAGGTATCCGAGCCCCTTGCCTGATGGCGACCTCACTGCCCCCGTCCCCCGGCAGGAGGTCTTGCGGAGAACCGGAAGCAATGCGATCGTCGCCGCACCATGACTCGCGTGCTTACCGATTCTCCGCTCCTATTCGACATGCCGATCAAGCCGGATTTTTCCACCGAGCTGCGGCTGCTCAAAAGAGGCGTTCGCCCTATCGCCGGCATAGACGAAGCGGGACGCGGCCCGCTGGCCGGGCCGGTGGTGGCGGCTGCGGTGGTTCTCGATGCGGAGCGCCTTCCCGAAGGTCTCGA
The DNA here is from genome assembly GCF_001558695.1 of Paramesorhizobium deserti. Taxonomy (GTDB): domain Bacteria; phylum Pseudomonadota; class Alphaproteobacteria; order Rhizobiales; family Rhizobiaceae; genus Paramesorhizobium; species Paramesorhizobium deserti. Next base: position 228,073 of record NZ_LNTU01000001.1, read on the forward strand.
CGATTCCAAGCGGCTGACCGCGGCGATGCGGGAGAAGCTTTTCGACGCTATTCTCTCGCAGGCCCTGGCGGTTTCCGTCGCAAGCCTCTGCGCGCCCAGCATTGACCGCTCGGATATCCGCAAGGCGTCGCTGGAGGCTATGCGCCGCGCGGCCGCCGGGCTGACGCTGGCGCCTTCCCATGCGCTGGTCGACGGCTGCGACGTGCCCTGGGGGCTCTGCTGCGAGGGCAGCGCCCTCGTCAAGGGGGACCAGCGCTCCGTCTCGATCGCCGCCGCCTCCATCGTCGCCAAGGTCACCCGCGACCGCATGATGCAGCGGGCGGGCGGGCACCACCCCCATTACGGGCTCGAGGCGCATGTGGGATATGCGACCCAGCAGCACCGCTCGGCCATCGAGCTCCACGGCCCCCTCCGCGGCCTGCACCGCTATACCTTCGCGCCGATCAAGGGCCGTTTTCCGGCGGAGTGAGGGCGTTTGGGTACGGAAAAGTGCCGTTTCTGACTTCGCCTTTTTCTGTGGCAAAGCATTTTACCTGGAATGGAAACCCCTGGCGGGACAGCACCCCCTCTGCCCTGCCGGGCATCTCCCCCCGCCAAGGGCAGGCAATCGCATATGAATGCCCCTCATCTGCCTGCCGGCATCTTCTCCCCGCATGCGGGGAGAAGAAAGAGGCGGAGACGCTGGTGTCCCCTCTCCCTGTTTGCGGGAGAGGGTAAGGGTGAAGGGCAAATTGCGCCATATGCGATTGCCCTGCCCTTGCGGGAGATGGCGGGCAGGCCAGAGGGGGGCGCCTAGTGTTTGTCAGAACCAGCTTGAGTTTGTCAGAACCAGCTTGAAGCGGTGTCCGTCTGGCCGTCATTCTCGGGCTTGTCCCGAGAATCTACTGCAGCCTGATCTATCAGGACGGTAATCATTCTCTTTTTCTTATGGTAGATTCTCGGGACAAGTCCGAGAATGACGGCGAGATGGGCCGCGTTCTGCCAGCGTTTCAATAAAACCATGACAGACTAGCGATTCCATAAAAACGTGAAGCGCTCCAAAATCACACGCAAACAAAAACGCCGCCTTGCGGCGGCGTCTTAACCAGTATCGGAACCAGCGAAACGTGCCGGCTCAGTTGAGCCGCGATTTCACTTCGCCGACCGACTTCTTGAAGAGTTCGCCGGCCGTCTTCGGGTCCAGCTTGTCGGCGATGAGCCGGCCGGCCGCGGTGACCGCGATCTCGACTGCGGAGGAACGGACCTCGTTGATCGCCTCGGATTCGGCCTGCGCGATCTTCTGTTCGGCAAGCTTGTTGCGGCGGGCGACATAGTCTTCCGTCTTCGCCTTGGCCTCCTCGAGAAGCGCCTTCGCCTCGCGCTCGGCGGCGGTCAGGATATCGCCGGCTTCCTTCTCGGCTTCCTTGCGCTTGCGCTGATACTCGGCCAGGAGCTGCTGGGCCTCCTCACGCAGGCGGCGGGCCTCATCAAGCTCGTTCTTGATGCGGTCAGCGCGCTCATCCAGCGAACGGGCGAGCACTTTCGGCACCTTCATGTAGATGATGACGCCCACGAAAATAATAAGAGCGACGAGTGACCAGAATGTAGCGTCCATGTCGTCCTCCTTAGCCGCGAACGGCTTTGACTGCAGCCGAAACGGAAGCCTTGTCGACGCTTCCGCCAATAAGCTGTTTCACGATCTCGGTCGCCGTATCCTCGGCAATGGCCCCGACATCGCTCATGGCCTTGTCCTTGATCGCGGCAATGCGGCTTTCGGCCTCGTTGAGCTTCGTCTCGAGCGAAGCCTCGACAGCGGCGCGCTCGGCTTCCGCCTTGCTCTTGGCATTGTCGCGGGCTTCCTGCGCAATGCCGCCGGCCTTGAGGCGGGCCTCGGCCAGTTCCTGCTCATAGGCGGCAATGGCGCTGTCGGCATCCTGCTTCATGCGGGCGGCCTGCTCGAGATCCTGTTCGATACGATCACGGCGGGTCTCGATCACACTGCCGATGCGCGGCAGGACCACGCGCGACAGGAAGAGATAGAAAAGCCCGAAGGTGATGGCCAGCCACAGAACCTGGGATGCGTAATGGGTGGAATCGAACGGCGGAAATACGCCGGTGTGACCGGCATCATGCGGCACGCCGGTCTCGGTGTGCACGGCCTCGGCATCCCCGGCCGGGGTGCCATGATCAACCGCCGGTGTTTCAGCCGGTTGAGATTGGGTTTCGCTTTGGGCAAACGCCGCGGACACGAACATCCATCATCCCCTTTAACTCAGGCACCTGCCGCACGATCCGCAAACGGAAACCGCTGGGGAGGATCATACGCAGGTCCAAACGTCAGAGCGCTTCATACATCCTCACGACGCATGGGTGCTCTACAGCATCGCCGAAAACCGGTATCGATCTTCGGTTGCTACAGCGCTTTCATGCAACGTCCATATGGACGGGTGGCGCTGTAAAGCAAGAACCGGCCGCGATGACAGTGCCTGAAGGCACGTCCGGACGCGGCCGGCCGATTCAAGTCAGCCGATCAGACGGCGAACAGGAGCAGAAGCGCGATGAGCAGCGAGAAGATGCCCAGAGCTTCCGTCACGGCGAAGCCGAACACCAGACGGCCGAACTGGCTGTCAGCGGCGGACGGGTTGCGCAGGGCGCCGGAAAGATAGTTGCCGAAGATATTGCCGAGGCCGAGGGCCGTACCGGCCATACCGAAACAGGCGAGACCGGCGCCGATGTACTTTGCTGCTTCCGCTTCCATGTTGAACTCCTTCTGGATTGAAAACTAACTGCGGATTTCAGTTCTGGCGGAAGTCCGCCGGTGAAACTTTAGTGTCCCGGATGCACCGCATCGTTGATGTACATGCAGGTGAGAACGGTGAAGACATAGGCCTGCAGGAAGGCGACGAGGAATTCGAGCGCCGTGATCGCCACCGTCATCAGCAGCGGCAGGATGGCGCCGCCGACGCCGACTGCGCCAAGCGCGCTGAGCGAGACGACGAAGCCTGCGAAAACCTTCAGCGTGATGTGGCCGGCCAGCATGTTGGCGAAAAGACGAACCGAGAGGCTGACAGGGCGGGAGAGGAAGGAAATGACCTCGATCAGAACGACCAGCGGCACGATGATGGCCGGAACGCCGCTCGGCACGAAAAGCTTGAGAAAGCCGAAGCCATGCTTCCAGAAACCGTAGATAATGACTGTGCCGATGACGAGAACGGCCAGCGCAAAGGTGACGATGATCTGGCTCGTCACCGTATAGAAATAGGGGAACAGGCCGAGGAAATTGGCGACCAGCACGAACATGAACAGCGAGAAGACGAAGGGAAAGAACTTCATTCCCTGCGATCCGGCCGAATCTCGTAAGGCGGAGGCCACGAATTCATAGGCCATCTCCGAGACGGACTGGAGCCTGGTCGGGATCAGGCCGCGGCTCGACGAAGTAAAGAGGAGAAAGCCGGATGCCACCACGACCGTCATCACCATGAAGGCCGAAACATTGGTGAAGGACAGATCGACTCCGCCAACCTCGATAGGAATCCATCTGGAGACCTGGAACTGATGGATCGGATCGTTAGCCACCTTAACCTCGTCTGTCGTCCCATGCCCGAAGGCGTTTCAGTTTCCGGCCCGAAGGCCTAATTCCTGTTCTTATCGTCCGGCATCCGCCCGGGCTGGATGCCGGTTTGTGCGACCTGCCCCGACGAACGCAGAATATTGAGCACACCGGCAACGAAACCGAGGAGCAGGAATATGATCAAACCCCACGGCGACGTCCCAGCGAAATGGTCGATCAGCCAGCCGATCGCCGCACCCACCAAAACCCCGGCGATGAACTCGCTCGACAGTTTCATGGCCTGCGCAACACCGGCGGACGATCCCGACCGTTCTTCCGGAGCGCCTGGCTTCTTCAACGCGCCTGTCCTTGCCAATTCGGCCTCGAGACGGCGGCGACGTTCGTCCAGATCCCCCGAAAAAGGGCCGCTGTCCGCACCCTGCGCGCGGGCGGTGCGATCCGGCTGATCGGGCTTCTTCCCGGTTGCCATGACGCCTCCTCGAGCGCGTTGGTGCAAGGCTTCGGCCCCGCTTCAAAGTCGCGCGCAACATATTGACAGCCCGCCTGCTAGTCAAGGCGAAGCAATCAACACTTAAAAAGGTTTTTTATGCTTTTGAATCAATCGATTAGTCGATTTGTGGTATCAAAGTCTCCGGAATTGTCCGCCCTGGTGCGCTAATCAGGCGCAGACAATCGCTCAATCGCCCGGCTGAAGAGCGGTGGAAGCGGTCAGCTTTTCCCATGCCGCCATGGCGGATTCGGCAATCCTCAGAAGCGTCTCCCGTGTGGCGCCATCGCGCGCCTGGAGCGCCATCCCCTGCTGCACCGTCATATAGAACGCGGCGATCGCCCGGCAATCGATCCCTTCCGGCAACTCCCCCTCGTCCACGGCGCGCTCCAACCGCTGGCGCAGCGCCAGCAAATTTTCCGCACGGTGGTCGTGCAACATGCGCCAGGCGCCGTTATTGCCCTCGTCTTCATGCAGGACACCCAGCACGATCAGGCACCCGCGCGGTTTGTCTCCGGCGGTGAAGGCAAGGGCGCTCGACCGCAGCAGATGCTCAACCCCGGCTTTTGCCGTCGGCGACGCCGGTACGGCATCCCACATGACGCCGCCCCGCGCGGCGTAGAGATCGACCGCTTCGCCGAACAGCGCCTCCTTGCAGCCGAAGGCCGCATAGAGGCTTGGCGAGTTGATGCCCATGGCTTTCGTCAGATCCGTCATGGACGCGCCGTCATAGCCTTTCTCCTCGAAGACCTCCATGGCGCGCTCTAGCGCTCTCGCCCGATCAAAGCTGCGCGGCCGGCCTCTTTCCGACATGCGAAATCCTTTCTGTGCCGATCGATAAATAAATCACTTGACGGCTCCGTACAAGGCTGGAATGCTTTCTGTATCGATCAATACAGAAAGGAATCGATATGACCCGTTTGAATGGAAAGGTGGCTCTGGTGACCGGCGGAAGCCGTGGCATGGGAGCGGCGATCGCCCGAAGGCTGGCGGCAGATGGCGCCGATGTGGCGCTGACCTATGCGCGCTCGCCGGAAAAGGCCGAAGGCGTTGCGGCGGATATCGCAAAGGCCGGGCGGCGCAGCCGGGCGATCCAGGCGGACAACCGGGATGCCGCCGCCATCCAATCCGCCGTCGCCGCCACGGTGCAGGCGTTCGGCCGGCTCGACATTCTCGTCAACAATGCCGGCATCTTTTCAATGGCACCAATCGAAGAGGTGACGCTCGAGGCCTATGACGAGATGATGGCGGTTAACACGCGCGCCACCTTCGTGGCCATCAAAGCCGCCGTCCCGCACCTGCCCGAGGGCGGAAGAATCATCTCCATCGGCAGCAATCTGGCCGAACAGGTTCCGGCTGCCGGCATGAGCCTTTATGCGGCGAGCAAGGCGGCGCTCATCGGCCTCACCAAGGGCGTCGCGCGTGACCTCGGGGCGAAGAGGATTACCGTCAACCTGGTGCAACCCGGCTCGACCGATACGGACATGAACCCCGCCGACACGGACCATGCGGATGCGCAGCGCGCCCGGATGGCCATTCCAACCTATGCCACGCCGCAGGATATCGCCGGCCTTGTGGCATGGCTTGCCAGCGAGGAGGCGCGTTTCGTCACCGGCGCCACGCTGGTGATGGACAGCGGAGCCAATGTGTGACGGGCCTTTCGCTCAGCTCCAGCCGCCGCCATAGGTGCGGTAGAAGATGTGCAGCCCGATCTTCTTGACCCGCTCCATGGTGCGGGCCCAGCGCGGCTTGACGTAGGTGGCGTGATAATGGGTCGCCGACCCCACCTCCGGCAGCCAGATCTGGCCGGCGGAGACGGCCTTCGCCACGTCCTGCGCGACACGCCAATGCTTCGGCTCGGTCACGCGGTGGCGGCGGCCGTCACAGGCGAAGGAGAACTGGCAGCGATTGCGCCAGTCGTCATTCTGATAGACGACGCCGCAGACAGTCTTGGGATAGGCCGGGTTGCGGACGCGGTTGAGGATGACCTGCGCCACAGCCGCCTGTCCCTTGATCTGCTCGCCGCGCGCCTCGAAATAGATGCCCTCGGCAAGGCATTTCTGCTCCTTCGCGGTGAAGACCAGCGGCGGCAGCGGGGAAGCAGCCCAGGGGTGATCTTCCGGCCCGACCGGCGGCGTAAAGCGGCCCTTGTTCTTCTCTTCCGTCAGAATGCTCGCGAAGGGCGATACCTTGGCATAATCCGGCTCAGACGGCGCATAACCCGTCGCCAGGATGTCGGGATTGTCGTTGGTGACGAGCTTCGCCAGTTGCGTGGGCATGGCAGGCGCCGGCTTTGGTGGCTCGACCTTGTGGAAGGCGAGCGTGATGTCGATCTCCTTGCCGCGGATCGCGCGGGTGAAGGCCATGCGCACCTCCGGCTTCTCGGCCGGGCGCAGCAGCATGCTGGAGCGCTCGAGAAGCGTTCCGGCATTGAAGGATCTCGGCGGCGCCTTCGGCAACACGGAGACGACGCGACCCTGCTTCGCGGCGCGGTTGATGCGGTTCTCGTCCGGATTGGGATCGGCGATGCCGAGCTTTTCGTGGCTCCGCCCGCCGCTGAAGGCAACGCGCCCGACACCCGGCACATCAATACCGGCTGCCTTGATGCTGCCGGTCATCAGCGAGGTATCGACGAACGGTGTTTCGGCCTTGTGGATAGAGCCGGCTGGCGTCTGCAGCATGAAAGCCGCCCAGCGCTGCCCGCCGCCCTCACCCGCCGAGATAAGGCTCGCCATGTCCTGAAAGGCGACAACGGTGGGATTGAATAAATAGATCGCCGCGCCGATGATGGCGGGAGCCGCCAGGCCGTGCTTCTGATCGGAACGGCGGCGGCGGGAGGAGAGCCGCCCTGATAACAACAAGACAGAACGGGCCGGCAGGACCCGCAAAGACTCAAGACGCACGTCACACTCCACTCGAAACACGTAAAATTCGAATGGATGCGAGAATGAAGCATTAACCTTGATGGAGGGTTAACGGGAGATGAGTTTAGTGATTCATTTTTTAAGCTTATTTTAACGGTTTATCGACGCGGGTCCGCTATGATGCGCTTGGTCATTTTCCGACGCACTCATCCGGCTACCTTGAATATCGTCTGTTAATCTCTTGATGTTGTAGCCAATAGTGGCATACGTTTCCCGCAGGTTAATACTATTAGCTGCATGTGAGGATCAGTTCTTGGAACCTAACCAGACAAGACTTCTATCCCCGAACGACGCCGTAAAACTGCCCCCCGGATCCGACCACTACACAGCCTATGTCGGCCCGCCCGGACAGTGGGATTTCATGGGAGCAACGCAGTTCCGGTTACTAACGACTCTGGGATTGCGTAACCGACATAAGGTTCTGGATCTGGGCTGCGGCTCACTCCGTGCGGGACGGTTCCTGATTATGTATCTGGATCGCGGAAATTACTTCGCAATCGAACCAAACATCTGGCTAATAGAGGACGCTATAAAAAATGAGATCGGCCAAGCTCTTGTTAATTTGAAACAACCGTCCTTCAGCCACAACGATGACTTCAATACCGAAGTTTTCGGCACGAAATTCGATTTCATTGTGGCTCAATCTATTTTCTCCCATGCTGGACCCGAATTAGTCTCAACCGCCCTCCGGAGCATTCGGCAGTCGCTCGACAAAAATGGACTAGCCCTGGTGACATTCATCCACAAAGACAAACAACCTCATGCGCCGGAAGAGATGCCTGGATGGACCTATCCTGGGTGCACAACATACCGGCCCGAGCGAGTCTCCGCCCTTCTATCAGAGGCGGCGCTCTATGGCCGCGAGCTACCGTGGTATCATCCACGTCAGAATTGGTATGCTCTCGCAGTTAGCCCTGAAGTCTTGCCGGATTCCACGCTGGACAGGCACCTGTCAGGCGCAGTTCTGCGGGAGAATGAATTTCAGGGCAGTGTTGAACACAAATAGGGCTTTGGCCGATTCTTCCACGTTGCCCTCCGATCGCTGACTGCAACGGCTGGGAACCGTGACGGTTGGAAAGTCTTTTTTCTGCACGAAAGAAGAAGATGCGATGATCGGCTATACGATGATGGGAACAAACGATCTGGCGCGCTCGCTCGCCTTTTATGATCCAATCATGGAAGCGATGGGGCTCGATCCATGCTGGCGGGATCGCCTGTCGGCGTCTTGGGCAAGAAGGACGACGAGACCTTTCCGCGCTTCTTCACCGGTTATCCCTTCAATGAAAAGACCGCGCAGGCTGGCAACGGCACCATGACCGCGTTTCTCGTGGAGGACGCCGCGACGATCGATCGGCTCCATGTCCTGGCGATCAGGAATGGCGGCAGTGACGAAGGCGAGCCCGGCTTCCGCCCGCAATACGGCGAAGGGTTCTACGGCGCCTATGTCCGCGATCCCGACGGCAACAAGCTCGCCTTCGTCTGTTATGATGCCCAGTGATGAAAGACAAAAATCCGAGCGCGATCAGCGCATAGAAGAATAATATGAGTAATTATCTACACAGTGTCAGTATCTTACGGGATTTTTCTGTTTATCTGAATCAGAAAAACTATCAAATATCCCATATGAGCATCAGCAAATCCCAACGATGATAATTCTCTATTTCAAATCCGTTTAACTTTCCGGGATTCCTCCATGCAATTTGATGAGTTTATAATCCCATACCAAAAATGGCAGATAACTTCATAATGTTAATGTTTAGAATCAACCAGCCTCCAGATTGATTCTGAAAAATCTCCCAACAATTTGTTTTCTTTAAAAGTATCTTATGTAATTTTCATTCTCTTACTTACATTAAAGCACGAGAGTTACTTACCCGACGCAACCTATATCGGAAATCTTTACCCGCTCCACAGAAGCTCGATCGATCGCCCCAACAAATAATCAGAACAGGCTTTCCGTTAATGTTTAGATTCAACGGGCTTTCAAACTGATTCTGGAAAATTCCATAGATACTTGTTTTTGTATAAGTATTACAGAATAATGCTATACGCTTTTCTGAAATCCCAATGATATTTATTGTCTATATCAACGGCGTTTCTTCGCCCGGCCGGCAAAAGGATTATCCGACGTCCTGAGCGACAGGCGGATCGGCACGCCCGGCATCTGGAACTGCTCGCGCAGGCCGTTGATCAGATAGCGCACATAGGATTGCGGCATGGCTTCCGGCCTGGAGCAGGAGACGACGAAACCCGGCGGGCGGGTCTTCACCTGCGTCATGTATTTGATCTTCAGCCGGCGGCCGGAGACGGCCGGAGGCGGATGGTGCGTCACGACGCCCTCGAGCCAGCGGTTGAGCCTGCCGGTCGAGACGCGGCGGTTCCAGATCTCATGGGTGAGCGCGACATTCTCCATGAGCTGGTCAATGCCCTGCCCCGTCTCGCCGGAGATAGTGACGGCGCGAAGCCCGCGCACCTGCGGCAAGAGGCGCTCCGTCTTTTCGCGCAGATCGGCCAGAACCTCCTGCCGGTTCTCGATCAGGTCCCATTTGTTGAAGGCGATCACCGGCGCGCGGCCTTCGCGGATGACGAGATCGGCGATCTGCAGGTCCTGCTTCTCGAAGGGGATCGTGGCATCGAAAACAATGATGACGACTTCCGCGAAGCGGATGGCGCGCAGGGCGTCCGAAACCGACAGCTTCTCAAGCTTCTCCTGCACGCGCGACTTGCGACGCAGGCCAGCCGTATCGAAAAGCTTGATGCGCCGGCCGCGCCATTCCCAGTCGACCGAGATCGAGTCCCGGGTGATACCGGCTTCCGGGCCGGTCAGCAGGCGCTCCTCGCCGAGCATGGTGTTGATCAGCGTCGACTTGCCGGCATTGGGACGCCCAACAATGGCGATCCTGAGCGGCTTCGAGGCGTCATAGGCCGGGATCTCCTCGGCGTCGGGATCCTCGATATCGTCGCCGATTAACGTCGTTTCCTGCGAGGCGACGGCAGGGCGCGCTTCCGCTTCCGCCTCTTCCTCCTCGGCGAAGGCGCGTTCCTTGCCGATCGCCTCGACGATCGCGTCGCGCAGGTCAGGTATGCCCTGGCCGTGCTCGGCCGAAATCGGGCATGGCTCGCCAAGCCCCAGCCGGAAGGCATCGTACATGCCGGCCTCCGCGCCGCGGGATTCCGATTTGTTGGCGACGAGGACGACAGGCTTGCCGGACTTGCGCACCAGATCGGCGAAGGTCATGTCGGCCGGCGTGATGCCGCCTTTGGCATCGATCATAAAGAGGATCACGTCGGCCTCGGCGATCGCGATCTCGGTCTGGGCGCGCATGCGCCCTTCCAGCGTTTCGCTGCCCGTCTCTTCGAGGCCGGCGGTATCAACCACCTTAAACTTCAGATCATAGAGCTTGCCGTCATGCACGCGGCGATCGCGCGTGACACCGGGCGTATCATCGACGAGCGCCAGCTTTTGCCCGGCAAGCCGGTTGAAAAGCGTCGATTTGCCGACATTCGGACGCCCGACAATGGCAAGGGTGAAACTCATATACTTCTATTCCTAATCTCAACCCTGCGCCGCGGCGCCGGAGCTGCGGATCAGATCGAGCATCATATTGGCGCGCTGGCGGATATCGGGCGGCGCGCCATTGTCGTCGGCGATCTGCTGGAAGAGGCGCATTGCGTCATCCGTGCGCCCGGCCTTCCAGGCGGCGAGCCCCAGCGCCTCGCGCGCCGAATGGCGCATCGGGTTGCCATCTGTGGAAATCGGCTCGACGCGCTTTGCGACATCGTCGTAAGAGCCGGTATCGATCAGGATGAAGGCCGCGCGCAGCCGCGCCATGTCGCGGATGGAGGCATCCACCGAATTGTCGGCGGCGACCGCGTCGAAGGCCGAAACGGCGCCGGCGGCGTCACCCTTCTGGAAGGTCAGCGTCGCGGCGCGCATGCGCGCCAGCACGGGATAGGCGCCGTAGCCGTCCTTTTCCAGTTCGCTCAGCGCGGCGAGCGCCTCATCGTTCTTTCCCTGGCGCGCGAGATCGAGAGCGGCCAGGAACCTGTCGCCCGACTGCGAAGCCCGGGATTCGCTCCAGTATTGATAGCCGACCGTCGCGGCAGTTCCCAGGACGACAGCGACAGCGCCGCCGATCAGCAGCGGACCGAAACGCCGCCAGATCGCCTTTACCCTGTCGGAGCGGAGTTCTTCATTTACTTCGCGGATGAAGCTGTCGTCTGCCATGGACCTGCCGTCAATCGTGATCTGTTCGCCTATGCGCCTGTTGCAAGGAGCAGTTCACGCGCTTTTAGTCGGAATTGGATATATATGTAAGGCCTGATCTTTAATTTAGAGCGGTGGAACGCCGATCAGCCATTCGTGCAGCTTCCAGAAGAACAGCACATAGAGCACCAGCCCGATGATAATTGTCAGAATATCGTTGATCACCGGGCCTGAAGCAATCACGGCCACCTCTCCCGCACGCTCGCGGCGCTTGACCGAGATGCGGTCCCACACCGCCCAGGCGAGGAGGGAGAGGAACAGGACCAGCGAGGCCAGATCGCCATTGGCCAGAAGATGAGCAAAGGCCCAGATCTTGATGGCCACCAGCATGGGATGGCGAATCTTCGGCTTGAGCTTGCCTGACGGCATCAGGAACATGGCGAGGAAGATGAAGGAAAACACCATCAAGAGCAGCGTGACGTGCCTCATCCATACCGGCGGCTCGTAGAGTATGGGAGCCGTCTGGCGGGCCATGCCAAAGCCCCAGATGATCAGGATGAAGCCGATTATCGATACGACGGAATAGAGCCCCTTCCATGTCCCCTCGCCCCATTCGGCGATTTTCGCTTCGCGCCATTGCGGCGCGATGATCCGCACCGAGTGAATGCCGAGAAAAATCACAAGACCAAGGATCAGTACGAGCATGGGTTCCTCCCCCTCTTTGCCCGCAACATATCTCGGGCAAGGCGGCGTTCCAACACAGGTTTGCTGCGGCTGATTGCTGCGTGTCCGACCTTCGCCACATTCGCTCTTTAGCCGTGCGGGGCCCTCCTAATTGTCGAGTCTCCCTGGACCCATGCGTTTTTTCTCCCGTTTTGCCGCCACAGCCCTTTGCGCCCTCATCGCCCTGCAATCCGCTTCCGCCACGCAATCGGCCGGTGGCAAGGTGCCACCGCAATATGTGCTGATCTCCTTCGACGGGGCTCATGCCAACGATCTGTGGCAGCGCAGCCGCGCGCTCGGTCAGAAGACCGGGGCGCGCTTCACCTATTTCCTCTCCTGCGTCTTCCTGATGAAGCGGGCCGACCGCGCCAGCTACAAGCCGCCGCGCATGGCGGCCGGCCGCTCCAATGTCGGCTTCGCCTTCACCAAAGAGGAGATCGCCGAGCGGCTCGACAATATCTGGAATGCTCATCTCGAGGGCCATGAGATCGCAAGCCATGGCTGCGGCCATTTCGACGGCAAGGACTGGACCACCGCGGAGTGGGAGCAGGAGTTGAAGGAATTTCGCCGCATCGCCGCCGAGGGCTATGCGGCGAACGGCATTGCCGGCGAGCCGAAGGGCTGGCGCGACCTGGCGGAACACGGCATCACCGGGTTTCGCGCGCCCTATCTGGCGACGGGGAAGCCGGTGCAGAATGCACTGAAGGCCGAAGGGTTCCGCTATCAGGCAAGCGGCGTCACGCGGGGGCCGCAAGTGCCGCTGCGCTCCAGCGATCTCGCGAGCTTCGGCCTGCCGCTGATCCCCGAAGGTCCGTCGCAGCGGCCTGTGATCGCGATGGACTATAATCTTTATATCAGGCATTCGGCCGGTTTCGAGAAGCCGTCACAGTCGCAGGCCTTTGAGGAGCGCGCCTATGATGCGTTCAAGACGGCATTCGACCAGCAATATGCGGGTGAGCGCGTGCCCCTGCAACTCGGCTTCCACTTCGTGGAGATGAATGCCGGAGCCTATTGGCGAGCGCTGGAGCGCTTCGCCGGCGATGTCTGCACCAAGCCGGACGTGCAGTGCGTTACCTATAGCGACTATCTGGCGAAGACCGCACCTGAGGAACGCCACGCCGAGCAATGATCTGCCCGGCGTGGCGGCAATTGGCTCCCATCAGGCTTCGGCGCCCTGCGTTTCGAGATACCGTTTGTCGAGTTCCGGCAGCGGTTCGTCACGGATGACCGACTCGAAGGCCCGCAGGCGCTTATAGATGGACATGAGTTCAACGATCGTTGACCATGAATTGACCAGATATTGGAACGAGACCCTGACTTGCTCGAACACATTCATGATCTGAGTCATGAGGCCCAATGTCAGCTTACCGGCGACAATTGAGGGTACCAGCACGAGTGTTGGGAAAATGTTGTCCGCCTGCAGGTAGAAAATACGGGCGACATTGAAATACATGTAATGGAAATACAGGCGGAAATAATTGCGCCGCACGTTGTGGAAAAGTTCCGCCACCGTAATCGGCTCTGCCCGCTCCGGATCATCCTCACCGTAGACCAGCTCCTTGCGATAGGCCGCCTCGACGCGCTGGTTCCTGAACTCGAGCCCCGGCAGCTTGATCCCGACCAGCGCCAGGAAACCCGTACCGAAAGCCGACCAGAAAATGGCCGCAACCACCAGGGCATGCGGCACCTCACCAATGAGAGGAAGCTCCGTCACCTGATGGGAGAACGTGAACAGGACGGGCAGAAAGGCGATCAACGTCATGAGCGAACTGACCAGCTTGACGCCGAGGCTTTCCACCGTCGTGGAAAACCGCATCGTGTCTTCCTGGACACGCTGAGAGGCACCCTCGATATGGCGCAGCCTGCTCCAATTGGCCATGTAATATTCGTTCATGGCGGTGCGCCAGCGGAAGATATAATGGCTGGTGAAAAACAGGCTGAGAACGCCAACCGTCACGGCCAGGAACAGAATGCCGGCGACGCCCAGCATGCCCGTATAGAGCTGTGCGGCGGTGACCGGCGCGGTCCTTGCCAGCGCCTGCTGGATGAGATCGTAAAACGGTCCGTACCACGCATTGATCGCCACACTGACCTGCACCTGGAAATAGGTGACAAACAGGATCAGCGCAGAGCCGAGAATGGACCAGAGTTGCCATCGATGTGGAGAGAAAACGGACCAGAAGGCATAGAAAATGAGGACCACGGCCGTGAAATAGACATAGAACCACAGGAAGGGCGTGGACCAGAAGACCGACACGCCGATGATCGGCGCGGCGCCGGGCAAGGCTGGCGGCAGGCCCACGACCGCGCCGAGCTGCTCCCCACCGAAGAACCAGCCGAAGATGGCGATGAGGCTCCAGACGACAGCCGAAATGAAGAACAGCTTCGGCTTTGGAAAGAAGGAAACGAACACGGCAGCATATTCCCTGATCAATTAGGTCCCGCTTAATTGCAGGTGCCTTCGTGCCAGCAATATGGAAAATGCCGCTAACAGGAAATTAAATTACCGTAATATTCTGCCGAATGAGGCATTTATCTCGCATCATGGAAGATAATGCCGAGGGTGTGCCGCATGCCGGAGCGCACGCGGCTGACGCCATGGCGCAGATTAACCCGGTAATTGCCCTTGCTGCCCTGGACCGGCCGATTGTGGACAGCAAAGGCCACGGCATCGCCCTGCCTCAACGGCACCACCTCGGCCCGGCTCTGCATGCGCGGGCGCTGCTCGGTCAAAACGAATTCGCCGCCGGTGAAATCCCTGCCCGGCTCTGAAAGCAGGATCGCCACCTGCAGCGGAAAGGCCAGATCGCCATAGAGGTCCTGATGCAGGCAGTTGAAATCGCCAGCCACATATTGCAGCAGCAACGGCGTCGGACGGACCTGCCCCGCATCATGACAGGCCTTCAGGAAATCGGCATGGCGCGGGGGATAGCGGGTATCCATCCCCATCCGCTCGTTCCATCGATTGGCGACCGGCGCGAGGCGCGGATAGAGCGCGGTGCGAAGCCCGGCGATCAGATCCGGCAGCGGATAGCGGAAATAACGATATTCCCCCCTGCCGAAGCCATGCCGCGCCATATGGATATGGCTGCGGAAATGCTCCTCATGCGGATAAAGCGCGGCGAGCTCACGGCACTCCTCCGGCGTCACAAGCTTCTCCAGAACCGCGCAGCCATAATCATCGAAGTTCGAGGCGAGCGCCGTCCAGTCATAGCCGCCGATACGCTTCTCCGCAGCCTCAATAGCGGAAGCGCTTTCGCGGGGGCGGGAAACAGCAGAATTCATCTTGTTCGTCCTTCAGTTGCTTTGCCGCTTTCGCTATTCTATCCGCTTGCGGCAGGCACTCCGGTGCTTGCTTTCAAATCTCCTGCGAGTTCAAAATTCACCCTCATGCCATCATCTTAAACGCACGGGAGCATTGCCATGACGAGAACCGACCTCTCAGAGGTCTACCGCGCCTACATTGCCTGTCTCAATGGCCAGGATTGGACGCGGCTGGGACAGTTCGTCGATAATGAAGTCTCCCACAACGGCCGGCGGTTCGGGCTATCGGGATACCGCGCGATGCTGGAGAAGGACTTCGAGGCAATTCCGGATCTTCATTTCAACGTTCAATTGCTGGTTTCCGATCCGCCCTATATCGCAAGCAGGCTGGAATTCGATTGCACGCCGAAGGGGACATTCCTCGGCCTACCCGTTAATGGGAAGAAGGTCTCCTTTTGCGAAAACGTCTTCTACGAATTCCGGGGAGAGAAGATCGCGCAGGTCTGGTCGGTCATCGACAAGGCGGCGATCGAAGCCCAGCTCTAGGTCTCGCAACCTCAATCGCCGATCGGCTGCGGGCCGGTCTGCCCATGCACCACGGCAAGCGAGGCGCGGATGCGGCGGAGCTTTTCGAGCGCGGTCGCCGAGTTCTGCCGGGCGACCGATGCCGCCAGCGTGTCCATGACGACGAGATGGACGAGGCGGGAGGCGGTGGGCTTATAGATATCCGGGTCCTCGGGGATATCGAGGGTCAGCGCAATGTCGCAAGCCTCGGCAAGAGGGGTTGCCGGACGGGTCAGGGCGATGACGGTCGCGCCATACTGGCGGGCGATCTTGGCGCTTTCCACCAGTTCCTGCGGGTTGCCGCTGGAGGAGACGCAGAAGAGCACATCGCCCGACGACAGGGTCGCCGCCTGCATGCGCTGCTGCTGGCCATCATGAACGGCCTGTGAAGGAATGCCCAGCCGGAAGAAGCGGTTGGCCGCATCGAAGGCGACCGTCGCCGAGCCGCCGCCGACCCCGCAGAAGACGATGCGGCGGGCGCCGGCCATGGCTTCGACCGCGCGCGCCATGGTCTCATCATCCAGTTGTGCCCGCACCGCATTGGCCGTGGCGTAGAAAACGCCGAGGATCTGATCAATGCCGCTTCTCAAGCCTTCCATATCTGGACTGCTTGCGGCGAGATATTGCAGGCTGACGGCGACATTCTGGGCAAGGCGCATCTTGAAATCGCGGAAACCGGAGCAGCCGAGCGTGCGGCAAAAGCGGATGACGGTCGGCTCGCTGACATTGCAGAGCGCCGCGATCTCCGAGACGGTACGCTGCGTCGCGGTTTCGAGATTTTCCAGGACATAGGACGCCACCCGCTGCTCGCGCGCGTTGAACGAGCCGTCGAGCTGGCGCAATCGCGAGATGAGGTCGAAAGCCGCAAGTTTCGACATGCCGTTTCCTTTCGCCTCGTTTCCTCCGGTGGACAGGTTTATCCGGCCGCGAGTCGCCCTATCGGCCTATCTCCTTGTTTTCACGCATGATCCTTTCCCGGGAGCCTGTCAATGTCTGAGGGATCATGCGCTTTCCCAAGGCGATAAAATGTAGCCAGACTACATATTTTGCACATAAAAGGCAAAATATGTGAAATTTAACTAGACAAGAGCGGCAATTCCAAACAAGAATGTAGCTTAACTACAAGCGGGCAATACCGCAAAGGGGAATGAATGAGTGATCTGGCATCAAGGCTCAGTGCCGCATTGAATGCCGCCGTCGAGCGGCTCGTCGCGCTTCTCATGCTGCTTCTCGTCGTCGACGTATGGATCGGCGTCGTCGACCGCTATCTCCTGCACCTGCAACTGCCCTGGCCCGAGGTTCTCGCCAGATATTTGATGATCTGGGCGGCGCTGCTGGCCATCTCGTGCGGGATTGCCCGGCGGGAGCATATCGGCCTCTCCATCCTGCTCGACCGCATTCCGGAAAGTCTGCGCCGCATATCGCTGATGGCGATGGATATCGTTGCGCTGGCGCTGTTCCTCTATGTCTTCTGGTTCGGCATCGGCTTCGCGCTCGATGGTGCCAAGCGGCAGGCACTGATCTTCGGCCTGTCACTCGGGCCGGCTTATGCGGCGATTCCCGTTTCCGCGGCGCTGGCCGCGATCCAGCTTCTCCTCGTTCTCATGCGCGACCTTGGAGGCCAGAGGCTGGTGGACCAGACGGAGGAAGCGATCTGATGCTGGTGCTTCTCATCTTCGTCGCCCTCATCCTGCTCGGCATGCCGATCGGCTTCGCCATCGGCGCTGCCGGCGTCGCCGGTCTCGTCGATATGGGCGGGGAACGCTTTCTCGCCATTGGCCCGAGCAAGATCTTCAACGGGCTCGATATCTTCCCGTTTCTCGCCATGCCGTTCTTCATCCTGGCCGGTGAGATCATGAACCATATCGGCATCACGGCGCGGTTGGTGCAGCTCGCCAATGTGCTGGTCGGCCGGTTTCGCGGCGGGCTCGCCCATACCAACATGCTGGCTTCGGTATTCTTCGCCGGGCTGACGGGTGCTGCCACGGCGGATGCCGCCGCCTTCGGCAAGACGCTGGTGCCCGCCATGGTCAGCCAGGGCTACCGTCGTGATTACGCCTGCGCGGTGACGGCCGCCGGCTCGATCATCGGCCCGACGATTCCGCCCTCGGGGCTGATGGTGGTCTACGGATCGCTGATGGGCGTCTCGATCGGCGGCCTGTTCGCGGCCGGCATCTTGCCGGGCCTGTTGATCTGCCTGGTCTGCATGGCGGTGATCGCGCTCGGCGCCAAGCGAAACAATCTGCCGCTCGCCGCCTCCGGCGCAGGCGCGGGTGAAATCTGGAAAACCTTCAAGAGCTCCATCACCGCCCTGCTGATGCCCTTCATCATCCTGGGCGGCATTCTCGGCGGTGTGGTCACGCCGACGGAAGCGGCTTCCATCGCGGTCGCCTATACGCTGTTCCTCGGCGTCTTCGTCTATCGTTCGCTGAGTGTGGCGGATTTCTTCGGCATGCTGGTGCGCACGGCGCGGATCACCGGAATTATCTTCGTCATCATCGCCTTCGCGTCGCTCCTCGGCTGGTGGCTGAGCTTCAACCGCATCCCGCAGGAGATCGCCGGCCTCGTTATTGAATATGCGAAAAGCCCGGCGATGATCCTGCTTTTGATCATCTGCGTGCTGCTCGCCATCGGCATGATCATGGATATCACGGCAATCCTGATCATCCTCGCGCCGGTGCTGGTGCCGTTGACACAGGAGATCGGCATGCAGCCGATCCATGCCGGCATCATTTTCATCCTGGCGCTCAACATCTCGCTGATGACGCCGCCGGTCGGCGCCTGCCTGTTCGTGCTCTCCTCGGTGACGGGGGAAAAGCTCGAGCGAATCGCCGCCAAACTCTGGCCCTTCCTCATCGCCGAGATCGCCGTGCTCTTCGTCTTCGCCTTCTGGGAACGACTGGCGCTCGCGGTGCCGAGGGCGCTCGGCTTCATCTGACCATGCCTGAAACCCAAAAAAGAGAGGAACATAAAATGAAAACGAAATCAGCCGTTCTTACCGCTGTGATGGCGCTGGCGCTCGCCGCCTCGCCCGCGCTTGCCGAAACCAAGGTTCTGAAATTCGGGCACGACAACAAGGCCGACCCGTTCGAGAACCCGGCCCATGCCTGCACGGCCGTGTTCGCCAATATCGTCGAAGCCGATACCAATGGCGGCATCAAGGTGGAGGTCTATCCGTCCAACCAGCTCGGCACCGCGGCCGAACATGTCCAGATGGTGCGTGACGACGTGATCCAGGCGACGCTGACCTCCACCGGGGCTATCGCCTCCTATTATCCGCGTATCGATGTGCTCAACCTCCCCTTCGCCTTCGACAACAATGCGGCGACCTATGAAGTGTTCGACGGGCCGTTCGGCGCAGCACTTGCCGGGGATATCGAAACAACGCTCGGCGATGTGGTGGTGCTCGGCTTTCCCGACACGGGCGGTTTCTTCGAAATTACCAATTCCAAGCGCGAGATCGCCAAGGTGGAGGATTTCTCCGGCATCCGCGTGCGCACCATGACGCTGCCCTCACATCAGAAGATCGTCCAGGCGCTCGGCGCGGAAGCCTATCCGCTTGCCTGGGGCGAGGTCTACTCAGGCCTGCAGACCGGCGTGATCGACGGCCAGATGAATCCGGTACCGATCATCTCCTTCTCGAAATTCTCCGAAGTGCAGAAATATCTCACGCTCACCAACCATCTTTTCTCGCCTTATACGCTGATGATCTCCAAAACATTCTGGGATGGTCTGAGCGATAGCGAAAAACAGACGCTGCGCTATGCAGCGCAGTCCTGCGTCGCGGCGAGCCGCGGCCTGTCGCGGATCATTGAGGCTTCCGACCAGGGACTTGCTGGCCTGAAGGACAAGATGACGATCACCGCGCTTTCACCCGAGGAGCGCGAGAAGATGAAACAGGCGACGCAGCCGGTCTTCGAGGCGCTGGTGAAGGAAAGCGGAGACGCCAAGCAACTCGAACTGCTCGACCAGTTCAAGGCGGAGGTATCGAAAGCCAACGGCTCCTCCTACCTCCAATAAGTACAATCACGAGAATATCCGGCCGTCTCCGACGGCCGGACGCCATCATCAACGCTGGAAAGAACTGATATGCGCGTTTTCTGCGCCTCCATTGCCACCGAAACCAACACTTTCGCCCCGCTACGCACCGATTTCATCGAATTCCAGCAGAGTTTCTACGCCCCTCCGGGCGCGCATCCAGAAACGCCGACGCTTTGCAGCGCGGTCTTTCCGGCCCTGCGCAAGCGGGCACGGCGCGGCGAGATCGAACTGATCGAGGGCACCGCCACCTGGGCGGAACCCGGCGGGCTGGTGAATGCGAAAACCTGGGCGCGGCTTCGCGACGAGGTTCTGGATCAACTGCGCGCCGCCCTGCCCGTCGACGCCGTGGTGCTCGGCCTGCATGGCGCCATGATGGCGGATGGAACAGATGATTGCGAAGGCGAATTGCTGGAGGCGGCGCGCCGGATCGCCGGCCCTGACGCCGTCATTGGCGCTTCCTTCGATCCGCACAGCCATCTGACGGCAAAGCGCGTCGCCAATCTCGACGTGCTGACCGTATTCAAGGAATTTCCGCATACGGATTTCGTCGAGGCGGGCGAGGCCTGCGCCGATCTCGTGCTTCGCACGGCGCGCGGCGAAATCAGGCCGGCGATGTCTGTCTTCGACATCCGCATGATGGACGTGCTGCCAACCAGCCGCCAACCGATGCGCGGCTTCGTCGACCGGATCAGGGCCATGGAGGGCGAGGACGGCATATTGTCGATCTCGCTCGTCCATGGCTTCATGGCGGCCGATGTCGCCGATCTCGGCGCCAAGATCGTCGTCATCACTGACGATCGCAAGGCGGAAGGCGAGCGGCTGGCGCGGGAACTGGGCATGGAGGTCTTCTCCTTCCGCGGCCGCGCCCGTCCCGAGTTTCTGGCTCCGCGAGAAGCGCTCGCCCGTGCAGCCGCCCATGAGCGGGGACCGGTGGTAATCGCCGATGTCTGGGACAATCCGGGCGGCGGCGTGCCCGGCGATTCCACGATTATGACCCGCCTGGCGCTGGATATGGGTCTGGAAGGAGTTGCTGTCGGGCCGCTATGGGACCCGATGGCCGTCCGTCTCTGCCATGCCGCCGGCAAGGGCGCGCACTTGCAACTGCGCTTCGGCGGCAAGACCTCGGCCGTGGCGGGCGACCCGATCGATGCTGAAGTGGAAATCCTGGAAACGGTGCGGGATGCGGTCCAGAGCTTCGGCGACAGCATCGTTCCGCTGGGCGATGCGGCAGCGATCCGCGTCGGCGGCGTGGACGTCGTCCTGAACTCGAACAGGGCGCAAGGCTTCTCGCCTGATCTCTTTTCCAACCTCGGTATCGACCCGCTTTCCAAGAAGATACTGATCGTCAAATCGACCAACCATTTCTACGGCGCCTTCGCGCCGATCGCCTCGCAGGTGCTCTATGCCGAAGTCAAAGGGCCCTATCCGAGCGACCCGCGCACCAACGGCTATACGAAGCTGACGCGGCCGATCTGGCCGGTCGTGGAAAACCCGCATGCGGAGGAGAAAGTTTGAATCAGTCAAGCGGGCGGATCATCCCCTCCCCCTTGACGCGAACGGTGGGCGCATCGTCAAGCCGGGGTTCGGACTGGCTTGAGGAAATCGGCGGGCCTTCCGGCTGATCCAGCGGATGCGGGACGTGTGGGCCGCCCTCCGGCCGCATCCCGGCTTCGCCCGTTACCTCCAGCACCTCGCGCATCAGCGCCTTGGCCCTGTCGACCAGGATATCGGTCCTTTCCGCCAGATTGACGGACTCAAAATCAGTGCGGAACGGAGCAGGCAGAGTGACGGTCACGCGAGCTCCGCTCTCCGCCTGGAACTGGACGGTGCGGCCATCGAGCGCCTTCTCTGCCATTGCGCGTCCTCCTTGAACGGCTACCGCGGTTGCGCCGGTGTAACGTCTCGCCGGGCAAAGCGTTCCCTAGCCTGGAACAAGAAACGCCGAGCCGGAAGCGGTTGCTGTTTTGATGGGACCGGGTTGCTCTAGATTGCGATGGCCCTAATGGCCCCCGCTGGTGGAGCGGCGATGTTCAGGCATGGATCCTCGGGTCGAGCCCGAGGATGACGAACTGGAGAGGTTCGCGCCTGTTTCCAACGTTGGCGATTGACAGAAATATTCCGGCAATCGTCATCCTCGGGCTCGGGCTTGACCCAAGGACCCATTCCGGAACGTGCAAACGAAAAACCGCTTCGCAGTTTCGGTATCATGTTCAAAGGCACTTCGAGCAATGGCAACATCAATGTTCCCATCTTGAAATGCACGCAGAGCCAATGCCGGAGAACGCGCGCGCGAAATCAGAGCGGGCGCGGATTCATGCGGTGGATCGCCTCGATCTCTTCCAGAAGTTCCGCCGAAAGCCTGATTTCGGCCGCGCCGATATCCGCCTTCAACTGCTCCATCGTCGTCGCACCGATGATGACGGAGGTGAGGAAAGGACGCGTCAGGCTGAAAGCGATGCCGAGCTCGGCCGGTGTGATCCCGTGCCTGCGGGCGAGATCGACATAGATCCTCACCACAGGCTCGGAATGTTTATTCCTGCGCCAGAAGCCTCCACCCATGACATCGCCGCGCGAACCCGCCGGTGTCTCGCCGCTGAGATATTTGCCGGACAACAGGCCTGCGGCCAATGTCGAATAGGCGAGCAGCCCGACATGTTCATGATGGCTCACCTCCGCCATGTCGAGATCGAAATGGCGCTGCAGCAGGCCATATTCGTTCTGGATCGAGGCGACGCGCGGCAGGCCCTTTTCCTCGGAAAGGCGTAGCCATTGCATCGTGCCCCATGCCGTTTCGTTCGACAGGCCGATATGGCGGATCTTGCCCTCCTTCACCAATACGTCGAGGCTTTCGAGCACTTCAGCAATATGGGCAATGACTTCCCTGGTGTCGGTGCCGGTCGGATCGTAGGCCCAGGAACTGCCGAAATGATAATGCGGACGCGCCGGCCAGTGGATCTGGTAGAGATCGATATAATCGGTCTGCAAGCGCTTCAAGCTGCCCTCGACGGCCGTGCGCACGGAGCTTTTGCTTGGCGCGCTTCCATCGCGGATCCATGCCTGCCTGCCGCCACCGGCAATCTTGGTGGCAAGCACCAGCCTGTCGCGCTTGCCAGACTTCTTCAGCCAGTTGCCGATATAGGTTTCGGTCTTGCCGTAGCTCTCCGCGCTGATCGGCACGGCATAGGCTTCCGCGGTATCGATGAAATTGACTCCGGCATCAGTGGCGTAATCGAGCTGCGCATGCGCCTCGGCTTCGGTGTTCTGCACGCCCCAGGTCATGGTTCCCAGGCAGATTTCGGTGACGTCGATGCCGGTACGGCCAAGCGGTTTCAGTTTCACGAGTGCATTCCAGTCTTACAGTTCAAGAAGATCGAAAGCGGAAGCTTCCACGGGAGGATTCAACGGGGCGCACTTTAACGCCCCTCGCAGAAGATGCGAGCCGTTCACGGAAATTTTTCGTGTTCTCTCTTTACCGATCGGCGAAAGCGAGCTTCGCGCCGAGCGCGACAAAGGCGGCTGCGAAGGTGCGGCGCATCCAGGCGAGCACCAGCGGGCGCGAGATGACGTGGTTGCGCACAAGCGCCGCGAACACGCCATAGCCGACGAAGACGACGAATGTCAGCGCCATGAAGACGAGGCTGAGTTCCAGCATCTGCGAGAACGGGTGCGGCTCGTCGGCGCGCACGAATTGCGGCAGAAAGGCGAAGAAGAAGATGGAGAGCTTCGGGTTAAGCACATTGACGAGGATGGCATTGACGATGACTTTCGCCGCCGAGCGGGGCGCCATTTCCTCATCCACCCTCAGGGTTCCGTGCTCCTGGAGCGTCTTCCAAGCCATATAGAGGAGATAGGCGACACCCAGATATTTCAGCGTCTGGAAGGCGACCGCGCTGGTGTGCAGGAGCGCCGCCAGACCGGTGATCGCCGCCGCCATATGCGGAACGATGCCGAGTGTGCAGCCGAAGGCGGCGACAATGCTCGCCCGCGCGCCGCGCGAGAGACCGGCGGCAAGCGTGTAGAGCACGCCCGTCCCCGGCGATATGACGATGATCAGCGACGTCAGCAGAAATTCGATGCTCATGCGGCTCTCCCCTCGCGCGGAAGGATATGCAAGCGGGTGGAGGGGCGCAAGGTGGGTGAAATGCAAAGGATCGATGCCGCCATATCTCCCCCGCAAAGGGGGAGATGAAGCGGCATCCGCACGTGCGCTAGCCTGCTGCTGCCCCTTAAGCGCCGAAACGCGCCGCCGAATAAGCCGCGGGGTCCACGAAAGGCTTCTCGCCGGTCATCAGTTCGGCCAGGAGCCGGCCGGAGGCGGGGCCGAGGGTGAGGCCATGATGCGCGTGGCCGAAATTGAACCAGAGGCCGTCATGCCGGGGTGCGGCGCCGATGACGGGGCGCATGTCGGGCAGGCAGGGGCGCAGGCCGAGCCAAGGCTTCTCGTCGAGCCTCTTGCCGAGCGGCAGGATCTGCCGCGCGAAACGCTCCGCCCTGTCGAGCTGGATGGTGTTTGCGGGCGCCGCCGGCGCAGCGAACTCGATGCCGGTCGTGAGCCTTATGCCGCGCGCCATCGGCGAAAGCACATAGCCTGCCTCGGCATCGACCATCGAATGGCCGAGCTCGGTCCCCTCCTCCATCGCGTAATGCATGTGGTGGCCGCGCTTGATGGCAAGCGGTATGCGATAGCCGAGCCTTTGGAAGACGAGGGAGGATTGCGGCCCGAGCGCCACGACCACATCCTTCGCCGAAACCGGGCCGTCCGCCGTTTCCACCGTCCAGTCGTTCCCATCCTGTCTGAGCGAAGCGGCGTTGCCCCTGGCGAACTTGCCCTGTCTGGCTTCGAACAGGCCGGCATAGGCCTTCACCAGAGCAGCCGGGTCGGTGACCGTCTTCGGGTCGAGCCAGTGGATGCCGCCCTCGACGGCATCGCTGAGATTTGGCTCCAAAACGCGGAACTTTCCCTTATCCAACACCTCGAAACGAAGGCCGTAGGGCTCAATTTCGTTCAATTCGGCCACAGCCTTCTCGAACGCGGGTTGCGATCGATATGTCTCGATCCAGCCGCGTTCGCGGATCAGATCGGCGCAGCCCGCCTGCTCAACGAGAAAATCATGCTCCGTAACGCTCGCCTCGACCAGCGGCAGCATCGCCTTTGCCGCGATCGCCAGACGCTCTGGAGAGGATTCCCGCCAATAGCGAAAAAGCCAGGGCGCGATCTTCGGGAGATGGAGCGGATCGTAGCGCATGGCGGGCGAGCGGTTCAGCGCATATTTCGCCACTTTCGATATCTCACGCGGGAAGGAATAGGGGATGACGCTCGAGCGCTCTATCAGCCCGGCATTGCCGAAGCTCGTGCCCTCGCCGGGCTCGCCCCTGTCGACGAGGCAGACCGAACGCCCCCGCGCCTGCAAGTGCAGCGCCGTGGAAACGCCGACAATGCCGGCACCAAGAATGATCGTGTCGAAACGCATGAAAGCCGTGCCCGCCTCTGATAACAAATGCGCCGCAGGAGATGCGGCGCATTTGTTATAGCCTGAATCGGCGCGGCTCCAATCGCTATTATGCGACCAGCCTGCCGGCCGCCTCGGCCTGCGCATAGGCTGCGCCGAAGCGGTTTGCCAGGAAGGCATCTAGCGCGATTTCCTCCTGCCGGATGAAGCCCTTCTGCGGCAGGTCGCCCTTGGCCAGCATGTCGAGCACCGCACAGATGGCGGAGGCCGTCGTGATCTGGATAGCGCTGCGGGTCACACCTCCATCCCGGCGGCTGTAGACCTTGTTGGCGTAGGTCTCCTGCAGGAGACGACCTTGTCTGCGGCCGCTGACGGTGACGAAGATGACGACCACATCCTGCAGCGTGGCCGGCAGCGCGTTCTCCAGAATGTCCTTCAGCACCTCGCGGCGATGGCGCAGCCCGAGATCGTTCAAGAGCGCCTTCATGATCGCGGCATGGCCGGGATAGCGAATGGTGCGATAGTTGAGCGTGCGCACCTTGCCGAGCAACGTCTCGCACAGCGTGCCGAGCCCGCCCGAGGTGTTGAACGCCTCATAGGTGACGCCGTCGAGCGAGAATTCCTCGCGCTCCTCCAGCGGCGGCACTTCGATGAGTTCGCCTTCGACAATAGCTTCGCACGGCTCACAATATTCGTTGATGACGCCGTCGGTGCTCCAGGTCAGATTGTAGTTGAGAGCATTGGAAGGGTATTGCGGCAGCGCGCCAACCCGCATGCGCACGCTTTCCAGCGTATCGAAGCGTTTGGCGAGATCGTTGGCGACGATGGAGATGAAGCCCGGCGCCAGGCCACATTGCGGGATGAAGGCGGTCGAGGCGGTTGCTGCCAGCTCCTTTACCCGGCGGGTGCTCGCCACATCCTCGGTCAAATCGAGATAATGCACGCCGGCTGCGGCCGCGGCTTCCGCGATGCGCGTTGTCAAGTGAAAGGGTGCGGCGCTCAGCACGGCAAATTTACCGGAGAGAACCGCCTTCAGCGCGCTTTCATCCTCGATATCGACACGCTGCTTCCCGACAGCATCGCCAGCCCCGTTATTTTCCCGCAAGCCCGGACGGAAAACCGCTTCGCACTTTTCCTGGACTTGCTCCAACGCATCAAGCTGCGCCTGCGAGCGGTCAATGACGGTAACGGAATAATCTCCCGTATTGCCCAAGAGATCGGCAATGGTTGCCCCGATCTTTCCTGCTCCGACGACGACGATCTCTTTCATGGTGTGCCCCTTCTCGAATAATCACACCAGATTCGCCGATTTTCTCGTCGGATAGTAGCCTCTGTTGTGACGATATAGCTCTATCAATCCTTCAAAATGACGAATATATTCGGCATTATGACGACTGATGCAGATCACCAGCTTCTGGCGCTGTTGCGCGAGAACGCACGCGCTTCCACCGCCGAGCTCGCCCGCCGACTGGGCGTGTCGCGCACAACCGTGCAAAGCCGCATCGAGAGGCTGGAGCGGCGCGGCATCATCGAAGGCTATACGGTGCGGCTTGCGCCGGAACACGAGCGCAATCTGGTCAAGGCACATGTGTTGGTGACGGCGCTGCCCAAACTGGCGCCCAGGGTGGAGACTGCGCTACGCGGCATGATGGCAGTCAGGACGCTTCATTCAGTCAGCGGCAATTTCGACATGATCGTCATCGTCGAGGCGCCGTCGATCCGAGAGCTCGACGTGGTGCTGGACGCGATCGGCGCGCTCGAAGGTGTTGAGCGCACCATGTCATCGATCATATTGTCGACGCGGATAGAGAGGTAGGGCGCGTAAATTCCAATCAGCCTTGCCTAAGGAAGTCGCGTTCTATATGATGCGTGATGTTTGATGATTGATGCGAGACTGTAGGATATGCGCACAACGTTGACGATAGATGATGATGTCCTGACGGCCGCTAAAGCCATGGCGAACCAGCAGAACAAAAGCCTCGGGGAGATAATTTCCGCTCTGGCCCGTCAATCGTTGCGCCGTCCGCCCGCGCGCGGCACGCGCAACGGCATACCGCTCTTGTCGCCGCGGCCTGACGCGCCGCCCGTCACGCTTGAAACGGTCAACACGTTGCGCGACGAACTGCCGTGACCTTCCTGCTCGATGTCAATGTTCTGATTGCGCTGATCGACCCCGGCCATGTCGCACATGACGACGCACATGCGTGGTTCGGAACGGTCGGCCATATTTCCTGGGCGACCTGCCCTATGACCGAGAACGGCGTTATCCGGATCGTAGGAAACCCAAAATACCCCAACACGCCGGGCGCGCCCGGCGAAGTCGCCGCTATTGTCGCGAAACTGCGCAAATTTTCAGGCCATGTGTTCTGGGCCGATGATCTGAGCCTCGTCGGCTCAGCAGATATCGATC
The DNA here is from genome assembly GCF_001558695.1 of Paramesorhizobium deserti. GTDB lineage: Bacteria > Pseudomonadota > Alphaproteobacteria > Rhizobiales > Rhizobiaceae > Paramesorhizobium > Paramesorhizobium deserti. Next base: position 255,693 of record NZ_LNTU01000001.1, read on the forward strand.
CGCACCGCATTCTGACCACGGCCCAAGTGACGGATACCTACCTACTAGCATTGGCGTCGGCTCATGGCGGTCAACTCGCAACCTTCGATCGCAAGCTGTCGCCGGCCGCAGTGAAGCACGGCAAAGCGGCGCTACACCTGATCGGTAGCAACGAGCACGGCCAGGGCTGAGTCTTCCGTTGCGGACGGCATAGCACCAAAGCCACATATACTCAGTTTCGAATTTTGGCCGGTTCTGCCTCGATCACGGTCTTGCCATTCTTCTTGGAAACAGCAGCCTTGTCCATTTTTATCGTCGTATCTCCGACCGTAATGACAGCATGACCGGCGGCATGAAGCACGTTCTTGCTATCAACCTTGATGGTGTCGGCTTCCACCTGCAACTTGCCCAAATCACTGTTCGCGGCGAGAGCCGTGCTGCTCAAGGCGGTCAATGACATTGCGGCTATGATCAATCTATGCATAAAAATCTCCTCTAACTAAACCCCAGGTTTAGTAAGGATCTTTTTTGTCAAATCTGTGATAGCCCGAGAGGTGCTTGAGCGAGATTTTTCGCTTGGCTGAGTCGAATTAGATCCTGAAATCGCAGCATATTCATCGATAAAATCAGAAATGTACCGGGCGAATTCTGGATATTCCGCCCGGTTTTTTTGGCGACAAACGAGAATTTAATTCAGCCCCAGCGTGCCGCGCAGGGTCGAGAGATCCTCGGCGAGCACGGTGACCGGACCGGCGAGCGCCTTGCGATCGTCGGCGGTCAGCTTGTCATAGGTTTCGAAGCCGTCGGCCGTCTTGTACTTGGCGAGAATGCCGTCGACCGTGGCGAAGTTCGCCTCCACCTTCTTGATCAGGTCAGGATTTTCCTTCTCAACCAGCGGCTTGACCAGTTCGACGATCTTCTGCGCGCCGTCGACATTGGCCTGGAAATCCCAGAGGTCGGTGTGGCTGTAGCGGTCCTCCTCGCCGGAGATCTTGCTGGCGGCAACTTCCTCCAGAAGAGCCGCCGCACCACCCACCACCTTTTCCGGCGGAACGGTCAGATCCTTGACGCGCTTCTGCAACTCCACGACATCGGCATAAAGCTTGTCGGCGATGGGGGCCAGACCTTCGGTCGTATTCTCAGCGAACAGGCCGTATTCGAGGCGGTGGAAGCCGGTGAAATCCTCTGATTTCTCGCCTTGCTCGTGGTCGTCGGCGCGCGAGTCGATCGAGGCGTCGAGATCGGCGAAGAGTTCGGCGATCGGCTCGACCTTTTCATAGGGCACACGCGAGGGCGCGTAGAGCGCCTTGGCCCTTTCGAGATCGCCCGCCTTGATGGCGTCCGTGAAAGCCTTGGTGTCCTTGACCAGAAGATTGAGGTTCTCCTGGACATAAAGCTTGTAATCGGCGATCGGCTGGACGAGATCGAGCGGCGAAACCTCAGCGCGGGCCGGACCGAAAGCGGTTACGAGCACCAGCGCGCAGGTCGAAGCTAGAAGGCGAATTTTCATATGACATCCTCTCCAATAATAATCTGACTTAACCCCGTGCGTTCTGCGGCCCGCTCGCTTCCAGAAGTGTGCGGCCGAGAAAATCCTTCTCATCCCTGACGCCGGGCAGCGCGAAGAAGAAGCCACCGCCGATCGGCTTGATATATTCCTCCAGCGGCTCGCCATCGAGCCGCTTCTGGACGGTGATGAAGCCCTTTTCGAGGTCCGCCTGGAAGGCGATGAAGAGGAGGCCCATCTCCAGCTGGCCTGATTTGCTGATGCCGTTGGAATAGTTGAACGGGCGGCGCAGGATGAGATGCTGCGCCGCGCTGGCATCACGCGGATTGGCGAGGCGGATATGGGAATCGAGCGGCGTGACCTTGCCCTCGGAATCGGCGGTATAATCAGGCACGTCGGCCTCCGTCCTGCCGCCGAAGGGCGCGCCACTATTCTTCCTGCGGCCGATAATCGCTTCCTGCTCCTGCAGCGGCGTGCGGTCCCAGCGCTCGACGAAATTGCGGATGATGCGCACCACCTGATAGGAGCCATGCGCCGCCCAATCCGGCTCGTCGCTCTCCGGCTGCACCCAGACGACGCGGTTCATCAGGGCATCGTCCGAGGCATCCGGATTGGCCGAGCCGTCGCGAAAGCCGAGAAAATTGCGCGCACTCTCCTTGGCCTTGGCCGGAGGCTGGACAGGCACCGACCCCTCCTGCTTCCAGCGCAGCATGAGCTGACCGGGGGTGTTCTTCACGATATCGCGCAGCGCGTGGATGTTGGTATCCGGCGTGTTGGAGCAGAACTGGATGAGGAGATCGCCATGGCAGAGCTCCTTTTCCAACGCATCGTTGGGAAAGCCTTCCATGCGGGTGAGGTGTTGCGGCTTCATTGGCTTGAGGCCGAAGCGATCGTCGAACACGGAAGCGCCGAGCGCCGCCGTGACGGTCAGATTGTCGGGAAAGATGTCGGGCCCGAGAATGCCGGAGTCAGCCGGCGGGAATTTCGGATCGAGCTCCGGCGCGGAGCCACCCTGCATGAGAAAGGCGATGCGCTCTGTCAGCGTGCGCAGAAGCTGCTCCAGTTCGGCTCGATCACGCGACAGAATGTCGAATGAAGCGACCATGCCGGCCGCCGGGCGCGGTGTGACGATGCCCGGCTGGTGGATGCCGTAGAAGGGCTGGCGCTCCTGCGTCCGGTCGCTTTCGGGCGCATTGGTCACGCTGTCGTTGGACAGCGCCACGGCATTATGCGGCACCATACCGCCGGCTGCGGCGATCGCGCCAGCACCGGCGCCGAGGAGAAGCTTGCGCCTGGCGGGAGAGGCCGGCGCGTTCGGATCATGCGTTTTTCTGTCGTTTGACATCAGCTTAGTCCCAGACTGTCGCGCAATTTGTCGAGGTCGGCGGCAAGCGTGGCTGCCTGTTTCTTCAGGGCAGCCTTGTCGGCATCGCCGAGCTTGTCATAGGAGACGAAGCCATCCCCTTCCCTGTGGGCGTCCATGGTCTCGCCGATCGCCACGAAATCCTTGTCGATGGCTGTCATCAGATCGCCATTGACCTTCACCGCTACCGGGCGCACGAGATCGACGATCTTGCGCACGCCCACAAGTTCGGCGAAGAAGGAATCGAGATCGGTATGGGCGTAGCGGTCCTCATCCTGGCCCGGCGCAGCGGTGGCGAAGCGGTTGATCAGCGTAGCGCCGCCGCCGATCATCTTTTCCGGCGGAATGCGCATATCGTGGATACGGCCCTGCAACGTCGCGACATCGGTGACGAGCTTGTCGGCGACCGGCGCCAACCCCTCAGTGCTGTTTTGCGCGAACAGCCCATATTCGATGCGGTGCAGGCCGCCGAAGGCCGGGTCGGCCTCGCGTTTCTCAAAATAGTCAGCGCGAGCGTCGATCGCGGTATCGAGATCGGAGAAGACCTCCGATACCGGCGCGATGCGTGCGTAAGCAGCGCGGGCGGGTTCATAAAGCCGCTTCGCCTCGTCGAGATTACCCGATTTGACGGCGGCGGCGAGATCGCCCGTGGCCTGCACGAGATCGTTCGTTCCGGCGGCGAGGTAGAGTTTGTATTCGGCGAGCGCGCCGATGAAGGCGGTCAATTGCGGGCGGGAGGCATCCGCCGAAGCAATGGCCGAAGGCGTGACGATGAGCTTGCCGCGCGGATTGCTCAGGAGGCCGCAGGTGATCGCATATTCACCCGGCTCGAGCCGGGCATTCAGCGTCTGGCTGAAACCCGGCGCGATGTTCTCGCGCTCCTCGACCACCATGACGCCATCGAGGATCTCCCATTCGACCGCCCGGTCGGATTTGTTGACGATCTCGAATGTGGCGCGGCCGGCGGGCACCGTCAGCTCGTTCGGATCGCAGGTCTTGCCGGTGATGGTGACGACGGTCGCATTGCCGCCAGCCGTCCGGCGCGCCTCGCTTGCCCGCTGCGAGGCATAATAGAACGCGACGCCCGCGCCGATGAGCAGCAGCACCGCCAGCGCCAGAGCGATGCGGATGACGAGACGGGGCATGGGATCGATGATCTTATCTCGAGACATTCCTGGCCAGAACCTTTCCTATGACCCCTGCCCTGCGCTTGCCGTCTTCGGCTGGCCCGCCGGTGAGGGCGACAGGAAGAGGATCAGCGCGGGAATGATGAACGCCACATAGGCCAGCAACTCGCTGATCGTCGGCGTGTCGATATAGCCGAACATGCCCGAGAGCAGCGAACCGAGCGGGCTGTCGAGGGGCAGCACGCCGCTCATGTCGAAGACGACGGTCTGCAGGTGGTTCCAGAGACCCGCTTCATGCAGCGCCTTGACGGAATTGGCGAGGATGCCGGCGGCGATAAGCAAGATAAAGACGCCGGTCCAGCGGAAGAAGCGGCGCAGATTGAGCTTCAACCCGCCTATATAGATGCCGTAGCCGATGGCGATGGCGGCAAGCACGCCGAGAAGCGCACCTAGCGGCGCGGCCACACCGTCGCTCTGCTGGAAGGCCGCCAGCAGAAAGAAGACCGACTCCAGCCCTTCACGCGCCACGGCAAAGAAGACCATGACGATCAGGCCCAGCCCCTTGTTGGTGGAGGTCTCGAAGGCGGCATCGATGGAATGGTGCAGCTCGGCCTTGATGGAGCGAGCCGCCTTGCGCATCCAGAAAACCATAGAGGTCAGGACGCACACGGCGATGAGGCCGATCACCGCTTCGAAAAGCTCCTGCGCCTTCTGCGGGAACTCCGCGCTCATGAATTGCAGCGCCGCGCCGACGGCAAGCGACAGGGCAAGCGCCAGCAGAATGCCGATCCAGACCACCGGCATCCAGGCGCCGCGTCCGGTCTGCCGGAGATAGCTTGCGATGATGCCGACGATCAGGGCGGCTTCGACGCCCTCGCGCAGCATGATGAGAAAAGGTACGAGCATATCGATCTGTTCCGACGGCCGCGCGGGCCAAGACCCGGGACCCTCGGTCTTACCTCGCTTCAACCGGGCTGATGCATCCTGCCCTCTAGAGGGGACGAACCCTTCGCGTTTCGGTCACCTTTAGCGGGCGCTGATTGCCGCTGCAAGAAAATTTCATATGATCCGGCTAAAATTTATAATATTCTAGAACTTCTCTAAAGTAGTGGTAAGCAATTGAATCATTTCAATACAGTAGATCATTTTCCTGTATATCAGAATCAGGATGAATAAACTTACTCAAGCACCGGAATATAGAATCGAATTAGGAGATTTCGCATTTATACTATACTGACGTTATTACAATGATTTCCTGACATTCACCATCCAGTTTATCGGCGGCGGTCATTTATAATCCCGAAACATTGCCCGATACAATCCGCCTTTTCTTTTCAGATAGTGACAATTGGTGTGCGAAATCTCTGCCCGCGCAACCATGGCCGGCGGGACGAACCGGGCCCGCGACTATTTTTGTCAGGACGGTCAAAATTTTTCGTCCGAGGGGACTTGAAGATGGCGAGATGCTCATCCATATCAGTGTCACTTGCAGGCGCGTCTCCTCCCATTGCGCGCGGCAAGTGTTCCCCTCTGGAGGTTTTGCCCGATGGGCACCTTCACAACTTGAAGCCGGGCTTTCTTGAAGTCCGGCTCTTTTTTTGTCTCGAAATACCCCCGCCTCCGGGGCTCCCCACAACGCGAATAAACCGATTTGACACAATCGTGGCAATAGCGGCTCTATTGCGCCGCAATATCCCTCGCGGATGGGTCGAAGATGGCGAAAAAATGCCCGAAAACAGAGGCATCCCAGCATTTCTTGCAAGGCAGCCATGCAAATTTGTCTCTGCACCTTTTTGCAGTGCGAGACTATATGCTGCTCGTAACAAGAACAAACGATATGTCTAGGTGAGAGAAATGAACCTGATCCGCTCCTACAACAACTGGCGCCGTTACCGCGCGACTGTGAATGAACTGAGCCGCCTGTCGGCCCGCGAACTGAACGATCTCGGCATCCTCCCCGCTGAAATCCCTTACGTCGCCCGCAAGGCCGTTTCGCGCTAATCGAGTTTTGAGAGATATCGCCGGGGTCACTCCTCCTCCCAGACCTCTGCGATAAAAGACCGGCATCTCCTCCTCCCAGCCGGTCTTTACAAATAGCACCCGCCGCACCTCCTCCCGCGGCGGGTGTTGTTTTTTGGGCGCCGGATCAATCGCCTTTTTCAATAAAAAGCCTTGAATGCTTCCGCATAATCCTTGTGCCAGCGCGACAGCGGCGGGCGGTTGAGCACGATATCATCCGCGGCCCAGCGAATGCGCTTTTCGTCGAGCGCGCGCGGCACGTCGTTGTCGGGGCACAATATGTAAAAATCGCCCTCACCCAGCCTTTGCAGCATGAACTCCACCGTCTCTTCGGGCGTCCAGGCGCCGGCGGGTTTCTCCGTGCGGCCACCAGCGGCGAGCGGCGTGAAAACAAAACCGGGGATCAGCAAATGCGCGGTCACCCGGCAATTCTCCCGGGTGCGCAATTCGTGCTGCAGCGCTTCGGTAAAGGTTTTCACGCCCGATTTGGCGACATTATAGGCCGGATCGCCCGGAGGGGTGGTGATACCTTGCTTGGACCCGGTGTTGATGACGAGGGCGGGCTCGCCATGCTCGATCATATCGGGCACGAAGATACGCGTGCCATCGATGACACCAACGAGATTGACGCGCAGCACCGCGTCCCAATTCTCCTGCGGGCCGAAGATGGCGCTGCCCGGCTGGATGCCGGCATTGTTCATCAGAACATGCACCTTGCCCCACGCATGGCGGACCCGCTCCTCCAGCGCGCGTAACGAGGCGCTGTCGCCGACGTCGGTCGCGACCGGCATGACATGCGTTGCGCCGCCCCGTGCCTCGGCCGCAACCTGATCGGCGGCTCTGGCGAGCGTTTCGACATTGCGGTCGGCAAGAACGATCTTCATGCCGAAAGCGGCAAAGCGTTTGGCCGCGGCAAGCCCGATGCCGGAAGCCGCCCCCGTGATCACCGCGACATTTCCGGGGGAAAGAGCCGCAGATATGGAAACGCCGTCCGTTGCGCTGGTCTTTGCCGTGTTCACTGTCATGACCGGTCCCGCTTCATTGATGAACTCTGGCATTGCATAGTTCCTTAAGCCGGAACTATGCAACAGCCATATCCGACCGAAAAGGCCCGTTCATTTTCCGATGTGGCGTTTCAGCTTTCGACCAGCGTCTGGAAGCCGCCAAAGATCATGCGTTTACCGTCGAACGGCATCTCGCCGCTCATCTGCATGCGCGGGTCTTCCATCACCTTCTTGTTTCCGGCATCGCGGACCTCCCGTGAAGGCCAGACGATCCAGGAGAAGACCACCACCTCATCCGGCTGGCATTTGACGGCCATGGGAAACGAGGTGACCTCGCCGTCAGGCACGTCGTCTCCCCAGCATTCCATGACGCTCAACGCGCCATGATCCCTGAAGATCACCGCCGCATCCTCGGCCAGCTTTTTAAAGGCTTCGCGATTTGCCTTCGGTACGGCCAAGACAAAACCATCGACATAGGTCATCAGAATATTCCTCCGAATGTTTGTACGCGCCCCGCCTGCGTCTTCCGCAATAGTGGGCTCAACGCCCAAAGGACGAATAAACGGATTTCGGGCCGACAGAGCCAGAGAAATTTATTTCGAGGGTGTAGACACAATTGAAGAGAACCACACCCGAGAGCTCAGGTGCGGCAAGAATTTGTACCGGACTGATCCCACGTTCAGTGCCGCGGCTGATCCGACGGCTGGGAAATGCCACTCAGGGCGGCTTTCACAGCGTCCATTCCCGAGCGAGCGAAATCAGCGAGCGAGACGATGCCGACGAGCCGCTTATTCCGATTCAGGATAGGAAGGCGGCGCACCTGATGCTCGGCCATATATTCCGCCACCTCATCCACGTCCTGATCCTCGAAGCAATAATAGACATGCTCCGACATCACCTCCCGTACGCTTGTATTGCCGGCCGGGCGGTCCTCGGCGACGGCGCGCATGGCGATATCGCGGTCTGTGACCATGCCGACGAGACGATCGTTCTCGCCGACCGGCAGCGCCCCGACATTGTCCGCGCGCATTCTGCGTGCCGCATCCCGAATGGTCGTGTTGGGATCGATGACGTCAGCGCCATGTGTCATGATTTCCTGGACCTGCATTTTACTCTCTCCCTTCTCGTGCGATATGCGGCTTTAATCGCCATGAAGCGCATAAGTTCCATTCGAAGGCGGCCGGACGGAGGTTTATCTCACGGCCCTCCGGCGACGGCGCCGACAATGGCCATGGCAAGCTCGTCCAGGTTGATCTCACCATTGGCGGTCAGTTGATCCTGATTGGCCGAAACCCGCAATTTCGAAGGGTTGGCCTCGGCTTGACGCTCAAGTTCCGCGATTATGGCTTCGCGCACCTCATCTTCCATCATGGCTTCACTCCCGATGGTTCGTGGGGCGGCGCGCCCGTTCAAATCGCCGGAACCCACTTCCAGAAAACCCCCTCCATCCGTTCCGGATAATGCTTGAATTCACATTCGAAACGCCGGCCATAGGCCTCCGCCGCGGCAAGCGCCTTGTCACTCAGCGGCCTCATGCCGGTGCCGGGCGCGAACCAGTCCTCCAGGAGATCGTCCGGAACATAGGCCCCGATCCTGAGCGGCAGATTGGCCAAAACAACGTCCATCTCTTCCGGCGGCATGGCAATCATCCCCCTGATAGTTCTTCCTTGAAGGAAATAACACCATGACTGCCGACCGGTTCCAAGCGACTTCTCCGCCGGTCCTGAACAATTCAGCGTGTGGAACGTTAGAACGGCAGAGCAACGACAACCGTTTAGAGGTGTGACATGCCCGCGAAATCAAAAAGCCAGCAGAAGGCGGCCGGCGCAGCGCTCGCGGCCAAGCGCGGTGAGATGAAGAAGAGCGAACTGAAAGGCGCTTCGAAATCGATGGTCAAGTCGATGAGCGAAAAGGAGCTGCACGACATGGCCTCGACCAAGCGCAAAGGCAAACCGGAGCACGCATCCAAATCCTGACGATTGAGGAGGGATCTAGACGTTCCCTCTGCTTGGTCAACCATACCCGAACCGGCCGGCCACCTCGGCGGTAATATCATGGATCGTATTGCGTTCCGCCGTTGTGAACGATGGTTCGTAATAGGTGGGCGGGCTGATGGTTGTGCCGGCGATCTCTATGAGACCAGCAGGCTGCAATCCGCAACGCTCCAGCACCCCGGCGAAAACCGGACCAGGATCGGCGCAGAAATCCTCGTAACGCACGATCTTCACCGCATCGGCGGTTTCGGGATCCTGCATCAGATCGGCGACATGGCCATAGACATCCGCCCATTGCGCCGCCCAGCCGGCGACCTCCTCGCCTCTTTTCCAGTGGACCGCAGCGCGGGCGGGCGCACCGTCCTGGCCGGTATTGATGGCGTGACGGTCGGGGCCGAACTCGAAATGGCCACTGCGGCGCATATGGCGCCTGACGCGCTCGTCCTCGGCGGCAGCGGTCAGGAAAAGGCGATGCTGCTTCACCAGCGAGGCGATGTGCCAGACGGGATCCCTGATAGGCACGATGAAGCGCGCGTCGGGCAGGATCTTCCTGAGATAGGCGATGCGCGTGACATTATAATTGCCCTTGGAGACATAGCGCCTGCCCCGGCGCAGGGCCAGGAGCTTGCGGATATGATCGCGATAGAACGCCTCGAAGCGGGGATGCGCGGTATCGCGGTCGAGCACGGCGCTCTTCTCCGCATCGTGCAGACCGGGGAAGAAGGCGTTCCAGAGCACCTCCTCGAAAGCTTCCGGGCTTTCGGGCGTGACGACGATGCGGTCGCGATGGGCGCGTTCGGCGGCCTGCTGTTCGACCCTGCCGGCGCGATCGATGAACCAGTTCCAGCCCCAGGGGATCGGCAGGAGCGGAAAATCGCGATAGCGGTGGGTGACGGCGTCGGGGTGGCGGGCGAGCAGTTCCAGGAGAATAGTGCTGCCGGAGCGCGCCAGACCGGCGACATAGATCGGCCGGTCGATGGCGATGTCGGCCAGACGGTCGCGCAGCATGCGCGTTTCCCAGTCGCCTGCCTTGATCATCAGGCCCGGAAACCGTTCGAGGAGACCGCCGACCCTGTCCGTCCACGGATCGACCTCCATATGGGCGGGCCGCTTTACCGTCTGATCCATCTCTTTTCCCCGGCTGTCGTCATTCTATCCGGCGGACGATCTTCAATGTCAGCGCGAAGAGAAGAAGGGACGCAAAGAAGATCGGCTCCCAACCCCGCAGCCAATCGGGACCGGAGGAAAAGAACTGCTGCTGGGGCAGAGCGATTTCCACCTGGTCGAAAGGCGCATCATCCGGCAGATAGCCGGCGGGATTACCGACGAGGATGTTCCACCATCGCAATTTGTGGACGGTTTTGACGGGCTTCGACACGGCCACCTCGGCAACCCGGTGTCCAGAGACATCCGTCACCTCGGCCTTGGGCGGGGCTCCATCGCCCGTATCGACCCAGCGGCCCTGATAGTCACCCGTTATCTGGACGCTGATCGCCTGGCCGGGCGGCGGGAAGCTCTTGCCGTAATGCGCATCGGCCCAGATGATCAGGATCAGTACAGGCAGCGAGGCAATCAGCGTCGACGGAAACACGATGAGAACGCGGCGCAAGGCAAGCGACAGCGTGCGCCGGATATAGATCCACGCCTCCTCGAACGGGCCGTCGAAATCGTTCAACTGCCGTTGGGTACGCTGCAGTTCCTGCTTGATCTCCGCAATCTGCCGCTGGGGCGACAAGAGGCGATAGAGCTCCATGGACACCAGGGCGCCCACGGCGGCCCAGAGAACAATCCTGCCGATGGGCGGGAGGACCGGCGTCAGCACGCCATCGATCAGCGACAGCACGGGCGATGGCAAGTCGAGAAGGCCAAGCATAGCCAGACCTCCTTATTTTTCCCGCCCTGTGGGTGCGACGCTTTCAACGGTATCGCCGCCCGCCTGCTGCGCAACGAACTTCCTGCGCCGGTTGCGCATCATTTTGCGGATCGGCCATGCGACGATAAAGAAAATGGCGGCGGCAACCGCTGCCAGCAGCGCCCACAGCGCGCCGAGAAGGCTAAGACCGGCGCCCGGCCCGACATAGGCGAAAGCAGCGGTGGGAACCGACAGCGTGACGAGTAGTGTGATCAAGGCAATGCACTTCTTCATGTTCGTGTCTCCTGGTCTGGCTGTCTCGTCCCGTCAGGCTTCCCCAGAAATTCGAGGTCGGAGGGGGACAGCCGTTGAGCCCACCCAAAAATCGCAATCTTGTTGTTGTCATCGCCGCCGCGCGCGGGATTGAGAAATTCCCAGACGATTTGCCCGTCCTGCGTTACCTCGACCAGGCGGCCGCCGGTCGATTCGTCGATCAGCGTGTTGCCGTTGGCGAGGCGCTGCTGCTCGCCACGGATCGGGCTTTCCAGCGGATGCTCGGCGGTTCCCGTATAGCGCCAGACGATTTCCATGGTGCGCGGATCGAATTCGATGATGCGCGTCCGCCCCTTGGGGCCACGAAAATTGCCGAAATTGTCGAACAGGAGGATGTTGCCGTTCGGCAGAATGTCGGGGTCATGCTGCCCTATCCATGGGCCGTTGGTGGCCCAGGCGATCTGCTTCGCGCCTGGATCGAGCACGGCCACCGTACCCGTGCCCAGTTCGCGGAAAGACAGCAGGATCTGCCCTTCCCTGGCGAAAGGAAAATTGGCGGCCATCTCCTTGGTTATGTAATTGACGGCATTGGCATGGAGCGGCTCGGCGACCGAAAAGCTCGATACCGAATAGCCCAGCTGCCGAAATGGGGAATCGCCCAACGCGTTCATCAGGTGAATCTTCTCCAGCTCCTCGCCATCGGGAGAGAGCACGACGAGATAATCATCGAGGCGGGGCGGCTTCAGGTGGCCATAATATTTCAGCCTCTCCTTGGAATACTCATGCGTCAGCACATAGATCTTGCCGTCGGGACCGATATCGAACTGATGGTGAGCGCGACCGGCATAGCTCCAGATCACGTTGGAGTTCTTGTCGAGCTTGACGAGGCCGTAGCCGTAGGGCGTATCGCCCGCTCCTTCGTAAAGTGCGAGGAGATCGCCATTGGGAAAGACATGAGCCTGGCGGAAATAGACGAACGGATCGGCCTGCGGCTTCGAGACGGTCTGGGCACCCGCCTGCCATAGCTTGCCGTGCGGTCCGTTCGGCCACACCGTGCTGAAGGGCCGGCGCCATTCATGCACGACCTTTCCGTTCATATCTATGAGATAGGCCGCCGGCCCGTCACCCGAGGTATAAAGCGTCAACCCGTCGTGGGCCTTGCCTGAAACATAAGTCGTCACGCCCTTTTTGGGCGAGCTCTGCGGATACCACAGATCGGTCTCATAAACGTTCTGGTAGTTGACGACCTTGTCGTAGAGCGCCCTGCCGCCCTCATAGGCCGCAGCGATTTGCGGGCCTGGAAAAATCTCGCTGGTCGTGGTTATCGCGCCTGCGATGAACAGGAGCAATGCGCAGCCCATCATGCTCACCGTTCGTAGAACCCGGTCCAACCGGGAAGAGGTTTCGCTTTCAGCCTGTTCCGACTGGGACTGATGCTCCCTGGGGCTTTCCTTCTCCATATTCACGGCAAATTCCCGAAGTGATTGTTTCCTCTGCCTAATTCCGATGACGCCTGAAAAGTTCCATTCGGCGTCCCATTGCACGCTCCTCCAAGAGGGCAATGTTGTTTCGGGCTGGCACGCGGCTAGACGGCAAAACCTGCCCCTATGCCGGAACGGGCCGTCGCAGCAACGAATTTGGATCGGCAAATGCAGTTGATCCGGCGCATAGCCATCCCGAAATTCCGACTTTGAAAGAAAAACCGGAACATCAACCGTTATACATGGGTAGAGGGCAGCTTCGTGACGCTGAAGCCATATTTTGCTTCAGCCTGTAACGCATTGTGAGCATTGGCTGATCGGCGACCGCTTGTGAAAACGCATCTCGAATAATGGATTTGGACGCAACGGCGCCGGAACAATAGGGGTTTCGCACCGTTCGTCCTTCCTGAGACGAAAACAATCATGGGAGGCAATGATGACTAGCAAACAAGTTGGCCGGCAGGTGCCGAAAATCAGCGAGACGACAGGCACGGATACCCCGCAGGAGCGCCGCAAGGCGGCTCCGACGCGGAAGGACATGCGTGATCCCAAGAAGGTCTGGAGCGGTGCGGAGACCACGCCCGAAGACGAGCCCAACGGCGGCCGCGTGGCGGATGCTGGCGATGCCGGCGGCGGCCAGCCCTCGCCCTATGACGAGGAGGTGCAGGCGGACACGGTCGGGCAGCAGACCAGACGCACGAAAGAACCGCGCGGCATCGAGAAACCGAAGCAATAACATCTTTGTGAGCGGGAGCGCCAAGAGCAACTGGAGATCTGACATGGCAGGACGACTGGACGGCAAGGTTGCAATCATCACCGGCGCTGGCACCGGCATAGGCGAGGCGATCGCGCATAAATTTGCCCGCGAGGGCGCCAGGCTGATGCTGGCGGGGTTGCGGGACGATCCCGTCGAGGACGTGGCGCGATCGATCCGGGAAAATGGCGGGGAAGTGGCAGTCTGTTCGGGCAATGTCAGCCATGAGCAAACGGCGCATGACTGCGTCGACAAGACGATCGACCATTTCGGCAGGCTTGACGTGCTGGTCAACAATGCCGGCGTCTTTCTCGAAGTCGCAGAATGCCAGGACTATTCGGTTCCGGCGTTCGACGTCACGGTTCTCAACAACGTACGATCGGTCTTCCTGATGACCAAATTCGCGCTGCCCCATCTGCAGCGGACGCGCGGCGTGGTGCTCAGCGCCGGATCCGAATCGGGCCATATGGGCGAAGGCAACAACGCGCCCTATGGCGGCACCAAGGGCTTCGTCCATGCCTTCATGAAAGGCGTCGCCTTCGAGCAGGGCAAATATGGCGTGCGCGCGAATTGCGTCTGCCCAGGCCCGATCGACACCGCATGGACCCACAAGGAAACGGGGCCGATGGACGAGCAGATGGAGCAGATGACGGTGGCAGGCACGGTGCTCGGCCGACGCGGCACGCCGGAGGAGATGGCCAATGTCTACGCCTTCCTCGCATCCGACGAGGCAAGCTATGTCACCGGCGCCCTGTGGTATGCCGATGGCGGCACCACGATCGCCAAGGGCGGCCCCGGTCGGCAGGTGCCCAGCACGATCGCCGAGCAGCCCCAGCCGACACTGCCGCTGGAGCACAGCCATGACGGCTTGAGGAACAAGCAGGCGAAGAACCGGCTGCACTGACTAGCCGCATGCCGCTCATCCGGTGCGCACCGGCGAAACGCGGCTTGTAATCACGCCGCCGGACGTCTATATAAATTCTTGTTGAACATCATGTTCGGCTCGTCCTCTGTGGGGTCGAACGAGCCTCCAGCGCAATCCTCACACAAATCATGAGCGGGAAATGGGCGGAAAAGCGCTTCGCACTTTACCTCGCCCGCTCCAACCTGACCGTCATTCCACGGTGCGCACCGCAAGCGGTTCGCCATGGACGGATTCCAGAACATGATGCGGCTCAGGGATGGCTTGCAGAACCCGAACCGAAGTCCCGGCTGAAACCATGAACGATCGCGCCCGCTTATGAAATTCTCGCATGCGGTGCTGCGCGTTATCCCGACCACCCACCATCAGATGGCGTCGGATCGGCCATTTCCATTTACATATCAAAGGAGCAAGCCATGTATGCTGGCTTGAAAACACACATGAAAAACAAACAAACGCGGCAGGCGCTGCGCTCGCCGTCCGGCGCAACGCGCAACAAGAGCAGCAATCGACCCGTGAATATTCAGGGCGCGCGAAACCAGTACACACGCTATACCGAACTGGCGCGCGCCGAAGCTCTAAACGGCAACAGCGTCGAGGCGGAAAACTACTATCAGCATGCAGAGCATTACTATCGCTGCGCCGCCGCCGAGCGCACGACTCCGGCAGGATCCTGACCCTGCATGAACGCGATTTTCCCCGCCCCCGCCGCCACCATCGACCATCGCTCCTGGCTCAAGATCCTCTCCAACTACCGAAAGCCCGATCGCCTGCGTAGCGTCTTCGAACTGGCGGTGACCATCATCCCGTTCGCCGCGCTCTGGGCGCTTTCCGGCGCGGCCGTCCATTACGGCTTCTGGTGGGGCCTGCTGCTGACCATTCCGGCGGCGGGCTTCCTGCTCAGGCTGTTCATGATCCAGCACGATTGCGGCCACGGGGCGTTTTTCGCCCATCGCCAAGCGGATGACTGGATCGGCCGGGCAATCGGCGTATTGACGCTCACGCCCTATGACTACTGGAAGCGCACGCATGCCATCCATCATGCCTCCGCCGGCAATCTCGACGAGCGCGGTGTCGGCGACATCACGACGCTGACCGTCAGCGAATATCGCGCCCTGTCACGCTGGGGCCAGCTCCAATACCGGCTTTACCGCAACCCGATCGTCATGTTCGTCATCGGGCCGGTGTGGGTTTTCCTGCTCAAGCAAAGGCTGCCCTTCGGCATGATGCGTTCAGGCACTGAGCCCTGGATCTCGACGATGGCGACCAATCTGGCCATCGCCGTTCTGGCGGCTGGCCTGATCTGGCTGATCGGGATCGGCCCATTTCTATTGGTGCATCTGCCGATCGTGCTTCTGGCAAGTACAGCCGGCATCTGGCTGTTCTACGTCCAGCACCAGTTCGAGGACACGCAATGGTCCGAAGGGACCGAATGGCAGTTCCAGCAGTCCGCCCTGCACGGTTCGTCCTATTACGATCTGCCGGGCGCGCTGCAATGGCTGACCGCCAATATCGGCATCCACCATGTCCACCATCTGTCGAGCAGGGTTCCCTATTACCGGCTTCCAGAAGTGCTCAGGGATTATCCCGAACTACGCGACATCGGCCGCATCACCATTCCAGAAAGCCTGCGCTGCGTGAGGCTCGTGCTCTGGGATGAGAAGGGCAAGCGCCTCGTCTCGTTCCGCGAGGCGCGCGCGCTGGCCTAGAGAAAGATCTGCGTCTGCTCCGGCAGGCCGTATGCCAGGCTCAGCATTTCCTGCGGATATCGGGGAGATCGTATGGTTGCACTATTTGAGAGCCGCAAATACCAGTCGGCGAGCTTCGGGCAATCAGCCGGCACCGGAACCCCGTAGAACTGATCGACGAACTCGATCAGCGCCATTGCCACGCAATCGGCGATCGTGTGCCTGCTGCCGTTCATAAAGGGGCCTACGAACTTCGCCTCTCCCACGCGAAGCTTGCTCGCAAAGCGCTCGGCTCCGATCAAGGCCGCCTCAGCGCTTGGCGTGTGACGTTCGGCGTTCACGCGACTTCCCTGCCGCGCCCATAGCCCGAAGAAGCTTGTAGCCTCGTCAAAGATGGCGACGAGCTCACGCGTCCGTGCACGGTCTTCCGAGGTTTCTCCAAGCATATTCGGAAAGGGATAGCGCTCCTCCAGATATTCGAGAATTGCGATGGACTGCCCGATCAACATCCCGTTGCCAGTGTCCAGAACGGGTAGGGAATGCGCAGGGTTCAGCTTGAAAAGGAAATTCTCGGGCCAGAGCTCCGGCTGATGCGGGAACTCCACTTCGATCTGTTCGATGTCAGTGATGCCCTTTTCGGCAAGGTACAACGCAACACGACGGGGGTACGGTCCCCAAGGAAAATTATATAGCTTCACGAGGTTCTCCTGACATCTGCGGCGGATTGCGTTCACCTCGATGGATCTCAAGCAAGATCACGCCACCTCATAAGTTACGTGATAGGGCAAAAGCCCATATCATGCAACATTCTTTGTTACGAGAAGAATGGGCGACCAGAATGGGAAGTGCTCAGGATACCAATGCCCTTGAGACGACAGAGCATTCAGGGACAGCGGAGCGGGTGGTCAACCCTTGGCATAGCCGGATCTGACAATGCCATGGCGCTGCAGCTTGTCGTAAAAGGTCTTGCGGGGGATGCCCAACGCCTCGACCGTGGCTTTGACATCGCCGCTATTCTCGGCGAGCGCTTGGCGGATCAGCTCCGCCTCAAAGCGCTCGACCCGCTGCGGCAGGGAAAGATCCTCGCCGTCGCCGCCGGCCTGTCCGACTGCCGCAGGCGTTTCGGTCAGCCCAAGGGCGAAACGTTCGGCAAAATGCGCCAGCTCCCGGACATTGCCCGGCCAGTCATGGGCGATGAGATGACGCCTGATCCCGTCGGTCACATCAGGCGGATCGACATGGAAGCGGGTTGTGGCACGGTTGAGGAAATGCGCGAAGAGCAGCGGGATGTCTTCCTTGCGCTTGCGCAAGGGCGGGATCGAAACCGTTACCACATTCAGCCGGTAATAGAGGTCCTCGCGGAAATCGCCGCGTGCGGCGGGATCGCCCAAGTCTACCTTGGAGGCGGCGACGACACGCAGGTCGAGCGGGCGCACCTCGTTGCTGCCGAGCGGAGTGATCTCGCGCTTTTCCAGAACACGCAGCAGCTTCACCTGCGCGGCAAGCGGCATGCTCTCGATCTCGTCGAGAAACAGCGTGCCGCCGCTCGAATGCTCGATACGGCCGATCCGCTTCTTCTGCGCGCCGGTGAAGGCGCCCGCCTCATGGCCGAACAATTCGCTCTCGATCACCGTTTCGGGCAACGCGCCACAATTCAAGGCGACGAAATGGCCAGTGCGCCGGCGGCTCCAGCGGTGCAGAAGATCGGCGACGACCTCCTTGCCGCTGCCGGTCTCGCCCGCCACCAGCACGTCCACATCGGCATCGGCGATCTGCCGCAGCGTGCGGCGCAGGCGCTCCATCGATGGCGTCTGGCCGATCAACGGAAGCTCGTCCTCCGCCGCTTGCGCCGCGCGGCGCAGTTCGCGGTTCTCAAGCACCAGCCGGCGCTTCTCGACAGCACGCCGCACGCTCTGGACAAGCCTCTCGGCCGGATAGGGCTTGGCGATGAAATCATAGGCGCCCTCCTGCATCGCCTCGACCGCCATGGCGATATCGCCGTGGCCGGTGATCAAGATGACGGGCAGATCGACATCAATCTCCTTCAGCTTACGGAAGAGCTGAAAGCCGTCGATGCGCGGCATGCGGATATCGGTGACGACGATGCCCTCGAAATCCGCATCGACGTGGTCGAGCGCGGCCCTCGCCCCGTCGAAGGCGAGAACTTCGAACCCGGCGAGTTCCAATGTCTGCGCGTTGGCACGGCGCAGCGTCTCGTCGTCATCGACGAAAGCGATCTTCGCGCGGGTTTCGCCGCTCATTGCATACTCCTCAGATAAATGGTGAAGCGGGTGCCCTGCCCCGGAGCGCTCTCGACCTCGAGACGGCCGCCGAATTCGGTGATGATGTCGTTGCAGATGACGTGACCGAGGCCGAGGCCACCCTTCTTTGTCGTGGTGAAGGGCGTGAACAGGCGTTCCATCACTTCGGGCGGAATGCCGGGACCGTTATCGGCGACGACAAGCTCGGTCTCGTCCCCATGTCGGCGCCAGGTGAGATCGACTCGGCCATCCGCCTGCCCTTCCATGGCCTCCATCGCGTTCTGGATGAGATTGACCAGAACCTGTTCCAGCCGCACCCGGTTACCCATGACACGGATATCCGGCGGCGGGATATCGCAGGCAAGCTCCACGCCCTGCTGGCGCAGACGGTTATTGAGCAGCAGGAAAGCGCCGTCCATGGCCTCGGCAACGCTGGTCGGTTCCACGCCGCCGGTGCCCTTGCGCGAGAACGTGCGCAAACCGTCGGCGATGGTGCCGATGCGCTCGGTGAGGGATGCGATGGTCGAAAGGTTCTCGCTGGCGGCCTCCGGCTCCTTTCGCTCCAGAAAGGTGCGGGCGTTGTCTGCATAGCTGCGGATCGCCGCGACAGGCTGGTTGATCTCATGGGTGATACCCGCCGCCACCTGCCCGAGAATGGCCAGCCGATTGGCCTGAGCCAGTTCCTCGCGCACCTCCTGCAGACGCATGACGGTCTTCTGGCGTTCCTCGACCTCGAATTCGAGGCGCTTATTGGTGGCGCTCAGCTCCGCCGTACGCTCGCTGACGCGCTGTTCCAGCTCCTCGCGCGCCGCGCGCGCCTCAGCCGCACGGCGCAGGATGCGCTGATGCCGATAGAGCAGCCACGCCGCCAGCGCCAGGACCGGGATCAGGCCCAGCACGGCGAGCGAGCGCGCCTCGCGCACGCCGGCGCGGACCTCCTGCGCGGCCGGCGCCAGCATATGCAAAGTCCAGGCGGTGGTCGGCACCGGCACGGCGACCCGAATGAAATCCGCCAACCGCGCATCCGGCAGCGTCGCCTTGACGATATCGGGCTGCTCCTCGGCGGTGTGAGGGACGACGGGAAGCGTTGCCAGCGGCGCATCGCCGAATTGCAGGCTATCGCGCAATGCCGCCTGGGATTGCGGCGGAATATCCACAAGCGACATGAAGCGCCACTGCGGAATGCTCGTCACCAGCACGACGCCGTGACCGTCGGTCACATAGGAAGCGCCTGATGCATTGCGCCAATCCGCCTCCACCTGATCGAACTCCAGCTTGACGACGATGACGCCAAGCACGCCCTGCGGCCCCTCGACCCGCCGCGAGATATAAAGGCCGGGGCGGAGACTGGCGGTGCCGAGCGCATAATATTCCGCCGCGCCCAATTTGACCGCCGTGCTGTAATAGGGCCGGAACGCATAATCATGGCCGACGAAACTCGTCGGCGTGCGCCAGTTGCTGGCGGCGACGGCAAGACCCTTCTTGTCGAGGATATAGATGACCGCCGCCCCGGTCTCGCCGATCAGGCCCTCGAGTTTCCGGTCGAGCCCGTGGAACAGCGCCGGATCGCCGGATGCAAGCGCGGTGCTCACGTCCCTATCCTGGGCAAGGACGAAAGGCACGGAGCGCTGTTTCTCCAGCACGGTGCGCAGCACGACGGCATTGAGCGTCGCCGCATTGCGCGCGCGGGCATCGAGCGTCCGGTAGGCCTGCTCCCGGCCATAATCGCCGGCAAGCCACAGGGCGGCGAGCAGAGCCGCGGCGGCAAGAAGCGCGTAAACGGTCCACTGTATCGCGGCGCGGGAGAGAGAGGCGTTCATGTTTGAGCGATCGGTCGAGAACGGGCGCACATAATGCCGCGAATGTGCAGAAATCCAGACGAAACACAAGGACAATCGTCCGAATTTTCGCACAAGCTTCCAAGCCAGCGGCGAACAGCCTTCTTCTTCTCACAATGAAATCAATTGTTTACCTATAAGGCAAAAGTTTGGCACGGCGATTGCTCCAGGGAAGCACCACGCGGGCGGTGAAACGCCCGCATGTTCAGGAATCCTGGAAATCGGCGGAGGAGCTGTCGAGCGCCGGGGTTCGTATCCACCGGAGGAACTCATGAGCCCGACACAGTTGAGCGCGGAAAGCCCGCGCGGAAAAACCCCTATCTACGGCCATCTCTACGTGCAGGTGCTGGTGGCGATCGCGGCCGGCATCGCGCTCGGCCATTTCTATCCCGATCTCGGCGCCAGCCTGAAGCCGCTCGGCGACGCCTTCATCAAGCTTGTCAAGATGATCATCGCTCCCGTCATCTTCCTGACGGTCGCGACCGGCATCGCGGGCATGTCGGACCTGCAGAAGGTCGGCCGCGTCGCCGGCAAGGCGATGCTCTATTTCCTGACCTTCTCGACGCTGGCGCTGATCGTCGGCCTGATCGTCGCCAATGTCATCCAGCCCGGCAGCGGCATGCATATCAATCCGTCCTCGCTCGACGCGAATGCCGTGGCCAACTACGCCGAGAAGGCCCATGAGCAGAGCATCACCGGCTTCCTGACCAACATCATTCCCTCGACCATCGTCGGCGCTTTCGCCTCGGGCGATATTCTGCAGGTGCTGTTCTTCTCCGTCCTATTCGGCATCGCGCTCGGCATGGTCGGCGAAAAAGGTGCGCCGGTTCTCAACTTCCTGCAGGCGCTTTCGGCCCCGATCTTCAAGCTGGTGGCGATCCTGATGAAAGCCGCTCCCATCGGCGCCTTCGGCGCGATGGCCTTCACCATTGGCAAATACGGCATCGAGTCCATCGCCAACCTGGCAATGCTGGTCGGCACCTTCTACCTGACCTCACTGCTGTTCGTGCTCGTCATCCTCGGCGCAGTGGCGCGCTATAACGGCTTCTCGATCCTGGCGCTCATCCGCTATATCAAGGAGGAGTTGCTGCTCGTGCTGGGCACCAGCTCGTCGGAAGCGGCCCTGCCCACGCTGATGGAGAAAATGGAAAAGGCGGGCTGCAAGAAGTCCGTCGTCGGCCTCGTCGTGCCGACCGGCTACTCCTTCAACCTCGACGGCACCAACATCTACATGACGCTGGCGGCCCTGTTCATCGCGCAGGCGATGGATATTCCGCTCTCGATCGGCGATCAGATCCTGCTGTTGCTCGTGGCCATGCTGAGCTCGAAGGGCGCGGCGGGCATCACCGGCGCGGGCTTCATTACGCTTGCCGCCACGCTCTCGGTCGTTCCCGCCGTTCCGGTGGCGGGCATGGCGCTGATCCTCGGTATCGACCGTTTCATGTCGGAATGCCGGGCGCTGACCAACCTCGTCGGCAACGCGGTCGCGACCATCGTCGTGGCACGCTGGGAAAAGGAGCTCGACACGGAGAAGCTCGCCGCGGCCATGAGCGGCAATCCGCTTCCGGCACCGGAGGTGCTGCAGCCCGCCGAATGATCCTGTCCGCCACAGGCCATCGATAACGGATGCCGGGCACATCGAGTGATGTGCCCGGCTTTTTTTGATCTGTCTGCATCATCGGCACCGCCAATCAGCTCTCTCTTGCAAATTCTAAGGACTTGGGCAGAGCCCAAGCCCGAGAATTTGCTTTCTCCCCCACCAAGGGGGAGATAGAGCCCGCATGAACCTGCAACCAATCATCAACTCCTGCGGTTGGCAGCAAGGGCAGCGCAGCATTATCTCTCCCCTTGCGGGAGAGAAAGTGATTTCAACATCTTAGCGAAGCTAAGTGTTAGAAATCGCAAGAGAGGGGGCATCCCATTTCCTACTCCGCCGCCTGGACGTTCGGGACCACGGGCTTGGCGAACAGCCGCCGACGGCGAATTTCACCGGGCGTGGCGAACTTGTTCTTCTTCAGCGCCGTGGTCATGTGGCTCTGGCTGGAAAAGCCGATCATCTCGGCGATGCTGGAGAGCGGCGTATCGCTCTCGCGCAGCTGCTTTTCCGCTTCGTTCAACCTCAATGTGAGGAGGTACTGATGCGGCGTCTGGCCAAAACTCTCACGAAAGGAGGTGAGGAAATGACCAGGCGAGATGCCGACCTGCGCCGCCATCTCCGCGATGGAGATCTTGTTGCAGAAATTTTCCCGGAGATAGGCCTCGATGCGGCGTGACGCCTGGTAAGAGAGCCCTCCGACTTCCTTCTTCCCGGCGCTTGTCGACATGATTGCGCAGGAGAAGCGTGGCAACCACGGTCATCAGCGCATCCAGATAACGCTCGCTGGCGGGCGCCTGCTTCTGCAATTCACCACGCAGGAGATGCGCCACCTGCAGGCATTTGGAATCGATAATGCGGCTCACCGCCGAAAAGAGCGGCTCACTCAGTTCCGCCGAGAGTTCCTCCAGCCCTTCGAGCCTCTCCGTGGACAGCATCACCGACACGCTTTCCTTGCCGGTTGGCCAGCGGAGCACCGACTGGCTTCCCGCGGGAAAGACCAGAACCATGCCGGCGGGCGCATCGAAGATCTGGGTGACGCCCGGCCCCAGCGACCATTCCATGTCGCGGATGGCCGACAAGATCACCATGGCAAGCGGCTCGGCGGGGCGGAACAAGGCGGCTCCGGCCGGGGAAACCGCGTGGATCAGCCTTCCATCCAGCGCTGTCAGACGTTCACCGGGAAAATCCGGAAATTGCATGGCGTCGTTTCCATCATCCGCAGGAAAGGCGCGTTTGGCATCAAAAATAGTATTCATTTTGTCATATCCATAAACTGCCATTGAAAAATGAAGGCTGTTGCCCTTCGCTCAATAATTTCTTCATCTGCTATGAATAATTATCTTGACGATGTTCCTTCCATTCATGGCAGGCAAACATCTCCCCCTCACGCGAAGCGCTCGTCAAAGAACACTTCTGCCAGCGGAGCAGACGCGGCTGCCCTGGTTCATCCCACGTCTTACCGGGAACGCAACTGACAATTATCGTTATTGTTGATTTACCAGTATCATCGGTCATTGCACCGATGCAACTATATGGTTAATAGAATTAAAAGAATTCAACTAAAAATTGACGATTCCGGAATTTCATGAAATCTTCGAAATGCAATAAAAACCCAATGCAGGATTTCTGGCAAGAACCGACAGATTGGAAAAGAGGAACCGCTTCATGTGCGCTGCAAGATACAGACTATCGGCGGGCCGGGAAGGATCGACACCTGTGATTCGCGTGATGATGGCTGGAAAAAGGACCAGCCAATCACCTTGCCGGGCAGAGTGATTCTCTTTTGCAGCGCCGGGAAAACATCCAATACCAGCCGCGGGCACGGCAGCGGCTTAGTCTATTTCATTGAAAAGAAAAAGGAAGGAGATATACGCAAGAACGCATCTTGATCCCAGGTCATTTGTAAGACAAAGATACCTAAAGACATTTGCAGAATCAAAATTGGATAGAGAAAAACATGGCTATACTTTCCAAACCACGCCACCACAAACGCACGGGCCTACTTGCCGCATTCGCACTGGTTGCAGCTGCGGGCGGCACGCTCCTTCTTCCCAGTCCCGCTCCGGCGCAGAGCGAAGGACCGACCGCACTTTCCGAGACATTCGGAGACTGGCTGATCAATTGCCAGACCACCACTCAGAACGATGCGAAGAAGCGCAATTGTCAGATGACCCAGGAACAGGTCGACGGCAAGTCCGGCCAAAGGGTGCTGATGATTGCTCTCGGCGCTCCCGATGCCAAGACGGGCGTCTCCAATTCGACACTCGTCCTGCCCTTCGGGCTGGATATCTCGAAAGGCGTCCAGATCAAGGTCGATGACACCGATCTGACCAAGACCAGCATCAGCACCTGCCTGCCGCAGGGCTGTATCGCGCCGCTCTCCTTCGACAGCAAGGCGATGGCTGCCCTGGCAAAAGGCAATCAGGCGGTGATCAGCATGACAGCCTTCAATGGCGGCCAGGACGTGAGCGGCAATATCTCGCTCAAAGGCTTTGCCGCCGCATCGTCGCGGCTGGCCGCGCTGACCAAATCCTGAACCAGCGGCGATTTCACCTTAAAGCGCCAGGCGTAGCAAGACGCCTGGCGCTTTTCTTATGAACTTGCATATCGCTTTGCGAATGCCGATCACCGCTTGCGGGCGGACGCCTTGCGCGCGGCCGCGTGACGCGGACTTGTCTGAGCCGGGCGAGATCCGGATTCCTGCCGGGCCCGGTCATCCATCAGCTCATACCACATGGCATTGAGGACGGCGAAGGCGACTGCCAGCGGCAATCCGAGAAGCCAGGAAAAATACCACATGTTCGGTCTCCTTGATTGGTCATCAAGGGAGTAAGGAAGCGGGGAGCAAGGGAGCATGTTTTTGCGCCAACATACTCCCCTACTCCCTTACTTCCCTATTCCCTTACTTCCCTATTCCCTTCAATAAGAATGGCTGCTCTTGTCGGTAACCTGCGCCGCGTCGACCTTGCCCCACAGCACATGATAGACCCAGCTCGTATAGGCGACGATGATCGGCAGAAAGATTACCGTCACCACCAGCATGATGAAGAGTGTCAGATGGCTGGACGAGGAATCCCACACGGTGAGGCTCGATTTCGCATCGATAGACGACGGCAGGATGAAGGGAAACATCGAGACGCCGACGGAGGAGATGATGCCGAAGATGGCGAGTTTCCCGGTCAGGAGCGGCAGGATTTCCGCCCCGCTGCGCAGGGCAAGGAAGGTTGCAATCGTGCCGATTATGCCGAGCGCGGGCGCGACAAGCAGCCAGGGATGGGCGGCATAATTGGCGAACCAGGCGCCACTCTCGGCCACCACCGTCTTGAGAAGCGGATTGGACGGCCCGGCCGGATCGATCGCGCTGGTGATCCGGTATCCGCTGATATAGGCCCACAGAATTGCCCCGGCCGCGACATAGAGCACCAGAGTAATGAGCGCGGCCACGCTGCCGTAATCCCGCGCCCGCCACGAAATCTTGCCGTCCGTCTTGAGCGCCAGCCAGGCGCTGCCGTGCATGACCAGCATCGAGACCGACAGAAGACCGCAGAGCAGTGCGAAGGGATTGAGCAGGCCGAAGAACGAGCCCTCATAGAAGATGCCCATGTCCTCGGCGAAGCGGAACGGCACGCCCTGCAGCACATTGCCGACGGCGACGCCGAAAATCAGCGCCGGAACGAAACCGCCTGTGAACAGCGCCCAATCCCAGCCGGAGCGCCAGCGCATACTGTCGCGCTTGCTGCGGTATTTGAACCCCACCGGACGCAGGATCAGCGCCGCGAGGATGAGGAACATGGCGAGATAGAAACCGGAAAAGGAGACCGCATAAAGCGGCGGCCAGGCGGCGAAGATGGCGCCGCCGCCGAGGATGAGCCAGACCTGATTGCCTTCCCAGACCGGGCCAATGGTGTTGATGACAACGCGGCGCTCGATGTCGTTCCTGCCGACGAAAGGCAGCAGCATGCCGACACCGAGATCGAAACCGTCGAGGGCGGCGAAGCCGATGAGAAGCACGCCGAGGAGAACCCACCAGATCAGGCGCAGGGTTCCGTAATCAATCAGTTCGCTGAGTATCATGTCTCTTACTCCGCCGGAGCGATCGTGGGTGAAGCGAGGATCGCTTCAGGCTCTGTATCGGGCTCGGGGCCTTGCTTTATGGCACGCAGCATCAGGCCCATCTCGATGATGATCAGCACCGTATAGATCACCACGAAGCCCACTATCGTCGTAAGAACGGTCGCCGCACCGAGATTGGAGACGGCCGCCGCCGTCGGCAGCACGCCCTCGATGATCCAGGGCTGGCGCCCGAACTCGGCGACCACCCAGCCCAGCTCGGCGGCGATCCACGGCAGCGGGATGGAGAAAACCGCCACCCGCAAGAGCCACGGATGGTGGTCGAGCGCACGGCGCGCCGAAAGGACGAAGAAGGTCGCCGTCAGCAGGATGAAGAAGAAGCCCAGGCCCACCATGATGCGGAAGGACCAGAAGAGCGGCAGCACGCCCGGCACCGTATCGTTGGCGGCAGCCTTGATCTGCGCGTCGGTCGCGGTTCGCGGATCGTCGACATAGCGCTTCAGGAGAAGCGCGTAGCCGAGCCATCGGCCATTGTCCTCGAAGGCGGTGCGCGCCTCCGCGGGAACCGCTGCTTCGCTGCCGGCGGCGCGGATCTTCTGCAGGGCATCATAGGCGACGATGCCCTTGCGGATATGATCCTCGGCGCTGGCCACGAGCTGGTTGATGCCCGGGATGGGCGTCGTCAGCGAGCGGGTGCCAATCAGGCCCATGACCATGGGGATATGGACGGCGTAATGCGTCTCGCGCGCCTCCTGATCGGGGAAACCGAATGCGGTGAAGGCGGCGGGCGCAGGCTCGGTGTTCCACATGGCCTCGATGGCGGCGAGCTTCATCTTCTGGTGTTCGGTGGAGAGATAGCCGCTTTCGTCACCAAGCACGACGACGGAAAGCGATGCGGCGAGGCCGAAGGAGGCGGCGACCGTCATCGAACGCTTGGCGAGCTCCGTGGAGCGGCCTTTGAGGAGATACCAGGCCGAGACGCCGAGCACGAAGATTGCCGCCGTGACATAGCCGGCCGATACCGTGTGGACGAATTTCGCCTGGGCGACGGGGTTCATCAGCACGGCAAAGAAATCGGTAATCTCCATACGCATGGTCTGCGGATTGAAGGCCGACCCCACGGGATTCTGCATCCAGCCATTGGCGATCAGTATCCATAGCGCCGAGAAATTGGAGCCGGCAGCGACGGCATAGGTGGCCACGAGATGGCCGAGCTTGGAGAGCTTGTCCCAGCCGAAGAAGAACAGGCCGACGAATGTCGCCTCGAGAAAGAAGGCCATCAGCCCTTCGATGGCGAGCGGCGCCCCGAAAATATCCCCGACATAGTGGCTGTAGTAACTCCAGTTCATGCCGAACTGGAATTCCATGACGATGCCGGTGGCGACCCCCATGACGAAGTTGATGCCGAAGAGCGTGCCCCAGAATTTGGTCATCTGACGCCAGATCTTGCGGCCTGTCATGACATAGACGGTTTCCATGATCGCCAGCAGAACGGAAAGGCCAAGCGTCAGCGGAACGAAAAGAAAATGGTAGAGCGCTGTTATTGCAAACTGCAGACGCGATAGTGAGACAATGTCGAATTCCATTGTTTTTCCGCCGGCGCCACCGGCGCTCCTTTCTCAACTATTCTTTCCGATACCATATGGAATCGGTTGAATTCTGCGGCTATACTTCCCGCAATCCGTTAACAATGTGCAAGAAGCCAGGATCAACATTGCCAACAGATTGGGTGATCCCGCCTTGATCCAGCACAATTATGCGGTCCGCGAGCGCGGCCTCACGCCTGGTATGGGTGGCGATCACCAGCGTCCGGCCCCGCGCCTTTCGTCCAAGACGGTCGAGCACATCGCCCGCCGTCGCCGCGTCCAGCCCCTCGGTCGGTTCGTCGAGCAGCCAGAGCGGCGTGTCGGTCAGGAAAAGCCGCGCCAGCGCCAGGCGCCGGGACTGGCCACCGGACAGGCCGAGACCGCCCTCGCCCAATTTGGCCTCTAGGCCGCCGGGCATCGCAGCGACGGTCGAAGCGAGACCGGCATCCTGGAGCGCATCCCAGAGCGCTGCATTGTCGGCAGCGGGATTGGCAAGGCGGAGGTTTTCGCGAACCGTGTCCTGAAAGAGCTCGGTACGCTGGGTCAAAAGCGTGGCTCGTGTCGCTTCAACCGTGCCGGCCTGCGGCGCGATTTCCCCGGCGAGCACGGCGAGCAGCGTGGATTTTCCAGCACCGCTCGCCCCTACGAGAGCGAGTTTCTCCCCGGCACGAAGGTCAAGGGAAACATCACAAAGCGCCGGCTTCTCCGTGCCATGGTGGCAGGCGGTGACGGAGACAAGACGCGTGGCCCCTCCCTCCTGCGGCGCATGGCGGGGTAACGGCTCGTCGGTTGCGTTCAGACGTGGCGTCAGCCGCCGCGCGGCGAGTGCTGTCCGGCCAAGCTCCATCGCGCCACGCCGCAGCGCCGCGAAGGGCTCCATAGCGGCAAGCGCAACGAGAAGGCCGAGGGCAGCGACCGGCGCGCCGAACGTTCCCGCTTGCACCAACATAGCCACCGCGACAAGCGCGCCGGCGAGCAGCAGCGCCCCCGCCGATCCGAAACCCGCGGCCAGCGCCGTATCGAGCCGGTTCAGCGCGTCATCGGCTTCCGCAAGGCGATTGGCGCCCGGCCATGACGAGTTCCGTCTGGCCGGCGACAAAATCAATGGTGCGCGCCCGCAGCGCTTCAACCGCCTTGGCGTGGCGACGCATCGGCTTTTCAGCGGCAATCGCCGCGATTGCCGGCAGGCCCAGCCCCGCCAAAAGCAGCAGGCCGGCAACCGCAAGGCCGAGCGGCGGCGACATGAGATAAAAGACCACGCCAGCGGCAAGGGCGGCGCCAAGCGCAGCGCCCGCCGGCACCAGCACCCGGAGGTAGAGCGAATCCAGCACGTCGATATCGGCCGTCAAGCGGAACAGGAGACGCGCCGGCCGCATCAGGAGATCATGCGCCGCTCCCGGCCCGGCGTGAGCCCGAAACAGCCTCTCGCGCAAGGCGGCAAGCACGGCAAGCGTCGCGTCATGGGTGACAAGCCGCTCACCATAGCGGGCGCCAGTGCGCACAATGGCAAGGAAACGAATGCCTGCGGCGGGCGCGAAGACATCGAAGACGAGCGCCGTCGCAGCGGAAAGCCCGGCGATGGCGGTGGCGGTGATGAACCAGCCGGAAAGGCCGAGCAGTGCGATACCGGCCAGCACCGTGGCTGCGGCAAGTGCCATACCGCCAAACAGCAGGCCACGGCGTTCGGCGAAAAACAGGCCCAGCACGGGGTGGAGGTGGCGGAGCATGCTCATCGCGCGGCCCTCTTCCTGGTCTCGACATGGGACGCGACACCGGCTCCGTCGAGCATGATCACCCGGTCCATGCGCTCTGCAAGCGCCCGGTCATGGGTGGCGACGATCAATAGCCGGCCCTCGGCGAGCGCCAGAAGGCTTTCGGTGATCCTTGCGGCGGTGCGGCTGTCGAGATGCGCCGTCGGCTCGTCGGCCAGGATAATGCCGGCCTCGGCATTGAGGGCGGCACGGGCCAGCGCCAGGCGCAGCGCCTCGCCGCCGGAAAGGCCGACGCCGTTTTCACCGATCAGGGCGCGGTCCTGCACCGTTTCGATTTCGCCGAGTGCGGCAAGGCCAAGCGCGGCGGCAATTCTCGCTCTATCCACGCCATCCCGGCCGAGCGTGACATTGGCATCCGCCGAGCCGGCGAAGATATGCGGCTTCTGCCCCACCCAGGCCATGCGCCGGCGCAGATCCGCCGCTGTTTCGTCCCTCAGCGGCGTGCCGCTGACGATGATCCTGCCTTCTTCGGCGGTGACGAGGCCAGCGACCAGCGCCAAGAGGCTCGACTTGCCGCAGCCGCTCGGGCCGAACAAGGCGAGATGCTCGCCCGGAGCGACGGAAAGACTGAAATCATCGAACAGCAAAGCATCGCTGCCGGCATGGCGGAAACGGATGTTGGAGAGTTGGAGGGATACCGGTTTGCGAACCGGAACCGGTGAGTGAACCTCCCCTTTACCGACCACCGGCGCGCCATCCTCCGACAGTGCCTCGAGCGCTTTCATCGCCGCCTCGCCGGCAGCACGGTCGTGCCATACGGCGGAGAGATCGCGCAGCGGCTCGAAGAAGGCCGGCGCCAGCAGCAGGATGAAGAAGCCTTCCGCGAGCGAAAGCTTGCCACCCCAGGCTCCGAAATCGAGCTGGCCGAGGAGATGGAACCCGATATAGACGGCGACCATGGCGACGCCGAGGGCGGAGAAAAGCTCGAGAACCGCCGATGACAGGAAGGCGATGCGCAGAACGGCCATGGTGCGCCGGCGGAGGCTTTCAGCATTGTCGCGCAGGCGACGGGCGGTGAGATCGACGGCGCCGAAGGCGCGGATGGTGGCGAGCCCGCGCAAGCGGTCGAGCAGGAAGCCATTCATGCCGCCGAGCTCGGCAAGCTGTGCCTCGCTCGCTGCGTTGGCCCGCCAGCCGATCAGCGCCATGAAGATCGGGATGAGCGGCGCAGCAACGAGGAGAACCAGCGCCGCCGCCCATGAGAACCAGAGAACCACGCCCAGGATGATGAGCGGCAGGATCATGACGCGCAGCCGCACCGGCTGGAAACGCGCGAGATAGGGAACGATCGCCTCCGCCTGCTCGGCGATGACGCTGGCAGCAAAGCCGGAGGCGGGACGCCCGCTGTCGAGCGGCGAGCGGCCGCCGAGTGCGGCGATCGCCCGCTGCCGCATGGAAGAAAGCGTTGCGCGGGCAACCTTGAAGGCGAGTCTGTTTCCGGCGGCATCCAGCGCAGCACGCAAAATGCCGATGCCGAAGACGGCAGCGGCGATCCAGATCATCTGCCGCAGGGCGCCATCATCGGTGATGATACCCAGCGCATAGGCGAGCAGCGCCGCCTGCGGCAGCCAGAGCAGCGCGGCGCCGGCCTGCAGCACCGCCCCTGCCCTGGCACTCGTCTTGGGAGACGATCTGGATGAGAATTTCGTACGCCTTGTCGGAGCATTGCCCGCATCGGACTTGGCGAAATTGCTGGAGACGACGGCGTTCACGCGCTTTCACCGTCCTTCTTGCCGGAGTGCCGTCCCCTGCCGAAGGAGACGATCCTGTCCTTCGTCTCCAGCAATCGGGTCACCTTGGCACCCAGCGCCAGCAGGGTTGCTAGCCTATCGGTCTCGAGCTGCTTCACATCGTCGTACCAGTTGGTCAGTTGCTCGATGAGCCCGTACATGTCCGCCATGCGGTCTTGCGCATAGCGCTCGGCCTCGCCGGTCGGACTCTGCATCAGGATCTCCCGCAGCACCGTCATGGTCGGGTCGATCTCGCGTTTCTTGCGCTCTTCGGCGAGCGTGCGCAGAATCTGCCAGATATCGTCGGGCGTGGTGAAGAAATCCCGCCGATCATCCGGCAGATGTTTCAGCACGACAAGGTTCCAGCCCTGCAATTCGCGCAGGCTCATCGACACGTTGGAACGCGAGATGCCAAGCTTCTCGACAATCTGGTCGGCGCAGAGCGGCTCCGACGAGACATAGAGCAGCGCATAGATCTGGCCGACCGTGCGGTTGATGCCCCAGCGGCTGCCCATTTCACCGAAATGCAGCACGAAGGACTGAACGATGGGTGGGAGCTCCATGGCGCAATTCCGTCCTTTTCGAAGTTTCAGTAATTTCTGAAATTTCAATAAATCTGGAATTGATCCAAATCAAGCCATGTTGGAAAGATTGGGAATGATGCGGACATTCGGTCGCATGGAGACGGTTTATTCCGACCAAGCGTGCAGGTTGGTACTTCTTCACACCCCCCTCTGCCCTGCCGGGGAGAGGGGGTGTAGCAACGCCAGCCCTTCCCGCCAGTAGAATGTCGGGAAATGGCAAAAATGATCAGTCCTGATCGCGCGAACGGGGAAGCTTGCGGCTGTCATCCGTGTGGTCGCGGTAAAGGGCGGCACGCGACAGGAGCATCAGCGTGACCGGCGTGGTCACGGTGACGAAGACGGCGATCAGTACTTCGTGCAGGACCGGTCTGGAATCGAGCACGCTGAAAAAGATGATCGAGGCGAGCACGATGCTGCCCGCGCCCAGGCTGGTGCCCATGGTTGGAGCATGAATGCGTTCGTAGAAGGTCCTGAGCCGGATGAGGCCGATGCAGCCGATCAGGGTGACCGTCGCGCCGAGCAGCAGGAAGAAGCTGGTCAGGAGCGCCGCCCACAGGGGCAGTCCGGCAGCATTCATCATTCGATCACCTCCCCGCGCATGAGGAATTTGGCGAGCGCCAGCGTGGCGACGAAGCCGAGGAGGCCGATGACGAGCGCGGCCTCGAAATAGAGCACGCTGCCCGTCCTGATGCCGAGCGTGACGAGCAGAAGCATGGCGTTCACATAGACCGTGTCGATGGCCAGGATGCGGTCCTGCGCGCGGGGGCCGCGGATCAGCCGGAAGACCGCAAGCCCCATCGCCATCACGATCAGCAATTGGGCGATCAGGACCGACCAGAAAAGAAGGACCGCGCTCATTCAAATATCTCCCTGAGGGGTCGTTCATAGCGTTGCTTGACGAGATCGCCCCAGTACTCCTCCGCTTCCGCGTCGAGTACGTGCATGAGCAGTTCCCTGCTCGTGGCATTGTATTCGATCCATGCCGTCCCCGGCATGCAGGTGAGGATACAGGCGAGCACCGCTAGTCCCGTCGGATCACGCAAGGCAAGCGGAACATGCACGAGAGCCGGCCGCGCTCGTCCGCTTCGCAGAAGAATAATGCGCGCGGCATCGAAATTGGATTTGATGATGTCGACAAAGACCCCCGCAAAGAGGATCGCGGCAACCCGCCAGCGCCTTATGCGCGGCTTCGACGGATCAAGCGCCCGCATGGCCCAGGTGGCGCCAAATGCGACGGCGGCGCCGAGCAGCAGCTGGCCGGCAGAGACCCCATTGAGCAGCAGCCACATGAGGAACAGCGAAAGAGCAAGGAGCGGATAGGGCAAAAGACGCGTCATCGGCTCTCCCCTCCCCCGCCGCCCGCTCGCGGAGCGGCCAGGACGCTTTTGATATAATTCTGGGGCGCGTGCAGGGATTGCGCCGCCGCCTCCATATAGCGCATTGCCGGCCCCGCCTGGATGGCGAGCAACAGGCAGAGCAGGAGGAGACCGGCAACGGGCAGAACCTCGATGACAAGGACGCGCGGCACCTTGCCCTCGAGCGAGGCCCAGAAGGTGCGGATGCCAGTGCGCGTCATGGCGATCAGCGCAGACAGGCCGGAAAGGATGATCAGCGCCACCAATATCCAATCCGTCGGGGATATTTCGGCGGAAGCGCCAAGTCCGGTCGGATTGAAGATCGAGGCGACCAGCAGGAATTTGGCGACAAAGCCCGAAAATGGCGGCAGGCCTGTCAGAAGAATGCCGCAAACGACAAAGCAGGCGCCGAGAATGGCGAGCGTCGCCGGAATGGCAAGGCCCACTTCCTCATCGACGGCATCCTCATATTCATCGCCATAGGCTTCCATCGTCACCGCGAGAACGGCGGCGGCGGTATCCTGGCCGCGCTCCACCAGCTCGACCAGCAGGAAGAAGGCCGATATCGTTAGCGTCGAGGAGACGAGATAGAAGAGCGCCCCGCCGGTGATCGCCGTATTGCCGATGCCGATCGCGGCGAGCAGTGTGCCCGACGATACGAGCACGCTGTAGCCGGCGAGCCGGCCCATCGCCTGCGACGCCAGCACGCCGATGAGGCCGAAAGCGATCGTCGCCATACCGCCCAGGAGCAGCCAGTCGCTGCCGAAACCCGACGACGCGCCGGCCTCAACGCCGAAGAACAGGAGCGACAGGCGCAGCAGGATATAGATGCCGACCTTGCTCAGAATGGCGAAGATCGCCGCCACCGGTGCCGCGGCGGCCGCATAGGCCGGCGGCAGCCAGAAGCTCAGCGGCCACATGCCCGCCTTGACCAGGAAGGCGATGCCGAGGATCGCGGCTCCCGCCTCGAGCAACATCCGGTCCTCCGGCGCAACCGACGGAATACGCTGCGCGAGATCGGCCATGTTGAGCGTTCCGGTGACGCCGTAGAGGAGGCTCACACCGATGAGGAACAGCGCGGACGCCGCCAGATTGAAGGCGATATAGTGCAGCCCCGCCTTGACCCGCAGCGGACCGGAGCCGTGCAGGACGAGACCGTAAGAGGAAGCGAGCAGCACCTCGAAAAAGACGAAGAGGTTGAAAAGATCGCCGGTCAGGAAGGCCCCGTTCAGCCCCATCAGCAGAAGCTGGAAGATGGTATGAAAATGCGGGCCCATGCGCTGCCAGCGCGCCATGGCGAAAACGAGCGAGGCGATGGCGAGAATACCGGTCAGCACCAGCATCAACGCCGACAGGCGGTCGAGCACCAGCACGATGCCGAAGGGCGCCGGCCAGTTGCCGAGGAGATAGACGCTCGCTCCCGGGGCGGATGCATCGGCGAGGCTCATGAGGGTGATCGCTATCCCCAGAAGAAGAATTGCGGAGACGAGGCTGATCGTCGCCTTCAGCGCGCGCCGGCGCTCGTCGAAAAGCAGCATGAACGCGCCTGCCGCCAGCGGCAGCACGACGGGTGCAATGATCAGATGATGGACCCAGCCCGCCGTCATCGCCTCTCCCTGCCGTCGACATGGTCGGTTCCGGTCAGCCCGCGCGAGGCGAGCAGCACCACGAGAAAAAGCGCCGTCATGGCGAAGCTGATGACGATGGCCGTCAGCACCAGGGCCTGCGGCAGCGGATCATCATAAAGGCCCGGATCGCCCACACCGGCATCAACGAGCACCGGCGGCGCGCCCAGCCTCAGCCTTCCCATCGCGAAGATGAACAGGTTGACCGCATAGGAGATGAGCGACAGGCCAATGATGACCTGAAAGGTGCGCGGCCGCAGCAGGAGCCAGATGCCCGAAGCGGTCAATACGCCGATGGCGAGCGCGACGATCAGTTCCATCAGGCATCCTCCTTGGGCAGTGTCGCCACGAAACGATCTGTCCGGTGACTGCGGATCGACTGGTGGGCGAGCGCGATCAGCACCAGTACGGTGGCGCCAACGACGAGCAGGAACACGCCGAGATCGAAGAGGA
The DNA here is from genome assembly GCF_001558695.1 of Paramesorhizobium deserti. Classification (GTDB taxonomy): domain Bacteria; phylum Pseudomonadota; class Alphaproteobacteria; order Rhizobiales; family Rhizobiaceae; genus Paramesorhizobium; species Paramesorhizobium deserti. Next base: position 290,528 of record NZ_LNTU01000001.1, read on the forward strand.
GCGCGCTTGCCATCGGCACCTTGCCGATCCACGGCAGTTCGGCATACTGGAAATGCGAGGTAAGGAAGGGATAGCCGAAGAACCATGATCCCGCGCCGGTGAGCGCGGCGCTCAAAAGCCCGAAGCCGATCCAGCGCAGCGGCAGAATGCGCAGATGATCCTCGACCCAGCGCGTGCCGGCCGCCAGATATTGCAGGATGAAGGCGATCGCCAGCGCCACGCCCGCCGCGAAGCCGCCGCCCGGCAGGTCGTGTCCGCGCAGGAACAGATGAATGGCAAGCACGATGATCACCGGGAACAGCCATTGCATGATGACGGCCGGCACCGAGAGATAATCGCTCAGCGTATCGCCAACCTTGCGGTCCTCCCGGGCCTCGTCATAAGCGTTCTGGATCTTCTGCTGATCGGGCGATTCGACACTGTCGGCCGCAGGGCGGAAGCGACGCAGGAGGGCAAAGACGCTCAGGCCCACGACACCGAGCACCGCCATCTCGCCGAAGGTGTCGAAACCGCGAAAATCGACCAGGATGACGTTGACGGCATTCCTGCCACCGCCCTCGGTATAGGCATATCTGACGAAATAATCGCCGAGCCGGCTCGATGCCGGGCGCGTCATGATCACATAGGCAAGGAACGCCATGCCCGCGCCGCCGACAACGGCGATCAGGAAATCGCGGTAGCGCCGGATGCGGGCGCCGATCTTCACCGGCATGGGGTCCGGGTCCGCCCAGCGCTTGGGCAGCCAGCGCAGGCCAAGCAGGATGAGAACCGTCGTCACGATCTCGACCAGGAGCTGCGTGACGGCGAGATCGGGCGCGGAGAGCCAGGCAAAGGTGATGCAGGTGACGAGGCCGGCGCCGGCGAGCAGGATCAGCGCGGAGAGGCGATGATACTTGGCGCGGACCGCTGCCCCAATCGCGCAGATGGCGCCAATGAGCCAGAGGAGGACGAAGGCGGGATCGGCGGGAATGACCGGCAGAATGCCGGCGGCGGCACCCGCACGGTAGAAGGGCAGGCTTCCGGCGATGAGCGCGACCAGCACCAGAAGCCGCAATTGCGGCTGCAGACGGCGCGTTCCAAGATGGGTCTCGGCAAGGCGCGCCCAGCGCCAGGAAAGCGTGACGAGAATGCGCTCGAAGATGCGATGGCCGCCGATCCGGCGGAACCAGGGAGGCCCCTCCTCGCTCACCGCGAGGTAATTTTTGAGCGCGAAATAGAGTGCCACGCCGCCGGTCAGCGCGATGGCACTCATCAGCAGCGGCAGGTTGAAGCCATGCCATACAGCGAGACTATAGGGCGGGGTTTCGCGGCCGAGAACACCGACCACCGCCGCATGCAGGAAAGGACCGACAGTCAGGCTCGGCACGATGCCGACGACAAGGCAGGCAAGCACCAGGAACTCGATGGGGAAGCGCATCCAGTGCGGCGGCTCGTGCGGCTTGCGCGGCAGATCGTTCGGCAGCGGCCCGAAGAAAACGCTGTGAATGAAACGCAGCGAATAGGCGACGCTCAAGAGGCCCGCCACGACCGCGAGATAAGGCGTGACGGTGTCGAGGACGGATACCATATGGGTCTCGACCGCTTCGGCAAAAAACATCTCCTTGGAAATAAAGCCGTTGAGCAGCGGCACGCCGGCCATCGCCGCACTCGCCACCATGGCAAGCGTCGCCGTATAGGGCATATAGCGGAAGAGCCCGCTTAAGCGTCGCATGTCGCGCGTGCCCGTCTCGTGATCGATGATGCCGGCCGCCATGAACAGCGACGCCTTGAACGTGGCATGATTCATCATGTGAAAGATCGCGGCAACGGCGGCAAGCGGACTGCCGAGGCTCAAGAGCACGGTGATGAGGCCGAGATGGCTGATCGTCGAATAGGCGAGCAGGCCTTTCAAGTCCTGCTGGAACAGGGCGAAGTAGGCGCCGAGAACGAGCGTCGACAGGCCGGCGACGCCGACAATCCAGAACCATTCCTGCGTACCGGCGAATACCGGCCAGAGCCGCGCCATCAAAAACACGCCGGCCTTCACCATGGTCGCCGAATGCAGATAGGCCGATACGGGCGTCGGTGCGGCCATCGCATTGGGAAGCCAGAAATGGAACGGAAACTGCGCGCTCTTCGTCAGCGCGCCCAGCAGGATGAGCAGCATCGTCGGCAGGAATAGCGGATGCTGGCGGACGATGTTGCCGGAGGCGAGCACCGTGTCCAGATCATAGCTGCCGACGATATGGCCGAGGAGGAGCATGCCGACGAGAAGCGCGAGGCCGCCGACGCCGGTGACGGTCAGCGCCATGCGCGCGCCATCACGGGCGCTGGCGTTCTGATACCAGTAGCCGATGAGTAGGAAGGAGAAGATGCTGGTCAGTTCCCAGAAGACGGCGAGCAGGATCAGATTGCCCGCCATCACCACACCGAGCATCGCGCCCATGAAGGCCAGGAAGAAGGAGAAGAACCGCGGCACCGGATCTTCCGGCGACATGTAATAGCGCGAATAGACGACGACGAGCAGGCCGATGCCCGTCACCAGCATGGCGAACATCCAGGCGAAGCCATCCATCCGCAGATTGAAATTGAGGCCATATGCCGGCAGCCACTCGATCTGGCTGCGCACCACGCCGCCATCCATCACCGATGGATAGAGCGAGATGGCGATTGCAAGCCCGGCGACTGAAACTGCGCCGGCGAACACGGCTTCCACGTTGTGGGCATTTGAGCGGAAGAGAGCAACGACGGCGCTGCCGGCAAAAGGAAGAAGCATCAGCAAGATCAGCAGCCCGCCGTCAATCTTCATCCGCCGTCACACCCTCCCTTCTATTCATCTTCGCTCATCAGCGCGAATGTCTGTTGAATATGGCTAATTCCATCCAGCACCGGCGAGATAGATCGCGCCAATTTCCTGGGTCTCGAACCAAATCTGCTGCGGCTGAAATCACGCCTGATCGCGATTCGCTCTAGGAATAACCTACATCTCTGCTCTTTGCCAACATTATGGCCATCTGCGGCGATATACATCATAATTTTTCAAGGACTTATATCCGCGTTTATTTCGCCCCGCCGAGATACACCGCACGAGGCCGAATAGCCTGTGCCGGCAGCTATAAATTCCTTGCCAGCATCTCCTCGAGCTGCCGGCGCTTTCGTTTCGAGCGGATTTGTTCGGTTCCCACCGTTTCGGAATGGAGATGCCATCGGCCGTCGCGGGAAAAGGCGACAAAGCGCCGGCGGGCGCCGACGAGGAGGTCTTCGGAGGCGTAGTCGGCGAGGACCAGGATTTCCATCGCGACGGGGCCGTTCAGGGCGCTGATTTCGACGCGTTCGCCGCCCGCCTCATCTTTGCTCTCCCCACCATGCGCAACGCGTGCGAGCAAGCTCCTGAAGCTGCCGATCTCCATATATTGCCCTGGTATGAGCGGCCCCTGATAAGTCCGCTTCTTCGGATCGTCGGCATTCTCCCCACCGTCGGACGGCTCCACATCCGTCACCGGGCGGCTCCAGTTCTGCCCGCCGGCCTCAAGCCCTGCCACGATGCTTTCGACATAGATCGGCTCGGAACTCATATTGCTGATGAAACAGCGGGCATCGAGTGCAGTGCCCGCGCCGTAATTGATGATGATCTTGGGCCGGGTCTGACGCCTGTAGCCGACAAGGAAGACCTGCAGATAAACCAGCCAGACGATCAGCATCGCCAGGCTGACGAGCAATGTCAGGCCACGATTGCTGGCGCTGATCCATTCAAGCATCTGCCGGTCCCGTAGTAGCAAAGCATGGGCTGAACGAAGCACACGGGCGGAATGTTCCGCGGCGCGATTGACATGGGGGTCATGTGCCTTAGCTTTCGCTACAGCATCGGCCTGAAAATCGGAATCGATTTTCAGAAAGCCTGATGCGTAGATTCAATAGCTTACAGCGTCCTTTGTGCGTCCCACCGGACGTACGGCGCTGTAAAGTGGCGGACCGGACGTGCGGGGCGTCTTCAGCACCAGGGAGCGAGGCGAACATATGATACCGACGAAAATGAAAGCCGTCGTGCTGACGGGACACGGCGGCATGGACAAGCTGGTCTATCGCGAGGATGCCCCCGTTCCCGCATGCGGGAGCGGCGAGGTGCTGATCGAGGTGACCGCCTGCGGCCTCAACAACACAGACGTCTGGGTCAGGCAGGGCGCCTACGGGACGGAGGACGACCCGCAGGCGATATCGACATGGCGGCGGGGGCGCTCCACCCTCTCCTTCCCGCGCATCCAGGGGGCCGATACCGTCGGCAGGGTTGTCGCGGTCGGCGCAGGCGTTCCAGAAGAACGTATCGGCGAGCGGGTGATCGTCGACGCCTCGATCTACAATCGCGACGACGATAGCCTCGCCGATATCGACTATATCGGCCACGGGCGCGACGGCGGCTATGCCGAATATACGGCGATCCCGGCGGAGAACGCCCATGCGATCGACACCAATCTTTCGGATGCGGAGCTCGCCACCTTCTGGTGCGCCTATCATACGGGCGAGCAGATGCTGGTGCGCGCCGACGTCAAGCCCGGCGAAACCGTGCTCGTCACCGGTGCCTCGGGCGGCGTCGGCTCCGCGATCGTCCAGCTCTGCCGGGCGCGCGGCGCCATCCCCTATGCCGTCGTCAGCAAGGGAAAGGAGCAGGCCGTGCGCGATCTCGGAGCGGAGGACGTCATGCTGCGCGACGGCGGCGATTTCGCGGAAGGGCTGGCGCGGATGATGAACGGTCGGCCGCTCGACGTCGCCGCCGATCTGGTCGGCGGCGAGATGTTCGGCAAATTGCTGAACGCGTTGCGGCCGGAAGGGCGATACACGACGGCGGGCGCGATCGGCGGACCGGTGGTGCAGCTCGACCTGCGCACCATGTATCTCAAGCAATTGCAGCTCAACGGCTCGTCGCAGGGGACGCGAGGGGCCTTCGCCCGGGTGCTGGACTATATCCGCAGCGGCAAGATCCGCCCGGTGCTCGCGGCGACCTATCCGCTCTCCCGCTTCCATGAGGCCCAGGAGCGCTTCATGTCGAAGAGCTTCGTCGGCAATATCGTGGTCATCCCCGACCGGCATCTTAAAGCCTGATCTTTCCGCGGAACCTTCCGCCGCCAGAAGGATTATTGGCGGAAAGGGAGGGATTGCCCCATGGACACCGGAAGAGAAGAGCAGATCAAGGCGCGGGCCTACGAGATCTGGGAACAGGAAGGCCGCCCGCAGGGGCGCGCGCGCGATCATTGGGAACAGGCCCGCCGCGAAATCGACGGCGACGCGGCGTCGCCACAGCCCAACGGGAAGGGCAAGACCGCCAGAAGAAGTAAGAGAGCCACCGCACCCAATGACAATCCGGCAGCGGCCACCCCCGGCTTCATGCCCGGCACCGGCAGCACCGGCGATGTGGGCGACGCACTGTCGCCGGTGAAGCGGCCGCGCAAATCAGGGACGACACGGAAAAAATGAGGCGGTGGCTTTCACGTCATCATTGACAATTTCCACCGATGCGATTGCGGCATTGTCGAGCTATGGATTCCAGTGACAAACACTGGAATGACGGGAGTTTGCACTTTCGACCGTTTCCGCCTGTGGGACAGTCCTCATCAGAACAAGCATTTTATTTCCGCCATTCCAGTGTTTGTCACTGGAATCCATGCCTCGCCTTCTCCATTGCCTCAGCGATGCAAATAGCGAAAGTCCGCCAGTCCTCTCACTCCGACTCCAGAACCGCGACCGGGAACTCCCTCCAGAGGTCGGAGAGAACCACCTCCCCTGCCCCGGCAATCTCTCCAGTCAGGGTCCTGAAACGTCCCGGTAGGTAGAGCTTCGTCCGGCTGAAAGCATCGCCGATCCAAGACGGATGCTCCGGCTCGCAAAGCCGCAGCACCAGGCGCGGCACGGCGACGAGGATGCGCTGATTGCCAAGGGCACGAGAGTAGGCGACGGCATGCGCCGCCCTGTCTCCGGTGATTTCAAGCGGCGCATAATCGCCGCGGTCGAAGAGGTCGGCATGGCTCCGCCGCAAATACAGCAATCGATCGAGCAGCCATAGTTTCGGCAGCCCTTCCCGCCAGCGCTGCATCGCCTCGGCCGTGGTCGCCTGCCTGACGCCCACCAACAGCCTGCGCCGGAGATCGAAATCCACCGGGCGGCGGTTGTCGGGATCGACCATGCTGAAATCGAGGAGCTCGCAGCCCTGATAGATGTCGGGGACACCGGGAAGGGTAAGCTTCAGCGCGAGCTGCGCCAGGGAATTGACGACGCCGGCGGGCTCGATCGCGGCGATCGTCGAGCGGATATCGCGCAAGAGCTCCCGGTGCCTGGGCGCGAATAGGTTACAAACATGGTTTTCCACCGCCGTCTCATAGGGCTCGTCCCGGTCGGTCCAGCTCGTCCGGCGTTTCGCCTCGCGCAGGGCCTTGATCATGAACGCGACAAGCCGTTCGGCAAGAGCCTGCAATCCCTTTTCGTCCTCAAGCGACAGATCCGCCGGCCAGGCGCCGGCGAGCGCCTGGTAGAACAGCCATTCCGCATCGGCATCGGACACATCTCCCGTCGCATCGTGCCAGCGGAAGACGGCATCAGCCCATTCCCGCGGCATCTCGCTTAGAACCGCGAGCCTGGCGCGGGCATCCTCGCCGCGCTTGGTGTCATGGGTTGCCGTGGCCGACAGGGCTCGCGGCCAGCTTTCCGCCCGCCGTTTCATCGCGGCGTGGAAGGCAGCCGGTTCGAGCCCGAAGGCGTCCGGCTCCGCGCCGACCTCGTTCAACGCGATCAGCCTGTTATAGCGGTAGAAGACGGTATCCTCGACCGCCTTGGCCATCAGCGGCCCGGTCGTCTGCTGAAAGCGAGAGATAAAGGCGGCGCGGGGCGCGGAGCCTTTGGAGGGTTCCAGCAGCAGCGAGAGGATGAAGGCGACGACGCTGTCGTCCTCGACCTCGCGCCCCTGCTTCACACGGTTGGCGGCCTCGACCAGCAGGGCACGGTCTTCATCGGAGGGGCCATCGACATCGATATAGGTGCGATAGACCGGCAGGGCGGCGGCGAGTTCGACAAGAGTGGCGCGCAACGCATCGCAACCGAAATCGCGCGTGGCGATATGCTCCATCGCTACCCCATGCGCGAGCCGGACCAGTGCCGCGAGCTCGCCGGCAAGGTTCACCGTCAGGATGCGGCGCTTGGCGTCGAGCACCTGGCGGGCGAAATCCGGATCATCACCGGTGAAGCGGCTCCAAGCTTCCGTCATCGCCTGGCGGTGGCGAGGATCGATCTGCAGCCCCGTGATCAGGCTCGCCACCTCGTAGCCGGTGGTGCCGGTACAGCGCCAATCGGAACGCAGATCCTCATTCGGCCCGAGAATCTTTTCGATCCAGATTTGATCGAGGCCCGAGACCTGATGGAGTTGCGCCAGATAGGCCTTGGGATCGGCAAGGCCGTCGATATGATCAATGCGCAGCCCATCGGCGACGCCATCGCGGACGAGTTGCAGCGGCAGCTCATGGACATCGGCGAATACATTGGCGTCTTCCACCCTGACGCCGACCAGATCGGAAATCTCGAAAAAGCGGCGATAGGTCAGCGCCTCGCGCGCCAGCCGCCAATAGGCGAGCCGCCAGACCTGCGCCTCGTGGATAAGGTGCAGGAGTTCCCTGTCCGCATTCACCCGGGCAAGCGCTTTCGGCGAAATGCCTTCCTTGCCGGGAATGAGCGTAACCGAATAGGGCGCAAGCGGCAGCGAGAGGTCGTAATAGCAGAAGACAAGCTCGTGCGTTCGTTCATCGAGCCTGAGTTCGAGCTGCCGTTTCGCCAACACGTCGCCATAGGGCTCCCCCAGCACCGGGAGAAGCAGTTTCGGCGCCTGCCAATCGATATCGAAATGATGCGCGTAACGGCTCTCGCGGCCATATTTCAGCACGTCCCGCCACCAGGGATTGGCGGTGGAGACCGCCATGTGATTGGGTACGATATCGAGGATCAGGCCCAGCCCGTGCTCCTTCAGCGTACCGGCGAGTACGGCGAAACCCTCCTCGCCGCCGAGTGTGGGGTCCAGTTGCTGATGGTCGGTCACGTCATAGCCGTGGGTGGAGCCGGGAGCGGCGGTGAAGACCGGCGAGGCGTAGAGATGGCTGATCCCGAGATCGGCGAGATAGGGCACAATCTGCGCCGCGCGCTCGAAATTCATGCCTTCGCGGAATTGCAGCCGGTAACTGGCGCGCGGGATCGTCATGAACGCGGCCTTTCCCCCGAAATCGCCTCGGCAATCGCGCAAAAAAAGGCCGAATTTTCCAGTTTTTCGATCGGAACAGGCAGTTTGCGTCGCCAGTTCGGGTGTTCATCGACGGTGCCGGGGATATTGGGCTGCTCCGTCAGGCCGAGCAGATCCTCCATCTGCGCGGCAAAGAGGCAGGAGCGCGCGCTTGCCACCAGCCGATGGATGCCGGCGGCGGCCGCTTCGTTGAATTCAACGCCCACATCGGTCGGACCGAGATCGTGAAGCGCGGCGATCGCCTGGCGTTTTTCCTTCTTCCGCCGCTGACGTTCCTTTCGCGCAACGGTCCTGTCGAACAGGCCGATCTCCTCGCGCAGATCGATGTCGCTGCCGGTCCACCAGCCGGCAAGCGTGGTCGTGTCGTGGCTGCCGACGCAGGCAAGCACAGCGCGCGGCCATTTGGAAGGCGGGAGGAAGCCCTTTTTGTCGCGCTCGAAATAGAAGATGCGATAGCCGAGCAGGTTCGCTTCGCGCATCACGTCGCGAAAGCCCTCCGGCACCACACCCAGATCTTCGCCGATGATCAGGGCTTTCGATTTCTGCGAGACTTCCGCAAGCACCCGCACCATATCAACCATGGGATAGAGCACATAAGCCCCCTCGCTTGCGGAAAAACCCGCCGGAATCCAGAAAAGCCGATAAAGGCTCATGGCGTGATCGATACGCAGCGCACCGGCATGGCGCAGGATCGCCTCATGGGCCTCCCGCATCGGCCGAAACTCCCGCTTCGTGATTTCAGTGGGAGAGATTGGCGCAAGGCCCCAGCGCTGCCCGTCGGGATTGAACATATCGGGTGGCGCGCCGATCTCGGCGCCGACGATGGTGAGCGTGCGGTCGCCCCAGGTGGCCGCGCCGTCGGAGGCGGTGCCGACGGCCAGGTCGAGATAAAGGCCTATGCGCATACCGGCATTTGTGAGCCGCTGCGCCACCATGCCAAGCTGCCGGTCGGCAAGCCATTGCAGCCAGACCAGGAATTCGATTTCCTCCGCATGCTCGCGCGCGAATTGCGAGACGGCGGGGTTCTTGGGATCGCGGACTGCTTCGGGCCAGGAAAGCCAGCCGGAACCGAAACCACGGTCCGCCATGTGGAGACTGATCGCCTCGAACAGCGCATAGCGCCAAAGCGCCTCGCCGCCGCGCGCTTTGAAGGAAGCGTCGGCCGCGCCATGCGTCCTCCGGTGGATGCGGCGCAGAACCTCAAGCTTGTGACGGGCCACGGATGCGTAATCGACCAGATCGCCGTCGCGCAGAGCCGACAATGCGGCGGCATCGAGATCCAAAGCGGGGTCGAAACCATCTACCTTATCGACGGCGATATAGAGCGGGTTGAGGAAATTGCGATCGCTGGGGGAGAAGGGGCTTGCCCTTTGCGGCTCGGCTGGAAACAGCGCGTGCAGCGGGTTCACGCCCAGAAAATCCGCGCCCCATCGCGCCGCGATTTCTCCGAGCCGGGCCAGATCCTCAAAATCGCCGATGCCCCAGTTCCGGTGCGAGCGCAGCCCGTAGAGCTGGCAGGTGACGCCCCATGCCCTGCCCTTCTCCAGAAAATCCGGCAGATAGCAGGTTGCTCCCGGCGGCGCCTCGGGCGGTGGCGGCCAAGGCTTTGATAGTGCATTGCCCGCCTCATCCGCGGCTGCGCCAAGGGCATCGAGGATCGCTCTCACCGCCTCGCCGGGAGCCTGCGAAACCGTGCCGTCCAAGGCCTGGTAAGAGCACAGGATGCCATTGGCGGCGGCGAGCCGATCGAGATCAGCCGTCATTCGCGGCCTCCGCCAGCAGAAATGCGACGCTTGCCGGCGGGGCTCTGCCCTGCGTCAGCGCGGCAAGCAGACCATCGCGGCTTTCGTAAATCGCATCGAAACCGGTGAAATCCTTCTCAATCGCCACATTCGCCGTGCCGAAATTCACAACCATGCAGAGCATGCGGCTCGCCATATGCCAGCGCACGCAAAGCGCATCGTCATCGAGACGCTCGGCCTGCCCCTGCATGGATTTCATGGCATGGAGGTACGGAACGAGATGGGTGCGGCGCAGTTCCAGCAGGCGACGGAAGAGATCGAGCCGCCGCCGACCCGGCCCCGTCTCCATGCGGTGCCAGCCGAGCATCGATGCCTCGAAAGTCGAAAGCGCATTGGGATCGGGGATTTCCTCCGCCTTTTCGTCGCTGAAATGACCGAAATCGGCGAACTCGCGCCTGCGGCCTTCCCGCACCGCCTTCGCCAGAGACCCATGGAAACCGGTGAAGAACAGGAACGGGTTGGTCTCGCCATATTCCTCGCCCATGAAGACGAGCGGTATCTGCGGATTGAGGAGCAGGACGGCTGTCAAAAGCTCCACCGTCTCCTCATCGGCCAGCACCGTCAGCCGTTCGCCGAAGGCGCGGTTGCCGATCTGGTCGTGGTTCTGCAGGAAATCGACAAAGGCCGTCGGCGGCTGGCCGGCGCTGGGCTCGCCGCGCGGCTTGCCTTGCCTCGGGGCATAAGGTTCACCCTGATAGCAGAAGCCCTCGGCGAGCGCCCGCGCCAGATGGCCTGCTGGATTGTCGGCAAAGCCCGCGTAATAGCCGGCATCCTCGCCGGTCGCGAGACAATGCGCGGCGTGGTGGAAATCGTCGTTCCACTCTGCGGTGAAGAGGATGCGGCGGTTCTCCGCATCGCAGGGATGGAGCGCAACGATGTTGCGCTCGTCTTCCGTGGTGAGATGGATGTGGCGGCCGGCGAAGCGTTCGCGGATGCCGCGCGCCATATCCTCGAGGATCGGCGTTTCGATCTGGTCGATGGCATCGAAACGCAGACCGTCGAAGCGGAATTCCTCCAGCCAGTAGACCGGGTTGTCGAGAATGAAGGCACGCACCGCCGGCTCCTCGAAGCGGATGGCCGGCCCCCACGGCGTGTGGCGATCCGGATCGAAGAAATCGGGCGCATAGGTGTGGAGATAGTTCCCGTCCGGGCCAAAATGATTATAGACGACGTCCAGGATCATCATCAGCCCGCGCTCATGCGCGGCATCGACGAGCCGTTTCAGCCCCTTGACGCCGCCATAGGCGGAATGCGGACAATAGGGCAGCACGCCGTCATAACCCCAGCCGCGATTGCCTGAGAATTGCGCGACAGGCATCAGCTCGATCGCGGTGAAGCCTGTCTCGGCCAGATGATCGAGCTTGCGGCGGATGCCGTCGAATGTGCCTTCGCTCGAAAAGGTGCCGGGGTGGAGCTCGTAGATTATCGCTTCGTCCCAGGGGCGGCCCGTCCAGTCCCTCACCTTCCAGTCGAAGGCCGGAGAGGTCAGAAGGCTCGGGCCATGCACGTCCGAGGCCTGCGCCCGGGAGGCGGGATCGGGCACTGTCATGCCGTCGGGGAGGACGAACTGGTAGGCCGCACCCTCCTCGAGATCGCCGGCCCGGAACTCGAACCAGCCTTCTGCGAGCGGCTGCATCTCATGTTCTTCTCCATCCAGCCGCAGCCGCAGATGCTCCACCGCCGGAGCCCAGAGACGGAAGACGGCGGAGCCGTCCTCCTGAAGAGATGCGCCCCAGCGGGGTGGCGGCCCTCCGCGTCTCATTTTATGTTGCCTTCGAGCACGATCAGCGAGCGATCCGCCACTTGCAATCTGTGCGGCGCACGCACCACTTCCCAAAGCGGCCATTGTCCGGTGTCGGTGCGCATCACGGTCTTCCAGCCGGGCACGCCGAGCTCGCGCGGGAGATGGAACTCCACCGGTCCGGGATGACCATTGATGAGGATGAGCATGCAGGCGCCGCGCTCGTCACAGTGCAGGAGCCCCAGCGCCTTCAACCAGGGGTCCAGCCAGTCCTCCTCGCCCATCTCCTCGCCGGTGGGGCGCAGCCAGGTGACGTCGCGGAAACTGTCGGCGATGCGCCGACCATGCAGGAAGCGCTTCAGCGTCAGCCGTGCCCGCGAACGGCGGAAGACGATCAACCGGCGCACAAATTGGAGAAAAACCTCCTCCTCGGGATCGTTCGCCTCCCAGGGAAACCAGTTGATCTCGTTGTCCTGGCAATAGGCATTGTTATTGCCGTGCTGGGTACGGCCGATCTCGTCGCCCATCAGAAGCATGGGCGTGCCCTGCGAAAGCAGGATGGTGGCAAGCGCGTTGCGCCGCATCCTGGCCCTGAGCGCCTTGATCTCGGGATCGTCCGTCGGCCCTTCGACGCCACAGTTCCAGCTGCGGTTGTCGGCATGGCCGTCGCGATTGTCCTCCTGGTTCGCCTCGTTATGACGCTCATTGTAGGAATAGAGATCGGCAAGGGTGAAGCCGTCATGAGCGGTGATGAGGTTGACGCTCGCCCAAGGCTTGCGACCGCGCCGGTCGAAGAGGCTTGCCGAACCAAGCAGTCCGCTCGCCAGATCGCGCGCCGCGTGCTCGTCGCCGCGCCAGAAGGAGCGCACCCAATCGCGGTTCGCGCCGTTCCACTCCGCCCAGCCGGGCGGAAAACTGCCGAGCTGATAGCCGTCCGGCCCGAGATCCCATGGCTCGGCGATCAGCTTGACCCGCGACAATACCGGGTCCTGACGCACCGTATCGAAAAACACCGATGACGGCTCGAAATTATCGCGCTCGCGGCCGAGCGCGGTGGCGAGATCGAAGCGGAAGCCATCGACATGGCACTCCTCGACCCAGTAGCGCAGCGAATCCATCACCATTTGCAAGACGCGCGGATGCTTGAGGTTCAGCGTGTTGCCGCAACCGGTCGTATCGTAATAATAGCGCCGGTCATCGCCGAGGATGTAATAGCTGGCATTGTCGAGGCCCCGGAATGACAGCGTCGGCCCCATTTCGCTGCCTTCGGCGGTGTGGTTATAAACCACGTCGAGGATCACCTCGATGCCCGCCTCATGCAGCTTGCGCACCATGCGCTTGAACTCGTGAACGCCGCCGCCGGGCGAGATATAGCGTGGCGCCGGCGCGAAAAAGCCGATGGTGTTATAACCCCAGTAGTTCGTCAGGCGCTTTTCCACGAGATAGCGGTCGTCGAAAAAGGCCTGCACCGGCAGGAGCTCGATGGCGGTGACACCGAGCCTGACGAGATAGTCGATGACGCGGGGGTCGGCGAGACCGCCGAACGTGCCGCGCAACTGCTCAGGTATGCGGGAGTGCAGCGCCGTCATCCCCTTCACATGCGCCTCGTAGATGATTGTCTCGGTCCACGGCCGGCGCGGCCGCACATCGTCGCCCCAGGTGGCGGCGGTGTCGGTCACCACGCATTTCGGCATGACGAAGGCGGAGTCCCGCCGGTCCATCGAGAGGTCCTGGCGCGATGAGCCGACGCGATAGCCGAAGCAGGCGTCATGCCAGCGTAGATCGCCCTGCAGCATCTTGGCATAGGGGTCGATCAGGAGCTTGTTCGGGTTGAAGCGATGGCCATTAGCCGGATCATAAGGACCGTAGGCGCGCAGGCCGTATACCTGCCCCGGCCGCAAATCAGGAAAATAGCCGTGCCAGACCTCATGCGTATATTCCGGCAGGGCCATGCGCATGATCTCGCGCTTTCCCTTGGCGTCGAACAGGCAGAGCTCGATCTTTTCGGCGTGAGCCGAGAAGACAGCGACATTCACGCCCGAGCCGTCCCAGGTTGCACCAAGTGGATATGGCAGGCCAACATCTACGCGCATGGCACCTCCCCTTTGGTCACGTCTCGCAAACCAGAACAATGGCGCCCAGGGGCGGCAGCCTCAAAGTCGCCGAGGCGGGACGCCCGTGCCATGGTTCTTCGATCGCATCGACGGACCCGTTTGTGACGCCGGAGCCGCCATATTTGCGGTGGTCGCTGTTCACGATTTCCTGCCAGCGGCCGGCGAGCGGCAGGCCGACGCGGAAGTCCTCGCGCGCGACGGGGGTGAAATTGCAGGCGACGACGACGGGACGGGCGCCGCTTCCGCCCTTGCGCAGATAGATGAAGGTGCTGAGATCGGGATTGGAGGCGTCGATCCATTCGAAGCCCTCGCTCTCGCAATCGAACGCGTGAAGCGCCTTTTCGCTGCGATAGACCGCGTTGAGATCGCGGATGAGATCGCGGACACCGGCATGCATGGGGTCGTCCAGATGGTGCCAGTCGAGCCCCCAATCATGGTTCCATTCACGCTCCTGGCCAAACTCGCCGCCCATGAACAAGAGCTTCTTGCCGGGATGCGTCCACATGAAGGTGAAATAGGCGCGCAGGTTTGCGAATTTCTGCCAGCGATCGCCTGGCATGCGGCCGATCAGCGAGCCTTTGCCGTGCACCGCCTCGTCATGGCTGAGCGGCAGGATGAAGTTTTCCGTGAAGGCATAGAGCAGGCCGAAGGTCATCTGGTCGTGATGATAGCGGCGATGGACCGGATCGCGGCTCATATAATCGAGCGTGTCATGCATCCAGCCCATGTTCCACTTGAAGCCGAAGCCCAGCCCGCCGGCATAGACGGGGCGCGACACGCCGTTGAAGGCGGTCGATTCCTCGGCGATCGAGGTCGCGCCGGGATAATCGGCAAACAGGGTGATGTTCGTCTCGCGCAGGAAAGCGATGGCTTCCAGGTTCTCGTTGCCACCGTGAATATTCGGGATCCAGTCGCCGGGCTCACGGCTGTAATCGAGATAGAGCATGGAGGCGACCGCATCGACGCGTAATGCGTCGACATGATACTGGTCGAGCCAGAAAAGCGCATTGGCGGTGAGGAAATTCGCCACCTCCCGACGGCCGAAATTATAGATCAGCGTGTTCCAGTCGCGGTGGAAGCCGAGCCTCGGGTCCTCATGCTCGTAAAGCGCGGTGCCGTCGAAACGGGCAAGGCCATGGGCGTCGCTCGGGAAATGAGCGGGAACCCAATCGATGATAACGCCGAGTCCTTCCCCGTGGCAGCGGTCGACGAAACGGGCAAAATCCTCCGGTGATCCGAAGCGGCTGGTCGGCGCATAGAGGCCGGTCGGCTGGTATCCCCACGAGCCGGAGAAAGGATGCTCACTGACCGGCATGCACTCGATATGGGTGAAGCCCAGATCCTTGACGTAAGGAATAAGCTGGTCGGCGAGTTCATCATAGGTGAGATAGCTGCCATCGTCATGCCGCCGCCAGGAGCCCAGATGCACCTCATAGACCGAGATCGGGGCCGTGCGGTCATTGGCGGCGGCGCGGCTTTCCATCCAGTTCCCGTCGTCCCAATCGATCCGGGGAAGACCGTGAACGACAGAGGCGGTCGCCGGCGGCACCTCGCTGCGAAAGCCGACAGGGTCGGCCTTGGTCGGCAGGACCTCGCCGTGCCGCCCGATGATCTCGTATTTATAGAACTGCCCCGACCGGACCTCCGGCAGGAATATCTCCCAGATGCCGACGCCGGAATGAAGCCGCATCGGATGCCGCCTGCCGTCCCAACCATTGAAATTGCCCACCACGCTGACCCGGCTGGCGTTGGGCGCCCAGACGGCGAAGCGGGTTCCCGATACACCGTCGCAATGCATCGGATGAGCGCCTAGCTTCTGGTAGAGACGGCGATGCCGGCCCTCGCCGATGAGATGCAGATCGAGTTCGCCGAAGGTGGGGGGAAAGCGGTAGGCGTCTTCTTCCTCCCAGACGTCTCCTTCGCGGGCGAAGCGCAGGCGATAACGCGGAACAGTGTTCCCATCCGCAATCAGGCCTTCGAAGAAGCCACGGGCGTGGCGGCGCAGCAGTTTGCCCAATGCCCGGCCGGTCTCGGGGTCGAACGCCTCGGCGGTTTCCGCCTCGGGATGCAGGACGCGCAGCACGATGCCGGCGGGACCCGCATGCGGTCCCAGCACGGCAAACGGATCGCTATGACGTCCGGCGACCAGAGCGCCGATCGCCTGCGGATCATCCAGCCGCCAGGGGGGCGCTTCGCCGGTGAGCGAGTTCATGCCGCCTCTCCTTCCAAAAGATCGAGAACGCCTTGCACCGGAATACCCACCCAGTCGGGGCGATTGGAAAGCTCGTAATTGATCTCGTAGAACGCCTTCTGCAGCAGGAAGAGTTCAAGCAGGCGCTGCCCTGCCTCAGGGCTCTCCGGCTGGTTGTCGGCGGCGGCTGTCACCGCGAGATAACCGTCGAGGAACTCGCTGCTCATGCGGGTGCGCCAGCTGCGGGCAAGCGCCGCGCTGTCGCGCGAATGATCTGGCAAGCGCCCGGTAACCTGCCGCACTGCCGTCCAGGCCGCGTAATCGAAGGAGCGCAGCATGCCCGCCACATCGCGCAATGGTAAGTTCTTGGCGCAGCGTTCGGTGAGCGTACGCCTGGGTTCGCCCTCGAAATCGATGATGAAGAGATCCTGTTCGGAAACCAGCACCTGACCCAGATGATAATCGCCATGGATGCGGGATTTCCTCCCCGAAGGCGGCATATTCGCCAATGTTTCCAGCCGCTCCTCAATGGTGGTGCGGCGCTCGGCCAATTGTCTCGCTAGGTCCTGCGATGTGGCCGAAAGCCGATCCCGCGCACGCTCCAGCGCCGCGTAGGCCGCAGTCACCTGCTCCCTTGTATCCTTGACCCAAGCCTCGATATCGGAGGGGGCAACAGGCTCACAGCGGAAGGCTTCCTTGTCCGTTGGGGTGGCAAAGGCGGCGTGCATCTCGCCCGTGCGCTCGCCGAGACGGCGGAGAAGATCGAGCGGATAGGTAAGGACCGGTGCTTCACCTTCATCCGGCAAAGCGGGAAAAAGGGGCTGGTGCCGCATGATGTCGTCCTCGACCTGCCGTTCGAGCGCGCGGAGAAAGGCGCTCCAGGCGTCCCCCTGGTTCTCGACAAAGGCCGAAACGCTGGCGAGCACCGTCTTCTCGCCGCCTGTTTCCTCGAATTCGACCATGCCGAGGAAGGCCGGCGTGTTCCCGAAGCCGGCATCCTCGGTCAGGAAGCGCGCCACCTCCACTTCCGGCTGATCGCCCGAGCGCAGACGGCGGAAAATCTTCAGCAGCGCCTGGCGCGCGAAGGCGACCGACACATTGCTCTGCTCGCCCGTCAGCGGGGACGGTGGTTCGGTGAATGCCATGGCCTTCAGCTTTTCATTGCCGTAGAACCTGAGAACCCCTCCGGCGACGGTTAGTTCCTGATTTTCCTGCATCCGGCGCATCAGCTCGGCGGCGAAGCGATCGTCATAGGAGCCGTCGATCAGTGCGCCTAACAGCGGACCGCGACGCGCGCGCGCCAAGGTGGCAGAGAGCTTCGGCGCGCCGAACTGCACGTTCTCCTCCCCCCAGAGCACCGTGAGCGGCAGGAGATAACGCTGCTCCCCCGATGCCGACATCCCGACATCGACCAGGGAAATCAGCCCCGCCTCGTCGCCAAGGGCGGCCAGTTCGCGGATGCTGGCCGAGCGCATTTCCTCGCCCTTGGCGCCGAACCAGCGCTGGCGCTGCATGAATTGCGGCAGTACGTCCTGTTCGAGCTGGCGGCGCTCCCTCCCCTCCAGCGCGCGCTGCAGGCGCCCGCCGATCAGCGTCAGGGTGATGAATTCGGGTAGCGGCTCGGGTACGTTGGTGTGCCAGGCAGGCGCCTGGGCCTCGCTCGCCAGCAGAAACCAGAAGGTGCCGTAACCCGAAAGGGTGAGCATATAGGGGAGATCGCCGATCGGCGGGAACGGCGACTGGCTGATCAGCTCGACGGGCACGCAGGTGCGGAAGCGCGACAGGTCGAGCTCCACCGCCTGGGCGGAACGCGAGAGGTTCACCACGCAGAGGATCGTCTCGTTGCCGTCGCTGCGCGTATAGGCGAGGATGCGCCGGTTGCTGGGATAAAGCATGGTGAAATCGCCGCGCCCGAAGGCATTGTGCTGCTTGCGCACTATGATCATGCGGCGGATCCAGTTGAGGAGCGACGAGGGATCGACCTCCTGCGCCTCGACATTGATCGTCTGATAGCCATAGACCGGGTCCATGATCGGCGGCAGGTAGAGCGCCTGCGGATTGGCGCGCGAGAAGCCGCCATTGCGGTCAGGCGACCATTGCATGGGCGTGCGCACGCCGTCGCGGTCGCCCAGATAGATGTTGTCGCCCATGCCGAGCTCGTCGCCATAATAGACCACCGGCGTGCCGGGCATGGAGAGGAGCAGCGCATTCATCAATTCGATCTTGCGCCGGTCGTTCTGCATCAATGGCGCGAGCCGGCGGCGGATGCCGAGATTGATGCGGGCGCGCATGTCCTCGGCATAGGTGCGCCAGAGATAGTCGCGCTCGCGGTCGGTGACCATTTCAAGCGTCAGCTCGTCATGATTGCGCAGAAAGATCGCCCATTGGCAGGGCTCGGGGATTTCCGGCGTCTGGCGCATGATATCGGAGATCGGGTGCCGGTCCTCCTGCGCGAGCGCCATGTAGATGCGCGGCATGAGGGGAAAGTGGAACGCCATGTGGCATTCGTCGCCCTCGCCGAAATAGGGCCGCGTGTCTTCCGGCCACTGGTTGGCCTCGGCGAGCAGCATGCGGTCGGGATATTTGTCATCCAGCGCGCGACGGATCTTCCTCAGGATCTCGTGCGTCTCGGGCAGGTTCTCATTGTTGGTGCCGTCGCGCTCGACCAGATAGGGAATGGCGTCGAGCCTGAGCCCGTCCACCCCCATGTCGAGCCAGTAATGCATGACCTTGACGACCTCTTCCAGCACCCGTGGATTGTCGAAATTGAGGTCCGGCTGGTGTGAATAGAAGCGATGCCAGAAGAACTGGCCCGCCACCGGATCCCAGGTCCAGTTCGATTTCTCGGTATCGATGAAGATGATGCGCGTTTCCTGATAGCGCTCGTCATCATCGTTCCAGACATAGTAATTGCGTGCCGCCGAGCCCTTCTTGGCGTGCCGCGCCCTCTGGAACCATGGATGCTGGTCGGAGGTGTGGTTGATGACGAGCTCGGTGATCACCTTGATGCCGCGCCGGTGCGCCTCGGTGACGAAGCGCCGGAAGTCGCGCATCGTGCCGTAGGACGGATTGATGGAGCGATAGTCGGAGATGTCGTATCCGTCGTCGCGCAATGGCGAGGGGTAGAAAGGCAGGAGCCAGATCGCGGTCACGCCCAGCCGCTCGATATAATCGAGCCGCTGCAGGAGGCCGTTGAAATCCCCGATGCCGTCGCCGCTGCCGTCCTGGAACGCCTTGATGTGCAGCTGATAGATGATGGCGTCCTTGTACCAGTCGGGCGGATTCGGGCCGGCGGGCGGTGCCGAGAGAAGCGTTTCGGAGACGCCGGGGTCGGTGGCCGTCTCGGGCGGCCTTTCCAGAGTGGTCATCGCCGGCCTCCCGGCGCCTTGAGCCGCCAGGCCATGTAAGGTCGCTGGTGTGGATCGAGATACATATGCTGGATCTTGCCGGTCCAGGCGAAGGGCTGGCCGGTGACCAGATCGTCGGCCTCAATGGTCGCGTCATCGGGCAGGCCGAACTCCCACAGGGGCACCTCGAAATGGGCGGCCTGCGGATGGTGCGGGTCCAGATTGGCGGCAAAGAGCAGGAAATCGGAGAAATCGTCGGTGAATTTGCCGTAATAAAGGATGGAATCGTTCCAGGCATTGTAGAAATTCAGATTGATGAACTGCTGGAGCGCCGGATTTTCCTGCCGCAGACGATTGATGAAGGCGATATCGGACTTGATATTGCCCGGCCGATCCCAGTCCCAGGCGCGGATCTCGTATTTCTCGGAATTGAGATATTCCTCCTTGCCCGGCATGGCGGCGGCTTCACAGAGCTCGAAGCCGCTATAGACGCCGTAATTCGCACCCAGCGTCGCCGCCAGGAAGAGCCGCACCTGAAAGCCCGGCCGGCCGCTCGTCTGGAGGTAGCTTGGGTTGATGTCGGGCGTGTTGACGAAGAAGTTCGGCCGCATGGTGTAGCGGCACTCCTCGCGGGTGAGCTCGGTGAGGTACTCCGTCAGTTCCTGCTTGGTGTTGCGCCAAGTGAAATAGGAATAGGACTGGTTGAAGCCCACCTTGGCGAGCCGCTTCATCATCTTGGGCCGGGTGAAGGCCTCGGCGAGAAAGATAACGCCGGGATCGACCTGCCGCACCTCCTCAATCAGCCATTCCCAGAAGGGCAAGGGCTTGGTGTGGGGATTGTCGACGCGGAAGATGCGCACGCCGTGCTCCAGCCAGAAGAGCACGACATCGCGCAGCGCATACCAGAGGCCGGGGATAGCATCGCGGTAGAAATGGACATTGACAATGTCCTCATATTTCTTCGGCGGGTTCTCGGCGAATTTGATGGTTCCATCCGGCCGCCAGTCGAACCATTCGGGATGCTCCCTGATCCAGGGATGGTCCGGCGAGCACTGAATGGCGAAGTCGAGCGCGATCTCCAGCCCATGCTGGCGTGCCGCCTCCACCAGGCGGCGGAAGTCATCCAATGTGCCGAGTTCGGGGTGGATGGCGTCGTGTCCGCCCTCCTCAGAGCCGATCGCATAGGGACTGCCGGGATCATCCGGCCCGGGCGTCAGGCTATTGTTGCGGCCCTTGCGGTTGGTGCGGCCGATCGGGTGAATCGGCGGGAAATAGAGAACGTCGAAGCCGAGCCCCTCCACGTAAGGAAGCCTCGCTATCACATCATCGAATGTGCCGTGCCGGTCCGGGCTGCCGGATTGGGAGCGCGGCATCAGCTCGTACCAGGCGCTGAAGGCCGCCCGCTCACGGTCGACGAAGACCGGGAAAGCGGTTTCGGTCTCGCTCAGGTTCACCCGGACAGCGAAGCGCGCCATCAGCGCCGCCATGTCGTCGCTCATCAGGACGGCCAGCCTATCGCCTTCCGACGCGGATGATCTGACTTCTTCCAGAAGCGCCTCGAGCACCGACCAGCCACCCCCTTCCCTGCCTCCGTGCGCGGCCAGCGTCTGTTCGACCAGATGCTTGCCCTCTTCCAGCTCCAGAATGATCTTCTGTCCTGCCTCGTGCTTCTTGGCGACCTCCTCCCGCCAGGAGGCAAAGAGATCGCGCCAAGCGATGATGCTGAATTCGTGGTGGCCGGGCTCGGTGAAAACGATAGCCGCGCGCCAGCGGTCGTTTACCAGCCGTCGCATCGGCGTTTCGCGCCATTGCTGATCGCCACGGCGGCGGTGAAGAAGTGCTGCGGCGATGACGTCATGGCCGTCGCAGAAGATATCCGCCTCCACCCGGAACGGCATGCCGGCGACCGCCTTTGCGGCAAACCGTCCTCCATCGATCGCGGGTTCAACCGCCTCGATGGCGACACGGCTTGCGGCAAGCTTCTGCAGAAGCGGATGGCTCGGACGGTCCATCTTTGGCTTTACCTCTCCTCCACTGGGCATTCCCCGATGCGCCCCAACGCCCGGCAGCGGGCGCAAGTTCCCGAAACGCGGCCGCGATCGTTAAATCTTTCGATAATTTTCGTCCTGAAGGAATTGCACCCACGGGAACGTTGCCGGGCGCCGAACGTTTTGCGGCCATGTAAAGGCATGATCGCAGATGGAGGAAATCATGGCGGAGATCCGGCTCGAGCACGATATCTGGCTTTTGGTGGCGGATGGGGAAAAGGCGCTTTTCCTGCGCAACGAAGGGGATGCTGCGCATCCCAACCTGAAGGTGGTGCAGGAGGTTCATGACGAGAACCCGCCTACCCGCGAGCAGGGAACAGACACGCCGGGCCGGTATTACGATGGACAGGGCACGCACAAGAGCGGCTTCGAGGAAACGGACTGGCACCGGCTGGGGAAGGAGCGTTTCGCCGACGATCTCGCCGATTGGCTCTACAAGCTCGCTCATCGCGACCGGTTCCAGAAGATCGTCCTCGTCGCCCCGCCGTTGGTTCTCGGCACCCTTCGCAAGGAGTTGCACAAGGAGGTGAGCGCGCGGGTGGCGGGCGAAATACCGAAGACGCTCACCAACCATTCGGTCACGGATATCGAGCAGATACTGGCCGCATGATCAGCAAGACAGAAATTTCCAAACAAGCCGGGAATTTTAGTTCAACGTTCCATGCTTAATCCGTAGGCATTGTGCTAACAAAAAACGCAGCTCCTATCGTTCGCTTCGGGTTTCATGTCCACTGCCATTACGTTCATCCGACGGCTCGTCCCCGCGCTTGTCCCCGTCAGCCATGTCGAGCGCCTGCGCTCCTCACTGGGCGCGCTGGTCGGCATTCTCCTGACCGGAACGGTCAGCAAGCTGGCGCTCGGTTCCGAAGTGAACCTCCCCCTTCTGATCGCACCGATGGGCGCATCGGCGGTGCTGCTCTTCGCGGTGCCGACGAGCCCGCTCGCCCAGCCCTGGTCGATCCTCGGCGGCAATATCGTATCGGCGCTGATCGGCGTCACCTCGGCGCTGTTCATCCCCGATCCGGTGCTGGCGGCGGCGATCGCGGTGGCCCTATCGATCGGAACCATGCTCTTGCTCGGCTGCCTGCACCCGCCGAGCGGCGCTGTGGCGCTGACCGCCGTCCTGGGCGGCGCCTCCATCCATGAAGCGGGATACTGGTTCGCGCTGACGCCCGTCGGCATCAATTCGGCCCTGTTGCTTATGGTAGCGCTCGCCTTCAACAATCTGACCGGACGGCGCTACCCGCACCTGGCGCCGATGGCGGGCAATCCGCATCACACGGCGGACCCGCTGCCGAGCCAGCGGATCGGCATCGTGCCGGACGATCTGCAGGCCGTGCTCGCCCAATATGACGAGATCATCAATATCAGCCCCGACGAGTTGGACGCGCTGCTGCATCAGGCGCAGATCCGCGCCTATAATCGTCGCTCGGGTGAAATCACCTGCGGCGAGATCATGTCCAGGGATGTGCTGACGGTCACGCCCGGTACCTCGCTTCGCGATGCCTGGCGGATGCTGCTCGACCATCACATCAAGGCGCTGCCGGTGATCACGGAAGACGATGGGCTGGTCGGGATCGTCACGCAGACCGATTTCATGCGCAATTCAGTGCTCACGGAAGACGGGCGCCTCAATATCAGCTTCCGCGACCGGCTGCGCACCGCTTTCGGGCGGCCGCGCCGCTCACCGCGGAACGTTTCCGAGATCATGACGCGGCGCGTCCAGTCGGCCCTGCCGGAAACGATGATCGGCAAGCTGGTGCCGCCGATGGCGGATATGGGCCTGCATCACATGCCGGTGGTGGACGATGCCAATCGGGTGGTCGGCATCGTCACGCAATCCGATCTCATCGCCGCCCTCTTCCAGGGCAAGATCGCGGGCCTGCGCGGCGCGGCGGCTCAGGCAGCCGACGCAGCCTGAGCGGCACGCGGGTCGCGACGGGCGAGCCGCGCCAGCAGATAATCCACCTCGGCACGCGCCGTAGGACTCAGCGCCGCTCCCGGCTTGCGCTGCGCGTCGGAGGTGATGATCCCGCGCCGCAACAGCACATGCTTGCGCACGGCGAGGCCGACGCCAAGCTGCTGCTCATAGCGGATGAGCGGCAGATGGGCGTCGAAGAGATCATGCGCCTCGTCGCGCCTGCCAGCCTGATGGAGGCCGATCAGCTCGACCAGCATGTCGGGGAAGCCATAGCCGGTCATGGCGCCATCGGCGCCACGCTCCGGCTCGAAATCTAGGAACATGCCGCCATTGCCGCAGAGGATCGGGAAAGGCCGGAGTTCGCCCGCCTCCTGCATGGCGCGCAGCTTCGAGATCTTCTCAAGGCCCGGCCAATCTTCATGCTTGAGCATGACGCAGGAAGGCAGAGCCGCGACGATTCTGGCGATGACGGACGGGGACATGACAACCGACAGCGTCAGCGGATAATCCTGCAGCACGAAGGGCACGTCCGCGCCGACCGCTTCCACTGCCTGCGTGAAATAACCGACGATCTGCTCGTCGGTCCTGAGTGAAGGCGTCGGCGCGATCATCACGCCGGCCGCGCCCATCTCCATCGCATCGCGCGCCAGCGAGTGCATGGCGGCGAAGCCCGGCGCGGAGACGCCGACGACCACCGGCACCCTGGCTCGCTTGACCACCTGGCGGATGATGGTGCGCGATTCATCCGGCTCGAGCTTGGGCGCCTCGCCCATGATGCCGAGGATGGTGAGGCCGCTCGCCCCGCATTCCTGATAGAAATCCGTCAGCCGATCGACCGAGGGAAGATCGAGCGAACCGTCGGGAAGGAAGGGTGTCGTGGCAATGGAATAGACGCCCTTGGCGTCGTCCGCAAAACTCATTTCCCGTCCTTCCAGGCCTTGTAGCGGGCCTTCGTCTCGTCATTCATCGGATAAAGGCCCGGCAGCGGCACGCCGCGATCGACCTCGGTCATGATCCAGGCTTCCATCCGCTCCTGCTCGGGCGCTTCGGCGAGCACGGCATCGAGGAATTTGGCGGGAATGAGCACTGCCCCGTCCTCATCGACCACGACGATATCATCGGGGAAGACGGCGACGCCGCCGCAGGCGACCGGCTGCTGCCAGGCGACGAAGGTGAGGCCCGCGACGGAGGGAGGAGCGGCGACGCCGTTGCACCAGATCGGCAGTCCCGTGCCCAGCACGCCTTCGGCATCGCGCATCACGCCATCAGTGACGAGGGCCGCCACGCCGCGCTTCTTCATGCGCGAGCAGAGGATATCGCCGAAAATGCCGGCATCGAGCACGCCCATGGCGTCCGCCACTGCGACGCAGCCCTCCGGCATCGCCTCGATCGCCGCGCGGGTGGAGATGGGCGAGGCCCAGCTTTCCGGCGTGGCGAGATCCTCGCGGGCGGGCACGAAGCGCAAGGTGAAGGCCGGGCCGACCACCCTGCCCTGGCTCGGCTGCAGCGGCTTGGTGCCGCGCATCCAGACATTGCGCAGGCCCTTCTTCAGAAGCACCGTGGTCAGCGTAGCGGTGGAAACGCCTTTCAGCGTCTCCACGATTTTCGGATCGAGAGACATAGAAACTCCTTGATATCGGCGTGGCTGGTGCCCGCGCGGGGCGCATCATGCCCGCCGCGAACGAAAATGCAATCCTGTGCTGTAGCGCAACTTCAGGGGATCGAAAGAGTTTGGGCCTGATGACGCGGTTTTGAAAAAGGCGTGCCACGACGCCCAAGCATAGGGAGAAATAATGGCTTTCGAACAGCGCTCTTCATCACGCAGGGAAAGGTTCACATTCGGCGTTCCGCTGATCGCGCGGGAGGCGGCATGCGATTGGGGGCGCGTCAACGATCTCATTTCTCTAACGCTGCGCTCGGTGCTCGCCCAGGGCGACCGCGACTTCCGCCTTATCCTTGCCGGCCACGACCTGCCGCCGTGCTGGCACGAGCTCACACGGGGCGATCCGCGCTTCCATTTTCTGCAGGCCGATTGGCCAGTTGAGCGCCCGAGCGCCGCCAATGACGATGGCGGAAGCAAGAAGTGGCGGATCAAGGAGGCGGTCAGGCGGGAGGGCGGCGGCCTGCTGATGTATCTCGATGCCGATGATCTCGTCGGGCGAAACCTGGTGGAGACGGCGCGCCGGCTGATCGGCCCGGGCCAGGTCGGTGGGGTGATCGACAAAGGATTTGTAATCGATTTCACCTCCTTATGCGCCGCCAAACTGCCTGACTCCCGCATTTTCGACGGTGATTTCCATCATCTCTGCGGGTCGAGCACCATCGCGAGGATCGAGCCGGACAGCCTCGATGCGATGCGGCGCGACCCGCATCGGGAATTGGGCTCCCATCATGTCTGGCTTGAAACGGCGGCGGAGGCGGGCGTCGATATCGTCCGTCTACCGGTGCCGGTCGGCTATCTCGTCAATACCGACGAGAACCATTCGGAAAATCACGGACCCTATGCCGGATGGCGCCGCGACTTCAACAGGGCCGTGCGAACGTTCGGCCGGCCGATCGAGGACGATATCGCCACGCGTTTCGGGCTGAGCCGCGCGCTCCTGGAAGCCAAAGCCTTCGCCCGCGCCCTGTGAACCGCCGAAAGGGCAAACCTTCTACTCAGGAACAATGAGACCGTTCAGCGGTTTGGAGGCTGCTTGATGGCTTCGGCCGCTTTTTGAGCGCCACGGCCCTCGGCAGCGAGAGATTTTCACGCAAGTCCGATGGGAAAGCGGTTCCGGCTTTTCCTGGGAAAAGCACTTCGGTTTTTCCTCGACTTGCTCTGGAGGTGGAGCATGCAGGATACGAATTTGAGAGTGGGAATCGTCGGCGTCGGCAACTGCGCATCGTCGTTCGTGCAAGGGCTCAGCCACTATAGCGGGATCAATTCGCCCGAGCCGGTGCCCGGCCTGATGAGCACGGAACTCGGCGGCTACAAGGTCGACGACATCGTCATCTCCTCGGCCTTCGACGTCAGCGCGGCCAAGGTCGGCCGCGACGTCTCGGAGGCGATCTTCGCGCCGCCCAACAACACCATGCGCTTCGCCGACGTAGCCCCGACCGGCGTCAGGGTCGAACGCGGCAGGACGCTCGACGGCATCGGGCAATATGTCCGGCACCTGGTCGAGGAATCCGACGAGCCGGAGGCGGATGTGACGGAGGTGCTCAGCCGCAGCCGCACCGACATCCTCGTCTCCTACCTGCCGGTCGGCTCGGAGCGCGCCTCGCTCTGGTATGCCGAGCGGGCGCTGGAAGCCGGCTGCGCCTTCGTCAACTGCATTCCCGTCTTCATCGCCTCGCGTCCGGAATGGCGCAAGCGCTTCGAGGAACGCGGCCTGCCGCTGATCGGCGACGACATCAAGAGCCAGGTGGGGGCGACCATTGTCCACCGCGTGCTCACCAATCTCTTCCGGGAAAGGGGCATCAGGCTCGACCGCACCTATCAGTTGAATTTCGGCGGAAACACCGATTTCCAGAACATGCTGGAGCGGGAACGGCTGGAATCGAAGAAAATCTCCAAGACACAGTCCGTGACAAGCCAGCTTGGCGTGCCAATGCCGGCGGAGAATGTGCATGTCGGCCCGAGCGACCACGTGCCGTGGCTGACCGACCGCAAATGGGCCTATATCCGCATGGAGGGCACGGCCTTCGGCGGCGTCCCCATCAATGCCGAAGTGAAGCTCGAAGTTTGGGATTCGCCCAATTCGGCGGGCGTGGTGATCGATGCGGTGCGCTGCGCGAAACTGGCGCTCGATCGCGGCATCGGCGGCGCACTGGTTGGGCCGTCGAGCTATTTCATGAAGTCGCCACCCGAACAGTTCACGGATGCGGAAGCGCGGGCGCGGACCCTCGATTTCGTTTCCGGCAAAGGTGGCCAGCCGATCAGGGTCCGACAGTGAGCACCATGTTCCACCTGTTGCGGCATGCCGATCACGGGCATGTCGGCAAAATCCTGACCGGGCGCATGCCGGGAATACATCTTTCCGAGACGGGGCACATCCAGGCCGAAGCGATGGCCAGCCGCATGGCCGCAATGGGTCTCGATGCGCTCTACAGCAGCCCGCAGCCGCGCGCGCGGGAAACGGCCGAATGCATAGCGTCGGTTACCGGACTTGAAATCGGGATAGCGGAGGAGTTGGACGAGATCGATTTCGGGCGCTGGGCGGGCCAGACATTCGATGCGCTGGAGGAAGACCCGAACTGGCGGCACTGGAACGCCGAGCGCGAGACCACCTGCACGCCAGCCGGAGAGACGATGAACGATGCCGCCGCGCGGCTGACCGGCTTGATCGACCGGCTGAGCGTGATGTTCCCCAGCGGCTCGGTCTGCCTCGTCAGCCACAGCGACGTTATCAAGGCGGGCATCTGCCGCTATCTCGGCAAATCCTTTCAGACGATCCATGATTTCGAGATCGCTCCCGCTTCCGTCGCCACGCTTCTCATCGACGAGAGGCACGAGACGATGCTGGCGCTCGACGGGAACCGCTTTCCGGAACCGAAGGAGGCAGTCCCGTGAAAATGGTGATCTTCGGCCTGACGATCTCGTCATCCTGGGGAAACGGCCACGCCACGCTGTGGCGCGGGATGGTTCGGGCGCTGGCGCGGCGGGGCTGGACAGTCGCCTTCTTCGAGCACGACGCGCCCTATTATGCCGGCACGCGCGATCTCTACGCGATCGAAAAAGGCGAGCTCATCCTTTACCAGGATTGGCAGGAGGTTCTGCCGGCCGCGCAACGGCACCTGCGCGACGCAGACGTCGCGATGGTCACCTCCTATTGCCCCGACGGCATTGCGGCTTCCGAGCTTGCTCTATCGGCCCAACGGCCGGTGAAGGTGTTCTATGATCTCGACACGCCGATGACGCTCTCGGCCCTCGAGCGGGGAGAGAGCCTCACCTATATCGGGCCGCGGGGCCTCAGGGATTTCGACCTGGTGCTGAGCTATACCGGCGGCGGCGCACTGAGCGAATTGCGCGAGCGGCTGGGCGGCCGGCGGGTGAAAGCGCTGTTCGGCCATGTAGACCCCGCCACGCACCGGCCGACGGCGGCGCGCAGGAACTATGCCGCCGATCTCTCCTATATCGGCACTTATGCCGCCGACCGGCAGCAGGCGCTGGAGGAGCTGCTGGTCGCCGCCGCCCGCCAGCGGCCGGAGGCGCGTTTCGTCATCGCGGGCGCGCAATATCCGGAAGATTTTCCCTGGGCCGACAATATCTTCTTCGTCCGCCACCTGCCGCCGGACGAACATCCCCCCTTCTATTCGTCAGCACGGCTGACGCTCAACATTACCCGGCGCGCCATGGCCGAGATGGGCTGGTGCCCCTCCGGCCGGCTGTTCGAGGCGGCAGCCTGCGGCGTGCCTGTCCTCTCGGACCGGTGGCGGGGGCTCGACCATTTCTTCGAGCCGGGCAGCGAGATCCTGGTGGCGCAAAGCACTGCCGATACGCTGGCCGCGCTCGGCCGCGACGACGCGGAGCTGAAGCGTATCGCCGCCCGCGCCCGCGAAAGGGTGCTCACGGAGCACACTTCCGACCGGCGCGCGGAGGAGCTGGAATCCTATCTCAATCAGATTTCATCCGCGAGAAGTGGCAAACCGGAACTCCAGATGCAGGAGAGTTGAACCAATGTGGGGCATCATTCCTGCCGCGGGCGCCGGCAGCCGGATCCAGCCGCTGGCATTCTCCAAGGAGCTCCTGCCTGTCGGCAGCAGACATGATGGCGGCTCCGAACGGCCCTGCGCCGTCAGCGAGTATCTATGCGAGCGCATGATCCGCGGTGGTGCGGACAAGCTCTGCTTCGTAATCGCGCCGGGCAAATCCGACATCATGGAATATTATGGCGGCGGCTACGGACCTGCCTCCGTCGCCTATGTCGTGCAGCCGCAGCCGGCGGGCCTGTGCGACGCGATCTTCTGCGTGGCGCCGCTGATTGCGCCGGACGAAGAGGTGCTTATCGGGCTGCCCGACACGATCTGGCTGCCGGTGGACGGGTTTCTGGCGCTGCCTGAAGACAAGCTGGCCTTCCTGCTCTTCCCCGTCGACAATCCCTCCGCCTTCGATGCGGTTGAAACGGACGAAGCGGGCCGGGTGCGCGAGATCCAGGTGAAAGCCGCCCGCCCCTCCACCCATTGGGTGTGGGGCGCCTTCCGGATGCCGGGGCGGATCCTGCACGACCTCAGGCAGCTCTGGATCGAGCGCCGGCGCGCCGACGAATATATGGGAACGCTCGTCAACGCCTATCTGGCGCAAGGCGGCGAGGCCGTCGGCGTCAGGGCCGGCGCGCGCTATGTCGATGTCGGCACGCTGGAGGGCTATCGCGCCGCCGGCGACCTGCTCCGCAAACCCGACACCGATCCAGCACTGGCGAACGGCTCCAACGTGACCGTCGCCACCCCGGCGGGACGACGGCTGTTCGGCCCGAGACGGATGACCAGGCCCGTTCATCCCGCATCAAGGACTGAAACACAACAGAGGTGAGAGAATGATCGAAGCTGCGATGATATGGAACGAGCCCAACAACAAGTCCCATTGGGATATCGAGATCGATCCGGACTGGTCGCTCTTCGCCGATATGGCCATCGTGGCCGCCGATGCCGTTCGCGACACCAATCCCGATGTCGTCACCGTTCTCGGCGGCATTTCGCCGATCGATCCGCTCTTTATCCAGAACATGCAGGGGCGCGGGGTGCTCGATCATGTGGACGCGATCGCCGTCCACGGGTTCCCGCTCGACTGGAATCTCTGGTCCATTCACGACTGGCCGAAAAAACTGGCTGAAATCCAGGCCGTGACCGATTTGCCGGTCTGGGTCAGCGAAGTCGGCGTCTCGACCTTCGGCGCCGAGGAGGTGCAGCTCTGGGGCTTGAAGCGAACCGCCGAACTCCTGAAGGGACGCGCCCAGCGCATCCAGTGGTACAGCCTGTTCGACCTGCCGCAGGAATGGGGCGCGACGACGCGGCACAAGGAGGCCGAGGGCTCCTCATATTATCGGCATTTCTACATGGGGCTGATCCGCGAGGACGGTACGCCAAAGCCGGCACTCCGGGAGTTCGCCCGCCACACCCCGGATCTCGGCCTCTGCCAGTGGTTCCATTTCGAGGACCCGCGCCTCGACGAGGGCGTCGCCTGGCTGAAACGGCTCGGCGTGAAATCGCTCAGGACCGGGCTTTCCTGGGCGGACAGCTTCCGCCCCAATGCGCTCGCCTGGTTCGACCGGCAGATGGAAGCGCTCGAGGATTTCGACGTGACGCTGACCTTCTGCTTCACGCCCGAACATCGCGGCATCGAACCCCATCACACCAGTCCGCCGCTGGTGAAGGAGGAATTCGCCGAGTTCTGCGCCAACATGATCGAACGCTATGCCGGCACCGGCGCGCGCCGCCTGCGAGATTTCGCATGAACTTCCATGCCGGGCAGGAGAAGCAATCCGACCGCGAAAGGTTCCTCTGCCCGGAACTCCGGCTTCCCCGATGGTTCTGACGGTCCTCAGTGTCGCCTATCCGTTTGCTCCGGTCGGCCCCGACGCGGTGGGCGGTGCCGAACAGGTGCTCTCGGCGCTGGACCATGCGCTGGTCGAACATGGACATCGCTCTCTCGTGATCGCCTGCCGGGGATCGCTCACCGCTGGCGAACTCATCGCCGTTGATACACTTGCGGAGACGGTGGACGATCAGGTCCGCGAGCGCGTCTGGGCCGCCTGGCGCGCGAGAATCCGGGAGGTATTGCGACGCGTGCCTGACGCGATCGTTCATCTGCACGGCATCGATTTTCCCGCCTATATTCCCGAATACGCTTCGACGCTGGCGACGCTGCACCTGCCGCTCGACTGGTATCCCGCGTGGATCTTCCGGCCGCGCGCCAATCTGTGGCTCAACTGCGTATCGGAGGCGCAACACGCGACGCGACCGGCCGGCGCGCAGTTGCTGGCGCCGGTTCCCAACGGCGTTTCGCACGCGCTGTTCGAGACCTCGCTGCGCAAGCGCGAGCATGCCATCATGCTGAGCCGCATCTGCCCGGAAAAGGGCGTGCATATCGCGCTTGAAGCCTGCCATATGGCCGATGCACCACTGCTGATCGGCGGCCAGGTGTTCGCTTACGAAGCGCATCGGCGCTATTTCGAGGAGAGCGTCGCACCACTGCTCGACAAGAGACGCCGTTTCCTCGGCCCGCTCGGCTTTCACGCCAAGCGCCGGCTGCTCGCATCGGCGCGCTGCGCGTTGATCCCGAGTCTCGTCGCCGAAACCAGCTCGCTGACAGCGATCGAGGCCCTCGCCTGCGGCACGCCTGTTATCGCCTTTGCCAATGGCGCGCTGCCCTCGGTCATCGAGCATGGCCGGACCGGCTTCATCGTCCATGACGCGCGGGAGATGGCGGAGGCGATCGCCGCCGCCGAGACGCTCGATCCAGCCATCTGCAAGGCCGCGGCAGCGGAGCGTTTTTCGCTGGAGAAGATGACCGGGCGATATTTCCGCGTCTATGAGCAGATGGCGAAACAGCTGCAGGCTTCAGCCTGAACATGCCCTACCCGCAAGGCGGAGGCTCGACACTTTCCGGTCGCTCGGCCCTGCGGCAGAGGTAAACCTCGCGCTCGGGATGCGCTTTGATAGCGAAGCCGGCGCTTCGGAGCATCGCTTCCACCGCCGCACGGTTGGGGATGAACCAGTTGGTGGGATCGCCGCAATAGTGATCCTCGACAAAATGGAGCTTGGGATAGGCATATCGGTCGAAGACGTCTTCATTCTCGAAGGGATAATCGCGTTCGAGAACTGGAATATCGTTGCTCCCGCGCTGCATACTCTGGAACAGGAGCAGATCGCCGGCGACATGTTCATAGATCATGTCGAGCGCCAGAAGCGGGTGGCGCAGGTGATAGAGGACGCCGGTGAAGATCACGAGATCGAATTTCCGCTTGAGCTTCGCCACGTCATAGACGGACATGCGGTGCAGTTCGAGGTCGATGCCCTCCTGCTCGGCGGCGAAAGCGGCCTGGCGCAGATAATGCGGGTCATGGTCGATACCGACGACATGGGCGGCATTGCGCCGCTTCATCTCCAGCGAGTAGAAGCCGGCATTGCAGCCGATGTCGAGCACCGTCCTGTCCGTCAGGTCCTTCGGCAGCACTTCGGCGAAGGTCTGCCATTTGCAAGCGGGGTAATTGCCGAGGAAGTGATCGGGCGCAGTCTCGATGCCGCCTATGCGCATATTGTGGAACCAGGGCCCAAGCTCCTCAATGCGCCTGCGGATCTCGCTCTTCTCGTCCACGCCTGCAACAGCCGCCGTCATCTTCGTCTCCTCAGCCTTTCGATCAACATCTTTGATGCTGCTCCTTTTCCTTCCAGAACCTTTTGCGGCAGCAAGTGTTCCCGCGCCGGTTCGCCATTCACAATCCGCCGCCTTTGCTGTAATGAGCCCTCACCGAAACCGGTCGCAGCCTACCCGGACAAAACAAGGACACAGCCATGAAGACCCTCGTCATCTGCTCCGGCGGACTGGATTCCGTCTCGCTCGCCCACAAGGTCGCGGCGGAGCATGAACTCGTCGGCCTCCTGTCGTTCGACTATGGGCAAAGGCACAAGAAGGAACTGGACTTTGCCGCGGCCTGCGCGAAGCGGCTGAAGGTGCCGCACCGGATTATCGATATCGGCGCAATCGGCCGCGCCCTGTCCGGCTCCGCACTCACCGATAATGTCGACGTGCCCGACGGGCACTATGCCGAGGAGACGATGCGCATCACCGTGGTGCCGAACCGCAATGCGATCATGCTGGCGATCGCCTTCGGTGTCGCTGCGGCGGAAAATGCCGATGCGGTGGCGGTCGCCGTTCATGGCGGCGACCATTTCATCTATCCCGACTGCCGCCCCGGTTTCATCGATGCGTTCCAGACCATGCAGCAGCACGCGCTGGACGGTTATGCCGATATCAAGCTCCTTGCGCCTTACGTGAACATCTCTAAGGCCGACATCGTCACCGACGGGGCAAAGCACGGCACGCCCTTTGCCGAGACCTGGTCCTGCTACAAGGGCGGCGAGCGCCATTGCGGGCGCTGTGGCACATGCGTCGAACGGCGCGAGGCTTTCCACCTCGCCGGAATAGAAGATCCGACCGTTTACGAGGACCACGATTACTGGCTGGAAGCGGTTCGGAAGGGGCCGGGGCCGCAGGGCGGCTAGCACGTCGCTGCCAATAAGCCCGGTACGGGAACGAAATCGCCTGCCGGATGTTCCGTCGAGGGACATCGGCAATCATGCGGGGAACGGCATGAGCAATGGCAGGGAAACGGTTCTCGTCACCGGCGGCAGCGGCTTTATCGGGCGCGCCCTGGTCGGGAAGCTTGCCGCGGCTTACAACGTCGTCGGCCTCGACCTGCAGAAGCCGGGGGAACTGCCGCCTTCAGCCGAATTCGAGAAGATCGACCTCACATCCGAGAAAAACATCCGTGACGCTCTGGAGCGCATCGGCAAGCGGCATGGCCGCCGCATCGCCTCCGTCATCCATCTCGCCGCCTATTTCGACCTCACGGGGGAGCCGAACCCGAAATATGAAGAGATTACCCTGCGCGGCACCGAAAGGCTGCTCAGCGTGCTTCAGGATTTCGAGGTGGAGCAATTC
Organism: Paramesorhizobium deserti; assembly: GCF_001558695.1. Taxonomy (GTDB): domain Bacteria; phylum Pseudomonadota; class Alphaproteobacteria; order Rhizobiales; family Rhizobiaceae; genus Paramesorhizobium; species Paramesorhizobium deserti. The sequence continues at coordinate 324,585 of NZ_LNTU01000001.1, forward strand.
GTCTTCGCAAGCTCAATGCTGGCGCATCGCGCCACCGGACCCGGCGAAAAGATCAACGAGAATACGCCGCTTGAGCCGCAACTTCCCTATCGCAATTCGAAGATCGTGACGGAACAGGCGATCCATGAACAGCGAGGCTCTATACCGGTCGTCTATCTGCGCCCCGCCGGCGTTTACGACGACCGGGGAAGCAACGTGTTCCTCGCCAACCAGATATCGCGCATCTATGAGCGCGATCCGACGGCCCGCGTCTATCCCGGCGACCTGCGGACCGGGCAGTCCTATCTGCATCTCGATGACCTTGCCGACGCCGTCTTGAAGCTCGTGCGGCAAAGAAAGGACCTGCCGACGGAATTGCCGCTGCTGCTCGGCGAGCCGGAGGCGATCGGCTATGGCGAATTGCAACGCGAGATCGGCCGCCTCATCCATGGCGAGGAATGGCAGACCTGGGAGGTGCCGAAGCCGCTCGCCAAGGCCGGCGCCTGGGTGCAGACGGATATTCTGGGCGAGGACACCTTCATTCGCCCCTGGATGGTCGACATCGCCGACGACCATTACGACCTCGATATCTCACGGGCGCGTACGCTGCTCGGCTGGAAACCCAAACATTCGCTGCGCGCCGCCCTGCCTGAAATGATCAGGGCGCTGAAGGCCGATCCATCCGGCTGGTACCGCATCAACAAGCTCAATGCGGCCAAGGTGGCCGGGCGGGGCGGCAAGGCCCGCGCCAGGGCGGCAGGCCTTCAGGCCCGGCAGGAGAAGATGAAATCCGGGCATATGACGGATATGAAAGCGATGCACGGGCATATGCTGTGGACGCATTGTCTGGTGATCGCCCTCGGCGCATGGCTTCTCACCAGCCCGTTGCAGTTCGCCCTGTTCGACCCGGCGGGCGCGGCGATGGTGCGCGACCTCACCCTGGAGCGTTCGCTCTGGGAGCCGGCCCTGCGCAATGCGCTTACCGGCTGGAACGATATCGTCTGCGGCCTTCTCCTGATGCTCTTCGGCGCGCTCGCGCTGTCGCCGCGCTTTGCGCCCGTGCAGTGGGGCACGACGGTGGTCGGCCTGTGGCTCCTGTTCGCGCCGCTCATCTTCTGGACACCGAGTGCCGCCGCCTATGCCAACGACACCATCGTCGGCGCGCTCGCCATCGCCTTCTCCGTGCTGGTGCCGATGATGCCGGGCATGAGCCACGAAGGCATGATGGACGAAAGCACGGTGCCACCGGGCTGGAGCTATTCGCCGTCGAGCTGGCTGCAGCGCCTGCCGATCATCGCGCTCGGCTTCTTCGGCTTCCTGATCGCGCGTTATCTCACGGCTTACCAGATGGGCCAGATCGACGGCATATGGGAGCCATTCTTCTCCGGTGATGCGGCGAAGAACGGCACGGAATTCATCATCACCTCTGACGTTTCCCGCGCCTGGCCCATTCCCGATGCCGGGCTGGGCGCCACCAGCTACATGATAGAGGCGCTGATGGGGGCGATGGGCACAGCCTCACGCTGGCGCACCATGCCGTGGATGGTGACCTTCTTCTTCATCCTGGTGGTGCCGCTCGGCGGCGTCTCGATCTTCTTCATCATCATCCAGCCGATCATGATCGGCACCTATTGCACGCTCTGCCTGATCGCCGCCTTCGCCATGCTGATCATGATCCCGCTGACGCTCGACGAGGTGGTGGCGATGGGCCAGTACATGCTCCGCAGCCATCGGGCGGGACAGCCCTTCTGGCGGACATTCTTCATGGGTGGCGCGGAGCCCTCCGGCGGCAAGGACGAAAAGGACCCCGGCTTCGCCGCTCCCGTCAAAAGCCAGGCGATCGCCGCGGTGCGCGGGGTCACACTGCCATGGCCGCTCCTTGCAAGCTGCGTTATCGGCGCCTGGCTGATGTTCTCGCGTCTGATCTTCGACACGGAAGGCGCAATCGCCGACAGCGACCATCTGACGGGTGCGATGATCATCACCGTTGCCGTCTGCGCCATGGCCGAGGTGGGACGGCCTTTGCGCTTCATCAATGTGCTCTTCGGTCTCTGGCTTATCGTCGCGCCGTGGCTGCTCGCAGGAGCGGCGGCCGGGGCGATCCTGAACGACGTCGTCGCCGGTCTCCTCATCATCGCGCTCAGCCTGCCGCGCGGCGCGCGCAGCAACGAGCATTACGGGGCCTGGGACCGGTTCGTCGTCTGAGGCTTGTTTCAACTGGACAGCGCGCGAGAACGGCGTAGCATAGCATCATGGGCCGCCTTGTTCGCATTTTCGCAATCCTGCTTCTCGCCATGTTCGCCACGGGCACCATCGCGCATGCAGCGCAGACGGCGGGCATGTCGGCAACCATGTCCGCCGCGGTGATGGCCAAGATGGATATGGTGGATTGCGAAGGCTGTCCAAAGGACCACGGCAAAGCGCCGGTATGCGAACAAGGCTGTCTCATGCCTTTCGCCGGGATTACAGCAGCGGCAGGGATTCGACTTCCTGTTCTCGCGAGCGATCGAGCGGATTTCCTGCTGATAGAGACGGACGGCGATGCCAGTCCGCCTGATCTCGCCCCTCCGCGAAGCAGCATCACGCGCTGACGCCGGCAGGGTCTGCCCCGCGGGCTTCGGCTACCATATTCCATGAAAGCCACCGATACGGGATCGCGGCATGGCGGAGGTCATGCGCCGCCCAAGATCAGAATTCAGAGGAAACGAATATGTCCAATTTCGCGAAAACTTTTGCCCTCGCCTCGTTCATCCTGAGCAGCGCTCCGGCCATGGCCGGTGAAAAGGATGTCACGCTCTACAAGGACCCGTATTGCGGCTGCTGCACGGGCCATGCCGATTATCTCAAGGAAAACGGTTTCAACGTCACCGTGAAGCCCACCGACGACGTCGCGGAAATGAGCCGCAAGGCGGGCATTCCGGAAGGCGCGGAGGGATGCCACATAGCCTTCATTGATGGTTATTTCGTCAGCGGCCATGTGCCGGTCGGCGCTATCAACAAGCTGCTGACGGAACGGCCTGATATCAAGGGTATCACCTTGCCCGGCATGCCCGCGGGCTCGCCCGGAATGGGCGGCACGAAGGAAGCGCCCTTCGAGGTCATGGAAATCCGGAAGCCGGGTGAATTGGGCGGCGTCTACGCCAAGGAGTAGGAGCAGTCCAATGATGGATGGTATGAGCGGAATGATGATGTGGGGGATGGGGCTGGTCTGGCTGCTTTTCGTGCTGGTGCTTGTCCTCGGCGTCGCCGCACTCGTCAAGTATCTGTTCCGTTAGAAGCATGAGAAGGGATCTCGGCAAAACCGGACTCCCGCCCTTGACGTACGACCAAGCATAAACCTGCCGGGTGCTCAGAAGCGGCCGGCGGGTTTTAAACATACAGACTGAACACTTCTAATATTGAATCAATAAACAGGTATAATTATTTGCTTTTAAACAATATTGGAAAGCAATATTGAGACAATTCTTCATGTATAGATTCAATTACTTCATGTAACGATTCAAGCAAAGAGCCCGTCGCTGGCGCGGCGGGCTCATCTTCACTGCCTGATGGCTCAGGCATGGACGTGCGGGTTATGCCTGTAGTCCCAGACCGCCCAGGCCGACATCACCGCAGCGATTACGCCAAGGATCAGATGGGTCCATGTCGCACCGGCATTGCCCGTGAATGCGAGCACCCAGGGCGATACGATCAGCCAGAGGCCGAGGACGAGATTTGCCCATTCCTCCCATTCGGCAAATGCCGAAAGGGTGGCGATCGCCAGGCCGCCGAGAATAACGGCCACTATCCAGGCATTCCAGGCTGGGACCGTTTCGGCGGAAAAGCCGATCACCCATGGGGAAACGAACAGGCAGATTGCCAGGAGCAGATTGATCCAGTCCTGTGTTTTTCTGTTTTCCATAACAACCTCCACGAATGAAGCGTGCACGGCACACTTGCGGATCGAGGCAGTTCTGGCCGGCCGGCGGATAAGCGTTCGACCGGCTTTCCGACAGCGCGTCACCGATCTTGGCACGCATTCCGCTGTCTTCAACATTATACCGCCGGATCGCCGGAAAGCATATCGCTAAACACATACCGCACCGGCCGAGGGGTGGGGCCGGCGATCAAGGCCCTGCCTTCCCAACCAGCAGAACAATTGTTTCCACAACATGCCGGCCTGTGCTTGCGGGCTGGTATCAATTCTTGTTATAGAACTTATATATCAGATATGTCAGGGAACGACGTGCCGGAAGATCGCCCACAGGATGAACAGCACGCCGGGTCTGCGAAGGCCAGGGGCGAGTTCGGACTCGCCGGCCGCCGGAATGCCTGGTTCTCGGGCAATGCCCAGAAGATCGCGACCGCCGTGCACAAGCGGCTGCGTGACGACATCCTTGCACTGATCCTGAAACCCGGCACGGTTGTTTCGGAAAAGGAGCTGTCGGCGGCCTACGGCATCGGACGCACGCCTGTGCGAGAAGCGCTTCTGCGGCTTTCCGATGAAGGGCTGGTCGAGATCATCCCGAAATCCGGCACCAGGGTCACGCCCATTCCCACGCATCGGCTGCCCGAAGCGATCCTGGTGCGCAAATCGCTTGAAGATATCACCACCCGCGCCGCCGCCGAGCGCGCCAGCGTCAGCGATCTCATGAGCCTGCGCATGTTGATCCAGCGCCAGACCGAAGCCGCCGAGCGTGGCGACGAGGAGGCGTTTCATACCGCCGACGAGGCTTTCCACGCTGAGATAGCCCGCGTGGCGGGTTATCCCGGCATCTGGTCGCTCGTCCAGCAGGTCAAGACGCAGCTCGACCGCTATCGCCGCCTGACTTTGCCGCAGGAGGGGCGAATGGCGCGTGTGCAGAGCGATCACGAGGCCATTCTGGCGGGCATAGAAGCGCGGGACGCCGACGCCGCAGCCGCGGCAATGGCCGCCCATATCGATCAGTTGCGGCTCGATATGGCCACGATCATGAAAAACTACCCCGATTATTTCGCCGACGAAGGGGAATTCGACGGATGGCGGGAGGCAACGGGGTAGGCAACAGATGCCCGGTGGGAGCCGGGCCGGTCCAACACAGGGAGGAGACTGTCATGACCAAAAGCATCCTGAAATTCACTTTCGCCGCCATCGCGGCGGTGGCGGCGTTCGCCGCCGGTCCGTCATCGGCCGAGACCGTATTGAAATGGGCGCATGTCTACGAGACGGGCGAACCCTATCACACCCAGGCCCTGTGGGCCGGCGAGGAGATCGCCAAGCGGACGGACGGCCGATACAAGATCGAGGTCTTTCCGGCCTCGCAGCTCGGCAATGAGAACCAGATCAACGAGGCGCTGACGCTCGGCACCGTCGACATGATCTATACAGGCGTGGCCTTCGCCGGCTCCATCTACGGGCCGCTGTCGATGACCAATGCGCCCTTCATCCTGCGCGATTTCGATCATTGGAAGGCCTATCGCGATTCCCCGCTCTTCCAGGAACTGGCCAAGGGCTATGACGACAAGACGGGCCATCACGTCGTCTCGCTCACCTATTACGGCCAGCGCCACGTGACCGCCAACAAGGAGATCACGAAGCCGGAGGACATGAAGGGCATGAAGCTGCGCGTGCCGCCGGCGCCGCTGTTCCAGATGTTCACCAAATCGGTGGGCGCCAACGCCACGCCGATCGCCTTCGCCGAAGTCTACCTCGCCCTGCAGCAAGGCACCGTCGACGGCCAGGAGAACCCGCTGCCCACCATCATGGCCAAGAAATTCTACGAAGTGCAGAGCCATATCATGCTGACCGGCCATATCACAGAATCGCTCGTCAGCATCGTCGGCGGGCATGTCTGGAGCGGCATGAGCGACGAGGACAAGCAGATCTTCACGGATGTGCTGAAGGAGGCGGCGGCGCGCTGCACCGATCAGATCCGCACGCAGGAGCAGGAGCTTGCCGACAAGTTCCGCGAGTTGGGCAAAACGGTGGTCGAGGTCGATCGCGGGCCGTTCATCCAAGCCGCGCAGCCGCTGCACAACGATCCGGATTCCGGCGCGGTCTGGACCAAGGAGCAGTATGACGCGCTGCAGGCGCTGTAGCCCGAAGGAAGCGGCTTTCCACCGCCGGCCGCATCATTGCGGCCGGATGCCTCTCATCAAGGATTATCGGAAATGACTGACGACAAGCACGGTGCCGGAGCGCAGTTCGTCGTGCCGGAGGAGCCCGATCCCGTGATCGACCATCACCCGGAGGACTGGCTGGCCTTTGCGATCTTCTGGGGCATGGCGGTAATCGTGTTCCTGCAGTTCTTCACCCGGTATATCCTCAATGACTCGTTCGCCTGGACGGAGGAGATCGCGCGCTACCTGCTGATGTGGATCACCTTCATCGGCGCGGCGATCGCGATGCGGCGCGGCACGCATATCTCCGTCGAGGTGGCGCATATGTTCCTGCCCGCACGGTTCATCCCCATTCTCAATTTCACGATCGATTTCCTTGTCGTCGGCTTCGTCGGGCTTCTGTGCTGGTTTTCGATCTCGATCACCCAGCGGATGCAGATCCAGACCATGACGGTGTTTCCCTGGCCGATGAGCATCGTCTATGGCGGCGTCGCCCTCGGCTGCTTCCTGATGTTGTGGCGCGCCGTGCAGCGCTTCATCGCCGATATGCGGCGCGGCTGGCGCCCTGCCCCATCCCACCCCGAACTCCCCATCGATTGAAGCCGGACGAAACGATGCTCCTACTTTTCCTGGCCCTTTTTGCCCTGCTCCTGATCGGCGCGCCGATCTTCGTCGCGCTTGGCGGCGCTTCGCTGGTCTATACGGCGTTCCTCTCCAACATCCCGGATTTCGTGGTGCTGCACCGCATGGCGGGCGGCGTCGATTCCTTCCCGCTGCTCGCCGTGCCGTTCTTCATCCTCGCCGGCAATCTGATGAATACGGCGGGGATCACCAACCGCATCTTCGAGTTCGCTGCCGCCGCGGTCGGCTGGCTGCGCGGCGGCCTCGGCCATGTCAACGTCGTCGGCTCGATCATCTTCGCCGGCATGTCCGGCACGGCGGTGGCGGACGCCGGCGGTCTCGGCAATATCGAGATCAAGGCGATGCGCGACCATGGCTATGATCACGAATTCTCGGTCGGGGTCACCGCGGCGTCCTCCACCATCGGACCGATCATTCCGCCTTCGCTGCCGATGGTGGTGTTCGGCGTGATGGCCAATGTGTCGATCGGGCAGCTCTTCGCGGGCGGGATCATTCCAGGCCTGGTGGTGGCGCTGGCGCTGATGATCTATGTCAGCTGGTATGCGCGCCGCAACGGCGTCGGCCGCGACCAGGCGTTCAACTGGCGCATGCTCGGCACCTCCTTCCTACGTGCGGTACCGGCATTGCTGACGCCCGTCATCATCATCGGCGGCATGACCTCGGGCGCCTTCACGCCCACGGAAGCAGCGGTCGCAGCCTGCGCCTGGGCGCTGATCCTCGGCATCTTCCTCTACCGTTCGCTGAACCTGAAGCAGTTCTACCGCATCACGCTCGAAACCATCGAGACCACGGCAAGCGTGCTGATCATCGTCGGCGCCGCCTCGCTGTTCGGCTGGGTGCTGACGACGACGCGCGTGACGGAACATGTCGCCACGGCGCTTCTGTCGATCACCGAGAACCCGCTACTCCTGCTCCTGATCATCAACATCATCCTGCTGGTCATCGGCAGTTTCATGGAGACGATTGCGGCGATCTCGATCCTGGTGCCGATCCTCATGCCCGTGGTCAACCAGGTCGGCATCGACCCGGTGCAGTTCGGCATCGTCATGGTGCTCAATCTGATGATCGGCCTCCTCACCCCACCGGTCGGCATGGTGCTGTTCGTGCTGTCACGCGTTGGCAAGCTCTCCTTCGACCGCACGGTGATGGCGGTGCTGCCGTTCCTGATCCCGCTGATCCTCGTGCTGGTGCTGGTTTCCACGATCCCGGCGCTGACGCTCTATCTGCCGACGCTATGGTATCGATAAAACAAGAGGCGTCGCCCCGGCCTTAAACCGGGGCGACGGATCAACCCTGCAGCGGCCAGCGCTTGATGACGTGATATTCCGTAAGCCACAGTTTGCTGTGAACCAGTGCAAATTCATTGACGGCGAAGCGGATCGGCTCGGTTGGCTGCAAAGGAACCGGCTTTGAGCCGTAGAACAATGTTACATGGGGCACGAAATTCTCGGCTGCCCGCAAACCATTCTTCCGCATGGCGGCACCAAGGATTCTATGAAGCTCCAACAGCGGATCGCTCTCGCCCACCAGGACCAGCGGGTGTCTGCGCTGTCTGCCGGCAGCAGGCGGAGCTCCCTCGAAGCTCATGATGCGCCGGCAAGTGATCTCGAACGGGCTCATCGAAACAGCTTTTGCAGCCAGCCCTGCCGCATAAATGAACTTTTCCCGCAGGCGCGTAAAATCCCCAAGATGATGCAGCGTCATATGAAGACGGTTCGGCTGAAGTAGATACCCCTTCAAATGATTTTTCCAAACGAGCTGCTCTGCGAACTGCCGTGTGTAAATGGATGTTTCGAAATCCGGAAACAGGCCGAAGAACAGCCGCTCAGGCCGTTTTGGCCGGGGCGGTAAAACCTCTAAAAACTCAAACGCGCCTTGCATGGGACACCTTACACCTGCATGCCCCCCTCTCGCTCAAGGGCCAAGATAATAGAACATATAGTGAACACAGCGCAAGAGCCGCGCAAGCCTGACCAGCCGGCCCAGCTATCGACTTCACGTCGGATTGCCATATCTGCTGAGGTCGAAAGGATGAGAAATATGGTGCCGAGCCAAGCCTATACGCTGTTCGCCCAGGCGATGAAGGAGCGCAAGCAGATCCACTGTACCTATGATGGCTACAAACGGGCGATCTGCCCGATCATCCTGGGCCACAGCAAGGGTGAGGAGATGGCGCTGGTCTATCAGTTTGCCGGTAAGAGCAGGAGCGGCCTTCCGCCCGAAGGTCAGTGGAAATGCTTCCGGCTTGCCAAAGTGAGCCATATTCAACTGCGCGACGGCCCCTGGCATGCGGGATCCAGCCACCGGCAGGCGCAGGCCTGCGTGGAAGACGTCGATATCGACGTCAACCCGTCAAGCCCTTACAATCCACGACGGCAGGTTTAAGCCTTGTTGCCTATCGTAAATAACACCATTGCCGATTTCACGCCGTCCGCTATAAAGCGCGCTAATGCGGGATGACCTTCCACTGCCCATCGATCTCAATTTTCCCAGCAACCCGGAGGCGGCATCATGACGAAGGAGCGAGCTTACTTCGTCCTGTTCCTGAACGGTCTGTTCCTTCTGCCGGTTGGCGCGGCAATGCTTGTTCCCGCGATCGTCGACATCGTATCCGCCAGCGGTGGCGACGATGCCGTCAATTTCCTCACCAGCGCGGCAGTCGTCGGCGGGGTTGCTGCCTTGCTGGTGGCGGCATTCCGGCGGCCGGATTTCCGCCTGCCGGACCGGCGGACGGGCTATCTCGTCACCGTCTCGGCATGGCTTTCGGTCAGCATGTGCGGCGCCATACCGCTTTACGGGTCGCTCGATATCAGCTTCACGGATGCGCTTTTCGAGTCGGTTTCGGCGCTGACGACGACCGGGGCGACCGTGCTGACCGGGCTTGACGACATGCCCCAGGGACTACTGCTGTGGCGCTCGCTCCTGCAGTGGATCGGCGGCGTCGGGATCATCGTCATGGCGCTCAGCGTACTGCCTGCGCTCAGCGTCGGCGGCATGCAGTTCTTCCGCTCCGAATCATCCGACGTATCCGAAAAGCCGTTTCCGAAGGTGCGCCAGCTCGCCCAGGCCATTGCGGCGGTCTATGTCTCGCTGACGCTCGCCTGCGCCATAGCGCTCATTTTCGCCGGCATGCCGGTCTTCGATGCGATCAACCATGCCATGACCACGATTGCGACCGGCGGATTTTCCATCAAGGACGCGTCGATCGGCTTTTACAATTCGCTGCCGATCGAGCTCGTCACGGAAGTGTTCATGGTCGCCGGCGCTCTGCCGCTCGCCTTCTATGCGGTGTTTCTAACGCAGCGCGGACGCAATCGCGTCGTCGATCAGCAGATCGGCGCTTTCCTGCTCATTCTGTCGCTTGCCATCTCCCTTTGCACCGCGTGGAACATTTCGCAAGGAATGACCCCGCAAGAGGCCCTGCGGCTCTCGGCCTTCAACGTGACCTCGATCATCACCGATACGGGTTTTGCCACAACGGATTTCTCGACTTGGGGAAGCTTCGCTATCGGCCTGTTCTTTATGCTCTATCTCGTCGGCGGCTGCGCCGGCTCCACCGCCGGCGCGATCAAGATCTTCCGCTGGCAGCTCCTGTTTTCCGGATCGGTGGCGGGCCTGCGCAGAATGCTCCACCCCAATGTCGTCGTCAGCATGCGCTATCAGGAGAAGGCCGTGAGCGACGATGCGATCAGCGCCGTGCGGAACTTCTTCTTCCTGTACCTGATGACGCTTCTCGTCCTGTCCCTGCTGGTGATGGCCACCGGGCTCGATTTCCTTTCCGCCACTTCGGCGGTGGCGCAGGGCATGGCCAATGCCGGTCCGGGCCTCGGCCCCGTCGTCGGACCGGGCACGAATTTTGCCGCCATTCCCGAGACGGCAAAATGGTTAATCATGCTCGCCATGGTGCTCGGACGGCTCGAGCTCGTGACCTTCTATGTGGTGTTGCTGCCGAGCTTCTGGATGCGTTAAGCGGAGCGCCCCAGCCCGTCCAGCTCTTCGAGCGCATCGTCCGGCAGATCGAGTTCGGCCGAAGCGAGATTTTCCTTCAGATGCGCAACGGACGAAGTGCCGGGGATCAGCAGGATGTTCGGCGCGCGGCGCAAGAGCCAGGCAAGCGCCACCTGCATGGGCGTTGCGCCGAGGCGCCGGGCCACATCCGACAGGGTGGAGGACTGCAGCGGCGTGAAGCCGCCGAGCGGGAAGAACGGCACATAGGCGATGCCGTCTCGGGCTAGATCATCGATCAGCGCATCATCGGCCCGGTGCACCAGATTATACTGGTTCTGGACGCAGACGATGTCGCAGATCCGCCGCCCTTCCGCAACCTGTGCCGGCGTGACGTTGCTCAGGCCGATATGGCGCACCAATCCTTGCCGCTGGAGTTCGGCCAGAATGGTGAGCGGCGCCTCTATCGAGCCTTCGGCCGGGCCGTGCGGATCGAACATGATGCGCAAATTGACGACATCCAGCACATTCAGGCCAAGATTGTGCAGATTGTCGTGAACGGCCTGAGCGAGCTCCTCGGACGAGAAGGCCGGCAACCAGGAGGCATCCTGCCCCCGCCGAGCACCGATCTTGGTGACGATGACGAGATCGTCGGGATAGGGATGGAGTGCTTCGCGGATCAGCTGATTGGTGACGTGGGGTCCATAGAAATCGCTGGTGTCGATATGATTGACGCCGCTCTCCACCGCCTCGCGCAGCACCGCCAGGGCGGCATCGCGATCCCTGGGCGGGCCGAATACGCCGGGGCCCGCAAGCTGCATGGCGCCATAGCCGAGCCGCTTCACGGTGCGGTCGCCGAGGGTGAAGGTATCTGATAGCTCGATATTGGACATGATCTGTCTCCTTTCGTGATGCGACAGAAATATGCATTGTCCACCCTCGCGATAATCCAGTACAAACTGGACAGGCTGTACGGAAAAGCGGACAATGAAAGTCGATCTCGGTGATCTCAACGCTTTCGTCGCAGTGGCGCGGGCCGGCGGCTTTCGCGACGGAGCGCGGGCGAGCGGCATGAGCGCCTCGGGCCTCTCCGAGGCGGTGCGCCGGCTGGAGGCGCAGCTTGGCGTCAGGCTCTTCAACCGGACGACACGCAGCGTTGTCCTGACCGAAGCGGGTCAAGGGCTGATGGAGCGGCTCGGGCCGGCCCTGACCGAGATGGAAGCCGCACTCGACGTAGTCAACCGTTACCGCGACAAACCGGCGGGCGTGTTGCGCCTCAATGTGCCGGTGAGTGCAGCGCGGCTGGTGCTGCCCGATATCGTACCGCCGTTCCTAGCCGCCTATCCCGATATCCGGCTGGAGGTGATCACCGAAGAGAGCTTCGTCGACGTGCTTGCCGCGGGATGCGATGCCGGCATCCGCTATGAGGAACGGCTGGAGCAGGACATGATCGCGGTGCCGATCGGCCCACGCTTGCAACGCTACGCCACCGCCGCCTCCCCCGCCTATCTCGATGCGCGTGGACGGCCCGAGCACCCGCGAGACCTCTTGGGACACGCCTGCCTGCGCGCCCGCTTTCCGAGCGGCACAATGGCACCCTGGGAGTTTGAGCGCGAGGACGAGACGATCCTGATCGAACCCAAGGGGCCGCTGATCGTGCAGGCCGGCGAGGCGAGCAACCTTGCTGTCGACGCGGCACTCGCGGGTCTCGGCATCGTCGGGCTGTTCGAGGACTGGCTGCGTCCGCATTTCGACAGCGGCGCTCTCGAACCGGTGCTGGAACCCTGGTGGCAGCGCTTCTCCGGACCGTTCCTCTATTATCCCGGACGGCGCCTCGTGCCTGCGCCACTCCGGGCGTTCATCGATTTCATCAAGAAGCCGACCTGAGCCGCGGGACACCGCTGAGACCGCACCCCCTCTATTTGGCGTCCAGCACCTCACCGCCCTCCAGGCGATGACGGATAAGGACGAGGCCGATCAGCGTCAGGACGGCAAATGAAGCGCCGGCCAGGAACGTGCCCTGCGGCCCGACGATATCCCAAAAGGCGCCAGCAATAATGCTGGCCAGGAGAAGCGCAACGCCGGCGACGAGGTTGAAGAGACCGAAGGCCGTGCCGCGCAGCTCGGGCGGAGCCGCATCGGCGATCAGGGCGGAGAGCAGCCCCTGGGTAAAGCCCATATGCAGGCTCCAGAGCGTGACGCCGATCATGACGGCTGCCAGGCCGGATGCAAAGGCGAGCACGATATCGGCTGCGAGCAGCAGGATAAGGCCGAAAACAAGCAGCATCTTGCGGCCCAGGCTGTCGGAGAGAATGCCGACGGGATAAGCCGACAATGAATAGGCGATGTTCATAACGACCAGCACGGCGGGGATCAGCATCACAGGCAAGCCGATCGACTGGGCGCCAACGGAAAGACCGGTTTTGTAAACGCTGCGAGCCCATAGCCCAATGCGGCGAGCAGCTTGCGTTTTCCCAGCCAATCGCTCAACGCGCCGGAGAAGACCTTGACGATCGAGGCGGTCGCTTCGGCAATGCCTTCGATGATGCCCACGGCGAGGGTCGAGGTGCCGAGCACCGTCACCATATAGACCGGCAGCAGGGCGTGGATCATCTCGGAGGAGACATCCATCAGCAGCGAAACAAAGCCCAGCACCCAGATGCCAGCGGGAACGGACCGGCCCGCAGGCGTTTGCGAAATATCAGCCGCCATTCAACCGTTCCCTTCAGCGCCGTGCGATGCTGCATACCTATCGGACAGCGGTTTCACGTTCAATGCACCAAGAAAACCCAATCGCGTAGCGCCGATAGCGCGACCTGTTACTCTTTGAAACAAGCTTGGAAAACAGCCTTGACGGAGCCAGCCATGACCGATGCTTCCTTTCAATGGGATCCGCATTCTGATCAGACCTATAATGAGGACAACGACCTGCCTTTGACCGGCTCCGCAGCCAGCTTCAACAAAGATCCGGGCAAATCATTCACCATGGATGCTCCCGGACGGACACTGACGCTGCTGACGTCTTTTGGCGACGGTAAGACGGAATGGGGAGGCCTCGCCACTTCAACGGCCACTCCGCCGACCATTTTCAACATTGCGAATGGCACCCTTGTTTACGACGGAGCACAGCAGCACGCGCTCTACATGTCGCAAAACCCCCAGTCGACGATGCAATTCACCGTACAAAATCAAGCTCAATTCCGGCTCCAAAACGCAGCAGGCGCCCTGTTCGAATGGCCCCTCACCATAAACATCACGCAGAATGGCTCTTTTGAAATTTTCGACACTGAAGGTTTGGTCCTTGAAGGCAGCGACACCCATATCACCCTGACGGACGCGGCGAAGATGTCTGCGCGCGTTCGGAATGTCATGCAGCTGGGCTGGACACAAATCGACGTCAGCACATCTTCAGCATCATCGCCCAACGGCGCGTATGCACTGGATCTGGCGGCAGGCAGCAGGCTTATCACCTATAAGGCGAAGCTGAATTTTTCCGCAGCCTCGATGGTTCGCATAAGCGCGGCTTCGCTGCAAATGGACGAGGAGACGCTGATCTCCGCAAGCGAATCGGCCGTGTCGCATTTCCAGTTTGACGCTTCCTCTACCCCTCCCCCCGCCGAAGGCTCAGGTTACGTGCTTGGCCCAGGCTCGGCCAGGATGCGGTTTGACGGCTATTCCGGAAACAATCCCTTCGATATTCCCAATAAGGATTACTGGCCAAAGCTTTTCACGATCGTATCGAACGGGACCGTCAATGGCGGCAAAATCATGATCCAAAATCCCATCGGAGATGCAGGCGTCGCTTTCATGCTGCAACAAGGGCTCATTGCAATCGACGACGAGATCCAGACCGGTACGAGCCGATTGAACATCACCAACGATTCGCAAGGATACACCCATATCAGCCAGAAGAACTGAACCGCCAGTTCGGCATCGCCCGGCCGACAGCCTGAATCATTCCCACTCGATCGTGCCGGGAGGCTTCGAGGTCACGTCGTAGACGACGCGGTTGATGCCCTTGACCTCGTTGATGATGCGGGTGGCGGCGCGGCCGAGGAATTCCATGTCGTAGTGATAGAAATCCGCCGTCATGCCGTCCACCGAGGTGACGGCGCGCAGCGCACAGACGAATTCGTAGGTGCGACCATCGCCCATGACGCCAACAGTCTGCACCGGCAGCAGCACAGCGAAGGCCTGCCAGATGGCATCGTAGAGACCGGCCTTGCGGATCTCGTCGAGATAGATCGCGTCCGCCTCACGCAGGATCTCGAGCTTCTCGCGGGTGATGCCGCCGGGGCAGCGGATCGCGAGACCCGGCCCGGGGAAAGGATGACGGCCGATGAAATGCTCGGGCAGGCCGAGTTCCTTGCCCAGCACCCGCACTTCGTCCTTGAAGAGCTCGCGCAAGGGCTCGACCAGCTTCATGTTCATGCGTTCCGGCAGGCCGCCGACATTGTGGTGCGACTTGATCGTCACCGAGGGACCGCCAGTGAAGGAGACGGACTCGATCACATCAGGATAAAGCGTGCCCTGCGCCAGGAAATCCGCGCCGCCAATCTTCTTGGCTTCCGCCTCGAACACCTCGATGAACAGGCGGCCAATGGTCTTGCGCTTCTTTTCGGGATCGGTCTCGCCTTCCAGCGCGCCGATGAAGAGATCGGAGGCGTCCACATGCACCAGCGGGATGTTATAATGCTCGCGGAACATGGCGACCACTTCCGCCGCCTCGTTCTTGCGCATCAGGCCGTGGTCGACAAAAATGCAGGTGAGCTGGTCGCCGATCGCCTCGTGGATCAGCACAGCGGCGACGGAGGAATCCACGCCGCCCGAAAGCCCGCAGATGACCCGGCCCTTGCCGACCTGGCTGCGGATCGCCTCGATGGCCTGCTCCTTATAGGCCGCCATCGTCCAGTCGCCCTTGATGCCGGCGATCTTGTGGACGAAATTCTGCAGGAGCTTCGCGCCGTCGGGAGTATGCACCACTTCCGGGTGGAACTGGACGGCATAGAATTTGCGCTTCTCGTCGGCGATCGCCGCGAAGGGCGCGCCGTTCGAGGTGCCCACCACCTTGAAGCCGGGCGGCAGCGCGGTGACGCGGTCGCCATGGCTCATCCACACCTGATGGCGGGTGCCCGGCGCCCAGACGTCTTCGAAGAGCGCACAATCCTGCTCCACCTCGAGAAAGGCGCGGCCGAACTCGCGGTGGTCACTGCCCTCCACCTTGCCGCCGAGCTGGGCGCACATGGTCTGCTCGCCATAGCAGATGCCGAGCACCGGGATGCCGGCTTCGAAGACGAGATCAGGCGCGCGCGGGCTGCCGATATCGACTGTCGAGGCCGGGCTGCCGGAGAGAACCACCGCCTTCGGCTTGACGCGGTGAAAGGCTTCCTCGGCCGATTGAAAGGGAACGATCTCGGAATAGACGCCAGCCTCTCGGACACGGCGCGCGATAAGCTGCGTGACCTGGCTGCCAAAATCGATGATAAGGACTGTGTCTGGGTGTGCGGTGATGCTCATGCGGAGCCTCTAGAGAAAAAGCCGATTCGATGCAACGGCTTATACGCCGGAGCTGGCAAACTGATTCCACTTCCTGACAAACTGAGTCAGGAACCTCATACTTTTTGCGAAGAAATGGCCGGAAATTTCACAATGTCACCGCGCCGTCGACGAGTGCCTTTTCCAGCCTGCCGACGGCGAGGGCCAGCTTTTCGTCGATGATATGGAGATATTCCGTCCAGTCGTCAATGTGGTGCAGTTCGGCAGCGCCGTCGGAGATACCGCGCAGGCCGATCAGCGGCAGGCCGAAACGTTGGCAGGCGCGCAGAACGGCGAAGGTTTCCATGTCGACCATGTCGGCCGCGATGCCGTCATAGGCGGCGCCGGAAACGATGTTGCCGCCGGTCGAGAGCGATGCTTCCCGGATTTCGGGGATGGAATGGAGCAGCGGCACGACGGCGGGCAGATCGAGAAACGGCGTCCGCCCCTTCTCGAAGCCGAGCGGCGACGCATCGATGTCGCGATAGGCGACGCTCGTCGCCTGATAGACCTCCGCCTGTTCCAGGGAGCGCGAGCCGGCGGAGCCGAGCGAAACGACGAGGTCAGGCAGGCTGCCTGAAACGGCCATCGGCGCCAGGGTGGAGGAAAGCGCTACGGCGGCCTCCACCGGGCCGACACCCGTCATAAGCGGCTGGAACAGCCGGCGCAGATGCGGACCATATTCCGCCTCGACGGCCATGACAAAAAGAACGTTCCTGCCGCCGACCGGCGTCAAAGGCGCGGTCATCCCTGCAGCCCCTTGCGGTCCTGCACAACCATCAGCGTTGCGGTCATGGTGGCGATCAGCTTTGCCTCGGTATCGGCGACGGCAAAAGCCTGCCCGTCGCTGACCATGATGGTGCGGCCCGGCTTCGTCACCTCGCCACGAAACAGGAACCGCTCTCCCTTTCCCAGCGCAAGCAGATTGACCTTGAACTCGATCGTGAGAACGGCAGCGCCCTGCGGCATCAGCGAAAAGGCGGCGTAGCCGCAAGCGGCATCAAGCGCCGCCGAAATGATGCCGGCATGAAGAAAATTATGCTGCTGGGTCAGATCCTCGCGGAAAGGCAGTTCGATCTCGACGATGCCCGGTTCACACAGCGTCAGTTCGGCGCCGATCAGTTTCATCGCGGCCTGGCGCGCGAAGCTCTCCTCGACCCGCTCGCGAAAATCCGGTTCTGCTATGCGCGCCTGTGGCATGTCTTCTCCTATTCAGTCATGCCAGCATAGCGCCAGTTTTTCGCACTGCAATATCAACCGGCTCGTTGCAGGACGCTGATGTAGAAGCCGTCGGTCGACGTCCGCTCGGGGGAAAGCACCATGCCATGCGAGGGGAAGACGGGCGTGGCTTCACCGGCCGGCGCGGCTGCCTGCCAGAGGGGCCTCGCGTCAACCTCGGAATAGTCCGCATTATTCCGAAGGAAAGCCTCTATCTGCAGATTGTTTTCGGAGGCGAAGAGCGAGCAGGTGACATAGACGAGGCGGCCGCCCGGCTTGACATAGCGTTTTGCGGCGTCGAGCACCTCGCGCTGCTCGGTCTCGCGTCTTTCCAGCTGCTGCGGCGACAAGCGCCATTTCGCGTCGGGACGCCTGCGCCAGGTACCTGACCCCGTGCAGGGCGCATCGGTGAGAACCACATCCATCTGGGCTTCGAGCGGGGTCAGATCCTCCGGATTGGCGTGGACCTGCGTGTTGCGGACGCCGGCCCGCTTCAGGCGTTCGAAGATCGGCGCAAGCCGCGGCTTTTCGGCATCGAAGGCGTGGATCTGCCCACGATTCTCCATCTCGGCGGCGAGCGCCAGCGTCTTGCCGCCGGCGCCGGCGCAATAGTCCAAAACCTGCTGGCCCGGCTCAACCGCCGCAACCCGCGCGGCGATCTGCGAACCCAGATCCTGTACCTCGAACCAGCCTTTCTGAAACGCCGGTTCGGCCTGGACGTTGGGATGGCGGCCGAGCGCGCGCAGTGGTGGGACACGGACAGCGCCGGGGAGAAGCGGGGCTTCGCCCGCCCCTGCCCGCGCTAATTCCTTCAGGACCTTGGCCCGGCTCGCCTTCAAGGTGTTCACCCGCAGATCGACCGGCGGACGGGCGGCAAGGGCCGCCCCTTCGCGCACCCAATCGGCGCCGAACAGCGCCTCCAGATGCGGAGCGCACCATTCCGGCACGTCGGCACGGACATGATCGGGCGCGGCGGCCAGGTCACGGCTCTCCCAGGCGGCAAGACGGTCGGCATCGAGCGGTGCGGGGGCGAATTTGTCATCAGCGAGAGCGGCAACGATCCCCTCGGCACTCATCTCGGCATCGGAAAGAAGCGCGCCATAGGCAATGTCGCGGGCATCCGCGCTGTCCATGCGCCAGGCGATGGAGAGTTTGCGGCGCAGGACGTCATAGACGATATTGCCGATGACCGCGCGATCGCCGGCGCCGGCGAAGCGATGCGCCAGGCCCCAATCCTTCAGTGCATCGGAAGCAGGGCGCTTTCGTGTTTCGATATCGTCCAAGATTTCGATCGCCGCCTGGAGGCGTCCGCCTAGCCGCATGTCTCTTCCTTCTTTATTCCCTTGCGATCCGCATAACCTCCCCGGTGCATAAAAGAAAGCCGGGGTATGAGTTCCGGCCTCAATCACGGGGATTTATTCGGCAGTATCGCGTTTTGCGCATCAGCCGGACCAATCATGGTCGGGAACCACAACACCGGCCATCATAATTTCCAATTGAATTTCCGCTCGCTTTTGATAAGTCATTCCTATCATGTTCACCGTCAGGCAAATGCGCTATTTCGATGCGCTGGCAACCACGCTGCACTTCCGCAAGGCTGCGGAAATGGCGCATGTCTCGCAGCCCGCGCTCTCCGCCCAGATCGCCGAAATGGAGGAGATTGCCGGCGCGCAATTGTTCGAGCGGACACGGAAATCAGTCGTCCTGAGCGAGATGGGACAGCGTCTCCTGCCGCGTATCCGCAACATATTGCGCGAAATCCGCTCGCTGGAAGAGATCGCCGCCCAAAAGCGTGGGCTTCTGCACGCGCGCATCAGGCTCGGCATCATTCCGACCATCGCGCCCTATCTGGTGCCGGTGCTGATCCCGATGTTGCGCGAGCGCTATCCCACGCTGAAGACGGAGCTGAAGGAGGCGGTCACGTCGAAGCTGATCGAGGATCTGCGCGCGGGCGAGCTCGATGCCATCGTGGCGGCCCTGCCTGTCGAAGACGATATGCTGACGGTCGAGCCGGTCTTCCACGACCGTTTCCTGATCGCCACATCCGCGAACGACAATGACGTCCTTTCCTCACCCATGACGCAGGACAATATGGCGGTGGAGCGCCTGCTGCTCCTCGAAGAAGGCCATTGCCTGCGGGAGCAGGCGCTTGCGGTCTGTTCGGTGACCAGGCCGCGGCAACTCATCAATTACGGCGCAACCAGCATGGCGACGCTATTGCAGATGGTCAGCCACGGCATGGGGCTGACCTTGATCCCGGAGATCGCGGTGCGCGCCGAAGCCGGCCACACGAAAATGCGGATCGTCCCGTTCGCCGACGGCGAGCCCCGGCGCGAGATCGGCCTGATCTGGCGCAGGCAGAGCGAGCGGCAGGACGATTTTCGCGCACTGGCGCAGTGTATCAGCGAGAGCGCGGATACTTTGCGGCTTAATTCGGAGGAATTGTCGGCGTTGGCGCAATAGGCGCGTCAAAGCCGCAGCAGCCATATCACCAGCCAGACCCACAGCAGCACATTGATGACGAACCCTGCGATGAACAGCGGGCGGCGCAGCCTCAGATCATTCGAGGTAACGTGCACGGCGGCATGCAGGATGCGGGCGATGACGAAAGCCCAGGCCAGAACAACCGCCACGAGCGTCGCGCCGTTCAGCACGTAGAGCGACAGGCAGACCACGTAGAAGAGCACCGGTAGTTCGAACTGGTTCGACAGATTGCGGATCGCCGTTGCGCTCGGCGCCGGCTCCGTGAAGGGAAGCTTGTAATCCCCTGCCCGTGCGGCGCCACTCTTGACAGCCTGGAGGCGGCGGAGAGAGGTGATGAGATAAATGACGAAGATCAGCCCGGTCTGGGCAATCATCGGCCAGAAAATCGCAGTCTGCGACATGAGGTCCCCCTTAACATGACCTGGTGGCCGGGGCGCTATTGCCCCTCATCCTTACCCTCTCCCCGCAAGCGGGGCGAGGGGGATATAGACGTTGCCGTATCTTCCTTCTCCCCGCGCGCGGGGAGAAGGTACCGGCAGGCGGATGAGGGGCACGTCACGCCGCGCCGTTTTGGATCAAGCATTCCCCGGATAATTCGGGCTTTCGCGGGTGATCGTCACATCATGGGTGTGGCTCTCGCGCAGGCCGGCATTGGAGATACGCACGAAGGTCGCCTTCTCGCGGAATTCCTCAAGGTTCTTTGCGCCGACATAGCCCATCGAGGCGCGCAGACCGCCGGCAAGCTGGTGCAGCACGCCGGAGACCGGTCCCTTATATGCCACCTGGCCTTCGATGCCTTCGGGAACGAGCTTCAGCTCGTCGCGCACTTCCGCCTGGAAGTATCGATCTGCCGAACCGCGCGCCATCGCGCCGACCGAGCCCATGCCGCGATAGGCCTTGAAGGAACGGCCCTGATGCAGGTAAACCTCGCCCGGGCTTTCCTCGGTACCGGCGAGCAGCGAGCCGGCCATGGCGGCGGCAGCGCCCGCCGCGAGCGCCTTGGCGAAATCGCCGGAGAATTTGATGCCGCCATCGGCGATAACAGGAACGCCTGCTTTATGCGCGGCTTCCACCGCCGACATGATGGCCGACAATTGCGGCACGCCGACGCCCGCGACAATACGCGTGGTGCAGATCGAGCCCGGCCCGATGCCGACCTTGACGGCGTCCGCGCCGGCATCGATCAGCGCCTTTGTGCCCGCCGCCGTGGCCACATTGCCGGCGATGATGCGCACCGAATTGGAAAGCTTCTTGGCGCGGGTGACCGCATCGAGCACGCGCTGGGAGTGGCCATGCGCGGTATCGATGACGAGGACGTCGACGCCGGCATCGATCAGCCGCTCGGCGCGCTCGAACCCGTCATCGCCAACGCTGGAGGCCGCGGCGACACGCAGCCGCCCTTGGCTGTCCTTCGCCGCGTTCGGGTTCAACTGCGATTTCTCGATATCCTTGACGGTAATGAGACCGACGCAGCGGCCCTGATCGTCGACCACCAGAAGCTTCTCGATACGGTGCTGGTGCAGGAGACGCTTGGCTTCCTCCTGCTCGACATTCTCACGAACGGTGACCAGGTTCTGGCGGGTCATCAGCTCGTGGATCTTCTGCTCGGGATCGGAGGCAAAGCGCACGTCACGATTGGTCAGGATGCCGACAAGGCGACCGGGGCCGCCGGCGCTGCCTTCGACGACGGGGATGCCGGAGATACCGTGCGCCCGCATCAGCGCCTGCGCCTCGGCGAGCGTCGCATCCGGGCCGATGGTGACCGGGTTGACGACCATGCCCGATTCGAACTTCTTTACCTGGCGGACTTCCTCGGCCTGCCGCTCGGGCGTGAGGTTGCGGTGGATGACGCCGATGCCGCCAGCCTGCGCCATGGCGATGGCGAGCCGCGATTCCGTCACCGTGTCCATGGCGGCGGAAAGCAGCGGCAGGTTCAATTCGATATCGGGTGCGATCCTGGTGCGGATATCGGTCTGGCCGGGCATGACCTCGGAGTGACCGGGCTGCAGCAGCACATCATCGAAGGTGAGCGCCAGGGTTCCGGTGGGCGATTCAATGATACGTGCCATGACCAATTCCTCTAAATGAAGAAAGCGCCGCTCCCGGTGTGGGGCGACGACTCCTTTAAGCTTCGTTTGAATTGGCACGGGCTGGTAACACGGTTATGTCGAAATGGGAAGACACGAAAACGCTATACGTTGTTTTCATTCCTTTCATCCATGGTACACGAGCCGTAGGAACAGGGGGTAGACCGTGCATCCGGCTTATAAACGCGTTCGTGTGCTCAGACGTTCTCATGCGATGTGGATGTCGCCGCGTCTGTGGCGACCCCGTCTGGTCTTCTGGGCGGGCGCGATCGCGATCGGCGTCATCAGCGTGATCTTCGCCGAGGTTGCGGATATCGCCCAGCAGTTCTTCCGCAACGTCACCACCGGCAGCGGATGGCAATCGTGGCTTCCCCTGCTGATCACGCCGGTCGGCTTCACCTTCTGCGCCTGGATCGCCTATTCCTACTTCCCCAATTCCGAAGGCAGCGGCATCCCGCAAGCCATCGCGGCGCGCCACCTGACGCATGACGAGGATCGGACGCGTCTTCTGTCGCTCAGGCTCGCTTTCGGCAAAATCCTTCTGACCATCGTCGGACTGTTTTCCGGCGCCTCGATCGGCCGCGAGGGCCCGACCGTGCAGGTCGGCGCAGCCATCATGCTGCAATCGGCCCGCATTGGCGGCATGACGCAGGCGCGCGGGCTTATCCTCGCCGGGTCCGCCGCCGGCATTTCGGCGGCCTTCAACACGCCGCTCGCCGGCATCGTCTTCGCCATAGAGGAGATGGGCCGCGCCTATGCCGCCCGTACCAACGGGCTCGTGCTTTCCGCCGTCATCCTGGCGGGCCTCGCCTCGCTCGGCCTCGTCGGCAATTACACCTATTTCGGCACGACGGCGGTCATGGCTTCCAGCCATGCCGAATGGGTCCTTGTGCTCGTCTGCGGTGTTTGCGGCGGCGCAGTCGGCGCGATCTTCAGCGCAATCGTGCTCAAGGCATCGCGCCGGATCAAGCGGATGATCCAGCCGCAGCCCTTGCGCGGCATACTCGCGATCGCGGCTGGCTGCGGGTTTCTGGTGGCGCTGATCGGCCTCATTTCGGGCGGACAGACCTTCGGCACCGGCTATGAGCAGGCGCGCAGTGCCATCGAAGGCACGGCGCTGCCGCCGCTCTTCTTCCTGCAGAAATTCCTGGCAGGCCTGCTTTCGACGATCTCCGGCATTCCGGGCGGCATCTTCGCCCCCTCGCTGGCGGTCGGCGCCGGGCTCGGCAGTTCGCTGGGCCTCGTCTTCGGCGCCAGTGCAAGCCTTGCCGCCGTGCTCGGCATGGCGGGCTATTTCGCAGGCGTGGTGCAGGCGCCGATGACCGCCTTCGTCATCATCCTGGAGATGACCGGCAACCACGACAACGTCATTCCGCTAATGTGCGCCTCGATGCTCGGCTACGGCACGGCGCGGCTGATCTCGCACGAGCCGCTCTATCACGGGCTCTCGCGCGGCTATGTCGCCGAAGCGCTACGCATGAGGCGCGCCAGGGACCGGACGGAAAGCGAACCGGTCGGTACTGTGCAATCCGCGGCAAAGTAGCGGCGGAAAGCATGATATTCGAGCATATGCCCGTCTTTCTGCAAACCGCCTTCGCGAGCTATTCGAACGGGCAAATCCTGTTCCTGATGGGGTCGGCATTCATCGCCGGACTCGCACGCGGCTTTTCCGGCTTTGGTGGCGCCCTCATCTTCGTGCCGCTGGCAAGCTCCGTCATCGGCCCGAAACTAGCCGCGCCGCTGCTTCTGATCATCGATACCGTCGGCGCATTGGGATTGATTCCGGATGCCGCCAGGCGGGCCAACCGGCGGGAAGTCGTGACGATGGCCTTGGGTGCGCTGATTGGCGTTCCACTCGGCGTTCTGGCGCTGACCGCGACCGACCCGCTCATCGTGCGCTGGGCCATCGCCCTGACGGTTATCCTTTTTCTGGCGCTGCTTGTATCGGGGTGGCGCTACAAGGATCAGCCCTCGCCCTTGCTGACGGTCGGCGTTGGCAGCCTCGCGGGCTTCTTCGGCGGCGCGGCCCAGATCGCCGGCCCACCCGTCATCGCCTATTGGCTCGGCGGTGCGATACCGGTCGGTATCGTGCGTGCCAATCTCGTGCTGTATTTCGCCATTTCCACGGCTATCACCACAGTGAGCTATCTCATCGGCGGACTTTTCGTGGCGTCGGTCGTCGCCTTTGCCTTGGCGGTGGGCCCAAGCTACGCTTTTGGGCTCTATCTCGGATCGCTGCTCTTCGGTCGAGCCAGCGATCGGACCTTCCGCCGCATCTGCTACTGGATGATCGGGGCGGCGGCCCTGATCAGCCTGCCCCTTCTCGATTCATTCCTGCGATAGGCCTGTCTTAAAGCTCCATCTGATAACTCACCGGCACGAAGCGATAGCCGGTGTCGAGCTTCTCGACATAGCCCATTGCGGGGAACGGCATATGATAGCCGATGAAGGGCAGCCGGTCGGCGGCGATCATGTCGAAGACCCGCTTGCGCGTTTCCGCTCCCTGGGCCTTGTCGACATCGAACACCACGTGCCAGTCGGGCCGCTGCAGCGACGCCACATAATGGTTCGCGGTATCCGCCGTCAGCAGCAGTTGCTTGCCGCCCGATTCGAGCCGGAAGATCATGTGTCCCGGCGTATGCCCGAACGCCTCCTCGCTGGTGATGCCTGAGACGACCGCATCGCCCGGCTTGATGAAGGAGGTCTTCTCCGCCAGCGGCTTGACCTTGGCATCGACCATCTTGGCGCCGTTTTCGGCAGGCGTTCCCGCCCGGTCAGGACTGGTCCAGAAATCATATTCGATCTGGCCGGCGACATAGCGCGCATTGGGAAAGGCCGGCTTATCGCCCTCCGTCAGCCCGCCGATATGGTCGCCATGCATGTGGGTCAGGACCACGATGCTGACCTGATCGGGCGAATAGCCCGCGGCCTGCATGGTGGCGGCGAGCTGGCCGAGGCCGTTTGCGCGGCCGCCTTCGCCGAAGCCGGTGTCGAAGAGGACGAGCTCCGAACCGGTGTTGACCAGGGTGGGCGTGAAGCCGTTGACGAACTTCGTCTCGGGCAGAAAATTCTGCCGCATCAGATCGGCCATGGCTTCCTGGCTCTGATCCGCGCCGAAGGTCGGGTAAGGCCCGTCGCCGGGGCGCAGGCCGTCCAGAATGGTGGCCACCTCGAAATCGCCCAGCCTGAAGCGGTTGAAGCGCGGCAGCTCGGCATCCGAAAATGGCACGGCCGCTTCGGCGGCGCGGATCATGATCTGCGGTGTGGCCAGGCCGCCGGCAATGACGGCAGACGCCTGAAACAAGGTGCGGCGGGAGATCGTGACGGGCGGCATGGCATCCTCCTGGTCCGTTGAGATATTCCTAAGCATGAATGACGGTAGCGGGATGGCAATAGAAAGCCGATGCGTTAAGAAGGAAATCACCGGATTGTGAGATGAACTAAGAGGGGATTGCAGCGATAAGCGGGCTCGCGCGCTGCAATTTCTTCGATATTCTGTCTTCCACGATTGGATTTCAGTCTTGAACCGCATCATTCCCCTCGTCCTGGCCGTCGCGCTCTTCATGGAGCAGATGGATTCAAGCGTCATCGCCACCTCGCTTCCGGCGATCGCGGCCGACATCGGCACAAGCCCGATCGCATTGAAGCTGGCGCTGACCGCCTATCTCGTCTCGCTGGCGGTGTTCATTCCGGTAAGCGGCTGGATGGCGGACCGTTTCGGTGCGAAGAACGTCTTCCGCTGGGCGATCGCCGTTTTCATCATCGGTTCTGTGGCCTGTGCGGCATCCAACTCGCTCTTCGCCTTTGTGGTATCACGCTTCCTGCAGGGCATGGGCGGGGCGATGATGACGCCGGTCGGGCGGCTGGTGCTGGTGCGCTCGACACCGCGCCACCAGCTTGTCTCGGCCATGGCGTGGCTCTCCATTCCCGCGCTCATCGGCCCGATGGTCGGGCCGCCCGTCGGCGGCTTCATCACGACCTATTTCACCTGGCACTGGATCTTCCTGATCAACGTGCCGATCGGCCTCATCGGCATCTGGTTCGCGACGCAGTTCCTGCCGGACAATCTGGAGCGCTCGCTGCGTCCGCTCGACTGGCCGGGATTCATCCTTTCCGGCGTCGGCATGTCGGCGGTCGTCTTCGGGCTTTCCGTGGTGAGCCTGCCCTATCTGCCGCCGGTCATCGGCTTCGCGACCATCGCTGTCGGCATGGTCTCAAGCAGCCTTTACATACGGCATGCACGCAAGACGCCCAATCCGCTTCTCGACCTGTCGCTGTTCAACAACCAGGTGTTCCGCTCCGCCGTCATCGGCGGCAGCGTGTTCCGGCTGGGCATCGGCGCCATTCCGTTCCTGCTGCCCCTGATGTTCCAGATCGGCTTCGGCCTCAGCCCCTTCCAGTCGGGGATGATCACCTTCATCTCGGCGATCGGCGCGATGGGGATGAAATTCGGCGCCAACCGGGTGTTCGCCCGCTTCGGCTTCCGCAATACGCTGATGTTCGGTTCGCTGATTTCCGCAGGGTTCATCGCCATCAACGGCCTGTTCACGCCCGCCACATCCTATGCGCTCATCCTGACGCTGCTTCTGATCAGCGGTTTCCTGCGCTCGCTTTTCTTCACCGGCGTCAATGCGCTCGCCTATGCGGAAATCCCCGACGCGCAAACCAGCCAGGCGACGCCGATCACCGCCGTGGCGCAGCAGGTCTCCATCGCGCTCGGCGTGGCGTTGGCCGGCGGCATTCTCGAAGTGAGCACCGCGATCCATGGCGGATCGCTGCGCCTTGCCGACTTCCACACGGGTTTCTTCATCGTGGCGGCAGTATCGGCGCTCGCGTTCTTCATCTTTGCCAGGCTCGCGCCGGCCGCCGGCCGCGAGCTGTCGCAGAAAGAGATGGAACAGGATCCCGCGCCGAACGACGCGCCCTCCACCATGGCTGTGAAATAGATCACCCCTTGAAGTCGCGGGCCAGCAGATAGAGCTCGACGGATTCGGCCCGCGAGGCCGGTGGCTTCACGTGATGGACGGATTTGAAGTTCTGCTTCAAAAGCGTGAGCAGCTCGTTTTCAGTGCCGCCCTGGAAGGTCTTGGTGAGGAAATGGCCGCCGGGCTTTAACACGGAGATGGCGAAATCGGCGGCGACCTCGCAGAGATGCGCGGTGCGCAAATGGTCCGTGCGGCGGTGGCCGGTGGTGGGAGCCGCCATATCCGACAGCACCACATCCGGCTGACCGCCGAGCGCCTCGATCAGCTTATCCGGCGCATCCTCGTCGAGGAAATCCATCTTCAGCATGATGACGCCGGGCAAGGGATCGACATCGAGATAATCGATGCCGACGACCTGCGGGTCGTCGTTGGTCGAGCCGACGATGCCTGCCGCGATCTGGCTCCAGCCGCCGGGGGCGGCGCCGAGATCGATGATCTTCTGCCCCTTCTTCAGGATCTTGTAGCGATCGTTTATCTCGATCAGCTTGAAGGCGGCGCGCGAGCGGTAGCCCTCCTGCTTGGATTTCTGCACGTAAGGGTCGTTCAGATGACGCTCCAGCCAGCGGCGCGACGATTCCTTGATCGTTCCCGCCTTCTTCTTGACGCGCGTATGCAGGCCGCGCGTGCCTGCACCGCCCCTGCCGCCGGTTTTGGTTCCGCCCGGTTTCTTCATGATATGTGTCTGTTGTTGGAACGAGGATGGCGACGGTCGCGCCAGGCGCCGTCCCGTGACATGAGTTCTGTGAGAATGCCCTCGCGCAGGCCGCGGTCGGCGACGCGCAGCTTCTGGCTCGGCCAGACATTGCGGATGGCATCGAGGATGGCGCAGCCCGCCAGCACCAGATCGGCCCGGTCGGCGCCGATGCAGGGATTGGCGACGCGCGCATCGAAATCCCAGGAAAGGAGCCGGCTGGTCATGCTGGTCACGTCGCCCTCATCCATCCACATGCCGTCTATGCGCTTGCGGTCATAGCGCTCGAGCCCGAGATGGATGCCGGCGAGCGTCGTTACCGTGCCCGACGTGCCTATCAGATGAAAACGCGGGCTCCTCGCCAGTTCGCCGAGCTTGTGCCGGTCATTGAAGGATTCGATCAGTTCCGAGACATGGCCGACCATGGCGGCGAAGCTTTCGCGCGTCACCTCACGGCCGCCGAAGCGCTCTGCCAGCGTGACGACGCCGACGGGCAGCGAGGTCCAGGCGATGATGTGCTCGGCCAGGCGCGGCGAGCGGCGGCGCGAAACGTCGATCAGCGCGATCTCCGAAGAGCCGCCGCCGATATCGAATAGCACGATGGCATCCGTATCGCGGTCGACCAGCGTGCCGCAGCCGGAGACGGCAAGGCGGGCCTCGGTCTGGCGATCGACGATCTCGAGATCCAGTCCGGTTTCCTCGCGCACACGGCCCAGGAAATCCGCGCCGTTCTCGGCCGAGCGGCAGGCCTCGGTGGCGATCAGCCGCGATCTGCGCAGTGTTTTCGACGCGAGCTTGTCGCGGCAGATTTTGAGCGCCTCGACGGCGCGATCCATCGCCTTGTCGCCGAGCCTGCCCGTCGCGCTCAGCCCCTCGCCCAGCCGGACGATGCGCGAGAAGGCATCGACGACGCGGAACTGGCCGGGCCGCGTCGGCGCAGCGACGAGAAGCCGGCAATTGTTGGTGCCGAGGTCGAGTGCGGCATAGAGCGGCTGGAGGGCATCGCTGCGCGCGGAGAAGGGCCGTGGACGCTGCTGCTCCTGCGGGCGCGGCGTTCCGCCCTGCCCTGCCTGCAGCTCGGCCGCCTGTTTGGGCGCCGCCTGCGCGCGGGCCTGCTTGTTGCGCCTTGAACGGCGGCGACGGTTTGAGAGTTTCGATGCCGGCTTGGCGGTCGAAGGGCCTGCGGGCTGGGCATCCGTTTGCGCGGGCATGGTGGCCGCCGCCGCTGCCCCGTTTCGCAATTTGGCCTTGCCGCGTCTACGGCGGCGCGCACGCTTCTTCTGGCTGGTATCGAGGCGTCCCGAATCGGAAGCCGGTTGCGGCTCCGCCGATGCGGCTGCGGGCGGACGGTTCTCCCGTTTCCCGTTTTCGGAGGGATTACGGGCGTCTTTACGAGCCCAATTCCCACCTGACGCCCCGTCATGCGACGCGATCCTCGCGTCATCCTCGGGGTTCTTCAAAGTCTTGTCCTTCACAAGCGCCGCGCGAACCTCTGGAGGACGCTGGCAGGCGCTGTCATCTTTCACGTTGCCGCTAATGTAACAGCGCTTTGTGAAATAACCAAGGGCTTGAGCAGGATCAGGAGCAACTCGGGCGGCAAGCAAGCCGTAGCGGGAACCGACAGCGATGTTCCTAATCACCGTTGCCGTAGCGGATGACCTGCACCTTCTCGGTGGTGATCAGGCAGCTCTGGGTCATCTTCGTGATCGCGGGGATCAGTTCCTCGATCTTCTCCGGCGCATCGACGATTTCCACCACGATCGGCAGGTCCTGCGAGAGGCGCAGGATCTTGGCCGTGTGCAGGACGCTGGAACGGCCGAAGCCCATCGGCCCGCGCAGGACGGTCGCCCCGGCCATCTGCATCTCGCGCGCCTTCATGACGATTGCCTCGTAGAGCGGGGTGCCATCGGCAATCACGTCGCTTTCTCCGAAAAAGATCCGCAAAAGCATCGATTCCCTGGGAAGCGTCATGTCGTTCTTCTCCGATTACCTGTTGATCCGCATGGCACATGCATAGCCCACCCAGGCGGCGGCGAGCGAAAAGAATATCACGGCTGTGAGATAGAGCACTGCCTGAACCGGACCGCCATGCAGCGCCAGCAGGAACGCGTCGAGGCTCATGGCGGAAAAAGTGGTGAAACCGCCGCAGATACCCCCCATCACGAATTGCCGTGCCGTCGGCCCCACCATCCAGCGCCCGTCGGGGCCGGTGATGGTGGCAAAGAGCATGATGACGAAGGATCCGACGACATTCACGAAACCGGTCGCCCAGAGCGCGCCAGCGCCCATCCCGGAAACGATGAAGAAGCCCGAAACGAAGCGCAGCAGCGCGCCGAGGGCCGCGCCACACCCGACCGCCAGATAGAGCCGCAATGCTTCAGTCTTGCGCGAGGCCTGCTTCATTGCCCCTGCCCCAGCATCCCGGCGACCATGGCGAAGCCGCCGCCGACCGCAACAACGCCGAGAACGGCCGAAGCGACGATGTTGAACAGCGCCTGCCGCTGCTGCCCACCCAAGGCCAGATTGAGGCTCTGCAGGGCGTAGGACGAAATAGTCGTATAGCCGCCGAGCAGCCCGACCATCAGGAAATCGCGGACCATTTCACCGGCAAGGAAGCCCTGCGACGCCTGTGCCAGCCCGGCAACGACGCCAATGAGGAACGCACCCGTGATATTGACGACGAATGTGCCCCAGGGGAAGATTTCCCCGATCCGCCTGCCGACGAAACCCGACAGGAAAAAACGGGCGATACCGCCGATGAAGCCGCCTGCAAGCACGAGGACGCATGCTTCAAGGCTCATGGAAACACCCGGGAAAACCACGCGGACCAAGCTCGGCAATCCCGGCGGTGGATCACCGTAGACGGTTTCAGAACGGGGATTCGCAGTGAAAGAAAATCGGGCTCGGACATGACTCTACGCTTTCGCTCAACGGCAAATGAGCAGGAGTCATCAGCTTCATCGGGGAAGCGGTTCGGCCATTTCCGGCCCGGCAGAATCCATTGCCGCATCGATTACAGCCAATCGCGTACAATAACGGCGGGATTTCTGTCAATATCGACCGTACTGTCGGTCGCACAGCCGGCCGGCATCTTCTCGCGCGAATTCAGGGATTTGCCGGTCCACAAACGGCCGGAACCGGCTGATCATAATTCTGGGTGCGAAGCCGTTTCAGGGGCTTGATTGAAACGGCAAATGTGCTAGAAGGCGGCACCGAACGGGACGCGGTTCACCGAACCGCCCCCAAAAAGCGTACCCAACCCGCTTTTCCCGTTCCGTCTAAAACGTTGAAGGCATTGGCGTTTTGGGGGATAGTTTAAGGGTAGAACAGCGGACTCTGACTCCGTTAGTCTTGGTTCGAATCCAGGTCCCCCAGCCACAACAAAATCAATGACTTAGCGGCCGTTTTGCCTGATTTCCTTGTCGCAATCCTGTGAAATTCGATGCAACATAACGCATTGATTTGTAACAGGTTGCAACAAACGCAGGCAGCGGAACGCGACATGACTGCGACATGGAATCGCCTCCAGCGCACACAAAAAAACCCCGCCGACAGCGAGGTTTTCTTGGTGGTGCCGTTTATAGATGGTGCCCGTGGCAGGGATCGAACCTGCATGATCCGTTTACGGCTCACGCTTTAGAAGAGCGCGCCGGTACACGGGCAAACTTTATGCTGCGGCGAGGCGCTCCCCCTTCTCGGCAGCTAACTCTGCCCACAGGGCGCTCAGTGAATCCTCGGCCTCAGCGGCCAACGCCCTTAGAGTGCGCAGGAGCATGTTTGCCTTCCTACAATTGCCTCTCGCCTTCTCATCCAAGATTTCCAGAAGGTCAGCAACTGCGGAGATGTCCCCGAGCGCGGCGGTTAGACGATCCTCGGCACTCGATGATCCGACGTCCCCAATCTGAAACGACCTGTTAAGCATGCGGCACACTCCTCGTTGCACTTGTGTTCGATGTACGACATAATGTCCAACATCGAATTCCATGTCAACACAAAATCCAACGTTGGACTTAATGTCGATCACACCATCTCAGTGCAGGGCAGCGAGAAGCCTGATAAACTTAGATCAGAACGACCTTGCGAAGGCCGCGTCAGTATCTCGCGGCGTCATTATTGATTTTGAAAAAGAGCGGCGCACACCAGGTAAGAACAACCTAGCCGCCATTCGCGCTGCCCTCGAAAGCGCTGGGGTCATTTTTCTCGCGGACGGCGAGACAACGACGGGCGGTCCAGGGGTAAGGCTGGAGAGTTCGTAGGCACCCATGGTGGAAATCGTTTCGGACACCGTGCTGGTCATTCGACGGGAAGGCGATGACGAGTTCGACCTTGAGACGACACTCAAACTGTCGGACATGCACAACAATGTTCCCGGTTTTGGGGACAGGATTTCATTATTGCTGGACGAAGGCGGCCTCCGCTTGATGGAGGTAGTTGGTCGGCACTTTCTTGAATATGTCGAAGAGAAAACCAACGATCGGTGGCTCACCTGGTTCGTCATCGTGGAAGAAGTGGACCCGCCATACAGAGATAATCTTGACGAGTGGCTAATGGGTTATTTCAAGGACGAGTTTCGGTTTCCGGATGTGCTACATCACGGCAAACCCACGGGCGAAAGCATATTGGCAGAAGAACTGGATAGAGAGAATCGCGACCCTGCTTACTGGACGCCAAAGCGTAAAGAAATATTGCGCCAGGAGCGGGAAGCGAGGCTAGCCACGATCCGGGCCGAAGAGGAGCGAGAACGGAAGGAATGACCAAGCAAGATTCCGTCCGGCATTCCCTTAATGCACCGTTAATCCTGTACCTGACTTCACGCCGAGTGAGAGGGTGGCAATTGCACGGGCGGTCGAAGTACAGATTGGCGAAAGACGCGGTCGGGATAATCCCCAAAATTTTGGGGAATTAAAGGGAACTGAAACCTCGACTATAGCTTCCAAGAAAGCAGGTTTCGGAAATCCAGAGACCTACCGACAAGCCAAAGCAGTAGTCCAGCAAGGCGCTCCCGAGCTTGTCGCCGCAATGGAATCGAGGAGTCGCCACAATGGCGAAGTCAAACAACACGCCAGATCGCTTCACGCTCGCCACCGCGAAGTAGATGACCTCCGCGCCGAACTGATGGAGATCGACGAGAACCTAGCGCGGTCTGAGTTGTCGCCTGCCGAAGAGGCGGCGCATATTGCGAGGCGCAAGGTGATTTGGGAGGATATAAGGTCTGGTCGTATTCAATCGGGAGAAATTCTCCCGATTGAAAGCAAGCGCGAAGATGGGCGCGGACACCGTCAAAAGGAATTTGCAGCCGAAGTCGCCGCAGTTGTCGGTAATGGGCGCAATCCAGAATCGGTTAAGCGCGACGTCAATCTCAAGATAGCTCGTGCCGAAAACCTCGGCCCAGATATCAACCGCATCGTCGGCACCAGCCTTGATAAGGGCGTGGAGATGGATGCGCTTATCGCGCCGTAAAGGTCGCGTCCCTAACTGACGAAGCGAAGGAAACAGCAAAACAGCTTAGCCTAGAAAACAACCGTACTGCGCTTGACTCTCATCGTCTGCCAGAACAAAATAAGAACATCGCAGGGGCCGCGATTGAAAAAAACGGACGCAAGGGACGTTGCGCCCGCTTATGAGCGGAGACACGAATGAACACGGCTGCCCGGCAATATGACGACGAGATAGAGGAAGTGTTGGCCTATCACGGCGGTGATGCGCGCGCCGCCATCAAAGCCCTCTTGGAGGATCGCCATTTTCTCATTCGAGAGGTCGAGCTGGCTTCCCTCGCTATGTCGACGGGTTATGCCCGAGGCTGGAAACCATCGGTGTTTTCGCGATGAGCCGGTCCCGCGGCGATTGGCCGAAAACGCTGATCGATGAGAAGTACCCGTTTCAGGTGGTGATTCACCTGACGGACTGGCATCGAACGAACCTGGTCCAGTTGATCCACGATCGCCAGCGTCTCGGCGGGTATCGCCTGGATGGCTCAGCCCACCATGAAGGTCACTACTTCTCGATTGTGAGACTGCCGACAGAGGAAAGCCAGACGGAATTTATACGGCTGTATGGCGGCGTTCCTTATGATCCCACTGACAAGAAGAGCAAGCCGTGGGAAAGCTATTTTGATCGGTGAGTAGCGATCAACCCTCACGAGTTCCTATTGCCGTCCTGCAACCATTATGCAAAATGGCCGCGGGCAATCTAGGGGGCTGCAATGAGTATCAAGATTTCCGCTATCCTTGCGCCGGTCGCGTTGACCGGGTGCATGTCTGCGAACGTGAATATGTATCCGATCGAAGGACCGTACGCACAAATCGTCCCGCGTCCGGTCGTCAAAGCCGTTGCTCAAGGTGTCGAGGGTAACAGCGGCCCGATAAAGGCAACTCTTCCAGATGGGCAAACCTGCATCGGAACGTGGTCGTCAGTTGCCCCGAGAACCGGATATGTTTCGACTGGAGCGCTGTTCACGCAATATGGCGCTGTGTTCGGTTCGACGGTCACACAGGGCATTCTGCCAGGCGTCAACAAGGGGCAGGCCTTTATGACGTGCTCACGCGGAACATCTGTGGATGCCGAGTTCTTCACCGGCAGCGGAACAGCAAACGGCTATGGGATCGCTAAGGACAGCACAGGCAACGTGTACAAGATGCTGTTTTGAGGTCACCCATTCTTGGAAAGCTCCATGGACGTGGAAATCAACAATACCACCGGATTGAAACTTCTCATCGCCCGCGCGCAACTCGGTAGCGCACTATCATTGTTTATCAAAGACAGAGATCCGTTCTCCGTCCATTCCTTGGCCTGTGCAGGATGCGAGCTTATGGAAGGCATCGCGGAAAGCTCGGGAATTGGGTCGTTTTCCACCCACATCTTAGAGGAGCATCCGGCAATCGACTTAAAAACGATACGACGATTGCGTAATAAATACTGGAACGCGCTGAAGCACTTTCATGATCGTGACGGAAAGACAGCGCGCGACGACGCGGACCTGCTATCCACATTCAGCGATAAGCATAATGACGCGCCCCTGTTCATGGGGTGGCACGACTACCAAGCCGTAACGGGACGGCTTCCAGTTGAGGTGCAGGTCTTCCAGGTGTGGTGGTACGCTGTCTACGAGGACAAACTTGCTGGCGATGCAGACCTGCCGACCATCCGGGGGCTCTTTCCAAGCATCAGGTCAGTAGACAGGACGGAGCAGAAAAGGCGCCTGCGTCGTGTGATAGAAAAGTATCGGCGCCAAAAGGATCTCTTATCCGATACCCGAACCGAGGTAGCGCCACTGGTGGGCCGCATCAGATATATCGATTAGAAGAGCTAGAATGGAATCTCTTCGTCTAGATCACGACCAAAGCCGCGGCCAAAGTCTGCTTTTGAGTTCGTCTTTTTTTCTTTAATACGGGGCGGCATTAGCGCGGCGGGTTGTTCCATCGGCGGCAATTGCCGTCTCTCATCTTCGCTAAGCTTTTCCTCGCCGACTGTCTGCATTATCTGATTGATTAGTTTGAGGGATGCGTCGTATGAGCCCATTAAGGCACCAGGAGTGGCGAGAATTTCGATTGCGACCCAAGCTACAGCCACAATGTTGATTCTGCTCTTCTCCAATTCCTTCTCGAATTCATCTAAACGGGCCCTCAATCGATTGCGGGTTCGCTCATCGTAGTCTGATTTTTCAAGAGCTTCTCGTAGATGAAATAGCTTGGAACGAATTTTTGTTTTTGCGTCGTCGGACAGGCCGACGGTCTGCCTCCTGCTGGTCGAGCGGCCATCGAAAAGCATCTGCGTCATATAGTGATCTACATCGGCAATAAACTGGCGATAATCCTCGTAGGATAGGTCTCTGACCCTAGGCACCTCCATTGAGGCGAATGGTTCAATATGTAGTCGGCGAGCAGTTGCGGTAACTACATTGACGAAGCCGTGCCGGGCATCGTGGGCAACCTCGGAATCATTTTCGTCCTGCGGATCTAGCTCGCTAATTCGAGTTTGCAGCTTACGACGAGCAATGCGAACGAATTCCAAAAAAGCTGCGCTCTCATCTTCCGGAAGCTCGTCCAACTCTTCCTTACTGATAAAATCGAATATCTGCATATTGCCCACCTCTTTTCTCAATCTGGCGGGCAACGATGCTTATCGCAAGCCCAAGAAGATCAATGAGGCAGCTTTCCGCAGCAAAATGTGCGCCCGTTTTACGCTTCACAGCCCGGCAACTCGCGCTGCCGGGCACCCTCCATCAATAGCTTTCCCACCCGGTACCGTTCCAGCGCTTCCGGATCGACGCGGCGGCGTACATTTGGTCAATCCTTTGCTGGCGCACGGCGGCCGATAGCGAAGGCCATGGCGGTTCGATATAAACCCCGTTCGCCTCCAGATGATGCAAATCATCGAGCGAGCTGTAGCCCCAGTCCGAATCCCATTTGCTTGGTGGGTAGTCGTACCAATTACTTCCTTGATCGACGTAGAACTGTCGCTCCAAAACGCCGGACCCCTTGACCATCCCCCCCCATGACATCCAGCCGGTGCCAACTGAGGGGGCGCGATTTTGAAAGAATACGAGGGTGAATGTCACAGCTGCCTCCTTAGAATGGGCGCGTGCGTGGCTGCGACACACGCATATCGGCTTGCGCCCATGCGTGCGATTTGAAGTCCGAGCTATTTTTCCAGATGTTGATTCCTTGCGAAACGCCCTGCTGCACCATCGCCATGATCTCCTGATTGCCATTTGCGCCGGAGACATTGACATTGATTGTAGGGGAATTCGTCGTAGAGTTGTTCGTGGTCATGTTCGCCAAGCTTGGTATTCGCGGCGCCTGTAAGGGAGAACCTCCTGCAACCAATCCACCGTTAGCTAGAGCAATATCCTTCCCGGAATTGATTGCATTCAGAAGCTTGAGATTCTGCTTTGTCGCTGCGGCATTTACCACGAACTCCCCATCGCTGAGGCGCGCCGGTATACTGTCGCTGCGAGGGCCTCCGGGACCGCGGATCTGGCCTCCTGTAGCCGCGTGGACGATACCGCCTTTGTCGAAGCCGAGGAGTTTCAGGAAACTGAAACCTGCTCCCCCGCTGGCCTTTGTGTCAAACAGGCCGTCGAACGCCAGATCAAGCAGCTTGTCACCGATCTTCGAAAGCGCATCTGCAAATACGTCAGCTGCCTTTCGTCCCTCAATAAATCCGTCCACGATGCCGCGCGTGAGCCCCTTCTGGAACTCGGCCATTTCTTCGGCTTTTTCTGCAGCCTTGTCGATCGCAATCGATAGGTTGGCATACTCCCCCGCAAGGGTCTTCAACTGCGCCGTTTGCTCTGGCGTCAGCTTGATTCCGCGCTGTGCGGCGGCATTCAAAAGATCCTGCTCGAAGCGAAGTTTCTCCGCCTCGACCTCCGTGAGGCCAAGCGCTTGTTGTTCTACCTTCAAGGTCTCGATACGGCCGCGCGCGGCGATGACGATCTGATTGTAACTTTTGGCAAGTCTCTCAGCCGCAAGAGCGTTTTTATCGCTCTTCGAACCGCCACTACCGCCAGGCGGGAGGATGGAAGGTTTCCCCGGTTTTTCTGGATCGGCGGTCGGTAATTCAACGGCCTTCATCGAGGCCAGCGTCGTTTTGAGCCCTTCCAGCTCATCACGATAGCGGGCGATGGCGGCCGTGTTCCCCTCGAACGCGGAAGGCAAGGCGTTCGGGAACTGTGCACGCGCATCAGCTTCGAGCTTCTGCAGCCGGTCGATCTCGCTTTGAATCGTGGAAATGCGTGACTCAATCTGCTCGGCGGTACGGGCGCCGATAAGCTGAGGCGAATTGGCGAAGTCCCGCAGCGCCGCAACCACCGAAACGATAGCTCCCTTTACCTGCGTGCCAACCGTTCGTGCGATTTCGGCAAATTTGTCGTTTATCTCCTGCGCCTTGGCGATCAGTTCGTCATCCAAGACGGCACCAGCGTCTTGCGCACGCTGCATTAACGCCTCGATGCCGCCGCTTCCCTCCTTCAACAGGCCAAGAAGTTCTGGCCCGGCCGCACGGCCGAAGGCGCGCACTGCGAATTCGAGTTGTTCCTGTGGCGTGCGCGCGTTTTTTACGAGATCCGCATAGGATTTGAAAAGATCGAGCGTAGGTTTGATCTTGCCTTCTGAATCCTGGAAGGCGACGCCATTAGCCCTCAAAACCTTATAAAGTTCGCCACCCTCACCGGACGCATCGGCGAGGCCGGAGGCAAACCTCACCAGACCGGTTGTAACCGCCTCTGCGCTGCCCTTCGCCTGTTCTGCGGAGAATTGCAATGCCTGGAGTGTCGACGCTGTAACTCCGACGCGCTGCGCCTCATCACCTATTTTAGCCAGTGCTGATGCAGCTGACTGCGCACCAGAGACAATCGCGCCAAAACTCAACCCACCAGCCACGCCGGCGAGGAGGCCCTTGCCGAAATTTGACATCGATGCGGATATGGTTTTGTTGAGCTTTGAAAATCGATTTTCGATTTGCTTAGCGCGCCGGTTCGTCTCACCATTTGCTCTGGCAAGGGCGCGTTCGTAGCCTTTGATATCCGCGCTAAGCTGGACAACCAGCCGTTCGATGTCAGTTGCCATGCATGCGCTCCTCGCCCCAGACCTCCAGGAGGGCATCCGCTGCGGCATGCCTGCCGGTGGCAACCGAATATATTGCGAGCGCTTGGCAAATCAGCGTGTCGGCCACTTCTGCGGCAGGTATGCCAGCCGTCAGCATGGCACGCGTCAGCGTATGCATGGCGGTACGCGCAGTTTCTTTAATATCCATGGATTTTCCTATTGAAAAAGCCCGCACGTGGCGGGCTGAAATTCTCAATTTTGATTTATTGCTAGCTTTTGGCGGCGGGTGGTCTGCGGCCGATCAGAAAAAGTTGTCGACACACCCCCGGTGTGCGATACGCTCGACTGTAATCGGTGCTTTCCACCAGAGGTGATGAGCAATGCCCGAATGGCTGACGAAACTATTTTCACTATCTCAAGAGATCAGTTCCAAAGTGGCGCTTCCCATGTTTTTGGCCACGACTGCCATTCTATTTCTTCCCGACGAATACGCTTCGCGAATTGGCATTGACGAACTGCGCGGGCAATATCGGCTCTACATCGGATTGATATTGGTTATTGGGGGGACAGCGCTTGCGTCCAATTTACTTTGGGCGATAGGCGGCTTTATAAAACCGTATCTCAAGGAAAGGGTTTGGCTTTATCATCGTCGCAAAGTTCTATTAGATCTCACGAATGATGAAAAGGCAATACTACGCTGCTTCATCTTTGATGGTCGCTCAGAGGTACATGCGGATATATCCAACGGCACAATAAATCTGTTGGAAGGAAAAAAGATTGTCACGCGTGCGTCAAGTGTATCATCGCTTAACATGAAGTGGGCGTATTTAATACATCCATGGGCAAGAACGTACCTTAAGAAGCATCCAGAACTTCTTCATTAATTATCTAAACCCACCTTCCTGTCTGATGTTCTTCCGACGATTGCACAGCCCGTTGTAGGGCCGCCAATTGCTGCGATCTCAAAATAAGCGCATAGTACCCCGTAGGATTGTAGGCTGGTCTGCCGCAACCGCATTGCGCAGGTAATGGCCCCAACCTATTCTTCACTATTGGGATTTTCCTGCGCGAAAGCCCGCACTATGCCGTCCCAAAAACACGGTCGGCCTCGGCCATCACGGCCGGATCAAGCACGCGAACTGTCGTCGCTCGCGGACTGTTGCGGCCTTCCTGTGTCGTCTCGTAACGAACCGTATCGCCAGCCTTAGGAGTAGCGCTTTCAAGGGCGGAACGATGGAAAAACACGGCTATTGGATCTGACTGTATGAGGCCGTAGCCCTTCGTGTCATTGTATGCAATTACTCTTCCAGTCGGCATAGATTGCTCCGAATTGGGCGCGCCATAGCGTTGGGTCAGTCGAGGAGGTCATCAACTTCCTCTGGCTGCTGCATCGAGACCTTGGCAGCCGAAACTGGGGTGGCGCACATCTGGCCAAGGCACTGGCGCAGCAACTGCATGCCGGGCACGCCGAGCGTTCCCCTGGCCATCCGCGCTGATAAGACAGAGGCAATCCCCGTGATACACCGGTGGCTTTTATTGAGCCATGGAAGCCGAGAAGCAAAATCGTTCCAGGCGTCAATCTCGGCAGCTTGCAGCCATTTCGGTGGCTTCCCAAGCGGTTCTGTAACCAAGGGCTCCGCGCGGTTTCTGTAACGCTGCGGATTTTTGTTAATGGCGCCCGTCAAGCGCGCATATGCTAGGCTTTTTCGTGGGTTTGGCACTTAGACCCCCCATGTTTTGAAATGTGGATGCGTACGCGAGGGTCCCCCGCCGTTCCTGCGGGTCGACGGGTCGGTCCGTCTAGCCCACCCCCCCCCGGTGGCTTGGCGGTCAGGAGGCGTCCAGCGCTGCCATTCCGGCCCGCAGGCTGGCATTCAGCCACTCATCCATCTCGGCATTCCTGCGGTCCCTATGCGCCGCCAGCTCGTCGGCTGTGGCGCCATGGGCGCGCAGCAGTTCGAGATCACTTTCGAGCGCGGCATGCGCAATCCTAGCCAATGCCACGGCCATGGCCACGCGCTCGCGCGGCACGCCCTCTTCGGCTATGAGCCGTTCAACCGCATCTCGGTTCATGGCGCAGCCTGCGTGCCGTGGCTAGCCTCTAAGGCGTCCAGTCTCGCCGCGATCAATGCGATGCGGCTGTCCGCATAAGCAAGGGCATGGCGCGCCGCGGCAGCAATCGTGTCTAGGCTGTCGGTAAGCCAAGTGTCGATTTCCTGCCACTTTGCGTCCAACGCGGCTTCAACATCGTTGCCAGAGGCGCCAACGGCATCCAGCTTCGCGGCCTCGTCATCTAGCAACTGCTGCGCCCATCGTGCAGCGCTGACGGCGGCGATTGCCCACGCCGGTTCGTCGCCGTCGGCTATCAATTGATCTATCTCACTCATTGCTGTGCTCATCCTTTGTCTCCCAATCTGACAACGCGGCCTGTCTTCACACCACGGACAACGTGCGGATTGATCCGCGGCGGCTGTTTGTCGAGTTTAACGACACGGTCGTTTCGCAGTTTCACAACGTGAACACGCTCGATACGCGCGGTGGCCTTCCTGGCGGCTCTATCCATGGCTTTGACTGAAGTAAGCGTGGCCTCAGCGTTCGCGGGGATGGTCACACTGGATAGCTCAAGCCACTCCCATTTTGTGAATTTGACTCCAAACGATCCAGGAATAGCTTCGGTTTCCAAGCCCCTGAAGCCTATCGACAGACCTTGCACCAGCCCGGCTTTAATCAGTCTCCACGCCCGATCGATCTCTTCGGACACGTTTTTGGCAACGTGCGCGACGATCTCGATTCCGGCCGTGGTTATTTTGGCCTTGGTGACATGACCGATGGGCTCCGAATGATTGTGCTGCCAAAGCAACGGAAGCGGCAGCTTGAAAACCGCACCCTCCGGGAGGACAATATCGTCCATCCGATCTGGCGACGGGGTGGATGCAATCCCGGTAATGACGCGCTGGTCGTCGTCAATGTTTTTGATGTCTAGAAGTGAATAAGCTCGATTCATTTTGCGTCCCTTCCATCGCGGCCGGCTTTGACCATGAGTTGCCAACCATCGGACGCGCCGGGCCTCTCACCCTCCGGCACATCCTTTACCGCACACCAAGCGCTGCCGCCGTCCGTGACGACGCTGCCTTGTTTGTAGGCCATGGCCTTCTGATGAACGCCCATGTATTTCAACGCCCCGCTCGTCGCGGCAAACGACCGGTCCACATAGCCCTTGACAGCATCGCCCAGCTTGTCGAGTCCCTCCTCCAGCGCCTTCATCTGACTTGCCTTATGTGCCGCGAAGTTTTTTTCCCAGACGGCGCTCATGGCCGCGATTCTGCGCTCTACTACGCCGGCAAGATCGATGGGTGGCGTAATTCCAAGATCCTCGGGCAGACCCGCCGCAACGTTGGCGCGTTTGGTGCGCAGAATATCCACCTGTTCTTCCAATGCTTCGGCTCGCATTGAAGCGGCGCGCTGGGCGACTTCGCCCTCGTTTTCGCCGGCCTCTCTGGCGGCGGCGGTGCGCGCGTGGTCCGCCCAGAACGCCTCATCGGCGGCTTTTATTTGGCGGTCGAGTTCCGCCAGTCTCTTTGTATCCACTTAATTTCCCATTTGTTTTTTGCGTTCAGCGATCGCCGCCCACAGCGGGCCGAGCGCGATTGTCACGACCGCGTGGCCGGTCAGGTCTAGGGTGTCGCTGGGAATGAGCAGCGGCGAACGCAGGGGATCGAGCGACACGACTGCGACCAATGCGTGATCGCGGGCGCGATCGACTATCACAGGGGCCTTCTTGGCGGCTGCGTTCGGCGGCATTCCGTGGGCGACCAGCGCTTGCATCAATGCGAGGCACCGTACGTCCCGTTCCGAAAATCTGATACGTCCGCTAGCGGTACGCTGGCCGAATTCGAAAGCCGAGCGCTGGATCCAGCCCCTGATTGAGGATTCGGGTATGTCGACAAGCAACGCCG
Source organism: Paramesorhizobium deserti (assembly GCF_001558695.1). GTDB lineage: Bacteria > Pseudomonadota > Alphaproteobacteria > Rhizobiales > Rhizobiaceae > Paramesorhizobium > Paramesorhizobium deserti. The sequence continues at coordinate 366,732 of NZ_LNTU01000001.1, forward strand.
CCTGCGCGACCGTGTAGTCGGTTTTCATTTGCGACCTATGTTGAATGAGAAGAACAAAAAAGAGAACGCAGGCGCGCCGCCTGCAAGGAAAACAAGCGACGCGCGCGATCGAGCGCCGGATCGCCCCGGCGCGATGTGGAAATAGATGGCGGCGGGGAACTCCACAGAACACCGCCGCCCATTCCCGCCGAGCACATGGAACGGCGCGAAATGAAAACGGGCAGCCGAAGCCGCCCGTGAATTCATAAGACCATTATAGCATAACCATGCCGACCGACTCCTACCCCCTCTACGCCACGGCGCGGATGCTCCGCATATTGGAGTTCGCCGCTTGATTGATGAAGTCTGGAATCTCGCCGGCTTTGCGTCCGAGTGCGAATGTGTTCCGCGTCGGTAACGGTCCATCAGCCATACTGTTCGCGGCATCCTCGCGAGCAAAGGTGCGCAGATCCCAAAACACCTCTCTGGCGAAGATCAGGGCGTCGATGACCTTCTGGCGCCCCAGCTTGGCCGCATCTTCACTGTTGCCGCCATATTCGCGTCCGATGTCACCCATCTTCTTTCCAAAGACGCAGGCATCAATCAGCGGGCGCCATAGATGCATCAAACGATACCGCATCATCTGGCATGCACGATGTGCAAGAATACGGCGCTCCATGCTCACGGCATTACCCGCGTCATGACCGTACCATCGCGTAGTAATCACTGGCGCATTCGCCGTCTCGTAGCATTCTCTAACGTCTGCAGCGACCTCCCAGAGATAACCCGCAATGCGACCAGATTTGATTTCATGCTCAACGGGCAGACCTTCGCCGGCACACTTTTTGTCATGCTTCGTCGGCGCTCTGCCGGTGCGAGAAGGACCGTTGTCATTGACGGGCGCGGGCGGTGTTTTGATGTCCGGCCAGCGGACAGACGCAAAGCGGGAAACGATCTGCCTCGGGCGCTCCCGATATGGGTGGGGTTCGGATCCTGTAAAGCCCTTTCCGCGGTCCATATAACCGAGCCAGTGATTAACGTCACAGACAGGAATGTCTTTCTGATCAATCTCAGGATGGTTGTCATTCGCCGCGATCTTCCGATCCGCGAGCAGCTTCTGAAGTTTCGTCATTACAGGTACAGCTTTGGTAGCCATGGGTGTGGAGTTCCCTTCATAGTGCGCCAGCTATAGCCGGCTGTGTAGGTTAGGCCGCTTGCTCGCGCTTGGCGTTGTCGTTGCTTGGCTTCAGGTCGGGGAAAAGTTTGTAGAATTCCGTCCACGAAATACGCCGCCCGCGGTGGGCGCCGTCCAGGCGGGGGGTGGTGGTGTCGGTGGTGCTGTCGGTCATGCTTTCTCCAAAAAAATTTATACGGGTTAGCAAAGGGGGGCACCCTCATATTTTGAATTGGAAAACTCTACGCGTTTGCCCCACACCGGTCCGCCGTATGGCGCCTGCGTGGGGTAAGAGGTGCCCCGGTTAGGCTGGGCTGGCCATCATGTCACATCTCTCTGTATACCCCCATTAGACTGGTTAGACTGGTTAGACTCTTCTGAACTCTTACCGGTCTAACCAGTCTTTCCGGGGTGCATATAAAGTCCGTAGGCCACTTTGATGGCCTCGCCGTCCTTCACCATCTTAGTCAGGAGCACATTGAGGTTGCCCTTTGGCTTCCCTATTACCTTGGCAATCTCTGCCGGCGACATGGGGCTGATAGCATCGTCAAGGGCGGCAAGCACAGCGCGCCTTTCGGCGCTCCGCTTCACATCGTCAGCATCACCCAGAACCGACCACTTGCCGTTGTCGAAGCGCAGGGCTTTTTCCAGTTCCTCGATGTCTCGTCCGCGGCCGTAAAGCTTCGGCCCGTCTGTGTCACGGTTGAGCACCAGGATGCTGTCGGCCGCGCCGGTCAGGCCGTTCGTGCCGCTGATCATCTCCAGCGGGTCGCTGGCTTCCATTTTTCGGACGTGCGTAACGACCACCACGGCAACGCGATGCTCACCGGCCCATTTCTGGAGCGGGGAAAGCGCGGCGTAATCGGCTTCATAAGAATCCTGCGTCCGCTTCTTGGCGGGGCGCACCATGGCGAGCGTATCGACGACGACGAGACGGGGCTTGCTCGCCTGCATGCGCCAGGCATCGAGGCGCCCAATCAGACCGGCATCGATCTTCGGCGCTTCCGTGTCGAGTTCCAGCCGCAAGAGGTCGGGTTGTAAAGACTTCAATGGAGGCAGCAGCGTTCGCAATCGGTCCTGCAGGCGCCGCTGGTTGTCCTCTAGCGCCAAGTACAGCGCGTCTCCTTTTTCGCATTCGGCGCCAAGGACGTGCCCGCCACTTGCCACAGCGATGCACATATCCAGTGCCAGCCAGCTTTTACCCAGCTTTGGTCGACCACCCAGGATGGTCAGGCCTTCGGCTATGACGCCGGGAACCACATACACAACCGGTGGGAATTCCATCGACAGGAGATGTTGCGCGTTGACCGCAGTTGCGGGGCGATTATCGTTTGCCGCAATCGGTGCTGCACGGGGCGTCTCTCGCAATAACTTCCTGGCAGGCTCATCGCGCTGCTCGGCCTTCAAATCTCGCGCGACAATGCGAATGGCAACATTGTGATCGTGGGCGGGACCGCTAAGGGCGGTAATCACCATTTTCCCAGTGTCGCTGTCCAGGTACATTAACGCCTTCGTATCCGGATCGCATTCCGGAATATCATCGACCAGCACGCACCAGCGCATGGCATCGTCTACGTCGGTGGGATCCGCTTCGGCAGGCTTAAGCTTGTCCGCGGCCAGGGTGTAATCTTCCCAGCCTATTTCGGCCGGCCGTACCATTAGGCGCCCGTGGCATTTCTCGGCGCTAGTGCGAAAGAAGTCACCAATTCGCTCTAGGTCGCGGGTTTGAATTACCGCGAGGAGCGGACTAGGCTGCGGCTGCGTCAAAACTATCACTCCCAACGGCGGCAAGCGCCATCTCAATTATTTCGCGACGAGCCGTCGGCGACACCGAAAGCGTGTTGCCTTCCCGGCCCGGGCCGTAAAGAAGAATACGGCCGTCAGGTGCCTCAACAAGGCTGCAGTCATAGATGGTGACCTCGTCTGTCACCTGAAAATTAAACTTCGCAAGCGTGCGAAATCCCCGCGGCGACGGTGCTTGACGCACCGGCCGCGCTGATCTGATGCGCATAATAATCAATCCTAGTGGAAGTATGGGGTTAGGCCGGTTGTCCGGCTCTTGCTTGTTGGCGCCCGTGGCGCGGGGAGTGGCTAGGCGTTAGCCAGCGAAGCTCGGATGTTCGCTATGAACTGATTGTGTTTCGCAAGCTCTTCGCTGTCCATGTCTGATGTATCGACGGCAAGTTGGGTGGCGAGTTCTTTCTCCAATGCCTCGATAAGCATGAGATATAAACCTTCGGCCGCCCTCTCTCCCCGACGCTTCGCTGGCAGGGCATCGATATACCGATCTATTTGGCGGATATCGGCTTCGCTGAACTCGCTCATGCTGCCCTCCCCTCCTGCATAGATATCCAATCAATCAGCGTTGATTTCCGTGCGCAAATTATATCTCCTACTTTGAAGGTCGGGATCGCGCCAGTTGCGGCGAGATGGTAGACGCTCCTGGGCTTGAATCCGGTATAGGCAGCGATGGCGGCGGCACCCTGGAGTATGTCGAGGGCGAGTGGTTTATTGTCGTTCATTACCTGTCTCCTCTTGCTGTTAATTACACATGCATCGTAACTCACCGCATGGCGAATTGTGTTAAGGGTGTCGAAACTATTTTGGTTCGTGGAGATTGATGGATGGCCATGGGCCGGTTTAGGCAGCCCGCTTCGACGGGCGGCCGTCAGTCACATAGACCGCAATCTTCATTGTGGGCGATTAGGATGGGCCGTCAACACTGAGTTCGATTTATTTTTCCGTGCTTCTCTCCATGTCGCATGTTACGCACATTCCGTTAGTCACAACTAGGAGACTCGAATGGCTGTACGAGAACGCGTATGGACAACCAAGGGCGTCGAGAAAAAGGCATGGGTGTGCGATTACTTCGACCAGAAAGGCAAGCGTCACCTCAAGACCTTCAGGACTAAAAAAGAAGCGGATGCATTCGATTCAAAAACCCATATCGAGGTGTTGGGCCGCATCCACGTCGCGGACGCTGATACCGTCACAGTCGAGAAGGCGGGCGAACTCTGGCTGGCGGCATGCGATGGCGACCTGGAGCGCTCGACGGTCGATCAATACAAACAACATGTCGAGCTTCACATTAACCCCTTCATCGGCAAGAAGCGGCTGAACGAGATGACCGTTCCAGCCGTGCGCCACTTCCTCGATACTCTGAAGAGCGAAGGCCGTTCCGTCGCGATGGTCCGCGCGGTTCGTGTGAACCTCGGCGCTATGCTTTCCGACGCCCAGGAGCGCGGCCTTGTTGTGGTGAATGCGGTGAAGGCAAAGGGGCGCGCAAAGGGGCGTCAGCACGCAGAGGCGCGACATAAGAAGAAGGTCGAGGTAGGAATAGACATTCCCACCTCCGCCGAACTCAAAGCCATCCTCGCCGCTGCAGAGGGCAAGGCCCGTGCCTTCATTTTGACAGCCGCCATGACGGGTATGCGCGCTTCTGAGTTGCGCGGGCTGCGATGGGGCGATGTCGATTTCGTCCGCGCTGAAATCACAGTCCGGCAACGCGCTGATGCCTATCTGGAGATGGGTAGCCCTAAATCCAAGAACGGTCGCCGCACAATCCCCCTCCCCGGCCCGCTCGTCGCGGCGCTGAAGGAATGGAAGCAGGATTGCCCGAAAGGTGAACTCGGGCTTGTTTTCCCATCGGGCACGGGCGCCATTGAGTATCACAGCAACATCGTGCACCGTTGGTATCATCCGCCCCAAATCGCCGCTGGCGTATCGATCGACACCGGAAAGCGGGACAAAGACGGAAGTCCGATACTGAAACCGAAATACACTGGCCTTCATGCGCTGCGTCACTTCTACGCAAGCTGGTGCATCAATCGACCGATTGACGGCGGCCTGGGGCTACCAGCGAAAGTTGTTCAAGATAGGCTTGGGCATTCCTCGATCACGGTCACATTGGACACCTACAGCCACCTGTTCGAACGGGGGGACGATGGGTCATTGATGGACAAAGCCGCCGCCGCATTTTTGTAGCGACTGCAACATGTGTGCGACAGATCAGGATTTCGATAATGATTTCAAAGGCTATGTAAAAACTCTGACTCCGTTGGTCTTGGTTCGGCTCCAGGTCCCCCAGCCACCGCCGTCTTTGCCTGTTTTCCGCCAGCGAACAACATAACGCCTCGAATTTCGCTCCTTATTCCGGAACGGTAAGAGGCGGTTGCCGGGGGAAACACTGCAGAAAAATCAACAGGCCGGTCGCGACGAGCGCGCCAGCCTGTCGGAATATCGGTGAAACCGGCCGTGCTTACTGCGCCGCTTCCTCGATGATATCGGCAACCTTTTGCGGCTGCGAGACCATCACGACATGAGAGCCGCCTTCGATCACGACGGTGCGCTTGGAGCCGGCACGATCGGCCATGAAGCCCAGGGCTTTCGCCGGGATATTCTTGTCGCCGTCACCATAGATGAACCAGGATGGCAGCGAAGTCCACGCCGGCTTGCCCGTCTGCTCGTTGAGCGCCGCCTCGGTGATCGGGCGCTGGCCTGCGGCCATCAGCGCCGTCTGCTCGGCCGGAACGTCATGGGCGAACTGCTCGCGGAACTTTGCCTGGTCGATATAGAGGTCGACGCCGCCATCGGCGAGCTTCACCGGAGCCGCGAGCGCCGCCCCCAGGGTTCCGCCGGGAAATTTGCCGGCCAGCCCGGCCGTGGTCTCTCCCGCCTGCGGAGCGAAAGCGGCGACATAGACAAGCGACTTGACGTTGTCATGGCCGTTTGCGGCGGCGGAAATGACCGTCCCGCCGTAGGAATGGCCAACGAGGACGACCGGACCTTCGATGCTTCCCACTACGTCCGAAACATAGGCCGCGTCATTGGTAACGCTGCGCAGCGGATTGGCGGCCGCGACGACGCGGTAGCCGTCCTTCTGCAATATCTCGGTGACGCCGTTCCAGCTCGATGAATCGGCGAAGGCGCCATGGACGAGGACGACGGTCGGCTTGGCAGGCTCCGCCGTGGCAGAACCCGAAAGAAGTGCGCCGGCAATGGCGAGGGTGGCTGCGAATTTAGACATGACAATTTCCTTTCTCGGTTTGCGGTTGGGTTTTCCGGTTTGGTCACATATTAATTTGCTGGCGATTAATTTGTGCACGATTTAAATAGTACAGCCAAAACATCCTGTCAATAGCTTGCAAAACAATCGTGCACAAATTATTTTAGCGCGATAGGAGAAAGCCTATGAACCAGATGACGCAGAACGCCGATCCCGGCATCCCCGATGTCAGCGAAATGCTATGCTTTTCAATCTATTCCGCCGGGCATGCCTTTACCCAGCTATACCGGCCGCTGCTTGACGCGATCGGCCTCACCTACCCACAGTATCTCGTGATGGTGGCCCTCTGGCGCCGCGACGGGCGGACCGTGAAGGAATTGGGCGAGACGCTTTTCCTCGATTCCAGCACACTGACGCCGCTTCTCAAGCGGCTGGAGACCGCCGGTTTCATCACCCGCACCCGCAATCCGCGGGACGAGCGCCAGGTGCTGCTACACCTGACCGAGGAAGGCAGAAGGTTGAAAGAAAGCACCGCAGAAGTATCCCGCTGCGTCCAGGAGGCCGTCGGCATCGACGCCGATACGGCAAACAAGATCCAGGCGGCAATCGACGCCATCCGCGACGGCATACACAAGCGCAAACCGTGAATTGGCCACGGCTACCTGACGCGGCAGCTTTTATCAAAACAACCTTGGCGCTTTTCATCATCCCTCATGTCTGATACAGCGCGCCTGCCGGAGGCGCTCTCCGGTGCCGGTCGCAGCCTACCCGGCAAACAAAACAAGGAACGACATCATGAGAACATCCTTTGTCCGCACCGGCGGGCAGGATTCCGTTTCGCCCGTGCGCAAGGCCGTGCGGGAGAAGGCGTTTGTCGGCCTCGTTTCCCCCGAACACGAACAAGGCTGCCGTGTGGGCGCGCGGCCGCACAAGACGAAGACGGATCATGTACCGTATCACCAAGGAATTCCATTTTTCGGCCTCGCACCGGCTGACCGGCCTGCCAGAGGAACATCCCTGCGCACGCCTGCACGGGCATAACTATATGGTCGTGGTCGAACTCTCAGCGGCCGAACTCGACGCGCACGGCTTCGTCCGCGATTATCGCGAACTCGCGCCGCTGAAGCGCTACATCGACGAGGCGCTGGATCACCGCCATCTCAACGATGTCTTCGGCCATGAGCGGGTGACCGCCGAATTCCTGGCGCGGGAGCTCTATGGCTGGTGCAAAGCGCGCTGGCCGGAAGTCACGGCTGTGCGGGTGAGCGAGACGCCGAAAACCTGGGCGGAATACCGGCCATGAGCACGTTGCGCATCGCCGAGATCTTCGGCCCAACGATCCAGGGCGAAGGCGCGCTGATCGGCGAGCCGAGCGTTTTCGTGCGGGCGGGCGGCTGCGATTATCGCTGCCGCTGGTGCGACAGCCTGCATGCGGTCGACAGCGCCTTCCGCCACGAATGGGCCGCGATGGAAACCGAGGAGGTCTGGGCGCGGGTGCATGCGCTGTCGGGCGGCGTTCCGTTGACCGTGTCGCTCTCCGGCGGCAATCCGGCGATCCAGCCCTTCGGGCCGCTGATCGCGCTCGGCCGTGCGGCGGGCTATCGCTTCGCGCTGGAGACGCAGGGCTCGATCGCCCGCGACTGGTTCGCGCAACTCGACATGCTGGTGCTCAGCCCCAAGCCGCCCTCCTCGGGCGAGATGGTTGACTGGGCGACCTTCGAGGACTGCCTGATCGCGGCCGGAGACGGGCCGAAACGCGTGATGAAGATCATCATTTTTGACGAGGCGGACTATGCCTTCGCACGCGAGGCGGCGGCGCGCTATCACGCATTGCCGCTATTCCTGCAGCCGGGCAACCATACGCCGCCTCCGCCCGGCGCTGAGGATGGCGAAATCGATCTCGACGGCATCATGCAGCGGATGCACTGGCTCACCGAGCGCACGCTGGCCGACCAATGGTTCACGCCGCGCATCCTGCCGCAGCTGCATGTGCTGATGTGGGGGAACAGGCGGGGTGTTTAGACCTTCGGCCTGTCGCCACTGACTGCATCAAGATCGGCGAGAGCGGCTTCAACCTCCGCGGTCACTGCATCCGGCAATGGCTGGATGGGTTGCGGCGGTTCGCCTGCCGGAAGCCCGAGCAATCCGGCGATGACATACATCACCCGCAGGCTGCCATGGGCGCGAAACAATGTCCAAAGCCGCTGAAACGCTCCGTCGATGGCCTCGGCTTCGTCGGTGCGTCCCGCCTGTGCCGCACGCGTGAGACGCAGCGCCGGCCCCGGCAGCAGGCCCGCGACGACGCTGTACCATGCATCCGCGCCGGCCAGCAGAGCGGGCACGGCACCCCAGTCACCGCTATAGCCGACCGCAAAATCATCGGGAGTGGCGTTGCGGAGACGGGCAATCTCTCCGGCGAAATCCTCATCCGCCGGCAGAGGCATCTTCACGCCGGCAATGCGCGGATGGTGTGAAAGCCGTGCAAGCAGGTTTTCCGAGAAGGTGAAATGCGTCGTGCCCGGATTGTTGTAAATGCACAATGGCAGGCCCGTCGCGCCCGCCACGGCTTCAAAATGCGCCGCCACCTCCTCGCCAGTGAGCGGCGTATAGGACATCGGCGCGAGCAGCAGCGCATCGCCGCCCAGCCGCTCGGCGTCCTGCGCCAACGACCGCGCCCAGCTGGTGCGCAACGCGCCGACACCGACGATCAGCGGAACACGCCCACGGACGATTTCCACCGCGGCCGCGACCGCCCGCGACCGCTCCTGACGGTCGAGATAGGCATAGGTACCCGTGCTGCCGAGCAATCCGATCGAATCCACCCCGGCCGATACCAGCCGCTCGATCAGGACACCAAGCGCATCGACATCGACACGCCCCTCCGCACCGGCAGGCGTCAGGGGGAAAGCGGACAGGCCGTGGAATGGAGAGGTTGGAATCATGTTTGGCTCTAGCGGAAGCGGAGGTTTTGCCGCGTGAGCTGCTCGACCGAGGAGCAGCCCATCAGCTTCATGTCGCGCTCGATTTCGATGCGCATCAATTCCATCGCGCGCTCGACGCCGGCCTGCCCGGCCGCCGCAAGCGGAAACAAATAATAGCGGCCAAGCCCAACGGCCTTGGCGCCTAGCGACAGCGCCTTCAACACATGGGTGCCGCGCTGCACGCCGCCATCCATCATGACGTCGATGCGGTCTCCCACCGCATCGACCACGGCGGCAAGCTGATCGAACCCAGTGCAGGAGCCATCGAGCTGGCGGCCGCCATGATTGGAGAGCACGATACCGGTACAGCCGATCTCCGCCGCATGCCTGGCGTCCTCGACCGACATGACGCCCTTGAGGCAGAACTGTCCGCCCCAGTGCTCCACCATCTCGGCCACGTCATCCCACGAGAGGGAGGGCTCCAGCATCTCCGTGAAATAGCGGCTGATCGACATCACGCCGCTGCCCATGTCGACATGGCTGTCGAGCTGCGGCAACCGGAAACGTTCGTGCGTGAGATAGTTGAGCGCCCATCCCGGCTTGACCGCGAATTGCGTGACCCCGGCAAGATTCAGCTTGAACGGGATGGCAAACCCCGTCCGCTTGTCGCGCTCGCGGTTGCCGCCGGTGATGCTGTCGACCGTCAGCATCATCACCTCGATGCCGGCCTCCTTGGCGCGCGCCATCATCTCCCGGTTCAGCCCGCGATCCTTGTGGAAATAGAACTGATAGACCTGCGGGCTGCTGCTGATCTTGCGCGCCTCCTCGAGGCTGACGGTGCCGAGCGAGGAGACGCCGAACATGGTGCCGAACTTCGCCGCGGCCGCCGCCACGGCGCGCTCGCCCTGATGATGGAAGAGGCGCTGAAGCGCCGTCGGAGAACAGTAGACGGGCATCGCCAGCTTCTGGCCCATCACGGTGACAGACATATCCACATCGCTCACGCCGCGCAGGACATTGGGTATCAGGTCGCAGCTGTCGAAGGATGCGGTGTTGCGCCGGTAGGTGACTTCGTCGTCGGCTCCGCCGTCAATATAGTTGAAGATCGGGCCCGGCAGACGCTGCCTGGCCATCCGGCGGAAATCGTGAAAATTGTGGCAATCCCTTAGACGCATACGTGCCTCTGTCGCTTGAGCAGGAATCGCCAATAGCACATCGATGACCGATGTTCACGTCCGTCACGTCACGAGCTTACGCAGGTCGAGCTGCTTGCTAGAGATTGCGTTAACCATTACTCGACCTCCATGCCATAGAACTGGTACTGCGACTTCAGCGGTTGCACGGATGCGGGACGTCGCTGATCGGCATGTTGACAAGATTGGGCAAACGGAATGCGCCTTAGCCGAAGCTTCTTTTTCCTTGCGGTCTTCGCGCTGTTCTGGGTGACCACCGCACCCTTCATCGATCTTTCCAATCCCGACATATTGCGCGCCCAGGAAAGCGGAAACGCCGGTCACCAGATCGCCATCCTGCTGCTGCTGGCGATGTCGATCGGTATATGCTGGCAGAATGGAAAAGTTGCGCTTTCGGCCATATCGGGAGCGATGATCTGCGTGCTGCTGTGGCAGCTTTTCACGGTCGTCACTTCCAGCCATCCGGATCAGTCAATTCGCCGCTACATACTCAACGTCGCCGTGACAATCATCGCGCTTGCCTGGCTTCTGGCGCCCGAGAACACGACGCAATTCCGCCGCCTGCTGCGCTACGGAGCAGCCTTCGTCCTGGGACTTGCCTATTTCGGCGTGATCGTCCTGCCGAACCTCTCCATCCACAACATGGGCGACATCACGGAGCTGGTCAACGCCGGCTCTTGGCGGGGGCACTTCGCCCACAAGAACATCGCCGGACCGGCGATGGTGGTGCTGATCCTCTACTGGCTCTATTTCGCCAGGACCACCGACAAGACCATGGCCCGCATCATCTATTGGAGCCTGGCGGCGCTCTCACTGAACTTCCTCTATCACACCAACAACAAGACCTCGATCGGCCTTCTCCTGGCGATGTTCGTGCTGGCGGCCCTCATCCGACGTGTCCGTTTCCTGCCGCTGCAAATGGCGCTGGCGTTTATTCCCGTCGCGCTGATGGACCTGCTGACCCTCGGATCGGTCATCTTCAAACCGGTGGGCGAATTGGTGGCGGCGCTGATTTCAGACCCAACCTTCACCAACAGAACGGAAATCTGGCGCTTCGCGATAAATCGGCTTCAGGAGCATCCGCTGATCGGTTACGGCTTCGAAGCCTTCTGGGCGTCGTCCGACCTCCGGGGCACATTCCAGGAAACCTGGGCAGCCTCGGCCGGCCATGCCCATAACGGCCTGCTCAACGTGGCGATGTCGAGCGGTCTCATCGGCGTATTCCTAACCCTGTGGTGGGTTTATCTCAATCCCGTGCTGGACTTCAACAAGAGCCAGAAGACGGGCAACGATCCTCACCTGGCGCTGCTCTATCTGCGGATATGGATGTTCATGATGCTCTACGCCAATCTGGAGTCGCCCTTCTTCGTGGGACGAGGCCAGGTCTGGTTCACGCTCCTGGGAGCCATGCTCGGACTGCGGCTCCATGCGAGAACGCATCAGGTGGTCGAGCAGACGGCGCTGCGGCATGGCGCGGTCGACAAGCGGCCTGTCCGCCCCTATCGGAACGCATTGCCGGCGAGATAGGACGCCGCCGGCAAGGAACGCCTTCTTACCGGACATGCTCGTAAGCGCCGCGATCGATCTTGGCATCCTGGACGCGGGGATTTCCGGCGTAGTCGGCGATGCCGGCGGCGGAAACGAAACGGCCGCTATCGACGCCGGGAGATCCCGCCGCCAGGCGCAAATCCAGTTCGTCCACGTTCACGAAATCCGGATCGGCGACGATGCTGGTGCTGCTGTCGCCGCTTGCAGCCCTGAACGCGTTGAAATCGTCGGATGGGCCGCCGTCATTATAATAATTGGTATCGATCCAGAACCAGCGCACACGAGTTCCGCCCGATGTCGTATAGTAGATATTATTCCCAAGTGTGACGGAGCCGGGGTCCGCCGGGGAGAATTTCACGATCGCATAGCCCTTCTCGCCGGCGTAGAGAATGTTGTTCTCGAACACGACATCGGTCGCATTGAAGAGGATCTGCAGTTCGCCTGCGTTAATTCCCTTCACATTGCGGGTATTGTTCTGGAACAGGGTATTGTTGACGACCGTGATGTTCTCCGCACCGCCGGATTCCGCCGCGGTATACCCGCCCACCAGGATGCCGGCATTTTGGTTGAAACGGACCAGATTGTTGCGGACGGTCACATTGCTCGTATTCTTGCCGGGATGCTCGCTCAGCAGCCAGATCCCCCCTTCGGCGGCATCGACATGATTGCGTTCGATGGTGATGTTGCGACCGCCATCCACATAGATCCCGACCGCCGCCGCGACGATGGTCAGCGCCTGGTTCCCGGCGCTTGAAAGATTGAATACGGCGTTGCTGGCGATCCAGCCATTGCGGGCCCGGTCATATTCGGCGCCGTTGACGTAATATCCGATCGCATCGATCCCGATGAAATTGTTGTCGTGAACCGAGTTGCGCGTGATTTGCCACCCCTCGACATTGCCGCCGACCGTCAGGGATTCGCCCCTCCCCGTTTTCAATGCGTGAAGCTCGTTTCCATCGATGATGACATTGCGAATCGGCGTGGCTTCCGTTCCGTAGACGGCGATACCCAGACCATTCGCATTGCCATTGGAAGGCAGGTTGTTTGCCTCTATCGCATGGATGTCGTTGTTCCGGATCTCGATCCGCTCTCCGCTCCCATGCACCAGGAGCCCGATGACGATGAACTCGGAATCGGATTTGTAATTGCGGATTTCGAAGTCCTTCACCCTGAAATAGCTGACGTGATGGAGGGTGATCAGACCCCGCATGCCGGTCGGCTCCCGCACCAGCCCGGTGCCGTCGATGACGGCATTCTCGCCGGGATATTCCATCAACGTGATGAAACCGCCATCGGCCGAACCGGATTTCGTGACGGTGACGGTTTCATTATAGACACCGCCGCGAACGAGGATCGTGTCCCCCGCCTGCACATGATCGACGGCATATTGGATGTTGCGCCAGGGCGCCCCGACCGTACCGGGATTGGTGTTGGAGCCGGTGGTATCGACATAATAGGTATTGCCGGGGCGCGAATATGGCTCGTTGCACACCCGCACGTTTGCGACCTCGGTTTGATCTTCGGCGGAAACCGCAGTGACGGTTGCGTTGACGGCTTTTTCCATGTTGGCCGGCGCGGTGTAGAGGCCCTGTTCCGTAATGGTCCCGATCTCCGGGGCGCCGCCGATGACGCCGTCGACCATCCAGATGACCGCGCTTTTTGTCGCATCCCCTACGGTTGCATCGAATTGCCGGCTCTGATTTGCCTGCATGATGCCGCAGTCCGGCGCCATGTTGCTGGTAGTCGCCGAGGTTTCGTGATTCGAAATAAAGATAAAAAAGGCGGCGGCAACAGCATTCATACAGGTTCGCGCAAGCCGTTTACGATATTGAAAAGGAATTCTAAACCTGCGTGCCTTAGAATGACCATGGAAAAGCATGAAAATCCCCCTCTAGTTCTCGAATCAAGCATGGCCCTTTGCGCCGGTTTGAGAACATAGGGTTTTTTGTCGTTGTGCAATCCGAGTGGGCAGACTCGCGCTAAGCGCGTATAAAGAATAACAAAAAGTTACTCCCAACCAGTTGCGAAAACGACAGAAAATTACTAGGTGGGGCCCATATTCGCAATTATAACCAGAGGAGCCTATAGTGTCAGAAGAAAAGAACACGGCCGAGATTATTGAACTCACGACCGAAATCGTCACCGCCTATGTCGCCAACAATCCGGTTCCGGCGGGCGAGTTGTCCAGCCTGATCGCTGAAATCCACACGACACTGGCCGGCCTGCAGCCGGGTGCGGCACCCGAAGTTGCGCCAGCGGAAAAGCCGACGCCGGCGGTTCCCGTCAAGAAGTCGATCACGCCTGATTACATCATCTGCCTCGAAGACGGCAAGAAGTTCAAGTCGCTGAAGCGGCACCTGATGACCCATTACGGCCTCACCCCGGAAGAATACCGCGCGAAGTGGGATCTTTCCGCCGACTATCCGATGGTCGCGCCGAACTATGCCGCCGCCCGCTCGGCTCTCGCCAAGGAGATGGGGCTTGGACGCAAGGCCAAGGTGCCGAAGCTGGTCAAGCACAAGAAGGCTGCCTGACGCATCGCTCGTCCCTATCGGACGATCATCAAAAAGCTGTCGCCGCTCCTCGCGGCGACGGCTTTTTTTTGTTTGGGCCATGCACAGCGATTTTCGAGTAGCGAGGATTGCGCTATGAGTTGATTCTGGCGCAGCTCACGCCTCCTCCCTCCGTCCGGGAAAGCATAATTCATGCAGAGCAGTCCGATTGTCGAACCGACTGTTCGAGCGCTGTAAGCATAAGGAGGGATTGCGAAACCTGCTCGCAATAGGAGGTCATTCGATGAAGCTCTCTGCGCCCCTCTATTATCTGAAGCGCAAAGCCAGACTGTTATCCCGCAAGGAAAACATCCCACTGCACACGGCGCTTGATCATATCGCCCGCCAGGAGGGCTACAGCGGCTGGAGCCTGCTCATGGCCCGGGCATCCGCCAGCACACCAGCCGGGAAGCTGTTTTCCCTATTGGCGCCGGGCGATCTGGTGCTGGTGGGCGCGCGACCGGGCCAGGGCAAGACGCTGATGAGCCTCGAACTCGCCGTCGAAGCCATGAAGGCGGGTGATCGGGGCATGTTCTTCACCCTGGAATACACCGAAAGAGACATCCTGAATCGCTTTCACGTGATCGGGGCGGAATGGGAGCGCTTCGCCGGGCTGTTTGCGTTCGACTGCTCCGATGCGATCAGCGCCGATCACATCATGGAGCGGCTGGCGTCGGCCCCCCGCGGCACGCTGGTGGTCATAGACTATTTGCAACTGCTCGATCAAAAACGGGAAAACCCCGCCTTGGCAGTGCAGGTTCGTGCGTTGAAATCCTTTGCGCGGGATCGCGGGCTGATCATGGTCTTCATCTCGCAGATCGACCGGTCCTACGACCCGTCGAGGAAGCCCTGTCCGGATATCGGGGATGTCCGGTTGCCGAACCCGCTGGATTTGACGCTGTTCGACAAGACCTGCTTCCTGAACAATGGCGAAGCGCGATTCCAGGCTGCAAGTTGACGGAGACAATGACGGCTGGCAGCCGGTCCCCCGACCATCCTCTTTTCACGGAATATTCTCCTCTTTCACAAACGTGTGTCAGGGGGTTGCGCAATGAATAACGGTTTGTTACGTTTCGTTACCGTTCGCTAGTGATCTGCGCCGAACTTGGGCGGGGGCCCGGCGCAAGGAGGTTGAAATGAGCGATATTGTCAGAACCGCCATTTTTTATTCGATGATGATCATCACGCTCAATATGGCGCTTGCCATTGCCGTGATGGGACATGACTTCATGCTGCCCTGAGGGTAGCCAGGTTTTCCAATCATCATTTCCTGCCGCAATCGCGGGGGTCAAAGTTTGAACGGAGAAAAGCGTTCCAGAACTTCTGGAACGCTTTTTATTTTCTGGAGACTGCATATCAGCTTATGTCCCGCCGACCGCGCGGCGGTAGCTCGTTCATCTCATGCGCGAAGACGGCAGGCGGCAGCGGGTCGAGGCCGCGGATGATGTCGGCGCCCTTCTCGCCCACCATGATAGTCGGCGCATTGGTGTTGCAGGAGGGGACGCGCGGCATCACCGAGGAATCGCAGACGCGCAGGCCCTCGATCCCCCTCACCTTTAGTTCGGGATCGACCACGGCCATCGCATCCGTCCCCATCTTGCAGGTGCCGACCGGATGGTGATCCGTCTTGGCGTTTGCACAGCCATAATCGAACAAATCCTCGTCCGTCACCGCGCCCGGTCCCGGCAGGCGCTCGGCGAGCACATAGGCTTTCAGCGCCGGCTGGCTCATGATCTCGCGGGCGATCTTCAGTCCCTCGATCGACATCCTGCGGTCATGCGGATCGCTCCAGTAATTCGGGTCGATCAGCGGAGCGGCCGCCGGGTCGCTTGAGGCAAGGCGCACCGTGCCGCGTGAGCGGGGATGCAGATAGGCGGAGTTGAGTGTCACTCCGGCATTCTTCAGCCGTGCCACGCCCGCTTCGATGCCCGAACCCAGCCCCAGATGGAACTGGATATCAGGCGATCGCGCTTCGGGGTCGGCATACCAGAAGCCGCCCGTCTCGAAGAGGCTGGAGGCGACGGGACCGGTGCGGAACAGCACGTACTGGATGCCTGCCCAGAGCGTGCGGTGAAGCTTCGCCACATTGTCGTAGGTGTGATCGCCCGTGCACTCGCAGATGACGAAGAGGTCTAGATGGTCCTGCATGTTCTCGCCGACGCCGGGCAGGTCATGGACGGCAGGCACGCCGACGCTCCTCAGATGATCCGCCGGGCCGATGCCCGATTGCAGGAGCAGCTTGGGTGAGCCGATCGCGCCTGAAGAGACCAGCACCTCGCGCGAGGCGCGGATGATCTCCACGCCTCCGCCACGCGCCACCTCGACGCCGACGGCCCTGCCCTTCTCGACGACGATGCGCGTCACCCGCGCGCCGAGGCGGACGGTCAGGTTCTTCCGGTCGCGGATGGGGCCGAGATAGGCCATCGCAGCCGAAGAACGGCGCTTGTCGCGCTGGGTCAGCTGATAGAAGCCGACGCCCGCCTGCCGGCGGCCGTTGAAATCGTGATTATAGGGGATGCCCAGTTCCTGCCCGGCGCGGATATAGGCGTCGCAGATCGGCAGCGTCGCCGCCGGCATGGAGACGCCGAGCGGTCCGCCATAGGCATGATGATCGTCGGCGAAGCGCTGGTTGTCCTCGGCGCGCTTGAAATAGGGCAACACCGAACGGTAGTTCCAGCCGGCGCAGCCATCCTCCTCTTCCCACAGGTCGTAATCGGCGGCATTGCCGCGGGTATAGAGCTGGGCATTGATCGACGAGCCGCCGCCGACCACCTTGGCCTGGGTATAGCGCAGCACGCGACCCTTCATATGCTTCTGCGGCACGGTTTCCCAGCCCCAGCTCGCCACGCCCTTGGTCATCTTGGCGAAACCGGCCGGCATGTGGAAAAGCGGGTTCCAGTCGCCGCCGCCCGCCTCTAGCAGCAGCACGCGGACGGAAGGGTCTTCGCTCAACCGATTGGCGAGAACGCAGCCGGCAGGCCCGGCCCCGGTGATGATATAGTCGTATTCCATGTTTCCTCCCACCGCTTCTCCTCAAGCGGTTCATTTCCGAATAGACACGCCGGCGGGACAGAGGGGGGCGCCTAGCGATTCCATTGAACCAAGAACCGCTCTACAGCCGGCTGACCGACAAAGCGCCGTCAGCGTTGATGACCGAGCCGGTAGCAAAGGAGAACGCACCGCTCGCCAGCGCTGCGGCGATACGGCCGATATCCTCCGGCTCGCCCCAGCGTTTCACCGGGACCAGACCCTCGCCGATCAGCCTTTCATATTTCTCCGCGACGCCTGCGGTCATATCCGAGCGGATGATGCCCGGGCGGATCTCGAAACAATCAATACCGGTTCCGGCGAGCCGCAGCGCCAGCCCCTGGCTGAAGGCGGCAAGTGCTGCCTTGGTCATGCAATAGTCGAGCCTTTCGGGCGAGGTCATCTCAGCCGAGATCGAGGTGATATTGATGATCGAGCGCGGATGGTCGCCTGGCTGCGCGCCAAGCATCATGCGCAGCGCTTCCTGCGTGAAGAACACCGTGCCACGCAGATTGACCGCGACGATGGTATCAAAATTTTCCGGCTCGAGCTCGAGGAAATCGCCGCGCTGTACGGAGGCGATGCCGGCATTGTTGACGAGGCAGTCGATGCGGCCGAAATGCTCGATGATCCTCTCCACCGTTGCCGCATGGCCGCCTATGTCTGCGAGATCGGAAACGAGGAACAGCGTCTTCGCGCCCAGCGCTTCCAGCGTGGCGACAGCGGCGGAGCTTGCCTCATCCGCCTCCCGGTCAGTGATGGCGAGATCGAAGCCGGCGCCGGCCAGCGCCTTGGCGATCGCGAGGCCAATGCCGCGCCGGGCGCCGGTCACCAGTGCAACAGGCCTTGTCCTTCCGCTCATGTGCGCGCCCCCTCACCCGGCTCGCTTCGCGAGCCACCCTCTCCCCGCGGGGGAGAGGAAAAGCCGTCATTGCGACCGGCGCTCTTCTCCCCCATGGGGAGAAGATGGCCCGAAGGGCCGGATGAGGGGGACTTCGTTGCCATTGACGAGGGCATCATGCCGCGAGGTCCTTTCTCGTGATGTGATCGGCGACGCGCAGCGCCTGCGCGGCGATCGTCAGCGCCGGATTGACCGCGGCTGATGTCGGCAGAAAGCCCGCATCGACGACGAAGAGATTGGGATGATCAAAGGCGCGGCACCAGATATCGAGCGGCGCGACGGCCGGATCATTGCCTATGCGCACCGTGCCGCACTGGTGCGACGGGGTGCGCTTGTCGAAGGCGCGGGCGAGCACCAGCGGAAAGCCCGCTTTGCGCAGCACGGATTTGAGCTTCGCCACCAGTTGCTGATGCGCTTTCCAGTTGGTGCGCCGCCATTGCAGGACGATGCGCTCGCCATCGACCATGACGCGGCTTTCCGGCGACGGCAGATCCTCGCTCATGGCGTAGAAATCGATGGCATGGGCGGAGATGGCATTGAGCAGCCTTTCCGGCACGCGCGGCAGATTGCCCTTCAGGATCGCACCGGAGACGCGGCCGAGCAGTTGCACATTGCCGAGCGGCAGCCCGCCCTCCCCGTCGGAGAGATAGAAATCGTTGAAGCCGAAGGTCTTCTGATAGACGGAATCGTTGCGGTACCACGGGCTGACGGCCAGTACGGCCGAGGAATTGTGGTTCATGAAGTTCCGTCCCACCTGATCGGAGCGGTTGGCGAGGCCCGCAGGGTTGGCGTCATTGGCCGAGCGCAGAAGCAGCGCCGCCGACTGCACCGCTCCGGCCGAGAGGATCACCAGCTTCGGCCGCAGCACGCGCTCTTCGCCATTATGGGCGTAATGGACGGCGGTGATGGTGCGGCCATCGGGCGCCGTTTCGAGCCGCGTCACCCTGGAATGAACCTGCAGGCGCACATTCCCATGCTTGAGGGCGAGGGCCAGCGCCGTCGTCTCGGCATCCATCTTGCCGTCGAAGCAGTTGGGATGGGCGTCCCACGGCGTCTTGGCCTTGGCGAGCCAGCAATCGATATCGATGCCGAGCGGCAGCGAGAAGGGATGCATTCCCGCCGCCTTCAGCCGCTCGCGGACGGTGGCGATCGCCGGCTCGTCGGCGACGGGCGAAAAGGCGTAGGGTCTGGAATGGGGCGGCTCCGTCGGGTCCTCGCCAAGCGCGCCGCGCACCTGATAGAGTTCCTCCGCCCTGCAATACCAGGGCTCCAGCTCCTCATAGGGGAACGGCCAGGCGGGCGAGACGCCCTCCGGGTGCCGCATCTCTGCGAAATCCTCGCGGCGGTAGCGCGTCAGCACCGCGCCATAGAATTTCGAATTGCCACCGACATTATAGTAATTGCCAGGGTTGAAGCCTTTTCCGTCAACCTCGTACCAGGTTTCCTTCGGGCGGAAATGGCCGCGCTGAAAAATGGCGCGCTGGTCGCGATTGACTGGCAGATCCTCGATATGGCCGCCGGCTTCGAGGATGAGGATTTCCGCTCCGGAAGGCGCGAGGCCGGCGGCGATTGTCGCGCCGCCGATGCCGGAGCCGATGATGACGATATCCGGGGAGGACGTCATCAGGATCAGCCGATGCGCAACTGGCTCTTCGGGTCGAAGAACACGGCCTTGTCGAGATTGAAGGCGAGCTTGGCCTTCTGGCCGACCGCGATGTTGGCGTCGGCGCGTAGCCGCGCCACGACTTCCTTGCCGCCGAGATGGGTGACGGCGAAGGTGTCGGAACCGGCGGGCTCCACCACCTCGATCAGGCAATCGCCTTCGGCCAGCGAATGCGCCTTGCGGTCCGCGCCGTCGGGATCAGTGAGCGCCTCCGGGCGGATGCCGAAGATGACCTCCTTGCCCTTATAGGCGACGAGCTTGCTCGCCGCGCCATTGACCGGCAAGGTGAGCGGTCCGCCCTCGGGACGGTCGAGCGACACGCTGACGCCCGTCGGGCCATCCTCGATCCTGGCCGTCAGGAGATTCATGGCGGGCGAGCCCATGAAATCGGCAACGAACATGTTGGCGGGGCTGTTATAGATTTCCGCCGGCGTGCCGAACTGCTGCAGCACGCCGTCCTTCAAGACCGCGATCTTGGTGGCGAGCGTCATGGCCTCGATCTGGTCATGCGTGACATAGACGATGGTCGTCTTCATGCGGTGGTGCAGGCGCTTGATCTCAGTGCGCATGTCGACGCGGAGCTTGGCGTCCAGGTTCGACAGTGGCTCGTCGAAGAGGAAGACCTGCGGATTGCGCACCAGCGCCCGGCCCATGGCGACGCGCTGGCGCTGGCCGCCGGAGAGCTGGCTCGGCTTGCGGTCGAGCAGATGGCCGATCTGCAGCGTCTCGGCGACGGATTTGATCGCCTTCTCGCGCTCGGCCTTGGGCACGCCGCGGATCTCCATGCCGAAGCCGATGTTCCCGGCAACGGTCATGTTGGGATAGAGCGCGTAGGACTGGAAGACCATGGCGATATCGCGCTGCGAGGGATGCAGCCCCGCCACCGAGCGGCCGTTGATGAGGATTTCGCCGGATGTGATCGGCTCCAGCCCGGCGATGCAGTTGAGCAACGTGGACTTGCCGCAGCCGGAAGGGCCGACGAGGACTAGGAAGCCGCCCTCCTCGATCTCGATGTTGATATCCCTAAGGATCGGCACAGTGCCATAGGACTTGTGAAGGTTCTTGATAGCCAGAAACGACATGACTTATCCCTTGACTGCGCCGGACATCAGGCCACGCACGAAGTAGCGGCCGGCGACGATATAGACGAGAAGTGTGGGAAGGGCGGCGAGGATCGCGCCCGCGAAATGGACGTTATATTCCTTCACGCCCGTCGAGGAGTTCACCAGATTGTTGAGCGCCACCGTCATCGGCGTGCTGGTCGTATCCGAGAAGGAGGCGCCGAACAGGAAGTCGTTCCAGATATTGGTGAACTGCCAGATGACAGAGACGACGATGATCGGCCCGGAGGACGGCAGAAGGATGCGCCAGAAGATCTGGAAGAAGCTGGCGCCGTCGATCTGCGCGGCCCGCACCAGCTCGGTCGGAAACGCCGCGTAATAATTGCGGAAATAGAGCGTGGTGAAGCCGAGGCCATAGACCACATGGACCAGCACCAGGCCGGGAATGGAGCCGGCAAGGCCGAGCAGGCCAAGGATGCGGGCCATCGGGATCAGCACGATCTGGAACGGAATGAAGCAGGCGAGCAGCAGCATGCCGAACATGATGTTGGAGCCGCGGAATTCCCATTTTGTCAGGACATAGCCGTTGAGCGCGCCGAGCACGGTGGAGATGGCGACGGCCGGCACGACCATCAGGATCGAATTGATGAAATAGGGCTTCAGGCCCGTCGGCTGGACGCCGATCTGGGCGGTGGACCAGGCCGAAAGCCAGGGCGCGATGGTCCACTCATGCGGCAGCGACAGCATGCCGCCCTGGCGGATTTCGTCGAGCGGCTTCACCGAGTTGACAAGCATGACGTAGAGCGGCAGCAGGTAATAGATCGCAAAGAGGATCAGCGCCGCATAGATCAGCGCGCGGGTCAGCTTGCCGTGATTGATGACATTGTCAGGGCTTTGGGCGCTCATTTAGCGTTTCTCCCCGCGCAGTTCGGAATAAAGATAGGGAATGATGATCGAGAAGATCATCACCAGCATGATGATGGCCGATGAGGCGCCGATGCCCATCGAGTTGCGGGTGAAGGTGTAGGAATACATGAAGGTCGCCGGCAGCTCGGTCGCCTGCCCCGGACCGCCGCCGGTCAGCGCGATGATCAAATCATAGGCCTTGATCGCGAGATGGGCGAGAACGACGAAGGCGGAGAGAAAGACCGGGCGCATCAGCGGAATGATGATGCGGCGGTAGATGGTAATCGTCGAGGCGCCATCGATCTGCGCCGCCTTGATGATCTCGTTGTCGACGCCGCGCAGGCCCGCCAGGAACATCGCCATGACGAAACCCGAGGACTGCCAGACCGCGGCGATGACGACGGTGTAGATCGCCATGTGGCGGTCCTTGATCCAGTTGAAGGCGAAGCTCGTCCAGCCAAGCTGGTGCATGGTGTTCTCCAGCCCGATGCCGGGATCGAGGAACCATTTCCAGGCCGTGCCGGTGACGATGAAGGAAAGCGCCATGGGATAGAGATAGATCGGGCGCAGCAGGCCTTCGGCCCGGATCTTCTGGTCGAGCAGGATGGCGAGCCCGAGGCCGATGACGGAGGAGATCAGGATATAGAGCGAGGCGAAGATGCCGAGATTGGTGATCGCCCGCCACCAATGCGGCAGCCTCCAGAGCTTATAGTAATTCTCCAGCCCGACGAACCCGTAGGAGGGCAGCATCCGGCTGTTGGTCAGCGAGAGATAGCCCGTATAGAGGATAAACCCGTAAACGAAGATCAGGATCAGGAGGAAGCTCGGGCTCACCACGAGCTTGGGCACCCAATCCTGCAAACGGCTGCGCGTGTTCATTCGCCTCACCCCGGCGCTATCTGCGCCTTTTTCTTTTTTTAAATTTTGCAACCCACCCAGCGCAGAACCCCTGCGCGGCAGAAGGACCGCCGGTGCCCATAAGCCCCGGCGGTCCGTTCACGCTTACTTCGCGGCTTCGACGGCCGAAACCAGCTCCTCGACGGCCTGGTCGGGGGTCAGTTCGCCGTTGAACTCGCGGGTGACGACGTCATAGATGGCGTTCTTCACCGCGGCCGGATTGGCATAGCCATGGGCCATCGAGCCCATCAGGCGGCCCGACTTGTTGGCGTCGGCCACGTCGGCGATCGCCTTCTTGCCGCAAGCGTCGAAATCCGTATCCGGAACGTCCGTGCGCGCCGGGGCCGAACCCTTGACGACATTGAAGGCCGACTGGAAGGTCGGGCTCTCGATGGCCGAGGCCATCTGCAGCTGCGCCGGCACCTTGTCCTCAGCCACCTTGAACATGGCGAACATGTCGGAGTTGAAGGTCACGGCACCCTGCGTTCCGGGGTAGCGCATGCAGACGAAGTCCTTGCCCGGCTCCTTGCCGGCCTTGATGAACTCGCCCTTCGCCCAGTCGCCCATGAACTGCACGCCGGCCTTGCCCTCGATCACCATCGCCGAGGCAAGATTCCAGTCACGGCCGGAGAAATTGTCATCGACATAGGAACGCAGCTTGGTCATGCGCTCGAAGGCCTGCTTCATCGTGTCGGAGCCGAGTGTATCAGGGTCGAGATCGATGAAGGCCTTCTTGTAGAAATCATCGCCGAAGGAAAGGACGACGGCGTCAAAGATCGTGGCATCCTGCCATGGCTGGCCGCCATGGGCGACAGGCGTGATGCCCTGCTCCTTGAACTTGTCGAGCAGCGCGATCAGCTCGTCCCAGTTCTGCGGCTCCTTGCCGCCGGCCTTGTCGAGCGCTTCCTTGTTGATCCACATCCAGTTGGTCGAATGGATGTTGACCGGGGCGGCGATCCAGTGGTCGTCATATTTGGCGAAATCCTGCAGCGCAGTGGGAATGACCTTCTCCCACCCTTCCTTGTTCGCCACCTCATCTAGATTGCCGAGAGCGCCCTGCTCGGCCCAGTCGCGGATGTCGAAACCGAGCATCTGCACGGCGGTGGGCGGGTTGCCTGATGTGACGCGGGCGCGCAGCACGGTCATGGCCTCACTGCCGCCGCCGCCGGAAACCGGCATGTCGACCCAGCCGATGCCCTGCTTTTCCAGATCCTTCTTGAGAACGTCGAGCGCCGCAGCCTCGCCGCCCGAGGTCCACCAGTGGAGAACCTCGACGCTCTCCTTCTTATCCTGGGCTTGGCCGAGCGTGGCCGTTCCCGCCATCAAGGCCGCGACCGCAGCCGTTGTCCAAAATTTACGCATGACTTGCCTCCCTGTTACAAGATTCAAAAGCAGGGCCACCTCGACCCGGCTTTTTCTTCATTCCTGCGCCCGAAGCCCGCAGGAAGCTCCCGTTCTGGAACGCCGCACGTCCTCCGACGGGCGCTCCAAGTCTTCTGCCTCTGCATCAACCCTCCGAAAACCGATCTCGATTTTCGGGTGATGCATATAGACACCGTTGTCGGCGCGCCATGCGTTCGGCTGCAATCCTATCTCGGCATCCACCAGGCCGTACGCGGCCCCATATGAATATTCAACGTCTTGGTCTCGGTGTAATCCTCCACCGCGTGACGGCCAAGCTCACGCCCGAGACCGGATTGCCTGTAACCGCCGAATGGCAGTTCGGACGCCCCGTCCATGAACGTGTTCATCCAGACCGTCCCGGCTCTCACCCCGCGACCAACCTGCAGGCAGGTGTCCATATCCCTGCTCCACACGCCTGCCGATAGACCATAATCGATTGAATTGGCAATATCGATGGCATTCTCGATCGTGTCGAAAGTCAGCACCGAAAGCACCGGGCCGAACACCTCCTCGCGCGCGACCGCCATGTCGGATTTCACCTTCGAAAGGATCGTTGGGGCCATGAACTGGCCGCTCCCAAGGTCAAGCGGCGCGCCGCCATGGGCAATGTCCGCGCCGTCGCCGGCAGCGCCGCGCACATAATGATCGATCTTCGCCAAATGCTCGGGGGTGATGATCGCGCCGACCTGGGTTTTGGGGTCGAGCGGGTCGCCCACCCTCACCTTTTTCGACAATTCGGCGATGCGCGAGACGACGTCTTGGGCTACTGATTTGTGAACAATCAAACGGCTTCCGGCATTGCAGCACTCGCCGGCATTGAAATAGGCGCCGAACACCGCCGCATCGATAAATTCGTCCAGATTGGCGTCAGGAAAGACGATTTGCGGGTTTTTTCCGCCCAATTCGAGCGAAACCTTCTTCAGCGTCTGCGCCGCATTGGCCATGGTGAGCTTGCCGACTGTCGTCGATCCGGTGAACGATACCATGTCGACATCGGGATGCGTCGTCATCGGCGCGCCGACATCCGGCCCTGTGCCGACGACGATGTTGATAACGCCTGACGGCACCCCTGCTTCCATGAGAATTTCACCCAGGACGAGGGTCGAGCCGGAGGTGAGCTCGGAGGGCTTGACCACCGCCGTGCAGCCGGCGGCAAGAGCGAAGGGGAGCTTCTGGCTGACGATCAGGAAGGGAAAATTCCACGGGGTGATAATGGAAATGACACCGATAGCCTCCCGGAGCACCACACCGAGCGTTCCTTCGCCTAAAGTATTATAGCTCTCGCCATGCAGGTCGCGACCAAGGGCCGCAGCATATCGCCAGATATCCACAGCCCCGGCCAGTTCGGCACGGGCCTGCGAAATCGGCTTTCCCGACTCGATGCAGTCGAGAAATGCCAGTTCCTCCGCCCTCGAAGCGATCAGATCGGCCGCCTTCAGCAGGATATTGGACCGCTCCGCCCCCTTCATGCGCGGCCATGGCCCCTTGTCGAAGGCATGGCGGGCGGCGCGAATCGCCTGCTCGGCATCTGCCTTCGTTGCCGCCTGATAACGACTGACAACGGTGCCATGAGCCGGGCTTTTGCGCTCGATGATTCGTCCCTCGGCGCCATTCGTCCAGCGCCCGTCGATCAGCATCTGGAACTCGCGCGGCTTGAAACTCTCAAGCGCCTGCGGGCGTACCAAGACCGTCATTACCATTCTCCCTTGAACTGCGGCTCGCGTTTTCCGGCGAAGGCGGCAACGCCTTCCCTGAGATCGCCTGTCTTGGCCGCCAGAATGGAACCCAGCGCCTCGACGGCGGTGCCGTTATCCTCATGATTGGCCGATGCGATCATCATCTTGGCGATTTCCAGAGCAGCGGGACCGCGCTTTGCGACACGCGACGCATAATCACGCGCAGCAACGAGGGCGACGCCCTGCTCGACCACATGATCGACCAGGCCCAGGGCCAGCGCCTCCTCGCCCGAAAACATCTCACCGCCCAGAACCATGCGGCGCACGATCTGCGCGCCGAACCGCCTGACCAGGCGCTGCGTGCCGGACCATCCCGGCACCATGCCGAGGCTCGTCTCCGGCAGGCCGATTTTGATCCCTCTTTCGGCGAGCCGGATATCGGCGGCGGCGGCCAGCTCCAGCCCGCCGCCCAGCGTATGACCGTTGAGAGCGGCGATCACCGGTATGCGCAGCGTGGCGAGCCGCTCGAAGACGCGATGGCCGAAGCGCACCCATTCGTGGCCGAATTCGTTCGGCGCCATAGCCCCCCAGGCTTTGATATCGCCACCGGCGGAGAAGGCCTTGCCCTCCCCTGTCAGAATGGCGACGCGGATCTCCCGATTGGCCTCGACCTCGTCGCAGGCCGCCGACAGCGCCTTCAACATATCGATATCGAAGGCGTTGAGCTTGTCCGGCCGCGCAACGGTGATGGTCGCGACATGGCCGTCAAAATCGAGCCTGATGCGATCGTCAGACATGCGCCGCTCCCTCCAGCTTGCGGGCCGGCTTTTGCGGCAGCCTGAGCCCGATGGGCGCTTCCTGGAACAGCGCCGCATCCATCACCTTCAATTTGTCGGAGACGATGAGCGGGAATTCCGACTGATCGAGAATATGCATTTGCAGATCGACGCCCGGCGCGATCTCCGTCAGCACGAGACCCTCCGGCGTCAATTTCATCACGCAACGCTCGGTGACATAGGTGATGTCCTGCCCCTGCTTGATCGCCCTGCGACCGGAAAAAGTGACATGCTCGACCGCGTTGACCAGCTTCTTGAGTTTGCCTTCCTTCTCGATCACCAGCCGACCATCGGAGACGGCGAGCCTGGCGCCGGCATTGAACATGCCGGAGAAGATGATCTTCCGCGCCCGCGCGGTGATATCGACGAAGCCGCCCGCTCCCGCCGTTACATGCGGACGAAAGGAGAGCTTCGAGACATTGACCGAGCCGGTGCGGTCGATCTCGAGAAAGGAGAGGAGCGAGGCATCGAAGCCCGCCCCCTGGAAATAAGTGAACTGGTGCGGCGACGGCACGAAGGCCTCGGCGTTGGACGCGCAGCCGAAGGCGAAATCGAGGAGCGGAACACCGCCGACCGGCCCCTGCTCGATCACCCATGTCACCGCACCATGCAGCCCCTCCTCAAGCAGGATGCGCGGCACATTGGCCGAGATGCCGAAGCCGAGATTGACGGCGCTGCCGGCCTGCAATTCCCGCGCGACCCGGCGGGCAATGATCTTCTGGATATTGAATTCGGGCAGGCGGAAGCTTTCGAGCGGGCGGAAGATCTCGCCCGAGATCGCGGGGTCATAGACGGTCTGGGTCGTCTGCTTCTGATCGGGATCGACAACGATATAATCGACAAGAACGCCGGGGATGCGCACGTCGTGCGGCTTCAGCGTTCCTGATTTGGCGATGCGCTTGACCTGCGCGATGACGATGCCGCCATTGTTGCGTGCTGCCAACGCCTGGTCGAAACCACCGAGATAGGCGCCCTCGTGTTCATAGGTGAGATTGCCACGCTCGTCGGCCGTGGTGGCGCGGATGATCGCCACATCCGGCACGATCGCCCTGAAATAAAGCCACTCCTCGCCTTCGAACGCGACCTTCTTCACCAGAGGCGATGCCGCGGCGGAGGCGTTCATGGCGCAGCCCTGGTGCGCCGGGTCGACGAAGGTGTCGAGCCCGACCTTGGTCAGCACGCCCGGGCGCTTCGCCGCCGCCTCGCGGTGCATGTCGAAGAGGATGCCGGATGGGATGTTATAGGCCGCCACCTCGTCATTGCCGATCATCTGCCAGATCAGCGGTGGTTCGGCGCTCGAAGGACCTGAGGGATAGGAGCCGCCGATGATGGTTTTCAGCAGGCCCTTCCTGGCGATATGGTCGATGCCCTTGATACCGCTCATGTCGCCGGCGGCGATCGGGTGCAGCGTGGTCAGGTCGCGCGGATGGCCTGTCGTCTCGAAACGCTCGCCGATCGTCTTCAGCATCAGATCAGGACAGCCGAGACCACTCGATGACGAGACCGACACGATCGCCCCGTCCGGGATCAGGTTTGCGGCCTCAGCCGGCGTGATATGCTTGCTCATTACCGATTTGCTTTCACAGTCCTGTTTCGACGGGCGTTGCCGCCCCGGTTCTTGCGGCTTTCGCGACGGCCAGAGCCGTGGCGAGCGACCAGATACCGTCCTCGCCCGTGGCGCTGGGCACGCCCTTGCCGACGATGGCATCGTGGAAGGCGGCGAGCGCCGTCTCGTAGAGATTATGGTGGTTCAGGGTTAGCTCATGCTCGCCCTCGGCATCGCGAAGCACGACCCTTCCGACGGGCTGCTGCGTCATGACATTGCGGGCGATGAGCGAACCGTCGGTGCCATGCACCTCGAAACCCGTCTCGGCATATTGCGTCGTGAAGGCGTCGTGGAACTGGGCGATGACGCCAGATTTGAAGCGGAGCACGCCCATGACGGCGTCTTCCAGGCCGGATTTGCCCATGCCGCCCGTCTGCGTCATCGCGACGGCCTCGACCGGATCGTCACCCAGGACGAAGCGCAGCGTGTCGCTGTCATGCACCGTGATGTCGAGGATGACGCCGCCGCCGGCATCCGGCCGCTCAAGGCGCCAGCCCTGCAGGTGTACCGGCAGGTACACCGCATGGAAAACCCGCGCGGCGAGCGGCTTGCCTATCCTGCCCGACTGGATCGCATCGCGCATGGCGCGATGGCTGGCGGCATTGCGTAAGTGATGGTTGGTGCCCATCACCACGTCGGCCTCCTGCGCGGCCTTGACCATGGCATGCGCGTCATCGAGCGTCAGCGCCAGCGGCTTTTCGCAGAGCACATGCTTGCCGGCGCGGACGGCAGCGATGGCCTGGTCGCGATGCAGCTCATTGGTGGTCGAGATATAGACGGCATCGACATCCGCATCGTCCAGCAGCGCGTCGAGATCGGTCACCGATCTGGCGATGCCATTGGCCTCTGCATACAACTTGCCGCGCGCCGCGTCGCTGCTCATGACGGAGACGACATCGCCACCGTTCGAGCGGATCGCATCGATCATCCACTCCTTTGCAATGGTGCTCGCGCCGATCAGACCCCATTTGGTCATGCGTGTTCCTCCCGGTTTCGTACGTTTTTCCCGATGCCGGAGCTCTCGCGGACGACGAGGCGCACCGAAAGCAATTGCGCCTCCGGCTCGGCCCGTTCGGAATTGATCTGCTTCAGGAGAAGCTGAGCGGCGCGCTGGCCCATGCCCTGCGGGTCGACGGAGACCGTCGTCAGCGCCGGGACGGCGGTCTTCGCCTCGATCACATCGTCGAAGCCAACCACGCCGAAATCGACGCCTGGCTCCATGCGCGCGGCGCGCAGGCCATCGCAGACGCCGAACGCCACCGCATCGTTGAAGCAGACCGCCGCTGTCGGCCGCTCGGCCCGCAGCAGCATCTTCTCCACCACCGCCACGCCGCCAGCGCGCGACGGCGCGGAATTGAAGATGAAGTCATCGCCCGAAGGGAGCCCGGCCCTCATGAGCGCATCGCGATAGCCGCGCACCCGCTCCTCGAACACGGCCGTATCAGCATAGCCGCCCATGAAGGCAATGCGCCTGTGGCCAAGGCCGACGAGGTGCTCGACGGCCTGCAACGTACCGGCATAATTGTCGGAAAGGAGCGAGGAGACCTTCGCCCCCGGCAGATTGCGCACCACCAGCACCACGGGAATGCCGCTGTCGATCAACGGCTTCAGGTCGGAGATTTGCGTGCCGCGAGCCGGCGAAAGGATCAGCCCGGCGATACCATGCTCACGCATGGAGGCGATCACCTCGCGCTGCCGGTCAACACTTTCTCCCGTATTGGCGAGGAACTGCACATAGCCCGCCGACTGCACCACCATATCCATGCCGACGGCGAGCTCTGCGAAGAAGCTGTTGGTCAGATCATTGACGACGATGCCGACAATCCCTGATTTCGCCTGACGCAGATTGGCGGCGCTGCGGTTATAGACGTAGCCCAGCTCGCGGATGACTGCGCTCACTTTGGCGCGCGTCGCCTCATTGACCAGCGGACTGCCCTGCAGGACAAGCGAAACGGTCGACTTCGACACGCCGGCGGCGCGCGCGATATCGATGACCGTCGTCCTCGTCCGTTTCACTTGGGCTCCTCCCTGCCTGCCATTCCGGCATTTGCATCTAGTTAATTGGAACGTTCCAAATTTGTCAAGCGAGATTGGACGATGTAACCGGACAGGTATATTCCGGCTCTATTTCTCTGAGGATATGAGCTTTTTCTGTGAATTTTTGCCATATTTTCCGAATTCATGTAGAAATTATTGAGAATCTTCTGAATTTCAAAGTCTCCGCCGCATCTTGAAATTTGGAACGATCCAAACTATCGCTACTGGCAAGAGGGCGTCTCAAGGCGGCCCGGGAGGAGGATTCATGACGTTAAGCCTGAAACTGCCGCGCGCCGATGGAACTCGCGAGGAATACCGGCTCGTCGGCACGCCGATCGCCCGACCCGCGACACGCCCGACATTCAACCGCATCGCCTATGCGGCTGCGCATGTCGTTTCCGATCCTTTGCGCGATACGACGCCCTGGAGCAATCCGGCGATCGACTGGGATGCGACGATGGCCTTCCGGCATCATCTCTGGGGCCTCGGCTTCAAAATCGCCGAGGCGATGGATACGGCGCAGCGCGGCATGGGGTTGGACTGGACCGGGGCGCAGGAATTGATCCGCCGCTCGCTCGCCGAGGCGCGCACGGTCGATGGCGCCAATCTCGCCTGCGGCGCCGGGACGGACCAGCTCGATCCCGCCGACGCCCGGTCGCTCGACGACGTGATCAGAGCTTATGAGGAGCAGATCGGCTTCACCGAAAAGCATGGCGGGCGGGCGATCATGATGGCCAGCCGGGCCCTGGCGCGGGTGGCGAAATCGCCCGATGATTACCGCAAGGTCTATGGTCATATCCTCGACCAGACGCGGGAGAAGGTGGTCCTGCACTGGCTGGGCGAGATGTTCGACCCGCAGCTCGCCGGCTATTGGGGCGGCGGCCGCTTCCAGGACGTGCTCGAAACCGTACTCGATATCATCGGCGACAACCGTGACAAGGTCGAGGGCATCAAGATCTCACTGCTCGACAGCGCCAAGGAAGTGGCGCTGCGCGACCGCCTGCCGGAGGGAGTGCTCTGCTTCACGGGCGATGATTTCAACTATGCCGAACTGATCGAGGGCGACGGGCGGAAACACAGCCACGCGCTGCTCGGCATCTTCGATGCCGTGGCCCCCTCCGCCTCCAGGGCGCTTGCGGCGCTCGCCACCGGTGATGCGACCACCTTCCGCGGCGTCATCGAGCCGACCGTGCCGCTGTCGCGCAAGATCTTCGAGGCGCCGACGCAATATTACAAGGCCGGAGTGGTCTTCCTCGCCTGGCTCAACGGACACCAGCGCCATTTCACCATGCCCGGCGGCATGCAATCGGCGCGCGGCCTGCTCCACTATGCCGATATCTTCCGCCTCGCCGACCGGGCCAACGTGCTCGACCGGCCGGACGTCGCCGTCAGCCGGATGAGGAATTTTCTGGCGGTGCTGGGGGAGTAGCGGCAGTGTCGTCTGCCTGAATATAGGCAGGAGGAGATTGCCCCTTTTATAGAAACATTAGCGGGACAGTACCCCCCTCTGGCCTGCCTGATATCTCCCCCACAAGGGGGAGATTAGCTGTCATCGATCACACCGTATATTCTGCAGCGCAGGTGATTAGCGAAAGCGGAACTCATAGCCTAATCTCCCCCCTTGTGGGGGAGATGGCCGGCAGGCCAAAGGGGGTGTTTCGCGTTGCCTTTACAAGTTCCGTTGCTGTGACTGTGATCGAGCGCTCCACAACTACACAAAAGTCACTTGCAATGTACGAATGTTCAAATATCCTCTGAAGCCATAAAGCTCACAAAGAGCTCATATGGGAGGAAAAAATGGATGCATTGCTTGCCGGCCTGAAAGGGGCCGTCGATACGCTTGGCGCGACGGTTCTGTTGCCGATCGTCATCTTCATCATCGCATTGGTGCTGGGCGCCAAGGCGGGACGCGCCTTCCGCGCCGCCGTCACCATCGGCGTTGCCTTCATCGCCATCAATCTCGTTCTCGGGCTCATGCTCAACAGCATATCCGACGTTGCGCAGGCGATCGTGAGGAACACCGGTATCCAGCGCGACATCGTCGATGTCGGCTGGCCCTCGGCGGCAGCGATCGCCTTCGGCTCTTCGGTCGGTCTCTGGGTCATTCCCGTCGGCATCGCCGTCAATATCCTGCTGCTCGTGACGCGGCTCACCCGCACGCTCAATGTGGATGTCTGGAACTTCTGGCACTTCGCCTTCATCGGCTCGCTGACGGTCGCCGCCACCAATAATCTCGCCTATGGCATCATCGCGGCGGCGCTGATGGCCGCGCTGGCGCTGCTCTTCGCCGACTGGTCGGCCAAGGCCGTGCAGAAATTCTATGGCGTTCCCGGCGTCTCGGTGCCGCATCTCGCCTCGGCGCAGATCCTGCCGATCGCGATCGTGCTCAACTGGATCATCGACCGGATTCCGGGGATCAACAAGATCGACATCAGCACCGAGACGATCCAGAAGCGGTTCGGCGTGCTGGGCGAGCCAGTCATTCTCGGCCTCGTCATCGGCCTCGTGCTCGGCGCCATCGCTTATTATAATCTCGGCGATTTCGGCACGGCGCTGAGCAAGATCCTGCAGACCGGCATGACCCTGGCGGCGGTGATGCTGCTCCTGCCGCGCATGGTGAAAATCCTGATGGAGGGGCTCTTGCCGGTCTCGGAAGCCGCGCAGGAATTCGTCCGCAAGCGCGCCGGCGACCGGGAGCTCACCGTCGGGCTCGATTCCGCGATCCTGATCGGCCATCCGGCGGCGATCTCCTCGTCGCTGATCCTGGTGCCGATCGCCATCATCCTGTCAATCATCCTGCCAGGCAACCGCGTGATCCTCTTCGCCGACCTCGCGGTCATCCCCTTCATCGTGGCGATGACAGCGCCGCTCCTCAACGGCAATGTCTTCCGCATGGTGATCGTCGGCACGGTAACGCTGATCCTCGGCTTCTATGTCGCCAATGCGCTTGCGCCGCTCTTCACCAGCGCGGCGGTCGCCTCGGGCTTCGCGATGCCGGAGAACGCGGTGCAGATCACCAGCGTGGTCGACGGCTTCCTCTGGATCTCCTATGTCGTGGTCAAGGCGGTCGAAAGCCTGGGGATCGCCGGGCTGGCGCTGCTTCTCGTCATCATCGGCGCGGCCTTCTGGGCCTTCCGCCGCAACACGGCCGCCTGGGAGCGCGCGGCAGGTGCCGAGGACGAAGCGGAAGCGGTTCGGGCGAACTGACCTTTCGCGTGATTGCAAATCGGTCCCGGGCCGGCAACGACCCGGGACCGATCTCCCCAGAAGAGGCTATCGATTTGGCAAATCCCGTACTCACCTATCTCGATCCCGCGGCGGTGCTTCTCGACCTCGAGGCGAAAAGCAACGGCGATGTCATCCGCGCGCTCGGCGAGCGGCTAAGGCAGCTCGGCTGCGTCAGGGAAAGCTATGTCGGCGCGGTGCTTGCCCGCGAGGCAACGCTTCCGACGGGCCTGCCGCTCGGCGGCGACAATAATATCGCCGTCCCGCATACGGACCCCGAGCATGTTATCCGGCCTGCTCTGGCGCTCGGGGTGTTGAAGGCGCCGGTCACCTTCTCCAACATGGAGAACCCCGATGAGAAGCTGCCCGTGCGCGTGGTGATCCTGATGGCGCTCAACGACAAGGACCGGCAGATCGAGATGCTGCAGAAGATCGCCGAAACGACCCAGAGTCCCGAGGCGCTCGCCGCATTGCGCCGCGCGAAGACATTCGAGGATGTCTGCGCTGCATTTGCTTAGCCGCATGATCTTGTCCGAAAAGTCTGCAACTTTTCGGGATCATGCTTTGCAACCGAAAGGAACAGATATGGCCAGAGAAAAAATCATACTCGTCGCCTGCGGCACCGGCATCGCCACCTCTACGGTCGTCGCCACGGCTATCGAGGAGGAGATGAAGAACCGCGGCATCCCGGTTTCAATCCGCCAGTGCAAGGCGACCGAAGTGCCCGGGATGGTCGATGACGTCGACCTCGTGGTTTCCACGACGCCCGTGCCGCAGGGTTTGAGCAAACCCGTCATCACAACGCTGGCCTTCCTGACCGGCATGGGCAAGGCCGATGTGCTGGACAGAATAGAGGGCTATTTGAGGGATTAGTCCCTGTCATTTTCAGGTCAGTTCACGTCCGGACTGAAACGTTGGCGCTTCTATTTAGTGACCTGGAGGCGATGCCGAAAAGTGCGAAGCCGTTTTTCGGTGGACTGTTCCGGAATGGATCCTCGGGTCAAGCCCGAGGATGACGATTGCAGGGATGTTTTGCGCCAATTGCCAACGTTGGAGACAGGCAGAAACCTTTCCAATTCGTCATCCTCGGGCTTGACCCGAGGATCCATGCCTGAACAGCGCCACACCACCCAGCGGTCGGACATTAAGGCCATTGTTATTAGAGCGGCCGCGAGACCATCAAAATAAGAACCGCAGCCATAAAAACAGGCTCCCGGTTGTCCGGGAGCCTGCTCCGCAATGTCCTTTCCAATAATGGGGGGCGGTTATTGGAAGAGGACGATCGCTTTCTGGAAAGTGACCCAGACGCCCCAGAGAATGGGGAGACCGACCGCGGCCCAGGCGAGCACGGCCTTGGCGTCCAGCCCGCCGGTTCCGATGCCGAAGGAGCCGGTCGGCCCGGCGGAGGCCGCCGCGGACTTGGCCTGAAGGGCGGCGACCTCGGCATCCGACATGAACCATTTCTCGGCAAGCGGCCTGATGAACAGGTTGGCGAGGAAGCCGAGCGCCAGCATGCCGGCCAGGATATACATGGTGAAGTTATAGACCAGCTCGCGCGGCACGCCGGCATTGATCTGGAACTCGCGGATGTAGTTGACCACGACAGGGCCGACGATGCCCGCCGTCGCCCAGGCCGTCAGCAGCCGGCCATGGATGGCGCCAACGAACTGCGTGCCGAAAATATCCGCGAGATAGGCCGGAACGGTGGAGAAGCCGCCGCCATACATCGACAGGATGATGCCGAAGGCAAGGACGAACAGCGCCTTGTTGCCCATGCCGGCAAGGGTCGGCGCCAGCGCATAGAGCACGATGCCGAGCAGGAAGAACGTATAATAGGTCTTCTTGCGGCCGATCTTGTCGGAGAGCGAGGCCCAGAAGAAGCGCCCGCCGATATTGAACAGCGACAACAGGCCGGTGAAGCCCGCCGCGATGGCCGCGATGGCAGTCTTCTGCGAGGCGTCGAGCTGGGTGAAGCTCAGCTCGGGCAGGCCGATCAACTTGCCGCCGAATATCTCCTGCAGCATGGGCGAAGCCATGCCGATGACGCCGATGCCGGCCGAGACGTTGAGGCAGAGCACGGCCCAGATCAGCCAGAACTGGGTGGTCTTGTGCGCGTCGCGCAAATGCACATGCCTTGTTGTGATCATCGCCTTCTGGCTGGTGGGCGGCGTCCAGCCCTCGGGCCGCCAGCCGGCGGGCGGAATGCGGTAGCCGAAGGCGCCGCACATCATGAAGACGAAATAGATCGCCGCCATGACGATGAAGGTCTCCCACACGCCGACGGAAGTTGGTGTCCTGAAATGGTTCATCAGCATGTCGGCGAGCGGTGCGCCGATCATCGCGCCGCCGCCGAAGCCCATGATGGCCATGCCGGTGGCCATGCCGCGGCGGTCGGGGAACCATTTGATGAGGGTAGAGACCGGCGAGATATAGCCGAGGCCGAGCCCGATGCCGCCGATGACGCCGGCGCCGAGCCACATCAGCCAGAGCTGGTGCACCATGACGCCCACCGCCGCGACGAGAATGCCGCCGCACCAACAGAGCGCCGCCACGAAGCCCGCCTTACGCGGGCCGGCGCGTTCGAGCCAGCCGCCCCAGAGCGCCGCCGAACAGCCGAGCAGCACGAAGAAGAGCGTATAGATCCAGCCGAGATCGGCGACGCGCCAGTCGCAGGTGGTGGTGAAGAGAGCCGAAAGCAGGTTCAGATCGGCGCAGGTGACGGGCTGGGTGACGCCGAGCGAGCGCGTCAGCGGCAGCCAGAACACGCTGAACCCATAGGCCATGCCGATGCAAAGATGAATGGCAAGGGCAGCCGGCGGAACCAGCCAGCGGTTGAAGCCGGGCTGCGCGATGATACGCTCGCGGTCGAGTATTCCGGCGCCCGCGAGGACGCCTGCTGTGGTATCTGAAGACATGACAACAATCCTCTCCTTCCGTCCTGGTGCCCAGGCGGATTACCTCATTGTCTCAATTTCAAAACATGACCCCGAACCGAAAGTCAGCGTCAGCAAAAAGTCGCCGACTTTTCGGGTAAGAACATGTAGCTAAAACAAGGGAAAATGCCGACCTGAAGCGGTCAGACGTTCATGCGTGGCTTCAAACTATCGATCAATCGCTCCTCCCCTATCGCGTTCAATCCATCTCTGGGCGCATCATGCTCTGGAGTCTGTCAGAACCGACTAGAGGCGCCCCTCTCTCCATCGTCATTCTCTGGCTTGTCCCGAGAATCTACCGTGGCATGATCTGTTGGGACGGTAGTTATTTTCCTTCTTATGGTAGATTCTCGGGACAAGCCCGAGAATGACGACTGATAGGTTTTAGTTCACCGGCGTAGGCCGGCGGATCTGCCTGGCCGCCTCGATGA
This sequence comes from Paramesorhizobium deserti, assembly GCF_001558695.1. GTDB lineage: Bacteria > Pseudomonadota > Alphaproteobacteria > Rhizobiales > Rhizobiaceae > Paramesorhizobium > Paramesorhizobium deserti. The sequence goes on from NZ_LNTU01000001.1 coordinate 403,707, forward strand.
CGAGTTCGTTCAGCCCCTTGCCACCCTCCTCATCCAGGATCGCAAAGAGCTGGGCGCGCATGCGCGGCTCCCAGAAATGGTTGATGTGATCGGCGATGCCGGCCACCTGCTCGTCGCGCGGCTGCGAGGCAAAGAAGGTGGCGATCTGGTTGGCCATGTAGATCAGCTTGTTATGAGTACCACTGTGGGGGGGACCACTATGCGACATGGGCGTCTGCTCCGGTCTTGATACGATCGGCATGGGTAAAGATATCGAACTCATCGCCGCGCACCAGCGCGACCAGCGTGATGCCGGCCGCCTCCGCCGTGCGGATGGCAAGGGCGGTGGGCGCCGAGACGGCGATCAGCACCGGCGCGCCTATTATCGCCGTCTTCTGCACCATCTCGATCGACACGCGGCTGGTGAGGACCACCGCGCCGCTTCTCCCGTCGACCCCCGCCCGCGCGAGCGCACCGGCCAGCTTGTCGAGCGCGTTGTGGCGGCCGACATCCTCGCGGGCGGCGGCGACGCCCTTGCCCGGAACATAGAAGCCCGCCGCGTGGACCGCGCCGGTCTCGGCATGGAGCGGCTGCCGGGCGGAAAGGAGCCGGACGGACTGCGCGATATCGCCCGCCGTCAGATGCAGGCCGGCCGGGCCGACCGAGGCAACGGGCTTCAGCGCCTGCTCGATCGATTCCACACCGCAAAGGCCGCAGCCGACCGGGCCTGCCATATAGCGGCGGCGCGCGGTGAGCGCATCGCGCTCGGTTTCGGCAAGCGTGATCTGGATATCGACGCCCTGGTCATGATCCTCGACGGCGATGGCCTCGATGTCGGAAGCTTTTGCGATGATGCCCTCCGAAAGGCTGAAACCGACGGCGAAGTCCTCGATATCGGCTGGCGTCGCCATCATCACCGCCTGGGTCGTGCCGCCATAGCTGAAGGCGACGGGCGTCTCCTCCGGCACCAGCCGGTCCGCCGACGACAGCCCGCCCTTGCGCTGGGCAATGCGGGAGACTGGATGGCGGGTGGGACGCACCACAGCCCCTACTCCGCTGCTTCCAGCTTGGCCGAGATCCGGCGGCTCTGCTTGGCCTGATCCTCATATTCGACCTGCCACTCGGTCGGGCCGTTGGAGGGCGCGATCTGCACCGCCGTCACTTTGTATTCGGGGCAGTTGGTCGCCCAGTCCGAGAAATCGGTGGTAACCACATTCGCCTGCGTCGCCGGATGGTGGAAGGTGGTGTAGACGACGCCAGGCGAAACACGGTCGGTGACCTTGGCCCGCAGCGTCGTCTCGCCGGAGCGGCTGGCGAGCTTGACCCAATCGCCGTCGCGGATGCCGCGGTTCTCGGCATCGTGCGGGTGGATCTCCAGCAAATCCTCCTCGTGCCAGACGACATTGGCGGTGCGCCTGGTCTGCGCGCCGACATTATATTGCGAGAGGATGCGCCCGGTGGTGAGCAGCAGCGGGAAGCGCGGCCCGGTCTTCTCGTCGGTCGCCACATATTCCGTGCGGATGAACTTGCCCTTGCCGCGCACGAAGCCGCCAATATGCATGACCGGCGTGCCGAGCGGAGCCTTCTCGTTGCAGGGCCACTGCACCGAGCCCTCGCGCTCGAGAAGCGCATAAGTGACGCCGGCGAAGCTCGGCGTGGTTGCGGCGATCTCGTCCATGATCTCGGAGGGATGCGTATAGTTCCAGCCAAGGCCCATGGCGTTCGCCAGGTTCTGCGTCACCTCCCAGTCGGCATAGCCATTCTTCGGCGACATCACCTTGCGCACGCGGTTGATGCGGCGCTCGGCATTGGTGAAGGTGCCGTCCTTTTCCAGGAAAGTCGATCCCGGGAGGAAGACATGGGCGTAATTGGCGGTCTCGTTCAAGAAGAGGTCGTGAACGACGACGCATTCCATCGCCGCCAGCCCCGCCGCCACATGCCTGGTATCGGGATCGGACTGAAGGATATCCTCGCCCTGGATATAGATGCCCCTGAACGTGCCGTCGACGGCGGCGTCCAGCATGTTGGGAATGCGCAGGCCCGGTTCGTCCTGAAGCGTGACGCCCCAAAGCTTCTCGAAAATATCGCGCGTCGCGTCGTCCGAGATGTGGCGGTAGCCCGGCAGCTCATGCGGGAATGAGCCCATGTCACATGAGCCCTGCACATTGTTCTGGCCGCGCAGCGGGTTCACGCCGACGCCCGGACGGCCGATATTGCCGGTGGCCATGGCGAGGTTGGCGATCGCCATCACGGTGGTCGATCCCTGGCTATGCTCGGTGACGCCGAGGCCGTAATAGATCGCGCCATTGCCTGATGTGGCGAACAGCCGCGCCGCGCCACGGATCAGATCGGCTGATACGCCGGAGAGCTTCTCGACCGTTTCCGGGCTGTGCTCCGGCAGGGAGACGAAGGAAGCCCAGTCCTGGAACTCGTCCCAATCGCAGCGCTCGCGGATGAAGGCCTCGTCGAACAGGCCTTCCGTGACGATCACATGCGCCAGCGAGGTGACGACCGCGACATTGGTGCCGGGTTTCAGCGGCAGGTGATAGGCTGCCTCCACATGCGGGGTGCGCACCAGATCAATGCGGCGCGGATCGATGACGATCAGCTTGGCGCCCTGACGGAGCCGCTTCTTCAGCCTGGAGCCAAACACCGGATGGCCGTCGGTCGGGTTGGCGCCGATGACGATGACGACATCGGTATGCTCGACGCTATCGAAATCCTGCGTGCCCGCGGAGGTGCCGAAGGTGGTCTTCAGGCCATAGCCGGTCGGCGAATGGCAGACGCGGGCGCAGGTATCGACATTGTTGTTGCCAAAACCCTGGCGCACCAGCTTCTGCACGAGGAAAGTCTCCTCATTGGTGCAGCGCGACGAGGTGATGCCGCCGATGGAATTGCGGCCATATTGATACTGGATGCGACGGAACTCGCTAGCGACATGTTTGTAAGCCTCTTCCCACGTCACCTCGCGCCAGGGGTCGGTGATCTTCTCGCGGATCATCGGGTTGAGGATACGGTCCTTGTGGGTGGCATAGCCATAAGCGAAGCGGCCCTTGACGCAGGAATGGCCGCGATTGGCCTTGCCGTCCTTGAAAGGAACCATGCGGACGAGTTCCTCGCCCCGCATCTCCGCCTTGAACGAGCAGCCGACGCCGCAATAGGCGCAGGTCGTCACCTTGGAATGCTCGGGCTGGCCGATCTCGATGACCGATTTCTCGGTCAGCGTCGCAGTCGGGCAGGCCTGCACGCAAGCGCCGCAGGAAACGCATTCGGAGGCGATGAAAGCCTCGTGCATTCCCGGCGAGACGCGCGAATTGAAGCCCCTGCCCTCGATGGTCAGCGCGAAGGTGCCCTGCACTTCCTCGCAGGCGCGCACGCAGCGCGAGCAGACGATGCATTTCGAGGGATCATAGGTGAAATAAGGGTTGGATTCATCCTTGGGCAACCACCGCGCATTCAAGGCGCCATCGGTTTTCGCCGCTGGGAAAACATGGTTTTCGCCCTCATAGCCGTAGCGCACATCGCGCAGGCCCACGGCACCCGCCATATCCTGCAATTCGCAATCTCCATTGGCGGCGCAGGTGAGGCAGTCGAGCGGATGGTCGGAGATATAGAGCTCCATCACGCCGCGGCGGATATCCTTGAGCCGGTTCGTCTGCGTGCGCACGACGAGACCTTCCATGGCGGGCGTGGTGCAGGAGGACGGCGTGCCGTTGCGGCCTTCGATCTCGACGAGGCAGAGACGGCAGGAGCCGAAGGCGTCGACCATATCCGTGGCGCAGAGCTTGGGGACCTGGATCCCAGCCTCCATCGCCGCGCGCATGATGGAGGTGCCTTCGGGAACCGTGACTTCCATGCCGTCCACGGTGAGCGTCACCATCCTTTCGGAGCGGGAGGCAGGAGTGCCGTAGTCGATTTCGTTCACCAAACTCATGACACCGCTCCTATGAAGTAAGATTTGATTAGAGCACCGACGTTTCCGCAATCTGTCATATCCATCACTCCGCCGCCTCCCTCACCGGCGCGGGCCGGAAATCCTCGGGGAAATGGTTGAGCGCGCTCATCACGGGATAGGGCGTGAAGCCACCGAGCGCGCAGAGCGAGCCGAACTTCATGGTGTTGCAGAGGTCGGCCAGCACCGTGATCTGCTTCTCCGGCTCGATGCCAGCGGCGATGCGATCCGCCAGTTCGACACCGCGCGTCGAGCCGATGCGGCAGGGCGTGCACTTGCCGCAGCTCTCCACCGCGCAGAATTCCATGGCGAAGCGCGCCTGCTTCAGCATATCCACCGTATCGTCGAAGACGACGATACCGGCATGGCCGATCAGCCCGTCCTTTGCGGCAAAGGCTTCATAATCGAACGGCGTATCGAAAAGCGCGGGCGGGAAATAAGCGCCGAGCGGCCCACCGACCTGCACCGCCCTGACCGGGCGGCCCGTCGCCGTGCCGCCACCGATCTCCTCGACCAGCTCGCCAAGCGTGACGCCGAAGGCGGTTTCGAACAGGCCGCCATGCCGGACATTGCCGGCGATCTGGATGGGAATGGTGCCGCGCGAGCGGCCCATGCCGAAATCGCGGTAGAAGGCGCCGCCCCTGTCCATGATGATCGGGACCGAGGCGAGCGAGATGACGTTGTTGATCACCGTGGGCTTGCCGAACAGGCCCTTGTGCGCCGGCAGTGGCGGCTTGGCGCGGACGATACCGCGCCGGCCTTCCAGGCTTTCGAGCAGCGCGGTCTCCTCGCCGCAGACATAGGCGCCGGCGCCAACCCGCACCTCCAGGTCGAAGGCATGGGCAGAGCTCATGACGTTTGTACCGAGAACGCCGGCTTTTTCAGCGATGGCGATCGCCTCGTTCATGATGGCGATGGCGTGCGGATATTCCGAGCGGGTATAGATGTAGCCCTTGGTCGCACCGGTGGCGATGCCGGCGATAACCATGCCCTCGATCAGCACGAAGGGATCGCCCTCCATGATCATGCGGTCGGCGAAGGTACCGCTATCGCCCTCATCGGCATTGCAGACGATGTATTTCTGCGGGGATGCCGTATCGAGCACGGTCTTCCATTTGATGCCGGTCGGGAAACCAGCACCGCCACGGCCGCGCAGGCCGGACTCGGTCACCTCAGCCACGATCTGGGCCGGCTCAAGCTTCAGCGCGTTTTCCAGGCCTTTCAGGCCGCCATGGGCGCGGTAATCCTCCAGCGATAGAGGATCAGTGATACCGCAGCGGGCGAAGGTGAGCCGCGTCTGGCGGGCGAGGAACGGGATTTCCTCGGTAAGACCGAGAGACAAGCGATGCGCGCCGCCCTGCAGCAAGCCAGCATCGAGCAGCGAGGCCACGTCCGAAGGCTTCACCGGGCCATAGGCGACACGGCCCTCACCCGTTTCCACCTCGACCATCGGCTCCAGCCAGTAGAGGCCGCGCGAGCCATTGCGCACGATCTTCACATCGAGACCGCGCGCGGCGATTTCCTTCTCAAGTGCTTTCGCAACTTTTTCCGCGCCGAGCGCCAGCGCACCGGAATCGCGGGGGATATAGATGGTCGCCGTCATAGCCGGACCTCCGTCGCGATTTCCTGCAATTGCTCGTCATCCAGCCTGCCGATCACCTCGCCGTCGAGCATGGCGGCGGGGGCGCAGGCGCAGAGGCCAAGGCAATAGACCGGCTCCAGCGTCACCGCGCCATCGGCGCTGGTCTCATGCCAGTTGACGCCGAGAAGCTCGGACGCGCGCTCGGCAAGCCGATCGCCGCCCATCGACTGGCAGGCCTCGGCCCGGCAGATCTTCAGCACATGGCGGCCGGCGGGATGATCGCGATAATCATGATAAAAGGTGAAGACGCCATGCACCTCGGCGCGCGAGATGTTCAGCGCATTGGCGACGAGCGGCAGCGTCTCGGGCGGGACATAGCCGAACTCCTCCTGCAGACCATGGAGGATCGGCAGCAGCGGCCCTTCGGCGCTTTTCAATTGATCGATAATCTCTATCGCCCTTGCGGCGATATCGGTACTTGCGGTCTGCATTTCCACGCAGCGCCCTCCCTGTTCTCCCCCTCATTGTTTAGAATGAGACCAAAAAGCTTGACTACAATCAATAGCGCAAACTCGTCGCTCGATAGAAGATTTCTATTGAACTTCGCGGAAGCCCGCGGCCAGCATCCTCGCCTCGTGCAGAAGGGCGGAAACCAGCGGCGTATAGGGCGTGCGCTCGGCGGCGACGAGCCCGACCAGATGCCGCGCATCAGGCTCGACGATGGGGATGGCGCGAATCGGCTCGGCAAATCCGAGCGTCTCCGCCAGGTTGAGCGGCATGATGCTTGCCCATTTTCCGGTGCGGATATGGGAGAAAAGCACGATCATGGAGTTCGATTCGAGCGTCGGCTGGGCTTCCATGCCCGCCTCGCGCAGATGCAGGTTGATGATGCGGCGGTTCTGCATATCGGGGGTCAAGAGGCAGAGCGGCAGGCGGCCGACCTCCGCCCAGGTGACTGTCTTACGATCCGAGAGAATATTGCCGGTCGAGGTGATCAGATGATAGCGCTCGTAATAGAGCGGCACGGTGGTCACTTTTCCGAGAGGCTCGTTCTCGATATAGGTGAAGCCGGCGTCGATCTCGAAATTCGAAAGCAGCGAGAGCACTTCCAGCGAGTTGCGCGAGAGGATCGAGAAGGTGACATCCGGGTGTTTCTCGCGGAAGGGCGTGGTGAGCCGCGAGACCATGGCGAGCGCCGTCGGGATGGCGGCGATGGTGATGTGGCCGGAAAGGCCGAGCCGCGCGGCGCGGATCTCCTCGCGCATGGTGCGGGCATCGCCGACGATGCGCCTTGCCCATTCCAGGACGCGCTGGCCCTCCGGCGTCAGCCCCTTATAGCGCGAGCCGCGCTGCACGAGCATGACGCCCAGCGTATCCTCCAGCTGGCGGATCGCCGCCGAAAGCGTCGGCTGCGTGACGCCGCATTCCTCCGCCGCGCGGCCGAAATGCTCTTCCCGGGCGAGAGCGATGAAGAATTCCAGCTTGTCGATCATATGGCGTCACTCCCCCCGATTACCCTGAAACTAGCATATTCGTTGCGGCTGCAAACCGGCATCCCCATATCCCACCCATATCGGATGAAACACCATGGTTTGATCTGGCGCGGGCAGACGTTTCATGTATTGTGCCGCCGGACAAACCGCCTGCTTCTCAAGGAAGAAATCAATGGACATTCGCCAGATCGACGACAATTATTCGGTCACCGGCCAGATCTCGCCGGATGACATCCGCGACATCGCGGCCGCAGGCTACCAGACGCTGATCTGCAACCGCCCGGACAATGAGGCGCCGGACCAGCCGGCCTTCGCCGAGATTGCCAGCGTGGCGGAGAAAGCCGGCATCCCGGTGCATTACGTGCCTGTTGTCTCGGGCATGCTGACGCAGGACGATGTCGACGCGATGGCGGCCGCCCTTGAAAATGCGGAAGGGCCTATCCTTGCCTATTGCCGCTCGGGCGCGCGCTCGACCAATATCTACGGCATCGTGCAGCAGCAGAAGCGGGGCTGATTTTTGACGCAAGTCCGCAGGAAAAGCCGTACCTGCTTTTCCCGGGAAAACCGGTTCCCACTTTTCTTGGATTTGCTTTAGACCTTCCGCGATGACGCGCCGGGCCGGCCGCCACTGCCGTTATGAAGATGCTGGAAGAACATGGCTCCGGCGCGCAGAAGCGTCGCGGCCATGCCGGCGAGAAGCAGAAGCCAGCCCAAATTGAGCAGGATGACCCAGACATCCGGCCTGCTGCCGGCGAAGGCGATGGTGACGACGCCGACCCAGATCAACGCCGCGGCGCTGCGCCAATAGACGGGGTGCAGGCGGTCGTTGAGCGCTCGCCAGAAAGAAAAGCCCAGGCAAAAGAAGAACAGCGCGCCGGCCAGCGCGACATTCACCAGTTCGACCGGCAGCCAGGGACCGTTATTCACCGCAGCATCCATCACATCCACTCCGGGCAGGCAGCTTTCCTGCATCTACCCTAGAGTGGCTATGGGTGCTTTGTGTTGAGATCGTGTTCGCCCGACGCCGCAACCGGAACTATACAATCACTTTATTTTACCCGTCTTTATCGGCGTTGCTTGGCATTTTATTGGATTTGTTTGAAGTGGAAACGCTGGCGGGACGTTTCCACCTTAAAAACCGTCCACCTCAGAAAAACGCCTGTATCCCCGTCTGCGCGCGGCCGAGGATCAGCGCGTGGACGTCGTGCGTGCCCTCATAGGTGTTGACGGTCTCCAGGTTCTGCGCGTGGCGCATGACGTGATATTCGATCTGGATGCCATTGCCGCCATGCATGTCGCGGGCGGCGCGGGCGATATCGAGCGCCTTGCCGCAATTGTTGCGCTTGACGATGGAGATCATCTCCGGCGCCATCCTGTCCTCGTCCATCAGCCGGCCGACGCGCAAGCTCGCCTGCAGGCCGAGGGCGATCTCCGTCTGCATGTCGGCGAGTTTCTTCTGGAAGAGCTGCGTGGCGGCGAGCGGCTTGCCGAACTGCTTGCGGTCGAGCCCATATTGCAAAGCGCGGTGCCAGCAATCCTCCGCCGCGCCCATCACGCCCCAGGAGATGCCGTAGCGGGCGCGGTTCAAACAGCCGAACGGCCCCTTCAGCCCCGAAACATTGGGCAGCAAATTCTCCTCCGGCACGATGACGCCGTCCATCACCACCTCGCCGGTGATCGAGGCGCGGAGCGACAGCTTGCCGCCGATCTTCGGCGCGGAAAGGCCCTTCATGCCCTTCTCAAGAATAAAGCCGCGGATCGCGCCGTCATGGGCGGCCGATTTCGCCCAGACGACGAAGACATCGGCGATGGGCGAATTGGAGATCCACATCTTGGAGCCGGTGAGGCGATAGCCATCCGCCACCTTCTCGGCGCGCGTCTGCATAGCCCCCGGATCGGAGCCGGCATCGGGCTCGGTCAGGCCGAAACAGCCGATCCACTCGCCGGAGGCGAGCTTCGGCAGGTATTTCTTCCGTTGCTCCTCAGACCCATAGGCATAGATCGGGTACATGACCAGCGAGGACTGCACGCTCATCATCGAGCGATAGCCGCTGTCGACGCGCTCGACCTCCCGCGCCACCAGCCCATAGGCGACATAGGAAGCGCCCGCCGTGCCATATTCCTCCGGCAGGGTCACGCCCAGCAGCCCCGCCTCGCCCATCAGGCGGAAAAGCGCGGGGTCCGTCTTCTCCTCGAGATAGGCCTCCTGGACGCGGGGAGCGAGCTCGCTTTCCGCAAAGGCGCGGGCGCTATCGCGGATCATCCGCTCGTCCTCGGTCAGTTGCTCCTCCAAAAGGAAAGGGTCGCTCCAGACGAAGGCGGCTTTGGCATGCGGCATGATGGTTTGCTCCCTGAATTCCAATGCCGTGCATCATAAGCGGGAATTGCGGCGGGGCAATTCGCTTGGCATGGGCAGCCATGATGATTTGTGATGGGAGGATGAGGGCGGGGAATGAGGGGGAGGACGGAATATGAGGCAGGATGCCCTTTAATCGAGTATAAAAGTCGGCTTTCCCAACAATCGAAATACAATAATCCGAGCACCATGATGCATACGATCTGATTCACTCAGACATGCATGTCCAAGCCAAACTGATTACGAAGCCAATTTTTGACTTCCTTCGGATACTCTAACCGAGCAATCACGCTATCAAGCCTTAACCTTGCATCTTCCTGAAAGGTGTTCATTGGTAAGCCACGTAAGTTATACTCTTCAATTGTGTGTGTGAACGCCGCCCAGCTCTTCATTTTGAGTTCTTGGGGAACTGTAAGTGGAGGATTGCGCCCCAGAAAAAGCTGTTGGCGAACAATCAACCCATCAAGATGATCACGCAATTGTTCAGCTGTCCAATCGGCCATGTAACGATTGCGGCGATAATAGCGTCGCCATGCTTCATGTCGCGGCATACAATCGGGAATATGATCTACTGATTCAAAATCGCCTACGTTGATTTCTGGAGCGTGCTCGCGGGGCACATCGTTCCACGCGGCCCAGCGATTTAGCAAAAGTTCTATTAATCTAGCTTTCCATGGATGATTAAACATTGGAGGACAATGCAGAGATAGTAGTGGTACGACTTGCTGATTTTCTATCAAGGCTGCATGGCGCTCCGAGATGTAGACCACACAGTCAATGTCCCGGTTTCGGACTTGCCCACCTTCTGTTTGTCGCCGAATTTCTTTCCATACCGCATACTGGACCAACTTGGGGCTGTACTCGGGGAAATCCTCGTTGATTATCATAAGGAGCCGAACGATATTTCGTCCTCCGGTGCGCATCGTGTGTTGTTTGAGCTGGTTGTTGGCCTTCGCTATAGAACGCCGAATAGCGCGGATTGCCCGTTCCGTGAGTGCTTTACTAAGCCGTTCGCGATCAGCCTCGGGCAGATTCTTTAGGAGCGCATCGCTTCCAACTCTTCCGTAGAAGATTGGCCAATCCTCTTTCTGCCTTTCCGGACCAATCACGTTTTCTATTCGTTCATCAGCACTCTCCTCAAGAGATTTGATTTCAACGGCCAAAAGGCCGCGGAGGCAGACATAATCGGGTCTCTCTTCACTGTCGCCATCATTGTCGAGCGAAACTGCGCCCATTTCTTCCTCAAGGAAGCGTTCAAATCTCGGCGTAACCCGCCTGATATGTCCCTGTCTTTCCAGTGGCATCAATTCTCCATCTCATCCGAAGCCAATCACAAAACTCTGGCTTAAACAGTGCACACAATCGCACTAAGCTGCATTTCTCTAACTTCATGAATTCTGCGCCGTAATTGGCGGATCCTTGAAGTCTGTTGCTCCTATCTCCGTAGCTCTTTCTACAAGAGCTTCGTATTTCTCAGTTGTAATACCTCCATGATTGGTTTCACGGAGCTGTCTGATAATTTTGTGCGGGTTTAGGATTACGGCATGAGCGAATCTTCCTGCCGAACCGCTCTTGGTGCGGATAAATCCAAGCTCCTCAAGAAGCTCAATACGGTCCTGCCACATGCGAACCGCGCGCTGACCAGAATATCCGGAATGGGTAGCAAGTGTCCCGGCAGCCCCTAGGGAAACATACATTTCGCTGTAGGCGCGACACCAGAGTTCGAAAAAAGTGTTGCCAGCTGGAGTCCCCTTTGTAAGGTCATCAATGATCTTGATAATGATCGGCATAGTCCGAGGAACTGGGGTATAGCCGTCATCATTGTGGCTGTTCCATAAGAGGCTTTCATCAAGCTCCGGCCAAAGGCTATCGCGGAGCTCTTCTGTCTTTTTTCCTGCACGAGACCTTCGTCTGATGGCAACCACGGCTGATCCTTTCGTTAGATGAAGATGGGGCGGCCGAGGTGTGGACCCTCGGCCTGTGGCTGTCGCCAAAACAGTGCGGGCTTGTATCCGCAGTATGGACTGGCGATCAGCAACACTCAGCCAAATATAGGAAAAATATCGTTAAAAATCAATGGTTTAAATAAATAATGCGGCATGCATTACTACTTAAAAGTCGCATATATAAATTCTCACGAGCTGGACTATATACTACAACTCGATCCACTCAATGGGATTATGGGCGATCAAATAATTCAGAAGAACAAGTAGATAGCAGGTTTTTCCCGTGATCGCTGTATCGGGTGATCTGGCTAATCAGGTGATCGGGTGATCGGGTGATCGGGTCGGAGGCAAAGCCCCTAGGCACGGTGGTGAAAGAACGCCGTCTCTCCAAAAAACTTATCCCCCATCTCCACCCCACCCTTATCCTTCCCCTCAGTTCTTCCCGCGGGAACGCGGCTCGCGACGGCGGGTCTCGCGGGGAAGGACCGGCGCTTCCGGTTGACCGCTGACGCAGTGGTGAACTGGGAGGCTTCGTCCAGGTTTCCCCTCGCGGGAAGGGCCGAGACGGGACGTGGGAGAGTGAAGCTCCCGCGACGATCCCTAGCTCTTCCCCAAGCGGAACGGACGGACATCGCCGACGGGCGGTCTTGCGGCCGCAATTGAATTTATAATGAGCGTTGGCAAGACCGCCCGTCTTCCCATTCCCGGTTCGGGGTGTTCTTCTCAATGACCAGACGCGGCAAGCGGGCGTGGTAACGGTTTCCCGCTGCCTTCCTCCTGCTGCCGGCGAAGAGCTTGAAGTCACTTCGCTTTGAGTGGAAACGCCGGCGGGACAGCGCGCCCCTCCCCGCCGATGCCCTCAAATCCGCCCGATATAATCCATCTTGCCGATCGGCACGCCCTTGTGGCGCAGGAGCGCGTAGGCGGTGGTGACGTGGAAGAAGAAATTCGGGATGGCGAAGCCGAGCACATAATCGCGGGCGGTGAAGGTTTTCGCCCCCTGGCCGGTCCGCAATTCCACCTCGGCCGCCTCGCGCCCGTCCATCGCATCGGCCGGGACGGCCTTGAGGAAGGCCACGGTTTTCGCGATGCGCGCCTGCAGGTCGTCGAAGCTCGCCTCATCGTCCTCCATCGCGACATTCTCGACCCCGCCGACGCGCACGGGCACGAATTTCGCCGTGTCGCTGGCGCGCTGGATCTGGGCGGTAAGCGGCGCCATGTCGGGGAACAGCCTGGCTTCGAGCAGTTCGGCGTGCGGCATGGCCTTCTCATCGGCGAAGGCGCGGCCTTTTTCCAGAATTTCGGTGAGGTTGGCGAAGGCCCTCAGGAACACGGGCACGCTGACATCATAAAGCGACAGGGACATGGGATCTCTTTCGATCGAGGAACCGGGACTGACGGCGCAGACCATAGGCCGGGCGGGGGCTGCGTCAAATGAATTTGCGATCACATCGCCGATACCCGCCAAAACCGCGCATATTGACCGAAAAGCTTGCGCGAGCCGGCCATTCGGTGTCATTGCGGTGCCAATCTCAAAATCTTCAGGAGTAACACCCGTGACAGATGTCAAAGGACTGACCCAGCTCGGCGCCGAGACCAGGATACCCGCCTCGCCCGAGGAAGCCGTGCTCGAGACCGTGCCCTATACGCGCGGGGAAGGGCCGGCGGCGATCGTGCGCTTCACCTGCCCGGAATTCACCTCGCTCTGCCCGATGACCGGCCAGCCGGATTTCGCCCATATCGTCGTGGACTATGCGCCCGACGCGCGGCTGGTTGAATCAAAATCGCTGAAGCTGTTCCTCTTCTCCTTCCGCAACCATGGCGCCTTCCATGAGGATTGCACGCTTCAGATCGGGCGGCGGATCGTGGAGGCGACGAAGCCGCTCTGGCTGCGCATCGGCGGCTATTGGTATCCGCGCGGCGGCATCCCGATCGACGTCTTCTGGCAGACCGGCACGCCGCCCGAGGGCGCGTGGGTGCCGGAGACCGGGGTGGCGCCTTATCGCGGGCGGGGGTAACAGAATTTGAAATGACGGCGGGACAGAGGGGCGCGCTGTCCCGCCGACAGACTGCCTTTGAAGCTTCCCTTTCCGCCCTCCCCCGAATCCGCCTATAACACCCGCATGACAATCCGGCTCTTAAGCGAAACCATCATCAACCAGATCGCGGCGGGCGAGGTGATCGAGCGGCCGGCAAGCGTGGTGAAGGAGCTTGTCGAGAACGCCATCGATGCCGGTGCCACACGGATCGAGGTGGTAACGGCGGGCGGCGGCAAGACGCTGATCCGCGTCACCGACAATGGGTCGGGCATTCCGGCGGATGAGCTGGCGCTTGCCGTCTCGCGCCACTGCACCTCGAAGCTCACCGACAACGTGCACGATATCCGCGCGCTTGGCTTTCGCGGCGAGGCGCTGCCCTCCATCGGCTCGGTGGCGCGGCTGTCGCTGAAATCGCGGGTGGCGGGTGCGGATGCCGGCTTCGAGGTAGTGGTTTCCGGCGGGCGGCTGGAAGGCCCGCGGCCGGCGGCGCTCAACCAGGGCACCATTGCCGAGGTGCGCGACCTCTTCTTCGCCACACCGGCGCGGCTCAAATTCATGAAGACGGACCGGGCCGAGGCGATGGCCGTCGGCGATGTCGTCAAGCGGGTGGCGATCGCCTTCCCGCATATCCGCTTTTCGCTCGCCGGCAGCGACCGCACGCCCATGGAACTGCCGGCGACGGGTGCGGGCGAGGACGGCATGCTGGAGCGCATCGCGCAGGTACTCGGCAAGGAATTTTCCGAGAACGCGATCGCCATCGATGCTGAGCGCGACGGCGTGCGGCTCGCCGGTTTCGCCGGCATCCCCTCCTTCAACCGGGGCAATGCGCTGCACCAGTTCGCCTATGTCAACGGGCGGCCGGTGCGCGACAAGCAGATCTGGGGCGCGATCCGCGGCGCTTATGCCGATGTGATCGCCCGCGACCGTCATGCCGTCGCCGTCCTGTTCCTGACGCTCGATCCGGAACTGGTCGATGTCAACGTGCATCCGGCGAAGGCGGATGTGCGGTTTCGCGATCCGGGGCTGGTGCGCGGGCTGATCGTCGGCGCGGTCAAGCAGGCGCTGACGCAATCCGGCATCCGCGCGGCGACGAGCGGGGCGGAGGCGATGATGCAGGCCTTCCGGGCAGAGGGGTTCGGCACGCGCCCGTCCCCTTCCCCGCAGGCGGCGGCTTACCGGGCACCTGCCTATCAAACGCGCGATTGGACAGCGCCCCGGCCGCGCACCGAATGGTCGGCGGAAACCGCGCCCTATCGGCCGCTCGACATGGATATGGGCTTCGGGGAAAGCGAGCAGGCCGCCTTCGAAAGCATGGCGACGCCGAGCGCCGATGCGCGCGCCACGATCGAGGATGCGCCGGCGGAGTTGACCGCCGCTCCGCTTGGTGCGGCACGGGCGCAGGTCCATGCCAATTACATCGTGGCGCAGACCGCCGACAGCCTCGTCATCGTCGATCAGCATGCGGCGCATGAGCGGCTGGTCTATGAGGCGTTGAAAAACGCGCTGCATTCACGCCCCCTCCCCGCGCAGATGCTCCTCATCCCCGAAATCGTCGATCTGCCGGAGGAGGACGCGGAGCGGCTCACGGTGCATGCCGAGACGCTTTCCCGTTTCGGCCTCGGCGTCGAGCGCTTCGGCCGCGGCGCGGTGGCGGTGCGCGAGACGCCGGCCATGCTGGGCGAGACGGATGTGCAGCAATTGATCCGCGACCTCGCCGATGAGATCGCCGAGCATGACACCTCCGACGGGCTCAAAGCCATGCTCGACCATGTGGCGGCGACCATGGCCTGCCATGGCTCGGTGCGCTCCGGGCGGCGGCTGAAGCCCGAAGAAATGAACGCGCTTTTGCGGCAGATGGAGGCGACGCCCGGCTCCGGCACATGCAATCACGGCCGGCCGACCTATATCGAGTTGAAGCTTGCCGATATCGAACGCCTGTTCGGGCGCAGATAATCAAAAGAGCCGGCCTTGACCCTTCGTGGGATTTGTGGCGCTGTAACGAGAAGAAAAAAGACAGGAAGAACCATGAACAGATTTGAAGGTCCACGTTCCGCAGAGGCGCGGCTGCGCTATCTCGATGGCGACTTTCAGGTTTTGAGCCCCGGCGCCTATGTGGTCTGCGCCGTGACGGGCGAACACATCCCGCTCGACGAACTGAAATATTGGAGCGTCGCGCGTCAGGAGCCTTATGCCAACGGCAATGTTTCCTATCAGCGCGAGCTCGAATGCAATCCGGAGCTGCGGAGCAGGAGCAAGGGGTAACGATCCCTGTTCTGCACAGCTGAAGCAATGGAGAGGGCGAGGCCTGGATCCCAGTGACAAGCACTGGGATGACGGTGGTTTATCTGTTTGCGGCCAATGCTTCAGCGTTTCCGCCTGCAAGCCGACCCTTCGAAAGAGTGAAACATTCCCACTCCGTCATCGCAGTGCTTGTCACTGGGACCCATGCTTCAACGGTGCAGCCATCACGACGTAGCAGAACCAGCTTTGAATTTCCGCGTATAGGTAAAAGCCGATCACCCCTTCAACCGCCGCTGGCGGTAACGCTCCTGTGCGGCCTCGATGATGCGGTTTGCCGTATCCGGCTCGTCGAAAACCAGCTCCACATCGAGAACAGCGAGCTTTTCCAGGAATTGCGGCGGCGTGCCGAGACCGGTCGCCAGGCGGACATGGTCCTTGGCGGTGGTCGCGAGGCCGAGATCGGCGGCAGCGGCTGTCTGCATCAGCTCGTCGATCTCCTCCCGGCCATAGGGGTGGTGATCGGGGAAGGTGCGGGTCAAGGCTGGAACGCCGCCCATTTCGGTGAGGCTCGCGAAAAACTTCTCGGGATTGCCGATGCCGGCGAAGGCGAGAAAGCGGCGGCCGGAAATGGCGCTCGCGGAACCAGGGGTCAGCCGCGCCTCATAAATCGACCTTGCGGCGCGTGCCGCCTGCCGGATCACCTGGTCGGCGGCGCTGCCGGTCCCGACCTTCAGGAGCGCGTCGGCCTTGCGCAGCTGGTCGATCAGCGGCGCGCGCAGCGGGCCCGCCGGGATGACCCGGCCATTGCCTATGCCGCGGGTGGAATCCACGACGATCAGCGCGTAATCGACATGGAGCCGCGCGCTCTGGAAGCCGTCATCCATGATCAGGAAATCACGGCCTTCGGCGATCAGCAGACGGGCGGCGGCGACACGATCGGGCGAGACCGCCACCGGCGCGTGGGCCGCGAGGAGCAGCGGCTCGTCACCGGTATGCTTGGCGCTGTCATGGGCGAGATCGACGAGATGGACGCCGGAGAACCCGCCGCCATAGCCGCGCGAGACGATGCCGGGCTTCAGCCCCCGCGCTTTCGCGGCTTTGGCGAAGGCGATCGCCGTCGGCGTCTTGCCCGCGCCGCCCACCGTGAAATTGCCGATGCAGAGGACCGGCGCCGGCACGCCGGGCGGAACGGCGCGCAACAGCCTGCGCCGGGCAACGGCGCCATAAAGGGCGGAGAAAGGCGAGAGCGCAAGGGCCCGCCAGTCCGGCTTTTCCCACCAGAACGGAGGCGCCTCGCTCACCATCAGCGCGACCCTTGCGTTCCCGTCAGTTGCGCCTGGACCATCAGCGGCTGGATGAAAGGCTCGAGCGCCGTCAATGTGCGCTCCAGCGAGCCGCGCATATCCTCGACCGTGCGGGCGGCGGCGGCGATCATCTCCTGGCGCTGCGGCTCGTTGTTGAAGAGGAAGTTGACCGCGCCCGCCAGCATGTCGCGGTCGCGGACGAGCTTGGCGCCGCCATTCTTGATGAGCCGCTGATAGGAATCACGGAAATTCTGGACGTTGCGGCCGGAGAGGATGGCTGCGCCGAGCATGGCCGGCTCCAGCGGGTTCTGTCCGCCCTCTCCGGTCAGCGAGCGGCCGACAAAGGCGATCTCGGCCAGCCTCAAATAGAGCCCCATCTCGCCGATCGTATCGCCGAGAAAGACGTTCGTCTCCGGCGTGATCGCATCGTCGCGGCTCCTCACCGCCACCGTGAGGCCCCGCGCTGTCATCATCGCCTCGAGCGCTGCGGCGCGGTCTGGATGGCGCGGTACGATGATCGTCAGGAGATCCTTGTGCCGGGTTTTCAGCATGTCGTGAACCTCGACGGCGATCTCCTCCTCACCCTCATGGGTGGAGATGGCCGCCCATGTCCTGCGCCGGCCGATCTGGGCCCGAAGCGCTGCGACCATCTGTTCGTCGGCGGGCGGGACGACGGCATCGACCTTCAGATTGCCCGAGACGACCACCGGGCGGGCGCCCAGCGTGCGGAACCGCTCGCCATCGACCTCCGATTGCGCCACCACCAGCGCGAGGTTCTCAAGCAGCGCCTCGGCCAGGGACGCGCGCTTCTTCCATGCGGCGAAGGAGCGATCGGAAAGCCGTCCATTGACCAGCACCTGCGGCACGCGGCGGGCGCCTAGCTCCAGGATGGTCATCGGCCAGATCTCGGATTCGCAGATCACCGCGAGGTCGGGGCACCAATGGGTGAGGAACCGGTTGACCGCGGGCTTCAGGTCGAGCGGCACATATTGATGGATCACCCGGTCCTGCAAACGCTCCGCCACGAGCCTGGCCGACGTCACCGTGCCTGTGGTCAGCACCACATGGATGCCCATCGCGACGATGCGCTCGATCAGCGGGATCACGGCGGAGGTTTCACCGACGCTTGCCGCGTGCACCCAGACCAGCGGACCGTCAGGCCGGGGAACGCTCGCCTTGCCATAGCGCTCGCGGCGACGGGCATGCTCCTCCTTGCCCCGCGAGGCGCGAAACGCGACATAGGCACCGACGGCGGGATAGGCGGCCGCACCGGCCCAGCGGTATGCGGTGAGAATCGTGCGGGCCCATTTTTCGCTCATGCGGCTTGCTCCAGGCGGGCATAAGCATCAGCCGTAACCGCGTTGAGTTTCTCGGTCAATTCCAAACGTTTGGCCTCCAGCATGGCATCATCGGCATCCGCCGGCACGATGACCGGTTCGCACGAAACCACGACGGAGCGGCCGAAGGGCAGCGGTATGGCTGTCTTGTCCCAGCTCTTTTCCAGCACCTTGCGGCGGGAGAAGGCATAGCCGATCGGCAAGATGGGGCGGCCGGAAAGCTTGCCCAGAAGGATGACACCCTGGCCGGCCTCGCGCGCCTTGCCATGGGCGATATCGGCGATGATGGCGGTCGACTTGCCCTGCTTCAAGGCATTCTTCAGCGCCAGAAGAGCACGCGCCCCGCCCTTCTCCAGGCGGCTGCGCGAGCCGCGCCCGCCGGAGCCGCGCACGGTCTGCATGCCCAGCCGCTCGGCGACCCGGGCGTTGAGCTCGGCATCGGCGCTGCGCGAAAACATGGCAACCAACTCCATGTCCGCAGGCCGCAGGAACGGCGCCATCAGATGCTGGCCATGCCAGCAGGTAACGATCAAGGGGTCATAATCACGCTGAAGCTCACGAGGATCCTTGGAGCCTTCCAGCCGCGGATTGGTGGCGTGGACGAATTTCAGATAGGCGGAGATCAGCCACACCAGCGCCGTCTTCACCACCGCCGAGCGGGCCAGCGGCCCGCGTATGCTGCGCCAGATATTTTTGACCGCGCTGCCTTTTCTCGGTCCGGGAGGCGCGGTTTCCACGTTTTCTGCCATGCTTCCTCTGAACGAGCCGACGCCCGAGGGGGGCGTCAGCCTACCTTCCCTGATGCGGCCGCGCTGGCAGTAGTGGCCGGATCGAGCAGCCTGTGCAGATGCACGATGAAGTAACGCATATGCGCGTTATCGACTGTCTGCTGGGCCTTTGCCTTCCACGCGGCTTTTGCCGATTCGTAGTCCGGATAGATGCCGACGATATCGAGTTCGTCCAGATCGCGGAACTCCGTGCCGGTCAAACTCTTCAATTCTCCGCCGAAAACGAGATGAAGCAGCTGCTTCTTGCCTTCACCGTCTGCGCTCATGATCACAAATCCCCAACCAAATGAAATGTGCGGAATGATTAGCCGAAGGCCGTTTGCGCCACAACACCCAACATCTCGTCGAGCAGTTCGCCGCTGGCCGCGACAAGCGTTCCATGCTTGTGGGTCGGACCGCCGTAACGCAGCCGTTCCGCAGCCGCAGTGACGACCTTGCCGCCGGCCTCCGCCAATATAAGGTCGGCGGCGGCCAGATCCCAGTCGTGCGAATTGGGCCGCACGAATGTTCCCGCGATCTCGCCGCGCGCCACCATGGCGATGCGATAAGCAAGCGACGGCACGTAAGGATAAGGCTCGACGCGCTCACGGAAATCTTCCGGCAGAAGCGCCAGCGCCGAGCGCGCCATGGCGATCTTCAGCCGGTTCCCGCCGGCAAGATCGGCAACCCTGATCTCCCGCCCGTTCTGGCGGGCGCCGGCGCCAAGGCTCGCCTCCACCACCTCGCGGCGGGCCGGGCAATCGAGCACGCCGGCGAGCGGCCTGCCATCCTCGACGATGCCGATGCTGACGCACCACATGTCCTTGCCGGCGATGAAGGCGCGCGTGCCGTCGATCGGATCGACCACGAAGACGCGGCGGCGCGCCATGACGGCACGGTCATCGATCGTCTCCTCGGAGATCCAGCCGTAATCGGGCCGCTCGGTCAAAAGCGCATCCTTCAAATACGCATCGACGGCCATGTCGGCCTCGCTCACGGGCGACTGGCCTTCCTTCAGCCAGACCTCCGGATTGCGGCCGAAATAGCGCATGGCGATGCGGCCTGCCTCCTCCGCCACGGCGCGGATCAGCGCCAGTTCGGCCTCGGGCGTTGCAGGTTTGTCAGCTTCCGGCAAGGGTCATGCCTTCTATCGCAAGGGTCGGCGCGGCCGTGCCGAAATTGCGGTCGATATCGTTTGCAGGCGTCAGGTTGAGGAACATGTCCTTCAGATTGGACGCGATGGTCACTTCGCTGACGGGATAGCTCAGTTCGCCATTCTCGATCCAGAAACCCGATGCGCCGCGGCTATATTGCCCCGTCACCATGTCGACGCCGTGGCCAAAGACCTCCGTCACATAGAAGCCGGTGCCGACGCCGCGGATCAAATCCTCCGGCGATGTCCCGCCCGGCTCGATGGCGAAATTGGTGGAAGCTGGCACGACCGTCGAACCCGAACGCACGCCGCGGCCATTGGTTTCAAGCCCCAGCTCCTTCGCCGTCGAGGAGGAGAGGAACCAGTGCTTCAGCACGCCGTCCTCGACCATGGCGAGCTTCCGCCCCTCGATGCCTTCGCCATCGAATGGCCGCGAGGCGGTACCGCGCATGCGCAGGGGATCGTCCGTGACGTCGATGCCTGATTTAAGGATGCGCTTTCCCATGAAATCCTTGAGAAAGCTCGTCTTGCGGGCGACCGAGGCGCCGTTGATGGCGCTTGCCAGGTGACCCGCCATGCCGCGCGCCACGCGCGGGTCGAAGACGACGGTGACGGGGCCGGTCTTCACCTTGCGTGCGCCCAGGCGGCGAACCGCGCGCTCGCCGGCCCTGCGGCCGATGGCGGCGGCGTTCTCGAGCTCGGCGAAATGCAGGCGCGAGGTGAAATCATAATCGCGCTCCATCGCCGTGCCGGTCCCGGCGATGGCGCTTGCCGACGTGCCGAAGCGCGTCACCGCATAATGCCCCTGGAAGCCGGCCGATGTGACCAGGACGAGGCCGCCCATGCCCGCCGAGGCGGACGCGCCGCCGGAGTTGGTGACGCCGTCGACGGCAAGCGCCGCCTCCTCCGCCGCGAAAGCATCCTCGGTCAATTTCGCGGCGGCAACCTCCGTCGGATCGAACAGGTCGAGATCGCGCGGATCGGCGACGAGCCGGTCAGGAGACGCCAGGCCTTCATAGGGATCTTCCGGCGAGACCTTCGCCATGGCGACGGCGCGCTCGGCGAGCCGCGCCGGATCGGCATCGGCATTCGCGGAAACGCTCGCTACCCGCCGGCCGACGAAAACCCTGAGAGCGAACTCGTCGCTTTCGGAAGCCTCCGTTCCCTCGACCTTGCCAAGCCGGACGGTGACATTGGTCGAATGCGAGCGAATGACGACCGCATCGGCCGCATCGGCGCCGGCGCGCCGCGCGGCTTCGACGAGAGAGGCGGCCTTGTCGACCAATTGTCTGGAATCTGTCGGAGCGCTCATGATTATTCCGGTTCGAGTGGGAGAATGGGATCTAACGGAAAGGATTATTTGAGACAAAACTAATTTCAGCCCATAGTCTCCCTATATGGTGCAATATTGGGTGCATCAAGGCGGTTGCCAAGAATCCTTTCCAATCAAGTTGAACCAGGGTCGCGCATGGTCTCCGAAGGCGGAACACTCTATCTCCAATCGCTGATGCTGCTCGGCGGCGCGATCGTCGCCGCGCCGCTCTTCAAGAAATTCGGGCTCGGGACGGTCCTCGGCTATCTCGCTGCGGGCATCGTCATCGGCCCGGTGGCACGGCTGATCAGCGACGGCGAGAACTTCCTGCATTTTGCGGAGCTGGGCGTCGTCTTCCTGCTCTTCATCATCGGGCTCGAACTGAAACCATCGCGCCTCTGGTCGCTCAGGCACTCGATCTTCGGCCTCGGGCTGGCGCAGGTCGTTTTAACGGGAGTGGCCCTCACCGCGCTTGCCGTCTATCTGGCGAAGCTCCCCATCGAGGCCGCGATCATCATCGGCTTCGGGCTGGCGCTCTCCTCCACCGCCTTCGCGATGCAGGTGCTGGAGGACCGCGCCGAGACGAACCAGAAGCACGGGCAGCGGGCCTTTTCGATCCTGCTCTTCCAGGACCTCGCCATCGTGCCCATCCTGGCGCTGATCCCCGTCCTTTCTCCCCAGGGAGGCTCGCAGGAGGGCGTCGGGTTCCAGTTCGCCGCCGCCATCGTCGCGATCGTGACGCTGATCGTCGCCGGCCGATACCTGCTCAACCCGATGTTCCGCATCATCGCCAATACGGGCGCGCGCGAGGTGATGATCGCGGCGGCGCTTTTCGTGGTGCTCGGCGCCGCCATGCTGATGCAGACGGCGGGGCTTTCCATGGCCATGGGCGCTTTCATCGCCGGCGTGCTGCTTGCCGAATCCTCCTACCGGCATGAGCTGGAAGCCGATATCGAGCCGTTTCGCGGCATCCTGCTCGGCCTCTTCTTCGTCGCCGTGGGCCTCTCCCTCAATCTCGGCGTGATCGTCGAGAACTGGCTCGCCATCCTGCTCGCCGTGCCCATCCTGATGGCGGTCAAGATCGCCATCGTCTATCTCCTCTGCCGCATCTTCCGCTCCAGTCATGACGATGCGATCCGCATCGCATTCCTGCTGCCGCAGGGCGGCGAATTCGGCTTCGTGCTGTTCACCGCCGCCGCGGCCGGTCTCATCACCAGTTCGCTCGCCTCGCAGCTCGTCGCCATCGTCACCATTTCCATGGCGCTGACACCGTTCTCCGTCGCGCTCGGGAACCGGCTGATCGACGGCGACAGCCAGGAAGAGATGGAGGAGGATTTCGACGGCGCGGGCGCCGATGTGCTGATGATCGGCTTTTCGCGCTACGGCCAGATCGCGGCGCAGATATTGCTGGCCGGCGGCATCGACGTCACCGTCATCGACTCATCGGCCAACCGTATCCGCGCGGCCAGCAAATTCGGTTTCCGCATCTATTTCGGCGACGGCACGCGCAAGGACGTGCTCGAGGCTTCCGGGATAAGGCGGGCGAAGATCGTCGCCGTCTGCACGCAGAAGAAGGAAGTGACCAACCGGATCGTCGACCTGATCCAGTCGGAATTTCCCGATGCCAGGCTCTTCGTGCGCTCCTATGACCGCGAGCACACATTGCAATTGCGGGCCAAGCAGGTCGATTACGAATTGCGCGAGACGTTCGAATCCGGACTTGTGTTCGGGCGCAGGACATTGGAGGAGCTCGGCGTCGGCGGCGACCTCGCCGGCCAGATCACCGAAACCGTGCGCAAACGCGACGAGGACCGGCTGCGCGTGCAGGCGACCGAGGGCATCTGGGCGGGCGGGCACCTGCTCTTCAACAAGCCGGTGACGCCGGAACCGCTGGTGAAGCCGACCCGCGAGGCCAAGCCGCTCGACAAGACGACCGAGGAGACGCTGGCGCCGGCCGCGGATATCGCGGCGCAGGCGGAGCCGGCGGAGTAGGAGTGGCGCACAAGCGTTGTGCGGTGTTTCCCCCTCTCTTGCGATTTCTAACACTTAGCTTCGCTAAGATGTTGAAACCGCTTTCTCTCCCGCAAGGGGAGAGATAAAGCGCTGCATCGCCCTCACCGCCAACCACAGAGTTGGAGATTGGCAGAAGCATTCATGCCGGCCCTATCTCCCCCTCGGCGGGGGAGATAGCAAATTCTTGGGTTTAGCGGAGCTAAGCCCTTAGAATTTGCAAGAGAGGGGGTTATTCCAGTTTCAGCAACCCTCAAGCGCTCTTGCGATTATTGGCGAAGGTCAGTGCCGCATCCATCGCGCGCTTCAATTCGTCCTTCACGCCGGTGCTTTCGCGCAGGATCTGCTCGACCCGCATGAAATCGAGAACCCGGAAGTGCGATACCTGCGGACGCAGGAAGACGACCGGCCGGGCCTGCTTGAGCTTGGTGGCGATGATCGACTGCATCATCAGTTGCGAGGCGCCGAACATGGCGTCGATGGAGGACGGCATCCGGTTGTCGTCGCCGACGGGGCCGCCGACGACATCGATGGCGACGACGATATCCGCCTTCTCCTCCAGAAGCTCGAAAGGCACGGGATTATAGATGCCGCCGTCGATCAGTATCCGCCCGTCACGCCGGATCGGCCGGAACAGGGCGGGAATGGCGGCGGAGGCGGCAAGGGCCGAAATGAGATCGCCGCTTTCAAGGATCGCTTCCTGCTGGCCATAGAAATCGGTCGCGGTGACGGCGAGCGGGATCTGGAGCTCCTCGAAGGTGGCGGGCAGCTGCTCCGGCAGGAAGGCCTTCAGGATCTTCTCGATATTGAACTGGCTGATGCGAATGCCGTCGGTCAGGATCTCGGAGAAGCTCGTCGGACGCGTCCGCCACATGCGGGCGGCGATCTCGGCGCGATTGGCGAGCGTGGCATTGCAATAGGCCCTGATCTCCCGACCGCTCATGCCGGCCGCCATGCCCGCGCCGATGATGGCGCCGATCGACGAGCCGGAGATCGCCACCGGGCGGATGCCCATCTCGTCCAGCGCCTCGATGACATTGATATGGGCGATGCCCCGCGCGCCGCCGCCGCCGAAGGCGACCGCGATGCGGGGAGTGGATTTGGAGCCAGAGAAGTTCATTATGGCTTCCCCAGGAGGATTTTACATTGAAATGCCGGCGGGACAGTACCCCCTCTGCCCTGCCGGGCATCTCCCCCACAAGGGGGAGATTACACTCTTATCAACACTGCTGCCAATCGCAGACGTTGCAGGATGAGAGCCAAAATCGATGCCAGTCAATCTCCCCCTTGAGGGGGAGATGCCCGGCAGGGCAGAGGAGGGTGGATACACACGATTCCATCTCAGAATGAATGCCCTTTGTTACATCTGCGCCGGGCCGACCATCAGGATCGCCGGATTAGCCTCCAGCAGCCGCTTCGCAACCGCTTTTACCTGATCCAGCGTTACGGAATTGATGAGGCCCGCGCGCTTGTCGATATAATCGCGGCCGAGGTCCTCCTGCTGCAGGGTCACGAGGGTACGGGCGATGCCACTCGAGGAATCGAGATTGCTGACGGCATAGGCGCCGATCACATAACTCTTGGCGTCAGCCAGTTCCTCCGCCGTCGGACCGTCGCTTGCCATACGGCCGACCTCGTCGCGGATGATCTGGAGCGTCTCCTGCGCCCGGTCCGGACGGGTGGCGGTCGATATCATCAGCGCGGAAGCGTGATCGCGATTGATCAGCGACGAGCTGACGGAATAGGCCAGACCACGCTTCTCGCGCACCTCCTTATAAAGGCGCGAGGCGAAGCCGCCGCCCAATATGTGGTTCATGAGATGGGCGGCGAAGAAATCCGGGTCCTTGCGCGCGACGCCAGGATAGACCAGCGCGAGGGACGTCTGCGGCAGCTTGTAGCTGACGCTGGTGGTGGCGCCGAGCGCCAGCTTGGCATCGGGAACGGGCGTCAGCTCGGCTTTCTCCGGCAGGCCGGCGAATACTTTGTCGAGCAGCGGCGCGAGTTCCTGCGGGGAGATGGAGCCGACGACGCCGATGGTGAGATTGTCGCGGGCGAACACCTTGCGGTGATAGGCCAGGAGATCATCGCGCGTGATCGCCATCAGCGATTTTTCCGTCCCCTTCTCACGGCGGGCATAGGGATGGCTGCCATAGAGCACTTCGGCGAATTTCTGCGAAGCGATGGTGCTCGGGTCGCGTTCCGATGCCTTGATATTGGCGATGATCTGCTGGCGGATACGGTCGACCGGCTCCTGGTCGAAGCGCGGCCTGTTGACGGCGAGCGCCAGGAGATCGAACGCGGCCTCGCGGTTTTCCGCGAGCATGCGCATGGAGCCGCCGATATCGTCGGCCGTTTCTGAGAAGCTCATCTCGGCGCCGATATTGTCGAGCCGCTCCTGATAAGCATCCGAGGGCAAATCGCCCGCCCCTTCATCGAACAGCCCGGTCATCAGATTGGCTAGCCCTTCCTCCCCCGCCGGATCCTGCGTCGAACCGCCCTTCCAGGAAAAGCGGATCGAGATCAGCGGCACGAATTCATCCTGCACCAGCCAAGCCCGGACGCCCTTGGGCGAGACGACCTCCTGGATGGTGACGGCACGAGCCGGCAGAACGAGGAAGAGAGTGAGAAACAGCGCGGCGGCTAGAGAACGCCCGCACCGACGGAGGAAAAAAGCCGACATCTTCACTGCATCACTCCCTCTGTTCCCCCGTCCGGTGCGGCGGGCTGCTGCGGCACGATCTCTTGTCCACCGGCACCTTCATCCGACTGCGCACTCTCCGGCTCGACCGCCGGTGGCAGGAGATAGCTCGTCACCGAACGCGCATTGACGAGATAACGCACGGCCGCATCCTTGATCTGCTCGGCCGTTACCGCGCGGATGCGCTTCGGCCATTCCTGTATATCCTGAACGGTTCCGCCGGTGGAAAGCGTCGAGCCATAGATGCGCGCCATGCCCATCTGATTGTCGCGCGAGAAGATGATGCTCTTCAGAAAGCGGTTGCGCGCCTGCAGGAGCTCCGTTTCGGTCACGCCATCCTTGATGATGCGGGCGATTTCGGCATCAACCGCTGCCTCGACCTCATCGAGCGTGGCCTGCCCGCGCGGCGCGCCATAGACGGAGAAGATACCGTCATCGAGCGCATCGCCGGAATAATTGGCGCCGGCAGCCGCGGCGATGCCCTTCTTGACGATCAGTTCCTGATAGAGGCGGCTGCGGATCGATCCGCCGAGGATCTCGCTCAGGAGATCCAGCGCCTCGGCGTCTCCCGGCTTGGCGTTCTCATAGGAGGGAACCACCCACATCTTGCGAAAGCTCGGCTGCGTGACGCGCGGATCGTTGAGTGTCGCGGTGCGCCTGGTGCGCTGTTCGGGCTCCTGCGGGCGGATGCGCGGGCCGGGATCGGCACGGCGCGGAACCTTGCCATAGGTCTTTTCGGCCAATGCCAGCACCGTCCCGGGATCGACGTCGCCCGAGATCACGAGCGTCGCATTGTTCGGCGTATAGAAGCGCTCATAAAAATCGGTCGCGTCCTTCAGGCTCAGCTTTTCCATCTCCTGCATCCAGCCGATAACAGGCACACGATAGGGATGGTTCAGGAAAAGCGTGGCGTTCGCCTCCTCGGCGAGGATCGCGCCCGGGTCGCCGTCGACGCGCATGCGGCGTTCCTCCAGGATGACGTCGCGCTCGGTGTCGACCACCTGTTCGGTCAGGACCAGATTCTCCATCCGGTCGGCCTCATAGGTCATCACCATCTCCAGCGCCTGGGGCGAGACCTGCTGGTAATAGGCGGTGTAATCATAGGAGGTGAAGGCGTTCTCCTGGCCGCCGATGGCCGCCACCTTGTTGGTGAATTCGCCCGCCGGATAGGTCTTGGTACCCTTGAACATCAGATGTTCCAGGAAATGCGCGATACCGGATTTGCCCGGCAACTCGTCGGCGGAGCCGACATGATACCAGATCATCTGCGTGACGACGGGCGCGCGGCGATCGGGGATGACCACGACCTCCAGCCCGTTGGCGAGCGTGAAATAGCTGACGCCGTCCGTGGTGACGATCTCCGGTTTCCCGGCCGTCATCTCCGGAGGCGCATGGGCCGGCGCCTGCGTTTGGGGCGCTTCAGCGGGCGCGGCCGTTTGCGCGCGGGCCAGCGCGAGCGGCGGCGCGCACAGCGAGGCGGCCATCATGGTCGAAAGCAGCAGATGTCGGATATTGAAGCTCGGCACAGAAAGGCGTCCTTTGAATCGATGAGGCGATGAACCCTGCGGACAGGGTATACACCGCTTCAGGTTTCAAGACGGTTCACGCAGCCCGATCAACCGGATGACGGTTCCGCCATAGTTGCGTTCGTCGTGCACCGCGAATCGATCATCGAGCGCGAGCACGGCATCCGCCTCCTCCTCAAGCACCAGAAGTGCGTCAGGATTAAGCCAACCGCCCTCGGACGCGGAAAGAAAAGCCTTTTCCCCCAAGCCTTTGCCATAGGGGGGATCGGCGAAGACGAGATCGAAGGGCTCCATGGTGCCAATCGCGCCGAGGTTGCAGGCGTCGCGGCGGAATATCTTGGTCTGGCCCTGAAGGCCGAACGCCTCGATGTTCTCGCGCAGCAATCCCCGCCCCTCCACCGATTCCTCGACGAAAAGGCAGGCGCGCGCGCCGCGCGAGATCGCTTCGAGGCCGAGCGCGCCGGTGCCGGCGAAAAGATCGAGCACGCGGGCGCCTTCCAGCTTTTCGGGAAAGCGATGCGCCAGGATGTTGAACAGGCTCTCGCGCGTCCGGTCCGTTGTCGGGCGGATCGCATTGGAAGACGGCGTCGCGAGCGCCCGCCCGCGCAGCTTACCGCCGACGATCCGCATTTCCGCCGCCGCCCCTCGATCCACCCTTCGGACCGCCCCTGGATGGTCCCTTCGGTCGATCGTTCCGGGGTCCGCCATTGCGGGGACCACCGCCGCCCGGACCCTTGCCGTGCGGCTTGCCGTCGCGATAAGGACGATCGCCGCGTTCCTCTCTCTCCCGCACCTCGGCGCGCTCGCGCTTGCCTACGCGCGGTGGACGTGTCGTTCGCTCGCCCTGGGGCCGGTCGCCTTCCGGCCTTTCCCTGCGCTGCGGTCTCGCCTCGCCTTCCCTGGCCCGCTCCGCGGACGCGGCAGGCCTCGGCCGGCGCGGCTTTTCGGCGCTTTCTTCGGGGACGGACTTCTTGCCCTGCGGCCTTGCGCCCGGCGCCATCCAGACATTGGCGCCACGCGACTTGCGCGAGGACGGTTCGGCAGGACGCTCGCCACGCTCCTTCGCCGGTCCGCGACCGCGCGGCGCGGGGCTGGTGCTCAGGCGCGACAGCGCATCGTCACGCTTTTCATCCCTCGAGCGGCGCGGGCCTTTTGCCTTGCCGGAACCACCAGGACTGCTCGAAATCCATTCCGAGGAACGACGGGCAGGACGTTCGCGCGTCTCCGCCGGCGCGCCGGCGCCGCGAACGGGAGCGTTGGAGAATTCGTTCAGGACCGGCGCATCGAAATCCGCGCCCGATTCCTCAATCAGCTTCTCGCCCAACTGGTCGCGCAAGGTGCGGCCGCGTATCTCGCGGACCGCGCCTTCCTCCAGATCGCCCAGCTGGAAAGGCCCGAAGGAGATGCGGATGAGGCGGCTGACGGTCAGGCCCAGCGCACCCAGCACATTCTTGACCTCGCGGTTCTTGCCCTCGCGCAGACCCACGGAAATCCAGACATTGGAACCCTGCTCGCGCTCCAGCTCGGCCTCGACGGCGCCGTAGAACACGCCATCGACCGCAATGCCGTTCTTCAGGCCGTCGAGCTGAGCCTGCGTGACCTTGCCATGGGCGCGGACACGATAGCGCCGGAGCCAGCCGGTCGAGGGCAGTTCCAGGATGCGCGCCAGACCGCCATCATTGGTGAGAAGCAGGAGGCCTTCGGTGTTGATGTCGAGGCGGCCGACCGAAAGGACGCGCGGCAAATCCTCAGGCAGCGCCTCGAACACGGTCGGACGGCCCTCGGGATCGCGATTGGTGGTCACCAGCCCGGCGGGCTTGTGATAGAGCCAGAGCCGTGTGCGCTCGGTCGGACGCAGCGGCTTGCCGTCGACCTCGATGCGGTCGGAGCGCAGCACGTTGACGGCGGGGCTCGCCAGGACCTTGCCGTTGACCGAGATGCGGCCCGCCGCAATCATGGTTTCGGCCTCACGGCGCGATGCGATACCGGCGCGCGCCAACCGCTTGGCGATGCGCTCGCCTTCCTCAGGCGTCGCCTGCGTCTCCTTCAGGCGCGTTCCGGGCTTATCCGGGCGCTTCCCCCCGGAAAAGGATTTGCCCTTGGCTGGATACGGGCTGTCGCCCGCCCGCCTCGTCCCGTCGGATGGACGCTTGCCAAAGGGGCGTTTGGGCCTGCCGCCCTCGTCATTATCGCTGGTCATGTGGTAATTGCCTTTCAGCGGCGGTAACTAACAAATCGGACAGCTGCACGCGAGCGAAATTTCCGGGAAAGGACATTGTCTCATAATGAAGGGAGACGTTTCAACGCAGGCGCCAGGAGCCGCCCCGATGCAGATCGCGCTTGAGGAGGCGCGGGCGGCGGCGGGGCGGGGCGAGGTGCCGGTCGGCGCGGTGCTGGTGCGCGAAGGCGAAGTGCTCGCCCGCGCCGGCAACCGGACGCGCGAATTGAACGATCCGACGGCGCATGCGGAAATCCTCGTCATCCGCGAAGCGTGCACGAAGCTCGATGACGAACGGCTCACCGGCTGCGACCTCTATGTGACGCTGGAGCCCTGCGCCATGTGCGCGGCGGCGATCTCCTTCGCCCGCATCAGACGGCTTTACTACGGCGCTTCCGACCCCAAGGGCGGCGGCGTCGAGCACGGCGCCCGCTTCTATGCCCAGCCGACCTGCCATCATGCGCCGGAGGTTTATCCGGGGTTCAGCGAGGGGGAGGCGCAGGCGCTACTGAGGGAGTTTTTCAGGATGAAAAGAGAGGGGAATAGGGGAATAGGGGAATAGGGGAATATGTCCCCTACTCACTTATTCCCTTACTCCCCTACTCCCTTACCAAGGCAGATATTCCCGCCAGCTCCTGGTGCCACGCGCGGCAGCCTTGCGCTCGCGCTCCTTCTTGGCCTCATCCTGGCCGACATCACCGACGGGCGCCGAGGCGGCGGCCTGCCTGTATTCCAGCGGCGGCTCGCTGAGATAGCGCCTGCTCGTCGGCGAACCCGTCTTGGCAAGCTGGCGCTTGCGCCGGATTTCCGCCGATTCCTGAGCCGACAGATTGGTGCCGCGGGAAGCGCGGTCGGCGGCGCGGCTGTTGGGCGAAGCCAGGTCCTTCGATGACGAGGAGGTCGCAACGGGACCATCGCCGGCAATCGGCGAGACGTAGTTCGGGTTGTCCTGATTGGCCGTCGCCTCGTCGCGCAAACGCTTGCGGCGCGCCTCGGGCGATTCCGGCCAGCTCGGGTCACCGGCGCGAGCCACGCTCTCCTGCGGCGGCGGCAAAGCGGTGGCGCGCCCCTCGGCCGGCTTCACCAGCTCCGGACGGGGCTTGTACTCAATGCGTTCCTTGTTACCGCGCGAACCGAAGGAGGCGATGTTGGACATATCGTCAAGAAGCTGCGCGCCGGCAGTCTTGTCTGTACCGTAGGTCGGGGAAGAAACGCAGCCCGAAAGCGCAAAGCCGGCGAATACCGCCCCGAAAATCAGAAACTGTCCATTAATCTTCATTATCGCCACTTCTAACCCGTATCACCAGACTGATCGTTTCAGCCGGTCCACGGCCTCTCCGGCAGCCCTGCCGTAGAAATCCGGCAACTCCATGGCAAGCCTTGTACATGACCGGAGACAAGGCGGCAATTGCGGATATATGGGTTGTTGCGGATAGATGTTTATGGATTGAACCGTGGCTCACCCCCTCTGCCCGGCAGGGCAGAGGGGGTTACTGTCCCGCCAGCGTTAACGCGAACCGCTTTACCCCGGAAGCCGCCCCAGCGCCTTCAACTCCCTCAGCGCCGCGGCATCGCGGGCCGAGACGTCGGGGAACTCCGGATCGCTGCCGACGTCGTGGGTGTAGCGCCAGGAGCGGGCGCATTTTTCGCCCGTTGCCCGCGCGGGAACGACCGACACGCCCTTCACATCGTCCAGCATGAAGGCACCAGCCGGGGCGGGCTCGTCCGTCACCTTGATGTCGCTGGTGATGCAGATCTCGGCGAAATCGAGCCCCTTGACCGCTTCCTCAAGCGAGGGATCGGTGATGTGAACGACCGGGGCCGCCTCGAGTGACGAGCCGATGCGCTTGTCGGCGCGCTCCAGCTCCAGCGCGCCTGTCACGACGCGGCGAACGTCGCGCACCTTGCGCCATTTCGCGGCCAGCGCGTCGTTGCGCCATTCGGCAGGGGTGTCGCGGAACTGCTCCAGATGCACAGACTGCGCATTCGGATAACGGTCGAGCCAGGCTTCCTCCGTGGTGAAGGGCAGCATGGGGGCGAGCCAGGTCACTATCCGGTCGAAGATGTGGCGCACGGTGGCGAGCGCCGCCTTGCGGCGGATGCTCGACGGCGCGTCGCAGTAGAGCGCATCCTTGCGGATATCGAAATAGAAGGCCGAAAGCTCGACCACCGCGAAATCCATGAGCGCGCGGGTGACGCGCTTGAAATCGAAGGCGTCGTAGCCGGCGCGCACGATCTCGTCGAGCTCGGTCAGGCGATGCAGCATCAGCTTTTCGAGTTCCGGCAGGTTGGCATAGGCGACCGCCTCGCCCTCGTCATGGGCGAGCGTGCCGAGCATCCAGCGGATGGTGTTGCGCAGCTTGCGATAGGCATCGATATTGGTCTGCAGGATGTTCTTGCCGAGGCGCTGGTCTTCCCAGTAATCGGTCGTCATCACCCAGAGGCGCAGGATATCGGCGCCCGAATCCTTGATGACATCCTGCGGCGTCACCGTGTTGCCGAGCGATTTCGACATCTTGCGGCCGTTCTCATCCATGGTGAAGCCATGGGTGATGACGGCGTCATAAGGCGCGCGGCCGCGCGTTCCGCAGGATTCCAGCAGCGAGGAGTGGAACCAGCCGCGATGCTGGTCGGAGCCTTCGAGATAGACATCCGCCGGCCATTTCATGTCCGGGCGGTCCTCCAGCGTGAAGGTGTGGGTGCTGCCTGAATCGAACCAGACGTCGAGGATGTCCTTGACCATCACCCACGGCTCGTTGGCGCGGGAGCCCAGGAAGCGCTCGCGCGCGCCTTCTGCGAACCAGGCATCGGCGCCCTCGGCCTCGAAGGCATCGAGGATGCGCTGGTTGACCGCCTCGTCCTTCAAGACATTGCCGTCCTCATCGACGAAGACGCAGATCGGCACGCCCCAGGCGCGCTGGCGCGAAAGCACCCAATCCGGGCGATCCTCGATCATGGCGCGCAGCCGCGTCTGGCCGGCGGCGGGCACGAAGCGGGTGTCGTCGATGGCCTTGAGCGCACGGGAACGCAGTGTGTCTTTTTTCTCGCTCACGGCAGTCTGCTTCGCAGACGCCTCCGCGGGGGCGGGCGAAACATCGCCCGGGGTCCGATCGGACCCTCGGCCTTCCGCCGGAAGGCCGTAGCCGCCCAGCTCCTTGTCCATATGGACGAACCATTGCGGCGTGTTGCGGAAGATGACAGGCTTCTTCGAGCGCCAGGAATGTGGATAGGAGTGCTTCAGCCGCCCACGGGCGAAGAGCATGTTCTTCTCGATCAGCGCCTCGATGACCGCCTTGTTGGCATCGCCCTTCTTGCCGTTGTCGTCGATGACGCGCGCCGCACCACCCTCGCGATCCGGCCCGAAGCCCGGCGCGTCCTTGGTGTAGAAGCCGGCATCGTCGACCGGGAACGGGATTGCGGCATCAACGCCGCGCGCTTCCAGCTCGCGCGCGTGGTCCATCCAGACGTCAAAGTCCTCGCGGCCATGGCTCGGCGCGGTATGGACGAAACCCGTGCCGGCATCGTCGGTGACGTGATCGCCGGGGATGAGGGGAACGGGGAAGTCATAACCGCCGCCGAGGCCCTTGAGGGGATGGGCGCAGACGATGGAGGCCATCTCCTCCGCCGAAATATCGCGCAAGCGCTTGTACTCAAGCTTTGCCTTGGCGAAGGACTGTTCCGCCAGCGCATCGGCGAAGATCAGCTTTTCACCGGGCTGCGGTCCGAAATCATTCTCCGCCGCCGTCACCTCATAGAGGCCATAGGCGACACGGGGCGAATAGGCGATGGCACGGTTGCCGGGGATTGTCCAGGGCGTGGTCGTCCAGATGACGACATAGGCGCCGATCAAATCATCTGGAATCCTATTGCTCCTAAGCCGATCAAGCATATCCTGATATTCGCTCGATCCACGAGTTGCTCCGCTATCGTCGATATAGGGCGCCACCGGAAACTTCACCCAGATCATGTCGCTTTCGACATCGGCGTATTCGACTTCTGCCTCGGCCAGCGCGGTGCGCTCGACCACCGACCACATCACGGGCTTGGAGCCGCGATAGAGCTGGCCGGACATGGCGAATTTCAGGAGCTCGCCGGCGATGCGGCTTTCGGCATGGAAATTCATGGTGAGATAGGGGTTGTCGAAGTCGCCCGTTACGCCGAGGCGCTTGAACTCCTCGCCCTGCACCTTGACCCACTTTTCCGCATAGGCACGACATTCACGGCGGAACTCGATCATCGCCGCCGACTCCGAGAGGTCCGGCTTCGCCTTTCCCTTGGCGCGATAGTTCTCCTCCTCGATCTTCCATTCGATCGGCAGGCCGTGGCAGTCCCAGCCCGGCACGTAATTGGAATTGAACCCGCGCATCTGGAAGGAGCGGGTGATAACGTCCTTCAAGACCTTGTTGAGCGCGTGGCCGATATGGATGTTGCCATTGGCATAGGGCGGGCCGTCATGCAGCACATAGAGCGGACGGTCCTTCGCGTCCTCGCGCAGCTTCTTATAGAGGTTCATCTCCTCCCAGCGGGCGACGAATTGCGGCTCGCGCTGGGGCAGGCCCGCGCGCATCGGAAATTCGGTCTGCGGCAAATAGAGGGTCTTCGAATAATCGATCTTGTCCGTCGTATCGGTCATGATTTCTGGCTCGTTCTCAAGCCCGCGCGGAACGCCAGGGCGGGCAGGTTCTTTTAAATAAAACAGTGGATGCCGTGAAGGCGCAGCGGTCGTTCCCGGACCTTCCCGCTCTATGCTGCTGCTCTCTCAAGCAACTGGGAAGGCCGGGCCACTAATTCGTATGACCGAAATGAAATGCCGGAACGCAAGTCTCATGGCGCTGCTTTTAGCAATGACGCGCCAAGGAATAAAGAGGCGGGTTCAAGAAACTTGGAAAGCCGCTCTTCCCGCCAAAGCGGATATCTTTCTGAACCGTTGCCTCGACGGTGCCCCCACCCGCGACATCGGAAAATGCGTCACTGCAGCGGACCGCCCTACTCCAGCGAGAAATCGAAGCGGTAGGTGGCCGAGACGCCGACGGTGAACTGGTCACGCGAGCCGCGCTCCTTGACCAGGCTGGAATCGGCCGCCGGGCCCTGCAGGCGGGCATATTCGGCGAAGAGGCTGGTGGTGACCTTCTCGGTCGTCTTCCAGGTGATCGCGCCGCCGACACCGGCGGATTTGAAGCCGCCGCCGGGCTTATACTGGCTGAGACCCGAGGCGATGGCCTCGTCGGCATCGACGCCGTAATAGGTGTCGAAATAATCCTTGGAGGCGAAGGAGGCGCGCGGGCCGCCCGATATGCGGATGGTCGGGGTCACGTCGACAAAGGCATCGGCGGCGACATCTGCCACCACGCCCTTATGGGCGCGGACGCCCTGCCGCACTTCGGCGCGGACGCGCAGCCAGTCGGTCGGATAGACTTCGGCGAAGCCACCCGCCTCGACGCCCCATTTCACGGGGTCCAGCCCCTTCAGATCGCTTGAGGTGTCCCCGTCGCGCTCGAAGAGGAGCTTGCCGGCGATACCGGCCCGGAAGGTCTCCGTGTCGATGAAGGCGAAGGACGGATTGTCGTTGCGCGAGGAAAAGCGCGTCGTCGAGCCGGCGCGTCCGAGCGAGACCATCGGCGTGGCGCTGAAGACGCGGCTGTTCGAACCTTCGAAACGCGGCGCGACGAAGCCGGCGGCGCCGACGGTCAGATACCAGTCGCCGGACCAGAAGTGCCGGCGGCTCTCCTGAGCCTGAACGAGGGAAGTGGAAGCGATATGGGCGAAAAAAACCGCGCCCGAAAGGACGCCCAAGGAATAAATACGCAAAACATAACTCCGGGAGGCTCTTGAAAAGATCGGAATGGTGAAAACCCTTGCAATGAAAACAGTAAAATTTGCTTAAATTCCCGATAAAAAAGAGTCGGGCTGGTTCATTTCTCCTCGAAGTTGAACGCCCGGTCAAGCGGCGACAGCGGGCGTACACCGGAAAGAACGGCGCGGGCCTCCTCTTCGTCCCGGCGCATCTGCACCATCAGCGCGTCGAGGCTGTCGAACTTCTCCTCGCCGCGCAGATAGGCAAAGAAGGAGACGGCACAGGTCTCGCCATAGAGATCGCCGGAGAAATCGAAAATGAAGGTTTCGAGCAGCGGCAGGCCGTCGGTGTCGACCGTCGGGCGGCGGCCGAAGCTGGCGACGCCGTCATGCAGCGAACCATCGGCACGGCGGAAGCGCACGGCATAGATGCCGTGCCTCAGATGGGTCTCGGGCGGCAATTTCATATTGGCGGTGGGAAAGCCGAGCGTGCGGCCGAGCTTCTTGCCCTCGACGACCTCGCTCTCTACCGTGTAGCGATAGCCGAGCAGCGCTGCGGCGCCCGCGACATCGCCCTCCCCCAGAAGCGCACGGATGCGGCTCGACGAGACGACCTCCCCACCCTCGTCGCGGAAGGCATCGACCAGCGTGACGTGGAACCCCAGCCGCTCGCCGGCATCCATAAGAAAGGCCGGGCCGCCCTGCCGCCCCTTGCCGAAATGGAAATCGAAGCCGGTGACGACGCGGCTTGCGCCGAGCTTTTCGACGATGATGGACTGGACGAAATCCTCCGCTGAATGTTCGGCGAAAGCGCGGGTGAACTGCTGCTCGACCACGGCGTCAAAGCCCAGCGCATCCAGCAGCTCCGCCTTTTCAACCGCGGGCGTCAGACGGTCCACGGGTTTGTCCGGCGCGAAGACGCTGCGCGGATGCGGCTCGAAGGTCAGCACCACCGCCGGCCGGCCTTCTTCCTTCGCCAGATGCAGCGCGCGCTCGAGCACCGCCTGATGGCCGCGATGCACGCCGTCGAAATTGCCGATGGCGACCACCGCGCCTCGAAGGTGCGGCGGCAGGTCGGCGGGGCTGGCGAGGCGGAGAAAGGAACGTTTGGACATAGGCGTCGTGCTGTCAGGCAAGGGCGTGCATGGTGGCAACGGGATTGCTGCCATGTTTTTTCAGAAAATCAAGCAGCCTTTCGACATCGACGATGCCCTGGTCGGCATAATCATTGGCGTGGATGCCGCCCGATATATAGAGGATGTGGAGGCCGAACTCCTCGGCGCCCTTCACATCCGTCAGAATGCCGTCTCCGATCGCCAGCACGCGGGCCTTGTCCACGTCGCCGCCGCGCACCTCACCGGCCGCGGCCAGCGCCGCCTCATAGATCGGGCGGTGCGGCTTGCCGGCGATCAGGGTGCGGCCGCCCAGCTGGCCATAGTCCCGCGCGAGCGCCCCGGCGCACCAGATCAGGCGGTTGCCGCGCTCCACCACGATATCCGGATTGGCGCAGATGAAAGGCAGATTGCGCGAGCGGAAACGCTCAAGCATTTCGGCGTAATCCTCCGGCACCTCGATCTCGTCATCGATGAGGCCGGTGCAGACGACGCCCGAGGCCTCGAACTCCTCGACCAGATCGATATCGAGCCCGTCATAAAGGGTCAAATCCCTGTCGGGACCCAAATGAAACACACGGCGCGGGCCAGCGGCGATCAAATCCCGCGTCACGTCGCCCGAGGTAACGATGCGGTCATAGGCATCTTCGGGAACGCCGAGCAGCGAAAGCTGCGCCGCGATCAGCGGCGCGGGACGCGGAGCATTGGTGATCAGAACCACCGTCAGCCCGGCCTTGCGCGCCCGTTGCAACGCGGCCTTCGCGGCGGCGAACGCATTGATGCCGTTGTGCAGCACGCCCCAGACATCGCAGAGGAGGACGTCATATCGGGGGAACAGTTCATCGAGGCGTTCGATCTTGGGAAGGTTGAACATGCACGGTCCTCTATTGTGGCGGGCGCGTATTGTGGGGCGCGACCGGATTAGCCCAAGCGACAGTGCGTGTCATCTGGTTTCGGCTTCATTCAAATTTTACCTATCATCGTGACCAAGCGTTAGCAGCCCCTCTGCTATGAGCCATGCAGAATTCTTTCTTTTGGCCGCATGATCTCATCCGAAAAGTCTGCAACTTTTCGGGATCATGCTCCAAGTGGGCACGGAAGAATCCGGGGGCGGAAATGAAAAAAGCACGCAGGCGGGCCACCGCATCGGCCGATGGGGCACGGAACTCATCCACTCATTCATCGTTTCTGGCGCGATTCAGGCGCGACGAGGACGGCAATTTCGCGATCATGACGGCGATCGTCATGGCGCCCCTGCTGCTCGGCGGCATGGCGGCCATCGACGCGGCGAACCTGATGCGCACCAGGACCAATGTGCAGCACGCCCTCGACGCGGCGTCACTGGCCGTCGGACGGCAATTCAGCGGCGGCGCATCCGAGGCGGCCATGCAGGAATACGGCCGGAAATATTTCGCCGCCAACCTGAAGGTGATGAACCCCGCCGACGTGCAGTTCAGGATCGTGCTGCCTCAGGACGGCGACGCGAACAGGCAGATTTCGGCGGTGGCCGACCTCACCTACACATCGCTTTTCGGCAAGCTCGCCAATTCGCTTGCCAAGGGCAGCGACTGGAACGGCTTCAAATACCAGATGGTCTCGGACGTGCGGGTGAAGAACACGGTCGAGGTGGCGCTGGTGCTGGATAATTCCGGGTCGATGGACTTCAAGGGAACCGGCTCGAGCAAGAAGCGGATGGATCTCCTGAAAAGCGCCGCCATCCAGCTCGTCGAGAACATGGCGGGACAGGCGACGCAGGTGACGCGGCTGGACAAGCCGGTGCAGTTTTCCGTCGTGCCCTTTGCCGGATCGGTGAATGTGGGGCCAGAAAACGAGTTTGCCACATGGATGGACAGAAACGGGCGCTCCTCCATCCATTATGAGAATTTCGATATCAGCCAGCCGATCACGATCGACGGAAATCCAAACAAGCAGATCAAGCTTGTCGACGGCCTGCTCAGAAAGGTCGGCTCCGGCTGGGGTGATCAGCAAAACACCCTCGTCACCCGTTTCAGCCTGTTCAGAGATTTGAAGGTTTCCACGGGCTGGACAGGTACGCAGCCTTACGCCAACTGGCTCGGATGCGTCGAGGCCCGGCCCGGACGCTACAATCTGGACGACACGCAGCCGACCGCCACCGTCCCCGACACGCTGTTCGTGCCGATGTTCGCACCGGATGAATATGACCCTGAATACGATAGAACGAGGTATAATTGGAAACCCTACAACAATTGGTGGCCGGATGATGAATCGTGGAACAAGGATCCCGGCGCCGTCACGAGGCAGCGAGATCTCAAAAAATATTTCACGCCGACCTCCACCCGCTCAATCGTGGGCGTCTACGACGAAGGGCCGAATGCCAGTTGCACGACCAAGCCGATCACGCCGCTGACGGATATCGCAACCACCGCCGGGCTGAACACGATCAAGAACGCCATCAACGGCATGTCGCCGCTGGGAGCGACAAACGTTCCGGAAGGGATGGCCTGGGGCTGGCGCACGATTTCGCACGGGGAACCCTTCACCGAGGGGCGCCCCGAGACCGAGCGCGGCAATGACAAGGTGGTCATCGTGCTGACCGACGGCGCCAACACATATTATACCCGCAGTTATTTCGGCAAGGACGATCAGGCAGGGAGCAGATCCTCCTACTCCGCCCTCGGCTATACGGGCCAGGTAGCGCCGGGGTATTCCAGGACCCGCATCTTCCAGAACACCAGCAAGGTCAACACCAGCCTGCACAACAACGACAATTATACCGCCGCCATGAACGAGCAGTTCGCGACGCTGTGCGACAATGTCAAGAAAGCCAATCTCATCGTCATGACGGTGGCGCTGGATCTGGATGCCACGACAGGAACCGCGGCTGAAAGAAAGCAGGTCCAGGCACAGATCGACGCCCTGAAATCCTGCTCTTCGGATTCGCGCGTCCGCCGCGACGACAGCGGCAAGCCGGCGAAGCTCTTCTGGAACACCACCGGCGGCGACCTGTCGGAGACCTTCCGGCAGATCGGCGACGAACTCTCCAACCTGCGTATCGTGGGGTAGAATGGTTCTCATTGGTTCGAGACACTTTTCA
The DNA here is from genome assembly GCF_001558695.1 of Paramesorhizobium deserti. Classification (GTDB taxonomy): domain Bacteria; phylum Pseudomonadota; class Alphaproteobacteria; order Rhizobiales; family Rhizobiaceae; genus Paramesorhizobium; species Paramesorhizobium deserti. Next base: position 443,601 of record NZ_LNTU01000001.1, read on the forward strand.
CCCCCTCTGGCCGGCAGGCCAGAGGGGGTGCCTCGCGATTCCATCAAAACAGAAAACTGCTCTAACCTTCCGTTAACTCTAACCGCAGCTAAACCCGGAATCGCTCAAGGCGCTGGTTAAAAACCACCGCCGCCTTGTTTATCCCTCGGTGTCCCCCATATTCGGTGTCAAATCCGGGTCGTCCGAACACGGATGACCCTCCATTCCAGAGGATCTTCCGGCGTGTTCCGCCGTTTGCTCCCTTGACAAATCCGGCCCGGAATTCTATTTCCACCGCCATGTTAGCACTCTCCTACATAGAGTGCTAACAGCCATGAACCTGCAACGGTTCGTGCCGTCAACCATTCGCAAACATCAAGGGTTCAAACCATGGCCAACACCAAGTTCCGCCCGCTTCACGACCGCGTCGTCGTCCGCCGGGTCGAATCGGAAGAGAAGACCGCCGGTGGCATCATCATCCCCGACACCGCCAAGGAAAAGCCGCAGGAAGGCGAGATCGTCGCCGTTGGCGCAGGCGCTCGCGACGAAGCCGGCAAGCTGGTTCCGCTCGATGTCAAGGAAGGCGACCGCGTCCTGTTCGGCAAGTGGTCGGGCACCGAGGTCAAGATCGGCGGCGAAGACCTGCTGATCATGAAGGAATCCGACATTCTCGGCATCATCGGCTAATCGCCGGTTCCCCTCACTAAAAATTCTCACCATAGATCAAACCGGGTCAAACCCAGGAGAGACTTAAATGGCTGCCAAAGAAGTAAAATTCGGCCGTGACGCGCGCGAGCGCCTGTTGCGCGGCGTCAACATCCTTGCCGATGCGGTCAAGGTTACCCTTGGTCCCAAGGGCCGTAACGTCGTCATCGACAAATCCTTCGGCGCACCGCGCATCACCAAGGACGGCGTGTCCGTCGCCAAGGAAATCGAGCTGGAAGACAAGCTGGAAAACATGGGCGCGCAGATGCTGCGCGAAGTGGCTTCCAAGACCAACGACATCGCCGGTGACGGCACCACGACCGCGACCGTTCTCGGCCAGGCGATCGTGCAGGAAGGCGCCAAGGCTGTTGCCGCCGGCATGAACCCGATGGACCTGAAGCGCGGCATCGACCTCGCCGTCAACGAAGTCGTCGCAGACCTCGTCAAGAAGGCCACGAAGATCAAGACCTCGGAAGAAGTCGCCCAGGTCGGCACGATCTCGGCCAATGGCGACGCCTCGATCGGCGAGATGATCGCCCAGGCGATGCAGAAGGTCGGCAACGAGGGTGTCATCACCGTTGAGGAAGCCAAGACCGCTGAAACCGAGCTGGAAGTCGTCGAAGGCATGCAGTTCGACCGTGGCTATCTCTCGCCCTACTTCGTCACCAATCCGGAAAAGATGGTGGCCGATCTCGACGACGCCTACATCCTGCTGCACGAGAAGAAGCTCTCGAACCTGCAGGCTCTGCTGCCGGTTCTCGAAGCCGTCGTCCAGACCTCCAAGCCGCTCCTCATCGTTGCTGAAGACGTCGAAGGCGAGGCGCTTGCCACGCTCGTCGTCAACAAGCTGCGCGGCGGCCTGAAGATCGCTGCCGTGAAGGCTCCGGGTTTCGGCGACCGCCGCAAGGCCATGCTCGAGGACATCGCCATCCTCACCGGCGGCCAGGTCATCTCCGAAGACCTCGGCATCAAGCTCGAGAATGTCACGCTCGACATGCTGGGCCGCGCCAAGAAGGTGTCGATCTCCAAGGAGAACACCACCATCGTCGACGGCGCTGGCCAGAAGGCCGAGATCACCGCTCGCGTCAACCAGATCAAGCAGCAGATCGAAGAGACCACCTCTGACTACGATCGCGAGAAGCTGCAGGAGCGTCTTGCCAAGCTTGCTGGCGGTGTTGCCGTGATCCGCGTCGGCGGTGCGACGGAAGTCGAAGTGAAGGAAAAGAAGGACCGCGTCGACGACGCCCTCAACGCGACTCGCGCGGCCGTCGAGGAAGGCATCGTTGCCGGTGGCGGCACGGCTCTGCTGCGCGCCTCTGCTGCGATCACCGCCAAGGGGGTGAATGCCGATCAGGAAGCCGGCATCAACATCGTTCGCCGCGCCCTGCAGGCTCCGGCACGCCAGATCGCCTCGAATGCGGGCGACGAGGCTTCGATCGTTGTCGGCAAGATCCTTGAGAACAGCAAGGATACCTACGGCTACAACACCGCGACCGGCGAATATGGCGATCTGATCGCCCTCGGCATCGTCGATCCGGTCAAGGTCGTCCGTACGGCTCTCCAGAACGCAGCTTCCGTCGCCGGTCTGCTGATCACGACCGAGGCCATGATCGCCGAGCTTCCGAAGAAGGAAGCGGCCATGCCCGCAATGCCGGGCGGCGGCATGGGCGGCATGGGCGGCATGGATTTCTAAGAAATCCGGTCTCCGGAATGAGAAAGGCGGGCCTTGCGCCCGCCTTTTTGTTTGCAAAGGCAAATGCGCCTCTTGCATGCCACAATCACGCTTTAGCGAAGCCGCCCGCCCTCCGGCATAACGAAGCCTTAACCATAGGCCGGATGGGATGTTGAACGATCTTGTCTGTTAGAAAGTTCTGATTGACTGGCTTCCGCAAACATGGTCAACCCCTCGATAAGGGGCTTGCCCAAGGGATGGACTTCCGATTGCCCCCGCTTTAGGGAAGTCCTGTCTCAGGCAACCGGAAAGGCGGATTCTCATCCGCCTTTCCACCTTTCCTGGACCTGCGGTGCAAATCCGAAAAAGCAGCCGGGCGTCCCTCCCCCACCCATTTGATTTTACTCGGCGGCTTCGCTCATATCTCGCGATGGCCGGAACGGCTCCTGCGCGACACCATGGGCGGCATCGAACCGGCTGCGCGCCGCGAGAACCCGGTCGTGATTTACGACCGCCCAGGCGCCCAGCGCGCGAACGGGCACGAGCAGCTCGCGGCCGAGATCCGTCAGCTCATATTCGACACGCGGCGGAATGGTGGGAAATACCGTGCGCGTGACAAAGCCATCACGCTCCAGCCCGCGCAGCGTCGTCGTCAGCATCTTCTGCGAAATGCCGGCGATCGTGCGCCGCAACTCGTTGAAGCGCATGGCGCCGTTGCCGAGATAGTTGACGACCAGCACCGTCCATTTGTCGCCGACGCGCGACAGAATTTCATGCACCGCCGTGCATTGCGGGGTCACCTCGAAGTGATCCGGTTTCAAAAAAGTGCCTCCTTGCGCCACAGAAACATGGCCGACTATATACCGCTGGTTTCTTTTAGTGACCACCCCTTCATCTCCATAATGAAAGGCTCAGCACACATGGCAAAATCGAAAATCGCCGTCATCGTCGGCTCGACGCGCGGAACGCGCTTCGCTCCCACCCCTGCCAAATGGATCGCGGGACTTGCCGCCGCGCGCGACGATATCGAGGTCGAAGTGGTCGATCTCCTCGACTATCCCATGGGCTTCCTGGGCGAAGAGCGCACCACAGAGGCGCAGAACGAGACGGCGGAGCGCTGGAAGAAGAAGATGCGCGAATTCGACGGCTATATCTTCACCGTCGCCGAATACAATCACGCGCCAACCGCGGTCCTGAAGAACGCCATCGACTTGGGCGAATGGATCCAGAAGCCGTTCGGCTTCGTCGGCTATGGCGGTGTCGGCGGCGCCCGCGCAGTCGAGCATCTGCGCCTGATCGCCGTCGAGATGCAGGCCGCATCGGTCAAGACCGGCGTGCACATCCTCTTCCCGGAATATCTCGCCGTGGCGAAGAACGAAAAGCAGCTAAGCGATTATCCGCACCTCGCTGACGCGGCCACCAGCATGCTCGACCAACTCGTCTGGTGGGCGAAGGCGCTGAAGGCGGCCCGCGAGGGCTGAGAAACACAAACCTAAGCAAAACCGGGCGCCGACAAAGCGCCCGGCTTTGTTCCAGACCATTCTCGCGCTATGTAGTCTTTGTTTTAGGTTTTAGCCGCATGATCTTATCCGAAAACTCTGCAAATTTTCGGGATCACGCCTATCACCAACAGGAGACGTCCATGCGCAAGAAGCTTCCCATCTCCACCGCGCCGATGAATGGCACCAGGGTCACCGTGCTGTGGACCGACGAAGACGACCAGGAAAACGAATCGGTCGCGCGCTATCACTCGCTCCAGCAGTTGCGAGCGGGCGGCGGCGACTGGGACGAAACCGATACCGGATGGTGGACCTTCACCGACAGCCGCACACAGAAGAAGATCGATCCCACGGCCTGGCTCTCGCAGGACGATGCCGAGGGCGACGATGATGATGACGACGAGGACGAATAGGAGCGCCTGCGAAATGGCCTGAACGCGCCTATATACGTCCGAGAAACGGAGATGAGAATGGCAGGAACACGCACGGAAACCGACACTTTCGGCGGAATCGAAGTGGCTTCGGACCGGTATTGGGGCGCACAGACGGAGCGATCACTAAACAACTTCAAGATCGGCGGCGAAAGACAGCCCCTGCCCCTCATCCACGCGCTGGGCGTGGTGAAGCGCGCGGCCGCTGAAACGAATATTGCGCTCGGCAAGCTGGACCCGGTGATCGGACGTGTCATCACCGTGGCGGCGGCGGAAGTGGCGGAAGGCAAGCTCGACGACCATTTCCCGCTGGTTGTCTGGCAGACCGGTTCCGGCACGCAATCCAACATGAACGCCAATGAGGTCATCGCCAACCGGGCGATCGAACTGCTCGGCGGCGAGATGGGTTCGAAAAAGCCTGTTCACCCGAACGACCATGTCAATATGAGCCAGTCGTCGAACGACAGCTTCCCGACCGCGATCCATATCGCGACGGCTGTCGAGGCCACCAACCGGCTCTATCCCGCGCTCGACCACCTGATCGGCGCGCTGAAAGAGAAGGAAGAGGCCTTCGCCGATATCATCAAGATCGGCCGCACGCATACGCAGGACGCAACGCCGGTGACGCTCGGCCAGGAGTTCTCCGGCTATCGCGCCGCGCTCGAATACGGCCGCAAACGCATCGAGGACGCCCTTGCCGACATCTTCCTGCTCGCCCAGGGCGGCACGGCGGTCGGCACCGGCCTGAACGCGCCGCAGGGCTTCGACACCGGCTTCGCGGACTCGGTCTCCGAAATCACCGGCCTGCCGTTCAAGACGGCGCCGAACAAATTCGAGGCGCTGGCGAGCCATGGCGCCATCGTCAATTTCCACGGCAGTCTCAACGCGCTTGCCACCGATCTCTTTAAGATCGCCAATGACATCCGCTTCCTCGGCTCCGGCCCGCGATCCGGCCTCGGCGAACTGAAGCTGCCGGAAAACGAGCCGGGCTCATCGATCATGCCGGGCAAGGTCAACCCGACTCAAGCCGAAGCGCTGACGATGGTGGCGACGCAGGTCTTCGGCAATCATACCGCCGTGACGGTGGCGGGATCGCAGGGCCATTTCGAGCTCAACGTGTTCAAGCCGGTCATCGCCTTCAACGTGCTCCAGTCGATCCGGCTCCTCTCGGATGCGATGGTCTCCTTCGCCGACAATTGCATCAGCGGAATCGAGGCTGACGAGACCCGCATCAAGGACCTTCTTGAGCGCTCGCTGATGCTGGTGACCGCGCTGGCGCCCGCCATTGGCTATGACAATGCCGCGAAAATCGCCAAGACTGCGCACAGGAACGGCACGACGCTCCGCGAGGAGGCTCTTGCCAGCGGCCTCGTTTCAGCGGAAGATTATGATAGGCTTGTTCGGCCAGAGCGGATGATCGCGCCGGAATAGGCAATGACCGTCTCGTATTGGTGAACGATCTGTCGAGGATAATACGGCTTTCCTTGACGATGGCGCCTGCCTTATCTCTTGGCAACGCAACCGGAGAACAATGTCATGTCTGCCACCGCCTATTCCAGCAATGCCTATGCCAGCAATCCATACGGCAATCTCATCGGCCGTATCCTTCTTTCCTCGCTCTTCATTCCCGCCGGTTTCAGCAAGCTGACCGCCATCGGCGGCACCGCCGGCTATTTCGGCAGCATGGGCCTTCCCGCGCCGACCGTCGTCGCGGTGCTCGTCGGCCTGCTTGAGCTCTTCGGCGGCCTTGCCGTTCTCGTCGGCTTCAAGACCCGCATCGCGGCCATCGCGCTCGGCCTCTTCTCCATCGCGTCGGCTTTGATCGCCCACACCAACTTCGCCGACATGATGCAGATGATCAATTTCCAGAAGAACATCGCCATCGCCGGCGGCTTCTTCGTGCTCGCGGCGGCCGGCGCCGGCGCGCTGTCGATCGACGCCAAGCGCGGCTGAACGATAAAGACGCAAACAAAAGGCCGCGGCTCGTCCGCGGCCTTTTGCATTTCTGGAACTGCTCCTGTTTTAACGGGAATCGCGAGGCACCCCTCTGGCCTGCCGGCCAGAGGGGTGCCTCGCAAGCGTTTCTATTCTAAACTAACCCAAAGCCGCGAAGGCCGGGGCGTAGTCTACCCTGCCGCGCTCGGCGGGCATTTCCCCGTTGAGGGGCAGCGCCATGAAATATGGCCCGGAATAGGGCGAGGCAAAGCCGACCGCCAGGGCAGGATCGAAGCCGAAACGGCTGTAATATTCAGGTTCACCCAGCACGAATACGACCCGGCAACCCTGGCTTTCCGCCTGTTTCAGCCCCTCGCGGATGAGCATGCCGCCGATCCCCTGTCCCTGCCTCCCGGGCAAAACGGCCACGGGCGCCAGCCCGAGCGCCGGAAAGGGAGCTGACATTGTCGGCAAGAGAATGGGCGAAAAGAGAACGTGCCCTACGATCTCGCCATCGTCCTCCGCGACAAGCGAAATCACGGCGTCTCCATCGGCACGAAGCCGGTCGACCAAATCGGCTTCCATGGACTGCTGAAAAGCGGCCTCCACCACGTGGTGGATCGCGGCGATATCGGCTGGCTCTTCATTTCTGATGATCACCGGCATGATCTCCTCCGGCTCAGGCTTTGAGGCTTTCGCGAATGCGGGCGGTGATTTCCGCCACTTTGGCATTGCCGCGGCTGCGGCGGGCCGAGACGAGACAGGCCTGCGAGCGAAGAATGACGCCGTCCTCCAGCACCTTCAGGCGATTGGCCTTCAGCGTCGAGCCCGTCGAGGTGATGTCGACGATGATGTCGGCGGAACCGGCGGCGGGGGCGCCTTCCGTCGCACCCAGGCTTTCCACGATGCGATAGACCTGGATGCCATGCATCTGCGAGAAGAATTGCTGCGTCAGGCGCCAATATTTGGTGGCGATGCGCAGGCGGCGGCCATGGCGCTGGCGGAAATCGGCAGCGACATCGTCGAGATCGGCCATGGTCGTCACATCGTGCCAGACCTCGGGCACCGCAACCACGACATCGGCATGGCCGAAGCCGAGCGGCGTTTCGATGGCCACACGCTCATCGGCATGGCTCAGCGTCTCGCGGATCAGATCCTCGCCGGTGACGCCGAGATCAACGCCGCCATAACCCAGTTCCCGGGCGATCTCCGATGCAGAGAGGAAGAGGATATCAACGCCTTCCAGCCCTTCGATCCGCGCGCGGTAATTGCGCTCATCCCGCGGCAGGACGACCTGCAGCCCGGCCTGCCGCAAAATCTCGAGCGCCTGTTCCTTGAGGCGGCCCTTGGAGGGAAGCGCCAGCGTCACTGCCCCGGTCATCACGCCCTCCCCGCTTTGTCACCCTTCGGCGCATCGCCGGCAAGTTCCTCCAGCCGGTCGAGCCAGATGGAAAAGCCGACGCCGGGAATGGGCTGGGCCGCGCCGAGCAGCGTCAGCAGCCGGTCATAACGGCCGCCACCGACGATCGCGCCACCGCCCGAGGCTGAGCGGATCTCATAGACGAGGCCGGTATAATAATCGAGCGGGCGGCCGAACGCGGCATCGTACTGGACCTGCCCCAAATCGATGCCCTGGGCCGCGATCGCCTCGGCGCGAGCCGAAAAAGCCTTCAGCGCACCGCTAAGATCGAATCGGTTTTTCGCGGCGAACTCGCGGAGGCGCTGCGGCGCCTCATCGAGCGGCGCGCGGATCGCCAGAAAGGCTTCGAGCGCGGCGAAGGCCTGCCCGGGAAGCCTGATGGAGGCGAGGTTTTCCTTCTCGATCAGGCGGCGGGCGATCTCCGGCGGCGTGCGGCCGGCAACGGGCGAAATGCCAGCCTTCCGCATATCCGCCTCGAGAAACTGGCCAAGCGCGGCTTCATCGCCCGAGCTGACCAAGCCCGCGAGCGGCTCCGGCAGCGCGCCGTTCTCACGCGGCGCGGAAAGGCCGGCGAGCAGGCCCTTCAGTTGCTCATGGTTGCCGAAGGTGCGCGCCAGCCTCTTCTGCCAGCCGCGCGGCAGGCCAAGGGCGGCAAGGACGGCCTCGAACATCGCCTGGTCGCCCAGCACGATCTCAAGAGCTGCATCGGGCGCGACGGAGCGCACACAGGCAAGCCCATCGGCCAGCGAGCGGGCATCGGCCCGCGCCTCTTCCGGCTCGCCCAGATCCTCGATGCCCGCCTGATAGAACTCGGTGCCGCCCTCGCGGCGCTGGCGGAAGACTTCGCCGAGATAAGCATAGCGCTTCGGCGTCGCGGCGTTGAGCGCGATATGGTTGCGGCAGACCGGGATGGTGAATTCCGGGCGCAGGCAGAGGCTGTCGCCGTTTTCGTTCTCGGTCAGAAAGATGCGGCGGCGCAGATCCTCGCCCGCCATGTCGAGGAACGGATCGGCGGGCTGGATGACCGGGATATCGACCATCTCCGTCCCGCGTGCGACCAGGAGGGCGGCGAGGTCCTCGGCGAAGGCTGGGATGCGGGAGGTGGTCATGCCGCGGCGACCTGATCGACCGGGGTTGGTGCAATGACACCCCCCTCTGCCCTGCCGGGCATCTCCCCCTCCAGGGGGGAGATTGGCTGACACGACTTCCCGCCTTTGCCCTGCGACATTTGCGATTGGTGCCGAGCGTTGATGAAGGCGTAATCTCCCCCCTTGTGGGGGAGATGGCCGGCAGGCCAGAGGGGGGTGAACGACGGCGAAGCAAGCATAAGCATTTATGCTCCCCGTTCCCGATCCTGCTTCTGCTGATCGAGCATCTTCTTTACCTCGGCGACGAGGTCGGCTTCCTTCACCGTCACCTGCGCGGGGCGGCTGGCGCGCCATTCCTCATTGCTTTCGATTTCCTCGGAAAGGCGCTTGCCCTCGATCAGGTCCTTGATCTGGACCTCGCCATTCGCCCGCTCGTCCGCGCCCTGGATGATGGCGAGCGGCGCGCCGCGGCGGTCGGCATATTTCAGCTGGTTGCCGAATTTCTTCCAGTTGCCCTGATACATCTCGGCGCGGATGCCGGCGGCGCGGAGCCTTTGGGTGAAATCCTGATATTTCCCCATGGCTTCCATGTCACCGTCCATCACCGTGACGAGCACCGGAGCGAGCACGTCGCCCTCGCCGAGCTTGCCCAGATTCTTCAGCGCCGTCATCAGACGCGACACGCCGATGGAGAAGCCCGTCGCCGGAACCGGCTGGCCACGGAAGCGCGAGACGAGGCCGTCATAACGCCCGCCACCGCCGACCGAGCCGAAGCGCACGATCTCGCCCTTCTCATTGGGGATCTCGGCGGTGAGTTCGACCTCGAAGACGGGGCCGGTGTAATATTCAAGACCGCGGACGACGGAGGGCGAAATCAGGATGCGCCGCGCGCCATAACCAGCAGAGGCAGCCATCACCGCAATGGTTTCGAGTTCATCGAGCCCTTCCATTGCAAGTGGGCTATGGCCAAACTTTTCCTTCAAGCGACGAATGGTTTCGATATTGTCGACCTTGCCATAACGCACGGGACCGTCTTCCACCGCGCGAAGATAATTGTCGTCCGCCGGATCAGGATCGGAAATGAGGGGTCCGGCACCCGCACCGGACGCTGCAACATAACTCAGCACCTGATCGATTTGCTCTTCGCGAAGCCCCGCGCCCTTGGTGAAATCGCCGCTCTCGTCCTTGCGGCCGGCACCGAGCAGTTCACGAACGCCATCCGTGCCAAATTTGTCGAGCTTGTCGACGGCGCGCAGGATGGTGAGCTTCTGCACCTCATCAGTGACGCCGATGGCCGCCATCACGCCATCCAGCACCTTGCGGTTATTGACGCGCACGACGTAATCGCCGCGCTTGATGCCCAGCGCTTCCATGACATCGGCCATCATCATGCACATCTCGGCATCCGCCGCGACGGAGGGTGCGCCGACCGTATCGGCGTCGAACTGCATGAACTGGCGGAAGCGGCCGGGGCCGGGCTTCTCGTTGCGGAAGACATAGCCCGCGCGGTAGGTGCGGTAGGGAAGCTGGATCTCGTTGAAATTTTCCGCGACATGGCGGGCGAGCGGCGCGGTCAGGTCATAGCGCAGCGACAGCCACTGCTCGTCATCGTCCTGCAAAGAGAACACGCCCTCGTTCGGCCGATCCTGATCGGGCAGGAACTTGCCGAGCGCGTCAGTGTATTCCAGCATCGGCGTCTCGACGGGATCGAAGCCGTAGCGCTCATAGACCTCGCGGATCGCCGCCAGCATCTTGTCGGTGGCGCGAATGTCGGCGGCATGGCGGTCGACAAGCCCGCGCGGAAGCCGTGCCTTCACCTTGTCAGCCTTGTTCGCCATGATGTTCGTCCGATATCTGGAATTGTGGTGTAACGTTCGCGTCACTTAAAGTGTAGTGCTACTACACAAGTGACACGCGCGCTTCCTAGCCGATCAAATCCAGCCGGGCAAGGGCGGAGAGGATGCCCCTCTCACCCTTACCCTCTCCCCGCATGCGGGGAGAAGATGCCGGCAGGCAGATGAGGGGCATTCACACCAGCCCCGCAGGAAAGGAAATCCTACCGCGTCGCTATAGCCGCCGCCGCACCCGCCATCATGGTGGCGCTGGTGCGGTTGGCGATGCGCATGGCGCGCGCGCTCCTGAGGAAGCGCCTGGCCTGTGCGGCGAGCACGATCCAGAACAGATCGACGGTGATCAGCACCAGCACCATGACGCAGATCAGCTCCGCCCAGCCGAGGATGGTGACATGGCCGAGATCGATGATGGTCGGCAGGAGCGCCATATAGAACATCATGATCTTGGGGTTGCCGAGCGTCACGGCGAGGCCTGTCACGAACAGCTTGCCGGCCGAATTCTCGTTGGGCAGATCGCTGTCGCCAATCGCGACGGGCGCCGTCCACATCTTCCAGGCGAGATAAAGAAGATAGGCGACGCCGACATATTTGATGATGGTGAAGACGAGATGGAAGGTCTGCGCCACGACGGCGAGGCCCCAGACGGCGAGCGAAAGCCAGATCGCCTCGCCGATCCACATGGCAAGAAGGAAAGGCAGGACATCCCTGTAGCCGCGGCTGATAACGCGGGCGACCAGCGCGCCGATGCTCGGCCCCGGCGAACCCGCCGCGACAATCAATGCGCCGGCGAAGATCAGCAGCGATGTGACGTCCATGGAACTCTCCTGAAAATTTCCGGCAATGTCGCAGGTTTTGCGGCCCGTGCAAAGCCTAACGCGGCCTTTTGAAATTCCGCCGCATCTCTTCGACTTCCGCGCGGCAGCAGCAGCCCTCGATATGATCATTGACGAGGCCCATGGCCTGCATATGCGCATACATCGTCGTCGGCCCGACGAAGCTCCAGCCGCGTTTCTTCAGATCCTTCGACAGACGGATGGAGGTCGGGCTGGTCGGATTGGCCCTCAGCGTCTGATAATCCATGACTGCCGGCCGTTCCGCCGCATCAGGCTCGAATGACCAGAAATAGGCGGCGAGCGAGCCCTTTTCCATCGCCAGATCGATGGCGCGTTTGGCATTGTTGATGGCCGAGGTGATCTTGCCGCGGTGGCGGATGATCCCGGCATTGCCCAGGAGCCGCTCGATATCCTTCTCGCCGAAGCGGGCGACACGCTCGAAATCGAAGCCCTCAAAAGCCTCGCGGAAATTCTCCCGCTTGCGCAGGATCGTCAGCCAGGAGAGGCCGGACTGGAAACCTTCCAGGCAGATCTTCTCGAAGAGACGCCGGTCGTCGGCAACGGGCCGGCCCCATTCATGATCGTGATAATGGAGATAATCCGGCAGATTGCCGTGCCAGAAGCAGCGCATCTTGCCATCGGGGCCTTCGACGAGGCCTGTTTTGACGGTCGTTTCCTCGGTCATGATGCGTAATCCACCTCTTTTTGGTCCGTTCAGGCGATGTTAACCAGCGATTGAAACCGGGCGCTAACCACAAGAAACAGTTCTGGAAAAGAATCGCATTTTATTGATTTCGATTCACTTTTCCGACTCTGAAGCTCGGCCACAATCCTCCCATCGACACTGTCACGCCCACTCCTGACAGCATTATGTCAGGAGCAGAGGGCGGGCTGCACAAGGGCAATGGGCAAGATCATGAAACCTCGCCACCTTCTTCTCATCACCGCCGTGACGGCGATCACCATCTCCGCCATCTCCGCGACAGGCGCATGGGCCAACGACCGCTATGCCACCAGGGCTCCGGTTGTGATGAGCCCCGACCTCACAGCACCTTGGGTGACGCAGCTGCAGCAGCAGCGCCCACGCTATTATTACCCGGCGCCGTCCTTCACCCGGCAGCGCTATTATGCCCCCTCCAACACGACCCGCCGCGTGGTGACGCGCCGTGCGCCGATGACGGCGGATCAGCCGCCGCGCTATCGCGACGTGGGCTACCGGCGCCCGGTCCAGCGTGCGACCCGTCGCCCGACCGGAGAACAGCCGCAGCGGCAGATGAACCCGATCTACCTGCCGCAGACGGTCGCCTATAAAGGTTCGCACAAACCCGGCACGATCGTCGTCGATACGACGAAGCGGTTTCTCTATCTCGTCGAGGCGAACGGCAAGGCAAGGCGCTATGGCGTCGGCGTCGGCAAGGAAGGCTTCGAGTGGAAAGGCACCAACCGGATTTCGCGCAAGGCTCAATGGCCGGACTGGCGCCCGCCGGCGGAAATGATCGCACGCGAAAAGGAGAAGGGCCGCATCCTGCCCGTCCACATGGAGGGCGGGCCGGCCAACCCGCTCGGCGCCCGCGCGCTTTATCTCGGCTCCACACTCTATCGCATCCACGGCACCAACGCGCCCTGGACCATCGGCCAGGCGGTGTCATCCGGCTGTATCCGCATGCGCAACCAGGACGTCGAGGATCTCTATGAGCGCGTGAAGATCGGCACCAGGGTCGTGGTGATGTAGCCAATACCTCAGGAGAGAGGGGATGCCCGCAAGGGCGTCACAACTGGGCAGCGGAGCGAACGCCGCTGCCCTTTTTCTTTTCGCCGGAAACGCCATATCAGTGATGCAGGCGCTCTTGTCCCGCGCCTGTTTTTCCGATGATATTCCAGCGAGCAGATATTGCATGCAAAGGATAAGCCATGACCGCACCCGCAATAAAACTGAACGACGGCAACGCGATACCGCAGCTCGGCTTCGGCGTCTGGCAGGTCGGCAATGACGAGGCCACCGCGGTTGTCGAAAAAGCACTGGAGACGGGGTACCGGCATATCGATACCGCTGCGATCTACGGCAATGAGGAAGGCGTCGGCAAGGCGCTCAAAACTTCCGGCGTGGCGCGCGGCGACATCTTCCTGACGACCAAGCTCTGGAATGCCGATCAGGGATATGATTCAACGTTCAGGGCCTTCGACGCGAGCCTGAAGCGGCTCGGCACGGACTATGTCGATCTCTACCTGATCCATTGGCCGGCGCCGGCGCAGGACCGCTTTCTCGACACCTGGCGCGCCTTCATCAAGCTCAGGGAGGATGGCCTGATAAAATCGATCGGCGTATCGAATTTCCGGATCGCGGACCTCGAACGCATCATCTCGGAAACGGGCGTGACGCCGGTGCTGAACCAGATCGAACTGCATCCGCAGTTCCAGCAGAACGAACTGCGCGTCTTCCACGAGAAGAAGGGGATCGCCACGGAAGCCTGGAGCCCGCTCGGCCAGGGCAAGATACTGGAGCACCCGACCCTCAGGCAGATCGCCGAAAAGCACGGCAAGACCGTGGCGCAGATCATCCTGCGCTGGCATCTCGACATCGGTAACATCGTCATCCCGAAATCGGTAACGCCGGCGCGCATCGAGGGGAATTTTGACGTCTTCGGCTTCAAGCTCACCTCGGGCGATCACGATGCCATCTCCCCCCTCAACGGCCATAACGGCCGGATCGGGCCTCATCCGGATAGTGTGTGAGGAGGCCTTCAGGCCGCGTCTTTCTTCACCATTGCCAACTCGGCAGGCTTTGGCCCGCCATAGGCCCAGTCGAGAAGCTCGACGGTGTGAACAACAGGTAGCTTCGAGCCCGATGCTATCTGGGTGATGCAGCCGATATTGCCGGTGGCGATCAGATCGGCGCGCGTCGCCTCGATATTCCTGACCTTGCGGTCACGCAGGCGTTCCGCGATCTCCGATTGCATGATGTTGTAGGTGCCGGCCGAGCCGCAGCAGAGATGCCCTTCCGCCGACTCCTTGACGGTGAAGCCCGCCCGCGCCAGAAGCGCCTTCGGCTGGCGCGTGATCTTCTGGCCGTGCTGCATCGAGCAGGCGGAATGATAGGCGACGGTGAGGCCGGCGGGCCTTTCCGGCGCGGGCAGATCGAGATCGGCCAGATATTCGGTGATGTCCTTGGCGAGCGCCGAAACCTTTGCAGCCTTGTCCTTATAGGCGAGGTCAAGGCGCAGCATATAGCCGTAGTCCTTGATCGTCGTGCCGCAGCCGGACGCCGTGACGATGATCGCGTCGAGGCCGCCATTCTCGATCTCGCGGGTCCAGACATCAACATTGCGCCTGGCCTCATCAAGCGCCTGTTCCTCGCGCCCCATGTGATGCACCAGCGAGCCGCAGCAGCCCTCGCCCTTCGGCACCACCACCTCTATGCCGAACCGGGTCAAGAGCCGGGTCGTCGCTTCGTTGATGCCGGGTTTCAGCACCGGCTGGGCACAGCCGGTCAATATGGCAATACGGCCGCGCTGGACGGTATCGGGCTTGTGCGTGCCGGGCTCGGCAAGGGCCGATCGGGCCGGAAGGGCACGCGGCGCGAGGTCGAGCATGGCGGCCACCGGTTTCAGGCCCGGAACGGCACGAAACAGGCTCGCGAAAGGACGCCCCAGTTTCGCCGCCGAGAGAGCCGCGCGGAACCGTGCGGGATAAGGCAGCACGGCAGCAAGCAGCGCCCGTGTCAGCCGGTTCATCAACGGCCGGCGGTAGGTTTTTTCGATATGGGCGCGGGCATGGTCGACCAGATGCATGTAATTGACGCCGGACGGGCATGTGGTCATGCAGGCAAGGCAGGAGAGGCAGCGGTCAATGTGCTTGACGATCTCCTTGTCCGCCGGCCGGCCGTTCTCCAGCATGTCCTTGATCAGATAGATGCGGCCGCGCGGGCTGTCGAGTTCGTTGCCAAGCGTCACATAGGTCGGGCAGGTCGCCGTGCAGAAGCCGCAATGGACGCAGTTGCGCAGGATCTTCTCCGATTCCGCAACGCCCGGATCGCGCAATTGCTCAGGGGTGAAATTGGTCTGCACGGCTTGTTCCTAGCTCCAGAATGATCTCTAAACGATCCAGCTTTGCGGGTTCTTCAACGCTTCGCCGCGGCTGACCGCCTGCAGGCCGACGATGCAGCGCACGATCAGCCAGATGACGACGACCGGGATAAGCAGGAAACCGATGCCGACCACCATCAGCAGCACGGCGATGAAGGTGTAGAAGACGCCGATCCAGAAGGTGCGGATCGCCCAGTCATAATGCGTTTCGATCCAGCCGCCGGTCTTGCCGCGATTGAGATAAGCGATGACGATGCCGATGAGTGGCGTGATGCCGATCGCCAGGCCGATCAGATAGAGGAAATAGATCAGCTGGACGTTCTGCGGTCCAGGCTCGAGCCAGCCGTCGGTCTTGCGCCCCTGGCCATTGTCAGCGGGTTGTTCAGGCATGATGTCCTCCGTCATTGTACCGATGCCATCCTACCACGGGTTGCGCCTTATGCCGCCGCCATGCGGCCGGGATTGAGAATGCCCTTGGGGTCGAACTGGTGTTTCAACCGCTGCGACAGGCCGGCCAGCGCCGTCGGCTGCGGTTCGAACACGTCGACAGCGGCGCGCGTTGCCACGGGCGCGCGCACCAGCGTCGCATGGCCACCGCCGAAATGGGTGATCAGCCGACGCAGCGCCTGAGGCTCGGGATCGGCCTCCATGCGCAGCCAGGCAAGCCCGCCCTGCCAGTCGTAGAAGGCGTCGACGCCGGCCCCGAGGCGCAGATTGGCAACCATCTTGTGGGCCTCCATCGGCGCCATCGAGACGCGCCAGATGCAGCGCTCGGTATTATCCGCAAAAGGCAGGCAATCGCGTATCTCGCGCCAGAGACGGCGCGACTGCGCCTCTGCAATCTCGTCGATCTCACCGGCGGGCTGTAGATATGCCTTCAGCTTCGCCGTGCGGTCCCTGACCGAGGGGGCGAAGCCCTCAAGCCGCAAGAGCGTCGATGATTTGCCCGACAGGGCGCCATCGATCACCTTGCCCGTCACCGTAACGGGCAGATGCGCGGCAGCCGAAACCTCGCCGCTCGACCCGAGGGCGATGGCCATGGCGCGCGCCGCCTCCTCGTCATCGAGACCGCGAATGGCGAGCGTCGTCTCGGTCTCGGGGGCGGGCAGCACCTTGAAAGTCACCTCGGTGGCGATGCCGAGCGTGCCCCAGGAGCCGGCCATGCCCTTGGAAAGGTCATAGCCGGTGACGTTCTTCACCACGCGGCCGCCCGACTTGAAGAGTTCGCCGCGGCCGGAGACGACGCGCACGCCCAGGATGTGATCGCGGGCAGCACCCGATTTGAGCCGGCGCGGACCGCTCAGGTTTGCGGCGAGAACGCCGCCGATCGTCCCCCGGCCGGGTTCGCCGCCGAGAAGCGGGCCGTAATTCATCGGCTCGAACTGCAGGCATTGGCCCCGTTCGGCCAGCAGCGCCTCGATTTCAGCAACCGGCGTCCCCGCTTTTGCCGAAAGCACAAGCTCCTCCGGCTCATAGAGCGTGACGCCGGAAAGCCCTGAAAGATCGATCGCATGCTCGGTCTGCATCGGCCGGCCGATGGCGCGCTTGGAGCCCTGCCCCAGCACCTCCACCGGCACTTCTTCCGACAGCACCCATTGCACGGCTTCGAGGACCTCTTCCTCGGTTTTAGGGGTGAAGGTTGTCATCAAAACCTCGGAATATCCGGAAACGCCAATTGCCCGCGGTGGATGTGCATCCGCCCCAACTCGGCGCAGCGGTGGAGCTGCGGAAAGACCTTGCCGGGGTTGAGCAGATGCTTCTCGTCGAAGGCGCATTTGACGCGGATCTGCTGGTTCAGGTCCGTCTCGTTGAACATCTCGGGCATCAGCTCGCGCTTTTCGACGCCGACGCCATGCTCGCCGGTCAGGACGCCGCCGACCTGCACACAAAGCCTGAGAATGTCCGCGCCGAAGGCTTCCGCCTTTTCCAGTTCGCCGGGAATATTCGCATCATAGAGAATGAGCGGGTGCAGATTGCCGTCTCCCGCGTGGAAGACATTGGCGACGCGCAGGCCATATTTCTCGGAAAGCTCGCGCATGCCGGCCAGCACCTTCGGCAGTTCCTTACGGGGGATGGTGCCGTCCATGCAGTAATAGTCGGGCGAGATGCGGCCGACCGCCGGAAAGGCCGCCTTGCGCCCGGCCCAGAACGCCATGCGCTCTTCTTCCGATTGCGAGACGATGCAGGTGGTCGCGCCGTTCCGCCGCGCGATCTCCTCGACCATCGCGATCAGGTGATCGACCTCGATCTCGGGGCCGTCCAGCTCGACGATCAGCAGCGCCTCGACATCGAGCGGATAGCCGGCATGGACGAAATCCTCCGCCGCGTGGATGGCCGGCCGGTCCATCATCTCCATGCCGCCGGGGATGATGCCGGCGCCGATGATATCGGCGACGCATTGCCCGGCCTCCTCGCTCGAAGGGAAGCCGACGAGGACGGCGCGCGCCGTATCCGGCTTCTGCAGGATGCGGACGGTGACCTCCGTGACGACCCCGAGCAGTCCCTCCGAACCGGTCATCAGGCCCAGCAGGTCATAGCCTCCGCTATCGAGATGCTTGCCGCCGAGGCGGATCACCTCGCCATTGATCAGCGCCATTTCGATGCCGAGGACATTGTTGGCGGTGAGGCCGTATTTCAGGCAATGCACGCCGCCGGAATTCTCCGCTACATTGCCGCCGATCGAGCAGGCGATCTGCGAGGACGGATCGGGCGCGTAGTAAAAGCCCTCATGCTCGACGGCGCGGGTGATGCCGAGATTGGTGACGCCCGGCTGCACCACCGCGACCCGGTTGGCATAATCGATTTCCAGGATGCGGTTGAAGCGCGACATGACCAGGAGAACGGCATCGCCCAGCGGCAGCGCGCCGCCGGAAAGCGAAGTGCCGGAGCCGCGCGGCACGACACGGATATCGTGCTCATGGCAATATTTGAGGATGCGCGAGACCTGCGCCACGGTTTCGGGCAGGACGACGACCAGCGGCAATTGCCGATAGGCGGTGAGCCCATCGGATTCGAAGGCGCGCATCTCGTTGACCGCATCGACGACGCCCTCGCCCGGCACGATATCGCGCAGATCGGCGACGATCTCGGCACGTCGCGCCAGCGTGGCGCCATGCGCTTCAGGCAACGTCAGTCCGGACATGGCTTCTCCCGCACGAACAAAGTGGTAAAATCAATTTACCAGTTAGCGATCGCATTTGTAAATGCTCCAAACCGGCGCAGCGGCGTTGATGCCATTTTTCCCAGCCGGAATAAATGAACGGCGCGAGAGACCGCAAACAAGCAGCGTTTCCATGGACGGCGCTGCTGTAGTAGGAACATCGGGTTAAATTCCGGAATGGGCCCGACACGCACATGATGAGCAATCTGGCAGATATGGAGATCTTCGCCCGGGTGGTGTCAAGCGGCAGCATGTCCGCCGCCGGGCGGGAGCTCGGGCTCTCCCCCGCGGTCGTCTCGAAACGGCTGCGGCGACTGGAGGACCGCCTCGGCACCAGGCTTCTCCAGCGCACGACGCGGCAGATCGCCCTGACCGAGGCCGGCCAGGGCTATTACGAACGCGTGCTGGCGATTCTCACGGGCGTCGAGGAAGCGGAGAACTTCGTCTCCCGCCGCTCGGCCGATGCGCGCGGCACGCTGAAAATCTCCGCGCCGACCACCTTCGGCCGCATGCATATCGCGCCCTATCTCGAACCGTTCATGCGGGCCAATGCCGATCTCGCGATCAACATGATGCTGACGGACGAGATCGTCGACATCGTCGGCGAAGGCTATGATCTGGCGATCCGCATCGCCGAGCTTTCCGATTCAAGCCTGGTGGCAAGGCGGCTCGCGCCGGTGCGGCGCATCCTAGTGGCCGCGCCGCGCTATATCGCGGAGCACGGAAGCCCCAAGAATTTCACTGACCTGGAAAACCATGTCTGCCTTGCCCCGCACAACAACGACCCGTGGCGGCTCGAAGGGCCGGACGGGCCGGTGACATTGCGCCCCGCCGGGCCGCTGCAGACCAATTCCAGCGAGGTGGTGCGCGAGGCGGTGCTGGGCGGGCTCGGCATCGCTCAGCGCTCAACCTGGGATATCGGCCCGGAGCTGGCGGCGGGCAAGCTCGTCCAGGTGTTGCCGGACTATGCCGCCACGCGCAAGGTGGCGATCCATGCCGTCTATCCCTCGCGCCAGTTCCTGCCCGCCAAGGTGCGGCTTTTCATCGACTATCTCGCCGATCTCTACGGCCCGGCGCCCTATTGGGAAAAGGGGGCGGAAGGCTCATAAACTGGACAAATCAATTGACCAGTTTTGCCCGAAACCGTTACTCTGCCAGTGCATGAAACCGGTGGCATGAATTCGATGGGCGAGCAGATATTTTCCAGGATCGAGCCTTCGCGCACGGCGGACGATGTCGTGAGCCAGATCGAGCTCCTGATCCTGGAAGGCATATTGCGGGTGGGTGACCGCCTGCCGGGCGAACGAGAGCTGGCGCGGCAGTTCGACATCTCCAGGCCGATCCTGCGCGAAGCGCTGAAGCGGCTGGAGGGCCGCGGCCTGCTCGTCACCCGCCATGGCGGCGGAACTTTCGTCGCCGACGTTATCGGGCAGATCTTCACCCGGCCGGTCATCGAACTGATCGCCAGCCACCGCAAGGCGACCGCCGACTATCTCGAATATCGCCGCGAGATCGAGGGGATTGCCGCCGAATTCGCGGCAAGGCGTGCGACTGTGGCCGACAAGGCGCTGCTGACCGGGATCATGGAGGCCATGGAAGCCGCCCATGGCAAGGACGATTTCGCGGAAGAAGCCCATCTCGACGTCGAGTTCCACAATGCCATCGGCGAATGCGCGCACAACATCGTGCTGTTGCACACGCTGCGCTCCTGCTACCGGCTTCTGGCCGACGGCGTGTTCTACAACCGCGCCCTGATCTATGGTTTTCCCGGTGCCCGTGAGATCCTGCTGGCGCAGCATCGCGCGATCTTCGACGCAGTGATCGCCGGCGACCCGAAGGCCGCGCGCAAGGCGGTGGAGGCGCATATCAGCTATATCGAGCGCGCCATGCACGAGGCCGAGCGCAGCGATTCATGGCAGCAGGTCTCGCGCCTGCGGCTTACCCAGCGCAATTCCGCTCCCAATCACGCCAGCACAAGCCAGGACTCATGAAATCAGTCACCTTTCCGGAAGCGGCAGGGCCGGAGGGCCTGCGCCTTTATGCCATCGGCGACGTGCACGGGCGGGCGGACCTCTTGACGAGGCTGCATGGGCTGATCCGCGCCGATCTCGCAAACAATCCGGCTCACGACTGGCGCATCATCCATCTGGGCGATTATGTCGACCGCGGCCCCGCTTCAAAAGAGGTCCTGGATTTCCTGATCGAGGCGCGGGAGAAGGACGAGCGCAACCTGGTGCTCATGGGCAATCACGATGTGAGCTTCCTCGATTTCCTGGCGCTCGCCGAGCCGGACGGCGTCTTCGCCAACAATGGCGGGCGCGAGACGGCGCTCTCCTATGGCGTCGAGATCGATTTCAGAGATCCGAAATCGGTCGATGAGGGCTATGTCGCGCTGGTCAGTGCCGTGCCGCAGGCGCATGTCGAATTCATCAGGCACATGCCGCGCGCGTTCACCTTCGGCGATTTCTTCTTCTGCCATGCCGGCATCCGGCCGGGCGTACCGCTCGACCATCAGGACCCGGAGGACCTGATCTGGATAAGACGCCCCTTTCTCGACTGGACGGAGCCGTTCGAGAAGGTCGTCATCCACGGCCATACGCCGCTTGAAGAAATCGAGGTGAAGCTCAACCGCGTCGATGTCGACACCTTCGCCTGGCACTCGGGCCAGCTCAGCGCCATCGTCATCGACGGCGCAACCAAGCGCTTCATCCAAACGCTGCCGTAACCGAAAAAATCAGGAAGAATTTCGGAGAATCAGCGGAAGTCCGACGAGATGCCGTATCCGTCGTTCGAGGCCTGATGATTGCCCGCATCGACGGAAAAGATGCCGATGGACATGAAAAGGATTGCGGAGATCATGAGAACGGTAAGGAGCGTGGCGCTCTTGGCAGTCATTTTCTAACGTCTCCACGGACTTCGGCATTGATATTTCCGGCGAGGAAAGCGCCCGGTTGATATCCGGATCGTCGGTCGCCGTCGGTGCGTGCGCCAAGTACACCTGCAATTTCTTTCAGACAACTAAACGGCGATGCCGGGATTTTAGATTTCCACAAATTAGGCTGCTTTGATCGCCCTCTGTGGCAGGAGAGCAACGTTTCCCAATAGGGCTAAACCTGCCGCACCCAGGCGCGGGCGAGCGTCATGCCGGCGGCATCGGCAACGGGGCCGATCGCCGCCGCCGCTTGAGCATAGTTTTCCAGCCAGCCGGGTTGTGATTCCCTGATCTGTTCACCGAACATGACGTTCCATTCGCCGACGAGCTTTCGGTCCGC
Organism: Paramesorhizobium deserti; assembly: GCF_001558695.1. Lineage (GTDB taxonomy): Bacteria > Pseudomonadota > Alphaproteobacteria > Rhizobiales > Rhizobiaceae > Paramesorhizobium > Paramesorhizobium deserti. The sequence continues at coordinate 465,530 of NZ_LNTU01000001.1, forward strand.
CTCGAAATGGAACTGGATGCCATAGACGGCGCGGCCGATGCGGAAGGCCTGGTTGGGCGTCCTGTCGCTGGAAGCCAGATGCTGCGCGCCCTGCGGCAGCGTGAAGGTATCGCAATGCCAGTGGAAGATCGGGAAAGCCGGAGGGACCGCGGAGAGCACGGGATCCGCAGCTGCCGCTTGCGTGGTGCGCACCTCATGCCAGCCGAACTCCAGCGGGCGGTCGAGGACATTGTCGCCGCCATAGGCGCGCGCAACGAGCTGGCTGCCGAGACAGATGCCGAGAACCGCCTTGCCGGCATCGCCGAAGTCGCGGATCAACCCGGTGAGCGCTGGGAAATAGGGATATTCGTCGTCCGCGAGCGCGTTCTGCTCGCCGCCCAACACGATCAGCGCATCATGGCCATCATGGGATTGCGGCAGCGGCTCGCCCAGATAGGGCGCGCGCAGATCGATGTCGGCGCCCGCCTCAGCCAGCGCCTCGCCAACCTGCCCTAGGCCGGTGCCTCTATAGTTCTGAACGGCGAGAACCCGCATTTCCTGCCCCCTTATTGCCGATATTGATCCGAGCGATAACACGGCGCGGGCCGGCCCAAAAGAGGCGTGACTTGACCGCATGCCCTCTGCTCTGCCATCGGTGATGCCATGCGCGCGAATTACAGAATGCAGAGACTGTTCATCGATGCCCCGCTCGGCACGGGCGGACATGTCGAGCCGCCGGCCGAGGCCGCCCATTATCTCGCCAATGTGCTCCGGATGAAGGATGGCGACGAGGTTCTCCTCTTCAACGGCCGCGACGGCGAGTGGAAGGCGCAGCTTCGCTTCGAGGGCAAAAAACGCATCACGCTGGATGTCACGGAAGAGACGCGGCCGCAGCCGCAGCAGCCCGACCTTGTCTATTGCTTTGCGCCCTTGAAGCAGGGGCGGCTCGACTATCTCGTGCAGAAGGCGGTGGAGATGGGGGCCGGCGTGCTGCAACCCGTCATCACCCAGCACACGCAGGTTCCGAAAATCGGCATCGAGCGCATCCGCGCCAATGCGGTGGAAGCCGCCGAGCAGTGCGGCGTGCTGAACCTTCCCGAATGCCGCGAGGCGGTGAAGCTCGACCGGCTGCTCGACCAGTGGGACCCCGCCCGGCGCCTGATCTTCTGCGACGAGGGGCATGAGACGAACAATCCCCTGCCCCTCCTCCAGGCGCTTGGACCGGGGCCGCTCGGCCTCATCATCGGGCCGGAAGGCGGATTCTCCGAGGAGGAGCGCGGCCTCATGCACCGCCTGCCCTTCGTCACCGCCATCCCGCTCGGCCCGCGGATCCTGCGGGCCGACACGGCGGCCGTGGCTGCACTGGCGCTGGTGCAGGCGACGGTGGGCGACTGGACATCACAGGGGAGTAAGGGAATAGGGGAATAGGGGACAGCAAGACGCGCCTTCTACTCACTTATTCCCTTATTCCCCTACTTCCCTATCAATCAATTTGCCTTGATCGGCGCATAAATGGAATTCACTTGCGCGATTTGACAAAACCGTACAATCACGAACCAAAGAGTCTGGGGCTAAGAGAAACGGCAAGGCATGGCGCGCGATACAACGGACGAAACGTCGATCACCTCAACGGACGAGCTGGTAGCCTATCTGGCGGCTGGCGCCAAGCCGGCCGAGCAATGGCGCATCGGCACGGAGCACGAGAAATTTCCGTTCTACGCCGCCGACAACAGCCCCGTTCCCTATGACGGTCCGCGTGGCATCCGCGCCATTCTGGAAGGGATGAAGGTCAAGCTTGGCTGGGACCCGATCATCGATGAGGGCAATATCATCGGGTTGGTTGAGCCGACCGGACAGGGGGCGATCTCGCTGGAGCCGGGCGGGCAATTCGAGCTCTCCGGCGCGCCGCTCTCGACCATCCACCAGACCTGCCGCGAGATGAACGCCCATCTGGCGCAGGTGCGTGAGATCGCCGACCCGCTCGGCATCCGCTTCCTCGGCGTGGGCGGCAGCCCGAAATGGACGCTTGCCGAAACGCCCCGCATGCCGAAATCGCGCTATTCGATCATGACGAACTATATGCCCAAGGTCGGGCATGAGGGGCTCGACATGATGTACCGGACCTGCACCATCCAGGTTAATCTCGACTTCGCGTCGGAAACCGACATGCGCCGCAAGATGCAGGTGTCGATGAAGCTGCAATCGATCGCCACGGCGCTGTTCGCAAGCTCGCCATTTACGGAGAGCAAGCCGAACGGCCTTCTCTCCTGGCGCTCCAACATCTGGCGCGATACGGACAACCAGCGGTCGGGCGTGCTGCCCTTCGTCTTCTCGCCTGATTTCGGCTTCGCCGATTATGTCGAATGGGCGCTCGACGTGCCGATGTATTTCGTTCTGCGCGGCGGGCATTATTACGACGCCACCCATGTCACCTTCCGGCAATTCATGAACGGCGCGCTGCGCAACGAAGTGCCCGATGGCATGCCCAATATGGGCGACTGGGCCAATCATCTCTCGACGCTTTTTCCCGAAGTGCGGCTGAAGCGCTTCCTCGAAATGCGCGGCGCGGATGGCGGCCCGTGGCGGCGCATCTGTGCGCTTCCCGCCTATTGGGTGGGCCTGCTCTATGATGCAGAAGCGCTCGATGCCGCCGAGGAACTGACCCGCGACTGGCAATATGGCGAAGTGCAGGAGCTGCGCGACGCGGTGCCGGCCAAGGCGCTCAATGCCGTTTTCCGCAATCGCACCGTGCGCGACATCGCCCGCGAGACGCTCGACATCTCGCGCATGGGCCTGAAGAACCGCCATCGGCTGAACAGCGACGGCTTCGATGAGACGCATTATCTCGCTCCGCTGGAAGAGATCGTGGCGCGCGGTTCCACGGATGCGGAAAAGATGCTCGGCCAGTATTACAGCATCTGGGGCGGCTCCATCGAGCCGATCTTCCTCGAATACGCCTATTGAAAGCGTCGCCGGCGAACGGAAATATCCTTCATGCAGGATTTCCTGTAGGATGCGGGAAATACGGAGGAGGAGATTGCCATGTCGCTGATCGATCTATTCCTGAATGCGCAGGGCGGGCAGAATGCCGCCGCGCTGGCGCGGCAATTCGGCCTGTCGCAGCAGCAGACGGTTGCGGCGCTCGAAGCGCTTCTGCCGGCCTTTTCGCAGGGGTTGAAACGTAACGCCGCCGATCCCTACGGCATCGGCTCCTTCCTGCAGGCGCTGGCGAATGGCGATCACGCGAAATACGCGGCCGATCCAGCCCGAGCCTTCGATCCTGCCGGCCTCCAGGACGGCAACGGCATTCTCGGCCATCTGTTCGGCTCGAAGGAACTGTCGCGGGCGGTCGCCGACCATGCCGCGCGGATGACCGGCATCGGCGCGGAAACGCTGAAACAGATGCTGCCCGTCATCGCCAGCATGATGATGGGCGGCCTTGCCCAGCAGACATTCGGTCGGGGCAACCAGAACGCAGAACAGCAGCGCACGCAGACACAGGCCGAAAATCCGTTCGGCCCGTTCGGGCAGATCCTCGAAAGCATGTTCAGCGAAGGTCCGGCGCAGCAGAGGCAGGCAAGCGCCGGCAATCCCTTCGGCGACACGCCCTGGGGCAAGATGCTGGAGCAAATGCAGAGCGGAGGCGCGGCCGCCAGCGTCGGCAACGCCCAGCAGCAAAATCCGTTCAGGGACAGCCCGTTTGCAAAGATCTTCGAGGAGACGCTGCGCGGCGGAACCGGTGCCGCACCTCAGGAGCCGCCTTCGCCGCAGCCTGACCATGGTGCCCCGCCCGCTTCAGGCAATCCCCTGCAGGACATCTTCAGCCAGATGTTCGAAACAGGCCGCCAGACGCAGGAAAAATATCAGAAGGATGTCGAATCGATCTTCGACCAGTATCTGCACGGCATGGACCGGCATCGCTGATGTGGCTCATTTTCAATGATATGTTCCAAGGTGCAGCTGTGGCACCGTTGAGGCATGGATCCCAGTGACAAGCACTGGGATCCATGCCTCTACCTATCCACCGCAACAATAGTTCCGAACGGTGCACGCCGGTGATTCCACCGATGCAGGAACCGCTCTAAAATAAAAAAAGCCCGGCCGTGAAAGCACGGCCGGGCAGGTAGCAGGCGAGCCGGGAGGGGATCCGGCTTGTGAATGGGGTGGCGCCTGCTTGGGAACCTGGGGCGGGTCGATGCCCTTCGGCTTCATCCCGCCCTGAAATCAAAAGATGCCGCGGGCCGCCTGTTGCCGGGCGCGGGCTTCGACGATCACTCTGAGTTCGCTGCTTGGATCATCCAGATAGGGACGGCCAAGGACCCGGTGCAGGTCGGAACGGCTGACGCCGATATCCTTCAGCATATAATCGTCGAGATCGCCAAGTCGCAGGATCGCCGTACGATTTCGGCGCACGACGAAGAACTTTACCACCGTATTGAAGGCGCGCGTGGTCCACTGCGTCATCGTCGCAGCAAAGCCAGTTGCGGGCAACTTCACGGTCGTCGTCTTTATCGTCGTCATCGCCGTTCTCCTTGGGGCGTGAAGCACAAGAAAATCCATCGCGCGGAAGGAATTTCCGCACGTCTTTTACGCAGCTCTTTCCGGGGACTGCGCGGCCTTTTGTGAACATGGATGTTATGAGGCAGGCTTATTGATTATTCAAACGAATGTTTCTAATGTTATTCTTCAAAATTGATGATGGATTGATGGGGAATGTCATGACCGCACCGCTCGATCTCGACCAGTTGCAGACCTTCATCGCCATTGCGGATACGGGCAGCTTCACGAGGGCGGCGGACACCGTATTCAAGACGCAGTCTGCCGTCTCCATGCAGATGCGGCGGCTGGAGGAGCGGATCGGCAAGCCGTTGTTCGAGCGAGACGGGCGCACCAACCGGCTGACGGAGGATGGCGAACGGCTGCTGATCTATGCCCGGCGGATGATCCATCTCAACAGCGAAACCATCGCCGCCTTCGACGATACGCAACTCGAGGGCCATGTCCGCATCGGCACGCCGGACGATTACGCCGATCGTTTTCTGCCGGAGATCATGGCGCGGTTTGCCCGCTCCAACCCCCGGGTCGAGCTCTCCATCGTCTGTGAGCCGACCGTTAATCTGGACGAAATGATCCGGAAAGGAACGCTCGATATCGCGCTCGTCACCCAGGTCGACGAGAGGCGCCGTTCGGAAGTAGTCCGCAGCGAACCGCTGCTCTGGGTAACTTCAGCCAATCACGCCGTGCATGAGGAGCCGGTGCTGCCACTAGCCGTGGGACGGCCGAACTGCATCTGGCGGAGCGCGGCGCTCGATGTGCTGAACGATATGGATCGAGCCCACCGCATTCTCTTCACCAGCTGGTCGGCGACCGTGCTGGCGGCGGCTGTGCTCGCCGGCCTTGCGGTCTCGGTCCTGCCGGAATGCGCGCTGCGCCCCGGCATGCGGGTTCTGGGGGAAGCGGAAGGCTTCGGCAAATTGCCGGAATTCGGCATCGGCATACTGCGCGGCCACTCGAAGCAGACCGCCATCATCGATGCGCTGGCGCAGCATATCGTGGAAAGCCTAGACAACATCTCCTCGCCCGCACCCGCAGGCCTTGCCACCGCCGATATCACGCAGCTCACGACCAGCGTGCGCACGCGGCGGGTGCGTTCGAGCGAGCTCGTTCCGGGGTGGTAGTCCGGCTTTCCTGAGCCCGCCTATTTCTTCCCACGGATAACAAAGAGATTGCCCGCGAGCACCAGCGCCAGACCGACGATGGCGAGCACCGTCCATTGATAGCCCTCCAGCACTGTCGAGACGATCAGCGCGAAGACCGGAAACATCACCGTGGCATAGCCGGCGCGGGCGGAGCCAATGCGGCCGAGAAGCGTCAGATAGGCGAAGAAGGCGAGCACGGTCGAGACGACTGACAGGAAGATCAACGAGCCTAGATATTCAGCGGTCCAGGCGACGGTGAAGTGCTTGCCGAAAACGAAGGCGAGAAATGCGGCCCAGAGCGTGCCGTAGACCATGCCCCAGGCGTTCATCGAGACGAGCGGCAGGCTGCGCTTCTGCAGGCGTGCGGAGATCAGGTTGCCCGTGCAGAAGCAGAGCGTTCCGGCAACGCAGAGGCCAAGGCCGACGAGCGTCTTGCCGGTGAAGCCGTGGGCCTGCATTTCCGGCAGAAACATCAGCGCGATGCCGCCGAAGCCCATCAGGCCGCCGATCAGCGTCCGCGATGATGGCGGCTCGCGCATGATCACGGTCGAGAGCACGAGATTGACGATGGAGGCGAGCGAGAAGACGACCGAGAGAAGGCCGCTGACCAGATATTGCGCGCCATAATAAAAGAGCAGGAAATTCGAGGAAAAGAGCAGGACACCGAGCCCGGCGAAGCCCAGATGATCGCGCAGGGTGAATTTCAAACGCTGCTTCGAGACCACCGCCCAGACAAGCATGATCACCGCCGCAATGAGAAAGCGCCAGACGATGTTGACCTCGTTGGCGACGCCGCTTCCGGCCTGAACGCTAAGCGCATACCAGGAAAGGCTCCAAGCAAAGACCGTCATCGCATAGAGCCCGTAATCGAAGGGCTCGAATGCGCGATCCTGCGGGCGGGTGGCTGGCTTCAAATTCAATGAATCTGCTGTCGTATCTGTCGGCATATATTCCCTATCGCGCGATGATCTCATCACGTCCATTGAATTCAAGTGAAGATTGCATCAATGTCAGTGATGTGGCTCTCTTTTCGCGCAAGTCCGCTGGGCAAGCGGTTCCCGCTTGTCCCGGGAAAACCGCTTCACACTTTTCCTGGACTTGCTCTGGCTATTGACCTTCACGGACGGGAAAGCCCCTATAAGAATATGAGTAACGTCCCCGATTCGACCTCAAATGTCGCCGAATATACCGTTTCGGAAATTTCCGGCGCGCTGAAACGCACCGTCGAGGATGCGTTCGGCCATGTCAGGGTGCGCGGCGAAATCTCCGGCTATCGCGGCCCGCATTCCTCCGGCCACGCCTATTTCTCGCTGAAAGACGATCGGGCGCGCATCGAGGCGGTGATCTGGCGCGGCAGCATGAGCCGGCTGCGCTTCCTGCCCGAGGAAGGCATGGAGGTGATCGCCACCGGCAAGCTCACCACCTATCCCGGCTCGTCGAAATACCAGATCGTCATCGAGCAGATGGAGCCGGCGGGCGCGGGCGCGCTGATGGCGCTTCTCGAAGAGCGCAAGCGCAAGCTCGCGGCCGAAGGACTGTTCGACCCTGCCACCAAGCAGCTTCTGCCCTATATGCCTCGCGTCATCGGCGTCGTCACATCGCCCACCGGCGCTGTCATCCGCGACATCATCCACCGCATTACCGATCGCTTTCCCCTGCACATCATCGTCTGGCCGGTGCGGGTGCAGGGCGAGACCAGCGGGCCGGAGGTTGCGGCCGCCGTCAACGGCTTCAATGCGCTAGCACCGGATGGTCCGTTGCCCCGCCCCGACGTGCTGATCGTCGCGCGCGGCGGCGGCAGCCTGGAGGATCTCTGGGGCTTCAACGACGAAGTGGTGGTGCGGGCGGTCGCCGCCTCCGACATTCCCGTCATCTCGGCCGTGGGACATGAAACGGACTGGACGCTGATCGATCTCGCCGCCGACAGGCGCGCGCCGACGCCAACGGGTGCCGCCGAAATGGCGGTCCCGGTGAAGGCCGATCTGCAGGCGACGGTGGCCTCGCTGGCGGCGCGGCTCTCATCGGGCATGTCGCGCTATCTCGGTCAGCGCCGGCAGACGCAGCGCGCGCTCTCGCGCGCCCTTCCCTCCGCCGACCAGCTTCTGGCCCTGCCGCGCCGGCGGTTCGACGAAGCCGCCGCGCGCCTGGGCAGAGCACTGCAGGCAAACACACAGAAGAAGCGCGCGAGCTTCGACGGTCATGCAAGGCAATTATCGCCGCGCCTCCTGCAGCGGCGCATCATCGAGCGGCGGCGCCATACGGAAACCATGGCGGCCCGCCTGCCGCGCTGCCTCGAAGCCTTTCTGCGCGAGCGGCGCAGCCGCTTTTCGGGACCCGCCGGGCGGCTCTCGCCCGAACCGATCCGCCGCCATGCGGAACGCGCATCCCATATGCTCGCCCAGTTCGACCGCAGGCGCGACCAGGCTGTGGGGCTTATACTCGAAAGACGAAAGCGCAGAAGCGGCGAACTGGAACGCCTGATGCGGACGCTCTCCTACGAAAGCGTGCTGGAACGCGGCTTCGCGGTCGTCTTCGATGCTTCGGGCAATCCGGTGAAGCAGGCGGCGGCCGTTCATTCCGGCGACGCGCTGGCGCTCCGCTTCCGCGACGGCGACGTCCAGGCAGTGGCAACGGGAGGGGGAAGCCGGCCGAAGCCAAAGGCGCAGCCGAAGCCGGCCAAGGCTGGCGGTGGTCAGGGATCGTTATTCTAGAGCAATTGTCCGCGTCGGCTTTATTGCCATTCTACCCCTGTATTTTGCCATCGCCTGACGACTGGCGGAAAAGGGTTGAAAGCGGGGTGTAGAGGGTTGTGGTCTGAAGAGGTGCGGCCACGGTCCAAAAAATCCGAGAGCCTGTGTCGGATTGGCCATTCCTCTTTCGTCCTTGGATCGTAGATCGGCAATTTCAGTCATGAGGATAAGCAAATATGCCTAGCACCATACGTCTGCACCGTGTTCTGGCGACCAGCCCGGAGAAGGTCTATCGCGCGTTTCTCGAAGCGGATGCGCTTGCAAAATGGCTTCCGCCCAACGGCTTCACCTGCACCGTGCATCATTTCGAGCCAAAGGTCGGCGGCACGTTCAAAATGTCGTTTCGGAACTTCACGACGGGCGAAAGCCACTCGTTCGGTGGTGAATATATCGAGCTCGTTCCGGGTGAAAGCCTGCGCTATACCGACAAGTTCGACGATCCCAATCTGCCAGGCGAGATGCAGGTGACGGTGACACTGAAGAAAGTTTCGGTGGGCACGGAGGTGGATATCGTCCAGGCGGGCGTGCCGGATGTCATTCCGCCGGAGGCCTGCTATCTCGGTTGGCAGGAGTCGCTGCGAAACCTCGCAAGGCTCATCGAACCCGAGATCAATCAATAGCAGATCATCCGGAAGGGAGAGAATGGTACGGTCGGTAGGAGTTGAACCTACGACCTCAGGAGCCACAATCCTGCGCTCTAACCAACTGAGCTACGACCGCATACCATGTATCGGCGGGGTCCGTGAGGCCCCGACATCCGATAGGGGTCACATACGGAGAATCGAAACGATTTGCAAGTCTTTACCGCCCCATCCCCATTAAAGAAAAAGGCCGGGCGAGGAACCCGGCCTTTTCGAGAAGGAGACCGAACGGGAGGAGATGTCCGGTCTCTTAATTTCCAGCGGACGGGAGGAGGAATGCCGCTGGAAAAAGCCTTATCTATCAATCCCGCCTGAAGAGATCAGGCAGCCTTGACGTCCTTCGCGTCCTTGACCGCCTTTTCCATGGCCGTCTTGGCAGGCTTCACCATGGTCTCGACGGCCTTCGTCGCCGCGGACTGGAATTCCTTGGCCTGCTCGACGGCGAGCTCGGTCTGCTTGCGCATAAACATGGTCTGCAACTCGACGGCATCGGCGAACGTCTTGACGCCGAAAAGCGCTTCAAGATGCGTGAAGCCGGCGTCGGCATTGGCGCGCAGCGCGGAAATCGCCTTCAGCGACAGTTCGGTGCCCGTGGACTGGGCGGCTTCGAACGTCGTTTCGATGGTCTTCTGCGCAGCTTCCGCCTGATCCTTGAACTTGGCATAGGCTTCCTTGGACTGCGCAATGCTGCCTTCAGTGAACTCGCGCACACGGTCGGTCACGGCACTGGCGTCGAATCCGGGGAATGCGAATATGTCTGCTTCTGGTTTCTTGCTCATTTCGAGACCCTTTCGCTGTCCGAAGATGGTTTCGGATAGGTTTCCTCACCTATGACGATTTTTATAGCATTGTTCATTGTGCAGCGCAATATGATTTTGCAACGCACAATCAACCAAAGCGCGAGACGGGCCTTTCAGCCTGGGGACATTAACTAACCGTTCAGAAAAAGCGTTGCCATGTCGCGCGCTTTTGTAGACGCTGGGATGACTACGCCTTATTAACGGGATATTAAGCAAAACGCTTGGTTTTGAGCGGATAAGAAAGCTCGTGTTAGGGCCAATCGACAGGACAAACGGGTAACGACTGGCATGCCGGGGACCTATCCCTTCATTGATGTTGCCGTTCTCGACGGCATCCACGAACGCTTCGTGCGTGGCGACGCGCTTGTCGTGATTTCGCCCGACCTCACATCCGTCATCTGGGCGAACGGGCCAGGCGCGGCGATGTTCGGTTTCGACAGGATCGACGATATCCTCGGCAATGATCCGGGTTTCGCCGTGCAGACCAAGCGCCAGATCATGGCGCTCGACGGATCGCAGGCGGGCAGCACGCGGACCGTCTCGGTGCGCCTTGCATCCGGCCTCACCTCGCGGCTGGCGAGCTTCCAGATTTTCGATATTAAACTGCCCGACGGCACGCCGGCGCGCGTCCTCGCCGCGGACGGGCAGTCTGCCGCTATCGAAGCGACAATCTCCGGGCTCGGCGACGAGAGCACCCATGTGGCGCTTCTCGACGAAGCCGGCGCGGTTCTCGCCAGATCAGCCCATTTCGACGCACTCGGCATCTTGCCGACGACGTTGAACGACCTGGTCATCGAGGTGCGCGACGAGGAGAGCCGCATGGTCAAGCGCCGCGTACGCGCCGGTACGCGCAGCGTACCGGCCGGTATCGCGCGCCTTGCCGACGATCCGTACCGCCATTTGCTGTTCGTCATCGCAGAGGGACAGGTGGAGAAGCCGGTTGTTACCGGCGAGGAAACTCCAAGCCCGAACGCGGAAGTTCCTTCGCCGGAGATTGTCGGGGATATTCGCCCTTCCCTTCCGCAAGATCAGGATGAAAAGAAGGGTGAAGCGGAGATTTCCGTCTCTCCCCAGACGACTTCCCTTCGGGAAGCCCTCATTCGAGAAGGGTTGCTTCGAACGACCGAAGGTCAGGAAAAGGATGAGGCGAGCCCGCTTACTCCCCTATCTTCCGCGCCTGAATCTATCGCAGAGCATGACGAAGAAGAACGGGATGAGGTTGAGGAGCCGTTAGAAGGCAAAGCCGAGGAACCCATCGTCGTTGCCGCAACCGATGAGGTGAGCGCAACAGATGAGGCGGAAGCCCAGCCCGCCGCCTTCACCTTCGATCCGGATGCATCCCCTGCCCGCTTCGTCTGGAAGGTGGATGCGGATACGGTCTTCAGCGAGATGTCGCCGGAATTCGCCACCGCCGTCGGTCCACAGGCAGCCGATGTGATCGGCCGCCGCTTCGCCGATGTCGCCCGGGTTTTCGGCCTCGATGAGGACGGCGCGATCGCCAGGCTTCTGGAAGGGCGCGACACCTGGTCCGGACGCACCGTATTCTGGCCGATCCAGGGAACATCGCTTCGCGCGCCTGTCGATCTCGCCGCTCTCCCCGTCTATTCGCGCGAGCGGACGTTCCTCGGCTTTCGCGGTTTCGGCGTGGTCCGCACCGGCGAGGCTGAGGCCGACCCGGAGACGATCGGCCTGGCGCTCGTCGCCGGTCCGGCGACGCCGACCGAACTGGCGGAAGCGCCCGCGCCGCAGGGCGACACAGCGCCCGCGGGGGTCGTCGATCTTGGTGAGAAGCTTTCGCAAAAGCTGGAAGCGGCTGCGGATTCCCCGGCTGAAAGCGAGGATCCGTTCCAGGGCGAAAAGCCGGCGCTGCACCTGACATCGACCGCCGGGCGGCGCATCCACGACAAGATCATCCGTCTGGAGGAGCACCGTGCACCCCGCACGGAGGGCGGACTGACGCCGACGGAGCGCAACGCCTTCCGCGAGATCGCCGACCGGCTGCGGCGCGAGGGCATCGGCATCACCAGGAAGGACGTGCCGTCCGCAGAATCCCGCCAGGAAACGCAGGCGGAACCGGACAAGAACGTGCCCGGCGAGGACGCGACGCCGGTGGCGGCCGATGCGCCGGTGAAGGTGCCGGATGCAGAGCCCGTGCCCGATCCGCGCGCGCCGATGAGCGCTGCCCCGAAAGTGGAAACGACGCCGCAGGCGGCAGTCGGGACCCGGAAAGGGATTGCGCAAGACAACACCGCTTCTGTTTTCGGTATCGAAATGGTGCAGCCTGCAGCATCGGAGCCGGTTTCGCACGAGGCGCAAGAGGCAAAGCCCGCCGAGATTGCGGAAGAAAAAGACGATGACGACACCTCCATCGTCGCCCGGCTTCCCCTCCCCGTTTTGATCCATTCCGGAGATCTCGTGCATTATGCCAACCAGGCGCTGCTCGACCTCACCGGCTATGAAACGACTGAAAAACTCATCGGAGCGGGCGGGCTCGAGGCGCTGTTTGCGGAACGGCATGTGGATGAGGACGGCAAGCCAAGCGCCATGGCTCTGCGCCGCGCCGATGGCGGCGAGCAGGCGGTGGAAGCGCATCTGCAGTCAGTGTCATGGAAAGGTGGCCGCGCGCTGATGCTGAGCCTCATGCCGCAGCTGAATGCGGTGCAGGCTGAGGAGCCGCAACAGACCGGAGCGGCGGAGCTATCGGATGAAGAGATGCGGGCGCTCCAGACCCGTATTGACGAGCTGACCGGCATTCTTGATACGGCGACGGACGGCGTCGTCATCATCGGGCCGGACGGCCTGATCCGTTCGATGAACCATTCGGCGGCCGCGCTCTTCGGCTATGAGCCGGGTGAGATCAAGGGTAAATCCTTCTCCATGCTCTTCGCCATCGAGAGCCAGCGCGCCGCGCTCGACTATCTCGACGGGCTTTCGCAGAACGGCGTGGCGAGCGTGCTCAATGACGGGCGCGAGGTGATCGGCCGCGAGGCGCAGGGTCGCTTCATCCCGATGTTCATGACCATCGGCAAGCTTGCCGCCTCCAACAGCTATTGCGCGGTCTTGCGCGATATCACGCATTGGAAACGCGCCGAGGAGGAACTGACCAATGCGCGGCGCGAGGCGGAGCGGGCTTCCAGCCAGAAGACGGAGTTCCTGGCGCGCATCAGCCATGAGATCCGTACGCCGCTCAACGCCATCATCGGCTTTTCCGAACTGATGTCAGACGAGAAATTCGGGCCGATCGGCAATGAGCGCTACCGGGACTACCTGCGCGACATCAACCGCTCGGGCAACCATGTGCTGGCGCTGGTCAACGACCTCCTCGACATTTCCAAGATCGAGGCGGGCGGGCTCGACATGCAGTTCGAAGCGGTATCGCTCAACGACGCCATCGCGGAGGCGGTGGCGATCATGCAGCCGCAGGCGAATCGCGAGCGCGTCATCATCCGCTCGAGCTTTCCGGCGAACCTGCCCGACATCGTCGCCGATGCGCGCTCGATCAAGCAGATCGCGCTCAATCTCCTCTCCAACGCCGTGCGCTTCACCGCGCCGGGCGGACAGGTCATCGTCTCGACCAGCTATGAGGCGAATGGCGGCGTGGTAATGCGGGTGCGCGACACCGGCGTCGGCATGAGTGCCGCGGAGATCGAGCAGGCGCTGAAGCCGTTCAAGCAGGTCAGCACGCTGAAGCGCAACCCGGCGGACGGGCGCACCGACTGGCGCCAAGACGGCACCGGCCTCGGCCTGCCGCTGACCAAGGCGATGGTCGAAGCCAACCGGGCCATGTTCTCGATCGAATCGACGCCGGGCAACGGCACCATGGTGGAGATTTCCTTTCCCTCGACGCGTGTGCTGGCGGATTGAAGGAAATAGGGGAGTTGAAATCCGACTCTCCCGGTCGCTTCTACTGTTATTCCTTACTGCCTTACTGCCCTATTCCCTTACTCCCCTAATCAAAAAAAACGCCGGACGAAGCCGGCGCATGAAAGCTGTACAACAGAGAAAAGGGGCACAAAAGCAAAGGCGTGGGACCGATGGCGGCCTCAGCATTACCAGTGTGTTAAAGCCCTTATCGCGCGAAGTTCCCTAACAAGTCCTTAATGGATCGCCAAAATCTTTACGAAAAAATATCGCCCCGTAAAAATGCGGTAAACATCGCCGCAATCCTTTATCAAGCATATCTCTTCACGACGTGAGCTCGGCGATATCACGATAGAGTTCCAGCGCCTGCGGATTGGCGAGCGCCTCCTTGTTCTTGACCTCGCGGCCATGCACGACATCGCGAACGGCGAGCTCGGTGATCTTGCCCGATTTGGTGCGGGGAATGTCGGCCACGGCGACGATCTTCGCCGGCACATGGCGCGGCGTGGCGCCGGTACGGATCTTGTTTTTGATCGCGGCAATCAGCCTCTCGTCGAGCACGGCACCATCGGCCAACCGCACGAAGAGCACAACGCGGACATCGCCCTCCCAATCCTGGCCGATGCAGAGCGCCTCGACGATCTCCGGCATCTGCTCGACCTGATTGTAGATCTCCGCCGTGCCGATCCGCACCCCGCCAGGATTGAGCGTGGCATCGGAGCGGCCATGGATGATGATGCCACCATGCTCCGTCCATTCGGCGAAATCGCCATGGCACCAGACATTGTCGAAACGCTCGAAATAGGCAGCACGGTATTTCGCCTCATCAGGATCGTTCCAGAACATGAGCGGCATCGAGGGAAACGCCCGTGTGCAAACCAGTTCGCCCTTTTCGCCCCTGACCGGCCTGCCATCGTCGTTCCAGACGTCGACCGCCATGCCCAATCCCGGCCCCTGGATCTCGCCGGACCAGACAGGCTTGACCGGCACGCCGAGCACGAAGCAGGCCATGATATCGGTGCCGCCGGAAATGGAGGCGAGATGCACATCCCGCTTGATCCCGTCATAGACGAATTGAAAACACTCCGGCGAGAGCGGCGAGCCGGTCGAGGAGATGGTGCGCACCGTCGAAAGATCGTGCGTCTCGATCGGCTTCAACCCGGCCTTGCGGACGGCATCGATGAATTTCGCCGAGGTGCCGAAATAGGTCATTGCTTCCGCATCGGCATAGTCGAAGAGCACGTTGCCATCGGGATAGAAGGGCGAGCCGTCATAGAGAAGCAGCGTCGCGCCATAGGCGAGGCCCGAGACCAGCCAGTTCCACATCATCCAGCCGCAGGTGGTGAAATAGAACACCCGGTCGCCCGGTTTGGCACCGCCGTGCAGGCGGTGTTCCTTGACATGCTGGAGGAGCGCGCCGCCAGCCGTGTGGACGATACATTTCGGGATGCCCGTCGTCCCCGACGAGAACAGGATATAGAGCGGGTGATTGAACGACAGACGGTCGTAACTGATCTCGCCGGCCGTGAAAGGCGCGATGGCCGCGCCGAGCGAAACGCCGTTGGGAACGCCCTTCGCGACCTCGTCGGCCTCGCTCAGATAATCAACGACCAACACCTTGCGCACGGAAGGCAGTTGCCGGGCGACGGCGGCGATCTTCTCCGCCACCTCTATCCGCTTGCCATTATACCAGTAGCCGTCGCAGGCGATGAAGATTGACGGCTCGATCTGGCTGAAACGGTCGAGCACACCGCGCTCGCCGAAATCGGGCGAACAGGACGACCAGATCGCGCCGAGCGACGCGGTGGCCAGCATGGCGGCGATCGTCTCCGGCATGTTCGGCATCATCGCCGCGACGCGGTCGCCGCGCCGGACACCGGCGGCGCGCAGAAACTGCTGGAGCCTCGATACCAGCGCCCGCAGTTCATCCCAGGACAGGCGGCGCTCCACCTTGTCCTCGCCACGGAAGACCAGCGCGTCCCCGTCCCCGCCGTGGCGCAACAGGTTTTCCGCGAAGTTCAATTTCGCATCGGGAAAGAATTGCGCGCCAGGCATGCGATCGCCGTCGACGAGAATTCTCTCACCCTTCTCGCCGACGATCCCGCTCCAGTCCCAAAGGAGCGACCAGAAGCCCTCCCTGTCCTCCACGGACCATGCGTGCAAGGCATCGTAGTCGGGGATCGCCCGTCCGCTTGCCGCCCGCGCGGCTTTCATGAACGCGGTCAGCGGACTTGCGGCAATCGCGGAATCGTCCGGCGCCCACAACGGTCTTTTTATTGTCATATGCTCCTCCTCAGACTGGCGGCATGTTGCACCGCACCACGAAGCGGCGGCAAGCCGAAAAATGCGATCCGACTGAAATTTCAGCCAATTTTATGGAATAACATCAGCAAAGCCTTGAATTGCCGCATAGCTGGTTTAAACGGAATGGCGAACATTTCATTGGTGGACTGCGCCTGATGTCCTGGCCTCGACTGCTGCGCCCCATTCTGGCGATCATTGTGCTTGCGGCGGCGGCCGTGGCGGCAGTCATCGCGGCGTTGCCTTTCATCGTCTCCACCGACGCGATCCGCATCAGGCTGGCACAGGAAATCAGCGCATGGACGGGATATAGCGTCGAGCTGCGCCAGCCGCCGCGGCTGACCGTCTTTCCGGTTTTCCAGGCGTCGCTGAGTGATGTCACCCTGAGCAAGCTCGGCCAGAGCGGCCA
Source organism: Paramesorhizobium deserti (assembly GCF_001558695.1). Taxonomy (GTDB): domain Bacteria; phylum Pseudomonadota; class Alphaproteobacteria; order Rhizobiales; family Rhizobiaceae; genus Paramesorhizobium; species Paramesorhizobium deserti. Next base: position 481,970 of record NZ_LNTU01000001.1, read on the forward strand.
ACAGCCGGTGATGAGCGCCGATCGCATAGACGTGCAGCTTTCGCCGCTCGAAGCCCTGATGGGGCATATCTCGTTTTCTGAAACGCGCATCGTCCATCCGCGCTTCAGGCTGAACGAGCCGATAACCGACCTGCCGCAATTGTTTACGGCAGCGGCCAATTCGCAAGGGCGGCTCGGCCTGGTCATCCGCACCGCCAAAAGGCTGGTGGCCGACAATCCCAACGAGCCGAAGGTGGATCAACTTGCCTCGCAGCCCTTCGGCCGTATCGTCATCGAGAACGGATCGCTTGCCTATCGCCGCTTCGGATCGCCGCTCGAAGAGCAGGTCTCCGACATCAACGGCACGCTTGACTGGCCGCAAACATCCAGCCCAGCGAGTTTTCGCGGCCGCGCCAACTGGCGCGGAGAAGCGGCGGAGATCAATTTCACGGCAAATCAGGCGCTGGTCCTGCTCGCCAACGGGATGAGCGCGATTACCGCAAGCGTGACATCGAAGCCGCTGACATTCACATTCGACGGCAAGGCCAACATCTCGCAGAACATGTTCTTCGAGGGAGCGATGACGGCAAAATCCCCCTCCCTCGGCGAGACGATGCGCTGGGCCGGACGGAGCTCCTCCGGCGGATCATCGATGATCGGCGCAGTCGAACTCGCCGCGAATGTCACGCTTACGCCGAAGCGGGCGAAATTCAGCGACGTGGCGCTGACGACGGACAGTCAATCCGCCAAGGGCGTGATCGAGATCGGGCTGGAACAGCCGGTGCCGGCGGTCAACGGAACGCTCGCCTTCGAAACGCTCGACCTGCGCTCGCTGATCTCCGCCTTCATTCCGCTGCCACGTGACGGCGTCAATGACGACATCGATGCGCGCTTCATCAATCAGCTCGATCTTGACCTCAGGCTCTCTGCCCAGAATGCCACGGCCGGACCGGTCAGCCTCGCCGGTCTCGCCGCCGCGGTGCAGGTGAAGGGCGGGCGGGCCATCTTCGACATCGGCGATGCCAAGGCATTCAACGGATCGGTTCAGGCCAGTATCCAGATCGCGGGAAACGCCGACAACGCCAATGGCGAGTTGCGCTTCAACGGAACCGATCTCGACAGCGCGGCCTTCGCTTCAGCGCTCGGCGTGAAACAACCCTTCCTGAGCGGCAAGGGCACGGTATCGCTCCTGATGAAAAGCCCGCTGGCGAAATGGTCTTCGCTGCCCGAAAGCGCCAATGGCACGATCTCGCTCGATCTGGGCCAAGGTCAGATGAAGGGCTTCGATTTCGATGATTTCATCAACAAGGCACGCACCGATCGCTTCTTTGCCCTCGAGCGCAAGCAGGACGCTTCCCTCGGCTTCAACCGGCTCACTGTGAAGGCGGCTATCGCGGAAGGCATCGCCACGCTCGAAAATGCCCGTGTCGAGACCGGCAACGGCGTCCTGACGCTCGCAGGGATCGTTCCCTTCCTCGATAAGAGCCTGGCGCTATCGGGCGAAATCGCGTTTCCCGCAGCGCAGGGTCAGAACCAGGGTCAGGATCAGAATGCCGCGGCGCCGCAAGCGCCGCAGCCGATCAATTTCTTCGTCGGCGGCTCCTGGGACCGGCCGTTCATCTCACCGACGACCAGGAGAATAGGGCAGTAGGTTTTGCCCTGCTTCCCTAAATCCGGAATGCCGCCTGCTCGTCGCGGATGCGCTGGACCTCGCGCCGCTTGTTGATGAGCGAGGCGATGATGACGCCCGTCGCGACGATGGCGATCAGGATGGTGCAGATCGCGTTGATCTCGGGCGTCACGCCAAGCCGCACCTGGCTGTAGATCTTCATCGGCAAAGTGGTCGCGCCCGGCCCGGAGGTGAAGCTCGCTATCACCAGATCGTCGAGCGACAGCGTGAAGGCGAGCATCCAGCCGGAGATGACGGCCGGCAGGATGACGGGAAGCGTGATCTTGAAAAAGGTGGTGACGGGCGGCGCGCCGAGATCCATCGCCGCTTCCTCCAGCGACCGGTCGAAGGTGACGAGGCGGGACTGGACGACCACTGCGACGAAGCACATCGAAAAGGTGATATGCGCCAACGTCACGGTCCAGAAGCCGCGGTCGAAATTGACTGCCACGAAAAGCAGGAGCAGCGACAGGCCGGTGATCACCTCCGGCATGACGAGCGGCGCATAGATCATGCCGGAGAACAGGAGGCGGCCGCGAAACCGCGTATAGCGTGTGAGCGCGATCGCCGCGAGCGTTCCCAGCACCGTGGCGATGCTTGCCGAAAGGACGCCGACGCGGGCGGTGACCCAGGCGGCATCCATCAGGCCGCGATTGTTGAAGAGCGCGAAATACCATTTCGTCGAAAAACCGGCCCAGACAGTGACGAGGCGGGATTCGTTGAAGGAATAGATCACCAGGAGCACGATGGGCAGATAGAGGAATGCGAAGCCCAAAACGACCGAGGCGATGTTGAAACGCGACCAGGTGGTGTTCATCGTGCATCCCTTTGACGTGGAAACGCTGGCGGGACAGCGTCCCCCTCTGCCCTGCCGGGCATCTCCCCCGCATGGGGGGAGATCACGCCGTCATCGGCGTTCGGCACCAATCGCAAACGTTGCGGAATGGGCGCGGAGAGTAGCGGCAGCCAATCTCCCCCCTTGCGGGGGAGATGGCCGGCAGGCCAGAGGGGGGCGCCTAATGCTGTCATCGAAACTGTTCCCCTCCTATTTCCCGCTTTCCTGCGCGCGCGCCTGCGCACGCTGGAACAGCACGATCGGCACGATCAGGATGACGAGCAGCACCACGGCAACGGCGGAGGAAACCGGCCAGTCGCGGTTGGAGAAGAATTCGCTCCACAGCGTCTTGCCGATCATCAGCGTCTGCGATCCACCGAGGAGATCGGGAATGACGAACTCGCCCACCGCCGGGATGAAGACGAGGAAGCAACCGGCGACGACGCCGGGGATCGAAAGCGGGAAGGTGATCTTCCAGAAAGCGGTGAAAGACGGGCAGCCGAGATCCTGCGCCGCCTCGATCAGCGAATAATCCATCTTCTCGAGCGATGCATAGATCGGCAGCACCATGAACGGCAGATAGGAATAGACAATGCCGATGAAGACGGCGGTGTTGGTATTGAGAATGGTGAGCGGTGTGTCGATGACATGCGCCCACATCAGGAACTGATTGAGGAGGCCTTCCGGCTTCAATATGCCGATCCAGGCATAGACGCGGATCAGGAAGCTCGTCCAGAACGGCAGGATCACCAGCATCAGCAAAGTCGGGCGCAGCGTCGATGGCGCGCGCGCCATGCCATAGGCCAGGGGATAGCCGACAAGGAGCGTCAGAACAGTCGAAACGGCGGCGATGGTAAGGCTCGACACATAGGCCTTGAAATAAAGCGCGTCGTCGAGAAGCCATTGGTAATTATCGAGGGAAAGTTTCTTAAGCTTTTCGAAATTGGCCGCAAGGCCTTGCGACAGGTCGAAGGCCGGCTGATAGGCGGGAATGGCCATAGCCACTTCGGAAAACGATATCTTCAAAACAATGAAGAACGGGACGAGGAAGAAGAGAAGGAGCCAGAGATAGGGCACCACGATGACGAGCCGCCCAGCAATGGCCGTGATGAGCTTCTGCATGGCCGCGTTCCCCCTCATGCCGTCAAGACCAGCCCGGCGTCGGTATCGAAGCTGACCCAGACGCGATCGTCATAGGTCAGGGGGTTCTCGACCTTGCGCACGGCATTGAGGCTCGACGCCTTGATCAGGTCGCCATTGTCGAGCCGGACGTGAAACACCGTCATATCGCCGAAATAGGCGATGTCCCACAATTCGCCCTCGACCGCATTGAAAGAGGCATCTACCGGCTTCTCGCGGCCGATACGGATCTTCTCAGGCCTGATGGCAAACCAGACGTTCTGGCCCGACGAGAGCGCCTTGCTGGTATCGGCGCGGATGGTGAGGCCCTGTGTCGCCGCCGCGATCTCGACCTCGCCGCTTCCGGCTTTCTCGACCGCGCCCTCCAGAAGGTTCACATTGCCGATAAAATCGGCGACGAATTTGGAAGCGGGCGCCTCGTAGACCTCGGCCGGGGTCGCCACCTGCATGATGCGGCCGTGGTCCATGACCGCGATGCGGTCGGCCATGGTCATCGCCTCCTCCTGATCGTGCGTGACGACCATGAAGGTGAGACCGAGCTTATACTGCAGGTCCATCAGTTCGAACTGCGTCTCCTCGCGCAGCTTCTTGTCGAGCGCACCGAGCGGCTCATCCAGGAGGAGCACCTTCGGACGCTTGGCGACCGCGCGGGCGAGCGCCACGCGCTGGCGCTGGCCGCCCGACAATTGATGCGGCTTGCGCTTGGCGAATTGTTCGAGCTTCACGAGCTTCAGCATTTCGCCGACGCGGGCATCGATCTCGGACTTCGCCATGCCGTCCTGCTTCAGGCCGAAGGCGATGTTGCCCTCCACCGTCATGTGCGGAAACAGCGCGTAGGACTGGAACATCATGTTGACCGGGCGACGGTAAGGCGGGATACCGCGCAAATCCTGCCCATCGAGCAGGATGCGGCCGGACGTCGGCTCCTCGAAACCCGCCAGCATGCGCAGGAGCGTGGACTTGCCGCAGCCCGAGGCGCCAAGCAGCGCGAAGAACTCGCGATTGAAGACATCGAGTGAAAGATCGTTTACGGCAGTGAAATCGCCGAAGGTCTTGGTGACGTTCTCGAACCGTATGTAAGGCTTTGCCGCCGGATCATCCCAAGGCGCGAATTTGCGGCGAAAACTACCAAAGGATTCCATCCGGTTCCCCACTCAATTCCAAATAGGCAGCGCCTGATATGGCGTTTTCGAAGGATGTGTGACGTTCCAACGATCGACCGCCTTCGCTCACCCCTGCCCTCCTCAGCTTGTCGAAGAGCGGACCTTCCCATCCACCAACGTCATCCTCGGGCTTGACCCGAGGATCCATGGCAAGGGGGAACCAAACCTTCCCACTGCATCGTCGCACTCCAGCAAGCGGCAACCCAATATCTCACTTGATGATCACACGATCCAGAAGCGGATGATAATATCGTCTTCGCTTCTTTGCCGTGGATCCTCCGGTCAAGCCCGAGGATGACGATAATAGAGAGGAAATGCCGCCGACCCTTACCTCACTGCCCGGTCACGATCTTCGTCCAGGCCCTCGTCGCCAGGCGCTGCGTCTTGGTGTCGTAAGGCAGCGGCACGAAGAGCTTGGCCATCGTCGCCTCGTCGGGATAGATCGCCGGATCATCGATCACGTCCTTGTCGAGAAGCGGCTGGGAGGCCTTGTTGCCATTGGCGTAGAAGACATAGTTGGACGCCTTGGCGATGACCTCCGGGCGCATGATGTAGTTCAGGAATTCATGCGCTTCCTCGACATGCTTGGCGTCGGCAGGAATAGCCATCTGGTCGAACCACATCAGCGCCCCCTCCTTCGGAATCGAATAGCCGATCTCGATGCCCTGACCCGCCTCCTCGGCACGGTCGCGCGCCTGGAAGATATCGCCGGAATAGCCGATCGCCATGCAGATATCGCCATTGGCGAGCGCATTGATATATTCGGACGAGTGGAACTTACGAATATTGGGGCGGATCTTCAGATAAAGCTCCTCCGCCTTGGCGAAATCTTCCGCCTTGGGCGAGTTGGGATCGAGACCGAGATAGTTGAGCGCCGGGCGCAGCATCTCGCTGGCGGAATCCAGCACATAGATGCCGCAATCCTTCAGCTTCGCCGATTTCTCGGGATCGAACAGCACATCCCAGGAATTGATCTCGTCAGTGCCGAGCGCTTCCTTTATCTTCGCCTTGTTGTACCCGATGCCGGTCGTGCCCCACATGTAATTGATGGAGTATTCATTGCCCGGATCGTAGACGGCGGTGCGCTCCTGGATCACGTCCCACATGTTCTTGAGGTTGGGCAGCTTCGCCTTGTCGAGCTTCTGGAAGACGCCCGCGGGGATCTGCCGGCCGAGGAACTCGCCTGACGGCACGACGATGTCATAGCCGGAGCCGCCGGCAAGCAGCTTCGTCTCGACGATCTCGTTGGAATCGAAGACGTCGTAGACCACCTTGATGCCGGTTTCCTTGGTGAAGTCCGCCAGAATGGACTCGTCGATATAATCCGACCAGTTGTAGACATTGACCACCCGTTCCTGCGCGCCCGACGGGGCCACGGCCGCCGCCAGAGCCAGGCAGGTCGTCAGGAAAAGCGATTTGATCCTCATCCGGAAAACTCCCATTTTCATACCCCGGCGGCCATACAAGAAAATGCCCCCGCTCTTCCGCACTTTTTTAGATTGGGAGGATTTCGTCAACTGGTCTTGCGGGCTTTATTTTATTGAAAATCAAACGCACTCAGGCCCGTCACCATCTCGTCGAGACCAAGCGGGCGCGTCAATGGCGGCTCGGCACGGGCAAGGCAGCCCTGCCTTTCGCAAAGACGGCAGGCGGGGCCGATGGGTGTAGGCGCTCTTGCAGGCAACGCCGCGCCGTAGACAATTCCATCCTTGAAGCCGATATCGCAGCCAAGCAGGATGGCCGTGCGGCGCGGGCGTTCGTCGAAAGCGCCTTGCGGCCCTTCGAGCGTGCGCGCAATGGTGAGAAATGCCGCGCCATCCGGCATCTCGACGGCCTCGACCAGGATCTGCGAGGGCTGAGCGAAGGCGGCATAGATCGCCAGCTTCGGGCATTGCCCGCCGAAACGCGCCTGTGGAAAGCCCTGAGCACCCGCCCTGCGGAAGCGATTTCCCGCATGATCCGCCTCCAGCATGAAGAAGGGAACGCCCGCCGCATCCTGCCTTTGCAATGTGGTGAGCCGGTTTGCGGCCTGCTCGAACGAGACACCGAAACGAGAACGCAGCACATCGATATCGTAGCGCGCCCGCTGCGCCGCCGACCGGAAGGCGTGATAGGGCATCATCAGCGCATGAGCCGCATAGCGGCCAAGCTCGAAACGGGCGATGCGGCGGGCCTCGCTGGACGAAAGCTTCAGTTTCTCGATCTCGGCGGCAATCGCCACCTGCATGCGGATCAGGACCGCCTCCATCGCCACTTCGCGCAACTGGTCGAAAGGCGACAGCCTTTCCGACAGGAACAGCCGCTGCGAATGCCGGTCGTAGCGCCGCCGCCAGTTGGGCATGGTGGCAACGGGCAGCACACGCACGGCAATGCCATGCTCCGTGCGAAGCCAGCTCTTCAACGCGCCCATCAGATCGTCGCTCGGTTTCAGGAGTGTCGTGAAACTTTCCGCTTCCTCCTCGATCAACGGGAAATGGTTGGGACGCCGCTCCAGCACGTCATGCACTTCGTCGAGCGGCAGGCGCGCAGCCGACAGCGAGGTCTCACGCCCCTCCTGCGCCAGGAGATCTGAGAGGTCGGAAAGCCGCTCGAGTTGCTCGCGATAGGCGCGGTAGAGCTTGACGATGCCGGTGGCGGCATTGGGCGCCGCCTCGCCAACCTCGATCAGTTCCTGGTCGCCCGGCAGCTCGCCGGCGAGCAGCGGATCGGAGAAGACCTCCTTCAGCCCGGCGATTGTGGCGCCGCTTTCGGCCTGGAGAGCGCCAAGTTCCAGCTTGTAGACGGAAGCGAGTTTGAGGAGGAGCTGCACCGTCAGCGGACGCTGGTTGCGCTCGATCAGGTTGAGATAGGATGGCGAAATGCCGAGCGCCTCGGCCATCGCGGTCTGTGTGAGGCCGCGCTCGTTGCGGATGCGCCGGATACGCGGGCCCGCGAAGATCTTCTGCTCAGCCATCCCGCTTCCTTTGACAGCATTTTTACAATTCCACTCATCATGCCTTAAACGAAGGAACATTACAATATTTACAAATTGACAGAGCCGCTCTGTCAAAGCCTCGACAGCGTTACCCGTATTTCTCGCCGAATTTCCTGAATTTCCTCGCCTGTTTTGCAGCGCAATGTAAATCTCGTCATACGCAGAAGGCGCTGAACGTCTCTGATTTTTGAACGGAAGCATTGAGGAAGCCAGACTATGACTGATTTTTACAATCTCATCCCCACCGCCCCGAACGGCCGTTTCGACGGTATTGAGCGCCCCTATACGGCGGAGGATGTGAAGCGGCTGCGCGGTTCGGTCGAGATCAAATATTCGCTGGCCGAGATGGGCGCGAACCGGCTGTGGAAGCTCATCCACGAGGATGATTTCGTCAATGCCCTCGGCGCGCTTTCCGGCAATCAGGCGATGCAGATGGTGCGCGCCGGGCTGAAGGCGATCTATCTCTCCGGCTGGCAGGTGGCGGCAGACGCCAACACCGCCTCGGCGATGTATCCCGACCAGTCGCTCTATCCGGCCAATGCCGCGCCGGAACTGGCGAAGCGCATCAACCGGACGCTACAGCGCGCCGACCAGATCGAGACGGCGGAAGGCGGGGGGCTCTCGGTCGACACCTGGTTCGCGCCGATCGTCGCCGACGCCGAAGCCGGTTTCGGCGGCCCGCTCAATGCGTTCGAGATCATGAAGGCGTTTATCGAGGCGGGCGCGGCTGGCGTCCATTATGAGGATCAGCTGGCGTCGGAAAAGAAGTGCGGCCATCTCGGCGGCAAGGTGCTTATCCCGACCGCCGCGCATATCCGCAATCTCAACGCAGCGCGGCTGGCGGCCGATGTCATGGGCGTGCCGACGCTGGTCATCGCGCGTACCGATGCGGAAGCGGCGAAGCTTCTGACCTCGGATATCGACGAGCGTGACCGGCCCTTCGTCGACTATGATGCGGGGCGCACGGCGGAAGGCTTCTATCAGGTGAAAAACGGCATCGAGCCGTGCATCGCGCGAGCAATCGCCTACGCGCCGCATGCCGATCTCATCTGGTGCGAAACCTCGAAACCGGATCTCGAGCAGGCCCGCCGCTTCGCCGAAGGCGTGCACAAGGCGCATCCGGGCAAGCTGCTCGCCTACAATTGTTCTCCTTCCTTCAACTGGAAGAAGAACCTGGACGACGCGACGATCGCGAAATTCCAGAGGGAGCTGGGTGCGATGGGCTACAAGTTCCAGTTCATCACGCTCGCCGGCTTCCACCAGCTCAATCACGGCATGTTCGAGCTGGCGCGCGGCTACAAGGAGCGGCAAATGGCGGCTTATTCCGAGCTGCAGGAAGCGGAATTCGCATCCGAAGCCAACGGCTACACAGCCACCAAGCACCAGCGCGAAGTGGGCACCGGCTATTTCGACGCCGTGTCGCTCGCCATCACCGGCGGCCAGTCCTCGACGACCGCCATGAAGGAATCGACCGAAGCAGCGCAGTTCCGTCCGGCTGCCGAATGATGAAGATTTAAAGGAGAACGACAATGGCATCCATTACACGCGTCAAGGAAAGGGCGGAGGAACAATCCTCCGCCATGACCACCGACCAGCAGAGCCTCATCCGCATGCTGGCCAATGATCTGCACCGCCTCAACCAGTCGGTCATGAAGGCCGTGGAGGCCGGCGTTTCGGTCGAGCTCGTCCGCTCGGCCCGCCATCATGGCGGCGACGGCAACTGGGGAGACCTGCTCATCCCGGTGATCGTCACCAACGGGCGCTAACAGCACGCCGCCATGGTCCTTGCTTTTGCGTGCCTGCGGCAACGCGGGCAGGCGACGGCAACTGGGGAGATCTGCTCATCCCGGTGATCGTCACCAACGGACGTTGAGCCCCTCACCGGCACTTGCAATACCCGACTTCCAGCCACTCTCCGCAGCCCTCTGCGGAGAGTTTTTCGTTCAAAAAAATGCAGAATAAAAGCCGCCATCACCGGGCATTACTAAACATCAACTAAATATTGCGATGTCATGCTTCTGTCATTGCTTGCATGGCAGAGATGACGCATTCTTTACCCTCAATCTGAGCTTCGCGAGGAAAGTTATGGCTATACAGACTCTCATCGACAACGTCGCTGTCAAGGCCAATATCGAACCGCAGGTCGCGGAGAAGGTCGCAGGGATCGTCCTGTCGGTGCTTCAGCATGAATCGCCGCAGATCTCGGCGCAGATCTTCGCCAATATGCCCGGCGCGCAGCAGCTGGCCACGGCCAATGACGTGATGGCGCAGGGACAGTCGAGTGGCGGCGGAATTATCGGCACCATCTCCCATCTGCTCGGCGGCGCTACAGGTGAAAAGGTCGGCGCGCTGGTCAACGGCGTGGCAGCGTTGGAGGCAAGCGGGCTGACCGCCGCGCAGATCAATGCAGCCGGATCGCAGGTGATCGCCGAGGCGCGCCAGACCGATCCGCAACTGGTCGATGAACTGGTTCAGGCGGTGCCCGAGCTTAAGGGCCATTTCGGCCTGTAAATCAGGCCTTCCAATATCCGTCGCATGCATCCCGAAAACCGATTTGGGTTTTCGGGCCGATGCTATATCATGGCGCGACGAAACAATTTTCTGGTGATTGATGCCTGCTGATATGCCCGAGAAGAGACCGGCGCGCCCGACCAAGCGCCGCCGGACGCCTGCCTATGTCAAATCGCTTCGTGGCGTGAAGAATTGGCGTGAAGCATCGGAATGGCTGGCCTGGCGCGATATCGAGGACATCGAGTGCATCACTCCCGATCAGGCGGGCGTGGCGCGCGGCAAGATGATGCCCTCGAAGAAGTTCACCTCCAACACATCGCTCGCGCTGCCTTCGGCGGTTTTCATGGCGACGATCTCCGGCGGATATCCGGAAGACGGCGGCGGCTTTTCCTATCCTGAAGACGATGGCGACTTGAAGCTGGTGCCCGATCTCACGACACTTTCCGTCGTGCCGTGGGAGAGCGATCCGACGGCACAGGTTATCTGTGACCTCGTCCATCAGGACGGACGGGCGGTGGAGTTCACGCCGCGCAACGTGTTGCGCCGCGTCATCGGCGCGTATAACAAGCTCGGCCTGCGCCCGGTGGTGGCGCCGGAGATCGAATTTTATCTGGTGCGCAAGAATCCCGATCCCGACTATCCGCTGGCGCCACCGGTCGGGCGCTCGGGCCGGCCTATCGGCGGTGGTCAAGGCTATTCCATCGCCGGCGTCAACGAGTTCGACGAGCTGATCGACGACATCTATCATTTCTCCGAAGCCCAGGGGCTGGAGATCGATACGCTGATTCACGAGGAGGGCGCGGGGCAGCTCGAGATCAATCTGCGCCACGGCGATCCGATCGAGCTCGCCGACCAGGTCTTCATGTTCAAGCGCACCATCCGCGAGGCAGCGCTGAAGCACGAGATGTATGCGACCTTCATGGCCAAGCCCATCCAGGGGCAGCCGGGCTCGGCGATGCACATTCACCAGTCGATCATCGACAAGAAGACCGGACGCAACATATTCACCAAGGATGACGGCAGCGAAAGCGACGCTTTCCATCATTTCATCGGCGGCATGCAGAAGCATGTGCCGAACGCGCTGGTGATGTTTGCGCCTTATGTGAATTCCTACCGCCGTCTGACTCAGGGCGCCTCGGCGCCGGTCAATGTCAAATGGGGCTATGACAACCGGACGACCGCCTTTCGCGTACCGCGCTCGGACCCCAACCAGCGCCGCGTCGAAAACCGCATACCGTCATCCGATGCCAACCCGTATCTCGCGCTCGCCGCGTCACTGGCCTGCGGGCTGATCGGGCTCCTGGAGAAAATCGAACCGGACGCGCCGGCCGGCACCACGGTCAACGAGGACGAGATCGACCTGCCCCGCGGCCTGCTCGACGCGGTCTCGCTTTTCGAGGAGGACGAGCCGCTGAGGGATATACTGGGCCAATCCTTCGCGACCACCTACGCCGCAATCAAGCGGGCGGAGTTCGAAACCTTCATGGAGGTCATCAGCCCGTGGGAGCGGGAGTATCTGTTGCTCAATGTTTAGGGGAGTAGGGGAGTAGGGGAGTAGGGGAATAGGGGAATAGGGGAATAGGGGAATAGGGGAATAGGGGAATTATGCGGGGGCGCGGCTATGGCAATCAATTCTTATCGGGATATTTTGGCTTGGCAGCAGGCCATGGAACTGGCGACGACGATATATAAATCTACCGAGTCTTGGCCGCGTGAAGAGATTTACGGGCTAACGGGGCAGGTACGCCGCGCCGCCGTTTCCATACCGGCCAATATCGCAGAAGGATATGGCCGGGAAACACGCAAGACCTACCAACAATTCTTGCGCATAGCACAAGGCTCGTTGAAGGAAGTAGAAACACATTTGCTTCTGGCCGAGAGACTGGGTTTTAGCCCCAAGGAGGCGATCGATCCAATAATGGTAAGGAGCGAAAGCGTCGGAAAGTTGCTGAGGCTTCTTATCCGCAAACTATCCGAACCATAACATACTCCCCTATTCCCTTATTCCCCTACTCCCTTAAGCCGGAGCCGCCATGTCCTACCAATCCCCCATCTCGCCTGGCATTTCCTGGTACGAGGCGAGCTTGTCCGAGCGCCCCGAGCATCCGGCGCTCGACGGCTCGCGGCAGGCGGATATCGTCATCATCGGCGGCGGCTATACCGGGCTTTCGGCCGCCTATCATCTGGCCGCTTCCGGCGTGGATGTGGTGCTGCTCGATGCCGCGCGGTTCGGCGATGGCGCTTCGGGGCGCAATGGCGGCCAGCTCAACACCGGCCAACGCGCATGGGCGGAAGATATGGAGGCCGAATATGGCTTCACCCGCGCCAAGGCGCTGTTCGATATCGCCGAGGAGGCCAAGGCGCATCTCCTGCAATTCGCCGAGACGCACGGGATCGATATCGACTATAGGCCGGGCCAGATGTCGGTGGTGCACAAGCCGCGTTATCTCAAGCACTACCAGGCCCATGCCGAACTGATGGCATCACGCTTCGGCTATCCGGATATCCATTTCATGGACGCGAAGGAGACGGCGGAGCGGCTCGGCTCGAAACGCTATCTCGGCGGTACCTATGACAAGGGAACCGGCCATATCCACCCGCTGAAGCTCGTCGTCGGAACGGCCAAGGCCGCGGCGAATGCCGGAGCACATCTCTTCGAGAATACGCAAGCGACCGGCATAAGCTCAGAAAACAGCCGCGTGACGGTGACCACGCCGAAAGGGACCGTGACGGCCGCCAAGGGGCTGATCGCGGTAAACGCCTATGGCGGGTCGCTCGAACCCGTCAGCGCCGCCCATGTCATGCCGATCCGCTCCTTCATCGGCGCGACCGTGCCGCTCGGCAAGGACAGCCCGGTGCTGCCGGGCGGCGAATCCGTCGACGATTCACGTTTCGTGGTTCGCTATTTTCGCCGCTCGGCCGACGGGCGGCTCCTGTTCGGCGGGCGGGAGGCCTATACCGCCGACAACCCGCGCGATATCAGCAGCCATATCCGCCGGCAGGTCGCCGAGATCTATCCCGCGCTCGCCGATATCGAGATCACCCATGCATGGGGCGGCTCCGTCGGCATCACCCTGCCGCGCAAGCCCTTCGTGCGGGAAGTGATGCCCAATGTCATCTCGGCCGGCGGCTATTCCGGCCATGGCGTGATGCTCGCCCATTTCATGGGCAAGCTCTATGCGGAAACGGTCGCCGGCAACCGCGAGCGGCTGAAGCTCTTTGAGGATCTCAACATCCCGCCCTTCCCCGGTGGGCGCAGCTTGCGCGCGCCGCTGCTTTTCCTGGCGCTCTCCTGGTATGCGCTGGTCGACAGGATTTAGACGCTGTAGCCGCCATCCACTTCCAGCGCCGTCCCGGTGACGAAGGACGCCTCATCCGAAGCAAGCCAGAGCGCGGCATTGGCGATATCGAGCGGCGTGGAAAAACGCCCGAGCGGGATCGATTCCTTCAGGGCCGTTCGCCGCTCCGGCGTATCCTCTTCGAGAAAAAGCTTCAGCATCTCGGTATCGCCCTCGACGGGGCAGAGGCAATTGGCGCGGATATTCTTCGCCGCGAGTTCCAGCGCCATCGATTTCGTCGCGCTCAGCACCCAGCCCTTGGAGGCATTGTACCAGGCAAGCCCCTCGCGCGGCCGCAGCGCCGTCGTCGACGCCGTGTTGATGATCGAGCCACCGCCCTGCCCTTCCATGATCGGAACGACGGCGAGGGCGGAAAAATAAAGCGCCTTCATGTTGACGGCGAAGATCAGATCGAAATTGTCCTCGCTCACCTCGGTGAGCGGCATGTTGCGATGGGTAAACCCGGCATTGTTGACCATGATGTCGATGCGGCCGAAGCGATCCATCGCCGATGCGACCAGGCCGTCGATATCCTCCTTGCGCGAGACATCGGCCTGCACGGCAATGGCCGTATCGCCGATCGCGCCCGCAATGCCGTTCGCCCGCTTGAGATTGATATCGGCCAGAACGACTTTGGCCCCTTCCTCGGCGAAGCGCTTCGCGATGCCCGCACCGAAACCGGAGCCTGCGCCGGTGATGATGGCGACCTTGCCATTCAAACGTCCCATACGTGTTTCCTTAATTTCTTGCATCCCTTGAAATCACCTCAAGTCTTCGTAACCTGCCAGATATGCTCACGGGGGCGATTTGTCATGCGTCGGAGAAGGTTATTTTATCCAATGCCCCATCCACCCGCGTCATACAGCCACGATCACCGAAATGATACTGGCGTATTTAAATCGATTAGATTATACCCCGCTCCTGAGATGGAGCATCCTCGGGCTTCCCGCCCATCAATGGAAGAGACTAGCTCATGACCAGCCAGACCATACCGGTAGCGCCCTTCGACTGCGTCGTCTTCGGCGGCACCGGCGACCTTGCGGAACGCAAGCTGATCCCCGCGCTCTACCAGCGCCAGCGCGCGGGGCAGCTGAGCGATCCGACACGCATCATCGGCGCTTCACGCTCCCCCATGACCGATGAAGAATACCGGGCCTTTGCCCGCGCGGCCATCAAGGAGCACGTCAAGGCGGAGGAGATCGACAAGAAGGAGGTCGAAATCTTCCTCGCGCGCCTCTCCTATGTCGCAGTGGACGTGAAGGCCGAAAGCGGCTGGGGAGCGCTGAAAAAGCTCATCGAGGAAAAGCCCGAGAAGATCCGCGCCTTCTATCTGGCCGTCAGCCCCTCGCTTTTCGGCGATATCGCCAGCCATCTCGATGCCAACGGCCTGATCACGCCGGATACGCGCATCATCGTGGAGAAGCCGATCGGGCGCGACCTGAAATCGGCGATGGCGCTCAATGATATCATCGGCAAGGTCTTTCGCGAGGATCAGATCTTCCGCATCGATCATTATCTCGGCAAGGAGACGGTGCAGAACCTGATGGTGCTGCGCTTCGCCAACGCGCTTTATGAGCCCTTGTGGAACTCCGCCCATGTCGACCATGTGCAGATCACGGTGGCGGAAGCGGTCGGGCTGGAGGGCCGCGCCGGTTACTACGACAAGGCCGGCGCGCTGCGCGACATGGTCCAGAACCACATGCTTCAGCTTCTCTGCCTTGTCGCGATGGAAGCGCCGCCCTCGATGGACGCCGACAGCGTGCGCGACGAAAAACTGAAAGTCCTGCGCTCGCTGAGCCCGATCACCAGCCAGAATGTCGAGGAACTCACGGTGCGCGGCCAATACCGGGCCGGCGCTTCGGCGGGCGGCCCGGTCAAGGGCTATATCGAGGAACTGGAGGGACAGGCGAGCAATACCGAGACCTTCGTCGCCATCAAGACGGAAATCGCCAATTGGCGCTGGGCGGGCGTCCCCTTCTACCTGCGCACGGGAAAAAGGCTTGCCACACGCGTTTCCGAGATCGTGGTGACCTTCAAGCCGATCCCGCATTCGATCTTCGGCGAGGGTGCCGGACGCGTCATCGCCAATCAGCTCGTCATCCGCCTGCAGCCGGACGAGGGCGTCAAGCAATGGCTGATGATCAAGGATCCCGGCCCGGGCGGCATGCGCCTGCGCCACGTGCCGCTGGACATGAGCTTTGCCCAGTCCTTCCAGGAGCGCAACCCGGATGCCTATGAGCGGCTCATCATGGACGTGGTGCGCGGCAACCAGACGCTGTTCATGCGCCGCGACGAAGTGGAAGCGGCGTGGCGCTGGATCGACCCGATGCTCCAGGGCTGGGAGGAAACCGGCCAGCAGGCGCAGGGCTATACCGCGGGCACATGGGGGCCATCGGGGGCGATCGCGCTCATCGAGCGCGACGGCCGCACATGGCACGACAGCCTGTGAGCATGGACAAGGTGACGATGGCGATTGAATGGCATGACTTCGCGAGCGGCGCCGATCTGGCGGCTGCACTCGCCTCGCAGATTGCGGCGCGGCTGTCGGAAGCCGTTCGCGCGAACGGACAGGCGGTGCTCGCCGTTTCCGGCGGCACGACGCCGGTCCAGCTGTTCGAGGCCCTGTCGCAGCACGATGTCGACTGGGCTTGCGTGACGGTGACGCTGGTGGACGAACGTTTCGTACCGCCCGAAAACGGCCGCTCCAACGAGCGGCTGGTCCATACGCATCTGTTGAAGGACAATGCCGGCAAGGCGAAATTCATCGGCCTCTACAATCCGGCGCTGGTAGCCGAAACGGCCGCGATTGCGGCGGCGAACCGCATCGACGCGCTTCCCCGGCCGTTCGACGTCGTCATTCTCGGCATGGGAACGGATGGGCACACGGCATCGTTCTTTCCCGACGGGGACCGGCTCGATCAGGCGATCGACGCGCAAGGCAAGGCGCTGGTCCTGCCGATGCTGGCCGAAGGCGCCGGCGAACCGCGCCTGACGCTGACACTGCCGGTGATCGCGGAAGCCCGTTTCATCGTCCTGCACATCGAGGGCGAAGCCAAACGGGAAGTGCTCGCCCGCGCCCTGGAAGGGGGAGAGGAAACGGAAATGCCGATCCGCGCCGTCTTCAACCATGCACAGACGCCCGTGCATGTGTTCCGGGCTTGATGATGCGCCACCTTCCCTTGATGGGGGAAGGTAAGAAGCGAACCGCTCTTGGAGAGTACAATGTCCGCCGACAAGCGAATTCTCGAAATCACCGACCGCATTCGCGAACGCTCGAAGCCCACGCGTGAAGCATATCTGGAGCGCGTGCGGCAGGCAGCTTCCAACAAGCCGAAGCGCTCGCTGCTCGGCTGCGGCAACCTCGCCCATGGTTTCGCCGCCTGCGGCCCGGCTGAGAAGGCGGATCTGGCCGGTGACGTGGTGCCCAATCTCGGCATCATCACCTCCTATAACGACATGCTGTCGGCTCACCAGCCTTACGAGACCTTCCCGCAGTTGATCAAGCAGGCGGCGCGGGAGGCGGGCGGTGTGGCGCAAGTGGCGAGCGGTGTGCCCGCCATGTGCGATGGCGTGACCCAAGGCTTCGCGGGCATGGAGCTGTCGCTCTTCTCGCGCGACGTGATCGCGATGGCGACCGCCGTTGGCCTTTCGCATGACATGTTCGACGCCGCCGTCTATCTCGGCGTCTGCGACAAGATTGTGCCGGGCCTGATGATCGGCGCGCTGACCTTCGGCCATCTCCCAGCCGTCTTCATCCCGGCGGGACCGATGACCACCGGGCTCCCCAATGACGAGAAAGCGCGCATCCGCCAGCTTTATGCCGAGGGAAAGGTGGGCCGCGCCGAACTGCTGGAAGCGGAGTCGAAATCCTATCATGGGCCGGGAACCTGCACCTTCTATGGCACGGCCAATTCCAACCAGATGCTGATGGAGATCATGGGCCTGCATCTGCCCGGCGCTTCCTTCATCAATCCGGGCACACCGCTGCGCGACGCGCTGACCAAGGAGGCGGCGAAGCGCGCACTCGCCATCACCGCGCTCGGCAATGAATATACGCCTGTCGGCGAGATGATCGACGAGCGCTCCATCGTCAACGGCGTCGTCGGCCTCAACGCCACCGGCGGCTCAACCAACCACACCATTCACCTGATCGCCATGGCGGCCGCGGCGGGAATCGCGCTTACCTGGCGCGATATCGCGGAAATTTCCGATCTGGTGCCGCTGCTGGCGCGCGTCTACCCGAACGGCCTTGCCGACGTGAACCACTTCCACGCGGCGGGTGGCATGGGCTTCCTGATCCGTGAGCTGCTCGACGCCGGACTGCTGCATGAGGATGTGCGCACCGTCTGGGGCGAAGGGCTGCGTCCCTATGCCATCGAGCCGATGCTGGACGATGCGGGCAACGTGGCACGGCAGCCCGCACCGGAAAAGAGCGGCGACGAAAAGGTGCTCGCGCCCGCGACCCAGGCCTTCCAGCCGACGGGTGGCATCCGGGTGCTGACCGGGAATATCGGCAACGCCATCATCAAGATTTCCGCAGTCAAGCCGGAGCGGCATGTCGTCGAGGCCCCTGCCCTTGTCTTCGACAGCCAGGCCGCGCTGCATGAGGCCTTCAAGGCGGGCAAGCTTGATCGCGATTTTATCGCCATCATCCGTTTCCAGGGGCCGAAGGCGAACGGCATGCCGGAACTGCACAAACTGACGACAGTGCTCGGCATCCTGCAGGACCGCGGCCATCGCGTCGCGCTCGTCACCGACGGGCGCATGTCGGGCGCCTCGGGCAAGGTGCCGTCAGCCATCCATGTGACACCGGAGGCACTCGACGGCGGACCAATCGGCAAGATCAGGGACGGCGATATCGTGCGGCTCGATGCGAGGGCGGGGACGCTGGAAGTGCTGATCAGCGCGGCGGAACTGGCGGGCCGCGAGATGGACAAGGTCGATCTTTCGGGCAACCAGTTCGGCACGGGACGGGAACTCTTCGCCGCCTTCCGCCAGTTTGCCGGGCGGGCGGATCAGGGGGCATCGGTGTTTTAGGGGCCTTCCGTCGTCATCCTCGGGCTTGTCCCGAGGATCTGCCGTAAGAAAATAAGTGAGAGCCGGCAGAGACTTGTCCCTGCGGCACCAGTGAAAAGATCAGCCTCTACCGGCAGTAGATTCTCGGGACAAGCCCGAGAATGACGGGGAAGAGGGCCTAAAACCTCGGCGCTGCCTTCCCCGCGGCTCGATAGGCTGATTTGGCGGTGTTGGCCATCAGCATGGCGATGGTCATCGGGCCGACGCCGCCTGGAACCGGCGTTATCGCCCCGGCAACCTT
Source organism: Paramesorhizobium deserti (assembly GCF_001558695.1). Lineage (GTDB taxonomy): Bacteria > Pseudomonadota > Alphaproteobacteria > Rhizobiales > Rhizobiaceae > Paramesorhizobium > Paramesorhizobium deserti. The sequence goes on from NZ_LNTU01000001.1 coordinate 500,896, forward strand.
CTCGGCCTCGGCATAATCCACATCGCCGACGAGGCGCGTCTTGCCCTCGCCCTTCTCGGGCGCCGCGATGCGGTTGATGCCGACATCGATGACCGTCGCGCCCGGCTTCACCCAATCGCCCTTGACCATCTGCGTGCGTCCGACGGCGGCCACCAGAATATCAGCGGTGCGGCAGAGGATGGGGAGATCCTTGGTGCGGCTGTGAGCAATGGTCACCGTCGCATTGGCATTCAGCAGCAATTGCGCCATCGGCTTGCCAAAGAGGTTCGAGCGGCCGATGACCACTGCGTTCAGGCCCGAGAGATCTTCGCCATGGATGCGGCGGACAAACACCATGGCGCCTGCCGGGGTGCAGGACACCAGACCCGTCTCCAGATCGCCCGTGGCGAGCTTGCCGGCATTAACCACATGGAGGCCGTCGACATCCTTTTGCGGCAAGATCGACTGGATGACCGGTTCGGATTTCAGATGCTTCGGCAGCGGCAACTGGACAAGAATGCCGTGAATCGAGGGGTCTTCATTCAGCGAAGCGACGAGCGCCTCCAGCTCTTCCTGCGTCGTCTCGGCGGGCAAGGTGTGCTGAACGGATTTGAACCCGCATTCCTTCGCCATCCGGCTTTTGGAATTGACATAGACATGACTGGCCGGATCGTCGCCGACGATGATCACGGCGAGGCCGGGAGTGACGCCCGTTTCGGCGACGAGCTTCGACGTCGCCTGCTTCACCTGGCTTACAACGTCCCCGGCAACAAGCTTGCCGTCAATCACCTGCGTCATTCAGAGCTCCCGTGGTTGGCCGTCATCATGCAGCGCATAACGGGGTGACGCCTGCATGACAATAACCAAAAGCGACTTCCAGGATTAAAGAAGCGCCTCAGCGGCGATAACGCGCCATGGCGTGACGGATATCCGCGATTGCCTCGCGGATTTCGTCGATTTCGCTGCGCCGCTGATGCGGGAACGGTATCAGCCGGTCTTCGTCCGGGGTGGCGATGTCTTCCGAGACATCATAGGCGTTAGGCACCTCCGTCTCGTCTTCGGCGCGGCCTTCTCGGGCCCGCCGCACCGCCGCCGCAAGGCGGGTTTCTCCCTGTTCGGATTGCATTTCGCGCTCCGGCGCTGACGAACGGCGTGGTGTGTTGCCGCCGCCCATCGGCGCGGGCGGCTGTGGATCGAAATCGGGACGTCGGGATGCGGGGGCGTAGACCGGCGCGGCCGGGGTGCCGACAAGGCTCGCATAGATGCCGCGCATGACGGCGATGCCAAGACCGGCGAAAAGGCCGAGCAGCAAACCCGCCAGCACGATGTTGCGGCGCGACGGACCGGCCGATTCCAGCGCCGGGCGCGCCGCCGAAATCACGCGGACATTGGCCGTATTGATGCCCTCCTGCTCGCCGGTTTCGCGCGTGCGCAACAGAAAGGCCTCATAGACCGAGCGCTTGGCGCTCGCCTCGCGCTCCAGCTCCCGCAGCTTGACCAGCTCCTCATTGTTGCCGGCGTGCTGGACCTTCAACTGCGCCAGGCGCGCCGCCAGATCCTGCTCCTGCTGCACGGAACGCCTGAGATCGACCTGGATCGAAGTGCGGATGCGGTTGAGCTCCGCCTCGATTTCGCGACGTAGACCCTCGGCCTCAGACTGGAGCTGGATCAACTGCGGGTGGCGGGGGCCCAGCTTGGTCGCCAGCCCATCCGCCTGCTGCCTGGCGGCGGCGTATTGCGAGCGCAGCGCGGTGATGGCGCCGGAGCGCAGCCCTTCGGGCAGACCGCTGGTGAAAAGGCTTTCCGCCGTCATGCCCTTGAGAGATTCCGCACGGGCGTTCAGCCGGATCGTCTCGGCGCGCGCGGCGCTCAGCTGGTTGTTGAGGTTGGCGATATCGTCATCGGTGATGAGCTTTCCCTCGATGTTGACCAGATCATGATCAGCCTTGAACTTCGCCACCGCGCTTTCGGCTTTCTCGACGCCGGCCCGCAGATCGGCAAGACGGGCGGACAAGGTATCAGTGGTGCGCTTGGCCGCATCGGACTGGATCGAGCCCAGCTGCTGCTGGAAGACATCGCCGATCGTATTGGCGATATAGGCCGACTTTTCCGGATCGCGCGTCTTTACCGAGATCGAGAAGATGAAGCTCTTGGCATCGCGGGAAATGGTCAGGCTCTTGCGGAGATTGTTGAGGACCCTGGTTTCAAGCGTCGTCGCGTCTTCCGTACCATCACCCGATACCACGTTTCTGATCGAGGCGAAGAAGCCCGCGATGCCGCTGGGCTTCAGCGTGCCGTTGAATTCGGGATCCTGGAGAAGTCCCGCGCGATCGATGACTTTGGTCAGCACGCTACTGGAATCGACAAGGCGCGCCTGACTTTCGGCAATGGCAAGCGAAGCATCGGTCGGCAGCTGGCCCGGCGTCAGATCGCTCTGGACCACCTTGATGTCGCGGGGATCGACCAGAATATCGGCAGTCGACACATATGTCTTGGAAACCGAGAGCGCATAGGCGACGCCCAGCGCCAAGCCAAGAACCGTCGTCGCCAGAATGAGGTTTCTGGAGCGGCGAACAGAACCGAAGACCGCGCGCGGATCGACGAGCGGCTTCCATTCCTCGTCACGGTATTCGCCGTCCGGAACTCGATCGTTACCGGCGGGTTCGGCATGGCTGTAACCGGCAGGCGTTTCCTCGGCATGATATGCGGCTGTTGCGGGCGGTGGTGGCGGTGGCGGAGGATTGTCCTCGCCCGACTGGAGCCTTGCGCGCAATTCGGCCTCGACGGCGGCCATCTCCTCGCGGATGCGCGCTTCCTGATCGCTTCGGGCGGTATCCGCGTTGCGGAGGGTGTCTTCCAGAACAGGCGGCTCGGGTTCGGGTTCGGTCTCGGCAATGTGGCGCTCGCGTTCCGCCATGCGCCTTGCATGGGCGAGGCGATGACGCTCTGCCTCGTCATCCCAGAGTGTATGGGCGACAGGCGGACGACGGCCTTCCCTCGGTCCTTCCGGATCGGGCTTGCCTGCAAACGACAGAAGCGGCCGCGCTGCCCGCTTCTTATGTTCGTCTTCCGGACCGTTCATCCGCTATTGCCCATCCTCGAAACGCAACGCCGCCTTTGGTTAAGCCAAACTAAATTTGCATGGAAAAGAAATCGTTAAAAAATACGGCGGATAAGGATTATTCCTGCGGCCTTGGCCGGACACGCCGCTCTTGACTTTGCGGGTCCATACAGGGTGTTAAACTTTTGTCGCTAGATTGAGCGGCGGTCATTCTCTGCGAGAAGCGGGGCCAGCAGCGGGACGTCTCCTTGATCTTAAGCCAGTTGAAACAGCAAGCCGGTCTCATCCGCGACTATTTCTCTGTCATCAGCGGATCGGCGGGGCGGGTCATCGTCTCGCTTGCCTATTTCGTGGCGCTCGCCAACACGCTCTCCATCGCCGATTTCGGCGTTTTCGCGACCGCCTCCGCCACCGGCGTTGTTCTCTCGCGGCTCGTATCGTTCGGCTTCGTATCGCCGCTCTACCGCATCGCCACCGTCAAGCCGCAGCTGATCGGCGCCTATACAGGCGGCTATCTCGCGGCTATCGCGCTCTCCCTGCCCTTCCTCGCCATCGCGGCATGGGCGGTGCATGCAATCTTCTTCGGCCGCGATGTGACTTTCAGCGTCTTTGCGCTGATCATCGTGGCGGAAGCGCTCTTCTGGCGCTCGGCCGAGGTCATCATCATCGTCAATAACGGCCTCAACCGTTTCGGCAAGGCGGCTGTTCTCGTCATCTTCGGCACGGTGACGCGGGCGGTGGCGGCCGTCCTCTTCGCCTTTTCGGCGCATAGTGACCTCGCCCACTGGGCATGGTGGTATCTCGCCGCCAACGGCGTCTCGCTGCTCGTCGCGCTGTGGTTCTACCCGCGCGTGCGGCTGCGCTTCGTGCCGGCGCTCTACAAGCGCCGCATCGCCGATGCGCTGGCTGTGGCCGGCGCCGAAATCCTGTTCTATGTCCAGATGGAGCTCGACAAGCTTCTGGTGCTCTCGATCGGCGGACCACGCATCGCCGGCATCTACGCCATCCTGATGCGGCTCGTCGACCTGACCGCCCTGCCGATCCGCTCGTTCAACATGATGCTCGTGCAGAAGCTGATGCGCACGCCCGACATGCTGCGCTCGCTGAAGATAAAGGCCGGGCTTGAGGGCGGCGTGTTCCTCGTCTCGACCGCCGCCCTCGCCGGCCTGGCGCTGTTCCTCTATTTCTTTCCGCATGCACTCGGCTCGAATGTCGCCGGCGTCGTGGCGCTCCTGCCGCTGGTCATTCTCGTGCCCGGTTTCCGCAACCTCGTCGAATATCAGGCGGAGCTGCTCTATGCGCGCGGCCAATCCGGCCTGCGCACGCTGAACCTTGCTATCCTGGCGGGCGCGAAGGCGCTGCTCGTCTGGCCCCTCTTCACCCATTTCGGCGCCGACGATGCCTGGGTTGTCTGGCTGAACGCGGTCTTCGCGGCGCTCTATCTTCTGTCACTGGTGCTGACTTATCGCGGCCTGCGGCTGCCGGCAAAACGTGTTTAGTTAGCAGCCGATCAGCCTGCGGATGTGATCCGTATCGACGCCGATGAAGGACTGCATTCCGATCGCCACCTGCTCCGGCTTCATCTCGGCCACGAAAGCGCGGAATTCCTCATCGGTCGGCGCCGGCGCGAACCAAAAGACCCGGCACAGATCCTTGCCATCGTGGAAATGGCCCCTGCCATCCAGTATCTCGTCGGCATAGCGGCCATAGATCATGCATTCGGAGAAGCGCCTGACACGGCCCATCACCTCGACCCAATGGCTATGATGGACAGCCTCGATGCGCTTGCACATGGAGATAAGCGCATCGCGCCGCCAGGCGATCAGCGTGCCGATATAGTCATGCGGCGATTTCCGCGCGGGATCGATGCCGAGCAACGCCCCCGCATTGGCCGACCACATCAGCTGATCGCCCGGTACAGGCCGCAACAGCGCATCCTCATGGCGCAGCAGCCTCAGGTCTTCGCCCCGCCAGAGCGTTCCAACATCGAAGGAGCGAAGAAAGGCCACATCGGAATCGGCATAGAAGATTGCATCGTCATCGATATGGGCGGCAAGCGCGATGCGCCGCATCTGCTGCACATGCCAGCCCCGCAAGGGGAGGATACGTGGCGAAAACCAGATGCGGCGCCTGCCGCGGGTCAAAGGATCCGGCCACGCCTTCAGCCATGCGGGCAGAAGATCGCGCTCGTCCACGACCACGCGATGCGCATTTTCCAGCTGCCGGAAAAGACCGACATCGCCACTTTCAACGAGGAGATAGTGCTTGGTGAAGCCTGTGACATGAGCATCGAGCGTCTCGCAGAGCAGCTTGCAGCGCTCGAAATCACCGGCATAGCTCGCGGTGGCAATGGCGGTCTTCATGCTTCGCCGTCAATATTGGAATTGGTGGACGTAGTGGTTCGCCTGGATATCCGCGCCCAGACGAGGCGGGTGACAAACAGGAAATTGCCGATGATATAGCGGCGCCAGAGACGGCCCGGCTCCTGCCAGAGGCGATAAAGCCACTCAACGCGCAACTTCCGTATCCAGAGAGGCGCACGCGGGACGGTGCCGGTCTGAAGATCGAACAGAGCGCCAACGGCGAAGGCGGCCGTGCAGTGATGCTTCGTCAGCTTGTCGGCGATAAAGAGCTCCTGGCGCGGCACGCCCATGGCAACCAGCAGGATATCCGGATGAAAATCAGCGAGCTTCTTCAGGATACCCTCCTCCTGTTCAGGCACAAAGTAACCGTCGGAGATCATCCTGACCTCGTGCTGCGGCGCGAGGCCCGCAAAAAAGGTGACTGCCTTCTCCGTCACCTCAGGCCGGGCGCCGAGAAGGCCGATGCGCAGCGGCGTCTTGATATGCCTGATGAGGGCGGGCGTGAAATCGGTGCCGTTGAGATTGGCCGGAAATTTCTTGCCGTGCCAGAGGGAGGCAGCCAGATCGACGCCCAGCCCGTCGGGCAGGACGAGAAAATCGTTCAGCGCGGCGCGATAGCGCGGCGTCTGCCAGGCGATATTGGCGCAATGCGCGTTGAGCCAGGCGACGCGCAGAAATTCGCCTCGTTTGATGCGGCCGGCAACGAGATCAAGCGCTTCCTGCCAGCCGAGCGCGGCAACGGGAATGCCGAGCACGTCATACGCCGGCGCCAATCCGGGCGTCATGCGGCGGCTCGATCCGCCGGCAACAGGCTTCCTTTTATCCGGCGTCATCCGGCGACCTTCCGCTTTCCCGATGCCAGACGGTCCAGCCCGCGGCGGATGGCGGCGTCGAGCTTCTGCAACTGGCTGGCATGGAAGGCCCTGCCGTCGAGCCGCTGGCGATCGCCATTTCGCACGCCGGCGATCATGGCGCTGACGGCGGCGGCGAATGCGACGGGCTCGTCGGCCACGACGCAATTGGCCGGCAGCGATGCAATGCCGCGCACCGAGCGCGATGTCGCCACGCTTGGCATGCCCAGTTCGAATGTCTCGATGGTCTTCAACTGGACGCCGGTGCCGGCGCGGCTGACCAGCGGTATGACCGCCGAGCTTTCGACGAAGGCCGTGGCATCAGGCACCCTGCCTGCGAAGGCCACGCCCGGCCATGCTGAGCGCAGATCGGCGGGCGTGCCGCCCGCGACGGCGATGCCGATGCCGGGATCGAGCAACGGCTTGACCTCACGCAGAAACCATTCCAGGCCGATGCGGTTCGGAGCCCAGGTCCAGGTGCCGATCAGGCCGAGATCATGGGCGACGGGGAGCAAAGGTCGCGGCCTTATCTCCTTGCGCGTCACCAGCGGCAGTGCCGCAAAGCGCTCCGGCGGAAGACCGAAGGTTTTGCCGTCGTCCTCCGCCAGGGTATAGACGAAATCCGCCCGGTCGCAGAGCCGGGCTTCCAGCCCGCGAAGGAGCCGCGCCTCGCGCGCGAAGAGCGCTTTCTGGACAAGGCTTCCGGCCGCAGCCGCGTTTTCCTGCGCCGAGCGGTATTCGACGTTATGGGCCACGAAGATCGACGGCTTGTCGCGGAAAACATGCTCGAAGGCGCCGGCAAGCGGCACGCCATTCAGGACATAGGCATCGAACGGTCCGGCCGAGGCGATTGCCGCGCGCAACCTGGCTTCCGGTATCACACGCAATTTGACTGAAGAGACGGTTAGCCCCGCGGCGACCGCCCGGCGCAACCACAGGAGCTTTTGCGCTAGCCCGGCGGTATCAGTGCGCACATCCACCTCGCCCAGGAGGATCGTATTTTCCGGATCTGAAGGCTGCTTGCCCGGCCAGGTGAAGCCCAATACCGTCACGCGTGCGCCGGCCCGGCGAAGGCCGTCAATGATCGCCGCATTGGCGATCTCGTAACCGGTGGTCGGCTCACCATCGGGAACAAGCGACGTGACGAATAAGAGGTGCATCGGCCCTACTGGAAGTCGAAATGCAAGACAGGCAATTGCCTGCCATGGGAGCATAAGCGGGCGAAATGAAGGCTTGATTAATCGATATGGCGTGTTGCCGGCTCGCGCCGCCGTTAATCGAACTCTAAGATCGCAGCGCTAAGCATGGACTGCCCATTGGAACCACCGGAATGAAGCAGCGACTGCCCGATAATATCACCATCCTTGCCCAGTCGCCGCAATTGCGCCCCGACGCGATCGAGGTGGTCGTGACGATACCGACCTTCCGGCGCCCGGAGCATCTCATCAGGACGCTCCAATCCGTCAAGGCGCAGATGACCGAACGCCGCTTCGCCATCATCGTCATGGAGAACGATGCCGAGGGGCAGGAAGGGGCGAAGGCCGTCCGTCCGCTCTTCGAGGACGGCACGTTCAAAGGCATCCTGCTCGTCGCGCATGATCGGGGCAATTGCAACGCCTACAATGCCGGCTGGCTGACCGCGCTCACACAGTTCAAGCACTTCGCCTCGCTTCTCGTGATAGACGACGACGAGATCGCCGATCCGCACTGGCTCGAAAACATGTGCCGGGCACGGGAGACCTACGCCGCCGATATCGTCGGCGGGCCGCAGATACCGGTGTTCGAACGGCCGGAGCAGCAGAAATGGGCAAAGCATCCCGTCTTCGCCGCGCCCTATGAGCAGAGCGGCCCCGTGCCGGTGGTCTATTCCTCCGGCAATCTGCTCGTCTCGCGGCGGGTGCTGGAGGCGATGCCCTACCCCTTCCTTGACCTCATGTTCAATTTCATGGGGGGCGGCGATTCCGATTTCATCAGCCGGAGCATCCAGAAGGGTTTCAAGGTCGCCTGGTGCGCGGAAGCGCCGATCCGCGAAACCATCCCGAGCCGCCGGCTGGAGCGCGACTGGATTCGGGCGCGCGGCCTGCGCAACGGCGTGATCTCGACCCTCGTCGAAAAGCGCAAGCGCGCCGACGAACCTTTGGGCAAACCCCGCGTCGTCGCCAAGAGCCTGGCGCTGCTCGCCTTCTCGCCCTTCAAGGCCATTGCCAAAACGCTGAAATCCGGGTCGCCCTCCTCCGGTCTTTACTATATCCATGTGGGTCTCGGCCGCGTTCTGGCCGAATTCGGATATGCCAATGAGCAATACCGCCAGCCTGAGAAGAACTGACAGCCGCGCACGGCCCGCCATTTCGATGCGGATGGCGGCGATCGTGCTGGCGACGCTGATCCTGTCGGTTCTTCTGATCTCCTTCCGGCCCTATCAGCCCGCCGGTGGAACGGAGGGCGAGGGTGGCGACCTGATCAACCAGCTCGGCTTCGGCGGGCTCGGCGGTCTGGCCATCCTTTCGGTGCTGATGCTGGCGAAGCCGCGCACCATCGCCGCGATGGCGAGCCCGCTCTGGCTCCTGATGCTCGGTTTCGTGGTGCTGTCATCACGCGTCTCGCCAGACCCTCAGGCGGCGTTGCGCGCCGTCATATTCACCATGATCGGCATGATCTGCGTCATCTCGGTCCTGTGCCTGCCGCGCGATGGTGACGGCTTCTCGATGACGCTGACCGTCTCGGCGGCGCTGGTGCTGATGCTTTCCTATGCCGGGCTGGTGCTCGTGCCCGATCTCGCGACGCACGGCTATGACGCGCTGGAGCCGCAGAATTCCTATCTCTGGCGCGGCGTCTTTTCGCACAAGAACGTCGCCGCTCCGGTGATGGCGGCGTTCTTCTTCGCCGGTATCTATCTGATGCGGCGGCGATGGTTCATCTCGGGCGCGCTCGTTGCCATTGGCGCGCTCGTCTTCGTCACCCAGACCGGATCGAAGACCTCGACCGCGCTCGTGCCGCTGGTCGCGCTCATGGTGGCCCTGCCAGGCATTCTGGGCCTGCGGCCACTGGCAGCGGCAGGCGTCTTCGCGGCGCAGATCGTCTTTTTCTGCTTCACCATCGGCACAGTGCTCTTTCCACCCTTTGCGCGGATCGTCGAGAGCCTGGTTTCGGACCCGACATTCACCGGGCGCACCTCGATCTGGCGGTTTGTGCTGGAAAAGCTCGCTGAGAGACCCTGGACCGGCTACGGCTTCGAAAGTTTCTGGTCGACGCCCGTCGTCATGGAGGCGGCCAATCCCTATTATCTCGACTGGGACGTGCGCGGCATCGTGCATGGGCACAACGGCTATCTGGACATAGCGGTGACGATGGGAATTCCGGCCCTCATCTGCGCCGTCATCGTCATCATTCTCATGCCGCTCGTCGATTATGTCCGCTGCCGGCGCAACCGCGAGAACGTGCTTCTCGCCGATTTCTTCATGATGATCCTGACCTTCTCGACGCTCAACGCCTTTCTGGAGAGCTTCTTCTTCCGGCGTGTCGATCCGGTCTGGCTGATGCTGGTTCTCGCCATTTTCGGCCTGCGGATGACCGCCCGGGTGGCGCTCTCGCCACGCGAGAAATAAAGCTGCGGAGGCAGTTGACCGCAAGCCGGACCCTCGCCAAAGTGCCGCGCGAAATCGGTGGTCAGAGGTGGAAAGATGAGCGACAGGGTGGTTCTGGTCGGATGCGGTAATATGGGTTTCGCCATGCTGAAGGGCTGGATCGATTCCGGCGCTCTGCAGCCGGAGAACGTCCATGTGGTGGAGCCGGCGGAGGCTTTGCGTGAACGCGCGGGCGCGCTTGGCGTCCGCGCCGTTGCCGAGGCAAGCGCCCTTCCCGCCGACCTCAAGCCGCGCATGGTGCTCGTCGCCGTCAAGCCGCAGGTGATGGCGCAAATCATTCCCGCTTATGCGCGCTTCGCCGGCGAGGCGACGTTCGTCAGCGTCGCCGCCGGCATTCCGGTGGCGCTTTTCGAAAAACATCTCGGCGACAAGGCGGCCGTCATCCGCTGCATGCCGAACACGCCCGCGGCCATCGGCAAGGGGATGCTGGTGACCTACAGGAACGCCAATGTGAAGGACGAGGACATGGCCTTCGTCACCGAACTCCTGAAAACGAGCGGTCAGGTCGCCAGCATCGCCGACGAGGGGCTGATGGATGCGGTGACGGCGGTTTCCGGCTCGGGCCCGGCCTATGTCTTCCATTTCATCGAATGCCTGACGGATGCGGGCGTCACGGCCGGGCTGGAGCGGGATACAGCGGCGCTGCTCGCCATGCAGACCGTCCATGGCGCGGGGGCGCTTGCCGCACACAGCAGCGACACCCCATCAAGACTGCGCGAACAGGTGACGAGCCCCAACGGGACGACCGCAGCGGCGCTCGACGTGCTGATGGGCGAGAACCGCCTGAAGAACCTAGTCGAAGAAGCGGTGGAGGCGGCGAAACAACGTTCCATCGAGCTCGGGAAAGGTTGACGCTTGCTTGCGGCGCCAAAAAAGTGAATGCGAATATTCTTCCACAAAGCCGCTATTTTCAGACGGAAATTACTCAAAACCCCGCGTTCTCCGCAAGAACGGCAGCCACTCTGCTCCTGAAGCTGAATGTTCCACCATTCCACCTGGATGGATGACGCATGTTTTCTTGCAATCCGTCACAAAACACCTGTACCCTGTGATCTCATCGCCGACGGCCTTGAGTACGGTCATGGGCAATCTTCAGGCCAATAACCGAGAGTGAGGAAACAGACATGACGAGTTTGCTCCCCCCGCTTTATGAAGGTCATGCGCCGATTTATCTGCACAACGCATTCCAGGATGCGGTGGATGCATATGAGGACTGGATTGCAGGCGCCGATGAGCCTGCCGTCGATGTCAATGGCAAGCATACGCGCATCAGCGTGGTGTTTCGCCGCCTGTGGAGCTGCACGGACGTGATTCCGATGCGAACGCTCGATGCCCTGCGCGATCTGGTGCCGGAAGCATCGTTGCAATCGGGTGAAAGCGGCACGACCTATGCGCAGGCCGCACGGGCCATGCGCTCGCTTTGCGAGCAGCGCCAGAAGCGGAAACTGCCGGTCATCCTCCCCTGAACATCCGGCAGAACGAACAGACAGACGGCCCTTTCGAGGGCCGTTTTCATTTCGGGAGGACCCGCCTTATCGCAGGAGATAGGCGAGAACCGGCGCCGCCAGCACATTCGCCATGCCGACCATCACCATGACCAGCCCGGCGATCGAGCCTTCCTCAAGGCCGATCTGACGGGCCTTAACGACGCCTGCGCCATGGGCGCCCATGCCGAAGAGTGCGCCGCGCGCCAGCGTCGAGCGCAAGGGCAGCCAATGCAGCATCACCTCGCCGAGTGCAGCGCCGAAGACGCCAGTGAAGGCAACGAACACGGCCGTCAGCGACGGCACGCCGCCGATATCGCCCGAAACTGTCATGGCGAAGGGCGTGCTCATGGAGCGCGGCAGGAGGCTCAGCCGCAATGTCTCGTTGAGGCCGAGCAGGCTGGCGAGGCCCCAAGCGGTGAGCATCGCCGTAGTGCTGCCGACCAGGACGCCGGCGAGCAGAACCGGCCAGTGGCGGCGGATAATCGCACGCTGCTGATAGATGGGAATAGCGAAAGCGACGGTCGCGGGCCCAAGGAGCGCCAGCAGCCAATGGGTGCTGCCGATATAGACCCGGTAATCGCTGTGCAGCATCAGGACGATGGCGATCAGCAAAGCCGGCGTGACCGCCAGCGGCGTCAGCCACCAGCGTGGCCAGCGCCGATAAAGGCTCTTGGCCGCGAGATAGAGGAGGATCGTCGCGAGCGACCAGAATATCGTCTGGAAGATGGGATCATTCGACCACATGGCGAGACGTCCAGCGATAGCAGAGATCGACCGTCAGTGCGGTGACGCCCATCACCGTCAGCGTGCCGACGAGGATGACCGCCAGCACCTTGAGCCCGAGCAGGCCGATGAACTCGCGGTGGTCGAGCACGGCAAGCACGGCGGGCACGAAGAACAGGAGCATCTCCGCGAGGAACCACTCGGCCCCGCGCTTCATGCTGAACAGGCTGATGCGCCCGCTGACAAGCAGGCCCAGCACCAGCAGCATGCCGACGATGCCGCCGGGGACAGGCAGACCAAGAACGCGCACGACAGCCTCGCCCACCAGCCAGAAGCCGAACAGAAGTCCGATCTGCAAAAGGCGGCTGTGATGTACCGTGTGGCGGGAAAGCGTGAGAAGCCGGTGCGTTGTCATGTGGTTGATCTCCGTGGGCGCAATATAGGAGGCAAAGGGCCATGAATAAATTGAATTGATTGCATCGCAGCTATTCTGATATGGAATGGCTATGAACTTCCGAGCACTCCATGCATTCGTGGAGGTGGTCAGGCAGGGAGGCTTTTCCCAGGCCGCCAAAACCATCCACGCCACGCAGTCCACCGTCAGCAAGGCGGTCAAGCAGCTCGAAGACGAGCTCGGCGCCGTGCTTCTCGACCGCAGCGACAGGAACACGCTGACGGCAGCGGGGGAAATCGTCTATCGCCGGGCGCTGGCGATGCTCGCCGAGCGGGATGATCTCGTAGCCGAGCTCAACGAGTTGCGGGGGCTGAAACGGGGCGTTCTCAGGCTGGGCCTGCCGCCGATCGGCAGCAGCATTCTCTTCGCACCCGTGTTCGCCGCCTACAGGAACCTGCATCCCGATATCGACATCCGCCTTATCGAGCACGGCAGCAAGCGGCTCGAGGAGCTTCTGCTTGCCGGCGAACTGGAAATCATCGCCTCGCTGCTTCCCGTGGCCGAGGATTTCGAATGGCAGGATGTGCGGCGCGAGCCGATCGTCGCGCTGCTTCCCCTCTCCCATCCCGCCACGGACGGGAGCGCAGCGGCGCTTAGCGACCTCACTACCCTTCCCTTCATCCTGTTCGAGAGCGGGTTTGCGCTCAACCAGATCATCCTCGACGCCTGCGACCGCCGGGGTTTCACGCCCGAGATCGCCGTGCGCAGCAGCCAGATCGATTTCATCGTCGAGCTGGCCGCCACCGGCATGGGCGTCGGCTTCCTGCCGCGGATGATCGCCGAACAGCGCAGGCATCCCGCCGTTCGCCTCATACCGATCGACGATGAGCAGATGGAATGGCACATGGCGCTGGTCTGGCGGCGCGGCGCCTATCTCTCCCATGCCGCGAAGGCATGGCTGGAGCTTGCCCGCTCGCCCGGTGCGGCACTTCCGAAATAGGCGACAGGCGCCCGCCTTCATCATCTACTTTGACGTTCCGGGCTTGATCTGCAGGATTTTGGGCTTAACTTTTATAGATCAACGCATCCAAAGGAGGTTCCGATGGAAGGGCAGGTTGTTTTCTACAAGGGCGACCGGATTTTGTACCGGCACCGGATCGAAGTGCGCGACGATGATTTCTCGAAAGGCGTCAACGACGCGATCATCGCATTCCAGCGCAACTATTCCGGCTTTGATCTGGCCGATGAGGACGTGCATATCCGCGTGAAAAAGCCAGGCGAGACCTGATCGGAACCGGTTTTTCGGTTCAGTTTTGCTTCAATTAGAACCTGGCCCGTCGCGTGCGACGCGGTGGGCGTCGGGAATGCGATGCCGATATCCATGAGATCGCGGCCCTGAAGCTCTTATCGGCTGATGCGATAATGCTTCCAGCAGCCGCGGCCATAATGGCATCTTCATTCCGGTGAGAAGCCTTCATACCACATGGCAGTATTGCCGTGGTTGCGGCCCGATTTACCCGTTGAGTATTTCGGCGTTTGGACTAAAAACGGGCTTCATGCCTCGTTTCCGAGGGATATCCCATCTGGAAAGCCCGAAATGTCCTCCTCACGCAAGAAACTCGTCATCGTCGGAAACGGCGCCCTGCCCCGCGATCTCTCGGCTGAAATCGATGCCGCGCAATTCGCCCTCCGGTTCAACGAACCGAAGGCTTCGATCGGCATGAGCGGCACGCGCACCGACCTTCTGATGATGGCCAATTCCAGCAAGCCCATGCAGAGGCGGCTCGATGACCCCGATTTCCCCCATTCGCCGATCTTTGTCGCGGCGAAGGAGATCATGCTGGCCTATCACCCGCGCATCATCGAGAAATATTTCATCAAGCCGAACATTCTTTCACGCCTGAAGGGCCGGCGCGTGGACTGGACCTGGCGGGCGATCGACGAGTTCGGCGCCGCCGGCAAGGAAATCCGGGTCATGCCACCCCAATTCTATCTCGCCGGCTGTCAGGAGCTTGGGCTTCCCGAAGCAAAGATGCATGAAGTGTTTCCAAGCACCGGCTATTTCGGTATCTGGTACATCCTGCAGCATTTCCCCAGGGAGGCGTGGGACATCAGGCTCTGCGGGTTCAGTTGGGAGGGATGGAAACGTCACGCCTGGGCAGATGAGCGCAAATGGGTCGCGGACAAAGTCGAGAACGGACGCATAACCCTGCTCGAATAACCCAATTTTCTTCGCAATTGGGCTGCATCAGCGCGAAGGTATATTTAGCAGAAGGAGATTTGGAATGCACGAACCGCTTAAGATATTCATCGGTTGGGATTCCCGTGAGCCTATCGCTTATGAGGTGGCGAAACACTCGGCGCTGAAACATTCGTCAATCCCGCTCGAAATCATTCCGATCAAGCTGCAGGAACTGGTCGACAGGGGCGTCTATACACGCGAGGTCGATCCGCTCGCTTCCACCGAGTTCACCTATTCCCGCTTCTTCACGCCATGGCTCGCCGATTACAAGGGCTGGGCGCTGTTCTGCGATTGCGATTTCCTGTTTCTGGGTGATCTGGCCGACTTGAAGCAATACCAAGACCCGTCGAAAGCCGTGCTTTGCGCCCAGCACGATTATCAACCGAAGGACAGCGTGAAGATGGATGGCAAGGTGCAGACCAGCTATCCGCGCAAGAACTGGTCGTCCTTCATGCTGTTCAATTGCGAGCATCCCTCGACCAGGACGCTGACGCCTGACGTGATCAACAAAGAGACCGGCGCCTATCTCCACCGGATGCAATGGGCCAAGGACGAGGAGATCGGCTCGCTGCCGATCAACTGGAACTGGCTGGAAGGCTGGAACGAGAAGCCGGAAAAGGGCCTTCCCAACGCCGTGCACTACACGCGCGGTGGCCCCTGGTTCAAGGATTGGCAGAATGTCGATTATGGCGACCTCTGGCGTGCCGAGGCGACGACGATCGATCCGTCCTGGAAGCCCATGTGATCTGCAAGTGAAAGCTCCGCGGATACTGGTCAAACTGCATGCCCTGGGCTAGAGCAGTTGCAAACCGTATCCGCGAGAGCCATTCATGAGCGACACCATACAGACCGATCTTCCCGCCTTCGCCCGAAACCGCATCAACCTCGCTTCCGCCGGGCTTGGCGCCGTCGGCCTTTCGGCGAGCGACGAATTCTTCGCACCGCTGGAGCGGATGCTGAGCGATGCGCCGGCGATCTTCTATCCTGACCGTTATGACGACAACGGCAAATGGATGGATGGATGGGAGAGCCGCCGCAAGCGCGGACCGGGTCATGACCATGCAATCATCCGCCTGGCAGTGCCGGGGGTGATCTATGGCTTCGATGTCGATACCAGCCACTTCACCGGCAATTATCCGCCGGCCTTTTCCATCGAGGGCTGCCGGACCGAGGGCGACCCGGACGAGACGACCGAATGGATCGAAATCCAGCCGCAGGCGGCGCTCGGGCCATCGAGCCATCATTTCTTTCCCTGCGACAATGGCCTCGTCTGGACGCATCTGCGGCTGAATATCTACCCCGATGGCGGCATCGCACGGCTGCGCGTCTATGGCGAGCCGTGGCGCGACTGGTCGAAAGTCGCGCCGGGCGAAGAGGTGGACCTTGCCTCCGCACTGAACGGCGGGCGGGTGGTGGCGTTTTCCGACGCGCATTACGGCTCGCTGCACCGCGTGCTGGCCCCGGGACGCGGCGTCAATATGGGCGATGGATGGGAGACGCGGCGGCGGCGCGAGCCGGGCAATGACTGGCTGATCGTGCAGCTCGGCCATCCCGGGATCATCAAGCGTATCGTGGTCGATACCGCCCATTACAAGGGCAATTACCCCGACCGCTGCTCGCTCGATGGGGCCGATCTCGGCAATGCGGCGGGTGATCTCTCGCAGATGATCGTGACATCCTCGATGTTCTGGTCGGAAATCCTGCCCCAGCACAAGCTTTCCATGGATGCCGTGCATGATTTCGGCGCGGCTGATATCGCCCAATCGGCCGAATTGGCGGGCCGGGTCAGCCATGTCAGGCTCAACATATATCCAGATGGCGGGGTCAGCCGGCTGCGTATTTTCGGGACTATCCGTTAACGATTTCCGCGAGAATTTGCGCCTGATCAACGTATCCCGCCTGATAAATGTTACCCTACCTGGACCCGTGGCAAATTGCCTCCGCTTTCAGTGATGGACGCAAAAGGTTAAAAGCGGTAGGAAAAATATGCATATCAGGAGCGTTTAATGGACTATCGCCGTTTTTTCGAGGATGCGATCGACCAGTTGCACGCCGAGAAGCGTTACCGCGTCTTTGCCAATCTGGAACGAATCGTGGGCCGGTTCCCCCGTGCGCTGTGGCGCGCCAATGGAACCGCCCGCGAAATCACCGTATGGTGCTCCAACGATTATCTCGGCATGGGCCAGCACCCGGACGTGATCGCGGCACTTTGCGATGCGGCGGGACGGCTTGGATCGGGCGCCGGTGGCACGCGCAACATCTCCGGTAACAACCATCCGCTGGTCGAACTCGAAGCCGAACTGGCCGATCTGCACGGCAAGGAAGCCGGTCTCGTCTTCACCTCCGGTTTCGTCTCCAACGAGGCCGCCATTTCGACTATCGGCAAGCTCCTGCCGGATTGCCTTATCCTTTCCGATGAGCTCAATCACGCATCGATGATCGAGGGCGTACGCCGCTCAGGCGCGGAAAAGAAAATCTTCAGGCACAATGATGTCGAGCATCTCGAAAGCCTGCTGAAGGCCGCGGGACGCAGCCGCGCCAAGATCATCGTCTTCGAATCCGTCTATTCGATGGATGGCGATATCGCCCCGATCGAAAGGATCGCCGATCTCGCCGACGAATATAACGCCATGACCTATATTGACGAGGTGCATGCGGTCGGCATGTATGGGACGCGCGGCGGCGGCATCACCGACCGCGATGGCCTCGCTCATCGCATCGACATCATCGAGGGAACGCTCGCCAAGGCATTCGGCGCGCTTGGCGGCTATATCACCGGCTCGCGCTCGGTCATCGACGCGGTGCGTTCCTATGCGCCGGGCTTCATCTTCACCACGGCGCTGCCGCCGGCGATCGCCTCGGCGGCGACAGCCTCGATCCGGCACCTGAAGACCTCGCAGGAAGAGCGCCGGCAGCACCAGCGCCAGGCGCAGATGGCCAAGGACGTGCTGGCGGCCGCCGGCCTGCCGGTCATGCCGTCTGAAACGCATATCGTGCCTATCCTGGTCGGCAATCCGGAGCTCTGCAAGATGGCGAGCGACCGGCTGCTTGACGTACATGGCATCTATATCCAGCCGATCAACTATCCGACCGTACCGCGCGGTACGGAACGTCTGCGCATCACGCCGACGCCGTTCCACAGCGACGCGCTGGTGCTCGAGCTCAGGGACGCGCTGCTGGAGGTCTGGAACACGCTCGGCATTCCGTTCGCCGAGAATAACGTGCCGGCGGTCGCGAAATCAGACCGCGTCGTTCCGCTGATGGTCTCGAAGGCCGGCGGATAACCTCCGTTCAAAGGGAATAAGGGGAGTATGTTTTGCTCGAACATATTCCCCTGTTCACTTACTCCCCTATTGCCTTACTCCCTTCCTTCCTGTTCAGCCAGCGCGCCAGAAACGGCACCGTGACGGCGATCATGATGAAGCGCGCCACATGGTGCGAGGCGACATAGGCCGGATCGACGCCGAGCGAGAAGGCGATGACGGTCAGCGCCTCGAGCGCGCCCGGCGCGAAGGCAAGCGCGATCTGCGCCGGATGTATATCGAAGACCAGCCAAACGACTGCGCCCGTGGCGAAGGCGGCGGATGTGCCGATGGCGAAGGCGAGAAGGGCCGCCGGCAGATAACGCAGAATATGCCGGCGATGGCCGGCATTGATGCGCGAGCCGATCAGAACGCCGAGTACAATCGTGCCGATATCGGAAATGCTGCGCGGCAGGCTGGCGGCCACCGTCGACGTTCCATGCAGGAGCGCGCTCGCCAGCAGGGCGCCGAGCATCATGCCTCCAGGTATGCGGCTGTAATGGCCGATCACGGCTCCGATCAAGCAACCGGCGAAGAGGATGGCGGCGGATTGGAGCGTCAACTCGTGGGTAACGGCGAGATCCACATGCGGCGCATTCCTGCTGAGGACGGCGAGCAGCGGTGCGAGAAAGCCGATCAGCAGCAGCAGGCGCGTGGTCTGGATGATGGTGATCTTGACCATGTCGGCGCGCGTATCGCTCGCCGCCGCAAGGACGAAGGAGAGTGCGCCCGGCAGGGCGGAGAACAGCGCCGTCTGGCCATCCCAGCCGAACCCCTTGCGCAGCAGCAGATAGGTGAGCCCCGTCACCAGGATGAGCGTGACAAAAAGCATGACGAAGCTGCCCGGCCATGCCGCCAGTTGATCGAACGTTTCAGGCCGCACGCCGGACCCAGCCTGCAGCCCGAGCAGGAAGAAGACGACATTGCGCAGCCAGTTGGGCAGATAAATCCGCATACCGGCGAGCGATGCGGCCGTTACGGCAATGACAGAACCCAGAAGAAACGGAATGGGAAGACCGATCCAGAACGCCAGCACGGCGCCGACCGACGCGATGGCAAGCGACACGACCATCGCGATCGCCTTGGCCCAGACGTCGTCTTTTTTACGTATCAGAGGTTTTTGATCCATTCCACCAGTCGGTCCGCCGTTTCCTCGACCTGATCCGGCCGGCGGGCGAAGCACAACCGAAAATAGGCTTCGCCTCCTTGGCCGAAAGCGGTTCCCGGCGCAAGCCCCACCCTGGCCTGATCAACAATATCGAAGGCGACCTGGAATGTTTCTTGATCCCGTCAACGCCGACGAACACATAAGGAAGTCGGCGTCGGCAGATCGCCCTCACCGGCCCACAACAAGGACCTGGGTCCTATCAATTCAGCGTGATGAGATCACGCCTTCTGCTGTTTCGCGAGAAGATCGCGGATTTCGGTAAGCAGCACCTGGTCCCGCGGCAATTCGGGCGCCGGCGCTTCTTCCTGCTTCCTTTTCAGGCTGTTCATCAACTTGATCACCATGAACAGCACCCATGCGATGATGAGGAAATTGATGAGAAGCGTGAGGAAATTTCCGTAGGCGATGGTCGCCCCCGCCTCACGCGCGGCATTAAGCGTCGGCTGCGGCTGGCCGGAGAGCTGGACGAACATGTTGGAGAAATCGATGCCGCCGGTAATGAGGCCGATGATCGGCGTGATGATATCCTTGACGATCGAATTGACGAGACCGCCGAAAGCGGCGCCGATTATGACACCGACCGCCAGATCGACCATATTTCCCTTAAGGGCAAATTCCTTGAATTCCTGAAGCATGCCGTATCCTCTCCATAAATCCTGAAGCCTCGATCCGCCTCCCCGGTAATATTTCTACAGCATCGGCCTGAAAATCGGAATCGATTTTCAGAAAGCTTGGATAGCGTAGATTCAATAACTTACAGCGTCCTTTGTGCGTCCTAACGGACGCACGGCGCTGTAGGCGAAAACGAGATGAGCGGAAGGAAAAAACATCCCGGACAGGCTTTCAATACCATCTTGCACGCAATAGCCGAACGTGATTGCTTCATATCGTGAACACATAACAGCATCAGAACAGGCGTTCACGACTTGATAAATGTGGGAGGCTGGATACCCCATGCAGGGTTGGGGCATCATCGGTATCGCGTTTCTCTATCTGCTCCTGCTCTTCGGGGTGGCGAGCGTGGGGGACAGACGCGCCCAGCGCTGGGGAAGCCAGCCGCGCCCCTATGTCTATGCACTCAGCCTCGCCGTCTATTGCACCTCATGGACCTTTTTCGGCTCGGTCGGCGTCGCATCCGAGCGAGGGCTGGAGTTCCTCGGCATCTATATCGGCCCGATCCTGGTCTTCACGCTCGGACACAGGCTGGTGCGCCATATCGTGCGGCTTGCCAAGGCGGAGCGCATCACCTCGATCGCCGATTTCCTTGCTGCCCGCTACGGCAAGAGTTTTGCCGTCGCATCGCTCGCAACCTGCATCGCCACCGTGGGCGCCCTGCCCTATATCGCGCTACAGTTGAAGGCCGTATCCGGCACCGTCGACCTGGTGGTTTCGCATTACGGCCAGTCTTTCGATCCGATCGACTACATCTTCAGCGATGTCTCGCTGCCGGTGGCCTGCGTATTGGCGGTCTTCGCCATTCTGTTCGGCACGCGGCATACCGATGCCACGGAGCATCAGGACGGCCTCATTCTCGCCGTTGCGCTCGAGTCGGTCATCAAGCTCTGCGCGTTTCTGGCGGTCGGCTTTGCCTGCACCTTCTACCTCTTCGGCAATCCCTTCGATCTCGCAGATGCCGTGGCGCAGAATGCAGCGGCTTCAAAGGCCCTGAACTACCAGACATCGGTGGGCACCTGGATCGTGCAGACCCTGCTCAGCGCGACGGCGATCCTGATGCTGCCGCGCCAGTTCCATGTCGCGGTCGTCGAGAACAGGAGCGAGGAGGAACTGCGCACTGCGATCTGGCTCTTTCCGGCCTATCTCGTGCTCATCAATCTTTTCGTCCTGCCGATCGCCCTTGCCGGCGTCGTCACGCTCGGCGAAGGAACCAATGCCGATCTCTACGTGCTGGCGCTGCCGCTTGCCGCCGACTCGCATCTCCTGGCGCTGATCGCCTTCGTCGGCGGGCTGTCGGCGGCAACGGCGATGGTCATCGTCGCCTGCGTGGCGCTCTCGGTCATGATCTCCAATCACCTGCTGCTGCCGCTGTTCATCAAGCACTTCATCCATGACAACAATACCGAAAGCCAGGACCTGACACGCGTCATCCTCTATACGCGACGCGCCACGATCATCGTCATCCTCTTCATCTCCTTCATTTATTATCGCGGGGCGGCGAACGATATCCGCCTGTCTTCGATCGGCCTCATCTCATTCGCGGCGATCGCCCAGTTTGCCCCCGCCCTTCTCGGAGGCCTGATCTGGCGCGGCGCGAATGCGCGCGGCGCCGTGCTGGGCATGACCTCCGGCTTCGCCGTCTGGGCCTATACGCTGCTCCTGCCGACATTGGCGCCACCCGATGCGGCCATATTGCGCGATGGACTGTTCGGCATCGCGGCGCTCCGCCCACAGGCGCTTTTCGGAACGGACGCGTTCCCGTTGACCAATGGCGTCATCTGGAGCCTTGCCACAAACACGCTGTTCTACATCCTCGGCTCGCTCTCCAGGCATGCAACGCCGCTCGAGCGCATCCAGGCGACCGTGTTCATGCCGCGTGACATCATGGCGGTGCCGACGCTCCGACGCTTCCGCACGACGGTCACCGTCGACGAACTGAAAGCGACGATCGCGCGCTATCTCGGCGCGGAGCGGGTGGAGCGCTCGTTCCACAGTTTCGAACTGCGCGAAAACCGGACGCTGGTGGGCAACGCACCCGCCGACATGGGGGTCATCCGCTATGCCGAGCAATTGCTCGGCAGCGCCGTCGGCTCGTCTTCCGCGCGCCTCGTGCTTTCACTTCTCCTGCAGCGCAACGACAGTACGACGCGCAGCGCCCTGCGCCTTCTCGACGATGCCTCCGAAGCGCTGCAGCAGAACCGCGGCCTGTTGCAGATCGCGCTCGACCAGATGGAACAGGGCATCACGGTTCTCGACAAGGATTTCCGGCTCACCTGCTGGAACCGGCAGTTCCGCCTGCTCACCGACCTGCCGGACGAATTCGGGCAGGTGGGCACGCCGCTTTCGGAGATCATCGAGCATCTTGCCCGGCGCGGCGATATCGCGACAGGCAATGTTGCCAATATCATGCGCAACTTCACCACGTTCCGGCAGCCATGGCGCATCGACCTGAAATCGAGCGGTCGCATCCTCGAGATCCGCTCCAACCCCATGCCCGACGGCGGGATCGTCGCCACCTATACGGACATCACCATCGCCGTCGAGGCGGCCAATGCGCTGAAGCGGATCAATGAGACGCTGGAACAGCGCGTGTCGGAGCGCACGGTGGAGCTGACGCATGTCAACAGCGAGCTCGCCAAGGCCCGCGCCGTCGCCGAGGAGGCCAATCTGGGCAAGACGCGCTTTCTCGCGGCGGTCGGGCACGATATCCTGCAGCCGCTCAACGCGGCACGCCTCTATAGTTCCGCCCTGACGGAACGGCTGAGACGCTCCGAGGCGAGCGGCCTTGCCCGGAACATCGATTCATCACTTGAATCGGTCGAAGCCATTCTCGGCGCCGTTCTCGACATATCGCGTCTCGACACGGGCGCTTTGAAGCCGCACATCTCGGTATTCCGGCTCGACGAGCTGATGAAGCAGATCGCCACCGATTTCGAACCATTGGCCATGAAAAAGGGGCTGAAGCTTCGCGTCGTGCCGAGCAGCGTCGTGGTGGAGACGGACCGCAACCTCCTGCGCCGGCTGGTGCAGAACCTGGTGTCGAACTCCATCAAATACAGCCGCAGCGGCAGCGTGCTCCTGGGTGTGAGGCGGCGCGGCGACGCAGTCGACCTGCAGGTGATCGATACCGGCATCGGCATTCCGGCCAACAAGCTGCAATCGGTGTTCCGCGAGTTCACCCGGCTCGACGAAGGTATTCGGGAAGCCGAGGGGCTGGGATTGGGGCTTTCCATCGTCGACCGGATTGCCAGGGTGCTGGCTCTGCCGCTGAATCTCGGCTCCGTGCCCGGCAAGGGGACGCGTTTCTCCGTTCACCTACCGGTCCTACAGCAGCCCCTGCCTGCTTCGGCTTCGCAGGCGCGGCCGGGACCCGGCCGCTCGAACGAGCTCAACGGGATCACGGTTCTCTGCATCGATAATGACGAGCGCATCCTCTCCGGCATGGAGATATTGCTCGGCGGCTGGGGATGCCATGTGGCAACCGCCCGCGGCGGCGCGGAACTCAAGGCCTTCTGCTCCGGCGCGGCCATGGCTCCAGATATCATCCTCGCCGACTACCATCTCAACGGGGAAAACGGCCTCGACATGATCGGCTACGCCCGTGAATATTTCAAAGAGAAAGTGCCGGCTGTCCTCGTCACGGCGGACCGATCCAACGAGGTGCGGCTGCGCGCTCAGGAGGATGGCGTGGCAGTGCTCCACAAGCCGGTGAAGCCGGCAGCGCTGCGCACGCTCCTGTCGCACCATCATGGGCAGGCGCGAGCAGCGGCGGAGTAGTGAAAATCAGCTGAGTGCCTGAAAGCTGTCGCTGCCGATCTTCGACAGGCGGATGACGGCTTGCGTGCGGCTGTCGACGCCGAGCTTTTGCAGGACCGCCGACACGTGCGCCTTGATGGTCGCCTCCGAGACGCTCAGCTCATAGGCGATCTGCTTGTTGAGAAGCCCTTCGGCCAGCATCGACAGGACGCGGGTCTGCTGCGGCGTCAGCGTGCGAATGCGGCTGATCAGATCCGATATCTCGGGATCGGGCTCGCTTCCCAGATCGATCTCCTGCGGCGCCCATATGTCGCCGGCCAGAACGGCGCTGACCGCCTTGTTGATGGTTTCCATACTGGCGGATTTGGAAATGAAACCGGAAGCGCCGAGTTCGAGAGCACGCCTGATCGTCGCCGGATCATCCGTCGCCGAAACGATCATGATCGGAAGAGCCGGCTGGATCGCCTTCAGCGTGACCAGACCCGAAAGGCCGCTCACCCCCGGCATGGTGAGGTCGAGCAGGAGAAGATCGATATCGCCTGCTTCAAGAATGAGCTTCTTGACGGTGTCGAAATCGCCCGCCTCGACGATATCCGCTTTCCTGGACTTTTGGGTCAGCGCCTGCCGCAATGCGCCGCGGAACAACGGATGATCATCCGCGATAATGAATTTCAATTCCATGGCACCGCGCTTCTCCCCAGCAGATTGCGGCAAACCCTCTTCGAAGCGACTAGATTGTTTTTGTCTACGTTTTTCAAGCCGGCTATCGAAAAGAGCGTTATAAACAGGCCGGTCAAATCGACCTGCCGCCGTCTGGCCTTATTGTGCTATAGGAATGGCCATGATGGAAACACCTTTGTTTCCTGAAAAAACGATAAAAAGGTCCCGAATGACGACGTTTAACACGCTTTATCCCGAGATTTCGGCCCACCGTGACGAGATGCTTCCCGTCTCCGATCTGCACACCATCCATATCGAGGAATGCGGCAACCCGGACGGCAAGCCCGTGATCATGGTCCATGGGGGCCCGGGCGGCGGCATCACCCCGGCCATGCGCCGCCTGCACGATCCCGAGCGGTATCGCATCATCCTGTTCGACCAGCGCGGCTGCGGCCGCTCGACGCCGCATGCGGAGCTGCGCGAGAACACGACCTGGGACCTGGTGGCCGACATGGAGCGCATCCGCGAGCATCTCGGCGTCGACAAATGGCAGGTCTTCGGCGGCTCATGGGGCTCTACGCTGGCGCTCGCCTATGCACAGACGCATCCCGACCGCGTCAGCGAACTCATCCTGCGCGGCATCTTCATGATCCGCCGGTTCGAGATCGACTGGTTCTATTCCAACGGCGCGAGCATCGTCTATCCCGACCGTTTCGAGGCCTATCAGGAACATATCCCAGAGGCGGAACGTGGCGACATGATCGCCGCCTATTACAAGCGCCTGACCGACCCCGATCCCAAGGTGCAGATCGAGGCGGCGCGCAAATGGGCGCGCTGGGAAGGCTCCGCCCTGTCACTGCTGCCCGATCCCGAGCGCGAGAATGCCTTCGGCGAGGACAATTACGCCATCGCCTTCGCCCGCATCGAATGTCACTATTTCCAGAATCGCGGCTTCTTCGACAGCGACGACCATCTCCTGCGCAACGTCGAGCGCATCCGCCATATCCCCGGCGTGATCGTGCATGGCCGCTACGACATGTGCACGCCGTTCATCAATGCCTGGCAGTTGAAGAAGGTATGGCCGGAGGCCGAGCTGCACATCGTCGAAGATGCCGGCCATGCGGTCACCGAACCCGGCATCGTGCACGAGCTGGTCGAGGCGACGCGGCGGTTTGCTTAAGGGAGTAAGGGAGTAAGGGAGTAAGGGAGTAAGGGAGTAAGGGAGTAAGGGAACAGAACCTGATTCCTCCGAGGAGGTCCACCCTATTCCCCTATTCCTTACTCCCCTCCATCACGTCCTGTCCGGCACCGGATCGTTCGCTCCGTCCGATCCGCCGTCGAAGCTTTTCACGATATCCATGAAGCGACGGAAAAAGCGCTCCATATAGCTCATGGTCTTCTCGAATTCCTCCTCGGAGGGGAGTGTGTCGCGCACCACCGGCGGCAGCTTGCCATAGGCGGCCACCTGCTCCTCTAGCTTCTTCACCCGCTCATTGAGCGAGGCGAGGTCGTCTTCATAGGCGCGGCGGTCGTCGGCCGCCATTTTGCACACCATCTGACCCGACTGCTCGGCGCAAACCGAGACATCGCCGGTCCTGGTGTCGAGCCGGACATACCCCTTGTCCGTCTTCTCCATAGTGTAGCGCCCGGCCTCCTGTGAATTGGCGACGTCAGGCCCGACCAGCAAGGCCGCCAGAGCCATCATCGGCAGGCAAGATTTCAGCGCTGTCATAGCAGTTACTCCCGTGCAATCGACTTTCTTTCTCTTATTATGCCGGAATCCCGTCGGATATGTGAAAATCATGTGCGCCGGCGGATGTTTTGCTTTTCGTATCCGGCGTTTCCCACTAGAGCATGGGCATGGCAACAATCTACAAGATCGCGCCCCGCGCATTGTGGCGGGCGGCTGAAAAGGCAGGCACCTTCACCGGCGCGCCCGTCGATATCGCCGATGGCTTCATCCATTTTTCAACCGCCGAGCAGGTGCGTGAAACGGCGGCCAAGCATTTCGCCGGCCAGGACGATCTGCTTCTTGTCGCCATTGATGCGGAGCGGCTTGGCGATGCGCTTAAATATGAGGTTTCGCGCGGCGGAGCGCTGTTCCCGCATCTCTACGGCGACCTGCCGCTTGCCGCGGTGCGCTGGACAAAGCCGCTGCCGCTCGGACCCGATGGTACGCACCAGTTTCCGGAGCTGGAGCAATGAGCGGGCTTTTCGAGACATTCGGCCGCCGTGCCCTCTTCACGCTTGACCCCGAGCAGGCGCATGGGCTCTCGATCGCGGCGCTGAAGAGCGGGATATTCTCATGCGGCAGCAACAGCGATCCGGTGCTGGCCGTGACGGTTGCCGGCCTCACCTTCCCCAATCCGCTCGGCATGGCCGCGGGTTATGACAAGAATGCCGAAATCCCGGACGAACTCCTGAAGCTTGGCTTCGGCTTTGCCGAGGTGGGCACGCTGACTCCGCTGCCGCAGAGCGGCAATCAGCGTCCGCGCATCTTCCGGCTGATAGAGGACCGGGCGGTGATCAACCGTCTCGGCTTCAACAATGAAGGCCATGAGGCGGCGTTCGAGCGGCTTGTCCGTCGGAGCAAGAAGGCTGGGATCGTCGGGGTCAATATCGGCGCGAACAAGGACTCGGCTGACCGTATCGCCGATTATGTCGCCGGCATCCGCCGGTTTTATCCGCTCGCCAGCTATTTCACCGCCAATATCTCCTCGCCCAATACGCCGGGCCTGCGCGACCTGCAGGCGCGGGAAAGCCTGCGCGAGCTGCTCGCCCAGGTGCTGAAGGCTCGAGACGACGAGGCGGCGAAATCCAGCATCGTGCGGCCCGTCTTCCTGAAGATCGCCCCCGACCTGACGGAGGAAGGGCTGGACGATATCGCGGCAGAGGTGAAGGCGCATCCGCTCGACGGGCTGATCATCTCCAACACCACGCTGTCGCGAACGGGGCTCAAGAGCACGAAGAATACCGGCGAGACCGGCGGCCTTTCCGGCTCACCGCTCTTCGAGCGTTCGACCATCGTGCTCGCCAAGATGCGCAAGAAAATCGGCCCCGACCTGCCTCTTATCGGCGTCGGTGGCATCGACAGCGCCGATACCACGCTTGCCAAGATCCGGGCCGGCGCTGACCTCGTCCAGCTCTATACGGGTCTGATCTATCGCGGTCCGGGACTGCCCGGCGAAATCATCAAAGATCTGTCGCAGCGGCTTAAGCGCGAAGGCGTGAAGAACATCCGCGAATTGCGCGACCGCGATATGGAGCAATGGGCGGCAAAGCCTATCCCCGCCTAATATCCAAATTCCGTCCTCAGCCGGCGCGGCAGCATGGCGAGAAGCGTGACGCCGCGGATCGACAGGAAGAAATTGATCGCAAGCCATAATCCGTGGTTGTCCATGGGCTTTACGGCATAAAGCACGGCAAAGAAGGCGATGAGCGACAGCACCATCATATTGCGCATGTCGCGAGACCATGTGGCGCCGATATAGACCCCATCCATATGAAAGGCGAGAAGCCCGGTCAGCGCCGTCAGTGCAGCCCAGGGCAGATAGGCGGCCGCCACCTCGCGGACATCGGCGGCGTTGGTCATGAGCCGCACGATCGGATTGCCGAGCACCGTGAAAAACAGGGCGACACAGGCAGCCAGCAACACGCCCCACAAGAAGGTGAGCTTTGCCCCGCGCATGAATGCCGGACGGTAGCGCGCACCGACCGCACGGCCGGAAATCTGCTCCGCCGCTGCGGCGATGCCATCGAGGAAAAAGCCCGCCACCAGAAAGAAATTCATCAGGACGGCGTTGGCGGCAAGCACGACCGGGCCCAGTTCCGCGCTCGCACGGGTGAAGAAGGAGAACGCCGTCAGGAGCAGGATGGAGCGGATCATGATGTCGCGATTGACGGCGAACATGCGGATCATGCCCGCTGTATCGAAAATGCGGCCACGGCCGGGCAGCGGTGCGGTGCGGAATTTCCTGATCACGATGACCATGCCGACCAGGGCGGCGATGGTCTCTCCCGTCACGGTGCCCCAGGCAACGCCGGCGACGCCCCATCCGAGCAAGAGGCCGAGGGTGATCGACATGGCGATGTTGATCCCGTTCAACAGGAATTGCAGGGCGAGGCCGAGCACTCCTTCGCCACGTCCCAGCACCAGGCCGAGAATGGCATAATTGATGAGCGCCACCGGTGCCGAAACCATGCGGATCACGACATAGGTGGTCATCGCCTCGGCGATGGCCGGTTCCGGGTCCATGAACCAGATTGCGCCCTTGACGACCAGCGGCAGGCACAGGAGCATTAGCAGGCCGGTCGCAACGGCGATGATGAAAGCCCGCCAGAAGACCGCCTGCTCCTCCTTCAAATCGCCCCGCCCCATCGCCTGGGCGACGAGGCCGGTGGTGCCGGAGCGCAGGAAATTGAAGGTCGACAGCAGGAAATCGAAAACCAACGCACCGATGGCGAGACCGCCAATCAGTTCCGCCCTGCCATACTGGCCGATGACCGCCGTGTCGACGACGCCGAGCAGCGGTGTCGTCACCGCCGCCAGCGTCATGGGGATGGCGATCGCCATCACCATGCGATGCGTCACATCGAACGGACGCGGGCGCGCCGTAGCGTTATGTTCCTGGGGACCATGCATGAAGGAAGCGCTCGCAAGTTCCGATCGCAGAACCTATGCCACCAACGCCGGCGAGCGCCAAGCGGTTTCGCCGATAGGCCAAAAGCCTGCTGACAAACCGCTAAAGGCCCAGCACCATGGCCCAATAGATATAGCGCGGCTTGTCGGCGGGCGTCGCCCAGGCGAGGCCGTAGTGGCGGAATTCCCGATCGAGCATGTTCTTGCGATGGCCCGGCGATTTCATCCAGGCATCGAAGACCTCCGTCGTGCTGCGCTGGCCGGCCGCAACGTTTTCCGCCGCGGGGCCGCGAATCCCGGCCTGTCGCAGCCGCGCGACGAAGCCATTGCCCCAGCCGACGCTGTGGCCGATCTTGCCGCGGCTCGCCATGCGCTTCGCCTGGTAGAGCGCGGCCTGTTCCAGCCTCGCATCGGTATCGACCGGCGGCAGCCCGTGCTGCTTACGGATGACGTTGAAGAGCGCCGTCGGGTCTTCAGCAGCCTCCGCTTCGGATGCGAACAACAGCGAGGGCGCGGCGGCAAAGACCAACGCCCCGCCAGCGAGCATCAGAAACTTCCGCCGGCTTAAATCAGAACCATGCATCGTCATCGTGCTTCCGGACATTGTGCGCAAAGAGCAATGTTCAGCGTCGATAGCTTATGATTCTGAGCAAAATGAAGGCGGGAATGACGACCGCTGCACCAAGCAACAGGTAATCGGCGAAGCGCACGATCGCAGAGAAACCCATGTTCCAGAGCTGCAGGAAGAAATCGCGGACGCCCCACAATAGGTCGTAGGGCGACCAGTCGAACGTATGCATGACGACGCCGACGACCAGCGAAACGAGAACGAGCTTCACGATCACGCGAGCAGGCGTATCGCCGAGAAAACGGTTGATTCTGTCAGACATGCGCATCTCCTGATCTGGAAAGGCAGAGATATGCGTTGAAACCAGCGTATGCAAGGCGGAAACACGTTCGACGAGCGCCGGGGCGATCTCAGCTTCGATTGTTGCGATAGGTCTTGGGCGGGTTCTGTTTCTGGCGGAGGAAAGAACGATTCATGCTGCGCGTATCGGTGAACCCGCTGGCGATCGCCGCATCGAGCAGCGACATGTCCGTGGTTGCCAGCAGCTCCTTTGCCCGTTTCACCCGCAGTTCCTCCCGCACCTGAAATGCGGTTTTGCCGATTGCGTTGCGAAACGTCCGCTCCATCTGGCGGGCGGAGACTCCGAGACGGCGGGCCACTTCGGTCATCGGCACCGGATCTTCCAGCGTCTCCTCGAAAACGCGGATCGCCTTGCGGATCAGCGGCGAGCGGACGCCGTTGAAACTGAGCGCCGGCTGCTCCGAAGTGAGCAGCTCATAGGGGAACATCAGGATCGAAGCGCTTTTGCGCGCCAGTTCCTCGGAAATTTCCGCCTGGATGATGGAGAGGGCAAGCGATGCGGCGCCCAGCCCACCGGCGCAGGTGAAATGCCTGCCGCTTCGATGGAAAAGGCTGGTCGTATCGGCCAGGAAGCCGTCGAACAGCTCCATGAAATCGTCCCTGTGAAACCAGTTGACGCAGCAATTGCGGTCGGCCAGCAGCCCAGCCTCGGCAACGATGAAGGCCGCCGTGCACAAGCCGATGACAGTCCTGCCGCGCCGGTCGGCTCGCTTAAGCAGTTCGATCAGCGTGTTCTGACCGGGACGATAATGCGGCAGCACACCGCCCACCACGACTAGATAATCGCATTCATCGAGCGCGCCGAGCGGCGCCGTCGGCTCGACCGCAACGCCCGAGCTCGAAAGCACGGGATCGCCGGTCAGGGTACAGATCTTCCAGGCGCAGCGAATCTGGCGGCTCTTGTCGCGATCGTCGGCAGCGAGGCGGAACGGATCGAGAAACAGGCTCAGCGCGGAGAGCGTGAACCCCGGCAGGACGATGATGCCGACGCTCAAGCGCCTGTTGATTGCGCTGATCTCCGCCATATCGGCCGGCTTGCTATCCCGTTTCATGCAGGTCCTGCTGCAGCGGCAATTGGAGCGGGTAGCGGGAATCGAACCCGCGCGTTCAGCTTGGGAAGCTGACAGGCTACCATTACATCATACCCGCGTCGCGCACGCTAAGCGCTGTCTAGATCGCCCCACGGCCCTGCCATTGTCAAGCGGCGTAACGCAAGGTTCGGTGCGCTCTCAACGAAAATGTTTCGAGAGCTTCAGCCCCTGCGCCTGATAATGCGAGCCGAGATCGGCGCCGTAGAGCGCTTTGGGGCGTTCCAGCATGTGCTCATAGACCAACCGCCCGACGATCTGGCCATGCTCCAGGATGAACGGCACCTCATGGCTGCGCACTTCCAGCACCGCGCGGCTGCCCGTGCCGCCGGCCGCCGTGTGGCCGAAGCCCGGATCGAAAAAACCGGCATAATGGACGCGGAACTCGCCGACGAGCGGATCGAAGGGGGTCATCTCGGCCGCATAAAGCGGCGGCACGTGCACCGCCTCGCGCGAGACGAGGATATAGAATTCATCGGGGTCGAGCACCAGTTCGCCACTGCCGCGATCATAGAGCGGCTCCCAGAAATCCAGCACATCATGCGCTGCGCGCTTGTCGACATCGATGACCGCCGTGTGATGCTTGCCGCGATAGCCGACGAGCCCGTCCTTGCCGCCCGTCAAATCGATGGAAAGCGCGATGCCGCCGCCGGTGATATTCGGCGTTTCGGATGCCACCAGCGTTTCCGCCACATGGAGCGCGGCAAGTTCGTCCTCGCCGAGCTGGGCGCGGCCCTTGCGGAAACGGATCTGCGACAGGCGCGAGCCGGTGCGCGCGACGATGGGGAATGTCCTGGGACTGACTTCGAGATAGAGCGGGCCGTGATAGCCCGCCGGCACCTTGTCGAATTCCTGCGCCCCGTCGGCGATGACGCGGGTGAAGATGTCGAGCCGCCCGGTGGAGCTTTTCGGATTAGCTGAAGCCGAGAGATCGGCAGGCAGCGCAAGCGCTTCCAGAAGCGGCACGATATAGACGCAGCCGGTTTCAAGAACCGCCCCCGCCGTCAGGTCGATCTCGTGCAGCTTCAGCCGGTCGAGTTTTTCAATGACGGGCGTGCCGGGCCCAGGCATGAAGGACGCGCGGACGCGGTAGGCCTTGGCCCCAAGTCGCAAATCGAGGCTCGCCGGCTGTATCTGGTCCGGATCGAGCGCCTTGGGAGCGGCAAGCGCACCGCTTTCGAACAATGCCGCTATATCCGCGTCGGCCAATATTCCCGCTTCACGTCTTGTCATGCCTAGCCTCAAAAATTTCGGTAAACGTTTAACGCGCCCGGCGATTGACGCAAGCGGAGAAGAGGACTAAAGCATCCTTATCCCGTGGTGATTTGGCCGGCCGGCTTGCAGCCACGTTAAAGAATTCGCTAAAAGAGGCCGCGGTCCCGGACCGGCCTTTTGCGTTTTCGCAGGGCCGGTTTTTTATTGGCTGGCTGGTCACGGACCGAGCAGGCCAAATTTTGGCAGGTGGACAGATGACGAAGAAGACGACACGCAATTTCCGCCCCGCAACGCAACTCGTCCATGGCGGCACGCTGCGCTCGCCCTTCGGCGAGACATCCGAGGCGATCTTCCTGACGCAGGGCTTTGTCTATGACTCGGCGGAAGCGGCGGAGGCGCGCTTCAAGGGCGAGGAGCCAGGCTTCATCTATTCGCGCTATGCCAACCCGACCACCGACATGTTCGAAAAGCGCATGTGCGTGCTCGAAGGCGCGGAAGATGCGCGTGCTACCGCCTCCGGCATGGCCGCGGTCGCGGCCGCCATATTGTGCCAGGTCAGGGCGGGCGATCACGTGCTCGCCGCCCGCGCCCTCTTCGGCTCCTGCCGCTACGTCATTGAAACCCTTTTGCCGAAATACGGCGTCGATTTCACACTGATCGACGGCTCCAAGATCGAGAACTGGGAACAGGCGATCCGCCCCAACACGAAGGCGCTTTTCCTGGAAAGCCCGACCAATCCGACGCTTGAGGTGGTGGATATCGCCAAGGTGGCCGCGATCGCCAATTCGGTTGGTGCGAAGCTGATCGTCGACAATGTCTTCGCCACGCCGCTCTTCCAGAAGCCGCTGGAACTCGGCGCCCACATCGTCGTCTATTCCGCGACCAAGCACATAGACGGCCAGGGCCGCTGCCTCGGCGGCGTGATCCTTTCCGATAAGGAATGGATCGACGAAAACCTGCATGATTATTTCCGCCACACCGGCCCGGGCTTGAGCCCGTTCAACGCGTGGACGCTTCTCAAGGGCCTCGAAACCCTGCCGCTACGCGTGCACCAGCAGACCGACAGCGCAGGCAAGCTCGCCGATTTCCTGGCCGAGCATCCCAATGTGGCCCGCGTGATCTATCCCGGGCGGGCCGACCATCCGCAGGCCGACATTATCGCAAAGCAGATGAGCGGCGGATCGACACTCATCGCTTTCGACCTGAAAGGCGGGAAAAAAGCGGCTTTTGCCTTTGAAAATGCGCTGCAAGTGATCCTGATTTCCAACAATCTTGGCGATTCCAAGAGCCTCATCACCCATCCGGCGACGACCACGCACAAGAACCTTTCCGATGAAGGTCGCGCGGAAGCAGGCATCACCGACGGGATGCTGCGGCTTTCAGTGGGGCTCGAGGACGTCAACGATCTCATCGAGGATATCGAGGTGGCACTGAAGGCCGCGGGTTGACGAATCCGCGCTGCTTCGCAATATCTGCGGAAGACAGCCAGGGCCAGAGGTTCCATGTATCGCGCAGTCACGCGGCAGATCGAAGTGTTGGTCGAACCGTTCTATCTGGAGGACCAGTCCGATCCGGAAGAAAACCGCTATGTCTGGGGCTATCGGGTGACGATCGCCAATAATTCGCAGGAAACAGTGCAGTTGCGGTCGCGTTATTGGCAGATCACCGACCAGAACGGGCATATCGAGGAAGTGCGCGGTCCCGGTGTCGTCGGCGAACAGCCGATCCTCGATCCCGGCGATTCCTTCCAATATTCCTCGGGCTGCCCGCTGACCACGCCGTCCGGCGTCATGGTCGGGCGCTATCAGATGCAAGGTGAAGGCGGCAGGGCCTTCGAGATTGACATCCCCGCCTTTTCGCTCGACCTGCCGGACCAGCACCGGACGCTGAACTGATCGTCCATGCCCATTGCCGACACGATCATGGGCAGCATCAGGCTGGTGCTCTCCCACGCTTGAACATGCGCCAGGCACGGCCATCGACGGCCGCAAGACCGATTGCGATCAACGTCATTCCCGCGACGTGCCTGCTTTCCAGCCTTTCGCCGAGCAGCAGCACGCCGAGGAAGATTGCGCTCACAGGAATCAGGAAGGTGACCAGCGCGATGTTGGTTGCCCCGGCGGTGGCGAGAATGCGGAAATAGAGGATGTAGGCGAGCGCGGTCGAGAGAAGGGCAAGCCCTATCACGGCGGCTGCGGCATTGGCCGAAGGCCAGGAGAGCGCCCAGGGCCTGTCCACAATGAGCATCAAGGGCAGGAGCATAAGGCTCGATGCCGTCACCTGACCAGTCGCGGTGACAAGCGGCGCGATCCCCATCGCACGAAAACGGCGTCCGAAAACACCGGCGAAGGCATAGGACAAGGCAGCCGCCAATATGCCCAATTGCGCCAGCACGCCGAGCCCCGAGGCGTTCAGCGCCGCGCCGCCGATCATAATCGCAACCCCTGTAAATCCGGCCAGCACGCCGAAAAGGCGTCCGCCGGTCATCTTCTCGTCGGCAGTCAGACAATGGGCCACGACGACCGTGAAAAGCGGCGTGGTGGCATTGAGGATGGAGGCGACACCGCTGGCGATATGGGTCTGGCCCCATACGATGAGGCAAAAGGGGACAACATTGTTGAGAAGGCCCATGCCAAGGAATGCAGCCCATACCTCTCGCGTCCTGGGCAGGCGCATCCCCATGACGCGAATGACGAGGTGAAGCGCCAAAGCGGCAAGGGCAACGCGCGAGACGACGATCGTCAACGGCGGCAATTCCTTCACGGCCACCCCGACGAAGAAGAACGACCCGCCCCAAAGAACGGAAAGAACGAGAAGCAGGGCCCATTCGAACGCGGTCATGGGCCGATTGACCGGAGCAGCAGCGGCCATGGCGAACTCCAAAGATGGAACGCCAGGACCGTCGCGGAAGATTGTTGAAGGTGCAACCGGTTTCTTGCTTTCGAACCGCTATTTCTTCTCGAATTCCTTTGAAGCGGCACCGGGCGCTCGGAAGCGAGGCGGTTACAACGGGAGCCGGATTTCCGCCTTCATGAA
Source organism: Paramesorhizobium deserti (assembly GCF_001558695.1). Classification (GTDB taxonomy): domain Bacteria; phylum Pseudomonadota; class Alphaproteobacteria; order Rhizobiales; family Rhizobiaceae; genus Paramesorhizobium; species Paramesorhizobium deserti. Next base: position 536,107 of record NZ_LNTU01000001.1, read on the forward strand.
GGTGACGGCCTGCCCCGTGATCAGCACACGGCCGCCCGCCAGTTCACATGAAAGATGCCCACCTCGCGCGGAGGCTTGAAACGCCGAAAGACGGTGTTTGCCCAGTCTGACTGCCCAGTAAGGCACGAGCGTCGCATGGATCGATCCGGTCACGGGATCTTCCGGTATACCCGCGCCGGGCACGAAATACCGCGAGACGAAATCATGGGCATCGCCCTTGGCGGTGATGACCAGTCCCAGAGGATGGATGCCGGAAATCCTCAAGAGATCGGGAATGAAGGCACGGACGGCCTGTTCGTCCGGTAATTCAACGAAGATGTTCTCGAAATTCCGGAAGCCCGTTACCTGTTGGTCGGCAAAGCCTTTGGCAATGGCTACGGGAAGCTCGTGCAGTGGCTCCGGCGGAAAGCTGGGGAGGTCAAGGCGATATCCTCCATCGACCGGGCGAACGCGGAGTTCGCCAACATGTGTTCGGAATGCCATTTCCCGGTCGATGCCGTATTCGGTCACCAAAATATGCGCCGTCGCGAGGGTGGCATGGCCGCAGAAATCCACTTCATGGACCGGTGTGAACCAACGGAGTTCCCAGCCAGCCCCATCGGGGCGGGCGAACGCCGTTTCAGCCAGATTGTTCTCGCTGGCTATGGCCTGCATCACGCCCTCAGGCAGCCAGTCATCGAGGACCAGCACGGCGGCCGGATTGCCGGCAAATACCTGGTCGGTAAAGGCGTCCACCTGATACATCGTGAGCGTCGACGCCATATTCCTCCCGCTCCGCCTGCCAAAGACCGTTATTTCTTCTCGAATTCCTTCGGGTCGAATTCGTATAGCGTCGAGCAGAACTCGCAGGTCACGGCTATCTTGCCATCCTCGATGCTGTCCTTGATCTCCTCGGCGGTGAAGCCGGAGAGCACGTCGCGGATCTTTTCGCGCGAACAGGAGCAATCGTCGATGACAGGCACCGACTGGAAAACACGCACACCGCGCTCATGGAAGAGGCGGTAGAGCAGCCGTTCGGTGCCGACCTGCGGATCGGTCAGCTCCGAGCTTTCGATGGTGCCGACCAGCGATTTCACCTCCAGCCAGTCATCATCCTCGAACTGCGCCTCATCGACATCTGCATCCTCGCCGTCGCCATTGGGGGCGTCACCGCCGGGAAGATCCCGTTGCCGCATGCGGACTTCGGATTCCGGCAGGAACTGCACGATCAGTCCGCCGGCGCGCCATTGCTCGACCGGCTTGCCGTTCTCGCCACGCTCGATGAGCTTGGCGACGGACAAGCGCAGATCAGTCGGGATCTGTTCCGACTGACGGAAATAGGTGCGGGCGATATCCTCGAGGCTGGAGCCATCGAGGGCGACGATGCCCTGGTAGCGCTGCATATAGGCGCCCTGGTCGATGGTCAGCGCCATCGTGCCGCGGCCCAGAAGCTCCTCCGGCGAGATATTGCCCGCGTCGATCGCCTCCGCCAGCGTTTCCTCGTCATAGCGCGCATAGGCGCGCACGGATTTCGGCGTGCGGAAATCGACCACCAGCATGTCGACCGGCCCGTCCGACTGTGTCTGCAGGATGAACTTGCCCTCGAATTTCAGTGACGTGCCGAGCAGGACCGTGAGCACGATGGCCTCGGCCAGGAGCCGGGCCACCTCTTCGGGGTAATCATGCCGTTCGAGAATATCGTTAAGAACGGAGCCGAGCTGGACGGCACGGCCGCGCGCATCCAGCGCCTCGACCTGAAACGGCACGACGGCATTGTCGCCGGCGAAATGGAAATCGCCCAGCCTGGCCCTCCCCGCATCCTCTCCGCTACCGAAAATCTCAACCACGCGCTTCTGCTCCTTCCAGGCACCAGGCCAGAATGGCTTTTTGTGCATGAAGGCGGTTTTCCGCCTCGTCGAAGACGACCGAATGGGGACCATCGATCACATCGTCGGTCACTTCCTCGCCGCGATGAGCGGGGAGACAATGCATGAACAACGCGTCCGATTTGGCATGGTTCATCAGACGCTGATTGACCTGATACGGCATGAAGACATTGTGACCGCGCGCGCGGTCCTCCTGCCCCATCGAAACCCAGGTATCGGTGACGATGCAATCGGCGCCCGACACGGCCTTTACCGGATCGGCGGTCGACATGATGCAGCCGCCATGGGCCTTGGCCCAGTCGAGATAGCCGCCGGCCGGCTCGCTGCCCTCGGGCGTTGCGATATTCAGGTTGAAATCGAACCGCGCCGACGCCTCGATCAGGGAATGAAGCACATTGTTGCCGTCGCCGGTCCAGGCGAAGGTTCGCCCTTTCACCGGGCCGCGATGCTCCTCATAGGTCATGACATCGGCCATGATCTGGCAGGGATGCGTGTCGTCGGTCAGCCCGTTAATGACCGGGACAGTCGCGTTCTCGGCCAGCTCGATCATGCGGTCATGCGTGGTGGTGCGGATCATGATGATGTCGACATAGCGCGACAGCACCTTCGCGGTATCAGCGATCGTCTCGCTGCGGCCGAGCTGCATTTCCGACCCGGTCAACATGATCGTCTCGCCACCGAGCTGGCGCATGGCGACATCGAAGGAAACGCGCGTGCGCGTCGACGGCTTGTCGAAGATCATCGCCAGCACCTTGCCGGCGAAGGGCTTCTCGGTCCCGCCTGCCTTGAGGCGCTCCTTGCGCAGCCGCGCATCGTCGAGGATGAGCCGCAGCTCCTCCGCGGAAACAGCGGAAAGATCGGTGAAATGCCTGAGATCGTGTTTCATAGCCATGTCCGTCACGCTGATTTCTGCTTGTTGGCGACGGAAAGCCGCTCGCAGGCGGTTTCGATACGGGCAAGGCCTTCGCGGGCCTCGTCCTCCGTAACGATCAGGGGCGGCAGGAGGCGCAGCACATTGTCGCCGGCACCGACGCTCAAAAGATGCTCGTCGCGCAGCGCCTGAATGAGCGCGGTGTTCGGGACGACGCATTTCAGCCCGATGAGCAGCCCGCGTCCGCGCACCTCCGACACCACGTCGGGATAGCGGTCAACGATCGAGGCAAGCCCCTGTTTGAAATGGAGTGCAATCTGGCGCACATGATCGAGGAAACCGTCAGCCAAAACCACATCGAGCACCGCATTGCCGACCGCCATGGCCAGCGGATTGCCGCCATAGGTCGTGCCGTGCACGCCGGCGGTCATGCCCTTGGCGGCTTCGGCGGTCGCAAGACAAGCGCCCATCGGAAAGCCGCCGCCGATGCCTTTGGCAACGGCCACGATATCAGGTGTGACGCCCGCCCATTCATGGGCGAAGAACTTGCCGGTCCGGCCGACACCACACTGCACCTCGTCGAGGATGAGCAGGAGACCGTTGTCATCGCAGATCTTGCGCAGCGCGCGAAGGCTCTCCTCCGGCACCGGGCGCAGGCCACCCTCGCCCTGCACCGGCTCGATCAGGATGGCCGCCGTCTCCGGCGTGATCGCCGCCTTCAGCGCCTTTTCATCGCCAAACGGCACTTGGTCGAAACCCTCGACCTTGGGTCCGAAACCCTCGAGATATTTCGCCTGACCACCGGCCGCGATCGTCGCCAGCGTGCGGCCATGGAAGGCGCCCTCGAAGGTGATGATGCGATAACGCTCGGGATGGCCGTTGACATAGTGATAGCGGCGCGCAGTCTTGATGGCGCATTCGAGCGCTTCCGCTCCGGAATTGGTGAAGAACACCTTGTCGGCAAAAGTGTTATCGACCAACCTCTGGCCCAGTCTGTCCTGATCGGGAATCTCATAGACGTTGGACACATGCCAGAGCTTATCGGCCTGAGTCTTCAGCGCGTTCACCAGATGGGGATGCGCATGGCCGAGCGAGTTGACGGCGATGCCCGCAGCAAAATCGAGATAGCGGTCGCCCTGGTCCGTGATCAGCCAAACGCCCTCGCCTCGCTCGAAGCGCAACGCGGCACGATTATAGGTATCGTAAAGCGGTTGCGCGGTTGCATGGGTCATGCCAGTCGGGCCTCCATCAGCCTGTTATCGGTAAAGCGGATCGCATCTTCCAGGCGCAACCCGCACGGACTAAATCAAAAAGCCGCCCTCAGGGCGGCTCAAGGCCTCCAATATCGTGCGTGAATGCCTAAATGTCAATTGAAGCGGGCTTGGTGGAAACGGGGTTCTGGCGCGGTCACATTCTCTTCAATTGGAGATAGCACCAAAACCCTGTGGTTAACATCCAAGTTGGGGAAAACCTGAAAAAGCAAATCACTGTGGCTGCCGGACTCTTGTCACGGAGTCACCCATTAATGTAGTTTCCCCCTTAGCAAAAACTAGATTTCGTGCGGCGGACCTAGTCATCCGGATAGATGTAGTAGTTTTGTCTGGGGCAATCCGGACAGGATGATGGATTCCGGTGAGAATGAAAGATTGGAGCCCAGGACAATGAACTGGACAGACGAGCGCGTCGAACTGCTTAAGAAGTTGTGGAGCGAAGGTCTCAGCGCCAGCCAGATCGCGGCGCAGCTTGGCGGCGTCAGCCGCAATGCGGTCATCGGCAAGGTGCATCGGCTGAAGCTTTCCGGCCGCGGCAAAACGTCTACGACCCAGACGCGCAGCAAGAAGGTCAGCACGAACAGCGCTGCCCGCAACGGTAATGTGCATTCAGGCGCAAGCCAGACGGTGGTTCGCACCAGCGTCACCAAGAGCGTCGGCGCAACGGCCCTGCAGACTGAATATGCGGTGGAAGCGGTGGCGCACACCGTGATCAAGCCCGCGGCCGATGTCGTGGTACCGATCTCGCGCCGGCTTTCGCTTCTGCAGCTGAGCGAGCGGACCTGCAAATGGCCGATCGGCGATCCGCTGAATGAGGATTTCCACTTCTGCGGCAATGATTCCGGCGAAAGCAGCCCCTATTGCACCTATCACTCCAAGCTTGCCTTCCAGCCGGTCTCGGAGCGCCGCCGCGCCCGCTGAAGCGGGGTTGCGGGCTGGCGTGATTTCTGGATCCGGTCGAGGGTGACGGAGATGTCTCCGCTCCTCCAGTCGCTATTATATAGACATATCGGCCCATGGCGTGATGGTCGTTTGAAGATGCCCCGCCGTCAGGCCTGAGGGTGAGATTTGGAAAGGCCGGGTGGAATTCGACGTTTCGGAACGGCAGAAGCGGCCGTTCCGGAACCTTCTCCCGAAAAACTTATCCCACAGTTCGCGTCCTGCCCTTATCCTTCCCCTCAGTTCTTCCCGCGGGAACGCGGCTCGCGACGGCGGGTCTCGCGGGGAAGAACCGGCGCCTCCGACGGCGGGAAAACGTATCTCGTCGTCCGGGGAGGCTCCGTCCAAGGGTTCCCCTGCCGGGACTACGCCCGGTGTGTGCTGGACGAGCACTTAAGGGGAGGGCCGAGACGGGACGTGGGGGCCGCAAGGCTGCCGCGACGATCCCCAGCCTTTCCCGAAGCGGAACGGGCGGAGACGGAAATCGCCGGACGGGCGGTCCTGTGACCGCATTCAAACTCACTACCAAAGATCGAGCGTTCGCATGACCGCCCGTCTTCCCATTCCCGGTTCGGGTGTTCTTTCTCAATGGCCAGACGGAGGCATCCGGGTGTGGTGATGATCGCCGCTGCCAGCAGGGAGCCAATTCAGCTCTTCATCTCCGGCGCTGTGAAGCGAACGATGAAGGTCGAGCCCTCACCAACCTGCGAGCGGATGACCAGCCTTCCCCTGTGGCGGGTCAGGATGTGCTTGACGATGGCAAGACCGAGGCCCGTGCCCTTCTGGGCCCGGCTGGTCTCAACATCGACGCGGTAGAACCGCTCGGTGAGGCGCGGCAGGTGCTCGGAGGGAATACCTGGCCCGAAATCCTGGATCGAGGCGGCGATCTCCCTGCCGGCGGAGCCTTCTTCCTCTTCCAGGCGCACGATGACGCGCTTGCCGGACTGCCCGTATTTGCAGGCATTCTCCAGAAGGTTCTGGAACACCTGGATCAGTTCGTCGCGGTCGCCCATCACCTTGACCGGATGCGGCGGTATCCGGCGCTCGATGGTCATCTCCAATTCGTTCGCCAGCGGTGACAGCGTATCGGCAACATGGTTCAGGACATTTGCCAGATCGACGCTTTCGGTGACCGCGATATGCGCCTTCATTTCGAGACGCGACAGCGAAAGCAGATCATCGATCAGCCGCGCCATGCGGTCAGCCTGCTTCTGCATGATCTGGAGGAACCTTTCGCGCGCCGCCGCGTCATTGCGGGCAGGCCCCTGCAGGGTCTCGATGAAACCGCGCAGCGATGCGAGCGGCGTGCGCAGCTCATGGCTGGCATTGGCGATGAAGTCCGACCGCATCCGGTCGATCCTGCGCATCTCGGTCTGATCACGGAAAAGAAGCGCGAAGGACGCCCGTTCGCCGGCACCGGCATCGAGCGCCATGGCCATGACCTTGTACCAGCGGTCCAGCGGCAGGCGTTCGAAATAATCGATGGCGCGCGGCTCGGCATCGGCGATCACCCCCTGGATCAACCCATGCATTTCGGGCGCCCGAAAGCGCAGATAAAGCACGGTATCCTCGCTCAGGGGCTGGAATGCATCGCGCGCCGCCTTATTGGCGTAAAGCACCATGCCGCCGCTGTCGAAAAGGATCATCGGATCGGGAAGCTGCTCGGCAAGACGCTCGCCGGAAATGCGCGAGAGGCCGGTTTCCGCTCCTTCGCTGCGCGCCGACCGCACTTCTTCTGCTGCCTGTCCCGGCGCGAAGGCAGCCACCGCCAACAGCAGGATAGCCCCGAGGAACAAAAGAACCGGAAGCGAAACACCCGATACGAGAACCAGGGCCAGCGCCAAGACCGCTGCGGCAAGAACGTAACGCGCACGCACGATGCGCTCGGCGACCTGCCCTGCCAGGCTGCCGGTCTTCTGCGTGGTACCTTTATCGACTTCGCTCATCCTGTCCTGTTCCACCTGCCAGCGCGACTCATATTTCGACAGCTCGCAGCATCTCTTAAAGGATATATGGCGCTGCAAGTTCCGGTAAGCATGTTCCGATGAAGCGCAGGGCTGCCTCTGGACGCCGGATCAATGCCCCCATACCATGAATTCATTTAAATGAAAGGAATCCGCCTTGCGTGACGGTTCTGCGACAAAGACCAAAAAGAAGGGGAAAACCGGCAACGGCGGCATTGCGCTGACGATCGGTGGCCAGGAGCGGATATTCGATATCGATGCGAAGAAACTTCCGAGCTGGGTCAAGGACAATGTGCTGACGGCGGGCGGCTATCCCTACGACAAGCGCATGCCGAAGGACGACTATGAAGACACGCTCGAGAAACTGCAGATCGAGCTGGTGAAGCTGCAATCCTGGATGCAGGAAACCGGCGAACGCGTCCTCGCCGTTTTCGAGGGGCGCGACACCGCCGGCAAGGGCGGCGCGATCCAGAGGCTCAGGCAATATATGAACCCACGCGCTGCGCGCTATGTGGCCCTGCCCAAGCCAACGGATGGCGAGCGCGGGCAATGGTATTTCCAGCGCTATGTCGCGCATCTGCCGGGAGCGGGCGAATTCGTCACCTTCGACCGCTCCTGGTACAACCGTGCCGGCGTCGAACCGGTGATGGGCTTCTGCACGCCCGCGCAGACCGAGGCGTTTCTTGACGAAGCCCCCGACTTCGAGCGCATGATCGTCGCCGATGGCATCTATTTCTTCAAATTCTGGCTCAATATCGGACAGGAAACGCAACTGGAGCGTTTTCATGCGCGCCGACATAGCCTGCTCAAGAGCTGGAAATTCTCGCCCATCGATATCGCCGGCATCAGCCGCTGGCAGGACTATACCGACGCGCGCGACAAGATGCTCCAGCGTACCCATACGGCCCATGCGCCGTGGACCGTCATACGCGCCAACGACAAGCGGCGGGCAAGGCTCGCCATCATCAGGCGGGTGCTTTTGTCGCTACCCTACAAGGGGCGCGACCTTGAGGCGATCGGCAGTGAAGACGAGCTTATCATCGGCTCGGGGCCGGCGTTTCTGATGCCCGGCGACTGAGCCGCCGGCTCGTATTACGGATAGCCCTGACCGGTTCCCACGGCAGGTGGCGAATGCACTGCTTGGACGGTGCGGCGTCTTCTCCCAGAGATGCGGCGCCCGGAACAATTGCCACAGGGCGCGCCATGCGGAAAACGACATCAGCAGCCAGTATGCGGGTATCCAGCAGAAATACCGACCGGCCCTGCGCTCCTCGCGGCCGAGCGTCTTCAATCCCAGGACATAATAGCTGAAATAGGCAAGCAGGATATTCATGACATCGATGCAAAGCAGGTAGAACGACCAGAAGGAGTTCTGCCCCGCGATCGACACCGTAACCAGCAGGATCACCGTCAGCAACATGAAGGGGTAGATGAGCGCTGACAGGATCAGGCCCGTCATATAGAGCAGGCTCATGGCGAACCGGCCCGGGCCAAGCTCGCGGCAGGTGCGCAGAGGATTGCGCATATGGACGAGCCAGGTCTGCATCCAGCCCTTCAGCCAACGCGTCCGCTGGTTCTTCCAGTCCTTATAGTATTCAGGCGCGTCTTCCCATGTGCCGCGTGTGATCACGCCGATGCGGTAGCCGAAACGCGCGAGCCTTATGCCCAGATCGGCATCTTCCGTCACATTGTGACTGTCCCAGCCGCCCACCGTTTCCAGGCATTTGCGGCGCAAGTGATTGGAAGTTCCGCCGAGCGGGATGACCAGATTCCTGCTCGCGAGCCAAGGCAACAGCCCGCGAAACAGCGCGGCATACTCGAAGGCGAACATCCGGGTGAGCCAGTTGGAACGAAAATTCGAAATCAACAGAGGCGCCTGCAGGCAGGCGAGATCCTCGCCACCCCCGGCAAATGCGCTCCAGGCTTCGAGCAACTGGTCGGGATGCGGCCTGTCTTCGGCGTCATAGACGACGACGAATTCGCCGCGCGCAAATTGCAAGGCGTAGTTCAGGGCCTTCGGCTTGGTGCGCGGGCCCAGCCCCGGAACTTTGACGATTTCGAAGCAGGGCGGCAGTGCATGCTCGCCAATCGCCGCGATCGTCGCGGCATCGTCGGCTTCGCAGACGAGCTTTATATCGAGCTTGGATGCGGGCCAGCGCAGCCGCGACAGCGCCTCGAGTAACTGTCCGACAATCTCCGCCTCCTTATAGAGCGGCACCAAGATCGTGTAGATCGGCATGTCCTTCGCCGGAGCGGCCCTTGTCGCCAGCAAACAAGGCACCCGCGCCACGCGGGCGGCGAGCAGCCGCATCATCACACAGCCAAAAAAAAACAGTGTCAGGCCGATATGCAGCATGACGGCCGTTTCCAGCGGTCGGAACAGAAAAAACCCGAACAGAAAAAAGATCATCTCAGCCAGCATGAAGGCCTGCCAGCCATGCATCACCAGCGCGGCCGAGAAATGCGGCGGCGTCATTTCCTGCGCCCACCGCGCCAATTGCCGCTCCTGCCTCAGGCGCATCATCTCCGTCAGGGTTGAAGGCGGGCATATGCGCAGCCGCTCAGCCAGGGCGGGAGACTGGGAAAGGCATCGCTTGAGAACGATCAGGTCACTGATCGTCGGTGCGATATAAAGCAGCGTACGTCCTTCACCATGCGCAACGAGAGCATGACGGATGGCGCGCAGGTTTTGCGGCACGTCATCCTCGCGCAAAAGGATACGCGATGAGACGATGCGATCTTCGAAGCGCACGCCCAATTCATCGGCGATCGCCCCATAGAGCTGATCCTGGCCAATTCCGGCGGAGATCAAGACTTCATCCGTAAACGAAGTCTTGTTTGTCATTGCCGCGGCAAATGCCTGCACAATCGCATTGCGCTCCGCCCCGTCGAGGCAGAGTCTTGCTGCTATGGCCGAACAAACCAAAATTTCGGCGCGATATCGCTTCGGCAGCCAAACCGCTTCCGCGGCTCGACGCCCTTCAGAGCCCCCGATTGTCGACATGGCTATTTCAATGCAGTTTTGGAAAAGAACTTTTCCATAAGACTCGAAACAGATGTACTTTTACACGACATTTTCTGCCCCTTTCGAAAATGAATGCTTTATTAATACTTGCAAATTTGCAGAATACAACACATTTTTGATTCGCAAGCTTTTCATTATTTTATAATACTTTATAGTTATACTTTATAATATTCTGAAGTTCCGATGGAGCCATATTTGCGGATGGGATTCGCATGGAGGCCGCTTCATGATAAGAGCTTCTGACTATCGGGGTTCGCGCACGAACAAGCTCAATGAAATCTTCAGCTTTCATCTCCTCACTGATTTTGTCTGCAGGCTTTGTGATCGGCGTTCCAGCTCTGCCGGTGACCGCGGGACAGCCGAATATCCCGACATTCTGGGATCCACACGAGCGCATCGCCAAGCCGGATATCTCCAGGCTGCGAAGGCTGCGGTTTCTGACGAGCGTCAATTTTCCGCCTTTCAACTTCATCGATAGCGGCGGCAAGCTGGCTGGCTACAATATCGATCTGGCGCGCGCCATTTGCGACGAGCTGGCCATTAGCGACATCTGCCAGATCGAGGCGATGCCCTGGAGCGAATTGCGCGACAGGCTGAAAGCCGGCGACGGCGAGGCGATCATCGCCGGCCTGGAGCCGACGGCGGAAGGCCGCGCCGAATTCGCATTCTCACGGCCCTACCTTGGCCTGCCGGCCCGCTTTGTCACGCAGCACACGGCCACGCTGAACGAGCCTCTCGGTCAAAATCTCAGGGGCAAGCGCACGGGCGTCGTAACCGGGACGGCACATGAAGCGATGCTGCGCCGCTATTTTCCCGATGCCGATATCGTAGGTTACACCCAGAGAGATCAGCTCCTCGCCGATCTCAAGGCCGGAAAACTCGATGCCGTCTTTGGAGATGGCATGACGCTTTCCTTCTGGCTCGACGGCAATGCGTCGGAAGGCTGCTGCGCGTTTTCCGGCGGCCCCTATCTCAGCCCGCAATTCCTCGGCGAGGGCATGACCATCGCCGTTGCAGGCGACAACCCGCAACTTGCGGCGGCGTTTGACTATGCGCTCAAGGCCCTAGAGGAAAAGGGCGTGATGACGGAACTCTATCTCAGATATTTTCCCGTCGGCTTCTATTGAAGCAGCGGTCAGGTGAGCTTGCGGAAGCGCACCCGGGCGCTGCGCTCAATGGCAGCGACCGTCAGTTCGTCGAGGTTCCAGCGGTCGCGCAGCATCTGCAGGAATTGAAGCTCTTCCTGCTCCACATGGAGATCGGCGGCCGCGACCTCGACCGCCAGCGCATAGGCAGTGTCGTAGAGCCGCTCGGGCAGCGCGTCATGGGCGATGTCGAGGATGCGGTCGAGACCGTCCTCATCTTCCAGCAGCGAATAGCAGCGGGCCGCGAGATCGGCGAGCCGACTCGCATCGAAGCTGCGGAACACGGGAAGGCGGGTGACGATATTGCCGATGGAGGAAAGCTCCGCATCGGTCATCCTGGTATCCGCCGCCGAGGTCGTGACCATGATGTAAACAAGCGCGTCCTGCGGCGAAATCTTCGACATCTCTTTTCCTCGTGTCTTATGCAAATCACTGGCGAACCTAGGAAGCCGGAAGCCAGCGCGCAAGGAAATTCCGGTGCAGAGATTGACGCAGAACGGCCATCGCCATAGAGCAGGAAAAATCACCTTTATAGAGAATGATCACTATAAAGGTGATTTTCCAAAACGCGCATAAACGCAAAGTTTCGACATCAGGACCTCAAAATGACCACAAACCGCCTTCCCGACATTGCGATGACGCCCGAGCTGATTGCGGCGGCAAGGGAAGCGAAAGCGTGGCCGTTCGAGGAAGCGCGGAAAATTCTCAAGCGCTACGAGAAGACCGGCCTTCCTGAAACCGTGCTTTTCGAGACCGGTTATGGCCCCTCCGGTCTGCCGCATATCGGCACGTTCGGTGAGGTGGCGCGCACCTCAATGGTGCGCCACGCCTTCCGGGTGCTGACCGAAGACAAGGTGAAGACGCGGCTCATCTGCTTTTCCGATGACATGGACGGGATGCGCAAGATCCCGGACAATGTGCCTGATAAGGCGGCGCTGGAGCCTTATCTGCAATTGCCGCTTTCTTCCGTGCCGAATCCGTTCGGCGGCGATTACGGGAGCTTCGCCGCGCATAACAATGCGATGCTCTGCCGTTTCCTTGATACGTTCGGCTTCGACTACGAATTCGCGAGCGCCACGGAGTATTACAAGTCCGGCAAGTTCGACGCGGTGCTCCTGAAGGCTGTCGAGCGCTATGACGACATCATGAAGGTGATGCTGCCGACGCTGGGCGAAGAGCGGCAGGCGACCTACAGCCCCTTCCTGCCGATCTCGCCCAAGTCGGGCCGCGTACTCTACGTGCCGATGAAAAAGGTCGACGCGAAGAGCGGCACGATTACTTTCGACGATGAGGACGGTACCGAGACGACGCTCTCCGTCACCGGCGGTAATGTGAAGCTGCAATGGAAGCCGGATTTCGGCATGCGCTGGGCGGCGCTCGGCATCGATTTCGAGATGTTCGGCAAGGATCACCAGACCAATGCGGCGCTCTACGATCGTATCTGCGAAATCCTGGGCGGGCGGGCGCCAGAGCATTTCGTCTATGAGCTTTTCCTCGACCAGCTCGGCCAGAAGATCTCCAAATCCAAGGGCAACGGCATCGCAATCGACGAGTGGCTGGCTTATGCGCCGACCGAGAGCCTGGCGCTTTATAATTTCCAGAAGCCCAAGACCGCGAAGAAGCTCTATTTCGATGTGATCCCGAAGGCGGTGGACGAATATTTCACCTATCTTTCCGCCTATCAGCGGCAGGATTGGAAGGAGCGGCTGAACAATCCGGTCTGGTACATCCATTACGGCAATCCGCCGCAGGAAGGCCTGCCGGTGCCGTTTGCGCTGCTGCTCAATCTGGTGAGCGCCTCGAACGCGGAAAACCCTGGTGTGCTCTGGGGCTTCATCTCGCGTCATGTGCCGGGTGTCTCGCCGGAGAATAATCCGGCATTGGATGCGCTGGTCGGCTATGCGATCCGCTATTTCAACGATTTCGTGAAGCCGACGAAGAAATTCCGGGCGCCCGACGAGGTGGAACGGCAGGCGCTCGAAGCGCTCGAAACCAAGCTCGGCACACTGCCTGCCGATGCGGACGGTAGCACCATCCAGAACACCATTCTCGATGTCGCCCGCGCCATCGAGCGCTATCAGGACCACTCCAAGAAAAGCCCTGAAGGCGGTCCGGGTGTTTCAATCGCTTTCTTCCAGATGCTCTACGAGGTCTTGATCGGGCAGGAGCGCGGCCCGCGCTTCGGCTCCTTCGTCGCGCTCTACGGGATCGAGGAAACCCGGTCGCTCATCCGCAAGGCGCTGGCTGGCGAACTGGTCTGAAACCAGTCTTCTTACTGGAGTGGTTCAGCCTCAGCGGGGGCAGGCGCCGAGGCGCTGATTGCCGGCGATACGCCCTCGGGCCGCTGGCCGAAAATGCCGAGATGCGCTTCCTCGGCCTTGCGGGCGCGCTCGGCATAAGGGCTGCCCGCCTTGGCTCTCGCCCAGCCATTGTCCACCAGCCATGCGGCGACATCCTCACCGCCGAGGGTGCAATCGGTGGCGGTCGCCTCGCCGGACGGGGCTGCCGGCAGGCGGCACATGACGGCCCTGGCACGCAGCCAGGCGCGGAAGGCGGTGCGGGCCTGCATGCCGCAGGGCCAGCTTGCGCCTGCCGGATCGGTGCATGTTTCATCCAGTGAAGGAATGTCGATCCCCTCCACCTCGATCACATGTCCATCGGCCTCGATGCGACCGGCGGCGGTGGCGACCGGCTGGTGCAGAAGGCGGTACCTGATTTCACCGGGAGCCGAGGTGGGCGGCGGAGGCGGCAGCGCCAGGCTCAATTCACTCAATGGCGCGCGCGGTTCAATCCGCTCCAGCGGACCATCATCGAGCGGAAGCGCGAAGCCGGGTACTGCCTGCCGGGCGGCCAGCTTTTCGTTCGCACCGGCATTGCCGGGCCGGCTGCCGATCGACTGCGTTTCTTCCTCGTCCTGGGGCAACTCGAAATCTTCGGTCACAATCGGCGACGCAGCTTGCGTCCCGCCGGCGCCGTCGAGCACGCCATAGCTCGGCGCGACGAATACGGTAATGAGAACGCAGGCGACGAACACGGCCAGCACGAGTGGCGCCAGTTGCCGCACCGCCATCGTTACTGGCTCGCCCAGATGATGCGGGCGATCCATTCGACTTCCGACGTGTCGAAAGTGCGGTGGGGATGCTCGGGGTTCATCGACAGGAGCTCGATGGTGCGCGGCGTCTGGCGATGCAGTATCTTGGCCATGACCTCCCCTTCCCTCGTCTTCAGCACCACGCGGTCGCCGCGGCGCACGGAAGCGCCGGGAGCGACAATCAGCGTATCGCCATCGCGGTAGAGCGGCAACATGGAATCGCCGGAAACCTCAAGCGCGTAGGTCGCCTCGGCGGGACCGGAGGGAAACTCCACCACATCCCAGCCCTGGCCGACGGGAAAGCCGCCATCATCGAAGAAGCCGCCCGCGCCGGCCTGCGCCAGGCCCAGAAGCGGGATCGAGCGCGAGGAAGCGGAGGCGGTGGAAGTCGCGCCGGAGAAAGGGCCCGCCTCTCCACGCACCAGCGCCATGAATTCATCAAGCGATGCGCCGGTGGCCTCCATCACCTTGGCAAGCGATTCCGTCGACGGCCAGCGTGCGCGTCCATCCGCGGCATAGCGCTTGGATTTGTTGAAGGTGGTGGGATCGAGGCCCGCACGGCGGGCAAGACCGGAGGTCGTCAGCGAGTATCGCTCGGCCAGCGCGTCGATAGCAGCCCATACGCGGTCGTGAGACAACATGTCGGTCTTCCTGAAAGGGACAGGAAAAAATACCTCTTTTCTGTGCCCGGAGCAAGTCCAAGAAATTTGGAAACCCGGCTTTTGCCTGGATTGTCGACCAATTATAGGAAAAAAAGCGGGCCTAAGCCCGCTTTTTCACGTCGTCCAATCACTTAACGAGCGATCACGCGGCCTTCTTCTGCGCTTCCCCCTTATAGGGATCGAAGCGCTGGTAGAAGGTTTCGCCGCTTTCCGCCATGTCGGTGAGCAGCTTCGGCGCCTTGAACTGGGCTCCGTACTTCTTCTGCAACTCCCTGGCGCGCTTGACGAATTTTTTCGCACCCATGCCGTCGATATAGGAGAGCGTACCGCCGGTATAGGGCGCGAAACCGAAGGCGAGGATGGAGCCCACATCGGCCTCGCGCGGATCGGTGACGATGCCTTCTTCCATGACACGGGCCGCTTCCAGCGCGATCACGAACAGGAAGCGCTGCTTCAGTTCCTCGACATCCACCTTGTCGGGGTCCTGTTGCGGATAGAGCGTCTTCAATTCCGGCCACAGATGCTTCTTGGCGGGCTTCGGCGGATAATCATAGAAGCCCTTGCCGTTCTTGCGGCCCTTGCGGTCATATTTGTCGACCAGCGTATCGACCAGCTCGACATGCCGCGGATCGACAGCCTTCGGTCCCAGATCGGCCAGCGCCGCCTTCAGGATCTTCTGCGACAGGTCGATCGCCGTCTCGTCATTGAGCGCCAGCGGGCCGACCGGCATGCCGGCCATGCGCGCGGCGTTCTCGATCATCGCCGGCGGGACGCCCTCGATCAGCATATTGTAGGCTTCCGACATGTAGCGCAGCACGCAGCGATTAACGTAGAAGCCGCGCGTGTCGTTGACGACGATCGGCGTCTTCTTGATGGCGCGCACATAATCGAGCGCCACGGCCAGCGCCTTGTCGGAGGTCTTTTTGCCGAGGATGACCTCCACCAGCATCATCTTGTCGACGGGCGAGAAGAAATGGATGCCGATGAAGTTCTTCGGGCGCTGGGAGACCTTGGCGAGGCCTGATATCGGCAGGGTGGAGGTGTTGGAAGCGAAGATGGCCGAAGACTTCAGCGCCGCTTCCGCCCTCTCCGTCGCCTGGCGCTTGACCTCGCGGTCCTCGAATACGGCCTCGATCACCAGATCGGCGCCTTCGAGATCGGCATAGTCTGCCGATGCAGTGATGAGCGAGAGAAGCTTCTGCTTGTCCTCCTCGGTCGCCCTGCCCCTCTGCATCTCCTTGGCGATGAGATCGGCGGAATGGGCCTTGCCCTTCTCCGCAGATTCAAGATCCCGGTCGATCAGCACCACGGGGATGCCGGCCTTGGCGGTGACATAGGCAATGCCTGCGCCCATGAAGCCCGCGCCGATGACGCCCACCTTGGTGAATTTCGTCGGCTTCACATCGGCCGGGCGGCGCGCGCCCTTGTTCAGTTCCTGCAGCGAGACGAACAGCGAGCGGATCATCATGCCCGCCTCGGTGGTCTGGAGGATTTGCGTGAAATAGCGCTGCTCGATCTTCAACCCCGTGTCGAACGGCACGAGCAGGCCTTCATAGACGCATTTGAGGATAGCAGTCGCGGCGGGATAGTTGCCATAGGTTTCGCGGCGCAGGATGGCGCTCGCGGCAGGCCAGAGATTGGCGCCGGCCGCCGAATAGATCGGCCCGCCCGGCAGCTTGAAGCCTTTTTCGTCCCACGGCTGCACGGGCTTAAGACCGCCCTTGATCAGCTTCTTCGCTGTCTCTACCAGCTTCTTGGCCGGCGCGATTTCGGTGACGAGCCCCATCGCCTTGGCGCGCTGCGCCGTCAGGCTGGAGCCTGATGTCATCATCTGCAGGGCGTCCTGCTGGTTAGTGAGGCGCGGAACGCGCTGCGTGCCGCCGGCGCCAGGAAACAGGCCCACCTTCACCTCCGGCAACGCCATTTTCACATCAGGCGCGTCGGAGGCGACACGGCCATGGCAGGCGAGCGACATCTCGAACGCGCCGCCCATGCAGGTGCCGTTGATGGCCGAAACCCATGGCTTGCCGCAGGTTTCGAGCTTGCGGAACAGGCCGCCCATCTTGCCGACATTGTCGAACAGCGTCTGGACAGCGCCCTCCGGGTCTTTCGCCTTCTGCTTGTGGAATTGCTTGAACATGCCTTCCAGCATGGTCAGGTCCGCGCCGCCGGAGAACGAGTCCTTGCCCGAGGTGATGACGACGCCCTTGATCTTCTCGTCGGCGGCAACCGCATCGATGATCGCGTTCAGTTCCTGCATCGCTTCGACGGTAAAAACGTTCATCGATTTGTCGGGCATGTCCCAGGTGACGAGCGCAATGCCGTCCGCGTCGACATCGAATTTGAAATTCTTGTAGGTCATTCTGCTTCCTCCCCGGTCAGACGCGTTCGATGATGGTGGCGGTGCCCATGCCCGCGCCGATGCACAGCGTGACGAGCGCGGTGTTCAGATCGCGGCGTTCAAGCTCGTCGAGCACAGTGCCGAGGATCATCGCGCCCGTCGCGCCGAGCGGATGGCCCATGGCAATCGCGCCGCCATTGACGTTGATCCTGTCGTGCGGAATGTCGAAGGCCTGCATATAGCGCAGCACCACGGCGGCGAAGGCCTCGTTCAGCTCGAAGAGATCGATGTCGGACAGCTTCATCTTCGAGCGCTTCAGCAGCTTTTCCGTGACATCGACAGGGCCGGTCAGCATCAGCGCCGGCTCGGAGCCTATATTGGCGAAGGTGCGGATGCGCGCGCGTGGTTTCAGGCCAAGCGTCTTGCCCGCCTTCCTGGAGCCGAGCAGCACGCCCGCCGCGCCATCCACGATGCCGGACGAATTGCCGGCGTGATGAACATGGTTCACCGCCTCGACATCGGGATGCGCCTGGATGCCGACGGCATCGAAGCCGCCCATCTCGCCGGGCATGACGAAGGACGGATTGAGCGCAGCCAGCGCCTGCATGTCGGTTCCCGGCCGGATCGTCTCGTCACGGTCGAGAATGGTCAGGCCGTTCTGGTCCTTGACCGGAATGACCGAGTTCTTGAAATAGCCCTTCTCCCAGGCCTTTGCCGCGCGTTTCTGGCTTTCCACCGCGTAGGCATCGACGTCATCACGGGAGAAGCCGTATTTGGTGGCAATCAGATCAGCGGAGACGCCCTGCGGCATGAAATAGCCGGGCAGGCCCACCGACGGGTCCATGTACCAGGCGCCGCCCGACATGCCCATGCCGACGCGGGACATGCTCTCCACGCCGCCGGCGATGACGATATCATCCGCACCCTGCGCGATCTTGGCGGCGGCGAAATTGACGGCATCGAGACCGGAAGCGCAGAAGCGCGAGATCTGCATGCCTGGCGCCTTGAAATCATAGCCCGCCTCGAAGGCGGAGGAACGCGGAATCACCGCGCCCGCCTCACCGACCGGATCGACGCAGCCGTAAATGATGTCATCGACCTGCGAAGTGTCGAGCCCATTGCGATCGCGCAGCGCCTCCAGCACCTTGGCGCCGAGGCGCACGGCAGGCACTTCGTGCAGGCTACCGTCCTTCTTGCCGCGCCCGCGCGGGGTGCGGACATGATCATAAATATAGGCTTCGGCCATTCATCTTCTCCCTTAGAGACTTATGTTGGAGACGCTGGCGCTCTACGTCGCCTCCCTCTGCCCTGCGGGACAGAGGGAGCAACATAGAGCGCCGATGTTTCCATCAAAACAAACCCAACCTTAAAACGCCTCAGCCGGCAGCGCCATCAGTGTGTCCGCGCCGGTCTGGATACGGGCGAGGTGCGCCGCAGTCTCTGGCATGACACGCTCCATGAAGTAGCGCGCGGTGGCGAGCTTGGCTTCGAAATAGGCGGTCTTTTCGCCGGCTCCGGCATCAAGCTTCTCCTGCGCGACCTTGGCCATCTGCGCCCACATATAGCCCAGCGCCACTAGGCCGAAGAGGTGCATGTAATCGGTCGAGGCAGCACCGGCATTGTCGGGCTTGGCCATCGCGTTCTGCATCAGCCACATGGTGGCGGCCTGCAGGTCGTTCAAGCCTTTCTTCAGATGCTTGGTGAAGAAGGAGAGCTTGTCATTAGCGCGGTTATCCTCGCAGAAGTCGCCGACCTCCTTGAAGAAGGCCATGACGGCGCGCCCGCCATTGGCGCCGAGCTTGCGGCCGACGAGATCGAGCGCCTGGATGCCGTTGGCGCCCTCATAGATCATGGCGATGCGCGCATCGCGCACATACTGGCTCATGCCATGCTCCTCGATATAGCCATGGCCGCCGAAGACCTGCTGCGCCATGACCGCATGGTCGAAGCCCTTGTCGGTCAAGACGCCCTTCAGCACAGGCGTCATCAGGCCGATGAGATCGTCCGCCGCCTGGCGCTCCGCCTCGTCGGGCGAACGGTGGGCGATATCAGCCTTGAGCGCGGTCCACAGCAGCAGCGCCCGGCCTGCCTCGTTGAAGGAGCGGATCGTCATCAGCGACCGGCGGATATCGGGATGGACGATGATCGGATCAGCTTTCTTCTCCGGCTCGGCGGCGCCGGAAAGCGCGCGGCCCTGCAGGCGCTCGCGGGCATAGATCGCGGCGTTCTGGTAAGCGGTTTCGGCAACCGAAAGCCCCTGCAGCGCGACGCCGAGGCGGGCTTCGTTCATCATGGTGAACATGGCGCGCAGGCCCTTGTTCTCGCCGCCGATGAGATAGCCGGTCGCCTCGTCATAATTCATGACGCAGGTGGCATTGCCGTGAATGCCCATCTTCTCCTCGATCGAACCGCAGGAAACGCCATTGCGTTTTCCCGGATTGCCGTTTCCGTCGAGCTCATATTTCGGAACGATGAAGAGCGATATGCCCTTGGTGCCTTCCGGCGCACCCTCGATGCGGGCGAGAACCAGATGGATGATATTCTCAGACATGTCGTGCTCGCCGGCGGAGATGAAGATCTTCTGCCCGGAAATCTTGTAGGAGCCGTTACCATCAGGCACGGCCTTGGTGCGCAGAAGGCCGAGATCGGTGCCACAATGCGGCTCGGTCAGGTTCATGGTGCCGGTCCACACACCCTCCACCATCTTCGGCAGATAGGCCTGCTTCTGCTCCTCTGTCCCGTGGGTGAGGATCGCCGCGATCGCGCCCTGGGTCAGGCCCGGATACATCATCAGCGCCATGTTGGCCGACGACATATATTCACCCGCCGCCACATGCAGCGCGTAAGGCAGCCCCTGCCCGCCATATTCGGCGGGAACGGCAAGACCCAGCCAGCCGCCCTGGCAATAGAGATCGTAGCCCTGCTTGAAACCTTTGGGGGTGGTCACCGAGCCGTCGTCGTGGCGCTCGCAGCCTTCGTGGTCGCCGATCTGATTAAGCGGAAACAGCGTATTCTCCGCCAGCTTGGCGCCTTCCTGAAGAATGGCCTCGACCACATCGGGCGAGGCATCGGCAAAGCCGGGAAGATTGTTGTAGCGCTCGTATCCCAGGACATCGTTGAGAACGAAAAGCGTATCTTCGACAGGCGCGCGGTAGCTCGGCATCAATTTCCTCCATCAGATGAAAGGCCGGGACCGGATCAGCCATGGCTCTGCAAACCCGGAAAGGCCATTCTCGCGGCGAACCCTACCGAATTTTGACGTTTGCGTAAACGTCAAAATCGCGTGATGCAAAAATTCCGCATGGAGAGGCATGCGGCGGCAGGGTTTTGTATGGACGGCGCTTTGGCGCGCCGCCAAGGCGTTTCACGTTTTGATGGAATCCCTCGACCTTCAGGCCTTTCCGCACAGCCGACGCGGTAGGGAGGCGGGCACGCCCCCAACTGACGTCATCATCGGACCTGATCCGGGATCCATTCCGGACAGGCAATGCAGCGCCCGCATATCAGACGATGGATGCGGTTTCGACGGTCAGGGATGGATACTCTGATCGGGGCCGAGTATGACGGAATTGCGATGAATTGCCCCGCCGGAGCATAGAAACGCTGCTTCTCTTAAACACCGAAACGCTTTCGGGCGGACAACTGAATGAATTCAATTGCCGGGTAGCTGAGGCGTCGGCCAGCCGTGTCTGGCGCAGCGCAGGGCTATCAGGAGATCGCCGCCTGCGCCGCAAGACCCATTCGGCCGAGAATATAATCGACGACATCGCGCAATTCGGCGATCGACTCGTCGAGCGCCGTACGCTGTTGCTCCAGCCGGGTCAGTTGCCGTGTGGATTTATCCAGGACGGCCCGCATCTGACGCATATTGGAGCCTTCCGGCTCGTAGAGATCGATCAGATGCTTCAATTCGCGGAGCGTAAAGCCGACCTTGCGTCCGAACAGGACGAGGCGGAGCCGCTTGCGGTCGCTGCGCGTATAAATCCGCGTGTTTCCGGCGCGGCGCGGGCTGAGCAAGCCCTTGTCCTCATAGAAACGCAAAGTCCTCAGCGAAACGCCGAATTCGCTGGCCAGATCGCCAATGCGGAAGGTCTTGTCTTCCGGTATCTCGTGCTGCTCGTCCATGAACAGCATTATGGCAGGACCGCCCACGACGTTGTGGTCGTTCATATTGTCGTTTTCCAGTTTTGAGCTCCGGAAGGATCCTGCGCTCCCCCCCCCCTCGAACCCTCATCGAAGAAGGCTTTCGGACATAGGAAAGCACGGGGCCAGCCAAGGCTGTCATTCCCAAATCGTATCCAACATCGAAGCGCAGTTTTTCAACGTTGGCGGGTGGACGCACACGCCAACATAAATTTTTTGCACCTATCTGGCGCATAACGAAATCGTTTCGGGAATGCAAGCGCGCCTCCCAATTTATTTGGAGGCAAGAGAATATTTTCATGTGCCGGATTCAGGGGGCACACCCCACCCGTCGGGGCCGAAACAGCAGCAAGAGGAGCGGGAATATCTGTCGCCGGCCGCACCGAGACAGGAAGCCCCGCAACGCCAGATGGAAGCCACCCCGAGGATTGATAAAATCGGATTATTCTGGTTGGGCGGCGTCGGATTAACGGCTTGTTTACCACGTTTTGACAAAGGTGCTGAGGTCGGTGATCCGTATTACAGATTCTTTAGTTTTTCACGGAGGGACGGCTCGGGTCGCGCAAGGGCGTGCGGCCAGACGGACCAACCGGCAGCAGGTTCCGGCGCGCTCCCGGCAGGGGCGCTGAACGATTGCAAAGCGGGCATTTTGATGAAGAACCAGCGTTCCCCACTCGATGATCTCAACGCGCAGCGCATACGCCGGATGCCTTCGCCACTGGACGAATTGAACAGGACGCTCGAAGGACTGGAGAACAGGCTGAACGGCCTCGACGCATCGCGGACGCCCAACCGGCCCGGCGCCTATCCTTCTGAAGATGACACCCTTTCCAGATACGCGGCGATGCGCGAGCCGCATGGCGGCCATGGCCGGAAGAGCGATGCGCGGCACCGGCAGGAAGATGCCGACGGGCTCTCGATCATTGCCGGGGAGCTGAAGCAGCTCCGCGGTGAACTGCGCCAGGAAATGTCGTCGACCATGCGTCATGACATGCAGCGGCTGCGCCAGTCGGCACTGGAAGATGGATATTCGGCGCAATTGGGTGAGGAACTCTCGCGCATCTCGGAAAACATGCGCACCCTTTCCGCGCGCTCCGATAGCGAGACCGCGCACGAACTGCGCCGGGAGCTCGAAGAATTGAAACGCACGGTGCAGACGCTGGCGCGTGAGGAATCGCTGCGCCGTCTCAGCCATCGCTGGGACGAATTCGACGAGCGTTTCGACGCTTTCGAGCAGCGCCAGAGCGCCCGCGACAATGCCAGCGTTCCAGCCAGCGAAGCCCTGACTGCGCGTCTGGAGCAGATCCGCCACGCCATCGACACGCTGCCCCAGTCGCAGTCGCACTCGATCCGCAATCTCGAGGACAGGATCCAGACCCTGGCAGCCGCGATCGAAAAGATGTCGCGGCCGCAAGGTCCGGCAGTGCCGCCGCAATTCATGCAGCAGATGGACGAGCGGCTGGACGAGATCAGCCGGGCGATCCTCTCCTCCAGCCTTTCGCGCGCACCGGACCAGGACGAAACAAGGCGCCTGGAGCGCATCGAGGCGCGGCTCGCGGCCCTGGCCAGCCAGATCGAAGCCGCCGAGCACCGCGCCGCCGCGCCCGACCCCGCTTTCATCCGGGAGATCGACCGCCGTTTCGAAGAACTGGCACAGCGCCTCGACGACCAGTACGCTGCGGGAAGCGGCTATGATTTGCGGCTGATCGAAAATCTCGAAGGCAGGCTGGAGGACATCTCACAGCAGCTTTCGGTCAATGCCGCCGCGCAGGCGAGCGCCCATTCGGGCTTTCCGGGACATGAGGTCTTCCGCAACCTCGAGGCGCAGGTGGCAGAGATCGCCCGGCACCTGTCGCAACCGAGCCCGCGCGTGCCGGCACTCGAGGAGATCCAGCCGCGGCTCGATTCCATCGAGCGGTCGCTGATATCCAGCCGCGAGACCATGCTGGACGCGGCGCGGCAGGCGGCGGAAGACGCGATCCGGCATGTGATGAAAAACGGCTCGGCGGGCGACGCGGTGATTGCGCACCAGCTCGCCAGCGATCTGAAATCGCTCGAGCAGCTCACCCGCGGATCGGACGAGCGCAGTACCAGAACGTTCGAGGCCATCCACGACACGCTGATGAAGATCGTCGACCGGCTGGGGAAACTCGAGCAGGAAGTCGCGAAGCCCGGCAAAGCCACGGGCAAGCAGGGCGCGGTGGTGGAAACCGGCAAGAGCGCGATCGGCAAAGCGCCCTCGCTGCAGTTCGAGGCCGAACCCGACCTCGTGCATTCCTCCACGCCGCGTTCGCCGGCGGCGGCCGCTGCCGAAGCAGCGCTGGCCGCGATCAAGAGCGATGGGCAGACAACAACGAAGACGCCAGACGAACACGGAAGAAAGAAATCCTCCATGTTCGGCGGGCTGGCGAAGGCCGTCAAAAACCGCGGCAAGAACGATCCTGTGGCTAAGCCTGCCGCGCAGGCGAAGGCTGAGCCGAGCTTTGCATCCACGTCCAAGGGGGCGGATATCGCCGAACCGCTGGAAGCGGTCGATCCCAAGGTTGCCAATCAGCCGCTCGAGCCAGGCTCGGGCACGCCCGATCTCAACACCATCATGAAGCGGGTGCGTGACGAGCGCCGGGAACGCGGCAACGAACCCGCCGGTGAAATCGGCAAGGCGGATTTCATCATCGCGGCGCGCAGGGCCGCACAGGCGGCCGCCGCCGAATCCGAACTCCTAAAAAAGAGCGCCGAAAAGCCTGCCTCGAAGAAGCGCTCGGCGCTCGGCGGCATACTCCACCGCCAGCGCAAGCCCATCCTCATGGCAATCGGCGCGATCATGCTTGCCATGGCCGGTCTTCAGATCGGTACAGCCTTCCTTTCCCCCGGCGAGAGGGAGAATATTTTCGGCAATGCCGCCGATATGACCGATACGCCCGCCGCAGTGCCGGAGATCGACACGAACAGCACCTCCGCCGTGCCGCAGGCGGAGCCGGAGCAACCGAGCGCAGCCCAAGCACCGATGCCGGAAGCCAACGCGATGCCGCCGGCTGCACCCGCAGAGGAGCCAGCCGCGGCCATGCCTAGTTCGCCGCATGCCGAGGCTGCGCCCGAAACCCAGCCGGAGGCGCCAGCTCCGGCGGAAGCCGCCGAAAGCAATCCGCAGCCCACCATTCCCACCGTCCCGACCGAGGCCGGCTCGGCCGCGTTGCGCGAAGCGGCGGCCAATGGCGACCCAAAGGCGCTTTTCGAAATCGGCAACCGCTACACCGACGGACGCGGCGTGCAGAGCGATTACGCCAAGGCGGCGCAATGGTACGAACTCTCAGCCGCGCTGGGTTTCGCTCCGGCGCAATACCGCCTCGGCAATTTCAACGAAAAGGGCTTGGGGCTGCCGCGCGACACGGCCAAGGCCAAGACCTGGTATCAACTCGCCGCCGAGCAGGGCAATGCGAGCGCCATGCACAATCTCGCCGTGCTTTTCGCTATGGGCCCCGACGGCACGCCGGACAACGAGTCCGCCGCCCGATGGTTCGGCAAGGCGGCGGAACTCGGCGTGAAGGACAGCCAGTTCAATCTCGGTATCCTTTCCGCCAAGGGTCTCGGCACGCCGCGAAACCTCGAGGAAAGCTACAAATGGTTCGCACTCGCCGCCCTGTCGGGCGACAAGGACGCCGAGCAGAAGCGCGAAGCGGTAGCCAAGGTGCTGCAGCCGGAGCAGCTTGAGCGCGCCAAGGCGGCGGTGGAACTTTGGAAAGCAAAGCCACTCAACGAGGCTGCCAATTCCACCGACATACCGGACGCCTGGCAGGAAGAAAAGCCGGTAGCCACCGGCTCGGTGGACATGAAGAAAGCCGTGCGCAATATCCAGCTCATCCTGACCAAGAGCGGCTATGACCCGGGTGCCCCCGACGGGATGATGGGCGCCAAGACGCGCGAGGCCATTGCCGCCTTCCAGAAGGCCCATGGCCTGAAACCGACCGGCGAGGTCGACCAGCCGCTGGTGGAAGCACTTCTCAAGCAGAACGAACAGGTTTCTGCAGCAGCAAAACAATAGCGGAACGTCGAAGCGAGTCGCGGTCAGATGTGATCATTCTGCCGCACGTTGCCCTAAAATGACGGGCGGCGTGAATCCGCCATTTTTCAGACGTCATTATACGGGTAACCCTTTCCTCAATCCGGGTTTGACTTCGCCTTCGTGAGAGCGCAAGACACCTAGGGAATTCAGTACCGTCGGGGGCTCCGGCGGATCGCGTTTCGCTTGGCTTCACCGGGATCGGAATTGGGTATCTATCTCCCCATCGCGGAACTATCAGTCAACATGCTGGTCATACTCGGCATGGGGGCCGCGGTCGGCTTTCTCTCGGGGATGTTCGGTGTCAGCGGCGGCTTTCTCATCACGCCTCTCCTGATCTTCTACAACATCCCGCCGGCCGTCGCCGTCGCGACCGGGGTCAATCAGGTCATCGCCTCCTCGGTTTCCGGTGCACTCGCCCATTTCAAACGCCGGACGCTTGACATCAAGCTCGGCCTGCTTCTGGTGGTGGGGGGCCTCATCGGCTCGCTGCTTGGCATCTATCTGTTCTCGCTCTTGCGCGATCTGGGCCAGCTCGACCTGATCGTCTCGCTGCTCTACGTGCTGCTGCTCGGCACCGTCGGCACCTTGATGCTGATCGAGAGCTGGCGGGCCTTGCAGCGCGTGCGCCAGGGCCAGCCCGTTAACCTGAAGCGGCCGGGCCAGCATAACTGGATCCACCGCCTGCCGCTGAAGATGCGGTTCCGCGCGTCGAAGATCTATGTCAGCATCATACCGGTGCTCGGCATCGGCTTTTTCATCGGCGTTCTCGCCGCGATCATGGGCGTCGGCGGCGGCTTCATCATGGTGCCGGCGCTGATCTATCTCCTGCGCGTGCCGACCAATGTTGTCATCGGAACGTCGCTGTTCCAGGTCACCTTCGTCACCGCCTTCGCGACCGTCATGCAGGCCACCACCAACCACTCGGTGGATATCGTCCTTGCCATGCTGCTGATGGTCGGCGGCGTGATCGGCGCGCAATATGGCACGCGGGTCGGCCAAAGGCTTCGCGGTGAGCAGTTGCGGCTGCTCCTGGCTCTGCTGGTGCTCGCGGTCGCCTTGCGCCTGGCCTTCGACCTCTTCGTCAGGCCCGACAATATTTTTTCGATCGCCATAGCGGATGGGTGACACCGTGATCCCTCGCCGCGCCCCTTTTCTGTTCCTCCGCGCTGCACTTGCCGCAGGCACCATGCTCGCCGCCGCTTCGCCCACCCTGCCCCAGACGACACAACCGAACAAGACGCGTGAGCAACCCGCAGCGCCGACGGAAACCATCGAGATCGGCCTATCGACGGAAACCATCGCCATCACGTCGAATTTCGGGGGCACGAACCTCACCATTTTCGGCGCGCTCGACAATGCCGATCCGCTGATAAGACGGCAGGGGCGCTATGACATCATTGTCGTGCTCCAAGGGCCGGAACGCGATCTCGTGGTGCGCAAAAAGGAACGCTATCTCGGCGTCTGGGTAAACGCGGAATCCCAAACTTTCCTCGGCGTGCCGCTTTCCTATTCGCTGGCCTCGACCCGCAGTCTCCAGGACATCGCGGATCCGAAGATCTTTCGCCAGCTCTCCATCGGTGTCGACAATTTCTATCTCGCACCGGAAGCCGCCGATAAATCCGACGCCAATATCCCGGAGTTCGGCAAGGAGCTGCGCGAGATCAAGATGCGCCAGGGGCTCTACAGCCAGCGCATCGGCGACGTGGAATTCATCTCGCCTACGCTGTTCCGCGCCACGCTCTCGCTGCCGACGAATGTCCCCGTGGGGCGGCACAGGGCGCGGGCGCTCCTCTTCCGTAGCGGAACTTTCGTGCGGGAGGCCAATACCAGCCTGCAGATCGTCAAGGCCGGCCTCGAATACCGGATCTATGAGGCTGCGCAGAATTACAGCCTACTCTACGGTCTTTTCGCCGTTTTCCTCGCCGTTCTCACCGGCTGGTTCGGGCGGCTGCTATTCAGGAAGGATTAGGGCGGTTCACATCAATAGAAAGGTCGGCGGGACAGCGTTTCAATTTTCACCCCGGAAACAGCATCCGCCGTCCGATCGTGTAAACCCGATCCGCGCCCAGCATGAAAGCCAATAACTGTTCCTCGGCGAAGAGCCCGCGGAACGCCCGGTCGAGCACGTTGAGCGCGCCGGTGTAAGCGCCGAAGGCGGGCATGATCAGCCGTTCGCCGTCGCTCGCAAAGCAGGAGCGGCGCACGGAGCGTCCACGGCGGACGATCTTTGCCGCCGGGTGCAGGTGCCCGGCGATCTCGCCCGGCGCGCTGCCCGATTGCGGCTCATGACGGAAGACAAGTGGCCCGAGCGCCAGCTCGCCGGCGACATCGCCCGGCAGATGAACCGGCCGATGCGGATCATGATTGCCCGTGATCCATATCCACTCGCGCCCGGCCATCAGCCCGCGCAGGCGTATTGCATAGAGAGCCGGCAGGCGGGCCGAGGCTTCCGGATCATGGAAACTGTCACCGAGGCTGATCACCGTTGCAGGGTGATAGCGAGCGATGACAGCGGCCAAAAGGTCGAGCGTGACGCCGGTATCATAGGGCGGCAGCAGCATGCCGCGCCGCGCAAAGGAGGAGCCCTTCTCCATATGAAGGTCGGAAACCGCGAGCAGCCGCATCTCGGGAAAATAGAGCGCGCCCGCCGGGTCGCAGACAGCCTCGACGCCGGCGATGACGGTCTTGACCGTGCCGCCATGGGGCTCCCCGAGCCGATGGTCTCCCGAATGCATCGCTAAAGTCATTTCTCTCCCATCACTTCACGGATCAGCTCGTCGGCTGCTTCAGCCAGGAGCACGTCATTAGCCTCACCGGCAACGGACTCCTTGCCGATATCGAGCATCACCGGCAGAGAAAGTGGCGAAATCTGCTCCAAATTCTTGTGCACGATTCGCCCCTTGATGCGCGAGAGCATATCGGCCAGGCGGCGAATGTCGAGAAGACCGGTTGCGGCATCGGCGCGCGTAGCCTGCAGGAGGATATGGTCCGGTTCGTGGGTGCGCAGCACGTCGTAGATCAGATCGGTCGAAACCGTCACCTGACGGCCGGTCTTCTCCTGACCGGGATGACGCCTCTCGATCAACCCTGAGATCACCGCGCAATTGCGGAAGGTACGCTTCAAGAGATAACTCTCGTCGAGCCAAGCTTCGAGGTCATCACCGAGCATATCCTCATCGAACAATGCCCCAAGGGGCAGTTCGCCGGTGCGGAACATCCGCCCCATATCGCGCAGGGCCCAGACGCCGATGGAATAATCCGTGGCAACGAAGCCGAGCGGCCGCGCCTTTGCCCGCTCCAGCCGCCGCGTCAGCAGCATGCCGAGCGTCTGGTGGGCCAGCCTGCCCTCGAACGGATAGGCCACCATGTAATAGCGGTTGCCGCGCGGAAAGGTCTCGACCAGAAGCTCGCCCGCCTTGGGCAGAATGGATTTCTGCCGCTGGATCTCCAGCCATTCATGCACCTGATCCGGCAGTGCACCCCAGCGGGCGGGATCGGCCAGGATGGCGCGGACCTCGCCCGCCAGATAGGTGGAAAGCGGGAATTTGCCGCCGGCATAGACCGGGACTTTTGCATCCTGTCCGGCGGCGTTGGAGGCGATGCATTCGTTATCGCGGATGCCCTCGAAGCGCAGCACCTTGCCGGCAAAGAGGAAGGTATCGCCCGGGGCCATGGTTTCGAGGAAATATTCCTCGATCTTGCCGAGGACGCGGCCGCCATAGGCCTTGCCGCGCCCGGATCTGGTCAGGCGCACGTTCAGTTCCGGCGCTTCGACGATAGTGCCGATGTTGAGCCTATATTGCTGCGCGATGCGCGGATGGCTGACGCGCCATGTGCCGTCCGCGGTCTTGCGGATTTTGGCGAAGCGCTCATAGCTTTTCAGCGCATAGCCCCCGGTCGCCACGAAATCGAGGATATGGTCGAAGGTCTCGCGCGGCAGAGCGGCATAGGGTGCGGCGGTGCGGATTTCCGCATAGAGCATATCGGCGTTGAACGGCGCGGCGCAGGCCATTCCCAGCACATGCTGCGCCAGCACGTCGAGCGCTCCTTCGATAAGCGGCGGCGTGTCCTGCGCGCCCAGGTAATTGGCATCGAGCGCGGCGCGGCACTCCATCACCTCGAAGCGGTTGGCGGGCACGAGAATGGCGCGGCTCGGCTCGTCCATGCGGTGATTGGCGCGGCCGATGCGCTGGGCAAGACGGCTTGCGCCCTTCGGCGCGCCGACATGGATGACCAGATCGACATCGCCCCAATCGATACCGAGATCCAGTGTTGAGGTGGCGACCACGGCTCGGAGGGTGTTTCCGGCCATGGCCTGCTCGACCTTGCGGCGCTGACCGGCATCGAGCGAGCCGTGGTGGAGGGCGATGGGGAGCGTATCCTCATTGATGCGCCAGAGTTCCTGGAACAGCATCTCCGCCTGGCTGCGGGTATTGACAAAGAGCAGGGTCGTGCGGTGGGCACGGATCGCCTCGTAGATATCGGGCAGCGCATAGCGGGCCGAATGCCCCGCCCAAGGGATGTGCTCAGCAGATTCAAGGATGGAAATCTCCGGTTTCGCCCCTCCCTCGACGGTGATTACCCCTGCCATACCTCCGGTTTCCCCCTGTCCGACCAGCCAGCGGCGCAATTCGTCCGGCTCGGCGACCGTCGCCGACAGGCCGATGGTCTGCAGATTGGGCTGCAATTGCCGGAGCCGCGCCAGCCCCAGCGACAGGAGATGGCCGCGCTTGGAAATGACCAGCGAGTGAAGCTCGTCCAGCACGACATAGCGAAGATCGGCAAAGAAGCGCTCCGCATCCCTGGAGGCGATCAGGAGAGCCAGTTGCTCAGGCGTCGTCAGCAGGATGTCCGGCGGGGCCAGTTTCTGGCGCTGTCGCTTGTGCGCAGGGGTGTCGCCGGTGCGGGTTTCGATGGTGATGGGGAGTTGCATCTCCTCGACGGGGATGCCGAGATTGCGATGGATATCGACCGCCAACGCCTTCAGGGGCGAGATATAGAGCGTGTGGATGCCCCGTGACGCCATACCCGGTTTTCGTTTCGTCCGTCTTGTCAGATCGACCAGCGAAGGCAGGAAGCCAGCCAGCGTCTTGCCTGCCCCTGTCGGTGCGATCAAGAGCATAGAGCGGCCCTGCTCGGCCTCGGCCAAAAGTTCGAGCTGATGCGGACGCGGCCGCCATCCCTTCGCGCGGAACCATTCCAGGAACGGCTCCGGCAGGGGGAATGTCATCTCGGTGGTTTCGGGCTTCGCGTTCAGGGTCACGCGACGAAACTAATGCGCCGCCGCGCCGCCGCCAAGCAGTTTGTTCACTTTTGTTCTCGTTTTTGGTGCAGCCTCAGTTCGGCCGCTCCTCCAGCGCGATTGGCTCGTCATGACCGCCTGCAACCGCAAGGGGGGCAGCGCGGCGGGCGACGGTTACGATGCCTGTCAGCGGCTCACCACGATCATAACGGATCACGACCTTGCTCATTTCGAGCGGCTCGAAGCCATGGCACTCAAGAAGGCGACGGATATAGGAGGCGGAATGGGTGAAGCGCAGCGAGGGCTGCAGGACGAGTTCGTCTTCGGTCTCATGTGTTTCGGTCGAAAAGGCGAACAGGCCCCCCGGCTCCAGCATCGCCGCGATATTGGCGAAGGCGCGGTCGAGATTGCCGACATAAATGAACACATCGGCCGCGACCACGAGGTCGACCGGAACTTCGGGCTTTTCCAGCAGGTTGACGTCGCCTCTCGCGAGGCGATCATAGATGCGCTTCTCCTGGGCTTTGCGCAGCATGGCATCGGAGAGATCGATGCCTTCGAGAAAGCTCGCCGAGCGGCGCAGCCTCTCCCCCATCAGGCCGGTGCCGCAGCCTAGATCGACGGCGTGGCGATAGCGGCGGTCGCCTCCCGCCCGGATGATCGCCTCGGCGAGGAACTCGGGAACGCGATAGTCGAGCTTGCCGATAAGCGCCGTCTCGAAGGTGGGCGCATAGGCATCGAAGAGGCTTTCGACATAAGCCGTCGGCGGCGCATCAGGCTGGGCCGTCAGGCCGACGCTCGCAAGTTTCAGGCTCGCGCCGAACCGATCGTCGGCATCGGCGCGCAACACGCCGCGCCAGGCTTCGTCTGCGGCCTCCAGCCGGCCCGCCTTCTCCTCCATCTCGCCCAAACGAAATAGCCCCGGCACCCAGTCCGGTACGATTTCCAGCGCCTGGCGCATCACGTCGGCCGCGGCGGCATGATCTCCCGCCTCGAACATCATTTCGGCATAATGGGCACGGCGATCGGCAATCAGATCGCCTGAGGAAAGGAATGCGCGCGTCATGGGGAACCGGACTGCGGGTTGAAGTGCGCGGGATATGATCTTCCGCCCCGGATTTTGCAAGAGGTTTCAGGAGACTCATCGCGAAACCTTTCCCCGGCCGCTTCTCCTCTCTATCTTCATGCAATGCGCCCAGAGGAACTGCTTCGTCCCACACCGCAAGGCCTCTGCTGCCCGCCAGGCGATTTCCATATCGATCCGGTGCGGCCGGTGGAGCGCGCCCTCATCACCCACGGCCACGCCGACCACGCGCGGGCGGGCCATGGTCATGTGCTGGCCACGCAGGAAACCCTCGATATCATGCGGCTGCGCTATGGCGAGGATTTTGCCGGGTCGACACAGGCCGTCACCTTCGGCGAGACCGTTACCATCAACGGCCTCACGGTTCGCTTTCATCCGGCGGGGCATGTGCTGGGTTCCGCCCAGATCGCGGTTGAGCAAAACGGCATGCGGATCGTCGTTTCGGGCGATTACAAGCGCCAGGCGGACCCGACCTGCCAAGGCTTCGAACCCGTCGCCTGCGATGTGTTCATCACCGAGGCGACCTTTGCCCTGCCGGTCTTCCGCCATCCGGACGCGGCGCATGAAATCGCACTGCTGCTCAAATCGGTGGCGCAGTTTCCAGAGCGCAGCCATATCGTCGGCGCCTATGCGCTCGGCAAGGCGCAGCGCGTGATCAGCCTCATCCGGCAGGCGGGTTACGATAAACCGATCTATATTCATGGCGCATTGCAGAAGCTCTGCGACTATTATCAATCCCAAGGCATCGATCTCGGCGATCTGCAACCGGCGACGCTGGAAGAAGGCGACTCCCGCGATTTCGCCGGGGCCATCGTTGTTGGGCCGCCATCGGCTTTCGTGGACCGCTGGGCGCGGCGTTTTCCCGATCCGCTCGCCTGCTTCGCCTCGGGCTGGATGCGCATCCGCCAGAGGGCCAAGCAACAGGGTGTCGAGCTGCCGCTCATCATCTCCGACCATTGCGACTGGGACGAGTTGACGGACACGATCCGCGAGATCGCGCCTGATGAAGTCTGGGTAACGCATGGACGCGAGGAGGCGCTTGTGCGCTGGTGCACGCTTGCAGGAATTCCGGCCCGGCCCCTGCATCTCGTTGGCTATGAGGACGAGGGAGATTAAGGGTGGAGGGGTTTGCCGAACTGCTCGACCGGCTGGTGCTTACGCCGCAGCGCAACGGCAAGATTAAACTGCTTGCCGATTATTTCCGCGAGACGCCCGATCCCGAGCGCGGTTTTGCGCTGGCCGCCATAACACGGGACCTCGATCTTGCCAGCGTCAAGCCGGCTATGCTGCGCGCGCTGGTCGCCGAGCGGGTCGATCCAGAGCTTTTCGCCTATTCCTATGACTATGTGGGCGATCTCGCCGAGACCATTTCGCTGATCTGGCCCGCGCCCGAACAGCGGCGCGCGAACCGACCGCCCATGCTTTCCGAAATCGTCGAGACACTGTCGCAGACGTCGCGGCGGGAGGGGCCGCTGCTGGTTGCCCGCTGGCTCGATGATCTCGATGCATCAGGACGCTACGCGCTTTTGAAGCTCGTCACCGGAGGCCTGCGCATCGGCGTTTCCGCCCGGCTCGCCAAGCAGGCGCTCGCCGATTTCGGACGGGTGGACGTGACGGAGATCGAGGAACTCTGGCACGGGCTGAAGCCGCCCTATGAAACGCTTTTCGCCTGGCTAGAAGGGCGAGGCACCAGGCCGACCAGCCTGGCGGCAGCGCCCTTCCGCCCCGTTATGCTGGCGACGGCGCTGGACGAGGCGGACTTCCCGAAGCTCGACGCCGCCGATTATGCCGCCGAATGGAAATGGGACGGCATCCGCGTGCAGGCGGTCGCGGAGGACGGCATGCGACGTATCTATTCGCGCACAGGCGACGACATCTCCCACGCCTTTCCCGATATTCTGGACGCCATGGATTTCGAAGGCGCCATCGACGGCGAGCTTCTGGTCGGACGCCTTGGCGAGAATGGCATCGTCGCCGGCACGTTCGGAGACCTGCAACAGCGGCTCAACCGTAAGATAGTGACCGCTAAACAACTTTCGGACTACCCGGCATTCGTGCGCGCATATGACCTTTTGCAGGAGGGCAACCAGGAGATGGGGGAGGATCTGCGCCCCCTGCCCTTCAGTGAAAGGCGCAAGCGCCTGGACGCTTTCGTCGAGGATCTCGATCCCCAGCGGTTTGATCTCTCGCCTTTGGTTGCATTCAGCAGCTTCGAGGAGTTGGCGGCGTTTCGCAGCGCACCGCCGCATCCGATCATCGAAGGATTAATGCTGAAGCGCCATGACAGCCCCTATGTTCCAGGCCGTCCCAAGGGGCCATGGTTCAAATGGAAGCGCGATCCCTTCACGGTGGATGCCGTGATTGTCTATGCCCAGCGCGGACATGGCAAGCGATCGAGCTATTATTCGGATTTCACCTTCGCGGTCTGGACAGGGCCGGAGGATGATCCTTCCCTCGTGCCCGTCGGCAAGGCCTATTTCGGGTTCACCGACGAGGAATTGCGGCTGCTCGACCGCTTCGTCCGCGAGAACACGACGGAGCGCTTCGGCCCGGTACGCGCGGTGCGGGCAGAGCCCGATCACGGGCTGGTGGTGGAGGTGGCCTTCGAAGGACTCAACCGCTCGACGCGGCACAAATCCGGCGTGGCGATGCGCTTTCCACGGTTTTCAAGGCTGCGCTGGGACAAGCCGCCGCGCGAGGCGGACCGGCTCGAGGCGCTGGAGAAGCTGCTGATTGGATAGGTTATCGTCATTCTCGGACCTGTCCCGAGAATGACGGCGGCGCGGAAGCAGTAAGCACCGGAGCTACTGAGCGACGCTCACCCTTATCCCATAAATATCGACGATCTTGCCGGCACCTGAGATATCGCTGTTGATGGTGATGGTGCCACCGGCATCCGGCTGTTTACCCGCAGGAAACTCCACATCGAACAGGAAATCGTTGCTGGCATCGGTGACGTCGTAACGCTTGCGCCCGCAATCGCCCAATGCGCCGAAATCGCAGCTGACCGACATCTGGGTCGGCTTGCCGTCATCGCTCCTGGCGATGATATCGAACGTCGCCTTCTTCCCGGCGATCTCGTCCAGAACACCCTGGCCGACGTCGAAGACGATCTCGTCATCCGGCCCAGTGGATTTCACCCGCGCGAAGCTCTGCGATCGTTCGCTGGTGATTTCCGCCGTCGCGCTGCCATGGACCGACATCTGCGTCGGATCGGAAGGGGTGAAGATGGTGATCCAGTTCATGTCTCCGGCCTCCTCGCCCTCCTTGGCGGGGGCGCCGTTGGAGAGCGTGCGGCCCAGATTTGGACGGCTTATATCGGTGAAACTGTTGAACAGCGACCAGCCGATGAACGCGAACACGAGAAGGATGAGCGTCGGCAGCACGTAGGAAAGGAAGGGTGAACGAGGTTTGTCTTCCCGGTCCCGGCGTGTGGCTCCGCCCTCATATCCGAGGTCAGCGCCCCTCGCCTTCTTGCCGGCGGGGCGCACATCGTCCCGGTCGAGCGTCGGCTCCTCCATGGCGGCCGTCCTCGACGTGGCGGAGGCCACCGGGCGACCATTGCGATGCGGCTCCGCCGAAATATCGAGGGAGGGATCGGCGCTCGGGCCTTCCGTATTGACGGCCTGCTGCGCGGGACGAAACTCCGTCTCGATGCGGGATATCGTCGCCTTCAGGCGATCGCGCCGCCCGGCCTTCTGCTCCTCGCTCAGGCCGGCATTTGCCGCAAGCGCATGCTCATGCGCGCTCCAGGCCGATTCGTAGATCCGCTGGCGCGTGGCGGGATTGGCGGCATCGCCTTTGGCGAATGCATTGCGTATCGCGCGTTCTATGCCTTCCAAATCTCGGTCTTCCTCTGTTTCGAACCCGCGCCCTCGCGAGAAGGGTGACATGATAGACTAAAGCAGGACGACGTCATGCTCTAGAGGAATTGAACGGTTAATCAAGCATTTACACTTTATCCGACCGAACCGGAGGGCCGTCTGGCGCCTTCAATCAAGGTTTTTTCCCTGCCCGGTCGACGGCTTTTGCCAAAACTTCCGTTTACGGAAACGTCAAAATCCTGCATAGGTTTGTTCAAGATAGAGCGGAATGCGGGCGGAAGCCGCTTGTGCTTTTCCTCATTCCGCTCCACCCAGCATGGCAATGGGAGGACTATATGGCATTACCCGATATTTTGAAAAGCAGGCTGCGCATTCCCGTCGTCGGTGCGCCGCTGTTCATCATCTCCCATCCCGCACTGGTCCTGGCGCAGTGCAAGGCCGGTATCGTCGGCTCCTTTCCGGCCCTCAATGCACGGCCCGAAGCCCAGCTTGACGAATGGCTGGCCGAAATCACCGAAACGCTCAGCGCGCATGATGCGAAACATCCGGAAAGCCCGGCCGCCCCTTTCGCCGTCAACCAGATCGTCCATCGCTCGAACAAGCGGCTGGAGCATGATCTCGGGCTCTGTGTGAAATACAAGGTGCCGATCGTCATTTCCTCGCTCGGCGCCGTTCCCGAGGTTAATGCGGCGATCCATTCCTATGGCGGCATCGTGCTGCACGACGTCATCAACAATCGCCACGCCAATTCGGCCATCCGCAAGGGCGCCGACGGGCTGATCGCCGTTGCGGCGGGCGCAGGCGGCCACGCCGGTACGCTCTCGCCCTTCGCGCTCGTCCAGGAAATCCGCGAATGGTTCGATGGGCCGCTGCTCTTGTCAGGAGCGATCGCCAGCGGGCGCTCGATCCTCGCCGCCCAGGCGATGGGCGCCGATCTCGCCTATATCGGCTCGCCCTTCATTGCGACGCGGGAGGCCCGCGCCGTCGAGGAATACAAGCAGATGATCGTCGAATCGGCTGCTTCCGATATCGTCTATTCCAACTATTTCACGGGTATCCATGGCAATTATCTGAAACCCTCGATCGCGGCCGCCGGCATGGACCCGGACCATCTTCCCGAAGCCGATCCTTCCAAGATGGATTTCGCCAGCGCTGTCAGCGGCGCCAAGGCCTGGAAGGACATCTGGGGTTGCGGACAGGGCATCGCCGCGGTGAAGGAAATTTTGCCAACGGGCGCGCTCGTCGCGCGTCTGGAGAAGGAGTACCTGACGGCAAAAGCCGATCTGTGCGGCAAGTGACCATCCGTTTCACCTAGCGGGACAGGACCGGCCACACTGCATCGGTTTCACCTTGCACAATGTGGCAAATCTCTTGATTTGCGCACTTGCTTTTCCAGGCCGAGTTCTGTATCAGCGCTTCCAATCGGTCGGGACGTTTTCCGGCCGGTCATTTGTCTTGGTCGACAAAATCGGGGAAGCTTTTCCCTTGCCGCTTTAGCTCAGTTGGTAGAGCACATCATTCGTAATGATGGGGTCGCGTGTTCGAGTCACGCAAGCGGCACCACTTCCCGATGGTCCAGTTCCTCCGCCATTGCCTTCACGCATAGGTTTCCACATTTGCGATGCCAATGTGTTTGACAAGCTGCGGCACGTCTTCCCTTGCCTTCCCGCGGGAAAAGGACGAATTTGACAATATCGTCGGCAGGTTCCGATCCCCGGTCGCCGGTCGCAAAACTCCAAGAGGAATCAATTGACAGTCGATATCATCGTGAAAGACAGCAACGGCACGCAGCTGAATGACGGGGACTCCGTCACCCTCATCAAGGATTTGAAGGTGAAGGGCACGTCGCAGACGCTCAAGCGCGGCACTCTCGTCAAGAACATCCATCTGACCGGCAATCCCGGCGAGATCGAATGCAACACCAAACAGGTCAAGGGGCTGGTGCTGAAAACCGAGTTCCTGAAGAAGGCATGAGCAAGAAGATCACCAGGGATAATCTGTTCAAGCCGACGCGCTCTGAAAGCAAGAGCGCGGCGACCGACCATGCCGCTCGCGACATCCTGGAAAGCGAAACGGCGCAGCGCGAAGCCAAGACGGCAAGACTCAGGGAAGCGAGACTGGCAAAGGAAGCGGCCGAGCGCGAGGAAGCGCTCGCCGAACCAGCGGGAAAGGCTCCGAGAAAGAAAAAACGGACAAAGCCGGAATAGCGACCGGAGGGGACGACATGGCGGACACCTCCGCTCATGAACCGCCATACGGGTGAAATATTACGCAAGAAATTGCCCGACTATCTGCCAAAAAATTTCTCTTTTTTATTGGGATCGATCAAGCGACCCGACTCATACAGTATGCGAACGCGGCTGGACCTGAGTGCCCAGCTGAAGGCCCGGCGCTACTGCCCCCCATTACCCAGCGCCGGGCCTCTTTTACAGCGCCATGCATCTGTTAGGGCACAAAGGGCGCTTTAGCCTTCGAATGATCATCCCTGCAGAGCTTTGTCGCATGAAAGGTGAGACGGTATCGTTGAAACGCCGACGCATCGTTCGAGGCGCCGATGCGCCCCAAATAGCGCCTGTTTTATCGGGCCCGAAAATCCGTAATCGTTTTCGGTATAAATGATATATAATTTCAATGGCTTACGATACCATTTGCGCACCGTTCGGACCACACGGCGGCGTAGGAACGAGGCTTTCATATACTCGCTGTGGTAGCAACTTATTGGAGTAGCGCGCCGGCCGTGACTCATCCATGATTGCTCCATGGTCGGATCCGAACTCCGGCACACCATTCGACTGGCGCCAAGCTGTCCAGCCGGGGGTTTGAAAGATTTCTTCTGCGTCCCTGGCCATTCCCGCGGTGCCGATACCCGCGAAACCGGACAGATGCCGCCGTTCCAGATTGTGGAGGTCTGCATGCCTGAGAAAGAAAACCATTGGAATGTCGATACCGTTTCTCCCCCGCAGATAGACGGCGGTCCCGCGGACCTGCTCGCTGACGAGAGAAAGCAAGTGCTCGGCTTCCGCTTTGTCTACGGGCTCGCTCCCCAGGAACCGGTGGTTCAGATATGTCTGCAGGATCGGAATTCCAAATCCCAGACGTTCCACATATCACTGCCGGACGCGATGTATCTTCTTGGTGCCCTTCAGCATGTCCAGCAGGAGACAGAAGCCGAGATCCCTTCCGAACCCCCAGTTCTGGCAGAGTAATTTCATTCCTGCCGTCATAGCAGCCAATATATGAGAGCGGCCGCCGCCGCTCTGTAGCCGCCAATTTCCTTTATGCTTGCTGTCCACTATAGCATCGGCCTGAAAATCGGAATCGATTTTCAGGCCGATGCGTAGATTCAATAACTTACAGCGCCCTTTGCGCGTCCTAACGGACGCACGGCGCTGTAGGCCGCAGGCCGATTTTGCATGCGCTATCGCCTTAGATCATCCATCCGAAGCAGCGCCCGTTTTTGCCCGGAAGCGCCCGGGCTTCAATCCGAAATGGAAGGGCGCGCGGCTGCAGGTCAACGCCACCAATCTCCTCGACGAGGACGACGATGTCTGCACCAATGGCTATTGCTATGTGGATCAGGGACGCACCGTCATCGCCAGCATGCGATATCGCTGGTAGATAGAGGTCCATGTCAAGCAAGCCCGACAGCGGAAGCCCCCCCGTCTCCCCTCGCCTGACCCGCCGCGCCTTGCTGGGCGGAGGGCTCACCATGCTCCTTCAACCAGAGGGGGCGCGGGCTGCCGGTAAGGCCAAGCGCATCGTCTCGCTTGATTATGGCCTGGCGCAGACAATGATCGCGCTGGGAGAGCCGCCTATCGCGATTCCCGCAGTGCCGGACTGGAAAACATGGGTGCTGGAGCCGCCGCTGCCCGCCGGCGTCGCCAATCTCGGCAGCATGCTGGAAATCAATATGGAAGTTCTCCAGCAACTCGAACCTGACCTGATCCTCACGACGCCCTATCTCGAGGCATCGCGGCATCTGTTCGAGCGCGTGGCCCCGGTCGAGGTCCTGCCTGTCCATGCGACGGGCACACCGCCCTGGCCGCATATCCTTGCGGCGACGCGGCGGATCGGCACTCTCCTGGAACGGGAAAGCGAGGCGGAACGGCTGATCGCCCAATCGGAAGAGACGATCGTGCAAGCAGGCGCCCGGAGCGGCCGGCTGCGTGACATGCCCTGCTTCTTCGTCAATTTCTATGATCTCTACCATGTCCGCGTCTATGGCAGGAACAGCCTCTACCAGGATGTGCTCGACCGTATGGGCATCGCCAATGCGTGGCAGGGCGAAACCAATGCCTGGGGCTTTTCGCTGATCGGGATCGAGGATCTGGATATCGGCGGGGATGCGGAGATGTTCTATTTCGATCCCGTGCCGCCCGATGTTCTGGCCGCGCTGGGACGAAGTCCGCTCTGGCAGAACATGCCTTTCGTGCGCTCCGGACAGGTCGCGCATTTTCCGACAGTGCTGATGTTCGGTACGTTGCCTTCTGCAACCCGTATCGCGACGTTACTCGCCGATTTCGGGAGCAATGATGGCTTCTGATCGTTCTGTGAAGGGTGCGGCTCTCGTCTCTCTGTCGATGTTTTTGCCCGCCCTTCTCGGGATGTTGCTGCTCATCCTGTGGCAGGTGCCGGCGGAGCGGCTTTATGCAGCGCTCTTTGCTCCCGATATCGCCATGGTCGGCGAGCTTCGCGTCCATTACAGCCTGATGCCGCGCCTTGCGGTGTGCCTTGCCTCGGGCACAGCGCTCGGACTTTCAGGAGCGGTTCTGCAGCAGGTGCTGCAGAACCCACTGGCATCGCCCTCCACGCTCGGCATCTCCGCCGGAGCGCAGCTTGCGCTGTCCATCGCCATCCTTTTCTTTCCCGGTCTGATCGGATGGAGCCGGGATGCGGTGGCGCTCAGCGGCGGGATGATCGCGGTGTTCCTGGTGTTCGCCTTTTCCTGGCGTCAGCAATTTGCGCCGTTCACGGTGATCCTCTCCGGCTTGATCATCGGTCTCTTGTTTGCCGCCGTCTCCGCCGCGCTGGTGCTGCACAATGAGCGCTATCTCGCCGGGCTGTTTCTGTGGGGCAGCGGCGTGCTCAAGCAATATGACTGGGAAGCGGCCCGGGCACTCTTGCCGCGCCTCGCCGTCCTGACCCTTCTGGTCGTGCTGATGATGCGCCCACTGATCCTGCTGGGGCTGGAAGACGGCGCCTCGGCACTCGGCGTGAATGTGCTTGTTGTCCGCATTGCCGGCCTCACATTGGCTGCAGCACTCGCCGGAGTGGTCACTGCGCAGGTGGGCGTCATCGGCTTTATCGGGCTCGCCGGGCCGGCGCTTGCCCGATCGCTCGGGGCGGACCATTTCAAGCGGCAGCTTTTCTGGTCTCCAGTGCTCGGAGCCGCCCTTTTGCTGATCACCGACGTCGCTGTTCAGCTTCTCGATGCGGTGACGAATATCTCCTTGCCCACCGGCGCGGTAACGGCCCTCCTGGGCGCGCCGGTTCTACTCTGGCTGCTGCCGCGGTTGCGGATGATCAACAAGCCGGCGCTTTCATCCCCAACGGCCGGGCATCATCGCGTCCGCCATCCCGCACTTCTGCTCACGCTCCTTTTTGCGCTGGCGCTGGCCGCGCTCTGGCTTTCGCTCTCGTTCGGCCGCGCGCCTGACGGAAGCTGGCAGTTCGTACGGGGCGATATGTTCGAGGCGCTTCTGCCCTGGCGGCTTCCCCGCTCGGCGGCGGCATTTGCCGCTGGCACGATGCTGGCGATAAGCGGCACCATCCTGCAACGCTTCACCGGCAATGCGATGGCGAGTCCGGAAATCCTGGGGGTGAGCGCAGGCGCCGGCCTTGGCATCGTTGCGGCGCTCTTTCTACTTTCGGCCCCGTCCTATCTGGCCCTGACCGGCGCCGCCGCACTCGGCTCGCTCTTCGTCCTCATCCTGCTTCTCGGCATCATTCTCAGCGGCAGGACCTCGCTCAACCAGATCCTGCTTGCCGGCGTTGCGCTCAGCGCGCTGCTTTCCTCCGTCTTCGCCATCCTGATGGCGACGGGCGATCCGCGCATGATGCAGCTCTTCACCTGGATGACGGGATCGACCCATGGGATCACACCTGCCCCCGCAATAAGCGCGGGCATCTGCGCCGTCATCGTCCTGCTGCTGGCGCCGCTGTTTTCCCGCTGGCTCGACATCCTGCCGCTCGGACGGGATACCGCACAGGAACTCGGCATCGGCCTGAAGCTCAGCACCTTGACACTGCTCGGTTTCACAGCGTTTGCGACGGCGGCCGCCACACTGGTCACCGGGCCATTGACCTTCGTCGGGCTGATGGCGCCGCATCTTGCCCGCCAGTGCGGTTTCGCGCGCGCCCTGCCGCAAATGGTCGGTGCGGCTCTTTTGGGCGGGACGATGATGCTCTTTGCCGATTGGCTCGGACGTGTGGTCGACTTCCCCTGGCAGGTCCCGTCCGGTCTCGTCGCCACGTTGATTACCAGCCCGCTTCTCCTCTGGCTGCTTTCGCGGCGCTGATACACCCTATCAAAGAGGGCGGGAGTTCGGTTATCCTGCGTGGAACGAGGAGATTACCAAGATGACCAAAGCGCAGATCGTTGGATGGGCGCATTCGCCCTTCGGCAAATCCGAGCTCGAGAATACCGAACAGCTGATGGCGGCGGTCGCGACGCCGGCGCTTGAACACGCGGGCCTGGCGGCTGAAGATGTGGACGGCATCTTCGTCGGCGTCATGAACAACGGCTTTTCCAAGCAGGATTTCCAGGGCGCGCTCGTGGCGATGAACAATGAAGCGCTCGCCCATGTACCGGCCGTGCGACTGGAAAATGCCTGCGCCACCGGATCCGCTGCACTCTATAGCGCGATGGACTTTATCGAGGCGGGGCGCGGCCGCATCGCGCTCGTCGTCGGCGCGGAAAAGATGACGGCGACGCCGACGGCTGAGGTGGGCGACATCCTGCTCGGCGCCAGCTACCGCAAGGAAGAGGCTGACGTGGAAGGCGGCTTCGCGGGCCTGTTCGGCCGCATCGCGCAAGCCTATTTCCAACGCTATGGCGACCGCTCGGAAGAGCTCGCGATGATCGCGGCGAAGAACCACAAGAACGGCATGGCCAACCCTTATGCGCATATGCGCAAGGATTTCGGCTTCGAATTCTGCAACACCGTCTCGGAGAAGAACCCTTATGTCGCGGCGCCGCTGCGCCGTACCGACTGCTCGCTGGTTTCCGATGGTGCGGCGGCGCTTGTCATCGCCGATGAAGAAACCGCCGCAGGGCTCGCGCGTGCGATCGGCTTCCGCGCCCGCAGTCAGGCAAATGACCTCCTCGCGATGAGCCGGCGGGATGTGCTCGCCTTCGAAGGTGCGCGTCGCGCCTGGGCGGACGCACTGTCGGATGCAGGGGCGAGCCTCGATGACCTCTCCTTCGTGGAGACGCATGACTGCTTCACCATCGCAGAGCTGATCGAATATGAGGCGATGGGCCTCGCCAAGCCTGGCGAGGCCCATCGCGTCGTCCGCGAGGGCGTGACGAACAAGGATGGCAGGCTCCCGGTCAATCCTTCCGGCGGGCTGAAGGCCAAGGGCCATCCGATCGGCGCGACAGGGGTGTCGATGCACGTCATGGCGGCGATGCAGCTAATGGGCGAAGCGGGCGACATGCAGATCAAGGACGCCGATCTCGCCGGAATTTTCAACATGGGCGGGGCGGCGGTCGCCAATTACGTCTCCATCCTGGAGCGCGTCAGATAATGGCGGTAACGACTTCGTTATGATCGCAGCCGCTGGGTTCCGCCAGCGGTCAAACTTTCCTAAAACATCCCCGCACGTCAGAATCAAACGCGGGGATGCTGATGCTGAAATCCACCGTACTTACCATCGCATTGATGGGCTTGGCGGGCTCTGCCCTTGCCGCCGATCATTCCGTCATTCGGCGGCAGATCGCGAAGCTCGATCCGCAGACCCGCCTGGAGCAGCGATGCAACGGGCGCGCCATCGGCCGCATCGCACGCGAGAACAAAGGCATGTGGCCGGAGGAGGTCGTCGCCTACGCATTCGCCGATACGACCAAGAGCGCGCACGCCATGAAGGCGCCCGGCGCCGCCTTCCGCAGCAAGGGCAAGTGGTATCATCTCTCCTATAAATGCCATACGACGGACGATAACATGTCCATCATCTCCTTCGACTACAAGATCGGCGCGGTCGTGCCGCTCAGCGAATGGAGTGAGCATTATCTGGTGCCTTAGGGCCAATGGACATTCAGGCGATTGCGGGCAGCAAGACGCCCCTTGAAAATGGGGCGTAAATTTTTGCTCGCCTAAGACTTTTTCAAAACATACAGTCTTGCAGAAAGTGATTCGCGCAATCGTCCATTTCGGTGCGGCTCATATTTCAGTGGGGACATTCATGCTTACAAAAAAGCTTTTGCAAGCAGTCACGTCGGTTGCGATCCTATCAACCTTTTCCGCACTCACTCCAGCATCAGCCGAAGACTTATCCGGAGCGGGCTATTTCGGGCAGGTCGGCAAATATTCCGACAAGCAGGAAATCCGCTTTGGGGTCATGGCCTATGACCGCGGCCTGTTTTCGACGGACGATTTCAGCGGAGCGGTGATCAACGGCGAATTTCTGTTCAAGTCGCCCGAATTCCTGGAAGGCATCGGCTCGCCGCGCCCCTATATCGGTTTCGACGCCGCCATTGCCGACGATCCGATCCATTTCTTCTATACGGGCCTCAACTGGGATTTCCAGCTGACCGAGAAATTCTATCTCACGACCAGTCTGGGCGGCGCGATCACGACGGCTAACGACCTTCACAATCCCACCACCTACAAGGCGCTGGGATGCCGCGTGCTCTTCCATGCCGGTGTCGGCCTTGGATATGATTTCAGCGATCAATGGACCGCCCAGCTCTACGCCGACCACTTCTCGAACGCCAATCTTTGCGACGAGAACAATGGCGCCGAAGCGGCAGGTATCCGCCTCGGCTACCGGTTCTAAAGCGGTTTTATTGGCCGAGCGAAACGGCAACGTTGACGGCGGCCGCGACGAGCACCGTGTTGAAGAAGAATGAAACCATGCCGTGCAGCAGGTTTATCTTGCGCATCTCCGTGCTGGTGATTGCGGTATCCGAGGTTTCTGTCGCCATGCCGATCACATAGGCGAAGTACAGGAACTCGATGCCGCCGGGTTCTATGCCGCTCTGGAAGGCCAGCCCGCCGGCGTTCCCGCCCGCCTTGCCATCAGCGCCTCGCCCACCGACCGGCCGCCAATAAAGATGCGCATAGTGGACGGCCGCCATCATATGGATCGACAGCCAACCGAGCGGCACCGCGGCGAGCGTGAGCGACAGGTCAAGCGGGTAAAAACGATGTGCTGAATTGATCAACACGAATAGCGAACCAACGGCGACCACGACGGCGCCGAAGGTGATAGCGAA
This sequence comes from Paramesorhizobium deserti, assembly GCF_001558695.1. GTDB lineage: Bacteria > Pseudomonadota > Alphaproteobacteria > Rhizobiales > Rhizobiaceae > Paramesorhizobium > Paramesorhizobium deserti. Next base: position 581,070 of record NZ_LNTU01000001.1, read on the forward strand.
GATGATCCAGACCGGCTCATCGGCCGTTGCTATGTTCCTTTGCAGTAACTCCGGTGTCGATCTCAGCATTTTCCTTGCAGTCAGCATGACATAGATCACAAAGAACGCATCAACGGCGATGACATAGGCGACACGCGGCAGAAACGCCAGGCTCAATCCAAGAGCCGCAAGACCAACAACGGCAGCAATATAAAATGAATTGTGCCGTTTACTCACTATTGACTCTATCATTTCGGAAAATTCCTTACACTATTGAAGATTATGACGTATATTCTTCACGAATAGTTATCGGGACCGTGCAATGGATTTAGCCCTCAACATTCGAGCGGGTTCAAGGGCGGGTGCAAAATTTTCATCGCGAAGGAACGCACATTTATTGCCTTTCGCAGACTGTGCGCTACAATCTTACCTATTCAGACAATGTGACGTTTCCACCCCTCCATTCGGCGGGGTGACATCACCGTTTGAGGGAGGACAGCAATGGATGAGGTAGCAACCGGTTCACCCAGAAAACCACGCCCGGCTCCATCGCATATTCTGCAGAAAATCCATGCGGAAATGCCCAAGCCATCGAACGATCGCACGCGCATTTCCGATATATTGAGACTGGCAAAAGGCGGCTATTCCCGCTGCCGTCACAAGCAGCATTTACCAAAGCCGCCGCAGAAATAACCCGGCGCGGATCATATCCCGCCGGATATGCGGCCCGCACTCAGGACAAGGCAAGGAGATCGGCGCGCAAACGATGGGGATCGGAGCCGGCCAGAAGCTGCTCCGTCTCCGCATGCGCGGCTTTCCAGATCGGAACGGCTGCGGAGAGAAGCGCCTTTCCAGCCGGCGTGAGCGTCATCAGCCGGCTGCGCCGATCATCTTCACCCGGCTTGACCTCGATGAGACCACGGCGTTCGAGCGGCTTGAGATTGGCGGTCAACGTCGTCCGGTCCATGGCAAGCAGTGATGAAACCGACCCGATGGTCGGCGGCTTGGGACGATTGAGCGACATCAGCAGCGAGAATTGCCCGCTCGTCAGCCCCAGTGGACGGAGTGCATCGTCAAAGCGTCGGGCAAGAGCCCGCGCGGCGCGCTGCACATGAAGGCAAAGGCAGCTGTCGCGGACGAGCAGGGTCGTTTCAAAGGGTATCTCGACGGGATTTGACATGTGCCAATAATGTTGATATCAACATATTATGTCAAGGGAAATCGTCCGTTTGGGCCCTGGGATATGTCCCGAGCGCCCTCATACCGGACCGGTTTCCCATAGGAGGATGCACGGATTCAGCGGCTTGCAGCGCGCATCCAGCGGGAGGCATAGCGCCATAACCTGTAACCCCGAGAGGAGGATTCACATGCAACATGCAGTCGTAACCCGCGAGGAATGGCTCGAAGCACGCAGGACGCTTCTCGCCCGCGAAAAGGAAATGACGAAGCTGCGCGACAAGCTCAATGCCGAGCGGCTCGCCCTCCCCTGGGTCAAGGTCGAGAAGGACTATGTCTTCGACACGGCGCAGGGCAAGAAGACGCTGGCCGAGCTGTTCGACGGGCGCAGCCAGCTGATCGTCTATCACTTCATGCTCGGGCCCGGCTGGGAGGCAGGGTGCGTCGGCTGCTCCTTCCTGACCGATCACCTCGACGGTGCGCTGCCGCACCTCCAGAACCACGACGTTACGCTGACCGCAGTATCCCGGGCGCCGCTCGCCGAGATCGAGGCCTACAAGAAGCGCATGGGCTGGCGCTTCAACTGGGTTTCTTCCCACAACAACGACTTCAACTACGATTACCATGTCTCGTTCACGCCGGAGGAGCTGGCAAAGGGCAAGGTCTTCTACAATTTCACGGAAATCGACGCGGAAAACGCCTTCGAGGAACTGCCGGGGATGAGCGCCTTCTACAGGGACGAAGCGGGCAATGTCTTCCACACCTATTCCACCTATGCGCGCGGCGCCGAAGAGTTGATCGGCACGTTCATGATCCTTGATCGAGCCCCGAAGGGCCGCAACGAAACGACCACCATGCACTGGGTGCGGCGCCACGACGAATACGAGAACGCGCCGAAGCCGCACGCCTGTTGTGCATGACACAACAATCCCAGATCAGATACTGAGGAGGAAACCATGAAAGCAGAACCGCTGAAGGAACATCATTGGCTGCAGCAGCTCGTCGGCGAGTGGACCTGCGAAATGGAGTCCAGTATGCCATCCCCCGAGGGCGACAGCGCGGAAGGCGGCCAGGCCACGTGGACGGAAAGCGTCCGCTCACTTCACGGTTTGTGGGTTGTCGGCGAGGGCACGGGCGAGATGCCCGAGGTCGGTCCCGTCACCACGATCCTGACGATCGGCTACGATCCGGAGAAGAAGCGCTATGTCGGCACATGGATCGGCTCGATGATGACCTATCTCTGGGTATATGACGGATGGCTCGACGAGACGGAGAAGGTCCTGACACTCGAGGCGGAGGGTCCCGATTTCCAAAATCCGGGAAAGATGGCGAAGTATCGCGACATCATCACCATCAAGGACAAGGACTATCGTCTCTTTACGGCTCAGGTGTTCGGCGACGATGGAGAATGGCGCGAAATGATGCGGGTCCACTACCGCAGGAAGGGCCGGAGCGCCGTGCATCCGGCCGAACACGAGAAGGCCACTTCTTCGCTTTGAACCCTTTCAGGGATGCCGCTTGTCCGGGCTGAAGCGCCCGGGCACGCGGTATTCTCTCCCGAAATCCGGGGATCCCGCAATTGCGCCCAGCGTGCACTCAGTCGAGTTGTGAAGTCGCGAACCCCATGAACATCCCTATCGCCAGGTAGTTCTCGTCGAAATTCGCCAGGCGCACCAATGCGGGGCGGTTGATGAATTCGACCTCGCCATAACGGAAGGCGACGAGATTCTGCTCCCTGAGCTCGCGCAGCATGCGGTTGACGTGAATAGCGGTCAGCCCCAGCGCATCGGCCAGTTCATATTGGGTCAGGGGGCAGGAATAGCCCTTTTCCGTGCCCATGCCGTTGCTCTTCGTCCGAGCGCCCATTTCCAGAAGCAGATGTGCCGTCCTGACCAGCGCGTTGCGTCGCCCCAGATTGGTCAGATGCTCGATGAGAAAGGCCCTTTGCCTCGCCATCAGCCCCATGATCCCGCTGCTGAGATAGGGAGATTGGAGCACGATGGCGTTGAGCGCATATTGCGAAATCTCAAATACCGACATCTCGGTGATCGAAGCATAGGTGTTGTAATTGAATGCCGCCGGCATGCGCAATCCAACGCTATCGCCCCTGAGCGGAAAATCGATGATCTGCCGGTCTCCGCTGGGCAAATCGCGATAGACGCAGCCCCACCCTGAGTTGATGATATAGACGCTGCGGACGGGGTCGCCTTGGTTATAGACCACGGTATGGGGCGGATAGCGTCTCAAACTGACCGGGAGCGAATGGAGGGCTTTTCTATCCGCGTCACTGAATCTAGCGCTTATCGGCGACGCCTCGAGCAATTCCAGCAATGATTTCGATTCACTCGACATGAAACCCGTTCGGCATGAAATCAGGTTTGACATACCCAAAGTATCCCCCAGGTATGGATTTTTGCACAAATTTTGAACAAATGTAATTGTTCTAAAGCACTATTTTTGGACCGTCGTCTTACGAAAGAACAAGTTGCGATCCAACTGCGTATTAGTTCGGTTTATCCAAATCGACGAAATCATCACGGGAGAAACCTGCAGCATTCATACATTCGCGGAAGAGGAAAAAGGGGTGAATCCAGTCAACCCGTCCTATCCGGTCGGTGGATAGCTAATCCAGATGATGGGGCCGCCGCTGGGGTTCCCGCATTCCTCCTACTTCGAAGTGCGTAGGAAAAGAGCCCTTCCGCATGGGCGAAATTTCGCAGCAGCTAACTTATGTTAGTGACACTCACCTGCTTTAATCCCAATAATTTATTGGTAGCAAAAAGATGAGGCGTGGGTAGTATATCATTGGATAATAAGACTGAGTATCCGCACATTTAACACATGTAACAATCCGTACCGCGGATACAGTTTTATTTTATCTTTTTATTGAAGCAGAATAAAATATTCTGTCTTTCAAATATATAACTCATGCCTCTTTGGTGGGAGGCTAGCTTGATGGAAAATATACTGAGAAATACTGAAAACGGGGTTCCGGTCATACGGCATAAGTCGATAATTTCGGGGGCTCATAAACATAACGAAATCGAAGGTGGGGCGAATGCCGATACGGCTGAAGCGACGCTCTTCGTGATCGACAGCCGTACGCTAGATCGGGAATGCATCGCACAAAGTCTCCGGTCTCACAATATCGGCATGCCCGTGATCGCGATCGGCTCTTTCGAGGAATGGCTGGCTCAAAGACAGCAACAATCGGCTGGGGCGGTACTGATCAATATCGGGGGTCAGAAGGTTTCCGATCCGAACATGGCCAACCATCTGCGACGCGTCGTTTCGGAGTGCGATCCTGTGCCTGTCGTCATTCTGGCCGACAAGGAAGACATGTCGCAGATACTGAAAGCCCTCGAATGCGGCGTGCATGGCTATATCCCCACATCAGTCGGGATCGATGTGTGCGTCGAAGCGATCCGGCTGGCGATGGCCGGCGGCACATTCGTACCGGCGAGCAGCGTCCTGGCCATGCGCCATGCCGCCGAAGCCGGCGCCCAGGAGACACGTCCGATGGGTGGCATGTTCACGCAGCGTCAGGCGGAAGTCGTCAGGGCGTTGCGGCGGGGCAAGGCGAACAAGATCATCGCCTATGAACTCAATTTGCGGGAAAGCACGGTAAAAGTGCATATCCGCAACATCATGAAGAAGCTCAAGGCGACCAACAGAACGGAAGTCGCCTACATGATCAACGATCTCTTTCCCTCAGAATCAGGTTTTGCAGACGCAGACTGACTTCGTCTCATTTCCATTCCGGGAGAACGACCGTGATCATATCCGAGAATCCGTCCGCGGGGGCACGGACATCGCTGCCGCAGTTTCTGGCGCTCGTCAAACGCCGGAAGTATATGCTGACAATTCCAATGCTGGCGGGCCTGGGCATCGGGCTCGCCGGCTATTCGACCGCTCCGTGGAGCTATCTTTCCGAAGCGGTGCTCGTGCTCGACGTTCGCCGCGTGCAGGCATTGCCCACGGAATCGGTGGTTTCGCCATTGCCGCAGGATAGCCCGGTGCTGCGGACCGAACTCGACGTCATCAATTCGCGTATGATGGCGCGCAAGGTCATTCAACGCCTGGAATCGCAAGGGATTGCGGTTCTTACCGACGAACCGTCGAAAACGCTTCTCTCGATCTGGACGGAGCGCTTTCGCGATCTTTTAGATGGCGCGGCCTATGCCCAGCGCGCGGCCTCGCCCGCGGTCGACGAGCTGCAGTCTTCCGCCATCGAGCGCAGGAAGACCGATATCCTCATCTCCCATCTGCGGGTGACGAATGACGGGCGCTCCTACACAATTTTCATCAGCTATCGCGCCCCGGATCCGATCTATGCGGCGAAGGTGGCGAACGCCTTCGGCGAGGCCTATCTCGCCCATCAGATCGAGGTGCAGCAATCGGCGACCCGGCGCGTCAGCGAGTGGCTGGGCGACAAGCTCGTCACATTGCGGGCCACTCTCGAGACCTCGGAAAAAGCCGCGGAAAGTTTCCGCCAAAAGGCCGGCCTCGCCGAGGCAAACGGCTTGACGTTCCAGGCGCAGCGCGTCGCGGCACTCAACGCCGAGATCGTCACTTCAACGGGTGTCCTGTCGCTGGCGCAGGCGCGGCTGAATACCGCGATCGCGCTGAGGGAGAAGAACGACACCCCCGCTCTCGCCGAAATACTGGCTTCGCCGGCGATCCAGGCGCTACGGCTGGAGGAGGCAAAGGTGGAGCGAAGGCTTGCCGAACTGCAGGCGACGGGCGCGGTGAAAAGCGCAGAAATCCCTTCACTGATTTCAGAGCGGGAAGCGCTGAAGAAGCAGATGAGCGATGAGGTCGACCAGATCATCAAGAGCCTGTCGAATGAAATCGCCATCGCGCAGCGCCGCCGCAGCGCCATGGAAGAAAATTTGCTCGAAGCCCAGAAAGAACTCTCCAGGGCGGATCAGGCTCAGGTAGAGGCGGCCCAGCTCGAACGCGAAGCCAACGCCAACCGGGCGATCTACGAGAGTTATCTGACCCGCTACAAGCAGACGATCGAACAGGATGGCATAGCCGCACCCGAAGCACAGATGATCTCGATGGCGGAGCCGGCAAGCGCGCGGGCCAGCCCGCGCCTTCTGACCTGGCTGCTTCTCGGCTTCGGCATCGGCGGCGTTGCCGCTGCTGCCGGCACCGCTTTCCGCGAGGCGATCGAAGGCGCGTTGCGCGACACGAAAGCGCCGGAAAACACGGCCGGCGCTCCCGTTGTCCCGGCACCCGATCTGCGCCTGTTACCCACTGATCCCAAAAAGGGGCATCCATATGCGTGAAGCTCGTGCAGCATTATCCAAGAAGTCCATAACTCTCAGGAGCACTTCGGTACTGGCCGGGTTTTTGTGGCTCGGCTCGCTGACGGCGCTCGCGGCGGAAACCGGCGGCTACAGGATCAATCCGAACGACGTGCTGCAGATCACCGTCTACGGTCAGACAGACCTTACGGGCCAATATCCGGTCGGGCCGGACGGCAGCATCGGCTATCCGATCGTCGGCAATGTTACCGTTTCGGGCCTGACCTCGACGGAGGTCGGCGAAAGACTGGGCAAAGCCCTTGCCCAACATATACCAGGCCTCGCCGTGACGGCCACGATCAGCCAGTATGCGCCTGTTTTCGTGCTCGGCGACATCCGCACGCCGGGCAAATACGAATACCGGCCGGGGATGATCGCGCTCGAACTGCTTGCGCTGGGCGGTGGGGCGGGCAGAGGCGAAAATCCTTCCGTGACCGCCGGCATGCAGATGATCTCGGCCCAGCAGGAATATGCCGATCTGCAATTGCAGATGTTCGCACTCCAGGTGAAACGCACACGGACGGAAGCGGAGCTTGAAGGTCACGCCTTCGAATATACCCTTCCCGCAACTGCCAATTCCCCGGACGAACAGCAGAAACAGCGGGTCATCAATGGCGAAATGACGCTTTTCGAGATCAGGCGCAGCACGATGGCGGCCGAGGAACGGGCACTTGAAGCGCAGGTCGACAGCTACTCCGACGAGATACGGACATTGCAGGAAAGCATCCGGCTGCATAATACCGAGATCGCGCTGCTGCAGGAAAACGTCAATTCGTCGAAGACGCTCGTCGACCGCGGATTGGCGGCGAAATCGAGCCTTCGGGAAATGGAGCGCGAGCTTTCATCGACCCGGCGCGGCGCGCTGGAACTCGGCTCGTTCCTGGCGAGAGCCCGGCAGAACCAGCTTGCCGTAAAACAGCGCATCGCCTCGCTCGGCGATATCCGCAAAAACGAGTCGGCGGCAAGCCTCCAGGAAATCGACCTGAGCCTCGCCCGTATGAAGCGAAAGAGCCAGTCGCTCCTGGACAGCATGGCGGAGATCGCCAAGGCTTCGGGGAATGTGTCATCGAGCGATATCGCGCGCAGGATGACATTCACCGTGCTGAGAAGCGGCAACAACAATTATCAGGAAATCGCCGCCAACGAGCGCACAGAGATCAAGCCCGGCGATATCTTACGGGTCGAGTTCGATCTATCGAAGCTGACGGAACCCCGCTCATAATCCGCTATGAGGTTTCGGCGGTCACGCCTGAATTGGCATGGCCGCTGTTTCTCATGTCAGGCCACGGCTGCGATCTCGCGCGTTTCCGTATTGGCGAGCCACCTGATATAGAGATCGCCGATGCCGCCTCTGAGATCTATCCTGGCACGCCAGCCCATCGCTTCCATGCGCGACGTGTCGAGACGCTTGCGGGGCGTACCGTCCGGCTTGCTGGTGTCATAGGCGAAATGGCCCTGGTAGCCGATGATCTCCGCGATGAGGCTAGCCAGATCACGTATCGAAATCTCCTGTCCGGCGCCGATATTGATGTGCTCGCTGCCGCTGTAATTCTTCATCAGATGCACGCAGGCATCGGCAAGATCGTCGACATGCAGGAATTCGCGTAGCGGCGTACCCGTTCCCCATAGCGTCACGCTCGGCGAGCCGTTCACCTTGGCCTCATGGATCCGGCGCATCAATGCCGGCAGAACATGGGAGGTTTCCGGGTCGAAATTGTCATTCGGGCCGTAGAGATTTGTCGGCATGGCGGAGATGAAGCAATCGCCATATTGCTTGTTATAGAATTGGGCCAGCTTCATACCCGCGATCTTGGCGATGGCGTAGGCCTCATTGGTCGCCTCGAGCGTGCCTGAAAGCAGCATCTCCTCACGGATAGGCTGGGGGGCGTTGCGCGGATAGATGCAGCTCGAGCCAAGCCAGAGAAGCTTCTGCACACCGGTTTCATGGGCTGCATGCATGATATTGCCGCCGATCATCATGTTTTCGTAGAGGAATTCGACGGGATAACGTGCATTGGCGGCGATGCCACCGACCCGGGCGGCGGCGATGAATATCGCATCGGGGCGTTCTGCCCTCATCCAGCGCTCCGTCTGCATCTGCCGGGTCAAGTCAAGTTCCCGGTGCGACGCGGTAAGGATGGTGCAGCCTTCCGTCCTCAGACGCCGCATCAGTGCCGACCCCACCAGCCCCCTGTGCCCGGCGACGAAGACACGCTTGCCGCGCAGCGGAAAATGCGCCCGATCATGATCTCGTTCCACGAAAGTCATTCCGTCCGATCTCCCTCTGTACTCCCAGCGGCCCTCTATTGCCTGGAAGTGAGTTTTGGCCATTTCGAGAGAATGCGAAATCACTCCATTATGGGCATCGAGCTTCACCCGAGGGGGTAGGCCGGGGCGAAACGGCCCCGTAGCGGGATCAGCCTCCCTCTTCACTACAAAGGGCGGACACGTCTTAAGAGGTAGCGCATTGCTGGGCGGGATAGGCTGCTAACGCCTTTGGCTTGCTTGTCCAGACACTGCCGGTTCTGCAACTCTGGGCCCAGAAAACAAGGGCGGGCGCCATGAGAATCCTCTTCGCAAATCGCTATTTCCATCCCGATCAATCGGCCACCAGCCGGATGATCTCCAGCCTCGCCTTCTCACTGGCGCGGGAGGGTCTTGAGGTGGAGGTCCTGGCGAGCCGGTATTATTACAATCGCCCGGACGAGCCGCTTCCCGCAGAAGAAACCATCAACGGCGTGCGTGTGCACCGACTGTGGACATCGGGTTTCGGACGACGCTCGCTCGCCGGCCGCGCCGTCGACTATGCGACCTTTCATCTTTCGGCAGCGGCATGGTGGCTGCGTCACGCCGGGCGAGACGATATATGCGTGCTGTGCACCGACCCGCCGTTGCTCGCGGTTACTTGCACACTGCCGATCAGGCTTCGCGGCGCCAAGCTCGTCAACTGGGTCATGGACCTCTTTCCGGAAACGGCAATGGAATTGGGCGTGATGCGGGCCGACGCGCTGTCGGGCAGGATCGCGCTCGGATTGCGCAACTGGTCGATGCGCCGCTCAGCCCTGACGATCTGTCCGATCGAAGCGATGGCGCAATATCTCGCCGGCCAAGGCATGGCGAAGGAGAAGCTGGACGTCGTCCACCACTGGTCCGACAAGAACGAGATTCACCCGGTGAAGCCGAACGAGAACCGGCTGCGCAAGGCCTGGGGTTTGAGCCGCAGCTTCGTCATCGGCTATTCCGGCAATTTCGGCCGTGCACACGAATTTTCGACGGTGCTCGATGCCGCCGAAAAGCTGGTGAATGTGAAAGGCATCCGCTTCCTGTTCATCGGCGAGGGCCAACAAAGGCCGTATGTCGAGGCGGAGATCAAACGTCGGGGCCTGAGCAATGTGGTCTTGAAGCCGTTCCAGCCGGCGGAGAATTTGCCGGAAAGCCTGGGCGTGGCCGATGTGCATCTCGTATCGCTGCTGCCGCAGCTCGAACATTGCATCATACCCAGCAAATTCTACGGCGTGCTGGCCGCCGGGCGCCCGACCATCTTCATCGGCGACCCCGATGGCGAGGTGGGTTCGACGGTACGAACATTCCAGTGCGGCGAAGCCGTGAAGCCGGGAGACGTCTCGGGGCTGGTCGACTGTATCCTGCGGCTGAAGCACTCGCCGCTACATCGGGCGACGATGGGCAATAATGCGCGATATCTCCTGGAGACCGCCTATTCGCGGGAATATGGAACCGATGCCTGGCAATCGGCGATCGCGCCCCTCACCGCTTGCGATGAAGAGACAATCACGCCGTCGCTTACCAGCGAGGCGCTGCAATGAGCGGCAGCATCGTCGTCAGCCAACTCGGCGCAAGAATGCATTACGCCGTGCCGCGCATCCTTGCCGGTGATGGGCGGCTTGCGCATTTCTATACCGATATATGCGCCACGAAAGGCTGGCCACGGCTGTTACGGGCGCTCCCCGCATATACGCTACCCATGGCGATCCGGAGGCTTATCGGACGCGTGCCGCATGATATTCCTCTCGACCGCACGACAACCTTTCCCTCTTTCGGGCTCTACTCCGCCATCCGACGCCTTGCCGGCAAAACCCGCGCTGACGAGACGGCGAACGCGCTCTGGGCAGGCGAGCGCTTCGGCGCGCTCGTCGCTGCGCAAGGCTTTCACGGCGCCGAGGGCATCTATGCCTTCTCCGGAGAGGCGCTGGAACAGCTCGAGGTGGCGCGGACCTACGAGCTGTGGACGGCGGTCGAACAGATGATTGCCCCGCGTGACGTGGTGGACCAGCTCGTCGGCGAGGAGGAAACGGCATTCCCGGACTGGCAGATGCCGACGGCAGCAGACCCGTTCGCCTCAGCATATATCGCGCGTGAACGCGCCGAATGGGCGCTTGCCGACATCGTGATCTGCCCGTCGGAGTTCGTCCGCCGCCATGTGATCGAGAAAGGCTGTCCCGCCGCGCGCGCCGTGGTCGTTCCCTATGGAATCGACAGCCGCTTCACCATCGAGCAGCGCGAGCGCGCACCGGGTCCGCTGCGGATATTGACCGCCGGCGAGATTTGCCTGCGCAAGGGCTCGCCTTATGTGCTGGAGGCGGCGAAGCGCATGAAAGGCCGGGCGGTCTTTCGCATGGCCGGTCCATGCACGGTTTTGCCGCCCGCACGCGCCGCGCTGGAAGCCAATGTCCAACTCATCGGCGCTGTGCCGCGCGGGGAAATGCGCGCGCAATATGCCTGGGCGGACGTGTTCCTGCTACCCTCCCTCTGCGAGGGTTCGGCGACCGTGGTCTACGAGGCGCTGGCGGCAGGGCTGCCCGTCATCTGCACCGAGAACACTGGCAGTGTCGTGCGGCGGGAAATGGACGGCTTCATCGTGCCGATCCGCGATGCGGACGCGATTGTCGAGGCTTTGGAGCGGTTCGCCACGACCCCGTCCCTCTATCGGGAGATGGCCGAGAACGCGCGGGCACGGGCGGCTGAGTTCACGCTGCAACGCTATGGCGAGCGCCTACTGGAGGCGCTCTCCGGCGTTCGCGAAAAAAGGGATAGCGTCCCATGTGCGGAATAGCCGGCATCTTCACGCAGGATCGCGCTGCGGCCGCCAGGGCGCTGCACCGGATGGTGGAGGCGCAAAGACATCGCGGGCCGGACGGCAGCGGCGAAAGCATCGTGCCTTTCGGCAGCGGCATTCTGGCGCTCGGCCATACGCGGCTCGCGGTGATCGACGTTTCGTCGGCCGGTGCGCAGCCGATGGTCCACCCGGTGACAGGCGATCGTCTCGTCTTCAACGGCGAGATCTACAATCATGGCCTTCTCAGGCACGAACTTGCGGCGCGCGGCTGCGTCTTCCGGGGAACGAGCGACAGCGAAACCCTGCTGCATGCGCTTGTCGAATGGGGGGCTGATTGCATCAACCGGCTCGAAGGCATGTTCTCCTTCGCGTTTCATCGCGCGGCGACAGGCGAATTGCTGCTGGCGCGCGACCCGCTCGGCATCAAGCCGCTCTATCTCGCGCGAGGGCGTGACCTGATCTTCGCCAGCGAGGTGCGAGCGCTCTTGCGCTCCGGCCTCGTTCCCCGTGAGACAAGCGCCCGGGGATTGGCGGGGCTCCTTTCGTACGGCGCGGTACAACATCCATTCACGCTGTTCGAGGCGGTGCGTTCCTTCCCGGCGGGATGCTGGCAACGCTTCCATGCCGATGGACGTGTGGATGACCCCATCCGCTACTGGGCTCCGGCTCGGCCGGACCCGATCCGCGACATGGCGAGCACCGTTGCGGCGGTCCGGGAAACGGTGGATGCCGCAGTGCGCGATCATCTCATCAGCGACGTTCCGCTGGGGCTGTTCCTGTCGTCGGGGCTCGACAGCTCTATCGTCGCCGGCATGGCATCGCGGCATGTGCCCGATCTGCGCAGCTTCACCGTCGGCTTTGCCGATAATCCTGACATGAACGAGCTGGCGCTGGCCGGCAAAACGGCCGCGCTTTTCGGTCTGCGGCATACGGAATGCCTCATCAATGGCGGCGATGCGCTCAATGCCGTCACGGCCTGGCTCGATGCGCTCGACCAGCCCTCGATCGACGGCCTCAATGTCTATGTGATTTCGAAGGCGGCGCGCGAGCGCGGCATCAAGGTCGCTCTTTCCGGCCAGGGCGGGGACGAATTGTTCGGCGGCTACTCCACCTTCCGCGACGTGCCGATGCTGCAGCGCATGATGCGGCCGATTTCGGCTCTTCCGCCCGCATTGCGCCGCCGCCTGGCTGAAATCGCGACCATCGGCCGTTCCGCCAGCACCAAAGCCAAGGCGTCGGCGATCGCCGGCTGCGATGGCGATCTCGTTAGCCTCTACATGCAGCGGCGGCGGCTGATGACGCCGGCTCAGCTCTCCCGTCTGGGCCTCGATCATGTCACGGCGGGGCTGACCGCCGATTTCCACGATCCACGCGAAATCGATGCTCTCGCCATCGAGGAAAATGACCCCGCATGGACGGTCTCGCTTCTGGAAAGCAGGTTCTATCTCGGCAACATGCTACTCAGGGACGGCGACGCCAACAGCATGGCGCACGGCTTCGAAGTCCGGGTGCCATTCCTCGACCGCCGGCTCATCGATCTGACGGCCTCGATCCCGGCGCATATCCGGCTTCCTGGCAAGGGCAGTCCGAAACATCTGCTGCGTGCGGCCTTCACCGACATATTGCGTCCCGAGCTCCTCTCCCAGCCGAAATCCGGGTTTGCCCTGCCGATCGGGCGCTGGATGACCGATCCACTCCTCGATATCTGCCGTGAGGGCGTCGAAACCCTGAAAGGCTGCGGCCTGCTCGAACCCGCCGGCGTCGATGCGATATGGGACATCTTCGCCGACGAGCCGGAAACGCCAGCCTGGTCGCGCGCATTCCTGTGCGTCGTTATCGGCCAATATCTGCAGCGGATATCCGAACCATCTGAGGTGAGGCTGGCGTCATGAAGATCGTCCATGTCATCGGCTCGATCGACCCGGCCAAGGGAGGGCCGCAGGCGGTCGTCATCCGCCTTGCCGCGGCTCAGGCCGCACTCGGCCATCAAGTGCATCTCGTCAGCTATGGCAATCCGGAGATCGAGAAACGGGCATTTCTGGCGGCGGCCGCCATCCCCAATTCCCAGAAGGTGCAGCGTCACATCCTGCCCATACCAACGCGCATCGAACGGCTGTTCGCACCGCGAGCGCACCGCCTCCTCCGTCGCCTCCTGGCGGAGACGGATTTCGTGCATCTGCACGGCGTGTGGGAGGCAAACCTGCGCATCGCGGCCGTGCTCGCAAGGCGGCGCGGCATTCCTTATTGCGTGCGTCCGGCCGGCATGCTCGATGTCTGGAGCCTGCAGCAGAAGGCATGGAAAAAGCGGTTGGCGCTGATGGCCGGTTATCGCCGGATGCTCGATGGCTCGGCTTTCATTCAGGCACTGAATGCGGATGAAGCCAAGCTCATGGAGCCGCTTGGCCTCAAGCCCCTGAGCGCGGTCATCCCGAACGGCATTTTTTTGGAAGAGCTCGAACCGGATGGCCGGAGCGACGTTTTCCGCCGCCGCATTCCCGCTCTCAGGGCCAGGCGTTTCGTTTTATTCCTCTCACGGCTCCATTACAAGAAAGGCCTGGATATTCTGGCAGAGGCCTTTGCGATTGCCGCTTCCGCCTGCCCGGATATCGACCTGGTCGTCGCCGGACCGGACGAGGGAGCAGGAGAGGCCTTCAAACAGGCGATCGCGGCCAAGGGCCTCACTGACCGCGTGCATCTGGCCGGCCCGCTCTACGGTCGGGAAAAGATACGCGCGATGCTGGAGGCGGAATGCTTCTGCCTGCCGAGCAGGCAGGAAGGCTTCAGCGTCGCGATCACCGAGGCGCTTGCCTGCGGGCTGCCTGTCGTCATCACCGACGCCTGCCATTTCCCCGAAGTGGAAAGCGCGGGCGCCGGCCTGATATGCAGCCTCGATGCGGCCGCTGTCGCCGATGCGCTCGTGACCATTCTCCATGATCCCGAAACGGCCCGCATCATGGGCGAGAGAGGCCGGGCGCTGGTCCGGCGGCATTATACCTGGCCGCAGATCGCGCAGCGAACGATCGAGACCTATGCGGCGGTGCTCGATATGGAGCGGCGCGTGTTCACGGCGCGGGCCGGATTGCCGGCATAGACCGTCCAGCCATCGAGATCCCGGAAGGCGACACCGCGCGCGCCCAGCACGGCCCCTTCGCCCACCGTTACTCCCGGCCCGACAAATGCTTCAGCTGCGATCCAGCCGTGCCGGCCGACCGAGATCGACCGGGATTTCAGCGGGAAATCCGGATGGTTGATATCATGCGTTCCGGTGCAGAGATGGGCGCGCTGCGAGACAATGGCGAAGTCCGCGAGGCTGACGGGCGCGACGTTGTAGCAAATGGCGCCGGGCCCGAGCGAAGAATGCGCGCCCATACTGAGATGCGCCGGCCACCAGATGCGCGCGCTGCCGCGTACGATGGCCGTCGGGTGAATCTCGGCACCGAACGCGCGCAGAACCAGACCGCGCCAGCGCCACATGAAGGATGGCGTCCAGGCGGCGAGGACCAGCCAGGCTGCGGACCAGACGAGCCGCATCATGCGATGACGGAGCGCAAAGGTCGGCCCGCCGAGAAGCGGCGCAGGTGCTGCTGACGGCGGGGAATGCGGTTCGGAATAACGCGACAGCATCGGCATCTCCTCTCAATCCGGTCTAAGAGCCCAACGGAACCGGCGTAGGGCGGCCACCGCGGATCGAGGGAGCGCCGCGCCCCTCCCGCCGCCGGCGAAAAGCCACACCACAGTGAGGATGAATATCCAGGTCATCGGCCAGTTCATGCCCGATGCTCCACGCCGGAACAGGACCCGGTTTCTGCCCTGGTCCTGTTCGCAGGAAAGAACCGCAGCCTGTACCACAGGAGCTTCGGGTATTCCTTCAGGACGGCGAGGCCATAGGGACCAAGGACGGTGCGCCAGAACGTATCAGGCGGTTCGACGACGGAAGACGTCCAGTTGATGTGCGGGCATATCGTAGCGAAGCTTGCCACGGCGCGGCGCGAATGGAACCAGTTCGTCACCATCACGGCGCGGCGAACGTTCAACCGTTCAAGATATGGCGCCGAATAGAGCGCGTTCTGCCACGTGCTGCCCGACAGGCACTCGACCTGGATGGCGGAGCGCGGAACACCCCTGTGGATCATCTGGTAGCGAATGGAAAAGCAGTCGCCATCGCCGCTGACGAGAATGACCGGCGCCCTCCCCTCAAGCCAGAGATCGGAAGCATGAACCGCCCTGGCAGGACCGTCTCCACCGAGCACCACGATCACATCGGCTCTGGCCGTACCGCTGCGTACGGTCAGCAGGGGATCGGCCCAGAAGATGGCCGCCAGCGCGCCGGCAATGAGCATGACGCAAAGGATCAGGCTACGCAGAACGAGCGAACTGCCTTTACTGATGCTGCCCGACGCGGTCGTATGTCTCGCAGGAGCTGTACTCACCCGGCAAATCCCCCAGCCGTTGGCGTTGTTCCTCGGTCTTCACCACGATCATGAATTCGTAGGCGGCGAGCAGCCGGCAATAGAGATAGCCTGGCCGGCCATCGAGAAAGCCGCCGCGCAGCAGATACATGTAAAGGAAGCGCAGAGTAGGCCTGAAGGGCAGCCTGTAGGAGAGCGCCTTGAGCCCACGGCGTCGCAGATCGGATTTGGTGCTGAGCAGGCTTGCCCAGTCGATCTTGCGCTCCAGCCTCCGGCTCGACGAGAGATCGGCCTCCACAGAGGAATAGCGGTTGTGCTTGTCGTACCAGGCTTCCAGCCCCTTGTTGAAGCTGTAATGGACGAAGTGGGATTTCAGCTCGCCGGTCGGGCCGTCGCCGATGCATCGTGAATGGACCGAGCGTTCGAAACGCACCCTGTCGGGCCGCACCAGCCGTGTGATCCAGGTGGGATAGAGGCTGCTGCGGCGGATCCAGCGGCCCATGAACATGTTCTTGTAGCGAGCCTTGAAGAACGCTTCTGGACGGGATGGGTCGCGGGCGATGGCCAGCATCTCGTCACGCAGGTCCGGCGGGGTGACCTCGTCGGCGTCGGGCGTATAGACCCATGGATATTTGAACTCGATTTCCGTCAGCCCATGCATGCGCTGTCGGTCTTCCGTATCATAGGCCCGCTGGTAGACGCGGGCGCCCGCCGCCCTGGCGATCTCGACCGTGCGGTCGGTGCTGAAGGAATCGAGGATGACGATGTCGTCGCTCCATGAAAGCGAGGCAAGGCATGCAGGCAGATTGACTTCCTCGTTCAGCGTCATGATGAGAACCGAAATGCTCATGGTGCAGCTCCGGGGATGGTCGTTTGCGGATTTGCAGGACGAGGCAGACGAAGCGCGGCGTGCGACTGGCCAGTCATGCGGAAGACGAAGATCGTGTGCAGAGCAACCGGAATGATGAGGCCCGCAGCCAGGAGCTGCGCCGGCAGCTGCATGATAACACCAAAATAGGCCACGGCGCCGCCAAGCGCCGAAAGGGCAACCAGCACCAATGTCGTCCTGGCCGGCGACAGGCCTGTGTCCTGCAAGAGGTGATGAAGATGCCAGCGGTCGGCGGAAAACGGGCTGCGTCCAGCGGCAATGCGGCGGATGATGAGGCTCAGCGTATCAATAACCGGAATGACCACGATCCAGAGCAATACGGGGAATGGCAGGCCATTCCTGCCGGCGGACAAGGCGATGATGAAGCAGCCGATCACCGCCCCGAGGAGCGTACTGCCCGCATCGCCGAGAAAGACACTGGCCTTCATGCGCCAACGATGACGCATGTTGAAGCCAAGGAAGCCGATTACCGCGGCAAGCAGGATCAGTGATTGCACCGCTGTGGAGACGCGCCCCCCATGGAACGCGAGAAGCGCGAGCCAGAAGAGAGCCGTCGCCGCACTGCCGCCGGCGAGCCCGTCGACGCCATCGGTCATATTGACGGCATTGATGACGCCAACGATGAAGACAATGGCAACGAGCAGGATGAGCGGTGTAAGCTGAGCCGTCAGCTCGGGCGGGACGATGCCGGAGAGATTGAGATTGGCGACATCGCCGATATTGATGATCATATAGGCGGCAACCGTCTGTGCCAGGAGCCGCGGCAGAGCCGGCAAAGCGAAGCGATCATCCATCGCACCAAAAAGCAAAATCAGGAAAAGACCCGAGAAAACGGACCAGGAGAGCTGCATCCTGTCTTCCAGCAAGATATTGGCAATGAAGAAGGCGGCAAAGATGGCAATCCCGCCACAGAGCGGGACTGCGCCCTCATGCAGCTTCCGCGCATCGGGGACGTCCAGCAAGCGCCATTCGCCTGCAAAGCGCCGAAGGCCGATATTCAATACAATCGAAAGGGAAAATGCGGTCAGGATGCTGAGATACAGGCTCGCCAATTGGTCCCTCCCCCACGATGCGGAGTTTTCTGGCGCACCCGAAATGCGCCGTCACCTCTCAAGGTTCTACCGGCAGGTGGCAGTGGGGACGATTTGGCAAATCAGCGGAAGCGTCACGCCTCCGGATGGCAGCCTCTCCGCCGAAATGGGTAAGATCGTTGCGCAATAGTGGGCTGGGTCGCGTTATCGCATAGGGCACAATCCCCCTCATCCAGCTCTTCGGGCCACCTTCTCCCCGCGGGGAGGTGGCCGCATAGCGGCCAGTAAGGGAGAACATCGGCAGGCAAATTTGCCTGCCAGCTGCGCGACTGGCGGGATGGCACTATATCCTCTCTTCTCATCCTTTTTGCCTAAGCCCTACGCAGATTGGTGACGTTTTCCGGATGGCGGAACCGCCTATCTTCAAACCGGGCGGAGGAAGCCGGTTCGGCACGCATGTTTCCAACTGGAAGCGGCTTTTTTTTGCGCCCTGTCGAGGGGAGCACGGAAATGAGCGACACAGGATCGATTCCACCCGCAAAAACAATAACGAACCGCCTGAATATCGGCAGATTTATCGGGCGGAACGACGCATGAACAGGATTCGCCGCGCCTTTTTCATGGCCACCTTGGAGCAATATCTGGCGCTGCTGATCGGCCTCGTCACGCTGGCCACCATGGCGCGGCTCCTCACGCCGGCGGAGATCGGCCTCGGGGTGATCGGCCTCGGGATCGGCACGATCACCTTTTCACTGCGCGAATTCGCGAGCCCAGACTTCCTCATCAAGCGCGATCATGTCGATACGGAGGATGTTCGAACGTCCTTCACCATCCTCCTTGTTCTCACCACCGGCCTGGCCCTGCTGCTTTATCTCGGACGGGAGTGGCTGGCGGATTTCTATCACGATGGATCACTCGTCTATTTTCTCGATCTCATCATCATTGCAGCCTTCGTCGAAACCCTGTCATTGCCGACGATCGCACTGTTGCGCCGGGACATGGCATTCGGAGTGCTCGCACGGATTCGAACGGCGGGGAGCGTCATCGCTTCGCTTACGACCATTGGTTTCGCTTTTTTAGGCTTTGGCCATATGAGCTTCGCCTTCGGCCTGCTCGCCGGCGCGCTGACCACCACATTGCTCGCATTCGCCGCGCGACCAGTCATGTCGATCTTCCAGCCAAGCGTTTCATCACTGCGCGAGGCGCTGCATTTCGGCTCCTATATGGGCGCGACCTCCGTACTGAACAAAGTCTATGACACGCTGCCGCAGCTCCTGCTCGGCCGCATCATGACCTCGACATCGGTCGGCATATTCAACCGCGCTAATGCCATCTGCGGCCTGCCGGACCGGGTTTTCCTGTCGGCCGTGTTTTCCGTCGCGTTTCCCATTCTCGCCGAACAGGTCCGCCAGGGGCAGGATTTGCGCCAATCCTATCTCAGGGCGATCAGCTACATCACCGTCGTCTACTGGCCATCGCAGATCCTGCTTGCGCTGCTCGCCTATCCAGCCGTGCACATCGTGCTTGGCGGAAACTGGAGTGAAGCGCCACCCATCGTCGCGATACTGTGCCTGGCCGGCACATTCTGGTTTCCGGTGATCCTGACCTATCCGCTGCTGATCGCGCTTGGTGAAAATCGCGAAGCCTTCGTCTCCAACTGCATTGCGCGCATCGTATCCGCCGTCGTCCTATGCAGCGCCAGCTTCTGGGGACTAACGGCGCTGGCGCTCAGCCAGTTCATCACCCTGCCGTTCCAGATGATGATATCGCTCTATTTCGTGCGAAAACATGTGCAGTTCGAATGGAGAGACCTGCTGGAGGCCATACGACCGAGTGCCGTCGTGACCGTGAGTGCCATGGTTGGTCCTGTCGTAGTCATTGCCGCGCATGGCTTCGCGCTCGATATCTCACCGCTTGCAGGGTTTTTTGCCGGCATTCTCGCGATCGCCGGTTGGCTCGTGGCCCTGATACGAACGCGCCATCCGTTCCTCACCGAGATCGAACGCGTCTTGCACAGGACTTTGCCGCGGCTATCGCTGCGAAAGACCGGCATGTCCAAAGTCACGCCTGCCGAATGATCGGGAGCTTATGAAGCGATGAGCAGCGTCGATGTCCTGATCCCCAACTATAATTACGGGCGCTATCTCCGGGCCTGCGCCGACAGCGTGCTTTCGCAGGACATCGATGATCTGCGGCTGCTCATCATCGACAATGCGTCGACTGACGACAGCGCACAGGTTGCGCGCGAGATAGCCGCCCGCGATCCGCGTGTCGAGCTGCGGTTACGCCGGGAAAATCTCGGGCCGCATTCCTCATTCAATGAAGGCATCGACTGGGCGCAATCGGATTATTTTCTGCTGCTCTTCGCCGACGATTTTCTTGTCCCCGGCGCATTGCGGCGCGCCGCCGCCGTGATGGACCGGGAAGCCGATGTGGCTTTCACCTATGGCCGCGATGTGGCGATCGAGGGGGATGCTTCTATTCCGGATATCGACCCGCAACCGGTCGACGTTCCCTATCGCCTGCACCGGAGTCGCGCCTTCATAGAGCGGTTCTGCAGGCTCGGCGTTTTCCAGATACCGGGACCATCCATCGTCATCAGGACCAGCGTCCAGAAGCGCGCCGGCTATTATCGTACGGAACTGCCGCACAGCGACGATTACGATCTGTGGCTACGGCTGGCGCTGCACGGCAGCATCGCGGAGCTCGATTGCATCCAGGCGGGCATACGCTCGCACGGCGCCAACCGCTCAAGCGAATTGAGAACACGGCAGATCATGCATATCCTGCATACCGCCGAGGCGGCCGAATGCTTCTTCACGCATGAAGGCCGGGACATGCCCGACGGCGCCTATCTGCGGCGGTTGGCCCGACGCGGGATCGCCGAGCGGGCCTACTGGTCCGCCGTTTCGCATATCCAGCGCGGGGAGCCCGGCGCGATGGAGCTCCTGAAACTTGCCTTCAGGCTGCGGCCGCAAACCGCCATTCTCCCGCCGCTCGGCTATCTCCTGCGGCGGCCGGATACGATGCGGCGGATCAAAAAGTCGCTCAGCATCGGCAAAATGCCGGATATACGGATGGCCTGAATCATCCCTTGCGGTGCAAGCCCAGAAGCTTTGCGCGCAGCAGATTTTCCTGCTCCGCCAGTTGAGCACGGAAGATTTCCACTCCCCGCCGGACCTCGCGCTCCAGTTCCTCTCGCCTCTCCATCATCGACAAAAACTGCTTCTTCAGCACTTCCGTGTCGAAAGTCTCAACATGATGGCAGAAATCCGCCAGCCCCGTACGCATGAGAAGCTCATCGTTCTTCTCGGCATAGCCGAGCGATATCGTCGGGCGCCCGGTGCTGAGGGCGCAGATCACATTGTGATAGCGGGTGGCGAGGACTAAATCCGTCTGCACAACCTGTTGCATGACTTCGTGCAGGGACGACATCTCCTCGGCCACAATCCTGTGGCCGGCTCCATTCACGATTTCCATGAGGTCCTCGACAGCCTGCCGGTCGACGCTACCGCCGGTCAGAAGCCTTACCTCCATTCCCTGCGCCAGCAGCCACGCGACAAAGTCCGACATCTTGCGGAGATAGGTCTCGTAGATCGCTTGCCCATCGCGCCCTTCCTTCTCCCAGCCGGAATAGGCCATGACGCCGACACCGACGGTTAGGGGACGGGAATCGTGCGCGGAACGTTCCGCCGGAACCGGCAGTCCGAAAGCGAGGTCGCAATAGACCCGGTCACGCGCGACATCGATGCCGATGCTTTTCATGAAAAGATATGACAGCCGGTCGCGATAGGACCGGTAGGTGGCCATGCGGGCGGCGGACTTCATGAAGAAGCGGCTCAAGGGATGCCGAATGGGGCCTGCGCCGATGCTGACGAAGGCGAGCTTCGCACCACCGAGCCATGCGGCCAGACACCAGCGAAAGATGACATAAGGCCAGCCGAAAGGGGATTCGCAGAAATCGTCGAGGATGCCTGTGCCGGGAATGATGATCAGGTCGAGCTTCCTGGCGACGCGAAATGCGGCGAAGAAATCTCCGATCCGGCGCGGCATCTGTCTCAAGACAGCGTCGGCTTGCCGTAGAAGCCAGCTTTCCGGCTGATCGCCGCTGATGGCGACTGACTCCAGCCCAAATTGCCGCCGCACCACATCCGGCCGTGGACAGATGCACAGCAGTTGCGCGTCCGGCACGGTCCTTCTCAGAAAGGCAAGCATGGCTTCAAGCGAACCGTCATTCCCCGAATTTCCGGAACCGAACTGCCCGAAGAGGCCGATCCTCATTCGCAATACTCCAGAGATAGCGGGTAAATACGAGCCGTCGACGGGGAAAGCATAAACATCCCCCGCCCGCGGCGAAATTACCATCAAGGGAGAAAAGGCCTTCCCCGCTCCATCCGATCGGTGGAGCCCGCTACCCACCATTGCCGATCCGCAATGGCGCTGCGGTGGTCTACCTTTAGGGCTACGAGTCAGCCAGCAGCAAACGGGGCACCCATGAGATTCGCCTATTTCGCCCGTCCCCACATCGGCGGGACCTATTCCGTCTTCAAGCAGTTGCGGCAAGGGCTCGCTCCATCAGGCATCGACGTGCGCTGGCTCACCACGGGGAGAACCGATGTGGAAAACGACGAGCGATGGCGTGCCGACCTTGCGATTGGCGATGCAATCGACCCGCAGGGCAGGCTTGGCGAGAAAGACCGCGCCGAAGTGCTCTTGAATTTTATCGAAAAGAACGAGATCGACGGCGTTTTCCTCAATGTGCTGGCCGACCGGCTGGAAACCAATATCGCACGCTATCTTCCGCCGCATGTATTGCGCTTCATGATCGTCCACACAATCACGCCGGCAACCTATGCCGCAGCCGCTGCCATTCGCGATCATGTGCATGCGACTATCTGCGTTTCGCAGCGCTGCCGCGGCGATCTCGTCGCGCGCTTCGGTTTTCCGCCGAAGCGAACCGTGACAATCGCCAATGCCATCGATTTCGCGGACGAATGCACCGTACCGCGCGGTATGCTATCTGCCGGCAGCCTGCGGCTCCTGTTCCTGGGCCGGATAGATGACACGTCAAAAGGCGTCTTCTGGCTGCCGCGCATGATGGACCAGCTGCCGGCTTCGGTAACGCTGGCAATCGCCGGTGACGGCCCCGATTTGCCGAAACTGCGCCAGGAATTTGGCGCCGACAACCGCGTCATCCTTGTGGGCGGCGTCCCACATGAGAAGGTCAGGGATCTGCTTGCCGCGCATGACATCCTCGTCATGCCGTCGCGTTTCGAGGGATCGCCCATGTCGCTGATCGAGGCGATGGCGGAGGGCTGCGTCCCGGTCGTATCGCGGATCAGAGGCGTCACCGACACGATCGTCGATAACGGCGTCGACGGCATGCTGTTCCCGGTCGGCGACTGGCGGCAGGCGGCGCGGCATATCGAGACGGTCCGCAACGATCCCGCTCTCCTTGCCGCGATGTCGCGCGCCGCGCGCGTCAAGGCCGAAAGCGGGTTCACGGCAGCGAAGATGGCCGCTTCCTATGCCGAACTCATAGGGGCGATCAAAGCCGACCCGCCCACCCTTGCAGCCCTACTGCCGATTGAGGAGTGGACCCTTCCCGCCGGGCTGCGCACCAGCCTGCGCAGCTATCTGCCGCAACCGGTGAAGAACTGGCTGCGGCTCATGCAGGAAAGAAGGCTGCATGCGGCCGCACCATCGGCTTGAGAATCCGCCTTACGCCTTCCGCGGTAGGAAAATCCGCCCAATTCACGAAGGGAAAACGCGGAAAAACCACCTAAACTGGGCGATAAAATCTGCCGATTTTGGCGGATTATCGGGTGATTATCACGGGATTTGTCATGGACGCACAGACGCCACCGTTCGAGAACTCCGACCGTCTTCGCAGGAAAGCGCATAGCCTGATACCCGGCGGCGCTCATACCTATGCCAAGGGCGACGACCAGTATCCCGTGCTCTCACCGGGTTTCATCCGTCGCGGCGCGGGCTCGCATGTCTGGGACGCCGACGGCAATGAATATATCGAATACGGCATGGGCAACCGCGCCGTCGGGCTCGGCCATGCCTATCCGCCGGTCATAAAGGCCGCCGAGGAAGCCTTGCGCAACGGCTGCAATTTCACCCGGCCGGCGGAGATCGAGGTGGAATGCGCCGAGGCCTTTCTTGATACCATCACCAGCGCGGAAATGGTGAAATTCTGCAAGGACGGCTCCGACGCCACCTCGGGTGCTGTCCGGCTGGCGCGTGCCTATACCGGCCGCGACATGGTGGCATGCTGCGGCGACCATCCCTTCTTTTCGACCGACGACTGGTTCATCGGGACGACCAAGATGAATGCCGGCATCCCGGAAACGGTACGGCGGCTGACGCTGACTTTCCATTACAATGACATCGAGAGCGTACAGGCGCTGTTCGAACAGCATCCGGGGCGGATCGCCGCTCTCATTCTCGAACCTTCGCGCGGCGAGGATCCGAAAAATGATTTCCTGCACGAGACAAAACGGCTTTGCCACGAAAACGGTGCGCTGTTCATCCTGGACGAGATGATCACCGGCTTTCGCTGGCATACGCGCGGCGCCCAGGCGCTCTACGACATCGAGCCCGATCTCTCCTGCTTCGGCAAGGCGCTGGGCAACGGCTTCTCGGTTTCGGCGCTTGCCGGCAAGCGCGAGTTCATGCGGCTCGGCGGGCTCGACCATACGGACCGGCCGCGCGTCTTCCTGCTTTCCACAACCCATGGCGCGGAAACCCATGCGCTCGCCGCGGCTATCGCCACGATGAGGGTCTACCGGAGCGAGCCGGTCATCGAACACCTCCATGCGCAGGGGCGCAAATTGCGGGAAGGCCTGGAGCAGGTGATTGCGCGGCATGGCCTGCAATCCTTCGTCAAGATCGTCGGCCGCCCCTCCTGCCTTGCCTATGCGACGCTGGATCGGGCCAGCGAAGCATCGCAGGCCTTCCGCTCGCTTTTCCTTCAGGAGACGATCCGGCGTGGCGTGCTGATGCCGTCGCTGGTGGTCAGCTATACGCATTCGAATGAAGATATCGAGCGAACCATCGAGGCGGTGGACGGCGCGCTCGGCGTCTACGCGCTGGCGCTCGACCAGGGCGTGGAACGCTACCTGGTGGGACGTCCTTCGCAGATCGTCTATCGCCGTTTCAACCAGGACGGAGCGTCGGCTCTGGCCGCGGGCTGATGCGACGAGGCTGGATAGCCATCCTCGCTATTCTCGGGCTGATGCAGCTTGTTTCTGCATCGGCGGAGGAAGAATGGCCCAAGGCCGTTTTTCCGCTGCATGTCTCCACCGACAAGCATTATCTGGTCGATGCGGACAACAAGCCGTTTCTCATTCAGGGTGACGCCGCCTGGTCGCTGATCGCCGAACTCACCCGAGAGGAGGCCGAAACCTATCTGGAGGATCGCAGAAGGCGCGGCTTCAACACGCTTCTCGTCAGTCTGGTCGAGCACCAGTTCAGCAGTAACCCTCCGGCCAATGCCTATGGCGAAAGACCGTTCAAGGGTGCAGGCGGCTTCGCCGATATGAACGACCGCTATTTCGACCATGCGGAATGGGTGCTGCGGCGCGCTCGCGACAAGGGCCTTCTGGTGCTGCTGACGCCCGCTTATCTCGGCGCCAATGGCAGTAGTCAGGGCTGGTATGTGGAGGCTGAAGCCGCAGGGCCGGAGAAGCTGCGCCGTTATGGCGAATATATAGCACGGCGGTTCTCCGGCCTCGGCAACATCATCTGGATACATGGCGGCGATTATGATGCACCCGACAAGGCGCTGGTGCAGGCGGTCGTCTCGGGAATCGAAAGCGCTGCGCCCAATTCGCTTCACACCGTGCATTCCAGACGCGATACGGTGACGGCCGACTATTGGGCCGGAGAGGAATGGCTGACGCTCGACACCGTCTATACCTATGAGGAGGTGTACCACGCGGTACTGGCGCGCACGGCCGGCCCAAGGACGATGCCCGTCCTGATGATCGAAGCGCTCTATGAGGGCGAACACGGAACCGGCGGGGAAACCGTGCGACGGCAGGCCTACGGCGCGCTTCTCGGCGGCGCGGCGGGACAGATCTCCGGCAATCATCCGATCTGGCATTTCAGCGGTCCCGGGATCATGCCTGATCCAATGACATGGCAAGAAGCACTCGACAGCCCCGGCGCGCGGAGCATGACCTGGATGCGAAACCTCCTCGAGGGGTTGGACTGGTGGAAGCTCGAGCCGGACAGGAGCAATCCGGACATTATGGCGGCAATCGCGAGCGACCGGTCCTTTGCGCTCATCTATGGCGACCGACCCGACGGCTTCACCATCAACATGGCGCGTTTCGGCTCAGGCAGCGTCGGCGCACGCTGGTATGACCCGACAAGCGGGCAATTCACCACCGCACATGCCCAACCCGTCAACGGGGAAAGCCGTTTCATTCCGCCACACCCCCGCAATGCATCGGGCGACACCGACTGGGTATTGGTTCTTCGCGAAGGCCAGTAGCGGTTCATATGGAAATGGAAGTTGGCAGGCCAGAGGGGGGCCTGGCGTCTCCATCAAAACATGCCCCTCCAGCATCCGTCGAAAGGCGTAGGCAGCGCCTATTTCAACCCGTCCTCCTCCTTCCATAAGCCACCTCGCCGGTAGAAGTGCGAGGCTGTAGCGTTCGCCGGAGCAATGACAACGCCCAGGGGGAAGCGATGAAAGTTCTGGTCACCGGTCATCAGGGTTATATCGGTTCGGTCATGGTGCCGATGCTGATCAAGGCGGGGCATGAGGTCACCGGCTATGACACCAATCTCTATGAGCGCTGCACCTTTGCCGAAGGGGGCGCCATCGCCGATGTTGCATCGATCCGCAAAGACGTACGCGACGTTACGCCTGGGGATATCGAAGGCTTCGATGCGGTCATTCATCTGGCAGCCCTGTCGAACGATCCACTCGGCAATCTCAACGCCGAGATGACCTATGAGATCAATCATCGGGCGAGCGTGCGCGTCGCCAAGGCGGCAAAGACGGCGGGCGTTGGGCGCTTCCTCTTCGCCTCCTCCTGCAGCAATTACGGCCTTTCCGACGACGAGCTGATCGACGAGACGGGCGAGCTCAACCCGGTCACGGCCTATGGCCGGTCCAAGGTGCGCGCGGAGCAGGACATCGCGGAACTCGCCGACGACTCTTTCTGCCCGGTCTATTTCCGTCCAGCGACGGCCTATGGTCTTTCGCCGCGCCTGCGCTTCGATATCGTGCTCAACAATCTGGTCGCCTGGGCAGTGACGAAGGGGCTGATCTATCTCAAATCCGACGGCACGCCCTGGCGTCCGATCGTGCATATCGAGGATATCTCGCGCGCCTTCATCGCCGGGCTTGCGGCGCCGAAGGAAGCGGTCTGGAACGAGGCCTTCAATGTCGGCCTCACCGAGCATAATTACCGCATCCGCGACATTGCCAGGACCGTCGCCGATGTCGTACCCGGCTGCAAGCTGGAATATGCATCCGATGCCGGCCCCGATGCGCGCTCCTATCGCGTGAGCTTCGAAAAGCTCGCCCGTGTCCTTCCCGACGCCAGGCCGCAGCGGGATGCGGTTTCCGGCGCGCGGCAGCTCTTCACCGCCTACAGGCGATCCGGACTGTCGCTGGAGGAATTCGAAGGGCCGCGCTTCCAGCGCATCGCCCATATCAAGCATCTGATCGCTTCCGGCGTTCTCGACAGCGATTTGCGCCATATCGCACCGGAAGAAGCATCGGATCGCGCCGCAATGGCTTCGTGATGAACGAACAGGCGCATAGGGAGGCTTTCGAGAACGCCGATATCGGAATCGGCCAAGAGATCTATGCCCTGGCGCGCCGCCTCTATCCGGTCTGCCGCAGCATCACCGGGGATGGCGTGCGCGAAACACTCGCCATCCTGGCGGAGCATATCGCACTGGAGCGCCATGAGGTGGCGACCGGGACACAGCTCTTCGACTGGACGGCGCCGCAGGAATGGATCATCCGCGATGCCTATATAGCGGACGCGTGGGGACGTCGGATCGTCGATTTCAGGAAGCACAATCTGCATGTGCTGAATTACAGCCAACCCATCCGCGCGAGGATGGCCTTGGCGGAGCTCAAGACGCATATCCATACAATCCCCGAACAGCCTGACCTCATACCCTACCGCACCTCCTACTATGCCCCTGACTGGGGCTTCTGCATGGCTCATAACACCCTCCTGGCGATGGAGGACGGGGAATATGAGGTAGTGATCGATGCCGAGCATCGGGACGGCTCGCTCACTTATGGCGAATATCTGCATAGGGGCGCAAGCGACGAGACATTCCTGCTTTCGGCGCATATCTGCCATCCGTCGCTCGCCAACGACAATTGCTCGGGACTGGCGCTACTGACGCTGCTTGCACGCGATCTCGGCCGACGGGCGACACGCTGCAGCTATCGCTTTCTCTTTGCGCCCGGCACGGTCGGTTCCCTCGCCTGGCTTTCGCGCAACCAGGCCCAGGTGGCGGAGATCAAGCACGGTCTTGTCGTCTCCTGCGTCGGCGACGGCGGAGGCCCGACCTACAAGCGCAGCCGGCAAGGCAATGCCTTCATCGACCGGGCGATGGCGCATGTGCTGAAGCATTTCGGCGGGGGCGCTACGATCATCGATTTCTCGCCCTATGGCTATGACGAGCGGCAATTCTGCTCGCCGGGCTTCAATCTCCCTGTCGGGCTGTTCCAGCGCAGCGCCTTCGGCACTTTTCCCGAGTATCATACCTCGGCCGACAATCTCGATTTCATCCGGCCGGAACATCTCGCCGCCTCCTACCACATCATCAGGGACGTTATCGACATCGTGGAGAGCGACTGGACGCCGGTCAGCACCAATCCCAAGGGTGAGCCACAGCTCGGACGCCGCGGCCTCTATTCGGCGCTCGGCGGCGACAAGGCCGGCGCACAGGCGGCGATGGCAATGCTCTGGGTGCTCAATCTGGCGGATGGGCAGCATTCGCTGCTGGCCATGGGGGAGCGCTCCGGCCTGCGCTTTGCCGATATCGCGCGGGCAGCGGACCTTCTACGGACGCATGGCCTGCTGCGGGAAGCTGACGGGGCCTAGAATTCCGGGAAACCGGCGGTCTCGAAGAGCTGCCTTTCTCGCGATAGAAAGGGCCAGGAGAGATCCTTCGGCGAGATCACCGTGGGCGGGTTCGGCCAGTCGATACCGATCGTGGGGTCGTCGAAACGGATGCCGCCGCCAGCATCAGGCGCATGGAACGCCGAAATGAGATAATGGACGGTCACATCGTCCGTCAGCGTCTGGAAGCCATGGGCGCAGCCTTGCGGAATATAAAACTGCGTCCCCTCATCCGCCGAAAGCTCCAGGCTCATCCAGTCGAGATAGGAGGGGGAATCCGGGCGCAGATCGATGATGACGTCCCAGATGCGCCCCTGGACGCAGGATACGAGCTTGGTCTCGGAATGTGGCTCCTTCTGATAATGCATGCCGCGGAGCGTTCCCTTCACACGGGAGAAGGACGCACTGTGCTGCACGAAACGGGTTTCCAGCCCGTGCTCGGCGAATTCCTCCTCGCAGAACAGCCGCTCAAACCAGCCGCGTTCGTCCTCGATCCTGACCGGGGCGATCGCCCAGGCTCCTTCGATTTTCAGCGGTGTGAACTGCATGAACGGCTCCCGACGGTTCATTTGTCCGCTCGACTCTTCGCCCTAACATCGAGCGCGGAAAGAGCCCCTTTTTAGATATGGTATCAGGCATGGGGAGAGTGTAGCCACCCGTCTCCTCCTCCAAAGGAGGGAGCCTCATACCCCGGACTATATTTCGGCTGATCTTTCGTCGTCAGAACCACCTTATCCGGCAGCCGATGGGATGATTGCTTCGATCTGATTGCAGTATCGGCACGCCAGCCCCGCTTTTGTAACCTCCGGACACGACCAGCCAAGCCGGATTTTCCAGTCCAGGGGGAGAAAGCATGAATATACAGACGCCGGAGCTCCTGCGGGAAACCAAACCTCAAGCAGTGCAAAGCGGATGCCGCCTTTGCGGCCGGCTGCTGCGGCACAAATTTGTCGATCTCGGCATGTCGCCGCCATGCGAGAGCATCCTGACCGCCGACCAGCTCGATCGGATGGAGCCGTTCTTCCCGCTGGATGTGCTCGTCTGCGAATCCTGTTTCCTGGTGCAGTTGAAGGAATATGTGGGGCCGGAGGAGATATTCACCGAATATTGCTATTTCTCTTCCTTTTCCACCAGCTGGGTGGCGCATGCCAAGGCCTATTGCGAGGCAATCACCGAACGTCTCGGTCTTGACGAAAGGAGCTTCGTTGTCGAGCTGGCGAGCAATGACGGTTACCTTCTCCAGCATTTCGAGCCGCTTGGTATTCCGATGCTCGGGATCGAGCCCGCCGCCAATGTGGCGGAGGCCGCAAAGGCCAAGGGGATACCAACACTGGTGGAATTCTTCGGCGTAGCATTGGCGCAAAAGCTGGTGGAGGAAGGCCTGCGGGCCGATCTCATCATCGGCAACAATGTGCTAGCCCAGGTTCCCGATCTCAACGATTTCGTCGGCGGCATGAAAATCCTGCTCAAGCCGGAGGGGACGATCACGCTCGAATTTCCGCATATCGAAAGGCTGATCGAACAGAACCAGTTCGACACGATCTATCACGAGCATTTCTCCTATTTCTCGCTCACCACCATCCGCAACATGGCATGGCGCCACCGGCTGAAGATTGTCGATGTCGAGGAACTGCCGACCCATGGCGGATCGCTGCGCGTCTATCTCGCTCATGAGGCGAGTGCGCAGAAACCAGCGCCGCGCGTCACCGAACTGCTCGAACGGGAGGAGCGCCACGGGCTCACGGACGTGACCACCTATGCCGCCTTCGCCGAGAAGGCACGGCGAGCGAAGCGCGATCTCCTGTTCTTTCTGATCACGGCGAAGAACGAGGGCAAGCGCATCTGCGGCTATGGCGCGCCCGGAAAGGGGAACACGCTTTTGAATTATTGCGGTATCGGCACCGACTTCCTCGACTTCACCGTCGACCGCAATCCCTACAAGCACGGCCGTTTCACGCCGGGGATGCATATCCCTATCCGGCCGGTCGCGGCGATCGATGAGGCGAAGCCCGATTACATTCTCATCCTGCCATGGAATTTCAAGGACGAGATCATCGAGCAGATGCGCCATGTCGCCGAGTGGGGCGCCAAGTTCATCATCCCCATCCCCTATGTCACCATCATCGATCCAGCGGAGCTCAGAAAATGAAAGTCGTTCTGTTCTGCGGCGGGCTCGGTACGCGTATCCGGGAATATTCGGAAAGCATCCCGAAGCCGATGATCCCGCTCGGCCATCAGCCCATCCTGCGTCATGTCATGGAATATTACAGCGATTACGGCCATGACGAGTTCATCCTGTGCCTGGGCTACAAGGCCAATGTGGTGAAGGACTTCTTCCTCAACAGCAGGCCGCAGACCTTCGCCGACTGCGTGGTCTCGGAAGGCGGAAGGAACATCCAGCTTCTCGATGAGATCAAGCGAGACTGGCGCATCACCCTGCTCGACACCGGCATCTGGCGCAATATCGGCGAGCGGCTGTGGGCAGCGAGGCAGCATGTCGGAGACGACGAGATGTTCCTCGCCAATTACAGCGATGGGCTCACCGATGTCGATCTCCACGACATGACCCGCCGCTTCAAGGCAAGCGGCAAGCTCGCCTGCTTCCTGGCGGTGCGGCCGCCGCTGACCTATCATCTGGCGGATATCGCCGAGGATGGCCAGGTGCGCGAATTCAGGACGTCCAACACATCCGACATCTGGATCAATGGCGGCTATTTCCTGTTCAGGCGGGAGATATTCGACTTCATGCGTGAAGGCGAGGAACTGGTGCTGGAGCCGTTCCGGCGGCTGATCGAGGCAAACCAGCTCATGGCCTACAAGCACGAAGGCTTCTGGCGCTCCATGGATACGCTGCGCGACTGGCAGACGCTGGAGGACATGGTCGAAAAAGGCGACATGCCCTGGAACGCCAAGATGCGGACGGAGCGGGCGAAGAAGAAAGTCATGGTCGCCCTTCCATGATGAAATGTCTCGATCTGACGGAGCGCGGAAAGCCGCTTTACGTTCTTTGCCTCGGCGCCCATTCCGACGATATCGAGATCGGCCTCGGCGGCACGATCCTCTCCATGATCGCCTCGGGCATCGATGTGCATGTGGACTGGTGTGTGATGAGCGCCGCCGGTCCACGCGCTACAGAAGCACGGTCCTCGGCGGCGGATTTCCTCGCCGGGGCCAAGTCGCACAATATCGAGATCGCCGATTTCGACGACAGTTTCTTTCCGTCGCAAAGCCGCCTTTTAAAAGAATGGCTGATCGACCTACGCCAGCGCGCATCGCAGCCGGATATCGTTTTCACCCATAGTTCCTACGACCGGCATCAGGATCACCGGGAAGTCAACCAGCTGACGTGGAACGTATTCCGCGACGAACTGATCCTCGAATACGAGATCCCGAAATGGGATGGCGATCTCGGCCAACCGAACGGCTATATCGGCCTTTCCAAAGAAATCATCGACCGGAAGATCGAACTGCTGATGAAGCATTTCGGCACGCAGCGCTCGAAGGACTGGTTCGACCCGGAAACCTTTCGCGGGCTTGCCCGTCTGCGCGGCATGGAGTGCCGGGCGGAGGAACATTATGCCGAGGCCTTCACCTCGCGCAAAATCCGCCTGTTCTGACTACTCGGCCGGCGAACCGGTCTCCTCCCGGGGCTTGCCCTGCGTGATCAGGCGGGCGCTGCGATGGCCGGTCATGTAGATCCACAGCCAGCTCAAGGCGACCGCGATGCGGTGGCGCGTGCCGATCAGGAAGAAGATATGGGCGATGCCCCATATCCACCAGGCCAGCCAGCCGCGCAGCTTGATCCAGCCGAAATCGATGACGGCGGCGCGCTTGCCGATCGTCGCCAGACTGCCGGAATGCTTGTAGAGGAAAGGTCCCGGTGCAGCCCCGCCGGCGAGCCGCGCCTTTATCGTCGCGGCAGCATGGCCACCCTGCTGCTTGGCGGCGGGCGCAATGCCGGGGACTGGCTTGCCGTCCGGCGCCGAGACGGATGCCGTGTCGCCGATGACGAATATTTCGGGGTGGCCGGGAACGGTCAGGTCCGGCTCGACCTTGACCCTGCCGGCGCGGTCGGCTGGCGCTTCAAGCCATTGCGCCGCGGGAGAAGCCTGCACGCCTGCCGCCCACAGGATGGTTCCGGTTGCCAGCGTCTCATCACCGAAGACCACATGCCCTGCGGCGCATTCCGTCACCGGCGCACCGGTTCTCACTTCCACGCCGAGCCGCTCAAGCGCTTTACCGGCATAGGCGGAAAGGTCTTCGGTGAAACCCGGCAGGATGCGCGGCCCCGCCTCGATCAGCACCACCCGCGTCAGCTGCGGATCGATGCTGCGGAAATCCTTGGCCAGCGTCACATGGGCGAGCTCGGCAATAGCGCCGGCAAGCTCCACGCCCGTCGGGCCACCGCCGATGATGACGAATGTCATGAGCGCCTGCCGCCGCGCCTCGTCCGTTTCACGTTCGGCCAGCTCAAACGCCGTCAGCATGCGGCGGCGGATGGTGGTGGCATCCTCCAGCGTTTTCAGGCCCGGCGCATAGCGCTCCCATTCGTCATGACCGAAATAGGCATGCCGGGCGCCCGTGGCGAGCACCAGCGTGTCGTAGGGCACGCTCTGACCGTCGCTGAGCAGGACTTCACGCTTCTCCTTGTCCACTCCCTTTACGGTGGCCAGAAGCGTCTTCACCTCCGGCCGGTCGCGAAAGAGATAGCGGACGGGCCAGGCGATCTCCGAAGTCGCCAGGATCGCGGTTGCGACCTGATAGAGGAGCGGCTGGAACAGGTGATGATTGCGCTGGTCGATGATCGTGATGCGAACCGGAGCCCCGGCCAGACCACGAACGGTTTCGAGGCCCCCGAACCCCGCGCCGATAACCACGACATGATGCTCAGCCAAGGAATGCTCCTATTCTTTGCGCCACGACTTCTGTGATCAATGTAAATCAATAAAAGATCATTGCCAGCGGCTATTCGCAGACTGGAGCTTACCAATGAGAAAACGCCCCCGCCTTCTTCAGACGGGGGCGTTTAGCTTTACTCTGCCGGAACCGGTCCCGCCTCTTCCGGCGAGCCGCCTTGCTGTTTTTTCGGGTCTTTCCAGGCAATCAGCCGGTAGAACATCGGGATGAAGAAGGTGGCGATGAAGGTCGCCGCCAGCATGCCGCCGATGACGCCGGTGCCGATCGAGTGACGGCTGGCCGAGCCAGCGCCGGTGCTGATCGCCAGCGGCACCACGCCCAGGATGAAGGCGAGCGAAGTCATGACGATCGGGCGGAACCGCAGGCGCGCCGCTTCAATCGCCGCATCTACCGCTGATTTACCTTCTTCGCGCTGCAGGACGGCGAATTCGACGATCAGGATCGCGTTCTTCGCCGCAAGGCCGATCAGCGTGACGAGGCCGATCTGGAAGTAGACATCGTTGGTCAGCCCGCGCAACAAGATCGCCACCAGCGCCCCGAACATGGCGAAGGGAACCGCCGTGATGACGGCAAGCGGCAGGCTCCAGCGCTCATATTGCGCGGCAAGGATGAGGAACACCATGATCAGGCCGAAGATCATCGCCTGTGATCCGGTGCCGCTCGTCGCGAGCTCCTGATAGGCAGAACCCGTCCAGGCGATCTGATAGCCAGAGGGCAGCACCTCTCTGGCCACTTCCTGCATGACGCGGATGGCGTCACCCGACGTATAGCCAGGCGCGGGATTACCGGTCACCTTGGCGGCGGCGAAGGCATTGAAGCGCTCGAGCTGATCGGGGCCGACGACACGCTGAACGGTGACGAGCGCGCTCAGGGGAATCATGCTGCCGGAATCGGCGCGCACGAAGACATGCTTGAGATCGGACGGGGTGCGGCGGAAGTCCGCCTCCGACTGCAGGTTAACCTGATAATTGCGACCATAGAGGGTGAAGTCGTTGACGTAGAGGCTGCCGAAAGTGGCCTGCATCGCCTCGAACACCGAATTGATCGGCACGCCCAGGGCCTTCGCCTTTTCCCGGTCGAGGTCGAGCCTGTATTGCGGGATATTAGGATCGAAGCTGGTGCGCACGCCCGCCAGTTCCGGCCGCTTGGAGGCCGCCTCGACCAGTTGCTGCGTGGCAGCGGTCAGCGCCGCCACGCCGCCCCCGGTACGGTCCTGGACATAGAGCTCGAAACCGCCCGTGGTGGAGAGGCCGAGGATAGGCGGCGGATTGAAGGCGAGCACCATGCCATCCTTGATGCCGGCATTCATGCCGATCAGCTGGCCGGCGAGATTGCGGGCGTCCATCTCGGGCGTCTTGCGCTCGCTCCAGTCCTTCAGCGTCACGAACATGGTGCCGGCATTGGTCTTCAGGCCGCCGGAGAGCAGGTCGAAGCCGGATACCGCGAAAACATTCGCGACGGCGGGGTTCTTGCGCATGTTCTCGCTCGCCTGGTCGACCACCGCCTCGGTGCGCGCCAGGGAGGCCGCGGGCGGCAACATCGCCACGCTGAAGAGAACGCCCTGATCCTCGTCAGGAAGCAGCGAACCGGGCACCGTATAGAACATATAGGCGGTGGCACCGCCGATGCCGGCGAAGATCAGAAGACCGATCGCCACGCGCTTGACGAAGAAGCGCACGCCGGCCGTGTAGCCGCTGGTGAGCCGTTCGAAGAAGCGGTTGAAGATGCGGAACGGCAGCATCGGCTCGTGATGGCCGGGCTTGAGCAGCAATGCACAGAGCGCCGGCGTGAGCGACAGCGCCACGATGCCGGAGATCGTCACCGACATGGCGATGGTGACGGCGAACTGCTTGTACATCTCGCCGACGAGCCCGCCCATGAAGGAAACCGGCACGAACACGGCGCAGAGCACGAGAACGATGGCGATGACCGGGCCCGTCACCTCGCCCATCGCCTTGATGGCGGCTTCCTTGGGCGGCAGCTTCTCGGTCGACATGATGCGCTCGACATTCTCCAGCACCACGATTGCATCGTCCACGACGATACCGATGGCGAGCACCAGGCCGAACAGGGTCAGCAGGTTGATCGAGAAACCGAGCACATACATGCCCGCGAAGGTGCCGATGATCGAGATCGGAACGGCAATGATCGGGATGAGCGTCGCGCGCCAGTTCTGCAGGAAGATGAAGACGACCGCGACGACGAGGATGATGGCTTCGATGAAGGTGTGGATGACCTCCTCCACCGAAACCTGGATGAATTTGGTGGTGTCGTAGGGTACGGAATAGTTGATTCCTTCAGGGAAATTCGCCTTCAGCTCATCCATCCGCGCCCTGACCAGATCCATCGTGTTGAGCGCGTTGGCACCCGGCTGGAGATAGAGCGCGATCGGCACGGCGGGCGTGCCGTTCAGATTGCTGTCCACCAGATAGCTCCTGGTGCCGAGCTCGACGCGCGCCACGTCCTTCAGGCGCAGCGTCGCGGCATTCCTGTCGGAGCGCAGGATGATGTTCTCGAAAGCCTGCGCGTCCGGCAGGCGGCCTTGCGTCGTCGCCGAATAGGTGAAAGCGGAGGATTGCGGATCCGGCTGATCGCTGAAGCGGCCGGCGGCGAATTGCGCGTTCTGCTCCCGAATAGCGGCGGAAACATCGCTCGGTGTCAGATTATATTGCGCGAGCTTGTCCGGACGCAGCCAGATGCGCATGGAATAATCGATATTGCCGAGAAGCTGGACATCGCCGACGCCGGGAATGCGCTTCAGATCATCGATGACGTTGAGAAGCGCATAGTTGCCGATATAGGTGCGGTCATAGGTGTTGCCCTCGGCAAACATCGCCACGAGGCCGAGGATGGAGGACGAGCGCTTGTTGACGGTGACGCCGAGACGCGTGACTTCCTGCGGCAGAGTGGAGGTCGCGCGCTGCACGCGGTTGTTCACGTTGATCGTCGCCTGGTCGGCATCGGTGCCGAGCGCGAAGGTGATGGTCAACTGCATTTGGCCATCGCTGGAATTCGTGGACTGCATATAAAGCATGTCCTCGACGCCGTTGATCTGCTGCTCGAGAGGTGCTGCAACCGTCTGCGCGACGGTTTCCGCGCTGGCACCGGGATAGGTGGCGGTGACGACGACTTGCGGCGGCGTGAGCTCGGGATATTGCGCGATCGGCAAAATCCGCATCGTCACGATGCCGGCAAGGACGATGATGATGGAGATGACCGCCGCGAAGACCGGCCGGTCGATGAAAAAGCGGTTCATTGCGTCACCGAAGCCTGATTGGAAACCTTGTCAGCCGCTGCTGCCGCGGTTCCGGCGTTGACCGGGGAGCCGGGCCGCACCTTTATGACACCCTCGGTCACGATACGGTCGCCGGCGTTGAGTCCGGAAGCGACGAGCCAGCCACCGTCGACTTCACGGCTCACCGTCAGCGGCCGGACCTGTGCGTTGCCGTCAGCATCGATCACATAGACGAACTGGCCCTTCGGCCCCTGCATGAGGGCGGCCTCGGGCACCACGATGGCGTTATCGATGGTCACGCCGACGATGGTCGCGCGGACGAACTGGCCGGGGATCAGCCGGCGGTCGGGATTGTCGACCACGGCGCGCGCGCCGAGCGTACCGGTCTCCGCGTCGAGGCTCGACGAGGTGAAGTCGATGACGCCCTCGTGGTCGTAAACCTGGCCGTCGCCGAAGGTGATCCTCACCTTGAGCTTGTTAGGATCCTCGCCTTTCGCCTTCTGTGCATCGAGGAGCCGGCGGATCTCGGCCGCTTCCGAATCGGTGAAGGAGAAGTTGATATAGACGGGGTCGAGCTGGGTGATCGAGGTCAGCAGGCTGGAAGACGCATCGGTGCCGATGAGGCTGCCTTCCGGCACCTGCTCGCGGCTGGTGATGCCGCTGATGGGCGCCGTCACACTGGTATAGCCGAGATTGAGCTCGGCGGTGCGCACCTGCGCCTTGGCGGCGGCGACGGCGGCTGCATTGAGGTCGCGCGTTGCAAGCGCGTTGTCGCGGGTGGCCGCGCTCTGCACCTTCTGCTGGACGAGCTGCTCGGCGCGCTCGGCATCGCGGATCGACTGGCGGTATTGCGCCTCGGCCTGGGCCAATTGCGCGTTGGCGCGTGCCAGCTCCGCCTCATAAGGGGCAGGATCGATCTCGAACAGGAGATCGCCGGCCTTGACCTCGGCCCCTTCGGTGAAATTGCGGCGCAGCAGGATGCCGCCTACCCGCGCACGCACCTGCACCTCGCGAAAGGCAGAGACGCGCGCGGCATAATCATAGGTCAATCCCACCTCATGCGGCTTGATCTCGAGAGCCGTCACCTGAGGCGGCGGCATCTGGCCGCCGGGCGCCTGAGCAGCCGCGGAACCAACCGCAAGAATGACAAAACCGATGCTGGCGGCCAGTCCCGCCAGAGGAAAATTACGCAAATTCATTGTGAGCCAGGCCCTTTTTCCGGATATTCGGCTAAATAGAAACATACATGAATGTTTGTAAATAGCCCAAAAGTTGATATTATGGCTTTGCGCTGCCGATCCGATCACGTTTGAGTTACGGCGGCATGACGTCGTTGTCAGGGAGGCGACCGGCCGGTGCGGTTCCCATCCGCATGGAGCTCGACGGAAAACAGTCGCTGCTTTCCGGAAAAACCAGTCGCCGATTTTCCCGGGCTTGCTTTAGGACAAGAATAAAGAGACCCTTATGACCAATAATACAAAATGCCGAAAAGGCATTCGGGAGGAAGCGGGGAGGATGAATGCGTAGAACGAAGGCGGAAGCCGAGGAAACCCGGGAGGCTATTCTCGAAGCGGCGGAGCGCATCTTTCTGGAGAACGGCGTCAACCAGTCGACATTGATGCAGATCGCTGAATGCGCCGGTGTGACGCGAGGGGCGATCTACTTTCACTTCAAGGATAAGGCCGATATTTACAAATCGATCGTGGACCGCATCCGATTCCCTCAGGAAGACCTGATCGAACAGGCGCAGAGCGGAGAACAGGTCGATCCGCTCGACCTTCTCCTGGAAGCGGGCATATCCTGCCTGCAGACGTTCGTCGAGGACGAGCGCCAGCAGCGCGTCTTCACCATCATCCACCAGCGCTGCGAATATGTCGGCGAACTGAGCGAAGTGCTCGACCGCCTCAGAGAGGTCAACACGCGGGTGCACCAGCTTTTCGTCCGGCTGCTGCAGACCTGCAAACGCCGCAAGATGCTGTCGCCGGACTGGACGCCGGAAGACGCCGCACGGGCGCTGATCGCCTCTATGTCCGGATTGCTCAACGAATGGGTAAGGACGGACAAGGCCTTCGATCTCGTCGATGTCGGCACCAAATCGACACGGGCGCTGATTGCATCGTTCAGACGGAATGCCGATATCAGCATAGCCGCGTGTGGAACGAGCCCCGATGCGCTACTCTCCGCCGGCATGCACGCAAAAACGAAAGAGGTGACAAACCATGGACGCAAAGCCCGGGCAAAGCTGGAAAGCTGACATCTTGAACTTCTGGTTCGGCGAGCTCGGCCCCAAACAATGGTTCGAAAGCACGCCTGAACTCGATCATACGATCCGTACGCGTTTTTTCGATCTTCACGAAACGATCGCCCGGCAAGCCGCCGAAGATCCAGCCGCTCTTTCAGGAGATGCAGATACGGCGCTCGCCGCCATCATCGCCCTCGACCAGTTTCCACGCAACATCTTCCGGGGAACCGCCCGTGCCTTCGCCACCGATCCGCTGGCACTCGCCATCGCACGGTACGCGGTCGACAAGGGCCTTCACCATCAGCTACCGAGCGAGCGGCGCGCCTTCCTCTACCTGCCGTTCGAGCACAGCGAGGATTTGCGCGACCAGGAGCGCTCGGTCGAGCTGTTCACGGCCGCCGGCGAGGAAGAAGGAATCAAATATGCTGTCGAGCATCGGGACATCATCACCCGGTTCGGCCGTTTTCCGCATCGCAACGGCATCCTGAATCGCGCCAGCACGCCGGAGGAAGAAGCGTTTCTCCTCACCCATGAGGGTTACGGCCAGACATTGGCGGCGACAGAGCCGACAGATGCGGAATGAATTCGGAATATCCCTGCCCTCTCCTTTCGTCCGATATCGCGGCAGGAATTTTTACGCTTACGTCAATGTAAAACTCTTGCGTGAGCACGCGAACTCGCCATAGATAAAGATGGAGGAGCAAGGCCGGTGGCATTTATCCGGCCTTGAGGCCAGGCTGACGGGGCGGCCGCGCCCGAACGGTGCAGCGGAACGAGATAGGGAGGCAGAATTGGCTAAGAAAGAGACGCAAGCGGAAAAGCCCGCGACGAGAGCCGCCAAGGCAACGGCCAAGGCGAGCGCCGCAAAACCGGCCGCGGCGAAGGCGCCCGCAGCCAAGGCCACGGCCAAGAAGGCCGCGACAAAGGCGCCGGCAGCGAAAACCGCTGCAGCAAAGCCTTCCAAAGCCACACCGGAGCGCATCTGGCTTAAATCCTACGCCAAGGAGGTGCCTGCCGAGATCGAGACGCCGCCCTATTCATCCATCGGCGACCTGATCGTCTCGTCCTGCCATAAATATGCGGACCGGCCGTCCTTCACCAGCATGGGCAAGTCACTGACTTATGCGGAGCTGGAGAAGCATTCGGCGGTGCTGGCCGGCTTCCTGCAGGCGCGCGGGCTCGTCAAGGGTGACCGCGTGGCGGTGATGATGCCGAATGTTCTGCAATATCCCGTCGCCATCGCCGCGATCCTGCGGGCGGGGCT
This sequence comes from Paramesorhizobium deserti, assembly GCF_001558695.1. Taxonomy (GTDB): domain Bacteria; phylum Pseudomonadota; class Alphaproteobacteria; order Rhizobiales; family Rhizobiaceae; genus Paramesorhizobium; species Paramesorhizobium deserti. Next base: position 621,712 of record NZ_LNTU01000001.1, read on the forward strand.
CGTCGTGGTGAACGTCAATCCGCTCTACACGCCGCGCGAGCTCGAGCATCAGTTGAACGATGCCGGCGCCAAGGCCATCATCATCCTCGAAAATTTCGCCACGACGCTGGAAAAGGTGTTGCCACAAACGCAGGTCAAGCATGTCATTGTCGCTTCCATGGGCGACATGCTGGGCATCAAGGGCCATCTGGTCAATTTCGTCGTGCGCAAGGTCAAGAAAATGGTTCCGGCCTGGAGCCTGCCGGACCATGTGCCATTCAAGACGGCGCTCGCCGAGGGCGCGGCAAAGGGCTTTTCGCCGGTAGAGGTGGCGCCCTCCGATGTCGCCTTCCTGCAATATACCGGCGGCACGACCGGCGTGTCGAAAGGCGCGACCCTGCTTCACAGCAATATTCTCGCCAATGTCGAGCAGATGCGGCTGTGGGTCGACGTCGCCTACCGGATCAAGGGCAAGCCGAAGGAAGTCAACTTCATCTGCGCCCTGCCCCTCTATCACATCTTCGCGCTGACCGTGAACGCGATGATCGGCATCCAGCAGGGTGCGCGCAACGTTCTGATCCCCAATCCGCGCGATATTCCGGCCTTCGTGAAGGAATTGCAGAAATATCCGGTCCACATCCTGCCCGGTCTCAATACGCTGTTCAACGCGCTTTTGAACAATGAGGATTTCCGCAAGCTCGATTTCAAGCCGATGATCCTGACGCTCGGCGGCGGCATGGCCGTGCAGCGTCCCGTCGCCGATCGCTGGCGCGCGATCACCGGCTGCCACATCACCGAGGGGTACGGGCTTTCCGAGACATCGCCGGTAGCGACAGCCAACGGCCTCGACGCAACCGAATATACCGGGACGATCGGCCTGCCGCTCCCCTCGACCGACATAGCCATCCGCGATGAAGAGGGCCGTGACCTTCCGCTCGGGGAAGTGGGCGAAATCTGCATCCGCGGGCCACAGGTGATGCGCGGCTATTGGAACCGGCCGGACGAGACGAAATGGGCCTTCTACAGCGACGGCTTCTTCCGCTCGGGCGACATGGGCTTCATGAACGAGCGCGGGCTCACCAAGATCGTCGACCGCAAGAAGGACATGATCCTCGTTTCCGGCTTCAACGTCTATCCCAATGAGATCGAGGAAGTGGCGGCGGAACATCCCGGCATCGTCGAAGCGGCGGCTATCGGCGTGCCGAACGAGCATTCCGGCGAGGTGGTGAAGCTGTTCGTCGTGCGCCGCGACCCTGATCTGACCGAGGACGAGGTCAAGGCCTTCTGCGCGGAAAGGCTCACCAACTACAAGCGTCCGCGCGAGGTCGAGTTCCGTGACGAACTGCCGAAGACCAATGTCGGCAAGATCCTGCGGCGCAAGCTGCGCGACGAGAAGGTTTGAGGGACGACGGCAAAAACCGCCAACCCTCATGGTGAGCCTGTCGAACTATGAGGGCTACTGACATGCCGCACACGTCCACAACAGATCAGGACGGCGCTTTCTCGATCACGGGCCGCTTGTCGCTCGAGGCGAGGAACACTGGGAGATCGGCGACCGAAGGCAACACCGCATCGGCCAGAGGCTCCAGCACCTCGCGCGGGCTGTTGCCGCTGAGCACGCCGATGGCATAGCCGGCATCCGCGGCGTGCGCCGTCTCCATATCGTGCGGATTGTCGCCGACCATGGCGATATTCCACGCCTCCAGGCCCGTCGCCTTGGCGAAATGGTGGATGGGGTCGGGATGCGGCTTCGGGCGCAGGACCGTGTCGTAGCCGATGAAGGTATGAAACAATGCCGTCAACCCCAGCGCTTCCGCCGTGGCCCGTGCGCCCGCTTCCGAATCATTGGTGGCGATGCCAAGGAGATAGCCCTGCTCCCGCAAGGCCTCCAGCGCCTCCCGCAATCCTTCGACGGCCACGGCGGCGCGAGCCCCTTCGGCGATGGAATAGTCATCATACTCCCGGATGATCGCCGCCCGCGCAGCCGGGCTTGCCCCCGGATGCCAGAGATCGACGACATCCTCGATGGTGCCGGCGGCGATCACCGAATTGGCGCGAAAGCGCCGGGCCGCCCAGTCATAGCCGCCCGCCTCCAGGAGGGCGCGGGCCTTGGCCTCGTCGCCACCGGCAGAACGCCTTGCTAGCTCCCACGATATGCCGAACCATGTGCGGTCGAAATCGACCAGCGTGCCGTCCTTGTCAAACAGAACGGCCCTGATCGCCCGAAGCGGCATATGCGCCATCATGCCTCCAATGCGCCGGGGCGCCTGGCAACGGCCGAAGGGCGCTTGCCCAAAAGCTTGAGCAGATCGTCGCCGCGCCTGACATAGCGCAGGCTGCGCCGCGTCAGGATGCGGCCGGCCTGGGGAGCAGTCAGCGTGACATCGCCCGACGGGTCGCCCGGCCGCGTAACGATGGTGACGAGCCTGTCCCCCTCGCCCACCTCGTCGCCGGGAACGACATGGTAGAGAACCATGCCGCCTTGTGGCGCGCGCACCATCTCGACATTGGCGAGCGGCGTCACCGGGCCGTCAAAGGCGACGGCAAGCGTTTCGCCGTCATCCTTCACCACGCCACGGTGCACGAGGAAACGATAGAGCCCCTGTGCATCCGACCGGCCGGTTGCGAAATCGACATCGGCAAGGCCGCGAAACTCGACCGTGGTGACGGCGCGGCGCTTCATGTCACGGGTGTCGACCGGCATTTGCAGCACCGGATAGGCACAGGCTTCCTCAAATGCGGCATCGGCGGTGGAATCCCAGGCGAGGATCGCCTTCGAGCCGAGTGCTACGGCAAGATCGGTCATCTCCGGCAGGAAATCCTGATGGATATAGAGATAGTTCTCGCTCTGGTCGTCGCAGTGCAGATCAAGAATGATCTCATGCGGGAGCGCGAGGCGCAGGAGCGCCGCCTTCAACCTCTCGGCAAGCGGCAGCGCTGCATCGATTTGCGGCAGGCTGGAGACATCGAAATCCGGCAGAAGCGGGAAAGCCCGGTTGAAATTGGTCTGGGTGAAGAGCTCGAAGCGCCCAAGATGTTGATAGGCCTGCCACTGGTTCGAGCCGATCGGATTGGCCTGCGGAACGATGGTGATGTTGCCGGTGATACGCCCTTCTGCCTCGGCCTTCTCCAGAAGCGGAACAAGGAAATGCAGCGCCGCCTGACCGGGAAGCTCACCGCCGTGCAGCGCCGATTGCAGATAGGCCGTCGGTGCATTCGCATCGCGGCCTTCAAAACGCAGGACCCGCAATTCGATGGCATTACCAGGCACATCGCCGGGAAGGGTGATTGTCTCAGTCTTCATGATCTCTTTCGATCCACATCATGTTGTTCTTGGCCCACAGGCGCGTGGCAAATTTATCGGACAGCCTCGCGCCGCTCCAGCAGATGGGCGACAAGTCCTTGCGTGGAGGCGTCGCGCCCCTCGGCGGATTTTTCCCCCGAGACCACAGGCAGAAGCTCTGTCGCCAGTTCCTTGCCGAGTTCCACGCCCCATTGATCGAACGCATTGATGCCGAACAGCTGCGCCTCGACGAAGACGCGATGTTCGTAGAGCGCCACCAGCCGGCCGAGCGCATAGGGGTCGAGCAGATCATGGACGATGGTGAGCGACGGCCGGTTGCCGGAGAAGACGCGGTGCGGTGCCAGCCGGTCGACCTCCGCCTCATCCATGCCCTTGGCGGCGAGCTGCGCCTTGGCTTCGGCCAGGGAGCGGCCCTTCATCAACGCTTCCGACTGCGCCAGGCAATTGGCGAGCAGCATCTGATGCTGATGAACGAGATGCGGCTCGTGCCCCTTCACCGCGACGATGAATTCCACCGGAATGACATCCGTTCCCTGATGCAGAAGCTGGAAAAAGGCATGCTGGCCATTGGTGCCGGGCTCGCCCCACACCACTGGACCCGTTGGGCCCGACACCGGCCTGCCGCCCAGCGTGACGCTCTTGCCGTTCGATTCCATGTCGAGCTGCTGGAGATAGGCTGGAAGCCGGGCGAGGCGCTGGTCATAGGGAATGACGGCGCGGCTGCCATAGCCTGAGATGGCGCGGTGCCAATAGCCGATCAGGCCGAGCATCACGGCCAAGTTCTTATCGAGCGGCGCATCGCGGAAATGCACGTCCATCGCATGAGCCCCCTCAAGGAAGCGGCGGAAATTCTCCGGTCCGATGGCGATCATCAGCGGCAGGCCGATGGCCGACCAGATGGAGTAGCGTCCGCCGACCCAATCCCAGAAGCCGAACACCCGGTCCGGTGCGATGCCGAAAGCCGCCACTTTGTCGAGTGCCGTGGAAACGGCGGCGAAATGCGCCCCGACCGCCGTCTCGCCCAGCGCTTCGGCCACCCATTTGCGCGCCGTCTGCGCGTTGGTCATGGTCTCGATGGTGGTGAAGGTCTTGGACGCGACGATGATCAGCGTCGTCGCCGGATCGAGGGCTTGAAGCGTGTCGGCGATATGGGCGCCATCGATATTGGAGACGAAATGGGCGCGCGGACCGTCATGATAGGGAGAGAGCGCCAGCGTCGCCATCACGGGGCCGAGATCCGAGCCGCCGATGCCAATATTGACGATATCGGTGATCGGCTTGCCGGTCGCGCCCTTTATCGAGCCGTCGCGGATGCCATCGGCGAAGACGGCCATGCGGTTCAGCACTTCCTGAATGCCGGGCAGCACGTTCTCGCCGTCGACGAGAATTTTTTCGGAGGTCGAGTCCCGAAGAGCAACGTGCAGGACGGCACGGCCTTCCGAATTGTTGATCGGCTCACCCGCGAACATGGCAGCGCGGCGGCCTTCCACATCGGCGGCCACGGCCAGATCCCTCAGAAGGCGCATCGTCTCGTCATTGACCAGGCATTTCGACCAGTCGAGCAGCAGATCATCGAGATTAAGGGAATAGCGCGAGAAGCGCTTGGGATCAGAAGTGAAGGCGGCGCGCATATCCTTCGGCGCGCCACTTTGCCAATGGTCTTTCAATGCGGCTACGGCTTCGTCGACTTGCTGCTCGTTCCTGCTCATGACGCATACTCCCGAATCGAAAAGGTTTCGCGACACTAGATCAATATGCCTGAAAACGGGAAGGCCGAAGCGAGGAAATCTCCCCGCCCCGGCCTTTCGCTGAATAGTGCGGCGGAGCACTCCACCGCGAGATCGGTTCAGTGATTATCGCGCGGCAGGCCCATGTTCTGGGCGATGCGCTGGTATTTGACCGCAGGCTTCAGCACCATGCCTTCGGAAAGCTGGTCGATCATGCCGCGCTGGATCTCCTGCCATGGCGTCTGATGGGCGGGATACTGATAGCCGCCTGCGGCCATGAGTTCGGCACGGCGCTGCGCCAGTTCCTCGTCGGAGATGAGGATGTTGGCTGCGCCCTTTTTCAGGTCGATGCGGATGCGATCACCCGTCTTCACCAACGCCAGCCCGCCATTGGCGGCGGCTTCGGGCGAAGCGTTGAGGATCGACGGCGAACCCGAGGTGCCGGACTGGCGGCCGTCACCCACGCATGGCAGGGCGTGCACGCCCTTCTTGATGAGGTGGGCGGGCGGCTGCATATTGACCACTTCCGCGCCGCCGGGATAGCCGATCGGGCCGGAACCGCGCATGATCAGAATGGAATTCTCGTCGATGCCGAGCGCCGGATCGTCGATCTTGGCATGATATTCCTCAGGCCCGTCGAAGACATGCGCGGTGCCCTCGAAGGCATCCGGGTCTTCCGGGTTCGACAGATAGCGGTCGCGGAATTCCGGCGAGATGACGCTGGTCTTCATAATCGCGCTGTCGAAGAGATTGCCCTTCAGGTTGATGAAGCCGGCCTTCTCCTTCAGCGGATCGGCGAAGGGGCGGATGACCTTGGTATCAAGATTTTCCGCGTTGCGGCAGTTTTCGCCGATGGTCTTGCCGTTGACCGTCAGCGCACCCGGATGTGGCAGCTTCCCGGCCATCATCAATTCGTTGACCACCGCCGGCACGCCGCCGGCATGGTGGTAGTCCTCGCCCAGATATTCACCGGCCGGCTGGAGATTGACCAGCAGCGGGATCTCGTGGCCGACCGCCTGCCAGTCGTCGTTGTCGAGCTTGACGCCGAGATGGCGGGCGATGGCGTTCAGATGGATCGGCGCGTTGGTCGAGCCGCCGATGGCCGAGTTGACGACGATGGCGTTCTCGAAGGCCTCGCGCGTCATGATATCGGAGGGGCGCAGGTTCTCCTGCACCATCTCGACGATGCGCCGGCCCGTCTCATAGGCGATCTGGCCGCGCTCGCGATAGGGCGCGGGAATGGCCGCGCCACCCGGCAGCTCCATGCCGAGCGCCTCGGCGAGCGAGTTCATCGTCGTTGCCGTGCCCATCGTGTTGCAATAGCCGACAGAGGGGGCGGAAGAGGCGACGATATCAATGAATTCCTCATAGTCGATCTCGCCGGCGGCAAGCCGCTCGCGCGACTTCCAGACGATGGTGCCCGAGCCAGTACGCTCGCCGCGATGCCAGCCATTGAGCATTGGGCCGACAGAAAGGGCGATGGCCGGGATGTTGACGGTGGCCGCGCCCATCAGCATGGCCGGCGTCGTCTTGTCGCAGCCGACCGTCAGCACCACGCCGTCGAGCGGATAGCCGTAAAGCACCTCGACAAGGCCAAGATAAGCCAGGTTACGATCCAGCGCGGCGGTAGGGCGCTTGCCGGTTTCCTGGATCGGATGGACCGGAAATTCCAGCGCCACGCCGCCGGCGGCCGCGATGCCGTCGCGCACGCGCTTGGCGAGTTCCAGATGGTGGCGGTTGCAGGGCGAGAGATCGGATCCTGTCTGGGCGATACCGATGATCGGCTTTCCCGAGCGCAATTCATGGCTCGTCAGCCCGTAATTCAGATAACGCTCGAGATAGAGCGCGGTCATGCCCGGATTGTCGGGATTATCGAACCATTCCTGCGAACGGAGCGTTCTGGTCTTCTTTTCACTCATGATTTTTGCTTTCCTCACCCGCCGTTTCCCGGCCTCGCCTTTGCCGCCATGGATAGGGCAAACGGCGTCAATCGGCAACAAGTATTACTAAATGACTTTTGGATCACCGCGCGCCATTTGGACGCGCCGGAGACGCCGCGAGACCGGTACATGGCAAAATTCGGCCGGAAATTCTACATTACCCGTCATGACTGAACCCAGCATGGACTTGACAGGAGAAGAGCGGATCGCCGCGCCGCGCGAGGCGGTCTGGCGGGCGCTGAATGATCTCGAGACGCTGAAAGCCTGCATCCCGGGATGCGAATCGCTGGAAAGGCGCTCATTCACCGAAATCGACGCCGCCTTGGGCATGCGATTCGGTCCGCTAAAGGTGAGGTTCCAGGGCGAACTGGAGCTCTCCAATCTCAACCCGCCTGTTTCCTACACGATCTCAGGCGCGGGCAAGGGCAGCATCGCCGGCTTCGTCCATGGCAGCGCCGATGTGATGCTGATCGAGGAGGGCAGCGAAACGGTGCTGACCTATGTGATCAGAGGCAATGCCGGCGGCAAGATCGCACAGCTCGGCACGCGGCTCATCAGCGCCAGCTCGCGGAAGCTGGCGGACCGGTTTTTCTCCAATATCGGCAAGGCGGCGAGCAATGGCTGGTCCAAGACATAGATGTCATTCTTGACCAGTTGATAAAAAATTTGACCTTTTGAGAAAATATGTCATCCTGCCCATAACGGACAAGGCGAAAGAATATCGCCACCGGGAAACAGAGCGCAGCGCTTCAAGGAACGGCGCGGCTCAAGCAAATGGGAGATGCACCTCATGGCATCAGCAGGACCCGGACTAACCGAACGGGGGGTGGCGGAATCGGCCAGCTTTGAAACCGAAGCCCCGGATATCAGAGCGGGCAGGCTAAACGCTGCCGCCTATGACCAGGTCTTCGACGATCTGCACCCGCCGCTGACGCGGCATGAAGCCTTCGTCGAGGCGGACCGCTGCTATTTCTGCTATGACGCACCGTGCATGAATGCCTGCCCGACGGGCATCGATATCCCCCTCTTCATCCGCCAGATCGCCGCCGACAATCCGACCGGTTCGGCCAAGACGATTTTGGCCGAAAACATTCTCGGCGGCATGTGTGCCCGCGTCTGCCCGACCGAGACGCTGTGCGAGCAGGCCTGCGTGCGCGAGGCGGCGGAAGGCAAGCCGGTGAAGATCGGCCTCCTGCAGCGCTACGCGACCGACCATCTGATGGCGGAAGACAAGCATCCCTTCACCCGCGCAGCTCCGACGGGCAAGCACGTCGCCGTGGTTGGCGCCGGGCCAGCCGGATTGTCGGCGGCGCATCGCCTTGCCCAACACGGCCATGAGGTGACGATTTTCGAGGCGCGGCCGAAAGGCGGCGGGCTCAACGAATACGGCATCGCCGCCTACAAGACCGTCGACGATTTCGCCCAGAAGGAACTCGATTTCATCCTGAAGATCGGCGGCATCACCATCGAGTACGACAAGGCGCTCGGCCGCGACATCAGCATCGAAGCGCTGAAGGCCGGCTATGACGCGGTGTTCCTCGGCATGGGCCTGCCCGAGGTCAACGATCTCGGTCTGGAAGGCGAGGATGCGGATGGCTGCATCGACGCGGTGGACTATATCGCGGCACTGCGCCAGAGCGATGATCTTTCCGCCCTCCCCGTCGGCCGCAACGTGGTGGTGATCGGCGGCGGCATGACGGCCATCGACATCGCCATCCAGATCAAGCTGCTGGGTGCGGAGAACGTCACCATCGCCTACCGGCGTGGGCGCGAAAGCATGAACGCCAGCGCCTATGAGCAGGAGCTGGCGCAGACGCATGGCGCCATCATCCGCCACTGGCTGCAGCCAAAAGCGCTGAAGCACAATGCTGCGGGCGCCATCTGCGGCATCGAACTCGAATATACGGCCCAGCCGAACGGTAAGCTCACCGGCACGGGCGAGACGCTGACGCTTCCCGCAGACCAAGTGTTCAAGGCGATCGGCCAGAGCTTCGACGCCCATCCCCTCGCCGGTTCCGGCATCGGCCTGGCGAAGGGTCGCATCAGCGTCGATGCGGAACGCCGCACCTCCGTGGAAGGCATCTGGGCCGGCGGCGATTGCGTGGCGGACGGACAGGATTTGACGGTGGCTTCCGTGCAGGACGGCAAGCTCGCGGCGGAATCCATTCACCGCGCCCTGATGCGGATTCCCGATCAGATCGACGGATTTGCCGAAGCGGTGCTTGCCGGCGGTATCAGCAGCCCTGCCGAACACTTGCCTCAACCGGACGGCTCCGCCCGTCCGACGGCGCGCTAGAAACGGAGAAGGACCACAATCATGGCTGATCTCTCCTGCAATTTCCTCGGCATCAAATCCCCCAACCCGTTCTGGCTCGCTTCCGCGCCGCCGACCGACAAGGCTTATAATGTCGAGCGCGCCTTCAAGGCCGGTTGGGGCGGCGTCGTCTGGAAGACGCTCGGCGAACAGGGCCCGCCGGTCGTCAATGTCAATGGGCCGCGTTATGGCGCGATCCATGGGCCGGACCGCAGGCTCCTCGGCCTCAACAATATCGAGCTCATCACCGATCGGCCGCTGGACGTGAATTTGCGGGAGATGAAGGAGGTGAAGATGCGCTGGCCGGACCGTGCGCTGGTCGCCTCCATCATGGTGCCCTGCGAGGAGCGGGCCTGGAAGGCGATCCTGCCGCTGGTCGAGGAGACGGGCGCCGACGGGATCGAACTCAATTTCGGCTGTCCGCACGGGATGAGCGAGCGCGGCATGGGCGCCGCCGTCGGCCAGGTGCCGGAATATATCGAGATGGTAGTGCGCTGGTGCAAGCAATATACGCGCATGCCCGTCATCACCAAGCTCACGCCCAACATCACCGATATCCGCAAGCCGGCGCGTGCGGCGCATGCCGGCGGCACGGATGCGGTATCGCTGATCAACACGATCAATTCCATCGTCTCCGTCGACCTCGACGATTTTTCGCCCGTTCCCGCGATCGACGGGCGCGGCTCGCATGGCGGCTATTGCGGCCCGGCGGTAAAGCCGATCGCGCTCAACATGGTGGCGGAGATCGCCCGCGATCCGGAAACGCGCGGCCTGCCGATCTCCGGCATCGGCGGCGTCACCACCTGGCGCGACGCGGCCGAGTTCATCGCGCTCGGCTGCGGCAATGTGCAGGTCTGCACCGCCGCAATGACCTATGGCTTCAAGGTCGTGCAGGAGATGATCGACGGCCTCTCGGATTGGATGGACCGCAAGGGCTTCCGCTCCATCGAGGAGTTCCGCGGCATGGCGGTGCCGAACGTGACGGACTGGCAGTATCTCAACCTGAACTACGTCACCAAGGCGCGGATCGACCAGGATCTCTGCATCAAATGCGGTCGCTGCCACATCGCCTGCGAGGACACCTCACACCAGGCGATCACCGCGACGATCAATGGCGCCAGGCATTTCGAGGTAATCGACGAGGAATGCGTCGGCTGCAATCTGTGCGTCAATGTCTGCCCGGTCGAGGACTGCATCACGATGGAGCAGATCGCCGGCACCGACCCGCGCACGAAAGCGCCGATCCATCCGGATTACGCCAATTGGACGACGCACCCGAACAACCCGATGGCGAAGCTGGCGGCGGAGTAGGGATTTGGCCTTTCCCGTCAGTCGCGTGGTTTGATGCCGTTGAGGATGATGCCGATCACGGCCTGCGCCGTCTGCTCGTGGAAGCCGGGGCGGTTGACCTGCGAACCGAGGATAGCACGCACCTGCACGTCGAAATCCGCATAATGCTGGGTGGTCGCCCAGATCATGAAGATGAGATGATAGGGATCGACGGGCGCAAGCTTCCTCTCATCCACCCAGCGGCGGATAACGGTGGCCTTTTCATCGACGAGCTTTTTCAGATGGCCTTTGAGAAAATCGGAAATCGCCGGCGCGCCGTGCAAAATTTCATTGGCGAAAAGCCGGGAGGCCTCCGGCTTTTCCTCCGACATCTTCAGCTTGAGCGTGATGTATTTGCGCAACTCCTCGACCGGGTCGCCATCGGGATCGATGTCGTCCAGCGGGCGCAGCCATTCCTCCAGCGTATCCTCGAGAACCGTCACATAGATGTTCTGCTTGCGCGGAAAATAATAGAGCAGGTTTGGCTTCGACATGCCCGCCTTGGTGGCGATCTGGTCGATGGTCGAGCCGCGAAAGCCATAAGCGGAAAAAACCTCCAGCGCGGCATCGAGAATGATGCGCCGGTTGATGCCCTGGATACGGGTCGTGCCCTCGGATTTCGATCCACCCTTGCGTTTCAGCGCTGTGGCCATTTGACACCTTTCAATCGGCGGAGCACCTTCCGAAAGCGCTTGACCGCACCCCACCGCTCTTCTAGCCTGCATTTTGACCAAGTAGTCAAGTTTTTGATTGCGCGCCGCCCCCGCGCGGCGGGTCACGGGAACATAACAAACACAGCGGATAAATGCCGCAACCAGGAGGCAGGGCGCATGTCGGCTACGGCATCGAGCACCAATCATTTCGGCGCATCCCGGATGCCGTTCCCGGCCAATCGCCAGTTCCCAAAGATCATCTTAGAAAGCCGTATCGACCAGCTTTTTGGGATGCTGGGGGATAAGCTTCCACAGGATTAACCGCAAACATACCGGAGGGAATTCGATCATGGCGCTCAATGGCAATCTCAGGATCAACGGCGATCGGCTCTGGGAAAGCCTGATGGAGATGGCGAAGATCGGCCCGGGGGTGCGCGGCGGCAACAACCGCCAGACGCTGACTGACGCGGATGCGGAGGGGCGGCGTCTCTTCCAGACATGGTGCGAAGCGGCGGGCATGATGGTCACCGTCGACAAGATGGGGACGATGTTCGCCACCCGCCCCGGCACCGACGCGGAAGCCCTGCCCGTCTATGTCGGCAGCCATCTCGACACGCAGCCGACCGGCGGCAAATATGACGGCGTGCTGGGGGTGCTGAGCGGGCTCGAACTGGTGCGGACGTTGAACGACCTCGACATCAGGACGAAGCACCCGATCGTCATTACCAACTGGACCAATGAGGAAGGGGCGCGCTTCGCCCCGGCCATGCTCGCCTCTGGCGTCTTCGCCGGCGTGCACACGCTCGACTACGCCTATGCCCGCACTGACCCCGAGGGCAAGACCTTCGGCGAGGAGCTGAAACGCATCGGCTGGGTGGGCGAGGAGGAGGTCGGCGCGCGCAAGATGCACGCCTATCTCGAATATCACATCGAGCAGGGGCCGATCCTCGAAGCCGAGGACAAGCAGATCGGCGTCGTCACCCATTGCCAGGGTCTCTGGTGGCTGGAGGTGACGCTGACGGGCAAGGAGGCGCATACCGGCTCGACCCCGATGGACATGCGGGTCAATGCCGGGCTGGCCATGGCGCGCATCCTGGAGATGGTGCAGGCGGTCGCCATGGAGAACCAGCCGGGCGCTGTCGGCGGCGTCGGACAGATGTTCTTCTCACCCAATTCGCGCAACGTGCTGCCGGGCAAGGTGGTGTTTACCATCGACATCCGGACTCCTGATCAGGCGAAGCTCGACCGCATGCGGGCCAGGATCGAGGCGGAAGCACCTGCGATCGCCGAAGCACTCGGCGTCGGCTGCTCGATCGAGGCGGTCGGGCATTTTGACCCCGTCACGTTCGATCCGGTGCTGGTCGGCCGCGTCCGCGACGCCGCCGAGCGCCTCGGCTACAGCCATATGAACATTATCTCCGGCGCGGGCCACGACGCCTGCTGGGCGGCCAAAGTGGCACCCACGACCATGATCATGTGCCCCTGCGTCGACGGCCTCAGCCACAATGAGGATGAGGAGATTTCCAGGGAATGGGCGGCCGCGGGCGCGGATGTGCTCCTCCACGCGGCAGTCGAGACGGCGGAGATCGTGGAGTAGAGATGCTACCGTTGGCGCATGCCCCCTCACCCGTCTCGCTGCGCGAACCACCCTCTCCCCGGCGGGGAGAGGAGGTCGCCGGCATCACCGCTGCGCTCTTCTCCCCAGCGGGGAGAAGGTGGCCCGAAGGGCCGGATGAGGGGGGCTTTCCAGTGCGCAATTCAAGACAACCAGTTCCCAAGCGGAGACCGGGGGTCACACAGAAGGCCCGGGCACTCAGGGAGAACGAAACTGAAGCTGAGTACCGTCTTTGGGGTTACCTCCGGAACCGCTTGTTGAATGGGTACAAATTCTCTCGCCAGATCCTGCTCGGACCTTACATCGTCGATTTTGTTTGTCGGAAACAACGTCTCATCATCGAGCTGGATGGTTCTCAGCATGCAAACAGTCAGCATGACGTTATCAGGACCAACTGGCTAAACGCTCATGGCTATTCGGTTCTCCGCTTCTGGAACGATGAAGTTCTGAAAGAGCGCGGTGCGGTGCTAGACACGATCTGGACCGCTCTTGAAGGGCGCCTTTTCGCCAGATGTGAGGCTATGCGATTTTATCCTGCTCCGCAGTCCGAGAATGCCGCAAAAAGGGAGAAGCAATCATGACAAAGGTCATCAAGGGCGGCACGATCATCGCCGCCGACCGCAGCTACAAGGCGGATGTGCTGATCGATGGCGAGCGGATCGCGGCGATCGGCGACGATCTCACCGGTGACGAGGTGATCGACGCGACCGGCTGCTATCTGATGCCGGGCGGTATAGACCCACATACACATCTGCAGATGCCGTTCATGGGCACCTATTCCTCCGACGATTTCGACACGGGCACGGCGGCGGCGCTGGCCGGCGGCACGACGATGGTGGTCGATTTCGTGCTGCCCGGCGCGGAAGGCGGGCTGCTCGACGCGCTGCAGGAATGGTTCCAGAAGGCGGGCAAGGCGCGCACCGACTATTCCTTCCACATGGCGATCACCGGCTGGAACAAGCAGATCTTCGACGAGATGCCTGAGGTGGTGGAACGCGGGATCAATACCTTCAAGCATTTCATGGCCTATAAGGGCGCGCTGATGGTGAACGACGACGAGATGTTCGCCTCGTTCCAGCGCTGCGCCGAGATCGGCGCCATGCCGCTCGTCCATGCCGAAAACGGCGATGTCGTCGCGCATCTCCAGCAGAAGCTGCTTGCGGAGGGCAATAACGGTCCCGAGGCGCATGCCTATTCCCGCCCGCCGGAGGTGGAAGGCGAGGCCACCAACCGCGCAATCATGATCGCCGATCAGGCGGGCGTTCCGCTCTATGTGGTGCATGTCTCGTGCGAGGAGAGCCATGAGGCGATCCGGCGCGCGCGGCAGAAGGGCATGCGGGTCTTCGGCGAGCCGCTCGTCCAGCACCTGACCCTCGATGAAAGCGAATATAAGAACGAAAACTGGGACTATGCGGCGCGGCGCGTTATGTCGCCACCGTTCCGCGACAAGCGGCATCAGGACGGGTTGTGGGCGGGGCTCGCCGCCGGCAGCCTGCAGGTGGTGGCGACGGACCATTGCGCCTTTACCACCGAGCAGAAGCGCTTCGGCCTTGGCGATTTCACCAAGATTCCCAATGGCACGGGCGGGCTCGAGGACCGGCTGCCGGTGCTATGGACCAAGGGCGTGCGCACCGGGCGGCTGACGCCGAACGAGTTCGTCGCCGTCACCTCCACCAATATCGCCCACATCCTCAATATCTATCCCCGGAAGGGTGCGATCCTGCCGGGATCGGACGCGGATATCGTTATCTGGGATCCGGAAGCGAAGAAGACGATCTCGGCGAAGACGCAGAAATCGGCGATCGATTACAATGTCTTCGAGGGCATCGAGGTGACCGGACTGCCGCGCATGACGCTGTCGCGCGGGCGGATCGCCTATCGGGATGGCGAGGTTCTGGCGGAAACCGGCGACGGCCGCTTTATCGAGCGCGAGCCGCACGCGCCGGTCAATCGCGCTCTTTCGACGTGGAAGGAACTGGTGGCGCCGCGCAAGGTGGAACGCAAGCCCGAACATATGCCGGCGGGGGTCTGATGAATGTCGCTGCCGTCATCACGCGAGGGGATATGAACACCGCCGCTTCCGGCCTGAAACCCGATGGCCCGGTGATCGATGCGCGCGGATTGTCGCTTGTCTTCCAGACCAGCGACGGCCCGGTCCACGCGCTGTCCGATATCGATCTGACGGTCCAGCGTGGCGAGTTCGTCTCCTTCATCGGCCCGTCGGGCTGCGGCAAGACCACACTGCTCCGCGTCATCGCCGATCTGGAGCAGCCGACATCGGGCACGATAACAGTCAACAGCGTCTCGCCAGAGGAAGCGCGAAGGAAGCGCGCCTATGGCTATGTTTTCCAGGCGGCCGCGCTCTATCCCTGGCGCACGATTGCCGCCAACATCTCGCTGCCCCTCGAGGTGATGGGCGTGCCGAAGGCGGAGCGCGCCGCTCTGATCGAGAAGAACCTGGCGCTGGTCAACCTCACCGGCTTCGGCAAGAAATATCCCTGGCAGCTTTCCGGCGGCATGCAGCAGCGGGCCTCCATCGCCCGGGCGCTCTCCTTCGACCCCGACATGCTTTTGATGGACGAACCGTTCGGCGCGCTCGATGAGATCGTCCGGGACCATCTGAACGAGCAACTCCTGAAACTATGGGCGAAAACGCGGAAGACGGTGATCTTCGTCACCCATTCCATTCCCGAAGCGGTGTTCCTTTCGACGAAAATCGTCGTGATGAGCCCACGTCCCGGTCGCATCCACGAGATCATCGATTGCGATCTCGGCCCCGACCGTCCGCTTGAAATCCGCGAAACGCCGGCGTTTCTGAAAATCGCCCACCGCGTGCGGGAAGGCTTGAGGCTGGGGCATAGTTATGAGCAGTAGGGCGGGACAGGTTTCAGAGGGGAGCGCAACGTGACCTTCCTGCGCGACAAGTTCTTTCCGGTAACGACCGTTCTCATCATCATTGTCGCGCTCTGGTATCTGCTGGCGATATTCCTGAACGCGCCTTTCGAGCGCGACCAGGCGGCGCGGGCCAATACCACTATTTCGACCGACCAGCTCATCGCCAATACAATGCACCAGGAGCGACCGGTGCTGCCGGCGCCGCATCAGGTGGCGGAAGAGATCCGCAAGACTGTCTTTGACATCAGGCCGACCTCGAAACGCAGCCTTCTCTACCATGGCTGGGTCACACTTTCCTCGACGCTTCTGGGCTTCGTTATGGGCTCGCTCCTGGGCGTCCTGCTTGCCGTCGGCATCGTCCATTCGCGCACGCTCGACAAGAGCCTGATGCCGTGGATCATCGCCTCACAGACCATTCCCATCCTGGCGATTGCGCCGATGATCATCGTGGTCCTGAACGCGGTCGGTCTGACCGGCCTGCTGCCGAAGGCGATGATCTCTACTTACCTGTCGTTCTTTCCCGTGGCTGTCGGCATGGTGAAGGGCTTGCGCTCGCCCGAGATCATGCATCTCGACCTGATGCGCACCTATAACGCCTCGGCCTCTCAGATCTTCTGGAAACTGCGCTGGCCGGCGGCGCTGCCCTATCTCTTCACCTCGATGAAGATCGCCGTCGCCATCAGCCTCGTCGGCGCTATCGTCGGCGAGTTGCCAACCGGCGCGGTGGCGGGGCTGGGCGCACGGCTCCTCGCCGGCTCCTATTATGGCCAGACGGTGCAGATATGGGCCGCACTCATCGCCGCGTCGCTGATGGCCGCCGTGCTGGTGTCGCTGGTCGGGCTCGCCGCCCATCTGGTCAACCGGCGCATGGGCGCACGGGCGGAGGGGGCAAGGCCATGATCCAGCCGCTGCTTCTCGTCGTCGCCATCGGGCTCGTCGCCTGGTTTTCGGTGAGAAGCCTCGCGGGCCTGCGGCTTGCCTCGCCGCGCGGGCAACGGCTCGTCGATCTCGCCATTCCCATCCTTTTCGGCATCTGGCTGCTGGTGCTGTGGGAACTGATTGTCCGCGCCTTCGAGATCCCGTCCGTGCTCCTGCCGGCGCCATCGATGATATGGGCGCGCATCGCCTCGTCGGTGCCGACGCTTTGGGCCGATTTCCGCCAGACCTATCTCAAGGCCGTGCTGGCCGGCTATGCGCTCGGCTGCGGGCTGGGCTTCATCACCGCCATCATCGTCGACCGGGTGCCGTTCCTGCGCAAGGGGCTGTTGCCGATCGGCAATCTCGTCGCCGCCCTCCCCGTCGTCGGCATCGCGCCGATCATGGTGATGTGGTTCGGCTTCGACTGGCCGTCCAAGGCGGCCGTTGTCATCATCATGACCTTCTTCCCGATGCTGGTGAACACGGTGGCGGGGCTCGCCGCCTCGGGCGACATGGAGCGCGATCTGATGCGCACCTATGGCTCGAATTATTGGCAAACGCTCCTGAAGCTCCGCCTGCCCGCGGCGATGCCTTTCATCTTCAATGCGCTGAAGATCAACTCGACGCTGGCGCTTATCGGCGCCATCGTGGCGGAGTTCTTCGGCACGCCGATCGTCGGCATGGGCTTCCGCATATCGGCGGAGATCGGGCGGATGAATGTGGACATGGTCTGGGCGGAGATCTTCGTCGCCGCTCTTGCCGGCTCGCTTTCCTACGGACTGATCGCGCTTGTCGAGCGCGCCGTCACATTCTGGCATCCGTCATACAGGACATAAGAACACGGACTCCGTTCACATAAGGCGGAGCCGCCAACCAGAGGAGAACCGCAATGAAAAGAACAATCGCACTATCGCTCGGGCTTGCAATGACACTGACGGCGGGCACGGCGCTCGCAGCCGACAAGCTGACGCTGCAGCTCAAATGGGTGACGCAGGGCCAGTTCGCCGGCTACTACGTCGCCAAGGACAAGGGCTTTTATGAGGCGGAGGGTCTCGATGTCGAAATCAAGCCGGGCGGCCCGGATGTCGCCCCGCCGCAGGTGATCGCCGGTGGCGGGGGCCGACGTGATCGTCGACTGGATGCCCTCCGCGCTCGCCACCCGCGAAAAGGGCGTGCCGCTCGTCAACATCGCCCAGCCGTTCAAACGCTCCGGCATGATGCTGACCTGCCGCAAGGAGACCGGCATCACCAAACCCGAGGATTTCAAGGGCAAGACGCTCGGCGTCTGGTTCGGCGGCAATGAATATCCCTTCCTCTCCTGGATGAACCATCTCGGCATCAAGACCGATGGCGGACCGGAAGGCGTGACCGTCCTGAAACAGGGCTTCAATGTCGATCCGCTGATCCAGAAGCAGGCCGACTGCATCTCCACCATGACCTATAATGAATACTGGCAGGTGATCGACGCCGGCATTCCGGAGGACCAGCTCGTCGTCTTCAAATATGAGGATCAGGGCGTGGCGACGCTGGAGGACGGGCTTTACGTGCTCGAAAAGAGCCTGGACGACCCGGCTATGGTGGACAAGCTCGCCCGCTTCGTCAAAGCCTCGATGAAGGGCTGGGACTATACGAGGGAAAACCCGGACGAGGCAGCGGAGATCGTGCTCGACAACGATGCCTCGGGCGCACAGACCGAGAAGCACCAGAAGCGGATGGTGGGCGAGATCAACAAGCTGACCGAAGGCTCCGACGGCAAGCTCGACGTCGCCGCTGCCGACCGGACGGTGGAAACGCTGATGAGCGGCGGCTCCGACCCCGTGATCACGAAAAAGCCGGAAGGCGCCTGGACCACCAAGGTGATGGACGCGGTCAAGTAAGAAAAAACCTGTCCATCCCCTCGTCCTTCGAAGCTTCTTCGGAAACATACGCGATGCTGCGCTCGGCCTGAAAAGCCGGCGTTGAAGGTGCATTCCCCAAAAACGTCGTGGCAACCTTTGAGACGCAAGTGGTCTCCGGGGGAACCTTCGGGGATGCGTTGACATTGGCGGGATCGCTCTGCAAGATGACGTCTTCACCAGGGGTGTCCCGTCAAGGGGCTGAGATGCTGCTAGGCCGAGAAGGCAGTGCAGGGACCCTATGAACCTGATCCAGTTCATACTGGCGTAGGGACGGTGCGGATGTCCGGTGGCTACCTGGCTGCCATCTCTTCGGGTGTCCTTTCCCTCTTCCAGTCGGTGCTGGGTCTCCAATGCTTGCAAAGCGAGGAGCCTTACAATGACGTCTGCAACCACTCCGACGGTGACCACCGGGCCGTTGCCCGCCTCGACGAAAGTGCTCAAACCGGGGACGATCTATCCCGACATCCGTGTTCCCATGCGCGAGATCGCAGTGCATCCGACCGCCGGGGAGATGCCGGTGACCGTTTATGATTCCTCCGGCCCTTATACGGATAGAAGCGTCACGATCGACATCGAGAAGGGGCTGCTGCGCCTGCGCGAGCCGTGGATTGCCGAGCGGGGCGACGTGGAGCGGTATGACGGCCGCATCGTCAAACCGGCGGATAACGGCTTTGTCTCAGGCGAAAAGCTGACGCCGGAATTTCCAGTGCGCAACCGGCCGTTGCGGGCCAGGAACGGAAAGGCCGTGACGCAGCTTGCCTATGCGCGGGCAGGCATCATCACGCCGGAAATGGAATTCGTCGCCATCCGCGAAAATCTCGGCCGCGAAAAACTGAAAGGGACGCTTGCGCGCGACGGGGAAAGCTTCGGGGCTGCGGTTCCCGATTATGTGACGCCGGAGTTCGTGCGCGACGAAGTCGCGCGGGGCCGAGCCATCATCCCCGCCAACATCAACCATCCCGAATCCGAGCCGATGATCATCGGCCGCAATTTTCTGACGAAGATCAACGCCAATATCGGCAATTCCGCCGTCACCTCCTCCATGGCCGAAGAGGTGGAAAAGCTGGTATGGGCGACGCGCTGGGGCGCAGACACGGTGATGGATCTTTCCACCGGCCGCAACATCCACAATATCCGCGAGTGGATCATCCGCAATTCGCCTGTGCCGATCGGCACCGTTCCGATCTACCAGGCGCTGGAGAAGGTGCGCGGCATCGCCGAGGACCTGACCTGGGAGGTCTTTCGTGACACGCTCATCGAACAGGCGGAACAGGGCGTGGATTATTTCACCATCCATGCCGGCGTGCGGCTGCATTATGTGCCGCTGACCGTCGACCGCGTGACCGGCATTGTCAGCCGTGGCGGGTCGATCATGGCCAAGTGGTGTCTGGCCCACCACAAGGAGAGCTTCCTCTACGAGCATTTCGAGGAGATCTGCGACATCTGCCGCGCCTATGATGTCTCCTTCTCCCTTGGCGACGGTCTTCGTCCCGGCTCGATCGCTGACGCCAACGATGCGGCGCAGTTCGCGGAGCTGGAGACGCTAGGCGAACTGACCAAGATCGCCTGGGCCAAGGACTGCCAGGTGATGATCGAGGGGCCTGGCCATGTTCCCATGCACAAGATCAAGGAGAACATGGACAAGCAGCTCGAAATCTGCGGCGAGGCACCGTTCTACACGCTCGGGCCGCTCACGACCGATATCGCGCCCGGTTACGACCACATCACTTCCGCGATCGGCGCTGCCATGATCGGCTGGTTCGGCACGGCGATGCTCTGCTACGTCACGCCGAAGGAGCATCTGGGCCTGCCGAACCGCGACGACGTGAAGACCGGCGTCATCACCTACAAGATCGCCGCGCACGCCGCCGACCTCGCCAAGGGTCATCCGGCGGCGAAGGTGCGCGACGACGCGCTTTCCCGCGCGCGTTTCGAGTTCCGCTGGGAGGACCAGTTCAACCTCTCGCTCGACCCCGAGACGGCGCGGGCGCTGCACGACGAGACCTTGCCCAAGGAGGCGCACAAGGTGGCGCATTTCTGCTCCATGTGCGGCCCGAAATTCTGCTCCATGCGGATTTCGCATGACATTCGGGCGGAGGCCCAGAAAGAGGGTATGGCAGCGATGGCGGCGAAATACCGCGAAGGGGGCGATCTCTACGTGCCTGCGCAAGCGGAGACCTGAGCAACGACCCCTTACACACCCTATGCGAAAAGCTCGAATGACGTGAATTCGATACCTTGCAGCGCCTTGCGTCTCGATCGGACGCACGGCGCTGCAAGGCTATTCGACATTCAGATCAGCGACTGGTGCACGCCGGGTGGCGAGGCTTCTCGGCTGATCTGCGTGAATGCGGCATCAGCCTTGGACATGCCGCGCTACTCCGCCGGCGAAGGCCTTTGCGCTGCCTGCTCCAGCTCGCGCTGCAGACGGGCGTGCTCTTCGGCCTTCGGCTTGGTGAAACGGCCGAGCAAGAGATAGGCGACGGGCGTGACATAGAGCGTCGCTATGGTGGCAAGGCCGAGGCCGCCGACGATGACCCAGCCAAGTGCGATACGCGCCTCAGCGCCGGCGCCGCTCGCCAGGACCAGTGGCACGCCACCGAGCACGGCGCAGATCATGGTCATCGTCACCGGACGCAGGCGGATATTCGCCGCTTCCTCGATCGCCTCGCGCACGCTCAGTCCCTTGTCTCGCAGCTGATCGGCAAACTCGACGATGAGAATGCCGTTCTTGGCCATGATGCCGACAAGGAGAACGAGGCCTATCTGGCTGTAGACGTTAAGGCTCGTTCCGGTCATCAGCATGGCGAAGACGGCGCAGCCGAGGCCGAGCGGCACGGTGGCCATGACGATGAGCGCGCTGATGAAGCTTTCGAACTGGGCCGCCAGGACGAGCAGGATGATGACGATGGCGAAACCGAAGGTGATCGCAAGACCGTGCGAGGTTTCGCCCAGCGTCTGCGCTTCCGCCAGCGGGATGATACGCGCGCCGGAAGGCAGGAAGGGCGCGGCGATCTCCTGCGCGGCCTCATAGGCATTGCCGAGCGCAAAGTCCGGCCTCAGGCCCGAGGTGATGGCGACGGAGCGCATCCGCTGCTCGCGATCGAGTTGCGGCGGAACGGCTTTCTCGACCACTGTGGCGATGGAGGACATCGGGACATAGCGGCCGTCACCCGTCTTCATGAAGATATTCTCAAGATCGGTCGGATCGTTGATCGGGTTCGTCGTGGAGACTAGCTTCACATCGAAACTGCGATCGCCGATATAGACGGAGCCGATCTTGCGCCCGTCGAGAACGGACTGGATGGCGTTGGCGAGCCCGGTGATGTCGATGCCGAGGTCGGAGGCGCGCTCGCGGTTGATATCGACGGAAAGCTGCGGCTGCGTCGGCTCGACCGAAAGGCGCGGCTGCTGGAAACGAGGGTCCTTTTCCATCGCCGCGACGACATTCTGCGCCGCTGCCTGGAGCTTCTCGTAATCATTGCCGACGATCGCGAATTGCAGCCCATTGCCGGCGCCGCGGATACCGAGGCTGTTCGGCTGGGCGGCGAAGATGCGTATGCCGGTGATGGGCTCCAACCTCTTCTGCACGTCGGCCATGATCTCCTGCTGAGTGCGGCTGCGCTCGTTCCAGGGCGCAAGCCGCAGAACGGCGAAGCCGTTATTCGATGTGCCACCACTACCGGCAATGGCGAAGATACTATCGATTTCGCCGGAATCGCGCAGCGGCTGAAGCAGCGCTTCGATACGGTCGATCTGCGATTGCAGGAATTCGATGCTGATGCCCTGCGGCCCATTCAGGCGCAGGAAGGCGATGGAACGATCCTCGGTCGGCGTCAGTTCCTGGCGGATGAGCCCGTAAGCGCCATAGGAGGCGGCAGCGAAGAGGAGCGCCGCAATGACGACGATCAGCGGAGCCGAGAGGCAGGCATGGAGGCTCGCCCGGTAGAGGCGGGCAAGCAGACCACCGAAGCGCCTTATGGCGCCGGGTGAATGATCGATGTCTTCATGATGGACGGCGGCTTCGGTGAGGAAGCGCGAGGCAAGCATGGGGCAGAGCGTCAGCGCGACAACGGAGGAAAGCAGAACCGCCATCGCCAAGACAAAGCCGAATTCGCGGAAGAGCCCGCCCGTCTGCCCCGGCAGGAACGAGATCGGCACGAAGACGGCGACGAGCGTCAGCGTCGTGGCGATGACGGCGAAGAACACCTCCTCGGTGCCGAGCACGGCGGCGGCGCGCGGTCCCATGCCAAGGTTACGGCGGCGCACGATATTTTCGAGCACAACGATGGCGTCATCCACCACGAGGCCGGTAGCGAGCACGAGCGCCAGGAGCGTCAGGATGTTGATCGAAAAGCCCGCGAGATAGATGGCGGCGACCGTGCCTATCAACGCGACCGGCAGGGAGATAGCGGGGATCAGCGTGGCACGGATATCCCAGAGGAACAGGAAGATGATCGCCACCACGATCAGCACGGAGGCGATGAGCGCGATCTCGACCTCATGGATCGCGCCGTTGATGAAAGTGGCGTCATCGCTGGTAATGCGCAGTTCGACGCCTTGCGGCAGGTTGCTCTGCAGCCTGTCGACCGCGGCACGAATGCCTGTGGAGATTTCCAACGTGTTCGACTGCGCCTGCCGGATGATGCCGAGACCGATCGCGGAGCGGCCATTGGCCCGCACGGAGGAGGATTCGATATCAGGCCCCAGCGTCACATTGGCGACATCGCCTACCTTGGTGTGGCCGTTGATGAAGATATTCTCGAAGGCCTCGGGCGTCGTGATCGTGGCCGCGGCGCGTACGACGATCGATTGGTCGTTGCTCTTCAGCGAGCCCGCGGGGGTATCGAGCGCCATGGTGGACAGGGCATTGGTGACATCGGCGATGGTGAGGCCATAGCTCGCAAGCTTGGCCTGATCGATATCGATGCGGAAAATCTTGTCGCGCTCGCCGAACACCTGCACGTCGGCGACGCCGGGAACGGCGGCGAGGACGTCCTGTATCTCGTCCTCGACCAGCACCGTCATGTCCTGGACGGGCATGGTGTTGGACATGACCGCAAGCCGTACCACCGGATCGGAATTGGGATCGGCCTTGATGATGCGCGAGGCGTCCGCTTCCTCAGGGACATCGTTAGCGACGCGCGAAATGGCGTCGCGCATATCGGCTGCGGCGACATTCAGATCGACGCCGTCGTTGAACTCGACCGTCACGCGGCTGCGCCCGAATGACGAGGTGGACGAGATCGACTTCACGCCGGAGACGCGCGCCACGGCGTTTTCCAGAACCTGCGTCAGCTCGCGGTCGATGGTTTCCGCCGACGCGCCATCGAATGTGGTGCTGATCGAGACCACCGGGCGATCGACATCCGGCAGCTCGCGGATGCTGACGCCGGTAAAGGCGGCAAGGCCGGCGACGACGATCAGGACATTGATGACGAAGGCGAAAACCGGGCGACGAACGAAAAGCGCGGTGAAACCACCTTCATTGGAAACCGGGGAAGCCGGAGGGGCGGAGGGGCGATCATTCATCGCGGGCTCATCCGGCTCGATTTATGGGAGAGCCAAGGGGCTTTACTTCCGAGCCCTCGGGCGCGCCGCTCTCATCCCTCGTCATACGGACCGGGTTGCCGGCGCGCACGCTCTGCACACCCTGCGTGACGATCATGTCGCCTTCATGCACCTGCGCATCGACCAGAACGCTGGCGGTGTTGCGCTGGATGATCTGCACGGGAACCTTCTCGGCCACGCCGTCGACGACACGCCAGACATAGGCGCCGTCCGCACTCCATTGGATAGCCAGCGGATCGACCGATGGATAGCTATCGCCGGGGAAAAGGATCGTCACCTCGAAGGACATGCCGGCGCGCAGCATATCCCTGGGATTGGCGATCCCTGCGCGCACGCGCAGTGTCCGGCTCGCAGCGTCGATCATATTGTCGACGGCGCTGATCTTGCCCTCGAAAACCTGCCCCGGCATGGCGATGGCCGTGGCGGTGAGCGGCTGGCCGACCTTGATCTGCGGCGCATAGCGCTCCGGCACCCAGATATCGATCAGGATCTGCGACCGGTCATCGATGGTGGCGATCGAGGTCTGCGTGGTGACGAAATTGCCGGCATTGACCGGCAGGATGCCGATGATGCCTGAGATCGGCGCGGTCACCGTCCGACGGCTGAGCGCAAGGCTGGCCTCCTCCTGAGCAAGCTTGGCGTTGGCGACGGCGAGCTGCGCATCGACCATCTGCACCTCGGTGGCCGTATTGGTCGAGCGCAGCGTGGTGATGCGGCGCAAGGTGTTTTCGGCATTCTGCAGGGCGATCTTCGCCTTGTCGGCGGCGATCTGCTCGTTTTCGGCATCGAGCTGGGCGATAGGCTCGCCCGCCTTTACCCGCGCTCCGGCCTTGACCAGAAGCTTGGTCATCATGCCGCTTGTAAAGGGCGTCACTGAAACCGTCTCCAGCGCGCGGCCCGTGCCGATGGCGGTCAGCCGGTTGTTGATCGTTTCGCGTCCCGCGGGCTCGGCCACAACCAGCGTGGCAGGCCTGGAGCCACCATTGCGCTCGGCGTCTTCCTGCCGGCTTGCAGTCTGCGGCGCAGATCTCTGCGGCAGCCAGTCGATACCGACGCGCGCGAGAACCTGATTTGCGCCGGGGTAGAAATAGGCCCAGCCGGCGAGAGCAGCCAGAAGGAGAAA
This sequence comes from Paramesorhizobium deserti, assembly GCF_001558695.1. Classification (GTDB taxonomy): domain Bacteria; phylum Pseudomonadota; class Alphaproteobacteria; order Rhizobiales; family Rhizobiaceae; genus Paramesorhizobium; species Paramesorhizobium deserti. Next base: position 646,978 of record NZ_LNTU01000001.1, read on the forward strand.
TACAGTCAGGACCAGCTGTTTCCAGACTTTCATCGGCCACTCCGGTTGTGGGGACGCATAGGGCAACGCAACGCGTCGCCATCCAATTCGGCGCTGGCAATCATACTTCCAAAATTCGGTAGGGGATATGCGGTAAATGGCAGGGAAATTAATAGAGTATGATCGTGATCAATCAAGGGGCGCGGCCTTCTCTCATCGGTCGGAGCCTCATGGCAGCCTCGTTCAAATCATTCTGGGGCCGGGGCAATGTGACGGCAGCGACCCGACGCGTCCAATTAAATTTATGTAATCAAACGCCGCAGCCAAAGAAGCCCCTTGATATTGCTCATATAGTATGACTTTTAGATGCGCGACATGATAGGGCACCCGAAAGGGCGATAGCCGCGAAATTGGGAGGATGATGTGAATCTGGTTCAACTGGTCAGCGAAAAGGGCAAGAGACAGGTTGCGGCGCGGACGGAAGACGGCTTCCGGGTGGTCCGCCGTACCCGTTCGGTGCTGGAACTCGCCCATGCGGCAATCGATGCCGGCACGACGGTTGCCGCCGTCGCCGAAGAACGCGGTCTCGGCAAGGCGGTCGACGTGGACGCCGCTTATAATGAAGGACGCCTGCTGCCGCCGATCGATGCGCCCGATCCGGCCCATATCCATCTGACCGGAACCGGCCTCACACATCTCGGCTCCGCTGCGACGCGCGACGCCATGCACAAGAAGGTTTCGGCTGAGAAAGAGGAAAACCTCACCGACTCCATGAAGATGTTTCAGATGGGGCTCGAGGCGGGCAAGCCCGAAAAGGGTAAGACCGGCGTCCAGCCCGAATGGTTCTACAAGGGCAATGGCACGATGCTGGTCGCGCCCGGCGCCGCGCTCCTGTCACCGGCCTTTGCCGACGATGGCGGCGAGGAACCCGAGATCGCCGGCATCTATGTGATCGGCCCCGATGGTACGCCTTTCCGGCTCGGCTTCGCGCTTGCCAACGAGTTTTCCGACCACATCATGGAGCGGGTCAACTATCTCTACCTCGCCCATTCGAAGCTGCGCCCCTGCGCCATCGGACCGGAACTTCGGACAGGCAAGCTGCCGGCCCATGTCAGCGGCACGTCACGCATATTGCGCAAGGGCAAGACGCTCTGGGAAAAGCCGTTCCTTTCGGGCGAGGACAACATGTCCCACACCGTCGCCAATCTGGAGCACCATCACTTCAAATATGAGGTGTTCCGCCAGCCGGGCGATATCCACATCCACATGTTCGGCACGGCGACGCTTTCCTTCGCCGACGGCATCCGCACCGAGCCGGGCGATGTCTTCGAGATAGAAGCCGGCGAATTCGGCCTGCCGCTGCGCAACCCCTTGCGCAATTCCAAGGCGGAGAAGGTGAAGATCAAGGCGCTTTAAGCGCCGATCGGCACATTCTTGTCGTCCTCGCCACAAGGCGAGGATGACAAACGCGCTACGCGATTTTATACCCTCTCGCCCGCAAGGCTGCTCTTCTCCCGTTCAGCCTGCGCGACGCGCTCCGCGCCCTCGAAGATGACGAGCCGCATGGCGGTGCGAGCGGCCTCCGGATCCTGCCTGGCGATGGCGTCGGCAATGGCGCGATGCTTCTTGGCGGACGCCACGTGCCGTTCCGGGTCGGGAATGGGAGAACTTAATGTGAAGGCGGTGACCAGCGCCACCTCGATAAGCCCGCTGAGCGAGCGCATGAACGGATTGCCGGATGCTTCCGCAATCGTCAGGTGGAACTGCAGATCGCTATGGACGAAATCCTGCGCCGTATCGCTGCGGTCGCCCATGCGGTCGACCCAGCGGTAGAGCTCGGCAAGCTGCTTTTCGGTGCGCCTTTCCGCGGCGAGCGCGGCCGCTTCGGGCTCCAGCGCCAATCGCATCTCGGCCAGGCTCTCCATGAATTTCAGATCGACGCCCGCTTCGAAATGCCAGATCAGGATATCGGGATCGAACAGGTTCCATTGCGAGCGTTCACGCACCCGGGTGCCGATCTTGGCCTTGGGCTGGATCAGCCCCTTGGCGGCAAGCGTCTTCAGCGCCTCGCGCAGAACGGTGCGCGAAACACGGAAACGCTCCAGAAGCTCAGCGTCACCGGGCAGGATGCTGTTCTCGGCATAAAGCCCCTTGACGATGCCGAGCCCCAGATCATGCATGACATGCGCATGGTGGGTGCGCGACTGCGCCGACGAGCTGAAATCATACTGGCCAAGCTGCATCTTGTTGGTCACCCGGTGCTCCTTGCTTAATTTTGCAGCATGATCTTATCCGAAAAATCCACAATTTTTTGCTGCCGCTGACCTTCGGTTCAGGATCATGCCCTGGCTCCCCCCGCTATGCGCCTTTCCGACACAAACACAAGAACGCGTTGCAATGCAATGAACGCGAAAAGCAGTATCCCCACCACAATCTTGGTCCACCAGCTCGAAAGCGTGCCGTCGAAGACGATGTAGGTCTGGATGATGCCCTGGATGAGAACACCGAAGAAGGTTCCCGCGACATAACCGACGCCGCCCGTCAGAAGCGTTCCGCCGATGACGACGGCGGCGATCGTATCGAGCTCTACGCCGACGGCCGACAGCGAATAGCCGGCGGAGGTGTAGAGCGAGAAGACGATGCCGGCGAGACCGGAGAGAAAGCCGGACAGGGCATAGATGCCGATGGTGGTGCGCGCGACCGGAACGCCCATCAGCTCGGCGGACGTACGGTTCCCGCCGATGGCATAGACGTAGGACCCGAACTTGGTGAAATGAGCGATGATAATGCCGGCCACGAACACCGCCAGCATCAGGCCGCCGATGAAGGTCAGCCTGCCGCCGCCGGGCATGCGCCAATAGAGCCCCTGCAGGGCGGTGTAGAAGGGATGGTTGATCGGAATGGATTGCGTCGTCAGGACGAAGCAAAGTCCGCGCGCGAGAAACATGCCTGCCAATGTGACGATGAAGGCGGGCACGTTGAGATAATGGATGATGGCGCCCATGGCCGCGCCGAAGACAGTCGCGAAGACAAGCGCGATGGCAAAGGCCGGCAGCGGATGCATGCCGTGCTGGGTCACCAGAACGGCGATGAGCACGCCGGTGAAGGCGATGACCGAACCGACCGAAAGATCGATACCGCCGGATATGATGACGAAGGTCATCCCGACCGCGACGATGCCGAGGAAGGCATTGTCCGTCAGAAGATTGCCGAGAACCCGCGTCGACAGCATGTTTGGAAACTGGATCACGCAGACCGCATAGAGCAGCACACAGATCAGAAGCGTCGCGTAGAAAGGCAGAAGTCTGGTGTTCATGGGCTGATTTCCTGCCGTTCCGTCTTGTTTTCGGCCGGTGCCACCGGCCTCAGTTCGCGCTTCAGGAATATGCCGAAACCCGATGCCGAGGCGGACTGCGCCAGCAGGATCATGATGATGACCGCGGCTTTCAGGATGAGGTTATATTCCGGCGGAAAGCCCGAGATCAGGATGCCGGTGTTCATCGCCTGAATGATGATGGCGCCGAGGATCGACATCAGGATCGAGAAGCGGCCGCCGAGCAGCGAAGTGCCGCCGATGACGACCGCCAGAATGGCATCGAGCTCCAGCCAGAGCCCGGCATTGTTGGCATCCGCCCCGCGGATATCGGCGGCAACGATGATGCCCGCCAGCCCCGCGCACAGGCCACTGAAACCATAAACCATGAAGATGATGAGGCGGCTGTTGATGCCTGAGAACGTGCTGGCGCTGCGGTTGACGCCGATCGCCTCGATCAGGAGCCCGAGCGCGGTGCGCCGCACCAAGAGGATGGCGGCGAGCCCTACCACCGCCGCTAGAATGACGGGCATGGGAAAGCCGAGAAAGGCGCCGGTGCCGAAGAAGATGAGGCCGGGATCGTTGAAGGTGACGATGGTGCCCTCGGTGATGAGCTGGGCTATTCCCCGCCCCGCCACCATCAGTATCAGCGTGGCGACGATGGGCTGCAGGTCAAAGAAGGCAATGAGCAGGCCGTTCCACAGGCCGCAGGCGAGGCCGACGCCGAGCGCAGCCAGGATAATGACCGGCAGCGGATAGCCTTCGACGGCCAGCGTCGCCGCCACGGCGCCCGCCACCGCCATCACCGCGCCGACGGAAAGGTCGACGCCCTTGGAGGCGATGACAGCCGTCATGCCGATGGCAAGGATCGCCACCGGCGCACCACGATTGAGCACATCGATCAGACTGCCGAAGAAGCGGCCGTCCTGAAAGCGGATATCGAAGAAGCCGGGGAAAGCCAGATAATTGAAGAACAGGATGACCGCCAGCGACAGAAGCTGCGGCATGGCCTTTCCGAGGGAACCGGACATGAAACGGCTCATTGCGGAAACCTTTCATGTTCAGACGGAAACGCCAGCGGGACCGTACCCCCCTCTGCCCTGCCGGCCATCTCCCCCTCAAGGGGGGAGATTGGCTGACACTGCCCGCGGCCTTCATTCTGAGACGTCTGAGATTGGTCCCACGCGTCAATGACAGCGTGATCTCCCCCTTTGAGGGGGAGATGGCCGGCAGGGCAGAGGGGGGTGACAAACGGCAGCATTCTAGTGCGCCTTTTCGGTTTCTGCTGCAATCGTCCGCATGATCGTCCCTGCATTGATCTCCTTGCCGGTCAGTTCCGCCGTATGCTCACGATCGCGCAGCACACGGACGCGGCTCGAATAGGCGACGATCTCCTCGATTTCGGAGGAGATCACCAGCAGCGCCATGCCCTCGTCGCAGAGCCGGTTGATGAGCGTGATGATTTCCGCATGTGCGCCGACATCGATGCCGCGCGTTGGCTCATCGAGAATGAGGAAGCGCGGATTGGTGGCAAGCCAGCGGGCAAGGATGACCTTCTGCTGATTGCCGCCGGAGAGGAACTTGATCGGCTTTTCCATGTCGGAGGTGCGGATATCAAGCGCCTTGATGAAGCGATCGGCGAGCTCCGCCTGCTCGCGGCTCGACAGCCGGCGAAGCCAGCCACGGCGCGCCTGCAGCGCCAGGGCGATATTCTCGCGCACGGAGAGATCGCCGATGATCCCGTCTGTCTTGCGGTCTTCCGGACAGAGGCCAAACCCCGCCGCCACCGCCTCGCGCGGCGAATGAATGCGGATTTCCCTGCCGTCGATCGTAGCCTTGCCGCTGTCGGGCACATCGATGCCGAAGAGAAGCCTTGCGGTCTCGGTACGGCCCGAACCGAGGAGCCCGGCAACGCCGACGACCTCGCCCTCGCTGATGTCGAGATCGAAAGGCGCGATGCTGCGCGAAAGGCCGTAGTTGCGGAAGGAAATGCGGCGTGCCGAAGGAGGCGGCGCCGTGCGGTGCGTGGTATGAGTGACCTCAACGAGCGTACGGCCGAGCATCTTGGAAACGAGATCTATCTTGCTCAGCTCCCTGGTCAGCGCTGTGCCGGCAAGCCTGCCATTGCGCAGGATCGTCACGCGGTCGCTGACGGCATAGACCTGATCGAGGAAATGGGTGATGAAGACGATCCCCATGCCCCGCGCCTTGAGCTGGCGCATGACGGCGAAAAGCATCTCCGTCTCGTTTTTATCGAGGCTGGCGGTCGGCTCGTCCAGAATCAGGACCTTGCCCGAGAGATCGACGGCGCGGGCGATCGCGATCAATTGCTGCACGGCCACCGAATAGCGCGACAGATCGGCCGAGACATCGATGTCCATGCCATATTGCGCCAGCAATGCGCGGGCGCGCCTTTCCATTTCGCGACGGTCGACGAAGCCGAAGCGCTTGGGCTGGCGGCCGATGAAGAGATTTTCCGCGACCGGCAGATTGGGCAGGAGATTGACCTCCTGATAGACGGTGCCGATGCCGAGATGCTGCGCCTGCAGCGTGTCGCGCACCGTGATCTCCTGGCCCTCGAAGCGGATCACGCCGGAATCCGGGTGATGCACGCCGGTCAAAACCTTGATCAGCGTCGATTTTCCGGCGCCATTCTCGCCTAAAAGCGCATGAATTTCGCCGGCGCGGACCTCGAAATCGACGCCGGACAGCGCCTTGAAGCCGAGAAACGACTTATGAATATTCTCGACGCTCAGAAGCACATCGTGCTGCGGCGATCCTGGTGCAGCATTGCTCCCGGTAGGCGCGTTTTCCGTCATGCCGCCGCTCCTCCATACAGCATCCCCGCCGATGATCTTCGCCTGATTTCTGGATTCACCAATCGACAACCACTTCCCGACCGTCATCCTCGGGCTTGACCCGAGGATGACGGTGAGTTGGAGTGGCGAAGGTGCCTGGCAGGGCAAAGGGTACTGCCTCGCCAGCGGCTGGAAAAGATCAGTAGCCGAGGCCCTTCTTCTCCTCATAGACCTTCATCGGATCGTCAGCCTGCGTGTAGAGCTTCGATTCCGTCTGGATCCACTTCGGCGGCGCCTTGCCGTTGTCCTTGAATTCCTTCAGCGCATCGAAGGCAGGACCGGCCATGTTCGGCGTCAGCTCGACAGTCGCATTCGCCTCGCCATCGGCCATCGCCTTGAAGATATCGGGAACGGCATCGATGGAGACGACCAGGATATCCGTGCCCGGCTTGAGGCCTGCTTCTTTGATGGCCTGGATCGCGCCGACAGCCATATCGTCATTATGGGCGTAGAGGGCGCAGATATTCTTGCCGCCATTCTCCGCCTTGAGGAAGCCTTCCATCACTTCCTTGCCCTTGGAGCGGGTGAAGTCGCCGGTCTGGCTGCGGACGATCTTCAGATTGTCGTGCCCCGCAATGCCGTCCTCGAAGCCCTTTTTGCGGTTGATCGCCGGGCTCGAGCCGACGGTCCCCTGCAGTTCGACGATGTTGCAGGGCTTGTCGCCGACCGTCTTGACCAGCCAGTCACCTGCGACCTTGCCTTCATGAACGGTATCGGACGTGACAGCCGTCAGGTAAAGATCCGGATCGGAAGTCTCGATGGTGCGGTCGAGCAGGATGACCGGGATTTCGGCGTCCTTGGCTTCTCCAAGCACCGCATCCCAGCCCGTCGCCACGACGGGCGCAACGAAGATGCCGTCAACGCCCTGCGCGATGAAGCCGCGGATGGCCTTGATCTGGTTTTCCTGCTTCTGCTGAGCGTCGGCAATCTTGAGATCGACGCCGCGCTTTTCCGCTTCCTGCTTGGTGACCGAGGTCTCGGCGGCGCGCCAGCCGGATTCCGAACCGATCTGCGAAAAGCCAACCGTCAGATCAGCGGCACCGGCAGCGCCGGCGAATGCAACCGCCGCGGCCGTGGTCATCATCATGCGCTTCAAATACGACATTGTTTCCTCCCTTGTCGTCCTCCGTCCGGCCCCGGCGCACCATGCCCAGGCACGATGCGCGGATGCAAACTTACAGCCCTCCTCCGCACCTCCTCCGGGATGGCGCGGCACTGTAATCCTCCCGAACTCTCTCGTTATTATCATACAGTAATATAAATTGAAAAGGCGCTATTTTAATTTTTCGCACTCGATTGCGATCCCCTGCAAAAACCGGAAGAATAAAACAAGAAGAACGCAAAAACGCAGAAAAGTGGGATGGAAATCGCAATGAACAAGACGGAATTCGGTCATCTGGCGGGCGGGCAGACGGTCCATGCCATCGATATCGGCGGACCGGCACTCACCGCCCGTATCCTCACCTATGGGGCGACGTTGGCCGATCTCACCCTACCGGGCGAAAACGGGCCGCATTCGGTCATCCTGGGTTTCGACAGGCTCGAGGATTATCTGACGCAAACGGGTTATGTCGGCGCAATCGCCGGACGCTGCGCCAACCGCATTGCCGGCGGCCGGTTCACGCTCGACGGGGTCGACCATCAGTTGAGCCTCAACGAGAACGGCCGCACGCATCTGCATGGCGGCGTCGAAGGGTTTTCGCGCAAGCTCTGGAGCATCGCCGATGCCGGTCCGTCATCGGTTACGCTGACGCTCGTCTCGCCGCACGATGACGAGGGCTATCCGGGGGAGGTGCGCACCATCTGCCGCTACTCCATCGAGGGCCAGACGCTGACGCTGGAACTCATCGCCGAGACCGACCGCCCTACCCTCGTCAATCTAGCCGGTCACGCCTATTTCAACCTCGACGGTTCCGACACGATCCTCGACCATCGGCTGACCATTCCTGCCAAGGCCTATTCGCCTGTCGACGGCGATCTCATCCCGACCGGCGAGACCGCCGATGTCGCCGGCACCGCCTTCGATTTCAGCACGCCGCGCCCGATCCGCTCCGGCAGCCCACACGCCGAATACGACCATAATTTCGTCCTCGCCATGAAGCCCGCGACGGCGCCCCGCCCCGCCGCAAGGCTGGAGGGCCCGCAAAGCGGCATCGAGATGGAGATATGGACGACGGAGCCGGGACTGCAGTTCTATGACGGCAATTTCCTGCCGCTGCCGCAGCCCCTGCGTGGCGGACGACAGGGCCAGCGCTTCGGCGGATTGTGCCTCGAACCGCAGCGCTTTCCCGACGCCATCCACCATCCGCATTTTCCAGGATCGGTATTGCGGCCTGGAGAAATCTACCGGCAGGTGACGCAGTATGTGTTCAGCGAGGGGGATTGAGGCAGGTGGGTCGATCCGAGCATGTGTTGCTCAAACCAGATGCGACAACGGCACGGCCAGAATTGGCGTGGCTCGTTTCAATTTCAGATTCGACGGTCGCAAATGATTGTGCAATCTGGCATCCTTTGGGTCGCAATCATGATTGACCATAGGAAACGACAATGAGCGATCACCAAGAACACAACCCATTTGATGGCCCTCAGATGCAGGGAACGCATTACGAGCGGGCTGATATGTCAGGCGCTAATTTCGATGGCGTAAACCTCGCAGGCGCACGGTTTTACGCTGTTTTGACCAAGGCAAGATTCACCGACACCAATTTAAGCGAAGCGGTTTTTGACGATATCAGCCTTGCAGGTGCGCACTTCAACAATGTCAACCTGTCTGGAGCCGCCATCACGAATGCAAACCTATCGCGATTGACCATAAGAGGCGTCACGTTGGCAGATTCGGACATTGAAGATGCCGATTTGACGGGGATGCGGATCAATGGCGTTCTCGTAACCGATCTATTCATGGCCTATGAACAGGCGAAAACCTGAAGGCCATTTACTTCCGAGACAATGCGTAACGTTGCAAAATCAGGATTTCTGCGACAAACACAGCGAGGCGGTTTGGGGGATTGCGAATCTGATGACAGCATCGATCAGCTTCCGTGAGCGTATTGTGCTCTATGCCTGCTCACTTCGCTCACTTCTATTCGCATCGATGCAGTGACAGCGGTCTCATTCCCGCTTCAGCCTGGCAAACGCCACCGCAATCCGCGCCGCGAGGTCGGCATTGTTGAGCACCAGCGCTATGTTGGCCTGGAGGCTCGCGCCGTTCGACAGTTCATTGATACGGGCGAGCAGGAAGGGCGTCAGTTCCTTGCGCCCAATGCCGCGTACGGTCGCTTCCGCCACCGCTTCGGCAATCGTTCCGTCGATGAAGGCGGGGTCAAGCGCGGCGGCTTCGGGGATCGGATTGGCGACGAGGATGCCGGTGCCGGAGCCGAGTTCCCGGTGCAACCGCATGGCGCGGGCGATCTCCTCCGGCGTGTCGAGCCGGTGGTCGGCCTTGCAGCCGCTTGAGCGGGTATAGAAAGCCGGGAAATCATCGCTGCCATAGGCGATGACCGGGACGCGCTGGGTCTCCAGGAATTCCAGCGTCTTTGGGATATCGAGGATCGACTTGACGCCAGCGCAGACGACGGTGGTCGCGGTCTGGCCGAGCTCGGTCAGGTCGGCGGAGATGTCGAAGGTCGCCTCCGCACCCCTGTGCACGCCGCCGACACCGCCGGTGGCGAAGATGTCGATGCCTGCCAGGGCAGCTATGCGCATGGTAGCGGAAACGGTGGTGCCGGCCGAGCGCCCCTGCACGATGCTTGCTGCAAGATCGCGGCTCGATGCCTTCACCGCATCCTTGGCCTGGGCCAGCGTTTCGATTTCCCTATCCGCCAGACCGACGCGGATCCTGCCTTCGACCACAGCGGTCGTCGCCGGCACCGCACCGTGCGCACGGATCACCGCTTCCACTTTCCGCGCCATCTCGAGATTGGCGGGATATGGCATGCCATGGGTGATGATGGTCGATTCGAGCGCGACGAGCGGCGCACCATCGGCAATTGCCGCCTTGACCTCCTCGGTCGGGTGGAGAAGCGATGCGTTCACGGGGTAATCCTTTCTGGCTGAGCATGATCCCAAAAAGTTGAAGACTTTTTGGATGAGATCATGCGGCTAAAAAATGCGGTTCATATGGGCTGCGAGGAAGCGCGGCGAAAGAAGCGGATGGACGCTCGCCTCGCTCTCGGTGGTGAGGGTCGCCAAAAGCGAGCCGGTGCGCGCGCCTTCGGCGAGGCTTGCGCCGGAGAGGAGACGATAGAGCGTGCCGGCGATCATGGCGTCTCCCGCGCCCGTGACATCGACGGGCTCGGCCGGAACGGCTTCGATCTTCGTCATGCCATCGCTGCTCGATAACAGCATGCCGACCGCGCCCATGGTCAGCACCACTTCCGCGACGCCCCTCGCCCGCAGTGCATCCACTGCGGTTTCCGGAGACAGGCGCGGCGCATTCTCACCAAGGTCGAGGACCGCATGGGCTTCATCCAGGTTGAGGAAGAGAATATCCACGCCGGTCAAATCGTCGGGCAGCCGCCGGGCCTTGGGCGATGACACGGCGTCGATGGCGAGCCTGAAGCGCGCGGCCTGCTTGCGCGCGATCAGCGCGGCAAGCGTCTCTGCCGGCAGATTGCAATCGGCGAACACGAAAGCGGCGGCGGCCAGATGCGGCCAGACGCGGTCGAGATGGGCCGGCTGAAACAGGTCGAAGATGCCCATATCGGCGATGCCCAGCGCCAGCTCGTTCTCCGGCCCCAATATGGCCGCATATTCGGCGGTCGGCGCCTCGCCCGTGACAATGATCTGGCTGGTATCAACGCCAAGATCACGCAGGTGGCGAATGATCGAGCGTCCCGTATCGTCGTCCCCGACAATCGAGACGAAGCTCGTCGTCACATCGAGGCGGGCGAGGTTCTCCGCTACATTGCGCGCCACGCCGCCGAAACTGCGGTGGCCGTCGACCGGATTGGATGTATCTGATATCAGCGGTGCACGGGCATGGTATTTGCGGTCGAAGACAGCGCCACCCAGAACCGCAATGCGCTTCGGCGCGGGCAGGACATAGCCACGCCCCAGGATATAGCCTTTCTGCACGAGCTGGACGATATGGGCCGCCACCGTGGAACGCGCCAGACCCAGCGTGTCGGCGATATCCTGCTGCCCGGCAAAGGGATTGGCCGTTATCAGTTCCAGAACCGCGCGTTCCTGCGCACCAAGGTCATCCATGCCGCACCCGTTCAACAATGTTCGGATGCGCTTATCAACTCTTGACTATTTCCTCAACTATTGTTTTCCAATTCAGTCGGGGCACCGGCATGGAAAAAAGCCCATCCCTGGCGTATATAGTTCCGTATTGCCGCATCCACGGCAGCAATGCTCATCGGATCTGAATAATGGCCGGAAAAGAAGATGGCTCAGTGACGGATGGAGCGGTCGATACCGGTCCGGAATCGGCATGCCGCGCCAGCGCCTGCGAAAAAAACCGCCCGCTGAGCAGATTGCCGCTGCGCCACCGCCTCTCCAGCAAGGTGCTGCTTCTGACAGTCTTCTCCGTTCTAGTGGCGGAAGTGCTCATTTTCGTGCCCTCCGTCGCCAGCATGCGGATGCGCTGGCTTACGACGCGGCTCGACACCGTGGCGGCGGCAAGCATCGTTCTGGCCGACAGCGAGAGCCCCATCGTGCCCCGGTCGGTGCAGGACAGCGTGCTTCTGGCGACGGGAACGAAGGCCATCGCCTTGCGCGAAAAAGGCGCTTCGCGCCTGCTTGCGATGTCGGAAATGCCGCAGAAGGTCGACCAGCATATCGACCTTGCCCATACCAGCGAGGCGGCGGCGATATGGGATGCCTTCGACACGCTCTTTACCGGCGGCGACCGCACGTTGCGGGTCTATGGTCCGATCGGCGACAGCGGCAAGGTCATCGAACTCGTCACCTCGGATGCGCCGCTGCGCCAGGCGATGTTGCGCTATGCGCGCAACGTGGCGCTGCTGTCGCTGGTCATTTCGCTGATCGCGGCGAGCCTTGTCTATCTCGCCATAAACGAGTTGCTGCTGCGCCCCGTGCGGCGCATGCACCGCAACATGATCAATTTCGCGCAGGCGCCCGATGATCCGACGCGCATCATCATCCCCGACGACCGCAAGGACGAATTGGGCGTGGCGCAGCGCCAGCTGGCGGCGATGCAGAGCGACCTGCAACGCACCTTCTCCGAGCAGAAGCATCTCGCCGATCTCGGGCTCGCCGTCTCCAAGATCAACCACGACATGCGCAACATTCTCGCTTCCGCCCAGCTGATGTCCGATCATCTGGCGGATGCCAGGGACCCGGTGGTGCAGCGTTTCGCGCCCAAGCTCATCCGCACGCTCAACCGGGCGATCAGCTATGCCGAAAGCGTCATCGCCTATGGCCGCACGCAGGAGGCGCCGCCGAAGCGGCGTCGCGTGTTGCTCTATACCATCATCACCGATGTCGAGGAAACGCTGGCGATCGAGCCAGACAGCGCGATCGAGTTCCGCAATCTCGTGCCGCAGGATTTCGAGATGGATGCGGATACGGAACAGTTCTTCCGCATCATCACCAATCTCTGCCGTAACGCCGTGCAGGCGATGAGCGCCGACCGCCCCGGCGATCAGAGCGTCGTCAAGCGGCTGACGGTGACGGCAGGACGCATCGGCTCGGTGGCGATCATCGGCATCGAGGATACCGGGCCCGGCCTGCCGCAGAAGGCGCGCGACAACCTCTTCACCGCGTTCCGCGGCTCGACACGCAGCGACGGCACGGGCCTCGGCCTCGCCATCGCGCATGAGCTGGTGCGCGCGCATGGCGGCTCGATCGAATTGCGCGAAGACAGGACATGCGGCACGCATTTCGAAATCCGCATTCCCGATATGCCTGTCTCGCTGGCCAACTGGCGCCGGCAGAAGGAGGCGGCGGAAGCAGACAAGAGCGCCTGAGCCAAGCAGCAACGAGCCCGCCGCAACGCAAAGGCGCCCTGCCCCGGCTTTCCTTTCGCAATACGATACCTAGCGCGTTATCCGGCATAAAAAGAAATTGCAGATGGCTTACAGTTTTTTGTCATAAGCGCTTGCAATTGGAGACCGAACCCATTAGGAACCGCGCTGCGCTTGATGAGCGCACATCAATTGGCAAGCGCCCGTAGCTCAGCTGGATAGAGCACCAGACTACGAATCTGGGGGTCAGAGGTTCGAATCCTTTCGGGCGCGCCATTTCAGTACAGAATTATGAACTTCAGAGACCACCGATTGCGGCACTGGTTGTGCTGTAATAAATTGAGTGGAGAGGCTGCGCGTCGCTAGCGCCAGGATCGTACCCTTGTTCGATTCGGTCTTCGCATAGCCGCGTCCCGGCCTTGCTTCAGGCCCGGGCCTGGTAGTCAGCGGCGGTCGTGGATGTCGGCTGCCGCACACGCTCCTGCCACAGGGGTGGATGGCCTTCATCTGGCATGGCTGAGCAGAAAGACGATGGCCCCGACAAACACGTGATGAAAGCTCAGCGGGGCATATCCAAGCCGCCGCGGAGCGGCGCATCGTCCGAAGGCAGGAGCGGTCCCTGGCTACCCTCGATACCGGCGGCAATGAAGCGCCGGGGGGGTCCTTTTGAGCACACAAAGGACGTTGCAGTTTCTTGAATCCACATATCGGCCCGAAAGCCAGTTCCGGTTTTCGGGCCGATACTGTAGGCGCCACACGCCCGGATCGCTCTGCACCTATCGGCGATAAAGGATCATGCCGGCATGGTGCAGAATGCCGTCGACGAAGTCGCCGTCGGCGGTGAAGCCGGTGTCGTCCCAATATTCGATATGGTCTCCGGTGACTTCATAACGCCCTTCATAGGCGCGTTCGCGGGTGCCGCGTGCCTCGACATAGCGGCCGTTCGGCAGCAATTCGTGCCGGATATGGCCGTCTTCCGTGACCCAGAGGCCCACATAGGGGTGATCGGCTTGCATTTCAGTTTCCTCGGCGTGAAGGGCCGATCCCATCAGGACAACGGCCAACAGAGTTGTGGTAATTCTTCGCATGATCGGTCTCCTTGCGGTTGGGAGCGTCGGACTTCAGAACAATCCGCACATGCCGGACGCTCAGTCACTGCGCGGCTCGTTGCGGTCGACGACCTCCTGGTAGGCGGCGAGATCCAGGAAAGCTTCGGCCTCGGTGACGGCGCCGTCTTCCATCCGGAAAATCCAGACGAACTGGTTTCGGTAGGGATTGCCGGACGTCGTGGTGGACGACGCGCCGAAGCGGATAATGACCGTGTCGCCGGATGCCCAGATATGATGAAGGTCCGGAACAAGCGGCGCGGCAAGGCGGCTGACGAGGGGCCCCGAAGCGCGCTGCGCGAAATCCTCGACGCCACGATAGGTGCCGGCCACCGGTCCTGATCCATGGATGGTCCAGACCACGTCCGGCGCCAGGATATCGAAGACGCTGCCGCCGGCTGCCCATCCTTCAAAGGCTTCGCGAACGATCCTTTCGTTGCTTGCCTGGGCCTCGGCGTGCGGCGAACATGTCTCGGCATGAGCCGGGATTTCGGCGGCTACGAGCGCGAAGGCGAGCAGCAACGCAGAGCCGGAATGGGCACGACGATTTGTCGGGATAAACATCATGGGTTTTCTCCTTTCGTTGAATGGTCTGCAGGAAGGATTGTGGTGAGGGGAACAGCCCCGGGCAGACCGGGGCCGTCGCCCTTCAGTTTGCCGACGCGGTCGGACGGATGGTGATCTCTGTCGTGTCGACGCTCTCGGGCGCCTCGATCACCTGCCGTACCGCCCGCGCGATATCGGCTGGCTGGAGCGCGATCGCGCGATAGGCCGCTATCACTTCCTTCGTCCCTTCGTGCGTGATCGAGGCGGCGAGTTCGCTCTCGACCACGCCCGGATTGACGCAGGTCACGCGGATATTGTCGTGCTCCTGCCGCAGCCCGTCGGAGATGGCGCGGACCGCGAACTTCGTCGCACAATAGACGGCCGCCGTGGGCACCACCGACAGCGCACCGATGGAGCCGATATTGATGATCTGCCCGCTGCCCTGCCTCTCCATGACAGGCAGAACCGCGCCGATGCCCCAGAGCACGCCCTTGATGTTGACGTCGACCATGCGCTCCCACTCGTCATGCTTGCCGGCGGCGAGCGGGGAAAGGGGCATCACGCCGGCATTGTTCACGAGGACGTCGATGCGCCCCCAATCATCGAGGGCGGCCTGCGCGAAGGCCTGCATCGAGCGGCGATCCGTCACGTCCAGCGCACGGGCTTCGGCGATGCCGCCTGCCGCGCGGATCTCTGCCGCGAGTGTCTCGACGCGATCGACGCGTCGCGCACCAAGCAGCAACCTTGCGCCCGCGGCGCCGAGTTCGCGCGCGATCCCTTTGCCTATGCCGCTGGAGGCGCCGGTAATGAGAATGACCTTGTCCATGATCGTCTCCCTGGTTCGAGTTTCAGGAAGAAGATGGACTCCAGCGGTCAGTAGGGGTAGCTATCCCCTGCTGAACTCGTTGGTTAGCAAGGCTGGACAATGAAGCTCGACATGAACCTGCTTCCGCTCTTCCTGGCCGTGGCCGAGGAAGACAATTTCCGCGCCGCCGCCGACCGGCTGGGCGTGACGCGCTCTGCCGTCAGCCAGGGAATTCGGCGGCTCGAGGATGCCTTCGGCACGCAGCTTGTCTCGCGCACCACCCGCTCCGTCCGCCTGACGGAAGCGGGCGAACGCCTGCGCGAGGCCCTTGCACAGCCAATGTCCGATATCTCCGCGGCCCTCGATATGGTGGCGGCGGAAGACGCGCCGCGCGGGCTTTTGCGGATCGCCGTCACCTCGATCGCCGAACAATTCCTTTCCGGCCCGCTTATCGCCGCCTTCGCGGAGGCGTATCCGGCCGTGACGATCGACATCACGGTCACCGACGAGGAGTTCGACATCGTTGCCGCCGGGTTCGACGCCGGCGTACGGCTCGGCGAAGTGATCGAACAGGACATGATCGCGATACCGGTCACCGGGAACCAACGGGAGACCGCCGTTGCATCCCCCGCCTACATCGCGGCACGCGGAATGCCTGCTCATCCGCGTGACCTTCTCGCGCACCGCTGCATCGGCTGGCGACCGGCCCTGAATGTCGCGCCCTACAGGTGGGAATTCGAGGAGAACGGCATTCCCTTCGACATCGCGGTTCATCCGCAGATCACGACCAACGATCTTCAACTGATGCTCCGCTCGGCGCTGAGCGGAGCAGGCATAACCTTTATGACGGAAGAGACCGCGCGCCCGTATATCGAGGCAGGCGAACTCGTGCCCCTCTTGCAGGAATTCCTGCCGCCGTTCCCCGGGTTCTATCTCTATTATCCGCAACGGCGAAACGTAGCGCCCAAATTGCGGGCATTGATCGACCATGTGAGGCAATGGCGTGCACGCGCAAACTCTGCAGCCTGACGAGCCGCAGGGAGCACACTCACCTCTGCAGGATGACGGCTATTTCCCCTGCCGCGCTTTCACGAACCGATCCATCGCCGCGAAGGAGAAGGCATCGATCGGCAGGTGCGTGCCACCGTCGAGCGCCAAATCCGCGAGGATCTCGCCGACGACACTGGTGAACTTGAACCCGTGCCCCGAGCAAGGCGAGGCCACGACGATACGGGGATCGGACGGCAGGAGGTCCATGAGGAAATCCTCGCTCGGCAGCATCGTATAGCGGCAGGTGATGGCATTGACGCGCAAGCCGGCCGCAGCGGGAAGACGGCGGGCGATGAAATCGTCAAGCAACGACAGATCGGCATCGTTGACTGGCGGATTGGGCTGGTTCGGGTCGATCTCCTCGAGGAAATGGGCGTGCTTGCCGATCTTGACGCCATCAGGCCCGATGACGGGGAAGCCGAAGAAGGAGCCGACCTTACCCTCATCGCGGATGAAGGCCGGCATACGGCCGAGCGCGGTGGCGAAGCCGTCGCGCGGCTGATACCACGCCACGACCTGGCGGATCGGCACGGCGAGCCCGCGCAATTGCGGCACCAGCTCGGTGATCCATGAGCCGGTGGCGACCACCACCTTGCCGACGCGATAGCGCGCCGTTTCTGTGGCGATCTCGACGCTACCGTCACCGGGCTCGATTGCCGTCACCTTCTCGCCGAAATGCAGGGCCGCGCCGTCCGTTGCCGCCAGCCGGAGATAGCCGAAGATCGCCGCTTCCGGCTTCAGGAACCCGCCCTCGGGATCGAGGACCGCGATCTCGTCAGCATCGAGCGCAAAGGCGGGAAAGCGCCTCAGCATCGCCTCCCGGTCGAGCACCTCCGAGGCGAGCCCGTGCAGCTCGGCGGAGGCCCGCGTGCCCTTGACGATCTTATCCTCGGGGCGACCGATCTGGAGCACGCCGGTGATGGTGAGCACTTGTTCGCGCAGGCGCTGCTCCATCGCGCGCCAATTGGCATAGGCGCGCTGCAGCAGCGGCACATAAGACGGGTCCTCGAAATAGCCGAGCCGGATCAGCCTGGAATCACCATGGGAGGAGCCCTGCGCATGGGCGGGAAAGGCGGCCTCCAGGCCGATCACCCTGACGCCGCGCGCGGCCAGATGCGCGACCGCGGCGCTGCCCATGGCGCCAAGGCCGATGACGGCCACGTCGAATTGATTGGACATGTTCACCCCCCAAGGATTCGTCGGCTAAGTCGGTCAATCAGCGCCGGGCGCCGCAGAGGCGGCCAGAAGATCACGCGCCGCGGCCATATCCTTAGCCAGCGGCCGGTCGTCGGCATAGCGGGGCAGGATGTCGCGCAGGGCGCGATAGACTACATCCGTGCCCTTGGCGCGTGAAACCTTGCCGGGATGGAGATCCTGCGCCTGCGCCGCCGCCAAAAGCTCGATAGCGAAGATCTGCTCGGCATTGTCGAGCACGGCCAGAAGCTTGTTCGCCGCCGCCGTCGGATGCGCCAGGAAATCTTCCTGCAGGGCGGAGGTGACGCCGCCGTCGAGGCTGGCCGGCGCGCCGAGGCGGCGGTTTTCATTGCTGAGTGCGGCGGCCGTATATTGCGCGATCATGAAGCCGGAACCGGCACCCGGATCATCGGCGAGGAAAGCCGGCAGGCGGCTCACCAGCGGATTGACCAGACGGTCGATGCGACGCTCGCTCATGCCGGATATCTGCGCGATAGCGACCACCAGCATGTCGAGCGCCTGCGCCAGCGCCGGTGCGACGGCATGCGCCTCGGACCAGACGAGCGGCTCCTCCGGCGTGCCGGCAACAGCGGGATTGTCGGTGACCGATGCAAGCTCGCGATCAACGGTCTTGGCGGCGAAATCGAAGCCGTCGCGCGCCGCGCCATGGGCATGCGGGATGGCACGCAGGCTGAGCGCATCCTGCGTGCGCGCGCCGGCATCGGCCGCGACGAGCCCGCTTCCCTCAAGCCTTTTCCGCAAGGCGCTGCCGACGGTCTCGATGCCCTTCGAGGGCCGAAGCGCCAGCACGTCCTCGCCAAAGGCGGGCATCTGTGCGCCGAAGGCCTCAAGCGTCAGCGCGGCGATGGCATCCGCCCATTCGAGCAGGCGCTCGGCGCGGGAAAGCGCGACGCAGGCAAGGCCGGTGGAGCATGAGGTGCCGTTGACGAGGCTCAGGCCTTCCTTCGCCTCCAGCACGAGAGGCTGAAGGCCGATCGCGGCCAGCGCCTCGGTGCCGCCCATCTGCCGACCGGCCAGATGTGCCGTCCCCTCGCCGATCAGCACCAGCGCGATATGCGCCATATGGGTGAGATAGCCGGCGGAGCCTTTCGAAGGGACATCGGGAATGCAATCATGATCGAGCAGCGCCAGCAGGGCGCGAACGATCTCGGGCCGGATGCCGGAATGGCCGTGGGTGAAATTGTTGATCTGGGCGGCGATGATGGCGCGCACCTCGCGCGGCGGCAGAAGCGGGCCGACGCCGCAGGCATGGCTCATCAGGATATTGCGCGAAAGGCGGCGCTGCGAGGCGCGGTCCACCACCGTATCGGCGAGCGCGCCGACGCCGGTGTTGACCCCATAGGCGCGGATGCCACGGTCAACCAGCGCGGCCACGATCCGCGCCGCATGATCGATCCTCTCCCACGCACCGGCACCAAGCTCCAGCCGAGCGCCCCCGGCAATGGCGGCGATCGCTCGCCAATCGAGCGTCTTTTCCAGCGTGATCGTGCGCATCATCACTTCCCGAACGTGCCGATGAACTGCCGGAAGGCGGGCGATCCGCCCTTGCCGAAAAGCTCTTCGGGTGGGCCGTCGCTGTCGATCTCGCCGGAGCGCATGAAGATGACGCGGTTGGAGACATTGCGGGCGAAGCCCATCTCGTGGGTGACGACCAGCATGGTCATCCCCTCCTCCGCGAGGCTGCGCATGACGCGCAGGACCTCGCCGACGAGCTCGGGATCGAGCGCCGAAGTGGGCTCATCGAAGAGCATCACTTTCGGCTTCATTGCGAGCGCACGGGCGATCGCCGCGCGCTGCTGCTGGCCGCCCGAGAGGTGGGCGGGATAGGCGTGGCGCTTTTCGGCGATGCCCACTTTTTCAAGAAGCGCCTCGGCTTCAGCGATACACTCGGCTCGCGGCCTTTTCAGCACATGCACCGGGCCCTCGATGACATTATCGAGAATGGTCATGTGAGACCAGAGATTGAAGGACTGGAAGACCATGCCGAGCTCGGCCCGGATGCGGTCGACCTGCTTGCGGCTGGCCGGTACAGCGTGGCCGTTCTTCATCGTCATCTCGATGCGCTCACCATCGACGACGATCTCCCCCTGATCAGCGATCTCCAGAAGGTTGATACAGCGCAGGAAAGTGGACTTGCCCGAACCGCTGGCGCCGAGCAGCGAGATGACGTCGCCATCATGCGCGTCGAGCGAAATGCCGCGCAGCACCTCATGGGCGCCAAAGCTCTTGTGGATGTTGCGGACGGATAGCCGGGTGGCCGCAGCCATGTTCCCCTCCATTTTGCTGATGGGCGTCGTCATCGGGATACCGGAAGGCCGCCGGGAACGAGAGGCGCGGCGGCGCGCCGATGCGGCGAAAGATAATGCTCGAGCAGCGCCATCGCCTGCAGGATCAGGAAATTGAGCACGAGATAGATGATCGCCGCGCAGAGAAAGACTTCCATCGTGCGGTAGGTCTGCGAGATCAGCCGCTGCGCGACGCCGGTCACCTCCCAGACGGTGACGAGGCTGGCGAGCGCGGTGGATTTCACCATCATCACGATCTCGGTCGAATAGGCCGGCAGCGCATGACGGAAGGCGATCGGCGCGATGATGCGGCGCACCAGCAAGAAGCCGGACATGCCGATGGCGCGTGCCGCCTCGATCTCGCGCGGCGGGACGGCGCGCAGGCCGAAGCGGAAGATTTCCGCCGTGTAGCCTGCCGTGCAGAGCGCCAGCGACAGGACGGCGCAGACGAAGGGCTCGCGCAGCGCCGGCCAGACGAAAGAGTGGCGGATGAAGCCGAACTGGCCGAGACCATAGAAGACGAGGAACATCTGGATGAGCAGCGGCGAACCGCGAAAAACGAAGATATAGCCCCGTGCGAACCGGCTGAGGATGGGATTGCCGCCGACCCGCATCCAGACGATCAGGATGGCGAGAAAGCCGCCGAACAACACCGAGAGGGAGAACAGGCCAAGCGTCACCGGCAGGGCGGCCAGCAGGGTTTTCATGGTCTGGAAAAGGAAAGGAAAATCCACCGTATCCTCCTTCAGATCTGGCCGATGCCGGCCGGCATGCTGCGGCTGGCGCGCCGTTCGGCACGCGCGAACAGACGGTCGGACATGCTGGTCAGCACCAGATAGAGACAGCCGCCGGCGATGAAGAACAGGAAATATTGCCGCGTGGAACCGGCGGCGACCTGGCTGGTGCGCATCAGATCGGCGAGGCCGGTGACGGACACCAGTGCGGAATCCTTGAGACTCAACTGCCAGACATTGCCGATACCCGGAATGGCGAAACGCAGGACCTGCGGCATGATGATCCGGCGGAAGCGCAGGAACCGGTGCATGCCGATCGCCTCCGCGGCCTCCAGTTCCCCCTTCGGGATCGCCAAAAAGGCTCCGCGATAAACCTCCGCCTGGTAAGCGCCGCAGATGAGACCCACAGCCAGGGCGCCGGCGATGAAGGACGGCATGCCCAGAAATCCCTCGAAGCCGAAATAGGCGCCGATGGCGGTGACGGCGCTGGAGCCGCCGAAATAGACGAGATAGATGATGAGCAGCTCGGGCACGCCGCGAAAGATGGTGGTGTAGACGCCGCCGGCTGTTCTGATGGCCCGGCTCTGCGAAAGCTTGGCGGCGGCAACGATGGCACCCAGCACGGCGCCGAGCAGGAGTGCCGCAAGCGTGACGCACAGCGTCATCAGGGCGCCCATCAGGAGAAGCCCGCCCCAGCCGGTCTGCCCGAAACCGAGTGTCTCGACTAACCACATATCAGAGTTCCCATGTTGCCGGAGCAGTTGACGCTTTGATGAACCGTCGAGCGGAATAACAGCCCCCTTTGCCCCGCCGGGCATCTCCCCCACAAGGGGGGAGATTAATCCATGATTTTCGCTTTCGCTAATCACCACCGCTGCAAATGAGGCACCGCCGTCAATGTCAGCCAATCTCCCCCCTTTGTGGGGGAGATGGCCGGCAGGCCAGAGGGGGGTGTCGGTGCCACAGTGCCAGCTAATCAGAAGACAGACCCTTAAGGCGTCACGTCCGTCTTGAACCACTTCATCGACAGCTCCTTGACGACGCCGTCGGCAAGGGCGGCCTTGATGGCGTCGTCGAGCATCGCCTTGAGCTCGGGATCGGACTGGCGCACGCCCAGCCCCTCGCCGATGCCGAAGATGGTGCCGCCGATTTCGGGGCCGCTGAAGGCCAGCTCGCCATTGGCCTTCTCGAAAGCGGAGTTCAGATAGACCGCGTCGTCGAAGGCGAGATCGATGCGGCCGGTTTCCAGATCGAGATCGCGCTCCGCGCCGGTCTTGTATTCGCGGATCGTGGCGATATCGCCGAAATTGTCATAGATGAACTTGGCATAAACGGTCGCCGCCTGGATGCCGATGGTGGCGCCCTTGAAGGCGGTACGCATGGCTTCGACGCTATCCTTGCCGCCGCTCAGGTCGGGCTCCATCTTGACCACCGTCCCCGTGCCGGGCGCATTGGTGTAGGAGCTATCCTTCGATGCGGCGAAGGCCGCGTGGGTGTGAGCGTAGGGAATGGAGAAGTCGATGATCTTCTTGCGCTCCTCGGTGATCGACAGCGCATCCATGATGACGTCGAACTTGCCGGCGTTCAGGCTGGTGATCATGCTGTCCCAATCGGAGGCGACCAGCTTGCACTCCACCTTCATGTGATCGCAGAGATATTTAGCCAGCTCCGGCTCGAAGCCGCCGAGCGTGCCATCCGGATTGGTCATATTCCACGGGGCGTAGGCGCCTTCCAGCGTGATGGTGACGGTCTTCCACTCCTTGGCCTGAGCCGGAGACCATGCACCCGCGGCCAGCGCAACGGCGCCAGCCAGCAGCATCTTACAGGCATTCATCGATATTCTCCTCTTGGTGGTTCGGAAACTTCCTTGATGCGCCGATCTGCGCCGGCTTGGCAGCGACTGGGGAAGCCCGGTCGGGTGCTTGAACTTGTATAGGGTACCATATGTCAATTATTATGGTATGCAAGAGCAAAGTATCGGATGGGAGCAGATTCTGCTTCTGCTCAAAAATCAGGCGGCGAGGAAACCGGGGAGCGGCGGCGCGAGGCAATTTCCGGGCACCGATCGGGATAACAGGAGGAAGAAATCCATGCCGAACGAGAGGGGTAGCGAGAAGACCGGGGATGGCGCTCCGCTCTACGCCGGCGTGAAGCAGATGATCCTCGACCGCATTCACAGCGGCGAATGGCCTCCGAAGCATCGCGTCCCCTCGGAGAACGAGCTCGTCGCGGAACTGGGCGTAAGCAAGATGACCGCCAACCGCGCGTTGCGCGAACTGGCGAGCGAGGGCGAACTCGTCCGCATCCAGGGCGTCGGCTCCTTCGTGGCAGAGCGCAAGGGTACTTCGGCGCTTTTCGAGGTGCGCAACATTGCCGACGAGATCGCGGAAAGGGGGCATTCGCACCTCGCCTCGGTGGTTCTGCTCCGGGAAGAAGACGCCTCCCCCTCCGTCGCGGATGCGCTGGATCTGCCGATCGGCGCAAAGGTCTTCCATTCCCTGATCGTCCATAGCGAGAACGACGTTCCCGTGCAGATCGAGGACCGCCATGTCAATCCGGAAGCCGCGCCCGCCTATCTCGAGCAGGATTTCACCGCCATCACACCCAATGCCTATCTGACGCAGGAGGCCCCGCTCAGCGGATCCGAACATATCGTCGAGGCCACCCTGCCCGAGCCCTGGGAATGCAAGCTCCTGGTCATCCCGCGCAACGAGCCATGCCTGACGATCCGCCGGCGCACATGGTCCTCGAAACAGGTGGTCTCCTTCGCCCGCCTCGTCTATCCCGGCACGCGCTACCGGCTGGAGACGCGCAGCGGCAAGGCCGTGGAGGAGTGAGCGGCGGCCGGACGGCGGCAGACTTGTCGCGCAAATATCGGCTCAGTTGTATAGGTAACCTTTGGTGCTGGCCCGCGGGAGCGGCAGCGACATCCGGCATATCCAGCGGGAACTCAACCTGATCCATATTGTTCGGTAACCGAAGCGTGTCCGGCTACAGCGATTGTCAAAGACCGGTTTTGACTGCCATCATGGCGATGCGGGTGATGCCTTAAAGAACAGTTTGGACGCAACGCTCAACATGCAATTCTCAAGGAGATTGGCTTTGTTGATAAATCTTACCGCAATTCTCTTCCTCATCATCGCAATTGCCCTTGGTATCGGTGGCTCGTGGCTCGTGGCCCTCGGCGGAAGCTGGTATTACATCATTGCGGGCATTGGCTTTTTTCTGACGGCAATTTTCCTCTTCAGGAGAAGCGCCGCCGCCTTGTGGATCTATGCGCTCGTCATCCTGGGCTCGCTCGGCTGGGCGATCTATGAAGTCGGCTTCGACTGGTGGCAGTTGGGCACGCGTGGCGGCGTCATCGTGCTGCTTGGTCTCTGGCTGTTAATCCCATGGATTTGGAGGAGGACGGGCGGCGTCCTACCGCTTGCGATCGCCGTGCTCGCCTCGCTGGCGGTGGCCGGATATTCCATATTCCAGGATCCCTACGATATCGAGGGATCGCTGCCGACGGAGCAGGTGGCTGCCAATCCGGACCTCGGCGGCAATGTGCCGCCCGGCGACTGGCATCAATATGGCCGCACGCCCTATGGCCAGCGCTATTCCCCGCTCAACCAGATCACGCCGGAGAATGTCGGCGGGCTGCAGGTCGCCTGGACCTACCAGACCGGCGACATCAAGCAGCCGGAGGATGTCGGCGAGACCACATATCAGGTGACGCCACTGAAAGTGCGCGACACGCTCTATCTCTGCACGCCACACAACTGGGCGATCGCCCTCGATGCGGCGACCGGCAGGGAAAAATGGAAATACGACCCGAATGTCGGCTTCAACCCGGATCGCCAGCACCAGACCTGCCGCGGCGTCACATATTATGCCGATCCGGCGGCAACGCCTGGCCAGCCCTGCGCCGAGCGCGTCTATCTGCCGACCTCGGACGCGCGGCTGATCGCGCTCGATGCGGCAAACGGCCAGGTCTGCACATCCTTTGCCGACAATGGCGCGCTGCATCTCGAAGAGGGCATGCCGTACAATCCGGCCGGCTATTATTATTCAACCTCGCCGCCCGTGGCGGTGGCGGGCAAGATCATCGTCGGCGGCGCCGTCAATGACAATTATTCGATCCATGAGCAGTCCGGCGTCATCCGCGCTTTCGATATCAACACGGGTGCATTGATCTGGAACTGGGATTCGGGCAATCCGGAGCAGACAGCGCCATTGCCTCCCGGCCAGAAATATACCGCCAACTCGCCCAACAGCTGGTCTGTATCGAGCGTGGACGAGAATCTCGGGCTCGTCTATGTGCCGCTCGGCAACAAGGTACCCGACCAGCTCGGCATGGACCGCAGCGAGAATGTAGAGAAATATTCCTCCTCCATCGTCGCGCTCGACATCAACACCGGCCAGGTGCGCTGGGTGAGACAGACGGTGCATCACGATCTCTGGGACATGGACGTGCCGGCCCAGCCGGTGCTCCTCGATATCACCGGGGAGGACGGGACGGTGGTGCCGGCGCTGGTCGGCCCGACGAAGCAGGGCGACATCTATGTGCTCGACCGGCGAACCGGCGAGCCGATCATCCCGATCAAGGAAGTCCCCGCCCCCGGCGGCGCGATACCGGAGGATTTCACCGCTCCGACGCAACCTGTCTCCGGCCTCAGCTTCGAACCGCCGCCGCTGACGGAGAAGGACATGTGGGGCATCACGCTGTTCGACCAGCTCGCCTGCCGGATAGAGTTCCACCGGCTGAAATATGAGGGCCGCTATACGCCGCCCTCGCTTGAGGGAACGATCGTCTATCCCGGCAATTTCGGCGTGTTCAACTGGGGCAGCGTGGCGGTCGATCCCGTGCGGCAGGTGATGTTCGGCATGCCGACCTATCTCGCCTTCACCTCGAAGCTGGTGCCGCGATCCGAGGTGCCGCCGCCCAGCGAAGGCACCAAGGGCAGCGAACAGGGGCTCAACCGCAATGAGGGCGCACCCTATGCCGTACTCCTCAATCCCTTCCTGTCACCTCTCGGCATTCCCTGCGAGGCGCCGCCTTGGGGCTATGTCGCCGGGGCGGATCTGAGAACCGGCAAGATCGCCTGGAAGCACAGGAACGGCACGACGCGCGACATGACGCCGATCCCGCTGCCGTTCAAGGTCGGCGTCCCCGGCATCGGCGGCCCGATGATCACGGCGAGCGGCGTCGTCTTCCTCGGCGCAACGGTGGATGACTACATCCGCGCCTATGATCTGACGACGGGCAAGCAGCTATGGGAGGCGCGCCTGCCGGCGGGTGGCCAGGCGACACCAATGACCTATGCCATGGAAGACGGCCGGCAGTATGTCGTCATCGTGGCGGGCGGCCATGGCTCTGTTGGCACCAAACCGGGCGACTACGTCATCGCCTATACGCTGCCGGACAACCAATAAAACTCGGCCCCGGAGGTCAATCCCTCCGGGGCTTTCAGCTTTCCGGCGACAGGCCTCGAGGTGATGGCAACCTTGGCGATGGGGTCAAGACATCGCAATTGCGTCATACTCGGGCCCCGACCCGAGTATCCATTCCGGACCATCGAAACTATATCCATCGTCTGATATGCGGGGGCACTACATCGCCGTTCCGGAATGGATCATCGGATCAATTCCGATGATGACGTCAGTGGGGCGTGCCCGCCTCCCCACTGCGTCGGCTGTACGGAACGGCTTGCAGGTTGAGCGATTCATCAAAACATGAAAGACTCTAAAAAGCCGCTTCTTTACAGCAGCCCGCGCGCGGCGAGGTTGCGCATCAGGGCAGCGGTGCCGAAGGTCCAGGGCGGGCACTCGGTCGAAAGACGCACCGTATTGGTCAGGCTGCCGAGCTCCGGATTGGAGATGGTGACGACATCGCTCTTCTTGTGCGTGAAGCCTTCTCCGGCCACGTCGCGGTCCTCGACCGGCGCGAACAGTGTTCCCATGAAAAGCATGAAACCGTCGGGGTATTGATGGTGTGTGCCGATGGTCTGGGAGACGAGGTCGAGCGGGTCGCGGCTGATCTCCTTCATGGTGCTATGGCCCTTGAGCTCGAAACCGTCTTCACCCTTGATCATGAGATCGAGATCGGCATTGCGGACATCATCGATCGAATAGGTCTCGTCGAAAAGGCGGATGAACGGACCGATGGCGGCGGAAGCGTTATTGTCCTTTGCCTTGCCGAGCAACAGGGCGGAGCGGCCCTCGACATCGCGCAGATTGACGTCATTGCCGAGCGTGGCGCCCTTCACCCTGCCGGAGCTGTCGACCGCCAGCACGATCTCCGGCTCGGGGTTGTTCCAGTTCGAGATCGGATGCAGCCCGACCGACGCGCCCCAGCCGACGGCGGAAAGCACCTGCGCCTTGGAAAACACCTCCGCATCCGGGCCGATGCCGACTTCCAGATATTGCGACCAGACATTCTCCTCGATCAGCGCGGCTTTCACCTTCGCCGCTTCCTGTGAACCGGCCTTCAGATTGCGCAGGCTGTCACCGATGATCGCCGTCACGCGCTCGCGGATCTTCAGGGCAAGCGCCGGATTGCCGGCGGCCTTCTCCTCGATCACGCGCTCGATCATCGAGCGGGCGAAGGTGACGCCGCAGGCCTTTACCGCCTGCAAATCGCAAGGCGCCAGAAAATGAAACTGCGTGAGAATGCCCGTCGCCTCGACCGACTGCTCCGCCAGGTCTTCGAGAGACAGAAGCGCCTCGCCGTCTTGCGCACGGACGAACGCCGCCGGGTCGTCGCGCTCCAGGAGGTCGCGCATGGTCGGGGTCTCTTTCGAGGTGATGTCGTAAAGCACGCCGTCGCGCAGCACGACGAGGGCCGGCCCCTCCACATCCGGCCGCCAAACGCGCCCGACAAAGGTTCCGTTCTCAAATGTTTCCGCCGATATGGTCACTGGCAGCGCTCCTCGAATGCCATGATTGAACCCTCCTCGATTTGAGCCTCAGTTCCAGCTCAAATCGGGACTTGTCATCGCAGAGGATACCGCTTCATTCAATCCCTGGCGGTGAGAAACACCTTTCCCTTTTCCGAAATGAAGGCCGCGACTTTGCCCGCCGGCATCGGCCTGCCGGTGAGATAGCCCTGCACCTCGCCGAACTGCTCGTTCTTCAGCCGGTGGAGTTGCTGCGCCGTTTCCACGCCTTCCGCCGTGGTGGTGATGTTGAAGGCAGCGCCCAGCACCGCGACGGCCTGGATGATGGCGAGATTGCGCGTATCGACCTCAATGCCGGAGACGAAGCTGCGGTCGATCTTGATCTTGTCGAAGGGAAAAGATCTGAGATAGGAGAGCGAGGAATAGCCGGTGCCGAAATCGTCCATGGCGATACGCACGCCGAGCTCGCGCAAGCCGTAAAGCAGCTGGATATTCTGCCGGCTGTTGGACAGGAAGATCGATTCGGTGATCTCCAGCTCCAGACGATGCGGTTCGAGATCGGCTTCCTCGAGCGCCGTAACCACGCTGTCGAGCAAGCCGGGCTGGCCGAACTGCGCCGGCGAAAGGTTGACCGATATCTTGACCGATTTCGGCCAGCGCGCCGCAGTCTTGCAAGCCTCGCGGAGCACCCACTGGCCGATCCCGGCAATCAGCCCCGTCTCCTCCGCCACGGGGATGAATTCGGCGGGCGAAACCATACCGCGCTGCGGATGATGCCAGCGGATGAGCGCCTCGAAACCGGAAATGCTGTCGTCGGCGAGCGTGAAGATCGGCTGGTAATAGAGCTCGAACTGGCCTTCGGCGAGCGCCTGCCGCAGTTCGAGCGTCATGATATGGCGCTTTTCGGCCGCCAGCCGCATGGAATGCTCGTAGAAGCGGAAGGTCGAACGGCCATCGCCCTTGGCGGCGTGGAGCGCCAGATCGGCATTGCGCAACAGGAGGTCGACCTCATCGCCATGCTTCGGCGCCAATGCTATGCCGATGCTGCAGCAGACATGCTCCTCATTGTCGCCCAGACGGAAAGGCCTGGCGAAGGTGGCCATCAGCTTTTCGGCAAAGATGCTTATCTCGCTGGTATCGCCGCCCATGAAGACCAGGGCGAACTCGTCGCCATCGATGCGGGCGATGAAATCGTCAGGCGAGATCAGTTCGCGCAGTCGTGCGGCGACCTCGCGCAGCAGCAGATCGCCGGCCGGATGGCCCATGCTGTCATTGACCTGCTTGAAATGATCCACATCGATATAAAGCAGAGCGAAGGGTTCCGCCTCGTGCTCCTCTTTCAAGAGTTTGCCGACATGGCTGGTGAAATAGGCGCGATTGGCGAGGCCGGTGAGGGCGTCATGCATGGCGACATGCTCGATCCGCGAGAGGATTTCCCGCTTCTCCGTCACGTCCTCCGAAAGGCCGATGAGATAGCGCGGGCGCGAACCGTCGCTGGCCGGGATGCGCCGCTTTATGCTGCGGATGATGCGTGTCTCACCGTCGGGCCGCACGATTTTCTGCTCCAGCGAGAGCACTTCGCTGCGGCGC
Source organism: Paramesorhizobium deserti (assembly GCF_001558695.1). Classification (GTDB taxonomy): domain Bacteria; phylum Pseudomonadota; class Alphaproteobacteria; order Rhizobiales; family Rhizobiaceae; genus Paramesorhizobium; species Paramesorhizobium deserti. The sequence goes on from NZ_LNTU01000001.1 coordinate 676,272, forward strand.
ATCGCCACCTGGTCCTGGCGATTGAGGCGGATCGCCTCGCGCTTGGGGAAAATGGCACTGGTTGTCCTGCCTAGCACCTCCGCCGGCGTGCGGCCGCTGATTTCACCGGCCGCCTCGTTGAAGAGCACGTAGCGCCCATCATCCTCCATGTCCTTGACGAAGACGCCAAGCGGCAGATTGCTCACCAGATTGTCGAGGAGCGAGCGGGTGTGATGCACCTGCTTATAGGCCTGGTTGACCTCGGTGCGGTCCTGCACGATGGCGAGAACGGCCTCGCGGCCCCTGAAGCGCACCTGCCGGCCATAGGTCAGCACGTCGATGATCTCGCCATCGGCCTTCAGATGCTGCCAGCGCTGGGGCCGGTCGAGATCCGATTTCTCCCTGATCGCATCGAGCATGCGATCGCGCTCAGCGGGAGGGCGGATGTCGAGGACGGTCAGCTGCCGGAACTGTTCACGATCATAGCCGTAAAGCTCGATTGCCGCCTGATTGATGATGAGAAACTGCAGGGTTTGCGGATCATAAACCCACATGGGCGTGGGATGAGTGGTAAAAAGTACCCGGAAATCCTCGTCGGTTTCTGCCGCGTCAGCCGATTCGCTGCTGCCAAGAGATTCAGAATCCATCATCTGGTTCTGTCCTCTTATGCATTCCCATTGTTGAACCCAGCATTCGATCGCCCCCTGCCAAATGCGTTTATGAAAACCCGCGAAGCAAAACATCAATTTCTAAATAAATAATGTTATGCTTTGATTTTGCTTGTCTTTGTCCCTTTCGCCCATCTTTGCCGGCGAGCGGCAATGCCGGACCGGGCGACAGCGGATCACATTTTCCGGGCAGGCGCCAGCGCAAGAATCAGTGATCGGAGGCGGCTTGGAGGCCGCTTGACCTTCCCCGGTTTTGGGCCTATCTCGTCAACAGCAAAATTCGTTGGGGTGCCGAAAGGCTGAGAGGTGCTCACGCGCCAACCCATTGAACCTGATCCAGGGTAATACCTGCGTAGGGAACGGAGTTTGGCACGTCGTGGACCGGGGATCATTCCCCTTTTGGAAGCATCATTCCATCCCGGTTCCCAGCGTTTCGAGTTCCGTTCGGGATGAGAAACGCCATGACGAGAACACAGACTGCACGCTCCTTTTCCGTATCGGCCATACCGATCTGCGCTACCATCGCGGGATCGGATTCGGGCGGCGGCGCCGGCATCCAGGCCGACCTCAAGACCTTTTCCGCGCTTGGCGTCTATGGCGCGAGCGTTATTACCGCTATCACCGCGCAGAACACGAAGGCGGTCACCGCCGTCCACGACATTCCGGCCGATATCGTCACGGCGCAGATCGAGGCCGTGTTCAGCGATCTCGCCGTCGATGCCGTCAAGATCGGCATGCTGTCGGTACCGGCAACGATCGAAGCCGTGGCGGCGGGGCTTGCCGCCTTCGGCAAGCCCGTCGTGCTCGACCCCGTCATGGTGGCGAAATCCGGCGATAGGCTGTTGAGCCCGGAAGCGGTATCCACCCTGCGCGAAAGGCTCTTACCGCTGGCGACGCTTCTGACGCCGAACCTGCCGGAAGCCGCCTGCCTGCTCGATTGCGATGTTGCGCAAAACGAGGGCGAAGCGATCGAACAAGGCAAGGCGCTGCTGGCGCTTGGGGCGGACGCGGTGCTGATGAAGGGCGGGCACGCGGATGGCGGAGACTGCACCGACCTTCTGATCCACGACGGTCTGCCGCCCTTCAGGCTGACGGCGCCCCGCATCGCCACCCGCAACACCCATGGCACGGGCTGCACGCTCTCCTCGGCAATCGCCGCGGGACTTGCGAAGGGGCTTTTACTGGAAGAGGCCTTTACCGTGGCGCATGGCTATCTGCAGGGTGCGATCATTGCCGCCGACCGCCTCAGCGTCGGCTCAGGCAACGGCCCCGTGCACCATTTCCATCAGATGTGGGGCTGAAGCCATGCGGATCACCATCATCGGCGCGGGCGTTGCCGGCTTGACTTGCGCCACGGAATTTTCCGAACGGGGTTTCGATGTCACCGTCGTCGCGCGCAGCGAGCGCATCGGCGACAACAGCTGCTCGTGGTATGCGGGCGGGATGCTCGCGCCCTGGTGCGAGGGCGAAAGCGCCGAGGAGCCTGTGGTGCGGCTCGGGCAGCAGGCGATCGACTGGTGGGATGCACATGTCGATTGCGTCGAGCGTCAGGGCACGCTCGTCCTTTCGCACACGCGGGATGCCTCGGAGCTCAGGCGCTTCTCCCGCCGCACCAGCGCCTATGCGACCGTGGATGCAGAGCGAATCGAGGCGCTTGAGCCTGATCTGGCAGGCCGTTTCCGCCAGGGGCTTTTTTTTCCGGGTGAAGGTCACCTCGATCCGCGCAGGGCGCTTGAGCAACTGGCCGACAAACTCCGCCAGCGTGGCGTGCGGCTGCAGCTCGGCACGAACTGGAACGAGGCTGCCGCCGACAGCGACCTCATCATCGATTGCCGTGGCCTCGCGGCGAAGGACATGCTCACTGATCTGCGCGGCGTCAAGGGCGAGATGCTCGTCATCCGCTCGAAAGAGGTGATGCTCCACCGTCCGGTGCGCCTGCTGCATCCGCGCATCCCGCTCTATATCGTGCCGCGCGGCGACGGCGTCTTCATGGTCGGCGCGACGATGATCGAGAGCGGCGCAGGCAATCGCATTTCCGTACGCTCGGCGCTGGAACTGCTCGGCGCGGCGTTCGCGCTCGATCCGGCTTTCGCCGAGGCGGAAATCCTGGAAATGGGCGTCGATGCCCGCCCGGCCTTTCCCGACAATCTGCCGCGCATCCGCCGGCGCGGCCAAACCCTCTATGTCAACGGGCTCTACCGCCACGGCTTCCTGCTGGCCCCCGTGCTCGCCCGCATGGCCGTCGAGGCCGTGACCGATCCCACCAAAACACCGGAGCTGATGGATGAAAATTATCCTGAACGGCAATCCGCATGAGACCCAAGCCCCCACGCTGGACGCGGTGCTCGTCGAACTCGATTTCGCCGACGCGGTGGTCGCCACCGCCGTCAACGGCACGTTCGTGAACGCCGCAGAGCGGGCCGAAACCCGGCTTGCCGATGGCGATCAGGTGGAAATTCTCGCGCCGATGCAGGGAGGCTGACATGTTCGAATTCTATGGAACGCCTGTTGCGAGCAGGCTCTTGCTCGGCACGGCGCAATACCCCTCACCCGCCATCCTTGCCGATGCAGTGCGCGCCTCCGGCACGGGTATCGTCACCGTGTCGCTCAGGCGCGAATCGGCAGCTGAGCGCGGCGGACAGGATTTCTGGGCGCTGATCAAGGCGCTCGGCGTGCGGGTGCTCCCCAACACCGCCGGCTGCCACTCGGTGCGCGAGGCCGTCACCACGGCGCATATGGCGCGCGAGGTGTTCGGCACACCCTGGATCAAGCTGGAGGTGATCGGCGAGCAGGACACGCTGCAGCCTGATGTGTTCGGTTTGGTGGAGGCCGCCCGCATCCTCTCCGATGATGGTTTCGAAGTCTTCCCCTATACGACCGAGGATCTGGTGGTCGCCGAACGGCTCATCGAGGCGGGCTGCAAGGTGCTGATGCCGTGGGGCGCGCCGATCGGCTCGGGCCGCGGGCTCAACAACGCCTATGGTCTGAGAACGCTTCGGGCGCATTTCCCCGATATTCCGCTGGTGATCGATGCCGGCATCGGCCTGCCCTCCCATGCGGCTGAGGCGATGGAGCTCGGTTACGACGCGATCCTGCTCAACACTGCAGTCGCCAAGGCTGGCGACCCGGTGATGATGGCGCGGGCCTTCGCCGGGGCGATCGAAGCCGGGCGCCTTGGCTTTGAAGCCGATCCGATCGAGGCGCGCGACATGGCCGCGCCATCTACCCCGCTCATGGGAAAGGCGTTCCTGTGATGGCGCTCGATCCGTTCTATCCGATCTTCGATTCCGCCGACTGGCTGGAGCGGCTTCTGCCGCTGGGCGTGAAGCTCGTGCAGTTGCGCATCAAGAATAAGGACGAGGAGACGCTGCGTATGGAAATTCGCCGCGCCCGCGATCTCTGCGCGGCCCACCAATGCCAGCTCATCGTCAATGACTATTGGCGGCTCGCCATTGAGGAGGGTTGCGATTTCATCCATCTCGGCCAGGAGGATCTGGATGAGGCCGATCTCACTGCCATCCGCAAAGCAGGGCTGAAGCTCGGTGTTTCTAGCCATGACGGGGCGGAACTCGATCGCGCGCTGGCGGTCAGGCCGGATTATATCGCGCTTGGGCCGATCTACCCGACCATCCTGAAAAAGATGAAGTGGAGTGAGCAGGGGCTGGAGCGGCTCACCGAATGGAAGGCGCAGATCGGCGACATTCCGCTGGTCGCGATCGGCGGAATGACCGTCGAGCGCGCGCCCGGCGCCTTCGCCGCCGGAGCCGATATCGTCTCGGTCGTGACCGACATCACCCTTAATGCCGATCCGGAAGCGCGGGTCAAGGAATGGATGGCGGCGACGCGGGGGCATCTCCGATGAATCGTTATGCACGCCAGGAAATCCTGCCCGAGGTCGGTGCAGAGGGTCAGGCAAAGCTGCGAAAGGCGCATGTGCTTGTCGTCGGTGCGGGCGGGCTCGGTTGCCCGGCGCTGCAATATCTCGTCGGCGCCGGCATTGGGCGGATCACGCTGGTGGACCCTGACATCGTCGATCGCGGCAATCTGCATCGCCAGCCGCTCTATGGCGAAAGGAGCCTTGACCAGCCCAAGGCGTTGGCGGCGCGCGATGCGTTGCGCGATCTCAACCCGGAAACGGAGGTCACACCCGTCGTCGCCGCGCTCGATCCGGCGAATGCGGAAAGGCTGGTGGCGCAAGCCGATATCGCGATGGATTGCGCCGACAGCTTCGCCGCCAGCTATATCCTGTCCGACACCTGCCATGCGCTCGGCAAGCCGCTGATCTCGGCTTCGGTCCTGGGCCTCTCGGGCTATGTCGGCGGCTTTTGCGGCGGCGCGCCGTCGATGCGGGCCGTCTTCCCGGACCTGCCGAAGACGCTTGCCACCTGCGCCACCGCCGGCGTGCTCGGCCCTGTCGTCGGCACATTCGGCGCGCTGCAGGCGCAGATGGCGCTGGCCGTGCTGCTCGGCCTCGAGCCATCGCCGCTCGGCAACATGATCTCCATCGATCTCAAGCGCTTTTCGTTCCGCAGCTTCCGCTTTGACAATGCGCCGGAGCCGGAGCGCATCCCCTTCCCGTTCATAGCGCCAGCCAGCCTTCGCGATGACGATCTGCTGGTCGAGCTGCGCGGCACCGAAGAGGCGCCGCGCTCGCTGCGCGGCGATGCCGTGCGCACCAGTGTTGATGCCTTCCGCGAGGAAAGCATCGTTCCGCCTAACGGCCGGCGGGTGGTGATGTGCTGTCGCAGCGGGCTTCGCGCCTGGCGCGCGGCCTCCGCCCTCAAGCGCTACTGGGCGGGCGAAATCGCATTGATCGCGGCTGGTGACGCCGGCTGAACCGTTCCCCTTATCCCACCGGAGGAGATATCCCTTGAAGTTCGTTTGTTTCCTGCTTGCACTCCTGACTGCCTCGCCGGCGCTCGCCGCCGACAAGCTTTCGCTCATTCTCGACTGGTATGTGAACCCGGACCACGGGCCGATCATCATCGCCAGGGAAAAGGGCTTCTTCCGCGAGGAAAACCTCGAGGTGGATATTGTCGCGCCGGCCGATCCATCCGCCCCGCCGAAAATGGTGGCGGCGGGACAGGCGGACCTCGCCGTCTCCTATCAGCAGCAGATCCATCTCCAGGCGCATGAAGGCCTGCCATTGCTGCGGGTCGGCACGCTGGTCGGTTCGCCGCTCAATTGCCTGCTCACCCTTGCCGACGGCCCGGTGAAATCGATCACCGATCTCAAAGGCAAAAAGGTCGGCTTCTCCGTCGCAGGCGTTGAGGAATCGATCCTCCAGACGATCCTCGCCAAGAACGGCCTGAAGATGAGCGATGTGGAGCTCATCAACGTCAACTGGTCGCTCGCGCCTTCACTGATGTCGAAGCAGGTCGATGCTGTCATCGGCGCCTATCGCAATGTCGAGCTGAACCAGATGGAGGTCGAGGGCGTGAAGGGCCGCTGCTTCTATGTCGAGGAGGAAGGCGTGCCGCCTTATGACGAGCTGATCTATGTCGCCAATTCCAAGACCATGGACAAGGACAAGATCTCCCGCTTCCTCGCCGCCACGGAGAAGGCGACGCAGTTCATCCTGAACCATCCACAGGAGAGCTACGAGATCTATGCCTCGACCGGCAAGGAGTTGCAGGACGAGCTCAACAAGCGCGCCTGGTTCGACACGCTGCCGCGCTTCGCGCTCCGGCCCGCGGCGCTCGATATCGGACGCTACCGGCGCTACGAGGCGTTCCTGAAGGAACACGGCCTGGTGCCGTCTATCCTGCCCGTCGAGAAAATTGCCATCGATGTGAATGCAGAAGGACCGGCACAATGAACGTCCTATCATTCGTGAGAACCGATTTCTCCTCGCCCGTCTTCGCCGCCTGGCGCGAGGCGGCGGGCGACGACTGGACGGCCTATATCGACCATGAATTCGTAAGAAGGCTCGGCGACGGCTCATTGCCGCGCGCCTCATTCATTCATTACCTCATCCAGGACTATGTGTTCCTGCGCCATTTCGCCCGTGCCTGGGCGCTCGCCGTGGTCAAGGCCAACAGCCGCGAGGAAATGCGCATCGCGGCCTTGACGGTGGACGCGCTGGTCAATCATGAGCTGCCGCTGCATGTCGGCATCTGCGCAGAGGAAGGCATAACGGAAGACGCGCTTTTCGCGGCGGAAGAAGCGCCGGAGAACCTCGCTTACACCCGTTTCGTGCTCGATGCCGGCCATTCCGGCGATTTCCTTGACCTGATGGCGGTGCTCGCGCCCTGCGTGATGGGCTATGGCGAGATCGGCACGCGGCTTGCCGCCTCCGCGGCGGCCGACACGCCCTATCGCCAGTGGATCGACACCTATGGCGGGCCTGACTATCAGGAAGTCTGCCACAGGGTCGGCCGGCTGATCGAGCAGGCGGCGCAGGACCGGCTCGGCGCAATCCCGCAGAAGAACCAGCGCTGGCGGCATCTCAGCCAGCAGTTCCGCACGGCCACGAAGCTTGAAGCCGCCTTCTGGCAGATGGGACTGCGCGGACATGCATGAAGCGCCGCCCGGGCTTCTGTTGCAGGGCGATTTCCATCATGCCGGGCAGCCGCTTTTCCGGGACATCCATCTCGGGATCGAGGCAGGCCGATGGACCTGCCTCGTCGGCCCGTCCGGCGTCGGCAAATCGACGCTGCTGCGGCTGATCGCCGGTCTCGATACCGGGGGCGAATTTTCGGGGAGCGTGGCCGCAGGCGACGAAAAGCCGATTGCCGCGCGCGTCGCCTATATGGCGCAGACCGATCTCCTGGCACCGTGGCTCGATGTCTATGAGAATGTCGTCCTCGGTGCGCGGCTGCGCGGCGAGACGCCGGACCGGGCACGGGCCGAACGGCTTATCGCCCGTGTCGGCCTCGTGCCGCATCGCCACAAGCGCCCGGCGAGCCTTTCCGGCGGCATGCGGCAGCGCGCAGCCCTTGCCCGCATGCTGATGGAGGACCGGCCGATCGCACTGCTCGACGAGCCTTTCGCGGCGCTCGATGCCCGCACCCGCAGCGAGATGCAGGAACTCGCCCATGAAACGCTGGAGGGTCGCACGGTCGTGCTGGTGACGCATGATCCGGCGGAGGCCGTGCGGCTCGCCGATCGCATCATCATCGTCAGCGCCGCCGGACTCAGCCACTATGACGGGCTTGAAGGCCACCCGCTGCGCGCTGCCGATGCGCCTGAAACGCTCGCCATGCAGTCCGATCTGCTTCGCCGGCTGCGGGGGCTGCCGCAATGAAGGGCCGCTTCATCGACGGATTGCTTTCGGCCTGTGCGGCGCTGGCGCTATGGCAGGCGGTCGTCTGGCTGACCGGCGTTCCCTCCTTCATCCTGCCCGGCCCGGCCGACGTGCTCACCGCGCTGATCAACAATCGCGCACTGATCGCGGAAAATGCCGGCACCACCATCATCGAAGTGCTGATCGGGCTGGTGCTCGGCGCGGCAATCGGCGGCGCCACAGCGCTGCATCTGATGATCTCGCCCATGGCGCGGCGGCTGCTCCTGCCGCTGATGGTGTTCAGCCAGGCGATCCCGATCTTCGCGCTGGCGCCGATCCTGACGCTGTGGCTCGGCTACGGTATCGCGTCGAAGATCGCGGTGACGGTGCTGATGATCTTCTTCCCCGTGGTTTCCACTTTCTATGATGGGCTGCGGCGCACCGATCCGGGGCTGCTCGATCTCGCCCGGACCATGGGCGCGACGCCGACGAGCACGCTTCTGCGGCTGCGGCTTCCGGCGGCGCTGCCCGCCTTCGGCTCGGGCCTCCGGCTCGCCGCCGTCTACGCGCCGATCGGCGCCGTGGTCGGCGAATGGGTCGGCGCGTCGAAAGGTCTCGGCTATCTCATGCTTCTCGCCAATGGCCGGGCGAAGGTCGATCTGATGTTCGCCGCCCTCTTCGTGCTGGCGGCATTCACCGTCCTCCTGCATGCCGTCACGTCCGTGGCAGCGCGGCGCATGGCCAGTTGGTCGAAGGAGACTGACGAGAGTGGGAGTGCTTGAGCGAATTCAGGCAGTGCTATCTACCCCCTCTGGCCTGCCGGCCATCTCCCCCACAAGGGGGAGATTAGCTGTCTTTGACGGCGGCACATCACCTGCAACGTTGGTTATTAGCGAAAGCGGATATCTCAGCCAATCTCCCCCCTTGTGGGGGAGATGCCCGGCAGGGCAGAGGGGAGTGTTCGACCCAGCACACCCCTAAAAAGTATTCCTCCAAATCCCCTTCCATCCCCATGACAAGCTGACGCATCGGCAAAGCCAGCGGACGGCCTTGACAAGCCATGCCTGCAGGCATTCTATAGGCAATCCATTATTAAAGACGTATGTCTGATATACTGGACAACAACGATGGGAACATTCGCTACGCGAAAGGGATGATGTCATGACCAGCAATTCAATCATTGCGGCGGCGATCGCCGCGTTTGCCGTGCTGCCGATCACGGCGCAGGCTCAGGAGACGAAAAGCAAGCTCGACGAAGTGCTCGCCCGCGGGCATCTCGTCATGGGAACCGGCAGCACCAATGCGCCGTGGCATTTCAAGAGCGTCGACGACAAGCTGCAGGGCTTCGACATCGATATGGGCCGCATCGTCGCCAAGGCGCTGTTCGGCGATCCGGACAAGATCGAGTTCGTCAACCAGTCCTCGGATGCGCGCATCCCCAACATCACCACCAACAAGGTGGATATCACCTGCCAGTTCATGACCGTCACCGGCGAGCGGGCGCAACAGATCGCCTTCACCATCCCCTATTACCGGGAGGGCGTCGGGCTGATGCTGAAGGCGGATAGCCAATATGCCGATTACAACGCGCTGAAGGAGGCCGGCTCGTCCGTGACTATCTCGGTGCTGCAGAACGTCTATGCCGAGGACATGGTGCATGCCGCCCTGCCGGAGGCCAAGGTCGACCAATATGATTCGGTGGATCTCATCTATCAGGCGCTGGAATCGGGCCGCTCCGATGCGGCGGCCACCGACCAGTCGTCACTCGCCTGGTATATGACGCAGAACCCGGGGCGCTACAAGGACGGCGGCTATGGCTGGAATCCGCAGACCTATGCGTGTGGCGTCAAGCGTGGCGACCAGGACTGGCTGAACTTTGTCAACACCGCCCTGCACGAGGCGATGACGGGCGTCGAATTCGACTTCTACGCCAAGTCGTTCAAAACCTGGTTCGGCAAGGATCTGACGCCGCCGCAAATCGGCTTTCCCGTGGAATATAAGTAAGCCGGCTCGAGAGGCGGTTCCGGCAAAGCCCTAAGCCGCCTTTCAGCGCCTTCTGCACATGGCGGACAGACCATGAACTATACGTTGAATTTCTCTGCGGTCTGGCGCAGCTTCGACCTGCTCCTGGAAGGGCTGGCGCTGAGCCTGGCGCTTGCCTTCGCCGCGATCGCGATCGGCTGCGTGGTCGGCCTTATCACCGCCTTCGGGCTGATCTCAAAGAACGGCTTCCTGCGCCGACCGGCCGGCATCTACGTCACCATCATCCGCAACACGCCGATCCTCGTCCTCATCCTCTTCACCTATTTCGCGCTGCCGCAAATGGGCGTGCGGCTCGGCAAGATCGAGAGCTTCATCTTCACGCTCGCCATCTATTCCGGCGCGTATCTCGCCGAAGTATTCCGCGGCGGGCTCCTGGCCATTCCGCCGGGCTTGCGCGAGGCGGGCCTCGCCATCGGCCTGACGAATATGCAGATCCGCACCTCGATCATCACACCGCTGATGCTGCGCAACGTGCTGCCGTCGCTCGGCAGCACCATCATCTCGCTCTTCAAGGATACGTCGCTCGCCGCGGCGATCGCCGTGCCCGAACTCACCTTCGAGGCGCGCAAGATCAATGTGGAGACGTTCCGCGTCATCGAGACATGGATCGTCGCCAGCTGTCTTTATGTCGCCACCTGCTCGATCCTCGCCGCGCTGATGCGCGCGGTCGAGCGCCGGCTGGCCATTGTGAGGTGACCCCCCATGGATATCATGCACTTCCTCGACATCATATGGCTGGCGCGGATGCCGATCCTGAAAGGCCTCGGCGTCACCATCTCGATTTCCCTTCTGGCGATCTGCGCCGGCACGGTGCTCGGCGTATTCGTCGGCCTGGCGCTGACCTACGGCATCCGGCCGCTGCGCTGGATCGTGCGCGGCTATACGGATTTCATCCGCGGCACGCCGGTCCTCGTGCTGGTACTGGCGAGCTATTACGTGCTGAGCACCGTCGGGCTCCAACTCGGGCCGTTCCAGGCGGGCGTGCTGGCGCTTGCGGTCTTCTGCTCGTCGCATGTCGGCGAGATCGTGCGCGGCGCGCTGCAGTCGATCCCGACGGGTCAGACGGAAGCCGCCAAGGCGATCGGCCTCACCTTCCCGCAGACATTCGCCTATGTGCTCGGGCCGCAGGCCCTGCGCCATGCGCTGCCGGCCTGGGTGAACACCGCGGCGGAGATGGTGAAAGCATCGACGCTTCTCTCCATCATCGGCGTCGCGGAACTCCTGCTGCGCACGCAGGAGCTGATCTCGCGCACCTTCATGAGCCTCGAATTCTATTTCTTCGCGGGCCTTCTCTATTTCATCATCAACTACGCCATCGAGCGTTTCGGCCGCTATGTCGAACGCAAGACCGCGGTTCCAACATGAGAGTTGACCAGGGATGACGAACAATCTTCTCGAAATCCGCGACCTGCACAAAAGCTATGGCGCGGTGGAGGTGCTGAAGGGCGTCGACTGCACCATGCAGCAGGGCGATGTCGTCAGCATCATCGGCTCCAGCGGCTCGGGCAAGACCACTATGCTTCGCTGCATCAACATGCTGGAGGAGTTCCAGGGCGGCACCATCCGCATCGACGGCCAGGCGATCGGCTATGACGTCGTCAACGGCCAGCGCCGCCGCAAGAGCGAAAGGGAAATCGCCCGGCAGCGGGCGCTGACCGGCATGGCGTTCCAGCAGTTCAATCTGTTTCCGCATATGACGGCGGTCGCCAATGTCATGCTCGGACTCGTCAAGGTGAAGAAGATGAGCCGCGACGAGGCGCGCACGCTTGCCGAGACCTGGCTCGACCGGGTGGGCCTGCGCGAGCGGGCGGAGCATTATCCGGGCCAGCTCTCGGGCGGGCAGCAGCAGCGCGTCGCCATCGCCCGCGCGATCGCCATGAACCCGAAGCTGATGCTCTTCGACGAGGTGACGTCGGCGCTCGATCCCGAGCTCGTCAACGAAGTGCTGCAGGTCATCAAGTCGCTGGCGCAGGACGGCATGAGCATGCTGCTCGTCACCCATGAGATGCGGTTCGCCTATGAGGTGTCGAACCGCGTGATTTTCATGAACCAGGGGCGCATCGGCGAGGAAGGCAATCCGCGCGAAATGTTCCACAAGCCGCAGACGGAACGCCTCGCGGAATTCCTGAAATCATCCACTTTCAACTGAAAACACGGAGAATGATATCGTGACCATCAAGCGTTATGGCGCCGGCGAGACCGGAGCAGGCAAGCAGGCCCTCCCCTTTGCCCGCGCGGTCGAGGCCAATGGCTGGCTCTATGTTTCGGGCCAGGTGGCCATGGAGAATGGCGAGATCATCGGCGGCGGCATCATCGCCGAGACGCGCAAGGCGATCGAAAACATGATCGCCATCCTGCACGAAGCCGGTTATGGCGTTGAAGATGTGGTAAGGATCGGCGTCTGGCTCGACGATCCGCGCGATTTCTGGACATTCAACGGCGTCTATGCGGAATATTTCGGCGAGAACCCACCGGCCCGCGCTTGTGTCCAGTCGCGGATGATGGTCGACTGCAAGGTGGAAGTGGATTGCGTGGCCTACAAGGCCAGATAGAAGATATCGGAACGGCTGACATGGACGATATGACGGTGGATACGATCAATCGCAGGGCAAGAGGGCTCGACCGCGCGTTCGAGATCCTCGATTTCCTGCGGCACCGCCGTCAGCCGATGCGGCCAAACGAGATCGCGCAGCATATCGGCGCGCCGCGCTCCTCCGTCTATGAGCTGGTCAATCTCCTGATGCGACAGGGCGTGCTCGAATATCAGGGCGAGGACGGGCGGGTGTTTCTCGGCCGAAAGCTCTATTTCCTCGGCACCGCCTATGCCGAGCAGTTCGACCTGATGCGTGAATGCGACCGGCTCCTCACCAAGATCACCGAGGAGACCCGCGAGACGGCGCAGATGTGCCTGCTCGAGGGCAACAAATATACCGTCGCGCTGATGCGCGAGGGCATCCGGCCGTTTCGCATCTCGTCGAATATCGGCGAACCAGTGCCGATCCCGTGGACGGCTTCGGGCCGCCTCCTCGTTTCGCATATGAGCGATGCCGAAATCCTCGATTTCATCCCCAAGGAGGATTTCCGCCTGCCCGACGGCAGCCGGATCGACCCCGCGCAATTCATCGCACAGGTGAGAGAGGCGGCGGAGGTCGGCCATTTCACCTTCAACAGCACCATCGAGACCTTCACCCACTGCTTCGCCGTGCCCGTCTACCAGAGCGACAGGACCTGCGTCGCCACGCTCTGCCTGGTGACGCCGAAAGAGGATGGGCTGAAGAACCACGCGGAATATCTGAAGAGCTTGAAGGCGGCGGCCGAAGATCTCTCCGCCACGCTCGGCTTTGCCGGCGCCGAGCGCATGGAGCGGCCGCGCAAGCGGCTTTAGGGGATTATTTTTAAATTGAACGCTGGCGGGACAAATACCCCCCTCTGTCCGGCCGGACATCTCCCCCTCAAGGGGGGGAGATTGGCTGGCATTGGTGACGGCACTTAGTGTTTGTCAGAACTAGCTTGAAGCGGCGTCCGTCTGGTCGTCATTCTCGGCCTTGTCCCGAGAATGACGGCGGGATAATCGGCCGTTCAGGCTCACGTATGGTGTGCCTGCTTCAGGCTCGCCGGCGCGCCGCCATTCTGACGATGCCGGAGAATTGCTTTATTTCGTCTGCAGCGATACGGCCGGCGCACCATCCGGCGCCTGCGCCGCCAGCCACTCGTTGACGATTTGCACATCCTCGTCTCCGAGGAGATGCCCCGTCGCGACGGTGCGGGCATCGACGCGCGCACCGTTGGAACGCAGAAGCGCCGACAAGGCCGGGGCATAGGGCGCGTAGATCTCGTCCTGCGCGCCGGCGATGGTCAGCACATTGGCCTTCGACAGGCTGGCGGCGGGCGTGTCGTCGAGCACGGGCATCGGACGCATCAGCACCGCGCGCTTGACCAGATCGGGGTGCAGCAGCATCGTCGCGGCGAGAAGATTGGCGCCATTGGAATAACCGACGAAGGTGGCGCGCCTCAAATCGATGTCGTGGCTGTCGGCGAGCTTCGTCAGGAAAACGACAAAGGCGTCCGCTTCGGCGCGCACATCCTTCTGGTCGAACTTCACCGGCGTGATGCTGCGATACCACCGCGTGCGGCCTTCCTGAAGCACGCGTCCGCGCACGCCGAGGAGCACGGCATTCGGCCATATCCTGGTGGCAAGCGGCACGAGGCTCGTCTCGTCGCCGCCCGAGCCATGCAGGAGAACCACCGTCTTGCCCGTCGGGTTTTCAGGACGGTAGAAACGATAGAGAAACTGCTGATTGCGGATGATCTTCTGGCCCTCGACCGGCTCGGCCGTTTCGTTCTTCTTCATCGTCACACCTTCGCCGAGCCTGACACCGGCAGAGCCTTTCTTCCCGCCCGAAGCTTCATTGGCGGCCATTTGGGTCGATGCAGGCTGCACCGTTTCAGACGCGACCGAAGGCGAGGAGAAAGCCAGAAAAACAAGGGCAGATAACGCGCCGGTAATATAATTCTTCACCATAAGCCAATCCTGCCAGCAAGAAGTTAACCAAGCTTTAGAACTCAACCCCACATTCGAGCTTTCGGGCAGATGATTGCGACCTTGCAGGTGGCCCGCCCAGACTCGATCACGCAATATGATCTGACGTAATATAGCGTAACGTAACACTGCGTGTATTTCGAGCGTGCGTGTGTTTGCGACGGCTTTTTTAGAAAGGGCTGATGCATGTTTGCCACAAGGGGGCTATGCTCTCTGCGGCGTTTGACCCAACCCTGGATCCAAGCATTTGGCCTCATGGATGGCTTCACAGTTTCGTGAAGCTGAAACTTCCGGATGCGGGCGTTCCGTTTCTAAGCAGGAAGCGTTAACCGTTCTGACACGGTCGAATTTGGAGAAAACACCCATGGCCTACCGCAGCCCATCCGTTCCATCCTCAGAGATCACCCCGAAAAGCGTGTATCTGCGTCGCCGGGAATTTCTCGCCGGCGCGGTAGCGGCCGGGCTGATCGGTGTTTCAGGGGCGCCAGTGGGGGCGGAGGCGCTCAAGGCGTCGCGCGGGCCTTATGCGACGGACGAAAAACTGACGTCCCTCGAGGACGTGACGACCTATAATAATTTCTACGAATTCGGCACCGGCAAGACCGATCCGGCTTCCAATTCCGGCAATTTCAAGCCGAAGCCCTGGCGGGTGAAAGTGGATGGTCTCGTCTCCAAGCCCACCGAATTCGACATCGACGAACTGATCGCCCAGATGCCGCTGGAGGAGCGCATCTACCGGATGCGCTGCGTCGAAGCCTGGTCGATGGTGATCCCATGGACCGGCTTTCAGCTTTCCGAACTGCTGAACAAGGTGGAGCCGCTCTCATCGGCCAAATATGTGGCCTTCGAGACCGTGGTCAGGCCAGACGAGATGCCGGGCCAGCAAGGGCTGTTCCAGCCGCTGGACTGGCCCTATGTCGAGGGGCTGCGGCTGGATGAAGCCATGCACCCGCTGACCATCCTGGCGGTCGGGCTCTATGGCGAGACGCTGCCCAACCAGAACGGCGCGCCGATCCGGCTGGTCGTGCCCTGGAAATACGGTTTCAAGGGGATCAAGTCGATCGTGCGCATCAGCCTCGTCGACAAGCAGCCGCCGACCTCATGGAACATGCAGAACGCGCGAGAATACGGCTTCTACGCCAACGTCAATCCGGAGGTCGATCATCCGCGCTGGAGCCAGGCGACGGAGCGCCGGATCGGCGAGGACGGCTTTTTCGGCTCCGGACGACGCAAGACCCTGCCCTTCAACGGCTATGGCGAGCAGGTGGCGTCGCTCTATTCCGGCATGGATCTGAAGGTTTATTACTGAAATGGCTCTCACGGACGTTGCCCGGCTCGCGAAACGGCGTGGCGATGCGCTGATATGGGCGCTCTACGGCGCGGGGCTGCTGCCGGCGCTGTGGTATTTCTATCTCGGCAGCACAGGCGGGCTCGGCGCGGACCCGGTCAAGACATTCGAGCGTCATCTGGGGCTCTGGACCCTGCGGTTCCTGATCCTGACGCTCACGGTTTCGCCGCTGCGCGAGATCTTCTCGATCAACCTCATACGCTACCGTCGGGCACTCGGGCTGCTCGCGTTCTATTACGGCGTCATGCATTTCAGCGCCTATATGATCCTCGACCAGGCGCTCGACCTCAACACCGTCATCGCCGACATCGTCAAACGTCCGTTCATCACCATCGGGATGGCGAGCCTCGCTCTCCTGATCCCGCTTGCGGTCACGTCCAATGCCTGGTCGATCAGGCGGCTCGGGCGCAACTGGATGAAGCTGCACCGCCTGATCTATGTGGCGGCCGCCGGCGGAGCGATCCATTTCATCCTGTCGGTGAAGAGTTGGCCGGCCGAACCGGTCATTTATGCCGCGATCGTGACGATCCTGCTGGCATGGAGGATCGTGCGCCCATCCTTCTTGAGATGGCGCCGATCGACGCAAACAAAAGCCCCACGCCCGGCACGCAGCGCTTCATAAAGCCTTAATTATCGAAGTGAATGCTGAAGCCCTGCTCGACCGCTTCGCGGCCGATCACTTCGGCCAGCCCCGAATCCGACAGGCCGCAACGCGGGAATTTCTTCCGCAGGCGCATCCTGATCTCCGACGTCGAGACGACGTCCTGCTCGGGACTTATCTCCTTGAGATAATCCTTGACCTCGTTGACTATCGCTTTCGAGGCATGCGTATGAACCGTAGCGCTCATGGTCGTCATCCTCCTGATAGTAAAATATTCGCACCTTTCGAGATAAGAGTCCAATAATGGATTTGCAAAAGGGGCAGGCCAGCGCAACTTCGATAGCAATCATTGCCGGAGCAACATGACGACCATATTCGCCTCGATACTGCGTTTCATCGGCCGCGTGCTATTCTTTCTTGTACTTGCCTGCTGTTTCATCTGGGGCGGCTTCGCGCTATGGTATCACTTGCCGCTCGGCGAAGGCGGGCGCATCGCCGTGCTCACCGTCTGGGGCGCATTCTCGCTTACCATGCTGATGGCCGAGTTCACGCAGAAACGACGGCAGTCACGGTTTGCCGCAGGCATTGCGATGCTCGCCCTGTTCGGCTGGTGGTCGATGATCAGACCATCGCTGACGCGTGACTGGGCACCCGATGTCGAACACACGGTGACGGCCAGGATCGACGGCAATCAGGCCACACTTTACAATGTGCGTGATTTCGACTGGCGCACGACCACCGATTTCACGCCGCACTGGAAAACCGAGACCTACGATCTCGACGGGATCGAAACCGTCGATCTCTTCCTGTCCTATTGGGCGGGCCCGGCAATTGCCCACACGCTCGTCAGCTTCGGCTTCGCCGACGGGCGGCATATCGTCTTCTCGGCGGAAATCCGCAAGACGCGCGACGAAGCGTTTTCGGAGATCGGCGGCTTCTTCAAGGAATTCGAGCTGGCGATGATCGCCGCCAAGGAAAGCGATATCATCCGCCTGCGCACCAATATCCGCGGGGAGCGCGTCTACCGCTATCCAATCAGGATCGATGCGGCGGCGGCCAAGGCGCTTTTCCTGCTCTATCTCGACACCGCCAACAGGCTGGCCAAGAAGGCCGAATTCTACAACACGGTCACTACCAATTGCACAACGGTGGTGTTCGATATGGCGCGCACACTCAATCCGGGCTTTCCCCTGGATTACCGGGTCCTGCTGTCAGGCTATCTGCCGGGATATCTCTATGATGAAGGGCTGATCGCCAATGGCGCACCACTTGCCGAGGTGGAACGGCAGGCTGCGATCGGATCGCGGGCGGACGGAGGACCGATCGGCTATTCCGTCCGCATCCGCGACGAGTGGGTGCCCACCTCCCAAACCCCTCCTTCGACAAGCTCACCATGAGGGGTTTGGGTTATCTGGCATCAGGCGCCGGTGCGAGGACCGGCAAACCGCTACGGATCAGTCGAGCGCGGCGGTGACGATGATCTCGACCTTGTATTCCGGGCCGGCGAGCTTGGCTTCGCCGGTGGCGCGGGCCGGCGTGTTGCCTGGATCGACCCATGCGTCCCAGACGGCGTTCATCTCGGCGAAATTGGCCATGTCGTCGAGCCAGATGATCGTCTGAAGCAGCTTCGACTTGCTGCTGCCGACTTCCGCCAGAAGCTCGTCGATGGTGGCGAGGATGGCCTTGGTCTGCGCGGTGACGCTCTCGCCCGGCGCGCCGACCTGTCCGGCGAGATAGACGGTGTTGCCATGAATGACGGCCTGGCTCATGCGCGGGCCGGGTTCGATGCGGCGGATGGTCATTGCAAACTCCTCTTCCTGATTTGGCCCGATCGGATCGAGCGGCGGCTCCTTAATAGCCGGACGCCGGCCGATGACAATGGCCCGATCAGGATGGAGGAGGTGTATCCACGGAAGTTGCGCAGCGCCCGCCCTGCGGAAAGGCCGGAAACCGGCCTTACAACCACCAGAAAACCGTCAGAATGAGAAGCCCCGCCTCGATGAGCACGAGAGCCGGAAGCTCCCTGCCGTGTAACAATTTTCTGCGGCGAACGCCGGCGACGGCATCGGAGGCAATGCCGTAATTGCCCGGCCGGCGGGTCCACATGATGGATTGAAGGGGTGCTCCGTCCTTCATTCGATTTCTCCCGAAATCATTCTGGGTAGAAACTGCCTAAGACGCTTGACTGAAACCAGGAGACACAAGGGACGCTATACGGAACCTTCGGGGGCAAGGGCCCCCACGGCCTGGCTCCGCCGAGCCAGGCCGTGGCAAGCGTTGCAGGAATGCACGCCGCATGGAGGGATGGGGAACCACACGGGGACCAGCGCCCTGCAAGCTTATCCGTCTGTTCGTGCCGCTCCTCGGGCGATGGAACGCCCTCGGAACTGCCGAACATTCAAAGATCGTTCCAGTGACTGGCTGCGAATCAACCTTTGATTGGTCGATTAACTCATTCTTAATTACGGTTGTAAAGCCTCATTTAGCAACTAAAAGAAGAAAAATACAACCTTTAGTTTGCAAAATTGAGCAGTTTCTTATAAACAGAATAAGTGCAGCCGGTGGTTTTCGGTGCATCCGAATTGACTTATCGCGGGGTTGCATCTATAAGCCGGCCCACGTTCGGACTTCATTGGCCAGACGGTAATGTTTGTTGCCTGAAAGCCAGCCGAGCCAGCTCCTGTCAAAAGCAGAATCAAGAAGGGCCGCACACCGCGGTATTAAATAAATGAAGCGCACCTATCAGCCGTCCAAGCTTGTCCGCAAGCGCCGTCATGGTTTCCGCTCCCGCATGGCTACGCCGGGCGGACGCAAAGTCATCGCAGCACGCCGCGCCCGCGGCCGCAAGCGGCTTTCCGCTTGAAGTCGCTCCGCGCGAACGGCGCGGTGACAAGATACCATGAATGAACAAAAGCCACTCCGCCTTCGCAAGAGAGCGGAGTTTTTGGCCGTAAGGAGCGGAGAAAAACGACGTGGGCCGTTCTTCCTGCTTGAAGTCAAAGGGCGCAGTGAAGCGGAATCCGCCGCTGCCAAGGCAGGCGACAGGCCGCGCGTCGGCATCACCGTCACCAAGAAGAACGGCAACGCGGTCATCCGCAACCGCATCCGCAGGCGCTTGAACGAAGCGGTGCGCACCCACGTCGCAGGTGACATGACGGATGCGACCGACTATGTGATCGTTGCACGCCGTGACGCGCTCGACGCGCCGTTCACCGAACTTGTCAGGGAACTCGCCAGGCGGGTTGCCAAGAAAGTTGAAAAGAAACGCTGATCCGGCCCGACCGGACCTGGGACCGTCAATGGAAAACAACCGCAATTTCTTCATCACCATTGCCCTGTCCATTCTGATCCTGACGCTGTGGCAGGTGTTCTACATGAACCCCAAGGTCGAGGCGCAGAAGGAGCAGGCTCGGATCGAGGCTCAACGCCAGGAACAGGCGCAGCAGCAGGCGCAAAGCCAGCCCGGAGCCGCGCCAAGTGGCGAAGGCCAGGCAAACATCCCATCGCCGGGCACGACCGGCCAGCAGGGCATCCCCGGCCAGACGGCGGACAGCGCAGCAGGCGGCGCGCTCAGCCGGGAGGCTGCGATCGCGCAGTCCGGCCGCGTCAAGATCGACACGCCGAGCCTCCGCGGCTCGATCAACCTGACCGGCGCGCGCCTCGACGACCTCTACCTCAAGGATTACCGCGAGACGATCAACGACAATTCGCCCAATATCGAGCTTCTGGCCCCGGCGCCGCTCAAGCAGGGCTATTTCGTCGAGCTCGGCTATGCCGGCAATGCCGAAACGGGCGCGGTGCCCAACGACAAAACGGTTTGGAAGGTCGAGGGCAACGACACGCTGACGCCTTCGACGCCGGTGACGCTGACCTACACCAATGACAAGGGCCTCACCTTCAAGCGCGTGATCTCGGTCGACAACGACTATATGTTCACGGTCAGCGACACGATCACCAACCCCTTAGGCGCGCCGGTTTCGCTTTCCTCCTATGGTCGCGTGACGCGCTTTTCGCCGCCGGAACATCCGAGTGCGACCTATGTCCTGCATGAGGGTCTGATCGGCGTCATCGGCGACGACGGCCTGCAGGAGATCACATATTCCAAGATCGAGGATGAAAAGGGCGTCTCGCCGCCGAAATCCGCCGGCGGCTGGCTCGGCATCACCGACAAATATTGGGCGGCGACGCTGATCCCGCCGCAGAACGAAACCTATCAGGCACGCTTCTCCTATTTCACCGATGGTCGGTCGCGCTTCCAGGCCGATTTCCTCGGCGATCCCGTCACCATCGCGCCGGGCCAGTCGACCACGATCGAGAACCACGTCTTCGCCGGCGCCAAGGAAGTGGCGCAGATCAACGCCTATGAGAAGAGCCTCGGCATCCGCCAGTTCGAACTCCTGATTGACTGGGGCTGGTTCTATTTCATCACCAAGCCGATGTTCTACCTCATCGACTGGCTCTATAAATTCTCCGGCAATTTCGGCGTGGCGATCC
Source organism: Paramesorhizobium deserti (assembly GCF_001558695.1). Classification (GTDB taxonomy): domain Bacteria; phylum Pseudomonadota; class Alphaproteobacteria; order Rhizobiales; family Rhizobiaceae; genus Paramesorhizobium; species Paramesorhizobium deserti. The sequence continues at coordinate 697,170 of NZ_LNTU01000001.1, forward strand.
TGCTTGTCACCGTTCTCCTGAAGGCGCTGTTCTTCCCGCTCGCCAACAAATCCTACGCCTCGATGGCGCGGATGAAGATGGTGCAGCCGAAGATGCTGGAAATCCGCGAGAAATATGCGGATGACAAGGTCAAGCAGCAGCAGGCGATGATGGAGCTCTACAAGACCGAGAAGATCAACCCGCTGGCGGGCTGCTGGCCGGTGCTGGTGCAGATCCCGGTGTTCTTCGCGCTCTACAAGGTGCTCTACGTCACCATCGAAATGCGCCATGCGCCGTTCTTCGGCTGGATCCACGATCTCGCAGCACCGGATCCGACGTCGATCTTCAACCTGTTCGGCCTCCTGCCCTATGCGGTGCCGGCCTTCCTGATGATCGGCGTTTGGCCGATCATCATGGGCATCACCATGTTCCTGCAGATGCGCATGAACCCGACGCCGCCCGATCCAACGCAGGCCGCGATCTTCACCTGGATGCCCATCATCTTCACCTTCATGCTGGCGACATTCCCGGCGGGGCTGGTCATCTACTGGGCGTGGAACAACACGCTGTCGATCATCCAGCAGGGTGTCATCATGAAGCGGCAAGGCGCCAAGATCGAGCTTTGGGACAATCTGAAGGACCTCTTCAAATCAAAGCCAAAACCGGCGAAATAGCGCTGGAAAATTTGAGAAAAGCCCCCGCCAGGGGGCTTTTCTTGTTTCTGCGGCAAAATGCTTTATAAACCGCATCACCACAGAGGATGCTCCCCGATGCGCAACTAAATTCAGGTCTGCAATTCCACGTCTATGTGGCGGGTAGGCCGCTTTCCGTTCCCCCGAAAGCTTTTCCTTTGCCGGAGCCCACCATGCGAGCACCAGATCCTGATACCATCCATCCCATGCCCGGCCACACGCGCTGCGGCTTCCTGAAGAACCTCGTCACGCGGCCGACGATCATCGTCGGCGATTACAGCTACTACGACGATCCGGAGGGGCCGGAGCGCTTCGAGGAACATTGCGTCCTCTATCATTTCGATTTCATCGGCGACCGGCTGATCATCGGCAAATTCTGCGCGATCGCGGCGGGGGCGACCTTCATCATGAACGGCGCCAACCATCCACTCGACGGTTTCTCCACCTATCCGTTCGGCATTTTCGGCGGAGACTGGGCGGCGGCTTTCGACATGGAAAAGCTCGGCAGGACTGTTCGAGGCGATACCGTCGTCGGCAACGACGTCTGGATCGGCATGAATGCCACGATCATGCCGGGGGTGACGATCGGCGATGGCGCGATCATTGCGACCCGCTCGGTCGTCTCGCGCGACGTGCCGCCCTATGCCATCGTCGCCGGCAATCCGGCTCGCGTGGTAAGGATGCGCTTCGACGAAGCCGTCATTTCACGCCTCCTCGATATCGCCTGGTGGAACTGGCCGGTTGACAAGATCACCCGGAACATCGATGCCATCGGCGGACTGGACTTAACAAAACTGGAACAGGCGACGTGAGCGAAGCGGACAGGAAACGGGCGGAACTGATCGAGGCGGGGCGGATGCTGTTCGCCAAGGGGTGGATATTCATCCGCGGCGTGCCGGAGATGCGATTCCTGCCACCGGAGGGTCCGCCCGAGATCGCCTTTGCGGGGCGCTCAAATGTCGGCAAATCATCGCTGATCAATGCCATCGTCGGCCAGAAGGCCCTGGCGCGCACCTCGAACACGCCCGGCCGCACGCAGGAGCTCAACTATTTCGTGCCTGATGGATATTCGGGCGAGAAGGGCGACCTGCCGCCGCTGGCGCTGGTGGACATGCCGGGCTACGGCTTCGCGGAAGCGCCGAAGGCGCAAGTCGACGCGTGGACACGGCTCGTCTTCGATTATTTGCGCGGGCGCACGACGCTGAAGCGCGTCTATGTACTGATCGACGCGCGCCACGGCATCAAGAAAAACGACGCCGAGGTGCTGGACCTTCTCGACAAGGCAGCCGTCTCCTACCAGATCGTCTTGACCAAGATCGATAAGATCAAGGCCGCCGGCGTGCCACGCCTGATGGAGGAAACGGCAAAGGCGATCTCCAGGCGCGCGGCCGCCTTCCCGCAGATCATCGCGACCTCGTCCGAGAAGGGCGTGGGCCTCGATGAATTACGCGCCGCGATCGTGCTTTTGACGCGGGAGTGAGGGGCGGCTTTGGGGCGTTGATGCGGTAATCACCCCCTCTGCCCTGCCGGGCAGAGGGGGTATGAAGACGCTCCACTCCATCAATAAAATCCGCTAAATCGTCCGCACGACACCCGAGGCCATCACCGGGCCTGTGGCCTTGCCGGTCGGTGAGCCGCCCATCGGCTCGGCGGTGATGGAGAGCCGGACGCCGTCGCGCATCCTTGCGGCCATGGCGGGCTTTACCGGCATCTCGGTCGGGCCGTCGCGCTTCATCAGCCCCAGCGAAACCGGCTCGCCATTATCGGCGATCAGCCAGATCTCCAGCGAATGGTCGGCGGGCATCTCGCCCTCCATCATCTTCAGCCGCAGCATGTCCGTCCTGGGGTCGAAGACGGCCATCGTCTTATAGGGGCTGCCCGCAGCCTCCAGCGAGGCGACCATCGGACCGGATGATTGCCGCGGGAAAGGAATGAACTCGCGACCGGCGGCAACGGCCGCGAGAAGCAGCGAGGCCGCGGCGATCCCGCGCCAGAAGCCGAGGCTGGACCATAGCGACGGTGTCTGCAGCTGGCGCGCCTCGCCGAACAGACGGCGGTCGATATCCGATTTCAGCGCGGCCGGCGGCTCCACCGGCTGATAATCGTCCGAAAAGCAGTCGAAATGCTTCTGCCAGCGGGTGACGTGAACCGCGAACGCCTTCTCCGTCTCGATACGGCGGCCTGCCGCCAGACGTTCCTGATGCGCCAGAACGCCGAGCACATATTCGGCGGCGACGAGATCGTCGCCTTCCGGCATGTTTTCCTGTTCTTCGGGTTCGCTCGTCATCTCTGCAGGCATTCTCTCAGCTTGATGAGGCTGCGGCGCAGCCAGGTGCGCATTGTGTTCAGGGGCACGCCGTGCCGCTTCGCCAGTTCCTCGTAACTCTCTCCATTCATATAGGCGCCGCGCACCGCATCCGCCCGTGGGGGATCGAGTTCCTCCAGGCAACGGTCGATCCGGCGCGCCTCGCTCGCCGCCAATGCGTTGCGCTCGGGTCCGGGCGAGGGCTCGGCGATCTCGCCGGCTTCCTCGATATCATCCACGGGGCGGCGGGCGCGCAACAGGTCGATCGCGTGGTTCCTGGCAATCGCCACCAGCCATGAAATCGGGCTCGAATCCGTGACTGCGAAACGGTCCGCCCTGTTCCAGATCTTCACGTAGACATCCTGAAGCGCATCTTCCGCCTCGCCGCGATCCTTTAAGACACGCAGGCAGACGCCAAAAAGTTTCGCGCTGGTAGCACGATAAAGCGCGTCGAAAGCCGCCCGGTCGCGCATGGCCACGCGGGAAATCAGCTTGGACAGATCGTCAGGCGCCGTCTCCAGGATTTGCCTCCCTTGATGCATAACGATACCGCGCGCGGGGCGAAGCACAACAACAATCGCGCAAACTCCGCCGATGATGGCGGTGGAAATCCAAAATATTGCGATTGCCCGGCCCGCCCTTCAATCAGATGTTTCCCCCGGCGGCAACATGCGCTATGAGACCGCGCAACTTTCCTCAATCGCCCACTCTTCCTGCGGAGCCCGCGATCCCCATGCCCAACAACTCAGAAAATCCGGCAATCCAGGCTCAGCTTCTCTCCGCCGCCCTGCCCTTCATGCAGCGCTACGAGAACAAGACGGTGGTGGTCAAATATGGCGGCCACGCCATGGGCAATCCGGAGCTGGGGAAGGCCTTTGCACGCGACATCGCGCTCCTGAAGCAATCGGGCATCAACCCGATCGTCGTGCATGGCGGCGGGCCGCAGATCGCGGCGATGCTCGCCAAGCTCGGCATCGAATCCCGCTTCGAGGGCGGCCTGCGCGTCACCGACGAGAAGACGGTCGAGGTAGTCGAGATGGTGCTTGCCGGCTCGATCAACAAGGAGATCGTCGCTCTGATCAACGCCGAGGGCGAATGGGCGATCGGCCTGTGCGGCAAGGACGGCAACATGGTCTTCGCCGAGAAGGCCAAGAAGACGGTGATCGATCCCGATTCCAATATCGAGAAGGTGCTCGATCTCGGCTTCGTCGGCGAGCCGGTCGAGGTGGACCGCACGCTGCTCGACCTTTTGGCGCGCTCGGAGATGATCCCGGTCATCGCGCCGGTGGCGCCGGGGCGCGACGGCCACACCTATAACATCAACGCCGATACCTTCGCCGGCGCGATCGCCGGGGCGCTCGCCGCCTCGCGCCTCCTGTTCCTGACCGACGTGCCAGGCGTGCTCGACAAGAACAAGGAGCTGATCAAGGAGCTCTCCGTTGCCGATGCGCAGGCGCTCATCAAGGACGGCACGATCTCCGGCGGCATGATCCCCAAGGTCGAAACTTGCATCGACGCCATCAAGCGCGGCGTCGAGGGCGTGGTGATCCTCAACGGCAAGACCCCGCATTCGGTGCTGCTCGAACTCTTCACCGAGCATGGCGCCGGCACGCTGATCGTTCCGTAAGGCGAGCGGGACGTCTGGTTTTCGCCGCGATTCATGGCATAACATTATCCATGATCAACACGCCCCCTCCCCAAGCATTCACCCATATCACCGACTGGGTTTTCGATCTCGACAATACGCTCTACCCGCACGCGTCGAACCTGTTCTCGCAGATCGACGTGAAGATGACGAGCTATGTCGCGCAGCTCCTGCAATTGCCGCGCGAGGAAGCGCGCAAGGTGCAGAAGCAGTTCTACAAGGAATACGGCACCACGCTGAAAGGGCTGATGGAGCGCTACCAGATCGATACCGACGATTTCCTGGAGAAGGTGCACGACATCGACTATTCCTGGCTCGCGCCCGATCCGGCGCTGGGGGCGGCGATCCGGCAGCTTCCGGGGCGCAAATTCATCTTCACCAACGGCAATCGGGGACATGCCGAACGCTCGGCGCGGCAATTGGGCATCCTCGACCATTTCGACGACATCTTCGATATCGTCGCGGCGGATCTGACGCCGAAGCCGGCGCGCGAGACCTATGACAAGTTCCTCGGCCTGCACCGCGTCGACAGCCAGCACGCAGTCATGTTCGAGGACCTGGCGCGCAACCTCGTCGTGCCAAAGGCGCTCGGCATGAAGACGGTGCTGATCGTGCCCAAAAATTTCGAACCAACCTTCTCGGAAATCTGGGAAAGCGACCCCGAATATACGGACCAGGTGGATTACGTCACCGACAATCTAGCGGAATTCCTGGAAAGCATCCTGCAGGGAAGGGCCGCATAGTTGCAGGCCGAAAAGCGGTTCACATCGGTCGAAGCGCGCATCGACGCGGCCGCCCATGCGCTTCTCGACCGCATGCCGCGTCACGGGTTTTCGAGCGCACTGGTCGAGTTTCTGGTGTTCGGGCTCAAACAGGCCTGGGCATGCCTTTTCGGCGGGGCGATGCTCGGCCTCATCATCGCGACGAAGTTCATCTGGAGCGATGCCGGCGGCATGCCGCTAGCGCGCTACGATTTCCTGTTCATCGCGGCGCTGGTCATCCAGCTCGGCATGCTGATCTTCAAGCTCGAAACCATTGCGGAAGCCAAGGTCATCCTGATCTTCCATGTCGTCGGCACCGTGATGGAGATCTTCAAGACCCATGCCGGCTCATGGATATACCCTGAATACAATCTGTTGCGCATCGGCGGCGTGCCGCTCTTCTCGGGCTTCATGTATGCGGCGGTCGGCTCCTATATGGCGCGCATCAACCGCATCTTCGACATCCGCCTCAACCGCTACCCGCCCTTCGCCGCCACCGCGCTGCTGGCAGCGGCGATCTACGCCAATTTCTTCGCCCATCATTATCTGCCGGATGTGCGGCTGGCGCTCTTCGCCTTCACCGCCCTCCTTTACTGGCCGACGATGATGCACTATCGCGTCTTCCGCTTTCGCCACCGCATGCCGCTGCTCCTGGCCTTCCTGCTGGTGGCGCTGTTCATCTGGCTCGCCGAGAATATCGGCACCTGGTCGCGGGCGTGGCTCTATCCCGGCCAGGCGGCGCACTGGGCGCCGGTTTCGCTGTCGAAGCTCGGCTCCTGGTATCTCCTGATGATTATTTCCGTCGTGCTGGTGACATGGGTGCATCCGCCACGACCGCTCGAAGACGGGACCGAAGCGGGTAGGCGCGATCAGAGCTCATAGAACGTCCTGATCTTGTCCCATGCCTCCTCGGCGGTATCGACGAAGGTGAGAAGCTCGACATCGGCGGGCGAGATCGTGCCCTGCTCGGCCAGATATTCGATATTGATCGCCTTCGTCCAGAAATCCTTGCCGAACATCAGCAGCGGCACGCGCTCCATGCGGCCGGTCTGGATCAGCGTCATCGTCTCGAAGAGCTCATCCATGGTGCCGAAGCCGCCGGGAAAGACCGCGAAAGCCTTGGCGCGCATCAGGAAATGCATCTTGCGGATGGCGAAATAGTGGAAGTTGAAGCAGAGATCCGGCGTCACATACTGGTTGGGCGCCTGCTCGTGCGGCAGGACGATGTTGAGGCCGATGGTCGGCGCACCGACATCGGTGGCGCCGCGATTGCCCGCCTCCATGACGCCCGGGCCGCCGCCGGTGACGATGACGAATTCGCGGTAATAGGTGGAGGCGGAATATTGCGAGCACAGGCGGGCGAATTTGCGCGCCTCCTCGTAATAGCGCGAATTCGCTTCGAGGTTCTTCTTCTGCGTCTCGTTCTTGGCGGCCCACGCCGCACCGCCCGGCTCCGGAATACGGGCGCCGCCGAAGAGAACGACGGTCGATTTTATGCCCCGGTCCTCGAAGATCATCTCCGGTTTCAGAAGCTCGAGCTGCAGCCGCACCGGGCGCAGTTCGCGGCGGGTGAGAAAGTCCTGGTCGGTGAAGGCAAGCTTGTAGGCGGGCGCGCGGGTCTGCGGCGTATCGGGCACCGTCTCCGCGTGCCTGATGTCCTCGCCTGAATGGGGGAATGGCGTCCAGCCGTTCTTTTCCATCGGATCCATGCTTTTTCCTACTCCATTGCCATTCCATCGGCCGGCCTGCCGTTGGCCGCGCCGCTTTCGAGACACACAGGACCGCTCCCGCGATTGACCCTTCTGCCGCCTTCGCTTATCAGCCTTAGGCCGTTTCTACATAAGCGCGGCCGCCGGTCCGGAACAGGGAGTTTAGCCGGCGGATCGTCAACAGCCCGTTAGGAGCCATTTCCCGATGTCCAAGCCAGATCTCGCCAGCCTCGAAAAGATCATCGACAAGGCCTTCGACGAACGCGACGGTATCAACACGCATACCCGCGGCGAAGTCCGCGACGCCGTCGAACATGCGTTGACCGCGCTCGATCGCGGCGAAGCCCGTGTCGCAGAAAAAGGCGCTGACGGCAACTGGCATGTCCACCAGTGGCTGAAGAAAGCCGTGCTCCTGTCGTTTCGCCTCAACCCGATGGAGATCATCAAGGGCGGTCCGGGTCAATCCGTGTGGTGGGACAAGGTTCCTTCGAAATTCGATGGCTGGAGCGCCCATGAATTCGAGAAGGCCGGCTTCCGCGCCGTGCCGAGTTGCGTGGTGCGCCGCTCGGCCTATATCGCCCCCAACGCCATCCTGATGCCCTCCTTCGTCAATCTCGGCGCCTATGTCGACGAGGGCACGATGGTCGACACCTGGGCGACGGTGGGCTCCTGCGCGCAGATCGGCAAGAACGTTCACCTTTCCGGCGGCGTCGGCATCGGCGGCGTGCTTGAGCCGATGCAGGCCGGACCGACGATCATCGAGGACAATTGCTTCATCGGCGCGCGCTCGGAAGTGGTGGAAGGCTGCATCGTGCGCGAAGGCGCCGTCCTCGGCATGGGCGTCTTCATCGGCAAATCAACGAAGATTGTCGACCGCGCCACGGGCGAAGTCTTCTACGGCGAGGTGCCGCCCTATTCCGTCGTTGTCGCCGGCACCATGCCGGGCAAGAACCTGCCCGATGGCGAACCCGGCCCGAGCCTCTATTGCGCCGTGATCGTCAAGCGCGTCGACGAGAAGACGCGTTCGAAGACCTCGATCAACGAATTGCTGCGGGATTGATTTCAACGTTTCATCTTTGAGGGGATGTCGGAGCTATTCCACCCCCCTCTGGCCTGCCGGCCATCTCCCCCGCGACAACAAGAAAGCGGCGAAGCCGAGCTTCGCCGCTTTTCGGTACCAGTCCCGAGACGGTCAGGGGACAGCCGGACTGGAGAACGGCCTGCCTGCCCGCCTCAGATCTTACTCGCCGTTTGCCGGAGAGGCATCGCCGAAGCGGTGCGCGGCCGGATTGGTGGCGTTGACTGTCGTCTCCGGCGCTTTCCGCTGCTGGATGCTCGCGGTCGGCGTATAGTCGACGCGGCTATGTGCGGAAGGCGTATGGTCGTTGGCATAGAGGTCGGCGGGGATGCCGAAATTCGGGTTTTCGGCAAAGGCGGCGCCAGCGCTCAGAGCGAGGGCGGCGGCAGCAAGAACGATCTTTTTCATTTTCTTCTTCCTTTCGTATCACCCCATTGGATGGCGGGTCGCTTTCAAGCGTTGCCCGCCATCCGCCGGGGAGATAGGCATTATCGGTATGGATTACTGCTGGTTGGCAGGCGACGCATCACCGAAACGGTTTGCGGCCGGATTGGTCTGATCGACGACGGACTTGCCGATCGAAGCCGGAGCGGCATAGTCGACCTTCTGCGCGGCGACAGGCGTGCTGTCATTCGCATAGAGATCAGCGGGCGTACCGACATTCGGGTTTTCGGCGAAGGCAGCGCCGGCGCTCAGAGCGAGGGCAGCAGCGGCAAGAGCGATCTTCTTCATGTTCTATCTCCTTGAACTTTCCCGGAACGGCTGGTGTTGTGGGAGGGATCGCCGTCCCGATGCGGCTCAGATGGGAGACGACGGCCGGGAATGCCAATAACGAAAATGTTCAAAAGCTCACGGATTTGTGTTCTTGAAATTCCGCTACCGGCTTACTATTCGGGAAAATAATTATTTAAAATCAGTATTTTACTGCTTTTTTACATTCTCACGGGATCGTTACCCGGCTACCATTGTTCGGATGATATGAACAGTGTGTTCTAATGGAGCGTTCAATAATCGAGAACGATGGGCTTGATGCCCCATTTTCATGACAGCCGGATGACAGCCATCCCCGGATTCCCCCGGGAATGGCCCATTTGGGATAAAGCCTTTAGAACTTTACCTGAAGCTTGGCGTTAAAGCCGTTCTGCTTGACCTCACCGCCGAACTGCCCCTCATAGGAAACACCCAGCGTGGCGGCATTGGTCAGATCAATGTCGAAACCGGCCTCGATAATCGCCGCATCCTCGGCAATCGGTGCGCCGGCAACCGTGAAGGCATCGGATCCGGCGAAGGCCTGGGTGGCGAGCGGCGTCGTGTCACCGAACCCATGCCGCCAGCCGGCCATTCCGCGAGCCGTGGCCTGCATTCCGCCAAGCATGAAACCGGTCGAGGCGCGCAGGCCCAGCGTGGTGAAGGTGACATCGGTCGTGTTGCTGTCGCCCGACAGGGCCGCTGCCCCGCCTTCTTCGTCAAATCCGTCCGCGTGCAGGCTCACATGGGCCAGATTGGCGAAGGGCTCGAAGGAAACCCCTGATGTATCGATGCGGTAGCCGAACTCACCGAACGCCTGGAACGTGCCGGCATCATATTCGCCTTTCAGGCTGTCGGCCAGGCCGGGAATGGCGACGGAACGGCTGGTCTCGATATTGTGCCAGCTATAGGCTAGGCCGGAGCGGAAGCCGAGCTGGCCCCATTGCGTGCCGCCATAAAGGCCCAGATGATAATTGTCGCTGGAGCCGGAAGCATTACGGCCATCCGCATCGAACGACAGCCGTCCATAGCCCGCCATGACGCCGAGCCGCCAGGTGTCGGCGACCACCGTATCGACGCCCATCAGGAAACCGCCCGTGGAGGTGTCGAGACCGGCAGCATTGCTGTCACCATCGAAACTGCCCCAGGAGCCGAAGGCATGGCCCCACGCGGCGAGGCCCTGCGTCTGATCGCCCGCGATGGGCTTGATCCCGTCCGGCCCATAGGCGAGCACCGGCATCGCCGCCGCGCCGACCCCGTCGAAGGCCGCGCGGAGGCGGTTCGCCGCGGCATCGCGGACGAAGCGGCTGTCCTCGATCAACGCCGATTTGACCGAGGCATGGATTTCGCCCGAGAGCTGATCGAAGCTGTCGCGGATGAGATCGCCATCGTCCGGGAGTTGAGCAACGGCGCTATAGACCGGGCTTTTCCCATCAAACCCGATGCTCTCGATGCCGTTCGCCGCGGCGATCTGGTTGCGCGTGCGCGCGGCGGAGGCGAAGCTGCGATCGTTACGGCTGAGTTGGAGAGCGACCGTGCCCTGCCCGTAGTCGTAACGGAGTTCCGGCGTCAAGAAGGCGAAATCGGAGGTCACGCCTTCGAACGCGCCGTTGAGCGTGCCCGCCGACAGGATCGTGTAGGTCGAGGCGAGATGATAATTGCCATTGGCGCCGATATGCGCGACCGAGCCGCCCTTGAGGTCGGCCGTGCCGGTGACCTGGACGAGGTCGCTTTCGATGCCTTCGGGATTGACCTCGACCTGATAGATCGAGCCTTTCTCGAAGGTAAGCCCGCCATCGACTTTCAGCGTACCTATGCTTGCGCCCGGCGCCAGCGTGCCGCCCGCGGCGACCGTCGTCGTGCCGACGGTACCGTTGCCCCCGAGCGTGCCGCCCGTGACGTCAATGAAGCCGCCAAGACGGCCATCGACCCGAAGCGTGCCGGCGGCGATATTGGTGGTGCCGGCAAATGCCGAGCCGTCACCGGTGAAGCGAACCACACCCTCACCGCGCTTCTCGAATAGGCCGGTGCCGGAAATGCTGTTGGCAAGGCTGCTTTCAACGAGCGTGTTCAGCACCAGCTGACCAGCCGCATCGATCTGGATCGCGCCGGTGCCGAAGGCATTGCCATTGGTGCCAACCAGCATGCCATTGCTCACGACCGTGCCGCCGGAATAGGTGTTGAGCCCGGTCAGCATCAGCGTACCGGTTCCCTGCTTGGTCAGCTTGCCGGTTCCGCCGATATCGTTGCGCCAGGCGTCGAAGGCGTTAAAGCCGTCGAGGCTCTTGTCCATATTGACGGTGACATCCTGCCAGAATGCGCCATAGCCATCGGCTGCCGCGAAGAGGTTGAGGCGGCCATAGCCTTCCGGATCGTCCATGGCCGGCAAACCGGACGGCAGGGCAGTGGTGGCCAGCACCGCGCGGCGCTGGTCAGCCGTCAGATAGGGCATACGGGTTTCCAGCAGGACTTCCGCACCCTTCGGCACATAAGCCGGCTTATCCGTTGCCCCAATGGGCGCAAAACCATAGGTCATGCGCGCGGCGACATAGGCCGCATTGGCTTCGCGGCTTGCGAAACGGTCCACCGACAGATCAGCCGCATGGGCTGCGACATAGAGATCAGTGGCCGTCGTTGAATTCGTTTCCTTTTTCAGCCAGGCCTGGGTCTGCTCATAGGCTTGGGCCTTGAGGACCTGAGCACTCGCCTGATTGAGGTTGTACACCACCGCCGCAGTGCCCAGCATACGACCGCCGATCACATCGAGCGGCGAGTGCATGCCGGCGAGGATGCGGCTATCGCCCATCACCACGGCGCGTGTGATGAGTTCCTGGAACCGTTGCGGCACGAGATAGGCCATCGTCAATGCATTGCGCCAGGCTTCGGCGGTATGGCCGCTCGGGAAGCCGCCATCGGTGACCGGCGTACTGCTCTTGGCTGGCTCCAGCGTGGGCACAACCTGTACATCGCTCGACCAGCGCCACGGACGGGCATATTTGAAATAACGTTTTGCCGGCTCGGTCGAGGCATCCGCGCCGACGAGGCCCAGAAGATCGACAGCAAGTCCAAGATCGGGATTGCCGTCGCTGCCGATGCCCCTGTTGTTACCCCCGTCATCATATTTGACGGTCGTGGCATCGGCCGGAACATCAAGGATGGTGGTGAATTGTTTGGTGCCCTTCACCCAGGCATCCTGAAGCGGCCCGAAACCATCCAGCATGCTGATCGCCTTGCTGCGCCGATCGTCGAGATAGGCTTCGGTCGCCTGCTGGGCGGTGCGATTGCGCGTGGCGTCGATCACATATTGGATGTTGTGATCGTGTACGGCCTGGTTGAGGATCCTGCCATCCGTGGCGCTGCCGGGAATGCCGTCCCAATCCGTCGTCGGAACCGCGGGAAACTCACCATTTGCGGGCGCCGAAGTGCCTGCGTCCACGAAAGGCGTGCGCGGCTCCCAGATATCCAGGAAGCCGCTGAGCAGCCTGACGGCGGCATTGGTTTCCTTGGTGGCATAACGCGCATCCCCCCGCTGGTTGGTTGCTCCGGTGTCCACATAGGCCGGAACATCCTTGTTGAGGTAAGCTTCCTGCGCCATGGCGATTGCCGGACAGGCGCTAAACAGCAGGCAAAGTGCTGTCGATACGCGAAATTTTTTAACCAGTGACAATGCAGCCCCCTTTGTGAACCAATTCACAGTCGAATGAGGCTGCCCGTTTAGTGATTGGATTTATATCTTATGTGACAATCATCTGAATTTTTGGATTCTTTCCGGGTATTTCTCGGCTTTATGATCCGCCGAATCCAGCTTTCGAAAATCGCAATCCGCCCTCTCCCCGTCGGGGAAAGGAAGGCGGAACGGAGCGGTGGTCCACCGACCGGCGGACCGGTCCGCGAGGCGCTCTATGCGATCAATTCGACGCAATCTCGGCGGCGCGGCCGGCAATGCTGACCCAGCGGCCGGAATGGTTGGGCGCCTGCATCTTCACATAATGATAGCCGGTGCTTTCGACCGGCAGGACATCATTGCGCAGATTGTCGAGAACAAAATCGCCCTTGTTCGTCCTCACCGTGAGGATGATATGGGCCTCACCGCTGTTGCGGACCATGGTGATCAGCAATTGCGAAGCGCTGAAGCCGGAGGCGAGCAGCTTCGCCCGCTTCAGCAACACATAGTCCTCGCAATCGCCCATGCCCTTGGCCGGCATCGTCCAGTAATCGCGCTTGCCGTAGACTTCGAGATCCGATTTCGGCTTGACGGCTGCATTGACCGAGCGATTGACCCGCTCGATCGTCTTCCAGCGCGCACTGGTCAAAGCGATCGGCGGCAGAACGCGATGCGCCCCGCACTGGCCGCGGTTGCGCTGACAGAATTCCATGTGGCCGTAAGGAATGCTGGTCAAACCACCGGCGGAAAGCCGCTGCGCCGCTTCCGCAATACCCACTGAACCGGCGAGCACAGTCGCCACTGACGCCACGATCGCAAATCTGCGCATCGTTCGTTCCCCTTTACCGTTATCAGACGTGGCCCGTTTGCCGGGCTTCTTCGGCAATGTGCCGTTAACTAACGATGTCAGTCACAGCGAGGTCAAGTTAAATTTATATGTCGGTTCATATCTCGGTGATACGAACTAAGCGGTAAGCAGCCTTTTCCACGATCCGATTAAAATAGCTGGTGCAGCCCTCTTGCAACTCCTGTAATGACAATCAAGCCATGACATTGCCCATCGATCCCGTCGAAAATCTCGCCCTCCTCATCCGCTGCCCCTCGGTGACGCCGGCCGAAGGCGGGGCGCTGACCGCGCTCGCCAACATGCTGAAACCGCTTGGCTTTTCCATCGAGCGGCCGGTCTTCTCGGACAGCGGCACGCCCGATATCGAGAACCTCTATGCCAGGCTTTCGGGCAACGGGCCGCATCTGATGTTCGCGGGCCACACCGATGTCGTGCCGCCGGGCGACGAAAGCGCCTGGAAGCATCCGCCCTTCTCGGCCACCATCGACAATGGCGAAATCTACGGGCGCGGCGCCGTCGACATGAAAGGCGGCATCGCCTGCTTCGCCGCGGCGGTCGCGCGCCATGTGGCGGAGCACGGTCCGGTCAAAGGCAACATTTCCTTCCTCATCACCGGCGACGAGGAGGGGCCGGCGATCAACGGGACGGTGAAGCTGCTCGAATGGGCAAAAGCCAAGGGCGAGCACTGGGATGCGGCTGTGGTCGGCGAGCCGACCAATCCGGAACGGCTCGGCGACATGATCAAGATCGGCCGGCGCGGCTCGGTGTCCGGCACCCTTGTCGTGCATGGCGTGCAGGGGCACGCCGCCTATCCGCATCTTGCCGAAAATCCGGTGCGCGGGCTTGTCACGCTGGTCGAGGCGCTGCTCGATCCGGCTCTCGACCAGGGCACCAAGGATTTCCAGCCGAGCAATCTAGAGGTGACGACCATCGACGTCGGCAATCCGGCGACCAACGTCATCCCGGCGAAGGCGACGGCGGCCTTCAACATCCGATTCAACGACAGCTGGACGGAGGAGACGATCATGGCGGAAATCCATAATCGTCTCGACCGGGCGGCGGCTATCACCAAGCTGCGGCCGGGCCGCGAGACGGCGATCAATTACGAGCTTCTCTGGCGCGACCGGCCAAGCCCGGTTTTTCTCACCCGCGACGAGAAGCTGATCGGCACGCTCAGCGCCTCGATCGAGGCCGTGACGGGGCGAAAGCCGCAGCTTTCCACCTCCGGCGGCACGTCGGATGCCCGTTTCATCAAGGATTACTGCCCGGTGGTGGAGTTCGGGCTGGTGGGGCAGACCATGCACATGGTCGACGAACGTGCCGCATTGCCCGATCTGGAAATGCTGACCAGAATCTATCAACGTTTCCTGGCGGATTTTTTTGGGTAGCGCTTCCATGCCAACGCTCGACGACATCCATCGCTATCTCTACGGAAGCTGGCGCATGATGCGCGGGCGGCCGGATGGTCTCATCCATCTCGACATATCGGCCGAGGGGTTCTGGCAGTCGTTTTACGCGATGGTGGTGGCCATCCCGCCGCTCTTCGCCGGGTGGGTCGCCTATGCGGCGGATCTCGCCCGGGGCGACGACGAGGCGGCGCTGCGGCTCAGCATCGTCATCCGCACCGCGATGGTGGACATGATCTCCTGGGTGCTGCCGATCGTCGCCATCGGCCTTCTCGCCAGGCGCATCGGCATCTCCCGTCGCTTCGCGCCCTATGTGATCGCATCCAACTGGGGGACGGCGCTGATCGCCTGGCTGTTCGTTCCCGCAACGCTGCTGCGGCTGTTCTTTCCCGCGCCGCAGGAGATCATGGCGCTGGTCTCGATCATCCTGTTCGGCCTGTCGATCGTCTTTTCCTACCGGCTGACGCAGGTGGCGCTGCAAAGGCCGCACACATTCGCGCTGCCCTTCTACGTCGTGCTCTTCATCGGATCGATCTTCATCACGCTGATGCTGCAGCACCTGCTCGGCATCGATTATCCCGGCCCGTCCGACAGCACGTTGCTGCGTCGGTGAATACCACACCGTCATCCTCCGGCTTGTCCCGAGGATGACGGAGGGGGCGTTAAAACGGCTCGTAATCGACCCCGATCAGGTACAGCCCGTAGGGCGGCGCGACCTGCCCGCAGGCCGCGCGGTCGCGTGCTTCGAGCGCGGCAACGAGATCATCCGCCTTCCAGCGGCCGACGCCGACTTCCATCAGGCTGCCGGCGAGCGAGCGCACCTGATTGTGCAGGAAGGAACGGGCCGAGGCGCGGATCTCGACGAGCTCGCCCCTGCGCGTGACATCCAGCCGGTCCAGCGTCTTGACCGGGCTTTTCGCCTGGCATTGCGAGGCGCGGAAGGTGGTGAAATCATGCTGGCCGAGGAGCCGCTGCGCGGCCGCATGCATCGCCTCGACATCGAGCGGCTTCGACACCCACCAGGCGCGGTTCGCCTCAACGGCTATGGGCGGGCGGCGGTTGACGATGCGGTAGAGATAATGGCGCGCAGTGGCGGAGAACCGTGCATCGAAACTGTCCGGCACGCGCTCGACATTCAAGATCACCACCCGCTCATCGGCCATTACCAGATGGGCGTTCAGCGCATCGCGCACCTTGGCGGCGCCCCAGTCCTTCGTCAGGTCCACATGGGCAACCTGCGCCAGCGCATGAACGCCGGCATCAGTGCGCCCCGCTGCTCCCAGCGTGACGTTCTCGCCGCAAAACTTGCGGATCGCCTGCTCGATCGCCGCCTGGACGGTATGGCCATTTTCCTGGCGCTGCCAGCCGGCATAGGGCGTGCCATCATATTCGATGGTAAGCTTGTAGCGGGGCATGTTAGTGCCATTCTAGGGGAAGCGTTGCGCCAGCACCCCCCTCTGGCCTGCCGGCCATCTCCGCCACACGGGAGGAGATTGGCTGACATGGCCCATGGCGCTCATTCTGCAACGTCTGGAGTTGGTGCGGTAGGTCTATGAAAGCGTAATCTCCCCCCTTGAGGGGGAGATGGCCGGCAGGCCAGAGGGGGGTGACAGATCGTAAAGCCGCGCGCATCAGAAAACCCGCGTCACCGGCGCTCCACGCAGAAACTCAGCAGCGGGAAGCGGCTTTCCGCCGGCCTTCTGCAACAGCGTGAGCTTTACTGCGCCCTCGCCGCAGGCGACTGTCAGACCGTCGCCCGTAAGGAGCGCGCCGGGCGTTCCCTGCCCTTCTGCCAACGTGGATTTCAGCAGCTTGACCCGCTCAGGTTTGCCTGCCCCGCCCTTAAGCTCCCTACGGTCGCTGGCGGGGACATGGTTTTCTGCCCCGCCTTTAAGCTCCCTACGGTCGCTGGCGGGGGCCCCGATCTCCATCTCGCACCACGCTCCCGGAAAGGGCGACAATCCGCGAATGCGGTTGTGGATGTCGCGCGCATTGCCCGTCCAGTCGATGCGGGTTTCCGTCTTGTCGATCTTGGCGGCGTAAGTCACGCCTTCCTCCGGCTGCGGCGTCAGCGTCAGGCTGTCACGCTCGAGCGCGGCCATGGCGCGCACCATCAGGTCGGCGCCTGCCATACTCAGGCGGTCGTGCAGCTCGCCTGCGGTCATGTCGGGCGCGATCGCTACTTTCTCGGCCATGGCGACCGGTCCGGTGTCTAGCCCTTCATCCATCTTCATGACCATCATGCCGGTCTCGCGGTCGCCCGCCATGATCGCGCGCTGGATGGGCGCTGCGCCGCGCCAGCGCGGCAGGAGCGAGGCGTGGCCGTTATAGCAGCCGAGCCTGGTGCCTTCGAGGATCGGGCGCGGCAGCAGCAGCCCATAGGCGACGACCACCGCCACATCGGCCTGCAATGCACGGAACGCCTCCTGCTGCTCGGCGCTCTTCAGGCTCTTCGGCGTGCGCACCTCGATGCCGAATTCTTCCGCCTTTTGATGCACCGGCGATTTCGTCAGCTCCAAGCCACGGCGCCCGGCCGGACGGGGCGGCTGCGAATAGACGGCGGCGATCTCATGGCCCTGGCCGATGAGCGCGGCCAGCACCGGCACGGAAAATTCCGGCGTGCCCATGAAGATGACGCGGAGCGACATGATGCGCCCCTAGACCGCGAGCCGGCTCGGCGGACGGTCCTTGGCGAGCTTCTTGAACCTCTTGACCACCATGTCGCGCTTGAGCTTCGAGATGTGATCGATGAAGAGCACGCCGTTCAGATGATCGATCTCATGCTGCAGGCAGGTGGCCATCAGCCCTTCGGCGGCGATTTCCTGGGGCTTGCCTTCCCGGTCGAGATAGGTGACGCGCACGCTCGCAGGCCGCTCGACCTCGGCATAATAATCGGGGATCGACAGGCAGCCTTCCTCATAGGCGCTGCGCTCCTCGGAAGAGGCGACGATCTGCGGGTTGATGAAGACATGCGGCGCCTTCTCCTCGTCCTCCTTGGAGAGGTCGATGACCAGCATACGCAGGGGCTCGCCCACTTGGATGGCGGCAAGGCCGATGCCCGGCGCGGCATACATCGTCTCC
The DNA here is from genome assembly GCF_001558695.1 of Paramesorhizobium deserti. Classification (GTDB taxonomy): domain Bacteria; phylum Pseudomonadota; class Alphaproteobacteria; order Rhizobiales; family Rhizobiaceae; genus Paramesorhizobium; species Paramesorhizobium deserti. The sequence goes on from NZ_LNTU01000001.1 coordinate 715,084, forward strand.
AGCATGTCGTCGGCAAAGGCGCGCAACTGATCGTCGACGCGCTCCACCGGCTTCGACAGCTGGCGCAGGAGGGGATCGGGAAGGATGACAAGCGGCTTGATAGACATGGCTTTCACCTAATCGCTCGGGGGCCGAGCGTCAATGGACCGAAATCGTTCCCATAAAAAATGTTCCTGTTTTGATCTCACATTGGCGGCGCGAATCGGATAGGCTGCAATCATGGACACGAATACCCTTCTCGCAGCCCCGCTGTTCCAGCTCGGCGTGCACACGGTTTCCGTCGGCGGAGCATTGCTTCTCGGCGCGGGCATCGTCGTGCTTTTCGCGTTTATTTTCCTCGCCGCGGCATGGCGATCGGCCCGCGCGCGCGCCATTGCCGAGGTGCAGGCGGCGGAGCGCGCCCGGGATGCCGAAATGCGCATGGCCGACATTCTCAAAAGCCAGGCCGAGATGCAGGGCCGGATGCAGACCATGGCCGAGGTCTTCGGCGCCAGGCAGGCGGAGCTTAACCAGTCGATCCGCGAGCGGCTGGACGGCATGACAAGCCGCATCGGCGAGACGATGACCGAGCAGAGCAAGTCGACGCACGAGAACCTCGCCAAGCTGCAGGAGCGGCTGGCGGTGATCGATACGGCGCAGAACAACATCCAGGCGCTGGCCGGCCAGGTGGTGCAATTGCAGGCGATCCTCGCCAACAAGCAGACGCGCGGCGCCTTCGGCCAGTCGCGCATGGAGGCGATCATCGCCGATGGCCTGCCGCAGGGCGCTTATGAATTCCAGGCGACGCTTTCGAACAGCAACCGGCCGGACTGCCTGGTGCGCATGCCCAACGGCATGCCGTCGCTGGTGATCGACGCCAAATTTCCGCTGGAAGCCTGGAGCGCCATCCGCGACGCCGAGCTGCCTGAGGCGAAGAAGGCGGCAATCGCCCAGTTCCGCAGGGATATCGAGGTGCATATCCGCGACATTTCGACGAAATACCTGATCCAAGGCGAGACGCAGGACACCGCCTTCCTGTTCGTGCCGTCGGAATCGATCTTCGCCGAGATCCACGAGAATTTCGAAGGGCTGGTGCAAAAAGCGCACCGGGCGCGCATCGTCATCGTCTCGCCCTCGCTCCTGATGCTGTCGATCCAGATGATCCAGGCCGTCCTGAAGGATGCGCGGATGCGCGAGCAGGCGCATCTGATCCAGGGCGAGGTGATCCGGCTGATGGAGGACGTCTCGCGCCTCGACGATCGGGTGCGCAAATTGCAGACCCATTTCATGCAGGCCAACAAGGACATTGACGACATCCTTGTCTCCTCGGGGAAGGTGACGAAGCGCGGCGAGAAGATCGAGGCGCTGGAATTCGGCGAACAGCCGGCAGCGGCCGGTGACGCGCCCGTGGCGGCGCAGACCGCCCGCGGCGAAGCGAAGATCGCCGACAGCAAACCCTCCGACAACAAGGTCGGCCAATTGCGGCTGCGCGTCGTCGAGGAGGAGTAGGCTGGCCAAGCCAGTGGCGGCAGGGGCCGGCCTTGCTTGGCTGGCGGTTCCTATTTTTCCGCGGTGTGGCCGTCGGAATGGCCAAGATCGCGCTCCGGCCAGACGATATTGCGCACAAGCTGCTTCAAGACTTTCGCCTCGGGAAAGCCGCCGTCGCGCTTGCGCTCCCAGATCAGCTTGTCGCCGAGCCGGATTTCGAAAATCCCGCCGGTGCCGGGGATGAGCGCCACTTCGCCCAGATCCTGGCCGAAGGTGGAAAGCAGCTCCTGCGCCATCCAGGCAGCGCGGAGCAACCAGCTGCACTGTGTGCAATAGGTGATGGTGATGCGTGGTTTGTCGGTCATGTATCGGGTGTTAGCACATTGCGCCGGCAAGGGAAGAGGGACTCTTTTCCGCTGCCCGTAAGCTCCTCGCCTGACGGCACCTCGCTGGCAGCGGAGGATCGTTACCACGCCCGCTCTCGCGTCTGGTCATTGAGAAGAACACCCCGAACCGGGAATGGGAAGACGGGCGGTCATGCGAACGCTCGATCTTTGGTTTGTTTGACTGCGGTCACAGGATCGCCCGTCCGGCGATTTTCGTCTCCGCCCCTTCCAATCACGGAAAAAGCCGGCGGCATCTCGTGCAGGTCTGTCACCCCTGCACCCGATATCCGCCGCTCTCCCCGCTTCGACGCCTGTTTCCGGCGCCACCGGTCGTAGTGCCGGCGAGGAGCGCTTGGGCGGAGCCTCCCCAGCCCCACCGTTCGGCAGCGATGAACCGGAGGCGCCGGTCCTTCCCCGCAAAACGCCGTCCCGAGCCGCGTTCCCAAGGGAAGAACTGCGGTAAGGATAAAGGGAGAGTGGGATCTGCGGGATAAGTTTTTGGAAGGAGGGCTGCGGTCGCTCGCTTTGCCGCCTATTGCGCCATCTGCTCTTCCTGCTCCCGCGTCAAAGGCTTGATCTCGGGTGGCAGCGGCTCAACCGCCGGATAAAGCGCGGTCGGCCTTACCGGCCGGGGTGAGGCGCAGGCGGAGAGAGCGGCAACGAGAATCAGTGCGGAGAGGAGTTTCATTGCCGTGGCGGTAGGAGAACTGTGCGGCGCAATCATGGCGCTATCTGCCGAACTTCCAACGCCACATCTATTAGATATTGGATTGAAGTGCCTCTGTATTTATCCATAGTAGACTGGTGATTCAATTGGGGGCGCTTATGGCCGTTTCACTTCCATATTTGGCAAGCAACAAAAACGTTCCAACTGTTTTTGAGCGGATTAAAGGAGCGAAAATTCCAGACAAATTTACACATAGTTTCTTGACGACCACAATTGGCCTCAAGGGTACAAATGACAGACAGCTAATCCCTCTCCTACGCAATATGGGGTTTATCGACCAGTCAGGAACCCCTTTGCCGCCGTATAATTTGCTCAAAGGGCACAATCCTGCCGCAGCCATAGCTGCGGGAATGCGTCGCGCTTACGCTCCTCTCTTCGATGCAGATCAAGAAGCGCAAAAGCTTCCATCGGATCGCCTCAAAGGTCTGATTTCACAAGTCGGCGGGGTTGACGCAGATGCTACCAGCAGAATTGCGGCTACATTCACTTCGCTCGCTAAATTGGCTGACTTCGATTCCGAGGCCGCTGTGCCAAGCAGTCCCGAGAGAGCTACCTCAGCTGACGCGCTGAACAATGCCAGCACTGACGAAAATAAGCCGAATTCAAAAGGCCTTCGAACAGAATTTCACTACAACATTCAAATTCATCTTCCAGCTAACGGCAACGAGGAGACATATTTGAATATATTTAATGCTATTCGAAAGACATTCCAATGAACGTTGATACTAAAGCCGCCCTGTTCATTATGTTGGGGAAAGCTGCGACGCGTTCTCTCGATAAAATAGACGACGTTGTTCCGTCTGATTCACTTCACCTATCGCCTTCTTACGACCTCGCTCCACTTGTTCCAGAGGTGGTCAGACGTTCGACTGAAGCAGCGGTAGCATATCGCCTATTCTTCGTATTCGAAACCTATTTACGTGAATTAATTACTGAAGTTCTTTCTGAGAATGGCAAAGGGAGTTGGTGGGATAAGGTTCCTGCAGACATACAAACTGAGGTCACCAAACTTGAAGAAACGGAGGAAATAAAAAGTTGGATGGCCCTTGGGTCTCGGGACAAATCAGCGCTTATGACCCTTCCTCAGTTACTGAGGATTATAGATGTAAATTGGAAGGGTGCGTTCGATGAAGTGATTCGAGACAAAGGCTTGGTTCAAGAAGCTAGATTGATCGGCCATTTACGCAATACAATTTGCCACATGAGCGCAATTTCAGAAGAAGAGATTGCCCGCATACGCCAAACAATGCGCGACTGGTTCAGGGTGGTGGCACCTTGACCAACGCATCAGATAAGAGAATTGCGCTCGGAACAGTATCGCGTCGCGATTAAATGCGAAGCTAGCTTCGAGTTATTCGTGAAGATTTCTGTGCCGCTGATGGATAGCAAGCTACCTCTGGCTGCCGCCGTCTGGTCTTAGCCCGAATTTTCAATAATTTCCTCAACTATCCCCCATCTTCAGCGCCTGGATGAACGCCTCCTGCGGGATCTCCACCTTGCCGAACTGGCGCATCTTCTTCTTGCCTTCCTTCTGCTTTTCCAGAAGCTTGCGCTTGCGGGTGACGTCGCCGCCGTAGCATTTGGCGGTCACGTCCTTGCGGAGCGCCGAGATGGTCTCGCGGGCGACGATGCGGCCGCCGATGGCGGCCTGGATGGGGATCTTGAACATGTGCTGCGGGATCAGCTCCTTCAGCTTCTCGCAGAGCACGCGGCCGCGCTTCTCCGCCGCCGAGCGGTGGACCAGCATGGAGAGCGCGTCGACCGGCTCGTCATTGACGAGGATCGACATCTTGACGAGATCGCCTTCGCGGTAGTCCGACAGATTGTAGTCGAAGGAGGCGTAGCCCTTGGAGATCGACTTCAGGCGGTCATAGAAATCGAACACCACTTCGTTGAGCGGCAGGTCATAGGTGACCATGGCGCGCGGGCCGACATAGGAGAGATCGACCTGGATGCCGCGCCGCTCCTGGCAGAGTTTCAGGATGGAGCCGAGATAATCGTCCGGCGTCAGAACCGTGGCGCGGATCCACGGCTCCTCGATGGCCGATATCTTGACCACGTCAGGCATGTCGGCGGGGTTGTGCAGCTCCTTCACCGTGCCGTCGGTCATCTTCATGCGATAGACGACGGATGGCGCGGTGGCGATGAGGTCTAGATTGAACTCGCGCTCCAGCCGCTCCTGGATGATCTCCAGATGCAGGAGGCCGAGGAAGCCGCAGCGGAAGCCGAAGCCGAGCGCGGCGGAGGTCTCCATCTCGAAGGAGAAGGAGGCGTCGTTCAAGCGCAGCTTGCCCATGGCGGCGCGCAAATCTTCGAAATCCGCGGCATCAACCGGGAAGAGACCGCAGAAGACGACGGGCTGCGCCGGCTTGAAGCCCGACAGCATATGCTCTGTCGGTCGCCGGTCCTCGGTGATGGTGTCGCCGACGCGGGTGTCGGCCACTTCCTTGATGGAAGCGGTGATGAAGCCCAATTCGCCGGGGCCGAGTTCGTTGACGTTGACCATCTTCGGCGTGAAGACGCCGGTGCGCTCCACCGGATATTTCGCGCCCGTGCCCATCATGCGGATGGTCTGGCCCTTCTTCAGCACGCCGTCGATGACGCGCACCAGCACGATGACGCCGAGATAGGCATCATACCAGCTGTCGACCAGCATGGCCTTCAGAGGCGCGCTGCGGTCGCCCTCGCGCGGCGGCGGCAGCTTCTCGACGATCGCCTCCAGCACATTCTCGACGCCGAGGCCGGTCTTGGCGGAGATCATCACCGCTTCGGAAGCGTCGATGCCGATGACTTCCTCGATCTGCTGCTGGACGCGCTCGGGCTCGGCGGCGGGCAGATCGACTTTATTGAGGACGACGACGAGCTCGTGATTGTTGTCGATCGCCTGATAGACATTGGCGAGCGTCTGCGCCTCAACGCCCTGGGAGGCGTCGACGACCAGCAGCGAGCCCTCGCAGGCGGCGAGCGAGCGGGAGACCTCATAGGCGAAGTCGACATGGCCGGGGGTGTCGATCAGGTTCAGCACATAGTCCTCGCCGTTCTTCGCCTTGTAGTGGAGGCGGACGGTCTGGGCCTTGATGGTGATGCCGCGCTCGCGCTCGATATCCATCGAGTCGAGCACCTGATCCTTCATCTCGCGCGTATCCAGCCCGCCGGTCATCTGGATGAGGCGGTCGGCAAGGGTGGATTTCCCGTGGTCGATATGGGCGACGATGGAAAAATTGCGGATATGGTCCAATGGTGTGCTCATGCGCGCGATTTAGCAGGCGGGCGCGAAAAGGCAAAGAGGATATATTGATATTCAGGATGCCCTTGCGCGCGCGGAATGCCCCCTGCATCATCATGCCTCTTTCCGCCCGCGCAAAAACCCATTACACCACCGGCAAAACATAAGTTTGCAGGAGATTGCCATGGCCGTCGAGAAAACGGGGATTCTCAACAAACCGAAGCTCGTCACCGTGTTCGGCGGTTCGGGCTTCGTCGGCCGCCATGTGGTGGCGGCGCTCGCCCAGCGCGGATACCGGGTGCGCGTCGCGGTGCGCCGGCCGACGCTGGCGCCCTATCTGCAGCCGCTCGGCAATATGGGCCAGATCCAGACCGTGCAGGCCAATCTGCGCTATCGCTGGTCGATCGACCGGGCGATCAAGGGCGCGGATCATGTGATCAACCTGGTCGGCATCCTCTATGAAGGCGGCGGCCAGCGCTTCAACGCGGTGCAGGCCTTCGGCGCGCGCGCGGTCGCGGAAGCCGCGCGGGCGGAGGGCATCCCGCTGACCCATATGTCGGCGATCGGCGCCGACCCGCATTCTGCTTCCGGCTATGCCCGCACCAAGGCCGAGGGGGAGAAGGCCGTGCACGAGGTGCTGCCCGACGCCATTATCCTGCGCCCGTCGATCATCTTCGGGCCGGAGGACGGCTTCTTCAACAAATTCGCCAATATGGCGCGCTTCTCGCCCTTCCTGCCGCTGATCGGCGGCGGTCACACGAAGTTCCAGCCGGTCTATGTCGGCGACGTGGCGGAAATCTTCGCGCGCACGGTGGACGGAACGGTCGAGCGCGGCAAGATCTATGAGCTCGGCGGCCCGGAGGTGATGAGCTTCCGCCGCTGCATGGAGGAGATGCTCGACGTGATCGACCGCAAGCGCACGCTGGTGCCGATCCCCTGGTTCGCGGCGCGGATCATCGGCGCGGTCGCCGGCCTGCTGCCGAAGCCGGTTATCACGCGCGACCAGGTCACGCAGCTGCAGCACGACAATGTGGTTTCGGACGAGGCGAAGAAAGATGGCCGCACGCTCGAGGGCATCGGCATTCGCCCGACGGCGACCGACGCCGTGCTGCCCAGCTATCTCTGGCGCTTCCGCGAACAGGGCCAGTTCACGAAGAAGGGTATGGCCTGAGGCCAGGCGCCGCATCTGAAATGAAGAAGGGGCCGCAAGGCCCCTTTTTGCTGCCCGGTCCGCTACGGCTCCGGGCGTTCGTCGCTAAGCGGACCGCTCCTCATCCCCAGACGAGCAGCGCCGCAAGGCCGGCAGCGCCGACGATCAGCCGCCACCAGGCGAAAAGCGCGAAGCCATGGCGCGAGACATAGTCCAGAAGATAGCGCACGACGAAGACGCCGGCGATGAAGGCCATGACGAAGCCGGTGAAGATAACCGTCGCATCATCGAAGCTCAGGATATGGCGGTTCTTGAAGAGGTCGTAGGCGAAGGCGCCGGCCATGGTGGGCATGGCGAGGAAGAAGGAGAACTCCGCCGCCGAGCGCTTGTCGGCGCCCATCAGAAGCGCGCCGACGATGGTCGAGCCCGAGCGCGATACGCCGGGGATCATCGCCAGGCACTGGACGAAGCCGATCTTCAGGCAGAGCGACAGGGGATAATCCATCACATCGTGATAGCGCGGCTTCAAGTCGAGGCGATCGACATAGAGCAGGATGAAGCCGCCAAGGATCAGCATGATGCAGACGAGCATCGGCGTTTCGAACAGCACGGACTTGATGAAGCCATGCGCCATCGCGCCAATGATGGCGGCTGGCAGGAAGGCGATGAGGATGCCGAGGACGAAGCGCCTGGTGCGCGGATCATGCGGCAGGGCAAGGAGCATCTTCCAGAGCTTGCCGAAATAGACGCTGAGGATTGCGAGGATGGCACCCAGCTGGATCAGCACCTCGAATGTCTTGCCTGTCGACTGAAACCCCAGGAAATGGCCGGCCAGGAGCAGGTGCCCCGTCGAGGAAACGGGGATGAACTCGGTCAAGCCTTCGAGCAGGCCCAGGATCAGGGCATCAAAGAGGGTCTTCATATCCATGCAGGGGGAACCTTCGCTGACAAGGGTTGCGATGGGAATGCGGCAGATTGGCAGCGGCGGAATTCGAGCCGCCAGGGATCGCTTGTTTCCCGCACCCGTTGCCCCTATAGGTTTGACCGACAGGGACTGGCCGGGAATCAGACAGCGGAAGGAATACGCCGCCGACCGACGAAATGCCAGCCCGGCTTTAACGCTCCAGCTCGAAAGACCTTATCGCGCTCGACCATGCTGACGCTTTTTCATCATCCCATGTCCACCGGCTCGCGCTATGCGCGGCTGATCCTCAACGAATACGGCGTCGAGGCCGAACTGATCGAGGAAAAGCCATGGGCGCGGCGCAAGGAGTTCCTGGCGCTCAACCCGGCGGGCACCTTGCCGGTATTGCTTGCGGAAAACGACGTGCCGATCGTCGGGCCGACGGTGATCGCCGAATATCTGGACGAGACGCGCGGCGCTTTGAAGCGCAACCGCCGGCTCCTGCCGGAAAGCCCGATCGAGCGCGCCGAGGTGCGCCGGCTGGTCGACTGGTTCCTCGGCAAGCTCGACAATGAGGTGACGCGCCATATCGCACGCGAACGCGTCTTCAAATTGCAGATGGCGGCGGAACAGGGAGGCAGCTCGCCGGATTCGACCGCCATCCGCGCCGCACGCAGCAATATCCGCCAGCACATGAAATATGTGGACTGGCTGGCGGCGACGCGCGACTGGCTGGGCGGCGCGCAGCCGAGCTATGCCGATATGGCGGCGGCGGCGGCGATCTCCATCCTCGATTATCTCGGCGAGATCGAATGGGCGGATCACCCGGCGGCGCGCGACTGGTACAGCCGCGTGAAATCCCGCCCCTCCTTCCGCCCGCTGCTTTCGGACCGGGTGCGCGGGCTTTCCCCGGTCGCACATTATGGCGATCTCGATTTTTAGAGGGGCAGTCGTTTGATGGAAGCGCTATCCACCCCCCTCTGTCCTGCCGGGCATCTCCCCCACATCTTTTCCTCATCCTCGGGCTTTACCCGAGGATGACGGTGGGAGGGAGTGGGAGATGCCCGGCAGGACAGAGGGGGGAAATCCCCCGCGAGCGCTTCCATATAATAAAGATGAAACGCTCCAATAACGAAAGGCTCAAGCGCTTCCTCGCCGAGGAGGCAAGGGCCGAAGGCTTTGACCTGATGGCGGTCACCACCCCGGATGCGATACCGCAGGCGGGCGAGCGGCTGCGCCAATATATCACCGACAAGCACCACGGCACGATGGAATGGATGGAGGAGACCGCCGAGCGGCGCGCGAGCCCGGGCGCGCTGTGGCCGGAGGTTCGCTCCGTCATCATGCTGGCGATGAACTATGGCCCGGAAGACGACCCGCTGGCGGTGCTGAATCGCAGAGACCGCGCCGCCATCTCCGTCTATGCGCAGAACCGCGACTATCACGACATCATCAAGGGCAAGCTCAAGCAGATCGCCGGCCGCTTCGCCGCGCGGGCCGGAAGCGACGTCAAGGTCTTCGTCGATACCGCGCCTGTCATGGAAAAGCCGCTCGCGGCGGCGGCCGGCATAGGCTGGCAAGGCAAGCACACCAATCTGGTGAGCCGCGAGTTCGGCTCATGGCTCTTCCTCGGCTCGATCTTCACCACCGCGGAAATTGCGCCCGACGAACCGGAGACGGATCATTGCGGCTCCTGCCGGGCCTGCCTCGACATCTGCCCGACGAATGCCTTTCCCGCGCCCTACCGGCTCGATGCCAGACGCTGCATCTCCTATCTCACCGTCGAGCACAAGGGGCCGATCGCGCATGAGTTCCGCAAGGCGCTGGGCAACCGCATCTATGGCTGCGACGATTGCCTTGCCGTCTGTCCCTGGAACAAATTCGCCGAAGAAGCGCATGAGGCGAAGCTTAGGGCGCGCGACGACCTGAAAGCGCCGAAACTTGAAGCGCTTCTTGCGCTGGACGACGCGGCCTTCCGCACCCTCTTTTCCGGTTCGCCGGTGAAGCGGATCGGGCGCGACCGCTTCCTGCGCAATGTGCTGATTGCGGCGGGTAACTCGGGCGATCAGAACCTGCTTTCACAGGTGGAGCAACTCCTTGACGACCCATCGCCGCTGGTGCGCGGCACCGCCGTCTGGGCGCTCGGCCAATTGGCAGAACCGCGAATTTTCAGAAAATTGCGCAAAGCACTGACGGCATCGGAAACAGATGATACGGTCCTCGCCGAATGGCGGATGGCGGAACGGCAAGATCCGGTGGGAGAGCGATAGAATGCATTTTTTCATCTTCGGCGCGGGCTATTGCGGGCAGGCCGCGGCGCGCGAAATCGGTGAAACCGCGGACCGGATCGCCGGAACGACCCGGAGCCTCGACCATTTCACCGCGCTCGCACGGGCCGGCATCGCTCCCTTCCTTTTCGACGGGGTATCGGCGCCTACCGAAATCGCCGAGGAACTGAGCCGGACGACACATCTCGTCATTTCCATCTCGCCTGCAGCGGGAGGCGATCCGGTTCTTGCGCTTTTCGGAGACATGCTGCGCGACACGGCCCCCGCGCTCGAATGGATCGGCTATCTCTCGACCGTCGGCGTCTATGGCGACCATGGCGGTGAATGGGTGGACGAGGAAACAGCGCCTAATCCCGTCGCGGCGCGCTCCATCGAGCGGCTGGCGGCTGAACGCAGCTGGCGGGACCTTGCCAACATCCACGGTGTGCCGCTGGCGATCCTGCGGCTTGCCGGCATTTACGGACCGGGGCGCAATCCGTTCGTCAATCTGCAGAACGGCACGGCGCGGCGGCTCGCCAAGGCGGGCCAAGTGTTCAACCGCATCCATGTGGACGATATCGCCGGGAGCCTGGCGCTTCTCGCATCGCGCAGCGTCGACGGCATCTACAATATCACCGATGACGAACCGGCCCCGCCGCAGGATGTGGTGGCCTGCGCGGCCGAAATCATGGGCGTCGAGCCGCCGGCGGAGATCCCGTTCGAGACAGCCGATCTCTCGCCGATGGCGCGTTCCTTCTATGGCGAGAACAAGCGGGTCTCCAACGCGAAGATCAAGAAACTCGGCTATCAGTTCCGCTACCCGACATACCGGCACGGCCTCACCGCGCTGTGGCGGGAGGGCAGCTGGCGGGGAAATAGGGGCTAGCCTCGGCTTCGCCTGTTTTCACCCCCTCCGGCACGGAAACTTGCCGCGAATCTCCGCCGCCATCATAATGCCATCGAGATCAGGACAGATTCGGGCAGATTTTTTCGAAAACTGCGTATTTCCGGGTCGTATTCCAGGCCCAAACGGGGGAAACCGCCGATGTCTGCAAAACGCCTCAGCCGCATCGGGCTCGCCGCCCTTCTCTGCGCGGCGACCGCACTGGAAGTGACAAGTGCCAGCCATGCGCTGGCCGATCAACCCGCGAAGCAGGCCTTCGGCGGCCAGAAACTGCCTGCCGTGGCCCAACCGGAATCGGTGGGTTTTTATTCCAAGGGCTGCCTTGCAGGGGGCATCGCCATTCCCGTGGACGGGCCGAACTGGCAGGTGATGCGCCTGTCGCGCAACCGGCGCTGGGGCCACCCCAGGATGATCGCGCTCCTCGAAAGGCTTTCGCGCGAGGCGGCGCAGGATGGATGGCCCGGCCTGCTCGTCGGCGATATCTCGCAGCCGCGCGGCGGGCCGATGCTGACGGGCCACGCCTCACACCAGATCGGCCTCGACGCCGATGTCTGGCTGACGCCGATGCCGAACCGCCGCCTCACGAGCGAAGAGCGCGAAAATGTCAGCGCCATCTCGATGCTGAAGGGGGATTCGCTTTATGTCGACCCCAATATCTGGACCCCCGCCCATGCGGCATTATTGAAGCGTGCGGCGGGCTATCCGGAAGTCGAGCGCATCTTCGTCCATCCCGGCATCAAGAAAAAGCTCTGCGACACCGTTACCGGCGATCGCGGCTGGATGGCCAAGGTCCGTCCCTACTGGGGTCATCATTATCATTTCCACATCCGCATGTCGTGCCAGCCGGGCTCGCCCGGCTGCAAGCCGCAGGAGCCGATCAACCGGAATGACGACGGCTGCGGCGCCGCGCTGGCCTGGTGGTTCACGGACGAGCCGTGGAAACCGGCCAAGCCCGCCAAGCCGGCGAAGCCGCCAAAACCCAAGAAGCCGATGATGCTGTCGGACCTGCCGCCGGCCTGCGCGCGCATATTGAACGAGCCGGCGCCCGCCTCCATCGCGGATGTGACGTTTGGTCTCGGCAACGCCGGCACCGCCGCGGCGGCGCTTCCCGATGCCGCTCCGGCTGTTCCGGCAGCGGCTTTCGCCGCGCCGACACCGCCCGCGAGCATTCCGCTGCCCGTTCCGCGGCCACGGAACTGACAGCCTCGATAAGCACGACAGGGGGTAAATCGCGATCGGCCCTTTTCAGGCGGGGATGGTTTCGCTATAGGCTTCAATCGATTTAGAAGCTTTCCGGATATGGATTTCTCATGCCGAAGCCATTACGCCTAGCCCTGATCGCGCATGACCAGAAGAAGGACGACATGGTCGCCTTCGCCCGCGCCCATGAAAGCCGGCTGTCGCGATACGAGATCGTCTCGACCGGCACCACCGGCGGGCTCGTGCAGGAGGCCTGTCCCTCGCTTTCCGTCAGGCGGGTCAAGAGCGGGCCGCTCGGCGGCGACCAGCAGATCGGCGCGATGATCGCCGAGGGCGAGGTCCAGGCGATGATCTTCTTCATCGATCCGCTGTCGCCGATGCCGCATGATGTGGACGTCAAGGCGCTAACGCGGCTCGGCAGCGTCTATGACATACCGATGGCACTCAACCGTGCTACGGCCGAAATGCTGGTTGAGAAGCTGGCAGATGAAAAATAGGGAAATTCCGGCAAGAACACGAACTGATCATCCGGAGCAGAACGGGAAATGACAATGATCTCCAGCATCGATACCGAAAGCCTCCTGCATTTCCCGGTTCTTGTCGGTGATATCGGCGGCACCAATGCACGCTTCGCCATCCTCGTCGATTCCTATGCCGAGCCGAAGCAGTTCCCGATCCTGCAAACGGCGGACTATGCGACGATCGACGATGCCATCCAGAGCGCCGTCCTCGACCATACCTCGATCCAGCCCCGCTCGGCGGTGCTGGCGATCGCCGGACCGGTGGACGGCGACGAGATCGACCTGACCAACTGCCCCTGGGTGGTGAAGCCGAAGCAGATGATGGAGACGCTGGGGCTGGAAGACATCACCGTCCTCAACGATTTTGAGGCACAGGCGCTGGCCGTCGCCTCGCTGGAAAGCGAATATCTGGAAAAGATCGGCGGCGGCGAGAGCGAGCCGAACGGCAGCCGCGTCGTGCTCGGACCGGGCACGGGGCTGGGCGTCGCCGGGCTGATCCGCACCCGCCAGACCTGGGTGCCGGTGCCGGGCGAAGGCGGGCATGTCGATCTCGGCCCGCGGACGGAGCGCGATTTCGAGATATTTCCGCATCTGGAACGCATCAAGGGACGCATCTCGGCCGAGCAGCTCCTGTGCGGGCGTGGCCTGCAGAACATCTACCGCGCCGTCTGCAAGGCGAACGGCGTCGAACCGGCGCTGGAAACGCCGGCCGAGATCACCGGCGCGGCGCTGGACGGCTCGTCCAGGGAAGCCAAGGAGACGCTGGAACTCTTCGTCGTCTATCTCGGGCGGCTTGCGGGCGATTTCGCCCTCACCTTCATGGCCCATGGCGGGATCTATCTCGCCGGCGGCATCGTGCAGCGCATCATCCCCGCGCTGCAGGACGCCTCGTTCCGCGAGGCATTCGAGGACAAGGCGCCGCATGAGGAGATCATGAAGACTATCCCGGTCTATGTCATCACCCACCCGCTGGCCGCCTTGAGTGGGCTTTCGGCCTATGCCCGCACGCCGATGCGCTTCGGCGTGCCGACCGAAGGCCGGCGCTGGCGCAAAGAGGGGTGAGAGAAGGGCCGGATGCCGTTTAGCTGAATACCCTCATCCGACCGTACGTTCCGCGCGGTGGGATGAGGGGGAATTCCCGCCTGGGATAGGCAAGGCGGCGCAATCGGGCTATAGGGACGCTCAGAAAAACATTTCAAGCCGCATGATCTTATCCAAAAGTCCGCAACTTTCGGGATCATGCTCTGGGACTATCCTGACCGTGAGCATAGGCAAGGCCAAGAAGAAGAAAATCGACCCTTCCGAGGCGACTCGCATCATTCGGCGTATGATGTCGGAGAATTTGCGCGAATATAAGCAGAACTACATCGTCGCGGTTGCGGCCTCGCTGGTGGTCGGCGCATCGAATGGCGTGCTCGCCTATCTGATGAAGCCGATGATCGACAAGATCTTCTACGAGCAGCAGCTCGGCTGGGTCTGGATCATCTGCGGTGCGATCCTCGGCGTGTTCATCCTGCGCGGGCTTTCGGGCTATATACAGGCGGTGGAGCTTGCCAAGATAGGCAACAATCTGGTGGCGCGCTACCAAAAGCGCATGTTCAACCATCTGATGAAACTCGGGCTCAATTTCTACAACGATACGCGCTCCGGCCATCTCGCGGCGCAGATCAATCAGAATGTTTCGGGCATACGCGATCTGCTCAACATGACGATCTCGTCGATCGCCCGCGACATGATCTCCCTCGTCGGCCTCATCGGCACGATGTTCTACATGGACCCGGTTCTCTCCGCCGTGGTTTTTCTGATCGGGCCGCCGCTCATCCTGGCCGTCGCCTATATCTCACGCCGCATCCGCTCGGTGACGCGCGAGGTGGTGCATCTGAACTCGCATCTCCTGGGCGCGATGCAGGAATCCGTGCAGGGGATCGCCATCGTCAAAGCCTTCACCATGGAGGACCAGCTGCGCGCCAAGATCGGTAAGTTGATCGGACAGGCGGAAGGGCGCAGCAACAAGATCGCCAAGGTTTCCGAGCGCATCACGCCCATTTCCGAAATCCTCGCTGGCTTCGCGGTGGCGGGCGTTCTCGCCTATGGCGGCTATCGCGCGCTTCTGACCCAGCAGCCGCCCGGCGCGATGTTCGCCTTCATCACGGCGCTGCTTCTCGCCTATGATCCGGCGCGCCGCCTCGCCCGCCTGCAGGTCGGGCTGGAGCGCTCGCTGGTCAATGCGCGCATGATCTATGAAATCCTCGATATCGAGCCGAAGCAGAGCGACAGGACCGACGCCGTGCCGCTCCATGTCGAGAAGGGCGAAATCCGCTTCGAGGACGTTCATTTCTCCTATTCCGATGTCGCGCCCGTGCTCCACGGCGTCAACTTCGTCGCGGCAGCCGGCAAGACGACCGCGATCATCGGCGCATCGGGTGCCGGCAAATCGACGCTGATCGCGCTGGTGCAGCGATTCTACGATCTGGAGAAGGGGCGCATCCTGATCGACGGTCAGGATATCGCGGGGGTGACCAACCAGTCGCTGCGCCAGTCGATCGCCTATGTCTCGCAGCAGCCCTATCTCTTCGAGGGCACGATCGCCGACAATATCCGCTACGGGCGGCCCGATGCCACGATGGAGGAGATTGTCGCCGCGGCGGAGCTCGCCCATGCGCATGAGTTCATCCTGCAGCAGCCGGAAGGCTATGACACGCCCGTCGGCGAAAACGGCGTGACGCTCTCCGGCGGGCAGCGCCAGCGCCTCTCGATCGCCCGCGCCATCGTGCGCAACGCGCCGATCCTGCTTCTCGACGAGGCGACCTCGGCGCTCGACAATGAATCGGAAAAGCGCGTGCAGCAGGCGCTCGACAGCATCATGCAGGGGCGTACCACCATAGTCATCGCGCATCGCCTTTCGACCATCGTCAATGCCGATCATATCGTCGTGATGGAGGCGGGGCGCGTCGTCGAGGAAGGCCGCCACGAGACGCTGATCGCCGATCCGAACAGCATCTATACCCGTTTCCACAAGCTGCAGGGCGGCGCCGACTGGCAGGTGGTGGACGACCTCATTGTGGACGAGATAGGGGAAACAGGCGAAAAGGCTTCGAAAGCCCCAACCAAACAGCGCGGAAAAGCGGGAAGCAAGGCATGAGCGAAGTGGAAACCCCGACATCGGATATGAGGCTGGTGGTGGTCGGCGCCGGCGGGCGCATGGGCCAGACGCTGATCCGCACCATCCAGGGCGTCGACGGTGCGCAGCTCGCCGGCGCGATCGAGCGTCCCGGCTCGCCGCTCATCGGCCGCGATGCGGGCGAAGTGGCGGGGGTCGGCACGCTCGGCGTCACGATCACCGACGATCCCCTGCCCGTCTTCGCGGCCGCAGAAGGCGTGCTCGACTTTACCTCGCCGGCCGCGACAGTCGAATTCGCCATGCTTTCGGCGCAGGCGCGCATTGTCCATGTCATCGGCACCACGGGCTGCTCGCCCGAAGACGACGAGAAGATCCGCGCCGCGGCGCGCCATGCGATCATCGTCAAATCGGGCAATATGAGCCTCGGCGTCAACCTTCTCTCGGTCCTGGTGGAGAAGGCTGCGAAGGCGCTGGGTCCCGACGATTTCGATATCGAAATCCTGGAAATGCACCATAAGCACAAGGTCGACGCGCCTTCCGGCACGGCGCTTCTCCTCGGCGAGGCGGCGGCAACAGGGCGCGGCATCGACCTGGCGGAAGAGAGCGTGCGGGTGCGCGACGGCCATACCGGGCCGCGCGAGAACGGCACGATCGGCTTCGCCACCTTGCGCGGCGGCTCGGTCATCGGCGACCACTCGGTCATCCTCGCCGGCACGGGCGAGCGCATCACGCTTTCGCACCACGCAGAGGACCGCACCATCTTCGCGCGCGGCGCGGTGAAGGCCGCAGTCTGGGCGCGCGGGCGCAAGCCGGGGCTTTATTCGATGCACGATGTGCTTGGTCTTGATGATTAGGGCGCTTCGTGTTTGGTCGGCAGCGCGAGGCACCCCCCTCTGTCCTGCCGGACATCTCCCCCTCAAGGGGGAGATTACGCCTTCATCAACGCTCGGCGCCAATCGCAAACGTCGGACAATGGAGGCAGAGCGTCGTGTCAGCCAATCTCCCCCCTTGAGGGGGGAGATGCCCGGTAGGGCAGAGGGGGGTACTGTCCCGCCCTCATTAAACATTTTCAGTATCTTAGATCATGGAGCATCATAACATGTCCCGCACCCTCGTCCTCGTCCGCCACGGCCAGAGCGAATGGAATCTCAAGAACCTTTTTACGGGATGGCGTGATCCGGGCCTGACCGAGCTCGGCCATGCGGAAGCCAAGGACGCCGGCAAGCGGCTGAAGGCGGCGGGCATCAAATTCGACATCGCCTTCACCTCCTTGCTTTCGCGCGCCCAGACCACCTGCCAGCACATCCTCGACGAGGTCGGCCAGCCGGATCTTGAGACCATCCGCGACCAGGCACTGAACGAGCGCGATTATGGCGAGCTCGCCGGGCTCAACAAGGACGACGCGCGGGCGAAATGGGGCAAGGAGCAGGTGCATATCTGGCGCCGCTCCTATGACGTGCCGCCGCCCGGCGGCGAGAGCCTGCGCGACACCGGTGCCCGCGTCTGGCCCTATTACATGCACGACGTGCAGCCGCATGTGCTGCGCGGCGAGACGGTGCTGATCGCCGCCCACGGCAATTCGCTGCGCGCGCTGATCATGGCGCTGGAGGGGCTTTCGGGCGAGGAGATCCTGGAGCGCGAAGTGGGCACCGGCATTCCGATCATCTACAAGCTCAACGCTGATTCCACCATCGCCTCGAAAGAGGTGCTGCAGGGATAAGGGTTTATCGGGGCGGTCTGATTTCCACGGAATATCAGACCGCTCCAGTCCTTGCTCACCCAGTGCGTTCTGCACCACGAAGGCGGATAACAGAAGCATTCTCGCTCCCTTGCCGTGGATCCTCGGGTCAAGCCCGAGGATGACGAATTGGAGGAACGGGATCGGGTAATGTTCTGCTGCTGCGCCTGCCATTTCCCAATGCGTCACCCGCGACACTTGCCCTCGTACGGTCGTCATCCTCGGGCTTGACCCGAGGATCCACGGCACAGGGGCAGGGACGCTGCCGTCGGCCACTTCAGGCTCCAGAAATCATATATGTGGATGCAGCCGCCACCGCCATGACAGGCGTGAAGCAGGTCTTCCTTTCATCCAATCGCGCGAAAAAACCGGCCTGTCGAGGGGACGTTAAGCGAAGCCAGCAAAAAAGCTGACAAATCCTCCCGAACCCGATTGACAGAGTGCGGTCCGCCCCTTACATGGGACCCCGCTGCCCAGATGGCGGAATTGGTAGACGCGCACGGTTCAGGTCCGTGTGCCGCGAGGCGTGGAGGTTCGAGTCCTCTTCTGGGCACCATTCCCTTTTCATTCAGGTCTCGCGGCCGGCTGAAAAATCATCAAAAAGGCCCGCTTATGCGGGCTTTTTTGCGTTTGGCGGATGCGCTTTTGCAGAAGTGCCCGCCTGCCCTCCGCTTCATCATCGGGGAACCTTTTGCCGGCGCCGGGAGTTCTCCCGAACCGATTTTCACCGGTAGGGGGCACCATGTCGTTCGATTTTTTCCTCTTCGTCCTCATCGGATTTTGCGCACAGATCGTTGACGGCGCTCTCGGCATGGCGTTCGGCGTGCTGTCTACGACCAGCCTTCTCGCCATAGGGATTCCGCCGGCGACGGCAAGCGCCATGACGCATGTGACTGAGGTGTTCACCACCGCCGCCTCCGGCATCTCTCACGTCTATCATCGCAATGTGAACTGGCATTTCGTGGCGTG
This sequence comes from Paramesorhizobium deserti, assembly GCF_001558695.1. GTDB lineage: Bacteria > Pseudomonadota > Alphaproteobacteria > Rhizobiales > Rhizobiaceae > Paramesorhizobium > Paramesorhizobium deserti. Next base: position 733,664 of record NZ_LNTU01000001.1, read on the forward strand.
GCTGGCGCCGGCGGGCATCATCGGCGGCGTGATCGGCGCCTATCTCCTGACGCGGATCGACGGCAAGGCGATCGAGCCCATTGTCTCGGCCTATCTGGCGGCGATCGGCCTCTATATCCTGTTCAAGGCGTTCCGGCCGCTCTGGCCGCGCGACGTGCGCGACTGGATCATCCCCTATGTGGGCTTCGGCGGCGGCATTCTTGACGCGGCGGGCGGTGGCGGCTGGGGGCCGATCGTGACGACCTCGCTCGTCGGGCGCGGCCATGATCTGAAGAAGGTGATCGGCTCCACCAATCTGACCGAATTCCTGGTGACGCTGTCGATCTCCATCACCTTCGTGCTGACGCTCGGATGGTCGGAATTGAACGCGGCGATCGGGCTGATCATCGGCGGCGTCATCGCCGCGCCCTTCGGCGCCTATGTGGTCCACCGTGTGCCGGTGCGCCCACTGATGGTGGCGGTGGCGATCATCATCATCGCCACATCGGCCATCCGGATTTTCTGACGCTTCGAACCGCAAAACTTGCGCCACCCAGCCGTAAGAGATTATTCTGGACAGCGCTGCCGTGGCCAACCCGAGCCTGCCGGCGGCGCTGGAGCCGTTTTGCGGAGGACGGAAAAGGGAAGCCTTGGTGCGAAGAAAGCCTAGAGACAGGAAGCTCTCCGCAAGCATTCTGACGGCCATCAGGAACCGGCCCGGCCACAGGCCGCTCGCCGCCAACCGGGGCGTGGGTGATACCGTCATTGCCTCCTATAACGTGCATAAATGCGTCGGCGTCGACAAGCAGTTCGACCCGGAGCGCACCGCGCGGGTCATCACCGAGCTCGATGCGGACGTGATCGCCATCCAGGAGGCGGACAAGCGGTTCGGCCAGCGCTCGGGCCTGCTCGACCTCGACTGGCTGGAGCGGACAAGCGGGCTGGTGCCGGTGCCGATCAACGCCATGTCGCCCACCGGCCATGGCTGGCACGGCAATCTGATCCTCATGCGCAAGGGCACCGTGCGCAACGTGCGCCAGTTGCGGCTGCCGGGCGTCGAGCCGCGGGGCGCGCTGGTCGTCGACTTCGATTTTACCGGCGGAAAATTGCGCATCATCGCGGCGCATCTGGGCCTGCTCAGGCGCTCGCGCGAGCAGCAGGCGGAGACGATCATGGCCGCCTTCGAGGCCGAGGAAACACGGCCGACGCTCTTGATCGGCGATCTCAACGAATGGCGCGTCGGCAAGCGCTCGTCGCTCGCCTCGCTCAGGCCGATTTTCGACCCCTCCTCGGGCGCGGTGCCGAGCTTTCCCTCGCGCTTTCCGGTGCTGGCGCTCGACCGGGTGCTCGGCCATCCGCACGACCTGGTTACGGCGGTCGAGGTGCACGATACGCCGCTCGCCCGCATCGCCTCCGATCACCTGCCGATCAAGGCGCATATCGATCTGGCGGCCGTACTTGCCGGCGAGACAGAAGTCCTGCCGTCATTCTCGGGCTTGTCCCGAGAATCCGCCATAAGATCAAGATAAGCGATCGCCGTCATGACAGATCAGCCTGCGGTAGATTCTCGGGACAAGCCCGAGAATGACGACCGGACGGGCATCGCTTCAGGCTCGTTCCGACAAACTCTAGAGATAGGGTGAACCAAGCCATATGATGCGCTCGAGGAGGCGCCGCGGAAACGGGCGGGCGCGCAGGTCCTTAAGGAGCACCGGCCTGGCGCTCTGCATCACGGCGCGGATGCGCGCATCGAGCTCTTCGGCGATCCCCTTGTCGAACAATTCGACATCCACCTCGAAATTCAGCCGCAGCGAACGCGGGTCGAGGTTCGACGAGCCGACATAGGCCCAGGTGTCGTCCACCACCATCAGCTTGGAATGGTTGAAATGGCCGCTGGCACGCCAGATGCGGCAACCATCCTTCAGGAGTTGGTCGAACTGCGCCGTCATGGCGTGGTCGACCAGCGTCAGATTGTTGACCCCCGGCACGAGGATATCGACGGCGACGCCGCGCCGCGCCGCGGTGACCAGGGCGCTGATCAATTCGCGATCGGGGAGGAAATAGGGCGACATGATGCGGATATGGTCTCTCGCGACGGAGAACGCCCCCATCATCATGCGGTGATTGGTCTCGAGGCTCTTGTCCGGCCCCGACGGCACCACGCGCGCCAAAACGCCGGTGCCGGGATCGGCTTCGGGTTCAACCACGGCCCATGGTTCGCCGGCCAGCATCTCGCCGGTGGCGAAGCGCCAATCCTCGAGCGCGGTATGGAAGAGATCGGCGACGATGGGGCCCGTGACGCGGAAATGCGTGTCGCCGGAGACGCCATCGCCGGCGGCTTCGGCGGCAAACCCGGCGCGGATATTCATGCCGCCGGTGAAGGCCACGCCGCCATCGATGACGAGGATCTTGCGGTGGGTGCGCAGGTTTGCATAGGGCAGCCTGAGCCCCATGATGATATTGCCGTTGAAGACATCGACCGGCACGCCGCCCTTCTGCAGGTAGCCGACGATGCTGGGGATGGAATAGCGCGCGCCGACGGCATCGATCAGCACGCGCACCTCGACGCCGCGCCTGACCGCATCCACCAGCGCATCGGCGAAGCGGACGCCGATCACGTCCTTGTCGAAAATATAGGTCTCGAGCAGGATGCTGCGCTCCGCACCCTTGATGGCGGCGAGCATGGCGGCATAGGCCTCATCGCCGGTCTCCAGCATGTCGATCGTATTGCCGGAGGTGAGCTTGCAGCGGCTGACGCGGTCGCCCAATATCTTCATCGCGGCGAAGGTGTCGCCGAAATCCCGCTCCACCGTCTCGCCCGTCACGTCATATTCGGCAAGGTGATGCCGCTCCACCGCCGTCATGCCGGCGCGCTGCATGCTGAGCGTCGACCGGCGGATCAAGTTGATGCCCGCCACCGCATAGATCAGCGCGCCGAGGATAGGCGACAGCACGATGACGCCGACCCAGCCGATCGCCGCGCGCACCTCCTCTTTGGTCATCGTCGCATGGATGGCGGCGACCGTGCCCATGACGATCGAGATGACGGCAAGGATCTGCGCCCAATGGGTGGAAATGGTTTCGAGCATGACCCTGACTTTATCCGCGAAATCAATGACTTTGGAAAGAGGAGGACGAAGCGGGAATGATGAAAGCAGCAACCATGTGTCGACAGCCTCTCTGGCATGTATTGAAAACGCATGTATACTGCCGATACCAACAATATTTTTCAGGAGAAACTAAATGCCGACGGCACCGAAGCAGGTTTCCCAAGTAAATATACCGGCAGAACTGAGAAGCAAATGGGGCTGGTTCGTCGGCATCGGCGTCCTGCTGCTCATCCTCGGCGGCATCGCGCTCGGCAATCTCCTCATCGCCACCGTGGCCTCGGTCTATTTCATCGGCATGCTGATGCTGATCGCAGGCATTGTCGAGATCGTCCATTCCTTCGGCGTCAAGGACTGGAAAAGCTTCCTGTTCTGGGCGCTGAGCGGGCTGCTCTATGCCGCCGCAGGCGTGGTCGCCTTCATCAACCCCATCCTCGCCTCGGCGGTGCTGACCTTCCTGCTCGCCGTGGCGTTGACCGCCACCGGCCTCATCCGCATCTGGGCGGGCTTCCAGAGCAAGCCCGCCAAGGGCTGGGGCTGGATCGTGGCGGCGGGCGTGCTGACGGCGCTGGCGGGCATCGTCATCGCGCTCGGCTGGCCGGTCAACAGCCTGTGGATCCTCGGCGCGTTCCTGGCAATCGACCTGATCTTCCAGGGCTGGTCGTTCATCGCCTTCGGCCTCGGCATCAGGACGTTCGGTGACGGGGCTGCGCCTTCCGCTCCGGCCAAGGCGAGCTGAACGCAGGGCAGTGCAGGCCCCTTCATCCGGCCCTTCGGGCCACCTTCTCCCGGCTGGGGAGAAGAGGGCACTAGCTGTGCCGTCGCGCCACCTCTCCCCTCGGGAGAGGTGATGAGCGAAGCGAACCAGCGAGGGGACGCTCATATACGCAAGACAGCGTCGCGCAATTGATGGTCGACGGGCGGCTCAAGGGCTGGTAGAAGCCCGCAACCCCGTTATCTCGACCGAGTTCCGAAACGAGCCTTCTTCATGCCCGCAGCCGACCATCCCGTTTCCAAACGCCGCACCTTCGCGATCATCGCCCACCCGGACGCGGGCAAGACGACGCTGACGGAAAAGCTCCTGCTCTTCGGCGGTGCGATCCAGCTTGCGGGCGAGGTGAAGGCGAAGAAGGACCGCATCCAGACCCGTTCGGACTGGATGAAGATCGAGCGCGAACGCGGCATCTCGGTCGTCACCTCGGTGATGACCTTCGAATACAAGGACTGCGTCTTCAACCTGCTCGACACGCCGGGCCACGAGGATTTCGCCGACGACACCTATCGCACGCTGACGGCGGTCGACAGTGCGGTGATGGTCATCGACGCGGCCAAGGGCATCGAGCCGCGCACGCTGAAGCTCTTCGAAGTCTGCCGGATGCGCGACATCCCGATCGTCACCTTCGTCAACAAGATGGACAGGGAAAGCCGTGATCCGCTGGAAATCCTCGATGAGATCGAGGAGAAGCTGGCGCTCGACACCGCGCCCATCACCTGGCCGATCGGCTCGGGCAAGAGCTTTGCCGGAACCTACGACCTGCATAATGACACGCTCCGCCGGAAGGACGAGGAGGAGCAGCCGACCAAGGTGAGCGGCCCGGAAGAGGCGGCGAAGCTGCTGCCGGAAAACGAGCGGCAGACATGGATCGAAGGCGTGGAGCTGGCGCGCGGCGTCTGCCGCCCCTTCGACCTTCAGGCTTTCCGCGAAGGCCATATGACACCGGTCTATTTCGGCTCAGCGTTGCGTAATTATGGTGTCCGCGATTTGATCGAAGCCTTCTGCGACTTTGGGCCGAGCCCCCGCGCCCAGGACGCCGATACGCGCAAGGTGGAGGCGACCGAGGAACGGATGACCGGCTTCGTCTTCAAGATCCAGGCCAATATGGACCCCAACCATCGCGACCGCATCGCCTTCCTGCGCGTCTGCTCGGGCAAGCTCGCGCGGGGGATGAAGGCAAAGCTGGTACGCACCGGCAAGCCGCTGAGCCTGTCGGCGCCGCAGTTCTTCTTCGCCCGCACGCGCCAGATTGCCGACGAGGCCTTTGCCGGCGACGTGGTGGGTATACCGAACCACGGCACGCTTCGCATCGGCGATACGCTGACCGAGGGCGAGGATATCCTCTTCCGCGGCGTGCCGAATTTCGCGCCGGAAATCCTGCGCCGCGTCCGCCTCGATGATGCGATGAAGGCGAAGAAGCTGAAGGAAGCCTTGCAGCAGATGGCCGAAGAAGGCGTGGTGCAGCTTTTCCTGCCCGATGACGGATCGCCGGCGATCGTCGGCGTGGTCGGGGCGCTGCAGATCGACGTGCTGACGGAGCGGCTGAAGGTGGAATATTCGCTGCCCGTGGGCTTCGAGATGTCGCGCTTTTCCGTATGCCGCTGGATATCGGCGGACGATCCGGCGGAGCTCGACCGCTTCATCGCCGCGCATCGCGCCGACATCGCCCACGATCTCGACGGTGATCCGGTCTTCCTGGCGCAGAACGGCTTCTCGCTCAACTACGAGGCCGAGCGCTGGAAGGCGATCCGCTTCGCCACCATCAAGGATTATCAGGTGCGCGACAAGGCGGCCTGACGAGATAGCATGACCGATCCCGCATTGGCCGCGCTCGACCTGCCATGGTCGCTCCAAAACCGTCTGGCAGGATATCGCAGCCGCAAGGACGAGCTCGGCCGTTCTTCGGCCAATATCCTCCTGCTGGAGCATGAGACCGAGCAGCCGCTTGTCCTGAAAATCGAGCCGGCAGGGCCGGTGAGCGAGCTTGCCGGTGAAGCCGCACGGCTCGAATGGCTGGGAAGCCAACGGCTTGCCTGCCCGAGGGTGCCTGCCTTCGAATCCGAGCCGGAACGCAGCCTTCTGCTAATGACGCGGCTTGCCGGCGCCGACCTCGCCTCATCGGTGGGCACGCTTCAGCCGGCGTTAATCGTGCAGATACTGGCGGACGCGCTGAAAGCGATGCACGCAATCGATCCCGCCGCCTGCCCTTTCGACCATCGGCTGGACATCCGCATCGAGGATGCCCGCGCCCGCATGGAGGCAGGCGAAGTCGATGAAGAGGATTTCGACGATGAGCGGTCGGGCCGCACGGCGGAAAGCCTGTTCGAAGAGCTCCATCGCCTCAGGCCAGCGGGCGAAGACCTCGTCGTCACCCATGGCGATGCCTGCCTGCCGAACTTCATGGCCGACGAGGGCCGCTTCACCGGCTTCATCGATTGCGGGCGGCTGGGCCTTGCCGACCGGCATCAGGACCTGGCGCTTGCCTGCTGGAGCATCATCCACAATCTCGGGCAGGAGTGGGTTCAGCCTTTCCTCGCGGCCTATGGCGGCCCACCGGTTGATGAGAGCAAGCTCGCCTACTACCGGCTGCTGGATGAGTTCTTTTAGACATTTCACCGTCAGTTGGAACCGTTGGCGGGACAGCGTTCTATTTAAAAGCCGCTTCCCTCAAATCTTCAAATGCCGCAGCTTGTCCGGGTTGCGCACGATATAGATCGCAGTGATCAGCCCATCGGCGATTTCGAGCGCTATCGTCTGCGGCAGGCCATCCTCTTCCATCGTGAGAATGCCGGGCAGGCCATCGATGCGGCCGATGCGGTGGAAGGGCGGCATCTGGCCGGCCGGCTTTCGAGCGATGCCGGTGAAGTAGCGTACCGTGTTGTTGCGTCCGAAGATCGGGTTGATCGCCGCCTTCCTCATGCCGCCGCCATCGGAATAGATCACGACATCTTGCGCAAGGAGGCTCTGCAGGGTCGCCGCATCGCCGCTACGCGAGGCGTGGAAGAAAGCCTCAGCGATGCTGCGTCCGTGCTCTGCCGTCATGGGAAAGCGTGGCCCGGAAGCGCGCACATGCTCCCGCGCGCGGCTTGCCAACTTACGGCAGGTGGCGGGATCGCGGCCGATCGCCTTTGCCACTTCATCGAAGCCGATATCGAAGAGATCGTGCAGAATGAACGCCGCGCGTTCCAGCGGCGAAAGGCGCTCCAGCGCCATCATCAGCGTCAGGGTGAGATCGTCTTCCTCGTCTTCCGCCATTTCGAAAACCGGTTCGGGAAGCCAGGTGCCGGGATAGATCTCGCGGCGCACCCGCGCCGATTTCATGTGGTCGAGGCAGAGCCTTGTCACGATGCGCGTGAGAAAGCCCTGGGGATCGCGCACCGACGCCTGGTCCGCGCCCATCCAGCGCAGCCAGGCATCCTGCACGATATCCTCCGCCTCCGCGACCGATCCGAGCATGCGGTAGGCAACGCGGACCAGCCGCGGGCGCAAGCTTTCGAAGACTGCCCCGGCACTATCCGGGGCAGTCCCGCCGATGTCGTCATGCAACGGCATGAACCGCTTTCACCGGGTGGATCGAGCGGAAGCCGACCGAAATGCGGTTCCACGCATTGATGGTGGTGATGACAAGCGTCAACTTCACAATCTCCTCGTCTGTGAACTGGTCTTTCAGCGCTTCGAAATCCGCATCCGGCGCACGCGTCTCGGCCACCAGGGTGAGCGCCTCCGTCCAGGCGAGTGCGACGCGTTCACGGTCGGTATAAAGCGGCGATTCCCGCCATGCATCCAGCAGATAAAGCCGCTCCTCCGTCTCGCCATGGGCGCGGGCCTCGCGGGTATGCATATGGATGCAATAGGCGCAGCCATTGATCTGCGAAGCACGGATCTTGACGAGGTGAAAAAGGCTCTCCTCCAGCCCGCTGTTCTTGACCTTGTCTTCGAGGTCGAGCATGGCCTGGATCATCTGCGGCGCGATGGCATAGGCGTTCAGTCTCGGTTTCATCGGATAGCTCCATGTCTTGGTTTACACGATGACAGGACGAGACGGGATGGCAGAGTGTGACATGGGAAAGGAAAAAAGGGAGTAAGTGAGTAGGGGAATAGGGGAGTATGTTGGCTCGCTTATACACTCCCCTATTCCCCTAACGCCTCCGCAATCTTTTCCGCCAATCGCGCCGCCACCTCCTCCTTCGTCATCTCGGGCCATTCCTCGACACCTGACTTGGAGACGATGCGGACATGGTTGCGGTCGCCGCCCATGACGCCGCCCTCGTGCGAGACGTCGTTGGCGACGATCCAGTCCGCACCCTTTTTCTCCAGTTTCTTCCGGGCATTGGCGAGAAGGTCCTGCGTTTCCGCGGCAAAGCCGACGACGAGGCGCGGGCGCTCGGCATGATGGCCGACACCGGCGAGAATATCGGGGTTTTCCACCATGCGGAGCGTCGGAGCGCCGCCGCCTGGCTGCTTCTTGAGTTTCTGGCCCCATTCGCTTTCCACCCGCCAATCGGCGACAGCGGCGACCATGACCGCCGCATCAGCAGGAAGATGTTTTTCGACCGCCTGCTTCATCTCCCGCGCTGTCTCGACATGGACGACCGAGACGCCCTCAGGGTCGGGTATGGACACAGGGCCAGAGACGAGGCGCACGGTGGCGCCGAGCCGCGCAAGGGCGGCGGCAATGGCATGGCCCTGCTTGCCGGAGGATCGGTTGGCGATATAGCGCACCGGATCAATCGGCTCGACTGTCGGGCCAGAGGTTACAACAATCGTTTTGCCGACTAACGGTCTGTGGGCCGGCTTGAAAAATGCTTCGATCGCCGCGACGATTTCGAGCGGTTCGGCCATGCGGCCGGCACCGGCCTCGCCGCTTTCCGCCATCTCGCCGCTGTTCGGGCCGACGAAGCGGATGTCATCCTTAGCCAGCGTAGCGCGATTGCGCCTGGTGGCCGGATGGTTCCACATCAGCGGGTTCATGGCGGGTGCGACCAGCACCGGCGCGGTGGTGGCGAGGAGCACCGCGGAGGCGAGATCGTCCGCCAGGCCATGGGCCATCTTGGCCATCAGATCGGCGGTGGCGGGCGCGACGACGATCAGATCCGCCTCGCGCGACAACCGGATATGGCCGACATCCTGCTCATCCTCGCGCGAGAAGAGATCGGTGAAGACATGATCGGCGGCGAGCGCACCGACCGACAAGGGCGTGACGAATTCCTGCGCCGCCCGGGTCATGATCGGGCGCACGGATGCGCCGCGCTCGCGCAGCCGGCGGATCAGATCGAGGCACTTATAAGCCGCGATGCCGCCGCCGATGATCAAGAGCACCCGTTTGCCGCCCAAAGTCTGGGAGATAATACCCCTGTCCATCGATGGAACGGGGATGTCCGGCGCGTCAATCCCTCCAAGAAGAACCCGCGCCTCCTCCTCCATTGAGCGGCCATTGCGGGCGGCGCGCAGGCGCAGCCGCTCCTTTACCGCGTCATCGAGATTGCGAATGGTGATGCTGGCCATTTGATTGCAATTCTCCTTAAAAGCGCTGCACAAGCGCAATCATTGCAATCAGAGTAGGCCGGATTTTCTATAAATGGAAGCCGAATGCGATGCCCACGACGGCAAGTGCAATCAAAGCCAGCGCAATCCGACCCCAGCGCGAGCCACGCGCGGCGGCTCTGCCGATGGCCTCCGATGTCTCGAGCTCGAAGCGCAGGCCGTTTTCGGCCATCCGGTCGAGTTCGAAGGAAATGCGCTCGAAGCGCTTGACCAGATCGGGCGTCTGGCGGATGAGATGCAGGAGCGCGAAGCCGCTCTCGCGCGCGTCGGCAACGATGCCGGTCGGCCCGAGATTCTCCCTGATCCAGTCGCCCACCACCGGCTCGGCCGCCTTCCACATGTTGAAATGCGGATCGAGCGTGCGGGAGACACCTTCGACCACCACCATGGTCTTCTGCAGGAGAAGCAGTTCCGGCCGCGTCTGCATGTCGAAAAGCTCGGTCACCTCGAAAAGCAGGGTCAGAAGCTTGGCCATGGAGATGGTTTCGGCCGATTGGCCATGGATCGGCTCGCCGATGGCGCGGATCGCCTGGGCGAAGCTCGCCGCATCGTGCCGGTGTGGTACATAGCCGGCTTCGAAATGCACCTCCGCCACGCGGCGATAATCACGGTTGATGAAGCCATAGAGGATTTCGGCAAGGAAGCGGCGCTCCTTCTTGCCGAGGCGGCCGGTGATGCCGAAATCGACGGCGACGATGACGCCCTGGGGATCGACGAACAGATTGCCGGGATGCATGTCGGCATGGAAGAAACCGTCGCGCAGCGTGTGGCGCAGGAATGACTGGATCAGCGTCTCGGCAAGCTTTACCAGATCATAGCCGGCGGCGCGCAGGCCCTCGATATCAGACATCTTGACGCCGTCGATCCATTCGAGCGTCAGCACGTCCCGGCCGGTGCGCTCCCAATCCACGGCGGGCACGCGGAAGCCGGCATCGCCCTTCACATTCTCCGCGATCTCGGAAAGGGCGGCAGCCTCGAGCCGCAGATCCATCTCGATGCGCGTGGTCTGGGCAAGCGTTTCAGCGACCTCGACCGGGCGCAGGCGGCGGGCGCCAGGCATATAACGCTCCTGCAGGCGCGCCAGCATGAAGAAGCTTTCGAGATCGCGGGCGAAGCGCTGGCGAACACCGGGGCGGATCACCTTGACCGCGACCTTGTGCGGCACGCCGTCACGCATGACTTCCGCCGGATGGACCTGGGCGATGGAGGCTGCGGCAATGGGCGGGCCGAAAGAGACGAAGAGATCGTCGATCGGGCGACCGAGCGAGCCCTCCACAGCCTTGATCGCGGCACCTTGCGGAAAATGGTCGAGACGGTCCTGCAAAAGCGCCAGATCGAGCGCCACGTCGCGCCCGACGATATCGGGACGCGTCGCCAGGAACTGGCCGAGCTTGACATAGGACGGCCCCAGCCGGTTCATCGCCCGCGACATGCGCTCAGAACGCTTGGTCGAGCGCACGCGGCGGCGCGCCAGCAGGCCGGCAATGCGGTGGCCGAAGGCGGGCAGGCCCGACAGCCCCTCGGCCGGCAGCGCGGTGATGACGCCCTCGCGCGTCATGATCCACCCGGCATGGATCAGCCGGAAGGCGGCGGCGAGACTGGTCATGCGATGGGGCTCGTGCTTATGGGAATGAAAAGCGTCGGCGCGTAATCAGTCACCCCCCTCTGCCCGGCTAGGCATCTCTCGCCCCTCCCCTCCTCATCCTCGGGCTTGACCCGAGGATCCACGGCTAGAGGGCATTGATCTTGCCATGGCGCCGAGGCATTCCAGTGAGCGCTTATGGTCGATATCAGGGCCGATGGCTCACGATCCCGTCCCGAATGATAACACCGCTTCCGCCCCCTTGCCGTGGATCCTCGGGTCAAGCCCGAGGATGACGACAGAGAGGGGAGGAGACGGTTCGCAAGCGACGGTGGGTTGTTTTGCAGGGACAAGACGGCCTTCATTTCCATTAACTACAACTTCCATCCGGAATGGAGCGCGGCGATGCCGCCGGAATAATTGCGCCAGGTCACGCGCTCGAAGCCGGCAGCCTTAATCATCGCGGCAAAATCCGCCTGCTTGGGGAATTTCCGGATGGATTCCACGAGATAGCGATAGGAATCGGCATCGCCGGCAACTATCTGCCCGATCCGGGGAATAGCGTTGAACGACCAGCCGTCATAGACGCGGTCGAGCACCGGCATTTCGACCTCGGAAAATTCCAGGCAAAGAAAGCGCCCGCCCGGCTTCAGCACGCGATAGGCCTCCGACAGCGCGCGGTCGATATGCGGCACGTTGCGGATGCCGAAGGCGATCGTATAGGCATCAAAGCGGCTATCCGCGAAGGGCAGCTCCTCGGCATTGGCCTCGACGAATTCGACATTGTCGGCCAAACCCTTCTTGACCGCCCGGTCATGGCCGACGGCGAGCATCGAGCCGTTGATGTCGAGAACGGTGGCATGGGCCTTGCGATTGGATGCCTCCAGAATGCGGAAGGCGATGTCGCCGGTGCCGCCCGCCACGTCGAGCACCTGCCAGTCCTCGCGCTTTGGCGGGGAAAGCCAGCTTACCATCGCGTCCTTCCAGACCCGGTGCATGCCGGCAGACATAAGATCGTTCATGAGGTCGTAGCGGCCGGCGACGCGATGGAACACCTCGTTGACCAGCCCCTGCTTCTCGTCCTCGCCGACCTTGCGGAAGCCGAAGGATTTCTCCATGCCGCCCTTGGCGCCGACGCGGTCCGAACTGCCATGTTGCTGGCTCATATCGTCACCTGCCTTTTCCCGATGAATCCGGCTCGAACCGCCATCATGCATTCTTTGTTTCAACGCATGGTCTTTTCCGAAAAGTCTGTCAACTTCCGGGGAAAAGTCTGTCAACTTCACCGACCATACATGATGGCACCGATATAGAGCGAGATGAGGGCGGATGGAAAGAGGCATGGTCGCAAAAGCCGAACTGCATTGCCATATCGAGGGTACCGCAAGCCCGGCGCTGGCGCGCGAAAAAGCCGCGCTTTACGGCGTGGATATTTCAGCTTTCGTGCGCGACGACGCCTATATCTGGCACGATTTCACCAGCTTCCTCGTCGCCTATGACGCGATATCAATGCTCTTTCGCACGGCAGAAGACTATGCCGATCTCGCCGAGCGCTATCTCACTAGGCTTGCCCGCGACGGCGCGATCTATTCGGAATTCTTCATCTCGACCGATCATGCGGTGAGCGCCGGGCTAGATCCGCAGGCCTATATCGAGGGGCTGGCGGAAGGCATCCGGCGCGCCAGGAATGCCACTGGCATCGAATGCCGGATGATCGCCACAGGTCTTCGCCATATAGGGCCGGAGGCGGTGGAGCATGCGGCCCGCTTCGTGACGGCGAACCCGCATCCGCTCATCACCGGCTTCGGCATGGCCGGCGACGAACGGATGCATCATGCGGCGGATTTCAGGCGCGCCTTCGATATCGCGCGCGATGCAGGGCTGGGACTGACGGTCCATGCCGGCGAATTTGCCGGTGCCACGAGCGTGCGCGATGCCCTCGACGCGCTCAAGCCCTCGCGCATCGGCCATGGCGTGCGGGCGATCGAGGACCGCGATCTGGTGAAACGGCTGGCGGAGGAAGGCATCGTGCTCGAATGCTGTCCGGGCTCCAATATCGCGCTCGGCGTCTACGACAGTTTCGAAGATCATCCCTTCAAGGCGCTCAGCGATGCCGGCGTCAAAGTGACGCTCAACTCCGACGATCCACCCTTCTTCCACACCGATCTCGGGCGCGAATACGATATCGCGTGTGACGTCTTTAGGCTTGATGACGATCCGCTGCGCGGCATCACCCGCACGGCGATCAAGGCGGCGTTCATAGACGAGGAGACCCGCGCGAAACTCCTGGCAAAGCTTCTTCCCGTAGAAAAGCCGGCATAAAACTGTGCGTGCGGTGCAGCCAAGCGTTTCCATGTCCGCCACCTGCCGCTAAGGTCGCGGAAAATCAGCTTTGTAACAGAGAGTAACAGCCACCATGGGCGTCACAGTCGTCGATCATCCGCTTGTCCAGCACAAGCTCACCATCATGCGCAAGAAAGAGACCTCGACAGCAAGCTTCCGGCGGCTGCTCAAGGAGATCTCGCTACTGCTCTGCTACGAGGTGACGCGCGATCTGGAACTGACGACGATGCGGATCGAAACGCCGATGACCGCGATGGACGCGCCGACGCTGGAAGGCAAGAAGCTGGTCTTCGCCTCTATCCTGCGCGCCGGCAATGGCCTTCTCGAAGGCATGCTCGACCTGGTGCCGGCGGCTCGCGTCGCCCATATCGGGCTCTACCGCGACCACGATACGCTGCAGCCGATCGAATATTATTTCAAGGCGCCGGAGGACATCGTCAACCGGTTGATCATCGTGGTCGACCCGATGCTCGCCACCGCCAATTCTGCGATCGCGGCGATCGACAAGCTGAAGGAGCGTGGCGCGAGCAATATCCGCTTCCTCTGCCTTCTCGCGGCACCGGAGGGTATCGAGCGCTTCACCAAGGCGCATCCCGACGTTCCCGTCTTCACCGCCGCTATCGACAGCCATCTGAACGAGAAGGGCTATATCGTGCCGGGGCTGGGGGATGCGGGCGACCGCATGTACGGGACGAAATAAGCCTCACTCCGCAACCCGGCGCTTGACCGGGCGGATGGCGCGGGGTCTGAGCGGAACGAAGCCATAGGCGGCCTGAACTGCCTGAATTGCCGCCTCGGCCGCCGCATCGTCACGGGCATGAACCAGCGCCAGCGGGTCGCCGCGCTCCATCTCGGCGCCGATCGGCTGCAAGGCGGTGAGACCGACCGCATGGTCGACCGCATCCTCCGGCCGGGTACGGCCGCCACCCAGCGCGACCACGGTAAGGCCCAGATCGCGGGTCTCGATCGAGCCGACGAAGCCTTTCCCCGGTGACGGCACCTCGCGGACAATTGGAGCGGTTGGGAGATAATGCGCAGCCCGCGAGACAAAATCCTTCGGCCCGCCGAGAAGCGCTACCATGCGCCCGAAGACCTCCGCCGCCCTGCCGCTTGTCAGCGCCTCGCGCGTCTTTTCCATGGCCTCGCGCAGCGTTTCGGCCAAGCGGGCGGTGACCAGCATCTCGGCGGCGAGCGAAAGCGTCACCTCCTCGAGCCTGCCATCGCGGCGATCACCGGTGAGGAAATCGACGGCATTCCTGACCTCCACCGCGTTGCCGGCGGCGAGCGCCAGCGGCTGGTCCATGTCGGTCAGGAGTGCGGTTGTTGGCAGGCCCGCGCCATTGGCGACGGCGACCAGGCTTTCGGCGAGCGCCGTCGCATCGCGCGTCTTCGCCATGAAGGCGCCGTTGCCGGCCTTGACGTCGAGCACAAGCCCCTGCAGGCCGGCGGCAAGCTTCTTCGACAGGATGGAGGCGGTGATGAGCGGGATGGATTCTACCGTCGCCGTGACATCGCGGATGGCATAGAAGCGTTTATCCGCAGGCGCCAGATCGGCGGTCTGGCCGATGATGGCGCAGCCGGCCCCGTGCACGGTCTTCTCAAAAAGCGCCTTGTCGGGCTGGCTGACATAGCCGGGGATCGAATCCATCTTGTCGAGCGTGCCGCCGGTATGGCCGAGACCACGGCCCGAGATCATCGGCACATAGGCGCCACAGGCGGCGACGATCGGGGCCAGCATCAGCGAGACATTGTCGCCGACGCCGCCCGTCGAGTGCTTGTCGACGACGGGGCCATCGAGCGAGGACCAATCGAGCACGTCGCCGGAATCGCGCATGGCGAGCGTCAGACCCACCGCCTCGTCGCGGCTCATGCCATTGAAGAAGACGGCCATGGCGAAGGCGGCGATCTGCCCTTCGCTGACCGCGCCGGTGGCGATGCCCCGCGCAAAAAAGGCGATTTCCTCGGATCCAAGCATCTTTCCGTCGCGCTTGGCGCGAATGATCTCCTGCGGCAGCATGATCAATATCCCGTCGAGGGCGCCGCTGCGCTGCCGCTCAATGCCGCGAGCACATCATCGAGAAGGCCCGAAGCGCCGAAACGGAAGGTCTCCGGCGTCGTCCATCCCTCGCCCATGATCTCATCGGCGATATCAAGATAGTGCCGTGCATCCTCAAGCGTGCTGATGCCGCCGGCGAGCTTTATTCCCGCATCGCGGCGGAACTCGCGGATCGTCTCCAGAATGATGCGCATGGCTTCAGGCGTGGCGTTGACTTCCGCCTTGCCGGTCGATGTCTTGATGAAATCCGCACCCTCCTCCAACGCCACCTCGGAGGCGGATTCGATCAAGGCGTCGTTGTCCAGCGTGCCGGTATCGAGGATGACCTTGAGCCGGACCCTGGGACCGCAGAGCTTTTTCACCGATTTGATCATCTGCCTAGAGATGATGACGCCGTTCTCGACGAAATCGCGATGCGGCAGCACCAGGTCGATCTCGTCGGCGCCATCGGCGATCGCCTTCTCGGTATCGGCCAGAACGCCATCCATATCGGTGCCGCCATCGGGGAAATTGACGGCGGCGGCGATGCGCACGCCTGTTCCGTGCAGCAGCGATTTGGCCGTCTCGACGAAATGCGGCCAGATGCAGATGCCCGCCGTGGGACCGTGCGGCGTGATCGCCTTGGCGCTCAACGCCGCGACGGCCAGCGGCGACGAATTCTCATCCAGATCAGTCAGGTCGATCAACGGCAGCACGCGAAGCGCTGCCGATCTGCGGTCGGCTGCGTTCATGCGATCTCTCCGATCAGATGGTGCAACATGGCTTGCAGGCGCTTGCCCCCGACCGGCGCCATGTCCTTGGTTTCCTGATGCGACAACTCGCCTCCGGACATGCCCGCGCCGAAATTGGTGATGACAGAGCAGGCGGCGACGCGCAGGCCCAGAAAGCGGGCAAGGATGACTTCCGGCACGGTGGACATGCCCACCGCATCCGCGCCCAGCACCCGCGCCATGCGGATTTCAGCCGGCGTCTCGAAGGAGGGGCCGGAGAACCACATATAGACGCCGCGCGGCAGCGCCTCGCCGGCCTTGATCGCGGCCTTTTCGAATGCCTGCTTGAGGTCGGCGTCATAGGCCGTGGTCATGCCCACAAAGCGCGCATCCGACGGCTCGCTGATCAGCGGGTTGAGGCCGGAATAATTGATATGGTCGTCGATCATCATGACGCTGCCGGGGGCGAGGTCCTCGCGCACCGAGCCTGCAGCATTGGTGAGGATCAGCGTCTCGACGCCGAGTGCTTTCAGCGTCTCCAGCGCAGGCCGCATGGCGGCGGGATTGCCATGCTCGTAATAATGGGCCCTGCCCGAAAGCACGAGCACCGGCTTGCCGGAAAGCCGCCCCGCCACCAGTTCGCCCGCATGGCCGGTGACGCCGCTTGCCGGAAAGCCCGGCAGTTCCGCATAGGAGAAGCGCACCGCATCCTCAAGCTTCTCGACGAGACCGCCGAGGCCGGACCCCAGCACCAGAGCCAGCTTCGGCATCGGCCCCTTCAGCCTCGCTTCTATGCGGTTGGCGGCTTCGTTCATCTATCCTCCGATCACATCCGTCTTGAAACCATGGGGCAGCAGGTCCCCCAGCCGTACGGTTTCCACCACCCCGTCATTGTTGCACAGGTGCAGCGGCGTTTCTGCTCCGGCGAACTCGGCCAGGCGCTGGCGGCAACCGCCGCAGGGCGGACACTTTTCGAGCTTCTCGGCGACGACGAGGATCTCGGATATCTCGCCGCCACCTCCCATGACGAAATGCGAGAGCGCGGTCGTCTCCGCGCACCAGCCTTCAGGGAATGAAATCACTTCGACGTTGCAACCAGAATAGATGCGTCCATCCCGGGTGCGCAACGCAGCGCCTACCGGAAATTTCGAATAGGGCGCATGGCATTTCTGCATTGCGGCGTGGGCCGCGTCAAATAAATCCTGTGACATGGGATCCTCTTTGCTCTGGCGCATGATCTTATCCCAAATTCGACCGACGCCTCCCGGAAATGATGCGAATTTCGGATTCGGGACACTAGCGTTCCTTCACATAAGGCACGCCGCCGGCCCTGGGCGGAATGGCCTTGCCGATGAAGCCCGCAAGCAGGATGACCGTCAGCACATAGGGTAGCGCCTGCATGAACTGCGCCGGCACCTGGCCGATCAGCGGCAGCGGATGGCCCTGCATGCGGATCGCCAGCGCGTCGAGAAAGCCGAACAGCAGGCAGGCGAACATGGCGTTGACCGGACGCCATTTGGCGAAGATGAGTGCCGCAAGCGCGATATAGCCCTTGCCGGCCGTCATGTCCTTGACGAAGCCGGCGCCTTGCGCCTGGGCGAGATAGGCGCCGGCGAGGCCGCACAGCACGCCGCAGCAGATCACCGCACGGTAGCGCAGCCAGGCCACGGAGATGCCTGCCGTATCGACCGCCGCCGGGTTCTCGCCGACAGCCCGGAGCCTCAGGCCGAAACGTGTGCGGTGGAGCACCCACCAGGTGAACGGCACCATAAGGAAAGCGAGATAAACCAGCACCGAATGGCCGGAGATGAGCTCGGAATAGAGATAGCCCACAACAGGCACGTCCCTCATCGCTTCCGCCCCCGGCAATTGCAACGCACCGAAACGCGCGCTGCCAGGCAGCGACGGGGTGCGGCCCCCCTGCCGGAACCAGGCCTGGCCGAGGATGACCGTCGTTCCGGCGGCAATGAAATTGATGGCGACGCCGGAGACGATCTGGTTGCCGCGATGGGTGATCGAGGCAAAGCCATGCACCAGCCCGAGGAGCACCGAAACCAGCACGGCGGCGAGAAGGCCGATGACCGCCGAGCCGGTGATATAGGCGGCGGTGCCGGCGGCAAAGGCGCCGGCCAGCATCTTGCCCTCGAGGCCGATATCGAAAATGCCTGATCGTTCGGAGTAAAGTCCGGCAAGGCAGGCGAAAAGCAGCGGCACGGAAAGCCGGATGGTGGAATCCAGGAGCTGGACGAGCGTGACGTAACTATCCATCAGTGGCTCTCCCCGGTGGCGATGGGCGCGGCGCGCAGATCGGAACCGGCGATGCGCCCGAAGAGCCGCTGGATCGCCGGGCGGAACATGTGTTCAAGCGCGCCGGCGAAGAGGATCACCAGCCCCTGGATGATGACGATCATGTCGCGCGAAATATTCGGCATATCGAAGGCGATTTCCGCGCCGCCCTGATAGAGCATGCCGAACAGGATGGCGGCGAGCACGATGCCCGCCGGGTGCGAGCGACCCATCAGCGCCACGGCGATGCCGACGAAGCCCGCGCCGGAGACGAAATCGAGCTGCATGCGGTGCTGCGCGCCCATGACGGGATTGAGCGCCATCATGCCGGCGAGCGCGCCGGATATCAGCATGGTAATGACGATGATCCTGGTGTGGTTGATGCCGGCATAATCGGCGGCGCGCGGGCTGAACCCCATGGTGCGGATCTCATAGCCCAAGCGCGTGCGCCAGATCAGCACCCAGACGAGAAATGCCGCCACCAACGCCAGCAGGAAAGAGACGTTGAGCGGCGCGGAACGCACCTGCAGGCCGAAGAGCTGCAGCAGCCAGCCCAGCTGCGGCAATTGCCCGCCCGCACCGAAGACGCGGGTTTCCGGCGCTTGCGAGGCGAGCGGCTTCAACACGCCGACCAGCAGATAGACCATGACGCTGGCGGCGATAAAATTGAACATGATAGTGGTGATGACGATATGCGAGCCGCGCCGCGCCTGCAGCCAGGCCGGGATCAGCGCCCACAATCCCCCGGCAAGGGCTGCCCCCAGGATGGCGAGCGGAAAGGTCAGCCACCAAGGCAGGAAATCGCCCAGGGAAAGGCAGGCCAGCGAGACGCCAAGGCCGCCGATATAAGCCTGCCCCTCGCCGCCGATGTTGAACAGGCCGCAATGGAAGGCCACCGCCACGCAAAGCCCGGTGAAGATGAAATTCGTGGCGTAATAGAGGGTGTAGCCGATGCCCTCGCCGGAACCGAAGGCGCCCTTGACCATCAGCGCCGCGGCCTGCAGTGGGTTCTCACCGACGAGCAGCACCACCAGCCCCGCAACGAGAAAGGCGACGGCGAGATTGACGAGCGGGATCAGCCCGTAATCTGCCCAGGCGGGCAATTTGGCGAAGGGTTGGCTCATGGCAGGGCCTCGATAATGGCTTTCGAACTGGAAATCTGGGCGTATTCGCCGTCCAGAATCGAGAGGGTCAGAGCATGGACATCTTCCGCCGTCCATGTCTTGCCGCTGCGATCCCTGCGGTCGACGCTCGCCACCGCATCCTCGGCAATGGTGACCTCGAAGCCCAGATTGGCGGCCATGCGAACGGTTGCATCAACGGAATTTTCGAGGAGAACGCCCGCGACCACGAGGCGACCTATCTGCAATTCATCGAGCACATCCATCAGGTCGGTGCCGATGAAGGCATTGTTGGTGCGCTTGTCGACGACGGGCTCGCCCATCTGCGGCGCGACTTCCGCCTTGAAATCATTGCCGCTGGTGCCGGGACGGTAGGGCGACGCGGGGTCGGTGGAATCATGGCGGATATGGATCACCGGCAGGCGACGCTTACGCCAGGCGGCGAGCAGGTCCGCGATGGCTGCCTCCGCTCCGGGCTGGCCGCGCCTGCCCCATTTCGGATCATCGATCGCCTTCTGCACATCGATGACCACCAGTGCCTGTGTCGCCGTCATTCCGCTGCCTGTCCTGTCGTATAGCGCGCCAGCCGTTCCGCAAGCGTCCCGGTATGCAATTCGAACATGTGATTGTCCTCGTCATAGAAGTAGATCGATCGTCCCTCCCCTTCGACGCGAGAACGCGGCGGGCGCATATCAAGGCCGAGTGCTTTTATCTTTTCCACATAGCTGTCGAAATCGGCCTCGGCGATTTTAAAGGCGATATGGTTGTAGCTGCGGGATGGAAGGGGCTCGCCTTCCATGATCGCGATCCAGATATCCCCGATCAGAAAGAACTTTTCCCGTGCGATGGAGAACCGCTCCTCACCACTGGAATAGATTTCCCTGGCACCGAGAACAGCCTTGAGGATTTCGGACATCCGGTCGATATCACGGACGATGAAGGTCATATGGGAGAGGCCTTCGATCATTCCGCTGCCGCTTTCTCTTCCACGCCCGCCATCAGCAGGCCGATTTCGCCCTCGGTCGCCTCCGGCCCACACTCGCCGACGACGCGGCCGGCGAACATCACCAGGATGCGGTCGGAGAGCGAGCGGATTTCGTCGAGCTCGACAGAGACGAGCAGAACGGCCTTGCCGGCGTCGCGCATCTCGATGATGCGGCGATGGATGAACTCGATGGCGCCGACATCGACGCCGCGTGTCGGCTGGGCGACGATCAGCACCGATGGGTCGCGCTCGATCTCACGCGCCAGAACTATTTTCTGCTGGTTGCCGCCGGAGAAATTGGCGGTCTTGAGCCGCGTATCGGCGGGGCGGATATCGTATTGGGCGATCTTTTTCTCTGCATCCGCACGGATTGCCGCAAGATCGAGGAACGGCCCTTTCAAATAGCGCGGATCGTCGTGATAGCCGAGGATGGCGTTCTCGTTTTCCTCGAAGGCGAGCACCAACCCCATGTGATGGCGGTCCTCCGGCACATGGGCAAGCCCGCGCTGCCTGAGCTCAGCCGGATTGGTCCTGCCAGTGACATCGACCGGCTGGCCATCGAGCGTCACCTTTCCCGAGAGCGCCTTGCGGATGCCGGCGATCGTCTCGATCAGTTCCGACTGGCCATTGCCCGCCACGCCGGCGATGCCGACGATCTCGCCGGCGCGCACGTTGAAGGAGACATTGTCGACGGCAGGACACCCCCTGTTGTCGCGAACGTTGAGGCTTTCGACCGTCAGCTTGACCGCGCCCGGCTTCGCCTCGCCCTTCTGGACGCGCAGGAGCACGCGCCGCCCGACCATCAGTTCGGCCAGTTCCTCGACGCTTGCCTCCGATGTCTTGAGCGTGGCGACAATCTCGCCCTGCCGCATGACGGAGACATTATCGGTCACCGCCTTGATCTCGCGCAGCTTGTGGGTGATGAGGACGATGGTTTTCCCCTGCTCCTTCAACTGCCTGAGAATACGAAAGAGATGATCGGCCTCGGCGGGTGTCAGAACGCCCGTCGGCTCATCGAGGATCAGGATATCGGCGCCGCGATAAAGCGCTTTCAGGATTTCCACGCGCTGCTGCAGGCCGATCGGCAGATCCTCGATCAGCGCATCGGGATCGACCTCGAGCCCATAATCCTTCTCAAGCCGCTTCAGCTCGGCCCGGACCTTTGCGATGCCGTTGGAGAGCAGCGGCGCGCCCTCGACGCCAAGCATGACGTTTTCGAGAACGGTGAAATTCTCCACCAGCATGAAATGCTGATGCACCATGCCGATGCCGGCGGCAATGGCAGCGTTGGGATCGGTGATCGCAACCTTTTTGCCATTGACGCGGATCTCGCCGCGATCAGCCTGGTAGAAGCCGTAGAGGATCGACATCAGCGTCGATTTTCCCGCGCCGTTCTCGCCGATGATGCCGTGAATGGTGCCCTGCTCGATGCGCAAATGGATATCGCGGTTGGCATGGACCAACCCGAAACGCTTGTCGATGCCGACCAGTTCGATTGCAGCTTCCGCCATATCCCCATCCGCTGGTGATTTTTCTTTTCCGGATGGTCAAACCTAGCACGGGTTCCCGCGGTTGCCAGCCTATAAACGCATTCTCCAGCGGGGCAGCCGATGTCAACCTCAAACGCTGAAAAGGGGCGGAAAGAGCGGTGGATTCACGCTCCCGTCTCTGGCAATGTCCCGCCCATGACCATGAACGCGACACAGGCCAACGCCATCCCTTCCTTTTCGTTCCACACCACGCCGCGCATCGTTTTCTGCGAAGGCGCGGCGCGGGAACTCGCCCATCATCTCGGCACGACGGTACAGGACCGCCTGATGATCGTCACCGATCCCGGAATCTTAAGGCTCGGCCTGGCGGAGCCGGCAATCAGCTCCCTGAAGACGGCAGGCGCGGATGTGAGGATTTTCGGCGAAGTGGAGGCCGATCCGTCGCTTGCGACACTGGAACGCGCGATTGCAATGGCGCTCGATTTCCGCGCCACCGGCGTAATCGGCTTCGGCGGCGGCTCGTCGCTCGACGTGGCAAAGCTTGCCGCACTCTTCGCCGGCTCTGGCCAGGCGATCGACACGGCCTGGGGCGTCAACAATGCCAGCGGGCCGCGCCTGCCGCTGGCGCTGATCCCGACGACGGCCGGAACCGGCTCCGAGGTGACACCTGTCGCCATCATCACGGTGGGAGAGGATGAGAAACGCGGCGTTTCCTCGCCGCTCAATCTCCCGGATGTGGCGATCCTCGATCCGCTGCTGACCACCGACCTGCCGCCGCACATCACGGCGGCCACCGGCATCGACGCCATGGTGCACGCCATCGAAGCCTATGCCTCGAAGAATGCTAACAACAATCCGATATCGCGCAATCTGGCGGTGGAGGCGCTGCGGCTTCTCGGGCGCAATATCGAGGAGGCGGTCTTTAACGGCGGGAACCTTGCGGCCCGCTCGGCCATGCTGATCGGCTCGATGCTGGCCGGCCAGGCCTTTGCCAATTCGCCCGTCGCCGCCGTGCATGCGCTTGCCTATCCCATCGGCGGGCGCTTCCACGTGCCGCACGGGCTTTCCAACGCGCTGGTGCTGCCGCATGTGCTGCGCTTCAACGCCGCCGACGCGGAGAACGGCTCCTTCGCCCAATATGCCGCGCTCGCGCCCCATGCCTTTCCCGATCTGGACGGGCAAGGCGGCGCGCAGGCCGACTGCGCCGGCTTCATCGACCGGCTTGCCGAACTCTCGGTCAGGCTGGGGCTGAAGAGCCGGCTGCGCGATGTCGGCATTACCGAGGCGGATCTGCCGGCAATGGCAGCGGATGCCATGAAACAAACACGCCTTCTCGTCAATAATCCACGGGATGTCATGGAGGCGGATGCCTGTGCGATCTACAAGGCGGCATGGTGAGGAGAAAACAATGAGCGGAAGCGATGCCGAACGGATCGTCGAACTGGAAATCCGTGCCGCCGAGCAAGAAAAGACGATCGAGGAACTTTCCGGCCAGATCGCCGAACAGTGGAAGACCATCGAGGCGCTGCGCAAGAAACTTAATGCGCTGACCGACCGGTTCCTGGTGCTGGAGGAGCAGGCAGCGCCCGACATTCCGGTGACAAAGCCGCCGCATTGGTGAGGGGACCAGCGCCCAGCGTTTAATTCCTGGCGTCACCCCTCACCAGCGCTTCTTACAAAACAAAACCGCCGGGCTCATCACCCGGCGGTTTCGCATTCATCAAGCCACAAGCCATCCCATCAATAGGGGCACTTGTTGTCCGTCATATAGTCATGGACGGTGATCTTGCCGGCGATGATGTCGGCCTTGGCGGCCTCGACAGCCTGCTTCATTTCCGGGCTGATCAGCTTTTCGTTGTTCTCGTCCATGGCATAGTCGACGCCGTCCTCCTTGAGGCCGAGCACCTGGATGCCGGCGGTGAACTTGTCGTCGGCCACGTCCTTGAAGGCATTGTAGACGGCGGTGTCGACGCGCTTGACCATCGAGGTCAGCACATGGCCGGGATGCAGGCCGTTCTGGTTGGAATCGACGCCGATGCCGAGCTTGCCGGCGTCGGCAGCCGCCTGGAGCACGCCGATGCCGGTGCCGCCGGCCGCGTGATAGATCACGTCAGCGCCCTGATCCATCTGCGATTTGGCGATCTCGCCGCCCTTGGCCGGATCGTTCCAGGCCGAAGGCGTGTCGCCAGTCATGTTCTGGATGACCTTGGCATCCTTGTTGGTGGCCTTGACGCCCGCGACATAGCCGCAGGCGAACTTGCGGATCAGCGGCACGTCCATGCCGCCGACGAAGCCGACCGATCCGGTCTTGGAGGCCATAACCGCCAGCAGGCCGACGAGATAGGAGCCTTCCTCTTCCTTGAAGACCACCGAACGCACGTTCGGCTTATCGACGACGGCATCGATGATGACGAATTTGGTATCGGGGAACTCGCCGGCCACCTTTTCGATCGCCGCAGCCGCAGAGAAGCCGGGGATGACGATGGGCGAGTTGCCATCCTGCGCGAATTTACGCAGCGCCTGCTCGCGCTGCGCCTCGTTCTGGATCTCGAACTCGCGATAGGCAATGCCGGTGTCGGCCTTGTATTTCTCGGCGCCGTCATAGGCCGCCTCGTTGAAGGATTTGTCGAATTTGCCGCCGAGATCATAGACGACAGCCGGCTTTTCGTCGGCGGCATAAGCGCGTGCCGACATGCCGGCCACGGACAGGGCGGTCGCGGCCATCAGGCTGAGGACAAGATGTTTCATTTTTTAGAACCCTCTGGATCACTAACAAGTTGGAGCATGACATCATCCGGAAAGCGCTTCGCACTCTTCGGCATCATGCTACTCGCGCGCAGAACCCACCCGCACACTTGCCCGCAATCTGGCATGCCGGGGAATAAATTTCACGCGGAATCTTGACCGGTTGGAAAAGTTTTGCGCCGTTTCCACGAGGAAAGCGGGCCGGTCGGCCCGCCCATGATCCGATGTCAGGCGGTCGCCGGCCGCGGCACGACGCAGGCGACGCCGGTGCCCCTCAGGCCGCAATAGCCGTTCGGGTTCTTGGCCAGATATTGCTGGTGGTAGTCCTCGGCATAATAGAATTCCGGCGCATCCAGAATTTCGGTGGTGATCCGGCCGAGGCCCTTGGCGTCGAGCGCCTTCTGATAGGCCTCGCGGCTTTCCTCGGCGATCCGCCTGTCCGCGGGCGAGAAGGCATAGATGCCGGAGCGATAGGTCGTGCCGATGTCGTTGCCCTGACGCATGCCCTGCGTCGGGTCATGCTCCTCCCAGAATATCTTCAGGAGATCGGCGAGGCTGACGACGTCAGGATCATAGACCACCAGCACCACCTCGTTGTGGCCGGTGCGGCCCGTGCAGGTCTCCTCATAGGTCGGGTTGGGCGTGATGCCACCGGCATAGCCCGCCGCCGTCGCGTAGACGCCCGGCACCTGCCAGAACAGGCGCTCCACGCCCCAGAAGCAGCCCATGCCGAACATGATCTTCTTCATATTGTCCGGCCAAGGACCCTTGAGCGCCCTACCGGTGACGAAATGCGTCGCCGCGGTCGGGATCGGCCCGGGGCGGCCCGGCAGCGCCTCCTCAGGGGTCGGCATCTGCAGTTTCTTGCTGAGCTTTTCGATCAGGGACATTAAATTTCTCCTCGGCTCCAGAGGGAGCCTTCAATTGGCCGCGAACCGGCCGAAACCGCGCTCGCGGCGGTGACCTACGGCATAGAAGATAAGCGCCAGGACGCCGAGGATCAGCCAGGCGGGCCAATCCAGCATCCAGACCAGCACCGGGTCCCACGCCAGAGCGCTTATATAATGCGTCGTCAGCGCTTTCGCATCGGCCAAGGTCTGCGGCGAGGCAGACGTCCATATGTCGACAAACGGCGTTGCGATGAATTTCGACGCGCCGATGGACCGCGCCGCATCCAGTACGGCAAAGATGACGGCGAGAGCCAGAGCTGCGACGGCAAGCGCGCGAAACATGAAACGGACCATGGCGTTTGTCTCCACTCTTCATATCATCCGGGACGTTCGCGCTTCTGCGAGCGCTTCGGGATGGCCGCCCCGGCTGCATCTCTCAATTCCTGCCGATCAGTTCCGGCTCCCGCCCAAAACGACGGCTTTCCGCGGACCGGATGCTCCCATAGAATTAGGGGCTGGCAGCGCGATAGGCAATTCCCATCGCATGAATCAGATTGTTTTCAATTTCATGCGAAATAGCGGTTGAACCCACGGCTTTTCTGACTATAGTGCGCGCCGCACCGGATGGTAGGCGCCCGACCAGCGCTATCGATTCCCCGGTGCATTTATTTATCCGTTCCCCGCCGCATGGCCGCGGGAGCTGAACGGTGAGGTGGCCGAGTGGTTGAAGGCGCACGCCTGGAACGCGTGTATACGGGAAACCGTATCGAGGGTTCGAATCCCTCTCTCACCGCCATTGGCCACGGTTGCCGCACAAGTTCATCCATTCTCTTTGATTATCCATCGTAGTGTGACGCGCGGATTTGCGATTTTGACAGCAGGTTTTGCAACAGCACGATTTCTCTCAGAGAGTATTTGAGGTGCGCGCAAAGAGCCGTTCGTTCATGCGCACTTCAAAAACCAATTGTGCTCCAAAATCAGTCGATCTACTTTACAACTGATTGCATAACGCAATCAGACCTGCGCGGATGTGCCGTTTAGGGAAAGGAAGTGGTGATGGCCAAGCTCGTGTTCGGAATGAACCAGTCCCTGGACGGCTATGTCGATCATATGGCGTTTGCACCAGGCCCCACACTCTTCCGCCACTTCATCGAGGAGGCTCAGGGGCAGGCGGGTAGTGTGTACGGTCGTCAAATGTATGAGATCATGCGTTACTGGGACGACGATCATCCTGAATGGGATGCAGAGGAACATGCCTTCGCGGAGGCATGGCGAAGGCAGCCTAAATGGGTCGTCTCCCGAACGTTGAAGTCGGTCGGCCCCAACGCCACGCTTGTCGGCGACGATCTCGAGGGCGCGATCCGTGAGCTGAAGGCCGAACGCGCTGGAGAGATCGAAGTTGCTGGCCCAGTCCTGGCGCAAAGCCTCACCGAACTCGGCTTGATCGATGAGTATCGGATCTACCTGCATCCCGTCGTGCTTGGCCATGGCAAGCCGTATTTTGCCGGGCCCCGGCCGCCGCTCCGCCTTATGACTCATGATCGGATTGGCGAGGACGTGATCAGGTTGACCTACGTTCCTGCTTGATCTCGTGATCAGTCGGATGAAAATCGCCGCCAAAGTCTGTTTGGGTTGTAGCGCTACAGCGTAGGAAGCGACCGACATCAGCCCCACCGCGCAAGAGGTTCCTTGCGACGGCCCATGCGCCAGGACAAGAGATACTCCTCGCAGCCGGTACCAATGTTGGAAACGAACCATCAGGCAACGCGCGCGTCAGGCGCGTGGTCCAGGACGAGATTGGGCTCAATGCCATGCTCAAGGTAGAACTTCATGGCTGCCAGGAGATTTGTGAACCCTTCGGTCGAATTGATCGCCTCCTCCACGCCGCCGGCAAAGCCCCAGTTTCTGACTGTGACGAAGGTCTCACCATCACCTTTGGTCTCAAACGTCCACTCGACAAGACTCGGGTTCTCAGGCCCGTTCCACTCGATCAGGATGCGCTTGTTCCGCTCGATCTCCTTCACATCGGCGATCGTGTGCACGCCGTACATCCCCCAATCCCATCGGATCTTTTTTCCAACCTCCAACGGAGCGGCACCTTTGGAGAACCAGAAATGGGATGTGATCGCGGGATCGATCAGCGAATGGAAAACCTCTGTGACGGGCTTGCGGATCATCATTTGTGCCTTGGCGACCGGCATCCGAATTCCCTCCTGTCATAATTCGTGCGACCTGCATGCCGAACACATATCGTCGAGAAGCGTTCCATCAGAGCGTGGGACGGCATATGCCGGATTTGTGCGTCCGCAACCACTCCGTCGCGGCGCGTCATTCAGGCGAGCTCTGGACGGCTATGATGCCTTGAACGGCGCAGGCGGCGATATCCCGCAACTGCCGGCCTTTCCGCAACGAATACAGAAGCATTGCGTTTGAATCCGCAAACGAGACGGATGGAGATTTGCCATGGCAAACGCAACAGCCAGGGAAGAGTGGATCAAGCGGCGTGCCCGCAAACTGTGGGAGCGCGAAGGGCTCCGTCCCGACCAGGAGCAAGAATGCTGGGACAAGGCGGTACAGGAGTTCGAGGCGGCAAGCTCGGAGGAGAACCGCGGCCCGGCGCATCCTGATCCGGCGGTCGGCTCGACATCGGATCCCACGAAGCTCAAGCACCCGTGAGAAAGGGCGCCCAGCCTATGGGCGCCCTTGATTCCAATATGGAAAACCCTGTTGCCCGTTCGGGCGGGTTTTTAAAACTTCACGCTCAGCCGGGCGCCGAAGCCATGATCCTGTGCGTCCTCAGCCAGGCGTCCGGTATAGGAGATATCGAGGCTTGCGGCCGCTGAAAGATCGATGTCGAAACCGGCTTTCAGGAGTGCGGTGTCCCCGGCGATCGGCACGCCCTCGACTATGAACCCGCTGCCGCCCGCGAAAGCGGCTCGGGCCGTCGGCGTCAGGTCGCCGAAAGCGTGCTGCCAGCCGAGCGTGCCGTGCAGATGGGCGGCCATGCCGCCGAGGTCGAGCGCCGTCGCGGCGCGCAGGCCGAGCGTCGTATAGGTGACATCAGTCGTATCGCTCGCAAAGCCGAGGCCGGCGCTGCCGCTCTCGGAGAAGCCATCCGTATGCAGGTTCACATAGGCAAGCCCGGCGAAGGGCTCAAAGCTCGCCCGGCCATGGCGGATCGTATAACCGGCCTCGCCGAAGAGTTGCGCGGTGCGCGCGTCGTAGGATGCCTCGGCTTGATCGGCAAAGCCGGCAAAGCCGATCGTCCGGCTCGTGTCGACGTCGTGCCAGCTATGCGCCGCGCCGAAGCGCAGGCCGAGCGCGCCGATCTCGGCACCGGCATAGGCGGCGATCGTGTAGGTGTCGGCATCCGCCGAGGAGGCGCGGTCATCGATATCGAAGGAGGATCGCCCGTAACCGCCGGCAAGGCCGGCGCGCCATATATCGTTGAGCGCGATATCGCCGCCGACGAAGAAGCCGCCCGAAGAGCGGTCCATATCCGCGCTGCTACCGTTGCCGTCGCTCTCACCCCAGGCACCATAGCCCTCGGTCCAGAAGACAAGGCCTTCGGTCGCGGCAGGCGATGCGGCAGTCGCCGCGCGCAGCCGTTCGTTGATGGCGTCGCGCACGAAGCGGCTGTCCTCGATGAGCCCGCTCTTCGTGCTGGCCTGGATCTCGCCGGAAAGACTGTCGAAGGCGATTTGCGCGGAAGCGGCATCGGGGAGCGCCGCGATCGCCTCATAGAGCGCGTTGCCGGAGCCGAGGCTTTCAAGCCCAGTCGCGGTCTGGCGCTGGTTCTCCGTCACCGTGACATCGGCATAGGCGACGGCGCTGCGGGTGACGTCGAGATAAACATTGGCCGGATCATAGGCGAGCGCGAAATCGACAAACAACGTGGAAGGCGAGGACAACGTGTCATAGCTGCCCGAAACGCCACCGGCGGCGGAGAGGATGGTGTAGCGCGTGCCCGTCTTGTAGGTGCCGGCGGCCGGCGTCACCGCCACCGTGCCGGCAAGCGTCGCCGTGCCCGTGACGTCGACCAGGTCGGACTGTCCCTCTGCATTCACCTCGACCGCATAGGTCGAGCCGGCGGTCTGCGCATAATCGCCGTTGACGGTGAGCGTGCCTATGGAGCGGCCGGGTGCAATCGTGCCTGCGATCGTGACGGAGCCGATCGTGCCTGTCCCGTCGAGCACCGAGCCCGCACCAACAGCCAGAACGCCGCCGAGCGTGCCATCGACGCTCAGCCTGCCGGCCCTGATATTGATGCCGCCCGAATAGTCCTGCGCACCTGTCAGCGTCCAGCTTCCGCCTTCGACATTCAGATATTCGAAATTGCTGCCGCCCCCGAAGGTGCCGGTGCCGTCGAG
Organism: Paramesorhizobium deserti; assembly: GCF_001558695.1. GTDB lineage: Bacteria > Pseudomonadota > Alphaproteobacteria > Rhizobiales > Rhizobiaceae > Paramesorhizobium > Paramesorhizobium deserti. Next base: position 763,647 of record NZ_LNTU01000001.1, read on the forward strand.
CGAGATCGTGTCCGTGCCCTCGCCGCCATCGACGAGCCCGATGAACTGCGCACCGGTGCGCACGTTCAGCGTGTCGTCGCCGCCGCCGAGGTCGACCGCCAGCCCGTCCGCGCCCTCGATCAGGCCGGAATTGGTGAGCGTGTCGTTCTGGTCGCCAATGATCTTGATGCCGAAACCGTTTTCGCCGCGAATTGTGCCGGCATTGTTTATAGTCGTCGCCGCGAAGGCTCCGCCGCCGCTGCTGTCATCGATCAGGATGGCATTGTCCGCGCCGCTGATGACGGCATCGGCCGACGCATTGTCGATCGACCCGCCGCCCATCGCGATACCTTCGCTTTGGTTCGGCGTGTCACCCGGCTTGGTGCCGGTGGCGCCGGTTCCGCGGATGGTGCCGTAATTCACGATCGTGCCAGCAAGATCGATATCGATGCCATCTCCGTCGCTCAGTTCAGAAACGCCGTCGGCATCGCCCGAGATGAGGCCGTAATTGACGACAGTGCCCGTTCCGTCGGAGCCGACGCCGGAACCGTTGCGGCCGATGATCGACGCGCCGGCCTGGTTATAGACCGTCACATCGACATCGCTGGTGATGCCGTGCCGCGCACCGGAGATGACGCCGCCCGCATAATTGTTCACCGTCGCGGCGTGATCCTGCATGTCGACGCCGTCGTTCTTCTGATCGGCTTTGGGGGGATTGGCGATGATGGTGCCGTAATTGTTGACGACGCCGCCCTCCCCCGGACGGATTGCATCCGCATCCTCGGCACGGATTTCGCCCGTGGCGAGATTGTTGATCGTCACCTTGGCCTGGCCGGAAGAGATAGAGTCGAAATCGATCGCCTGGCCGCCTTCAGAGACGATCTCTCCGGCATTCTCCACCGTGACCACGCCCTCGCTGACATCTGCATTGATGCGGAAGGCATCGTCATCGGTCGCGATCTTCGCGCCCTCATTGTTGATCAGGGTGATGAAGCGGGGATTATCGTCACCCTTGGTATCGATGCCGCGCTTCGTGCTGCTGATCGTGCCGTTGTTGACGATCGTCACGCCGGGCGCCGGCGAGGCGCCGTCCCAGGTGATCGCCGTTCCATCGACATCGAGCGTCGCTTCGCGCTCGACCGTCAACGTATCCGTTCCCGAAACGGTCTTCTTCGCGTTGTCCGTCGTTCCGCCTGCCACCAGTTGATCCGCCGCCCACGCCGCCTGCGGCGCAACCGACGACATGAGTGCAGCAACCAGCGTGGCATGAGCCGCGCGCCCGACCAATCCTGTCATGATGAAAGCCCCCTAAATCTTGGTGTCGGGGCTCTCTACCGACGCTTCATGACAGAGGGGTGACAGCGGGCGGAAAAGTGGGACGAGAGCCGGTACACACCGGTCAGTCTTTATCCATGCATCTCAACTTCCCCAATAGGCTCCGGATATTGTATGCTGGTCTTTTTCAGCAGGTAAATGATTTCAATGAAACAATTTCTTCGATTTCTCTCTTTCACCCCGTCGCTGGCCGGAATTCTGCTGCAGGGATATATCTCCTTCGTCCTTCCTGAAGGGCGCTTCGACGTCTCATTCGTCTGGCTGTTCCTCTATTCCTGCCTGCCCTATGCGATCTGCTGCGCAGTCGCGGCCAAGGCGAATTCTCCGGCTGGATTTTTCGGTGCGCTCGCCGCGCTGATCAACGACGCCGTCACATTCCACGACGTATTCATAGCGCCCACTCATTCAACCGCGCCGATCGGACTGCTCCTTGCCCCCTTGGCCAATCTGATCCTGTTCATGCCCGTCGGCCTTATCGTCGGATGGGTGACAGATCATGCGGTTCACGCCTATCGCGCACGCGACAAGACGCCTGCGATGAAGTCGTGAAAGAAAGCGGGCGCAGCTATTACGGATAGAGCGACATCGGGCGGAAGGCCTCGCGGATCATCTCCGCCATTCCCTCGACTGCCGGGCTTGAATGATAGGGGTTGCGCCTCAGCACGACGCGCGAGGAATCGACCATCGGGAAACCATCCTCAGCCGTGAGCTCCCGGCAATCGGCCGGGATGTTGCTGCGCGACAGGGCGGCGATGGCGAGGCCGGACGAGACTGCGATCTTCAGCCCGCCGCTGGTATCGCAGGTGAAGGCGATGCGGTAGCCAAGCCCGTGCTGCTCCAGCGAGCGGATGGCGAACTCGGTGCACCATTCCGAATTGCCGTAGACGGCGATCGGCAAGGGCGCGCGCTCATGCAGCCGGTGGGTCAGCGAGGTCACCCATACGGTCGGGTCGATGAGCAGGACTTCGCCGGCGGCCCGCTCGTGCCAGTCGAACACCACGGCGAGATCCAGCTCGTCATTTTCCAGCGCAGCAATCTGATGAACCGAATAATCGCACCTGACCGTCACCTCCACCGCGGGATGCCGCTCGGAAAAGGCGGCGAGCGCCCGCGGCAGCACGGTCTGGCTGTATTCCTCGGGGATGCCGATGCGCACCGGCCCGTCGAGCGGCTTGACGCGCATGGCCGCGGCCGTCTCATCGAGAAGACCGACGATGCGATGCGCATAGGGCACGAGCTGCTCGCCCCGCCGCGTCAGGGCAACGCCGCGTGGGCCGCGCTCGAACAGCGCCTCGCCGAGACTTTCCTCAAGCCGCTTGATCTGCATGCTGACGGCCGACTGGGTGCGCCCCACATCATCCGCCGCCCTGGTGAAATTGCCGGTTTCGGCGACGGCGAGAAAAGTGCGCAGGAGATCGCTTTCAAGAGGCGCATACATGGTTTCAGCCATTTGAATTTCTAATGGCTGCCATTGTCACTATTCGTTTGTGTGATGTCAAATTTCCCGGATCATGCCAGCCATCGGGCTTTAACGGGAGAGCGACATGGACGCGCAAAAACGGCACCGCGGCACTGTTCTACCGAAACGGCTGAGGGCTTTCCTGACCTTTTCCCGTGAAGAAGCGGCAAGGCGGCGCATGCTGGCCGACATCCTCGACAAGCATGACGACCATTGGCTCAACGATGTTGGATTGAGCCGCGATGAGGCGCGCCGCATCCTGAAGAGATCCTTTATCCGGCGGCTGATGGAATGGTGGAGGACAAATAGAAAGTGAGTGCGCGGATCAGGGAACGATATGTCCGGGCAGCCGTTCCCCGCCTATCGTTCCCCGGTTCAACAGGCAGGCGAAATCAATGGCGACGGCAGGCACGATCCGCATCGGCATATCTGGGTGGACCTATGCGCGCTGGCGCGGGGTGTTCTATCCGAAAGGGCTGCCGCAGCGGCTGGAGCTGACCTATGCGTCGGAACAGTTCCCCTCGATCGAGATCAACGGCACGTTCTACGGGCTGCAGCGGCCGGAGAGCTTCACCCGCTGGAACGAGGCCACGCCTGATGATTTCGTCTTCGCCATCAAGGGTTCGCGCTACATCACCCATCTCAGGCGGCTGCGGGACGTGAAGACGCCGCTTGCCAATTTCATGGCTTCGGGCCTTTTGCGGCTCGGACCCAAACTCGGGCCGATCCTCTGGCAGTTTCCGCCGCGTATGGCCTTCGATCCGGATTTGTTCGAAAATTTTCTCGCCATGCTGCCGCACGATACCGAAGAGGCCGCGGTGCTGGCGCGGCGGCACGATGCCCGCCTTGAAGGGCGCGCATTCACGACGAGCGATGCGAAACGGCCGCTGCGCCACGCCGTCGAGATCCGCCATGACAGTTTCCGCTCACCTGATTTCATCAAAATGCTGCGGCGCCACCGGGTGACGCTGGTCTGCGCCGATACGGTGGAATGGCCGCTCCTGATGGATCTGACCACCGACTTCGTCTATTGCCGCCTGCACGGTTCGGAGGAGCTCTATACCAGCGGCTATGACGGGAAATCGCTCGACCGCTGGGCCGAACGCGTGCGCGCCTGGGCCCATGGCCGCGAGCCGCGAGACGCCGAGCGGGTGATGGAGCCGACCAGGCCGCGCCAGACGGGGCGGGACGTCTATGTCTATTTCGACAATGACGCGAAGGTGCGCGCGCCGGCCGATGCCCTGTCACTCGCCAAGCGCCTCGGCGTCGCATGGGAGCCGGAAGACCAGAAGATCGCCTCCTGACGACCTCACTGATAGCCGAAGAGGCGCGGCAGGAAGAGCACCGTTTCCGGGAAGACGATCATGACCAGCAGCGCTGCGAGCAGGATCACCAGGAAAGGCCATATCTCCCGGATGATCTTGCCAAGCGGTATGCCCGTCACCGCATTGATGACAAAGAGCAGCACGCCGTAGGGCGGCGTCACCAGCCCGATCATGATGTTGACGACGAGAACCACGCCAAGATGGACGGGATCGATGCCCAGCTGGCGCGCGGCTGGCAGGAAGAGCGGCACGACGACGAGCAGCAGCGTCGCCGCATCAAACAGGCAGCCGAGCAGCAGAAAAATGATGTTGACGCCGATCAGGAACAGGATAGGCGATATCTCCAGGCCGTTCAGCTTTTCGGCGACGAGGCCGGGGATGTTCTCGCTGGCGACGACATAGTTCAGCACCAGCGCCGAGGCGATGATCATGCCGACGACCGATGTGGAGCGCGCCGAATCGAGCACCATGCGGTAGAACTCACGCAGACTCAGCGAGCGGTAGAAGAACGTCGCGAGGAGGAGTGCATAGGCGGCGGCGATTGCCGCCGCTTCCGTCGGCGTGGTGGCGCCGCCATAGATGCCGGCGAGCAGGATCACCGGCATCAGGAGCGCCGGGAAAGCACGGGCCGTGGTCTTCGGCATCGCCTTGAGCGGCACCACCTCGTCGGCAGGGAAGCCACGCTTCACCGCCATATACCAGTTGATCGCCATCAGGCAGGCGGCGATGATCAAACCCGGGATGATGCCGCCGAGGAAGAGATAGCCGACCGACGAGCCTGAGATCAGCGCATAGAGAACCATGGGGATCGAAGGCGGGACGATCGGGCCGATGACGGCTGATGCCGCCGTGAGCGCGGCCGCATAGCCGGCGGGATAGCGATCGTTCTTGCGCATCATGTCGATGATGACCCGGCCGATGCCTGCGGCGTCCGCAATCGCCGAGCCGGACATGCCGGAGAAGATGAGGCTCGCCACCACATTGACCTGGCCGAGACCGCCGTGAAAGCGGCCGACCAGCGCCACGCAGAAAGCAAGCAGCCGGTCGCTGATGCTGCCGGCATTCATGAAATTTGCAGCGAGGATGAACAGCGGCACGGACAGGAGCACGAAGGAATCGAAAAGCCCGTTGAGGCTCTGCTCGGCGACCAGCGCCACGTCCTGGCCGGTGGCGAAGAGATAGGCGATCGCCGCCGCGAACATGGCGAAGGCGATCGGCACATTGGCGCCGGCGAGGATGAAGAAGCCCGCGAGCGCAACGAGAAAGGCGGTGCTCATAAGGCCTCCGGGGTATGCGACGGGCTTTCGTCCCGGCCGCGGACGGCGCGATAAAGCGCCAGCACCGAACGGATGACGACGGCGGCGGCAAAAACCGGGAAAATGGAATAGACGAGATCGAAGCGGATGCGTGTCACCGGCGTTGAATCGATCTTCATGAAGCTGACATAGTCGACGATCGCCGGAAGCGCGCTGGCAAAGGCCAGCCCCAATATGACGTGGCCGATGATGGTGAGCACACGGCGCGCACCCGGACTTACCGCATCGCTTAACATCGAGAAGCTGACATGTTCGCTTTCATCGAGAAGAAAGGCGGATGTCCAGAAGACGGTCCAGATATAGAGAATGACGCATGCCTCGGACGTCCAGCCGAGCGGCTGGTTGACGATATAGCGCATGAATATCTGGAGAAGGAAGGCGACGAACATGGCCGTGAGCAGCGCCACGGCCACGATTTCGGCGAGCTTGCGCGCCCTGGACAGCATCATCCCGCCTTATTTGACGGCGTTGATCTTGTCGACGATGCCCTCAGGCCAGCTCTTGGCGAACTCGGAGCCCTGATAGGCCTTCTGCACCCGCTCACGGAAGGCCTCGCGGTTCGGGTCGTAGACCGAGAGCCCCTGCCCCTTGAAGAATTCGACCAGCTCCGCCTCGTCCTTGATCCGGTTCTCGTCATTATAGGCGATCGCCTTCTGTGCCGCCTCGGTTACCTTCGTCTTCTGGTCGTCGGAGAGCTTGTCCCAGGTCTTCTCCGACATCGACAGGAAGACGGCGTCGACCAGATGGTTGGTCATGACGATCTGCTTGGTGACCTCATAGAACTTGGCCGCCTTGTCGGTCGGCAGCGGATTATCCTGGCCGTCGGCGACGCCAGTCTGCAGCGCGGTGTAGATCTCGCCGAAGGCGATCGAAACGGGGCTCGCACCCAACGCGGAGCCGAGGAACTGCCAGGCATCGGAGCCCGGCATGCGCAGCTTGACGCCGCTCAGATCATCCGGAGTCTCGATCTTCTTGTCGCCACGCAGATTGAGCTGCCGCGTGCCGAGATAGCCGACATCGAGAATCTTGATGCCCATCTGATCCTCGACCATGCCATAGAATTCCTTGCCGATCTCGCCACGGAACACGTTTTTCTGATGTTCGGGATCGCGGATCAGGTAACCGGCGGTGAAGACCGACCATGCGGGGATCTGCTTGGCGATGTCCTGCGCGGAGATCATCGCCATGTCGAGATTGCCGCGCTGCATGGCGGTCGGCTCGGTGCCCTGCTTGAAGAGCGTCGCATTCAGGTGGATTTCGACATCGAACTGGCCCGGCGCCAGCTTTTCCAGCTCGTCCTTGAAGACCGGCAGCATCTTGGCATGCCAGTCGGACTCGACTGCGGGCGTGGAGATGCGCAGCTTGATCGCATCGGCGGCAAAGGCGGGCACGGCGCCAGCCATGAATGCGCCCGCTGCGGCGATCAGCGCAGTGCGTCTGGTTATCTTCATCATTTCCTCCCTGAACGTTTCCCAATCCATATACAGAACCGGCAAAGGGTCTCCCACCCGAGATGTCGGCCATCCAATAATTTATGTTACACGGCATTCGCCCTCTTGCAACATAAAAAACACGCAGTAACATGTTAGTTCTAAATCAACAGGAAACGCAACGTGACTGCACTTGAGAGATTCGGCCTTTCCGCCGCACTGGCAACCCCCTTCAACCGCGATGGGAGCATCGATCTGGCAAGGCTCGGCGACCACGCCGCCGCCAGTATCGAGGGTGGCTGCGACAGCATCACGGTGTTCGGCACCACCGGTGAAGGCGCATCGATCAGTGCGGGCGAGCGCGGCCAGGTGCTCGACCAACTCGGACGGACCGCGGTAAAGCCCGATCAGGTCGTCACCTGCATCGCCGCGACGGCGGTGGACGATGCGGTGCGCCAATGCCGTGCGGCGCTCGATTTCGGCTGCAAGGCGCTGCTCCTGCCGCCGCCCTTCTATTTCAAGAGCGTGAGCGACGACGGCGTGTTCGGCTGGTATGCCGGTCTCCTGGAAAGGATCGGGCCGGATGCGCGCGACGCCATTCTCTACAACATCCCTTCCGTCACCTCGGTGACGGTCTCGCACGATGTGCTGGCGCGGCTGCGTGCGGCTTTCGGCGGCGTGATCACGGGCGTGAAGGATTCCGGCGGCGACTGGAGTTATACGGAAAAGCTGCTCGATGCGCATGGCGATATCGCCATCCTGGTGGGCGACGAGCGTCATCTCGCCGCTGCCGTCCGGCGCGGCGGCCAGGGCGCGATCTCCGGCATCGCCAATCTCTTCCCGGCGGAAGTGCGCGGCCTTGCCGTAGACGGCCGTGACGACCCGCGCATCAACGCGCTCGTCGAACTGGTCTTGCGCTATCCCGTCGTTCCGGCCATCAAGGTGCTGATGGCGCATATGTCGGGTCATGCGGGTTGGTCGAAAGTGCGGGCGCCGCTGGTCGATGCCAATGGCGCGGCCGACTCGCTGGTGAAAAGCCTGCGGGCCATCATGACACGAAACGCGGCCTGAAACGAAATGGGGAATTGAGATGCGCAGCGACGACGGCGGGTCCACCAAACAGCGCGATCAGGCTTACCGTTCGTTCACGCGCCATCTCCTGGCAAGCGACATCCGTCCCGGCCAGTTCGTCTCCCAGCGCGAGCTCGTCGCACTGACGCAGATGCCGCTCGGCGCGATCCGGGAACTCGTGCCGCGGCTCGAGGCGGAAGGGCTGATCACCACCATTCCGCAGCGCGGCATGCAGATCGCGCCGATCGACTACAGCCTGGTGCGCGACGCCTATCAGTTCCGCCTGATCCTGGAGAAGGAAGCCATCCGGCATTTCACCACGACGGCGAGCGACGAAGCCATTGCCGCGATCCGGGACAGCCACGAGGCCATTCTCAAGCGGGTCGAAGCGGAAGGCACGACGGCGGATATCGTCAACGACGCCCAGGGCGTCGATTGGGGCTTCCACGACCTGTTGATCGAATCACTCGGCAACGAGATCGTCACCAGCACCTACCGGGTGAACTCGCTGAAGATCCGCCTCATCCGCCAGGAGCTGATCCGGATCGACGGCCATGTCGTCCCTGTCATGCACGAGCATCTTGGCATTATCGCCGAGATCGAAAAGCGCGACGCGGATGCCGGGGCGGCGGCACTGGAGCGCCACATCATCGGCGCGCGGCAACGCGCCCTCGGCATGCCCTGACCTTTCCAGCCCCAGGCTGCCAGACCGCATTTGCTCCGGTTCCCTACGGGCGAAAATCCGATCCCTTTTCTCCCCTGCCCGGCTTCGGGGCTGTTGCACATATGCAACTTCTGGGCGATATAAGCAGATATCCAGAATTAAAAGTTCTACCAGCGCTGCCTGAATTCTGGAAATTCCATCGTTTCCGGAAAGACACAGGGCCACATTTCCCCCATTTAATCAACATGTTCCGTGCTTCAGCCGAATCGCCACCCAAGCATATGGCGTGATCGGCACACCATTTCCAGTTGTTCTCCGCGTTTTTTGAACCCGAATCCAGCATCGTCGGAGGCTGCCTTGATTTCCCGTTATCTGTTCAACAAGAAAAAATTATTGTCGTCAGTTTCAGCCGTATCGGTCATCGGTGCAGCGGTTCTCCTGCCGACGCCGTCGCAGGCAAACTGCATCACGTCTGGCCTGACGACGAGCTGCGATACCTCTGCGCCCAATCCCTATACCCAAACGATAGGTGTCGGCGGCGCGACAGAAGACAACCGGATCGTCATCGTCGAGTCCGGCTCGCAGATCAATGTCAGCGAATACAACGCCATCTCGCTCGGCAACAACGTAAACATCATAGTGAAGAGTGGTGCAACCGTCAGCAGCACTACAAACACACAGGGAATATTCGGCCCCAACTCCTTGGGCACCAACACTATCGATTTCCTCAGCAACGGAACGATTACGATAGAGGAAGGTGCGGCGGTCGAGAATCTTGGGACCGCGGGGAATGCGGAAGCGATCAACTATACCGGTGAAGGAACCACAATCATCAACAATGGCCGAATCTATTCCGCTTACACAGCAGCCATCTTTTTTGAGAACTCCACGGCCGGGCTCAATACCATCATCAATAACGAGACTGGTGTGATAAGTACCGGAGTGTCTGGAGGGCCAACCGGGGGCAACGTGATTGGCACCAGCGGAAGTGGCCGCACGGAATTCATCAACAAGGGCCGGATCGAAGGCAATCTGCTCTTTGCAGGCGGCGATGATATCCTGCACCTTTTCGCCGGCTCCATCATCACCGGCAGCATGGATGGCAGCGGCGGGACAGACCAGATCTTCTTGGAAGGGGATGGCGACGATGTCATGGCCGGCAATCTCGACGGCTTCGAGGAGTTCACCAAGCAGGGCACCGGCACCTGGACGCTGAGCGGCTCGATTGCCGGTCTCACCAAGGTCGACATCAAGGAAGGCACGCTGGTGCTGACCGGAAACAATTCCAGCGCCGCGGGCATCATCACCGTGGATCCCGGCGCGACCCTGGCGGCGCGCGCCCAGAGCCTGCCGTCACAGGTGCACAACGACAATGGCTCGGTGCAGTTCCTGCAGACCGACAACGGTGCCTATGGTGGCGTCGTCTCGGGCGGCGGCGGGATTATCAAGAAGGATGCCGGCACGCTGACGCTGACGGGGATCAACACCTATACGGGCGGAACAGTCGTGAAGGAAGGACTCGTCAACGTCTCCTCCGACGCCAATCTGGGCGATCTGTCGGGCGGCGTGACGCTCGACGGCGGGGGGCTGCAATTCGGCGCGGCCTTCGCCATGAAGCACAATATTACGCTCGCCGCCGGCAACGGCACGATCGACACCATGGCCTATCAGAGCGGCATAGACGGCATCATCGACGGCGCCGGCGGCTTGACGAAGACCGGCTCTGGCGCACTGACCCTGACGGGAAAGAACACCTACAAGGGCGAGACCAAGGTCAGCGCCGGCAGCCTGATCATCGACGGCAACCAGTTGGCGGCGACGGGGCGCGTGAGCGTCGACAACGGCGCGATGCTTTCCGGCAAAGGCGTGGTCGGCGGTGATGTCGCGATTGGCGACGGCGGCATCCTGCAGGTCTCCAGCGATGCCGGCGGCGCGCGGGCGCTGACGATCAAGGGCGATCTCTCGCTGCAGCAGACCTCCACGATCAACTATTCCTATGGCCAGGCAGCCGGCGGCGCGCCGGCCAACGTGCTGGCGGTCAATGTCGGCGGCGACCTGACGCTCGACGGCACCATCAACATCAACAACAGCTCCGGCGCCAACTTCCCCGTGCCCGGTCTCTACCGGCTGATCAACTATGCCGGCACGCTGACCGACAACGGCGTCACGCTCGGCACCCGTCCGTCAGGCGATTATTTCATCCAGACCTCGGTCGACCACCAGGTCAACCTGATCAGCTATGTCGGTGCCAGCGCCAATTTCTGGGACGGGGCGGGCGGGGCGCGCAACAATGGCAAGATCGAGGGCGGCGACGGCGTCTGGCAGGCCGACGGCGGCAACGACAACTGGACCGAGAAGACGGGCCGGGTCAACGTGCCCTACACTGACAACAATTTCGCTATCTTCACCGGCAAGGCCGGCACGGTGACCGTCGACAACAGCAAAGGCAATGTGCGCTCCGGCGGCATGCAGTTCGCCGTGGACGGCTATGTCGTCAAGGGCGGCGACATCGCGCTGGGTGAGGACCCGGCGACGATCCGGGTCGGCGACGGCACCACGGCCGGGGCCAATTACGACGCCACCATCGCGTCCCGCCTCACCGGCACGGCGAAGCTCGTCAAGGCCGATCTCGGCAGGCTGGTGCTGACCGGCGAGAACAGCTACAGCGGCGGCACCTCCGTCGAGGGCGGTGTGCTGCAGCTCGGCGACGGCGGCACATCGGGCAGCATCGCCGGCGCGGTGGCGCTTGCCGGCGGCACCAGCCTCGTCGCCAACCGCTCCAACAGCCTGACGCTCGGCGCCGCCATCTCCGGCGACGGCAAGGTGGTGCAGGCCGGAACAGGCACGACCATGCTGCGGGGCGCCAACAGCTATAAGGGCGGCACCGAGATCAACGCTGGCATTCTCAATGTCGCCTCCGCCGCCAATCTCGGCGACGCCACGAGTCATGTGACGTTGAATGGCGGCACATTGCAATCAGGCGCGTCCTTCGAGACGGCTCACGCCATCACGCTGGCGGCGGCCGAGAACACCATAGACACACAGGGTTTCAACACCACGCTCACCGGCAGCATCGACGGGCCGGGCGCGCTGATCAAAACCGGCACGGGGCGGCTCAGCCTGGCGGCAGCGGAGAGCTATGCCGGCAGGAGCATCATCAGCCAAGGCACACTGGCGCTCACCGGCGCCGGCGACATCGGCGCGTCAAGCGGGGTGACGGCGGACGGCAGCTTCGACATATCCGGCATCGCCACCGACACCACCGCGATCAAGGCCCTGTCCGGCGGGCGCGACGGCCGCGTCCATCTGGGGGACAAGGGGCTCGTCATCACCGCTGCGCAAAATGACGACTTCGAAGGCGTCATCGACAGCGCCGGCGGGCTTGCCGTCACCGGCGGCAGGCAGATATTCTCGGGCGACAACGAATATACCGGCGGCACGCAAATCGCCAAGGGCAGCGCATTGCAGCTCGGCAGCGGCGGCACATCAGGCAGCGTCAAAGGGGGCATCGCGATCGACGGGCTGCTCGCCTTCAACCGCTCCGACATCTTCACCGCCGACAATATCCTCACCGGTCCTGGCACGCTAGAGCAGATCGGCAGGGGCACCACCATTCTGACGGCCGAAAATGCTGGCTTCACCGGCACCACCAATATCCACGCTGGCGTGCTGCAGGTCGACCGCGGGCTCGGCGGGATGATGAACGTGCTTGCCGGCGGCATGCTGCAGGGCGAGGGCATGGTCGGCTCCACCGTCAATGCCGGCACCATCGCCCCCGGCAATGGCGGCAAGGATCTGGGCACCCTCACCATCCAGGGCGACTATGCCGGCAATGACGGCGTCGTCAGGCTCAACACCGTGCTCGGCGACGACGCCTCGCAAACCGACTTGCTGGTCATCACCGGCAACACCTCCGGCGCCTCGAAGGTCCGGGTGCTCAACCGCGGCGGGCTCGGCGCCCAGACCGAGGACGGCATCAAGATCATCGATGTCGGCGGCCAGTCGGACGGCACCTTCGCACTCATCGGCGACTACACCACCAAGGACGGCAAGAGCGCCGTCGTCGGCGGCGCCTATGCCTACACGCTGCACAAGAACGGCCTCGCCTCCCCCACCTCCCGCGACGGCGACTGGTACCTGCGCAGCGAATATATCTTCCAGCCCGGCGCACCCCTCTACGAGGTCTACGGCCAGGTGCTCAACCACCTCAACACGCTGCCCACCCTCGCCGAGCGCACCGGCAACCGCTACTGGGCCGGGGCCGGCCACATGCCCATCCCGCAGGGCGACGGCCCGGGCATCCCCGACGAAGCCGTTCCCTACCCGCCCGAGAGCGGACCGGCCCAGGCCTTCCTCGAGACCGGCGTCCTGATCTGGAACCGCATCGAGGCCGCCCATGCCCATCACCGGCCCGACACATCTACCACCGGGGCCGAATACGACATCGACCTGTGGAAGGGGCAGATCGGCATCGACGGCCAGTTCCACGAGGACGAGCGCGGCAGGCTGATCGGCAGCATCTGGGTCAGCTATGGCAATGCCTCGGCCGATATCGAGGCCTTCTATGGCGACGGCAAGATCGAAACCAGCGGCTACGGCCTGGGCGGCGCGCTCACCTGGTATGACGACAGCGGCTATTATCTCGACGGCCAGACCCAGATCACCTGGTTCGACAGCGATCTCAACTCCTCAACCCTCGGCCGCACCCTCCTCGACGGCGACAAGGCCCTGGGCTATGCGCTCTCCAGCGAAACCGGCCTGCGCTACAGCCTCACCGACAGCTGGACGCTGACCCCCCAGGCCCAGCTCACCTATGTCCAGGCCATGCTCGACGACTTCACCGATCCCTATGGCGCGCGGGTGGCCTTCGACCGCAACGCCAAGCTGACCGCCCGCCTCGGCCTGGCGGCCAACTACCAGACGGCCTGGCAGGACGCAGAGGGCTATGGGCGGCGCGCCGATCTCTACGGCATCGCCAATCTCCATCAGGAGTTCCTCGACGAGATCAAGGTGAAAATCTCGGGCCATCCGCTCGAGAACAGCGAGGAGAAGACCTGGGCCGAGATCGGCGCCGGCGGCACCTATAACTGGAACGACGACCGCTATGTGCTGTTCGGCACCCTCAGCGCGAGAACGGGCCTCACCCATCCTGGCGACAGCTATAAATTCGCCGGCAATGCGGGGTTCAAGGTCAAGTGGTAGAAACTCCGGGCGGGAAACGGATGAAGGCGGTCTCACGACCGCCTTCATCCTTGGTCCGTTCGTCTTGGGAGACTTGGAAGCAGTTCCGGGACGCGGAACCGGATCGATGGGCCTACCGGCCTGCCACGATCGAGGCGACTACGCCGCTGGCGATGCTGATCAGGATATAATCGTTGTCCACCCGCACCCACTGGTGGCCGCGCGGCGGCCGGCGCAGATGGTAACGCCCATAATCGCGGACCACATGGCTGCGATAGCTGCGCGGCAGCTGCTTGCCTCGCGTCCAGTGCTGGCGCCGGTCGTTATGACGGCGGAAATCGCGGCGGTCGTCATGGCGCTTCTTGACGATCTGATGCTCGTAGCCATGCTTCGGCTGCGGCTGGGCGAAGGCTGTCGCGGGAGCCAGAATGGACAGCGCAGTGATAGCGATTACAAGACGTTTCATCCTGATTTTCCTTTGTGGGTGTCACGAATTTGACGCGCCCAACATGGCTCTCACGCCATGAATGAAACATGAATAGTAGGATTAAATATTGGTAATGCGGCGGGTGCGCGCTTCATGAAATCGCGGAAGCGGGAGCAGTCGAACTTCCTCCGTCATACTCGGTCTGTTCCGAGAATGACGGCAGAGAGTGCATGCTCTATTCCGCCGCTTCCACCGATGTGGCCCGCTCGCCGGGGACATAATTGAGAATCGGCCCGAGCCAGCGTTCCACCTCACTCACGGCCATCTTCTTGCGGGCGGCGTAGTCTTCCACCTGGTCGCGCTCGACCTTGGCGACGCCGAAATAATAGCTTTCGGGATGGGCGAGGTAGAGGCCCGAGACGGAGGAGCCCGGCCACATCGAATAGCCTTCGGTCAAGCTCACGCCCGCCGCCCTTTCCGCGTCGAGCAGGCGGAAGAGCGTCGCCTTCTCGGTATGGTCCGGCTGCGCGGGATAACCCGGAGCGGGGCGGATGCCTTCATAGCCCTCGGCGATCAGCTCGTCGCCGGTCAGGCTTTCATCCGGCGCATAACCCCAGAACTCCTTGCGCACGCGCTCATGCATCAATTCGGCGAAAGCTTCCGCGAAGCGGTCGGCCAGCGCCTTGACGAGGATCGAGGAATAATCGTCATTGGCGCGCTCGAAGCGCTCGGCAATCGCCACCTCCTCGATACCCGCCGTCACGACGAAGCCGCCGAGATAGTCCGGCTTCATCCCGAGCGGCGCGACGAAATCGGAGAGCGCCACATTCGGCTTGTCGCCGCGCCGGGAAAGCTGCTGGCGGAGGGTGAAGAAGGTAGCGAGGTCTTGCTTGCGGCTCTCATCGGTGAAGAGCCGGATGTCGTCGCCGACGCTGTTGGCCGGCCAGAAGCCGATGACTGCGCGCGGACGGAACCATTTTTCGTCGATGATCTTCTTCAGCATCGCCTTCGCATCCGCATAAAGCTGGCGCGCGGCTTCGCCCTGCTTCTCGTCATCGAGAATGGCGGGGAAGCGGCCCTTCAGCTCCCAGGTCTGGAAGAAGGGCGTCCAGTCGATATAGCGGGACAACTCCTCCAGATCCCAGTTCTCGAAGGCGCGGGTTCCGAGGAAGCTGGGCTTCGGCGGGGTGTAGGCGTCCCAATCGATCAGTAACGCGTTGGCCCTGGCGCGGGCGAGCGGCAGGCGGAGCTTTTCCGCCTCGTTGCGCGCATGGGCGGCGGCAACCTTGGCATATTCGTCGCGGACCGACTGGATGTAATTTTCCCGCATGTCCGGCGACAAAAGATTGGAGACGACGCCGACGGCGCGGCTGGCATCCACCACATAGACCGTCTGGCCCTTCTCATAGCGCGGATGGATCTTGACCGCCGTATGCACGCGGCTGGTGGTCGCGCCGCCGATCAGCAGCGGGATGTCGAAGCCCTCGCGCTCCATCTCGGCGGCGACATGCGCCATCTCATCGAGCGACGGTGTGATCAGCCCGGAGAGGCCGATGATATCGACCTTTTCCTCGCGCGCCACCTGAAGGATCTTCTGCGCCGGCACCATGACGCCGAGATCGATGATCTCGTAATTGTTGCAGGCGAGCACAACGCCGACAATGTTCTTGCCGATGTCATGCACATCGCCCTTGACGGTCGCCATCAGCACCTTGCCGGCGCTCTGGCGCTCGCCGCTGCCGCCGTTCAGGCGCTTTTCCTCTTCCATGTAGGGCAGCAACACCGCCACCGCCTGCTTCATGACGCGCGCGGATTTCACCACTTGCGGCAGGAACATCTTGCCGGAGCCGAACAGATCGCCCACCACATTCATCCCTGCCATCAGCGGCCCTTCGATGACGTGGAGCGGACGTTCGGCCTTGAGACGCGCTTCCTCGGTGTCGGCCTCGATATATTCGGTGATGCCGTTGACGAGCGCGTGCTCCAGACGCTTTTCGACAGGCCATTCGCGCCAGGAAAGGTCGCGCTCCCGAGCCTCCTTGCCGGCGCCGCCCTTGAAGCGCTCGGCGAGTTCCAGGAGGCGCTCCGTCGCATCAAGGCGGCGGTTGAGCACCACATCCTCGCAGGCCTCGCGCAATTCCGGCTCGATCGATTCATAGACCGCCAGCTGCCCGGCATTGACGATGCCCATATCCATGCCCGCCTGAATGGCGTGGTACAGAAAAACGGCGTGCATCGCCTCGCGCACCGGCTCGTTGCCGCGGAAGGAGAAGGAGAGGTTCGACACACCGCCGGAGACATGGACATGCGGCAAGGTTTTGGTAATCGCGCGCGTGGCTTCGATGAAATCGACGCCATAATTGTTATGCTCCTCGATGCCGGTGGCGACGGCGAAGATATTCGGATCGAAGATGATGTCTTCGGGCGGGAAGCCCACTTTTTCCGTCAGCAGCCTGTAGGCGCGGGTGCATATCTCCACCTTGCGCGCCTCGGTATCCGCCTGTCCCTGCTCATCGAAGGCCATGACGACCACCGCGGCGCCATAGGCGCGGCAGAGCAGTGCGTGATGCAGGAAGGCTTCCTCGCCCTCCTTCATCGAGATGGAGTTGACCACCGGCTTGCCCTGCACGCATTTGAGCCCCGCTTCGATCACCTCCCATTTGGAGGAATCGATCATGACGGGCACGCGGGCGATATCCGGCTCGGCGGCGATGAGGTTCAGGAACTCGGTCATCGCCTTCTGCGAATCGATCAGCCCCTCATCCATGTTGACGTCGATGATTTGCGCGCCGTTCTCCACCTGGTCGCGGGCGACGTCGAGCGCGGCAGCGTAATCGCCCGCCGTGATCAGCTTGCGGAAGCGGGCCGAGCCGGTGACATTGGTGCGCTCGCCGACATTGACGAAGGGGATGTCCTTGGTCAGCGTGAACGGCTCCAGCCCGGAAAGCCGCATCAGCGGCTCAGCCTCGGGGATGGCGCGCGGTTTGTGCCGGGAAACGGCTTCGGCGATGGCGCGGATATGGTCGGGCGTCGAGCCGCAGCAGCCGCCGACGACATTGACCAGCCCCTCGCGGGCGAAGTCCTCGATCTGCGCGGCCATCGCCTCGGGGCTTTCGTCATACTGGCCGAACTCGTTGGGCAGCCCGGCATTGGGATAAGCACAGACGAAGGTATCGGCGATGCCCGATAGCTCCGCCAGATGGGCGCGCATGGCGTTTGCGCCGAGCGCGCAGTTGAGCCCGATGGTGAAGGGCCGGGCATGGCGCAGCGAATACCAGAAGGCCGTCGGCGTCTGGCCGGAAAGCGTGCGGCCCGAGAGATCGGTGATTGTGCCTGATATCATGACAGGCAGGCGGACGCCCTTTTCCGCGAAGATTTCTTCCGTGGCAAAGACCGCCGCCTTGGCGTTCAGCGTATCGAAGATGGTCTCGATCAGGATGATGTCGGCCCCGCCATCGATGAGGCCCCTCACTTGCTCCGCATAAGCGAGTTTGAGATCATCGAAGGTGACGGCGCGGAAGCCCGGATTGTTGACGTCGGGCGAGATGGAGGCGGTGCGGTTGGTGGGTCCCAGCGCGCCGGCGACGAAGCGGCGGCGGCCATCGGTCTGTTCCGCCCGAAGCGCGGCGCGGCGGGCCAGCCGCGCGCCGTCGCGGTTCAGCTCATAGACCATATCCTCCATGCCGTAATCGGCCTGGGCGATAGAGGTGGAGGAAAAGGTGTTGGTTTCGAGGATATCGGCGCCGGCCATGGCATAGGCGTAATGGATTTCCTCGATCGCCGCCGGCTGGGTCAGCGTCAGAAGATCATTGTTGCCCTGCAGATGGCATTCGCAGGCGGCGAAGCGCTCGCCGCGGAAATGCTCCTCATGGAAGCCGAGCCCCTGGATCTGCGTCCCCATCGCTCCATCGAGGATAAGGATACGCTCCCGCGCGGCCTTGGTCAGCGCCGCCAGCACTTCCGAACCGTCCGGCTTTGGCGCTTCCGGGCCAAAGAGATCATCGATGGAACTCATTGCAATTGACTACCTGCTCTGCCTGCCAACCGGATAGGTGAGTGGATTTAATGACATAAAGATATGTTTATGTCAAATTAAGCGCACCGGATTTTGGGCATGACAAAGCGGCCCCGCGCCCTACCGGGAAGGGGGTGACGACATCTGAGGATAGCTTCTTTTCTGGGCTGGCTTTAATTCCGCAGCCTGGCCGGCCCCGCCAGCGAAGCGATCAGTGCAACGAACATCTCCCGCAATCGATGGGGCCCGGCCAGATTGCCGCGGTAGAGATCGAGCTTGCGCACCTCTTGCGCCGCGGCGGCGGCCATATCGGCCTCCTTCGGCAGCCATATAAGCCAGGCGAGGAAGATCTCCTCCGGCGATTTCTGTGCGATATTGCGACGTTCGGCGGTCGTCTTGGCTTGCAGTTCGGCAGTCGGCATCAAAATCCCCGATGATGTGGCGGGGACATTCAGGTGCACACATGCCGGACGGGTGATGGTCTGAAACCATCCGGGCAAGCGATACACCGGGACACCCCGCCCGTTGACCTCTAGCGGACGCTTCCGCGTCCCTTATCGGGGCAGGTCTCCTGGCTCACGGGTCATCACTGCTGTCCGGCCTTCCCGATCCACGAAAGATCAGTGGCGTGATGAAACGACAACAGCTCGCCGCATACAGTTGCGGGGGCAGCGCCGGCCTTGCACTCCGAATAAGAGCACGCACCGGCTTCCCTCTTAGCCTTCTCGCCGTTTTAGCGCCTGTTCTTATCCGAAAAGTCGCAGACTTTTCTGGATCATGCTCAGCCCGACTCGAAGGAACCTCGATCGCTCCATTAGCACCGCGCGCTTTGATCCTGTCAACAAGAAGCGGCGGGCGACGGGACAAATGGCAGCGGAAAATTCAACCATCTGTGAAGCATCGGCGCAAAATGTGACCCAAAATCACGGGTTTATGCTGTCAATCCATCACCGCTGCGCCATAATTCTCTGCAAATGAGGATTGAAAGGGACATGTTTCCTGCGAATTGCCACCTGTGCTCCGATTGAGGGTATGGCACGGCAAGGCGCAGAAGGAGGTAATATGAGAACGCATATTTCGGCGGTCCTCACCGTCCTGATGGCATTGGCCATGGGGCTTCCCAGCGCGATCGGAACGGCGAATGCCGCCCCGCTTTCGGTTGCCAACCCGCAACCGGCCGCCACTTCCGGACCGGTCGAGATGGTCCGGCACCGCGAATACCGGCATCGTGATTATCGGCACAGGCCGCGCTGGCATCACCGCCGCCATTGGGGCCACCATCCGCGCTGGGACCGGCGCTGGCATCATCGCCGCCACTGGCATCACCGCCGGCATTACCGCCCCTATTATGGCGGGGGCTGGTACACTCCGCGCTACCGGCCGCGGTACTATAACCGCCGTCCGGCGGCGGGCAATGCGCATACGCGCTGGTGCTATAACCGCTACCGCTCCTACAGGGCTTACGACAATACCTATCAGCCCTATAACGGCCCACGCCGCCAGTGCTACTCGCCCTATATCTAAATAGGGAATGATCTCCCAATTAAGAGCCCCGGTTTTTCCGGGGCTTTTTCGTTCGTGCCCAATAGGGTTAGGTTAAACCGGACCCTGTTTCACGGGAGGGATGAATGAGCGGACCAAGTACGGAACAAACTGCCCTCGGCATGATGGAGATCGCCATCTGCCTTGCGCAAATCCTGCACGAGGCGGACTCGAGCGTCGCCCGGCGCATGAACTACGCGGCGGGCAAGATTTATAACCGCCTCAAGGGCCAGGGGAATGATGGCGCGGCCGAACTCGTCTACGCATTCGGGCGCACCCTGCTCGACCGGGAGCTTTTCCCGACGGACGACGATTTACCGGAGGATGCGGAGATTCACGTGACGTAGGCGCCAATAGAGGCCCCGACGAGCGCGATCGCGAGCGCGATCATGATTCCATAGAGACGCGGCCGGTCGAACAGCACCGCGAAAGCCGAAAACCACGCCACGATGGCCGCGCCAAGGGCAAAGAGGAAGCCCGGCTTGTCGCCGACCGTAATGTTGACGGCCATTAGCCCACCGATAATGAGCGCACCGAACACGATCAGCAGCCCTGTGGCATATCTTTCGTAATCGTCCATTTCCAATCCTCAATTCACAAGCCGGCACGCGACTCGAAAGCTTTTCCGCTTCCGTGGTTATTTCTAGGCGGAAGCCGCAAAAATGTCTCGCCTTATCAGCCCGATCACCGACCCTTTTGCCCAGACAAACATTATTCCTGTCCGGCTTCAACAACATCATTTGGCGAAACATGTTAAGATCGACACCATGGAATCGCTTGGAATAACCAGTTTCGAGACGGCTATAGGCCCCTGCGCCATCGCCTGGGGCGGAAAGGGTATTGTCGGCGTGCAACTGCCGGAGGCGACCGCCGCGGCAACGCGTGCTAGGCTGCTGAAGCGGTTCCCGCTGGCGCAGGAGCGGACAGCGCCTGCCTCCATTCTGGATGTGATCGACCGCATCGTCGCGCTGCTGGAAGGCGAGAGGGTGGATTTGTCCGAGGCTCCGCTCGACATGGAAGGATTGCCGGCGCTTCACCGGCAGGTCTATGAAATTGCGCTCGAAATACCGCCAGGCGAGACCATGACCTACGGGGCGATCGCCCGGCGAATCGGCGATGTCAGCCTTTCGCAGGCTGTGGGACAAGCGCTGGGCAAGAACCCCTTCCCCGTCGTCGTGCCCTGCCATCGCGTGCTCGGCTCCGGCGGCAAGACGGGCGGCTTCTCGGCCAATGGCGGCGCCGAGACGAAGCTGCGGATATTGACCATAGAAAGAGCGAAGACCAGCGACGAACCCGATCTCTTCGGCAATCTGCCGCTCGCGATGAAGCCACGCGAATAATTCTGACTCGATTTAGCGAGCTTTCGACACCACATCCGCCGAGTAGCGCAATTCGCGCATCGGGCGCACATACTTGGTGGTCTCGCTGTAGACGGGGTGAGCCTTGAAGGCCGCCAATGCCGCGTCGTCGGCAAATTCGGCGTAGACGACGAGATCGATCCTGTCGCAAAGCGGGTCGACCTTGGTGTTCTCCAGGACCTCGAACAGATCGGAATGGGGGATGGTCCCAAGTTGCTCCAGCCCGGCACGCATTTCCTCGAGATCCTGCCCTTCCCTGGCGCTGAAAAAAACAATGTGCCGGATCAAGACCGCTTCCTTTCCACTGAATGCTTCTGCACCGTTCCGGGCGATCTGCAGAGCGCTGCCCGTGGGGTGCGGACATGCTCTACCCCATCTCGGACGGAAACGGAATCATTCGTGGAAAAGATTTGAACAGAGGTAAGGGAGTAAGGAAATTTGATTCCTCCGAGGAGGTCCACCCTATTCCCTATGCAGCGGCGCGGCCCGATCCCGTGCCGGGCGCCAATGTCACCTCAAGTCCGTTCAGGTCCGGCGTCATGATCAGTTGGCAGGACAGGCGGGAATTCTCCTCGACATGGAAGGTCTGGTCGAGCTGGTCCTGCTCCTCATCGAGCGGCTCGTAGAGCTTCGGCAGCCAGTTCTCATCCACATAGACATGGCAGGTGCCGCAGGCGCAGGCGCCGCCGCACTCGGCCTTGATGTCAATCCCCCAGTCGCGGATGATCTCCATCACGCGGAAGCCTTCGAGCGCCTCCAGCGTGTGGCGCTCGCCGTTCTGGTCGATAACGTGGATGAAAAGCGTATCGGACACTGTGATTAAGCCGCCTTCAGTTTCTTCTGCAGGGAGGTGGACGAGGTCGTGTACTGGAAGATGATCCGCTCGCCGGGTGCAACGATGCGTTTTGCCGCATGTGACATCAAGGCTGCCTCATGGAAGCCGGAAAGGATGAGCTTCAGCTTGCCCGGATAGGTGTTGATGTCGCCGATGGCGAAGATGCCAGGCTCGGACGTCTCAAACTTCTCGGTATCGACCGCGATCAAATTCTGATCGAGATTGAGGCCCCAATCGGCAATGGGGCCGAGCTTCATCGTCAGGCCGAAGAAGGGCAGGAGCCGGTCGGCTTCGAGCACTTCCTCGCCTTCCGCGCCCTTGAGCACTACTTTCGACAACTCGCCATCCTCGCCATGGAGGCTCGCGAGCTGCCCCATGCGGAACTTGACGCGGCCTTCCTTCTCGAGCGCCCACATCTTGTTGACGCTGTCGGGCGCGGCGCGGAACTCCGGGCGGCGGTGGACGAGCGTCACCGATTTTGCCACCGGCTCGAGGTTCAGCGTCCAGTCGAGGGCAGAGTCGCCGCCGCCGACGATGACTACGTCACGGTCGCGGAAGGCCTCGATCTTGCGTACCGCGTAGAAGACGCTCTTGCCCTCGTACTGCTCGATCTCCGGCACGGGCGGGCGCTTCGGCTGGAAGGAGCCGCCGCCGGCGGCGATGACGATGACCTTGGTGAGGAAGGTTTCACCGGCATCGGTCTCGACGCGGAAACGGCCGTCTTCCTGACGCTCAAGCGCCGTCACCATGGTGGAGAAATGGAACTGCGGATCGAAAGGCGCGATCTGCTTCAAAAGATTGTCGGTCAGCGCCTGGCCGGTGACCTCCGGCAGGCCGGGAATGTCATAGATCGGCTTTTCCGGATAGAGCTCGGCGCATTGTCCGCCCGGACGATCGAGAATGTCGATGACATGGGCGCGCAGGTCGAGAAGGCCCAGCTCGAACACGGCGAACAGGCCGACCGGCCCCGCGCCAACAATCACAACATCCGTTTCAATGGTCTCGTTGATAGTCTCGGGCATCAAGTGCTTCCTGTCGTTCAAATTCGCAATGTCTGTCTCAATCCGGTTCAGGCGGCCGGTGTGCGGCGCCAGCTGAAGCCGCCTGCCGTCTTCGCAGATCCCCGCCCCGGCTGGTAATAGCCCGGCGTATCGCGCAGATCGCTCGCGCTCAACCGCTTGAGCGCTACCGGGTTCGTCACCTCAAGCGTGTCGAAACCGGCGCGCAGCATGAACACCACCTGGTCGACCAGCACGTCGCCCACGGCGCGCAACTCGCCCTTGAAGCCGTGACGCCCTTTCAG
The DNA here is from genome assembly GCF_001558695.1 of Paramesorhizobium deserti. Taxonomy (GTDB): domain Bacteria; phylum Pseudomonadota; class Alphaproteobacteria; order Rhizobiales; family Rhizobiaceae; genus Paramesorhizobium; species Paramesorhizobium deserti. The sequence goes on from NZ_LNTU01000001.1 coordinate 786,887, forward strand.
GATCTCGGCCTTGGAATAGGAGCGGCCATCGTTGAAAGCCGGAAACTGCAGCGCGATCAGCGGGACTGTGTCCAGCTTGTCGAGAAGCGGATCGATGCTTTCACCCGGAGCGACAAATACGCCGATCCGGCGATTGCTGGTCCGCCTGACATCGTCATCCAGCCCCAGCCATGCGGCAAGCGGCAGGATCACGGCCGGCGCGTCGCCCGCCACCTCCAGGCTTTCGGCCTCGATATAGGGATCGTCGCGGAAACCTTCACGCCCCCAGAGTTGCTTTTCCGGGAAATGCTTCCCGTTCTGCTCGGTTGCTTCACTCATAAATTCGATTCCGTCAGCGAAATGTTGGCCAGCGTGTCGGTCAGGCCCGTCAGGTGAATGCCGCATTCGGTCTTGTCGGTGCCGGCCCAGCGCCCGGCGCGCTGGTCTTCGCCATCCTCGACCGGCTTGGTGCAGGGCATGCAGCCGATCGAGCGATAGCCCTTTTCGACAAGGGGATGGGCAGGCAGGTCATGCGCCGTCATATAGGCCTGCAGATCCGCCGTTTGCCAGCGGGCCAGCGGGTTGATGCGGATGCGCGAACCCACCGCCTCGAAAACGGGGAGTGCGGCGCGGGTCGACGCCTGGAACTGCTTGCGACCGGTCATCCAGGCGCGATAGGGCGCCACCGCGCGCGCCATCGGCTCGACCTTGCGGATATAGCAGCAGCGATCCTTGTCGGTCATGGACAGCGCCCCGAAGGGGTCTTCCCGCTTCAGCGAACTCTGGAGGGGATAGACATTCTGCACGTCGGTCAGGCCCAATTCCTCAATCAGGCGATCGCGATGGGCAAGCGTCGCGCTGAAATGCTTTCCGGTCTCGAGGAAGATGATCGGCGTCGAATGGTCGACCTCGGAGATCAGATGCAGAAGCACCGCGGATTCGGCACCGAAGGACGAAACCACGGCGATCTCCTCATTGAAGAGATGGTCGATCGCGAGCTCGATGATGAGCCGCGAATCGAGACCGCCATAGCGCGCCTCCAGTGCGCGGGCCTCATCGGCCACAGACTTTTCGTCAGTATCAGGCAGCACGGCTGACAGGGCCATAGAGCGCCTCCTTGAACGGTGCGGCCCCGACGCGCCTGTATGCTGCAAGGAAGTTCTCCTCCTTGCTGGTGCGCAGACCCAGATAGGTGTCGACGATCTTTTCGATGGCATCGACCACTTCCTCCGAGGAGAAGCCTCGGCCGGTGATCTCGCCCACCGTGGTGATCTCGTCGGCCGAGCCGCCCAGCGTGATCTGATAGAGCTCCTCACCCTTCTTCTCGACACCGAGAATGCCGATATGGCCGACATGATGATGGCCGCAGGCATTGATGCAGCCGGAGATCTTGATCTTCAATTCGCCGATCTCCGCTTGGCGCTCGGCCGCGCCGAAACGCTCGGAAATGCGCTGGGCCACCGGAATGGAGCGGGCATTGGCAAGCGCGCAGTAATCAAGACCCGGGCAGGCGATGATGTCGGTGATCAGCCCTGCATTGGCGGTGGCGAGCCCATCGGCCAGAAGCAGTTCATAGACCGCGTGCAGATCGGCAAGCGCCACATGCGGCAGAACCAGGTTCTGCTCGTGGCTGACGCGGATTTCGTCCTGCGAATATTTCTCGGCGATATCGGCGACGAGTTCCATCTGCTCGGCGCTGGCGTCGCCCGGAATGCCGCCGATGGGTTTGAGCGAGATGGTGACGACGCCGTAATCGGGGTTCTTGTGCGGCGTCACGTTCTGATCGACCCAGGCGGCGAAACCGGCATCGGCCTTCTTGGCGGCAGCAAGCGCGCCCCAGCCTTCCGGCCGCTCGGGCAGAACAGGCGGGCGGAAATAGGTCATGATGGCGTCGATATCCCCTTGCGGCAGCTTGAGGTCGCTCTCCTTCAGCGCCTGCCATTCTGCCTCGATCTGGCGGGTCAGCTCCTCCACACCCGTCTCATGGACGAGGATCTTGATGCGCGCCTTGTACTTGTTGTCACGGCGACCATGGAGGTTGTAAACGCGGACGATGGCCGTGGTGTAGGACAGCAGATCCTCGGCTGGCAGGAAATCGCGGATTTTCTTGGCGACCATCGGCGTGCGGCCCTGACCGCCGCCGACATAGACGGCGAAGCCCAGCTCGCCCGCCTCGTTCTTTTTCAGGTGCAGACCGATGTCATGTGTCTGGATCGCCGCGCGGTCATGTTCGGCGCCGGTGACGGCAATCTTGAACTTGCGCGGCAGATAAGAGAATTCCGGATGCAGCGACGACCATTGCCTGAGAATCTCGGCAAAAGGCCTGGGATCGGCCACCTCGTCGGCGGCGACGCCTGAGAAATGATCGGCGGTGACATTGCGGATGCAGTTACCCGACGTCTGCATGGCATGCATCTCGACTTCCGCCAGCTCGTCCAGGATCTTCGGAATATCGGCAAGCGCCGGCCAGTTGTACTGGATGTTCTGGCGCGTGGTGAAATGGCCATAGCCGCGATCATAGGTGCGGGCGATGTGGCCGAGCTTGCGCATCTGGCGGCCGGACAGCGTACCGTAGGGGACGGCGACGCGCAGCATATAGGCGTGAAGCTGGAGATAGACGCCGTTCATCAGGCGCAGCGGCTTGAACTGGTCCTCCGTCAGCTCGCCAGACAGGCGGCGCTCGACCTGGTCCTTGAACTGTTCGACGCGGGCGGCGACAAAGGCGTGGTCGAACTCATCGTAACGATACATGGCTCAAATGTTTCCTGATGCGTTTGGCTGTCTGGCTGTTCATCTGGTCAGGCGGCGGAAGCGGCCGGCTTCCTGCGTGGTTCGAAATCGATCGTGGGCCCGGAGATGCGGATGCGCTCGCGCAGGCGCAGCGGATAGAGCTCGCCGCCGCGGTCCTCGACATCGATCAGATTGGCATCGACTACGAGATTGGCGCCCATCGCGGCCTTTCCAGCTGCTTCGAGCTCTGCTGCCGCCTCCTGATCACGGGCGATCGACACGCCTTCGATAGTCTCGCGCCACTGGCCGTCGGCTCCGTACCAGACGACTTCGCCGTCGGTCAGGCGGTTGGCGGTCAGAACCTTGATCGTCATCAATCTCGTCCTTCAATCAGGCTGCAACTTCATGCCGGCGGAATGCCAGCGCTTCTGCTTTGTGGATGGCCGCGCCGGCAACGGCGTCGCCGATCACGACCATGACCGGGCCTGCGAGATCGTCGCGCTTCTCCAGCGCGGGCAGATCCTTCAGAAGGCCATGGAACATACGGCGATCCGGGCGGCTGGCATTCTCGACGACGGCGACCGCCGTGTCCTGATGGAGACCGGCGCTCATCAGCCGGGCGGCGACCGAGGCGGCGACGGAGCTGCCCATATAGACGGCGATGGTGGCGCCCGAAAGGGCAAGCCGCGCCCAATCCGGCAGGATCTCGCCCGCCATATCGTGGCCGGTGGTGAAGACCAGCGAGGAGGCGACACCGCGCAACGTCAGCGGCAGCTCCATGTCGGCAGCGGCCGCGAAAGCCGAAGTGATGCCCGGCACGATCTCGAAGCCGATGCCGGCATCGCGGAGAGCGGCCATCTCCTCCCCTGCCCGGCCATAGACCAGGGGATCACCGGATTTGAGCCGCGCCACGCGCTTGCCCTCACCGGCGAGCTCCACGAGCAGCGCGTTGATCTCGTCCTGGCTCTTCGAGTGGCAGCCCTTGCGCTTGCCGACGGGGATGCGCTCGGCATCGCGGCGGCCCATGGCGATGATGGCTTCCGGAACCAGCGCGTCATGAACGATGACGTCGGCCTCCATCAGCACGCGATGGGCGCGAAGCGTCAGCAGGTCCTCAGCGCCGGGGCCGGCACCGACCAGCCAGACATAACCCTGCGGCGCGTGCTTCTCCTGAAGCAGTTTCTGCGCGGCGGCATGGGCAGTAGCCTGATCGCCGCGATCGACGCTGCGGGCCACTTCGCCGGAAAAGAACGAGCGCCAGAAGAGCCGGCGCGCCACGCCCCTGGGCAGGAATTTCTCGACGGCGGGACGATAGGCGTTGGCGAGCCGCGCGAGATCGCCGAGACGCGGCGAAAGCGCGGCATCGATGCTAGCGCGGATCATCTGGGTCAGCACCGGGCCAGTGCCTTCGGAACCAATGGCGATGGCGAGCGGGGCGCGATTGACGATAGCCGGGGTAAAGAAATCGCAAAGCACCGGGCGGTCGACGACATTGACGGGGATGCGCTGGCGGCGCGCCTCGGCGGCGATCGCCGTATCCGCCTCTTCCTCGCCGGTCGCCACGAAAACGAGTTTGGCGCTGGAGAGATGGGCTGGCGCAAAATCCTCGGCCACATGCTCCAGTCCCTGCTCGGCAATATATTTCGCCAGCGCCGGCTCCGGGCTCGGCGATACGACACGGATCACCGCGCTGGTCTGGCCCAGTAGACGCGCCTTGTTGAGCGCTTCCTCGCCATTGCCGACGACCACCGCCACTTCGTTCCGGATACGGAAGAAAGCGGGAAAAACCGACAGTGAGGCTGGACCAAAAGCCAAGGGACGATATCCTTTTCGATAGCGGTCCCGGATTATCAGGTATTTATCAAGGATTTATAAGGAACAGACTTGCGCCGGAACTTGCTCCGGAGCATCGTTTTTCCCAAAACGGCAAAAAGCAGGAACTTTCGTTCCCGATCAACCCGGTCAAAAGCTTTGACCTTGCCAATCCCGCCTATGCGATGGATTGTTTATTCCACAAATCTTATAGGATTTAAGCTTCGATGCAAGTCTTTTATCGGAATGCCGTGAAGGCGGCGGGCACGTGCAGCGGCCAGCGCCACGGCAGGACCGCGACGATATCGAAGCGCAGGGACAGTCCCGCCCGGTCGGGCTGGCGCGCCAGCCAGAGATCGGCGGCAGCCTCGATCCGGCGCATGGAGGCGTGGTTGACCGCCTCCATGGCGGCCTCCAGAGACGAGCGGGCCTTGACCTCGACGATGAGGATCAGATCACCACGCCGGGCGATCAGATCGATCTCGCCGAGCCGCGTCTTGTAGCGGCGCGCGACGATGCGGAAGCCTTTCAGCATCAGGGCGAACGAGGCCAGCCGCTCCGCCGAATGGCCGCGAAAGAACGCCTTGCGCCTCTTCTCAAGCGCTGTCATCCCCGCCCGGCCTTGAGCTCGATTAGGCGCTGGTAGAGCGCGCCCTTCTGTCCACCGGTCATGCGTGCGGCCTCGCCCGCCGCCTTCGACGGCGACATCTCGGCTGAAAGCGACAGGAGCAATTGGTCTATATCGTCGGCGCTCGTTGGGGCCTGCGCCTCTTGCGGAGGGCCGACGAGGAGAACCACCTCGCCGCGCAGCCGGTCCTCGCCGTCGAACTGGCTGGCCAGCTCCCCGAGCGACGCGGTCACCACCGTCTCATAGGCCTTGGTCAGCTCGCGGCAGAGCGCGCCCTGGCGGCTCTCGCCGAAGACCGCCGCCATCTCGGCGAGCGTCGCGGCGGTGCGATTGGGGGATTCGAAGAAGACGAGCGTTGCGTCAATCCGGGCCAGCGTCTCAAGCCTCGTACGGCGCTGCCCCTGTTTCGACGGCAGGAAGCCTGCGAAGAGAAAACTATCGGTCGGCAGGCCCGATGCGGTCAACGCCGCCAGCACGGCGGAAGCGCCCGGAACGGGTATGACGCGGATGCCCGCCGCCCTCGCCTCGCCCACCAGCCGGTAGCCCGGATCGGATACGAGCGGCGTTCCCGCATCAGAGACGAGCGCGACGCTCCTGCCCTCTTTCAACGCCGCGATCAGCTTCGGCCCCGCCTCCGCCGCATTGTGCTCGTGATAGGCTACGGGCCGCCTGGCGATGCCGAAACGGTCGAGCAGGACGCGGGTGACGCGCGTATCCTCGCAGGCAAGGATATCGGCGCCAGCCAGGATTTCGAGGCCGCGGATGGTCATGTCGCCGAGATTGCCGATCGGCGTGGCGACAATATAGAGCGCGGGCTCGAGCGGACGGGCATGGAACCGCGCCTGGCCGATGATGTATTCTCGCGATGAGGCGTCGGGGGTGGTCAAAGAGAGCGGTTCCTACCGGTTCTTGTTTAAGTGCTGTTGCAACACCCCCCTCTGGCCTGCCTGATATCTCCCCCACAAGGGGGAGATTACGCCCTCATAACGTTCGGCACCCAACCGCAAGCGTTGCAGAACGAGCACCGAAGGTTGTGTCAGCCAATCTCCCCCCTTGTGGGGGAGATGCCCGGCAGGGCAGAGGGGGGTGAGCGACGTTTGCTACCCTATGCTGCAAACTGTCCGCTGCAAAGTAACTCACGCCGCCAAATCCGCAACCACCGCATCCAGCAGCAATGCCCCATCCGGCGTGGCGCGGATACGGGCACCGCCCATCGGCTCGATCAGACGCTGGCCGATCAGGCTTTCGAGCCTGCCATGGTCAATATCGTGACCGGTCAGGCGGCGATAGCGGGCGAGATCGATACCTTCGGTAAGCCGCAGGCCCATCATCAGGAACTCGTCGCCTTCCTGTTCACCCGTCAGATATTCCTCATCAACGACGCCATGCCCCTGCCGCTCAGCCTTCTCCAGCCAGGTTTCGGGGTGGCGCTCGGTCATGGTGACGGTGCGGACGCCGTTTTCGACGAAACGGCCATGTGCGCCCGGCCCGATGCCGACATATTCGCCATAGCGCCAGTAGACGAGATTGTGCCTGGATTCCGCGCCCGGCGCGGCGTGATTGGATATCTCATAGGCCGGAAGGCCGTGGCTTCCCGTCACATTCTGCGTCTCTTTATAAAGCGCGGCGGCATGGTCCCCATCCGGCGTGACGAGCTTGCCTGCCTTCCAGAGATTATAGAATGGCGTGCCTTCCTCAATGGTGAGTTGGTAGAGCGACAGGTGGTCGGCGGCGAGCGCGATGGCCTGTTCCAGCTCCGCACGCCATTCAGCTATCGACTGGTCCGGGCGGGCATAGATCAAATCGAAGGAAAGACGGGGGAAGATCTCCCGCGCCAGCCCGATCGCCCTCAGCGCCTCCTCGACATTGTGCAGCCGCCCGAGCCTTTTCAGGTCCCGGTCGTTCAATGCCTGCACGCCGAGCGAGACGCGGTTGACGCCCGCCGCGCGATAGCCGCGGAAGCGCTCCGCCTCGACGCTCGACGGGTTGGCTTCCAGCGTTATCTCCACGCCTTCGGCGACGCTCCAGTTGGCGGCAATCTCGTCGAGCAGCCGCTCAACGGTAGCAGGCTGCATCAGCGACGGCGTGCCGCCGCCCAAAAAGATGCTGGTGACGACGCGGGGACCTGTTCGCTGCCGTATCGTGCGCATCTCCTGCGCGAAAGCCTCGGCAAAGCGCGCCTGGTCGACCGGTTGATGGCGGACATGGCTGTTGAAATCGCAATAGGGGCACTTGGCTGCGCAAAACGGCCAATGGACATAGACGCCGAAAGCGTTCTCGCCTTCAGCCGCGCCATGAACCCTTAGTGGCCGCGTCACATATCCCATATCAGATCACTTAATGCCGAGCGCATCACGGGCAAAGAGCCGGAAAGCCCTGGCGCGGTGCGAAAGCGCCTCGTCCATACCCGGTTTCCAGCCGTGCTTTTCCTCGGCTTCCATTTCGCCGAAGGTCCTCTGATGGCCGTCGGGCAGGAAAATCGGATCGTAGCCGAAGCCCCTCTCGCCGCGCGGCGGCCAAACGATCCCGCCTTCGACCTCACCGCGATAGAAATCCGTGTGCCCATCCGGCCAGGCGATGCAGATGACCGAGACGAAACGGGCGCCGCGCTTCTCCGCCGTCAGCGCGCCCTTCTCCTGCAAGGCATCCTCGACCTTGCGCATGCCGTGGAGGAAATCGCGCGTGCCGTCGGGCAGCTCCGCCCAGTTGGCGGTATAGACGCCCGGCGCGCCACCGAGCGCATCGACGGCGAGGCCGGAATCATCGGACAAAGCCGGCAGGCCGGTCGCCTTCGCCGCGGCCAGCGCCTTGATGGCGGCGTTCTCCTCAAAGGTCGTGCCCGTCTCGTCCGGCTCCGGCAGGCCCAGCGCGGCGGCAGACTGGATCTCGAAGCCGAACGGGCCGATCAGATCATCGATCTCACGCAACTTGCCCTTGTTGTGGGTTGCGACGATCAAGCGGCCTTTTTCGAGTTTTCTCATTCTACATTCCATAGTTTCGGTTCGGCGAATTCCAGCGAATTGCCGGAGGGATCGCGGAAATAGATCGACCGAGCGCCATTGGGCCAATCGAATTCGCTTTCGATCTCCAGGCCATGGGCTTCAAGATGCGCCTTCCACTCGGCAATCTCGGCGCGGCTGGCACGGAAGCAGAGATGGCCCGGCCCTTTGGCGCCATGGGCGGGGACAGGCAGCTTGCCAGGCGCGGCAGGCCTGATGGTCTCGTCTGCGTCAAACAGGATCACCACGCCGGGGCCGCAACGGAAGAAGGCGGCGCGATGATCGGCATGGCCCGTCGGCTCCAGCCCGAGCACGTCGCGGTAGAAGGCGACCGCGCGCGGCAGATCGGTGACGTAAAGCGCCGATTCCAGAACGGCGATGGGCTGTAGCTTCACGACCGATCCCCTTCTGCCCCGTGGTTCGACGTTTCAGGCAACGGCCATCTTCTGCAACGAGACCAGCCGGTTGACGCCGCCGCGCGCCAGCGCCATCAGCGAGGCGAATTCCTCTTCCGAGAAAGGCACACCCTCGGCAGTGCCTTGGATCTCGACGATGCCACCCTTGCCGGTCATGACGAAATTGGCGTCGGTGCCCGCGGTCGAGTCCTCAGCATAATCGAGGTCGATGACGGGCGTGCCCTCCCAAATGCCGCAGGAGATGGCGGCGACATGGTCCTTCAGCACCTTGTCGAGCTTGACCATCTGGCGGGCCTCCATCCAGCGCAGGCACTCGTGCAGCGCCACCCAGCCGCCGGTGATCGCAGCGGTGCGGGTGCCGCCATCGGCCTGGATGACGTCGCAATCAACGGTGATCTGCTGCTCGCCCAGCGCCTGGAGATCGACGACGGCGCGCAAGCTACGGCCGATCAGGCGTTGAATCTCGAGTGTACGTCCGCCCTGCTTGCCGACGGAAGCCTCGCGGCGCATGCGATCGCCGGTCGAGCGCGGCAGCATGCCATATTCCGCTGTCACCCAGCCCTTGCCCGAGTTTCGCATCCAGCCCGGCACCTTCTCCTCCAGGCTTGCGGTACACAGCACCTGCGTGTCGCCGAACTTGACCAGGCAGGAGCCCTCGGCATGTTTGGAAACGCCGCGCTCGAAGGAGACGGCGCGCATTTCGTCTGCGGCACGCTTGGATGGACGCATGGATGAACCTCGATTCCGTTACTTGGGCAGGCGTTTTAGGCCGCAAACGCGCAAATAGAAAGCAGATTTGACCGCTTTACCCGTGTTTGCGGGTTTCAGAGCACTTTGATCCCCGAAAAGACCGGCATATATTCATATTCGATCCCCTCATGGGCAATGGAGTCGTGCAACTGATATGATGAAAGCAGCAGTTCCCGAAACGTTCGGCACGCTGGATCAGCGCTCGCGCGACATCTTCCGGCGCATCGTCGAAAGCTATCTCGGCGATGGTGAGCCGGTCGGGTCGCGCAATCTCTCGCGCATCCTGCCGCTGGCGCTTTCGCCAGCCACGATCCGCAATGTGATGAGCGATCTGGAGCAGCTCGGCCTGATCTATGCGCCGCATGTCTCGGCAGGCCGCCTGCCCACGCAGATGGGCCTGCGCTTCTTCGTCGACGCCTTTCTGGAAATCGGCGACCTTCCGCCGGAAGAGCGCAAATCGATCGAGGCCCAGGTGCGCGCCGCCGGCAGCGGCCATTCCGTCGAAAACGTGCTAACCGAGGCGAGCCAGATCCTTTCCGGCCTGTCGCGCGGCGCAGGGCTGGTGCTGGCCACCAAGGTGGAAGGCGCGCTGAAGCATATCGAATTCGTGCGGCTCGAGCCGACGCGGGCGCTGGCGGTTCTGGTGACCCAGAGCGGCGATGTGGAAAACCGCGTCATCGACCTGCCGCCGGGCGTGACAGCCTCGCAGCTGATCGAAGCATCGAATTTCCTCAACGCGCATATCCAGGGGCGCACGCTTTCGGAAGCGCGCAGCGAACTGGCGCGGCTAAAGGAGGAAACGAAGCAGGCGCTCGATCAACTGTCGCAGCATCTGGTTGAAGAGGGGCTCGCCATCTGGAGCGGCGGCGGCAACGACCAGCCGACCCGGCTGATCGTGCGCGGGCGCGCCAATCTTCTCGAAAACATCCACGCGCAGGACGACATCGAAAGGCTCCGGCATCTTTTCGACGATCTGGAGACCAAGGAAGGGATGATCCAGCTCCTGGAACTCGCCGAAGCAGGATCCGGCGTGCGCATCTTCATCGGCTCGGAAAACAAGCTTTTCTCGCTTTCCGGGTCGTCTCTCGTGGTCGCGCCTTATCGCGATGCGGAGCAGCGTATAGTGGGTGCTTTGGGCGTCATCGGCCCGACGCGGCTCAACTATGCGCGTATCGTGCCGATGGTCGATTATACTGCGCAACTCGTCTCCAAGCTCTTGCGGTGAGCAGCTTTTCCTTCACATGCACTTGATTTTCCGTGTCTAAAGCTCGATATCCGGCCCAACCCACGATTCAAGACGGAAGACGAGAATGGCTGAAGAAAAAAACCCCGGCGAGACGCCCGATCTTGACCAGCGCGACATCAACAACCCCAGGGACAGGGAGGCGCTGAAGCGCGCCGCCGACGATTTCCTGAAAAGCCGCAAGGCCGAGGCGCAGGCAGAAATAGCCGAAGACGAGGGCGCCGAAGATCCCGTGGCAGCGCTTCAGTCCGAGAACGGCGAGCTAAAGGACCAGCTCCTGCGGCTTGCAGCGGAGATGGAAAACCTGCGCAAGCGCACCGCCCGCGACGTGCATGACGCCAAGACCTATTCGGTCGCCAATTTCGCGCGCGACATGCTTGCGGTCTCCGACAATCTGCGACGCGCCCTCGACGCCATCCCCGCGGATGCAGTCGAAAAGGGCGATGCCGGTCTCAAGGCGCTTGCCGAAGGCGTGGAGATGACGGAACGCGCCATGCTTTCCACGCTCGAACGCCACGGCGTGAAGAAGATCGAGCCGGAGGGCCAGAAATTCGACCCGCATTTCCATCAGGCGATGTTCGAAATCCCCAATACGGAAGTACCGAACAACACCGTGCTGCAGGTGGTGCAGGCCGGCTTCGTCATCGGCGATCGCGTTCTGCGCCCGGCGCTCGTCGGCGTATCGCGCGGCGGACCGAAGCAGCCGGCGGCGGAAGCAGCCGCAGAGCCCGGCCCGGCAAATCCACAGGCCGAAGGCGACGCCTGATCCTTTCAGACACTGCCAAATATTCTCCAAACTAAAAAGGCCGGGGCGGAGAAGCTTAAAGCCCGTACCCCTCCACCCCGGCGGTTTGCATGAGCCCGCTCTGCTCGGCAATATCGCGCAGGCTCGCTTGCGGGCGCGGGCCCATCTGCTGAATGATGATGCCGGCTGCCAGCGAACCGAGGCGGGCGCAATCCTCGAGCGAAAAGTCATGGGTGTAGCCATAGAGGAAGCCGGAGGCGTAGAGATCTCCGGCGCCCGTGCTGTCGACCAGCTCGCGCAGTTCGATCGCCGGAACGGCAACGGTTTCCTCGCGGGTGACGATGATCGAGCCTTTTTCCGAGCGCGTGACGGCAGCGAGCCGGCAATCCTCACGGATCGCCTCAAGCCCCACTTCCAATGATTCCGTCTGGTAGAGCGATTTCAGCTCCGCTTCGTTGGCGAAGACGATATCGACGGTGCCCGACTTCATCAGATCGAGAAACTCCTCGCGGTAGCGGTCGACGCAGAAGGGATCGGAAAGCGTCATCGCCACCTGGCGTCCATGCTCATGCGCGATCTTGGCGGAGAGCCTGATCGCCTCCTTGGCCCGCGGCGGATCCCAGAGATAGCCCTCGAAATAGACGACCTTGGCGTTCGCCACCTTGGAGCTTTCGACATCCTCAGGACCGAGCTCGATACAGGCGCCGAGATAGGTGTTCATCGAGCGCTCGCCATCGGGCGTCACGAAGATCATCGAGCGGGCGGTCGGCGCGCCATCTTCCAGCGGGCGGGTATCGAAGGCCACACCCTGGGCGCGAATGTCATGCGTGAAGATGCGGCCGAGATAATCGGCCGCCACCTTGCCGAAATAGGCGGCCTGGCCGCCGAGGCTGGCGACGCCCGCCGCCGTGTTGCCGGCGCTGCCGCCCGACATCTCCACCGCCGGCCCCATGCGCTCGTAAAGCAGCTCCGCACGCTCGGCATCGATCAGGTTCATCGCTCCCTTGATGATGGCATTGTTCACCAGAAAGGCATCATCGGTGCGTGCAAGGATATCGACAATCGCATTGCCAATGCACAGTACATCGAATTTTGTCATGGAGGATTCAGCAACCTTGAATAGTTGACGATAGCGACATGAGCCCCGGCACAACCCGAAAGGACATTGCACTATCGGGTGTAACGTTTTGCGGCGTTCTTGGCTAGCCGGGTCATGGCCTAATCCTATGTTGCGGCCCTTGACCTTTTGCAATCTATCCGGACTTCCTATGTCTTGAGGCGCGATATGCGCACCGCGAGAAAGGAACACCGATGATCTTCGATGCCGCCAGGGCCGCCCTGCAGCGCCTGTTCACACCGGAATTCCGATCGGTGCTGTGGAAATCGCTCGGCGCGACGCTTCTCGTCCTGGTCATCCTGTGGGTGGCCCTGCGCAAGCTCTTCATGACAATGGCCTGGCCCTATCTCGACCAGATGCTGCCGGGCCTGCCGCAATGGGCGGGCTGGCTCGGAACCGTGGCGGCAATCTTCGCCAGTCTCGGGCTGGCGCTGGGGCTGGCACTGCTGATCGCGCCTGTCACGGCCGTTATCGCGGGTCTTTTCCTCGACGACGCGGCGGAAGTCATCGAGCGGGAGGATTATCCTGCCGACCCGTCGGGCAAGGCGCTGCCGATCATGCGGTCGCTCATCCTTTCGCTGAAATTTCTCGGCGTCGTGATCCTCGGCAACATTATCGCGCTGTTCCTGCTCCTGGTGCCCGGCATCAATCTCATCGCCTTCTTCGTGGTGAACGGCTATCTGCTCGGGCGGGAATATTTCGAGTTCGCCGCCATGCGCTTCCGCCCGGAAGAGGATGCGAAATTGCTGCGCTCCAAGCACGCCGTCACGGTGTTCCTGGCGGGGCTGGTGATCGCGGCGTTCCTCGCCATTCCCATTGTCAACCTGCTGACCCCGCTTTTCGCCGCCGCGATGATGGTGCATCTGCACAAGGCGATCAGCCGGAAGGACCCGGTTCCAGCATCCGCAGCAGCATGATCCGTCAGGCGGCGAGCGGCACCAGGGGCGCGGGGATATCGCATGTCTTGACCGCCGCCTTGCAGAGATCGGCGATGACGCATTTCTCGCATTCGGGCTTGCGCGCCTTGCAGACGTAGCGCCCATGCAGGATCAGCCAGTGATGCGCATGCAGGAGATATTCATCCGGCACGACACGCAGCAGCATCTTTTCCACCTGGTCGGGCGTCTTGCCGGGCGCCAGGCCGATGCGGTTGCCGATGCGGAGGATATGGGTGTCGACCGCCATGGTCGGCTGGCCAAAAGCCATGTTGAGCACGACGTTGGCCGTCTTGCGGCCGACGCCCGGCAATTTCACCAGCGCATCACGATCACCCGGAACGACGCCGCCATGGTCGCGGATCAGCGCTTCTGACAGCGCGATAACGTTCTTCGCCTTGTTGCGCCACAGGCCGATGGTCCGGATATATCCCCCCAGCGTCTCCTCGCCGAGCGCCAGCATCTTCTCCGGCGTATCGGCGATCTTGAAGAGGGTGCGCGTCGCCTTGTTGACGCCGGCATCCGTCGCCTGGGCGGAAAGCACCACCGCGACGAGCAGCGTGAAGGCATTCACATGTTCGAGCTCCCCCTTCGGCTCCGGGCGCTGAACGGAGAAACGCCTGAAGATTTCGTGAATCTCCTGCTTGGTATAGAGCGTTCCTGCGACACGGGCAGGGTGTTTGCGGGCGACGGCTTCCGACAATTTGACTTTGGCGTTTTTCATTCGATCTCTATACTCATCCTGCCTGCCGCATGACAACTGGCGAGGAGTCCGACGAAATGAGCCATCCATATGGAGCACAGCCGGAGGCAAGCGAGACACCCTTTTTCCGTGCCCTGCTGGTGCCGCACCGCTCGCTCGGGCGCACCGGATTTCTCGTGCTGATGGCGACGCTTCTAGCGGGATGGATGTTCTGCGGCATCCTGTTTCTGTCGATCGGCGCATGGCCGGTCTTCGGCTTCTTCGGTCTCGACGTTCTCCTCGTCTATCTCGCCTTCCGGCTGAATTATCGGGCAGGCCGGGCACGCGAAGAGATATCCGTCTCGCGCACCGCGCTCGATATCAGGCAGATCGCGCCGTCCGGGCGGACGCGCGAGCATCGCTTCAACCCGTTCTGGACGCGCTTCCGCATCTCACGGCATGACGAGATCGGCATTACGGCGATGAATGTCGAAGGCGAAGGACGGCGGGTCGCGGTCGGGTCCTTCCTCAACCCCGATGATCGCGAGAGCTTCGCCACCGCCTTCAGCCGCGCGCTTGCGACGGCGAAAGGACGGTAGGGGAGCCGGGTGGTGGGTTTCATCCCCCTCTGGCCCGCCAGTCTAAAACAACCACTCTGGCCATCCGCCGCCGATACCCTGTATATGCGTCTTTCTGACCATACCGCAGGACTTCCATGATCACCATTATCGGCTCCATAAATCTCGATCTCATCGCCAGGACCGCGCAGCTTCCCAAACCGGGTGAAACCGTATCGGGCTCCGATTTCCAGACTGCGCCGGGCGGCAAGGGCGCTAACCAGGCGCTGGCGGCAGCGCGGGCGGGCGCCGAAGTCCGCATGGTGGGCGCCGTCGGCAATGACGCTTTTGCGGCCGAAGCGCTGGCGCTCCTCGCCCAAGGCGGCGTCGATCTCGCCCGCGTGCGCAAGGCGGATGTTGCGACGGGGATCGCGCTGATCACCGTCGAGACATCGGGCGAGAACGTCATCGTCGTCGTGCCGGGGGCGAACGGAACAGTCTCGAAGAGCGATGTAGAGGCGGCGGGCCTTGCCGGCGGCCATTTGCTGCTGCAGCACGAAATCCCGCTCGAGACCGTCAGGACGGCGCTTGCGGCGGCGCGCGCGAGCGGCACCATCTCCATCCTCAATATCGCGCCATGGCGGGACGAGGCGGCGGACCTGCTGCCGCTCGCCGATATCGTCATCGCCAATGAAACGGAGTTCGACCTTGCAGCGGAGAGGCTGAAGCTTGAAGGCTCCGACCGCGACGAGCGCATGGCGGACTTCGCGGGAAAGACGGGCCGCGCGGTCATCGTGACGCTCGGCGCGGAGGGCCTGCGCGTCGCCACGCCGCAGACGCGCTTTACCGTCGCCGCCTATCCGGTCACGCCGGTCGACACGACGGGCGCGGGCGATACGTTCTGCGGCTATCTGGCCGCCGGGCTCGATATGGGGCTTGGCCTGAAGGACGCCTGCAACCGGGCGGCGACAGCCGCCTCGCTCGCCTGCCTGAAGCAGGGCGCGCAGCCGGCCATTCCGTTTGCGGATGAGTTGCCAGTCTAGCGTTTTTCAGATGAAAGGCGTTTGCTCAAAGCACCCCCCTCTGCCCTGCCTGGCATCTCCCCCACAAGGGGGGAGATTAGGCTAAGAATTCCGCTTTTGCTAATCTTCAACGCTGAAGGTGGTGTGTCGTCATCAATGACAGCCCATCTCCCCCCTTGTGGGGGAGATGGCCGGCAGGCCAGAGGGGGTGTTATAAGCGCCGAGGTCTCAAAGCCGCCCAATCCGCTCCGCCAGAAGCTCGAAAAAGCCATCATGGTCGACGTCGCGCATGACCAGCGCATTCTTCGGCCGGTCGGTGACGCCCCACCAGTCGATGACGGTCATGCCTAGCGTGAGCTCCGACTGCGTCTCGATCTCGACATTGCAATAGCGGCCCGAATAGAGTTCCGGCTTCAGGAGATAGGCGATGACGTTGGGGTCATGCAGCGGGCCGCCGTCGCTGCCATATTTCTCCTCGTCGAAGCGCTCGAAGAATTCGAGCAGCGCCACACAGGCATCACCCGCCCTGGTGCCCATCGCACGGAAGCAGTCGATGCGGTCGGCTTTTGTCAGCGCCCGATGGGTGACATCGAGCGGCATGACGACGATGGGAATGCCGGAGGCGAAGACGACTTTCGCGGCCTCGGGATCGACATAGATGTTGAACTCGGCGGCGGGCGTGATGTTGCCGCCCTCGAAGAAGCCGCCGCCCATCAGCACGATCTCGCGAATCCGCGGCGCGATTTCCGGAGCGCGGATCAGCGCCAGCGCGATGTTGGTGAGCGGGCCGATGGGGCAGAGCGTGATGCTGCCCGCTTCCTCGCGCAGGATGGTCTCGACGATGAAATCGACTGCGTGCTGAGGCTGCAGCGGCATTTCCGGCTCCGGCAGGTCCGGGCCGTCGAGCCCGGTGCGGCCGTGCACATGCTCGGCCGTGACCAGCTTGCGCATCAGCGGCCGCGAGGCGCCGGCATAGACTTTCGTCTCCGGCTTGCCCGCCAGTTCGCAGATCTTGCGCGCATTCTTCTCCGTCAGCGCGAGCGGCACGTTACCGGCAACGGCGGTGATGCCGACGACCTCGAGTTCGGGGCTCGCCAGCGCCAGCAGGATCGCCAGCGCGTCGTCCTGCCCCGGATCGGTATCGATGATGATCTTGCGCGCCATGCCGTCCTGTCCTTCCATATGCCTGATATCCGCTGACTGTGGCGAATGCGATTCGGCTCTTGAAGTCACGGATTTCACGGACCATATCTCAAGGCAAGGAAGAAATGCCGAAACGGGTTCTTCCAAGTTTCTCACGCAAGTCCGGACGGAAAACGCTTCATACTTTTCCTGGACTTGCTGGGTACGGTCGCTTTGACGAGGACTGCACATGACACGCATGACACCGTTCTCGAGCCCGCTTCTGCTCGGGTTCGATACAATGGAAAAGACACTGGAGCGTATCGCCAAATCCGGAGACGGATACCCGCCATACAATATCGAGCGTCTGCGCACCAAATCCGGACCGGAACGGCTGAGAATCACGTTGGCCGTCGCGGGTTTCTCGGACAGCGATCTCGAGGTGACGACGGAAGACAACCAACTCGTCATTCGCGGTCGACAGACGGACGAAGAGGAACGCGAATATCTGCATCGCGGCATTGCCGCACGCCAGTTCCAGCGCGTCTTCGTGCTGGCGGATGGAATGCGCGTCGTTGCCGCGGAGTTGAAAAACGGGCTGCTTTCGATTGATCTCGACCGCCCGGAACCGGAACGGCTCGTCAAACGTATTGATATAAATGTGAAGGACTGAGCCCCGCCCCGGCGGATCGCCGTAACCAGCTCTTGGAGACAAGGTCATTCACGACTTGTCCAGAACGGAGGCTTCAATGACCAACGACAAACACATTTTCACCGAAACCGAATTCGCGCATCTGGGCGCCGGCGAAATCGCCTATATGCGCAAGATGCTGACCGACGACCTGGCGCGCAGCTTCCCGGCCTTGCCGCCGATGGCCCCCGGCCTGGAGCTCTGGGCCCTGTTCGGCGCCGATGGCGCACCGATCGTGCTTTCCGATGCGCGCGACAACATCCTCGCCGGGGCACAGGAACACGAACTGCGCACGGTGATGCTGCAGTGATCCTTCCGGTGCTTTGATTAAGCAAAAGGGCTGCCGAACGCAGCCCTTTTTCGTTGGCGCCACATCTTCGGGCGGCGGCCGCAGCAAGCTTTATCCAGCGCTGGCAGCTTGCTTTCTGGCAATCTCGAAAGCGAGCCGCCAGCAAGCGCCAATATAGAGGCTCAGGCGGCGTTGGAGGCCGGCTGGGTCGTCAGGAAAGAGTAAAGCGCCTGCGCGTCGTGCGTGCCGCGAAGCTTGGTCACCATGTCAGGATCACGCAGCAGGCGCGCGATACGCGACAGCGCCTTGAGATGATCAGCGCCAGCGTTCTCAGGCGCAAGCAGCAGGAAGACGATATCCACCGGCTGGTCATCCAGCGCCTCGAAATCCACCGGATTTTCGAGGCGGGCGAAGATGCCGGTTATGCGCTTGATGCTGTTGAGCTTGCCATGGGGGATGGCGATGCCGTTCCCCACGCCGGTCGAGCCGAGCCGCTCACGCTGCAGGATGGTATCGAACACTTCGCGCTCGGTAAGACCCGTCAGTTCCGCGGCCTTCTCGGCCATGATCTGTAGCAGTTGTTTCTTGGAGCTTGCTTTCAGCGCTGGGATAATCGCCGCGGGCTGAATCAGATCGCTAAGATCCATTCTCTCCATTCCTTCTTTATGCGGGATCAGGCGATCCCGACTCTATAGACTTCCACGTACCCCAAACGACGTGGAGGCCCTCAAGGTTGCTCTCAGGAGCGGGATACTTTCTCGCCCGTCACCGTCGAGGGATCGATCCAACCTATGTTGCCGTCGGCCCGACGATACACGATGTTGACTTCGTTGTTACCCGCATTGCGGAACACGAGAACCGGACTATCTTTGAGATCGAGCTCCACGACCGCGGAAGCGACACTCATGGTACGCAACGATACCGAGGTTTCGGCGACGACCGTCGGAGCATAATCCTCCGGCATGGCTTCGTCGTCCTCGGGAGCCGGAGACATCACACGGTAGACCACGTCATCATAGGCGGAATTGTTGTTGGCGACCTGATGCGACTTCAGCCTGCGCTTGTAGCGCCGCAGGCGTGTTTCGATCTTGTCCGCAGCCGCATCGAATGCCAGCTGCGGGTCCTGTGCCTCACCTGTGGTCTGCAGGGTCGCACCGGTATCAAGATGCAGCATGCAGTCTGCCGAAAAGCGGGAGGAGGACTTCACGACCGTGACATGGCCGGAATATCCGCCATCGAAATATTTGCCGATCGCTTCGCTGATCCGATCCTCGATCCGGATGCGGAATGCATCGCCGATATCCATATGCTTTCCAGATACACGCAGACTCATGTGGTTATACCTCGTTTGCGTTTTTCCCTTGCGACCCAATCTAACCACAAGGCGCGGTGTGAGCAAAGCGATCCGGCACGTTGCGCACGGATCATACGACCAACTTTCCCATTCCGGTTAACCACTTGCTGCCGCGCATCCCTCACTTGTTGGCCATTACCCGGCCATGCAGCTTCGGACAGCCCGCGCATCATCGCGCGAGCGGGCTTCTATTGAGTGACGTTGCGAAAGTCAATTCAAACTTAAGAAGTCCTTAACGGACTCCTTCCCTCGTTGTGTCGCCCCACACGACATAGGTCACGGTCTAGCGCCCAAACGCGGCAATCGCCTTCTTTTCCCGCCGCCGCTGGATCGATGATGGAATGTTCATCGATTCCCGGTATTTGGCGACGGTCCGCCGTGCGATATCCACGCCATCCCGGTTGAGAATATCGACAATGGCATCATCGGACAATATCGAATCGGGACTTTCTCGGTCTATCAACTGCCGTATCTGATGACGCACCGCCTCTGAGGAGTGCGCGTCTCCCCCTTCGGCGGATGCGATCGCGGCATTGAAGAAATAACGCAATTCGAACACACCGCGCGGCGTCAGCATGTATT
The DNA here is from genome assembly GCF_001558695.1 of Paramesorhizobium deserti. Taxonomy (GTDB): domain Bacteria; phylum Pseudomonadota; class Alphaproteobacteria; order Rhizobiales; family Rhizobiaceae; genus Paramesorhizobium; species Paramesorhizobium deserti. The sequence continues at coordinate 806,540 of NZ_LNTU01000001.1, forward strand.
TGTTGGCGGTGACGCGGCTTACCGTCGATTCATGCATGCCGATGGCGTCGGCGACCATCCGCAGATTGAGCGGCTTCAGATGCGAAACGCCGTTGACGAGGAAGCCGTCCTGCTGGCGCACGATCTCGCGAGCCACCTTCAGGATGGTGCGAGCCCGCTGATCGAGGCTGCGTGTCAGCCAATTGGCGTTCTGCAGGCATTCCGACAGGAAATCCTTCTCCTGCGGGCCGGCGCCACGTGCAACGGCGGTGTAATAATCATGGTTGACCAGCACCCGCGGCAGGGCGGCGGAATTGAGCTCGATCTCCCAGCCGCCACCATGGGCGGGCACGACATTGACATCCGGCACGATGGCGTCGGCCACGCCGACGGCGAAGAGCGCACCGGGTTTGGGATCGAGCAGGCGGATCTCCGCCAGCATGTCGAGAAGGTCCGCCTGGTCGACGCCGCAGAGCCGCTTCAGGGTCTGGAAATCCCGCTTCGCCAGGAGTTCGAGATTGGCGAGGAGCGCCTGCATCGCCGGATCGAAGCGATCCTTCTGCCGGAGCTGGATGGCGAGGCATTCGGCGAGATCGCGGGCGAACAGCCCGGCCGGCTCGAATGTCTGCAGGGTGGCGAGCACATCCTCGACCACCGGCAAATCCGCTCCAAGGCGTCCGGCGATCTCGGCAAGGTCGGCGCGAAGATAGCCCATATCGTCGAGATGATCGGCGAGTTCGGCGGCGATAAGCCTTTGAGCCGGGTCGCTGAAGGCGAAGAGTATCTGTTCGTCGACATGGTCACGCAGCGAGACGCGATGTGCCGTTACCTGCTCGATATCGAACCCATCGCCGCCACCGCAGACATAGCCGTCCCCGCTGGAGGATTTCCATTGCGAGGCGAGATCCGGCGCGATCTGCTCGTAACGGCCGGGATCGTCGGGAAAGACATTCTCCATCGAACTGTCGAAGGTCTCGGAAATGGCGCCTGAATCGGGTGCGCTGCCGTCCAGCCAGTCGATGCCCTCCTCACCCTGCCCGCCGGCAAGAGGCGTGGCGTCGAAGGCGGAATCGTCGGCATCGCCCATCATATCCGAACGCTCGGGCGACGAACGGGCATCGGACGCGATATCGTCATTGGCCGGCTCGATGCGTTCCAGGAGCGGGTTCTTCTCGATCTCCAGATCGATAAAATGTTCAAGCTCGATATGGGTCATCTGCAGCAGCCTGATGGACTGCATCAGCTGCGGCGTCATGACGAGCGATTGCGACTGGCGCAAATCGAGCTTTGGCGAAAGTGCCATGGCCTACGCTTTACTCCCCCTACCCTTACATCACCCTGGCGCACCTCTCTTTACAAAACTGGTACAAACCTTGCTTGTCAATTCAGAATGTGCGGTTTTGGGCGCTTCTGACGCCGAAAAACGGGCAGAATCGCACTTTTCTGATTCTTTTTTTTGGCAAAAGGCGGAACGGAAAAGGAATTTCCGCTCCTGCGCAGCGGATCAAAGCATGAACTGATCGCCGAGATAAAGCCGCCGAACATCGGGATTGGCGACGATTTCCGCCGGGCGGCCATGGGTGAGCACCTGACCGGCATGGATGATATAGGCGCGGTCGATGAGGCCCAGCGTCTCGCGCACATTATGATCGGTGATGAGCACGCCGATGCCGCGGCTCGTCAGGTGGCGCACCAATTGCTGGATGTCGGAGACGGCGATGGGATCGACGCCGGCGAAAGGCTCGTCGAGGAGCATGAAATTGGGCCGCGAGGCGAGCGCGCGGGCGATCTCGAGCCTGCGGCGCTCGCCGCCGGAGAGCGAGAGCGCGGGCGCCTTGCGCAGATGCGCGATGTGGAACTCATCGAGCAGAGCGTCGAGCTCGCCGGCACGCTTCTTCTTGTCCTTCTCGACGACCTCCAGAACGGCCTTGATATTGTTTTCCACCGAAAGGCCACGGAAAATCGAGGCTTCCTGCGGGAGATAGCCGATGCCGAGACGCGACCGCCGGTACATCGGCATGGTCGTCACGTCAAAGCCGTCGATCTCGATCGAGCCGCTGTCGACGGGCACGAGGCCGGTCACCATGTAGAAGCAGGTGGTCTTGCCCGCGCCGTTGGGACCGAGAATGCCCACCGCCTCTCCGGCGCGCACGCCGAAGGAAACGCCGTTAACAACCTGCCGGCCGCGATAGCTCTTGGTGAGGCCGCGCGCGACGAGCGTGCCCTTGAGACGCTTGAGATCACCCGATCCTGGCCGGGAGGAACTGGCAGGAGCAGCCGGCACAGCAGTGGAAGCCGGTTGAACACCGTCTTTGCCCTGCACCTTGGTACGCGATAAAAATGTCACTGTGCAGGCCCGGATCAGTTGCGTTTCGCGCTGCCGGCACGATTGCCCTGCTGGTCGTTCTTCGGCGTGAGGATGATCGAGACACGGCCGGCCTGGCCCTTGCAGCTTTCAAGGAAAGCCTTGCCGGTCGCGGTGTTGGCGGTCAGCTTGCAGCCCGTGGCGACATTGTCGCCATCGGAAAGCACGACCTTCTTGCCCTGCAGCGTCATGGTCTGCGTCTTCGCATCGTAGGTTCCGCTGTCGCCGGTGGCGATCTGCGTACCCGACTTGAGATAGACCTTGCCGCTCACCTCGAGATGATCGATACCGGCCGCGCCGAGGCCGGTCGCCTCGGACTGCGCCTGCTGCGCGCCGCCGTTTTCGCCCGATTTGCTGGCGTAATAGACCGTCATCTTGCCGGATTTGAGCACCGACTGCCCCTGCACGACCGAGACATTGCCGGTGAAGATGGCAATGCCTTCCTTGTCGCGCATCTCCAGCTTGTCCGCGTTTATCTGGACGGGCTCCTTGCCATTGGAGAGATTGAGCCCGCCGAACGGAACGTTCTGCGTCTGCTGCTGGGCGAGCGCCGGAGCCGGAACAGAAGCCATGGCAGCGAAAAAAGCCGCCGCCGTCACCGTTGCGAGGCGGGGAGCTTTATGTTTCGAAAGAAGGTCTTTGCGTATTGCCAACCTGCGCTGCATTCCTAACATCCCCTTTAAAGACCGGCAGCGCCTGATGTCCGCCCTCTGCCCGGCCAGGCGTCAAACAAGGCCATGCCCTTAGCCATCGTTACCCGGAGCCGAAATATCGCTCTTTTGCTCTTTTGGCGGATCGATGACAAGCTTTACCTTGTTCTCGAACACCATCACGTCGCCATTATCCTGGATCTGCATCTTGTCCGCCGATATATGCGCATCGCCATTCTGGATATCGACGGGCTGATCCGTGGTGATACGCCCGGTGGAGATATTGACGTCCGCCGACTTCAATTTCGCCTTCAATCCACTGTTGGTAGTAACAGTAAAATCCTTATCGAGTTGCAAACGCCCGTTGGCATTGTCGTAAATGCCGGATTTCGCTTCTATCTTGGCGCGCTGGTCGGGACCGAGGGGAAGTTCGGCATCGATGTTCTCAAGGGTGATGACGCCATTGTTGGTGACGTCCTGCATCGCGCGGGCGGCCGTCATCGTATAGGGAAGGTTTTCCTTGGTGAATCCGTCGAGCTTGGGATTGGTCATCACCAGCTTGCCGTCCTCGGTCTCCGTCGTACCGACCTGGATCGTGACGGGGGCGGTCGGAGCGGCGAGAAAGGTGAACCACGAGAAGACGCCGGCAACAGCGACGGCGGCAAGCGGCAACGCGGTCTTGAGCACACGCACGCGCCCCGAATGGCGCTGCGCCGCCTGGAAAACCGCGGCGCTTTTTTCGGAGGCGCCGAAATCCATCATATGGGCACCCCCGGGTGCCCCAGCTCCCCGGTTCAAACCGTCTTTTTTCGCGTTCATATGACTAAATTCTCTTGTAGTGGGCCAACCGGACCATTTTCACGGCCCATTCACACTCCAATATGGTTATATTGAGATAGAATACCAAATAGAAGCTAACAGCGTCTTGCCGCAGGGGTTAAGCTACACCTAAAGTGGCAGCCAAATCCTTCGGATTCAATAAACCGTTTATACGGCGTTCAACGCCTTGTGCAACAACGAATACGGGTACGACCATGACACAATCTGCCGACGCAATTATAGACCGGCGGCGGCTGCGACGGAAGCTCACCTTCTGGCGTATCGCGACACTGGCCGTGGTGGCGCTCGGCATCGCGGCGCTCATCAATTTCACCAGCGGGATCGGCGGGCGCAACACACCGCATATCGCCAAGGTGAAGATCGAAGGCACGATTCTCGAGGACGACGATCTGCTCGACCGCCTCGACAAAATCGCCGCCAGCGATGCGGTGAAGGGCCTGATCGTCTCGGTCGATTCGCCGGGAGGCACGACGGCCGGCGGCGAGGCGATTTTCGAAGCGGTGCGCAAGGTCGCCGAGAAGAAGCCGGTCGTGGCCCAGGTCGGCACGCTCGCGGCTTCCGCCGGCTATATGATCGCCAGCGCCGCCGACCATATTGTGGCGCGCCAGTCCTCGATCGTCGGTTCCATCGGCGTCCTGTTCCAATATCCCGATATTTCACAGCTCCTGACCAAGCTCGGCGTCAAGATCGAGACCATCAAGTCGAGCCCGCTCAAGGCCGAGCCGAACTTCTTCAGCCCCGCCAGCGAGGAAGCAAAGGGAATGATCCGCAACATGATCATGGATTCCTATGACTGGTTCGTCGGCCTCGTCGAAAGCCGCCGCCCGCTCGACCATACGCAGACCCTGGCGCTGGCAAACGGCGCGGTCTTCACCGGGCGACAGGCGCTCGGCAACAAGCTCGTCGACGAGCTTGGTGGCGAGGACGAGGCGGTCAACTGGCTTAAAGGCAAGGGCGTGGACAGCAAGCTTTCCGTCATCGAGTGGAAGCCGGAGAAATCGGGCGCGGGCTGGTTTTTCTCCGAATCGACGGCCAGATTGCTGACGCGGCTTCTGGGCCTGCCGGAGGAGAGCGGCAGCCTGTTGCGCGAGGTGACGGGCGAGCGCATCTTCACCCCCGGCCTGCTCTCGATCTGGCATACCGAGACGGTGCCGTCCAAAGGCCAATAAGCTGTTGAATATCAATGTTTATGCGAATACTACTGTATCCGCAGAACCATGAATGCAACGTGCAAAGAGGGGTCGAACGCCGTGATCAAGTCAGAACTCGTACAGATCATCGCCAGCCGTAATCCGCATCTCTTTCAACGCGACGTGGAAAACATCGTCGGCGCTGTGTTCGATGAGATCACCAATGCGCTGGCGGAGGGCAACCGGGTGGAATTGCGCGGCTTCGGCGCCTTCTCAGTGAAAAATCGCCCCGCACGCAGTGGACGCAATCCCCGGACGGGTGAAGCGGTCAGCGTGGAGGAGAAGTGGGTGCCGTTCTTCAAGACGGGCAAGGAACTGCGCGACCGCCTGAACAGCAACGACCAATAATCCACAACATCATGGCAAACCGTCTCGTCACCATCATCATCTTCGTGCCGCTGGCAATCGTGCTGATCGCGCTGTCTGTCGCCAATCGCGCGACCGTCACCGTGACGCTCGATCCGTTCAACCCCGGGAATCCGGCGCTGTCCTATTCGGCGCCGCTGTTCGTCTGGCTATTCGGGATGTTGATCGCCGGACTCATTCTCGGCGGTGTGGTGACGTGGTTCGCGCAGGGCAAATATCGCAAGCTTGCCCGCACCCGCAAAGCGGAAGCCGACCGGCTGCGCCAGAATACCGAAAGCGGGAAGACGGGCGACCCAGCTTCCCCGACGCAATTGCCTGCCCTGCGCTGAGCGCTCGCGGTTCGGGACCAGCCATGAAAAACATCTCCGCCGACGAAATCGATGCCGTCCTCACCTGGCCGGACATGGTGGACGCGCTTGACCGCGCCTTTCGCGAGGGCATGATCCAGCCGGTGCGCCATCACCATACCGTCGAGCGGCCGCAGGGTGCGGCGTCCACCCTGCTGCTGATGCCCGCCTGGTCCGATTTCTCCGGGCTGGAAGACATCACGAAGGGCTATATGGGCGTCAAGATCGTGACGGTTTCGCCGGATAATGGCGCAATCGGCAAGCCAGCCGTAATGGGTGTCTATCTGCTTCTCGACGGCACCACCGGCGAGCCGAAGGCGCTGATCGACGGGCAGAGACTGACCAACTGGCGCACCGCCGGCGCTTCGGCGCTCGCCGCGCGCTATCTCGCCCGCGAGGATGCCGAAAAGCTGGTGATCATCGGCGCCGGATCGCTCTCGACCTTCATCGCCAGGGCGCACAGCGCCGTAAGGCCGATCAAGGATATAGCCATCTGGAATCGCAATCTGGAGAGCGCCGAAAGGGTCGCCCGGCAATTGACCGCCGAAGGGCTCAACGCCCGTGTGGCGGAGAACCGGGATGCTGCGATCGCCGAAGCCGATATCGTATCCGCCGCGACGCTCTCCACCCTTCCTCTGATCCACGGCAAGTTCCTGAAGCCCGGCGCGCATGTCGATCTGATCGGCGCCTTCGCGCCTGCCATGCGCGAGACGGACGATGAATGCATCCTGCGTGCCCGCGTGTTCGTCGATACCAGAGAGGGTGCGCTGAAGGAGGGCGGCGATATAGTCCAGCCTCTGAAGGCGGGCGTCATCCAGGAGGGTCATGTGCTCGGCGATCTCTATGATCTGACGCGCGGCAAGGTGAAGGGTCGGGGCTCGGCGGAGGAGATCACGCTCTTCAAGTCGGTCGGGGCGGCGCTCGAAGACCTCGCGGCCGGCATCCTGATTTACGAGAAGACGGCGGCCAAGGACGCGCAGTGACGTCTTTTTTCCTTTCGTCTTTCCGTAGTTTGTCCTAGGTGGAAGCCGAATTAACGGGAATTTGCGGTTGAAACCACCGAAGCGAAAAGACAAGCGGCAGCAGCGGAGCGACAAGACGCCAGCCGGCGCGCGCGCGCCGCTTTCCCCAGCGCGGGCAAAGCCGGCGCAGGGGAAACAGGCGCGACCGGCGCCCGAACCCGCACGGCCGCGGCTGCTCAACCGACGCGAAGGCAAGCGGCCCGACGAGAAACTGCCGCTGATCCTCGAGACCGAACCTTCCGAGGACTATGCGCTGCTCGACAGCGGCAATGGCCAGAAGCTCGAGCAATACGGGCCGTACCGCATAGTACGCCCGGAAGGCCAAGCGATCTGGCTGCCGGCATGGGACCAGTCGGAGTGGGTGAAGGCCGATGCGGTCTTCACCGGCAATACCGACGAAGAAGGCATGGGGCGCTGGCATTTCCCGCGCACGCCGCTCGGCGAGACATGGCCCATGGCCTATGACGGCATTCCCTTCCATGGCCGATTCACCTCGTTCCGCCATGTCGGCGTCTTTCCCGAACAGGCTTCGCACTGGTCCTATATGGACCAGTTGATCCGCGATGCCGGGCGGCCAGTACGCGTGCTCAATCTCTTCGGCTATACCGGCCTCGCATCGCTGGTCGCGGCAAGAGCGGGAGCCGAGGTCACCCATGTCGATGCCTCGAAGAAGGCCATCCTCTGGGCGCGGGAGAACCAGGAAATGGCAGGCTTGTCCGACAAGCCCATCCGCTGGATCTGCGACGACGCGACCAAATTCGTCACCCGCGAGGAGCGACGTGACAGCCGCTACGATATCATCCTGCTCGACCCGCCGGCCTATGGCCGCGGGCCGAACGGCGAGGTCTGGCAATTGTTCGACAATTTGCCTGAGATGGTCGATCTCTGCCGCTCGATCCTGACGCCGAAGCCGCTGGCCGTGGTGCTGACGGCCTATTCGATCCGCGCCTCCTTCTTCGCCATCCACGAATTGATGCGCGATGCCTTCACCGGGCTTGGTGGACGGGTGGAATCGGGCGAACTCATCCTGCGCGAACGCTCCGCCGGGCGCGCTCTTTCGACTTCGCTTTTCAGCCGCTGGGTGGCGCAATGAGTGGCCATGACGATTTTCCGAAGACGGGCAAGGTGAAGGAAGTCACCAGCCTGACCAACCCGATCGTCAAGGATCTGCGTGCGCTGTCGGTGAAGAAATTCCGCGACCAGCAGGGCGTCTTTCTAGCGGAGGGGCTGAAGCTCGTCATCGACGCGCTCGATCTCGGCTGGCGCATCCGCACGCTGGTCTTCGCCAAGGCCGGCAAGGGTAACGCCCTTGTCGAGCAGGTGGCGGCGCGCACCGTCGCCAAGGGAGGGCTGGTGCTGGAGGTGAGCGAGAAAATCATCTCCGCCATTACAAGACGCGACAACCCGCAAATGGTCGTCGGCGTCTTCGAGCAGAAATATCATCCCCTTGGCGGTCTCAAACCCCAGGGCAATGACGTCTATGTCGCGCTCGACCGGGTGCGCGATCCCGGCAATCTCGGCACCGTCATCCGCACGGCGGACGCTGTGGGCGCGAAGGGCGTGATCCTGATCGGCGACACCACGGACCCCTTCTCCATCGAAACGGTGCGCGCGACGATGGGCTCGGTCTTTGCCTTGCCGCTCTACCGCGCGAGCGAAGCCGATTTCCTTGCCTGGCGGAAAAATTTCTCGGGCCTCCTCGTCGGCACGCATCTGAAAGGCGCGGTCGACTATCGCACCATTCCCTACGCCCGCAAGCCGGTCGTCCTGATGATGGGCAACGAACAGCAGGGCCTGCCGGACAGCCTCGCTTCCGCCTGTAACAGGCTCGCCCGCATCCCGCAGGCGGGACGCGCCGATTCGCTCAATCTGGCGATCGCCACCGGCGTAATGCTGTTCGAGATCCGACGCGAGGCGCTCGTCCTCGATGAAAGACCGGGCGAAAAATGACCAGAAAACCTGTTTTCTTGAATTTCGCCGTGGTGGCCTTGGCCGTTATTCTCGACCAGTTCGTCAAATATCTGGTCGAAACGGGCATGGAATATCATCAGCAGATCGATATTCTGCCGGTTCTGGCGCTGTTTCGCACACATAATGACGGCATCGCCTTCTCCATGCTCTCGTCGATGGGCGATACCGGCCTCATCATCATGACGCTCGTCGTCATCGCTTTCGTGCTCTATCTCTGGTGGTCGAGTGCGGCGGAGCGGCGGCTGGCGCGGTTCGGCTTCGCGCTGATCATCGGCGGGGCGATCGGAAACCTGATCGACCGCAGCCTCCACGGCTATGTGATCGATTACGTCCTTTTCCACACCGCCACCTGGTCCTTCGCGGTCTTCAACCTGGCAGATGCCTTCATCACCATCGGCGCCGGACTGATCATTCTCGATGAGCTCATCGCCTGGAAGAGCGAACGGGACGAAGGCAAAATCAACGACGGGTGAAGCCGCTTGTTTCGGCAGAAAATGCTATAGCGCTTTATAAAAATTTGATCGTTTCGGGAAACCGGACCTGAACCGCCATATGTTAAGGCGGAGCATGAGCATCGCCGATCCGACCGCCCATAATGCCCTGCCGCCCGCCTCGAACCATCGGCCCATACCTGATGGAAGGGCAATGCTGCAGGCGGCGAAGAACCGCGACCGGGCTGCATTTTTGCGGGACGCGAGGAATGGCGCGGTCGGAACGAGGGCAATACTCCTTCTGTGCCCGCTTTTCGGCATGGGAGCCACCGCCTCGGCGCTGGCAGAGTGGCCGCTACCCCTGACATTCATACTGGCGGGGCTGACGGCGCTGACCGGCGCCATCGGTTGGCAGCGGAGCGCCCGCACCCCCAATACCAATGGCATCCTCGTCCTCGAAGAGAAGATCGAGGTCCAGCACCGTAAGATTGAAGAGTTGGCGGACCGGCTGTGGGAGGCGACGGAAAAGCTCGAAACGGAGGCGCTTCTGGTCGCGGCGCGCGAACGCGCCGAAAACGCCAATCAGGCGAAATCGCGCTTTCTCGCCACCGTCAGCCACGAGATCCGCACGCCGCTCAACGGCATCATCGGAATGGCGAAACTGCTTTCGGAGACAGGTCTTACCGGCGAGCAGCGCGCCTATACCGATGCCGTCCTGCAATCGGGCGATGCGCTTCTCCTCTTGATCGAGGATCTCCTGGATTTCTCCAAGATCGAGGCGGGGCATTTCGAGGCCAAATCGGTCGAGACCGAAATCGTGCCGCTGTGCGAATCGATCATCGAGCTCCTGGCATCGCGGGCCTATGCTAAAGGGATCAGCCTCGGCTGCCATGTCTCGAGCAATGTGCCTGAAAGAATGGGCATCGATCAGGCGCGCGTCCGGCAGGTTCTCATCAATCTGATCGGAAACGCTGTCAAGTTCACCGATGAAGGCGGCGTGCTTCTCGACGTCTCGGTCAACAGCAATTCGCTCGTCTTCAGCGTCACCGACAGCGGGCCCGGCCTCAAGCCCGGCGACGAGAAGCGCATTTTCGAGGAATTCGAGCAGGCCGATGACGGTTCGACGGCGCCGCGGGACGGCGCCGGGCTCGGACTGGCGATCTCGCAAAAGATCGCGGCGGCGATGGGCGGCACCATTCATGTGGAGAGCGAATGGAAGAAGGGCTGCCGCTTCATCTTCACCCTCCCCTTTGCCGGTGCGCCGCCGCCGGCCGAGCGCCGCCAGCTTACAGACAGAAATTATCTCATCCTCAGCGCCAACCGCCACGAAGCCGATGCCCTGGCGCGGACGCTCCATGACCATGGAGCAATCGTACTTTTTGCCAGTGACGGCGCGGAGGCGCTCGATATGGCCGGAAGGCAGCATTTCGACGCCATTCTGGCCGATATGGCCTTCGCCGAGGTGCTGTCGCCGCTGCTTCGCGCGCATAAGGCGGCGGACAAAAGCGGTATCCAAGGCGTGCGCAAGGCGGTCATCCTGATAAAGCCGGAGGAGAAAAACGATCTGCCGGCGATCATGGGTCGGGGTTTCGACGCCTTCCTCGTGCGCCCCGTGCGCTCGGCGAGCCTCCTGCGCATCCTGACCTCGGAATTGCCGGAGCCCCTGTGGAAAGCCATCCGCGTACCACAGACAGCCGCGCCGGATACGCCGCCGCTGCGCGTTCTCATCGCCGACGACAATGAAATCAATCTGCAGCTTGCGCGCGCCGTTCTGTCGCGCGCCGGGCACGAGGCTGTCATCGCCAATGACGGCGAGGCCGCGGTGGCCGCCTTTCGTCAAGCCAGGTTCGACGGGGCCGGCTTCGACATCGTGTTGATGGATCTGCACATGCCGCGCATGGATGGCGACGCGGCGATCAAGGCCATACGCAATTTCGAGACGGCGCAGGCCATGCCGGCAGTACCCATTCTGGTGCTGACTGCCGACGATCAGGCCGAAACGCGAGCGAGACTGATGAAACTCGGCGCGGCGGGCTTCATCGCCAAGCCTGTAGACCCGGCGGAGCTTGCCATCGCGATCACGGAACATGTGAAGCCACAGGAGAGATAGCCATATTCATGTCACCTTGCTGTCATCGTGATGTAGCAGTTGCGGATTATCTCCTTTGCGCATGTGTTGAGCTGCTTCGCAGGTTTCCGAGGAAACGCTGCGAAATTTTCAACTGTTTGAAAATTTTATATTTATTCCGCCGCCCTCCCCCAAAGGCGGAATAAAGGACTGGAGAAGACTGCCATGAGCACATTGCTTGGAATTTCCCGGCAAATCATTAATGATGCGGGCATGTCGAGCATCGAAACACCTGCGGCCCTCTTTACCTCGCCCGACAGCCCCGGCGTTCTCGGGCGCCTGGGCTCGCTAGAAGTCCGCCTTGCCCGGACGGCGGCGGAAATTGCCGCCGCGCAGGAATTGCGTTTCAGGATATTCTTCGACGAATTGGGCGCAATGCAGGAGAATGCGGCGATCCTGGAAGAGCGCGATGCGGACCGCTTCGATGCCGCCTGCGATCATCTCCTCGTCTATGACACCGCCATCGCCGAGCCGGAACACCGGCAGATCGTCGGCACCTACCGGCTGCTGCGCGGCGAAATGGCGCGTGAGGCCCACGGCTTCTACTCGGCCGGCGAATATGACGTCGACCGGCTGACGCTCGCCAAGCCTGATCTCCATTTCCTCGAGCTCGGCCGCTCCTGCGTCAAGCCGGAATACCGCTCGAAGCGAACGGTGGAGCTGTTGTGGCAGGGCATATGGGCCTATTGCCGCCGTCACCGCATCGACGTGATGTTCGGCTGCGCGTCGTTCCCGGGCGCCATTCCCGCCGCGCACGCGCTCGCCCTGTCGTTCCTGCATCACAATTGCCGCGCGGACGCGGATTGGGACGTGCGGGCGCTGCCGCAACGTTATCAGCCGATGGATCTGATGCCCCGGGAAGCGATCAACCCCAAGGTGGCGCTGTTCTCCATGCCGCCGCTGATCAAGGGCTATCTCAGGCTGGGCGCGATGATCGGCGATGGCGCAGTGGTCGACCAGGCCTTCGGCACGACGGATGTGTTCATCATCCTGCCGGTCTCGCACATCTCGACCCGCTACATCACCTATTACGGCGCGGAAGCGGACCGGTTTATGTGAATAAGGGAATAGGGGAGTGTGTTGGAGCAAACATACTCCCCTACTCACTTATTCCCCTATTCCCTTACTCCCTTTTGACTGCCAATTCCTTCAGCTTATAAATCACGTCCATCGCCTCGCGCGGCGTCATCTCGTCGGGGCTGAGCGCCAGAATGGCCTCCGTGAGCGCCTCATTGCCCTTCGGCTTCGGCTGCTCACGCTTCACCTCGACCGAGAACAGCGGCAAGTCGTCGATCAGTTTGTCGGCCTTACCTGATGTTTCGCCCGCTTCCAGCTGATGCAGCACGTCGCGCGCCCGCTCCACCACCGCTTCCGGCAGGCCGGCGAGGCGGGCGACCTGCACGCCATAGGAGCGGTCGGCGGCGCCCTTCGCCACTTCGTGCAGGAAAACGACGTCGCCGTCCCATTCCTTGACCCGCATGGTGACATTCGCCAGCCGCGCCAGCTTTTCCGAAAGCGCGGTCATCTCATGGAAATGGGTGGCGAAAAGCGCGCGGCAGCGGTTCTTCTCATGCAGGTACTCGACCGAGGCCCAGGCAATGGAGAGCCCGTCGAAGGTAGCGGTGCCGCGCCCAATCTCGTCGAGGATCACCAGCGAGCGCTCGCCGGCCTGGTTGAGGATGGCTGCGGTCTCCACCATTTCCACCATGAAGGTAGAGCGGCCGCGCGCCAGATCGTCCGATGCGCCGACGCGGCTGAACAGCCGGTCGACCACGCCGATATGGGCAGCACCCGCGGGCACGAAGGAGCCCATCTGCGCCATAATGGCGATCAGCGCATTCTGGCGCAGGAAGGTGGATTTACCCCCCATATTCGGGCCGGTGAGCAGCCAGATCGCGCCATGCTTCTCGCCGCCCTCGGGCGAGAGATCGCAATCGTTCGCCACGAAAGGATTGGCCGCCTGACGGCGCAACGCCTGCTCAACCACGGGATGTCGGCCGGCGACGATGTTGAAGGCGAGGCTCGCATCGACCATCGGGCGGCAATAACCCTGCTCCTCGGCAAGGGCGGCAAGCGCTGCCGAAACGTCGAGCACGGCAAGAGCCGCCGCGCCGGCGCGGATGGCATCGGCATGGGCGACGGTCTCGTTCGTCAGCTCGTCGAAGATAGCGAGCTCAATGGAAAGCGCCCGGTCGGCGGCATTGGCGATCTTCGATTCCAGCTCCGCCAGCTCCGTGGTGGTGAAGCGCATGGCGCTCGCCATGGTCTGGCGATGGATGAAGCGGCCCTTCGCTTCCGCGCTGCCGGTCATGGTCTCCTGATGGCTGGCAGGCACCTCGATGAAATAGCCAAGCACATTGTTGTGCTTGATCTTCAGCGATTTGATGCCTGTTTCGTCCATATAGCGGGCCTGCAGACCGGCGATAATCCGGCGCGACTGGTCGCGTAAGGCCCGCATCTCGTCAAGCTCGGCATGATAGCCGGCCCGGACGAAGCCGCCGTCACGCTTCAGAAGCGGCAGTTCATCGTCAAGCGCACAGTCGAGATGCTCGGCATAATCCTGCGGCAGGGCAACCAGCGCAGCACGCGCTTCATCGAGCTCCGGCGGCAGATTGCAGCCAGCAAGAAGCGCGGCTATCCCACGCGAGGCCTCAAGCCCGCGCTGCAACGCGCCAAGGTCGCGCGGACCGCCACGGCCGACAGCCAGACGCGAGAGCGCACGCGGCATATCGGGCACGCCCTTCAATTCGGCCCGCAAGCCCTCGGCGAGCTGCTGTTCGCCCAGGAAAAACGAGACCGCATCCTGGCGCATCACTATTGCGCCGGGATCGGTCAGCGGCGAAGTGAGCCGCTCGGCCAGAAGACGGGCGCCGCCGCCGGTCACGGTGCGGTCGATCGCCTTGAGCAGGCTGCCGTCGCGGCTGCCTGAAAGCGTGCGCGTCAACTCCAGATTGGCGCGCGTCGCGGGATCGATGAAGAGCGCGGAGCCCTCCTGCTCGCGCTCGGGATACATCAGCGGCGGGCGTTCCGAGATCTGGGTCTTCTCGATATAGGCAATGGCGCCGGAGATCGCGGAAAGCTCCGAGCGCGAGAACTGACCGAAGCCATCGAGCGCCGCCACCTCGAAATAGCGCTTGATGCGCGCCTCGGCGGTGGCGCTGTCGAAGAGGCTCGCCGGCTGCGGCGTCACCGCCCGGCCTATGATGTCGAAGACGGGACGCAGTTCGGGATCGTGAAACACCGGCTCGGCGACGATCAGCTCGCGCGGATCAACCCGCATGATATCGGCAAGGAGCCTGCCGGAGGCCGTTTCGGAGACGCGGAAGGTGCCGGTCGAAATGTCGATCCAGGCGAGCGCCATATGCCCATCCTCGGCTCCCTTGACCCGGCCGAGGGTCATCAGGAAATTGGCCTCGGACGGGTCGAGCAGCTTTTCCTCGGTGATCGTGCCGGGGGTGACGAGGCGGATGACATCGCGGCGCACCACCGATTTCGAGCCGCGCTTCTTGGCCTCCGCCGGATCCTCGGTCTGCTCGCAGACGGCAACGCGGAAGCCCCTGGCAATCAGCTTCTGCAGGTAATCGTCGGCGGCATGCACCGGCACGCCGCACATCGGGATATCCTCGCCCAAATGCTTGCCGCGCTTGGTAAGCGTGATGCCGAGCGCCCTCGATGCCTCGACGGCATCGTCAAAGAACAGCTCGTAGAAATCGCCCATGCGATAGAACAGGAGCGACCCCTCATTCGCAGCCTTGATCTCGATATATTGCTCCATCATCGGCGTCGGACGCGCGCCCGCATCGAACGGGCTGACGCCGGTCTCGACATTGTCGGTGATTTGCGGCTGATCGTTCAATGCGGCTTCCCGGAATTGTTCCATGACGGCTTCGATGGGTAATTGGTCGCTTCGAGATAAATACCTATTACGTATCGCGCTGTTTACACACCGCCGTGCTAGCGGTATCGGACATTTCTCCACAGAACAAAGCACCGGAGGGAACATGCCCGTCGATACATCCAGCAGCAAGACCAACAGCCGGACTGCACCTTCGGTGACCGAACAGGAAGCGCTCGATTTCCACGCCAATGGCCGTCCCGGCAAGCTGGAGATCAATCCGACCAAGCCGATGGCGACGCAGCGCGATCTCTCGCTCGCCTATTCGCCGGGCGTGGCGGTGCCGGTGAAGGCGATCGCGGAAGACCCGGCGCGCGCCTATGACTATACCTCGAAGGGCAATCTGGTGGCGGTGATCTCCAACGGTACGGCGATCCTCGGTCTCGGCAATCTCGGCGCGCTGGCTTCAAAGCCGGTGATGGAGGGCAAGGCGGTGCTGTTCAAGCGCTTCGCCGATGTCGATTCCATCGATCTGGAAGTGGACACCACCGATATCGACGCCTTCGTCAACGCCGTGCGCTATCTCGGCCCCTCCTTCGGCGGCATCAATCTGGAGGATATCAAGGCGCCGGATTGCTTCATCATCGAAAGCCGGCTGCGCGAACTGATGGACATCCCGGTTTTCCATGACGACCAACACGGTACGGCGATCATCGCTGTGGCCGGCCTCATCAACGCGCTGCACCTGACCGGCCGCGACATGAAGACGACGAAGCTCGTCTGCAACGGCGCGGGCGCAGCGGGCATCGCCTGTATCGAACTGGTGAAAGCCATGGGCTTCGCGCCGGAAAACGTCATCCTCTGCGACACCAAGGGCGTCGTCTACAAGGGCCGCGAGGAGGGCATGAACCAGTGGAAATCCGCCCATGCGGTGGAGACTTCCAAACGCACGCTGGCGGAGGCCATGGAGGGGGCTGATGTCTTCTTTGGCGTCTCGGCCAAGGGTGCCCTGACGGAGGATATGGTGCGCTCGATGGCGCCGAACCCGATCATCTTCGCCATGGCCAATCCCGATCCGGAGATCACGCCGGAGGAAGTGGCGCGCATCCGTTCGGACGCGATCATGGCGACGGGCCGGTCGGACTATCCGAACCAGGTCAACAATGTTCTGGGCTTCCCCTATATCTTCCGTGGAGCGCTGGACGTTCGCGCCACCACCATCAACGAGGAGATGAAGGTCGCGGCCGCCAATGCGCTTGCGGCGCTCGCCCGCGAGGATGTGCCTGATGATGTGGCGGCCGCCTATCAGGGCAACCGGCCGCGTTTCGGCCCCAACTACATCATCCCCGTGCCGTTCGACCCACGCTTAATCTCCGCCATTCCCGTGGCGGTGGCCAAGGCGGCGATGGAATCGGGCGTCGCCGGCCGACCGATCGGCAATCTTGAAGCCTATGCGCGCGAGCTATCCGCCCGGCGCGACCCGATCGCCTCGACATTGCAGGGCATCTATGAGCGGGTACGGCGCCAGCCGAAGCGGATCGTCTTCGCTGAAGGCGAGGAGGAGCAGGTAATGCGCGCCGCCGTCTCCTATGCGAACCAGCGCCTCGGCACCGCCATCCTGCTCGGCCGTGAGGAGCGCATCCGCGAAACGGCGCAGAATGCGGGCGTCGACCTCGCCAAGGCTGGCATCGAGATCATCAATGCGCGGCTTTCCAGCCGCAACACGGTCTATGCCGACTATCTCTATGAGCGGCTGCAGCGGAAGGGCTATCTCTTCCGCGACTGCCACCGCATCATCAACAATGACCGCAACCATTTCGCCGCCTGCATGGTGGCGCTGGGCGATGCCGACGGCATGGTGACGGGGGTGACGCGCAATTACGCCACGGGCCTTGAAGACGTGCGCCGTGTCATCGATGCCAAGCCCGGACACAAGGTGATCGGCGTCTCGATCGCGCTTTGCCGCGGCCGCACGGTGCTCGTCGCCGATACGGCGGTTCACGAGATGCCCAATGCCGAGGAGCTTGCCGATATCGCCGAGGAAGCGGCCGGCATGGCGCGGCGCATGGGCTATGTGCCCCGCGTGGCGCTGCTTGCCTATTCGACCTTCGGCCATATGGGCGGCGAGCGCTCGGAGCGCATCCAGGAGGCGGTGAAGATCCTCGACAAGCGCCGCGTCGATTTCGAATATGACGGCGAGATGAGCGCGGATGTGGCGCTCAATCCGGCACTGATGGAACAATATCCCTTCATCCGGCTTTCCGGCCCGGCGAACGTGCTGGTCATGCCCGCCTTCCACTCCGCCTCCATCTCCACCAAGATGCTGCAGGAACTGGGCGGCTCGACCGTCATCGGCCCGCTGCTCGTCGGCCTCGACAAGCCGGTGCAGATCGTTTCGCTGGGCGCGAAGGATTCCGACATCGTCAATATGGCGGCAATTGCGGCGTATAACGCGACGAATTGAGGGCGTGGAGCGTGGCAGGATCCACGCTCCACCTTTTCCATACCCACGCCATATAAAACGCGGTATAGGGGGCATCCATCTCATCGGGCCGTCTACATGAGCGCATCAGACTTGAAGCTTGAACAGATTGTCAGCGCGGAAAAGCTGCGCCGGAAGCTGGACCTGCTCACCAAACAAGCGGATGCCGACGGCGCCAGCCATGCGGTGCGCGGACTGGTGCTGCAGACGCTGAAGGACACGCTGGCGCGCGGACGCGCGACCGCGGAAGCGATGCTGATGAAGGATGGCGGCGGCACGCGCTGCGCCACCCGCCTCTGTCACCTGATGGACGTCATCATCGAGACGCTCTACGATTTCGCCGCCACCACCGTCTATCCCGTCACCAATCCGTCGACGGCCGAGCGGATGGCGATCCTCGCCGTCGGCGGCTATGGGCGCGGGGCGCTGGCACCGGGCTCCGATATCGATCTCCTGTTCCTCCTGCCCTACAAGCAGACGCCATGGGGCGAGCAGGTGGTCGAATATGTGCTCTATATGCTGTGGGACATGGGGCTGAAGGTCGGCCACGCCACGCGCAACGTCGACGAAACGATCCGCCTCTCGCGCGAGGACATGACCATCCGCACCGCCGTCCTGGAGGCGCGCTATCTCTGCGGCAACCACGAGCTCTTCGATGAGATGGCCCGGCGCTTCGGCGAGGAAGTGGTCAAGGGCACGGCACCGCAATTCATCCAGGCCAAGCTCACCGAGCGCGACAACCGGCACCGCAAGACCGGCGAAACGCGCTATCTGGTCGAACCGAATGTGAAGGAAGGCAAGGGCGGCCAGCGCGACCTGCATACGCTGTTCTGGATCGCCAAATATTTCTACCGCGTGCATACGAGCGAGGAGCTGGTGAAGGCGGGCGTCCTGTCCCGGGCCGAGTACAAGCTGTTCAACAAGGCCGAGGATTTCCTGTGGGCGGTGCGCTGCCACATGCATTTTCTGACGGGCAAGGCCGAAGAGCGGCTCTCCTTCGACATCCAGCGCGATATCGCCGACCGGCTGGGCTATACGGCGCATCCGGGACAGCACGGCGTCGAGCGCTTCATGAAGCACTATTTCCTCGTCGCCAAGGATGTGGGCGATTTGACGCGCATCATCTGCGCGGCGCTGGAGGAGGAACAGGCGAAGCACGTCCCCGGCTTCAACCGCATCTTTCTCACCTTCTCGCGACGCAAGCGCAAGCTGGCCGGCACGCAGGATTTCATCGTCGACAATCACCGCATCAACATTGCCAACGACAATGTTTTCGAGCGCGATCCGGTCAACATTATCCGGCTCTTCCATCTCGCCGACAAAAACGGCGTGGAATTCCACCCGCAGGCTATGCAGCAGGTTACCCGCTCGCTGAAGCTGATCAACGCTGAGCTGCGCGAGAACCCGGAAGCCAACCGGCTGTTCCTGGACATCCTGACCTCGCCGCGCAATCCCGAGCTGATCCTCAGGCGGATGAATGAATCGGGTGTGCTCGGCCGCTTTATCCCCGATTTCGGCAAGATCGTCGCGATGATGCAGTTCAACATGTATCACCACTATACGGTGGACGAGCATCTTCTGCGCTGCATCGCGGTCCTCTCGGAAATCGAGCATGGTGAGCTGGAGCGGGAGCATCCACTTTCCAACACGCTGATGCCGGCGCTGAAGAAGGACCGCAATCTCCTCTATATAGCGCTGCTCCTGCACGACATCGCCAAGGGACGGCCGGAGGACCACTCCGACGCGGGCGCCAGGATCGCGCGCAGGCTTTGCCCGCGTCTGGGCTTGAGCCCGGCCGAAACCGAGACTGTAGCCTGGCTGGTGCAGGAACATCTGACGATGAGCATGGTCGCGCAGTCACGCGATTTGAACGACCGCAAGACGATCGAGGATTTTGCCGCCGTCGTGCAGACGCTGGAGCGGCTGAAGCTGCTGCTCATCCTCACTGTCTGCGACATCAAGGCGGTTGGCCCCGGCGTCTGGAATGGCTGGAAAGGCCAGCTCCTGCGCACGCTCTTTTATGAAACGGAGCTGTTGCTCACCGGCGGCTTCTCGGAAGTCTCGCGGCAGGACCGCTTCGAACATGCCCGCGGACAGCTTGCGACGGCGCTTTCCTCCTGGCCGCAGGCGGAGCGGGAAGCCTGTCTCAACCTGCACTACCAGAACTATTTCCTCACCGTCAGCCTGGAAGACCAAGTGCGGCACGCGAAATTCATCCGCGATACGGATGCGGCGGGCAAGCCGCTTGCGACGATGGTGCAGCCGCATGCCTTCGAGGCAGTGACCGAGATCACCGTGCTTTCGCCCGACCATCCGCGCCTGCTCTCGGTGATCGCGGGCGCCTGTGCCGGCGCCGGCGCCAATATCGTTGATGCGCAGATATTCACGACGAGCGACGGGCGGGCGCTTGATACCATCCTGATCAACCGCGAATTCGAGACGGACGATGACGAGAGAAGGCGGGCGGAGCGGATCGGAAAGCTGATCGAGGACGTTTTGTCCGGCCGTTCCTTCCTGCCCGACATGCTGGCGAAGCGCGCCAAGCCGAAGCGCGCGGCGAAGACCTTCCGCGTCGAGCCGCGCGTGGAGATCAACAACACGCTGTCGAACAAATTCACCGTCATCGAAGTGGAGGGGCTCGACCGGCCGGGCCTGTTGTCGGAGCTCACGGGCGTGATCTCCGATCTCTCGCTCGACATCGCCTCGGCGCATATCACCACCTTCGGTGAGAAAGTGATCGATGCTTTCTACGTTACCGATCTGGTGGGCCACAAGGTTTCCAACCCCGCACGGCAGGGCAATATCCGGCGCAAGCTGCTGGCGCTCTTCGGCAGGGATGAGAGCCATGCGCGTTCCCGTGCGCATCAGGCTGCGGAATAGAATTGGTTCATGTTTGAATGGAATCGCTAGGCGCCCCCCTCTGCCCTGCCGGGCATCTTCCCGTCCTCCCGTCGTCATCCTCGGGCTTGACCCGAGGATCCACGGCAAGGGGGCGCTGGCCTTCCCGCTGCCTCAGCGCGTTCCAGCAGGCGCGAACTGCATTCGTTCTTGGAACGATATCCCGCTCCGTGATTCACGATCCCGTCGCAGATGATAATATCGTTTCTGCCCCCTTTGCCGTGGATCCTCGGGTCAAGCCCGAGGATGACGACGGGAGGGAGGAGATGCCCGGCAGGGCAGAGGGGGGTGCTGTCCCGCCAGCGTCTCCGCTTAAAAACAAAAAGATTGCATCATGAGCCTCGTCAAAAAGTTCGCCACCGTCGCGTCGGGCACGCTGATGAGCCGCATCTTCGGCTTCACCCGCGAGATGCTGATGGCGGCAGCGCTCGGCACCGGACCGGTGGCCGACGCCTTCAACGCCGCATTCCGCTTTCCCAACACGTTCCGGCGGCTTTTCGCGGAAGGCGCGTTCAACTCCGCCTTCGTGCCGCTCTTCGCCAAGGAGATCGAGAAGGACGGGCTTGACGGCGCTAGGCGCTTCTCCGAGGAAGTGTTCGGCGTTCTCTTCACGGTGCTGCTCTGCCTCACCATCGTCATGGAACTGTCGATGCCGTTCCTGGTGCGCTACGTGATCGCGCCCGGCTTTGCCGACGATCCGCAGAAGTTCGAGAGCACGGTCAAGCTCGCCGTCATCATGTTCCCCTATCTCGCCTGCATGTCCCTTGCGGCGATGATGAGCGGCATGCTGAATTCCTTGCACCGTTATTTTGCCGCGGCAGTCGCGCCTGTTTTCCTCAATATCATCCTGATCGGCGTTCTTGCCTGGGCCTGGTATCGCGGCCATGACGCGATCAGCGTCGGCTATGGTCTCTCCTGGGGCGTGATGGCCGCGGGGCTGGTGCAGCTTGCCATCGTCTGGATCGCGGTGCGCAATGCCGGGATCGCGATCGGCTTCCGCCGTCCCCGGCTGACGGCCAATGTCAAGCGCCTGCTCGTCCTCGCCCTGCCTGCGGCGATAACCGGCGGCATCACCCAGATCAACCTCCTGATCAACACCAATATCGCATCGGGCAAGGCCGGCGCGGTCTCTTCGCTCGTCTATGCCGACCGCGTCTACCAACTGCCGCTCGGCGTCGTCGGTATCGCCGTCGCAACCGTGCTCCTGCCGGAACTCTCGCGGGCGCTGCGCTCCGGAAACCTGAAGGAAGCCGCCAATCTGCAGAACCGCTCGGTCGAGTTCACGCTGTTCCTGACATTGCCGGCGGCGGCTGCCTTGCTCGTCATGTCGGAACCGATCGTGCGGCTCCTCTTCGAGCGCGGCCAGTTCTCGCCTGACGCCACGCGCGTCGTCGCCGACATCCTGGCGATCTATGGCCTGGGGCTGCCGGCTTTCGTGCTGATCAAGGCGTTCATCCCCGGCTTCTTCGCCCGCGAGGACACCCGGACGCCAATGGTCTTCGCCGGCATATCGGTTGCCGTCAACATCTCGCTCGCGCTGACGCTCTTTCCGATTTTCGCGGCAGCCGGCATCGCGACGGCGGAAATCGTCGCGGGATGGGTCAACGCCATCCTTCTGTTCTCGATGCTGGTCTGGCGCGGCCATTGGGGGAAAGACATTCCGCTCCTGACCCGCATTCCGCGCCTGATGCTGGCCTCCGCCATCATGGCGGCGGGCCTTTATTACGCAACGCTGTGGTTCGGCCATCTTCTGGCTACCGGCGTTCCCCTGCTGGTACGGGCGACGACGCTGGGCTCACTCGTGATAGTGGGCATGGTGGTCTATTTCGCCCTCGCCTTCGGCCTCGGCGGCGCCAATATCGGAATGATCCGGCGCAATCTGAAACGAGGCGCCAGCAAAACGCAGGATACAGCCGAGTGACACAGTCCATTGCTCTCGTTACGCTTGTAGTGCGTGACTACGATGAGGCCACTGCCTGGTACACTGAAAAGCTCGGGTTTCAACTGGTCGAAGATACGGCGCTTGGGCATGACAAGCGTTGGGTCGTGGTGGAGCCGGTGGGTGGGGGAACAAGGCTCCTCCTTGCCAAAGCCAGCGGCAGCGAGCAGGAAGCGCATGTCGGCAACCAGACAGGCGGCCGGGTAGCTTTCTTCCTCAGCACCGAGGATTTCAACCGCGATCATGCATCCATGCAACAGGCCGGCGTTCACTTTCTCGAAGAGCCCCGGCACGAGAGATACGGGATTGTCGCGGTATTCGAGGATCTCTACGGCAACAAATGGGATCTCATCGAATATGGCCACCGCTGAACGGCCTCTTCACCAATTGCCGCTTGATCGGCGCGCAACGCTCTGCCAAAAGCGCCCCGAGATCAACCACCCGGCTCTCCACCAGCTTCAGGGATACTACCCATGAACACATTCAAACCGCTCGTCTTCTCCGGCGTCCAGCCGACCGGAAATCTGCATCTCGGCAATTATCTGGGGGCGATCAAGCGCTGGGTGGACCTGCAGGACAGCCACGACTGCATCTATTGCGTGGTCGACATGCACGCCCTGACGGTGATGCCCGATCCCGCCGACCTGATGGTCTCGACGCGCGAGGTGACGGCGGCGTTCCTCGCCGCGGGCATCGACCCGAAGAAGCATATCGTCTTCAACCAGAGCCGCGTGCGCCAGCATGCCGAGCTTGCCTGGGTATTCAACTGCATTGCCCGCATGGGCTGGCTCAATCGCATGACGCAGTTCAAGGACAAGGCCGGCAAGGACCGCGAGAATGCGTCCGCCGGGCTGTTCGTCTATCCGAGCCTGATGGCCGCCGATATCCTCGTTTACCGGGCGACGCATGTGCCCGTCGGCGAGGACCAGAAACAGCATCTGGAGCTGACCCGCGACGTTGCGCAGAAATTCAACAACGACTATTCCGACCGGATCGCCTCGCTGGGCGTTGGTGTTGAAATGGCCGTCGGCGACGAGACCGTCTCCGGCTTCTTCCCGCTGGCCGAACCGCTGATCGGCGGGCCGGCGACACGGATCATGTCGTTGCGCGACGGCACGAAGAAGATGTCGAAATCCGATCCGTCCGACCTCTCGCGGATCAATCTGGTCGACGATGCCGACACGATCGCCAAGAAGATCCGCAAGGCGAAGACTGATCCGGAGGCTCTACCGTCAGACGTGGCAGGGCTCGCGAACCGGCCGGAGGCGGACAATCTGGTCGGCATCTTCGCCGCGCTCTCCGGCACCGACAGGGAAACCGTCATCCGCGATTTCGGCGGCAGGCAGTTTTCGGATTTCAAGCCGGCGCTGGCCGATCTCGCCGTGGCGCGGCTTTCGCCGATCACCGACGAAATGCGCCGCATCTCAGCCGACGAGGCCTATGTCGATGCAGTCCTGAAAGATGGCGGCGAGCGCGCCGGCGTTCTGGCGGAAGAAACCATGCGCCACGTGCGCGACATCATCGGCTTCCTGCAGGATTGATCATGAAATAACCCCCCTCTGCCCTGCCGGGCATCTCCTCCACAAGGGGGGTGAGGACGAGCGATTCCTCCAAAGCAGGAACCGCTCCAATCCAAAAAACCCCATCTTGCAGGTTTCTCCACGCAATGACACATTGACGCCATGGTTTCAAAACGTCTCAGCCGGGAAGCCGGACACCGCCGCAAGTTCCTCGCCGTCATCGACGAGACGCCCGAATGCGATCGGGCGGTCGCCTATGCCTCGCGCCGCGCCAAGAACACCGGCGGCGTGCTGGTACTTCTGTTCGTGATCGATTCGGCCGATTTCCAGCAGTTCCTGGGGGTCGGCGACATCATGCGCGCCGAAGCGGAAGAACGCGCTCAGGGGACGCTCAACAAATATGCCGCCAAGGTGCGCGAGGAGCAGGGGCTGGAGCCGGAGCTCGTGGTGCGCGAGGGGCAGACGGCCGAGGAGATCCACAATCTCATCGACGAGGATCAGGATATCGCCATCCTGGTGCTGGCGGCGGGGGCTGGCAAGGAAGGCCCGGGGCCGCTGGTGCAGTCGATCGCCGGACGCGGCGCAGGTTTCGCCGTTCCGGTCACCGTGGTGCCCTATAACCTCACCGACGAAGACATTGATGCCGTCGCGTAACGCTCTTATATAGGTCACGCAAACGTCACCGACGCCGGGCTTGAAGCGCCCGGGCGGCGAGCTTATTTTTAGAACAGTTCCAGGAACCAGCGCGGGAGAACGCGATGTTCATCCAGACCGAGACGACGCCCAATCCGGCGACCCTGAAATTCCTGCCGGGAAAGGTGGTCATGCCGGAAGGCACGGCGGATTTCCGTGATGCCGAGACTGCCGCAAGCACGTCGCCTCTTGCCGCCAAGCTCTTTGCCGTGCCCGGCGTCACGGGTGTGTTCTTCGGCTATGATTTCATCACCATCACCAAGGACGGCGCGGACTGGCAGCATTTGAAGCCTGCCATTCTCGGCACCATCATGGAGCATTTCATGGCCGGCGCGCCGGTGATGTCAGTGCAGGAGAGCGCCGCTTCGGAGCATGGCGAGGGCGAGTTCTTCGACGAGGCGGATATCGAGATCGTCGACACGATCAAGGAATTGCTGGAGACGCGCGTGCGCCCCGCCGTGGCACAGGACGGCGGCGACATCACCTTCCGCGGTTTCGAGAAGGGGACCGTCTACCTGCACATGAAGGGCGCCTGCTCCGGCTGCCCGTCCTCGACGGCGACGCTGAAGCACGGCATCCAGAACCTGCTGCGGCATTTCGTGCCGGAAGTGCAGCACGTCGAATCGGTCTGATATTCAAGGGGAGTAGGGGAATAAGGGAGTATGTTTTGGCTCCCACATATTCCCCTACTCCCTTAATCCCCTATTCCCTTACTTCACGATCACCTTCGCGCCGACCTCGACACGATTGTAGAGGTCCATGATGTCCTGGTTCAGGAGGCGGATGCAACCTGACGACATCGCCTTGCCGATCGACCACCATTCGGGCGTGCCGTGCAGGCGGTAGCCCGTGTCGCGGCCGCCCTTGTAGAGATAGAGAGCGCGGGCGCCCAGCGGGTTCTGCAGCCCCGGTCCCATGCCGCCGCGATAGACTGCCAGTTCCGGCCGGCGCCTGATCATCGGCTCGGGCGGCGTCCAGGTCGGCCATTCGCGCTTCATCGCGATGCGCGCCGTGCCCGACCATTCGAAGCCCTGCTTGCCGACGCCGATGCCATAGCGCATGGCCTTTCCGTCGGGCATGACGAAATAGAGGAATTTGTCCGTGGTATCGACGATAACCGTACCCGGCGCTTCCCGGGTTTCGTAACTCACGATCTGGCGGCGATACTGGGCAGGAACCTTGGCCACCGGAATGGCGGGAAGTTTATAGCCCGCATCCGTCACTGAGGCATACGAAGCGGTGTGAACGGGTCCCCCGATCGTCGAGCAACCGGCAAGGGCGGTTGCGGCAACCACCCCGAACGCCATCAGCAACGGCTTGATATTCATATATTTTCCCTCGTCTGCAATGAATCCGACCCGGGCGAATCACCCTTCCGATGGCGATAATCTATGAGTTGTTTTCTTAACCGCTGATTAACCGTAATGCGAGTTTTTTCGCATTTTCGCCTCTTTTGCAGGGAAACTGGCGCAGAAAAGCCACATTTTCAGTTGCCGCGAAACCCCGCCCGATTACGCTTGTGTCTGGACTGCCGTCCCCTTAATGACGCAGAATAAAGCCATGCCGATCGTGAATCCCCACCAGACTCATCCGCTCGCCGACGGCCGCCAGTCGGAAAACGCCATGCTGGTCAGGCGCGGGGTGCAGCGCCTGTTCCTGGAAATGGGGCTGACCGTGGCGCCGGAGCTGCCGCTGGCTTCGGGCCGGCGCGCCGATCTCGTCGCGCTGACGAAGAGCGGCGATATCTGGATCGTCGAGATCAAATCCTCGATCGAGGACTGGAAGGCGGATCGCAAATGGCCGATCTACCGGGCTCATTGCGACAGGCTGTTCTTCGCCACGCATCCAGGCGTGCCGCGCGAGATCTTTCCCGAGGATTGCGGCTTCATCCTCTCCGACGGCTATGGCGCGGAAATCCTGCGCGAGGCGCCGGAGCACCGGCTGGCGGCGGCGACGCGCAAGGCGATGACACTGCGCTTCGCCCGAACCAGCGCGGCGCGGCTGACCCTCGCGGAGCTGGCGGGTTTGGTGGTGCCGGAAGCGGATATAGGGGAGTAAGGGAGTATGTTTTCCTGTTTATTCCTTGAAACGGCCTTTGCTCCGAAAAACGGGGCAATTGCCAAAACATACTCCCTATTCCCTTATTCCCCTACTCCCTTATCTCGGCGCGCGTTTGGCCAAAATCCGCTGGAGCGTGCGGCGATGCATGTTGAGACGGCGCGCGGTTTCCGAGACGTTGCGGTCGCACATTTCGTAGACCCGCTGGATATGCTCCCAGCGCACGCGGTCGGCGGACATCGGATTTTCCGGCGGCGCGACCTTTTCCCCGGTGCGCCTCGTCAGCGCGGCAAAGACTTCGTCGGCATCGGCAGGCTTTGAGAGATAATCGATCGCGCCGAGCTTCACCGCGTTGACCGCGGTTGCGATATTGCCATAGCCGGTCAGCACGATGGCGCGGGTATCCTCACGACGGCTTCGAATCGCCTCGATGATGTCGAGACCGTTGCCGTCAGCGAGGCGCATATCGACCACCGCATAGGCCGGCGCCGCATTCCTGACCGCGGCGATGCCTTCCTCAACGGATTCGGCTGTCGTCACGTGAAAACCACGGCTCTCCATGGCGCGCGCAAGGCGTTGCAGAAACGGCTTGTCATCATCGACCAGAAGAAGGGAGGGATCGCTGCCGATCGAGCCGGCATTGTCCTGATCTGCGTCTTCCATCAGGTTGTTTCCTACTTGTCTTTTCTTTTGCCCCCTTATTGGGGGGCCTGCGTCAAAAAGTCAAATAGGCATTGAATTTCAGACAAAATTGCCTTCCAAAGCGGTCCGGGGCCAGACCACCCGCACCTCGGCGCCCTGGCCGGGATCGCTGCGGTTGTGGAAACTGATCTGGGCGCCGGAGCGCTCCAGAAGCGTCTTGGCAATGAACAGGCCAAGGCCGAGGCCGCCGCCATTGTTGCGGGCATCGCGGCTTGTCATATAAGGCTCGCCGATACGGTCGAGAATGTCGGGCGTGAAGCCTTGGCCATCGTCGAGGATGGTGATCTCAACTGTGCTGTCGGTCCAGCCCCATGTGACGCTTGTCCTCGTGCGGGCGAAATCGACAGCATTCTCGATCAGATTGCCCAACCCGTAGATGACGCCGGGATTGCGCCGCGCCACCGGCTCGGGCCCCTCGCCGCCTGTCTTGGTGACGTCGATGACGATGCCGAAATTGCGATGCGGCGCGATCACCTCCTCGATCAGCGAGGAGAGCGGCAGGCGCGACATGTGTTCCTCGCTCTCCGACGACAGGCTGGTCAGCCGCTGCAGTATCTCGCGGCAACGCTGCGTCTGCGAGCGCAGAAGCTCCAGGTCGTCGGCCACGCGGTCATCCTTGGCGAGGGCGCGCTGCATCTCCTTGACCACAAGGGCGATGGTGGCGAGCGGCGTGCCCAACTCATGCGCGGCGGCGGCGGCAAGGCCATCGAGTGCCGAAAGATGCTGCTCGCGCTGCAGCACCAGCTCCGTGGCGGCCAGGGCATCGGCCAACTGCCGCGCCTCCTCGGCGACGCGGTAGGCATAAACGCCGGTGAAAACCAGCGCCGAGACGATGGCGCACCACACGCCTGCAATCAGCAGGAAGGGCAGCGTCATCTGCACACCCGGATACCAGGGCAGCGGACGGTGCTCAAAGGCCAGAAGCGTGGTGCAGACGATGACGAAAACGCCAAGCGCCATGGTGCTGCGCGCCGGCAGCGAGGTGGCGGAAATGATGACCGGCACGATCATGAGCACCGCGAAGGGGTTTTGCAGCCCACCGGTCAGATAGAGCAGGCCCGCAAGCTGAAACAGATCGAAGGCAAGGACGGCGAGAGCCGCCCCCGGCTCCAGACGATGATTAACCGGGTAACGGAAGGACAGAAACAGGTTCAGCCATGCCGAACCGGCGATAAGCGCGAAGCAGATGCCGACCGCAAACGGAAACTGCAGATAAAGCATCACGAAGAGAACGGCCGCAGTTTGCCCGGCAATCGCCAGCCAGCGCAGGCGCACCAGCGTCGTCAGCCGGAGCCGGCGCGAGAGATAGGAGGCGCGTGTGCTGAAATCGAGGTTCATGATCGGTCTATAGTGTATTTCATATGGAAGCGGAAATGCTCCTGCATATTCCTACTGTCCACGCGGCTTGGCGCGGCGTGTTGGATCGGCTGCCAACGGATCCTCCGGCCAGACATGCTTCGGATATCGGCCACGCATGTCGGCGCGCACATCAGCCCAGGAGCCGCGCCAGAAGCCCGGCAGATCGCGGGTGATCTGGATCGGGCGATGAGCGGGGGATAAGAGTTCGAGCAGCAGCGGCACCTTGCCGTCGGCAATGGCCGGATGCGTGGCGAGGCCGAAAAGCTCCTGCACGCGCACGGCGATCACCGGTTCCTCCGCGTCATAGCGGATCGGGATATGCGAGCCGGTCGGCACCTCGAAATGGGTGGGCGCCAAGGCATCGATCCGCCTTTGCAGATCGTAAGGCACGAGCGCGCGCAGGCCATTGGCGAGCGCCGAGGCCGGGATGCGGTCGAGCCGGGCTTCGCCGGCCAGAAACGGCAGCAGCCAATCCTCCAATGTCGCCAGGAGATGATCGTCCTCCATCAACGGCCAGGGGTCGCCCAAACCGCGATTGAGCCAGCCGAGGCGGCGGCGCAGGGCCTCCGCCTCCTTGCTCCAGGGCAGGATGGCGAGCCCATGCCGGCGCACCGCGTCGATAACGCCCCGGTCCGCCTCCTCGCCAGAGGGAGCGGGCAATTGCTTTTCCGAAAGCGCGATGGCGCCAATCCGGGTCGCCTCGCGGGCGCGCAGTGCATTTTTCTCCGGATCGTAGATTATCTGCCGGCCGCTCTCGACGCGCGGCCCCAGCACCGCACGGATATCCTCCTCACTCACTTCCGCCGCGGCCAGGATGCGAGCGCGCTCCGCCCGTCCGGTGAGATCGGCGACGACCAGCCAGAGCGCACGCGACAGCGGCAGAGCGGGATCGACCTCGCCTCCCCTGCCGTTGGCCAGCAGATATTGCCCCGCCGCGCCGCGCACCTTGGCAATCCGGTCGGGATAGGCATCGAGCAGCATGCGACCGGCCGAAGAGAGTTCGCCAGAGGACGAAGCGGAAGGGACCGCCGAAGCGAGACGCTTCGCGAGCCCCCTCGCCCGCTGGGCGCGGTCGCTGCGGTCGCTCCGGAAGCGGGAGAGCCTGACATCGAGGTCGACATCATTGCCACCGAGCCCGCGCTCGGTCAGGAGCACCGCCAGTTCCGCCGCCCTGCCAGCCTCGCCGCGTCTTGCTGCGGCAACGACCATATGGGCGAGCCGGGCTGGCAGCGCCAGCGCGCGCATCGCTTCGCCATCGGCGGTCAGCCGACCATCCTCGTCGAGCGCGCCGAGACGCTTCAGGAGCGTCTTCGCCTCGGCGAGTGCAGGCGCGGGCGGCGGATCGATAAGGCTGAGCATCGCGGGATCCGCCACGCCCCAGGCGGCGCAATCGAGCACCAGGCCGGAGAGATCCGCTTCGAGAATTTCCGGCGGCGTGAAGGGCGGGAGGGCCGCCGTCTGACCGGAATGCCAGAGGCGGATCGCGATGCCCGGCTCGGTGCGTCCGGCGCGACCGGCGCGCTGGTCGACGGCGGCGCGTGCGGCGCGCACCGTCTCAAGCCGGGTCAGCCCTGTCGACGGCTCATATTTCGGCAGGCGCGCCAGGCCGGAATCGATCACCACCCGAACGCCGTCGATGGTGATCGAGGTTTCGGCCACCGAGGTCGCCAGCACCACCTTGCGTTTCCCCTGCGGCGCGGGGCGGATGGCTGCATCCTGATCGCGCCCCTCCATCGCGCCATAGAGCGGCGCAGGGATGACATCGGCGGGCAGGCGATCTTCAAGAAGCCGGGCGGTACGCTCGATCTCGCCCTGGCCGGGCAGGAAAGCGAGAATGCTGCCCGTCTCATCAGCCAGCGTCTCGCGGATGGCGCGCGCCATCGCATCCTCGATGCGCTCGTCGGCGCGACGCTCGCGGTAGCGTATATCGATGGGATAGGAGCGGCCTTCGCTCTCGATCACCGGTGCATCGTTCAAGAGCCTTGCGACGCGCGCGCCATCGAGCGTTGCCGACATGACGACGAGCTTCAGATCGGGCCGGAGCGCAGCCTGTACATCGAGCGCCAGCGCCAGGCCGAAATCCGCGTCCAGGCTGCGCTCGTGGAACTCATCGAAGAGGACGGCGGCAACGCCTTTCAGATCGGGATCATCGAGGATCATCCGCGCGAACACGCCTTCGGTGACGACGAGAATGCGCGTGCGGGCGGAGGTCTTGGTCTCCAGCCGCATGCGGTAGCCGACGGTTTGGCCCGGCTCCTCTCCCAAAAGCGATGCCATGCGGCGGGCGGCCGCGCGCGCGGCTAGCCGCCTAGGCTCAAGAAGCACGATCATGCCGTCGCCGCGCCAGCCTGCCTCAAGCAGATGGAGCGGCACCAGCGTCGTCTTGCCGGCGCCAGGCGGCGCTACGAGGACGGCCGCACTGCCCCTTTCCAGCGCATTATCGAGCGCTGGCAGGATGCGGGTGACGGGAAGATCGGGCAGGCTCGGCAAAAGACGTTCCATTGGTGCATCAGGAGGCACACCGATATAACAATTCCCCTGGGAATGGAAAGGCAAAGCGGGTCCATTGACATACTCCCCTAGAGTATATACCGTTCGCCACATTCGGGAGGTCCAATGCCGCATTCACCGGAAGATAAGAAGCGCGCGCTGACGCGCCTGCGCCGCATTCGCGGTCAGGCCGAAGGGCTTGAGCGCGCGGTGGAAGCCGGTACGGAATGCGCGGCGCTCCTGCAGCAGATCGCGGCGCTGCGTGGCGCCACCAACGGGCTGATGGCCGAGGTGCTGGAAAGCCATTTCCGCGAGACCTTCGGGAATGCGCGGGAGGCGATGGCCGGACAAGCCGCGACCGACCCCGACACGCAAATTGACGACATCATGCGGATCTTGCGGACTTATCTCAAATAGCGTGATCTCCGAAAAGTTGCAGGCTTTTCGGAGATCATGCGGCTAAACAACAAAGACTCGCTTAAATTATCGCACTGGAAGGAAAGATTGCCATGAAATCTCGCGCAGCCGTGGCCTGGGAAGCCAACAAGCCGCTCACGATCGAAACCGTCGAGATCGGCGGGCCGAAGCCGGGGGAAGTGCTGGTTGAGATCATGGCGACCGGCGTCTGCCATACCGATGCTTATACGCTTTCCGGCCTTGATTCCGAAGGCAAGTTCCCGGCGATCCTCGGCCATGAGGGCGCGGGCATCGTGCGCGAGGTGGGCGCGGGCGTTACTTCGGTCAAGGTCGGCGATCACGTCATCCCGCTCTACACGCCCGAATGCCGCCAGTGCAAAACCTGCCTGTCGCAGCGTTCCAATCTCTGCACCTCGATCCGCGCCACGCAGGGTCAGGGGCTGATGCCGGATCATACCTCGCGCTTCTCCTGCGACGGCGGCGAGGTGTTCCATTACATGGGCTGCTCGACCTTCTCCAACTTCACCGTCCTGCCGGAAATCGCGGTCGCGAAGGTGCGCGAGGACGCGCCCTTCGACAAGATCTGCTATATCGGCTGCGGCGTCACAACCGGCATCGGCGCGGTGGTCTATACGGCCAAGGTCTGGCCGGGAGCGAATGTCGTCGTCTTCGGCCTTGGCGGCATCGGCCTTAACGTCATCCAGGGCGCGCGCATGGTCGGCGCGGACAAGATCATCGGCGTCGATCTGAACCCGGCCAAGGTGGAGATGGCGAAGAAATTCGGCATGACGCATTTCGTCAACCCTGACGAGGTCGGCCGCGACAAGGTGGTCGAAGCGATCGTGGACTTGACCGGCGGCGGCGCGGATTTCTCCTTCGAGTGCATCGGCAATGTCCATACCATGCGCCAGGCGCTGGAATGCTGCCATCGCGGCTGGGGCGAATCGATCATCATCGGCGTGGCCCCCTCCGGCACCGAGATTTCCACCCGTCCGTTCCAGCTCGTCACCGGGCGCGTCTGGAAAGGCTCGGCCTTCGGCGGCGCGCGCGGCCGCACCGACGTGCCGAAGATCGTCGACTGGTACATGGAGGGCAAGATCGACATCGATTCCCTCATCACCCACACCATGCCGCTGGAGGAGATCAACACGGCCTTCGATCTGATGCACGAGGGCAAGTCGATCCGCTCGGTCGTGGTCTACTGATGCCCACTGAGCTGCAGTTCGTCTGGAGCGGGCTCGATGGGCTCGCTCCCCGCGATCTCTACGCCATGCTGAAGCTGCGCGTCGACACCTTCGTTGTCGAGCAGAATTGCCCCTATCCGGAACTGGACGGCAAGGATCAGGATGCGCTGCACCTGCGGGTGCTGGAGGATGGCGAGCTTGCCGCTTACTTGCGCGTCCTTCCGCCCGTGGATGACGGTCCAGCGCAGATCGGCCGCGTGATCGTCGCGCCCAGCCATCGCGGCAGGAAAGTGGGCGAAAAGATCATGCACGAGGCGATTGCGCATTGCCGGGCACATTTCCCGGACCGGGATATCGCGCTCAGCGCTCAAAGCCATCTCAAGGCATTCTATGGCGCCTTCGGCTTTGCGCCCGTCTCGGAGGAATATGTCGAGGACGGCATTCCGCATATCGACATGCGGCTTGCCGCTTAGATCAGGAAAAATACGATGACCGTTGAAACCATCTCAACCGCGAAAAGCTTCGAAGGCACGCAAGGGGTCTACCGCCACAAGAGCGTGGCCTGCGCCTGCGACATGACATTCGCCCTCTTCCTGCCGCCGCAGGCGGCGGACGGCCCGGTGCCGGTCATGTGGTATCTCTCGGGCCTCACCTGCACACATCAGAACGTCATGGACAAGGGCGAATACCGCCGGGCGGCGGCCGAGCTCGGTCTCGCCATCGTCTGCCCGGACACGAGCCCGCGCGGCGAGAGCATTCCCGACGAGAAGGACAATTGGCAGTTCGGCAGCGGCGCGGGCTTCTATCTCGACGCAACGCAAGCGCCCTATGTCGCCAATTATCGGATGGCGACCTATATCGCGGAGGAATTGCCAACGCTGGTGGCGCAGAACTTCCCCGTCGACCTGACGCGCCAGGGCATCTTCGGCCACTCCATGGGCGGCCATGGCGCGATCACGCTTGCGCTGATGCATCCCGGCCGTTTCAGATCGGTTTCCGCCTTCGCGCCGATCGTTCAGCCTTCCACCGCGAACTGGTCGCGGCCCGCCTTCGAGAAATATCTGGGATCGGACGAGAAGGCCTGGCGGGCCTATGATTCAACGCTTCTGATCGAGGATGGCTATCGCGTGCCGGAGCTTCTCGTCGATCAGGGAACGGCCGATGGTTTCCTCGACGAGGGCTTGCGCCCGTGGCTGCTAGAGGAAGCGTGCCAGAAAGCCGGCATTCAGCTGACGCTCAATATGCGCAAAGGCTACGACCACTCCTATTTCTTCATCTCGACCTTCATGGCCGACCATCTGCGCTGGCATGCGGAGCGGCTGAAAAAGTGAGGCTTCTTACCGCCGCGACGTCACCTTCATCGGCAAGCCACCCTGCGGCTGCGTGGTCAGCTTCTGCACCGGCCAGGGCTTTGTCTGGCTCACCGTATCGAAGCGGTAGCGGGAGAGGAGGACGGCCAGCGCAATGACGGCCTCCTGCAGCGCAAAGCTCGCGCCGATACAGACGCGCGGGCCGGCGCCGAAGGGCAGATACTGGAAACGATCGATCTGCCCACGATTCTCCGGATGGAAGCGGGCGGGAATGAAGGCATCAGGGTCTTTCCAGTGGAGGCGATGCCGATGGATCGTCCAGGGCATGGCGAGCACCGTCGAGCCCTTTTCGATTTTCAGGTCGCGATACCGGTCGTCTTCCACCGCCTCCCGGTTGATGGATGGGGCCGGCGGATAAAGCCGCATCGCCTCCTCGAACGCCGCGCGGGTTAAAGGCAGGTTTTCCAGCCATTCATGTGGCGAAACAGGCCCCTTGCGCATGAAGGCGTCGATCTCTGTCTCGACGATCTCGCGCTCTTGAGGAGCCTTGGCCAGGAGATAAAGCGTCCAGCCAAGCGCGCGGGCCGTCGTCTCGTGGCCGGCGCCGATGAAGGTGATGATGTTGTCCTCGATCTCGGCGCGGGTGAGTCCCTCCGGGCCTTCGGTCTTCAGCAGCAGCGTCAGGAAATCATTGGGAACATGATCTCCCTTTTCCATACGCGCCTTTCGCATGGCGACCGTATCGGCGACGATCTTGCGGAAGAAGGCTAGC
Organism: Paramesorhizobium deserti; assembly: GCF_001558695.1. Taxonomy (GTDB): domain Bacteria; phylum Pseudomonadota; class Alphaproteobacteria; order Rhizobiales; family Rhizobiaceae; genus Paramesorhizobium; species Paramesorhizobium deserti. Next base: position 841,488 of record NZ_LNTU01000001.1, read on the forward strand.
GAACGACGTCCTCTGATCTGGGTGAAGCGTGGCAGCCAATCCGGCGCGCCCAGCAGATCGAGCGGATCGACGCGACCCATAGTTTCGAACAGATTGTCGATTTCCTTGGCGAACTGGCCCGGCTCGCCGGCGATCTCGCCGGAAAAGAGCGTCGCAGCCAAGATGTCATAGGTAAGCAGCGTCATGTCGCGGGCGACATCGGTGACGAGACCTGGCGTTTCATAGCGTTCCGCGAAAGCCTCGGAGCGCTCCAACATCGCTTCAGCGAAGCCGTGGATGTGGCGCGGCGTGAAAACGGGGGCCATGGCCTTGCGCGAGCGCTTCCAGACCTCGCCTTCCGCCGTCAGAAGACCGTCGCGCAGGATCGGGCGCAGGATGCGCTGGCGCACTGCCGCCATGCGATAGTTCTTCGCATTGTCGACCAGCACATGGCGGATCAGCCCGGGATCATTGGCGATGATGGTGTGCATGCCCATCCAGTCCACCTCGACCCACGGCTCGTTATAGGAGGGCTCACCCCACAGTTCGAGCGGATTGCGGTAGATGATGCGGATCAGTTCGAGGCGGCCGACCGGCTTCTCCCGCGGGGTCGGCGCAGGCGGAATGAAGGGCTTTGCGGGACCCGCCGCCCTGACACCTTCCGTGCCGCCCATTACCATATCGCTCATCGACCGAACTCCCGGGTTAGGGGTACTGCCCATCCAATATAGGAGGGGAATGACGATCCCGCCACAACGGGAAAGGCGGGCCCGCCGACGCGGGTTTATCGATCAAGGCTCATCCCCCGCAAAATCGCCGCAAAGATTTGGAAAAACTGGCTTTAACACCTATATTAACGTCATCTTCGGCGCGTGATTCGAGGGGACTTCGTGCGCGCCGCCTTTTCGGTAGACAGACGAAAGTTTTTCATGAGCGAAATACCCGAGACGACACCGGAAAACATCTCCGGCGCATCCCCCGAATATGGGGCGGATTCCATCAAGGTTCTCAAGGGATTGGACGCGGTGCGCAAGCGCCCCGGCATGTATATCGGCGATACGGACGACGGTTCGGGCCTGCATCACATGGTCTACGAGGTCGTGGACAATGCGATCGACGAGGCGCTGGCCGGACATGCCACGCTCGTCACCGTCACGCTCAATCCCGACGGCTCGTGCACCGTCACCGACAATGGCCGCGGCATCCCCACCGATATCCATTCTTCTGAAGGCGTCTCGGCAGCCGAAGTTATCATGACGCAGCTCCATGCGGGCGGCAAGTTCGACCAAAATTCCTATAAAGTGTCAGGCGGCCTGCACGGCGTCGGCGTTTCGGTGGTCAACGCGCTTTCGGTCTGGCTGAAGCTGAAGATCCGCCGCGCAGGCAAGATTCACGAGATGAGCTTCACCCATGGCGTTGCCGACGCGCCGCTCGCCGTCACCGGCGATGCCGGCAACGAGACGGGGACTGAGGTCTCCTTCCTGCCGAGCTCCGAGACCTTCACCATGGTCGAGTTCGACTATGCGACGCTCGAACATCGCCTGCGGGAGCTCGCCTTCCTCAATTCCGGCGTCCGCATCCTTTTGACCGACAAGCGCCATGCTGACGTCAAGGAACAGGTGCTGCATTATGATGGTGGGCTGGAAGAATTCGTCAAATATCTCGACCAGGCCAAGAAGCCGCTCCTCGAAAGCCCGATGTATATCACCGGCGAACGGGACGGCATCACCGTCGAGGTGGCGATGTGGTGGAACGATTCCTACCACGAGAAGGTCCTGTGCTTCACCAACAACATCCCGCAGCGCGACGGCGGCTCGCATCTGGCCGGTTTCCGCGGCGCGCTGACGCGCCAGGTGACGGGCTATGCCGACAGTTCCGGCATGACCAAGAAGGAAAAGGTCTCGCTGACGGGCGACGATTGCCGCGAAGGGCTGACCGCCGTTCTCTCGGTCAAGGTTCCGGACCCGAAATTCTCCTCGCAAACCAAGGACAAGCTGGTTTCCTCGGAAGTGCGCCCCGTTGTCGAAGGCCTCGTCAACGAAGCGCTTTCCACATGGCTGGAGGAGCATCCCTCGGAAGCCAAGATCCTGATCGGCAAGGTGGTCGAGGCGGCGGCTGCCCGCGAGGCGGCACGCAAGGCGCGCGAGTTGACGCGGCGCAAGGGCGCGCTCGACATTACCTCGCTGCCGGGCAAGCTCGCCGACTGTCAGGAGCGCGACCCGGCGAAGTCCGAGATCTTCATCGTCGAGGGTGACTCGGCGGGCGGCTCGGCCAAGGGCGGGCGTTCGCGGCAGAACCAGGCGATCCTGCCCTTGCGCGGCAAGATCCTCAATGTCGAGCGGGCGCGCTTCGACCGGATGCTCTCATCGGACCAGATCGGAACGCTGATCACGGCGCTCGGCACCTCCATCGGCAAGGACGAGTTCAACCCGGACAAGCTGCGCTACCACAAGATCATCATCATGACCGACGCCGACGTGGACGGCGCGCATATCCGCACCTTGCTGCTCACCTTCTTCTTCCGGCAGATGCCGGAACTGATCGAGCGCGGGCACCTCTATATCGCGCAGCCACCGCTCTACAAGGTCGCGCGCGGCAAGTCCTCGCAATATATCAAGAACGAGGAAGCCTTCGAGGAATTCCTCATCGAATCGGGTCTGGACGAGACCGCGCTGGCGCTTGCCAATGGCGAGGTGCGGGCCGGCGCCGATCTTCGCGCCGTCATCAATGACGCGCTGACGGTGCGCCAGTTGCTCAACGGGTTGCACACGCGCTACAGCCGCAATGTCGTCGAACAGGCGGCGATCGCCGGCGCGCTCAATCCGGAAGCCGTCAGCAATACCGAACGGGCGCAGGAAGCGGCCGACGACATCGCGAGGCGTCTCGACCTCATCGCCGAGGAAACGGAGCGTGGCTGGACCGGCCATGTCGCCGCCGATGGCGGCTATCGCTTTGAGCGGATGCTGCGCGGCGTGCGCGACGTCACGACGCTCGACATGGCGCTGATCGGCTCCGCCGATGCGCGCCAGCTCGACCGCTACGCATCACGCCTGAGCGAGATCTACGACACGCCGCCGACGCTCCGGCGTAAGGACAAGAGCGACATGATCTCCGGGCCGCTGGCGCTGCTCGACGCCGTCTTCGCCGCCGGGCGCAAGGGCCTGACACTGCAGCGCTACAAAGGTCTCGGCGAGATGAACGCCGACCAGCTCTGGGAAACGACGCTCGACCCGCACGCCCGCTCGCTCCTGCAGGTGAAGGTCTCCGACGCGACCGATGCCGATTCACTATTCAGCCGGCTGATGGGCGACAATGTGGAGCCGCGGCGCGAGTTCATCCAGGAGAACGCGCTCAGCGTCGCCAATCTGGACGTGTAATCGGCCGATACTGGCGCGACACCCCCCCCCTCTGCCCTGCCGGGCATCTCCCCCGGGAGATTGACTATGATATCCGTCCCGCCAATCATTGACGTAGCAGATAAAGCTCCGTTCCTGAGGCAGGCTAATCTCCCCCCTTGTGGGGGAGATGGCCGGCAGGCCAGAGGAGGTGAAAACCTTCACCGCTCCAGTCAGGGAATCGCCTACTTCGCCTTCAGAAAATCCCCTACCTCGAGAAGGACGAACTCGTTGTCATCGGCCTTGTCCAGCGCGCGACCGGCGGAGAATGGCAGGTTGTTGTCGTTGCCGACGACGATATGGTTCTCGTCCACCACGTCGACATTCTCGATGGTGACGAAGGGCATGTCGTAGAATCCCTCCCCGCCGCCCTGGCGCGCCTTGCCTTCGGGATCGCTGATCGCCATCAGGTCGATATAGCCGATCTTGCGGATCGGACCGCCGACATTGGCGTCGTTCATCTCGATCTTGTAGATGCGCTTGAACTTGGCGGGCGTCGAGAAGCAGTCCGGCTGCGGATCCTTGGCATCGGCGCAGGCTCTGGCCGCGACACCCTCGCCATTGTCGCGCTCGATGACGAGGCCGGTGGTGTCATCCATCATGTTGAAATCGCCGATCGCCTCACCGCCGTCGCTCAGGGGATAGAGCCAGCTGCGGCCTGTCCATTTCCTGCCCGCGATATCGAATTCGACGATGCGCAGCGCCGAATTGTCGCCCACCTTCTCGACCGTGCCATCGTCGAGATAACGGGGGCCTTCCAGGAGCGCATAGAGCTTCGCTCCATCCTTCGAACGCGCCATGCCCTCGAAGCCGCCGGAACGCTTCAAATTGAAGGCCGGCATTTTCTGGGTTGGATTTGCCGGCAGCGTGAAGGAGGGATAGTCGGGCGAGCGGACGGGCTCGCCTTCCACCACCGTTTCCACCACATCGGTCACCTTGCCGGCCCGGTCGACATGGATGAGGAAAGGACCGAACTCCTCGCCGATCCAGAAGCCGTCATCGACCGGCTGGATGGATTCCACATCGAAATCGGAGCCGGTCAGATAGCGCTTGTCCGTGCCTTCCAGCACGATCGGGAACGGCACCTTTTTGTCGGGATCGGAGAGGAAAAGCGTCTCGATCCGCTCGATCTTGCCGGCGTCCCAGTCGAATTTGATGTGATGCAGCATAAGTGCGGCATCGGGTGAATTCAATTTGTTGCCGAAGCCATTGTCGGAGAGCGTCCAGAAGGTGCCGTCGCCCATCGTCTTGATGCCGGAAAAGCCCTGCAGCGGCTGCCCGTCGAAAGGCAGCGCCAGCCCAGTCGGCCGGTTCTCGTCCATGCCGGGCATGGTGCCGATGCCGACGGCGCGGTGGCGGTTCTTCGCGGTGAATTTTCCAGAGGTCCTGAGGAGTTCCGGCGCGTCTTCCGGCGCCTTGATGATCGAGTTCGCCGGCAGGATGGCATGAGCTTCAAGCGTGGCGGGGAAACGTGTCTCCCCGGAAAAAGCAGGCGTGGAGATCAGCATGGCGATCGCCGCAGTCGTCGACAAAAGAAGCGCCTTCATGGGAAGCCCTCGTTGAGAATTATCGGTCTTTTCCCGATAATGCCCGTCGATGTCGGCCGGTTGACGCTCTCATGAAGCTTTGATGAACCGCCACGCCCACGGCGGTTGCTTGACTTGCAGGCGGTGCCTTCTACTTACTCCCCTATGGATTGTGGAGGGCTTATGTGGTCTTCTTACAAGTCCCAAAGGCGATCAAAGGAGGGCAAGATGAAAAAGCTCCTCGCAGTGTTCTGCGCAGCGCTGATGGCCGCTTCCTCGGCCGAATTCGTCGCTGCGCCCGCTCTGGCAGGCCCGGTGCAACCGCTGAAGGTGGAAGCAGCCGGCCCTGACGTACAGACTGTCCAGTACCGCCGCTGGCGTGAGAGACGGTATGACGGACGACGTGTCTATCGCGACCGTGACGTGAGGCGATTGGGCCGCGGACGCGATTTTTATCGTGGCCGTGATGGCTATTATTATCGCGGCCATCGCGGCTCCCGCCGCTATCGTTCAGGCTGGCGCCGGCACAATGGCTGGTGGTTCCCGCCGGCGGCATTCCTGGGCGGCGCGATCATCGGCGGCGCAATCGCCAATCAGGGCCGTGGCGGCAGCTCTCATACACAATGGTGCTATAACCGCTATCGGTCCTACAGGGCTTATGACAATACATTCCAGCCCTATAACGGCCCACGGCGCCAGTGCGTTTCGCCCTATATGTAAGGGCTGAACGACGATGCTAAACCGAGGGGCGTCCCTGCCCTTCGGGATGATCAGGCGGCAATGCCGCCATGCTTTGCCTTGCCAGAGTGATCGCGCAGAAGGACGGCAACGTCTTCGACGGTCATTGGCCGCGCGTAGTAAAAACCCTGCACCTCGGTGGCACCCTCGTTGCGGGCGAAGGCGAGTTGTGTTTCGTTTTCCACGCCCTCAAGGGTGGCTTCCATCTGCAGCGCCTTCGACAGGCTGATCATCGATTTGATGATTTCGGCGCTGTCGTTCTTGTCGAGATCGCGGGTGAAGGAGCGGTCGATCTTCAGCCGATCGAAGCGGAAGCGGCGCAGATTGTTGAGGCTGGAAAAGCCGGTGCCGAAATCGTCCATGGTGAGGCGGATGCCCAACTGCCGCACCCGCTCGATGGCGCTGATGACGCGCGGCGAAGGCTCCAGCAGGAGGCTTTCTGTGATCTCGAGATCGAGCCGGTCGGGCGAGATGCCGCTTTCGCGCAGCGCGCCCTCGATCTTGCCGACAAGCCCGCAATCCTTGAACTGCACCACCGACAGATTGACCGCCACGCCGATATGGTCGGGCCATGAGGCGGCGGCCCGGCAGGCATCGCGCAGAACCTGATGGCCGATGGGGATGATCATTCCCGAGCGTTCGGCGATGGGGATGAACTCGACCGGCGAGATCATGCCGCGTTCAGGATGCTGCCAGCGCAAAAGCGCCTCGAAACTGCGCAGTTTTCCGGTCGAAACGGAATAGATCGGCTGGTAATAGACCTGGAATTCGCCCTGGGCGATCCCCCTGCGCATGTCCGTTTCGAGCGCCGCCTGATGATCGCTGACGAGCTTCAGCTCGGCGCTGTAGAAGCGGTATGTGCTGATCGGCTCGCCCTTCGCCTCGTAGAGTGCGAGATCGGCGCAACGCAGGATATCGGAGCGCGATTTGCCGTCGTGGCCGATCCTGGCGATGCCGATACTGGTGTTGGGCGTTATCTGAGCATCGCCGAACGGGATGGACTCGGTCACGGCCGCAATCAGGCGATCGGCGAACCCGCCGGGGTCCTGATCCGCGTGATCGAGAAAATGCACGACGAAAAACTCGTCGCCACCGAGCCGGACCACCACATCGCCTTCCGACGCCGTCTTCGTCAACCGCTGGGCGACGGCAACGAGGACATGGTCGCCCACGACATGGCCCATGGTATCGTTGATATGCTTGAAATCATCGAGATCGAGCAGATAAGCATAGGCCTGACGCGCTTGCCAGCGCCCGGTCGAGAGCCCTTCCTCCATCGTCTTGGCGAGAAAGGTGCGGTTGAACAGACCGGTGAGAGTATCGGTGTGCGCCTGCTTGCGCGTCATCTCCTCCGCCTGCTCGAACTGATGCATCTGGTCGAGAAAGCGCTGTTGACGACGACCGAGCTCAAGAAAGATCCCGCCCATGATGAAAGGCAGGAACAGCATCAGGAAATGCATGACCGTGCCGGTGAAGGTCGCCCAGATATCGCTGCCAAGTCCCATCAGCAGCCTGAAACGCGTATCGAGAACGAAGCCCGAAACCGCCAGCACCGCGCCGATCGTCATGCCCCAGATGAGATAGGTGCGCTCCAGAGCGCGCAGCCTGTTCCTGTTGGATGCCTTGAAGAACATCGCCCCACTTCCCCCAATTCAGCATGATCCCAAAAAATTGTCGACTTTTCGGATCGGATCATGCGGCTTTAAAGCCTCCGCCGCATTTCCCCTTGCGACGGATTTCCCCATTGGGTTGCAGCTTCCACAAAGTTCTTAAAGATTGAATTAATCCGACTCAGCCGACCAGGACGCCATTTCTCCTGGCTTTTTGAATATTCTGCACCATTGGCGAAATGTTTGAGGGCGAGGCATGGATTCCTGTGACAAGCACCAGGAATGACGAAAGTTTACCTGTTGGCGGCTAATCCCCGCTAGGCATTGGTTTCCGCTTCCAGAACCGTTCTTAAAAGGCGGAACATCTCCACCTCGTCAGGCCAGTGCTTGTCACTGGCATCCATACCTCAGCAGCGCCGCTGCCATTACGGTGAAATTATGAGCGCGGCTTCTTGCCCTTTGCCGGCTTATCGCTGCGATAAGTCTTCCCGGCGCCGTCCTTCTTTTTCCAGCTTTTCGCCTTCGGCTCGAAATGTTCCTTCTGCCGGCGCGGGGCGGATGCGCCCTCGGCAGCGAGGCGGATGGTGACGCCTTTTTCGCCAGTGCCGCGCTCGCGGAGATTTGCGAGATAATCATCGGCCTTCGACGCGGCGATCTCGAAGCGGGTTTCCGTTTCCAGAATGCGGATCGAGCCGACATCGCGTTTCGTCACCCCGCCCGCCTTGCAGATCATCGGCAGGAGCCAGCGCGGATCGGCGCGATGCTTGCGGCCGAGCGAGAGAGAAAACCAGGCGCCGTCTTCCATGAACTTCGCAGGCCGTTCTCCCCGTTCGCCCCGTTCTGGCCGATCGTACCCACCGGTACGCTGGTCGTACTTGCTGGTACGCTCACCACCCTTGCGGTCTTGGCCGAGCGGGCGCACTGGCACGTCGGAAATCTCTTCCGGTGCCGGGCGGGCGGCAAGCTCTCGGCGCAGATAGGCGGCGGCGATCTGCTCAGGCGTATAGAGCGCCTGAAGCTCCTTGATCAGGTCCTGCTCATCCTCGCCCGCCGCTTCCGACAGCGCCGGATCGTGCAGAATGCGCTCGCGGTTCTTCTCCTGAATGGCGGGGATGCCGGGAGCGTTCACGGTCGCCGCCTCCAGTTTCGCCATCTGCAACAGCCGCTCGGCGCTGCGGCGGCGGGAGAACGGCACGATCAGGACGCAGGTACCCTTGCGGCCGGCGCGGCCCGTGCGCCCGCTGCGGTGCAAGAGTGTTTCCGGATTGCTTGGCAGATCGGCATGGATGACGAGATCGAGATTGGGTAGGTCGATGCCGCGCGCCGCGACGTCGGTCGCCACGCAGATGCGGGCACGCCCGTCGCGCATCGCCTGAAGCGCATTGGTGCGTTCCGCCTGGCTCAACTCGCCTGAAAGCGAGACGACCGAGAAGCCGCGGTTGGACAAACGGCTGGTCAGATGCTTCACCGCCTCACGGGTCGAGCAGAAGACGATGGTGTTCTGCGCATCAAAGAAGAGGAGCGTGTTGATGATGGCGTTTTCGCGCTCGCGCGGCTCGACGAGCATGGCCTGATAGCTGATGTCGCCATGCTGTTCCTTTTCGCTGGTCGCGGAAATGCGCAAGGCGTCGCGCTGAAAACGCTTGGCCAGCTCGGCGATGGACCTGGGAACGGTCGCGGAAAAAAGCAGGGTGCGGCGATCCTCAGGCGCTTCGCCCAGGATGAACTCGAGATCCTCGCGGAAGCCGAGATCAAGCATCTCGTCGGCCTCGTCGAGAACCACGGCCCGCAAGGCCGACATGTCGAGCGCACCGCGGGTGATGTGGTCGCGCAGCCGGCCCGGCGTGCCGACGACGATATGCGCACCCCGCTCCAACGCGCGCCGCTCGGTGCGGATATCCATGCCGCCGACGCAGGAGGCGATCCGGCCGCCGGCTTCGGCATAAAGCCATTCGAGCTCGCGGCGCACCTGCAGGGCCAGCTCGCGCGTCGGCGCGATGATGAGCGCCAAGGGCGCGCCCGGCGTCTCGAAACGCTCCGCATCGCCCAGCAAGGTCGGGGCAATGGCGATGCCGAAGGCCACCGTCTTGCCGGAACCGGTCTGCGCCGAGACCAGAAGATCCGCTCCCTCGGCCTCAGGCGCCAGCACGGCGGTCTGGACGGAGGTAAGCGCCGTATAACCACGAGCGGCAAGAGCGCCGGACAGCGCCGGAGCGATGGAAGCAGACAGGGACATGGATGACTTTCTATTTGTTTTTAACGCATTTATGCGAACGCCAAATGTTCCCATTTGGCTGCAAAATGCTCTATCACTCCTACCGCTCGATGCCTTGAGCACGATCCCTCGAGATCGCACGGTTGCGCGGCGGGCGGTACGGAAAACAAATTGCGTGTGGGCGCTGTTTAGCGGTTCATCCGCCATGCGTCAATTGCGGTGTGGTGGCCGCTCCCTATCCGCATTGCGGGCTTTGTCGAGATGATCCCCTCTCTTGCGATTTCTAACACTTAGCCTTCGGCTAAGATGTTGAAATCGCTTTCTCTCCCGCAAGGGGAGAGATAAAGCGCTGCAGCACCTTTCCTGCCAATCACAAAGCTGGAGATTGGCAAAAACGTTCATGCCGGTCTATCTCCCCCTGGGCGGGGGAGAAAGCAAATTCCTGGGCTTAGCGAAGCTAAGTCCTTAGAATTTGCAAGAGAGGGAGCGATGCCGCCGCCTAATGCGCCTCGTCCCAGTTCTGCGCCGCGCGGGCATCCACCTGCAGCGGAACGGAGAGCGAGACCGCGGGCATGGCCGCATTCTCCATCACATGGCGGACCACCGAAATCGTCTTGTCGACTTCGTCATCCGACACCTCGAAGACCAGTTCGTCATGGACCTGCAGGAGCATGCGCGCCGAGAGCTCCGCTTCGGCAAGCGCGCCGTCCATGCGGATCATGGCGCGACGGATGATGTCTGCGGCCGACCCCTGGATCGGCGCGTTGATGGCGGCGCGCTCGTTGAAGGCGCGCATCTGCGGGTTGGAGGAGCGGATTTCCGGGTAATGCGCGCGCCGGCCGAAGATCGTCTCGACATAGCCGTGCTCGCGGGCAAAGGCCTTGGTGGCATCCATATAGTCGCGAATGCCGGGGAAGCGCTCGAAATAGGTGCGAATATATTGCCCCGCCTCCTCGCGGGGGATCGACAGCTGATTGGCAAGGCCGAAGGCGGAAATGCCGTAGATGATGCCGAAATTGATCGCCTTGGCGCGGCGGCGCACCTCGCTCGGCATGTCCTTGACCGGGACGTTGAACATTTCCGACGCCGTCATGGCATGGATGTCCACGCCGTCCTCGAAAGCCTGCTTCAGCTGCGGGATATCGGCAACATGGGCGAGCACGCGCAACTCGATCTGGCTGTAATCGGCAGAGATGAGCTTGTTGCCCGGACTGGCGATGAAAGCCGTCCTGATCTTTCGGCCTTCCGCCGTGCGGATCGGGATGTTCTGCAAATTCGGGTCGGAAGAGGAAAGCCGTCCGGTCGAGGTGGCGGCCATCGCATAGCAGGTGTGGACGCGGCCGGTTTCCTGGTTGATATAGCCCGGCAATGCATCCGTATAGGTGGATTTGAGCTTGGTGAGCTGACGCCAGTCGACGATCTTGCGTGGTAGTTCGTGACCCGCGGCGGCCAGATCCTCCAGCACCTGCGCGGAAGTCGACCATTGGCCCGTCTTGGTCTTGGAACCGCCGGGGAAGCCCATCCTGCCGAACAATATGTCGCCCAGCTGCTTCGGCGAGCCGATGTTGAAGCGCTCGCCTGCGAGCTGATAGATCTCGTCCTCGATCGCGGCGGCCGACTGCGCCAGCTCGCCGGAAAGACGGGACAATATCTGCCGGTCGACGGAGATGCCGCGCGCCTCCATGCGCGCCAAGACCGTCACCAGCGGCCGCTCCAGCCGCTCATAGACGGAAACGGCGCCTTCGGCCACGAGGCGGGGCTTGAGGACGCGCCAGAGCCTGAGCGTCACGTCCGCATCCTCGCCGGCATAGGCGGTGGCGCGCTCCAAATCGACCATGTCGAAACTCACGGCGGATTTGCCGCTGCCCGCCACGTCCTTGTAATGGATGGTTTTGTGCCCGAGCCAACGCTCCGACAGGCTGTCCATGCCGTGGCCGCCGGGGCCTGCATCCAGCGCATAGGAGATCAGCATCGTATCGTCAAAGGGCGTGATATCGATGCCGTAGCGATGCATGAGCAGCCAGTCGAACTTCATGTTTTGGGCGATCTTCAGGACCGAGCGGTCCTCCAGCATCGGCTTCAACGCGGCGAGCGCCTGATCGAGCGGGATCTGGTTTTCCAGCATGCCGCCGCCCAGGAGATCGCCCGCGCCCGATTTATGCGCCAGCGGTACATAGGCCGCGCGGCCCGGCGCCAGCGCCAGAGAAAGACCGATCAGCTCCGCCTCCATCGGAAAGAGCGAACTGGTCTCGGTATCGAAGGCGACAATGCCGTTCTCGACCGCTTCGTCGATCCAAGCCTGCAGGGTGGCGAGATCGCGGATGCAGACATAGGCCGTCGTGTCGATCTTTTCGGCAGTCGCCGCTTCGGCGCGGGACCTGGCCAGCACGGCGGGGGTATTCTCCGGACCTTCGGGAGCGACCGGGGTGGCAGGCATGGCAGCAGCGCCACCCATCACTTCTTCCGGCGTCGCTTCCGCCGACACGCCGGTTTGGAGATCAGGCCCATGTGCGTCGGCGCCCCATTGCGTTTCGACCGGCACCGGCTCGATCAGGGCCGCATCCGTTTCGGTCGTCTCGGCGACGCGGCGGGTCAACGAGGTGAATTCCATCGCTTTCAGAAAGCCGATCAGCCTCGGCCCGTCCTGCGGCTCCAGCACCAGCGCATCGAGCGCGACATCGATCGGCGTATCGTTCTTCAGCGTCACGAGCTCGCGCGACAGCCGCGCCTGGTCGGAAAAGGCGATGATGTTCTCACGGCGCTTCTGCTGCTTGATCTCCGAGGCGCGGGCTAGAAGCGCGTCGAGATCGCCATATTCCTCCAGGAGCTGCGCCGCCGTCTTCGGGCCGATGCCGGGGATGCCGGGGATGTTGTCGGTACTGTCGCCGGTGAGCGACTGCAGATCGATCATCTTTTCCGGCGGCACGCCCCATTTCTCGATCACTTCCGGGACCGAGATCTGCTTGTCCTTCATGCCGTCATACATCGACACTTTGTGATTGACGAGCTGCATCAAATCCTTATCGGAGGAGATGATGGTGACGTCGCCGCCCGCTTCCACGGCAAGCCGGGCATAGGTGGCGATCAGGTCGTCGGCCTCGTAGCCTTCCTTCTCGATGCAGGGCAGGTTGAACGCCTTCGTCGCCTGCCGGATGAGCCCGAACTGCGGAATGAGATCCTCCGGCGGCGCGCTGCGGTTGGCCTTGTATTCGGGATAGATCTCGTTGCGGAAGGTCTTCGAGGAATAGTCGAAGATGACGGCGAAATGGGTCGGCACTACCCCGACATCGGTGTTGCGCGCATCCTTCAGAAGCTTCCACAACATGTTGCAGAAGCCGGACACCGCGCCGACCGGCAGGCCGTCCGACTTGCGGGTGAGCGGAGGAAGAGCGTGATAGGCACGGAAGATATAGCCCGAGCCGTCAACGAGAAAGAGATGATCGCCGTTTTTCATGGAGCAAGACTTAAAACAAACCGCCGGGAATTGGAATGAAGTCTCTGTCAGGAGGCTGAACGATCCACGCCAAAGTGCGTGCAGCAAAAAAGTGCGTGGTAGGAATTGCCGGGGATTTCAACATCACGCTTTTGTTACAAATATGTAATGTTTCGTGCCCTTGAATCGCCACGTTCCTCTCGCCAAATCATAACCGTCGACAACACGTCGATATCCGGTCTTCTGGCCCGTCCCCCGCTGGATTCCGGATCGGGCGGCAGCCTCACATCCCCCCTCTCCGGGCTGCCGCTTCATTATAATGATCTGGCCGCTGCGGTACCCCCCTCACCGCAGCGGTCAAGTCTTTTTAGGGCGCCGTTCAGAGCGCCCTTCCTCTTTTCGCTTCCAAATACAGTTACCTGCCGGCTCGCCTTGTTGCGATTGCCTTTTTGCGATATCCTGATTGCTAAAAGGAGATATCATTATGCCGCTCTTCATACGCGACGATGAGGTGGCCGCCATGGCTGAGGAACTGGCGAGACTCACCAAGACGCGCAGCAAGACCGAGGCAGTGCGCATGGCGCTTCAGCACGAGCTGGATCGCACCCGGGCGCATGTACCGCTGCGTGATCGCCTTGCTAGAATCCATGAGAAGGCTGCAAGAATCGGCTTGCCCAATCCCACCTTCGACATGAAAGCCTATACCGACGAGATGTGGGGCGACACCTGATGTTTCTGGATGCTTCGGCACTCGTTGCCGTTATCAACCAGGAAGCGGGCTGGCAGGAAATCGCAAAGCGCCTCTCCGACGTGCAGAACGCCTGTTTTGTTTCTCCGCTTGTGCGGTTTGAAGCCACACTAGCCGTCGCTCGCGCCGCCGCCACAGCAGGTGGGGCGGCAGTTAGGCCGAGCTCGGAACTCCTCGCCAGTGCACGCGAGATTGTCGACGATCTGATTGCAGAACTCGGTGCCAGCGAGATCAGCATTTCCGGAGAGATCGGAGACAAAGCCATTGATGCTGCGATGACCTACGGCAAAGCCGTCGGCCATCGGGCTGGCCTTAACTTTGGTGATTGCTTTGCCTATGCGTGCGCAAAAATCCATGGCGTCGGACTCATCTACAAGGGCGATGATTTCGCGCAAACCGATCTGGCATGAGGAATCCCTTTTCTCGATGACTCGCCTCTGTGCACAATCCTGAAAAATGGAATAGTCTGCGGCTCCCTTCGCGAATCGTAACCAGGTAGTCGCATGTCCACGCTCGATCCCGTTCTTTCCCATCTCGATACCAATCTCGACCAGAGCCTCGACAGGCTGGTCGAGCTTTTGAAGATCAAGTCGATCTCGACCGATCCCGCCTACAAGGCCGAATGCCGCAAGGCGGCGGAGTGGCTGGTGGAGGATCTGAAGTCGATCGGCTTCGATGCCAGCGTGCGCGACACGCCGGGCCATCCGATGGTCGTCGCCCATCATGAAGGGGCGACGCCGGATGCGCCGCACGCCCTCTTCTACGGCCATTACGACGTGCAGCCGGTCGATCCGCTGAACCTTTGGGAAAACGATCCCTTTTCGCCCGCCGTCAAAGAGGTTGAGCCGGGCCGCAAGATCATCACCGGGCGCGGCACCTCCGACGACAAGGGCCAGTTGATGACCTTTGTCGAGGCCTGCCGGGCCTACAAGGCGGTTCACGGCAATCTGCCCTGCCGCATCACCATCCTTTTCGAGGGCGAAGAGGAATCCGGCTCGCCATCGCTCAAGCCTTTCCTTAAAGAGCATGCAGAGGAGCTGAAGGCGGATTTCGCGCTTGTCTGCGATACCGGCATGTGGGACCGCGAGACGCCTGCGATTTCGGTGGGCCTGCGCGGCCTTGTGGGCGAGGAAATCATCGTCAAGGCGGCCGACCGCGACCTGCACTCCGGCTTCTTCGGCGGTGCGGCGGCAAACCCGATCCACATCTTGACCCGCATTCTCGCCGATCTGCACGACGAGAACGGACGTGTCACCCTGCCGGGCTTCTATGACGGTGTGGAGGAAACGCCGAAACAGATCCTGCAGATGTGGGACGGGCTCGGCCGCACGGCGGAGACTTTTCTCGGGCCGATCGGTCTTTCCATTCCATCGGGCGAAAAGGGCAGGAGCGTTCTGGAGCTCACCTGGGCGCGGCCGACGGCGGAAGTCAACGGCATCACCGGCGGCTATACCGGCCAGGGCTTCAAGACGGTGATCGCAGCGGAAGCCTCCGCCAAGGTCTCGTTCCGCCTCGTGCATCAACAGAACCCGGACAAGATCCGCGCCGCGTTCCGCGAATTCGTCAAGGCGCGCATTCCGGCCGACTGCTCGGTGGAGTTCCACCCGCATGGCGGTTCGCCGGCCATCCAGCTTTCCTACGATTCACCACTTCTCACCAAGGCCAAGGATGCGCTTTCGGACGAATGGCCGAAGCCGGCCGTGCTGATCGCCATGGGCGGCTCGATCCCCATCGTCGGCGATTTCCAGTCGATGCTCGGTATGGAATCGCTGCTCGTCGGCTTCGGGCTGGAAGACGACCGCATCCACTCGCCGAACGAGAAATACGAGCTTCAATCCTTCCACAAGGGCCAGCGCTCATGGGCACGCATCCTCGCTGCCCTGGCCAAGAGATAACAGGAACAGCCGCATGAGCATCCGCTTTCACAAAAACGACCTGCCTGATCTTTCACACTATCAGGTCGACGCCGTCGCCATCGATACCGAGACGCTCGGCCTCAAACCGCATCGCGACCGGCTCTGCGTGGTGCAGATATCGCCCGGCGACGGCACAGCGGACGTGATCCAGATCGCGCCCGGACAGAAGAAGGCGCCCAATCTGGTGCGGCTCCTGAGGGATCGTTCGATCACCAAGATCTTCCACTACGGCCGGTTCGACCTGGCCGTGCTCGCCCACACCTTCGGCGTCATGGCTCAGCCGGTCTTCTGCACCAAGATCGCATCCCGGCTCACCCGCACCTATACGGACCGGCACGGGTTGAAGGAGCTCTGCGGCGAACTGCTCGACGTGACGATTTCCAAGCAGCAGCAATCCTCGGACTGGGCGGCGGAGGTGCTTTCACCCGCGCAGCTCGAATATGCGGCTTCCGACGTGCTCTATCTGCACCGGCTCAAGGATGTGCTGGAGGCAAGGCTGAAGCGCGACGGACGGCTTAAGGAGGCCGAAGCCTGCTTCCGCTTCCTGCCGACCCGCGCCAAGCTCGACCTGATGGGCTGGGATGAAGAGGATATTTTTGCTCATAGCTGAGTGAATATATTCATGCTTCCGTAGCGGCCACGGCACCGTAGAGGAATGGATCCCAGTGACGAGCACTGGGATCCATTCCTTTACATTTCCATGACAGCAACGGTTCATAACAGATTCCGGCGCTATTCACTTACTCCGCCGCCACAGCCGCCGTTTTCTTTTGCGGCGCCCTGTCGATGATGGCCCATGCCGGACGCTTGAACAGGAAGTGGCCGTAGCCGCTCCATTGCACCAGCGCATAGAGGATGACCGGGCCGACGACGCCGGCGGCGGTCGTCAGGAACGAGATCGTGCCGATATCGGCGATGACGCCGCTCTTGAGAAGCACGGTGCGCGTCACCGCCATCGGCAGGAAAAAGGCGAGATAGACGACGATTGAATGGCTGCCCAGCCAGCTCAAGCCCCGGTGCAGCGGATTGGCCCCGGCAAGCCGTGAGAGGAGCGCCGAGGTCGCCACGATGGCGAAGGCCCCGGCGAGACCGAGGAAAAGCGAGATGAGAGGCAGTTCGCTCCAGCCGCCGCGCCCGCCTGACATGAAGGCCTCAGGCGTGAGCAGCGAAGCGAGAGAGGGAGGTGCGGGCGTGAATACCAGCACATATTCGACCAAGGCCCAGAGAGCCAGCCCGGCCAGCCCCACCAGCGGCCGCTGGCGCAGCCAGTCGGCGGCACGGAAAATGGCCGGGGCAAACGCATAGCCGGCGAAGAAATAGACGAAACGCCCGCAGAACTCATCGATCATCACCCAGCCGGTATGGATAGGCAGCGTCTCCAGAAGTGCGAGCGCTGAGAAGACGAGCCAGGCCGGCACTCTTTTGACCAGTCGCGTCACCAGGAAGAACACCGGCAGGATATAGATGAACCAGAGCGTGCCGAAGGGCTCGACGAAGGACATGAGATAGGCGGAGACGACGCCGCGCGCGCCTTCCTCCGCGGCGATGCCCGGCGCCTTGAAGACGAACTGGATCGTCAGCCACAGAATGTAGAAATAGAGGAAATGCACGACCTTGCGATCGATATAGCGGCGCCAGGGGCGGTCGATCACGAGGCCCAGGAACAGACCGGAAATCAGGAAGAAATCGGGCATGCGGAAGGGCTTGGCGAAGGAGACGACATAATGCATCCAGCCTTCCGCCCCCGCGGCTTTCTCGACGCCCAATGTGGAATGCATCATCACGACGAAGATGATGCACATGCCCTTGGCGATATCGACCCAGTCGACTCTCTGTTTTTCCATAATTCTCTTCGCGCCCCTGCCAAAAGAGGAATTAGCATATCCGCGGATAGCGGAGAAATGCTTATTTAAAAAGAACTTAACGTAACGTCATCTGAGCGCGAGGTTTTCCCTCGATGCTCAGCCATCGGTTGAACCGTTCACAAACTCGTGACGAGATTGTGGCAACTTCATGTCATAAACAGCCCTGCTTTTCCGGGCGCTGTGTCCTTTACGCTACAGACAAGATGCAACCCACGCGTATATAAGTTGTGCATCAAATGACTGGAGAAACGCCATGAAAGTTAAGTATTTCATCGCCGCTTCCGCGATTGCGCTGTGCGCGGCAACCAGCGCAAAAGCGGCGGACGTCGTCTACGATCAGGAACCCGCCCCGGTGTACACGCCGCCGGTTTTCAGCTGGACGGGCGCATATATCGGTGCCCAGGTCGGCTATGGATGGGGCAAGTCCGAGGCTGACGTCGGGGATGCCTTTTCCTCCGAACTGAAGCCGGATGGTTTCCTCGGCGGCATCTATGGCGGCTATAATTGGGAAGCCGGCAATAACATCGTTCTCGGCCTTGACGCCGACATCAGCTATGCCGATCTCCAGGAAGAAGCCGACTTCTTCGAAGGTGGCGCTTATCTCTACACCGGCGAAGCCAAGTTGCGCTGGTCGGGTGCCGTGCGTGCTCGCGCCGGTTATGCGGTTGACCGCTTCCTCCCCTACATCGCCGGCGGTGTCGCCTTCGGCGAAGTCGAGCACAATGCCAATATCGACGGCGTAAGCGTTCTCGACGACAAGAAGACCCAGACGGGCTGGACGCTCGGCGCCGGTGTCGATTATGCGGCCACGGATAATGTGATCGTGCGCTTCGAATATCGCTACACCGATCTCGGCGACGAAGATTTCGATTTCGGCGGCGTCAACTACAATGCCGATTTCAAGTCGCACGACATCCGTCTCGGCGTTGCCTACAAGTTCTGATCGCTCTCGCGTCAGCCTGCGTCGAAGCCCCGCGATTCGCGGGGCTTTTCCTTTATAAGCACATGGAATCCACGCATTTTCGCGGCGCCCGAGACGGGCTGGCGGATTTGCAAATTATAACTTAACGCCCCTTTAAACCGCCGCATTTACCCTGCAACCCCAAGGGACGATTACGACGTAAATTCAAGAAAGCGGGTTGATAAAGGGCATGGCTTCAGGCGGAGACAGGGGCAAGCGCATCGAACCTTCCTTCGGTGATGATAGCCGCAGGACACGGGACGATGATCTGCGCGTCGACGAAAACGACCGCGCCGCACCCGCGCCGGCACGCCGCAAGTCCAAATCCGCAAAGACCGGATCGAAACGAGACCGCAGGAATTCCGGCCGCGGCCAGAGGCGCGGCTTTTTCGGGCTTCTGCGCCGTATGGTCTACTGGTCACTGGTTCTGGGGCTGTGGGGCGGCATCGCCCTTGGCGGGATCGTCATCTATTTCGCGGCGCAGATGCCGCAGACCACCACCTGGACCATTCCCGACAGGCCGCCCAACGTCAAGATCGTCGACGTCGGCGGCAATCTCATCGCCAATCGCGGGACGACGGGCGGCGAGGCGGTCGGCCTTCACGACATGTCGCCCTATATCCCCCAGGCGGTCATCGCCATCGAGGACCGGCGCTTCTATTCGCATTTCGGCGTAGACCCGATCGGCCTCGCCCGCGCGATCATTACCAACATCACGAGCGGACGCATGGTGCAGGGTGGCTCGACGCTGACGCAGCAGCTCGCGAAGAACCTGTTCCTGACGCCTGAGAGAACCATCGAGCGCAAGGTCCAGGAAGTGCTGCTGGCGCTATGGCTGGAGCACAAATATTCCAAGGACCAGATACTCGAAATGTATCTGAACCGGGTCTATCTCGGATCCGGCGCTTACGGCGTCGCCGCAGCCTCGCGGCGTTATTTCGACAAGCCCGCGCGCGACGTGAACCTGATGGAGGCTGCAACGCTGGCGGGGCTGCTGAAGGCGCCTTCACGGCTTTCGCCGGCACGCGATCCGGAAGCCGCGTCGGATCGGGCGAAGCTGGTGCTCAACGCCATGCGCGAGCAGGGCATGATCCAGGACAGCGAACTGGCCGTCGCCATGAGCGAACCGCCGACACGCGCCGCCGCCTATTGGTCGGGCTCTGAAAACTATGTCGCGGACCAGGTGATGCGGGAACTGCCGGCGTTGATCGGCGAAACGAAGAGCGACGTGATCGTCGACACCACGATCGACCTGCATCTGCAGAAGATCGGCGAAGAATCAATCCGTGATCTCATCTCCGCCAATGGCAAGAAGATGAATGTCTCACAAGGCGCGCTGGTCTCCATCGACGGGACTGGCGCGGTGCGCGCCATGATCGGCGGCTATGATTATGCCAACAGCCAGTTCGACCGCGCCACCGAAGCCAAGCGCCAGCCGGGATCGACCTTCAAGCCCTTCGTCTATCTCTCCGCGCTCGAACAGGGCCGCACGCCGGATTCGGTGCGTAACGACGCGCCTGTCAAGATCGGCAAGTGGACGCCCGGCAACTACAACGGCAAATATTTCGGCCCGGTGACGCTTGCGACCGCGCTCTCGCACTCGCTCAACTCCGTCGCCGCCCAGCTCGTCATGGAAGTCGGCCCGCAAACCGTGGTCGATACGGCCCATCGCCTCGGCATCCAGTCGAAGCTGACGGCCAATGCCTCCCTGGCGCTCGGCACCTCGGAGGTGACGCTGCTCGAGCTGACCGATGCCTTTACGCCCTTCGCCAATGGCGGCTACACGGCGCCGGTGCACATCATCAAGCGCGTGACGGATTCGAACGGCAAGGTGCTCTATGAGAACACCCAAAGCGGCGGCGAACGCGTGATCGACCCACGGAATGTCGGCATGATGAACGCCATGCTGCGCCAGACCGTGGAAGACGGAACGGCAAAGAGCGGCAAATTCGGCTGGCCGGCGGCCGGCAAAACCGGCACCAGCCAGAACTTCCGCGATGCCTGGTTCATCGGCTATACGGCCAATCTCACCACCGGGGTCTGGTTCGGCAATGACGACGGAAAGCCGATGAAGCATGTCAGCGGCGGCTCGCTGCCGGTCAAGGCATGGAAGGAATTCATGGTCGCGGCCCACAAGGGCGTGCCGGTCGCCGAACTCCCCGGCAATTACCAGATCGAGAATGTGCTTCCGGGCGGCAGTGACGAACTGCCCGATTCCAATGCGCCCTCACCTTACGACCCGAACAATCCGGCCGGCGGCATGCCCATGGCGAACGAGGATGACGGCTATTGGCCGCCTGCGCCCGATGCGGCGCGAACCGGCTCGACGCGGATGATCGAAAGCGCGCCCGTCGCCTCGCGCGGCCCGGTCCCGCCCGCCGATGTCGGCGGCGGACGCCAGTCCGGCGGCAAGACGACAACGCTGCTCGATCTCATCATGGGGAATGCGCAGTAGGAGTGAGTAGGGAATAGTGAGTAGTGAGATAGTAGAGGGCTTCTACTCCCTACCTCACTTATCTCACTCGATCGTCAGCGTCCGCCGCACCGCGTTCTTCCAGCCGGCAATCTTGGCCTTGCGGGTCTTTTCATCCATTTTCGGCAGGAAACGGGTGTCCAGCGCCCAGCTTCTGGCGAAGTCCGCCTGCTTCGGCCAGATACCAGCCTTCGATGCGGCGAGCCAGGCGGCGCCCAGCGCCGTCGTCTCCAGGATGACCGGGCGGTCCACTGGCGCATCGAGAATGTCGGCCAGACGCTGCATCGTCCAGTCCGAGGCGACCATGCCGCCATCGGCGCGCAGCACCGTCTTGCGGCCGTCGGCTTTCCAATCCTTCTTCATGGCTTCCAGCAGGTCACGGGTCTGGTAGGCGACCGATTCGAGCGCCGCCCGGGAGAACTCCGCCGGGCCGGAATTACGCGTCAATCCGAAGATCGCACCACGGGCATCGGCATCCCAATGCGGCGCGCCGAGGCCGACGAAGGCGGGAACCATATAGACCTCCTGGCTCGGATCGGCGCTGTCGGCAAGCTTGCCGGATTCGGCCGCCGTGCCGATGATCTTCAGCCCGTCGCGCAGCCATTGCACCGCTGCGCCGGCGATGAAGATCGAACCCTCCAGCGCATAGGTGGTGCGCCCGTCAAGGCGATAGGCGATGGTGGTCAGGAGCCGGTTCTTCGAAAGCACCATCTCCGAACCGGTGTTGAGCAGCGCGAAGCAGCCGGTGCCATAGGTCGACTTGATCATCCCCGGCTCGAAGCAGGCCTGGCCGATGACCGCCGCGTGCTGATCGCCCGCAACGCCCAGGATCGGGATTTCAGCGCCGAGGATCTCCGCATCGGTGCTGCCGAAATCGGCGGCGCAATCCTTCACCTCCGGCAGCATCGCCTCCGGGATATCGAAGAGCTCGAGCAATTCCTTGTCCCAACGATTTTCGGCGATGTTGAAGAGCAGCGTGCGCGCCGCATTGGTCGCATCCGTCACATGGTTCCTGCCGCCGGTCAGACGCCAGATCAGGAACGAGTCGATCGTGCCGAAGAGAAGCTCGCCTTTGCGCGCCCTTGCCCGCGCACCTGGCACATTGCTTAAGAGCCATGCCAGCTTGGTGCCGGAAAAATAAGGGTCGAGCAGCAGGCCGGTCTTCCGCGTGACCATTTTTTCCAGGCCCTGCTTCTTCAGCTTGCGGCACAGATTGGCGGTGCGGCGGTCCTGCCAGACGATGGCATTGTGGATCGGCTTGCCCGTCGCCTTTTCCCAGACGACGACGGTTTCGCGCTGGTTGGTGATGCCAAGCGCCCCTACCTGCCCAGCCTCGATATGCGCGTTGCGGATCGCCTCGCCGCAAGTCGTCACAACCGAGCGCCAGATATCATCCGGGTCGTGCTCCACCCAGCCGGAGCGGGGATAGATCTGCGGAAATTCCTGCTGGCCAAGACCCACGACCCGACGGTCGCGGTCGAAGACGATGGCCCTGCTCGACGTGGTCCCCTGATCGATTGCGAGTACGTATTCCGCCATGATTCCTCCTCCATTCGCGCGTGCAAGCTAGCGCATCGGGACGAAAACAGGAATCGGCATAAGCGAAAATCACGCAACATTCACCGGACCCGAAGCTATTGCGCGCCTGCGGCAATGCGCAATTTGCGATTTGCATTCAACAGCCTCGAAATCTTGAGCGGTATCGTCTATTAAAAGACACCAACGAGGCACCTTTCATGACCGACATCACCACCAAGAAGACGCTTGTGCTGACCGGAGCGAGCCGAGGCATCGGCCATGCCACCGTCAAACGTTTCTCGCGCGCGGGATGGCGCGTCATCACCTGCTCGCGGCAGGATTTCTCCGAGAACTGCCCCTGGCCGGCCGGACCGGAGGATCACATCAGGATCGACCTTTCCGACCCCGAGGATATCGGCCGCGGCATTTCAGAAATTCGCCGGCGGCTGGAGGCGGAGGGCAGCAAGCTGCATGCGCTGGTCAACAATGCCGGCATTTCGCCCAAGGCGGAAGGCGGGCGGCGGCTCAATTCCATCGAGACGCCCATGCAGGTCTGGCGCGACGTATTCCAGGTGAATTTCTTCGCACCGATCATGCTGGCGCGGGGGCTCTTTAGGGAGTTGGAGGCAGCGCAGGGCTCGATCGTCAATGTCACCTCAATCGCCGGAAGCCGCGTACATCCCTTCGCCGGCACCGCCTATTCGACATCGAAGGCGGCGCTTGCCGCTCTGACCCGCGAAATGGCGTCGGATTTCGGCCCGCACGGCATTCGCGTAAACGCGATCGCGCCGGGCGAGATCGAAACCTCGATCCTGTCGCCGGGCACGGAAAAGCTGATCGAGCACCTGCCGCTGCGCCGCCTTGGCCAGACATCGGAAGTGGCCGACACGATCTATTTCCTGTGCACCGAGGCCTCTTCCTATGTCACCGGTTCGGAAATCCACATCAATGGCGGCCAGCACGTTTAAAACCCGGTGCGGCGTTTTCCATGGTTGCAAGAGAGGCGCAAAACCTTTAGCGCTTTCTCCGATTCAATCGGTTTAGGTGCCCGTTCCCAAGGGTTTGAGAGAGGAGGCCCGCATGATCATTTCCTGCGGTGAAGCGCTGATCGACATGCTGCCGCGCGAGACGGCGGATGGCCAGGCAGCTTTCGTTCCCCATGCGGGCGGTGCCTTGTTCAACACGGCCATCGCCATCGGCAGGCTGGGCGCGCCGGCCGGTTTCTTCTCCGGGCTGTCCTCGGATTTCCTCGGCGATATCCTGCGCGAGACGCTCCATCGCTCGAATGTGGATAGCTCCTTCTGCGCAACCGCCAACCGCCCGACGACGCTCGCCTTCGTGCGCCTCGTCAACGGTCAGGCGAGCTATGCCTTCTATGACGAGAACACCGCTGGCCGGATGCTGACCGAGGCCGACCTGCCGCAACTCGACGACAGGGTTTCGGCGCTGCTTTTCGGCGCGATCAGCCTTATTCCCGAGCCCTGCGGCAACACCTACGAGGCGCTGATGGCGCGCGAAGCGGGGCGCCGGGTCATCATGCTCGACCCGAACATCCGCCCCGGCTTCATTCCCGACCGCGAAAAGCACCTGGCGCGGCTGCGCCGGATGGTCGCCATGGCCGATATCGTGAAAATGTCCGATGAGGACATCGCCTGGTTCGGAGAAGGCACGGAGCACGACAAAATCGCCGCCGACTGGCTGACGCGCGGACCGAAGCTCGTCATCATCACGCGCGGATCGCATGGCGCCGACGCCTATACGCTGCGTGGCAAGGTCAGCGTTCCGGGCGTCAAGGTCACGGTTGCTGATACGGTGGGCGCGGGCGATACGGTCAATGCCGGCGTGCTGGTGAGCCTCCACAGGCAGGGGCTTCTCACCAAGGAAGCGATCGCCAATCTGACGGAAGACCAAGTCCATGCCGCAGTGGCGCTCGGCGTGCGCGCCGCGGCGGTGACTGTCTCTCGGGCTGGAGCCAATCCGCCTTGGCAGAGCGAGATGGCGGATTGAACGGTTCACGTTTGGCCTATGGCGTGGTGGTCGGTTGATGGGGCCATGACGTTGAGTCTTCGGTGATATTTGGATGACGCGTTTGCCGTTCCGGAACCTTCTCCCCAAAAACTTATCCCACAGTTCCCGCCCTGCCCTTATCCTTCCCCGCAGTTCTTCCCGCGGGAACGCGGCTCGCGACGGCGGGTCTCGCGGGGAAGAACCGGCGCCTCCGACGGCGGGAAAACGTATCTCGTCGTCCGGGGAGGCTCCGTCCAAGGGTTCCCCTGCCGGGACTACGCCCGGTGTGTGCTGGACGAGCACTTAAGGGGAGGGCCGAGACGGGACGTGGGGGCCGCAAGGCTGCCGCGACGATCCCCAGCCTTCGCCGAAGCGGAACGGGCGGAGACGGAAATCGCCGGACGGGGCGGTCCTGTGACCGCGGTCAAACTTACTATCAAAGATCGAGCGTTCGCATGACCGCCCGTCTTCCCATTCCCGGTTCAGGGCGTTCTTTCTCAATGGCCAGACGCGGAAAGCGGGCGTGGTAACGGTCCCCCGCTGCCCTCCCTTTCCCTTATGAAGAGATGACCGGCAAAAGGATGCTACCGCGCCAATGCGTCCAGCGCCGGGTAGAGCCTGCGATAGCTGATATAGGCGTCATCGAAGGCACCGCGCAGGCGCGCTTCCGGCTCAATCGTCTCGGCGATGTCAGGCAATGTGCAGATCGCCCACGGATCGGCTTTCTCCGCCGCGATAAGTCCCAGACGAGCTGCGCCGAACGCGCCGCCGAAATCGCCGTCGGCGGGAACGTCCACGGCCAAATCGAGCGCCGTGGCGATCGCTCGCAGCCAATAATCGGAGCGCGAACCGCCGCCCACGGCCGTCACCCGGTCGAGCCTGGTGCCGGCGGCCGCAAGCGCTTCCAGACAATCGCGGAATGCGAAGGCTACGCCTTCGACGACGGCCTGCGTCAGCGTGGCGCGATCGCTTTCACGTCCCAGGCCGACAAAGGCCCCGCGGATGGCGGCATCGTTGTGGGGCGTGCGCTCTCCCGAGAGATAGGGCAGGAAGGTGACGCCCGAGGGCGCCTTCAGCCTGTCCCCCAGCTCCGCCGTGAGGTTGGCGGGATCGCTGCGCGCTATGCCGGCATACCAGTTGAGGGCATCCGTCGCCGACAGGATGACGCCCATCTGGTGCCAGGTTTTCGGCAGGGCGTGGCAGAAGGTATGCACCGCACTCGCCGGATTGGGCAGATACGAACCGTTCGCGGCGAAGAGGACGCCGGAGGTGCCGACGGAGATGAAGGCGTGACCGGGCGACACGGTGCCCATGCCGCAGGCCGATGCCGCATTGTCGCCACCGCCGCCCGCGACGACCACATCATCGCGCATGCCCCAGCGCCGCGCGAGTTCCGGCTTCAGAACAGCGGAAATTTCCGTGCCCTCGACCAGCGACGGCATCTGGTTTTCGTCGAGATCGGTCGCGGCCAGAAGCTCGGGCGACCAGCGGCGCTCCTCCACATCGAGCCATGCGGTGCCGGCCGAGTCCGACATGTCGGAGACATATTCGCCGGTCAGCCAGAAGCGCAGATAGTCCTTCGGCAGGAGGACCTTCGCGATCTTCGCAAAAAGCTCGGGCTCATTGTTCTTCACCCAAAGGAGCTTCGGCGCCGTGAAGCCGGGGAAGACGATATTGCCGGTGATCTTGCGGAAGCGCGGATCGGCATCGAGGGCCGCCGCTTCCTTGTAAGCGCGCGTATCGTTCCACAGAATGCAGGGCCGCAGCACCTTGCCGTCGGCATCGATGAGGGTCGCGCCATGCATCTGACCGGAAAGGCCGATGCCGCGCACGGCGGCAAGCCGTGCGGGAAAGGTGGATTTCATCACGTCGAGCACGGTTTCCAGCGCGTCGATCCAGTGCGCAGGGTTCTGCTCGGACCAGCCCGAATGCGGGCGCGAGACATTCAGCGAAGCGGAGGCGGACGCGGTGATCCGCTGCTTGTCGTCTATCAGCAGCGCCTTGATGCCCGAAGTGCCAAGATCAATTCCCAGATACATGATGTGCCATCTCCTCCGTCTGGCCAATCCATCCTCTGTATTGTGCAAATCCCGCAGAAGACCAAAGTCCGCTCCTCCTAAACTTGCAAATCTCCTCAAACGCAAGCCCAGATGGAAAATTCGTCTTCACTTTTCAGCGAATCTCGCCTCGCCGAGCTAAACCTTCACCAGATGCTCCACGCGATCCTCGTTGCCGAAGAATTCGAGATAGCGCTGGACCTCCTTGGGATCACCTGTCGCCTTGCGGGGATTGTCCGAGAGCTTGACTGCCGGACGGCCGTTCGCCTCGCTGACCTTGCAGACCAGCGAGATCGCGTTGAGGCCATCGATATTGGTCGGCGCGCATCCCGCGAAATCATTGGTGAGGTTGGTGCCCCAGCCGAAGCTCATCCTGACGCGCCCATGGAAATGATGATAGGTTTCCTCGATGGTGTCGACATCGAGCGCATCGGAAAAGATCAGGAGCTTGTCGCGCGGGTCCTTGCCCTTCTCCTTCCACCAACCGATGATGCGCTCGCCACCCTCGATCGGCGGGGCGCTGTCAGGGCGGAAGCCCGTCCAGTCGGCCACCCAGTCCGGCGCATCGCGCAGGAAGGCGGTGGTGCCGAAGGCGTCGGGCAGCACGATCAGAAGATTGCCGCCATAATAGCGGTTCCATTCCTGCAGCACGCGATAGGGCGCGCTGCGCAGTTCCTCGTCATTGCGGGACAGCGCGGCAAGCACCATCGGCAGCTCATGCGCATTGGTGCCCAGCGCCTCCAGATCGGTGTCCATGGCAAGCAGCACGTTGCTCGTGCCGGTAAAGGCATCGCCGATGCCCTCCTTAAGTGCCTCGACGCACCAACGCTGCCACAGGAAGGAGTGGCGTCGGCGGGTGCCGAAATCAGAAATCTTCAGGTCAGGCAGCCGGCGCAGGCGCTCAACCTTGCTCCACATCTTGGCCTTGGCGCGGGCATAAAGCACATCGAGCGAGAAGGGGCCGAGCGATTTCATCGCCGCGCGGGAGCGCAGCTCGTTGATGATGGCGAGAGCCGGGATCTCCCACATGGTGGTGTACATCCAGGGCCCATGGAAATTCAGCTCATACTGGCCCTCGCGCCGGATGAGCTCGTATTCCGGCAATTGGAAATCGGCGAGCCAGGCGAGGAATTCCGGCGAGAATATCTGCTTGTGGCCATAGAACGAATTACCTGCCAGCCAGATCATCTCCTTCTTGCCGAAACGCAGCGTGCGCGCATGGTCGAGCTGGGCGCGCAGCTCGGATTCCTCGATCTCGTCGGCAAGGCGTACGGAGGTCGTACGGTTGATGAGCGTGAAGGTGGCGTCGACCTTGGGATAAAGACCCCAGATCATCTGCAGCATCAGGAGCTTGTAGAAATCCGTATCCAGCAGGCTGCGGATGATCGGATCGAGCTTCCAGGTGTGATTGTAGACGCGCCGCGCGATGTCAGTCTTGGCCATGTTGCCTCCCTCCCCGAAAGTCTCCCATTCACCGGATCGGGATGGGCGCGGGATATGTGCTGGCTGCCGGGCAGCCTTGTCAAGCAGCGTACCGGGTTTGCTGGCGAATGCCGGAAATGAAAGAGCGGGGAAACCCCCGCTCTCCGTTTAGCTTTTCGGGGCCGGTTTGGGAAGCTCCACGACGATTTCGTGATCGCCGGTCATCTTCAGCGCAATGCCCTTTTCCGGATTCGATACTTTCCGGCCGTCGAGCTTGACCGATTTGGTCTTGCCGCCGGTCTTGACCACGATGCGGTAAGTGGCTTCGCCGATGCGTAGCGACACATTGCAGCCGTCCCATTCCGGCGGAAGCGCCGGATCGACGAAGAGCCGGTCGGCGCGGCGGCGCAGGCCGAGAATGCCTTCCGTCGCGACGCGATAGAGCCAGCCCGCGGAGCCGGTGTACCAAGTCCAGCCGCCCTGTCCGCGCTTGGATTCCACGGAATAGATATCGGCGGCGACCACATAGGGCTCGACGCGATAGGCATCCGGATTACGGCTGTGATGGATCGGGTTGATCATCTGGAACCAGCGATAGGCCTCGGCATTCTGCCCGAGCTGCGTCAAGGCGAGGATCGCCCATGTCGCGCCATGGGTATATTGGCCGCCATTCTCGCGCACGCCCGGCGGGTAGCCCTTGATATAGCCCGGCTCGCGCTCCGTCTTGTCGAAAGGCGGCGTGAACAGGCGCAGGAGCTCCCCTTCCTCATCAAGGAGATGTTCGCGCAGCGACTGCATCGCCTGCTCGGCACGCTTGGGATCGGCGATGCCCGACAGGACACCCCAGGACTGGGCGATGGCGTCGATCCGGCATTCGTCGCTCTCCTTTGAACCGAGCGGCGAGCCGTCGTCATAATAGCCGCGGCGGTACCATTCACCGTCCCAACCGGCCTTTTCCAGCGCAGCCTTGAGATCATCGACATGCTGCTGCCAGGCCTTCGCACGCTTCGCATCCTTCCGCTCCCGCGCGATCGGGATGAAATTCTGCAGCGTGTGGGCGAGGAACCAGCCGAGCCAGACGCTCTCGCCCTTGCCGTGAATGCCGACGAGGTTCATGCCGTCGTTCCAGTCGCCGCCGAGGATCAGCGGCAGGCCGTGCTGGCCGGTGCGCGCGACGGCGAGGTCGAGCGCCAGGGCGCAATGCTCATAGATGCTGACCTCATCTTCCGAGACGGTCGGCTGATAGAAGGCGTCGTGCTCGCCCTCTTCAAGTGCCTTTCCTTCAAGGAAGGGCACCTGCTCGTCGAGAATGGCGGTATCGCCCGTCACCTCGGTGTAAAGGGCGGCCGCATAACCGAGCCAGACGACATCGTCCGATATCATCGTGCGCACGCCCGCGCCCGTCGCCGGCAGCCACCAATGCTGGACATCGCCTTCGCGGAACTGCCGCGAGGCGACATTGACGAGCTGCTGGCGCGCCAGCGACGGATCGAGCGCCAGCAGCGCCAGCGTGTCCTGCAGCTGATCGCGGAAGCCATAGGCGCCGCTCGCCTGATAGAAGGCGGCACGCGCCCAGATACGGCAGGCAAGGCTCTGATAGGGCAGCCAGCGATTGACCATGAGATCGAAGGAGGGATCCGGCGTTTCCACCTGCAGGCCTTGGAGGAAGTCCTGCCAGAGCGTACGGGCCGCTAGAAGCGTCCTGTCGAAGGATGTCTTCTTCGCCTCCGTGACGAGGCGGCGCGCGGCGTCCTCGCCCTCGGTGCTGCCGATGAAGAATACAATCTCCTCCTCAGCGCCCGGGGCGATCTCCAGATCGAAGGCGAGCGCGGCGCACGGATCGCGACCGGCCTCGACCGTATTGGAAAGCGGCCTCCCCTGAATGACGGTATCCGGCCTGTCGACCGAGCCGGTGGCGCCGATGAACTCGACACGATCCGCCGACACTGAAGCCGGCGCGCGCGAGGCCGCAAAGAAGGTGATCTGATCGGACTTGTCGACATGATAGGGGTTGCGGGCAAAGAGGCCCCCCAGCTTCGCATCATGCGCGGGCACGATGAACGGCGCGTTCCTGGCACGGACATTGCCGAGCACCCATTCGACATAACCATAGACGCGCAGCCGCTTCGGCAGGCTGCCGCGATTGGCGAGCTTAAGCCGCGACAGCCGTACCGGCTTTTCCGGATCGACGATATGGGTCAGCGTCAACGCCATATTGTGCTGCTCCGTGGAGAAGCTGGCATAGCCGGCCCCGAGCTTCGCCTCATAGACCGCCGTCTCGTCACGCAGGACGGCCGCGACCGGTGAACAGGCAACGCCCGTGTCGAGATCGACGACATAGATCGCCTCGCCGGTGCGGTTCGTCACGGGATCATTGGCCCAGGGCGTCAGCTGATAGTCGCGACTGTTGCCGGCCCAGGTGAAGGCGGCACCCTCGGCCGAGACATGGAAGCCGAAGGACGGGTTGGCGATGACGTTGATCCAGGGATGCGGCGTGGTACGCTGCCCGTTGAGACGGATGACATAATCTCCCTCGGCGTCGAAGCCGCCATAGCCGTTCCAGAACCGCAGGTCCTCGCCATCCGGCATGTCAGGTTTCTTCGGCGGCGAAACGAGCGCGGGAACTGGCGGCTTTACCGTTTCGGCAGCACGCTCGGCGGCGATGACGGCACTTTCGGCTTCGGCAAGGATTTCGCTGCGGGCCGCCAGATCGCCCGATATCTCCTCGGTGCGGCGAAGCTGTTCGGTGAGCGAGCCGTTCTGCGCGTGCATGACGATGCGGGCGGATGCCAGCAGCGTATCATAGGTTTCGTCGCTCATCAGGTCGCGGCGCACAGCGAAGATGTGCTGGCGCGGTCCCTGATGGGCGCCGCGGGCCCGATAGTTGTCGCAGATCCACTCGATGCCGCGGTGGAAATCCTGTGCGTAGGAGAAAGCGCGCTCGTTGATGGCGACGACGTCGACCACCAGCCCCTTGGCGCGCCAGTATTCCTGCGCCTGCAGCACGTCGCGCAGCACGTCGAGCGCGGCCTCGCTATCCATGCGCAGGGCGAATATCGGGAAATCACCGGAGATGCTGAGCGGCCAGAGGTCCGATTGCTTGCCGAGGCCCGAGGCGATTGCCTCCGGCGGCTGGCGGAGCGCCCGGTCGGGGTAGAGAAGATAGGTCGCGACCTTCTGGTACTCCGCAGCCTGCGCCGGGCCGATGCCGATATGATGGAGACGAACCTGCGAGCGCGTCCAGGACAGTGAGAACTCGCGCGCGAAACACTCGGGATGACGGTAGCGCGAAACGGCTTCCTCGATCCCCTGACGCGAGTCGCTGGCGAGCGTCCAGAAGACCAGGCTCACCTTCTTGCGCGCGGGAACACGCACGCGGCAGCGAACGGAGGCGATCGGATCGAGCACGCATCCCTGGCTGCCGGTTAGGCGGCTGTCTGCCTCGAATGCGGCCGGATTGCGTAAGGATCGGCCGCGGCCGATGAACACGCGGCGGTCGGTCTCGGCCTCCGCCTCGCGCGCCGCGCCGGAGAGGTCGGCAACGAAATGCGCCACGTGAATGTCGGGGTCCGACGGCGCGCGCTTGCGCCGGGTGGCATAGACCGTGGTGCCGTTGGCGGCGATCTCGGTTTCGACGAACATCTTGGCGAATGCCGGATGGGCGCTATCCGTCTCATCCGTGGTCAGCACCAGCTCGGCGTAGGACGTCACTTCGATGACGCGATCGCGCGCGCTGGTGTTGATGATGTCGATGCGCCGGCCTTCGCCATTCGATTCGGAGGCGACGATGCACTCGACAACGGTGCTGATGTCGCCGGCGGTCTTGAAGAACTCGGCCTTGTCGTCGGTGAAGACGACCTTCGCCTCACCGTCGATGCTGCGGGTCGGCTCGCCAGTGGCGGACCACCACTTACCGGTGTCCACATCGCGCAGAAACAGGAAGGTCCCCTGCATGTCCTCGGCGGCATCCGGCTGGAAGCGGGTGATCGACAAATTGTTCCAGCGGCTGTAGCCGGAGCCGTTGGCCGTCAGCATCACCGCATACTGACCGTTGGACATGAGCTGCGTGGCGCGCGGCGCCTTGAGCGGCACTTCGATGATGCGCATCGGCGCTTCGTCGAAACCGCCATCGTCGACGCGCATCGGGTTTTCCGTCTTGGCGTGAACCATCGGAATCTCGCGCGGCGCCTTTTCCTGAAGCAGCAGTTCCGCCGCCTCGATGACGGGGTCGCTGTGGAAGCGCTCGCGCATGCGGCCGTCGAAGATGACGTTATCGACGGCGATGATCGACATGCCGTGATGGTGTGCGTAGTAGTTGCGGACGATGGCGCATTTCTCGCCTTCGCGAACGCGCGACGGCGTGAAATCGACCGAATCATGGAAGCCGTAGGGGCCGAGTGCGCCGAGCGCCTTGAGGCGCTTGAGATTGGCCACGGCTTCCGCCGGCTGGTACTGCGCGGCGAGCAGGCTCGCATAGGGGGCGATCACCGCATTGCGGGAAAGGCCGCGCTTCAATCCGAGCGTCGGCACGCCGAAATTGGTGTACTGATAGTTCATCTCGGGATCGCGGGCATTATAGGCGGCTTCCGAGATGCCCCAGGGCAGGCCGCGCGAGGTCGCATATTCGATCTGACGCTTGACGACCAGCTTGTTCGTCTGGTCCAGCAGCGAGCCGAGCGGCTCCGTCATCACGAGCGGCGGCATCAGATATTCGAACATCGAGCCGGACCAGGAGAGCAGCGCGCCCTTCCAGCCGACCGGGACGAGAAGCCGGCCGAGGCGGAACCAGTGATCCACCGGGATATCGCCCTTGGCAATGGCGAAGAGGCTCGCCAGGCGCGCTTCGGAGGCCAGGAGATCGTAGCAGCTCTCGTCGAGCTCGTTTTCCTGGACACGGTAGCCGATCGAGAGCAGACGGCGCTCCTTGCGTTCGAGGAAATCGAACTGCATGTCGAAGGCAAGCTGGCGGGCGCGGGTGGCAAGGGTGCGCAGCCGCTCCCGCAGCGCGTCCGTATCGTGCTCGCCGATGGCGTCGTCGGTATGCGCCTTGCATGTATCCACGAGGATGCGCGCCCACTGGCTGGCGGCGAGGCTTTCGGGGCTGCCGATCTCGCTGTTCAGCTCATCGCTCAGCTTGACGATATCATTGGCGAAGAGGGAGAGGTTGATCGTGCGGAAGGAGGCGGTTTCCGGCTCTTCCTTCACCGACCTGACGGCGCGGCGGAAATTGGATATCCGCTCCTCCAGCCGGCGGCGCAGCGGGCGCAGGATGCGCCTGTCATCGGGGATCTCGGCGATCGTCTCCTCGAGGATGTCGTTGACGTCGAGAATGCCGTCGAGATCGCTCTGGAGATAGACGGACGGCGCCTCCGCCCATTCCTCCAGCGCCGAGGAAAGCGTAACCAGATGGCCCGCCAGATTGCCGCTGTCGACCGCGGAGACATAAAGCGGCATCAGGGGCT
Organism: Paramesorhizobium deserti; assembly: GCF_001558695.1. Taxonomy (GTDB): domain Bacteria; phylum Pseudomonadota; class Alphaproteobacteria; order Rhizobiales; family Rhizobiaceae; genus Paramesorhizobium; species Paramesorhizobium deserti. The sequence goes on from NZ_LNTU01000001.1 coordinate 874,813, forward strand.
TCAAACTGGTCGTATCGTACCAGTTGTAGAGATGGCCGCGATATTTCTCCATTTTCTCGACAACCGTCAGCGTGTTGTCGACGCGCTTCAGCGTGTCGTCGAAGCCAATCCAGCCGAAGTCGCGCGCGGCAATGACGGAGAGAAGATAGACGCCGATATTGGTCGGCGAAGTGCGCGGCGCCACGATCGGGAAAGGATCTTCCTGGAAATTGTCAGGCGGAAGATGGTTGTGCTCCTCGGTGGTAAAGGTCTCGAAATAGCGCCAGGTGCGGCGGGCGAAGCGCCGCAGATCGCCCTTGTCGGAGGAACGGACCTCAAGTGTATCCTGCGGCTTGGCCGAGCGGCTGACCAGCCAGGCAATGAGCGGCGAGCAGAACCAGATGCACGCGAAGGGCACCGCGATGGGGAGTGCCTTGCTTTCGAAGAGCAGCGGCGCCAGAAGCCCGACCAGGGCGATGACCATGGCGGGCCACATCAGCCTGATATAAAAACCGAGCGTATCGGGCGCGGATTTCGCCTGGGCCGCGGTGCGCCATTCCAGCAGGTCGCGATGCGAGACCATGAGGCGGAAAAGCGTCCGCCCGATCGCATCGGCCATCAGGTAGGCCGAATGGGCGATGAATGTGGTGCGCAGCGCCACATCGGCTATGCCAAGCGTGATATCGGTCAGGATCGACTGCAGATGCCCTTTCAGCGAATAGTCCATGCTGGCCGGGATCAGATTGGTGAGCAGGCCGAAGGTCGGGGCGACGAACATGCTCGCCAGCAGGAAAAACTGCCATAGCGCCGCCGCGCCGAGCGGCAGGAACGTCCAGCCGGCGATCGAGGCCAGAACCCACAGGATCGGATTGAGCGAACGGCGCAGATTGTCCGCCATCTTCCAGCGCGTGACCGGATTGACGCCGCGATCTGTCGAGAAGAGATAGGGCAGAAGTTGCCAGTCGCCCCGCGCCCAGCGATGGTGGCGCGATATGTCGACATTGTAGCCGGTCGGATAATCCTCAACGACCTCCACATCGCTGGCAAGCGCGCTGCGCGCATAGCCGCCTTCGAGAAGATCGTGGCTCAAGACGGTGTTTTCCTCGATGCGTCCGGCCATCGCCTTTTCGAACGTATCGATCTCGTAAAGGCCCTTGCCGGTGAAGGTGCCCTCGCCCAGGAGGTCCTGATAGACGTCGGAAACGGCGAACACGTAAGGGTCGATGCCGCGATTGACCGAGAAGACGCGCTGCAGGAACGAGGCGTCGTCGCCCGTCGTCAACGACGGTGTGACGCGCGGCTGCAGAATGCCGTAACCGCGCATCACGCGGCCCGTCTTTTCATCGACCACCGGACGGTTGAGTGGATGGCTGAGCTTGCCGGCGAGATAGGTGACGGATTCCGGCGTCAGCCTGGTGTCGGCATCGAGCGTCATGACGAACTTCACGCCCGAAGGCAACCGCTCGTCGGCGGGGAAGAAGCTCGTGTCCTGATCTCCGCGCAAAAGCAAATTGAGCTCGTGCAGCTTGCCGCGCTTGCGCTCCCATCCCATCCAGCAGCCCTGCTTGGGATTATAGATGCGGCGGCGGTGCAGGATGAAGAAACGCGGCTGCCCCTCACCAGTATAGTGATAATTCAGCTTGTCGATTTCGGCGCGCGCATATTCGAGCACCTCCATATCCGCCGCCGTCATCTCCTGGTCGGAATCGACCCAGTCGCTGACCAGGGCGAAATAAACCTCGCCGCGCGGGTTGGTGAGGTAATGGACCTCGAGATTGCGGATATGCTCATCGACGGAATCGCGCGAGGTGATGAGGGTCGGCACCGCCACCAGCGTACGTGCTTCCGCCGGCACGCCTTCCTTGTATTCATAGCCGATGAGGCGCGTCGGCTGGACGAACCACGGCACCAGCGAATTGAACAGCGCGAATGCCGCATCGACCGCCGGGAAAACGGCAAGCAGCGTGAAGGCGGCGACCATGCCAGCTGACAGGCCAAGCTGGGCCAGGCAATAATGTACGACGGCAAGCGTGATCAGCGAGAAGACGGCGACCGGCGCCGCAAGGCCCCAGAGGCCGAGGCCGCGATAAAAGCGCAACAGGCGCAGGGAGAGCGGCGGCTCGTAACCACAGACCTGCTCGAGCTCATGCCTGCCATCGCCGACCAAATAATAGGCGACGGCGCCGGTGCCCCTCGCTTCCTCATGGCCGGCTTTTTCGGCGCGGTTGCCATCCTCGGCAAGCCGCAGCGCCGCCCATGTGATGTCGATCTCGCCCATGCGCGAATGGCGCGCCATCTTCTCGATCGTGACGCGATAGGCATTGCGGGAGCGGAAATCGAGCTTCTGGAAATCGCTGTGCTCGCGCAGGATGGCATCGACCTCGTTGACGGTCTCGAACCAGGACGTCCAGTCGACATCGTCGATCGCCTTGAGGCTGCGGATAATATTGCCCATCGAGACACCGCCGGTCGACTGGCGGGCATGCTCCTGGATAATGGCGTCCTCGGCATCGCTGCCGTGCTTTTCGAGCTCGCTTTCCAGCCAGTCGGCGGCGGCGCCCACATCGTCCGAGCTGCCGCGAAGGCGATAGAGGAGATGGGTGGCGAAGGTGGTGTCGCAGGCCTCTTCGCCATATTTCGACAGGACCTGGTCCAGCTCCTCCTTGGACTGGGCAAGGGCGATCTCGTCAGCCACGCTGTTGGCGAAATTGCGCATTCCGCGCGCACGGTCGACGCGCAGGGCCAGACGGCGGGCATTCTCGATGAGAACGAAACGTACGGCAGAAGGCAGCGCCCACAATTCGCCGATGCGCAGGGGCTCGACCGTCTGGAAACCGTTGACGATCGCCGTCAGCGTCTTCAGCGAAAAATTGCTGTCGGTATGGGCGACATAGAGCCAGGCCAGCGCGAAGATACGCGGCATGCCCTCGACCGGCGGGAAAGGCGGCAATTGCCTGAGAAAGCGCGCGGGCAGATCGCGGCGCACCTGCTGGATGTTCTTGTCGACGGTATAGTGATTGTCGAGCAGCCATTGCGCGGCCGGCGTGATCGTTTCCCCGGCGCGGGAGGCGGCATCGGAGGTGCGATAGACATGCAGGATCAGCCGGGCATTTTCCGACAGGCGCTTGTCGAAAGCGAAAGGCTCATATTCCGGCAAACGGATATTCTCATTGCGGGCGACAGCCGCCGCAAGCTTCTGCAAATCCTCGGGAGATTTGTAGGGAGCGCGGATGGGAATCGGCAGCAGCCCGGGAAGAAGCTTTCCCTCAGGCTTGCGGGAAAAGATCGACGAGACGGAGAACGACAAAGTCGGCATATGCCTCTGCAGCCTTTACGAGTGAGACTATTTCAAACATCCCAGGCCGGGGACCCGGAGCAGACGGGTTGCGCCGCATCCCGTTAAACGATGCGCCCACCCCAATCGTGGTTGCTGACCAGTTTTGGCCAAATTGCGTCAGACGGGGCTTCACTCCGGCTAAATCGTTTTATCCGCAACGCACAAATCGTTCTGCACGGTAATCTTGCGTTAGAAGGCAGGCATCCGCAAGGCGCATCTGTACGCCTCGCGGATGTGAGCGCCATACAGCGAAAAAACGGTAGTATTTATCTTTTCACCGGAAAGAGCTTCCAGTGCTTCGGCTTGAAGGCGACACGGCTCCTGTCTGCGGCCGGGTGCTCGGCGGGAACCTCTATTTCGACACGATCACGCCCGCCGCCGATTTCCAATTCGACGCGGCGCGTACCGCCGGCCCGGCGGCTCGCCACGACCGTACCGGCGATGCAGTGGCCGGAACCGTTGAGCAGTTCCACGTCATGCGGGCGAAAATAGAGCGTTGCATCGCCGTCCGGCAAATCGCCCGCCGGCAGACCTATGTTGCGGTCCGCGCTCCATACCGCGCCATTCTCGACCTTGACGGGAAGCGTGCTCGATTCACCGATAAAGCCGTAGACGAAGGGTGAATTCGGCCTGTCATAAACCTCGTCCGGGGTGCCGATCTGCTCGATGCGACCCTGGCTCATGACGACCACACGGTCGGCGAGTTCCAGCGCCTCATCCTGATCATGGGTGACGAAGATGGTCGTATAGCCGGTCTTGTCGTGGATTTCGCGCAACCAGCGGCGCAGATCCTTGCGCACCTGCGCATCCAGCGCGCCGAAAGGCTCGTCGAGCAGCAGCACCCTTGGCTCGATGGCCATGGCGCGAGCGAGCGCCACGCGCTGGCGCTGGCCACCGGAAAGCTGTGTGGGATAGCGCTTCTCCAACCCGCCAAGCTGGACGAAATCGAGCAGTTCCAGCGAGCGGCGGCGAATTTCCTCCTTCTCCGGGCGGCTCGATCCCGGACGTACCTTGAGGCCAAAACCGACATTGTCGAGCACCGTCATGTGCCGGAAGAGCGCATAATGCTGAAAGACGAAGCCGACATTGCGCTCCTGAACGCTCTTCAGCGAGGCATCCTCATCGCCGAAGAACACCGTGCCTTCCGTCGGCGTTTCGAGCCCGGCGATGAGGCGCAATAGCGTCGTCTTTCCAGAGCCGGACGGCCCCAGAAGCGCGATCAGCTCACCCGAATTGACGTCGAGCGAGACATTGTGCAACGCCGGGAAACGGTCGAACTCCTTGCGCACATCGACAACGCGAACATCCATTCATCAGTCCCTTTCAATGGCCTTTCTTCAGCCGCACGATCTTGTCCGGAAAGCCTTCAACATTTTGGGATCATGCCACTCAACTCGCCGCCTATATCGCATTTCCAGAAGCGGTTTGAGAAGTAGCGTCACGCGTGCGAGCAGAGCAAGCAGCAAACCAAAGCCGAGCGCCAGCCCGAAACCGGGGATGATGCTCGGCTTTTTTATTTGTCACTCCGCCCGCGAGGAGACAGGAATGGCGGTCAATTCAATTCATTTCGTTCCCACTCTCATTCCCGGTATCCGCAGTTTCCTATTTGCCAGGCTTATAAATCTGATCGAAGGTGCCTCCATCGCCGAAGTGATAGGGCTGCGCCTTGCTCCAGCCGCCGAAAATCGGATCATCGATCGTCACGAGCGTCAAGTCCGGGAACCCGGCGCGCTCCTCCGGCGGAACTAGATCGGGCTTGGCGGGACGATAAAAATGCCTGGCCGCGATGCGCTGGCCTTCCCCGGAATAAAGATATTCGAGATAGGCTTCGGCCACCTTGCGCGTGCCCTTGGCATCGACATTCTTGTCAACAACAGCGACGGGAGGCTCGGCGAGGATCGATTGCGGCGGCACCACGATGTCGAAGGCATCGGAACCGAACTCCGCGACGGAGAGATAGGCTTCATTTTCCCAGGCAATCAGCACGTCGCCCAGCTGACGCTGGACGAAGGTGCTCGTCGCACCACGGGCGCCCGTGTCGAGCAGCGGCACGTGACTGAACAACTCGCCCATATATTGTTTTATTCTGGCTTCGTCCCCGCCATATTGCTTATGAGCCCAAGCCCAAGCGGCCAGATAATTCCAGCGCGCGCCGCCTGACGTCTTGGGATTGGGCGTGATGACTTCGACGCCATCCTTGACGAGATCGCCCCAATCCCTGATGCCCTTGGGATTACCCTTGCGGGTAAGGAAGACGATGGTCGAGGTATAGGGCGCGGAATTGTTGGGCAGGCGCTGGCGCCAGTTGGGGTCGATGAGGCGTGCTCGCTCAACGATGGCCGTGATGTCGCTCTCAAGGGCCAGCGTCACCACATCGGCATCAATGCCCTCGATAACGGAGCGGGCCTGCTTGCCGGAGCCGCCATGTGAGGTATCGATCGTTACCGTCTCGCCGGTTTCGGCCTGCCAGTGCCTGGCGAAGGCGGCATTGAAATCCCTGTAGAACTCACGGGTCGGATCATAGGAGACGTTTAGAATGGTCTGGTCGGCAAAAGCCGGCGGGACGGCACCGAAAACGACAGCCCCCGCCAGAAGCGCCGCGAAGGGTATGGAGAGAGTGTAGCGAGCCATTGCGCGATCTCCGTGCTGATATCCTGAAAAAGGCTATCAGATCACCGGAGAACAGGGGAACGCTATAAACCACCTATTTTAGTGGGATTTATAAAAATTTTCCGCAAAACGGCAGGCGAACGGGAAAATGCATCCCAACATCCCGCCAATTCATGGCGGGAATGGATGCAAATTCCCTATCCGACTTTCCCTATCTATGATCGCGCACGATATGGGAGAAATCCCTGATCGCAGCGGCCGTATCGGCATAGGCGTAGCGGATCAGTGCGCTGTCATGGGCGATTTCCGTGGCGACCTCGACATTCGGGCTTCTGTCGGCACTGGCCGGCACGATGAAAGCGGCGACGGTGAGCGCTGCAGCGGCGGCAATGCCGAGACGTCTTTCGGTGCGTGAATTCATGACCCGGCTCCTTAATGGAAGGTAGCCCGCTTCGGGCGGAAGAGAATGTCGTCAATGGCGTGCTTGGGTATAGGCAGCAAAGTCTGGCCGAATTCGGCCAGAGTGCCGGCAAAAATGCGGGCCGCCTCGGCCACTTCGTCGCAGCGCACCGCACAGGAGATCGCCGTAAGGCAGGTTTGTGCAGTCGCTTCATCACCATTCTGCATAGCCGAGATCAAGCCGAGCGTCAGGCATTCCTCGCGGCAGACATGATGGGAATCGAAGGGGAAGCAGCGCAGCGGACAGGCGGCGCAATGCCTGAGCACGCGGATGAAATGCGAGAGCTCGGCCAGCGCCTGCTTGCCAGCCGCGATACCCAGCGCTTCGGCATAAAGCGTCCACGCCATTTCCCAGGGGATTACCGAGCCGGTCTCATAACCGGACGTCCAGCGGCGATAGCCTTCCAGCACCAGCTTCTCGGGCACACGCTCGAAATAGCAGCTATTGGAACCGTTAAGCTCGGAAATGCGAATATTCACGCCCGCCTCCCATCGCGTTGCCATGACGGGATGCGCTTTTCGCGCCGCTCGAAGCTTCGGATATACCAAAGCGCGAAAGCTCCGGTTGCGGGTAAAAATGGCCGGTGGGCAACAGATCGAGCTGCCACGACAAACCATCCACCGCTGCGAGGCGGTGCACATCAAGACCAATCATCAGGTCCTCCAATCGAAAGGGTTCAAGGCCCAGACATCAAAGGTTATGCCCATGCGGGCACGCTTGCATAAAGCCGGGAGAATGGGGAAAAGTCAAATGCAATTTTGGGAAAAGCTGTAAAATATCAATATGTTAGAATTATTCTAGAGTATAATAGTCATATTTTATGGGATTGTCTACCCCTTGTGATGCAGCCGCTATCATGGAAATGTGAGCGCATCGTTCCGTTGCGGCCGGTTCTGCCGTTCCGGAATGGATCCTCGGGTCAAGCCCGAGGATGACGAGGGGACGGATGGTATGAGAAATATTCCGGCGCTGTGCCTTCCAGTTCTGCATAGCGCCTGCTCATCCGCCATCCGCCAAATTTCTCTCCATCCCCCAATCCGCCAATCTTTGCCTATCCGCTGATCTGCCTCTGGCCAACTGTTGTTGATGTCGGCCGCGGCGCCTGTCATGCAGCCATCTTCCTCCCTGCAGCCGTCATCATCGGACTTGATCCGATGTTCCATTCCGGACCGTCGAACGCAATCGTCCAGATCTCAGCTTCAGGCTTGATGACAAGGCTTACCCTTCGACCAGCCGCTTCAGCTTCTGCAGCGCGGTATCAGGGTTTTCCCCATAGGCGATCGTGCCCTTGAGCCGGCCGTTGCGGTCGAGAAGGAATACCGAGGCGGTGTGGTCCATGGTGTAGCCGCCATCGTCGAGCGGCACTTTCCTGGCATAGACCTTCCAGCCCAGGATCAGCTTCGCCACCTCGGCCGGATCGCCGGTGATGCCGGTGATACGGTCGGTGAAATTGCCGGCATAGGCCTTCATGACATCAGGCGTGTCGCGCTCGGGATCGACGGAGATGAAGAACGCCTTGAGGTCCTTGCCTTCGTCCCCTAGCTGGTTGAGCCAACCGGCGAGCTCATAGAGCGTCGTCGGGCAGACATCGGGGCAATGGGTGAAGCCGAAGAACAGCGCGCTCGGATGCCCCTCGAAGGCCTTCTCTGTGATGGGCCTGCCGTCCTGGTCGACCAGGTTGAAGGGGGCGCCAAGCTCCGCCGTCACGTTGCCGGACTGGAACTTGCCGAGCCCATAAGCGCCGGCGAGGAACAGGCCAAGGGCGGCTATCGCCGCCCAAAGCCCGTAACGGATGGTCCTGATATTCATCAGTGCTGGTGCTCCGTGGAAGACGCGCCAGCCGCGCCGACCCTGAACATCACCTCCACCTTGCCGGCCTTCTCGAATTCGAGCGTGACCGGCACGGTGTCACCCTCCTTGAAGGGCTTCGTCACATCCATGAACATCAGATGCATGCCGCCCGGTTTCAGCTCGACGGTACCGCCGGCCGGCAGCGCAATGCCGTCCTTCATCTGGCGCATCTTCATGATGTCGTTTTCCATGGTCATCTCATGGATTTCGACGCGCTTGGCGGCAGACGACTGGGCACCGACGAGACGGTCTGCTTCCTTGCCTTCGTTTTCAAGCGTGACGAAACCGCCGCCGACCTTGGCGCCGGGCACCATGGCGCGGAGGAAGGGACCTGAGATATCGACCGATCCAGCTTTGACGGCCGCATGCTCCATGTTGCCGTGCGTGGCGTGATCCTGACCACCATGGCCGGCATGTTCTTCCATGGAAGCGGCGATGACCGTGAGCTGCGGCGCGGGGCCTTTCAGATCATGCGGGTCCTGCCCTTCGGCGGGAATTTCCGTCCAGGCCACCGAAGCATCGGCGCCGCAAAGCTGGGTTGCGGGAAAATAAAGAACCGTGTCCCTGTCGAAGTTCGCCAGCCTGCCGACGACGACGAACTCATCGTAGAAATCACTCGGCAGATTGCCGTCCGTCCAGCGGATTTCGGTGACGCCGGAGCGGACCTCCTTGCCATGAACGGTATATGTCTTCTGGTAATCGCCCTTCACCACCTCGGTTTTCCAGCCGGGTTTCGGCATGGGCTGGGCGGAGACAAAGCCTTCGGGAAGCTTGATGGTGACGGCTGTGGTGGCCTTGCCGTCGCAGCCATGGGGAACGCGCAGAACCGCCTTGTAGCTCGTGCCGGCCTTGGCTTCGCCCTGTTCGAGCGTGGCATGGGCATGAGCGGCGCCGGCCATGCCGGTGAAAGCCAGAAGGGTTGCCGCGAATGCGGCGCAGGTCGTGTTTGTCATCGTCTTGTTCCTGAATGGTTAAATGTGTGGCCACGCACGATCGGTCGTGGCCAGGCCAGATAGGTGTTGTTCAGGTCAGACGAAGGGTGGGGCGTGCGGCGGTGCCGAAGGCGGATAGGCATCCCGCCAGACGACCGGGGCCGCCGGCGCGAATACGATCATCTCACCCCGATGCAGGGCCGGGCCAGTGGTTTTCGGCGGCACAGGACATGCAAAGGCTGACGAGATACGGCAGGCCTCGCAGCTCTTGCCGTAAAAATCGTCATGATGGTCATGGCCGTCGCGATCACCGCCGGAAGGCTGGCAAATGACGGGAACCGTGCCATCCGGCAAGGTGTAGGCGGCGAGATCGATCCTGTTGCCATAGCCCGGATCGACCGGCTTGTGCGCAAAGGCGAGCAGAACGATTGCGAGCGCGCAGAAGAAGCGCACCATATTCCGCCCGTTCAACATAATTTCGCGCATGTTCTCTTCCGTTTGCCGCGCGGCATTTTTCACCGCACGGATCCTATAGCAACCTTGACGGAACCGAAAGTTGCTCTAGCGCAAGGTCGAGCGCTTTGAAATGCGACAAACGCGAGCAGCAGGAAAACAGAAAAACCCGGCACGGATTTTCAGGCCGCGCCGGTAGTTGGGGAGGATGCTGTCCACACGGCCTAAGCCAATCCGTCCCGGATTGTTCCCCGCCGGCTGCAGTTCATCGCGCAATTGTTGAACGCTCTGCCATTGGCCTTTGCGCCGAACTGCATTATCTCAAGGCGGATAAGAGCGGAGCGACCGGAAGTGCTCCGGAAGCAGCCAAGCGGGATTGGACAGGATGGCAGGCGTAACGCGAGAACAGGTTGTTGAACGGCTCAAGACGGTAACCGGGCCGGATTTCGAAAGCGATATCGTCGCGCTCGGCCTCGTCTCCGATATCTTCATTGCCGATGGCAAGGTGTTCTTCTCGATCACCGTGCCGGCCGAGCGCGCGCAGGAGTTGGAATCGTTGCGCGCCGCCGCCGAGAGGGTCGTGAAGGAGATACCCGGTGTCGAGGGCGCGCTGGTGACGCTGACCGCCGAGAAGAAGGGCGGCAGGACCAGCGACGATGCGCCGGCGCCGCGCCCGTCGGCACCGCAGCGCCCGACCATCGTCCAGCGCTCAGCACCGACGGGAGCCGTTCCTCCGCCGCGCCCACAAACGCCCGTCAAACCCGGCATTCCCGGTGTCGGCGCCATCATCGCGGTCGCGTCGGGCAAGGGCGGAGTCGGCAAATCGACGACCGCAGTTAATCTGGCGCTTGGGCTCAAGGCGAACGGCCTCAAGGTCGGCATTCTCGATGCCGATATCTACGGGCCTTCCATGCCGCGGCTTCTCGGCATCCATGGCCGCCCGGAAACGGTTTCCGGGCGCATCCTGAAGCCGATGGAGAATTACGGCCTGAAAGTGATGTCGATCGGCTTCCTTGTCGAAGAGGAGACGCCGATGATCTGGCGCGGGCCGATGGTGATGTCCGCGCTGACACAGATGCTGCGCGAAGTGGAGTGGGGCGAACTCGACGTGCTCGTCGTCGACATGCCGCCCGGCACCGGCGACGCGCAACTGACCATGGCGCAGCAGGTGCCGCTTGCCGGCGCCGTCATCGTCTCGACGCCGCAGGATTTGGCGCTGATCGACGCGCGCAAGGGGCTCAACATGTTCCGCAAGGTCGACGTGCCGGTGCTCGGCATCGTCGAGAACATGAGCTATTTCATCGCGCCCGATACCGGCACACGCTACGATATCTTCGGCCATGGCGGGGCGAAGAAGGAGGCCGAGCGCCTCGGCGTGCCTTTCCTCGGCGAAGTGCCGCTGCACATGCAGATCCGCGAAATGTCGGATGCGGGAACGCCTGTCACCGTCAGCGAGCCGGACGGTGTCCATGCCAAGGTCTATCGCGATATCGCCGCGAAGGCCTGGCAGGGGGTGGAGACCGCCCGCGCGACGCAAACGAAAGCCGCACCGGCGATTGTTTTTGAGTGAGAGAATCGGAGTCGCATTCAGTTTTCCCGCAGCAAGGCCGGCGATTGGCCTGAAACACCGAAATTCCGTCATACTCGGACTTGATCCGATGATGACGGAGGTGGGGCCGCTATGCACCAATCTTCAGCACCCATACCTGCCATTGACCGCAGCATCAAAAGCAGATGTCGCGCGGCCATGATGCAGGAAACGGACTTCTTCGCTCACGTAATCACGCTCGGCTTGTCGCGGCCGGTATATTCCCTGATTGGCGCGATCTTGTGCGCCGCCTTGATCAGATCGGCCAGGGCTTCCTGCGTGTCGAGATCATGACGGGCGGCATCGGGCTCAAAGCGCTCGATATAGATGCGGATGGTGGCGCCGGAGGTGCCGGTGCCCGAAAGCCGGAAGACGACGCGCGAACCGCCCTCGAAGAGGATGCGGATACCCTGATGCTCGCTGACGGAATGATCGACCGGATCGTGATAGGCGAAATCGTCGGCCTTGACGACGGTCAGGTCACCGAATGAGGTGCCCGGCAGGGTGACGAGCTTGTCCCGCAGATCCGTCATCAGCTTGTTGGCGGCGGCGGCATCGACCTCCTCGTAATCATGGCGGGAATAGTAGTTGCGGCCATAGGTCTGCCAGTGCTTCGCCGCTATTTCCTTGACGCTTTCGCGGCGTCCGGCGAGGATGTTGAGCCAGAGCAGCACCGCCCAGAGCCCGTCCTTCTCACGCACATGGTTCGATCCGGTGCCGGCACTTTCCTCGCCGCAGATCGTCGCCATATCCGCATCGAGCAGATTGCCGAAGAATTTCCAGCCGGTCGGCGTTTCATAGATGCCGATGCCGAGCTTCTCCGCCACCCGGTCGGCCGCGCCGCTGGTCGGCATGGAGCGGGCGATGCCCTTCAGCCCGGCCTTGTAGCCCGGCGCTAGATGCGCATTGGCGGCGAGCATGGCGAGCGAATCCGACGGGGTGACGAAGATGCCCCGGCCGATGATCAGATTGCGGTCGCCATCGCCATCGGATGCCGCGCCGAAATCCGGCGCCTTGTCCGACATCATCAGATCGTAGAGATCCTTGGCGTAGACCAGATTGGGATCGGGGTGATGGCCGCCGAAATCGGGAAGCGGCACGAAATTGACCACGCTTCCCTCAGGCGCGCCGAGACGGCGCTCGAAGATTTCCTTGGCATAGGGTCCGGTGACGGCATGCATGGCATCGAAGCGGAGGGTGAAGCCGGACTTCAGAAGCGCGCGGATCGCATCGAAATCGAACAGGTTTTCCATCATTTCGGCATAATCGGCGACCGGATCGACCACCTCGACCGTCATATCGCCGAGCTTCTTCTCCCCGATCTCGTCAATATCGATATCGCCGGCGTCGAGGATCAGATAACGGTCGATCACCTTCGAGCGGGCGAAGATCGCTTCGGTGATCTTTTCCGGCGCGGGACCGCCATTGCCGATATTGTATTTGATGCCGAAATCCTCCTTCGGCCCGCCGGGATTGTGGCTTGCCGAAAGGACGATGCCACCGAAGGCCTTGTATTTGCGGATGAGATGCGAGGCGGCGGGCGTCGAGAGAATGCCGCCCTGCCCGACCATGACCCGGCCGAAACCATTGGCGGCGGCGATCTTCAGCACCTTCTGGATGACTTCGCGATTGTAGTACCGTCCGTCGCCGCCAAGCACCAGCGTCTTGCCTTCGAAGTTCTCCAGTGAATCGAACACCGACTGGATGAAATTTTCGGCGTAATTCGGCTGCTGGAAGACAGGAACTTTCTTGCGCAGGCCGGATGTGCCGGGCTTCTGGTCGTCATAAGGCTTGGTGGCAACAGTCAGAACAGTCATGCAACATGTACCTATGGCTGGGATTGGAGGGGCAGCATAGAGCGGATTTTTATGCAGTTCTTGCGACAGAATAGATCAAGTTTGCTGTTTGCAAATAACAATTTGTGCGGTGCGAAGGAGGCAGTTAGACCGCTTCCTTGAAGAGCACGTTCTGATCGAAGAGATAGCGGTTGAAGAGCGGCAGGCTGGCGGCGCCCACGGCTTTTGCATGAACGCCGACCTTGCCCTCGACGATCTCCGGCGCGGAGATACCCTGAAGGTCGAGCCCGGAAAGCTCCGTGCGCGTTGCCTCGACGATACGATGGCGCACCGAAACAGGAAGCCAGCCATCAATAATGGCAGCGGAAAAATCGATGATCGAGGCTGCCGCGACAATGGCATGGGCGAGATTGCGGGCGGTGAGCGCGATCCATTCATCGACGGGGGCGCCGAAATCGTCCCAGTTCTCCGGCGACAGCCAGAGTGCGGTTGTGTCATCGCCGCGCTCCTTCAGCATGCGCTCCAGCACGAAGACCGAAGCGGCGTCGATCAACTGCCTGGGCCGGCCTTTCTTTCCCGGCAGCGGGTCAGGTGCCGGCCCCGGCACAGGCATCGAGCCGACCGCGCCGGCATTGCCGGTTCGCCCGGCATAAAGCGCGTTGTTGAGCACGACACCGCCGCCGATAAAGGAACCGATGAAGAAATAGACGAAATCGGTGAAATCCGGACCGCGCCCGAAGGTCAGCTCGGCGCCGCAGGCAGCGGTGGCGTCATTCTGCATGAAAACAGGGAAGGGAAAATGCGCGGCGAATTCGCGAACGAGATCGGCGTTGCGCCAAGCATCGAGATCCGCCTGCGGCGCGCCGACCTCCTCCACCCAGTTCCACAGTTCGAAGGGAACGGCAATGCCGAGCCCGGCAATGCGGCGGCGCTGAGCGGCATCGAGCGAGGCATTGAAGCGATCGATGCCATCAAGGGTGAATTTCCTGATCGCATCGGGAACGGGCCAGCGATAGGTCTCGTGCAGGCGCATCCGGATATTGCCGATGAAGTCCATCAGGATCAGCTCGGCGCTGCGCCGCCCGATTTTCAGCCCGAAGGAGAAAACCCCTTCCGCGGCGAGCCGCATCGGCGTCGACGGCTGTCCGACGCGTCCGCGCACGCGCTCGCCGCGCGTGAGAAGGCCATCCTCCTCCAGCCCGCGCATGATGACGGAAACGGTCTGCGCCGAAAGACCGGTGAGCCTCGCAATCTCGGCGCGCGGCAGGGCGCCATGGCGGCGAACGAGGGAGAGGACCAGGCGCTCATTATAGGCGCGCACACCCGTCTGATTGGATCCGCGGCTGATTGCGGGGCCATGGTCGATCGCATATTCGGGCCTGAAACCACTCGCGCGCGCGCCTTCGGCGGCCTCCTTTTCTCTTCCCTTATCCGCAGCCATCATTTTCCCTGACCCGATGGTCGTGTTCTTCCAGCTTTGCCCGGTAATCGAAACACCCCGAAATTTCAATTCGTTAAAACGATTCAAATGGTGTCAATGCCCGCGGTCATGCGGCAAATGCAGACGCGCGGCGGCTTTTCTCCCGTGCCGAGCTTCGCACAGGAGATTAATAAATCAAGCGGATTTATTTATTGACAGGTCCCTCTTTCCCATGTTTCCCTGATGACGAATGTGCCGGCATTTGGATCAAATGTTCGATCCCGAAGCCGGCCCATTTGGTGTTATGATCGCCTGAAAACCGCCGGATCCTTGCGGCAGCATCATGCACTGAACCAGGGCTGAGATGATGCTTCAGAGCGAATGCATCAAACATTACTCATTCGGGGCCGGCTCCATTGCCGGCATAATTCGGGAGGAATTCATGAAGAAGATGATCCTATCGTCGGCATTCGCCGCCTTTGCGCTCGGCGTCGCCGCCATGCCGGCCAATGCGGCCGATGTCGGCGCCTGCCTGATCACCAAGACCGACACCAACCCGTTCTTCGTCAAGATGAAGGAAGGCGCACTCGCCAAGGCTAAGGAACTGGGCGTCAACCTCAAGACCTATGCGGGCAAGATCGACGGCGACAGCGAAAGCCAGATGGCGGCCATCGAGACCTGCATTGCCGACGGCGTCAAGGGCATCCTGATCACCGCTTCCGACACCAAGGGCATCGTGCCGAGCCTGCAGAAGGCGCGCGACGCGGGCATCCTGGTGATCGCCCTCGACACGCCGCTTGAGCCGGCGGACGCCGCCGACGCCACATTCGCGACGGATAATTTCCTCGCTGGCGAACTGGTCGGCAAATGGGCGGCCGCCACGCTCGGTGATGAAGCCGAGAACGCCAAGGTCGCCTTCCTCAACCTGACGGCGGCACAGCCGAGCGTCGACGTGCTGCGCGACCAGGGCTTCGACAAGGGCTTCGGCATCGATCCCAAGGACGAGACGCGGCTTGGCGACGAAGACGACGCACGCATCGTCGGCCGTGACCTGACCGACGGGAATGAGGAAGGCGGACGCCGCGCCATGGAGAATCTTCTCCAGAAAGATCCGACAATCAATGTCGTTCACACCATCAACGAGCCTGCCGCGGCAGGCGCCTATGAGGCGCTCAAGGCGCTCGGGCGCGAAAAGGACGTGCTGATCGTCTCGATTGACGGCGGCTGCCCGGGCGTGAAGAACGTGCAGGAAGGCATCATCGGCGCGACCTCGCAGCAATATCCGCTGCAGATGGCGGCTCTCGGCATCGAGGCGATCAAGAAATTCGCCGACACGGGCGAAAAGCCGACGCCGACCGAAGGCAAGACCTTCGTGGATACCGGCGTGGCGCTGGTCACCGACAAGCCGGTCGAGGGTGTTCCCTCCATCGACACGAAGACCGCGCTGGAGAAGTGCTGGGGTTGAGCGGCTCGCTTCGCTCGCAAAAGGAGTAAGGGAATAGGGGAGTAGGGCGGTAAGGGGAAGTTTTTACATACTCCCCTACTCACTTATTCCCCTACTCCCTCATCATGAGGAGTTGTCCATGACCCAGCCGAAAACGGCATCGACGCCGTCACAGGATTTCGAGAGCGTGCTTTCAGGCAGCGCCAGCGAGGTCGCTTCCTTCGAACATCCCGGCAAGACATTCCTGCAGCGGGGACGCGAGTTCCTGCACGGGAACCCGGCCGCCGTGCCGCTGATCGTCCTCATCGTCTCGCTGGTCGTCTTCGGCGTTCTGGTCGGCTCGAAATTCTTTTCCGCCTTTTCGCTGACCCTGATCCTGCAGCAGGTGGCGATAACCGGTATCGTGGCCGCTGCGCAGACGCTGGTGATCCTTACGGCCGGCATCGACCTTTCGGTCGGCGCGATCATGGTGCTGTCCTCGGTGGTCATGGGCCAGTTCACCTTCCGCTACGGCCTGCCGGCGGAGCTCTCGATCCTGTGCGGCTTCGCCGTCGGCGCGCTTTGCGGCTTCATAAACGGATTCCTCGTCGCCTATATCAGGCTGCCGCCATTCATCGTCACGCTCGGCATGTGGCAGGTGATCCTGGCGACGAACTTCCTCTATTCCGCCAACCAGACGATTCGCGCGCAGGATATCAGCGCCGAGGCGCCGATCCTGCAATTCTTCGGACAGAGCATCCGGCTCGGCGGCGCGGTGTTCACCTATGGCGTGATCGCCTTCGTGCTGCTCGTCTTCCTGCTCTGGTATGTACTCAACCACACCGCATGGGGACGCCATGTCTATGCCATCGGCGACGATCCCGACGCGGCGGAACTCTCCGGCGTCCGGGTCAAGCCCGTCCTCATCTCGGTCTATGTGCTGAGCGGGCTCATCTGCGCGCTGGCCGGCTGGGCGCTCATCGGACGGCTCGGCTCCGTCTCCCCCACGGCTGGCCAGTTCGCCAATATCGAATCCATCACCGCGGTGGTGATCGGCGGCATCTCGCTCTTCGGCGGGCGCGGCTCGATCCTCGGCACCATGTTCGGCGCCCTGATCGTCGGCGTCTTCGCATTGGGGCTCAGGCTCTGGGGCACCGACCCGCAATGGACCTATCTGATGATCGGCCTCCTCATCATCGCCGCCGTCGCAATCGACCAGTGGATCAGAAAGGCTGCAGCATGAACGCCTCCGTGCAACCCATCCTCTCCGGCCGGGGCCTGGTCAAGCGCTATGGCCGGGTCACGGCTCTCGACCATGCGGATTTCGATCTCTATCCCGGCGAGATTCTCGCCGTGATCGGCGACAACGGCGCGGGCAAATCCACGCTCATCAAGGCGCTCTCCGGCGCCGTCTCTCCCGACGAGGGCGAGATTCGGCTGGATGGCAAGCCGGTTCACTTCCATTCGCCCATGGATGCACGGGCGGCCGGCATCGAAACCGTCTACCAGAACCTGGCGCTCTCGCCGGCGCTGTCGATCGCCGACAACATGTTTCTCGGACGCGAGATCCGCCGGCCCGGCGTGCTCGGAAGCTGGTTCCGCATGCTCGACCGTACGGCGATGGAGAAGACGGCGCGCGACAAGCTCTCGGAGCTCGGGCTGATGACGATCCAGAATATCAGCCAGGCGGTGGAAACGCTTTCCGGCGGGCAGAGGCAGGGCGTCGCCGTGGCGCGCGCCGCGGCCTTCGGCTCCAAGGTCATCATCATGGACGAACCGACGGCTGCGCTCGGCGTCAAGGAATCGCGCCGGGTGCTCGATCTTATCCGGGACGTGAAGGCGCGGGGCATGCCGATCGTGCTCATCTCGCACAACATGCCGCATGTCTTCGAGGTCGCCGACCGTATTCATATCCATCGCCTTGGGCGGCGGCTTGCGGTCATCAAGCCTTCCGATTATTCGATGTCGGATGCGGTGGCGCTGATGACGGGCGCAATGAAGCCGCCGGCGGATATGGCCGCCGCCTGATTTCGGTTCGGGGGGAATATGGAGAGCATAAGCCGCGACGCGTTGCCGACGGCCATCCTGTCGCGGGTGAGAGAAGGCGAGCGCCTTCTGGTCGCCATTGCCGGACCGCCCGGCGCCGGGAAATCGACTCTCTCCGAACATCTGCACGAGGCGCTCAACAAGGGTGGTGACGGGCCAGCCGTCATCGTGCCGATGGACGGCTTTCATCTCGACAATGCGATCCTCGACCAGCGAGGCCTTCGAGCCCGCAAGGGCTCGCCACCGACCTTTGACTGCGCCGGTTTCGAGATGCTCCTGAAGCGGCTCAGGATGGCGGACGAGGATGTCGTCATCCCGGCTTTCGACCGCACGCTCGACCTTTCCCGCGCCGGCGCTTCCGTCGTTTCGGCTGGACATCGCATCCTGCTCATCGAGGGCAACTATCTGCTGCTCGAGGATAAACCTTGGAGCCGTCTCTATCCGCTGTTCGATCTCACCATCTTCCTCGACGTGCCCTTTCCAGAGTTGGAACGGCGGCTGATCCAGCGCTGGCTGGACCACGACCACACGCCCGAGGAGGCGCGCAACCGCGCGCTTTCCAACGACATTCCCAATGCACAACTGGTCGTCTCGTCATCGTGGCCGGCGGATTATGTCATCAGGGACTAACGCGTTGAGGGCATCCGCTTTTGCAGCTATTGCGTAAGGGATGAGATTTTCAAGCGACACGATGCCCATGGCGGAAATATACCATCAATCCCGTCCGCAACGGACTTCCGGCGAGGGACGGCTGTCGCTGAAGAAGGTCGAGGACAGGACGCGAATCGGCACGCTCTTCCAGGAAGGTTCGGCAAAGCTGCGCTTTCCGCAGAATCCCGGCGGCCATCTCGAAGCGGTGATGATCAACACGGCGGGCGGGCTGACCGGCGGTGACCGGATGCGCTGGCATTTCGGCCTCGGCGAGGATTGCCATGCGAGCCTGACGACCCAGGCCTGCGAGAAGATCTACAAGGCCGAGGAAGGCTCCACCGCAACGGTGGAGACGACCATCGACGTGGCGGAGGGCGGATCGGTTGCCTGGCTGCCGCAAGAGACGATCCTTTTCGAACGCTCGGCGCTCAGCCGCCAGCTAACCGTCAATCTCGCCGCGACGGCGACGGCGCTGATCGTCGAGAGCGTGGTCTTCGGCCGCAAGGCGATGGGCGAGGATATCGATACCGCGACGTTCCGTGATTGCTGGCGCATCCGGCGTGGAGACAAACTCGAACATGCGGAGAATTTCTCCATCGGGCCCGATGCCGGGGCGATGCTGGCGCGGCCGGCGCTTCTCGGCGGCAGGCGCGTCCTCGCCACCGTGCTGCTTATCGCCGAGGATTGCGAGCGGCATCTCGATGACGCGCGTGCGATCACCGGCAAGGAGGGGGGCGTGTCGGCCTGGTCTGGCAAGCTTCTTGCTCGGCTCATCGATGACGATGCCTATTCCCTCAGGAAGAGGCTGATACCGCTGATCGGGCTGCTCAATAAAAAAGCAGAGCTGCCCAAAGTATGGTCAACATAAAGACAGGGTGACACATGAATCTGACGCCGCGCGAAAAAGACAAGCTTCTGATTGCGATGGCGGCGATGGTGGCCCGCAAGAGGCTCGAACGCGGCGTCAAGCTCAACCACCCCGAGGCGATCGCACTGATCACCGATTTCGTGGTCGAGGGCGCGCGCGACGGACGCCCCGTCGCCGAACTCATGGAAGCGGGCGCGCATGTGATTACCCGCGATCAGGTCATGGAGGGCATCGCCGAGATGATCCATGACGTGCAGGTCGAGGCGACATTTCCGGACGGCACCAAGCTCGTAACGGTGCACGAGCCTATCCGTTAGGCCTTCAAGCCACCCATCAATCCATCACAAAAGGGAACAAGATGCGCAAATCCGCCCTTCTCTCCGCCGCAATTCTGGTGCTTGCCGCGACGCCGGCCTCCGCCCATCTCAACCCGGCGGAGCATGGCTCCTTCGCGGCCGGTTTCTCGCATCCGCTCTTCGGCGCAGATCACATCCTGGCGATGGTGGCCGTCGGTCTTTGGGCAGCGCTTCTGGGCGGCCGCGCGCTCTGGCTGGTACCCGCCGCCTTCGTCACAACGATGATGGCCGGCTTCATGCTGGCGCTCGCCGGCGCGCCGCTCCCCTTCGTCGAACCCGCTATCCTGGCCTCGGTCGTGGCGATCGGACTGCTTGCGGCAATCGCGTTGAAAGTGCCGACATCAGCCGCGATGGCGCTGGTCGGCTTCTTCGCGCTCTTCCACGGGTATGCCCATGGCGGCGAAATGGGATCGGCCGGCGCTGCTGCCTACGGTCTGGGCTTCGCGCTGGCGACGATAATTCTGCATGCCGCCGGCATCGGTATCGGGCTCGGGCTGCCGCGCCTCTTCGGCAGCGACACGGGCCGGATCGTCGCGCGTCTTGCGGGCGGAGCCACAGCGCTGGCCGGCCTGTGGCTGGCGATGGCGGGCTGAGAGTGAGAGGAGGCAAGCCATGATCCCGGGCGAAATCATCACC
Organism: Paramesorhizobium deserti; assembly: GCF_001558695.1. Classification (GTDB taxonomy): domain Bacteria; phylum Pseudomonadota; class Alphaproteobacteria; order Rhizobiales; family Rhizobiaceae; genus Paramesorhizobium; species Paramesorhizobium deserti. Next base: position 895,219 of record NZ_LNTU01000001.1, read on the forward strand.
GCCAATGGCGAGATCGAGCTGAATGCCGGTGCGCCGACGATCACGCTGAAGGTCGCCAATACCGGCGACCGCCCCATACAGGTCGGATCGCATTATCATTTCTTCGAGACCAATGAAGGCCTCGTCTTCGACCGCGAAAAGGCGCGCGGCATGCGCCTCGACATCGCGGCGGGCACAGCCGTCCGGTTCGAGCCGGGACAGGAGCGCGACGTGACGCTGGTGCCGCTTTCAGGCGGGCGCAGCGTCTATGGCTTTAGGCAGCAGGTGATGGGCAGGCTGTGACATCACATATGCGCCCCTCATCTGCCTGCCGGCATCTAGCGGCCCTCCGCTATGGCTCCGGGCGTTCGTCGCTCAAAAAGCCAAATCGTTGGCTTTTTGTCCGCTACGCGGATCGCTCCTCACCCCCCGCACGCGGGGGGAAGAACGAGACGGCGACGTCGATGCCTCCCTCGCCCCGCATGCGGGGAGAGGGTAAGGGTGAGGGGCAAATGCAGTTTCCGCCGTCTCACCCAAGGAGGGGCGGTGAGCAGCGGTCTTTCCAGCAAAATGCGATAGCGAAGGCGTTAACTCGCCTTCTTGGTCACCAGCGTCAATGTTCCGTCATTGTCGACATTGGCGGCGATAACCTGAGCCGAGGTCACGCCCTTTTCCTTCAGGGCGGCCGTCAATTGCGGCGTGGCGTCGATGGAGCTGCGCAAGGCCTTGATGTCCTCGTCACCCGTCTGCGCGACTGCCGCATTGACCTGTTCCTGCGTAGCCTGGGGCAATTCGCTGATATCCACGATGGCAACGCGCTTGATACCGGGGCTTCCCGGCTGCTGCGCCTCGCCCTGGCCGGGAGCAGCGGGGGTTTGTGCGGCCGGCGCCTGGGCGGAAGGCGTCTGCTGGGCTTGCGCATGAGCTGCGACGCCAAGAGGCAGCGCGGCGATTGCCGCAAGGGCAGTCATTTTGATCGTCATTCTGCGCATGCTTTGTCCTTTTCGTTGATATTTCGCTCGGCCGCCCGCCCCATGAATCACAGCGGCCGACAATCATCCCGTGACCGGCACAGCCCACACGACGAATTCGCTCTGAAGCGGTCACCCCTCGGGTTTTTTCGTGACCATACCATGGCGGAAAAAAGGTTGGCGCAGTCAGCGGTCCGTCCGTTCCAATACGCAGGGAGGCATTGATGCCCGCCAGGATTTCCCGATCAGCCTATGCCCAGATGTTCGGCCCCACCACGGGCGACAAGGTGCGGCTTGCCGATACCGAGCTCTTCATCGAAGTGGAAAAGGACTTCACCATCTATGGCGAGGAGGTGAAGTTCGGCGGCGGCAAGGTGATCCGCGACGGCATGGGCCAGAGCCAGGCGGCGCGTGCCGACGGCGCGGTCGACACAGTCATCACCAATGCGCTCGTCGTCGACGTATCCGGCATCTACAAGGCCGATATCGGCCTGAAGGATGGTCGCATCGCCGCGATCGGCAAGGCCGGCAACCCGGATACGCAGCCCGGCGTCACCATCATCGTCGGCCCCGGCACCGAAGCCATCGCCGGCGAGGGCAAGATCCTCACCGCAGGCGGCTTCGACGCGCATATCCACTTCATCTGCCCGCAACAGATCGAGGAGGCGCTGATGTCGGGCGTCACCACCATGCTCGGCGGCGGGACCGGCCCGGCGCACGGCACGCTGGCCACCACCTGCACCCCCGGCCCCTGGCATATGGGCCGCATGATCCAGTCCTTCGACAATATCCCGATGAATATCGGCCTTTCCGGCAAGGGCAATGCCTCGCTGCCGAAGGCGCTGGAGGAAATGGTGCTGGGCGGCGCCTGCGCGCTGAAACTGCACGAGGATTGGGGTACCACACCCGCCGCGATCGACAATTGCCTCTCCGTGGCCGATGCCTATGACATCCAGGTGATGATCCATACCGACACGCTGAACGAAAGCGGGTTCGTCGAGGATACGGTCGCCGCCTTCAAGGGCCGCACCATCCATGCCTTCCACACGGAGGGTGCGGGCGGCGGCCATGCGCCTGACATCATCAAGGTTTGCGGCCTGCCGAACGTTATCCCCTCATCGACCAACCCGACACGGCCCTATACGGGCAACACCATCGCCGAGCATCTCGACATGCTGATGGTCTGCCATCATCTGTCGCCGTCGATCCCGGAGGACGTCGCCTTCGCCGAAAGCCGCATCCGCAAGGAGACGATCGCGGCGGAGGACATCTTGCACGATATCGGCGCCTTCTCGATCATCTCATCGGACAGCCAGGCGATGGGCCGCGTCGGCGAAGTGCTGATCCGCACCTGGCAGACGGCCGACAAGATGAAGCGCCAGCGCGGCGCCCTGCCCGAGGACAAGGGCAGCGGCAACGACAATTTCCGCGTCAAGCGCTATATCGCCAAATATACGATCAACCCGGCCATCGCCCATGGGATCTCCGCGCATATCGGCTCGGTCGAGGTGGGCAAGCGCGCCGATCTGGTGCTGTGGAACCCGGCCTTCTTCGGTGTCAAGCCCGATATGGTGCTGCTCGGCGGCTCCATCGTCGCCGCGCCCATGGGCGACCCGAACGCCTCGATCCCGACGCCGCAGCCGGTGCATTACCGCTATATGTTCGGCGCCTATGGCAAGAATGTCAGCCAGTCCTCGGTGACATTCGTCAGCCGTGCATCGCTCGATGCGGGGCTCAGGGCAAAGCTCGGCGTGGAGAAGGAAATGGTCGCCGTCGAAAACACGCGGGGCGGCATCTCCAAGGCGTCGATGGTGCACAATTCCGCCACGCCGCATATCGAGGTCGATCCCGAGACCTATGAGGTGCGCGCCGACGGCGAATTGCTTACCTGCGAGCCAGCGACGGTTCTGCCCATGGCGCAGAGGTACTTTCTGTTCTGAAGGCTTTCCTCGATCGGATTTAATAACTATTATTAAAACCGCTCGTCTGAAAGGAGTTCAGCCATGGCGATCAGCGCCGATCTCGGAAAGCCGCTCGAGGACTATGTCGAAGAGCTCGTCAAATCCGGCCGCTACCGCTCCCGTTCGGAAGTGCTGCGCGAAGGCATCCGGCTGGTGCAGGAGCGGGAGATGAAGGCTCGAGCTCTCGATGCCTTGATCAAGGAAGCGCTGGAGGACGTGGAGGCGGGACGAACGCGGCCGGCCGAAGAGGTTTTCTCGGAATTGCGCGCCGAGTTGAAGGCCATGGGGGCTAAGCGTGCGGGTTGAGCTTGCGGCGAAAGCCGAGAGCGATCTTCGCGATATTGCTTTGTTCATCGCCGCGGATAATCCGGCGAGAGCGATGAGCTTCTATGAAGAGCTGGAAACGGCGTGCCTGGAACTCGCTAGGTTTCCAGAGCGATTCCAGGTAATTCATTCCTCCGATGGCGCCGAAATTCGACGCCGTGTTTACGGAAAATACGTTATTCTCTACCGCTTCTTCAAAATCAGAATTGTTGTCCTGCGGGTCGTACGCGGCTCGATAAATCTCGATGCGCTTTTCGATGGATCGGATTCAGAAATCTGATATTGAGCAGCGATAATGGCACAAAGGAGTCGGTCATGATCGCCTGGTCGATATTCATTCCAGCCTGCTTCGCGCTCAATTGCTCGCCGGGCCCGAACAACATGCTGGCCTTTTCCAATGCCGCGCGGCTGGGTGCCGGTCCCGCCATGCTCGGCGGGCTGGGCAGGATGCCTGCATTCGCATTCCTGATCCTCATCACGATCGTGGGGCTCGGCGCGGTGCTGGCGGCATCGGCGACGGCCTTCATGATCATCAAATTCGCCGGCGCTATCTATCTCGTCTACGTCGGCATCCAGTTCTGGCGGAAGGCGCGGGAACTGGCCGCGATGCGCTCCGCCGATGTGAGCCTGAAGGCGCTGATGCGGCGCGACTTCACGCTCGCCATCAGCAATCCGAAGGCGATCGCGGTTTTCACCGCCTTCTTCCCGCAGTTCATCGACGCCTCGGCGCCGGCCTGGAGCCAGCTCGCGGCGATGGGTGTCGTTTTCCTGGTGCTTGAAGTGGGGGCGGTGCTGCTCTACGTGATCGCCGGCGTACTTCTGCGCAAGGCGCTGAAATCGGAACGCATTTTCGTTCACTTGAACCGTCTCATTGGTGGCGTCCTGATCGCCTCGGGCTGCTCGATGGCGCTTTCCAGCCGCTGAACTGCTCTTAACCGGAGCACATCCACAGAGATCGCGATCACAATTGTGGACCGCGTCCCGAGGTCGCGCATCCAGCGCTGGACAGAACCGGTGCAATCGCTATTTTCGCGCTGCACAATGTCTCATCCGTGGCCCCCTTCCCTCCCAAAAGGCGCGGGCTGCGGAAACCCAAAACAGGAGAGAAGAATGATCCGGAAGAAAGTTCCGTCGGTCACGTTCCGCACGCGTGTCCGCGACGAATCCATCGAGGGGCCGAACCCGTTCCGCTGGGAAGACAAGACCTCCGACGACTATTTCAAGGGCAAACGCGTCGTCCTCTTCTCCCTTCCCGGCGCCTTTACGCCGACCTGCTCAACCTATCAGCTTCCCGATTTCGAGAAGCTTTATGAGGAATTCCAGGCGGAAGGCATCAATGAGATCTACTGCATCTCCGTCAACGACGCTTTTGTCATGAATGCCTGGGGCAAAGCCCAGGGCCTGAAGAACGTCAAGCTCATCCCGGATGGCTCCGGCGAGTTCACCCGCAAGATGGGCATGCTCGTCGCCAAGGACAATCTCGGCTTCGGCATGCGCTCCTGGCGTTATGCCGCCGTCATCAATGACGGCGTCGTGGAACAGTGGTTCGAGGAGGAAGGCTTCTCCGACAATTGCGACAGCGACCCCTACGGCGTCTCCTCGCCGCAGAACATCCTCGAGAACCTGAAGGCAGGCGAGGCGGTCGCCGCCTGAGCCTGACCCGGCAACGCCTCTTCCGGCCGCGTCCGCGCGGCCGGGCATATCTTCGCGGGTGATGCACCGGCGATTGATTTCCTCCTGATGATGAAGGACGATGCGTCCAAGGGGAACCAACATGATCCGCGCCATTTCCCACGAGCATGCCGGCCACTATCAGGGCAAGCCCTTCGACACGATCACGCTCGCTCATGACGAGCGGCACCTGCGCCGCAAGGTGCTGACACTGGCGCATGGCGACCGCGTGTTCGTCGATTTTCCCGAGCCCATTGCATTTCGCCATGGCGACGTGCTGGTGTTGGAGGATGGACGGCTGGTCGGGATCATCGCGGCGGAAGAAAAGCTCTATGAGATCATCCCTCGCGACCGGCTGCACCTGACCGAACTTGCCTGGCATCTCGGCAACCGGCATCTGCCGGCGCAGATCGAGGAGACGCGCATCGTCATCCTGCGCGATCATGTGATCAAGGCGATGCTGGAAGGGCTCGGCGCGACGGTCAAGGAAATCTCCGAACCGTTCCACCCCCTACGCGGCGCCTATCACGGCCATTCGCACGATCATGGCCACCATCACCGGCATGACCATCATCATGACCACGCCCATTCCGGGGAGCATCATCACCACCATGACTGAGGCCATGGCGAGCCAGGCACTGATCCGCCTTCTGACATGGCTGTCGCCGGCCTTCCCGGTCGGGGCGTTCTCCTACAGTCACGGGCTGGAGCGGGCGATCAATGACGGGCTGATCCGCGACCGGCAAACGCTGGCCGAATGGCTGACGGACCTTCTCAGCCATGGTTCGGGCTGGAACGATGCGGTGCTCTTCGCCGAAAGCTTCCGGCAGGCGCAGGCCGATGGCGGCGCTTTGACCGAGGTTACCGAACTTGCCGAAGCGCTCGCCGGATCGCGCGAGCGGCACATGGAAACCATGCTGCAGGGCAGCGCTTTCGCGAAAGCCGCGGCGGCATGGCCGCATGAGGTCCTGCAACGGCTTGGCAGCAATGTGCCCTACCCCGTCGCCGTCGGCGCGGTTGCCGCCGCCCATGGCGTCGGGGTCGAGGCTGCGCTCGCCGCCTATCTGCACGCTTTCACTTCCAACCTCATCCAGGGTGCCGTCAGGCTGGTGCCGCTTGGCCAGAGCGACGGCGTGGCGGTGCTCGCGGCGCTGGAAGACGCGATCATCGGCCTGGCCACACGCGCTGCCCATTCGACACTCGACGATCTCGGTTCCGCCGCGATCCTGTCCGATATCATGGCCATGCAACACGAGACGCAATATTCGAGGGTTTTCCGCTCATGAAATCATCCAACGGTCCTCTGCGCGTCGGCATCGGCGGCCCCGTCGGCTCGGGCAAGACGACGGTCACCGAAATGCTGTGCAAGGCGATGCGCGAGCGCTATTCCGTCGCCGTCGTGACCAACGACATCTACACCAAGGAGGACGCGCTGATCCTCAACCGGCTGCAGGCGCTGCCCGAGGACAGGATTCTCGGCGTGGAGACCGGCGGCTGTCCGCATACGGCGATCCGTGAGGACGCGACGATCAATCTCCAGGCCATCGCCGAGATGAGCAAGCGCCATCCCGACCTCGATATCGTCTTCATCGAATCGGGCGGCGACAATCTGGCGGCTACCTTCTCGCCCGATCTCGCCGACCTGACGATCTACGTCATTTCCGTCTGCCAGGGCGAGAAGATCCCGCGCAAGGGCGGCCCCGGCATAACCCGCTCCGATCTTCTCATCATCAACAAGAAGGATCTGGCGCCGCATGTCGGCGCGAATCTCGACGTGATGGAAGACGACACGAAGGACCAGCGCGGCGGCAAACCCTATGTCTTCACCGACATGCTGCGGCGTGACGGGCTCGACGAGGTCGTGGCCTTCATCGAGGCGGCCGGCGGGCTCGACGCGGCAGCGTAAAGCAAGCGGAAATTGTACTTCGATACAATTGCTGTCGCCCGATTGCCGGGATGCGGTATTTTGTGGAACAATTCATCGTGACAGACAATTGTACCCGTGATTCCTGAAGGGCATTTCTGGAGGAAAAGCCTGATATGAGTACCTATCTTCCCGAAGATCTGCAGGACGCACTCGAGCGCTTCATTGCCAAGAAACACGGGACCATCAACAAGACCGAGGCCATTGCCATGATCCTGCGCGACTGGCTGGTGAAGCATGGCTATCTCCCGGCCGAGCCGGAAGAAGGCATGCCGCCCGAAGAGCTCAACGCCACCAACGACGACTGACATGGCAGGCGACACGAACAACAGGCCGCCGGAGCTTCTGCCGGCATCCTCGCTCGGCAAGCGCCTCGCCATCCTGCTGGCGCTGGCGTTCTTTCTGCTTGCGCTCCTGGTGTGGATGACCATCTCCCTCCTCGACGCGGCGGGCGGGCTTAGCATCGATCCGCTGACATTCACCGCAACCAATCTGGAACAGATCAGCATCATCCTGCCCCGGTTGCTTTAGAGTTGTCAGAACTGGCTTGAAACAGCGTCCCTCTGGCCGTCATTCTCGGGCTTGTCCCGAGAATCTACCGCAGCCCTAATCTGTCAGGATGGTAATCACTTATCTTTTCCTTATGGCAGCTTCTCGGGACAAGCCCGAGAATGACGACGGGATTGCGCGCTTTCTCCTATCTGTTTCAGTTGAGTTCCGACAGACTCTGGAACAGCTCAGGGTCGCATCTCACCAGGAGGGTGAAGGGGTTGCAACGTCGCAGCAGCCCTCATCCTGAGATGCGAGCGCGCCTGGTGTTTCCATCAAAACAAGAACAGCTCTAGCATCACAAAATTCCTGGCTTTCGCCCCAATCATCAAACATGCTAGGACAATCTGGAATAAGAGGAACGCTCCATGGCATTCGAAGAAATCAAGGCGGAGATCGCGCTTCTGTTCCGGGAAATGGCGAACCAGCCCCAGGACGCGCATGAGATTCGCGAAACCCTGCGCGAAAAGCTGAACGAGTTGAAAGCCTACGGCATGCCGTTGCCGGACGATCTGGCGGCGCTCGAAAAGCAGCTCGAAGCCGATTTTGATTCCTGATGCGACCGTATCGGCGTTTTATCCCGCTTTTGGCGTAAGGAGGCTTTCTTGTCTTCCCTGCGCAATTTTCTGGCAGTGCTCGCCACCTGCTCGCTTGTCCTCTCCGCCTGCACGACAACGAAAAACGAGCCCCCGAAAGCCGGCTCGGCAGCATCCGGGGAACAGAAGGCCGACATTTCAGCATCCGAAGCCAGGAGTGGCGTCGACGGCTTAATCGCCAAATATGCTGCGGCCTACAAGGTGCCGGAAGCGCTGGTCCGGCGCGTCGTGGCGCGCGAGAGCAGGTTCAACCCGGCGGCGCGCAACGGCGCCCATTGGGGACTGATGCAGATCAGGCACGATACGGCGCGGACCATGGGCTATTCCGACCCGGCGCGCGGGCTGCTCGATGCCGAAACCAACCTTAAGTACGGCGTGAAATATCTGGCCGGCGCCTATCTCGTGGCCGGCGGTAACGAGACGCAGGCCGTGCGGCTTTATTCGCGCGGCTATTATTACGACGCCAAGCGCAAGGGGCTGCTGGAGGAAACCGGGCTGAAGGCCCAGGCCTTCACCGCCGAACCGGCTCCCGCCGCCATTCCGCTGCCGGTGGACGCACCGGATCGGCAGCAAAATATCAGCGTACCGCCTGCCACCGATCAATGAAAATCATTTGTCGGGCCGCTGCCGCTTTGGCAGATAAGGCACCATGAAGACGCAGCCCTCGATTCTCAAGGCCGCCCTGTGGATGGCGGGGTGGCTTTCCCTGATGCTGGTCACGGCGATTGCCGGACGGGAGACCACGCGGGAGCTCGATGTCTTCCAGGTCATGCTGATGCGCTCTGTCATCGGCTTCTTCATGCTTTATCCGCTGGTCCATGCCAGCGGCGGGCTGGCGGCCATGAAGACGGCGCGGCCGCTCGGCCATATCAGCCGCAATGTGGTGCATTACACTGGGCAATATCTCTGGCTCTATGCGCTGACGCTGATCCCGCTGGCGCAGCTCATCGCCATCGAATTCACCATGCCTATCTGGACGGCAATCCTCGCCGTTCTCTTTCTCGGCGAGCGGATGAACATCTGGAAGAACGTTTCCATCATTCTCGGCCTCATCGGCGTCGCCATCATCGTGCGGCCAGGCGCCGGCGCGATCAATCCCGGCCAGCTCTATGCGCTTGCCTCCGCCGTCGGCTTCGCCATCTCCGTGGTGATGGTCAAATCGCTCACCCGGACGGAAAGCGTCGTCAAGATCATCTTCTGGATGCTGATCATCCAGTCACTGATCGGGCTCATTCCGGCCATTCCCGTCTGGCAATGGCCATCGCTTCAAACCTGGCCATGGCTCTTCGTCATCGCCTTTGGCGGCACCTTCTCGCATTATTGCATGGCGCGGGCGATGCTCCATGCCGATGCCACCGTCGTTGTACCGATGGATTTCCTGCGCGTGCCGCTCAGCGCGCTTGCGGGATGGCTCGTCTATTCCGAACGGGTCGATACGATCACCGTGCTCGGCGCCGCGCTCATCCTCGCCGGCAACATGCTCAACCTGAAAAGCGCGGGAACGGCGCGCATCCGCCCTGCCCTCGACAACGCAACCAATCGTTAAAATCCTCACGGCCGCCTACATCCAATTGACAAATTTCTGGTTCATCCTTTGCTGATAGGATGAAACTGGCGTTGGAAAGATAGGGGTTGCGATGATCGACGGGGTGCCGCGTCAGTTCCGCTGGAATTACGATATCGCCGAATTATGGGCTGATGGCGTCATCCACGTCGTCGGCGTGGTCTTGGCCGTGATCGGCGCAATCGCCATGATCGTCTTTTCGCTCAATGCCGAACCGCCGTCCCTGTCGGTGACGACAATCATCTATGTCTTGAGCCTCGTTGCGGCGCTCAGCGTATCGGCCGTCTACAATATCTGGCCGGTCACGCCGACGAAGTGGTTTCTGCGCCGTTTCGACCATTCGATGATCTATCTCCTGATCGCTGGCACCTACACCCCGTTCACGATCAAGATGGGCGCGCAATCATGGCCACTGCTGGCGGCGATCTGGACGATCGCCATCATCGGCATTTCCCTGAAGCTGTTCCTGCCGGGGCGCTTCGATCGCCTGTCGATCCTTCTCTACCTAGCGCTCGGATGGAGCGGCGTCCTCGTCTATGACGCGATGGTCGAAGCGCTGTCGCCGACTACCATCTGGCTGATCGCGGCGGGCGGCATCGTCTATTCGCTTGGCGTGATCTTCCATGTCTGGGAACGCCTGCGGTTCCAGAACGCGATCTGGCACGGCTTCGTCCTCGCCGGCGCGACGCTTCATTACGGGGCGGTGTTCTATTCGATTTCGACGCATTGAGGGGTTCCGGCTTTGGTGAAATCGTTGGCGAGCGCTATTCTGAATCATTATTGGGGTGGATAGGGTGAGGAATGGATCCCAGTGACAAGCACTGGGATGACGGCAGTCTGGCTGTCGGCAGCCACTGTTCAATGTCCCCGCCTATCAACGGTTGCCGACAGGGCGAAGTCATCCCCACCTCGTCATCCCAGTGCTTGTCACTGGGATCCATTTCTCGACGGTGCCGCTGCCGCACCATGGGAATATGGATGTCCCGTTGTTCCACCTAAAAGTGAACCACTCTAATGAAAATCGCGCGACTTCGGCAGGATGCGCACATTGCGCGGATGCCGGGCGAGGGATTTTGTCACCGACTGGAGAGAGCCGGCATGCGGCGGCTCCGGGTGCGACCGGTCGGAGAGGGCGGTGAGTTCACCGGAGCGGTCGAAAAGCCGTCTCGCCACGATATGCACCACATCCTCCTTGCTACGCTGCACCTGACCCTCGACCATGAGCAGGCGGGAGCCCATGACCTCCTTACGCTGGGCCTTCATCAGCTTCGCCCAGACGACGATATTGGCGATGCCGGTCTCATCCTCGATGGTGACGAAGACGACGCCCTTGGCGCTGCCCGGCCGCTGCCGGATGGTGACGACGCCGGCGATCTTTACCCTCTCACCATTTCTCGCCTCCCGAGCCTGGCGGCAGGTAATGGCCCCCTCGCCCGCCAGACCCTCGCGCAGGAATTGAAGGGGATGGCCTTTCAAGGACAGGCGCGTCGTCTCGTAATCGACGATGACGTGTTCCGGCATTTTCATCGCCGGCAGCCGGACTGCCGCCTCGGCCGCCAGTTCCGCCGCCTGCGCCGCCTCGAAAAGCGGCATCGTCTCGTCATTCGGCAGGCGGCGCACGGCCCAGAGCGCCTGCCGACGGTCTATCTCGAGCGAGCCGAACGCATCGGCATCGGCAAGCGCCATGAAGGCGCGCCGTTCGAGATGGGTGCGGCGATGCAGCTCCTCAATGCTTGGGTAAGGCGCATCGCCGCGCCTTTCGCATAATTTTTCCGCCCATTTTTCCGAAAAGCCGTCGATCTGGCGACAACCGAGGCGCAGGGCGAGACTGCCATCCTCGGCGCGTTCGAGCGTGTTGTCCCAGAAGCTGTGATTGATATCGGCCAGGCGGACCTCAACCCCATGCTCGCGCGCATCGCGCACGATCTGGGCCGGCGCATAGAAGCCCATGGGCTGGGAATTCAAAAGGGCGGCGGCGAAGACCGCCGGATGATGGCATTTGATCCAGGCCGAGACATAAACGAGCGAGGCAAAGCTTGCCGCATGGCTTTCGGGAAAGCCATATTCGCCGAAACCCTTGATCTGGTTGAAGCAGTTTTCGGCGAAGGTCGGATCGTAGCCGCGGGCGATCATCTTCCCGACCATTTTTTCCTGCATTTCATGGATGGTGCCCATGTGCCGGAAGGTCGCCATGGCACGGCGCAGCTGATTGGCCTCCTCGGGCGTGAACCTTGCCGCGTCGATGGCGATGCGCATCGCCTGCTCCTGAAACAGCGGCACGCCAAGCGTCCTTACGAGGATGTTGCGCAACTCGTCCGGACTGCCATGCTCGGGAGCAGGCGCGGGATAGTCTACATCCTCCTCGTCATTGCGGCGGCGCAGATAGGGATGGACCATATCGCCCTGAATGGGACCGGGGCGAACAATCGCCACCTCGATCACCAGATCGTAGAACGCCCTGGGCCTCAAGCGCGGCAGCATGCTCATCTGCGCCCGGCTCTCCACCTGGAAAACGCCGATCGAATCGGCCTTGCACAGCATGTCGTAGACGGCTGGATCCTCTTTCGGCACCGTCGCAAGCTCCAGCCGCGGGCCGCCATGGAGATGGATCAGGTCGAAGGCCTTGCGGATGCAGGTGAGCATGCCGAGCGCCAGGACATCCACCTTCATGAGCTTGACGGCATCGATATCGTCCTTGTCCCATTCGATGAAACTGCGATCCTTCATCGCCGCAGGGCCGATCGGCACGGTCTGGTCCAGCCGCTCCTGCGTCAGCACGAAGCCGCCGACATGTTGCGAGAGATGGCGCGGAAAGCCGATCAGCTCCGAGGCAAGCGCGACGGCGCGCCGTATCACTAGGTTTTGCGGATCGAGGCCCGCCTGCCCCACCTCGCGCGTCTCCAGGCCGCTGCCGGAAATGCCCCAGACCGTGCCGGCGAGCGCGGCCGTCACATCCTCGGTCAGGCCCAAGGCCTTGCCGACATCACGGATGGCGCTGCGCGAACGATAGCTGATGACGGTGGCGACGATGGCCGCGCGCGTCCGACCATAACGCTCATAGACATACTGCATCACCTCCTCGCGGCGCTGATGCTCGAAATCAACGTCGATATCGGGCGGCTCACGGCGCTCGGCGGAGATGAAGCGCTCGAAGAGAAGGTCGCTCTGGGCGGGATCGACCGCCGTAATGCCGAGACAATAACAAACGGCGGAATTGGCCGCCGAGCCACGGCCCTGGCAGAGAATATTATTGTCCTTGGCAAACTGAACGATATCGTGGACGGTCAGGAAATAGGGCGCATATTTCAATTTTCCGATCAGTTGCAGCTCTTTTTCCAAGAGATCGCGGACTTTTTGCGGGATTTCACCCACGCCATAACGCTTTTCAGCCCCCTCCCAGGCGAGATCTTCCAGATGCTGCTGCGGGGTCTTTCCCGGCGGCACGGGCTCGTCGGGATAGGCTTCGCTCAACTCCCCTAGCGAAAAGGTGATGGGAGCGGTGAAGGCCTCAGTAGCGGCGATCGCCTCGGGGAAGGCGCGGAACAGGCGCGCCATCTCGGCCGGTGGTTTCATATGCCGCTCGGCGTTCTTCTCCAGCTTCCGCCCTGCCGCATCGATCGTCACATGCTCACGGATGCAGGTGAGGACATCCTGCAGCGGGCGGCGCTCCGGCGCGTGGTAGAGGACATCATTGACCGCCAGGAGCGGCAGGCCGGCATCGCGCGCGTATCCAGCCAATGTTTCCGCCCGCCGCGCGTCGGCGCCCTGGCGCGGCATGGACAAAGCGAGCCAGACCGAACCGGGCGCGGCAAGGCTTATTTCCCGCAGGAAAACAGGAAAGCTTGCATCCGGCTCGTCGGGCGCCAGGACGGCGATCTGGAAGGCCTTTGCCCGGAACAGGAAATCCTTCCAGCGCAGATGGCACTCGCCTTTTACGCCCGCCCGTTCCTTGCCATCGCTCAAAAGGCGGCAAAGCTGGCCATAATCGGCCCTGTCGCGGGGGTAGACGAGGAGATCCGGCGTATTGTCAATGGAAACCAGGCGGCAGCCGATGAAAAGCCGGATCGGGAAGCCCTTCTCCTTCAGATCCTTTTGTGCGCTGTAGGCGCGGACGACGCCGGCAACCGTGTTGCGGTCGGCGATGCCGATGCCGGAGAGGCCCAATTCCACCGCCCGCTTCACCAGCTCATGCGGATGGGACGCCCCACGCAGGAAGGAGAAATTGGTGGTAACGGCAAGCTCGGAATAATCCATGGCCAGCCGCCTCACGCAAAAAGCCCGTGCAGGAACCATTGCGGCGCGTGATCGCGGCCATAGAGGCCTTCGCGGAAGATCCAGAAGCGGCGCCCGGCATTGTCCTCGATGCGATAATAATCGCGCGTCGCGGCCTCGGGATCAACCCGCCACCATTCCGGCGCGATCCGCTCCGGCCCCTCGGCAAGCGCGACCTCGTGCAGGACGCGCCGCCAGCGGAACTGCATCGGCGGGCCATCGGGCACTTCCGCCATCGCTTCGATACGCTGCGGCGGCTGGAACAGGCGGATGGGGCGGGCCGGCGGATCGCCAAGATAATGTGGCCCTGTGCGATAATCATTTGCCGCGATATGAGAACGCGCGGATTCTTTGTCTTTACGCAATTCCTGACGGAAAACCGGTTTCCACTTTTCCTGGAATTGCTTTCCGGCCTCGTCCGCCGTCTGGTGGATGGCCGGAACCATCGAGAAAGCTCGTTCGGGAATATGCGTATCGACGGCGATGGGACGCAGGACCCGGGCCGGACCCAGGCGGGCCGAGAGACGATCGACCAACGCATCGACGGCGGACGCCGCTTCCCGCCGGCTGTCGAGGCTCGTCTGCCTATGGGTCACACGTTCCACACGCAGCGCCGCCAGTTGCACGGCATCGAAACCGTAGCCTGCATCGAGCGGCTCGGCGAGCGCGGAAAGCCGCTCCCGGATCAGGCGGAAGAAAGGCGCGGTCTCGACCAGCGGACGCCCGGCCTGGACGCTCACCCGGCGCACCAGGCCATCGACGCGGAAGAAGGCGGCCTCGATTTCGCGGGCGCCCTCCCCGCGCTCTTCCAGGGCGGCGAACAGTTCATCGCCCAGTTGCCGGAGAAGCGCCTCTACCGCCTCCATGACGATCAGCGGTTCCGCCATCCGCCGCGCGGCTGCGCAGACCGGAACCATGCGAAGCGGCGAGACAGGTCTGGTGACGTGGCCGAAAAGCGCATCGAGCCGGTCCACCACCGCTTCGCCGAAACGTGCCGTCAGCGCGGCGCGCGGCAGGCCCGCGACATCGCCGATGGTTCGCAGACCCGCCCGCTTCAACCCGACAAGGCTCGCCTCCTCGATTTCGAAGGAAACCAGCGGAAGCGCGCGCAAAACGCTCTCCTCGCCATTGGCGGGAAAAACACCGCCCTGCGAAAAGCGGGCAAGCGCGCGGGCGGCGCTGGCATTGCCGGCAATGGCCGCCTTGACCGCGAAGCCGTTCTTGCGCAGCCGCGTCACCACATCCCGCAACATGGCCTCCAACCCGCCGAAGAGATGATCGCAGCCGGTGATGTCCAGCACGATGCCATGCGGATGATCGAGGGCGACGAGCGGCGAATAGCGGTGACACCAGTCGGCCAGCCGGTCGAGAAGCCGCTCATCCTCGGCGGGAGCGGCATTGGCCACTTCCAGCTTCTGGAACAGGGCGCGCGCATCCGTCAGCGCCATGCCGATGTGAAGACCGGCGGCCGCGGCGTTGCGGTCCACCGCCGTCAGCCGCAGGGTGTTGGCGATGCGGTCGACGACGATCAGCGGCGTATCACCCGCCCTGCGCCATGGATTTTCGCGCCGCAGCCGGTCCGTGGAAAGGTGCGGGAACCACAGCGCCAGAAAATGCCTCGACAGGTCTGAAGATGTTTTCATCACTATTCCATTCCATGATCCAATGTCCGGTCGTGCCCTGGCGGTTGCGCGAGAGCTCGGCGTCGAAAGCCGGGAGGCCCGGCGCCCGCGCGCCGCTCGAATGCGACGGCGCGGCGGCGACCCGCCAGCGCGTCAGGGCGGCGCTGCCCCCGGCCGGGCCATGCCTCAGGAGAAGCGCCGGCACATCCGCTGCCTGCGCGGCCAGCAGCAGGCGGCGCGAAACCGTCAGATCCAAGCATTTCGGCGCGCCCCATGGCGCGATCACCACGGCGCCGACGCCCGCAACCTCCAGCGCATCGGAAGCGCCGCGCAGAACATCCCTGGCCGACGGGCAGCGCACCACCAGGAGCCGCTGCGGATTAAACCCCAGCGCGGCGAAACCCTGCGGATAGAGGCCGCCGCTCTCGCCCACCGCCACATCCTCCTCCAGCCAGACGACCGGCCGGTCGGCATCCGAGGCGCGCAAGGCAAGCGCCAGGGCGAAGCCCATCGCCGCGCCGGCATCGCCCGCTTCCGCGGCGAATATCTCGTGCAGCGCACCGCGCGGCAGCCCGCCGGCGAATACCCGATCCGCCTCGGCAAAACCCAAGGTGAAGACGGAGCGACGCGCGCCATCCTCTCGGGAATCCTTGCCGTCAATGGCCGCAACAGCGCGCCGCAACGCCGAAAGATCGACGGTGCACACAACATAAATCCTGCAAATGTTCTCTATTTGTTCCAGTATTGAATCCGATCGACGGAGAGTCAAGCGGGGAATCCAAAAGCTGGAAGGATGGGTGTAGGCGCCACCCTTCGTCGCATCTGCTCATCGACTTGGCGCGGTTCCTGTTTTGATGGAATCGCCATTCACCTCCCTCTGGCCTGCCGGCCAGAGGGGTGTGTGTAGCACCAACGCTCCGCCTAAAACTGGAAGGTTCTAGGGAGAGGAACGGCGTCTGGAATTCACGGAAGTAATGGCGCTCCATGGAAACATGGAGCGGCCGTGGCATCGTTACCCCGCCAGCGCCTTCGCCACTGCCGGCATCAGTTCGTTGCGGATCGATTGCGGGTCGAACGGGCCGACATGCTTATAAAGGATATTGCCGTCGCGACCGACGAGGAATGTCTCGGGCACGCCGTAGACGCCCCATTCGATCGCCGCGCGCCCATTATCGTCCGTCCCGACGGCGGCAAAAGGATTGCCGAGATCGCCAAGGAAGCGGCGGGCGTTTTCCGGGCTGTCCTTGTAGTTGATGCCGACGAGGCGGAAGCGTTCGTCTTTAGCCAACTGCATCAGCAGCGGATGCTCGACGCGGCAGGGCACGCACCATGATGCCCAGATATTGACCAGCGTGACCTGACCGGCAAAGGATGCCGGATCGAGACCCGGCACCTGTTCGCCGTTTCTCATGAGCCCTTCCAGCGGCGGCAGCATGATGGCGGGCGCCGGTTTGCCGATCAGCGCGGAAGGAATGATCGCCTCGTCGCGCCCCGACAGCAGCTGGATCGTGAAGATCGCCGCAAGCGCCATGAAGATGGCCAGCGGCAGCAGCGCGAGCAGGAGCCGGCGGCGCGGGCTGATGGCCGGCGTTGCTTCGCTGTTGCTCATGGCTTTTGCGCCTTTTGCGAGCGCCGGCGGATGCCCTGCGCTTCCAGCCGCTGCAACTCCGTCCGCTGTATCCGCTGGTCGATCAGCAGCCAGGCGACGACGCCGCAAAGCACGAATAGCGAAACGCCGTAGGAGAGGAAGACAAAGGCGAGATGACTCATGCCGTCCGCTCCTGGCTCCGGGCGGCCCCGCCCTGATCCGCCTTGCGCGCCGCCATGCGCCGCATCGCGATGACGCGCCTGCGCCAGATCTCGTTGCGCATCGCCATCATGTGCAGGGTGAAGAACAGGAGCGTGAAGCCAACCGCCATCACCAGCAGGGGGTAGAGCATTGAAGGGTCGATGGTCGAGCCGCCGGCGCGGAACACCGATGCGGGCTGGTGCAGCGTGTTCCACCAGTCGACCGAGAATTTGATGATCGGGATGTTGATGAAGCCGACCAGCGTCAGCACCGCTGCCGCCCGCGCCGATTTCGCCGGGTCGTCCAGCGCGCGCGAAAGCGCGATGACGCCGAGATACATCAGGAAAAGCACGAAGACGGAGGTGAGCCGCGCATCCCACACCCACCATGTGCCCCACATCGGCTTGCCCCAGAGCGAGCCGGTGATGAGCGCGAGCGCGGTGAAGGCCGCGCCGATCGGCGCCGCCGCCTTGGCGGAAACATCGGCGAGCGGGTGCCGCCATACCAGCGTGCCGAGCGCCGAAAGCGTCATCAGCGTATAGCACATCATGGAAAGCCAGGCGAACGGCACATGGATGAACATGATCTTGACCGTCATGCCCTGCTGGTAGTCGTCAGGGGCGTTGAACGACATATAGAGGCCCACCGCCAGAACCAGCGCCGACAAACCGCCAAGCCACGGCAGCAGCGTTCCCGCCAGCGACAGGAAGCGCGTCGGGTTGGCGAGATCGAGCAATCTGTTCGATTGTGCTGCAGTATCGGTCATGGTCTTTACATAGCGTTGCAAGGCAAATCCGGCAATTGACCTTTGCCTGATGCGTCAATCGGTGCGTTCGTCAGTCGGTCGAAAATTTCAGCGCCGTCGCCGCGGCGAGCGGGCCGATCACCGCAAAAAACAGGGTGATTGCGGCAAGGATGAGAAAGGGCGCCAGAAAAGGCGCGGTTTCCGTCATGGCGCCATAGGCAGCCGAGACGCCGAAAATCAGCACCGGGATCGTCAGCGGCAGCACGATGACCGAGACGAGCAGCCCGCCGCGCGGCAGCGAAACCGCCAATGCCGCGCCCACTGCGCCGATGAGCGTGATCGCCGGAGTCCCTACGAGGAGGGTGAGCGCTGTCGCGCCGATGGCCGTCGGCGTCATGTTCATGAAGAGCCCGAGCAATGGTGCCGCGATGACCAGCGGCAGCACCGTGGCGGTCCAGTGCGCGAGACACTTGACCAGCACCGTGACGCTCAGCATGTGCCGGTCGGCGGCCATGATCAGGAGATCGAGCGAGCCATCGTCGCGGTCGGCCTGGAACAGCCGGTCGAGACCGAGGAGTGCCGCCAGGAGCGCGCCGATCCACAGCATGGCTGGGCCGATGCGGGAGAGCAGCGCCAGATCCGGCCCGACGCCGAACGGCACCACGGTGATGACGGCGAGGAAGAACAGGATGCCGACCAACGCCCCGCCGCCGGCCCTGAGCGCCAGCCGGAAATCGCGGATGAAGAGGGCGGTCATTGGGTGCCCCCTTGTTCCGCCGAATTTGCTGGAACACCCCCCTCTGCCCTGCCGGGCATCTCCCCCACAAGGGGGGAGATTGGCTGGCGCAGCCATCGGCCCTTATTCTGCAACGTTTGCGATTGGCTCCAGACGCCCATGAAAGCGTAATCTCCCCCCTTGTGGGGGAGATGCCCGGCAGGGCAGAGGGGGGTATCGTAGGCATAAAGGGAGGAAAATTGCATGTTCATCCCCTTCCCTCCATCCTCAACTCCTGCGCCCCTTCCAACCCAAGCGGCAGGTGCGTGGCGGCGATGACGATGCCGCCCTCGGCGAGATGGCCCTGCATCAGCCCGGCGAACCGGCCTTCCGAAACCTTGTCGAGTCCCGCCGTCGGCTCGTCGAGCAGCCAGACGGGGCGATGGCTGACCAGTAGTTTAGCGATCGCTATTCTTCTCTTCTGGCCGGTCGAGAGATAGCCGAAGGGCAGGTGATCGATCCCATCGAGCCCGACTGTCTCCAACGCTTCATCGATATCCTTCCGTGGCTCGCCGTTGAAAGCCTGCCAGAAGGCGAGGTTTTCGCGCACGCTCAAGGCCGGCTTCATTGCATTCTGGTGTCCGAGATAATGACAGGCGGATTGCAGATCGGGGAAGGAACCCGAATCTTCCAGCCGCACATCACCGGAGGCGGGCGCAAGCAGGCCGGCGATGATTCGCAAAAGCGTCGATTTTCCGGCGCCGTTCGGCCCCGTCACCAAAAGCGCGCCGCCCATGGCGATCACGAAATCGAGATCTGAAAAGATTGTCTCCCCGCCGCGCTCTCCGCTCAGTTTCTCGGCCACAAGCCGCATTTTCCCTCCGGAATCCGCTGGATCGGGTATTGGCGCAACAATTCGCCGCAATCGGTAATTTTGCGCAATAACAGTCTGGAACAGTTTTAGGAAACTCTTTATACAGCAGCTACCACGCCAGCGGTCGGTGTGGAAACCATTTTTGGCCGATCTCAGATGCCCGCTTCCTTAAGCAGGCAACGGGACGGACAGCGGAAATGACTGCACCCGCACCTTGAGCCGCGTCCTTGAAACGCTGGCATTAGGCGTTCGTCCTGGTTTTCCGGCCAGCAGCATAAGGACGAACGTTCGTGTCTCATATCGACAGCTTCAAATGCCGTAGGACCCTCACCGTGGGGGACAAGGAATATGTCTATTACAGCCTGACAGAGGCCGAGAAGAACGGTCTGGAAGGCATTTCCCGGCTTCCATTCTCGATGAAGGTTCTGCTCGAGAACCTGCTCCGCTTCGAGGACGACCGCTCCGTCAAGAAGTCGGACATCGAGAATATCGCCAAATGGCTTTCCGACCGCGGCAAGGCCGGCGCTGAAATCGCCTATCGCCCGGCGCGCGTGCTGATGCAGGATTTCACCGGCGTTCCCGCCGTCGTCGATCTCGCGGCCATGCGCGATGCGATGGTTTCGCTGGGCGGCGACCCGGAGAAAATCAACCCGCTCGTGCCCGTCGATCTCGTCATCGACCATTCGGTCATCGTCGACGAGTTCGGCAATGCCCAAGCCTTCAAGCGCAATGTCGATCTGGAATACCAGCGCAATGGCGAGCGCTACCGCTTCCTCAAGTGGGGTCAGCAGGCGTTCCGCAATTTCCGCGTCGTGCCCCCCGGCACCGGCATCTGCCATCAGGTGAACCTCGAATATCTGGCGCAGGCCGTCTGGACGAAGGAAGAGGACGGCGTCACCGTCGCCTATCCCGACACCTGCGTCGGCACCGATTCCCACACCACCATGGTCAACGGCCTTGGCGTGCTCGGCTGGGGCGTCGGCGGCATCGAGGCCGAGGCCGCGATGCTGGGCCAGCCGGTTTCGATGCTCCTGCCCGAAGTCATCGGCTTCCGCCTTACCGGCAAGCTGAAGGAGGGCGTTACCGCCACGGACCTGGTGCTGACCGTCACGCAGATGCTGCGCAAGAAGGGCGTCGTCGGCAAGTTCGTCGAATTCTTCGGTCCTGGCCTCGGCAACATGACGCTGGCCGACCGCGCCACCATCGGCAACATGGCGCCGGAATATGGCGCTACCTGCGGCTTCTTCCCGATCGATGAGGAAACGCTGAATTACATGAACATGTCCGGCCGCGACGAAGAGCGCATCAAGCTCGTCGAGGCTTATTCGCGGGCGCAGGGCATGTGGCGCGATTCGGACTCCTTCGATCCGGTGTTCACCGACGTCCTTGAGCTCGACCTCGGCGATGTCGTACCGTCCATGGCGGGTCCGAAGCGCCCCGAAGGCCGTATCCCGCTGGAAGACATCGGCTCCGGCTTCGCCAAGTCGCTGGAGACGGAATACAAGAAGACCACCGGCCAGACGACCCGCTATCCCGTCGAGGGTGAGGATTTCGATCTCGGCCATGGCGATGTCGTCATCGCCGCCATCACGTCGTGCACCAACACCTCCAATCCGAGCGTGCTGATCGCGGCCGGTCTTCTCGCCCGTAACGCCGTCGCCAAGGGCCTGAAGACCAAGCCCTGGGTCAAGACCTCGCTTGCTCCCGGCAGCCAGGTCGTCGCCGCCTATCTCGAAAGCGCCGGCTTGCAGAAGGACCTCGATGCGCTCGGCTTCAACCTCGTCGGTTTCGGCTGCACCACCTGCATCGGCAATTCCGGCCCGCTGCCCGCGCCGATCTCCAAGACGATCAACGACAAGGGCCTGATCGCTGCCGCCGTCCTCTCTGGCAATCGCAATTTCGAGGGCCGCGTCTCGCCGGACGTGCAGGCGAACTACCTCGCCTCGCCGCCACTGGTCGTCGCCCACGCGCTTGCCGGCACGGTGACGAAGGACCTCACCAAGGAACCGCTGGGCGAGGACAAGGACGGCAACCCGGTATTCCTCAGGGATATCTGGCCATCCTCGCAGGAGATCCAGGAATTCATCGCCAAGAA
The DNA here is from genome assembly GCF_001558695.1 of Paramesorhizobium deserti. Lineage (GTDB taxonomy): Bacteria > Pseudomonadota > Alphaproteobacteria > Rhizobiales > Rhizobiaceae > Paramesorhizobium > Paramesorhizobium deserti. The sequence goes on from NZ_LNTU01000001.1 coordinate 916,870, forward strand.
CGTCACCCGCAAGCTCTTCGCGGAAAAATATGCCGACGTCTTCAAGGGCGATGAGAACTGGCAGGCGGTGCAGGCGCCTGTTGGACAGACCTATACATGGGACGATAATTCGACCTATGTGCAGAACCCGCCCTATTTCGTCGGCATGGGCAAGACGCCCGGCAAGATCGACGATATCAAGGGCGCGCGCGTCCTTGGCCTCTTCGGCGACAAGATCACCACCGACCACATCTCGCCGGCGGGGTCCATCAAGGCGCAGTCGCCAGCCGGGTCCTATCTCATGGAGCATGGCGTCGGCGTTGCCGACTTCAACCAGTACGGCACGCGGCGCGGCAATCACGAGGTGATGATGCGCGGCACCTTCGCCAATATCCGCATCCGTAACTGGATGCTGGGTGAGAACGGACGCGAGGGCGGCTACACGATCCACTATCCTTCCAAGGAAGAGATGTCGATCTATGACGCCGCCATGGAGTATCGCGCGGAGGGTGTGCCGCTGGTGATCTTCGCCGGCATCGAATATGGCAACGGATCCTCGCGCGACTGGGCTGCCAAGGGCACCAACCTGCTCGGCGTGCGGGCCGTGATCGCCCAGTCCTTCGAGCGCATCCACCGCTCGAACCTGGTCGGCATGGGGGTCATCCCCTTCGTTCTCGATGAGGGTGTGAGCTGGCAGTCGCTCGGCCTCAAGGGCGACGAGATGGTCGAGATCGACGGCCTCAACGACATCAAGCCGCGCCAGAAGACGGTGGCCAAGGTCACCTATGGCGACGGCACGGTGAAGGAGGTGCCGATCTGGTGCCGCATCGATACGCTCGACGAGCTCGATTACATGAAGAATGGCGGCATCCTGCAATACGTTCTGCGCGATCTCGCCGCCTGATAGATCCGGACCATCAAATGAAAATAGGCCGCCGGAGCGATCCGGCGGCTTTTTCATTTTGGCCTTTCCGTCATCCTCGAGCTTGTCCCGAGGATCTGCCATAGAAGCAGGAAAGTGATTACTGTCCTGATAGAACGTTCCGTTGGTAGATTCTCGGGACAAGCCCGAGAATGACGGAAAGAGAGGACGCTGCCGTAGATCCGTTTTGACAGGCTATATAAGTAACCGCAACGTGACTTCCTATTGATCCGGCTGTTTTCTAAAAGTAGATGTCAACGACAACAATTGCAGGAAACGCCGGATACGGCACCCCTATGACAGCAACCGCCGGAAGAGCTTCAGGGCCCGAACCGATCGCAAGCCGATGCCTGCGGGTCTTGGTTATGCAGGATTGGAACTCTTCGCTGCTAGCCGGCCTTGTCCTTCTGTCGGCGCAGATCACACCGGCATTTGCCCATGATCTCGACGGGGCGGGGGTAAAGCATGCACCGGTCACCACGCGCGGCGTGGTCGAACTTTTCACGAGCCAGGGCTGCAATTCCTGCCCGCCGGCCGATGCGTTGTTGAGCGACCTCGCCAAGCGCAATGATGTCGTGGCGCTCGCTTTCCATGTCGACTACTGGGATTATCTCGGATGGCGCGACACGCTTGCCTCGCCGGAGAATACAGCGCGGCAGACCGCCTATCGCAACGCCATGAAGGGCAGCATGATCTACACCCCGCAGGTGATCCTGAACGGCCGGGCGCAGGTCAACGGCAATAATGCGGCAGCCATCAGATCGGGCATCGCCAGAATGTCCGATGCTCCGGGTGGCCTTACCGTGCCCGTCTCCATTACCCGGCTGGACGGCGAACGCATTGTCATTGAAGCCGGCTCGGGTCCCAAGCCTGCGGCACCCGTCCATCTCATCATCGCCTATTTCGACGACAAGGCGATCGTGCCGATCAAGGGTGGCGAAAACAGCGGGCGCTCGATCATCTACCGCAACGCCGTCCGCGATATCGAAACCATCGGCATGTGGGACGGCAAGCCGCTGCGCGTGGAAATTCCCGCTTCCGAACTTGCAAAGAAGAAGGCCTCGGGCTGCGCCGTGCTCTTGCAGGAAGTGAGCGACGACAGCCGTCTCGGGCCCATCCTGGGCGCATCGATGCTGAGACCGCCCGATATTTCGGTGATCGAATAATCGCCAATCATTCCATCTGAATTGAAATTGCGGCCCATTCGCCGGGTGCTGCAGGCCAAAAAAAAGGCCGGATGTTCCAGCCTCTAGTGTCGTAGCTGTTGCCGTTACGGATGCCGGAGAGCTGAGTGGTTTCCAGCATCCAGTTTAACCACAGAGCATGCCGCTCTGATGCTGGTTCGGTCTGGGCAGCCCATTGGGCGGGGGGCTTGGGGTTAGGCTGGTCCAGACCGAACCGTCTCAGGCAACGGAATGAATCTTGCTGGCATATTCGGGCTGCAATGCGAATTCCACAAGGCGAAAATGTGGCGGAGCGTCACCAATCGAAACATGGTGTAGCGTTTCGTGAGACAAGATTGCGAAATGTGTGCCGGAATTTTAACCTGTTGGCTCGTTTTGGGCTTGAAAAGAAGCTGGGAAGGCCTCAACCTTTGGTCATCGAATTGTCACGTAGCTCCCGGGCGGTGAAGCATCGCCGTTGACTGGAAGATCGGGCGAGACGCGGATGGGCCGAATCGGCCCAAAGCGAATCGCTCCAGGCGCCTTGACAAAGAGGACATGATGGACGGCGGAAGCGGCGGAAATAAAGGTTCATCCGAAGGTGAAGCGCCAGCCATATCCATCGCGGCGGCGAGAACAGGCCGCCAGACCTCGTCCGTGACGTTCGACAGGCATGAGCTCAACAAGATCCTGCGCATCTATGGCCGGATGGTTTCGTCGGGTGAGTGGCGGGATTACGCCATCGATCACTTAAGCGACCGCGCCGTCTTTTCGATCTTCCGCCGTGCCAGCGAGGTCCCCCTGTTCCGCATCGAGAAGAACCCGAAGCTGGCGCAGCGCCAGGGCGCCTATTCGGTGATCGCCACGAGCGGGCTGATCCTCAAGCGCGGCCACGAGCTCGAGCGCGTCCTCAGGGTTTTCGACAAGAGCCTGCGGCTGGTGCAGGCTTGAGCGGCTCCTCTGGGTGGAGAGGCGGCCGTGTCCATATTTCAAGGCAGCGGCTGTGGCCTCGTTGAGGCATGGATTCCAGTGACAAGCACTGGGATCCATGCCTTAACCTATCCACTCCAATACCGGCTCAGAACATTCCAGGCCCAAGCTGAAGCGTAAACAAAAAGGGCAGCGTTTCCGCTGCCCTTTCGATTTGCATCTGTTCCGATTGCTTATTCGCGGTTGCCCAGGAACTGCAGCAGGAACATGAACATGTTGATGAAGTCGAGATAGAGCCTCAGCGCACCCATGACGACCTTGCGGCCAGCCGTATCGGAGGCATCGCCCTCGTAATACATTTCCTTGATCTGCTGGGTGTCGAACGCCGTCAGCCCGGCGAAGATGAGCACGCCGATGACCGAGATGGCGAACTGCAGCGCAGTCGAGCCAAGGAAGATGTTGACGACAGAGGCGATGATCAGCCCGAACAGGCCCATGATCAGGAACGAGCCCATCGCGGAGAGATCCCGCTTGGTCGTGTAGCCATAGAGCGACAGCGAGCCGAAGGCGGCGGCGGTCACGAAGAATGTGCGCACGATGCTCTGGCCGGTGAAGACCAGGAAGATCGACGACAGCGACAGGCCGACGAGCGCCGCGTAAATCCAGAACGTTGCTCTGGCAGCGCCAACGCTCAGATTCTGGATGCGGAAGCTCAGGAAGAACACGGCAGCGAGCGGAGCCAGCATGATTACCCAGCGTAGCGGGCTGGCGTAGAGAAGCTGGGCGAATGCCGGGTTCGACTGGGCGAGTACCGATGTGCCGAGAGCCGCGATGCCGGTGACGGCAAGGCCCAGGGCCATCATGTTGTAGACGCTCAGCATATAGCTGCGAAGGCCCTGGTCGATGCCTGTGTCTACGCGGACGCCAGCCGGGCTTCGGGCTTGCATGTTTCGATAGTCAACCATTTGTTTCCTCTTGCGTTGTCCCGTCCGGTGTCGGGGGCACTCCCCAGGCGCCGCTGGCGGGACCCCAGCATGCCTGCGCAAGATTATGGGGATTCATCGGGCTTGACACAAGTACCCCATGGCGAAAAAGCGCACGGACACAGCTCCGGACCACTCACGCATTTCCCTTTGTGCCCAATGGGTTAACCATTCTTGGGGCGGATTATTACATCTATGTCATAGATTGCGCAGCACGGGAGCCGCCTTGTGGCCGAGCACCCGCCATGTACCGGCAAGGCCGAAGCCGACCGTCAGCACCAGCGCGATGACCACCGTCGACAGCGCCACATCAGGCAGGAACTGCGCCTGAAGCCGCATGACGCGCGCCACCACATACCAGCCGGCGATGCCGCCGGCGAGCAGCGCGAAGACCGCCGTTGCCAGCCCAAGCATCAGATATTCCAGCGAAAATGCCTTGATCAGAGTGCGCCGCGTGGCGCCGAGCGTCTTCAGCACCACCGCATCATGGATGCGCGCGCGATTGCCCGCCGCCAGTGCGCCGCCGAGCACGAGGATGGAAGCGGCAAGCGCCACCGCTGCTGCCGCACGGATGGCGGTCGCAAGCTGGCTGACCAGATTGTTGGCGACATCGATGGCGTCCTTGACGCGTACCGAGGTGACGGCCGGGAAAGCCTGCGTCACCTTCTTCAGCACTTCCGCTTCCCGCGCCGGCGTCGCATCGGGCTCCGTCAGCGTGGCGAGCCATGCATGCGGCGCCCCGGCGAAAGTATTGGGTGAAAACACCATGACGAAATTGATGGCGAGCGATTCCCACTGGACCTGCCGGAAGTTGGCGATCTTTGCCGTGACGTTGCGGCCGAGCACGTTGACGGTCACGGTATCCCCGAGTTTGAGGCCCAGTTCCCCGGCTTCCTGCGCCGAGAAGGAGACGAGCGGCTCGCCGGAATAGTCCTGCGGCCACCATTGCCCTTGGGTCAGCGTCGAATTTTCCGGGATGTTCTTCGCATAGGTGATGCCGCGGTCGCCGCGCAGCACCCATGCGCCCTGTGGCGGAATGGTGAGCTTGGAGACGTCGATGCCGTTGAGCGCGACAATGCGCCCGCGCAGCATCGGTGCGCTGACAATCTTGCCGTCGGGCGCGGCCTGCTGAAGCAGTTGCTTGAAATGATCGACCTCGGTGCTCTGGATATCGACGAAGAAGAAATTCGGCGCCCGTTCGGGAATGCTCTGGGCGATCTGGCGGCGCAGATTGCCGTCGATCAGCGCCAGCGCCACCAGGAGCGTCAGTCCAAGCCCGAGCGACAGGATCACGGAGGGCGTCAGCGCGCCGGGACGGTGGATGTTGCCGATGGCGAGCCGGAGCGCCGTCGAGCGGACGCGAGGTGAGCGCCGCGCCAGCCATTGCACGCCGCGGGCGACCGCCTGCAGGATCAGGAAGGCGAAAACCGTCGACACGATGAAGATCGTGGCGATCATCCGGTCATAGGCGAAATGGATGGCAAGGCCCGCAAGCAGCAGGATCAGCCCCCCGGCAATGGCTATATAGACGGCACGCGGCCAGCCGCGCTGGTCGAAGCCCTGCTCGCGGAAAAGCGCCGTGGCGGGAATGTCGCGGGCGCGCCCGAGCGGCAGGATGGCGAAAGCCAGCGTGGTGACCAGGCCGAAGATGGTGGCCATCGTCAGGGCGCCGGGATAGACGCCGCCCGCGCCGGCGATCGGCAGGAAGGAGGCGAGTGCCGCCGCTGCCGCATAGGGCGCCGCCGCCGCCAGGACGAGACCGATGGCGATGCCGATCAGGGCGATGATGACGATCTGCAGGAGATAGACCTGCAACACGAAATTGGCTGGCGCGCCGAGCGATTTGAACGTGGCGATGACGCCCCGCTTGCCGTCGAGATAGGCGCGCACCGCATTGGCGACACCTACCCCGCCGACGATCAGCGCCGTCAGGCCGACGAGGGTGAGGAACTGCGAGAAGCGCTCGATATTGGCGGAAAGCGCGGGAGCGGCATTGCTGCGGGTGCGGATGCTCCATCCAGCTTCCGGAAATTTCTGTTCCGCCTCGGTCTGGATGGCCCTGATGCCGGCATCGCTTGTCCCGGCGGGCAGCGCGAACTTATAGACATGCTCCACAAGGCTTCCCGGCTGGATCAGGCCCGATGCGCGAAGCCCGTCGAGCGAGACCATGAAACGCGGCGCGAAACCGAAGCCGCCCGACAGCATGTCCGGTTCATTGACGATGACGCTGCGCAGCTCAAATGTCGTCTGCCCGAGGGCCACCCGGTCGCCGAGCTTGAGATCAAGCCGATCGAGGAGGAGCTGCGGCACGGCCGCGCCGTAGGCGCCGTCCTTTTCCTCGAAGAGAGCATCGTGCGGCATCGCCGGCGCGGTTTCGAGATTGCCGAAGAGCGGATAGGCGTCATCGACGGCCTTGACCTCGACCAGAGCCTGATCCGAACCGTCTGAAAGGCGGACCATCGATCGCATGGAGGCGCTTGTCGCGAGACGCCCCTGGGCGGCCAGGAATGCATGCTCCTCGGGAGAGGCCTCGCGCTGGTTCAGTTCGAACCGCATGTCGCCGCCGAGGATCGACTGTCCCTGCGTGGCGATGCCTTCGCCGACCGATTGCGCCACGGAGTTGACGCCGCCGATTGCCGCCACGCCGAGCGCGATGCAGGCAAGAAAAATGTAGAAGCCGGAGAGCCCGCCGCGCATTTCGCGCAGGGCGAAGCGCAGGGCCAGAGCAAGTCCGGGAAAAGCCCTGCCGCTCATGGGTTCACCGCGACGATGTGCGGGGTGGCTGGTTTGTCCGATCCGTCCGCTTCTATCCGCCCGGAGCGCACCCGGATCTCGCGGTCGCAGCGTCCGGCGAGCGCGGAATCATGCGTGACGAGCACCAGCGTCAGCCCGTATTCGCGCTGTGTCTGGAACAGAAGATCGGCGATCTGGCGGCCGGTAGCGGTGTCGAGATTGCCGGTCGGCTCATCGGCTATGAGAATTTTCGGCGAGGGCGCCAGCGCACGGGCGATTGCCACGCGCTGCTGCTCGCCGCCCGACAATTCGCCGGGATAATGCGTCATCCGGTGTTCGAGCCCGACGGCTTTCAGTTCGCGCGCCGCGATTTCGAAAGCATCGGGATGGCCCGCAAGTTCGAGCGGCACGGCAGCGTTTTCGAGCGCGGTCATGTTCGGGATCAGATGGAAGGACTGGAAGACGATGCCGATATTGCGGCCGCGGAAGGCGGCGGCCTGGTCCTCGCTCATGGCGTTGAGTTTTGCTCCCGCCACCGAGACCGTGCCGCTGTCGATCCGTTCCAGCCCGGCCAGTACCATGAGCAGCGTCGACTTGCCCGAGCCGGACGGACCGACGATGCCGACCGACTGCCCCGCATCGATTTCGAGCGACATGCCCTTGAGGACGTGAACCGTCGAAGCGCCGCTCCCGAGGGTAAGATGTACGTTATCGAGAGCGATTACGGGTTCTGTCACGGGCAGAGCTTCCTATATGGTGATGATATGAATATCGCAAATTGAATTCCCCGAGGGATTTTTTGATATGGGTTGCCGTCGATGAGATTCAAACCGCTCGCATCATTTGTTTTTTTTCTGGGTCTTATTGTCGCGCCGATGGCGCAGGCCGACCAGCAAAATATCAGCGCAAATACCGAGGGTGAGCCGACGCGCATTGTGGGCTTTGGCGACAGCCTGATGGCCGGCTATCAGTTGCCGCCCGAAGACGCCTTTCCCGCCCGCCTCCAGCAGGCCCTGAAGGAGAAGGGCTATGACGTCGCCATAGAGAATGCCGGTGTTTCCGGCGATACGACGACAGGCGGGCTTGCGCGGCTCGACTGGTCGGTCCCCGATGGCACGCAGATCGTCATTCTGGAGCTCGGCGCAAATGATGCGCTGCGCGGCATTTCCCCCGACATCACGGAAAAGAATCTGGATGCGATGCTCACCCGGCTCGAGGAGCGCGGCATCACGGTCATCCTTGTGGGGATGCTGGCGCCGCCCAACATGGGCAATGACTACGGCACGAAGTTCAACGCGATCTATCCGCGCCTGACCAAGAAACACGGAGTGAGACTTTATCCGTTTTTTCTGGACGGCGTGGCGGCGCAGAAGAATCTGCTGCTCGACGATGGGATGCATCCCAATCCCGAAGGCGTCGCGCGGATGGTGGAAGGCATTTTGCCTGTTATCGAGAGAGTTTTGCAGGAAGTCAGAAAGGAGGGGACATAGATACCGGTATTTAAGGAACGGGGAATAAACAGCTTGCTCTCGATCCCGTTCGATGATTCGCTAGAGATGTAGAACGATTCGAGGAGGATGCTCATGCCGCGTCTTTTCACTGCCCTCGAAATTCCGCGCGACGCCGCGCTTTCGCTCTCGCTTTTACGGGGCGGCCTCATCGGCGCACGCTGGATCGATGTAGAAAACTACCACATTACCCTGCGCTTTTTCGGCGATATCGAAGGACATGTGGCCGACGAGATCGCCAACGCGCTCGACCGCGTCCGTCGCCCGGAATTCATGCTGAATCTCTCCGGTGTTGGTGCTTTCGGCTCGAAAAAGCCGCACAGCATCTATGCGGGTGTTTCGCCTTCGCCCGATCTTTTCGCGCTGCAGGCGGAGATCGAGCGCATATGCCAGCGGCTGGGATTGCCTGCGGACCCCCGGAAATTCACCCCGCATGTCACGCTCGCCCGGCTCAAGAACGCCCGTGTCGAGGATGTGGCACACTATCTCTCCTCACGCGGCAATTTCGCCACGGTGCCCTTCCGCGTCGGCCGTTTCGTGCTGATGTCGTCAAGGGATTCGATCGGCGGCGGGCCTTACATCGTCGAGGAGGCGTGGCCTCTCCATGCCCGTCACAGCCGTCAGAACCTTTCGGCCAACGACTGGGAAGCCGCCAGGATCATTCGGTAGACCTGCTCGAAATCCTCCGGCCCGCCATAATAGGGGTCGGGGATCTCGATATCCTTGCCGAGCGCGATCGCCGAGAACATGCCTATATCCGCCGTGCCTCCGGCTGGCATGCGCCGCCGGATGGCGGCAAGATTACCGCGGTCCATACCGAGGATCAGGTCGAATTTCGTGAAATCCGCCGGCTCGAGCTGGCGGCAGCGCTGCGCCGAAATGTCGAGGCCGTATTTCGCCGCCACCGCGATCGACCGGCGGTCCGGCGCCTCGCCGGTGTGGTAGCCATTGGTCCCGGCCGAATCGATCACGATGCCGTTATCGCGGCCGCGCTCCCCGAGAACGGCCATCATCACGCCCTCGGCGAGCGGCGAGCGGCAGATATTGCCAAGGCAGACGAAGAGGACCGATGAGGGACGTGTCCGGGGCATGGTGCGGGCGTGTTTTTCCTGATGGATCGGGAAATGGTCTTTGCCGGAAAAGGCCGTGATGCGCAACGGGCGATGCCCGGCGTTTCATGCTTCCATCTTGCACGCACCGCTTCGTCACCCCATGTTTCCATTCGGTTTTCATCCGGAGATGATTGTGATGGATGATGTGAAGATAGGCGAAATTCTCGAACCCGGCAGCGAAGAACAGCAGAAGAAGCGGGCCGAGCGGGTGCGCGCCGGGTTCTGGAAGACCGCCCGCAAGGCCGGCCGCTCCATACCGTTCATGGATGAGGTGGTCGCCGCCTATTACTGCGCGCTCGATCCCCATACGCCGATGCGCGTGCGCGGCACGCTTTTGGCGGCACTCGCTTATTTCGTGCTGCCTTTCGATTTCATTCCCGATATCCTTCTGGGAATCGGCTTCACCGACGACGTGGCTGTTCTCATGACCGCGCTTGCCGCCATCCGTTCGCATATCACGCCCGCTCATCGCGAGGCCGCCCGCAAGGCACTTGAAGAATCCGATTGATCTTTCACGCGGTAGCGCCAACACTTCCCTGCAATCGGACAGCGTCGCCGCCGGACGGTAACACAAGTGGACGGACGCCGTAGGGAACACATTCTCGCCGCTTTCTTTTGGATGAACTGCCTTTCAAGGGTAACGCTTCAAGGCTTGGGTTTTTCATCGAGAAAAGCATGGCGCTTCCGCAAAACTTCACCGTTTGGTAACCCAGATTAAGTCAAATTAAGGGGAACTGAGCGGGGGCGACGCGGCAAGCGGCACCATCCCGGGTTTTGGGTATGAAGCAAACGAAAGAGAACCGGTAGGAAACATGCTTGGAAAATCGATCGTCGCGGCTTCTGTGTTCATCATTGGGACGGCGGGCACCGCACTCGCGCAGACCCCGAGCCAGATCAGCCAGTTCAATGCGTGGGGCGCGTACAGCTACCAGTCGGGCAACGGCAAGGTCTGCTATGTCCTGTCTGTGCCGACGCAGAAGACGCCCGCCAATGTGGATCACGGCGACAATTTCTTCCTGGTGAGCCAGAAGCCCGGCCAGAATGTCAGTTTCGAACCGCAATTCATGGCGGGTTACGAACTGCGTCCCGATTCCAAGGTGACGGTCACGGTCGGCAACCGCAGCTTCACGATGTTCATCAACGGCAAGTCGGGCTGGATGGAGAATGCAGCCGAGGAGCCGCAGCTCGTCGCCGCTATGCGTGCCGGCGCGGACATGACAGTCAAGGCGGTCTCCAAGCGCGGCACCAACACCAGCTATACCTATTCGCTCAAGGGCATTTCGGCGGCGCTGTCGGCGATCCAGAATTGTAAGTAAGCATTTGCATAGTGCTTGGCGGAGAGGGCTGGAGGAAACTCCGGCCCTTTTGCTTTGCAAAGGGAATAGGGGAGTATGTTATCAAGAACATATTCCCCTACTCCCTTACGACAGGTGACTATGGCAGCTTTCCATGCTATGAGCGCCAGAAATGCGCCTTGTGACTGGCGCGGCGATGGGCAAGGGCCCATATATCCCAAAATTTCTTGACCGCAGAAAACCAAGCTCTGAAAGCCAATGTCCATTTCGTTTGACCTGACCACTCCTGCCACGCGTGATGTGCTTGGCGAAAAAGCCCGCGCGGCGCTTATGCCGAAGCCGTCGCTGGTCGGCCTGACGCGCGCCGAGATGGGCGAAGCTTTGGGCGGTATCGGCGTACCGGAGCGACAGGTCAAAATGCGCGTCGCGCAATTGTGGCACTGGCTCTATGTGCGCGGCGTGTCTGACTTCGCCGACATGCTCAACATCTCCAAGGACATGCGCGCGCTGCTGGCGCAGCACTTTTCCATTGGGCGGCCGGAAATCGTCGACGAACAGATTTCCAATGACGGCACACGCAAATGGCTGTTCCGGTTTCCCGCGCGGGGAGCCGGACGCCCCGTTGAAATCGAGACCGTTTACATCCCCGAGGAAGGGCGCGGCACGCTCTGCATTTCGAGCCAGGTCGGCTGCACCCTCACCTGCTCCTTCTGCCACACCGGCACGCAGAAGCTGGTGCGCAATCTGACGGCCGAGGAAATCCTCGCCCAGCTCCTGACCGCACGCGACCGTCTCGGCGATTTTCCTGATAAGGACACGCCGGATGGCGCAATCGTCCCCGCCGAAGGCCGCAAGGTGACGAACATCGTCATGATGGGCATGGGCGAACCGCTCTATAATTTCGAGGAGGTGAAGAAGGCGCTTCTCATCGCCTCCGACGGCGACGGCCTGTCGCTCTCGAAGCGACGCATCACGCTCTCGACTTCGGGCGTGGTGCCGGAGATCTACCGCACCGGCGAGGAGATCGGCGTCATGCTTGCCATCTCGCTGCACGCGGTGCGCGACGATCTGCGCGATATGCTGGTGCCGATCAACAAGAAATACCCGCTCGAGGAACTGATCAAGGCCTGCCGCGCCTATCCCGGCCTCTCCAACGCCCGGCGCATCACCTTCGAATATGTGATGCTGAAGGACGTCAACGACAGCCTCGACGACGCCAAGGAGCTGGTGCGCCTGCTCAAGGGCATCCCGGCCAAGATCAACCTCATCCCGTTCAATCCCTGGCCGGGCACCAACTATCAGTGCTCCGACTGGGAGCAGATCGAGCGCTTCGCCGACTACGTCAACAATGCCGGCTATGCCTCGCCGATCCGCACGCCGCGCGGCCGCGACATCCTCGCCGCCTGCGGCCAGCTCAAATCGGAATCCGAGCGCATGCGCAAGGCCGATCGCCTGGCGCTTGAAGCCATGATGATCGCGGGACACGGCGAGGCGTGAGCAAGTCCAGGAAAAGTGGACCCCGGTTTTCCGTCCGGGCTTGCGTAGGAACATGAGCGATTTTTTTTATTATCTCTGGCGCTTCATCCTGGCCTCTATGGCGTGGCTCGCGGCGGTCATCGTCACGGCCTTTGTCATCAACATGCTTCTCTTCGCCGTTGCCAATCACGGCCCCGCCGATCAGGCTGACGTCGAAAACATTTTCCAGGCGAGCCTCACCACCACGCCGTTCACGATCTTCTACGTGGCGACCGGAACGTTTATCCCATCGCTTTTCATCCTCGTGTGGGCGGAATTCGCCCGCCGGCGGGACTGGCTGTTTTACAGCCTCGCGGGTCTGCTGATGGGCGTCGGCATCGCCGGTTACAACCTCGTGCGGAACACCCAAGCCATGCCTTCGGACTACGTGCTTTTCATGGGAACGACTGCCGCCGCCGGCATTATCGCCGGCTCTGTCTATTGGCTCATAGCGGGACGCGGCGCCGGGCCGAGGCGCTAAAACCTCACTTCGCCTGCGTCATCAGGATCTTCATCGCGAATGCCGAAAAGACGCCGGCGAACAGCCAATCGGTGATCCGCGTCACGGTCGGGTTCTTCTTCATGAGGCCGGCGAATTTGTCGGCGGCGAGGATCATCGGCGCGGTAAAGGGCAGCGACAGCGGGATGAAGGAAAGCCCGAGGAAGAAGAGCTTGCCCGGCGCATGCGGATCGGTGGCCGACACGAATTGCGGCAGGAAGGTCATGAAGAACAGGATGATCTTCGGATTGAGCAGGTTGATGCCGAGCCCCGTCGCCCAGTTCCTGAAGAGGCCCTGTGCGTTTCCGCCCTTCTTCTCCGGCGAGAAGGCCGAACCGTTGCGGATCGCCTGGATCGCGAGCCAGACGAGATAGCCGGCGCCGACGATCTTGAGCACCAGGAACGCCTCAGGCGAGGCGACGATCAGCGCCGAAAGGCCGAGGGCTACCATGGATGTGTGGATGGCGACGCCGGTGCAGGCGCCGGCAAGACAGGCGAAACCCGCCGCACGCCCGTGGGAAAGCGCCCGTCCGACGAAGAGCGTCATATCGGGTCCCGGCGTGATCGACAGGATGAAGGTTGCAATCGCAAACTGGACGAGGACGGGCCAATCGGGAATGAAGGACATGGTTCATGCTCCGCAAACAGGAGCGGAAACTAACGCGCTTTCCGGCTTTTCGCCATCGGTTTTATGCGCTCAATTTCCCGTCCGTCGCCATGTCGCTTGCGTGCGGGCGCTCAACTGGTAAAAGACCCGTCACACCCCTTTCATCGGCCCATCTTACCGGACAAGAACATGAACAAGTGGAAAGACGTCAAGAAGGTCGTGCTCGCCTATTCCGGCGGCCTCGACACCTCGATCATCCTGAAATGGCTGCAGACCGAACTCGGTGCGGAGGTCGTCACCTTCACCGCCGATCTCGGCCAGGGCGAAGAGCTGGAGCCGGCCCGCAAAAAGGCAGAGATGCTGGGCATCAAGGAAATCTTCATCGAGGATGTGCGCGAGGAATTCGTGCGTGATTTCGTCTTCCCGATGTTCCGCGCCAATGCCGTCTATGAGGGCGTCTATCTGCTCGGCACGTCGATCGCCCGCCCGCTCATCTCCAAGCACTTGATCGAGATCGCCAAGAAGACCGGCGCCGATGCGATTGCTCATGGCGCGACCGGCAAGGGCAACGATCAGGTGCGCTTCGAGCTTTCGGCCTATGCGCTGAACCCCGATATCAAGATCATCGCGCCCTGGCGCGACTGGGCGTTCAAGAGCCGCACAGAGCTGCTTGAATTCGCCGAGAAGCACCAGATCCCAGTGGCCAAGGACAGACAAGGCGAGGCGCCCTTCTCCGTCGACGCCAATCTGCTGCACTCCTCTTCCGAGGGCAAGGTGCTGGAAGATCCGGCCGAGGCCGCGCCGGAATATGTGCATATGCGCACCATTTCGCCCGAGGATGCGCCTGACAAGGCGACCATCATCAGGATCGGCTTCGAGAAAGGTGATGCCGTTTCCATCAATGGCGAGCGGCTTTCGCCCGCAACGCTGCTGGCCAAGCTCAACGACTATGGCCGCGACAACGGCATCGGCCGTCTGGATCTTGTCGAAAACCGCTTCGTCGGCATGAAATCGCGCGGCGTCTATGAGACGCCCGGCGGCACGATCCTGCTCGCCGCCCACCGCGCCATCGAGTCCATCACGCTCGACCGCGGCGCGGCGCATTTGAAGGACGAGCTGATGCCGCGCTATGCCGAGCTCATCTATTACGGCTTCTGGTTCTCGCCGGAGCGCGAGATGCTGCAGGCGGCGATCGACAAAAGCCAGGAGAATGTCGAGGGCGAAGTGACGCTGAAGCTCTACAAGGGCAATGTCATGGTGATCGGCCGGGAATCGCCGAAGTCGCTCTATTCCGACAAGCTCGTCACCTTCGAGGACGACCAGGGCGCCTATGACCAGAAGGACGCCGCCGGCTTCATCAAGCTCAACGCGCTGCGCCTGCGCACCCTGGCCGCCCGCGACCGCAGGGGCTGAGGCTAGTCTAGAAAATTTCGCCCCTCCCGGCAAAGCAGGGGAGAGGCGACACAGCCACAAAACCAGCCCTTGCAAAGTATGCGGTCCCATTACGACGGGACCGCTCTAAGCCAATCAAGGCACCTGCCGCACCGCGCCCTTGGCCGCACTCGTGGCCATGGCGGCGTAGGCGCGCAGCGCCGTCGTCACCTTGCGCTTGCGCTGCTCGGTAGGCTTCCAGGCATCGGCACCCTTCGCCTCCATCGCCTCGCGGCGGCGGGCGAGTTCGGCATCGTCCACCGCCAGATGGATCTTGCGGTTGGGGATATCGATCTCGATGATATCGCCTTCCTCGACCAGCCCGATCGTGCCGCCTTCCGCCGCTTCCGGCGAGACATGGCCGATGGAAAGGCCGGACGAGCCACCGGAGAAGCGGCCGTCGGTGATGAGCGCGCAGGCCTTGCCGAGGCCCTTCGACTTGAGATAGCTCGTCGGATAGAGCATCTCCTGCATGCCGGGACCGCCGCGCGGGCCTTCATAGCGGATGAGCACGATGTCGCCAGGCGCGATCTTGCCGTTGAGAATGCCGAGCACCGCCGAATCCTGGCTTTCGAAGATGCGGGCCGGGCCGGAGAATTTCAGGATCGATTCATCGACGCCGGCAGTCTTCACGATGCAGCCGTCCTCGGCCAGATTGCCATAGAGTACGGCAAGGCCGCCATCCTTGGAATAGGCGTGCTCGACATCGCGGATGACGCCCTTCTCGCGGTCGAGATCGACGCTATCGAAGCGGCGGTCCTGGCTGAAGGCGACCTGCGTCGGCACGCCGCCGGGAGCGGCACGATAGAAATCATGTACCGATTTGTTCTCGGTGCGCTTCACATCCCAGCGATCGAGCGCATCGCCCAGCGTTTCGGCATGAACGGAACCGACCGACGTGTTCAGAAGCCCGGCACGGTCGAGCTCCCCCAGAATGCCCATGATGCCGCCGGCGTTATGGACGTCTTCCATGTGGACGTTGGCGACAGCGGGCGCGACCTTGCAGAGCACGGGGACACGGCGCGACAGACGGTCGATATCCGACATGGTGAAGTCGACCTCACCCTCATGCGCGGCGGCGAGGAGATGCAGGACCGTGTTGGTCGAGCCGCCCATGGCGATATCAAGCGTCATGGCGTTTTCGAAAGCCGCGAAGCTGGCGATCGAACGCGGCAGCACGCTTTCATCGTCCTGCTCGTAATAACGGCGGGCCAAATCGACGATCAGATGCCCGGCCTCCACGAAAAGCCGCTTGCGGTCTGCGTGCGTGGCGAGCGTCGAGCCATTGCCCGGCAGTGAGAGGCCCAGGGCTTCCGTCAGGCAGTTCATCGAATTGGCGGTGAACATGCCGGAGCAGGAACCGCAGGTCGGGCAGGCGGAACGCTCGATGACCTTGACCTGCTCGTCGGTATAATGATCGTCGGCGGCGGCGATCATGGCATCGACCAGATCGAGCTTCTTCACCTGATCGTCCCAGACGACCTTGCCGGCTTCCATGGGGCCGCCGGAGACGAAGACAACGGGAATGTTGAGCCGCAGCGCCGCCATCAGCATGCCGGGCGTGATCTTGTCGCAATTGGAGATGCAGACCATGGCGTCGGCGCAATGGGCGTTGACCATGTATTCGACAGAGTCGGCGATGATCTCGCGCGATGGCAGCGAATAGAGCATGCCGTCATGGCCCATGGCGATGCCGTCATCGACCGCGATGGTGTTGAACTCCTTGGCGACGCCGCCGGCGCTCTCTATCTCGCGGGCGACGAGCTGGCCCAGATCCTTCAGGTGCACATGGCCCGGCACGAACTGGGTGAACGAGTTCACCACCGCGATAATCGGCTTGCCGAAATCCGTATCCTTCATGCCTGTAGCGCGCCAAAGGCCGCGCGCACCGGCCATATTGCGGCCGTGGGTGGTGGTACGTGAACGATAAGCGGGCATTTCGTGCAATCCTTGCCGGAATAATCTCGGTTTCAGGTCCTGGTGGACGGTCTTACTTATGTAGGTCAGGCTGCGCAAAGCGCAAATTGCCCCATAGGCAGCGCTTTGAGGGACATGCTCTAACACAGAAGCAATATAAAGCAAAAGAACAGGGTCAAGACGAAACTAAATTTCGTGTGATCCCGTGCCTGCGAGTGCCCGGTCGATCAGCGCATTGGCAATCTTCATGCGATCGGACGCCCGCTCGCGCAAATGCGGCGCCACCCGGTCGGGATGGTTTCGCGCGGCAAAGCGGCGGCGGATTTGCGCGAGATCGGCGGGAGACATGCCTGACGACAGCTGCAATTCTTGCGCGATTTCATCCGGATCGGCGCTCGGAAGCGGCAGTTCGGCTTCGGTTTCGGGCTCGAACAGAACGAAATCGGGCCGGCGGTCCATTCCATAGGTGGTGCCGAGATGGAGCAAACCGTCGAGAAAATCGAAGGAAACCGGACGCAGATTTTCGGAAGATTCGGCAGATTGACGCTCGATTTCGCTCAGAATCGACGCGAAATCCGCATGATTTTTTCGTCTTTGCGCTTGCATCCGCCCTGTTTCCCGTTGCAACGAGCCGAACCTACAGGCGGATTTCTTTCATTTCGGTTGCCACTCTTCCTCGAAGATCAGCTCTTCCAGGGGCAGACGACGGCGCCAGCCTTTCACCTCCAGTTCGGGCCTGTGATAGAGCTGGTCGACATAGCCGAGGCAGAGATAGGCGATGATCTCGACATGCTCAGGGATCGAAAGCGCCTGGCGCAGGGAATCGTCATGCAGGATGCTGACCCAGCCGACGCCGATGCCTTCCGCGCGGGCGGCAAGCCAGAGGTTCTGCACGGCGCAGACGGTGCTGTAGAGATCCATCTGCGGGTTGTGGGTGCGCCCCAGCACCACCTTGCCGCCGCGCGTGCGGTCGCAGGTGATGCAGAGATTGACCGGCGCCTTGCGGATACCCTCCAGCTTGAGCGAGCGGTAGAGCGCCTGCCGCTCGAGCGGAAACATCGCCACCGCCTCTTCATTGGCTTTTGCGAAAAGCGAATGGATATGCGCACGGCGGTTCTCATCGCGAATGACGATGAAATTCCACGGCTGCATGAAGCCGACGGAAGGGGCATGATGCGCCGCGTCGAGCAGCCGCTTCAAGACATCATCCGCAACGGGAGTGGCCAGGAACTCGTCGCGCACGTCGCGGCGGGTATAAATCGCCTTGTAGATTGCCGCGCGCTCCTCTTCCGTGAAGGCCGCGGCTTCGCCGAAGGTTTCCGTATCTGGCTTATCAAGCATTGTTCGATCCCCAACAATGGCTTCGCCGGCCCGCTTGCGGGACCGGACGTCAGCGCTCCTGCCGCCGTCCGCGCGGCACGAGCCATCCTGTCTGGCCGGTCTTCTGACTGAGGATCACCTGGCTCGCACGCCTTCCCGGATTTCTCCAGTGGCATCATGCGCGGCCATCACCATTCACAGCGTTGGGCACGTTCCGGTCTTTCACCGGATTTCCGATTCTTCCGCCTCACGACGGACACCAGACGATGAGGAGAAGCGCATATCGACGGCGAAGTTGCAAGAGTCGGATTGATCACCCGGTGTGATGCAGCAGCGCGGAAGCGAGGGTGTGGGTGAGCACGGATGGCGGCGTCGGCTTATGGAAGACAGGCAGTTCCGGATAGCGTCTGGCGAGACTTTCTGGCAGTCCGCCCCCGGTATAGATCACCATGAAGGTGTGCTGATCGGAAAGCGCATCGACGATCGGCTCGATATCCCCGTCAGGCAGGTTGACATCGAGAATGGCCGCATCGACGTGATCCTGCTCCAGAAGATCGAGGGCTTGGCGGACGGTAGCGACGGGCCCGACCACGGTGCCGTTCGCATCCTCGATCGTCGCCGCCATGTCGAGCGCGACGAACACCTCGTCCTCGACAACGAGAACCCGCTTGCGCTCGAGATTGTCCATAATGCCTACCCAGCCAGTGGAGCGGTTTCCGCCGCTCTGATCCTCATCCATACCGACGCGGCGATATTCCGCTGGTCCGGTCGAACAGACAATGCGTTCCTCTGGCGGAGGTTCCGCAATCGTTCGAATATGAGCCGATTGTGGTAAATCAATCCTTAAGAAGGATTAGCGCAAGCAACTCAGAATGCGGTGAAGGTAAGCGTCGTCAACGAGCGGACGATGCCCGGGATATCGAGGATATTTTCGTTGATGAACTTGCCGATATCCTGGTCTTCCTTGATATAGATCTTCATCAGAAGATCGAATTCCCCGCTCGTGGAATAAAGCTCGGAGACGATCTCGCGCTCGAACAGGGCATCGGCGACTTCATAAGTCTTGCCAGGAGCGCACTGCAGCTGCAGAAAAACCGGCTTCATCATTCTTCTCCATTTGCGGGGGCCGTTCGGCATCGATCGGACACCGATCACATAGAGCGCACCAAAACACCCTTGCGGCGGGGAAATCAAGACCGGTTCTCCACCCGCCGGGCGATGTCGCAATCAACAACGAAAGCGTCGCCCTCACATCAAGACAGTTGTATGGCCTTCGCAACTGCGATATGATCAGCGTGTTCGTTAAGACCATCTGGGAGAGACCGGTAAAATCCGGCGCCGACGGAGCAACCGCCCCGGAAACTCTCAGGCAAAAGGACCAGAATGGTTTAGAACATCTGGAGAGTGGCCTCCCGCATCCTGATCGATGCGGCGCCCACCGAAGGAGAAAGCCCAATCCGGTCAGTACCGCGAGGTCTGCCGGAGTTGGCGGTTGGGACATAGGTGACGAACACCTGGCCATCCGCTCCGGGCCAAGCTCTCAGGTTCCGTGACAGATGGGGTTTCGTCGCTGCCCGTGGGGCGGCAAGGCAGAAACCCGGTGTCGCAAGGAACTAGTTATGACCCGCATTGCAGTTATCGGAGCCGGAATCACCGGCATCACCACCGCATATTCGCTCTCCCGCCAGGGCTACCAGGTAACCGTCTTCGACCGCAACCGTTATGCGGCGATGGAAACCTCCTTCGCCAATGGCGGCCAGCTGTCGGCCTCCAATGCCGAGGTCTGGAACAGCTGGGCGACCGTGATGAAAGGCATCAAGTGGATGTTCCGCAAGGATGCGCCACTCCTGATGAACCCGATGCCTTCCTGGCACAAATATTCGTGGATGGCCGAGTTCGTCATGAACATCCCCAACTACGAGAAGAACACGATTGCCACCACGAAGCTCGCCATCGAAGCGCGCAAATATCTCTTCGCCATCGCCGAGGAAGAGAAGATCGATTTCGACCTGGAGCGCCGCGGCATCCTGCATATCTACCGCACCAGGGCGGGCTACGACCACGCCGCGCGCGTCAACAAATTGCTGGCGGCGGGCGGACTGGAACGCAATCCCGTTGCGGCAGCGGAGATACGCAATATCGAGCCGGCGCTGACCGGACCGCTTTACGGCGGCTTCTTCACGCCTTCCGATTCCACCGGTGACATCCACAAATTCACCCGCGGCCTGGCGGATGCCTGCCTCAAGCGGGGCGTCACCATCATCACCAATGCCGATGTCAGGCAGCTGACGCACGCCGATGACGGCGTCACCGTCGAATGGGGCGAGGTTACGCCCGAAGGCGAGAACGCGAAGACCGACAAGGTGCGCTTCGATGGCATCGTGGTGTGCGCCGGCGTCGCCAGCCGCAAATTCGCCGCGCAACTCGGTGACCGGGTCAACATCTACCCGGTGAAAGGCTATTCGATCACGATCAATCTCAACGACCGTCAGAGCCAGGAGGCCGCACCCTGGGTGAGCCTGCTCGACGACGACGCCAAGATCGTGACCAGCCGCCTCGGCGCCGACCGGCTGCGCGTCGCCGGCACGGCGGAATTCAACGGCGAGAACCGCGATATCCGCTACGACCGGATCAAGCCGCTCATCGACTGGAGCTCCGATCTCTTCCCCGGCATGAACACGTCGAGCACCGTTCCCTGGGCCGGATTGCGGCCGATGATGCCTGATATGATGCCGCGCGTCGGATCGGGCAAGCACTCCCGCGTCTTTTATAATACCGGCCACGGCCATCTCGGCTGGACGCTCTCGGCGGCGACGGCGGAAATCGTGGCGGGTCATATCGCATCCGCCTTGCCAGCGGAGGGCCACTCCAAGCAGGTTTTTAAAATCGCGGCGGAATAGCCGGCTCGGCACGATTGCCGCCCTGACGAAACAACGAAGGCCGGGAGATATTTTTCCGGCCTTTGCGCTATGCGTCCTATGAACGCATATCTATTGAATTTACCTATATGGGATCCCTACATTAGCTTTCATGAAAATCATCTCGATTTTCGGCCGGTACCGTCCCCGATCCGGGCGCAATGCCGGCAAATGTGCTAGTCTCGCCGACATCAGGGTGTTGGGAGACTGCCGCGCTTATGAAGAGAACGACTGCATACGATATCCGCAACGATCTGGGGCATTCTCCACGACACGCGGTGATGGGCAGTTTCAGGTGTATCGGGCATAGGGTATTCACACCATTGGTTTCGGACATAGTCCCGGCGGTTCCCGTACCGCTGATTTTCTCGCGTGCATGAACCCATGACATTCGTCCCATCCGCATTGCTGGCACTCTTCGCACTGACGTTCTGCGGAATCTGGGGCGCGTGCCGGATCGCGGTACCCGATCACAAATGCAATTACCTGCTGATCTACGGTGCGGGCTTCCTGGTCTTCAGCATGGCTCTGTTCTCGCAGGTCGCGCATCTGCCGCCCGATGGCGGGTATAATGCAATGATTTCCGGCACACTCTATATCGGCGCGTGCCTGATATTGGTCAAAGGCGTTCTGGCACGCTCGGGCCAGGATTTCCCGGTATCGTTCTATCCGGTCGCCCTTCTGGCGATTCTCGTGCCCCTGTTCTATTTCCAGTATATCGACAAGAACCTCATCGTTCGCATCTATCTCCTGAATTTCGGGATGGGCGCCATCTTCCTGGCACTTGCGGGACGGGCGCGTTTCCTGCGGTATGGAACCGTCACCGACAGGATTCTCTTCTGGCTCGTGGTGGCGCTGGCGCTGCATTTCTTCCTGCGCACGCTGCTGACCGTGGGGTCCGTAGCGGCGATCTACAATCTCCCCAGCACCGCCCTGCTGAGCAATTTCGCCGCCAGCAGTTTCTGGAACTGGAGCAAGATTTCCGTCGCCATACTAGGCGCCGCGGTGGGCCTGGGTCTGCTCACGGTTTCAGGGGCTGACATCATCATGGGGCTGCGCAGCGAGCGTGATAACGACCCGCTCACCGGCGCGTTGAACCGCAGGGGGCTCGACGGCGAGATGTTACGGCTTCTGGCAAGGAGCAGCCAGGCGCCGGTGAGCGTCATCGTCTGTGATCTTGATTATTTCAAAAGCATCAACGATACCTACGGCCACGCCGTTGGGGATGCCGTGCTGGTGAATTTCGCCGATGTGCTGCGGAAATCCGTCCGCTCCACCGATCTCGTCGCCCGGATCGGCGGCGAGGAATTCGTCATCGTGCTGGGGGGCATGACGGTAGAGAACGCTTATCTCTTCGCCGAGCGCATCCGCAAGGCCGTCCAGAACCGGCATTTCGATCAGGTCGATTCAGACCAGATCATCACCTGCACTTTCGGTATCACCAGATATCGCAAGAACGAGGATCTGTGGGCGGCGGTCAAGCGCGCCGACGAGATCCTTTATGCGGCCAAGAAAGCCGGAAGAAACCGAACCTATGCCGAAGGCATCCAACGGCCATTCGCCGCGTAACCGCTGGAAAAATTGCAGGCAGTTACCGGCGCAATTCTTATTCTGGTCCCATTCCTCGCTGATAGAGCGGCTGCAGTTTTCCGACACATCAGAAGCACGAGACCAAGATGAAGGCATTGCTCATCGCCCCGTTCATTCTGGCATCAACGGCTCTGCCGGGAGTGGCCATGAGCGGTTCCGTCGTCAAGCAGCTGATGGAGCTCGATCCGGCAACGCGTCTCGAACAAAGGTGCGATGTGGAGGCCATGGAACGGATCCGGGACGATCCTTCCCGATTTTCGCCGGACAAGGTGCTCGCCTATGCCTATAGCGACCCGATTGTGGGGACTAATTCCATCCGCGCCTCGGGGGCGGCATTCCGCAGCAACGGCAAATGGTTTCGCCTTTCCTTCAGCTGCAAGACATCGCCCGACCATCTGAAGGTGCTGTCATTTCAATATGCGATCGGCAGCGTTATCCCCGAAAAGGAATGGCCACAGCATTATCTCGTCCCGTGAGCGGAACAAATACGCGATCCGTGCGTTAGAAGTTGCTGACCTTCGGGTCCGCACGAGGCTCGGATCCATTGCCCCCGCAATCACCCGTCCGGGCCTCACTCTTTCCCGGAAAGCCTGATCAGCCCACCACCACCTGCGCCTTGCCGGGGACGCGATTATAGAGATCGATGATATCCTGATTGATGAGGCGGACGCAGCCCGACGACATCGACTGGCCGATCGACCACCATTCCGGTGAACCGTGGATGCGGTATCCGGTATCAGCGCCGTTCTTGAAGATATAGAGCGCGCGTGCGCCGAGGGGGTTCTCCGGCCCACCCTCCATACCACCCTGATATTTGATCAGTTCGGGCTTGCGCTGGATCATTTCCGGCGGCGGCGTCCAGCGCGGCCATGCCTTCTTGTACTGGATGTTGGCGCGACCGGACCACAAAAACCCTTCCTTGCCGATACCGACGCCATAGCGGAGCGCATCGCCGCCAGGCTGAACCAGATAGAGGAAGCGGTCCTTGAGGCTGACGACGATGGTGCCCGGCGCCTCGCCCGTGGGATCGGGAACGATCTGGCGGCGGAACTGCTTGGGCACTTTGTCATAGGGAATGGCCGGCAGCGAATAAGGGCCTTCCTGCACCGCCGCATACATCACGTCGGGGGTGGTGACCGCCTTGTCGACGCTGATCTGCGGGCGGATCGCTCCCGTTGGCATGGGATCGATATTCATCTGCAGGGCCGACATGTCCATGGACTGCGAGCAGCCCGCCGCGCCGGCGAGCGCCGTTGCACCGGCGCCGAGGATGAACCCACGGCGGTTCAAGTGATCTGGTTGATTCGACATTGATGTTTCTAACGACCCCAAGCTGAAGCAATGGGACGACATTGCAGCATCATGGTTGATGAAGGGTTAAGCTGCAATCAGCGCGTTATGTGCCCGGTAGGGTGAAGCATCAGAAGATGCGGCCCGCGATCAATAATCCTTTTCATAGAAGAGGCCGATGCTGGAATCGCTAGTGCCGAGTCCGCCCTTGGCCTTCAAATTCTTTGTAATATCGAGATTGATGGTGGCTTTGGTGTTGCCACCCGACCCCGCCTCCACGCCGAGATAGACATTGTCGCGGATATAGCGCCCGGCGCGCACGCCGGCATTGCCCTTCGAGTCGGTGACGATATCGAGATCATCGAGGCCGGTGCCGCTCCGAAGGGCACCCAGAAGCGAGGTGTTCTTGCCGCCCGCCAGCTCTGCCGCGGCGGCTGCAAGCTGGGCGATCTGGAAGGCCGACAATTCACTGATCGAGCGGTCGAAGATCAGCCGCGCCAGGACCTCGTCCTGCGGCAGTTCGGGCTGCGAGGAGAAGACGATGTCGAGATCGTCCACCGTGCCTGATACGGTGATGAGCACGACGATATCGCTTCTTTCTGCCCGCGCGACGAAATTGAGCTGCGGGTTGAGATCCCCGACGAGCGTCACTTGGCCTTCATCGAAGGTAATGCGCTGGCCAAGGATGCTGAGCCGCCCGCGACGCAGATCGAAAGCGCCGACGGGGCGGATATTGGTGACCGGACCGGTCAAGCGCACCTGGCCGCCCAGTTCCGTATCAAGACCACGACCGCGCACGAAGATCCTGTTCGGCGCATTGACCTCAACGTCCAGCCGCACGACGCTTGGGCGCGCGGTAGGCGTGGGAACGCCACGGGTTTCCACCCTGGCCCGTTCCAGCGTGCGCTCAACGGCCGGCGGCGTGTGGATATGCTTCACATCGATATCGGCCGCCCCGCCGCCGAGGCTTTCCGGCACGGAAATCTCCGCCCGCTCAACATCGATGCGGCCCGATATCAGGGGATCGCGCAGGAGCGGTCCCGTAATGGCGAGGCCGCCATTGACGGTCGCCACGATGAGATGGCCGTCCGCATAGCGGGCACGATTGAAGGTGATGCGGATATCGGCCGGGAAATTGGCAGCGGCATCGGTGGAAATCGTGCCGTTCGCGCTGATCGAGCCGCCGGTGGAAAGCCCAGCCGTGGCCGAGCGTATGGTCACCGCCTGCCCGTCCATGCTGCCCGTGACATTGATGTTCTGCAGTTGCACATTGGTTTCCGGATCGATCAGCCGTGCGCCGCTGGTCGAGAACATGCCGCGGATTGCCGGCCTGTCGAAACTGCCCGAGACGTTGGCGGTCAGCGAAAGCGTTCCCGATACCTGCCCGCCCCGATCGGCGAGGAAACGATTGGCGAGCGCGAGCGGCACGCTGCCGGTCACGTCGACGCCCAATCCGGAGCCGGAGAACGGCACATGGCCGCTCCCCGATACGGTCAGGCCTTGCGGGCCGTCGATATTGACGGAGGAAAGATTGACCGCGTTATCGGCGTAGCGACCCGCTGCGCGAAGCGTGAGCGGCGCCAGACCATTGTCGCGCAATGGCTTTGCGGCAAGCCCGGTGCCGTTCACGTTGAACTCCGCCGCCGGATTGCGCAGCGGACCGGTGACGCGGGCGGTGCCAGAAACCGTTCCCGCCAGGTCCTGGCCCTTGGCGACGCCATTGAGGGCTGCAAGCGGCAGGCGCGCCAGATTGACGTCGAGCGCCAGATCGCCCTGCTGCCCAAGCGGCACACCGCCCGAGACCCGTGCATCAAGGCCATTGGAGCCGGTCACCCGGCTATCGACATTCAGCCGATCGGCGGTCGAGGTTCCCCGGGCTTCGAGCTGCAGCGCGTCGATCCCCGCCTGCCTCAATTGCGCCGCTGTCACCGAGCGCGCGTTGAGATCGAAGGCCACATCGGGCTTGTCGCGCGTGCCGGTGATGCTGGCGGTGCCGTTGACGGTTCCGCCGAGCCCCAGATCCGGACGCACGGTATTGGCGATCGCCAGCGGCAGATCCCGGATGCCGACCGAAAGGTTGAGCGCCTCGGCGATCTCGCCGCGCAGATTGACCCGACCATTGCCGACATCGAGAAGGATGTCACCAAAGGAGATATTGGAGCCCTGCACATTGATCGTGGCGGGCTGGACGAGATGGGCGGCAAGCCCGCCCTGCCGCAGATCAGCCGAGCCGAGAGAGAGCAGATAGCCGCCATTCTGCGGCTCCAGCGAGCCCTGTACGGCGGCAGTCGTTCCATTCTTCAGCACCGAATTTGCGGTGAAATCCGTTTTCGAGCCGGTCTGCGTGGCCCTGGCCTCGAGGCTATCCAGCATCTGCCCGGCGATCGCGATATTGCGGCCGGTGACCGTGCCGTCTGCCGAGGGAACATTGAAGATGTCGCGCAGATTCGCCGCGATATCCGCCGCTCCGACGCTGGTTCCATTGGTTTTCAGATCGCGGATGGAAGCCTGGACATCCGCATTCTGGCGGCCGTCTGCATGTTCAAGACTGATATCGGCCTTGGCCGTGCCTGATGCCTCCATGAGAAGCAGGGCGGCGGCGGTGGAAACGTCGGTCGCGTCGAGCGAAAGCCTGCCCTGGTAAAGGCCCGCGGCCGTCTGCGTCACGCCGCCGGAAATGCGGGTGCCGCCGGCGGTGAAGGAAAGATCACTCAGACGCCTCTCCCCGCCGACAACCGCAAGCAGGGTCGAGAGATCGACACGCTCGCCATTGAGGAAGGCCAGCCCCTGGAGCTGGCCGCTCAGATTACCCTTGTCGAGCGCTCCGTTGAAATTGACGGCGGCGTCCGAAAGCCTGCGTCCGACTAGCGTTCCCTGCGGCACGTCCGCCTTGAGCGCCAGTGCGATCACATCATCCTGCCCCTTGGCGCTGCCGTTCACCGTCAGTCTGCCCGAGGCTTTCTCGGAAAGCAGCACCAGATCGGCGAGATTGACGTCAAAATCGAAATCCGCCGACTTCGAGGAGAACGTGCCATTGGCGGTGATTTCACTCTGGGGATTGCCGATGCGGAAATTGCGGGCGGTGAGACCGGCTTCGCTGCGCGCGACACCGCCACTGATGCGCGTCTCGCCGGCGATGATGCGGTCAACGATATCGGTGCCGGTCCGCATGCCGGTGGCATTGCCGTCTAGCGAGAGATCAAAGGCGCCGGAGAGAGGACGAACCGTGCCATTGGCCTTCAAGTCGAGACGACCGGCAAGATCGCGTCCGGCAAGCGAGGAGAAGGGCGCAATGCTCTCCGCCTTGACGGCGATATCCCCATTGAAGGCGTAATCGGCGATATCGCCCTTCAGGCCGGCAGTGAGGCCGTTTCCGGTGATCTCCGCCTTTTCGAGATGTATGGGCGTGCCGGCCCGCCACAGCCCATCGATGGCGAGCGCGATGCGGTCGCCCAACGCCTCCGCGATGTCCTCGCGCGGCGAGGTGATGCCCGATACGTCACCATTCACATTGAAGGTGATGTGGCGTGTCGCAGGCAGGGCGAGATTTTCCGCGACACCGCCCATTTTCAGCGAGACCGCCCTGGAAGCGAAATTGCTGGTGTTGAGGCCGACAATGTCGAGCGAGCCCGTCCAGTCATTGGTGGGCCGGTCGCCGAAAGCGACCTGGAGAGCTGCGTTGTCCACAGTCGTCTGACCGCCGGATACCGGCAATACCACCCTTTTGCCTGAGGGATCCGCAACCCGCGCATCGATCCGCAAACGGTTGAGGAAGTTATCGGACCCCGTTTCGGCGGAGGCGGTGAGGTTCAGCGCCGCGCTCGTCAGATCAATATTATCCACCCGGACGCCGCCCACATCCTTGACGAGGCCATTGGCGGCGAGCGTCGTCTGGGCGCCGAAGAAATCCCGGAAGACGGGCGGCACCAGGACCGCGATGGGGCCACGGAAATCGGTCCGGAAGCCCAGGCCGTCATTCTGCCGGTCGAGGCTGAGCAGGCCGGTCAGCACGCGATTTCCCGCCGCGTCCAACGTGAGATCGAGATCGAGATCGTCCAGGGGACCGGAGCCGGTCACCGCGAGATCGACGGGCGGACGCCCTTCGATCTTCAAAAGATTGGCGACGATACCATTCGCCGGCTCGGAAAGCTTCAAATCCAGATTGAGGTTGCGCGTCTGGTTGGCATAGGCGGCAGTCAGCTGGAGCTGTCCGCCCGGTCCATCGAGCCGCTGGATCTGAAATGCGGAATCGAGCGAGCCGTCCTCGAGCCGCAGCCTGCCGGTGGCAGACAATTCCGACGCAAGGCCGAAGACCGACTGGCCGAATGTCAGATGGGCGATATTCAGTTCATCGAGAATGACGGCCAGCGGCAATTCCGGCAGGCTGAAGCTGCTCGATTCCGGATTCGGCAGGCTGTCGTCCGGCAGGGGCTTGCGAATCACATCGACGCGGTCCGCGGCGAGCGTCTGGATGCTGAGCCGCCCGGTCAGCAAAGCCGTGCGGCTCCATACAATACGGGCATTGGTGATGCGCAGCCACACGCCCTGGCGATCGGCAATGGTGATCGAGCCGATGGAAGCTTCCGAAGATAGGACGCCCTGGATATTGGAAATGCTGATCTGACGGTTGGGCGCGGAAAGCTTGTCTTCCACGAAGGAAAGGAAATACGACTTCTCCTCTTCCGCATTATCCTGTGCAAAAGCGGGAAACGCGAACAGCAAGAAGGCTATGATAGCGAGCAACCGGGTCAAAACGCCTGTCCTATGCCAACATAGAATGCCACACTCGGGTCGCCGGAGCGACGGTTCATCGGAACGGCGACATCGAAACGGATGGGTCCCAGACCGGTCTGATAGCGCAGGCCGCCGCCGACACCGACCCGCATTTCCTCGGAAAAATCCGGGAAGGTGTCTTCCCCGACATAGCCGGCATCGACAAAACCCACGACGCCGATGGATTCGGTCGCACGCACGCGGATTTCGCCCGATGTCTCGATCAGCGACCGGCCGCCGATGACATCGCCGGTGGAGGTGACAACGCCGATATTGCGGTATCCGTAGCCGCGCACCGACCCGCCGCCGCCGGCGAAGAACAATTTGTCGGGCGGCAATTCCGCAATCGACGCTCCGGCCAGCGCGCCGAGCTTCAACCGTCCCGCCAGGACGACACGGTCATCCTCGCCGAAGCCGTAATAAGTGCGCCCTTCGGCGGTGAGCCTGGTGGCAAAGTTGCCGTATTCGAGCTCATAGAACGGCTCGATGACGCCTTCGAGAAAATAGCCTTTCGTGGCGTCGGCCGGATTGTTGCGGCTGTCATAAATAAGGCCGCCGAGCAGGCCGATGGTGAGAAAATCGCGCTTGCCGAAAAAATCATCGTCGAACCGCGCGCGCGACGCATTGGCGAAAATGCGCCCGCTCAACTCATCGTTGAAGATGTGGGTGAAGCCGGCCCGGCCTGTCACCGCCGTCCTGGTATAGGCGTCGAGGACTTCACGCTCAGCAATCAGCGACGTGACGAAATCGGTGTCGGGCGTGAAGACGCCGGGTTTGGTGAAAGTGACACCGGCCAGATAGCTGTAATTGGCAGGGTCAAAGGAATTATCGTCCGTCGACCCGATGCCGCTCACCTTGGCGTCGAAGCGCAGGCGCTCGGCCTTGCCGAACAGGTTGCGGTGCATCCAATAGGCCTCGACCCCCGCCCCATCGAGCGTGGAATAGCTGCCGCCGACGCCGAAGCGGCGCAGCGGGCGCTCCTGCACCGTCAGCGTCATGGGCAGAGTGCCGTCCGGCTCTATCCTGTCGGCCTCGGTAATCGTGGCGGCACGGAAGACTTCAAGCCGATTCAGCCGCTTCTTGGCGCGCTCGATATCATCAGGGTCATATTCCTGGCCGGGTTTCAGGCCCGTCTGCCGGGCGACGAATTCCGGGTCCATGCGCTCGGTGCCCCTGACCGCCACTGGGCCGTAATAGGCGCGCTGGCCGGGGTCCACCGTGATGTCGACATCAACCGTATCGTTGGCATGGTCGGCGGTGATGTCCTGCGCCGTCATCTTCGCCTTGGCGAAACCCTGCTGGCGCCAGCCATCGACGGCCAGGGCCTCGGCTTTCAGAATAGTTGCCGAACGCGCCACCTCTCCGGGCGCGAACCCTTCGTCCTGCGGCAGCGCGACCACGTCCTTGCGGTCAACCGGCGGCGGTGCCAGACGGCTGATGCTGGTGCGCGCAAAGAGGAACTGCGGGCCGGGATCGACGGAGATTTCCACCGCCACATCGTCCGGCAACGGCGCATCGGGAGGAATGTCGGACGCTTCGCGGCCATTGACCTTGATGCTGATCGTTCCGCCGTAGCGGCCATCGCCATAGAGGGCTGCAAGAATGCGTCGGTAGTCGCCCCTCGCCTTCGCGAGCAGACCGGCGGCACCCGAGGCAGGCTTGTCCTCGTCTGTGACGAGGCCCGATGCGCCTTCGACCGTTTCCTTGACGTTGCTTTCGCTGCCGTCGTGTTTCCTGGTGCTTCCGGTGATGACGACATTGACCTTGTATCGCTTGGGATCGGCGATCACCGCATCCGCGTCGTCCTTCTTTTCCTCGCCCCAAAGCCTGATGCCGAAAATTTCGAACGCGGCAGCGGGGGAAAGAACGACGGGGGAAAATTGTGCTGCGAGAAGCAGCACGGCGGCGCCGATTCTTCGAAATGGTCCACGCATCAAAAAGTACTCAGGACGAAAAATCCGGCTCACCTTAAAAATCCCGCGTTCAGCGGTTCGGAGCCCCTCCCCCAAAAGGACCAGACAGCCAATAGCACAGCTATCGGCGAACAGCAAAACACACGTCTAAAATTTGAATGTTTACGTCAATAAACTGTTAAATATCCGCCACATCCGCTCCTGCCAACTACAACAAAGAGCCGACGAAAAAATCCCGCCGTTTCCGGCGGGATCGTTCTTCCTGATTCTGCGGATTTCTTATCGGCCTATACCCCAGGGGCGGCCGTGGGGGAAAGCTGGCCCCGGACCGAAGTGCGGGCCACCAAAGTGCGGGCCGCCACCTTGCCAGCGGGGCGGCAGAGCGGGTCCTGGCCCGCCGAAACTCGGGCCGCGGCCGCGCCAGCGTGGGCCACCCCAGAAGGGACCGGGACCCCAGCCATGACGGTGACGCCAGAAGGGCGGCGGCCCCCAGACAGGGCCCGGACCGAGAATCACGACGCTGCTGTCACTGCCATAGCTCGGCGCGGATCCCATATCGAGGTAATTGGCGGAAACCCAGCCTCTGATGCCGCCGGTGCTGACGCGGCACCAGCTGCCGCTGCACACACCGACATCCACCTCGGCGCCGGCTGGCAGCGTCGCAACGCGGGCATAGCCGGTGCTGGGGCCGGTGCGGACATTGACCGATCCGGTGGTGTAGGCGATCTCCGCCAAGGCGGAAGACGAGAACAGAGCAGCCGAGAAAAGAACAGCTGAAAAAATACCGCCGCGCAAATTCATGTGAAATCCCTTGCGAAAGATACTCCATCAAACGATAGATGCTATCTTCATCCCGGCAAGGAAATTTCATCCATAACGTTTACAATACAATAATATCGATCGAACGTTACTTGAAATTACATTTCCATATCAAAGACGACGATGCCGTTGATTCCATCCTTTGCTGCAGCGACGAGACTCTGACCGACCTCCACATGGGCAGGATGGGGCAGATAAGCGTCACGCGCAGCGGCATCCTTGAAATCAACGATGAACCCATGGGCGAAGCCCTTGTCCAGACCTTCGGGGCTGCTGTCGGCGCCGCTCGAGATAGCGAGAATGCCCGGGATCTGGTCCTTGAGCATATGAACGCTTTTCAACAGCCTCTCGATCCCGGCGTTATCCAGCTCTTCGCGGAAGCGGATGAGAACGATGTGACGGATCATGGTATACCTTTGAAGAAATGAGAGAGATCAATCAGAGAGGTCGAGACCGGCGGTTTCCTCCTTCGTCAGGATGCCGGTTTCGATGCAATAGCGCACTTCGGCGCTGAGAATATCGCGCGGACGGACATCTTCGGGCACCGTCCCGCCCTGATAGAAGCCAAGTTCCCTGGCGCTCTGCGTGCATCCGGCCTTCTGCAATGCCGCAGTATCGTCGGCAGGTGCTGTCGCGGAGGGCGCGGCAGGTGTTTCCGTGGTGCTGTTGTCCTGCGGAAGGGGAGCCGGCGCTTCAAGCCCGGCATTGCTCGTCAGGAAATAATAGGCGAAAGCGGCAGCCATCAGCGCAAGCGCTCCAAGCCAAAGAACAAGCCGACGATCCAACGCATACCCCTTTATATCTGAATGCCGCCCGCTGGCTTCTATCGCGTGCCGCACCAACGGCCGCCGCACTTTCGATCCGCGCCCTTCGCGCGTCAATCCCTATATATCCGGTCTTTTCCGCCTGTCCGGCGCGGCGCGATCAATAAAAAGAGAGGGGGAAGAAGGCACAATAAAAAAGGCCGGGACGAACCCGACCTTTCCTCATCCATCTCGACACCAGTGCCAGTACATCCGTGGTCAAAGGCGGAGACGAATTTCTGAAACCCATGTAGGTTTAGCAGTCATCTGTTTCAAGCATATGACAGCTATTTCTTTATTTATTCTTATGCCGCCACACGCGTGTCGGCATTATTCATCACATCGGCAAAGCTGCCCAGCACGTCGCCAAGGCATTGCTGGAAGAGGTCGAGATCCACCGGCCCGATGCGGCTGAGACAGATATCGATCTCGTCCGGCCCCACACCGCGATTGAGCAATTCAACGATTGCCTCAAGAAGTATGGTCCTGTGATCGAACCTGTATCGCTGCATCGCGTCTGCCCCCAGAAGCCCATCCCTCAACGGAACGAGAAGAGCCTAACGCGATTATGGTTAACAAAAGGTTAACAACTCGCCGAAACGGCCCAAACCGCAGAAATTGCAGCGCTACTCAGAAAACTTGAAGAAGAATTGTCTCTGGACTTGATTGGTGGAGCCAAGCGGGATCGAACCGCTGACCTCCTGCATGCCATGCAGGCGCTCTCCCAGCTGAGCTATGGCCCCATCTCGTTGCCGGAGATTCTAGCGGCTGGAACCGCATCCGGCAGGGTTTCATCAGGACCAGCGCCCTGACGAGGCGGCTTATTAAAGGGCGCCGCCGTGAAGATCAAGAGCTAAATCGCATCTCTTCCGGCGAGATGCGATTTATTTTTGCGGCACGGGCATTTCCCGATCGGAGCCCGCGCCGCAAGGAAATGGAAAAGCGGATCAGCTTTCCTCGTCGTCGGAGCCGACGCCGCCACCGAGAATTCCGGAAACGTCGTCGTCATCCTCGTCTTCTTCCTCTTCGAGGAACGGATCGTCGTCGCCGTCGTCGATATCAACCTCATCGTCGCCGAGATCGGGCAGATCGTCGCCGCCCTTGGTTTCCTCATCGGCCTCTTCGAGCGAGACGAAATCCGGCTTTTCGAGAACGGTATCGACCTCTTCCTCTTCGACCTCGTCATCGGTGACGCGAGATTCCGCACCCGATTCGAAATAGGAGCGCGGATAGGACATGCCCGTATAGGGCGAGACGATCGGATCGCGGTTCAGATCGTAGAATTTGCGGCCCGTTTCAGGGCAGACACGTTTTGTGCCAAGTTCGGGTTTTGCCACGGGGAGCCTCGTTGCTGACTGGCTGCGGCATATCCCATTCAACATGCGGGGGTGAAAAGGATAAGCCTTCTTACGGTGTTTTCGGTCCTTAAGCGCAATTTGCCGCCTTTGTCAAAGCTTAACGACACACGAATCACATCACCAGTCAAGGAAGTGGGCTTTCTCCCTCCGCAGCATCGCCATATTGCCGGATGACCCGAGGGCGGAGCTATGCTAGGGAACCCGCGCATTCCTCAAACAGCGGGCGGTCCTGCCGTCCCGAAAACGCGGCACGAACGATCGACCATGTCCCATTCCGCTTCACCCAGACCTGCCACCGCCCATCGCTCGCGTGATCTCACGGGCGACATCCGTATCCCAGGCGACAAATCGATTTCGCACCGCTCCTTCATGTTCGGCGGGCTTGCCTCCGGCGAGACCCGGATCACCGGGCTTCTGGAAGGCGAGGACGTGATCAATACCGGCCGCGCCATGCAGGCAATGGGCGCCAGGATAAAGAAGGACGGTGACACCTGGATCATCCAGGGCACGGGCAATGGCTGCCTGCTCAAGCCGGAAGCTCCGCTCGATTTCGGCAATGCCGGCACCGGCGCACGCCTCACGATGGGACTGGTCGGCACATACGATATGGAAACCACCTTCATCGGCGACGCCTCGCTCTCGAAGCGCCCGATGGGCCGCGTTCTCAACCCGCTGCGCGAGATGGGCGTGCAGGTGAAAGCCGCCGAGGGCGACCGCATGCCGCTCACCCTGCATGGACCCAAGGTAGCCGCGCCGATCACCTACCGTGTGCCGATGGCCTCGGCGCAGGTGAAATCGGCGGTGCTGCTCGCCGGGTTAAACACCCCCGGTATCACCACCGTCATCGAACCGGTGATGACCCGCGACCATACGGAAAAGATGCTTGCCGGCTTCGGTGCCGACCTGACGGTGGAAACCAACCGGGAAGGGGTTCGCCATATCCGGATCGTCGGTCAGGGCGAACTGAAGGGCCAGACGATCGACGTGCCTGGCGACCCGTCCTCCACCGCCTTCCCGCTGATGGCCGCGCTCCTCGTGCCGGGATCCGACGTGACGATTCGCAATGTGCTGATGAACCCGACGCGTACCGGGCTGATCCTCACCCTGCAGGAGATGGGCGCGAATATCGACATCCTCAACGCGCGGCTCGCCGGCGGCGAGGATGTCGCCGATTTGCGCGTGCGCGCCTCGGAGCTCAAGGGCGTGAGCGTTCCGCCCGAGCGAGCGCCGTCGATGATCGACGAATATCCGGTGCTGGCCGTCGCCGCCGCGTTTGCGGAAGGCGAGACAATCATGGATGGGCTGGAAGAACTGCGCGTCAAGGAATCCGACCGGCTCTCGGCCGTCGCCGACGGCCTCAAGGCCAATGGCGTCGATTGCACGGAAGGCGAGGCGTCATTGACCGTACGCGGCATTCCGGGCGGCAAAGGGCTGGGCGGCGGAACGGTCGCGACCCATCTCGACCACCGCATCGCCATGAGCTTTCTCGTCATGGGCCTTGCTGCGGAAAAGCCGGTGACGATCGACGATTCGGCGATGATCGCGACCAGTTTCCCGGAATTCATGGACCTGATGGCGGGGCTTGGGGCGAAGATCGAACGGAGCTAATCATGTATCAGCCGCCGCATTTTCGTGAAGACGACCTGGGCGTACAGCATGCGCTGATTCGGGCGCATCCCCTCGGGCTGCTGATAACGGCGGGCGGCTCAGGTCTGATCGCCAATCCGGTGCCGTTCCACCTGGATGCGGAAGCATCCGAAAAGGGGACGCTCAGGCTGCACCTGGCAAAGGCCAATGCACAGTGGCGCGACATTCAGGATGGCGCTCCCGTGCTCGCCGTCTTTCAGGGCGTGAATTCCTATGTGACACCTTCGTGGTATCAGACCAAGCAGGAGACCGGCAAAGTCGTCCCCACATGGAACTATGTGATCGTCCAGGCGCGGGGGCCTGCCCGGGTGATCCACGACAGCGACTGGCTGCGGGCGCAGATAGACGCCATTACAGGCCAGCATGAAAGCCGGCGTGAAAAGCCCTGGACCGTTCATGACGCGCCTGATGATTTCGTCCGGGCGCAGTTGAAGGGCATCGTCGGCATTGAGATCGAGATTGCCTCGATCGAAGGCAAGTGGAAGGTCAGCCAGAACCGGCCGGTCGCAGACCGCGAAGGTGTAGCGGCTGGCCTCGGCGCAATGGCCGGAGAGGATGAAATGCAGGATCTGGTAAAGCGCTACGGCAAACTGGAAGGAAACCATTGAGCAGGACGTTTACGATCGCCATCGACGGGCCGGCTGCATCCGGCAAGGGGACACTGGCACGGCGGCTCGCCATGCATTACGGCTTCCATCATCTCGATACCGGGCTCACCTATCGCGCGGTGGCAAAGGCGCTTCTCGATCAGGGCCTGCCGCTCGATGATGAGGCAATTGCCGCCGAAATGGCTGGCAATCTCGATCTCAGGCATCTGGATCGCAAGGCCCTTGCCGTGCACGAAGTCGGCGAGGCGGCATCGAAGGTGGCGGTAATGCCAACCGTGCGCCGGGCGCTGGTGGCGGCGCAGCGCGCCTTCGCCGAGACGCCGCCCGGAACGGTGCTCGACGGGCGCGATATCGGCACGGTCGTCTGCCCCGATGCGCCGGTGAAACTCTATGTGACAGCCTCAGCCGAGGCGCGCGCCAAACGCCGCCATGCGGAGATTGAGGCTGGTGGCGGCGAGGCCGATCCCGCCGAAATCCTGGCCGACCTCAACCGGCGCGACGCGCGCGACATGGGCCGCACCGATTCGCCGCTGAAGCCGGCCGAGGATGCGCACTTGCTAGATACGACCGAAATGGATATAGAAGCGGCATTTCTGGCCGCCAGGCGGCTGGTCGATGAGGCATTGGCGAAACGTCAAGCCTGAGGCATTGGTCAAAAGCCAAGCCTGAGGCATTGGCTGAACGCCGGGCCTGAACCATATATGCTATGCAAGAACCTGCCTGCCTCCGGTCCACGCGCCGGATAGCCCATGAAGGGCGGACTGGATGCAAGGCGAAACGAAACACGAACCACCGGCGCCGTACTCGAGGATGAATTCCGGGTACATCAGGAGTCCATATGTCACAAGCAAATCCCACGCGGGAGGATTTTGAATCCCTCCTCGCCGAGTCCTTCGCCAGCCATGACCTTGCGGAAGGTTATGTCGTCAAGGGCCGTATCGTCGCCATCGAAAAGGACATGGCGATCATCGACGCCGGCCTGAAGGTCGAAGGCCGCGTGCCGCTGAAGGAATTCGGCGCCAAGGGCAAAGACGGCTCGATGAAGCCGGGCGACGAAGTCGAAGTCTATGTCGAGCGCATCGAAAACGCGCTTGGCGAAGCGGTTCTCTCGCGCGAGAAGGCTCGCCGCGAGGAGAGCTGGGTCAAGCTGGAGCAGAAGTTCAACGCCGGCGAGCGCGTCGAAGGCGTCATCTTCAACCAGGTCAAGGGCGGCTTCACGGTCGATCTCGACGGCGCCGTGGCCTTCCTGCCGCGCAGCCAGGTCGATATCCGTCCGATCCGCGACGTCACGCCCCTCATGCACAACCCGCAGCCCTTCGAAATCCTCAAGATGGACAAGCGCCGCGGCAACATCGTCGTCTCGCGCCGCACGGTTCTTGAAGAGTCGCGCGCCGAGCAGCGTTCGGAAATCGTGCAGAATCTCGAAGAGGGCCAGGTGGTCGAGGGCGTCGTCAAGAACATCACCGATTACGGTGCGTTCGTCGATCTCGGCGGCATCGACGGCCTGCTGCACGTCACCGACATGGCATGGCGCCGCGTCAACCATCCGTCCGAGATTCTGAACATCGGCCAGACGGTCAAGGTGCAGATCATCCGCATCAACCAGGAAACCCACCGTATCTCGCTCGGCATGAAGCAGCTCGAGAGCGATCCGTGGGATGGCATCGGCGCGAAGTATCCGGTCGGCAAGAAGATCACCGGCACCGTCACGAACATCACCGACTACGGTGCGTTCGTGGAGATCGAGCCGGGCATCGAAGGCCTCATCCACGTTTCCGAAATGTCCTGGACGAAGAAGAACGTGCATCCGGGCAAGATCCTCTCGACCTCGCAGGAAGTCGAAGTGGTGGTGCTCGAAGTCGATCCGGTCAAGCGCCGCATCTCGCTCGGCCTCAAGCAGACCCTCGACAATCCGTGGACGACCTTCGCCCAGAAGTACCCGACGGGCACCGTCGTGGAAGGCGAAGTCAAGAACAAGACCGAGTTCGGTCTGTTCATCGGCCTCGACGGCGATGTGGACGGCATGGTCCACCTCTCCGACCTCGACTGGAACCGTCCGGGCGAGCAGGTCATCGAGGAATACAACAAGGGTGACGTGGTCAAGGCGGTCGTTCTCGACGTTGACATCGAGAAGGAGCGCATCTCGCTCGGCATCAAGCAGCTCACCGGCGACAAGGTCGGCGAAGCGGCTGCCTCCGGCGAACTGCGCAAGAACGCAGTCGTCACCTGCGAAGTCACCGCCATCACCGATGGCGGCATCGAGGTGCGGCTGGTCGATCACGACGTCGACTCGTTCATCCGCCGCTCGGACCTGTCGCGCGATCGCGACGAGCAGCGCCCCGAGCGCTTCTCGGTCGGCCAGAAGGTTGACGCCCGCGTCATCGCTTTCGACAAGAAGACCCGCAAGCTGCAGGTCTCGATCAAGGCACTGGAAATCGCCGAAGAGAAGGAAGCGGTTGCCCAGTACGGCTCGACCGACTCCGGCGCTTCGCTCGGCGACATCCTCGGCGCTGCGCTGAAGAAGCAGGAAAAGAACTGATCCTGCCCTTTTTAAAGGCTGAAAAATCGAAACCCGCCGGTACAAGCCGGCGGGTTTTTCTTTGATTTTTTAACATCGATCCTTATCCGGCCTTTGTGAAGCTCGCCGACAGCAATTCATCGCAGCCATGTTCCTTAATGGCGGCGGTCAAGGCTGCCTCATAGTCGGGCTGCGCGCTTTCAAGGCGTGACCGCCCCTTGTCGGTAAGAACCGCATAAACTCCCCGTTTATCGTCGGGGCAGAGATCGCGAACGGTCAGCTTGCCCCGTTCCAGACGCTCGACCATTCGCGAAACCGAACTCTGGTTCAGGCGCAGATGGGAGGCCAGCTCCTGCATTCTCATTTCCGACTTCGGGGATCGCGATAATATCTGGAGCGCACGATATTCCGACAGGCCAAGTCCATGCCTGTCTTGCAGCATCCTGCCCAATGCGGCTTCCACGTCCGTCACAATATGAACCAGTTTGAGCCATGCATCACTTCTCTTCGGCATGATTGGCAACGACTCCTCTCGAGCATCAGCGATAACTCCATGTATGCCCATGCAAGCACTGGCTCAAGGGACCCTGTGCATTATGGTATGCAACCCCTGGACCAAATGGCCTGTGGGGATGGCGACCGCCAATGCCACGGGACAGTGTGTGGCAAAGAACCGGTGGCCGTCAGACCTGCTCCTGCAGCTTTACGCTATCGGCGAGTTTCAGCCAGACGACCCCGACGATGATGACTGCCAGCCAGAATGCCTGGACGAGCGTGAGTGGTTGATCGAGCAGGCTGCTGCCGAGGACCGCCGCGCCGACAGAGCCGATGCCCGCCCAAACCGCGTAGCCAATGCTAACGTCGATGGTTCGCAGGGCAGCGCTAAGGAAATAGAGCGTGAGCAGGAAGAAAATGAAGGCGGCGACAGACCAGCTCAATACCGTAAACGCCTGGCTCCCCCCTACACTGAGCGCGTAGCCGATTTCAAAAGCGCCGGCGAGCAGCAACATGAGCCATGCGCGACCGCTGCCTTGATAGTTTTCATTGGTTGTTGTCATGTCTGGTTCCTTTCAGGTGGGGTGGGAATTGAATAAAGAAGTCGCTCTCTATGCGGCACCGCTGAGCCGCAGGCCGGCAACACCTCCGATCACCAGAACAATCCCGAGAACCTTTTTCCAGTTCAGTCGCTGTCTGAAAAACAGGGAGCCCAGAACGATGATCCCTACCCCTGAAATGGAAGTCCAAATGGCATAGCCCACGCCAACGTCAAAGGTAAGAAGGGCAAGGCTGAGGAAGTAAGTCGCGATTGCCCCGCTGACGAGGGTGGCAATACTCCATCCTATTTTCGTGAACCCCTTTGCGTTGCCGGCGCTGATTGCAACCGCGATCTCGAAAATCACGGCGATTCCAAGATAGAGCCAGCTCATCATGTTTTCCTTTCATCACTGGTTTGGTTTGCCAAGGCATGGCTTGGCATGGTTATCTATTTGCATGCGCATGCATATAATTATCGAAATTTCGAGTCAATGTACTTGCATGCTCATGCAAATTGCTATGAGCCTCACGTATATCAAAATGACGGGGTCAACCCGGATGAGCTCGCCGATCAAAGGCGTTGGAAATCACGAGAAGAAAGATGCAGGCCGCTCAATATGGCCGGCCCCACCCTCGCTATATTCACACTCCGAGCATTAAGATGAGCGCGTAGCTCACCGCTCCAAGCGCAAACAGCGACAGCACGGCGGCGAGCGTCACCCGACCACCTGCGCGGGCGACGGTGCGCACATCGACGCCGAGACCGAGGGCTGCCATGGAAATGACGGTCAGGAATGTCGAAGCCTTCTCGATGGGCGCATGGAGCGCTTCCGGGATGAAGCCGGAGGAGCGCAGCGCCATCATCGCCAAAAAGCCGATGATGAACCAGGGTATGAGATGGCGGAGCGACAGACTTGCGTCCCGACGCCCCTCGCCCAATAGGGCAAGCGCGAGAATGACCGGACCGAGCATCAGGACGCGCACCAGCTTGACCAGCGTGCCGAGCTGGACGCTCAGTTGAGCAACGGGTGCCGTCGCAGCCAGGACCTGCGGCACGGCATAGACGGTGAGCCCGGCAAAAACACCGTACTGCGCCACCGAAAGGCCGAGGAGCGGCACGAGCAGCGGCAGACAGAGAACCACAATAACGCCCAGAACCGCGGTGAAGGCGATCGACGCCGCTACATCGTCGCCATGGGCACCGATGACGGGCGCCGTAGCGGCGATGGCCGAGTTGCCGCAGATCGAATTGCCACAGGCGACCAGCACCGACATTCGGTGCGGCAGGCGCAGAAGCCGGCCAATGCCGTAGCTCAAGACGATGGCGATGGCCACGACGCCCGCAATGCCGGCGATCAGCCCCGGACCGGCGGCGACCACGGCGCTGGTGCTGATCGAGGCGCCGAGCAGGACGATGGCGATCTCCAGCAACGTCTTGGCGGAAAAGCCGACGCCTGCATCAAAATACGCGCCCGGACGGAAAAAGCTGCGGATCGCCGCACCGATAAGGATGGCCAGAACAAGCCCTTCGAGCCAGGCGCGACCCGTGAAGTGGATCTCCAGCATCTGCAACAGAATGGCCAAGCCGGCCACGACACCGCTCAGAACAATTCCCGGCAGAAGATTAGTGATTTTTAGATGATTTTTGGCGAGCACTGCCGAACCCTTGGAACAATTTTCCAATATTATCGGAGAAATCATCTATTCAATCCATTCCATAATATGGCATATTTCGTTCGATTCTACCGAACATTCGGATAGACCGATGACGCTCGAGCAGCTCAGAATCTTCATCGCCGTTGCCGAGCGCGAGCATCTCACCCGCGCCGCGGAGGCCTTGCGGCTGACGCCGTCTGCGGTGAGCTCCGCAATCCGCGCGCTGGAGGACCGCTACGGCGCGATGCTCTTCAACCGGATCGGACGGCGTATCGAGATAACCGACGCCGGACGGATTTTCCTCGATGAGGCGCGGGCCGTGCTGGCTCGGGCGCATGCAGCGGAGCTTGCGCTCGCCGAACTGGGCGGGCTGAAGCGGGGCTCATTGCGCATTCACGCCAGCCAGACGATCGCGAGCTATTGGCTGCCGCCATTTCTGGCGCGCTTTCATGCTGCCTATCCGGCTGTCACCGTCAGCCTGACGGTCGGCAACACGCAGAGCGTCGCCCGCGCAACGGTGGAAGGCGATGCGGATGTGGGCTTCGTAGAGGGCGAAGTGGACGAACCTGCCCTCGCTGTCCGGCCGGTGGGCGAAGACCATCTGGTCGCCATCGTTTCCGCTTCCCACCCCTGGGCTGACGGCCATTTGCTGGGCTGGCGGGACATTGCGCAGGCCGACTGGATCATGCGCGAGCAGGGCTCGGGAACGCGCTCCGTGTTCGAAAGTGCGATGCGGGCACAAGGTTTCGACCCGCTCGCATTGAAGATCGCGTTGGAACTGCCTTCCAACGAAGCGGTGCTTTCGGCAGTGCAATCGGGAACTTACGCTGCCGTCCTATCCGAACTCGCGGCGGCTCCGCACCTCGCCACCGGGCGGCTCACCAAGGCCAATTTCAACCTGCCGCGAAGGCGTTTTCTCATGCTCTCGCACAAGGAGCGGTACCGCAGCAGGGCCTTCCATTCACTGGCTGAGATGCTGCCGGATTCCCGCCCTATTCCAGTATCGTATACCGGTACAAGATAAACGCGGCCTCATAAACGAGCACCAGCGTCACGAATATGGCGTGAAAGCGCTGATTGCGCGTGAACATGGCGACAATGCTCCCCACGACGAACACGATGGTCCGAAGCGGATATTCGATACCGAAGGAATGATAATGGTCCCGGCCCTTCAGCAGGGTGTCGCCAATGTCAGCAAGGAGTATCAGTACTAAAATGCTGAAGAACGCCTTGCGACGCGACATGAAATAATCGCGGTAGCCGGTGTATTCCGCCATATTGTCTGGGAACAGCAGCGTGCTGGCGAGAAAATAAAGGCTCGCGTAGAAGATCACGTAGAAATAGGTTTCGAAGTCCCAGACCTTGATCCAGTGCAGGTGGAATTCGAACCACCAGAAATGCACGATCGCCAGGAATATGAAGCCGACCCATGCCAGATGGATGGGATAGATGATCTGTGATCCTGGATGCTGAACGAAGCGCGCAAAGCCGGTGAGCAGTCGCGAAATGCATAAGCCAAGAATAATACCGACAATGATCCGGACATGAACGAATATATCCGGCGTCATTCCATGGCTGACTGAGGGTGCTTCCATCTTCTCCCCTTAGCAGAAGAGAATATTCAACCGTATAAATGTTAATAAGCCATGGAAAGGCTTCGGTGGTTGCCTCGGGCGAGCCGCCGGACTGCTTCACATCCCGACATGATCATCGAGGGCAGGCTGCCGTTTCAGCCATTCCAGAGCCGTCTGCGGCTTGACGAAGAGAAGGGTGACGTCAGGCCGCCGGGACCGCAGGCGCGTTTCGATGCGATCCACGCATTTCTCTATGCCGGAGGCGGTGAGCCTGTCCCTGAATTCAACGCTGAGCGCCGTTAGGATCTCCTCCGGTCCCAGATGGACGGTCAGCACATCATTGACCTTCCGCACGTCCCGGTCGGCTTGCGCAACAGCCAGGATTTCCGCCTGGACCTCGGGAACCGCCGCCTCGCCGATCAGCAGCCCCTTGCTTTCCAAGGCCAGGGATATGGCCGTGGTCGCAAGGACCAGCGCAATGCAAATGGAGGCGACGCCGTCGAGAACCGGCATATCGAACATATGTGCCGTGACAATGCCCAGGAACGCGAAGATCAGGCCGAGAAGATCGGCACTGTTCACGAAGAGAACCGTGAAAACCATGGAATCCTTGCTGCGGCGGAAGGTCGTGAGATAGCTGTAGCTGCCTTTAGTCCGGCGGAACTCCTCAAAGGCGACCAGCCATGCCCAGGCCTCGAACAGGAACGACAGGCCCAGCACCACATAATTGACCAGCGGATTGCTCATCGGCTCGGGATTGAGAATATGCCTGACACCTTCATAAAAAGACACGCCCGCGCCGAGCGCGAAAACGAGAAGCGCGACGATGAAGCTCCAGAAATAGAGTTCCCGTCCATAGCCGAAAGGATGGCCGCTATCGGCCGGACGTCCTGCCCGATGAAGCCCAAAAAGCAGAAGAACTCCGTTTCCCGTATCGACAAGCGAATGCACGCCCTCCGACAGCATGGCGGAACTGCCGGTGAAGACCGCCGCGCCGAATTTGGTCAGCGTGACCAGCAAGTCACCGATCAAGGCGGCATAGATCACTTTTCGGGAACCGGAACGCGAAGCCATCGTGCTCTCTTGTCGCAGCAATCAGGATATCGCGTATAAGTTGCACTATACTTATTAATACAATTTGTATTTGAGAAGCGAAAGTGTGCAGCCCGCCCGCGCAAAGCATACGCGGCGTTGGACCATCATTTGATTGCGCCGATCAGGGCTTTCTCGGGAAAGCAGGTGGCCGGCTGGCCATGCTTGGCCTGCCAATCGCCGATGGACCGGCGCGTCTTGAAGCCGGGAAGGCCATCGGCTTTGCCGACGTCGTATCCCTTCGTCTGCAGCGCCCTCTGCATGGCGGCGATATCGGAGCGATACATGCCGCCGACATCGCCCCATTGCCGCGAGAAGCCACGCGCCCCATAGGCAATGCGGTCACCGGCATGGCCGATGAACAACGCGTAGAGATCGCTCATATTATAGCTTTTCAGCACATAGAAATTGGGCGTGACGATAAAGGCCGGGCCATGCCGGCCAGCTGGCATCAGAAGATATCCCTCGCCAGAAAGCTCGTTCGCCGGGAAGGGTTTGCCATTGACGCGGGTAATGCCCATCTCAGCCCAATCGGCTATTTTCAGCCCCTGATCTGGGCCTTCCAGCGCGCAGGTCAGCCCCGCCGGCACGTTGACCTCGAAACCCCAGTCGCGCCCGCGCTGCCAACCATGCAGACGCAGATAATTGGCGATCGAGGCGAGCGTGTCGGGCACGGAGTTCCAGATATCACGCTTGCCGTCGCCATTGAAATCGACGGCGTGCTTCAAATAGGAGGTCGGCATGAATTGCGGCTGGCCCATGGCGCCGGCCCATGAGCTCTTCATTGCTCCGGCATCGATATAGCGATGCTGCACGATCTCCAGCGCGGCCAGGAGCTCCTGACGGAACATTTCCTTGCGCGTCGCCATGAAGGCCTTGGTGCCCAGCACTTCGAAGGCATTATAGGGAATCTTGACGCCGCCGAAGCCTGATTCCCTGCCCCATATGGCAAGGACGACCGCGCCCGGCACGCCATATTGCTTC
Organism: Paramesorhizobium deserti; assembly: GCF_001558695.1. Lineage (GTDB taxonomy): Bacteria > Pseudomonadota > Alphaproteobacteria > Rhizobiales > Rhizobiaceae > Paramesorhizobium > Paramesorhizobium deserti. The sequence continues at coordinate 961,362 of NZ_LNTU01000001.1, forward strand.
TCGATCGCCGCGAGAGTGCTTGCATGTTGCCCGGCGCGCGTCTTTCCGCCGGCAGCGACATGACCAATGGTCTTTTCGTTGAAATATTTGCCCGGCGAGCCGAATTCCGCCTGAACCTGTTCTTTCGGCGTCGTCGGTTTTGTGCCCGGGGGGACCAGATCGGGCAGCTTCCAGTTGAGCTTCACCCCAGCGAAAGCCTTGTCGAAAGTGGAACGGGAAACGCCGTTGGCCTTCGCCTCCGGCCAGAGATCACGGTCGAGCCATGTACGGAACTGCGCTTCCGTCTCGGCTTTCGAAGGTGCTGCGGCGGCAGGTCCGGCCAGAAGGAATGGCAGGCAGAAAACGGCCACACCCAAACGTTTTAAAGCCGCTCCGAATCTTCGCATCCGATCTCCTACAACGCCGTGCGCGCCCGCAAGGCTGCCGCCAATGTCCCTTCGTCGAGATAGTCAAGCTCGCCGCCGACCGGCACGCCATGGGCGAGCCTGGTCACACGCACGTCGAAGCCGGAAAGCTGGTCGGTGATATAATGGGCGGTCGTCTGGCCCTCGACGGTGGCGTTGACGGCGAGGATCACTTCCTTCACCTCCCCCGCTCCGACCCGCTCGACCAGGCCGCGGATATTGAGATCGTCAGGCCCGATGCCGTCGAGCGGCGACAGCCGGCCGCCGAGCACATGATAGCGCACGTTCATCGTGCCGGCGCGTTCCAGCGCCCAGAGGTCCGACACGTCCTCGACGACGATGAGCGTCGCCGGATCGCGGCGCGGATCGGTGCAGACGGTGCAGGGATCGCTGGTATCGACATTGCCGCAGGTCGAGCAGACGCGCACCTTCTCGGCGGCATCCTGCATGGCGCTGCCGAGCGGAATCAGCAACGCTTCCTTTTTCTTGATGAGATGGAGCGCCGCACGCCGCGCCGATCGCGGCCCCAGGCCCGGCACACGGGCAAGGAGCTGGATCAGGCGTTCAATTTCAGGGCCGGCGATTCGTTTGGACATGATTCAGTGAGTAGTGAGATAGGGAATAGTGAGATAGAGGGAAAAAATCTTTGGAATCAATTTCCTCGATCGTTTACGCACTGACTACCTCACTATCTCACTATTCCCTACTCACTAAAATGGTAGCTTAAAGCCAGGAGGCAACGGCAGACCGGCGGTTAGCGCCTGCGTCTTCTCGGCCATCAGTGCCTCGATCTTGGTCTTCGCCTCGTTGTGAGCCGCGACGATCAGATCCTCGAGGATTTCGGCCTCGTCCTCTTTGAGAAGCGAGGGATCGATCTTGAGCGCACTCATCACGCCCTTGCCGGACAATGTGACGCTGACCAAGCCACCGCCGGACGTTCCCGTCGCTTCGAGATTGGCGATCTCATCCTGCATGGCCTGCATCTTGGCCTGCATTTCCTTCGCCTGTTTCAGCATACCCATCATGTCACGCATGGGTCGAACTCCTGCTTCTATTTTTATTAGTCGTCATCGTCCGGCGTCAGCGAGACATCCGGCAATTCGGCATCCAGATCAACGCCGGCATCCTCCTGCGCCTCGCTCGTGGCGATGCGGACATCGGTGATCCGGGCGCCGGGGAACTGGGCGAGGATCGCCGCCACGTCGGGATCGGCGCGGGCGTCGGTGACGAGCATGTCACGGCGCGCGGCCTCCACTTCGGCAATGGTCTGGCCGCCTGCCTCACGCGACACCGACACCATCCAGCGAACCCCGGTCCAAGCGAGAAGCTTCTGCGCGATATCGCTTGGCAGCGTCTTCGGCGCATCTTCGGTCAGGCCGATCTCCAGCCGTCCCGGCGCGATGGCGACGAGGCGCACGCAGTTCTTGATCATGATCTTGAGCTGCATGTCACGGTGTTTGTCGGCCAATGCCACGATATCGGCAAGGCCGCTCAACGGCACCGCGGGCGTTGCGGCTTCGGCGGCAGGCTCCGGCTGCGGCCGGGGTTCGGGCGCGGGCCGCGCCTGCTGCTCCGGCTGGACGAGACGCATCGCCGTCGAGCCGTTGCCGCCGGTCACGCCCATGGAAGACGATGCCACCGCGTCGGCAGGACGACTGCCCGACATGACCGCCCCGCCGTTCGGCCGCGGAGCATCGGCACTGGGACGTGGTGCGGACACGGCGCCGCTCTCGAGCGCCTTCAGCGCTTCATCGAGCGTCGGCAGATCCGCAGCATGCGCCAAACGGATCAGCAGCATCTCGGCAGCCTGGATCGGACGGGAAGCGGTCTCCACCTCGCCGATACCCTTCAACAGCATCTGCCAGGTACGCGACAGGACGCGGATCGACAGTTTTTCGGCGAAATCACGGCCGCGCACGCGCTCGTCTTCCGACAGCGACATGTCGTCCGCTACTTCCGGCGTGAAGCGCAGCCGCGTCACCAGATGGTTGAATTCGGCCAAGTCGGTCAGCACGACAGCCGGATCGGCTCCGACATCATATTGCGCGCGGAACTCCTTCAGCGCCGCCGCCACATCGCCGCGCATCAGCATCTCGAACAGGTCGATGATGCGGGCGCGGTCGGCAAGGCCCAGCATGGCGCGCACCGTCTCCGCCTCGACCCTGCCGCCGCCATGGGCGATCGCCTGATCCAGAATCGACAGCGAATCGCGCGCCGAGCCCTCGCCTGCGCGCGCGATCATCGCCAGCGAGACGTCATCGATGTCGATCCCCTCCTGCCCGGCGATATTTCTCAAATGCCCGGCGAGAAGCCCGGAATCGATACGCCGCAGATCGAAGCGCTGGCAGCGCGACAGGACCGTGATCGGAACCTTGCGGATCTCGGTGGTGGCGAAGATGAACTTCACATGCGGCGGCGGTTCCTCAAGCGTCTTCAGCAGGCCGTTGAAGGCCTGGTTCGACAGCATGTGAACCTCGTCGATGATATAGACCTTGTAGCGCGCCGAAACCGGACGGTAGCGCACCTGCTCGATGATTTCGCGGATATCGTCAATGCCGGTATGGGAGGCGGCGTCCATCTCGATGACATCGACATGGCGGCCTTCCATGATCGCCTGGCAATGCTCGCCCGGGATCGAAAGATCGATTGTGGGCTGGTCTATGGCGTCGGTCTTGTAATTAAGCGCGCGCGCGAGGATGCGCGCCGTCGTCGTCTTGCCGACCCCGCGGACGCCGGTCAGCATCCAGGCCTGGGCGATGCGCCCGGTATGGAAAGCGTTTGTGAGCGTGCGGACCATCGGCTCCTGGCCGACGAGATCGCCGAAATTCTGCGGACGGTACTTCCGGGCGAGAACGCGGTAGGCGCCGTCTGCCGTTTTCGTCTCCATGCCGAGCGTTCCGATTCCTTGTTTGCACCCTGTGCCACGGAGTTTGGACCGCCGGGCATGGCACCGTCAATGTTACATCGAGGCGAACATCGGCCAAGAACCCGCGACCGCAAACCATACCCGCAAAAGGGAAGAGGGTGGGAGGCTGGCACGGTGACCCGTGCCCGGCTCGTTAGGGCTGCTTCCTTCCGGACCTGACCCGGTTGGCGAGTGGCTCGTCCACCACCAACCTCCCGAGCTTCATATCGTCAATCGGCACGCAAAAAGCAAGCCAAAGCACAAAAAAACTGCTATTTGAAGCGCATGACGACATTCGTGCTTGATGAGAAACTCACTGCGGACACAATTGCGGTCGCCACGCTGGGGCTCTGCGACCTCAGGCTCATGAACGACCGCCGCTGGCCCTGGCTCATCCTCGTGCCGCAGCGGCCCGACAAGGTGGAACTGCACGACCTGACGCCGCTCGACCAGACCATGCTGACCTTCGAGTTGGCGATGGCCGCGCAGGCGCTCAAATCCGTAACGGCTTGCGAGAAGATCAACACCGGCGCGCTCGGCAATATCGTGCGGCAGCTTCACGTGCACATCATCGCCCGCAACAGCGGCGATCCCGCCTGGCCCGGACCGGTCTGGGGCCACGGCACAAGCGAGCCCTACCAGCCGGAGGTTGCGGAACAATTCGCCCTCGCCATCAGAAACGCGCTTTAGATATTTGACAGCCTCACCCGGAGTTTCCATGAGATTGCGCCTGTTCGACCTGCCGGAGATCGAGCCGAGCCAGGCGGTCGGCTTTGCCGGCAACATCATCGACCGGCTGTCGGAGAAGCGTTCAGACGATGCGGCCGAGAAAGCGCTGGCCGAGCCGGAAGCGCTGATCATGCTGCTCGGCAAGGGCCGCGTGCATCTCTCCTTCAGGAATGGATCCCGGCCGAAAATCTTTTTCACCGCGAGCGAGATCGCACACTTCGAGCCGCTGCTGCATGAGGCGGTGCTGCTCGGTCGGCAGGACGAGCGGCCGCTGCTTGCCGCCGTCACCACATCAGATCCGGAAAAGCTGCCTGAGCCTTTCAAGGCCGTCGACTACCGCTCGGTCTATATGCAGGGGCTTATTCCGGGCGACGAGCTCGGAGCGCTGGCGCAGGCGGCAGCCCTCATCGCGTGGCACGAGAACTACCGCTATTGCGGCCGCTGCGGAACGCTTACCGAAATGCGAGCCGGGGGCTACAAGCGCGTCTGTCCACATTGCGAGGCCCAGCACTTTCCGCGTACAGATCCGGTAGCGATCATGCTGGCGGTGCGCGGCGATCGCTGTCTTCTGGCGAGAAGCCCGCATTTCGCGCCTGATATGTATTCATGTCTCGCCGGTTTCATCGAGCCCGGCGAAACCATCGAGGCGGCAGTGCGCCGCGAAACGCGCGAGGAAGCGGGCGTGCCGATCGGCCGCGTCGCCTATCACGCGAGCCAGCCCTGGCCCTTCCCCTATTCGCTGATGATCGGCTGCCATGCCGAGGCGCTGTCGGACGAGATCATCATCGACCGCACGGAGCTGGAGGACGGACGCTGGTTCGAGCGCGGCGAAGTGCTCGCCATGCTCGACCGCACGCATCCGCAAGGGCTGATGACGCCGCCGCCGGGCGCCATCGCCGCCCATCTCATCCGGAGCTGGGCGGAAAGCTGATCCGCCGTCAGAGCACGAGGATCAGTTGCGCTACTCCCCCAGCTCGTTCTGCGTATCGCGGAAAGAGCTGCCAGGATAGACGCCGACGATGCGCATCTCCCTGGAAAAGAATTCCAGTTCCTCGAGCGCAAGCTTCACCGGCCGCTCGTCCGGATGGCCCTCGATATCCGCATAAAATTGCGTGGCGGTGAAGGTGCCGCCAATCTGATAGCTCTCGAGCTTGGTCATATTGATACCGTTGGTGGCGAAGCCGCCCATGGCCTTATAGAGCGCGGCCGGGACGTTCCGCACCCGGAAGACAAAGGTCGTGACGATGCGGCTGCCATCGGCCGGGCGCGGCGCCCATTTCTTTGATTTCGACAGGACGACGAAACGGGTGATATTGTTTTCCATATCCTCGACATTCTCGGCCAGGATGTCGAGGCCGTAGAGACCGGCGGCCAGACGCGGCGCGAGCGCCGCCATGGTCTTGTCGCCCGCTTCCGCGACGATACGGGCGGCACCTGCCGTATCGCCCGCCACCATCGGCTTCCAACCGTGCTTGCGGATGACCTTCCGGCATTGGCCGAGCGCATGGATATGGCTGTGGACCGACCTGATTTCGTCCAGCTTGGTGCCCGGCAGGGCCATCAGCTGGAAATGGATGGGCAGGAAATATTCGCCGACGATATGCAGCCGCGATTCGGGCAGGAGATGGTGGATATCGGCGACGCGGCCGGCGATCGTGTTCTCGATCGGGATCATCGCCAGATCGGCGGTCCCTGTCTCAACCGCATTGAACGCATCCTCGAATGTCGGGCAGGGCAGCGGCTCCATGTCCGGAAACATGTTGCGGCAGGCCGTATCGGAATTTGCCCCCGGCTCGCCCTGGAACGAGATTTTGTTGGTCTTTCCCGCCATGTCGGATGTCTTTCCTTAAATGTCCTGAGATATAAGTGCGCGCGCCCGTTCGAGATCGGCAGGCGTATCGACGCCGAGCGGCACGGATTTGACGATTTCCACGTCAATCCGCATGCCGGCCTCCAATGCGCGGAGCTGCTCCAGCTTCTCGCGCCGCTCCAGCGGCGACGGCCCGAGCCGGACGAATCGCTCCAGCGCGGCGCGGCGATAGGCATAGAGCCCGATATGATGATAGAGCGGCCCCTCGCCCCACGGCGCGGTGGCGCGGGTGAAATAAAGCGCGCGCAGCCGCTTGTCCCCGACAAGCGGCGAACCGACGATCTTGACCACGCTCGGGTTGGTTTTCTCGCTCTCTTCAGTGATCTCGACGCCAAGCGTTGCGATATCGGCCGGGCCGTCCTCGAGCGGCCGCAGCGCCCTGACGATGATCTCGGGGTCGATGGTCGGCAGATCGCCCTGCACATTGATGATGGCGTCAATTTCTCCATCGGGATCGAGCGACTGAAGCGCCTCATAGATGCGATCGGAACCCGATTCGTGATCGGCGCGGGTCATCACGGCCTCGAAGCCGTGGGCGCGAATCGCAATGGCGATATCCTCACTGTCGGTGGCGACGACCGTGCGGCCCAGGCGGGCAGCGGCGGCTCGCTCGGCGACATGGACGATCATCGGCTTGCCCGCGATATCGGCCAGCGGCTTGTTGGGCAGGCGCGTGGATGCTAGGCGCGAGGGAATAAGCGTCAGGGTTTTCATGGTCTGGAGCATGAGGCTTGGTTTTCCAAAAGTGTCAAAAAGTCACGGGCCTGAGCGTCCTTATAGGTGTTGCAAGTGCGGAGCAAAAGACCTAGTTTCCGCGCCATCTTGGACAAGGAGGGGACCGGCCCAGGCTATATGGGCTTGCGTTTCCCGAAGATGAGGACCTCTCAAAAGGGGGAGCGCTGACTGCAGATGGAATCTCAAACCTATAAATACACCGGAGCCTTTCTCGCGGCGACTTTTGTCGTCATGACGGTCAGCCTGTTGTCCGATGTCATTTTTGATAGCCCCAAGCCCGAGAAGGAAGGCTATGCCATCCAGGCGATGGAGCAGCCCGCCGGTGGCGAAGAGAAGGCCGCACCGGCAGCCGTGCCGATCGCCACGCTGCTGCAGACCGCCGACCCGAAGAAAGGCGAAGCCGTTTTCAAGCGCTGCCAGGCCTGCCATACCGGCGAGAAGGGCGGACCGAACAAGGTCGGTCCGGACCTGTGGGATATCGTCAACCGTCCGATCGCATCTCATCCGGGCTTCAGCTATTCGGCCGGCATGAAGGAATTCGCCAAGGACAACAAGGTCTGGGATTACGAGCATCTCAACGGCTTCCTCACCTCGCCCAAGAACTACGTCAAGGGCACGGCGATGGGCTTCGCCGGCGACAAGAACGATAGCGAGCGCGCCGATCTGATCGCCTATCTGCGTACGCTTTCCGACAATCCGGCACCGCTGCCGGCAGCACCGGCCGCCGAGCCTGCCGCAACCGAGGGTGCTGCGCCGGCTGAAGACGCCAAGCCTGCCGAAGGTGGAGCCGAACAGCCCGCCGGCGAGACCGAGAAGCCCGCAGAGAACACTGCGCCTGCGCAGGGCGAACAGCCCGCGCCGGCTCCAGGTGGAGAAACAGCCCCGGCAGAGGGCGGGCAGCCTGCTACCAATCAGTAATCATATCGATCATCTCATTGAAAAGCCGGGCTTTCAGCCCGGCTTTTTTCATTTTTCGCGTAAGAATGCCTTTCTTCCTCCGCAAAATGCCATAGTCTTTTCCAAATGGGTTCCACTCATCGGAGGCAAGAGGCATGAGGGCAATGTTGGCAGGCGCGATGGCGCTGGCTGTGGTGGCGGGGTTCCCGACAGGCGGAGCCGCGCAAAGTCCGGAGCCGGCCTGGCGAACCGCCACCAGCCTCGTCGGCGAGCCGAAATATGCCTCCGATTTCAAGCATTACGACTATGTCAACCCGGACGCGCCGAAGGGCGGGACGCTCAACCAGGTGGCAGAGGGGACCTTCGACAGCCTCAACCCTTATGTTGTTCAGGGCGTGGCCGCTGCGGGTTTTGTCGGTTTCGGCGGCGGGATGCTCTACGATACGCTGATGTCGGATTCGACCGATCAGGGCTCGACCAGCTACGGGCTGATCGCCGAGGCGACGCAATATCCCGACGATTTCTCCTGGGTGAAATTCCGCCTCAACCCGGCGGCGCGCTGGCATGACGGCGAACCGATCACGGTAGAGGACGTGATCTGGTCGTTTGAAACGCTGAAAAGCCAAGCGCCGACCTACAACAAATATTACGGCGATGTGGTCAAGGCGGAAAAGACCGGGGAGCACGAAGTCAAATTCACCTTTTCCGAAACGGGCAACCGGGAACTGCCGCAGATCATGGGGCAGCTGGCCGTGCTGCCGAAGCACTGGTGGGAAGGAACCGATGCCCAGGGTCGAAAGCGCGACATCTCGCGCCCGACGCTCGAAATCCCGCTCGGCTCCGGCGCCTACAAGGCCGAGAAAGTGGTGCCCGGCCGCACCATCGTCTGGGCCCGCGTCGAGGATTATTGGGGCAAGGATCTGCCTGTCCATGTCGGCCGCAACAATTTCGACCGCATCCAGTACGATTACTATCTCGACGCCAACGCCACATGGGAGGCTTTCAAGAAAGGCGGCCTCTACGACTACAGGGCGGAAAACCGCATCCAGCGCTGGATGGAGCAGTATAATTTTCCCGCCGTGCAGCGCGGCGACGTGATCAAGCATTCCTTCCCGTACCATGCGGTCGGGCGCATGCAGGCCTATTTCCTGAATACGAGACGCGAAAAGTTCAGCGACCGGCGCGTGCGCGAGGCGCTGAACTGGGTCTACGATTTCCAGTCGATGAACCGCCTTCTGTTCTTCGACCAGTATAAGCGGATCGAGAGTTATTTCGCCGGCAACGATCTTGCCCTGGAGGGCGGGCTACCCAAGGGGAAGGAACTGGAAATCCTGGAAACGGTGCGTGACGAGATACCGCCCGAAGTCTTCACCAAAGAGTTCAAGGAACCGGTTTTCGACACACCGCAAGCGACGCGCGAAAATCTGCGGCACGCGCTGCAGCTCTTCCAGGAGGCGGGGTACGCCCTCAAGGACGGCGTTCTTCTCGATAAGAACGGCAGGCCTTTTACCATCGAGTTCCTCGGCAATGACCCGAGCGACGAGCGTATCTTCAATCCCTTCGTCGCCAACCTGCGCCGGGTCGGCATCCGGGCCACGGTGCGCATCGTCGATGCCGCGCAATATCAGGCGCGGGTGAACGATTTCGACTATGATTCGATTGCGACGGTCATTGCGCAAAGCCAGTCGCCCGGCAACGAGCAGCGTGAGTTCTGGAGCTCTGCGGCGGCTGACCTCAAGGGCAGCCGGAATTATTCAGGCATCAAAAACCCGGCAGTCGACAAGCTCATCGACCGTGTGGTCTATGCCAAGGACCGCGACGATCTCGTTGCCGCGACCCATGCGCTCGACCGGGTACTGTTGTGGAACTATTACGTGGTGCCGCAATGGTATGACGACAAAATCAACGTCGCTTATTGGAACAAATTCGGAATCCCCGAGAAACAGCCGGATTATTCCGGTATCGATCCGTTCTCCTGGTGGATCGATCCGGCCAAGGAAAAGGCGTTGAAGGTCAGCGGCGAATGATCGACAGGCGCTCGTTCCTCTCGCTTTCCGGCAGTGCGGCGATCGCCGCCTTCCTGCCGGGGCGCGCCTTCGCCGACGCGCCCACAGATAAGCCGCTGCACGGGCTTTCGGCTTTCGGCGAACTGAAATATCCCGCCGATTTCACCCATTTCGATTATGCGAGCCCCGAGGCGCCGAAGGGCGGGACCTTCACCTTCGGTCCGCCGAACTGGGTATTCAACCAGAGCCCGCTCACTTTCAACACGCTGAACAGCTTCTCCAACAAGGGCGATGCGCCGCCGCGCATGGAGCTCTGCTTCGATTCGCTGATGGCTTCGGCGCTGGACGAGCCCGATGCCATCTACGGCCTTGTTGCCGAAACCGTGACGATCTCAGGCGACCGTAACTCCTATGTCTTCAAGCTCAGGCCGGAAGCCCGGTTTTCCGACGGCACACCGCTTACGGCTGAAGATGCCGCCTTCAGCTATCAGACGCTCAAGGAGAAAGGCCATCCGGAACTGCTGCTGGCGCTGACCGAACTCGATGAAGCGGTAGCGGAAGATGCCCAGACGCTGCGCCTCACCTTTTCCGGCAAGCATTCGGCCCGGGCGATTCTCGATGCAGCGGGGATGCCGATTCTTTCGAAGGCCTGGTATGGGACCCGTGATTTCTCCGCCTCGACGCTGGAGCCGCCGCCGGGCTCGGGGCCCTACAAGGTCGGACGGTTTTCCCCGGCGCAGTTCATCGAATATGAGCGCAACAAGGATTATTGGGCGCGGGAGCTGCCGGTCAGCCGTGGTTTCTATCATTTCGACCGCATCCGCATCGAGTTCTACCGCGACCGGCAGCCAGCATTCGAAGCTTTCAAGAAGGGCGCGCTCGACTGGCGCTCGGAAAGCGTGGCGAAAACCTGGGTAACGGAATATGATTTCCCGGCAATCCGCGAGAAAAAGGTGGTGAAGCGGACCTTCCCGCGCGAGAAGCGGCCGAGCATGCAGGCATGGGCGCTCAACCAGCGGCGCGAGCGCTTCCACGATCCGCGGGTGCGCGAGGCGATCGCGCTTTGCTTCGATTTCGAGTGGACCAACAAGAACCTCTTCTACGGAGTGTATCGACGCTCGCAGTCCTGCTTCGGTGGTTCGGATTTCGAGGCCCGGGGAAAGCCCTCACCGGACGAACTCGCCATTCTGGAGCGTTATCGCGACCGCGTGCCGGAAGCGATCTTCGGCGAGGTGGTGACCATGCCGGTCAGCGACGGCTCCGGCCGTGATCGCAAATTGTTTCGCCGGGCCATCGAGCTTATGACCGAAGCGGGCTTCAAGCGGGATGGCGGGCGATTTACCGACAAGGACGGCAGGCCCTTCGATCTGGAAATCCTCAGCGATACGGAAGCCTTTACCCGCATCTACAATCCCTTCATGCAGAATTTGCGGGCGATCGGCATCAATGCATCGCTGCGGCTCGTCGATCCCGTCCAATACCAGGCGCGCACCCTGAATTTCGATTTCGACATGATGGGCATGGCTGTCTCGATGACGGCGACACCGACGCAGGATTCGCTCGGCACCATGTTTTCATCGAAATCGGCGGGCATTCCCGGCACACGCAATTATCCGGGAACCGCAGATCCGGTGATCGACGAGTTGATCCAAGAAGCCGGCAAGGCGAGCTCTCGCGACGAGCTCGTGCCTATCCTGCAGGTTCTCGATCGCCTCTTGCGTCTCAGGCGCGACTGGATTCCAAATTGGACTTCGGCGAATCACCTGGTCGCCTATTGGGACAGGTTCGGGTTCAAGGAGCCGAAACCCGATTACGGATTTCCGGTAGAGACACTCTGGTGGGTGGATGAAGAAAAGGCACGGGCTATTGGCAAGGCTTAGAGCATTTTGCAGTCAGGTGGAATCACCTGACGTCCGCATAAATGCGGCGCAACATAAAGAAGGAGCGGCCGCGCGAGCCAAAGCGAACGCATTCCGCTCCGGACGAAACAGCGATAACCTTGGAATGGATATCTGATGGGCGCCTACATCCTGCGCCGCCTGCTCCTGATGATACCGACGATGTTCGGCATCATGGCCATCTCCTTCGTCGTGGTTCAATTCGCCCCCGGCGGACCGGTCGAACGGGTCATCGCGCAACTTTCCGGACAGGGCGGCGATGCGATGGACCGCCTCTCCGGCGGCGGCAGCGATCTCGGCCAAGGGAACAGCTTCGACAGTGGCGGCGCCAATTCCAGATATCGCGGTGCGCAGGGGCTCGACCCGCAGTTCATCGCCAGCCTTGAAAAGCAGTTCGGTTTCGACAAGCCACCACTGGAGCGCTTCGGCCAGATGCTGTGGAATTATCTGCGCTTCGACTTTGGCCGTTCCTATTTCCGCGATATCGGCGTGCTCGACCTCATTCTAGAGAAGATGCCGGTCTCGATCTCGCTCGGCCTGTGGCTGACGCTCCTGTCCTACATCATCTCGATCCCGCTCGGCATCCGCAAGGCGATCAAGGACGGATCGCATTTCGACGTGTGGACCAGCGCCGTCATCATCGTCGGCTATGCCATTCCGAGCTTCCTCTTCGCCATATTGCTGATCGTGCTCTTCGCCGGCGGCTCGTTTTTCGACTGGTTCCCGCTGCGCGGCCTGACCTCGCCGGATTTCGACCAACTCTCGCTCTGGGGCAAGATCGTCGACTATCTCTGGCATATCGCGTTGCCGGTGACGGCACTGGTGCTCTCCGCCTTCGCCACCACGACATTGCTCACCAAGAACTCCTTCCTGGAGGAAATCCGCAAGCAATATGTGATCACGGCGCGGGCCAAGGGGTTGACCGAGCGGCAGGTGCTCTATCGCCACGTTTTCCGCAACGCCATGCTCATCGTCGTCGCCGGCTTCCCGGGCGCCTTCATCTCCGCATTCTTCACCGGCGCGCTGCTCATCGAAACCATCTTCTCGCTCGACGGGCTCGGACTGCTCGGCTACCAATCGGTGCTCAATCGCGACTATCCCGTCGTCTTCGCCAATCTCTACATTTTCTCGCTTCTCGGCCTCTTCGTCGGGCTTCTCTCCGACCTGATCTATACATGGATCGACCCACGCATCGATTTCGAGCGGAGGGACGTGTGATGGCGCAGATATCCGCAAAGGCCGAAGCCGGACCTCAGGTATCGCCGGTGCGCCGCCCTTGGTTGTCGCCGCTCAATCAGCGGCGCTGGCAGAATTTCAAATCCAACCGCCGCGGCTGGTGGTCGCTGTGGCTGTTCCTCTTCCTGTTCATCGCGTCGCTCTTCGCCGAGTTCATCGCCAATGACAAGCCGATCCTCGCTTCCTATAAGGGCGAGCTCCTGATGCCTGTGCTGGTCGATTACCCCGAGGAGAAATTCGGCGGGTTCTACGCCGTCACCGATTATCGCGATCCCGTCATATCGGACGAGATCAAGGCCCATGGCTGGATGATCTGGCCGCCGATCCGCTATTCCTACCGCACGGTGAACAACGAAATCCCCGAAGCAGCACCCTCAAAGCCCTTCTGGCTCTACAGCAAGGAGGAGCGTTGTCAGCGCTATCCGCAAGGGGTGAACGATGAGAACTGCATTTTCGGCAACTGGAACCTGCTCGGCACCGACGATCAGGCGCGCGACGTCTTCGCCCGCGCACTCTACGGCTTCCGCATCTCCGTCCTGTTCGGCCTCGCCCTGACGGCGGCCTCGGCGCTCATCGGCGTGACGGCGGGCGCGGTGCAGGGCTATTTCGGCGGCTGGGTGGATCTCCTCTTCCAGCGTTTCATCGAGATCTGGTCGGCGATCCCCGTGCTCTACCTACTGCTCATCATTGCGGCCGTGCTGCCGCCGGGCTTCTGGATCCTGCTTGGCATCATGCTGCTCTTCTCCTGGGTCGCCTTCGTCGGCGTGGTGCGGGCGGAGTTCCTGCGCGCACGCAATTTCGAATATGTGAATGCCGCGCGCGCACTCGGCGTGCCGAACGGGACGATCATGCTGCGGCATCTGCTGCCGAACGCCATGGTGGCGACGCTGACCTTCCTGCCCTTCATTCTCAACGGCTCGATCACGACGCTCACCTCGCTTGATTTCCTCGGCTTCGGCCTGCCGCCCGGCTCTCCCTCGCTCGGTGAATTGCTGGCGCAGGGCAAGAACAATCTGCAGGCGCCATGGCTCGGCCTCACCGGCTTCGTGGTCATCTCGCTGATGCTGTCGCTGCTGATCTTCATCGGCGAGGCGACGCGCGACGCCTTCGACCCGCGAAAGGCGTTCAAATGAGCGGTACCCCCCTCCTTTCCGTCCGTGATCTTTCCGTCGCCTTCACGCAGGGCGGCAAGGAAACGCTCGCCGTCGATCACATCTCTTTCGACATCGCCAAGGGCGAGACGGTTGCGCTGGTCGGTGAATCCGGTTCCGGCAAGTCGGTTTCGGCGCTTTCGATCCTGAAGCTTCTGCCCTATCCCTCGGCGAGCCATCCTTCCGGGCAGATCCTGTTCAACGGCAATGATCTCCTGGACAAGGACGAAAGCGATCTGCGGCGGGTGCGCGGCAACGATATCGCCATGATCTTCCAGGAGCCGATGACCTCGCTCAATCCGCTGCATACGATCGAGCGGCAGGTCGGCGAAATCCTGAAAGTGCATCAGGGGATGAGCGACAGGGCGGCGCGGGCGCGCACGCTGGAACTGCTGAACGAAGTGGGCATCCGCGAGCCGGAAAAACGGCTCAATGCTTATCCGCACCAACTCTCGGGCGGGCAGCGCCAGCGCGTAATGATCGCCATGGCGCTCGCCAACAAGCCGGCGCTGCTGATTGCCGACGAGCCGACCACCGCGCTCGACGTGACCGTGCAGGCACAGATCCTGAAGCTCCTCGCAGAGCTAAAGGCGGCGCAGGACATGTCTATGCTGTTCATCACCCATGACCTCGGCATCGTGCGCAAGATCGCCGACCGGGTCTGTGTGATGACCAAGGGCAAGATCGTCGAAGCCGGGCCGACCAAGGAGATCTTCGAAAACCCGCAGCATGAATATACCAAACACCTCCTTGCCGCGGAGCCCAAGGGCGAGCCACCGGCCGCCAATCCGGCCGCGACATCCGTCATGGAAGGCCGGGATGTGAAGGTCTGGTTCCCGATCAAAAAGGGCTTCCTGCGCCGCACGGTCGATCATGTGAAGGCGGTGGACGGGATCGATGTCACGATCCGTGCCGGCCAGACGCTCGGCGTCGTCGGCGAATCCGGTTCCGGCAAGACGACGCTCGGGCTGGCGCTGGCGCGCATGATCTCCAGCCAGGGCGATATCCGCTTCACCGGGCGCGAGATCGAAGGCTTGAGCTTCAAGCAGATGCGGCCGCTCCGGCGCGAATTGCAGATCGTCTTCCAGGATCCGTTCGGTTCCCTCAGCCCACGCATGTCGATCACCGAGATTATCGCGGAGGGCCTGCAGATCCATGAGCCCGGCCTTTCGGCGGACGAGCGCGACGCACGCGTGGTGGCGGCGCTGAAGGAGGTCAATCTCGATCCCGAGACCCGCTTCCGCTACCCGCACGAATTTTCAGGCGGACAGCGCCAGCGCATCGCGATCGCACGGGCTATGGTGCTCAATCCGCGCTTCGTCATGCTGGACGAGCCGACATCGGCGCTCGACATGAGCGTGCAGGCGCAGGTGGTGGACCTTCTGCGCGCGCTGCAGAAAAAGCACGATCTCGCCTATCTCTTCATCAGCCATGATCTGAAGGTGGTGCGGGCGCTCGCCAATGACGTTCTCGTCATGCGCAACGGCAAGGCTGTGGAATATGGCCCGGCGGTGGAAATTTTCGCCCGGCCGAAAGAGGAATATACGAAAGCGCTGATGGCGGCGGCGTTCCGCATGGAGGCAGCAGACGGGGGAGTGGTTGCGCAATGACAGACATGGGCAAAGGCAGCGACAAGGGACGTATCCTCCTGTCGGTCACGGATTGGGATCCGGAAGTCTGGCGCGCGGAATTCGCCAAGGCGGCGCCCGACCGGCCGATCGTGCTGGCGCCCGATCATCCGGGCGACGAAACGATCCGCTATGCGCTCGTCTGGAAGCAGAAGCCCGGCTCACTGGCCAATCTGCCCAATCTCAAGGCGATCTTCTCGCTCGGCGCAGGCGTCGACCATATCTTCCATGATCCGCATATCCCTGATGTGCCGATCGTCCGCATCGTCTCGGACGATCTGTCGATGCGGATGAGCGAATATGTCGTCTGGCAGGTGCTGGACCACCATCGGCTGGGGCCGCGTTACCGCCGGCAGCAGCAGGCCCGCATCTGGCATGAGGACCGGCGGCAGCCGGCCGCTAACGAGGTGACGGTCGGTATCCTCGGCCTCGGCGTGCTTGGCCGCGATGCGGCGGAAAAGCTTCTGGCGCTCGGCTTCCGCGTCACAGGTTGGAGCCGGCGGCCACATCAAATGGAGGGCGTCGAAACCTTTCACGGGAAGGAGGGATTGGGCGATTTCCTCGCCGGCGCGGATATCATCGTCTGCCTTCTGCCGCTGACGTCCGAGACGAAGGGCGTTCTCTCCATGTCGATGTTCGCCCGGATGAAGCAGGAAGGCCCGCTCGGCGCGCCGGTGCTGATCAATGCCGGACGCGGCGGGCTGCAGAACGAGGCCGACATCCTGGCGGCGCTCGACCGGGGTCTCCTTTCAGCTGTTACACTCGACGTTTTCGAGAAGGAGCCCTTGCCGGCCGATAGTCCGCTCTGGACGCATCCGAAGGTCACGGTGACACCACACGCAGCCGCGAGCTCGGCGCCCGGGGCACTCGTGCCGCTGATCGTCAAGCAGATCGAGGCCTACGAGCGCGGCGAACCGCTGACAAATCTGGTGGACCGTAACGCGCAGTACTGATGGACATTGCGTCCAAATCAACGCGGTTGCCCTGCATCTTCACCCCCCTTCCGGCCTGCCGGCCACAGAGGGGGGTGAAAACAGCCTAAAGCGCCTCAATCAGGATACCTCCATCCGCATTGATAGAAAGTACCCGGCTTGCGAAGCGAGGGAACTCCTCTTTATCCAAACATAGCCCAGGTGGCACCGCATGGCCCATTTCACGCGCCACGATCAGCCCGAGCAGCAGGATGGCATCCGGCTCATTCAGGATGATTGCGGCGGGCGCGAGACCGGCATAAACCAGCTCGAGAAGCACGGCGGCGGCCGATGAGGAGCCGATCGTGCCCGGCAGGCAGAGGATGCGCCCGCTGATCGAAACACCGTGCTGGGGGTGGCGGACATCGGCGATCAAGCCCGTCTGCGGATTGACCCCGCCCCAGAAGCTGATCGGCGCCGTCAGCACCAGCGCCTCGGCGCGCACCGCGCTGCCGGGCACCAGAACATCCGCCTGAAGCACCGTCTTCGTCGCTGTCATGCCGCTTCTTTCACAAAGACCGGACGGCCGGCGACAGCGCTTTCCACGCATTCGGCGAGCGAGCCGTAGAGGACGCCGTATCCAGTATTGCCAGGCGCGTAATGAGCGAATTTGCCCGAATTGGTCATCAGCACCGCGCCATCCTTCTCCGGCAGGATCGGCGTGACCACGACGCAGGTATCGGCGACGATAATGACGCCACAATCCTCGAGCCTCCGCCGCCGGCCTGCTTCATCGAGAAGGTTCAGCGCATGGCGGCCGGTGCAGGCATAAAGCGGAACACGCAGGCGGCGGCCGGCGATCAGCGCTTCCAGCCGGTCGAACTCGGCGATCGAAAGATGCGGGCTGCCGATGGCGACGGCATCGATGGCGGAGACATCCGCGACCGTCGAAAGCCTGCGCCGTGTTTCCGCGAGCATTTCAGGGGTGACGCGGATGATCTCTTCCGGCTCCTGATGATGGAGCGCAGTGGCCAAATCCGGCGCTTCCGGCGTCACGCCCGCCACATGGAAGAGACCAACCGCGCCTGATGAGGCCGAGGCCGCACCGAAGGCCTTCAGCGCATCCTCGTCCGGATGGACCGCCGCGCCGGCGACCACACCCACGGCATCGCCGAGCAAGCGGCCATAAAGATTACCGAGGATCGGCCACGCCACCTCGGAGGCGAGAAAGGCAGGATCGATGGCGGAGATATCGAAAACGATGCGCGCCCGTCGATTTTCTGCCCGATGCAGGCCATAATAGGGCGCTTTTCCCGCAATTGCGCAGGCAATATCGAGGAAATCACCGTACCGGTTGGTACGCCCACCCAAAACCGAATTGCAGAACACCACCGCATTGGATTCACCCCAAGCGACATCGCTGCCCAAAGCCGGGCGGTGACCCGCCTGGTAGGGTGCGCAGGTCCAGCTCGGCTCACAGCCGAGCCTGCGGTAGGCATCCATCATGCGCCGCGCCATGGCGCGCTCATGGTCGCCCAGGCGGTTCTTTGAACAGCCGGTCAGGTCGATGGAGCCGACATTGAGCGTGGAGCGCACCGTCACCCGCGCGCCGCCCTCCACCAATCTTTCGGCAAAGAGCGTGCCACTGTCGCCATGATAAAGCGCGCCATCGATGTGGGCCGAGGCTATCGGGAGAAGCCGCGGCGCGCCCATCAGCCGGGCGGTCTCGGCGACGATGCGCATAGCCATCGCAGCCCCCTCGCCCGTGCCGCCGGAGGCGATTGCACGCTCTTCTTCGGTCAGCGTCAACGCCATGGACGATTATCCTTCAAGGCTTCGTCCGTGCACTGTAGCGGATCGTCTCGAAACGCGCGGCAAGCGCATCATAGAGCAGGAGCCGGCCAACAAGCGGCTTGCCGATGCCGGCGATGAGCTTGATCACCTCCATCGCCTGCAGGGTGCCGAGGACGCCGGGCAGCACGCCGAGTACACCGGCCTCCGCGCAGGAGGGCACCAGGCCGGGCGGCGGTGGGCTGGGAAAGAGGTCGCGATAGGAGGGATTCGGCTTGCCATTCTCATCCGTCGCGAAGGGCTTCAGCACCGTCACCGATCCATCAAAGCGCCCGATCGCCGCCGTGACCAATGGCCGCTCGGCGCTCGCCGCCGCATCGGCCACCGCATAGCGCGTATCGAAATTGTCGGAACCGTCGGCGACGACATCATAGCCGGCGATCAGCGCCTCGGCATTGGCTGCATCGAGCCGCAGGAGATGGGTCTCGACCTTCACATGCGGATTGATGCGGGCAAGGCCGCGCGCAGCGCTTTGCGTCTTCGCTTCCCCGACGCTTTCGGTATCGTGGATCACCTGCCGCTGCAAATTCGAAAGGGAAACCTGGTCGTCGTCGACGATACCGAGCGTGCCGACGCCCGCCGCCGCAAGATATTGCAATACTGGCGCGCCCAGGCCGCCAGCGCCGACCACCAGCACACGGGCACGCTTCAGCTTCTGCTGCCCCGGCCCGCCGATCTCCGGCAGCACGATATGGCGTGCATAGCGCTCCAGTTCGGGGCCGGACAGAATGGTTTCGTCATGATGGCTCATGGCCGGACAATAGAACCGGCCCAGATACTTGTCAGCCGGATTCTTGCGGACAGCTACTCAGCGCTCAGCGTCCCGCCGGAAACGGTGAAGAACTGCGCGCGGTTGCCAAGGGCATCGAACAGCGCGCGGTCGGTGCCGGTCATGAAGGACTGGCCGCCGAGATCATCGATGATGCCAAAAAGGGCGGCCCGACGGCCCTCATCGAGATGAGCGGCGATCTCATCGAGAAGCAGGATCGGCGCCATGCCCGACAATTCGCCGGTGAGCCTCGCATGGGCAAGGATCAACCCAATCAGCAGTGCCTTCTGCTCGCCTGTCGAGCAAAGCGCGGCCGGCATCGCCTTCGGCCGGTGATGGACGACGAGGTCGGTTCTATGCGGCCCATCCAGCGTGCGCCCGGCGGCGCGGTCGCGTGACCGCCCGTCACGCAAGGAGCGGCGGAAATCCTCCTCCAGATCGATCGCGGCTTCGATCGCGATGCGGCTCTCCAGCGCGCCTTCCAGGAAACATTCGGATTTCGGAAACGGTCCTTCCTGCGGCAGCCGCTCGATCATGGCGGTGATGAGCCGCATCATCTCGGCGCGGGCGGCGGCGATGGCCGTGCCGAGTTCCGCCATCTGCGCCTCGATCGCATCGAGCCAGCGAGCGTCATTGCGTTCCTCGGCCAGAAGCCGGTTGCGGCTGCGCATCGCCTTCTCGTAATCGAGCACGCGCTTGCCGTGCGAGGTGTCGATTGCAAGCACCATGCGGTCGAGAAAGCGTCGCCTGTCGCCTGCTGTTCCGGTGAAGAGCCCATCCATGGCCGGCACCAGCCAGACAATGCGGGAATAATCGAGAAGCGCATCGCTCGACGTCGCCGGCACGCCGTTGATGCGGACCTTGCGGGCGGTATCGCCGACGGCATTGCCGGCAAGCCCGGTGCCGATCTCGACCTCACCATAGGCAGCACTTTCCAGCGTCGCATGGATGGCGAAACCATCCGGCGCGCCATTCTCAGTCACATCAGGATAGGTGGCGCGGCGCAGGCCACGACCGGGCGAGAAAAAGGAGACGGCTTCAAGAAGATTGGTCTTGCCCGACCCGTTCTCTCCGGTCAGGACGACATGTGCCGGCGAAAGCGTGAGTGAAAGGCTGGGATAATTGCGGAAATGCGCCAACCGCAGGCGCCGGACCGCAACCCGATCCGGGCGCCTTCCCTCGCTCTGGATGTTGTCAGTCACTTTACTGCCAGCGGGGGGGTGTTTTGCACGTCATTAAAAGCAAACGGCTCTAAACGCGCATCGGCATCAGCACGTAAAGCGCGTTCTCGTCGCCGGTATCACGCACCAAGGTCGGCGATCCGGCATCGGCCAGCATGAAGATGGCATCGCTGCCGGAGAGCTGGCTGGTGATATCGAGGAGATATTTCGAATTGAAGCCAATCTCGATAGGATCGGCATCATATTCGGCCGGCAGTTCGTCGGTAGCGCTGCCGGAATCCGGATTGTTGACGGTGAGCGTCAGCTGGCCGTCGGCGATGGCGAGCTTCACCGCCCGTCCGCGCTCGCTCGAAATGGTGGAGACACGATCGACGGCCGAGGCGAAGCTCTGTCGGTCGATGGTGAGCTTCTTGTCGTTGCCCGAGGGGATGACGCGCTGGTAATCCGGGAACGTGCCGTCGATCAGCTTCGAGGTCAGGACGACTGAACCGATCGTGAAGCGGATCTTGGCGTCAGAGAGCTCTACCGTGACCGCAACGTCGGGATCATCGACCAACTTCTGCAACTCGGCGACTGTCTTGCGCGGGATGATGATCCCCGGCATGCCCTCTGAGCCGGCGGGCGCATCGAGCTCGGCACGCGCCAGGCGATGGCCGTCGGTGGCCACGGCGCGCAGCTTCAGCGCGCCATCGCTCTCGATGGCATGCAGATAGATGCCGTTGAGATAATAGCGGGTCTCTTCGGTGGAAATGGCGAATTGCGTGCGGTCGATCAGCCGCTTCAGCGCGGTCGACTCCAGCCGGAAAGTATGGGTGAAGGAGCCGGCGGTCAGCTCGGGGAAATCCGACTGCGGCAGGCACTGCAGCCGGAAATTCGAGCGACCGGAGAGGACGGCGAGCGAATTGCCGTCCGGATTGGTGGCAAGCTGCACCTCGGCACCGTCAGGCAGCTTGCGCACGATGTCATAGAGCAGATGGGCGGGCACGGTGGTGGCACCGGCCTGCTCGACCATCCCCGCCGTCGCCTCGGTAATCTCCAGATCGAGATCGGTCGCTTTCAGCTGGAGGCTCGCGCCATCGGCCTGTAGCAGCACGTTCGACAGAATGGGTATGGTGTTGCGTCGCTCGACGACGCGATGAACGTGATTGAGCGACTTCAAGAGATTGGAACGTTCGAGAGTGACACGCATGATAACCGGACTCGCTGGCTTCTGACCGGGCAGAGCGGACAGCATCTGCCCGCCTGGCCGGAACGGGGCGGGAGCCCGCCCCAAGGGGGTGTAAAGTGGCAGATATCGAGGCTCAAAAGCAAGTCCGTGAGAGGCCGCAAGCCCCGCACGAACCGGCTTTCTGTTGATAACGCTGCTTTAATCAGCCTTGGAAGAAGGATCAGGCTGCCTGATCGTTGATGAGCCGCTTCAGGAGTTCAAGCTCCTGCGCCAGCTTCTGATCGGCGCCGACCAGATCCTCGATCTTGCGCACGGCGTGCAGGACCGTCGTATGATCGCGCCCGCCGAAGCGGCGACCGATTTCCGGCAGCGAACGGGGGGTCAGCATCTTGGCGAGATACATCGCCACCTGCCGCGGCTTCACGATGGTGCGCGTGCGGCGGTTGGACAGGAGATCCTGCTTGGAGACATTGTAATGGCGCGCCACGATGCGCTGGATTTCCTCGATGCGGATACGCTTCGGCTCGCCGGCACGGGTGAGGTGGCCGAGCAGTTCATCGACGCGATCGATGGAAAGGTGGGGTTCGAAGGACTGGCGGAAAAGCAGCTGGTTGAAAGCGCCTTCCAGCTCGCGGCCCGATCCGGTGACGGTCTGCGCCACATGGGCGAGGATTTCATCGGGAATGTCGAGGCTATGATCTTCGGCCTGCGCGGCGATGAGGCGACGCTTGAGGATTTCAAGACGCATCTCATAGTCCGGCGCGGCGATTTCCAGCGCGACGCCGCCCTGGAGCCGCGAGCGCACGCGCACATCAAGCGATTCCAGCTCGGAGGGTGCGCGGTCGGCGGCGACGACAACCTGCTTGGCGCTGTCGAGCAGCGTATTCAGGAGATGGCAGAATTCATGCTGGATCGACTTGCCCTGCAGGAACTGCATGTCGTCGATGATGAGCAGGTCGATATCGCGCAGCTGCTCCTTGAAGGAGAGCGCATTGTTGTCGCGGATGGCGGTGGCGAAACGCCACATGAAATATTCGGCGGTCAGATAGACGACCCGCGCCTTTTCATGGCGCTTCAGCGCGGCAGCGGCGATCGCCTGCAGGAGATGGGTCTTTCCGAGGCCGACCGAGGCATGGATGAAGAGCGGGTTGAAGCGTATCGCGCTGGAGCCTGCCTCGGCGATAGTGCGGGCAGCGGCGAGGACGACACGGTTGGAAGCGCCGTCGACGAAGCTCTCGAACGTATAGCGCGGATCGAGCGGCGAACCGAATACGGCGCCCTGGCTTGCGGCTTCCGCGATGGCCTGCGGGATGCGCTTTTCGCTGCTGGTCTGGCCGACGGGGAAAGCGATCTTCTCGCGAACAGGCACCCGCGTTTCGGTGGTCTCGCCCGACGCCGCCACAAGCGGCACCCGTGCAGCACGGCTGACGCTGCGCACGACAACCTCGACCTTCAGGATCTGATCGTTTTCTTCCTGCCAGAGCTGCGTCAGGAGATCGGCATAATGATTGTTGATCCACGAACGCAGGAACGCCGTGGGGACGGAGAGGCGGACGACGCTCTTGGATATCTCGTCAAGCTTCAGGCGACCGAACCAGCTGGAATAGATTTCGCTGCCGACACGCGCTTTCAGTTTGCTTGTCAGCCGTTCAAATGCCGCCTCGCCGGTACTGACGCTCGGATCCATTGCATTCCTCTCGCAAGCTGAAGTCGGTATTGCCGGAATGGCGGTGTTGTACGCCTCGTTGCGCATCTCTTTGTTCGCCTTGCTGCTCAATATCATTCTCGCCTCGCCTGTCATTCTAAATCCGGCGCGCCGTTTCAGCGCTTTCTCATTTCCTGGTCCCTCGGACCCCGCATCATCCAGCCGACCGGCTGGCCCAACGACTCAGTCTCCTTTCACTCCATGCTGATTGCCTGTACGCCGCCGCTCAACAACCACTCAATTTTCATTTGCCGCGCAAAAGTTCGTTCCGGTAAACAACCGGTAAATGAATGAAAACGCACTACAGCGCACCCCGCCTCGAACAGCCATATTTCGACAACAGAATCCTGTTCGCAGACATCGCCTACGTTCGAACTGGACGGCTGTTTTTGCTTGACACTGGACCCACGGGGCCCATCCCTCTTGATGAGAGGACATTACAAAACCCTAGGTGTCGAGGGCAAGTGCGAAGGTAACCGTTTTTTAAGTGTTTGCTGCGGTCAGGAGGCTCCTCAATTTGGCGGATAAAAATGGCAAATGAGATAAGGTCTTCGGATTCAATGCGTTTTTCGGTGGCCTGTTTTGTCCTTCCGGCAATTGCCGCAGGCTTGAAAAAAAATTTAAAAAACTGCTTGACATTCTGCGGCTTCGCGGATTCCCGGCCAGCCTGTGGATATCTGTTGATAAAGATACGCAACTCATTGATAATATTAAAAAAATTACGCCAACGTCTTTTCAGGATACAAACGCTTTTTTACACAATTATTACCCGTATGTGGATGCGGACGATCGCCCCATCAAGCCGGGATTTTGCCAACCCATTGCGCCGAAAACAAAAAACCCGGCTAATGATAAGCCGGGTTCCTATAAAATTGCGCCAAAAAAATGGTCAGGCGGTCAGAGTCTTGAGCCGCTTGGCAAGACGGGAGATCTTGCGGGAAGCCGTGTTCTTGTGAACAACGCCCTTGCTCGCAGCACGCATCATCTCCGGCTCGGCCACCTTGAATGCAGCCTGCGCGGCTGCCTTGTCACCGCTGGCAACCGCATCCTCGAACTTGCGCAGGAAGGTGCGGACGCGCGAGCGGCGCGCCTTGTTGACTTGCGTGCGGGCGTCGATCTTGCGCACCGCTTTCTTGGCCGAAGGAGTGTTGGCCATGAATGCCTCTCTTTTTCTGTCAGCTAGCCGGCCGATAGCGCCGGGCACAAAACTATTAGGGCAGCCACGAAGGGCCGCCAAACCGTGGCGGGCTTATAGATCAGCTTTCCCTTCGCGTCAATGCATTCCCGCAGGATTCTCGCGGCCATGGCGCACCGATCGCAGCATGATGGTTTTCATTACCATTCATTTGGGTTCCCCCGAGGTCGCTTGAGGATTTTTCATCGGTTTTTGAAGTACGGCGTCCGCTTGCCGGTGAAGGCCGCCATGCCCTCCTTCTGGTCCTCGAGCGCGAACATGGAATGGAAGAGCCGCCGCTCGAAGCGCAGGCCCTCGGCAAGTGTCGTCTCATAGGCGCGGTTGACCGTCTCCTTGGTCATCATGACGACGGGCTGCGAGAAGGACGCGATCTTTTCGGCGGCCTGGATCGCCTCCTCAAGGAGATCCTGGCCCGGCACCACACGCGCCACCAGCCCGCAGCGTTCCGCCTCCTCGGCATCCATCATCCGCCCGGTCAGGCAGAGGTCCATCGCCTTGGCCTTGCCGACAAAGCGGGCGAGACGCTGCGTGCCGCCCATGCCCGGCATCACGCCCAGCGTGATTTCCGGCTGACCGAACTTGGCGGTCTTCGCCGCAATGATGAAATCGCACATCATCGCCAGCTCGCAACCGCCACCGAGCGCGTAACCGGCCACGGCCGCAATGATCGGCTTGCGGATGCGCGTCACCTTTTCCCAATCACCGAGGAAATCCTTCGTATAGGCATCGACGAATTCCAGCGACTGCATCTCCTTGATGTCGGCGCCGGCGGCGAAAGCCTTTTCCGAACCGGTGATGACCATCGCGCCGATCCGCCCATCGGCGTCGAAGGCGGCAAGCGCGGCGTTCAGCTCGCCGAGGAGGGCTGAATTGAGCGCATTGAGCGCCTGCGGGCGGTTGAGCTTTATCAGGCCGACGGGGCCGCGTGTTTCGACGATGATATTCTCATAGGCCATGGCAGGTCCTCCTGGAAAGCGTGGTACCGGTGATGATTACGTCTGGCAGCGGGAGCAGAAGAAGGTCGAACGTCCGCTTTGCACGATGCGCTCCACCGTGCCACTACAGCCGGGCCGCGGGCAAGGTGCGCCTTCGCGGTCATAGACGGAAAAGCTGTGCTGGAAGTAGCCGAGCGTGCCGTCGGTCTGAATGTGGTCGCGCAGGCTCGATCCGCCCGCGGCGATCGCATCGGCGATGACATCGCGCACGGCGAAGGCGAGAGCCTCGGCCCTGGCGGCTTTGCGGCCTGTCGGCGTGGCGATGGTAGCCGCCTTGCGCAAGGGGGAGAGGCCGGCGCGCCACAGCGCCTCGCAGACATAGATATTGCCGAGGCCGGCGATGAGCCGCTGGTCGAGGAGAGCCGCCTTCAGTGGCGCCTGCCGGCCGGCGAAGAGGCCCGCCAGCAATGAGCCGCTCAACGCGTTGCCCGTCGGCTCGATGCCCAGCCCCTTCAGCATCGGGTGGCTGTCGAGCATTCCCGGCTCGGCCAGGGCCATGAAGCCGAAGCGCCGGGGGTCATTATAGATAATGCGTGCCGCGCCGCCGCCCTCGCGCTCGATATTCATGACGAGATGATCGTGCCGCGTGTTCTTCGAGCGGTCGTGGTGGAACGCTCCAGGCGTTTCAGCCCCGTCATCCAGTTCGATGCGGTAGGAGCCGGACATGCCGAGATGGCTGATGATGCAGAGACCGCCCTCGAGGTGGATCGTCAGATATTTGGCGCGCCGCCCCAGCGCCTCGATGCGCCGACCCGTGAGCCGCTCCACAAAATGCTCGGGAAAGGGAAAACGCAGATCGGCGCGGTTCTGCTCGACGGAAACGAGCCGCGCGCCCTCCATGACCGGCTGCAGGCCGCGCCGGACGGTCTCCACCTCCGGCAATTCAGGCATTCTGCACCGCGTCGTTCAGGAAATTCGTACCATGCCTGCCCCGGGGCAGGCCGAGATGGGCGGCGACGGTCTCGCCTATGTCGGCAAAGGTCGGCCGGATGCCGATCGTGCCCGCCCCCGCGCCATGGACCAGAACGGGCACGCGCTCGCGCGTGTGGTCTGTGCCCCTCCAGGTCGGATCGCAACCGTGATCGGCCGTCAGGACAAGGAGATCGCCCGCTTTCATCAGGGCAAACGCCTCGGGCAGCCGGTGGTCAAAGGCTTCGAGCGCGGCGGCATATCCCGGCACGTCGCGGCGATGACCGTAGAGCATGTCGAAATCGACGAAATTGGTAAACACCAGATCGCCGTCGCGCGCATCCTTCATCGCCTGAAGCGTGGCATCGAACAGCGCCATATTGCCATTGGCCTTGCGCACATCAGGCACGCCGCGATGGGCGAAGATATCGCCGATCTTGCCGACGCCAATGACATTACGCCCGGCCTCGGTCAGCCGGTCGAGGACGGTCGGTTCCGGTGGCGGCACGGAATAGTCGCGGCGGTTGCCGGTGCGCTGGAAGGTCGATGCCGTTTCGCCGGTGAAAGGCCGAGCGATGACCCGGCCGATATTGAGCGGATCGACAAGCTTCCGCGCGACCACGCAAAGCGCATAAAGGCGCTCCAGACCGAAATGCGTCTCATGGGCGGCGATCTGCAGGACGGAATCCGTCGATGTGTAGAAAATCGGCTTGCCGGTGCGGATATGCTCCTCGCCAAAGCGCTCGATGATCTCGGTGCCCGAGGCGTGGCAATTACCGAGCGTGCCCGGGATTTCTGCATGGCGAGCAATCTTTTCAAGGAGATCGGCCGGGAAGGCCGGGATTTCATGCGGGAAATAGCCCCAGTCGAAAGACACGGGAACACCGGCGATCTCCCAGTGGCCGGACGGCGTATCCTTGCCGCGCGAAATCTCCTCTGCCGCGCCCCACATGCCCCGCGGCTGCACATTGCCGTCAAGCCCTTCAGGAACCCTGCCCGTCGCCAGCTCCGCGGCCCTGGCAAGGCCGAGCGCGGTCAGATTCGGCAGCGCGAGCGGCCCCTTGCGCAAGCCTTCCCGGTCACCCGCGCCTGCAGCGCAGGCGGCAGCGATATGACCGAGCGTGTCAGCGCCCGCATCACCGAATTGTCCGGCATCCGGCGCGCCGCCGATGCCGAAGGAATCAAGTACGAAAAGGAAGACCCGTGCCATGCAGTTTTCTTTCAATGCCTGGCATAGAGATAGGAGAAGACCGGTCCGAAGACAAACGGCGAACCAATTCTTATCGGGATGACCGATATGGTTAATGCCGCCGGGTGAATTTTAACTCTTTCTTAAGATTTGAACCGGCAAGATCAAGTTCAGGGCGAACAAAGCATTGCCATCAAAGGGCAACCAACCAAGTGGGCAACCATCGGGGATTTGGACAATGCTTTCTGTGCTTTCGGCTCGTGCTCTTTCCAGAACGATATTTCTCGGCGCTATCGCCATCCTGGGGTTCAGCAGCCCCGCCGAGGCCGACTGGCGCAAGGAAATGGGGCGCTTCCGCATCGGCGTGGCGGCGCCGCGCGTGGCCGAGCTCAATCCCGCGGAGATCAGCAAGCTGAAATCGGCCTATGCGACGGCGCTGGGCGTGCCCGTAGACCTGGTGGTCCTGCCTGACATACCTGCCCTGATCGACGCGCAGGCGACCGAGCGCATCGACTACGCGATGGAGACCTCGGCCGCCTATGCCGCCGCCTATCTGGCCTGCGAATGCGTGGAGCCTCTGGTCGCCCCTGTCGGCACCGACGGCTCCCTCGGCATCCGCTCGATCCTGCTTGTGCGCCCGGGCGTCGATGCAAAGGACCTGAAGAACGCGGAGATCGCCCTGCCGTCCGATACGGCCAAGGCGGCGTCACTCGTTCCGGTCTCGACCTATATGCTGTCGGGCAAGGAAGCCGATGCTGCCCATGACAAATTCATCAATGCCGGGTCGCTCGAAAAGGCCGAAAAACTGTTCGCATCAGGCAAGATCGACGGCTTTTTCGGCTGGGTGCCGGCAAACGGAGCCGAAAAGCAGCCCCAGGGCGGAACGCTGGCGCGGCTTTCCGAGCAGGGGCTCGGTCAGGACAGCTATCGCATCGCCTGGGAATCCTCGCTTCTGCGCTACGGACCGCATGCCGTACGGGCCAATCTCGCGCCCGACGCGAAGCTGATCCTGCGCCGTTTTCTGGTTTCACTCTCCACCAGCGATCCCGAAACCTACGATCTTATCGACCGGGTGCATGGCGGCGGTTTCGTTGCCGTCGGGACCCATGACTACCGCCTGCCGCTCAAGATGCTCTCGGCCATAACCGGCCAGACGAAAGAACTTTGAAAGCCTGCCGCTCAGCAACTCTGGCAGGCGATGGTTATCGAATTGATCGGCGCGAAGTAATAGGTTTCCGCGAGCGGGAGGCCGCCATCCATCGATACGATGTTGCGCATGCCCCATGTGGTGACAGGCACGTAGGTCAGCGCGACATCGACCTTTATGAGAAACGTATCGTTGGTGCGGAACCCCGAGGGGATATCGATCGTGCTGTTCTTCGGGTCCGGCGACAGCTTGCCGCTGGCATATGACCAGGCGACGGTGGCCGGCGGATTGGCCGAAGGTGTCGAAGCGACCTGAATGGCCGTTATCCTGATACCCGGTTTGGCGCGATCATAGGGGAAAAGCGTGGCTTCCCCGATCTTCACGATATCGTCCAGTTGCGTCCTTGATACGCTCGATTGCTGGGCAGCGACGATATTGGCGATGATCCCGGCGGTCCGGCTGACATTCTTGTCGGTTTCGATGCCTTCGGTCAGGTCGATCGCCCCGAGATAGGCAAGGACAATCAGCGGCACGACCAGAACGAACTCCACCGCTGCGGCGGCAGATCTGTCGTCTTTGAACCGGCTAACAATATCCGCAAGCCTTCTCCGGCAGTTCTGAAATCTCGGCATATCCGTTCCCCCAATCCCCATCCGCTGGACGCTGTTATCGATCATCCGGAAAAGGTTCGTTCTGCCAGGTATTGGTGGCGAACAGCGGAAATCTACCGTCGCCGCCGGCGCTTTGCATTTGCCGGCGCATGATGTCGGTCAGCAGAGGCCAACGATAGAGCACGTTAATCTGGTTGATCGACGTCGCGCCGCCTGGATCGACCGTATCGCCGAGACGCAGATGGCCCGTGGCATCGACGATGCCGCTCTTCGGCACACTTTCGTAGTTCGGATAGGTCTTGAGATTGGCGGAGAGTTCGGGGCAGCCCGCCGGCACGAAAATCTCCAGCCGCGCGCAGATCAAATCATGCAGCTTCCTGCCCTCCACATCCGTCGCCCTCAACTCGCCGGTGCGCAGCTGCCGTGCGATCCTGTCGGTCGTGTCCGAAAGGAGCTGCTGCCCCATGAAGCTGATGCAGACCTCGATGACCGAGAAAATGAGGATCATGAAGGGAAAGATCAG
The DNA here is from genome assembly GCF_001558695.1 of Paramesorhizobium deserti. GTDB lineage: Bacteria > Pseudomonadota > Alphaproteobacteria > Rhizobiales > Rhizobiaceae > Paramesorhizobium > Paramesorhizobium deserti. Next base: position 990,975 of record NZ_LNTU01000001.1, read on the forward strand.
CACGGCGAATTCGACCGCCGTCGTGCCGCTGCGGTCGCGCCTGAAGCCACGCAACAAGGCGGCCATGCGCGCTGAAATCCTCAACCGTGTCGATTGCTCGTTGGCGGCCTCATTCCCCGCCGCAAATCCCGCGCCCCGCATATCCCACTGCCCCTACCCTTTATTATGGCCGGGATCATAGGCACGGATATCTTGCTTTCCCGTATGAGCGAGACGTCAAATTCGAACGGAAATATTCACGCTCCGTCAACCATGACGAGGGCGCGGAAACTGATCGCGATCTTCGATTGTCAATTGACGGCGCCACTGCCCTGATAGGCTTTCTCGCAGAATGGCGTGCAGGAGAGCATCTGCACGTCGGCACGGCGATAGACCCGCGTGGTCTTGGTATCATCGCGGCCGACGACGATCTGATCATCGACGATGGCGCTGCCGTCTGCATCGATAATAACGATATTGGTGACGCCGAAGCCCTTGCCGGTCAGCACCACGGTCCTGGCGTCCTGCACCACGGCATCGGCGATCTCCGGATTGCCGACGACGACCGTATCCGCCGGGCGCGCCAAACGCAGGACACGCGCCTGATTGGTGACCAGCTTGATGCCCTCATCGGCGGACGCGCCTGCCGTTCCGGCCAACGAAGCCATAAGAAAGGCCGAGGCCCCGACTATCGCGCCTCGCAAATCGTATCGCCCCTTATATGACACGCGGTTTCTCCTGCCCCCGGTGGTTCCTGCCCGAAAATGAAGGAGATTGGTGAAGGAACGATTAAGCCGGTTCTCCCGTGGATCGACCCTTCTCATCGAGCTCGTCCAATAATGGCGACGCACGAAATCCGGGAACATTCAGAAGCCCTAAAATTCGGGGGAAAAACAACAACCTTACGTTACTTCAAAACATCAGGAAAATATTTGCCTTGGATTAACCAATTCCATGCAAGGGGCGGATTTACCTTTTCCTAAGGCTGTTTTTTAAGCCGATTGCAATTCCGTGCTTCTAGGTTCCGGCCATCCGATCAACGAGATCAAAAACAGTTGACGGGGTGCTGTAACAACAAAGATTTCAGGAGCCAAAAACATGAAGAACCTTTTCGTTCGTTTCGCCAAGGATGAATCCGGCGCGACCGCCATCGAATACGGCCTGATCGCCGCCCTCATCTCCGTCGCCGTGATCGGCGGTGCTACCGTTCTCGGCAACAACATTGACGCGAAGTTCGGTAAGATCGCTACGACCATCGGCGGCGGCACAGACGACGACATCAACAAGGGCACGACGCCGAATTAATATTCCGCCATGTCGAACATAATTGCCGCCTTTCATGTAGGCGGCAATTATCATTTCTGTTTCAGGATGCGCCTCGATGACAGTTTTTAAAGCTCTTCTTCATGATCGAGCTGGTTCGGCTGCGGTTGAATACGGTCTGATAGGCGCACTCGTCTCGATTGCTATTCTTGCAGGAATCCTGCAGCTCGCCGCGAGCCTTAGTTTGGATTCCATCGCGACACTTGTTTCCGACGCGATGAAATAGCAGCGCCATGCGCGCATTTTTGGTTTTGGGGGAGCCATGATCGAAGCGGCCATTCTCATTGTGTTTCCTTTCGCGATGGCATTCGCTGCGGTCTCCGACCTCCTGTCGATGACCATCCAGAATCGGGTATCGCTGATCCTGGTCGGCGCTTTCGCCGTTCTCGCGCCGCTGACCGGCATGGCATGGGATGTCTATTCCCTGCATTTCGCCGCCGGCCTTGCCATATTGGCAGTGACCTTCGGCCTCTTCGCCATCCGCGCCATGGGCGGGGGAGACGCCAAGCTGATGGCGGCGACCGCCGTCTGGTTCGGCTGGGATATCCAGCTGGTCGCCTATCTTGCCACGGCCTCCGTGCTGGGCGGCATGCTGACGCTGGCCATCCTGGCCTATCGCAGATCGCCCATCGCCGTCGTCGCGGGGCGCTTCGAGTTCATGCGCCGCCTGGCGCAGCACGATATCGGCATTCCCTACGGCATCGCGTTGGGTGCGGCCGGCCTTCTCACCTTCCCGCAATCCGCGCCCGGCGCCTGGGTTCTCGACCGGCTTTCATCCATCTGAACTCAACCATTAAATTTTTCTGCCCGGCGATAAGATTGCGTTAACCATAATTACACGATTCCCGCTGCATGTTCGGCTCGCGTATTGGGGCGCAGTTGTGCAGGGTGGGAAAAATGAGATCAGCACGCCTGGTCGTTCTGGCCGTCGCGGTCGTTGCCGCCGCAGGGGCAGGCTATATCGCGATGAGCATGTCGGCAGCGCCGCCACCCGTCGTCGAGACCGCCGCGCCCGCACCACAGATCGAATTGCGGGATGTTCTCGTCGCCACCGAAAATCTCGGTGTCGGCACGGAAGTGCGCGACCAGATGCGCTGGCAGTCCTGGCCGGCCGAGGCGATCAGCGACGGCTATATCACGCGCAGCGCCGAACCGCAGGCTATGGATGAGCTCAAGGGATCGACCGTCCGGCTGCAGTTCATGGCGGGCGAGCCCATCCGCAAGGCCAAGCTGATCGGCCCCGGACAGAGCTTCATGTCGGCGATGCTGCCGCCCGGCATGCGCGCCGTGGCGACGCAGATCTCCGCCGATACGTCCGCCGGCGGCTTCATCCTTCCCAATGATTTCGTCGACGTGATCATGACGCGCAGGCAGGAGGGCGACGGCGGCGGGCGACGCTTCCTGACCGAAACGATCCTGGAGAACATTCGCGTCCTGGCCATCGACCAGGCCATCCAGGAAGACGAAAAGGGCAACAAGGTCATCGTCGGCCAGACCGCGACGCTGGAAGTGACGCCGCAGCAGGCGGAGATCATTACGGTTGCGCAGCAGATGGCGGATCGTCTGAGCCTCGCGCTGCGCTCGACACTTGACGCGCAGGAGCCCGCGGAAAAGGAAGCCGACTATCTGGTTTCAGCACCCGGGCGGCGCGGAACGGTGAAACTCATCAAATCGGGAACCGTGATTGAAGTGGGGGCGAAATGAATAGGAAAAGCAACCCGCTTTTGGAGCATCTCACATTAAAGCGGAAACGCTTGCGGGACAGCGCCCCCCTCTGCCCTGCCGGGCATCTCCCCCGCAAGGAGGGAGATTACGCTGTCAGTTCCGCTTCCGCCAATCGCTGTTGTAAGGCTAGTGCCGTCATCGATGCCAGGCAATCTCCCCCCTTGCGGGGGAGATGTCCGGTAGGACAGAGGGTGGCGTATCGCGGTTTCGTTAAAGCAGGAATCGCCGTTCCTCTCTCCATCGCCCTTCTCGCGCTAACCGCGACCGTCACCCCGCCAGCCCATGCCGAAAGCAACGTCGTGCGGCTGACGGGCCAGAACGGCGGCGCCAAGCGGGTCAAGCTGGGATTGAACAAATCGATCGTCATCGACCTGCCGCAGGATGCCTATGATATCCTCGTCGCCAATCCGGAGGTCGCGGATGCCGTGACGCGTACGTCACGGCGCATCTATCTCTTCGGAAAGCAGGTCGGCCAGACCAATATCTTCGTCTTCGGGCCAAACGGCGAGCAGATCGCCAGCCTCGACCTGGAGATCGAGCGCGATGTGGCCGGTCTCAACCATTATCTGAAGAAATATATTCCGGGTTCCGACATTACCGTCGAGCTCATCAACGACAACGTCGTGCTGACGGGGACCGTACAGACGCCGCAGGATTCGGCCAGGGCGGCGAAACTGGCCGGGCTTTTCGTCTCGGGCGGTGAAGCGACCACCGGGCAATACACGACCACCGCCTCGGCGCCGACCGACGGCGGCGGCGTCGATATCAACAATCCGGACCAGCAGCGTCGCTCGAGCAAGATCGTCAATCTCATCAAGATCACCGGCGAGGACCAGGTGACGCTGAAGGTGACGGTGGCGGAGGTCAATCGCTCCGTCATGAAGCAGCTCGGCGTCAACATGATCGGCTCGGGCAGCGCCGACGGCATCAGCTATGGCGGCATCTCGGAGAATGTCGCGGGCTTTGTCGGCAAGGCGATCACCAACTCCGGCGCCGCGATCTCCGGCGAGTTCGGCAGCGGAACCCTTACGGCCTACCTCAACGCCATGGAACTGGCGGGCGTGATGAAGACGCTCGCCGAACCGACGCTGACCGCCATTTCCGGCGAGAAGGCGACGTTCAAGGTGGGCGGCGAATACAACATCATCAGCGGCCAGGAAGTCGAGGTTAACAGGGTCACCGGCAAGGAAACCCCTGTCATCACGCATGAAAAGATCGAATACGGCATCGGCCTCGAATTCATGCCGGTGGTGCTCTCGCCGGGGCGCATCAGCCTGAAGGTGCGCACCGCCGTCTCGGAACCGGTCCTGGAATCCTCGATCGCCATGAGCGGCGGCGTGTCGAGCCCGGCAGGCAACATCCTGTCGCTGCGCAGACGCGTGGCCGACACCACCGTGGAGCTGCCCTCCGGCGGCTCGATGATGATCGCCGGCCTCATCCGCGACGAAACCCGGCAGGCGATCTCCGGCTATCCCGGACTGTCGAAGATCCCGGTTCTCGGCACGCTTTTCCGCAGCCGCGATTTCGTGCGCAATGAGACGGAGCTGGTCATCCTGATCACGCCCTATCTGGTGCGTCCCGTGGCGCGCAACGCGCTCGCGCGGCCCGACGACAATCTGGCGCCGGCCAGCGACGCCGCCGGCTACATTCTCGGCCGGGTCAACCGCGTGTACGGCACGGCCCAGGCGCAACTGCCAGCCGGACGCTATCACGGCGTCGTCGGCTATATCTACAAATAAAGGGGAACGCGGTGATGCTCAGACAATCCTTCCGCAGCAAGCCCGCCCTGGCGCTTTTGGCGGCCCTTGCCATTTCCGGCTGCGCCAGCAACCGGAACATGACAACCGGCGCGCTCCCGGATGATTACCGCACCAATCACCCGATCACCATCGCCGAGCGCGAGCAGGTGGTGGATATTCCCGTCAGCCATGGCGACCGGCGTCTCACCCCCAGCCAGCGCAGCATCGTGCAGAACGCGCTCGTCAACTATCGGGCAAACGGCTCCGGCATGGTCTATATCATGCTGCCGTCAGGCGCGCCCAACGAGGCGGCGGCCTACAGGCTGAGCACCGAGATCGCGGATGTGCTGCGCAAGGGTGGCGTGCGGCAAGGCAATATCGCGACGGAAACCTATGCGGCGCAGTCGCCCGAAGCCGCGCCGATCCGCATCAGCTATTATGCGATGACCGCCGCGACGGGACCCTGCGGCCGGTGGCCCGACGATCTGCTCAATACCGCCGAGAACAAGCATTATGCGAATTTCGGCTGCGCCAACCAGAACAATCTGGCGGCCCAGATCGCCAATCCGGCCGACCTGCTCGGTCCGCGCGCGCCTGGTGAGATCGACGCGACACGGCGCGGCAATGTGATCGGCGATTACCAGGACAATTCACAAAGCCTCAGCGGAGTCTGGCAAGAGTCGCGCAGCCGGCAAGCCGAATACTGATCGAAGCGGAAGCGAGCAATGAACAGCCTGGCCTACGAACATGATGAAAGCACCGATCCGGTCCTGCGGCAGGAAAGCATGGGCGCCCTGCAGTCGCTGCGGCCGATCCCGCGCATTTCCATCCAGGCATTCTGCGAGACAGACGGCGTCGCCAAGCCGATCGAACGGGCGGGCGAGGACCGCCGCATGGCCAAGACCCATCTGAAGGTCCATATGGGCGGCATCGAGGCAGCGACCGAATTCTACCAGACCGCGCCGACGCCCAACCTGATGATCATCGAATCCTCGGCCGCGCCGCGCGCGTTGCTCGATCGTCTGGCACGGCTTTCGCAGGTGTGCGATCCCGGCTCGAAGGTGATGGTGATCGGCCATTCCAACGATGTCTGGCTTTATCGCGAACTGATCCGCCGCGGCATTTCGGAATATATCGTCGCGCCGGTCTCGCTGGCCGATATCATCGCCATCGTCTCATCGATCTTCGTTGCGCCAGAAGCCGAACCGATCGGCCGCTCGCTCGCCTTTATCGGCGCCAAGGGCGGCGTCGGCTCCTCGACCATCGCCCACAACATCGCCTGGACGATCTCGACCCAGTTCGAGAACGATGTGGTGATCGCCGATATGGATCTGCCCTACGGCACCGCCAACATCAATTTCGACCAGGACCCGGCGCAGGGCATAGCCGATGCCGTGTTCTCGCCGGAGCGGATCGATGAGGTCTATCTCGACCGCCTGCTGGCGCAATGCGCGGATCATCTTTCGCTGCTCGCCGCCCCCTCCATGCTCGACCGCACCTTCGACTTCAACGAGGACGCCTTCGCCAATCTGATCGATGTCGCCCAGCGCTCCGCGCCGCATGTCGTCCTGGACGTGCCGCATGGCTGGAACAGCTGGACCCGCACGACGCTTGCACGCGCCGACGAGGTGGTGATCGTGGCCGCGCCCGAGCTCGCAAACCTGCGCAATGCCAAGAACCTGATCGACACGCTTAAAGCATTGCGGCCCAACGATGCGCCGCCGCGCCTCATCCTCAACCAGATCGGCGTGCCAAAACGTCCGGAGATATCGCCCGGCGATTTCGTCGAGCCCCTGGGCGTGGAGCCAATCGCGCTTATCGGCTTCGAGCCACAACTCTTCGGCAATGCCGCCAATAATGGCCGCATGCTGAGCGAAACAGAGCCCTCGCATGCGATCGTGCAGGCCATTACCGAGATCGCCCATATCCTGACGGGCCGCGGCGAGGTGAAGAGCAGGAAGAAGAGCGGACTGACGAGCCTCCTCGACAGGCTGCGCAGGAAATGACCCACGGAGCGGCGGAATAGACCATGTTCGGCAAGAGAGGCAGTGACGGGGGCAGGCGTGTGGAGGCGAATTTTCGCCCGCTCGGTACGCCTGCGCCAGTGCCGGCCGCACCCCCGAAGCCAACGCCGGCACATGCAGCCATCATCGAGCCGGGCAGCCCGACCGCGGTGTCTTCCGTCCGCCCGGCCGCGCCGATGCGCGAGAAGAGCGACGGCTATTACACGACAAAAAGCCAAGTGTTTGCGGCGCTGATCGACACGATCGATCTCTCGCAGCTTTCCAAGATGGAAGCCGATGCGGCGCGCGAGGAAATCCGCGACATCGTCAACGATATCATCGCCATCAAGAATTTCGCGATGTCCATCTCCGAGCAGGAGGAACTGCTCGACGACATCTGCAATGACGTGCTTGGCTACGGCCCGCTGGAGCCGCTGCTTGCGCGCGACGACATCGCCGACATCATGGTCAACGGCGCGCGCAAGACTTACATCGAAGTGGATGGCAAGGTGCAGGAAACCGGCATCCGCTTCCGCGACAACCAGCAGCTTTTGAACATCTGCCAGCGCATCGTCAGCCAAGTGGGCCGGCGCGTCGATGAATCGAGCCCGATCTGCGACGCTCGCCTGCCTGATGGATCGCGCGTCAATGTCATCGCTCCGCCGCTCGCCATCGACGGCGCGGTGCTGACCATCCGCAAGTTCAAGAAGGACAAGCTGACGCTCGACCAATTGGTGCGTTTCGGCGCGATCTCGCCGCACGGCGCGGAGATCCTGCAGATCATCGGCCGCGTGCGCTGCAACGTGATCATCTCCGGCGGCACCGGCTCGGGCAAGACGACGCTTTTGAACTGCCTGACGCGCTATATCGATCAGGACGAGCGCATCATCACCTGCGAGGATTCGGCCGAGTTGCAATTGCAGCAGCCGCATGTTGTGCGGCTGGAAACCCGGCCGCCCAATCTGGAGGGCGAGGGCGAGGTCACCATGCGCGATCTCGTCAAGAACTGCCTGCGCATGCGGCCCGAGCGCATCATCGTCGGCGAAGTACGCGGGCCGGAGGTGTTCGACCTCCTGCAGGCCATGAACACCGGCCATGACGGCTCTATGGGCACCATCCACTCGAACAGCCCGCGGGAGTGTCTCAACCGTATCGAGGCGATGATCGCCATGGGCGGCTTCACTCTGCCGCCGAAGACGGTGCGCGAGATCATCGTCGGCTCGGTCGATATCATCATCCAGGCGGCGCGCCTGCGCGACGGCTCACGACGCATCACGCACATCACCGAGGTTGTGGGCATGGAAGGCGACGTCATCATCACGCAGGACCTGCTCACCTACGACATCAAGGGCGAGGATGCCCAAGGCAGGATCATCGGCGAGCATGTCTCCACCGGTATCGGCAGGCCTGCCTTCTGGGAGCGCGCCCGCTATTATAACGAGGAGCAGCGCCTCGCCGCCGCCCTCGATGCGATGGAAAGGGCCAAGCCGTGACGGGCGGGAGGCGCTGACGGTGTTCGGATCCCTGGGCTCCACACTCGCCTTCGCGCTGCTTGCGGCAATCGCTGCGGCCGCGCTCGTCTATGTGCTGCTCTTCGACAGGATCGCCGAAGGCAAAACCCGGGATCGCCGGCTCAACACCGTCAAGCAATCGGCGACCAGCATTTCCAGCAAGAAAGCCGATCACGACCGCGCCGCGGAGATACAGAAACGGCGCAAATCGCTTCAGGACAATCTGAAAGACCTCGAAACCCGGCAAAAACTGCGCGAAAAAAATCAGAAATCGCCGCCTTTTCGCATGTTCCTGGCCCAGGCCGGGCTGAATATCACGGTCCGGCAGTTCTACATCTATTCGATGGCGGCGGCCGTGGCGATCACCCTGACCGCCATTCTTCTCGGCGTACCGATGCTGCTTGCGCCGGGTGTCTTCCTTGCAGGCAGCTTCGGACTGCCGCGATGGTTCGTCGGCCATTTGCGCAACCGCCGCATCAAGGCCTTTCTCAACGAGTTCCCCAATGCACTCGACGTGATCATCCGCTCGGTGCGCTCCGGCCTGCCGCTCAATGACGGCCTGCGGTTGATCGCCAGCGAGGCACGCGAGCCAGTGCGCGGCGAATTCCGCCGCATCGTCGAGGCGCAGCAGATGGGTCTCACCATTCCCGAGGCAGTGGCGAAGATGCCCGATTCCATGCCCTGCCCCGAAGCCAACTTCTTCGCCATCGTCATCCAGATCCAGGCGCAGGCCGGCGGCAATCTCTCGGAAGCGCTGGGCAATCTCTCGCGCGTGCTGCGCGACCGCAAGAAGATGAAGGCGAAGGTGAATGCGCTATCGATGGAGGCCAAGGCTTCCGCCGCCATTATCGGCGCCCTGCCGTTCATCGTCACATTGCTGATCTATCTCTCGAGCCCGCAATATATCCTGCTTCTCTTCACCAGCCAGACGGGCCATCTGCTTCTCGGCATTTCCGCCGTACTGATGACCATCGGCATGCTGATCATGAAGAAGATGATCAATTTCAACATGTAGGCGCTGCCATGGCTTCCCTCATCGCGCAAAAGCTGACCGATCCGCAGTTCCTGATCGCCATGTTCGTCGGGGTCGCGGTCTTCGCGACGCTTATCACCCTGCTGATGCCGCTCTTCAGCGCCAACGGGCTCAAATCCCGCATGAAGACTGTCGCGCTGGAACGTGATGCCATCCGCATCCGTGAGCGGGCGCGCCTCGCCGCCGAGGGCGACAAGCGGCGCGGCCTGCGCCACACGCAGAAGCCGGGCATCCGCGATTTCGTGGAAAAGCTCGACTTGAAGCGGGCGCTGGCCGACGAAAAGACGGTCGCGGCCCTGCGCAATGCCGGCTTTCGCGGGCAAAACCCGTTGAACGTCTTCCTGTTCATGCGCTTCGTCCTGCCCTTCGCCGGCCTGACGCTGACGGCGTTCTACATCTTCGGGCTCGGCGTGCTGGCCGAACAGCCGCTGTTCGTCCGCATCATGGTCTGCATCTTCGGCGGTTATGCCGGGTTCTATGCGCCCAATCTCTACGTCTCCAACCGGGCTGCCAAGCGCAAGCAGTCGATCCAGCTCGCATGGCCCGATGCCCTCGACCTGATGCTGATCTGTGTGGAATCAGGCATGTCGACGGAGGCCGCCTTCCGCAAGGTGGCCGAGGAGATCGGCGTCCAGTCCGTGGAACTGGCGGAGGAATTCGTGCTGACCAATGCGGAATTGTCATTCCTGCCGGAACGTCGGCAGGCCTATGAAAACCTCGCCAACCGCACGGGCATGGAATCGGTCAAATCGGTGACGCAGGCACTTATCCAGGCCGAACGCTACGGTACGCCGGTCGCTCAGGCGCTCAGGACGCTTTCTCAGGAGAGCCGCGACATGCGGCTGACGGAGGCGGAGAAGAAGGCGGCGGCGCTGCCGCCGAAGCTGACCGTGCCGATGGTGGTGTTCTTCCTGCCGGTGCTCTTCATGGTGATCTTAGGCCCGGCCTTCATCCAGATCAGCTCGCAGGGCGGCTTTTTCGGCCAGTAATCCAGTAATTGTGATGACGGAGGAGGAATGCCCCTCCGTCAGAGCTCCAATCACTCGCCGTTCTCGTCGGTCTTTTTCAGTTCGTCCAGCGTCGGCATCGAGACGATGTTATAGCCGGAATCGACGAAATGGATTTCGCCCGTCACGCCGCTCGAAAGGTCGGAGAGAAGATAGAGGGCGGATTTGCCGATCTCGTCGATGTCGACCGTGCGGCGCAGCGGCGCATTGCGGCGCTGATAGCTGAAGATGGCGCGGGCATCGCCGATACCGGCGCCGGCGAGCGTGCGAACCGGACCGGCGGAAATCGCGTTGACGCGAATGCCTTCAGGCCCGTAATCGGCGGCGAGATAGCGCACCATGGCCTCGAGCGCCGCCTTGGCCACGCCCATGACATTGTAGTTCGGGATGGTGCGCGTCGAGCCGCCATAGGTCAGCGTCAGGATCGAGCCGCCATTCTTCATCAGCTTTTCCGCGCGCTGCGCCACTTCCGTGAAGGAGAAGGCCGAGATCACCATGGTGCGGCTGTAGTTCTCACGCGTGGTCACATCGGCATAGCGGCCCTTCAACTCACTCTTGTCGGAAAAGCCAATGGCATGAACCACGAAATCGAGCGTGCCCCATGTCTTTTCGATTTCATCGAAGACGGCGTCCACGGTCGCGATGTCTTCCACATCGCAGGGCAGGACGAAATCGGAACCTACCTGCTCGGCAAGCGGCTTCACGCGCTTGCCCAGCGCATCGCCCTGATAGGTGAAAGCAAGCTCCGCCCCCTGCGCCGCGAGCTGCTTGGCTATTCCCCAGGCGATCGAATGATTGTTCGCGACGCCCATGATGAGGCCGCGTTTCCCCTTCATCAAACCTTCCATGATATTCCCTCTCCGTCAGCCCTGATAACGCTGGAACACCAGCGTGGCATTGGTTCCCCCAAACCCGAAGGAATTCGAAAGGACTGTGTTCAGACGAGCGTTGTCGATGCGCTTGCGGACGATCGGCATGTCGGCAAAGGCAGGATCCAGTTCTTCGATATGCGCGCTCTCGCAGATGAAGTCGTTCTGCATCATCAGGAGCGAATAAATCGCCTCCTGCACGCCGGTCGCGCCGAGCGAATGGCCGGTCAGCGACTTCGTCGCCGAGATCGGCGGGCAGTCGTCGCCCGGGCCGAAGACACGGCGGATCGCCTCGATCTCCGGCGCGTCACCTGCCGGCGTCGAAGTCGCGTGCGGGTTGATGTAGTCGATCTTTTCCTTGACGGTGGAAAGCGACATTTTCATGCAGCGCTCAGCGCCCTCGCCGGAAGGGGCCACCATGTCGTAGCCATCGGAGGTTGCGCCATAGCCGATGATCTCGCCATAGATCCTGGCGCCGCGCGCCTTGGCCGCCTCGAGCTCTTCCAGCACCACGACGCCGGCGCCACCGGCGATGACGAAACCATCGCGGTTCTTGTCATAGGCGCGAGACGCCGTGGCCGGCGTATCGTTATATTTCGTCGACATCGCGCCCATGGCATCGAACAGCGACGACAGGGTCCAGTCGAGGTCCTCGCAGCCGCCGGCGAACATGCGGTCCTGCTTGCCGTACTGGATCATCTCATACGCATTGCCGATGCAATGGTTGGAGGTCGCGCAAGCCGACGAGATGGAATAGTTGACGCCCTTGATCTTGAAGAAGGTGGCGAGCGTCGCCGATGCGGTGGAGCACATCGCTTTCGGCACGGCAAAGGGGCCGATCCTCTTCGGGCCCTTCTCACGGGTGACGTCCGCGGCCTCGACGATGGCGCGCGTCGAAGGGCCGCCGGAGCCCATGATGATGCCGGTTCGCTCATTGGAGATCTCGCTTTCCTCGAGCCCTGCATCGAGGATCGCCTGATCCATGGCGACGTGGTTCCAGGCCGTTCCCCGCCCATGAAAACGCATGGCGCGTCGATCCACGAGGGCTTCGAGCGCCTCGGCATCGATGTGCGGGGCGCCGTGCACCTGACAACGGAAACCGAGCTCGGCGTAATCCTCCGCCCGAACAATGCCGGATTTGGCCTCACGCAGCGAGGCGAGCACCTCCTGCGTGTTGTTTCCAATCGAGGATACGATCCCCATTCCGGTGACGACCACACGCCGCATCACACTCTCCTTTGCGCCTGTCTTTTCCCGGGGCCTTGGCCCGAACAGGAAAGATGGTGCTTCTCTCACGCGTTTTGAGCATGGCCCCTTCAAAAAATTTCCGCTTCGGGCGTGCCATGCTCATCGATATATCAGCTTGCCGATCCCCGACCGGGCTGCCGCCCGCTCCAGATTGGCCTCAAGCCGCGGCTTCCTTGGAAAGGCCGACCCGCAAATCTGTCGCCCAATAGATCGTCTCGCCATCGGCCTTCAGCCAGCCGTCGGCGGTGCCGAGCACCAGGCGCCCGCGCATCACGCGCTTGAAATCGATACCATATTCGACGAGCTTGGTCTTCGGCGTGACCATTCCCTTGAATTTCACCTCGCCGGTGGAGAGCGCCATGCCCCTGCCCGGTTCGCCGAGCCAGCCGAGGAAGAAACCCGTCAGCTGCCACATGGCATCAAGGCCGAGGCAGCCCGGCATGATCGGATTGCCGATGAAGTGACACGGGAAGAACCACAGGTCGGGCTTTATGTCGAACTCCGCCCGCACATAGCCCTTGCCATGCTCGCCGCCGGTCTCCGAAATATCGGTGATCCGATCGAACATCAACATCGGCGGCGCCGGCAATTGGGCATTGCCAGGGCCGAACATTTCGCCGCGCGCACAGGAAAGGAGTTCCTCATACCCGTAGCTCGATTTCTGCTCTGCCATCATGTCTCCCATCGATATGTCCAGGACGCTGACCGGCGCCCCGAAATCTCACACATCCCTAACACGGAGTGTTTCCAACAGTAAAACCGTGCCAATGGCTTTTTCCCGGCATTTATGGCATAGGGAAACGCCTATTGATCGTCGTCTTGCGACGGCATATATCAATGGAGATGCATCATGGGCAACTGCCTGTGGCGCTTTTGGGCAAATTTGACACGAAGCTGACGGAACGACCGTGCACATACATTCTTCGCATGTAGCCAATATTGAAGACCGTCTGCGCCTCGCCGGGTTGCGTCCGACACGGCAGCGTATCGCACTCGCGAGCCTGATCTTCGCGCAAGGTGACCGTCATCTTTCCGCCGAGGAACTGCATGAGGAGGCGGTAAGCGCGGACGTGCCCGTCTCGCTTGCGACCGTCTATAACACGCTGCACCAGTTCACCGAGGCCGGAATGCTGCGCATTCTCGCCATCGAAGGTGCGAAGACCTATTTCGACACCAACACCTCCGATCACCAGCATTTCTTCGTCGAAGGCGAGAACACGGTCATCGACATTCCCAACGGTCCGAAAGGCCAGCCGGTCGTCGGCAATCTGCCCGAGCCGCCGGAAGGCACCGAGATCGCCAATGTCGACATCATCGTGCGCCTGCGACGCAAGGATCAGTAAGAGCAACCCGCTCTAATAAAAAGCGGCCTTTCAGGTCGCTTTTGTTTTGCGCATTTTTCCTTCAGCAGATGCCGCTCAATCGAACTTCTCGCCAGGATAGGCGCCCCAGAGTTCCGATTGCTTCATCCAGCCTCTGACCCGTTTGATCTCCAGCCGACACCATTCGCCGTTGCACTCATCCAGGGTTCCGATCACGCCCGGCTGGACGTGCGCGACGATGCCCGCCGTCTCCCTAGGGCTGCCGTAAAGCTCCAGGATGGCGTCGGGCTCGTCTTTCTTCCACGGCGCGGCAATCGCCGTGCGCTTGCCGGAAAGCAGGGACTGGTAGACCCATCCTTCGGTGCCGTCGGCATCGCGGATGCGGCGCCAGTTATCATATTCCTGGATGATCTCGACCGGCAGACCGGATTTCTGGAAGAGCCATGAGACGGCATATTGACGCCCCGGCCCGACACGCAGATTGACGCGGCTGGGCTTCAGGCTGACGAAGCGGGGCAGAGGCAATCCGCTTGGGCCGACGACTGTCCCTGGCGCCGCAGCGGCGGCGTGATGATTATGTGGAATGCCGAGCGGCGCGCCCATGAGGAAAAATGATAGTGCCCCCACCAGGAGAATGGGGAAACGCAGTCGAAAACCCTTGTACAATATCGCCCTCGCCGGTTCTGCCGTCACTTCTTCGGGACATGGTGCCAGTCCCGTGTTTTTCTTTGTCTTTGGCGCGCTGCCTTGGTAGACAGACAACAGGTCTGGACAGGATTGCAGTCTGCACCCTCTTGGTTAAGGAGGTCTCAACGCGGAGTGCAAAAAGGGGTGAACGACCTTACGAAGAGGTGGAGATGTCGAGCAGGAAGAAGCCTTTGGTCGTGATCACGCGGAAGCTTCCCGATCCGGTTGAAACGCGGATGCGCGAGCTCTTCGATGCCCGGCTCAATATCGACGACCGCCGCATGACACAGCCCGAGATCGTCGCGGCGATGAAGGAGGCCGACGTTCTCGTTCCCACCATCAATGATGTGATCGATGCGGCGGTGATCGAGCAGGCCGGCCCGAACATGAAGCTCATCGCCAATTTCGGCAATGGCGTCGACAATATCGATGTCGCCGCCGCCGCCAAACGCGGCATCACGGTCACAAACACACCGAACGTGCTGACGGAAGACACCGCCGACATGACCATGGCGCTGATCCTGGCGACGCCGCGCCGGCTTGTCGAAGGGGCGAATGTGCTCAGCGAATCCGGCAAATGGCCGGGCTGGTCCCCAACCTGGATGCTTGGCCGCCGCATCTGGGGCAAGCGCCTCGGCATTGTCGGCATGGGCCGCATCGGCACCGCCGTCGCCCGCCGCGCCAAGGCCTTCGGCCTGTCGATCCACTATCACAACCGGCATCGCGTCAGCCCGAAGATCGAGGAGGAGCTTGAGGCCACCTATTGGGAGAGCCTCGACCAGATGTTGGCGCGCATGGATATCATCTCCGTCAACTGCCCGTCGACGCCTGCCACCTTCCATCTGCTTTCGGCGCGGCGCATCGCGCTGATGCAGCCGGCGGCCTATCTCGTCAACACGGCACGCGGCCAGATCATCGATGAAAGCGCGCTGATCGAACAGCTCGAGCAGGGCAAACTTGCCGGCGCCGGGCTCGACGTCTTCGAGCACGAACCCGCCGTCAACCCGCGGCTCGTCAAGCTCGCGGCCGAGGGCAAGGTGGTGATCCTGCCGCATATGGGCTCCGCCACCATCGAGGGGCGGACGGACATGGGCGACCGGGTGATCATCAACATCCGCGCCTTCGTCGACGGCCACCGGCCACCGGACCGGGTGCTGCCAGACAAGGTATAAGGGGATAAGGGAGTAGGTTTTTGCAAGCATACTCCCCTACTCCCTTATCCCCTTATCACTCATGGCCTTCTGACCACCGTCGGATGATCATAGAGATAGGCGATGCGCTCGATCGCATCGCGCAGCGGCTCGAATGTCGTGCTCATCGTATGGCCGTTGGCATGGATGAGCGTTCGTTCATCGGCCATGATCGCGACATGGCCCTTCCAGAAGACGAGATCGCCGCGTCTGAGATTGCCGTAATTGGCATCGAGCTCAACAATCGCACCAATGGTGGCTGCCTGCATGTCGGTGTCGCGCAGGACATTCTTTCCCGTCATCAGCATCGACAGTTGCACCAGGCCTGAACAATCAATGCCGAAACTGGATGTGCCGCCCCAGAGATAGGGCGTATAGAGCAATGTTTCGGCCACTGCGACGTAATCGTCGGCGAACTCTCCAATCGGCTGCACGTGACGGGCGATGACCGCTTCACCGCTTTCGAGTATCAGATATCGCGTTCCACGCGTTTCCGCCTCGCCGGTGACGGCGATGCAGGAGCCGAGCGAAAGCGCTTGGCTGTGGGGAAAGCGCAGGTCCGGCCCGGGATAGAGGAAAGTGCGGGGAACGCAGACCACATGGGTCGACTTGCCGCGCAGCTGCTCCAGCGAAAAATCGCTGACATAGCCGACATAGCCGTCGCGCGCCGCCTGCACCCAGCACCAGCCGTCGGCCTCCTCGAAAACCCGCACCTCGTCGCCGAGCAGAAGCTGTGTCTGCGGGCCGCTGTCGGGACGCGGCTCACCGCGCAGATCGATCACCGGCAGCGCGACCCGCATCGGCTTTCCTTCGGTGAAGCGGCCTGCCTCCACCCTGCCGCGCAGGTTGCTATCGGCGAGATCAGGGCGGAAGGCATGGAGGCGGCGGTCTAGAGCAAATTGCTCCGGCATGGTCATAATGGCAGTTCCCTGGATTTGGCGATCACGACATCGCCCAGCCGCTCAACGTAGAGCGCACCGTTTACTGTTCGCTTTATTAGCACGTTTCGCCGGTCTTTTTCGTCACGATGGCGCGAAACGAGCTCCATCGCCCCCATCGTGTCGAGCGCGCGGGTGATCACCGGCTTGGTGACACCGAGCTTCGCCGCCAGGCCGCGCACCGTGTGCGGCGGCGGCTCCAGATAGATCGTCAGCAATATAGCCATCTGCCGCCATGTGAGGTCTGGCATCTCGTCGCGCACTTCGGCGAGAGCGACATTCTTCAAAAGCGTGAGCGCCTGCAGCGGCTTGAGTTCGACGGGCATACGGACCCATATCGTTTCGGTTCCGTATCATTCAACCGGCTTTGCCCCGTTTGCGCAAGCGATTCAGACGGTGGGGAAGCGCTGTTTCATGAGATGGTAAAGAGCGCGTATCGCCTGCGCCTCGCCACCGACGGGTGCTGCGGGCTTTTCCAAGGGCGTCCAGCCAAAGATATCGAAATGGCTCCAGATGCGCGCCTTCTCGACGAAGCGCCTGAGGAAGAGCGCCGCCGTTACCGACCCGGCGAAGCTGTCCGTCGTGACATTGTTGATGTCGGCGACACGCGAGAAGAGCTTCTTCTCATAAGGCCCCCAGAGCGGCATGCGCCAGACGGGGTCGGCAACCGCACCGGCGGCGCCCGCCACCTCCACGGCAAAGCTGTCATCATCGGTGTAGAAAGGCGGCAAATCGGGACCCAATGCCACACGCGCGGCGCCGGTCAGCGTCGCCATGTCGATCAGCAGATCAGGCGCCTCCTCGTCGGCGAGCGCCAGCGCATCGGCAAGCACCAGCCGTCCCTCGGCATCGGTATTGCCGATTTCCACGGTGATACCCTTACGGCTTTTCAGGATATCGCCGGGGCGGAAGGCATTGCCGGCAATGGCGTTCTCAACGGCAGGGATGAGCACCCTGAGCCGGACGGGCAATTTTGCATCCATGATCATATGGGCGAGACCCAGCACATTGGCCGCGCCGCCCATATCCTTCTTCATCAACAGCATGCCGCTCGCCGGCTTGATGTCGAGGCCGCCCGTATCGAAACACACGCCCTTGCCGACGAGCGTAACCTTCGGATGGCTCTCGTTCCCCCAGGTGATGTCGATAAGGCGCGGCGCTTCCGCCCCCGCGCGGCCGACGGCATGGATCATCGGGAAGTTCTGCCGCAGGAGCTGCTCTCCTGTGATCATCATGATCTGCGCTTCATGTGCCTTTGCCAGCCGGCGCGCCTCCCCCTCCAGCCTATCCGGCCCCATATCGTTGGCGGGCGTGTTGATTAGATCGCGGGCGAGCGCCACGCCGGCAAAGATGCGCCGCGTTTCAGCTTCCTCGACACCCTCGGGCAGGACGAGAACCTTCCGGCCATCCTCCGTCTTGCTGCGATAACGGTCGAAGCTGTAGCCGCCCATGAGGAAGGCCAGCGCCAGAAGCCCGGCATCCTCGACATCACCCTCTATATGCCAGGCGCCTTCCGGAAGGCCGCGCGCCAGCTTGCCCGCGAGAAGCCGCGACTGTCCGTCCCGGTCGGCCTTTTTCACGCCGAACAGCGCGCCAGCTATGCCTCCCGCGCCGTCGGGCACGATGAGAATACGCCCAGCCCGGCCTGCGAAGCCGTTTGCCCGCGCCCACGCGACTGCATTTTCGGGCAGCGGCAACTTGCCGAAATCTTCGCTTGTCACCAGCCAGACCGGCCGGCTTTCCTTTGTCTTTCGGGCGGTAATATCGACGGGCATGCGGTGGACCTATTCAAAAATTTGGGAATGGATGCGTTTCAAGCACAGCAATTCTTAACCATCCGTTAGGGTTAACGGAATATTTCTTTCAGACGAAATGATGTGGGGCAGCGGCTTCGATCGGGTAGCGAAGCCGGTTTTCTGGAGCGGGACATGGCATTCATGCGGGGCGTCTGCGGCGGAGGCCGTTTCATATCGTCAATGACGGCGATCATGCTGTCGGCAGGCATTGCCGGTTGCGCCACGACGGGCCGCACGACAACCGGGTCGATCGCCCGCTCTCCTGCCCGACCTGTTGAGCAGATGAACAATCTGGAACTGGCGCAGGCCGTGCGAAGCTATGGCCTGCAATACCAGAAAAACCCAAGGGATAAGCCGCTGGCCCTCGCCTATGCCAATGTGCTGGCAATGACCGGGCGCAGCGATCAGGCGCTCGCGGTGATGCGCGCGCTGGCGATCGCCTATCCGCAGGACCGCCAGGTGCTCGCCGCCTACGGCAAGTCGCTGGCCAGCGCCGGACAGTTCGAGGCCGCACTCGACGCGGTGCGGCGGGCACAGACGCCGGCCTATCCCGATTGGAAGCTGCTCTCGGCCGAGGGGGCCATCCTCGACCAGATGGGCGATACGGAGCCGGCGCGCACGCTCTATCGCCGCGCCCTCGAAATCCAGCCGGGCGAGCCGTCGGTGCTGTCCAATCTTGGCATATCCTATATGCTCGCAGGCGATCTGAAGACCGCCGAAACCCATATGCGCAATGCCGCCGCCGCTCCCGGAGCAGACAGCCGCGTCCGGCAGAATTTGGCGTTGGTGGTCGGCCTGCAGGGCCGTTTCCAGGAAGCGGAGACGATCGCCCGCCGCGAGCTCTCGCCGCAGCAGGCCGAGGCCAATATCCAATATCTGCGCGCGATGCTTGCCCAGCAGAATTCCTGGAATATGCTCAAGGACAAGCCGAAGAGCTAGGCGTCTATCTTCTCGCTTCAATTACCTTGAAACCCTGCCCCTCCTCCAAAATCTCGACCAATCGGAAGAGCGGTTTCAGCGTCGCCTCATAGGGTAATTGGCGATTGGCGACGAGGAGCAGCCTGCCGCCAGGCTTGAGCCGGCGAGCGGCGGCAGCGATGAAAGCCTGTCCAAGCGAGACATCCGCCGCACGGCCTTCATGGAAAGGCGGGTTCATTACCACTGTGTCATAGATTTCCGCCACCGGCTCGCTCACCAGATCATGCCAATGGAAAGAAAGTGGAATGTCGCCCGCAAGACCGGAAAGATTGCCGCGCGCGGCCTCCAGCGCCTCGAAATCCGCCTCATAGAGATCGATTTTGCTGAACTTTTCGGGATATTTCAGGCATTCCGCCGAGAGATAGCCCCAGCCGGCGCCGAAATCCGCCACAGCGCCGCTCAAGCGGCCTTCCAGATGGTGGGCGAGCAGCGCCGATCCCTTGTCGATTTCGCCATGCGAAAACATGCCCGGAGCGGTATCGAACCTGCCGTCGACGCGTTTTGCGGCTGGGCGGAGAGCACTGATCGTCTCATCGGAGAGTTCGGCTGGCCGTTTCATCCAGAAGACGACGGCATGGTTCTTGGAAAGCCGGTCTTCCAGTTCCACGATTTTTCCTGCCCATTTGCGGAAACTGTCGATACCGAGTTTCTTTTCACCGCAGACAACGATCGCGCCGTCAGGCGCGACGCGCTGAAGGCTATCGGCAAACCATTGCTCGTTGCGGCCGCGATGCTTGCCAAGCAGCAGCATCCCGGCATCGAAACGGCCATTGCCTTCTACCCGGGGCACGACATGGAACCCTGCCCGCTCCAGCTTGTGATAATCCGGGCGGAACGGCTGGACGATTGTGAGCGCCTTTTTCCACGCCTCATCCAGCGCCGTATTCGCCTCGATACCAAAGGCAACGAAACTCTCGGCATCGCTCGGCGGCGGCAATATGCCGTTTTCAAAGGGCAAGAAGAGCGTTTGTTGTGCCGCGGAAGCCATGGAAATGTCCTCTATCGTATCTTTCCGAGGAGCGGAATCATGGTCAAATAAAAAAGCGCGCCCGGAGGCGCGCTTTTCCTGTTCGTCAAGCTGGAGATCAATCCGCGTCGGCTTCCGCGTCTTCGGACTTCTTCTTTTCCTGGACGATTTCCTTGCCGGTCTCCTGGTCGACGACCTTCATCGACAGGCGAACCTTGCCGCGCTCGTCGAAGCCCATCAGCTTGACCCAGACCTTCTGGCCTTCCTTGACCACGTCGGAGGTTTTGGCAACGCGGTCCTGAGCGAGCTGCGAGATGTGGACAAGGCCGTCGCGCGGACCGAAGAAATTGACGAAAGCGCCGAAATCGGCTGTTTTGACGACCGTGCCTTCGTAGATTTCGCCGACTTCCGGCTCGGCAACGATGGAATGAATCCACTTGCGCGCCGCCTCGATCTCCTTGGCGTTGGACGAGGCGATCTTGACCGTGCCGTCATCCTCGATGTTGATCTTGGCGCCGGTCTTCTCGACGATCTCGCGGATGACCTTGCCGCCGGAACCGATCACGTCGCGGATCTTGTCGGTCGGGATGTTCATCACCTCGATGCGCGGAGCGAATTCGCCGAGCTCGGCGCGGGCGCTGGAGAGCGCCTTCGACATTTCGCCGAGGATGTGGCTGCGGCCACCCTTGGCCTGCTCCAGCGCCACTTTCATGATCTCTTCGGTGATGCCGGCGATCTTGATGTCCATCTGCAGCGAGGTGATGCCGTTTTCCGTGCCGGCGACCTTGAAGTCCATATCGCCGAGATGATCCTCATCGCCGAGAATGTCCGAAAGGACGGCGAAGCGTTCGTCTTCCTTGATGAGGCCCATGGCGATACCTGCCACCGGACGCGCCAGCGGCACGCCGGCATCCATCAGCGCCAGCGAGGTGCCGCAGACAGTCGCCATCGAGGACGAGCCGTTCGACTCGGTGATCTCGGAGACGGCGCGGATCGTGTAGGGGAACTGCTCCTTGGCGGGCAGCATCGGATGGATGGCGCGCCAGGCGAGCTTGCCGTGGCCGATCTCGCGGCGACCGGGCGAGCCCATGCGGCCCGTCTCACCAACGGAGAAGGGCGGGAAATTGTAATGCAGAAGGAAGGTTTCCTTGTACATGCCGGTCAGCGCGTCAACGAACTGCTCGTCCTCGCCGGTGCCGAGCGTGGCGACGACGATCGCCTGGGTCTCGCCGCGGGTGAAGAGGGCCGAACCGTGGGTGCGCGGCAGGATGCCGGCTTCGGCGACGATCGGACGGACGGTCTTCAGGTCGCGGCCATCGATGCGGGTGCCGGTGTCAAGGATGTTCCAGCGCACGATCTTGGCCTGCAGCGACTTGAACACGGTCGCGATCTGCTCCGCGGTGTATTTGGTTTCTTCCGCGCCCTCGGGCAGGAAGTGCGCCTTGACCTTGGCCTTGGCGGCATCGACAGCGGCATAGCGCGCCTGCTTGTCGGTGATCTTGTAGGCCTCGCGCAGATCGCTCTCGATGAAGGCGAGCATTTCGGCTTCGACGGCCGAGAGGTCTTCCGGCTGGAAGTCGCGCGGCTCCTTGGCGGCCACTTCGGCAAGCTGGATGATCGCGTCGATCACCGGCTGGAACGCCTGCTGGCCGAACACGACGGCGCCGAGCATCACATCTTCAGGGAGTTCCTGGGCTTCCGATTCCACCATCAGCACGGCTTCCGAGGTGCCGGCGACGACGAGATCGAGCTTGGATTCAGGCATTTCGTCGATATGCGGGTTCAGCACATACTGGCCGTTGATGTAGCCGACGCGGGCGCCACCGATCGGGCCCATGAAGGGAACGCCGGAAAGCGTCAGCGCTGCGGAAGCGGCGACGATCGAGACGACGTCGGGATCATTCTCGAGGTCATGCTGCATGACCGTGACGATGACCTGCGTGTCGTTCTTGTAGCCATCGGCGAAGAGCGGACGGATCGGACGGTCGATCAGGCGGGAAACCAGCGTTTCCTTTTCGCTCGGACGGCCCTCGCGCTTGAAATAGCCACCCGGGATGCGGCCGGCCGCATAGGTCTTTTCCTGATAATTGACGGTGAGCGGGAAGAAATCCTGGCCCGGCTTCGGCTCCTTGGCGGAGACGACGGTGGCGAGAACGACGGTTTCGCCATAGGTGGCAAGCACAGCGCCGTCGGCCTGACGGGCGATCTTGCCGGTTTCGAGAATGAGCGGACGACCGCCCCATTCGATTTCGACTTTATGGGTGTTGAACATATCTAGTCCCTGGCATTTGGGAAAGCCGCGCATCCCTGCGCCTCACCTTCCCTGCTTCGTTAGCGGACAGGCCATGGGCAAGACAGCAGAAAGCTTGGGTAAATGAGGCCATACAGGCCAAGCTCTTTGCAATCCTGCCCCATGACAGGTCCATGGCAGGCTTCCGCGCAATTGAGCGGAGGCCTTTCAGGAGCGGTTCCGGCTTTAACGGAATATGACCCGCTCCAATTCTTCACAAATCCGGGCATATCGAACCCGGATGGAATTCGGCGGGCGTCATGGACGCCCGCCGAGAAAATGCTTAGCGACGCAGGCCCAGCTTGCCGATCAGCGTCTTGTAGCGGCCTTCGTCCACGCCCTTGAGATAGTCAAGGAGACGGCGGCGCTGCGAGACGAGCTTCAAAAGACCACGACGGGAGTGATTGTCCTTCTTGTGGTCCTTGAAGTGCTCGGTCAGGTTGGAAATACGCTCGGAGAGAACGGCGACCTGGACTTCCGGAGAGCCGGTGTCGCCCGCTTTCGTGCCGTATTCCGTGATGAGGGCCTGTTTGCGTTCAGCAGTAATCGACATCGCAAATCCTTCCTTATGAGAGGAGAAAAAGTCGCCCACGGCCGGGATGTCGTCCAGCAGGGGCCGGTTCAATACGAGAGGGAAAACCCCATCGATGCGGCGCATATAGTGCAAAAGGCACGATAACACCAGTTATTTCTAACGATAGGCCCATTGGGCCGGCCGCTCTGCCCGAAAGGGAGCAGGGGAATGGGGGAGTACGGGAATATGTTTGCTCATAACTTATTCCCTTACTCCCCTACTCCCTTATCCACCCGTAAAGACGCGTTTCGGCTTGAACTGGCCCTGCTCGACATAGCCGATGGCAAGAAGCCGGCCACGGGTCGTCACACAGGCCTCGTCCGCCTCGACCGGCGCATCGCGGCCGCGCAGGATCACCGGATTGCCCATGCGGATGCGGTGAGCCTGCTCGTCGGAAAGCGCCACCTGCGGCATGCAATCGAGCGCAGCCCCGGTATCGATCACCAGCGCGTCGAGAGCGCCGAAATCGCGAACCGGCATCACGACGTTCTCGCCCTCTTCCGTAGTCTGTTTTGGAGGGAGCGGCGGCCAGGCTGCCTCAAGCTCTTCCAGCGTGACCAGGTCTTCCGGCGTGAAGGGGGCGACCTCAACACGGCGCAGATCGGCTATATGGCCATAGCAGCCGAGATCACGGCCCATATCGCGGGCGAGCGAACGCACATAGGTGCCCTTGCCGCATTCGACCTCGAAGATTGCATGGGTATCATCAGGCGTCTCCACCAGATCGAGCCGGCCGATCTCGACCTCGCGCGCCGGGATTTCGACGCTCTCGCCCTCGCGCGCCAGATCATAGGCGCGTTCGCCGCCGATCTTGATAGCGGAGAACTGCGGCGGGATCTGCTGAATGATGCCGGTATAGCGCGGCAGCAACGCCAGAATATCGTCCTTCGCGGGTCGCCTGGAAGAGCTCTGCGTCACGCCGCCCTCGAGATCATCGGTGGAGCGCTCCTCGCCCCAGGCGACGGTGAAACGATAGACCTTGGCGCCGTCCATGACGTAAGGCACCGTCTTGGTTGCCTCGCCGAGCGCAATCGGCAGCATGCCGGAGGCAAGCGGATCGAGCGTGCCCGCATGTCCCGCCTTCTCGGCATTGAACAGCCATTTGATCTTGGAGACCGCCTCGGTCGAGCCCATGCCTTTCGGCTTGTCGAACACCACCCAGCCGGAAATCGGCCGGCCTTTTTTCTTACCGCGTCTTGCCATTCTCAATCGCTCCCGCCGTCTCCACCATCCGTGCCGCCATCACCATCGCCATCATCCTCATCGTCGTGGGGATGGGGCAGGTCGCGGGCGACTTCCGGCGAGCGCAGCAGCGCGTCGATCTTGGAGAAATTATCGAAACTGGTATCCAGCCGGAAACGGAACTCCGGCATGTATTTCATCTGCCGCAATTGCGGCGCGATGCGGCCGCGAAGGAATTTCGCGTGCGCGTTCAGCGCCTTGATGACGGCATCGCTGTCGATCGCACCAATCGGCGTGACGAAGCAGGTGGCTATCTTGAGGTCCGGCGACATGCGCACTTCGGAGACAGAAAGCACGCTGTATTCCAGAACAGGGTCGCTGACCTCGCCACGCTGAAGAACATTGCTCAGAACGTGGCGGACCTGCTCGCCGACGCGGAGCTGGCGCTGCGAGAGGCCGGAAGAAGAAGAACGAGACATAGGCGATAATCCCAGGAAACCGCGTCTGCCGGGATCAGACCGGCAGACGCGTCCATCATGTCATTGCCGGCGTGCCGTCGCGACCGGGACCTCAGTGGTCCGGAAATCAGCAGCCAGCCAGCAGGCGGTCGGTGTCAGAGCGTACGCGTGACGTGCTCGACGCGGAAGGCCTCGATGATATCGCCAGCGCGGATATCGTCGTAGTTCTCGAACGCCATGCCGCATTCCTGGCCCGCCGGCACTTCGGCGACTTCGTCCTTGAAGCGCTTGAGCGTCTTGAGCTTGCCTTCGTGGATGACGACGTTGTCGCGGATGAGGCGGACGCCCGCACCACGCTCGACCTTGCCTTCGGTGACGCGGCAGCCCGCGACCTTGCCGACCTTGGTGATATTGAAGACCTCGAGGATCTCCGCATTGCCGAGGAAGGTTTCGCGGCGCTCCGGCGAGAGCAGGCCCGACATTGCCGCTTTCACATCGTCCACCAGATCGTAGATGATGTTGTAATAGCGGATTTCGGTGCCCTGCTGTTCGGCCGCGTCACGCGCCTGCTTGTTGGCGCGCACGTTGAAGCCGATGATCGCAGCGTTGGAGGCTTCCGCCAGCGACACGTCGCTCTCGGTAATACCACCGGCACCGGAATGCACGATGCGTGCCCGCACCTCGTCGGTGCCGAGCTTGTCCAGCGCGCCGGCAATGGCTTCGATCGAACCCTGCACGTCGCCCTTGATGACCAGCGGGAATTCCTTCACGCCGCTCACCTGCAGCTGGTTCATCATCTGCTCGAGCGAGCCGCGCGAACCGGCCTGCCTTGCGACAGCCTTCTCACGGGCCAGACGCTGGCGATACTCGGAGATCTCGCGGGCACGGGCCTCGTTCTCAACCACCGCGATGCGGTCGCCTGCCTGCGGCGGCCCCTGAAGGCCCAGAATCTCGACCGGCATCGCTGGCCCGGCTTCCTTGACGTTCTCGCCACGATCGTTGACGAGCGCACGCACGCGGCCCCATTCGCTACCGGCAACGATGATGTCGCCGGGATGCAGCGTACCCTTCTGAACGAGAACGGTGGCGACGGAACCACGGCCGCGGTCAAGCTTCGCCTCGATGACGACGCCTTCCGCGGTACGCTCCGGATCCGCCTTCAGGTCGAGGATTTCAGCCTGGAGCAGGATCGATTCCAGAAGCTTGTCGAGGCCGGCGCCGGTCTTGGCCGAAACCTCGACATCGAGCGTCTCACCGCCCATCGATTCGACGAAAACCTCGTGCTGCAGAAGCCCGGTGCGGACTTTCTGCGGGTCGGCATCCGGCTTGTCGATCTTGTTGATGGCAACGATGATCGGCACGCCCGCCGCCTTGGCGTGATTGATCGATTCGATCGTCTGCGGCATGACGCTGTCATCCGCAGCCACCACCAGGATCGCGATATCGGTCGCCTGCGCGCCACGGGCGCGCATCGCGGTGAAGGCGGCGTGGCCCGGCGTATCGATGAAGGTGATCTTCTGGCCGTTCTGCTCGACCTGATAAGCGCCGATATGCTGGGTGATGCCGCCGGCCTCGCCGGAAACGACATTGGCATGACGGATGGCATCGAGCAGCGAGGTCTTGCCGTGATCGACATGGCCCATGATGGTAACCACGGGCGGACGCGGCTTCATCGCTTCCGCCTTGTCCTCGACATTGAAGATGCCTTCCTCGACGTCGGATTCAGCAACACGGCGCACGGTGTGGCCGAACTCCTCGGCGATCAGCTGCGCCATATCCGCATCGATCACGTCGCCGGGCTTCATCATCTGGCCCTGCTTCATCAGATATTTGATGACGTCGACCGAGCGCTCGGTCATGCGCTGCGCCAGTTCCTGGATGGTGATGGTCTCGGGGACAGTCACCTCGCGCGAGATCTTCTCGCGGTTTTCCTGATACATCGCGCGCTTGGCTTTTTCCTGACGGCGGCGCATGGCCGACAGCGAACGCCCGCGGGCGGTGTCGTCATCGAGAGCGCTGGTCAGCGTCAGCTTGCCGCGGCGGCGGTCGTCATCCGACTTGGTGACCTTGGGCGTGCGCACTTCCGGCTTGGCCGGGACGCCACGGCGGACACCAGCGGGCCCACGACGCTCTTCTTCCTCATCGGCGACCAGAGGCCCTTTGCGCACGGGCGCGGCCGGCTTGAGTGCGACGGCATCCTGTGCGGGAGCCTGCTCCGGCGACCGCTTGCGGGCTTCCTCCTCGGCGCGCTTGCGCGCTTCGGCTTCGGCCTTCAGGCGGGCTTCCTCCTCGGCCTGACGGCGGGCGGATTCCTCACGCTCCTTGGCGCGGCGTTCTTCTTCCTCGGCACGGCGCTTCGCTTCCTCGGCAGCACGCGCACGTTCCTCGGCATCGCGCACCTTCGCGCCCTCGAGCGCGCGGCGGCGCGCCTCGATCTCCGAACGCGACAGGGTGTTCAGCACCATGCCTGACCGGTCCGCGGGGGTGGGACGCGGCGGAGGCGGGGTTTCGGTGCGCGGTGTCGGCTGCGGCGCCACATGCGGCTTCGTCACAGGCTGGGCCACGGGCGCAGCAGCCGCCGGCGTCTCCGGCTTTTCGTCGGGCCGAGAAAACTTGCGCTTCTTCGTTTCAACGACAACGGACTTCGTGCGCCCGTGGCTGAAATTCTGCCGCACGGTGCTCTGCTCGACGCCGGGCCGCTTCAGGGTCAACGTCTTTTTCGTATTGACGCTCAGCGTCTTGTCGTCGGTCGATTTGCTATCGCTCATTCCGTTTCCGTTTCCTTCGCGGCATCAGCCGCATATCTGTCCGAATTCGTTGCGCTTCCGCCGCGAAAATGATGCAGCAGATGCGCCCGCGTGACGAACCCGTTCGCCGCCATTCCTTCAAGCACGGCAGCATGTATCACATTTCCGCCCCCGAATGCCAAATCCATTTCGTCTCCCGTAAAAAGAGACAGGGCGGGGATATCAGGTCCGCCGGCATATACAAGCGCGCGACGGGCTTGATCGAGCTTTCTGACGCCATCGGCGGCGGCCTCCTGCACATGCAGAACCATGACCGCCTTGCCGCTGCGTATGGCGGCGTCGACCTTGGCCGAACCCGTCACCACGACACCCGATTTGCGCGCCAGCGCCAGGCTGCCGAGCGCGGACTTCATCAAAAGCCGGTCCACCAGCGCGCCCAGATCGTCAGGCGCGGTCACGCTCTCCTTCAGAGCGCGGGGGAACAGCTTGCGGCGCGCCGCTTCATCCACATGGCGCCGCTCCGCCTTGACCCAGCAGCCGCGACCGGGAAGGTTGCGCTTCAAATCCGGGACGACGGAGCCATCAGGCCCGGCCACGAACCGGATCATGTCTTCGGCGGGACCGCTTTCGCGCGTGACGATACAGGTCCTATCGTTCATCTCCGGTCCCACGCGGCACTCCCGCCTTCAGCGCACCATACCAACTCCATCCGCTTGGCGCCCCAACCGATCTCCGGAGCGCCAAGGCGGCTTTACTCCGCGGCCGGCTCGCCTGCCATTTCCTCAGCGGCTTCCTCTTCGTCCTTCGCCAGATCCTCTTCCGTGATCCAGCCGCATTGCAGGCGCGCGGCAAGAACCATCTGCTCCGCGTCGGCGCGCGAAACCTCGAAGGGCGTCAGTACGCCGGGATGGTTGACCGTCTCGCCTTCCTTACGCTCGCGCCAGCCGACCAGATCGTCGACGGCATAGCCTGCGAAATCCTCGACGGTTTTCACGCCATCCTCGCCGAGCGCCACCAGCATTGCGGTGGTCATCCCCGGCAGTTCGCGCAGTTCGTCCGAAACGCCGAGTTCCTTGCGGCGCTCATCGCGCTCGCCCTCGATACGATCGAGATATTCCCTGGCACGCTCCTGGATTTCGCTTGCCGTATCTTCGTCGAAACCGTCGATGGATGCAATCTCATCGGATTCGACAAAGGCGATTTCCTCGACCGAGGCGAAGCCTTCCGATGCCAGTACCTGGCCGACCATCTCATCGACATTGAGGGCATCCATGAAGAGGTTCGAACGCTCGACGAATTCCTTCTGGCGGCGTTCGGATTCCTCCTGCTCCGTCAGAATGTCGATGTCCCAGCCGGTGAGCTGCGATGCCAGGCGGACATTCTGCCCGCGGCGGCCAATCGCAAGAGATAGTTGGTCATCCGGGACGACAACTTCAATACGTTCCGCGTCTTCATCGAGCACGACCTTGGCCACTTCGGCCGGCTGAAGGGCGTTGACGATGAAGGAAGCCGCATCGGGGGACCACGGAATAATGTCGATCTTTTCGCCCTGCAGTTCGGCGACCACCGCCTGAACGCGTGAGCCGCGCATACCAACGCAGGCGCCGACGGGATCGATGGAGGCATCGCGCGAGATGACGGCGATCTTGGCGCGCGAGCCCGGATCGCGGGCCACCGACTTGATCTCGATGATGCCGTCATAGATCTCGGGCACTTCCATGGTGAAGAGCTTCGCCATGAACTGCGGATGGGTGCGCGACAGGAAGATCTGCGGTCCACGCTGCTCGCGGCGCACATCATAGACATAGGCGCGGATGCGATCGCCATAGCGGAAGGTTTCGCGCGGGATCAGTTCGTCACGGCGGACGATGGCCTCGCCACGGCCGAGATCGACGATGACGTTACCGTATTCGACGCGCTTGACGGTGCCATTGATGATTTCGCCGACGCGATCCTTGTATTCGTCATACTGCCGGTCGCGCTCGGCCTCGCGCACCTTCTGCACGATGACCTGCTTGGCCGACTGGGCGGCGATCCGGCCAAAATCCATCGGCGGCAGCTGGTCGGCGATGAAATCGCCGATCTGCGCATCGGGATTGCGCTCGCGGGCCACATCAAGCGACACCTGCGTGGCGTAATCCTCGACCGTCTCCACGACTTCGAGAAGACGCTGCAGCTTGATCTCGCCGGTCTTGGCGTTGATGTCTGCGCGGATGTTGGTTTCCTGTCCGTAGCGTGAGCGCGCCGCCTTCTGGATGGCGTCGGCCATCGCCGCGATGACGATTTCGCGGTCGATCGACTTCTCGCGCGCGACCGCATCGGCGATCTGCAGAAGCTCTAGCCTGTTTGCACTGACTGCCATTGTTCTCTCCTTTTGTCGCAAATCCGGGCGGAAAACCGCTTCACACTTTCCTGGATTTGCTCATTGGTGTCGCGCCCGCGATTTTCCTCATCGCCGGGCGCTTAAAATCGTTAAGATCGATTCCTGTCTGCGTCGTTTCCGCCCGCGCCGCTTTCGTCTTCCACCTGCTCTTCCAGCGAGCCCGCGTCGTCATCAGGGATACGGCCCTCGCGCAGCGCCTTGTCCTTGCGCAGCGCATCGCGGATCAGATCGTCGGTCAGGATCAGCCGCGCATCGGCAACCAGATCGAACGGGATTTGCACGACGGGATCACCGCCATAGCTCGCCTGATCGCTCTCGATGGTCACGCTCTCCGCATCGACCGCGGTAATGCGGCCACGGAATTTCTTGCGGCCATTATGGATGAGCGAAGTCTCGACCTTGGCGATATGGCCCTGCCAGTCGGCGAAATCCGACTTGCGGACCAGCGGCCGGTCGATGCCGGGCGAGGAAACCTCCAGATGATATTTGCGGTCGATCGGGTCCTCGACGTCGAGAACCGGCGAGACCGTGCGGCTGACGAGCTCGCAATCCTCCACCGTCATCGTGCCGTCGAAGCGCTCGGCCATGATCTGCAGCGTCAGGCCGTTGAGGCCGGAGAGCCGGACCCGCACCAGGCGAAAGCCCAGCGCCTCCAGCACCGGCTCGATAATGTTTGCTACGCGCGCATCGATACCGGTTTCGCGGATGATCCGCTCGTCACCAGCAGGCGCTCCATTTTCCTGGAGCTCGTTTTCATGAAGCTTTGCAGCTTTTTCCGTCACCCGGACCCATTCCTTTTTGGCTTAACCGGCCGTCAGGTAACAAAAAAGAGCGGGACCGGTCGGACCCACTCTTGTTCTAACGACCAAGAATTTGACTTTTATATACCCGATGAAGCGACGTTTTTCAAGGGCGGCACGGGAAGAAGACGCCCTCGGGTGGCGCTTTGCCGGACTTCGCTGAAATCCGACCGATGACAGGTCGAAAAATGGTGAGTGTCCTTGCGTTCCGCGCATAGCAGCCCTGCCACAACTGGCCCTGCAACTCCCACCTCAAAAGGGCTATTTATGTTGCAACGCACCATAACACATAGGCAACAAGGATTAAAACCATGAGCTACAAGCAAGTGCCCGCCCGGATCGGCCGGTTCCTCACCATTTTCGGCAGCTCCATCGCCGTTGCCTCGGCGACCCGCGAAGGCCGCCAGCCGAACGCCAGCGATCTGGAAATCCTCGGCATCGACCCGGTGGAGTTCCGCAAGATCCGTCTGCGCTAAAGCATTTTGCAGCCGGATGGGATCATCCGGCATCGCACAAATACGGTAGATGGAGCGGTTCCCTGCCTTGTCGAAATCGGAACCGCTCTAAAGACGGATAAACGTCAGATAGGCTGCGCGGCGTCCCTCGCGGATCGCCTTTGCCTCATAACGGGTGCCGGGCCAGCCCTCATAGGGCGTGTGCCAATCGGCGGGTGAAGATGCCTGCCACTCGAAAGCCTCGTGCCTGCGGCAATGCAGGAGCGTCCAGTTGATATAGGACTCGATATCCGAGGCGAAGCGAAAGCGACCGCCCGGCTTCAGGACACGGGCGAAGCGATCAAGGTTCTTATCGCTGACGAAACGACGTTTCCAGTGGCGCTTCTTGGGCCAGGGATCGGGATAGAAGAGATCGATGCCGCCGAGCGAGGCCGGCGGCAGCCAGTCGAGAACCTGCGTCGCATCCTCATCGTAAACGCGCAAGCTGGAGAGCGGCTCAAGCTTCACCGCAGCGAGCAGCTTGGCCATGCCGTTGACGAACGGCTCGACCCCTATGAAGCCCATGTTCGGGAAGCGACGCGCCTCATAAAGCAGATGCTCCCCGCCACCGAAGCCGATCTCGAGCCGCACGCCTTCGATCGGAATGTCGAAGAGCCGGCGCAAATCAGCCGGCGCAGGCGACGTCAGATCGAGCCGCAGTTGCGGCAGAAGATCTTCACGGGTCGCGCGCTGCGACGGTCGCAAAGGCTTGCCGTGACGGCGACCGAAAAAACCTTCGGTCGCGCGCTTGCGGCGGTGTTCATCCGTCATGATCTGCTTCAGGCCGCTATCGCGACCGCTGCCCTGAGCGCCTTGACCAGGTCGGTCCTTTCCCAGGAGAAGGAACCGTCGCGGCCCGGCTTGCGGCCGAAATGGCCGTAGGACGAGGTTCTGGCATAGATCGGCCTGTTCAGGTCGAGATGCCTGCGGATACCGGTTGGCGAAAGATCCATGACCTCGCGGAGCGCGCCCTCCACCATCGCTTCCGGCACGCTGCCGGTGCCATGCAGATCGACATAGACCGACAAAGGCTGCGCAACACCGATGGCATAGGAAAGCTGGATGGTGCAGCGGTCGGCAAGACCGGCGGCAACCACATTCTTGGCCAGATAGCGCGCGGCATAGGCGGCCGAGCGGTCCACCTTGGTGGTATCCTTGCCGGAGAACGCGCCGCCGCCATGCGGGGCCGCGCCGCCATAGGTATCCACGATAATCTTGCGCCCGGTCAGGCCCGCATCACCATCCGGCCCGCCGATGACGAACTTGCCGGTCGGGTTGATGTACCAATTGCAGTTGTGAGCAATGGGAAGATCGCCCAGCGCCTCACGGATATAGGGCTCGACGACCTCGCGCACCTTCTTCGAATCCCAGGAGGGGTCGAGATGCTGGGTGGAAAGCACGATCTGCGTCACCTCGGCGGCCTTGCCGTCGACATAGCGCACGGTCACCTGGCTCTTGGCGTCGGGCCCGAGCTTGCCGACATCGCCCTCGCCCTTGTGGCGGGCGGCGGCGAGCAGTTCCAGGATCTTGTGGGAATAATAGATCGGCGCCGGCATCAAATCCGGCGTCTCGCGGCAGGCATAGCCGAACATGATGCCCTGATCACCCGCGCCCTCTTCACCCTGCCGGTCGGCGGCGTTGTCGACGCCTTGCGCGATATCGGCGGACTGCGAATGCAGGAGTACGTCGATCTTGGCCGTCTTCCAGTGGAAACCGTCCTGCTCATAGCCGATGTCGCGAATGGCGCGGCGGGCGGCGGAACGGAAGCGGGAAGGATTGATCACCGGATTGCCCTTGGCATCCTTCAATACTTCGCCGTTCTTGTCTTTCTTCAAAAGCGTCTCGGGAACGCGCACCTCACCGGCGATGACGACACGGTTGGTGGTGGCAAGCGTTTCACAGGCGATACGGACCGACCATGGATCGACGCCGACTTTACGCGCCTCCTTGTAGATCATGTCCACGATTTCATCGGAAATGCGGTCGCAAACCTTGTCCGGATGACCTTCGGATACCGATTCGCTAGTAAAGAGATAGGAACTGCGTAGCACGGGAAACCCCTCTTGAAAGTTCCTGCGAAAACATTCCGCAGACAGAACGGTGGCCGGAACGGCCATTCTGTGTTTGCCAATATAGGCAGGAACCGTCAATGGAGATTCGTTTCGGAAAGCTGCCGAAGAGAGGAATTTTGTCTCTCCCCGAGCCGCAACCTCACTCGTTATCGTCGGCTAGCGACTTCACGAGATCGATGATCTTGCGCCTGACCTTGGGGTCGGAGATCTTGGTGAAGGAACGGGTCAACTGCACGCCTTCGTTGGAGTTGAGGAAATCGACGACATAGGTCGCTTCGCTGTCCTCGCCGAAGCTGCCGGCGCCGGGCGTGGTGCTGCCCGGTGCGTCCTCGAAAAAGAACGATACGGGGACATTCAGGATCGACGAAATGGCCTGGAGCCGGCTGGCTCCAACACGGTTTGTCCCCTTTTCGTATTTCTGGATCTGCTGAAAGGTGATCCCGAGGCTTTCGCCCAGTTTTTCCTGACTGAGACCCAACATGTTGCGGCGCAAGCGGATACGGCTTCCGACATGAACATCGATGGGATTTGGTTTCTTCTTGTTCTCAATCATCAATGGTTGCTCCTCGCCGATGCGAGCTTTCGGCATCATCTGTCCTGCGGCGAACAGGTCAAAATACTACTGTCTGGGAGGTAGTCGGACAAATGAATTCTGGAACATTTGTCGCGGCCGCATAACATAGTATCAAATATGCGATGTCAATCGAAACGCCTGCCGGAAAACACTGCAAAACCGCAGGAAATGGCAAGCAAGAGTGTTAAAATCCCCCATGTCTGCATCGGGCCGGGAGGGGTGCCCCAAAACGGGTCAACTCCTGACGGTAGGGAAGCATCGATGACGCCTACGGCATTGAGCGAGAGGCCGTCGGTGATTCGTCCATAGGGATCGACGATCGCCGATAAGCCGTTGTTTGCAGCGCGTATCAGGGGCAATCCCTGCTCAACCGCGCGTAGCTGCGCCTGGCGGAAATGCTGATACGGTCCGGGCGTGTCGCCGTACCAGGCATCGTTCGTCACATTGAGGATCGCGGCGGCTCTCGGCCCACTATAAGCCAGTTCGGAAGGGAAGATCGCCTCGTAGCAAATGAGCGGCAGGAAGGCCAAGGCGTTATTCACCCTGAGCGATCGGCGGCTCGTCGCCCTGGTGAAGCCGCCGGGCATTTCTACCACCTCCTGGAGGCCCAATCCCCGCAACCATTTCTCCAGGGGCAGATACTCGCCGAAGGGCACGAGATGCACCTTGTCCACCGCATCGGTGATCTCGCCCCGATCGTTGATGGTATAGATGGAATTGTAATAGAGCGGCTCGGCGTCGCCGGCCCCCTGCTCCTCGCGCACGACGCCGGCCAGCAGTACCTGGCCTTCCGACAAGGCTTCTCCAATGCGCGCCAGCGCCTCGGGCGTTTCGGTCAATATGTAGGGGATGGAGGTTTCCGGCCAGACGACGATGGCGGGCTTCGGCTCTCCCGGTTGCGGCGGCGTTTCGGTCAGCGCGATGTGCTTGTCGAAGATGGCGCGGCGGGAAGCATTGTCCCATTTCGCGGTCTGGGCGATCGACGGCTGGACGATGCGCACGCGCACGCCGTTGCCGGCGGCCTCCTCGGCAACCGTTGGCGCATTGTGCAGCCGGTAGAAGCCGAACCCGACATGGGCGACAACGAGCGCCAGCGCCAGCGATAGCCCTGCCCGGCGATGCCGCCTGTCGGCGAGAAGCGCCGGCGAGGCGAAGACGAGGACGGCAAGCGCGTTCATGGCGTAGAGACCGACCACCGCATCGGACTGCATCAGGAGCGGTACGGGCATTGCGGCATAGCCGATGGCATTCCAGGGAAAGCCCGTCAGAACGAAAGAGCGCAGCCATTCGGCGATGCCGAAGCCGAAAGCGAGCGCGAAAATGCGGCCCAGCCCGTCCGACCAGAGAAGACGGGCAATCAGCACGGCCAGCGCATAGAAGAAAGCCAGAAAAGCCGGCAGCCCGAGGATCGCGAGCGGCAGCGCCCAGGCGAAATTCTGCGCGTCGATGAGAAGCGCGCCGCCGATCCACCAGAGCCCGGCCACGAAATAGCCGAAGCCGAACCACCAGCCGACGATCGCAGCCGGCAGCGCGCGCCGCAGCCAGCCGCCATCAGCACTATCGACGGCACCGTCGATCAGACAGACGAGGACCGGAAACGAGATCAGACAGACGGCAAAGAAATCATAAGGCGGCAGAGCCAGCGTCGCCAGCGCTCCGGCAAGAAACGCCGCAAGCGCGCGCCGCCATCCGCTCAGCAATATGATCCTGCTGGAAAGTCGCCCGATCAATGGCCCGGAGGGTTTCGCCGGATCTTTCCGGAGGATGGGAATATCCGCCCCTGTCATTCATCCCCCTCTGGTCTGCCGGCCATTTCCCCCAAGGGGAGTAAAGAAGGCGACAGCGGATTCCATCGATCAACCCTAACAGCGCTGCCGTCTTCTGCCAATCGTCGGCAGAAACGGGTCGCTATCCCTCACCTTTGGCCGCTGCACTTTCGGCATCCGGCTCCGCCTTGACCGGGCGAAGCGGACGGCGGCGGCGTTCGGCGGTGCGCAGCGGCACGATGCGCACCTTGCGGATGCGGCGGGGATCGGCCTCCAGCACATGGAATTCGAAGTCCGGCACCGCCTGGACCACCTCGCCGCGGATGGGGATGCGGCCCAGAACCGAAAAGATCAGACCGCCGACCGTATCGACATCCTCGCCATGCTCGCCGACGACGAATTTCGGGCCGATCCTCTCGGCAAGCTCCTCGAGATCGGCACGGGCATCGACGATGAAAACGCCGTCCGCTTCCTCGGCGATCATGACTTCCTCGTCGTCATGCTCGTCCTCGATATCGCCGACCACCATTTCGACGATGTCCTCGAGCGAAACCAGCCCGTCGGTACCGCCATATTCATCGATGACGAGTGCCATCTGGATGCGGCTCGCCTGCATCCGCGCCATCAGGCTGCTCGCCTGCATGGAAGGCGGCACAAACAGCACCTTGCGCATCACGTTGAGTTCGCTGATGGACTTGTCAAGGTCGACACGGCTCAAATCGAGCTTCGCCGTCTTGAACACGGTCTTCGGCGGGGTGGCGCCATTCTTGCGCTGAGCGGCGGGACGGCGGCCGTTCTTCTGGCGGGCTAGACGGGTGATATGGCCCAGCACGTCGCGGATGTGGATCATGCCGCGCGGATCATCGAGCGTTTCGCAATAGACCGGCATGCGCGAATGGCCGGACTTCTCGAACAGTTCCAGCACCTCGCCGAGCGTCGTGGCGATCTCGACCGCCTCGATATCGGAACGCGGGATCATCACATCCTCGACGCGGATCTCCCGCAGCCGCAGGATGTTGTGCAGCATGGCGCGTTCCTCAGGCGAGAACGCCGCATCAGTGCTTGCCTTGTCCGAAAGGGCTTCGGCGAGATCCTTGCGAAGGGAATGGCCCTGCCGGGAACGGAGGAAGGGGAAAATACCTGAAAGGAGTGATCGCTTTTCGGCCGCCAGCGGCCGCTGCGTACTCTGCTCTTCGGCATCGTTTGCCTGCGCGGCTTCGGCAGCAGGCGGAGGTTGGTCTGTAAGGTCAGGCATGGTCAATCGGTTTCATCGTCCTTCTGGGATACAGCATAAGGATCGGGAATGGCAAGCGCTTGAAGGATCCGGCGCTCCCAGCCTTCCATCTCCTCCGCCTCTTCATCGTCCTCGTGATCATAGCCGAGGAGATGCAGAAAGCCGTGCACTACCAGATGCGTGAGATGGTGATCGAACGGCTTCATTTCCAGTGCCGCCTCGCGCTCCACCGTTTCGCGCGCGATGACGATATCGCCCAGCATCGGTCCCGGCCGCTGGCCGGCCTTCACGGGGAAGGCCGGAAAGGACAACACATTGGTCGGCTTGTCCTTGCCCCGCCACCCGGCATTGAGCTCGCGGATCGAGGCATCGTCGGTAAAGACGATGCTGAGCTCCGTCTCCGCCTCGCCATGCCCCAGTGCCTGCCAGGCAGCGGCAACGGCGCGCTCGGCAAGCTGGCGCAGCGCCGCTTCGTCCGGCCAGCCTTCCGTCTCAATCAGAATATCGATATCGATCAAATCGTTCTGTCCCGCGAAAGACGGCACCCGGTCACGTCTTCGCATGTCCTTTCCCATCCCGGTCATAGGCGGTGACGATCGCCGCCACCAGGGGATGACGCACGACATCCGCCTCGCTGAAGCGCACGGTGACGATCCCCGGTACGCCGTCGAGGATGCGCAGCGCATCAACAAGGCCGGATTTCTGGCCGGGTGGCAGATCGATCTGGCTCGGATCGCCGGTAACAATCATCCGGGCATTTTCGCCAAGACGGGTCAGGAACATCTTCATCTGCATGGATGTCGTGTTCTGCGCCTCGTCGAGGATGACCGCGGCGTGGGCCAGCGTGCGGCCACGCATGAAAGCGAGTGGCGCGATCTCGATGACCCCCGCCGTCAGCGCCCGCTCGACCTTGTCGGCCGGCATCATGTCATAGAGCGCGTCATAGAGGGGGCGCAGATAGGGATCGACCTTCTCCTTCATGTCGCCGGGCAGGAAGCCGAGCCGCTCGCCCGCCTCCACCGCCGGACGCGACAGGATGATACGCTCCACCAGACCGCGCTCCAGAAGCATGGCGGCATGGGCGACGGCCAGATAGGTCTTGCCGGTGCCGGCCGGGCCGACGCCGAACACCAGCTCCGAACGGTCGAGCGCCCGCATATAGGCGTCCTGCGTCGGCGTGCGGGCGAAAATGGTCTTCTTGCGGGTCGATATCTGGGCGGCGGCCTGCTTGCTCTTGTTTTCCATCGTCGGCAGCGTCAGCTGATCGTCGGCGGCGATCGCCATGCGGATCGCGCCGTCGACGTCGGAGACGGAGAGCTCGTGCCCCTTCTGCACGAGGCTATAGAGCTGGTCGAGCGTGCGTCGCGCCTGCTCTGTCGCCCCCGGCTCGCCGCGGATCGAAAGCTGGTTACCCTTCGAGCGCACGTCGACGCCGAGCTTCTGCTCGATACGGGCGAGATTTTCGTCAAACTGGCCGAAGAGCGCGCTGGCCAGCCGGTTGTTGTCGAATGTCAGTACGATATGCGCCATGTCCGAGGCCCCGGCGGGGGCTGATTTCAGCTTTTCGGTGGCGTTCAACCGGCTCTCCTCATGAATGGATCTCAGGCATTGATAGTCTCTAACGCCACAGAGGCGCTTTCCGCCGCCACCGCCTCGGCCACAAGGCTGTTGGTTCCGGTGGCGATGATTCGTACATCGATAATGTCGCCGATTTCTCCGGGGTTTTCACCAACAATTACGGGTAGCAGCCAAGGCGAGCGGCCAACCATCTGGCCCGGCAGGCGGCCGGGCTTTTCAAGCAGCACATTCATGCTGCGGCCGACCATGCCGCGCTGGAAGGCGTATTGCTGTTCGGTCAACAACGCCTGAAGCCGCTGCAGCCGGTCATCCTTGACCGCCTCATCGACATGATCGGGCAAATCGGCGCCCGGCGTGCCGGGACGCGGCGAATATTTGAAGGAATAAGCCTGTGCATAGGTGACCTCCCGCACCAGCCGCATTGTCGCCTCGAAATCTTCCTCCGTCTCGCCCGGAAAACCGACGATGAAGTCACCGGAAAGCGCAATATCGGGGCGTGCGGCGCGGATGCGCTCGACGAGCCTTAGATAATCGGCGGCTGTATGCTTGCGGTTCATGGCCTTGAGGATACGGTCAGAACCCGCCTGCACCGGCAGGTGCAGATAGGGCATCAGCTGGTCCAGATCGCGATGGGCCGATATCAGCGCGTCGTCCATATCGCGCGGGTGGCTGGTGGTGTAGCGCAGCCGGGCGATGCCGGGAATTTCCGCCAGGCGGAACAGGAGCTCGCCCAGCCCCCATTCACGTCCATCCCCGCCTTCGCCATGCCAGGCGTTGACGTTCTGGCCGAGCAGGGTCAATTCGCGCACGCCGGCGGCGGCGAGCTTTTCTGCCTCGGCGACGATCTGCGAAACCGGGCGGGAGATTTCCGAGCCGCGCGTATAGGGCACCACGCAGAAGGTGCAGAATTTGTCGCAACCTTCCTGAACCGTCAGGAAGGCCGAGACGCCACGGCTTCTCACCTGTTCCCGTTTCGGCGCGGGCAGATGCGCGAACTTGTCCTCGATTGCATATTCGGTCTCGACCACCTTCTCGCCGCGACCGACACGGGTCAACGCCTCAGGCAGGCGGTGATAGGTCTGCGGCCCGATGACGAGGTCGACCGATGGCGCGCGCCGGATGATCTCCTCACCTTCGGCCTGCGCCACACAGCCGGCGACGCCGATCAGCATCTCCCGGCCATCCGCGGCGCGTTCGTCCTTCATCTTGCGCAGGCGGCCCAACGCCGAATAGAGCTTCTCCGACGCCTTCTCGCGGATATGGCAGGTATTGAGCAGCACCAGATCGGCGTCTTCGGGTGTCTCCGTGGAGACATAGCCCTGCTCGGCCAGGCTGTCAGCCATGCGCTGGCTGTCATAGACGTTCATCTGGCAGCCATAGGTCTTGACGAAGACCTTGCGGGCATTGGACACCGGCGCCGCATCGGCGGCTTGGTGGATCGGGAGAGTGTTTTTGTCCTTCATTGGGGGGCTTTTAGCGCTTTTCGGCGCGATTGAGAATAGGTTGCATGGGGTGCCGCTATTCTTCGCTTTCCACCTGCCGTCCCATGAGCGAGGTCTGGAGCATGGCGCGCACCCGCTTCTCCATGGTGCGGGCGAGCGCCTTGCGATCCGAGTCCGACCGGATCACGACGGGCTCGCCGAAGCGTATGTCAACGTCGATCGCACCTTCTTTCAGGATACCTTTCAGATGCGGCAGTAATTCGACATCGCCCGGCCAAGAGGCGACAGGGCGAAGATAGCGGCCCATTGGCATACCGTGAAGCCTGGTATAGGCGATCGCCACCGGCTGAACCGTCACCGTCTCGACGCCGGCTTCACGGATCGCGGCGCTCGCCGCGCCGAACAGCGAGCTCTTGAACGGCAGGACGCGATTTCCATCCGATGTGGTCCCTTCCGCGAAAAGCACCATGACATCGCCCGCCGCCAGCCGTGTGGCGATTTCGGACGCCTGCTTGCCCGTCTTGCCGCGCCGTTCACGCTCGACGAAGACGGATCGTTGCAAGACGGCCAAACTGCCGAAGAACGGCCAGTCGCGCACTTGCGTTTTGGCGATGAAGGAGACATCCCCCACTGTGGACAGAACGACGATGTCGCTCCACGATATATGGTTCGACGCGAGAAGCAGCGGGCGATCCCGGGTCATTTTGCCATGGACATGGACGCGAAAGCCGAGAAGCCGGGCCAGGATGCGGTGAAAAAAGCGCGGTAGACGGTCCTTGAGCGCCGATCCGGTTTTCAGGAAAAGGTACTGGAACGGCACCACCGCCAGAATTAGCGCCGCAAAGCCGGCGAGGACAATCGCTATGCGCAGACCGGTCATCATCGCATCAGGCCGGGCTGCCCAAATCGCGGCGCAGGATGAGCGCCGCCGACCGGCCCCCTTCGGTCTGGTAATAGGCCGGACGGTCGCCGACCTTGACAAAGCCGAGGCGGCGATAGAGCGCCTGCGCGGCGACATTGGCCTGATCGACCTCCAGAAACAGGCTGCGCGCCCGCTCGCCATGGAGATGGCGCAGAACCGCGTCCATCAGCGCATGTCCCACACCCTTTCGCTGCACATCAGGCGAAACCGCGATGGTCAATATCTCCGCCTCGTCCAGGACGAGACGCGCCAGCACGAAACCCGCAGCGCTTCCCGGCTGCCCCTCCTCGCGAGCGACAAAGCCGAAGACGGTATCCTGCCCGATAAGCGCGTGGAAATCCTCCTCGCTCCAGGGATGCCGGAAGGTCTGGGTATGGATGTGGTGGAGATGCGTGCAGTCGCTTGCCGCAAGCGGCTCGACGGTGAAGTTCCTGCGCCCGAAACTGCCGAAGGAGAGGCTGATCATGACGCACTCTTCCGTGGCAGGGCAAAGCCGGTCTGCGGCTTGGCATCGGGGCCGCGCAGATAGAGCGGCTTCGGCGCCTCTCCGGGCTCTCGCCGGGCGGCGATCCGCGCAAAGGTGGCTATGTCGCCGGTGGCGGCTTCGCTTACGACGGCAAGCCGAGTTCCACCCAGCTTTTCGTTGATGATCCCTGCCGCCGAACCGGTCAATACGGGTTTTTGCGACAGTCGCGACAGAAGCGCCAGCACGTCATCCGGCTGTCCCGCCAGCGGCTCGCCCGCGGCTTTGCCATCCGGCCCGAAGGCTTGGGCATAGATTTCACCACGATGGGCATCGACCGCCACGAGAACCGGCTCGCCCGGATGCGCGTCGCGCGCTTCCAGCGCCAGGGCCTCGAAAGCGGTGACGCCGATGGCGGGGCAATCAAGCGCCAGCGCGAAGCCGCGCGCCGCCGAAACGCCGATGCGCACGCCTGTAAAAGATC
This sequence comes from Paramesorhizobium deserti, assembly GCF_001558695.1. Taxonomy (GTDB): domain Bacteria; phylum Pseudomonadota; class Alphaproteobacteria; order Rhizobiales; family Rhizobiaceae; genus Paramesorhizobium; species Paramesorhizobium deserti. The sequence goes on from NZ_LNTU01000001.1 coordinate 1,032,753, forward strand.
CTGGCCCGACATTGACCGCGATACGGCCGATTTCGGCAAAATCCGTCTGTGCTTCACCCAGCGCACGCTCGATATAGCCCATCAGCACTTCGGCATGACCCTTGCCGATATTCTCGCTGACGGCGGCAAGCACGCGCCCGTCCTCCGCATCATAGACGGCGGCGGCGCAAAGATTGGCGGCGGTATCGACAGCGAGAATCTTCATGGAACCAACCGCCTAAAGGAGAAAAGGCCCGCAAACAAGCGGGCCTTTTGGAATCTGCACGGGCCAAACGGCTCAAGCGGCCTGATCGGCTCCCGTCGTACCTCCAGGTTCGGCGGCGAGCACTTGGAGGAAATCCTCGCACCAGCGGGAGACGTCGTGCTCCAGGAGATGCGGCATCATCTGGTTCCAGCGCTCGCGACGCGCTTCGAGCGGCATGGAAAGCGCGCGGGCGATGGCGTTCGACACCGCCTCGATATCATAGGGATTGACCAGCAGCGCGCCGTCGAGCTCGCGCGCGGCGCCGGCGAAGCGCGACAGGATGAGGACACCCGGATCCTCGGCGCGCTGGGCCGCGACATACTCCTTGGCGACAAGGTTCATGCCGTCGCGAAGCGGCGTCACCAATCCGACCTTCGCCATACGATAAAGACCGGCGAGCACATTGCGGCCAATGGAACGGTTGACATAGCGGATCGGCACCCAGTCGACCGCGCTGACGGCGCCGTTCACCCGACCCGCAAGCTCGGCCACCGTGCGCTGCATATCCTCATATTCCGGCACTTCGGAACGGGATTTCGGCGTGATCTGCAGGAAGGTCACCTTGCCCTGGCTGCCGGGATTGTTGGTGATGAAATGCTCGAAGGCCTCGATGCGGTTGGTGATGCCCTTGGAATAATCGAGCCGGTCGACACCGATGATCAGGTCGCGCTCGCCGAGGCTCTTCTGCATACGCTGCACCATGGCATGGCGCTGCGCGTTCTGCGCGACATGGGCGAAGGCTGATGTATCGATGGCGATCGGGAACACTTCGGCCCGGAAGACATGGCCATAAGCCTCGAAAAGGCCATTCCCGATTTCCCGGCCGATACCCTCACGCTTGAGGCATCCCGCGAAATTCTCGACATCGTGGCTGGTCTGGAAGCCGATCACGTCATAGGAGGCAAGCCCGCGCATGATCGTTTCATGGACGGGAAGCGTGAACAGCACATCCGCCGGCGGCCACGGGATATGCAGGAAGAAGCCGATGCGATTCTTCAGCCCCATCTGGCGCAATTCCGAAGCGAGCGGGATAAGGTGGTAATCATGCACCCAGATCATATCGTCCGACTTGACGAGCGGGGCGAGGTGATGGGCGAAGAGACGGTTGACCCGGAAATATCCCGCCATGTCCTTGCGCGCATATTCGGTCAAGTCCAGGCGGTAGTGGCACAGCGGCCAGAGAACGCGGTTGGCGAAGCCCGCATAATATTCGTCGACATCCTTGCGGCTCAGATCGACCAGGGCATAAGTGATTTTGCCATGCTCTTGAATATTGATGCCCGGCTTTTCGCGGGCGGATATCGACTTGCCCGACCAGCCCATCCATACGCCGCCGCGCTCCTCAAGTGCTGCCTGAAGCGCGACGGCAAGGCCACCTGCGGGGGCGGTGCCGCTTTTATCCGGGAGCGGCACCCGGTTCGATATGACGACAAGTCGGCTCATAATACGTCCTCCCATGAGCGCGAAAGATGCATGGCGGCGTTAATGAGGCCGACCATGGAGTAGGTCTGCGGAAAATTGCCCCACAATTCTCCGGTCTCGACATGCAGTCCCTCCGACAGCAGCCCCAGATGATTGCGGTGCTCCAGCACTTCCTCGAAAACGGCGCGGGCATCTTCGGTGCGCCCTGCGCGGGACAACGCCTCGATCAGCCAGAAGGTGCAGGCCGTGAAGGCAGTCTCCGGCTCGCCGAAATCGTCCGGCGTGCGGTATCTGTAGAGATGATTGCCGAAACGCAGATATTTTTCAACCGCGTCGAGCGTTGCGAGAAACCGCGGATCGGACGCCGGCAATATGCCGACCTCCGGCATCAGCAGCAGGCTGGCATCGAGATCCTCGCCGTCGAAGGCGGAGGCGAAATATCCCTTCTCGGCGTTCCATGCGCGGGCGAGCGTCTCCTCGCGGATCGCCTGGGCGACCTGGCGCCAATGGGCGGCGCGATCCTCTATGCCGAGCTTGGCGGCGATGCGCGAAAGCCGGTCGCAGGCGGCCCAGCACATGACGCTGGAATGGGTGTGGACGCCGTTGCGGGTGCGGAACTCCCACAGGCCGGCATCGGGCTGATTCCAGCGCGCCGCGGCCTGCTCGCCCAGCGGCTCGAGGCTGCGGAACAGTGCCTCGTCACCCATGGTCGGCAGCCGCTCGTCGAAGAAGCATTGCGCGATGGCGAGGATGACCGAGCCATAGCCATCATTCTGCACCTGCAGATAGGCGGCGTTGCCGCTGCGCACCGGCCCGAGATTGCGATAGCCGGGGAGGCTCGCCATCAACTCCTCGTCGAACCGGCGTTCGAGGCCGAGCCCGAACAGCGGCTGGAGATAGCCGTCGGGGGAGCCGGCGGCGATGTTGGTGACATAGCGCAGGTAATCCTCCATGGTCTTGGTCGCTCCCAGCCGGTTCAGCGCCTTGACCGTGAAATAGGAATCCCTCAGCCAGCAGAAGCGGTAATCCCATGTGCGCCCGCTTGCGCCATATTCGGGAATGGACGTGGTGAGTGCGGCGACGATGCCGCCGGTCTCCTCATTGGCGCAGAGCTTCAGCGTGATCGCCGCGCGGATGACGACGTCCTGCCAGTCCACCGGCAGTGAGAGATAGCGCACCCATTCGATCCAATATTCACGGGTTTCATTGAGGAAATCCTTCGCCACGCGCATCGGCGATTCCTGCAATGTCTCGTCAGGCCCCAAAACGAAGGCATAGGGCCGGTCGACGATGAAGGGCATTTCTTCCTGGACGAAGGTTATGGGTGCATCCGTGGTGAGGCGGACCACCTGCGGGCCCATCAGGAAGCGCAGATGGTTGGAGCCGCGCGTCGTGTCGGGAATATTGGCGCCGTAATTATAGCGCGGGCGCAGGCGCATCGTCATGCGCGGGGTGCCGACAACAGGCTCCACCAGCCTGATGATGGCCATCGGCCGGAAGATGCGGTCGTGATGCTTGAAACGGGGGGCGAAATCGCGGATGCGCAGGCTGTTGCCCTTTTCGTCGGTCAGCACCGTTTCGAGCACGGCCGTGTTGCGTATATAGCTCTGCTGGCTCGATACGAGATTGTCGATCTCGATCGCCCAGTCGCCCCCTTCCTGCTCGGGATTGCCCTGGCCCAAAAGGCTGCAGAAGATCGGATCACCGTCGAGACGCGGCGTGCACATCCAGACGAATTTGCCATAGCGGTCGATGAGCGCGGCGGCGGCGGAATTGCCGATCACACCCAGATCGAGCGAGGGAAGCTGCTTGAGATCGAGAGGAGAATTATTCATCAAAATATCCGGATTGTTCATTGCGCAATTTCCGATAGCCACGATCGCAGGGTGGCGGGGGATTCCATATATAGTTTTGCCGAGGAGACCTTCTCTGCCGGAGAACCGATCTTCACCGAGAGGCCGTTAGCGGCATTGGCCGCCTTGAACATCGACTCATCCGTCACATCGTCGCCGAAGGCGAGCGGCCGCCTCGCGGAAAAGGGCGGGCCGGCCATGTAGGCTGCAAGCGCATAGCCCTTATCATGCGCGGCGGGCCGCAGTTCCGTGACCAGCTTGCCCTGCTGCAGGGTCCATTGGGGACCGGCGATTTCGGCGATCTCGCGCATGAGCTTCTGCATGTCTGGCTCGAATTGCGGCGCCTGGCGGTAATGCACGGCGATTGCCGCATGCTTGTCCTCGACGAGGATCTCCGGCCAGTCGCGCGCCCGCTTCTTCAACGCACCCTTCGCCCGCAGGAAATCCGGCGTGAGCTCGATATGGCTGGTGCGGCCGGTCGGATCGCGCCGTTCGGCGCCATGCAGGCCCGCCACGGGAAAGCGCGCGCCGCGAAAGATCTCGTCGACGAAAGCGATGGAACGGCCGGTGACCAGCGCCAGCGCGCCGTCGAGCTTGTGCGAGAGGGTGGCGAGGTTCTGAATAAGCCCTTCCGGAACCCGCACCGTCCCGGGTGTTTCGGCGATATCGAGCAGGGTTCCGTCGATATCGAGGAAGATCGCCCAATCGGCGAGCGCGTTGCGGCTGCCGTCGGGCAATCCAAGCGGAAAGACGGGGCTTCCAGATGGTGCGGTCTTGGGAGGACTGGCCATCGGGTCGTGCTCTTTCAAAGACATGCCGTAAAGGTAGTTCGGACCGCCGGAGGAGACAACCGCAAGAGGTTCGAAAATGTTGCGTTGCGGCAACGTATTGCAATTATTGTGCTTCTTTTGAAGATAAGCATTTCACGCAGCGGATGCGCGTTGCCGCCTGCTTCACGATCGCAGGACAAAATTTGCGATCCATCTTTAAAGCTCAAATTTTCTCCATATCTCTTGAGAACGAGAGACAAGTTCATATCTTCATAGTTGGATTTGGCTTGGGGTCTTCCGCAACGTTTTCGAGAAAATGGAGAAAGCGATGGACGACAAACGTTTCCCCGTTCCCGTGGTCATCCGCATCGGCGAAGCGCGCAGCCGCGTCGTGGCCAGCGCGTGGGAGGCCGTCGAATGCCTCAAAACCTATTGGCCTCGCAATCGCGACCGCAGCTACCGGCAGGCCCTCCAGACCTGCCTTGACGCGCTGGATGGGCTGAAGCCGGTCGCCAAGGCGCGGCGGGCCTTCGTTCATGCGGCAAAGGAAGCAGGGCTGATCCTGCGCTCCGCTTCCACGCGCAACCGGACCGGCCATGGCAGGACGGCGGACGGAATCTGACGGAAAAATCCGAGATTTCTCCAGCAAAAAACCCGAAAAACGCTTCCGTTTTTCGGGTTTTTTCATGCGGTTTTTCCGGTTTTTTTCGGCTACGCCTTGCGCCGTTTGCGCTGGCGATACTGATCGGCGACCACCGCCGCGACGATGATAACGCCTTTGACGATCTCCTGATAATAGGCGTCGATGCGCAGGAAGGTGAAGCCTGATGTCATGACGCCGAGGATGATCGTGCCGATGACGGTGCCGGTGATGCGGCCGACACCGCCCGACAGGGAGGTTCCGCCGATGACGGCAGCCGCGATGGCATCGAGCTCATAGGCGACGCCCATGCCCGCCTGGCCCGAGATGGCGCGGGCCGAGAGCACCACACCCGCCAAGCCCGAGAGGAGGCCGGCAATGGCATAGACCTTGATCAGATGACGGCCGACATCGATACCCGAGACGCGGGCCGCCTGCATGTTGGCGCCGATGGCGTAGGTAAACTTGCCATAGCGCGTGTAGCGCAGCGCGATATGGAAAATGAGCGCCACCAGGAGGAAGATCACCACCGGCCAAATGCCGGAGCCGATGGCGGCGTAATTGTCGCTCAACATCGAGACCGGCTGGCCGCGCGTATACCATTTCGCCATGCCGCGAGCGGCCACCATCATGCCGAGGGTGGCGATGAAGGGCGGGATGCCGGTATAGGCGATGAGGCTGCCGTTGATGAGACCGGCGACCGCGCCGGCGGCAAGCCCCGCCAGCACCGGCACGAGAACCGGCATGTCGGTGAGCATGGGATAGACCGCCCGGGCATAATCGGAGGTCTGGGCTAGGCTGGCGGCGACCATCGCGGTCAACCCCACCACGGAGCCGGACGAAAGATCGATGCCGCCTGTTATGATGACCTGCGTGACGCCGACGGAAATGATGCCGATGACCGAGACCTGAAGGATCATCACCACCAGGCGCTGCCTGTTGAAAAGAAAGCTCTGGCCGACGAGAAGCCAACCCAGAAGCTCGAAAACCAGTGCGATGCCGATCAGCACCAGAAAGATATTCGCCTCCGACGGCATCTTGCGCCGGTGCCGCGGCTTTTCCAGCCGTTGCACGGGTTGCGTCATCTGTTCCATCGCCATTGCTCCCTCCCGGTTCTATAGCGTGATGAGATTATTGCGCGGCCAGTTCCATGATCTTGACCTGGCTGGCCTCGGCGCGATCGAGGAAACCGGTCACGCGCCCTTCATGCATGACCATGATGCGGTCGCTCATGCCGAGCACCTCGGGCATTTCCGACGAGATCATGATGACGGCGACGCCCTCGCTCGCGAGTTTGGTGATCAGCCGGTGTATCTCCGCCTTGGCGCCGACATCGATGCCGCGCGTCGGCTCATCGAGGATGAGAATGCGCGGGCGCGTCAGCAGCCAGCGCCCGATCAGCACCTTCTGCTGGTTGCCGCCGGAGAGGTTCTCGATCCGCTCGTTGAGATCGGGGGTCTTGATGCGCAGCGCCTCGCGCATGCGCTCGCATTCGCGCGCGACCTCGGCTTCCGAGACGAAGCCGCGCTTGACATATCTGTCGCGCAGCACCGCCATCTGCATGTTTTCGAGAATATCGAGGACGAGGAAGCAGCCGGTATCCTTGCGATCCTCGGTGAGGAAGGCCATGCCGTGGCGCATTGCGATAGCAGGCGTTTTGACATCGATCGCGCGTCCGTTGATCGAAATCTCGCCCGATGTGGCGGGTGTGACGCCGAACAGCGCCTCGGCGACATTGGAGCGGCCCGATCCGACAAGACCGGCAAGGCCGAGTATCTCGCCGGCGCGCACGTCGAACGAGATATCGTGGAAGACGCCTTTGAGCGTGAGATTTTTCACCGAAAGGACGACATCGCCGATCGGCACCTCCTCCTTGGGAAACATCTGGGTGATCTCGCGTCCGACCATCATGCGGATGATATCGTCGCGCGTCACCTCGTCGGCCTTGTGCGTGCCGATATAATGGCCGTCTCGGAATACCGAGACCTCGTCGGCGATCTCGAACAGCTCGTTCATCTTGTGCGTGATATAGACGATGCCCTTGCCCTCGGCCTTGAGCGCCCGGATGATCTCGAAGAGATGCTCGACCTCGCGCTCGGTCAGCGCCGAGGTCGGCTCGTCCATGATGAGCACGTCGGATTCATAGGAGACCGCCTTGGCGATCTCGACCATCTGGCGATTGGCGACCGACAATTCGCCAACATTGATCTCGGGATCGATGCGGATATTGAGCCGGGAGAACAATTCCTCGGTCTTCTCGCGCAGCGCACGGTGATCGACAAAGCCGAAAGCATTCTTCGGCTCCCGCCTGATCCAGATATTCTCCGCCACCGTCATATAGGGCATCAGGTTCAATTCCTGATGGATCATGGCGATGCCGTTTTCCAGCGCGTCGAGCGGCGAATTGAGCTCGATCTCGTTGCCGCGTAATTTGAAGGAGCCGCTGTCGGGCGTGTAGATGCCGGCGATGATCTTCATCAACGTCGATTTGCCGGCGCCGTTCTCGCCCATCAGCGCATGCACGCTGCCGCGCCTGAGCCGGAAGGACACGTCGTCCAGCGCGATGACGCCGGGGAAGGTCTTGCGCACGCCTTCGACTTCCAAAAGAAACTCCGAATTGGGAACCGCTCCTGAATCGCGCACGGCGCGCATCGTCACAGGGCTTATCATTCCGCTTCCTCCCTTTTCCGGATCATTCCTCGCCCTGCCCCTCTCCCCGTCCCCCCGACCTTTGGGCAGGCCTCATTTGAGGACGGGGAGAGGCATGAGCGCCTACATTTTGTCTTATCCTTTGCGGGACGACCGAGACCCGCGGCTCGATCCCGGGGCTATGCCGGCGGGCAGATGAGGGCGCTCATATATGCCTGCCCCACCTCGAAGGAGGTCAGTTCTTGGCCATGTACTGGTCCATGTTTTCCGGCGTCACGAGCTCGAAGGGCACCCAGACCATGGATTCCACCTTTTCGCCCTTGGCGAGCTTGAGGGCGGTATCGATCGCGCCCGACCCTTGAGCGGCGGCATTCTGGAAGACGGTGACGCGCAGATCGCCTGCCTTCATGGCCGCCAGCGCATCCTGGGTCGCGTCGATGCCGGCCACCAGCACATCCTTTGTCGAGATGCCCGAAGCTTTCAGGGCCTGGATTGCGCCGATCGCCATTTCATCATTGTTCGAGACGATGGCGTTGGGTTTCAGCCCGGCGCTGATCCAGTTGGTCACGAGATCGGTGCCGAGTGTGCGCTGCCAATTGCCGGTCTGCTTGTCGAGGATCTTGATGTCCTTGCATTCATCGGTAGCGATCACATCCTCGACGTCCTGGGTGCGCTGGCGCGCCGCCTGGTTGGACAGTTCGCCCATCAGCACGACGATCTCACCCTTTCCGCCAAGAATCCGGCAGACTTCCTTCATCTGCAGCGTACCCGAATCCACCTCGTTGGAACCGACGAAGGAAACCTTCTCCGGCAGCTCCTTGTCGGCCGGCATGCGGTTGACATAGACAAGCGGAATGCCGGCAGCGGTAGCGAGTTGCGTCATCTTCGGCGTCGCATCGGTATCAACCGGATTGACGACGATGGCATCCACCCCTTGTGCGATGAAGTTCTGGATCTGGCTCAGTTGCTTGGAAACGTCATTCTGTGCGTCCTCGACCTGGAGATTAACGTCATCCTTGGTCTTGGCGTAATCCTGCATGCCATTGCGCAGGACGGTCAGAAAGTTATCGTCGAACAACGCCATCGACACACCGATATTCTCGGCGAGCGCCGAGCCCGTCATCAGCGCTGAAACGGCGGCCGCCAAAAGAAATTTCTTCATTTCGCTTCTCCTCCACTTTTTGGTGCCCGGCTGCACCCCTTTATCCGGAAACTCCCCCTCCCAGGGGAATTCTTGGCCTTCCGCCGTCAGTGAAGCACTCCCGATGCTTTCCGTCCCTTCGGCAGTCGCTCATCAGCAAAACGGAATGAATGGACCGTTTTTCAGTTCAGTGAAACATTTATTCCATTTTATTTTCGCGCCGTCAATTCCGCAATTGGAGCTCCATTAAACTAAAATGCCGCCGCAGCCGGTGTTGTGTTCGGGATGCGGCGGCGTTTCGGTTCGCTTCGGATCGGCTCAGGCGGCGGCTTTTGCGAAGCTCCGGCGGATGAACGCCATGCTGGCGGTGATTTCGCGCTCGGGCTCCTTCAAATCATGCACTTCCTGCGCAAAGGGCTCGAAAGACAAGGGTCCGTCATAGCCGCCCGCAAGCAGCGTGCGGATCTGAGCGGTGTTATCGAGCCGATCTTTTTCATTGACCAGAACGCGATGGGCGTCGCGCATCTCGGCATAGGTCAGCGCCGGATCGGCCACGCCTGAGATATGGACGAGCCCGATCAATTCCGGGAAAAAGGCGTCCTCACCCGCCAGCGTATGGTGGAAGGTGTCGTGCACCAGCCGGAAGACATTCTCGCCCGCGACATCCGCGATGGCTTCAGCCGCCTCGCGCTTGGAGCGCAGGGAGCAGATTTCAAAACCGAGCGGCTCGACCAGCCCGATAAGGCCGCGTTCCGCCAGGATCGGCTTCAACTGCTCCAGCGCCTCGCGCAGATTGCGCTGGCGCTCGCCATCCGCCTGGCCGGTGCCGTCATTGACGGGCACCAGCACCAGCGCCTTGGCGCCGCTCGCCCGGGCATAATCGGCAAGCTCGGCGGCTTCCGCCGCACGCGCCGGCGTCCACTCGTTAAAGCGCTGCAGAGCGTTGATCGAGATGATGGTGACGCCAGCCTCATCGGCAAGGCGGCGCGCTTCATCGGCAGGCACGGTGCGGATGTCGCCTTTTCCCGGCGAACCGTCTTCCATAAGATCGTTACGGATCTCGACCTCGTTCATGCCGAGCCTGCGGGCAAGCGCGAAAAGCCCGGCCATGTCCAGCCCCGGCACCGTCATATGGTTCAAAGCAAAACGCGGCGGAGCGCTGCGATCGGTCATCTCTCAATCCTCCCAAAACCGGCCGGCCGCCGACGCTTTGGCAGCCGATGCAGATGGCCCAATCCAGTGTCACGCCCGAGAGCAAAGTCAATCAGGATGCGGAGCCGCACGCCCAGAACCTATCAAGGCTGATGGAATGGCGCTCTGGGCTGATGGATTTCCATCAGATAGGAAGGATCAAATTGTCTCGGAAATATGCATGTCGAAGGGAAGGAATATTTGCCCCGGCGTATCGGCTCCGCCGGTTTCGATCGCACGGCCCATCTGGGTGACCAGCTCACGCGAAAGCCGCTCCAGCGGCGTGGCGATCACCAGCGTGATCACGCATTCGGCAAGGGCGGCGCGGCTGTCCGGCGTGATCTCGTTGCAGACGGTGACGAGGCGGCTGGCGCGGGCAATCCCCTCCTCCCGCAGCGCCGCAATCGCACCTTCCATGCCGCCGCCGGCGAGATAGAGCCCGGCGAGATCGGGATAACGCTGCAGGAGATCGAAGCTCGCCTCCTGCGCGATATGGTGATCGTCGAGATTGACCAGCGTGTCGATGACCTCGAATTCCGGCGCGTGCTCGCGGAAGAAGGTGCGGAAGCCGATCTCGCGCAGCTCATGGCCGTGAAACCGGTGGCTGCCGACAAAGATGGCTACCTTTCCCGGCCTTTTTGCCGCCTTGGCGATCATCCAGGCCGCGGTGCGCCCGACCTTGCGGTTGTCGAGCCCGATATAGCTCTCACGCACACCGGAAGCGAAATCGGAAAGAAGCGAGAAGACGGGGATGCCTCGCTCCTTCAGGTCGGCTACCGCCGCCGTAATCGTTGGATGATCAACAGAGACCATGGCGACGGCCCGGCAACGGGCAGCCACCTCATGCAGTTTGGCGGCGATCTCCGCAGGCGTGCGCATGGCGAAATGATCGATGTGGGCGGTACCGCGAAAACCCTGGGCGTTCTCGACCGCGTTCTTCAGCTCCCGCGCGAAAGCCTGGTAGAAGGGCTGGTCGGGCCGTTGCAGGATGAAACCCAAGTGATAGTGCGGCAGATCCTGCTGCAGCCTGTGTCGGATCAGCCCCGCCGCATGATAGCCGATGGCATTGGCCGCCTCATAGACGCGGCGCGCCGTCTCCTCGCGCACCGGCAGCCGGCCATTGAGCACCCGGTCGACCGTGGCGACGCTGACGCCGGCTTCAGCAGCCAGATCGGCGATGGTCGGACGCTTGGCCATCAATGTCTCCCATGAGAAGAATGCATCAGCACTACAAGGCTGAAATGATGTATTCTGATAGAAAATATCATCACTTCATTGAGGAGGTCAATTGCTGCGGATACGCTTCCTGTCGGTGAAATGCAGAGAGGAGGCTGTCATGAACGCCATACCGACAATCCGCGACTACAGCCTGATCGGGCGTGATGCGCAGGCCGCCGTGGCAAACGGGCTTACCGCCGCCGAATGGTATCACACCGACGTCCCGCGCAAGCAGATGAAGGATCTGATGAAGCGCAGCGACGGGCCGGCGATCCGCGACACGATCATCTGGCTCGGCTGCATGGCTCTCTTCGCCGGGCTCGGTATCGCTCTCTGGGGCAACTGGTGGAGCGTGCCGTTCTTCCTCGCCTATGGCGTGCTTTACGGTTCGGCGGCGGATTCGCGCTGGCACGAATGCGGGCACGGCACGGCGTTCAAGACGCGCTGGATGAACGACGCGGTCTACCAGATCGCCTCCTTCATGATGATGCGCAATCCCGTGACCTGGCGCTGGAGCCACGCGCGGCACCATACCGACACGATTATCGTCGGCCGCGACCCGGAGATCGCCGTGATGCGTCCGCCGGATCTTCTGCGCCTCGTCCTCAATTTCTTCGGCCTGCTGGATGCCTGGCACGCTGTCGGCGACATGCTGCGCAATGCCTGTGGCAATGTCAGCGCGGAGGAAAAGACCTTCATCCCCAAACAGGAGCAGCACAGGGTGGTGCGGATCGCGCGCATCTGGGTGGCGATTTATGCGGCAACCATCGCGCTCGCGGTCGCCATGGGATCGATCCTGCCCCTGATGCTGATCGGCCTGCCCCGGCTCTATGGCGCGTGGCACCACGTGCTGACCGGGCTTCTGCAGCATGGCGGGCTTGCCGACAATGTCACCGACCACCGGCTCAACAGCCGCACCGTCTATATGAATCCCGTCAGCCGCTTCATCTACTGGAACATGAATTACCATGTGGAGCACCACATGTTCCCGATGGTGCCCTATCACGCATTGCCGAAGCTGCACGAGGCGATCAAGCACGATCTGCCGGCCCCGAACCCATCAATTTTCCACGGTTATCGCGAGATGATCCCAGCCTTCATCCGGCAGTTGCGCAACGAAGACTATTTCCTCAAGCGCGAATTGCCGCCGACGGCCAAGCCATACCGGGAGGAGTTTCACAGCGATGCCATCGCTCAGGCAGCGGAATAGCCCGATCGGCATCGCTGTCCAGCAGAATGGGAGGAAAGAAATGAGTAACTGGATCGAAGCCTGCGCGGCGAACGATATCGACGAGGAGGACGTCATCCGCTTCGATCATGACGGGCGCACCTTCGCCATCTATCGCAGCCCTGATGACGAATATTTCGCCACCGACGGCCTCTGCACCCATGAGCATGTGCATCTGGCGGATGGCCTGGTCATGGACGAGATCATCGAATGCCCGAAGCACAATGGCCGTTTCGACTACAAGACGGGCGAAGCCAAAGGCGCCCCCGTCTGCGTCAATCTCAGGACCTATCCGGTGAAAGTCGAAGCCGGAAAGGTCTTCATCGGAATCGAGTGACGGCGATGGATGCGGGAATGGTCATCATCGGCGCCGGCGAATGCGGGGCGCGGGCAGCATTCGCGCTGCGCGAACAGGGCTATGACGGCCCGGTGACGCTGGTCGGCGCGGAGCGTCATCTGCCCTATGAGCGGCCGCCGCTCTCCAAGGAAACGATGCTGGCGGACAACCCGCAGGCAAAGACCATCGCCGATCATGTGCGGCTCGCGGCGCATGACATCGATTTCATCGCGGAGACGGCAGTGACGGCCATCGACCGCGATGCGCGCAGTGTACAACTCGGCAACGGCCCCAGCCTCCCCTATGAACGCCTGTTGCTTGCGACCGGTGCTGTGCCGCGCCGCCTGTCCTTCGTCCATGGGCCGCGTATGGCATATTTGCGCACTTTCGACGACGCGCTGGCGATCCGCCGTCATCTCGGCCCGGGCCGGCCCATTGCCATCATCGGCGGCGGCTTTATCGGGCTGGAGCTCGCGGCTTCCGCACGCCGGCTCGGCGCGGAAGTCATTCTGATCGAGGCACAGCCGCGCATCCTGATGCGCGGGGTGCCGGAGGAAATCGCCAGCGTGATCGACGCCCGCCACCGGGCCGAAGGCGTGGAGCTCGTCACCGGCGACGGCATCGCCGATATGGCGGACGATGACGCCTCCGTCACCATTCGCCTTGCGAGCGGCAGGCGCGTGGATGCCGATCTCGCCATCATCGGCATCGGGGCAATGCCAGTGACCGATCTGGCGCAAGCCGCAGGGCTTGTGATCGACAACGGCATTGCCGTCAACGAGCATCTCAGGACGAGCGATCCGCATATCTTCGCCGCCGGAGATTGCTGCTCGTTTCCTCTCGCGCTTTATGGCGGCCGTCGAGTGCGGCTCGAAGCCTGGCGCAATGCGCAGGAACAGGGGGCGCTTGCGGCAAGGAACATGCTGGGTCTTGCCGACGAGCCGTATGGTGCCGTGCCGTGGTTCTGGTCCGATCAATATGATCTCGGGCTGCAGATCGCGGGGCTTTGCGACGAAGGCAAGCGTGTCGTGCGCCGCGATGTCGGGGATGCCGCGTTCATCCTGTTCCATCTCTCCGAGGACGGCAGGCTGGTGGCAGCAAGCGGCATCGGACCGGGAACGGCGGTCGCAAGGGACATACGGCTCGCCGAAATGCTGATCGCCAGGGGTACGAGACCGGACGCACAGCACCTTGCCTCGCCGGCAACGAAGCTCAAGGCGCTGCTTGCGGCATAGAATTCATAAGGGGAGACAAGCATGTCGTCGAAAAGACCGACGGTCGCCGATGTTCTGGCGCTGAAAGGCAGGAATCAGCTCACCATGCTACGGGTGACCACGCTGGAGGAGGCGGAAGCCGCCCAGAAGGCCGGTGTGGAGATGCTTTCAGTCCCGCCGGAGCTGATGACCGATCCGCGGTTCCGCGATGCCGCGCCCGATTGTTTCACCGTGCCGGGCGGCGACAAGAGCGTCTATGTGACGAAGGACGAATGCCTCGGCGAAGCCTTCCGCATGATCCGCGCCGGAGCCGACGCCGTCTATTGCGCGGCAGGGCTCGATACCATCCGCACGCTCAGGGCGGAGGGCGTTCCCGTCTGCGGCCATGTCGGGCTGATCCCATCCAAGGCGACTTGGACGGGCGGTTTCAAGGCCGTCGGCAAGACGGCGGAAAGCGCGTTTCAGGTCTGGAAGCAGGTGCGGACGCTCGAGGAGGCAGGCGCCTTTGCCGCCGAGATCGAAGTCGTGCCGGCGGAGGTGGCGACCGCGATTTCCAAGCGGACCTCACTCTTCATGATCTCGATGGGGGCCGGTGCCGGTTGCGACGCGCAATATCTCTTCGCTGAAGACGTGCTCGGTGCCCATCGCGGCCATTACCCGCGCCATGCCAAGGTCTATCGCAATTTCGCCGCCGAATATGACCGCCTGCAGCGGGAGCGCGTCGCCGCCTTTGCGGAATTCGTTGCCGATGTCGAAAAGGGCGTCTATCCCGGGCCGGGCCATGTCGTCCGGATTCCCCGTGACGAACTCGACCGCTTTCTCAACGATCTTGCCGGAGCATGAAACCGATGAACCTTTCCGTGACATCCACCAGGGGAACCGAAACCGCCCTGCAGCATGCCAGCGCCTACATCCTGACGCTTTCCTGCGAGGATCAGCCGGGGATTGTGGCTGCTGTGACGACGGAGCTTGCGGGCGTCGGGGCGAACATCGCCGAGAGCAACCAGTTCTGGGACCGCCAGACCAACCGCTTCTTCATGCGCATCGCCTTCACCGTGGCGGAAGGGATTGCCAAGGACGACATCGAGCGCGGCATCAAGCCGGCGGTCGAGCGCTTTGCCATGAAGACGCCGATCGTCGATCAGGCGAGACGGCCAAGGATCATCATCATGGTCTCGAAATTCGACCATGCCATGCTGCATCTCCTCTACCAGATCCGCGTCGGCTGGCTCGACGCCGAGGTGGCGGCGATCGTCTCCAACCATGAAGATTCACGCCGCACCGCCGAGCTGGAAGGCATCCCCTATCTCTATTGGAAGGTGACCAAGGACAACAAGGCCGAGCAGGAGGAGAAGCTGATCGCGCTGGTCAAGGAGACCGGCGCCGATCTGGTCATCCTCGCCCGCTACATGCAGGTGCTCTCCGACACTCTGTCAAAACGGCTCTACGGCAAGGTGATCAACATCCACCATTCCTTCCTGCCGTCGTTCAAGGGGGCGAAGCCCTATCACCAGGCGCATGAGCGCGGCGTCAAGCTGATCGGCGCCACCGCGCACTATGTCACCCCCGATCTCGACGAAGGCCCGATCATCGAGCAGGAGACAGAGCGCGTGACGCATGCGATGAGCGCCGATGATTTCGTGGCGACCGGCCGCGACATCGAGGCCCGCGTGCTCGCCCGCGCCGTCAAGCAGCATCTCGAAAGCCGGGTCATGCTCAACGGCCACAAGACAATTGTGTTTGGGTGAAGGAAAGGGCGGCTTTGCCGCCGGCCTGTTCCGATCCCGTTGCGGATGACTAGACTGTTTCCGCCTCTCAGCCGTGGATCCTCGGATCAAGCCCGAGGATGACGAAGGGAGAGATGGGATCGGAGTAACGTTCTGGCGTTGCGCCTGCCAATCCGTCAAAAAATGTCAGCCTCTGCGTCTGTCATTTGGCACCTTGCCTTCTACAGTCGCCATCCTCGGGCTTGACTCGAGGATCCACGGCAAGGGAGCGCCGACATACCCTTAAGCGGAGGCACGATCCAGAAAGCCGGAACGGGCAGCTCACGCCGCCCATTCACCGCCGCGCATCACAGGCACGCGGCCGCCGTCCTTGCCGATGCCGTCGACATCGATCCTGTCGGAGCCGATCATCCAGTCGATGTGGATGAAGCTCTTGTTGCCGCCGCGGATGGCGATCTCCTCCTGCGACAGCGTGGCGCCGTCGAGGAAGCATTTGGAGTAGCACTGGCCGAGCGCGATATGGCTGGCGGCGTTCTCGTCGAACAAGGTGTTATAAAAGAGAAGACCACTCTTCGAGATCGGCGAGGAATGCGGCACGAGCGCGACTTCGCCCAGGCGCCTTGCGCCCTCATCCGTATCGAGCACCTTGTTCAACACCTCCTCGCCCCGGCTCGCCTTCGCCTCGACGATGCGCCCTTCTTCAAAGCGTACCGAAATGTTCTCGATGAGCGTGCCCTGATGCGACAGCGGCTTGGTGCTGGTGACATGGCCCTCCACCCGGCGCGCATGCGGCGTGGTGAACACCTCCTCGGTGGGAATGTTCGGATTGCAGGTGACGCCGTTCTTGGCGGTCGACGCGCCGCCATGCCATTCATGGCCGTCGGCGAGCCCCACCGTCAGATCGGTTCCCGGACCGGTGAAGTGCAGCGCATGGAAGGCATAGGCGTTGAGCCATTCGGTGCGGCGGCGTAGCGCCGCATTGTGCGCCTTCCAGGCGCCAACCGGGTCATCGCCATCGACGCGCGAGGCGGCGAAAATGGCATCGGCGAGCTTCGCGGTCGCGACATCCTCGGGATCGCCGGGGAAGACCTGCGTGGCCCAGGACGGGTTGGGATAGGAGACGATGTTCCAGTTGATGTCGAAATTGGCGATCTTTTCCAGTGCCGGCTGATAGGCGATGGAATTGGCCTTGTTGGCGCGCGCCACCTTGGCCGGATCCTGCGAGGAGAGGAGCAGCGGATTGTCGCCGGCGATGGCGAGACGCGCCGCGCCGCCCGCGAAGGCCTTGGCCATGCCCTCGTAGAGCCAGCCGGAGGCGCGGTCGAAGCTGGCATCGGGCGCATTGCGGTAGCGCGCCAGCGTGATTTCCTCATCGGCGAAGAACGGCGTCACCAGCCCGGCGCCGGCTTTATAAGCATGTTCGGCGATGCGGCGCACCAGCGGCAGGGCGGCGATCGGCGCCGTCATGACGAGATCCTGCCCGGCCTGGAGCTGCAAGCCGATCTTGACGGCCACTTCCGCCAGCCGGTCGAGCTTGACGGGATCGATGATTGCGGAAACATCGCGGGAATGTGTGGTCATGGCGCACCCGATTCTGAAAATGGACGGAAATCACATTCATATCGCCTCATGACCGGACTGGCCACCGGCTTTCGCGAGGGGTGACCGATCTGCTATATATCCGCTGCGGATCAGGCCATGGAATGGAAAGGCAACCCGATGAAGAAATTCTCGCTCTGTGGTCTTATTCTCATTGCCGCGCTGGCCGGATGCCAGACCATGACGCCGGAAGAGCGGCGCGCCGCCGACGGCCAGACCTGCCGCTCCTATGGCTTTCGCGCGCAGACCGATGCCTTCGCCAATTGTCTCCTGCAACTTGAACTGGACCGGAGGGCGACGCGACGGGCGGCCTTCGACGATTCGTTCTATGGTCCGCCGATGATCGTCTATCAGCCGGTTCCGGTGCGGGTGCGACACCGCTGAAGGTGAAGCGATCGTCCGTTACTGGAAAGCGGGCTCCGGGCGGTCCTGCGAGAGGAGCAGTTCGCCGATCGCATCGACCGATTTCTGCTCGGCACCATAGCCAAGCGCGGTTTCCGATGAAACGGTCGTCTGCGCCGTCATTTGCGATGCCGTCTGCTGTTCAGCTGCGGCATGGGGCGCGACGCGATCGCCCTTGGCGCGCGGACCGAAGCCCTGATCCTGCACAATGCTTGCGACCTGTACCTGGTCGACCGGCAACTGCGTCGGCATGGGGACGGCCCGCGACTTCGCCATATCGGGCAGCGCGGGCGCCTGCATGATATCGGCTTGGGCAACGAGGCGCGGCGCCTCTGGAACCGGCGCTTCGAGGGTGCCATCGCGGTGACGCTTCTCGTAGAAGGCATTGCCGCCGGCGACCAGCACATAGTGCATGTTGCGATAGGGGAACTTCAGCCCGGCGGTGTGGAAGAACATGGCGTTCCTGAGCTTGGGATGACGCTTGCCTTTCAAGACCGCGTCAGCCGCCGCCTCCACATCGGGCAAGGCCGAGGAATTCATCCTGCGGCTCAGCACGCCGGGCGCAAACTGCTTTTTCTGGCCGACGACACCGCAGATCGTGTCGGGATATTTATCGGAGGCGAGGCGGTTCATCACCACAGTCCCGACGGCCACGAGGCCATCCTGGCTGGAACGGTTCGATTCGAAGAACATCGCCCGCTGGAGGCATTCCTTGTCCTTGGCCGTATAGGCATAGGTCTTCGATGAACCCGACTTCGAGATCACGCCCTCGGCCAGATGGCTGGCGCCGCCTTTCGACGTCGTGCATCCCGCCACCAGAACAGGTGCCACCACAGTGCCGACGAGAACCAGGATTTTCCAGCTTCCGGCGCGGCTCAAAAGTTCAGTCTCATGCTTGGACCCCTCAACAGACCGCGGCCATGAAGGCGCATGTTTTGGGCCAAAGAATGGCGAAGGGGCAAATCAACCGGCCAGAGAATAGCGGGACACGCCGCGTTAACTATTTGTTTACACAAGCTCAAATGGAAAAGCTCATTTTATTTTCCCGAGACTTGCCTTATTGAAGCCATAACTTTTGCAGGAAAGCGGATCATCGCTTTCCTGCAAAAACAGACGTTCTTTTATTTATCCGAACGAATAGCCGGCGCCCCGCACGGTGCGAATCGGATCGGTGACCCGGCCCGTGTTGATCGCCTTGCGCAAGCGTCCGACATGCACGTCGACGGTGCGATCATCGACATAGATGTCGGGACCCCAGACGCCATCGAGAAGCTGGCTGCGCGAGAAAACACGTCCCGGCGACATCATGAAATATTCGAGAAGCCGGAATTCGGTCGGCCCGAGACGGATTTCACGATCCTTGCGGTAGACGCGGTGCTGCTCGCGGTCGAGCACCAGATCGCCGACTTTCAGGACATGCGACAGGAGACTTGGCTTGGCACGGCGCAGCATCGCCTTGACGCGGGCGAGCAGTTCCGGCGTCGAGAACGGCTTGACGACATAATCGTCGGCGCCGACGCCGAGACCACGCACGCGCTCGCTCTCCTCGCCCCGCGCGGTCAGCATGATGATCGGAAGGCGCTCCGTCTCCACCCGCTGGCGCAGGCGGCGGCAGAGCTCGATACCGGATACGCCCGGCAGCATCCAATCAAGGATCAGGAGATCCGGCACGTTCTCGCGCAGCGCGATTTCCGCCTCATCACCGCGCAGGATGGTATCGACCAGATAGCCTTCCGCCTCGAGATTGTAGCGGAGGAGAACGCTCAGCGCCTCCTCATCCTCGACAACCGCAACTTTGGGTGCGTGCGCCATTTTACCAATTCCTCACTAGAACATGCCCGTTGAAGTGGATACGCCGGCGCCAGGCACCCCCTCTGGCCTGCCGGACATCTCCCCCAAGGCGGGGAGATTGGATGTAACGTCTGCTTTCGCCAATCGCCAATGTGGCAGAATTAGGCTCCGCCGCCGATGCCAGCCGATCTCCTCCCTTGCGGGAGAGACGTCCGGCAGACCAGAGGGGAGTGCCTAACGGTTCCATCGAACAGGAGCCACTTTAAGCGAGATTCAAGCCTGCCTGGCTTCGTCGACGACGATGCCGTGGCTCAGATCTTCCTTCGGCCGGTCCGGCGGCATCTGCTGGCCGGTGACGATGTAATAAACCGTCTCGGCGATATTGGTCGCGTGGTCGCCGATGCGCTCGATGTTCTTGGCGCAGAAGAGAAGATGCGTGCAGGCGGAGATGTTGCGCGGGTCCTCCATCATATAGGTGAGAAGCTCGCGGAACAGCGAAGTATACATGGCGTCGATCTCATCGTCGCGGTCGCGCACGATGTTGATCTGCTCAATCGAGCGCGTGGCGAAGGCGTCGAGGACGTCCTTCAGCTGCGTCAGGGCCAGCTCGGCCAGCGTCTGCAGCCCGCGATAGACGTTCAAGGACTGGCGCGTCTCGGAAATGGCGGCGACGCGCTTGGCGATGTTCTTGCCGAGATCGCCGACGCGCTCCAGATCAGCGGAAATGCGGATGGAGCCGATGATCTCGCGCAGATCGACCGCCATGGGCTGGCGCTTGGCGATGATGGCGATAGCCCTGTCATCAATCTCGCGCTCGCAGGCATCGAGAATGAGATCGTCGGAAATGACGCGCTGGGCAAGCGCCTTGTCGGCATTGACGATGGCCGTCACCGACTGCTCGACCATGCGCTCGGCGTGGCCGCCCATCTCGGCGATCTTGTGGGCCAGGAATTTCAATTCGTCGTCATAGGAACGGACGGTATGTTGGGACTGCATTTCGTTCATCCTCGTGTCTCGAACCAGAAAGGCCGGAAGCAAACCGCGTGATCTCGTCCGAAAGGTCTGCGACCTTTCGGAATCACGCGCTAGCCGAAGCGACCGGTAATGTAGTCCTGGGTCCGCTTTTCCTTGGGCGTGGTGAACATCATCTCGGTCTCGCCCACTTCGACCAGATTGCCCAGATGGAACATCGCGGTCTTCTGCGAGACACGCGCCGCCTGCTGCATCGAGTGGGTGACGATGACGATGGTGTAGTTCTGCCGCAATTCGTCGATCAGTTCCTCGACCTTGGCGGTGGCGATGGGATCGAGCGCCGAGCAGGGCTCGTCCATCAGGATCACCTCGGGGCTGACCGCGATGGCGCGGGCGATGCAGAGGCGCTGCTGCTGACCGCCGGAAAGACCCGTTCCGGCATCGTGAAGACGGTCCTTGACCTCCTCGAAAAGGCTGGCGCGGCGCAGGCTGCTCTCGACGATCTCGTCGAGCTCGTGCCGGCTCTTGGCTAGACCATGGATGCGCGGCCCGTAAGCGACGTTCTCATAGATCGACTTCGGGAACGGATTGGGCTTCTGGAACACCATGCCGACACGGGCGCGCAGCTCCACGACGTCGATCTTGGGATCGTAGATGTCCTCGCCGTCGAGGGTGATCTGGCCGGTGACGCGGCAGCCCTCGATGGTGTCGTTCATGCGGTTGAGCGAACGCAGGAAGGTGGACTTGCCACAGCCGGACGGACCGATCAGGGCCGTCACCATCTTTTCGGGAATGTCGAGATCGACATCGAAAAGCGCCTGCTTCGCGCCGTAGAAGACAGAGACCTTATCGCCCTTCATCTTGTTCGTACTGGCAACAGCGTTCATCTTGTCTCCTACCGCTTTTTCGAGAGATCTTTCGGTCATCAGATTCATTGTCATGTCTCCCGTTTACCAGCGCCGCTCGAAACGGCGGCGCAGAATGATCGCAGCGATATTCATAACGGCCAGAAACAGAAGCAGCACGATGATAGCGCCTGACGTACGCTCGACAAAGGCGCGTTCTGCCTCATTGGCCCACATGTAGATCTGCACCGGCAGGGCGGTAGCCGGGTCCATCGGCGTCGTGGGGTAGCCGACGACGAAGGCAACCATGCCGATCAGGAGCAGCGGTGCGGTTTCGCCCAGAGCCTGGGCAAGGCCGATGATCGTTCCGGTCAGGATGCCGGGTGCGGCAAGCGGCAGCACATGATGGAAGACCATCTGCGTCTTGGACGCGCCGATGCCGAGCGCTGCAGAGCGGATCGACGGCGGCACGGCGCGCAGCGCGGCGCGGGTTGCGATGATGACGGTCGGCAGCGTCATGAGCGTCAGCACCAATCCGCCGACCAGCGAGGCCGAACGCGGCAAGCCGACCAGATTGATGAACACCGCCAGCCCCAGGAGGCCGAAGACGATGGACGGCACGGCCGCCAGATTGTTGATGTTGACCTCGATGATATCGGTAAGCCGGCTTTTCTTGGCATATTCCTCAAGATAGATCGAGGCGGCGACGCCGATCGGCAGCGACAGTACCAGCACGATCAGCATCATATAGAGCGAACCGACGAGGGCCACGCCGAGGCCTGCGGTTTCCGGACGGCTCGAAGCGCCGTAGGTGAAGAGGCCCGTGTTGAACTTTTGCCGCATCACGCCTTCATCGGCGAGCTCTTTCATCCAGGCGACCTGCCGGTTCGAAACCTTGCGGTTGGCTTCATCGACGTCGAGATTGATCTGACCCTTGAAGGCGGAGTCGATATCGGCGCCGGCAAGGACGGGAATGGTCTGCGTGGTGCCGATCAGCGACGGATTGGCGACGACCATTTCACGAAGCTGATTGCGCACGCCGTCGGAGACGAACTTGCTCAGATCCCGCATCGCCGGCCGGTCCGTGGTGGAAACGCCGAGCTTTTCGGCAAGGGCGTTGCGCACGAGCAGCGGATAGTTGGCCGTCAGCAGCACATTGGGGTTGGTCGCACGCTGGTTGCTGGGATCGATCAGCTTTTCATCCAGCTTCACCGGCAGTTCGATGGTCGTCTGCCAGAAGGCGGTATAGCCATTGGAGATGACCGAGAACAGCAGCGCGAAGAGGAAGAAGATGCCGACGGCGATGGCGGCGACCCCATAGAAGCGGAAGCGGCGTTCCGCTGCATAGCGGCGCTTGATGCCGATATCGCGGCGCACCGGGCGGCCAACGGCCGCGACATTCGAATTGAACGTTGCATCAGTCATTCGTACTGCTCCCGGTACTTGCGCACGATGTAGAGGGCGAAGATGTTCATCGCGAGCGTCAGGAAGAAAAGGGTGATGCCGAGCGCGAAGGCGACCAGCGTCTGCGGCGAGTTGAATTCAAGGTCGCCGGTCAGCTGATTGACGATCTTGACCGTTATGGTGGTCATCGCCTCGAACGGATTGACGGTTAGCCTGGCGGCCACGCCGGCGGCGAGCACGACAATCATCGTCTCACCGATCGCGCGGGAGGCGGTCAGGAGCAGCGCGCCCACGATGCCGGGAAGCGCGGCCGGGAGGATGACGCGCTTGATCGTTTCGGACCGGGTGGCGCCCAGGCCGAGCGAACCATCGCGCATGGCGCGCGGAACGGCGGTGATGATGTCATCGGAAAGCGACGAGACGAACGGGATGAGCATGATGCCCATGACGAGCCCCGCCGTCAGCACGCTCTGGGCCATGATGAAGCCGCCGCCGCCGGAAATCGCAGCGCTCAGATCGCGGAGAAACGGGCCGACGGTGACGAGCGCGAAGAAGCCGTAGACGATGGTGGGAATGCCGGCCAGGATCTCCAGAAGCGGCTTGACCGTGGCCCGGACCTTCGGCGTCGCGTATTCGGCCATGTAGATGGCGGCGAACAAACCGACGGGCACGGCGAAGAGCATTGCGACGAAAGCTATATAGAGCGTGCCGGCCAGAAGCGGAATGAGACCGAACTGCCCCTGCGAACCGCCGGAGCCCGCATCCGCAAAGCGCGGATCCCAGACCGTGCCGAAGAAGAAGTTCCACGGGGAAACGACACTGAAGAAATTGATCGTCTGGAACAGCATTGAGAAGATGATGCCGACCGTGGTCAGGATGGCGATGGTCGACGCAGCGAGCAGGCCCCACAGCACGATCCGCTCGACATTGTTGCGGGCACGGGCACGCGGGTGAATGCCCGACAGGCCGAAGATGACCCCGGCAACGGCGAGAGCGATGGCGAGGCCGGCGCCGATGGTGCGCGCCGTAGCCGCCTGGCTATGCCAGCGCTCGGCAATCGGAACCATATAGTCCTGCCCCTCGGACGCAAGCGCGACGCCCTTGGAGCCGAGAAGGGAGCGCAGATCCGCATAGGATTGCGGGAGGTTCTGCAATTCTTGCGCGTCCAGGCGATCAAGCCCCGTGGCAATACCCCTGACCATGCTGAGCGCGAGGCCACGGCTGGCGACGGCGCTTTCAGCGGTTTGCGCCGGCAGGCTGGCCTGCGCGGAACGCTCGAGATAAATCGACGATCCAGCGGACCACAGGACGATGAAGAGCACCGCCGGCAGAACCGAAACGAGAAACACCCACCAGCCATGATAATAGGCGCGTGAGTGGACTTTCACCTCGCCGGTTTCCCTGGCGCTCGCACGCTGGCGCCCAATGAAGAAGCCAACGATACCTATTCCGAAGACGATAAGCAGAACCAGCAATACGGACATCAGACTTCCCCGGGTGCCGACAATCTCAGTTGTTTGGACACAGGCAGAGACCGCCTGTGTCCAATTGTGCGGCTGACCTTACTTGGCCTGCATGGTCTTGCCTTCGGCGAAGGCGGTGCGCTGAGCTTCACGCTCTGCATCCGGAGCAGGAACGAGGCCGTATTCGGCAAGCGGGCTGTCGGGGCCGACCATCTGGTCGGAAAGGAAGAAATCGACATATTCCTTCAGCCCCGGAATGACGCCGATATGAGCCTTCTTCACATAGAAGAACAGCGGGCGCGAAACCGGATATTCGCCGCTCGAGATGGTCTCGACGGAAGGAACGATATCATTGACGGTGGCGACCTTCAGCTTGTCGGCATTGTTCTCGTAGAAGGAGAGACCGAACACGCCGACGCCGGTCTTGTTCGACGAAATGCGGGCCAGCGTTTCGCTGTAATCGCCGTCGATGTCGACAGCCTTGCCGTCCTTGCGCACCTGGATACAGGCCGAGCCGGCAGCCTTGTCGTCCATGCCGCTCGCCTTGAGGGCTTCAGCCGCACCGGTTTCCTTGCAACCTTCAGCGAGAAGCTTTTCTTCGAAAACTTCGCGCGTGCCGTGCTTTTCGCCAGGAATGTAGGCGGCGATGTCCCAATCAGGCAGGCTTGGATTGACCTGGTTCCACTTGGTGTTCGGATTGTCGACCAGCTTGCCGTCGACGACAACCTTGGCGGCGAGCGCCGAATAGACATCCTTCGGCGTCAGCTTCCAATCCGGACCATTGATGTCCGTGGCGAAGACGATGCCATCATAGCCGATGCGGACTTCCTCGACGTCCTTGACGCCGGCGTCGATGCAGGACTTCAGCTCGCTGTCCTTCATGGCGCGCGAGGAATTGGCGATATCGATGGTGTTTTCACCGACGCCCTTGCAGAATTCCTTGATGCCGGCGCCCGAGCCGCCGGATTCGACGACGGGCGTCTTGAAGTCCGGAAAGGTCTCGCCGAAGGTTTCAGCAACGATCTTGGCGTATGGCAGGACGGTCGAGGAACCTGCCACCTGGATCTGGTCGCGAGCCTCAGCGGCTGATACCGACATGGCGGCGGCAATCGCCAGCGCAGCGGTCGTGTAAATCATCTTGTTCATAGGAGCAGCTCCTGTTGGAATGTATGAGTGACGCCTCCGACGTCGCTAGCCCTCTACGGAATCTATATTACAGTGATATGACAGCAATGTTACAGAACTGTATCAATGCGTCCGGACTTCGGAATTCCCCGGCTTTTTCCCAATAATTTGTGGGTTTTAGCGATTCGGAACTTTTTCGCCGACGCCTTGGTCAAAGTGCCTTCTTCATCGGCTTGCCGGCGACATAAACCTCCGCCACCGCACGATCGTCACCCATCGTCTGGAGCAGGAACAGCTCCTCGGCAAGCGCGCTCGCGGTCTCCATGCGCATGCGCATGGCCGGCGTGGCGCGGCTATCGAGGATGGCAACATCCGCTTCCGTTCCCGGTTCCAGCGTGCCGATCCGGCTCTCGAGCGACAGGGCGCGGGCGTTGCCGAGCGTCATCATGTAGAAGGAATGGAGTGGCGAGAGCCGCTGTCCGCGCAGTTGCAGGATCTTATAGGCCTCGTCCATCGTCTTCAGCATGGAGAAGCTGGTGCCGCCGCCGATATCGGTGGCGACGGCGATGCGGACTCGGTTAGACTTCAGCTTTTCGCGGTCGAACAGACCGCTTCCCAGGAAGAGATTGGATGTCGGGCAGAAGACGGCGACCGAGCCTGTTTCGGCAATGATTTTCACCTCGCGTTCGGAGAGATGAATGCAGTGGCCGAGCAGGGTCTTGCGGCCGAGCAGGCCATAGTGTTCGTAAATGCCGGTATAATCCGGTGCATCGGGATAGAGCGAGCGGGTGAGCGCGATTTCCTCCCGGTTTTCCGATAGGTGCGTCTGGATGTAGCAATCGGGATGCTCGCGCACGAGTGCGGCGCTCATCTCCATCTGCTCCGGCGTCGAGGTGATGGCGAAGCGCGGCGTGATGGCATAGTGAAGCCGGCCCCGGCCTTGCCAGCGGGCAATCAACGCATTTGTGTCGTCATAGCCTGATTGCGGCGTGTCGCAGAGGGCCGGCGGGGCGTTGCGGTCCATCATGACCTTGCCGCCGATCACGCACATATTGCGGTGCCGTGCGGCGCGGAAGAAGGCATCGACGCTCTGCGGATGCACCGAACAATAGGCGGCGACCGTCGTGGTGCCATGGCGCAGGAGCTCGTCCATGAAACGCTCGGCGACGAATTCGGCATGCTGCTCGTCGGCGAATTTCTGCTCCTCGACGAAGGTGTAGGTGTTGAGCCACTCAAGGAGCTGTGCGGCATAAGACGCCACCGCCTGCATCTGCGGAAAATGGATATGCGCGTCGATGAGACCGGGGACAATGAGATGCGGCCGGTGATCGGCAACGGCGACATCAGCGCTGGCAGCCCGCGCGACATCCGCATAGTCGCCCATCGCCATGATGCGGCCGTCCTCGACCAGCAGGGCGCCATCCTCGAAATAGCGGTAAGATGCCGTGTCGGCGATATCGCGCGGCTCGTCGACGAATGTCAGAACCCGTCCACGGATCAGCAATCCGGTCATTTCTTCGTTCCTGCCTGCACTGCCGTTTCATACCAGGCGGCGAGAAGGCTGCGCTCTTCCCCGGTGACGCCGGTTACATTGGCGGGCGGCATGGCATGGGAACGCCCGGCTTGCAAATAGATCTCGCGAGCGTGCGCGGCGATTTCCACATCCGTCTCCAGCATCACGCCTTTCGGCGGCGCAACGATGCCCTCCCAGGAGGGCTCACGCGCATGGCACATGGAGCAGCGGCCGAGCACCGTGTCGCGCACTTCAGGAAAGCGGTCGGACGCCAGGAAAGATTGCTCCAGGGCTGATGCTTTCGCCTCTCCCGATCCCTCCTGGAGCAGCTTCGGTTCGGTGGAAAGCCACATGATGAGGATGAACAGGATCACCGTGACGAGCCAGGTCCATGTCGGGTCGCCTCTGCGGGCATGGCGGGTGTTGAACCAGTGGCGGATGGTGACGCCCATCAGGAAGACCAGCGAAGCAATGATCCAGCTGTAGCGCGTGGCGAAAGCCAGCGGATAATGGTTGGAGAGCATCAGAAAGACGACCGGCAGCGTCAGATAATTGTTGTGGGTCGAGCGCTGCTTGGCCTGCTTGCCGAGCGCGGGATCCGGCGTGCGGCCGGCGATCAGATCGGCCACGACCTTCTTCTGGTTGGGGATGATGATCATGAAGACGTTTGCCGACATGATCGTGGCCGTGAAGGCGCCGAGATGCAGGAAAGCGGCGCGGCCGGTGAAAAGATGCGTATAACCCCAGGCCATGGCGACCAGCACGAAATAGAGCAGCACCATCAACTGCGTGTCGTTGCGGCCAAGCGGCGACTTGCAGATCAGATCATAGACGATCCAGCCGAAGGCGATGGAGGCGAGCGAGATGGCGATCGCCACCGGCGCCGAGACGTCGAGCACCTGCGGGTCGATCAGATAAAGATCGGCGCCGGCATAATAAACGATGCAGAGGAGCGCAAAGCCGGACAGCCAGGTGGCGTAGGATTCCCATTTGAACCAGGTGAGATGCTCCGGCATATGGGCCGGCGCAACCATGTATTTCTGGATATGGTAGAAGCCGCCGCCATGCACCTGCCATTCCTCGCCCTGCACGCCTTCCGGCAGGTTCGGGCGCTTCGTCAGGCCGAGATCGAGCGCTACGAAATAAAAGGAGGAGCCAATCCATGCGATGGCGGTGACGACGTGCAGCCAGCGGGCGGCGAAACTCAGCCAGTCCCACGCAATGGCATATTCATACATGCGGTTCCCCTATAAATGCGCCGGACGCGCCTGTTACAGCGCCGTGCGTCCGTTAGGACGCACAAAGGACGCTGTATATTATTGAATCTACGTTATCCAAGCTTTCCGAAAATCGATTCCGATTTTCGGGCCGATGCTGTAGCCGGAACTATAGAAGAGAATTCCCGATAATGGCCATATGCCTTTTGTGCATGATCAGGAGGAGAGCTGCGCCAGCCGCCCCTCGAGCAGCCGGATCGTCGCGGCATCGGCATTCGCGAAGGCAAAGCGCAGGAAGCGCTCCTGCCCCTCGCCGAAAAAGACGCCCGGCAGGGCCAGCACACCGGCTTCTTTTGCGAGTCTTCCAGCCACTTCCAGGGAAGACTCGCCCTCGAAAGGATGGCGGATGAAGGCGAAATAAGCGCCGATCGCCTCAAGCCGCCAATCGGGAAGGCGACCCATCACATCGTGAAGCGCGTTGGCGCGGGCGGCGATTTCCGCCCGGTTTACCTCGCGCCAGGAGGTGAGCGGCTCGATGGCGCGGGCGACGGCCGCCTGCGGCGCGCGCGGCGCGCATATCTGGAGGTTGTCCATGACCTTCGCCACATTCTCCACCACGGCGGGACCGGCGAGGATGGCGCCCAGCCGGTGGCCCGGAATGCAGAAGGATTTGGAGAAGCTGTAGAGCTGGATCAGCGTGTCCTGCCAGCTGGGTACACCGAGGAGCCCATGCGGCGGCTCACTCGCCGAAGGTAGGAAATCCCGGTAGGTCTCATCGAGGATCAGCCAGGTGCCGTTGGCGCGGCAGAGATCATAGACGGCGCGGAGCATCTCGGGCGGGTAGATGGCGCCGGTCGGATTATTCGGCGTGACCAGCGCCAGCGCCCGCACATCGGGGGTGAGCGCGCCGGCTATCGTCTGCACATCGGAGACGAAGCTCTTCGCCGCGCTGCATTCGACGGTGCGGCTTTTTACGCCCAGCATCGCCAGCGTCGATTCATGGTTGAAATAGAAGGGGTTGGTCATCAGCACCGTGTCACCCGCCCCAGCCACGGCCATGACGGCGGCAATGAATGCCTGGTTGCAGCCGGCGGTGATATGCACATTGGCCGCCTCGACGGGTGCGCTGTAGAGGCTGGCGACATGCCTGGCATAGGCCTGCCGCAGCATCGTTTCGCCCTCGATCGGCCCATAGCCCGCATAGGCCGTGGAAGACGCAGCCTCCCCCAGCCATTGCAGCATATCCGGATGCGGCGGGTAGCCGGGAACCGCCTGCGAAAGATCGATCAGCGGCCCGTGCGCGCCCGAATATTCATTGGCCCAGGCCTGCACCAGGGGGATGGGCGGCGTGGAGAGGTTCGCCACCAGGGGATTGAAAAGCGGAGCAGGCATGTCTGGAAAATCCTTGAGTGTCAGGGAGGAGATCAGGGTTTGATGCGGCGCTTGGCCCGACGGGCAGGCGCCTGTTTGGAAGCGGGACCGCGGGCACTGCCTTTGACAATCGGCTTACCGGCGATCTTGCTATTGCGGCGACGGATGATGCGCCGCGCCGCCGTCTGCGGTTCGGCGATGCTGTCAGCGCCGAGAGACGCGAAAAGCCAGTCGATGAACACCCTGACGATGGGAGCCGCGCGAACCTCGCTGCGGCAGGCGACGTAGAAGGCATCGTTGGCCGGAACCGTGAGATCGAAGGGCACGATCAGCTCGCCCTTGGCGATCAAATCGCTCGCGGTGATCGTATCGCCCAGCGCGACGCCCTGGCCATGCAGCGCTGCCTCGGTCGAAAGACGGGCATCGCTCATGAAATGCTGCGGCCCTCGCGGGAGGCCGGTGGCGTCGGCCGCGGCAAGCCAGGTGTTCCACTCGCGCCCGTCATCGCCATGCAGCATCACATGATCGCGCAGATCGCGCAGGGTGCGCAGCGGCCGGCTATTGAGCAAGGTCGGGCTGACCACGGGAAAGAGCCGGAGATGGCTCCACAGCCGCGCCCAGCAATCGGCCCAGTTGCCGTCGCCATAGAGGATGCAGATATCGACATCCGGCGAGCGCAGATGATCCGCATCGTTGGAGGCAGTCAGCGTCAGGCGGATATCGGGATATTGCTCCGTGAACTGGTTCAACCGCGGAATGAGCCATAAGGAGAGCAGCGCCGGCACGCAGGTCACGCTCAGTTCTCCACTGGTCGAGGGACGCTTCACCATGGCGGTCGCCGCCGCGATTTCGGCAAAGGCGTTGGAGACAGCGGGCAGAAGCAGCGCGCCCTGCGCGGTCAGCTTCAGGCGCTGCGCACCGCGTTCGAACAATTTGACGTCGAGCGTCGCCTCCAGCGCCTTGATCTGATGACTGATCGCGCCGTGGGTGACGCTCAATTCCTGCGCGGCGAGTGAAACCGAGCCATGGCGCGCCGCCGCCTCGAAGGCCCTCAGCGGATTGAGCGGGGGAAGGCGGCTCGACATTGAGAAAACGCGTCCGGAGTGATGTGAGAAAATTTCACATGAAATCCTATAACAATATCAATTGCATTTCAAAGCAATTTGTACCGATAATGCGCCAAAAGACGAGGCTGAAAGCCTGGGGAACAGAACTGGCATCTGCTCGCACGTCCATGCAGCGGGACGATTTTTTGCTTCTCCTGATTTCCGCCTGTCTCGAACATTTTGTTTCAGCCGCATGATCTTATCTGGAAGCCGGCAACCTTTCGGGATCATGCTCTAGTGACGAGGACGGCCGATCATGAACTGGGACGCAAAGAAGCTCGATGCCCTGCGCGCGAAATATGGCGAAAGCCATGGCGGCGAACTTTTCGATCCGGAATTCCGCAAGGTCGCTGACAAGATATTCTCGAAAAGCGGCACAAGGCTCGCGCCCTATGCCGGCGTGCCGACCTTTCTTTCAGCGCCTTATATGCCTGTCGACGCGAACGAACCCGATTTCGGCAATCTGCAGGTGGCTATAACGGGCGTGCCGATGGATTTGGGCGTCACCAACCGCCCCGGCTCGCGCTTCGGCCCCCGCGCAATGCGCACTATTGAGCGTATCGGCCCCTACAATCACGTGCTCGGCACGGCGCCTGTCTTCGACCTGCGGGTGGCCGATATAGGCGATGTGCCCTTCGCCAGCCGCTACCGGCTGGAGCAGAGCCACGCGGATATCGAAAAGCGGCTTGGCCAGATCGTGGCTGCCGGCGTGGTGCCGCTCTCGGTCGGCGGCGATCATTCGATCACCCATCCGATCCTCAAGGCTGTCGGCAGGGATCGGCCAGTCGGCATGATCCATATCGACGCGCATTGCGACACGGGCGGCGCCTTCGACCAGACCAAGTTCCATCATGGCGGGCCGTTCCGCAACGCCGTGCTCGACGGCGTGCTCGACCCGACGCGCACCATCCAGATCGGCATTCGCGGCTCGGCCGAATATCTCTGGGAGTTCTCCTATGAGGCCGGCATGACCGTCATCCATGCCGAAGAGGTGACGGGGCTCGGCATTCCCGCGATCATCGAGAAGGCGCGGGCGATCGTCGGCGACGGGCCGACCTATCTCTCCTTCGATATCGACAGCCTGGACCCTGGCTTCGCCCCCGGCACGGGTACGCCTGAAGTGGGCGGACTGACGACGCGTGAGGTGCTGGAGCTGATCCGAGGCCTCAAGGGCGTCAATCTGGTGGGTGGTGATGTCGTTGAGGTGGCGCCGCAATATGATGCGACGACGAATACGGCCCATGCGGGCGCGCAAATCCTGTTCGAAATCCTCAGCCTGATGGTGTTCAGCCCCTTCATCGCAGGCAAGCGGGATTGATTTTTCACTGATATAATAACAAGCAGATGGGAACAGCCGGCCTCGGCCGGGATAAAGGAGAAGAGAGATGGATGCATTCCAAAACAAGGTGAGCCGGCGCACCGTTCTTGGCGCTGGCGTTGCGGGCGTCGCCACGCTTGCCATGCCGTCGCTGCTGCGCGCGCAGGACAAGTCGCTGAAAATCGGCGTCTATGGCGGCTACTTCAAGGATTCCTTCGACAAGAACATCTTTCCCGATTTCACCAAGGCGACAGGCATCGCGGTGGAATCGGTCGCAGAACCCACGGGCGAGGCATGGCTGGTGCAGCTCGAACAGGCGGCTCGTGCCGGGCAGGCGCCGGCGGATGTCTCGATGATGTCGCAGGTCGCCATGCTCAAGGGGCAGGCGACGGATCTCTGGACGCCGCTCGACATGGCCAAGATCCCCAACGCCTCGAACCTTCTCGACCGTTTCGTCAACAAATATCCGGATGGCCGCGTGGGCGGCATCGGCGCGGTGGCGTGGTATATCACGCTCGTCACCAACACGGATGTCTACAAGGAAGCGCCTGATTCATGGGCCGCGTTCTGGGACAAGGCGAATGAGGACAAGCTGGGCCTCCTCGCCCTCGTCTCCAACTCCTTCCTCCTGGAAGTGACGGCCAAGACCTTCTTCGGCGGCACCGACGCGCTCAGCACCGAGGAAGGGCTCTTGAAAGCCTTCGACAAGCTGGCCGAGGTCAAGCCGAATGTGCGGCTGTGGTATCGCGACGAGGCGCAATTCGAGCAGGCGCTGAAATCCGGCGAAATCCCGATGGGGCAATATTATCACGACGTAACGGGGCTTGCCGCCGCCGACGGCAATCCGGTTCGCTCCACCTTTCCGAAGGAAGGCGGCATCCAGGATTCGGGCTGCTGGGCATTGTCGCGCGCTTCCAAGAAGAGCGAGGAGGCGCATATCTTCATCAACTATATGAGCCAGCCGGCGATCCAGGCGACGCTGTCACGCAAGGTCGGCACCGCGCCCACCGTCAAGCGCGAGTTGCTCGATCTGACCGACGAGGAGTTCGCTGCGGTCTCCTCCGATATCGAGCCGATCATCCCGCGCTACGACCTCTACCAGACCAAATCGGACTGGCTGAACCAGAAGTGGACAGAGCTGATTGCGGGATAATATCTGATAAGATCCACTACCCGCCCTCGTGGTTCGAGGCTCCGCTTCGCACCTCACCATGAGGGTGACAATGACAATTGCGATTAAATCGAGAGACGGATGTCCGGACTGGTTCTGAAAGACATATCCAAGCGGTTCGGAGATTTCACCGCTGTCGACCATGTCGATCTCAGCGTGCCGCACGGCACCTTCGTCTGCATGCTTGGGCCGTCGGGATGCGGGAAGACGACACTCCTGCGCATGATCGCCGGGCTGGACGAGCCAAGCGAAGGCGCCATCCTGCTCGACGACGAGGATATCACGCCCATCCCGACGCACAAGCGCAATCTCGGCATGGTGTTCCAGTCGCTGGCGCTTTTCCCGCATCTCAATGTCGGTGAGAACATTGCCTATCCCCTGCGCATCCGCGGCGTGGCGAAGGAAGAGCAGAAACGACGCGTCGACGAGCTTCTGCAGATGATCCACCTACCGGGCTATGGCGACCGCCCGGTCGCCAAGCTTTCCGGCGGCCAGCGCCAGCGCGTGGCCATCGCCCGCGCGCTGGCGCTTTCGCCCAAACTGTTCCTGCTCGATGAGCCGCTGTCGGCGCTCGACGCCAAGCTGCGCGAGGCGATGCAGGTGGAATTGCGCCAGCTGCAGCAGTCGCTGGGGATTACCACAATCGTCGTCACCCACGACCAGCGCGAGGCGATGACCATGGCCGACACGGTGGTGGTGATGAATGGCGGCGAGATCCGGCAGGCGGCCTCGCCCGTCGAGATCTACCGCAATCCCGCCGACACCTTCGTCGCCGATTTCATCGGCTCGACCAATCTTCTCGAACTTTCCGCCGACAGCGCCCGCCGCGCCACCTTTCGCGGAAAGCCGGTGGCGGGGCTCACCCTTCCCGCCGGCCTTGCCAAGGCATCGGTCTCGATACGGCCGGAGGATGTGCACCTGACCGCGTCCGGAGGGGATGCGATCGACGGCACCATCACGTTCATCCGCGATCTCGGCGGCACGATCGAGACCTTCATCGATATATCGGGACAGAATGTCGTCGCGGTCTCGACGCCGCGGGCGCGGCCCGACGTCACCGTCGGCCAGAAGGTCGGAGTCGTCCTGCCGGCCGAGGCCTGCGTGGTGCTCAAGCAATGAAGCGCGAGCCGCCCCGGACATTGGCCGATTACGGGCCGCTCCTCTTTCCGGCGGCGATGCTGACGGTCTTCTTCGTCGTGCCCTCCGGCACGATGATCGCCGTCAGTTTCTTCCAGCGCCAGCAGGGCGGTTTCTATACGCCGGCATTCGTCTGGAGCAATTACGAGCGTTTCCTCAGCGTTTTCTTCGGCAATGTACTGGGCTTTTCACTGATGCTCGCCATTGCGGTCGCCATATGCTGCGTGGTGCTAGCGCTGCCCTTCACCTATCTGCTCGCCCGGATGAGCCGGCGCGCGCAGGTGCTCTGGCTGGTGGGACTGCTCTCGGTGCTGTCGCTTTCGGAAGTCATCATCGGCTTTGCCTGGTCGACACTCTTCTCGCGCACGGCCGGCATCACCAATCTGCTGGTGGCAATCGGCCTGATGGATAGCCCAAAGGCGCTCTATCCCGGCTTCAGCGCTGTCCTGACGGGCATGGTCTATCAAGCCTTCCCCTATACGGTGCTGGTGCTCTTTCCAGCCCTGGTGCGGCTCGACCCGACATTGACGGAAGCGGCGCGCACGCTCGGCTCCTCGCCACTTCGCGCCTTCTTCAATGTCGTCATTCCCGCGCTGCGCAACACCATCGTCGCAACATTGATCATGGTCTTCATCTTCGCACTCGGCTCCTATCTCCTGCCGCAGATCCTCGGGCGGCCGCAGCACTGGACGCTGTCGGTGCTGATCACCGACCAGGCGATCTACCAGTCGAACATGCCATTCGCGGCGGCGATGGCGGTGTTCCTCGTGCTCGTGACGCTGGCGTTGGTTACGCTGACGCTCTTTCTCGGGCGCAAGGGAGAAGCGGCATGAACCGGCTCCTGCAGCGGCTCTATTTCACATTGATCGGCATCTTCCTCGCCGCGCCGCTCATCGTGGTCGCCGGCGTTTCGGTCAATGAGCGCCAGAGCCTGACCTTTCCGCCGAAGGGCTTCTCGCTCTCCTGGTATGGCGAGATCTTCACCAATCCGGAATGGCGCAACGCGCTTCTCGCATCGGTGACGCTTGCCGCGCTTTCCGCGGCACTTGCCGTCGCCATCGCCTTGCCGCTCGCCTGGTTTTCCTGGCGACGCATCGCGCCATGGACCAATATCTTCCAGGTGCTCGGCATCGCTCCCTTCACCCTTCCGCCTGTCATCACCGCGCTTGGGCTTCTTACCTTCTGGGCGACAACAGGCTTCTATGGCCAGCCTTGGACGGCGGTTATCAGCCACGCGATCTTCTTCGTCACGCTGCCGCTCGTCACATTGTCGCTCGGCTTCTCCTCGATCGACCGCTCGCTGGTGGAAGCCGCCTCGACCATGGGTGCCGACGACCGCACCGTGTTCCTCACCATCATCGTTCCGCTGATCCTACCCTATATCGTTTCGGGCTATGCCTTCGCCTTCGTGCTGTCGCTCAACGAATATATCGTCGCCTATATGACGGTGGGCTTCACGCTCGAAACCCTGCCGATCAAGATCTTCAATGCGCTGCGCTACGGCTACACCCCGACCATGGCGTCGGTGACGGTGCTGTTCGTCGCCGTTTCCGCCGCGATCTTCGGCCTCGTCGCCTGGTTCGGCGATCTGCCGAAGCTGCTCGGCGCGCTGTCCTCCGAAGGCAAATGATGCGCATCGCGCTTTTCCAGATGCAGGCCGTGAGCGGCGATGTCGCGGCCAATCTGAAGAGCATCGCCGATGCAGCAAAGAAGGCCGCGAACGGCGGCGCCAGCCTGCTTGTCGCCCCGGAACTGGCGCTGACCGGCTATGGCGCGGGCGATGTGATCCGCACGCTCGCCGAACCGGCCGATGGCGCGCAGATCGCGCAGCTCGAAGCGATCGCGGCGGCGCATGGCATCGCCATCGTCGCCGGCTTCGCGGAAAGGGACGGCGAGGTCATCTTCAACAGCGCCGCCTATGTGGACGGCAAAGGCGGACACGCGATCTACCGAAAGTCGCATCTCTTCGGCGATTATGAGCGCGCGCTGTTTCAGGCCGCGCCGCCCGCGACCTGCCTCTTCCAGCATGGCGGGCTGAAGATCGGCATGCTGATCTGCTATGACGTGGAATTCCCCGAGAATGTGCGGCGGCTGGCGCTTGCCGGCGCGGATCTGGTGGCCGTGCCGACGGCTCTGCCGGCGGGACCATCCGGAACGTTCATCGCTCAGAAGATGATCCAGGTGCGCGCCTTCGAGAACCAGCTGTTCGTGGCCTATGTGAACCACGCGGGAAAAGACGAGAACTTCACTTTCGCCGGGCTGTCGCGGCTTGCAGCGCCCGATGGCAGCCTGCTCGCGGAAATGGATCACACAGAGGAAGAGCTGCGTTTTGCCGATATCGACCCAGCCGCCCGCACAGCGGCGATGGCCGAGTACAGCTATCTGCGCGATCTCGGCTGACGCGCGTCGCCTTCAATCAGGCCGCGACAGGACGAAAGCGGCGCAAGCCAGCAAGAGCAGCGCAACGCCTGCCGCGAGCGGCCAGCCCGGACGGGCGGCCCACCAGAACAATGCATAGCCGGCGACCATGCCCCCTGAAGCAGCCATCTTGGCCCTTGGGGGGATTGCGCCCTTGTCGCGCCAGCTGCGCAGCACCGGGCCGAAGGTGGGATGGCCGAGCAGCCATGCCTCGAGCCTCGGCGACGACCGGCCGAAGAACCAGGCGGCGAGAATGATAAAGATTGTCGTCGGCATGACGGGCAGGAATGCGCCGATAATGCCGAGCAGCAGCATGAGGAAACCCAGGGCAAGATAGGCCCAGCGCAGCGTGCCGGGCACCCGGCGCTCCGACACCGCCTGTTCCATCTCATCCTTTCCGTTATCCGGTTTCATTCCGGTGCCTGCTCCCTTCGCGGCGTCTCGTTCAGCTCTATAGAGGAAATTCAGGGGTTGGGCGGAAAAAATGCCGATTTTCGGCGCGCCCAAGAATTTCAGAGAAGAACTTGCCGTTCAAATAAACATTCCGTGGCTGGAGCGGCGGGAAGACAGCCCATGGTGGAATCTATTTGAGATCCAAGTATCGCCATCGTCCGGCTTTCCGGCGACAATCCGGTGAAATCATGATTTTGAAAGAAAGTTTATCTACGCACTATGTATTGTATAAGTAGTATATTTGAATAGTTGCGGATCTATATTTTCCGTTTTCCTTAAAACGGGAAAATTCTCCGCTAGAATCACAATTATGAATCACAGTGTAATTTCGCGTGAAACCATTTCTCGCCACATTTCCACTGCAGCAAATCTTTGCTTCCAAAGGGGTCCTACTTCCGGAAGCATTTCGAAACAGCAAGCGAAGACGAGATGAGCTTCACGATACGTATGGCATTTCTGGCCGCGACGGCGGCCAGCATTCTTTCTGCAACCGCCATCGAGGCTTCGGCGCAATGCGGGCGGGCTTCCTGGTATGCGCTCACCTCGCGCACGGCCTCGGGCGAACGGATGAACCCCGCCGCGATGACGGCCGCGCACCGCACACTGCCGCTCGGCAGCAAGGTGCGGGTGACCAATCAGAAAAACGGCAAGTCACTCGTCGTGCGCATCAATGATCGAGGGCCTTTCATCAAGGGGCGCATTCTCGATCTTTCGAAGGGGGCCGCGCAGCGGCTCGGCTTTATCAGCGCCGGACATGCGAAGGTCTGCTTCGATCGGCTGGGCTGAGGCGGAACCCTCTCTTCAGCCGTAGCGCGCTATTTCGCCCGTTCCAGGCGGTCGATGAACCAGCGGGTCAGGTTCAGCCAGACCTCATCCTTCTCCGCCGCATCCTCGATGCCGTGCTCGAGATTGGGATTGTCGTTCACCTCGATGACGACGACGCCATCCTCTGTTTCCTTGAGATCGACGCCGTAGAGCCCGTTGCCGATGCAGCGGGCCGCCCTGAGCCCCGTCTCAATGACGAGCGGCGGCGCATCGTCCAGCGCGACGGACCGGAAGCCGCCTTCCAGCGGCTTGCCGCCGGTGTCATGCTTGACGATCTGCCAATGATGCTTCGCCATCAGATACTGGCATGCGAAAAGCGGCTTTCCGTCGAGCACGCCGACCCGCCAGTCGAATTTGGTGGGCATGTATTTCTGCGCGATCAGGAGATCGCTGTCGGCAAGCCATTCGGTGGCGAGCGCCTTCAGCTCCCCGCAGGAACCGACCTTCTTGACCCCGCGCGAGAAGGAGGAGTCCGGTATCTTGATGACCATGGGAAAGCCGAGGAGATCGGCGGCGCGCGTCAGGTCCTCGGCGCTTGCGATCATCACCGTCGGCGGCACGGGAACCCCGTTGCCCTGCATCAATTCATTCAGATAGACCTTGTTTGTGCAGCGGATCATCGAAACCGGATCGTCGATGACGGGCATTCCCTCCTGCTGAGCACGGCGGGCGAAGCGGTAGGTATGATTTGAGATCGAGGTCGTCTCGCGGATGAACAGCGCATCGTAATTGGCAAGGCGCGGCAGATCCTTCCTGCCGATCGGCTCGACATCGACGCCGAGGCGGCTCGCGATGCGCGCCCAGTGCTTGAGCGATGAAACCGTGGAGGGAGGCATCGCCTCATGCGGATCGCACAGGGTGGCGAATGAATAGCGCGCCGGCGTCTTCTGCTTGGCGGCGCGCCATTCGCGCTGCGTATAGCGTTCAAGCGCATGGTTGAAATGCGCTTTCTCTTCCTCATCGAGTTTCGCGAGATTGGCGAAGCCGATCTTCTGTATTTTCGCCCATTCGCCTGGTTTGACCGAAACTTCTAGGGCGGGCGCGCGGAACCAGTCGAAGAGGAGCCGGGCGAAGCGTTCCAGATGATGGGCCGGCGCATAGCCGAAATAGACGCGGATGGTAGTGGGCGCATGCTCGGGATGCTGGCCCAGCGCCTTGTTCAGCGCATCCTCCAGTTCGGGGATGGCGTTCTCGTAGAGCCGCCGCTCCGAAAGATCGATCATCGTCTCGACCGAGGGAATGACGCGATGGCCCCGCGCCTCGGCAAGCAGCGAGGCATAATAGCCGCGGCTTTGATAGGCATAGGAACGCGACAGATTGATGATCCGAGGGCGCTGGCCGTTGAAGAGAGCGGGATGCGAGAGATAATCGCGATTGGTCATGACCTTGTGACGGGTCGCGCCATTGTCGATATCGGACAGCCGCCCGACGAGAATGACACAGATAGGCATCAATCGGTCCTTTTCTCAACTCTTTTTGAGCTGGACGATCCCGAAAAGTCCGCAGCTTTATCGGGATCAAGCTCCAGAAAAACCGCAGCGCGCAGGCTGCTTGTGCCGAACCGCGCCATGCGATCGAAAATGTCATAGGGGACGGGAACATTGGCAGCGTCGGCAACCGTCTCGCCAATGTCGCCCTCCACCCAAGGATCATGGATCATGATGTGGCGCCCGTCATCGCCATGAGCGAGAATCCAGTGGGGCACCTTCTTGCCGAACATGTGATAACCGCTGACGAGAACGATGGCGCAGGCGCCGCGCCGCAGGGCCGAGCGGATGTCCTTCATGGTGAAGCCGCGATGACGCACGCCGATGCCATAGGCTTTCGCACGGCGGCGGAAATCCGTCTGGGCGAGCTCCATCACCATCCGCTTCTCCGGGTCGCGCACCGACTGCAGGAACAGGATCTCGTCGGTCGAAACGATGATGGAGGATTTCAGACCATGCTCGCGGGCGGCAACGGCAAGGCCGAAGGGCTCGCAGCCGCCAGGACCAGACTGCATGAACACCGTCGTCGCCTCGCGCCACAGGCGGATCTCCAGCACCGGATCGAGCCGAACCTCAGGCAGACGGCAGGCAAGCGCCATCATCAGGCAGGCCGCACCGCAGGTGAAATCCGTCGTCTGCTCGTAATAGGGAACGCTGGTGGAGAGCGGCGCGCCGCCGCGCAGCGTCTTTTCGAAGCGCAGCGCGTCGGAATGATCGGCGTAATAATCGAGACAACGCCCGACCGGGCGATAACCATGGCGCTTGTAAAGCGCGATCGCCCGTTGATTGTCCTCCCGCACCTCGAGACGCAGGAGCAGCCGGTCATGATCGAACGCCGCCTGCTCGGCGGCATTGAGCAGGAGGGTGCCGACGCCGCG
The DNA here is from genome assembly GCF_001558695.1 of Paramesorhizobium deserti. Taxonomy (GTDB): domain Bacteria; phylum Pseudomonadota; class Alphaproteobacteria; order Rhizobiales; family Rhizobiaceae; genus Paramesorhizobium; species Paramesorhizobium deserti. Next base: position 1,072,882 of record NZ_LNTU01000001.1, read on the forward strand.
CGATTTCGCATCCGGATCGACGGCGATCGAATAGAGCCGCGCCAGCGCCGTGCCCTTGCGGAACAGGATCATGGCGTAGCCGACGATGGCGCCGCGTTCCTCGGCAATAATGGTTTCCGCCGTCGGCCGGGCGATCAATGCGCGGAAGGAGCGCCGCGAGATACGGTCCGCATCGAAACAACGCTCCTCTATGCGCAAAAGCGCCTCGATATCGTCGGGTGTGGCCTTGCGCGTTGCAGCGCCTGTCATTTCCTGGCCTTTGGAACGGAACGCGGGATACGGTTATGGCTGGCGAAACAGTGGCTGACCCAGTGCTAGCCGGACAGGCAAGCATCAGGAGATTGGCGGGATTGTGGCAGGGCCGAAAACGTGGATTGGTGCGTAGCAGCAAAACCGCTCAAGAATGTGTGCATTGCAATATCCTCGGATTGCACTATGTTCAGAATAAAGGAATGCTGTTTCAGTATATAGGTTTTCCGGTATCTCTTTTTTACGCGCTTCTCTGAGGTTTGGAAAATGTATTATCAGCTTTACGAACTCAATCATGCGGCGCTTCAGCCCTACCGGGCCCTTGCGGATGCCACCAGGCTGTTCTTCGAAAATCCGCTGAACCCGATGTCGCAGAGTTCCTATGGCCGCTCGATGGCGGCGCTGATGGAGCTTTTCGAGCGCACCACAAGGCGCTACGACAAGCCGGCGTTCAATCTTCCCGCAACCACGGTCGACGGCAAAAGGACCGCGGTGACGGAGGAGATCGCCTGGCAGAAGCCGTTCTGCAATCTTCTCCATTTCAAGCGCGATCTGCCGACGGACCGCGCAGCCGACCCGAAGATCCTGCTTGTCGCGCCCTTGTCCGGCCATTATGCGACGCTGCTGCGCGGGACCGTCGAGACCCTGCTGCCGCATGCGGAAATCTACATCACGGACTGGATCGACGCGCGCATGGTGCCGTTGAGCGAAGGCCGTTTCGATCTCGACGACTATATCGACTATGTAATCGAAATGTTCCACGCCATCGGCGAGAACACTCATGTCATCGCCGTCTGTCAGCCTTCCGTTCCGGTGCTGGCCGCTGTGGCGGTGATGGAGAAGGCCGGCGACCGGTTCGCGCCTTCCTCGATGACGCTGATGGGCGGGCCGATCGACACACGCATCAATCCGACCGCCGTCAACAAGATGGCGGAGGAAAAGGATATCGGCTGGTTCCGCGACAATGTGATCATGCCTGTCCCATGGCCGCATCCCGGCGTCATGCGGCCGGTCTATCCCGGTTTTTTGCAATTGTCGGGCTTCATGAGCATGAATCTCGACCGGCACATCGCCGCGCACAAGGACTTCTTTTTTCATTTGGTGAAAGAGGACGGGGACTCCGCCGAGAAGCACCGCGACTTTTATGACGAATATCTGGCGGTGATGGATATGACGGCGGAATTCTACCTGCAGACCGTGGAGACGGTCTTCATCCGCCATGATCTGCCGCAGAATAAAATGAAGCATCGCGGCAACACCGTCGACCTTTCTGCAATCCGCAATGCCGCTCTTCTGACGGTCGAAGGCGAGAATGACGACATTTCCGGCGTCGGCCAGACGGAAGCGGCACAAAAGCTCTGCGTCAATATCCCGAACGAGAAGCGGATGCATTATATACAACCCAAGGTCGGCCATTACGGCGTGTTCAACGGCTCGCGGTTCCGCAACGAGATCGCGCCGCGCATCCTCAACTTCGTCCATGCAAACGACAAATCGGCGCAAAATCAGGCGGCATCGCCGCGAAAGCGTGCGCGCAAACGCTGAAGCCCCTCCGATCTGCGGCTGCGCAGATCTCTACTTATGCGCGATAAGGCCTTCACCATCCCTGCGGCGCCGGCTCCATCCCCGCGTGATTGCAGTCATCCAACCATGGCCAGAATCCATTTTGTGCTTGCCCTAAGGTTGTGCTTTCACGATAGTCTCGCGTGGTAACCATAAGCCGAATTGAGCAATTCGGTGATGGTATTATGAATTGACTCTCCTCCATTTCAGCCTTTAACGTTTTGTTAACGATAAGAGGTGCGGCGGAGTGTTGCGTATGTTCAGGGGCGTATGGTCTTGCGGGGCGGTTGGGGCTGCAATCTTTCTCAGCACGCTTATTTCTGGCTCTTCCGGCGCATCGGCGGCGTCCGACGATTTCATGCGCATCGGCGGCTTGAGCTCACAGCCGATCGGCCATTATGAGTTCTGCAAGCGCCTGCCGCAGGAATGCACCATCCGCAACCGGGATACCACGCCGCTGAAGCTGACGCGTGACATGTGGCAGCATCTCATCGCCGTCAATGCCTCCGTCAACGAGCGCATCCAGCCGCTGACTGACAAGGAAATCTACGGCAAGGAAGAATATTGGGATTATCCGAAGCTCTTCGGCGACTGCGAGGATTACGTGCTGCAGAAGCGCCGTGAGCTCAACCGATCCGGTATTTCGCTCGCCAATCTGCTGATCACGGTGGTCCGCAAGCGCGACGGCGAGGGCCATGCGGTCTTGACCGTGCGCACCGATGGCGGCGATTTCGTCCTCGACAACCTGACCGACGAGGTGAAGAACTGGCAGCAGACCAACTATACCTATCTGAAGCGCCAGGCGGTCAACTACACCGGTCGCTGGGTCAGCATCGAGGCGCCGAGCAATCTGCTGGTCGGCTCGGTTCAGTAGTTAAGGGAATAAGGGAATAAGGGAATAAGGGAATAAGGGAATAAGGGAATAAGGGAATAAGGGAGCATGCCTTCCTTCCTGTTCACCGCAAGCGCTTTTTTTCCCGGCCAGGATATTGTGGGGCATGAAACAATGGGCAGCGAAATAGGATGCCCTATTCGCCTATGTTCCCGTCCCTCACGCCGCCGACATGATTCTTTCCCCGCTCATGCGGTAGGAAATCGCTTCGGCCAAATGCAGCCGGCCGACCTTTTCCACACCTTCGAGATCGGCAAGCGTGCGCGCCACCTTGAGAATACGGTGATAGGCGCGGGCGGAGAATTTCATCTGCTCGCTCGCATCGCGCAGAAGCGCCACGCCGCCGGCATCCAGGACGGCGATCTCCTCGATCAGCGCAGCGGAGCAATGCGCATTGGTCGAAACATTGGAGAGGCCCAACGCCTCATAGCGGCGTTTCTGGATCGCCCGCGCCCGAGCCACCCTTTCCGCCACCACCTTGCTCGATTCGGCCTGCGACGGGCGGATCAAATCGGCGGCCGAGACGGCGGGCACCTCGATGCGCAGATCGATACGGTCGAGCAGAGGGCCTGATATCCTGGCCTGATAATCCACCTGGCAGCGCGGCCCGCGGGCGCAGCGGTGGCCCGGCTCGCCGGCCATGCCGCAACGGCACGGGTTCATGGCCGCGACGAGCTGTATCTGCGCGGGATAGCTGACGCGGTGGTTGGCGCGAGCGATCATGCATTCGCCGGTTTCCAGCGGCTGGCGCAGCGAATCGAGCACCTGCGGTGTAAATTCTGGGAATTCATCGAGGAAGAGCACGCCATTATGGGCGAGCGACACCTCGCCCGGCTTCGCCCTGATGCCGCCGCCGACCATCGCCGCCATGGAAGCGGAGTGATGCGGCGCGCGGAAGGGCCTGCGGTCGGAGAGCTTGCCGCCGGCGAGTTCGCCGGCAATGGAGGCGATCATCGAGACATCGAGCAATTCGCGCGGCGAAAGCGGCGGCAGGATGGACGGCAAACGCTGCGCCAGCATCGATTTGCCCGAGCCCGGCGGCCCGACGAGCAGCAGATTGTGATTGCCCGCCGCGGCCACCTCAAGTGCGCGCTTCGCCGTCTCCTGGCCCTTGATATCGGCAAGATCGGGCAGATCGTCCGCCCTCGGGCGCATTACCGGCTCGGGCCGCGACAGAACCTGCGTGCCGCGAAAATGATTAGCGAGTGCGATCAGGCTGCGCGGCGCCAGAATATCGATCTCGCTGCCGGCCCAGGCGGCCTCCGGTCCGCAGGCGTGCGGACAGATCAGCCCCTTGTCCTGACGGTTGGCGCCGATTGCGGCTGGGAGCACGCCGGCAACGGCGCTGATCGTGCCGTCGAGCGAGAGCTCCCCCAGAACCACATAGGATTGCAGGGCATCGCCGGGAAGCGCGCCGAGCGCCGCCATCAGGCCGACGGCGATCGGCAAATCGTAATGGGAACCTTCCTTCGGCAGATCGGCAGGGGCGAGATTGACCGTCACCTTCTTGGGCGGCATCGACAGGCCTGAGGCATGGAGCGCGGCCTGCACCCGCTCGCGGCTTTCGGCCACCGCCTTGTCGGGCAGGCCGACGATCGACATGCCCATCTTGCCCGGCGCGATCATCACCTGCACGTCGACGCGAACCGCTTCGACCCCCTGAAACGCTACGGTGCTGACCCGCGATACCATGCCGCTGCCCCCAAACTCGCCTTTCCGCTGCCCATACGGAAAGCCTCACGCCCCTGATCTTGCAAGATAAGCATGGATCGGCGCGAGCTGCAAGAACATTTAGGGAACAATAACAACTTATCGCATATTTAATAAGTGTATCGAGTTGTATCGTCAGAACAAAATGAGATTTTTCAGTAAATTTGAACGCTCTTATATTCTTATTTTCTTAATAAATAAAAGCAGCTCCCACTAAATAAGGAGCTGCTTGAGCGACGATGTAAGAAAAGGGCCTCTATCCCGCCTTCCGGCGTTTGGCTTCGACCGCATCCCAGAAAAGCGCCGCCACATCGGCTCCACCGAAACGCTTGATCTCGCGAATGCCGGTCGGCGAGGTCACGTTGATCTCGGTCATATAATCGCCGATGACATCGATGCCGACGAGGATGAAGCCCCGTTCCCTCAACGATGGGCCGATGCGGGTGCAGATTTCGTACTCGCGTTCCGTCAATTGCGATGCCTCGGCCCTGCCGCCGACATGCATGTTGGAGCGCGCATCCGTTTCTGAGGGAACGCGATTGATGGCGCCGACCGGCTCGCCGTCGATCAGGATGATGCGCTTGTCGCCGGCGCGCACATCCTTCAAATAGCGCTGGGCGATGAACGGCTCGCGGTACATCTGCGCAAACATCTCAAGCAGCGAGGCAAGGTTGCGGTCGGCATTGGCCAGATGGAAAACGCCGGCGCCGCCATTGCCATAGAGCGGCTTGACGATGATATCGCCGAATTCGCGACGGAAATCCGCCACCTCCTGCGGATCCTTGGTGATCAGCGTTTCCGGCATCAGGTCCGGAAATTCGGTGACGAAGATCTTTTCCGGGCTGTTGCGCACCCAGGCGGGGTCGTTGACCACCAGCGTCTTCGGATGGATACGCTCCAGAAGATGCGTGGTGGTGATGTAATTCATGTCGAAGGGCGGATCCTGGCGAAGCAGCACCACGTCCATTTCGGAAAGATCGCGGCGCTCGGGCTTGCCGAGCGTGAAATGATCGCCTTCGACGTCGCGCACCTCCAGATGCTCGATGGCGGCGGAGACGATGCCGTCGCGCATGGAAAGACGGTCCGGCGTATAATGATAAAGCGTGTGGCCGCGCCTTGCCGCCTCCAGGCAGAGCGCGAAGGTGGTGTCGCCTGCGATCCGGATGGAACGGATATGGTCCATCTGGACCGCAATTTTCATAGACATGATAACCCTCAGCGATTCGCTATGGTCGAAACAGGGCGCCAAACTGTCATGGACGGAACCGCGATAACAGGAAATTTTATTTATCATACTATACGGTTTCGCTGAATTCCGCTAAGCGGTTCGGGCCGGCAAAAGCCGCAACAATTATGCAAGCCAGCCTGGGAGGACCCTTCATGCTGCCATCGACCGTATTTCCCGACCTGAAGGACCGCTCCATCCTGATCACCGGCGGCGGTTCCGGCATCGGCGCCTCGCTGACGGAAGGCTTCGTCGCGCAGGGCGCCAAGGTCGCCTTCATCGACATCGCCAGGGAATCATCGACGGCGCTGGTCGAGACGCTGGAAAAGAAATATGGCAGCCGCCCGCTCTATCTCGATGCGGATCTGCGCGATCTCGATGCTCTGCGCCAGGCGGCGGCGAAGGCCGAAGCGGCGCATGGCCCGGTCACCGTCCTGGTCAACAATGCCGCATGGGACGACCGGCACGCGGTCGAGGACGTGACCGAGGACTATTGGAACCTCAACCAGTCGATCAATCTGCGGCCGCAGTTTTTTGCCGTGCAGGCGGTGCTGCCGGGCATGAAAAAGGCCGGCGGCGGCGCGATCGTCAATTTCACCTCCATCTCCTTCATGATCAATCAGGGCGACCTGCCCGTCTATACCGCGGCGAAGGCCGGCGTCATCGGCCTGACCAAGGGGCTTGCCGGAGCGCTCGGGCCGGATAAAATCCGCGTCAACGCGATTGCGCCCGGCTGGGTGATGACGGAGCGCCAGAAGACGCTCTGGGTGACGGAGGAAGGCCTCAAGGCCCATCTTGGCAAGCAGTGCCTCAAGGAAGAGGTGCTGCCGGACGACATGGTCGGGCCCTGCCTGTTCCTTGCTTCCGACGCAGCCCGCATGCTCACCGCGCAGACACTGATCGTCGACGGAGGTTGTTTGTGAGCAGAGACGAAGAGCCCGCTTTCGCCGGGGCCGACTGGGGCACGAGCCGGTTCCGGCTCTGGCTCATGGACAAGGCTGGCAACGTGCTCGCAGAGCGGCGCAGCGACGACGGGCTCGACGCGTCGCGCGCAAGCGGCTTCTCGCAGGTCCTCGAATGCCATCTCGCGGCGCTCGGCGCGCCGGCTAACCTGCCTGTCGTCGTCTGCGGCATGGCGGGATCGCGGCAGGGCTGGGTCGAAGCATCCTATGTGGATATCCCGGCTGACCCCGCGACCATTCTCGCCGCCTCGGCACGTATCATCGATACCAAGCGCGACATTCGCATCGTGCCGGGCCTGGCGCAGCAGGGCGCAAAGCCCAATGTCATGCGCGGCGAGGAAACCCAGCTTCTCGGCCTCGTGCATGGCAAGCCCGGTTTCTCCGGTCTCGTCGCCATGCCGGGCACTCATTCCAAATGGGTTCATCTGGAAGGCGGAAGAGTATCGCGTTTCTCCACCTATCTGACCGGCGAGCTCTATGCGTTGATCTGCAGCCAGTCGATCCTGCGCCATTCCATCGGCGCGGCGGCGGAGAGCGTCGATGCCGACCATCCGGGCTTCGCCACCGGTCTTGAGCAGGCGCTGGCCCCTGATTTCAGCCTGCTCGGCACGCTTTTCGAGCTTCGCGCGGCGATGCTGCTCAACGGACAGGGCGAGGATGAAGCCGCAGCAAAGCTTTCCGGCATGGTGATCGGGTCGGAGGCAGCTGACGCGCGCGCCAAGGCGCCCGCCGATATCCGGACGGTGCAGCTCATCGCATCAGGACGCATGGAGCGGCTTTATCGCAAGGCGCTCGGCGCGGCGGGCTTCGATTGCGAAACGGTGGATGCCGATGATGCGGTCAGAAAGGGCCTGCACGCCGCCGCCACAGGACTATGGTTCTCCTCCCGAAAGGAAACGGCATGACTCACGCCCCCTCCGTCGCCTGGCCGAAGCTGAAGCGCGACCTGATCGCCATCCTGCGCGGAATCAGACCAGAAGAGGCGGTGGATATCTGCCATGCGCTGGCGGATGCCGGGTTCGAGGCGATTGAGATCCCGCTTAACTCGCCGGAGCCGTTCCGCTCCATCGAGATGGTCGCGAAGGCATTGCCAGCCAATGTGCTGGTCGGGGCGGGAACGGTGCTCGATACAGCCAGCGTCAAGCGGCTCGACGATGCAGGCGGGCGGCTGATGGTGAGCCCCAATGTGGATGCCGAGGTGATCCGCGCCGCTTCCACCGCCGAAATGGTGACGATGCCCGGCGTCTTCTCACCGACCGAGGCGCTGGCCGCACTGAAGGCGGGCGCTTCGGGACTGAAATTCTTCCCCGCCAATGTGTTTGGACCTCAGGGCATCAAGGCGGTGAGCGCCGTCCTGCCGAAGGGCACGGTGATCGGCGCGGTGGGCGGCGTCGCCGAGGGCGATTTCGCGTCTTACGGCGAGGTGGGCATCCGCGCCTTCGGCCTGGGATCCAGCATCTATAAGCCGGGCATGTCCGCAGCCGATGTAGCGGAGCGCGCCCGGCTGACCATCCAGGCCTATGACGCGGTTTTCTTCGGAGAGAGATACGCATGACGACCGCGTCCAACGCCACACTCTTTTCCGACATCGTCTGCGAACTCGGTGAAGGGCCGGGCTACGATCCGCTGACCGGTACGGTCTGGTGGTTCGATATCCTGGCGGGCAGGCTTCTCGAGAAGAAATGGCCCGAGGGCGAAACGCGGGTACACGAGCTTGGGCTTATGGCGAGCGCGCTCGCCGTCATCGATGCGCAAAGCCAAATGCTCTGGACCGAGAAGGGGCTCTATATCCGTGACCGCGCAAGCGGCGTGCTGACGCTGCACAAAGCGATCGAGGCCGACAATCCGGCCACCCGCTCGAATGATGCGCGCGTGCACCCTTCCGGCGCCTTTTGGATGGGGACGATGGGCAAAAAGGCCGAGGCCGGCGCCGGCTCCATCTGGTGGTATCGCGAGGGCGAGGTCCGCCAGCTCTTCTCCGGCATCACCATCACCAATTCGATCTCGTTCTCGCCCGACGGGCGCGTCGCCTATTTCGCGGATACCGACAAGAATGTCCTCTGGCGCGTCGACACGGACCCGGAGACCGGCCTGCCGGTGAGCGAAAGAAGCGTCTTTCATCACCGGATCGAAGACGGCGGGCTGGACGGCTCCGTGGTGGATGCGAACGGTGTCCTCTGGAATGCCTGCTGGGGTGCGGGAGCCGTCCACGCCTATTCGCCCGACGGCAGGCTGATCCGCTCGGTTCCGGTGCCGGCCCGCCAGCCCTCCTGCCCGGCCTTCGTCGGCCCCGATGCCAACCGGCTGCTCGTCACCACGGCGCATCAGGGAATGGGTGAAAGCGAACGCGAGGCCGACCCAAATGCCGGCCGGCCATTGCTGCTGGATATTGCGGTGCAAGGCGTTTTCGACCGGCCGGTAAGGCTCTGAAGGACAACTCGGCGTGGCGCGCATTGGCGCTGCGTGATATTCTATCATTATGCGCGCGATCTCGTTCGTCGCGGGGGGCGTTACAGGCATTTTGCTTGCGCAGGCCGCACTTGCGGACTGCCAATGCCTCGGCAATGGCTTGCGTTACGACGAAGGCGATCAGGTTTGCCTCAGGCTGCCCACGGGGCCACAGCTGGCGCGCTGCGAGAAAGTCCTCAACAACAGCTCATGGAAATTGCTGGGGAGCGCGTGTCAATTGACCGCCAGCAATGAGCAATCCTGGAAGTCACCCTCACAATTCGCGTTACAGCCAAAATCCGGCGAACCGCACCCGCCCGCCGGCCAGTATCCAGCTGCACCGCAAGGGCTTTGGAACGGTTCACTTTTTGATGGAAACGATGCGGAGACTGCACCGTAGAGGCATGGATCCCAGTGACAAGCACTGGGATGACGGCGGTTAGCCGTAGGCGAAAGATCTTCAGCGTCTCCGCTTGGCAAGAACGATTGTGGGTAGAGGGAAAACATCTTCACCCGTCATCCCAGTGCTTGTCACTGGGATCCATGCCTCGACTTTTCCACCACAACAATGGTTCAAAGGAATCCGAGCGATTCCATCAGGACATGAGCCCCTCTAACCCTCATATCCTTCCACGATGACGATCTCGCCATCGGCAACGGTCTGGCGGATCGCTTTCGCGGCCTGATATTCCGGCGAATTGTAGCAATCGAGCGCGGCCTGAATGGACGGAAATTCGATGATGACATTGCGGGCGCGGCCCGGCCCTTCGACGGTATGCGCCGTGCCGCCGCGCGCCAGGAATTTGGCACCGTAGCGCTCGAAAGCGGGTTTGGCGGTTGAGACGTAATCCTTGTAGCGCTCGGGATCCCTGACATCGACGCGCGCAATCCAATAGGCTTTCGTCATATTCCTCTTCCTTCAGCTTAAATCTGCCGGCTGGGCGACAGCCGCGGCCATTTCCGCCAGAATGGCGCGGGCGGCGGCCTGCTTGTCCTCGGCAGCAATGATGGGGCGGGCGACGACGAGATGGCTCGAACCGGCCTTAAGCGCCTCGCCCGGCGTCATGACGCGTTTCTGGTCGCCCTTGTCCGCCCCGGCGGGACGGATGCCCGGTGTGACCAGCGCCATGTCGGGGCCGATGATGCGGCGTACGGCGGATGCCTCGGGCGCCGCGCAGACAATGCCGCCCATACCGGCGGCGCGCGCCTGCTCGGCACGCCTCAGAACCAGCGTCTGCGGGTCCAGGCTATAACCGGCATCGGCCAAATCCGCGCCATCCATGGAGGTGAGCACCGTAACCGCCAGCAGGCAGAGGCCGGAGCCTTTCGCCGCTTCGACGCCGGCGCGCATCGCCTTGGGATAGGCATGCAGCGTCAGCATGGAGACGCCCATTTTGGCGATGTTCTCGACGCCCTTGGCGACGGTGTTGTCGATATCGAGCAGTTTCATGTCGAGAAAGACTTGTTTGCCCGAGCGGACAAGCTCCCCGGCAAAATCCAGCCCGCCCGCGAAGGCAAGCTGATAACCGATCTTATAGAAGGAGACCGTGTGGCCCAAAGCCGCGACGACGGCTTCGGCTTCCTTCACCGTTGGAACATCAAGGCCGACGATCAGCCGGTCGCGCACTCTATTCTCATCCATGAAAATCACCGCTGAATGTTTCCACCGGCTTCCAATCGCACAGACACGCGCGGTCGGAAAGCCGGAAGGCGAAGATATTTCCGCCACCGGGCGGCTGATCATGAACACGCGAAATGGGATAGCCACCGAAATGGCACTTCAGGAGGGTACCGACGCCGCCATGACCAACGAAGGCCACCGGCCCGTCTCCAGAGCAACGCTCCAGCGCTATGCTGACGGCTTTGACGATGCGGGCCTCAGCATCCACCGCCCGCTCCCATCCCTTGAAGCTTTCCTCGGGTTCGGCAAAGAAGCGGTCGGCCGCCTTTTCGAATTCAGGCGGCGGCAGGAAACCGGTAGACGAACGGTCGTTCTCGCCCATCAGGGGATCGATCTCGATCGGGCAGCCGGTATTGCGGGCCAATATCCCGGCCGTCTCGATCGCCTTTTTCTCGTCGCTGGAAAATATCCGCGTGAGCGAGAGCACCCATGGCCTGTCACAGACGGCCTCGATCCGCGCTCGTCCCGTCTCGGACAATCCCCATTGCGGAACGGGGACCGCCGGATTCATCACGATCTGGGGGTGAGTGATGTAATAAGCGTGCATCAGCGTCTAAACGACGCCATCTGCACATGCTCGATCAGCGAGATGCAGGCCCTCGTCATCATCTTGGCGGTGCGTTCGTCCCTTAAGGAGCCATCCTCGTTGAAGGCCTCCGACGCGCGCGCCACGGAGCATTGCTCGGTGATGATCTGGGTGCCGACATTCATCAGCACCGAGCGCAGATGATAAAGGCCGCGGATGCCGGCGTAATTGCCGTCCGACGAGGAACAGAGGCCGACGATCTTGCCGGCATAGGGGCGCAGCACATGCTCGCCATCGCGCGAGATGCGGCTGACCCAGTCGATGGTGTTCTTCAGAAGCGGCGGGATGGAAGAATTATATTCCGGCGAGCAGATCATCAGCCCCTCATGGGCCGCGAACATGCGACCGAGCCGCATGGCGTTTTCCGGGACGCCCTTTTCCTTCTCCAGATCCTCGTCCATGATCGGCAAGGGATAATCAGCAAGCGAAATGCGCGTGACCTCGGCGCCCTGCAGCGCAAGCTCCTTGACGGCGGCGTCAGCCGTCCTGCTGCTGAAGGCTCCCGAGCGGATCGAGCCGGCGAAAACGAGAATTCTGGGAGCCATGCTAAGCCGTGTGGACAGAAAAATCAGGTACGCCCGCGCTTATAGACCCATAGCCGCGCCGGGGGAACATTGCGGATGACGAAATCATAGTGCTGGACGACATAGTTCCCGCGGCCGGCGGGTACGGGCGACAAGGGTCCATAGGTGATCTGTATCACCGGCCGCCCATCGGGGATCCTGTTCAGGAGATCCTCCAGGATCGCCACCCGCTTCTCGACGGGGAAGCTCAAAAGCGGCACGGCGGAGATGACGCTGTCGAAGACGAGACCCTTGTTCTCGCCAAGCGTCTTATCGAGATCGAACGCATCGCCATGGATGATGTTGACGTCAGGAAAATCCTCGCGCAGATGGCGGACGAAATCCTCCGAATATTCGACGGAATAAAGATCCGCGGGCTTCACGCCGCGCTGCAGGATCGCCTTGGTGATGACGCCGGTTCCGGGTCCCAACTCCAGCACCGGCAGGCCGGAATGGATGTCGATGACGCTCGCCATACGCCGCGCCGTGACAGAACTTGTCGGCAGGATGGCGCCGACCGCCTTAGGACCATCGATCCAGCCCTTGAAGAACCGGATCTCCTCATCGAACTTCTCCGCAATCTTCTTGCCGAGTGGTCCTGCCATGGCGTCTGCTCCCAAATGTCGTTATCGGGCAGATTTATGACGCATTGCATGGCGGAAGCAAGGCGTCATGGCGAGTTTAGGATCAGAAATCCTAATTAATTATACACGTTATTCGCCAATGCCCTCGAAGAATTCCTTCATCCGCGAGAAGAAGCCTGTCGATTGCGGGCTGTTCTCCTTGGAGGAAATCTTCTCGAATTCTTCCAGCAGCTCGCGCTGCCGCCGGTTGAGGTTCTGCGGCGTTTCGATGGCGATCTGGATATAGAGGTCGCCCATGGCCGGCTGGCGCAGGACGGGCATTCCCTTGCCCTTCAGGCGGAACTGCTTGCCGTTCTGCGTGCCCTCGGGGATCTTGACGCGGGTCTGCGTGCCGTCGAGCGTCGACACCTCGAACTGGCCGCCCAACGCCGCCGTGGTCATGGAGATGGGCACCTTGCAATAGAGATCGGCGCCGTCGCGCTGGAAGAACTCATGCGGCTTGATGGAGAGGAAGATATAGAGATCGCCCGAAGGCCCGCCGCGAAGGCCCGCCTCGCCCTCGCCGGAGAGGCGGATGCGCGTGCCGTCCTCGATGCCGGCCGGAATGTTGACGGAAAGCGAGCGCTCCTGTGTGACGCGGCCTTGCCCTGAGCATTTGCCGCAAGGATCCTTGATGGTCTGGCCGCGCCCGTTACAGGACGGGCAGGTCCGTTCGATGGAGAAGAAACCCTGCGCCGCGCGCACGCGGCCCGCGCCGCCGCACATCGAGCAGGTGACGGGCTGCGTGCCGGGCCTGGCGCCGCTGCCCGAACAATCCTCGCAAACGATGGAGGTCGGCACACGGATCTGCGCCGTCTTGCCGGTATAGGCCTCCTCCAGCGTGATCTCCATATTGTAGCGCAGATCGGCGCCGCGCTCGCGGCCATTGGCCCGGCGCTGGCGCCCGCCGCCCATCATCTCGCCGAAGATATCCTCGAAGATATCGGCGAAGCCGCCGGCAGCACCAAAACCATGGGCGCCGAAGCCGCCGCCATTCTCGAATGCGGCATGGCCGAAGCGGTCGTAGGCGGCCCGCTTCTGCGGGTCCTTCAGCGTCTCATAAGCCTCACCGATTTCCTTGAACCTTCGTTCCGCCTCGTGATCTCCGGGGTTCCTGTCCGGATGATACTGCATGGCAAGCTTGCGGAACGCGCTTTTCAGGGTCTTTTCATCCGCGCCCTTGTTGACGCCGAGCGTTTCGTAATAGTCAGGCTTCATAAACCAGTCATCCCGATGACAACATTCCCACGGCCATGAATCATGGCGTCCTCGTTTCCGAGTAAAAATCGGCTAGGACCGCTATTTAGGCGTTCCGCGCGGCGAATGCCATAGTCAAACGGAAATTCCTATCCCTCTCATGATTACACCCACCTTGGGAAAACAGCTTCCACTTTCCTGGACTTGACGCGGCATACGCAAGCTCCGAACCTGCCGCGAGCCAAGTCCACGGAGGATTGACCATGCATGCTCTCCACAAGAAGGCCGTCGCGGTCCTTTTAGCGTTTACCCTCAGCCTGCCGCCGCTAGCACCGGTGTTCGCCGCATCTCCGGAACCGGTCGAGGCCCAACACGGAATGGTGGTGACGGCGCAGCATCTGGCATCGGATATCGGCGTCGAAACCTTGAAGAATGGCGGCAATGCCGTCGATGCCGCGGTGGCCGTCGGCTATGCGCTGGCGGTCGTCTATCCCCGGGCCGGCAATATCGGCGGCGGCGGCTTCATGACCATCCGCCTCAAGGACGGCAAGACGACCTTCCTCGATTTCCGCGAGCGGGCGCCGCTCGCTTCCACCAAAACGATGTATCTCGATGACAAAGGCAACCCGGTGAAGGGGCTCAGCACCGACGGCTATCTCGCCGTCGGCGTGCCCGGCTCCGTGATGGGCCTTGAGACCGCCCGAACCCGCTACGGCACGAAATCGCGGCAGGAGCTGATGGAACCGGCGATCAAGCTGGCCAGAGACGGCTTCGTGCTGGAGCAGGGCGATGCCGCCGCCTTGGCCGAGAATGCCGATACGCTGGCAAGCGATCCCGCCGCCAAGGCCATCTTCCTCAAACCGGATGGCAAGCCCTATGCGGCGGGCGAAACGCTTGCCCAGGCGGATCTTGCCGCATCGCTGTCCAGCGTCTCGGAACAGGGGCCGGACGCCTTCTACAAGGGAGCGATTGCGGATGCGATCGTCAAGGCGAGCCAGGAAAACAATGGCATTCTCGCCAAGGAGGACTTCGAGCAATACCAGGTTCGGGAGCTCGAGCCGGTAAAATGCAATTATCGCGGCTATGACATCTCTTCCTCACCGCCGCCGAGCTCCGGCGGCGTGATCATCTGCGAGATCCTGAATATTCTCGAGGGATATCCGATCTCCTATCTGGGTTACGGCTCGGCCGATACGGTGCATCTCATGGTCGAGGCGATGCGCCACGCCTATGTCGATCGCAACACCGCGCTGGGCGATCCCGATTTCGTCGAAAATCCGGTCGCGAAGCTGCTGGACGAGAACTATGCCGCCGATATCCGCGAGAAGATCAGCCCATTCAAGGCTGGCGTATCGCAGGATCTGATGCCCAAGGGCTTTGGTGAGAGCACGGAGACGACGCACTATTCCATCATCGACGACGAGGGAAATGCCGTCGCGGTCACCTATACGCTGAACGGCTCCTTCGGCGCCGGCGTCGTGGCGCCCGGAACCGGCATTCTCCTCAACAACGAGATGGACGATTTCACCGCAAAGCCGGGGGTGCCCAATCTCTATGGTCTCATCCAGGGCGAGGCGAATGCCATCGCGCCGAAGAAAACGCCGCTGTCATCGATGAGCCCGACGATCGTCGCGAAGGATGGCAAGCCGTTCATGGTCATCGGCAGCCCCGGCGGCGCGCGCATCATCACCATCACGCTCGAAGCGATCATCAATGTCATCGACCATGGCATGAACATCCAGGAAGCGATCGACGCGCCGCGCATCCATCACCAGTGGCTGCCCGACAAGGTCTATATGGAGCCCTATGGCTTGTCGCCCGACACGCGCCGCCTGCTCACCGGCATGGGGTATAATGTCGA
The DNA here is from genome assembly GCF_001558695.1 of Paramesorhizobium deserti. GTDB lineage: Bacteria > Pseudomonadota > Alphaproteobacteria > Rhizobiales > Rhizobiaceae > Paramesorhizobium > Paramesorhizobium deserti. The sequence goes on from NZ_LNTU01000001.1 coordinate 1,088,442, forward strand.
TATAGACGAGAACTGGCCGATATGGGGCGAGGCGGCAGGCATACTGGTTGGCGGGAAGAGCCTTCCCGATATCGAGAAGGCTGAGGGCGGAGACACCGGCGGCCGCTATTACGGCGCCATCGACAGCCGCGCGGCTTCGGGCGCCGCACGCGGCTATTGATGCCGAAAAAAGGGCCGGCCGGTTTTCCGGCTGGCCACCGCCAGGAATACCCCGCCTTGCCAAGGGAAATGCTGCTCCGAGCAAGCGGGCAGAGCAACCACACGTGACCGACAGTTAAGGCTGAATAGTTGAATCGAATATTGTGAATAGTTTTGATATTAAAGCATATAATCAGATATAAGATATCTTTTATTCTATATCATTCAGGAAAGTTTCCTTAACCAGCCGCACAAAAATACAACAGATTAGGGCATTTTTATTTTCAATCCCGCTGAAATGCATGGCACTTTTCGTGCCGTTACGACGAGAAATGGTTCCGTCGGAGAAGCAGGGATATGAATAATGAAGACTTTCACTCTTACCATTGCAGCCTTGGCTTTGAGCGCAGGTGCAGCTTTTGCCGAGAATCCGAATTTCGGCGTTCCGGTCGATCTGCAGGATCCGACCCAGCTTGGCGTCGACCACACGGCGACAAGCTCCATCGGTACCTCGGATTTTTCGACAAAGCCTTTGCCTCACCTTATGTCCACTCCGACAGGCGCTTCCGTGGAGACCAGCAATCCGGCCGCTGACCGTTTCAGCGACGCTTCGCCGAAGGTCGATATGGGCTATTGATCCAGCGACCCTTCACGTGCCAAGGGCGGCGAAGTTTCCTTCGCCGCCCTTTTATTATGTGCCGTTCCTGGCCAGCGGTGCCCTACCATTTGACGCGCAGGCCGAGCGAACCGCCGACGGAATAGCTGTCGCCGAAATCGGCAAGGCTCGTGCGGGCGAAGGCCTCGCCATAGAGCGAATAGCGGTCGTCCGCCCAGTTATAGGCCCCGCCAACGCCGAAGCCGCCCCAGACCCGGTCGTTCTCGCTGACAAAGCTGACCTTTTTGACACTACCGACGCTGACCTCGGTTCCATCGAGGAACTCGTAATAGAGATTGCCCGCACCATAGGCGCTGATGCGGCTGGTGGTGCCGTTGTCGGCCTGCCAGCTACGCTGGTAATCGAGCTGCACGCCCGTGCGGCCGAGGAGGCTGTCGCCCTTTTGCAGCGACACATTCGCCAGGAAGGGCGCGCGGTCGGTGAACTCGTCGAAGTCGATGCTGGAATAGACCAGCTGCGCCTGCGGGGTCAGAGACCAGCTGGAGTCGAGATCGAAGCGGCGACCGGCCTCCAGCCCCAGCGCATAGCCAAAGCCCTTGAGCCCAGACGCCATGCTGCTGTCGAGGAGCGACGAGGTGAGGTCGCTCTTGTACCAGGTCGCCTGCGCCTGCCCGTCGACATAGAAGCCGTCATAGCCGTACCAGGTCAGCGCTCCACCGATGCCTGCACCCTTGGTGTCGATCTTGCCATCGCCATAAGGCGAGGACACATCGGCCGCGCCGGAGGTGTAGTGGCCGGTGAGCGAGCCGATAAGGATACCGCTTTCGTTCTCGTAGAACTGGCCGTCGAGCCCGGCCTGTCCTTTCCAGAGCGTCAGTTCGGACTCGGCACCGCTCGTCGAGGTGTCGGGGCGGATGCGGCCATAGGACGACTCCATCCTGCCCCACACCGCCCGGCGCTCGACAAGGGCGGACGGGCCGGCATCCTCCGGGCTCGGCGGCAGATCGGCGATGCCGGGGCCATCGCCCTGCTCGATCATCAGATTGCCGGCGCCCGACCAGTAGCGGGTGCCGACGCGCTGTCTCAAGGTCGGCAGGCTGTTCATCGCCAGCAGGAGCTGCGGATAGGCTTCGTAGAGCGCGACGCCAGGCTGATAGGTGCCGCGCAGATACCAGTCGCCATCATTGGGCGTGGAAACGCCACCCTTCTCGAGGCTGTAGCTGTAGGCGCCGAAGCCGATACCCTGCTTGCCGTACTTGTTCTGGTAGTTGCCGACGAGCTCGAACACGCCGTCGGAGGCACCGTCGACATCGACGATCTTGATGCCCTCCTTGGTCAGATCGCCCACCCCGCCCATATTGGAAACGATGACATAGGACTTGCCTGACGTGGCCCCACCGATGTGAACCATGTCGGTGGGGGAATCATCGCCATCGAGCACAGTGTTGAAATGCACATAGCCCTCCTGCCCCGCATAGGCCTGGCGAGTCGTCAGGGTCGTTCCCGGCTTGCCGCCCAGATCGACCAGACCGGCATTGGCGAGCGACTTGATCGTCTGGTCGTAACCGGCAAGGTCGAGCGCCGTGTGTTGTTTGACGATGTGATCGGAATTGGCGCTGAAAGTGTTGCGCGCGCCGGCAGCCAGGATGCCCCGATCGACGGTCGTTATCCCGGAATAGCTGTTCCTGCCGGTCAGCACCGTCTTGCCCGTGCCGACCTGATGCGCATCGCCGGCGCCTGAAATATCGCCCTTGAAGGTATAGACATCGGAACGGTTGAAGATGAGCGTGCCGTCGTTGTCGACATTGCCAGTGATGCTGCCGGAATTGCCGCCATTGCCGAGCTGGAGAACCGCGGCCTTACCGATCTTCGTGCCGCCGGTATAGGTGTTGGTGCCGGTCAGCGTCTCCCATCCGCCATCGACATTCAACCTGCCGGTCCCGTCAATGACACCATCGAAGGTGTCGTCCGCATTGGTAATGACGAGTTCCTTGCTGCCAAGATGCACCCGGCCTGTCTTTGCGCCGGCGAGGCGGCGGATCTTCGAGCTCGGTCCGCTGATGGCCGAGATGTCGAAAGTTGCATCGGCCTTGACCCGGCGGGACTGCGCGATGCTGCCGTTGCCGGCAAGCTTCACCGTACCTTCATCGATGTGGGTTTCGCCCGTGTAGATGTTGGCGGCCGCCAGCGTCAGCGTTCCGGTTCCCTTCTTGGCGAACCCACCCTCTCCATCGATCACGCCGTTCAGCGCGTTATTGTTGGCCTGCGTATCGATGATCTTGAGGTCCTGCGAAGCATCGGACTCCCGCCGGGGGAGCACGCTGCCATTCGCGCCGTCCAGACTGGCCTTCTTCCTGCCCAGCGTGACCCTGCGGTTGGTGGAAAAGCTCTCGGCGAACTCGAGCCCACCGCCATCGATCCTGATATTGCTGCTGACATGGCCAAGGTTCCTGTCGGCTGCCACATTGACCAGGCCGTCATATATCTTGGTGTCGCCGGCATAGTTGTTGTTTCCTCTCAAAACCAGCGTGCCCTTGCCCTCCTTCGTCAGACCGCCATCGATCCCGTCCCCGGCCGGGTCCGGATTGTTCTGATTGCCGGGGCCGCTGTAGGCATCGCTGGCGATGTCGTCATTGATAGTGGCCGTTTCTCCTTCATCGGCTGAGAAACTGACGCCGGTCCTGCCATTGAGGAAGAATCCGCTGCCGAGCCCGAAACTGGTGCCACGCCCATTGCCGCCAGCCGCCGAATTGCCGGATACGTTGCCGTTACCTTTATATTTGATGGAGCTGCCATTCTCGCCGAAGACGCCACCGCCAAAGCCGGCACCGCCGCCGCCGCTGTTCAGTCCGCCAGCTCCGCCACCATATCCCCCTGTGGCTGTTTCGCCTGTAGGGGTAGGACCACCACCACCGCCGCCACCAAAGCCACCATTGCCGCCTTTCTGGGTGGTCGGTCCCGGTCCTCCGTTTGATGAAATACCACTGCCGCCGCCGCCGCCGCCGCCAAAACCACCATTTCCACCGACTGCGCCTAAGTAAGCATCACCGCCGCCGCCGCCGCCGCCGAAGCCGCCATTACCGCCCGGCCCATTGCTGCCACCGCCGCCACCGGAATAATCACCACCATTGCCACCGCCCTGCGCACCACCGTTCGGACCGCCGCCGTGATGGTTGACGCCATCAGTACCCGCACCAAAACCACCTCCGCCGCCTCCGTGGCCAGCAGTATTGGATTCCCCATTGCCGCCATTCAATCCGCCGCCGCCGGTACCGGTAGGGGTGCAGCAATTTGCCTCGCCTGCTGTACCAGCGTCCCCACCTTGCGCATGATTGTTCTCCACATCGACATTTTCAAGGGTTACGTCGCTGCCATCGCCTGCGAAGACACCACCTCCCGCTCCCAAACCACCGCCCGACGCATAGGCTCCCGAAGCATCCGACCCCTTCCCCCCGTCTCCACCCTTGGCGCGGGCATTGGCGATGTTGAGATTGCGAATGGTGACATCGATCCGGTTATTGGGATCGGGATTATCGGGACGGATGAAAAATGCCTGTCGCTGATTATTGCCGTCGATCGTCAGATCAGGCACGCCGCTGCCGTCGATGGTGACGCTATCCGATATACGCGGCGTCTGCACATTTCCGGTCAGGGACAGCCTTGGATTCGGTCCCGTGAAAGCCTCTGGATCGAAAGCAATGGTCTTGTTGCCGCCGGCATTGGCCTGGGCGATGGCCCAGCTAAGGCTTCCCCGTGCGTTCACATCACCATTATCGGTCGTCTGCGTCACGCAGATGGCGCCGTCGGCACAGGCTGCCTGCGCATTGCCCGCAAGGAATGCAGGCAGAATGGCGGTGCTGCCCAGAAGCACAAGAGCAAGATCGAGACACCTGCTCCGGCGGGAACCCTGCACGACGCGGAAAGAATTGGAGCTCAAACGAACAGGAACGGACAGCTTGATGCGCTTCACTTTATAAAATCCTTAAAAACAATTTTTGGGATAGTATGATTTAAATGGAACCCGCAGAGGTTGTATTATCGTGCATCGACGGCACGCAACTCCAACTCTGTGGGTGTAAATCCCGCAGCCGGAACTCAAATTTAAAACGGGAAAGTTGCGAATGAGAGCGGCAGCGCGGGCTGCTCAGCGTGTCGGGATCGAAGCCTTACAGACCAACAAAATGCCACCCCGACCGCATCGACTTTATGTCGGCGCGGTCGGGGCGGCCATATGAAATCAGATGATTCCTATCGCCTGATCGCCCGTCCGAGCGCGATCAGGATGCACGCACCGATGAAGCCCGCGACGAGATATCCGAGCCAGCCGGGAAGGGTGATGCCGAAGAGCCCCAGGATCGCATTGGCAATGATGGCTCCGACGATACCCAGAAGGATATTGGCGATGACGCCCATATTGCTTTTCATAAACATCTCGGCAAGCCAACCCGCGATGCCGCCGATGATGATGGCTGCAATCCAGCCGACGCCAGCGTTTTCCATTCAAGTGTCTCCCGTCCTTGATTAATCGATATGATATCAATGAACTATAAGCCGGCTATCTTCCGCCTCAGGCTTCGAGAGCCGACGTTTGATCATAACGCCGCCGGTTGCCGGTGAAAACAGCCGAATGAATCCGGCCAGCACCTTCCTTTCAGCCCGACTGGTCCAGCGCATGCGGCGGCATCTGCCGGTCCGGTTCATCACGCGACAGCTGAACGGCCACAATAATGGCGATGGCTGCTATTGCAATGACAATGAGCGAACCTATGAACAATCTTGGGTTCTGCATTGGCCTGGTCCGGTTTCCTCAGTTCCAGAACCTCCCTCATCCCGGAAAGTTCCCTAATGCATGAGCGGCTTGCCCTGCCTGGAGCGGGCTGCCGCGAAGGCTTCCAGCAGCTGTTCGACCGTATCCCGGTCGACCAAAACGCGCTGGGTCGGATAGGCGAAGTTGATGTCGTTGTCCTCGAACCATTGCGCAATCTGCACAAGGATCCGCTGATGGATATCCATGTAGATGTTGTAGTCGGGGCTCAAGACATAATAGACCGTTTCGAGACGGGGGCCGATCTGATCGAACTCCGCCAGATGCGATCGGTCGAAGCGCGTCTCGTCGATTGCCTCTATCACCTCATGAATATAGCCGGGCAATTCCTGCAGCTTGGCGATCGGCGCCCGATAATGCGTGCGCAGTTCAAAGACCACCCGGCGCTCGCTCATCCGCTTGAAGTTGCGCAGGCGCGAATTGAGAAGCGTGTCGTTGGCGACGGAGATCTGCTCGCCTGACAGGGAGCGGATGCGTGTGGTCTTCAACCCGACCTGCTCGACCGTGCCCATGGAATCGTCAAAAATGATGAAGTCGCCGACGACGAAAGGTTTGTCCAGAATGATCGCCAGGGAGGCGAACAGGTCCTTGAGCAGGCTTTGCAGGGCAAACGCGATGGCTATGCCGCCGATGCCGAGACCGGCCACCAGCCCGGTAATGTCGATGCCGAGATTGCTCAGCATCACCAGCGCGACGGCCGACCAGACGACCGAGATGCCCATGATCCGCACGATCTGAGCGGCGCTCGAGCGCGCCGGATCGGGCTGGCTCGGTCCGAGCAGATGATTCTCGATCCAGAGGCTGACAAGCGCTCCGCCCCAAAGCCCGATCTGGACCATCGTCGCGATCAGGACGATGGCGGCAATCAAGCGGCTGGCCTGCAGCGGCAGAATGACGAACTGCATCGCGATCCAGAGAGCGACCGCGGCGAGAAAGAAACGATATGTATGGCCGGTCAGCGCCTGCAACGTCCGCAACAGGAGATTTCTTCGCCGCGTGCCGTCACCGGCAAGCCGCCTGTCGATTACGGACCGCAGCTTTGCCATGACGGCGAAAGCGACGGCGAAGACGAGCGCCGCCAATCCCCAGACGAAAATGTGATTGCCGAAAATTTCCCACGAATGGGTGAATTCCACAATTTCGGGCAAGGTCTCTCCAGTCATCGATAATCGTCGATAATATGAACCGCTGGCCGCGGACCGATCACGCGTATGGAAGCGATCCGAGCGAGGAATACCGCTCGTTCAAGCCGTTCAATTCCTTCATGTCCTCGTCGGCGATCACAAAATCGAGGACGTCGAGATTCTCCTGCAGATGATCCTGCCGATTGGCTTTGGGCAGCGGAACGGTGCCGTTCTGCAGGTTCCAGCGGATCATGACCTGAGCCGGTGTCTTCTGATATCTCGCCGCGATTCCGGCCAGCTTCTCGTCGTTCAAACGCTTTGAACGAGTCAGCGGACAATAGGCCTGGATGATGATCCCGTTCTCGCGGGAGAAGCGCAGCATTTTCTCACTATGGCCGAAGGGACTCCATTCGATCTGATTGACGACGGGCTTTTCGCCCGTTGCGCGGATGAGCGTATCGATCAGGTCGACGGAATAGTTGCTGACGCCGATATCCTTGGTAAGGCCCTCCTGCCTGGCACGGATGAGCCCGCGCCACAGTTCCTCGCCCGCACCCGAAGGCGGCGGACGATGGATGAGCATGAGATCCGCATAATCGAGCTGGAGCTCTTTCAGATTCCTGCCCACCGCCTCATAGGCGTCGTCCGTTTCTTCGACCTTGGTGACCAGATAGAAGTCGGAACGCTCGGCGCCGCTGCGCTTGATGCCTTCTGCGATGCCCGGCTGCGTTCCATAATCGCCTGACGTATCGATCATACGGTAGCCTAAGCGTATCGCCGCATCGATGACGCCAGCCGTATCGTCCGTCAATTGCCAGGTTCCCACGCCCATCACCGGCATGTTCCGTCCGGTATGCAGGGACAGTTCGCTGATCTGATGCATGTTCGGCCTCATTGATCGGCATTCTTCGGACGCATATCCACGCCACAAGCCAAACCTCAGCATCGCAGAATTGTTCCACGGCTGAAGCCGGAGGAAAGCCCGATTTCTCAGGGCACGACCGCTTGCCGGCTCACCGCACCGCTCCCATGCGACGGCAAAACCGGCACTTCAACCCTGGCGACCAGCGGCAGATGATCGGAAGCCGTGCGCGTTAAAACGTCCGACCACACTTGCGTTTCGATCGGCACAACGCCGTTGCCGACAAAGATATGGTCGAGCCTGAAGAGCGGATAGCGGGAGGGGAACGTCGCTCGCGGAGGCTTCGCGCCGAGCTGCGCATCCATCGCCTGCCGCGCAATGGTGCGATAGGCCACCGAAGAGGGCCTTGCGTTGAAATCACCCAACAGGACGAAGGGAGCGTTCTGGCACATCGGACTTGCGAGCCAGCTCGGGCCGAGAAGCGTCACGACCTGCTGCATGCGCTCGCGCCGGCGCAATCCCAGATGGGTGTTGATCACCTGCAGCTGCGTGCCGGCGATATCGACCGAGACCCATATGGCGCCTCTTGGCTCGCCCAGCGACGGCAGCGGCCCGGCCCGTATCAGGCGTGACGGCAGCGCCGTCAGGATCGCGTCTCCATATTTCTCCTCGGCCAGATGCAGCGCGGGATGGAAATGCACCTCCATGCGCAGTTGCGACGCGATGACATGCGCCTGATCGATGCCCTGCGTGCGCGCGCGTCCGACATCGACCTCCTGAAGCGCGATGATATCGGGATCGCAATGCGCGATCACCCTGGCGATGCGCGCCGGGTCGACCTTGCCGTCCGTTCCCCGGCAACTATGCACATTATAGGTGAGCACCCTCAGCGAAAGCCCGGAATTTGAGCGGGGTAAATTCATGGGAAGGGAACGCTTGCCTTCTCAGGTTCGTTCCGGAAGCGGATGCCGCATGTTTCGGAAAGAGGACCATGACCGCGTTTCGGCTTTTCATCAGGCTTTTCATTCTGCTGGCGATTTGCGTCGCAGCCTATCTGCTCTACCGCGCGATCAGCCGATACAGCCTCGATGAGATCATCGGATCAATTCAAGCCATTTCCCTGGGCAGGCTGATGGCCGCCTTCGGTTTTGCCGCGGCTTCCTATGTCTGCTTGACGGGGTTTGATGCGCTGGCGGTGCGTTACGTAGGCAAGAAGCTCGCCTATCGCAGGATTGCGCTCGCCTCCTTCGTCAGCCTGTCGATCGGCCACAATATCGGTGTGGCGGCGCTGAGCAGCGGCGCCATAAGGTACCGCTTCTATTCCCGCTGGGGGCTGAGCGGTGGCGACGTGGCCAAGATTATCCTCTTCACGGGGACGACCGTCGGCCTGGGATTGGCGACGCTGGGCGGCATCGGGCTGTTTCTCTATCCCGCTGACGCCAAAAGCCTGACCGACCTCAGTCCCGCGGCCATAAAGATGGTGGCAGCTGCCAGCCTGACGTTCTCAGCGCTCTATCTCGTTCTGTCGGCCTTTATCCGCAAACCGTTCGGATACCGCAAATGGAAGCTCGAACTGCCGCCTTTCCGACTGGCAGCCGGACAGATCACGGTCGGCACCCTCAATTTTGCTTTCGTCGCGGCCTGCCTCTACCAGTTGGTCGCCGCATCCGCCGAGATGCGCTACCTCGACATCGTCGCCATTTACACCACAGCCAACGCCGCGGCCATCATCAGCCATGTTCCCGGCGGCATCGGCGTGATCGAGGCGACGGTCATCTATTTTCTGCCGGGTGCGGCCGCCGTCGGCGCGGCTGTCGCCTTCCGCGTCGTTTATTTCTTCGTGCCGCTTGCATTCGGCCTGCCGCTGTTCCTCATCAGCGAACATGTGCTGCGAAAGCGCGACGAGAACGGCAAATCCCAACAGGATACGGCAATAGGCACCGCACTGCGATGAACCGGCTCACCGATGGGGCTTCAAAAGAATCTCGAAAAAAGAGAGCCGATATATCCGAAGACCCTCTGCAAGGGCCAGAACGGCTCCTTGGGATCCAGCAGCCCCGTGCCGATGAGCGGCGTGGTCTTGCCGTCATGCGCATTGACGGGGAAGGCCCTCAATCCCCTCGGCCGGATGTTCAGCTCATCGATCGCCGTGACCAGCGATCCGGTGCGGGCCAGGCATTTTTCGACGGCTTGCGGCGCGGCGTCGAGATGTTCGGCGATCAGCCTGTTGCGGAAGCCGGCGATGAGATGCCGGTGAGCATCCGTCTTCGCTTCGATGGCGATGTCGCATTCCGTATCGAGGCCTTCCGAGCGATTGTTCAGATTCGACGAGCCGATGCGCACAAAGCGGTCGTCGACGACCAGGACCTTGGAATGGATGAGGACTTCGCGCTCCGCGCCGTCTTCCTCCGGCACCACGGCATAAACGACGCGCAGCCGACCAAAATGATCGGCCTTCTTCAATCGACGGATCAGCCGGTTGCGGTTATGCCCCATGACCACCTGCTCTAGATAGCCGCGGGAACTGTACGTGGTCAGTATGACGATTTCCGGCCCGGCGGACTCCTCGAGACGCCTGGCCAGGATCTTGCCGACGACGAAAGACGCGAGATATTGCGTCTCGATATAGATGTGGCGGCGGGCGGCGGCCAACGCACTGGCGGTCAGCCGGATGGTTTCATGTGTACCGTTCTGGCCGAAAAGCGAGGGCTCGGCACGGGCTATCGCCACGTCGCAATCCGATATTTCGTAAGCGAAACCGTTAGGCCAAATCTGCCGCCCGGCCTGTGTTCCGCCGATGCTCTCGCCGGTCGCCCGTTTCCAGCGATCACGCGCCAGATCACTGACGGCGCGTGCGGCCGCGCCTGAAACCATTGCCTGCACATCGTGGACGGGGCCGTAATCATCGCCTTTATGGGTGATCCGATGCCTGGAGCGAGCCAGATGCTCGCTGTTATCCCAGCGTCCGAACGTCAGGTCGATGCCGCCGACGAAGGCAACCGCATCATCGATGCAGACCATCTTCTGGTGATGGGACCCCCGCAAGGCATGCTTGCCGTCGAACCGCAGGTGAATCCGTGGATGGTTCGCCCAGCCGCGCTCGGTATAAAGCCTCAGCGACTTGCCCGAATAGGCCGGCCCCATGGACCAGACGAGGATGCGGACTTCGAGTTTCTCATTTTCTTCCACCTGCCTTCGCAGCAAACCGCCGAGGGTTTCGCCTTTCGGTTCCTTATGCGGCCGCAACCGGATCTCGGGATCGAAATCCCAGCCGACGATCCAGATGCTTTTCCTGGCTTGTACGAGGACCTCCCTGAGCCTGTCGAAATAGCTTTCGCCGTCGATGAGGAACGCTGCCTTTTCCGCGGCCCGAACCCGCCAGGCATTGCGGCCCGCCCGAATGATCGGCCGTGACGGGATATTCGCGGCGGAAGGCACGGGAGCCGTTCTCATTGCGCCGGCGGCGGCAGGACCGCGCATCCCTTTCCGACCGGATATCTCGGTCCTCGCATCACCATTACCTGCCTCGGTGCGGAGCGTATTTCTGGGGTGATCCATTGGGGAATCCATTGCTGCTGAAACATCATGCGTATCAACCCCGCAACGATGGCGAAGGTTCCAGCCATCTCATTGGCAGCAGCAAGGGACGTATCGCGTTGAAAGCCGCCACTCCTCCTTTCGCAAATTGCCTGGAACATTCGCACCGGCAAGCCGTTGGTCGAACAGAAAATGGAGTTTAGCGATGACAGGAAACAAACATGCAAAACGCAAGGTCCCCAGCGATGCCGACCTGAAGAGAAACCCCGGCATCGGAACATCGAAGGGCACCGTCAGGGAAGGTGACGAAACCGTGCTCAAGGGCGAAACCACGTTCGAAGGCGATGTGGAGAACGACACCAACAGGAGTGGCGGCATCAATCCCTCGCAGACCGGACGCACGAACAAGTGAGGCAGCCATGACCGGACGGAAAACCCACGAACAGCAATTGCGCATCATCGAAAAACGCGAAAACACGGCCAATGCCGACGATGATTTCGACCCGCGCACAGACCTGAAGACGCCAAAGCGGATACGCGAGGCCCAGCAGGAAGAAACCCATTCGCCCGCCGCCCGCAAAAGGGCGCTTGAGACCGACGACCGCAGCATGCTGCGCGGCGAACACCAGGAAAGCCGGCATCACAAGAATCGACCGGACGATTAGCGATGAGTTGGCGCTGACGCGCCCAGCTCAATGGCCGGTTGAAGATGCACTGATCTGGATTATTGTATCAGACGGTCCGGAACGGCAAAAGCGGCCACAACAGCTTCTCTCCCCAAAAACTTATCCCACAGTTCCCACTCCGCCCTTATCCTTCCCCGCAGTTCTTCCCGCGGGAACGCGGCTCGCGACGGCGGGTCTCGCGGGGAAGGACCGGCGCTTCCGGTTGACCGCTGACGCAGTGGTGAACTGGGAGGCTTCGTCCAGGGTTTCCCCTCAAGGGAAGGGCCGAGACGGGACGTGGGTGAATGAAGCTCCCGCGACGATCCCTAGCTCTTCTCGAAGCGGAACGGACGGACATCGCCGACGGGCGGTCTTGCGGCCGCAATTGAATTTATTAATGAGCGTTGGCAAGACCGCCCGTCTTCCCATTCCCGGTTCGGGGTGTTCTTCTCAATGACCAGACGCGGCAAGCGGGCGTGGTGACACCCCCCTCTGGCCGGCAGGCCAGAGGGGGGTGAGAAGCAGGCGACAATGTCTGCCGTTTGGGGCTTAGTCATCCGGCCTGCGGTTGCCGGCGTGGTCGTGATACTGCTCGGTTTCCACTTCCTTGCTGTCCAGCCCGCGCTGACGCGTGTGCTGCGCCTTGTCCCTGTTGGACAGGACCCCATTCTCCTCGATCTTGTCCTTGTCGACATCGGTCATGGCGCCCGTGCCGTCGCCCTTGCCTTGCGTGCCGGGGCCCATATGCTTCTTGTCTGCTTTCGCCATTGGTCTTTCCCGTTCTGCTATCGCGTCAGATATTCTCGTCGCCCTAAATCATGGTCGTTCTCCGGGGCAAACGCACCAGATGGGCCGATGTTCCGATGAGGTTAAGCGGCTGCTTCTACAGGCTGGCGGGCCGCAGCGGATCCCGCGCCGGCCCATGAATGACCGATCCGTCGGGCGCGAAGACGGAGCCGTGGCAGGGGCAATCCCAGGTGCGGTCGGCATTGTTCCAGGTCAGGGTGCAGCCCTTGTGGGTGCAGGCCGCCGAAAAGGCATGGAGTTCGCCAGCCCCGTCCTTCCAGACCGCGATCTTCTCCTCGCCCCTCACCAGAACGCCACCATGACCTGCCGCGATATCGGCCACCGTCGCGACGATGGACTGGCTTTTGCCGCTACGGTGAAAATCACTGGGGTAAGGACGGGTCGGATCGTAGAGCGCTTTCAAGAGGCTGTCCCGACCGCATATGAGATCGGCGATCATCGCGCCTGCGGCGGTGCCGTTGCTGATGCCCCAGGCGTTGAAGCCGGTGGCGATATAAAAGCCGGGTGATTTCTCAGGATCCGGCTCGCCGACATAGGGCACGCGGTCAGGCGTATCGTAATCCTCGTTGCACCACCGCCAGACGACATCGCCGGCGGGCAGATTGCTCCGCACCCATTGCTCCAGCTCCAAAAAACGGGTGGCGACATCGCCCTCATGGCCGGTATCGAAGCGCGGGCCCAGCACCACGAGCAGCGGGCCGCCGGCGTCGCGGCCGGTGCGCAAGGAATGGCCGGGATCCTCGGCGCTGATGAACATGCCGTCGATCAGCTTTTCGTCTTCGATGCGAAAAGCCATGGCGATATGGCTGCGAGGCTGGGTGCGGTTGGCCATGCCGACCGGGCTCTTCACGGTCATGTTGGTGGCGACCACCAGATTTTCCGCCTCCACCTCGCCGGCATCGGTTTTGACCCGCCAGCGATTGCCTTCCTCGATCATCCTTGCACGGCTGTTTTCGAAGACACGCCCGCCATGGGCGATGAACGTCCGGGCAAGCCCCGAAAGATAGGCGGCAGGGTTGAACTGGGCCTGATGCGGAAAGCGAAGCGCCGCTGCGGTATCGAAAGGCAGCGGAGCGCGATCAACCATCTCGGCCGTCAATCCGAGGCTGCGGGCGGCCGTCGCTTCCGCCTCGATGCGCGGGCGCAGGGCGGCATCCCTGGTATAGACATAGGCGTCCCTATGCTCGAAATCGCATTCGATGCCGTAGCTGACGACCCAGCGGTCGATCAGATCGCAGCCATCACGATTGGCCTCGGCATAAAGCCTCGCCATCTCCTCGCCGCGCATGTCGATCAGGTCCCGATAGATCAGCCGGTGCTGCGTGGTGATCTTGGCGGTCGAACGACCGGTCACCTGGCGGCCGACGGAAAGCCCCTCAAGAAGGACGACGGAACGTCCATCCTCGCACAGGCGAAGGGCCGTCGTCAGGCCGACGATACCGCCGCCCACCACCACGGTCTCCGCCCGGATCGCCTCCCGCAGGACCGGAAAATCCGTCGGCGGCACGGTGGCCACCCAGCAACTGCCGGCCTCGCCGGGAAGCTCCGGCACCTCTTTTTCCTGCATCACAGCGCGTTGGGACGAAAAGCCGGCTGGCATCTAACTGGCCTCATAGGTGCCGACGAGCTCCGTTTCAGCGATGATATGGGGCTCAGCCTTCTTCAGAATGGTGTCGATATCGGCTTTTTCATCGAGATGGAGCGTTTCCGCGTCAAGCGCCGCAAGGCGGAAATGGTAATGGTGCACGCCGTGCCCTTTCGGCGGCTGCGGCCCGTCATAATGCGGGTTGCCGAAGTCATTGACGCCATGCCCGAGGCTTTCCGTCTTGGCGCCGGCGGTCGTGCCTTCTGGAAGCCGGTCCCGGTCCGGATTGATGTCATAGACGGCCCAGTGGCGGAAAGTGCCCGATGGAGCATCGGGATCCTCGACGACCAGCATGAAGCTCCTGGTGTCCTCGGGCGCATCTTTCCACACGAGCGGCGGCGAGACGTTCTCACCATCGCGGATGAATTTTCGCGGGATCCGGTCACCATCGCTGAAGGCTGGGCTTTCGAGCGCAAATGCCATGATATTCCTCCTTTCGAACGGCCGGTGGATCAATTCACATACGCACGCGCTGCCCCGGAAGCTGGCAATCCGGAACAGCCTGCGTGGCATTGGTTACGGACAGCGTGCGGTGTAGCGACGTCCAGAACGATCGCGATAGACACACCGGCCGGGTTCGCTGGCGTTGCCGATCAGGGCGCCGGCGGTCGCACCGACGGCGCCGCCCACCACGGCCCCTCCAACACTGTCGGATACAGCACCACCGATAGCCGCACCGCCGAGGCCGCCAATAACCGCGCCGCGCTCGGTTGCCGAACAGCCGGCGATCACCGTCATCGCGGCAAGCGCAAACAGAGCATTCCTCATGGTTATGTCTCCTTCTCCCTGCCTCCGGGATAACCCCGACGAGCACCGTTTGTTCCACTGCATCCGCCAGGGAACATCCGGCCGAGGGGGGCGTTGATGCCGTAATCAGGAGATCGCAGACATGGTAGCGAAACGCGCGGAAAAAATCCCGAAAGACCCGCCTACGGTCGACCGGATGCGGAAAGATATCGACAGGGGCGAAACCCGTGAAAAGGTGCCTTGGCCCGACCCGGCGGCAGCGCCCATGGGAACGGACGACGAGGCGGCGGGGCAACCGCCAGGCAGAAACGAACGCAGCATCGAGGCGGAGGCCAGGCCCGACCCCGTTGACGTGGAGAGAAGCCAGCCTTCAGCGGTGGGGACCTATGTCGTCATTACCATCATTGCCGGCTTCGTCATCATCGCCATTGCCATGGCTCTCCTCAATCGCGGTTGAAAGAGCGCTATCCAGCGCTCCTCCTCCCGGTTATCGGCCAAGGGGCTGATATTCACGCTCTCCCTGCTTTGACAGTCGTACCGCCCTGGCAAGCGTGCGACGCCTGCCGCGACGCGCTTCGCCCTCGACGGCCAAGGCCGAGAACCACTCGATCGTCCGAACCAGCCCCTCCTCCAGAAGCACTTTCGGTTCCCAACCGAGAAGCGCCCGCGCCCGGCTGATATCCGGCCGCCGCCGCTGCGGATCGTCCTCCGGCAACGGCACATACTGAAGGGGCGAGCCCGTTGGAATATGCGCCTGGACCAGCCGCGCCAGCTCCAGGACCGTGAACTCGCCGGGATTGCCAAGATTGACCGGCATGCGGGGATTGGGTTTTACGCGCATCAGGGCCAACAGGCCTTCGATCAGGTCAGAGACATAGCAGAAGGAGCGTGTCTGCTCGCCCGAGCCATAGACCGTCAAGGGCTTGCCGTGGAGCGCCTGGATGATGAAGTTCGATACGATGCGGCCATCGTCGCTCTGCATCCTCGGCCCATATGTGTTGAAGATGCGCGAGACCCGCGCATCGACGCGACCGGCGCGGAGGAAATCAAAGCACAGCGTCTCGGCGGCGCGCTTGCCTTCGTCGTAACAGGCGCGCGGGCCGGTGCAGTTCACATGGCCCCGGTAGGATTCATTCTGCGGGTGCTCCTGGGGATCGCCATAGACCTCGCTGGTGGAGGCCTGCAGAAAGGTCGCTCCATTCTTTTCGGCGAGTTCCAGGAGGTTGGCGGTTCCCACCACGCTGGTCATCAGCGTGTGAGCAGGGTTCGCCTGATAACGCGGCGGCGATGCGGCGCAGGCGAGGTTGAATATCTCGTCGATCGGCTCACGGATCTTGAGCGGCTGGCAAATATCATGCTCGATCAAGCGGAAGCGGGGATGATTTTCCAGCGCGGCGACATTGGCAGCGGCGCCGGTAAGAAAGCTGTCGGCGCAGATGACGGCATGGCCGTCGGCCAGCAGCGCATCGCAGAGATGAGAGCCGACGAAACCCGCGCCGCCCGCAACCAGAACGGTCTTCCGCGTATTCTTTCGCATTTCACGCATGAGATACACCTTCTTTCAAATCACCGGACGGCCATTGATGGAAGCGCCGCATTCGAGCATTCGATCGCCCTGATCATCTCGCGTGCCCGCGCCCGGCCGGTATGCGCGGTCAGAACCCGCTCGCGAGCCGCATGCTCGATGGCCTGCCGCTCCGGTTCGGGCAAAGAGGTAAGCTGGCGAACGACCTCTTCGGCTGTCTCGCCGATGATGATCGCCTCATGCTCCGGCATTAGATCATCAAGCCCCCGCCAACGGTCGCTGATGATCGCCGTGCCGCAGGCCGCCGCTTCGAACAGTCGCACGCTGGGGGACCAGCCGAGCTCGACCATGTCGCGACGCGTGATGTTCAGCGTGAAGCGCTGGCGCGTATAGAAGGAGGCGTGCTCGGACGGCGGAAGATGCTCGAAGCGTTCGACATTGGACGGCCAGTCGATACTCTCCGGGAATTGCGCGCCGGCAACGACGAAACGTAGATGCGGCAGGCGCCGCGCCGGCTCGATCAAGAGCCTTTCCAGCGCCGGCTGGCGATCCGGGCTGTAGGTGCCGAGATAGCCGAGATCCCACTCGATGGCCTCGCCGGTGTTGAAATGCTGCGCCGGGTCAACAGAGCAGTGCAGAGCCTCGGCCCGCCTTGCGCCGTAACGGCTTTCCAGGAGATTGAGCACATTGCCGCCGGAAAAGGAGAAATAGACGTCAAAGATCGGTATCTGCCGCTTCGCCAGATAATCCTCCTCACCGCGATCGAGCCGTGCGAGCGTGACCGGCGTGTCGATATCATAGAAGCAGAGCACTTCCGGATTTGCCGCCGCGACAAAATCGATGATCTTGACGCCCTCGGGCACGAAGGACCCGACGACGACCGCATCGGCATTTCTGATCGCCGGCAGATAGCGGCGCAGATCATCGATGCCGGAATAGAATTCCAGCGCGCAGAAATCGGGATCGGGCAGATCGCGATGCTCGGCATACCAGGGCAGGTCCCGTTCGAGGAACAGGATCCTGTGCCCCTCCTCGCGCAGGCCGCGCAGCAGAGCGCGCCAGGTGGTGGCATGGCCGTTTCCCCAGGAGGAGGAGAGCGAAAGCCCGAGAACGACAAAGGTGAACGGTCCCGCCATCACACGGCCTCCATCCGGCGTGCGGGAACACGATTGCGGACGATCTGGTCGACTTCGGCAGCGCGCCTGTCATAGGTGTGCTCGCGCAGGACGCGCTCCCTGGCGCGCTGGCCTATTGCCGTTGCACGCAGAGGCGTCAGCTCGTTGAGGATATCGACGACATCCCAGCCGTCGCGGGCGGCCAGCACCTCCTCGCCCTCCTTCAGGAAGAGGTCGAGCCCGGTCCATGCATCGGTGATCAGGCAGGCGCCCGCGCCGACCGCCTCGAAGACACGGGTGGCGGGGGAATAGCCGTTCGATGCCATGCTCGACCGGCTGATGTTCAGCACGGCCTTGGGCGAGACGTTGAAGGCGTTGTGATCGGCGGTACCGACATGGCCGATATAGCGCACGTTGGGCGACATCGGCTTGTCCTCCCAGCCCGAGCCGCCGAGCAGAAACGTCCGCTCCGGAAGCAGGGCGGCGGCGGTGAAGAAGAAGTCGTCGACACGCTGTTCGCGATCCGGCAGGCGGTTGCCGAGAAAGGCGAGGTCACAGGCGAAACGCGGGTCGTGCGGCACGGGTTGATGCGTCTCGGGGTCGAGCGCGTTGTAGATGGGGATGCAATCCTTGACGCCGAGCGCGCGGTAGCCATAGACGACCGGATCGCCGCCGCCATAGGTCAGCACGAGATCGACGCGGTCCAGTTGCGCGCGCAGCGGCTGGTCGCCGTCTGCAGCCAATGACGCCAATGTCGCCGGGGCATCGACATCCCAGAAGATGGTGAGCGCCTGCGGGCTTGCCGCGTCGAGAACCTGGCCGAACAGGGCATCGTCCTCGAAGCCGACGCCGCTCGCCTTGACGACGATATCGGCTTCAGCGGCGCGGGCCGTCACGCCCTTCATGGCTGCCGCTGTCGGCTGGTAAACGACCACCTTGCACCAGTCGGGAGGGTCGATGTCGCGGTTCTGCTGCCTGCCATAGACATCGGGCTCATAGAAGGTGACGTCATAGCCGAGAGCGGCGAGCGCCTTGATGATGCCCCTGTAATAGGTGGCAGCGCCGTTCCAGCGGGAGGAAAGCAGGCTCGACCCATAGAATGCGATTTTCATTTCACGTCCTCCTGCAGAAGCAATGTCGATCGAGCGCCGGCCACTTGTTCCGGCATACGTCTCGCCCCCAGCCGGTCGAGAATCTGGAAAAGCTCATCGACCCGATGGGCGCAGGTATGGCGCGTGCGAATGGTCTCGAGCCCGGAAGCCGAAAGCGAGGCGGCCAGGTCGCGGTCGGCGATGACGTCACGCATGCGTGCGGCCATCTCGTCGCCGTCACGGGCAAAGAGAAAATCGCGGCCCGCCCGGAACAGGCCTTCGCTGTCGCTCCAGGGGGCGGAGATCAGCGGGATGCCGGAGGCGAGCGCCTCGAACATACGGATGGTGGGGATGCCGGGCAGCGCCTCGGTATAGGGCCGGCGCGGGATGTGCACCGTCAGGCGATGACGGGCGAACACATCCGGCACATCGGCATTGGCGATCCAGCCGCGATAGGAAAGGCCTGAGGCTTCAAGCCTAGCGCGGGCATCCTCGGGATAGCGCACGCCACGGACGCTGCCGCTCAGGCCCAGCCGCCGGGCCGGCTCGATCAGGAAGGCCTCGATTTCGGCGGTTCTCTCGCCATCGCCCCAATTGCCGACCCAGACGATATCTCCCGCCGGCTCCGTCTTCTCATGCGGGCGGAACAGGCGCGTGTCGGCGGCCTCATGCCAGGTGAAGGCCTGCCGGCCCCATCCGGCCCTTATATAGCGCTCGCGCAGCGTTTCGCCGAAAGCGAGGATGCCGTCATAATCCGCAAGGTCTAGGGCGGCGATTTCCGCCGTGGCCGATGCCGCACGGTGATGGGTGTCATGAAAGAGCAGCGTGAACGCCCCGCCATCGCGCCTGGCCCTGCCGATCCGCCTGACCAGCGCGGGATCCATCCATTCGTGCACGATGACGACATCGGCCCCCGCCACGACCTCCTCATGCGGAAACGCCGAACCGTAAGCAATCGAGATGAGGCCGGGAAAGTCGCGGCCGAAGCGGTCGAGCGCCTCCAGTCCCTGTTCCCGGACGATATTTTCCCTGCTCCAGCCGTTTTCCGGCTCCAGGGCAACGGCCTTGTGGCCGCGCGCCAGAAGCTCGCGCATGACCCCGCGCAGGAAATGCGCATTGCCATGGTTCCAGTCGGAAACGAGCGAGTGGGTGTAGAAGATGAAACGCATCACGCCTCCGATAGTGACTGGCGGGCCGGCTGCGAGACGAGGCCGCGATAGATAGTGGCCATGCCGCGCGCCTGGCGCTCGGGCGTAAGGCCAAGCGATCGCGCGAGGGCACGTTCTCCCATGCGGCGGCGCAGTTGCGGATCGCCGGCCAGAAGATCGATGGCCTCGACGAGCTGGTCCGGTGCGGTGGGGTCGAAGAAGATCGCCGCCTCGTCCCACAATTCGTGATAGACCGGTATGTCGGAGAGGATCAGCGCCGCCCCGGCGCGCGCGCCCTCCAGCGCCGCCAGCCCGAAGGGCTCGTAAAGCGAGGGCGAAACCAGGATGCCGGCGCGCCGCACGAGCCCAAGCACTTCGCGATGCGGCAGGCTGCCGAGGCTGCGGGCATGGTGGAGGATGATCATCTGGCCGTTCGGCCCGTGGAGCGGCCCCGCGAGATGGATAGGCCATACCGATTTTCCGGCAGCTGCATCGAGCACCCCGACATTCTTGCCATCGTCCCACCAACGGCCGGCGGCGAAAACGAAGGACTGTTTGTCAACCGGATCGAACCGCGCCGCCGTTCCATTGTGCACGACCGACAATCCGGGAATCTGCCCGTAGCTGCGCGCAATGGCATCGGCATGGGACCGGCTCGGCGCGACGATCGCATCGGCGCGGGAAAAGCCTTCGGCATTGCGGCGACGATGCCAGAGCCAATGATCCGGCAGCGGTCCCGTCCGCATCGTCTCCCACCATGTGACGAGGCAGGAATGAGAGACCGTGACCACGGGGATATCGCGCCTTATCCCAACCGCCTGCGACGGCAGGTTGAGGTGGAGAATGTCAATGCGGTGATCATCGACCAGTCGCTCCAGCACCGACGGTATGGTTTCGAGCTCGCTTTCATCCTCAGTCATCCAGTCGAGCGGCTGGTCGAGCCAGACGAGTTCTCCGATTGCTTCCGCCTCCTCCCTCTGCTGGGATGACGGCTGCGGTCCGAAGCCGGCGAAGACGGTCGAGACGCTGAATTCCCTCAACGCATCGGCGCAATCCATCGCATAACGCCAGACGCCGCCGACGGCATCGACGGTCATCAGGATACGCAGTTCTCGATCACCGGTGCGCAGGGCGGCTTGCGGTGATCTTTCATCATTGAGGGCGGAGAGGCTCATGCCGAAATCCTCTCGCGATCGCCAAGGGCCGCACCCAGCCCCCTGTAATCGTGGAGCCAGGCGGCGAGGTCGCGCAGGCCGTCGCGCCAGCCTATGGTCGGCTTCCATCCGAGCCGGAGCTGCAACGCGCGCGTATCGGCAACGAAATAGGCCTGATCTCCAGGCCGCCAGCCTGCCCGCTCGACGGCGCACCCGCGACGGGTGAGCCTCGCGATCTCGCCCAGGACGCGCCGGAGGCTGACGGCATTGGCCGGACCGCCGCCGAGGTTGAATGCCTGGCCGCTGACGCTATCGATCGATCGCAACAGCGCCCGATAGGCGGCCACGGCATCGCTGACGTGGAGCACGTCGCGCACCTGTTTGCCATTGCCGTAGATGGTGATGGGCTCGTTTTTCAAAGCGCTGATGAGGAAATGCGCCACCCATCCCTGATCCTCATTGCCGAACTGGCGGGGGCCATAGACGCAGCTCATCCGGAGCACCGCCGTCGGCACGCCGAAGGATTTGCCGTAATCCAGCGCATACTGGTCGGCGGCGCCCTTCGAGCAGCCATAGGGCGTACAGAAATCGAGCGCCCGGTCCTCGCCGATGCCGTGCCGGTAGAGATCGCGTGCGGCGGGGACATATCTGTCCTCAAGCTCGATGAGCTTCAGATCATCGAGCGCGCCATAGACCTTGTTGGTGCTGGCGAAAATCACTGGTGCATGGTGCCTGGAGCGGCGCGCCGCTTCCAGCACATTGAGCGTACCACGCGCATTGACATCGAAATCGAGGAAAGGCTCGGCCATGCTCGTCGTCACGGCGGTCTGGCCGGCGAGATGGAACACCGCCTTGGCATCGGTGAAGGCCGGTTCGATTGCCGAAAAATCCCTGACATCGGCGAGTAGCGGATGGACGCGCGCGCCGTGTTTCTCCTTGAGCCATTCCAGATTCTGGTGAACCCCGGGACGGGAAAGATTGTCGAGGATCACCACCTCCTCTTCGCTGCCGAGCAGGCTGTCGGCGAGGTTGGAGCCGATAAAGCCGCTGCCGCCGGTGATCACGACGGGCGCAGCCTTGCCGATCAGCGAAGGCGCGTGCTGGCGCGGATCGTTGTCGCTCATGTCACCAATCCCCGTGCTTCGAGATTGCGCCGCATTTCGGCACCCTTGTCGACGGCGCGGGAGCGGCTGACCCATTCCGCGAATTCGCCGAGCGAATTCTCCAGAAGGAAGCGGGGCTGGAAGCCGAGAAGCTCGCCGGCCTTGGAGATATCGGCAAAGCAGTGCCTGATGTCGCCGGAACGGGAGGTCCCGAGGATTTCCGGCTCGATTCCGGGCACGCCCATGACCTCCGCCAGGAGCCGCGCGACGCCTGCAATGGTATAGGAGCGGCCGCTGCCGACATTGATCACATGACCATCGGCCTGCGGCTGCTCCAGCGCCAGGCGGAAGGCCCGGGCCACATCCCTGACATGGACAAAGTCGCGGCGCTGCTCGCCATCCTCGAAGATCATCGGCCTTTGCCCGTTGGCGAGCCGCGACGAGAAATTGGCGAGGACGCCGGTATAGGGATTAGAGAGCGCCTGGCCGGGTCCGAAGACGTTGAAGAGGCGCAACGCCACTGCCTGGCGGGCATAGGCCTGAGCGAAGATCAAGACCGCCTTCTCCTGGCAATATTTGGTGAGGGCGTAGATGGAGGCGATATCGACCGGCTTCTGCTCGTCGGTCTGGACGGGCTCCAGCTTTCGCCCATCGGGATTGGTGGGGTCCCAGCGCCCGGGCCCGATGGATTTGGGAACGCGGCGGACGGCCCGCTGCAACTCGCCCTCATCGTCACGGTAAAGGCCCTCGCCATAAACGCTCATCGAGGAGGCGACGACGATACGCTCCACCGGGAGATCGATCAGCTCCTCGAGCAGGATCGCCGTTCCCAGCTCATTCGCGCCGACATAACGGGCGATCTCGTACATCGACTGCCCAACGCCGACCTCGGCGGCAAGGTGCACCACCTGGTCAATTCCGCGGAGGGCAGCGCGCAGCGCGTCGCGGTCCCTAATGTCGGCGAAGACATAATCGACGCGGCCGTCGCGCTCCGGCGCCTCCTCGCCATGGACCTGTTCGACGAGGCCATCGAGAACGCGGACGCCGTAGCCGTTTTCCAGAAGTTCGTCGGTGAGATGGCGGCCGATGAAACCGCATCCTCCGGTGATCAATATCTTCTTGTTCACGCCGGCTCCTCATATGGAATTGAAATCAGTGAATTTTCCAACCGAACAGGAACAACGAAGGTTTGTTCCCGATGCTGATGAACATCATGAAGATGCTGAAAAAGGTGCGTGTATGAGAGAAGATGGCCAGCAGTGCTGCTGGCTCCAAAGGAACAATTTCCGGCTCGAAAGGTTTCTATCGGTCCCGAAATTTTCTGCTTCGCGCCATGGCATTCAGCGGCGAAGCAGGTCGAATGCGATTTCGTCAGGAGGGATCAATGAGCGAATCGAAAACCACCACCGATCATGGAACCATCCGCAAATGGGCCGAGGCGCGGGACGGTCATCCCGCACGCGTCAAGACTTCCGCGCCGGGCGGGATCCTCAGGATCGATTTCGGCGAGCCGGAGGAGAGCCTGGAAGAGATTTCGTGGGACGCGTTCTTCACGATCTTCGACGAAAACGATCTGGCATTCCTCTACCAGGACACCACTTCGAGCGGCGGGAAAAGCCGGTTCAACAAATTCATCGAGCGCGGCTCCGAGCGGCGGTAGCGACGTTCCGACCTCGCTGATTTCTTGTCAAACCGTCAGGACATCATGGATCGCTATACCCGAGAACCCTGACGCGGAGTTGCGCCGCGCCAGGGTCGGCGCTGAACAGGAAGGCGCCATGTCGCGTCGAATGCCGGGGGATATAATCGAACTCGATCTCGGCCGTTTCCGCAACCGCACCGTCGCGTTCCAACATGCCGCTCAGCCGCACACCGGCGGCCGTCTCGGTGCCCTGATTGGTGACGGCGACTGGAACGCGGAAGGCGTCGCCGGCCCTCTCGATCCTGCCGATCTCATAGGCGAACCGCGGCGGATCGGGTGAAACGAAAAACGCCTGGTAAAGAAGAAATCCCAGCAAGCCCAAAATGAGCAGGGCGGAGAGCCCGCCCACTGCCCATTCGACGGGGTGGGCCGTTCCTTCCTTTATCGCCGCCTTCGGCTGCCCGCTCTTCTTGGTCATATCCATTTCTTCAATCCGTTGAAGCCATGCCAATGGTTCACAGGATCAGCCGGGCCGCCGCCGCGCCGACGGCCGACGGAAACGCCAGAACGATCATCGCCATGACGACCTGCTCGAATGCCAGACCGTCGGTGCGTCCGAAAACCCAGAGAATGAAAAGGCTCACACCCGACGCGACCACATATCCAGGCAGCGTGAAACGGATGAGGGCGCTCCACCAGGGCGTTTCCGGCGAAAGCTCCGTTCCGCCCTGAAACCCGAGAGCGAACACGAAGCCATGCATGACGGCGAGCGAGAGCAGGACCAGCGCGATCGCGTGCCATTGCGTCATCTGATAGGAGATGAGCACGGTTTCCTCCGTCGGCGCGATGTTGAACCCCAGGAACAGGGCACCCACGCCCATCAGGAACATTTCACCTCCATAGGTATCTTCCCGCCGCTGATCCGGCTCGTTGGAGGTGGCCACAAACTGGCTGCGCGCGAGCAATGCGCCTATGCCGGCCGGTATCGTCTGCAGCGCGATCTTGCCGACGATCTCCTCGACCGCCATGTCGGAACGGTTGACATTGAACAGGATCAGCACCGTCACGCTGGTGAAAAGGCCTATGCCGAGGGCGAAGACCGCATCAAGGACGATATCCTGCCAGCGCAAGGTGTATCTGAAGCCGATCCGGTGCGACAAGCCTATGAGAAGCGGAACCGAAAGAGCGATGAGCACCGCCAGGCGGATCGGGTCTGCGTAGAAACCCAGCCACCACATCTCCATCGTCATCAGCATGGGAAGCGAAAAGATCAGCGCCCCGCCCACCGCACGGCCGGTATCCCTGAGCAGCTTGCCATTCGAGGATCGCATTTGCCTCTTGGCGGCTGACGAACCGGTGGTTCGCCTTCGCCCATTATTACCGCTCATCGGCCTCGTTCCTGCCTCATCTTCATTCCGCGCATTCAGTTATCCGACGGCTGATCCGGGATGGCACGGGGCGGGATGACCGGCGTCTTGCCCACGTCGGGGGGCGGAATGTCCGCTTCCGTGTCTCCCGTGGGCGGTGGCTTCAATACACTCCTGCAGCGCTCCAGCCGCTCCGCCAGGGCTTCGCGGGTCTCTCCCTGCTTGTCGTCTTTCCGCCCATCCCCGGGTTGAGCCCGGCATTCCGCCGGAACTTGCCAGTTTCCGTTCTGATCGTTCCCCTTCGCTTCATGATCGGCGGCAAGGGCGTGAAAGGGCCCCGTCGCAAGCATTGATATGCCAAGCAAAGCGATGGATGTCCGATTTGACATGGTAACCTCGCTTTCGTCGCGGTCGCGTTTCCGGTTGTATTCCATGCACATAACGCCCGGGCCCCATTCCTGTTCCTCCACTCCGCTTCGCGCCGAGCGCGGGAACATGTCGGGTTCTACATTGTTCGGCGGTGTCGAAGCAGAAGGGGATGATCATGACGCTGAACAGACCGATGACGCTCGACACGATCGCTCCGGTGCGCATGATGCACGCAGCCGTGGTCACCGGTCCGGGCGCGCTGCGCATCGAAACCGTGCCGCGGCCGGAGCCGGCGGCGGGCCAGGTGCGCGTGAAGCTGGAGGGCTGCGGCGTATGCGCCTCGAACCTGGTGCCCTGGGCCGGGCCGGAATGGATGCAGTTTCCGACCGAGCCCGGCGGCCTCGGCCATGAAGGCTGGGGCATCGTCGATGCCGTCGGTCCTGAGGTCGACACGGTCAGGGAAGGCGACCGGGTCGCGGCCCTCTTCCATCATAGCTATGCCGAATATGACGTCGGCGACGCCGAGGCGGTGGTGAAGATACCGCCCGAAATGGCCGATCAGCCCTTCCCCGGCGAACCGCTGGGCTGCGCGATGAATATCTTCCGCCGCAGCGATATCCAGCCGGGACAAATGGTGGCGATCGTCGGTACGGGTTTCATCGGCGCACTGCTCTGCCGCCTCATGGTCGGGGCGGGCGCCCATGTCATCGCCCTTTCCAGGCGCGGCTTCGCCCTTGATGTGGCGAAGCGGATGGGCGCCAGCGAGGTGATCGCGCTCGACAACCATCATGCGGTGATCGACAAGGTGAAAGCGCTGACGGGCGGCCTCTTCTGCGACCGCGTCATTGAGGCGACGGGAAAACAGTGGCCGTTCGATCTCGCCGCCGAGATCACAAGGGAGCGTGGCCGGCTGATCATCGCCGGCTATCACCAGGACGGCCCACGGCAGATCAACATGCAGCTCTGGAATTGGCGCGGCCTCGACGTCATCAACGCGCATGAGCGCGACCCCGCGGTCTATATCCGGGGCATGCGCGAGGCGGTCGAGGCGGTGGCTTCCGGGGCGCTCGATCCGCTGCCGCTTTACACGCATCGTTTTCCCCTGTCGCGTCTCGATGAGGCGCTGAATGCGACAAGGGATCGCCCGGACGGTTTCATGAAAGCGCTGGTGACGATGCAATGACGGTGCTCGACCAGATACAGCGACTGGATCCGGCCCTCAAGCGGCCCCGGCTTGGCTTTCTCGGCGTCGGGTGGATCGGCCGCCAGCGCATGGAGACGATCCTGGCCTCGGGCTATGCCGAAGCGGTGGCGATCGCCGATCCATCACCGGAGATGACGGCGGCCGCCCAAGAGATGGCTCCCTATGCGGAAACGGTTTCATCGCTCGACGAACTGTTGGAGCTCGAGCTGGACGGGGTGGTGATCGCAACCCCCAGCGCGCTGCACGCCGCGCAGTCGGTCGAGGCCCTGAAACGGGGCGCGGCGGTGTTCTGCCAGAAGCCGCTCGGCCGCAGGGCAACCGAAGTCAAGGAAGTGGTCAGGACGGCGCGGGAGGCGGACCTGCTTCTGGGGGTGGACCTTTCCTATCGTTTTACCGAGGCGATGCGATGCGTCCGCGACAGTATCGAGAGCGGCGAGATAGGACCAGTGTACGCGGCGGAACTCGTCTTCCACAATGCCTATGGCCCGGACAAGCCGTGGTTCTACCAGCCCGAGCTTTCGGGCGGCGGCTGCGTGATGGATCTCGGCATCCATCTTGTCGACCTCGCGCTGTGGGCGCTGGATTTCCCCCCAGTGACGCAGGTTTCGGGCAGTCTCTTCTCGGAGGGGGAACGTCTTGGCGTCAATCCCGAGCGGGTCGAGGATTATGCCGTGGCGACGCTCGAATTCGAGACGGGGGCGATGGCGCGGATCGCCTGCTCCTGGCGGCTCCACGCCGGATGCGACGCGGAAATCTCGGCCACTTTCTACGGTCGGAGCGGCGCCCTCGCCTTCTCGAATGTCGGCGGCTCCTTCTATGATTTCAAAGCCGAACGGTTCACCGGCACGAGCCGGGAGACACTGATCAGCCCGCCCGACGCCTGGGGCGGTGTGGCCGCTGTGGACTGGGCGCGGCGTCTTGCAGCCGGTTCCGGCTTTTCGCCCTCGGCCGAGGATTATGTGAAGGTCGCGGCCGTTCTCGACCGCATCTATGGGCGGTCTACGCTCATGTGATGTGATTGTTCTCCGGGCGTTCGAGCCAGCGCAGCACGATCGCCTCCTCCGGGGGGAACCCCTCCGCCGGCTTGCGCATGCGGCGGCGGATCGCGTCCAGTTCGCGGGCGAGCCGGCCATCCTCCCAGGCGGTCATCACAGAGGGATGGATATAGCACTCGCGGCAGATGGTGCGGGTGTTGCCGAGTTTTGCCGCGACCTGGTCGATGATGCCGTTCATCACCCGAGCGCGCTGGCGTTTCGTCTCCGGCACCTCCGCCTCAGCAAAGAGGCCGGCCGCCCTCACCGTACCGCCCCATGTCCTGAAATGCTTGGAGCTGAAGGGCGTGCCGGCGGCCTCGCGGATATAGTCGTTGACGTCCTGCGATGCCACCGAATGGCGATTTCCGTCATCGTCCAGATATTGGAAAAGCCGCTGGTCCGGCAAATCCTGGAGAGCCCGTATCACCCTTGCGATACGGCGATCGGTGATCCTGAGCTTCCACTCCTTCCCCGATTTGCCGCTGAACTGCAGCCGAAGCGTCGAGCCTTCCAGCTCCACATGCCGCTCGCGCAAGGTGGTGAGGCCGAAGCTGTTGTTTTCCCTGGCATAGGATGGGTTGCCTATGCGGATCATGGCGCGGTCGAGCAGCCAGACTGCCGCGGCAAGCACACGTTCGCGCGGCACGCCATGCCGGCGCAGGTCGCAGTCAATCTGCTCGCGCAGCTTCGGCAGCGACCGGGCAAAGGCGGCGAGGCTCGAAAACTTCACCTCGTCGCGATAGACGGTCCAGCGGGGGTGGTAGCGATATTGCTTGCGTCCGCGGGCGTCGCGGCCCGTGGCCTGGATATGGCCATTGCTGGCCGGGGAAATCCAGACATCGGTCCAGGCCGGCGGGATGGCAAGGGCTTTGATGCGCTTCAGCGTCTTCTCGTCGGTCACCTTGCCGCCGTCGGCCCTGATATACCAGAAGCCTTTTCCGGCGTGCCTGCGCCGGATGCCCGGCTCCATATCGCTGCAATAGACAAGGGAGGCGGCGCGCGCAGCCGCCTCGGCATCCACATATTCATTCTCACCGATTTCCGTTGCCTTGAGCACGTAATCCTCCGAAGCTGAAGCTGCCGCAGGAAGCAAACGGGAAAGGGTGCGGCGGGTTCCATGCCGGCGAAAACGGGAACATGGAAGCCGCCCGCACGTTGATCCGGCAGCCGAAAGGGGAACCAGCAATGACCGAAATCACACATGAAGAAATCGAGGGGCGGCTGATCGCCCAGCGCGAGGTGCTGGGCTTCATGCTTGCGATCCTCGCCCGGCGGGAAGGCGCGGGTGATGCGCTCTGGAACGAGCTGGAGGAAAGGGCGACGTTCCAGAACCAGCAGGAAGATCCCGGCGTTCTGCCGACGCGCGCTTTCGCGGCGGAAGCCGCCATGATGCGCGAATTCAGGTTGATCGTCGACGAGGCCCGGGCGCGTTTCAATGAGGCCAGAGGGAAAGACCGGAACTATTCGCAGCCGCCCGAATTAGAGGAATAACGGCGCCGGCAACAATGGAGGGCCGCAAGATGACAGATCCCCAAACGACGGACAGAATGACGATAAGGGCCCATCAGGGACCGGTCACGGTGCGCTTTCTCGACGTGGTCGTCGCCTCGACGGAGCGGGCAAGGGAATTGTATGAACCCGGTCACGATCCGGTGCTCTACATCCCCTTCGAGGACGTCTATTTCGTCTATATGCAGAAAACGGACAAGCGGACGGAATGTCCGCGAAAAGGCATCGCCAGCTATTGGCGGATTGTCGGGCAAGGGCAGGCCGCCGAGAATGCGGTCTGGACCTATGACGATCCCAATCCAGCCGTCGCTTCGCTGAAGGGCCATGCGGCATTCGACCCCAAGCAGGTGAGTTTCGAGTGAGCTGACGGAGGGAGACGATCATGCCTGAAAACTTCCTGTGGTTCCTCATCGTGGCGGGCGGCCCCGTTCTTCTCGGCGCACTGATCGCCTATGGGATGATGAAGGCCCGAAGGCTGCGGAGGGACGAGCGGGAAGCCCGTGATCAGGCAACACGGAAATTATACGGTGATGAGTAGCATCCGACTTCGCCTTTGATGGGTCTTGTTGCCCATCGCTCACATCTGCAGGGATTTCACCACATCGGGATCAATTCTGCCCTGGAGGATTTTACGCGGGCCCTCAGTCGGAAAAGCGCCGCTTTCGTTCTCGATCACGGTATAGAGCTTGTCGTCCCGAAAGGCGCTCCAGGTCCGGGTCGAGGCATCGTCGCTCAGCTTGGCGCCGATATCGAGAAAATCGCGTTCTGCCTCAGAAGCGACGAGCCGCGCATCCGCCGGGGATCGCGCCCGCACGACGACTTCGCCCTGATAAGGCGAATTGTCCCAGCGCGGATCGTTCGCCTCCGCGATCGGGACCAGCCGGAAAATCTTCAACTGTTCCATCATTCATATCCGATGCTGAAATGAATGGCCGCATGGACGGCCGCATATTCAACGGCGTCCCGCACCGTTTGTTCCGGTGTTCCGCCTGCTCTCCTTCGCGGCTTCATGCACGAATTGCGCGGCCGTCCGGAGGTCGCGGACGAACAGCTCGCGCTGAAGGGCCATGTCGTCGCGCACGCGCAGGAGATAGGAGGGATGGACGGTGAGGAGCAGGGCATATTCCTCATCGAAAGGAAGGATGGTGCCCCTGTCGCGCATGACCTTGAACTTGCGCGGGGCGATCGAATTGGCCGCCGTGGCGCCCAGGGCGACGATCAGGTGCGGGCGGACGAGATCCAGCTCGCCATTGAGCCACCATCGGCAGGCCTGGACCTCGCCGGCGTTGGGACGCTGGTGCATGCGACGCTTGCCTCTGAGCCGAAACTTGAAGTGCTTGACCGCATTGGTGACATAGCACTCGGACCTGTCGATGCCTGCTTCTTCCAGGCATTTGTTGAAGATGTTGCCGGCAGGCCCGACGAAGGGAGCGCCGGCGATATCCTCCTTGTCGCCCGGCTGCTCCCCGATGAAGAAAAGCGACGCATCGGTCATTCCCTCCCCGAAGACCGTCTGGGTCGCATTCTCGTAGAGATCGCAACGCGTGCAATGCTCCGCCTGGCGTGAGAGTTTCCGGAGTTTTTCTTCGCGCGTCCCATCATGCAGCTGATCGGCCGCGCTTATCGTTTCCGTGTCGAGCAAGATCGTTCCCTTCGAACGGAAGGCAGACCACGCCAGGGATCGAAATCCCTGACGCGGCCCCCCGAACGGATCAAACCTTCCTTAGAAGCTTGGTCGTTCTATGAGGCCCTTATTGGGCCGAGGGGTTCGGTGTCGTCGGTGCCGGTGCCGGTGCGGCAGGGCTACTCTCCTCGGGAGTATTGCCGGGCATAGTTTCGTCCTGCTGGTTCTTGTTTGCCTTATCAGGATCGGCGATGCCGCCGGTGAACATCTCCGACCGTTCAAAGGCCGGCGCCTGTTCCAGCTGTTCCTTCGTTACCTTGGCGACGAACCAGCGATCTCCATCGCCCTGCGTGGCCAGATCAAGTCGATCAAAGCCTACGGCGACATTCTTCTCGCCAATGCCGAGGAACCCCCCGACACCGATAACAACGGCCTCAGCGACGCCGTTCTGGCCGATGATGATATCGTTGATATTGCCGATCCTCTGAGCGTCGTTTTCAGGTCCGGCAAAAACGCCGGTTCCGATCACGCCTGATGCCAGCACCTGGCCTTCAACCGCTGAGAAGTTCTGGTTGGGATCAACCTTGGGCGCTACCTCGGGCGGATACTGGAAAACCTCCCTGGTTTGTGCCGGCGGTTCCGGTTGAGCCTGGGGCGTCAGTGTGTCGGTGCTCTGGGCAAAGGATACTGTCGACAGCATCGCGATAGCCGCTGCACTTCCCAAAAGTTTCGTAAGCATGGCAAGTCTCCTTTCCTCGGTCTCAGACCAAAGCCTTCAATTCATGCGCCTTGGTAACGAAACAGACCTGCCAAACGTTCCCCGAAATATTCCTCGTTCGTTTGGATGAATTAACCGGAACTTTGCCGGACGCAGGGGGTTAGACAGCCGTCATAAGAAGTTCAGAAAAGCAGGACCGGCGCCGGTTGCCAGCGATCGACGAGACCGCCCTTGAGGAGCCATCATGGACGCAGATAAATGGAATAGAAAAAAGCTCGATGAGTTGAACGATATGTCGCGACAGCAGACGGAGGTCTATCTGCGCCGCTCCTCCATCGGATTTCTGGAGTGCGCGATAAACCTGATGGCAACGCACATGCCGTTGAAGGACGTTGCCGATATATTGGAGGCCGAAGCCAAGTCGATCAAGGAACTGGGTTAGGCTCAAGAGAGGTGCTACACTGTGTGGTGTGGAGGAACCAAATGTTCTCCCAGCGGTTTTCATGGGTCTGTTCCAGAGAAAGGGAGAATGCGATGCAATTGCGCGAGACGCGGATCCTGCCGGCTTCGACGCCCGACCAGGCACCTTCAGTGGAGTTCATCGGCACGAGAGGCGAGCGGGTTACCGTGCGTTTTGCCCATGACGAGGATATGGGCTCTTCAGATCGCGACCGCCTGATCTCGAAAGCGACCCTGATTCTGGCGGAACTGGTGAATGCCGACACGGCTGGCGATCTGGACAAGAAGGGCGGCGGACGATCGGATGAGCGAACGGAAGATCCGGCCGAACTGGAAGAGCAATTGCAGGAAGGTCTGGAAGATACGTTCCCCGGTAGCGACCCGGTTTCCGTCGTTTCCACGGGCATCCCTGGCAAGCCGAGGAAATAGCCGCCGGCCCTCCGGGATCTGGAACGGAGCCCGGCTTCAGCCGGCTACCGTATATGCATTGCTTTCCGCGCGTCCCACATCCCGCATCATTCTTGAAAAGCCGTAGGGCGCCTTTCTCAGCGCTTCAAGGAATGTGGTCTGCCACCAGTGCGCATCGTTGCTGCATATCCGATCGAGCAGCCTGCGATGCCGTTCCCTGCGCTCCTGTAGCGGCATGGTGACCGCCCGCTTCATCGCGGCGGCGATTTCGCCCGCATCATAGGGGTTGACGACGAGCGCTTCCCGCAGCTGTTCGGCGGCACCTGCAAATTTCGACAGGATAAGGACGCCGGGATCACCGGGGTCCTGCGCCGCGACATATTCCTTCGCCACCAGATTCATGCCGTCACGCAACGGCGTTATCAGCCCGATGCGGCTGGCGCGGAAAAGGCAGGCGAGCTTGTCGCGCGGAATGCTGCGATTGATATATTGGACGGGAGACCAGTTGAACTCGGCATATTTCCCGTTGACCGCTCCCGCCAGTTGCTCCAGTTCGGCCTTTATCTCGGTATAGGCCGGAACAGCCTCCCGCGAGGGAGAGGCAATCTGGAGATATTCCGCACATCCCCGATACTCGGGATAGATGTTCAGGAATTCCAGGAAGGCCCGGGTGCGCTCGATAAGCCCCTTCGAATAATCGAGCCGGTCGGCGGAGATCATCTGGACGCGTCCCAGCACGTCACGCCGCATTCGCTCCAGCTCCACCGCGTCATCGATCTTCTCCGCCATTTCGCAGAATTGCGCCACATCGATGCCGATGGGGAATGCGCCTATCCTGATGGTGCGGCCGGAAGTCCTGACGAGATCGTCGGAAATGAACTCCACATCGGAATTCTCCACGAGATAATAGCGGAAATTTTCCAAATCCCTTTCGGTTTGAAAGCCGATCAGATCGAATTCCAGAAGACAGTTGCGCAGCCATTCGTGCCGCGGAACGGCGGAGAAGATTTCGGCGGAGGGAAAAGGAATGTGGAGGAAAAAACCGATCTTGTGATTGCTCCCAAGCCTGCGCAATTCGCGGGCGACGCCGATCAGATGATAATCGTGAACCCATATGAGGTCATCATCCCTGAGTTCAGGAAAGGCGATCTCGGCGAACCGCCTGTTGACGGCGGCATAGGCTTGGGCAAAATCCTCGCTGAACTCTATGAGATCAAGGCGGTAGTGGAAGGAAGGCCACAGAACGCAGTTCGAAAAGCCGAGATAGTAGTTCTCGTGTTCCTGTTTCGTCAGCGAGAAGGTGAGCGTCGTTACTGTCTTATGATTCCTGCGCCGGGGTGGCGGATAATCGCCATTGCCGCTGACGCAGCCATTCCATCCCACCCACAAGCCTTCACCCCGCCTCAGCGCATCGGCTATTCCGACTGCAAGCCCCCCTATCTGTGTTTTCTCGCCGATTTCGGCGACACGATTGGATATGATGACCAGACGCTCCACGACAGCTTCTTCCCAATAGACCCTCAAGGTCGATTAACTCTTCGCAGGCCAAAGCAGTTCCGGAGGAAAGAAGAAAAACATCCGCTCCGGCGGCGAAGAACCCCGCCGATCCGGTCGGGCATCGCTCAACGGGCGCCGAGGATCATCTCGCGCAACCAGCGCAGCAGCAGAAAATCATAGGCCTGCTGGCATTCGGGAGTGCTGAGGGCGTGATCCGCGCCCTCTATCACACGGGAGGTGAGAGAGCGGGCATAGAGAAAGGCTGCCCGATAGCTGGCGATGACGGTGAAGGGAATGATCTCGTCATTTTCCGACGAGACGATCAGGACGTCGCCCTTGAACGAGTGGCAGTTGCGCAGCGCCCTGTTTTCTTCGGCCGGGATCACCGACGACCGGTAGCGCGCGAGATCCTCCCGGTTCAGCAATGCCTTGGGCACATCCCAGTTCTGGTCCCTGTAGAGGGCCGGCACCCGCAGGGCCAGCCAGCGGACCGGCCGCTGCGATGTCAGAATGGAGGCGAGATAGCCGCCGTAGCTGCTGCCCACGACGGCAATCGAATCCGGGTCGACGGACGGGTGCGACGCCAGCACGTCGTAGGCGGCAAGGACATCGCTGAGATTATCGCTCCTCGTCACCGATCGGAGCTGGGAACGCGTGCCGGCATGGCCGCGCATGTCGAAGGTGAAGCAGATGCAGCCGAGGGCCGCTATATCCTGCGCGCGTTCCATGTCGCGCTCCTGGCTGCCGGCCCAGCCGTGCAGGAAAAGAACACCGGGCGTTCCCGTCTTCGGCAGGGCGAATGTTCCAAGAATTTCCTCGTGGTTCACTCCTATCGAGACCTGTCTGCTAAACATGATATCGTGCCTCCAATCTTGCGTATTTCGTCATTGGTCCTTCCTGTGGATCCTCTCCCGCAAAGCAAATGAGATCGGCCCGGGTGGAGGGCTCCGTGCGTCCGTACACCTCATATGAAGAGGCCTCCACGGCGGCGAGCGACGGGGTCTCCTTCAATGCCTCGAGGGCAAGCAGTTCGGCGCTTGTCGCTCCACCCAAACGCCAGGATTGTTCCAGAACGCCTATTTTCCGTTTGCCGCGGCTGTCCGTCCCAACGAGGACGTCGTAATTCTTCCGCGAGGCAACGAGCTGCAGAACATCCTGTGCGAGGTCGTCATAGAGCTTTCCCGCCCTGACGATGCGTTTGGCCGCCGCATCCTTCAGCCAATCCGTCAAATCGGACCAGTTGCCGCGAACCGCGCAGAAGCGCGTCCCGCCATAGGCGGGCCGATTGCGGTTGTCGGTGGTCGTCCTCTGGGTGCCGAAATAGGAAATGCTGATATCGTCGATGACGACCTGGCCAACGCTATAGGTCGTGACCTCCTCCATGTCCTCCTCGACCACATAACCGCCCGTCAGCTTTGTCGGCTCCAGAAGATCGACGAAGCCATGGAGGGTTTTCTTGTCGGCGATCACGGTCTGACCGTGGCCTCCATCGGCCAGCGCCGACTTGATCCTGACGCGCCCTTTGGACAGCAAATGCTCGGCCGCGCGGATCAGGTCTTTCGCGGTGAAGACGGAGAAGCCCTCCAACACGATCCCTTGAACCCGATCGCAAAACTCGTTCCGCCAGCTCTCCGGCGCGTGGGTGGCGTCGGCCGCCAGCGGATGGGTGATGACCTTTGTCGCCATGAAGGCGTGCGGCACGATACCGCCGAACAGATCATGGCAACCGAAAACGGCCTCCCGGCCGATGCATTCTTCGAGCGCTATGGTCTCGAGCGGGACGTAATAGCAATCGGCCATCATTCCGAACGCGGCCGGGGAAGCCGCCTCCAGAAAAGCGCAGCCCTTTATTTCGGCGATCCTGCGGCCAAGACTCACCAGGGTTGCAAGCTTGTGAGGCGATTGATCGCCCGCATGGGAAAGAACGACGTTCTTCATGGCAGCTCCATGGGCCGTTGCTAAGCGCATGACTCACAAGTGGATTGCGGTGCGTTTGTTCCCTTCGTCGCCGATGGCGGCACCCACGCCCAGGTGGATTTGCAGATCGAGGAACGCTTTGCGGGACGAGACGTTAGGTACCGACAACGCTGACCGATGCACTTCGTCGGGAGATGGATATGAAACCGACCATTACTGCCGTTCTCGCCGTTCTGCTCCCTCTCATGGCTGGCTGCAATAACGAGCCGCAGGACCGCACGAGCGAGACGACGGAGCCCAATCCCGAGGTGCAGACCGACAGGAATCCGGATACGGGGACAGGCGGACCGGTGCCGGAGACGCCGAAGGACGGCGACGAGCAACAGATGCCAAGCCCGTCCAACTGACACAGATTTCACGAAAATCCGCTCCAGGGACAAAAAAGCCGCGGCGGCGGAACCTAGAACCTTCCGTGACGTTCTCTCCCGATCAAAAATAAATTTCTCTTGATCTCACAGGAGCGTCCAATGCAAGCCGTCAGCGAACGCCAGCCGGATCACGTTGCAAACGATTTAAAAGATCAGATGGCGTCCATCCTGCCTGCTTTAAGAGCTTTTTCCCGGACTTTCTTCAAAAACCCTGATGACGCAGACGATCTTGTGCAGGAAACACTGAGGAAAGCGCTTGGAAGTATTCATCAGTTTACTCCAGGAACAAGCATGAAATCATGGCTATTCACCATCATGCGCAATACTTACAATACGGCTGTAAGATTAAAACTTAGGGAGGTGACGGGATCCGAACGTTGTATTTCTGAGAACTGCAGCACAAGCGCCAATCAGGAATGGGTGTCGAGAGCCAGGGAATTGCAGGATGCGCTGCACGAAATCCATCCGGAGATGCGGGAGGTGATCATCCTCGTTTCCGTGATGGGGAGCAGTTATGAGGAGGCCGCCGAAATCTGCGGCTGCGCGATCGGCACCATCAAGAGCCGGTTGAACCGCGGGAAAGCTCAGCTTCTGGAAAAGCTCGGGGGGGAAAGCCGCCATTCCATACTTGAAACGCCGCAGCAGGGAAGATTCTGAACAAAGCGGCGCTCATTCATTTCTCGTCGTTATCTTTTTCTTTCCGCTTCTCGAGTTGACGGACCAACTGAAACTGCAGCTGCTCCCATAGGCGGCGGGTCTCGGCGGAGACCGGAAGCCTGGCGATATACTCGCCGAAATGACGCAATTCCTCATCGAGTTGCTCGAACGGCGTTGCACCTTCGTCATCATTGTCTTTTTGCTTTTGCTTCATGCGACGCGCTCCCTTTCGATATCAGCCCTTCCAACAAATCCGGAATTGGCATGTTCCTGAAACATTCCATGACAATGCGCATTTCGAGCCATCGCGTCCGCGCCCAGCCGGTCAGATCGTCCAAGGTCAGAACCCCGAAACCGGCACAAGCATAAGGCCGGCGGCTTTCCAATTTGCAAATACCCCGTGCTGCCGGATTGCCGTGCCCGACAGGAACAATCCATGCGTGAAGCCGTTAGTCGATCAAATCGCGTCCATGCACGAGCATGCATCAAGGAGCGGCAGGAATCGTGACCCAACTCGAAGCGTTTCTTTATGTGATCGGAATCGGGCTGGCCCTGTGCGCATCTCTGGGGCTCGGGATTCTCGTCCTTTATCTGAACGCGCCGGAGAGATCGAAACCTCGCACTGAACGGCGGCGAGGCGAGCGGAAGCCGGCAGAAGGTTTCAAGATGGGAGTTAAATGATGGCACGCTCCGACAACATGATAAACTATTGGCTTCGCGATGCGCATGCAATGGAGGAGCAGGCGGTTACCATGCTGAACGCCCAGTTGCTGCGGCTGGAAAACTATCCCGAACTGCGTGCGCGCATCAACGACCATATAGACGAGACGAAGAAACATGCCGAACTCATTCAAGGCTGCCTCGAGCGCCGCGGCGCAGGGACTTCGACCATCAAGGATACGACCGGCAAGCTGATGGCCATGGCGCAGACCCTGGGCGGCATATGGGTCGGCGACGAAGTGGTGAAAGGCGCGCTCGCGAACTACACGTTCGAGCAGATGGAGATCGCCAGCTACCGCATATTGATCGCAGCGACGGATTATGTCGGCGACCTCGCCACCAAGAATATCTGCGAGGAGATCCTGCGGGAAGAGGAAGCCATGGCCGGATGGCTCGCCGATCATTTTGCCGTCACCACCCAGCAATTCCTGCAGCGGGACCAGGTCGAATCCGAGGAGGCCAAGCGTTAGCCGGCGCCGCTCATCCGCTTACCGTTCGACGCCTCCTTTCAGCTCCGCCGAGCATAACCGGCAAGGCTGATTGCCTGAATTTGTCGTTCATGACATAGTAATCATGGAATTTTCTACAGAGTGCAGGTTCGTGTCCGCAGCCGATCCACGGCAGGGAGGGGCAAGAAATGGCTGTAGTCGTGGTTCTGGTGGTGCTGGCGGTCGGGTCCGTCCTGTTCCATTTTTTCAGTCCGTGGTGGTGGACGCCTATCGCGTCCAACTGGGGCTATATAGACGACACGATCATCATCACATTCTGGATCACCGGCGTCGTGTTCGTCGCGGTGGTGCTGTTCATGGCCTATTGCGTCCTGCGTTTCAGGCACAGGGCGGGAAATCGCGCCGCCTATGAACCGGAGAACCGGAAGCTGGAGTGGTGGCTGGCGACGGTGACGGCCATAGGCGTCGCGGCGATGCTGGCGCCGGGGCTCTTCGTGTGGAACCGGTTCATCACGGTTCCCGACCATGCCACCGACGTCGAGGTCGTCGGCCAGCAATGGCTCTGGAGCTTCCGGCTACCCGGAAGCAACGGAAAGCTCGGAACAGCCGCGACCGGCAGCATTGCGGCGGACAATGCCCTAGGCCTCAACAAGAACGACCCCAATAGTCTCGACGACATCATCATAGAGGGCGGAGAGCTGCACCTGCCGGTCGGCAAGCCCGTGAAGGTGCTGCTGCGCTCCGTCGACGTCCTGCACAATTTCTATGTGCCGGAGTTCCGGGCCAAGATGGACATGGTTCCGGGGATGGAAACCTATTTCTGGTTCACGCCCACGCGGACGGGAACCTTTGAAATCCTCTGCGCCGAACTTTGCGGCGTCGGGCATCCGCAGATGCGCGGCACAGTGGTGGTCGAGGAGGAAGCCGATTACCAGGCATGGCTGCAGGAACAGCCGACATTCTCTCAGCTGATGGCATCCGGAGAGGACGTGCAGACGGCGGAGAATTGAGCTTGCGCGGCCGCCGGGAGGACGAGGGCGGATAAAGCACAGGGAGGTCAGAGATGGTCGAGATCCAATCCGGCATAGGCACAGCCATTCCGCCTGCCGAAACCGAAGACATGGAGCTTTACCATCCCAAGAGCTGGTGGACGAAATATGTCTTCAGCCAGGATGCTAAGATCATCGCCATCCAATATTCCCTGACCGCCATAGCGATCGGGCTGGTGGCGCTGGTGCTTTCCTGGCTGATGCGCCTGCAACTGGCATTTCCCGGCGCTTTCACCTTTATCGACGCAGAGCGTTATTACCAGTTCATCACCATGCATGGGATGATCATGGTGATCTACCTCCTGACGGCGCTGTTTCTCGGCGGGTTCGGCAACTATCTGATCCCGCTGATGATCGGCGCGCGGGACATGGTGTTCCCCTATGCCAACATGCTGAGCTACTGGGTCTATCTGCTCGCCGTTCTGGTGCTCGCCGCCAGCTTTTTCGCGCCCGGCGGACCGACGGGCGCCGGCTGGACGCTCTACCCGCCGCAGGCAGTCCTCTCCGGCACGCCGGGCGGGCAGGACTGGGGCATCATCCTGATGCTGTCCTCGCTGATCCTGTTCATCATCGGCTTCACCATGGGCGGATTGAACTATGTGGTTACCGTCTTGCAAGCGCGCACGCGCGGCATGACGCTGATGCGGATGCCGCTGACGATATGGGGCATCTTCACCGCCACCGTGATGGCGCTGCTCGCCTTCCCCGCCCTCTTCGTGGCCGCCGTCATGATGCTGTTCGATCGGGTGCTCGGGACGAGCTTCTTCATGCCGGCCCTCGTCGAAATGGGCACTCTCCTGCCGCATCAGGGCGGCAGTCCGCTCCTGTTCCAGCACCTGTTCTGGTTCTTCGGCCATCCGGAAGTCTATATCGTCGCGCTGCCGGCCTTCGGCATCGTCTCAGACCTGATCAGCACCCATGCGCGCAAGAACATCTTCGGCTACCGGATGATGGTGTGGGCGATCGTGATCATCGGCGGGCTGAGCTTCATCGTCTGGGCGCATCACATGTATGTCAGCGGCATGAACCCGGCCTTCGGCTTCTTCTTCGCCACGACGACGCTGATCATCGCCGTACCCACCGCCATAAAGGTCTATAATTGGGTGCTGACGCTCTGGCGGGGAGACATTCACCTGACGCTGCCGATGCTGTTTGCCCTGGCTTTCATCGTCACCTTCGTCAATGGCGGGCTGACGGGCCTGTTCCTCGGCAATGTCGTGGTCGACGTGCCGCTTTCCGACACGATGTTCGTGGTCGCGCATTTTCACATGGTGATGGGCATCGCGCCGATCATGGTGATTTTCGGGGCGATCTATCACTGGTATCCCAAGATCACCGGCCGCATGCTGAACGAGACGATGGGCCAGATCCATTTCTGGATCACCTTCCTCGGCGCCTATGCGATCTTCTTTCCCATGCATTATCTCGGGCTGATGGGCGTGCCGCGCCGCTACCACGAGATGGGCGAAACGATCTTCAATCCGCCGTCGGCGCACATGCTGAACATCTTCATCACGGTCATGGCGCTGGTGGTGGGCGCCGCGCAGATCGTCTTCCTGTTCAACCTGGCCTGGAGCCTGAGGAAGGGCAAGCCCGCTGGCGGCAATCCGTGGCGGGCGACGACACTCGAATGGCAGACACCACAGACCCCACCCGTCCACGGCAATTGGGGCAAGGAGCTGCCGGTCGTCTATCGCTGGGCCTATGATTACAGCGTTCCGGGTGCGGCGGAGGATTTCATCCCGCAGAACCAGCCGGCGCCCGACCGGCTATCGAGAGGAGCGCTGGCATGAGCGTCATCCTCATCTTCATGGCAGGGATCGCCGTCATCATCACCTGGTGGATGGCGCAGCAGAGGCTGACATCGAAGCCCTGGCTGGAGGTGGGTCGCGCCGGCGACGTTCCCGATGGGAGCAGCTCGGCGCCGGCAACGGAAAAGATCGGCCTCTACGTATTCCTTGCCGTCGTCGGTGCTTTGTTTTCGCTTCTCATCAGCGCCTATTTCATGCGGATGGACACGGCGGACTGGTGGTCGGTCCCGATCCCCAATCTGCTCTGGGTGAACACGGCCGCGCTTGCGGCAAGCAGCGTCGCGCTGCATTGGACGAAGGCCGAGACAAGGGAAAATCGCGGCGAGGCGACAAGAGTGGCCCTGTTGGCGGCGCTCGCGACGGCCGTGCTGTTTCTGATCGGACAGGTCCTGGCGTGGCGGGAACTGGCGGCGGCGGGTTACCTCCTTACCAATAATCCGGCGAACAGCTTCTTCTACATGATCACCGGTCTGCACGGCCTGCATATCATCGGCGGGCTCGCCGTCTTGAGCCGGACGACCTGGAAGGCCTGGAACGGTGCAGAGCCCAGCGGGCTGCGCCTCAGCGTCGAGCTTTGCGCCATCTATTGGCATTTCATGCTGCTCGTCTGGCTGATCCTCTTCGCCCTGTTCGCGGGCTGGGCCAACGATTTCATCGATATCTGCCGTCAACTGCTCACCTGAGGGGGTGGAGATGACCGAAACCACGCAAACACAGACCAGCGGCCTTCTCCCCCGGCCCGGGGGCCTGCGCGGCGTTGCCGCCGACTGGGCCTCAGACCAGCGGACGTTCAAGAGCGTCTCCTGGGGCAAGGCCATGATGTGGATATTCCTCCTGAGCGACACCTTCGTCTTCGGCTGTTTCCTGATCGCCTACATGACGGCGCGGATGTCGACGGTCGTGCCCTGGCCCAATCCCAGCGAGGTCTTCGCGCTGACGATCGCCGGCCACGAAATACCGCTGATCCTGATCGCCATCATGACCTTCGTGCTGATCTCGAGCAGCGGGACGATGGCGATGGCGGTCAATTTCGGCTATCGCCGCGACCGCCGCAAGACAGCGGCCCTGTTGCTGGTGACGGCGCTCTTCGGCGCGACATTCGTCGGCATGCAAGCCTTCGAATGGACCAAGCTGATCACGGAAGGCGTGCGCCCATGGGGCAATCCATGGGGCGCGGCGCAGTTCGGCTCGTCCTTCTTCATGATCACCGGCTTCCACGGCACCCATGTCACCTTCGGCGTCATCTTCCTCCTGATCATCGCCCGCAAGGTGCTGCGCGGGGATTTCGACGTAGAAAGGCGCGGCTTCTTCACCAGCCGCAAGGGCAATTACGAGATCGTCGAGATCCTCGGCCTCTATTGGCACTTCGTCGATCTCGTCTGGGTATTCATCTTCGCTTTCTTCTATCTGTGGTGAGGTCAAGTCATGGCGCAAACAGCCACGCATGCCGAACAGCAGCAGCACCCGATCAAGCTCTATCTCGTGGTCTGGGGGCTGCTCTTCGTCCTCAGCGCCCTCTCCTATCTCGTCGATTATCTCGAGCTTCAGGGCTATCTCAGATGGTCGCTGATCCTCGTTTTCATGATGCTGAAAGCGGGGCTGATCGTGGCGATCTTCATGCATATGGCATGGGAGAGGCTGGCGCTGACCTATGCGATCCTGCTTCCGCCCCTGCTGGTGCTGGTGTTCGTGGCGATCATGGTATCGGAATCGAACTATACCGTCCTGACGCGGACGATGTTCTTCGGTGCGGCACCCTAAGGGTGGCACCGCACCGGATATGGGCGCTCAGGCCATAGCTCTGCGGGCCTCTCCTGTCTGCATCGAGGGCTCAGGCGGCACGATCCGGCGATAGAGATGCCAAGTCGCATGGCCAAGCACCGGGATCACGACCGCAAGGCCGGCGAACAAGGTCACGAAGCCCACCGCCAGCAGACCCGCGACGATCAACCCCCAAAGCGCCATGGCGACGGGATTGATCAGCACGGACCTGATCGACGTGACGATCGCCGGAAAGGCGCCGACATCGCGATCGAGCAGCAGGGGAAACGTGATGACGCTGATGCACAGCACCACAAGGGCAAAGACGAAGCCGATGAGGTTGCCCCAGACGATCAGGCGCATGCCCTCATTCGTGGTGAAGACCTGATTGAAGAACCCGCCGATCGACTGAGGCGCCGCAGGGCCGAAAAGGTTCTGGTAAAAGGTCTGTGCGGTGAGAATCCAGGCGATGAAAAGCGCAAAGAGCAGGATGCCGACGGCCAGAATGGAGGGGATGGCCGGGGAATGCACCACATCGAAAGCATGGCGCCAGGAGGTATCGAGCCCCAGCTCCCGGCGGCGGCTGATCTCATAGAGGCCGATCGCGGCGAACGGTCCCAATAGCGCGAAGCCGGACATCAGCGGATAGAGCAGCGGCAGCATGTTGGCGCCAGATGTCCAGCGGGCGATGAAGAGACCGGCAATGGGGTAGATCAGGCAAAGAAAGACGTAGTGCGAAGGCTTGTCCCAGAAATCATCGAACCCCTGGCGAAGGGCGGCAATGACATCGGCGA
Organism: Paramesorhizobium deserti; assembly: GCF_001558695.1. Taxonomy (GTDB): domain Bacteria; phylum Pseudomonadota; class Alphaproteobacteria; order Rhizobiales; family Rhizobiaceae; genus Paramesorhizobium; species Paramesorhizobium deserti. The sequence goes on from NZ_LNTU01000001.1 coordinate 1,131,961, forward strand.
CGCCAATCCGGCGTATCGCGGGATAGACGGGGGTATCACTTGCACCGGCAATGACATGAAATTGAGCCATGAATGCTTCTCCCGATTTCGCTCTGAGCGGAGCGGAAAAGGTCGCCAATGGCACCAAGCGAGAAACCGGAGCCACGGGACCGAAATCTGCAGGTGGAATAAGGATACGACAATTTGCCGCATATTGCCAGCGATGCGGATGGCTCAACGAAAAACGCGGGATTGGAAATCCCGCGTTTCTGTGTTTCTCGGGCGATCAGATCAGAAGGGCGAATCCGGGAAATAGAATTCGTTGGCGTTGTCCTTGGTGATCAGGGTGGCATCGAGGATGTAATTGCCGCGCACCGGCACCTGGTCGTGGAAGTTGCCGGCCGTCAGCTCCATGGCCGTGGCGATCATTGCCGGCGGATAGAGCACGTCGACCGGGATCATGCTGTCGCCGTCGGCGACCCGCTTGATCATATCCTTCATGCCGGCGCCGCCGACGACGAATTTGATGTCGCTACGGTTCGCCTGCTGGATGGCTTCGAGAACGCCGACGGCCATGTCGTCATCCTGGCACCAGACGGCGTCGATCTTCTTGTATTTGGCGAGATAGTCCTGCATCACCTTGAAGGCATCATCGCGCGACCAGTTGCCGAACTGGCGATCGAGCACATTGATGTCGCTTCCCTGGATCGCCTCGTCGAAGCCCTTCTGGCGTTCCTCGTCGATAACGATCGGCAGGCCGCGGATGACGACGACGTCACCCTTGCCGCCAAGCTCCTTCTTGATGTACTCGCCGGCGACGCGGCCGAGCTCGGGGTTGTTGCCGGCGACATAGAGGTCCTGGATCGTCTGGTCGGACAATGCCCGGTCGACGACAGTGACGAAGATGCCCTTTTCCTTCACCTGCCGGATCGGGTCGGTCAGCTCGTCGGAATTGTGCGGCAGGGTGACGAGCGCATCAATGCCCTGTGCCGTCAGATCCTCCAGCGCATTGGCCTGGCTGGCGCCATCCGGCGAGGTCTTCACCGTGATCTTCAGCCCGGGATAGCGGGCTTCCAGCGTCTTCTTCGCCCGTTCGGCATGATAGACCACGCCGCCGGTCCAGCCATGGTCGGCGGCCGGAATGGAAACGGCGATGTTGACTTGCTTGTCCTGCGCCTGCGCCCCCATGGCAACCGACGCAAGCGCGAAGGCCGCCAAACCCATCAAAATGTTTCTCATCTCTCTCTCCCTAGAGCATGATCCTGAAAATCGAAATTTTTCGATAGATCATGCGGCTTTCAACAAGGGCCTCTCTGACGAATGGCGGCCGGCCCCTTTGCCGCCTCTCCTCCACGGCGGTCGTCAATCCAACGACCGCACTCGAACTCACCGTCGCCCGAGCGAGCGCTGGATCAGCATGGCGATGATGATGATCGCCCCCTGAACAGCGCCGATGAGATATTCGCTGACGAGATCGGAAAGCACCATGATGTTGCCGACCATCTCCAATATCAGCGCGCCGCAGATCGTGCCCCATATACGCCCGACGCCACCGCGCAGGGCGGTGCCGCCGATGACCACGGCCGTGATCGCCTGCAATTCCCACAACAGTCCCGTCGTCGGCGTGGCGGCGCCGAGCCTCGGCACGTAGACGAGCACGGCAGTGGCCACACAGAGGCCCTGGATGACATAGGTCAATGTGCGAACCCGGTTGACCGAAATGCCGGAATAGCGCGCCACCTCCTCGTTGGAACCGACGGCCGTGACATGGCGGCCGAAGCGGGTCCGGTAGAAGATGAAGGCGCCAACGACCGCCACCACCAGGATGACGATGACGGGGATCGGCACCCCGAGCAGATTGCTGAAATAAACCGGGCGATAGGCGGCGCGCAGCTCCTGCGATTTGATGGCGATGGACCCGCCCTCCGCCAGATAGATCGTCAGCGCGCGGAAGATGCCCATCGTGCCGAGCGTCACGATGAACGGCTCTATCCGGCCCAATGTGGTTATCAGCCCGTTGGCGAGCCCGCACAGCGCGCCGACTGCGAGGGCGAGCAGCATGGCGGCGGCGATCATCCCGACATCGCTTGCGATCAAGCCGGTGTTGAGGAAGAGGATCATCGTGCCGGCGACGAAGGCCGACATGGAGCCCACGGAAAGATCGAGCCCGCCCGCCGAAATAACGAATGTCGCGCCCACCGCGATGATGGCGATGAAGGCGCTGCGGGTGACGACATTGAGCAGATTGTCGATCCCGACGAAATTCGGATTGACCATGGCGCCGAACGCGAACAGCACCGCCAGCGCAACGAAAGGCGCGACGGCCCGCAGATCGATGTCGCCCAGGGATCGCCTGGCGGTCTGTGCTGCCGTGGTATTGCTCATGCACTTTCCGCCACCAGGGCGGCCTCCCTCATTGTTGCGCCGGTGGCGAGCACGACGATTTCAGCTTCCGTCATGTGCTCGCCCGTAACCTCCCCGGCGATCTCCCCATTCCGCATGACGATGATGCGGTCGCAAATGCCGATCAGCTCCGGCATTTCCGACGAAATGACGATAACGGCCTTTCCCTCGGCTGCAAGGCCGTTGATGAATTTATAGATCTGCTCCTTGGTGCCTATATCGATGCCGCGCGTCGGCTCGTCGATCACGACGATCTCGGGGCCGAGCAGCATCATCTTGGCGAGCAGCAGCTTCTGCTGGTTGCCGCCGGAAAGCTGGCCGGCGAGAAGATCGCGGCTGCGCGTGCGGATATCGAAATCCCGGACCGCCCGGTCGAGCGCCTCATCCTCGCGTTTGCGGTCGATCAGCAGGCCGCGCACGAACCGGTCGAGCCCGGCCAGGGTGAGATTGATCTTCAGATTTTGCGCAAGCAGCAGGCCCTTGCCTTTGCGGTCTTCGCTCAAATAGACGATGCCTGCCTTCATGCTCTCGTTGACATTCCGGAAATGTACCGGGCTGCCGTTCTGGCGAACGGTGCCATGGGCCGGACGAAGCCCGAGGATACCTTCCAGCAGCTCCGTCCTGCCGGCGCCAATCAGCCCGGCAAAGCCGAGAATCTCGCCGCGCTTCAACGAAAAACTCGCATTTCTGACGAAACCCGGCACGCTCATATTCTCGATTTCGAGAACGGTTTCGCCGGCCTTCACTTCAGCGCGATCTGGATAGAGCTTCGACACGTCGCGGCCGACCATCAGGCGGGCCATGTCCACCGGTTCGAGGTCGGCCGCCTCATAGGTGCCGACCAGTTGCCCGTCACGCAGAACCGTGATGCGGTCGGCGATGGTCTTCACCTCGGGCAGCCGGTGGGAAATATAGAGGATCGCCGCGTCCTTTCCCTTGATCGCATCGATCACCTTGAGGAGCGCCTTGGTCTCGACCGGGGTGAGCGAGGCCGTCGGCTCGTCGAAGATGACGATCTGGTGCGGGACAAGCAAGGCACGGGCGATCTGGACGAGCTGGCGCTGGGCGATCGACAGGCGGTGGACCACCGTTCCCGGATCGATATCGGCGCCGAGGTCGAGAACCGCGCGGTGCGCGCCTTCCGCCATGGCCCGCTCGTCGAGCACCAGGCCCTTGCGCAGCTCGCGCCCGAGATAGATGTTCTGCGCGACCGTCAGGTCGGGCGCGAGCAGGATCTCCTGATGGACGAGAACGATGCCGCGCTCTTCCGCATCGACCGGGCCGGTGAAGGTGATCTTTTCCCCATTCACCCGCAACGTGCCCTTTGAGGGCGCGAGATGGCCGGACAGGATCTTCATCAGGGTCGACTTGCCGGCCCCGTTCTCGCCGATGATGGCGTGCACCTCCCCCCGCTTCAACTGAAGGCCGATATCCCGCAGCACCTCGACGGGCCCGAAGGATTTCGAGATGCTTGTCGCCTCGAGCAGGATATTGCCGGCGGGTTCCGCCGGCGCGGGGGAAGGAGCTTTGCTCATCCGACCTTGGTCCATTGGTTGCCGGCCTTGGAAGAGGCAACGGCGGCTTCGATGAACTGCATGCCGACAAGCCCGTCCCTTACCGTCGGGAAGATCACATCCTTGCCCGGCTTCTCGCCTTTGCGGGCCGCCTGAATGGCAAGGGCGGCTTCCGCGTAGATATTGGCGAAACCCTCAAGGTAGCCTTCCGGATGCCCGGCCGGAACACGGGTGACCCGCGCGGCTTCCGGCCAGGCACCCGCGCCCCCGCGTGTAAGCAGTTGCTTCGGCTCGCCGAAACGGGTGAACCAGAGATAGTTCGGGTCGGCCTGCGTCCATTCGAGCCCACCCTTGGTGCCATAGACGCGCAGCTTCAGGCCGTTCTCATTGCCGACCGCGACCTGGCTCGCCCAAAGCATGCCCTTGGCGCCACCCTTCCAGCGCAAGAGAATCTGCACATCGTCATCGAGCTGCCGGCCCTCGACGAAGGTGGTGAGCTGCGCCAGCAGTTCATCGAGCTCCAGCCCGCTGACGAAACAGGCGAGATTATAGGCATGCGTGCCGATATCGCCGATGCAGCCGCCGGCGCCGGAACGCTTCGGATCGGTGCGCCATTCCGCCTGCTTGCTGCCGGAAGCCTCGGCCCGCTCGGTCAGCCAGTCCTGCGGATATTCGGCCTGGACCAGGCGAATCTCGCCCAGCTCGCCCTTCTCGACCATGGCGCGAGCCTGGCGGATCATGGGATAGCCCGTGTAGTTATGCGTGACGGCGAAGACCTTGCCGGTCTTGTCGACGAGATCGACGAGTTCCTTCGCTTCCGCAACATTGAGCGTCAGCGGCTTGTCGCAGATGACGTGGATGCCCGCCTCGAGGAATGCCTTCGCCGCCGGCGCATGCATATGGTTGGGCGTGACGATGGCGACCGCCTCGATGCCATCGGGCCGGGCGGCTTCCGCCTTCGCCATCTCCTCGAAGGAGCCATAGGCGCGGTCGGGCGCGATGCCGAGCTCGCGGGCGGATGCCCGCGCCCGTTCCGGGTCGGAGGAAAGGGCGCCGGCCACCAGCTCGTACTGGTCGTCGATGCGCGAGGCGATGCGGTGCACCGCGCCGATGAAGGCGCCCTGGCCGCCGCCGACCATGCCTAAGCGAATGCGGTCCGCGCCCTGTTCCTGCCTGCTTGCTTCAATCGTCATGTACCAAGTCCTTTTTATTTCAGGCCGAGCATCTTGCGGTTGGCGACGTCATCGGTGCCCGCGCCGGCGAAATCGTCGAATGCATGTTCGGTGACGCGGATGATGTGCGCCTTGATGAACTCGGCCCCTTCGCGCGCGCCATCCTCGGGATGCTTCAAGGCGCACTCCCATTCGAGCACGGCCCAGCTGTCATAATCGTAAGCGGTGAGCTTGGAGAAGATCGACCCGAAATCGACCTGGCCGTCGCCCAGCGAACGGAAGCGCCCGGCACGGTTCACCCAGTTCTGAAACCCGCCATAGACACCCTGGCGGCCGGTCGGGTTGAACTCGGCATCCTTCACATGGAAGGCTTTGATGCGCTCGTGATAGATGTCGATATAATCGAGATAATCGAGCTGCTGCAGCACGAAATGCGAGGGATCGTAGAGCAGGTTCGCCCGAGCGTGGTTCTTCACGCGATCGAGGAACATCTCGTAGGAAATGCCGTCATGCAGGTCCTCGCCGGGATGAATCTCGTAGCAGATATCGACGCCGTGCTCCTCGGCATAGTCGAGGATGGGATGCCAGCGCCGCGCCAGCTCGTCGAAGGCGGTCTCGACCAGACCGGCGGGGCGCTGCGGCCAGGGATAGACATAGGGCCATGCCAGCGCGCCGGAGAAGGTGGCGTGGGCGTTGAGCCCGAAATGCTTCGATGCGCGGATGGCACGCTTGACCTGATCGATCGCCCATTCGGTGCGAGCCTGCGGATTGCCCCTGACCTCGGGCGCGGCAAAGCCGTCGAAAGCAATGTCATAGGCCGGATGGACGGCGACGAGCTGTCCCTGCAGATGCGTGGAGAGTTCGGTGATCTCCAGGCCGTGGCTTGCCGCCACACCCTTGATCTCGTCGCAATAGTCCTTGGAATCCGAAGCCTTCACCAGGTCGAAAAGGCGCGCATCCCACGAGGGGATCTGCACGCCCTTGTAGCCGAGCGAGGCAGCCCATTTGCAGATGGAATCGAATGAATTGAAAGGTGCGGCATCCCCTGCGAACTGCGCCAGGAAAATAGCCGGTCCCTTGATTGTCTTCATGGTTTTCTCTCCTCGATCGTCTGCAAAGCGTGGGCTGAGTTCGCCTTCACTTCATTTTAATTGGAAATCGTTGGCGGGACAGAGGGGGATGGTGCACAATAGTTCCATTTTCAGACGCCACCCGTCCCACTCATCGCGCCCGGCCCGGGGACCGCGCCTGGCGGGCACTTGCCCAGGATGATCATGCCCAGCACCTCGTCCTCCGTTACATCACCGACCCGCGCGGCGCCGACGACGCGACCGTTCTTCATGACGATCACGCGGTCGGCGAGATGGAAGACGTCATGGATGTCGTGGCTGATGAGGAAGATACCGATGCCTTCGCTCTTCAATTGCTGGATCAGTTCACCAACCTGCGCCGTTTCCTGCGGCCCGAGCGCCGCCGTCGGCTCGTCCATGATCAGGATGCGGGCGTTGAACAGGATGGCGCGGGCGATCGCCACCGATTGGCGCTGGCCACCGGAGAGCGCCTTCACCGGGTCCTTGAAGCGCTGGAAACGGGGATTGAGCCGGCCCATCACCTCGCGCGCCTTGGCCTCCATCGCCACATCGTCAAGCGTGCCCCATGGGGTCATGATCTCGCGACCGAGATAGAGATTGGCGGCCGTGTCCACGTTATCGGCGAGCGCCAGCGTCTGGTAGATGGTCTCGATGCCATAGGCCTTGGCATCGCGCGGATTGTTGATGACGGCCTCGTCGCCACTGATCCGGATCGTTCCGCTGTCGCGCTTGTAGGCGCCGGAAAGGATCTTGATCAGCGTCGACTTGCCGGCGCCGTTGTGGCCGAGAAGCGCGACCACTTCGCCCGCATGCAGATCGGCGGAGGCATCGTCGACGGCGTGGACGCCGCCGAAGGCGATCGAGATATTTTCCATCTCCACGAGAGGCGTGGTGCTCATGGTCTCCTCCAAGCCTACGATATGCGGCGGCGATAGAGCGTATCAAGCCACACGGCGATCACCAACACGACACCGACCACGATATTCTGCAAGGGCGTATCAAGGCCGAGCAGCACCATGCCCGATGAGAGCGACTGCATCATCACAGCACCGAGCATGGCCCCGGCGATCGTGCCGATGCCGCCGCCGAGCGAGGTGCCGCCGATAACGGCGGCGGCAATGGTGAGCAACTCGTCGAGCGTGCCCTGCGCATTGGTGGCGGCGTTGAGGCGGGCGGTCGAGATCGCCGCCGAAATGGCGCAGAGAACGCCCATCAGCATGAAGATCTTGGTGATCACCCATTTGGTGTTGATGCCGGCCAGCTCCGCCGCTTCCGGATTGCCGCCAAGCGCGAAAACATAGCGGCCGAACCGCGTGCGCGTGGTCAGGAATGTCATCACGATGCCGACAGCGACGGCGATCAGCACGGGAATGGCAATGCCATGCGCGATGAAGAGGCCGCCTTCGGGAACGGTGATATCGTGCTCCTCGGCATATCTCCTGACGATGCCCGACGGCCAGGGATAGGAATTGGCGATCGCCACGGCGCCAAGCACCAGGGCGCTACCGACCGCCGCCAGCAGGACCTCGGCCCATATCGGGCGGCGGGGGAAGTTGAAACGCTTGCGCTGCCGTCGCGCATTGACGATGTAGGCGATGATGCCGAGACAGGCGACGGCGGCAACGACCCAGCTCCACGTCGCGCCGATCGACCCGCTGGGCCCGCCGCCCATCAGGCGGAAGGTGGCGTCCATCGGCGCGACGGTGCGCCCCGACGTGACCCACCAGGCGGCACCGCGCCAGACGAGTAATCCGCCGAGCGTCACGATGAAGGATGGAACGCCGAGAAAGGCGATGATGAAGCCCTGCAGGCCGCCGATCGCCGCGCCGACGAGGATGCCGAAGGCGAGGGTGACGATCCACGTGGCCGGATTGCCGAAGCCCAGCACCTGCGGCAACAGTTCGGCCTGCGTCACGCCCATGATCATGCCGACGAAACCGAGAATGGAGCCGACGGAGAGGTCGATATTGCGGGTGACGATGACCAGCACCATGCCGGTGGCCATGACGGCGATGGACGCCGTCTGCACCGACAGGTTCCACAGATTGCGCGGCGTCAGGAACAGCCCGCCGGAGAGGACATGAAAGACGATCCAGATGATCAGCATGGCGAGGATCATGCCCAGGAGACGGGTATCGAGCTCCGTCGCCTTGAAGAACCGCGCGATGATGCCAAGTTCAGCCGCTCGAGCCCCGTCGGTCGAGTTGGACCCAGTGCTCGCAATATCGCTCATGCTGCCCCTCCCACGGGCTGCGGACAATTCGGGGCAGGCGCCGCGGCTTTCAATACCGCGGCGCTTGCCGTCCTTTAGTTGCAGGCAGCTACGCTGCCGGACGCGACGCCCTGGCAGACGACGTCCTTCGTTACCCAGCCGGCGTCGATGACGACGTTGAGATTGTCCTTGGTGATCGGCACGGGCTTGAGGAAGATGGAATTCATCTCGACGCCCCGCGGGCCGCCGCTGAATTTCTCTACGCCTTCGATCTCTTCCATCTTCTTGCCGTCGGCAAGCTGCGAAGCGATATTCGCGGCATTCTTCCCGAGTTCGCGGCTGTCCTTCCAGACGGAGACGGTCTGCGTGCCGAGCGCGATGCGGTTGAGCGCAGCGAAATCCGCGTCCTGGCCGGAGACCGGCACGGAACCGGCAAGCCCCTGCGCCGAAAGCGCGGCGATCGCGCCGCCGGCCGTGCCGTCATTGGAGGCCACGACCGCATCCACCTCGTTGTTGTTGGCGGTCAGGATCTGCTCCATGTTCTTCTGCGCATTGGCGGGCAGCCAGCCATCGGTATAGGCCTCACCGACATTCTTGATCTTGCCGGCGTCGATCGCCTCCTTCAGGACTTCCATCTGCCCGGCAAACAGGAAATCGGCATTGGGATCGGCGGCATTGCCCTTGATGAAGGCGTAGTTGCCCTCGGGCTGGACCTCGAAGACGGCACGCGCCTGCATGCGGCCGACTTCCTTGTTGTCGAAGGTGATGTAGAAGGCATCCGGATTTTCGATCAGGCGGTCATAGCCGATGACGGGAATGCCCTCGTCGACTGCTTTCTGCACGGCGGGGCCGATAGCGTCGGAATCCTGCGCCAGGATGATCAGCGCGTTGGCCCCTTGCGAAATGAGGCTCTCGACATCCGTCAACTGCTTTGCCGCCGAGGACTGTGCGTCGGCGGAGATATATTTGTCGCCATTGGCCTCGAGCGCGGCCTTGATCGCCGCCTCGTCCGTCTTCCAGCGCTCCTCCTGGAAATTCGACCAGGAGACGCCGACGACCTTGTCCTTGGCGAAAACGGGCCCCGCGAAAGACACGGCAAAGACTGCGCCCGCGAGAGCTGCTGCGTACTTCTTCATGACATTCCTCCCCAGTGCACTCGGCACTTAAAAATATGATCTCGGACGATCATTACCTGCCCCTCCGTTGGCAGGTCGGCCTTTTATTTCGAGGCTCGAAAAAAATAGTGACTAAAATTCCTTTCCATGTCAACATCGAAAGTGGAGAGCCTAAGTTATTGCGATGCAATAGAAATTTTGCGACGCAACGAGAATGAGGGAGGAGAAACGCCTTGGCTGGAGCGATCGCACGCTCGGACGACGTGCGCCGACAGAACCGAAAACTGGTTCTCACCGCCCTGAGGCGAAGAGGCGCGCTTTCCCGCACCGATCTGACGACAATGACGGGCCTGAGCGCCTCCACCGTCTCGGCCATCGCGGCGGCGCTCGTCTCCGAAGGCGTGCTTCTGGAGAGCCGTGACGGGGATGTCGGCGCGGCAAGGCGCGGCCGGCCGCAGGTCACCCTGACGCCCAATCCCGATATCGCGAAGGTCGGCGTCGTCAATCTTTCGCTCAACAGCATCACCGTGGCGCTCGTCGATTATGCCGGCGGCATCATCGCCGAACAGACTACCGAACTTCAGACCTGGCCGGCGACCGGTGGCGAGCTGGTAGCCGAGATCGGCGCAATGCTGCGCCGGCAACTCCAGTCCTCGGCCGGCAGCGGCGGCAAGCTGATGGATATCTCCATGTCCGTTCAGGGCGTCACCGACGCCGCCGGCGAGAAAATGCTGTGGGCGCCGATCATACGCGAAAGGAACATCGCCTTCGGCCCGGCGCTGACGGACGCGTTCGACGTACCGGTCTCGCTCGCCAATGACTGCACCATGCTTGCCGAGGCGTTGCGCTGGACAGACCCTGGGCATTACGGCGGCGATTTCGCCGCTATCCTCTTGTCCTACGGCATCGGCATGGGCCTTTACCTGAAGGGACAACCCTTTTCCGGGTCTCATTCATCGGCGGCGGAATTCGGCCATATGGCGCATATACCCTATGGGGCGCTCTGCCGCTGCGGCCGGCGGGGCTGCATCGAGGCCTATGCCGGGGATTACGCCATCTGGCGCAACGCCATGGGCATGCCGGATACCGCCGCACCAGCCTTCAGCATCGACGCCACCGTCTTTGCCGAGCTTGCAGAACGCGCCCGGGAGGCGGCGGGTGTCGAGCGCGAAGCGTTCCACACTGCCGGCCGCGCCATCGGCTTCGGCCTCAACAATCTGTTCTCGCTGATCGATCCTGTGCCGATCGCCTTTGTCGGGCCGGGCGCCAAGGTCTTCGACCTGATCGAGCCGGAAATCCGCAACGCCATTTCGGGCACCGCCGGCTGGGACGGGGCGCAGGAACTCAACATACGCTGCTATCCCGAGGAACATCCGCTGATCCTGCAGGGCTGCGCGATGACATCGCTCCTGCGTCTCGATGCGGAGGTCTTTTCCGGCGGCGAGACACGCGGGCTCTCGCAGACCAGCGCGGCATAGAGGAACCAACAGGCGGGCCATCATTCCAACAGCTACAGGAGGAGCATCAGCATGAGCACCGGTTTTTTCGGCGACATCGGCAAAATCAAATATGAAGGGCCGGAGAGCACGAACCCGCTGGCCTATCGTTTCTACAACCCCGACGAGATCGTGCTCGGCAAGCGGCTGGAGGACCACTTACGCTTCGCCGTCGCCTACTGGCATTCCTTCGTCTGGCCGGGCGGCGACCCGTTCGGCGGGCAGACTTTCGAGCGCCCCTGGTTCGCCGACACGATGGAGGCGGCGAAGCTCAAGGCCGATGTGGCCTTCGAGATGTTCTCATTGCTCGGCTCTCCTTATTTCTGCTTCCACGATGCCGATGTCCGGCCTGAGGGGGCTACTTTTGCCGAAAGCGCCAAGCGATTGCACGAAATCGCCGATTATTTCGCCGGCAAAATGGAGAAGACGGGCACGAAGCTTCTCTGGGGCACGGCCAACCTCTTCTCCAACCGCCGCTATATGGCGGGGGCGGCGACCAATCCGGACCCCGATGTCTTCGCCTATGCGGCGGCGACGGTGAAGACCTGCATCGACGTCACGCAGAGGCTCGGCGGCGAGAACTATGTGCTGTGGGGTGGCCGCGAGGGCTACGAAACCCTGCTTAACACCGACATGAAGCGCGAACTCGACCAGATGGGGCGCTTCCTGAGCCTCGTCGTCGATTACAAGCACAAGATCGGCTTCAAGGGCACGATCCTGATCGAACCCAAGCCGCAGGAGCCGACCAAGCATCAATATGATTATGACGCGGCGACCGTCTACGGCTTCCTCAAGCGTTTCGGCCTGGAAAAGGAAGTGAAGCTCAATCTCGAGCAGGGCCATGCCATCCTGGCCGGGCATTCCTTCGAGCATGAACTGGCGACGGCGGCGGCGCTTGGCATCTTCGGCTCGATCGACATGAACCGCAACGACTACCAGTCGGGCTGGGATACGGACCAGTTCCCCAACAATGCGGCTGAGGTGGCGCTCGCCTATTATGAAATCCTGAAGGCCGGCGGCTTCACCACAGGCGGCACCAATTTCGACGCCAAGCTCCGACGCCAGTCGATCGACCCTGAGGATCTGATCGTTGCACATATCGGCGGGATGGACACCTGCGCGCGCGGGCTGAAGGCGGCGGCGAAGATGCTTGAGGAGAAAGCGCTGACCGATTTCGTGGCGGAACGCTACGCCGGCTGGAACAGCGCCGAGGCCAAGGCGATGCTTGCCGGCGAGCGCTCGCTGGACCAGATCGCCGCGCGCGTCGAGGCGGAGGCAATCGAGCCGAAACCCCGCTCCGGCCGACAGGAATATCTGGAAAACATCGCCAACCGCTACGTCTGAACTGCTATGGTGATACCGTTTTCAGAGCGGTTCCTGTCTTGATGGAATCGGGTTGATGTCCGACCGCTGGTGGCGTGGCGATGTTCCGGAATGGATCCTCGGGTCGAGCCCGAGGGTGACGATGGGAAGAGTGAAACCACTAATGTCAAACCGCAGCGCTCGCCATTTAGCCCCCTTCTTTTCTACGGTCGTCATCCTCGGGCTCGACCCGAGGATCCATTCCGGAACGGTCCAAACGGAAACCGCTTCGCAGTTTCGGCATCATGCTCGAAGACACTTCGCATAAATAGAAGCGCTAATAACGGTTCGGTCTTAAAGTGAACCACACCAAGCTTGATACTCACACCGACCGCAATCTCAATTGGAATATCAAGCCTGATCAAGACGCGAAATAGCGCAATTCGGCGATCCGCGGCATCACAAACATGCAAAAGAAGCGCCCGCTATATCTGGCGGGCCATGTTTTCTCCTTCTTTTACCTAGAAGGAGAGCCGGCCGATGCGCGGACAGGCGGATTTTGATCCGTTCATCCCGTCAACCAATCACCCATAGCCACTCGATAATCAGAATAACGAACTGCGGATGCCACCCCTAGAGAGCATGCCTAATCCACGGCGCTTCTTCCTGAAAACGGGACTGCCGATCATCCTTGCTGCGATTGCGGCGGGGTTTGCGTTCTACGCGCTTCTCGTCTGGTCCAGCCAACAGACCGACCGGGTTTCCATCATCCGGCAGGAGCGGCTTGTCGCGCTGGTCGTCTCTGAGATGAGGACGGCGATCGCCCACGACCAGGAGAGCGTGACCGTATGGGACGATGCGGTGAATGCCGTCAGGTCACGCGCGTCTCCCGAGTGGATCGAGAACAATCTCGGGACCTGGATGCACAGCTATTTCGGGCATGACGGAGCCTATATCCTCGATCCGCAGGATCGGCCCATTTATGCTTTCTCAGGCGATTCCGTCGTGGCGCCTTCGACCTATGAAGGGATCGCACCCAATGCAGCGCCGCTGGTGGCAACCCTGCGGGCGAAGCTTCGCATCTCCGACAAGACAGATGTCGCCGAAAAGATCCTTACACCGGGCGCGGCCGATCTTTCGGTGATCGACGGCCATCCGGCGCTGGTCAGCGTCAAGCCGATCGTTTCCGATACCGGCAAGATCGAACAGGTGCCGGGGTCGGAATATCTGCACATCGCCGTTCGGTTCCTCGACGGCGGTTTCATCGAAAAACTCGCACGCGACTATCTGTTCGAGGGATTGCGGTTTTCATGGAACGACGACCACGCGGCCCAGGAGGCGAGCTATGCGCTCGATTCCGCCTCGGGCAGGACGATCGGCTATTTCATCTGGGAGCCCTATCGCCCCGGCTCGTCGGTTCTTGCTTCGATCCTGCCGATCCTGGCGGCGCTGCTCGTCACCATATTGATCATCATCGCCGTCCTCATCGCCATTCTTCACAGGCGATCCGCCAAACTGCAGATCAGCGAAGCCAGGCTCCACCACCTCGCCCTGCATGATCCGCTGACCGGGCTGCCGAACCGAACGCTGTTCAATGCAAGGCTCGACCAGGCTCTGGACCGGCTGCAGCGCGGCAAGAACATGCTGGCGGTGCTTTATCTCGATCTTTACCGGTTCAAGCAGGTCACCGACATGCTCGGACATCCGGCCGGCGACGAGCTGATCCGCGAATTCACCGACCGGCTGAAGAAGCTGACGCGCGATACCGACACGGTTGCGCGCATCGGCGGCGACGAGTTCGCCATTGTCGCCGCCGATGTGACGCGGAAAGATATCAACGGCCTTTGCGAGCGGATCATCGACACGGTCCGGCATCCGTTCGATCTCTACGGCAATCAGATCTTCCTCGGCATCAGCATAGGCGTGACCTTTGCGCCGACCGACGGGCTGGAGCGGACGGAACTGACGCGGAAGGCCGATATCGCGCTCTACCACGCCAAAAGCGCCGGACGTAGTCGCTATGCGGTTTTCGGCAAGGAGATGGACACCATGCTGCAGGCCCGCCGCGGCATCGAGCAGGATTTGCGGGCGGCCTTGCAGGCCGATGATCAGCTTCAAGTTCATTACCAGCCGATCTATTCGGCAGCCGGCAGGAAGATCACCGGCGCCGAGGCCCTGCTGCGCTGGCGCCACCCGGAAAAGGGATGGATCGCCCCGGATATATTCATCCCCATCGCGGAGGAAGCCGGGCTTATCGAAAGGCTGGGCGAGCGGGTCCTGCGCGAGGCCTGCACGAGGGCGATGGCATGGCCGATCACAGTCGCGGTCAACGTTTCGGCCATCGAGCTGCGCAACCCTGCCTATGCGAAACGCGTGGCCAAGCTGTTCTTCTCTCTCGGCATGGATGCACGCAGGCTCGAACTGGAAATGACCGAAAGCGCGCTGACCGACAATTCGGGACAATGCGAAGAGAATGTGAAAGCTCTGCGCGAGATGGGCATCCGCATCGCCATCGACGATTTCGGCACGGGCTTCTCCTCGCTCAGCCGTCTCCAGAGACTGGACGTCGACCGCATCAAGATCGATCGCAGCTTTGTAAAAGGCTTTGGAACGGGGAATGGCGACGAGGCCATCGTTCAGGCGATCGTGGAACTGGCACGGGCGACGGCGCTGAAGACGACGGCCGAAGGCGTGGAGACCGACGCGCAGGCGACATGCCTGGAGGAAATGGGCTGCGACAATCTGCAGGGATATCTGTTATCCCCGCCGCGACCAGCAAGCGAGATCGACGATCTCCTTGGCATTAACCCTTCGTCCCGTTCCGTTGAGGACGTGATTACCACCCTCTAAGCGGCCCGGCTTGCCCCAGTCAGCCCGCTTTTTTCCGCGCTACCACCTCCTCATAGGCCGCTTGCAGCCCGGCGAGGACCGACGGTCCGGCGGCAGGCGCGTCGAGGTGGAGCGTCCGCAGCTCGGCCATGAACTCCTTCCACATCGGTGGGCCGCCCTCCTCCAGGAGTTCCGCACGGATCGACAATTCGTCGGAGACGGGCATATGGCGCCGTCCCCATGCGCCCATCTGCGCGAACAATGGCACGAGCTGGATGGCCGGCTCGGTAAGGCTGTAAATCGCCTTCTGCCTGTGACTCGGATCGTCACGCCTGGAGAGCAATCCATTCTCGACCAGCCGCTTCAGGCGATCGGCGAGAATATTGGATGCGATCCCCTCCTCCGAATGGTTGAGCAGCTCACGATAGTGGCGGCGATTGCCGAACATGATGTCGCGAATGATGATCAGGCTCCAGCGATCGCCCAGCACTTCCAGGGTCAGGTTGATCGGGCATCCTGAACGGTGCGTATTCTCCATCGGATAATTCTCCACTGACTGCTTGCAAAATAGGATCAGTTGCGCTACAAAGCAACCGATTGCAAAACGCAAGTGGTTGCTGAAGCCATAGGAGGATGAAATGGCAAAGCTGATTCTATCGATGTTCACGAGCCTCGACGGCTATATCGAAAAGCCGAACGGCGAATTCGCGCCGCCGGCCTGGTCGGACGATCTCAGCCGCCACTGGTCGGGCTATGCGCTCGAACGCGCCCGCCATCTCATCTATGGCCGCATCAATTTTCTTTTCAACAAGGGCTTCTGGAGCGCGGCCGACACCGATCCTGAAAGCCCGGCAGCCGGCATCAGCTATGCCGGCACCATGAACCGCCTGCCGAAGACGGTCTTTTCCACGACCATGACGGGCGATCCCGGCTGGAACGCCACGCTGGCAAAGGGTGATCCGGCCGGCGCGATCGCCCGGCTGAAGGAAGAGGTCGAAGGCGATATCTATACGTTCGGAGGCGCCGGCGTCGCCAATAGCCTCGTCGCGCTCGATCTCGTCGACGAATACCGGCTGATGGTGACACCAGTCCTTTTCGGCAAGGGAAAGCGGCTGTTCGAGGACGGCCGCCCGGAGATCAAGCTGACGCTGATCGAAGCAAAGCCGCTCGATACCGGCGCGGTCATCCTGCATTACCGGCGCGACCGATCTGCCTGAGGAGATGATCATGCCCATGCAACTCTATGCCCATCCCTTCTCGTCCTACAGCCAGAAGGCGCTTATCGCCCTTTACGAGAACGGCACGCCTTTCAAATACCGTTTCCTTGGCCCCGAGGATGAAAGCACACTGGCCGAATGGATGGCACTGTGGCCGATCAAGCGTTTTCCCGTACTCGTGGACGGCGGCCGCACGGTGATGGAGGCGACGATCATCATCGAATATCTGGGCCTCCATCATCCGGGGCCGACACGACTGATCCCCGAGGATGCCGACGCCGCGCTCGACGTGCGGATGATGGACCGCTTCTTCGACAATTACGTCATGATCCCGATGCAGAAGATCGTCTTCAACAGTATTCGCCCCGAGGAAGCGCGCGATGCCTATGGTGTCGACGAGGCGCGGACGATGCTCGATACGGCCTATCACTGGCTCAATGGACGAATGGCGGACCGGGAGTGGGCGGCGGGCAACGGCTTCAGCCTTGCCGATTGTGCTGCCGCGCCTTCGCTCTTCTATGCGGATTGGGTGCATCCGATCACCGAGGATTTCGCCCATCTCCGCGCCTACCGGCAGCAGCTCCTGGCGCGGCCGTCCTTTGCACGGGCGGTGGACGAGGCCCGCCCCTATCGGCCACTCTTTCCGCTCGGTGCGCCTGACCGCGACTGATCGCCCAAAGCCTGCCGCCAGATGGCGACGAGCGGGCCGTCCACTCCTTCAAGCGGGTCGGATTGCGGCAGCGGCAGCCGCGCGATCCGCTCCAGATCCTCTTTTGACGGCGGCTCGCGGCGGATATCGGCACGCTGTCCCGGCGGATAGGCGCCGATCACCAGGAAATCGCCGCTCGCATCGAGCCGGCAGTGCCCCGTTCCGGCGGGAAGCACCAGCACATCGCCGGCTTCGACCGTCATCTCCCTTCCCTGAGGACCGCCGATGAGCAGCTGCGCCCGGCCGGATGCGATGCCCAGCACCTCATGTCCCTCGGTGTGATAATGGTGATAGGGAAAGACGCCGTTGCGCCAGATCCCGGTCCAGCCATTGCGGATGAAAAGCTGCTCGATATGGCCGGCGGCATCGCCGTTCACCTTCACATCATCACGATAGAGAAGCACCGGCAGGCGCGGATTGTTGGGCACGCCATCGCCGGCTTCGAGCATGAATGTCTCGGGCCCCATGGAATATCTCCATCTTTTTCCGGCGTTAATCGCAATTTTCAGCGAAAAGTTCCTGCAAGTCATCCGATTTATCCAGGTGAACTGCCGAAAAACGTGGACAGTCCGCGTTTTTGGGGTTCTCACTGATGCGAAACTGCGCCTAGTTACGCTGAACCGTTCCGGCATGCGCGATGCGCTTTTTCACCCGGAGCCATGACCTTTGCTCTTTGAGAACCGGGAGACCGAGGGGACACACATGGATACCATCATCGATTTTCTCAACGATATCTTCTGGGGCTATATCCTGATCTACGGCCTTCTGGCCGTCGGCGTCTTTTTCACCCTGCGTCTGAAATTCATCCAGTTCGCGCATTTTCCCGAATTCTTCCGCTCGGTGCTCGCGGCGCCGGCGGAGGACAAGAGCGGCATCACCCCGTTCCAGGCGCTGTGCACCAGCCTCGCCTCGCGGGTCGGCACCGGCAACCTCGCCGGCGTGGCCGTGGCGCTCTATCTCGGCGGACCAGGCGCCATCTTCTGGATGTGGATGGTGGCGCTGGTCGGCATGGCTACCGCCTATTCCGAAAGCTTGCTCGCACAGCTCTACAAGATCCGCGACGAAAACGGCCAGTATCGCGGCGGACCGGCCTTCTATATCGCCAGAGGCCTGAATGCGCCCTGGGCCGCGATCATCTTCTCGATCTGCCTGATCGTCGTCTTCGGCCTGGCGTTCAACGCGGTGCAGGCCAATTCGATCGCCGACGCGATGGAAGGCGCGTTCGGCTTCAACAAGCTCTATGTGGGGATAGCGCTTGCGCTCCTCTCGGGTATCGTGATCTTCGGCGGCATCAAGCAGATCGCCCGCGTCGCCGAATTGCTGGTGCCGTTCATGGCGATCGCCTACCTCCTGGTGGCGATCTATGTGCTGATCGCGAATTTCACCGAAGTTCCCGGCGTGATCGCGCTGATCGTCAAGAGCGCCTTCGGGCTTGAGCCGGCGGCGGGCGGCATCGCCGCTGCCATGCTCAACGGCGTCAAGCGCGGCCTGTTCTCCAACGAGGCCGGCATGGGCTCCGCTCCCAATATCGCAGCGGTCGCGACGCCGAACCCGCATCATCCCGCATCGCAGGGTTTCGTGCAGGCGCTTGGCGTCTTCATCGACACGATCCTGATCTGCACGGCGACGGCAGTGATGATCCTGTTGTCGCACAAGCTCGCCCCCGGCTCCGAACTCACGGGTACGCCGCTGACGCAGGAAGCCCTGGTCGTGCATATCGGCGAATTCGGCCGCTATTTCATTGCGATCGCCATCCTCTTCTTCGCCTTCACCTCGATCATCGGCAATTATGCCTATGCCGAGAACGCGCTGACCTATCTCGGCGTCGATCACGTCTACGGCTTGACCCTGCTGCGGCTGGGTGCGCTGGCCATGGTGATCTGGGGCGCCTATCAGACGGTGGCGACTGTCTTCAACACGGCCGACGCGGTGATGGGATTGATGGCGACGATCAACCTCATTGCGATCGTGCTTCTTTCGGGAACGGTGGCCAAGCTGACCGCGGATTTCTTCGCGCAGCGCAAAACCGGCACCCCGCATTTCGAAGTAGCGCAGTATCCCGAGCTTGCCGGCAAGATCGACATGGGCATCTGGAGCGAGCGGGAAGCGCCTGCGGCCGTGGAGAAGAAGGGGTAGAGGGGTTCATGTTTTGATGGAAGTATTGGTGCTTCCATCTGTCGAAGTGTCTTCGAGCTGATGCCGAAACGGCGCTGCGGTTTCCGCTTAGACCGTTCCGGAATGGATCCTCGGGTCGAGCCCGAGGATCCATTCCGAGACATCGCCCACTCCACCAGCGGCCGGACATCAACGCCATCGCTATCCAAAGCGATCCGATTCCATCAAAACCGGTATCAGCGGATCGTGAACGGCTCGAAGGCGGCGAAGGCTTTCTCCGGCACGTCGATTTTCATGAGTTCCATGTTGCGGGTGAGGCTCGAGGGCTTGGCCGTGCCGATCAGCACATTGGCGACAACGGGCTCGCGCAGCGGGAACTGCATGGCAGCGGCGGCGAGCGGGATGCCGTTTTCCTGCGCCACCTCCTGCATCGAACCGACGCGCCGAAGGATATCCTCGGATGCGGGGCCGTAATCGAAATGGGCGCCGGCAACCGGTCCGGTGGCAAGGATACCGGAGTTGAACACGCCGCCGATGACGAGCGACGTCTGCTCTTTGCGGCAGAGGTCGAGCAGGCCGTTTTCGGCCGAGCGATCAAGCAGTGAATAGCGACCGGCCAGAAGAATGCAATCGAGTGGGTGCCGCGCCAACACGTCGAGACAGACCTGCACCTCGTTGACGCCGAGGCCATAGGCCGAAATCGCGCCCGATGATTTGAGCTCATCCAGCGCCTTCAGGCCGCCGCCAAGGAGCTGGCGCATATAGGCTGCGTTCTTCTCCATCCCATGGGTATAGGCGCCGATATCGTGGACATAGAGGATATCGATGCGGTTCAGCCCGAGCCGCGCCAGACTGAACTCGAATGACTGCATGATGCCGTCATAGCTGTAGTCATAGTCGACGGTGAAGGGCAGCGGATCGACATAGGAATGATCCGGCACCTGGTCTTCCGGCACTGGACGCAGCAGGCGGCCGACCTTGGTCGAGAGCACATAGCTGTCGCGCGGCTTATCACGCAGGAAATCGCCGGTGCGCCGCTCCGACAGGCCGAAGCCGTAGAAAGGCGCGGTATCGAAATAGCGCAGGCCCGCGTCCCAGGCGGTGGAAAGGGTCTCCATCGCCGCATCGCGCCTGCATTCGCGATAAAGCCCGCCAATGGCCGCGCCGCCGAAGCCGATCTTCGTCACAGCGAGCGACGTCTTGCCGATTTTCCTGGTTTCCACGATTCCTCCCGAAATATCCTGAAGCGGGTCCGATGCTCTCATATCCCCTGCCGCTTATCGGCAAAAGAAAATTTGCCGTCAATCGCCGTTTCAGATGAGCGGCGAGACCGCTGCCGTGGAAGCCGGGCGCTTCAGACCGAGGCGGCGCAGGAACCAGTCGCCCACCGGCTTCTCGAACAAGCGGTAGGACAGCACCGCGACGACCATGGTGATGGCCATAGGGATCGGCAGGAAGGCATAGAAATCGATGATCCCGAGCGGCGCCAGCAGCCTTTTCCAGACAAGGCCGAACAGGACGACCTCGACCACCGGATGCCAGAGATAGACGCCGAAGGAGACGGCAGCGAAGGGGCGCAGATAAGCGGGATAGACCGGCGTCTTCTGGTCGTTGCGCTCCGCGACCGCGGCCAGGAAAACGGCAATGCCCATGACGATGACACTGTAATAATAGTCGACCTGAAGCTGCATCAATGTGCAGGAGGCGAGGATCACCAGCCAGGCGGGCCAGCGCGCCGTCAGTTTCAGGCGGCTGCGGGAGGCCAGTGCTGCGATCAGCGCGCCGGCGATGAAATCGGCAAAAGCGCGATAGGCGCCCCAGGTGTCTGCCGCCAGCCAGTGCTTGCCCGGCATGATGTGGAGCGCCAGCAGCGTTTCCAGAAGCCCGATCCAGAGAAGCAGCAGAACGACAAGCCCCTTCACCCCCGCGGTCCGCTGGGCGACGAGAATGAGCGGCAGCAGGAGATAGGAGAACCATTCCGCCGACAGCGACCAGGAAACGAAATTGAACGTCAGTTCCCGCGAGAAGCCCCATGCCTGGACGAGAGCCAGATTGGGAATGATCTGCGCCATATCATAGCGTTCGGCCCCGCCGAACGGACGCAACAACCCCAGATGATAGCCGATGCCGACAACGAGAAAGAGCAGGAAAGTGATCAAATGCAGCGGATAGAGCCGGGCGAAGCGTCTCAGCATATAGACGACATAGCTGCGCCAATCCGTGACCGTGTCGCCATAATGCACGACGATCAGGAAGCCCGAGATGATGAAGAACATGTCCAGCAGCGGCCGCAGGCGCTGAAGCCATTCGATCATCCACTCCGTGCCCGGTGGCCCGTTGAACGAAAAATGGTAAAGCATGATGAGAAGCGCGGCAATCAGGCGCCAGAACTCGAACAGCCGGAAATACATGCGCTTCGCTAATGCCTTTCCTGCTCGAGCGGGCGTCGTGTAGCATCCCCCTCCTCTGCCCTGCCGGTCATCTCCCCCACGCTCATCGTCATCCTCGGGCTTGACCCGAGGATCCATGGCTGAGGGGCACTGACGTTTCCGTTGCGTCGACGCATTCCAGTGAGCAGGCAGGAACAAATATCAGGCGATAATGACTTATGATTCCGTAGCGGATGATAATACCGTTTCTGCCCCCTTGCCGTGGATCCTCGGGTCAAGCCCGAGGATGCCGAAAGATGGAGGGGGAGATGCCCAGCAGGGCAGAGGGGGGTGATTGGCAGAAAATGCATATGCATCGTTTCCATCCGAAAATGATGAGACAAACGATATCCCAGACCCGTTAACAACAAAAAAGCCCGGCACCAAGGCCGGGCTTTTCACAATCTCAGAAGTCGCGCTTTACGCGGACTTCTTCTTGTCGTCGTCGATTTCCTCATAGTCGGCGTCGACGACATCGTCATCCGACTTACTCTCGGAGGCTGGCGCTTCCTCACCACCCTCGGAAGCCTGGGCCGCCTCATACATGGCCTGGCCAAGCTTCATCGAGACCTCGGCGAGCGTCTGCGTCTTCGCCTTGATGTCCTCGGCGTCGTCGCCTTCCAGCGCGGTCTTCAGCGAGGCGATCGCATCCTCGATGGCCGTCTTGTCGTCGGCGGAGACCTTGTCGCCATAATCCTTGAGCGACTTCTCCGTCGAATGCATCAGGGCTTCGCCCTGGTTCTTGGCCTCGACCGCCTCACGGCGCTTCTTGTCGGCTTCGGCGTTCGCCTCGGCATCCTTGACCATTTTCTCGATGTCCTCATCGGAAAGACCGCCGGAAGCCTGGATGCGGATCTGGTGCTCCTTGCCGGTGCCCTTGTCCTTGGCCGACACGTTGACGATGCCGTTGGCGTCGATATCGAACGTCACTTCGATCTGCGGCACGCCGCGCGGTGCGGGCGGAATGCCGACGAGGTCGAACTGGCCGAGCATCTTGTTGTCGGCCGCCATCTCGCGCTCGCCCTGGAAGACGCGAATCGTCACTGCGGACTGGTTGTCCTCGGCCGTGGAGAAGGTTTGCGACTTCTTGGTCGGGATCGTCGTGTTGCGGTCGATCAGGCGCGTGAACACGCCGCCCAGCGTCTCGATGCCGAGCGACAGCGGGGTCACGTCGAGAAGCAGCACGTCTTTGACATCGCCCTGAAGCACACCGGCCTGGATCGCGGCGCCGATAGCGACCACCTCATCCGGATTGACGCCCTTGTGCGGCTCCTTGCCGAAGAAGGACTTCACCACTTCCTGCACCTTGGGCATGCGCGTCATGCCGCCGACGAGGATGACCTCGTCGATCTCGCCCGCCTTGAGGCCTGCATCCTTGAGTGCCGCCTTGCAGGGCTCGATGGTGCGCTGGATCAGATCATCGACCAGGCTCTCGAACTTGGCGCGGGAGAGCTTCATCGTCAGGTGCTTCGGACCGGTCGCATCGGCCGTGATGAAGGGCAGGTTGATTTCGGTCTGCTGCGCGGAGGAAAGCTCGATCTTGGCCTTTTCCGCAGCTTCCTTCAGGCGCTGCAGGGCCAGCTTGTCGTTCTTGAGGTCGATGCCCTGTTCTTTCTTGAACTCGGCTGCCAGATATTCGACGAGACGCATGTCGAAATCCTCGCCGCCGAGGAAGGTGTCGCCATTGGTCGACTTGACCTCGAACACGCCGTCGCCGATTTCGAGGACCGAGACGTCGAAGGTGCCGCCGCCAAGGTCGTAGACGGCGATGGTCTTGCCATCCTTCTTCTCGAGCCCGTAGGCGAGAGCGGCAGCCGTCGGCTCGTTGATGATGCGCAACACTTCGAGGCCGGCGATCTTGCCGGCGTCCTTGGTCGCCTGGCGCTGGGCGTCGTTGAAATAGGCGGGAACCGTGATGACGGCCTGCTCGATCTTCTCACCGAGATAGGATTCGGCGGTTTCCTTCATCTTCTGCAGGATCATCGCGGAAATCTGCGAGGGCGAATATTTCTTGCCGTGCACCTCGACCCATGCATCGCCATTGTCGCCCTTGACGATCTTGTAAGGGACAAGGTCCTTGTCCTTCTTGACCATCGGGTCGTCATAGCGGCGGCCGATCAGGCGCTTCACAGCAAAGAGCGTTCCTTCCGGATTGGTGACGGCCTGGCGCTTGGCAGGCTGGCCCGCAAGGCGCTCGTCGCTATCCGTAAAAGCAATAATGGAAGGGGTGGTACGCGCACCTTCCGCATTTTCGATGACTTTCGCGTTCTTGCCGTCCATGACGGCGACGCAGGAGTTTGTCGTTCCCAGATCGATGCCGATTACTTTTGCCATTTCACATATCTCCATTCAGCAGGCTGCCGGGACCTCTGCCGAGCATTCCATTCAGCAGCCCCTACCGGGTTTAAGACGGCACGTGATCCCTTGGCCGGGAACCAGCACACCGCATCGCGGCGTATATAAGAAGGGCTGTTTTTTACTGCAAGTCACAAGAGGCGCGACGGCGGTAAAATCATCGGCGAGCGATCAGCCCCAAATGCGGATATTCAGACCTCTTCCCAGCCGCCGCTCTCGCCGGCGCGGTATATCGCATCGATAAACCTTTGATTCGCAACAGAGCTTTCCAGCGTAAAGACGGGAACGTCCTCGCCTTGCGCGGCGCGGGCGAAGCTCTGCGCCTGAAGCTGATAGTGGTTAACATCCTGGAAATTCCACTCGCGCGCCTCGGTATGGCCGGCGTCGTTGAGCGTCACCCTCGCATGGCCGTATTTGCCCGTGTTGAACGGGGCGTGAACCTCGATGAAACCCTTGTCGCCGTGGAAGACCATGAACTGGCGTCCTGCCAGCTGGGTGGCGACATAGAAGGAGAGATCAAAATCGTCGAATTCGGCCGTGACATTGGCATAGCGGTCGGTGCCGAAATCCGGATCGCGCTCGACCTTCGCCAGGACGCGCTTGGGCTCGGCTCCAGTGGTCATGCGGGTGGCGACCGTCGGATAGACGCCGATATCGGGCAGCGCACCGCCGCCGAGCGCCATCTGGTTGCGCATATTGCCCGGATCCTTGTTGAAATAGGTGAAGGCGCCCTGTACGTGGCGGAGCGTGCCGATGGCGCCTGATGCGATCAGCTCGCGCACCTTGATCCACTGCGGATGATAATAGACCATGAAGGCCTCTGCGATCAGCACGCCATAGGTATCGCGCGCCCGGATCAGCGATGCGATCTCGCTCGCATGCAGCGAGATCGGCTTTTCGCAAAGAACATGCTTGCCGGCTTCCGCCGCCTTGATCGCCCATTCGACATGCTGGGAAGTGGGCAGCGGGATGTAAACGCCATCGACCGTGTCGGAGGCGAGTAGTTCCTCATAGGAGCCGAAGGCATGCGGCGCGCCGAAACGATCGGCCACGGCGCGGGCCTTCGCCAGATCGCGGCTGGCGATCGCCGTCACCACGCCATTCTCCGACGCGCAAAGCGCCGGGATCACCAGCGTCACACCGATTTTGGCCGTCGAAAGAACACCCCAGCGAAACATGGCAACTCCTCCTTTTCGATTTGGAGCGGAACCTACCGGTCAGCGGAACAAAAGAAAAGGCTGGACTGTTGGGACCTATAGACATTCAGGATCTAGAATCTAACCCAAGTTTAGGATTTGGAGCGCGGTATGAGCGGAAATCCTAATTGGGGTTAGACCTATAGAAATCGATGAAGGCGCGCAGGGCCGGGCGCATCCGCCGGCGGCTGGGATAATAAAGATAAAGGCCGGGAAAAGGCTGGCACCAATCTTCAAGCACCCGCACGAGCCGGCCATCGGCTATCGCCTCGGCCACCTGAACATCCAGAAGAAAGGCGAGGCCGGCGCCTTGCAGTGCAGCCTCCAGCGAAAACCTGTCGTCATTGACAATCAATGGGCCATCCACGGCCACCTCGAAGGATTCATCGCCCTTCTCCAGCTCCCAGCGGTAGACGCGGCCGGAGGAAAAGCGATGGCGGATGCAGCGGTGCCGGGCGAGATCCGCCGGATGCTTCGGGATACCGTGACGCTCGAAATAGGAAGGCGCGGAAACGATGGCGCCGCAGAGCTCAGGACCGAATCGCACGGCGACCATATCGCGCTCAAGGCTTTCGTTGAGCCGCAATCCCGCATCAAACCGTTCCGCGACGATATCGACGAAATGATCTTCGACGCAGATGTCGAGCGTGAGATCAGGATGGGTTTCACAGAACGCGCCGAGGCGCGGTACCAGCAGAAGATAGGCAAGCCTCGGCACACTCAGCCGCAATGTGCCGGAGACGGTATCTTTCGTGTCGACGGCAGCGCCGAGCGCCATCTCGATTTCGCCGAGCGCCGGCGCAAGCCGTTCGAGCAGCCGCCTGCCGGCCTCCGTCGGCGCGACGCTGCGGGTGGTGCGTGCGAGAAGGGCAACACCGAGACTCTCTTCAAGCGCGGCCACCGCATGACTGACGGCCGAAGGCGCGATCTGGAGCTCCCTGGCCGCCGCACGAAAACTGCCATGGGCGGCGACGGAGGCGAGAACGGCAAGTTGCGACAGCTGGTTCCGGTTCATTGTTCTAAAATATGGAACAACCCATGAAAATGAAGCGGAATTATCGAATTGTGATCGTGGCCCTATGTTGAAGACATCCCGATCAAAGGAGCATCCCACATGAAAACACGCAAACTCGGCAATGAACTCACCGTATCGGCCGTCGGCCTCGGCTGCATGGGCATGAGCTACGCCTATGGCGGGCAGGAGGAGAAGGATGCGATCCGGACGCTGCATCGGGCGGTGGAGATCGGCGTCACCTTCTTCGACACGGCGGAGGTCTATGGTCCCTTCGAAAACGAGAAGCTGGTTGGCAAGGGGTTGAAGGAGGTGCGCGACCGCGTGGTGATCGCCACGAAATTCGGCTTCAAGATCGATCCGGCGAAACAGGGCGCGGAAGGCATCATCGGCGTCGACAGCCGGCCGCAAAATGTGAAAGCGGTGGCCGAGGCTTCCTTGAAGCGACTCGGCGTCGATGTCATCGACCTCTTCTACCAGCATCGTGTCGATCCCAACGTGCCGATCGAGGAGACCGTCGGCGCCATGGCCGAGCTGGTGCGCGAAGGCAAGGTGCGAACGCTCGGCCTCTCGGAAGCGAGCGCCGCCACAATCCGCCGCGCCCATGCGGTGCACCCCATCGCGGCGGTGCAGAGCGAATATTCACTGTGGAGCCGCGAACCGGAGCAAGAAGTCTTCGACGTCTGCCGCGAGCTTGGCATCGGATTCGTGCCCTATAGCCCGCTCGGGCGCGGTCTCCTGACCGGCGCGATCCGTAAGGTGGACGAGCTTTCGGCGGATGACTGGCGCAAGACCCAGCCGCGTTTCCAGGCGGACAATCTGGCGGCCAACGCGGCGCTCGTGGATACGCTGGAGGAAATCGCCAGTGCGAAAAACGTGACGACGGCGCAGCTGGCGCTCGCATGGGTGCTGCATCAGGGCGATTTCATCGTGCCGATCCCCGGTGCGCGCAAGATCAGGCATCTCGAGGAGAATGCGGCGGCAGCCGATATCGTGCTTGACCGCGACGAGATCGCCCGGATCGGCGAAGCGCTCTCGCCCGCCAAGGTGGCCGGCCAACGCTATACGGAAGAAATGCTGGCGCTGGTGGATAAGTAAGACCTAAAGCGATTTTGCTTCCAAATTGCCCCTCACCCTTACCCTCTCCCCGTGAAGGACGGGGAGAGGGTGCCGGCAGGCGGATGAAGGGCATGCGGCTGCATCGGCGTTTTCAATTACTTCCCCGCCTGCCCCATCCTCCGCGCCAGCATGCGCTCGACGGCCGAGAGTCCGTCATAGATCAACACGGCGAGAGCGCCGACGATCAGCCCGCCCTGCAGGACGAAGGCGAGGTTGTTGGAGATGAGGCCGGCGATGATGACCTCGCCCAGCGTCTTTGCCGCAACCGTCGAGCCGATGGTGGCGGTGGCGAGGCTGATCACCACGGAAAGCCGGATGCCCGCCAGGATGACCGGCAGGGCAAGCGGCAGCTCGACCTTCAAGAGCCGCTGGCGCTCGTTCATGCCAACGCCTCTCGCCGCCTCGACCACGGCGGAGGGCAAATTGGTGAGGCCGGTCAACGCATTCTCGAAAATCGGCAAGAGCCCGTAGAGAAAAAGCGCGATCAGCGTCGGCTTCTCGCCGAAGCCGATGGCGGGGACCGCCAGCGCCAGCACGGCGACCGGCGGAAAGGTCTGACCGACATTGACGAGGCTGCGCGACAACGGCAGGAATTCGGCGCCGGCGGGCCTCGTTACGAGGATCGCAAGCGCCAGCGCCACAAGCGTTGCCGCAAGCGTGGCGATGAAGACGATGCGCAGGTGCTCGAGGGTCAGCATCAGGAGACTACCCTGATTGTAGATGGCCGGCGCGTTATTCTGCGTCAGCGGCTTCAGGACCGGCTCGAACCAGTCCGGCCTCACGAGAAAGACAACCAGCAGCGCTAGCACGAATAGCCGCGCGAGGACCGGCAGCGAGAGCCTCATGCCGGCCTCGCCGCACGCCGGATCAAACCTTCGACAGTGACGCGCCCGATGGGCTTGCCGTCGGCCTCGACGGGTAACGCCTCGCGCCCCGACCAGAGCAGCTCGGCGAGCGCATCACGCTGCGTGGCCGATGCCGGCAGCGCTTCGCCTTCCGCCGTGCCCGGCTCCACCGCCTCGCGGATCTCGTTCAGCGACAGCAGCCGGAACGGCCGGTCGCCGGTGCCGATCAGCGTCTCGACGAAGGGCGTGGCCGGCTTGGCCAGTATCTCGGCCGGTGTCGCATATTGGATCAGCCTGCCCTCATCCATGACGGCGATGCGGTTGCCGAGATGGATCGCCTCCTCCATGTCATGGGTGACGAGGATGATGGTGGTGCCGAACCGCTTCTGGATGGCGAGCAGATCCTCCTGCGCCTTGGCGCGGATCACCGGGTCGAGCGCACCGAAGGGCTCGTCCATCAAAAGGACATTCGGCTCTGCCGCAAGGGCGCGGGCGACGCCGACGCGCTGCTGCTGGCCGCCCGAGAGCTCGTGCGGATAGCGCGGGCCGAAGGTGGCGGGGTCAAGCTGGAACAGCGACAGGAGCTCATTGACCCGCGCGTCGATGCGGTCCTTCTCCCAGCCGAGCAGGACCGGCACGGTGGCGATGTTCTGCGCCACCGTGCGATGGGGAAAGAGGCCGTGCCCCTGGATGGCATAGCCGATATGGCGGCGCAGCTCATAGGCCGGCACCGCGCGGTTGTCGCGGCCGTCGAGCTTGATCACCCCCGATGTCGGCTCGACCAAGCGGTTGATCATGCGCAGCAGCGTTGTCTTGCCGGAACCGGAGGTGCCGACGATCACGGTGATGGTGCGCGGCTGGACGACGAACGACACGTCGCTCACGACTTCCACTTCGCCATAGCGCTTGGTAATGTTTTCGATCTCGATCATGCCGCCTGGCCTCCGTTGAGTGCGGTCATTTCGGTAGCGGCGTCGAGAATGACAGCGGCCGCAAAGGCGAGCGCCACGGTCGGCACCGCGCCGAGCAGCACCAGATCCATCGCCGTCTGGCCGATGCCCTGGAAGACGAAGACCCCGAAACCGCCGCCGCCGATCAGCGCCGCGATCGTGGCAAGGCCGATATTCTGCACCAGCACGATCCTTATTCCGGTGAGAATGACGGGAAAGGCCAGCGGAAACTCGATCGAGAACAGCCGCTGGCGGGCGGTCATGCCGACGCCGCGCGCCGCATCGTTGGCTGCCGGCGGCACGCCGGCGAGCCCGACCACCGTGTTGGCCACGACGGGCAAAAGCGAATAGAGAAAAAGCGCCACGAAGGCCGGGGCGGTACCGATGCCGCGGATGCCGATTTCGGCGGCGCCCGGCACATGAACCGCGATCCAGCCGAGCGGCGCGATTAGGATGCCGAAAAGCGCGATGGACGGGATCGTCTGGATGATATTGAGGACATTGAGAACACCATCGCGCAGCGTCGGCACGCGGTGGCAGAGAATGCCGAGCGGTATACCCGCCACGACGGCGGCGGCTAGCGAGCCGAGCGCCAGCGTCACATGCTTGGCGGCCTCGGCCCAGAAACTGTCGGCGCGGTTGGCATATTCCTTGAGGATCGAAAGGCCGTTCCAACTGCCGGAATAGAGGATCGCCGTTACCGCGAGCGCTGCGAGAGCCAGAACGGCGATGCGCGCCATCGGCCCGAGACGCAGCCGGGTCAGACTATCGGCGGCGAGGAGCGCGAAAGCGAAATTCAAAAGCCAGAAGCCGGAAGCGGGCGCGACGCGGGCATAGGTGTTTTCGGGCGGCGTCAGATGGTTCGCGGCAAGGCCGATGAGCAGCATCAACGCGGCGAGTGCTGCGATGCTGGCGCCGAGCCGCCAGGACAATGGGAAGCGCAGAAGCGCGACCATCGTGGCGAGGGCGAGAACGAGAAGCAGCGTCGCCGCGGCCCATAGGGGCAGGGCTTCCAGTATGGTGCGCCCCTCGCCCGGGACGATGCGGTTGGCGCGAAAGGTGGCGAAGGGCGCGAAGAATACCCCGCTTGCCGCGATTGCGGCGATGACGACGCCGAGCTTGTCGAAACGGCTGCGGTTTCCGCTCATCGGCGCCCCCTTTTTCAACCCGACAGTCGCAGCGTCACGCCGCGCGCCCGGCTATTTCAGGAAACCGTTTTTCTTCAGGAAATCCTCCGCCACCGCCTTCGCCGGCTCACCGCCGACCTGCACCCTGCCATTGAGGTCCTGCAAGGTGACAAGATCGAGCTTTTCGAAAACCGGCTTCAGGAGGGTTTCGATCTCCGGATGCTCCTTCAGCACCGCCTCGCGAATGAGCGGCGCCGGTTGATAGACGGGCTGGACGCCCTTGTCATCCTCGAGCACGACGAGGCCGGAAGGCGCGATGCCGCCATCGGTGCCATAGACCATCGCCGCATTGGCGTTGTTGGTCTTGTTGGCGGCGGCGGCGATGGTGGCCGCCGTATCACCGCCGGAAAGGGTGATGAGCTGATCGGGCTTCAGCGTGAAGCCATAGGCCGTCTGGAATGCGGGAAGGGCGGCCGCCGAATTGACGAATTCCGCCGATGCGGCAAGCACGACCTCGCCGCCGTCCGAGACATATTTGCCGAAATCACTCAAGCTGACGAGCTTGTTCGGCTCGGCGACATCCTTGCGCATGGCGATCGCCCAGGTGTTGTTGGCGGGCGCCGGGGTCAGCCAGACGATCTTGTTGGCATCGTAATCGAGCTTCTTGGCTTCTTCATAGGCCTTTGCGGCATCCTTCCAGACAGGATCGTCGGCCTTTTCGAAGAAGAAGGCGGCGTTGCCGGTATATTCGGGATAGATGTCGATCTCGCCGGCGATGATCGCCTGGCGCACAACCGGCGTCGCGCCGAGCTGGATGCGGTCGGTGGTGGGGACGTTGTTGGCGTTCAGCACGGCCAGGATGATATTGCCGAGAACGCCGCCTTCCGTATCGATCTTGGAGGAAACGACGACCTGTGCACTGGCGGCGACGGAGGAAAGTCCGATGGCCAGAGCGGCGCTGAGAAGGATATTCCGGTAGGACATTTTCGTATTCCCCATTTTTCGATGCCGGATGCATCTTTTCTATCATGGATTTCCGAGCCTAGCGGAGAACCATGTTCCAGAAACGAAGCTGCTCAGGAAAAGGAACCATTTATACGGGCAAAAATAAAGTACCGATGGACAGATCCAACTGACACAAGCTGACTCGAATGAGCTCAGGACGCCTTTAAACCGGCTCTCAGGATACTTTAAGGCCGCTCACGAAACCTGCCGCCTCATGGGCGTGGATGCGGGTGCAGCGGATCAACTCGTCGAAATGGCGCTGCATGATGCGGATCGATTCGGCATTGTTGAGCACGAGATACATACCGCCGACGAAGATCGCGGCGCGCTGCGAGCCGAAGACGGTATAGGGCACGGAAAAGCGCTCGCGCCCGTCGAAAATGAACAGGCGTAATGACGGATAAAGCTCATTGACGAGATCCGCCATATGCTGGAGCTGCTCGGCTCTCGCCGCGCGGGCAAGGCCGTTCCATATGCCGCTGCCTTCCGCCAGCGCCTCCAGCGTCTGCCGGGGCATGCAGACCTCCATATCGGTGCCGGGCTGGCGATTGTAATCGAGCCGGAACGCCGTTTCGCTTGCCTGGCTCACCACACTTTGATGAGTAGCCGCCGCTTCATAGGCGATGGTCTGCGTCGTGCGCAGGAGATCGGGAATGCGCGAGGGCACATAACGGATCTTCGAACCCGCCGCCTCCGCGTGCCATTTCATCAGCAGCGTCACATCATAACCGTCGCTGCCCTCCTCGATCTCGAGGCTCGGGCGCAACTCGCCCATCAGCCCCTCATCCTGCGAAAGGCCGAGCAGCCAGTCGAGGGAGACGGAATGGCGCTCGGCGATATTGAGAAGCGTTTCGACGCGCGGCAGCCTCGGGGAAATGCCGGAGAGAAGCTGTGACAGGGCCGACCGGTCTATGCCGATCGCCGCGGCGAAGGCCGACTGGCTTTCGCCCGAGCGGGCGACGAGCTCGACGAGGCGCTTGCGAAACAGTTCCGCCAGATCTCTTTTGTCCATTTTTATCTCCTATTGCTGATAATCATCAACATTTGCGATATATGATTATCATACTCAACGCTCAGTCACCATAGTCTCGTTGTCCCGCGCCATCGCCGGTGCGATTCTTGAGCCGGCAAATCGGGGCACACTGATATGATTGGGAAATCTGCTCGTGAACAGGTACGGCTCGATGCAAAGCCGCGCCGCAGGAAAGCATTGCGAATCGAATGGCCGACGCTGGCGCTGATCGTCGGCTGCTACGCCTTCTGGTTCGGGGCCGGCGCGTACCTTTTCCCCCTGATGCCGGTTTTCGCCCTCGCCCTGATGGGAGTCGCGGTGGCGCTCCACTCATCGCTGCAGCATGAGGTGCTGCACGGGCATCCCACCCGCAGCGCCATCATCAACGAAGCGCTGGTGTTCCTGCCGATCGGCCTGTTCTACCCCTACCGGCGTTACAAGCAGACGCATCTGCAGCACCATGCGGACGAGCGGCTGACCGACCCTTATGACGATCCCGAGAGCTATTACAGGGCGCTCGCCGACTGGCAGAAGCTGCCTTTCTTCCTGAAAATGCTCCTGCGGTTTAACAATACGCTCATCGGCCGTGTCAGCATCGGCCCGGCGCTGATGATCACCGGATTTTTCATCTCGGAATGGAGGAACATCCGGGCAGGCGAGCGGAAAATCCGCCTCGCCTGGCTGCTGCATTTCGCCGGTCTCGCCCCCGCCCTCCTGATCATATCCTTCGTCTTCGGCGTTCCGCTCTGGCTCTATGCCCTGACCTCGGCCTATCTCGGCCTCGCCATCATCGCGATCCGCACCTATTGCGAGCATCAATGGTCGGAACGCCCGGATGGCAGAACCATCATCGTCGAGAAATCGATCCTGGCGCCGCTCTTCCTCAACAACAATCTGCATTTCGTCCATCACAAGCAGCCGCGGGCGGCTTGGTACGAGCTGCCGGCGCTCTACCGCGCCAGACGGGAAGAGTGGCAACGGATGAACGAGGGCTATGTCTTCCGCAATTATCTCGAGGTGCTGCGCGCCTTCGCGCTCAGCATCAAGGAACCAGTCGTCCATCCGGCATGGCGACGCGGCGAAGCGGTAGTCCAGACCGAGAATCTTCCCGATCAGGCATTCCGTCCGCGCCGGTTCCACGTCAATATCCATGGCGGCGCGACCGCGCCGATTCCGGCGGAGCCGAAGCACGAGTGAGACATATAGCTGCCCTTCCCATGTATGACTGGCCGGAGCTGCGCGGCGAGACGGATGCGCGCTGGGCGGCGATGCGCGACGATCTCCACCGGTGGGGGATCGACGCGCCGGCGCATCTGACGAGGTGCAACGGTGACATGCCGGCGATATCAGGCGGCATTCGCGACGGGCTGGGCAACATCATCGCCCCCGATCCGGCCAACCTGCCGCCTGATGAGCTCGACCTTGCCGTGCTCTGGCGCCATCCCGGCCTGCTGGTGGCCGAGACCTGCTGGGGGCCGATGGAACTGGGCCTTGGCTCCCATGTAACCGTGATCGGACAGACCGATTATGACGGGATCGCCGGCGGCAGCGGCGCGCTCTATTCGAGCGTGATCGTGGCACGCCGGGGTGAAGGACAGCCGGTGCCGCCTGCCGCAGACGGCAGCGCCCGGCTGCTCGCCAAATTCCTTCGTGGCAGGCGCCTCGCTTTTAACGAACGCCAATCGCTTTCCGGCTATCTCGCGCTCGAACGCGATCTGGAAGCTATGGGGACTGGCATCGCCATTTTCGCGGAAACGGTACAGACCGGCGCGCACCGCGCCTCGATCCGCGCGGTCGCCGAAGGTCTGGCGGATGTCGCCGCGATCGATTGCAAATCCTGGGCGCTGGCGCAGCGCTTCGAGCCGGCAGCGAAGGCGCTCCACGCCGTCGGCTGGACGGCCCGGCGCAAAGGCCTGCCGCTGATCCGCTCGATAGCCCTGCGGATCAGCCCCAGCGTTACCGCCGCTTAGGAGGACCCCCCGCTGTTTCCTCATAGACCTGCAGGGTCCGGCCCGCGATGCTGGGCCAGCCATAGGCCTTTTCGATATGGCTTGCGCGTGCGGATGCTTCTTTCTCCGAGAACGGCTCGGCCAGCTTGCGGCGCAACGCGGATGCCAGTTCGTCGACGTTGCCGAGCGGGAAATAATCCTCGGGCGGCAGCCCTATCTCGAGATTGGCGGTGATGTCGCTGGCGAGCACCGGCAGGCCATAGCCCATCGCTTCCAGGAGGGCGATCGGCATGCCCTCATGGCTCGAAGGCAGCACGAAAAGGCGGGCATTCCCGAACAGGCATGCAAGATCGTCTCCGGTCTGCATGCCGGCGAGAACCGCGCCGGGGGTTTTCTCGGCCAGCTTTTCCACCTCCTGCGCATAGGAGGCCGTATGCTCGGCGGAACCGACGAGGACGAGCTTGAGCGAAGGATCGTTCAGCCTGGCGAAGGCGGCGATCAGATCGAGCTGGCGCTTTTCCGGCACGATACGCGCGACCAAGATGACATAGCGGCGCGGCGCGAGGCCGAATTTCTCCAAGATGCCGGTATCGGAAACGCCGCGACGGACCGAAACGCCATTCGGCACGAACCGCACCGGGACGCCGTAGCGCTTCTCCATAGTCCGGGCGATGTCGTTGGAAACCGCGATGCGCCTGTCTGCAAAGCGCATTCCCGCGCTTTCCCCGAGCTTCAACACGGTCCTCGCGAAGCGGTTCCATTTCTGCCGGTGATAATCGAAGCCGTGATGGGTGACGACCACCTTGAGCCCCAGCAGCCTTGCGAGCGGGGTCATGAGAGCAGGCCCGATGGCATGGATATGCAGGATATCGGGGCGACGCCAGGCCGCGACGAAAACCCCAAGCGCGGTGTGAACGATGGCTTCGAATTTCATGGAACGGGGCGCCCAGAGCGGCAGCACCCGAATGTCTTTCCACATGTAGGGAGCGGAATGCGGCAGATAAGGTTTGCGGCCGATCACCTCCACGTCCCACCCCTTTTCGACAAATTGGCGGCTCAGCTCTTCCACGTGCTTTTCGACGCCGCCCTGCACGTCGGGAATGCCGCGCAAGCCGAGCATCATTACTTCAGGCCGTTTTTCGGCAACGCCACGCTCGCTCATGCCGAAGCTCCGAGCGCGGCATAGAGATCGACCATGCGGTCGCGATAGGCAGCGGACGAAAATTCGCGGGCAACCCAGTCACGGCCGCTCGATCCCATATGGGCCCTTGCAGCGGGCGACAGATCAGACATGACGCTCAGAACCCGTGCGAGATCGTCGACATCGCCCGACACAGCGGTCATTCCCGTCTCCCCTTCCCTGATCATTTCCGGGATTCCGCCGATATCGGCGCCGATAACCGGCCGGCCCAGCGCGTAGGCCTCAAGCAAGCTGACCGGCGCGTTCTCATACCATTCCGACGGCAGAACCAGAGCCCGGGACTGTCCGATGAGGCGGAAGAGACTTTCCCCCGAGACATGCCCGGCAAAGGTGACATCCGTGCCGAGCTCCGCTGCAAGCGTGCGCAGGGCCTTTTCCTCGGGGCCGGTGCCGGCGATGACAAGCCGCTGCTTCGACAAGGCGGCGGCGCGGATCAGGGTGGCGATCCCCTTTTCCGGCGCCAGCCTGCCGGCAAAGACAAAATAGTCGCTTTCGTCCCAGCCGGTGGCAAAGCCGTCGGTATCTACGAAATTCGGAATGTAGGCAAACTGTTCCGCCGGCCAGCCCCATTCGACCAGCTTGTCGCGATAGAAGCGGCTCGGCACAACGAATCTGTCCACCTTGTCCCGGTAGAGGCCGAGGCCGCGATGCACCATGGTCTCAAGCAGAACCAGGCCGCTCAGGGCCGTCGACTGCTTGATACAACGATGCCGCACGACATTGTAGATCCTGCCGCCTCGGCATTCCTCGCAGATATGACCGTCGACCAGCATCTTGTAGGCCGGACAGGCGAGCTTCAAATCATGCACCGTCATCACGGTTGGGATGCCGGCCTTTTTCAAAGTCGGGAAGATCGATGGCGAGATGTGGTGATAGACGTTGTGCGCATGGGCGATATCGGGAGGCGCGCGCTCGATCAACGCCTCGATCTTGCGCTGTGCCTCGAAGGAATAGATGATCTTGCCGGCCTGGACGATTTTGGTCAGCGGGCTGCTCTTGCGGCCATATTCGATTTCCGAAACGAAATAGCCGGACCAGGGGGAGGCTCGGTTTTCCGGATGCTGCATGGCGAAGGGAATAACGTCCCAGCCGATTTCCTGGAAAAGCTGCATATGCTCGAGGAAGATCGTTTCCGCCCCGCCGCGCCGGTAGAAATAATTATTGATGGCGAGGAGACGCGGATGGACATCTTTTTCCGACTGTTTCAGGACCTGGGTCTCCCGAGTTCGGCAACCGCATCCCTGACGGTCAGCACCGCGCAGCCGCTGGAGAGCGTATAGGAAACGAGCTTGTCGAAGGTTTCCGGCGTGCAGCCAAAGGGTGTCGGTTTCGATGCAATGTCGTGGGTGAAGAAGATCAACCATCCCGGTTCGGCGACGAGTTCGTCTATCCGGCCGGTCAGCCCCAGGGCATGGGATTCAGGCTGCCTGATCTCGACCCCATGGAGGAAGAACGGGTTGACGGAGCCGCGGTTGATCCCCTCCCCGCCGGCCCGGCAGGTGGCAAAACGGCGCTCGAAGACATGCCGCGTGCGGAACGAGCCGGCATTATAGGGATAGGCGAAATTACGCTTGCCGGCACTCTCCTCGATTTGGTCGAGGTGATGCCGGTTGCGCTCGAGGTCGGCTTCCATGGCCTTGGCGCCTACATGGCGCACCTTTTTATGGGAGAAGGTGTGGCAGCCGACCTCGTGCCCACGAGCGGCGAGTTCAAGACATCCTTCCCGCGTG
Organism: Paramesorhizobium deserti; assembly: GCF_001558695.1. Classification (GTDB taxonomy): domain Bacteria; phylum Pseudomonadota; class Alphaproteobacteria; order Rhizobiales; family Rhizobiaceae; genus Paramesorhizobium; species Paramesorhizobium deserti. The sequence goes on from NZ_LNTU01000001.1 coordinate 1,169,045, forward strand.
ATCAGCGCGCGGTCCGGCTCTTCACGTCCGGCAAGCGACCCGGCGATATAGAACGTGCCGCGCACCCCATGTTCCTCAAGGATGCGCGCGCCATTGGCGAGCGCGGTATCCGGAACATCATCGAATGTGAAGGACACCAGCGGCCGCGACGTCTCGATGGAAATACGGGGACCAGGCATCCGACGCAAGAGCCTGTCGGTAATGCGGTCCGCCCAGAAATCGAGTTTGTTCAGCACCTCAGGCATGGGCGATCGTATCCGCCCGTCCATACAGCTCGACTGTTTCCACGATCAACTCACCCCCGCACCAGCGCCAACCGTTGCTCCTCGCGGATTGCGCCGAACAAACCTAGCGCCAGAACCAGGCAAATGCCAATGGCCGATCCGACGATCGCGCCGCCCACGGCCAGAAGCATCGTGCGCGGCGGCCAGCTCCTGCTCAGCGGCGGCACTGCGGTGGATATCACCCTGATGTTGGTGGTGTCCAGCTGCTGGCGCTCCGCCGTCTCGCCTGCGCGCGTCAGGAAGGTCTGGTATATGGCGACCTTGGCGGCCCTGTCGCGTTCGAGGTCACTCAACTGGACCTCTGCGTCATTGTCGATGGAGACGGATGCCCGCGCGCGCGCCGCCTGCCTGTTGAGCGTATCGACCACCGAAGCCGCCTGTTCGACGTCCACTTGGGCCTTGCGCAGCATCCGGGCGATCTCCTGCGCGATTTCACGCTGCAATCCTTCCAGCTGCGATTGCGCGCTGACGAGCCCGGGATAGCGGGGACCATAGGTCATGGACATGGCGTCGACCCTCTGCTTGAGGGTGGCATATTGCGTACGCAATCCGGTCAGGGTGGGCGATTGCAAGGTGCTGGACGGGCTTATCGCATTGGGGCTGGCCGCCGTCAGCTCCTGATACCGGGATTGGGCTTCGGCCAGACGGGCCTGAGCATCTATCAGCCTGATATTGATCTGGCCCATCGATTGGGCGCTGATCAGTTCACCCCCACTGGCCTGGAGACCATGGGCGCGCTTGAAGGCCGCGACCTTCTCCTCCGCCTCTGTCGCCTCCTTCTTGAGCTCGGCGAGGCGCCTGCTCAGCGCGGACGTCGCCCGGCCGGCATCAGCCGCTTCCGATTGCGCCACCTCCTCCTCGAACGCCTTGGCAACCGCATCGGCCACCCGGACGGATTTCTCGGGATCGCTGGTCCAGACGGCTACGGTGATGATGAAAGTGCGCTCCTGGCGCTGCGCCGATATGCGCTCCGACAGGCTTCGCATCGCCGCTAGTGTGTTATCGCCCGATGCGGGCCGGGCTCCGAAGAGCGACCGGAAACTGAACCCGCCATCCTTGCCCGTGAATTCCGGATCGCTCTCGAGATCGAGCTCCTTCACCACCCGGCGCAACACATTGCCCGACGTCAGCACCAGCAGCTTGCTCCCCACATCGAGAAGCTGGCTTTCGCTTTGCTGGTTCTGCGGATAGATGTCGTTCGGCATGACCTGAAGGTTGGAGGGCGGTACGAGAATATCGGTATAAACGACATAGCGCGGCGTGGCGGTAACACCATAGCCTATGCCGATCAGGGCGCCGATCAGCATTGCCGCGAGAATCCAGCTCCAGCGATCAAGCAGCCAGGAGACGACGCGCGCCGGATCGACCTGCGGAAAGGCAAGTGACGAAACGGCAGGCCTGGAACGAGGTTCGTCCTCGACCCGGATACGCTCATCATCGCCCCTCGCCGCATTTGTGGCGTCCGTCTGCGCCTTGGCGGCAAGGTCACGTAAGGTGTACATCGGATCATACCTTGTCATTATCAATCAAAGCGTAACGGTTTTCCTGTATCGAGAACTAAGCGATAGGTTGAAAAATTTGGTTAATGAAATGCTATGCCGGCTCCAGGGACGGCAACGGCGCTAGCAGAGTTTGGGACGGCTTCACGATCAATGGCGCATATTCCGACTGACCGCGCTGGCCGGCTCCGGCAGTTCTTGCCCATGATCCTGTCCTATGCCGCTTCGAGCGGCAGCCTTGTCACGGCCAACGCGGCACAACTCGTCACTTTCGCGATTCTCGCCCGCTTCTTCGGCGCCGACCAATTCGGCGTCTACGTCGCCTTCACGGCGATAACCAGCATTGCGGTCCATCTGTGCGGTCTCGGCGCAAACGAATGCCTGGTGCGCCGCGTCGCCCAGGACCACGCGATCTACCCCAAGATGCTGGGCCACAATCTGATCCTGATTGCGATAAGCAGCGCCGTCCTCATCACCGCCGGAATGATCATTCTGCCACGCTGGATTGAACTGTCGCCCAATCCGGCGGTGAATCTGGCCACCATACTGCTGATGCTCGTCACCAACATCGTGCTGGTGCGCCTGATCTTATTGGCCGAGCAGATATTCATCGCGCACTCGCGTTTCGCCGATGCCAACAAATCGGTCGTCGGCTTCGCCTTTGCAAGAACGGGCGCGGCGGCACTTGCCTGCCTCGGTTTCGGGGTCTCCACGGTGACGCAATGGGCGGTATGGCAATTCGCCGCCCATGTGCTGGTGCTGCTCGTATATGCATGGTGGCTGCGCAAGTTCGGGCCTCCACGATACCGGATCGTGCGTGACGAAATCCGCCTCGGTATCCTCTTCGCCACGCCCTTCATCTTCCGGGCCGTCCGGCAGAATGTCGACCTGCTGATGCTTGGCATCGTTGCGACCCCGGAAGTCATCGGCAGCTATGGCGTCGTGAGGCGGATCACGGACAGCAGCTACATGACGGTCGACGCCCTCAACAGGCTCGTCTATCCCGGCCTTGCCCGGGCAAGCACCAAGGGCATCCATAACGTCGTCGATCGCAGCAAGAAGATCCTCATCGCAGGTTTGGGCATCGGCGCCGTCTCGGCCATAGCCATATTCGTGCTGGCGCCATTCCTGCCGATCCTGTTCGGCCGCGAATATGTTTCCCTCGAATCCTTCAGCCGGATCCTGTGCTGGGTGGTCATTCTCGTCTCCATGTGGGCGGTCGCCACAGAAGCGCTGGGGGCGGCGGGGCAGCACGCATTCCGCGCCGCCATTCTCAATACCGGCAACGTGCTGGGCGCCATTCTGATCGCCTTTGCGACATGGCTCGCGCCGCCGCAGGGCACGTTCTTCTCCATCTACGTAATCGAAGGCGGCATCGTGATTGCCGCATGGATCGTCCTCCTCCGGCTTGCGCGCCGCAGCCGGAGAGCATCCGAGGCCGGCGGAAACAACCAATCATGACAATTGCAGTTCGGGAGGGGGCGATGGATCAACAGGGCAGGATACGCCCGATGGAAGTGGAAGACATTCCGGAGGTCGGGCGGATTTTCTTCAGGGTGTTCAGGAAGAAGCCGATCGACTCCCCGGATGAGTTCAACCGCTATTTCAAGGAATTGTTCTTTACCAGTCCGATCTATTGCCGCGACAACGGCAGCGTCGTGCATGAAGGGCCGGACGGCCGCATCGACAGCGTCATTTCGGTCATTCCGATGCAATATTCCGTCTTTGGCCAGCCGATGACGGCGCGGCTTCTCTGCACCTACATGGTTGACCCGGCTGCCCCGCCGCGCGGCCCGGCGAAACTGACACTCGCCTTTCGCCGAAAGGACTTCTGCTTCACCGACAGCGCCTCTCCCGTAAGCGCCAATCATTTCAAGGCCGTCGGCGGCGTCTCGCTGCCGGTTCATGGGCTCGAATGGCGCCGAACATTCCGGCCTGCCGCCCTTCTTGCACATCATTCAAGCCGCCGAATGCCATTTCTCCACCACCTGCCCAGCCGCTTCCTGGCGCGCCCGCTCGACAATATCGCGAGACGGAAAATTTGCGGGCTTTCCGTGGAAACGCCGCCGGGCGTGCATGACGAGCCGATGTCGCTCGATGCATTCCTTACCCATGCACCGGCATTTCTGGCCGATTATTCGGTACGTCCCATCTGGTCGAAACCGGAACTGGAATGGATCATGCGCGTAGCTGCACTGAACGGCGAATGGGGCCCGCCGCGTATGCGGGCCGTGCTTGATCGCCAGGAGCGGCTTTGCGGCTGCTTCATCTATTTCGGCCGGCCCGGATCGATCGCGCAGGTGCTGAACGTGTTGCCCGCGCGAGGGAGGGAGCAGGCGGTCATCGGCCGGATGCTGCACCATCTGGACGCGGCCGGATACATAGCCGCCGAGGGGCGCGTGCAGCCGCGGCACCTCGATGCCCTTTCGCGCCACCGCGCCATGACCTTCCAGCACAGGGCGCACGTCTGCGTATCCAGCTCCCATGCGGATATTCGCGAATCCATCGAACGCAACGATATCTACATAGGCGGGCTTGCCGGCGAATCCTGGAGCCGGCTGATGTCCGACTTCCGGTAAGTCACGAGAGCATCAGCGCGGCTGCGAGATCAGGCGGCTTTCGATCCAGGCATCCGGGGCGCGGCGAGGATGGAAGAAGCCGAGCGGCAGCGCGGCGGCATGGAAGCACCAGGCCACGACGGCATAAAGCCCGAGCGAGAGGCTCTTCTGTTTCAGGCTCATGGCCGCAACGACAAAGACGATGAGCGCGAGATCGATGGCGACCGCCCATTTCCTGTCGGGCAGGAAGACCAGCAACGCCAGCATGGCCAGCCACCAGGCATAGACGCCGGCCCATAGCCGCAACTCCGGCAGCTCCTTCAAGAGATTGTTCCAATAGGGCTTGCCGTATGCGGCGCGCAGCAATTCGCCGACGCCGCGCAGATATTTCGACTGCCAGCGCTTCACCAGCAATCTGTAAGCGTTGATGGAATGGCCGAAATGCGAGACGAAACGCCGATCCAGCCGGTGAAGGCTCCACCCCCTCGCCCGCAGCCTGACGCCGAGATCGAATTCCTCATAGCCGTGCAGATTGCGGTCGGAGAAATAGCCGGCCTCCTCGATCGCGCTGCGCCGATAGAGCCCGCCGCCATTCATGCGGTCGATCGGACCGATCCTGTTTTCAGGCGAGGCGCGGCGCACCCGGCGCGTGAACTCCAGATTGTCGAGATTCATTTCCGCCACATGGCCGGTCACCCCCGCCACGCGGGGATTGGCGTCCAGGAAAGCGATTGCCTGGCCAAGAAAATCCTTGTCGAGCAGCATGTCGCCATCCATGAGGCAGATCAGATCATGATGGCTGTACTGGAAACCCAGTTGCGGACCGATGCCGCAGCTCGGCCTTGCCGGCGCTTCTATCTGCACCACTGTGACGGGATATTGGCTGGCGATCTCGACGGTGCGATCCGTCGACCCGCTATCGGCTACGATGACCTCGACTTCGCCCCCGGGCAGTGCGGCCAGCGCGCTTTCGATGGCGGCGGCGATCCGCTTCTCCTCATTGAGGGTTTTCATGATGATGGAAACAGCCATGAACCCGTATCTCTATCCCCGCCGGCGCCCCGGAAGAGATGCGGCACCATGTATGGGGCCTATCAAATCCGCCTTTTATTCGAAAGCTTTTTTTATTGCGTGATATGCGATAGATGGAGGACAGGGCGGGGCGTGAAGAACAGGCATCGACCATCCGGCGCGGTTTCGACATTCCCATCTCCTTGGCACATCTTCATGCAGCAGGACAGATCATTCCGGTGCACCTGACTTTCGCCGTACGCGTTCACGACAGACTTGACGATCTGCCGGTCGAATGGCCTGTGGGCGGGTCCGTTTCGCCACCCGAAGCCCACTATCACGTCTTCCAGACCAGGACGTTCATCGAGGTCTGGTGGCAAACCTTCGGCCAGGCCAGGGATGCACGCGCCTGCCTGGTGGAAGTGTGCGACGGGGCGGGCAAGCCCGTCGTCTTCGTCCCTCTCTGCATCACGGCGAGCAAGGGTGCGAAGATCCTCAGCTTCATCGATGAAGGCTCGGCGGACTATAATGCTCCCATCCTCTTTCCCGTACCGTGGGAGTGGTCGAAGCCGCTTGCTGAAAAACTCTGGCGGGACATCATCGCGGCGCTGCCCGCATTCGACGTGGTCCTGCTCGACAAGATGCCTGCCGATGTCGGCGGCCTGGTCAACCCGTTGCACCTCATCTCCGACGGGCCGAACGATGTGTCCTGTCATGAAAGCGATCTCCGCCGTCCCTGGGAGGAAATCGACAAGGCCCAGCCTTCGCGCAAGACCCTTCTGAAGAAGATGCGGGCGCTGGAGCGCATGGCGCCCTGCCAATACATCATTGCTTCCGAGAAGGCCGAGAGAGACGAAATCATCAGCGCGCTTCTCCAACAGAAGCAGCGCCGTTTCGAGGAAACCCTGGTGCCGGGCTTCGACGCCGAGCCAGAAAAGCAGGCTTTCTTCGAACAGGGCACGGAAGTCTTCGCCAAAGCGGGCATGCTGCATCTCTCCGCCTTCAAGGTGGGAGACGAGATCGTCTCGACGCTTTGGGGACTTGTGCGGGGCAAACGCTATTACGCGCTGATGATCGGTTTCGAGGCCGGGGAATGGGCCAAATATTCGGTCGGGCGCATTATCTATTATCGGACACTCGAATGGCTGCATCGGAACGGCTTCGACTGCATGGATCTCGGCATAGGCGATGAGCCGTGGAAGCTCGAGCATTGCGAGATCACCGTCCCGCTTACCAAAAAAACAGAGATCCGCACCTGGCGCGGGCAATTCTATATCCGCCGGATGCAGACTATGGAACGGCTGCGCGCTACGCAGGCCTGGCAAAAGCTGCGCCCGCTGAAATGGATCGTGCTGCGCGCGATCCGCAAACGAACTTGATCAATCAGCTCTGAATTCCGTGAGCGGAAAACTATGACCAACGCCCAATCACCGCACGAACAAAAGCCGCAAGCGGATACAGTCACAACAGAAGAAGCAGATATCCTGATCATAGGCGGCGGACTTGCCGGCGTGAGTGCTGCGACAGCGCTCTCGCGCCGCGGGTTCGATGTGGTGCTGATCAGCGCCCATGACCGCCACCCGCCCGATTTCCGCGCCGAGAAGCTGGGCGAGGCGCAGATGAGGCTGTTCGAGCGCATCGGGCTCGACCATGCAGTGCGCGCATATATGACGGCGTTCGACGGTGTCTGGCATCGCCGCTTCGGCCGGATCATGGAGCGCGGCAGCAAGCGCGAATATGGCGGCGACTATTCCGGCCTAGTCAATGCGCTGCGCGGCGCGCTGCCGCCGCAGGTGCGCTCAGTCGTCGGCCGGGTCGACGATTTTCAAACCAGCGCCGAGCGGCAGCAGGTAGCCCTTGCCGATGGGCGGCGCTTTGCCGGCCGCCTCGTCATCGTGGCGACCGGGCTCGGCGACAGCATCCGCAAGAAACTCGGCATCGAGCGGGAGGTGTTCAGTCCGGCGCACTCGCTCTGCTGCGGCTTCGACCTGGCGCGGCCACGCTCCGATTTTCCCTTTCCATCGCTGGTCTGGAGCGGCGAACGCTTCGACGACCGGGTATCCTATCTCACGCTCTTCCCGATCGGAGACAAGATGCGGGGGAATTTCTTCGTCTACCGGAGTTTCGCCGAGGAGTGGACGCGGCGGTTCCGGGAAGAGCCGGAACAGAGCCTGCGCGAACTGATGCCCAATCTGGAGAAGACGTTCGGCGAAATCCAAATAACAGGGCCGGTCATCGCCCGCCCGATCGATCTCGTCCGCGTGCGCGGTCACGAGCAGGCCGGCGTGGTGCTGATCGGCGATGCCTTCCGCGTCATCTGTCCGATTACCGGCACCGGCATCGACAAGGCGCTGACCGATGTCGACCGCCTGTGCAACGTCCACATACCCCGCTGGTTCGGGACACCGGGCATGGGCGCGGACAAGATCGGGCAGTTCTATGCCGATCCGGTGAAGGTGGCGCGCGACGCCTCGGCCACGAAGATGAGCCTCGATTCAAAAAGCATCAAGACCAAGCGCGGCTTCTACTGGAAGTTCCGCCGCCTGCGCAGCAGCACGCTCGGGCGTGCCAAACATTACGTGCACGGAGCTATCGGGAGGACGGGCCGGCGATCAAGGCCCGCGGCTTGAGCGGGCGCGGCTATCCTGGTGCCTAAACCCTGAAACTTTCGGCAAAAAGTCGGTTCAGATCGGCGACGACATCGCGCGCATTCTCCCCGCGCTGAAGACCAGCGTTGAGACGATCGGAACCCGCCTCCTGGAAAGCCATATAGCCGTCGTGGCGCGCGCGCACCCAGGCGCCTTCCAGCGTCGCGCGGGTGGCGGTGTAGAAATCGCTCGCCATCGCGTTCACCGTCGCGTCTTCCCAGGCACCGGCATGTCCCGGCTGGCCGCCGGCTGCCGCATAGGGACCACGCTGCACATCGCCGCTGGCGATCCAATAGGCGAAATCGATCGCCTCGGCCTGGGCTTTCGAAAAAGCCGAAACGGCGATGCCCGTGCCGCCGAGCGCGGAGCCGACCGGCCCCTCATCGCCGGCGGGAGGAATATCGGCAAAGCGGATCGTGGCCGGGCGGAAACCGGGAATGGCGTAATTGACATAGCCATAGATCAAAGGCGAGCAGAGATAAGGCGACCCCACTTCCGCGATCCGTTCGAAAACGGCGATCGGGTCCATCTCGAAACAGGCGGGATCGACGAGAGCCGCGATCTCCCGCAGCATCTCGTACACGGTGCACCCAGCCTCGATGTCGATAAGATCGCCCGGACCATCATTGGCGCAGGGCGCGCCGAGATTGCCGCTCAGCGTGAAGAAGCTCATCAGCGAATGGGGCGAACGCAGAGGCAGAAGTACATGGCCCTGCCGTGCCAGCTCCAGTACCTCGTTCCACCGGGTGGGTGCTGCGGCCAAGCAATCAGGCCGCCAGGCCTGCACCTGCGTCGCGGCATCGATCGGAAAAGCCCATTGCCGATCTCGCCAGTGATAGCTCGGAAAGGATTTGCCGACGCTGCCCTCGGCAAGCGCGGCGAGATCGGCTTCGCGCCCGGCAATGTCGAGCGGCGCCAGGCACTCCTCCTCCGTGATCTGGCCGACATGCGGATGATCGATGACGATCAGGTCGTAGGCTTTCGCCAGTTCCTCGACGGGAAAGCTCTCGAAATCCTGCAGCGAGCGCTTGTCCCATTCGATCGCGACGCCGGTTTTCTCCTGCCACAAGCGGGAACAGGCGACCATCGGATCAAACCCACGCGGATGGCTCCAGGTCATGCCCTTCAAAGTGACGGATTTCATAGACCGAACTCCTCGCGGATCTTTGCGCTCTGCTCGCCAATCTTTGGCGCGGCGCGGGTGAAGCTGGGTCGCACGCCGTCGATCCTGAGCGGCGAACGGGTGGTGAGGATGGAGACGTCGTCCTCGCGGTTTACTGTCTGCAGCATGTCGAGCACCTTGAAGCCTTCGCTTTCCATCAGCTCGTTCCAGTCGAGCACCTTGGCGCACCAGATATCGGCTGGCTCGAGGATGGCCAGCCATTCCTCCACCGTTTTCCCGGCGATGCGGGCCGCGATCTTCTCCTTGATCGCGTCGCGCTCGGTGAACCAGCTCTTCGGGTCGTCGCGATAGGGGGCGAGCTCCTCCATTTCGAGGAGATCGGCGAGCTTCGGTATTGGCACCATGGCGATGGCGAGATAGCCATCGGCGGCGGGATAGACGCCATAGGGCGCCGCGAGGTAGGCATGGGCGCTTCTGAAGCCAGAGCGCTTGGGCAGCCGGCGGCCGTCGTTCAGATGGGTGGTCAGCACCTCGAATTGCAGATCGACCAGCGCCTCAAGCAGGCTCGTCTCGACATGCCCCCCTTTGCCAGTGATACCGCGGCGGACCAGCGCGGCCAGAATGCCTTGAGCGGCGGCCGCACCGGCCAGCATGTCGGCGATGGCCAAACCGAAGGGCACCGGCCCCTGGCCCTCATCGCCGTTCAACCACATCACGCCGGAGCGCGACTGCGCCAGCAGATCCTGCCCCGGGCGCTTCACCCATGGCCCCTCCTCGCCATAGCCGCTGATCGACGCATAGACGAGGCGCGGATTGATGGCGCTAACCGTCTCGTAATCGAGACCGAGGCGCTCGATCACGCCGGGCCGGAAATTCTGGATGAGCACATCGGCTTGTCTCAGCAGCTTGCGCAGCGCGCTGAGATCGTCCGGATTCTTCAGATCGATCGCCAGGCTCTCCTTGGCCCGGTTGATGGCGTGAAAGATGGTGGAGTCGCCGCCGATCTCGGTATCGCTCAGATAAAGCCGGCGCGAGAGGTCGCCGCCGTCGGGCCGCTCGATCTTGATGACGCGCGCGCCGAGGTCCATCAGCCTGAGCGAGCAATAGGGGCCTGAGAGGAACTGGCTCATGTCGACGACGAGCAGCCCCGTCAACGGCAATTCGGTATCACTGGTCATCTGGCTGGTCTTCTCCTCCCGCTCCAATTTTCTTTTATGAATAATATTTTCACATATGAGTTTTATTGGCAAGGGGTGGGAGAGCGGGCAGACGGAACCCCGCGGCTTTCGCCGCGGGTCATCGGATAAGCGGTTGTGAGAGCGCGCCCGTTGAGCAGATCCCATTTCGATGGAATCGTTCGGCTTCTCACCCCCCTCTGCCCTGCCGGGCATCTCCCCCATGGTGGGATCGGATATCAGTTCCGGCTTCGCCAATCACCAACGCTGCAGAATTAAGCAACATGATTGATGCCAGCCAATCTCCCCCTTGAGGGGGAGATGGCCGGCAGGCCAGAGGGGGGTGTTACCGCGCCAATGTTTCCATTTAGCTCTAAAAAATCTTCTGGCCGAAGAGGCTACCCATCAATTCGACGAGCAGATAGGCGCTTTTTCCCCGTTCATCAAGAAAGGGATTGAGCTCGACGATATCGAGCGAGGTGACGAGGCCGCTGTCATAGAGCATTTCCATAGCGACGTGGGCCTCGCGATAGGTGCCGCCGCCGCGCACCGTCGTTCCCGTGCCCGGCGCAATCTCGGGATCGAGGAAATCGGTGTCGAAGCTCAGATGCAGCAATCCGCCTGCTCGTTTCACCGTTTCGATGACGCGTTTCATCGCGGCGACGATGCCGTTCTCATCGATGAAGCGCATGTCGAAGACATTGACGCCCGCCTTTGCCAGATCAGCACGCTCGTCCGCATCAACCGACCGGATGCCGCACATGAAGACATGCTCGGGCGCAACCGCAGGCCTGTCATCAGGCAATATGCCAGAAAAGCCGTCAGCGCCGCAGAAGAACGCCACCGACATGCCGTGCATATTGCCGGAAGGCGAAGTGGCGGGCGTGTTGAAATCCGCGTGCGCGTCCATCCACAGCACGAAGAGCTTGCGGCCCTGTTCCTCGGCATGGCGCACCGCGCCGGCGACCGTCCCCATGGAAAGGCTGTGATCGCCACCGAGAAAGATCGGCAGCCGGCCCTCTTTCAGCGCCGCATGGGAGGCGCGCTCCAGCGTCCTGGTCCAGCCGCCGATCCGGGCGGCGTTCCTCGCCAATCCCGGCAGGGTGAAGCCGGGTATATCCTCGGGCGCGAGATTGCCGCGGTCCTCCACCTTGTGCCCGAGCTTCTCCAGCGCCGGCCCTATGCCGGCAAGGCGCAGCGCCGCCGGTCCCATGGCGCAGCCGAGCCGGCCCGCGCCTTCCTCGACAGGGGCGCCAAGGAGAACGATGTCTTTGTGGTCGATCCGGCTAATCATGGTTTTCCCCGCGCCTTCCGCCCGCCTCCGTCACGGAAGCAGGTCTTTCCTATCCGAATTTTCCAAATTTGTGTCGAAGCGCCGGCTCAGGAGGTCAGCGCTGGCTGCCCTGCCGCGGAGCCGGTCCTGGCGAGGAGCCCGAAAAGATCGCGCGGATCGTTCGGCTCGGCAATCAGGTCGATATCCCTGTAGAAACGCGTTCCCTGCACCTGATCGCGGAAGAAGCGCAGCGCGGAGAAATCCTCCACCGCGAAGCCGACGGAATCGAAAAGCGTGATCTGCCTCGGCGAACTCCGCCCCGGCTTCTCGCCCGCGATCACCTGCCAGAGTTCCGTCACGGGATAATCGGCGTCGAGCTGCTGGATCTCGCCCTCGACCCGGGTCTGCGGCGGGAATTCGACGAAGATATCCGATCTCAGCAGGATGTCGCGCTGCAGCTCCGTCTTGCCCGGACAATCGCCGCCGACCGCATTGATATGCACGCCGGCGCCGATCATGTTGTCGGAAAGGATGGTCGCGCGCCGTTTGTCGGCGGTGACTGTGGTGATGATATCGGCACCCATCACCGCCTCCTCGGCGCTCCTGGCTTCGGTGATGCGGATGCCGGACCCTACCATGTTGCGCAGGAATTTCGGATAGGCGGCGGGATCGACATCGAAGACGCGCAGCTCGCGGATGCCGAGGATGGCCTTGAAGGCGAGCGCCTGGAACTCCGCCTGGGCGCCGAGGCCGATCAGCGCCATCACCTTCGTATCCTCGCGGGCGAGATATTTCGCCGCCATAGCGGAGGTCGCCGCCGTGCGCAGCGCCGTCGCGATGGTCATTTCGGAGATGAACTCGGGATAGCCGGTGGCGACATCGGCAAGCACGCCGAAGGCCGTCACCGTCTGCAATCCATGGACGGGGTTCTGCGGATGGCCGTTGACATATTTGAAGCCGTAGAGATCGTGATCGGCGGTCGGCATCAGTTCGATGACGCCATTGTCCGAATGGGAGGCGACGCGCGGCGTCTTGTCGAACTGGTTCCACCGGATGAAATCCTGCTCGATATAGGTCACCAGCTTGCGAAAGAGGTCTTCCAGGCCGATCGATCCAACGAGATCGATCATGTTCTGCGTCCCGACGAACTGAACCATATGCGTCCTGCCCTCCATAGTTCCTTCCATAAGAATACGGGGGTGCAGTTTTAAAGGAAATGCCAAACAGTTTTAAATTTCGGCATCTTTTTGCTAATATTGCATATGGATATTGCACACTTTGACAGGAAGCCGACGATGGACGATCTCGATGCCCGACTCATAGCGGCGCTGCGGCAGGACGGGCGGGCACCGCTCTCCAAGCTGGCCGACATCCTCTCCGTCTCGCGCGGGACCGTGCAGAACAGGCTCGACCGGCTTGTCGCCAATGGCGTCATCCTCGGCTTCACCGTGCGCGTCAAGGATATGGCGGGAGCCGAGCGCATAAGGGCGATTATGATGATCGAAGTGGTCGGCCGCAACACGCACCAAGTCGTCCAGAGTCTCAGGAAACTCCCTGAAATCCTCTCTCTCCATTCGACCAACGGCGCCTGGGACCTCGTCGCCGAAATCGAGGTGGCGAGCCTGATCGATTTCGACCGCGTGCTCAATTCCGTGCGGCTCATCGACGGTATCGCCAGATCGGAGACGAGCCTGCTTCTGGCGCCGGCGTGACACGCGCTGCTTGCCCTGACGGAAACGGGGGCCCCCTCTGGCCTGCCGCCCATCTCCCCTCAAGGGGGAGATTACGCCTTCATCAACGCCCGGCACCAATCGCAAGCGTTATAAAATGAAGGCCGACCCGCGGGTCAGCTAATCTCCCCCTGCGGCAGGCAGAAGGGGTATAACTGCACAGCGTTTCCTGATCTCCATTCTCATATTGCAAATCATTCCCAGTTGCAAGTTCGGATGAAATATGTAACCTCGTAACTAGGAATGAATTGCAGTTGCAAAATATCGCAACAAGCGAGCCATGCGGAGTGGGAAAGGAAGCCATATGATCGATCGCCTCAGACGTCACGTTCTTGCCGGTATTGCGGGCGTGCTGGCCCTGGGCCTCATGCCGGGCGTTTCGCAGGCGCAAGCCAAATTCAAGGTGGTGACCACCTTCACCGTGATCGCCGATATGGCCAGGAATGTCGCTGGCGATGCGGCGATCGTTGAATCGATCACCAAGCCCGGCGCCGAGATCCATAATTACCAGCCGACGCCGCGCGATATCCTGAAAGCCCAGGATGCGCAGCTGATCCTCTGGAACGGGCTCAATCTGGAACTCTGGTTCGAACGGTTCTTCCAGAACCTCGAAGGGGTGCCGGGCGTAGTGGTCACTGAGGGCATCGAGCCGATGGGCATCGCCGAAGGGCCCTACAAGGACAAGCCCAATCCGCACGCATGGATGTCGCCGAGGAACGCGCTGATCTATGTCGACAACATCCGCGATGCTTTCGCTAGATATGATCCGGACAATGCCGCGACCTATGAGGCGAACGCCGAGGCCTACAAGAAGAAGATCACCGATGCGATCGGACCGATCGAGGCGAAGCTCGAAGCCATCCCTGAGGAAAAGCGCTGGCTGGTGACGAGCGAGGGCGCATTCAGCTATCTCGCCCGCGATTTCGGCCTGAAGGAACTTTATCTCTGGCCGATCAATGCGGACCAGCAGGGCACGCCGCAGCAGGTTCGCCGGGTGATCGACGCGGTGAAGGCCAACAAGATCACCGTCGTCTTCAGCGAAAGCACCGTGTCGGCGAAGCCGGCGCAGCAGGTGGCGCGGGAGACGGGCGCCAAATATGGCGGCGAGCTCTATGTGGATTCGCTGAGCGAGCCCGACGGTCCGGTTCCAACCTATATCGATCTCCTGCGCGTAACCTCTGACAGGATCGCGAAGGGACTTGCCGGATGAATGCGCTGTTGACGCCTTTTGCTCCGCCCCGCGATGCCGGGACGGGGCTTGCCGTCAGGGATATAACCGTCACCTACCGCAACGGCCACACGGCGCTCTACGATGCCAGTTTCGAAATACCGACGGGTACGATCAGCGCACTCGTCGGCGTCAATGGCAGCGGGAAATCGACGCTCTTCAAGGCGATCATGGGCTTTGTCCGTCCGTCGAAAGGGGTGATCTCCATTCTCGGCCAGCCGGCCGGCCAGGCGCTGAAGAAGAACGTGGTGGCCTATGTGCCGCAGAATGAGGATGTCGACTGGAATTTCCCCGTTCTGGTCGAAGATGTCGTGATGATGGGCCGCTACGGCCATATGAACATGATGCGCATTCCGAAGGCCAGCGACCACGCGGCCGTGACGGCGGCGCTCGAGCGCGTCGGCATGAGCGATTTCCGCAAGCGGCAGATCGGAGAGCTTTCCGGCGGCCAGAAAAAGCGCGTCTTCCTCGCCCGCGCGCTGGCGCAGGACGGGCACGTCATCCTGCTCGACGAGCCTTTCACCGGCGTCGACGTCAAGACGGAGGATGCGATCATCGAGCTCCTCCGGGTGTTGCGCGATGAGGGCCGGGTGATGCTCGTCTCCACGCACAATCTCGGCAGCGTGCCGGAATTCTGCGACCGGACGATCCTCCTGAACCGGACCGTTCTCGCCCATGGGCCGACGGCACGGGTCTTCACGCAGGAGAACCTGGAAAAAACCTTCGGCGGCGTGCTTCGCCATTTCGTCCTCGGCGAACAGCAAGCAGGAAAACGACAGGGGCTCAACGTGATTACCGACGACGAACGGCCGCTTGTGCTCTATGGCGACAAGCTGGCCGCGCGCGGATCGCTCGACGACAAGAAGGCGCGGGAATGATGGCCGTTCTCCTCGAACCCTTCTCCTATGAATATATGATCAATGCCATGTGGGTCAGCGCGCTCGTCGGCGGCGTCTGCGCCTTTCTCTCGGCCTATCTCATGCTCAAGGGCTGGTCGCTGATCGGCGATGCGCTTTCCCATTCGATCGTGCCGGGCGTGGCCGGCGCCTATATGCTCGGCCTGCCCTTTTCCATCGGCGCCTTCTTCTCCGGTGCGCTTGCCGCCGGCGCCATGCTGTTTTTGAACCAGCGCACGCGGCTGAAGGAAGACGCGATCATCGGGCTGATCTTCACCTCCTTCTTCGGGCTCGGGCTGTTCATGATGTCGCTGTCGCCGGCCTCGGTGAACATCCAGACCATCATTCTCGGCAATATCCTCGCCATCACGCCCGAGGATACGCTGCAGCTCGCCATTATCGGCTTCGTCTCGCTCGCAGTGCTGCTCGTCAAATGGAAGGATTTGATGGTGACGTTCTTCGATGAAAATCACGCCCGTTCCATTGGCCTCAACCCGTCGCTCCTGAAGATCGTGTTCTTCACGCTACTTTCCGCCTGCACGGTCGCGGCACTCCAGACGGTCGGCGCATTCCTGGTCATCGCCATGGTGGTCACCCCAGGCGCGACCGCCTACCTCCTGACCGACCGTTTTCCCAGACTGCTGATCATCAGTGTGGCCATCGGCGCGATCACCAGCTTCACCGGAGCCTATGTCAGCTACTTCCTCGATGGAGCGACGGGCGGCATCATCGTCGTCATGCAGACGCTGATCTTCCTCGCCGCGTTCTTCCTGGCTCCGAAGCACGGCATGCTCGCCGCGCGCCGGCGCGCGGCACAGGCGCTGGAGGGAATCCGATGAGCCTTCTCGACACGCTCCTCCTGCCCTTCCAGTTCGGGTTCATGCGCTATGCGCTGGTGATCTCCGTGCTCGTCGCCATTCCGACGGCGCTGCTTTCCTGCTTCCTGGTGCTCAAGGGCTGGTCCTTGATGGGTGACGCCATCTCGCATGCGGTCTTTCCCGGCGTGGTGGTCTCCTACATCATCGGCCTGCCCTATGCGATCGGCGCATTCGTGGCGGGCATGGTCTGCGCGCTCGCCACGGGGTTTCTAAAAGAAAACAGCCGCATCAAGCAGGATACGGTGATGGGTGTGGTCTTCTCTGGCATGTTCGGCCTGGGTATCGTGCTCTATACCAAGATCCAGTCGGATGTGCATCTCGACCATATCCTGTTCGGCGACATGCTGGGCATCGGTCTCCGAGACATTCTGGAGACCGGCATCATCGCCGCGATCACCGCTGGCATTATCGCCCTGAAATGGCGCGACCTGCTGCTCCACGCCTTCGATCCGGTGCAGGCGAAGGTGATCGGCCTGCCGGTGCGCCTCCTGCATTACGGTCTGCTGGCGATCCTGTCGCTGACCATCGTCGGTGCGCTGAAGGCGGTGGGCATCATCCTCGCCATCGCGATGCTGATCGCGCCCGGCGCCATCGCCTTTCTCCTGACGCGGGCGTTCGGCCCGATGCTGGTGCTTTCCGTCATTATCGCAGAGTTTGCATCCTTCTTCGGCGTCTATTTAAGCTTCTTCATCGACAGCGCGCCGGCGCCGACAATCGTGCTGCTGATGACGATCATCTTTATCGGCGCCTTTCTCCATTCGACGAGGAAGGCGGCGCGGCTTGAAATGCAGCGGATACAAACGAAAGAAAATTCCGTTATTGGCTAACCGTGTCAACCAGGCCGGAAGCGCCTATATTGGGGGCGGAGATATTTGAGAATTTGAAAGCAAGGGCCGGAGTGTTTGGCCCTGGCCATAGCGATAGAAAGGCTGACAAGAGTAATTGAAGGATGAAAGCAATGAACCTTGTCATCGCCAAACCTGAGAATATCACCCCCGCCGAGCGGGATCCACGCTGGACGGCCCTCGTCAACCGCGACCCGGCCTTCGACGGAAAGTTCGTCTATTCCGTGAAGACAACGGGCGTCTATTGCCGCCCGACATGCCCGTCGCGCCTGGCAAAGCCCGAAAACATCGCCTTCCATGCGGATTGCGCGGAGGCCGAGAGCGCCGGCTTCCGCCCCTGCCTGCGCTGCCGACCGAACGAAGCCTCACTTGCCGAGCGGCACGCGGCCATCGTGGCCGAGGCCTGCCGCCTGATCGAGGCTTCGGAAGAGCTGCCGGCGCTGGACGCGCTCGCCCAGTCGGTGGGGATGAGCCCCTATCATTTCCACCGGCTTTTCAAATCGGTCACCGGGCTGACGCCCAAGGCCTATGGCGCGGCACATCGCGCCCGCCGCGTCCGCGACCAGCTCGCCGAGGGTAAAAGCAGCGTCACCGAGGCGATCTACGATGCCGGGTTCAACTCATCGAGCCGCTTCTACGAGACCTCGAACAAGGTGCTCGGCATGACGCCCAGCGCATTCCGCGCCGGCGGCATTGAAGCCGAGATCAAATTCGCCGTCGGCCAATGCTCGCTCGGGGCCATTCTCGTGGCGACGAGCCGCAAGGGCGTCTGCGCCATTCTCCTTGGCGACGACCCCGACCAGCTGGTGCGCGACCTGCAGGACCGTTTTCCAAAAGCCAAGCTGATCGGCGGCGACGCCGAATTCGAGAAACTGGTGGCGAAGGTGGTCGGCTTCGTCGAAGCGCCGGCGATCGGCCTCGACCTGCCGCTCGACGTGCGCGGCACGGCGTTCCAGGAGCGGGTCTGGCAAGCGCTGCGCAACATTCCGGCGGGCGAAACGGTGAGCTATAGCGATATCGCGGCCCGCATCGGCGCACCGAAGGCCGTCCGCGCCGTGGCCCAAGCCTGCGCGGCCAACAAGATCGCGGTAGCGATCCCCTGCCACCGCGTGGTGCGCAACGACGGCGGCCTTTCCGGCTATCGCTGGGGCGTGGAGAGGAAAAGGGCGCTGTTGGGGAGGGAGCGGGGGTGAATCACCCCCTTGCCCTGCAGGGCATCTCCCCCATCGTCATCCCCAGGGCTTGACCCGAGGATCCATGGCTGAGAGGCGCTGACCTTTCCGCCACTTCAATGCGTTGCAGCAGCAAATACGGTCAATATTCCATCCGCTGGTTTATGATCCCGTAGCGAATGATAGTACCGTTTCCACTCCTTTGCCGTGGATCCTCGGGTCAAGCCCGAGGATGACGAAAGGAGGGAGAGGGAGATGCCCGGCAGGCCAGAGGGGAGTGCCCAAGCATCGTGTCCATCATCCCCGCAGAACACCACCCGTCTGCTTGCCGACGCTCTCGACGACGCGCTTGGCGAGCCCTTCCAGATCCTCATCCGTCAGCGTACGCTCCTGCGGCTGGATCGATATCTCGATGGCGATGGACTTCTTGTCCTCGCCGAGTGCCGGACCTTCGAAGATGTCGAAGACCTGAATACCGGTGATCAGCTTCCGGTCGGCGGCACCGGCGGCGCGGATCACCGCTGCTGCCTCAACCGACTTATCCACCACGAAAGCGAAATCGCGACGCACCGCCTGGAAATTCGAGAGCGCCAGTGGCGGCTTGGTGCGCGTCGCCTTCTGCTTCGGCTCGGGAATGGCGTCAATGAACACCTCGAAGCCGCAGAGAGCGCCATCGACATCGAGCGTTTCCAAGGTCTTCGGGTGGAACTCGCCGAAATGGCCCAGAACCACCTTGGGCCCGAGCTTGATCGTGCCGGAACGGCCGGGATGATACCAGGAGGGGCCGCCCGCCTCGATCTGCACCCGGTCGACCGGCGCGCCGCAGGCCTCCAGCACGGCAAGCGCATCGGCCTTGGCGTCGAATACGCCGACAGCCTGAGCATTGCCCGCCCAGTGACGGCCGGCGCCATCAAGCTTCGCCGTGCCGCGGCGCACGCCGGCGGCCACACGGCGCTGCTTCTCAGGCGTATCGCCCTCATAGGTGCCGGAGACCTCGAACAGCGCCAGATCGTTGAAGCCGCGATCGGCATTCCTCTGCGCGCCCGCCAGCAGGCCCGGCAGGAGCGACGGGCGCATGTCGGACATGTCGGCGGCGATCGGGTTGGCGAGCTTCAGTTCCGGCTGGCCACCGCCGAAGGCCTCTGCATGGGCTGATGGAATGAACGACCAGGTCACCGCCTCCATCATGCCGCGTGAGGCCAGAGCGCGCTTGGCCGCGCGAGTGCGGATCTGCAGCGTCGTCAGGATCTTGCCGTTGACCGCGGCGTGACTTGCCAGCGGCTGCGGCGCTATATTGTCGACACCGTGAATGCGCATCACCTCCTCGACCAGATCGGCCTTGCCGTCGACATCGGGCCGCCAGGACGGCACGAGGACATCCACCGTGTCGCCATCGCTCTGAGGCGTAAAGCCAAGGCGCTTCAGGATATCGAGGCTTTCCGCCTTCGCCACATCGAGCCCGGTCAGGCGTTTCACCTCGGAAACCGGGAAGGTGACCTTCTTCGGCTCATGCCCCCTATAGCCTACCACCTCGGTCTCCGTCGGCGTGCCCCCGCAGAGGTCGAGCACCATGCGGGTCGCCAGTTCCAGCCCTGGCACCATGAATTCCGGATCGACGCCGCGCTCGAAGCGGTAGCGCGCATCGGTGATGATACCGAGCTCACGGCCGGTGCGGGCGATATTCCCAGGGTTCCAGAGCGCGGATTCGATCAGCACATCGGTCGTATTCTCATCACAGCCCGAATGCACGCCGCCCATGATGCCGGCGATCGATTCGACGCCTTCGGCATCGGCGATGACGCAGACCTCGCCATTGAGCTTGTACTCGCGGTCGTCCAGCGCCAGCACGGTTTCGCCCTCCTTCGCGCGGCGCACCGTGAGATCGCCCTTCACCTTGGCGGCATCGAAGACATGCAGCGGGCGGCCACGGTCGAAGGTGATGTAATTGGTGATATCGACCAGCGCATTGATCGGTCTGAGGCCGATGGCGGAAAGCCGCTGCTGCAGCCATTTCGGGCTCGGGCCGTTCCTGACGCCGCGCACGAGGCGCAGGGCGAAACCGGGGCAAAGGTCAGGCGCCTCGATCGCCAGCCTGACCGGCGTCGCGCCCTCGCCCTTTACGCGGGCGACGGCGCCGTCCTTCAGCTTGCCCAGGCCCGCCGCGGCGAGATCACGGGCGATGCCGTAGACGCCGGTCGCATCCGGGCGGTTCGGCGTCAGGTTTATCTCGATCACCGGATCGTCAAGCCCGGCGTAGGCGGCGAAGCTCGTTCCAACCGGCGCGTCGGCCGGCAGATCGATGATGCCGTTATGCTCGTCCGACATCTGAAGCTCGCGTTCAGAGCACATCATGCCGTGGCTCTCGACACCCCTGATCCTGCCGACGCCAAGCGTCACGTCGATGCCGGGCACATAGGTTCCGGGACCTGCGAAAGCGCCGATCAGGCCGGCGCGCGCATTGGGCGCGCCGCAGACGACCTGGATGGGCTTGCCATCACCGGTGTCGACCGAAAGCACCTGCAGCTTGTCGGCATCGGGATGTCTCTCCGCCGTCAGCACCCGGGCAATTGTGAACGGCTTCAGCGCCGATTTGTCATCGACGGATTCGACTTCGAGGCCGATCATGGTCAGCCGCTCGACGATCTCCTCGAGCGTGGCGTCGGTTTCAAGGTGATCCTTGAGCCAGGAGAGTGTGAATTTCATCGCTTCATTCTTTCAGTTCGTGGAATCGTAGAATTTCAAGGTCGCTTGAGATGGGCGCCAACCCCAGCTCTCGTCGAATTTGCGATCTCACGTGCTTGATAAGTTCATTCGTGTTGGACTGCCTCGCAGACTTGATGTCGTCGCAAAACTTCTTAGTCAGTCTCAATAACTCAGGATCTCCAAACAGCTGTATTCTATCCACCGCACGCTCAATTGCCTGAACCTCGTCTTTGGGCTCCACAAAAGATAAGACGGCTATTGCGTCGTGGATTTCCAGCAGATGTTTTACAATCAACTCACGACGCTTGTTTTCCCGCTCACGTTTTGACGTGAAGAGGTGATTTACTAGCGCGACAAATCCCCCGCCGATTACAGCGCTTATCAATGCAAGAGCAGCAGGGGATATCGTCGCATACATCTTCATCCACTCAGCCCCCCAAACAGCGTCGGCATGTCGAGCGGGCGGAAACCGTAATGCGAAAGCCAGCGGATATCGGCGTCGAAGAAGGCGCGCAGATCAGGCATGCCGTATTTCAGCATGGCGATGCGGTCGATGCCCATGCCCCAGGCGAAGCCCTGATATTCATCCGGGTCTAGGCCACCGTGGCGCAGGACATTGGGATGCACCATGCCGCAGCCGAGGATCTCCATCCAGTCATTGCCCTCGCCGAATTTCACCTCGCTGCCCGAACGGTCGCACTGGATATCGACCTCCATCGAGGGCTCGGTGAAGGGGAAGAAGGACGGGCGGAAGCGCATCTTCAGGGACGGTACCTCGAAGAAGGCCTTGCAGAACTCCTCCAGCACCCATTTCATGTTGGCGACATTGGCCGTTTTATCGATCACCAGCCCTTCGAGCTGGTGGAACATCGGCGAATGGGTCGCGTCGGAATCCATGCGGTAGGTCTTGCCGGGGATGACGATGCGGATCGGCGGCTTCTGCGTTTCCATGGTGCGGATCTGCACCGGCGAGGTATGGGTGCGCAGGAGCTTGCGCTCGCCTTTCTCATCCGGATTGAAGAAGAAGGTGTCGTGCATCTCGCGCGCCGGATGCCCTTCGGGGAAGTTCAGCGCGGTGAAATTATAATAATCCGTCTCAATGTCAGGCCCTTCGGCGATGGCGAAGCCCATATCGGCGAAAATGGCGGTGATCTCATCGACCACCTGGCTGATCGGGTGGATGCGGCCGCGCTCAGCCGGCGAGGCACGCACGGGCAGCGTGACATCGACCTTTTCCGTTTCGAGGCGGGCGGCGATGGCCGTATCGCGCAGTTCCGCCTTGCGAGCCGTCAGGGCCTCGGTCACTCTGGTTTTCAGCCCGTTGATGGCCGGGCCCTGGCTCTGGCGCTCTTCCGGCGACATGGCGCCGAGCGACTTCAGTTTTTCCGAAATCGAGCCCTTCTTGCCGAGGGCCGCGACGCGAACGGCCTCGATGGCCTGCTCATCCTGCGCCCCGGCGATCTCGGCCAGAAGGGTTTGTTCCAGTTCGGCAATGTCGGACATGGGGTCGTGTTCCGTATTTCATGACGGGATGGGAAAGCGAAAAAACCCGCGCAGGCCGAGCCAGCGCGGGTTTCCCAAACAGTAACCGATTTTGTTTTGGGAGGCGGCTGGCTTAGCGGACAGCGCCTTCAAAAGCATTCGGGGTGGTTTCTTTCAGATATTCGAGCGCCTTCTTGGCCGAAGCGACCAGCGCGGCGAATGCCTCCGGCTCATGGATAGCGATATCGGAGAGAACCTTGCGATCGACCTCGATACCCGACTTGGTAAGACCGTCGATGAAGCGGCCATAGGTCAGGCCATGCTCGCGGACGGCAGCGTTGATGCGCTGGACCCACAGGGCGCGGAAGGAGCGCTTGCGATTCTTGCGGTCGCGATAGGCATATTGCTTCGAACGATCGACTGCGGCCTTGGCGGCGCGGATCGTATTCTTACGGCGGCCGCGGAAACCCTCGGCCTGCTTCAGAACCTTCTTGTGCTTGGCATGGGACGTTACGCCCCGTTTTACACGTGCCATGATATGATCTCCTTAAAACGTCAGGCTTCGGCTCAAAGGCCGTTCGGCAGGAACTTCTTCACGATCTTGGCATCGGGTTCGGCGAGAACCATGGTGCCGCGTGCATCGCGAATGA
Organism: Paramesorhizobium deserti; assembly: GCF_001558695.1. Classification (GTDB taxonomy): domain Bacteria; phylum Pseudomonadota; class Alphaproteobacteria; order Rhizobiales; family Rhizobiaceae; genus Paramesorhizobium; species Paramesorhizobium deserti. The sequence goes on from NZ_LNTU01000001.1 coordinate 1,192,200, forward strand.
ACTTGTTCGAGCGCTTGATCATGCCATGGCGCTTGCCGGCAGCAGCCGACTTCACCTTGCCGGTGGCGGTAATCTTGAACCGCTTCTTGGCAGCGGATTTGGTCTTCATCTTGGGCATTTTGCTACTCCTTCTTGGCGTTTCCTGTCGTGCCTATGGCACTCCACGCCTCTTGCTTGATACTTCCGGACCGACCAAAGCCCGAAAAGCATGTAAAACCGCCACGGCATGCCCTGCCGGGCGGTTCGAACGCGGCCTTATAGGCATGAATGCCGGAAAAGGCAAGGGATGAATCGCGCACTTCCGGTTCGCTATCAGTACAATCTGAGCAGCACCGGCAGGATGTGCACGCCCTGCAGATATTCGACGAATTCGAAGAATGGGTAGGCGATGAAGAAGACAAGGCCGTCGATCAGGGTGCGATAGACCCTGTCGGGCCTGACGATCAGCTCGGCACTGTCGCGGAAGAGCGAAAAGCGCGGGAAGAAACGGGGTACTTCGGCCAGATAGGCGCGATAGGGCTCGCCGAAGGTCTTCTTGAGGTAATTCTCCTCGGCGCGGATGACGACGAGAAACGCGAGATAGCAAAGTACGGCAAAACCGAAGGCGATGATGAGGCTGCCGGTCTGCGCACCGATGCCCGCGGCGCCAAGGGTGCTGAAGACATAAAGCGGATTGCGGGTAACGGAATAGGGGCCGTCACGAACGATTTCGGCGCTCTTCTTGCCGCCGATATAGAGCGTGCACCACATGCGCCCGACGATCGCCAGCACGATGAAGCTCAAGCCGACCGCCTCGATATATTCGTGGATATCCTTGTCGCCCCACGCAGAGCGGACGAACAGAAGCGCCAGCAACAGCAATGCGATCACAAGCGCGATGACGATGCGCCTGCGCTGCTGGAACCGGCCCATATCACTCAAAGTGCGCATTGCTGAAACCCCGCCGACAGGATTGATGTTGCCGTTCCTCTCGGCGCACTTCATGGGCAATTTGTGGCGGAAAATGGAAATTGGTCGATGCAGCGGCACGATCCCGCCCCTCACCCTTACCCTCTCCCCGCAAGCGGGGCGAGGGGGCGTAGACGTCGCCACCTCTTCCTTCTCCCCGTCTGCGGGGGTCCGAAGGACGGGTCGAGACCCGTGGCTCGACCCCGGGTGGTGCCGGCAGGCAGATGAGGGGCATCAGCCCCTGTAGTTGAAAGGAAGCGCTGCCTATCTCGGCGCGAGCACCATCATCATCTGGCGGCCTTCAAGGCGCGGCTCGGCCTCGACCTTGGCGATCTCGGCGGTGTCTTCCTTGACCCGCTCGAGGAGCTTCATGCCCAGTTCCTGGTGCGCCATCTCGCGGCCGCGGAAGCGCAGCGTGATCTTAACCTTGTCGCCTTCCTCGAAGAAACGGCCGACCGCCTTCATCTTCACCTCATAATCATGGGTATCGATGTTCGGCCGCATCTTGATTTCCTTGATCTCGACCGTCTTCTGTTTCTTGCGCGCTTCGGCAGCTTTTTTCTGGTTCTGGTATTTCAGCTTGCCGAGATCGACGATCTTGCACACCGGAGGTTCGGCGTTCGGCACGATCTCGACGAGATCGAGCCCCGCTTCCTCGGCAAGGGCCAAGGCCTCCTGGATGGATACGTCGCCGTGGTTCTGGCCTTCGGCATCGATAAGCTGAACCCGGGGAACCCGGATATCTCGGTTGGAGCGCGGTCCGTCTTTCTGGACCGGCGCCGCTCTGAACGGTCGGCGAATGGTCGTTATCTCCTGAACTGTTTCATCTGGTATTCATATTCCCGCGCGTTATGCCTGACACATAACCGCGCTCTCGGCGGCAATGTCGCCAAGCAGGCGCGGATGTCAATAGCATCTTTCAGGCGAGAAATCACCCCCGCGAGCGAAACCTCTCATTTGCCCGCAATGAGCGAAATATCGGGCATGATCACGGGTATTTCAAGTGCGATCCGCGCAGATCGGGCAGGTCGAGGGGTTTCAAGCCGGCCGATTGCATGGCACAAGGCGATAACCCATGCGGGCCGCAGCAAGAGGAGACGATCAATGGACGCGCAGGCACCGGATTTCATCGATGTGAACGGGGCGAGGATCGCCGTTCATCATCGTCCGGGAGCAAAGGCGCCCGGTATCGTCTGGCTCGGCGGCTATCGCTCCGACATGATGGGCGGCAAGGCCGTGCATCTCGATCAGTGGGCGGCTTCGAGCGGACATGCCTGCCTGCGCCACGATTATTCCGGCCACGGCCAGTCCGGCGGCGATTTCAACGAGGGCACCATCTCGCGCTGGCTGGAGGAAAGCCTCGCGGTCTATCGCCGTTTCGCAAAAGGTCCGCAGATACTGATCGGCTCCTCCATGGGGGCATGGATTGCCTTGCGCATGGCGCAGGAACTGAACAATTCCGGCAATGGCCCGGCAGGCATCGTGCTGATCGCGCCGGCGCCCGATTTCACCGCCGAACTGGTCGAACCGCAGATGACGGACGAACAGAAGCGCGACCTTGACGAAAAGGGTTATTTCGAAAAGCCGTCCGACTACGCCCCCAATCCTTACATTTACACCCGCAAACTCATTGAGGACGGGGGTAAGAATCTGGTTCTCAGGGGTATCATCGAGACCGGCTGCCCCGTCCATATCCTGCAGGGCATGGAGGATGCCGACGTGCCCTACCGCCATGCGCTCACCCTCATCGAGCACCTGCCGATGGACGACGTGACGCTGACGCTAGTGCGCGACGGCGACCACCGCCTGTCGCGGCCGCAGGATCTTGATCTCTTGACCCAAACCGTTGCGGCGCTCGCCGACCGCATCGCTGCTGCGAATTAAAAGAGGAAGCCGTTTGATGGAGTCGCTAGGCGCCCCCCTCTGGCCTGCCGGCCATCTCCTCCGAAAGGGGGGAGATGGGCTGACAGCACCCGCAGCTCTTATTCTGCGCCGTCTGAGATTGGTGACTAACGTTGATGAAGACGTAATCTCCCCCCTTGCGGGGGAGATGCCCGGCAGGGCAGAGGGGGGCGCTGTCCCGCCGATGTCGCAATCTAGAAATGAAAGGCCATAACCCATGCGCCTCTCCGTCATCGCGTCGGCAAGCGTGGCCGCCTTCGTCGGCTTCGGCGGCACGCTGGCGCTCATCATCGCCGCCGCGCAGGCGCTGGGGGCGACGCAGGTCCAGACCGCGAGCTGGGTGACGGCGATCTGCCTCGCCATGGCGGTCTCCTCAAGCTGGCTCAGCTGGCACTACAGGATGCCCATCATCACCGCCTGGTCGACGCCGGGGCTGGCGCTGATCGGCGCGAGCGTCGGCTTCACCATGCAGGAGGCGGTCGGCGCTTTCATCGTCACCGCCATCGCCATCATCATCACCGGGTTGATCAAGCCGATTTCGGCGCTGGTGTCGCGCATTCCGGCTTCCGTCGCCTCGGGCATGCTGGCGGGCGTATTGATGAGCTTCGTCATCGGCGCGGCGAAGACATTGCCGGTCGATCCAGTCCTTGTCCTGCCGCTGGTGGCGCTGTTCTTCGTCATCCGCCTGTTCAACCCGGCGATGGCGGTGCTGACGGTGCTTGTCGCCGGCGTCATCTTCGCCCTTGCCGCCGGCCGGGTGCCCGAGCTCCCGGCACCCGAACTTTCGACGCTGACCTGGATCACCCCCGTCTTCCACGCAAATGCGATGATCGGCCTGGCGCTGCCGCTCTATCTCGTCACGATGGCCTCGCAGAACCTGCCGGGCTTCGCGGTGCTGCGGGCGGCCGGCTATGAGCCGCCGACCGCCGCCTGCCTTGAGGTGACGGGTCTCGTCTCGCTGCTGACCGCGCCGTTCGGCGCCCATACCAGCAACATGGCGGCGATCTCAGCCGCGCTCTGCACCGGGCCGGACGCCCATCCAGACCCCAAGCAGCGCTGGCTGACCGGCCCCTTCTACGGGCTCTGCTACCTGATCTTCGCCATTTTCGGCGCATCGCTGGTGGCGCTCTTCGCCGTCCTGCCGGCGGTGCTGATCGTGCTCATCGCCGGGCTTGCCCTGATCGCGCCGTTCATCAATGCCATGGTATTGGCGCTGAAAACCGAAGACGAGCGGCTGGCGGCGATCGTCACCTTCGCCGTCACTGCGTCGGGCATCACGATCGGCGGCATCGGCTCGGCTTTCTGGGCGCTGGTGGCAGGCCTTGCGGTAGCCGCGCTCGACCATGCCAAGGGCGGTCTCAGGTCCGTGAAACAGAAGCAATCGGCCTGAATTGCGGCCGGAAATCGTATTCAGGCTTCTTGAAAAGTCATTATTCGTTCACCAATTCGATATCAGGCCGCCAATAGGGGCCGGCTGTTGATTGAAACGGGGTTGATATGACTAGTTCCGCATTGATCCGTCCGGCCTGGACGCCGGCCACCATCGCCCTGATGGTCATCGGTTTCGCCGTCTTCTGGCCGCTTGGGCTCGCCATGCTCGCCTACATTATCTGGGGCGATCGTCTCGAAGGCTTCAAGCGCGACGTGAACAACGCCACCGACGGCGTTTTCAAGGGCTTCAGCCGCGGTTGCGGCCGCGCCAGCGCGACGTTCTCGTCCGGCAACGTCGCCTTCGATGAATGGCGCGAGAAGGAGCTGGAGCGGCTTGCCGAAGAGCGCCGCAAGCTCGACGAAGCCCGCGCCGACTTCGAAAGCTATGCGCGCGAATTGCGCCGCGCCAAGGACAAGGAGGAGTTTGACCGCTTCATGGCCGAGCGCCGCAACGCAGGCAAGAAGACGCCTGCCCGCAAATCCGGCTCCGACATCACCGATGTCGAATAACCCGGCATTTGATATGCTTTAATCTGGAGACGGCGCGGAATCTTCCGCGCCGTCTCTCTTTGCGCCAAATTTTCGCGAATCATCTATTCTCCGCCCATGGTCCTGTCCCTGTTCCGCGCCGCGCCGAAAAAGAGCCCCGACATATCGGGCGACCGGGCCTATGAGGTCGCCGGGCGCACCCTGCCGTTGCGGGTGGTGGAAAATCCGCGCGCCACGCGGCTGACGCTGCGCATCGAAGCCGGCGGCAAAGGGCTGCGCGTCACCATCCCGCCCGGATTGCCCGCGCGAGAAGTGGACCGCTTTCTCTCGCGCCACGAAGGCTGGATCGAGGCCCGCATCGCCAAGCTGCCGGACCGCCCGACGGTGCGACCCGGCATCAAGGTCCCGGTCCGCGGCGTGCCGCATCTGATCGTGCACGAGCCGGGACGCGGCACAGTGGAGCAGATCGCCGGCGAGGACGGCGCACGGATGCTGATCGTCTATGGCGACCGGCTGCACCTCCCGCGCCGCGTTGCCGATTTCCTGAAACGCGAGGCCAGAAGCGACATGGAAGCGCTGGTCGCCCGCCACACCGCAAGCATCGGCCGGCGCGCCAAGGCGGTCCGCTACAAAGATACCAAGAGCCGCTGGGGCTCCTGCACCTCCGACGGCGTCCTCTCCTTCTCCTGGCGCATCGCCATGGCCCCTCCCCCCGTCATCAACTATCTGGTGGCGCATGAGGTGGCACATCTGATCGAAATGAACCACGGCCCGAAATTCTGGAAGCTGTGCAACGAGCTCTGCCCCGATACCGACCGCTGCAAAGCCTGGCTGAAGCGCAATGGCAGCGCCCTGCAGGCAATCGATTTCTCATGAGCAACCCGATTGATAATGCAGCGCGCACGCTGTGGGACTACCATCTTGTCCATGACGCATTGCGGCCCGCCGACGCAATCATCGGCCTCGGCAGCTACGATCTGCGGGTGGCGAAACGCGCCGCAGCGCTCTATCGGGCCGGACTTGCGCCGATCCTCCTCTTTACAGGCAAGTCGGGCAATTGGACCCGAGACCTTTATGAAAAGAGCGAGGCGGAGGTCTTCGCCGACGTTGCAGCCGCCGAGGGCGTGCCGCGCGCGGCCATCAGAATCGAGCCTAATGCGACGAATATCGGCGAGAATATCCGCTTCTCGCACGACCTTCTCGGCGACGATCTGCGGAGCGTCATCATCGTAACCAAGCCGCAGACGCAACGCCGCGCCTTCGCCACCATCGCCAGACAATGGCCGGACGTCGAGGCCGTGATTACCGCGCCGCCGACCAGCTTCGAAGACCAGCCGACATCGGCCTATCCGTTCAAGAAATTGGTCCATGAGATGGTCGGCGACATCAAGCGCATGCTCGAATATCCGGCGCGGGGCTTCCAGATCGCCCAGGCGGTGCCGGTTGAGGTGATGGCGGCCTATGATTTTCTCGTCGAACACGGTTTTGACGAGCATCTGGGGTAGTGCGGTTCTTGTTTTGATGGAATCGGTTTGCTTTGGTTAGCGATGGCCTAGATGCCTGGCCGTTGGTGGGGTGGCGATGTTCAGGCATGGATCCTCGGGTCAAGCCCGAGGATGACGATTGCTGGGATGTTTTCCGCCAATCATCAACGTCAGAACCTGGCGCAAACCTCTCCAGTCCGTCCCCAGGCTTGACCCGAGGATCCATTCCGGAACGGACCAAACGGAAAACCGCTTCGCAGATGCGGCACCATGCTCGAACATGGGTTGGCTGTTGACGCCAATCTCCAACCTTTCTGCCCGCAGGGACGGTTCTTGTTAGGAGGAAGCACCTCCACCCGTCATCCCAGTGCTTGTCACTGGGATCCATGCCTCAACTGTGCCGTCTCCGCACCGTATAAATTATTGATCGTTCCCGTATGGCAGCGAAGCACTATGTATGGAAAAGCTCGACTCGCCGGCTAAATTATGCGACGTGGCAGGCTATGGCTCTCGATATCAAAATATGCGGCTTGAAGACGCCTGATACGGTTGACGCCGCGCTTCGCGGCGGCGCGTCGCATATCGGCTTTATTTTCTTTCCCAAGAGCCCACGCAATATCGATCCCGAGGTGGCCGGCCAGCTTCGCGCCGCGGCGCAGGACCGGGCGAAGGCGGTGGCTGTGACGGTCGATGCCGACGATGCGGCGCTTGATGCGATCGTCGAGGCAATGCGCCCCGACATGCTGCAGTTGCACGGACATGAGACGCCGGAGCGGCTGGCCGCGGTCAAGGCGCGCCACGGCCTTCCCGTGATGAAGGCTTTCTCGATCCGCGAGGCGGCCGATCTCGACGCGATCGCCCCTTACAAGGGCATCGCCGACCGGCTGCTTTTCGACGCGAAGCCGCCGAAGGGATCGGAGCTGCCGGGCGGCAACGGCGTTGCCTTCGACTGGGGCGTGCTGGCGGCGCTTGACGGCGACGTCGATTACATGCTTTCGGGGGGCTTGAATGCGGGCAATATCGCCGAGGCGCTCAGCCGAACCAATGCCGGGGGCATCGACGTCTCGTCGGGCGTGGAAAGGCTGCCGGGTGAAAAGGATGTGCGCCTGATCGAGGAATTCTTCCAGGCCATGCGCGCGGCGGCGACCAGGATGCCGGGCGCGGCCTGAACATGATGGAGCGAGCATTGAACAAGCCGGCTGAACCAAACTCATTCAGGACAGGACCCGACGAAGAGGGCATGTTCGGCATTTTCGGCGGTCGTTTCGTCGCCGAAACCTTGATGCCGCTGATCCTGGAGCTGCAGGACGCCTATGATTCCGCCAAGGACGACCCGGAATTCAAGGCGGAGCTGCAGAACCTTTCGACACATTATGCCGGCCGGCCGTCGAAGCTCTATTATGCCGAGGGTCTAACGAAACATCTCGGCGGCGCGAAGATCTATTTCAAGCGCGAGGACCTGAACCATACGGGCAGCCACAAGATCAACAATTGCCTCGGCCAGATCCTGCTCGCCAAGCGCATGGGGAAGACGCGCATCATCGCCGAGACCGGCGCCGGCCAGCACGGCGTGGCGTCCGCCACCGTCGCCGCGCGCTTCGGCCTGCCCTGCGTCGTCTATATGGGCGCCACCGATGTGGAGCGGCAGAAGCCGAACGTCTTCCGCATGAAGCTGCTCGGCGCTGAGGTAAAGCCGGTCACCGCTGGCAACGGCACGCTGAAGGACGCGATGAACGAGGCGCTGCGCGACTGGGTCACCAATGTCGAGGATACCTATTACCTGATCGGCACGGCGGCCGGCCCGCACCCCTATCCCGAGCTCGTCCGCGATTTCCAGGCCGTCATCGGCACCGAGGCGCGCCAGCAGATCCTCGAACAGGAAGGCCGCCTGCCCGACGCGCTCATCGCGGCGGTCGGCGGCGGCTCCAACGCCATCGGCCTGTTTCACCCCTTCCTCGACGACAAGGATGTAAAGATATACGGCGTCGAGGCGGGCGGACACGGCCTCGACGGCAATGAGCACTGCGCCTCGATGAATGCCGGACGCCCCGGCGTGCTGCACGGCAACCGCACCTATCTCCTGCAGGACGAGGACGGCCAGATCCTCGAGGGCCATTCGGTCTCGGCCGGGCTCGATTATCCCGGCGTCGGGCCCGAGCATTCCTGGTTGCGCGACACGGGCCGGGTCTCCTACGTGCCGATCCTTGACAATGAGGCGCTCGACGCCTTCCAGCTGACCACGCGGGTGGAGGGCATCATCCCGGCGCTCGAATCCGCCCATGCGATCGCCTATGCCGTCAAGCTTGCGCCCACCATGGGCAAGGATCAGGTGATGATCGTCAATCTCTCCGGCCGCGGCGACAAGGACGTGCACACGGTCGGCAAGCTGCTCGGCATGGATATCTGAGAGCATCCGGCAAGCCATGGACACCGCCGCAGCCGATACCTCCACCTATATCCCGCGCGCCGCAAGGTTCGCGGAACTGGTGGCGTGCGGCCCGGCGACGATCAAGCTCTCGATCATCGAGGCCGATGCGGCGCAGCCGGTGACGGGCGCTGCAATCGATGCGGTCAGGGCCATAATTGCGCAAGCGGGCGGCAGGCTTGCCGCAACCCGGCATCTCAACGCCGGTTTTGCCATCCTCCACCAGGGCGAAGAGGGGCTATGGTTGCTCCTGCACTGGTGGCTCGAAGGCGGGATCGCGACGCATCTTCTCTGGCGGTCCGATCTCGAGGGGGAACCGAAATTCGCTCCGGCGGAGCCGTTGCTGATGGCCTGCGTCTGGGAGCTTGGAATTATCGATTTTGAACGGCGCGCATGGATGGAGACGGCGATGTCCGGCAAACCCATCTCCGACTATCTGACGCGCACCATGCCACGGGGCACAGTATGACCACACGCATCGACAGAAAATTCGCAAGCCTGAAAGAAGAGGGGCGCCCGGCGCTCGTCACCTATTTCATGGCCGGCGACCCGGATTACGAGACCTCGCTGAAGATCATGAAGGCGCTGCCGGAAGCGGGCGCCGACATTATCGAGCTCGGCGTGCCGTTCTCCGACCCGATGGCCGACGGCCCGGCGATCCAAGCGGCGGGGCTGCGCGCGCTCAAGGGCGGGCAGACGCTGGTCAAGACGCTGGCGATGGCGGCGGAGTTCCGTGAAGCCGATGATACGACGCCGATCGTGCTGATGGGCTATTACAACCCGATCTATATCCATGGGGTCGAACGTTTCCTCGCCGAGGCGAAAGAGGCTGGGGTGGACGGGCTGATCATCGTCGACCTGCCGCCCGAAATGGACGAGGAGCTCTGCATTCCGGCGCTGAAGGCAGGCATCAACTTCATCCGGCTGGCGACGCCGACCACGGATGACAAGCGCCTGCCCAAGGTGCTCGAGAACACCTCCGGCTTCGTCTATTACGTCTCGATGACCGGCATCACCGGATCGGCGCTGCCCGATACGTCGAAGGTGGCAGGCGCGGTCAGCCGCATCAAGGCGCATACGGCGCTGCCGGTCTGCGTCGGCTTCGGGGTCAAGACATCAGAGCAGGCGAAGATCATCGGCGCGTCCGCCGACGGCGTGGTCGTCGGCACGGCGATCGTCAACGCGGTCGCTAATACGATCCGGCCCGACGGCTCGCTGGTCGCCGATCCGGCGGAGGCGGTCGCCACCATGGTGCGCGGCCTTTCCACCGGGATTCGCGCCGCGCGCCTTGCAGCCGCCGAATAAGCGCTTAAGTCTAGATAAAGAAAACGAAAGCGAGAGATCATGAACTGGATCACGAACTACGTCCGGCCCAAGATCAATTCGATGCTCGGCCGCCGCGAAATGCCGGAAAACCTCTGGATCAAAGATCCGGAGACCGGCGAGATGGTGTTCCACAAGGATCTCGAGAGCAATCAGTGGGTGATCCCCGCTTCCGGCCATCACATGCGGATTCCGGCCAAGGACCGCCTGCGCTTCTTCTTCGACGACGGCCAATATGAGACGCTGGAAAACGTCAAGGTTCCCGTCGATCCGCTGCGTTTCCGCGACGAGAAGCGCTATGTCGACCGGTTGAAGGATTATCGTTCGCGCACCGGCCTCGACGACACCATCATCAACGCGCTCGGCACGATCGAGGGCCTGCCGATCGTCGCCACCATCCATGAATTCGGCTTCATGGGGGGGTCGCTCGGCATGGCGGCCGGCGAGGCGATCGTCAAGGGGTTCGAGACGGCGATCGCGCAGAAGCGGCCGCTGGTGCTGTTTTCGGCCTCCGGCGGCGCGCGCATGCAGGAAGGCATCCTGTCGCTGATGCAGCTGCCGCGCACCACTGTGGCGGTGGAGATGCTGAAAGAAGCGGGCCTGCCCTATATCGTCGTCCTGACCAACCCGACGACGGGCGGCGTCTCGGCCTCCTATGCCATGTTGGGCGACGTGCATATCGCCGAGCCCGGCGCACTGATCGGCTTTGCAGGGGCACGCGTCATCGAGCAGACGATCCGCGAGAAACTCCCCGAGCGCTTCCAGACCGCCGAATATCTGATGGAACACGGCATGGTGGACATGGTCGTCTCGCGTCTTGAAATGAAATCGACCATCGCGCGTCTCCTCAAGATGATGATGAAGCAGCCGGCAACCGCCCCTGCGGCTTTGGCGGAAGAGGCCGAAATCGTCCAGGACAGCGCGCCCGACAGCGCCGCCGCCTAGAGACCTTTCATGGAAAGGCTCTGACAATGGCCCTGAAAACCGCCGAACAGGAAATCGAGCGGCTTCTCGGCCTGCATCCCAAGGGATTCGACCTTTCGCTCGACCGCGTCACGCGGCTTCTCGACGCGCTGGGCAATCCGCATCTGAAGCTGCCGCCGGTCATCCATATCGCGGGCACCAACGGCAAGGGATCGGCGAGCGCCTTCGCCCGCGCGCTTCTCGAATGCGCCGGGCTGGCCGTGCATGTCCATACCTCGCCGCATCTCGTCAACTGGCATGAGCGCTACCGCATCGGAGCGCCCGGCGGCGGCAAGCTGGTGCGCGACGAGGTGCTGGCGGAAGCGGTGTCGCGCGTGGCGGAGGCCAATGCCGGCCGGACGATCACCGTTTTCGAGATTCTCACCGCCGTCACTTTCATCCTCTTTTCCGAGCATCCCGCCGATGCGGTCATCCTCGAAGTGGGGCTCGGCGGCCGGTTCGACGCCACCAATGTCATCCCGGAACCGGCGGTCTCGCTGATCATGCCTGTTTCGCTCGACCATCAATCCTATCTGGGCGACCGGGTGGAGCTGATCGCTTCGGAGAAAGCGGGCATCATCAAGCGCGGCTGTCCGGTGGTGATCGGCTTCCAGGAGAACGACGCCGCGCGCATGGTGATGATGGAAACGGCGGAGCGGCTCGGCTGTCCCCTCTCCGTCTACGGGCAGGACTATTTCGCCTATGAGGAGCATGGCCGCATGGTCTATCAGGACGAGACCGGCCTAATGGATTTGCCGCTGCCGCGCCTTCTCGGACGCCACCAGCTTGCCAATGCCGCCGCTGCGATCGAGGCGGTGCGGGTCGCCGGCTTCGATATTCCCGACCGTGCCGTGGAAAAGGCGGTGACCGTGGTCGACTGGCCGGCGCGGATGCAGCGCCTTACCCATGGGCGGCTGGTCGAGGCGGCGGTGCCGGAGGCAGAAATCTGGCTCGACGGTGGGCATAATCCCGGCGCGGGCATGGTCATCGCCGAAGCCTTCGCGGAACTCGAGGAAAAATCCTCGCGGCCGCTTTTCCTGATCACCGGCATGATCAACACCAAGGATCCGGTCGGCTATTTCAAGGCCTTCACAGGGATGGCGCGGCATGTCTTCACCGTGCCCATTCGCTCGAGCAGCGCGGGCATCCCGCATGAGGCGCTGGCGGTGGCAGCGGAAGAGGCGGGTATCTCCGCCGAGCCGGTGCATTCAGTCGAAAACGCGCTGAAGCTTTTGCGCGATACCTGGGACCCGAACGACATCCCGCCGCGCATCCTGATCGGCGGCTCGCTCTATCTGGCGGGCGACGTGCTGGCGGATAACGGAACACCGCCGAGCTGAAAACCTGAGAAAATGGTGTCTGTTTTTTGCGATTTTCCGAAAAAATTCGCGAAAAATTCTTGGCAAAAAGCATGAAAAAGCCCGGTCGAAACCGGGCTTTTTCGTCTGGTACCGTACCGGCGGTTACGCCGCCGAGGTCTTGATCCAGTCGGACAGACGGCTCTTGGGCGCCGCGCCGACCATGTTGGCGGCAAGCTCGCCATCCTTGAACATCAGGAGCGTCGGGATCGAACGCACGCCGAACTGGGCGGCGAGTTCCGGATTCTCGTCGATGTTCACCTTGGCGATCTTGATCTGGCCGGACATTTCCGACGCGATCTCCTCGAGCGCGGGCGCGATCATCTTGCAGGGGCCGCACCATTCCGCCCAGAAATCCACCACGACAGGCTCCTTGGACTGGAGCACGTCGGATTGAAAATTGCTGGCGTCGATCTTTACGGTTGCCATCTGGCTTTCCTTTTCGATTAACAGGTGGCGCATCATGTGGTGAGTCTCATGCCGCGCGTCAAGCTTCTGTTTCTCACGAGTGCGCGAGGCTTTCAAGGCTGGCAACGGCCTTGTCCATAGCCTCGGCGGGGATGGACACGACGTGCGGCCCCTCGGTGAAGAGCAGCGCCGCCTCGACCGCCAGGTCCGGATAGAGCGGGCGGAGAAGCGCGCGATAGAGGGCAAGCTGGGCGATATACTGGCTGGGAACCGCAGCCATTTCACGCGGAGGCGGGCGATTCGTCTTGTAATCGATGATCGTCACGCGGCCATTTTCGACGGCGAGACGGTCGATCTTGCCGGATACCGCATGCTCCCTGCCGCCGAGCCGCAAGGTGCCCATGATTTCTACCTCGGCGCGCGAGCCCTTGCCGAAAACGGCTGCAAAACGCGAATCGTCTAGGAGGGCGAAAACGGATGCAAGCGCCCTCTCCCGTTCCGCTTCCGGCCAATCGCCGGCGGCGTGCACGAGATAGCGCTCGGCCACCGCCTGCCGCTCTTCCACGGCCAGATCGGGCAGGCGCTGCAGAAGCGCATGGATGATCGTCCCGCGCCGGATGGCGAAGCCGGGGGCGGAATCATCCGGCGTCAGCACGGGCGAGCCCGGTCCCACCGGCATTTCATCATCGGCCTCGATCAGCACCGATGCGCCAGATGGCGAGAGCGGGCGCGGCAGGCCGGGCTCGCGCGGCATGGCGCGACGGTAGCTTTCTGGCAGCGGCTCGGGGCGCGGACCGGCCGTCTCGTCCCTCGCGGTAACGACAATCTCCCCCGGCACGGTCTTGCGATAGCGCCGCGCCACCACGCCCTCGACCGGATGCTCGATATTCTCGCATTTCTCGGCCAGGGCATCGACGACCAGCTTGTGCCAAGTCTCGCCGCCGTCGCGCACGCCGCGATAACCGCAAATGATCAAACGATCCTCCGCCCGCGTCATGCCAACATAGAGCAGACGGCGATATTCCTCTTCGGAGCGGCGCTTCAATTCGGCGATGCGGGCAGCGGTGAAGGCGGTCTCATAGCCGCCGTTGGGCTGCCAGACGAAGCCCTTGCCTTCGAAGCCGTCAGGCTCTTTCAGATCAAATGGGATGAGCTTGGGCGCGCGATTGGCGATCCAGGCCGCACTTCCGGGATCGACGAGGAAGACCACCGGCGCTTCCAGCCCCTTGGCGGCGTGCACCGTCATGATGCGCACCTCGTCGCGGTTCTGGTCGAGCTCGCGCTTGATCTCAGGCGTCGCCGCATCGAGCGTTTCAAGGAAAGCCTGAAGGCCGGGAAGGCCGGTCCGCTCCGCGGCCAGCGCATAGTTCTGGAATTCGTCGATGACGTCGCCGGCCTCCGGCCCGAGCCGGGCGAGAAGCTTGCGCCGCGCGCCGTCGGCACCGAGAATGCGGGCATAGAACTCGAACACCGGCATGGTATCGGCCTGGCCGCGCCAGCGCCGCAGGGTCTCGTGGATTGCGGCCAGCTCCGGATTTCCCTCGGCCTCCTCACCTATCCGCTCGAACAGCGTCTGCGCCTTCCCCCTGGGATGGGCGAGTGCGAAAAGCCCCTCATCGTCCCAGCCGAAAAGCGGGCTTTTCAGAAGGGCAGCGAGCGAGAGATCGTCCGCCGGCTGCAGCACGAAACGGCCGAGCGCCATCAGATCCTTGATGGCGATGTGATCGGTCAGTTTCAGCCGGTCGGCGCCGGCAACCGGCACGCCGAGATTCTTCAGCGCCCGCGACAAGGCCGGCATGAACTGGTCGCGTTTTCTCACCAGCACCATGATATCACGCGGTTCCAGATTGCGTTGCTGGCCGGGGATCGTCTCGCCCCTGTCGAGCCACAGCCTGATGCTGGCGGCGATCTGCTCGGCCAGCCTAACGGCGGGGGCGGCGAGATGATCGACAGGGACGCGCCAGTCCTCCGGCTCTTCGACCACTTGCGGCGTCAGCATGTCCCATATCTCGACCTCGCCCGGCGCGTCGCGGCGGATCGCATCATGCTGCGTCGGCCCCGGTTCAAGGCCGAGGCCGCGATAGGCCTCCGGCCGCTCGAAAACGAGATCGACAGCGGAAAGTACATCGGGGGTGGAGCGGAAGGAGAAATTGAGCCTGACATCGCTGAATGTCAGCTCCGCCTCTTCCGCTTTCCTCCTCACCATCTTGCCCGAGGCGGCGAAATCCTCCGGCACCGCGCCCTGGAAGGAATAGATCGACTGCTTCTCGTCGCCCACGGCGAAAAGCGTGCGCCTGATGGCGCGCTGACCACTGCCGGCGAAGAACTCGGCCGAGAGCATGCGGATGACCTGCCATTGTTCGGGGCTGGTATCCTGCGCTTCGTCGACCAGGATGTGGTCGATGCCGCGGTCGAGCTTGTATTGCACCCAGTGTCCCGCCCCCTCGCGCGCCAGAAGCGAGACGGTGCGGTTGATCAGATCATCAAAATCGAGCAAGCCCCGGCTGCGCTTCATCGCCTGATAGCGCCCGAGCAGATCATCGATCAGCACGAAGGCGGAGAGGTTCAAGCGGATCAGGCGCAGTTGCTTCAACCGGTCGAGCGCCTGATAGACGCGGGTCGCCGCCTGATCGAAATTCTCCTCGAAATCGGGCAGCACCGCTGCCACGGATTTCGAGCCGACATAATTGCCGGCCTTCGGCTCGCCGGTCGATGATTTCAGGAAGGCAAGACGCAGAATGGCTTCGCGATCAAGCACCGTCGAAGCCTTCCGCATCTCGCGCAATTGCAGGGCGAGATCCTGCGCACGCGAGGCGCCCTTCGGGATGGCAAGGAGCCGGTCCAGCACCGCATCAGGAAATTCCGGCAGCGGCCAGACCTCAGCCAGAATATCCTCCTCCCGCTCATCGCCGGAAAATCCGAAAGCCCCATAGAAGAGGGGCTTGCGGCTTTCATTGCCGCCGATCTCGCGGATGAAACGCTGCAGCGGATGGCGGCACTTGATCGCCTCATCGAGCAGCGTCTGCAGGCCCATTTCGCCGGCGGCGCTCAGCACATCGTCGAACGCCCTGGCAAGTTCGGGGTGAGCGTCGGCATGGGCCCTCTCCAGCAATTGCCGCCTAGCCTCACCGACCAGCGCGACCTGCATCAGATCATCCATCAGCTCGAAATGGCCAGCGATATTCGCCTCCAGCGGAAACTGGTGCAGGATCGCCTCGCAGAAGGCGTGGATGGTCTGGATCTTGAGGCCGCCAGGGGTTTCCAGCGCGCGGGCGAAGAGCCGGCGGGCCGTGCCAAGACGGGCAGCACCCGGACGGCGGCCTTCGACCTTTTCCAGCCTTTCGGCTAGCGCCTCGTCGGGCAGGATCGCCCATTCGGAGAGGCGGGCGAAAACGCGGTTCTGCATGACCGCCGCCGCCGCCTTGGTATAGGTGAGGCAGAGGATTTTCGACGGGTCGGTGCCTTCGAGCAGCAGACGGATGACGCGCTCGGTCAAGACATGGGTCTTGCCCGACCCGGCATTGGCCGACACCCAGACAGAATCATGCGGATTCGCGGCACGGGCCTGGGCGGCCAGCGTTTCCAGCGGGATGGGCGGGAGCTTCTTCATTCGCCGCCCTCCCCGTTGCCATTACCGCCGCCCGCCGACCATTCAAGCACGCGGGCGAGATGGTCGTAATCGCCGGTCAGGTCAGTCTCGCGGAAAGGCAGCGCGCGGGAGAGATAGCCCTTCTCGGGCCTGGCATATTCGGCGAGCAGTTCGCCCAGCCGCCGCCAGGCTTCCTCGCCGATCTCCGGCGCGGATTTGAAGCTTTTCCCCCTATCCAAAGACAGGATCGATTCAGGCACCACTTCGCCATTGCCGCGAAGACGAACATAAAGCAAGTTCGATGCCTCAGCGCTGCCCACATCGCCGAAGGCGCCACGCACTAGAAGCGCTGCCTCAAGCGCCAGCTGCGGAGAGAGCAGGACATGCGCCTGCCGCCGCGAGGGGGTGGAGCCGGTCTTGTAATCGATGATCTCGGCGGTGCCATCGCGCATGAGATCGACCCGGTCGGCGCGGCCGGAAAGGGTGACGCCCTGGCCATCCACCTCCAGCGCCCGCGCTGCGATCTCGGCGTGACGGGCGGCAACGTCTCGCGCGCGCTCCCGCTCCCAGCGAAGAAATTCCGGCACAAGTGCTGCAAAGCGCGGCCACCAGACAGCCTCGATCTCGACCGGCAGGGCGGCGGCCTCGAAGAAGCGGCGGCCGAGATCGAACAAGGCGGCCTCGGCCCCCTGCCCCATGGGGTCGATGTCCGCTTGCGTGAACGCACCCAGAATATCGTGGAACAGCGTGCCGCGCTCGGCCGCCGCCGGATCGCGGATCAGCGGCTCCAGTGGGCGCAGGCGCAGTATCTTCTTGGCGAAGATGGCATAGGGGTCGCGCCTGAGCGTTTCGATTTCCGTGACCGAGAAATGTTTGGGCCTTGCCTCGACGGGCGCCGCCGGCTCCGGCCGCTTGACGAAGGGCACGTCGGGTGCGGCATCGAGCTCGCGCGCCCAATGGAGATAGCGGGCGCCCCTCGCTCGCATAGCTCCGGTTTCATCGCCGCCCAGCACCGTCTCCAGCCGCTGCAGCCAGCGCGACGGCACGGTGGGCGCATTGGCGGAGCGCTGGGCGCGGGTGAGCACCACGCGATCCATGCCCAGCGCCATCTGGAAATCATGGGCGGCAAGGCCGGTGCGCCGCTCCGGCGGCTCCAGCGCAAGCGCCGCCTTCATCGGGCGCGACATGAAGGGATCGTTGCGGGTCTTGCCGGGCCAGGTGCCCTCGTTCAGCCCGCCGATGACAATGGTGTCGACCGTCTGCAGGCGGGCCTCCAGCGCGCCCCAGATGAAGAGACGGGGATGGCCGCCGGGACGCGGCTTGACCGTCTCGCCCGAAATCAGCGCGTCGGCAATGGCCGGCCATTCCCTCATATCGAAATCGAGGCCCGAATCCGCGGCAACCAGATTGCGCAGGAAGGAGGCGAGCTTCTCGCCCGCCTCGCCCTCGTAAAGCCTGGCGACGCTGCCCTTTTCATCCCGCGCCAGATTTTCCAGCGCCTCCACGCTGGCGCGGATGACCGTCGCCATGTCCACCGGCTCCTCGACGCCCGCCATACGGGCAAGCGGCGCGACGGCTTCCGAAAGCGCCACGCAGAGGGCGTGGGCCTCGTCGAGCATGGCCGGGCTGACGGTCTCGTGCCAGGCGACGGGCCGGGAAAGCGCGGCGCTTTCGGCAACCCGCCGGTCGAAGAAGGAGGACAGGTCGATGATCGACGCCCTGCCCGTGCCGCCGCGGAAAGCGACGAGCTCCAGCGTTTCGGCGGCGCGGCGGATCTGGGCACGTTCCCTTCCGACGCAGGTAAGCGGGTGTTTTGCCAGCGCCAGCAGCGCCACGGGATCGCCGGGGTTGAAGACCGTTTCCAGCAATAGACGGAGCAGCGTCGCCGGCTCGGTATCGCGCAGCGCCCGCCCGCCGGAATCATCCGCCTCGATGCCGAAGCGGGCGAGTTCCACCGAGACGCGCCGGGCAAGATCGCGGTCCGCCGTGATCAGCGCCGCCGTGTGGCCAGAATTCTCGATCGCATGGCGTAGCGCCAATCCAACCGCCAGCGCCTCCTCGCGCTCACTCGCCGCCTCGATCAAGGCAACGTCGCGCATGGCGGCGGCGCTCAACCCCGGGTCGAGCGTGAGAACGCCCCAGGCATCCGTCGTCTCGGCTGGCCGAAGCGCCTCGCTGACGATGCGCTCGCGCATGCGCTTTTCCTGCGGAAGCGTACCCAGATGGATAACATCCTCCCTGAGGCCTCCGACATGGGCGACGAGCTTGCGCAGGCCGAATTGCGGATGGCCGAAGGTGGAGGGATTGGCCTCCACCTCATCCAGTATCTTCCAGGCGGCGGGATCGAGATCGCGGTCGAGGCCCGGCAGCACCACCGCGCCATCGGGTAGGCCCGATATGACGGAGATCAGCTCGGCCGTCGCGGGGATGGAGCCGGTGGAGCCGGCGGCGATGACGGGCCCCGCCGGCGGATTGCGGCGCAGGCGTTCCGCTTCGAGGGCGATCAGCCGGTTGCGGTGAGCAGAGGGATTGGAACGCTGCCGCTCCGAGAGAATATCCGGCCAGAGGCGGGTAACGATATCGAGGAAGCCGAGCGTCACGCGCCACCAGTCGGCGAGCTCGTCCGGCGTGATGGCGGCAAGCTCGGTCCAGCTCGCGCCCTCCGTCTCGACCTGGTCCATCAGATCGGCCAGATCCCGGGCGAGCCAGATAGCATCGGCCGTCGTGGCGGGGATCGCCACATCCTCATTGCCGAAAAGCGCGCGAACATGAGCCGGCAAACTTTCCCGCCAGGGCCGTACCAGCCGCGCCAGCAGCAGAAGCCGCTCGGCGCCGCCGATCGCCGGGGCAAGGTCGAGGAAACCGCTGGCATCGGCATCGAAGATCGCCGCATCTTCGTCGACATCGCCGAGTGGGCGGATGGTCGGCAGGATCGCCGATTTAGCCGGATTCATTTCGACCAGAAGCGAGCGCAAAGTGCGGGCGGCGCGGCGGGTCGGCACGTAAATGGTGGCTGAGGCGAGCGCCAGCGGATCGTCCGTCCTGCCGGGAAAGCCTGGAACAAGCGTGCCGTCGAGGAGCGAGCGGACCAGTGTGGGCAGGAACGGCGTTCCCGGCGCGATGGAGTAGAGGCGTAGCAGGCGTCTCGCCATCACACCTTTGCCGCCAGCACGGCCTCCGCTTCGCCGATCGCGTCGGGCGTGCCGACGGTGAGCCATTGGCCGTCCATCTGCATGCCATAGAGGCGGCCTTCCGCAATGGCGCGGTCGAAATAGCGGTTGAGCGATTCCGGCCCGCCGGTGGCCCCGGCGAAGATACGGGGATGGACGATGGCCGCGCCGGCATAGATGAAAGGTGCGCCGGCGACATCCCTGAACCGCGCAAGCCGCCCTTCCCCATCCATCACGAAATCGCCGCGTCCGGTGTGGCCAGTGGCTTGCTCCGGCGAAGCGACCATAAGGAGGATATCCATGCGGCTCTCATCGAAGCTTGCGGCGAGACGGCGAAGGTTGGAGGTCGCGCCGTCGATCCAGAAGGTATCGGCGTTGAGGATGAAAAAGGGCTCGGAGCCCAGATGCGGCAAAGCTTTGACGATGCCGCCGGCGGAATCGAGCAATTCCGCGCGCTCGTCGGAGATGGCGATGCGCGGCGCGGCGCGGCGCTTGAGATGCGCCTCCATCTGTTCGGCCAGATAATGCACATTGACGACGGCCAGGGGCACGCCGGCCTCTTCCAGCGCATCGAGGCTCCAGTCGATCAGCGGTTTGCCGGCGACGGAGACGAGCGGCTTCGGGATAGTGTCGGTGATCGGCCGCATACGCTTGCCCAGCCCCGCTGCCAGTACCATTGCCCTTTGCGGAATGGACGCGCCAGCCGTCATATCACCCTCTTCAACCCGATTTCATTTCACGCATGCGCTGCCGCCTGATTCGGCGCACCCAGCAGGCCGTTCTCCTCATACCATATCCGTACGGGATGAAGCACGGGGTGAGCGAGCGAGCGCAGGAGATAGGCGCGGATGCGCGGCAGGTGCCTGAGATAATAGGGCTTGCCGTCGCGTTCGTTAAGCCTGATAAAGATGCCGAGGATCTTGGAATTGCGCTGCGCCGACATGATCGCATAGGCGGCGCGGAAATTCTCCGCGTCGAAAGCGCCGCCGATCCTGCGCCGCTCGTCGCAATAGGCCTGGAAGAGACGGGCTTCCATCTCCGGCGGAATCGTCACCCGCGCGTCCTGCGCCAGCGAGGCCAGGTCGTAGGCCGCGGGGCCGATCATCGCATCCTGGAAATCGATGATCCCGATGCGGTCATTGCCTTGCGCCCAGCCGCGCCAGAGGATGTTGGGCGAATGGAAATCTCTCAGAACCAGGCTCTTTTCCGCATCGCGCAGATACGCAAACACCGCGTCCCACGCCGCCTCGAAGGCGGTTTTGCTGCGCTCGCAAAGCGCTTGTCCCCTCATCCACGGCACATACCAGGCGCTAAGCAGTTCCGCCTCGATCATCATCGCATCGCGGTCGAATTCGGGGATGGTGTGGACGATGCCACCGGCGACCGGCGTCTCACGCGGCCAGTCCGTTGTGTGGATATGGGCGAGAAGCCGGGCGCAGACCTCGTAGCGCTCGGGGATGGACCCGCCCTGGCCGTCCAGCACGCCATCGGTTCCCATATGCTCGAGCAGCAGAAGGCCGTTTTCGAGATCTTCGGCAAGAATCTCGGGCGCGTGGAAGCCTCGCGCCTTAAGCAGCCGGTCCATGCCGACGAAGGCATGGACGTTCTCGGCCAGATGCGCGATCTGGCGATAGGGCCTGCCGTTCTTGACCGGCGGGTCATAGGGCATCGGCGGCGCGTTCATCAAGAGTTCGACGCCGTCCGGCCCGGTAACGGTTTCATAGCCGCGCGGGCTGGCGTCGCCCAGGAGGTAGCGGCGCTCCGTTTCCCCGCGCCCGCTCAGATCGAGGAAGCGCCTGATCGCCAGTGACCGCGCCAGCCGCCTTTGCTGCTCGCCTTCGGCCTCGATGACGAGCTTTCGCCCCTCCCTCTCGTGAAGCAGCGTCACGGCGAAGGCCGGCGCCGGGAGATAACCCTCCGCGTTCTCCGGCCATTCGACCAGCACGACGCCTTCCTCCAGCGCCTCATCGAGGCCGAGCTCGTCCAGCTCCTCGCCCGAGGACAGGCGGTAGAGATCGGCATGGGCGACGGGCAGGCGCAGATCAGGATAGGATTGCACCAGGGTGAAGGTCGGGCTTGGCACGTCGAGCGCAGGATTATTAGCCAGCGTACGAATTATGGCGCGCGCCAGAGTGGACTTGCCTGCGCCAAGATCGCCGGAAAAGGTGACCAGATCGCCCCTGGCGAGAGCGAGGGCGAGGTCTTCGCCGAACCGAATGGCCTCGTCTTCATTAGCCAGCGAAATTTTGAAGGTGTTCATCTAATTGCCGAGCTCAAGGCATTTTTGATTGGAAGCGCCAACGGCATAACGCCCTCTTCCATCTCACCCTCCCTCACCGTCATCCTCGGGCTTGACCCGAGGATGACGATAAACGGGGAGGGAGATGCCCGGCAGGGCAGAGGGGGTGCATGGTGCCTGCATCTCCATGTTAACGAACCGAACACTCCGCTGCACTAGTCAACTACCCTACTCCGCCGCCGCACGGAAGATCCGAGCTTCGACGGGGAAGCGGCAGACGACGGTCGTGCCTCGCCCTGCCGCCGTGTCGATCTCGACCGATCCGCCATGAAGTTCCACGAAGCTCTTGACGATGGAGAGGCCCAGGCCGGCGCCGCGGCGACGCCCGCCATTGTTGCGCGGCTGGAAGCGCTTGAACACGGTGTCGAGCACATCCTTCGGCATCCCCGGCCCGTCATCACGGACGGAAAAGACGATCTCGGCCTCCTCGCGCCTGCCGGAGAGCACGATGGTGGACCCTTCCGGCGCGTAATTGGCGGCATTGCTCAACAGGTTGAACAGCACCTGGCGGACACGATTGGCATCGCCCCGGAAGGAACCGATGCCGGGGGCGAGATCAATGTCGAGGAAAAGATTGTGCTCGCGCAGGCGGTCGCCGATGCGCTCGGCGGCGGCGGCGACCGTATCGACGATGGATACCTCGTCGATCTCGAGCACCATGATGCCGGCATCAACGGTGGCAAGGTCGAGAATATCGTTGACGATGGTGAGCAGCACCGAGGAAGAGGTGCCGATATGATCGAGATATTCGCGCTGGCGCTCGTTCAACGCACCGAAGGACGGCGTCTGCAGAAGCTCGGTAAAGCCGATGATGTTGGTGAGCGGCGAGCGCAGCTCGTAGGAGACGTGCTGGACGAAATCGTTCTTGATCTGGTCGGCGAGCTCGAGCGCCTCGTTCTTGTCCTTCAGCGCGCGCTCGACGCGGACCGTATCCGTCACATCGACAAAGGTCATCATGGTCTGCCCCTTGGGCAGCGGCACCAGCGCATAGGAGAGGATCGTCCTCGCGGCCAGTTCCGTCTGGCCCGCCTCGCCCTCGCGCTGGTCGGCGAAGCCGGTGACGGTCGCCACGAAATTCTCCCAAAGCGCGGGATCGGAAACGGCTTCGCAGGCGGCTCGGATCGCCGAAATATGGGTGCCCTCGACCGTCAGATTGGCGGGAAGCGACCAGAGCGTGGCGAAAGCCGGGTTGGAAAGACGGATGCGTCCATCGGAGCCGAAGACGGCCACGCCCTCGGTGAGGTGGTCGAGCGTTTCGCCCTGGACGCGGATCAGCGTGTTGTAACGGCTCTCCAGATCGAACTTCTCGGTCAGGTTCTCGAACACCCAGGTCACGCCGCCCTTGGGATGCGGATTGGCGACAATGCGCAATGTGCGCCCATCAGGCAGATGCCACCAATGCTCCTGCGGGTCGACCGCGCGATAGGCGGCAAGCATGGAATCCTTCCAGCGCCGCCATTCCGGCTGCTCGGGCAGCTTGCCTTCGCTGCGCAGGCGGTCGAACAGCAGGGCGTTGCTCGGATGGGTATCGAGAAATGCCGTATCGAGCGCCCATAGCTTGGAGAAAGCCTGATTGAAGAACTGCAGCTTCATGTCGGGGTCGAAAATCGCGACCGCCGTATTGAGCTGGTCAAGCGTTTCGGCGTGGCTGCGCACGGTGCGCTGCAGCTCCTCGCGCACCTGCTCGATCTCGCTGATATCGGCGGCCACACCGGCGGAGCCTGTGCTACCCGCCACGTCCGTCACCTCGAACATATGCCTGTCGCCGCCGATGACGGTGGAGAGACGGTCATGGAAGCGGGCCTGCGTCGCCCGTTCGCGCTCGATGCGCTGGCGGGCCTGGGTGCCGAAGAGCTCGTGGCCCTGCGCCACCACCTCGGCGGCATCCGCCGCATCGACAGCCCTGGCATAGGCTTTGTTGACCCAATTCAAACGGCCCTGCGCATCGCGGGTCCAGACGGTCAGGTCGAGCGCATCGAGAAGGCTGCGCAATGTGGCGAGCGCTTCGGAAAGCTGGCGGTTTTCCGTCTTCAGGAAAGCGCGCTCCGCCTGAACGCCCTCAAGGCTGACGAAGCGGGTGATCGCATAGCTGCCGGATGTGCGTCCCTGCACCTCAAGCGGCGTTCCATTCACCGTCTCGACGATGAGATCGAAGGATTGCGTCCGCTCGCGCAAGGCGGCGACGGCGCGCTCGAACGCCGTCACGGAATCGGCACGGAGCCAGAGACCGAAGGCAAGAAAACCGGCCCGATCCTGCGGCGCGCCGCTTGTCGCGGGCAGGGCGCCCACCACTTCGGGCTTCCTGTCGGTGCCGTCCCACACGACGATCCGCTGGTCCTTCAGATTGAGAAGCGCCTCGCTGCGCTGGGCGGTATGGCTCAAATCGGCGAATTTCGCGCGCAGTGTGTCGTTTTCCTCGGCAATCTTGCCGCGATCGCGGATGAGCCAGCCGGCCGAAAGCAGGGCAGCGCCCATGGCGCCCAGGAACATGGCGAACTGGATGATCTCGAACGCACCGAGCGATCCGCCGAAGGGGGTGGTGATTTTGGCTAGCGGTTCAGCGATCTGCGCCCATGCGGCGGTGGCGGGCAACAGGGCGGAAGCCGCAACGCCGGCCCGCAGGGCCCGCTGCCGCAAACGCTTCCCCTCCATGGAGGCCAGATAGGTTCCGCACATCCTCGCATATACGGAAATATGTTCCCAAACGCCCCGTGACGGGCAATCGTCTGGCATATGCTATCCTCTCCGCCGCCTGTTCAGTCAGTCGTGACTTACGCTCGCAGACACTTTCATTGGTGCCGCCGATCCACCTCGAATCACTTCAAAATACTCTTATGGCGAATCGCCGTGAAGCAGGTGCGGGGCAAAAATAAATGTCGGGCAGCTTGTCAACCACCCGACATCAATATGTTGATTATAATTAAGGTATGGTTAATACCTGTAGTGCTCCGGCTTGTACGGGCCCTGTGGAGTGACGCCGATATAGGCCGCCTGTTCCTCGGATAGCGTCGTCAGCTTGGCGCCGAGCTTGGCAAGATGCAGGCGTGCGACCTTCTCGTCGAGGTGCTTCGGCAGGACATAGACCTCGTTCTTGTATTGACCGCCCTTGGTGAAGAGTTCGATCTGCGCCAGCACCTGATTGGTGAAGGAGGCGGACATGACGAAGCTCGGATGGCCGGTCGCGTTGCCGAGATTGAGCAGACGTCCCTCGGAAAGCAGGATCATGCGCTTGCCGTCGGGGAACTCGATCATGTCGACCTGCGGCTTGACGTTGGTCCATTTCAGATTGCGCAGCGCCGCGACCTGAATCTCGTTATCGAAATGGCCGATATTGCCGACGATCACCATGTCCTTCATCTTGCGCATGTGATCGAGGGTGATGACATCGCGATTGCCCGTCGTGGTGACGACGATATCGGCGGTCGGCGCGGCTTCGTCGAGCGTCACCACCTCGAAGCCGTCCATGGCGGCCTGCAGCGCGCAGATCGGATCGACTTCCGTCACCTTGACGCGCGCTCCGGCGCCGGAAAGCGACTGGGCCGAGCCCTTCCCGACATCGCCATAGCCACAGACGATGGCGACCTTGCCGGCCATCATCACATCGGTGCCGCGGCGGATGCCGTCGACCAGCGATTCCTTGCAGCCATATTTATTGTCGAATTTCGACTTGGTGACGCTGTCGTTGACGTTGATCGCGGGGAAGGGGAGGAGGCCCTTCTTCTGCAGCTGGTAGAGACGGTTGACGCCGGTGGTGGTCTCCTCCGTCACGCCCTTGATGGCCTCGCGCTGCTTGGTGAAGAAGCCCGGCGTCTCGGCCATGCGCTTCCGGATCTGGGCAAAGAGGACTTCCTCCTCCTCGCTGCCTGGATTGGAAAGCACGTCCTCGCCCGCCTCGGCGCGTGCGCCGATCAGGATATACATGGTGGCATCGCCACCATCATCGAGGATCATGTTGGAATAGCCGCCGTCCGACCATTGGAAAATTCGATCGGTATAGGTCCAGTATTCCTCAAGCGTCTCGCCCTTGATGGCGAAGACCGGCGTGCCGCCGGCGGCGATTGCGGCGGCGGCGTGGTCCTGCGTGGAGAAAATGTTGCAGGAAGCCCAGCGCACCTCGGCGCCCAGCGCCTGCAGCGTCTCGATCAGCACGGCGGTCTGGATCGTCATGTGCAGCGAGCCGGAAATGCGCGCGCCCTTCAATGGCTGCGAGGCGCCGAACTCCTCGCGCGCGGCCATCAGGCCCGGCATTTCGGTTTCGGCGATCTCGATTTCCTTGCGGCCCCAATCGGCGAGGTTCATGTCCTTGACGACAAAATCATGTTTCGTGGTCATCTCGTGCTCCAGTTCGGACAATTCAAATGACAATAGGCAGTGCAGGCCGAACGGCAGGCTTGGTTAACCGGACGCGATGATCGACCTCAAATCTGCTTTTGCGTAGCAGATCGGAGGAAAACGCACAATTGGAATATAAAGAAATCTTTATGCGTGTATATGAAGGGGCAGGCTTTTCGAAGCGCCCCTTAGTCAATCTGTATCGAAATTGATACACTGCCTTATGTGCCGCAAGAGGAGGCTGCAAAGCGGCTGGGCCTAACTCGCCCGCGGACCAATGACTTGCTGCGCGGCAAGATCGCCAAGTTCTCGCTCGATGCGCTCGTCAACATCGCCACCTCGGCTCATCTAGATATTGAAATCCGGGTGAAGGATGCCGCGTGATCGGACAATAAAGGCCCTCAAGCCTCTTCGCCGAACTTGTTGGCGATCAGTTCCTGCAGGGCGTCGAGAACCGCTTCGGCCTGGACGCCCGATGCGCTGACCTCGATGCAGCAGCCGGGGGAGGCGGCCAGCATCATCAGCCCCATGATGGATGTTCCGCCGACGGTCACGCCATCCTTTTCCACCCGGACATGGGCGTCGAAACTGTCGACCAACTGAACGAATTTCGCCGAAGCGCGGGCATGCAGGCCACGCTTGTTCATGATCTTGAAAGAACGCCTGAGGGCTTTCGCCTCATCATAGGTTCCGGTTGCAGCGTTGGTGATATGCATCGGCCGGCTATTTCCCCGTCAGGACCTGGCTCGCAACATTGATGTATTTGCGGCCGGCCTCCTGCGCCTCGCGCAGCGCCACCTGCATATCGCCTGAGATGCGGACGCTGGAAAGCTTGATGAGCATGGGAAGATTGACGCCGGCGATCACCTCGACCTTGCCCGGCTTCATCACCGAAATCGCCAGATTGGAAGGCGTGCCGCCAAACATATCGGTCAGGATGATGACACCCTGGCCTTCATCGGCGCGTCCGATCGCATCGACAATATCGCGGCGACGCTGTTCCATATCGTCTTCCGCGCCGATGCAGACGGTCTCGAAATTCTCCTGGGGACCGACGACATGCTCGACTGCATGATGAAACTCTTCGGCCAACCTTCCGTGCGTCACAAGCACGAGTCCGATCATTCTCAAACTGCTCCCGTCATGCGCTCGCACCCACCCATGAAATCATCAACCCGCAAGCGCCTGTGGCCACCGGATATCACCCGTCTCCGGCAGGTTGCACATCTTGACAGCCGGAAATGCGATATC
This sequence comes from Paramesorhizobium deserti, assembly GCF_001558695.1. Lineage (GTDB taxonomy): Bacteria > Pseudomonadota > Alphaproteobacteria > Rhizobiales > Rhizobiaceae > Paramesorhizobium > Paramesorhizobium deserti. The sequence continues at coordinate 1,219,572 of NZ_LNTU01000001.1, forward strand.
AAGTGAAAAATCTCGCACTTGCCTTGATTTAGCCGATATGCCGCAGCGCAGCAACCGAAGAGCTTTTTTACCCGATCTTAACCCTAATCTCTAACCCTAACGGCCGCTTCAGGCGGTTTCAGCCGGCCATGGCGGCATGAAAAGCGCCGCTTCCACGGCGCGGCAGGCATGAAGTGATTCGGCCTGTCCGGCACTTGGATAAGGAAGCCTGAGCAGGGGGAGAGGCACGCCGCAGAGGGTGCGCTGCACACTATCGGGATAGCGCACGGCCTCTTCGGGGGGCACGAGATCAACCAGAAGATGGATGACGGCCGCCTTTTCATGAGCCATGCCGAACAGGCCCGCGCCGCGCACCTCGATGCCGCCCGCAAGCGTTTCGGGTGCCGACGCCAGCAGCCTGCCATTTACCGCCCGCAGGATGGTGCGATCGTCAGACACCAGCGCGGCGAAGCGGCCGGCCGTGCGCTGACCGGCGATCAGCGCCAGCGCAAGAGCCGACTTGCCGGCGCCCGATGCGCCGGTGATCAGAACCCCGTGATCGGCGACCAGAAACGATGTGGCATGGATATTTTCACCGGCGCCGTCAGCCATCACTGCTCGGCCGGGAGATCGACGATGAAGCGGGCACCGAGACAGTGCTCGGGAGAGGTGGCGCCTTGCGACGTGGGGTCGACGATGTTTTCCGCCGTCAGCGTGCCGCCATGCGCCTCGACGATCTGGCGGCTGATGGAAAGGCCGAGGCCTGAATTCTGGCCGAATGCCTCCGCCGACGGCCTGTCGGTATAGAAGCGCTCGAAAATGCGTTCGATATCCTCCGCGCCGATGCCGGGACCATTGTCCTCGACCAGGATGCGGATCCGGTTGCCGGCATAATCGAGGAATACGGTGATCATACCCGTATCCTCGGGCACGAAGGAACGTGCGTTCTCGACAAGGTTGGAAACGACCTGGCTCAACCGCAGATCATGGCCGGATACGAAGAAGCCCTTGCGCCCGGGCGGGAGCCTGCCGATCTTCAATTCGACCTTCGTTCCAGATTTGTTGCGCTGCACCTCCTGCGCCGCGGCAACCAAATTCGTCAGCAGCGCCCCGAGATCGACCCTGTCGGAATGCTCGCGGGCCAGCTCCGCATCGAGACGCGAGGCATCGGAAATATCGGTGATGAGTCGGTCCAGACGGCGGACATCGTGCTGGATGATGTCGAGCAGGCGCTTGCGCGACTCCTCCGTCTTGGCGAGCGGCAGCGTCTCGACGGCGCTTCTGAGCGAGGTCAGCGGGTTCTTCAGCTCGTGGCTGACATCGGCGGCGAAGCTCTCGATCGCATCGATACGGGCATAGAGCGCGTTGGTCATGGCGCGGATCGAGGTGGAGAGGTGGCCGACCTCATCCTGCCGGTCGGAGAAATCCGGTATCTCCACGCGGCTCTTGACGCCATGGCGGACGCGATCGGCGGCGGCCGACAGCCGGCGCAGCGGGTTGGCGATGGTCGAGGCCAGGAACAGCGACAGGATCACCATGACCACGGATACGACCGCGAAGACGCGGAAGATGGCGTGGCGCTCGCCCTGCACGATGTTGTCGATATCGCCGCCCTCGGTGGAGAGCAGCAGCACGCCGAGCACGGCGCGGAAGCGCTGCACGGGGACGGCGACGGACACGACCAGTTCACCCTGCTCGTTGCGGCGCCGTGCGGTGGCGGGAGAACCGGTCAGAGCCTTGACGACTTCCGGGAAGGCTGAGCCATTGCCGCCCGGCTGCTCCTGATCGAGCGGCAGGCTGCCGGTCTGGAAGAAATGCGAAATCCAGTTGCTGACGCGTTCGAACGGCCCCGGCTCCTCGGTCTCGATCGGCGGCAGCTCGTAACGCAGCACCTGCCCGCGCGAATAGGAATAGAGGCGGCTCGAATCGAGCAGCAGATTGGTATCGCGGTCATAGATGCGGGCGCGCGTGCTGGTGGGCGAGATCAGCCGCCGCAACAGCGGCGCCACCCGCTCCGGATTGATCGGGAATTCCCAATTGTCGGGGGAATCGGGGGAGGGGGTGATGCTCTGGCCGGCCTGCAGCTCGAGCAGCTTTTCCGGATCGATGGCGATCGAATTGGTATCGACCGTCGCCGACGCGGCGATGGCGCCGGCGATGATCTCGCCCTGGGTCATCAGGCTCTCGATCTTGGCGTCGATCAGCCCGTCCCGGAACTGGTTCAAATACATGATGCCGGAAACCAGCACCGCCAGCGCCGCCAGATTGAGAAACAGGATGCGGCGCGTGAGGCTGGAAAAGACATAGTGGCCGAGCACATGACGCGCCGGCGAGAACATGCGGCGCAGGAGAAGCGAGCGCTGCCGGCGCGCGCGTCGTTCCCTGCTTACGCCTGTGACGGCACTGTTCTCGGCTTCTGCCACCATGATGCGGATCGTGATTCCTGTTCAGCCCCCGCCCCCAAGGCAAGGCGATCACGCCTCGCGGAAGCGGTATCCAACCCCGTAGAGCGTTTCGATCATCTCGAAGCTGTCATCGACCGCCTTGAACTTCTTGCGAAGGCGCTTGATGTGGCTATCGATCGTGCGATCGTCAACATATACCTGCTCATCATAAGCCGCATCCATCAGCGCGTCACGGCTTTTCACGACGCCGGGACGTTGCGCCAGGGAGTGCAGGATCAAGAATTCGGTGACCGTCAGCGTCACCGGCTCGCCCTTCCAGGTGCAGGTATGGCGCTCCTGGTCCATGACGAGCTGTCCGCGCTCCAGGGACTTCGACTGCTGGCCGGTCGGCTTCACCGTGCCGTCACGGGCCGCGACCCGGCGCAGCACCGCCTTGACCCGCTCGACGAGGAGCCGTTGCGAGAACGGCTTGGTGATGAAATCGTCGGCGCCCATCTTCAGCCCGAAGAGCTCGTCGATCTCGTCATCCTTGGAGGTCAGGAAAATGACGGGCAGATCGGATTTCTGGCGCAGGCGGCGCAGAAGCTCCATGCCATCCATGCGCGGCATCTTGATATCAAAGATCGCAAGGTTGGGCGGACGCGCCATCAGGCCGTCGAGCGCCGAAGCGCCATCGGTATAGGTCTCGACCCGATAACCTTCCGATTCCAGCGCGATGGAAACCGAAGTCAGAATGTTGCGATCGTCGTCAACGAGCGCAATCGTCTGCATTGCTGGTATCTCCCTCATGCGGCGCCTCTCCTTAAAACGTCAAATCAATCAACAGGATTTTAATCGACGCGCTTGTGCAGGACAAATTAGGTACAAAATGTGGCATAGCACTTTTCCACCCCGGAAAACAAATGTTACAGGCATAAACACGTCAGGGTTGTTATTTCCAGTGTTTTTCCCGCTATTGGGATTTTTAAACGATTTAAATTTTTTTGAGAATTTTTAAATCGATTATTTATTTGAAATCATTCGGCTATTCTGTTGTCAGAAATCCAGGCTGGTCTTTTTGCGCATCTCACGGGCCGCCTTCACCAAATTTTTCTTGAGAACACGCGGAGACACAATGAAAGAGACCGGCATCCGCAATGCGGCCGCTTCCATCACAACTTCAGGACTGAAGGATATCTCCGCAGTCTTCTATAATCTCGGACCGGCGGAGCTTTACGAGCATTCGATCCGGCGGGGCGAGGCGGAACTGACCGCCCATGGCGCGCTCACCGCCCGCACCGGCCAGCATACGGGCCGCTCGGCCAAGGACAAGTTCGTCGTCCGGGACGCCGACACCGACCCGAATGTCTGGTGGGACAACAACAAGCCGATGAGCCGTGAGGCGTTCGATACGCTCCATGCCGATTTTATCGAGCACGCCAGGGGCAAGGAACTCTTCGTGCAGGATCTGGTCGGCGGGGCCGACGCGGATTACAGCCTGCGCGCCCGTGTCATCACGGAATTTGCCTGGCATTCGCTGTTCATCCGCAATCTGCTGATCCGCCCGGACGCGAGCGCGCTCGCCTCTTTCGTGCCCGAGATGACGATCATCGACCTGCCGTCCTTCCGCGCCGATCCGGCGCGCCATGGCTGCCGCAGCGAGACGGTCATCGCGGTCGATCTGACCCGCATGATCGTGCTGATCGGCGGGACCTCCTATGCGGGCGAAATGAAGAAATCCGTCTTCACCGCGCTCAACTACATCCTGCCGCCGAAGGGCGTGATGCCGATGCATTGCTCCGCCAATCAGGGGCCGGACGGTGACACGGCGGTGTTCTTCGGCCTGTCCGGCACCGGCAAGACGACGCTTTCCGCCGATCCGAAGCGCACGCTGATCGGCGACGACGAGCACGGCTGGGGCGCGCATGGCGTCTTCAACTTCGAGGGCGGCTGCTACGCCAAGACGATCCGGCTTTCGGCGGAGGCGGAACCGGAAATCTTCGCCACGACCCGGCGCTTCGGCACGGTTCTGGAGAATGTCGTGCTCGATCAGAACCGCGTGCCGGATTTCGACGACGGGTCGCTCACCGAGAACACGCGCTGCGCCTATCCGCTCGATTTCATCCCCAACGCCAGCGCCACCGGCAAGGCGGGCCAGCCCAAAAACATCATCATGCTGACGGCGGATGCCTTCGGCGTGCTGCCGCCGATCGCCCGGCTGACGCCGGCGCAGGCGATGTACCACTTCCTGTCCGGCTATACCGCGAAGGTGGCGGGAACGGAAAAGGGCGTCACCGAGCCGGAGGCGACGTTTTCGACCTGCTTCGGCGCGCCTTTCATGCCGCGCCATCCCTCCGAATACGGCAATCTTCTGCGCCGGCTGATCGCCGAGCACAATGTGGATTGCTGGCTGGTCAACACCGGCTGGACGGGCGGCGCCTATGGCTTGGGTCACCGGATGCCGATCAAGGCGACGCGCGCGCTGCTCACCGCCGCGCTCGATGGTTCCCTGAAGAATGCCGAATTCCGCACCGACCCGAAGTTCGGCTTCGCCGTGCCGGTTACCGTGCCAGGCGTCGATACGGCCATTCTCGACCCGCGCTCCACCTGGGCGGACAAGGCCGCCTATGACGCGCAGGCGGCAAAGCTCGTCCAGATGTTCGTCGCCAATTTCGAAAAATTCGAAAGCCATGTCGACGGCGAGGTGAGGGGAGCCGCCCCCGGCCTGCCGATCGCCGCGGAGTAATATTTCTGCTACAGGGGAGGAGGAAGGGTCCGGCGGGAAACTGCCGGGCCCTTTGTGTTGAAGCCTGATGCAATCAGGTCTGGCGACTGGTGGAGTGGCGATGTTCAGGCATGGATCCTCGGGTCAAGCCAGAGGATGATGATTGCAGGGATGTTTTCTGCCAATCGCCAACGTCAGGACCGGGCGTAAACCTCTCTAGTCCGTCATCCTCGGGCTTGACCCGAGGATCCATTCCGGAACGGTCCAAACGGAAAACCGCTTCGCGGGTTCGGCTCATGCGAAGACACTTCATATAATAGATAGCGAAAGCGGAATTCACACCCTATCTCCGCCTTGCCAGGAGATGGGCGACAGCGCAGAGAGGGCGCCTGGCAATTCCATTAAAACAAGAACCGCTTTATGGTTCGGCCATGGAAGAGAATCACCGCCTGATCCGCATCAATCAGCGCATATCGATCCACGAGGACGACCTCGAGGAGACGTTCATCCGCGCGGCGGGGCCGGGCGGACAGAACGTCAACAAGGTTTCGACCGCCGTGCAGCTGCGTTTCAGGACCGCGCGGGCGGGACTGCCCGAGGACGTCCTGCAACGCCTTGTCAAGCTGGCGGGCCAGCGCGCCACCAAGGACGGCGACATTCTGATCGAAGCGAACCGCTACCGCACGCAGGAGCGCAACCGCGACGACGCACGGGAACGTCTCGTCACCCTCATCGGCAAGGCTGCCGAGCCGCCACCACCGCCGCGCAAGAAAACAAAGCCCTCGAAAGGCGCCGTCGAGCGGCGGCTCAAGGAAAAAGCCGGCCGTTCCGGCATCAAGAAGATGCGCGGCCGGGTTACGGGCGATTAATATTGCTGGCGGCCGTGACTTTCCATTTCGGCATTTGAATGCGAAACTATTCTGCGATTCATTTGCAACGACCAAGGAGATCGGACGATGAGCATATTCGACTTTGTCAAATCCGTCGGAACCAAGCTTGGCTTCGGCGACGGCGCGCCGCAAGCCGACGATTTGAAGAAGGAACTCGATTCGCACAATCTCGGCACCAGCGGCGTGCAGGTCAGCACGGACGGCGACAAGGCGATCCTGAAGGGCAATGTCAGCGACCAGTCAGCCTTCGAGAAAGCGGTCATCGCGGTCGGCAATTCGCTGGGCGTTTCCAAAGTCGAGGCATCGGAACTGAAGGTGGGCGACGGCGCCGCCAAGGCCCCGACCCTTTACACCGTCAAGAAGGGCGACAATCTCTGGAAGATCGCCGAGGCGGAATACGGCAAGGGCAATGGTGCGAAGTACCCCCAGATCTTCGAAGCCAACAAGCCGATGCTGAGCGATCCGGACAAGATCTATCCGGGCCAGGTGCTGCGCATCCCGCCGCTGAGCTGATCGACGAGACAAGGCGCGGATTGAAGGCAATCCGCGCCAGAACTTCCGGGCATTTGCTTTCATGACGGATCTGCCTGATGGCCTGCGCTATCTCCCGGACTGTTTCGATCGGTCGGAGCAAGAGGCGCTGGTCGGGGCGATTCGTGAGATCGTCGCAGACGCCCCCCTCTTTACGCCGGCCATGCCGAAGACCGGCAAGGAGATGAGCGTGCGCATGACGAATTGCGGCGTTCTCGGCTGGGTGACCGACAAGGAGCACGGCTATCGCTATCAAGCGACGCATCCGGCAACTGGCCGGCCCTGGCCGGCGATCCCCGACATGCTGCTGGCGCTCTGGCGCGATATTTCCGATTATCCGCATCCGCCCGAAGCCTGCCTGATCAATTTCTATACAGACAAGGCGAAAATGGGCCTGCACCAGGACCGCGACGAAAGCGAATTCGACGCGCCAGTGGTTTCCGTATCGCTGGGCGATGCCTGCCTTTTCCGGGTCGGCGGCACGAAACGCGGCGATCCCACACAATCCTTCAGGCTGAAAAGCGGCGATGTGGTGGTGCTCGGCGGCGAGGCGCGGCTGGCCTTCCATGGGGTTGATCGGATTTACCCCGGCACTTCGACATTGTTGAAAAATGGCGGGCGGATCAACCTGACGATGCGCCGGGCGACGAAGGGGTAAAGGATAGTTCGGTGCCCTTGCGATGGTGGAAATGGATCCCAGTGCTTGTCACTGGGATCCATGCCTCAACGGTGCCACGGCCGCAATGTGGAAAAGACAGGCACTCATCCCACCAGAACAGAAAGCGTTCAAATCTTCCGCAGCGCCACTTCCTCGACCAGATGGTCGGTGCCCTTGCGCAGGATCAGGTCGGCGCGCGGGCGGGTGGGCAGGATATTCTCTTTCAAATTCTTCAGATTGATGTTGTTCCACAGTCCCTCGGCGATGGAGAGGGCGGCTTCCTCCGAAAGCTGGGAGTAGCGGTGGAAGAAGGATTGCGGATTGCGGAAGGCGGTCTCGCGCAGCCGCATGAAGCGATCGGCATACCATTTGCGGATCTGAGCGGTATCAGCATCGATATAGATCGAGAAATCGAAGAAATCGGAGACGAAAGGCACCATCTTGCCGTCTTCAGGCAGATCGCGAACCTGCAGCACGTTGATGCCCTCGAAGATCAGGATATCCGGCCGGTCGATGATTGTATATTCGCCCGGCACCACGTCATAGGTCAGGTGCGAATAGACCGGGGCGCGGACCTCGCTCATCCCCGCCTTGATCGAGGAGAGGAAGCGCAGCACGGCGCCGACGTCGTAACTGTCAGGGAAGCCCTTGCGCTCCATCAGGTTCTGGGCGCGCAGCACCGCATTGGGGTAGAGGAAGCCGTCGGTCGTCACCAGATCGACCTTGGGGCTCGACGGCCAGCGGGCGAGAAGCTCCTTCAAAACGCGGGCCGTCGTCGATTTGCCGACCGCCACCGAACCGGCGATGCCGATGATGAACGGCGTCTTCACCGCATCGTCCATCTTCAGGAACTGCTGGCGCTGGCGGAACAGAAGCTGGCTCGCCTCGACATGGGCCGACAGGAGCCGCGACAGCGAGAGATAGATGCGGCGCACTTCGTCGAGATCGATCGGGTCGCCCAGCGAACGCAGCCTTTTCACCTCGTCATAGGTCAGTGTCAGCGGCGTATCGGCGCGAAATTCCGCCCATTGCTGAGCCGAGAACAGGCGATAGGGCGAATATTTGCTGGGGCTCAGCTGATCCATGGATTCCCACATCGGCCGCGCGCCTTCAGGAAGCTTTCCGCCCGGCCTTTTCCTCAAGGCCGGATTGCGCGGTGCGCCGTTCGAGCTCCGCCAGAACGGTTGAAAGTTCGACGCCGGAAATCTTCCAGACGACCAGAAGGTGGTAGAGAAGGTCGGCGCTTTCGGAGACGACGCCCTCCCTGTCGCCGGATATGGCGGCGATCACCGTCTCGACGGCTTCCTCGCCGAGTTTCTGGACAGCCTTGGGTATGCCCTTGGCGACGAGGCTCGCCGTATAGGAGGAACCATCGGTCGCGCTGGCACGCTCGGCCACAATGCGCTCCAGATCTTCAAGCGTGAAATCACTCATCTGTCCTCCCCGCCCGGTCCTGCCGCGCTTGGATTTTCCGGATCGAGCCGCATCGGAATGCCGGCTTCGGCCATATAGCGCTTCGCTTCCCCGATCGTATAGGTGCCGAAGTGAAAAATCGAGGCGGCGAGGACCGCCGTGGCGTGGCCATCGCGAATGCCGGCCACGAGATGGTTGAGATCGCCGACGCCGCCCGAGGCGATGACCGGGGCACGCACGACATCCGCTACGGCGCGCGTCAGCGCGATATCGTAACCGGCCTTGGTGCCGTCGCGGTCCATCGAGGTGAGCAGAATCTCACCCGCGCCCAGATCGACGACCTGCCGGGCGAACTCGACGGCATCGATGCCTGTCTTCTCACGCCCGCCATGGGTGAAGATTTCCCAGCGGTCCGTCTCGCCGGGGGCAGACACTTTCTTGGCGTCGATCGCCACCACGATGCACTGATTGCCGAATTTGTCGGCGGCCTCGGCGACGAATTCGGGGGTCTTCACCGCCGCGGTGTTGATCGACACCTTGTCGGCGCCGGCGAGCAGCAGTTTGCGGATATCGGCGACGCTGCGCACCCCGCCGCCGACGGTCAGCGGCATGAAGCATTGCTCAGCCGTGCGCGCCACCACGTCGAAGATCGTCTCGCGATTGTCGGAAGAGGCGGTGATGTCGAGGAAGCAGAGCTCGTCAGCGCCGGCGGCATCGTAAGCCTTGGCCGCCTCGACGGGATCGCCGGCATCGATCAGATCGACGAAATTGACGCCCTTGACGACGCGGCCGTCCTTGACGTCCAGACAGGGGATGACGCGGGCTTTCAGTGTCATGCCGCCGCCCTCAGAACCGCCAGCGCCTCTTGGGGATCGATCCGCCCGTCATAAAGGGCGCGCCCGGAAATGGCGCCTTCGAGCTTTTTCGCGTCGGGCATGGTCATGCGCCTGATATCTTCGATCGAGGCGAGGCCGCCCGAGGCGATGACGGGGATGGAGACGGCGTCGGCCAGAGCCAGGGTCGACGGCCAGTTGATGCCGGCCAGAACCCCGTCGCGGTCGATATCGGTATAGATAATCGCCGCGACGCCGGCGCCCTCGAACTTCTTCGCCAGTTCGATGACACCGAGCTCGGAAGCCGCCGCCCAGCCCTCGACCGCAACCTTGCCGCCCTTGGCGTCAATGCCAACGGCGACCTTGCCCGGAAACTTTTCACAGGCTTCGATGACCAGCGCCGGATTGCGCACCGCGACCGTGCCGAGAATGACGCGGGCAAGCCCTTTCGAAAGCCAGTTCTCGATATGGTCGAGCGTGCGGATGCCGCCGCCGAGCTGCACCGGGTTCTTGGTCGCCTTCAGGATCGCCTCGACCGCCGCGCCGTTGACGCTCTCTCCGGCGAATGCGCCGTTGAGATCGACCACATGCAGCCACTCGAACCCCTGATCCTCGAAGGCTTTCGCCTGCGCGGCCGGGTCGGGATTATAGACGGTCGCCTCAGCCATGTCGCCGAGCTTCAAGCGCACACACTGACCATCCTTCAAATCGATGGCGGGGAAGAGGATCATGGCTTCCACTTCAGGAAATTGGCTATGAGGGCCAGGCCCAGCGCCTGGCTCTTCTCGGGATGGAACTGCGTGCCCGCCAAATTGTCGCGCGCGACGGCGGCGGTTATCGGGCCGCCGTAATCGGCCGTTGCCAGCACGTCGTCAGGGTTTCCGGCATCCAGCATATAGGAATGGACGAAATAGGCGTGCAACCCGTCCGGCCCGGTCCTGATGCCATCGAAGAGCGGATGCGAATGTTTCACGTGAATCGTGTTCCAGCCGATCTGCGGAATTTTCAGGCCGGGATCCAACGGCATCATCTCGCGCACATCGCCCTTGATCCAGCCGAAACCTTCCGTCACCGTCTTTTCCAGTCCGCGCGAGGACATCAGCTGCATGCCGACGCAGATGCCGAGGAAGGGGCGGGCCTTTTCGATCGCCACTTCCTGAACGGCTTCCGTCATATCAGGCACAGCATTGAGCCCGCGGCGGCAATCGGCATAAGCGCCGACGCCCGGCAAGACGATGCGGTCGGCGGTGCGCACCCGCTCGGCATCGGCGGTGAGATCGATATCTGCGTTGACCCCGCTTTCACGCGCGGCGCGTTCAAAAGCCTTGGTGGCGGAGCGAAGATTGCCCGAACCGTAATCGATGATGGCGACGCGCATCGCTCAATGCTCCCGGGGATAGCCGACGAGGCCGAGCGTTCCGCCGGGCCGCGACGGCGCAAACCGGGCAGGGGGCGCCTTTTGCGGGGCGGGAGCCGTCGTTGGTGCATCGTCACTGGAATTGCCGCCGGCGAAATAGCGGATCTCGGCTTCGCTCCGGTCAGCCGCCTCGATCACGCCTTTTTCGGCATAGCCCCGGCGGCGGAACCTGGCGATACGCCAGTTGTTGCCTTCCAGCGCCACAAGGATCGAGACCAGAAGCGACAGGACGGCGACGGTGCCGCCCTGGTTCCAGTATTCGCCGGCCATGCCGAGCGCCACGGCCGCGGCCACGACGAGGATCGCCTCGAACCAGAGCCGATGAAACAGGAGCCAGATGAAGGGCACGAAAAAGGCGAGCAGCGCAAAGCCGTCGCGGATGAAGAGCGTGCCTTCCGCCACGTTCTTCCCCGCTTTTGCGGGCGGCTCCATGATGACGAAGCTTGCCATGATCAGATTCCCTTTGATTAGCAGGATTTTTGTCCGAAAGCCGGTCTCCACTTTTCGGAAATCCTGCTCAGCCTTTCAGCGTCCCCTTGGTGGAGGGGATCGCATCCTTCTGGCGCGGGTCGGCCTCGATGGCGATCCTCAGCGCGCGGGCCACCGCCTTGAAGCAGGTCTCGGCGATGTGGTGGTTGTTGGCGCCGTAATGATTGGTGATGTGCAGCGTGATGCCGGCATTCTGCGCCAGCGCATGAAAGAACTCCCGCACCAGCTCGGTATCGAAAGTGCCGATCTTGGGCGCGGAGAATTCCACCTGCCAGACGAGGAACGGCCGGCCCGAGACGTCGAGCGCGGCGCGCGTCAGCGTCTCATCCATGGCAAGGTCGATCGAGGCATAGCGCATGATGCCGCGCCGCTCGCCCAGCGCCCTGGCGATGGCCTGTCCGATGGCGATGCCAGTATCCTCGACCGTGTGGTGATCGTCGATATGCAGATCGCCATTGGCCTTGATCTTCATGTCGATCAGCGAATGGCGCGAAAGCTGCTCCAGCATATGATCGAAAAAACCGACGCCGGTGGAAATATCGAACGCGCCGGTGCCGTCCAGATCGACCGAAACGGCGATGCTGGTTTCCTTGGTCGTGCGTTCGACCGATGCTGCGCGGTTGCTGCTCGATGCCATGATCGTTTCCACTGCCTCATAATTTGTGCCCGCGTTCTAGAACAGCTCGCGGATTTTGCCAAACGCTTTGATCGGCCACAATGAACGGGTGATTTGCATTTCCTTCATCCGAACATACATAGACTGGGCACAACATTAGGTATGTGCGCAGGGGCCCGCATCGCCGCCGTCAGGGGCATGAGGGCCTGCTACAAGGAGTTTCAGATGATCGAACACAATCCCTCCACTATCTACGGCACGACCATCGTCACCATCCGCAAGGGCGGAAAGGTGGTGATCGCCGGCGACGGGCAGGTCTCGCTCGGCCAGACGATCATGAAGGGGAATGCCCGCAAGGTACGCCGCATCGGCAAGGGCAACGTGATCGCCGGCTTTGCCGGCGCGACCGCCGATGCCTTCACGCTTCTCGAACGGCTCGAATCCAAGCTCGAGCAATATCCCGACCAGCTGATGCGCGCCTCCGTCGAGCTCGCCAAGGACTGGCGTACCGACCGTTATCTGCGCCGCCTCGAGGCGATGATGCTGGTTGCCGATGCCCAGGTGACGCTGGCGCTGACCGGCACGGGCGACGTTCTGGAGCCGGAGCACGGCGTGATGGCGATCGGCTCGGGCGGCAATTATGCGCTGGCCGCGGCCCGTGCGCTCATCGACACCGATACGAGCGCCGAGGATATCGCGCGCAAGGCGATGCAGATCGCCGCCGATATCTGCGTCTACACCAATGGCAATATCATCGTCGAAAGCATCGACGCCGCCTGATGGCGGCGCCTCTCGATTCATACGCACTGGAAGTTTACTTATGACGACATTTTCTCCCCGCGAGATCGTTTCCGAACTCGACCGCTTCATCATCGGGCAGAAGGACGCCAAGCGCGCCGTGGCCATTGCGCTGCGCAACCGCTGGCGCCGCCAGCAGCTCGAAGGCCAGATGCGCGAAGAGGTCATGCCCAAGAACATCCTGATGATCGGCCCGACCGGCGTCGGCAAGACGGAGATCTCCCGCCGTCTGGCAAAGCTGGCGGGCGCGCCATTCATCAAGGTCGAAGCCACGAAGTTCACCGAAGTGGGCTATGTCGGCCGTGATGTCGAGCAGATCATCCGCGACCTGGTCGAGGTCGCCATCGGCTTGGTGCGCGAGAAAAAACGCGAAGAAGTCAAGGCCAAGGCCCATCTCAACGCGGAAGAACGCGTGCTCGACGCGCTTGTCGGCAAGACGGCGAGCCCAGCGACGCGCGATTCGTTCCGCAAGAAGCTGCGCGACGGCCTGCTCGACGACAAGGAGATCGAGGTCGAGGTGGCCGACACCGGTTCGGGCATCCCTAATTTCGAAATACCGGGCATGCCGGGCGCCAATATCGGCGTGCTCAACCTCGGCGACATGCTGGGGAAGGCGATGGGCGGGCGCACCAAGACGCGCAAGACGACGGTGAAGGAATCCTACGGCCTGCTGATCAATGACGAATCCGACAAGTTGCTCGATCAGGAGCAGATCGTGCAGGAAGCGCTCAGCGCGACGGAGGACGACGGCATCGTCTTCCTCGACGAAATCGACAAGATCGCGGCACGCGACGGCGGCATGGGCGCCGGCGTCTCACGCGAAGGCGTGCAGCGCGATCTGCTGCCGCTGGTCGAGGGCACGACGGTCGCGACGAAATACGGCCCGGTGAAGACGGACCATATCCTGTTCATCGCCTCGGGCGCGTTCCATGTCGCCAAGCCGTCGGACCTCCTGCCTGAACTGCAGGGCCGCCTGCCGATCCGCGTCGAGCTCAGCGCGCTGACGCGCGAGGATTTCCGCCGCATCCTGACGGAAACCGAAGCGAGCCTGATCAAGCAGTATATCGCGCTGATGGCGACGGAAGAGGTGACGCTCGAAATCACCGACGATGCGATCGACGCGCTTGCCGATATCGCCGTCGATCTCAATTCCAGCATCGAGAATATCGGTGCGCGGCGATTGCAGACGGTGATGGAACGCGTGCTCGACGAAATTTCGTTCACGGCCCCCGACAAGACAGGCACGTCTTTCACCGTCGATGCCAAATATGTCCGGGAAACGATCGGCGATCTCGCCAAGAATGCGGACCTTTCGCGTTTTATTCTATAAAGGAACGGACGCAATACAGACCCGAAGTCCTTGCAGCTGTGTCTTTCCGGCATCGCTTGCAACTTATTGCAAAACCCCCTCGACTCGCGCGAGGGGGTTTTCTATTTTCCGGCGATCTCCTTCATGTGGATTTAAGGCCGCGACCGGCCTGTTTCTTGGGGCTGACAACGCTGAACATGAGAAGCCGACTGAACCTCGTCGCCGGCATGGGCTTTCTTGCCGCGAATCTTCTTGCCGTCGCCTTTTGCGGGACCGCCAGCGCGGCCACACTGGTTCCGCCCGGCAACCGGCATGCGGAGCAGCCCAACATTCCCGGCGCGTCCGCCAAGCGCACCCGCGAACTCAAGACCACCTACGAGGCCAAATACCGCAAGATCTACAATCTGCTGGCGGTGGACAAGCGGCTGCGCACGAAGATCACGAGCACGGCGGCGGCCTATGGCATAGACCCGATCCATATCGCCGGGGCGATCGTCGGCGAGCATACCTACAATGTCGATGTCTATGACCGGCTGCAGACCTATTACGTCAAGGCGATGTCCTATGTGAACCGGGGCGTGAGCTTCGACTACAAGGGTGAATCGATCGGCGCTTTCGTGAAAAGATCCGAATTCTCGGCCTGCTCCGGGTTCAAGGACAGCTATTCCCTGTGGGACTGCCGCGAAAATGTCTGGAACACCAAGTTCCGCGGCAAGACGGTGGACGGCAAGCCCTATCCCAACAACCGCTTCAGCGCCGTCTTCTTCCAGCCCTTTTATGCCGGCCAGACCTTCGGCCTAGGCCAGATCAATCCGCTGACCGCATTGCAGATGTCGGATATGGTGACCCGCATTTCCGGCCTGCCGAAGCTCGACGCCGAAAACGGGAACGCCGTCTACAAGACCATCATGGATCCCGATCTGACGCTGCCTTACGTCGCGGCGACGCTGAAGCACGCGATCGACGCCTACCGGGAGATCGCCGATTTCGACATTTCGAAAAATCCCGGCATCACCGCCACGCTTTACAATACGGGCGGCGCCGACGACCGCGCCCGTACGCTCGCCCGAGAAAACGCCAAGCGCAGGGCGGCGGGAGAGGCGCCGCTCCTGCCGCGGGAAAACTATTATGGCTGGCTGGTGAACGATAAGCTCGACGAGTTGAGAGAGCTGTTTTAGGAGCGAATGGTCTTGCGCCGTTTCCTCGCCGCCTTGACCTGCTCGGTGAGTGACAGGATCGTCTCGCGGTCGATCATGCGGATGCCCGAGGCGATGAGATTGGCGAGCTCGGTCGCTTCCGGCGAGAGGCCCGCCGTATCGATGACGACGCGGGGATGGGAAATCGTCGCCAGCTGCTGCAGTTCCTCGGCATCATCCCAGATGATGTTGAAATAGGTGATGATCCGCTGCAGCAGATCCCAGGTCGGCTGGCCACGGCGGCCATGCTCGAGCGCGGAGAGATAGGCGGCTGAAACGCCGATCTCGGCGGCCATCTGCTTTTGCGAGACGTTGCGCTCCTCGCGCAGTTCACGCAGGCGTTTCCCGAATGGCGTCATGGCTCCTTCACCCCCAAATCACCCAGCCCCGTACGGCGCAGACGCACATAGAGCGCGCCGTGTCCGCCATGCTTGCGCGCGGCATCCTCATAGGCGCTGACCAGAATGCGAAAAGCGGGCGTCGAAAACCAGTGCGGCACCGCCTGGCGCAAGATGCCTTCGCTGCCGGAGGAGGAACCCTTGCCGGTGATCACCAGCACATGGCGCAGACCGCGGCTGCGCGCATCGAGAAGAAAACCATAGAGAAGATTATGCGCTTCGCGCTGCGTCAGGCCGTGCAGATCGATCCGCGCGTCGATATCGAGACGGCCCTTGGCGATCTTGCGATGAGTGGTCCGGTCGAGCGGATGAAGTGGATGGGGCTCGCGCGGTTTTCCCAGCGGCTTCGGCTGCACGGGCGGCCCGCTCGATGCGGCCTTTTCGGCTTTCGGCGACAATGGCTCGCGGGCGCCGATTTCCGCCTCCCAGAGATCGAAATCATCGGGTAATTCCGGCCGTTTGCGGCGTTGCGGCTTCAACGGCCTGGCGGTACGGGCGACGGTTTCCCAGAGGATGCGGTCTTCCAGCCGCAGCCGATCCCTTTCAGGGGATTGCGGTCCATCTGTCGCGGCTTTCGGCGGTTTGTCTCGGGGCGTCATGATTCACTGCTTTTAGCCGCATGATCTTGTCCGAAAAGTCTGCAACTTTTCGGGATCATGCTTTAGCAGCACGCGCGGCACCAGCACATAAAAATCGGCTTTGTTGCGGATCACACCCGCGATCTCGCCCGCCGCATCACCCGAACCGGCGAAGAGGTCGCCCCGCGCGGGGCCGACAATGGCGGAGCCGGTATCCTGCGCGATCATCAGACGGCGCAAACCGCCCCGGTTTCCGGGATCAAAGGCATCGAGGTCTGGCGCGTTGATGAAAACAGGCGTGCCAAAGGTGTGGAGCAGGCGGTCGACGGCGATGGAGCGCCCCGGCGTCAGCGGAACCTTGGCGGCAGCGATCGGCCCGAGTTCCGAATCCTCGACGGGCGCCTCGCGGAAGAAGATATAGGAGCGGTTCTGCCAGAGGATTTCGTCGATGCGGTGCGGATTCTCCCGAAACCAGGCGCGGATCGATTGCATCGTCACATCGCGCGCGGCGAGTTCGCCGAGCGCGATTAATATCCGGCCTGGCCCGGTGAAGGGATGCCCCGACTTGGCGGCATAGGTGATGCGCCGCCTGCTGCGATCGGGCATTGTGAGCCGCGCCGCGCCTTGGACATGGGCGAAAAAGGCATCAACCCGATCCTCCACATAGGCTATTTCGAGGTTTCTCCCGTCGAGCGCGCCCGTCTCGATGGCGTGGCGGTCGTGATATTCCGTCAGCCCGCTCCCGCACCTGCGGGCGAAAGCAAAGGACGGGTCGATATCGGCCGGACGGTTTTGATCGTCAAGCTCGACGAGATCGTCGGGTTTTCGATGAAAAGGGATCCGAAATCGATCGGTTCTAACAGAAGAAGCGGCGATTTCCGGCTCGTAGAAGCCGGTGACGAAGCCTTTTTCGCCGCTTTCGGGCCGCAGCAGACAGGGAAGAAAATGGGCTTCGAAGAACGCGCAGGCCTCCAAGCTGCCTAATGCAGGGATGTCTCTCGCCGCTGCAAAGATCGGCGCCAGTGCTGCGAAGGCGATACCGAGACTGCCGCTACGATAGGGTTTTTCCAGAACCCGGAAGGCAGACCGGCGAAAAGCGGTGAAAGCGCCGGCATGGTCGTCCTCATGCCAGCCGGGGCAATCCGCGTAGGTTACAGGCCTCAAAAGCCTCGATAGCATGGCCCATGACCTATTTCCGTTCGGGATCCGATTGACTCGATGTGATCAATCCTCGGCTTCCGTGGCCACCAGCTTCCAGTTGGGATCGCGGGAGCGGGTGTCGCGCGCGAATGTCCAGACATCCTTGATCTCTGCCACGGAATCGGGATCGCCGTCGATGACCTTGCCGTCCTTGTCGAGCGTGGCGGAGATCAACTGGCTGACGATGCGCACCGTGACATGCGCGTCGCTCCCCTTCATCTCGGCGCCGACGATATCGGCCTTGTCGATGCCAACGAAGGAGGAATTGACCTTTTCGCTCCTCGCCTCACGATCGGTGATCGCCGAGACGAAGCCGTCATAGACCTCCTTGGAAAGGAGCGTCTTCAGCGCCTTGCGGTCGCCATCGGCAAAGGACATGACGATCATCTCATAAGCCATCTTGGCGCCGTCGACGAAGCTCGCGGGGTCGAAGGAGGGATCGGCGGCGCGAATCGCGCGCAGGCCCTCATTGAGCGGGGTACCCGCCGGCGAGACGGCATCGATGCTAGTGAAATCCTTTTCCGCCGCCGTGTCCGCCCGACGCGGCAGCGCAACGACATTGTCGCCATTGCCGGCCTGTTTCTGGGCATCGCCCGAGCGGGCGGAATAGGGATCAAAGGGCGGGCGCTCACTGCCGGTGCGGCGGCCGAGAACATTGCGCAGCTGCAGGAAGATGATCACTGCCGCCACAAAGAAGAAAATCGTCCCGAAATCGAAGAATTCCATACCGTCTGCCAATCATGGGATGTGAACCGGTGCCAGCGATTCAACATCGGAATTTGCTACCCAACCTGAAAAACATATAGTCCGGCATGTTGAATCATTCAAATGCCGATCGCCAGATCATATGTAGAGAGAAATGAAGGAATTGCCTTCGAAAAATCATGTTCTTTAATCGAAAGGTCGATCTCGCGTGCCATCCACTCTCTTTCCGCTTCTCCTTGTGGCAATGCCATTCCTGGAAATTGCGGGTTTTGTGATCGTCGGCAGCCATATCGGCGTGCTGGCCACCCTCGCACTGGTCGTGCTCGGCGGCATGCTCGGCTTCTTTCTCCTGCGTGTGCAGGGCTTCAGCCTGCTCCAGAAGATCAGGGCCGAAGCGGCGGCGGGGCGGGTTCCCGACCGGGAACTGGTGCATGGCGCCATGCTGGTGCTGGCGGCGATCCTTTTGATCATCCCCGGCTTCTTCACCGATATCTGCGGGCTTCTGCTTTTCATTCCGCCGGTGCGCGATCTCGTCTGGCGCTATCTTTCGCGCAGCGGCGTCATCGTCACCATGGGCGCGACGCGCTACGGCCCCGGCTATGAAGCAGGGCAGAAGCCCGCGCGCGACCGGGTCATCGATCTCGACCCGGAAGACTATTCACGCAAGCCGGACCCCAACTCGCCCTGGCGCGGAGACAATGACACGCAATGAAATCATAAGTTGCGTCTTCCTGAAAATGCACCTTCATGCGTTCTTGCCTCGCAGAGTCACACATGCTAGCCAACCTTATTCACTTCAAGGCCGTGATGGTCATTCCAAAAAGAAGGTCTTCTGACGATGGCAAAAACGCCAAGCGACACAACAGCAACGGCTGGCGAAGCAAAGAATGGTAACGGCGCGGGTACTGGCGCACAGCCGTCGCTGAACATATTGGCGCAGTATGTGAAGGATTTGTCCTTCGAGAGCCCCGGCGCGCCGCTTTCGCTGCGTCCGCGCGAAAAGGCACCGTCGATCAACATCAACGTCAATGTCGGCGCCAATCCGATCGCCGAAGGCGATTTCGACGTCGTGCTAACGCTGAACGCGCAGGCCGGCGAGGGCAAGGACGTGCTGTTCAACGTCGAACTGGTTTACGGCGGCGTCTTCCGCATCCAGGGCGTTCCGCAGGAACACATGCTGCCGCTGCTCTTCATCGAGTGCCCGCGGCTGCTCTTCCCCTTCGCCCGCCAGATCGTTGCCGAGGCGACGCGCAATGGCGGCTTCCCGCCGCTGATGATCGACCCTATCGATTTTGCGCAGATGTTCCAGCAGCGCATGGCCGAGGAGCAGGCCAAGTCGGTGGTCAAGAGCTGACGATCAGCCCCATGGATCTGAAAAAGTCCGGCTCTGCCGGGCTTTTTTGTTGATTGCTATTCCCCGGCTTCCACAGCGAATTTCGCCCAGATCGCCTTCGAGCCGATCTTTTCGACAAGCGCGGCATGGGAGGCCGCCTGCACCGGCGAGAGGCGGGAGGGCAAGGGCTCCGGCCGTGCCCCGATGACGATAACCGTCTCTTCCCGCGTTGCGCCACCGCGGCTGTCGCTCTCGATGGTCAGGCCAAGTGCTGCCTGCTTGCCGCCGATCAGCTCGATATAGACTTCCGCCAGGATCTCCGAATCGAGAAGCGCGCCGTGCAGGGTGCGGTGGCTGTTGTCGATGCCGTAGCGCCGGCAGAGCGCATCGAGCGAATTGGGGCCCATTGGATGCCGGCGCCTGGCAAGCGCCAGCGTGTCGACGACCCGCTCGTTGTGTATCGAAGGCTGGCCTATACGCTCCAGTTCGGCATTGATGAAGCCGATATCGAAGGTGGCGTTATGGGCGATCAGCTTGGCTCCATCGAAGAAATCCAGAAAATCATTGGCGATCTCGCCAAAGGTCGGCTTGTCAGCCAGCTGTTCATTGCTGATGCCGTGAACCGCGAGCGCCTCGGGATGGACGGCGCGGCCCTGCGGATTGATGAAGACGTGAAAGGTGCGGCCCGTCGGGAAGCGGTTGACGAGTTCCACCCCGCCGATCTCGATGACACGGTCCTCGAGCCGGTCGAGACCGGTCGTTTCGGTATCGAATACGATCTCCCGCATGAACTTACCTTTCCATTATGCGAACGTCAGGTGTTTCATTTGACTGCAATGCACAAAGAATCAACGTAGACAGATTCGCCGAGCGGAAAGCCGCTTGCAAGCGTGACGGCCACCTTATCCAGTAACCTCTGTCCGCAACCGGCGGATTATTTCCGCCACCGCTTCACGCGCGGCGTCCGTTCCCTTGCTGGTGTCGACGATGAAATCGGCGCGGGCGCGCTTTTCGGCATCCGGCATCTGGCGGGCAAGGATGGCGTCAAGCTTTGCCTCGGTCATGCCGGGCCGTGCGAGAACGCGCTGGCGCTGCACCTCCTGCGGAGCGGAAACAACGACCACCCTGTCGACACGGGCTTCACCTGCGGTTTCGAAGAGAAGGGGGATATCAAGGAGGGCGATATCCGCGCCGGCCTGCCTGGCCTTTTCCAGAAAGGCCTGTTCCTCCTCGCGCACCAGCGGATGGACGATCGCCTCTAGCTTCCTGATCGCTTCCGCCTGGCCCAGGACGGCCGATGAGAGCTTTTCCCTGTCGACGCCGTTTTCATTGGTCGTGCCGGGGAAAGCCGCTTCGATCAATGGCGCGGCGCGGCCGGAATAAAGCCGGTGCACCGCCTCGTCGGCGCTATAGGCGGGAATGCCTGATTCGGCGAACATCTGCGCCGTGGTCGATTTTCCCATGCCGATGGAGCCGGTCAGGCCGAGGACGATCACTTGGCGGTCTCTTCCTGTTTCGGCTTTGCCATATCGGCCAGAATGCGAGCGCGCAGTTCCGACGTCACCTCCGGGCGCAGGCCGAACCAGCGCTCGAAGCCCGGAGCGGCCTGGTGCAAGAGCATGCCGAGGCCATCGACGCTCTTCAGGCCGGCATCTCTGGCAGTCCTGAGAAAAGGCGTTTCGAGCGGAACATAGACGATGTCGGTGACGA
This sequence comes from Paramesorhizobium deserti, assembly GCF_001558695.1. Lineage (GTDB taxonomy): Bacteria > Pseudomonadota > Alphaproteobacteria > Rhizobiales > Rhizobiaceae > Paramesorhizobium > Paramesorhizobium deserti. The sequence continues at coordinate 1,240,734 of NZ_LNTU01000001.1, forward strand.
TCGTTGCCGGATTGGCTCTCGTGAGGTCGAGCGTGAGCCCGTCCTTGCCGTGGCCTTCCATTCCGAGCGGGGTGGTATTGACGATCAAGCCGGCGGCCGCGACAAGACCCTGCGCCTCATCGAGGCCGTGGGTCGAAACCCCGGAACCGAAATGCGCGGCCAGTTCCTCGGCCCGCGCCGGCGTGCGGTTGACGATATGGATATCAGTGAAGCCGCGACTTTTCAGCGCGTGCACGATGGCGCGGCTGGCGCCGCCTGCGCCGAGCACCAGCGCCGTATCCGCGCTGTCCCATCCCTCGGCATACTCGTCGAGATTGGCGGCAAAACCATAAGCATCGGTATTGCCGCCATGAAGCCGGCCTTGTTCGAACCAGAGCGTATTGACCGCGCCGATACCTTCAGCAGCAGCGTCATGTGCCTCGCAAAGGGCGAAAGCGGCTTCCTTGTGCGGGATGGTGACATTGCCGCCCGCATATCCGTTCTCCCGTAGCGAGGCGATAAAGGCTGGAAAGGCTTCCGGCACGGTTTCGATCGCTTCATAGGAGCCTTCAAGGCCATGGGCCTTCAGCCAGAAGCCATGAATCAGCGGCGAACGGGAATGCCTGATAGGAAAGCCGGTGACGAATGCCTTGACGGGTTCAGCCATCGATCGCTCCCAGCCTGCGCAACTCATCGAGAAGCGGCAGCATCGGCAGGCCGACAATGGTGAAATAATCGCCGTCGATCTTCTCGAAGAGCTGCAAACCCTCGCCCTCGACCTGATAAGCGCCGACGCTGGAAAGGGCGATGTTCCCGACCCGCGCCAGATGGCGGCCGACAAAGGCCGGATCGAGGGTGCGCATGGTCATCCGCGCCACGCCGACATGCCGCCAAATCGCTTCCTCGCCGCGCGCCAGTACCACGGCGCTATTGAGATTATGAGTCTTTCCCGAGAGCTTCAGGAGATGCTGGCGCGCCGCCTCCATATCAGCCGGCTTGTGGAAGATTTCATCGTCCAGCGACAAGGTCTGGTCGCAGCCGATGACCAGCGCATCGGGATGGCGGGCGCTGACATCGAGCGCCTTGGCCTCGGCAAGGACCATCGCGACGTCCTCCGGCGTGGCGCCGGTGTCTTGCAGGGCCATTTCCACGGCACGCTCGTCGATCTCGGCCGCTTCCGTCAGAAAGGAGATGCCGGCATTTTTCAGGAGGGCGGCGCGGAACGGGCTTTTCGATGCCAGGATGATCGGTGTGGCCATGGTAAATCCTCGTAGGGCTTTTCGTTACCGGTTGCGCGGGCGAAGGGCAAGAATCGCAGCGGCGGTTTCTTCGATCGAGCGGCGCGTCACGTCGATGATCGGCCAGCCATGGCGGGTGCAGATGCTGCGCGCATAGGCGAGCTCCTCTGCGATATTGGCACGATCGGTATAATGCTCGATATCGTAACCGGGCGCGGAACTCAGGATCCTGTTCTGCCGGATCTGCGAGATGCGCTCCGCCGTTGCGATCAGGCCGACGATCAAGGGCCTTGTCGCCGCGACCAGCGCCTCGGGGATCGGAATGCCCAGGACAATGGGTATATTGGCGGCCTTGATGCCGCGATTGGCGAGATAGATGCTCGTCGGCGTCTTGGACGTGCGCGAAATGCCGATGAGGATCACATCGGCTTCATTCATGTCGGGCGGAAGCTGCCCGTCATCATGCTCCATGGTGAAATTGAGCGCATCGATGCGGCGGAAATAATCGGCATTCAAGACATGCTGGGCGCTGGCGCGGCGATGCGCCGGTGCGCCGAGATAGGACTGGAAGGTCGTCAGCACCGGTTCGAGTACGGAAACGGAGGGCACACCCATACTGGAGCAGGTTTCATCGATGATCGCCGCAAGCTTCTGGTCGACGATCGTATAGAGGACGATGCCGGGTTCGGCATCGATATCGTCGAGCACCTTGCGCAGCTGCTTCTCGGTCCGAATCAGGGGATAGATATGCTCGATCGCCCTTGCATTGGCATATTGGGCCGCGGCGGCGCGGCCGGCGGCGAGGAGAGTCTCTCCGGTCGCATCTGAAATCAGATGAAGATGGAAGTAGGAAAGCGGTCTGGTCACAGATTTCTGCCGTCCCTGTTGAAGCCTGTGGGTAAGGCATGGGCTTTTCAACACAGGCATGACAGCGATGGGCAGAATTGGCAAGTCATCCACAATGGGCAGGCTTGTGGGCAAATCTCCGTGGCCGATGTGGAAGAGATCATCGGCGTTCGATTTGCCAAGGCTTATGCGCAGCTTCTCCACAGTTTGGCGAACGGGCAAGGCTTTCCAAGCCTCTGCTTTTCCTTGGCAAATCCGCTTATCATTGCTTTTTGCAATTCAATGGGCAATTTATCCACGGAATGGGGGAAACGGCATTTCCCTGTGGGGAAAAGGCCATCATGTGTTAATCCCCGGAACAAACAGACTCTAAGAATCAGAAGAATCTAAAATTTCTAAATTTCTTTTTTGAAAGAGGCTGAGGAAACCAGCACAGGACGGGATGATGGCACGCAAGGTATTGAAGGTGATCCGGGGCGAGACGGTCTATCCGCCACCGATCTGGATGATGCGCCAGGCCGGCCGCTACTTGCCCGAATACAGGGAAACGCGGCAGCAGGCCGGAAGCTTCCTCGAGCTCTGCTATTCGCCCGACCTCGCCGTCGAAGTGACCCTGCAGCCCATTCGCCGTTTCGGCTTCGACGCGGCCATCCTGTTCTCCGATATTCTAGTGGTGCCGCATGCGCTCGGCCGCGATCTCCGTTTCGAAGAGGGGCGGGGGCCGGTGATGACGCCGATCGACGCAGAGGAGATATTCTGGCTGGAAACCGGCGGCGTCGCAAAACGCCTGGAGCCGGTCTATGAGACGGTTCGCCTCCTGCGTTCCACACTTCCCGATGAAACGACGCTCCTCGGCTTCTGCGGGGCGCCCTGGACCGTTGCGACCTATATGATCGCCGGGCATGGCACGCCGGACCAGGCGCCAGCCAGGCTTTTCGCCTATCGTTATCCCGACGCCTTCCAGAAACTGCTCGACGATCTCGCCGATGTCTCGGCCGAATATCTGATCGGGCAGCTCGATGCCGGCGCGGATGCGGTGCAGATCTTCGATTCTTGGTCTGGCGTCCTCGATGAAATCTGCTTTGAGCGGTTCTGCGTGAAGCCGGTGGCGCGGATCGTCGAAAAGGTGCGCGCCGTGCACCCAGACGCGCTGATCATCGGTTTTCCGAAAGGCGCCGGCGCGCTTTACGCGCATTACCGCGAGAAGACCGGCGTCAATGTGCTCGGCCTCGACTGGTCGGTTCCCCTGTCATTCGCCGAAAAGCTGCAGGAACACGGGGCTGTGCAGGGCAATCTCGATCCCTTGCGGGTCGTGGCCGGCGGCGCGGCGCTAGACGAGGGCGTGGATGCGATCCTCGAAACATTGGGGGATGGTCCGCTGATCTTCAATCTCGGCCACGGCATCACGCCCAACGCGCCGGTCGAGCATGTGGAACAGATGGTCGCGCGGGTGCGCGGCCTGACCGGAGGAGGCGAGGGATGAGCAGTCAAACTGAGGAGAACCCCGCCGCCTCAGGCAGGAAGGCGGCTGTTCGGGCCGTTGTCGGGCTCGCCGTTGTGGCGGCCGGACTGGCGCTGATGTTTCACGTGAATCCGGATGTCGCTTATCCCTGGGTCAAGGCGATCCATGTCATGGCCGTTATTTCATGGATGGCGGGGATGTTCTATCTGCCCCGGCTTTTCGTCTATCACTGCGATGCCGAGCCCGGATCGGTGCAGTCGGAAACCTTCAAGGTGATGGAGCAGCGGCTGCTGCGCTACATCATCAATCCCGCCATGGCGGTGACGTGGATCATGGGGCTGTGGCTCGCCTGGAAGATATTCGGCTTTTCCGGCGGCTGGCTGCATGTGAAGCTCGCGGCGGTGGTGCTGCTTTCCGCCGTGCACGGCTATTTCTCGAAAGCGGTGCGGCTCTTCGCTGCCGACAAAAATGAGAAATCGGCGCGCCATTGGCGCATGATGAACGAGGTGCCGACCATATTGATGGTGATCATCGTCATCATGGTGATCGTGAAGCCCTTCTGATCTTGATTTTTCCTCGCACTGCCCGAAGTTGGTACTTGTCCTCAGGGCAGCGAGAGGTTATGTGTAAGGTCTCCTCCCTAGGAAATGCAGACTTGTCGATGCCGGCCATGATCTCCATGGCCATCCTTCCGAACAACTGCTCTTTTCCCTTCCCAATCGAATGAGTTCCGCACACATGCAGGAAATGAAACTACAAGAACTAAAGAATAAAACACCGGTGGATCTGCTGGCTTTTGCGGAAACACTCGAGGTCGAAAACGCCAGCGTCATGCGCAAGCAGGAGTTGATGTTCGCGATTCTCAAAAAGCTCGCTTCGCAGGATGTCGAGATCATCGGCGAGGGTGTTGTCGAAGTGTTGCAGGACGGATTCGGCTTCCTGCGCTCGGCCAACGCCAATTATCTGCCCGGTCCTGACGACATCTATATTTCGCCCTCGCAGATCCGCCGCTTCTCGCTGAAAACCGGCGATACGGTCGAAGGGCCGATCCGTGGACCGAAGGAAGGCGAGCGCTATTTTGCGCTTCTTAAGGTCAACACCATCAATTTTGAAGATCCGGAAAAAATCCGCCACAAGATCCATTTCGACAATCTGACGCCGCTCTATCCCGACGAGCGGTTCAAGATGGAGTTGGACAACCCGACGACCAAGGATCTTTCCGCCCGCGTCATCGATCTCGTCGCTCCGCTCGGCAAGGGCCAGCGTGGCCTGATCGTCGCGCCGCCGCGTACGGGTAAAACCGTTCTTCTCCAGAACATCGCCCATTCCATCACCGCCAATCATCCGGAATGCTATCTGATCGTTCTCCTGATCGACGAGCGTCCGGAAGAAGTCACCGACATGCAGCGCTCGGTGAAGGGCGAGGTGGTTTCCTCGACCTTCGACGAACCGGCATCGCGTCACGTCCAGGTGGCGGAGATGGTGATCGAGAAGGCCAAGCGCCTGGTTGAGCATGGCCGCGATGTGGTCATTCTCCTAGACTCGATCACCCGCCTGGGTCGCGCCTACAACACCGTCGTTCCGTCATCCGGCAAGGTGCTGACCGGCGGTGTGGATGCCAATGCGCTGCAGCGGCCGAAGCGCTTCTTTGGCGCGGCGCGTAATATCGAGGAAGGTGGTTCGCTGACCATCATCGCGACCGCGCTGATCGATACCGGCAGCCGCATGGATGAAGTGATCTTCGAAGAGTTCAAGGGCACCGGCAACTCGGAAATCGTGCTCGACCGCAAGGTGGCCGATAAGCGCATCTTCCCGGCGATGGATATCCTGAAATCCGGTACCCGCAAGGAAGATCTGCTCGTGCCACGCCAGGACCTGCAGAAGATCTTCGTGCTGCGCCGTATCCTGGCGCCGATGGGCACGACCGATGCGATCGAGTTCCTGATCGACAAGCTGAAGCAGACGAAGAACAATGGCGAGTTCTTCGATTCGATGAACACCTGATCGCCCTGCGCTTCACGGCCTTTCGGTCAGAAGCGCATGCAGCTCCACCGCCGTTTCGACTGGCGGCAGACAGACGAGCCCGCGGCAGAGATAGGCCGCGGGCTTTGTCATATTCGGAAGGATATCCTGCGGCAGCACGGCTTCCGCCGGATCGCTTCCTATGGGCAGGACCATATCGATGCGGCGAGGATCGGGAATTCGATTCGCCTCCGCAACAAGCGGATGATCGCGATCAGGCGCTACGATCACCAGCTTCCACGGGTCCATCACCAGACTCGCGGCATTGATGATGCCGGCCTGCCCATAGGCGAGATTGCGGATGCGGCCGAGGGCGTGCTCCGCCACGGCCACAACGCGTTCCTGCAAGTGCTGCTCGCCGGTGGCGATGGCCAGTCGGTTCAGCGCTTCGATGATCTGACTGGTGGCGCTGGGAATAGCCTCGTCCTGGTCGCCGCGGATGCGCAGGATGACATCGTCCGCATCGCTGGCCCAAAGGCTGTAGCCGCCATCCTCTGCGATGTGCCAGCGATCGAGCTGGGCGAGGAAATGCTGCGCATCCTCGATATAGGTCTTGTCACCGTCGATCTGGTAGAGCGACAGGACGGCATTGATCATCGCCGCATAATCTGTCGAGAGCGCGGGGAAGAGCTTCGATCCATCCATGACGGAATGGGGCAGGCGGCCTTCTCGCATCGATTCGGATATGGAACGATATATCCGTCGAGCGATATCGGCCCAATCCGGCCGATCGAAAACCCGTGCAGCTTCGGCCAGCGCCCGAATGAGAAGCCCATTCCAGTCGGTGAGCGCCTTGTCGTCCCTGCCGGGACGGACCCGCTTTTCACGGGCGGCAAGGAGCTTATCCCTGTCGGCGCCAAGAATCCGGTCCTCATCCGGATTGTCGGGAACGCGCGACCGGAGCCGGTTTAGGATGATCTTCCCCTCCCAGTTCCCTTCCGACGTGACGTCATAGCGCGTCTTGAAAAGTGTGGCGTCGGGCAGGACGGTGTCGATCTCGTCGGCGGTCCAGACATAGAACTTGCCTTCTTCGCCTTCGCTATCGGCATCGAGGCTGGAAGCGAAAGCGCCGTTCGGCAGGTGCATTTCGCGCTGGAGCCAGTTTACCGTTTCTTCGATTCGGCTGCGGAACAGTTCGTTGCCGGTCTCGGCATAAGCCCAGCTGGCGTGGCGGATCATCTGGGTGTTGTCATAAAGCATTTTCTCGAAATGCGGCACCAGCCAGCGGTCGTCGACGCTGTAGCGGGCGAGCCCGCCGCCGAGATGATCATAGATGCCGCCCTGCAGCATGGTCTCCAGGCTGAGGAGGAATGCATCGCGATGCGCCGCGTTGCCGTTGCGCAGCCAGGAAAGCCACAGCGCATCCATGAAGGGGGCGTTGGGGAACTTCGGCGCGCCGCGGATGCCTCCCTGCTGCATGTCCATCGTGGAATGAACCTGGTCGGCGAAGCGATCGGGTAATGCTCTATCGAGCGGGGAAGGGGAGGCGGCTGCGGCAAGCCGCGCGGCGATATGGGAAGAGAGCGCAGCGACATTATGGTTAATGCTTTCCTTATCCGCTATCCAGGTGCGGTGGATTGCGCGGAGGACATCGATAAAGCCCGGCCGTCCATAGCGCGCGTGCTTGGGAAAATAGGTTCCTCCCCAGAAGGGCTGCCCTTCCGGCGTCAGGAACATGGTCAGAGGCCAGCCGCCCTGTTCGCCCATGGCGGTCAGCGCCGCCATATAGATCTGGTCTATATCGGGCCTTTCCTCCCGGTCGACCTTCACATTGACGAAAAGGCGGTTCATGACCGCTGCGACATCGTCATCCTCGAAACATTCATGAGCCATGACATGGCACCAATGGCAGGCGGCGTAACCGACGGAGAGAAGGATAGGCCGGCCGGTCCGCTGTGCTTCTTCGAGCGCATCCCGACCCCAGGGCTGCCAATGGACGGGATTGTCGGCGTGCTGGCGCAGGTAGGCGCTCGGCTGGTCGGCAAGGCGGTTTTCAGCGAGAATGGGCATCCGGGCGGCCTTCCCTTCGAGAACAGATTGGCATAGGCAGAGCCTAAAAACTGGAACGTTAATGATGATAACGCAATTGGGGTTCCCTGATACGATTTTTGCCCTGTCGAGCGGCCGGCTGCCTTCCGGGGTTGCCGTTATCCGTTTATCCGGGCCGCACATTCGATTCGTGGTCGAAACGATCGCCGGAAAGGTGCCAAAGCCCCGTATGGCGGCCTATTGCCCGTTCCATTCCCGCACGAGCGAGGTGCTGGATCGGGGATTACTGCTATTTTTTTCCGGTCCCCATAGCTTTACCGGCGAGGATTGCGCGGAATTCCATCTTCACGGCGGGGTAGCAGTCGTCGATCGCTTCCTGCGGGAATTGTCGGGCTTCGAGAATTGCCGGATGGCCGAGCCGGGTGAGTTCACACGCCGGGCATTCACCAACGGCAAGATGGATCTGACGATTGCCGAAGGACTGGCCGATTTGGTCTCGGCTGAAACCGAAGGACAGCGGCGGTTGGCCCAGCAGGTGGCATCCGGAGCGCAGCGCGATCTTTATGATGGATGGCGCAAGGAGCTGATCCAGGCGCGTGCCCTGATCGAGGCGGAACTGGATTTCGCTGATGAGGCGGATGTTCCCGGATCGGTCTCAGCGAAGGTCTGGCAGGCGATGGAACTTCTGTCCGGCCAGATTAGCCGTCATTTGGCGGATGGGCAAAGAGCGTCGGTTTTCCGTGACGGGGTTCATGTAGCGATCATCGGCGCGCCCAATGCCGGGAAGTCGAGCCTGCTCAATGCTGTTGCCGGGCGGGACGTGGCGATCATTTCAGAAGAGGCGGGAACGACGCGCGATCTGATCGAGGTGAAGCTCGATCTCGGCGGCATTCCGGTGTTCCTGACGGATACGGCCGGGCTGCGGGAGACCGAAGGACAGGTGGAGAAGATCGGTATCGAGCGCGCCCGTTCCCGCGCCGCATCAGCCGATCTGGTGCTGCTTCTGGAAGATATGAGCCGGCCCGAACCCGTTGAACCACCGAAATCAGGTGGGGCGCTTTGGCGCGTCGGTAACAAGCAGGATCTGGCCGCGCCAGCTTCCGGTGAGGAATGGGATTTCCGGATCTCCGCGCGCTCGGGTGAGGGAATGGACGCCCTGATAGGGGCGATGACGCGGTTTGCCGAAGCCAAAGCCGGCAGCATTGGCGATGTGGTGCCGACGAGGCGGCGGCATATGGACCTACTCGGGGAGGCCCGGCGTGAGATCGAGGAAGCCGTTGAGAAAGACAACCTGCCGCTGGAGTTACGCGCGGAGCATCTGCGCCGGGCCTCGCAGTTTCTTGGGCGTATAACCGGTGACGTAGATGTGGAGGATATACTCGACGCGATCTTTTCCCAGTTCTGCATCGGGAAATGATTCACGTGAAACATTCGGGTCGAGCGGTTCGTGGGTTTGGTGGCGCTATGGATCCTCGGTCAAGCCCATGATGATGGGAAGGCTTGAAACCCCCTGACATCAAGCCGCCGCGCTAACCATTTGGTCAGTTCGTTTTTCTACACTCGTCGTCCTCGGGCTGGCCCCGAGGTGCGACATTCGAGGAGCAGAGTAAGTCAATGTTCGCGGCAGAGTTCAGACAGAGCGGTTCAATAAGCCCATAAAGCGACAGCTATCAATGTTTCACGTGAAACATCTGTGGAATCTGCAGACTTGACTTGACTCCCATAAACGCGCATGACGGCTGCGCTCGCGCCGAAACGCTTTGCCGGGCAGATCATCAAAATCCTTTTACCACGTATCGAAAATGGATTCCGCTTCTCGGGCCGATGCGGTAGTGAGTGAAGCAAGATGCAGAATTTCGATGTTATTATTGTCGGTGGCGGACATGCAGGCTGCGAGGCAGCGGCGGCTTCCGCGCGCTTTGGCGCACGTACGGCGCTGGTTACCCATCGTTTCGATACGATCGGCGTCATGTCCTGTAATCCCGCGATCGGTGGTCTCGGCAAAGGGCATCTGGTTCGCGAGATCGATGCGCTCGATGGGCTGATGGGCCGCGTTGCGGATGCCGCCGGTATTCAGTTCCGGCTGCTCAACCGACGCAAGGGCCCGGCCGTACGCGGGCCGCGTACCCAGGCCGACCGAAAGCTCTATCGCCTCGCCATGCAGGGGGCGATCCGTGCGCAGGAGAATCTCACCGTCGTCGAAGGCGGTGTGGACGATCTGATTCTCGATGGAAGATCGATTTCGGGCGTCAAGCTCACGGATGGGCGCGTACTGCAGACCGGCGCTGTGGTCATGACTTCAGGCACGTTTTTGCGCGGCCTCATTCATATCGGCGAGAAAAAGATACCGGCCGGGCGCATGGGCGAGCAGCCGGCGCTCGGTCTTTCCGATACGCTGAAAGCCCAAGGTTTTGCGCTGGGACGGCTGAAGACCGGCACGCCGCCGCGTCTTGACGGCCGCACCATTGATTGGGCGGGGCTGGACGTGCAGAAGCCGGACGAAGTGCCGGTGCCGTTCTCGCTGATGACCGACCGGATCACCACGCCGCAGATCGATTGCGGTGTTACGCGGACGACGCCAGAAACCCATGCGATCATCCGGGCCAATCTGCACCGTTCGGCCATGTATTCCGGATCGATCGAAGGGGTGGGGCCGCGCTATTGCCCTTCGGTTGAGGATAAGATCGTCAAGTTCGGGGATCGTGATGGGCACCAGATCTTCCTGGAGCCGGAGGGGTTGGGCGACGATACCGTCTATCCCAACGGCATTTCCACATCCTTGCCGGAAGATGTTCAGCTGGCCTTGCTGAAGACCATTCCGGGGCTTGAGCATGCAACGATGCTGCAGCCGGGTTATGCGATCGAATATGATTTCATCGATCCGCGTGAGCTGGAGCGCAGCCTGGAGACGCGAAAGGTGCGTGGCCTGTTCCTTGCCGGGCAGATCAATGGCACGACCGGCTATGAGGAGGCGGCAGCGCAGGGGCTGCTGGCAGGGCTGAATGCGGCAAGACGGGTGGGCGGCGGCGAGCCTGCAGTTCTCCACCGTACGGAAGCCTATATCGGCGTGATGGTCGATGATCTGACCTCGCGTGGTGTTAGCGAACCCTATCGCATGTTTACCTCGCGGGCCGAATTCCGGCTGTCGCTGCGCGCCGACAATGCGGACCAGCGCCTGACGCCACTGGCAGATAAGCTCGGGATTCTTGGAGAAAGCCGGAGAGGCCGCTTTGCCGAACGCCAGGCGACGCTCAATACGGCGCGTGATCTGGCGCGTCAATTGTCGCTGACGCCGAATATGGCGGCAACGCATGGGCTGCGATTGAACAAGGACGGTGTTCGCCGCTCGGCTTATGATCTGCTTGCCTATCCGGACATCGATCTCGACAAGCTCTCTGTCATCTGGCCGGAGTTCCAGTCCTTTGATCCTGCAACGCGGGAGGCGCTCGAGATTGAAGCCCAGTATGCGGTCTATCTGGAGCGGCAGCAGTCGGATATCGCGGTGATGGAGCGGGAAGAGCGCCTTCTTATCCCCGAAGGTGTCGAATTCGGTGCTGTTGCCGGCCTTTCGAATGAGCTGAAGCAGAAGCTTTTGCAGAGAAAGCCTAAATCGATCGCCGAGGCGCAGCGGATAGACGGCATGACACCAGCTGCACTGGCGCTGATCATCGCGCAGGTCCGCCGCCACGGTGCAACTGCTCAGGATGATATGGCAAGCGGGCGGGTCGCGTGAGCGAAGACCGCTTTCAGCAATTGCGAAAGATCGTTCCGGCTGTTTCACGTGAAACAGTCGAAGCGCTCGCCGCGTTCGAGACATTGTTCCGGAAATGGTCATCGGCCATCAATCTGGCGTCGCCTTCGACGCTCCCGCACATCTGGGAGCGTCATATTCTCGATAGCGCCCAGCTCCTTCCACTGGCTTCGCAGGCGCGGAAATGGCTCGATCTTGGATCCGGCGGCGGATTTCCGGGCGTTGTCCTGGCGATTCTTCTGAAGGAACGAATCGGTTCGTCCGTCGATCTGGTGGAAAGCAATGGCAAGAAGGCTGCATTTCTGCGGACGGCGATCGCGCAGGCCGGTGCGCCGGGGAGGGTGCATGCCGAGCGGATCGAAGCAATGTGGGAACGGATCGGGACGACCGATATCGTCACGGCGCGGGCGCTGGCATCGCTTCGCGATCTATTCGCCTTGGCCGAACCATGGCTGACATCGGGGGCGACAGCGCTTTTTCAAAAAGGACGGGATTATCGTAGGGAAATCGAGGAAAGCCATGACGACTGGGCATTCGATCTGGTAGAACACCCAAGTGCCGTCGGAAAAGAGTCGGTCATCCTCGAAATCAGCAATCTGAGGAAAATCAGGCGCTAGTTGGCCGGATTTCGCCGAATTCCGAAAGCATGAGCAGTAGCCGAGGCGACAGCAATGATGAACGAGACCCGTATCATAACGATTGCAAACCAGAAGGGCGGGGTCGGCAAGACGACAACAGCCATCAATCTGGCTACAGCTCTTGCGGCTATTGGCGAGACGGCGCTGATCGTCGATCTCGATCCGCAGGGCAATGCCAGTACCGGCCTCGGCATCGATCGGCGTAACCGCGAATATTCATCCTATGACGTCCTCACTCAGGCGGCCTCCGTACAAGATGCCGCTGTTCCCACGGATGTCCCCAATCTTTATATCGTACCGTCGACGCTGGATCTTCTCGGTATCGAGATGGAAATCGCCCAGGCGCCTGACCGGACACGCCGGCTGCGCAACGCCTTGCGTTTCAATTCGCACGTCGCCGAACGATTCAGCTATATTCTCATCGATTGCCCACCTTCGCTCAATCTCCTGACGCTCAATGCTATGGCGGCGGCCGATTCCGTGCTCGTGCCCTTGCAATGCGAGTTCTTCGCTCTGGAAGGCCTCAGTCAACTCCTGCAGACGGTCGAGCAGGTGCGCAATTCGCTCAATCCTGAATTGTCGATCCAGGGTATCGTGCTGACAATGTTTGACAGCCGAAACAATCTAGCCTCGCAGGTGGTCGATGATGTCAGGTCTTTCATGGGCGAGAAGGTCTACCGAACGGTGATCCCGCGCAATGTGCGCATTTCCGAGGCGCCGTCGCATGGAAAGCCGGCCATCCTCTACGATCTCAAATGCGCCGGCAGTCAGGCCTATCTCCAACTGGCCTCGGAAGTCATCCAGCGTGAGCGGCAGCTAAGAGCCGCCTGAATTCGATTCGAAGACGTAACAATTGTGGAAAGTAGCTGCAGATGAACGATGATCCTTCAAAAAAACGCCTCGGCCGTGGTTTGGCGGCCCTAATTGGCGAGATGGACCGTCCGGTGGAAAGCAAGAATCCCATCCCGCTTGAGCGGCAGATACCCATCGAGTTCATCAGCCGTAATCCGCGCAATCCGCGCCGTGTTTTCACGGATGCAGAGCTGGAGGATCTTGCGCAATCCATCCGTGAGCATGGCGTCGTGCAGCCCGTCGTGGTGCGTCCCGCTTCAGGGGCATCGGACCGTTACGAACTGATTGCCGGCGAACGGCGCTGGCGCGCCGCGCAGCGGGCTGGGCTTACGACGCTGCCGATCATCATGCGTGACGTGGATGACCGGGTGGCGCTTGAACTCGCCATCATCGAGAACGTCCAGCGGTCCGATCTCAATCCGGTAGAAGAGGCGGCCGGCTATCAGCAGCTCATCGATGAACATGAATATACGCAGGCCGATCTGGCGCAGGTGATCGGCAAGAGCCGCAGCCATGTGGCCAATACGCTGCGGCTCCTGAAGCTTCCTGGCAATGTGCAGGATATGATTACCGACGGTTCGCTTTCGGCAGGTCACGCGCGCTGCCTGATCACCGCCGAAAATCCAGGCGTGTTGGCCGAACGCATTGTTCGCGAAGGTCTGTCGGTCCGTCAGGCCGAAGCGCTTGCGCAGTCGGAAGGGAAAGGTGGAGCCGAGCCCAAGACCGGCAAGGCATCTGCGGCTGAAAAGGACGCCGATACAAAAGCGCTGGAAAAGCTGCTTTCCGACGTGATGGGAATGAAGGTCGACATCAATCACCGCGAAAAGGGTGGTGATGTGCGCATCCGTTATGCTTCGCTGGAGCAACTCGACGAGATTTGCCGGCGGCTGCAGAACTGATTCACGTGAAACAGCTTTCGACTCGTCGCCCATCGAGAGGAAGGCATACAATCCAACCTCCAAATGTCAGAGAATATTCCTGATTCGGATTGGCGAAGAGGAATGCACACCTAGAGTGGAAGCACCCAAGACAGGTCAGGGAGGCTTCGTTTTTATATGAGGCGACTTCGATGACAACCCGAAATGCGAAGCGGTTTTTCATTTGGCGCTCCGGGCCGCCCCCAAGGATGATGGGCTGGAGAGGCCTACGCTCAGTCCAAACGCTGCTGATTAGCGGAAAACATACCCATTAGTCGTCATCCTCGGACTTGACCCGAATTTCCATTCCGGAACATCGCCATCTGGCCAGCGGGGACAGAACGGCTAAAATTTCGATTCGTATACGAAATGATGTCGAAGCTGACTTTTATCTGCTCCGGCCGGCGCGGGCGGCTTCGACGGCGAAGGCGAGCAATGTCTGGCGAACAATTGGGACAGCTAGCACCGCATTCTTTCGGCTTTCCAGAACGGCCTTTTGCAGTCGCTCCAGAACCCGGATCAGGCTATCGCCGCTCCAGCGGCCAAGCGCATTCTCCACCAGCTTGCGGCGATTGAAGAAGACGGGCGGTCTGGCCGAGGCGACCGCCGCCGCGATCGTCTTGCGCTCCTGCTCGACAGCATAGCGCAGGATCTGAATCTGCTGGAACTGCCGCATGGCGGTGTTGAGGATGAGGAAGGGTGGCGAGCCCGATTTCACCACGCGGTCGAATGCGGTGCTGAAACGCGGAATATCGCCGACGAGGATCGCATCGACAATCTCGTCATGGGAGAGGGCGCTGACATCGCCCACGGCTTCGCGAACATCATCGACAGTGATCCGGTCCCTGCCATGCGCATAGAGGCAGAGCTTTTCCAGTTCGCCGCGCGTCGCCAAACGGTCGCCGCCAAGGCTGTCGCGCAGCATCTGGCGCGCGTCAAGCGTGATCTGCAGCTTTTCGCGGGAAAGTACATCGTCGATGACGGCATCGATACCCCGTGAATCGTCGCTGTAGCAGGGGAGCGCCATGGCCGCGGACGCTCCTTCGACGATCGTGCGCAGCGCTGCACCTTTCTTCAGGTCGCCCGCCTCGATGAGGATGTGGGTATCGGTTGGCGGCTCTGCCGTCAGAAGCTTGACCGCCTCGGCCAATCCCTTCTGGCCTGCCGCGTTGCGCACCCATATCAGCCGCTCGCCGCCGAACATGGAAATGGTGCGTGCCTCATCGGAAAGGCGGGCCGGATCGGAATCAATATCGTCCGCCTCCAGCCGGATCACGGCGAAGGGGTCATCGAGCGCAAGGCCGGTCGATCTGGCGAATGCGGCGGCGCGCTCGCTGACGAGCCCCTTGTCCGGACCATAGATAAGCACGATCACCGACGATCTGTCGGGCCGGTTAAGAAAAGCATCGACTTCGTGGGATTTCTTCTGCGCCATGGCTGGATTCAGTGAATGGGGAATTGTGAATAGTCAATGGTTGGCTGAAAAACATTGAGGGCAGAGAGCAGAACCCGCTCCGTCACCATTCACCCTTCACCCTTCACCCTTCACTCGATCAGAAGTGCGTCATCATCGAGGTTCTGGCCGCGGACGCGGCGGAACATCGCGATGAGGTCCTCCACGCCGAGGTTTTTCCTGTTATCGCCGGTAACGTCGAGGACGATGCTGCCGCCATGCAGCATGATCGTGCGGGTGCCGAAATCAAGCGCCTGGCGCATCGAGTGGGTAACCATCAATGTCGTCAGCCTGTTTTCGTTGACCAGCGATTGGGTGAGTTCCATCACATATTCGGCCATGCCTGGGTCGAGCGCGGCCGTATGCTCGTCGAGCAGCAAGACCTCGGAGCCTGCGAGCGTCGCCATGACGAGCGAGAGCGCCTGCCGCTGGCCGCCGGAGAGAAGCTCCATGCGATCCTGCATCCGATCCTCGAGGCCGAGATTGAGTGCGGCGACACGTTCGCGGAAATGGGCGCGGCGATTTTTGCCGAGCGCCGGCGCCAGACCACGGGCCCGGCCGCGAGCGGCCGCGAGCGCCAGGTTTTCTTCAATGGTCAGCGTTCCGCAGCTGCCGGTCAGCGGATCCTGGAAAACGCGGGCGACAAGACTCGCCCGGTCGGCCGTCGGCTTGCGGGTGACGTTTTTTCCTGAGATGACGACTTTGCCTTCCGTCGGCAACACATCGCCTGCCAGCACGCCGAGCAGGGTCGATTTGCCGGCGCCGTTTGAGCCGATGACGGTGACGAAGGCGCCTTCCTCGATGGTCAGGTTGACGCCTGAGAGCGCCTGTTTCTGCAGTGGCGTACCGCGCCCGAAGACGACGCCGAGGTTGGAAATCTCGATCATGCGGCGGCTCCTCCACGGCGCAGGCGCGGCAATATAAGCGCGAGGGTAACAAGGACGGCGGTGACCAGATTGAGGTCTGATGCCTTGAGGCCGAGGAAATCGCTCGACAGCGCGAACTGGATGGCGATGCGATAGATGATCGAACCACCGACGCAGCCGATGAGCGCGATCAGCAGGAGACGGCTGCGGAAGAGCGTTTCGCCGATGATAACGGCTGCAAGGCCGACGACGATGGTGCCGACGCCGGAGGTAACGTCGGCAAAGCCGTTGGTCTGGGCGAAGAGCGACCCGCCAAAAGCGACGAGAGCGTTCGACAGCGCCATGCCAAGATAGATCTGGCGGTCGGTCTTGACGCCCTGCGCCCTAGCCATGCGCGGATTGGCGCCTGTCGCGCGCATGGCGAGCCCCATATCGCTTTCCAGGAAACGCCACACCAGAAGCACGGCGACGACGACGAGAGCGCCGACGAAAAGCGGGCGCACATAGAAATCGGGAAGACCCAGCCCGTAGAAGGGTGAGATCATGGTGTCCTGATTGATGAGGGCGACGTTCGGCCGGCCCATTACCCGCAGATTGACGGAGAACAGGGCGATCATGGTCAGGAT
This sequence comes from Paramesorhizobium deserti, assembly GCF_001558695.1. Taxonomy (GTDB): domain Bacteria; phylum Pseudomonadota; class Alphaproteobacteria; order Rhizobiales; family Rhizobiaceae; genus Paramesorhizobium; species Paramesorhizobium deserti. The sequence continues at coordinate 1,257,373 of NZ_LNTU01000001.1, forward strand.
CGACGCCAGAAGGTTGAGGATGCGGAAGCGGACGTTCAACGTGGCTGTGACGAGCCCAGCGGCGGCGCCTGCCAGCATGGCAACGCCAGCGGCGGCCCATGCGTTCATGCCGGCGAGGATCAGCACGGCAGTGACGGCAGCGCCGAGCGGGAACGAGCCGTCGACGGTGAGATCGGGAAAATCGAGCACGCGAAACGCCAGATAGACGCCGATCGCGACAAAGGAAAAGACGAGGCCCAGCTCGACCGCACCCCAAAAGGCGATCTGGCTCACAGTGAACAATCCTTCAAAATGATGTTTCCCTTACGTGCAGCCTGCCAACAGACCCATGCGCGAGGCTTTCTAGAGCGGTTGCGATCCCAATGGAAGCGGTTTTCGCGTGAATCCGGGCCGAATTCGACCTGTTTCTCGCGAATTTATATCAAAGGCCGTTTGCTTTGAACGTTATCGGGTTTGGAACGTTCGGATATGGCACTGGGCTGAACATGGAAGCCGGGGTCCTCCGCTATCGAAGCGCTATCGGGAGCAGCATCATGATCAAATGGATTTTCATTCTTCTCATCATAGCAGCCATCGCCAGCCTTCTCGGCTTTCGCGGTGTCGCCGGTGCCGCTGCCACGGGCGCCAAGCTCCTGATCTTTGTCGTGCTGATCGTGCTGCTGCTCGCACTCATCTTCGGCGGCATCGTCGTGGCCTGACAAACACCGGAAAACCAAGCTCTGGCAATTCGGCGTCAATTCCGCCATATAAGCCCATATCGTCGAATATCAGACAGTAGCGATCGAAGGGCCATGGGCGAGCAAGCGGCTTTTGCCAAGATGAACGGGCTCGGCAACGAGATCATCGTTGCCGACATGCGCGGACGGAGCGACCACATCGCGCCGGCCGCTGCCATTGCGCTCGCGCGTGATCCGGCGACGAAGTTCGACCAGGTTATGGCGATCCACGACCCGAAGACCTCCGGCACCGATTATTATGTCGAGATCATCAATTGCGACGGTACGCGGGCCCAGGCCTGCGGCAATGGCATGCGCTGCGTCGTGCAGGCGCTTGCGGCGGAAACGGGGCGCAACCGTTTCACCTTCGAAACGCTGGCGGGCATCCTGACGGCGGCGGAGCATGAAAACGGCCTCATCTCCGTCGACATGGGCAAGCCGCGCTTCGGCTGGCAGGAGATCCCGCTCTCGGAAGAATTCGCCGATACGCGCCGCATCGAGCTGCAGGTCGGCCCGATCGATGCCCCCGTGCTGCACTCGCCCTCTGTCGCCTCGATGGGCAATCCGCATGCGATCTTCTGGGTCGACCGCGACGTCTGGTTCTATGAGCTCGAAAAGTTCGGGCCGCTCCTGGAGCATCATCCAATCTTCCCCGAGCGCGCCAATATCTCGATTGCCGAGGTCACGGCCAACGATGCGCTTATCCTGCGCACATGGGAGCGTGGCGTCGGCCTGACCCGCGCCTGCGGTTCCGCCGCCTGCGCCGCCGCGGTCAGTGCCGCCCGTACCGGGCGCACGGGTCGCAATGTGACCGTCACCGTTCCCGGCGGACCGCTTGAGATAGAATGGCGCGACGACGATCACGTCATCATGACTGGCCCGGCGGAGTGGGAATTCTCCGGCACTTTCGACCCCGTCACCGGCGCATGGTCGCGCGATAACGCCGCGGCGCCAGCGAAACGAGGTGTGGCGTAATGGCGGTCGAGATCGTCACCTTCGGCTGCCGCCTCAATACCTATGAATCCGAGGTGATGAAGCGCGAGGCCGACGCCGCGGGCCTTGGAGAGCTTCAGGGTGGCGCGATCGTCTTCAATACATGCGCCGTAACAGGCGAAGCCGTCCGGCAGGCGCGCCAAGCGATCCGCAAGGCGCGCCGCGAAAATCCTGATGCGCGCATTATCGTGACAGGTTGCGCGGCGCAAACCGGCGCGGACGATTTTGCCGCCATGGGCGAGGTCGACCTCGTTCTCGGCAACGAGGAAAAGCTAAAATCCAACTCCTACCGGATGCTGCCGGATTTCGGCGTCAACCAGTTCGAGAAAGTCCGCGTCAACGACATCTTCGAGGTTCGCGAGACGGCGAGCCACATGGTCGACGCCATCGAAGGCCGCGCCCGCGCCTTCGTGCAGGTGCAGAACGGCTGCGACCACCGCTGCACCTTCTGCATCATTCCCTATGGCCGCGGCAATTCGCGCTCGGTGCCGATGGGCGCGGTGGTTGAGCAGGTGAAGCGCCTCGTCGGCAATGGCTACGCGGAAGTGGTGCTGACCGGCGTCGACATGACGAGCTACGGCCCCGACCTGCCGGGGAACCTGCGCCTTGGCAAGCTGGTGAAGACGATCCTCGCGCAAGTGCCTGATCTCCAGCGCCTGCGCCTTTCCTCGATCGATTCCATCGAGGCCGATGACGATCTGATGGATGCACTGGCCAATGAAAAGCGCCTGATGCCGCATCTGCATTTGTCGCTGCAGGCTGGTGACGACATGATCCTGAAGCGCATGAAACGCCGGCATCTGCGCGAGGATTCCATCCGCTTCTGTGAAACGGTGCGCCAGATCAGGCCGGATATCGTCTTCGGCGCAGATATCATCGCCGGTTTTCCGACCGAAACGGACGAGATGTTCGAGAATTCGCTGAAGATCGTGGAAGAATGCGGGCTGACGCACCTCCACGTCTTCCCGTTTTCCCCGCGCGAGGGCACGCCCGCCGCGCGCATGCCGCAGGTGGCCCGCCAGATCGTCAAAGAACGCGCCGCGCGGCTGCGGGCGGAAGGCGACCGCGCCTATGCGGCGCATCTCAAGAAGCTTGAGGGCACGGTGCAGAAGATCCTCGTCGAGCGCGAGGGCATCGGTCGCACCGAGGGCTTCACGCTGACCGCCCTCGATGGCGGCGAGCTTGGCGGAATCGTCGAGCGGCGGATCGTCGGGCACGACGGCGACAAGCTGATTGCAGCTCCGGCCGATCGCCAGGCGGCTTAACCAACAGAAACGGCATTCATGGCTCTCGAATTCATCAAGAAGATATTTTCCTTCGGCAAGAAGGAAGTCGAGGAGGTACCCGTCGAGGGCGCTTCCGATACTGCGCCTGAAGCTGAAGCACCGGCTCCGGAACCGGCAGCGACCATAGAAAAGGCCGAAGCTCAGCCGGAAGCACCGGCTGAACGCGCGGAGATCCCCAAAGAGCCGAAGACCGAAGAGGCGGCTATCGAGCCTGAAATCGAGATCGAGGAACAGGTCGGACAGTCTGCGGAAGAAGATCATCCGCAAGAGCCGATGGAACCTGTTGCCGAGGTGGCTCCCCCTCAAGAAGAAAAAATAGCCGAACCCAAGCTGCCGGAGCTGGAGCCCGAGCCGGCAGAGCGCCGGGTCGCGGAAGTCGAAATTCCGATTGAAACCCCGCCCGCTGTCGAGCCGCCGGTTGAATCTCAGCCGGAAGCAACACCTGATATTGTCGAGCCGGAGCCGGCTCCCGAACCGGTTGCACCGAAGCCGCAACCGAAAAAGGTCGCGGTCGGAAAATCGGTCGAGGCCCGCGAAGAGGAAACGGCACCGTCTGCCGAACCCGAGAAGAAGGCGACATGGTTCGAGCGCCTGCGCAAGGGCCTGTCGCGCTCCTCGCAGCAGCTCGGCGATTCCATTGGCGGCATCTTCACCAAGCGCAAGCTCGATGAAGACACGCTCCAGGACCTCGAAGACGTGCTGATCCAGGCCGATCTCGGGCTGGAGACGGCGATGCGCATTACCGATGCGCTGGCCTCCGGACGCTACGGCAAGGACATCGCCACCGACGAGGTGCGCTCCATCATGAGCGCCGAGATCGAGAAGGTGCTGGCCCCGGTGGCCAAGCCGCTGGAGCTCGACCTTTCGCACAAGCCGCACGTCATTCTGGTGGTCGGCGTCAACGGCACCGGCAAGACCACCACCATCGGCAAACTCGCCGCAAAGCTTACCGCCGGCGGTCTCAAGGTGATGCTCGCGGCCGGCGATACCTTCCGTGCCGCGGCCATCGAGCAATTGCACATCTGGGGCGAGCGCACCGGCGCGCCAGTCGTCTCCTCGAAACTCGGGGCGGATGCGGCGGGGCTCGCCTATGATGCCTGGGAAAAGGCCAAGGAAGCGGGCAGCGACGTGCTGATCATCGACACCGCCGGCCGCCTGCAGAACAAGGCCGAGCTGATGGACGAATTGGCGAAGATCGTCCGCGTTCTCGGCAAGAACGACCCGGAAGCGCCGCATACCGTGCTGCAGACGCTTGACGCGACCACCGGGCAGAACGCGCTCAACCAGGTCGAGATCTTTAGAAATGTCGCCGGCGTCAACGGTCTGGTCATGACGAAGCTCGACGGCACGGCGCGCGGCGGCATCCTCGTCGCCATCTCGGCGAAGCATAAATTGCCGGTCTATTTCATCGGCGTCGGCGAGCAGGTCGACGATCTCGAACCCTTTGCCGCGCAGGACTTCGCCCGCGCAATCGCAGGAGTGGCATGAATGGAACATCCGATCTTCGAACGCGATCCTTCCGACCCGGCAACCCAGTCGGACCCCATCCGCAAGGAGGTGCCGCCGCTCCTGAAGCTGGCGCTGGAGCTTGGCCCCCTGCTCGTCTTCTTCTTCGCCAACGCGCGTGGCGAGTGGTTGCTGGAGCGTTTTCCCGCTTTGGGCGTGATCGGCGGACCGATCTTCATCGCCACCGCCCTTTTTATGGCGGCAACCGTTCTGGCGCTTGCCGTTTCATGGGCGATGACCCGCACGCTGCCGATCATGCCGCTCGTCTCCGGCATCGTCGTGCTCGCCTTCGGCGCGCTGACGCTCTGGCTGCACAATGACACCTTCATCAAGATGAAGCCCACCATCGTCAACACGCTGTTCGGCGTGGTGCTGCTCGGTGGGCTCGCCTTCGGCAAATCGCTTCTTGGCTACGTCTTCGACCAGGCTTTCAAACTCGATGCGGAGGGCTGGCGCAAGCTGACCCTGCGCTGGGGCCTGTTTTTCCTGGTTCTGGCCGTCTTGAACGAAGTGGTCTGGCGCAATTTCTCCACCGATACATGGGTCGCCTTCAAGGTATGGGGCATCATGCCGATCACCATCGCTTTCACCCTTTCGCAGATGCGTCTCATCATGCAGCACTCGCTCGAGCCAAAAGAAGATGAAAAGTTGACTCCCAGACAGGAAAAGCAACCTTGAATTGTGGCGATTACGGAAACATCGAGCAACATTCGTCCATAATCTTTCCATTTTCGAAGCGAAGTGCTGCCGTTTTCGGTTGAGATAAATCCGCTTATCGCGTGGTTGCGGAGCTCGGGGACATGAAAACAGCACTTATCGTCATGACGCTCATGGGGTGCGACTGCGACGCCAAGCAGTGCGAATTTATCCGCACGGCGGATGCCGGCTGGACCAGTATGCAGGATTGCGAGAAGGATCTGGCGCGCGAGATCAAGAGCGGCAGGGACGTGGCCTATCCGCTGATCACCGCAGCCTGCCGGCCCGCGGGCCCGTCCGGCCAGCATCTCCTGGCCTCGGTGAGCCCGAAGATCACCGTTCCCTCCCATATCGGCGACAGGCCGACGTTTCACGCTGCGACCGGCGTCCCGGTCGAATCCCGGGTTGTCCTGGCGAAGCGCTCCCGCTTCGGCTACCAGACCGTGACCGATACCGTTGACAGGGCCGTCACCGGCACCGTTTCGGTAGCCAGCCGTGCCGCTGGCTGGGTCAGGCAATACGCCCTGCTCGGCTACTAGGCCAAACCGGTCGCAAAACTGTTTCTTGCGGAAACGGCCGTCCCGCGCTCTTATGGGCGCGGCGCGGCTTGATCCGTTTTGGCGTTTGCAGATGCCGGGCCAGAAGACTGGAATTTGCAAATGGTACAATCAATGCCCCCTCTGCCCCGGCTCGATATCGAGCAGTTCATCTGCCGCAGCGATAATTTCGGTGTCCTGATCCATGATCCGGAAAGCGGCCTCACCGCTTCCATCGACGCGCCGGAGGAAGCGCCCATCCTGGCGGCGCTGAAGCGGCGTGGCTGGGAGCTCGATTTCATCTTCACCACCCATCATCATCCCGACCATGTCGAAGCCAATCTGTCGCTCAAGCAGAGATACGGCCTGACCATCATCGGCCCGGAATCCGAGAAAGCTTCGATCCCTGGCATCGATATCACCGTCTCCGATGGCGAGCGTTTTGATTTCGGCCGCTTCGCGGTCGAGGCGATCGCCACCCCCGGCCATACGGCGGGCGAAATCTCCTATTATCTGCCGCAGGCGCAGGTGGCATTCACCGGCGATACGCTGTTCGCGCTGGGCTGCGGCCGGCTATTCGAGGGCACGCCGGCGACGATGTTCCGCTCGCTGTCGCGCCTCGTCGCCCTGCCGGGCGATACCGCGGTCTATTGCGGCCATGAATACACCGAAAGCAACGCCCGTTTTGCCCTGACGATCGATCCGGAAAACCCAGCATTGAAGGAGCGCGCGAGGGAGATTGCCCGGCTGCGCGAGGCGGGCAGACCGACGCTGCCGACGACCATCGCGCTTGAGATGGCGACCAATCCCTTCCTGCGCTGGCATGACCCGCGCATCCGCGCCCGGCTGGGCATGCAGGGCGCTTCCGACGAGGAGGTTTTCGCCGAAATCCGCAAGCGCAAGGACAATTTCTGATAGCGCTGACGCTCAGGCGATCCGCACGCCATCCGCATCCGGCAGGCGGGGTCATTCGAATTGTCGGAAGCGGGCTCCTTCCGGATTGAATCCGGCTTTCCTTGCTGGCGGCTCCGCCGTAATGGAGACCTGACAAACTGGAGGAACTGCAGTGCTCCGCCTGATCTTCACAGCCGCCTTGATCCTGTGGCCCGTTCTGACCCTGCTGACGGCTGCTCCCGCCGCGGCACAGGCCTCGCTCGAAACGCAGGCCGAGGTGAACGCCTTTCCGCTCACCGAGGATTTTCTCACCCGGATGGAGGCCATACAGACCGAGCTCCAGGCGCTCGACCTCACCGGTCAGGAGGGCGATGCAGATGCAGGGCAACCGGTAACGCTCGACTCCTTGACGGCCGGTGTCGAAGCCAAACCGCAGGTCATGACTGTCCTGTCGAAGCATCAGGTGAAGCCGCGCGACTATATCGTCGGCTATTTCGCATTGATGAGCAGCCTTGCCGCCGCCGAATCTGAGGACGAGCCGCAGCTGATCGACGAACTGGGAAAGGTCAATCCCGAGCATCTCGCGTTCGGCAGGGAATACAAGGCGCGGATCCAGCAATTGATCGGCGAATGAACCTTATGCCGGCTCAATGGCCTGATTGCGCCGTTTCGACAGGATCATATCCTTGGCCGCCAGCACGGCACCGAAGGTGATGAGAAGACAGGCGGCGAGGATGCGCAAGGACGGCTCCGCCGATCCGGCAAGGATCAGCACCAGTGTCGAGAGCAACGGCGCCGCATAGCTCGCCGCTCCCAGCACCTGGATATTGCCGCGCTTGACGCCGAAATCCCAGGCGTAGAAGGCGGCACCGACAGGCAGAAGGCCCAGCCCTGCCACAGCAAGCCATTGCGTTGCCGTCTCCGGCCAGACGGTCTGCTCCAGCGCCAGATGGCAGACAAGCGACAGAATGGCGGTAACCGCGCAGAAGCCGGTGACGGCATCGGTTGGCACGGCGGCAAAACGGCGCGACATGAGCGAATAGGTCGACCAGGTGAGCGCGCAGAGCGCGGCCATGGCATAGCCGAAGAGATATTTCGCCTCAAAGCCGATCCCCCCGCTCTTGGTGACAATCAGCGCCGTGCCGGCGAGGCCGAAAAGTGTTCCGACGACATGATACCAGGCCAGCCTTTCGCCCGGCATCAGCGCCGAGCCGACGACAATCAGAAGCGGCCAGAGATAGGCGATCAGGCTCGCTTCGACGGCCGGAGCATGGCGCAGCGCCGTAAAATAGAGGAAATGGTAGCCGAAAAGGCCGAGCGTGCCGAGCAGCCAGACCGTCGGCGGCTGCTTCAGATGCCGCGCCGCACCCGGACGCCATAGCCAGGAGACGAGGCCAAGGCTGGTGCCGATGGTGAAGGTCATGGCGGTGAGCTGGAAAGGCGGCACCTTGCCGGAGGCGTCGGTGAACAGCGCCAGGAGCGCCCACATGACGACGGCCGAAAAGCCGATCAGCGTCGCCAGTCTTACCATGTCAGCGCCTCCCGGCGGGAGGGGCCCGCCCGTTAATCAGTTTATCTTTTCGAACCGGTTCGCAAAAACCGAAACAGTACCGATCTGCGTGCCGATGCTGGCGGCAACCGGGGCATAGATACCGGAATCGCCGAGGGAAGCAAACGAGATACTGATCTTGCTCTTGTTCTTGAGATATTCGATCGCTTCCTTGCCCTTCTGGTAGCCAGAGATCGGCACGAATTTGACAGAGCAGGTCACGGCATCGCCCTTGAAGCCCTTGGTGGTGAAAGGCTTTATTCCCGCATAGGACAATTGAAGGTCGGCGCGGGTTTGGCCATCGAAAATATGCAGCGTGCGCCCGCAGACCGATTTGAGATCGGTGGCCCGGATCATCAGGCCGCTCAGGGGGTCGGCGACGGATTTGAGATCGTTCGGCCCTGTTTCGACCCATGGGGCGCGCTTTTTGACAGGCGGCGTGTTTTCCACCTGCGAAACGGTGCCGTCGCCGGAAAAATCGATGACGGTGCGTTTGTTCTTCTTGCCGTTCTTATACTTTACCTCATAGGAGGCCGGCACGACACTCGCACCCGACGCGGAACCGGTGACGCGGATCGTTCCGTCGGTCTTGTCGAAGATGCGCGCCACGCCGGAGCTCGACAGCTTTCCCGAGAGGTCGTAACTGCCGTCATTCACCTTCGTTTCGAAGCCGGATTTGGCGATATTGAGTCCGAATATCGAGACCTCATACCAGGTCCGGTAGGTTTCGGCCGCAAACGCCGAATTTGCGGCAAAGGCAAGAGCCAGACCACTGATCATTGCTGTTGCGCCCGCACGGCGCAGAATGCCCATCGACGACGCCATACTTCCCTCGCTCCGCGGCCCAAAGCCGCTCTACGCCCTTGAATTGTTGTCCAATAGAAGAAAATAGGCGAAGTTATGATGAGAAAAGACAAGTTGAGCGAACCGGCAAGCACCGGATCGGGGCCAAAAATGGCGGCATCCCCGAAAGCGCTTGACGCGGACAGCACCTCACACTATAGAAACGCGACTTTCCCATAAGGCCGCCTGTCCGAAGAATGCGCGCCCGCAGCCCCGCATCGTTGTAATGCGTTTATGCGAGAGAGTTTATCGGACACCGGGCCGGGGCCTGATAACAGAATTTGAAGGTGAGACCAATGTCCCGCGCTTGTGAATTGACCGGAAAATCGGTCCAGTACGGCAACAATGTCAGCCACGCGAACAACAAGACGCGTCGCCGCTTCCTGCCGAATCTCTGCGATGTCACGCTGATGTCCGAAGCCCTCGGACAGAGCTACCGTCTGCGTGTTTCCGCTAACGCCCTGCGTTCGGTCGAGCATCGCGGCGGCCTCGACGCCTTCCTGACCAAGGCCGACGACAAGGAACTGTCGCAGCGCGCCCGTCTCCTGAAGCGTCAGATCGCCAAGAAGCTGGCTGAAGCCGCCGCCGCCTGATCGCCGGCTGTGACGGATTAGACCGGGGCCGGCTTTTGTCGGCCCTTAGTTTTTGGTTTAGCCGCATGATCCTATCCGGAAAGCCTGAAACTTTTCGGGATCGTGCTCTGGTGCTGGTTCCATCACCCAGGATAAAAAAATGAGCGATATGCGTCCTCTCCTCCCCGCCATCCTTTCCATGTGCGCGATCGTCGCCGCATCGAATGTGCTCGTCCAGTATCCCTTCAACCATTTCGGTCTGCACGAAATACTGACATGGGGAGCGTTGACCTATCCCGTCGCTTTCTTCGTCAATGATCTGACCAATCGCCGCTTCGGTCCGGCCGCCGCCCGCAAGGTGGTCTATGCCGGTTTCGTGCTCGGGGTCATCATGTCGATCTGGCTCGCCACCCCCCGCATCGCCATTGCCTCCGGCAGCGCCTTTCTCCTGGCCCAGCTGATCGACATAACGGTGTTCGACCGCCTGCGCCGGCAGGAATGGTGGAAGGCGCCGTTCGCTGGAACCATGTTCGGCTCGGTTCTCGACACGGCGCTCTTCTTCTCTGTCGCCTTTGCCGCGCAATTTGCCTGGATCGATGCGATGACGGGCATGCCGGATGCGTCGCTCGCCTTCCCTGTGGCTTTTTTCGGCACGCAGATCCCGCTCTGGATGTCTCTCGCCCTTGGCGATTTCCTGGTGAAGACCGCCATGGGTATCCTTATGCTAGCTCCCTACGGAATGGTCCTCGCGATCTTCCACCCGGCTATTTATTCCGCCAGCCGGAACTCCAAATAGAGATTGCGCTGCCAGAGCGAATAATTGTCGTCCGAGATGAGCGAGAGGACCTGACGGCCCCGGCTGTCGGTCCACACATCGATCCCTTCCATATTGTCGATCTGATAGCCCATATCGGCCTTGAGCAGGATTGCGCCGTCGACCGTTGCGCCGGGCTGGATGGTTTCGCTCTTGATGCGGCGGATGCGAAGCGCCACGCCCGAAACCAGCGCATAGCGCCGCTCCAGGATCAACAAATCGCCATCGGGCAGGAAAGCCGCATCGCTGATATCGAAATCGTCCGTCCGGCGGACAAAGAAGATACCCCGACGCGGCCCGGCAAGCACGGCCGCGAAAATATCGCCATTCCTGTTCAGGCTTTTCTCCGTCAAAACCACACGCGTGCCGCCGAGGGGGCCTGACGCGGGTGAGACCGCGACCGCCTCCAAGCTCGCATTCCTGCGCAGTTCTTCTCGCGGCAACGGCAATGGCAGGGCTTTCGGCAACGATGCGAAATCCTGCGTGTCGAGCCTATATTCCAGCAAGCGGTGCTCGCGTTCGAAGCCGACCGTCACCTTGTCGCCTGATATGGCTAGGCTTTCGGCATCGGCGTTCCATTTTTGCGCGAAAGGCTCACCGGAAGCATCAATGAGCGGCGCCATCCTGAAGCTGCGGATGCCCGAGGGCCGGCCTTCCGCATCCCGCTCGATTGAACCCGCATACCAGAAGCCGGTATCGGTGACGCCGAGAAAGTTGCGGCCGGCATCGAGAAAGCGGATCGCCGACATGCCGCCGAATTCGCGGTTCGCCGCCGTCAGGGCCAGTCCGCCGACGAATTCCAGTGCGCCGAAGCGCCGTTCGGACGAGCCGATGCGGAACTGCGTGATCGGACGGGCGGTCACATCGAACCGCTCGACGCGGTCTTCCGCCTGGCCGGGTAAAGGCCGGCAGATGGCCAAGGCTATTGCGCAGAGAAACAGAAAGAGGCGGGGCAGCCTTCTCAACGGCGCCCTGCGCGGCGGGCGCCATTGCCATGCTCGTCGAAGAGCGAAGCGAGTTGCTCGGTCATGGCGCCGGCCAGCTCCTCCGCGTCGACAATGGTGACGGCCCGGCGATAATAGCGCGTCACGTCATGGCCGATGCCGATGGCGATGAGTTCGACCGGCGAGCGGGTCTCGATTTCCTCGATGACAGCCCGCAGATGGCGTTCGAGATAATTGCCCGGATTGACCGAAAGCGTGGAATCATCGACCGGCGCGCCGTCGGAGATCATCATCAGGATCTTGCGCTGCTCCGGCCGCCCGATAAGCCGCTGGTGCGCCCAGATCAGTGCCTCGCCGTCGATGTTTTCCTTGAGCAGGCCTTCGCGCATCATCAGGCCGAGATTGCGGCGCGCCCGCCGCCATGGCGCATCGGCGCTCTTGTAGATGATGTGGCGCAGATCGTTGAGACGGCCCGGATTGGCCACCTTGCCGCGGTCGAGCCACGCCTCGCGCGCCTGCCCGCCCTTCCACGCGCGCGTGGTGAAGCCGAGGATTTCGACCTTGACGCCGCAACGCTCCAGCGTGCGGGCGAGAATGTCGGCGCAGGTGGCGGCGACCGTGATCGGCCGGCCGCGCATCGAGCCGGAATTGTCGAGAAGCAGCGTCACCACCGTGTCGCGGAAATCCGTGTCGCGCTCCTGCTTGTAGGAAAGCGGCTGCGTCGGATCGATGACGACGCGCACCAGCCGCGACGGGTCGAGATAGCCTTCTTCGAGATCGAAATCCCAGGAGCGGTTCTGCTGCGCCATCAGCCGGCGCTGCAGCCGGTTGGCGAGCCTGCCGACCACGCCCTGCAGATTGGCGAGCTGCTTGTCAAGAAAGGCGCGCAGCCGCTCGAGTTCCGACTCGTCGCAAAGCTCGGTGGCCTCGACCGTCTCGTCGAATTCCTGCGTGAAGACCTTGTAGTCGATCTCGCTGGCGAAATTGGCGAAGGGCTGGTTCGGGCGGCGCGCCTCTCCGGGTGTCTCGGCGTCGACATCCTCGTCGCCGTCCATGTCGTCGGCGAAACTATCAGCCGCTTCCATCTCGCCCTGCTCGCCGTCCTCGCTCGAACTTTCGGCATCGTCGCTGTCGGCCGCGTCGGAGCCTTCCTGCTCCTCCGACCCGCCCTCTTCATTGTCCTCGGGCTTGGGCGTTTCCTCGCTCTCTTCGTCCTGATCGGTGGATTGCTCCTGTTGCGAGAGCTCTTCCGCCATATCCATCGAGGCGAGCATCTCCCGCACGACGCGGGCAAAAGCCTGCTGGTCTTCCAGCTTGTCGCTCAGGTGCGCGATGTCGGCGCCGGCCTTCTCCTCGATCCAGTCGCGCCAGAGATCGACGACATTGCCGGCTTCATCAGGCGCACGGCGGCCGGTGAGCTTTTCGCGCACCATCAGCGCCACCGCTTCCTCGATCGGCGCGTCGGCCTTCTCGGTGATCGCGGGAAAATTGGCGCGGCTGTATTTATCCGAGAGCATCGAGGCGAGATTGTCGCCGACGCCATCCATGGCGCGCGCGCCGATGGCCTCGACACGGGCCTGCTCGACCGCATCGAAGATGGCCCGCGCCTGCTTACCCTCAGGCGCCAGCGTCGCATGGATACGGGCGTTGTGGCAGGCGCGGCGCAAAGCCATGGAATCGCCGAGACCCCGCGTCACCGCCACATCGTGCGCCGTCGGTCGCTTCGGCAGTTCCGGCAGGCGCGCGCGGTTTCCCGTCAGCGCCGGACGGTCGTTGCCGAAAGCGACTTCGAGTTCGTTCGAGCCGGCGATCGCACGCATGCAGGCCGTCACGGCCCGCTTGAACGGCTCCGTGTCCACCGGCCCTTTCGGCCGCTCGCGCGTATTGTCGCCCGGACCCGCCATATGCAACGCCTATGCAAGAACCGTGTTGACCATGGATTCCGGCAATTCCTTGCCGAAGGCCCGCTGATAGAACTCGGCTACCGTCGGACGCTCCAGTTCGTCGCACTTGTTCAAGAACGTCAGGCGGAAGGCAAAGCCGACATCCTTGAAGATATCGGCATTCTCCGCCCAGGTGATGACCGTGCGCGGGCTCATGACGGTGGAAAGATCGCCATTGATGAAGGCGGAGCGCGTCATGTCGGCGATCCGGACCATCTTCGAGACGATCTCGCGGCCTTCCGCATTCTGGTAGTGCTTGGCCTTGGCCAGAACGATAGCGACTTCATTGTCATGCGGCAGGTAGTTGAGCGTGGTGACGATCGACCAGCGGTCCATTTGGGCCTGGTTGATCTGCTGCGTGCCGTGATAGAGCCCGGTCGTATCGCCGAGGCCGATGGTGTTGGCGGTGGCGAACAGGCGGAAGGCCGGATGTGGACGGATGACGCGGCTCTGGTCGAGCAGGGTCAGGCGGCCCGATGATTCCAGCACGCGCTGGATGACGAACATCACGTCGGGGCGGCCGGCGTCATATTCGTCGAAGACCAGCGCCACATTGTGCTGATAGGCCCAGGGCAGGATGCCGTCCTTGAACTCGGTCACCTGCATGCCATCCTTGACGACGATGGCGTCCTTGCCGACGAGGTCGATACGGCTGACATGGCTGTCGAGATTGACGCGCACGCATGGCCAGTTGAGGCGGGCGGCGACCTGCTCGATATGGGTGGACTTGCCGGTGCCGTGATAGCCCGCCACCATGACCCGCCGGTTGTAGGCGAAACCCGCGAGGATGGCGAGCGTCGTTTGGCGGTCGAAAAGATAGTCCGGATCGATTTCCGGCACATAGGCATCGCCTGCCGCATAGGCCGGCACGGTCATGTCGGAATCGATGCCGAAAACCTCAGCTACCCTGACCGTCTTGTCCGGCAGATTGGCGATATCCCGTTCAACCTTGTTCATCATGCCTCCAGAGCGGAGGGAAAGTGCCCGCCGCAGATTCCAACGCAATCGAAATGTAATCCGGGACACCCATGAAACGGGCTCCCAATCCTTCAGGTGGCTTTAGCAAAAACCGGCCTGCTTGAGCAATTGATAAGCCTGGATCACCTCGCGGAACCGATCCTCGGAACCCCGGTCTCCACCATTCGCATCCGGATGATGGAGCTTTACCAGTTCCTTATAGCGCGACTTGATCTGATCGCCAGTCGAATTTGCATTGAGGCCGAGGGTTTCGAATGCCTTGGCTTCGAGCGGCCGAGGCTTGCGCATCTTCGGCGTTGCGCCGGCGCGAGCCTGCGTCTCTCCGAACAGATTGAAGGGATCGCGCACCTTGTTGTAATAGCCGGCGCGGCCGGAACGCACTTGAGCAAAATCGGGCGACGTTCGCGCCGAAGCATTAGCCGCCGCCGACCAGGTCGGGCGATGTCCCGTCAGGGCGTCCTTCTGGAAACGGGCGATCTCGCCGTCCGAAAGGCCCGAGAAATAGTTGAAGCTCTTGTTGTACTGGCGCACATGGTCGATGCAGAAGTGGAAATATTCACCTTCCCGCATGCGCCCGACGGGAGCGCGGTGCGTTCCCGGTGCATCGCAGCCGTCCCACTGGCATTGCGGCGCGCGCGGCTTCGCCTCCGCCTCCTTTTCCGGGCGGATACGAATGCGGTCGAAATATTTTGAGTTCAGTTTCATCGAATCACGATTATGGGGAGATCGTTCAGCTAAACAAGAATTGACATTTCGCCCATGAGCACCGTAACGGCTGAATCGCTAAAATAATCGCGATCATGTGCGAATTTGACCCAGTTCCGGTTGCATACGATGGGGATGACGACCGGTATATGGGGACAGGAGATGCAAATGTCTACGACAAAACAGACGATCATTGAGGCGAAACTGAGAAGCGTCTTCGCGCCGCAATCGCTCGAAGTCATCAATGAAAGTCATCTGCATGCCGGCCATCACCATCATGGCAGCGATCATCACGGGACCTTCGACGGCGCCGGCGAGACGCATTTTCGCGTGCGTATCGTCTCAGATGCTTTCGCCGGCATGGATCGCGTTGCGCGGCATCGTGCTATCAATGCGCTCCTGAAGGACGAACTCGAGGGCGGCGTGCATGCGCTGGCGCTCGAACCATCGGCTCCGGGAGAGGCAACGCGCCGATAGCGCACGATCAGCTCACCGACTGGTTTACCGGCTTGCCGCCGGCGTCGAGCGGCACGATCCGTAATCTCAGAATACGGTTCTTTTGGCGTTTCAGCACGGTGAACCGTTTGCCGTAGAACGTGAAGGCCTGCTTCTCCTCAGGGATCGACTGGGCTTCATGGATGACGAGGCCGGCAATGGTCGTCGCCTCTTCGTCGGGCAGGTTCCAGTCGAGCGTCCGGTTCAAATCGCGGATCGGCAGGGAACCGTCGACGATCAGCGATCCGTCCGGCTGCTGGCGCAGGCCCTGCATCTCGATGTCGTGCTCGTCGGCGATATCGCCGACGATCTCCTCCAGGATATCCTCAAGCGTCACCAGCCCCTGCACGTCGCCATATTCGTCGACGACGATGGCGATATGCGCCTTGCGCCGCAGGAAGGCATTGAGCTGATCCTGCAGCGTCGTCGTATCCGGCACGAACCAGGGCTTGGTGGCGAGCTTCAGAATGTCGATGCGCGAGAAATCATTGTTGACGTCGTGAAGCGCCCGCAAGAGATCCTTCGCATGGACGACGCCGACGATATTGTCGGTATCGCCGCGCCACACCGGCATGCGCGTATGCGGGCTCGACAGAATTTCCCGTACGATGGAATCCGCCGGATCGTCGGCATTGATCGAGCTCATCGCCGTGCGATGGATCATCACATCCGACACTTCCAGCTCGCGCAGGTCGAGCAGACCGCCGAGCTGGTCGCGATCGGCCTTGACCACCGAGCCCTCGCGGTGCAGCACCTCGACGGCGCCGCGCAGTTCCTCATGAGCGGTCAGCATCGACTGGCCGGAGGCGAGATTGATCCCGAAAAGGCTCAGTATCCCGCGTACGAGGCGGTTGACGCCGCTCGACAGTGGCCCGATCACGGCGACGATCGGGGCGATGAAAGGCGAGACGTTGATGGCGAAGCGGTCGGGATTGGCGATCGCCCATGATTTCGGCAGCACCTCGGAGAAGATCACGAGAGTGACCGTCATCGCCAGCGTGGCATAGGCGACGCCGGCATCGCCGAACAGGCTCAGAAAGATGCTCGTGGTAAGCGAAGACGCCAGGATGTTGACGAGATTGTTGCCGATCAACAGCGCCCCGATCAACCGGTCGCGGCGCGCAATGAGCCGCTGCACCAGGCCGGCCCGCGCTTCGCCATTGTTTTCCAGCGTCAGCATCCGCCCGCGCGATGCCGCGGTCAGCGCCGTCTCCGACCCCGAAAAGAAGGCGGAGAGGAAGACGCAGAGCAGGATGACGCCACACATGATCCACAGTGCCAGTGTCATGTCGGTTGCTTTCCCTGAAGAAAACCCAATACCGCTGAAGAGGGCACATCTTTAGCGATGAAGGACTGGCCAATACCCCGCGTCAGGATAAAAGTGAGGGCGCCGCGCGATACCTTCTTATCCTGCGCGATATATTCCATCAGCTTTTCCGCAGGCGGAATTGCGCCGGGAATCTCTGAAATCGAGACCGGCAGGCCGACGGCTTTCAGATGCGCTTCGACCCGGGTTGTATCGTCGGGGCTCGCAAGGTTCATATGCGCCGAGAACTGGTGCGCCAGCACCATGCCGATCGAAACCCCCTCGCCATGCACCAGGCGGCTGGAATCGTAGCCCGTAGCGGTTTCCAGCGCATGGCCGAAGGTGTGGCCGAGATTGAGGAGCGCCCTGTCGCCGGTCTCCCGCTCGTCGCGCGCCACCACATCAGCCTTGGCGCGGCAGGAGGTGGCGATTGCTTGCCCGCGCTCGGGCCCGCCGGCGAAGACCTGCCTCCAGTTCTTCTCCAGCCAGGCGAAGAAATCCGGCTGGTTTATCAGCCCATATTTCGCCACTTCCGCATAGCCGGCGCGGAATTCTCGCGGGCTCAATGTATCGAGCACGTCCGTATCGGCCAGCACGAGCTGCGGCTGATAGAAGACGCCGACAAGATTCTTGCCATGGGCGGTGTTGATGCCGGTCTTGCCGCCGACGGAGGAATCGACCTGCGCCAGAAGCGAGGTCGGCATCTGGATGAAGCCCATGCCGCGCCGCACGATCCCGGCCACGAAGCCGGCGAGATCGCCGATGACGCCGCCGCCGAGCGCAATCACCGCATCGCCGCGTTCGAGCTTTGCCGCGAGCACCGCATTGGTCACCGTTTCGAGCGTGGCGAAGCCCTTCGATTTCTCGCCCGGCGCGACAATGATCGGCGTCGCCGCGATCGAGGCGTCTTCCAGGCTCCGCATCAGCGCATCGAGGTGGAAGCCCGCGACATTCTCGTCGGTGACGATGGCGACCCGCGCGCCCTTGAGCCGCCTGGCCACCTCCTCGCCCGCCCGCGCGATCAGCCCGGAGCCGATCAATATGTCATAGGAGCGGTCGCCCAGCGACACCGGAACGGTTGTGATCTCGGGCAATTGAGCGGCGATTGTCATGAAATAATGCTTCCTGTTGCGGCGTGCTCGGAGGCATCGAGATGGCGTGAAAGCACCTCGATCACCTCCTGCGCGATGACTTCCTTCTTTTCCTCGCGCGACGTGACGGTCAGATCGGCCAGCGCATAGACGGGGTAGCGCTCGGCCATCAGCCTTTCCATGACGCCGCGCGGATTGTCGTTTTTGAGCAGCGGCCGGTTCTGCCGCCGCGACACACGTTCCATCAGGAGATCGAGATCGGCCTTGAGCCAGACCGAAACGCCTGAAGCGGAGATCGCCTCGCGCGTCTGCGCATTCATATAGGCGCCGCCGCCCGTCGCCAGCACCATCGGCCCGTCTTCGAGCATGCGCTGGATCACGCGCCGCTCCAGATCGCGGAATTCCGTCTCGCCATAGGCCTCGAACAGCTCCGGGATCGTCATCCGCGACACCGTTTCGATCTCGTTATCGGCGTCGAAGAAGGGAAGGCCGAGCAGCTGCGCGACCTTCTTGCCGATGGTCGATTTCCCCGCTCCCATCAGCCCGACGATCACCAGCGGACGCGTGCCTAGGCGCTCCCGGACAAGGGCTGCCTGGTCTTGATGCTGCGCGTGATCGTCCATTGTGCTCATGGCCAGCGTTTCCACATGAAAACGATCGGTTTGTAAAGAATGTCTATCACGAAAATATCTGCATCGCAGTGCCATCGGCCATCCTTGCATTCGCCTGACTTGCGCATCATAAGAGAATGATGCCGACGCTGACGCGCCTTCTCCTTGCTCTTGCCGCCATGGCCCTTCTCGTCTATGGCGGAATGGTGGCGCTCGTCACTTTCGTGCAGCCCGTTCCCGGCGAAATGACCATTCGCATCCCGCCTGAGAAGCTTGCGCCCAAGCCGCGCTCGACTTCCCTGCCGCAAGCCGCCGTGCCGACGGCGAGCGTCTCCTCCTCCGACACGGCGGCCGAGTGAACCATGCGCGCATCGGCGGCGATCGAGAATTTTCTGGAGATGATGAGCGCCGAGCGCGGCGCCGCGGAAAATACGCTTGCCTCCTATGCCCGTGATCTGGAGGCGGTGGCGGAATTCATCGCCGCGCGGGGCGTCAATCTGCCGGATGCCGCGTCCGACGATATCCGCGCCTATCTCGACGAGATGAACCGCCTCGGCTTTGCCGCCTCCTCGCAGGCGCGACGGCTTTCCGCGCTCAGGCAGTTCTTCCGCTTCCTCTATGCGGAAGGGTTTCGCCAGGATGACCCGACCGGCATCCTCGATGCGCCGAAGAAGCAGCGCGCGCTGCCGAAGATCATGAGCGAGGAAGTCGTCGGCCGTCTGCTCGACCGGGCAAAGCTGGAGGCGGAGGACCCCGCTACCCCCGACAGGCTGCGCGCGGTGCGCCTGCATGTGCTCCTCGAAACGCTCTATGCCACGGGCTTGCGCGTTTCCGAGCTGGTGGGCCTTCCCGTCAGCGTCGCCCGCTCCGACCACCGTTTTCTCCTGGTGCGCGGCAAGGGCTCCAAGGAGCGCATGGTGCCGCTATCGGCCAAGGCGCGCGAGGCGATGAGCGGCTATCTGACCTTACGCGATGCCCAGCCGGGCAGCGACGACAATCCATGGCTGTTTCCGGCCTTTTCCGAAAGCGGCCATCTGGCGCGGCAGGTGTTTGCGCGGGAGCTGAAAGCGCTTGCGGCCCGCGCCGGCATTGCCACGGCCATGGTTTCGCCGCATGTGCTGCGACACGCTTTCGCCAGCCATCTCCTGCAGAACGGAGCGGATCTGCGCGCCGTGCAGCAATTGCTCGGCCATTCCGATATTTCCACCACGCAAATCTATACCCATGTACTGGAGGAAAGGCTGCATCAGCTCGTCAGCGAGCATCATCCGCTTGCCGATTGAGCCTGTGGCCGTTATGAGGAACGCGGCTTCTGCCTGCCAGGCGTCTTTTTGACGTCTTTTTTGCATGGCAAGCCGGCATGTAAGGGATAGCTGTCGAGGAAAGATCCTCATAAGACCCAGCACGTTTGGACTTAAGTAGCGCACAAACAGTCAGGCCATATGTATAATTACCTCGATTTCGAAAAACCCGTCGCCGACCTCGAAGGTCAGATCCTCGAACTGAAGAAGCTTTCGCAGGAAAGCGGCAGCGTCGAGATGGGCGACGAGATTGCCCGCCTGGAGAAGCGCTCCGCCGAGGCGTTGAAGGATCTCTATCGCAAGCTGACGCCCTGGCAGAAGGCGCAGATCGCCCGCCATCCTGACCGTCCGCACTGCTTGGATTACGTCAAAAGCCTCTTCACCGAATTCACGCCACTCGCCGGCGACCGCAAATTCGCCGAGGACGAGGCGATCCAGGCGGGCTTTGCCCGCTTCAACGGCGAGGCCGTGGCCATCATCGGGCAGGAAAAGGGCGCCGACACCAAATCCCGCCTCAAGCACAATTTCGGCTCGGCCCGGCCGGAGGGCTACCGCAAGGCCGTGCGCATCATGGAACTGGCCGACCGCTTCGGCCTGCCTGTTATCACCCTGGTCGATACGGCGGGCGCCTATCCCGGCGTCAGCGCCGAGGAACGCGGCCAGGCGGAGGCCATTGCCCGATCGACGGCCGCCTGCCTCAATCTGCGCGTTCCCATGATTTCCGTCATCATCGGCGAAGGCGGTTCCGGCGGCGCCATCGCGATCGCCACCGCCAACCGCGTTTATATGCTCGAGCACTCCATCTATTCGGTGATCTCGCCGGAAGGAGCGGCTTCGATCCTGTGGCGCGATTCCACCCGCGCCAAGGACGCCGCCACCTCCATGCGGATCACGGCCCAGGATCTCTTCGAGCTGAAGATCATCGACGGGATCATCCCCGAGCCGATGGGCGGCGCCCATCGTGGGCCGGACGCGGCGATCACCGCTACGGGCGAGATCATCGAGAACGCACTCCAATCCATGGCCGGCGTGGATGGCGAAACGCTGAAAAAAGAACGGCGCGAGAAATATCTCGCCATCGGCCGTAATCTGTGAGCGGTAGAGCTTCGGCCACCCAACTCCGCTTTACGAGCTATTAACCCTGTCTTCGATCAGGGTCTCCCTTTGCCGGGCATCTCAGGCTTCTGCCATAAAAGGGCCGCTTCAAGAGGAGAGTTGACAAAAAACGGCGACTGATGACATCAGTGTAAAGGGAGAATTGTCGTCGTTACGGTAAGGATTCGTCAACGATGCCGAAAGGTTTTGCTGCTAGGCAAGGCTTTTGGTTACGCGGATTTCCCTGGATTCCGGGACAGGCGGAAGATCGCTCACAGGCTTGATACGAATGAAGCTCAAGAACGCACTCCTTGCTTCCCTCATGGCGTCAGCCCTTCTGGCTGGGTGCCAGGGCTCGTCTCTCGACGATATCTCGCCCAAAGCGGAAAAGCCGCTGCCGCAGAAGATCGTCACCAAGATGAAGGCGAAGGGGATGACCACCACCTCGCCGATTATGGTCCGCATCTTCAAGGAGGAAGGCCAGCTCGAGGTGTGGAAGCGCAAGGACAACGGGCGTTACGACATCATCGCTTCCTATGACATCTGCAAATGGTCGGGCAAACTGGGTCCCAAATATATCGAGGGCGACCGCCAGGCGCCCGAGGGGTTCTATACCGTGCGCCCGGCGCAGATGAACCCGAAATCGAGCTATTATCTCGCCTTCAATATAGGCTTTCCAAACGCTTATGACCGCGTCAACGGCCGCACCGGTCAGCACCTGATGGTGCATGGCGCCTGTTCCTCGTCGGGCTGCTATTCCATGACGGACGAGCAGGTGGCCGAGATCTATGCTTTCGCGCGCGACGCATTCCGCGGCGGTCAGACGGCGTTCCAGATTCAGGCCTTCCCCTTCCGCATGACGGCCGCCAACATGGCGCGCTATCGCAAGGACCCGAACTATCCCTTCTGGAAGATGCTGAAGGAAGGCTATGATCTGTTCGAGATCACCAAGGTTCCGCCCAAGGTGGATGTCTGCGAAAGGCGCTATGCCTTCAACAACATGGCGATCGGTCCGGAGGGGATCGCCCCGGATGCCGCATGTCCGTCGGTAGGCCAGTCCGATGCGCTGCGCGTCTCCTATATGAGCTACCAGAAGAACTTTGAAACGGCCTTCTCGGCTGCTCAGAGCAAGGCCAGCAAGAAATCGCCGGCGCCGTCCATCGCCGGTCTGGCGGAGGCGCAGCTCGTTTCCGCATGGAGCGCTGCCCGCGCCCGCGGTGAAAGGGTTTCACGCGAGCCGCCTTCCCTGACGCCCGCTTCCGCCGAAAAGCCGAATGCGCCGGATATTGATCCGGTCATGACCGCCAAAACGGCGGCACCGGCGACCGCGCCGGTGGCCATGCCTGCGCAACCCGCACCACAGCAGACCACTGCGTCAGCCCCGCAACAGGCGCCAGTAGAAATGCCGCCGGCTCCCGCGGCCGCGGGACCCGTGCCGCAACCGGCCCCCGTAACGCAGGCTCCGGGTGACGTTGCGGCAGGCAATACCGCCAGCGAGTTGCTGGCTGCTGCCCCCGCACCGGAAGCCATTCAGTCCGCCGATGCGGCATCCGCGAAAAAGCCGTGGTGGAAGGTCTTCGGTCGCTGATGGGCCGGCAAAGCCGCGCCGGACAATCAAAATCCGGGTGCGATAACGACAAAGCTATCGAGATTTATGATCTCAGGGGACTGAATTGTCCCTTGCCCGTCCTCAAAACACAACGAAAACTGCGGGATATGCCGTCCGGCGCCAGCCTGTGGGTTGAAACCAGCGATCCCCTGGCGGCGATCGATATGCCGCATTTCTGCGCCGAGAGCGGCCACGCCTTGGTTGAGATGGTCGCCACTGCAGGCGGCCACCGGTTTCTGATCCGTAAAGGCTGATCCGCTAGAGTCAGGCGCGGACGGAATGGCCGGGGATAGCAAGCGGATTGTCCGTCAGCGCCGCACGGTCCGGCGTATCGATCTGGACATTGCCCAGGAACGCATCGAACAATTGCCTGACATAGTTTTCCGGCAAATCCCTGGTGATCATCACCAGTCGCGTTTCGCGCTTGCCCCCGGGCCAGGCGGCCAGACGCGCCGGTGGATGGAATATCTGCTGCACCCCATGGATGACCAGGGGCCGGTCAGGATCTTCAGCGATCTCGATGATGCCTTTCACCCGCAGGAGCTTCTCGCCATGTGTCGAGCGCAGGAGATCGATAAACATCTCGAAGGTCGAGAACGGCACCGGCCTGTCGTGCTTCAGCGCGAAGGCGCGGATCGATGCATCGTGACGGTTGACGTCATGATGGTGGTGGTGATGGCCGTGCTTCCCATGATCATGATCTTGTTCATGATGATGATGGTGCTCGGCTTCCTCGAAGGCTTCCGCCTTGAGCCAGCGCTGGACATCCGCCGTCTTCGTTTCCGGGTTGTACAGTCCACACTCGAACAGTGCCGCATAATTGGCGCGTTGGTCGCCCGCTTCGATCACATCGGCCGCCGGATTGAGGGACGAAAGCCTGAGCCGGAGATCACCCAGACCGGCGCGCGCCGCCGGCAGGTCTGTCTTCGTGATGACGATCCGGTCGGCGACGGCCGCCTGCTTCACCGCTTCCTGATGCGCATCGAGCGTCGCCATGCCATTGACCGCATCAATGGTTGTGATCACGCCGTCGACACGAAAGGCCTGCATCAGCACCGGATGCCCCATCACCGCATGCAGCACCGGCGCCGGATCGGCGAGCCCCGTCGTTTCGATGACAATGCGTTTCAACCTGTTGATCCGCCCGGTCTGCAGCCGGTCGACAAGTCCGGCGAGCGTGTCGACCAACTCGCCGCGCACGGTGCAGCACAGGCAGCCGTCAGAAAGTTCGATGATGCTTTCGCTCGACTGCTCGACCAGCAGGTGATCGATGCCGACATCTCCGAATTCGTTGATGATCACCGCCGTGTCGCTCAAGGCCGGATCCTTCAGGAGCCGATTCAGAAGCGTGGTCTTACCAGAACCGAGAAACCCGGTCAGCACAGAGACTGGAATGGGATGGGCGGAAAGATTCATCAGTTCACGGCAGCCTGTGTCGAGGCAGGAAGACGGTTCGGCCGCGGCAGTGGAACAGGGACCTGCGTAATATCGATAGCGCCCGGCTTGGCGACGGGGGCGGCCGCAACGAGGCCAACCTGCACAGCCCTCGGCTCGCGTGTCATCGCGGTGATATAGGGGGAATTGATCTTCAATTTGCCCTCGACGTCACGGCCGTCCCAGCGGTCGGCGAGCGCCTGCTGGTTGCAGAGCGCGGCACGCATGTTCGTCGCCTGCGCGAGATTGGCGCCATAGGGGCGAAGCGTCGCCAGTGTCGGCGCGCTGGCGCCATTCATCCGGAAACCATCGGCGATAAGCTGCGCCGCCTTCGCCGCTCGGGTCTCCTGCCGGGATTCGCCTAGTACGACGGCGACGATCGTGCGGCCGTTGCGGGTGGCGGAGCCGATGAGATTGAAGCCGGATGCGCAGACGAAGCCGGTTTTCATGCCGTCCGCGCCGTCGAAACGGCCGAGCAGGATGTTGTAGTTGGCCTGGATCTTCTTGCCCTTGCCGGGATCGATCGCCTCGGTCGCGAAATAATGTGCATATTGCGGGAATTCGCGACGGATCTGCGTCGCCAGTACGGCCAGATCGCGCGCCGTCGAATAATTGTCGGGGTCGTGCAGGCCGTTCGGATTGGCGAAGTGCGAGCCGAACATGCCGAGACGCTGTGCCTCGGCATTCATCCGCTGGACAAAGCCCGCCTCCGTGCCGCCGATCGCCTCGCCGACGGCGACCGCCACGTCATTGGCCGATTTGACCAGCATGATGTTGAGCGCGGTGTCGAGCGTCATCACCGAGCCGGGCTTGTAGCCCATCTTGCTCGGCGGTTCCTTGGAGGCGTTGAGGGTCATGCGCACCGGCGAATCCAGCGTCACCTGACCGCTGGCGAGCGCCCGGAAGGCCACATAGGCCGTCATCAGCTTGGTCAGCGACGCCGGATACCAGCGCGCGAAAGCATCCTCATGCGACAGCACCTTGCCGGATCCGACATCGACCGTAATGGAGGGAGTGGCGGAAGCGGAAGCTATTCCCGCCCCTGCAAACATCACGGCCATCATCCAGATCGTCAGAAGTCTAGACATTTCTCTCGCACTTTCGAATTCGGAACCAATTTTTGCCCTATCCTGCCCAACAGGAAGGAAACCCCTGTGGGTTCGCCTCAAAAAACGGCGCCGCCGCCATACCCGGCACACAATGGATTAAAGACACTTCACGCCGAACTGCAATGGCCTTATCTATCCCATGTGGCGGAGAAAAGGCAAAGAGCCATTGCCGCACTTCACCGAAACGTCATAACCTCATTATTCATGATCCCGTTCCGGATGCCCCCCGGAATTCCCAAGCCGGAGCCAATAGCCAATGCCCTTGTTGAACCGTGCCGTCGAAATGCAGGAGGAAGTGTCGAAATGGCGCCGCCATATCCACGAGAATCCGGAACTGCTTTACGACGTCCACGAAACCGCGCGTTTCGTCGCGGAGAAGCTCAAGGCGTTCGGCTGCGATATGGTTGAGACCGGTATCGGCCGCAGCGGCGTCGTCGGCATCATTCGCGGGCGGCAGGGAGATGGGAGCACGATTGGTCTCAGGGCGGATATGGACGCCCTGCCGATCACCGAGACCTCGGGCAAGCCATGGATGTCGCGGACCAGGGGGCGCGCCCATTCCTGCGGCCATGACGGCCACACCGCCATGCTCCTGGGGGCTGCGCAATATCTCTGCGAGACGCGCAATTTCAGCGGTTCGGTCGCGGTAATCTTCCAGCCGGCGGAGGAAGGCGGCGCCGGCGGGCTTGCCATGGTGAAGGACGGGCTGATGGAGCGCTTCGGCATCAGGGAAGTCTACGGAATGCACAACATGCCGGGCATTCCGGTGGGATCGTTCGCCATTCGTAAGGGCCCGATCATGGCGGCTACCGACGAATTCACCATCCGAATCAAGGGCCGAGGCGGCCATGCGGCGCAACCGCATCGCACGATTGACCCGATCGTCGCTGGCTCGCAGCTTGTCACCATCCTGCAGAGCATCGTTTCGCGTGGGGCCGATCCGCTCAATGCACTGGTCGTCTCCGTTACCAAATTCCACGCCGGTGAAGCCTATAACGTCATCCCCGAAACAGCGGAGCTCGCCGGCACCGTGCGCACACTCGACACGGAAATGCGCGATTTCGCCGAGAGCCGGGTGCGCAGCCATGCGGCCGCGATCGCCACCGCCACCGGGACAGAGATCGATGTCAGCTACCACCGCAATTATCCCGTGACCTTCAACCACGACGGCGAGACCGATTTCGCCGCGGGTGTCGCGCGCAAGGTGGCCGGCGATACCAATGTCGACCCGACGATTGCGCCGATGATGGGTGGGGAGGATTTCTCCTATATGCTCGAGGCGCGCCCCGGCGCCTTCATCTTCATCGGCAATGGCGAGACCGCCGGGCTGCACCACCCCGCCTATGATTTCAACGACGACGCCATCCCGCACGGCATCAGCTATTGGGTGACGCTGGCTGAAACCGCGCTCGCTGCCTGACTGATCGCCGGAAAATCTCGAGCGCCTACAGGCTTGGCTAACGCGGCGAAAACCAGTATGTGTCGCTTGGGCCTTGGCAGCCCCTCATTCGGCCGCCGCATGAACGCGGCCAGATGAGCAAGAGAGTGGTCCCGTAGCTCAGTAGGATAGAGCATCAGATTCCTAATCTGAGGGTCACAGGTTCGAATCCTGTCGGGATCACCACATTCTCCGGGTTTGTTCTGGGCGCTCTACTGCTCTTCCAAGAACTTAGCCTTTCGTATCATCCGCCGCTTCGTATTATTTGCATGACAAAATCTGCTCGCGTAAAGATACTCCCAAAAACCGGGGGAACGAATGAACCGCAGCGTCCTAGACGGCGCGTTGATTTCATGAGCCGGATTAACTAACCAGGTCCAGGGAATGCGGAGCGGCTTTCCCGGAAAAGCAGGAACTGTTTTTCCACGGGCTTCGTGAAACAAAGACGCTTCGATACGCTAACAGGGAGATTTTCATGCGTTCGATTGTATTGGCGCTTCTTGCCGCCACCGCACTTGCAACATCAGCTTTGGCGAAGGATGTGACCGTGGCCGTGACGGCGATTGTCGAGCATCCCGCACTCGACGCCACGCGCGACGGCGTGAAGGAAGCTCTGGCCGAGGCCGGCTTCAAGGAAGGCGAAAATCTCAAGTTCATCTATGAGTCAGCCCAGGGCAATGCCGGCACCGCGGCCCAGATCGCCCGGCAGTTCATTGGCGACAATCCGGATGTGATCGTGCCGATCTCCACCCCTTCGGCCCAGGCGGTGGTTTCGGCAACACGGGAGATACCTGTCGTGTTCACCGCCGTCTCCGATCCCATCGGCGCGCAGCTGGTCAAGGATTTCGAGAAGCCCGGCGGCAATGTGACCGGCCTTTCCGACATGTCGCCGGTGGCCGATCATGTCACGCTGATCAAGGAAATCCTGCCGGAAGCCAAGACCATCGGCTTTCTCTACAATTCCGGCGAGATCAATTCCGTCTCGCTCCTCGCCGCATTGAAGGAAGCCGCCGAGAAATCCGGCCTCAGCGTGGTTGAATCGACTGCCACCCGTTCCGCCGACGTGCAGGGCGCGGCGCGCGCCCTCGTCGGGCGTGCCGACATCATCTATGTCCCGACCGACAACACCATTGTTTCGGCGCTGGAGGCGGCCGTGGCGGTTGCCGAGGAGAACAAGATCCCGCTTTTCACGGCCGACACGGATTCCGTCAATCGCGGTGCGATCGCGGCGCTGGGCTTCAACTATCATGATGTCGGCAAGCAGACCGGCGCCGTTGTCGCCCGTATCCTGAACGGCGAAAAGCCGGGCGATATCCCGGTCAAGATCGCCGCGGGCACCGATCTCGTCGTCAATCTCGTCGCCGCCAAGAAGATGGGTGTGGAACTGCCGCAGACCTTGGTCGACCGCGCGACCAAGGTCATCAAGTAAGCGCGTCTTTAGCTGCATGATCTTACCGGAAAAGCCTGCAGTTTTTCGGGATCATGCTTTGGATATGCGCAATGATTTCCATTGGCCCGGCGTCGGAATAACCCGTCGCCGGTTCTCGGATAGCTGAATACGATTCGACCGGATTAACGGGTCCTGACCCCCTGATGCCTAATCGCGGGTTGCGGTTCCGCATCCGCTTTGCGGACGGGGCCGATCAGCGCCGAGGTGTGACATCCTTGTCCCAGTCGCGGGATTTTTTGATCCGATCGCGGTATGAAATATGGCTATCGGAGCGAAAAACCCCGTGCGCGGTTGCATTTTCGTCAACATCACCATTTTATCACTACGCATCGGCTTGGAATCGATTTCGATTTTCGGGCGACTAGTGGCACGGTCTTATCCAGAAGTCAGCAACTTTGCAGGATCGTGCTCTAGCATATTGACCAGAAGCAGCGCCGGGAATACGAGACCCGCCTGTGCAGATGGAGACAATCATGGGAATTTCGAAAACGGGTCTGATGAGCCTTGCGTCGGTAGCCATCCTTGCTGCCGGGTGCCAGAGCGCGCGGCTCGGCAATCTCGATACGGTTTCGCCCTCTCCTCCGCCATCGCCGCTTCGTCCGGCTCCGACGGGCCAGGTGCAGCAGAGCGCACTGCCGGCTCCCAACGCGTCCCAGTTTCCCGCCGCGCCCGGCGGCGCGCAGGACGGCACGCTTCCGGGCCAGGATGGCACGCAGATGGCCAATGTGCCGCCGGCCGGTGCGCCGGATCTTACGGCCGGCAGCGTCGCCGGCGTCTGGACGGCTTCCGTTGCCGGCCAGAACTGCAAGGTGGCGACGCCGCAGACGAAATTCGGCCAGGGTTACCGCGCCGGCCCGCTCCGCTGCCCGGGCGATCTGGCAAATCTCGCTTCCTGGTCGGTCAACGGCAAGCAGCTCGTCTTCTACGATGCTTCCGGCGGTACGGTGGCGCAGCTCTATTCGTCCGGCGAAGGCCGCTTCGATGGACAGACCAGCAATGGGCAGGCCATCAGCCTCTCGCGCTAACCGATTCAGGTGAGAGCGGGCATTGCCCTGACCTGAATCCCAGATCAGCTGTGCAATATCGGTAAATTGCGGACCAGGCAGAAATGTCTTTTGATGAGAAGCTGAAGGCATTTCCTTCCGTGCGCGAGCACTACGATGCGATGGCGGCCGCCGGCGAGGTCGATCCCGATCAGGCGCAGCTGGCGCTCGCCGACCGGTTCGACCGGCTGATCGAGGAACTCGGCGAAAAGCGGCTTTCCAAGAAATCGAGCGCGCTGGGATGGCTGTTCGGCCGCAAGACCGCGAACCGGGAGCCGGTCAAGGGCCTCTATGTCTATGGTGAGGTCGGCCGCGGCAAGACCATGCTGATGGACATGTTCCACGCTCTGGTGCCGGTCAAACGCAAGCGGCGGGCGCATTTCAACGACTTCATGGCCGATGTGCATGAACGCATCCATGCCCACCGGCAGGCCTTCAAGAGGGGCGAGACCAAGCAGGAAGACCCCATTCCGCCGGTCGCCGACGCCCTGGCGGAGGCGGCCTGGGTGCTTTGCTTCGACGAGTTCACGGTGACCGACATCACCGATGCGATGATCTTGTCACGGCTCTTCAGTGCGCTCTTCGTGCGTGGCGTGGTGCTGGTGGCGACATCGAACGTCAAGCCGGACAACCTCTACCGCGACGGGCTCAACCGGCAGCTCTTCCTGCCCTTCATCGATCTCCTGAGGTGGCACGTCGATGTGGTCAATCTCGATTCCCGCACGGATTACCGCCTCGAAAAGCTGAACCGCCAGCCCGTCTATGTGACGCCGCTTGGGGATACGGCGCAGCGGCAGATGGATATTGCCTGGGAGATCGTGAAGGACGGGGTGGAAGAGCGTTCCGATGTCCTTACCATCAAGGGACACGAGGTGCCGATACCGCGCGCGGCCGGCAATGCAGCCCGCTTCTCGTTCGCCGATCTCTGCTCCAGGCCGCTCGGCGCTTCCGATTACATGGCGATCGTCCGGCGCTATCAAACGATCTTCATCGACGATGTTCCGGCGCTCGACTATTCGCGTCGCAACGAGGCGAAACGCTTCATTCTTTTGATCGATACGCTTTACGACCACCATGCGCGGCTCGTGATCTCAGCCGAGGCAGCGCCGGAAAAGCTCTATTCGGCGCCGTCAGGCACGGAAGCCTTTGAGTTCGACCGCACTACCTCGCGGCTATTCGAAATGCAGAGCGCGGAATATCTGAAAGCCGCCGAGGAGGGGGATCCGCGTGCTGCCTCCGATGGTGCTGTGACTGGCGTGTAGGCACTCCCGAACCCCACAGCGTCATTCTCGGGTCAAGCCCGAGGATGACAACTCCAGGAATTCAACATTTCCATTACACTGGGCTATTCCGCCATTGCTCTTGTCAAATTCAATTGACGTTTACGTAAGAAATTATAAATCTAAACGATTGAATCTATTGGCAAGAAAAGAATCGGTTGAGTTATTTTTGAAACGGGCATATCCGACCTTGCAGCGCTGGGGCGTTTCGGGATGTCGCCGGATGGCTTTAAGCGTTTCTTGGCACCACAGTTCAGGGAAGAAAACCAGCATGGCACGCAACAAGATTGCCCTCATCGGCGCTGGCATGATCGGCGGCACGCTCGCCCATTTGGCCGGCCTCAAGGAGCTCGGGGACGTTGTCCTGTTCGATATCGCCGAAGGCACTCCGCAAGGCAAGGGCCTGGATATCGCCGAGTCGTCTCCCGTCGACGGCTTCGACGCCAAGTTCGTCGGCGCGAATGACTACGCCGCCATCGAAGGCGCGGATGTCGTGATCGTCACCGCCGGCGTGCCGCGCAAGCCCGGCATGAGTCGTGACGACCTGCTTGGCATCAATCTGAAGGTGATGGAGCAGGTAGGCGCCGGCATCAAGAAATATGCCGCGGACGCATTCGTCATCTGCATCACCAATCCGCTCGACGCGATGGTCTGGGCGTTGCAGAAATTCTCCGGCCTGCCGAAGAACAAGGTGGTCGGCATGGCCGGCGTGCTCGACTCGGCCCGCTTCCGCTATTTTCTCGCCGAGGAATTCGACGTGTCGGTCGAAGACGTGACGGCCTTCGTGCTCGGCGGCCATGGCGATAGCATGGTGCCGCTGGCGCGTTATTCGACGGTCGCGGGCATTCCGCTCCCCGATCTCGTCAAGATGGGCTGGACCTCCCAGGAGAAGCTCGACAAGATCATCCAGCGCACCCGCGACGGCGGCGCGGAGATTGTCGGTCTCCTGAAGACGGGCTCTGCCTTCTATGCGCCGGCCGCTTCGGCCATCCAGATGGCGGAAGCCTATCTCAAGGACAAGAAGCGCGTGCTTCCGGTCGCCGCCCATCTTTCGGGCCAGTACGGCGTCAAGGACATGTATGTCGGCGTTCCCGTCGTCATCGGCGCCAATGGCGTGGAGCGGGTGATCGAGATCGATCTCGACAAGAGCGAGCAGAAGGATTTCGAGAAGTCGGTGGCCTCCGTCGCCGGGCTCTGCGAAGCCTGCATCGGTATCGCACCGAACCTCAAATAGGGATTTTCAACCGATCGTGATGGGTTGCGTCACGATCGGTTTCATTCCTCCATCATTTGGAAACGTTCCGCTGATAGCGGAGCAGGAGTATCCGAGAGGACATCCGTATGAACATTCATGAATATCAGGCCAAGCGCCTGCTCCACTCCTACGGCGCGCCTATCGCCAATGGCGTGGCCGTCTATTCCGTCGAGCAGGCGGAAGAGTGGGCGAAGACGCTTCCCGGCCCACTCTATGTGGTCAAGAGCCAGATCCATGCCGGCGGCCGCGGCAAGGGCAAGTTCAAGGAGCTCGGACCCGACGCCAAGGGCGGCGTACGGCTGGCGAAATCCGTCGACGAGGTGGTCGCCAACGTCAAGGAAATGCTCGGTTCGACGCTCGTCACCAAGCAGACCGGCCCCGCCGGCAAGCAGGTGAACCGCCTCTATATCGAGGACGGCGCCGATATCGATCGTGAGCTCTATCTGTCGATCCTGATTGACCGTACCGTCGGCGGCCCGGCTTTCGTCGTCTCGACGGAAGGCGGCATGGATATCGAGGCGGTTGCCGAAGAAACGCCTGAAAAGATCGTGACGCTCGCCATCAACCCGGAAACGGGTGTTACGGATGAAGACGCCGCCAAGCTCGCCGATGCGCTGAAGCTTGAAGGCGACGCACGCGCGGATGGGCTGAAGCTCTTCCCGGTCCTCTACAAGGCCTTCACCGAGAAGGACATGAGCCTTCTCGAGATCAATCCGCTGATCGTCATGAAGGACGGCCATGTGCGCGTTCTCGACGCCAAGGTCTCCTTCGACAACAACGCGCTCTTCCGTCATCCCGATGTCGTGGAACTGCGCGATACGACGGAAGAGGACGAGAAGGAGATCGAGGCGTCCAAATACGACCTCGCCTATGTGGCGCTCGACGGCAATATCGGCTGCATGGTCAATGGCGCGGGCCTTGCCATGGCGACGATGGACATCATCAAGCTCTACGGCGCCGAGCCGGCGAACTTCCTCGATGTCGGCGGCGGCGCTTCCAAGGAGAAGGTGACGGCGGCATTCAAGATCATCACGGCCGATCCGGCAGTCGAAGGCATTCTCGTCAATATCTTCGGCGGCATCATGAAATGCGATGTGATTGCCGAAGGCGTGATCGCGGCCGTCAAGGAAGTGGGCCTCAAGGTGCCGCTGGTCGTGCGCCTGGAAGGCACCAATGTCGAACTCGGCAAGAAGATCATCAACGAGAGCGGCCTCAACGTGATTTCGGCCGACGATCTCGACGATGCGGCGCAGAAGATCGTCGCGGCAGTGAAGGGGAACTAAGGCATGTCCATTCTCGTCAACAAGGACACCAAGGTCCTCGTGCAGGGTCTTACCGGCAAGACCGGCACCTTCCACACCGAGCAGGCGCTTGCCTATTATGGCACGCAGATGGTCGGCGGCATCAACCCGAAGAAGGGTGGTGAAACCTGGACCGGTGGCAAGGGCGAAACCTTGCCGATCTTCGCCACGGTCGCTGAGGGCAAGGAGAAGACGGGCGCCAACGCTTCCGTCATCTATGTTCCGCCTGCAGGGGCCGCCGCCGCGATCATCGAGGCGATCGAGGCCGAGATCCCGCTGATCGTCTGCATCACCGAAGGCATTCCCGTCATGGACATGGTCAAGGTCAAGGCGCGTCTGGACAAGTCTTCGTCGCGCCTCATCGGCCCGAACTGCCCCGGCGTACTGACCCCGGAAGAGTGCAAGATCGGCATCATGCCGGGCAATATCTTCAAGAAGGGTTCGGTGGGAGTTGTTTCGCGCTCGGGCACGCTTACCTATGAGGCAGTGTTCCAGACGTCGAACGAAGGTCTCGGCCAGACGACGGCGGTGGGCATCGGCGGCGACCCGGTCAAGGGCACGGAATTCATCGACGTGCTCGAGATGTTCCTTGCCGACGACGAGACCAAGTCGATCGTGATGATCGGCGAGATCGGCGGCTCGGCGGAAGAGGACGCGGCGCAGTTCCTGAAGGACGAGGCCAAGAAGGGCCGCAAGAAGCCGATGGTTGGCTTCATCGCGGGCCGCACGGCGCCTCCCGGACGCACCATGGGCCATGCCGGCGCGGTCATTTCCGGCGGCAAGGGCGGCGCGGAAGACAAGATCGCGGCGATGGAATCGGCGGGCATCCGCGTTTCCCCGTCGCCGGCACAGCTCGGCAAGACCCTCGTCGAGGTGCTGAAAGGCTGATCATCGCAGCCGGACGCAATGTCCGGCGCGGTTTGGAGAAAAAGAGGAGGCAGGCCGTTCGGCCTGCTTCCGGCAAGGAATGCCCTAGACGCGGCTAAAGGAGACGGAGCGGACACTCCGGCAGGATACATGGCAAGGCAGGAACAAGCCAACGACGTTTTCGCCCTCACGTCATTCCTCTATGGCGGCAATGCCGACTATATCGAGGAACTCTATGCGAAATATGAGGACGACCCGACATCGGTCGATCCGCAGTGGCGGGATTTCTTCGCCAATCTTCGCGACAATGCCGAGGATGTCAGGAAGAACGCCAAGGGTGCTTCCTGGGCGAAGCCGAACTGGCCCGTCGTCGCCAATGGCGAGCTCGTTTCCGCCCTCGACGGCAATTGGGGCGAGGTCGAGAAGCACATCGCCGACAAGCTGAAGGCCAAGGCGGCGAAGCCAGCCAATGGCGCGGCTGCGCCGGCGCTGACGGAAGCTGAAATCACGAACGCGGCGAGGGATAGCGTCCGCGCGATCATGATGATCCGCGCCTATCGCATGCGCGGTCATCTGCATGCCAAGCTCGACCCGCTGGCCCTTGCCGAGCCGCCGGAGGATTATAACGAGCTGGCGCCCGAGGCCTATGGCTTCACGCCTGATGATTACGATCGCAAGATCTTCATCGACAATGTGCTGGGTCTCGAATATGCGACGATCCCGCAGATGCTCGAGATCCTGAAGCGCACCTATTGTTCGACCATCGGCGTCGAATTCATGCATATTTCCGATCCGGCCGAGAAGGCCTGGATCCAGGAGCGTATCGAAGGCCCGGACAAGGGCGTCTTCTTCACGCAGGAAGGCAAGAAGGCGATTCTGTCGAAGCTGATCGAGGCTGAGGGCTTCGAGCAGTTCATCGACGTCAAGTACAAGGGCACGAAGCGCTTCGGTCTCGATGGCGGTGAATCGCTGATCCCGGCGCTGGAGCAGATCGTCAAGCGTGGCGGCCAGATGGGCATGAAGGAAATCGTGCTCGGCATGGCGCATCGCGGCCGCCTGAACGTGCTCTCCCAGGTCATGGGCAAGCCGCATCGCGCCATCTTCCACGAGTTCAAGGGTGGTTCCTATACGCCCGACGACGTGGAAGGCTCGGGCGACGTGAAATACCATCTCGGCGCGTCCTCGGACCGCGAGTTCGACGGCAACAAGGTGCACCTATCGTTGACGGCGAACCCCTCGCATCTCGAGATCGTCAATCCGGTGGTGATGGGCAAGGCTCGCGCCAAGCAGGACCTGCTCGTCGGCCGCAACCGCGACGAGGTGGTGCCGCTCAGCGAACGCGCCAAGGTGCTGCCGCTGTTGCTTCATGGCGATGCGGCCTTTGCCGGCCAGGGTGTCGTGGCGGAATGCTTCGGGCTTTCCGGCCTCAAGGGGCATCGCGTTGCCGGTACGGTGCATTTCATCATCAACAACCAGATCGGCTTCACGACCAATCCGCGCTTCTCGCGCTCCTCGCCCTATCCTTCGGATGTGGCGAAGATGGTCGAGGCGCCGATCTTCCATGTGAATGGCGACGATCCGGAAGCGGTGGTCTATGCGGCGAAGGTTGCAACCGAGTTCCGCATGATCTTCCACAAGCCCGTCGTCATCGACATGTTCTGCTATCGCCGCTTCGGCCACAACGAAGGCGACGAGCCGGCATTCACGCAGCCGCTGATGTACAAGACCATCCGCGGCCACAAGACGACCGTGCAGCTTTATTCGGATAAGCTGGTCGCGGAAGGCGTGGTCACCGAGGCCGAGATCGAGAAGATGCGGGCCGAGTGGCGCTCGAATCTCGACGCCGAGTTCGAGGCAGGCCAGAGCTATAAGCCGAACAAGGCCGACTGGCTGGACGGGGCCTGGACAGGTCTCCGCAAGGCGGACAATGAGGACGAGCAGCGCCGCGGCAAGACGGCGGTGCCGATCAAGACGCTGAAGGAGATCGGCAAGAAGCTGGTCGAAGTGCCGTCCGATTTCCGCGCCCACCGCACCATCCAACGCTTTCTCGACAACCGCGCCAAGATGATCGAGACGGGCGAGGGCATCGATTGGGCGACGGGTGAGGCGCTTGCCTTCGGGTCGCTGGCCATCGAAGGCCATCCGGTCCGCCTGTCGGGTCAGGACGTCGAGCGCGGAACGTTCTCGCAGCGCCACTCCGTTCTCTATGATCAGGAGAACGAGCAGCGCTACATCCCGCTCAACAATCTGCAGAAGGGGCAGGCGCTCTACGAAGTCATCAACTCGATGCTTTCGGAAGAGGCGGTGCTCGGCTTCGAATATGGCTATTCGCTGTCGGAACCGCGGGCGCTGACGCTCTGGGAAGCGCAGTTCGGCGATTTCGCCAATGGCGCACAGGTCGTCTTCGACCAGTTCATCTCGTCGGGCGAGCGCAAGTGGCTGCGCATGTCCGGTCTCGTCTGCCTGCTGCCGCATGGCTATGAGGGACAGGGACCGGAGCATTCCTCCGCCCGTCTGGAACGTTGGCTGCAGATGTGCGCCGAAGACAATATGCAGGTGGCCAACGTTACGACGCCGGCCAACTATTTCCATATCCTGCGCCGCCAGATGAAGCGCGATTTCCGCAAGCCGCTGATCCTGATGACGCCGAAGTCGCTGTTGCGCCACAAGCGTGCGGTTTCGACGCTTGCCGAGATGTCGGGCGAATCCTCGTTCCACCGGCTTTTGTGGGACGATGCGCAATATCTGAAGGACCAGCCGATCAAGCTGCAGAAGGATTCGAAGATCCGTCGCGTCGTGATGTGCTCGGGCAAGGTCTATTACGATCTTTACGAGGAACGCGAGAAGCGCGGCATTGACGATATCTATCTCCTGCGCCTGGAGCAGCTCTATCCGTTCCCGGCCAAGGCGCTGATCACGGAGCTTTCGCGGTTCCGCGGCGCGGAGATGGTGTGGTGCCAGGAAGAGCCGAAGAACATGGGCGCCTGGTCGTTCATCGATCCCTATCTCGAATGGGTCCTTGCCCATATCGACGCCAAGCATCAGCGGGTCCGCTATACAGGACGTCCGGCCGCAGCCTCGCCGGCGACCGGCCTGATGTCGAAGCATCTCTCGCAGCTTGAAGCATTCCTCGAAGATGCTCTAGGCTCCTAACCCAACCGAACAGACTGATCACCAACGGAAGAGCAAGATCATGGCGACCGAAATCCGCGTTCCCACCCTCGGGGAATCCGTTACCGAGGCAACCATCGGAAAATGGTTCAAGAAGGCGGGCGATGCCATCGCCGTCGATGAACCGCTGGTCGAACTCGAAACCGACAAGGTAACGGTCGAGGTTCCGGCGCCCGCCGCCGGAACGCTGGGCGAGATCAGCGCCAAGGAAGGCGACACGGTCGAGGTGGGCGCGCTGCTCGGCATGATCGAGGCCGGTGGCGCCGCGGCCGCTCCGGCGGCGAAAAAGGAAGAACCGGCAGCCGCCGAGGCTCCGAAGGCCGAGGCGGCCAAGCCGGCTGCTGCAGCTGCTTCCGGCCCGGCCATGGCTCCCGCTCCATCCGCCGCCAAGGCTCTCGCGGAAGCTGGTGTTTCGGCCGATCAGGTGGAGGGCACGGGCAAGCGCGGCCAGGTGTTGAAGGGCGATGTGCTCGAGGCCCTGTCGAAGGGTATCCCCGCCGCCCAGCCGGCAGAAGCGCCGAAGGCGGCCCGCGCGCCGTCCGCCGCCGATGACGAAAGCCGCGAGGAGCGGGTCAAGATGACCCGCCTGCGCCAGACCATCGCGAAGCGCCTGAAGGATGCGCAGAACACGGCGGCGATGCTGACCACCTTCAACGAGGTGGACATGAAGCCGGTGATGGATCTGCGCAACCGCTATAAGGAGCTCTTCGAGAAGAAGCACGGCGTCAAGCTCGGCTTCATGGGTTTCTTCACCAAGGCGGTGACCCATGCGCTGAAGGAAATTCCGGCGGTCAATGCCGAGATCGACGGCACCGATCTCATCTATAAGAATTATTGCCATATCGGCGTCGCGGTGGGCACCGACAAGGGACTGGTGGTTCCCGTCGTGCGCAATGCGGACGAAATGTCGATTGCCGAGATCGAGAAGGAAATCGGCCGGCTCGGCAAGGCGGCGCGTGACGGCCAGCTCTCCATGGCGGACATGCAGGGCGGCACCTTCACCATCTCCAACGGCGGCGTCTATGGTTCGCTGATGTCGACGCCGATCCTCAACGCGCCGCAGTCGGGCATCCTCGGCATGCACAAGATCCAGGAGCGTCCGGTGGTCGTCGGCGGGCAGATCGTCATCCGCCCGATGATGTATCTGGCGCTTTCCTACGATCACCGCATCGTCGACGGCAAGGAAGCGGTCACCTTCCTTGTGCGCGTCAAGGAAACGCTGGAAGATCCGGAGCGCCTGGTTCTCGACCTGTAATGATATTGGACCGGATCGTCCGCCGACGGTCCGGTCCGACATCAGATTTGCGGCAAGGGCGGAGCGAAAGGGCATGCGACAGCTTACTTCCAGGGCGGCATTCATGGCGATGTTGAGCGCCGGTTTCGCCTCACCATTTTCCGCCTATGCCGCCTGCACGCAGGATCGCGCGATCTACGCCGATCGGGACGATCACTACACGCTCACCTTCAAGCCGATGCCGGAAGACGTGCCCGCCGTTACCTCCAACGAGTTCACCATCACTGAAAACGGCCCTGGTGAGGGTGATGCGCAGAAGAAGGCCTTCAAGCTCGACGGCGTGGTGATGTGGACCGAGGGTGTCGAGCGTCCGAACGGCCTCATCATGTACAATTGCCCGGATGGCGACGCTACCGGTGAGGAGCTGGAGGACTGCACGCTTTGGCAGGGCGTCATCTACGCGCTCAAGGAAGGGGCGGAAGCCGACCTTCTGCCGAAGGCGAAGGAGCCGGCGGCGCAGGCCCTGCTCTTCCCCGATCTTGCCGGTTCTCTCGATTCCTTCGATTTCGGCCCGGCCAAGCCCGCCGAGCCGCTGTCATGGGACGTCTTCCGTTTTAGGGACTGCGCGCACGAAGAGTAACAGGCGCAGGTTTCCAGCCGCATAATCTTGTCCGAAAAGCCTGCAACTTTTCGGGATCATGCTCAGAAAAGGATCATCTCAATGTCTTACGACGTCGTCGTCATCGGAACCGGACCCGGAGGTTATGTCGCAGCCATCAAGGCCGCACAGCTCGGCCTCAAGGTAGCCGTGGTGGAGAAGCGCAAGACCTTCGGCGGCACCTGCCTCAATATCGGCTGCATACCGTCGAAGGCGCTGCTGCATGCTTCGGAAATCTTTGCCGAGGCCGGCCATTCCTTCGATACGCTCGGCGTCGAGGTCGGCACGCCGAAGCTCAATCTGGAAAAGATGCAGGCGCACAAGGATGCGACGGTCAAGGCCAACGTCAACGGCGTGGAGTTCCTGTTCAAGAAGAACAAGATCGATACGTTCATCGGCACCGGCAAGGTGCTGGGCGAGGGCAAGCTGTCGGTAACGACCGACGACGGTACGGTGCATGAGGTCGAGGCGAAGAACATCATCATCGCCACCGGCTCGGATGTGGCCGGCATTCCCGGTGTCGATGTCCAATTCGACGAGAAGGTGATCGTCTCTTCGACCGGCGCGCTGGAATTCGGCAAGGTTCCGGGCAGTCTCGTGGTTGTCGGCGGCGGCGTGATCGGGCTGGAGCTCGGCTCGGTCTGGTCCCGCCTCGGCGCGAAGGTGACAGTGGTCGAGTTCCTCGACAAGATTCTCGGGCCGATGGACGGCGAGGTTTCCCGCCAGTTCCAGCGCATGCTGGAGAAGCAGGGGATCGAATTCAAGCTCGGCGCGAAGGTGACGGGTGTCGAGAAGACGGGCAAGGGCGCCAAGGTCACCCTCGAGCCGGTCAAGGGTGGCGATGCCGAGACCATCGAGGCCGATGCCGTCCTGGTGGCGACCGGCCGCAGGCCCTATACGGACGGGTTGGGGCTTGAAGCCGCGGGCGTGGTGCTCGACGAGCGCGGCCGCGTGGTGATCAACGACCACTGGCAGACCAGCGTGCCGGGCATCTATGCCATCGGCGACGTGGTGGCAGGGCCGATGCTGGCGCACAAGGCGGAAGACGAGGGCGTCGCCGTCGCCGAGATCATCGCCGGCCAGGCGGGCCATGTGAATTATGATGTCATCCCGAGCGTCGTCTACACGCAGCCGGAAGTCGCCTCCGTCGGCAAGACCGAGGAGGAGCTGAAGGCCGCGGGCATCGACTACAAGGTCGGCAAGTTCCCCTTCACCGCCAATGGCCGTGCCCGGGCGATGCTGCACACGGACGGTTTCGTCAAGATCCTCGCCGACAAGGCGACGGACCGGGTGCTCGGTGCGCATATCCTCGGCTACAATGCGGGCGAGATGATCCACGAGCTGGCCGTGCTGATGGAATTCGGTGGCTCGTCGGAAGATCTGGCGCGCACCTGCCACGCGCATCCCACGATGTCGGAGGCGGTGCGCGAAGCGGCGCTCGGCACATTCTTCAAGCCGATCCACATCTGAGAGACCGTTCGATAGTGCTGCTGGCGCGAGGTGGTTGGCGGCGTCTTCTGCACTTCCGGTGCCCACGAACCTGATGTCTGCTGCGCTCCGGTTCTCGAAGCCACCGCCAGCCACCTCGCGCCAGCGCATTCTTAAACGGCCTCAAGGCTTCGGCTTTCCCAGCAATACCAAAGGCCCGGAACGTTCCGGGCCTTTTTGCATTCGGGAATGCCGCGTCAGTTGGGTTGCGTCGGCGTTGCGGGCGCCGGTTCGGTGGGGGCGGGCGTTGCCGGTGCTTCGCCGGTCGGCGCCGGAGGCTCGGGAGGCGCAGGCGCCTCAGTGGGGCCGCCGCCCGAATAGAGATAATATGCAGCGATCACGAGGATCGCGAGCAGGATCGCCGCAAGCAGGTAACTGCCGGTAGGCCCCGCCCGCCTTACAGGCCGTGGCGGCTCCTGCACGGGATCGTCGGGTCTATTCTGCCTCCCCGGCTGCAGATTGGGGTCGAGAGGGTCAACCATCGCGCTCTCCTCCGGTTGGTTGAACAAAAACAGGATCGCACGACCCCGTTAATGTCAGAACAACGCGGAAGGGGCGGATTCGTTCCAGGCGAGGTTCTAATTCGGAGAGCCTGCCACTTTGCTTATCCGATAGTCCCTGGCGCGCAGAAGCTCGATCAGGCCCTTCTCCCCCGGCAGATGCAATGCACCCACGGCGATGAATGCGCCGCCCTTATCAAGGATGGGAACCGCGCGTTCGGCCATGACGGCGTTGCGCGCCTCAATCATCGTCTGCTCGAAAGTGGCATAGCCGTCATCCGATATGCTGTCCTCCGGCTCGAGCGATCGCAACATAGGCATGATCATGCCTATGTTGCCTTCCCGGTAGAGCGTGAGCATGGTCCCGTGCACGTCGTTGAGGCGGCTCCCCAGTGCCAGCGTCTCGATCAGCCCCTGAATGTGGAAATCGAGAGGCAGTCCGGCCATGGCGTCGAGCTGTTCGACGACCGTCTCCAGCCCCATGAGATGCTTGCCCTGAGCTTCGGCGTTCTGCGCAAGCTTCAGGTCGAGGAAGGCGGCGCCGGTCTTCCTGCGTGCCGTCTCGCAGGCCGGCATCGCCACCAGGCTGGTCAGCATCCACGGTTTCATCCGGGAAACGGCTGAAAACGGGATACCGCGCCTGGCGAGCGCGGTGCGGACCTCGTCGATCTTGTCGGCGGGCAGGAGCTTGTCGAGTGTTCTGCCGTCGGTGAACATCATGAGATCGGGGCGTTCCGCCATGGCTTTCACCGAAGCTTTCGGATCGAGGATTTCAGTCGTCTCGACGACAATGGTCGCCGAGGCGTCATAGGCCTCTTTTGCTGCAGCCGGCAGATTGACGACTCGCGGGTCGGTCAGATGCATCGTGCCGAAGAGATAGGAGGGAGTGGCGCCGTCCTTTTCGATCTTCCATAAAAGCCCATCGCCATTGGCGGTGGCGGCGGCTTCCGCGCGGATCGTGGCGAGTTCTTTCGGGTTCTCGCGGGCGAAGTCGGCGATCAGATTTTTGCCGGCGCAGGCATTATCCTGCGCTCTCGCTGCCGCCGCCATCGCCAGCACTACGGCGAAGGACAGGAAAAGCAGGAGGTTGAAGGCAAGGACAAGCCTGAGCGCGTGATCAGCGATACGATCAGTACGGGCGCGGAACGAGGTGTTTTTCATCGGAGACAGATTACCACGACAGCTGGAAAAAGGCGCAAAAGCGGCCGCTGATTTCATCGAAACGGGTCTTTTCCTGACGAATTTTCATGCGCGCGGATGCGCCTTTTCATAGATTTCGAGAAGCCTGTCGGTGTCGACACCGGTATAGACCTGGGTGGTCGAGAGACTGGCGTGGCCGAGCAGTTCCTGGATGGTGCGCAGATCGCCGCCGCGGGCGAGGAGATGCGTGGCAAAGGAATGGCGCAGCGCATGCGGCGTCGCGGTATCGGGCAGGCCGAGAGCGCTGCGCAGGTTCTGCATCTCGCGCTGGATGATCGCCGGCTGCAGCGCTCCACCCTTGGCGCCCCGAAACAGCGGCGTGCCCTGCGCCAGATCGTAGGGGCAGAGGCGGCGGTAGGCATCGGCCGCCCGGTGAACGACCGGCAGCAGCGGCACGAGCCGGGTCTTGCCGCCTTTGCCGTGAATGGCGATCGAGCGGGCGGAGCTGTCGCGGAGATCGCCGCCGTCAAGACCGAGCGCCTCGGAAATGCGCAGACCGCAGCCATAGAGAAGCGTCAGCACGGCGGCATTGCGCGCGGCGATCCACGGTTCTTCCGCAAGCTGCTCGCGCGCCTCGACGACGCGTTTCGCATCCACGGCGGCCAGCGGCTTGGGGAGCGATTTCGGCTGGCGCGGCGCGCGCATGGCGCCGGCACCGGCGGCGTTGGCGAGGCCGCGCTTCTCCAGATGGCGCAGCAGCGAGCGGATGCCTGCCAGGCCGCGCCCGAGCGTGCGCGCGCCGGCGCCGCCATTGCGCCGGCTCGCCAGGAAGGAGCGCAGATCGGCGACGCGCAAGGAACTTACATCCTTCAGCGACGGCGGCTCGCCCAGATGGCCGGTCAGAAAATGCAGGAACTGCCTGGTGTCGCGCTCATAGGCTTCGAGCGTGTTCTCAGACAGGCGTCGGGTGTTCTTCAGCGAATTCAGCCATTCCTCGCGCGCTGCCAACAGATCGGCGCGGGCTGGCACGAGGAATTCCGTTGCCGGAAGTCTTGCCGTCATGGGTTTCTTTCCACCAATCCAGCCTCGACCATGCCACGGAGTTGTTACAGAGTGGTTGAAGCCCTTGGCGTTTTGCGTGGGATTGGGTAAGGCCAAGCAAGAGAATTGGCGCTGACAGGGAAACCCCATGCCCAAACCAGAAAATCCAGTCCAGCTCGCCGTGATCGGCGCGCCGCACGGCACGCGCGGAGAAGTCCGGGTCAAGACGTTCACCGGCGACCCCATGGCGCTCGGCGATTACGGGCTCCTTTACGATGAAACCGGCCGCAGCTTGGAAATCCTTGAGATACGTCCGGCGAAAACCGTCGTGGTGGTGCGGTTCAAGGGCGTGAACGACCGCAATGCGGCGGAGAAGCTGAACGGTACGGCGCTCTACATCGACCGTGCGCAATTGCCGGAAGAACTCGACGAAGACGAATTTTATCATGCGGATCTGGTCGGTCTCGAAGCGGTGGATATACAGGGCGTCGCGATCGGGCGGGTCACGGGCATCTTCGATTTCGGCGGCGGCGATCTGATCGAGCTCAGCACGCCCGGCCGCAGACCTTATCTCATCCCGTTCACGCAAAATGCCGTGCCGGAAATCGATCTCGACGCCGGGCGGCTGGTGGTCGACCGGCAGGCGGCGGGTCTCGTCGCCGATGACGATTCTGATGATTCGGGCATGGGGCAGGACGAGCGGCCGGACAGGCGGGACCGCAAATGAGCTTCCGCGCGACTGTCCTGACGCTCTATCCCGAGATGTTCCCCGGCCCCTTGGGGATCTCGCTGGCCGGCAAGGCACTGGCGGAGGAGAAATGGCGGCTGGAAACGGTGCAGATCCGCGATTTCGCGGAAGGGCGGCACCGCATGGTCGACGACACGCCCGCAGGCGGCGGGGCAGGCATGGTGATGAAGCCCGATGTTGTGGCGCGCGCCATCGATCATGTGGCGGACGAGCGGCCAAGGCTGCTGATGAGCCCGCGCGGCAAGCCGCTGACCCAGAAGCGGGTGAGAGCGCTCGCTGAAGGGCCGGGCGCGATCATCCTGTGCGGGCGTTTCGAAGGGGTTGACGAACGGGTGATCGAGGCACGCGATCTCGAGGAGATATCGATCGGCGATTACATTCTTTCGGGCGGAGAAACGGCGGCTTTCGTCCTTCTCGACGCGGTGGTGCGGCTTTTGCCCGGCGTCATGGGCAATGAGCAGTCCGGCGAGACGGAGAGCTTCGAGACGGGGCTTCTGGAGCATCCGCACTATACGCGTCCTCAGCAATGGGAGGGGCGATCCATTCCCGATGTGCTGACATCAGGCAATCATGGCGCGGTCGACAAGTGGCGGCGCGCAGAGGCGGAGCGCATTACGCGGGAAAGGCGGCCCGATCTGTGGAAAGCCTACCAGGCAGAACGGAAAACGAAGTGATCCTTTTGTTTGTCACATGATCATATCCGAAAAGTCAGCAACCAGATCGCTTTGGACAGCAATGGTTTCATGTCCACCGCTGGTGGGGTGACGATGTTCCGGA
This sequence comes from Paramesorhizobium deserti, assembly GCF_001558695.1. GTDB lineage: Bacteria > Pseudomonadota > Alphaproteobacteria > Rhizobiales > Rhizobiaceae > Paramesorhizobium > Paramesorhizobium deserti. The sequence continues at coordinate 1,301,790 of NZ_LNTU01000001.1, forward strand.
ATGGATTCTCGGGTCGAGCCGAGCATGACGATTGCAGGGACGTTTTCCCCAATCGTGAACGTTGGGACCGGGCGGAAATCTTTCCAAGTCCGTCATCCTCGGGCTTGACCCGACGTTCAAATAGAAAGCTGTTCCAGTTCACCACCTGCTCATTCGAGAAATGTCTTTGCATGGTGAGACCGAGCGGCCAGCCTGCCCTGTCTGCGCAGATGAATCATCTGAGCCGTCACGCCGACTACGAGGATGACAAGAATACAAGCCTGAGCCCCGAGGAGGAGTGGCGAGTTCAAATCAGTCACCAGTGGGTGACCGTCCGGGACACGGCGCAGGGTTTCGCTAACAGCCGGAACCATCAGCAGAAATGCCGTCAGGCTGAGCAGGATCGTCTCGAGATATTTGCCCGCATTTCCCAAATTCGAAACATGCCCGATACCGTATCCGGTGAGCAGCAGGACGATCGTCGCCGCGCCGATGCCATAGCTGACGGGCTGATGCGCGACGAGGAACACCGTGGTGGCGCCGATCAGCATCGAGATGAAATAGGCGACGCCGGCCCTGGACCGGGGCACGATCCTTCCATGGCGGGCAAACATATATACGGCAAGCGGAATGGCCGGCAGGCTGCCGAGCGTATGCACCCAACCGAGTTGCGAAATTCCAAACATCTCAATCTCCTTTGTGCAGGGATCGACGATTGGTCGATCTTATCTTTCTACTAGTAGGTAGTTTATGAGAGTGACAAAGCCCCAAGTTCCATACTTGCTAAATGCCTATCAGTCGGTAGCGCAGCTCAGGTAGGTAGCCAATCTAACGGGTCAATTCGGAGCGGAAAGTTTGCTCAACAGAGGCTCCGTAATGAGCGGGAATACCTTCGGGTCGCCATAAGCTCTCGCTGACAGCATCGCGCCATGGACAGTCGCCATGAAGGCTTCGGCTTCCATGCGAGGTGTATTCATCAGCCGGATTCGGCCCCGCTGCGATCCGTCTTCGAGTACGGAAGTCAGCCATGCCGACAGCATGCGGAAATATCTCTGCAATTCGATCGCAACTCCTTGTGGCAGCACGGGAAGTTCGCTGGCCAGGAGCGCGCAAATACAGAAAGGTGTGCTTGCGTCGGCGATACAGGTTTCCCAATAACGGATGTAAGCCCGAAGCCTTTCTTGGGGATTGGAAATATTGTGTTCCAGATCGGCAAATCCCGCTTCCGTTTCCTCGCGATGCCGGACGACCAGCGCCTTAACCAGATCGACCTTGCTGGGGAAGTGATGATGGATGCTCGCTTTGCGAATGCCGACTATGGTCGCGACATCCGCATAGCTGAATCCGTTGTAGCCACCCGCGATGATGAGGGATCGTGCGCAAGTCAGGATGTTGTCTGAGGTGGTGGACAAGTTGCTCATGCCGAATACCTACCGACTAGTAGGGAGAATGTCAACGTGAAAGCCTTCTTGGATGATACGAAATATGCTGTGTATTGATTCATTGGCGGCAATGGTGTATTGCCCCGCCAACTCAGGGAAAAATCCCGAGATCCACCAACCAATGAATGGTGAACCCGCTCCTGCCTCAATAAAGGCATAGCTGTCCGGCAATGAGACTGTGCAGCAAGCGTCGAGCGCTCTGACTGTTCGAGAAGAACGAGAAGGATTGAGACGATGGACATCATTCGTCAGCTTGAGGCTGAGCAGGCCGCCAAGATCAAGGAAAAGCGCACGCTTCCCGATTTCAAGCCGGGCGATACCGTTCGCGTGCAGGTGCGCGTCACGGAAGGCACCCGTACCCGCGTGCAGGCCTATGAAGGCGTCTGCATCGCCCGTTCCGGCTCCGGCCTCCACGAAAACTTCACCGTTCGCAAGATTTCCTACGGCGAAGGCGTCGAGCGCGTATTCCCGGTCTATTCCCCGTTGGTTGAGGGTGTCGAACTCGTCCGCCGCGGCAAGGTTCGCCGTGCCAAGCTTTACTATCTGCGCGGCCTGACCGGCAAGGCTGCCCGCATTGCAGAGAAGAAGGATTACCGCAAGACCAAGGCGGTTGCGGACAATGGAAATGGCGAGGCTTCAAAGGAAGCTGCGGCGCCTGCCGCCGAATAAGCCTGGAAAAATTGAATTCAGTGAAAGGCGGTCTTCGGGCCGCCTTTTTGTTTGCGCGGGGGAAGTCCCTCGATGGCGGGAGAAGCCATGAATGGCTCCCGGATCATCATTTTCTTGCAACCGCTCAAGGTTTCGGACAGGTTAATGATTGTGGGAGTCCGTGCATCCTGAGAACGGACGGCGCTGCATGGAATCAAGGGGAGATCATCGGGGATGAACCTGAAATCGCTGTTTTCCGGTACGCTGGCGCTGGTCTTGATGTCCTTTGCCGTCCAAGCCGGGGATCTGCCGGATTTCGGCGGGAAAACGGTGACGGTGGTGACGGAGAATGCCTATCCGCCGCTGCAGTTCATCGATCCGAATTCCGGCCATGCCATCGGCTGGGAATATGATGCGATGAATGAAATCGCCAAACGGCTGAACTTCAAGCCAGTCTATCAGAACACGAGCTGGGACGCGATGATCCAGGCCGTTGCCGATGGCCAGTACCACATCGGCATGAACGGCATCACCATCCGGGACGACCGCAAGGAGAAGGTCGATTTTTCGGATCCCTACATGCGTTCGGAAGTGTTCATGCTGGTGCGTGGCGACGAGGACCGTTTCAACGACGCCAAGAGCTTTGCCGCTCTCGCAGACGGGCTTGTCGGCGCGCAAGCCGGCACGACGCCCTTCTATGTCGCCGTTCATGACGTACTCGACGGCAATGAGCAAAATCCGCGCATCAAGCTGTTCGAGACCTTCGGCGCGTCGGTGCAAGCGCTGAAGACCGGCGATGTCGACGTAGTGCTGACCGACGGCACCGCGGGCAAGGGCTATGCGGAGGCTTCTGAAGGTGCGCTGAAGCTTGTCGGCGGGCCGCTCGGGGCGGAAGATTTCGGTTTCATCTTTCCGAAGGGCTCCGATCTCGTAGTTCCGGTCAATGCTGCGATCAAGGCGCTGAAGGAGGACGGTACATTCGATACGCTGAACAAGAAATGGTTCCTCGACTATAAGCTTGGCGGCTGATTTTCCCCGTAATGCCGCTTGCCAGTAAAAATAGAAGCAGCGACGATTTTCCCTGGTGGCTCGTGGCGGCAGGCGTGCTGGCCGCAGCGGTGGCACTTCTGATCGCAGTCAGCGGCCTTTACACCCAGGTCTTTTCGGTCATCGTCAAAGGTGTCGGCATCACGGTCTTCGTGACGCTTGTCAGCTTTGCGCTTGCGTCGGCGCTTGGCCTGCTCCTGGCGCTGATGGCGTTGTCCGGCTCGATCGCGCTTCGCCAGATTGCACGTTTCTATATCGAGATCGTTCGCGGCGTGCCGATGCTGGTGCTTTTGTTCTACGTGGCCTTTGTCGGCGCGCCAGCCTTCGTCGCCATCTGGAACATGGTGACGCAGCCGCTGCAGGACGCCGGCCTGATGCAGCCCCTGCAGGTGCGTGACGTGTCGCTGATGTGGCGGGCGATCATTGCGCTCACCATCGGCTATTCGGCCTTTATCGCCGAGGTCTTCCGCGCCGGCATCCAGTCGGTCGACGAGGGGCAGGTGGAGGCGGCGGAAGCGCTCGGCCTCACGCCATTTCAGCGGTTCCGTCTGGTGATCATGCCGCAGGCGATCCGCACCATCCTGCCGCCGCTCGGCAATGATTTCGTCGCCATGGTCAAGGATTCATCGCTGGTTTCGGTGCTGGGCGTGGCCGATATCACCCAGATGGGGAAGATCTATGCCTCCGGCTCCTTCCGCTTCTTTGAGACCTATTCGATCGTCGCCTATGTCTATCTCCTTCTAACGGTGAGCCTGTCGATCGTCCTGCGGCGGCTTGAAAAGAGGTTGAGGGAGACGACGGAGCGTTAGAACAATTCTATTTGATTGCCTGAAACAGCAAAGATTGCTAAAAACAGGCCTATGAATTCAAGGAATGAATGGAACGGGCATAAGGTGTTCGTGCTGCAGGACCGAAAGCGGCTGCCGCAACGCTTTTCCGCGCGCGTTTCCGGGGCGCTCAACAGCCGACTTAGCTGAGCTCGGTCCCCAGGCTTGGCAGGCCTTTCCTTTGCCATACCCACTCCCTCTGCTTTGAAATTTAAATACGGACACGAGAGCAATGAGCGCACCTCGCACCCTTTATGACAAGATCTGGGATGATCATCTGGTGGACAGCCAGGCCGATGGCACCTGCCTCCTCTATATCGACCGTCACCTCGTTCATGAGGTGACGTCGCCGCAAGCTTTCGAAGGGCTGCGCATGACGGGCCGCAAGGTTCGCCACCCCGAGAGGACATTGGCCGTCGTCGATCACAATGTGCCGACCTCGCCCGACCGCAAGAACGGCATCAAGAACGAGGAAAGCCGCATCCAGGTCGAGGCGCTGGCGAAGAACGCGGCTGATTTCGGCGTGGAATATTATTCGGAAAACGATATCCGCCAGGGCATCGTCCATATCGTCGGGCCGGAGCAGGGCTTTACGCTGCCGGGCATGACCATCGTTTGCGGTGATAGTCACACCTCCACCCATGGCGCGTTCGGCGCGCTGGCGCATGGCATCGGCACGTCGGAGGTGGAGCATGTGCTCGCCACGCAGACGCTGATCCAGAAGAAGGCGAAGAACATGCTGGTGCGGGTCGATGGCCAGCTTCCCGATGGCGTGACGGCGAAGGACATCATCCTCGCCATCATCGGCGAGATCGGCACCGCCGGCGGCACCGGCTATGTCATCGAATATGCGGGCGAGGCGATCCGCGCGCTCTCGATGGAAGGCCGCATGACGATCTGCAACATGTCGATCGAAGGCGGCGCGCGCGCGGGCCTGATCGCGCCCGACGAAACCACTTTCGAATATATCAAAGGCAAGCCGCGCGCGCCGAAGGGCGCAGCACTTGAGCAGGCTATCGCCTATTGGAAGACGCTGCAATCGGACGAAGGCGCGCATTTCGATAAGATTGTCACGCTCGACGCCGCCAATCTGCCACCGATCGTCTCCTGGGGCTCATCGCCGGAAGACGTCATTTCCGTAACGGGTGAAGTGCCCAATCCGGGCGATATCGCCGACGAGACCAAGCGGGCGTCGAAGCAGCGCGCGCTCGACTATATGGGTCTCACGCCCGGAACGAAGATCACCGACATCGCGCTCGACCGCGTCTTCATCGGATCGTGCACCAATGGCCGCATCGAGGACTTACGCGAAGTGGCGAAGGTGGTCGAGGGCCGCAAGGTCGCGCCGACCGTCAGCGCGATGATCGTGCCGGGCTCCGGCCTCGTCAAGGAGCAGGCGGAAGCCGAAGGGCTTCACAAGATCTTTATCGAGGCGGGCTTCGATTGGCGCGAGCCGGGCTGCTCGATGTGCCTCGCCATGAATGACGACCGGCTGAAGCCGGGCGAGCGCTGCGCCTCCACCTCGAACCGCAATTTCGAGGGCCGTCAGGGCTTCAAGGGCCGCACGCATCTGGTCTCGCCGGCCATGGCGGCAGCGGCGGCGATATCAGGTCATTTCGTCGATATCCGCGCGTGGAAGTAATCCACTAGAGCGGTTGATGTTTTGATGGAATCGGTGGGGATCCTTTTGGGCCGTTGCTGTGATGGACAGGTAGAGGCATGGATCCATACCGTTTCAATCTAAAAGTGAAATGCTCTAAAGAAAATTTTAAATAAATTACAAGTATCGGCAGGGCGCTTTTAGGCGCCCTGTTTGGCTTTCTTTAACCATTGTTGCAAGTGCTTCGGCTTTTGCGTCGCGTTTCACTGGCCAGTTGATCGTAGTTTACGCTTCTTTGTTCTGGTGCGGCTAAGCTGTTCACAAGCGGGAACAAAAATATGAGCGGCGCCTATTTCATTCTCATCATCAACATGACCGTCGCCGGGCTGTTCGCAATCGCGTTCCTCGGCATTGCCGTTTATGAGAAGACCTATATTTCGGCGCGCCTTTTCGCCCTGGCTTTCATTTTTGCGATGATGAATTTCGGCGCCGAGCTGCTGGTTCCGTCGATCGGCAATCCGAAGCTCGGCTACATGCTGGCATTCAGCACCTTCCTTTGCGCGCTGGTCTGCGCGGTCGTGGGCATGGCCTATAAATATGCCGTTCGGGTACCATGGGCAGGGCTGACGATCCTGTTCGTGGCATCGTTGGCGATGGTCTATGCCATCTATGACATAGCACGGGTGACGCTGACGGGGATGCTTCTCTATCAGCTCCCCTATTTCGTCGCCCTGTGCTTCAGCAGCTATATCATCCTGAAATCCCGGGTTCGCGGGGTTGCGGACATGTTGCTCTTCGCCGTGCTGTTCGCCAGCGCCGGCCATTTTCTGCTGAAGCCGTTCATCGCGATCGCGTCGGGCGGAATGGGGCAGGACCCGCAGGACTATGTTCATACCCAATACGCGCTTCTCTCGCAGACGATCGGCGCGGCCCTTTCCGTGGCGAACGGCCTTCTCATGCTGGTCATCCTGACGCGGGACCTGATGGCGGACATGTCGTCACGTTCGGAAACCGATATGCTGTCGCGTCTCCTCAACCGTCGCGGCTTCGAGGTCCGCAGCGACGCGGCCATAGGGCAGGCCAAGCGTACCGGTCTTCCGCTTTCGCTCATCGCCTGCGATCTCGATTACTTCAAGACGATCAATGACGGCTATGGGCATGAGCTGGGCGATCAGGTCATCCGCGCTTTCGCTGCAGGCCTGCGGGATATCGCCTCGGACCGGGATGTCGTTGCACGCATCGGCGGCGAGGAATTCGCGATCCTGCTGCCGGGCATGGGTATTCAGACGGCGCGGCTGTTCGCGGAAAAGGCGCGGAGCAATTTTTCAAGCCGGCCGATTGCCGGCCTGCCGGCGGAAAGCCGCTTCACCGCCAGTTTCGGCGTGGCCGAGCTGCGGGACGGGGATGCGCTTTCCGACCTCATGCGCCGCGCCGACAACGCGCTTTACGAGGCCAAGAAAAACGGGCGCAATTGCGTGCGGCTGGCGCCGCCGCGCGCTGGCGAGGACAAGATCATCGAGCTGCGCCTTCCGCTGGGTGGCCGCTTCGGCTGAAGGGCCGTCATCGTGCGCAGTGCGGATGATCCAGCACGGGCGTTTCGCCCCTCGCGATTCCGTACATGAAACCGCGCCCTCTCAGAACCACGGCGCTTTCGCAGGTCGTGTTGGCGGCGGGAACGATTGCGGCGACGGAAGGATGGGTCGGCGGGCGGATGATGAGAACTTCGTGGTTTCCAGCGTCTTCCACCATGACCGGAGGACCGGCAATGCCGGCAATATGGTCGGCATGCAGGCTGGTGGCGGCAAGGGCTATTTTCGTTCCATTGACTGCGTCGGCCCGTGCCTGCGAAGCAGCAAGGGCTGCGGCTGAAGCGATGGCGCAGGCGCCAATGCGCAGCGCAAACCCCATCCGGGACAAATCAGCCATAGCAATTCCCTCCGCTTGGTTCACCGCACCCGGCACCATGTTAACCTGTTCTTTACGTCCGAGCGAGAGGGGTTGACGGCGGCGCGGGGATCGATGACACCATTATGGTCGCCGATGCAGAACCGACTGGAGGATCACGACCGATGCCCGAGACCCAAGCCGCACACGCCGTCGATATCTCGCTTCTGCATCTGCGCGATGCGCACGAGTTCGCGCCGCTGCTTGCAAGCTATGCGCAGGCGTTGAAACGCGGCGCGCCGCGCCGCCCGGACGAATATTATGCCGAAAAGCTGCTGCAGGACCGCGCGGCCGAGATCGCCGGCGCGCGGCTGGACGGAGAGCTTGTCGGCTTCGTCATCTTCTACGATCTGCCGGAGCCGGTTTCGGGCATGCGCTGCGGCCAGGTGGATCACATCTATGTGCATCACGACCATCGTGGCAAGGGCATCGCCAAGGCGCTGATCGATGTGCTGGCCGATAAGGCGGAGGAACGCAGCTGGGCGAAGCTCATCCTCAATGCGCCGCGCCAGCCCGAGGACGGACGCAAGCTCTACGAGCAGGTCGCCGCCGCGGCCGACTGGACGAGTTTCGTGATTCGGTTCGGCGGGCAATAGGCCACCCGGGGCGGGGGCGCGGTAAATTTTTCGCGTTCGGGTTCCGCCGGAATCGGGCGGTCAATGCCGCTTTTGGCCCGTTCAAACGATTGAAGCGCGGTCGCTGCTCCGCCGCTGCGGCCACATGCGACTAAATGGTTGGCGCGAAATGATTAAGCGGCTTTGACGCGGTGCGAAAAGAGCAGTAGATAACGGCGCGACAAGGTCGTCCATCACGATCCTGCCGCATTTGGAGGGCCGCACGCGCGGACGATACGCAAGCGGGGCTCCGAGTTTTAACTATACGTGGTCTTCCGGAAGGCTCCGGCTTCTGGAAATCGCGCCAGCCAATCCGAGCATGAGCCGGCATTCGTTCAGCCGGTCGTCCGGACAAACCGGGAAGACCTTTCTGGGGGAGCCATGACGAGACCGACAGCCACCCACCAACGCCCACTTTCGCCGCATCTCACCATCTACAAGCCGCCGATCACGATGACAATGTCGATCGTGCACCGCATCACCGGCAGCGCGCTCTATTTCGGCACGCTTCTGGTCGCCCTCTGGCTGATCGCGGCGGCGACGAGCGAGGACGCCTTCAACCTGGTCAACGGTTTTTTCGGCTCCTGGTTCGGCCGGCTGGTGCTCTTCGGCTATACCTGGGCCCTGCTGCACCACATGCTGGGCGGCATCCGCCATCTGATCTGGGATACGATAACCGGTCTTGAAAAGCACACGGCTTCCAAGATGGCCTGGGCAACCGTGATCGGCTCCGTCGCGCTGACGCTGCTGGTCTGGCTTGCCGGATATATGCTGCGCTGAACGGGCTGAAAGGATTGAAATCATGAGCGATATGCGTACGCCTCTCGGCAGGATCCGCGGGCTTGGCTCGGCCAAGGAAGGCACCGAGCATTTCTGGCGCCAGCGTCTGACTGCCGTCGCCAATGTGCCGCTGATGCTGTTTTTCGTCGGCCTCATCGTTTCGCTGAACGGCGCCGGTTTCCAGGAGGTCAGGGCCGCCCTTTCGCACCCGCTGACGGGTCTGATCATGATCCTGGTCCTGTTGTCCGCGCTTTATCACATGCGCCTCGGAATGCAGGTCATCATCGAAGATTATGTGCATGGCGAGGGCCTCAAGGTCGTCCTCGTGATGCTGAACACATTCTTCGCGGTGGCGGTCGGCGTCGCTTGCATCTTCTCGATCCTCAAGCTCAGCTTCGGAGGTTGAAAGCCCATATGGCTCCTCAGACAAAGAAAAGCGCGGCTCCGGCCGAAGGCGGAAAATCCTACCGTTTCGTCGATCACAAGTTTGATGTGGTGGTGGTCGGTGCGGGCGGCGCGGGTCTGCGCGCGACGCTTGGCATGGCCGAGCAGGGCCTGAAGACGGCCTGCATCACCAAGGTGTTCCCGACGCGCTCCCACACGGTCGCCGCGCAGGGCGGCATCGCGGCATCGCTCAGCAATATGGGTCCGGATTCTTGGCAGTGGCACATGTACGACACCGTCAAGGGTTCGGACTGGCTGGGCGATACGGATGCGATGGAATATCTGGCGCGGGAAGCGCCTGCTGCCGTCTACGAGCTCGAGCATTACGGCGTGCCGTTCTCGCGCACCGAGGAAGGCAAGATCTACCAGCGCCCGTTCGGCGGCCATATGCAGAATTTCGGCGACGGTCCTCCGGTGCAGCGCACCTGCGCGGCGGCCGACCGCACCGGCCATGCGATCCTGCACACGCTCTATGGCCAGAGCCTGAAGAACAACGCGCAGTTCTTCGTCGAGTATTTCGCCCTTGATCTGATCATGACCGACGGTGTGTGCACCGGTGTCGTCGCGTGGAACCTCGACGATGGCACCATCCATCGCTTTGCCGCCAAGATGGTGGTGCTGGCGACCGGCGGTTACGGTCGGGCCTATTTCTCGGCGACATCGGCTCATACCTGCACCGGCGACGGCGGCGGCATGGTGGCGCGGGCAGGACTCCCTCTCCAGGATATGGAGTTCGTGCAGTTCCACCCGACCGGCATTTATGGCGCGGGCTGCCTCATCACCGAGGGGGCTCGCGGCGAAGGCGGCTATCTCGTCAATTCGGAAGGGGAGCGCTTCATGGAGCGCTATGCGCCTTCGGCGAAGGATCTTGCCTCGCGCGACGTGGTTTCGCGCTGCATGACGATGGAAATCCGCGAGGGGCGCGGCGTCGGCAAGAACAAGGATCATATCTACCTGCACCTCGACCATCTCGATCCGGCGGTGCTGCATGAGCGGCTTCCCGGCATTTCGGAATCGGCCAAGATCTTCGCCGGCGTCGACCTGACCAAGGAACCGATCCCGGTCCTGCCGACGGTCCATTACAATATGGGCGGCATTCCGACCAATTACTGGGGCGAGGTGCTGAACCCGACGCCTGAGAATCCAGACCGCGTCCAGCCCGGCCTGATGGCGGTGGGCGAGGCGGGTTGCGCCTCGGTGCATGGCGCCAACCGGCTCGGCTCCAACTCTCTGATCGACCTGGTGGTGTTCGGGCGCGCGGCGGCGATCCGGGCGGGTGAGGTCATCGACCGCAGCGCCAAGATACCGGATATCGACGAGGCGGCGGTGGACAAGATCATGGACCGCTTTGACCGGCTGCGCTTTGCCAATGGCAATACGCCGACGGCGAAGCTGCGCGAAAAGATGCAGCGCACCATGCAGGAAGACGCCGCCGTCTTCCGCACCTCCGAATCGCTGAAATCGGGCTGCGAGCGCGTGGAGAAGATCTGGCACGAACTCGACGACATCAAGGTCACCGACCATTCGATGATCTGGAATTCCGATCTGGTGGAGACGCTGGAACTGGAAAACCTGATGGCCAATGCGCTCACCACCGTCGTTTCCGCCGAAGCGCGCAAGGAAAGCCGCGGCGCGCATGCGCGCGAGGATTTCCCGGAACGGGACGATGCCAACTGGCGCAAGCACACGCTGGCCTGGCTCAGCCCGGACGGCAAGGTCACGCTCGGCTATCGCCCGGTCCATCTCGATCCGCTGGTTCCGGAAGCCGAAGGCGGCATCAGCCTGGCCAAGATTGCGCCGAAGAAGCGCGTTTACTAGTTTTAGTTACGCAAGTCCGGACGGAAAGCCGCTTCGCATTTTCCTGGACTTGCTCTCAAGGGACAAGAGCAATGGTCGAACTGACACTTCCCAGAAATTCGCAGATCAAGCCGGGGCATGTCTGGGCCCGGCCTGAGGGCGCCAATAATCTGAAGGAATTCAGGATCTACCGCTGGTCGCCGGATGACGGCGAAAATCCGCGCCTGGACACCTATTACGTCGATCTCGACGATTGCGGCCCGATGGTGCTGGACGCCCTCTTGTGGATCAAGAACAATGTCGATCCGACGCTGACCTTGCGCCGCTCCTGTCGTGAAGGCATCTGCGGGTCGTGCGCGATGAATATCGACGGCGCCAATACGCTCGCTTGCACCAAGGGCATGGACGAGATCAGCGGCGCCGTGAAGGTCTATCCGTTGCCGCATATGCCTGTCGTCAAGGATCTGGTGCCCGACCTGACGGTGCCCTATGCGCAGCTCGCCTCGATCGATCCCTATCTCAAGACGGTCTCGCCGGAGCCCGCGAAAGAGTGGCTGCAAAGCCATGAGGACCGGGCCAAGCTCGACGGGCTCTACGAGTGCATCCTGTGCTTCTGCTGCCAGACCTCATGCCCGAGCTACTGGTGGAACGGCGAGCGCTATCTCGGGCCCGCCGTGCTGCTTCAGGCCTATCGCTGGCTGATCGATTCACGCGATGAGGCGACGGGCGAGCGGCTGGACAATCTGGAAGACCCGTTCCGGCTCTATCGCTGCCACACGATCATGAACTGCGCCCAGACCTGCCCGAAGGGTCTGAACCCGGCCAAGGCGATCGCCGAGATCAAGAAGATGCTGGTGGAGCGGCGGGTTTGATTTGATCAAGTCGCATTGGTCCATTGACCGTCATCCTCGGGCTTGACCCGAGGATCTACGGAAGGAAATGAGAACGGCACTGCCATTCGTGACGGGCTTATAACCGTATCGATCCATGTTTCAGGTCGGCAGATCCTCGGGACAAGCCCGAGGATGACGATGGGTGTGTATGGCTGCCGGCCCGGCGCTGACAGTCAACAGGTTGATTTTTACCCGGCGGCGCTTACCCTACTCACAGAAGGAGAAAAGCGGATGCTCGACCATATCGGCTTCAACATTTCGAACATGAAGAAAGCGCGGGCGTTCTATGATGCGGCGCTGCAGCCGCTCGGCATATCGCCGGTCATGGAGTTTGGCGATTGGGTCGGCTATGGCCGCAACAGCAAGCCGGAATTCTGGATCGGTGCGCAGAAGGGCGCGCGCCTGCAAGGCGTGCTCCATGTCGCCTTTTCAGCCGGCACGCGCGCCGAGGTGGACCGCTTCTATCACGAGGCGCTGGCGGCGGGCGGTCGCGACAACGGCGCGCCCGGTATCCGCGAGCACTATCATCCCGATTATTACGGCGCTTTCATCATCGATCCGGACGGGCATAATATCGAGGCTGTCTGCCACCTGCCGGAGTAGGTATCGGCCCATTTCCTCATCCCCTCCGGCCTGCCGGCCAGAGGGGGGTACTGTCCCGCCGGCGTCCATCTCAGTGTGAATATTTTTACGCCAGCCTTGCGTCCAGCGTAATCTCGATCGCGCCGAGCGCCTTTGAAAGCGGGCAGGACTGCTTGGCTTGATCCGCGAATTTGCGGAAGTCGTCCTCGCTGATTCCCGGCACGGTGCCGACGAGGGTGATCGCGCTCCGGGTGATCTCGAAACCGCCGCCGGAGGCCGGGTTGATGCTGACGGCGGCGGTCGCCTCGAGCTTTTCCGCCGGTGTGCCGTTTTCGGCGAGGAAATGCGAAAGCTGCATGGCGAAGCAGCCGGAATGAGCCGCGGCAAGCAGTTCTTCCGGGTTGGTTCCCGACTTGCCCGCCTCGTCCTCGAAACGGGCCTTGAAATTATAGGGCAATTCCCGCAAGGCGCCGCTTTGCGTATCGAGCGTGCCCGAGCCGTCCTTGAGCCCGCCCTTCCAGATTGCCATTGCCTTCCTGTCCATCTGCCGTCTCCTTCACATGAGAAAAGTTGCGGTATCAAGCATGGATATAGGACTTGCTCACGAAGCATCCATGGTGAGGGGCTCAGATGGCCTCGCCCTGTAGAAGACGCGGTGTGTTCCTCGTCAGCCCGGATGCCTGGCGGATGAAGAACTGCTTCATCGACGGCATGCGGTCGACGAGGCCGAGGCCGATGTCGCGAATGGCGCGGACCGGCGTGATGTCGTTGGAGAACAGCCGGTTGAGGAGATCGGTGGTGACGCCCATCTGCACCGTGTCGAAACGCCGCCAAGCCTGATAGCGTTCGAGCGCGGCAATGGAGCCGATGTCGAGGCCGAGCCGGTCCGTCTCGACGATGACTTCCGCGAGGGCGGCTGCATCGCGGAAACCGAGATTGAGGCCCTGGCCGGCGATCGGATGGATGCCGTGGGCGGCGTCACCCACCAGCGCGAAGCGCGGCTTGACGAACTCGCGCACCAGCATCAGCCCGAGCGGGAAGGCGCGGCGCGGGCCCTCGACCTTGATTTCGCCGAGCCTATGGCCGAAGCGCTGTTCCAACTCCGCCTCGAACAGGAAATCGTCCTGATTGACGATGCGCTCGGCATCGCGCGTGCGCTCGGTCCAGACCAGGGAAGAGCGGTTGCCCTTGAGCGGCAGGGTGGCAAAGGGCCCGGCCGGCAGGAAATGCTCCTCCGCCTGGCCATTGTGCGGGCGCTCGTGGTGGACGGTGCAGACGATGCCGGACTGGCCGTAATCCCATTGCACCGTCTTGATTCCGGCGCGATCGCGCAGCCTGGAGCGTACGCCGTCAGCGGCAACCAGCAACCGCGTCTCGAAAACGAGCCCGTCGCTCAGATGGACGGCGACGGTATTGGGGCCCGCGTCAAAGCTATCGACGCCGACGCCCTCGATGATCTCCACGCCGAGCTCTCCGGCTTTTGCATGGAGCGCCGCATTGAGCGTCCGGTTCTCGATCATATGAGCGAAAGGCTCGCCCGGCACCACTTCGCCGTCGAAGGTGAGGAAGACAGGGCGGACGGGGTCGGCGGTGCGCGAATCGGTGACGATCATCTCGTTGATCGGCTGCGCTTCGGGGAGGATGGGCTGCCAGCAGCCCAGGCGATTGAGCATACGCGCGGCGGCGGCAGCGATGGCCGAGGCGCGGGGATCCTTCTTCCAGCTTCCGGGAGGGGAGGCATCGATGACGAGAACCCGCAGATGCATCGCCGCGGCCTTGACGGCCACCGCAGTCGCCAGCCCGACATAGCCGCCGCCGGCGACCAGCACGTCGATCGGTGTTGTATCATTCGTGTCTGTCTGGGCGGAGGTCTGGCCAGTCATCGCTTCATTCCTTCCCTGCGGATCGGATTGTCATCGGACCTGGAGCATTTTTCAAGCAGGTCTTTTCTCAAGCCGTCGATTGGATGCATGTGCGTGCATGATCTGATCCGGAACGTCTGTCAATGTCCGCAATTTCCGTGTCATTTCTTTGTCTTGCCTCCATCGGCCATTAACCCCTGCGCCTTCGCCTGCTTGACACGGCATGCCGTTCCTGTTGAAGCGGAATGAAGGCAAAACGCACTCGGAGAGGCAACCGATCCATGTCCGAAGCCATGAAAGAGCTTCTTTCCATTCTCGACCTCGAGACGCTGGAGCACAATCTGTTCCGCGGTCGCAGTCCGCAGGTCGGGTGGCAGCGGGTGTTCGGCGGACAGGTCATCGGGCAGGCGCTGGTGGCGGCGCAGCGCACGGTCGAGAAGGAAAGGCACGTGCATTCGCTGCATGCCTATTTCATGCGGCCCGGCGATCCGGCCGTGCCGATCATCTACGAGGTGGATCGCATCCGCGACGGCTCTAGCTTCACAACGCGGCGCGTCGTCGCCGTCCAGCATGGGCACGCGATCTTCTCGCTTTCCTGCTCGTTCCAGGTGGAGGAGGGCGGGCTCTCCCATCAAAGGCCGATGCCGGAGGATGTGCCGCCGCCGGAAAAGTTGATGAGCGACCGGCAGTTGAAGGAGCAATATATCCATATGGCGCCTGAGAACGTGCGCAAATATTGGGAGCGCGACCGGCCGATCGAGATGAAGCCGGTTTCGCTGACGCATTATTTCTCGCGCGAGAAGCTGCCGCCGAAGCAGGATGTCTGGATACGCACCACCGGTCCCGTGCCCGATGACCGCGCCATCCAGGCGGCGGTGCTCGCCTATATCTCCGATATGACGCTTCTCGACACCTCGCTTTATGCGCATGGCCGCTCGATCTTCGACCGCGACCTGCAGGTGGCGAGCCTCGATCATGCCATGTGGTTCCACCATCCCTGCAAGCTCGACGACTGGCTGCTCTATACGCAGGACAGCCCGAGTGCGGCGGGCGCGCGCGGTTTCAATCGCGGCTCGATCTATACGCGCGAGGGATTCCTGGTTGCGTCCGTGGCTCAGGAAGGGCTTATCCGCCTGCGTGAATCTGACTAAATAGACGCCATCCCACGGATGGCAGGAATATTGTGACTAGTTTTTAGGCGTTTTGCATTCACCACATCTGGGCCACCAAAGAATTGTCTAGTGTATTCAAGGCGATGTTTGGTATTTTTCGTTTGGCACGGAGTTTGAATTGATCTCTGCAGTCACCGGAATGGCGGACCATTCCGGAGATGGCTTCCGAACGCGGGCAACCGCATAAAAGCAGGGGTACAAGCAGATGAAAATCGTGATGGCGATCATCAAGCCATTCAAGCTGGACGAGGTGCGCGAAGCCCTCACGGCTATCGGCATTCAGGGACTTACCGTGACCGAGGTCAAGGGCTACGGGCGGCAGAAGGGGCATACCGAGATCTATCGCGGTGCGGAATATGCCGTCAGCTTCCTGCCGAAACTCAAGATCGAGATCGCCGTGGGCGCCGATCTTGTGGAGAAAACCGTCGAAGCCATCACCGCTGCCGCCAAGACCGGCCAGATCGGCGATGGCAAGATATTTGTCTATTCCATCGACCAGGCGGTGCGCATCCGTACTGGCGAAACCGATACCGACGCACTCTAGGAGAAGCGCCAATCCGCGCTTGTCCTGCGCCGCCGCCTGCTCATTCCGGCAGTATCGGACTTTTCGCTGTTTGCTTAAAGAACCAGCATAAATTGCCAGAGTGACGATTTTTTGTGCAAAGCATCAGGACGAAGCGTTGGACCTCACCGAATGGAAACAAATAAGAGAGCCTTTACAGCCGGTTAAGTGACTATTTCAAGAATTGGCACGGAACTTGGTTATGGGGCATTGGGCCGGGACTTGTGACGCAAATTCGCGTTTGAAGCCGGTGTTCGACGGAGATTTTTGATGTTCACACTCAATAGACATATGCGCGCCGCTGTCGGCTCGCTTTCCCTCCTCGGCGCTTTCGCCGGGGCGGCAATAGCGCAGGACGCGGCTCCTGCCGCTCCCGCTTTCGACACCGGCGACACGGCATGGATGCTGACATCGTCGGCGCTGGTGCTGATGATGACCATTCCGGGGCTGGCGCTCTTCTATGGCGGCATGGTGCGCAAGAAAAACGTTCTTTCCACCGTCATGCAGAGCTTCGCCATCTGCTGCCTCATGAGCATTTTGTGGATGGTCGCCGGCTACTCGCTGGCCTTCACCGATGGCGGCTCGCTCAACGCCTATCTCGGCGGCATGAGCAAGGCCTTCCTCTCGGGCGTCGACATGAACTCGGCGACGGCAACCATTCCCGAGTATCTGTTCATCATGTTCCAGATGACCTTCGCCATCATCACCCCGGCGCTGATTGCCGGCGCATTCGCCGAGCGCATGAAATTCTCGGCAATGCTTCTGTTCATGGCCATCTGGCTCATCGTCGTCTACGTACCGGTCGCGCATTGGGTATGGGGCGGCGGCTTCCTTGGTTCCGATGGCGTGCTTGATTTCGCCGGCGGCACCGTCGTCCACATCAATGCCGGTGTGGCTGGTCTCGTCGCCGCTCTCATCATCGGCAAGCGCGAAGGCTACGGCCAAGTCAACATGGCGCCGCACAATCTGGTGCTCTCCGTCATCGGCGCTTCGCTTCTGTGGGTCGGCTGGTTCGGCTTCAACGCCGGTTCGGCCGTCGCCTCCAACGCGCTCGCCAGCGTGGCTATGCTGAACACGCAGGTTGCCGCCGCCGCCGCCGCTCTCGCCTGGATGTTCGCGGAGTGGATCGTCGCCAAGAAGCCGAGCATTCTCGGCATCATTTCGGGCGCTGTCGCCGGCCTCGTCGCGGTGACGCCTGCCGCCGGCTTCGTCAACCCGACCGGCGCGCTGATCATCGGCATCATCTCGGGCGTGATCTGTTACATCGCCGCCGTCAAGATAAAGCATGCGCTCGGTTATGACGATTCGCTCGACGCCTTCGGCGTGCACGGTGTCGGCGGTA
Source organism: Paramesorhizobium deserti (assembly GCF_001558695.1). Lineage (GTDB taxonomy): Bacteria > Pseudomonadota > Alphaproteobacteria > Rhizobiales > Rhizobiaceae > Paramesorhizobium > Paramesorhizobium deserti. The sequence goes on from NZ_LNTU01000001.1 coordinate 1,319,325, forward strand.
TCGTCGGCGCGATCCTGACCGGCGTCTTCGCCGATCCGGCGATCAACGAAGCGAGCGCGGGCGCCTCGGTCGGCACGCAGATCTATGGTGTGATCTTCACCATCATCTATGCGGCCATCGCCACCGCCATCATTCTCTATATCGTCAAGGCCCTCGTCGGTCTTCGCCCGACCAAGCAGGAAGAGATCGAAGGTCTCGACATCAACCTGCACGGCGAAACCGTCCAGTAATATCGGCGAGCAGGGTGGGCCGTACTCGCCGGTACGGTTCTACCCCTCGATTTGATGCGAAAAAGGCCCGTTTTCGGGCCTTTTTCTTTTGTTTTTGATGAAACGAATACCGAATCGGCATGGTTAATGCCGTCTTAACCTTCCCTGCTCTAGGATCGGCCCCGATTCCGTCTCCGGCGGAGCACAGGCGACACGGCATGATCCCGAAACGTCTTGGACTTTCGGACAAGGTCATGCGGAACAAAGAGCATTCGGGAAAAGCTTCATGCGGCAAGGATACTCGCCCTCATATGCGCTTCGGGATGAGAGGATAAGGGGAGACCGTCTTGGTCTGGCGGGAATCTTCCGCCGGCAGGTCGATATTCTGGTTGGCCTCCTGATCCTCACCGCCGTGGCGCTCGCGGCGGGGGCGCTCGCCACCTGGAATGTCGCCGATCCGAGCTTCAGCCACGCCACCTCCAATCCGGTTACCAATGCGCTCGGCTATCCCGGCGCGGTTTTCTCCGATCTCGCCATGCAGTTCTTCGGGCTCTCCAGCGTTGCTGCCCTGTTGCCTGCGGTCTTCTGGGGCATTCTGCTGCTGGCGCATGGCGGCATCGGCCGACTGCCGCGGCGGGTCTTCGCCTGGTTCGGCGCCGCACTGCTCTTTGCCGCGATCGCAAGCTGCTTCTCGGTGCCTGAGAGCTGGCCGATGCCGATCGGGCTTGGCGGCGTCTTCGGCGACCTCGTCCTGAGAATCCCCGGCATCTTTCTCGGCGGTTTTCCGCGCGGCACGACGGCATTGGTGATCGCCGCCATTCTGCTCGTTCCCTCGCTCTTGCTTTGCGCCTTTGCCAGCGGGCTGACCGGGCGCGCGCAGCCGCTGACGAGCCCGGCTCGCCCGAAGGCGCGCAAGCCGGTCCAGGAAGAAATCTATGATGATGAGGAAGATGAGGACACGGATGAAGAGCGCGAAGGTTTCCATGCGCTCGGCGCCGTGACGCACTGGTATCTGAGCGCGCGGGCGACGATGCACCGTCTCTTCTCACGCGGTGCGGCGCTAAGCGGCCGGCATGGCGAGAATGACGATCCGTTCGGCGATGTCGCCCTCTCCCGCCAGAGGGCCGGCGCGCGTGACGGCATGCGCCGCGAGCCGGGATTCGAGGATCGGCGCGAGCGGCTCGACGTACCGCCTTTCGACGATGACGAGGTTTATGGCGCCGATGCCGATGACTGGGCGCCGCAGAGTGCACCGCAAAGACCATCTGCGCCGCAACCGATGGCGACGGGTCGCGTCCAGGCGCCTGCCTCCTCGCCGAAGCCGGGCGTTCGCGTCCAGCGTGAGGCGCAGCAATCCTTCATCAAGAGTGACGTTTTCGAAATGCCTTCGCTGCATTTCCTGAGCGAGCCGAAGGCGGTTATCCGCGATGCGAGCCTGTCCAAGGATGCGCTGGAACAGAATGCGCGGCTTCTGGAAGGCGTGCTTGAGGATTTCGGCGTCAAGGGCGAGATCATCCATGTGCGCCCGGGACCGGTGGTGACGCTCTATGAGCTCGAACCGGCGCCGGGCATCAAATCGTCCCGCGTCATCGGCCTTGCCGACGATATCGCCCGCTCGATGAGCGCTATCGCGGCGCGTGTCGCGGTGGTGCCGGGCCGAAACGCCATAGGCATCGAGCTGCCGAACCAGAAGCGCGAGATGGTCTATCTGCGCGAAATCCTGGCGAGCCGCGATTTCGAGCAGACCAAGACCAAGCTGGCGCTGGCGCTCGGCAAGACCATCAATGGCGAGCCCGTCATCGCCGATATCGCCAAGATGCCGCATGTGCTCGTCGCCGGCACGACCGGCTCGGGCAAATCTGTGGCCATCAACACGATGATCCTGTCGCTGCTCTATCGCATGACGCCGCAGGAATGCCGCTTGATCATGATCGACCCGAAGATGCTCGAACTCTCCGTCTATGACGGCATTCCGCATCTTCTCACCCCCGTGGTGACCGATCCGAAGAAGGCCGTCGTCGCGCTCAAATGGACCGTGCGTGAGATGGAGGATCGCTATCGCAAGATGTCGAAGGTCGGCGTGCGCAATATCGACGGCTTCAACCAGCGTGTCGGCCAGGCACAGAAGAAAGGCGAGCGGATCGCACGCACGGTGCAGACCGGCTTCGACCGCGACACCGGCGAAGCGGTCTACGAGACGGAGGAGCTCGATCTGGAGCCGATGCCCTATATCGTCGTCATCATCGACGAAATGGCGGATCTGATGATGGTCGCCGGCAAGGATATCGAAGGCGCGGTGCAGCGCCTCGCCCAGATGGCGCGTGCGGCGGGCATTCATGTGATCATGGCGACGCAGCGTCCGTCGGTCGACGTCATCACCGGCACGATCAAGGCCAATTTCCCGACGCGCATCTCCTTCCAGGTGACGTCGAAGATCGACAGCCGCACCATTCTGGGTGAGCAGGGCGCTGAGCAGCTGCTCGGCCAGGGCGACATGCTGTTCATGGCGGGTGGCGGGCGCATCCAGCGCGTGCACGGGCCCTTCGTCGGCGACGACGAGGTGGAGAAGGTCGTTCAGCATCTCAAGCTGCAGGGCGTGCCGGAATATCTCGATGCCATCACCGAGGAAGAAGATGAGGACGATGGCGGCGGCAGCGGCCCGGCCGGAACCTCCAATCTCGACGATTCCGAGGATCCCTATGATCAGGCGGTCGCCGTGGTGCTCCGCGACAAGAAGGCTTCGACCTCTTATATCCAGCGCCGTCTCGGCATCGGCTATAATCGCGCGGCGTCGATCATCGAACGCATGGAGCAGGAGGGAATCGTCGGTCCGGCCAATCATGCGGGAAAACGCGAGATCCTCGTGCCGACCGAGGATGATGAATTCTGATGAAGGCGGAACGAACGGGGATCATTGTTCATTGAAACGCCACACTCGCGACAAACTGGCGCTTTAGCCTCAAGGCAAGATGACAGGAGACAGTTTTTCGATGAAAGCAGGAAAAACGCGGGTTGCCGTTCTGCGAAACATGGCGCGTGGCGCCGTTCTCGCCGGTACCCTGATGGCGGCTGCGGTCCTGCCGCCGCTTGGCGGTGCGTCCTCTCCGGCTGCCGCGCAGGCAAGTGCAGCAGCCAGTAGCGCGGCGCAGCAGATCGCAAATCATTTTGCCTCGGTGCGCACCATGACGGGCGAATTCGTGCAGTTCGGCCCGCGCGGCGAGCAGACCGGCGGCACCTTCTATATCGAGCGTCCGGGCAAGATCCGCTTCAACTACAACAATTCGCCGATCCGGGTGATCTCCGACGGCGAATCGGTCGTCGTCAACAACCGCAAGCTCGATACGTGGGATCTCTATCCCCTGTCGAAGACGCCGCTGAAGCTGCTCCTGGGCGACCGGATCGATCTTGGCGGCGGGCGTCTGAAGCAGGTTAAGCAGGAGCCCGACATGACGACCATCGTGCTAGGCGACAAATCGGTTTTCGGCGATTCGAAGATCACCATGATGTTCGATCCGAAGAATTACGAGCTCAAGCAATGGACGATCACCGACGCGCAAAATCTCGACACGACGGTGATGATCTTCAACGTTCGCGAGGGCGTGCGCTTCGCCAAGGACATGTTCAAGATCGATTACACCCGCATCGCGATGAAGCGCAAGGGGCAGTAAATACGGTTTTTGCCGACCGGAAACGCCGGCCGGGACAGCGCCCCCCTCTGCCCTGCCGGAAAGAGGGGGGCGCCTCGCGATGTCATTTAAACAGTGGCCGCTGTATTTTTTTTCCTCGATTTTCGGGCTGGCACTGTCGGCCTGATGTTGTAAGTTCGCTCGCGATTTTCTCCCGCATGCGAGCTCTTTCCCATGTCCTTTTCGATTGCTACTTGGAATATCAACTCCGTGCGCCTGCGCCTGCCGCTGGTCGAGCAGTTTCTGCAGGATTTCGCGCCGGATGTGCTCTGCCTGCAGGAGACCAAGTGTCCGGACGATCTCTTTCCGCACAAGGCGTTCCATAAGCTGGGCTATGATCACGTCGCCATCAGCGGCCAGAAGGGCTATCACGGTGTCGCCACCATCTCGCGCCGCCCGTTGAGCGAGGTCGATCGCATCGGTTTTTGTGGCGTCGGCGATTGCCGTCACTTGAGCGCCGTCGTGACGGCGGGAGGCAAGCGGTTGCGTGTCCACAATTTCTATGTGCCGGCCGGCGGCGACGAGCCGGACCCGGAGATCAATCCGAAATTCAAGCACAAGCTCGGCTTTCTCGAAGAGATGAAGGCCATCCTTGCCGATATGGGCGACGGCTGTTCGTCGGTGCTGGTCGGTGATTTGAACATCGCGCCGCTTGAAACCGATGTCTGGTCGCACAAGCAGCTCCTCAGCGTCGTCAGCCATACGCCTGTCGAGACGGAAGGTCTGGAAGTTGTGCGTCAGATCGGCGGATGGAGCGACCTGATCCGTCATCATATCCCGCCGGAGGAGAAGATCTTCACCTGGTGGAGCTATCGGGCGCGCGACTGGGATGTCTCGGATCGCGGCCGCCGCCTCGACCATATCTGGGGATCTCCCGATCTCGAAGGCGATCTCTCGGCGGTCTCCATCCTACGCGAGGCGCGCGGCTGGGATAGGCCGTCCGACCATGTGCCCGTAATCGCATCTTTCAATCTGGAATGAAATCGGGCGAGGGCGGGCTGCAAATGGCTTTACCGACGTGGTCGGAGAGGCGGGCACGCACCCACTGACGTCACATCCTCGGACTTGACCCGAGGATCCACTCCAGAACGCTGATGCAGCGCCCGCATATCAGACGATGGATGTGGTTCCGACGGTCCGGAATGGATACTCGGGTCGGGGCCCGAGTATGACGGAATTGCGATGTCTTGACCCCCCTCGCCAAGATTGCCATTGCCAAGGTCGCCATCGCCTCGATGCCTGTGCCGGAGCATGGAAACGCTGCTCCTGGTAAACACTGAAACGTCTAGAGCATTTCACCTTTAGATGGAAATGGTGTGGATACCTCTACCTGTCCATCACAACAACGGCCCAAAAAGAATCCAAGCGATTCCATCAAAACATGAACCGCCCTAATCCTCGAAGAGCGGCGAAAGCTTCTCGATCTGCCGGATGAGATCGGTCAGGTTGCGGCTGACATGCGTGTGAAGCGCCACCGCCACCTCGGGATATTCCTCCAGGATGCGGTGGAAAATGGCGCGGCTCAAGCGGATGACCTCCGTCTCGCCATCGGCAAAGGCGCCGGTCAGCCGCGTGGTCTGGGCGATCAGCGCCATCTCGCCGAGGATGGCGCCGGGACCGACGGATTTGATCGTCACCCGCCCGTTGGGGCTTTCCCGGAAGAGGCTGATATTGCCGGATACGACGACATAGGCGCAATCGGCGCTCTGTCCTTCGCGGAAGAGTTCACGTCCGGGGCGCAGCACCAGGCGCTCGGCACCGAATGCAAGCAACCGCAATTGTTCGGCCGTGAATGATTCGAACAGGCCTACGGTGCCAAGGATTCGGATGTCGTCGTCGAGCGCCATATTATGGTCAATACACCGCTCTTCCGGGCGGAGCCATCAGGGGACGAGCTTGTATCCCCCGCTTTCTGTCACGAGAATAGCCGCATTCGACGGATCTTTCTCGATTTTCTGCCGCAAACGGTAGACATGCGTCTCTAGCGTGTGGGTCGTCACACCCGAATTATAGCCCCATACCTCTTCCAGGAGCACGTCGCGGCCGATGACCTTGTCGCCGGCGCGGTAGAGATATTTGATGATCGCCGCTTCCTTCTCGGTCAGGCGGATCTTGCCGCCCTTCTCATCGATCAGCAGCTTCTGCCCCGGCTTAAACGTGTAGGGGCCGACGGTGAAGGTCGCGTCCTCGCTCTGCTCGTGCTGGCGCAGCTGGGCGCGGATGCGCGCGAGCAGGACCGCGAAGCGGAACGGCTTGGTGACATAGTCGTTGGCGCCGGATTCGAGCCCGAGGATCGTGTCCGATTCGGTATCATGTCCGGTCAGCATGATGACTGGGCCCTTGAAGCCGCCCTTGCGCAGGAGCTTGACAGCCTCGCGTCCGTCCATGTCGGGCAGGCCCACATCCATGATCAGGAGGTCGACCATTCCGTTGCGGGCCGTTTGAATGCCCTTCGTGGCGGTGTCCTCCTGGAGGATGTGGAACTCTTCACAGAGCTCGAGCTGCTCCACGAGTATAGAGCGAAGGTCCTCGTCATCGTCCACGATCAGAATTGTACGGCCAGTCATGCGGTATCCTCATAGGTCCTGTTGCGTCGGCATTGACGTTTTATGACATTTAAGCTGAATGAGTTGAAGGGTTCAAACAAGAAAGCCAGCGATCTGGAAGCTTTGGTTGCCGGCGAGGGCGGGTCGATGAATAAAATGGCGAATGGCGGAACCTTGCGCCTGATCGACGTGCGGGCCCGCCCGGGAAACCCCGCGCAAGGATTTCTCATTCTCCACAATTTGGTGTTGCGCTGTGCGCTCGGCAAGGGGGGTATCAGCGCTTTCAAGCGGGAAGGCGACGGCGCGACGCCGCTTGGGAGCATGCGCCTCATCTATGGTTGGCGCAGAAGACGCAGGGATTTCGCGGCTTCTTCCTTGCCGTTCCGGACCATTCGCCGGGACGATGGCTGGTGCGACGCGCCAGGCGACCGCAACTACAACAGGCTTGTACGCCTTCCTTACCGGGCAAGCCATGAGAACCTCTGGCGGCAGGACGGGCTCTACGACATCTGCATCGTCATGGACTGGAACATCCGCCCGCGCCGGCGCGGATGCGGCAGCGCCATCTTCTTTCACCTGGCGCGGCCTGGATATCAGCCGACGGAAGGCTGCATTGCGCTGAAGCGGGCCGACATGGCGCGCCTACTGCCACATCTTTCCGCGCAAACCATTATCCGCGTCCGGCGATAATCCTCTTCTTTACAATGCGACGCGCATGGCGTCGTGCAGCACTTCGAAGATGCGTGGCTGAGCGGATTGCGCCACGTTGAAGCGCAGATAGTGCGCCGCGCTTTGCGACAGGCTGAACACATTACCCGGCGCGAAGACCACGCCGCGTTCCAGCGCGTGGCGGGCGATCAGGGCGGAATCCATGCCTTCCGGCAGCCGCGCCCAAAGAAACATGCCGCCCTGCGGCTCGGTCCATAGTTCCAGCCCAGCGGCTTTCAGCCGGCCTGATGTCAGCGTCATGGCGGAGGCCAGCTTGACGCGCAGGGTCTCGATATGGCGGCGATAGGTGCCGTCGGTCAGGAGCGTGTGGACAAGCTGGGCGGAAAGCGGGCTCGAGCCGAAGGTGGTGGCGAGCTTCAGATCGGTGAGCCCTTCGATCCAGTCGCCGCGGGCGGCGATATAGCCGACACGGGCGGCAGCCGTCAGCGTCTTGGAGAAGCTGCCGATATGCACGATCCTTTCCAGCCCGTCGAGTTCGGCGAGAAGCGGTGACGGGGCGGGATGGAAATCGGCGAAGATATTGTCCTCGATGACGATCATGTCGTGCTGCTCGGCGATCTTCAGCAGGCGATGGGCCGTCGCCGGGCTCATCATGCCGCCGGTCGGGTTATGCAGCCCGGCATTGCCGATATAGAGCTTCGGCCGGTGCTCCTCCGCCGCGCGGGCGAAGGCATCGAGGTCCGGGCCGCTGGGTGTGTAGGGCACGGGGATAAGCTGGACGCGGTGGGTGCGCAGCGCTGCCTGGAAATTGAAATAGCAGGGATCGTCGATCAGCACGGCATCGCCGGGCTGGACGAAGAACCGGCAGAGAAGATCGAGCGCCTGCGTGCCGGAATCGACCAGCAGCACCTGATCTGGCGGCGCTTCGACGCCCTGCTCGGCGAGGCGGCGGGAGAGATGCAGCCTGAGCGGCGCATATCCCAGGGGATCGCCATATTCGGTGAAGGCTGCGGATTCATCGCGGGCGAGCGCCCTAAGCGCGCGGCGGATGCCTTCCTGGGGCAGCCAGTCTTCCGGCAGCCAGCCACAGCCGGGCCTGAGCGCCGCGCTGTCGGCCTCGAGCGACTGGCGCATGATCCACAGAGGATTGATCTCGCGGTCGAGGCGAGGGCCGGCGGCGGCGAGCGAGAAGGGCTGCGCACGACCGGCGACGTAGAAGCCGGCGCCGCGCCGCGACTGGATGACGCCCTCGGCGACGAGCCGGTCATAGGCTTCGACGACGGTCGATTTCGACACGCCCATGGTTTCGGCGAGGCGGCGGATCGAGGGCAGCCTTGCGCCGGGTGAGAGGCTGAGGGCGGCGATGCGCCCGCGGATGATTCCCATCACTTTTTCGACGAGCGTCGGTTCGTCCTGGGCGGTCGTATCGAATGCCGAGCCGCGCGCTGCATTTTCGCTGGCGGCGGGTTTATGCAACATCTGTACTTCCTTTTGTCCCGGTACAGTCCGGTTGAATTGTACTGTTACTGTCTCTGCCGTTCCGGTGCAAGGCCGAGCATTGTCCTTGGAAATAACTACATGATTTTGCAATCGGCTGGATAGACGCAATGGACAGAACGGCAGGCTGGATCAACGGGTTTTTGGGTGTACTGATCTTCAGTGGCTCGCTGCCGGCGACGCGAATTGCCATCCTCGACATCGATCCGATGTTTCTGACGATGGCGCGCGCGGCCATCGCCGGTGTGCTGGCCCTGGCGCTGCTCGCCGTGTTCAGGCAGCGCCTGCCGGACCGTGGCGATCTCGTTTCACTTGGTGTCGTGGCGCTTGGCGTGGTGGTGGGCTTTCCGCTGCTGACCGCGCTCGCGCTGCGCGGGATGACTTCGGCGCATGCCATCGTCTTCGTCGGGCTGCTGCCGCTCGCGACCGCCCTCTTTGCTGTCCTGCGCGGTGGCGAGCGTCCGCGCGGACTGTTCTGGCTGTTTTCCATCGCCGGGAGTGCGATTGTCGCGGGCTATGCCCTCGGACAGGGAGGCGAATCCTCGGCTTACGGCGACGGTCTTATGCTCGCGGCAATCCTTGTCTGCGGGCTCGGCTATGCCGAAGGCGCCCGCCTGTCGCGCAAGCTCGGCGGCTGGCAGGTGATCTGCTGGGCGCTGGTCCTGTCATTGCCGCTGATGCTGCCGCTGGCGCTCCTCACCCAGCCGGCCTCCTGGGAGGGCATCGGCTGGCGGGCTCTCGCGGGCCTTGCCTACGTCTCGCTCTTCAGCATGCTGATCGGCTTCGTCTTCTGGTATCGTGGCCTGGTGCAAGGTGGAACGGCGGCCGTCGGGCAGTTGCAGCTGCTGCAGCCCTTCTTCGGCCTTACGCTCGCGGCATTGGTCGCGCATGAGGCGGTCGGCTGGGGCATGGTGGCGACCGCCGCCGCCGTGGTCCTCTGCGTGGCGGGGGCGAAGCGCTTCGCTTAAACGAAAGTCCAGACGGTGGTGCGCTTGACCTCAGCGTCCTCCAGGATGCGTGTCACCGGCACGGTGTAGACGGCAAGGGATTGAAGCCGCTCTTTGGGCAGATAGGCGCGGCCGGGATCGCCGACGATCACCGTCGCGCCGCGTTCGCGAAGGGTCGAGAACCATGGGATCAGCCGCTCTGCGAAGGGCCGCTCGTAAAAGACATCGCCGGCCAGTATCACGTCCCAGCCCTCGTCGGTGCCGATCAGATCCTCGATGCGGGAGGCGACGGCGACACCATTTGCGGCCGCGTTGAGCGCGATTGCGGTCTCGGCGAAGGGATCGATATCTGAGGCGATAACGCCTGCTGCCCCGGCTTTCGCCGCCGCTATGGCGACCAGCCCGGAGCCGGACGCGAAATCGAGGACGGCTTTGCCGCGGACGATTTCGGGATTGTCCAGAATATGACGCGCAACACCTTGGCCGCCCGCCCAAGCGAAGGCCCAGAAGGGCGGCGGCAAGCCGATGGTGGCAAGCTCCTCCTCGGTCTTGTGCCAGAGATCATGCGCCTCGTCGGCAAGAAAAAGCCTGATCTCCGGCACATGCGGCGGCGCTTGCAGGCGGGTATTGGCAAGAATGAAGGCGCGGGCCCTGTCGCCCGCGGATTCAAGTGGCGTGCCGGGGCTCATGCCGCCTGGCCAATGGTCATCGCGGCGCCGGATCGAGCCCGCCCATGCGGCAGACTTCCTTCCATTCGTCTTCGGTCACCGGCTGGACGGAAAGCCGCATGGAGGTGACGAGCGACATCTTGGCAAGCGCCGGGTTCTCCTTCACCGCCTTCAGCGTCACCGGCTTCGGCACGTCGCGGACGGCGCGGATATCGACGCACTCCCAGCGCGGATCGTCGGTGGTGGTGTCGTGATGGGCGAGCTTGCAGATTTCGACGACGCCGACGATCTCCAGCCCGTCATTCGAATGATAGAAGAAGCCCTTGTCACCGAGCTGCATGGCGCGCATGTTGTTGCGCGCCTGATAGTTGCGCACGCCATCCCATTGCGTGCCCTTTTCACCCGCCTTCTTCTGCATTTCCCACGACCATTTGTGCGGCTCGGATTTGAAAAGCCAGTAAGCCATGATTTTGCCCCTCCCGATCAGGCGTTGGCGGGATTGTTGATCGCCCAGTTCCACGGGCGTATCTCGACGGAGGCGAAGAGCCCAGCCTTGGCGTAAGGGTCCTTGGCCGCGATTGCCTTCGCCGCATCCATATGATCCGCCTCGACCACCACCAGACTGCCATTCGGCTTGCCGTCGTCACCGAGGAAGGGGCCGGCGAATTTCAGCCTTTCACCGAGATTCTTGAGATAATCGAGATGGGCTGGACGAGTGTCGAGGCGCAATTGCAGATGGTCGGGCTTGTCGTTGCACAGGATGGCGAAAAGCATCGGATTCCCTTCTTCCTTTAGCCGCATGACCTTGTCCGAAAAGTCTGCAACTTTTCGGGATCATGCTCTAGTCTTCGGTCTTGAGTGGGCGATTGAGCAGGGCGGTTACCGCTTCGTCAATGGTGAGATGGCGCGCAAGCAGAGCTGTGACGGCCATGATGATCGGCGCATCTATGCCGCGTTTGGCGCAGATTTCAGCAGCGATGGGAGCGGTGGCGACGCCTTCGGCCAGCGGCAGGCCTTCCAGCGGCTTGCCGGCGCCGAGCGCCATGCCATAGGAATAATTGCGCGACTGCGGCGAAGAGCAGGTGAGCATCAGATCGCCGAGGCCCGAGAGGCCCATCACGGTTTCAGGCCGCGCGCCGAGCGCCTGGGCGATGCGGCGCAATTCGGCAAAGCCGCGGGTGACGAGGGCCGCCAGCGCGCTCGCGCCGAGGCCGCGTCCGGTGGCAGCACCGGCCGCCAGCGCCAGCACGTTCTTCAGCGCGCCGCCGATCTCGACGCCGACCAGATCGTCGGTCGAATAGCAGCGGAAGGCGGGACCGGAGAGAAGCAGCGCCAGGCGATCCGCCGTCTCCAGTTCGGTGGAGGCGATGGTCACGGCGGTCGGCAGGCCACGCGCCACGTCAGTGGCGAAGCTCGGGCCGGAAAGGGCCGAGACCGCGTGGCCGGGCAGAGCCTCCGCAACCACTTCGGAGATCAGCCGCCCCGTCGAGCGCTCGATGCCCTTGGCGCAGAGTACGATGGAGGCGCTTGGTGGCACATGCGATGCGATCCCGCCCAGGGCATCGCGCATCGCCTGTGCCGGGAAGGCGGCAAGGACGATGGCTGCGTCCTTCAGCACATCCGCAGGATTGGTACTTGCCTGGATGCCATCGGCGAGGCTGATGTCGGGGAGATAGCGCTCGTTGCGCTTGTTAAGGTTGATATCGTTGACGCTCTCGGCGTCGCGCGCATAGAGCGCGACGTGATGGCCGCCGCGTGCGGCAACGGTGGCGAGCGCCGTTCCCCAGGCGCCGCCGCCGAGGACCGCAACCTTCACCCGTTCGTCCTTCATGCCTTGGCTCCCCGGCGGCCGGCGCCGATCAGGGGGGCGGCGGCCTGGTCGAGCGGCCAGCGCGAGCGCGGGGCGATATCGAGGGAATCACCCTGGCCATTGGCGGCGTGCTCGGCGCCGGCCCAGGCGATCATCGCGGCATTGTCGGTGCACAGAATGTGCGGCGGGGCGAGAAAGCGGAAGCCGTGTCGTGCGCACAGCGTTTCCAGCACCGCGCGCAGCGCCTTGTTGGCGGCGACGCCGCCGGCCACCACCAGCGTCGGCTCGCCAATCTCGGGAAACTGCTCGCGGAAGCGGGCGAGCGAGCGCGACACCCGGTCGGCCAGCGTATCGGCCACCGCCGCCTGGAAGGAGGCGCAGATATCGGCAACATCCTGATCGGAGAGCGGCACGAGCTCGGAAGCCGTCTGGCGCACGGCGGTCTTGAGGCCGGAGAAGGAGAAATCGAGCCGCGCCTCGCCTTTCAGCGGGCGGGGCAGGGCAAAGCGGGCGGGATCCCCGGAAAGGGCGGCTTTCTCGACGGCGGGGCCGCCGGGATAGGGCAGGCCGAGGAGCTTGGCCGTCTTGTCGAAGGCTTCGCCCAGCGCGTCGTCTATGGTGGTGCCGAGGCGCTCATACTGGCCGAGGCCGCGGACGAGAATCATCTGCGTGTGACCGCCCGAGACGAGTAGCAGGAGATAGGGAAAGGCGAGATTGTCGGTCAGCCGCGCCGTCAGCGCGTGGCCTTCCAGATGATTAACCGCATGGAAGGGCTTGCCCGCCGCCATTGCCAGCGCCTTTGCCGTCATCAGCCCGACGATCAGGCCGCCGATGAGGCCCGGCCCTGCCGTGGCGGCGACGGCGTCGATCTCCTTGAGCGGCGTATCGGCTTCCTCCAGCGCGCGGGCAACCAGCCTGTCCAGCGCCTCGACATGGGAGCGCGCTGCGATTTCCGGCACCACGCCGCCATAAGGCTCGTGCTCGGCGATCTGGCTCAGGACGACGTTGGACAGGATGCGGCCGTGCCCCTGCTCGTCGCGCTCGACGACGGCGGCGGCTGTTTCGTCGCAACTTGTCTCTATTCCCAGGACGCGCATTTGGTTCTAGACCCTGCATTCGTTGCCCGTCGGGGCAAAGACGGGTAGGTAAGTTCGCAAACCCGGTATCACGAAGGGCGTCATATGCAAACAGCATCCTTGAAGATCGGCACACGAGGCAGCCCGCTGGCACTGGCGCAAGCGCATGAAACGAAGCGCCGGCTGAAGGATACGCATGGGCTCGCCGACGACACCATCGAAATCGTGGTGATGTCGACGGCGGGCGACCGGATCCAGGATCGGCCCCTGTCGGAAGTGGGCGGCAAGGGGCTGTTCACGCAGGAGATCGAGGAAAGCTTGAGCGACGGCCGGATCGATCTGGCCGTACATTCGAGCAAGGATATGCCGACCGTTCTGCCGGAGGGGCTGCATCTCTCGGCATTCCTTGAGCGGGAGGATCCGCGCGACGCCTTCATCGGCCGGGACGTAAAGCGTCTCACTGATTTGCCGGAAGGCGCGACGGTCGGCTCCTCATCGTTGCGCCGGCAGGCGCTGATCCGCCGCATCCGGCCGGATATTACGGTGGTGAATTTCCGCGGCAATGTGGAAACGCGGTTGCGCAAGCTCGGTGAAGGGCAGGTCGACGGGACATTCCTCGCCTGTGCCGGGCTGAAGCGTCTCGGCATGGAGCATGTCATAAGCGAATTGCTTGACCCCACGCTCTTTCCACCCGCACCGGGGCAGGGGGCGATCGCCATTGAGAGCCGGATCGGCGATGCCCGAATCGATGCGCTGCTCGCGCCCCTCGACCATCGCGATACGCATGTCGCGCTCACCTGCGAGCGGGCATTCCTCGCTCGTCTCGATGGCTCCTGCCGCACGCCGATCGCGGGGCTGGCGAAGGTCTCGGGCGACCAACTCAGCTTTTCCGGCATGATCCTGACGCCGGATGGAGGCGAAGCCCATGAAGTCCAGGGCGAAGGCTCCATCGCCGATGCGGCGGCAATCGGCACGGATGCAGCCGAGCGGGTGCTTGCGCAGGCGGGCCCTGGCTTTCTCAGCAGCTGGAGCTGAACTGTGGCCGGCGCCGCACGGGTATTGGTGACGCGGCCCGAGCCGGGCGCGTCGCATACGGCGCGGCGGTTGGAAGAACTTGGCTTTTCGCCCGTCGTGCTGCCCTTGAGCGAAACGGTGCCGTTGGCGACAACTGTGCCGCCGGGGGGGTATGACGCGGTGGCGGTCACCAGCGTGAATGCCCTGCGCCATGCCGACCCGGCTTTGCTGGCGAGCCTCGTACATCTCCGTGCCTTTGCGGTGGGAGAGAAAACGGCGGCGGCGGCAAAAGCTGCCGGATTCGCTGATGTGACTGCGGCGGGAGGCGACGGCGAGGCGCTTGCCGCGACGCTTTCGAGCGCATTACGGCCCGGCGCGCATGTGCTCTACCTCGCGGGAAAGGTGCGCCGGCCGGATTTCGAAACGAGAGCCGCGGCCGGAGGCTTGGTGCTTACCGTCTGTGAAACCTACGATACGGCTTTCATCGATTACAAGGATTTGCGCGCGCGGCTGGGAGATAAGCCCATCGATGCCGCACTGATCTATTCGGTTTTTGCGGCAAAAGCGTTGATCGAGTTGGCGGAAGTTTCTGATCTTTTGACGGAAACCCGGTTTTTTTGCCTGTCTTCCCGCATTTTTGAAAGTCTCCCGGAACAGTGGAAACAGCGTGCCTCCATCAGTCAAAGGGCGGACGAGCAGGCCCTGTTCGATCTGCTCGCGGCACTTTGACCCTTTTTGCAGCGCAACCAATCCTTCATCTGCCGATTTTATCTGTTAAGTTCCTGAATGAATATCCCATTCCGAAGACGAGAGGCACCATGGCGAAATCCGGAACATCGCGTCACTCGAAGCCGGTCCGCAAGCCGGTCACCATCGATCTCGATCCATCGCAGGTGAAGCGCGTGTCAGAGCCCGAGGCGAATGCGAAGCCGGGGTCTGATCCAAAGCAAGTGCCTCCGGCCGAACCGGTCGGCGATTTGAGCCAGAAGTTGAAAGCCTCCGCCGTGAAACCCGGCGCGGCGAAAACGGATACGACAGGCATGAAAACGGAAGAAATTTTCGCCGATAAGCCAAAGGCGCAAGCTTCCGCAACGGCTTCTGCGTCAAGCCGTCGGGCAGCCGCCAAGGCACCGGCAAAGCCGGCCTCGAACGGTGGGGGAGGGTTTTCTCATCTGGCCGCCGGCGTCGCAGGCGGCATCATCGCGCTGGCCGGCGCGGCGGCGTTGCAATGGGGTAACGTCATCCCCTCGCCGGGAGCGGGTGCCTCCGCGGACCGGCTGGCCCGCATCGAGCAGGAAGTTGGCGAATTGCGCTCGGCGGCACCCGCCACAAGGCTTGACGAGCAGAGCCGGGCACAACTGACCGAGGCGCACGAGGCCGCCCGCCAGGCGCTCCAGCAGGCGCAGGGCACGGCATCGGATATCGCCGCGTTGAAGCAAACGGTCGAGGCGCAGCCTGCCGGGGAGGGTGCCGCACCGGCGCAGGAACTGACCGACCGCATCGCGGCGCTCGAGGAAAAGGTCGCGTCGGTTGAAACCCAGGCAGCACAGGCAGCCTCTGCCGCGTCACAGGATTCCGGCGGCATTAGCGATATCCAGTCGAAACTTGCAGCGCTGGAAGCCCAAGTCGCGGATCAGTCGCGCCAGCCGGCCGTCGCGGCGGCGATCGCGGCAACGGCGCTGAAATCGGCGATTGATCGGGGCGGTTCGTTCACCGCTGAACTCGATGCCTATGCGTCGGTGGCGCCGCAATCCGGGGATATCGAGGCGCTCCGGAAATTCGCCGGGACGGGTGTTCCCACTATTGCCGATCTCAACGCGCGGTTCGACGCGGTGGCGAATGGGATCGTTTCGACCGAGCGAAACGTGGATGCCAATGCCGGCTTCCTCGATCAGCTGATGGCCAGCGCCAAGAGCCTGGTGAAGGTTCGTCCGGTCGGGGAGGTCAGCGGCGACAGCGTGGGCGCGATCACGGCGCGCATCGGATCGGCGTTGCAAGCCGGCGATCTCGACCGCGCCATCGCGGAATGGGAGACGCTGCCAGAGAATGCAAAAGCAGCTTCGGCGCAATTCGCCGATGAGATGAAAGCCCGCCGCGATACCGACGCGCTGGTGTCGCGGACGCTGGCCGCCGCGCTCAAACCCGCGCCTGCCTCGCCCGCCACGCCTTCGGCCAATTAAGGGAACGAATTGATGCTGCGTATCCTGTTCTTCGTTCTTCTGGTTCTGGTGCTCGGCGGCGGCTTCGCCTGGCTGGCGGACAGGCCCGGCGATCTCGTCGTCACCTTCGCCGGCATGCGCTACGAGGTGACGCTGATGGTGGCTGCCACGGCGATCGTCGCAGTCGTCGCGGCGGTGATGCTCGCTTGGTGGCTGATCAAGAGCATCATCCGTTCGCCCTATGCCCTGCAGCGGCACTTCCGCGCGCGCAAGCGCGACCGGGGGTATCAATCGCTTTCCACTGGCCTCATCGCTGCCGGGGCGGGAGACGCCGAAGCCGCGCGCCGCATGACCAAGCAGGCGGGCAAGCTTCTCAATGTCGACCAGGAGCCGCTGATCAAGCTTTTGGAAGCACAAACCGCCATGCTCGAAGGCCGCACCAATGATGCGCGCGGGACATTCGAGGCGATGCTGGACGATCCCGAAACCCGGCTCCTCGGCCTGCGCGGTCTCTACCTCGAAGCGCAGCGTGCCGGCGCACGCGATGCGGCGCAGCATTATGCCGACGAGGCATCGAAACTTGCGCCGCATGTGGAATGGGCGTCGAGCGCCGTTCTCGGGCGGCTCGGCGCGGAAGGCGATTGGGACGAGGCGCTCAAGCTCCTCGATGCGCGCAAGGCGGGCCAGCAGACCGACAAGGAAACGGCAAGGAAGGAACGCGCCGCGCTTCTCACTGCCAAGGCCATTTCAGTCTTCGATTCCGATCCGTTGGCGGCCAAGACGACCGCGCTCGAAGCACACAAGTTCGCGCCGGATCTCATCCCCGCCGCCGTCATCGCCGCCCGGGCGCTGTTCCGGCAGGGCGATCTGCGCAAGGGCTCGAAAATTCTTGAAACCGCCTGGAAGAACAGCCCGCATCCGGATATCGCGCAGGCCTATGTGCATGCCCGGCCGGGCGATTCCACCCATGACCGGCTGAAGCGGGCGCGCCATCTCTTTGCGCTCAGGCCCAACAATCCCGAGGCGAGCCTGGCGCTGGCCCATGCCGCGCTCGATGCCGGCGAATATGCACTGGCGCGCGAAAACGCCGAAGCCGTGTTGCGCATGGCGCCGCGCGAGAGCGCCTATCTGCTGCTCGCAGATATCGAGGAAGCGCAGACGGGCGATCAGGGTCGCGTGCGGCAATGGCTGTCGCGTGCGGTGAAGGCGCCGCGCGACCCGGCCTGGACGGCGGACGGCTATGTCTCGGAGCAATGGGCCCCCGTCTCACCGGTGACGGGCCGGCTCAATGCCTTCGAATGGAAGGTGCCGGTCGAACAGCTTGCGCCGGTGATCGACGTACAAGAAGAAGTGCGGGGGCCCGAGCCCGAAACGCCTGACGTGCCTGTTGTGATCGAACCGGAGCCCGTTGCTCCGCAGCCGTCCAGCGGTGATGGCGCCGTGACGGTCGTTGAGGGCGAAAAACCCAAGCCGCAGCCGAAGCCAGTGAAGGCCAAGCCGGTTGGCGAGGCCGCATCCCCGGCTGACGAGGATGAGGTGAAGATGCTTGTCGTGGACGACCCGGGCGTGGCGCCGGAAGAGAAGGCGGGAGACAAGCAGGCGCGCTACCGTCTGTTCTGATCGCACATGGCGGGGCGGCATCGGGCGTTGCATTCCGGTCACGGTCGACCGGTCGCGACGCCTGCAGCCGTCAAGCCTGGCGATTGCCGGGTTGGCGTCCCCGCCGTTGCAGGTTATTTCTCCTGGAACAGCTCTTAATATGGATTGAGCGAAACACTGCGCGGGGTATTGATGTTCGATCGTCTTCTGACTTTTTTGAAGGGACTGCCTTTCGGGGAGGACAGGAGCGGCAAGGGCTTCGGCAAGGACGATCCCCGGTTGGCGGTCGCGGCGCTGATGTTCCACGTCATCGATGCCGATGGCGATCGCCACGACGAGGAGCGCAAGCGCATAGCGGAAACGCTTTCGGAAGCCTATCAGCTCAAGGGCGGCGAACTGGACGAACTGCTGGAGGCGGCGGAAGCCGCAGACCAGGAGGCGATCGATCTCTACAGCTTCACCAGCGTGATCAAGCGTCATCTCAACGAGCAGGAGCGCATCCGTTTCATCGAGCTGATGTGGGAAATCGCCTATGCCGACGGCGAGGTCGACGAGATCGAGGACAATGTAATGTGGCGCGTGGCCGAGCTGATCGGTGTTTCGTCGCGAGAACGCCTGACATTGAAGCATGCCGTGGCGGCGAGGATCGCTGCCACCAAGACCAAAACAAAGGCAAAATGAGGGGAGGCTTGTGATGTTCCGTGAGCCGAGATCGTCCAGCGGCCTTGCGAAAAGCCTCTCCGGTCACGAACCATCACGGATGTCACCGAGAATCCTGATCGTCCTGCACCAGGAGCATTCGAGCCCCGGTCGCGTCGGCCACCTGCTGCAAGCGGCAGGCTTCCACCTTGATATCCGCCGTCCGCCGCTCGGCGACCGCTTGCCGGAAACGCTGGAGGAGCATGCGGGCGCGGTCATATTCGGCGGGCCAATGAGCGCCAACGATCCGGAGGAGTTCGTCAAGCACGAGACCGAATGGCTGGCCGTTCCGTTGCGCGAGGAGAAGCCGTTTCTCGGCATCTGCCTTGGTGCACAGATGCTGGCCAATCATCTGGGCGCGAGCGTTGCGCCACATCCCGAGGGTCAGGTCGAGATCGGCTGGTATCCGCTGCGCGCCACCGAGGACGGCCGGGCGCTGATGGAACAGTGGCCGCAGATGGTCTATCATTTCCACCGCGAGGGCTTCGAGCTGCCGCGCAGCGCGACCCTGCTTGCGACCGGCGATGTCTATCCCAACCAGGCGTTCCGTTACGGCTCTCATGCCTGGGGATTGCAGTTCCATGCCGAGCTGACGCAGGTGATGATGCATCGCTGGGTGGTGCGCGGGGCGCACCGGTTCGCGCTTACCGGTGCGCAGCAAGGGCGCATGCATCTGGAGGGGCGACTCATCCATGATGCCGCCCTGAGGGCCTGGCTCGTGGCATTCCTGACGCGGATTTTCGGCACGGCGGATTGTGTCGCCGCTCGCTGCGTCTGATCTGCCCTACTTTGCCGCATTTATGCGACGCCGGGTGATTCCACCTTGGCTGCAAAATGCCTAGACCCTTCCCTGCAGGTGCCGCGCCTTGCGCAGTTGCGGAAACCAGTAGGCCCAGAGCGCGGCCACGGCAACCGATCCCACTCCGCCGAACACCACGGCGGGAACCGTGCCGATCAACGCCGCCATGAAGCCGGCGCGGAATTCGCCCAGTTCATTTGATGCGCCGATGAACACCATGTTGACCGCATTGACGCGGCCACGGACATGGTCCGGCGTCCAAAGCTGCATGAGTGTTTCGCGTATATAGACGCTGACCATGTCGGCCGCACCCAACAGGGCGAGGGCTGCGATCGAGAGCCATGCGACCGTCGAAACGCCGAAGAGAATGGTAAAGAGGCCGAACAGTCCGACGCATACGAACATGATGATGCCGGCGTGATCACGCACAGGATGGCCGGTGAGCCAGACGGCGGTGAGTATGGCGCCGACGCCTGGCGCCCCGCGCAGCATGCCAAGGCCCCATGGACCGAGCTCCAGGATGTCTCGGGCATAGACCGGGAGAAGCGCCACCGCTCCACCGAGAAGCACGGCAAAAAGATCAAGCGATATAGCGCCGAGCACCACCTTTTCCTTCCAAATATAGCGGAAGCCGGCGAGCATGGTTTCGAGCGACGGCTTTTCGGAGGGTGTGTGCTGATGCGGTTTCGGGATGGCGAAGATGAGGATCGCGCTGAGCGCCAGGAGGAGCGTGGCGACCGTATAGGCGACGACGGGGGAAATGCCATAGAGCAGGCCGCCTGCCACCGGGCCGATGATAGTGGCGATCTGCCAGGCCGAGGCATTCCATGAGACGGCATTGGCGAAGGTTTCGGTCGGCACCAGATTGACGACCAGCGAGGCGGCAGCCGGACCGAGAAAAGCGCGCGCAACGCCGAAGGCGGCGAGCGTGGCGAAAACCGTCAGCGGCGCAAACAGCCCCGATAATGTGAGGAAGAGCAGGAAGGCGGCGGCCGCGGCTTCGATGGCAAGCGTCGTGCCCATGATTAGCCGCCTGCCGAAACGGTCGGAGGCGGCTCCGGTCACCAGAACCAGGAGGAGGGCCGGCAGAAACTGGACAAGACCGACCAGACCGAGGTCGAAGGGATCGCGGGTCAGATCATAGATCTGCCAGCCGACCGCGACGCTGACGATCTGCGTGGCGAAGGCGCTGGCGAAGCGGGACAGCCAGTATTTTGCGAAAGAGGAATGGCGGAAAGCGGCATAGCGGTCGGCGGATGCGCTCGCTTCAGGAGAGATCATTGCTGCATTCTCTATCTGGATGCATGTGGCTGGGAATATTCGGCGAAAACCGCTTCATGTCCAGATCGAAGGCGGTACTTTGACAGGGACAAAAAAAGACCGGCTGATAGCCGGTCTTTTGTTTCACTTATCGGCGTCCGATTCAATCCTTGCCGATCAGGGCCTTCCAGATGATGGCGCCGATGGCCGCGCCGATCAGCGGCGCCACCCAGAACAGCCAGAGCTGGCCCAGCGCCGCGGTTTCGGCGAAGAGTGCCGCTCCGGTCGAGCGCGCAGGGTTGACCGAGGTGTTCGTCACCGGAATCGACACCAGATGGATCAGCGTCAGGCAAAGGCCGATGGCGATCGGCGCAAAGCCTGCAGGAGCGGTCGATGCGGTGGAGCCGAGAATGACGACGAGGAAGAAGGCGGTCAGGACAATTTCGGCGACCAGCGCCGCGGTCATGTTGTAACCGCCGGGCGAAAGCTCGCCATAGCCGTTGGATGCGAAACCGCCCGGCGTGTAGCCGGCTTTGCCGGAGGCGATGAGATAGAGCACCGCGGCGGCGGCAATGGCGCCGACGACCTGAGCGATCCAGTAAGGGATCAGGTTCTTCCAGTCGAAGCGGCCGGCAACGGCAAGGCCGAGCGAGACGGCTGGATTGAAATGGCCGCCGGAAATGCCGCCGACGGCAAAGGCCATCGTCAGCACGGTCAGGCCGAAAGCCAGCGCCACGCCCAGGAAGCCGATGCCCAGATCGGGGAATGCCGCGGCAAGGATGGCGCTCCCGCAGCCACCGAAGACAAGCCAGAAAGTGCCGAAGAATTCGGCCGAGAGTTTGTTTAACATGCTTAATCCCCCAGTAGACAGGCGCTGTCTTGAGATGCGAATCAATATGTTAGAAACATATTCCGGCTTCTTACTGCCGGCAATACTGAAAGATTGGCCGCAAATTTATCGAAAAAACACTGCAAAATGATGAAAACAGATTAACTCAAAGCCCTTCCAATCAAAAACTTGCGAGGCTTTGCGCGATCAGGCAATCGACGGGAAATCCGTCACCGTGTATGTATGGAATTCGTTGAAGACGTAATCGGGTTTCGCGGGGGCGCCTGAAACTCGGAGGACGAAATGATTGGAATGTCGGCAGGTCACGGATATATGCGCAAGTTCGTTGGTGTTCTATCCCTGCCTCTACTGATTGGCCTGTCGGGCTGCCAGGCCACGGCGTGGTCGGAGAAACTCTCCGTCGAAACGGTTGAGTTGCCGAAGGAGTGCGCCGGCTGGCAGAAAATCGAGGTCAAGCAGCGCACGACACTGGCGCTGATGCGTCTCGACCCCCGTCTGCTGGTCGACATCGATTCGCACAATCTGCGAGGTAGGAATCTCGGCTGCTGGAAATGACGCGGTATCATTCCGGGCGGTCATGACGCGGGGCGCGGGGCATGCATCTCGATATTATCGAATTCCGGTCCTTCTACGCTTCCAATCTGGGGCATCTGGCCGAGCGCTCGATCGTCATGGCGCTGTCGCCGCTATGGGCGAAACTGCCGGAAGAGCGGCTGGTCGGCATCGGCTATACGCTGCCCTATCTCGACCGATTCCGCGCCGATACAGAGCGGACCTTCGCCTTCATGCCGGCGGGGCAGGGGGCGATCAACTGGCCGTCCATGGAGGCCTGCGCCACGGCGCTCGTCTTCGACGAGGAACTGCCGCTGCCGGATGCGTCCGTCGACCGCATCCTGCTGGTGCATGCGCTGGAGCATTCGGAAAATCCGAGCGAGACGTTGAAAGAGATGTGGCGGGTGCTTGCGCCTAACGGCCGGCTGGTGATCGTCGTGCCCAACCGCCGCGGCGTCTGGGCGCGATTCGAGCACACGCCCTTCGGCAGCGGCAGGCCTTATAGCCGCGGTCAGCTCGTCCGCGTGCTGCGGGAAGCCAATTTCACCGCGGGAACGGTGGTGGAGGCGCTGCATTTCCCGCCTGCGGCACATCGCTGGATGCAGGGTCCATCCGCCCTGGTGGAAAGGGCCGGCCGGCGGTTGTGGCCGATCTTCGGGGGCGTGCTGATCGTCGAGGCCTATAAGCGGCTCTATCAGGGGCTGCCGGTGGCACAGCGCTCCTCGCGCCGCGTCTTCGTTCCCGTGCTTGCGCCGCAGGGATCGGCCATGCACCGGAAACGACCGGATGGGGAAATCGGCGTCTGACGAAGCTGCCCCGCCTTTACTTCATGGCGGGCTGCGGAGCGATGCCTATGTTTTCCAGCTCATATGACGTGGTCTGATAGACCTGGTTTATCCAGTTGCCGAAGAGCAGATGGGCGTGCGAGCGCCAGCGGTTGAGCGGCTGGCGCAGGGGATCGTCCTCGGGGTAATATTCGTGCGGCACCTCGATCGGCACGCCGGCGGCGACATCGCGGTCGTATTCCTCCTTGAGCGAGGTGGAGTCGTATTCGATATGGTTGAACATATAGAGCCGGTTGCCGGTCGCCTCGGTGAGCAGGCAGGGGCCGGTCTCGTCCGATTCCATCAGCAGTTCCAGACCAGAACCGGATGGAATGTCGGCGGCGCGCACCTCCGTCCAGCGCGAGACGGGAATGGCGAAATCGTCCGAAAAGCCGGCAAGATAGGGCGAGGCGGGCGCGTTGTTGCGGTGACGGAAGACGCCGAAAGCCTTCTTCTTCAACGTGTGCTTGGGAATACGGTGGAAATGCCAGGCGGCGGCCATCGCCCCCCAACAGATGAAGAAGGAGGAATGGACGTTCGATGTCGTCCAGTCAAAGATACGCGCCAGCTCGTCCCAATAGGTGACGTCCTCATAGGCCAGAAGCTCCACGGGGGCGCCGGTGACGATAAAGCCGTCGAATTTGCGCGACCTGACCTCCTCCCACGTCCGGTAGAAGGTGATGAGGTGGTCTTCGGGCGTGTTCTTGGCCTTGTGATTGCCGATGCGCACCAGCGTCAGCTCAACCTGAAGCGGCGATGCGCCGATCAGTCGGGCGAATTGCGTTTCCGTGCGGATCTTGTTCGGCATGAGGTTGAGGAGCCCGATCTGCAAGGGGCGGATGTCCTGACGCAGCGCCGTGCGTTCGTCCATGACGGACACACCCTCGCGCACGAGCACTTCGTGGGCTGGCAGCTCATCGGGAATCTTGATCGGCATCGCACAAGCTCCAAAACAAAAAAACCGGCAGCGAAATCGCGGCCGGTCCAAATGGATTCATGTATCCATCGGCCTTTTTAGCAAATTGTTTTACGTGGCTGCAAGCCGGCCGGCCAAATCACCACAATTCCTAGCCGCATGATTTTATCCGAAAAGTCTACAACTTTTTGGAATCATGCTCTGAGGTGCTTTTAAGCCTGCCGCCCCTTTGCGTCAATGGAGTTGATGGGCTAAAGGAAGCGGCCCTGGATTTTGTTTTTACGCAAGGTCCGCTGGGAAAGCGGTTCCCGCTTTTCCCGGGAAAGCCGCTTTGCATTTTTCTGGATTTGCTCTGATAGGACCACCCGATGATTTCGCCCGACCGTCCCAGCCCGAAAGCCGGTGTTCTCGATATCGCAGCCTATGTGCCCGGCAAGGAGACCGCGCCTGGTGTGGCGAAGGTCTACAAGCTTTCGGCCAACGAGACGCCACTGGGGCCGAGCCCGCGGGCGATCGAAGCCTATCAGGCGGCGGCGCATCGGCTGGCGCTCTATCCCGACGGCCACGCAAAGGCGCTGAAGGACGCCATTGCCGAGACGCAGGGGCTCAACCCCGCCAACATCATGTGCGGCAACGGTTCTGACGAACTGCTCGGCCTGCTGGCGCAGACCTATCTGGCGCCGGGCGACGAAGCTGTTATCACCGAACACGGCTTCCTGGTCTACAAGATCCAGACACTTGCTGCGGGCGCGACGCCTGTGACGGTCAAGGAGAAGGACGCGCGCATCGATGTCGATGCCATTCTGGCGGCGGTCAGCCCGCGCACGAAAATCGTCTTCATCGCCAACCCGGCCAATCCGACCGGCACCTACCTGCCTTTCGAGGAGGTGCGGCGGCTGCATGCCGGCCTGCCGAAAAACGTGCTTCTGGTGCTCGACGCAGCCTATGCCGAATATGTCCGACGCAATGATTACGAAGCCGGGGTGGAACTGGTGTCGTCGAACGAGAATGCGGTGATGACGCGCACTTTCTCCAAAATCCATGGCCTTCCCGCCCTGCGCATCGGCTGGATGTATGCGCCTGCGCATGTGATCGATGCCGTCGACCGGCTGCGCGGGCCGTTCAATCTCAACAGCGCCGCGATCGCGGCGGGTGCGGCCGCAGTCCGCGACCGGGCGCATGTCGAGATGTCGGTCGCCTTCAACGACAAATGGCTCAGATGGCTCGATGCGGAGCTGACGGCGCTGGGCTTAAGGGTCACGCCATCGGTCGCCAATTTCCTGCTGGTGCATTTCCCTGACGATCCCGAGAAATCGGCAGAGAAGGCGGACGCCTATCTGACCTCGAAGGGCTATATTTTGCGCCGTGTCGGGGCTTACGGGTTCCCCAACGCGCTGCGCCTGACCATCGGCCCGGAAGAAGCCAATCGCGGCGTCGTTGCCGCCCTGTCCGATTTTTTGAAGTAAAGAGAATGTCCAATATCCATTTCGAGAAAATAGCGCTGATCGGGATCGGCCTCATCGGATCGTCGCTGGCGCGGGTCATCCGACGTGAAGGGCTGGCGGGCAGCATCGCCATCGCCACGCGCAGCGCGGAAACACTGAAGCGAGCCGAGGAGCTGGGGCTGGGCGACAGCTATACAACCGACAATGCGGAAGCCGTGGGGGACTCGGATCTCGTCATCGTCTCGGTGCCGGTCGGTTCCTCCGGTCTGGTTGCGCTCGAGATCGCCGACAATCTGAAGAGCGGCGCCATTGTCACCGATGTCGGCTCGACGAAGGCCTCCGTCATCGCGCAGATGCAGCCAGCACTGCCGACAAGCGTACATTTCATCCCTGGCCACCCTCTGGCGGGCACGGAATATTCGGGTCCGGATGCGGGTTTTGCCGAGCTCTTCACCAATCGCTGGTGCATCCTGACGCCGCTGCCGGAGACTGATCCGGAAGCTCTGGCGAAACTCGCGGCTTTCTGGGAGGCCTGCGGCTCGCGGGTCGACCGGATGGATCCGCAGCATCATGATCTGGTGCTGGCCATTGTTTCGCATCTGCCGCACCTGATCGCCTACAACATCGTCGGCACTGCGAGCGATCTGGAGCAGGTAACGAAATCGGAAGTGATCAAATACTCCGCTTCCGGCTTTCGCGACTTCACCCGGCTTGCCTCATCCGACCCGACGATGTGGCGCGACGTCTGCCTGAACAACAAGGACGCGATCCTGGAAATGCTCGGTCGTTTCTCCGAGGATCTTGCCTCCCTGCAGCGCTCCATCCGCTGGGGTGATGGTGACGCGCTGTTCGAGCTGTTTACGCGGACACGTGCGGTGCGCCGTGGCATCATCGAGGCGGGGCAGGAAGTGGATGCGCCCGATTTCGGCCGCCAGGCGGCCGTGTCCAGAACTGGAAGCAATTAGGTCGGATCAAGCCCTAAAGGGCGGGCAGAGTTCCCAACGGAATGAAGCCCGCCCTCGCCTTGCCGCGCATGACATCGACGGTGATGGTCGGCGCGCCGTTTTCGTCCTTCGGCATGGCCGAGAGGGCGAACAGGATCGTTGAGATGTTGCGCTCCTGATCCGGAAAGGCCGCTCGCGCCGCTTCTGCAAGGGCGGACGGGTTGGTGAGGCTCATGCGGAACGTGCCGTCGATCACGCCTTGCTCATCGACCGAGAACGGGCCGGAAAGCGTCAGTGATCCCCCCGATGGCAGGGAGAGCGTCGCCTGCCTGATCTCGCCGGATTGTCCGCGCAAGCGCTCCTCGATCGCTCCCGGCCTTGGCTGGAACAGTGCTGCGGCGTCGGATAGTTGCATATTCGCCGATCCGGACAGGGGCGGTACAGGTGTATCGCCGACTGTGGCCTCGGAGAGCTTCAGCCCATCGAATTTGAGCGTCGTTTGCATGGGGCCGTTGAAGCCATTTGCCTCGAACTGCAGATTGTCGATTTCGGCGAGCGGCGTTGCGCTGGTGGTCTGCGTGCGCACGCCGATGCGCAGGCCCTTGGCGGTGGTGGAGATGCGGGAAGGCACCGGGCGGATGAGCTCGGTGCTCGACGTCAGCTTGTCCCAGCGCAGCTCGAGCGGCAGCAGGCCGGGGATTCCGACGAAGGCGGGACTGGTGATTTCATTCGTCAGGCTTCGCGGAGCATAGACCGGCGAACCGGAGCTGATGCGCCCGGCGAGGAACGAGATGCCGGCATTGGGCCGCCGCCATGAAATGCTGTCGCAGACGATATCGATGCGGAAGGGATAGCCCGATGTGTGCAGGTTTTCGCAATTGGCCGAGATGCCCTTCGCACCAAGTCCTGCCAGATTGCTTTTCGCGCGGTCTTCCAGCTTGTCCGCCAGATAGAACCAGCCTGCCGTATAGGCGATGACTGCGGCGAGAACGCCGGCTGTCAAAAACAGAAAACCCTTTCTGTTCCTTCTGGATGAGACGCTTGACGGCATGGAGGAAGCCCCGTTATCGATCTTAAGTGCAATTGCTTTGCGGTATCACCGGCACCCCGATTGCGCGTGCCGGACATCAGTTATTGGCCAGTTACTGGAATGGATATGGGCGATTTTTGGGTATTTGGCTATGGTTCCCTGATGTGGAAGCCAGGTTTTGCCCATGTGGAAACGGCCCATGCCCGTCTTTACGGCTATCGAAGGGCGCTTTGCATCCACTCTCATATCCATCGCGGCACACCACAGCATCCCGGTCTGGTGCTCGGGCTCGATCGCGGTGGCTCATGCCTTGGCCTTGCCTTCCGGGTGCCGGGCGATCTGACCGACGAGGTGCTTGCCTATCTGCGTGCCCGCGAACTCGTCACCAAGGTCTATCTGGAGAGGCATTTGCCGTTGCGCCTGGAAGACGGGCGTTCGGTGGAGGCGGTGGTCTATGTCGCCGATCGGCGCCATCAGCAATATGCCGGCGCCCTTCCGGCGGAGAAGGCAGCGGAAATCGTCGTCGGGGCTTCGGGCCAATCCGGCCCAAACGCCGATTATGTCACCAGCACGGTCGATCACCTGCGCAAGATGGGCATCCGTGATCACTGGCTGGAAAGCGTGGCCGCGATGATCGGGGAAAAGCCAAAGGGCGATCGCTGATCCGCTTTATTGCCGGGTACGCGTCGGCTCGACGCCCAGTTCCTTCAGCCTCTGGATCGCGGTAGGCGGCATGGGCGGCGGATTCGGGCCCTTCGCCGCTTCGATCAGCAATTCGTCGCAAGCCGCTTCCGTCACCTCGATCAGGCGCTTGAAGAACACCTCCTTGTCGAGGCCGGGCTCGATGGGCGGCAGCACACGGCAGCGTATCGTGCCTGGATAGCGGCGGAACTTGCGGCGCGGCCAGTAGAGGCCGGCATTGTGGGCGATGGGGATCACCGGCAGGCCCAGCTCGGCATAGATATGGGTGATACCGTATTTATACTGGGGCGGCGCGCCGGGCGGGCGGCGGGTGCCTTCGGGATAGATCAGGATCTGACGGCCTTCGTCGATGGCCTTCTGCGCGCCGAGCGTGATGGAGCGCAGCGCCTTGGCGCGGGTGCCACGGTCGATCGGGATCATGCGCATCTTGGCGACATACCAGCCGAAGAGCGGGATCCACATCAACTCCCTTTTCAGGATCATCACGGGATCGTCGAGCCGGGGCAGGAAGGCGAACACATCCCAGAAAGACTGGTGCTTCGGCGCGCAAATGTAGGCGCCCTCGGGGATGTTCTCCAGCCCCTCGATCTCGTAGTCCGTTCCCACGATCATCTTCTGCAGCCAGAGATTGGAGAGGGCCCAGTTCTTCGGCACTATCCACGCCTTCTTGCGCGGCATGAGGAAATAGATCGGCGTGAAGACGATCATCTGGATGATGATGTTGGCATAGAATGCCGTGTTGAACAGCAATGAACGGATGACGGTGATCAAGCGTGCGCGCCCCAGGGCAGATGCCGGAATGGCCACACCGATATAGCAGATCGCCTCATCTTTCCAGACGCAAAGCGCGGACTTTTGCGAGAGTTCACTGGCCTGGCGAAGCAGCGTTGCCGGTGGTCGCCGAGGAGAAGATGGCCGCCCGCGCCATGGATCTCAGATATTTGATATATTCGGTCATGAGCACGCGCAGCGCGTCGCCCTGCTTTATCCAGTTCTCCTGGTTCAGATCGGTCCTGACCACGGGATAGGGGATGAACTCGACATCGGGCATGGTGCGCGACAATTCGGCCATGCTGCGCGGTATATGGTAATTGTTGGTGACGACGATGACGCGGCGATAATCGTGCGCCTTGATCCATTTGGCGCTTTCCGTAGCGTTGCCGACGGTATCGAGCGCCGAACGGTCGATATCGATGCAGCAGTTGAACAGGGCCTCATCGGCATGGGTGACGCGCTGCAGCGCCTTGCGTTTCGTAGAGGGGTGCACGCCGCTGATGAGAAGCCGCTTACCGTGCTTTTCCTTTAGGAGGCCGATCGCCGTTTCGATGCGGGCCTGCCCGCCGGTCAGCACAATGATGCCATCGGCGACCGGAACGGTGGCCGGTTCCTGCATATTGGTGACCTTTTCGCAAAAGGCGAGGAACCCAACCGCGAAGCCCAGGACGAAGATGGACAGCAGGATGGTGACGGGCTGGAAGAATTTGCGGAGGCGGGCGAACAGGCGGTTCATGATAGGGGTCAGCAGGCGACGGTGCTTGGCGGAGGACCGCGAAACAAAGGCGCGATCCTTTTCATATTGCTCCAGAGTGCTTTTCTCCACCGGAGCGGCCGTGGCGAAATGCGTTTCCATCGGCAAACCCTACTCAGGAATTGAGGCATAGGGTAGCCGTGATTACGTTGAGAAGACAGAATTTCGTCTTCCTGTGAGGAGAGGTCAAGGGCATTTCTACAATTAACGAGTGCTTTATCAGATGGATTCCGATCCACGGTTGTCCATCTCCTTCAACTGCGTGATAACGGTCAGACGCGTGGTTATCATGGTCAGCACGCTTACGAGCAGGATAATGATCGCCACGCCGATATAGCCGTCCCTGCCGATGGCGAAATTGCCGAAGAGCGCCGCCGCCTGGTCGGCTTCCGGCGTAGCCAGGTTGCGCGACGACCACCATGAAATCAGCAGGAACATGAGGACGGCAGCCCCGCCGCCGCACAGCGCGCCCTTGAAGGCGGTGCGGAAAAAATGGCGCTCGAATTCGCGTGCGACGAATTTCGCTTCGGCGCCGATGAAATGCAGCACCTCGATGATATGGCCGTTTCCGGCCATCGCGCCGCGCGTGGCGAAGATGACGGTCAGCACCGTCGCGGCGATGACGAGAGCGAGCACGCTCATGCCGATCAGCACGGTGGTGCGGGCCATGGAGACGAGACGGTCAACCCAGGTGCGGTGATCGTCGAAACTTGCGCCGGGCACGTTGCGGACGAGCTCGGCGCGCAGATTGGCGAAGTCAGGCGGCGATTCCTCATCGATCGAGACGACGACCAGCCGCGGCACCGGCAGTTCATCGATGTTGAGCCCCGAGCCCAGCCATGGCTCGAGCAGGCGAGCCGTGGCGGCGCGGTCGATAACGCGGGTCGAGGTCACACCGGCAAAACCCTGGGCGATCTTGCCCGCCTGGGCCAGAAGGGCTTCCATGTCCTCGCCTTCGACGGGCCTGATCTGGATTGTCGCCTCCTTGGAGATCTGGCTTTGCCAGGCCGCGGCCGAATCACGGACGAGGCTAACGCCGCCAAATGTCAGGCAGGCGAGGAAAGTCATGATGGCGATGACGATGATGAGGGCAGTGCCGGCGACGTTGCCCTGCGGCACGATGGGCGATTGGCTTGGACCCTTGCGCCATTCCTCGATCAGCCTGAAAGCGGCATCGCGGACGAGATCGAGCCGCTGCATGACCTCATTCATAGATGTCGAGCCTCCCGTGATCGAGGATCATGCGGCGGGCATTGACCTGGTCCATCAGCGTCAGATCGTGAGTGGCGATGATGACGGCGGTTCCCGAGCGGTTCAATTCTGCGAAAAGGCGCAGGAGGCGGCGGGCGAGCGGCGGATCGACATTGCCCGTCGGCTCGTCGGCGAGCAGGATTTCGGGCTGGTCGATCAGGGCGCGGGCGATCGCGGCACGCTGCTTCTCGCCGCCCGAGAGCACGGGGGGAAGCACGCGCATGCGCTCGCCGAGACCCACCCATTGCAGAAGCTCCTCGACCTCATGTCGATAGGCCGCCTCTTCCTTGCCGCGTACGCGCAAGGGCAGCGCCACGTTTTCGTAGGTTGTCATATGATCGAGAAGGCGAAAATCCTGAAATACCACGCCAATGCGGCGGCGCAGGAGCGGCAGCTCGCCGCGATCGAGCGTGGCGATATCCTTTCCGAAGACATTGATGAGGCCGCGCGTGGGTTTGAGCGCCATGAAGAGAAGGCGCAGCAGCGACGTCTTGCCGGCGCCGGAGGGGCCGGTGAGAAACTGGAAGGAACGCGCCGGGATGTGGAAGCTGACGTCACGCAGGACCTCAGGACCCATACCATAGCGCAGCCCGACATTCTCGAAGCGAATCACGATGCAATAGTCCCGGACTTCATGGGATGGTTCATAAGCCGGAATGAGCATTGAATGCTATGGTTAATCACGCATTAAATTCCCTGCTTCGCGGTGGAAAAGGACAAGAGGAAACGTTAACCATTTTCAGTCAGTCTGGAACCCCTGCCAAGCGCATCGGCCTGAAAACCGATTTCAGTTTCCCGGAAAGGACGCATGGCGCCGTAGACGGAATTGCACGGGGGAATGTGACTGCACGATGGCAGAAGGCGATCGAAAGGGTTTCTCCGGCTTCAGGGTTGACAATGTGGTGGAGGATGCCGAGTTCGAGAGCATCGCGCCGCAAGGCGATCGCCCGCGGGTGATGCAGTCTTCGGCCCCAGCGCCGTTTGAACCTGATCACCTGGCGATCCTCAAGACTGGTACCCGCCGCCGCTTCGTGTCCCCCGAAGGGCGATTGCCCGGCACGGCTTACTGGGCTTTGGTGGTGCTCGCTGCTTCCAGTGCGTTCTGGATGTCGGGCGGCCATGTGCTGTTCAGGTGATTTCATCCGGCTGCAAAATGCTCTACAGAGCCGTGCGCCAGCACGGCTCTGTAAGTTATTGAAACTGCGCATCAGGCTTTCTGAAAATCGATTCCGATTTTCGGGCCGATGCTGTAAGGACAGGGCGGAAAAACCAAAGCAGGAATCATCTGATGCCAGAAGTCGGCGGCAAGACCATCGAAACGCTGTTCAGCGCGGAAGAGATCGCGGAACGCAACCTTGATCTGGCGCGGCAGATCTCTGACCGGCATTTCCACGACCTGCTGGTGATCTCGATCCTGAAAGGGTCTTTCATCTTTGCTGCCGATCTGATCCGCGCCATGCATGATGTGGGCGTCGAGCCGCATGTCGAGTTCATCACCGTGTCGAGCTATGGGGCCGGCACTGAAAGCGGCCAGGTGCGGCTGCTGCGCGATATCGACAGCGATGTCTCGGGGCGCGACGTGCTTTTGATCGACGATATTCTCGAATCGGGCAAGACGCTGAAATTCGTGCGTGATCTGATGCTGGAGCGCGGTGCGCGCAGTGTCACCATTGCCGTACTGCTCGACAAGTCTATGCGCCGCAAGACCGATATCGAGGCCGATTTCAAGGGGTTTGAATGCCCGGACTATTTCGTCGTGGGCTATGGCATGGATGTCGGCCATGCCTTCCGGCAGTTGCCGTTCGTCGGTTGGGTGAAGGAGTGAGGAGCAGTCCGCGTAGCGGACAAGAAGCCCACGATTTGGCTTTTTGCGCGACGAACGCCCGGAGCAATAGCGGAGGGCAGGCACCGCTCAATCGAATTTGAGCAGCCGCTCCAGATAATCCTTTTCCACCTGCGGGCTCAGCGAATTGCCGAGGCGGCGGCGGATCTCTTCCAGGATCTGCCGGGCGCGCTGGATATCGATTTCACCGGGAACCTTGACGCTATCGCCGAAATCCGGGCCGGTCGTAGCGCGCGGGCGGCCGAGCGGATCACGATCGTCAGGTGATTGCTGGCCGCGGTTTCCGTCGGGGCCGTTCTGGCCCATGGCCTGCTGCATCTGCTGCATCATATTGCGTGCGCCGCGCCGCAGTGCATCGAGCGCATTGGCCTGCTCATCCGTTGCTTCGCCGCCCTGCGCGCGTCCCAGCGCGTCGCCGGCACGGCCCATCGATTCTCCGGCTTCGCCCATCTCCTGGCCGGGTTCCATGCCCATGCCCTTGAGACTATCCATCAATTGCTGGAGCTCCGACTGGAGCTGGCCCTGGCCCTGTTGCAGCCGGCGCATGGCTTCGGCCAACTGCTCCTGCGTCATCTGACCGTTCTGACCCTGACCGTTCTGACCGTTCTGACCATTCTGGCCCTGTTGCTGGCCTTCCTGTCCCTGTTGGCCCTGCTGACCTTGCTGGCCCTGCATCTGCTGATCCAGCCGGAACGTCTCGTTCATCATCTCCTGCTGGCGGCGCATGAGATCGCCAAGCTTGTTCATCTGCTGGCGCATCTGGCCCTGCTGACCCTGTTGGCCTTGCTGCCCCTGCTGGTTCTGGCCCATCTGCAGGTTGTTCATCATGTTTTCGAGCTGCGAGAGCAACTGCTGCGCCTGATCGCGCGAGCCCTGCTTCGCCAGGTTCTCGATCTGGTCCATCATCCGGTCGAGGTCCCTTTGCGTCAGCATCTGCGCGTTCGGGTCCATCATCTGCTGGGCATTGGGGTTCTGCTGCTGGCGCTGGGCGAATTCACGCAGGAACTCCTGCATGGCCTGGCGCAATTCGGCCATCAGCTTTTCGATCTCCTCGGGGCTGGCGCCATTCTGGATCGCCTGCTTCAGGGCTTCCTGGGCCTGCCGCAGCCGTTTTTCCGCTTCCGACAGCTGCCCATCCTCAATGCCCCGCGCCACCTGCCACATATAGGCGACGACATCGCGAAGCTGGTCGTCATTGCGGGCGAGCCTGAGCCTGGAATAGATGCTGCGCAGGGCGAGATAATGCGTTGCGTTCTTGATCGTGTCCTGGGGCCGCAAGGTGATCGCGCTCAGCATGTCGAGCACGCGGTCGCGCTGGTCGGCATCGAGCGCCAACATCCGCCTTTGCTCGACCACCGCACGAGCCAGCGGATTGGAGAAGGGACGCTCGGGCAGGACGAGGGTCTTCGTCTCGCTGCGGCCTTCCTGTCCGGCATCATCGGCGGCGACCAGCGTCAACTTCACTTCCGATCCGGCCCATGGATGCTCCGTGATATCCTTCGATGTCGTCGCTTCCTTCGAACCCGCACCGCGGCGAGGCAGGACGAGCGGCACGTCCGGCGCCTTGAAGAGCGGGTGGGCGCCGGCGGCGGTCGGCTCTGCCGGCACGATCTCGGCATGGCCCTTGGCCGCGCCATAGTCGTCATCAATGGAATAGGAAAGCTCCAGCGTGCCGTTCAGCGCACGGCTCGGCTCCTTGGTGAAGCGGACGAGGGGCGGCTGGTCGGGGATGACGGCGAAGGACCAGTGGGCCAACGTGCCGCGGCCGGAAAGGGTGAGTCCGGTCTGGCTTTCCAGCGGAAACTGGAAATTGCGCGCATTCTTGACAGCGGCAGGTGTCGCCGGGGTCTTGCCGTCCGATAATGCGGAAGGGGCAGCATTGCTCTCGGCGGGCACCTCATGTTCGGTTCCATCGGCGCTGGTGGCGGTCAGCGTTTCGTTGCCGCTGCCGCCGATCACCCGCACCGCGACGATACTGCCTTGCGGGACCGTGAAATCGGTGTCCTCGGTACTGGCCTGTGAGGTAAGGAAGATCGGCGCTCGGCCGGTATAGCGCGGCGGCGTCACCCAGGCATCGATGCGCGGTGGAACGCCGCCCGCGCCATAACGGATGTCAAAGGCGTCGGAAATCCTGCCGCCGGACGGGCCGCTCGCATAGGCAAGCGCGGTGACGAAAAGCAGGGCGACGGCGGCGCGCAGGCCCCATGGGTCACGCTCGGGGATGCGCGGTCGCGGCGTGCCGCCCTGCAGGTCTTTCAGCTTCTCGGCCATGCGGCGGCGATGCTCTTCCCACAGCGCCTTGGCGAAAGGATCGTGATTGCCCGAAGCCATCGCATCGGCCTGGACCGAAATCGGCTCATGGACCAACAGATTGGCCGCTTCCAAGCGGCGGTCGACTTCTGATCGCGTGGGGATGCGTAGGCGCGTCGGCAGATAAAGGGCTGCGAGCCCTGCAATGGCGAAGGTGCCGAGCATGCCGATATGCAGCCAGCCCGGCATATGCCGGAACAGGCCCAGCCAGGAAATGGCGGCGAAGAGGGCGGCGAGAGTGAGAAGCGGCAGGACGAGCGGCCATAGCCGCTCGAATGTCATCGAGAGGAAGGCTGTGCGACGCACCCGGCGTATGGCGGCAAGCGCCGCCGTGTCGCGGGGTGCCGTCTCGACGGTTTCCGTTTCGGGCATGTCGTCGCGTCGATCTGCCATGCTCGCCTCATTCAAAATCAGCCGCGCGCACGCAGCACTACTATCATTAGAATAGCACTCATCATGGCAAAGACGAGACTTTGCCATGAAAAAAGCCGTATCAACTCTGGTTTATTTAACGTGAAGTTGCCGCCGTCAGAGCCAATCGGGCACGGAATCGAGGCCGATCAGCTCGTCATAGCCGGTTCGCGGACGCACCACATGGTAGCGATCGCCATCGACCAGCACCTCGGGCACCAGCAATCGTGTGTTGTAGGTGCCGGACTGAACCGCGCCGTAGGCCCCCGCCGTCATGATGGCGAGAAGATCACCCTGCTGAGGATAGGGCAGGTCGCGGTCCAGGCCGAGATAATCGCCCGTTTCGCAGACCGGGCCGACGATATCGGCGCGGATGCGATGCTGCCCGTCCTTGGGCGCGACGACCGGGCGGATGTCATGGAATGCATCATAAAGGGTCGGGCGGATCAGGTCGTTCATCGCCGCATCGACGATGATGAAGTTCTTGGCGTCGCCCTCCTTCACAAAAATGACCTCGCAGACCAGGATGCCGGCGTTGCCGACGATCAGCCGGCCGGGCTCGAAGATCGTCTTCAGGCCGAGCGGGCGGATGTGCTTAGCGACAATCGCTGAATAGGCATCCGGCAGGGGGGGCGGGTTGTTGTCGGCACGGTAGGGAATACCAAGTCCACCGCCGAGATCGACATGCTCGATGGCGTGTCCGTCCGCCTTCAGCTGGGCGACGAGTTCGGCGAGCAATTTAAAGGCATCATCGAAAGGCTGCAGCTCCGTGATCTGGCTGCCGATATGCATGTCGATGCCAGCGACATGCAGACCCGGCAGGCTTGCCGCCCTGGCGTAGACGGTGCGCGCCTTCTGATAGGGAATGCCGAACTTGTTCTCGGCCTTGCCGGTGGAGATCTTGGCGTGCGTTCTCGCGTCCACATCGGGATTGATGCGCAGCGAGACGGGCGCAGTCTTTCCCGCGGAGACGGCGCGGGCGGAGAGCAGCTCCAGTTCCGGCTCGGATTCGACGTTGAAGCAGCGGATACCGGCGTCAAGCGCGAAATCCATTTCGGCCGCCTTCTTGCCGACGCCGGAGAAGACGATCTTGTCGGCAGGGATGCCGGCGGCAAGCGCGCGCCGCAATTCACCTTCCGACACCACGTCGGCGCCGGAGCCGAGCTTTGCCAGCGTCTTCAATACGGCTTGGTTGGAATTGGCCTTGAGCGCATAGCAGACCAGCGTGTCCATATCGGCAAAAGCTTCCGAGAAGACGCGGAAATGGCGTGCGAGCGTGGCGGTCGAATAGCAGTAGAACGGTGTGCCGACCGCGCGCGCGATCTCGGCAACGCTGACATTCTCGGCGTGCAGGACGCCGTCATGGTAGTCGAAATGGTTCAAGGTCTTGATGCTCGTGTGGGCGCTGCCGATTTACCGCGGCTACTGGATCAGCTTATCGAGAATGAAGGGCTTGTCCTCGACCGGTTTCGGCCTGGTGTGACCATTCTCGTCGGTGATGACGGACGCGGGTGGCGGTTCGAGATCGCCGCGCCGGCCGCAGGCCGAGAGCGCGCTGCCGAGGGCGGCAACAAGGAGAAGAGTCGAGATGAAGGAACGGCTGGTCATGCGGTTGGTCCTGAACCGTTGATTTGTCTTTATGTAGTAGCGTGTAGTAGCGGAAAAGCAGGTTCATTGCACCCTGCTTTGTTAGTTGTCCCAATTGCTTCTCACCTTTAACCCTCCCCCCGCGTGCGGGGAGAGGGTGCCGGTAGGCGGATGAGGGGCAATTTGCCAACGCTCATGCCTTGGCGATGCGTTTTTTCCAATAGCGGATCTGGCGGCGCACCTGCTCGGGCGCGGTGCCGCCAAAGGATTTACGGCTGCGGACCGATTTATCCACCGTGAGGAAGCCGAAGACGGCTTCGGTGATGCCCGGATGGATCGATCGCAACTCTTCCAGCGACAGCTTGGCGAGATCGCATTTCCTGGCTTCGGCAAGCGCCACGGCGCGCCCGGTCACGTGATGCGCCTCGCGGAACGGCACGCCCAGTTCGCGCACCAGCCAGTCGGCAAGGTCGGTGGCGGTCGAATAGCCCGAGCCGGCAGCCTTCTTCATCGCGGCCGTATTGACGGTCAGGTCGCGGACCATGCCCGCCATGGCGGCGAGCGCCAGCTCCAGCGTTTCGGCGGCGTCGAAGACGGCTTCCTTGTCCTCCTGCATATCCTTGGAATAGGCGAGCGGCAGGCCCTTCATCACGGTTAGAAGGCCGATGAGGGATCCGGTGATGCGGCCAGTCTTGGCGCGGACCAGCTCGGCGGCGTCCGGGTTCTTCTTCTGCGGCATGATCGAGGAGCCGGTGGAGAAGGCGTCGGAGAGCCGGATGAAATTGAACTGCGGCGTCGACCAGATGACGATCTCCTCGGCAAGGCGCGAGAGGTGGGTGGCTGAGATCGCCGCAAGGCTGAGGAACTCCAGCGCATAATCGCGATCGGAAACGCTGTCGATGGAATTGCGCGTCGGCTCGCGGAAGCCAAGTTCCGTGGCCGTCAGGTGGCGATCGATGGGGAAGCCGGTGCCGGCCAGGGCGGCGGCGCCGAGCGGCGATTCATCAAGACGCGCAATGG
This sequence comes from Paramesorhizobium deserti, assembly GCF_001558695.1. GTDB lineage: Bacteria > Pseudomonadota > Alphaproteobacteria > Rhizobiales > Rhizobiaceae > Paramesorhizobium > Paramesorhizobium deserti. The sequence goes on from NZ_LNTU01000001.1 coordinate 1,357,176, forward strand.
CGTCGCGAACCCTGGAGAGATCGCGTCCGAACATTTCGACATAGGCCATGCAATGATGACCGAAGGTGACTGGCTGGGCGGTCTGGAGATGGGTGAAACCCGGCATCACCGTTGCGGTGTGCTCTTCTGCCCGCTCGAGGAAAGCCTCGATCAGGTTTTTGAGCGCGGCGGCCGTTTTGTTCAGTTCATCCTTGACCCAGAGGCGGAAATCCACTGCCACCTGGTCGTTGCGCGAGCGCGCCGTATGCAGTCGTCCGGCGGCGGGACCGATCAGCTCGGCCAGCCGCGCCTCGATGTTCATGTGGATGTCTTCCAGCTTGCGCGAGAAGGTGAATTTGCCGCTCTCGATCTCTGACAATATCGTGTTCAGGCCCTCAACGATCTTGTCGCGGTCCTCTGCCGCAATTATGCCGGTCTTGGCGAGCATGGCGACATGGGCGAGCGATCCCCGGATGTCCTGGGCGTAGAGCTTCTGGTCGAAGCCGATCGAGGCGTTGATCTCTTCCATGATCGCGTCTGGGCCGGAAGCGAAACGCCCGCCCCACATTTCATTGCTGGACTTTTGTTCGGTCATGGTCGAATGCCTCTGGAAAGAAACGCGAGAAAGAACGGATATGGCGGCAGGCAACCAAAACGATAGAGCTGAAAAACCGAGAAGCGGAAGGATCGTCCTTCTTGCCGGTCTCGCGGGCCTTATCGCCGGTGCCGTGGCGGTATACGTGATGGAACGGTCCTCTGGCAATGTCGCTGCGTCAATCGAAGATAGGGCGGATGACGGGCAGTGCGCGATAAAGGCTGCAGTCGCCAAATCGCTCGACGCGGCGGCGACGGGTTCGGTCGCGGCGATGCGCGCAGCCGAGACGCCGCTTTCCGTACAAAATCTGAGCTTCAACGGGCCTGACGGCGCCAAGATGACGCTTGCCGATTTCAAGGGCAAGACGCTGCTCGTCAATCTCTGGGCCACCTGGTGCGCGCCCTGCCGCGAGGAGATGCCGGCGCTCGACAAGCTACAGGCGGAGGAAGGCGGCGATGACTTCCAGGTCGTCGCCATCAACATCGATACCGGCGACGATACGAAGCCGAAGGCGTTTCTTTCGGAAATCGGCGTTCATTCCCTGCAGATCTACCGGGATCCAACGATGGGCGTCTTCAACGAGCTGAAAAAGAAGAACCTCGCCTTCGGCCTGCCGGTCACGATGATCGTAGACAAGGACGGATGCCAGATCGCGGCGATGAACGGTCCCGCCGACTGGGCCGGAGAGGACGCGAAGAAGCTCATCGATGCGGCAAGGGCGATGAGCCAGTAGGATCCGCAAAGGCGCTGGACAGGCGGCGATTTTTCTGGATTGCTGCTGCTCTGATTATCCGGAGCGCCGTTCATGACCATCGAAACCTGGCTTGCCTTTACCGCCGCGTCGGCAATTCTGTTGCTGATTCCGGGGCCGACCGTGCTGCTCGTCGTCTCCTATGCGCTGGGGCAGGGATGGCGCACTGCCCTTCCCATGGCATTCGGCGTGGCGCTCGGTGATTTCACCGCCATGACGCTTTCCATGCTCGGCGTCGGTGCACTGCTGGCGGCGTCCGCTACGGTCTTCACCGCCGTCAAATGGATCGGCGCCGCCTATCTCATATGGCTGGGGATCAAGCTTTTTCGTGCCGGCGGGATGATGGAGGCCGAGGCGCGGCGGGACACCGCATCGCCGGTGCGGATGCTGGCGCATGCCTGGCTGGTGACGGCGCTCAACCCCAAGAGCATCACCTTCTTCGTGGCTTTCCTGCCGCAGTTCCTCGATCCGCATGGGGATTTCATGACGCAGCTCGTGATCTTCGAGGCGACTTTCCTGGTGCTGGCTTTCGCCAATGCCTTCGGCTACGCGCTTGCGGCGACGCGGGCACGCAGTCTCTTCCGTAATCCGCGTGCCATCGGCATATTCAACCGTGCCGGAGGGACGCTTCTGATCGGCGCCGGTATCGCCACTGCGACGATGCGCTCGTCATAATCTCAGGCGGTAAAGCCGGCGCGCTTTAATCGAACGATGGCGAGATCGAGCGCTGAAAGGAAGGTCGAGCGGTCGCGGGCGGCAAAAGGCGGCGGGCCGCCGGTGATCTGCCCCGCCGATCGCAACCCCTCCATCAGATTGCGGGTTGCCAGCGCATTGCCGATCGAGGCCTCGGTGAAGGCGCGGCCATTCGGCGCGATCGCCGCCGCACCCGCATTGATCGCCCGGCTCGCCAGCGGAATATCCGCCGTGACGACGATGGCGCCGGGTGCGGCACGCTCGGCAATCCAGTCGTCGGCGACATCAAGGCCGCTTGGTACGATAATGCGCTCGATCAGCGGGTCGCGCGGCACCGCGATGAAGGAGTTGGCGACGACATAGACTTTCACCCCGTGGCGTTCCGCGACCTTATAGATTTCGGCCTTCACGGGGCAGGCGTCGGCATCGACATAGATGGTGATGGGACGGGATTGATCACTCATGTCCTATCAGTTGGCAGAGGCGACCCGGTGTTGCAAGCGCGGCGGCTTATATTCTCCTGCTGAATGCTGCGATCAAAATAATGAACTGGCCTGCGGAGCCTGAGCGGAATAAAGGCAGGCGAATCATTCTCGTTTGCGCAAGCTTCCTTTTCCTGGGCTTGCTCTGGAAACATGTCATGCCCGTTAGATATTTTCCCGCGCTCTTTGTCCTGCTCTGGGCCACCGGCTTCATCGGCGCGGGCTATGCGATGCCCTATGCCGAACCGTTCGGCTTCATGACGGTGCGGTTTTTCATCGCTGCGGCCATTCTGGGCGTGTGGGCGCTTTTGAGCGGCAGTCGATGGCCAAACCGGCGCGGCGCGTTCCATGCCGCTGTCGCCGGCTGCCTGATCCACGGCATCTACCTCTCGGGCGTCTTCTGGGCCGTGCATCGCGGATTGCCGGCGGGCATGTCGGCGCTGGTCGTCGGATTGCAGCCGCTGATCACCACGCTGATCGCCGGGGCGACGCTCGGAGAAAAGGTCGAACGGCGGCATTGGACGGGTCTCGCCATCGGCTTCATCGGCGTGGTCATGGTGCTGTGGCCGAAATTCTCGCTCGATACAGGCGGCATCAATGCCGTCACCATCGGCGCGGTGTTCCTTGCGGTCATCGCCATCAGCACAGGCACGGTGTGGCAGAAGCGTTTCGTCGGGCAGGTGGATCTCAAGACCGGCACCACCATCCAGTATCTGGCCGCCGGCGTTCTCACCGGCGTCTTTTCGCTATGCTTTGAAGATCATCAGGTCATCTGGTCGCCCTGGCTCCTCTTCGCCATGGCCTGGCTGGTGCTGGTCTTGTCGATCGGCGCGATACTGCTCCTGATGGTGCTGATCCGGGAGGGCGCGGTGTCGAAAGTCGCTTCGCTCTTCTATCTCGTGCCGGGGACGACTGCATTGATGGCTTATCTCCTCTTCGGTGAGACGCTGAACCTCGTGCAACTCATCGGCATGGCGATCACCACGTTCGGCATGGCCTTGGCGACCGTAAGAAGCGATTTTCAGCTCTTCCGTTTCGCCCGCCAGGCCATGCGGTTGCGATAGCGCAGGATCGCCGCATTGATCTCGGCGCCGAGGATGAAGATCGCCGCGATGATGTAGAGAAAGACGATCGCCACCATGATCGAGGCGAGGCCGGCATAGGTCGAGACATAATTGGCGAAGGTCTGGAGATATTTGGCGAAAAGGATCGATCCGGCCAGCCAGGCGAGCAGTGTCAGGCCGATGCCCGGCAGAATATCGGCAAGGCTGCGCTTGCCGGCGGGCAGCCAGATATGGACGGAGAGCAGCCCCACCACCAGCACCGCGACCGCGATGATATAGCGCCAGATGTCGAGCCCTCCCGTATAGGGGCTGATCGCAGGGAACCATTGCTCGGCAAGCCGGACGGCAAGCGGGGCTAGGACGAGAAGCACGCTGATCGCCATCAGGCCGAGGGTGGCGATGATGACGAAGCCAAGGCTTTGCAGGCGGCAGAAGATGACGGAACGGGTGTCGTTGACGCGATAGGCCCGGTTGAGCGCGATGCGCAGCGCTTCGATGCCGTTGGAGGCAAAATAGGCAGCAGCAATGACGCTGATGGTCAGTAGGCCGCCGCGCTGGACGGTCAGCACGTTCATCACTTCGCCGGCGATCGGCCGGGCAATGGTTTCCGGCCAAGTGTCGAAGATGACATGGACGGCCGTATCGGCAAAGGCGTTGGCGCCGAGGAAGCTCGCAAGCGAAGTGGCGAAGATCAGGAATGGGAAGAGCGCCATTAGTCCGGAAAGGGCTATATGGCTGGCGAAGGCCCAACCGTCATCGGAAAAGAAATGGCCGAACGCATCGTACAAAACCTGCCACAGGAACGTTCTTATTTTGCTCATCGGCAGATATTTTCCTTTCGGGCCGGCGGTGCGGCTGCTCTCATTGCGAGCTTGCCCTGATATGCGCAGATTGCAACGGGCGGCGCGATATGGGAAGCCTGCAGCAACTTCATCCACGCAAGTTCCACCTGCGCGAGATACAAGAGAGGGTTCGGTGCATCAATTGATGTCGAAGCGCAAAACGATCATTGTTACGGGATGTTCCTCAGGGATCGGGGCGTTTTGCGCTCGCGCATTGAAGAACGAGGGATGGCAGGTTTTCGCCACTGCGCGCAAGCCGGAGGATCTGGAGGCATTGCGGCGCGACGGGCTGGAGGCGCACTATCTCGACTACCGCGAACCGGAATCGATCGAAGCACTGGTCATGACCGTCCTGGCCGCGACGGACGGCAGGCTCGATGCGCTCTATAACAATGGCGCCTATGCGCAACCGGGGGCGGTCGAGGACCTGCCGGTCGATGCGCTGCGCGAGCAGTTCGAGGCCAATTTCTTCGGCTGGCACGACCTGACGCGCCAGGTCATTCCCGTCATGCGGGCGCAGGGGCATGGCCGCATCGTTCATTGCTCCTCCATTCTCGGGCTCGTGCCGATGAAATGGCGCGGCGCTTATGTCGCCTCAAAATTCGCGCTGGAGGGGCTGATGCTGGCCGAGCGGATGGAGCTCGAGGGTTCGGGCATTCATGTCTCACTTATCGAGCCGGGGCCGATCGATTCCCGTTTTTCCCAAAATGCAGCACAGTGGGCCGAAAAGAACATCGATATCGCCAATTCCGTACATCGCGCCGATTACGAGCGGCAATTGGCGAAGCTGAAAAGCGGTGGCACGAAATCGAAGTCGAAGCTTGGCCCCGAAGCGGTTTATGCGGTATTGCGTGACGCGCTGGAAAACCCTCGGCCCTGTCCCCATTATCTGGTGACGCGGCCGGCGAAACTCGGCGCCCTGGCGCGCCGGCTGATGCCGGCCCGCATGTTCTACCGGATGCTTGCGGACCAATCCTGAGCGGGGGCGCAAGCATCCGCCGGAAATACTGAAAGGAAACGGAATGGAATTCCTGTTCAAGATCGCGGCGATGGTGGCCATCGTCGCCGTCGTGGGCGTTCTCCTTGTCGGCCTGCGCAATATGATGCGCGGCGGCGACGGCAATTTCTCCAACAAGATGATGCAGTTGCGTGTGCTTTTGCAGTTCATCGCGGTTCTGCTCATCGTTGCCGCGATCTATTTTGCCCGTCATGCGAGCGGTTGACGGTCACGGAGGGGAGAGCAGATGGTCAGGCTAAACAAGATCTATACGCGCACCGGCGATGACGGGACGACCGGGCTCGGCAATGGCGAGCGGCGGGTCAAGTGCGACCTGCGGGTGGAAGCCTACGGCACGGTGGATGAAACCAATGCCTGCGTCGGCCTGGCGCGGCTTCATACCGGGGAGAGCCACCCGGAACTCGACGCCATGCTGGCGCGTATCCAGAACGATCTGTTCGATCTCGGCGCCGATCTTTCGACGCCGGACAATGGGGATACCCCCGGCTACGAGCCGCTGCGCATCATCGAGGCACAGGTGCTGCGGGTCGAAGCCGAAATCGACCAGCTGAATGCCGGGTTGAAGCCCTTGCGCTCCTTCGTCCTGCCGGGCGGCACGCCTGCTTCCGCCGCGCTGCATCTGGCGCGCACGGTATCGCGGCGGGCCGAGCGCATCATGGTGGAACTGGCTCAGAAACCGGGCGAGCGGGTGAGCAAGGCGGCGCTGCAATATATCAATCGCATTTCTGATTTTCTCTTTGTCGCGGCCCGTGTGGCCAATGACAATGGCGCGCGCGACGTCTTGTGGGTTCCTGGTGAAAACCGCTGATGATGTCATGACAGAACGGTGATTGACGTGCACGTCAATCACAATTACGGTCCCGCCCGGTTCAGGCATGGATTGCGGCTCCGCCGTAGTCCGCACCCAGGGAGGTCCATTTCCGTTGCCTTCATGTCGGCTTCTGGCAAGTGGACGATCGTCTGTGACGGTATATCCGTCGAAGAGTTCATTCGGGAAGGGTCAGACGCATGAAAGTGCTGGTCGCTGTAAAGCGTGTCGTTGATTATAACGTGAAGATCAGGGTGAAGGGCGACGGTTCGGGCGTCGAGCTCGCCAATGTGAAGATGTCGATGAACCCGTTCGACGAGATCGCGGTGGAAGAGGCGATCCGCCTGAAGGAAGCGGGCAAGGTCGAGGAGATCGTGGCGGTATCGATCGGCCCGGCACAGGCGCAGGAGACGATCCGCACCGCGCTCGCCATGGGCGCCGACCGCGGCATTCTGGTCAAGGTCGACGATGTGGTCGAGCCGCTGGCGGTGGCGAAGATCCTCAAGGGCGTGATCGAAGCGGAACAGCCTGAGATCGTCATCCTCGGCAAGCAGGCGATCGACGACGATGCCAACCAGACTGGCCAGATGCTCTCGGCGCTGCTCGGCTGGAGCCAGGGCACGTTTGCTTCCAAGGTGGAGATCACAGATGGTTCTGCCAAAGTCACCCGCGAAGTGGATGGCGGCCTGCAGACGGTCGAGATCAAGCTGCCGGCGATCGTCACCACCGATTTGCGCCTGAACCAGCCGCGCTATGCCTCGCTGCCCAACATCATGAAGGCGAAGAAGAAGCCGCTCGATGAAAAGACCGCAGCCGATTACGGCGTCGACACCGCGCCGCGGCTGAAGGTGCTGAAGACCGAGGAGCCCGGCGGACGCAAGGCCGGCGTCAAGGTCGGCTCCGTTGGAGAGCTGGTCGAGAAGCTCAAGGCCGACGGCGTACTCTAAAACCACCGGAAAGGACGAAACAAATGGCCATTCTTCTTGTTGCCGAACATGACAACGCAACCCTTTCCGACCAGACCGCCAAGGCTCTGACGGCGGCCGCGCAGATCGGCGGTGATATCGATATCCTCATTGCGGGCAAGGATGCGAAGGCTGCTGCCGACGCGGCGGCCAGGCTGAAGGGCGTACGCAAGGTTCTCATCGCCGATAGCCCGGAACTGGAAAACCGCTTGGCCGAGCCGACCGCGGCGCTCATCGTTTCGCTCGCCGGCAATTACGATACGATCATCGCGCCGGCGACCACCAACGGCAAGAACATCCTGCCGCGCGTTGCCGCTCTTCTCGACGTGATGCAGATCTCCGATATCATCGAGGTGGTGTCGCCGGATACCTTCAAGCGCCCGATCTATGCCGGCAACGCCATCCAGACGGTGCAGGCGACGGACGCCAAGAAAGTGATCACGGTGCGTACCGCCTCGTTCCAGTCTGCCGGCGAAGGCGGCTCGGCTTCGGTCGAGACCGTCAATGCTGGCGGCGATCCAGGCCTCTCCAAATTCGTCGAGGCGAAGCTTTCCGGCGGCGACCGTCCGGAACTGACTTCGGCCAAGATCATCATCTCGGGCGGCCGCGCGCTCGGCTCGTCGGAGAAGTTCAAGGAAGTCATCCTGCCCGTGGCCGACAAGCTCGGCGCGGCCGTCGGCGCTTCGCGCGCCGCCGTCGATGCGGGCTATGCGCCGAACGACTGGCAGGTGGGCCAGACCGGCAAGGTGGTCGCTCCCGATCTCTATATCGCCTGCGGCATTTCCGGCGCGATCCAGCATCTGGCGGGCATGAAGGACTCGAAAGTCATCGTCGCCATCAACAAGGACGAGGAAGCGCCGATCTTCCAGGTGGCTGATTACGGGATCGTCGGTGATCTCTTCGAGATTCTGCCGCAGCTCGAAAAGGCGCTTTGAGGCTTTTATAACGGTTGGATTAAATTATGATGGCCGGGGTAGACGAACTCTACTCCGGCCATTTACTTTGCACTGCACAAAATAAAACATCACGGGTGGAATATGGGCGCGACAATCAAGAAGATCGGGATCATCGGAGCAGGGCAGATGGGCAGCGGCATCGCCCATGTCTGCGCGATCGCCGGCTATGACGTGCTGTTGCACGATGCTTCGGTCGAGCGGCTGGAAAACGGCATCGCCACGATCAACGGCAACATGTCCCGGCAGGTTTCTTCCGGCAAGCTTGATGAGAAGACTCATCGGGAGGCGATGAACCGTATCCATATGGCCAACAAGATGGACGATCTCGCCGGCGTCGATCTCGCCATCGAGGCGGCGACCGAGGACGAGACCGTCAAGCGCAAGATCTTCGCGCAGCTTTGCCCGGTTCTCAATCCGGAGGCCTTGCTTGCTACCAACACCTCCTCGATCTCGATCACCCGTCTTGCCTCAACCACGGATCGCCCGGAGCGTTTCATCGGCATCCATTTCATGAATCCGGTCCCGGTGATGAAGCTGGTCGAACTGGTGCGTGGGATCGCTACCGAAGACGTGACCTTCGAGACCGCCCGCACTTTTGTCGAAAGCCTCGACAAGACGATCACTGTGGCGGAGGATTTCCCGGCCTTCATCGTCAACCGCATCCTCCTGCCGATGATCAACGAGGCCATCTACACGCTTTATGAGGGGGTAGGTTCCGTCGAGGCCATCGACACGGCGATGAAGCTCGGCGCCAACCATCCTATGGGGCCGTTGCAACTCGCCGATTTCATCGGGCTTGATACCTGCCTGTCGATCATGCAGGTGCTTTACGAGGGGCTTGCCGATTCCAAGTACCGGCCGTGCCCGCTTCTGGTGAAATATGTCGAGGCGGGATGGCTCGGCCGCAAGACCGGACGCGGCTTCTACGATTATCGCGGCGAGCATCCGGTTCCGACGCGGTAGGCGCTACAGCGTCCCAACGGACGCCTGGTGCCGTAGTATCCGGTGGCATTTACGATGCCTTAACCGTCCATATTCAGAGAGCGTTCACCTTTAACTGTTAAATTTGTCTTTAAGCAGTGCGAGCCGGGTGGTTCGTGAGGACTGCGATGCAAATTACAGATTTCAGGTACAGGGCGATGAGCATTTTTGTTCAACTGCGGCACAGCGCAACCGTCATTCGTGAATTTTTGGCCCCGACTTACCGGCCCGAGCGTCATTATATGCGCGGACCAGGTCCGGCCTGCGCCGAACGTTCACGCCATTGAATGGCGGATGTCTTCAGGAATGGAAAGGCCGGAGCCGAAAAGCTCCGGCCTTTTTAATCAGCCATCTTAGGCAGATCAGCCGTCGAGCCCCTCGAACAGGGCCGTCGACAAATAACGTTCGGCGAAGGAGGGGATGATGACGACGATGTTCTTGCCCTTGTTTTCCGGACGCTTGCCGACTTCCACGGCTGCCGCTAGGGCCGCACCTGAGGAAATGCCGACCGGAATGCCCTCCAGCCGGGCGATGAGCCGGGCATTGGCAAAGGCATCCTCGTTGGAAACCTGGACGACCTCGTCATAGATGGAGGTATCGAGGATCTTCGGGGCAAAGCCCGCACCAATGCCCTGGATCTTGTGCGGCCCGGGATTGCCACCGGATAGAACCGGCGAATCCTTCGGCTCAACCGCGACCACCCGGAAGGAGGGCTTGCGCGCCTTGATGATCTGGCCGACGCCGGTGATCGTGCCGCCGGTGCCGATGCCGGAGATCAGGATATCCGCTTCGCCATCGGTATCATTCCAGATCTCTTCCGCAGTGGTGCGGCGATGGATCTCGGGGTTGGCCGGATTTTCGAACTGCTGCGGGATGATGGCATCAGGATTTTCCGCAACCAACTCCTCGGCCTTGGCGATGGCGCCCTTCATGCCCTTCGCCCCTTCCGTCAGCACCAGTTCGGCGCCGAGCAGCTTCAAAAGCTTGCGGCGCTCGATCGACATGGTTTCCGGCATGGTGAGGATCAGATGATAGCCCTTGGCCGCGGCGGCAAAGGCGAGCGCGATGCCGGTATTGCCGGAGGTCGGCTCGATCAGCGTCGTCTTGCCGGGGATCGCCTTGCCTACTGACTCAAGCGCCTCGATCATCGCCAGACCAATGCGGTCCTTGACGCTCGCCAGCGGATTGAAGAATTCCAGCTTGGCCAGCAGATTGGCTTCGACGCCCTTCTCCCTGGCGAATTTGTCGATGCGGACGAGCGGCGTATCACCGATCGTATCGAGAATGGAATCATAAACGCGGCCGCGACCCGGTGCGCGTGCATTCTTTGAGGCTACGGGCTTGTTCATGAGATTGTCTCCCTAGTTTATTCTTTCGATAGTATGGCGAACGAGCGGAAAAACCTAGTTTCGGCTGTTCGTCGAAGAGCGATCCGTTGGAATAAAAATCCAAAAGATCGGCCAATATGAAAAAAGAAGGCGTGATCGGTCGGGGAGTATAGTCTCAGCTGCTTTGCGGAACCAGCGGGGTCTGCGGCGGATTGCTCATTTTCCTGCCAAGGGCGATCATCGGCGTTTCCAGGAAGCGGTAGACTAGCCAGGAGAACAGGAAAGTCAGGGTGAGGCTGGCGAAGCCGACCAGCAGGTCCCGATATTCCCCGGTGAGCGGAATATAATGATAAACGATCAGGGCAATCGGTCCATGGAAGAGATAGATCGAGTAGCTGATGGCGCCGATCAGGGAGAGCGCTGGCGAATGCGGCTTGCCGAGCCTTACCGAGGCGATGAAGAGGACAAAGGCCGCGATATAGGCGTAGATGATGGGCGCCTTGCCGATGATGAAGAAGCTGTCCCCTCGCTCAAGCGAAAAGCTGCCGATCGCCATCAGTGCGGCGAACTGCACGAGCGCCACGACGCCTGCTCCTGTCCAGGCAGAGCGCATCCTGTCGACCATCGCCATGCGCAGCAGCAGGCCGCAGAACAGGAATGACACATGCAGGCCGACATATTGGACCGGCAGATGCATTCCGCCGGAAAGCCTCAGGATGATGGGACCGACGGTGGAAGCAACCAGCATGAGGGCGAGTGCGGTGACGGCCAAGGGACGAAACAGAACGCTCCTCCAGAAAAGCAGCGCACAGAAGCAGTAGAAGACCAACTCTATCGACAAGGTCCAGTAGATGCCTGACAGCCAGGGCTGGCCAAGAAAGGTCGGTACCATGGTCATGTTGGCGATGATGGTCGCCGCCGATGGCTCTTGTCCGCCGAGAGTGAATATTGCGCTGAGGATGAAGATCGCCAGCCACATGGCCGGATAGAGCCGAAAAAAGCGGGATATGGCGAAGCGCTTCAGCGGTTGGGTTCCGCGAATGCTGAAGGGGACGACAAAGCCGCTGATCAGGAAAAACAAGATGACGCCGAAACGTCCAAGATCAAAATTTCCAACGGATGCGCTGAAAATCGGAAGGAGGGGCCCGAGGGGATTCGAAGCCTCGCGAATGACATCGCCAAAAAAATGCTGAATCAGGACAGCCGTCGCCGCGATGGCGCGCAGTGCGTCGATGTTATCATAGCGCTGGCTGGCCATAATGCCCCCGTTTTCGAGCGCTTCCAGTGGAGCGAATTTGACATTTGATCTTTCGCCCGCGGAGAATTCGATATCAAATGTCAAATTCAAAGCTCCACCAGACTCAAATACTATCTGGTGGTTCTTTGATTCCGACGTTTGCTTGCGAGGCCACGAGACGCAAACGTCGAAATTGGACCACTAGCAAAAGCTGTAGTCTGGGGCCAGCGCTTTCAACCGATGTGGTTACCGAGGACGTCAGGCCCCCTGTCGTCACGTCCGCCGATGCAGGCGGCCGGCAAAAAGATCCGTATTCCCTTTTATGAACTTCACCATTCGATCGACCACGGTCCGGATTTCCCGGCGGTGCCGGTCATCATTGTTCATCACGATCCATTGGCTATGGCGCAGGCTGACGATCTCCTCGCCGACGCGCTCCAGCCGCATGTCCTGATCCCCGATGAAACAAGGCAGCACCGCTGTGCCTGTGCCTGCGAGTGCCAGATCGCGTAGCGAGCGTGGCCGATTGATGGTGACGATCAGCTGATCCGCCCGATGCTCATGCGGCCAGCGCAGATAAGCAGAAATGGCATCCTCCTCCGAAACCGCCAACCATCGATCGGCAACGGAAGGATGCGCATTGCGGGCGCGATAGGCGGCATAGGCGACTTCACCCAGCCTGATCGCCGCCAGATTGGGTTCCTGCGGTTCAAAAGCACGAATGCCGATATCGCTTTCCCGGTGAGCGAGGCTTGCGCGCCGTTCCGCGACGTAGACGTCCAGACGGAAATCATCACGTTCAGTGCGGATGACCGAGAGATTCCGGGTGAACATCCATGCGAGCCATGTGCCGCAGGCGATCCTTACGAGAGGCGAGCCGGTTCCTTCGCGTGTCCAGCTCTCGATCCGGCGGGCCGCCCCTTCCATCTCCAGAATCTGGGCAAAGAGCGCCGAACCATCAGCAGTGAGTTGATAGCCCGTGCGGCTGCGAAGGAAGAGTGGCCGGCCGACCGCCTCTTCGAAGTCGAGCATGCGGCGGCCGATGGTGGCGGGGCTCAGGCCCGTGACGGCCGCGCCTCCGGAGAGCCCTCCATGGCGCGCCACATGCATGAACAATTCATAGGCGTCCCAAGTGATATTTTTCATGAGTGAAAAACATAGCCGGAATTATTGCGTATAAAAAGCAAATTTTAGGGCATAGTAAAGGAGACGGCTTTTCCGAAAAGGAGCTTCGGATGTTTGAAAATGTCGTCGGCGCCCTTCTTTCCGTCCAGTTTCGCCCAAAGGACGAAATCCGCTGTCAGCAAGCAGAGGATAGCTTCTACGAACAATTCGGCCAGCCCTTGCCGCGCTGGCTCACGGGTCCGGCCCGCTTCTTGAGCAATCTGAAAACGGCAAAGGGCAGTGCCGCCGTTCCGCCATTGGATCGCGCCGGCTCAACACAGGACGTTTAACGTTGGAACCTTGGGTCGCGCGGTAAACGTAACGAGCAGGAAGATATGCCACTGGTGGAACATTGGTGGAGCTGAGGGGGATCGAACCCCTGACCTCGTCATTGCGAACGACGCGCTCTCCCAGCTGAGCTACAGCCCCGTCCACCGATGCGAGCGGCATTTAGGAGCGGGGAAGGGGTGCTGTCAAGGATGATGTGCGGGGATTGTGCGCCGGAGGCGGACGAGCAGGGATGATTGTCGCTGCGCGCCATTCGTTCCGCGCCTTGATTTACCGACGAGCCCGGCATGCGTTGGTCTTGTCCTTGCAACCGGCAACCGCTACATGTCGGTAACTTCAAGGAGATATTCATGCTCGCAGTTTTTGTCACACTGAATATGGCGCTGAATCTTTATTGGTGGATCATTATTGCCGCTGCAGTGTTTTCATGGCTCTATGCCTTCAATGTCATCAATTCCAGCAACCGCTTTGTGGCATCCATCGGTGATTTCCTCTACCGGGTAACGGAGCCAGTATTTCGGCCGATCCGCAATCTCCTGCCTAATCTCGGTGGTATTGATATCTCGCCTATCATTGTCCTCTTGGCGATTACCTTCCTGCAGATTTTTCTTAGAACGTCGGTGGCTCCGATGTTTGGTGTTTTTTACTGAGTTGGAATTTGTTGGGACCGAACGTTAAGGGCTTCTGCAGAATAGACGCCGACGGCATCACCGTCTTCGTGCGGCTGACGCCGAAATCGTCTCGGGATGCGGTGGAGGGCATCGCAGATGCGGCGGATGGACGGCGGCATCTCATAGCTCGGGTGCGCGCCGTGCCCGAGGACGGCAAAGCCAACAAGGCATTGGAAAAGCTCATCGCCAAAACGCTTCGAGTTGCCGGTGGCGGCGTCTCGGTGACGGGCGGGGCGACCTCCAGATTGAAGCAGGTGCATATCATGGGCGAGCCGCAGGCTCTTGCCGCGCGCCTTCGCGCGGTTTTATCCTCGGCGGAAGACGCAACGTGATTGGGAGTGGTCTTCGCCTTCGGCAGGCGGTATGAACTGCTCTATTTAAGATAGAGGTTCTCCCGTGAGGCATGTTCTTTTAGCTCTATCCGCCGCTGCCCTCCTCATCAGCGGGGCACGGGCTGCCGATATCGAAAGCGCCTATACAAAAATCGACAGGAAGCATGGTTGCAAGGTGGTCGAGGCCGCCGCCCGCGGGGACGGCGATTGGCAGGAGCTCGCCTGCACCGGTTACAAGGGATATCCCGTTCTGATCTCTTACGACGATGCGCGTGAATCCATCTTCTACGGCTACCCGCCGAAAGAGGGTAAACGCAAATGGGAATCCTTCGCGGGCTTCAACCAGAGCAGCGACACCATCGAATGGCGCGTCGCAAGGGAGGGGAAGAAGGAAATTCCCTTCGCCACCATCCATCGCTGGTTCGTGGGCGAGCCGGGCGACACGGTCGAGGTGCTGGCGGTCGAGAAGATCGGCCGGAAGGGCGGGGGCGAGGGTTGTGCCGTCGGTTATGTCGTGGCCAGCGGCAACGGGAACGCCAATGACGAGGCGCGGCGCATTGCCGACAGCCGGGCGCGCGATTTCTCCTGCGACGTGGACAAGCCCGTCATCAAGGCTGGCCGTGTCGCCCTGCCGGCGCTTGCGCGGCAAACGGATTAGGCGATCAAAACAAAAAGAGCGGTTCCGCATGACCGGAACCGCTCCAGGCGGTGAAATCAGATCTGGCCCGGTTCAGGCCTTCTTGGTCTTGGCGCGCTCGATTGCCTCGGTGATGAACTGGCGGGCGTAATCCTCGTCGCCCCAATCGCCGATCTTGACCCATTTGCCGGGTTCCAGATCTTTGTAGTGCTCGAAGAAATGGGCGATCTGCTTGAGCGTGATCTCCGGCAGGTCGGTGTAGTTATGCACCTTTTCATAGCGGCGCGTCAGGTGCGGCGAGGGCACTGCGATGATCTTTTCGTCCTTGCCGGAATTGTCTTCCATGACGAGCACGCCGATGGGCCGTACATTGATGACGCAGCCCGGTACCAACTGGCGGGTGTTGCAGACCAGAACATCGATCGGGTCGCCATCCTCGGAAAGCGTGTGCGGCACGAAGCCGTAATTTCCGGGATAGGTCATCGGCGTATAGAGGAAGCGGTCGACGATGAGCGCGCCCGCCTTCTTGTCCATCTCGTACTTAATCGGCTGGCCGCCAACCGGCACTTCGACAATGACATTGATATCTTCGGGAGGATTGGAGCCGATTGAGATGGCATCGATATTCATGGAGACATCCTTTCGTTTGGCGCCCTGATAACGGGTTTCATGACGCGGCGCAACAAAAACGAAAAGACGGAAGGGAGTAGGGGAGTAAGGCAAGAAGAAGCATATTCCCTTACTGCTCTACTCCCCTAGTTCCAGACGAAGGCGACCTTCTTCAGCGTCTTGCCATCGAAGCATTCGATGCCTTCGGCAATGTCGCGCCCGCCGGCGCCGCGATAGAAGGAAAGCGCGAGCGTATTGTCCTCGAGCGCCCAGATGACGGTGCCTTTCAGCCCCATGTCGGTGAGGCAGCGACGGGCGGTGCGCAACAGTCGGCCGCCAAGGCCGATGCCCTGATATTCCGGCTTGATATAGAGCTCGTAAATCTCGCCTTTCTGCGTGAGCTGGCGTGCCCGGTTGGGCCCCAGCGTCGCATAGCCGACGACTTCGCCGCCGACCTCGGCCACCAGTATCTGCGTGGAACGGCGGATGGCGCGGGCCCACCATTCGGCCCTGCGGCGCTGCAGCATGGCGTTGAGCGCCTTGTGCGGGATGATCCCGGCATAAGCGCCCCGCCAGGCGTCGTGATGCACATCCGCAATCGCGATCGCGTCGTTGAGGGCAGCTCGCCTTATATCGATGGTCAGCGTCGTCATGGCTTCTTTAACATACGCGCGGCCAGCCACCGGCGGCAATGAAAAAGAGGGGCCATCCCCAAGCTGTGATGAAGAGGTCATTAAAGCGGAATGGAGAATTGCAGAAAAGAAAACGGCGCCCGGAGGAGGGCGCCGTTTCTCTATTCAGGCGATAATACTTATGCCGCGCCAGCCGTGCGGCTCTTCTCGAAGCGCTTACGCTCGTTCGGATCGAGATACATCTTGCGCAGGCGGATCGATTTCGGCGTCACTTCCATCAGCTCGTCGTCCTGGATCCAGGAGAGCGCGCGATCGAGCGTCATGCGGATCGGCGGAGTGAGCTTCACCGCCTCGTCCTTGCCGGCGGCACGGATGTTGGTGAGCTGCTTGCCCTTCAGCACGTTGACTTCAAGGTCGTTATCGCGGGAGTGTATCCCAATGATCATGCCCTGATAGACCTTGTCACCCGGCGAGATGATCATCGGGCCGCGGTCCTCGAGGTTGAACATGGCATAGGCTACCGCCTCGCCGGCGCCGTTGGACAGCAGAACGCCATTCGTCCGGCCGCCGATCGCTCCCTTGAAGGGCTGATAATCGTGGAACAGGCGGTTCATGATGGCCGTGCCGCGCGTGTCGGTCAGAAGTTCCGACTGGTAGCCGATCAGGCCACGCGTCGGAGCGTAGAAGACGAGGCGCACGCGGTTGCCGCCCGAAGGACGCAGTTCGGCCATCTCGGCCTTGCGCTCCGACATCTTCTGGACGACCGTACCCGAATATTCCTCATCGACGTCGATGACGACTTCCTCGATCGGCTCGAGAAGCGAGCCGCTTTCGTCCTTGTGCATGACGACGCGCGGACGCGAGACGGCAAGTTCGAAGCCTTCGCGACGCATCGTTTCGATGAGGACGGCAAGCTGCAGTTCGCCGCGTCCGGAAACGTAGAAGGAATCCTTGCCCTCGGCTTCCTCGATCTTCAGCGCGACGTTACCCTCGGCTTCCTTGAACAGGCGGTCGCGGATGACGCGGCTCGTCACCTTGTCGCCTTCGGTGCCGGCAAGCGGCGAATCGTTGACGATAAAGGACATGGTGACGGTCGGCGGATCGATCGGCTGGGCCTTCATGGCTTCCGTGATCGCGGGGTCACAGAAAGTGTCGGCGACCGTGCCCTTGGCGAGGCCAGCGATCGCGACGATATCGCCCGCCTGTGCTTCTTCGATCGGCTGCCGCTCGATACCGCGGAAGGCAAGAATCTTGGAAATGCGGCCCTGCTCGATGAGCCTGCCATCCTGGCCGAGAACCTTGACGGCCTGGTTCGGCTTGATGGAGCCGGAGGCGATGCGGCCGGTGATGATGCGGCCGAGGAAGGGATTGGCTTCCAGGATCGTGCCGATCATGCGGAACGGGCCCTCTTCCACGGCCGGCGCCGGAACGTGATCAAGCACGAGGTCCAGAAGCGGCGCGAGACCCTGGTCTTTCGGACCTTCCGGGTTGAAATTCATCCAGCCGTCGCGGCCGGAGCCATAGAGGATAGGGAAATCGAGTTGCTCGTCGGTGGCGTCGAGATTGGCGAAGAGGTCGAAGACTTCGTTGATGACTTCCTCGTGGCGGCCATCCGGGCGGTCGATCTTGTTGATCGCGACGATCGGGCGAAGGCCGACCTTCAGCGCCTTGCCGACCACGAACTTGGTCTGCGGCATCGGCCCTTCGGAAGCATCGACCAGAACGATCGCGCCATCGACCATCGAGAGGATGCGCTCGACCTCGCCGCCGAAATCGGCGTGGCCAGGAGTATCGACGATATTGATGCGTACGCCCTTCCACTCGACCGATGTGGCCTTGGCGAGAATGGTGATGCCGCGTTCCTTTTCCAGATCGTTGGAATCCATGACACGTTCGGCAACGCGCTGGTTCTCGCGGAATGAGCCGGACTGCTTGAGAAGTTCGTCGACGAGGGTGGTTTTCCCATGGTCGACGTGGGCGATGATCGCGATGTTGCGCAATTGCATGAGGTTCACTCTGTAATGGGGGTTGGGACGCCGCCATGCGAACGCCGCTGTCATTTGCCGCGCTGCATACAGGTTTTTCCGCGTTTGCGAAAGGGGGAGGCGTATTTATAGGTTACCAGCAGCTTCCCGGAGGCGATGCGCGTCCGGGAAGCGGTTGGCCTTAAAGTAATGTGCCGGAGAGGAAGATCAAGGCCACGGTGAAATAGATCACCAGTCCGGTGACGTCGACCAGCGTGGCAACGAAGGGCGCCGACGCGCTTGCGGGGTCGAAACCCAGCCTTTGCAGGATGAAGGGCAGCATCGATCCGGCAAGCGAGCCGAAGGTGACGATGCCGATCAGGGCTGCTGCAACGGTGACGGCGATCAGCATCCAGTGCGGCCCGTAATCATAGAAGCCGAGCGTCTGCCATGCGGCGATGCGGATCATACAGATGGCGCCGAGCAGCGCCCCCAGCGCAATCCCCGTCGGCATCTCGCGCAGCGCCACCTTCCACCAGTCGCGCAATTTGATGTCCTTGAGCGCCAGGGCGCGGATCAGGAGCGAGGTCGCCTGCGAGCCGGAATTGCCGCCCGAGCTCATGATGAGGGGGATGAAAAGCGTCAGCACGACCGCCTTTTCCAGCTCCACTTCGAAATGCTGCATGGCGCTGGCGGTCAGCATCTCGCCGAGGAAGAGGATGGAAAGCCAGCCGCCGCGTTTCTTCAGCATCTCGGGCAAGCCGATTTCCATATAGGGCTTGTCGATCGCTTCGAGACCGCCGAACTTATAGGCATCCTCGGTCATATCCTCGGTCATGGCGTCGAGCACGTCGTCGACTGTGACGATGCCGATGACATGACGATCGTCATCGACCACCGGAACGGCAAGCAAATCGTGCCGGCGGAAGAGACGGGCCACCTCCTCGCGGTCGGTCAGAGGCGAAATGGCGACTGGGGTCTCGTCGCGCCCGACGGAAATGATGGGCGCATCCGGTTCACTGGTGATCAGACGGCGCAATGTGACGACGCGCTGCAGCACCTTCGTCGTGGGGTCGACGATATAGATGGCATAGACCGTCTCGCGCGAGCGTTCCACCTCACGGATATATTGCAGGGTCCGGGAGGCGGTCCAGGTGGCCGGCACGGAGATGAATTCGGTCGTCATCAGGCTGCCGGCGGTATTTTCCGGATAATGCAGCAGCTTTTTCAGCGCGGCCTTCGTTTCCGGGTTGAGAATGACGAAAAGGCGCGTGCGGGTCGGATCCTCCAGCTCCTGGAAGATATCCGTGACGCGATCGGCCGACATGGCATCGAGAATGCTGCCGGCCAGATCGAGCGGCAGATGTTCGAGGATATCATCGGTTCTGCGCAGTTCCGGCTGGTCGAACAGGCGCACCGCCTGCTCATGCGGCAGATGCGCAATCGCGGCGACGGTGTCGTCGATGTCGAGATTGTTGAGAACCTCGATCGCATCGGCCGGGCGCATTGCGGCGAGATGCTGGGCGATCGCCGCCGCCGGAAGATCGGCGATATCGAGGATTTCCGGATTGGTGACTTCCGGAGAGAAGCTGTTTGGGGTCATCGGTTTGCCTTTCCGTCGATCCGCCGTCATGGGCATGATCGTGACAAACCGATTGCCAGGCGGTTAAATCACGGCTGCCAATGACGGCCGAAACAATCGACTATGACTGTCGCTTGGCATGAGAGTTGAACTCCGGTTAAAAAATTGCCGCCGCGGAACGCTGCGGCAACACGCAGCATGCTTTGCTGCCGGACTCCTTCAAAGTCAAGTGCCGCCATATCGGCAGTATGCTGCGGCATGGGGCCGCGCCATGGCAATGGCAGCGGTTGGAGGTGTTTCGTCTTGTGGCATGGTCGTCAGGCGCCTAGATGTTAGACGCAAAGCACCTGCCCATACCGATTGGAGTTCCGCCCATGTCCAGCACGAAAGCCGCCGTCAATCCTGCCCTGACAGTCTGGTCCGGTCCTCTCGGCCTTCCCGATTTCACCGCCTTTTCCGACGAGGATTTCGGGCCGGCCTTCGATGCCGCGCTGGCCGAGGACTGGGCCGAGATCGAGGCGATTGCGGCAAGCGCGGAAAAGCCTGACATCAACAACACGCTGAAGGCGTTGCAGCTTGCCGGCAAGGCGCTGGAGCACGTCTCGGCGATCTTCTGGCTGCGCGCGGGCGCCCATACTAATGAGACGATCCAGGCGCTGGAGCGCGAGATCGCGCCGAAGATGTCGCGGCATTATTCGAAGATCATGATGGACAGCCGGCTGTTTTCCCGCATCGATACGCTTTACAACGAGCGCGATAGGCTCGGCCTTGATGAGGAAACGCTGCGGGTTCTCGAAAAGATCTGGAAGCGCTTCGTGCGCAGCGGCGCGAAGCTCGACGACAAGGGCAAGGCGCGGCTTGCCGACATCAATGAGAAGCTGGCGGCGCTCGGCGCTGAGTTCGGGCAGAATGTCTTGAAGGACGAGGCAGATTGGGCGCTCATCATCACCGACGAGGCCGATCTTGCAGGCCTGCCGGATTTCGTACGCCATGCCATGCGTGGCGCGGCGGAGGAGCGCCGGCGGCCAGATGCCTGGGCGGTGACGCTGGCGCGTGCAATCATGGAACCCTTCCTGTCGTTCTCGGAGAACCGGGCGCTTCGTGAAAAGGCGTTCATCGCCTGGGCGAAGCGCGGAGAAAACGGCGGCTCGTCGGACAATCGCGCCATCGTCGCCGAGACGGTGGCGCTGCGTGCCGAAAAGGCCAAATTGCTCGGCTATGGGAGCTTCGCAGCTTACAAGCTCGATGACACGATGGCGAAGACGCCGGAAGCGGTAATGGAACTGCTCGAACCGGTGTGGGAAAAGGCGCGCGCGCGGGCAGCGGAAGAAGAAGCCGAGCTCGAACGGCTGATCGCCGCCGAGGGCCGCAATCACAAGGTGGCGCCTTGGGATTGGCGCTATTATGCGGAGAAGCGCCGGGCCGAGCGCTTCGCCTTCGATGAGACGGAGCTGAAGCCCTATCTGCAGCTCGAAAAGATCATTGAGGCTTCGTTCGATGTCGCCACACGCCTGTTCGGCATCTATTTCGAGGAGCGAAAGGGCATTCCGACCTGGCATTCTGATGTGCGTGTCTGGGAGGTGAAGAACCCCGACGGCAGCCGCCGCGGCCTGTTCATGGGCGATTATTTCGCCCGTCAGTCGAAGCGGTCTGGCGCCTGGATGAGCGCTTTACAATCGCAGCACAAGCTCGAGGGTGGGGCGGAGCCGATCATCTACAATGTCATGAATTTTGCCAAGCCGCCGAAGGGCGAGCCGGCGCTATTGTCCCTCGACGGCGCGCGCACGCTGTTCCACGAATTCGGCCACGCGCTGCACGGGCTCCTGTCGGATGTGACGTGGCCCGCCATCGCCGGCACCGCGGTCTCGCGTGATTTCGTAGAGCTGCCGTCGCAGCTCTACGAGCACTGGCTGACCGTGCCGGAGGTTTTGGAGAAATATGCGCTGCATTACCGTACGGGCGAGCCGATGCCCAAGGCGCTCCTCGACAAGATGCTGGCGGCCAAGACCTTCAACGCCGGTTTCGACACGGTGGAATTCACCGCTTCCGCTTTGGTGGACATGGCTTTCCACGCGAGCGGCGAGCCGGTGGCGGATCCGCTCACCTTCGAAGCGGAGACGCTGAAGAAGCTCTCCATGCCGGATGCTATCATCATGCGCCACCGCACGCCGCACTTCACCCATGTGTTTTCAGGCGACGGCTATTCGGCCGGCTATTATTCCTACATGTGGTCGGAAGTGCTCGACGCCGATGCATTCAGCGCCTTCGAGGAGACCGGCGATGCCTTCAACCCCGATCTCGCTGCAAGGCTCAAGCAATATATCTATTCGGCGGGAGGCTCACGCGACCCGGAAGTGCTCTACAAAGCCTTCCGCGGCAAGATGCCGACGCCGGATGCGATGATCGAGAAACGCGGGCTGGGTTGAGGGTTTTGGCCTGGGCGCGGCATCAAAACAAGGTCGTCATACTCGGGCCTTGATCCGAGTATCCATTCCGGAACATCGAAGCCGCGTCTCTATCACTTGATATGCAGGCTCTTTTTCACCGTTCCGGAATGGATCATCGGATCAAGTCCGATGATGACGGAGCGCGCGCGACCTGATGATCCAAAACAATCCCGCTCAGTAATCGCCGAGCTTGATATCCGGCGTATAATCGACGCCTTCGACTTCCTTCACCACGGCCTGTCCGCAATGGAGCGTGCCCGTGGCGGCGTTGAAGGTGTAGGCCGGTCCGCCGTGCAGCAGCCATCCCTTGTTGAGGGCGGCGGTGACCCGGTGGCAGAACTGGGAATCGTCGGGTCCAGTGATAAAACGGAAAAGCTTCATCTTGTCTCTCTATCCTTGTCTGATGTTGCGATCATGTTGGCTTTCGCCAGCACCGTTTCGGCCATGGCGAGGTGCAGCCGCTCGACCATCCTGCCGTTGAACGGCAGAACGCCCTTTCCGGCATTTTCAGGCCGCATGAAGAGTTCGACAATGGCGCGAGCCTCGGCGATCTCCGTTTCGCTGGCTGAGAAGGCGTGGTTCGCCGTCTCGATCTGCGAGGGATGGATGAGCGTCTTGCCGTCAAAGCCCATGGCGGCGCCCTGCCGGCATTCGCGCTTGAAGCCTTCGGCGTCGGCGAAATCATTATAGACGCCGTCGAGAATATCGAGCCCGCCAGCGCGGGCGGCAAGCACGATCTGCATCAGCCAGGGGATCAGGAATTTCCGGTCTCCGCCAAGATCAACGCCCGTCTCACGCGCGATATCGTTGGAACCGACGACGAAACAGGCGAGCCGCGCCGAGGAATGCGATCCTAGCTGCGCAACCTCGTCGGCGTTCAGGATGCCGCGCGGCGTCTCGATCATCGCCCATAGCGCCAGCGTATCCGCCGCGTCGGTTTCGTCGAGCGCATTTGCTGCCTCGATCACATCGCGCGGATGCTCCACCTTGGGCAAAAGGATCGCGTCCGGATTGCAGGCGCGAGCGGCGAGGATGTCCTCGCTGCCCCATTGCGAGGCAAGAGAGTTGATGCGGATGATGCGCTCGCGCGATGCGATCGGATGCTCGCGGAAATGCGTCCGCAGGGCTTCGCGGGCCGCCTCCTTCGCCTCCGGGGCCACGGAATCCTCGAGGTCGTAAATGATCGCGTCCGCCGCGAGCGTGACGGATTTCTGCAACGCTTTCGGATTGGAAGCCGGAACATAAAGCACCGAACGGCGCGGGCGCGGGATCTTCTTCATGGATTGCTTTCTGCCTGCATCCGCGGGTTCGCGCAAGATATCCCGTATAAGTGGCCCGTGGCCGGCATGGGCTTTTACTCCGCGCCAAGCTGGTGTAAAGCGTTGCGCCTGGAAAGAATATCAAGCCGACAGGTCAGATTATGGACAAGTTCACCAAGCTCACCGGGGTTGCCGCTCCGCTGCCGATCATCAATATCGACACGGATATGATCATTCCGAAGGATTATCTGAAGACGATCAAGCGCACCGGGCTCGGCAAGGGGCTTTTCGCCGAGATGCGCTATCGCGAGGACGGTTCGGAAAACCCGGATTTCGTGCTCAACAAGCCCGCCTACCGCAAGGCGCAGATCCTCGTCGCCGGCGATAATTTCGGCTGCGGTTCCTCGCGTGAGCATGCGCCGTGGGCCTTGCTCGATTTCGGCATCCGCTGTGTTATCTCGACCTCGTTCGCCGATATCTTCTACAATAACTGCTTCAAGAACGGCATCCTGCCGATCACGGTCTCTCAGGAAGACCTCGACAAGCTGATGGACGACGCCTCGCGCGGCGCCAATGCGACGCTGACCGTTGATCTGGAAGCCAAGGAAATCCGGGGGCCCGACGGCGGCTCGATCAAGTTCGACCTTGACGATTTCAAGCGCCATTGCCTGTTGAATGGTCTCGACGATATCGGCCTGACGATGGAGAAAGCGCCCAGCATTGCCCGTTTCGAGGCAGAGAACGCCGAAAAGCGCCCTTGGGCTTGAGTTTTTTGATCGCTATATACCGGGCGCCGCACGACTGGCGGCGCCGGGTAAAAAGGAGAAGGCATGGCCCGAACCGATCAGACCGGCGATTGGGCTAAGCGTTTTTCCCCTTCGCTGGACGAAATGGAATCCTTGACGATCGAGGCGTTCGCGCATCTGCCCGCGAAGTTCCGCAGCCTTTGCGGCGATATCATCATCCAGGTCGCCGATTTTCCTGAAGACCAGATCGTCGACGATATGGGACTGGAAACGCCATTCGATCTGCTCGGCCTTTTCGAAGGGCACGGCATCGGCGAGCGTTTCACCATGGTGACCGGCGAAGGGCCGAACCGGATCACGCTCTATCGCCGCGCCATACTGGATTATTGGGCCGAGCATGAGGAAACGCTGGGCGACATCGTCACCCATGTGCTGATCCACGAGATCGGCCATCATTTCGGCCTTTCCGACGAGGACATGGAACAGATCGAGGCGAATACCGATTAAGGCCGGCAGGATCGCGAATGCGATGCCTGCCGATTTAATCATGCGACACTGAGCCGGACGTCGATATTGCCGCGCGTTGCATGCGAATAGGGGCAGACGATGTGGGCGGCGTCCACCAGTTCCTTCGCCGTTTCCTTGTCGACGCCCGGCAGCGATACCGCGAGTGCCACATTGAGGCCGAAGCCGGTGCCATCGTCGCGTGGGCCAATGCCGACAGTCGCGGTGACCGTGCTGTCCTCGGCGATCTTCACCTTGCGCTGGCCGGCGACATATTTCAGGGCACCGAGGAAGCAGGCCGAATAGCCGGAGGCGAAGAGCTGTTCGGGATTGGTGCCTTCGCCGCCATTGCCGCCGAGCTCCTTCGGCGTGTCGAGCACGACGCTCAATCGGCCGTCGGCGGTTTTGGCGCTGCCCGTGCGTCCACCGGTGGCGGTCGATTCAGTGGTGTAGAGAACTTTCATCGTCATATCCTTTGCGTTTGGTTCGGGAGTCAATCGGTTTGACGCAATTTATATCGCACAATACTAAATCGTACACAACTAAATTTGCAGGGATCTGCGACCGGTATGTTGGCGGCATCGAGCATCAGCGTTTCCCTGTGGAGCGCTCCACGGACGCGGCCAAAAGAAAAGCGCCGGACGAGCCGGCGCTTTCACAATTCATCTGAAACTCCGATTAGGCGGCGAAGGCCTTCGGTTTGACCAATCCGCGAGCGATCAGCAATTCGGCGATCTGGATGGTATTGAGGGCTGCGCCCTTGCGTAGATTGTCGGAAACGACCCACATGGCCAGACCGTTCTCCACGGTGATATCCTCGCGGATGCGGGAGATATAGGTCGCATCCTCGCCGGCAGATTCATAAGGCGTGATGTAGCCGCCGTTCTCGTGCTTGTCGACGACGAGGCAACCCGGCGCGTCGCGCAGGATGTCACGGGCTTCGTCGGCCGTGATCGGCTTTTCGAATTCGATATTGACGGCCTCGGAATGGCCGATGAAGACAGGCACGCGCACGGCGGTCGCCGTCAGCTTGATCTTCGGATCGAGCATTTTCTTGGTTTCGGCCACCATCTTCCATTCTTCCTTGGTGTAGCCGTCCTCCATGAAGACATCGATATGCGGGATGACGTTGAAGGCGATCCGCTTGGTGAATTTCTTCGTGGTGATCGGATCGGCGACGAAGACCGCCCGCGATTGCTCGAAGAGCTCGTCCATGCCTTCCTTGCCCGCGCCCGAGACCGACTGGTAGGTCGAGACGACGACGCGCTTGATCGTGGCTGCGTCATGCAGCGGCTTCAGCGCCACGACGAGCTGCGCCGTCGAGCAATTGGGGTTGGCGATGATGTTGCGCTTGCGGAAGCCTTCGATGGCATCGGGGTTCACTTCCGGCACGATCAGCGGCACGTCGGCGTCGTAGCGCCAGGCGGAGGAGTTGTCGATGACGACGCAGCCCTGTGCGCCGATCTTCGGCGACCATTCCTGCGAGATCGTGCCGCCCGCCGACATCAGGCATATGTCGGTATCGGAGAAATCATGCGAGTCGAGCGCCTTCACCTTCAGCGTACGATCGCCATAGGAAACTTCCGTGCCCTGGCTGCGGCGCGAGGCAAGCACCACGACCTCATCGGCCGGGAAGCCTCGCTCATCGAGGATATTGAGCATTTCGCGGCCCACATTACCGGTGGCGCCGACAACCGCAATCTTAAAACCCATTTGCTTTCTCCTGTCCCTCTCCGCTTTTCTTGAAAGAACCCGGTGGCCATGCGGGTTGTTCCTTCCCCGGACCAGACCCGGGGAGAGGGCGAGCAGGCCAAGGGAAATCAGACCGTTTTCGCGGTCGTTTTCGTAATGGTTTTGGCCGTGGATTTGGTGGAAACGGAGAACATGCGCCCGCATCCGGTGACGAAGCCGGAATGATGAGACGAAGCTGGTGCTGCCGATACGCGATGCACGCGGGGTTCTCCTTGTCCGATGGTGCTTGTACCCCGTTTCTTGAAAGAGTCAATTGCCGTCTCGGACGAGCGTAAAGCGATAGGAAATGCGCGACATGTCGATGGGTCTTCCCAAGCATTTCCATGTGAGGTCTTAGACTAAAGTCATAAGCCGAAAGAATACTGCCCGAATCCTTAGTTTAAGGCCATGATGTGCCCGTATCAGACGAAGCACCGGCAGGAGGATTCGGTGTGCTTCAATTTACAGCGCCTTGCGTTCTTGGATGCATAACGACGCTGTGAGTTCTTGAACATGCGTATCGTGTTTTCGAAAACCTGCTGCGGTTTTCGGGCCGATCCGCCAGCGTTTTACATGCTGTCTTGGGAGGACACATCAATGACTGTCACGGCAAGTGCCGATATCGGCACGCAGAAAATGACGCGCGAGGAGAAGAAAGTCATCTTCGCCTCATCGCTCGGTACCGTTTTCGAATGGTACGATTTCTATCTCTACGGCACGCTCGCCAGCTTTATCGGCGCGGCCTTCTTCAGCCAATATCCGGAGACGACGCGCAACATCTTCGTGCTGCTCGCCTTCGCCGCGGGCTTTCTCGTCCGGCCTTTCGGCGCGCTGGTGTTCGGCCGCCTGGGGGATCTGGTCGGACGCAAATACACTTTCCTCGTCACCATCGTCATCATGGGCTTCTCGACGTTCCTCGTCGGTCTTCTGCCCGGCTCGGCGACGCTCGGTATTCTCGCGCCGACGATCCTGATCATCCTGCGCATGCTGCAAGGCCTGGCGCTCGGCGGCGAGTATGGCGGTGCGGCAACCTATGTGGCGGAACATGCGCCCAACAACCGGCGCGGCTTCTTCACCTCGTGGATCCAGACCACGGCGACGCTGGGCCTCTTCCTGTCGCTGATCATCATCCTGTTCATCCAGAACATGATGAGCAAAGAAGATTTCGCCGCCTGGGGCTGGCGCATTCCGTTCCTGGTTTCAGTGCTCCTGCTCGGCATATCCGTCTGGATCCGCCTGCAGATGAACGAATCTCCAGCCTTCCAGCGCATGAAGGAGGAGGGCAAGGGGTCCAAGGCGCCGCTGTCGGAAGCCTTCGGCCAGTGGAAGAACGCCAAGATCGCACTGATCGCGCTTTTCGGCCTTACCGCCGGACAGGCCGTTGTCTGGTATTGCGGCCAGTTCTATGCGCTGTTCTTCCTGCAGAACGTGCTGAAGGTCGAAAACGTGTCCGCCAACATCATGGTGGCCACCTCGCTGGTCCTCGGTACTGGCTTCTTCGTGGTCTTCGGCTGGCTGTCGGACAAGATCGGCCGCAAGCCGATCATCATGGCAGGCTTGCTGCTTGCGGTTTTCACCTATTTCCCGCTGTTCAAGGCACTCACCTATGCTGCAAATCCGGCATTGGCGCAGGCCGAGCGGACGATCAAGGCGACCGTGACGGCAGCTCCGGGCGATTGCACCTTCCAGTTCAATCCGACCGGAACGGCGAAGTTCAACAATTCGTGCGATATCGCCACGGCATTCCTGTCCAAGTCTTCAGTGCCGTACGAAATCGTCGAGGGACCGGCTGGTTCGCCCGCGACTGTCAAGATCGGCGATATGACCGTCGAATCCTATGACGCCGCAACTGCCGGCGCCGATGCAACGGCAAAACAGGGCAAGCTCGCCCATGACATGAACCTCGCACTGCAGAAGGCTGGCTTCCCGCTGGTCCGCGATCCGGCCAAGGTGCCCGACAGCAAGCTCGAGGCCTTTGCCGCCGCCAATCCAGAGCTCGGTCTCGATGTGAATGCGGTCCGGGCCGGTGAAAAGACCACCATGTCGACGGCCGATCTGGTCAAGAACAAGCTTCTGACCCCGGCCGAGGCCGACGCGGCAGGCGGTGCGGACCAGCCGGTCTACACCATTCCCAATGGTGGTGCGTTCAAGATGGTCGCCGATCCGGATGGCATCAACTGGCCGCTGACCATCGCGATCCTGACCCTGCTGGTGATCTACGTCACCATGGTCTACGGCCCGATCGCGGCGATCCTGGTCGAGATGTTCCCGACCCGAATCCGCTATACCGGGATGTCGCTGCCCTACCACATCGGCAATGGCTGGTTTGGCGGTCTGCTGCCTGCGACGGTTTTCGCGCTCAGCGCCGCCAAGGGCGATATCTACTATGGCCTTTGGTACCCGATCATCATCGCGGCGATGAGCTTCGTCATCGGCATGCTCTTCGTGCGTGAGCGCAAGAACGTCGATCTGCATGCGCTGGATTGATTGAGTCTGGATGTAAAACGGAAACGCCGCTCCGAAAGGGGCGGCGTTTTCATTTCGCGACTACTTTCCCCGATACCGCGCCTCTATCTCGATCAGCTTCTGCTTCCGCCAGAGGCCGCCGCCATAGCCGGTCAGCGAGCCATCTGCGCCGATGACGCGATGACAGGGGATGATGATGGCGATCTGGTTCGCGCCATTGGCCCGCGCAACCGCGCGTACCGCGAGCGGCTTATCAATCGCCTGCGCGATCTCGCTATAGCTGCGCGTTTCGCCGGCTCCGATTTTCTGAAGCTCGCGCCATACGTCCTGCGTGAACGCGCTGCCGTGCATCACCAGCGGCAGGTCAAAAGTCGCGGATTTGCCTGCATGGAAATCGCCGAGCTGACGCTCGACAAGATCATGCGTTGCAAAACGGCCGATGCCGATATCGCCGCGGCAGGCGGCATGGAGCTTCTTCAGTTCCGCAGGCAATGCCTTGCGGTCTGCGAATTCAAGAAGATGCAGGCTCCTCGCGTCGCAAATCGCAATCATGGTGCCGAGTGGCGTTCTGATCCAGTCGGCGCGTAGCAAGCCTTCCTTGCGAAGCTGCGCGGGCGGCAATCCCATGATGCGGGCAAAGGCGCTGCGGAAAGCTTCGGGCGATTCAAAGCCCGCATCGATCTGTGCGTCGATCACGCGAGCGCCGTCGGCCAGCGCCTGAAAGCCCTGCCGCAGGCGCTCCTGCCGCGCCATTTCCAGAAAGGTCATGCCGAAATGGCGGCGAAAGCTGCGGCGGACGGTGGAGGGATCGAGCCCCATCCGGGTTACGTCATCCTCGCTCCAGCGCCGCGCCGGATCGGCTTCCAGGGCATCCAGCAGCTTTTTCACGGACGGCTCCGCCTCGGCGGCGGGCTGCAGGGGATGGCATCTTTTGCAGGGCCGGAAGCCATTGGCCAGGCATTCGGAAACGGAAGCGAAGAAGCGGCAATTCTCCCGCTTGGGCTTGCGCGCCGGACAGGTCAGACGGCAGAAAATCCCGGTGGAGATGACGCCGACATAGGCCCTGCCTTCATAGGAGGCATCACGGGCGAGAAGTGCATCGTAGAGTTTGTCTTGATCAGGGAGCGTGAACAACATGCGGCTATTCTTAGCGGCATGGCAGGAAATTGCAGCCAGAAATCGGGCGGTTATTTTTTTGGCGTTATAGCTGCCCCTCACCCTTACCCTCTCCCCGTGAAGGACGGGGAGAGGGTGCCGGCAGACGGATGAGGGGCATTTCACAACTCAAGCCGAAAGCGCCTTGAACTTCGCCAAAATCGCATCGCCCATTTCCGTCGTGCCGATCTTCTTCGTGCCTTCCGACCAGATGTCGGCGGTGCGCAGGCCATCGTCGAGCACGCCGGAGATGGCGGCTTCCAGCCGATCGGCCTCGGCGATCAGGTTGAAGGAATAGCGCAGGCACATGGCGAGGGAGGCGATCATGGCGATCGGGTTGGCAACGCCCTTGCCAGCGATATCGGGCGCTGAGCCATGCACCGGCTCGTAGAGCGCCTTGCGTGCGCCCGTCTTGGCATCCGGCGCGCCCAGCGAGGCCGAAGGCAGCATGCCAAGCGAGCCGGTCAGCATCGCCGCCACGTCCGACAGCATGTCGCCGAAGAGATTATCGGTGACGATGACGTCGAACTGTTTGGGCCAACGAACGAGCTGCATGCCGCCGGCGTCCGCCAGCATGTGTTCGAGTTCGACGTCGGAATATTTCGCCTTGTGCGCCGCGGTCACCACCTCGTTCCACAGAACGCCCGACTTCATGACATTGCGCTTCTCCATGGAGGTGACCTTGTTGCGGCGCGTGCGCGCCAGCTCGAAGGCGACGCCGGCGATGCGCTCGATCTCGAATGTGTCGTAGACCTGCGTGTCGATACCGCGCTTCTGGCCGTTGCCGAGATCGATGATCTCCTTCGGCTCACCGAAATAGACGCCGCCGGTGAGTTCCCGCACGATGAGGATGTCGAGGCCTTCGACCACCTCCGGCTTCAACGAGGAGGAGCTAGCCAGCGCCGGATAGCAGATGGCGGGGCGCAGGTTGGCGAAGAGCTCCATGTCCTTGCGCAGGCGCAGAAGCCCAGCCTCCGGGCGGACATCATAGGGCACGCTATCCCATTTCGGTCCACCGACCGCACCGAAAAGCACGGCGTCGGCGGCGAGCGCCTTGCTCATGTCCTCTTCCGAGATCGCCTTGCCATGCGCGTCATAGGCGGAACCGCCGACCAGTCCCTCCTCGGTTTCGAAGCCAAGCCCGAGATCCTGGTTGAGATAACCAATGATCTTGCGGACTTCCGCCATTGCTTCCGGGCCGATGCCGTCGCCAGGCAGGAGGAGAAGTTTTCTGGATGCCATGATGTCGCGCCTTCGCTGGAGGAGTGTTCCGGCGTGTCTTAGACAAGCGGCGGCGGCATTTCAACTGTCGGGATAGGGGAATAGGGGGACAGGTGGAGAGAGAATTCCTTTACCGCAGCTGTACTGCAAACATACTCCCCTACTCCCCTACTCCCCTACTCCCCTACTCCCCTATGCTGCGGGCTTCCGAAGGCAGCATGATGGGGATGCCGTCGCGCACGGGATAGGCAAGCCTGGCCTTCTCCGAGATGAGCTCGCCATGCTCGGCGTCATAGACGAGGCGTCCCTTCGTCAGGGGGCAGACGAGGAGCTCCAGGAGTTTCGGGTCGATGGCGGGCGGTTTTCTCTCTTCGCTCATGTCGAGTGCTCGTTCGATGAATCCTAGCCGCATGACCTTACTTGAAAGTCTGCAACTTTTTGTTGACGCTGACCTTCGGCTCGGGATCATGCTCAGTCATTGCAGGCTGGAGCCGAAATCGTCGTTATCCTTTGCGAGGGCGATTTCTGTGATCGCGATCAGTGTTTCGGCCCGCGTCTTCAAGTCGGCGGCTTCGAGCAGCGCCTGCTTCTCTGCCGGGCCAAAAGGCGACATCATCGCCAGTGCGTTGACCAGGGTCTCATTGCCGGCGCGCGAGATGCTGTCCCAATCGGCGTCGAGATCGTTGGCGTCGAGATAGTCGCGAAAAGCCTTGAGCAGGGCGTTGCGGTTGATTTCCTCGGCGCCCGAAGACTCTTCGAGATCGGCAAGGAAAGGGGCGACGCGGCACTGGCGGAAAGGCAGACGGTTCGTCACCTCGTCGAGAACGCGGAAGCGGCATATGCCCTGCAGGGTGATGAGGATGCGTCCGTCGCCCGTTTCGGCATAGGTGGTGACCCTGCCCATGCAGCCGACTTCGCAGAGATCGGAAACAGGCCGGGCGGCGGCATGATTATCGCCGTCGAGGCAGGGCTGGATCATGCCGATGATGCGCTTCCCAGCCATCACCGCGTCGAGCATCTCGATATAACGCGGCTCGAAGATATTGAGCGGCATCTGCCCGTTCGGCAGGAGCAGCGCCGCCTTGAGCGGAAAAACCGGAATGATTTCCGGAATGTCGTTCATGGTGCGGTAGTGGGCATTGCCCGCCTGCATCGAAAACCACTCCCAGCCACTTGGGCGAATCTTTAGACTTACCAAGAGATGGGGCGCTGCGGCATAAACTCAAGCCGCCCCTCTCTTTCTGCTGCCGCCTTCTCGTGATCGTCAGGAAAAGAGCAGCGAAGACAATTTCCGGCGTGCGCTGAGCGTCGCCGGATCGGTCGGTCCCCACGCTTCGAAGAACTGCAGCAACTGCCTGCGCGCGCCGTCATCATTCCAGCTGCGATCCGCCTTCATGATCGCCAGAAGCTCGTCCGCCGCTTCCGTGCGATTTCCTCTCGCATTGTGGATCATGGCGAGGTCAAATCGTGCCTGATAATCTTTCGGGTTCTTCGCCAGCCTTGCTTCGAGCGCAGCCGGATCGCCCAGCTTCGCCACCTGCTCAGCCAGCGCAATGCGGGCTTCCACGGCGCGGACCGCGGCATCGTCCTTCTTGGCCTCCGGCACCTGGTCCAACACCTGGCGCGCCTTTTCGGCCTCACCCGTTTCGAACAGGCAGCCCGCTAATCCGGCGATCGCCACGACATTGTCGGGCGCTTCCTGCAGGACGGCGGAATAGAGCTGTGCGGCCTGAGCGAAATCCGCGTGATCGACAAGCTCGGCTGCAGCGGCCAGAGCTTCTTCGATCGCCGCATCCTTACCGCCGCCCGGACCGGCGATCTTGGCGATGAATTCCTTCACTTTCGATTCCGGCAAGGCACCCATGAAGCCGTCGACCGGCTGGCCATTGACGAAGGCAATAACGGCGGGGATCGACTGGATGCCGAGCTGGCCGGCGATGGCGGGATGATCATCGATGTTCATCTTGACCAATTTGACGCTGCCGCGAGCCTCGTTGACCACCTTTTCGAGAACCGGCGTCAGTTGCTTGCAGGGGCCGCACCAGGGCGCCCAGAAATCGACAAGCACCGGCTGGTTGCGCGATTCGGCGATCACATCGGCGGAAAATGCCGCCGTTGTCGTATCCTTGATCAGGCCGTTGCCGCCCGCCGCGCCATTTCCGGGGTTCGGCGCATTTCCATAGGATACGCTTGCGCTCATCTGGCCGCCGCTCGCAGCGAAGGGGTTGCTATCACTCGTCATCAATCAGTCCCTTTGCGGGTTCATCGCTATGGTTCGCTGTAACTCGATATCGGCGATTCGTTGCGGTCTCCAGCGTCCATTCCTTCCACTCGTCAGTTCGTATCTGGGCCAGGCCGTTTCAAGCCTTGCCCGGCGAGTTTCCGCCTTTTATTCCGCCAAGGCATCCGCCGGTGCGGCGACAGCCAGGACTTCCGGCTCGTGGCCGGTGGCGCGCAGGAAGCGGACCAGATCGTCGCGGCCGATCGAGGTGGTCGCCTCGTTGGTCAGCGGATGGACATTGATGATATCATGCCGCATCAGCCCGTCATCGAGAATGATCTTCACTTTCCCCTCCGTATCGTTGATCGCGCCGAGCGTGCTGACCGAGCCGGGAAGGAGGCCCAGATATTCCATCAGCTTCTCCGGCTTGCCGAAGGAGACGCGGCTTGCCGCACCGATCAGCGTGTGCACCGTCTTCAGGTCGACAACGGCATCCTCCTCAACGGTCACGAGGAAGAAATTGTCCTTCTTGTCCTTGAGAAAAAGGTTCTTGGTATGCCCGCCGGCGATCTCGCCGCGCAGAGACTGCGAATCGGCGACGGTGAAAAGCGGCGGGTGCGTTACCGTTTTCACCTTGATCCCGAGCTGGTCCAAGAAGGCAAAGAGTTCGTCAGGTGTTTTCGGCATGGGAACCTGCGGTCTTCATTCGGGGAAGGATCGGATGTGACCGGTCTACAGCATGATCCGCCAAAACGGAATGACTTTTGGGAAAGGGCCGTGAATGCGAGGCAACCGAGGGCCGATGCCGGCACGAAATCGGAGAGAATTCGCAGCCGAAAAAACAATTGCATTTTTCCGTCGTTTTCCTGTTGCATTCGTCAGGCTGTTGCGCCATATAGGCGCGGCCTAGACGACTAGCTGGCGCGAGCGGGTGTAGCTCAGGGGTAGAGCACAACCTTGCCAAGGTTGGGGTCGAGGGTTCGAATCCCTTCGCCCGCTCCAGTTGGTCTTGAGGCTTCAAAAGCCCCGCTTTGCGGGGCTTTTTGCTTATCTGGGTTTCGTTTTCCCACCTATGTTCAGCTATCCTTCCCAGCCGAAATGACTGCCGGCGACAGGCGGAAGCAGATGGCGTGGGTTTCGCCGCTTGGCTAATGCCGTCCGGTGAAATTCCTGATCCGGTTGCGGACAATGCGGGCGATGTCGAGCGTGCGGCGGTAGAGATGGATCTGCGAGGTGGCCTGCTGCGCCGCGCGGTCGGCGCCCGGGTTGAGGCCGATCACCAGCGTTTCGACGGTCTCGCGCTCGCGGAAAAGGCGCGACATGACGGGGTGATCGGGCACGGCGCAGGAATCGGTACGCGCGATGTTCGGGTCTTCCAGATGGTTCTTTACCACCTCGATCATCAGCAATGTGCCGGGCGAAAAGGCACTCAAGGATTCGTCATAGGCGGTCTTCCACGTCCAGGCCTCGCCTGATTCGATGAAGACGATGAGGATGGCGATGACCCTGCCGTCGAGCTCCAGCGTGTGGATGCGGGCGAGATCGCGTTCGGCCAGGCGATTGACGGCCTCGCGAGCAAAGGCGGCGCGATAACGGTCGACGGCCATGGCGCTGCCGCGCTTGCCTTTCCAACCGCTGGCTTCGAGCGCCAGGAAATCCTCGAAACGCTGCCGGATCTCCTCCGGGCTGCGGGCGACGCTGTAGGTCAGGTTTCCCTGGGCCGCGAGCTTTCGCCAGAGCCGCGCATAATCGCGGCGATGATGCGAGCCGATGGCGTGGCGCAGATAGCTGTCGCCTTCCATCTGGCTTTCGAGGAAGGGGCGCTCGACGCGCTCGATGGCGTTAAGCGGCAGGTTGCGGCCGATGGCGATGCTGCGGATCAGCTGGGCGACAGGACCGTCGGCGCGCATGTCGGGCAGAACCAGCACTTCGGGCATTTTCAGATGCTTGCGCGAGAGGATGTCGAAGAGGTCTTCCAGCACGCTGACGGGATCGTCGCGGTCGATCAGCGGCGTGCCCTGCGGACCAAAGGGGGTGGCCCAGGCGCGGATGATCGGCGCCGAAACCGTAAGGCCCGGGCGCTCGATCGTATAGGGCATGAGGAAGCGCAGACGGCTTCTTACCTCGTTTTCGTCGCGCATCACCATGAAGCGAACCTGGCGGTCGTCGAGGCGCGGCATGGCGGGCGCGAGGAAACGCGGGTTGAAGAAGATGTTGGGCTCGATGGTGCGGTAGGTGAGATAGTCAAGCTCTTCCAGAAGCTCGAAGCCTGCCGATGCGCCATAGATCGAGAGCTTGCGCGGGATGTCGCGCGGGCCCAGGCTTTCCTCGAGCTTCTTGGCGACATCGCCCATTGCGTCGGTCTCGGCAAGTTCGGAGACGAGGCGTGCGGTGGACCCTCCCGCCGCTTCTTCGAGAAGGGGAATGGCGACCATCAGGACTGTTCCTCCGGTTGGGAGATCTTTGCTGCAGGAGCGAATATGAACATGGGAATGCCGAGACGGCGATAGACCGTCAGCGAGAGGGATGAGGCCTCGAAAGCCATGGCGACCGCCGTTGCGGTTGCCGCGCCGATGAGGCCGAAACGCGGGATGAGCAGGATATTGAGCGCGACATTGATGCAGAGCGCGACGGCATAGAGCGCCGCGCAGATATTCTGGTTCCCCGACATGTTGAGCAGGCTTTCCGTCGGCCCGACGCTGGCGCGCGCGATGACGCCGATGATCAGTACGAAAAGAAGCGGATAACCCTCGGTGAAGGCGGTGCCGAACAGGGAGAGAAGCGGTTCGCCCAGGGCGAGCAGGACCAGGCCGATGGTGAGCGTCGGCCAGAAGGTCCACTTCACCGAATCCTGCACGAACCGGGCAAAGCGCACCTGATCCCCGCCATGCAGGAGCTGCGAATAGCGTTGCGCGACGCCGGCCTTGACGGCGAAATAGACGAAATGCGCCATCGCCAGGATCTTGGTGGTGGCGAAATAGACCGCGACGTGGTCGGGGTCCATGAAGCGGCCAACCATCAGCACGTCGACATTGATGAGCAGGAAGAAGAAGCCTTCGACCAGAAAGATGGGCATGGAAACGACGAACCATTCGCGCAGGCGCAGGCTGCGCGCGCCGGCAGGGATGATCCGGGCCAGGCTGCCTCTGACGACCGCAAGCTGACTGAGGGTCGTCACATAGGTCGCAAGAATGGCGGCCATGAGCGCGGTTACCGCCGTGGGTGCGAAGCCGATGAGCACCGCGGCCACCATGATGAGGAGGGAGAGGAGCGGCCTTGCGATATAGGTCGGCGTCAGCGCCGTCAGCACCCATGAGCGCGAACGCGCCGTGCCGTCGAGCATGTCGCCCAGCGCGATCATCGGCACGGCGATGAGGCCGAGATAGAACGGCACCACGTAATAGCTTTCCATGCGGTCGCGCAGGAGATAAACGCCGAGCGCACCGACAAGCGCGACGACGGTCGACGCAAGAATGCCGAAGATCCGGCCGGTCCACAGGATGCCGCGGATTTCATCGAAGAGGTTGCGCTCGATATATTCGGGCACATAGCGGATGATGGTGGTGTGGAAACCGAGGCAGGAAAGGTTGCCGATGATGATGGCGGTGATCCAGACCAGCACGTAGATGCCATATTCGAAGCCGCCCATCCAGCGGGCCAGTATAATCTGGGAAACAAGTGCGATAGCGGCACTGACGACACGTACGGAAAAGGCTGCCAGCGAGGAGCGCTGGGCGCCGGCCTGGGGGTTGGAGGCAGTCAACAGCGCATCGACGCGCTCCGCCAGCGGACGGAGGCGCAACGAAAATCTCTCCGGCAAGAGCCGGTCCGCCGCTGCAGCCGCAGAAAAACGCAATTGAAACAGTTCTCCACCAGTCGAACCGGCACAGACTAGGGCAAAAGTCTTTAAAAACGGTTCGCCGGCGTTTCCGCCGTTCACCCTGTAATCATACTAAAAAGCCGCGCTTTTGTACGCGGCTTTTGTATCAACCAGTGCCGTTTCAGACGAACGCGCCATGGCAGTGCTTGTATTTCTTGCCCGATCCGCAGGGGCATGGCTCGTTGCGGCCGACCTTGCCCCAGGTGGAGGGATCGGCGGGGTTGCGCTCGGCCGGATCGACGGTACGGGTTTCCTCGTGGCGCACTAGAAGTTCGCCGTCGCCGAAGTCGTTTTCGCCGGTGGTGCCATCGATATGCTCACCGAACATCTGGGGAGGCGAGGGCTCCGGCGCGGCTGCTGCCTCGCGCACGATCTCGACGCGCATAAGCTGGGCCGTGACGGCCTGGCGCAGATTGCCGAGCATGGCCTGGAAGAGTTCGAAAGCCTCGGTCTTGTATTCGTTCAGTGGGTCGCGCTGGGCATAGCCGCGGAAACCGACGACGGAACGCAAATGGTCGAGATTGACCAGATGTTCGCGCCAGAGATGATCGAGGGTCTGCAGGATGACGGATTTCTCGACATAGGTCATGACCTGTGGGCCGAAGCGCTCCGCCCGCTCGGCGGCGGCCTTTTCGGTCGCTTCGCTCAGCCGGGCGAGAATCTCTTCCTCCGCGATGCCTTCTTCCTCGGCCCATTCGTGGACCGGCAGGTCGAGATTGAGCTGATTGCGGATCGCTTCCTTCAGCCCGTCTATGTCCCACTGTTCGGCATAGGCGTTTTCCGGAATGTGCGTGCGGACAAGGTCCTCGACCACTTCCTGGCGCATTTCCGCGACGGTCTCGCTGAGATTCTCGCCATCCATCAGCTCCAGACGCTGCTCGAAGATCACCTTGCGCTGATCGTTCATCACGTCGTCATATTTGAGCAGGTTCTTGCGGATCTCGAAATTGCGCGCCTCGACCTTCTTCTGGGCCTTCTCCAACGCCTTATTGATCCAGGGATGGACGATCGCCTCGTCTTCTTTCAGACCAAGCTTCTGCAGCATCCCGTCCATACGGTCGGAGCCGAAGATGCGCATGAGATCGTCCTGCAGCGACAGGAAGAATTTCGAGCGGCCAGGGTCGCCCTGACGGCCCGAACGGCCGCGCAGCTGATTGTCGATGCGGCGGCTCTCGTGTCGCTCCGTCGCCAGAACATAAAGGCCGCCGCCGGCGAGCGCCTGTTCCTTGAGCTTGGCGACATCGGCCTTGATCGCCTCTATTTTCGCATCCCGCTCCGGGCCTTCCGTCATATCGGCCAGTTCCTGGCGGACGCGCATCTCGACATTGCCGCCGAGCTGGATGTCGGTGCCGCGGCCCGCCATGTTGGTGGCGATGGTGATGGCGCCGGGGACGCCGGCCTGGGCGACGATATAGGCTTCCTGCTCGTGATAGCGGGCGTTGAGAACCTGGAAGTTCTTGATGCCTTCCTTGCGCAACCGCTCGGCCAGATGTTCCGATTTCTCGATGGAGGTGGTGCCAACCAGGATCGGCTGGCCCTTGGCGCTCGCCTCGCGGATATCCTTAACGATGGCTTTGTACTTCTCCTCGACCGTACGATAGACCTCGTCGTCCTCATCGATGCGCTGGACGGGAAGGTTGGTCGGGATTTCGGTCACTTCAAGACCATAGATATTGCCGAATTCTTCCGCCTCGGTCACCGCCGTACCGGTCATGCCGGCGAGCTTGTTGTACATACGGAAGTAGTTCTGGAAGGTGATCGAGGCCAGCGTCTGGTTTTCCGGCTGGATGGTGACATGTTCCTTGGCCTCCAGCGCCTGATGCAGACCCTCGGAATAACGCCGGCCCGGCATCATGCGGCCGGTGAACTC
This sequence comes from Paramesorhizobium deserti, assembly GCF_001558695.1. Classification (GTDB taxonomy): domain Bacteria; phylum Pseudomonadota; class Alphaproteobacteria; order Rhizobiales; family Rhizobiaceae; genus Paramesorhizobium; species Paramesorhizobium deserti. The sequence goes on from NZ_LNTU01000001.1 coordinate 1,396,254, forward strand.
GTCGATGATGACGATCTCGTCGTTGCGGACGATATAGTCCTTGTCGCGCTGGAACAGCTTGTGGGCGCGCAGCGCGTTGTTGACGTGGTGGACGATGGCGACGTTCTCTACATCGTAGAGGCCGTCGCCCTTGAGATGGCCGGCTTCCTGAAGCATGTTTTCAAGCTTCTCGGTGCCTTCCTCGGTGAAGGTCGCTGTCTTCTGCTTCTCGTCGATCTCGTAATCCGACGGTTCTAGCCGCGGAATGAAGGTGTCGATGAGGTTGTAGAAATCGGAACGGTCCTCGAGCGGACCGGAAATGATGAGCGGCGTGCGTGCCTCGTCGATCAGAATCGAGTCGACCTCGTCGACGATGGCGTAGTTGTGGCCGCGCTGGACCATCTGCGAACGGTCATATTTCATGTTGTCGCGCAGATAATCGAAGCCGAACTCATTGTTCGTGCCGTAGGTGATATCGCAGGCATAGGCTTCGCGGCGCTGGTCGTCGTCGAGGCCATGGACGATCACGCCGACGGTGAGCCCGAGGAAACTATAGAGGCGTCCCATCCATTCCGCGTCGCGGCTCGCCAGATAATCGTTGACGGTGACGACGTGGACGCCCTTGCCCTCGATCGCGTTGAGATAGACGGGCAGGGTCGCCATCAGCGTCTTGCCCTCGCCGGTGCGCATCTCGGCGATGCCGCGATTGTGCAGCACCATGCCGCCGATCAACTGCACGTCGAAGGGGCGCATGCCCAGCACGCGCTTGGCTGCCTCGCGCACGGTGGCGAAGGCATCGGGCAGGAGATCGTCCAGCTTCTGGCCATTTGCCAGGGCGGCGCGGAATTCCGCCGTCTTGGCCTTGAGCTGATCGTCAGTCAGGGCCTCATAATTCTTTTCAAGCGCGGTGATCTCGTTGGCGCGCGGGCGCAGGCTCTTGACGCGACGGTCGTTGGAAGAACCGAAAATCTTGCGGGCTAGACCGCCGAAGCTGACCATCACTGGTCCTTTCTCATCCGTTCAGCCGGTTGATCCGGCATTGTCGAAGGCTTTATTCACTCTCATAGAAACATTTGCAAGAAAAGTGGTGGCCCGACCATAAATGTCGATAGGTCCCGAACCGGGCGCACTTCTTCCGGCAAGCTCTCTGGACGCAAAGCCGTTGGACAGATAAGAGGGGGGTCGAGCGATGTCAACGTTGAAGCATCGGGCGGAAAACCCCTCCGCGCTTTTGTTCCCACGGCGTCTTCCAGACCGGATCGACCCACCGGTTCATAGGAATGAGCGCTCTTGATTCAGAGATGGAGCGTTTCCGTTTCGGCCGGAAGAGCCGCGACGGAAACGCTCCAGGCAAAATTCCGCCGTATTCATGGGGCCGAAAGGCCTTTGAAGGAGTGACCCTATGACCTACTATCATAAAGCCCTTTCCGCGCTCGCCGCAACCGTTCTGATCGCCACCGCGACATGCGGCGCGTATGCCCAGGACAAGGCCGCAGAGGCCAAGGAAGCCGCCGATCCCGCCAAGGTCCTGGCGACCGTCAACGGCCAGCCTATCACGCAGGGCGAGGTGGACCAGGCGTCGAATGATCTCGATCCGCAGTTCTCGCGCCTGCCGGACGAGCAGCGCCGGCTTGCCGCGCTCGCAGCACTCATCGACATCAAGGCGCTGGCCACCGAGGGCAAGGCCGAAAAGCTTGATCAGACGGACGAGTTCAAGCAACGCATGAATTTCCTCAGCGATCGCGCCCTGCACAACGAATATTTCAAGAAAGAGATCGTCGACAAGATCACCGATGCGGACGTTCGCGCCCGCTATGACAAGGAGATCGCCGCGACGCCACCGCAGAATGAGGTCCGCGCCCGTCATATCCTGGTGAAGACCAAGGAGGAAGCCGAGGCGATCATCAAGAAGCTTGACGGCGGCGCGAAATTCGAGGATCTGGCGAAGGAGAGCTCGACCGATGGCTCCGCTGCAAATGGCGGCGATCTCGGCTATTTCGGTCAGGGCCAGATGGTGCCCGAGTTCGAGAAGGCTGCCTTCGCGCTGGAGCCGGGCTCCTACACCAAGGAGCCAGTGCAGACGCAGTTCGGCTTCCACGTGATCAAGCTCGAGGACAAGCGCACCCAGCAGCCGCCCGCATTCGATCAGGTCAAGGATCAGGTGCGCTCGATCGTCATGCGCGAACGCTATGTCGATCTGGTGAAGAAATTGCGCGGCGAACTCAAGGTGACTTATGCCGATCCGGCGATCGAGAAGGCGATGAAGCAGGCGAACGGCGAGGAAGAAGCCGCCCCCGCCGAAGAGGCGCCGAAGCAGTAATCGGCGGCAACACTTCTTTGTCACGTCATTCTGGCCGGGGGATCCATGTCGGCGTCCGTTTCTCCACTTGCTCCGAAACACTATCCGGCGATGCCGGCAATCGAGGGGGTGCGCATCGCCACCGCCGAGGCAGGCATCAAATACAAGGGGCGCACGGACGTGCTGCTTCTTGTCTTCGACCAGCCGGCGGAGGCAGCGGGCGTTTTCACCCGCTCGAAATGCCCTTCGGCACCGGTGGATTTCTGTCGGCAGAACCTTGCTGGCGGCAAGGCGCGCGCCGTTGTGGTCAATTCGGGCAACGCCAATGCCTTCACCGGCAGGAAGGGGCGCGAATCGACGGCTATGACCGCCGCCGCGGCATCGGCCGCGGTCGGCTGCACATCGGCTGAGATATTCCTGGCCTCAACAGGCGTGATCGGAGAGCCGCTCGATGCTGGCAAGTTCGCCCATCTGCTCGAGGGCATGACGAATGAAGCCCAGGCGGATCGCTGGCTTGATGCCGCAAAGGCGATCATGACCACCGACACTTATCCGAAGGTGGCGACGGAGACCGTGCTTCTCGGCGGCGTGCCGGTGACCATCAATGGCATTGCCAAGGGCGCGGGAATGATCGCGCCCGACATGGCGACGATGCTGTCCTTCGTCGTCACCGACGCGCCGATCGCCGCTCCTGTCCTGCAGGTGCTTTTAGAAAAAGCGGTGGGCGGGACATTCAATTCCGTGACGGTCGACAGCGATACCTCGACATCCGACACGCTGATGCTGTTCTCCACGGGCACGGCGGCGGAGCGCGGCGCCCCCGCCGTCACCGATCTCGGTGATGAGCGGCTTGCCGATTTCACAAAAGCGCTCGACCGGGTTCTGCATTCGCTGGCATTGCAGGTTGTGCGTGACGGCGAGGGCGCGCGCAAGATGATCGAGATAGAGGTGACCGGCGCCACGTCGGCCGCCTCGGCCAAGCGCATCGCGCTGTCGATCGCCAATTCACCGCTGGTGAAGACAGCGGCGGCCGGCGAGGACGCCAATTGGGGCCGCGTCGTCATGGCTGTCGGCAAGGCTGGCGAGCCCGCCGATCGCGATCTGCTGGCGATCTGGTTCGGCGATATCCGTGTCGCCCATCAGGGCGAACGCGATCCGGCCTATTCCGAGGCTGATGCCTCCGCCTACATGAAGAACGAGGACATCAGGATCCGCGTCGATGTCGGGCTCGGCGATGGCAAGGCGACGGTCTGGACCTGCGACCTCACCAAGGAATATGTGGCGATCAATGGCGATTATCGTAGTTGAGGCAGACATGGGAGAGCGCTCCTGATGCCGGGGCTGGCGACCGTCAGGCAGATCGAAGCCGTGGGTTTTCGCGCATGGCCGGCAACGTCGGTGCATTATGACGGGACATGGGCGATCCGCATGACCGCGGCACACCCATCGAAGCGACTCAACTCGATCAACCCGCTCGATCCGGCCGATATCCGCGATATTCCAGCGCGTGTCGAACGCGCTTCGCAACGCTTTCGCGCCTATGGAAGACGGCCGGTTTTCCGGCAATCGCCGCTGGCTCCGCCGGAGCTCGACGATTATCTCGCAAGCCGGGGCTGGGAACGGCTCGATGAAACCGTCGTGATGACGGCCGATCTGACGGCGATGGACTTCGCCGGAACAATCGATCAGATTCCGCTGCGCGACATCGGGCGCTATGTCGACGCCTCGCTCAAGGTACATGGACGCGACGCATCCTTGCGCGCCGGATTTTCGGAATTGCTTAACGGGATTCGTCCGGTCAAGGGTATGTTCATGATCGAGGAGGACGGGCAGCCGGTGTCGGTGGCGCTCTGCGTTCATGACGGCGCGATGGCTGGGCTCTTCGACATCGGCACTTCGCGTGAGAGCCGCAGAAACGGTCATGGGCGCGCCATCGTCGCCTCGGCGCTCAAATGGGCGATGAAGCATGGCGCGAAGACGGCATGGTTGCAGATCGAGACGGTCAATGCACCGGGACTTGCGCTCTATGAAGGCTTCGGCTTTACCGAAATCTATCGCTACGCATACCGGGAAAGCCCGAATCATGAAGGATGAAAATCCGCGCCGCATTCTTCTCGTCGCCGCCTGCGCCCTGGTCGATGCGGATGGCCGCGTTCTCCTGGCACAGCGGCCCGAAGGCAAGCAGCTTGCCGGTCTCTGGGAGTTTCCGGGCGGCAAGGTGGAGCCAGGGGAGACGCCAGAGCAGACGCTGATCCGCGAGCTTAAGGAAGAGATCGGCATCGTCACCAAGCCCGCATGCCTGGCGCCGCTCACCTTCGCCAGCCATACCTATGAGGATTTCCACCTCCTGATGCCGCTCTATATCTGCCGGCGTTATGAGGGGATCGCGCGATCGCTGGAAGGGCAGGCGTTGAAATGGGTGCGGCCGCGCGACATGCGCGATTATCCCATGCCGCCGGCCGACGAGCCGCTCATCCCGTTCCTGATCGACCTTCTGTAAATTTTCCCGCGTTTTCAGCAGGTTCCAGCCAAAAAAAGCCGGAGCACGGGTGATCTCCGTTAATCGATCTTTCACTTCGATCGGGCATTTTCCATGCGGGGACGGGGCCGGAGTTTGCCAATATGCCTTTTGACGATCATTCCTTTCATAAAAAGGACCATGGTTCCTATTACCCGAATTCCATCGCGGGCGCGCGTTCGGGTGTTTTGCGGATCACTCTGCTGTTCGGCTCGGCCGCGATCGCGCTGGCGCTGATCCTGGTTCCCATTCTCAATGAGCGCTCCAGGGATATTGCGTCGCAATCGCTGTTCCCGGACGGAGTCGATACGATCTCGACCGGATCGATCCGGCATTCGCGGGCCTATACGGTTCGCAAGAGCGTACTGCAGAGTACGCCGGAGGCCGTCTGTGTCATCCATCCCGACGGTAGAAAAAGTGGCGATTGCTGAAAATATCGCTGATTTTCTCTGAAAATCCCCGAAATTTCGCGCCGGATCCCTCGTTTCACGGGGCTTTTTTCGATTTTTCCGTCTCGGCGAGAGCCGCGGCGAGCGACGTCTTGGCGGAGCCGGGTTTGAGCGGCTGCTGCTGCGAGGCATGCGGCGCCCAGCCCGACATCCAGATGATGGAGAAGGTGGCGCGGATGCGGCCATCTGGATCGCTGAAGCGTTCGGCATAGATTTCGGCGGCACGTAGGAAAAAATGACGCGGCACCGGCCTGCGCGAACGGCCGAGGAGGCTGTTCTGCATGCCCATGGCGCGCAGATCAGCGATCAGCGCGAACATATTGTCATAGCGCACGGTAAAACTCTCGACATCGGTAACGGGCAGGGCAAAGCCTGCCCGCTGCAAGAGGCCGCCTACATCGCGTATATCGGCGAAGGGGGCAACGCGAGGCGAGGCGCCGCCGGTCAGTTCGGCTTCCGCCGCAAGCAGGCTTTCGCGTAATTCGCCGAGCGTGCCGCCGCCGGCCATGGTGCCGAGAAACAGCCCATCGGGTTTCAAGGCATGACGGATCTGGAAAAGCGCGCCGGGCGTGTCGTTGGTCAGTTGCAGCGAGAGGAGTGAGACGATCAGATCGACGCTTGCAGGCCCGAGCGACAGGGCTTCGTCATCGGCGACGATGGCTGGAAAGGGGCCGTGCAGAAAGGCCGTATCCTGCTCGATGCGGATTATCTCATCCGCCTTTCCGGAGCGCGCGATGGCCTCTGCGGCAAGGCCCGTATGACCGCCGAGGTCGACGGCGACGGGGAAGCGGCGCTCGACCGTTGCAAGACGATCTTCGAGGTCGTCGGCCGCCCGCGCCAGCAGGAAATCCGTTCCGGGGGCGAATTTCGCCATGGCGCGCCGGCGATGCGCCTGAATCAGCGAGCGGTCGAACAGCCCGTTTTCCTGCATGCGATTGCCTGCCTTTTCCTCGTTCGCGCATTCCTGCATGATGCGTGCACGTTACAGCGTGCGTGACGAGCACTAAATGCGTCCGAACGGGGGCGATTGCAATGGACGATGGGGGGCAAGGGCGGACGAACGGCGCGCGCGGGATCGCCGCGCGTCTGGCTGCGCAGGTGTCAGGCCTGCTGTTTCCGCCGCAATGCGCCGGCTGCGGTCGCGAAGTGGCTGATCCGGGAACCGTCTGCGGCCGGTGCTGGTCGCATCTGCGCTTCATCGATCGGCCCTATTGTGCGGTGATGGGCACGCCCTTCGCCCATGATCTCGGCGAGAATTTCCTGTCGGCCGAGGCGATCGCCGATCCACCGCCTTTTCGCCGCGCGCGGGCGGCGGTCATCCATGACGGCATTCCCAGGCGGATGATCGTCGGGCTCAAATATCACGACCAGACCAACCTCGCGCCATGGATGGCGAAATGGATGGTGCGCGCCGGCGGCGAGATGATCGCGGATTGCGACGTCATCGTGCCGGTGCCGCTGCATCCGCTTCGCTTCTGGTCACGGCGCTTCAACCAGGCGGCAGAGCTTGCCCGCGCCGTTGCCCGGATATCGGAGAAGCCGCTTGAACCGGAGGCACTCATCCGCGTCAAGCGTACCCGCCAGCAGGTCGGCCTGCTCGCCACGGAACGGCAGCGCAATGTGAGCGGCGCTTTCCGGGTTCCGCAAGGCGAGGAGATCAAGGTCCGGGGCCGAAACATCCTTCTGGTCGATGATGTTTATACGACGGGCGCGACAGTGAAGGCGGCAACCAGGGCGCTCATGCGTGCCCGCGCGGCTTCAGTGGATGTGCTTACCTTCAGCCGGGTTCTGCCTGATATGTGATGTTAGCCGGGGGCTTCCGGCAAGGGCTGGCGGCGCTTATATAAGCCTAAAGCAATTTGGAGAACTCCATGGTTGATGTGACGATCTATACGCGCCAGATGTGCGGCTTCTGCACAGCGGCCAAGCGCCTGCTCGAACAGAAGGGCGCGACCTATACCGAGCATGATGCAACGGTGAAACCCGAATACCGCCAGGAAATGATTCAGCGGTCGGGTCGGATGACGTTTCCGCAGGTCTTTGTCGGCGACGTTCACGTCGGCGGTTGCGACGATCTCTATGCGCTGGAGCGCGAAGGCCGCCTCGACAATCTTCTGAATACAGGTGAACTGGTTTAAGGAATTGACGTCATGAGCATTTTCCGCGCCGCCGCCATCCAGATGCGCTCGGGGACCGACCCGCAGGCCAATATCGCCGTTCTCGAACGCCTCGTCGGCGAGGCCGCCGCAAAGGGTGCGGTCTATGTGCAGACGCCCGAGATGACCGGCGCGGTTCAGCGCAGCCGCGAAGGGCTTGCTGCCGTGCTGCGCGACGAGGAAAATGATCTCGTCGTCCGGGCGGCGTCGCGGCTCGCGGCGCAGCATGGCATTCATCTGCATATCGGCTCGACGGCGATCGCGGTCGAGGGCGGCAAGATCGCCAACCGCGCCTTTCTGCTCGGCCCAGACGGGAAGAAGATCGCTTCTTACGATAAGATCCACATGTTCGACGTCGATCTCGACAATGGCGAGAGCTGGCGGGAATCAGCGGTCTATGCGGCGGGCAATGACACGGTCATTGCCGATCTGCCCTTTGGGCGGATGGGACTTGCGATCTGCTACGACATTCGCTTTCCGCAGCTTTTCCGGGCGCAGGCGGAGGTGGGCGCCTCGGTCCTGACGGCGCCGGCCGCCTTCACCCGGCAGACGGGCGAGGCGCACTGGCATGTCCTGCAGCGCGCCCGCGCCATAGAAAACGGCGCATTCGTGATCTCCGCCGCGCAGGGCGGGCTGCACGAGGACGGGCGCGAAACTTACGGTCATTCGCTGATCGTCTCCCCATGGGGCGAGGTTCTTGCCGAGGCCGATCATGACGAGCCGGCAGTAATCGTCGCCGATATCGATACGGCGGAGAGCGCGGCGGCGCGGCGCAAGGTGCCCAACCTCAAAAATGCACGCCCCTTCGGCGTTCGTGTCGCGGGCGGCGAGGCAGCTCCGAAGGCAGGCGAAAAGAAGGAGAGTATCGCGGCGTCATGATCCACTTCACGCTTCTTTGCGATCAGGAACACGAGTTCGAGGGCTGGTTCCGCAACAACGAGGATTATGAGAGCCAGACGGCGCGCAATCTCGTCTCCTGTCCGGTATGCGGTTCGCCGAAGGTCGGCAAGGCGCTGATGGCGCCCTCCGTCTCGACTTCGCGAACGAAGGAGAAGATCGCCGTCGGCATGGGCGAGGCTGAGCGCAAACTCATCGAGCAGATGCGCGAATTGAGCCAGAAGGTGCGCGAGAACGCCGATTACGTCGGCGACAAATTCGCCGAGGAGGCGCGCAAGATCCATTTCGGCGAAACCGATCCCCGCGGCATCTATGGCGAGGCGACACGAGAGGAAGTGACGTCGCTGGTCGAAGACGGCGTCGAGATCATGCCGCTGCCGGTTTTTCCGGAGGATAGGAATTAGGGGGTAAGGGAATAGGGGAATAGGATAGACCTTCTCAAAGGAATCAGGTCCGTTTCCCTTACTCCCTTACTCCCTTACTCCCTTACTCCCTTACTCCCTTACTCCCTTACTCCCTTATTTTCCGCGCCAGCACCATGTAGTTGACGTCCATATCCCGTGAGCGGTTCCAGCTATCCGTCAGCGGGTTATAGGTCACGCCCTGGCGATCGATGATCTTCAGGCCGGCTGAGTTGAGAGCCTTTTCCAGCTCTTCCGGGCGCACCAGCTTCTCATATTGATGTGTGCCGCGCGGCAGCCAGCGCAGGACATATTCCGCGCCAATGATCGCCAGCCCCAGCGCCTTCAGCGTGCGGTTTATCGTGGCGACGAACATCAGTCCGTCAGGCTTCACCATCTCACCGCAAGCGGAAAGGAAGAGATCGACATTGGCGACATGCTCGACCACCTCCATGTTTAGGACGACATCGAACTTCTCACCAGCCTCCGCCAGCGCCTCCGCCGTGGTGGCGCGGTAATCGATGTCGAGCCCTGTTTCGGCTGCATGGATTTTCGCCACCTCGATATTGGTCTCGGAGGCATCCGCCCCGACGACTGTCGCGCCCAGCCGCGCCATCGGCTCGCAGAGCAGGCCGCCGCCGCAGCCTATATCGAGCAGACGCAGCCCTTCCAGCGGGCGGGGAGCCAGCGGATCGCGCCCGAAGGCGGCGCAGATCTCCTCCTTGATATAGGTGAGGCGCGTCGGATTGAACTTGTGCAGCGGCCGGAACTTTCCCTCAGGATTCCACCATTCGGCGGCGATCCGCGAGAAGCGCTCGACTTCGGCGGAATCAATGGTGGTGCGGGCGGTCTCGGCCATGGCGATTTCCTTCCTGTCATTCGTGGAGTCGGCTGCGCTCGCGGCAAAGTCAAGCCGTCTGCTTGCGGTTTCTTCGCATTTTGGCTATGTGACGCGCGGTTCCTCTGCCGGGCAATCTGGCAGAGAATGGTAGCAATTCTCAAGCCTCTCGGGACAAATCCTAAAATGGCGCGCATCGTGATGAAATTCGGCGGCACCTCGGTGGCCGATATCGACCGCATCAGGAATGTGGCGCGTCACGTCAAACGCGAGGTCGAGGCGGGCAACGAGGTGGCCGTCGTCGTCTCGGCGATGGCGGGCAAGACCAACGAGCTCGTCGCCTGGACGCGGACCGCATCGCCGATGCACGACGCGCGCGAATATGACGCCGTGGTTGCCTCGGGCGAGCAGGTGACGGCGGGGCTGCTCGCGATCGTCCTGCAATCGATGGGCATTCACGCTCGTTCCTGGCAGGGCTGGCAGATACCGATCCGCACCGACAATGCACATGGCGCGGCGCGCATCACCGATATCGACGGCTCTTTCCTGGTGAAGCGTTTCGGCGAGGGGCAGGTGGCTGTCATCGCCGGCTTCCAGGGGCTCGGGCCCGACAACCGCATCGCGACGCTGGGGCGCGGCGGTTCGGACACCAGCGCGGTGGCGATCGCGGCGGCGATCGGGGCGGATCGCTGCGATATCTACACGGATGTCGACGGCGTCTACACCACCGATCCGCGCGTCGAACCAAAGGCGCGCCGCCTCGCCAGGATATCCTTCGAGGAAATGCTGGAGATGGCGTCGCTCGGCGCCAAGGTGCTGCAGGTTCGCTCCGTCGAGCTTGCCATGGTACACAAGGTGCGCACGTTTGTGCGCTCCAGTTTCGAGGACCCCGATGCGCCGGGCATGGGTGATCCGATCAATCCGCCCGGAACGCTCATTTGCGACGAGGAAGAAATCGTGGAACAGCAGGTCGTCACCGGTATCGCCTATGCGAAGGACGAAGCGCAGATCTCGCTGAGACGGGTTGCCGACAGGCCGGGCGTATCGGCGGCGATTTTCGGGCCGCTGGCCGAGTCGCACATCAATGTCGACATGATCGTGCAGAACGTCTCCGAGGACGGCTCGAAGACGGACATGACCTTCACCGTGCCGACCGGCGATCTCGACAAGGCGGTCGCCGTTCTGGAAAAAGTGAAGCCGGAAGTCGGTTTCGATGCGATCCAGTCGGAAGCGGGGCTCGTCAAGGTTTCGGTCATCGGTATCGGCATGCGCAGCCATGCGGGCGTGGCGGCCACCGCCTTCCGGGCGCTTGCTGATAAAGGCATCAACATCCGCGCCATCACCACGTCGGAAATCAAGATCTCGATCCTCATCGACGGCCCCTATGCGGAGCTCGCCGTCCGTACGCTCCACTCGGTATACGGGCTCGACAAACATTAATGCACGCGCGGGACTTAAAGCCCTAGACGCATGCAATAAAAATGCCCACAAAGGATGAGCCGGAACGTGTTCCGGCTCTGGCTAGAATCGTTCGACCGCTGTCCGCGGGTCGGCGGCATGAAGGAGCAATCGACTGTCCATGCGTGAGCTGACCACTGGTCCCCGCGTCCTGCTCAGGCGTCTGCGCGAATTGATGGCGGAGCCGCTCGAGCCGCAGGAGCGGCTCGACCGGATCGTGCGCGAGATCGCGCAGAACATGGTCGCTGAAGTCTGCTCCTTCTACGTGCTGCGCTCCGACGGCGTACTTGAACTCTATGCCACGGAAGGCCTCAACCCGCAGGCAGTGCATCTGGCGCAATTGCGTCTCGGCCAGGGTCTGGTCGGCACCATCGCGGCCAGCGCGCGGCCGCTTAACCTGACCGATGCGCAGACGCATCCGGCCTTCACCTATCTGCCGGAGACGGGCGAGGAGGTCTATAATTCCTTCCTCGGCGTGCCAATCCTGCGCGCCGGCCGCACGCTTGGCGTGCTCGTCGTGCAGAACCGCACCAAGCGGGCCTATCGCGACGACGAGCTGGAGGCGCTCGAAACCACTGCCATGGTTCTGGCCGAAATGATCGCTACGGGTGACCTCACCAGGCTGACGAGGCCTGGCGTCGAACTCGATCTTGGCAGGCCGATGAGTTTTTCCGGCATTTCGCTCAATGATGGCGTCGGTCTCGGCCATGTCGTGCTGCACGAGCCGCGCATCGTCGTCACTAATCTCTTCAACGAGGATTCGCAGCGCGAGCTGGACCGGTTGCAGGAGGCAATCGGTTCACTGCGCATCTCGATCGATGACATGCTGTCGCGCCGCGACGTGGCGGTGGAGGGCGAGCACCGCGCCGTGCTCGAGGCCTATCGCATGTTCGCGCATGACCGCGGCTGGGTGCGGCGCCTGGAGGAAGCCATCCTCAACGGTCTGACGGCGGAAGCGGCGGTGGAGAAGGTGCAGAGCGACACCCGTGCGCGCATGATGCATCTGACCGATCCCTATATGCGCGAACGCCTGAGCGATTTCGACGATCTCGCCAACCGGCTCTTACGCCAGCTGATGGGACGCGACATCAAGACGGTGGCCGAATCGTTGGTCAAGGATGCGATCATCATCGCCCGTTCGATGGGCGCGGCGGAACTTCTCGATTATCCGCGCGAGCGGCTGCGCGGCCTGGTGCTGGAAGACGGGGCGCCGACGAGCCATGTGGTCATCGTCGCCCGGGCCATGGGCATTCCGGTCGTGGGGCAGGTCAAGGGCGTCGTCTCCATGGCGGAGAACAATGACGCGGCGATTGTCGACGGCGACGACGGCAAGGTGCATCTGCGCCCACAGTCGGACATCGAATCGGCTTATGCGGAGAAGGTGCGCTTCCGGGCCAAGCGGCAGGCGCTCTACCGCGAATTGCGCGACAAGCCGGCGATCACCAGGGACGGCGTCGAAGTCTCGCTTCTGATGAATGCAGGGCTTCTGGTCGATCTGCCGCAACTGGCCGAATCGGGCGCGGCCGGTATCGGCCTCTTCCGCACCGAGCTGCAGTTCATGGTTGCCTCGACCTTCCCGCGCGCCGAGCAGCAGGAGCGTCTCTACCGTTCGGTGCTGGATGCCGCCGGCGACCGTCCGGTGACCTTCCGCACGCTCGATATCGGCGGGGACAAGGTGCTGCCTTATTTCCGCAATTCGGGTCCCGAGGAAAACCCGGCGATGGGTTGGCGCGCGATCCGTCTGACGCTCGACCGTCCCGGCCTGCTGCGCACGCAGCTCAGGGCGCTCTTGAAGGCTGCCGGTGGGCGTGAATTGCGCATGATGCTGCCGATGGTGACCGAGGTTGCCGAAATCCGCGCCGCACGCGATATCATCGAGCGCGAGGTGCGGCATCTCTCGCGTTTCGCCTACAGCCTGCCGACGCGCCTGCAACTCGGAGCGATGATCGAGGTACCGTCGCTGCTCTGGCAGCTCGACGAGTTGATGTCGGTGGTGGATTTCGTCTCGGTCGGATCGAACGATCTTTTCCAGTTCATCATGGCGGTGGATCGCGGCAATTCGATCATCTCCAACCGCTTCGATCAGCTGTCGCCGCCGTTCCTGCGGGTGCTCCGGCAGATCGTCGAAGCGGGCGAGCGTAACGGTACGCCGGTGACGCTGTGCGGCGAAATGGCCGGCAGGCCTCTGACCGCCATGACGTTGATCGGCCTCGGCTTCAGGCATATATCGATGTCGCCAGCCGCAGTCGGCCCGGTGAAGGCCATGCTCGGCGCGCTCGATGCGACAAGGCTCAACGGGCTTCTTCTCGAGGCGCTCAACAAGCCGAACGGCTCTCACTCTTTACGCGAAGTCCTGACGGGCTTTGCCGAAGATAGCGGCATACCGCTGTAGCTGGGCTGATATTCAGGTGAAGGTTGGCTGTCGTGCCGTCATTCTCGGGCTTGTCCCGAGAATCTACGACGAGGAAGAGAAAAGCAATTACCGTAGCAACAGATTATGCCGTGGTAGATTCTCGGGACAAGCCCGAGAATGCCGGCAGAGGGAATTGAATGATCGCATTGCCGCAGGACCGGATGGACCAACTCCTGAAGCGTTTCTCGCTGATCGAGACGCAGATGGCGGGGAATCCGGATTCCGATACTTATGTAAAACTTGCTTCCGAATATGCCGAGCTGGAAGAGGTCGTGACGAAAATCCGCGCGCTCGTCGCTGCGCGTCAGGAAGCGATCGACCTCATTGCCATGCGCGATGATTCATCGGTCGATGCCGAGATGCGGGCGCTGGCGACGAGCGAGCTACCTGATGTGGAAGAGCGCATCGAGGCCCTCGAACACGAGGTGCAGATTCTGCTCCTGCCGAAGGACGCGGCGGACGAAAAGAGCGCCATCCTCGAAATCCGCGCCGGAACTGGCGGCTCGGAGGCAGCGCTCTTTGCAGGCGATCTGTTCCGCATGTATGAACGCTATGCTTCGCTCAAGGGCTGGCGCGTGGAGATCGTCTCGGCGAGCGAAGGAGAGGCGGGCGGCTACAAGGAAATCATCGCGACGGTTTCGGGGCGCGGCGTTTTTTCCAAGCTGAAATTCGAATCAGGCGTGCATCGCGTGCAGCGCGTGCCGGAAACGGAGGCGAGCGGCCGCATCCATACCTCGGCCGCTACCGTCGCCGTGCTGCCGGAGGCGGAGGATATCGATATCGACATCCGCGCGGAAGATATCCGCGTCGATACGATGCGGGCGTCCGGATCGGGCGGGCAGCATGTCAATACCACCGATTCAGCGGTGCGCATCACCCATATCCCGACCGGCATCATGGTGGTGCAGGCGGAAAAATCGCAGCACCAGAACAGGGCGCGGGCCATGCAGATCCTGCGCGCCCGGCTCTTCGACATGGAACGGCAGCGTGCCGACAGCGAGCGCTCGGCGGCGCGGCGCAGCCAGGTCGGCTCGGGCGATCGGTCGGAACGCATCCGCACCTATAATTTTCCGCAGGGGCGCGTCACCGATCACCGGATCAATCTGACGCTCTACAAGCTAGACCGGATCATGGAAGGCGAGCTCGATGAGCTGGTCGATGCGCTGATTTCGGATTATCAGACCGCCCTTCTCGCCGAGATGGGCGAAAACGCCTGATGGGCGGCGAGGCGCTTGCCGCGCTGCATGGCCGGGCGCGCAAGGTTTTGCGCGAGGCGGGGATCGCCACGCCGGAGATCGATGCCCGGCTTCTCGTCGAGTGGGCGACGGGTACGACCCGGCTCGACGCGTTGAGCAGGCCTGAACGAATCATTCCAAGCGATGCGGTCGGGACACTGGATAGGGCGATCGAGCGGCGGCTCAAGGGGGAGCCGGTATACCGGATCATGGGGGAGCGTTCGTTCTATGGCCTGGGATTCCGGCTTTCGCCCGAAACGCTCGAACCGCGCCCCGATACGGAAACGCTGGTCGACCTGGTTCTGCCGTTCCTGAAGCAACGGGTCGCCGAGAACGGTGTCGCCGATGTGATCGATCTCGGAACCGGGACCGGAGCCATCGCGATCGCGCTTTTGAGCCAGCTGGAGGGTTTACGCGCTGTCGGCGTCGATATCGCGCCGGGGGCGCTTGCCATTGCGCGGGAGAATGCGCTCGCTGCCGGCGTATCCAGGCGTTTCGCCGCGCTCCGGAGCGACTGGTTCGCAGCGGTCACGGGCAAATTCGATCTGATCGTCTCAAATCCGCCCTATATTCCACGGCATGTCATCGCTACGCTCGATAGGGAGGTGCGGGAGCATGATCCGCTTCTGGCGCTGGACGGAGGCGAGGACGGACTTGATTTTTACAAGGCCCTTGCAAGCGGCAGCGGTTATCACCTATATGAAGGGGGTGCAGTTGGCGTCGAGATCGGCGCAGGGCAGTTGCCCGACGTGGAAAGCATCTTTGCGAAGCACGGTTTTCGACTGATCGAAATCTCGCGGGATCTCAGTGGACACGAGCGCGCGCTTCTTTTCAGGCTTTGAGTTTTTGATTACCAAGAGCGCCAAAAAAAGCTTGGAATTTATGGAGAAGGCAGTTAGTTTCCACGCACCGTATAAAGCCAAGCAGGCTTTTGTTCCGCGTATCGCCAGGGCGGTAAATCTGCTTTGTGGTGTTTAACACCGTTACTCCTGTCGGAGTGGTTCGTACGGCAGCACGCAACTTTTAGAGATCTTTTATACGATGGTAGTGCGGGGCGCGCTCCAGTTCGTCACATAACCAGCGAGACCCAAAGGCCAATTCGGGCCATGGGGATCTGCGCCCCTTAATCTGAAAAGAGAAGAGTATGAGGCCAGGACAGCAGAACAGGCGCATGCGTGGACGGGGGAACAATAACCGCAAGGGGCCTAACCCGCTATCACGCAATTACGAGAGCAACGGACCCGATGTGAAGATCAGGGGCAACGCCCAGCACATCGCGGAAAAATACGCGACGTTGGCGCGGGACGCCCAGGCTTCCGGCGATCGTGTCATGGCCGAGAACTATCTCCAGCATGCCGAACATTATAACCGCATCATCATGGCGGCACAGGCTCAGGCGCCCGTGCAGTTCCAGCGCGAAGATGTCTTTGATGACGACGCGGGTGACGACGAGGACGGTTTCGAGCAGCCGACAGTCGCGGCGGCGCCCAAGCCGGTCAATGGCAGCGGGCCGCAGCCTGTGATCGAAGGCACACCGGCCGAAGTCGTCTATGGCGAAGACGGCGCTGAAACCCAGAAGCAGCCTGCGGATCGCGGGCGCGGCCAGGGCCGCAGCCAGAACCGCCAGCGCCGCCCGCGCAACGAACGCGCCGAAGCAGCGCCCGCTGCGGCAGAGGGCGAGGTGGAGGTCAAGGCTGAGGCTGCGCAGCAGGCCGCGGCTCCGGCTTCTGATGAAGCTCCCGTCGTGGCCAATGGTGCGGCTCATGGCGAAGCCGAGGCGGCGCCTGCCGCGGAACCTCGCCGCCCGCGCCGCCAGGCCCGTCCGCGCCGCACGGCAAGTGCGGCTGCCGATGAAAGCGGCAACGGTGCTGCCGGGGATAATGATGCACCAAAGGCAGCGGAGGCTCCAGCGGCCCGCGTCGAGGCAGGCTCCGACGCTTGATTGAACCGGATCCTTTCTGAATTCTTGCCGAACGGCGCGGGATAATACCCGCGCCGTTCGTCTTTTATTATTTTATTTCTGCTTCCCTTGTTCCCGTCTTGCGGGTTCTGGGCGCCTTTCCCATATCACCAGGGACAATGGACTCGCCTAGAAAGGGAGTTCGTCACCAATGCCTTCGCCGGCGCCTTACAGATGGGCCGGGAAGAAAAGGAGACAGATATGGATATTGAAAAGTATTCGGAACGCGTGCGCGGATTCATCCAGGCCGCACAGACCTTCGCGCTTTCCCAGAACAACCAGCAGTTCACGCCGGAACATCTGCTCAAGGTTCTTGTCGATGATGATGAGGGGCTTGCCACCTCGCTGATCGAGCGAGCCGGCGGACGGATCGCCGATGTGCGCCTCGGCCTGCAGGCCGCACTCGATGCGCTGCCGAAAGTCACGGGTGGCAACGACCAGCTTTACCTGTCGCAACCCCTGGCGAAGGTTTTCTCCACGGCCGAGGAGCTTGCCAAGAAGGCCGGCGACAGCTTCGTCACCGTCGAGCGTCTGCTGACGGCGTTGGCAATCGAGAAATCGGCGAAGACGTCCGACATCCTTGCGCGCGCCGGCGTCACCGCCACGGGGCTCAACCAGGCCATCAACGATATCCGCAAAGGGCGGACTGCCGATTCGGCTTCGGCCGAGAGCGGTTATGACGCGCTGAAGAAGTACGCGCGGGATTTGACGGCTGACGCCCGCGCGGGCAAGCTCGATCCGGTCATCGGCCGTGACGACGAGATCCGCCGCACCATCCAGGTGCTGTCGCGCCGCACCAAGAACAATCCGGTGCTGATCGGCGAGCCGGGCGTTGGCAAGACGGCCATCGCCGAAGGGCTGGCCCTGCGCATCGTCAATGGCGATGTGCCCGAATCGCTGAAGGACAAGCAGCTGATGGCGCTCGACATGGGCGCGCTGATCGCCGGGGCGAAATATCGCGGCGAATTCGAGGAGCGGCTGAAAGCCGTGCTTTCGGAAGTCCAGTCGGCGGCGGGCCAGATCATCCTCTTCATCGATGAAATGCATACGCTGGTCGGCGCGGGCAAGGCGGATGGCGCCATGGATGCCTCGAACCTGTTGAAGCCGGCGCTGGCGCGCGGCGAGCTGCACTGCATCGGCGCGACGACGCTCGACGAATACCGCAAATATGTGGAAAAGGACGCAGCACTCGCCCGCCGGTTCCAGCCGGTCTTCGTCGACGAGCCCAGCGTGGACGACACAATCTCCATCCTGCGCGGCCTGAAGGAGAAATACGAGCAGCACCATAAGGTACGCGTCTCCGATTCGGCGCTGGTCGCGGCGGCGACGCTGGCGAATCGCTATATCTCCGACCGTTTCCTGCCCGACAAGGCCATCGACCTCGTCGACGAGGCGGCATCGCGGCTCAGGATGCAGGTCGATTCGAAGCCGGAAGAGCTCGACGAGATCGATCGCCGCATCATGCAGCTCAAGATCGAGCGTGAGGCCCTGAAGAACGAGAAGGATGCGGCCTCGAAGGATCGTCTTGAAAAGTTGGAAAAGGAACTCGCCGATCTCGAAGAGGAATCGGCGCGCCTGACCAGCGCATGGCAGGCGGAGAAGCAGAAGCTCGGCCTTGCCGCGGACCTCAAGAAACAGCTGGACGAAGCACGAAACGAGCTCGCCATCGCCCAGCGCAGCGGTGAATTCCAGAAGGCCGGCGAACTGGCGTATGGGAAGATCCCGCAGCTCGAAAAGCAGCTTGTCGAAGCCGAAAGCAGCGAGAACAAGGGATCGCTGCTCGAGGAGACCGTGAGTTCGGACCATGTCGCACAGGTCATTTCGCGGTGGACCGGCATTCCCGTCGACCGGATGCTGGAAGGCGAGCGCGAGAAGCTGTTGCGTATGGAAGACGAACTCGCCAAGCGGGTCGTCGGCCAGGGCGAGGCTGTACAGGCGGTCTCGAAGGCGGTCCGCCGCGCGCGCGCCGGCTTGCAGGATCCGAACCGCCCGATCGGCTCGTTCATTTTCCTTGGACCGACAGGCGTCGGCAAGACGGAACTGACCAAGGCTCTGGCCGCTTTCCTGTTCTCCGACGAGACCGCGATGGTGCGCATCGACATGTCGGAATATATGGAGAAGCACTCGGTAGCCCGGCTGATCGGCGCGCCTCCCGGCTATGTCGGTTATGAGGAAGGCGGTGCGCTGACGGAAGCGGTGCGCCGGCGGCCCTATCAGGTCATCCTCTTCGACGAGATCGAAAAGGCGCATCCGGATGTATTCAACGTGCTCCTCCAGGTGCTCGACGATGGGCGGCTGACCGATGGCCAGGGCCGTACGGTCGATTTCCGCAACACGGTGATCATCATGACCTCCAATCTCGGCGCGGAATATCTGGTCGGGCTCAGCGACGAGCAGGATGTGGAGAGCGTGCGCGACGAGGTGATGGCTGTGGTCCGCGCGGCCTTCCGTCCCGAGTTCCTCAACCGTGTCGACGAGATCATCCTGTTCCATCGGCTGAAGCGCAGCGAGATGGGCGCTATCGTCGATATCCAGTTGCAGCGGCTGCAGATGCTGCTGGCCGATCGCAAGATCAGGATCGAGATCGATGACGAGGCTCGCAACTGGCTGGCGCAGAAGGGCTATGATCCCGCCTATGGGGCGCGGCCTTTGAAGCGCGTCATCCAGAAGGAGGTTCAGGATCCGCTTGCCGAGCGCATCCTGCTGGGCGAGATACTGGACGGCTCGACGGTGAAGATCACAGCCGGTTCGGACAGGCTCAACTTCCGCGCCAAGGCATCGGCGAAGGCGGCGGAAGCCGCCTGACCCACTGACCACCGATCGAAAGTGGCCGCTCGATGGCACATTTGGATTCGGCGTATGAACCCGTGCATGCGTTCAAACGTTAAATTCGAGCCAACTGGCGGCCATTTTCATGTCCAGTTCATCTGGCACGCAGAGAATTCGGATAGGATCGTCGGGTAGACCGCGATTCGTTCACTTCTTCATGGTGTTGTCGTTCATGCCGAGCATTCCAACTCTGTTTCGTCTTGTATTGCTTGCTTCCGCAACGGGCGTGCTAATTCCGGTGCCTGGAGAGGCCGGGCAGATCGACGGGAAAGGCAGATCCGGGGAAAATCGCGAGGGCATCCAGCTGGCGCAGCTCTATGATCCCGGCGAGGAGGTTTATCGCGATAATCGCATCCGCATCTATATCGATCCGCGGGGGCGGCGAATCACGATGGACCGGCGCGGCCGCATTCTCTCGATCGAGGAGCCGGAGCGGGAATACCGGCGTGTGCGCCGCGTGCCCGCGCCCGAGGACAACTGGACGCTTGATGGCCCGGTCGACAGCGGGGCGCCCTATGATGGATTCGGCAACGTTCCAGAAGACCCTTATGCGCGCTATCCCGATGCCGCACCCCAGGACCCCTATTACGACGCCCCGCCTGTAGAGACCTATGATGGAAACCGCGACGGCCAGGTAGAGCGCTCGGAATTGCCGCCACCCGATGCCTCCGCTTCGCTCGGGGATGATTCGCGGCAGCTCGCCATCGAGCCGCCGGGCGCGGCGATGCCGTCGCCCGACGACATGGCTCCGGCAATCGAAATGCCGAAGGGCGAGAAAGCCAAGGAGCGGATCGCCGCCTATCAGGTGCTGCTCGACCGCGCGGGCGCCTCACCCGGTGTCATCGACGGGCGTGCGGGCAGCAATGTCGACAAGGCGGCCGCCGCCTATGGCGAGCTGACCGGCAAATATCTTGATCCCTCGAACGAGACGGCCATCAACGCCGAGCTGGAAGCGACGGGCGGACCGGCCTTCATCGAATATGCGATCACGTATGAGGATGTGGGCCGGCAATATGTGGCTTCGATCCCGGAGGATTATGCGCATAAGGCGCAGCTTCCGGCCATGGCCTATACATCGGTGATCGAGATGCTCGGCGAAAAATTCCATATCGACGAAGCCTATCTCAGAGAAATCAATCCGGGCGCGAACTTCAATCAGCCGGGTACGGTGATTCGCGTTCCCAATGTCGGCAAGCCGATTAACGCAAAGGTAGCGCGGATCATCGCCGACAAGCGGCGCAAGCAGGTGCGCGGCTATGACGAATCAGGGCGGCTGGTCGTCGCCTATCCCTCGACCATCGGTTCCTCCGACAATCCCTCGCCGTCGGGCATCGTCCAGGTCGAACGGATCGCGATCAATCCCAATTACACCTATAACCCGAAAATCAACTTCAAGCAGGGCAACAATGACAAGGTCCTGACCATCCCGCCGGGGCCGAACGGGCCGGTCGGCACGGTGTGGATCGCCCTGTCGAAACCAACTTACGGCATCCACGGCACGCCGGAGCCGTCGAAGATCGGCAAGACGTCCAGCCATGGATGCGTGCGCCTGACCAATTGGGACGCCCAGGAACTGGCAAAGCTGGTAAAACCCGGCGTGACGGTCGAATTCGAGGAGTGAGGAAGGGCCGCAGCGGCGGCCCCTCAAGCAGGCGAATCGGACCGAATCAGAAAGTGTCAGCCGTTGGCCGAACCGGTCGCAGCGAGCTTGGTGCCGTTATCCTTCTGATCATTCAGCAATTGATCGATGCGCTGGCGCTCGCGCTGAAAGGCCTCCAGCTCTTTGCCTTTCAGCGCCTTGTTGTCCGGCAGGCGGATGCGCATCGGGTCGACCTTGGTGCCGTTGACGATCAGCTCGTAATGGAGATGCGGCCCGGTGGAGAGGCCCGTCGAGCCGACATAGCCGATGACCTGTCCCTGGCGCACACGGGCACCGGCCGTTATTCCGCGGGCGATGGCGTTCTGGTGGGAGTAGCTCGACTCATAGCCGTTGGCGTGGCGAATGATGGTCTGGTTGCCATAACCATTGGTCCAACCCGCCCGCTCGACGACGCCGTTGCCCGACGCGATGATCGGCGTTCCGCGGGGCGCGGCCCAGTCGACACCCGTGTGCATTCTGAGATAGCCGAGGATCGGATGCCGGCGCATGCCGAAAGGAGAGCGGAAGATGCCATTGGGAACGGGATTGCGCAACAGGAACTGCTTGGCGCTCTTGCCGTTCTGGTCATAATAGTCGGTGGTGCCGTCTGGCGCCTGATAGCGATAGAATTTGCGGGTGGTTCCGCCGAATGTGGCGGCGACGTAGAGAATCTCGGAATCCTCGCCGGCCCGGTCGGAATCTTCCGGCAGCGAGAAGAAGGTCTCTATCTGATCGTTCGGCGTGACCGTTGCCTGGAGGTCCACGTCGGAAGCCAGCATCTTGACGAGCTGGTTGGTCATGGCCTCGGTCATGCCATAGGAAAGTGCGGCGCGGCAGATGCCGTCATAGACAGTCGGAAGATCACCGCGGATACGCGGCAACGGCGTGCTGCCGTCGAAGGCGGTGCGCAGCAGCGGCGTCATTTCCGGTTCGTCCGACGGCACATATTGCTCGCGATCGTCAAGCGCGACGGTCAACAGATGCGTCGTGCCGTTATAGATGCTGGCGCGGACGATCCGGTCCTGGTCGTTATGCGATACAACGCCGACGCGCAGCACGCTGCCAGCCTTCAGGCGCGGCGAGTTCATGAGTTTGGCCAGCGCCTCGGCCATTTCGGCCGCATTGGTGCCGTCATAGCCCGCCTTCGCCAGGCTATCGAGGATCGCATCGTCATTGCGGAAGGGAATCACCTCTTCCGAAAAACCGTCGCTCACCGCATCCGGGCCGGCACGCGGGGCAACACTGACATTTTCCTGAATGATGCGCACATCGAGCGGCGGGGTCAGCGAGTATGGTGATTCGCTGTTGCCGAAGCGCAGCGGGTCCACATAGTGCAGCGAAGCCACCTGCACGTCGCCGTCGGTAAGCAGCATGCCGGTATTGCGCACGACATTCTCGACCTCGTCGGCTGTGAGATCGGCGGAAGGATCGAATTCCGCTGTCGCCAGCGGGAAATCGACTGTTCGCAGGCTGACCTCGCTTTCCACCTTGGCGCCGTAGATCTGGCCGGTGTTGGCGGTCTGCACCGGTGGCGCGCCTTCTGAAAAGATAGCGAGCGCATTGAACGGCGGATATTTGCGGCTGCCGGGATGATCGGCGGCGAGCGCCATGCGTACATATTCGAAGGGCCGCGTACGAATGACCTCCCGCTCGCCGACCTTCTGCATGGTCGATACGTCGAAACGCCGCCGATCACGGTTCTTCTGTATGGTGGTGGTGGCGGCGACGCGGTCGCCTTTCGAGATGTCGCCGTCGGAATCAGGGCCCTGCATTTCGTTATGTGCGAGCAGCTCCGGCGGCGTCGCCAATTGCTCGCGCCCATTGAGGGCCGCGAAAAGTGCAACGCCCATAAGCATGCAGGAGGTGATGCCGGTCAGGAAGGTGCCGGCGAGCCAGCGGGCGGAAATCTCGCGGCGGTCCGGCGGTCCGCGTCGCCCATCGGTAATGAGCGGCGGCTCGTTGCCGGGATCTATCGTGTGCCGCTCGTATTCCTTCATCCTGTAAGCTGCCGGTCCTCTGGTCGTGCCGTATGTGCGAGCATGCCCGATCGCGCGCCGGCCAGTCCTATAGGCTGGAGAGATGAGGGCTCGCCCCGTGAGTGATCCCGAGTTTTGCCTGCCGCGGGCTTCGAAGTCAACGCGAAGCCGTGGACAGTGCGTTTTTCCCGGTCATACCCCACAATTTACCGAACACAGGTCCCGGACGCCGCATCGTTTCAATGGAGGAAGGGCTAGAAGTCGAATAGGGCAGGTTTGTGGCCCGGTCTTGCATCAGACCGCTTTGCACTTATATGTGAGTTCATCAGGGAAGCCCGCGCGGGATTTCCGGCGATCGGTTTCAGCGGGTATTGTCCCGGACAGTATCAACCGGAATTAACCAAATTCGCGACCTCGCATATATGCAGGTCTTGAATCGGGGCGTTTCGTCCCCATATTCACCCAATCACCGACATTCGCTTCCGTTGAACAGCATGGCTCTTGCACGCAGTGTGGTTCGTGCGACGGAAATATGACGGTAGCAGCCGCCTCCCGGGCGTCAATTTCCGGGTAAGGAATGGCTGGCGAATTTTTTTCGAAAATTCGCACAGAAGGCAGTTGACAGTTTTGCA
Source organism: Paramesorhizobium deserti (assembly GCF_001558695.1). Classification (GTDB taxonomy): domain Bacteria; phylum Pseudomonadota; class Alphaproteobacteria; order Rhizobiales; family Rhizobiaceae; genus Paramesorhizobium; species Paramesorhizobium deserti. Next base: position 1,419,933 of record NZ_LNTU01000001.1, read on the forward strand.
GGTGTGGTCGTATATAGCGCCACAACGAGGGCGGCGGCGCCGCTGGCGACTGAAGAGTTCGCCCTTGT
>NZ_LNTU01000001.1:1425000-1479410 GCF_001558695.1 Paramesorhizobium deserti
ATGTCTAACTGCGGCCCGTCATCCGGGTCCAGGACAGTGTATGGTGGGTAGTTTGACTGGGGCGGTCGCCTCCTAAAGAGTAACGGAGGCGCGCGATGGTGGGCTCAGAACGGTCGGAAATCGTTCGTCGAGTGCAATGGCATAAGCCCGCCTGACTGCGAGACAGACAAGTCGAGCAGAGACGAAAGTCGGTCATAGTGATCCGGTGGTCCCGTGTGGAAGGGCCATCGCTCAACGGATAAAAGGTACGCCGGGGATAACAGGCTGATGACCCCCAAGAGTCCATATCGACGGGGTTGTTTGGCACCTCGATGTCGACTCATCGCATCCTGGGGCTGGAGCAGGTCCCAAGGGTATGGCTGTTCGCCATTTAAAGCGGTACGTGAGTTGGGTTCAGAACGTCGTGAGACAGTTCGGTCCCTATCTGCCGTGGGTGTAGGAATATTGACAGGATCTGTCCCTAGTACGAGAGGACCGGGATGGACGTATCTCTGGTGGACCTGTTGTGGCGCCAGCCGCATAGCAGGGTAGCTATATACGGACGGGATAACCGCTGAAGGCATCTAAGCGGGAAACCCACCTGAAAACGAGTATTCCCTTGAGAGCCGTGGAAGACCACCACGTCGATAGGCCGGGTGTGGAAGTGCAGCAATGCATGCAGCTTACCGGTACTAATAGCTCGATCGGCTTGATCGTTCTCATTATCAATGCTCATCGCCTAAGCGATGAGCATCAGTTTTGTCTTGTCCTCGCGCCGTAAGCCCTTCGGGCTGGCTCCGGACGGGGCGCGACGGCCAGTCGGCCTTGCGAAGCTGAAGCTTCGGAGGCGATTGTCCGGAAACGATGGAAAAAAGCAGAAAGAAATAGAACCAGCTTCTCATTTTACCCGCATGATCTTATCCGAAAAGTCTGCAACTTTTTGGAATCATGCGTAATGACTTTGCGCTTTGCCGACCTGGTGGTTATGGCGGAGCGGCTGCACCCGATCCCATCCCGAACTCGGCCGTGAAACGCTCCAGCGCCAATGGTACTTCGTCTCAAGACGCGGGAGAGTAGGTCGCTGCCAGGTCTGCTAATCGCAAAGTCAAGAAAACCATCTTCTCATCACAGCAGGCAATCGTCGCTTATGCCTCATGCATAAGCCCCGAATTGCCAGACAATCAGTTCTCGCATAGTGCCATAACAGCATTCAAATCATGCTTCGACTATGCAAACGCTTTATCGCGGGGTGGAGCAGCCCGGTAGCTCGTCAGGCTCATAACCTGAAGGCCGCAGGTTCAAATCCTGCCCCCGCAACCACTGATACCGACACTCCCGTTGCGAAAGCGCCGGGAGTTTTGTTTTTTATAGCATTCGGTAGCTCGTCAGGCTCATAACCTGAAGGCCGCAGGTTCAAATCCTGCCCCCGCAACCACTGATACCGACACTCCCGTTGCGAAAGCGCCGGGAGTTTTGTTTTTTATAGCATTCCCAATGGCTTGCCGCTCGACCCAGTTCAGGATTGTGCCGAGTTCGCCATAAAGCATCGCATCGATCTCGCCACGCTTCGGGCCAGGACGAAGCACGATCTTCTCGATCAGCGCCCGCAGCGCTTCCGCAGCCTCGGTTCGCTCTTCCGGCCGGTTCAACGCCTCCGTCAGCCGGCCGACCTTCTTCGCATAGATCGCAGCCGCGCTCGGCAGAATGTCGGGCTTGTCGTCGGGCGCCTCAGCGAGAAGGGCGGTCAGTTCCAACTTACGCGCCTCCAGCTTCTCCATTCTCTCTTTCAATGTCAGGGGAGGAGCGCCGGCCAGGATGGCATCGACGGCCTTCTCCAAGTCCCGCTCGATCTTCTGCAATTCCACCTTCCAGGCATCGCCGTTCGAGCGCCGCTCGCGGTTGAGGCGATTGACCTCGTCGGCATAGGCGCGCATCGCCTCGGCAGCCACGTCCGGCGACATCATCCGGTCCTTAAGGCCGGTGAGCACCCGCCGCTCCAGCTCCTCGCGTGCGATTGTGGCGCCGTTCGAACAGGTGCCCTTGCTGACATGGTTCGAGCAGGCGAAACGATCCGCGCCGCGCAGCGAGTAGGGGCCGTCGCAGCATCCGCAGAAGATCAGTCCGGAAAGGAGCGACTTCGCACGCCGCACACCGGCAAGCCGGTTCTTTTGATGGTGTCCCCGGACGGCCTCGGTGACGTTCGCATATTTGTCTGCGATCTCGTTCTGGCGCGCCCGTACCACCTGCCAGAGTTCGTCATCGACAATGCGCAGGTGCGGTACCTCCGTGACGATCCATTCGGATTGCGGATTGAGCCGCGACACGCGCTTGCCGGTCGACGGATCCTTGATATAGCGCAGCCGGTTCCAGATCAGGCGGCCGATATAGAGTTCGTTGTTGAGGATGCCGGTGCCGCGCTTCACATGGCCGCGGATCGTTGTGTCGCTCCAGAGCTTGCCCCCCGGACCGGCAATGCCTTCATCGTTGAGCTTTCTGGCGATCGTACGCGGGCCGATGCCGGCGGCGAAATCGCGGAAAATGCGCCGCACCACCTCGGCTTCGCGTGGATCGATCTCGCGGTCACCGCGGATCGGCTCCCCGCGTGCATCCACCTGCTTCACGACCTTATAACCATAGCACAGCCCACCGCCCGACTTGCCGTCTTCGACACGGCCGCGCTGGCCGCGATGGGTCTTGGCGGCAAGGTCTTTCAAGAAGAGCGCGTTCATCGTGCCCTTCAGCCCGACATGCAGTTCACTGATCTCGCCTTCCGCCAGCGTCACGATCGGCACGCCGGCGAATTTGAGATGCTTGAACAGGCTGGCCGTATCGGCCTGATCGCGGCTGATGCGGTCCAGCGCCTCGGCCAGCACAATGTCAAACTGGCCAGCCTGTGCATCCTGCAAGAGCATCTGGATACCTGGCCGCAGGATCACGGTGGAACCGGAAATCGCTGCGTCCTTGTAGCAACCGACGACTTTCCAGCCCCCGCGTTTTGCTTGCTCCCGGCAAATACGAAACTGATCCTCGATCGAGGCTTCGCTCTGATTGTCGGAGGAGTAACGAGCGTAGATCGCAACGCGGGTCATCGGCTGTCCTTTCGCGTCAGGCTGCCTTTTCGATACGGCTTGGCCGGATCAGCACTTCGGCCGATATGCCAAGGCGGTCATGCAATTGCCGGATCATCTCGATGGACAGGCCACGCCTGCGATTGAGGATTTCCGATGTGCGGTTGCGGGTTCCAAAGATCGGCTCGAGATCCTTGCGTGTCAATCCCTGCTGCTCCATCCGGAATTTGATCGCTTCGATCGGATCCGGTGGGTCCATCGGATAATGCTTCGCTTCATAAACCTCGATCAGGGTCGCCAGCACATCGAGACGGTCACCGTCCGGTGTACCGCTCTTGGCACCCCACAAGCGCTCGACTTCGGCAAGTGCAGCGTCATAATCCGCTTCGCTGCGAATAGGCTTCAGGTCAGTCGCCATGCTTCACCTCTGTTACATCGATCCTGTCATATGCCTTGTGTGTGCCGATCCATTTGATCCAGACGATACCTTTCTCGAAATCGACCGACACCACGAGGCGATAGTCATTGCCCTTGATGTTGAAGACGATCCGTTCGGCGCTGACGATGCTCGCCGTGGCGTAAAGCCGCTTCACATCGGCGGAACTTGCCCATTCCGCCTTGCTGACCTCATCAAACCAGGCATCGAGCGTCGCCTTGACGGCCGGCTGATCTTTTTGCCCTGCGAGGCTTTCGACAAATTCCCGCAAGCTTCGACGGGCAATGATCCTCATGAAACGACCCTATAACGATCCCATTCAGGGATCAATGGCAATGTAAGAATATTCTGGCAGGCAATGCCTGTATCGGGATGGGAATAAGCAATCGCTTACGACACCATGTTCCGCGTTCGGGCATTATTCGAGCGACGCTCCAACGCCGTTTTCTCTTGAAACAGCTCCCGCGCCATCTGCCGGCCGATCAGGCGGGCGAGGGCGATGATCGCCTCATCGGCTATTCGCCCCCGAACCGCTTCCTCTTCCAACAGGTCGGAGGGCGGAAGGACGTCGATCCTGATCCTGTCACGTTGCGGTTTCATGGCGTCCCTGGCTCGTATGAGAGTGTTAGCGAAACCATCGAGACTCGATCAGCCCGGAAAGACAACAGGGCGGGCCGCATCGCGCGGCAAAGAGGATACTCCGAACTACAATAAGGACGGTCTGATTGGCCGGTCTAGACCTGCCCGATGAAATCCACGCCTTCCTCATGAAATAAGGAGCGCTTCGCGCACTTTGTTCTGATCGGCCGCGGCTGAAGCCTTGCCGCTCATGAGGGGAAACCAAGGGGTCTTAACCCCTTTCTCCCCTCAAGTTCCGCCTGCGCATGGCAGGGTCGCCTGCTTCTCAGGACGGCCCACTTCTTCCGCCGCCATCATTTCCCAATCCGTCCCGCTCGCCGCGCAGCCCGGCCACGCTCGCCGGCACTTGTCCCCTTCCATCCCCGCGCGCTCACGCGCCCCCGGAAGGCATGTCGGGGGACATGCCTTCGGCATTTGACTTAAGGAAAGGATAGGAACAATGGCAAGGACTGCAAAGAGGACGAAGGCCGTCACTGTCGCGACGGTCGAAGATGCGGCGGAGGTGGTGGCGGCATTGCCGGCGCCGGAGCCGGAAGCCGCCATGACGGCGGAAGTCGAAACCGTGGCGGATGCGGAAGCCGCGACCGGCACGGAAATCTTCATTCCCCTCAACAAGCTAAAGAAGTCGCCGCGTAATGCGCGCAAGACCCCGCATAGCGAGGCGCATATCGAGGCGCTGGCGGCCAGCATCGCCGCCAAGGGGCTCTTCCAGAACCTTGTGGTGGAACCGGAAGTGAACGAGGCAGGCGAAGCAACCGGTTTCTATTTCGTGACCATCGGAGAGGGTCGCAGGCAGGCGCAACTTTTGCGCGTCAAGCGCAAGGAAATCAAAAAGACGGAAGCCATCCGTTGCATTCTGGATACCGCCAACGACCCGCAGGAAATCAGCCTTGATGAGAACGTGACGCGGGCGAACATGCATCCCGCCGACCAGTTCGAGGCGTTCCGTGAACTCGCGGAAAATCGCGGATGGGGAGCGGCGGAAATCTCGACCCGCTTCGGCGTCTCGGAGCATGTCGTGAAGCAGCGGCTTCGCCTTGGCGCGGTCAGCCTCAGGCTGATGCAGCTTTACCGTGATGAAAACCTGACGCTGGACCAGTTGCAGGCGTTCGCGATCACCGACGACCATGCGCGGCAGGAACAGGTTTATGCCGGTCTTGGCTACAATCGCGAGCCGTGGATCATTCGTCGCGATCTGACCCGGACCCATGTGCAGGCGAACGATCGTAAGGCCATCTTTGTCGGTCCCGAAGCCTATACGGAAGCGGGCGGCTATATCGTGCGCGACCTTTTTAGCGAAGATCGCGGCGGCTACTATGATGATCCAGCGCTTCTGGACCAGCTTGTTCTTGCCAAGCTGGAAGGCATTGCCGCCGACATTCAGGCGGAAGGCTGGAAATGGGCGGAAGCCTTTATCGACTTCCCCCACACCCATGGTTTGCGCCGTGTCTATCCGCAGGCAGTGGAATTGTCGGAAGAAGACGAAGCCGCCTATGCCGCAGCGAGGAAAGAGTTTGATCAACTGACAGCGGAATGGGAGAACACGGACGACGAGCTGCCCGCCGATGTGGACCAGCGTTTCGCGGAACTTGAAGCGGAAATGGAACGCATTGAAGCGGAGCGGGAAGGATACGGGGCGGACCAGATTGCCGGTGGCGGCGTGCTTGTTTGCCTCAATCATGACGGAACCGCCCGTATCGAACGTGGCTTTGTTCGGCCCGAAGACGAGGCGCCGGAACCGGAGGAAGACGAAGACGTGGACGGCGGCGGCGAAACCGTCATTGACGGTATGCGCGTCGATGAGGATGGCGAAATCATCGAAGACGGTTTCAGTCCGGACCCTGATGGACACGATGACGAGCAACCGGAAGGAGACGCAGGGCAGCCGATTTCCGATATTCTCACCCGAGATCTGACGGCACACCGGACGCTTGGCCTTCGTCTTACGCTTGGGGAACAACCGGATATGGCCTTGATTGCCGTCACCCATGCGCTCGCTGCACAGACATTCTATCTCGGCGCGAATGCCCATGCCCTCGAAATCCGCCCGATCAGCGCCTATCTCGCCAGCCATGCGGACGGCATCGAGGATACGGCGGCGGCGAAGATGCTGGCGGATCGTCATGCCGGATGGGCTTCGGACATGCCGCAGAACGTGGCGGACCTTTGGGACTTTATTGCCGGTCTGGACCCCGTGAGCGTTATGGCGCTGTTCGCGCATTGCGCATCGTTGACTGTCAATGCCTTGAAGCTGCCGTGGGAGCAGCACAGGCGCAACGCTTATATGGCCGCTGACAGGCTGGCGACCGCGCTTGCACTGGATATGAGCCAGCATTGGACGCCGACCGTCAGCGCCTATCTTGGCCGCGTGGCCAAGACGCATATCCTTGCCGCCATGGGCGAAGCCCTTGGCGACGAGGTGGCGAAACGGCTTTCGGGCATGAAGAAGCAGGAGATGGCGGAAGCTGCCGAGCAGTTGCTTGCCGGAACCGGATGGCTTCCGCCGTTGCTGCGCACCGAGCCGTCCGCAGGGCTGGACGTTCCGCAGGTGGAAGCCGAGGCCGACACCGTTGCGACCGTGCCGGAAGCGCCGGAAACGGCCGAACCGGAGGAACCCCGCGACCTGGAAGCGATGGCTTTCGAGATGCCGGACCCCGACGAGGAAGCCCCCGACCCGGATGCGCCGGAAGCCGATGAGCCGATCCCGGACACGCCGGACCCTGATGCGGACCTGCCCGCTGAACCGGAGACGGCCCCGGTTGGTCCGGACCCCGATGCGGAAGACGGTGGCGAGGACGTTGACGGCGACATCTTCCACGACGCTGCCGAGTGAACCGTCATGGCCGGAGTCGCCATGCGGTTCCGGCCTCTCCCGACAGCACGAGGACAAGTCCGGCCGCGCCGCAACGGCGCGACCGGAACCTCGACCCGGATCACTGGAACCACGACAATGAAAAGCTACTCCGAGCAGCGGGCAATGCTGGCCCGCATGGTGAAGGCTTGCGCGGAAACCCGCAATCACCTTTCCATCATCGAACGGCAGATCAGGAAGCGCGCCGAGCGCATGACGATCACCGCTCGCGTCAAGACCCGCCAGTATGGCCGTATGAAGTTCACATGGACCCCCGCCGATGAGCGTCAGTGTCAGGAGAACGCCGCGCAACTCCGCTTCGAACGGCGCGGCGAGGTCGACGCGCTGACCCGAAAGCTGGAGCGGCAGAAAGGCGCGATCCTCGCCTTTCGTGTCCGCTACCGGATCAACGAGGACGCCGACCTAAGGGATCAAGCAGGGGAGGCGGCGTCATGACAAGGCGATTTCCCCGTACCGAAACCCTGATCCCCGACGATCTGCGCGCTGCCCTGATCGCCAATGGCCGCGCCAGCGAGGAACAAGAGGATTTCGATCCGCGCCCTGTCGTGAAGCTGTTCACGCCGGACGGTTCCGCCACATGCTGATTACCGAAGCATACAAGGAACCGGATGGCGATTTTCGCCTGTTCGGGCTTTGCGATCTCGGGTTTGGCAGTCCGGAACTTGGCTACGTCATGCTGTCCGAAATTGAGGATGTGCGCGGCGGGCTTGGCCTGCCGGTCGAGCGCGACCTGTTTTTCAAACCGGCCCACCGCCTCAGCTACTACACGAGGATGGCCAGCCATGCCGGAAGGATTGTCACCTGAAACACGTTCCGGCGCGTCGGATCCCGATGTGCCGAAGCGGGTCAGTCTAAAGAACCGCAGGGAGACCCCGGAATGATTGCGCTGCTTACATTGTCCGTGGTGTTGATCGTCGCCATGTGTTCACTCGCCTACATGCTGGCGACCTATGCCGTGCCGTTCCTGTTCGCCGTCATGGTAACACGCTTTGCCTTCGCAACCGGAGCCGGGTACCCCGGCGCGGGCATTGTCGGCCTGTTCGCGGGTGTGGCATCGTACGGTTTCTTGCCTATCGCCACGCCAAGTTGCGCTTGCCGGAATTGCGTCTCCCCATCGTCCTGATATTCGGATCCCCGCTGCCATCGCGGGCTTCGCTCTTGTGGATGGTGTCGCTCGCGAAGCCGTACCTTCCAAAGTCTGGCGGAAAGCCTTTTCCCTCATCGGCGGCGCGTTTGTCGGCCTGTCGGCGCTAGCGAGGCTGGCCAATCCCGTTATGTTCCGTGAAGATCGCTGATTGCGTATCCGGGTTTTCCCGAATGGCATGGTATAGGCTGCAGGGAAGATATGGGCGTTGCCCTGTGGGCCGGGCCGTCGGCTTCACCCCCCGGCTTCCATTCCTAACGCAAGGGATGGCGGCGGCGGACATTCGCCCGGAAAAGCCCCACGTCCACGTGGCCGGACCGATGGCCTGTTCAGTCGATGGCACAGCAACATGAAACAGATCAGGGCAGTTCCCCGCTTTCCGCTCCCCGGCCATGCCCGCTATCCAGGGCGACCGAAGAGCAGAACAAGGAATCGTCCAGCTTCACCGAGAAGCAGGGATTGCCCGCGCTGGAGAGGCCGGCTCGTTCCATGCCGCCCCAAACCCGGCTGCTCCTGCAAACAGCAAGGGCGGATGTCCGGCCCGCTTTCGTTTTCACCTCGTGACGACCGTGGGGGAACTTCACCGACTTGACGTTGAGGTTGAGGGGGCTTGCACGGGGAGCCAGCCAAGCCGTTGTCGGCGCGAGAAAAAGTGCTGACCGACAGCAGCCACGCCATGATTTCCTTTTTCCGCGGACCGGACCACGCCCACCGCGATCTCGATTGATTTGGTCTGACCGAAGACCGGCGACGCAAGCGCCGCCTCGATCTCAATCCTGCAACGTCCGGCGACAACTTTTTTCCGCCGCCGGCCAGAAGGCCGGCTTTGCATCGCGAGACAAAAAAGCTGCCACCGGCCGCCCTCCATTTCATTCCGGCCCTAAGGACCACCCCATTGCGCAAGCGCAACGGGGACCCCGGTGGGTGCAGGCCGATCGTCCCCGGTCCATCGACCATCATCGAGACCGCGATGGGCGCGGCCCGATCAGCAGAAGGAAATCATGTCATGGCTACTATCGGCACTTTCTCCCGCACCGACAACGGCTTCGCTGGCTCGGTGAAGACCCTCAACCTCAACGTCAAGTCGGTGAAGTTCTTGCCCGTCGAAGGCGAAACCGAAAACGGGCCGGACTTCCGCGTGTTCGCCGGAGCCACCGAATTCGGAGCGGCATGGAAGAAGCAGTCCACCGCAGGCAACCCCTACCTCTCGGTGAAGCTGGACGATCCCTCATTCCCTGCTCCGATCTATGCGAGCCTGGTCGAGACGGAAAGCGAGGAACTGGCCCTGATCTGGTCGCGCCGCCGCGCCATGAACTGAACAGGCCATCGGCCCGGCCCCGTGAAAGCGGGGCCGCGCCATGCTCATGCCCGCCGCCGCCATCAATCATACGGAGCGCTTCGCGCGCTTTGTTTGATCGGCTACGGCTGACGTCTCGCCGATCATTTCAAAAGGCTAGTTTGTCGTGGTTGCAGATATATGCAAGTTCACGCCTGCTTTTTCAGCAGCCAGTTTCAGGCGCTTGTCGCGCGTCCACAGGCTGGCCCCTTGGTCGAGCAGAACAGACGCCAACAGATGGGCATCGGTATAGCCGATCCCCATGCTGAACAAACCATGACAGTCTATCATTGTCAGGATTTCATCATGTGTCGCGACTGGCGCTTGTCGCTGCACTGCCAGAAATCCGAGCACATTTGCCTGGTCTCGCAGACTGCCAAGCGCAAGTTCACCTGTTACGAACGGATGGCAAAACAGCAAGTCATCCTCGATAACCCTGCGCAACTCCGCATCGGAGTGGCGGAAGTGATCTATCCAGATCGACGTATCGACGAGGATCACCTTGCCACTGCGTTCCGGCGGCGCGGCGCAGCTTGGGCGTCGGGCATCGTTCCGCCCAGCGCGATCAGGCGCTTTCCAGATTCGACGCGCACGAGAGTTTCCAGCGCCTTGCGAATAACGCTCGACGTTTCCTTGGTGCCGGTCAAGGTCCGGGCCTTTTCCATGAGGCTGTCATCGATGTTGATAGTAGAACGCATCGGCTCGTCTCCGTCTAAGCATCATAAATGACATCGTTTGATGCTGATTTCAACGCCTGTATTGAAGTCAACGCAGAAACAACACGCACTTCGCTGCATTCTTGGCCAACGGCCATCATTACAGGGAGCGCTTCGCGCGCTTTGTCCTGATCGGCCGCGGCTGATGCCTTGCCGATCATGTGGGGAAACCAAGGGGGACTTTCCCCTTTCTCCCCACAAGCGCCACCTGCGCATGGCGGGGCCGCCCGCTGCGCAGGGCGGGTCATGGCTTTCATAGCCTTTATTTTCCAATCCGCCCCGCTGGCGCGCAACCCGACCACGCTCGCCGGCACTTGTCCCTTCCATCCCGCGCGCTCACGCGCCCCCGGAAGGCATGTCGGGGGACATGCCTTCGGCAATTACGGAAAAAAGGAATAAGGACCATGAATTACCATCTCGCTACACGGTTTGGTCGCAACAGCCACCAGATCAGCGGACGCGAAGCCCTCGACAATGAGGCGCTTTACCGGCACGTTCCGTCCATATTCGCCCGCGAAGCGCATGACAGCCGGTCGGAGCGTTACGTCTATGTCCCCACCATCGATATCGTGGAGGGGCTGCGCCGGGAAGGATGGTTCCCGTTTTTCGCCGTGCAGGCGGTTCCCCGCGATGGTGACCGTATGGGACACGCCAAGCATATGCTGCGTTTACGCCGCGACGATGGGATCGGTAAGCCGGAGGCGGCGGAAGTCATCATCGTCAATTCGCATGACGGCACTTCGAGTTACCAGATGTTTGCCGGAATGCTGCGTTTCGTTTGCACAAACAGCTTGGTCGCAGGCGAGCGTTTCGAGGAAGTCCGCGTTCCGCACAAGGGCAACATCCGGCATGACATTATCGAAGGGGTCCATACGGTCGCGGAGGATTTTCCGCGCCTGATCGACGCCAGCGAGGCGATGAAGGAAATCACGCTTACGACAGATGAACGCCATGTATTGGCGGAGGCGAGCCTTGTCGCCCGCTATGGCGAAGAAGAAAGCCCGATCCGCCCGGACCAGATCACAACGCCGCGCCGCCGGGAGGACAACGGACAAAGCCTCTGGATGACCTTCAACACCATTCAGGAGAACATGATAAGGGGCGGCTTGCACGGGCAGCGGCGCAATTCCGAAGGCCGTATTCGGCGCAGCCAAACCCGCGCCATCAACGGCATTGATCAGAATGTGACCCTCAATCGTGCGCTCTGGACGCTGGCCGAAGGAATGCAGAAGCTCAAGACCCGTTGACTATAAAAGCCGTGGAGCCGGCTTTCCGGCTCCACGCCTTTACTATCTCGCAGGCTGTTCGCCGTCCGTCGAACCGGATCAGCGCGGCCGCCGCTCGCCGGGCTGCGCCCGGCTCGCGATCCACTGCCCGACAGGCTCATTTTTTAAAGGACGTCTCTTATGGTGAATCCGACGCAGATTGACCGCCATGGAATCTTTCAAGTCCACGGCTGATGGGAAGCGGAGCAAGAGCCACCGCACCAGGAATGATAATCCTATAAGTACATCCGCCATAATACACGAGCGGCGTGTGAGGCCACGATGCGGTCTTTAAAACAACGCCACATTCTTATGACATGTTGCGAAACAGACAGGGGGAGGGAACGACGATGCAGAAACCTGAGCTTGATCCAGACGTTGCCGACAGCGCGCCGGATTCCCCAATCCTCACCGGCTATGATGAAGCGCATCTTGTCACCTATCTGCGCCTGCTCGACGCGGCGGACGACAATGCCGAATGGCAGGAGGTTGCCCGTATCGTGTTGCATATCGATCCGAAAGCAGAGCCGGAACGCGCACGGCGCGCATGGGAAAGTCATCTGGCACGGGCGCGCTGGATAGCGTCAAGCGGTTACAAACATCTGTTGCGAGGCGGTGCTCCCAACTAAATTCGTTTATCAGAAGGTTTTGCTGATATTGTATCAGTGGTTTGCGCAATAGCGATCTGGTTTTCCAATAATTACGTCTCCAATACTTCCGACCTTACTTTGTCCAATAGTAGTAGGAGTCTGGAATGTCCGAGTATGATTGGAAAAATCCCGCCGCTTATGCCTACATGAACGATCACGATGCGGAAGGGTTTGCTTGCGAATTTCTGCATCGTAATGAAGATTTCCACAAGGAATACAAAACGGCGTCTTCCGACGGTCGCGTAACCGATGCGTTTGCGGCAAAGTGGGGTGTTCGATTTTGCCCCCAAGGCCGATATTCGAAGGGAGCCGGTGTTCTGGACCTTCGAAGTCTTTCCTCGTGTTCTTCATCTCGCAATGACAAAGAAGGCCCTGTGGCCGTCCAGTTCGATCCCCATTGCGCGCCTGCCGGATGCCGATTGCCGCCTCGTCGGAAATGACCTTCATATATGCTGGCAGCCGGAAAACTATCCGCACAGGCTGATTGTCGTCAACGAATGCGGTGAGGCATGCTTCAATACCGTTCAGTTGCCGGTGGATGAAGCTTTCGACACTCGGCTCCACGCGGCGGGCCGCTTCTGGCGCCAGTTGAACGGGCGCGCTTCCGGTCCCGACTATGGGGCATTGCCGCCTCACAGCCGCAGGCTTGCCATCCTCACCTTGCGGATATTCGACGGTCGCAAGGCCGGCGCAACCTATCGCGAAATCGCCAATACATTGCTTGTGAACGAAATAATCCAGTCACGGGATTGGCGCGACCATCCCCTGAAACATCGCATTCGCGAGTTTCTCCGCAAGGCAGATCGCATGATTTATGACGGCGGATATCACGATCTGCTGTTCTATCCGCATCGGCGCGGCAAGCCTCGGGGCGGCAGGATCATCAGGGGGTAGGAAAGCACTGCCCCCTGTTTTTTGACATCCCTTTCGTGCCGGCTCTTCCGGCACCGTCCTTTTCGTAGGCCCCGACAGGTCGGGGCCGCATCGGAACGAGACGGAGCCGACATATGACAGAAGTCAGGAAGGAAGCCCCACAGCGGTTCCTCACCACCAAGGAAGCCGCCTTTGTCGTAGGAATCTGCAAAAGGACGCTCGAAAAGCATCGTACCTATGGCACCGGCCCGAAATACCGCAAGATCGGCGGTCGCGTGCTTTACGACATTGACGATCTGCGCGCATGGACCGAGATCGGCGCCCGCGTGTCCACCACCGATCCGATTGACGATTTTATTCGTCCAGCAAAGAGGCACGCAGCGCTTGCGCCGCGTTATGCGGGCAGGAAGTGATGCGCGATTCGATGGTGGGATCGCCACAACGCGAACTGTTTCATGCGCGGCCCGGCCCATTCGTACCGCGCGATGCGCAGGATCTCATGGCATGGCCGTTCTTCTCACTGGCCAAGTCGCGCCGCGTGACGCCGATCGATTTCCACATGGGTGATGTGTCAATCCGCGTTGAAGCCACGGCAGAGCATGGCATGGCGACGATCTGGGACGCCGATATTCTGATATGGGCGGCGTCCCAGATTGTCGATGCGCGTGACAAAGGGTTGCGAACCTCGCGCTTCATGTTCGCCACACCATACGAAATCCTCTCTTTCATCGGTCGTTCCGATTCAGGCGTGAACTACAGCAGGCTGAAAGCGGCATTGGACCGCCTGCAATCGACCACCATCGTTACCTCGATTCGCCAGCCGGACGAACGCAGGCGGCATCGCTTCTCGTGGATTGCCGAATGGAAGGAGCGGCTGGATACGGCAGGCCGGTCCACAGGCGTCGAACTGATCCTTGCGGATTGGTTCTATGCCGGCGTCATCGACGATGCGCTGATCCTGACCATCGATCGTGCCTATTTCGATCTGACAGGCGGGCTTGAACGCTGGCTATATCGTCTCGTGCGCAAGCATGGCGGTCGCCAGTCGTTCGGCTGGAGTTTCGATCTTGAGCACCTTCACCTGAAATCCGGCAGCATGTCTCATTTCCGGCGCTTCCATTTCGAGTTGCGCGCCATTGTCGAGCGACAATCTTTGCCCGGCTATCGCCTCGCGCTGGCTGATGATCCGGTCGGACGCCAGCGGCTTACCTTCCGTCCGGAGCAGCTGAAAGGGGCCATCCGACCACGTATGCGGACAGGAGACCGGCAATGAGCATCACTGCAACTGCCGTGTCGCTGCTGTTCGGTGGACAAGTTGTGGACGGAGCCGATCTATCGGGAACGCTCGAGCCCGTACCATCAGGAACGGGGTTCCCGATCTATCGGGAACGATGCCCCCTTGTAACCGACGGATTCCAAAAGCAGAATCCGGCCCTTTCTAACATTACTAACATCGAATCCTTCGGATTCTTCCTAACGTACCCTCCTGAAAATCACAGTTGTGGAAGAGCATTCGTGTCGCCTTTCGTCGGGAGGGCGAGCCTATGAAGGCAGGTACTTCCTCTCCTCGCACGCTGGTTCATCTGACATGGCGCGAGAAACGGATCGAGCAACGCATCCATTTCGGCCGGGTCGCGGCCGAGCAGCGCATCGACCGCCATCGCCGCGTCGTCAGCTTCGATCCGGGCGCCATCTTCGCCTTCGTCAGATGGGCAGCGAATGATTACGGCACCGTTGTTTCCCGTATCGATATTCTGCGCGCCGTCGCACCGGGAGAAAGCTACCAGACCGTGCCGTTGGTCGACCCTGGCGGTGAAATCCTGTTGCGCGCACATGGCTGGCCAAAGGTCGAAAAAGTGTTGAACGCCATAGACGCCATCGAGCGGATTGGTGTTGATCCGGTCGACGTTTCGCCGGATCACTGGCGGCATATTCACAACCGCCTGATCGTCAACGAGCCATTCAGCGGCTATAGCCGTGAGCAGCATCGCGCATGGTTGCTGCGGCGGGAGTTTCAGCCATGACCGCGCGCCACATGACACTTCTCGCAATGCTGGTCGGTACGGCGCTGATCGCTCTGCCGGTCTGGAACGCTCCCACCATTCGCTTGATCTGGAATGCATCGGCCAGCGTGCCGGTCGGCCTCTACCGGATCGTTCCCGCTGACCAGCTCGATGTCACCGATCTGGCCGTCGTCATGCCGCCCGACGATCTGGCCGGCTTCCTCGACGAGCGCCGCTATCTGCCGAAGGGCCTGCCGCTTCTCAAGCGCGTGCTGGCTCTTGCCGGAACCACCGTCTGCCGGAACGGCGCGGAGATCACCGCCTACGGCATGACCTACGGGAAGGCCCGCGAACGCGACGGCCAGGGCCGTCCGCTGCCCGTCTGGCAAGGCTGCCGGACGCTTCGCGCCGGTGAAGTCTTCCTCATGAATTGGGACTGTCCCGACAGCTTCGACAGCCGCTATTTCGGGCCGCTTCCTCTCACAACCGTTGTCGGCCGGGCGATCCCGCTCTGGACCGCCGACGATCCCGATCCGGCCGCCGAAAGCTCGCGCGAGCCGGTTTCCGACGAGCCGTGACGGCTCGTTTTCTCCAACAGTAGGAGTTTCCCGCAATGGCCCAGATAGGCACCTTCACCCGCAACAATGACGGCTTTTTCGGCCGCATCCGCACGCTCACCCTCGACGCCGAAGTGACGATCCTTCCCATCGATGAGACAGATGCCGAAAATGCGCCGAACCACCGCATCTTCGCCGATGGCCTCGAAGTCGGCGCGGCGTGGGATCGCACCGGCGAGCGCGCGGGCGCGTATCTTTCCGTCACCATCGACGATCCTTCCTTTGTCGAACCGATCCGTGCCCGTATGTTCGAGTCCGACACTAGGAAGGACGTCTGGAATCTCCACTGGACGCGCAAGACGCGGCGCGACGGTGAGGCGTGACGTTCATGCGCTGCCATTCTTCCCGCGAACCTTCAGGCTCACTCCCCTTGATCGATCGAGTGCCGATCACTCCCCTCGACCCGATCGCCCACCGGGCGGCCGGCGCGCGCAGCGGCGGTCAAGGGCGACGGCCGATTTTCCGGATAACGGACAGGTCTCACGACGATGCCCGTCCGGAAAATCCTGGCCGGCGGCGAAGCCTTGCCCTTGGCCAAAGCGAGCACGATGGCAGTCTGATGGACAATCGGGGCGGCGGACTTTGCGCCGCCGTTCCGGCGTTTGTGGCGCTTCTGATCGCCGCTACCATGAACGTCCCACCGTCATGCGCGGGAATGGCCGATCCTCTGGGGAACGATCAACCGTCGGCGCGTTCTGTCGTGGCCGCCGCATCGTCCGATCCGTGGGCCGGTCATATCACCGAAGCGGCGAAGCGTTTCGCCATTCCTAAGCGCTGGATACGCGCCGTCATGCGCGCCGAGAGCGATCATGATCCACACGCCATCTCGCCAAAGGGCGCAATGGGCCTGATGCAGATCATGCCCGCCACATGGACGGAATTGCGCGCCCGGTACGGCCTTGGCAACGATCCCTATGATCCCCGCGACAACGTTCTGGCGGGCAGCGCCTATCTCGCCGAGCTGTATGATCTCTACGGCTCGCCTGGTTTCCTCGCCGCCTACAATGCCGGTCCCGGCCGCTGCGAAAAGCATCTGGTTTCCGACGTTCCATTGCCGGCCGAGACGGTCGTCTACATGGAGAAGATCGTGCCGCTAATCAACGAACATGCCGCCGTTGCTTTTCGCGCGGCTGATCGTTCGACACGCGCTGGATGGTCCGTCGCGCCGCTTTTCGTCGGGCGTGCAGCGGTTCCCGTTGGCGGCAATCAGACAGCAGGCGATCATCCTTCCGACCAACAGGCCGGCATCGGCATGATCATCGATCTTTCGGCGCTCGCGCCGCCGTCCGAGGGCCTGTTCGTGCGCAGGTCTCAGGGGCAGGGGAAGCGGCCATGATTTTCACCATTCAAGGCATGACGGGGCAGATAGGCCAGCGGGAAAGGGAAGGCAGGATAAAGGCAGCAGGGTGCGGACGGTCGGGGTGTGGATTTCATCGTGATTTCAAAGGCTTATTTTCAATCTCACAGGGTGTTGCCTGCCTGGCACCCTTCTGCATCCTGCAACTATCTGTTTTTGCTCAGTTCTTACAGGGTTTTGGGGGCTAAATGGTCAAGGATGATGATTTTCGGGTTCGTCCGGGCCGTATTCGTTCCCGTGGCAGCCAGCGGGGCAAGCCATTCATCGCGCAAGTTCTTGCAGCGTCCCATCGTGCGGGAGGACCATCACCGGCACGCTCGGACAGCGCCTCATCTTCCAAGGGACCGCGCCGAAGCATGGGACGGGGCAGGGCGGCGACTCTGGCCGCCAGCCGCTTTCTCAACAATCGCTCGCGCGGCGTCGTCATCAAGGCCCGCGTCGTACGCAACACGAAAGGCGTCCGTTCGATGGCGGGGCATGTCGCTTATCTTCGCCGCGAGGGCGTCAGCAAGGATGGCGTGGCTGGCGGGCTCTTCGACGCTGATCATGACGATGTCGACGGTCACCGCTTCGCGAAGCGTTGCGGCGACGACCGGCATCATTTCCGTTTTATCGTTTCCCCGGACGATGCGATTGAGCTGGGAGACCTGAAAACCTTCGCCCGCGATCTCATGGCGGAGATGGAGAAGGATCTTGGCACGCAGCTCGATTGGGTTGGCGTCGATCACTGGAACACCGAGCACGCCCATCTGCATATCCTTGTGCGCGGTGTCGCCGACGATGGAGAAAATCTGGTTATCGACCGCGACTATATTCGCGAGGGAATGCGCAGCCGCGCGCGCGACATTCTTACCCAAGAGCTTGGGCCGCGTACCGATCTTGATATTCGCAGGTCGATCGAACGCCAGATCGAAACCGAACGCTGGACACAGCTCGACCGGGCGCTTGTTCGGCAGGCATCCATCGAGAACGGCATTGTCGATCTCCGGCCCGACCCGGATAATCGGCCTGACGAGTTTCATGTGTTAAAGGTCGGCCGCCTTCGCAAGCTGGAAAAGCTTGGCCTCGCCCAACTGGCCGGTGAGGGGCAATGGATTATCGACGACAAGGCCGAGGCGACATTGCGGGAGCTTGGCGAGCGCGGCGACATCATCAAGCGAATCCACCGCGGACTGACCGAAAGCGGAATCGAGTGGGCAGCGTCCGATTATGTTCTGGCCGGGGAGGTGACCGAATGTATTGTCGGCCGATTGGTGGCGCGAGGGCTAGACAATGAACTATCCGGTTCCGCCTATGCTGTAATCGACGGCGTTGACGGCCGTATCCATCATGTACGGCTGCCTGATCTCGATGCGGCCGGTGATTGCGCCCCCGGCTCCGTTGTCGAACTGCGTTCCTATGGAGATCGCGGCGCCCGCCGTCGCATGACGCTGGCCGTCCGTTCCGACCTGTCGATAGAAAACCAGATACAGGCCGATGGCGCCACCTGGCTCGACCGCCAGCTTTTCGGTAATGCCAATGCCGATCTGGCCGACAGCGGTTTCGGAGGCGAAGTGAAGGCAGCGATGGAAGCCCGTGCCGAACGGCTCGTCGAGGAAGGGCTTGCGGGCCATGGCGATGACGGCATTACCTTCCGCCGTAACCTTCTTTCGACCTTGCGCCGGAGAGAGCTTGAGCGCGTTGCCGCAAACCTGTCCGCCGAAACAGGACTGTCATGGAAACAAGCCGAAGCGGGCGACCATATCTCGGGTCTCTATCGCCAGCGCGTGACGCTTGCTTCCGGTCGGTTCGCTATGATCGATGATGGTCTTGGCTTTCAGCTTGTGCCATGGGCGCATTCGGTCGAACCGTATCTGGGCCGTCAGGTCAGCGGTATTGCCCGGAACGGGGGTGGTGTCGATTGGAATTTTGGACGCAAGAGAGGAATCGGCCTTTAAATTGGTGATGCGGACTCGCGGATGGCAATGGAAACGTGATATGATTATGTACGATCAGATCATACAGGAGGACCTCATGGCTCGTAGTTTCACACTCGGAGATCACTTCGATAAATTCGTGGATGCGCAGCTCCAGACCGGGCGTTTTAATAATGCCAGTGAGGTTATCCGCGCCGGACTGCGGCTGCTGGAAGAACAGGCGGAAGAACGGCAATTGCGTGTCGAGGAAATTCGCCGTTCCATCGAGGAAAGCCGGGCCGGTGGCAAGACCATTCCGGCGGACAAGGTATTCGATGCGCTGGAGGCCCGCATAAAGGGCATGGCCGGCTGACGTGGTTTCCTGTTCCCTTCATTTTGCAGCCCTTGCCGAACAGGATCTAACCGAAATCGCTCTTTACATCGCGGCCGATAATCCGGCGCGTGCATTGTCATTCACGGCCGAGTTGCGCGCTCATTGCAAGACGATTGCCGATAATCCGGAAATCTATCGCTTACGCGAGGAATATGGCCAGGGGTGTGCGTGTCGCCGTTCATGGACGCTACCTGATCTTCTACGCCGAACGCGAATCGGGTGTTGTGGTGATCGAACGAATCCTGCACGGCGCCCGTCATCTCGACTGGCTCGATCTGTAAGGCCCCGAGCGAAAATCGCCTGTCTTTGTAGGTCGGAGCGCGAAGCACGATAAAAGCTCCTTGAAAGGGTGTCCGTTAGGCATCCTCTATGTCTCCCGCCATTTTTCGCGGGAGAAGCCTTGTCTGCCACCAAGATCCTTTGGGGTCCAATACTGACAGTCCTCATCATTGTGCTCGCCTCCATCTGGAGCGCGACGCAATGGACCGCGTGGCGGCTTGGTTTCCAGCCCCAGTTGGGCGAACCGTGGTTCGAGATCGGCGATATGCCTGTCTATTCGCCGCCGGCAATTGTCTGGTGGTGGTTCTTCTACGACGCCTACGCTCCTGATGTGTTCATGACGGGCGGGATCATCGCCGCGTCCGGAGGCTTCGTCGCCATCGCTGTCGCAATCGGCATGTCCATATGGCGAGCTCGCGTGGCGAACAATCTCGCCACCTACGGTTCGGCCAGATGGGCGAGCGAACAGGAAATCCGTGGCGCTGGTTTGCTCGGCCCGGATGGCGTGGTGCTCGGCCGCTATCGCGGCGAATATCTCCGTCATGATGGTGTTGAGCACATACTATGTTTTGCCCCGACGCGATCCGGCAAGGGCGTCGGCCTGGTCGTGCCGACGCTGCTGACATGGCCGGGAAGCTGCATTGTCCATGACATCAAGGGCGAGAATTGGGAACTGACGGCTGGCTGGCGTTCCCGCTTCGGCCGCGTTTTGCTGTTCGATCCCACCAATCCGGATTCCGCCGCCTATAATCCCCTGCTGGAAGTGCGTCCGGGAGATGCGGAAGTGCGCGACGTGCAGAACATCGCCGACATTCTCGTTGATCCGGAAGGCATGCTGGAACGCCGCTCCCATTGGGAAAAGACGTCCCATTCGCTGCTGGTCGGCGCGATCCTCCATGTTCTCTATGCGGAACAGGACAAGACCTTGGCCGGTGTCGCTTCCTTCCTGTCCGATCCGAGGCGGCCTATCGAATTGACCTTGCGCGCCATGATGCTGACCAATCATCTTGGCGAGGCTGGTCCGCATCCCGTCGTCGCTTCCGCTGCGCGCGAACTGCTGAACAAGAGCGAGAACGAGCGATCAGGCGTCTTGAGCACGGCCATGTCTTTTCTTGGGCTTTACCGCGATCCTGTTGCGGCGAAGGTCACGTCACGCTGCGACTGGCGTATAGCCGATCTCGTATCGTCCGAAAAGCCGGTCACGCTCTACCTCGTTGTACCACCATCAGACATCAGCCGCACCAAGCCGCTGATCCGCCTGATCTTGAACCAGATCGGGCGCAGATTGACGGAGGACCTGCATGCGAGGGACCGCCGCCACCGCATGTTGATGATGCTCGATGAATTTCCGGCCTTGGGAAGACTGGATTTCTTCGAGAGCGCGCTTGCCTTCATGGCAGGCTACGGGATCAGGGCTTTCCTCATTACCCAGAGTCTCAATCAAGTCGAGAAAGCATATGGGGCCAACAACAGCATTCTGGATAATTGCCACACCCGCGTAGCCTTTTCCACGAACGACGAAAGGACGGCCAAAAGGCTCAGCGACGCGCTCGGCACCGCCACCGAAATGCGGGCGATGAAGAACTATGCCGGTCATCGGCTTTCGCCGTGGTTGGGGCATCTGATGGTGTCGCGGCAGGAAACCGCCCGCGCGCTGCTGACGCCCGGAGAGGTGATGCAGCTCCCGCCAACCGATGAAATCGTGCTCGTGTCCGGCCTCTTTCCCGTCCGCGCCAAGAAAGCCCGATATTTCGAGGACAGGAGGCTGTCGGAGCGCATCCTTCCACCGCCGGCGATTTCGCCAGCTCATCCGGCCAGCGGCGGTTCCGACGATTGGGCGGGCCGCGTCGCATCGGCTCGTTGCGAACCGCCCGCATCGACCGGCGCGGCGCTGTCGGCCACATTGGACGAGAGCGATCCGGACAATTCCGGCATTCGCAGGGAACCCGAATTGCCGCGCCATGAGGACATCGATCCGCGCCAAGCGCCGCAAAACGAATTCGAATTGCTGGAGGACGATCCCGACGACGAGGTGATTCATTCCAGCGCCTTGCGTCGCCAGATGCTTGGCGTGGCGCGTCAGGTCTCGCTCGATCCGGATGATGGATTGGAGTTGTGACCGCCATGAAGCAGCAGCTTTCTGTATACCTCGAACCCGATCAGCTTCGTGCTCTCATCGCCTATGCCGACCGGCACAAGGTCTCGAAATCTGTTGTCGCGGAGGCGGCCATCGCCTCCTTCCTGTCGCCTGACACCGCGGAACGGCAGGAAGCGGCCATCACTCGCCGTCTCGACCGGCTGACCCGCCAGCTGCAGCGCTGCGAACGTGACATTGGTATCTCAGTCGAAACGATCGCGCTCTTCGTTCGCTTTTGGCTGATCTCCACGCCGGCGCTTCCAGAATCCTCGCACGCTGCCGTCCGCGCCAAGGGGCTCGAACGTTACGAGAGCTTTGTCGAGGCTCTCGGCCGGCGACTTGCGAAAGGGCCGCGTTTACAGCAGGAATTACCGGATGATGAGGAATGATCAAACCCGCAGTTGCCGGCAGAGCCCAGGAAATCGTCCGCCAACCTGCGGCCTTCGCCAGAGATTTATGAAGGAATGAGAAACCAGTTTGGCGACAAAGCACCCCGGTCACTTTAGGACCGACATACCTATGGCCGCTGATAGCCTTGCAGCAAGAGGATAAAATATTCTCGGCTTGTTGGTGCAGGTATCGTCACTCATCGATGTTTTATTATTGGTGCTGGGTTGCGATATTGGCCCCCCGCCGCGTCGGTCAAGCCCTTCTGCCAGAAGACAATGAACCGAACTTCAGATTCAAGTGACTAGCGCTCGGTATCGCGTTCGAAACGGCCGCAGCCTTGGCCGGGAATTTGCCTTCACCCGCAGCATCGAGCTTGGACGAGACCGGGGACACATGGCAATGGTCCTGTTGAGGCGTGCCCGGTTTCTACAATTCCACCATCGGCTTGGAAAGGGTGCGTTCCGGAAAAAAACGAGTTCAATACCCAAGAGAATGAGAAGCTTGTCAGACCTCTACTGAATCGAACACGCGGATCTTCACCCAGTTCGGATTGCTCTGCGGGATGAAGTAGTTCACATGCGCGTCGGACATCTGATATTCGTCATGCGCCTGACGGTCGGCCCATACCATGTGGAAGGCGACGTCGAAATTATCTTCGTTGTGGAGATAGGCGACCTGCTTGTGACGCGTAAGGCTATGCGCCAGCACCGTTGCGAAAAAGGATAGCTCACCGGGGTGATTGGTCAGATATTTTCTTCCCAACTCCAGCTGCTTCGCAACGGCGGCAGCACTCTTGTCCTTCAGCGTGATGTAGATGGAATGATGAATATGACCATTGGCATGCGTGCTTGATGTGGTTTTCTTAGCTGCCATGACAGGGCTTATGTCAGATGTAGAGTTCATATGCCATCTCTTTCAAAGAAAAGGATCGGAAGAATGCGAAGCATTAAATACTTATATAGCTGTTTTTTATTTCAGTCATAGAAAGTTTATTCGCAAAAAAATGCAGATGATTGATCCATAATATTAAAATTATTTGCATATCATGCAATAGCAATATTAATAATATATTTATGCTATCGGATTGTATCTTCGCTAAAAGTGGGGCCTGGGATTGCGAGCAGCATATTAGCTGCCCGGAAAGGGGAAGCCTTGTCTGCTTCGGGGAGAATGTCGGAACAAAGACAGGCCTTCAAGGCCATGCCGCTTCGCCGGTGGCGCTTCGCACCAGCGGGCGTAGATCGCGCCCTTCAAATCAGGTCTCCCGTCATCAGGAGCCGTTTGAGCCTTGCTTGGTTCTTTGCGCCTCGAATTCTGACGCCACTGCCTGCACCGTAGACGGGCGAGTTGGACGAGGTGGGGATCCGGCTCGCCGCGCGGCGTGAAGGTCAACTCTGGCGCATCGAGAAGCATCGCTTCGAGCTCGCTTCGCGAAACCGCAGTCTTCGATATGCGTGCTTCCTGGGTCATACTCAAAGAATTCACGCCGAAACCGCAAAAACAACTGAAATCAAAGGCGAACAGGCGGCATCAGCAGGCGTGGATGCGCGCATCACGGAGCATATCAAGCCCTGTTTACAAAGTGGCTTCCCGAAACAGCGGAAGCGTTCAAGACTGCTTTTTAGGGGGCGGTTTGGCTCGCGGCGACCTGACGGATTTGGAACGGCGGTTCATCGAGAGGCTTTTGCCAACGGAGCGCGATAATCGACGATATCTGGACGGCATGCTGCATGTTCTGTGGGTCGGCTGCCCCTGGCGCGACACGCATGAGTGCTACGGAAGTGGAATTCCGTTTATGTGCGCTTCCGCCGCTGGGCTGAACAAGGCGTCTGGGATGCTCTCCTTGAGACCTTCGTTGAGTTGGGGTTGATCAACGACTGGCAGCACATGATCGACAGTACCACAGTTCGCGGCCATTCTCAGGCTGCGGGCGCTAAAGAGGGGGCTTATAAGGAAGCTTTTGGTCGATCACGCGGCGGCTTTACGACGAAAATCCACGCCCGCGCAGACGGTCAAGGACGCCCTCTCGGCTTCATCCTGACCGGCGGGGAGGCTTCGGATTATAACGCCGTTCCTGATCTGCTGACGATACCGGTCAGCAAGCTGAGACTGTTTCTCGCCGAGAAGGGGTACTTATGTCTAACGAGTATCGACGCATTGAAGTGATCACGGGTGACGTTCGCCGCGGACGGTGGACAACCGAGCAAAAGCTGCAGATCATTGAGGAGAGTTTCGAGGCGGGCGAGACGGTATCGTCGACCGCTCGTCGTCATGGAGTTGCGCCCAATCTCCTTTATCGATGGCGCAGATTGTTAAGCGAGGGAGGTGCCGCCGCCGTGGATTCAGACGAATCCGGTCGTCGGCAATTCCGAGGTCAGGAAGCTCGAAGAGCGCGTGCGTGAGCTGGAGCGCATGCTCGGCCTAAGACACTGGAGGCGGAGATTCTCCGCGAAGCTCTTTCCAAAGCGAACTCAAAAAAACAGATATCGCGACCGATCTTGTTGCCGAAGGACGCTTCCCGATGAAGTCGGTGGCTGATGTCCTGGGCGTCTCCCGTTCCAATCTCGCTGAACGTCTCAAAGGCATATTCAAGCCTCGCGGACCATACCTCGAAGCTGACGATGCCGAGTTGCTGCCAACCATCCGCAGGCTGGTCGATGCACGGCCGACTTACGGCTATCGGCGGCTCGCCGCCCTTCTTGATCGGGAAAGGCGAGCCGCCGATCAGCCTGTCGTCAACGCCAAACGAGTTCACCGCATCATGGGTCATCATGGCATGTTGCTGGAGAAACACACAGCGGTGCGCAAGGGTCGCCTCCCGCCTCCACGACGGCAAGGGTCATGGTCATGCGCTCGAACCTGCGCTGGTGCTCGGATGGCCTGGAGTTCACCTGCTGGAACGGTGAGGTTATCCGGCTCGCGTTCATTATCGACGCCTTCGACCGTGAGATCATCGCCTGGGCGGCTGTCGCTAACGCCGGAATATCCGGCTCCGATGTCCGTGACATGATGCTGGAGGCCGGTGACAAACGCTCCGGCGTAACCCGAGCGCCGCATGCCATCGAGCATTTGTCTGATAACGGTTCGCCTTATACTGCGCGGGAAACTCGGCTGTTCGCCCAGGCCCTTAATCTGACGCCATGCTTCACACCCGTCGCCAGTCCGCAGGCAAACGGCATGTCCGAAGCCTTCGTCAAAACCCTGAAGCGAGACTATGTCCGCATCTCAACACTTCCGGACGCGGAAACTGCGCTCCGGCAGATCGATGGATGGATCGAGAACCATAATGAAATCCATCCCCATTCCGCCCTGAAAATGGCTTCGCCTCGCCAGTTCATCAGGGCTATCTCAACCTAAGCCGACTGTCCGGTGAAACGGGGAGCACTCCAAGGACGCTTTGGCCAATTTATCCTATGACGTCGGCCAACCTGCGGCCTTCGCCAGAGATTTATGAAGGAATCGGAAACCAGTTTGGCGACAAAACACCCGGTCACTTTAGGACCGACATACCTATGGCCGCTGACAGCCTTGCAGCAAGAGGATAAAATATCCTCGGCTTGTTGGTGCAGGTATCGTCACTCATCGATGTTTTATTATCGGTGCTAGGTTGCGATATTGGCCCACCACAATCGTTCTCGACCCCAATCGCAAACAGCTCGTGAACCGTCGGCGCCATGTTCGCGGTTGTTACGGGCGTCCTGAGACGTGCAGCCAGAGCTTCAAGATATGCCATTTGGTCACCAATCATCAAAGGAGTGGCTGCAATATCGCGGGTGAAAGTTGTAGTTCGTGCCCAGCCCAACGTAATCATGCCTGCTGTATCAAAAGGCTCCTCTGATGTATCATTGGGGTGATTCAGGCCTAATGCATGGCCTACTTCATGGGCCAAGGTCCGAAAGACCAACGCATCTGCTATAGTTTGCCGGTTATCCGTACCAAATATTTGGACAAACCTCTGAAACTGCTCCAAGATATGCCATTTGGTCACCAATCATCAAAGGAGTGGCTGCAATATCGCGGGTGAAAGTGGTAGTTCGTGCCCAGCCCAACGTAATCCTGCCTGCTGTATCAAAAGGCTCCTCTGATGTATCATTGGGATGATTCAGGCCTAATGCATGGCCCATTTCATGGGCCAAGGTCCGAAAGACCAACGCATCTGCTATAGTTTGCCGGTTATCCGTGCCAAATATTTGGACAAATCTCTGAAATTGCGCATCCGTATGATGCCTCGTCGGCAGCAAAACAATCCCTGGTTGGCGAAAATTTACATACATGTACTCCTCAAGCGCTTCGTCTGGAAGTATCGGCGTTGTTATAGCCGATGACGCATCGTCAGGATCATCCCCAATCATGGCGCGTTCCTGGGCTGCATTCGCTGTGCGAATTGGCAAATTTCCCAGAACAGCTTGTTGCGCTTCGTCTGGAAGTATCGGCGTTGTTATAGCCGATGACGCATCGTCAGGATCATCCCCGATCATGGCGCGTTCCTGGGCAGCATTCGCTGTGCGAATTGGCAAATTTCCCAGAACAGCTTGCTCGGCCAGCCTGACACGCACAGGTATACGTGCCGCTGCCAACTGATCATCCCACATTTGCGCCACTCGTTGCGCAATTGGATGAACATCAACAGGAATAGGGAGACCATCCCCGAAAGCTATATTTACAAATTCCGCAAATACCCCAATCTCTAGCAAATTACCGAACTGTGCCGCCGGGCTATAAATTCGACCATTATATGTTTGAGAGAGCACTTGCGTGAACACGTCAGGGGGAAGCTCAGGAGGATCTTCAGCCAATGATACAGATGAGTAAGATAGAAGAATTACCGATAGAATTGCCCTCTTCATAGTAAATATCCAATCTTAGGAGTTACTTTAAATTACACTTTTCAAGGACGCCAAGGCGAAACAGCAATCCCTGCACCAACCAACTGATTTGTATAGCATCGCATTATTTTAA
This sequence comes from Paramesorhizobium deserti, assembly GCF_001558695.1. Taxonomy (GTDB): domain Bacteria; phylum Pseudomonadota; class Alphaproteobacteria; order Rhizobiales; family Rhizobiaceae; genus Paramesorhizobium; species Paramesorhizobium deserti. The sequence goes on from NZ_LNTU01000001.1 coordinate 1,452,010, forward strand.
TTTTTGCTTGCGATACCATCGCGGTAAGCAACATGGAATAAGTCCCCTTCCCGATATCGTCATTTACCTGTTTCTTGACGGAAATTGTTGTCAATGAATCCGAATTTTCTGGATTGAAATTAAATGTTATATTTTGATCTGTATTGTCATCTACGCCTAGATAAACAGAAGTTACATATCCAGTCTTGTTAAGATTTGTATCACAGTTTCCAGCAAGAGCGTGTGCGTGATTAGCCGTTGCCACAAAAATGAGAATTCCAAGAATTATTTTTCCTATCTTCACAATTAATCTCCTTTCAAAGATCAGAATCTCACAATAAGTAAATTTAATATAATGAAATATATTTGTCTATTCATTGAATATTATTAATATTTTTTTGGATAAACAGTTTATAAAAGCATATATGATATCTTACAACGCTATGTGTATTTACTTATTGTTGATACGCATCAAAGCCTGTGTGATGGAGCGCGCAGAAATAGATACCTCGCTCGAGTAGAAGCAAGGCCCCTCTCCAAAACCTGTCAGCAAACGAACATCAACAGGAATAGGGAGACCATCCCCGAAAGCTATATTTACAAATTCCGCAAATACGCCAATCTCTAGCAAATTGCCGAATTGTGCTGCCGGGCTATAAATTCGACCATTATATGTTTGAGAGAGCACTTGCGTGAATACGTCAGGAGGAAGCTCAGGAGGATCTTCAGCCAACGATACAGATGAATGAGATAGAAGAATTATTGATAAAAGTGCCCTCTTCATAGTAAGAATCCACTTCTTAGGAGTTAATTTAAATTACAGATTTTCATGGACGCCAAGGCGAAACGGCAATTCCGGCACCAACCAACTGGTTTGTATAGCATCGCATTATTTTAATTTTTGCTTGCGATACCATCGCGGTAAGCAGCATGGAATAAGTCCCCTTCCCGATATCATCATTGACTTGTTTCTTGACGGAAATCGTTGTCAATGAATCCGAATTTTCTGGATTGAAATTAAATGTTATATTTTGATCGGTATTGTCATCTATTCCTAAATATACGGAAGTTACATATCCAATCTTGTTAAGATTTGCATCACAGTTTCCGGCGAGAGCGTGTGCGTGATTAGCCGTTGCCACAAAAATGAGCATTCCAAGGATCGTTTTTCCCATCTTCATAATTCCTCTCCTTCCAAAAATCAGCACCGCCACCATATAAATGAACTTAATATAGCGAAGTATATTTGTCTATTCGTGGATTGTTATTGACGATTTTTGGATAAATAGTTTTTAAATACTTATATGATATCTGACAGCGCTATGTGTATTTACTAATTGTTAACACGCATCAAAGCCCACGTGGTGGAGCGCGCAGAAACAGATACCTCGCTCGAGTAGAGCAAAGCCCTTCTCCCAAGCCCGGTCCAGCAAGCCAACGTAAAGAAGGCAGCGTCTCGCCGATTTTGAGATGATCGAGCGCAACCCCATCAAGAACCTCGGCTTTTCCAGTGGGGTTCCATACAGCTGATCGGCCTCGCGGCGGGTGCCGCCGATCAATGTGCGGAACATGTCGATTGCTAGCGAACCCAGTTGTTCCATCGCTGCAAGAGGCTGGCGGCATTGGCATTGATCCATTGCGCGTCCGGAACAACGATATAATCGCGAATGTCGTCGGCATTTGGCATGGAGCGGCGCGCTTTTTCAGACATCATGGCGATGGCGTCCGTGCTAGGCGGCGTACAGGACAACACTTCGCAGGCTTCGGCTTGCGCAGCCAGGGAGTTTAGCCAGAACGCAATCAGTTTCAGCGCATTGTCATGATGAGGTGCGCCTTTGACTAACGCGATCCTGTCGCCTACCAGGAACGAGGCCTTGTAGGACCACCCGATGGGGAGGCCCTCATTTTGCATGGCCTGGGCCCGCGTCAGCCATATCTGTCCGAGCGAATAATCTCCATTGCGGAAGCCCTGAACGCTCTGGTCGCCGGTCTTCCACCACAAGGTTACATCGGATCGAATCTCGTCGAGCTTCCTGAACGCGCGATCGATGTCCAGCGGGAAGAGCGCATCCTTGGCAACCCCGTCCGCGAGCAGTGCCGCGGCAAGAACGCGCCAGGGGTCGTCGAAATTCGGAAAAGCCCTGCCGCCGGGAAAACGCTTCGTGTCCCACATGTCGGCCCAGCTCTCCGGATGGGGCGTGCCTGCGTCATTCGTCCGGTAGGCAAGCAACGTGGCTGTGGACTGGAGGAGAACGCCGCCTCTCTCGCAGGCATTCGCGGCGAGGTCCTTGCGTCCGGAAAATTGCTTGCAGAAATCCGTAAGGTCCTCGGTAATCTTGCTGTGCGCTTCGGAAGCGGCCTGGATTTCTCCGTCGAGATAGAGATCCCACGTGACGTTTCCCGTTTTGACCATGGCCGTCGCCTTGGCACGCATCTCGGCGTTCGTGGCGACGACCGTGACGACCTCAATCCCGGTTTCCTTAGTAAACGGATCAAACCAGGCTTCTTTCAGCGCCCGATCATAGGCGCCGCCCGTCGAAGCGATTACGATGCGTTCTCCGGCAAGGGATGTTTGCCCAAAATTGAAAAGGCCAAGGAACGTTATTGTCCCGATGAACAGGCGCGTTGCAATAGACGTACGTTTCAGCATGTCGGTTCCCTCTCGTTGTGGTCTTGTTGATTAGCGTTGGGTTCGTGCTTGCGTGAGCGTATGAGCAAGACACATCAGGCCGATCGATATGGCGACCATGAAAGCGGAAGCGGCGGCGATGACCGGCGTCAGGTTGAAGTCGATGTCCTCGAACATCTTGCGTCCGATCGATTTGCCGCCGATATCTGAGATAAAGAAGGCCACGGTTGCCTCGTCGAACGAGGCGAGGAAGGCGAAGGCCGATCCCGAAGCGATGCCGGGCGCGATGTTGGGCAGCATGATCCGGAAAAAGCTTTGCAACCGGCTGGCGCCACAGTTAAGAGCGGCAAGCTCCAGCATGGGGTCGAGACGCTGCAGGGCCGCTATGACCGTTATCAGGACATAAGGTACGGCAAGAACGGTGTGGGCGATGAGGAAGCCGGTGAAACTGCCGGTCAGTTGCAGCGGTGAGAATACGAGGTAGAGCGCGACACCCAGGACGATATGCGGGACAATCATCGGTCCGAGCGATAAAGCCTGCAAGGCGTTGCGGCAGGGCAGATCGCCGCGCACCAGCGCCAAGGCAGCCATGGTTCCGATAATCGTGGCGGAGACGGTCGTGGCAAGGGCGATCTTGAGGCTGAACCAGGTGGCCGCCATCCAGTCCGGATCGGAGAAATACGCCACATACCATCGCAGGGTCAGGCCATCGGGCGGAAACCGGATGTAGTCGGTTTGGCTGAGCGACATCGGAATGATGAGCAGCGTCGGCAGAACCAGAAAGAACAGGATGCTACCGATCGATAAAGCCGCCGCCAGCTTCGCGATGGAGCGGGCGAGTTGGCTGTTGCTCATGGCTTTGGAGACTTCATCTGGGGCGATAAGGTGTGACGGAGGGGAATAGCGGTCAATGAACACTGCCGAACCCTTTTTGAACTGAAAGCGTTTTGCGAAACAGGATGACGACTAGAAGCGTCATGATGAGGAGAACCGTGGATAGCGCCGCCGCAAATGGCCAATCGACAAGAACGGTGGTTTGTTGGCCGATCAGCGTCGGCATGAGCATCGAGCCTGGACCGCCGACGAGCGCGGGCGTGATATAAAAACCCAATGCCAATACAAAGCAGATGGTCGCTCCGGCAAAAACCCCCGGCAGGCTGAGCGGCAAGGTGACGAGGAAAAATGCTCTGGCCGGCCCCGCGCCAAGATTGCGCGCAGCCCGGATGTAATCGTCTGGCAGCGTACGAAGGACCGAAAAGATCGGCAAAATGACGAACGGCAACAGGACGTGGGTCATTGCCAGGGTCACGGCACCCTGTGTGTAGAGCATCTTAATCGGCTGATCGGTAAGCCCGGTTGCTATCAGCAGCGTATTGACGATACCGTTTCGTTGTAAAAGAACGATCCAAGCGTAAGAGCGGATGAGGACTGAGGTCCACAAGGGAACAAAGACGCAGGCCGCGACGATGAAGGCCGTGCGCTTGCGTGCGCGCGCCATCGCGTAGGCGACGGGATAGCCAAGCAAGATGGCGGCCATTGTCACACTTAACGCAACCGCGGCGGTGGTCAAAAGCACGTCGGCGTAAAGAGGGTCATCGAGAAGCCTCCCATATGTTGCCGTGATGCCTTCCGAAAAGCTCAAATCCACAAGTTTCGCCAGCGGATAAAGAAAACCGATGGCGAAGACGGCCAGGAGCGGCATCACGAGCAGCCAGGATGCAGCTGGGCTGAAAACCCGTGCCGACCGCGGCTTGAACAGGGAGGCAAAGCCTGGCAGGGCTTTCATCGAAGTGAGAGAAGAAGAGGTTCTCATGCCGCGCGCCGCTCCTCACCGGTAAAGGCGAGCATCGTTGCGCCATCGAGTTTCACCTCTACAAGGTCGCCGCGTGTAAGCCGCGCGATCTCGCCCGCCGGCCTTTGGACGCGCAGCACCACGTCGGCGCGATCCTTGAGCCGGACCAGCACGATTTGCGCCGAGCCTACGAAAATGGAGGTTTCAACGACGCCGGCGAGCGTCGACGAGTTGTTCTTGTCCCAATGCCCCAAGGCAATGTGTTCGGGACGCACCGCCAGCCGAAGGACGGCGCCCACCGGTTCTCCGGGCGACCGTGTGCCGGACCTTCGGTCGACTTCGATCACCGTGTCTCCCGGTAGCCGAACGACGTCCTTGCCTGCCCTTTCCGCGATCTTCATGGCCGGCACGAAATTCATCGTCCCGATAAAGTCGGCGACGAAGGCGCTGATGGGCTGGCGGTAAAGCTGTTCGGGCGTATCGACTTGCTGCAGGCGTCCCTGATGCATCACCGCAATGCGATCGGACATGGTGAGCGCTTCTTCCTGGTCATGCGTGACATAGATGACGGTTGCCCCATGCCGTTCCTGAATGCGTTTGATTTCAAACTGCATGTCCTCGCGCAGCTTCTTGTCGAGCGCTCCGAGCGGCTCATCCATCAATATGACCGGCGGGTCGAAAACGAGTGCGCGGGCAACGGCGACGCGCTGTTGCTGGCCGCCGGAAAGCTCGTTCGGATATCTTCCGCCATAGTCTTCAAGCTGAACCAGGAGCAGCATCTCTTCCACGCGCGTCTCCAGGGCTCGCCTGGTCAACCGGCTGCGCATTTTCAGAGGGAATGCGATATTCTGCCGGACCGTAAGATGCGGAAAAAGGGCGTATTTCTGAAATACCATGCCGATATCCCGCTTGTTGGGAGCCAGCGTTGTGACGTCTCGCTCGCCGATCCGGATGGTGCCCGCACTTGGCATTTCGAAGCCGGCGATCATCGTCAGAAGCGATGTCTTGCCGGATCCCGACGGGCCAACGATGGAAATGAATTCGCTGGGAGCAACCTGAAGATTGAATTCGCGAACGGCCCACGCCTCGCCATATCGTTTCTCAATGCTCGAAAGAATAAGTTTCTGTCCAATCAAGCCCCTACCTCCTTTTCCATGAATGGCGCGTGTCCACGCGAACGCTGTTTGATAATTTCCCCATTTTGGCGGACGCGCCCATCGGTTGCGGCGCGCAAGCGAAGGCTTGCCGCCCGTGACACCGGTTCGGCGCGCTGTTAGATTGTTTGATGCGACAACTACTTTGCAAAAACTTTGCAATATATTTTTGTTGCATCAAATATCGACGCTGTCAACACGCATGGGATGAAAATGACAACGGAACAGATGCAAGGAGTAGAATCCGGCAAGCAGGCGGGCGGCTTGGGTGATGCGGCCTATCGGGAAATGAAAGAGCGTCTGATCCGTGGGGTATACAGGCCGGGACATAAGATGACCGTGCGCGCCGTGGCGGAGGAGCTGCGGGTAAGCTCCACGCCGGCGCGTGATGCCATAAACCGTTTGGCGGCTGATGCCGCGCTGGTTTATGCCGGTCCAAAAACGGTTATCGTTCCGATTTTAACCGAGGTGGATCTTAAGGAAATAACCCTGATAAGGATTGCGCTGGAGGGGCTGGCGGCCGAACAGGCGGCGCAGCATGGGGAGAGCCAAGACATTGATGGGTTGGGAGAAATCCAGCAAAAGATCAATGCCGCGCTTGATGGGAAGGATTACCGCGCGGCGCTGTGGCACAACAAGGAATTTCACTTCCGCGTCTATCGCATGTCCCGCCTGCCTCATTTGGTGACGATGATTGAGGGGCTCTGGTTGCGGGTCGGGCCGTCCCTCTACAATCTTTATCCGGAATTCGCGGAAGAAAAATACGGGGTCCGCAATCACGAAATGGCAATGGAGGCGCTCTGCGAGCGTGACGGGGCCGCTCTGCGCGCGGCCTTCGAGAACGATATCCGGGATGGCTACAGGCGTCTGCGTCGTGCTGCGCGTGAGAGTGGTGCCGTTGAATAGCGATTATTTTGTTGCATGGGCTTGACGCGTACTCATTTTGTTGCAACAAAAATGTGAAGCTCACGCAAAGACGCGGGCTCGCATTCGCAGCAGAAAGCCGAAGCTCATGTATCTACACAAAACTCGAGGGAGCACGGGCACGACCATTCGTGCACGCTCCGCCCGCCTGTTCAGTCGCGCCCAGCATATCTTCCCGGGCGGCGTTACGCGCACGACCGTCGAAAAGGATCCCGTTCCGATCTATGTCGCGGCGGGGGAGGGGTGCCGCGTCGTCGATGTCGACGGAAACCGCCTGCTCGACCTCAACAACAATTTCACGACGCTGATCCACGGACACGCCTTCGCGCCCGTGGCGGAAGCCGTGGCCAAGGCGTTGCGGACAGGAACATGTTTCGCCAACCCGACCGAACATGAAATCGCGCTCGCCGAACTTTTGATCGGGCGGATACCGGCCATGGAGCAGGTCCGTTTCGTCAACAGCGGGACGGAAGCGGTGATGTTTGCCCTCAAGGCGGCGCGGGCCTTTACCGGAAGGACAAGGATCGCGCGGTTCGAGGGCGCTTATCACGGCGCCTATGATTGGGCTGAAGCCGGGCAGAACGGAACGATCCGCGCCGAAAACAGTGGACGGCGTCTGGCCAGGCCCGGTTATCGTGGCGCGCCACTGAGTGTGGCAAGAAATGTCCTGGTTCTCGACTTCAACGATATCGGGAGCCTGGAGCGTGATCTCGTTCCCCATGCCAGCGAGGTGGCCGCGATCCTGATCGATCCGATGCCAAGCCGGGCGGGGCTGTTGCGGCCGATGCCCGACTTCATCGATGCGCTTACCAATATCGCGCATGAGCACGGCATCCTGCTCGTTGCAGACGAGGTTCTCAACCTGCGGCAAGGTTATCACGGTGCTTCGCCTCTCTATGGCCTTGCGCCGGATATTATCACCGCCGGCAAGATCATCGGCGGCGGTTTTCCGATCGGCGCGGTGGGGGGATCAGCCGAAATCATGGCCGTTTTCGATGACGACGGGGCCCCGCCCCGCGTGCCCCAGGGCGGCACCTTCTCGGCCAATCCCGTGTCGATGATCGCTGGCAAGATAGCCATGGAAATGATGACACCGGAAATGTTCGCCGAACTTGACCGGCTGGGGGAGCGGCTGCGCAATCGGCTCACCAGGGCCGTTCAAAAACGGGACGCGCCATTTTCCATTTGTGGCGCCGCTTCGCTTTTCCGCATTCATCCGAAATGGACCACACCGCAACGCTATTGTTCGACACGTATGGACGCGAAAGAAACCGAATGCATGCGAGCGATGTCCCGGTCTTTCCTGAAGGAGGGAATTCTGTTGCCCTTTGGGGCAGCAGCCTGCCTTTCGACACCGATGACGGAAGCCGACGTCGATGAAATCGCCGATGTTTTCGATGCATTTCTGGAGGGTTACAGCCGTCAGGGTGGGGAGGATATCAAATGAGTTCATTCATGCTGGAAGGAACCGTCGCCGCGCGCATTGCCACGGCGCTTCAGCGTCACGGCGTGGAATTGATCTTCGGGCAAAGCCTGCCCTCCGCCGTCATTCTTGCCGCCGAAGCGCGTGGCATTCGCCAGATAGCATACAGGCAGGAGAATATGGGCGGCGCCATGGCCGATGGCTACGCGCGTCTTTCCGGCAAGGTGGGTGTCGTCGCGGCCCAGAACGGTCCGGCCGCAACCCTTTTGGTGGCACCGCTCGCCGAGGCGCTCAAGGCAAGCATCCCGGTGCTTGCCCTGGTTCAGGATGTCGAACGCGACCAGACGGACCGCAATGCATTCCAGGACTTCGATCAGATTGCGCTGTTTCAACCCTGCACAAAATGGGTCCGCCGCCTGAATGTCGCGGAGCGGGTTGATGATTATGTCGATGCCGCTTTCACCGCCGCGACGTCGGGACGGCCAGGACCCGTCGCGCTGTTGTTGCCGGCGGACCTCCTGCGTTCGACGGCGTCCTCGGCCGCTTCGCGTCGTCAGCACCATCTTGGACGCTGGCCGCTCGATCGCATCCGCCCGGCGGATTGCGATTTGGCTATTGCCGCCGAACACATTGCCAGTGCGCGCATGCCCGTAGTGGTGGCCGGCGGTGGTGTTCATTGCGGCGGCGCGGCCGATGCGCTCGCACAACTCCAGGAGATCGCTTCTCTGCCCGTCTTTACCACCAATATGGGCAAGGGCGCCGTCAACGAGTTCCATCCCCTGTCCGCCGGCGTATTGGGCTCCCTGACGGGGCTGCGGTCGCTTGGCTTCTATAGCCAGGCGCTCTTGCAGGAAGCGGATCTCGTCCTTCTCGTCGGCACGCGCACCAACCAGAACGGGACCGATAGCTGGCGGCAGATTCCAGCCGGAGCCGAGGTTATCCATATAGACATCGACCCTGTCGAGATCGGACGCAACTACGAGGCCATGCGGCTTGTGGGCGATGCGCGGGAAACGTTGCTGGCCTTATGCCGCGTGTTGCAGGGCGAGGACCTGACGCGGCGGCGTGCGCAACGTCCCGCCGTCAAGCATCGGATTGCCGAGTTCTGGCAAAGCTTCGAGGAAGCACGGCGCGTATTCTCCACATCGGACAACGCGCCCATTCGTCCGGAGCGGGTCATGGCAGCCCTGCAGCCGTGGCTGGAACAGGACATCACAGTGGTGGCCGACGCCAGCTATTCCTCCATGTGGGTTCTCGGCCAATTGCGCGCCCGGTGGGCCGGCCAGCGCTTCATCGCGCCTCGAGGGCTGGCGGGATTGGGCTGGGGGCTGCCATTGGCGCTTGGCGCCAAGACGGCAACACCGGACAAGCCCGTTGTCGCGTTAATAGGCGATGGCGGCTTTGCCCATAGCTGGGCCGAGCTTGAAACGATGATGCGCATGCGTTTACCGGTCACGGTCATTGTCCTCAACAACGGGATCCTCGGCTTCCAGCGGGATGCCGAAACGGTAAAGTTCGGCGGCTATACCTCTGCCTGCCATCTTGCAGCCGTCGATCATGCAGGCATTGCCGCGGCCTGCGGCTGTCCAGCTGTTCGCGTTGACGATCCGGATGAGTTGCCCGGCCTCTTCAAACGCGGAATAGAGGGCAGGGAACCACTGTTGATCGAAGTCATGACTGATCCCGAGGCTCATCCACCTTTGTCGCTCTTTGCCAAAATGGATGAGGCAGCCTAATGGAAACGCAAAAATCGAGAGTTGCCGTCGTGACCGGCGGCAGCTCCGGGATTGGTTTGGCAACAGTCTCCACCCTGCTTGGCCGTGGTCATAGGGTCGCATTTTTTGGCCAGAATGAGGAGCATGTCCGCACGGCACAAGAGGAACTGTCGGCGCGGTTTGGCGCCGGCAATCTCCTGGCGCGGACAGTCGATCTGGCAAAAGGCGCGCAGATCGACCAGTTCTTCCAGGCGGTGGAGGACCATTGGAGCGCTCCGGAAATTCTGGTCTGCAATGCGGGGATCTCGCCAAAGGGGCCAGCTGGACCGGTATCTTTCAGCGAAATGCCGCTTGCCGAATGGAATGCCGTGCTTTGTGTCAATCTGACCGGATCGATGCTCTGTTGCCAGGCGGTCCTCGCCAAAATGAGAGGAATGGGATTTGGCCGCATCGTTTTCGTCGGATCCATTGCCGGCCGCACGGTGCCCAAAGTAGCGGGGACGGCGTATGCGGCGTCAAAGGCGGCACTTGCGGGCCTCGCCCGCTCGCTTGTCGCAGCATCCGCCGGCCACGGCATAACGGTTAATGTCGTGGCCCCCGGCCGGATCATGACGGCGATGACCGGGCCGGCGGAGAGCGCCGTCAACCAGGCTGCCCTGGCGCGCATTCCGGCAAGGCGGTTCGGCACGCCGGATGATGTCGCCGCGGCCATTGGCTTTCTGGCTTCCGATCAGGCCGGATTTATCAATGGGGCAATTCTTGACGTCAATGGCGGAGAATTCGCTCCCCCATAGAATGCTGAGGAAGGACCGCCCGCCATGCGCGTGATCGTCCATTCAACGGATGTGCAGCTTTTTCTTCTGCTGCGTCATATCCTGGGATCGGAAGGATTTGCCGCTCATCTCGTCATGTCGCCCGACGAGGCAAAAGCGTTGTGCGGCAAGGAACCCGTCGGACTGGTCATTATCGATGGCTCACTCCCGGGCGTGGATGTTGCCGGATACTGCCATGCCATAAAGGCAATATCTCCTTTAATTGCCATGGCAATATTGTCGAACCGGCCGGTGGGGCCTTACCGGGTTCCGGAGTTGTCGGATTTGGTCGATCTCGTCATCGCTCACCCTTTCGATCCGGCCGTGTTGATAGGTTTTCTCAAGACCAGATGCAAAATCCCGCCGCTGAAAACGGGACGATCTGGCGAGACCGTTCTTCACTATGCGGACATCGAATTGGACATCGCCTCGATCAAGGTCAGGAGACGCGGTCGCGATGTCGCGCTGACCGCTCTGCAATTCAGGCTTCTGCGTTATCTGCTGGCCCACCCCACAATGGTTCGAAGCCGGGATGAACTCATCGCCGCCGGTTGGTCGGAAGGCGCCGATGTGGAGCCGCGGACGGTTGATATCCATATCGGCCATCTACGCCGGGCTCTTTCGCGGCACGGCCCGGATGTGATCCGGACCGTGCGCGGGGAAGGTTACGCGCTGGACGCTGATGCCGCTCGACAAAATCAGGCGTCACCGGGCCCATCTTGAAGCTGCAGGAAGATTTCCGACCAGAATTTGTACTCGTCTTTTTTGTCTTCGCACCATGCAGCAAGCGCGCAACAGGCGACTGCGGTTGGCGCGTTACTGCCGTAGAGCAGAATGGCGTCATCTTTCATTCTTTGTTTGACGCTTTCGCCATGGTCGGCATTTCTGTTTGCCGGAAACGGAAGAAGACGAGAAGCAGGATCATGAGACAAGCGAAACCTCCTGCGTCCGGGATTATAGACGGGAGTGTGAGCCGGACGTTGGAGCCTCTCGAAAAGAGTCACGTCAGCCGATGAGCGGCTTTGTTCGTGTCGTCCCTGGCGGTCGCTTGTCAATGCGATCAATCAGTAAGCATCATGACGGAAATCGTCAGGATGCGCAACAAAAGCTTTAATGAATAAAAAGCCTTAGATGGAATTTGATCGGCAGGTCATTCGGTTCAATTTGATGCGCGGTATAACGCGGCAGCGAGCAAAGCCGCTCCGCGGCAGACTTCAGCGAGCAGCGTGTCAGTTTCGGTGGGCGCAGATCCATATATCGTAGTCTGAACACGCCCGCTCTTGCTTCCAGCAGACAGCATATTATATTCAACATATGCTGCATATGGAAATTTCAATATGGCGATCTATGTTGACAACCCTCAGGTTGACGAGCTGGTGAACCGGCTGGTGGCACTCACCGGCAAGAAGAAGGTGGATGTGGTGCGGGAAGCTCTCGAAGAGGCCGTGGCCCGCCACCGGAAGAAGCCGAGCCTTCTCGAAAGCATTCGAGAATTGCAGGCGCAGACGAAAGCTGATGGCTTCAAGCGCCTGCCGGACGAAAAGGAATTCCTGGACGATCTGTCGGGGGACATCTGATGTTCGTGGACAGCTCGGCCTTTATGGCGATCTTGCTCGACGAGCCGGACGCCACCGATCTTCTGCTGCGCCTCCAGGAGAACCGGCGAAAACCCATCACGTCGCCGGTTGTACGATATGAAGTCGTGGTGTCGCTGGCGCGCAGCCGTGCAGAGGGTCGGCCGATCACGCAAGAGGATCTGGATTTGGCGACAGAGCGATTTGACGCGCTTTTGCAGCTGCTCGACTGCACTGAAATCATGGTGACGACGAAGATCGGCCGTCTCGCAGCCGAGACCGCCGCTATCTACGGAAAGGTTGCTGGGCACCCGGCCAGGTTGAACATGGGCGACTGCCTGAGCTATGCGGCAGCAAAATCGAGCGGCCTGCCTCTGCTCTACAAAGGCAACGATTTTGCGGAGACGGACCTTGGGTAAGATCAATGTCGCCATGATAGTTGTAGCGGCTCACTTTGACGATCGCGCCATCCGATCGGTTGCCGATCGCCTCCACAACGTCACCTGCAGGAAAAAGGTCTCGCCATAAGACCCGGGCATCAAAATGCCGGGAGATAGATTAGCACCGGCCTCAGGTCTCAGCCTGCCGCTTTAGCCTTTCGATATGCGCCTGACAGATCGTCTCTACCTGTGTGATCAGCGCGGCTACCCGTTCTGACAGCCAAAACAGCGCTTCCTGGCTGATTTCGTAGTGCCTCGAATAGCGCGCTTTAACGTAAGCTTCGTTGATGATGTTGAACCACGCAATATAGCGCTGCTGATCGCGCGGCCAGACATCTGCGAGATCCTGCACCTGATCTTCGGCGAGGCTGCGCAGGAATTTGATATTGTGGGAAGGCGGGCTGTAGTTGGTCAGAACCAGAAGCAGTGTCGCATAGGCCTGCTCGATCGACTGGTGAAGCAGGAAGGCCGCCTCTTTGAAATCCCCCTCTTGTGAATAGAAACGAGCACCTTTGGCAAATTTCTCTGCATGCGGCATGCGGTCCTGGAAATAATCGCCGGCCACACGCAAGGCATCCCGTGGCTTCGCGGGATGCGGATTGGCAAGCGGTTCGTCATCGAGCTCGTAAAGCACAATCCCGTCGCGGCGGATATCGACGAAGAAATACTGGCCCTGCTTCAGCGCCGTGTTCACCTCGCGGCGTGAATGCACTATGAAACTCACCGGCGTCTTGACGTCGGGGAGGCGCATCAGCCGGTCGGCGGCCTTGTTCCAGTAGGTGGCGAAGTCCGCCAGCTTGCGGTTGTTGACGATAACCAGAAGATCAAAATCAGAACGATACCCCTTCTTGGTGTGTGGCTCGTCAACGAAGGTGCCGCGCGCATATGATCCAAAAAGAACGATCTTCAGGATACGCCCGCGCTTCTTGAAATCGGCCGTGCCTTCTTTAAGGGCATCCTCGAATTCCTCGTGCAACACCTCGATCACACGGGCAAGCTCCCGCTGTTTAACGGGAGGCAGATGGTCGATGCCGGATTTCATCAATGAGGCGTGGTTTTTTGCGGGCATGGAGCATGCATAACCTTATTTGTATCGCGAATCTACAGCCTGCTTCAACCGTAGCTTGAAATCAAGATAATGTTGCATCAAAATTTTATGAACATAGCCGCATAACAATGTATTTTGTTTAAATGTTGTAGGATTGTAAAAGGATAATTCCATTTGACTCCGAAGTAACATCTTAATCGGCGGTAATTTTGATGCGACATTTTGGTGTGCGATGAGATGATCTGACCGAAGAAAAGAAGGGGCATATGTCATGAAACCGTTGGTGCTCATTTGTTCGCGCAATCCTGACCTCTTCCTTCTGTTCAGCCATATCCTTGTCGCGGAGGGCTTCAGGGCAAGGCTGGTCGATGAAAGCAGCCTGATTGAATCGGTCAAGGGACCTTCCGTATTATGTATCCTTCTCGATACCGAGAACAACGCGAGCGAGGCACTCCATCTGTGCGGCCTGGTCAAGGAAAATCGGGCAAGCGCGCACGTTCCCCTGGTGGCCCTCACGCCTGCCGGCGACCAGGATGGTTATCTGGATTTGCTGAAAGCGGGAGTGGACGAGTGCCTCGTCCGCCCGATTTCTCCGGCGAGAATACTCGGTTATCTGAAAGCGCTCGTTGCGGAAAGGCGGCACGGCGGGGGCCTGGATATCGAACGAAAGGAAAACTTCCAGGTTTGGGATCTCGACGTCGAGGCGGCAAAGCGCCTGATCCGGTACCGGGGACAAGAGATGCAACTCGGCCCGATCGAGTTCAAGCTTCTGTGCCGCCTCCTGGATGCGCCGGGACGTGTGTTCAGCCGGGCGGAACTCATCGAAGCGGGCTGGCCACCCAATTACTACGTCCAGCCGCGCACCGTGGATGTTCATATGGGGCGCCTGCGGCGGCTTCTCGAGCAGATGACCGGGCGCAGCATCATTCGCACGATACGCTCGACCGGTTATGCCGTGGAATTCAGCTGAAAATCATAATTCAGCAAGAAGACATATAGCGCGAACTATTCATTTATCGCCGAAATATGTTCGTTCAAATTTGTCGCGCGCTTTATTGAGAACCGGCGGGAGCGCCTTCAACGTCTGGTCCGCATTGTGATGGACCGGAGTTGAGATATGGAAAAGGAATCTCACGACCCCGTCGATGGTAACGCAAGAGCCGCTTACCGAAACACGGCAAGTCTTATTGAAACCTCATACATGCATTTTGATTCCGCGCACTATCAGGGCGTGATGGCGCTCTATGCGCATCCGTCCGCCGGACGCACGGTCCGGCTCAATTACAATGGAGAGACCGTCGTCGATTTCGTCCGTTGCTCCTATCTGGGCCTTGATAATCATCCGGCCATTGTCGATGGCGCGGTACGCGCCCTCCGTGAAGCGGGCGCTCTCCACTGGTCATGCGCCAGAACACGACTGAATTTTGCCGGACTTGGCGCGCTGGAAGAACGCCTCTCAGAGCTGTTCAATGCGCGGGTCATCACCTACACAACCGTACTCGCCGCGAACATGGGCGCCTTGCCTCTGATTGCCTCTGGTCATCTTACCGGCGGCGTCAAACCGGTGATGGTATTTGACAGATTGGCGCATGCGACGCTTGCCTATCACAAGGGTACGGTTGCCGCGGAAACCCAAGTGGAGACCGTTCAGCACAACGACATGGCAGCTCTTGAGCGTATTTGCCTGGAGAACGAGGCCGTTGCCTATATCTGCGATGGCGTTTACTCCATGGGTGGCAGCGCTGACATAAACGAGCTCGTCCGGTTGCAGGAAAAATATGGGCTGTTTCTTTATGTCGATGATGCCCACGGTGTATCGCTCTTCGGAGAGCGCGGCGAGGGGTTTGTCAAATCGCGGATCGGCGAGCTTGGCGAGCGAACCATTATTGCCACGTCCCTGGGGAAAGGCTTTGGAGCGTCAGGAGGTATGCTCATGCTTGGCACCGCCCTGCAGGAGACGCTTTTCCGCCGCTTCGCCATCGCTCATGCCTTCTCGGCATCCCTGGACACAGCGTCCATCGGTGCCGCCCTGGCATCGGCCGAGCTGCACCGCACGCCGGAACTCAGCCAGTTGCAGGAAACCTTGCAGCAGCGGATCGCCCTGTTCGACAGCCTTATTCACACCGCCCAGCACGGATCATCACTGCCCATCAGAACCGTTCACTTTGATGACGAACTTCTGGCCATCGCGGCGGCGAGGAGCCTTTTGCGGCAAGGGCTTTATGCCTCCGCTATTTTCTTTCCCACCGTCGCCAGAGGACAGGCAGGGCTGCGGATCTGTCTGACCTCGGCCCACAGCCAGGAAGAGGTCCGCGGCCTGTGTTCCGCCATCGACCGCATCAGACAGGAGATTCGCGCCGCTTATGGATAACGTATCGGACCCGCACCCGCGATCCCGCTTTTCATTCCAGGCAGATACGCGCTGAATGGGTGTTCTGGAAAGACTGGGAGGTTTGCCTGGATATAGTTGCCCTGCGCCTTCTAGAATATGCTTATGTGGCTGTTGATCATGCCGGCCCCGCGCCGAATGGGCGAGCGCGACACGTGGAACCACGGCAGTTGGCCTCGTTTCAGATCTCGCCAAATAGCGCAATCATACGGAGAGGGGTCATTGAGAGGACATTGGAACAGGAATGGTTTGGCGCTTCCATTCTATTTTGGAGGTGGGATGGATCAGTCAGCTTCAATGTTGAGGGGAGTGCCGTGCTGAACTACGTCCAGCTATTGCAGCTTCGCCAGGCCCTGATCGCCGCGGAGGAGGGGAGCTTCATTCGTGCTGGCAGGAGACTGAATACGCATTATTCCCAGGTCAGCCGAAGAATCCGGGCATTGGAAGACTCTGTCGGCATCACGATATTCCGCCGCAACGGTAACGGGGTGACACCGACTCCGGAAGGCGCCGATTTCCTTCAGGGCGTTCGCCGCGTGATTGCCGATCTCGAAAGCGTCCTCACTTTGGCCGACACGGCGCGCCGCGGAGCGAACGGAAGCCTTTCCATCGGCCTCTATGTGTCCATGCTGGAAGGTGAACTCTGCGATATTGTCCGACAGTTCATTGGCCTTCACCCCGAGATCGCCCTGCAATTTCTGGAAGCGCCGCGATCGGAATTGTCGGTTGCACTAAACAATCACGCAATCGACGTGAAAATTTCGACATCCCAAGCCAGTGCGGGCGATTCCAGCCTGCCGCTCTGGCGCGAGCGTATCCTTGCGGCGCTGCGCGCCGATCATCCTCTTGCGGATAAATCGGTTATCGCGTGGCAGGACCTTGCGATGGAACGGATCATTCTTCGTCGCCATGAACCGGGCAATGAGTTACGCGACCTGCTGCGCGCGAATATCGGCGCCCATGAAAGCCGGATTGTCCATCATGACGTAGGCCGGGATTCCCTGCTTGGGCTTGTCCGTAGAGGTGACGGAATTGCACTTGTCTATGAGGCGGATGCCGGCATCGGCCATCCTGATATAGTCTACCGGGAAATCCGCGGTAACGAGCGTTCCACGCGGGTCCGTTACCTTGCGCATTGGCGTTCCGACAATACGAATCCGGCATTGAAGAGCTTTCTCGGTCTGCTTCGCGAGCGTTATGTCGCGGTGGCTCACAATAGACCTTGAAGGCGTTTCACAGCCCGGCTCCTTCAGATCTCCTGGCTTTGGAAAAGCCTTTATCGGCCGCCATGAATCGCCGGAGCATCGGCGATGAGCTTGGACGGATCAGGCGATGTCGTGTCACCAGCGGTTTTGGCAAGGATGGCGGCATAGGCTTGCAGGTCGCGAAACACCTCCGCTGGAAGCTCGACGGTGATTTTTACTGGCTTGTCGTCCGGAATTGCTGAGAGCTTCAGCTTCGTCATATACGCTCCTTGGCCGTGCCCCACGGCTGTATTGCTAAATCCCGCTGAACAATCACGCGCACCGGAAAACCCGGCCTGATGGTAAGTGTCGGCTGAATGGTGAGCTGGCGGCGCACGATCTGCTGGCCGATGTCGGAAGCCGTATCCTGCGCGCTTTCGCGGATCGCCTTGGCGATTTCATTCTCGTCATTGCTGGAACCGATTTCCGTGCCGATGCCAAGTAGCGTGGATAGGGCAGCGGCTTTGAACAGTTGGCCCCAATGGTAGTCGACACCGTCCTCAAGACCGGAGAAGCCTTGGGGATCGCCACCCTGAAGGCGTTCTAGCACAATTGATGTGCCGTCCGGCATGATAAGCCGGTTCCAGACCAGGAGAACGCGAGACTGGCCGAACGCGACCTGGCTGTCGTACTGGCCGATCAGGCGGGAACCTTGCGGGATCAGCAGATGGTTTCCGGTCGGGCTGTCATAGACGTGTTCCGTGACCTGCGCGATAATCTGGCCGGGAAGATCGGATTTGATGCCGGTAATCAGTGCGGCGGCAATGACGGTTCCGGCCTGCACAACGTAGGGTGACGTCTTCTCCTGCACGCGGCCGGCGCTGACGGTGCGCCGGTCAGCCTCGGCGTTGACGAATGCCAGCTTGCGGTCCTGCATGTTCTGCGCCGAACCGGAATCGAGCGGCGAGGTTTCGGCGCGAAGAGGGCCCCCGGTCGCCGGATCAACGCCGGAGCCTGTCGGCAACATCGCGGATGCAACCTCGTGATTGCCCGTTGTCCTCTCTCCCCGGCTGTCGGTGAACAGCTTTGCCAGCCGCGCCGCTTCGATCTCAGCAAGGCGGCGCTGTTCTTCCGGATCGATGCGGGGCGTCTGGATATTCGGCGCGGCAACCGGCTTGCCCTGTTCCCGCGCCCGTAGGATCGGGCGGCCAAGATCGCCCGGAAGGGCAGGCCCGAGTCTCGGGATATTGGTGTAGTCCTTCGGCAGACCAGCCAGCCCATCGGCAGGCGTCTTATTATCGACGTTGTAGAGTTCCGTCGCGGACTGGCTGCCGCGCCTACTGGTGTCGAGCGCCCAGAACAGAGCGCCTGCAATGACGATGCCCGCCACGCCGCCGGCACCGATCAGGACTTTCCGTGAAAGCCGCGTGACACGCGGCGGTTCTGGCCGCAGGCGCAATTGCGCGGCAATGTCCGTTTCCGGTGATTTCGTCGTCCCGTTCATCGGTTGCTGCTCCGCGAGAAGAGAGCCGTCCGTTTCGCCGCCACCGGCCGGCCATCGGTGCGGACGATGCGAACACGCTTCTGCGTGTCCTTGTCGCCAAGGCGCAGTTCCGCGGCCGCGAACAGGCGGTCCACGACATAGTAGTTCTGGCGGGCGCGATAGTTCACCAGTTCGGAATTGCCCGATCCGCCGATGACAAAGAGCGGCGGCATTTCGCCCTGCCCGATGCCGGATGGAAACTCGATATAGACCTTGCTTCCATCATCGAAGGCCCGCAGCGGCCGCCACGGCGTGCTGTCACCCTCGATCCTGTACCGGAAGTTCAGCTTCGAGATGTCCACGCCGCTGGCAACAGGCTGAAGCTCCGCCGCCCACGCGTTCTGGCGGCGCAGCGCAATGAGCTGGTCGGCTGGATATTGCCATGAGACGGATGCCATGTAGGTGCTTTCCGTCGAGCGCAGTTCCAGGTGATAGGTGCGCCTGTCGGTGTTGATGACAAGGTTGGTCTGGAGATCCGGCCGCGTCGGTTTCACGAGGATATGGACCTGTTTAGTGGTACCCGTCCCGCTCTCGGTGTCGCCGATGATCCAGCGCGCCGTGTCGCCGGCCGCGACTGGGCCG
Source organism: Paramesorhizobium deserti (assembly GCF_001558695.1). Classification (GTDB taxonomy): domain Bacteria; phylum Pseudomonadota; class Alphaproteobacteria; order Rhizobiales; family Rhizobiaceae; genus Paramesorhizobium; species Paramesorhizobium deserti. Next base: position 1,471,198 of record NZ_LNTU01000001.1, read on the forward strand.
GAGCCGACCAGGGTTTCTCCGGGCTGAAGCGCGATATCCGTCACCTGACCGGGCGCGGCATAGACCTGATAGAGCGCGCCGACGGCGAAGGGATAAACCTGCACGGCGTTGATGAAACCGTTGCGGATCGGCTGCATTCGGGCCGCCTCGTTGGCGGCGCTGATCCGCGCCTTCGGGTCGGCCGCTTCGGCGGTCTTCTTGCTGCCATCGGCCGGCTTCAACTGTCCGGGCAGCGGAAGCGTTTTGGGAACCTCGACCACCTTGACCGGCGCAACCGGATCGGTTGTCCGTATGGCCGGAGCCGCGTCGTCATAGTCGATTTCCGGTGGGATATATTTCTTCGCGCAACCGGCAAACGCGGTTGCCGATACCAGCATTACCGCCAGCACGAATGCTCTTTTCCTGTCTGCCCCTCTCACTGTCCCATCTCCTTTGACCAGTTGATTGCGTTGACGAACACGCCAAGCGGATTGGCGCGGAGTTTTTCAGCGGTGCGTGGCGGCTGGATCACGACGGTCAAGATGGCCGTCCAGCGTTCGGTGCCGGAAAGCTGGCCCTTCTCGTAGGTGCGCTCCACCCATGCAACGCGGAACGAATCCGGAGAGGCGCGAATGACGCTGGAAATCTCCACCGAGATTTGCGTCTTGCCGACTTTCGTGAACGGGTCGTTCGCCCGCGCAAAATCGTTGAGCGCGATCGCACCGCGATCCGTGGTAAACTCGTAGGCGCGAAGCCAGTTCTGCCGGACGATCACAGCGTCAGCCGGAATGCCGCGAACCTGTTCGATGAAACGGGCCAGATGCCAGGCGATCTGCGGATCGGTCGGCCGATAGTCGGCCACGGCGGAGGCCACGGCCTGTGCCTCGCCGAAGCGGTCGATCTGCACTACCCACGGAACCACGGTGCCGCGCGTGGACTGCCAGACGAGGGCAGAAGCGAATCCGGCCGTAAGGATCAGCGATCCGAAAGCCATGAGCCGCCAGTTCCTCGCCTGCACGCGGGCCGAACCGATCCGTTCGTCCCATGCCTGTCCGGCGCGCTGATAGGGTGTTTCGGGTTCGGGCGTGCGGGCATAGCGCACGGAAGGACGCTTGAAGATATTCATGTGCGATCATCCTGATTGAGGGAAACGGACATTGAACCGCCGCCGTAATCGCCGGAACGGACCGTGTGGGCGGCAGTGCTGACGCCATGGTTGATGGTGCTGTTGCGCTTCATCCGCTGCGCCCAGTCGGGCGCTGATGCGGATTGCGGAGAACTATTGGAGCCGGAAACGACCCTTGAGTATTGGGCCCTGGCATGGTTCGGATCATTGGCCGCGGCGCCGCAGCCGCCCGGATCGACCTCGTTCTTGCCGCCGGTAGCCTTCCATGCAGCGGCCTGACCGGAACGGTAGCTGGAGTGCAAGGATTCACCGGCGCGAGACGCCGCATCCCTGCCCTTGTTCATGGCAAGGCCGGTACCGGCCTGTGCGATCGCCGCGAAACCGGCAGCACCGCCGCCGGTCCCGGTCGATCCCGCCGAAGCATCGCCGAGACCGTAAGCGGTCCTGACGCCGCCGGCCAAGGCAGCACCACCACGGGCGGCTCCGCCGGCCCCGCTTACAGCGGCACCCAAACCGGCCTTTCCAGCCATGAAACCGGCAGCACCGATACCGGCGACGGCAAGGCCGGTCCCGACCGCCGCACCCGCGCCGAGCTGCGGCGCACCGGAGACAAGGCCGGTGGCCATGCCAGTGCCGAAGATCGACAGGCCCATGAGTGAGAGCGCGCCGAGCACCAGCGACAGAGCTTCGCTGATTGTCGGCTGTTCGGAAAAGCCGGCGGTGAACTCGCTGAAGAGGCCGGAGCCGATGCCGACAATCACGGCGAGAACCAGAATCTTGACGCCGGAGGCGACAATGTTGCCGAGCACCTTTTCGGCGAGGAACGACGTCTTGTTGAACAGTGCGAAGGGGATCAGCACGAAACCCGCAAGCGTCGTCAGCTTGAACTCTATCAGCGTCACGAAAATCTGGATCGCCAGGACAAAGAAGGCGATCAGCACAACGATCCATGCCACCAGCAACACGAATATCTGGATGAAGTTCTCGAAGAAGGAAATGTAGCCGGTCAGTTCGCCCACGGCGGTCAGGATCGGTTCGCCGGCGTCAAGGCCGACCTGCGCCACGCGGCCGGGCTGCAACAGTTCCGATCCCGACAGGCTGGAACCGCCAGCCTTCAGGCCAAGCCCGCTGAAAGACTCGAATACAATCTTTGCCAGGTTGTTGAAGTTGCCGATGATGAAGGAGAAGAAGCCGATATAGAGGGTCTTCTTCACGAGCCGCTGGATAATGTCCTCGTCGGCGCCCCACGCCCAGAACAGGCCGGCGAGCACAATGTCGATGACGATCAGCGTTGAAGTCAGGAACGCAACCTCACCGGACAGGAGGCCGAAGCCAGTGTCGATATAGCTGGTGAACGTCTCAAGGAAACGATCGATCACGCCGACATTATTCATGCCCAGCCTCCACGCTCGCCCTGGGCGGCGTCGGCCGATCCGGCCTGTTGAACTGGAAGAAGCGGTGGCGGTTCTCCGCCCATGCCTTGTGGCAGGCGGCGTCTGCGCGTGCCGCAGCGCCCAGGTCACGGCAACGAATGAGCTCGCTTCTGCTGGCGGGGTCGCCGCCCGGACGCGCGATGCGGGGGGCTCGCACATCGAACCTGTCTTCATCGTCATGCAGGGCCGTGATGGCGGCGGTCAGCCCCGCGCCGATGGCGAAGACGGCAATCATCCGGGCGGCGATCTTCAGGTCCATCGTCTGAAGCTCCTCAATCGTGGAACATGCGGACGCTCGACGACGAATAGGCAGTGCCGCTCATGAAGCGCGAGAACTGCTCGCGGGCCTGTTCCTGTGCCGCGGCCTGCCGTGCCTGTTCGAGCGCGCTGGCGCGACCCTGGGCTGCCAGCATGGCGGTGAGGTCGGAAATCTGCCTGGCCTGTACGGCGAGAAGCTGGTTGCCGGCTTGCGTCGCCTGAAGCACGCCGACTGAAGACTGGCTGGCGCTGACAAGCTCGCTGGTCTGTGCTCTCGTGCCTTCGATATTGCCGACTGCGACGGCGCCGACCTTCAGGGAATGCTCGAGGGCGGAAACGGACTGCTGCCAGCGCTGTTGCGCCGAAGAGACCAGTTGCGATGCGGTACGGTCACTGGTCGCGAAATCGCGATAGCTGGCGTTGAACTGTGTCTCGATAGTCTGGACATTGTAGGCGAGCTGGTCGGCCTCATCGAGAAGCGACTTCATTTCGGAGAAATTGCCTTCGATCTTCGACAGGAGCGAAGTCGGTAGACTGGTCAGGTTCTTGGCCTGGTTGATGAGCATCTGCGCCTCGTTGGCGAGAGACGTCACCTGATTGTTGATCTGCTCCAGCGCGCGGGCGGCGGAAAGCAGGTTCTGGGAGTAGTTCGTCGGGTCATAGACGATCTTCCACGCCAGCGCCGGAGCCGCCCCGAACGGGATGACGACCAGCGGCAGGGTGACGGGAAGCAGGATCGCGGAAGCACTCACGGCGCAGGCCAGAACGCGAGTATACGGGGAACGGGCGCTATTCCTCATAGCGGAAACTCCTCTTCGGGTGACGGATCGTTTGCGGCAGGGTCATTGCCCGCCCATGCAGGACCGTCCTCATTGGCGCTGGCCGGACGGGTTGTACCAGCCGTGCTGGTCGCACTGGCGGTGACGTTGGTGAGGTCGGGAATGAGATCGGCCGCCCAGCGCAGGCCGTTGGCCTCAAGCCACGCTTCGAGGAAATACGGCCTCGCGCCGTCCTTCATGAGTGCGTCGATCAGCGCATGGGCGGTCTTGTCGGATGCGGCGCAAAGCGTGAGCGCGATAGAACCAAGGCCAAGCTCGAACAGGCGGTTGCCGCGCCGGGACTGGCAGTAATAATCCCGCTTCGGCGTGGCACGGGCGATAATCTCGATCTGTCTGTCGTTGAGGCCGAACTGGCGATAGACGGCGGCGATCTGCGGTTCGACGGCCCGTTCGTTGGCGAGGAAGATGCGGGTTGGGCAGCTTTCGACGATCACCGGCGCGATCGGTGAAGCTTCGATGTCGGCGAGCGATTGCGAGGAAAAGATGACGGAGACGTTTTTCTTGCGCAGTGTCTTCAGCCATTCCTTGATCTTTACCGCGAAACCACCATCGTCCAGAGCGCGCCAGCCTTCATCGATAATGAGGAGGTCTGGGCGACCGCCGAAGCGGGATTCGATCCGGTGAAACAGATAGGAGAGCACTGCCGGGGCCGCTCCGGTTCCGACCAGCCCTTCGGTCTCGAAGGCTTGTACCGACGCGGAACCGAGCCATTCCATCTCCGCGTCGAGCAGATGGCCATAAGGACCGCCGATGCAGTAGGGGCGAAGCGCCTGCTTGAGGCTGTTTGATTGCAGCAATGCGGCAAGGCCGGAAATGGTCCGTTCCACGACCGGCGTGGAAGCAAGAGATGTGAGCGCCGTCCAGAGATGTTCCTTGACGTCGGGCGTGATCTCCACGCCTTCGCGGGCGAGAATATCAACCAGCCAGTCAGCCGCCCATGCCCGTTCCGGTGTGTCGTGAATTCCGGCCAGCGGCTGGAGCGACACAGTGTTGAGGAGCGCCGTGTCGCCGGTGAGCGCGCCGCCCAAATCCTGCCAGTCGCCGCCCATGGCCAGTGTTGCGGCCCTGATGCTGCCGCCGAAGTCGAAGGCGAAGACCTGGCTGCGCTCATAGCGCCGGAACTGTAAGGCCATGAGGCAGAGCAACACGCTCTTGCCCGCACCTGTCGGGCCGACAATCATCGTATGGCCGACGTCGCCGACATGCAGCGAGAAGCGGAACGGTGTCGCGCCATCGGTCCTGGCGTAGAACAGCGGCGGGGCGCCGAGATGCTCGTCCATCTCCGGACCTGCCCATACTGCGGATAACGGCATCATATGGGCGAGGTTCAGGGTCGAAATCGGCGGTTGCCGGACATTGGCATAGACATGGCCGGGAATGCTGCCCATCCATGCCTCGATGGCGTTGACCGTCTCGACGATGGCCGTGAAGTCTCGGGACTGGATGACCTTTTCCGCGAGGCGGAGCTTTTCGTCGGCAATACGGGGATCGGCGTCCCAGACCGTGACGGTAGCCGTGACGTAAGCCTCGCCTACCTGATCGGAGCCGAGATCCTGCAAGGCCGCATCGGCGTCCGCCGCCTTGTTGGCCGCGTCCGAATCCAGAAGAACGGATTGCTCGTTGGTCAAGACTTCCTTGAGGATTGCGGCGACCGACTTGCGCTTGGCGAACCATTGCCGCCTAATCTTCGTTACCAGCCGGGTCGCGTCGGTCTTGTCGAGCATGATCGCCCGCGTGGACCAACGGTACATGAAGGCCAGACGATTGAGGTCGTCGAGAATGCCGGGAAATGTGACGGTCGGGAAACCGATCACGGTCAGCGTGCGAAGATGGAACTCGCCCAGCCTTGGCTCCAAACCGCCAGCCAAAGGCAGATCGGCCAAAAGCGCGTCGAGGTGCATCGGCGTTTCGGGAACCCGGACACGATGGCGTTTCGTGGAAATGGTCGAATGGAGATAGGTCAGCGTCTCGCCGTCATCGAGCCACGCCGCCTCCGGCATAAAACCTTCGACCAGATGCAATACCCTGCCAGTACGGTCGATGAAGCCCTTGAGCAATTCCCACGGATCGAGACCGGAATGTTCGCGGCCCTCGTAAAGCCAGCCTTCCATCCGCGAGCTTTCTTCGGCGGGCGGCAGCCAGACGAAGGTGAGATAATAGCTGCTTTCGTAGAGCAACCCGGATTCTTCAAACTGTTCCCGGCGTTCCACGTCCAGCAGGGCCGATGCGGAATCGGCAAACAGGCTTGTCGGATATTCGGTCGCGGGATTGCGCTGCGCTTCCACGAAGATCGCCCAACCGGAACCGAGACGGCGTAGCGCGCCATTGAGCCGCGCCGTGGTGCCGATCAGTTCGGAAGGCGTGGCGCTGTCGAGATCGGGACCACGGAAACGGGCCGTGCGCTGGAAACTGCCGTCCTTGTTCAGAACGATGCCGGGTGCAATCAGTGCCGCCCAGGGCAGGAAGTCGGCAAGGCCGGCATTCTTCTTTCGGTATTCGGAGAGATTGAGCATCGCCGGTCGCCCCTTACACGCCCATGTGCGCCGGATAGCGCAGGTGACGGCGACCGACGTCTACGAATTGCGTGTCACGCCGTGCGGCCCAGACGGCGCCAAAATGGCCGATGGCCCAGATCACCAGCCCGGCGATCCAGAGGCGAAGACCAAGGCCAACCGCCCCAGCGAGCGTGCCGTTGGCGATGGCGGTGGCACGGGGAGCGCCGCCGAGCAATATCTGCTCGGTCAGTGCCCGGCGGACCGGTGCGAAGAAGCCACGCACCTCATCCCGTTCGGCAGGGAAGACCGTCATGCGATCAGCGCTCCGCCGCCAAACGAGAAGAAAGACAGAAAGAAGCTCGACGCCGCGAAAGCGATGCTCAAGCCGAAGACGATCTGGATCAGCCTGCGAAAACCGCCCGACGTATCGCCGAAGGCCAGAGCAAGGCCGGTGGCGATGATGATGATGACGGCGACGATCTTGGCAACCGGGCCTTCGATGCTCTCCAGAATCTGTTGCAGCGGTTCTTCCCAAGGCATCGAGGAGCCGGAAGCGTGAGCAGGTGCCGCCATCAGCGATGTGACGGACGCGAGCGCTGTCGCGTGCGCAAGTCGGGTGCGGAAACGGCGAGGGATGGAAGGTATGGACAGGGCAAGCGTGTTCATGCGTCTTCTCCTTTCGGGGGCGGTTGACGATCAGAAGGAGGTTGAGCTGAAAGGGTGCGGTAGTCGCCGGTGACGGGATCGATTCCGTCCATGAGGGCGATTTCGGAAAGGCGGCGGGCTGAGCTGCGGCCGGAGAGAACGGCGATCACGTCGATGGTGTCGGCGATCAGCGCACGCGGGACCGTAATCACGACTTCCTGCACGAGCTGTTCAAGCCGACGCAACGCGCCGATAGCGGTATTGGCGTGGATCGTGCCGATCCCGCCGGGATGGCCGGTACCCCATGCCTTCAGGAGATCGAGGGCTTCCGCGCCGCGTACCTCGCCGACCGGGATGCGGTCGGGCCGCAGACGTAGCGACGACTTCACCAGATCGGAGAGCGAGGCCACGCCGTCCCTGGTCCGCATGGCAACCAGGTTGGGTGCGGCACATCGCAGTTCCCGCGTGTCCTCGATCAACACCACGCGGTCGGCGGTCTTGGCGACTTCGGCCAGCAGCGCGTTGGTGAGCGTGGTCTTGCCGGTGGACGTGCCACCGGCGACCAGAATATTTTTCCGCTTTTCGACAGCGATGCGCAGAACGTCAGCTTGCGCCTGAGTCATGATGCCGGCGGTGACGTAATCGGAGAGCGTGAAGATAGCCGCGGCCGGCTTACGGATGGCGAAGGCGGCCGCCGTGACGACAGGCGGCAGGAGACCTTCAAACCGCTCGCCCGTTTCGGGAAGCTCGGCTGAAACGCGAGGACTGCCCGCATGGACTTCCGCGCCGACATGATGGGCGACCAGCCGGACGATCCGTTCGCCGTCCTCCGGCAATAGTGTATCGCCGGTATCGGCAATACCGTCCTTCAGCCGATCCACCCACAGGCGGCCGTCCGGGTTCAGCATCACCTCGACAATGGCGGGGTCTTCGAGGTGGCGAACGATCGAAGGTCCAAGCGCCGTGCGCAGCATCCGCACGCTGCGAGAGATCATGTCTCGGTCATGATGGTGATGGTGTGTCACGATGGTCCCCGTTTCTCGCGGCGAAACCATTCGTGTCGCCAACGGGGATGATTAAAAAAGGCAGGAAACCAGCCTTTACAACAAGCTAAGTAAGCCCTTCGTACTCCGACCTACAAAGACAGGCGATTTTCGGTTTTGTGTGTAGGATAGAGACGCTTCAGGAGCCAGAAACGTGTTGTTTTCTGAAGCAGCGGGGCACTTTCATGTGAAAAGAAATACGGGCTTGATGATGTGGACGGCCTCCCATCAAAGCCATCTGGAACGAGCCAAATAGATGACTGAAGCGGCTTATCGCAGGATTTTGCACAATGACCGCGACAGCCCGCAAGTCGCGCTTCAGCATGAACTCGCACTAGCGCTCGTGGACAAAGGTTGACTGCGGAATCCAATTTTGATTCAAGGCTGCCATTTGG
>NZ_LNTU01000002.1 GCF_001558695.1 Paramesorhizobium deserti
GATGCCTTCCATCGAGCCATCAGCCTTGGTGGTGAGGTTTGCGATTGTGGATGCCATTGTACTTCTCCTTCGGTTGCATCGGGACCATTCCCGATGGCGTCAAAGGAGAGGGCCGTCCTGCTGCGGTCACTCGGCATAAATCCAGGAAAATTCTATTTGCCGTGGTAAGCCGGCCGCACTTTCTCCAGGGCCCCGCTTGTGGGAGGGAAAGTGCCTGGCCTGCGGGCATAAAACCGAAATCGAATTTTCCTGGATTTTTGTCGAGCGTACCCCCAGCGGGGGTTGACCGCGGTAAGCAGGCGGTCCTCTACAAGGCGACATAACACGGGAATGAGCCGGATGTAACCGATGGCGACGCACACCAGGCCGCCACGATCCCGCTCTCCACAATGCACCATGATCGCGGGAGCGGCGGGATTCGCTACCCCGTCATTGCCCGTCGTCACCCGCGGTCAGAAAAAGGCGCGCGAAGGCTCTCCTGGTTACCCGTGCTCTTCAATAAGCCCCGGCGGTCGAACCCGGCGGCTGGTTCAGGACGGTCACGCCGGGGGGTCGAATACGTCACTTGTTCGGCGCGAAACGCCTGGAGCCGCCGCGATCTTCGACAATTCGCACCGCGCGGGCGGCAGGCGAGGCAACAAAGCCATCCTCTGGACTATCCCGGAATAGCACGAGCCGAACCGGCTCCCCGAAGGGCCGGCTTCGGGTTTGGACAGGCCAGCGCCACGGAGGTCTCCCGCATGCCAGTCGGGCCTCGTGCCTTGGACCTGTCCGCGCGGCCCACCCGGCGAGGATCGGCGCTCATTCCACCTTGCCTCTTTCCAAAGTATCTCCGATGGCTTTAGACGATGACCTGACCGGGCTCACGGCTCATCGTCATACCCCTCGCCGCGCGCCAGTCTGTCGGTCTCCGCGGCGACGAGCTCCTTGTGTTCCTCCGGCATCTCGGAGGCAAGATAAGCACGACGCGGGTCTCCGCCGGTGCGCATCCGCTCGTAGTGCTCGTAGCTCATCAACACGAAGCGGGGTTTCCCGTGCTTCGTGAGGACAACGGGTTCGCGGCTGGCGGCGTCGGTGACGTCGCCAACCTGCTTGTTGAGATCGCCTGTCGTGAAGTGCCGCATGCCGTACTCTTTTTGTTGGTCTCCATATGATCCATATTTTCCAGAATTCCAAGAAAACGGTGCTCACGCGCCGTCTCCTCCAAAGCGCCAGACCGGAATGCCAAGCCGGCGGGCCTTGTCGGCGAGGTTGCCGGTGATGCCGGAGCCCGGAAAGACCATGATGCCGATCGGCATGACCTGGAGCATGTCGTCGTTTCGCCGGAAGGGAGCCGCCTTGGCATGTTTCGTCCAGTTCGGTTTGAAGACAATCTGCGTCACCTTGCGGGTCTCGGCCCAGCAGGCGGCGATACGTTCGGCCCCTTTCGGCGAGCCGCCGTGCAACAGCACCATGTCCGGGAACTTTGTTCGGGCACGATCGAGCGCATCCCAGATCGCTTCGTGATCATTGTAGTCGACGCCACCGCCGAAGGCGATCTTGGTGCCAGCAGGAATGAGAACTTCCGTCTCGGCGTGGCGGCGGGCGGAAAGGAAGTCGCGACTGTCGATCATTGCCGCGGTCATGTTGACGTGGCTGACCTTCGAGCCGGTGCGCGGTCGCCATGCCGAACCGCATTGAGCTTCGAACAGGTCGGCCGCATAGTCGCGCATGAACTCGAAGGCGTTGCGGCGCTCCAGAAGCGTGACGCCTTCGGCGATGCGGCGCTCAAGCTCGACGCTCTTCACTTCGCTACCGTCCTGCTCGCGCTGGCCGATGCGCTGGGCATCCTCGTTGTGGTGGAGCTCGCGCTGGATGCGCTCGCTGGCGCGGTGGAACAGATTGACCGTCGACCACAGCAGGTCTTCGAGATCGGGCTCCAGCCGCGTGTCACCGAGCATCTCGAACAGCGCATCGAAGACCGTGGTTAGCGCGGACTGGATGACTGGCTCCTCGGGCAGCGGACGCGGATCTGGCCCGTCCTGGAAGGGGCGATGGCCATAAATCTGCATCTCGTAGATGAAGCGGTCGGTCGGGGAGGATGAATGGTGGGGCTCGAAGGCGTCGTCGAGGGGCAAGGTCAGGTTCATGATGATCTCCATCGGTTGCGGCCGCGCCTCTCGCGGCCTGACGGCGATCTCTGTTCATGTGGGGGCGGGCCGGAACCGCGGCGCCTTGCGCCGCGGCCCAGCGAAGCGCCGGGCGGGAACAAGAGGGTTTCTTGACCCGCGAGGAGCGCCGGCTCTGCCGGCGCGGGGAAGAAACCCGACTGACCCGCTGAAGGCCCGCCCCCGCATGGTACGAGGCGCCTTCCGGCAGGCCGCAGGCGCCCGCTCACCGACGAGGACCGGCAAGAACCGGCCTTACCCCACGCCGCGTATCCCTCGCTTTTCCGTACGGCCGGTTCAGGCAGAGAGGAAGGCCAGCGCGTCTTCGGGAACGAGTTGCGCTCGCAGATGCGCCATAAGCCGGTCGGGGCCGAGCCGACGCAGGTCGTCGTTGAAGTCGCCGAGCTCCGGAGCGAGCACGAGCGGCAGGATCCCCGCCGCCTGTGCGCGGAGGCTCAATTCCTCGATGCCATGCCTGCCGGCGGCGTCGGCGTCAGCGGCGACCGAGCCGACGCAGGTCGTCGTTGAAGTCGCCGAGCTCCGGAGCGAGCACGAGCGGCAGGATCCCCGCCGCCTGTGCGCGGAGGCTCAATTCCTCGATGCCATGCCTGCCGGCGGCGTCGGCGTCAGCGGCGATGTAGAGACGCCGGCATCCGGCCGGAAGCCGGAAGGCGGCGAGGTGATTGGCCGTCAGCGCCGAGACCATCGGCATGCCGGGCATCACGGTGACAAGCGACAGCATGGTCTCGAGTCCCTCGCCCGCCGCCATTACCGGGACGGGACCATGGAGGGGGAAGCGGAAGCGCACGGCATTGCCGAGCAGGTGGCCGAGCGCGCGGCGGGGTGTGTCAACCTTCGCCTTGCCGACGCTGTCCGGATCGGTCCCGGAGAACCCAAGATAAGTGCGATGCACGCCGGTGATGGAACCGGAGGCATCGGTCACGGCGGCGATCAGGGCGGGAAAACCGCCCATTCGGCCGGTTGCGAGATCCCGGTAATAGCAGGACGGATGGAACCGCAGGGCCGGATGCAGGGAGGCCCGCGGGATGGCGCGCTGTCGCAAATAGCTGTCGGCAAGCGTTCCCGCGAGCGGCCGTGTCATACGAAATAGACGTCTCGCCCGCTCGGCCGCCGGTCTTTTGACCGGCGATGGATCGGGGGCGTCGTCCCCACGGGACGACGCCGGTTCGGATAAAGGGAGGCTGAGGAAGCGCCGCGCCTCATCGGCAACATCGCGGAAATCCACCAGCCCACAGGTTTCCCGCACAAGATCGAGCAGATCGCCATATTGCCCGGTTGCGGCATCTGTCCACCGACCCTTGCGGGGGCCGCCTAGATGCACATAGAGTGAGCGGCCTTCATTGTTGGCGACGTCGCCAACGACCCAGTAATTACCGGCTCTGCGGCCGGCGGAAAGATAATGCCGACAGACAGCCTCGGCATCGCGCGCACTAGATGCACATAGAGTGAGCGGCCTTCATTGTTGGCGACGTCGCCAACGACCCAGTAATTACCGGCTCTGCGGCCGGCGGAAAGATAATGCCGGCAGACGGCCTCGGCATCGCGTGCGAGACAGTCCGCCAGATCCGTGGCGGTAAGCATGAAACATCTCCTTCGCGACCAGCTAAAGATGTCGAGCAGGCGATGACGCTGAATCAGGCTGCAAAGGATCGCCGGCCACTCCTTCCTCGACACGAAGAAGCGCCACGCCAGGGCGATCATCCTGGTTGAACCGGCCGATCGATCCCCGACCGGTCAAGCGCGGGTTGCCGGGACTGCCTGGTGGTGAGAACCTCCATCCAGCCAACCCCCAGATTGCAGCAATGCCGGGTAAGTTCGGCGGCGGCGATCATAAGCGGCTGATCATGTCGATCGCTCATGAAGGGCTGCCGAAAGCCGCACCTCAGCTCTGATCCAGCCTCTTCCTTGTCCGCCGCTTTCTCACATTCACGTCGGTGTCGGACCGTGCCACCCGTCCTTCCGGCCAACATCGACTATACTGGTAAATTTCTGATAGTCTAATCGATACCGTCCGTGTTACATCGATCCTAATATGGTCGATGTTACCTCTTGACCCGGCGTGAGGAGGAAAGAGATGCGAAAATTCACGATCGGCGAGCGGACGCTGAATGAGAGCTCACCCGAGCTCGAGGAGCTTCTTCCCTCTGCCTATGAGCAGCGGCTACGACCGCTGTGCATGTGCATGGAACCGCCCGTTCCGATGTATATCGCGCGGCTGGACGGGCAGCATCTCGTCAAGCGCATGCCTTTAACCGGGCGCGACCATGATCCTTCATGCCCATCCTATGAGCCGCCGTACGAGCTATCCGGCTTGGGACCACTGATTGGCAACGCGATCCAGGTCGATGCAAGCGGAAGGGCCGACCTGAAGCTGGACTTTTCCCTGACGAAGAGAGGGCCTCGGTCATCGCCAGTTGCTTCTTCAGAACAATCGGAACCGGGCATCCGCGGTGAAGCGAAGAAGCTCTCGTTGCGGGCGATGCTGCACTATCTGTGGGACGCTGGAGAACTGACTGAATGGCGCTCCACCTGGACCGGCAAGCGCGGTTGGGGCCGGGTGCGTAACAGCCTTCTCAACGCGGCTTCGCTGATGACAGCAAGGGGCGAGCCCCTGAACGACATGCTCTTCGTTCCCGAGGCTTTTCATTCCGAAGACAGGGACGGTATCGGCGCCCGCCGGGCGGCTGCGCTCAAGGGCATACAGACAACTGGCCCGGGCCCGCGTAAGCTGATGCTGATCGTGGCTGACGTGAAGGAGTTCGCCACGGCACGGGAGGGGCACAAGATCGTTGTTCGGCATCTGCCATTCCCCCTGATGATCGACGACGGCGCATGGGGACGATTGACCGCACGTTACGAGGCTGAGCTGGAGCTCTGGCGCTCGAATGAAGGTTTCCATCTGATCGCTATCGCGACGTTCGGGATTTCGGCCGCTGGCATCGCCTCGGTCGAGGAGATCGCGCTGATGGTGGTCAACGAGCATTGGCTGCCTTTCGAGAATATCAACGAGCTGCGACTGCTTGAGAAGCTGAGCTTTCTCAAGCGCAAGAGCATCAAGGGATTGCGCTTCAACCTGTCGCGCGAGCAGCCGATTGTGTCGGTGACGCTGCCGGAGCACAAACCTGCCCCGGTCGCGATGTTCATCGTGCCCGCGGCAGCCAGAGACGATTACGAGCATGCGCTCGCGGATATGATTGAAGCGAGACCGGAGATTACGCCCTGGGTCTGGAGAGTAGCAGATGGCGAGATGCCAAAACTCCCCTGAGCCCCGGAAAGGGTTCCGATTTCAGCCGCCTGACGTTGCCGTGGCGATGCAAACCCTTGACGCCGTCCGTCGTCGAATTCGAGAACCGCGCGGTCTGACCCGAAGAAGCCGCCCCACCTGGGGAACATCGATCTGAACGCCGTGGCGCGCCAGGTCCCGGTCGAACAGATGGTAAGCGCTCCAACACGACGACGGAAACAAGCCCGGCCCCGATCGCGCGTTGAAACCCGCCGACATTGCCGGCCGACCGCTGTTGCCTTTGCAAACAAGAAAAGTGCCACCGCCTGGAAAATCCGTGCGGCGGCGATGACTTCGGGCCAAGAGGCCTCTGGGAAACGCTCAGGCCGCACTCTCGAGCAGCTTTTTAGCCTTGCCTTCGAGTTCCAGCCGCGTGTCCTGATGAGCCTTGCCGCGTGCCAGCGCGGTGATGCCCTGCACGAAATCGAACACGCTCTCCGGCGGCCTGCCTTCTTCGAAGAGCACCGTCTCGATGATTTTGCCGGTTTCGACCCTGGAGAAACCACGACGGCGCAGGAAGGTCTGGCGGTCCTCGTCGTTGCGCGCAACGATGCGTTCGCGCGCGGCATGGATGCCGGCGATGAAGGATGATGGCGAGGAATTGGCAAAGTTCGCAAGCGCTGGTGCCGCTTCGTGGGCGAAGCGGTGCGCGGCAAATTTTGAGTGCCGGATGGTGATTTTCTCGAAATTTTCCGTGCCCCACAAATTGCGATTGGCGCAGACGGCGCGCAGATAAAAGCTCGCAATTCCCAGCGTTTTGGAGCCAACCTCGCTGTTCCACGCATAAAATCCGCGGAAGTACAGATCCGGCTCGCCATTCGGAAGACGGCCAGCCTCGATCGGGCGCGTGTCGTCGACCAGAAATACGAACACATCCCTGTCCGAAGCGTAAAGCGTCGTCGTATCCCTCGTGATGTCCACAAATGGGTTGTGGGTCATTGTCGACCAGTCGAGTACGCCCGGCACTTTCCAGATCGTGTCGCCTGTGCCGTTGCCTGCGATATTCATCACGGCCGAGATCAGCTCGTGATCCCAAATGCGGCCGTACTCGGGACCCGTCACCGCCCGCAGCGCGACACGACCGTCATCCATCACCAGCGTCTTCACCGACTCGGAGCGATTATTGAGGAGACCGTGCTGGAGATTGATCGCCGCGAGCGGTGCAGGCAACTGGCGCATATAGTTGGAAGGAGCGCCGATCAGGCTGCAAAGCTGTCCGTAGCTCCAATGCGTGGGCGCGAGCGGCTGGTGTTCGCCGGGAACGATGAGGGAGATGCGCTCGGCATTGTCGCGGGTTGCTTCCACGCGGATCGCGGTGCTTTCCACCGTCCTGGCGCGGGCGTGGGCGGCCCGGGACTTGACGGCTCGATGGAGCTCGCCGAGCGACAGATATCGCTCGTCGTCGGGACGCGAGAACCACTCGGAAGAAACGCGACCGATGCGCTCGCCACGCGATATGTCAACCTTGAAGCCGGCGGGCACCGGCATGGAAGTGGAAACCATGGTGTTCATGATGAAAGCTCCTGGGAGAAAGAGTCCGACTGAACGCGTGCGCGGCAATCGGGCTGGGAGGTGGACAAGGATGGGTGAGTTGAGAGGCGTCAGGCCGTGTCACCGCGCATCGGTGTTGCTTCGATCGCTCGCCCGATCCCAGTGATGGCGCGAACACTGGCGGCGAGCGCGGGAATGTCGTCGAGCAGATGGAGCTCGACGAAATGTTTGAGCCCGCCGGTGAAACCCTTCCGCCCCTTACAGGTGCGGATCAGGATGCCGTGTCCAGACGCCAGACCGAACTGCCCAACCTGCAGGTAGAACTGCTCGTGGTACAGCGTGATCTCACCGCTGACCGCGATGCCCGCTTTGTTGGACCGGATGTCGTAAGATGCGCCAGCAAGACGGAGTTCGGCCGCCAGCTTTTTCAGCCGGGAACGGGCGGTGGAATGGAAGAGGCACTTCTGCCTGTCGTCATATGAGCAGGATTGTGTCCATTGAAACATTTGCATGCTCCTCGAAATGGCCGCGACCCGGTCTCCTGCCGGAGCCGGGTCAAGTGGTTTGAATTGATGCTGAAAGAGGCCGCTTTGCCGTACGTCCCGGGTTTCATCTTCGTTGCCGGTAAGACCAGCGAGATGACCGATCAGGCTGCGGGACGGCCTTTTCCGCAGCCCCACCCACCGATCAGCGGCAGCGTGAAGCCGCCCCGACGGCATTGAGGATGAGCGGCGCGGCCACGCTTATTCTCCTTGTCCGGATGGCAAGACGGCGCCGGGCACGGATCCGGACCTGATTTGAATAGACCGAGGCCGGTTATTCCGCGGCGCCGAGATGGCGATGTCCTTCGCGGTCGTCATCGTCCGCGGCGTTATCCTCGCCTTTGACAGCCTCGGCCAGGAATAGCGGCAGGTCGGCATTTACCTCTTCGAGGGTACTATCCGCGATACCTCCGCCCTGGCTATTGCCGGGGTGGACTCCAGACGTCGCATCGACCGCCAGGCGTAACGGTCCGGGGAGCCATCCGCTGTCTTCCAGCAGTCGGGCGGCTTCGCGCGCCATATCCGGCTTCTTGAGATGATCGATGGATTGCGCCGATTGCTCGCCCCTGGCTTCACGGACAGCTTCCAGGATATGCGCTTTGGTTACGCGGCCGAGATAGTTATCGACCGTCGGCCTCCAGCCTGCCTCGATCATATCGAAACCGATCAAGCGTGCGATCTGATCAGCATGGGCGAGCGCCGCCGGCCGGTGGTCCCACGGATGGATAACGGCATTGAGCGACAGCGAAACACAATGGGCGAATAGCGCCTGACGGCTGGCATCGTCGAGAGCGACCAGATAGTTCCACACATCGCCGGCCACTTTTGGCAGATCCTGTCCCCATGCCTCGTGGCGCTGCTCGATCTCCTTTGCCCAGACCGTTTCGCCGAGCCCCTGCGTCTGGCCGAACGTTGCACTCCGCAGCGTGACGTCCAGGCACGTGTCCGAGCTGTAGATGAAGAAGGTCTTCAGGACGAAGGCGTGTAGCGCGGCGACAAAGGCCATTATCGGATCGTTGGCGAGTGCGTTCCTGAGCGCGACAGTGCGTGTCGCGGTCAGATCCAAGATGACGCGATCAGCCAAGGGTCGGATCTTGTCATCTTCTTCCTCGATCGGCTCGATGACAACCGGCTTGCCTGCGATCGAGACTCCACCGGTCATCGATGCGGTGGCGGCGTTGCTGCCCTCGCCATGATCATCCCCCGCATGGCTGTCATCGGTTTCGATGACGGCCTCGTCTTCGGGACGGATGAAGCCGCGTTCGATCTTGAGTTCGCCGCTTGCGCTCAAGGAAACGAAGACACCACCACACGCGACCTCTTCGGGGTCAAAAACACAAGGGCGCTCATTCAGCTGATCCAGCTCATTGCCCAGTTCCTCAAGCCGAGCCTCGGCTTCCTCGGAATATTCGGTCGCCTCGGCATACTCCGCATCGAGCCTGTCGTATTCCGGCTTCAGCTTGGAAAAGCGGGCAAGCTCGTCCGCGGTGAATGCGGCCGGCTTGCCGTAGAGGCGGCGCAAACCCGATGCATGGCCGTAGGGGAAGTCAATCGCGGCATCGACCCATCTCCAGCCCTCGTCGGCCTTCAGCGCCTCGGCGTCGGTCTTCAACTTCTCGAACACGAGTTGCTCAAGCAGTGCCGGATCCTGGAGCCAGCCGCCATTATCCTCATCAAATAGGTCACGCATGACAACACCCCCCGCCGCCTCGTAGGCCTCGATGCCGACATAGACGGCGCGTCGGTCGGCGGCGTGCACCGCGGTTTCGGTGAGCAGCCGACGGATGTAATACGGCTCCCGGACATGCGACCGCGTCACCGTATCCCAGACCTGTTCCTGGCGAACGTGGTCGTCGGTGATCGAGAAAGCCAATTACCTGCTCGAGTTTCATCTCGTCATTTGCGTAGAGCTCGAGCAGGCATGGCGAGACCGATGCGAGCCGAAGGCGCTGGCGTACCGTCGAAACGGGGACGAAGTAACGCGCAGCGATTTCCTCCTCGTCGAGACCCTGGAGGTGCAAGGTCTGGAAAGCACGGAATTGTTCGAGAGGATGGAGCTGGAGCCGATGAACATTTTCGGCAAGTGAATCGTCTTCGACCGAAGTAACGCCTCCGCGCTTGACGATGCAGGGTATCGGTTCCGTCTTTGCCATACGCTCCTGCTTGATCAGCAGTTCGAGAGCGCGATAGCGCCGGCCGCCGGCGGGCACCTCGTAACGTCCGGTTTCCTCGCCATTCTCACGGATGATCGGCCGAACGTTCAGGCACATGAGAAGTCCACGCAACACAATATCGTTGGCAAGATCCTCGATGGAGACGCCCGTCTTGATGTTGCGCACGTTCTTCTGTGAGAGTTCAAGCTTGTCGAACGGAATGTCTTCGGACCGGTCGAGGGTAATTTTCTGAATGGCCGTTGCCATGTCGTTTCTCCGTAGCAGGCCGACTGGAGCCTCTCTCCAACCTTTCAACCCGCTGCGAAAACTCCCTCCCCCCTCTCCCTTTGTGCCGCCGCTCCGCAACGCCCGCCGCATTCCCGCAAATTAGCCGCCGCCTCCTGCCGACACCCGTCAACGAGCCGTCAGGGAACAGGAAAAGAACAAGCGGCACGCAGACTGATTTTGCCTATCCAGAGCTCCCCTGCGATATCGTCCCGGTCCTCGCGTGATTTTCACCCGATCGACCACGGGCGACGATCAATCCGGGACATTCCTCAACGAAAGCCGCCTTCCGTTAACGAAGCGGGAACCGAAGGAATGACGTCTGATAAACATGTTTGATAAACATACAGCGCAATAGATTATTCAAACATATTAGCAACATATTAGCTAAGTATATCCGGTAAAACTCGCCATACCTTGCATTTATTCTGAACAGCTACGCAAACGGTGCTTAAGACTATTCATGGCTATTGCGAAAACGAAGTCATCCCGAAAACCGGCCCAGCCCTCCAGTAAACCGGCACTGACCTTCGCGGAGACGCGGGCCATCATCCTGGGCATCATGCTCGCCATGCTGCTGGGCTCGCTCGACCAGACGATCGTGGCCACCGCCATGCCGACCATCGGGCAGGATTTGGGCGACATTCACCTCCTCTCGTGGATCGTCACTGCCTATCTGCTGACCGCGACGGTGGTCACGCCGCTCTACGGCAAAATGGCCGATATCGCGGGACGACGGGTGACGCTGCTCGTCTCCGTCGGTCTCTTCATTTTGGGATCGATCGCCTCGGCGCTTGCTCCGAACATGGTGGTGCTCATCCTCGCCCGCGCCTTGCAGGGCCTTGGCGGCGGCGGCCTGATCGCCCTGCCCCAGACGATCATCGCCGATGTTGTCTCGCCGAAGGAGCGCGGACGCTATCAGGGCTATATCGCCGCGGTATTCATCACGTCGAGCATCGCCGGCCCCTTGCTGGGCGGCTTGATCGCGGAGCATCTGCATTGGTCGATGATTTTCTGGATCAATGTTCCGCTCGGCCTTCTCGCCTTCTGGATGACGAGCACGCTTTTGAAAAAGCTGCCGCATTACGAGCGCCCTCACCGTCTTGACCTCCTGGGTGCGGCGCTGATGGCCACCGCGGCCATATCGCTGATGCTGGCGCTCAACTGGGGAGGGCTCAGCTATCCCTGGGGTTCGCCGCTTATCCTGAGCCTCTTTGCGTTCTCCGCCGCACTCTGGATCACCTTCATCTGGCGGCTGAGAACCGCGCCCGAGCCCCTCATCCCCGCCGAGGTGCTGGCCAACCCGATCGTGAGGATGGGAACCGTCGCTGCTTGTTTCTGCATGGGTACGTTCATCGGGCTGATCATCTATCTGCCGATCTACCTTGAGACGGTCTACGGTTTCAGCCCGAGCGCGTCGGGTTTTGCCCTGATGCCGTTCATGGTGAGCACGATGTTCGGCGCGGCGGGTACGGGCCGCATGATGCCGATCGTCACGCATTACAAGCGCATGCCAGTGATCGGCCTCATCATCGCCATCCTGGCGCTCGCCATTCTGGCCGCCATGCCGAAAAGCCTCCCCGTCATCGCACTCGAAATCGTCCTCGGCATCGCCGGTATAGGGCTAGGCACGGTTCTGCCCGTCGCCACGGTCGCGATCCAGAACGCGGTGGCACCGCATCAGATGGGCACGGCCACCGCCACCATGAACTTCTTTCGCTCGCTGGGCGGCGCGCTCGTGGTGGCGGGCTTTGGCGCGATCCTCCTGGGCGGGCTTCCCGCAGGCGCCGCCAGCCACATCACGATGGAGACACTTGCGCAAAGCTTCGTCGCCCATGGCCTCGATGTCGCACTCGTTTACCGCTGGGTCTTCGCCGCGGCGGCCGCAGGTCTTCTTATCGCGTTGATAGCCCTCATCGCCATGGAAGAGCGGCCCTTGCGAGACCGTGTGCAGGAAGCGCCGATGGGGCTGGAATAAGTCACAAGCGTGCGCTGCTCGATGCCATGGCCAAGACCATGCTGGAACAGCATGCCCCGATCCCTCCCGCGACACGCGCGGACTGGCGGGTGTGGATGCTGGACAATGCGCGAAGCTTCCGCGGGGGCCTGCTTGCGCACCGCGACGGCGCGCATTCATGCCGGGACAGGGCCCGGGCCTGACGTTTCTGAAGGTAATATCCGTTCGCGTCAGTGAGCAACATCACTTAACATTTCAAAACCCAATCTAATCAGGGGGTGTGAGACCTCATTCCTGCAGCAGGCAGAAGTGGTGCGGTCCGAAACGGAGTGTCATCGCCTTCTCCTTTTAACAGGAACACGAAATGTCACATTCCCGTATTGGCCTGGCAGGCGACCTGCCGCGGCGCCGGTCTATCGGCGCCATCCATCTTGTATGGCCTCTTGCCTTGATGATGGGCGGCTGCGCCAACGTGCCGCTCGATCAGGCGAACACGCTGGCTTCCTATGACGGCTTGACCTCGAATAACGGGAAAATGACCAAGGCGAAATACAAGGTCGCTCCCGCCGATCTGGCTTCGCTGAAGACGATCTATATCGAGCCTGTGGCGATTTCCCCCGCCGCCGCGCGATCCGTCAAAAAGTCCTCGGATCAGGGTCTGGTGGCCAATGCACTCGGCCGCGCGCTCTGTGTCGGCGTCAGCGATCGTTATACCGTGGTCGATTCGCCGGAAAACGCCGATATTACCGTTCACGCCACCGTCACGAATATCGTGCCGACCAATGCCACCGTCGCCGGCGTGTCGGCTGCCACCTCGTTCGGAGCAGGGTTCGCGACATCCGTTCCCGTTCCGAGAATACCGATAGGGCTTGGCGGGCTTGCGGTCGAAGCGGAAGCGACGTCGCGGGACGGCCGACAGCTGGGTGCAATGGTCTGGGCCAAGGGTGCGAAGTTCATCGGCGACGATGCACGCGCCTCGCAGGTAGGAGACGCCTATTCGCTCGCCTCGAAATTCGGCGATGATTTCTCCAAGATGCTCGTCAAGGGCAAGTCGCCGTTCAAGGGGTTTCCTGTGAGCCTGCCCTCTGGGCAGAAGCTTAAATCCAATCTAGGCGGAAAGCCGAAATACGCCGCTTGCGAAGCATTTGGCCGCTCGCCCGGCTTGATCGACATGGCCGCCTCACAGGTCGGTGCGCCGCCGTCATGGACCGACAAACGGCGTCCGGTGCAGGGTAAATAAGTTTTGCACAATCTGAGAAGAAAAGCCGCGCCAATGCGTAAGATGGGCGAGGATGGTATCGTATTGCCGCTGGAAAACCCGGGAAAGGCGGCGGCTCAAAGCCCCGCCGTCCCGGCGGAACGGCGGGGTCAAATATGGCTCCGGCGCTTGGCTCTGGTAGCGCCGTCGCTGGGCGTCGGCCTCATGGCGGGCCTTTATTCGCAGCCGGGCAGCATAGATCCGGTCCATACCTCCGATGTTCCGGCCCTTGGGCAGAACCTGGCCGCCGCCGATGTCGTCGCGCTCGGCCGCCTCATCCCGGATGGGGGTACGCTGGCGGTGGCGCTTCCCAGTGGTGCGGGAGATGCACGCATCGCCCGGCTGCTGGTGCCCGAAGGCGACCGTGTCGATGCCGGACAAATCCTCGCGGAACTCGACAATCTGCCGCAGCTCCTTGCGGCGAAACGAAGTGCGGAGTCGACACTTGCAGCACAAGTCGCCGCGCTTGCGCAGGTGAAAGCCTCGACCGTGGCAAGCCTCGCGGAGGCGCAGGCCGCCCGCGCTTCCGCCGAAGCGGCGCTCGCTCTGGCGAAGCAGGATCTCTCCCGCCTCACTCGGCTGGCCGAAAGCAAGGTGACGACCCAGGCGCTGCTCCAGCAGGCGCAATCGAACGTCATCAAGGCGACGGCGGAACTGGGTCGCACCGCCGCGCTCGTCGAGCGGTTCAACGGCGCCGAGAGCGGGAATCAATCCGACATCGTGCTGGCGGCACGCAATGTCGATCTGGCGCGCGCCAATCTTGCCCGCGCCGATGAGGATCTGGCGGCCTCGCGGGTTGTGGCGCCAAGGGCGGGAACCGTTCTGGAAATCCGTGCGCGTGTCGGCGAGAAACCGTCCACCGCCGGTATCATGACAATCGGTGATGTCGAGCGGATGACCGCCGAGCTGGAAGTCTACCAGACCGACGTCAAGAAGGTCGCGCTCGACCAGACGGTCAGCATGACGGCTGAGGCGCTGCGCGCGCCATTGACCGGTAAGGTCATCAGGATCGGGCAGATCGTCGGGCGCCAATCGGTGATGTCCAACGAGCCCGCCGCCAATGCCGATGCCCGCATCGTTCTGGTCACCGTCGCGCTCGACGCGGAATCTTCGGTCGAGGCTCGCACCTACACCAATCTCGAGATCATCGGCAGGATCGGAACGAACGCCGAATGACCCGCCTGCTGCAACTTGTGTTCCGGCGCATACCCATCGGCTGGCTGCAACTCACACACAACCGTGCGCGTCTGTTCGCGGCGGTGGCCGGCATCGCGTTTGCCAACCTGCTGGTCTTCGTCCAGCTCGGAGTGGTGGCATCGATGACCGGCACCATCGAAATGACCTATGCGCCGTTTCGCGCCGATATCATCATCTCGCCGCTGCGCCAGCAGCTCGTCAATGGCGAACTGGTCTCGCGCCGGGTTCTCTATATAGCGCTTGCGGATGCAGCCGTGGCCGACGCCACCCCGCTCTATATCGGCAATGCCGATTGGAAGCAGTCCCCCAGCACGACCAAAAGCCTGATCGTCTATGGCATGAAACCCGAGGCCGTTGCTTTCGCGGGCGCAACGGTCGGCAACCAGCTCGCAATGCTCGCGCCTTTCGGCCACGTCCTCATCGATCGCGAAATCGCCGGTATTGACCAGCTCGCGGAAGCCGGAAAATCCCCGCCATTCGAAATCAATGGCCATACCGTTCAAGCCGTGGGCAGTTTCCAGCTTGGCAGCGGGTTCGGTGCCGATGGCGGGCTCTTCGTCTCGGACCAGACATTTCAGCAGCTCGTCCGCCAGCGCAGCACGAGCACACCAAGCCATGTCCTCATACAGGTGAAGCCGGGCGAGACCCCGGCAATCGTCGCCGCGCGCCTGAATGCGCGCCTTGCTCCGGAACAGGTGCAGGTTCGCACCATGTCTCAGGCCGTCGCCGACGAAATCAACTACATGAACACCGAGGCGCCGATGGGCATCATCTTCGGGATCGGTGTCTTCATCGGCGGCTTGGTCGGTCTCGTCATCGTCTATCAGGTGCTCGCATCGGACGTCGCCGCCCATATCAAGGAATATGCCACCTTCAAGGCGATGGGCTATCCGCACCGCTTCCTCCTCGGCATCGTTCTGGAGGAGGCGTTGATCATGGCGTTTCTGGGCTTCGTGCCCGGCGTCATATTGGGGAGCGGCGCCTATCAGATCATGGCGGTGGCGACGGGCCTGCCGCTCGGCATGACGCCGGACCGTGCATTGGCCGTGCTCGCCGGCACCTTCGTTGCCTGTGCGGTCTCGGGTATGCTCGCGACCTTTCGCCTTCGCAGCGCTGAACCGGCGGATTTGTTCTGATGATGACAGGCAGGGAACCTTCCATCCGGCTTCAGGGCGTCAATCATTGGTTCGGCTCGGGCGAAACCCGAAGACAGGTGCTCTTCGACATATCGATTTCGATCGAGCGCGGCAGCCTGACCGTCATGCGCGGCCCCTCCGGCTCCGGCAAGACGACCTTGCTCACACTGATGGGAGCTCTGCGCAAGGTACAGGAAGGCTCGATCCGGCTTCTCGGACAGGAATTGCATGGCGCGAGCGAGGCGGCGCAGGAGATGTTGCGCCGCCGGTTCGGCTTCATCTTTCAGGCGCATAATCTGCATGAAAGCCTGACCGCACGTCAGAACACACTGATGGGGCTTGAGGTGCATGGTCCGGGCGGCGATGCGGCCAAGCAGAACGCCGCGGCGGTCCATATTCTAACCTCACTCGGCCTCGGCGAGCGTATCGATTATCTACCGGAAAAGCTTTCCGGTGGACAAAAGCAGCGCGTCGCCATCGCCCGCGCGCTGGTATCAAACCCGGAGATCGTTTTCGCCGACGAACCAACCGCCGCGCTGGACAAGGAAGCCGGGCTCAACGTGGTGCGCCTTCTCAAAACGTTGGCTGAGACGCGCGGCACCTCGACGGTGATGGTGACCCATGACACGCGCATCATCGATCTTGCCGACATGATCATCACCATCGAGGACGGGCGGTTGGCATGACGCATGGAAACCAGCATTAACATTTCTCAATCCAACGACACACATGATAACGGCGGGCCAAATTAACATGGACCCCATCAACGGCACTCGAATGCCGTTCGCACATATGGGAAATATCATGGCCACCTTGCCTACCTCCGCGCACGATCTCGCCCAGATCCAGTCCCGCCGCAAGACGAGGATCCGTCTTGCCGTGCTTCTCTTTTCACCCGTTCTCCTCTTCACATCAGGCGTTTTCGAGCCAGGCTCATGGCAACGCGAAGCCCTGGAGAGTACCGGGCTGCTGATGGTTTTCGTCGCCATTCTCGGCCGCGCCTGGAGCACGCTTTACATTGGCGGCCGGAAAATCGATCATCTGGTCACATCAGGCCCATATTCGGTTACCCGCAATCCCCTTTACTTGTTTTCATTTGCCGCCGCCGCCGGCCTTGGCGCCCAGACCGGAAGCATTACCATTGCGCTGGTGCTGGTTCTTGTCGCCTACGCAATATTCTGGCCGGTGGTTCAGCGCGAAGAAGCCGCTTTGCACGAGATACACGGCGAATCCTTCGAATTGTACCTTAAATCCGTTCCTCGTTTCGCGCCTCGATGGCGTTCATGGAAAGATGCTCACCAGCTGGAGATCGATCCGAGCCGGTTGCGACAGACGGTGCTCGACGGGCTGATCATGCTGGCTTTGGTTCCCCTGATCAGAAGCATCGGCTGTTTACAGGCTTCGATCCCCAATTTACCGGTCCTGGCCCTGTTCTAAAACGCAACGTCGCCGTTCGACCCGACAGAGCGGCAATAACAAAATTAAACACAATTATTGCTGACAATCAGGTTTGGAGACGGGATATTCTTCAATCGGGCGGCGACACAAATGGCTGAACTCATGAATTCAATGGCATATAATGGCCTCACCCCGGCCCGAATTCTTATCGTCGAGGATGATCGGGATATCGCGGGTATGCTGATCGATCTGATGAAGGAGGCCGGTTACGTCGCCGAGACCGTTCGATCGGCGGTCGAGATGGACCGCATCCTGAAAAAGAAGGAATTTCAGCTTATCGTTCTGGACGGGATGCTGCCGGGCGAGGACGGCTTCAGCATATGCAGGAGGGTCAGGGCGTCCAACACCGTCCCCATCCTCATGCTGACCGCGCTGACGAAGGAGATAGACAAGGTCGTCGGGCTGGAATTGGGCGCCGACGACTATGTCACCAAGCCGTTCAATTCCAGAGAACTTCTGGCAAGGATAAAAGCGCTTTTGCGGCGCTCATCCTATCCGGTTCCGGTCAAGCCCAGCCAGGAAGTCATGATTTTCGCCGGTTGGCGGATCGATCCGGTCACGCGCGAGTTGATCGATAGCGACGGTGTCCATGTGTCGCTCACAACGGCGGAATTCGATGTGCTGCTCGTGCTTTGCCGAAATCCCCGACAGGTGATGACGCGGCATGAGATCCTCGTGCACACCCATGCCGGCTCCGCCGGTCCGGTCGAGCGCAGCATCGACGTTCACATTAGCCGGATCCGGCAGAAAATCGAACCGGATTACAAGAATCCGACATTGATCAAGACCGTACGTCTGGGCGGCTACATCTTCACGCCGGAAGTGGCGATAGCGCCATGAACTCCATGATCGACCGCTTCCGCAAGGCGTCAATACGGCTGCAGTTCATCGTCTTCGCGGCGATTCCCATACCGACGATCATCATTTGTATCATTGCAATTCTACCGGAGCCGTTCATCTTCCAGAATGAAAAAGCTCTTCTGGCCAAGGGTGCCCAGATCGAGCTGCTCGTGACCCAGCTTCGTCACGCCAGAAATGAATCCGAAATCGAAAATCTGATACGCTCCAGCGCGCCACTCGGACTTGAGTTGAAAATTGCGCCGTGGAGCGATATTATCGGCGAAAGGGATCGTCAAGACGATCACCTCCTTTCGGATGAGCTGCGCAACCTCCTGCCAGCCGATTTCGAAGCAATCGTTCTTGAAAATACGTCGGAGGGTCAAGGACATAGTACGCTCGCGGTTCACCTCGACGCGCGGCGCGCCCTCGTCATCGGCTTCTCCGGCGCCGATGTCTCACCACCGTTGTTCGGCACCATCATAGAGGTCTCCGTCAAGATCCTCATCCTGATGCTGCCGATGATCGTCCTGGTTCTCTATATCAGCACCATGATTACATCGCCCCTCGTCCGGTTCGCCGACGCGGCGGGGCGATTGCGCCTGGATGGCGATGAGGAAGAGGTGTTTTCCGCCGAAGGCGCCAAGGAACTTCATACGCTTGCGACGTCGCTCAACACCATGAGACGCCGTATCCGCAAGATGGTCGATGACCGTACGCGGATGCTGACCGCTGTAAGCCACGATCTGAGGACGCCCCTGACGCGCCTCAAAATGCGGGTGGAGCGCTCCAAGGACCCGGCTTCGCGGGAAGCGATGCTCGCGGATATCGACATGCTCACCGGCATGATCGAGGAAAGCCTGCAATATTTGAGCAGCAATGCCAC
Source organism: Paramesorhizobium deserti (assembly GCF_001558695.1). Lineage (GTDB taxonomy): Bacteria > Pseudomonadota > Alphaproteobacteria > Rhizobiales > Rhizobiaceae > Paramesorhizobium > Paramesorhizobium deserti. The sequence goes on from NZ_LNTU01000002.1 coordinate 18,652, forward strand.
GATCGAGCCGCTCAAGAAGGTCGATATCTCCAGCCTGCTGCAAACGATCACATCGGAGTTTTGTGATCTGGGACATACCGTCTACTATACTGGTCCCGAGCGGTTTGGGTATCTGTGCAGGCAAAAAGCCCTCATCCGCGCTGTCACCAATCTCGTTGAGAATGCGGTGCGATTTGGCACGATCGTGGACATCGAGCTCAGCGGCAATAACCAGGGCGAAACGGTCATTGTCGTAAAAGATAACGGCCCTGGACTCGAAGACGGCTTTCACGACAAGGTTCTGGAGCCGTTTTTCAAGGCTGACGAGGCGCGAACATCAAGCGCGAATACCGGTTTCGGTCTCGGACTTTCGATCGCGGATGAAATCGTGAAAGGCCACGGCGGCTCACTGACGCTCACGAACATATCGCCGCATGGCTTATGCGCAATTTTGGTGCTGCCGCCGGTACAAGCTCATTCGCAGCAAACCTCGCCTTTGCCGCAACGGCAAGCGAACCTGCCTCGAAACGCGGCGCTCCAGCACAACAACTCTTAATAACACAAAACCCAAGGCAAACAGCCGATCTGAATTGATATCGCCCAACGCAATCGAATATAGGGCGGTGAATTTGGATAGGCTGGTGGGAATCCTGATGCTGGCGTTTCTTGCCGGCTGTCTGGCGCCGGACCGTGTGGTTTATGGGCCGAAAGCCGCGGCAAACGCCACTATTGAGGGATTTGGCGATATTCGCATCTATGCCGATACGAGCCGGCAGCTTCCGGAAGAACGTGAGTGGCTTCCGATCCCCAGAGACAAGGACGTCAACTATCTCGTGCTGTCCGGCGGCGGCTCCGGAGGCGCCTTCGGCGTCGGGGTGCTGAAGGCCTGGTCGGACAGAGGAGAGCGGCCGGAATTCGATATCGTCAGCGGCGTCAGCACTGGTGCGCTGATGGCGCCTTTTGCGTTTCTCGGACCTACCTATGACGACATGCTCGTCGAGCTCTATACAAGCGGCGTTGCAAAGGAACTGGTCGATGCCGATTTCCTGCCGAAGGGCCTGCTCGGCCCAAGCCTTCTCAAACAGGCGCCGCTTCGAAAAATGGTCGAACGGCATCTGACGCGTGAAGTCATGGCGAAGATCGCCGCGGAGCACCGCAAGGGACGGCGTCTGCTGGTTTTGACGTCCAATCTCGATTCCTTAAGAGCCGTGGTCTGGAACATGGGCGCCATCGCCGACAGCGGCCGGCCCGACGCACTGAAGCTCTTCCAGGACATCATCATCGCGTCGGCAAGCTTACCCGGCATTTTTCCCGCCGTGCTTATCAAGGCGAAATCCGGCGGCCAGGAATTTGAGGAAATGCATTCCGATGGCGGTTCGGCCTCCTCGATTTTGACGATCCCCGAGGGATGGATGACCAATCCGGCGAAGAGCGCCTGGCCCAAGGGCCACCGGCTAAACATGTATATCATTGTCAACAACGCGCTCATGCCGGAATTCTCAACGACAACGAACAACACGTTCGCCGTCATGGCCAGGGCGAGCTCCGCCCTTATCAGGGCACAGACACGCAGCGCGCTGGTGGCCACTTACCTCTATGCCCAAAGGACCGGCATCCGGGTCCGTGTCGCCTCGATCGATACACAGATCCCCTATAACGTTACCGATCCATTCAACACCGACTATATGCGCGCCGTCTTTAACCATGGATATGCGAGACTGGCGAGCGGCGGCTTATGGAAGGACAAGCCCTTGTTCGCCGACGAACTCGCGGTGGCGCAGCCAGTGGACGTGACACGGTAATGAAATGTTTCGCAATGGCTCGTGTCGAAGCAGTTCGCCGTCGTTCGTCCTTTTCAGAGGGTCGCCAGCGCAGCTTCGAGATCGTTGATCAGGTCATCGATATGTTCAAGCCCGGCATGAAACCGTACGATTTTCGCCTCTTTCGGATAATCCAGCAGCGAGGCACGATTACGCTCGGGGTCGATGGGCATGGCGAGGCTTTCAAACCCGCCCCAACTGCTGCCTATGCCGAACAATGTCAGCCGGTCGAGCAGTACCTCGGCGTCGAAACCAGGGGCGAAGACGACCGAAAGCAGCCCATTGCTTCCCGAGGCATCACGCATCCATATCTCGTGGCCGGGATGGCCGGGTAGCGCGGGATGCAGCACGCCCAGAACCTCCGGGCGCATGGCAAACCATTCGGCAAGCCGCAGTGCGTTGCCTTCGTGGCGTTCGAGCCTCAGCGACAGGGTGCGGATACCGCGCAGCGTGGCATAGGCTTCGTCGGGGGCGAGCGTCTGGCCGGTGACATGCACCGCCTTGCGCAGCCGGGCGGCCGCGTCGCCGCGGGCGCTGACCGCGCCCATCATCACGTCGGCATGGCCACCCAGATATTTCGTCCCCGCGATGATCGACAGGTCGCAGCCCAGCTCGATCGGGCGATAGAGCCATCCCGAACCGTAGGTGTTGTCGGCCATCACCAGAACCCCGGCGGCATGGGCCGAGGCGCAGAGCGCCGGCAGATCCATCACCTCGAATGTCTGCGAACCTGGGCTTTCGACGAAGACCAGCTTCGTTTCGGAACGCAGGTGCGAGGTGATATCAGCCGTGCCGCATGGAAAATAGTCGAAGCTCACCCCGTATTCCGAGAGGATATCCTGGCAGAAGGTCCGGGTCGCCCCGAATATCGTATCGACCATGAGCAAGTGGTCGCCCGGGCGCAACAGCGCCGTAAGCGCGGACGAAATCGCGGCGACGCCCGACGGGAAGAGCCACGCGCCTTCGGCCCCCTCGAGATCGGCGATCGCCTGCATCAGCGCATGGGCGGTCGTGGTGCCGCGACGGCCGTAAGACAGCACGCTGTCGTCGCTCTCGCGTCGGCGCTTGGTGTCGCGGTAGCTTTCAACCGTGTCATGCAGGATGGTCGATGCCCGCACGATGGGCGGGTTGGCCGGGCCGGGATGCGCGGGCTGGCCGTAATGGCATAGCCGCGTCTCACGACGCAGGCTGTTTCTTGTATCGGCGCTCATTTCAGACAGTCTCCCGCTCCGTGGCCATGACAGGATTAAGCACGCCGCGTTCCTGTGCGTCGAGCTGGTCGAGCAGGCCAAGCTCCCATGCCAGGTATTGGCGGGCGGACTCAAGATTGTCGTCGTGCCGGTCGTGCACGAAGAAGAGGAAGTCGATACATGCCTCCTCGGGCGGTGTATAGGGTGTCGAGACCACTTCGAGCCCGGCGGCGCGCCAATCCTCGGGGCCGCTCACATTGCCCGCGACCTCCGTTGCGCCCAATTCGCGCAGGCGCTGCACGACACCCGCGACAAGCGCCGCGCTGCGCCCGATGACGAGAATTGGACCCTGCGCCATTTGCTCGGGGAGCCGTGCGCGGGTGACCCACTCAGCCCCCGCCACATGCGCGGCGCGGTAATCCATGCTCCGGCTCGCATCGAGCAGGCGAAGGCCCGGCCGCGTGGTGACTTCCGAAAGCGGCATCCACGGCGCGAACGCCATCTGCGGACACGGTTCCGCCCCCCGGGCCGGGCCCCTGGACGCGTCCGCATCCAGCAGATAGACCTCGTGTCCCATGCCCTTGAGCCAGATCGCCGTCGAGGCGGCTCGAAGCCCAATATCATCGCTCAGCACGATGCGGGCGTTGCGCACCGCGAGGTACTCGTCGGTCGCCTGAACGAGCTGGCCGCCCGGCGCGTGGCGCGCACCATCAAGATGGGCGGCGAGATATTCCTCTTCGGTGCGCACATCCAGGAGGTACGTCGTGCGTGTTTCATCGGCCATCCAGCCGGCGAGCGTCGCCATGTCGATGCGCGAAAGTCCGAAGCTGCGCACAAGCTCCGCGCTCCGCGCACGCGCAAGCGCCACCGATGCACTGCCGAGCTTGGGCTGCGGGTCGGGCCTGCGCCCGTTTTCGAGCTCGAAGCCGGACAGGCGCCAGCCCTGCGTGCCGTTGCGCAGCGCAAAGACGGGGTTCTTCAAGCCGAGATTGCGCAGCGACTGCGCCCCGATGATCGACCGGGTGCGCCCCGCACAATTGACGATGACGGGCGTGCTCTCGTCCGCCACCAGTTCGGGCAGACGGTAACCCAGCTCGGCATTCGGGCAGGAGCGTGCGCCGGGCAGCGACATCTTGTTGAACTCCTTGGGTGAGCGGCCATCGAGCACGACCAGCGATGCGCCGGCTTTTTGTCGCGCGTGCAGGTCTTCGGCCGAGATCGAAGGCGTTCCGCAGGCATGTTCGACCAGTTCGCCAAAAGTCTTCGACAGCACGTTCACGCCCTTGAACAGCGTATATCCCGCCGCCGCCCAGGCCGGCGCCCCACCCTCCAGCACCAGAAGGTTGCCATATCCCAGCGCCGCCAGCCTTTCATGGGCGAGCCCGGCCACGCCGTCGCCGTCATCCATCAAAATGCAAAACGTGTCCTTGCGCGGCACCAGAATGGGCGCCCGCTCCTCGATCACGCTGTAGGGCGCGCTGACGCAGAAGAAGGGATGACCTTCGCCGTACTGCCCGTGTTCGCGGATGTCGAGGAATGCAAATTCCCCTTCCGCGCTCAGCAGGGGCTTGAGCGCGGTTGCAATTATCGTCTTCATCGAGTGAGTCCTGCTCAGGTCCTGGTTTTCACGCCAACCGACATGATCTTGTAGGTGTCGGTCTCGATATCGAAGGCCTTGCGCTCCAACAGCGTCTCGAGCGGGCGGTCGTAGAAATGAAGGTGGCGGATGATCTGGTCGCCGCGAATTTCCACGCTGTGGATGTCGTCGGGCATCAACGCAATGGACTGGCCGGGCGCGATCTCGACCACCTCACGGATCGAGAGCTTCGCATGGCCTTCCTTTGAACCGTCATCCTCGCGGGTATAGAGCGTGTTGTGCTCGCTGCCCTCGACGGCGGCGATGCAGGCCCAGACGGTGTGATCGTGCGGCGGTATCTTCTTCCCGGCGCGCATCACGTTGAGATAAAGCGAAATGCCCTGTGGCCCTTCGGAGCCGATCAGGTAGCGGGCCTGTTTCTCGTCACCCTCGGGTGGGGCGTAATCCGCCGCGCTCCAAAGCTCCTTGCGATCCGCCAGCGCCTGCACCTCGGCGCGGATCTTGTCGAGCAGCGCGCGGTCGAGCGGTGCGCGATCGAGCAGAGCGCGGGTGCCGGTGAGCAGCGCCCGCACCTGTTTCTCGCGGGCAGCCGCGATGGCGGTACGGTCGGAATTGGACATGGTCATGTCTCCTTGCATGGGGGATCAGCTTTCCGAAACCGGGGTGCTTTGCCCGGTTCCAGCGGGTTCCTTGCGGCCACGCAGGCCGCTGATGAGAGGGGCCACCCACATGAGCGCCGAGAAGGCGATCATGGCGGCCGCAATCGGATGGTTCACCGGATCGATGAAGATCAACCAGCTTCCCTGCGAGATGTTGAGCGAGTTGGAGATCGACGCCTCCATCTGAGCACCCAGCACCAGACCCAGGATCGCCGGGCCGAGCGGAATGCCGGCGAGGTTCATGGCGAAGGCCACCACACCGGCCCCGAGCGCCACCCACACGTTGAAGAGATTGTTCCCGTCCGAATAGGCGCCAAGGATGCAGAGCAGGAGGATGATGCCAACCATCACGGATTTGGGGATTGAGAAAATGGTGCGCGAGACAACGCGGATCACCACAAAAGCAAGCGGCCACATGACGATATTGGCAACGAGGAAGGCCACGATGACCATCCAGGCTATCTCGCCATGCTGCGCGAAGAGCAGTGGTCCGGGCACCAGCCCGTGTAGCGCCATGGCTCCGATGAACAACGCCGATGTCGAGTTTCCGGGGATACCGAGCGACAGCAGCGGCACCATCGAGCTGGCGGTAACGGCGTTGTTTGCAGCTTCGGGGGCGGCGATGCCTTCTGGCGTACCCTTACCCCATTCGGCCTCCCCTTCCTTGCCGGCAAAGCGGCGGCGGTAGCGGCGCGCCGCCTGGTCGTAGGCCAGATAGATCGCCATGAGCATCCCCGCGCCAGGCAAAACGCCGATGAAGTTGCCGATAGCCGAGCTTGTTCCCCAGACCGGCAGCAGGCGCCGGACAAGGCCGCTTTCGAGCTTCATGGAGCCTATGACGGGTATGCTGGTGTAGGGCTGGCTTTCGCGGCGTTCCTTGAAAATGTCGCGCAGCAGTTCGAACACCGCGGCCACGCCGAAAAGTCCCACGAGCATCGGCACGAAGGGAACGCCCTCGATCAGGTTTACGCTCCCGAACGTGTAACGCGGCAGGCCCGTTACCTGGCTGTAGCCAATGGTTGCCACCAGCAGGCCGAGCGCGGCTGAAATCATGCCCTTGAGAACGTTGCCCGACAACAGGCCGACGACGCTGGATAGACCGAGGATCGTCAGCGCGGCGTTTTCGACATAGCCGAAGCGCAGCGCGATATTGGCCAATGCGGGCGCACAGACAAGCAGCACCAATGAGCTGATAAGCCCGCCCACGACCGAGGAGGTCATCGCGATGGAAAGCGCACGCCCGGCCTGCCCCGTGCGGGCCATGGCATTGCCGTCGATCGTCGTTATCAAGGCCGAAGCGGTGCCCGGCACCTTGATCATAATGGCGGGAATTGCGCCGCCCGCCGCAGCGGCGCAATAAACGCCCACCATCAGCGCCAGTGCCTGGTCGGCGGGCAGGCCGAACGAGAAAGGAATGAAAACGGCGAAGGCGATGTTGTCGTTGATGCCGGGGATGGAGCCCACGACGAGCCCGGCCAGAACGCCAAGGGTGAGCAGCAACAGCACCGAAGGTTGAAGCAATTGAGCGAAGCCGAGAAATATCTGGTCCATGTCAGAGCCCCGGTGCAATGAAGGATAGAATTGAGCGCGGCAGGCGCACGTCGAGCACGACGACGAAGATCAGGTAGGTGACCACGGTAATCAGCGCAGCGAATGCGACCAGCCTCAGCGGCTGACGTTCACCGGCGAGCCAGGCCAACCCGAGCTGCAGCAGGAAGGTCGAAAGAGCGAAACCCAGACGAGCCTTAAGCAGCAAAGCCCATCCGCCCACCAGCACGACGCAAAGCAGAACCAGACCGATCTCGCGCAGCGGCAACGGACGGCCTGTCCCTCTTATTATGCAGTTCAGGAACAGCATGAAGCCAAGGACAAGCAACAGGCTCGCGACAGCCATGGGGAAAACGCGGGAAGCGGCGTCGAACCCACTGGCCTCAAACAGGGCGTAACCACCGGCACCCGTCAGGATCAGGCCGACCCAGAAATCCACATTGCGCATTGCAGCGCCGCTGCTGGCTGGGGAAGATGAGGAAAGGGGCATCACAGCTCCAAACGAAAAGACTGGAAGGAGACCAACCGCTCGGCGGACCGCGCGGTCGGCATCACATCAGACCTTGTTACTTGCCCATTTTGTTCTCTTCGATGATGGTCGAAGTCTGCTCGGCGTAGGAGGTGATGATCTTCTGAAAGTCGGCGGCACCGCGGTAGGTTGGCTCATAACCGCCCTCTTTCATCTTCTGCTGATAGGTTGCGTCCTCGAACACCTTTTTCATCAGGTCGGATAGGAAGGTCACCACAGGCTCCGGCGTGTCGGCGGGTACTGCCCAGCCGCGGAAGGTCGCCCAGATCGGTATGCCAAGGCCCGCCTCTTCGAAGGTCGGGATTTCAGGCATGCTCTCGTCATGCACGTCCGAAGCAACGGCCAAGATGCGTATAGAACCGCTTTTGGCGTGGCTCAGCGCTTCGCCCATCGCCCACAAGCCGCAGTCGACGTGTCCGCCAACCATTGCCTGAAGCTGCTCGCCGAAGCCCTTGGCCGGGAGGTATGAGAACTTCGCGCCGGTGGCATTGGAAAGCGCGATACCGGCCATGTGATGGGAGGTCGCGATACCCGCCACATCCATGTTCAGCGGAGCCTGCCTGGCTGCGGCGATGAGGTCCTGGGCAGTCTTAAAAGGCGAGTTTGCCGGCACCACGAGCACTTCAGGATCGAGGTTGTAGGCCGCGACGGGGGTGTAGTCACTCACTTTGTAAGGCGCCCCCTTCAGTTGAGGATTGGTTACGACCGAGCTGGTCATGGCCAGCACGGTGTAGCCATCCGGATCGGCGCCAGCGACAAAGCTCTGCCCGATCACTCCGCCACCGCCGGCACGGTTGGACACCACGATCTCCGCGCCTTGCAAGAAGGTGTTGGCGGTGGCGGCGATCAGACGCGACGTCACATCCACCGCACCGCCTGGCGCGAAAGGCACGACGAGGTCGATGTCGCGGGTCGGGTAATCTTCCGCCAGTGCGACATTGGAAAGGGCGCCGGTAAGGACCAGCCCCAGGATAAGGGATTTCATCATTTCGGGAATGTCTCCTCTGGGGTCGATTGTTGTTATGCGTCGAGCTTATGGGGGCTGAATGTTCATGTATATTTAGTTTTTGTTGACCCCAATTCAGTTTTTCTTATATTTTAGGACATGCGGTTTGACTTCCATCTGGCGCAGTTGCGCACCCTTCTTGCCATTGCGGATGCTGGCAGCTTCGAAGCTGCCGCGCAACAAATCGGGCGCACCCAATCCGCCGTGACCCAGCAGATGCAGAAGCTCGAGGTCCTGACAGGAACCAAGCTGTTCAGACAGGTGGGACGGCGGCGTGAACTGACGGCGGCCGGGCGCACGCTGGTCAGTTATGCCCGCGAGATCCTGTCCATTTCACGCTATGCGCTGACCGCATTGGAGCAGGCGAACGAACAGGGCGTCGTCAGGATCGGCGCACCGCAGGAACTGGCCGAACGCCTGCTGCCGCGGATTCTGGCGGAATTCGCAAAAAGCTGGCCCGCGGTGCATGTGACGGTGCATGTTGACCGCAGTCCAATCTTGATGACGATGCTGCAGGAGGGGCGGTTGGACATGACCCTTAGCACCCGCCGTGCCGAAGCCTTCGATGGACGGCTGATCGCCAACATACCGGCCCGGTGGATCGCCGCCCCCGATTTCCAGTGGGACACAAATATGCCGGTGCCGCTGATCCTGGCCGACGAACCCAGCATGTTCCGCCAGATCGCGCTTGCGGCGCTGGACCTGCACGGGCTGTCCTATATAGAACGGGTGACCTCGCCTTCGCTCGCCGGGGTTCGGCTGGCGGTCTATTCAGGCATCGGCATCACCGCACGAACCGAAAGCTCCTTCTTCTCGGAAACCAGGATCCTGGGCTTGGAGCACGGTCTCCCGACGCTTCCGTTGGTTAGCTATTACGCCTATCTGGGCAACGCGGACCGCCCTGCGCATGTGACAGCGCTGTTTGATCAAATCGTTTCCGCGCAACTGACGGGATTTGCATAAAGGCACCTCCGGCAAAGTCTGCGGCTGACATAAGCCGCTTATATGGTCCCGACAGCCAGCTGCAATGCGAGAGCTTTCATTGCCTGCGTCTAGCGATCAGAAGCATGAAACATGGCCCACCGATCAGCGCGGCGAGCAACCCGGCGGGTATCTGCCATGGGAAGATCAGCATTCGCCCGGCCCAGTCCGCGCAAACAAGGATCAGTCCGCCCAACATCGCGGAGGCGAAAAGCTGTGGCAGGGCACGCTGGAAGCCGAGCATGCGCGCCAGGTGCGGAGCCATCAGCCCAACGAAGCTCAATGGGCCGATGACGAGGGTGGCAACCGCGGTCGATGCCGAGACGAGAACCAGAAGGATGGCGCGGACGCGATCGAGCCGGAGGCCGAGCCCGCGCGCGGCGGTACCGCCGAGCGGCAAAACTTCCAGCCAGCGCGCGGTAAACGGCACGATCGCCAGCGCGGCCACGGCCACCAGGACCGCTATAAAGGCGTCGATTGGAGTGGCGCGATAGGTGGACCCCGATAGCCATGCCAGCAGCGTATCGAGGCGCGGATCGCCGCTGGCCAGCACCACCGCCGAAAAAGCGGAGGCGATCGTCCCCACTGCGACACCGGCAAGCAATAGCCGCTCGGGAGAGCGCGCGCGGCGACTGCCGGTCGGCGCAACGATCACCAGGCTCACCAAAGCGCCCGCGAAGGCGGCGACGAGCATGGCGGGACGGCCGAGAGTTGGACTCATGACGAAAAGGAGCAACACGCCGAGCGAAGCACCGCCGGAGACGCCTAGCACCTCGGGCGCCGCCATCGGGTTGCCGGTCATGCGTTGCATCAGTGTGCCGGCAATCGCCAGCATGACGCCGGCTGCGAGCGAGACAGCGACACGCGGCGCGCGCAGCGGCAGCAATTCGGTAAGCTCCGTGCCCGTTGCCCAGTGCCATCCGACGCCGTCATATCCCACCGCGAGGACGACCCAGATCAGCGCGGCCAGCATCGCCAGGATCGGCGGCAGCAGCAGCCAGCCGTTTCGCCTATGTCTGGATAGCATGATCCCTTGCGGGTCCGGCAGGAACTGCATCTTCGGCAGCAGGAAGAGAAGCAGTGGTGCTCCAAGGAACGCGGTCGCCGTGCCGGCGGGAATTTCCGAGGCGAACGGCAGGACCTGCACCATCCTGTCGGTAAGCCACAACAGCGTTGCGCCCGCGACCGGCGCCCATATCATGCGCTGGCGCAACGTGCGCGCGCCGGCGATCCTGACCAGCGCCGGTGCCGCGAGCGCCACGAAACCGATAACGCCGACCGCCGCGACGACCGCGGCACTCAAGGCCACGGCAAGGCCGATCCCGGCGAGCCGTATCGCTGCAGGGCTCATCCCCAGGCTTGTCACGCTCTCATCGCCTAGATCGAGCAGCCGCAGCGGGCTGAGCAGGATGAACGCAACGATGCAACTCAAGGCGAACCAGGGCAGCAATATAAACAGCGTGGCATCGCCGTTCTGGACGAGCGAGCCGCTCTGCCAGATGTAAAGTTCCTGCGAATATTCGCGGTTGATCGCCATCAGTAGCGCACCTGCCGAACTGCATGTCAGACTGATTACCAGTCCGGCGATGATGATGGCGATCGGTGAAAAACGGCGTCCCTTCACCAGCCCGAAGACGAGCAGCGTGGCGACCGCTCCTCCGGCAAGCGCCACCCATTCCTTGCCGTGCTCCAAGGTCCACGGGGCATAAAGGGTTGCGATGGTCAGCGCGATGCTGGCGCCGGCATTCGTGCCTATGGTCGTTGGTTCGGCCAGAGGATTGCGCAGCGTTTGCTGTAAAAGCGTGCCGGCCAAGCCGAGTGCGGCACCCGCGAGAAGGCTGATCGCGACGCGGGGCAGGAATGCATGACGATAGAGCAACTGGCGCGGATCAGTGGCGTCGGTAGCGCTGATAGCATACCACCAGAGCTCCATCGGCAGCAGGCGCAGAAGGCTGGTAATGGTCAGGAATGCAGCCAGCAATGCGGGGATGCCGACCAGCAAAAGCAGGGGCCATTTTCCTCCGTCCGGCGTGGTCATTTCGCCTGCGGACTGCATGGTCGTCATGTCTGGGCAAGCAGCGTGGCGAAGCGCGCCGCGGCGGCCAGTCCTCCGAACGGCCAGACAGGCGGGATGGTCGTCACATTGCCTGCCTTGACGCAGGGAAGGTTCGCCCACAGCGTGCTCTGTTCCAGCCGGATGCGAATATGGGCCGGGATCGGATCGAGCGAAACCAGCCGGACCTCGCCGACCGCCACGAGTTCTTCAATGCCGAGCGTCGAAAAACCCCAGCTGTCGGTCTTTCCAGTCCAGGCGTTGATGAGACCAAGCCTGTCGAGCACATCCTGCAAGAGGCTGCCTCGACCATAAACGCGTACATGGCGGTCGTCGAATATGCTGACCACGGCGAGCGGCTGTCCCGCCCGACCGGCGAGCTTTGTCCTCGCGTCGGAAATCGTGACCTCCGCCTGACGGATGAGGTTTTCCGCCTCGTCCTCGCGCCCGAGCTTCGCCCCAAGCTTCCGCGTCTCCGCCTCGGCCTGGTGGTAAGGTGTGTCGGTGCCGTCATAGAAGGGCACGGTGTGAAGCGGGGCGATCCGCGTGAACGGGCCTTCGTCGAGCCCGTATCCATAGGCGCCGATGATCATATCCGGCTTGAGCTTGAGCAGCATTTCGAGATTGGGTTCGCCGCGAGAACCAAGGTCGAGGCAATCGGCCGGCAGTCTGGGCGCCGCGACCCAGTCGCGATATCCCTTGATATCGGCGACGGCGATCGGCGGAATGCCCAGCGAAAAGACCATTTCGGCCGATGCCCACTCAAGACAGGCAATGCGCGGTGTGCCGGCATATGCGGCCGGCGCCGCAGCGGCGATCATCGCCGCCGCAAGCCCGCCAAGGCATTGCCGTCTGGTCGCAAGCGCGCCGGGAGTTCGCCGGTGATTGAAGAACTCGCCCATATCTACCAGCGATACTTGATCGATCCGGTGATCTTGCGGCCTTCTCCATAGAAGCACCCCGAACTGCGGCTGTAGCAGGTGGCGACATATTGCTTGTCGAACAGATTGCTGGCGTTGAGCTGGAACTTCATGTTCTTCCAGTCGTAATGGATGGCTGCATCGAACAGCGTCGCCGAGGGTACCTCGAAGGAGTTGGCGTCATCGCCGAAGCTCGATCCGAGATAGCGCATGCCGCCGCCGAAGCCGAGACCCTCCAGCCGACCGCTTCGGAATGTATAATCGCCCCAGAGCGACAGCCGGTTGCGAGGAACACCATAGGGGGTGTTGCCGCCGGTGCCGTCCGCGTCGTCAACGATTTCCATGTCCGTATAGGCGTAGGCAAGCTTGATATCCCAGCCAGAATCGAGGCTCGCGACGCCCTCCACCTCGATGCCGCGCGATCGGATCTTGCCGGTTTGAAAACGGTCGTTGCCGAAACTGCGGACGACGTTCTCACGCGTCAGGTCGAAGGCGGCCACCGTGAAGAAGCTGTTCCAGCCAGGCGGCTGGTACTTCACGCCGACCTCATATTGCCTGCCGGTTTCCGGTTCGAAGGGCGTACCGTCGCTGCCGGTGCCAAGTTCCGGATAGAACGATGTCGAATAGCTGACATAGGGTGCCAGCCCGGTATCGGAGAGATAGACCAGGCCGGCACGGCCGGTAAAGGCGTTGTCGGACTGCTCGCTCGCACCGTCGGAGAGCTTGTGGAGCGTTCTGTTGTTGGTCCAATCCTGGCGGCCGCCGAAGGTCAGCACCCAATTCTCGTATTTGATCTGGTCCTGGGCGTAGATGCCGACCTGCCACTGCCTGGTGTCGGTGTTCATATAAGGCGTCAGATCGGTGACCGGCGCGCCGTAGACCGGATTGAAGATATCATCGAGCGGGGCGACTGTTCCCGACGCGCCCCAATCGTCGTAGTCGGTATATTGATAATCGAGCCCCATCAGCAGCGTGTGGTTGAGCGGCCCCGTGTCGAACGTGGCCTCCGTCTGGTTGTCGATCGCAAAGGTGCCGAGTTTCGATCGGCCGGCATCGGCATAGCGATGATAGGTGTGACCATCAGGATCGAGGCCGGGATCCAGATCGGGATTGGGATTGGCGCCGCCGCCGAACACACCAAGCTGCTCGCCATTGTAAAGATACGAGTAACGAGCGTTCTGCCGCACCAGCCAGGTTTCGTTGACCCGGTGCTCGAATTCGTAGCCGATCATGGCGAGCGTCGGGTTGAATTCGTCGAATGCCGGTTCACCGACGAAGCGGCTGTTCGGCAGGCGCTTCCCGTCGAGCCCCGGAAACACGGTTCCGTCAGCCGGAAGGAACTGAATGCCCCATCCGGTCCTGTCGCGCTGATAGGTGGCGAGCAGCGTCAGGCTGGTGTCCGCGTCGGGCTGCCATTTGAGCGATGGCGCGATGAAAATGCGGTCGTCATTGACGAAGTCGACATTGGTTTCGCCGTCGCGCAAGAGCCCGGTTATCCGGTAGCTGAGCACGCCGTCGTCATCGGCCTTGCCGCCCATGTCGAATTGCGTCTGATAGCGGTTGAAGCTGCCGGCGCTGACTTCGATTTCCCGGAAGGTCTCGCCGGTCGGGCGCTTGCTGACGTAATTGATGATGCCGCCGGGGCTGTTCTGGCCGTAGAGCACCGAGGCTGGGCCGCGCAGGACCTCCAGGCGTTCGGCGCCGTAAGGATCGAGCGACAGGAAGGTCGCAAAATCCGATCCCTTGAGGCGCAGCCCGTCCTTGTAGAAGGCTTCATCCGAGACGTTGAAACCGCGGATCTGCAGACCATAACCGCGGGTATCCATGCCCCACAATTCGCTGACGACACCGGCGGTGTAGCGCAACGCGCCGCCGATGCTCTCCACATTCTGCGCTGCCATCTGGTCAGCGGTCACCACGGAGATCGATTGCGGGTTCTCGATCAACGGCGTGTCCGTCTTCGCGCCCGTGGCGCTACGGCTGGCGACAAAACCGTCGACGGGGCCCGAAGCATCTTCGATCCGGGACTGGATGGTGAGCTCGTCGAGAACGATCGTTCCGCCCGTGGCCGCACCGGAGCCGTCACTTGCCGGCTGCGCCTGTTGCGCAAATGCCGTGCCCGTCAGAACTCCGCATCCCACAGCGGTCGAGACCAGCAGGCGGCCAAGCCGCCGTTTCAATGCCTCGCTGCCCCCAGGTGCCGGATAACGATCTTTATCGGATGTCGAAAAACTGCCCACGCAGCGTCCCTCTCAAATTTTATCACAAAGCGGGCAATCCCCAGCCCGATAAAACTGGAGTATTGGAATCATATTTTATAGTCAAGCCGTGCGAGACGTGAGCTGATGCCGGCGGCGGAGGCCGTCTCGGAGCCGGTCGTGAACCGCCAAACACCTACGACCGTTGGCCCGCCAGAAAGGCTGCCCACGGATCGGCTTCATCAGCCTTGATGTCGGTCAATCGGAGTGGTGTGGAGGCGACTGCTTTACCGAAAATGTCACCCAGGCCGGCGCCCGAGCTCCATCTCGGATCGGCCGCCCAACGTTGGGGCTTCAGCTGGAATCCAGGAAGGCTTCAGCCCAGGACTTGCGATTGCTGTTTCCTGTCCATGGCACCCGCCGAGCCGCCTGAGGGCGGCGCGGAAGTCAACTCATGGCCGCACAATAGCCTTGATCAGGCCCTCGCGGTCCTCGACGAGCTCAGAGAACCGGGTGGGCAGATCAGCCAGGGAGAACTCCGCTGACAAGAGAGCATCGGTGTCGATAGCTCCCTTCCGGATTGCTTCCATCACCCGCTCGAAATCTGATTTCAACGCATTGCGGCTGCCGATGATCCGGGCCTCCCGCTTGTGGAATTCGGCATCATCAAAGCTGATCCGATCCTTGACGATACTGACCAGCACATAACTCGATCCATGGGCGAGCAGAGGAAACCCGGCCTCGATGGCGCGCGCGGAGCCGGTGGCGTCGAAGATCACATCGAAACCATCGGCCAGGTCACCCACAAGAATCGCGGTGGAGTCCCCATGCAGGTGCTCGAATCCGAATTTGTCCGAGGCGAGTTCAAGACGTTTCCTGCTCAGGTCCAGCAGATGAACTTCGGCTCCTTGCAGCCGCGCGAACATGGCCGTGCCGATGCCAATCGGCCCCGCGCCCGTGATCAGCACCCGATCGCCGGGGGCAATTCCGGAGCGCGCAACCGCATGTGCGCCTATCGCCAGGAACTCCACCATCGCGGCCTGAACCTCCGTCAGTCCTTCGGCCGGGTAGAGATTGCCGCAAGGGACGGCTATTCGCGCGCAAAGCCCACCATCACAATGTACGCCAAGCACCTGGATCCGCGTGCAGCAATTGGGCTTGCCCCTGAGACAGGCACGGCAAGTGCCGCAGGACACATAGGGATTGATGACGACCAGTGTTCCGGATTTCAGTTCCGCGGTCGATTCCACAACGCGGCCGGAAAGCTCGTGCCCGATCACACGGGGATATTCGAGATAGGGATGCTTGCCCTGGAAGATATGGTAATCCGTACCGCACAGTCCCACGGCGCATATATCGACAAGCGCCCAGCCCTCAGGCGCGGTCTGAGGCAGCGCCGCCTCGCGCAGCTCGAACTTCCCCGGCTTGACGCAAGTGCCTGTAATCATGGTGTGCACATCGGTCTTTTCGATAACGGTCATTGCAGCCTCTCCCGGTTGCGCGTCGTCCAGTCGTCGGGCAGCGCGCCCTTGATGATCAGGCTCAGCACATCATCCTTGGAAACCTCATCGATTCGATACGCCCCCACATTGTGGCCCCGGTTCATGACGACGACGCGGTCGCACAGGTCGAACACGTCATGCATATCGTGGCTGATCAAGAAGATGCCCACCCCTTCCTGCCGCAACTGCTTGATCAACTTACCAACCATCGCCGTTTCCGCCGGGCCAAGTGCCGCGGTAGGCTCGTCCATGATCAGTACCTTGGCATTGAAATAGATCGCACGGGCTATGGCGATCACCTGACGCTGCCCGCCTGACAGACGCGAAACCGCGTCGCCGAGGTTGCGGAAGTTCGGATTTAGCCGAGCAAGAACCCTCCGGGTTTCCTCCATCATCCGTTTGTCGTCGAGATTGCCCCAACGGGTCCGGAGCTCTCGGCCCAGGAATAGATTTGCTGGCGCATCCAGATGATCGGCCAGGGCGAGGGTCTGGTAGATCGTTTCGATCCCGAAATCGCGCGCATCATGTGGCGAGTTGATCTCGGCCGTCTTCCCGCCCACCCGTATCTCGCCCGCGCTTGGCCGCATGGCTCCCGACAGGATGCGCATCAGGCACGATTTCCCGGCGCCATTGTGACCTAAAACACCAACCACTTCGCCCGGATAAAGATCCAGCGACACCCCGTTCACCGCATGAATTCCGCCGAAATGCTTCTCGATATCAATCATTTCCACTAAAGGCGTCATCGTCCTGCTCTTTGTCCTTTTTTCAGCCGGAAAAGTCCGGGCGGCGGCGCGTGCAACCGCCCGGATGGTCCGTCAGTAAAGAACGTTCTTCGCCTCGGCCGAATCGAGATTCTCCTTGGTGACATAGACGACGCCGGTATCGATCTGAGCTTCGACTGTCTTGCCGGCAATCAGGTCGACCACGGCTTTGACGCCCAGTTCGCCCATTTGGAATGAGCCCTGCACAAGCGTGCCATTCAGCACACCATCCCTGACAAAGGCCTGCAGGTCTTCATTGCCATCGAAGCCAATGGCCGCGACCTGGCCGGCCTTGCCCGATTGCTGGAGCGCGCGTCCCATGCCCACGGCCGTGGGTTCATTGGCGCCAAAGATGCCTTTTAGGTCAGGATTGGCGGCCAGCACGTCGGTGGTCTGGTTCAGCGCGGTCGCCATCTGAGACTGCGAATAATAGGGACCGACGATCTCCATCTTCGAATTCGCCTTGATCTGCTCGACAAAACAGCCAACACGACCGATTTCCGAGCCGACACCGGCGACATAGGACATGACGGCTAGCTTACCTTCACCGCCAGTCAGTTCGATCATCTTATCGGCGGCCAATTTCCCCGCCGCGCAGTTGTCGGTCGACAGGAATGTCTGGTAGGTACCCTCGCCATCCTTGCCGAGCGCGGAGTCGATGATGGCGACGGGGATGCCTGCCTCGTTGGCACGCTTGACCGCCGGGACGAGCGCCTCGGGATCAGAAGGAGCCAGAACCATACCTGCAACGCCGCGGTTCACGGCGTTGTCGACCAGGTTCACCTCGTCAGCCACGGCGGACTCGGCCGCGGGCCCGTCGAATGTCAGCGTATGCCCGGTTCCCTCGATTGCAGCCGACGCGCCCTTGTTTACATTTTGCCAGAAGTTGGAATTGGTCGTCTTGACAATGACGGCTATCTCGCCCGCCATCGCTCCGGCCGGAAGCGCCAGAACGGCGCCAATGGCGAGAGCGGCTTTCAGAGTAATCTTCATGGTTTCTCCTCCCTGGTTGAAGACTGCTGCTGGTCTCACCTGCGGCTACGCAACTGGTCGACGAATACGGCCAGAATGACGACGAAGCCGATGATGATCTGCTGGATGAAGGCCGAGACGCCGGCCATGTTCAAACCGTTGCGGAGCACGCCGATAATGAAAGCGCCGATCATGGTGCCGGAGATCGTACCCACACCGCCCATCAGCGAGGCTCCCCCGATCACCGCGGATGCGATTGCATCGAGCTCGTACATCACGCCCTCGTTCGGCTGCGCGGTGACAAGGCGCGACATCAGGATATTACCGGCAAGTCCCGCAAGCGCGCCCGACAGGACATAAGCCGCGATCTTGGTGCGATCGACATTGACGCCGGAAAGCCGCGACGCCTCCTCATTCGAGCCAGTGGCGTAGATATGACGGCCAAGTGCGCGGCGGTGCAGCAGATATGCCGCGGCAACGGCCACGATCAGAAGCACGATCGCCGGATAGGGTATGCCGGGAAAGATCACCTTCGAAAGACCGTTCGGCTGCTTTTCGACCATGCGAAAGAGTGCGCCATTGCCCAGGCGCCCGAAAGCCTCGCCCAATTGCGAAATCGGGGCGGCGCCGGTCAATTGCAGCGCCGTGCCACGCGCGATAAGCATCATTCCGAGCGTCGCGACGAATGACGTGATCCGCATCTTGGTGATGACCAGACCGTTGGCGAGCCCGCATAGCGCCCCGACAGCGATTCCGGCCGCCATACCCGCCGGAACCGGCATGCCGGCCTTTACGAGCATCCCCGTTACCGTTCCCGAGAGCGCCAAAACAGAGCCGACGCTCAAATCGATGCCGCCGGTGATGATCACCATCGTCATACCAATTCCCAGTATGCCGATGACCGACGTCTGAAGCAGAACTGTCAGTCCGTTATTGACCGACAGAAAGGCGGCATTTCCGAAGGCGAAGATCGCAATCAGCAAAGCCAGCGTCAGCAGTGCCGAAAGCTTGTGCAACGTCTCGGCATTGGGTCCGCTTGCGTTGGCCGCGGCATGCACTTCGCTCGAAGCAACCGACATAACGCTCCCCTCGTTTCGGTTTAGAATTATTAAGAACAGGATTGACCCGCACACAGGCTGCTGTCAATTGTTTTTAATTATTGTCTGAAACCCAGCTATGCCGGCTCGAAACAGGGGGAGATATTGGCCAGAACGGACGAACGCTTTCGCGAAGCTTATAATGCGTTGCTGGACTATTGCGCGACGCTGGCCCCAGGCGCCCAACTTTCCTCGGAAGTGGCCCTGGCCAAATATCTGGAGGTTAGCCGCACAGTTGTCCGTTCCGCTCTGGAGAGGCTGCGGACGGAGGGGCTTATCAGGTGGGAGGGGCGCGAGAAAGCCTTGCTTCGTCAGCCCGTCCCTCCGGACTGGCTGCCCGTTGAGTCGGACCAGATGTCGGCCGAAGAACTGGAACGGCAATTCCTCAACTGGGTCCTGCGCTTCGACGTGCCGCCCGGCACCCCGCTGAACGTGACCGAACTGGCCCGCAGGTTCCGCGTGCCGGCTCATAGCCTGCAGGAGTTTCTGGCTTCGCTCAGTCGGTTCGGCCTGGTGCAACGCCGCCCGCGTGGAGGCTGGGAACTGGTCGGCTTCACCCGTGATTTCGCCATCGAGCTGTCGGATTTCCGCATGATGTTGGAGCTGAACGCCGTATCGCAGCTTGTAGCGCTACCCGTCGACCATCCGATCTGGAGCCAGTTGGCGGCGCTCGAGGCCGAGCACCATCGGCTGGCCGAGCAGATCGACGGGCGCTACCATGATTTCTCTCTGCTCGACGAACGGTTTCATACGACGATCGGCAGCGTGGTGCGCAACCGCTTCGTGGCCGAATTCCAGAAGGTCATCACGCTCATCTTCCACTACCATTATCAGTGGGACAAGAAGGATGAACGTGAGCGCAACCTCGCGGCTATCGGCGAACATCTCCGGTTGATCGAGGCGCTGACCGATCGTAACGAGGCAGACGCGATCGCCGCCGCGCGTGATCATTTGCGCACATCCAAGCTGACGCTCCTGTCGTCGCTGCGTAGCCACGCTCTTGTCTAGGTCGTGAACGCAACGCCGGTGCCGCCGATCTGATTTCGTTTCACGGAGCCTGCTCCGCTGTAGCAAGCACGCGAAGTAAGCGGGGTTGCGGCACCGTGACACCGAGGGCGGCACCCCAGTGGAGAAAGGCGCCAATCCGGCGATGCAGCTTTTCGGCATGGTTCTGCGCAATGTCGGAAAGACGGTGCGCCAAAAACGGATTGGCAAAACGATCAAGCGTCGTGGCCACATAATCAGCGGCGTCACCGTAACCGGCGGCGGCGAAAACCGGCAGCACTTCATGAGCATAGAGGCTTTCCAGATCCGCGCGTACGGCCGGATCTGCAAGTTTTTCCCGCACCAGAGGCGAACCGGCACCGCCCTCCGCCAGCCAGCCCGCCACGAGATAGCTGTGCCCGAGGTTCAGGATGTGCAGCTTCATCCGCTCGATCCGATTTAGATCGGACACCTGCGTCAGAGCGGCGTGTTGGCAGGGCAGCACCAGGCCGGGCTGTTCCTCGACAGCCCACAGCGCGTAGGGTTCGGCGACAGCACCTGCCGGCTCGAGCGGCTCCGAAACGATCCGGTCCACCAGCGAATTGGCGAAGATCACACTCTCGGCAATCCAGTCGGCAAGGCCCGGCGCCAATGGTCTCGCAAGTTCGAATACCCGTTCGCGCAGCTTGTCCCCGTTCCGCGCAACCAGTTCCGTCGGCATGATCGTCAGGCGACGGCCTTCTGCTCGAAACCGGGCGAGCAACAACTGCGTCAGCTTTGCCGGATAGGACATCGCCTGGTGGAAGCGTGGCTCATCATCCTCCCGTTGCGGCACCCAGCCGGCATCACTGGTATTCGACAGGATGATTTCGGCCTCTTGTGCGGCAATCCGGACAATCTCAGGCCAGTCAGTGGCCGTTGAAAGGCCGTGGCGGATTGAAGTAACACGCTCAATTCGCTGAACCGGTCGTCCGGCCTCGATCCCTTCGATCCGGACCGGAAAGCCCTCGGGCGCCGTCAGCGCCTGCAACCGACGCCCACGTGTTGCCTCGCCGCTAGATTGCACCACCGTGATCGGCCCGAGAGCCTCGCCTCGCGCCAGCGAGTCAGAGACAAACAGGTCGGCATGGGCTTGCAGGAAGCGGCTTGTGCCGAATTGAAGAATGGGCGTGGTTGACATCAGCTCCTCCGGTTTTTTTATGTTTTTTATTATTACAGACATTGTGTCAAGGCATGCTGGCGCCAGTGGAGGAGACTCATGCCTCCCAAAATGCCGACAATACTACCACAATATTTTACTACATTAATCAGAGCCATCTGTTTCCGACGAATGTGCAACCAGCCATGTCATCAGGTCCTCCTGGAAGCGTGTGTCCCCGATTTTAAACATGTCGAGATATAGCTCGGGAGCAAGCGCGTCGTAGAAATGTTCTGGGTCGCGCTTCGTGATGAAAGCATACAGTTCCCATGTCCTCGTGAGAATCTTCTCCATCGTTCCTCTCTCTTGGTCTGCGGTGGTCACCGCCTGCTCGGCCAGAGCCCTGATAAACCAAGGATGATGTTCTTTCGCTTCCAACAGCCACCGATCAGCCCGAGCGGCCTCAACAGGTTCCTCTGGCCCGTCGCCCGCCTGTAAAAGCACCAGATTGATCATTTTGGAGGAAGGGGGCCAGCGATGCTTAGGATCATTGACAAAATTCAAGCCGCAAGGCCGACATCGAAAGCGCTGCATCTTTCGAACTTTCCCGTTCTTCACGAAGTCCCTGCCGTTGCACCCCGGGCAGTAAACATCGTCGTCATCATCCGTGTCAGCCACTCTATTTCCTTTCTTGTGACGGACGCCTGCGCCAGCTTCGCAGCTCACGGAGAAGTGCGCTGATCGCCGCGATCAAACCAGTGATGGCAACAATAGCCGCTGTTAGCGAGAGTATATCCAATTGCCACTCCTTATGGCCGTTCGAGATGCCGTCAGGATATGACTTGCCGCTTTCGCTGCAATGATGAATTTTACGCAAAATAAAGAGATAGATGGGGCCGAACAAAGCAGGCGGAGGTTATGCCGTAGCTAGTTGTCCGTCTAATCAAACGCCAGTCCCCGTCCGTCTTCGCGCCGTTCGTATTCGCGATGATGCCGGCGCGCATTCCTTCGCGGCGCGGGCCGCCCATTCTTCCTGGCCCGCGCGGCGACCTCGATAGCCATCCTGCTTTCTGCGGCACCCAGCTTCGACACCTGGCCGATCAACCCGCCGTTGCCGGATCGGTTCGGTGACTGTAGCCGGCAGCTTCCAAAACGAGATTTGCAACCTCATCAGGGCGGGAAACTATAGAGAGGTGGCTTGCCTCCAATTCGATGGTCTTTGCGCCCATGCGCTTGGCGAGAAAGCGCTGAAGCTCAGGGTTGATTGTGCGGTCGTCCGTGGACACTGCAAAGAAGCTCGGCTTGAAACGCCACGCAGCCTGCGTCGTCCGCCCCGCAAGAAGCTTCTTCTGGAAAGGTTGCTGGACCGCATAGAGCAGCTTTGCCTTTTCGGCCGGCAGGTCGCCTGCAAAATCCCTGAGGAACGCTTCTTCACCGAGGCGGCCTTCCTGGCCATCGAAGAGAATGCCGGCGGATGCCGGCGGCTTGGGGAATGTATTTGCAAGCGCCGGAAAGTCCTCGCCGGCGTCTGGAGCGCGTGCTGCGATATAGACGAGCGCGGAGACATTCGGGTGTACACCCGCCTCGGAGACGAGCATGCCGCCGAATGAATGTCCTACAAGAACAGTCGGGCCATCTTGACGATCAAGCACACGCTTTGCGGATTCGACGGACTCTTCCAGTGTCGTGAGAGGGTTTTGGACGGATGTCGTGTTGAGGCCATGGCCTTGCAGGCGGGCGAGAACATCGAGCCAACAGGAGCCGTCGGCAAAAAGCCCGTGCACGAGCACGACGTTGCGCGCCTGAACCGGCTTGGCGGTGGCCGCAAAGCCGCGCGTGGCCGCGAGAGAGGCGGCGGCGCCAGCGACGAGCACCTTGGAAAAGGTACGTCTGTTCATCATTGTGATATCCTTGGTTCGCTTGGTCGGTGGTTGAGGCAGCGGTTGGTTCTTCTGGTATCTCGACGCCACCCGGTTCTGAAGCAGATGCCTCACCGAGGTCTTCGTGGTTGGGAGCGCGATTGTTTCACGTTCACGTAGCTGTGAACGCCGAATCCGAGGAATTCTTTCACCTGGGCCTGCAGCGAATTCTCGTCCGCAACCAAAATGGCTAATCGCGGGCGATAAGGAAGCAGCATGATCAGCGGCAATGCGAGCGGGGCGGTTGGGTGGCAACCGCAGCTTGGAAGCGTTTCTGACAGATCTCGCCGCTTCCCGGCGCCGTGTCATGAGCTGGGCCGTATCGTGGGCCGGTATGCGCTTCGGCTGGGTTGAACGCGGGAACCCCGAAGGACGTGGTGCAGGAGATTCTCCTGGCCGCGCACGCCAAACGCCATCACTGGAACGAAAGACGGCCGCTTATTCCCAAGATGAATGCGATTGCTCGCTAGAAAACCGGTGCGACACGCCTGATGTGGCGTGTCGCGGGTTGCCTAATCCATCTGACGGGCGAGGACGCCAGCTCAAGCTGATCGGCCGTTCGATCTTCTCCGAAGAGGCGCCGAAGCGCGCCCGTCTAAGGACGACAAGCTAGTCCCACGCGAGTGCAGCCTTTAGTTTTGGCGCGAGTTTTGGCGCGCCAGTCCGTCGACCTGTGCGGCGGGACCTCCGCGCAGCCGATCACCAGGGCCTCAGCTATGTGTGATCTTCGTGCCAAGCACGTTAAGGCATTCACGCATGAAGGCGGCGAGGCCGGTCCAGCCCTTGGCCGAGACCATATTGCCGTCGACATAGGCCTCGGTGGGCTTCACGTCGATATAGATACCACCGACAGCCGTTACCTCAGGCTCGCAAGCGCCGAGGCCGGCGACTTTCCGGCCTTTCAGTACGCCCGGCACTGCCATCAGGATTTGCACCCCATGGCAGATGGTGAAGATCGGTTTGCCGGTTTCATGGAAATGGCGGACCATGTCCTGCACACGCTTGTCGGTGCGGATATATTCCGGACCACGACCGCCCGCCGCATAGACGGCGTCATATTCCTCGACCCGCACTTCGGAAAAAGTCTTGTTAATGTCGGCGTAATGGCCGAGCTTTTCCGTGTAAGTCTGATCACCTTCGAAATCGTGGAGCGAAGTCTTGATGCGGTCGCCGGCCTTCTTGCCCGGGCAGACCACGTGCACCGTGTGACCGACAGCCTCCATACCCTGCTGGAAAACGTAGATTTCATATTCTTCGGTGAACTCGCCGGTCAGCATGAGGATCTTCTTGCCGCTCATGTCATATCTCCTGTCATGAATTGGGGGGTGCCCGGCAACCGACCGGGCACCAGATCGGATCAGAATGGGGAAGCGGGAAAATAGAACTGGTCGGCGTTTTCCGGTGTAATCAGCGGCGCGCCGAGCAGGAACGATCCTCGCATAGGCGCCTGTCCGCCGAACTGCGCAGCCGTCATGTAGACCGCCGATTTGATCATCGACGGCGGATAGGGTGTCGAGATCGGCGTACGCTCGTTGCCTTCCTTTACCATCTCGATGACCTGCTTCATGCCGTTACCGCCGAGCGCGTACTTGACGTCCTTGCGCCCCGCATTGTCGACGGCTTCCAGAACGCCCAACAGCATGTCGTCGTCATTCGCCCAGACCGCATCGATCTTTGGATACTTCGCAAGATAGTCCTGCATCAGCTTGAAGGCTTCGTCCTGATTCCAGTTGGCATACTGGATGTCGAGGATCTTGATATTCGTCTTGTTGATGACGTCGGAGAAGCCTTTGATACGTTCGTCGTCGATAACGGTCGGGATGCCCCGCAGCACGACAATCTCTCCTTCTCCGCCGAGCTTGTCGGCAAGCCAGTGGGCGGTGTTCGCACCGACGGCGATATTGTCGCCGGCGACATAAAGGTCCTGAACGGACGGGTCGGTGAGGCCGCGGTCCACCACGGAAATGAATGTACCCTTTTGCTTGATCTGCTGGACCGGCCCGGTCAGTTCCTCGGACGTGAAGGGAAGGATGACCAGTGCGTCGAGCTTGCGGCTCGCCGAGAGGTCTTCAAGGGCAGACACCTGGGCGGTCGCCGAGGATGCTGTCGACAACACGACGTCGATGTTCGGGAACGCGGCCTCGACTTCTTTTTCGGCCTGTTCGGCGTGATAGACGACTCCTCCCGTCCATCCATGCGTTGCGGCCGGGATCGAGACGGCGATCGTCACGTTCCTGTCCTGGGCCTGGGCGCCGCCAATCGGCAGAACAAGCGCCAAGGTGGCTGTCGATAACCAGAACCCGGCCTTTTGGATAAAAGACTTCATTTTCTCCTCCTTGAAGTCGATGCTGTTTTCAGCGGTTGGCAGTAAAGCGATGTGCCAGCATGGCGATGATGATGATCGCGCCCTGCACGGCGGCGACGAGGTATTCCGACACCATGTCCGAGAGGACCATGACGTTGGCGATAACCTCGAGGATGAGGGCACCGGCCACCGTGCCGCCGATGCGCCCCCGCCCGCCACGCAGCAGAGTGCCACCGATCACGACCGCAGTGATGACCTGCAATTCCCAGAGCTGACCTGTCGTGGGGGTCGCCGCACCGAGGCGGGGCACATAGCAGATGGCCGCGACGGCGACACAGAAGCCCTGGATCACGTAGGCGATCGTGCGCACGCCAGCAACGTTAACGCCGGAAAAGCGCGCGACCTCGACGTTGGACCCTGTCGATGCCAGACGGCGGCCGTACTTCGTCTTGTAAAGCAGGAAAGCACCGAGCATGACGACGACGAAGGTGATGAGCACCGGATAGGGAATACCGAGCATGCTGCCGAAATAGACCGGACGATAGGCTTCCCTCAGGCTGCGGTCGATCGGCAGCGAGCCGCCATTCGTCATGAAGGTGATGAAGGCGCGAAAGATGCCCATCGTGCCGAGTGTGACGATGAAGGGCTCTATTCGCCCGAGGGTCACGATCAATCCGTTGAAGAGGCCGCACAACGAACCGACGACGAGTGCAACACCTGCTCCCATGGGGATGGCCCAGGCTCCGAAGGCCGGGGCGAGATGATTCATCACCATGATCATGATGCCCGTGACGAAGGCCATCATCGATCCCACCGAGAGGTCGAGCCCGCCGGAGGAGATCACAAAGGTCGCCCCGACGGCGATGATCGCGATGAAGGCGCTACGCGTGATGACGTTGATCAGGTTGGCCGACGAAACGAAATTGGAATTCACCAATGCGCCGAATAGCACGATCATCGCAAGGGCAATGAAGGGCGCGAGATCCGCCCAGCGGATACGTGTTCCTTCGTCAGCAGGCGCGATTGTTGCTGTCGCTACGGTCATGTTCATCCTCCCCGACGTCTTCGCGCCCGCCGGTTGTGGCGGCGTAGACGATATTTTCCTCATTGATGTCATTGCCGCGAAGCTCGGCGACGATCCTGCCAGCCCGCATCACCAGCACGCGGTCGGCGAGGCCAACGAGCTCCGGCATTTCCGACGAGATGACAATGCAGGCCTTTCCGGCGCGCACCATCGCATCGATGAAATCGTAGATCTGGCTCTTGTTGCCGATGTCGATGCCGCGTGTCGGCTCATCGATGATGACCACCGAGGGGGCGGCCATCATGACTTTTGCCAGAAGCAGCTTCTGCTGATTGCCACCAGAAAGCTTGCTGACCTCGAGGCGAAGCGAGCGCACACGGATGTCATAGTCCATCACCGCCTTCCGCAGACGGGAAAGCTCTCTCCGCCTGTCAAGGAAAGCGCCGGGATTGACGGCATCCAGCGCCTGCAGGGTGAGGTTGGGGCCGAGCTTCTCCTCCAGAAGCAGGCCCTTGCCCTTGCGATCCTCCGTCAGATAGACGAGGCCCGCATCCATCAAGGTGCGGACAGAACGGTTCGCGATTTCCTTGCCATTGAGGACGACGCTTCCCACCTCCGACGGGCGAAGCCCCATCAGTCCCTCAATCAGTTCTGTGCGCCCTGCCCCGATCATGCCACCGATGCCAAGCACTTCTCCAGGACTGACGCTGAAGGAGGCTTTCTCCGCGCCATGGTCGACAGTCAAATCCGTGACGGAGAGGACCGGTGCGCCGGCGGCGGCAGGACGCTTGTGTGGATAGAGCACCGACAACTCGCGCCCGACCATCAGCTCCGCCATTTCGCGCTGGCTGAGGCCCGCGGCTGGCCAGGTGCCGATCATGCGACCATCGCGGAGCACGGTGATGCGGTCAGCGAGCGCCTGAACCTCGTCGAGACGGTGGGAAATATAGAGTACCGCCACCCCATGATCACGGAGGCTGCGTACAATGTCGAGCAGTGCCGCCACCTCGTCATTGGCAAGAACCGCTGTGGGCTCGTCGAAGATGACAACCTTCCGCTCGTCCAGAAGAGCGCGCGCGATCTGCACAAGCTGGCGCTGGGCGAGTGGCAGATCGCCAACGCGGTCGCGCGAGCGTGCCGTGGAGCCGACCCTAGTCAGGAGCTCGGCCGTACGGCGGTTCATTGTGCGGTCGTCTACCATCGGGCCGGGGCCGACCTCACGCCCAAGGAACAGGTTCTCCGCTACAGTGAGATCGGGGGCAAGCAGTATCTCCTGATGCACCAGCACGATGCCGGCATTTTCCGCCTCCACCGCATTCCGGAATTCAACCGGCGCCTCCTCCATGAACAAGTGCCCGGCGCTTGGTGCGACATGGCCGGACAGGAGCTTCATCAGCGTCGACTTGCCCGCACCGTTTTCACCAATAATGGCGTGCACCTCACCAGCCTGAATATCGAGCGTAATATCCGACTGGACAATGATCGGGCCATAAGCCTTGCCAAGCTCCTCTGCCCTGAGCGCGGCAACGGCCGTGCCTGCCGAAGGTGCGACCGGCTTTGGGGAGAGGACCGCGTTCATTCGAAAGCCGAAAGCAAGCGGTCGCGTGAACGCTCGATGTGGATGCGCATGGCGTCGAATGCCGCCTGCGGATCGCCGTCCCGAAACGCCGCGAGTAGATTTTCGTGCTCTTCCAACGCCTCCTGCGTTACCCGCGTGTGGAACATCAGCCGGAAGATATGCAGATGGACATGCTGGTTCGACAGTGTGCTGCGGATCACCTCGTTACCAGCGATCTTGAGAATGGAATCATGGAACTGCGCATCGGCACGGGCAAAACGGGAGTAGCGCGTGTTGCGGTCGACCGGCGGCTCGCCATGCTCCATATCCGCCGCGGAATTCTCCAACTGCTGGAGCGCGTCGGGTGTCATGTGAATGGCGGCAAGACGCGCGGCCTCGGGCTCGATCAGCAGGCGGAAGACGTAAAGGTCCTCGAACTGCTTGCGAGTCCATTGGGGGGCTGCACTATAGCCGATGAGATGCTCCTTGCGAACAAGTCCCTCGCGCTCAAGACGGCTGAGAGCCTCACGGATGGGCGTTTGGGAAACGCCAAATTCGCGGGTGAGAACATCAATGGGGATGCGCGCGCCAGGAGCAATCTCAAGCGACATCAGCCGATGATAGATGCCATCATAGACGCCCTCGACCACGCTGGTGGGACGAACGACCGTCGCCCTGCCTTCCCGCTCCGCTGCAATTGCCACTTCCACTCTCCGACTGCTTATTGACATGCGATCTTTTGTTGCAGATAAGATATCGTATGTCAAATGCAATATCGTATACGATCTGATATAGGATTTGAAAATGAAGCTCCCTGCTGACCGGCTCCGGAAATTGGCGACCGCCCTGCTCGAAAGCCGGGGGGCTTCCGCCGAGTCCGCACGTCTTCAGACCGACCTCCTTCTGGAAGCCGAGTTGCGTGGTCTGCCCTCTCACGGCCTGCAACGACTGCCGTTGCTTCTTTCCCGCCTCGACCAGGGACTGGCTGACGCGCGAACGCGCGGAACCGGAACGTGGCAACGGCGGGCCTTCCTGAGCGTCGATGGTGAACACGGTCTCGGCCCGGTCGTGCTGATGAACGTCATGCGCATCCTTCGAAACAACTTGAAGGAAACAGGGTTCGCCGTTGCCGCCATTCGCAATGCCAACCACATCGGCATGCTCGCCTATTATGTGGAGGCCGCGGCACGGGATGGCCTGATCGCCATCGTGATGTCGACCAGCGAAGCGCTCGTGCATCCTTTCGGCGGCACGCGAGCCATGCTCGGCACCAATCCGATCGCCATCGGCATCCCGGCGGGCGATGCGCCCTTCGTGCTGGATCTTGCGACGAGCGTCGTTTCCATGGGCAAGATCAACAATCATGCCATGCGCGGCATACCGATCCCGGTTGGCTGGGCGGTGGATGCGGACGGCCGTCAGACAGTCGATCCACAGGCGGCAATGAGGGGGGCGATCGCGCCCTTCGGGGACGCCAAAGGCTATGGGCTCGGCCTTGCGGTAGAACTTCTGGTCGCCGCGCTTGCCGGCTCCGACCTCGCCCCTGACGTCCGCGGCACGCTCGATGACACCCACGCCGCCAACAAGGGCGACCTTCTCATACTGATCGACCCTTCAGCGGGAATGGGGAGCATCCCCGCGCTTGCGGCTTATCTCGACCGCCTGCGCCTGTCCCCTCCGCTCGACCCGGCCCGTCCGGTCGCCATTCCCGGCGATGGGGCACGTGCCCGCCGCGCCGCGTCGTCGCAAGCGGGGATCGAGCTGCCACAATCGCTTTTCGAACACCTTATAGCCCTCGAGGCCGCTTAAATTTATCGGAAGGATACGCGGAATGAACCTATTCGGCACATTGAGGGCACCACGCGAACTGCTCTTCGGAGCCGGTCAGCGGCATGCGCTCGGCGGCATTGCCGCCAGGCTCGGGCAGCGGGCGCTGATCATCACGGACAACCGTCTTGCCGGGGAACCCGATTTCCTTGCTCTTGTGCGGCAGCTTGAAAAGGCAGACCTCGCGGTCAGGGTGGACAGTTCCACTTTGCCGGACGTTCCCGTCGAATCGGCGATCGCCAGCGCCGAAGATGCCAAAAGCTTCGAGCCCGATCTCGTCATAGGCATCGGTGGCGGGTCTTGTCTCGACATGGCAAAATGCGTCGCCCTCCTCCTTACCCATGGGGGACGGCCGCAGGACTATTATGGGGAGCACATCGTGCCGGGGGCGGTGATGCCGCTGGTTGCCATCCCCACCACCGCCGGCACCGGCTCGGAGGTGACCCCCGTCGCCGTGCTCTCGGATTCCGAGCGCAGCCTGAAGGTTGGCATTTCAAGCCCGCACCTGATCCCGACCGTATCGATCTGTGATCCCGAACTCACTCTCTCCTGTCCTTCCGGCCTGACGGCAATTGCGGGCGCGGATGCACTGACCCATGCGATCGAGGCCTTTACCGCGGTTCGGCGCGAGCCCGTGGCCGGTATCGCGCAGCAGCGCGTCTTCGTCGGCAAGAACGAACTCTCCGATCATTTTGCCCTCAGCGCCATCGCCCTCCTGTGGCAGGGGCTGGAAGCGGCCTGCAAGAACGGCTCCGACCGCGTCGCTCGCGAAAAGGTCATGCTGGGCGCGACACTTGCCGGCCTTGCCTTCGGCGTGGCGGGCACCGCGGCAGCACACGCCATCCAGTACCCGGTCGGTGCGCTTACCCATACCGCGCATGGCCTCGGCGTGGCCTGCCTCATGCCCTATGTGCTGACCTGGAATGCACCGCTCATTAACGACGAACTTATGAAGATCGCACAAGCTGCCGGACTAAACGGGCCCGATGCCGTAATTCCTGCCCTCGTCTCGCTCTTCGAACGGATCGGCATTCCCGCGACGCTTCGCGACCTCGGCCTTGAAGAAGAAAAAATTGACTGGGTGGCCGAGCAAAGTTCCGGCATAGCGCGCCTCATCCAGAACAATCCCCGCCCCCTTACCCCACACGAAATGCGCAACCTCGTCGCCGCCGCTCATCGTGGCGACAGGTCGAGCCTGAACTGATTTGAAAGGACCCACACCATGACGTTCCATGCCAAGGTTTCCGGCTATGCCGATCCTGCCCTTCACGCCGAAGGCCTCTATATCGGCGGCAAATGGCAAAAGGGTAGCGGTATACCCGTTCTCGACCCATCGACCGGCAATCTGCTTGCCGAAGTGGCCGATGCCTCGATCGAAGATGCATTGCGTGCGATCGATGTCGCAGAGGCCGCCGCCGCCGGATGGCGCGCCACACCTGCCCGCCAACGCTCGGAGATCCTGCGCCGCTGGTTCGAGCTGATGACCCAGCATTCCGAGGAGCTTGCAACGCTTATAGCACTCGAAAACGGCAAGGCCCTGCCCGATGCACGTGGCGAAGTCGCCTATGCGGCCGAGTTCTTACGCTGGTATGCCGAAGAGGCGACGCGCATTCCGGGCGAATACCGGCACACCCCTTCCGGCTCGCACCACATCCTTGTCGACCATGAGCCGATCGGCATCGCCGTGCTCATCACACCGTGGAATTTTCCCGCCGCCATGGCGACGCGTAAGATCGGCCCGGCATTGGCAGCGGGCTGCACCGTCATCCTCAAGCCCGCATCGGAAACACCGCTCACGGCCTATGCCATGGCAAGGCTTGGCGAGGAAGCAGGCGTACCGGCCGGCGTCGTCAATGTACTGACCACCAACAATCCCGGACCTTTGATAAACGCCATGCTCGCCGATCCACGCGTCCGCAAGCTTTCGTTCACAGGCTCGACCGGCGTCGGTCGCGTGCTTCTGGCGGAAGCCGCAAAGACGGTCGTCAGTTGCTCGATGGAGCTTGGCGGCAACGCTCCTTTCATCGTCTTCGACGACGCAGATCTGAACGAAGCGCTGGACGGCGCGATGATCGCCAAGATGCGCAACGCCGGGGAAGCCTGCACCGCCGCCAACCGCTTCTACGTCCAGGCCGGCATCCACGACGCCTTCGTCGAGGGACTTACCGAACGCATGGCAACCCTGAAGATCGGCCCAGGCTACGATCCGGCAACGCAATGCGGTCCAATGATAACACGGAAGGCCGTCCAGAAGATTGACCAGCTCGTTTCGAACGCAATCGAGCTTGGCGCGCGTGCTACGACAGGCGCCGCACCGCTACCGGGTAAGGGTTATTTTTATCCGCCTACTGTTCTGGAGAACGTTCCAGTCGACGCGGCGATCGCCCAGGAGGAAATCTTCGGGCCGGTCGCCCCTGTCTACAGATTTGAAAGCGATGAGGAGGCCATCCGGCTTGCCAACGATACGGAGTATGGTCTGGCCGCCTATGTATATACACGCGACCTGAAGCGCGCCATGCGGGTAGGCAAGCGCCTCGAAACCGGTATGCTCGGCATCAACCGAGGTCTCATGTCCGACCCCGCCGCCCCGTTTGGCGGCGTAAAGCAGAGCGGCCTCGGTCGTGAAGGTGGCGTGACCGGTATTCTCGAATTCATGGAGGTAAAGTACTACGCAGTTGATTACTGATCGGAGGCACAGAGGATGACGTCACAGGACCTTTACAGAATTCGCGACTTCGTGCCGGATTTCGACGCCATCGCCAGCGAGTTCGCCGAGCGCAGCCGGGCCCTTTCGGCACGGACGAATGTCCAGGCGAATATACCGTACGGCGCCGGCACAAGGGAGGTCCTGGACCTTATCTTACCGGAAAGTCCGAAAGCTGGCGCCCCCTTGCATGTCTTTGTTCATGGGGGCTATTGGCGCTCCGGCGAAAAGGCCAACTATCGCTTCATCGCCGAGCCCGTTCTGGCAACTGGGGGCATCGCGGCCTTCGTCGAATACGATCTTATGCCGGGCCGCCGGCTTGCCGTTCTGGTTGATCAGGTGCGCCGGTCCGTGCTCTGGCTGCAGGCCCGCGCCAGGGAATTCGGCGCAGATCCCGCGCGGCTGACGGTCAGCGGCCATTCGGCGGGGGCACATCTTGCCTCCTTTCTCGCCGCCATAGGGCGGGACGAAATCCGCCCGCCCCAGTTGCCCGTCCTGCAGGGACTGCTCCTGCTAAGCGGCATCTATGACCTTTCGGAAATACCCTGCAGCTTCCTTCGCGAGGAGGCTGAAATGATTCCGGCCGAAGCGGCTGCGTGGTCACCCCTCACTGCAATCCAGCATCCCTGCCCGCTACGCATTCTCGCCTATGGCGCAGAGGAGACCACACCTTTTCACGAACAGGCCCTTGCGCTCCATACGCTGCTACGCTCGAAGGGGCAGACAGCAGAAATGCTGCCGGTACCCCGCCTCAATCACATGAGCGTTGTCCTCGATCTTGCCAATCCCGACGGCATACTCGGGCGACGGCTGCATGATTTCGTGGCCGGGAGTGCTGCAAGAACATGATTCAGTCATTCTGCGTCGAGCACACTGACCAGATCACACAGGTCGTAGTTTGGACTAACTGCGCGTCCAGCGGATCCCGATCCTGAGGCGATCATCACGCCGCTGCCCAATTTACAGATTTCCGCATAGGGACGCGCTACTCGCACCGAACGGTCCATTACCGTCGCAGCGGGACTATGGCTGTAATCGTGGATATCTACCTACTGATGGAAATTCAGGACTTTTGGGGTTAGGCGCTCGCTGCCAGCGCTGGGTTCATGACATTCCGGGAATGATCTCAAGATTAAGTTCCAAAGCGAGCACACGAGCGTAAGGGCAGCCTGGGACGAGCCGCGGAAGATCTGGCTTGACCAAGCATCGTCATCGGAAAAAAATCAGCGACTAGCTTTATCTGCTTCGGGCCGACAGAAGCCTTTGGGCACGTTTACGCCGTCCGACATTAGCCTTTCACGTAGCCCAGTCCCTCGACGATCTTTCCATCGCGAACGCGCATGACGTTAACGCCTCGGGTCCGGTCCTTTTCGCCTTCGCCCCAGCGAAGCTGCCAGCGGATGATCCCGCGATCCTCGCTTGCCCAGATCTCTTCTGCTTTGAAGACGAGGTCGGCGGACGAAGCCACTCCCTTCCAGAAAGTGAGGCAAGCCTCGCGTCCTTCGTAGCGGGCTCCATCCGGAGCCGGGGCCGTATTTTCGAGAACACAACCCTCGCCGATGAGGTCATCGAGGTCCTCGGGGCGATGCATCTCAAATGCGTTGTGGAAGCGTTCCAGGATTTCGCGGGTAACTTTGCTGTCACTGGTCATTTTCTCACCTCATTAAACAATGGAGCCGCTGTCGATCCCGAGCGTGTGGCCGATGACGAACAAGGCTCCGGTTGAATAAGAAGAACACCGGCACCTGAGACTCTTGCCTGCCTTGCCACTCTCCATACGAATGACATGAGTGACGGAGCCACCCACGGCCGGTCATTCGGGCAATGGCACCGACTCACCAGGTGTTTTGGCATAGGCAAGGGCCTCGACGATCCGGCCGTCCTGGACACGGATCAGGCTGACGCCGCGGACCGAGCCGCCGTCGCCGAAGTGGAAGCGCCAGCGGATGCTGGCGCGGTCGCCCATGACGAAAGTGTCTTCCACCTCGAAGCGGTTGACGTGGTCGGCCGCCATGGCCTGCCAGAACGCCAGGTTGACATCGTAGCCTTCGTAGCGCGTGCCGTCCGGCGCCGGCTGGATCGACTCCATGACGCAATCCGGCGCGACCAGGTCCTCGAAGGCAGCAGGATCGTGTTGCTCAAACGCCTGGTTGAACCGGCGGATGACTTCGGCTGTTTCTCTCGATTGCATGACATTTCTCCAATACAGAAAGGTCTGTCTACTTCTTGCACTATACAGACCTGTCTGTTAGAGTCAACCCATGAAGCAAAGAACGTATGAAAATCCATCTGAAGCCGGGTCCGCGCGCCGCCGTTTGCTCGACACCGCGACACGGCTTTTCTATGACGCGGGCATCCATGCTGTCGGCATCGACCGGATCATCGCGGAGGCGGGCGTCGCCAAGGCGACCTTCTACAATCACTTTCCGTCGAAGGATCACCTCGTCGTCGCCTATCTCGAAGAGATAGACCGGCTCGGGCGCGCGGCCGTGGCGGCGCTTCCCAAGCAGCCTCCTCGGAAAATGATCTCGGCCATCATGGAGCGCATCAGCGAAGCCGTGGTCGCCGGAGGTTGGCGGGGATGTCCGTTCCTCAACGCAGCCGCCGAATACCCCGATCCGGCCAGCCCTGTGCGCCAGGCGATCAATGCGCGCCGCCTGTGGTATCACGACAGCCTCCAGAGCCTTCTTGCAGAAGACGGCGACCCAACGCCTTCCGTCACCGCTTCTCTCCTCGTCGCGGTTTCGGACGGCCTGATGGAAAGTGCCTATCTGGATAATGCCGATAGCGTCCCCGCCCTTGTCGGCGAGGCGGTGGCCAGACTGCTGGACCGCCGATGAGTGCCGCTCGCCGCCCAAGCAGCACCGGTCTGCGCCAGTTCCTGGATCTCCAGCAGCAGCACGACTGGATGGAAGGCAAGACGACCTTGCGCGACACCGACAAGCGCGCGGAGTCCCTGGAACTGCGTTTCAAATATGTTCCGCGGTTTGAGAAGCTGCTGCGCCGGCCGCAGGCGCCAGAGGTTTTCAGGATTCTACGGTGCTACGGGCGCGACTGCATCCCGATTCCCCGCCGAACCGAGCGGCACTACTGGTCGGTTTCCTGTCTGCCCTCGACCCCCGGCAAGGCGCTGGTTCGCGTCAATGCAAGCTGGATGGAGCTTTTCTCGCTCTATGCGGACGGCGAGGGCATCCGCGCGCTATTCGTGGTGCATCTTTCCGATTTCACTACCGACCATTCACTCGATCACGACCAAGTGGACGAAGCTTTTCTTGAGCGCTGCGTCGTGACGCCGGAAGACGTCGCCTATTTCTTCCCCCGAGGCGAGGACATTTTCGGCATCAAGGTCCGTGGTTCCTCCTCGATCGGAAAATTCCTCGCGGCGGGCCGAGCGTTGCGGGCCATCCGGGCGTTCAACCTGACGCACATGAACCGGGGCCGGAACGCCTATCAGGCGAGCCATTGCTACAGCCTCGCGGATCACATGCTGAATGAAGAGGAACGCGGAATATCGCCCCGGGAAATCGGCGACCCTCGGTGAAGGCAAGCACAACTGGAAACGGACAGATGAGCGTTCGGCGTTTCCATCCCGAGAAAGACCTCTCCGCAATCATTTCGCTATTCCGTGATGACCCCAGGGTCCAGCCTCAATCACATGAGCGTTGTCCTCGATCCTGCAAATCCCGACGGCATACTCGGGCGACGGCTGCATGAATTCGTGATCGTGAGTGCTAAAAAAATATGATTCAGTCATTCGCCGAACACAGCGGCAAACGAGCCACTCATTTTGGGATGGAATCCTCGTCGGCGAACGACAGGGCGTGAACAGCTGTTGCTCTAACTCGAAACGGCCAACTTGCCGTCAAGCCGGTGGGCAGCGCCAAAGACGCGGCACCTTGATCTCACAACCGCACGGGCAAGCAGGACGATCGACGGTCAATCTGATTTCTCGCCGCTCCCGACCAACCACGAGCAAGTTCTACACAGAACTACTTGACTCATGCACTTCCGCCGCATAAGCCTCGTCGTCAGGAGAATACGGAGGAGTCATCATGAAGTCTGTTGACGCGCCTGGAATAGATACGCGGCTGCCCGCCTATCTGCAGCTGCGCGACCGCCTGGCAGCCCGGATCGGCAATGGCGAATGGGGGCTCGAAACAGCACTTCCTTCCGAGAATATCCTTTCAGCGGAAACCGGCCTTTCGGTTGGCACGGTGCGCAAAGCCATGCAGATGCTGGTCGATGAAGGCCTCCTGGAGCGCCGGCGTGGCTCAGGCACCTATCTGCGCACGCCCGCCTTCAACGCCTCGCTCTTCCGCTTTTTCAGCGTGCAGATGCCCGAAGGGCAAGGGACCATTCCGACGAGCCGTATCCTGTCCCGCCGTGTCGAGAAAGCGCCGGCTCCCGCCGCAGCGCTCTTCGGGGAAGCCGACGCCATTCATGTGGATCGCCTCCGCGGGGACTCCGAGCGCGTCCTCATGACCGAGGACATCTGGTTGCGGCAATCAAGCTTCAGGGGTTTTGACACGCTGCCGGCAAGCAATGTCGGTCCCCTCCTCTATCCGCTCTTTCTCGAACGTTTTGGCGTCTTCATTTCGCGCGCCATTGACGAAGTGAGTTTTTCAACCGCCGAGGCCGTGATCGCCGGGCGATTGGGCATCGACGAAGGCGCTCCGATCGCCGTGATCGAACGCACCGCCTACTCGGCCGATGGCCGCCCGGTCGAGTGGCGCGTCGCGCGCGGCTCCGCCAGCTGGTTTCGCTATCGCAGCCATGTCGGACCGGCATGACCCGCGAATAGCGCAATATTGACCTTAAGGAATTCCTGCCAGTCATGATGAGAGAACCGACCTCCCCGGTCACCGGCGTCGATACCCATGCCCATATCTTCACGCGCGCGCTACCGATGGAGGCCGGACGCCGTTATACCCCTGGTTACGACGCGCTGGTGACGGATTACCTTGCCCATCTCGACGCACATGGCCTGTCCCATGGCGTGTTGATCCAGCCGAGTTTCCTCGGCACCGACAATTCCTTCATCAAGGAGGCTATCGCCGCCCATCCGGATCGGCTGCGCGGTGTCGCTGTCGTCGCTCGCGACGTCAGCGATTGCGAACTCGACAGCCTCGTAACTTCAGGGTTTGCCGGAATCCGGCTCAATCTCGTCGGCAAGGAGCTCGAAGATTACGGCGAGCCAGAATGGCAGGCTTTCTTTGCAAAGCTTGCTTCGCGTGGCCTGCAGGTGGAAATCCAACGCCGTTTCGAGGATTTTCCCGCCTTTGTACCAGCTATCTTGGCCTCGGGCGTCACCATCGTGATCGACCATTTCGGCTTGCCCGTCGGCGGCGTTGATCCTGAAAAACCGGAACATGCGGCATTTCTCGAGCTGCTGCCGGCCAAGGAGCTCTGGGTGAAGCTATCCGCCACCTATCGCAGTGCGATGACGCGTTCGCAGGCGAAGACAAGCCTGGCGCTGCTGCGCCAGGCGGCCGGAGGGATCGACCGGATGATCTGGGGCAGCGACTGGCCGCATACCCAATACGAAGAAAACACCGATTACGACGCGCAATTCTCAATGACCGGAACGCTCTTCCCAGCTGCCGAGGAGAGACGGCAGGTGCTCGTCGGCAATGCTGCCTGGCTCTTCGGCATCGCCTGAGCCCGGCCAAGGAGGAAACAAATGAGTCTCGTCGTGGTTTTGGCGATCGTCACCGCGATCGCCCTTGGGTATCTTACCCGTATCAATATCGGCCTTTTCGCCATCGCCTTCGCCTACATCATCGGCTGTTTCTTCATGGGCATGAAGCCGGGCGAGATTATCGAGCTATGGCCGTTGAAGATTTTCTTTGTGATCTTTTCCGTCTGCCTGTTCTATTCCTTCGCCATGATCAACGGCACGCTGGAAAAGATGGCGGAGCATATGCTCTACCGCTGCCGCAAGGTACCTTATCTGCTACCCTATGCGGTTTTTCTGGCATCCACACTGATCGCCGCCATGGGCGCGGGTTATTACACCGTGCTCGCTTTCATGGCGCCGCTGACATTGATCCTGTGCCAGCGCACGAGCATGGGCCTCATCATCGGCGGTCTGTCCGTCAATTATGGCGCGCTCTGCGGGGCTAATTTTGTTTCCAGCCAGAGCGGCATCATTTTTCGTGGCCTGATGGTCAATGCCGGCATCAGTGAGAGCCAGGCTTTCATCGACGCTTTCGCGATCTTCGCCGCCACCTTCGCACTGCCACTGATCGTCATCAGCCTGTTCGTGCTGTTCTCGAAGCGCGGAACCGGCAGTGACACCACAGCCGACATCGCCGCCATGCAAGCACCCGGCCCCTTCACCGGACAGCAGCGCACAACGCTTCTCCTGACCCTTACCATGATGGCGATTGTGCTGGCCGCGCCGCTTGCCACGCTGCTCCTGCCGGGCAACGCGACCGCCCGCTTCATCAATTCCAAGATCGATATTGGCCTCATTGCCGGCGTTTTTTCCGTTATCGCCCTTTTCCTGAAACTCGGCGACGAGAAAAAGGCCATTGCCTCGCTGCCATGGGCGACGCTGATCATGATCTGCGGCATGGGCATGCTGATCTCGGTCGCCATCAAGGCTGGCACCATCGACCAGCTTTCGCACTGGATCGGCGGTAACATTCCGGCTCTGCTGGTGCCGATCATTCTGGGCGTCGTCGCGGGGATCATGTCGCTGTTCGCCAGCACGCTCGGTGTCGTCACCCCGGCCCTCTTCCCCGCGGTGCCGGCGCTGGCAAGCACACTTTCCATCGATCCGATGCTGATGTTCGTCGCTATCGTGCTTGGTTCGCAAGCGACTTCCATCTCACCATTTTCCTCCGGCGGCAGCCTCATCCTCGGCTCCGCCCCCGACGAGACCCGCGCTTCGCTCTTTCCCCAGCTTTTGCTGCGCGCGGCGCCTATCGGCTTTGTGGCGGCTTTGCTGGCGAACCTTGCATTGGCCTTCATCTTCTGACGATCCAGCGTGTTGGCGTGCATCTTGCCGGAGAGGATGTACTGCCGACATCTGCCCTCACCAACATGGTCTTTTGCAGGCGATTTAAATCACTGTCCGACCCCGACCCCTCCCGGCTGTTTCACGTGAGCGATAGAAAAACTTGCTATTGCTCACAAATTGCAGATAAATGAGTTATAGAAAGGCGCCCTATAACTCATGATTTGGAACTGGCAACAGGCCAATTGGCCGGAACTCACCTATGACGCGGCAAAGATCGAACCGCTTGAAAAGCAATTTCTGTTGCGCTCGGGCGAATTTATCGGTGCATACAGACATATCCGGCCGGACGAGCAGGATATGCTGCGTATCGATCTGATCAGCGATGAAGCATTAAAGACCTCGGAGATCGAGGGCGAAATGCTCAATCGCGACAGCTTGCAGTCCTCTCTTCGCAATCAGTTCGGCCTTGGTTCGGACAATCAGCGCATCCCGCCAAAGGAACGGGGCATTTCGGAGATGATGGTCGATCTCTATCGGGGCTTTGCCGATCCGCTTACCCATGAATCGCTTTTTGCCTGGCACAGAATGGTCATGGCCGGAGAGCGCCGGATTGAGACGATCGGCGCCTACCGCACCCATAGTGGCCCGATGCAGGTTGTCTCGGGCGGTATCGGCCAACTCAAAATTCACTTTGAAGCACCGCTCTCCAGAGAGGTGCCGGCGGAGATGGACAGATATGTCGCTTGGTTCAACAAATCGGCGCCGGATGGGGAAGCACCGCTATCGCCGTTGATCCGCAGCGGTATGGCGCATATCTTTTTCGAGAGTATCCATCCTTTCGAGGATGGCAATGGCCGGATCGGTCGGGCGCTGTCCGAAAAGGCATTGGCGCAAGGTCTCGGTCAGCCCAGCCTGATCTCACTTGCCTATACGATCGAGCGGAACCGCAAGCGCTATTACGACATGCTGGAAGCCAGCAATAAAGACACAGAGATTACCGACTGGCTTGTCTATTTTGCGCAGACTGTTCTTGAGGCCCAGCAAACCACCATGCGCCGCGTCGATTTTTATATCGCGAAGGCGCGCTTGTATGAGCGGGTTGGTAATCACTTCAATGAACGGCAGGCGAAAGCCATTGCGCGCATGTTCCGCGAGGGGATCAACGGCTTCAAGGGTGGGCTAAGCGCCGAGAACTATATCAGCATCACCAAGGCTTCACGGGCGACCGCTACGCGTGACCTGCACGAGTTGGTTGAGATCGGCGTTCTCACCAGAAGCGGGGAGCGCCGCTATACGCGCTACCACCTCAATATTGAGACGAATAAAGGTGAAGCATAGTCTCTTCTAACACCGATTGTAACGGTGAGATTGACTACAACAGTCGTAGTTCTTCAATTGCATCATATTCCTCGATTTCGCTTAGCGCAAACCTTATCAATTTTTTGCCACACCTTTACTTAGACCATATCTTTTCTATCTCATTGATTTTGTCGGTAGATTGCCTCCAAGGACTCAAATCGACCACAATCTATCGGCCGAGACATGATTCATGGACAAGAACAAAACGAGAGCTCAGATAGAGAAATGGCATCAAATTAAAGCGATCTCCAGATGTTGTGGATCACTGCATATCAATCTTAAATTGTGGTTGTAGATAATCGACCTCATTTTCGTACACGAATATTGCCGATGGATTTTATTTTCCGTGCACGAAAAAACCTCATGAAGATTGTATGGGACGAACCGAAACGCTTAGCAAACCTTGTGAAGCACAACCTCGACTTTGCGGAGCTCACAATTGATTTCTTTGATAGCTCCACCATCTGTCCCGCCAAAGAGGGCGGGAAATGGCAATCGGTGAATTCAAAGGGCAGGTTGTTATTGCGGTAGTTTTCAGAGCAGTCGGGTCGGAAGCAATCTCGGTAATATCGATGCGCCCGGCTCGGAAAGACGAAAGGAAGCGCACTATGGGTAAGAATTGGCCTAGCTTTGTGACGAAAGACCTTGGCACATCGGAGGCGGACGAGGCGGAAGTCCTGCGCCGGCGGGAAGTATATAATCGGGAAATGCGGGCAATCATCGCGGCAGGCGGCGTGCATCAGGACAACGACGGCTGGTGGGTGGACGACACTACCGGCGAACTGATTGGCCCTGATCCTGAAATTGAGCGCCCGCGTATAGAAGTTGAATTGAAAAGGGCGCGCCCTTTCCGCGAAGCGCACCCCGATTTTGCGGCTAGTATAGACAGGGCGCGGAAAGCTCGCGGTCGTCCTCGCGTCGAGGCGCCAAAGGAGGCGGTCACTCTAAGGCTCGATCCAGAAATGCTGAAACGCTTCAAAGTCGCCGGTAAGAACTGGCGCACCAAGATGGCGGAAATTTTGGATCACGCAAAGCTATAGCCAGACTCGACTCCTGAAAAGATCATTGCTCTATTGAGGATATCCGCTACGCTCGAAAGCGGAGCGATGGTGGCCAACCTTTCCCAAGTAAGCGAGCGGACAGGTCGTTGACGCGACCTGTGTCTCCCGCGTCAAGGGCGACTAATGCGGCAGCCTATAAGATAGCACCCGAAAAGAGGCCGCGGATTGCCTGAACCGTTGCTAGCGCGGGTAAGCCTAAGCAGTGTGGACGGATCTGATCAAGTGGGACGTTCGTGCGTATTATTTTTATGAAAAATAGGAGAAGATTTCATGAATTTTGGATCAAAAACCATTTATACAGCATTCGTACTTGTTTCTCTTACAGCGAGGGCAGGCGCTGATGTGGTTTCCGAGAACCAGGTGTCCGCAAAAGATGCTGTCCAAGCGGCGCAGGCAGCCGTCGATAAATGCCGAAGCGATGGATACGATGTGTCGGCGGCGGTCGTTGATAAATCCGGAAATATCAAAGCGTTCATCCGGGCCGACGGTGCCAGCCCGCACACGATCGATTCGAGTCGCAAAAAGGCATATACGGCGATTTCGCTCCGGCGCCCGACTTCGTTCTATGCAAAGCTGATTCAGGAAAACCCGGAAAACGCGGCGCTCAAAGACATGAATGACAGCATTCTTATCCTTGGCGGTGGTCTGCCGATCGAGATGAATGGTGAACCTGTGGGGGGGATCGGTGTCGGCGGTGCGCCGGGAGCGCAGTTCGATGAAGCCTGTGCTGCCGCTGGAATCTCAGCGATTACAGCCAAATAAGTAGTCCATCTCGACCTTTATCACGGAAATGTTTGCGGCCGGGTGCAGTTCACCCGGCACTTTTTCGCGCTATCAGGCCATACACCATGCACGGGGCGGCCGGGCAGCGCCGAAACGTGAACCGGGCGTATCCACGGGTAGCGTGGCAATAATGACCAAAGTGATGCGAAGCCGCCTCCCCGAGCAGTTCGCGGTAGCCGGCGCCCCGGAGTCAAATCACATCGTAATGCTCATCAAGTCGACATTTATAACTGCCTTGGATTGGGGGGTTATCATCGGCCGGTGATTCCGGGGAACGCGATCAGCAGACCAACCGCCAGCATCTGAAGCGCAATGAACGGCAACAGGGCCTTGAAGATCACGCCCAGCGTTATGCCGGGGGGGGCAACGGATTTCAGGTAAAACGCAGCTGGTCCGAAGGGCGGGGACAGGAACGAGATCTGCATATTCATGCAAAACAGCACGCCGAACCAGACCGGATCCATACCGAGCGATTTGATGATGGGCACGAAGATGGGCATTGTCAGGAGAGCAATTCCCACCCAATCGAGAAAGGCGCCGAGCACGAAGAGGATCAACATCATGACGAGCACGATGATCGTCGGGTTATCGGAGATGCCGGTGATCAGGCCGGACACGAAATTCACGCCGCCCATTAGATTATAGACGCCTACGATCGCGGTGGCGCCAATGCCGATCCAGACGATCATGCCGACGGTCGCGAGCGTCTGCATAGCCGCATCACGCAGGAGCTTGTAGGAGAACTCACCGCGCAGGATCGTCGAAAGGATGACACCGCCGACGCCGATCGCCGAAGCTTCAGTCACGGAGGCGATGCCGCCGTAGATCGATCCGAGGACGACGAAGACGACCAGGATCGGCAGCGCAAGCCCTTTCAGCAGCCGGAGCTTCTCGGCTGTCGGGATCGGATCGCTATTGACGGGAGGAACCACCTTGGGCGTGAAATAGGCTCGCGCCAGTATGTACAGGACATAGAACATCGCCAGCATGAAGCCGGGCATGAAAGCGGCCGTGAACAGATCCCCGATCGAAACATTCGCGGTCAAGCCGTATATGATGAGAACGATCGACGGCGGTATCATCGTGCCCAGTGAGCCGCCGGCACAGACGACGCCGATCGCGAGATTCCGATCATAGCCCTGGCGCAGCATCTGCGGCAGGGCAATGAGGCCGAGCAGTACGATCTCGCCGCCGATGATGCCGCTCATCGCCGCGAGGATGACGGAGACGAAAACTGTCTGAACGGCGACGCCTCCACGGATGCGTCCGGCGAAAAGCTTCATCGCGTCGAAGAGATCACGCGCGATGCCCGAGCGATCCAGGATCGCCGCCATCAGCACGAACATGGGCACCGAGACGAACACAAAGTTCATGACAAAGGAGTAGACGCGGCTGGTGATCAGCGGGATCGACATCGGGCCGAACCAGCCCAGCGCGAAAATGAGCGCTACCAGCAATGTCACGAATGCGAGCGGCATGCCGGTCAGCAACAGCCCCACCATCGTGACGAACATGAGGACCGTACCCCAGCCAATGCCAAGCGCCTGGAGGTTGATGCTGAAATCCAGGAAGTCGGTCATCGATCAGTCTTTCACGCTGCGCCTGGCGTAGTTCACAGCCAGGATCAGGAACTGGAGAACGAGCAGAACCATCGTGACCAGAATGAAGATCTTGATGAGAGCGGGTGTTGGAGGGCTCCAGGCGCTGCCGGTCGTTTCCAACCGGATCTCGCCGGAGGGGGTGAGGACGGCGCGTCTGACCATGTGATAGGCGGCATAGGCGAAGAACCCGCTCGCAAGCGCGCTAACAAGCGAGATCAGGACATCGGCGACGCGGCGTATCCGCGGGGGAAAAGCATCGTAAAGCAGGGCGACCCGGATATGAGTGTTCCGGGATGTGCAATAGAGGCCGCCGAAGACGAAGGCCGCGCCGCAGAGAAAGACCGTCGCTTCGTGCGCCCAGATCGTTGGACTGTTCAGGACGTACCGAAGGAAGACTTCCATGAGCAGGATGGCCGCGGCAAGGACGATACCGGCTGCAAAGATGTAACTCACCTTGTCGACGATGCGTCCCATGAGGCCG
Organism: Paramesorhizobium deserti; assembly: GCF_001558695.1. Lineage (GTDB taxonomy): Bacteria > Pseudomonadota > Alphaproteobacteria > Rhizobiales > Rhizobiaceae > Paramesorhizobium > Paramesorhizobium deserti. Next base: position 63,175 of record NZ_LNTU01000002.1, read on the forward strand.
GCTTCCGGCGCCATGGAACCGGCCCCTTCGGCCATCAACGCCGAATCTGTCTCCGAGACTGTCGGTGGGGTGTTTGTCATACCTCTCTCCCTCGGCATGTTAAAATGGCGATCTCCGAAGAGACCGCCACATATGCTACTGGAGCATGCCTTTTCCCTTGAGATAGGCCGTCAGCGTGTCGAAGACCTTTTGCGCCATGGGGGAACTTTTTGCAACACGCTCCCATTCGGCCACGGCAATTTTGCGGAACTTGGCGCGCTCTTCGTCCGACCAGTTGTGGATCGTGATGGAGCCGTCGGCCTTTGCCTCTTCGAGCGCCTTCTGGTCAGCGGCCTTGAGACCCTTGATCTGCGCCTGCTGGGCTTCCTTCACGGTTTCTTCCAGCATTTTCTTGATATCGTCGGGCAGCGCGTCCCACTTTTCCTTGTTCATCGATACTTCAACAAGCGGCAGGGAGTGGAAGCCCGGATAGACGGGATGGGGCGCGACCTTGTTGAGGCCCTGCTGCTGATTGACCGAGAACACCGAATAATCAGCAGCATCGACGACGCCCTTATCAAGGGATGTATAGACTTCCGAAGCCGGCAAGTTGACCGGTGCGGCGCCCGCGGCCGCAAACACGTTGGCGATCGGACCTTCGGGTGAACGGACCTTCACACCCTTGAGGTCGTCCACGCCGTCCAGTGGAACGCGCGATACGAAGGCTTCCAGGCCCGGCGTGGTGACGCCGATGAAGTGCAGCCCGTAAGAGCCGAGCAGTTCCTGCATGATTTCCTTGCCGCCACCATTTTCGACAAAATCGACCATCTGGGCAGGATCGGACCAGGCACCGACCGGATTGGAGATGAGGCCGAAGGCGGGGTCCTTGCCGGCCCAATACGAGGAATCGCAGATCTGTCCGTCCAGAATGCCGCCGGCCACCGCATCGAGGGTCTCGTTATACTCCACCACGGAGCCGACCGGGAGAAGCTCGATCTTCACCTTGCCGCCAGAGCGCTCGGCCACCAGATCGGTCCAGGCCTTCTGATATTCGAAATTGGGATTGCCCGCCGGATCCGAAGACTGAAACCGGAATGAGAATTCCTGGGCAAGCGCGGTATTCGTCAGACCGATCACGGTCACGAATGCCACAGCTGTATTGAATAGAATGCGTCGCATGCTTGCTTCCTCCCTTGAATAATTGAGACTGCCGGCTCTATCGCCAGCCCTGGGCGCTACCGCCGTCATCGGCGCGAAATCGTCGCCTGGTTATAGCGGCAACCATCATTGAAAAGCCACCGCGAAACCGAAGGTCCTGGCACGAGGCATCTTGCCGGGAATATTGGATAAGGTTTAAACCGAGTCCCTGCCCCCTGGTGACATCTCCTCGGATTTGTCACCCGCGGCCTCCCGCCGGGCGCTTTGCACCGTGGCTTATTACCGCGACCTCCATTTGCGTTCTCTTACGAGGCGCACCCATAAAACATGTTGTGACATTTTACAAACTAATTTATGGCTGACCGCCGGAAATTCCGGAGTAGTCCGGCATGACGGCCGCGACCGGCGCCCGGCGCCGGTATCATGTTTTTGGAGGAACCATGAAGATCACCGCCATCAGGACCTTTCGCCTGGAAGAATTCGCCAACGTGCTGTGGGTCCACGTGGAAACAGATGCCGGCATCGTCGGCCTGGGCGAGACCTTCTATGGTGCAGGTTCGGTGGAAGCGCATATCCACGATGTTCTGGCCGGGCGGCTTCTTGGAAAGGATCCGCTGCGGATAGAGGCTCATTCGCGTGAAATGGTGAACCTGCCGATGGCGCAGTCCTCGACCGGCGCCGAATATCGTGCGGCCTCGGCGATCGACCTGGCGCTTTGGGATATTTTTGGCAAGCTGTGCAGCCAGCCCGTACACCAGATGCTGGGCGGACTGTGCCATGATCGTGTGCCGGTTTACAATACCTGCGCAGGCTATGGCTATGTGCGCTCCAACAAGATCAAACCTGTCGATACATGGAATCTCGGCACGTCCGATGGTCCTTATGAGGATCTCAACGGCTTCATGACGGATGCCGGGGCGATTGCCGAAAGCTTGCTGGAGCAGGGGATAACGGGGATGAAAATCTGGCCGTTCGACCCTCCCGCCATTGAAAACGATGGCCGTTTCATTACCGCCGAACAGATGCGGCGAGCGATTGCGCCGTTCGAGAAAATCCGCAAGGCCGTTGGCGACAGGATGCAGATCATGGTCGAATTCCACTGCCTGTGGAACCTTCCGACCATGAAGAGAATTGCCCGCGAACTGGAGGCATTCGAGCCGACCTGGTATGAAGATCCGATCCGGATGAATTCGGTCTCCGCCCTCAAGGAACTGGCCGCATCCACCGCCGTGCCGATCTGCGCCTCTGAAACGCTCGGTTCGCGGTTCCCCTACAAGGATATGCTGGAAGCTGGGGCGATCGGCGTGGTGATGACCGATCTGGTCTGGACGGGCGGACTGACCGAAGGTCGGAAAATCGCCGCCCTGGCAGATACCTACCACCGCCCCTATGCGCCGCATGACTGCACGGGTCCGGTTGCCTATGTCGCCGCGGTCCATTCATCGCTGTCGCAACCCAACACCCTGATCCAGGAATCCGTGCGGGCGTTCTACACGGGCTGGTACAAGGAACTGGTGACCGAGCTTCCGCGCATCGTGGACGGCCATGTACTGCCCATGGAAGGGCCGGGGCTTGGCACGGAATTGCTGCCTCAAGTGTTTGAGCGGCAAGATCTCTCCACCCGTCTGTCCACCCTTTGAAAGGCACTGATTCATGAGCAATCCATTCGACCTTTCCGGACGCACTGCCCTCGTCACTGGTTCGTCGCGCGGCCTTGGCCGCGCCATTGCCGAGGGCTTGGCAGGCGCCGGGGCCCGCATCATCCTCAATGGGATCAATTCCAGACGTCTCGAGGACGCCGCCACCGAGATGCGTGCGGCAGGATATGACGTGCTGACCGCTGTCTTTGACGTGACGGACGAGGCCGCAATCGTTTCCGCATTCGCAAGCTTCGATGCCGACAACATCAGTGTCGATATTCTCGTGAACAATGCCGGCATGCAGTTTCGCAAGCCGATGGTGGAACTGGCGACCGCCGACTGGCAGCGCGTCATCGACACCAATCTCACCAGCGCCTTCGTGATCGGGCGCGAAGCGGCGCGCCGCATGATGACGCGTGGGCAGGGAAAGATCATCAACATCGGATCGCTGACAAGCGAACTGGCACGGGCGACTGTGGCGCCCTATACCGTTGCCAAGGGCGGCATCAAGATGCTGACCAAGGCCATGGCCGCAGAATGGGGCGAACATGGTATTCAGGCCAACGCCATCGGTCCTGGCTACATGGTTACCGACATGAACGAGGCGCTAATCTCCAATCCGCAGTTCGACAGCTGGGTGAAAACACGTACTCCGGCCCGGCGCTGGGGTCGGCCTGAGGAACTGGCCGGCACCGCCGTCTATCTCGCCTCCTCGGCTGCGGATTATGTGAATGGCCAGATCATTTATGTCGATGGCGGGATGATCTCGGTTCTGTAGAGCGTTTCAGGAAAAGCGTGCGACGCTTCGGACGCGGCGTTGAAATCAAAAGGAGAATGGCCATGCCTGCTGTCATGATCTACGCGGCTGGAGACCTGCGGGTCGAAGCGTCAAGCCGCATGCCCCCCGGCCCCGGACGGGTTGAAGTCTCAATCGGCGCCGGTGGCATTTGCGGGTCCGATATCCATTATTATCGCCATGGCGGCTTCGGCACGATCCGTATTCGCGAACCCATGGCGCTCGGCCACGAAATTTCCGGCACGGTCACCGCGCTGGGCGAAGGCGTGTCGAATCTGGCCATTGGAACGCGCGTGGCGGTCAATCCCAGCCAACCTTGCGGGCAGTGCGTCTATTGCCAGCGGGGCATGCGCAATGAATGCCTTGATATGCGTTTCATGGGCAGCGCCATGCGTTTTCCCCATGTGCAGGGCGGCTTTCGCAGCCATGTGGTTGTTGAGGCCGCACAAGCGGTGCCGATCGCCGAAACCTTGTCGCTGGCGGAAGCGGCCATGGCGGAACCGCTTGCGGTCTGCCTCCATGCCATCCAGCGCGCCCCGTCACTGATGGGCAAGCGTGTCCTCGTCACGGGATGTGGTCCGATCGGAGCGCTCACGATCCTGGCCGCGCGTTTTGCCGGTGCGGCCGAGGTGGTGGTAACGGATATCGCGCCTTTCCCGCTCGCCAAAGCCATGGAGGTTGGCGCAACACGCGGGATCAACACGGCGGAGGAGCCCGAGGCGCTTGACCCCGAGAAGGCGGAAAAGGGCCAGTTCGACGTGGTGTTCGAAGCGTCAGGAGCCGAGCAGGCGGCCCGTCTGGCGCTCGATGTGCTAAGGCCCGGCGGCACGTTCGTTCAGCTCGGTCTTGGCGGCGATATGAACCTGCCCATCAATATCATGGTGACCAAGGAAATCGCCTATGTCGGAAGCTTCCGCTTCGACAGCGAGTTTGCCTTGGCTGTCCAATTGCTCGGCAAGGGGCTCATCGACGTCAAGCCGTTAATCACCGCTACGCTGCCAGCCGAGCAAGCGGTGGATGCCTTCGAGCTTGCCACCGACCGTTCTCGCTCCATGAAGACACAGCTTTCTTTCACCTGATCGGGGACCGGACCGTCAATTGACGACTGTGGTCGGAGCGGCGAAGCCGTTGCGCTCACCGCGAATGGAAATCGTGCCTTCGCTGAAGACAGCGGAGCCCGCTCCATCCTCAATCGTCGCGCCTGTCAATCCCTGTGCGGATCGCTGAGCGGCTGGATACTGGCATCCAGCAGGCTCGGATCGATTCTCGCCTCCAGATCATCGAACATGTCGTCGACGAAGGCGATGAGCGCATCGGATGCCTGCAATGCCGCCTCGACATGCCGGTTGGAGACAGCCTCAAGCACGGCAAGATGCACATCGATCGTTGACTTGAGGTCGGCGCTGCCTGGCATCTGGCGATGGTAGAGCCAGCCGGTGCGCCGAAAGATCGTGTGTAGCGGGCGCAAGGTGTGTTCGACGAACGGTTCGCCCGCCGCCGTCATCATCAGTGTGTCGATGCGACGATCGATCTCGTTGAATTCATTTATCTCCATCTCGCTCCTGCGCTCGCGCAGCGCCCGGATGAGGTGCAACATCTGATTTCTGTGCGAGGCGCTGGAGCGTTGCGCCGCCAGTTCGATGACGAAGCGCTCGACGTCCTTGCGCAGGCTCAGCAACAGCCGCTCGCGCGACAGGTCGATAGGCGCGATCCGTAAGCCATGCCGGGGCCGCACGACAATAAGCGTGTCGTGCGCCAGCCGGTTGACTGCATGGTGGATCGGCGTGCGTCCGAGACCCGTCAGGTTCTGGAGGTCCAACATCGAAAGCTCGCTACCGGGCAGCAGCTCACATTTGACGATCAGATCCTCAATCCGCTCGTAGGCAAGCTGGAAGAAATTGACGCGGTTGGTCCGGTCCGACCGCCGCTGCCTGTCCCCAATCTGCTTTCGCGCCTCAACAGGCTTGATCTCTTTTACCGCCACTGCTTCCCTCCCTTTCAGCCAGGACCTACATCTACTCTCGTGAGGCATCCGAGAAACGTCCTGGCATTTTTCAAGAGAATGTTTCTGATGATCCAATCTCTTGATTGGGCACCGTTGTGTCTTCCGCCATTCAGTGCGGCTCGTAAGCTGCACTTGCTTTGGCAACTGCGCCCTGGCCGCTTCTCCTCCCAGCCTGCCTATAGCTGTATAATAGCAAACTTACTGTGGGCAACGATGCGGAAGCGATGCTGAGAATTTTAGTCGAACCCGGCTTCGACGCATAGCGTCACCAGGCCCAAACCGCTGATGCTCCGAAGGGCCGATCGCCGTGCAGCCGATCTCAACGATCAAGCCTTCCAGCAGCGACCTGGAATACCTTCGGACCTTCGATTTCGAGCTTGATCAGGCCGGATGCTGCTGGACGCTCAGGCCGCCGTCGACCGTCAGACAGGTTGCATTCATGAACGGGCATTCGTCTGAGATCATGAACACCGCGGCCATTGCGATCTCTTCCGGTGAGGCAATTCGCCCGCCGGGATGCAGCTTCATTGTCTCGGCTTTGGCAGCCTCAGGGTCGGGGAAACTGTTCCAGTAGTCGATCACCTTCTGGGTGGCCACGTAGCCGGGTGCCAGCGCATTTACCCGGATGTTCTTCGACGCGTACTCAAGGCCGAGCGACTTTGTCATTCCCAGAAGCGCATGTTTTGCGAGCGGATAAGGGAACGTGTGGGGAATGATCGTGAAAGCGTGGGTCGATGCGATGTTGAGGATGACGCCGCCGCCGGCCTCGATCATGCCAGGAAGTACGGCCTTGCAGCAGTTCCAAGCGCCCTTGAGATTAATGTCGAAGCAGCGGTTCCATTCCTCGTCACCGGTTTCGAGGGGCTCGGCAAAAACATTGACGCCGGCATTGTTGACGAGCGCGTTGATCGGCCCGATCTCGCCGGCGGATTGATCAACAGCGGAGGCGATCGCTTTCGCATCGGTGATATCTGCCGCGAGCCAGCCGAGTTTGCCACCATTTTCCCGCAAGGCTCTAGCCTCGCGCTCCAGCAGCCCGGCATCGCGATCAACCAGGAACACCGCCGCCCCTTCACGAAGAAAAGCCTTTGCGATCGCAAGACCAATCCCCTGCGCAGCGCCCGTCACGAATATTCGCTTACCCCAAAGCCGCCCGGTCATCGCGCTCTCCCTACCACTCGGCGAAACTGCCATCGGCATGGCGCCAGATGGGGTTACGCCAGCGGTGCCCTTCCTTCGCCCGCTCAAGCACATAGGCCTCGTCGATTTCGATACCGAGGCCTGGGCCCTGCGGAATGCTGACGAAACCGTCGGCGTATTGAAACACGTCTTTATTGCAGATGTAGTCGAGAATATCGTTGGTCTGGTTGTAATGGATGCCCAGGCTCTGCTCCTGAATGAAGGCATTGTAGGACACGGCATCGACCTGCAGGCAGGCTGCGAGCGCTATCGGTCCGAGCGGGCAATGAGGCGCGAGCGCTATGTCATAGGCTTCGGCCATGGCGGCAATCTTTCGGCATTCGGTAATGCCGCCGGCGTGGGAGAGGTCTGGCTGGATGATGTCGACATAGCCGCCTTCGAAGACCGACTTGAAATCCCAGCGGGAATAAAGCCGCTCGCCAAGCGCGATCGGCGTCGAGCAGTGGTTGGCAATCTCCTTGAGCGCCTCCTTGTTCTCCGAAAGCACAGGCTCCTCGATGAACATCAGCTTGTATGGCTCGAGTTCCTTCGCCAGCACCTTGGCCATTGGCCTATGAACCCGACCGTGGAAATCGACGCCGATGCCAATATGCGGTCCAACCGCTTCACGGATGAGGGCGATCGTCTCGACCGCCTTCTCCACCTTTTCATTGGTGTCGACGATCTGCATCTCCTCGCAACCGTTGAGCTTGATCGCCTGGAATCCTCTCGCCACAACGTCCCTCGCGTTGCGCGCAACATCAGAGGGGCGGTCGCCGCCGATCCAGGAATAAACCTTGATCCGATCGCGCAGTTGACCCCCAAGCAGCGAATGCACAGGCTGGCCGAGCGCCTTGCCCTTGATGTCCCATAGTGCCTGGTCGATACCCGCGAGGGCCGACATGTGGACCGCGCCACCGCGATAGAAACCGCCACGATAAAGAACCGTCCAGTGATCCTCAATCAGGAAGGGATCCTTGCCGATCAGGTAATCCGACATCTCCTGGACGGCGGCTTCGACCGTCAGCGCGCGACCTTCCACGACCGGCTCGCCCCAGCCGGCAATGCCTTCGTCAGTTTCGATCTTCAGGAACAGCCAGCGCGGCGGGACGATATAAGTGGTGAGTTTGGTAATTTTCATGGCGGCTTTGTTCCGGTCACGCGAGAATGAGGTCGGCCGCCTTGCCGGCGGCGGCAAGAACGGCGGCATTGGTGTTGCCGCTGACGATGGTCGGCATCAAAGACGCGTCGATGACACGAAGGCCGTGCGTCCCCCGAACCTTCAGCGCGGGATCGAGAACCGCCTCGGGATCGTCATCGTGGCCCATCTTGCAGGTGCCGACGGGATGATAGCCAGTCTTGACCGTCCGTTTGCAATGTGCGGCGATCGCCTCGTCACTCGTCACCTCCGCGCCCGGGAAGATTTCCTTGTCGATCAGATCGCGCATTGGCGAAGCGGCAAGCACCGTGCGAGCAAAACGGAAACCTGCCATCGTCAATCTCAGGTCGTCCGGGTGATCAAATATCTGTGTATCGACGATCGGATCAGCGAACGGGTCGTTTGATGCCAGCATCACCGACCCCCGTGCCTTTGGCCTCAACAACAGCGAATTGATCGTCACACCGTCTGCCGGCTCGCTTCCCATCACGTCGCGGTCGAGGTAGACGGTCGGCACGCAGAACATCTGAATGGTCGGCCGCTCTTGGTGGCCATCCGGATCGTAGAAGGCACAGCTCTCAACCCCGGTGGTCGAGACCGGGCCGGACTTGAACATCAGATACTGCAGGCCTGCCTTGATCATCGGCCAGCCGCGATCCTGCTTGTAATAGCCGAAAGATCCCTGGGTCGTCGCGACCACCGGGCATTCGTAGTGGTCCTGGAGGTTCTTGCCGACGCCGGACAGCGCCACCTTGGTCTTGATGCCGTGTCTCGTTAGCTCATCCTCCGGACCAATGCCGGAAAGCATCATCAGCTTTGGTGTCTGATAGGCGCCGGCGGCCAGGATCACTTCGGCTCCAGCCAAAGCCGTCTTGGGTGAGCCGTTGAGAACATAGTCGACTCCGACGGCGCGATCGCCGTCCATTCGGATGGCTGTCACCGTCGCTCCGGTCCTGATCGTTAACCGTGGGTCCTTCATCACTGGCGCGAGAAAGGCATTGACCGCGCTGGAGCGCTTACGCGTCCGCCAGTCGATCGTGTGCTGCATGAAGCCGACGCCGAACTGCTCGGCGCCGTTGAAATCCGGATTATAGGGAATACCCATCTCCTGCAGCGTCTTTACATAGGTACGGGTCATCGGGCTCGTATGACTAAGATGTGAGATCTTCAGCGGTCCACCGACCCCATGATATTCGCCGGCCAGATGATCGTTGTCCTCCTGCGCCTTGAAGTAGGGAAGGAGGTCACCATAGGACCAGGAGCCATCGTTCTTCGAGCCCGGAGCCGTCACAAGCGCGTTCCAGAGATCAAAATCGGCCGCCTGTCCGCGCATATAGACCATGGCGTTGACCGTGCTGCCGCCACCGAGGACCCTGCCCTGCGGCACGATTGGCCCGCGCCCGTCAAGCTGCGGCTGCGGTTTGGTCTTGTGCATGACGAGATAGATATCCTTCGCCAGAAACTTCATGTAGCCGGCGGGAAAATGCATGATCGGATTGGCCTTGGCCGGGCCTCGTTCCAGAAGAAGCACACGCGCACGGCCATCGGCAACAAGGCGAGCCGCGACCACGCAGGCCGAACTGCCGCCACCGACGATGATGTAGTCGAAACGACCTTCTTCAGACATTTCCTCTCCTGACGGACATGCGTGCGCTCATAGGCCCTGCGGCCGAAGCCGGATACTGCCCGACAATTGCTGACCGGGCTGAAGAATTCGAAGTCCGCCGAGATCCGGCAGGTTTTGGCCGTTTGCCAGATGCGACATCGGCTCGAAGCAGAAATAATCGCGCTTGAACTGCGGATCGAAGATCGTGTCCGAGACAAAAACGAAGGCATGCCGGAACAGTGGATCAGCGGTCAAACGAAGCTGCATGCCTCGTTCGGGCCAGGCGATTATTGCCTCACCGGACCAATCCTCAAAGCCGTTATTGACCCAGCGATGTGGCAGCGGCGAAGGCCTGCTGAAGTCGAGATCATTCGGAATGTCTGTCGCTTCACCCGGCAACCATCCCTCGACCTCGGTCCAGAATTTTCGCGCCGGCGCAAATAGTGTCGTCCGCGATGTCATCGGGAAATAGGGATGCCAGCCGAGGCCGAAGGGAAGCGACGTCTCGCCCATATTTTCGACCGAAAGCGTCAGGAGCAATTCGTCGCCCGTTAGCGAAAAGGTCTGGGCTGCACGATAGACGTAAGGCGTATGTCCGCCGGAATGCACGAAACTGATCACAATCCGATCATCCCGGCGCTCATCGACAGACCATTGCGACTGCCAGCCGTCGCCATGCAGATAGTGCGGATCCCAAGCCGTGTTAGGGCTAAGGGTATAGTACCGCCCCTCGAATTCGAACTGGTTGTTCTTGACGCGGTTCCCGAATGGAACGAGCGGATAGCAGGACGACGACAACGCATCCGCATCATCAGGAGCTGGCCGCAATAACGGCACCCGACCTTCCAAGCCTTCTTTCCAGAAGCCGAGGATCAATCCCCCCGCGGCGGATACCCGCAGCGAAAGGGAGCCGGATTTCAACTCCATGACCGACATTCCAACATCACCCCTTGTTGCGCGACAGGCTTCGCTTGATCGCCTGGATATTGGCGAGCACGGCGATGACGATGATCAGGCCACGGACGACCTGCTGGAAGAATGGATTGATGCCGAGCAGGACAAGGCCATTGCCGATCAGGGTGATGACGAGAACACCGAGAAGGGTGCCGAGCATGGAGCCCCGCCCCCCGGAGAGGGACGTGCCGCCGACCACGACCGCGGCGATCACATCGAATTCCAGCCCGTTGGCGGCCGTCGCATTGCCCGAGCCAAGACGCGAGACCAGAAGGATGCCCGATATCGCCGCCATGGCGCCGCCGATCGCAAAAAGCGCGACCCGGATGCGCGATACGTTGATGCCGCTCAGGAAAGCGGCGTGAGCATTGCCGCCTATGGCGAAGACCGAGCGTCCGAACGCCGTCTTGCGGCTGACGAAGGCGAAGATCGCAAACAACACCAGCATGATGATGGCGGCTGGCGGGATGCCGAAGACGGACCTGTCGAGCGCGTCCAGCATGTCGTTGCGGCCGATCGAGACAGGAAGCGCATCGGTCACGAACAATGCGGTGCCGCGAAGCGCGCTCCACATGCCGAGTGTCGCGACGAAGGACGGCACGTCGAAATAGGCGCGCAACACGCCGGAGACGGAACCGAGCAATGCGCCGAGCGCGATGGCCAGAATGAACGCGGCGGGTGTGGGCACGCCCCATTGCAGAAGGAAGGCAAGCTCTACGGAGATGAAGGCGACCATCGGTCCGACGCTGACGTCGATCTCGCCTGCGATAATGATGAGCGTAACCGCCCAGGCGGCAATGCCGATCGTCGCTGCGTCGCGCAGAATGTTGACCTGATTGTTGAACGACACGAAGCCGGGCGCGGACGACGCGAAGATCACGTAGAGCACGACGATAGCAAAGAACAGGCTCAGCTCATTCATGTGCTGCGAAAAGGCGAAGCCCGACTTTTGAGCCTCCTCGGAAACCGCCGGCTTGGCAGCATGATCGAGCGACATATTCCGTCTCCCTCAATGTCCGGTAATGCAGGCCGCCATCAAGGTGTCCTGATCGATATTGGGTGATTTGAATTCTTCCTGCATCGCGCCATCCCTCAGAACGAGCACGCGGTCGCAGACGAGCGGCAGTTCCTCGATCTCGCTCGAGACAAAGATGATGCTGCGCCCCTCGGAAGCGAGCTGGCGAATGATCGCGTAGATCTGTGCCTTCGCTTCGACGTCGACGCCGCGGGTCGGCTCGTCGAGCAACAGGATGCGGCTGCCGGCATAGACCCAGCGGCCGATGACGACCTTCTGCTGGTTGCCGCCAGAAAGCGTACCTATCGGCGTATCGGTTCGCGCTGTCTTGATATGAAGCCGGTCGATGATCCCACGCGTTGCCTGTGCCATACGCCTTGCCGAGAGGATGCCGTTGCGGCTGACGCCCGGGAAGTTGGTGGCAAGCGTGTTCTCGTCGACACCGAGCAGTGGCACGATGCCCTCTTCCTTGCGGCTCTCAGGCGTATAACCGAAGCCGCGACGCACCATCTCCTTGTAGCCGGCGAACTTGACCGACTGTCCGTCGGCCAGAACATCGCCCTTGTCGAAACGCCGAACGCCGATGATCGACTGCAGCAGTTCGGTCCGGCCCGAGCCAAGCAGTCCGGCGATGCCCAGAACCTCGCCCTTGCGTAGTGAGAAGGAAATCGAGGAAAGCTTTGGCGCCAGTGCAAGCTCCCTGACCTCGAGCACGATTTCGGGACAGCTCCTGTCTTCCAGTACAGCAGCTTGGGACGCCTCCGAACCGAGCATCAGGCGAACGATTTCGCGCGTATCAGCCCCTTTGACGTCGACCGTATCGATGATCCGGCCATCCCGCATGATGGTCGCCGAGTGGGCGATCTGGCGGATCTCGTTCATCCGGTGACTGACATAGATCACCGCGATGCCTTGCGCCGCTACTCTTTTCACGGCAGCCATCACCTTGTCCGCTTCGGCCGCCGCGAGCGAGCTTGTCGGTTCGTCGAGAATGACGAGCCTCGGCTTTCCGAGCATCGCCCGGGCGATTTCAAGAAGTTGCTGTTCGGCGGGGCTCAAACCCGCAACCAGCCGGTCTGGCGGCAGATCAAGCCCGAGGCGCGCCATGGCCTCGGTGGCTTCGGTCTCCATCATCGCATATTGAATGACACCCCCCTTGCGCGGCCAGCGCCCAAGGAAGAGATTTTCGGCAAGCGTCATGCCGGGAACAAGGCTGAGTTCCTGATAGACGACACGGACGCCCCTTTCGAAAGATTCCTGCGCGCGACCGGAGCCAGTTTGGGTCAGCTCGACGCCATCGATCAGGACGGTGCCGCTGTCTGGAATTTCGGCACCGGTCAGCATGCGGATCAGCGTCGACTTGCCGGCGCCGTTCTTGCCGAGCAGCGCCCTCACCTCGCCCGGCGCCACATCGAACGTGGCATTGTCGAGGGCAAGCACGCCGGGATATCGGCGCGTACATCCTTTGATCGACGCCACGACCGGCGCAATCGTCTGGCTCATTCGGGAAGCAGTTGTCATCCGTGTTTCCGTTACAACCGATGTCGCCGGATTCCGGCGACATCACAGAGTTGCGCCTGGGGGCAGAGCCGGCGGCCAGGTTAAGCGATCACGGAATTCCGTCGGCATGGGCCTCTAGCCAGGCCTTGCCATCGTCCGCCGACTTATAAAGGTCGATGTCATAGGCAACCTTGATGCCTTCCGGCGGCTGGCCGTCAATCGACTTGATCGCTTGCGCGAGGGCGAGTTTCCCGAGCCCCTGCCCGGAGATATCGACAACCGCCTTGATGATCGAGAAGTCGGCAAGCTCCTGCGCGATCTCGGTCGTCATGTCGCCACCGAATACGACGACCTCACCCGTCTTGCCCTGGCTCTTGACAGCGCGCGCGGCTCCAAGCGTTGCGCCACCCGCTTCGCCGAAGAAAGCATCTATGTCTGGATTGGAGGACAGCATGGTGCTGGCAACGGACACCGCCTTATCGAGGATCGCACCTTCCTGGTTTGCAACGATCTGAGCGCCCGGCACCTTAGCCTTCAAAGCCTCTTCGAACCCCTTCCGCCGGGTGACGCAGACCTCGACGAACTCACAGTTCAGGACCGCGATCTTCGGAGCCTCGTTCTTCTCCGCGATGAAATAGTCCGCCGCGGCATCGCCGAGCTTGTGGCCGAACTCGAAGGGATCGCCGACGGCATAAGCCGAAATGTATTCCTTCATGTCCTCTTCGTTGAGGCAGGTGTTGTAGCAGATGACCGGAATGCCGGCCTCATGGGCGCGGCGGATCGCGCGATAGGAACCGTCGGCCGATACCGGCGAGACGATGATTGCCTGGACGCCCGCCGAAATAAGGGAATCGATAAAGGACGATTCCTTGCTGACGTCGCCCTGGGCGTTGGTCTCGATGATGTCGAGCTTGCGGCCGGCCTCGGTAGCGCCGGTCTGAATTCCCTTTCGCACGCCGGCATAAAAGCCTTGCGCGTCCATATAGATGGCGCCAATCTTGAGATCTTCCTGTGCCGCGGCAGCTGCTGGGCAGGCCAATGCAATGGCCGCCAAAAGCGCTGCCTGTCTAACAAGCTTCATTTAGTCCTCCCTCGGTTACCGGTTCGATCGCCGGCCGCGCTCTCCACTGTACGGCTAACCCAAGGTTAGGCACTGTATGATAAATGTCAATATAAATAGGATTTATAAATCAATTTGAACGCAAATGACGGATCATTCATATTACCGCAGCGTGACCCGGAGATTGATCTTGGTCTGAGAGCGGCTATTCCGATCAAGGAGGTCCGGGCGCACGAAGAAACCGAGGGGAATTCAGGTGAAGAGCGGACCCATGACTCAGATATTGACGGAACACGGCGCTCCAATTGCCCAGCGAGGCAAGCGGGGCGTAAGAGAGGCTCTTCTTCAGCAACTCGTCGAAATGATCGTCTCCGGCACCTTCCCCGAAAGCTCCACCCTTCCGAGCGAGGCTGAGTTGACGGACAAATTCGGCGTCAGCCGCACAAGCCTGCGGGAGGCGATGCAGTATCTCTCCGCGCTGGGCATGGTTCGCTCGCGCACGAGAGCCGGGACGATCGTGCTGCCCCGCGAGAACTGGAATTATCTCGATCCCATTGTCCTCGATGTCATGCTGTCCGTTGGCGGCGATGACACTTTTTACTCATCGCTCATCGATGCGCGCCAACTGCTGGAGCCTGCCGCGGCCGCGCAAGCAGCCGCCAACGCCAATGCAAGGCAGCTGTACCAGATCTCCAAGGCCTTCGAAGACATGGTGGAAGCAAACTCCCGCGACAATGAAGCCTGGAGCCGCGCCGACCTTGAATTTCACACGGCTATCATCGACGCCAGCGGCAATTGGGTCTATCGGCAGTTCGCCAGCGCTATTCGGGCTGCATTGCTTGCGAGCTTCCGACTGACCAACCGCGCGAGCCAATCACACGAACAGGCAATCCTTGCCCATCAAGACGTACTGGAAGCCATTCGGATGCGACGGCCGGAAGCGGCCCGCCACGCCATGGAACATCTGATCGGTGTGGCGCGGAGTGAAATGACCGATGCCTTGCGTCGCGCACGGAACGCGACGGGACGCACAAACAGGTAACGAAAAGACGTAGAAAAAATCATACATATATGTTGACTGGTATGATATTTACTGGATAGTGAGGCGCGACCCGCGGAGAGGCACGCGGATAAGAGGGAGGAAATTCATGCGTTCATTGAAGGCATTTTTCATGGCCGGCGCTATTGCCCTCACGGCAAGCGCGGCATGGGCGGCGGACGTCAAGATCGGTTTCGTCGTAAAGCAGCCGGAAGAGCCCTGGTTCCAGGATGAATGGAAGTTCGCCGACCAGGCCGCAAAGGAAAAAGGCTTCACGCTGGTCAAAATCGGCGCCCAGGACGGCGAGAAGGTTCAGTCCGCAATCGACAATCTGGGTGCGCAAGGCGCGCAGGGCTTCATCATCTGCGTACCGGACGTCAAGCTCGGCCCGGGTATTGTTGCCAAGGCGGCGGCGAACGATCTCAAGCTGATGACGGTCGACGATCGCCTTGTCGGTGCAGATGGCAATCCGCTGGAAGATGTGCCCCATATGGGCATCTCGGCGACCAAGATCGGTGAGACGGTTGGTCAGGCCATCATCGACGAGATCAAGAAGCGCGACTGGGACATGAAGGAAGTCGGCGCGATCCGCGTCTCCTATGACCAGCTTCCCACTGCAGTGGACCGGGTCGAAGGTGCGATCTCGGTTCTGAAGGCCGCCGGCTTCCCCGCCGAGAATATCCATGACGCACCGCAGGCCAAAACGGATACCGAAGCCGCTCTGAATGCCGCAACGACGGTTCTCAATAAACACGCCAACGTGAAATACTGGGTCGCCTTCGGGTTGAATGACGAAGCCGTACTCGGCGCGGTACGCGCATCCGAATCCGTCGGCATTCCGGCCGAGAACGTGATCGGCGTTGGTATCGGCGGCGCGGAATCGGCGATCAACGAGTTTAAGAAGCCCTCCGCCACCGGCTTCTTCGGCACCGTCATCATCTCGCCGAAGCGCCATGGCTACGAGACCGCGCTCAACATGTATGAGTGGATCGCCGACGGCAAGGAGCCGCCGAAGCTGACGCTTACGGCCGGCTCGCTCGCGCTGCGTGGCGACTATGAGACAGTCCGCAAGGATCTCGGCATCGAATAGCCGGCCGATCGATGACCTTATTCCGGCGGCGCCTGGCGCCGCCGGTTGGCTGATCATACTGGCAGGGCAATGATGGCTTTCCTCGAATTCCGGAATATTTCCAAAGGCTATCCGGGTGTCCAGGCGCTGTCTGGCATCTCCTTCTCGGTGGAGAAGGGGGCCGTTCACGGATTGATGGGCGAAAACGGCGCAGGCAAATCCACCCTCATCCGCATCTTGTCCGGGGATCAATCGGCCGACACCGGCAGCATTCTGATCGATGACGGGGAACAGAACTACCGGTCTGTCCGCGATGCCTTCCATGCCGGTGTCATCGTCATCCACCAGGAACTCCAGCTTGTTCCTGAACTAAGCGTCGCCGAAAATCTCTGGCTTGGAAGATTTCCAGGCAAGGCAGGCGTGATCGACGGCCGCACGCTGGTCGAGACGGTCCGGACCAAACTCGAAGAAATCGGGATCGACATCGATCCGACCGCCAAGGTTTCCTCCCTTTCTCTCGGCACCCGCCAGATGGTGGAAATCGCCAAGGCGGTCATGTTGGAAGCGCGGGTGATCGCGCTCGACGAGCCGACCTCATCGCTCTCCTCGCGCGAAAGCGAGATCCTGTTTTCCCTGATCGAGAGACTGAAGGCCAAGGGAACAGTCATCCTCTATGTTTCACACCGCCTCGACGAGATTTTTCGGCTCTGCGACAGCCTGACCGTGCTGCGCGACGGAAAGCTCGCCGCCCACCATCCGAAAATCGCGGGAACGACGCGCGAACAGATCATTGCGGAAATGGTCGGCCGCGAAATCAGCAACATCTGGGGCTGGCGGGAACGCCCGCTTGGCGACATGCGGCTCGAGGTGAAAAACCTTTCCGGCCCAAAGCTGCGCAACCCGGTCAGCTTTTCTGTTCGAAGGGGCGAAATCCTGGGATTCTTCGGCCTGATTGGCGCCGGACGAAGCGAGATGGCGCGGCTGCTCTACGGAGCGGATCACCGTCATCAGGGCTCGGTCAGCATCGACGGTGTCGCGGTATCCGCGAACAATCCAAAAGCCGCGATCACTGCCGGCATGGTTCTCTGCCCCGAGGACCGGAAATTCGACGGTATCATTCAGGGTCGCTCGATCGAGGAAAACATCGCGATCTCTTCGCGGCGTCACTTTTCGCCCTTCGGCATTCTTAATCCGAAGAAAGAGGCCTCGGTCGCCGAACAATTCATCGCCAGGCTTCGGGTCCGCACACCTTCACGCAGGCAGGACGTCATCAATCTTTCGGGGGGCAACCAGCAGAAGGTCATTCTCGGCCGCTGGCTTTCCGAACAAGGCATCAAGGTGCTTGTCATCGACGAGCCGACACGCGGCATCGATGTCGGCGCCAAGTCGGAGATCTATGAAATCCTCTACGGGCTTGCAGCCGACGGCCTGGCAATCATCGTCATCTTGAGCGAGCTTCCGGAAGTCATGGGGATTTCGGACCGCATCATGGTCATGTGCCAGGGTCGCATCGCCGCGGAAGTTGCACGGACCGATTTCGACGAACGCAGAATTCTGGCCGCGGCCCTGCCCGACAGGAACGCCGCCGGAACAATCTAGTTTCAGGATCCGATATCGATGAATTCATTGAAAAAGATACTTCTCGGCGAACAGGGTCTCCTGGTCATCTTCGCCGGTGCCTTCGTGGTCGTCTCGATCTTCGTTCCGAACTTCCTGACCGAGCGCAACATGCTGGGCCTGCTGCAATCGGTGGTGACGATCGGCATTGTCTCCTGCACGATGATGTTCTGTCTCGCGTCTCGCGATTTCGATCTCTCCGTCGGTTCCACGGTCGCCTTTTCCGGCATGATCGCCGTCATGGTCTCCAATGCGTCAGGCTCGATCCCGTTCGGCCTGCTGGCTGCCCTGCTCTGCGGCGGAGCCGTCGGCCTCGTCAACGGCGTAGTCATTGCCAAACTTCGGATCAATGCGCTGATCACGACGCTCGCGACCATGCAGATCGTCCGTGGCTTCGCCTTGATCGCGTCCGACGGCCGCGCCGTCGGCATCAACGATCCCAGCTTCTATCAGCTGGCGCTATCGCGCATCTTCACCATTCCGACGCCGATCTGGATCATGATCCTGCTGTTCATCGTCTTTGGCTTCATCTTGAACCGCACCGTGTTTGGCAAGAATACGCTGGCGATCGGTGGCAATCCGGAAGCCTCGCGGCTTGCCGGTGTCAACGTCGACCGGATGCGCATCTGGATCTTCACGCTGCAGGGGATGGTCTGCGCCGTCGCCGGCATCCTGCTTGCTTCGCGTATTACATCCGGTCAACCGAATGCCGCAACCGGCCTGGAACTCTCGGTCATCTCGGCCTGCGTGCTTGGCGGCGTTTCGCTCGCCGGCGGCCGCGCCGCGATGACGGGCGTGATCGTCGGCGTGCTGATCATGGGCATTGCCGAAAATGTCATGAACCTGCTCAACATCCAGGCCTTCTATCAGTATGTCGTGCGCGGCTTCATCCTCTTGATCGCCGTCCTCCTGGACAATCTCCGCTCTTCGGCAGCAGGCCGCGGCAGAGCCTGAGAGAGGTGCCGCAAACGCAGTCCAAGTTCAAATACATTACGTCCCAGTGTCGGAAAGGGCGCGGAGCCGCATTTGTCCCGCGCCCTCCGGTTCAGTTCATTCCGAGGAGCCGCGGCAGGCCGAGCGAGATCGCCGGAATATAAGTCAGCACCGCGAGGAAGGCGAGCGCCGTCAGCAGCCACGGCCAGCTCGCTCTCGTCACCTCGGTCAGCCCCAGCTTGGATAACGCGGAAGCGACATAAAGATTGAGCCCGACCGGCGGTGTGCAGAGGCCGATCTCCATGTTGACCACCAGCATGATACCAAAATGGACCGGATCGACACCGAGCTTGACGGCCACGGGATACAGGATAGGCGCCATGATCAGCACGACCGCCGAGGGCTCCATCACCATGCCGATCAGCAGCAGGATCACGTTTACCATCAGCAGGAAGCCGATCTTGCCGAAGCCGAAATCCACGATCCAGGCCGATAGCATCTGCGGGATCTGCTCCGAGGTCAGGATAAAGGCGAACATCACGGCGTTGGTGATGATGTAGAGCAGCATCGCCGACATGGCCGCCGAGGCAAGCAACACCTTCGGCACCTCGCGCAGCGTGATGTCCTTATAAACCCAGATGGCTATGAAGAAGGCGTAGACCGCGGAAACCGCAGCGGCCTCGGTCGGCGTAAAGATGCCCCCGTAGATCCCGCCCATGATGATGACGATCAGCATCAGCCCCCAGACACTCTGGCGGAAGGCCTTGATGCGCTCGCGCCACGGCGCTCGCGGCATGCGCGGGTAATCATTCTTCCAGGCACGGTAAGTGGTGGTGGCTCCGAGCATCGTCGCAAGCATCAGCCCTGGGACGACACCCGCCATGAACAACGTGCCGATCGAGGCTGACATCACCTGTTCGCCGTTCGGACCGGTGACCACCATGCCCGACGTGGCGACGGCATACATGACCATGACGATGGAGGGCGGAATCAGGATGCCAAGCCCCCCCGACGTGGCGACCGCGCCGACGCCGAACTGCACCGGATAACCCTGCCGAACCATGGCGGGGATCAAGATCGAGCCGACGGCCATGACGGTTGCCGGCGATGAACCGGAAATCGCGGCGAAGAGGGCGCAGGCCAGCACCGAGGCGAGCCCCATACCACCATACCAATGTCCCACCATGGAGGTCGCGAACCGGATCATCCGCTTGGCAACCCCGCCATGGGTGAGGAAATTGCCAGCGAGGATGAAGAAAGGGATCGCCATGATCTCGAACTTCTCGATGCCCGTGAACAGTTTGAGCGCAATCGAGTCCATGGGAATGTTGGTGAAGACAAAAAGGAAGCTGAAGACCGTCAGCCCCAGCGCGATCGAGACCGGCATGCCGGTGACGAGCAGGATCGCGAGGATCGCAAAGATCAAAAGCGCGGTCATGCGTGCGCCCCCTTGGAAAGATCCTCCGCCTCGTCATCGAGTCCTTCAACGGCGCCATGGTCGTGATGCGCGACGAAGCCCGTCGTGATGAAGAGCCAGAGCGCCTGAATGAAGCGGAAACACATCAGCGCGGAGCCGAGCGGAACGGCGAGATAGACGATCCACATCTTGATCTCGAGGTCAGGCGAGGTCTGCCCGCCCCTTGCCACGTGGTAGACGAAATCGCTGCCGATCCACGCAATGATGGCCGTGAAGATCACACCACCGGACATGGCGAAGATGGTGACGATCCGGCGCGTCATGCCGGTCAGCCGTTCCACGAGAATGTCGACGCCGACGTGGATGCCGAGCCGCACGCCATAGGCCGCGCCGAATTTGGCCATCCAGACAAACAGGTAGATACAGGCTTCCTGCGCCCAGGTGAGCTTGATCGCGTTCACCGCCTTGAAAGTGGAACGGGCAAGGTCGAGAAGAGCGGGCATGTCGTTGCGGCGGGCGAAACCCACGAGATCGGCAGCAAATCCGATCGAAAAACGGTGCAGGACCGCGACGAAGATCAGCGCCACGGCGATAGCCATGAGCACGGAAATCAGAATTTCTTCGAAGCGATCGAGGATGCGCATAGCCATGGCGGGCCTCGATAAGAATGGGGGACGTGGGTCACATCCCCCTGAATGGCGATCAGTTGGTGGTGCCAAGAACGGTGCGGACCTGTTCGATCAGGTCGGCACCG
This sequence comes from Paramesorhizobium deserti, assembly GCF_001558695.1. Classification (GTDB taxonomy): domain Bacteria; phylum Pseudomonadota; class Alphaproteobacteria; order Rhizobiales; family Rhizobiaceae; genus Paramesorhizobium; species Paramesorhizobium deserti. Next base: position 84,055 of record NZ_LNTU01000002.1, read on the forward strand.
ACGCGTCCGGACATCTGTTCATAGACCGGCTGCAAAGCGGCGACCCATTCGGCACGCTCTTCATCCGTCAGATCGTGGAATTCGGTCTTGCCGCTCGCCTTCATGGCGGCGAGTGCAGCCTCGTTTTCTTCCTTGGCAATGGAGTTCGCATAAACCGTCGCCTCGGCCATCGCCTGTGAAAGCTTCTCGCGAACCGCCGGATCAAGCCCTTCCCAGAAGGCCTTGTTGACGATCACCGCATAGCCGAGATAGCCGTGATTGGAGAGTGTCGCGTGCTTCTGTACCTCATGCATTTTCTGAGTGTACATATTCGACGGCGGGTTTTCCGTACCGTCGACAACGCCGGTCTGAAGCGCCTGATAGACTTCCGAGAACGCCATTACCTGCGGAACGGCGCCGAGCGCCTGCATCTGGGCCTCGAGGATCTTCGATGACTGGATGCGCATCTTCAGGCCAAGAAAATCGTCAGGCGTGTGCAGCGGCGAATTGGCCGACATGACCTTGAAGCCGTTATCCCAATAGGCAAGCCCGATGATACCCTTGTCCTCAAGCCTGGCAAGCAGCGACTTGCCGATCTCTCCGTCGGTGATCTTGCGCAGATCGTCATAGCCATTCATCAGGAACGGCAGGTCGAAAACCTCGAACTGCTGAACCCCAAGCGGCCCGAATTTGGCAAGCGAGGGAGCAAGCATCTGTACTGCGCCCAACTGGAGCGCCTCCAGCTCTTCCTTGTCCTTGTAGAGCTGGCTGTTGGGGTAGACCTCGACCTTCACCGCGCCTTCGGTGTATTTCTCCGCGAGCTCCTTGAATTTTTCCGCGCCCTTGCCTTTCGGCGTATCCGGTGCGACGACATGGCTGAACTTGATCGTGACCGGCTCGGCCCAGGCGGGCATTGCCACGGAAAGGGCAAGGGCGGCAGCCCCGGCCAAACGGGCGAAAGAACGACGCGTCAGCATATTCTGTTTCCTCCTCTATCCTACGCCTCCCGGCGCGATGCCCCTCCCTTGCCAGTCTTCCAGCCTAGCCGCTATTGTGGGTTTCCACAATCGACAGGCCGGACTGGAGAAACTCGAAAAAAGCGGCCTGGCGATCAAGGAGGAGGTGGACACACTGACGGACAGTGAACGAACCGGGCTGGGGGAGGATCCCTGGTCGACGGATATCGAGGAACAAGGCAGACGGACCGATCTTCTGTCGCTCGTGCCGCTTGCGGCCATCGTTGCGCTGGTCGTGCTCGTGACGGCCCTCGTCTGGATCGTCAGCCGCAGCGAGGCCGAACAGGCGCGCACCAAGCTCGCCACCGATGCGCTGTGGGTAGAGCAGACGCTGCGCTTCCAGCTTTCCGTGGACGAGGACATGCTGGCGCGGCTGGCGCTGGAAGCCTCCGGAGGCACCGCCGCCGACGTGCTCGACGCACGAGCGCGGCTTCATATCGCCAACAATCCGGAAGTGCTGTCGATCGCATGGCATGACGCGACGGGCAACGTGATGAGGGCGGTGCCTGGGCTGGACAGCGCGCCGGACCAGCAGCTTGTCGAACGCATGGTGCAATCGCATGTGGTCTCGGCCCGACCCGTCTTCGGCGAGGTTAAAGCGCAGCGCTTCGCCATGGGCGTCTGGCTGCAAGGCGGGAAGGGCATCGTCACCGCGACTATTTCGGTTCCCCTGATGCTCCAACGGCACATACCATGGTGGATCGCCGAGCAGTACGGCGTGGAGCTCGCCGATGCCGGTGGCAGTGTCATCGCCAGGCGTGCCAAACGCATGCCCGATCCGCAAAACCCAACCCATACGATCAGCTTTGATCCGCCGCTGCCCGGTACGGTTCTGCGGATCACCTCCTACGACCCGCCGGCGGCTTTCGTGAACACGCTCCTCGTCGCCGTCATAGCGGCACTGGCGCTATTCGCCATCTTCGCCCTACTCACCCTCTATCGGAGCACGCAGCGCCGGCGGCGCGCCGAACAGCGCCTCGAAGGCGAAATGGCCTTTCGCCGCTCCATGGAAGAAAGCCTCACGGTGGGGCTGAGGGCAAAGGATCATGACGGGCGCGTGCTTTACGTGAACGCGGCTTTCTGCAATCTCGTCGGCTGGCCCGTCGCCGAGCTCGTCGGGCGCTCGCCGCCGATGCCATACTGGTCGCCCGACCGGCTGGAGGAGACCCTTGCCCGGCAACGCGCGCTCGCCGAGGGCGGCGCCGCCTCCCAATCCTTCGAGACCCGCTTTCGCCGTGTTGATGGGAGCGAGATCGATATCCAGGTCTACGAGGCCCCCCTCATCGATGCTACGGGACGGCATCGCGGCTGGATGGGATCGGTCATCGACATCACCGAAACCAAGCAGGCCGCCAGGCAGGCACGCGCACAGGACGAGAACATGGCGCGCACGGGCCGTCTCGTGACGCTGGGAGAGATGGCCTCGACGCTCGCCCATGAGCTGAACCAGCCACTATCGGCCATCGCGAGCTATGCCGCGGGTGTCGCCAATCTCCTGGAACAGGGCAAGGCCGATGCGCGTGTTCTGGGACTGGCGGTGGAAAGGCTCTCGGTCCAGGCCAGCCGCGCCGGACAGATCATCCGGCGCATCCAGGATTTCGTAAAAAAGCGCGAACCGCGGTTTAGCAGGCTGGGTCTCAGCGAAATCGTGACGGAGACGATCGGTTTCCTGCTGGCAGATGCCCGCGAGAATCGCGTCAAGATCGTCAGTGAAGTCACGGATGTCGGAGCCGTCATGGCTGATCGCATTCTGCTGGAACAGGTTCTGGTCAACCTGATCCGCAACGGCATTGAAGCCATGGCCGACGGGCGGCGCACGGGCAACCGGCTCACAGTGCGCCTTCTCAAAGGCGATGACGATGTATCGATCGAAATAGAGGATCAGGGCGCCGGTATCGCGCCCGCGGTGGCGGGACGGCTTTTCGATGCCTTCACGTCCACCAAGGAACAGGGAATGGGAATGGGACTGAATATCTGCCGATCGATCGTGGAATTGCATCGCGGCCATCTTGCGCATCGACCGGGGGCAAGCGGAGGGACCATCTTCACGGTCACCCTGCCGCTCACCGATGAAATGCCGAAAGCCGTAGGCGCGGGATGACGAGCACCATCCATATTATCGACGACGAGGAAAGCATCCGGGACTCTCTCGCCTTCCTCCTCGCCTCGCGCGGACTCTCCGCACAGGCCTGGCCCTCCGGCGAAGCCTTTCTGGAGGCCCTGCCGATCGAGGATTGCGGCTGCGTCATTCTCGACGTCCGCATGGAGGGGTTGTCGGGCCCGGAAGTTTTCGACCGTCTGCGCGCCAAGGGATGGACCGCGCCAGTCATCTTCCTCACGGGCCACGCGGACGTGCCAGTGGCTGTGCAGACGCTCAAGGCGGGGGCCTTCGACTTCGTCGAAAAGCCCTTCAACGACAATCTTCTGGTCGACCTCGTCCTGAAAGCCGTCGCCGCGCATGAGACCCGTCATGCACTCATCGGGCATCGGCAGGATCTGCAGCGCCGTCTCCAGACACTCTCCAAGCGGGAAACCCAGGTGATGCATCTGATGCTGCAAGGCAATCTTAACAAGCAAATCGCCCATGAACTCGGTATTTCGATACGCACCGTCGAAGTGCATCGAAGCCGAGTGCTCGAGAAGATGGGCGCCCGCAACACGACCGAACTTGCCGGAATGCTGGCGGACGTGGACAGTCTGTCGCAAGAAATCATCTGATACCGGTTTGAGATCATCTAACGATTTGACGTTGCGGGGGCAATGCAGCGGATGCGGTATGTGGAGCGATTTCATCCCCGTGAAACCGGCGCCGAGCTGCCGCGTGGTGGTGCGGCTGCATTTCAGGGATCGCAGCTTTTAGCCGAAGAGCGCTTCCACGGCACCTGCGGCGGCGAGAACACGAAGGTCGCTTCCCCGCCGACCGGAGACAAGAAGACCGACCGGAAGATTGTTCGCGCCTGTGCCATACGGAAGCGAAACGCAGCACCAGTCGAGGAAATTACCGATCAGCGTATTGCGCAGCGTCTTCCCGTTCATCCGGAAGAACAGGTCCTCGTCATCGAGCAGCGGCTGCAACGCTGGTGCCACGTGAGGCAGCGTCGGGCTCAGCACAAGTTCGCCTGGTCCGAGGCGCGCCTCGAAGTCGGCTGTCAGTCTTTCGCGCGCGGCGAGGGTCTCCACATAGTCGGACAGCGTGATTTTCTCGCCGAGCAGCGTGCGCTTGACGACCCGTGGATCCATGTCGGCCGCGTCCGAACCCGTGATGCGGGCGCGGTGGAGCACGAACGCCTCAGCGGTAACAAGCGCTCCGTGCTTTGCCATCAGATCGAAGATGGCGGAGAATTCCGGGAAAGCGGCGCGGCGGATACGGGCGCCGGCCCGCGTTAAGGACTCCACGGCCATCTTGAAAGCCGCGACGACTTCCGGCTCGGCATCGTCGAAAAAGACGGTCTCGGGGATGACGAAGGAAAGGTCACCCGGCTCGACACGCGGCAGAACATCGGCCGCCGGCAAGCCGCGCATCGCCGCGTCGATCCAGGCCGCATCCTGCACGGTGCGGCAAAGTGGTCCAAGGGAATCGAGGCTTTTCGCCAGCGGAAACGCCCCTTCCATCGAATAACGGCCGCGCGTCGCCTTATAGCCGACGACACCATTGAAGGCCGCGGGGATGCGTACCGATCCGCCGGTATCCGTGCCGATGGAAACCGGCACAAGGCCGGCAGCAACCGCCACGCCCGAGCCGGACGAGGAACCACCTGGAATACGGTGTTCACCGGAGGGCGACGCCGGATTGCGCGGCGTGCCGTAATGCGGGTTGATGCCAAGGCCGGAAAAGGCGAACTCGCTCATGTTCACGCGCCCGACACTCACCATGCCCGCCTCTGCAAGCGCCCGAACCACGGCGGCATCCTTCGTCGCCGGAGCACTCGTCTTCAGTACGCGGGAGCCAGCGGTCGTCGGTAGGCCTTCGAGGTCGAAAAGGTCCTTCCAGGCGACCGGTATACCTTCCAGCACGCCGCGGGAGCGGCCTTCGCGCAGCCGCTTGCGGGCCGCTTCCGCATCCGCCCTTGCCCGCACCGTCGTCACGCTCGTGAAGATAGTCTTGTCCGGATGTCCCGCGATGCGTGCCAGCGTTTCCTCCGCCAGATCGACCGGATCGAGTGCACCGGATTGCAGGAGAACGGAGAGCTGAGCGATCGAACGGGCTGGCATGGTCAGATGTCCTTTTCCGCGCGTCCGACCAACTGCATCCAGCGGCGGACGAGATAGTTGTGTTCATCCATGGTAGTGTTCCAGACAGCAATGCTGTTGGCGCGATGCCAGTATGAGCCGCCACTGCGCACCGCGCCACGCTTGATGCGGACCGTGCCGTCAGGCCCCGGCAGATCCTCTCGTGCCGGAAGCCCCTCATACCAATAATCCCATTCCGCCGCCGTCATGTAGTGGCGCGAGCGCTCAGGCGTGGAAATATAGTAGCCCTGACGGGCCACCACCGCGCCGGGCCAGCCGGAGATCCACCAGTTAAGATACTCATACGCGACATCGAGCATGCGGCCCGAAAGGTTGCGGGAAAGGCACAGCCCCCCGTGCCAGGCGCGATACCCCTCGACCGGTGCGGCCTGCTCGACGGGAAAGCCCTGGCTGTTGAGAATGCCAATGCCCGTCGACCACATGCTCTGGATGTCGGTTTCGCCGTGGATCATCAGGCTCGCGGCATCTTCCGCCGTGCGCCAGAAGCCACGGAAAAAGCCCGCCTTGCGCCGCACTTCCAGAATATCGACCAGCTGATCGATCTCGTCGACTGTCATGTTACCGATATTGCCGAAGTTCATGAGCCCCGCGGCCTGGGCGGCGAGCGCCGCATCGAAGATGCCGATGGCCGGCTCGTCGACGAGGGCTGCTCGGCCGCTCCAGCGCTCGTCCAGCAATGCCGCCCAACTCACCATCGGTGGTGCATGCTCCAGCACATCGCCGCGATAGGCGAAGCTGTCGAAATTGTGGGTCGTCGGCAGCATGGAGATGCGCCCCGTCGGCCTATCACCAAGAGCAAGGCTAGGCTGCACGTATAGCTTACGCGCCGGTACGTCCCCCTGCCCCATCCGGGCGCTCGGGCCGATCTGGCCGATCTTCGTCAGATCGTTGATTTCGTCCCATAAGGGGATGCGCGAAATCTCGATTGGCTGAATGGCGCGCCAGTACCAGACGATATCGAGATTGTGAAAACACTGGTCGTAGATATCGTAGCTGTCAGGCTCCTGGGCGGCCTTGTGCTGGGTGACGATAAAATCGTTGTTGTCGAAGCAGATGTCGATACCGAGATCGGCCTGCGCCTTCAGCCGCAGTTCCTCCAGCAGGGAGATCGCGGTTCCGAGCACGCGCAGCTTCGGTCGACCGGCCGTGTGGACGGCCGGGGCCGCGGGGGCCACTTTCGGGGAATGCTTGTTCATCAAGAGCTCTGAGTGTTCCGGATCCGCGATGCCGCCCCTGGCTGCAGACGGGCCTCGACATTCCCGGCAAGCGCGAAGGCGTTGAAGGACCGTTTCAACAGGTTCACATCGAGACCGTCAACAATAAAGACGAGACGCGACGACCGTTCCGCCGACGGCCAGCCGGCAAGATGCACCGGCGGATGGACGAGATGCTGCACACCATGCACCGCGACAGGACGCTCCTCGCCCGCAAGAGCAAGAATGCCTTTCACCCGGAGCACCCGGTCACCATGACGGTTGAGGAGCATCGTGAGCCAGACGCCGAATCCTGTCCAGTCGATTGGCTCATCCACCGCGACGATGAAGGAGGAGATCGCGGTGTGATGTGCCACGCCGTCCGCCGTCACTTTCAACGCGGGGTTATCGCAGTAAAAGCCGCTCGTTGATTGGAGCTTAGCCGCCCGTTGCACCGTGTCATCACCGAAGAGGATTTCCGCGTCAGGACCGTCATCGCCGGCAATGGTGCGCAGGGCATCCGGATTGAGTTCGGCGAGACGTGACAGGAGAAAGGAAAGTTCCGCTTTGTCCTGGCAAAGATCCGTTTTCGTGATGACGAGCCGGTCGGCGATTGCGGCTTGCCGGGTGGATTCCACATAGGTGTCGAGCTGGGAAAGACCGTTGACGGCATCGACGGTCGTCACGACGCTGCCGGCGCGAAAATGGTGGCGCAGTACGGGATCGGATTTCAGCGTCGACAGAACCGGGAAGGGATCGGCAAGGCCGGTGCTTTCGATGACGACCCGGGTGAAGGGCGGCACGAGGCCGCGCTCACGCCTGGAATGGAGATCGCGCAACGCCTCGGCAAGCTCGCCCCGCACGGTGCAGCACACGCAACCCGACTGCAGCAGCACCATCGTGTCGTCGATGCGCTCGACGAGCTGGTGATCGAGACCGATCTCGCCGAATTCGTTGATCAACACGGCGGTGTCGGCAAGCGCCGGATCGGCGAGCAGACGCTTGAGCAGCGTCGTCTTGCCGGATCCGAGAAAACCGGTGAGGAGATGGACAGGTGTAAAGACTGGTATATCAACCACCGCTGGCCTCCTCCATGCGCGCGATGAGCGCGGCGTCGAGCGGATCGCATGGCCGCCCCGAAAGCCGCTCGGCCGCCGGCCAGAGATGGCCGAGATCCTCGATCATCTCACTCTTGCCGGTGCGCGTTGCAAGCACGAAAGAGGAGCCCTGCCAGTCGGAAAGGCTCATGCCGAATGCTGAGAGCACGCGGTTGACCGCCGAGACACGCTTGGCGCGCTCGCGACGCCGGTCGAGCCGCTCGAGGTTGCGCGTGAAGACGCCGGGCCTGGCCGCCGCATCCGTCCAGTGCTCGTTTCCGCCGATGACGCCGCATAGGGAACACATGGCGTCCTTCCTTTCCGATCATTGCGAGGGAGCGGGCAAACCGCTCCCCTGCCGGGTCACTTCTTGCGCGGGAAGCGCTTGGCGAAATCGTCGGCGATCTCGTTCATCGTGACGAACCTCACGCCCGGATGCTTGATCATATGCGCATAGAGGCGCTCCAGCATCATCAGAACCTGCGGCCGGCCGGCAACGTCCGGATGTATGGTGATAGGGAAGACGGCGTAGTCCATCTCACGATAAACCCAGTCGAACTGGTCGCGCCACATTTCCTCGATCTGACGCGGGTTCACGAAACCGTGACTGTTCGGCGACTTCTTGATGAACATCATCGGCGGCAGATCGTCGAGATACCAGGAGGCCGGGATTTCGATAAGGTCGGTCTCGTGACCACGCTTCAGCGGGATCATCCAGTCGGATGGTTTTTTCGAATAGTCGATCTTGGTCCAGCTGTCGCCGACGCGTACGTAATAGGGTGAAAAATCGTTGTGCATCAGCGAGTGGTCGTACTTGATCCCACGCTCCAGCAGCAGCTCGTTGGTGACGTTGGAGAACTCCCACCACGGCGCCACGTAGCCGGTGGGACGCTTGCCGGAAAGCTTGGTAACGAGCTCGATGCACCTGTCGAGCACCTCTGTCTCCTGCTCGCGCGTCATGGCGATCGGATTCTCGTGACTGTAGCCGTGGATGCCGATCTCGTGGCCGGCATCGGCAACTGCCTGCATCTGCTCGGGGAAGGTCTCGATCGAGTGACCGGGGATGAACCAGGTCGTCTTGATGCCGAAGCGCTCGAAGAGCTTCAGAAGCCGCAGGCTGCCGACCTCACCGGCAAAGAGGCCACGCGAAATGTCGTCCGGCGAATCCTCTCCGCCATAGGAGCCGAGCCATCCGGCCACGGCATCGACATCGATGCCGAAACTGCAAAAAATTTCCTTCGCCATGGGTATCTCCTTTGGTTTCCCTAAAATGTTTCGGATGGTCAATGGGCTGGAATGACCGTCGCCTCGGCGGGGTTCCAGCTCAGGAAGACGTGGCTGCCGGCCGGGAACGCGCCCGGGCGATATTTGTCGACATGGGCTTCCAGCGATACGACCCGCCCGTCCTGAAGGCGCGCTGTCAGATGCGCGATATGACCGACAACTTCGGAGCGCTCGATCCGGGCGTCGACACGGTTCCTCGCGCCTGTGAGCATCCCCCTGCCCGCCGCATTCACCTCAATCGCCTCGGCCGGCACGACGAGATTGACGCGACCGTGGCTGGCAAGCGTGCCGTTGGCGCGGCCGGAAAGCATGCCAATGCCAGTCGCCACCATGACGTCCTCGCCATCGTTGCCAGCGACCTCGCCGGAAAGCACGGTATTGCGGCCGATGAACTGGGCGACGAAGGGCGTATTCGGGCGGGTATAAAGCTGATGCGGCGGGCTTATCTGCTCGACACGACCCTGGTTCATCACCACGATGCGGTCGGAAAGCGCCAGCGCTTCCGACTGGGCGTGCGTGACGAAGATGAAGGTAACGCCGAGGCTTTTCTGCAAAAGCTTCAGCTCGTTCTGGATCGCCTTCCTGAGGTTCGCGTCGAGCGCACCGAGCGGCTCGTCGAGTAGAAGAATATCCGGCTCGACGACGAGGCCGCGGGCGAGCGCGATGCGCTGGCGTTGACCGCCGGAAAGTTTTTCCGGCTTGCGCTCCGCGATGTCCTCAAGGCCGAGCGTTGCGAGGATGCGATCCACCTTCGCCTCACGGTCGGCCTTTGAAAGGCCCTTGACCTCCAAGCCGTATCCAACATTGCGGCGCACGCTCATGTGCGGGAAGAGCGCGTAATTCTGGAAGATCATCGAGGTCGGGCGGCGCTGCGGCGGCACGTCGTTCATGCGCTCGCCGCGGATCAGCATGTCGCCGGAGGAAATGGTCTCGAAGCCGGCGATCATGCGCAATGTCGTTGTCTTGCCGCAGCCGGAAGGCCCGAGGAAGGCGATGAACTCGCCCTTGGTCACCGACAGGTTGAAATCGGTGACGGCGGGTGTGCCGTTGTCATAAACCTTGCCGATGGAATTGAGTTCCAGGTCGAAAATCATGGGGGACATCTCCCGAATTGCCGGTCAGGGACCGGGGCGCGCCGCCCCGGTCCGCTCGTCTTGGGATCAAGCGTTGAGGAATTCGTCCCACTTCTGGATGAGGTGATCGTACTCTTCCGGCCACTGGTGCCAGTAGGCGACGTTCCTGGCGCGCTCCTCGAGCGAGCCGCCATCGCGCAGGTCACCTTCCTTGATGCCGCGCTCTTCCGCGCCGACCCAGGGCTTTCCCTCGTACCAGAAGGCGTATTTCTCCGGCGCCATGACGTCCTTGATGTTGGTCGACGGCGAGTAGTAGCCCTGTTCGGAGACGGTAATGCCCGGCTCGCCCGAGAGCCAGTAATCGGCATAGGCGATGACGGCCTCCTCGTTGGTCGTGCCGGCAATCATCGAGGGGCCGATCGCCCAGCCGCGATAGCCTTCCTTCGGCACGGCGTATTTGCAGGGCTTGCCTTGCGCCTTGACGGCCATGACGGCCGGCTGCCAGGCGTCGCACACCACCATTTCGCCGGAGGCCATGAGGTTGACCAGCTCGCCGAAATCGCCCCAGAGCGCGCGGAACTGACCTTCCTTTTTCTTGGAGACGAGGAAAGCGGCGGCCTCGTCGATTTCGGCGGCGGTCGGATTTCCGGGATTCTTCACTTCGGAAAGGCCGAGCGTGTTCATCGCCATGATAGCCTGCCCGAAGGCGATAAGCGGGTCGGTATTGAGGCCCGACTTGCCCTTCCACTTGGGATCGAAGATCGACGTCCAGGTGTTGGCCTCTTCATCGGAGAGGACATCCGGGTTGTAGCCGATGGAATCGTAGTTATAGACGGCGGGGACCATGTTGAGCACCGTCTGGGCTTCGTCCGCCCAGATCTGGCCGACGATCTGCGCGGAGCGGTCCCATTTGTCGTTCACTGTGGTGAAGGTGTCCCGGATGTTCGCCCAGTTCTTCAGCGAGGCGGCCGGGATCGTCTCGACATTGTCGGTCATGACGATGGAGGGCAGGCGCTCGGCGATGATTTCCCAGCAGTCATAATCCTTGGAGCCTGAGAGGATTTTCGTCTGCGCGTCGGGGAAGGTCGCAGCGGTGCCCGACGCGCGCCCGACGCCCGACGCCTTCCTGAACTCTTCGAGGATGCGTTCCTGCACCGTCACAGACAGGCCGATGGTGCGCAGCTGCTGACCGGCAAGGTCAGCCGCCTGCGCAAAGGCCATGCGCGAGGACAGGAAGGGCGTGCCACCACCCATAGCCAGCGCCATCACTCCGGCCGAGCGCTTGAGGAGCGAGCGGCGATTGATTTCCGACTTGAACATGTCTCTTCTCCAGTTTGTTTATCGTTCCCCGGAACCGCTTTGCGGCCCCTATTCGCCCGCCTTTTCGAGGCGACTCAGTACCGGCCCACGAGAAGGCCGCCATCCACGACCAGCACCTGGCCGGTCATGTATCTCGCATTGTCGGAAGCGAGGAACACGGCGACATCGGCGATGTCTTCCCCTGTTCCCAGCCGCCCCATCGGAATGAACTCAGCCGCCTTTTCCGCGCCCGCAGGGCCGAGCGAGTTCTCTTCGGAAAGCAGCTGTGCGGTGCGGATATAGCCGGGCGCGATTGCGTTGACGCGCACGCCGTCGCGCGCCATCTCGACCGCAAGCCCGCGTACGAGGCCGATGACACCGGACTTCGCCGCCGAATAGTGCACATGCTCGTCCCAGCCATAGGCAACGCCCATGATGGAGGAGAGCGCGATGACGGAACCGGATTTGCGCGCACGCATGCCTGGCGCCGCGGCACGCACGAGGCGGAAGATGCCCTTGAGATCGATGTCGAAGGTGAGATCCCACTTCTCATCGGTGAGATCGGCGAGCGGCGTACGGTGCGCGATGCCGGCATTGGCGACGATGACGTCGATCCGGCCATGCCGCGCTTCGATGTTGGAGACCAGTGCGCCGGTCGTAGCGGTCGAGCGAACGTCATAGAGATGGAAGTCCGCCGAGCCGCCAGCGCCGGTGATGGCGGCCACTGTTTCACGGCCTTCCTTCTCAAGAATATCCGTCACGACCACATGATCTCCGAGCGCGCCGAAAGCCTTCGCGGTGGCCGCGCCGATGCCGATGCCTGCGCCTGTGACGATGACGATACGTTTCTTTTCCGTGGTCATGGGTGTCTCCGGATTCAAAGCATGACGTCGCCGGAATTGGGTCCGAGCGTTTGTCCGACGAAAAGGCTGGCGGCAGGCGAAGCGAGAAAGGCGACGGTTTCGGCGACCTCCTCCGGCTCGCCGAAGCGGCCAAGCGGAAGGCCTGCCCGCTTGGCGGCGCGCCAATCCTCCGAGAGCTGCATCACCAGCGGCGTGTTGATCGGCCCAGGCGCAACCGCGTTCACCCGGACACCGCGTGCGGAAACCTCACGGGCGAGTGCCTTGGTCATGCCGATGATGGCGGCCTTCGCACCGCAATAGTGCACGAGTTCGACGCCGCCGATCTGGCCGAGCTGCGAGGCGACATTGACGATGACGCCCGCGCCCGCGGCAAGCATCGCCGGCAGCACGGCCTTGGTCATCAAGAAGGTGCCGCGCACATGCACTGCAAACATGCGGTCGAAATCGCCAACTTCAAGCTTCTCGAACAACGCCTGGTGGGCCATGCCGGCATTGTTGACGAGCAGCGAGACCTCGCCATGCGCCGCGACGGCGGTGAGGTAAATGGTGGCGGCATCCGCCTCGCCGGAGACGTCACCCGCCACGGCCGCCGCCCTGCCGCCTGCGGCCCGGATTTCATCCGCCACGGCCTCGGCGCGCTCCAGCGAAAGATCGTTGATCGTGACCGCATAACCTAAGGCGGCGAGTTTCCGGGCGATGGCGCGACCGATGCCAGAGCCTGCGCCGGTGACGAGAGCGCTGCCCACCATCATGTATCCTCCTGGATCGCCATGCGCCTGGCGCGGCGCACCGACAGGCCCATCAGCACGGCATAGGTTCCAAGCAGCGCGAAAGAGAACAGTGTCGTCAAGACGCCGAAGGCGAAGACGTTCGGATGCACTTCCACGGAGAAGGTGCCGTAGATGGCGAGCGGCAGCGTCAGGTCCCGGCCAGAGGCGAAAAGCGTGCGCGAAAATTCGTCATAGGAGAGCGTGAAGGCAAACAGCATGGCCGAGAGCACGCCTGGAAAGATCAGCGGGAAGGTAATCTTGCGGAAGGTGCGCGTAGGCGTCACGCCGAGTGACCAGGCCGCCTCCTCGACGCTTGGATCGAAGCGATTGAAGATCGCCAGCATCACAAGGAAGGCAAAGGGGAAGGTGTAGACGACGTGTAGCACGAAGGCAGTGCCCCACCAGTGCCGGTCGACGCCGAGCGTGTTTGCAACCAGCGCCATGCCGAGGCCGACGAGCACGCCAGGAACCATCATGCCAAGCACGATGAGATAAAAGACCACACCCGAGCCACGGAACTTCTTGCGAAAGGCCTGGGCGGCGGTGACGCCGAGCACGGTCGAGACAATCATCGTCATCACGGCGAGCGTCAGGGAGCGTATCAGCGCCTGCTCGATCGGCAGCGGTGCGATGCGCGACGGCGGAGTGAGGCCGAAGAGGTGCTTGTACCAGTAGGTCGACCACTCGATGATGGGGAACTGCGGCCCGCCCTCCGGTCCAGTCTGGAAGGAGAGAATGGCAAGAACCGCGAGCGGGCCATAAAGGAAGACGATGAACAGCATCGTATAGAGGCCAAGGCCAAGCTTTATGCCGGATGCGTTCATGGCTCAAAGCTCCTTCTTAAGGTCGACAACGCGGAGAAGTGCGGCGACGACCGCCCCCATCAGGACGGTCAGCACGACGCCGGCGACGGCGGCAAAAGCCCATTTCAGCGAGCCCACCTGGGTGACGATGATGTTCCCGAGAAGGTTGACCTTGCGGCCGGAAAGGGCCGCGGAGGTGGCGAATTCACCGAGCACCATGACGGAGACGAAAATCGCGCCCACCACCACACCGGGCATCGAGAGCGGCAGGATGATGGTGCGGAAGATGCGCCAGAAGCTCGCGCCGAGATCCTGCGCCGCCTCGATGACCGAAGGATCAATGCGGCCAAGCATGAAGGCGATGGGTCCGACCATGAAGACGCAATAGATCTGCGTCATGCCGATGATGACGGAAAGTTCCGAAAACAGCAGCACCTCGATCGGCTGCGTGATGACGCCGATCTTCATAAGGATCATATTGATTGCCCCCTCCTTGCCGAGCATCGGCCGCCAAGCGAGCACGCGGATGAGGAAGGAGGTCCAGAACGGAATGACGCAGAGCACCAGGAGCGCTGTCGAGAGCGTCTTGTTCTTGACGAAGAGCCCGACGAAGAGCGCGGCCGGATAGCCGACAAGCAGCGTGGAAGCGAGCACGATCAGCCAGATGCGGATCGTCGTCCACAACGCGCCGAGATAAGTGTCGGACGAGAAGAAGGTGACCCAGCTCTTCAGCGTCAGCGTCGGCTCGATCTTGAAGGTGGTCTGCGTCCAGAAGGAAACGTAGACCATCATCAGGATCGGCGCCACGAGGAAGAGCAGCATCCACAAGACGCCGGGAGCGAGCAGAAGGGCCGTGCGGTCCGGCTGCCTGCGGGTGGAAGGCGCCGCCGTTTCGACGGGCGTGTCATCGCTGGTGGCGACCATCGTCATCTCTCATTCTCCGGGTGGACAGGGGCGAAACCGGCGACGGGGTTCTCAAACGAAGACAAGGGCGTCCTCCCGTTTCCAGACGAGGGCGTATCGCGCCTTCTCCTCGAAGGTCTCGGGCGCGGCATGGCTGAGATGGGTCTCCACCTCGAAAACGCGGCCGTCATCGAGCGTGAAGAAGGAATTGATCGCCGCGCCGGAATATTCGCTGGCGACGAAGCTCGCCTCGATGCGCACCTCGTCGCCAGCGGCCGACGCGTGGAGGGGGCGGATCGCGACGCGGTCGTAGCGGATGGCATAGGCCGGTTCGCCGGATTTTTGCTGTGCGCCGCCCAGGGCCAATCGACCGACCGGGCTCTCGAAGGCATCATCCGAAATCGCGCCGGAAAAGATGTTGTAGCAATTGAGAAAACGCGCGACATCGGCCGAAGCCGGACGGCCGTAGAGCGTTCCGGCATCCGCGGACTGGGCGATGCGGCCGCGATCGAGGACCAGCACGGTATCGCCCATGGCGAGCGCCTCGGTCTCCGAGCCCGTGACATGGAGGAAGGTGACGCCACAGCGCTCACGGATGGTACGAAGTTCACCACGCATGCGGGTGCGCAGATTTGCATCGAGCGCGCCAAGCGGTTCATCAAGCAGCACCATGCTCGGCTCCGTCACCAGCGTGCGGGCAAGCGCCACGCGCTGCTTCTGGCCGCCGGAAATCTGCGTGACGGCACGGCCCTCCAGGCCCGAAAGCCCGACGAGACCGATTATGTCGCGCACCTTCGCGGCGACGACCCTCGTATCCGTCACGGGATCGACGGCACGGTTTTCAAGGCCGAAGGCGATGTTCTCAGCGACGCTCAAATGCGGGAAGAGCGCGAAATTCTGAAAGACAAAGCCGATGCCGCGCTCATGGGGCGGCACGCCGTCGATGCGCTGGCCGGCAAAGAGGATTTCCCCGCCGTCCGGCTGTTCGAAGCCGGCGATGACGCGCAGGAGTGTCGTCTTACCCGATCCGCTGGGACCAAGCAGTGAGATATAGGAGTTCTCCGGCAGCGCCGCATCGACACCCGCCAGTGCCGGCACGCCGGAGAAGGCCTTGTGCACGTTCTTCAGTTGGAGGACGGACTTCACCTGTATTCCCACCAGTTCAGGCCAGGACTTGTCGCGCAAAGCTCCGCAATCCACCGGCCGCCAGAGGGCTGCCGGAGAAGGCAAAAAGCTCCCGTTCACACCTCGGTCAGAGGCGCGGCGTAGCGTCAATCCTGGGGCACTTCGTTTCGTTCCACCTGCGACGCCTCTTCCGGGCGCCTTGTTATCAAAACCATGACATGAATGGCTTTTGTATTCAATAGCCCTTTTATAAAATTTCTACTGCGCAGAGATTCTTGCCACACAGCAACAGGTTTTCCACCACGGCAGCGCGCTTTCCGCGGCCGGCATTATCATATCATTTGTTCGTTTTGCGCGCGATACGCGCAAATTTCATCGGTTTCGCTGATCAAATCAGCGGTTGCGCCAAGGTAGTAATGCGACCACCCGCGATGCATCGCACAACTTTCAATCCAGCACCTCACTCAAGTGTATTCTTCAATTTTTGTATTCAATAATCATTTATGCCATCCTTCCCTTGTCGCGGAGAATGCGTCAGAGTGCAGTCGTCCAAGATGCCGAGAGATACGAAGATCCATGAAAGACGACCAGGCGGCCACCGGCACACAGCGGCGCTACGCGATCGCCGAAGACGTGCTGCGCAGCAATATCGAAGCGGGCACGCTGCCGCCCGGCCTCGTGCTGCTGGAAGGCCCAATTGCCGACATCCTGCAGACATCGCGCGCGCCCGTGCAAAGGGCTTTGCAGGCGCTGGAGGCCGAAGGGCTCGTGCACCGCTTTTCCGGCAGGGGTTTTCTCGTCGGTCCGCCCGGAGCCGATATCGAACCCAACCGGACCGATATCAAGGCGCTCGGGCTGATCGTGCCACGCCATGCGGACGAAGCCCTGCAAAGCCGCTCTTCCTGGGAGCGCATCTACAACCAGGTCGAGGCGGATGTCGCGGGCTGCGTGGTCTTCGGGCGCTATCGGATTATCGAGATGGAGCTCGCCAACCATTTCAACGTCAGCCGCACCGTCGTGCGCGACGTGCTGACACGCCTGCGCGAACGGGGGCTGGTGCGCAAGAACCAGAGCTCGCACTGGATCGCGGGTCCCCTCACCGCACAGACGGTAAAGGACCATTTCGCGCTGCGCACGATGCTGGAGCCGCCAGCGATCCGCCTTGGCGCGCGCGCCGTCAGCCCGGCGCGGCTGGAGGCGCTCCTGAAACGTCTGCGTGCCGCCGAGGAGGCGAGCGCCACAGGCTCGCTTCGAGAAAGCGAAGCGATCCAGACCGAATTCATCGAATGCTGCGTGCTCGCCGCGCCCAACGAACGACTGAAGGATCTCGTGCGCAACAACCTCCTGCCGGTGACGGCGACCGACCGGCTGCTGCGCCGCCTCGGTCTGCCAGGTGATCCCGCAATCATCACGGAACTGCGGCTGATCGCCGAACTTCTGCTGCGCGGGGCGACAGAATCGGCGGTCTCCATGATGGAGACCCATCTGGAGGCTTCGCTGAACCGCACGATTGCGCAGATGAAGATTGTCGCGATCGTCCCCGGCCCTGGCGTCACGGCTGCCTATCTTACCCCCGTGCTCGACTGACCCGCCGCCAGACGGGCCGCCTTTTTCCAGAAGCAGAACCGTCGAGCGCATCACCGCCTCCTAGGTCAGCGCTTCGCGCAGCCGCGCAAGGCCTGCCCGGCGTTCCTCGCGCGCCGCCAGTGCCGCTTCCATCGTCACCTTGACGAAGCGCGTGGGTGTGTGCGGCTGCAACTGGCCGATCAGGTCCATGTCCGCGGAGATGACCGTTCCGACCATGAAGTAGCCGCCACCGGAGACGGCATCGCGGTGCAGGATGATCGGCTCAGTGCCGCCAGGCACTTGGATGGAGCCATAGGGATAGCAGCTGTCGACGATGTTCGAGGGATCGGAACCAGCTCCGAAGGGCTGCTCACGATCAACGAAGTCGAGCGTGCGCCCGCCCTTGAAGCGATAACCCATGCGATCGGCCTCGTTCGCCACCTTCCATTCGTCGGCAAAGAAGTTTTCCTGCGATTCCTCCGTCACCCGATGCCAGTAGAGGCCCGGCAGCACGCGCAGTTCAGCCGGCATGTCCGGCTTGCGGCGCAGGTCCTCGTCAACGGTCTTGCCCTCGCTGGCAAGGCTGCCCTTGCCGACCGGCAACACGTCACCCGCGGCAAGCGGCCGGCCCTTGTAACCGCCGAGCGCGCCGATCGGATAGGTCGAGCGACTGCCAAGCGCCTCCGGGACGTCGATGCCGCCGGAAACGGCGATGCAGATACGCGCGCCGGATTTCAGAAAATCAAAGGTCAGTGTCTGGCCGGATTTTACCTTGAAGGCCGTCCAGCCTGGCTGGGGAACGCCATCCACCTTGGCTGGCATGTCCGCGCCGGTGACGGCGACCAGCGCGTCCTCGGTGAATTCCAGCTTCGGGCCGATAAAGACGGCCTCGAGGCCAGCGGCCCCCTCATCATTGCCGACGAGCAGGTTCGCCGCCCGCATGGCGAAACGATCCATCGCGCCGCCGACGGGGATGCCGAGATGGAAATAACCGGGACGGCCGAGATCCTGGACAGTGGTCGCAAGACCGTGGTGGAGAACCTTAATGGCCATGAAGCATGCCCTCCAGCCTGGCGTTGGTGCCATCCATATCCTTCTGGAATTCCCCGAGGTCGAAATTCACCTCACGGATCGGCGGCGCGAAACGGCCCTTTTCGACATCCTCCACCGCCTGGTCATAGGCGTCGCGATCAATCGGCTTGAACTTCACGATGTCCCCGGGGCGAAAGAAGACCATGAAATCACGCAAATAGCTGGTCGTCTGCGTCGGATCGAAGATCGGCATGGGCGTGATGCCGAACATCTGGTAGCCGCCCGCGCCCCGCACCGAATAGATGCAGCCGAAGCAACCGCCATGGCCGACAGTCAGTTTCGGCGTGTCCGTGCGCGGCCGCAGATATTTCGGCACCTGGATCTGCCGCTTTCGCTCCACCATCTGGTACATGAAGGGAAGGCCCGCGACGAAGCCGACCATCGAGACGAACCAGGGCGAGCCGGAATGCGCGCCGACGAAATCCTCGACCGAACCGTAATCGTTGATGCGAGCGGCATAGTCGAGATCGGTGCCGGCGGGGTCCTGGTGGCGCTCGCGAAAGCGCATCAGCGTCTCGTGAGTCCAGGGATCGTTATAGAACACCGGGATTTCGACGATGCGGGTCTTCAGGATGGGTTCCGCCCTGGCGGCCGCCCCCTCGATCGCCTTCACCTCCTTCAGGATGTCATCGGGATGGATGATATCGGGGTTGAACTTGATCTGGAACGAAGCATTGGCCGGACAGATCTCGGTGACACCCTTGATACCGCTTTCCCGGACGCCCTTCGCCATGGAAAGGCTGGTGAAGAAGGCTTCGAGCGACATTTCCTCGTTGCATTCGACGAAGAGGTGCTCATCGCCTCCGAATGTGTATCTGATCGTCATCAGGCAACCTCCGCGGTCGCGCCGGTCTTCGCGGCGAATTCGGTTTCAAGCCATTGTTCGAGGAAGCGGGTGTCGAAGGCGCCACGCGCAACGCTCGCATCCGCGGCAAGCGCCAGATGCAGCGGAATGGTGGTCGGGATGCCCTCGATCACCAGGCCCTCCAGCGCCCCGCGCAGGCGCTCGAGACAGGCCTCGCGTGTCTCGGCCCAGACGATGAGCTTTCCGATGAGCGAATCGTAGAAGGGCGGGATGGTGTAACCCTCGTAGAGCATCGTATCGAACCGGATGCCCTCGCCTTGCGGCACAGAGAGTTTCGATATGGTGCCCGGTGCGGGCATGAACCCTCTTGCGGGATCCTCCGCATTGATACGGCATTCGATGGCATGGCCCTCGGCCGCGACATCCGCCTGCCGGATCGACAGCGGCGCGCCGCCGGCGATCCGGATCATCTCCTCGACGAGGTCGATGCCCGTGATCATTTCCGTCACCGGGTGCTCGACCTGGATGCGGGTGTTCACCTCGATGAAGTAGAATTCGCCCGTCGCTTCGTCATAGAGATATTCGACCGTCCCGGCACCGCGATAGCCGACCTCGCGGACAAGCGCGACGGCGCTCGCGCAAAGCCGGGTACGCACATCGGCCGGCAGCAGAAATGACGGTGCTTCTTCCCATACTTTCTGGCGGCGGCGCTGCAGCGAGCATTCCCGCTCGAAGCAATGGACGAAGTTCTGCCCGTCGCCGAGGATCTGCACCTCGACATGGCGTGCCTTGGTGATGACCTTCTCCAGATAGAGGCCGCCATCGCCGAAGGCGGCGAGCGCCTCGGCGGAGGCCTGCGGAAGGTGACGTTCCAGGTCGGCAAGGTCGGCGGCGATGCGGATGCCACGACCGCCGCCGCCCGCCGATGCCTTGATCATGATCGGAAAGCCGGTCTTAGCCGCTACGGCTCGGGCTTCCTCGATCGTCGCAAGACGTCCCGCGCTGCCCGGAACGGTCGGCACGCCGGCTTTCGCCGCCACCGCGCGGGCGGCGACCTTGTCGCCGAGCAGGCGGATCGCATCGCCCTTCGGGCCGATGAAGATCATACCGGCCGCCTCGACGGCATCGGCGAAATCGGCATTCTCCGACAGGAAGCCGTAGCCGGGGTGCACCGCATCCACACCGGCCGCCTTGGCGGCATTCACCACGGCCTCGATGTTGAGGTAAGATTTTTTCGGGGCCGGCGAACCGATGTCGACAGCCGCATCCGCGAGCTTGACGGCCAGCATGTCGGCATCCGCCGCGCTGTGGACCTGGACGGTGCGAATGCCGAGGACCTTCGCTGCCTTGATGATGCGCACCGCGATTTCGCCGCGGTTGGCAACGAGGAGCGAGCGGATGGTCATGCCTCCACCTCGGCGATGACCTGACCTGCCATGATGGGCTCCTCGTTCTCGACGAGGAAGGTGATGTTCCTGCCCTCGACGCCGGCCGGCACTTCCTGGAAGGTCTTCATCACCTCGATGAGCCCGATCGCATCGCCGCTCGCCACGCTGTCACCCTCCGCCTTGAAAGGCGGAGCGTCCGGGGCGGATGACCGGTAGAAGGTACCCGGCAGGGGCGATCTGATTTCGATCTTGCTCATCACTCTCTCCACTTGAAATGTCAGCGCCCGGTCATGTCCGAGACCGGTGCAATTCGAATACCCGCATTCAACAGCGCCTCGCGCATCTGGCGCACGATGCCGAAGGCGCCGAGCGTGTCGGAATGGAAGCAGATGGATTCGAAATCGATGGCGATGTCGTTGCCCGTCACGGTCTGGACCCTGCCTTCCTTGCAGGCGCGCAGGACCTTGCGGGCGATGGCCGCCGGATCGGGCCGGCCGGCGTCGCGGGTAAAGACGATGGAGCCAGTGTCGTCGTAGTCGCGATCGGCGTAGAATTCGCGCACCACGGGCTGGCCGGCCTCCATTGCCGCGCGCCAGGTCGCCGAGCCGCCCATGCAGAAGATATAGGCATTCGGCTCGACCGTTCGCATGTAGCCCACGAAGATCCGCGACAGTTCGGGACTGGCCGCCATTTCCATGTAGAGCGCGCCGTGCGGCTTGACGTGCTGGAGCCGCGCGCCGTGGCGGTGGGCGAATTCCCTGATGGCGCCGACCTGGTAGATGATGTCGTTGACGAGTTCCTTCGCCGTACCGGCGATCTTGCGGCGACCGAAGCCCTGCAGGTCATTGTAACCGGGGTGGGCACCGATACCGACGCCGTGTTCGGCGGCAAGCCGCACCGTCTCGTCCATCAGGTTCGGATCGCCGGCATGGAAACCGGCGGCGATGTTGGCGGAGCTGATCAGCGGCATGAGGGAGGCGTCGTCCGTGTCGCCGACACGCCAGCGGCCAAAGGCCTCGCCCATGTCGCAGTTGATGTCGACTTCCTCGCGCACCGTCTGTTCCTCGCATGCTTTTCTGGACGGAGGAACGCTAAGCCCTTTACAGCTTTTTGAAAAATTTTATTTTCACATGGATAAATTCTAAAAATCAGAACGGAGAGCCTATTTTTGTTGCAACGCAAAATCGAGGCGAAACAATGAGATGGGGGCGAGTTGCCCCTAAAGGTGCGATTTTATGCTTATATCGCCACCAGCGGTTCTGATTTTTCGATAGCATTTCGTGGCAAATCAGAAGGACTTCGACAGCTTTGACGCTCAGCCTCCGCCAGATCCGCTACTTTGTCGCGACCGCCGAACTCGGCCAGATCTCGCAGGCCGCGATCGACCTTTCCATTTCCCAATCCGCCATCACGACGGCGATCAAGGAGCTGGAGCGCACGGTCGGCGTCAGCCTGTTCCTGCGAACGCCGCACGGCATGGACCTGACGCCCGCTGGACGACAGTTCCTCTCCCATGCCTACGAGATCCTGAAGAAGGTCGATGAGGCCACGCATCTCAACGTGATCGGCAGCGAAATAGAGGGCATGCTGACGGTGGCTGCGACCTATACGGTTATCGGCTACTTCCTGCCGCTGCATATCGAACGGCTGCGCCGGCTGTTTCCAAAGCTCGAGATCCAGCTGTTCGAACTCAACCGCGAATCCATCGAGGAAGGGCTCTTGAGCAACCGCTACGACATATCGGTACTGCTCACCTCCAACATCCTCAACCCGGCGCTGGTGACCGAGAAGGTTCTAAGCTCGACACGCCGCCTCTGGCTGCCGGCGCAGCACCCGCTCCTGCAGGCCGAGACGGTAGGCCTGAAGGAGATCGCCGAAGAGCCCTACATCATGCTGACGGTCGACGAGGCCGCCCACTCCGCCCTCAAATACTGGAGCGCTACACCCTACCAGCCACGTGTCATCCTGCGTACCTCCTCCGTCGAAGCGGTGCGCTCGCTGGTCGCCAACGGCCAGGGCGTCGCCATCCTCTCCGACATGGTGCACCGGCCCTGGTCACTCGAGGGCCGGCGGATCGAGACGGTCAATATTGGCGATCCGGTGCCCGCCATGGACGTGGGTCTCGCCTGGCGGAGGAACATGGAGCTGACGCCTCCCATGCTCGCCTTCCGCTCCTATTTCCAACAGGCTTTCCACCTGCCGGAACGCTGATCGGCCAGCCGCGAGGAACCACGAGCACCGTGCCTGCATCGCCACTGGTTTGAAACCATTGAACTCAGTAGGAAGAAGCTGAAGGATCTTCTCATGAGGTAGGTCCGACATATCCCAAGTGACGTCAAGCTGCTTTCGAACCATCGCCAATCGACGTGGTACGCCAGGGCCATCCTACCCTTCGAAACAAGATAGGGGCTGAGACACACGAGGCGCTAGAAGCGGCCGAGCATCCGATTATTGCGATCCGGCTGCTCGAACTGCGCAACGGTCTCGGCCCGGAACCCACTTTCGACACGGCCCATCTTCAGGCGCTTCATAAGCACCTGTTTCAGGGCGTGTTCGAATGGGCGGGCGAGCGGTGCCCCGAGCCCCTCGAAAAGACAAATACGCGCCAAGATGATCCCTCTTCTGCTTATCTGAGCGAAGGCGCGCTGCCTCACACGGCCGTATGTCCCGGTTTCTGAAGGCGTTCATGCTCTTCGATGAGATACCTGAACCGCGCGGTTCATGGTATCCGCCAGTCTGTTGTGAGTGGGCCGAATTGACTTGCCATTTCACCGCTTTTGCTCGACGGGAACAGTAAGGCTTCGAATACCGCTGCTGCGTGCTATTGAATAGACTTGGTTGATCGAACTCAGACGCCGTGCCAGAGGGTTGGTCGGCGTCGTGACCCGAAGCAGCGTACCATCTCGCTCCTCAAGCAGTAGAAGCCAGACGGGGTTAGCAAACTTCGAGGATTGATCAAGCACAAACAGCGGTCTGCCGCCCTTTGCAATCCTCCTGCGGTATTGCACCATGTTGCAAGCCGGCAGGCTCTCCAGCCAGCTTCTGTCCATCCGCTCGCGGACGGCTTTCTGTTCCCGGTCCCACTCCTGTCGGTCAAAGGCATTGCCGGTCGAAAAAATCGTCAGTCGTCCGGAGGATGCCGCATCCATATCCGTCCTCCTCTTCTTTAGGTGAAGCTTTCAGCAAGGGGATGGGCGCGCTTATAGCGCTCCAGCCGACCCTTGAGATACGCGGCCAAGGCCAAGATCAGCGCGAATGCGAGCGTTATCAGCGCAATACTCACCATCAAACTCCAAGCCTGTGCCACAAATCCGAGTATGGCAGGTCCGAGCAGCAAGCCGCTGTATCCCATCGTGGTTACCGTCGCCATGGCCTTGCCGGCTGCCTGCGCCCCAATCTTTCCGGCGGCAGCAAACACGGTCGGCACCATGTTCGCCACCCCTGCGCCGCAAACTGCAAGGGCGCCAAAAGCCATGAGCATACTGTCAACCGTCAGCATCACGACAAGCGAGATCGCGCAGATAGCGCCGCCGAATTGCAGGAGCCGGACATGGCCAAACAGTTTCGTGGCGTAATCTCCAGCCAATCGTCCCGCAGCCATCATCGAGGCGAAGATGGCAAAAGCATAGGCACCATTACTTTCCGTAGTGCCGAGGACATCGACCATGTAGATAGCCGTCCAGTCCATCAGGCCACCTTCCGCCAAAAAGGCGAGGAAGCCGATCACGCCGAACATAGCGATCAGTAATCTCTGTGACGCGGTAAATGGGGTACTTGCTTGCGCTTTAGCAGACGCGTCCTTGTGAGGCGGCAACTTGCGAGGCCTATGCGAGACGAAAAGCGTCGATAGAGCCATCAGCAAGACAACGCCGCCGCCGCCCATCAGGCATTCATGAAGCCCGCGCCCCCACGCGATCAGCTTTCCCACAGCGAATGCCCCAAAAAGGTTTCCGATGCTAAACAGCGCATGAAAAGAGGCCATCAGATGCCGGCCGGTTTCCCGTTCGATTTCTGATGCCTCCGTATTCATGGAGACATCGAGTGCACCGAATCCCGCACCCGCAATAAAGACAATGCCGGCAAGCACAAACTGATTTTCAATGTTCGGGATGAACGAGACGGCCACACCGAATGTCACGCTGCCGCAAACGCTAATTAAAGAGACCTTCCGAAGGCGGTCCAGATAGCGTCCGACATTCACCATAACGACGATCGCACCGAGTGCGAAACACAGAAGCACCAGGCCAAGTTGCCCCTTGTCCAGTTTCGCCTGCGCGGTAAGCAGGGGCAGGCTCGACGCCCATGCGCCGATCCCAACGCCTGCCGCCACGAAGAACAGGCTGCAGCTCAAGCGTTTTACACTACGCGCGCCTTTGTCATTGCGCATTGCCGACATGGTTAATAGATCCTTAAAGATGGTGCAGCGCGATGCCGATGCCAGGCCAGGTCGTTCATTCATCAGTAGTGCCAATCTTCCGCCAAACAATCTCGCACTCATCAACAAGCCGACGCAACCTGACGCACTCCACGGCAAGGGCAAAAACAATCAGCTAAATGCCAAACTCCCGAGGACCCGGATCCCCTGCGACCTCGATCACAAGCCAACGCTGGGCAGTAGATCAGACGACGCTATCGTCGAGGCTCTGCCGCCCGGGGGTCGATCTGTTGCTGATATCCGGCCGCGATCCAGCGTCTTGGCCGGATCCGCGATAGACCGTGCGTCACATCGGAAGTGTTCTTGAAGATAAAATCCCGCTGCCTGCGACAGGCTTGTTCAACGCTCTTGATCCAATTCGTCAGTGGCGGGCGGTGTTTCGGCGTACGCGATCAGCGGCTTCCGCAAGCCGCTCCGCGGAGATGCGCCCGATCCGGGCAGCCGCCGCGATGCCGTCGCACAGCGTGCCGAGATGCGATCCGCCACCGACGAGCAGCAGATCCGCGCCCGCATTGATCGACGCAATGGCCGTCTCGAGCAGCGTCCTGCCGCGTAAGGTGGCTGGCGCATCGAGGTCATCGCTGACGATCAAGCCCTTAAAGCCGAATTCCTCCCGCAGCAGGCCGATGACCGCCGCTGATGTGCTTGCCGCATCCTGCGCGTCGAAGGCGATTACGGGCGCTGGCCCGGTCATGACGGCCTTTGTGCCCGCCGCTATTGCAGCCCGGAAGGGCAGTGAGTTCTGCAAGATATGCTCGCGTGCGCTTTTCAGCGAGATATCGACCAGCGCCGGGTCACCGGCAAGATCATTGAAACCTGGGAAATGCTTTGTAACCGCTGTGATGCCGGCGCTTTGGACGCCGGTGACAAATGCGGCCGCCAGCCGAGCAACGCTTTGCGGATCACTACCCATCGTGCGTCCCCTCAACCAGGGATTTTGCCCGTCGACCACATCGGCGATTGGGGCGAGAAACATCGTTACGGAAAGGTCGCGGGCAGCCGCAGCATTTAATCTGCACCGTTCGATCAGTGCTTCGTCGGTAAGCCCCGCAGCCTCGGCAAGCGATGGAAGCGGAGGGGCGATCCCCTCCAGACGCTGGATGCCGCCAAGTTCCTGGTCGACCGCGACGATGAGCTGCGGGCACACCGACCTCAATCTATCGATACTGGCGCGAAAAAGCTCAGGTGTCTCGACGGCAAGCCGTTCCGCAGACATGGCGCGGGCCACATATTCTGCGCGCGTCTCGCCGATCAGGAGGGAACAGCCGCCTTTTTCCAGAAAAGGGATCATTACCTCGGCGACGTCGAGCGTATCGAACGCAGGCAGAATGACTGCCCTGGCGTCCTGTTCCAAAGAGAACGTCATGTCTTTCTCCATATGGCAAGGAGCGTGTGTCAGACAGCTTCGACGTTGACGCCGAGTTCGCGGATACGCTCCAAGATGGTATTGTCCGGGCTGTTGGTGAAAAGGGTGGATACGGCCGTAACGGGCGCCACTTCGTAAGTGGCGACTTGGCCGATTTTCTCCGCATCAGCCAGAAGCAGCGTCTTGTTCGACGCTTTGATCATAGCTCCCTTCACATAGGCGTCCTCGAAATCCTCGGCTCGAAGTGTGAGGCCGTCGTCCACGCCACAGGTTCCGAGGATGCAGCAGTCGGCTCTCAATGAACGGATTGCCTCGACTGCACTGCCTCCGGTGACGCTACGCGTAAACCTGCCCAACCGTCCGCCGAGCATGATCACCTCGGCACGCGGATGGTCGAGTGCGGCTGCCGCGACATCGACAGCGGTTGTGATGATCCGCACGGAGAGCGAAGGAGAGAGATTGCGTACGAAATGGACAACCGTTGTGCTGGTATCGACTAGAAGTGTAGCGCCATCCGGTATGATTGCGGCCGCTGCCCGGCCGATTGCCTCCTTCTCCCTTGTGGCCAAGGTTTCGCGACGGTGAAAATCGAAAGCGGGCTTCACCAAGCGCGATGCGCCGCCGTGAAAGCGCTGTACGAGCCCCGCATCGGAAAGATCGCGGAGATCGCGCCGGATTGAATCTTCCGAAACGCCGAATTCCTGCGCGAGGGCGGTGGCAAGTACGCGGCCCGCCGCGTTTATCTTCTCCAGGATAATGGCCTGCCGCTCTTCCGGCGAAAGATGGGTGAGTTCGTGCTGTTCTACCATGTCACTATACCTCGACCCGGCATGAAAGAAGGCCGAGAAGGCCGAGCCGCTCCTCAAGCGCTGCCGCGGATTGGAAATGCTCCGTGTGAAAGCCCAATGCGGCAGCTGCTGCGATATTGGTGGCGTTGTCATCGATGAAGATACACTCTTCGACGCCCACCCCTGCCCGTTCAAGGAAGAGTTCGAAAATCGCGGCATCAGGCTTCAAAAGCTTTTCCCGTCCTGAGACGACGAGAACCTCGAAAGAATCAAGGAAGGGAAAGATGGCCCGCGCCCGCGGAAAAGTCTCCGCGGACCAATTGGAAATCGCGTGTACGGGAACACCTGCTGTCTTCAGACGTTCAAGAATGCCCGACGTTCCCGGCACCTCCCCACCAAGCATCTCATGCCAGCGCGACCAGTAGGCTTCGATGAGATCGGCCCGATCCGGATGGTCTTTGGCGAGATTGGCAATGCCTTCCTCAAACGGTACGCCTGCATCAAATTGCTCGTTCCATGTCGAGTTGCAGACTTCGTTCAGGAAGGCCGCGACGCTTGCCTCATCCGGCAGCAGCTTTCGGTAGAGATAAGCGGGGTTCCAATCGATCAGAACACCTCCGATATCGAAAACGACGACGCGCGGCTCCATGTTTGTCTCCATTTCAAGTTATGCGTTATTATGCATGAACATGTATCTTCGTGCAACATGTTGCCGCATGAAAACGCAAACCTGAGTGGCCGTCCCTCGCCGACCGGCTGAGCACCAGCAGCACTCAGGCCCCTGTGTAAAAGCTCTAGGTTATCCAGCTGGTTCGGTTCGCTCGGCTCTTGGTCAAGTGCTCAAGAACGAGGCGGCACGCTCGCCAATCATGATACAAACGGCATTCGGATTGCCGGAAATAAGGGTTGGCATCACTGAGGCATCGGCAATGCGCAATCCCTCAACGCCGTATACGCGAAGCTGCGGATCGACCACCGACATGCCGTCACGGCCCATTCGGCATGTGCCGGATGGATGGAGTGCAGCGTGAGCGTTCTTGCCGCAAAAAGCTTTGATTTCATCGCGCGTGCGCAGGGCGGCCCCCGGCGTGTGTCGTGTCGCGACATATTTGTCGATGGCAGGCTGCGCCATGATGTCAAGTGCGATCATCGTGCCGTCGGTGATCGCCTCCAGATCGTAAGGGTCCGAAAAGTAGCGTGGCTCGACGCGCGGATTGACCAAGGGGTCGGCGCTCACGAGCGTTATCTCACCTCTGGAGCGCGGTCTGATCTGGCCAAGATTGACAGTACAACCGTTTCCGCCCGGCACCGCGTCCACGCCCTCTTCGATTCCGGCCCCGACGACCATGAAATACTGGATGTCGGGACTGGTCTCGGAGCGATCACCCCACCAGAAGGCACCGCCTTCAATAAGGTTCGAGGACGCAGGCCCGTTGCGGAAAAGCAGATAGTTCAAGCCCGCCGCCGCTTTCCACCGCAACTTCTTGTACTTGTCGTAGCTGTGCGGTCCATTGAGCTGGTAGACCAGCGAGATCTCGATATGGTCCTGGAGGTTTTGCCCGACACCCGGCAGATCCGCCTGAACCGCTATTTCCTGGCGTGCTATCTGGTCCGCCGGTCCGACGCCCGACAGCATGAGCAGCTTGGGCGTGGCGATCGCGCCCGCCGAGAGAACCACTTCCCTTTGTGCCCTGTAGACCGTCTTGCGCCTGCCCTCTACGCATTCCACGCCAACGGCTCGCCCCTTCTCGATCAGCACACGCATCACTGTGGCCCCGGTTTTAATGCGCAGATTGCGCCGGCCACGTGCCGGGTTCAGATAAGCCACGGACGCCGAGCTGCGGCGCCCATTCCGGGCCGTGATCTGATACAAGCCGCACCCCTGCGGGTCGCCCGAATTGAAGTCCGGATTATAAGGAAGTCCCGCCTGCTGGCAGGCTCGCAGCCAAGCGCGCGTGAGCGGATGGATATAGTCTATATCGGAAACCCCAAGCGGTCCGCCGACCCCGTGCACGTCGTTGCAGAAGCGGTTGTTGTCTTCTGCCCGCTTGAAGAATGGCAGGACGTCGGCATAGCCCCAGCCGTCCGCGCCCATGCTTACCCATTGCTCGTAGTCGGACGGTACGCCGCGAATATAGATCATCGCATTGACGGAGCTGCCGCCGCCCAGGACCCGCGCCTGCACCATCGTCGGCGTTTCGGTGCGCTCCCGCTCGGTGGAAGGCTCCCATTCAAGCCGCTTCAACAGATTGCCTTGTGCGGTTTTGTAGTATGCGCCGGGTATATGGATATAGGGGTTCAGGTCACGTGGTCCCTCTTCAAGAAGGAGGACATTGACGTCCGGATTCTCCGAAAGCCGCGAGGCGACCACACAACCCGTCGAGCCGCCGCCGACGACGATGTAGTCAAACGTGTTCAGCTCCTGAGCGTGGAACGGACGAATGCCAAACCTGGCCGATCCCATTTTCCAGAATGCCATCAGTTGCCTCCTGCAATGGACTTGCCGGCCCTGATCGCAAGGGCCGCAACTGTAAGCGCCGGATTGACGGCAGCAGAGGTCGGCAGAATGGATGCGTCGGCAATATAAAGGTTATCGACATCATGGCTGCGGCAATCGAGATTGACCACCGAGTTGCGGGGATCGGTACCCATGCGGGCCGTCCCGCATTGATGGGATGTGGTCTTGCGGCCAAACGTATGCGTCAAGACGATCGGGAAGCCGGCCTTGCGCATCACCGCCCGTGTCTTCGCAATCAGCGCTTCGTGCGCGCGCATGTTGCTTCGGACCCAGTGCATGACGATGCGGCCGTCCCGGACCATCACCCGGCTTTCGGGATTCGGCAGGTCTTCGCTCGTAAGGAACCAGCCATAAGCATGTAGGGCTATGAGCCGCGTCAGCCAAGCCGGCGCTGCAACGGGGAAATTGGCCTTCAGGATGTTTCCGGTGATATGGCCCAGAAGCTGCACATTGCCGAGCGGAAAACCATATTCGTTGTCGTCGTTGTAGAAGTCATTGAAAGCGATGGTCTTCTGATAGACGCAGGTGTTGCGGACGAACGGATCTATGGTCAGCATCGCCGTCGTGTTGTGGTTCATGAAGTTGCGGCCCAGTTGGTCAGAACCGTTGCCAAGGCCCGCGGGGTGCGCCCTGTTTGCCGATCGCAGAAGCAGCGCCGCGGTCTGGACGGCACCCGCCGCGACCACGAACCTGTCAGCCGAGATCCTGTGCTCCGCTCCGTCCTTTTCGTAGACGGCGGCAATGATGCGGCATCCGCTGTCATCGGTTTCCAGGCGGGCCACATTCGCACCGGTCACCACGCTGACATTCGGATGGGTAAGCGCGCTTGCCAGCGGACCGACCTCAGCATCGATCTTGCCCAGCCCCGTGTTGGGGAAGGCGTCCCAGCCCGTCTTGGCCCGTTTCAGCCAGGCGTCGATATCGATCGACAGCGGCAGCGATGCTGGATGGACACCGGCCTTTTCCAGCCGGCGACGGACGACGGCAACCGAGGGCTCGTCGGGAACCGGCGGATATTCGTAGGGTTTTTCGTGCGGCGGCTCCGTAGGGTCGCCTGTTACAGAACCCCGCACCCGGAATATCTGCTCGGCCGCATCATACCAAGGCGACACATCCTCATAGGACAGTGGCCAGCCAGGAGACACGCCGTCCATGTGGCGGCGCGGCGTAAAATCCTCGCGGCGGTAGCGATACATGACCGCGCCGAAGAATTTCGAGTTGCCGCCAACGTAGTAGTAATTGCCAGGTAGGAAACTTTCACCATCCGTGCCCAGCCATTCCTCGGACGAGCGGTAAAAACCCTTCTGGAAGATCGCAACGTCATCACGTGCTTCGGGGCTGTCCTGAAGATGCCTCCCCCGCTCGAGAATGACGATCCTGAGGCCCGAAGGCGCAAGGCTATACGCCAGGGAGGCTCCGCCCACGCCCGAACCGATGATGACAATGTCTGCCGTCTGGATCATGGAGAGTCTTTCAGTCAATGCGCGTTTCGGTTTCACTGTCGAAGAGCACGATCTTGGTCGTATCGACCGCCAGTGCAGCCTCCCGCCTCGCATGCGCTTGCCTCGGCGGTAGACGGGCTGTCACCTCGACACCGCCCAGCTGGAAGACAGCCAACGTATCCGGTCCCGTTGGTTCCACGACGTCGAAATCGACGGTCAGCGATGGACCGGTAGCGGCTGAGGCGATGGAGAAGTTCTCCGGGCGGATGCCAACCAGCACCTTCTCGCCGGCGTAGCGGCGCAGCCCTTCCACGGAAAGCGAAATGCCACCGATCCGCGCTGCCGGCCGCCGTGCGACGTCGACCACGGCCGTCGCCGTCGTACCTTCGACCTCGAGAACCGCCGGCACTATGTTCATCGCCGGAGAGCCGACGAAGCGCGCGACATAAACATTGGCAGGTCGGTCGTAGACAGCCTGCGGGTCGCCCAGCTGCTGCACCACGCCATCCTTCATAACGGCGACGCGCGTGGCGAGCGTCATGGCCTCGATCTGGTCATGGGTGACATAGACGATGGTCGTGCCGAGGCGGGCATGCAGGCGCTTGATCTCGGTTCGCATGTCGACGCGCAGCTTGGCGTCAAGGTTCGACAGGGGTTCGTCGAACAGAAACAGTTTCGGCTCCCGCACGATCGCCCGTCCCATGGCGACGCGCTGGCGCTGGCCACCCGAGAGCTGAGAGGGCTTGCGATTCAAAAGGTGGGTGATCTGCAGAAGGTCCGACGCCGTCTTCACGGCCTTGTCGCGATCGGCCCGGGCGATCCTGCGGATTTTCATGCCGAACTCGATGTTCTGGCGTACGGTCATCGTCGGGTAGAGCGCGTAGGACTGGAACACCATGGCGATGTCCCGGTCCTTGGGCGAGAGGTGGTTGACGGTCTTTCCGGCGATACGGATTTCGCCGCCGGTGATCGTTTCCAGGCCCGCGATCATGTTGAGCAGCGTGGACTTGCCGCAGCCGGAGGGACCGAGCAGCACAAGGAAATCGCCGGTTCCGATGGAGATAGACACCTCCTTCAGAACCTCTAATTGGCCGTAAGCCTTACGGACGCGATCGATTTCAAGAGTGGACATGGCTCAGCCTTTCACGGCTCCGGCCGTCAGCCCGCGGACGAAATAGCGACCCGCGACGATGTAGACGACCAAGGTTGGGATGGCGGCGATCATGGCGGCAGCCATGTCGACGTTGTATTGCTTGCGACCGGTGGTCACGTTGACGATATTGTTGAGCGCCACCGTAATGGGGCTGTTGGAGCCCGACGTGAACGAGACGCCAAAGAGGAAATCGTTCCAGATTTGCGTGAACTGCCAGATGCAGGATACGACGATGATCGGAATCGAGGTTGGCAGGATGACACTCCAGAAAATCCGGAAGAAACCGGCGCCATCGACCATCGCCGCCTTCGTCAGCTCATCAGGCAGCGACACGAAATAGTTCCGGAAGAACAGCGTCGTGAAGCAGATCCCGTACGAGGCGTGCACGGCGACAAGGCCCGGTATGGAACCGGCGAGACCCAGAAGACCGAGCGTGCGGGCCATGGGAATGAGGATTGCCTGGTAGGGCAGGAAGCAGCCGAACAGCAGCAGGCCAAAAACGAAATTCGCGCCGGGAAACTTCCACTTCGTGAGGATGTATCCATTGATCGCTCCGATGCCGGTCGACAGCACAACCGCCGGAATCACCATCAGCAGCGAGTTGACAAAATAGGGTTTCAGGCCGGTGCATTCGGTTCCGATGCAGGCTTCGGACCATGCCGCCCGCCAGGCATCGAATGTGAGGACCTTCGGCAAGCCGATGAACGAGCCGCTATAGATCTCGTCGAGCGGCTTCAGCGACGTCAC
This sequence comes from Paramesorhizobium deserti, assembly GCF_001558695.1. Taxonomy (GTDB): domain Bacteria; phylum Pseudomonadota; class Alphaproteobacteria; order Rhizobiales; family Rhizobiaceae; genus Paramesorhizobium; species Paramesorhizobium deserti. The sequence continues at coordinate 117,011 of NZ_LNTU01000002.1, forward strand.
CACCATGACCCAGAGCGGCATCAGATAGACAAGCGCGACGACGATGAGGCATCCGTAGACGACCATGCGGCCAAGCCGCGCCTTGCCGGATCGGGAGAGGGCTTCAGCCATTTTTCTGCTCCCGGAGTTCGGAATAGAGGTAAGGGATGATGATGGCCGCGACAGTCATGAGCATCATCATGGCGCTTGCCGCGCCGACCCCCATCTGGTTTCGCCGAAAGGTGGCGGAGAACATGAAGGTCGACGGCAACTCGGTCGCCGTGCCCGGCCCGCCATTGGTCAGCGCCAGCACCAGGTCAAAGCTCTTGATGGCGATGTAGCTGAGAAGGACGATGACGCTCAGCATGGCCGGGCGCAGCATGGGAATGATGATCTGGCGGTAGATCAACGGCAACGAGGCGCCTTCGATCTGCGCTGCCTTGATGACGGAATTGTCGATCCCACGCAGACCGGCCAGGAAGATCGCCATGGCGAAGCCTGAGGACTGCCAGACGCCGGCCACCACGACGGTATAGATCGCCATTTGCGGATCGGTGATCCAGTCGAAGCGGAATGTCGTCCATCCAAGATCGGTGACAACCTTCTGGATGCCGAGACCCGGGTTCATGATCCATTTCCAGGCGGTTCCCGTCACGATGAACGAGAGCGCCATCGGATAGAGGTAGATCGCGCGGAGCGCCCCTTCGACCCGAATGTTCTGGTCCAGCAAAATCGCCAGCAGCAGCCCGAGGCCGGTGGAGAGCGCCAGGAAAAGCACCGAGAAGATGAAGAGATTGGCTACAGCGGTGTGCCAACGGGGCGTTGCCCATAGGCGGACATATTGATCCAGACCCACGAAATCATAGGTCGGCACGAATTTCGACGAGGTCACGGAGATCACGCCCGTCCAGAGAATGAACAGGTAGACCGTGACGATGACGATGAGCAGGCTGGGAGCGACGACGAGGCGCGGTAGCCAGCCTGCCAATCGCGAGGACATGTGCGTAGAGGCGCTCATGGGTCAGCTCCGATAGCGGGCATTCTGGAGAAGCCGGCGGATGCGGCTCCTCCGGGGTGGCGATTCGGGTTACCGGGCGTTGTCGATGCCGGAGACCAGCATCTTCACGGCGTCCTCCGAACTCATCTTGCCGACGAAGAACTGCGCTGCCACGTCACTGAAGACGGAAGCGAATTCCGGCTTCGCGGCAAAGCCGTGCGTCATGGCCCCCTGCATGCTGCCCTTCTCGATAGCGGTCGCGCGCTCCTGGAAGCCAAGCTTGGCACAATCGTCGAAATCGTCGACCGAGACGTCGTTACGGGCTGGAATGGAACCCTTGATGCGGTTGAAATCCTTCTGGACCTGCGGGTCCATGATCGTCTCGGCGAGCGCGACCTGCGCCTGCTGTACGGTCTCGTCCTTCACGGTGAACATGCCGAAGCTGTCGATGAGATACTGGAAGGAGGTCACCTTGCCGGGCGTGGCGAAGCAGTAGAAATCCTGATTGGGCTTCAGGCCCTTGGCGAGGAACTCACCCTTCGCCCAGTCACCCATGAACTGCATGGCGGCTTCGCCATTGATGACCATTCCCGTGGCCACGGCCCAGTCCCGGCCGACGAAATTGTCGTCGACGAGACCACGGATCTCGCGCAGCGTGTCGAAAACCTTCACCATCTCGGGGCTGCCGAGTGCCTCAGGGTCAAGGTCAACTGCCGTCTTCTGGTAGAATTCTGGCCCGTTGAGGTCGGACAGAAGCGCGTCGAAGATGATCCCGATCTGCCAGGGCTCGTCGCCCATTGCGACCGGAACGACGCCCTTTTCCTTCAGCTTCTTGCCAGTCTCGATCAGCTCGGCCCAGGTCTTCGGCACGGCGATGCCGGCGTCGTCGAAGATCTTCTTGTTGGCCCAAACCCAGTTCTGGCGATGCATGTTGATCGGCGCGGCGATAAAAGCCTCACCCGAGGTCACGAACGGCAGAAGCTGCGGCGCAAGCGCCTCCCGCCAGCCGCCCGCCTGAGCAAGATCGTTCAGGTCGCGAACGACGCCCTGTTCAGCCCATTGCACACCTTCCCAGCCAAGAAACTGCATGGCGCCCGGCGGATCGCCTGCCGTCAGACGGGCACGGAGCGCCTGCTGCGCGTTTGCGCCGCTCATCCCGCCGACCGCCGAATCCTTCCATTGAAATCCCTTGGCTTCGAGTGCCTTGCGAATGACGTTGAGAGCCTCGACTTCGCTCTGCGAAACCCAGTGATGCAGAACTTCGATCTGGCCTTCCGCTCGGGCGGCTATGGGCATGAGCATGGTCGCCGCAAGAGCTGTGGCAATGAATTTGGACATGGTTTCATCCTCTCTGGTTAGGTTTGATCGCGGCCCTTGGCGGGCTCTTGCGCGCTGCTGTTAATTGGGTTCGACGGGCATGGCGTAGCCGACATTCCTCCCGCCGTAGCGCCGGACGCGGATATTCGCCTGCTCGGCATGACCGGCGAAGCCCTCCATCAGACAGAGGCGCGAACCGTAGGCTCCGATCATTGCCGAGGCCTCGTCGGTCAGGACCCTCTGGTAGGTGCAGGTCTTCAGGAACTTTCCAACCCAGAGGCCACCGGTGTAGCGTGCCGCCTTGTTGGTGGGCAGGGTATGATTGGTCCCGATCACCTTGTCACCAAAGGCGACATTGGTGCGTGCGCCGAGGAAGAGCGCGCCGTAATTTGTCATGTTTTCGAGGAAATAATCCGGATCACGGGTCATGACCTGCACGTGTTCGGAAGCCACGCGATCGCCTTCGGCCAGCATCTCCTCGATCGTATCGCATAGGATGATCTCGCCGAAATCATCCCACGCCTTGCCCGCGATAGCTGCTGTCGGCAGGACTTTCAGAAGACGCTCGATCTCGACGAGCGTGTCGCGCGCCAGCCTTTCTGAGTTGGTGATGAGGACGGACGGCGAGTTGACACCATGTTCTGCCTGACCAAGCAGGTCCGTCGCCACCAGCTCGCCATCGACGCTGTCGTCCGCGATGAGCAATGTTTCCGTCGGACCGGCGAAGAGGTCGATGCCGACGCGGCCGAAGAGCAAACGCTTGGCTTCCGCCACATAAGCATTTCCCGGCCCGGCAAGCATGTCGACCGGCTTGATCGTCTCCGTTCCATAGGCCATCGCAGCGATCGCCTGGACGCCGCCAAGGCAATAGATCTCGTCGGCGCCGGCAAGCGCCTGCGCCGCCACGATCTTCTCGGCGATCTTGCCCTGGAACGGCGGCGCGCAGGTGATCACCCGTTCGCAGCCAGCAACGCGCGCCGTCAGCACCGTCATATGGGCGGACGCGAGCAGCGGATATTTGCCACCGGGAACATAGCATCCAACATTCTGGATCGGCACGTTCTTGTGGCCGAGAACGACACCCGGCAGGGTCTCGATCTCGATCTCTTTGAGCGCGGCTTTCTGGGCCTCGGCGAACCGACGGATCTGCTCCTGTGCGAAATCGAGGTCCTCGCGCTCCCGTGCGGTCAGCGTATTAATGCAGCCGGCGATCTCTTCTTTCGTCAGCCGGTAGGAGTCGCGATCGAAGTTGTCGAACTGGATCGACAATTGGCGAACTGCCTCGTCTCCGCCCTCTCTCACCTTCACAAGGATCGCCTCGACTGCTTTGGTAATTGCGCTGTCGGGACTACCCTCTTCAATGGAAGCCCTAGCTGCTTTAATGTGCCGGATCATGACAAAGTCTCTTCGTTCACAGCCGCTGTAAGCGCCGTGCCAACAGTGTTTCGGAACGGGTAAGGGAGGCTAGCGCCTCCCTTCCGCGCTATGTTCAGAGGTGCTGTTCGCGAGCACGCATCGCAGCGTAGGGAACCTGTTCCTTTTCGTAATAGGCCGGCGACGGGAAATCCCACCATCCGGTGGCGAACGGGCCTGCAGCATCACGCGAGACCATAACTTCGACGAGGGCCGGCCCGCCGTATTCAAGCGCCGCCTTCAGGCTGCTTTCCAGGTCCTCGTCCTTTTCGACTTTCCAGGCCTGAAGACCGAAGGCGCGAGCGGAGGCAGCTATATCGGCCGAATAGGGGGCGCCATTGCCGGCATGGTGGTTAAATTCAGAAGCGATGTGGCGGCCCATGAACTTGCGTTGCCCACCACGGATCGACATGTAACCCTGGTTGTTGAGCACCAGGAAAACCACGTTGATCCCGTTCATGACCGCGGTGCCCATTTCGGGCAGCGACATCATGAAGTCGCCGTCGCCAACAATAGCCACGACCTGCCGATCCGGACGGGCGAGCTTGGCACCGAGCGCCGCCGGCACGGCCCAACCCATCGGCGAATAGGAACCGGAGGTAAGATGCGTGCGCGGCTCGTAGACCGGAAAGCTCTGCTTCACCGATCCTTGCGTATTGCCCGAGCCGACGACAACGATGCCGTCGCGGTCGAGAACCTTGCGCAGGGCGACGAGCGGTCGTTGCGAGGTGAAAGGTGTCTCTCGGCTGTTTTCGCGCGGCTCGACCTGAGCGCGCCAATCCGCCTTGGCCTTTTGCACATCGGCGAGGAAAGTCTCGCGGCGCGACAACATTCTCTGCGATTCCGCATCGGAAATCATCGAGAGGATCGCCTCCAGCGTCACCCTGGCATCGGCAACGATGCCAACCTCGGTCTCGTAATTCTTACCAATCTCGCGCGGATCGAGATCGATGTGGATCAGCTTGGCCGACGGGATCGAGAAGGAAATGCCTTTGGCATAGGATGAGGCGGACCAGTCGGTGAAGCGGCAGCCCACCGACACGACAACGTCGGCTGATGCCGTGATCTTGTTGCCGCACGTCGTGCCCGTCTGGCCGACGGCTCCGATGAACAGCGCGTGGTCCTCGGCGATAGCTCCCTTGCCATTCCAAGTGGTTGAAACGGCCGCGCCGAGCTTTTCTGCCAGTCGCGTCAACTCGGCGGAGGCGTTTGCCGTAATCGCGCCGCCCCCGGCGACGATGACCGGACGCTCGGCGCCCAGAAGAACTTTCACCGCGGCTTCGATGGCCTTCGGGTCCGGATAGGCGATACCGACCGGCAGGCGCTTCTGCAGCGGATGAATGGTGATATCCGCTGCCTCAACCTGAACATCCATCGGAACCTCGACATGGACAGGACCTGGGCGGCCCGTCAGCATTTCACTAAACGCACGGTGCATGATGCTTGGGAGGACCTGCACGGAATTTGCTTGCCAGGCACGCTTGGTAGCCTGCTCGGTGATGCGTGGAAATGCGTTGTCCTGCTGGCGCTCCAGCTCTTGCATGGTGCCGTGGCCATGCATGTAAGTCTGCGGCGAACCGGAAACGTAGAAAAGCGAGGTGGAGTCACAGTAGGCGGTGGCCAGTCCGATGATGGTGTTGGCTGCACCCGGGCCGACGGAAGTCGAACAGGCCATCGGCTTACCAGAAGCACGATAGTAGCCGTCTGCCATATGAACCGCGCTCTGCTCATGCATCACCTGGATGAAAGGGATCTGAGAGCCTTCTTCCAAAAATGCGTCGAACAGCGACCAGATGCCGTGGCCCGGCACGCCCGCGACATATTCAACACCATACTCTTTCAGTGCCCTGGCAACGATCTGACCGCCTGTCAGCTTCATGTGATCGACCCTCTTGAACGATGATTGTTCCATGCCGGGAGAGATAAGCTCCGATATTCCCGACGGTTGCCGACATTGATCGACCGAAGAGACCGAAGCCGCAAGTTCGCAGCCTTCGATTCACTGACGCAATATGAAGTTGGATTGGTTTCAGTCTGCATCGTCCGTGATCTCAAATCGGGCTGCGTAGCGGCGCAAGTTCCCGGATGGGGGTTTTAGGCACGGGTGCTCCCTCGCCTGAAAGCGCGTTGTGGCATCGGCCAGATATTCGCACTCTGAAGCTTATTTTGCGTCATTGAGCGAATAAAATAATCCGGGCGCGCACTTTTTTGGCATGGCTGAACATGTATGGCTGTAATGGGAAAATTTGCAGGATACGGAGCACCAGCGTGCAGAACGTCACAAGAGATTTAGCTTTCGCGGACGAGTTCATTTCCGCAGTTCTGATAGAGAATGTCGTCGACTATTCAGTCGAAGATGGGGTGGTCGTCAACATCTCCCCCACTGCAATGATCACCGGTGAGACACATCCGGCCGTTGTCCCTGCGTGGAAATCCACTTGGCTCAAAGGGGGCGTTATCCGCTCTTCTGAGCGTGCCGCCGTCATTAAGGTGGTGAAGCCGACCAATCTGGGGGGCTGCATGTTCCGTGGCTGGGATTGGCTGGGCAATCGCATCCGCAGCTTCCCGCGCGATACTCCGCTCTATATCTCGCCACAGGATGAAATCGGAACGGTAACCACCGACGCGCGGGTTTTCACCAATGAGCGTCAAGAGGCAGTTAATCCACAGACGTTCCGACTGAAACTGAACCTGTGGTGGGCGCCGGGGGATACCGATTGCTTCATTCACGACGAGCATCCTTTCCTTGAAACCCATACCCAGATCCATGGCCTTGGGCGGATGCAGAAATTCAAGGAGCGGAACGAAACGACGCTTTATGAAGATGTCATCATGCCAATCGGTTATTCCCACGATCCGTTCTGCAGGGTAACCAGTGAGAACCAGTGGACCTATCCATGGCACCGCTACTATTCAACCACGGACAGTGTCTGGTTGGCGATCGAGTTGCATCCATAAGGAATGTAATGCATGGGCAGTGCACGACGGGCTCTAGCTCATCTGGATCATATCTGAGCCATCGCCAAGATATTGTAGAGCTTCGCGAGGTATCGACGGATCGTTACGATCCAAGACGGTGAGATCCTTGAGGTGCTCGCGCCGCAAGAGACCGGGCCCGCGGTAATGCAACGCAACCTTTGTTGAGTAGGGCTGACGGAACACAGTCGCCGCAATGCCGCTCGAAATGCCAAACATGAACCTTTTGGAGTTGCGCTTGACCTGGGCATAAACACCGAAGGTCAGCTCGTTCGATTGGATCCCCTCAAAGTCGGCCGTGAAGAGACGGTCGGCCACCGGGAAACAGAAGCCGTAGTACTTAAAGACATATTCCGTTTTTCGTGGGTCGTCATAGCTCGGGAACCGCTCGACATAGTAGTGCTGAAGAAACTCCTTGTTGCGGTAAACACAAAAAGCCGACCGCAACACGAAGCCTTTATAAATTGAGGAAAACTGGTAACGATCGTAAACGCCGACAATGTCGTCATGGGCATCGTTGTTTTCGACGATCATGTTCGAAACAAAGCGCGAGAACTCCGGCAGTTGCCGGACCGTCGCCATCGCATGAAAGAAGTTGCCGTCCACGAGGGCGCGAAACTCATCGGGATCGGCGAAAAGAATCGGAATGCTCAGGCCGAAATAATTGGCGATAATCCGCAAGTTCGCGGGCGACGGGATGTGGGCTCCCGAAAGGTATTTGTTAAATTGCTGGCGATTGACGTTGATCTTGCGGCAGACAGCCGCGACTGAGCCATGGCGCTCACACAACGTGCGCAGGTTCGCTGCCAGCGCAGCGGCGTCCCTCCCCAAATGATCCATTATATTCCCCGAATATGAAGCATATAGACGCGGACTATACTTCAGAATGCTGCAAACTTCAATTGCACGCGCTATTGATTTGATCCGTGAAACGCGCTGCTAACCGCTTCAATAGAGCCTTCATCTTCTATCCATTTTGCCGCGCATCTGCTTTTGGCATCAGCTAATCACGTCCCTGCGAGAGCCGAGACTGGCATGGAGCGCTATTCAAGCTTACGCGTCCTGACGCAATCCGGCTCCATTTCCGCGTCACACCGCTAATGACTTCGATCCGGTGCGAAGTTGTAACGCGCGTGGCGAGCAGCCAATCTCTCGGGAAACGAGAGGAGGGCACGGTGCGATCCACGGAAGAGCTCGGCTGGTCTGTCATGGGCACAGGCACCATCGCAACCGAGCACATGGTTGCAGCGATCCGGACTGCCGGACATCAGCCCCGATGGGTCGTCAGCCGCAACAAGGAATACGCGAAGCTCTTTTCGCAGGACATGCAGGTGCCCAATACATCGCTTGACGCAAGGCGAGCCCTGCACGATCCCTTCGTCAAGTTCGCCTATGTCAGCGCTGCCCGCGAGCGGCGTAGACACTACATTGTGGCCGCCGCCTCGGAGCGCAAGCATGTGCTCTGCGACGGCCCGATTGCGGCAAGCAGCCGTGTGGCGGCCGGACTCGTCGAGCAATGCCGGCAAGCCGGCATCGTTCTTGCCCTCAACCAGCCCGCCCGCGCCGCATCGCCGCACCAGACTATGCGCAGGCTGCTGCAGGAAGGCGAGATCGGCACCTTACAATTGCTGTCGATCGTGCGCGGCGCGCCGTTTCAGTCGTCGCCCACTCGCCATGTGGAGGAGGGAGAGACCAAGGGCGATATCCTGCTCGACATGTCCATTGAAAGCATCGATCTCGCGCGTTTTCTGACCGGCCAGGAACCAGTGGAAGTCTCGGCACTTTCGTCCGGGCCACAAGGTATGGATGCCGACCAGCTCTCCTACGCAATAAGAATGTCGAACGGCACGCTGTTTCAGGCGCTCGAGAGCTTCGCCGCGGCTGAATTCGAGAGCACCGTCATGCTCGCGGGCGACCGTGGAACACTCATCGCCCATGGCACGCTCAGCGGCAGGGCTCCGGGTGCTCTTATCCGGCGCCTATATGGCAGGAACGAACTGATCCCGTTGCGTGATCGGGACCCTTACATCACGACGATCGAGGGTTTCCTTGGCGCCACGCAAAAATCGGCGACCTGGATATGCCTGGGAGAGGATTCCGTCGTCGCCCTCAGAACGGCGGAGGCGATTGCGGCGGTCCGGAAAAAGCGACATCTGCCGATCGCCGCCGACTGACCCATGCCAGACAAACACGAAGGATCGGCAGCCATGGCCCGTGCCAAAAACAAACTTATCTTCCACTCCATGGTCTCCAAGCCGAATTCGCTCGCGATCGACGTCGAGATTGCCCGCAGCCTTGATTTCGACGGGCTGGAAACATCCGGTGCCAAGATCGCCGCCTTTCTGGCAGCCGGCCATACGGAAGAGGCGCTCCGAGAACGTCTGGACGGCCTCTTCCTGCCGGGCATCGGTTTCCTGACCGATCTGGAGCGGCAATGCGATGGGCGCCGGGAAATGTTGCGCGAAGCGGAGCATCTGTGCGCCCTCGCCGCCGCTGCTGGCGCAAAGGGCATTGAGGCCATCACCGGCCCGCTTGACATCAGGGTTTTCGAGCCTGGGGCGATCAGCCGCTATCCCGGTCTCTACCGCGGCCTTATCGATCTGCCCGAAGACGAGCAAAGCGAACGGACCGCCGCCAATCTGAAGGCCGTCGCCGATATCGCCGCCGATCACGGACTCCTCGTTTATCTTGAGGCGCTGTCCTGGACACCGCTCAACACGATGGATGCGCAGTTGCGCATCCTCGATCTCTGCAACCGCGACAATGTCAGGGTGGTCGTCGATTTCTGGCACTCGTATACGTCAGGCGATATGCCAGAGAGGATCGCCCGCCTCGACAAGGACCTGATCTACGGTGTGCACCTGTGCGATTCCCTTCCCTATTCGGGCGGCATTCCGAATGAGGCAATCCTGCGCGATGTGCCAACCGGAGAAGGCGTCCTCGACCTGCCAAGTTGGGTGGATGCAGTCAGATCGACAGGCTATAACGGGTGGTGGAGCTGCGAGCTGTTCTGCAATCGCCAGCATCAAGATAACAGCTTCGCCGTAGCCAAGGACCTGAAAATCCTCATGGAACGCCTGATCCCGGAATAATCGCTCCGGACCGCACCCCGTTGCCTTTCATCGGCTATTGAAGTTCGGCCTCCAGTGCTCGCGCTAAAGACCAAGCTCGACGCACGGCGGGCCGCCTTGGAAGCGCCGGCCGAAGACACCGAGGATCTCATTCACACCCATGGCCTCTAAACCGCCGTTGCGGTCTATGATGCCTGCGTCCTCTATCGCTTCCATCCGCGCAACGTCCTGATCCAGTGCGCCTTCGACGGTCTCGTCGAGGCGCGCTGGACCGATGACATCCATGACGAGTGGATGCGCAATCTCGCCGCCAACGCGCCTTCCCTACCAATAGAACGTCTGATAGCCACGCGTGACAGGATGAAGGCCGTCCTGCCGAACGCAGACGTGGCGAACTATCACCCATTGGTCACTAGCCTCAAACTACCTGACCCTGGCGATCGGCATGTGTTCACAGCCGCCATCGCAGGGAAAGCCTCCATCATCGTCACCTTGAACCTCAAGGATTTTCCAAGGCGCGATCTCCTCCCCTACGGCGTAACCAGCCAGTCGCCGGATGATTTCCTGACCGATCTCCATGCGGCGTTTCCCAACGCGCTCATTTCCAGTGTCAAACCTGCGCGGTTTAATCCGCGTAAGACAACGCCATCGGTTGAAGCCTTTGTTGACGCGCTTCAGCAAAGCGGGCTGAAGAAGTTTTCAGGCGTGCTTCACCGGAACATCGCCTCACTGAACTGAGCCGGCGAGGTGCAAGCAGAGCACAACAACCGCCCCCCGCACATCGGCGGTAACCTTATTCCCCATCAACTTCCGCATCGGCCGAAAACGGCTCCTCTTGCACGGCATGTCTGCTCAAAAACCCAGCATTCTCGAGGACCCCGATAGCCAATGCAACGTTTGGACGGTGCGCATTAGGAAGCGAGATGCGGTGTGCTGGCGACCATATCCACAAGGATTTCCCCACCAGGTTTTATCTTACCAGCCCTGGAAGCCGGCAAGTACATCCGCATTGACGCGGCCGGCAATTACGTCGGCCAAGACCTTCTCCAGAATGTCCACACCCTTTCGAGCCTCCGCCTCCGACAAGGTGAGTGGAGGCGTGAACTCAAGCACGTTCGAGCGAACGCCAACATAGTAGAGAACGAGGCCAAGCTCGAAAGCTCGATAGACCGCAAGCGCAGATCCACGGCTGGCAGGCATGCGGCTTTCCCGGTCCACTACAAGCTCCGCACCAAGGGCAAGGCCACGACCACGGACGTTGCCGATAATGGAATGACGGCGGGCTAACTGTTCGAGGCCGTCGCGCAAGACCGTTCCTATGCGAGCAGCGTTCTCGACCAGATTCTCACTTTCGATCGTCTCAAGAACCGCCAGTGCCGCAGCGGCACAGACCGGATTGCCATGCACCGTCTGCAGGGAAAATGCGACCGCGTGATTCATGATTGCTTCGGGACCGACCACAGCCGAAATCGGCAGTCCGCCGCCAAGACCTTTGCCGAAGACGATGATGTCCGGCTCAATTCCGGAATGTTCGTAGGCGTGCATCATCCCGGTGCGGCCGAGACCGACCTTCACCTCATCCGAGACGAGCAGGATGCCATGCCTGCGGCAGAGCGTCTCGATGGCCTTGAAGAAGCCGTCGGGAGGAACAAGCATGCCGCCATCCGACTGGATCGGCTCGATAAAGAAAGCCGCGACCTCTTCCGGCGGTACTTCTGTCGCGAAGAGTTCTTCAATTCGCGCCAGCACGATCTCCTTGGCGGCTTCGGAGCTGCCAGACGCGTAGCTGTCGGGATAGGGGACAAGTGTCAGGCCCGGCACCTTGACCGCTCCTTGTTGCGCAGGGTGACCGGATATCGCCATCGAGCCAACGGTGCCGCCATGGTAGGCGCCCTCGAACGCAAGGATGCGCGAGCGTCCGGTTGCGGCGACCACCATCCGCGCGACCGTCTCGTTGGCGTCCGAGCCGGAATGGCCGAACCAGACCCGGCCGCGGGCACGCTCCGGCACAAGCGACAAGAGCTTTTCCGCAAGGAGGACGCAGGGTTCGTTGGCTGTTGAGAGATAGCTGGCACCGGCCTGGTCGGAGAGAGCACGATTCACCGCCTCCCGGATTGCCGGATGTGAATGGCCAAGACTTGCCGCGCCCCACGACGCTGCGAAATCCAGGAGTTGTCGCCCGTCGTCGCCGGTCAAATAGGCACCACTACCGCCAACGACTGCCTGCGGAAAAAAGCGTAGATGCGCCATCCTGGAGATCGATCGGGCTTCGCGAGCGTAGAGACCGAACATGCGGCTTCTCCCTGCCTATTTGAAGAAGGTCAAGACCTCATCGAGCTGGACGACATGGCAATAGATCATGTTGATGATCTCGAGCTCGCGCTTATGCAGTTCGTCGGTCGCGGCGGCTCCGCAATCATCGACTACCACGACGCCGAAGCTTTCATCCGCCAGGCTGCGCACCGTCGAGGAAACGCATTGGTCGGTGAAGATTCCGCAGCAGATGACGTCCTTGATGCCCATGTTATGCAGGATCAGGCGCAGATTGGTGCCCGTCAGTGCGCTGTCCGTCGTCTTGGTGATCACGATCTCGTCCGGAAGGGGAGCGAGTTCATCGACGACCTGGCCTTCCAGCAGGTCTTTCGGCAGCAGCAGGTAATTGAAGCCTGGCTTCTTCTGGCTCAATGAGCGGTCGCGGCCATCCGGCTTCAGGCAGGCGATACGGGCAAAAATCACCTCAACCTCGCGCTTGCGGCATTCATCGATCAGGCGCGCCGTGTTCGGGATGACCGTGTTTCGCATGCGGTTATAGAAGGGCTGCCAGCGTGCGGTTTCCTCCGGTGTGTCTTTCGGGCCGAGATAGGTGTTCTGAATGTCGATGACGAGCAGCGCCGTGGTTGCCGGATTGAGCACGATGTCGTCCGGCGCCTCGGCGTCGGCGTAGTAGAACGAACGATAGGCAGTTTTCCAGCTCATTGGGCAACAATCTCCTTTTTGCGGCGAGCGCGGATGAGAATGTGGCCGATCTCGCGATTGGGGAAAATGCCACCGGGCTTCAGGATCATCACGGCAATCATTGCCAGCGCAAGCACGATTTCGGTCAGCCCGATGACCTGGCCGGCGCCGAAGGAGGTGGCGTTAAGCGCGCCTTCGGTACCACGCAAGCCCTCATAGGCGACAGTAACGAGGATTGTGCCGGCGACAGCGCCGGTCACGGTATTCGCCCCACCGATCACCAGCATGGTGATGATCAGGAACGTCTCCTTGAGATAGAAGGCCTTCGGCGCGAAAGAGGTGATGAAGTGGCCCCAAAGCGCGCCACCGATGCCCGCGATGAAGGCGGCGAGAATGAAGGCACGCCAACGCAAATGCGGGATATTTGTGCCGAGCGCGGCAGCGGCGACTTCGTCCTCGCGCGAGGCGCGGAGCAGCGTTCCAGTGCGCGATTCCTTGAAGGCCAGCGCGACGACCACCACGACAGCAGCAAGGACCGCCGCGATCGGCATGTCCGTCGTCTTCGGCAAACCGAAAAGCGTGCGCGGTCCGTTGGTGAAGGCACTCCAGTTGTTCATGATCGTGTAAAGCACGACGAGGAGAGCGAACGAGGTGATGACGGCGGCGGCATCCGAAAGCCGCATCAGCGGATAAGCGACGACGGCGGCGACGAGGGCCGCGACCAATCCGGCGGCGATCATGGCGAAGAGCGGCGAGATTTCGACGACTTTCATGAAGCCATAGAGGTCCGGCAGCGCCATGCTCTTCATTTGTGCGGGTATGGTGAGCACGGCGGAGGTATAGGCGCCGAGACCCATGAAGCCGATATGGGCGAAGGAGAGCAGGCCGGAATTGCCCATGAAGGTCTGCAGGCCGACGACCAGCACCAACGAGATCATGAGGTTCGTGGCGATGCGGTCATAAAGCCGGATGCCGAGCATCTGACTGCCGATGCCTATGACGAGGATCACGCCGAGCAGGATGATGGCGGTGAGATAGGAGTGTTTCATGATCGCGCTCCTCAAGTCCGCTGTCCGCTCGCCGGCCCCCTGATGAGGCCCTCAGGGCGCCAGAGCAGGATCAGGATAACGAGACCGAAGGTGAAGGCGTCGCGGAACTTCAGGAGATCCTGCGACAGGGTATAGTTGAGCGTCGTGTCGATCAATGCCAGCAGAAAGCCGCCGAAGACCGCACCTGACAGGCTGCGCATACCGCCTATCACGGTGGCGATGAAGGCGACGAGCAACGGTTCCAGCCCTATGCCCGGCACGACCGTTCCGATGCGGCCGATCCAGAGGATGCCGACAACGCCTGCAAGAAAGCCGGAGAGTGCGAAAGCAGACGAGATGATAAGATTCGCCGGAACGCCCAGCATGCGCGCCATGGTAAAATTCGTGGCCGCCGCACGCATGGCGATGCCGAGCGTCGTCTTGCGCATCAGGAAGGCGACGGCGGCGAGCAACACGATGGAGGCGGCGATAGTGATGAGGTTGCGCACCGGCGTGATCGCGCCGCCGATCGAGACGGTTTGTGAAAAGATTTCCGGCAGCGGCACATTGCGGGGGCGCGGCGAGATGAAAAGCAGCGCCGCGTTCTGCAACAGGTTGGAGAAGGCAAATGAGGTTATCAGCACCGCCGTCACGGATTTCGCGCGAACCGGACGGAAGGCGGCATAGTCGGTGAATATGCCGAAGGCGACAGCCATGACAACGGCGAAAACCGCCATCATGATCCAGGGCAGACCGGAACCGCTGGTGAGATACATGGTGTAACCGGCGACCATGATGAGTTCCCCGTAAGCGAAATTCACCAAACGGAGGATGCCGTAAATGATGACGAGGCCAAGCGCCATGAGGGCGTAGGCGCCGCCGAGGCTCAAGACGTCTATGACGAATTGTATCGCGAAACCCATGATCAGCCTCCCAGATAATGTGCGCTGAGATCGGTGGTGGACCGGATCTCGTTAGCGGTGCCGGAGGCAACGATCTTGCCGAGCCGCATGATATAGGCGCGGTCGGCGACTGCCAGCGTCTGGTTCACATTCTGCTCGACGAGCAGGATTGTGAGGCCAGTCCGTTTCAGCGTTTCGATCATCTCGAAGATGCGTTCGACGATGGCCGGTGCGAGCCCCAGCGATGGCTCGTCGAGAAGCAGCACGCTCGGACGGGACATCAACGCGCGGGCGATCACGAGCATTTGCTGTTCGCCGCCGGAAAGCGTGCCGGCTGCCTGGCCTTCGCGTTCGGCGAGACGCGGGAAGAGATTGTGTACGCGCTCGAGATTGTCGCGGTTGCCGGCGCGGTCGCGGCGATGGATGTAGGCGCCGAGCATGAGGTTTTCCGAAACGGTCAGGTCAGGGAAGACGTCGCGGGTTTCCGGCACCGTCGCGAGGCCGGCGCGCACGACCTGCTCCGGGCTGGCCGAGGTTATGTTCGTGCCGTCGAGCGTGATCGAACCGCCAGAGGCTTTCAGGGCGCCGGCGATGCATTTAAGTGTCGTTGATTTACCGGCACCGTTGGCACCCAGCAGGCTGACCAGTTCGCCCTTGGCGAGATTGAAGCCGATACCGCGAACCGCGCGGATCGTGCCGTAGTTTACCAAGAGGTCGCGAATATCAAGCATTGACCGCTCCCTTGCCGAGATAGGCTTCGATGACGGCCGGATGGCTGCGCACATGGGCGGCATCGCCTTCCGCGATCGTGTGGCCTGAAGCGAGCACGTGAAGTCGGGAACAAAGGCGCATAATCAGGCCCATGTCGTGGTCGATGATGAGAAGACCGAGCCCGCTTTTTTTCGGCAGTTCGGCAAGGATATGAAGCAGTGTTTCCGTCTCGGCGTCGTTCATGCCGGCTGCCGGCTCGTCGAGCAGCAGGAAACGCGGCTCGGCGGCGAGCGCGCGGGCAATCTCGACGCGGCGCTTGTCGCCATAGCTCAGGCTTTCGCCAAGCTCATCCGCCTTGACGGTCAGGCCGAGCTCGCCGAGCAGCATCTTGGCGCTTTGCGATGCCACGGCGCGGGATGCGCCCTTGGCAAGCGCGGCGACCTCGACGTTTTCCATCACGGTCATTGTGTTGAAAAGGCGGGCGATCTGGAAGGAACGACTCACGCCCCGCAGCGCGATTTCGCGCGGGCTGAGGCCGGAAAGGGTAGTGTCGCCGAGGGTGATCTGGCCGGTCGCCAGTTTCACCTGGCCGGTGATGGCGTTGATAAGGGTCGTCTTGCCGGAGCCGTTCGGCCCGATCAGGCCAACGATCTCCCCGGTCGCGACAAAGAGCGACACCTGGTCGAGGGCGCGGAGGCCGGTGAACTCCACCGACACGTCGTTTACCACGAGACGCGTTTCAGACATGGCTTTTCCGAAGGTAGCGGCCGGCCGCGAGGGCCGGCTCGTAAATGGGAGCGATCAGGGCTTCGGCAGGGATTCGGGCTTCCGCCATCCAATGAAGCTTGGCTTTCCGCCCTTGAGTTCGATGATGGCCGCGGCCTTGTTCGGCACGTGGCCTTCTTCCGTCGTACCGTAATCGAGATCGCCGGTCAGGAGCTTGAACTGGCCATCTTCAAGGGCCTTGGCAACGGCTGCGCCATCAGTCGACCCGGCAGCCTTTATCGCTTCGGCTATGAGCATGATCGTGTCCCAGCCCGTTGAGACGAAGGAGGTATCCGGCGCCTTGCCATGCATGGCGGTGTAGAGTTCGATGAATTTCGGCATGTCTGGATGCGCTTCCGGGCCCATCCAGGTGTGGGTGACGAAATAGACGTCGTTGCCGAACTTCTCGCCGAGCGCCTCGTGCATGGCTGGATCGTCATAGGCATCGCCGCCGAGAATAGGCGCATCATAGCCGACTTCGCGCAAGGCGCGAATAATCACACCTATATCGGTGCCGTAGGACGAGACGAAGATCACGTCAGGCTTCTTTCCGAGCGCCTGGAGACGTGCGAGCTGAGCCGAAAAGTTGTTGTCGCCGTTCGTATAGGTGTCCTCGAGAATGATCTCGCCACCATCCGCCTTGAATTGCTCGACGAAGTATTTTGAGAGCGATTTGGTATAAGCAATGAACTGATCGGTGACGACATAGGCCGTCTTCCAGCCCCGCTCCTTGAAGGCATAGTCGGCCGCCGTCGCGCCCATCGTGGTGTTCCACATGGAAAGCGTGAACTGCTTGTCGCCCAGCGACCACGACGAATAGAGCGGGTCCGACGCGCAGGTGGAGATGCCGACGAGGTCGGCCGACTGCGCCTCGCGGCTTGCCGGCGAGCCAAAGTCGAAATCACACGGTGCGACGATGATTTGAGCGCCCTTGTCGATCAGTTCGACGGCGACGTTGCCGACGGTGACAGGATCGGACTTGCCATCGATATTGATGAACTCGATCTGCTTGCCAAGCACACCGCCATTGTCGTTCAAATATTTCACGGCGACGAGCGCACCGTTATAGCCGGGGGTGTCGAGCGGCGCCTGGATGCCCGTCATCGACAACGCGCCGCCAATCACGATCTTCTCGTCGTCGGCAAGAGCTGTGGAACCGGCGACCGCGAAGCCCGCCGCCAGAAGCAATTTGGAAATCTTCATCATGGTTGTTCCCCTTTGTGTTATGCCTTTCGGCAGTGAACTGATGAGCGGTCCCGTCTTTAGCTTTTGTTTTTGCGGTCCGCTTCCAGATATCTCCTTTGTTTCCGTCCCGTCGCTTCGATGTCCGATGCCCTTTACTGCCCGATCTCCTTCAGCAGCGCGTCCGTTGATATCTGCCGGCAATATCCCTTGATTGCGCGCAACGACATTTCGTGGCGCTCGTCGGAATAGGTACCGCAAGCATCCGGGACGAGTGTAACGAGATAGCCAAGATCGCAGGCGTCGCGTATGGCCGATTCAACGCACTGGTCCGTCACAAGTCCGCAGAGCACGAGTTGCTTCACGCCCAGATTCCGCAGGATGTAATCGATATGGGTCGAGACGAAGACGCTTGATGAACTCTTCGGAAGTACGATCTCGTCTTCCAACGGCTCCAGTTCGTCGATCACCTTGCCGTCCCAGGACCCCTTCGGCACGTTGAAGCCCGTAATCTTATAGTCGAGGCTACGATCGCGGCCGTCCTTGGTAAGGCTCTCGATTGTCGTGTGCAATACCTCGATACCCGCCTCGCGGAAGCCATGAAGAAGCTTCTGCATGTTAGGGATCGCGACGTCGTGGACGCGCTTGAAATAATAGCCGTATTTTCCCGCGATATCCGCGTCGGAGACGTCCTTGAACTCGCCGCCCTCGCGACGCACGGAAAAATTCTGGACGTCGATGAAAAGAATCGCGGACGCTGCCGGATCAAGAGGCACTTCGCGGGTCGTGAGATGGTCAGCGGCCATCAGTCTTTTCCTTGAGCAGGTCGGCGGCACGTTGCAGGGGGCCGGAGAGTCTTGCCGCCCAATCCACCTGTCCTTGCGCGTCGAAAATGAGATCATGGCGCACTTCCAGCAACACATGCGGAATGCGCCGCTTTTCCCCGTGCATGGGGATCGTATAGTCAGACATGTCGTCTACGATGTAAGGCTCGTTCAGCCGCACCATGATGTCCGGATTCGCGGCGCGAAACGTTTCCGCCAGCGCGTCGGCAAAGCGCCGGTCACGGTTGTGGAGAAGTCCGAGTTCGAAATTCCGGACAGCTCCTGTCGCGCGCATGACCGGCGTGAAACTGTGTACCGAGACGAGCATGGTCGGCCTCCCGGCCGCCTGGCGCTTGTCGAGCGCCTCCGAGATCGCCTCGTGCAGCGGCTGGTGGATTTCCTCGTAGCGCCGCTTGCGCTCCAGATGGCTGAGCGTGGTGTTAGCCGGGACGAGGGTGCCGTCGCTCTCTTCCACGAAACAATCGGCTGCGGCAAACGGCCGGTTGCAGTCGATCACGAGCCGACTGTAGCGCTGGAGGATGAGCGGTGCGTCGAGCTGTTCCGACAATCGCCGGGAAAGCCCATCAGCTCCCACATCATAGGCGATATGACGATCCATCTCCTCGGGCAATACACCAAGGTCGCCGAGAGCAGCAGGCACCGCGCGTCCCGCATGCTCGCAGGTCAGGAACAGAGGCGACTGGCCTTCGGCGTTGACGCACTCCACCGGCGTGGGGTCGCCGGCCCCCAGCAAACGTGTCATCTCGCGATCCGCGGTTTTCAACATGAGGATAAAGCCCCAATTGCCTCGCGAGACCGCCGATGGTCCGAGGCAGGATGACGATCAGTCAAAGAAATTTTTCGATCATAGTCAATCTGATTTTTCCATTTGACTATTTTTTTTCAGAACGCAAATATCGGTTCAACAAGGGAAACGTGCAGCCGATGAAGGATCTGACATTATCGCCTATCCGCGCGCGCATAAATGCCGTGGCGGACCATCTGACCGCCAGCGAACGCAAGATCGCCAATGCGATCCTCGCCGACTATCCCTTCACGGGGCTCGAAAGCATCCAGCAACTCGCGACCAAGACGGGCGTGAGCGCGCCGTCGATCACGCGCTTCGTCAGCAAGATCGGTTGTGGGGGCTTTCAAGACCTGCAGCGCCAGTTGATCGCCGAGTTGAAGGAAGGGCGGCGCTCGCCGCTCGATTTGAAATCGAGCCAGAAGCCCGTAGGCCATTCCGACTTCCTTTCAGAATATGTATCGCGTGTTTCAACAGTCATGCGGGAGATGGCGGAGACGGTCTCGCAGGCGCAGTTCGATATTCTTGCCAACCTTCTCGCTGATCGATCGCGCAACATCTTTCTGCTCGGCGGCCGCGTCAGCGACAGCATCGCCACCTTTTTCTCAGTACATCTGCACCAAATCCGCGGCGGCATCTACCATATGCCCGATAATCCGGAATTCTGGCCCGAGCACGTGCTGCGCATGCGCAAGAAGGATGTCGTTCTCCTCTTTGACTTCCGCCGTTACCAGCCAAGTCTGGCACGACTTGCGGAAACCATTGCCGAAAAGCCGGGCGCCACGATCATCGTCATCACCGATAAATGGATGTCCCCTGCAGCCCGCAGCGCAGATCACATCGTCGCGTTGCCGATCGACGCCGGCACGGCCTGGGATACTGTCGCCTCGGCGATGGCCCTTGTCGAAGCGCTTATCGTGCGCGTCTCGGAGACAGACTGGGAGGCAACACAAAAACGCATCAACGACTGGGACGGCATTCGCTTCGCGATGCCGGGCTATGACCAGGACAGACTGGACGGGGACGGCGATGAAACGTGAAGAGATGGTGGTTGCCTGCTGCGGCGATCTTTCAGGCAAGGTGCGCGGAAAGGCCTTCCCGATTTCCCAGATGGAAAAACGGCTGAAGTGCGGCATCGGCTGGACACCGACCAATGTCCAGATCACGTGCTTCGATGCGATCGCAGAAAGTCCCTTCGGCTCGCTGGGCGATCTTGTGCTTATCCCGGATGGGGCAACACTCGTCAGCATCAAGAGCGAGGAGAATGCGCCAAACGAAAATTTCGTCATCGGTAACATTCATTACACGGACGGCCGACCTTGGGAGTTCTGCACTCGCTCGATCCTTGAGGCAGCGCTCGAACGCCTGCGACAGGTTGCCGGTATCACGCTCTTCGGCGCATTCGAGCACGAATTCCAGATCAAGCATCTAACAAACGAAATCGGCAAGGCCTTCACGCTTAGCGGCTTTCAGGAGGAGCGATATTTCTGCGAGGCAGTCATTGCCGCCATGCGTGAGGCCGGTGTCACGCCGGATACAATCCTCAAGGAATTCGGAAGCGGCCAGTTCGAAGTCACCATGGGGCCACAGACGGGCGTGACGATCGCCGACCATTCGCTCATCACACGCGAACTGGTGGGCATGGTCGCACGTACCCTCGGCTACGAACCGACCTTTACGCCGATCCGCGATCCGGCCGGCGTCGGCAACGGCGTGCATGTGCATCTCAGCATGCTCGATGCCGCCGGCAATCCGGTGACCTACGACCCGAATGGCAAGCACGAACTGTCCGACATTGCTGGAAAATTCGTGGCCGGCATTCTGAAATATCTGGACTCCATCATCGCCATCACCGCGCCGAGCGTCGTCTCGTATCTTCGGCTCACTCCACATCGCTGGAGCGCGGCTTTCAATAATCTCGGCTTCCGCGACAGAGAAGCCGCGGTCCGCATCTGCCCGGTTTCTGACATCAGCGATATCGCCAAGGCAGCTCAGTTCAATTTCGAATTCCGAGCGGCTGATGCAGCCGCTAACCCTCATTTGGCGCTTGCGGCCATCGTTCATGCCGGCGCGCAAGGCATTGAGGAGGATCTGGATGTTCCTGAAGCAACGCAGGAGGACCTATCACTCCTGGATGCACAAACGTTGAATGCCAGTGGGTATGTTCGGTTGCCGCAAAATCTGGAGGTTGCCCTACAGCGTTTCAGGTCGAACCCGACCGTCTGCGGCTGGTTTCCGGAAGGCTTCCCCGATGTCTATGTAAAGCATAAGGAAGGTGAACTTGCTTATCTCGCCGACAAGACACAGGACCAGGTCTGCGCAGCCTACGAGGCGGTCTACTGACGGCGCCTCCCAGGCTGCGCCACCTTCGCATTCCTCACAATCCCGCTGCAGGCAATCAACCAAATCCATGGTCGATGCGAATGATTGTCTTAAGCCCTGTTGTTGTTCCGCTGAGCAGCCTTTCGTAAGCCGACGGGAGTTCGTCAATCGTTATCTCCTCGTCGATGAGCTGACGCAACGCGGGCTCAAGCGATGGAAGCAGAGAGACGGCCTCTGACAGTTCATCCGCGAACGCATGGCAACCGACCAGCGAGATCTCGCGTTCGACAAGAACGTTCGGATCGAGATCGATGCGTCCATGAGTGATGCCGACCAGCGCCACCGAGCCCCCGCCGGACAGGAGGTTCACAAGCCTGGCAAGCACGGCGATATTGCCGGTCGCATCGATTGCGTAGCGCAGGGTTCCATTGCCCAAAGCGGCGGCAATCGAATCGCGGTCGAGCTCCACGACCTTCGCCCCGGTAACCTTGGCCACAAGTGCCGCACGTGCAGCATTGCGGTCGACAACGAGAAGCGGCCCCTGATGGAGCCGAGCGAAAAGCACCGCAGCCAGCCCACCTATCGGGCCGCAGCCGACCACGAGAACCGGTTCATGGCGAGGAACGGGCTGTCTGCGCAATACATGTAAGGCTACCGCCAGGGGCTCCGCCATCGCGGCAATTGCAGGATCCAACGCGGCAGGATGCTTGACCAGCAGGCGTGCGGGAAGCTCCGTTTCTTCGGCGAAGCCGCCGTCACAAACCTCGCCGACAAAACCAAGCCGTTCACAGACATTATGGCGACCACTCTCGCAGGCGGCGCATGCGCCACACCAGAAACGGCTGTCGGCGACTACGAGATCGCCGGCGGCGAAGTCCGCGACACCCGCGCCAGTCGCCATGACAACGCCAGCGAATTCATGACCAGCGACCGAAGGAGACCGGGTGATCCATTGTCCGGTGCGATAGTTATGAAGATCCGAGCCGCAAATGCCGGCGGCTGTGATGGCGAGCCGCACCCAGCCGGGCTCTGGCACGCCTGGAGCTTCGATCTCTTCGACGCGCAGATCACCGGCCGCATAGAGTCTCGCCGCCTTCATGCCCTTTCCTCTCACGCCCGCAGATACGCATTACGGACATCCGATACCGCGTTCTCATGCGACGAGAAACCTTCGTAGCGGGCAAGCGTACGCGCATGTTTCGCGAATTCCGGATAAGCTGACGCGGTCACATAGCCGATCGAGGAGCGCTTGACGAAATCCGTCACGGAAAGCGGACCGAAGGTGCGCGCCCACCGGCTGGTTGGCAGGACCGCGTTCGGACCGAGGCCGAAATTGCCGATGCTAACGGGTGTATGTGGTCCCATGAGGATTTCGGAAGCCTCGGTAATATGGCCGAGATGCGCGAACGGGTCCGTGGAGAGTATCTCCAGATGTTCCGGCGCATAGTCGTTGACGAAACGATAGCTTTCCTCGACAGACGGGGTAAGGACAATGCCGCCGCATTTCCCGCCGAGCACCGCGCTTGAAAACTGGACACGCTGTTCGGTCATCCGCGCCCAGTGCCCTGGCAATGCCTCGAGCGCCTCGTCCGCGACGCGGCGGCTGTGAGTGACGAGATAGGCGGAAGAATCCGGGCCATGTTCGGCCTCCACGAGAAGATCGAGCGCAGCCAGGCCGCCATGAACCGTGTCGTCCGCGAAAATGACTGCCTCGGACGGGCCGGCGGGGAGGCCCGGATCGATAACCCCGGCAAGAAGGCGTTTCGCCGCAACCACCCAAGGGCTGCCTGGGCCGACGATCTTGAGCGCGGGCTTGATCGTCTCGGTGCCGTAGGCGGCTGCCGCGACTGCCTGGGCTCCGCCGCATTTATAGACCGTTTCCACGCCAGCAAGCCTCGCGGCGACCAGGGTCGCGGCATCGACCGTGCCATCGGGCGCCGGCGGCGTGAAGATGGCAATTTCCGGGACACCGGCAACGACGGCGGGAACAGCGGTCATCATGGTGACAGACGGGAACGCGCCTTTGCCACGCGGAATATAGAGTGCCACCGATTTGATCGGCGTGAAGCGGTCACCAGCATAGGCGCCGGGATGCATCTCCTTCAACCACATGGCCTCGGGCTTCTGCTCTTCGTGAAAATGCCGGATATTGTCGATTCCGAACTGAATCGCTTCGATGACGTCCTTCTCGACCATATCGAAGGCGGCGTCGAACTCGGCTTTCGTTGCCTTCAGCCTATCGTGATCCAGGTTCGCCTTGTCGAGTTCGCGACCAAGGCGCACCAATGCGACGTCCCCCTCCGTTCTCACCGCGTCGATGATCGGCTTCACCTTTTCGATGAAACCGGAAAGATCGGTTTCCGAGCGCCGCAGAAGTGCTGCCCGCGCGGCGGCATCCAGTTTGACGAGTTCGTGGAAGGAGACGTTGGTCATTGGACTTTCCTTCTGGTCGGCGGTGCCTGGCCGCCCGCGTCCTGTTATCACTTCGACTTGAGGAAGATATCGAGCCCGACCAGACGGTCGAGCAGGAATATGGCCGCCACCGCGCAGGCAATGAAAACGACAGAGATCGCGGCGAGATCGGGCGTGATGATCGAGCGGATCGAGTTGTAGATCTGCACCGGCAAGGTCACGATACGCGCGTCGACCAGGAGCAGACTCACGAGGAACTCGTTGAGCGCCAGGATGAACATCAAGAGCGATCCGGAGATTATACCGGGCGTGACGGCGGGCAGTGTCACATAGAGGAAGGTCTGCAACGGGCCGGCGCCGCAATTGGCAGCGGCCAGTTCCAGATCGGGATCGAGGCTTGCGGCACTTGCCGTCACGGCCCAGATCATGAAGGGCAGATTGATCACGCAGCAGGCGATACCGACCGGCCACAGCTGGCCAAGGACACCTGCATTGCCGAAGATCAACATCAGCCCGATGCCCGAACCGATCAGAGGTATGGTGAACGGCAGAAGCAGGTAGACCTGAATCGCCTTTTCGAAGCGGACGGCATATTTGGCCAGCGCAATTCCGGCGAATGTACCGGCAGGGATTGCGACGATGGTACACACCGCCGAGACAAAGACCGAGCGCAGGAAAGCGTCACGAAGATCAGTTGCCCGCAGGATCGCCGCGTACCATTTTAGCGACAGGCCCTCCGGCGGAAAGGTGATCATATTGCCCGCGGTAAGCGAGGAACCGAGAACGACAATCGTCGGCGCCGAGAGCACGATAAGGGCAATGGAGACGAAACCCCAGAGAATGACGGACTTGCTGGTGGAGGTGATCACTGGCGCGCCCTCCCCATTGCGAGCGTTCCCGCGCCGAAAAGCGTGAAGACGATGCCGACCAGCAACGACCCGAGGGCGACGAGCATGAGGGCGAGCGTCGCGCCAAGCCCCTGATCCGACGTGCGGAAGAATTGGTCATAGATGGCGTTGGCGATGAAATCCTGAGAACCACCGCCGAGGATGGCCGGCATGGCGAAATCAGTCAACGACAGCGTCACGACAACGAGACCAGCGCCGACGAGACCAGGCCGCGCCAGCGGCAACACGACATGGATGAAGCTATGCACCCAGTTGGCGCCAAGCGAGGCGGCCGCCGTTTCCAGCTCCTCCGGTATCGCGGTCAGCGCGGGAGCGAGCATCAGAACCGCAAAGGGCAACATATATTGAACAAGGCCGAAAAGAACCGCCGGATAATTGTAGAGCAAGCGAAGCGGCGCGACGCCAATGAGGCCAAGTGCCTCGTTGACCATACCCTGATTGCCAAGAATGATGAGCCAGCCATAAGCGCGCACGACCTGGCCGATGAAGAAGGGAAGGAAAAGCGCGATCAGCAGGAACTTCCGCAATCCCGCTGAACGCGTCCGCACCATTAGATAGGCATAGGGAAAAGCAAAAATCAGCGTCACCACCGTCACGATCAGAGATCCTGTGAGGCTGCGTGTCGCCACGACTACGAAGAGCGGTTCCGTGAGCGCCTTGCGATAATTCGCCAGTGTATAATTCTCGGAAAGCAGGAACGTGCTGGTGTCGAGTGTCCTCAGGCTCAAGTCGCCAATCTGGATCAGGCCGAGAACGAGGAGACCTACGAGCAGCAGCGCGGGCGCCAGCAGCAGATACGGGATGGCTCGCCTGAAACTTGTCGGCCAGACGAAGGCGGCAAAGGCCTCCAGCACATCCATGATGCGCCATGTCAGAGGATAGGCTGTTCGAGCAGCTCGCATGGGAAGATCCTGGCAATGAACAGAGTGACCGGAGCCGCTGATGCTTCGGCAGCGGCTCCTGATGAAGGTCAACCTTGCATGATGGCCTTGAACTTCGCGAACCAGTCGCTCTCGTTCTCCACCTGGATCTTCGAAGAAATCCGGATCAGGTGGCTGAAGTCTTCCTCCTTTGTCGGATAGGAAGGATCATTGATGAGATCGGCGGGCGGCGTCAGACCGGGCACCACGCCTGGCAGACCGAGGCCGTCGAGCCACACCTGCTGCGCCTCCTTGGTCAGCGCGTGGTTGATGTACTGCTTTGCCCAGTAGAGCTCGTTTTCAGGAAGGCCCTTCGGGATCCAGAGACCGTCGGTATCGAATTTGGCGCCTTCCTCCGGAATGACCCAAGCAATGTCGATCCCGTTCTTGCGCGCTTCGCGGGCATTGGTGGAAATGGTGCAGGCGGCATCGATTTCACCTTTCTGGAACCAGGTGGTGAAATCCGGATCTTCTCCCAGAAGTGGTTGCTGCTCCTTCATTTTGGCGATGAAGTCCCATGCTGGCTGCATGTTGCCCGGTATGTCCTCGAGCTTGCCGCCACCGGCAACCTGCGCCGGGAAATGGAAGCCAATACCATCGTTGTAGAAAGCGATACGGCCCTTGAACTTCGGGTCCAGCAGTTCCTTCCACGACTTCGGCGCACCGTTCGGAAAGGCGGACGGCCGATAGGCGAGAACATAGACATAGCCGTAGGTATTGACGATTGGGTATCCATCGAGACCGACAGGCTTTGCCAGTTCGGTGACATTCTTGAGGTTCGGCAGATCGGAAAGATCTTCCGTTACGCCGCGCAGAGCCGATTTCGTCGCATTCGTGGTTGTGTCCCAATTGACATGAATCGGTGGAATACGCTTCTGAGCGACCGCCGCCCATATCTTCGGCTGGATCTCGTTGTCTTCGGTCAGATCATGTCGGACAGCGATTCCGGTCATTTTGGTGAAGCTATCCGAAACGCCGGCCTTCAGGCTTTCCACCCAGCTTCCTCCCCAGGCCCGAACAATGATTTCTCTCGGCTTTTCCGGCTCCTGCGCGAAGGCGCGCGCCATTCCCAGCGCGGAAAGGCCTGCCGCACCGCCAAGGGCGGCCGCCCCCTGGAGGAAGCTGCGCCGACGCACCGTCGGCAAAATCAATCTCTGTCTGCTCATCTTCGTTCTCCTCTGGTTATCCGGTAAACCGGCTTAGTTATTGAAAACAAGGACGTCCCGGCTGTTCCAGCCGATTGAAACAGCCGCGCCCGGTTCGAACTGCACGTGGTCGACCGGGTCGTGATCGAAGACCCTCAGCGCCTCGCCGGCAAGCGCTGGCACGCATACCTCATAGACGATGCGCTCACCCTCGAAAATGGCATCCCTGATCGAGCCTTCAAGGACGATGTCGAGCCCTGAAAGCGACCTTGCATTGGCCGCGATGCGAATCTGCTCCGCACGGATAGCGCCGGAGGCCTGCCCACCGGCACGTGGTGGATTGCGTTCGTCTCCGACAATGCCCGGAATCTCCACGGCACTGTGAGCAAGGACCGCGTTGCTGCCGGCTACGCTGCGCACGGCCCCGGAAATAAAGTTCGTAACACCGATGAAATTTGCAACGAAGGCATTCTGCGGATTGCGATAGGTGCGCGTCGGCTGTGCTTTCTGCTGGATCTCGCCAGCATCCATGACAATGATTTCGTCGGAAACGACCAAGGCTTCCCGCTGGTCGTGAGTAACGTTTATGGTCGTTACGCCCAGTTCGCGTTGGATGCGGCGAAATTCAAGCTGCATTTCTTCGCGCAATTTGCGGTCAAGCGCCGCAAGTGGCTCATCGAGCAGCAACAGGTCGGGTTCGAACACCAGCGCACGTGCGATCGCGACACGCTGCTGCTGGCCGCCGGAGAGTTCATGGATGCGCCTGCCCCCATAGCCGCCGAGTTTGACGAGATCGAGATAGCGCTCGACCCGCTCCGGAATCGTGCGGGCATCCTGACGGCGCATCTTGAGCGGAAAGGCGACGTTTTCGGCGGCCGTCATATGCGGAAACAGCGCCAGCTTCTGGAACACCATGCCGATGGAGCGCTGATGGGCCGGGACGGCACTGACAGCCTTGCCGTTGATGACGATCTCACCACTTGTTGGCGCCTGAAATCCGGCAATCAACCTGAGCAGGGTCGTTTTACCAGAGCCAGAAGGGCCAAGAATGGTGAGGAACTTTCCGGCAGGCAGATCAAAGGAAGCGGATTTGACGGCGTGAAAGCCGTCATAGACCATGCCGACATCCCTGACGGACACGGCGATCGGGCTGGCGCTTCCGGTCACATCTTGCATGACTTCCCCTCGATACCGGCTTGGTCAATAGGTTTTCGTTGCCTATCCATCTACACACATCGCAGTCAAACAGTTTCCGGGCATTGACATTTTCCGATTATTTCCAAGCTTTTGAATAGCTTATCAGCACTCATATCGAGGCCAGATAGCCGCCATCTACCGGGATGCAATGCCCTGTCACATAGGAAGAAGCATCGCTCGCGAGAAAGACGACCGCTCCCGCGACATCTTCAATGGCGCCGAACCGGCGCTGGGGTATCTTGGCGAGCATTGCCTTCTGCCATGCCGCGTCCTGGTAAAAGACATCCGTCATCGCCGTGCGGAAATATCCCGGCGCAATCGCATTCACCCGGATACCGAGAGATGCCCATTCGGCCGCAAGCGCTTTCGTCATTCCAAGCAGTCCCGATTTCGATGAGCCATAAGGTACCGCCGTCGGCACGCCGACATAGGAAGTCAGGGAACAGAGATTGATGATCGCCCCTGCCTTGCCGGCTGATGACATTTGCCTGGCGGCTGCCTGGGCGCAGAAAAAGGCGCCCTTCAGATTGGTCGAAACAATCCTGTCCCAAAGAGCTTCGTCAACGTCGACCGACGGCCGGATTTCTTCATAGCCCGCATTGTTGACGAGAATATCGAGGCCCTCAAGGCTCTCGTCGGCATCCGCGACAACAGTTGCACAGGCTGACACATCACGGACATCAAGAGAAAGTGGTACGATCTTGCGCCCTAATCCCACGATCCGTCGGCACGTTTCATCCAGCGCACCAGCGTCGCGGGCCGTGACCGCGACATCGGCGCCGGCGCCAGCGAGCGCTGTCGCGATTGCCTGGCCAATACCCCGACTTGCCCCTGTCACAAGCGCCTTGCGTCCGGAGAGATTGAAGAGGGTGGCGACTTGCATGGTCCATATCTCCCTTCGAACCGCACAGGACATAGAACAGCATCTTTATAATTAATCGTCTATACATATCTAGTAACGAAAGTCCCTGCCTGGATTGGATCCCAGCCCTAGATGCAGCCTTGGCCGTTTAGACGATGGCTTTGGATTACGGTGCTACTTCCGGTTTTTTTGCCATGTTCCGGGCTATCACTTTTTTCAGCTCCTTCCGCTGGAGCATTCAGAGCCGTCTCACCCACAAGATCAGACAAGACGAAGTCTATGAACTGGCGGACATAAGGCCTGTCTATGGGGAGTTCAGCTTGAAATAATAGCGAGCTGGAAGGCCGCCCCGGATCTCGCTTCGGAATTGCACGTCATCCAGGAGGTTCCAATCGCTTAGGATCGTTGACCATGTCCTGTGGGAACAGGTGAAGACGCGCCGGGAGAATTGTCGTTCCGGTTGATGGGGACCGGTGGTGTTTCACTGACGGTTTGAACGTTTGTCATGATGACCAAGTCAGTCGGCACAGGTACCGAGGATCGGTGTCATCAGCTTGACATGCGTATCGATCCGCTCAAGCACCTTTGCCGGAACGACCTCACGCTCTGGCAGCGACCACCAAAGCTGGTTTACGCGTTCAACTGTCTCGGTCACCGCTTTAAGCACGGCAGCTTCCGGCAGGCGTGCACGATTGGCAAAGACTTTCCATCGCTGCGCGTTCATTGCCCTGAACGAGCGCTCACCTGCAAGCGACAACGCCATGGCATCCGCCGGGATATAGGGCACAGTCGAGAGCACGTCGTAAACGGGGGCGAGTGCCGGCTTATCGCCTGCGCCGCGATAGATCAGCGACCAGTTCTTCAGGTGCATATCACCATTGCCGGTGATGGCGGCCAAAGCCAGTCGGCGGACGAATTCGAGTGCAGCCGCTGACGAGACGGCAACGCCGAGTGCGGCGGCGATATCGTGATAAGCTGCACCTTCATATTTGCGCGAAGGATAGATGCCAAACACCTGAGCGAAATCCTCGACATGGATCCGCCTTCCGCCAGCGTCACGATCGAAGCGTTTAACGAGCAGGACTTTCCCGTCCGACAGCGTCTTGAATTCCTCCGGAATACCCTCGAATTCTGATTGCTCGACGAGCTCACGTTCCGGCACGTCCATACCGATTGCTTCGGCCAAAGCGAGATTGGCATATTCGTTTTCCGAGACACCCGGAAACGATGTTGACGGAAACTTGGCGATGTAAGAACCCTGCTCATCTCCCAGTGGTATGGTCAGGCCGCCACCCTTGCCCGTGTTCTTGATGACAGAGAGCTTCATCTGCACGCCCGCGAGCGAAAACCGGGCTTTCGGTTTGGGAGGTGACAAATTGTCGACACGAGCAATTGTCCCTTCGCTCGGTATGACACGGACTGCGCCCGGCAGATCCGACCCAAGCGCGACAAGCAGGTCAAAATCATTTCCTGCTCGAACACTGCCTGCGTGGTGCTTCTCCATCGCCTCGCGCAGCTTATCCTCGGGAAGAAGATTAGCAAAAAAGGCTGGAAGAGCCCTGGCAACAGGTTTGGGGTCCTTGCGCAGTCCTCCGGTTGCCGCGCGGAAGGACAGGCTCAGCACCGGAAAGCCGCCCGTCGCGCGATAGCTATCCTCGAAGCTGAACGCATTGAAGTCGCCAGGCGTCCTGACGATTGTGCCGACCTTCAGATCGTTCAGCAGCACCTCGAGCGATGAGATGGATCTTGGATCAAGATTAGCTTCAGACATCGGCATCACCGTCAGGGCTGGCGATGAAGGCAGGCAGGTCATCGTCGTCATCATGCGGCTGCAATAGAGCATCGACCGCCGGGACCATCGCCTGCGGGATGAGCATCAGTTCAAGCCCGAGCGCGCGAGCAATGTTGATCAGCGTCGTCGTGCGGGCCGCCGCGCTCCCTGTCTCGATTTCCCGATAGCGAGGACGTGATATGCCCGCCATCCTGGCAACCTGCTCTTGAGTGAACCCCTGACCTTTGCGCGCCGTTTTTAACAGCCGTCCGAGTTCCAGCAGAGCTTCTGATTCAGGCTTCATGCGTAACACCTAAACATATCATTTTCTTCGTAATGATACGTATAAATAACTTTCTTTGTCAAAAGTCAAGGAAAATGATATGTATAAGAACCATTTTGGGTGAAATGATGCATTTACGGCTCATATGATCGGTCGAACGGTTGCAGGTGCGAGCGCCGCAGCTGAACTACCCCACCTACCATACATGTTTTGTTAAAGGCCGCCTCGCTTCCAAGTGATGCGACGCTAACCGGATTGACAATCCCTCACCGTGGTGATTGACTGGTCATACCACTGGAGGCCACTGTGAACTCTGTTGTCGTAGAAACACCCACGGACCTTGCGGGCACGGAGAAGGTACTGGCGTTCTTCCGGGAACAGCTCCTGTCAGGTACTTTGCGCGAGGGCGACCGTCTTCTTGGAGAACGCGAGTTGTCGCTCGCGCTTGGCGTGTCGCGACCGGTTCTCCGAGAGGCGCTCAGGTCGCTAGCAAACCTCGGCTTCCTCGATATTCGCCATGGCAAGGGCGCCTATGTCCGCAAGGCGGACATGGCTGTCATCGGCGACTTCCTGACCTTCTGCCTTGCGCAGCAGCCTGACATGATGGACGATATTATGCAGGCCCGCATTGCGATCGAGTGTCAGGCGATCCGTCTCGCCTGCCTGCGAGCGACGGATGGAGACCTTTCCCGAATCGGCTCACTTCTGACACGGCTCCTGGACACCATCCATGATGTGGAAGATGGAGGCGCCGCGGATTTCGCTTTTCATATGGCGCTGGTGGAAGCCAGCCGCAGCCCTGCCCTCGTCACCATTTACCAGTCGATCGCCACGCTGCTGAAGCGCAGTCACGTCCAGCGCCGCCTCGAGACGAGCGAGACCGCCGGTATCCTGGATTATCTCGTTGAGGCTCACCGGGAGGTTTACCTGTCTGTCCTCGCCCGGAACCCGGACGAAGCAGAAGACAAGCTTAGGCAACACTTCGCCATCGGTGATGAGCTCCGGAGGAAGAGCTACATCGCGGCGTTCACGAAGAAGGACCTGCCGAAACAAGAGTGACCGGGTCCGCGATCTAAAAGGGAGGAGAGGGAAATGCTGAACATCTCGATCAAAGGGGCGGTTGCCGCCCTTGGCATGACTGCCGCGCTTGCTGGAAATCAGGCTGGAGCTGCTGAACTGCGCTACGCGCATGTCGGCGCGGAGGGAGACATCCAGACCGTCTATGCGGCCCAGGCTGCCGAAGGGATCAAGACGGCAACCAATGGCGAGGTGACGGTTACCGTTTATCCTGCAAGCCAACTCGGCGGCGTTGCCGAAATGGTCGATGGCGTTCGAATGGGATCGATATCCATGGGCCACCATGACTTCGCATCGCTTGCGAAGCTTGTCCCGGAAGTCGCCGTCTTCAACGCTCCATTCATCTATCGCGATGGGGCTCACGCTCTTGCCGCCACCGATCCGCAATCCTCACCCGCACTGCAGGCGGTAAATGAGAAGCTCGTCGCTCAAGGCGTTCGCATCATCGGGCGCATCTATCGCGGCGACCGGCACATCTTCGAATTTTCCGGTGAAGACGCCGGCTGATCTGGCCGGAAAGCCGTTCCGTGCCGTGCCTCTCGAACTTTGGGTCTCCATGGTGAAAGGCTTCGGGGCAATCCCGACCCCGGTTGAGGTTGCGGAACTTCCGACGGCTCTCATGACCGGCGTCGTGGTCGGACAGGAGAATCCGTTGACCATGATCGCGTCGAACAACCTCAACGAGGTCCAGTCGCACCTGTCGATGACAGGACACATGCGTGCCGTGCTTGCGGTGTTCGTGAACGAAGAGGTCTGGCAGGGTCTGACCGAGGAACAGCGTACGTCCATCACGAAGGTGCTGGACGAAGAGGCCGACAAGTCGCTCCAGATGGCGACGGAGTCCGAAGCAAAGCTGGTGGAGGATCTCAAGGGCCGCGGCATGACGGTGATCACTGAGGCCGATGGCCTGGATATCGCCGCCTTCCGGCAAAAGGTGAGCGCCCAGATCAAGCACGACTTCCCGAATTTCGAAGGACTGCTTGGGCAGATCGAAGCTGTCAAGTGAACCCGTGCGAGGGGCAGCAATGTGCTGCCCCTCGATCCGCCTACCGCTTTCATGGAGTATTCAAGATGCGTCTCGCCGAACGCGTCCTGACCGCCGTCGTCGCGCTGCTGACGGCCGGATTGGTTCTCGTACCGACCGCGCAGGTCGTCATGCGTGGCGTATTTGCGCTGCCGTTCATAGGCGCGGAGGAGTTGACCCGCTTCCTGCTGATCTGCCTGGTCTTCTGCTCCTACCCACTCGTCGTGCTGAAGGGTGAGAATATCGTCATGGGTGAAATCAAGGCCGCGCTTCCCGTTCGCCTGCGCCGGGTCGTGAACGTCTGCATCTCGGTCAGCGCGATCGCCATCACAGGCTTCCTGGCATGGGTCACGATTTCCAACATTTCGAAGAATCTGGCCAATGCGACGCCGACGCTCGGCATCCCCTTCTGGCTGTTTCTAGGCGCGACGGCTTTCGGCGTCGCAGGCGCGGCTCTGGTCCATCTGATCCATCTTCGAAAACCGCCGCAGGCGGACACGAACATTGCGGTGTGAGGTGGATTGATGGGATTTCTTGTCGTCGTTGCCTTTCTATGTCTCTTCATTCTCGGCTTTCCGGTCGTCTATGCGATTCTGCTGCCGTCGATCGCCTATGTGCTGAT
This sequence comes from Paramesorhizobium deserti, assembly GCF_001558695.1. GTDB lineage: Bacteria > Pseudomonadota > Alphaproteobacteria > Rhizobiales > Rhizobiaceae > Paramesorhizobium > Paramesorhizobium deserti. Next base: position 150,479 of record NZ_LNTU01000002.1, read on the forward strand.
CGAAGGGCTGCCTCTCGGACTGCTCGCGCAACGCATTACCTACGCATTGGATTCATTTCCGCTTGTTGCCGTCCCGCTCTTCATCTTCGTTGGCAACCTGATGAACCTCTCCGGGATCACGGATCGCATCTTCCGCTTTGCCTACACGCTTGTCGGCCGCGTTCCCGGCGGATTGGCGCAGGTGAACGTCTTCGGCAGCCTGATCTTCTCCGGAATGTCCGGCGCCGCGCTCGCTGACATCGGCGGGCTCGGCCGGATCGAAATCGACGCAATGAAGAAGCGAGGCTTCAACCCCGCCTTCGCCGGCGCGGTAACGGCCGCCTCCGCGACAATTGGGCCGATCTTCCCGCCGTCCATCCCCCTGATCGTGTACGGCTCGGTAACGAGCGTCTCCATCGTGCAGCTCCTGATCGCCGGTATCATGCCCGCGATCGTCTGCACCATCCTCCTGATGTTGACCGTGCTGGTCGTCGCCATCCGGCATCATTATCCGCGCGCGGAGCGCTGGCCAACAGGGCGCGAGATCATCGAGACCCTCCTGCCCGCCCTTCCCGCGATCATCGCGCCGGTGCTCATGGTCGGAGGCATGACCGCCGGTGCCTTCACGCCGACAGAGGCGGCCGCGATCACGGCTGTCTACGTGATATTCATCAGTGGCGCGTTCTATCGCGAACTGACCCTTGCGCATCTGTGGAACGCTGCAGTTCTGACGGCGCGAAGCTGCAGCGCGATCCTCATCATCGTGGCCGCGGCGGCTCTTTTCGGATGGATCCTCGCGGTGGAGCAGGTTCCGCAAAATTTCGCGTCGGTTCTGCTGGGACTATCCAAGGACCCGCTAATGCTGCTGGTCATCGCCAACCTCATCTTCTTTGTTGCCGGCATATTCCTGGACTCCACGACGGCGACCCTGCTTCTGGTGCCGATCATCGCGCCACCGCTGGTGATGGCCGGGGTCGACCCCGTGCAACTCGGCATCGTCACCATATTCAATCTGATGATGGGTCTTCTGACTCCGCCCATGGGGCTGTCGCTGTTCCTCGTATCCGACATCGCCAAGGTGTCGGTACGGACGCTGCTGGGTGCCCTACTGCCCTTCTATATCCCACTGTTTTCCACATTGATGATCCTCACCTTCGCGAAGGACTTCACGCTGTGGCTGCCCCGTCTCATCGCTCAATAAACCTGGAGAAACGAAATGCGCATCGTCATCGGCTCCGACCACGCCGGCTTCCCGCTCAAGGCAACCATCATCGACCACATCAAGTCGCTCGGACACGAGGTGACGGATGTCGGCTCCTATGACCCAGACCCGGTTGATTTCCCTGACGTCGCAAAGAATGTCACATCCACGATCATCGCCGGCAACGCCGATCGCGGCCTTCTGGTTTGCGGGACAGGCGTAGGCGCATCGATTGCCGCCAACAAAGTGAAGGGTATTCGCGCCGCAGTATGCCACGACGTGCATTCTGCACATCAATCGGTCGAGCACGACGACGTAAACGTCATGTGCATCGGCGCTCAGATCGTCGGGGCGTGGCTGGCAAACGACTTGGTCGAGGCCTATCTGGCGGCAGAGTTCTCAACCGACGAAGACTTCCGACGGCGGGTTCGCAAACTCGCAGAGATGGATGGAGATCGCTGATCCCTCCTTCGTCCGTAGCGGCGATCCTCAAGCGCCTCAGCTAGCTGCCGCTCCATACGATGGATGCGCAGTTGCGCATCCTCGATCTCTGCAACCGCGACAATGTCAGGGTGGCCGTCGATTTCTGGCACTCGTATACGTCAGGCGATATCGTGATGAGGCCGCCTTCGAGCCTGGTCTTGCCTTGCGTCTCGATGTCGAAGCCGCCGGAACCGGCATGAATACCGGACTGTTCGGAAACGACCGCCGCATCGCCCTTGGCGTTCTGGTAGGGTGATGAGGCCGCCTTCGAGCCTGGTCTTGCCTTGCGTCTCGATGTCGAAGCCGCCGGAACCGGCATGAATACCGGACTGTTCGGAAACGACCGCCGCATCGCCCTTGGCGTTCTGGTAGGCGCCCGAGACGTTGAAGCCACCCGTACCGATGGAGCCGCTGGCCGAGGTTTGCCTGGCCTTGCTGGAAGCGGTGTCGAGCTGGCTTTCGATGTTGAGATCACCGCCGGCATCAAGCTTGACGCTCTCTCCCGAGATCACCGCGCCCTTGAGGTTGGTATCCTTGCCCGAATTGAGCGTGACGGCGCCCGGACCCGCCACATGGGTGTTGATGTGGGTGGTGGTGGTCTGGTTGGCGGACCCCTTGCTGCCATTGGCGTTGAGGGAGATGCCGGCGGAACCCTGGACCGGGTTGATCGCTCCATCCGTCCCGATGGCAAAACCGCCGCCGATGCCGATGTCTGCGCCGAAGGAGCTGTCCTTCGACGACGAATTGCTCGTGGCGATCGCGCTTTCGAGATTGATATTATTGCCGGCCGAAAGCGAGATATCGCCGGAGCCGCCCGTCAGCAG
>NZ_LNTU01000003.1 GCF_001558695.1 Paramesorhizobium deserti
GGAAACCGAGCTCGGCACGCTGCGCACCTACACCGAGACCCGCTTCCAGTGGGACACGAACGATGTTGACGGTGCTTACGCCGAAAACGACGACGTGACGTTGAACTTCGCCTATATCGAACTGGGCGGCCTGCGCATCGGTAAGGACGAATCTGCGTTCCGTACCTTCCTCGGCTACGCCGGCAACGTCATCAACGACGACGTGATCGAGCCTCTGAACTACGACACCACGCTCATCAGCTACACCTTCACCGGCGGCAACGGCATCTCGGCCATCCTGTCGGCCGAACAGGGCGAAGGTGACTACACGATCAACGACTACATTCCGCACATGGTCGGTGGTCTGAAGTGGGCCCAGGGCTGGGGTTCGATCGGCGCGGTCGTCGGTTACGACAGCGTTATTGAAGAGTACGCGATCAAGGGTCGCGTCGACCTCAACGTCTCCGACGCCTTCTCCGTCTTCGTGATGGGCGCCTGGCAGTCCGATGGCGAAGCCATCAACTTCCGCGAAAACTTCTACGCTTCGTGGGGTGGCGACTGGGCCGCTTGGGTCGGCGCGAGCTACAAGCTGACCGACAAGGCGACCTTCAACGCCCAGGTCTCCTATGACGACTTCGACCAGCTGGCCGTTGCCGCCAACGTTGCTTACGAAATCGTCCCCGGCTTCACCATCACGCCGGAAGTCCTCTACTACAAGGATCTGGTCGACGATGTCAGCCCTGCTGGCGTTATCACGCAGTCCGACGACGCATGGGGCGGCATGATCCGCTTCCAGCGCTCGTTCTAATCCGATCCGGATTGGTTGAATGGAACCCGGCAGCTTTGGCTGCCGGGTTTTTCTTTTTTGAAACGTCTACACATCTATAGAATAAAGAGTGTCGAGCGGCTTCCGCGTCACGGCTCATTGCCTGATCCTCTAAACTTGATCTCAAGGCTTTTTTCAGCAACAGTTCGGCTCTCCTGCTTCGGTAACCCTGTTATTCCGGAACCATGCGGCGGGAGGCGTTCCCGTACAATGCGTATAACCGCGTGCTGACACCGTGGATTCGCAAGCAGGTTGCCTGCCTGTTTATGAATCCACGATCCGAGAACAGGAGAGGGCGGCTTTGAAAAACTGGTTCTGGCCCGGCGTCACGACAACGGCCTTGCTGACGGTGCTTGCCGTCTGGTTCGGTTCGGGAGCGGTGGAGAGGGACCTCGCATCCCGAGCCTCCACGGCGCTTGCCGGCGCTTATCCTTGGGCGTCCGTCGATCTCGATGGGCGCGATCTGACATTGAAGGGCGTGGCGCCGGATGAGCGCTCGCAGGCGGAGGCGGCCAAAATCGCCACGGCGGTGCCCGGCGTGCGCAGCGTCGACAATCAGGCCGTGCTTCCGCCCGTCGCCGCCCCCTTCGTGTTCCGCGCCGTCAAGACCGATGACGGCGTCACCCTTTCCGGCAATGTTCCTCCCGGCTCCGCTCGTGGCGATATCCTCGGCGTTGCCGAACGCGCCATGCCCGGCATCCGCATCATCGACGACATGACGATTGCGCGCGGTGCGGCTCCGGGCTTTCCGGCGCTCGCCGGCTTCGCCGTTTCGCAACTGGCCGATCTCTCCCTCGGCGAGGTGTCGATCAGCGATCTCGACTATACGGTCAACGGCAGGGCGGCCGGCGCCGACGCCTATGAAGTGCTGGTCACCGCCGTTGCGGGTGTCCTGCCCGGTGAGGGAAAGCTGGTTTCCGCCCGCATCGCGCCGCCGGTTCCCGCACCCGGCGCCGAAGATGTAGAACCCGGTGAAGAAACGCCGGAATAAGTCTTGCCTCCTGTCCTTGTCCGATTGACTTGGACAGAAAAAGGCGTTCGAATTCATCCAGTATTCTTTGGCTGCCTGGAGAATCGCGAGGACCTCCGATGATGTATCTGATCAGTACATTCTGGTTCGTTTTGCTTATTGCTTTTGGCGTTGGGCTTTACGTTGGATTGACCACATTGGGAAGAAAACGCCCGTGAAGTGACTTTCGGATGTAAAGCGTGGATGAAAATCTTAGTATCCGTCCCGTGACTTGATTGCCATTTTTGCCGGATGAAGGCCTGTCGCCTGAAGGAGATGCCCGCATGCTGCTGCTCATCATTCAATTGGCCATACTGATTGCTGTTGCATTTGTTCTGGGTTGCATCATCGGTTCTTTGTATAAGCGTTTCACTGCATCTGCTGACAGCCGCACCTCGGCTGCATCCGCCCTTGCCATTCCTTATTCTCCCCGCGTGGCCGAATCCGAGACGAGTGCGAAGCCGGCGGCGGCGGTGAAGGCGGCCGCGCCGGCCGCAGCGAAACCCAAGGCGAAGGCCAAGACCCCAACTGCGAAGACCGCAGCCACGAAGACCACCGGCGCCAAGACCGGCAAGGCGGCGGGGAAGACGGCCGCCGGCAAGGCCAAGGCCCCGGCAGCGAAGGCCAAGGCACCGGCCGCATCCGCGGCAAGCACGTCCGCGGTCAGCGTCTCCGCGAAATCCGCGGCATCCGCAAAGCCGGCCGCGAAGAAAGCCAAATCACCAACCGCGAAGTCATCAGCCACGAAAGCCAAGCCGGCTGCGAAATCGGCGGCCAAGACCGTTGCGTCCGTCGCTTCATCAGTCGCCGCGTCCGAAACGCAGCCGAAAGGGCTCAAGGCCGCGCGGCGCGGAAAGCCCGACAATCTGACGCTGATCAACGGCGTGGGCACGGAACTGGAGAAGGAACTGAACGGCTTCGGCATCTTCCACTTCGACCAGATTGCCGCCTGGACCGCTGCGGAGGCCGCTTGGGTCGACAAGAAGATCGGCTTTCCCGGACGGGTCGAGCGGGAAAGCTGGGTGAGCGAGGCGGCAACGCTAGCCGGCGGCGGCAAGACCGATTTCACCAAGCGTGTGGAGGCAGGAAAAGTCGCGACCAGCCACAAGACGAAAGGCGCGTCCAAAACCGCCGGTGCAAAGACCGCCAATGCAAAGACAGCCGATGTCAAAGCCGAGGCAGTCGCGGCGCCGGCAAAACGTGCACCTGTGCGCAAGCCTGCATCGACCGCCGCCAAACCCGCCAAGGCAAAAGCCGCTTCGCCGAAACCGGCTGCTGGCGCAAAGCCGGCCTCGAAAGCCGCTTCTGCCGTAAAGACAGCGGTTGCAAAGGTCGAGGCGGCTGCGGAATCGGTTGTCGCCGCCGCAAAGACGGGCGTCGCCGAAAAAGCCTCGGCCACGAAGCCGGCCGCAAGGAGGTCCGCAACCGGCAAAAAGCCAGCCTCGAGAGCGGCTTCCGCAGTAAAGGCGGCGGCCGCCAAGGTGGAGACGGCTGCGGAATCGATCGTCACCGCGAAGCCAGCTGCGAAAAAGCGGGCCACCAGGAAAACGGCGCCCAAATCCAAGGCTTGAGCCTTTCAGCGGATAAACCGCTACAGGCGCAAAATGCGCGCGGCCCGAAGACCTGTCACCGTTTTCGGGCCGTTTTCTTGGGGGGATTTTGGGGGGGCGCTGGGGTTTATAGCGTTCTAGACCGTTATCGCAGCGGCACTGTCGAGGCCTGGATTCCAGTGACAAGCACTGGAATCCAGGCCTCGACAGTGCCGCTGCGATAACGGTCTAGAACGCTATAAACCCCAGGAGGCCTGGATTCCAGTGACAAGCACTGGAATCCAGGCCTCGACAGTGCCGCAACCGCTACATGGAAATATGGATGCGCCTCGTCACCATCTGAAGAATGAACGACTCTAAAGCAATGGAAAACGGCCGAACGCGCCCCGTTTCACCTCCGGCCGTCGACCAGATCCTTCTCGATATCCATCTTGCCGTAGAGGCGGGCCTTGTAGACCTCGTAATTCTCCATCACGCGCTGCACGTAATTGCGCGTTTCGGTGTAGGGAATGCGTTCGATCCAGTCGACCACCTCGTCGATCGGCTTGCCGCGCGGATCGCCGTATTTCTCCATCCATTCGCTGGCCCGGCGCGGGCCGGCATTATAGCCGGCGAAGGTCAGGGTGTAGGAGCCGTCGAAGCGGTCGATCTGCTCGCCGAGGAAATGCGAGCCGAGCGTCGCGTTATAGGCGGCGTCGGTGGTCAGTCGCGGTTTGGAATAACTCACGCCGGCGCGCTGCGCCACCTCCTTGGCGGTGGTTGGAAGCAGTTGCAGCAGGCCGCGCGCGCCGGCGCTGGAGACGGCCGAGACGTTGAACTCGCTTTCCTGACGGGCGATGGCATAGGCGAGAGCCTTGCCCGATCCCTTGATATTGGCGCTTTCGGGAATGGCGCCGACCGGATGCGACAGCGCGCCGACATCGAGCCCGCGCAGCGCCGCCGTCTTGCCGACCCGCAACGCCAGATAATGATTGCCGTTGCGCTCCGCCATCACCGCCAGCAGCGCCAGTTCACCGGTGCTGTCGATCTCCTGCGCCAGATCGCGGTAGAGCATCTCCGCCCGTGCGCCATAGCCGATCGCCTCGAGCCGGCGGATTGCCTGCACCGCCTCGCGCTTCTCGAAGCGCTCGCGGTCCTCCTCGCTCGGCTTGGGATAGGGCACTTCGAGCTGCTTTTCGCCCAGCCTCGCGGCTGCTATCTGTCCGTAGAACGTCGTGCCGTAATGGGCGGCGCGGCGATAATAGGCCTTGGCGTCGCCGGCAGCACCAGCCTCCGCCGCCCGTCCCATCCAGTAATAGGCGCGCGAAGCCGAGATCGGACGCGAGGAAATCTCGGCGATGCGCGCGAAATGGCGATGCGCGGTCTTGGCATCCTTCATTGCTCTCAGCGCATACCAGCCGGCATGGAACTCTGCCTCCGCTGCCATTGCGGGCGTCTCCGCCGCATGAGCTGCGGCGAGGCGATAGGCGATCTCGGGCTTGCCGATATCGAGCAGTTCGCGCGAAAGCACGCGCCGCTCGACCCACCAGGCATCGGGATCGACCAGGGCTGCTGCATCGCGCGGCGCCTTCAGCATCAGCTCGGCGGCGTCGCTATAGCGTTCCTGGCGGCGCAGATATTGGATTCGTGCAAAGGTGTAGGCCGGGTTGGAATGCCAGGAGCGATCGACGGCGGCAAGCTTCTTTGCCGCATCGGGCGCTTTCCGCGCGACGGCGGCGAGGGCTGCGTAGAGCGATTCCGCATTGGCCAGCTTGGCGACGCGCCCTGCCGATTGGATGCGGTTTGCATAGAACATCCGCAGCATGCGCTGCAGATGATCCTCGCGCGTGAGCACCTGCCCGAATTCCCGCAGGATGAGCTGTTCATCGCTGGAATCGAGCTTTTCCGTGCGCCAGGTGGAAGCCAGGACCAGCCGCGCCTTCGCGCTGTTTCCCTCCGAGAGATAGGCGCGGGCAAGAATGATCATGCCCTCGGTGGTCTGCGGTTTGGTGTTGCCGAATGCCTTGATCACCGCCTGCGCCGGCGGATTTTCCCGGTAGAGCGCCCGTTCCGTATTGCGGCGAAGCGTCGTCATGCCCGGCCAGCCAGGCAGCTCTTCCGCCGCCGCCGCGATATCCGCGCTCGACACGCCGCCCGTTCCCGAAAGCCCGATTGCCCAGGTGAGGATGTGGCGGTCGAGCGAATGGCGCGGCATGCCGTTGCGGATCGCAATGGCCTTCTGTGAGTCTTTGCCGTAGAGCGCGTCGAGTCCGGTCTTCAGGCCGCCGGCGATGGCGCCCGGCTGCTGCGGGACAATACCGGATGTGATGACCTGGTCGGGCCTGATCAGCGGGGAGGGTCTTGCCGCCGTCGGCGCGAATGGGCGCAGAAGAGGGGTCGGCACGTTCTCCGCCGGCACCGGCTGCGCCTGAGCGAGCTCCGGCAGCCCGACGGCCATCATGCAGCCGGTGAGGAGGGCGTTACGCCAGATATTTCTTCCAGAAACTGCTGAACGCATGAACAAGACCAGATCAGAATTCGGATATTGACTCAAGAACGGCCTTTGCCGGTGACCATTATTTAACCTTGTAGAGCACGACGACACAGGCACAGATCATATCGTCGGTGAGTGAAGGTAATCTTGATAAAAGGTTACCGAAAGCGCCCATTCCACACCATGTTGAACTTATATCGAATGCACTTGCTCCAGACCTGTGGCAAGACTATGGTGCAACGCCTTGCGGCAGGGCGTTTCCTGCCGCATTCGTTTTCGCACATATGATCTGGGAGTTCACCAATGTTGAAGGGGTCCATTACGGCACTTGTCACGCCATTCGATCGCAATGGAGCGTTTGACGAGAAAGCCTTCCGCGCCTTCGTGAACTGGCAGATCGAGGAAGGCACGCATGGGCTGGTTCCGGTCGGCACCACGGGTGAATCGCCGACGCTCTCTCACGCCGAGCACAAGCGTGTCGTCGAGGTCTGCGTCGAGGAGGCGAGGGGACGCGTGCCCGTCATCGCCGGCGCGGGCTCCAACAACACGCGGGAATCGATCGAACTCGCACAGCATGCCGAAAAGGCCGGTGCCGATGCCGTACTCGTCGTTACGCCCTATTACAACAAGCCCAACCAGCGCGGCCTCTATGAGCATTATTCGCAGGTCGCCAGGGCGATCTCGTTGCCGGTGATCATCTATAATATTCCGGGCCGCTCGATCATCGACATGACGCCCGAGACGATGGGCGCGCTCGCTCGCGACTATAAGAATATCAAGGGCGTCAAGGATGCGACCGGCAAGGTCGAGCGCGCGTCCGAGCAACGCCTCGCCTGCGGCACGGACTTCATCCAGCTCTCCGGCGAGGATGCGACGGCGCTCGGCTTCAACGCCCATGGCGGCGTTGGCTGCATCTCGGTGACGGCCAATGTCGCCCCGCGCCTGTGCTCGGAGTTCCAGGAGGCCTGCCTCGCCGGCGATTTCGCCAAGGCGCTTGGGCTGCAGGACCGGCTGATGCCGCTGCACAAGGCACTGTTCATCGAGCCCAATCCGAGCGGCGTGAAATATGCGCTGACGCATCTGGGCAAGATCGAGAACACGCTGCGCTCGCCGCTGGTGCCGATCGAGGCTGAAACCGCCGAGCGTATCGATCTCGCGATGAAGCATGCGGGGCTGATCAACTAACGAAATAGGGGAGTAGGGCAGTAAGGGAATAGGTAAGATTCTTTGCCCATTCCGCACTTTCTGCCTACGCCCTTATTCCCTTACTCCCCTATTCCCCTATACAAAACCTCATGAACAAGCCGAAAAACGCTCCGGCGCGCAAGGTCGTCGCGGACAACCGCAAGGCGCGCTACAATTTCGAGATACTCGATACGCTCGAGGCGGGCCTCGTACTTCAGGGTACGGAGGTGAAGTCGCTGCGCTCCAATCAGGCCAACATCGCCGAGAGCTATGCGAGCTTCGAGAATGGCGAGTTCTGGCTGATCAATTCCTATATTCCGGAATACACGCAAGGAAATCGCTTCAACCACGACCCGCGCCGTCTGCGCAAGCTGCTCGTCAATCGCCGCGAGATGGCGCGTCTCGCCAATTCGGTCGATCGCGAGGGCATGACGGTCGTGCCGCTCAAGCTTTATTTCAACGAGCGCGGCCGGGCCAAGCTGGAACTGGCGCTCGCCCGCGGCAAGAAGCTGCATGACAAGCGCGAGACCGAGAAGAAGCGCGACTGGAACCGTGAGAAGTCGCGGTTGCTAAGGGACAGGGGGTAGGGGACTAGGGGTGGCCCCCCTCGGAGGAATCAGATTCCAACTCCCTTACTCCCTTACTCCCTTACTCCCTTACTCCCTTACTCCCTTACTCCCTTACTCCCTTACTCCCTCATCCAGAAACGCTCGCGCTGCCCTGAACACGTCGCGGAACATTTCCTCCGTCAGCACGCCTGTATTGGTGTTGTAGCGCGAGCAGTGATAGCTTGAGAAAATCCGGATATCGTCAATCATGCCGACCCGCCCATGGCCGAAGGGATATTTCGATACCGGCTGGCCGAGGGCACGGATGGTGGACTGATGCGCGATGGTGCCGAGCGTGACGATGGCGCGTAAGTTTGGAAAGCGCCGGATGACGGGCGTGAGAAACTGCCGGCAATGGTTGATCTCGGCCCCGGTCGGCTTGTTCTCGGGTGGCACGCAGCGCACCGCATTGACGATCGCCGCGCCGGTGAGTTCAAGACTGTCATCCGGCCGCGCCTCGAATTTTCCGCGCGCAAAGCCGAAATCGCCCAAGGTGCGGTAGAGGAGATCCCCGGCATAATCGCCGGTGAAGGGGCGTCCCGTGCGGTTCGCCCCGCGCAGCCCCGGTGCGAGCCCGACGATCAGGAGTTCGACGCTCTCATCGCCTCCGACGGGAAGAAAAGGTGGGACGGGTGCATTATGCCAATGCGGCTCCTTCTCGCGCCATTCTGCGAGGAAGGCATGGAGGCGGGGGCAGATGGCGCAATCGGGGGAGGGTTCGGAAATCATGCCCCTTAATGGCGCGGCTTGGCTCGGCGATCAATAGTCGCCTTCATCCTCTTCTGCCTCCTGGCGCCGCACCGGGCGTTCGGAGGGATCGCGGCCGATCTCGCCCTTGAGCGAGGCCAGATCGATGAAATGATCGGCCTGGCGGCGCAGATCGTCGGAAATCATCGGCGGCTGCGTGGTGAGCGTGGAGACGATGCTGACCTTGCGGCCCTTGCGCTGCAGCGCTTCGACCAGCGAGCGGAAATCGCCATCGCCGGAGAAGATGACGAAATGGTCGATCGTGTCGGTCAGTTGCATGGCATCGACGGTCAGTTCGATATCCATATTGCCTTTGACCTTGCGGCGGCCGGCCGAGTCGGTGAATTCCTTGGCCGCCTTGGTGACCACCCTGTAGCCATTGTAGTCGAGCCAGTCGATCAGCGGGCGTATCGAGGAATATTCCTGATCTTCCACCAGCGCCGTATAATAATAGGCGCGCAACAGGTAGCCGCGCTTCTGGAAGGCCTTGAGCAGCTTGCGGTAGTCGATGTCGAATCCGAGCGTCTTGGACGCGGCGTAGAGATTGGCACCGTCAATGAAAAGCGCGATCTTCTCGCGGGAATCGAACATGCTTCAAATATCCATTCTTCCGGCGCCGCGTTTGATGTGCGGTTCCGACTGAAATATAGGCGGGTGAGGGCGGATGGAAACCATACCGTCTTATTTTTGTTGTACGATGCACTTAAATAAAATCAAGCAATCTTGGGTTGTTTAAGGGTCGACAATAAGTATTATCGCGTGTGCTTCCTGTATAACTTTGATTTGGCTAATATGTTTATGCCACCTTCATGCGGAGGCTTGGGATGTGCCGGAAATGAATATGCCGTCACGCTCATGCCGCTTTTGCTTGTTTTTTGCAGGCGAAATCGCTATGTGCAGGGAAATCCCGTTAATCGACTTGAAATGAAAGGGGCACGCCATGGCCCGCGTCACCGTAGAGGATTGCGTCGACAAGGTTGAAAACCGGTTCGAGCTGGTATTGCTTGCCAGCCACCGCGCCCGCCAGATTTCGCAGGGCGCCGGCATCACCGTCGATCGCGACAATGACAAGAACCCCGTTGTGGCTCTCCGCGAAATCGCGGACGAGACGCTGTCGCCAGGTGATCTGAAGGAAGATCTGATCCATTCGCTGCAGAAGCATGTGGAAGTGGACGAGCCGGAGGCTGTCGCCCAGCCGCAGCTGACGGGCAGCGCCGAGGAAGTCGCCGTCGAGATTGCCAATGTGGAGGAAGACGATGTCGTTTCCTTCGACCGCATGTCGGAGGAAGAGCTTCTGGCCGGTATCGAAGGCCTCGTCGCGCCGGAAAAGAGCGACGATTACTGATAACGGTAAGATCGCCTTAGCGATTGTTCGTTAGGGCGTATTTACTGTTTCAATGCCATTTTCGACATGCGCCGTGGCTCATTGCTGCGGCGCATGTTTTGTGTGATTGGAGCGGTTCAGTCGAAATGGAAATGCTGGTTCTAGGCGCCCCCCTCTGGCCTGCCGGCCATCTCCCCCGCCTCTTCCCGTCATCCTTGGGTCGAGCCCGAGGATGACGGTGAGAGTAGGGAAGATGGCCGGCGGGGCAGAGAGGCGCGCTGTCCCGGCAGCGTTTCCAATTGAAAATGAATGTTCAGGGAGAGCCGGTCGATGATGCGCCAGTACGAGCTTGTGGAACGCGTCCAGCGTTACAAGCCAGACGTCAACGAGGCGCTTCTCAACAAGGCCTATGTCTATGCCATGCAGAAGCATGGCAGCCAGAAACGGGCTTCCGGCGACCCGTATTTCTCCCATCCGCTCGAAGTCGCCGCCATCCTCACCGACATGCATCTCGACGAGGCGACGATCGCCATCGCGCTCCTGCATGACACGATCGAGGACACGACCGCGACCCGGCAGGAGATCGACCAGCTCTTCGGCCCGGATATCGGCAAGCTGGTCGAGGGGCTGACCAAGCTCAAGAAGCTCGATCTCGTTTCCAAGAAGGCGGTGCAGGCGGAAAACCTGCGCAAGCTGCTGCTCGCTATCTCCGAGGATGTGCGGGTGCTCCTGGTCAAGCTCGCCGACCGGCTCCACAACATGCGCACGCTCGGCGTCATGCGCGAGGACAAGCGACTGCGCATCGCCGAGGAGACGATGGATATCTATGCGCCGCTCGCCGGCCGCATGGGCATGCAGGACATGCGCGAGGAGCTGGAGGAACTGGCCTTCCGCTATATCAACCCGGAGGCGTGGAAGGCGGTCACCGACCGTCTCGCCGAACTTCTGGAGAAGAACCGCGGCGTCCTGCAGAAGATCGAGCGCGATCTCTCCGACCTCTTCGAGAAGAATGGCATCAAGGCGAGCGTCAAGAGCCGGCAGAAGAAACCGTGGTCGGTCTTCCGCAAGATGGAGACCAAGGCGCTCTCCTTCGAGCAATTATCGGATATTTTTGGCTTCCGCGTCATCGTCGAAACTGTGGATGATTGCTACCAGGCGCTGGGCATCATCCACACCACCTGGTCGATGGTGCCGGGGCGCTTCAAGGACTATATCTCGACGCCGAAGCAGAACGACTATCGCTCCATTCACACCACCATCATCGGCCCGTCGCGCCAGCGCGTCGAGCTGCAGATCCGCACGCGGGAGATGGATGAGATCGCCGAATATGGCGTCGCCGCCCATTCCATCTACAAGGATCGCGGCAGCGCGGAAAATCCGCATGTCATTTCCACCGAGACGAACGCCTATGCCTGGCTGCGCCAGACGATCGAGGCCTTGGCCGAGGGCGACAATCCGGAAGAGTTTCTCGAACACACCAAGCTCGAGCTCTTCCAGGATCAGGTCTTCTGCTTTACTCCGAAGGGCCGCCTGATCGCCCTGCCGCGCGGCGCCACACCCATTGATTTCGCCTATGCGGTGCACACCGATGTCGGCGACAGCTGCGTCGGCGCCAAGGTCAATGGCCGCATCATGCCGCTCATGACAGAACTGCAGAATGGCGACGAGGTGGAGATCATCCGTTCCAAGGCGCAGGTGCCGCCCGCCGCCTGGGAGTCCGTCGTCGTCACCGGAAAGGCCCGCGCCGCCATCCGCCGCGCCACCCGCTCCGCTGTGCGCAAGCAGTATTCCGGCCTCGGCATGCGCATTCTCGAACGCGCCTTCGAGCGCGCCGGCAAGACCTTCTCCAAGGAGAGCCTGAAGCAGGGGCTGCCGCGTCTGGCCCGCAAGGATGTCGAGGATGTGCTGGCCGCCGTCGGGCGGGGCGAACTGCCGTCGACCGACGTGGTCAAGGCCGTCCATCCCGATTATCAGGATACGCGCGTCACGCTGCAGAGCCCGGCCAATCGCGGCGAGAAGGGCTGGTTCAACATCCAGAACGCAGCCGGCATGATCTTCAAGGTGCCGGAAGGCGGCGAGGCGGGGGAAAAGGCCGCCGAGGCCGCCAAACCCGAAACCAGCAAGAAGCGGGCGCTGCCGATCCGCGGCACCAATGCCGATCTGCCGGTGCGTTTCTCGCCGGAAGGGGCCGTGCCGGGCGACCGCATCGTCGGCATCCTGCAGCCCGGTGCGGGGATCACCATCTATCCCATCCAGTCGCCGGCGCTCACCGCCTATGACGACCAGCCGGAACGCTGGATCGACGTGCGCTGGGATATCGATGAGCAGATGAAGGAGCGTTTTCCCGCCCGTATCAGCATCTCCGCGATCAATTCGCCCGGCTCGCTTGCCGAGATCGCGCAGGTCGCGGCCAATAACGACGCCAATATTCACAATTTGTCGATGGTGCGCACGGCCCCGGATTTCACCGAGATGATCATGGATATCGAGGTGTGGGACTTAAAGCACCTCAACCGCATCATCTCGCAATTGAAGGAAAGCGCCTGCGTCAGCGACGTGCGGCGCGTGAATGGATAGGGCGGCTCCGTGGAAGCGCAGGACACCCCCCTCTGCCCTGCCGGGCATCTCCCCCACCTTTTCTCGTCATCCTCGGGCTTGACCCGAGGATCCACGGTAAGGGGGCAGGAACGCTGCTGTCACTCGCTGCGGGATCGCAAAAACTTTGCCCGGAATATCGAGCAGCTGGTGCTTACTGGAACGCGCCGATGCGGTGGATGTTAATACCCCCTCAGCCATGGATCCTCGGGTCAAGCCCGAGGATGACGGCGAGAGTAGGGAGAGATACCCGTAAAGGGGGTACTGTCCCGCCAACGTCTCCAATCAAAAACCACAGGAACCACCCATGAACACCGAGGACGTGCTTGCCGTCTTCCGCGAGGCGGGAGCCATTCTGGAAGGCCATTTCATCCTGACATCGGGCCTGCGCAGCCCGGTCTTTCTCCAGAAGGCGCGCGTCTTCATGCATGCCGACAAGACGGAGAAGCTCTGCAAGGCGCTGGCTGAAAAGATCAGGGCGGCGGGGCTAGGGCAGATCGATTATGTCGTGGGACCGGCGATCGGCGGGTTGATCCCCGCCTATGAGACCTCGCGGCATCTCGGCGCGCCGGCGATCTGGGTCGAGCGTGAGAATGGCGTCTTCCGGCTGCGCCGCTTCGCCATTCCCGAAGGCGCCCGGGTGGTGATCGTCGAGGACATCGTCACCACGGGCCTCTCGATCCGCGAAACCATCGATTGCCTGAAGGATTTGAAGGCGGAAGTGCTCGCCGCCGCCTGCATCGTCGACCGCTCCGCCGGCAAGGCCGATGTCGGCACACGGCTGATCGCGCTCGCCGAATATGAGGTGCCGGCCTATTCCCCGGATAACCTGCCGCCCGAGCTGGCGGCCATACCCGCAGTCAAGCCGGGAAGCAGGAATATCTGAAGGCAGTAGGGGAATAGGGGAATAGGGTGGACCTCCTCGAGGAATCAGGCTCGGTTTCCCTTACTCCCTTACTCCCTTACTCCCTTACTCCCTTACTCCCTTACTCCCTTACTCCCTTACAACTTGCGCATATTGGGCAGGAACACCGTCAACAGCCCGAGCAGCGGCAGATACGAGCAGATCGTATAGACGAACGATATGCCCTTGGCGTCGGCGACGACGCCCAGCACCGCCGCCGCGATGCCCGCCATGCCGAAGGCGAAGCCGAAGAACAGCCCGGCGATCATGCCCACCCGGCCCGGCACCAGCTCCTGTGCGAAGACGACGATCGCCGGAAAGGCCGAGGCGAGGATCAGGCCGATGATGACGGTCAGCACCGCCGTCACGGGAAGGCTGGCATAGGGGAGCGCCAGCGTGAAGGGCAGCACGCCCAGGATCGAGAACCAGATGACGGCGCGCGAGCCGATCTTGTCGCCGATCGGGCCGCCCAGCACCGTGCCGAGCGCGACGGAGCCGAGGAACAGGAACAGCAGAAGCTGCGAGGTCTGCACCGAAACGCCGAACTTGTTGATCGTGTAGAAAGTGTAGTAGCTCGTCATGCTCGCCATGTAGATGTTCTTGGTGAAGACCAGCAGCGCCAGGACGACGAGCGAGATCACCACCTTCGCCCGCGGCAATGGCAATGTGCGGTCGGGCGTCGGGCGATTGGCGTTGGCCTTGCGGTAGCGGGAATACCAGTCGCCCACCTTCCACAGCACGATCATGCCGAGAAGTGCCGCGACCGAGAACCAGGCAACGCTTCCCTGGCCACGCGGCAGCACGATGAAGGCCGCGAGCAGCGGGCCGATCGCCGTGCCGAAATTGCCGCCGACCTGGAACAGCGATTGCGCCAGGCCATGCCGTCCGCCCGAGGCAAGACGCGCCACGCGCGAGGATTCCGGATGGAAGACCGATGAGCCGAGGCCGACGCAGGCCGCACCTGCCAGAAGCAGCGGATAGTGCCGTGCGAAGGCGAGCAGGATCAGCCCGACGAGCGTGCAGCCCATGCCGACCGGTAGCGAATAGGGCAGCGGCCGCTTGTCCGTATACATGCCGATGATTGGCTGGAGGATCGACGCCGTTACCTGAAAGGTGAAGGTGAGAAGCCCGATCTGCCAGAAATCGAGATGGTAATCCTCTTTCAGCATGGGATAGATCGCTGAGAGCAGCGATTGCATCATGTCGTTGAGCAGATGACAGAAGCTCACCGCGAGGATGACGGTGAACGCTGTCGTATCGGCGGCGGAAGAGGCGGGCCGATTGGCCGCTGCGGTCGTGTCGGTCACGATGGGCTCCGGGAATTTGCTGCAGCATGGCGGATGCGCCATGAACATCATTTGCGAGCGTCGGTTTTATAGAAGTTGCGAAAAACCCGCTTTCGTGGTTTGGTCCTTTTCTTTCGCGAGTGGGCCAACTCATGCCGTCGATAACACCACCTCCTTTCATGCCCGCATCCGTCAGCGGCGAAGAATTAGAACGCCTGCACGAGCAGCGTGTCCTCTGGCTGGAAAGGATCGAAGGTCCGGTGGTGGCGCTGCCGACCGAATATCCCGATGGCTACCTCGTTCCGCGTCACAGCCACAGCCGCTCGCAGCTTCTCTACGCTTCGACCGGCGTTGTGCTGGTGACGACCGATGCCGGGCGCTGGATGGTGCCGCCCGAACATGCAATCTGGCTTCCTGCGGGCGTCCACCATGCGGTTGAGATCCTCGGCGCTGTCAGCATGCGTTCGATATATATAGCGCCAGACGCCAGGGATGGCCTGCCGACGCATCTCCATGTTGTGACGCTCACCGACCTGATGCGCTGCCTCATTCTCGAGGCCGTCACGCTCGACGACAATCCGCCGCCGGGCAGCCGCGGTTCATTGGTGATCGGCTTGCTGCTGGACGAACTGGGCAACCTGCCCGAACAGCCGCTTGGCCTGCCTTTCCCGGCCGATCCGCGCCTTGCCGCGCTCTGCCGTCGCTTTATCGAGGAGCCGTCGCCGCATGCCACCATCGATGAATGGGCGGCAGCTCTTGCCATGAGCCGCCGCTCCTTCACGCGCAGCTTTCAGCGCGAGACGGGCCTGAGTTTCTCGCTCTGGCGACAGCAGGCCTGCCTGTTCGCGGCCCTGCCGCGCCTTGCCGATGGCGAGCCGGTGACGAGCGTGGCACTTGATCTCGGCTATGACAGCGTGCCGGCCTTCACCACCATGTTCAAGCGCATGCTGGGTGTCTCGCCGCGTTTTTATCGCAGCGGCGTTCTCGTTAAGGGAGTAGGGGAATAGGTGAATTTTTCCCGGAATTGCCTTCTTTTCCCGGCCAAAGTTCTTAAATAAGGGAAGATATTCCCTCTTACTATGCTATTGCCCTGTGCCCCTGTTGCCGGGTAAGAACCCGTCATGCTATTTCGCCGCCGCCAACCAGCCAGCCTAAGCCAAAGACTGCGCACCTATCTCTGGCCGCGCCGGTCCTTCTCGCGCTCGCTGCGCTATATGGGCAAGCGCATCATGCGCATCACCGCCTCGCCGCATGCCATCGCGGCGGGCCTTGCGGTGGGCGTTTTCTCGGCTTTCACGCCGTTCTTCGGCTTCCACATCATCATCGCCGTCATTCTTGCCTATATCTTCGCGGGCAATCTCGCCGCCGCCGCCCTCGGCACCACCGTCGCCAATCCGCTGACAGTTCCCGTCATCTGGGGTGGAACGTTCGAGTTCGGGCGCTTCATGCTGACCGGTGATCTCTCGGGAAGCCATGCGCCGGCCCATCTCGGGCGGATGCTTGAACATTTCAGCTTCCACGATATCTGGGGTCCGGTGTTGAAACCGATGCTCTTCGGCTCGACGGTGCTCGGCATCGTCTTCGCTCTGGTCGTCTATGTCATCGCCCGCTGGGCGATCGCCGCCTTCCACCGCAAGCGCCTGGAAAGGCTGGCCCAACGCGGTGTCCTGAAATCGGAGGCATCAGGCGCATGATCATCGGCATCGGCAGCGATTTGATCGATATCAGGCGGGTGGAAAAGACGCTCGCGCGCCATGGCGAGCGCTTCACCAATCGTGTGTTCACGCCGGTCGAGCAGGCGAAGTCGGACCGGCGGGCTGAGCGCGCCGCATCCTACGCCAAGCGCTTCGCGGCCAAGGAGGCTTGCGCCAAGGCGCTCGGCACCGGCATGTCGCGCGGCGTCTTCTGGCGCGACATGGGCGTCGTCAACCTGCCTTCCGGCAAGCCGACCATGAAACTGACAAATGGCGCAGCAGAGCAGCTCGCACGGATCACGCCTCCCGGCCACACCGCCGCCATACATCTGACAATTACCGATGATTTCCCTCTCGCACAGGCATTTGTCATCATCGAAGCCCTGCCTGCCTGAGAGATCCTGAGCGGCAGAAAATTCCGCGGCGTGACCAGTTATCCCCGAGGTGATGGACCGTTATCCCCGGAGTAACGGCCGGGCCGGATTGCCTCACGCAATCGTAACGGCTAATAGAACGCGTTATTGCAATCGGAGAACTTATGAGCGTGTCCGACAAGAGCGAAGTGAAAAAATCCGGCGGTCTGGGTGAAACTCTCAGCGTTGTCGTGCAGGCTCTGATCCTGGCATTGATCATCCGGACATTTCTGTTCCAGCCCTTCAGCATTCCGTCCGGTTCGATGCGCCCGACGCTGCTCGAAGGCGATTATCTATTCGTCTCGAAGTTTTCCTACGGTTACTCGCATTTCTCGCTGCCTTTTTCGCCTGATCTGTTCTCGGGTCGGATCTGGTCGAGCGAGCCGAAGCGCGGCGACATCGTCGTCTTCAAGCTGCCGAGCGACACGTCGGTCGACTATATCAAGCGCGTGGTCGGCCTGCCGGGCGACCGCATCCAGATGCGCCAGGGCGTCCTCTATATCAATGACGTCCCGGTCAAGCGCGAGAAGATCGGCGAGATCAACAACCCCGATATTACCGAGCAGAACCGCCCGGTCGATGTCTATCGCGAGACGCTGCCCGATGGGGTCAGCTATGATACGCTCGATCTCTCGCCCAATTCGATCGGTGACGACACGCGCGTCTTCGAGGTTCCGGCCGGCCATTATTTCATGATGGGCGACAATCGCGACAATTCGCTCGATAGCCGTTTCACGGTTGGTTACGTGCCCTTCGAAAACCTTGTCGGGCGCGCCAACATCATCTTCTTCTCCATCGCCGGCGGCGCAAGCCCGCTCGAATTGTGGCGCTGGCCGGCGGATATCCGCCTGAACCGTCTGCTCATGTCGGTCAATGCGGAACCGCCGCTTCTAAGCGGAAACTGATGGTGACGCCTGAATTCTGTGAATATTTGTTTCCTGGAGCTGCGCATGGCTGGTAAAGTCGATATTGCGCAGTTCCTCGAGGAAAAGACCGGGCACAAGTTCAAGGATCCGGCACGGCTCGAACGGGCACTGACCCATTCGAGCGCCCGACAGCAGGCCGGCACCAATTACGAGCGGCTCGAGTTCCTGGGCGACCGCGTGCTTGGTCTGGTGGTGGCCGAAATGCTGTTCGCTGCCTTTCCGAATGCCGCTGAAGGCGAGTTGTCGGTCCGCTTGAACGCGCTCGTCAATGCCGAGACCTGTGCGTCGGTCGCCGATGAGATCGGTCTCCATGTCGTCATCCGCACCGGCGCGGACATCAAGGTGTTGATGACCGACACACGCCTCATGAATGTCAGGGCCGATGTCATCGAGGCGCTGATCGCCACCATTTATCTCGAAGGCGGGCTCGATGCGGTGCGCCCCTTCATCCGGCGCTATTGGGAACCGCGCTCGCGCGTGACCGGCGCCGGCCGCCGCGACGCCAAGACCGAATTGCAGGAATGGGCGCATCAGCAGGGCGGCGTGCAGCCCGCCTATGCGGTCAAGGAGCGCACCGGGCCGGATCATGACCCGCAATTCACCGTGGAGGTCAAGGTTCCGGGCTTTGCCGCCGCCTTGGGCATGGGGCGCTCCAAGCGCATCGCGGAGCAGAATGCAGCGTTGGAAATATTATACCGTGAAGGCGTATGGAAGCGCCCGGAAGAGGGAACCCAATGAGCAATCAGCCAGAACAGACCGGCGGGGAAGGGGCCGGCGAACCGACGCGCTCCGGTTTCGTCGCGCTCATCGGCGCGCCGAATGCGGGCAAGTCCACGCTGGTCAACCAGCTTGTCGGCACCAAGGTTTCCATCGTCACCCACAAGGTGCAGACGACCCGCGCCCTGGTGCGTGGCATCCTGATCCATGAGCGCACCCAGATCGTACTGGTCGATACCCCCGGCATTTTCAGGCCTAGGCGGCGTCTCGACCGCGCCATGGTGACGACGGCATGGGGCGGCGCGCGCGATGCCGATCTGGTGCTGGTCATCATCGATGCGCAGGGCGGGCTCAATGAGGAGGCCGAGGCAATTTTCAATCATCTGAAGGATGTTCGCCAGCCGAAGATCCTCGTCCTCAACAAGGTGGATCGTGTCGACCGGCCCTCGCTCCTGGGGCTCGCGGCTCAAGCCAACGAGAAGATCGCCTTCGACCGCACCTTCATGATCTCCGCACTCACCGGCTCCGGCTGCAACGATCTGCGCGATTACCTCGCCAGGGCATTGCCGGAAGGTCCGTGGTATTACCCGGAAGACCAGATCTCCGACATGCCGATGCGCCAGCTGGCGGCCGAAGTAACACGCGAGAAGCTCTATCTGCGCCTGCATGAGGAATTGCCCTACGCCTCGACGGTGGAGACGGAGCGCTGGGAGGAGCGGAAGGACGGCTCGGTGCGCATCGAGCAGGTCATCTATGTCGAGCGCGAGAGCCAGAAGAAGATCGTGCTCGGCCACAAGGGCGAGGCAATCAAGGCCATCGGCCAGGCGGCGCGCAAGGAACTCGCCGAAATCCTCGAGCAGCCGGTGCATCTCTTCCTTTTCGTCAAAGTGCGCGACAATTGGGGCAACGACCCCGAGCGGTATCGCGAGATGGGGCTGGAGTTTCCGAGTTAGAGAGCGGTTCATGTTTTGATGGAATCGGTTGGGGTTCCTTTTGGGCCGTTGCTGTGATGGACGGGTAGAGGCATGGATCCCAGTGCTTGTCACTGGGATCCATGCCTCTACGGTTCAGCATCCATACCGTTTCCATCTAAAAGTGAAATGCTCTAGAGAATAGCGAGGTAGTGAAGTAGTGAGATAGTGAAATGCGAATAGTATCTTACTATTCCCTATCTCACTACTCACTATTCCCTGAATTCCATGGAATGGCGCGACGAAGGCATTATCCTGGGCACCAGGCGGCATGGCGAGACGAGCGTCATCGTCGAGCTGATGACCCGCGCCCATGGCCGCCATCTGGGCATCGTGCGCGGCGGGCGATCGCGCAGGATGCAGCCGCTCCTGCAGCCGGGAAACCGTGTCGATGCGCTATGGCGTGCGCGGCTCGATGAACATCTCGGCATGTTCCAGATCGAGCCCTTGAGCTTCGCCGCTGCGCGGCTGATCGAGATGCCCGTGGCGCTTTACGGCATCCAGCTTGTGGCGGCGCATCTCAGGCTTCTGCCCGAGCGCGATCCCCATCCCGGCCTCTTCGAGACCCTTGCCGTGGTGATCGAGCATTTCGACGATCCGCTGGCGGCGGGTGAGCTTCTCCTGCGTTTCGAGATCATGATGCTGGAGGAACTGGGCTTCGGTCTTGATCTCCAGTCCTGCGCGGCGACGGGCAGCCGCGAGCATCTCGCCTATGTCTCGCCGAAATCGGGCAGGGCGGTCTCGCGTGATGCCGGCAAGCCCTGGGCCGACAAGCTCCTGCCGATGCCGGATTTCGTTTCGAGCACCCGCGTCCATGCCGCCTCGGTCGCCGAAATCGACCTGGCCTTCCGCATGACGGGCTATTTCCTGACGCGCCATGTCTGGGAGCCACGCGCCCTGACCCCGCCTGAGGCGCGTGCGGGGTTTTTGGTGGCGCTGGGGAAGGCTGCTTTTTAGTACATCGGAAACGCCGGCGCGGCAGTATTCGCTTTGCTCTCCTGCCGTCATTCTCGGGCTTGTCCCGAGAATGACGGCAGCTTAATCTGTCAGGACGGTAATCGCTTATCTTTTTCCTTATGGCAGATTCTCGGGACAAGCCAGAGAATGACGACCGTGAGGGTGGGGGCGATCCCACCAAAACCGGTCCCTAATAACGCTCACTCCGCCGGTTGCAACGCCGGCCTCTCCACCGCATGTTCGCGGATCGGCCAGTGCACCACGGCCGCGAAGAGGCCAAGCATCACGCCGAACCACCAGACCGGATCATAGGAGCCGAAACGGTCGTAGAGATAGCCGCCGAGCCAGACGCCGAGGAACGAGCCGATCTGGTGCGAGAAGAAGACGATGCCGCCCAGCATGCCGAGATAGCGCGTGCCGAACATGATGGCGACCAGCGCGTTGGTAGGCGGCACGGTGGAAAGCCAGAGCAGGCCCATCAGACCGGAGAAGATCAGCACCGATGTGCCGGATTGCGGCAGGAGCAGGAAGGCCGTGACCAGCACGGAGCGCGCCAGATAGAGGAGCGCCAGGAAGATCGGCTTGGAGGTGCGCTGGCTGATGACCCCTGAGGCAAGTGAGCCGATGATGTTGAAGAAGCCGATCAGCGCCAGCCCCCAGACGGCATATTGCGGCTCAATGCCAATATCGGCGATATAGGCCGGAAAATGCGCGGTGATGAACGCCACCTGGAAGCCGCAGACGAAGAAGCCGGAGGTGAGCAGCAGATAGCTCTTGTGGCCTAGCGCCTCGCGCAGCGCCGCGCCGATCGATTGCTTGTAGGTATCTTGGGCGACACGTCCGCTCGATGAATTGCCGCGCAGTGGGATCGCCAGAAGCGGGATCACCAGCATAGCGATGCCCATATAGACCAGCGCATCCGACCAGCCGAAGCGTTCGATCAGGCTCAGGCTGATCGGCGCGAAGACGAACATGCCCGCCGAACCCGCTGCCGTGCCGAGGCCGAAGACGAAGGTGCGCCTTTCCGCCGAAACATTGCGCGCGAAGGCCGACAGCACGATGCCGAACGAACCCGCGGCAATACCAAGACCGACGAGGATGCCGCCGCCGATATGAAGCCAGATGGGCGCATCCGCGTGAGCCATCAGGAGAAGCCCGCTCGCATAGAGGAGTGCCGAGAGCAGCAGCACCCGCCAGGTGCCGTATTTGTCGGCGATCGCGCCGAAGAAGGGCTGGCCGGCGCCCCAGAACAAATTCTGCAAGGCCATCGCCAGGCCGAAAGTCGTGCGGTCCCAGCCCTTTTCAGTCAGCATCGGCAGCTGGAATATGCCCATGGCCGATCGCGGCCCGAAGGTCAGAAGCGCGATCAGGCAGCCGGAGATGATGATGAGCCAGGGCAAGGCATTCTGCTTCGTGGCGGGCGAATGGGCCATGTCGGGAATCCTAGATTATCGTGGAAACGTCAATTTAGCTGATCCGACACATCATACAAACGAATTGGTTTGAACAATCATTCACGGGATTTGATTTGTTCTATTTTAAGAAAGCGTCGTGAACTCATTTCCGAACTGTAGTTGAGGTGGAAAGGTTGAGGCATCCCAGTGACAAGCACTGGGATCCATGCCTCAGCAGTGCCGCTGGAAAACAAATGCGGCCGGGCCACACGAAACTTTTATGACAGTGCGGCTTGCAGCGGGCGGAAGATAGCCTTATGTCTTTGCCGGACGGCATCGCCGTTTTTCTTTTGGTTCGATATATGCTCAATATGAGTATAAATGCCGGGAGGGCAGGACATGACGACCAACGCAGCAGCAGTCCGCGCGGTATCGGCAGCGGGAAAGAGCGCCGCCGAGCGGTTCGGCGTCATGGAAATGCCCTCGCTCGATTTCACGGCTGATGTGGCGCGCGAGACCGAGCATCTCTACGAGCGTGTATCGCATCACATCCCGCGCATCGAATGGCCTGTTTATGCGCCCTATATCGCCGCGATCAACCGGCTGAAGAAGGAGCGGGGCGCTGTCATCCTGGCGCATAACTACCAGACGCCGGATATTTTCCACTGCGTGGCCGATATCGTCGGGGATTCGCTGCAGCTCGCCCGCGAGGCGACCAAGGTCGATGCCGAAATCATCGTCCAGTGCGGCGTGCATTTCATGGCCGAGACCTCGAAGCTGCTCAACCTGGATAAGACGGTGCTGATCCCCGACATGAAGGCGGGCTGTTCGCTGGCCGAGTCGATAACAGGCGCGGATGTGCGCCTGCTGCGCGAGACCTATCCGGGCGTACCCATCGTTACTTATGTGAATACATCTGCCGAGGTGAAGGCGGAGAGCGACATCTGCTGCACTTCCGCCAATGCGGTTGAGGTGGTCGAAAGCTTCGGCGTCGACCGCGTGCTGTGCATTCCCGACGAGTTCCTGGCGCAGAACGTCGCCGCGCAGACCAAGGTGAAGGTGCTGACCTGGAAGGGCCATTGCGAGGTGCATGAGCGCTTCACGGCGGAGGAACTGACGGCCTACAGGGAAGCCGACCCGTCGATCCAGATCATCGCCCATCCCGAATGCCCGCCGGAGGTGGTCGCCGTCTCCGATTTCGCCGGCTCGACCAGCGGTATGATCGATTATGTCAGGAAGAACCGTCCGCCCAAGGTGCTGCTCGTCACCGAATGCTCTATGGCGTCGAACATCGAAACGGAAGCGCCGGGCGTTGAGTTCATCAAGCCCTGCAATCTCTGTCCACACATGAAGCGCATTACGCTGCCGAAGATTTTGGAAAGCCTCGTCTTCATGCGCGAGGAGATCCATGTCGACCCCGCCGTCGCCGAGCGCGCGCGGCTGGCGGTGGAGCGGATGGTGAATTTGCGAAATTGAGGGGATAATGATGAACGTCAGTGCGCGTCTCGCCCCCCTCTGGCCTGCCGGCCATCTCCCTCTCCTTTCTTCGTCATCCTCGGGCTTGACCCGAGGATCCACGGCAAGGGGGCGGAAACGATTTTCTCATCCGCGACAGGATCGTAAAATATCAAGACGACTATCCTGTTCGCGCTTGCTGGAATGCATCGATCCTGCCGGAACGTCAGTGCTCCTCTGGTCGTGGATGCTCGGGTCAAGCCCGAGGATGACGAGCGGGAGGGAGGGGGAGATGCCCGGCAGGGCAGAGGGGGGTATTCATCGAGCGCAACATATCCAAATAGCGCGACCCGCCCATGGCCATTAACGACATCATCATCGTCGGCGGCGGGCTCGCCGGCCTGTTCTGCGCGCTGAAGCTGGCGCCGCGTCCCGTCACCGTCATCGCCGCCGCGCCGATCGGCCGCGGCGCGTCGTCGGCCTGGGCGCAGGCGGGCATCGCCGCCGCCGTCTCCGAGGGCGATACGGTCGAGCAGCATGTGGCGGACACGATTGCTGCGGGCGACGGGATCGTCGACGAGAAGATCGCCCGGCTGATGGCATCGGAAGCCGCCGACTGCGTTCATGATCTTCTGGCTTATGGCGTGCCCTTCGACCGTGATCTCGACGGCCGGCTGCAGGTCTCGCGCGAGGCGGCGCATTCGCAAAGCCGCATCGTGCGGGTGCGCGGCGATATGGCCGGCCGGGCCATCATGCAGGCTTTGGTGGATGCGGTGCGGCGCACGCCGTCGATCCGCGTGCTGGAGGGCCTCGTCGCCGAGGAAATCGCGATGGAAGACGGCCGGGTTTCCGGCATTGTCGCGCGTGATCGTGATAGTGACAAACGCATCCATCTGCCGGCCCGCGCCGTGGTGCTCGCCTCCGGCGGCATCGGCCATCTCTACGAGGTGACGACCAATCCGCCCGAGGCGCGGGGTGGGGGCGTCGGCATGGCCGCGCGGGCGGGAGCCATGATGGCCGATATGGAGTTCGTGCAGTTCCACCCGACGGCCCTCAATGTCGGCAAGGATCCGGCGCCGCTCGCCACCGAAGCACTGCGCGGCCACGGTGCCACGCTGATCAACAACAAGGGCGAACGCTTCATGCTTGCCATTGATCCGGCAGGCGAGATGGCGCCGCGCGATGTGGTGGCGCGCGGCATCTTCGCCGAGGTGATGGCGGGTCGCGGCGCCTGGCTTGATGCTACCCAGGCAATAGGCAGGAGCTTTCCGGAGGAGTTCCCTACCGTCTATGGCTATTGCCGCGAAGCCGGCATAGACCCGGTGACGGAGCCGATCCCGGTCATCCCGGCAGCGCATTATTTCATGGGCGGGGTGCTCACCGACGCCGATGGCCGCACTTCGCTCGAAGGGCTCTGGGCCTGCGGCGAGGCCGCCTCCACCGGTGCGCATGGCGCCAACCGCCTTGCCTCCAACTCGCTGCTTGAAGCGGTGGTCTTCTCCGCGCGGGTGGCGGTGGATATTGAGTCTCGGAAAGATAACCCCCCTCTGCCCTGCCGGGCAGAAGGGAGTGTTCATTTTAATCAGGCGATCAATCCGGACGCCATGACCCGCCTTCGCGAAACCATGAGCGCGCGGTTCGGCGTTATCCGCGACCGCGCCGGCATGGAGGAGGGGCTGCGCGTGATCCTCGGCCTTGAACAGGCAAACCGCAACGCCGCCTTCGCCAATACGCTGACCGCGGCAAAGCTCGTCGCCATCAGTGCGCTCAGGCGCGAGGAGAGCCGGGGCGGGCATTTCCGCACCGATTTTCCGGATGCCAGGCCCGAATGGCAGCGCCGTTCCACGCTCACCCTTGCCGAAGCCGACCGGCTGGCGCATCAATATCTGGAATTCGCCTGATGACAGCCAAAGCCAATCCGCCCGTCCTGCCGCGCCTGATGGTGGAGGAGGCGGTGCGCGCCGCGCTCGCCGAGGATCTGGGCCGCGCCGGCGATATCACCACTTATGCGACCATTGACGAAAATGCGCGAGCCGAGGCGGTGCTGGCCAGCCGCGAAGCCGGCGTGGTGGCGGGGCTTCCCCTGGCCGAAGCCGCGTTCACGCTGATCCATCCGACGACTGTATTCATTCCGCTCATCCGCGAGGGCGGGAGAGTGGAGCCCGGTCAGCCGATCGCCCGTATCATGGGCAATGCCCGCGCCATCCTTTCCGCCGAGCGCGTGGCGCTGAATTTCCTGATGTATTTGAGCGGCATAGCCACCTATACCGCGAAATTCGCCGATCTGATCGCCCATACCCATGCGAAGGTCTGCGATACGCGCAAGACCGTGCCAGGGATGCGCGCCTTCGCCAAATATGCGGTGCGCTGCGGCGGCGGCGCCAATCACCGCTTCGGGCTCGATGATGCGATTCTGATCAAGGACAACCACATCGCGGTTGCAGGCGGCGTTGTCCGGGCCATTGAGGCGGCGCGCGCCTATGCGGGGCATCTGGTCAAGATCGAGGTCGAGGTGGACAGCATCGCCCAGATGGAGGAAGCGCTGTCGGTCGGCGCCGATGTGATTCTCCTTGACAACATGGCCCCGGAACTTCTTGAAAAAGCCGTGAAAATCAATGCCGGGCGGGCGAAGCTCGAAGCCTCCGGCAACATCTCGTTCGACACTATCAAAGCCGTGGCGGAAACCGGCGTCGATTATATCTCGACCTCGAAAATCACCATGGCGGCGCCGACGCTTGATGTCGGGTTGGATATCAAAATCGAGTAAACGGTTCAGGTAGAAATGAAAACGCTGCTACCAGGCACTCCCCTCCGAATTGCTGGGAATTTCCCTTTTCTGTCGTCATCCTCGGGCTTGACCCGAGGATCCACGGCAACAGGGCGTAAGCAGTGCTACCATTCGCAACGGGATTATAGATCATCAAGGCGGGATATTGATCGCTTCCCGTTCACTGGAATGCGCCGTTGCAGTGGGAATGTCTATGCTCCTCAGTCATGGATACTCGGGTCAAGCCCGAGGATGACAACGGGAGGGCAGGAGAGATGCTGTCCTTCGATAAGTTCAGGAGGAGAGAGGGCGCGCTGTCCCACCAGCGTTCTGAGGATCAGCCCATGAAAGTCATTTCCACCATTGCGGACTTGCGCGCCGCGCTGAAAGACGAGCGGCGGAAGGGGCGAACCATCGGCCTGGTGCCGACCATGGGCTATCTCCATATCGGCCACATGACGCTGGTGCGCCAGTCCCGAAAAACCTGCGACGTGACGGTCACGTCGATCTTCGTCAACCCGACGCAGTTCGGCCCGAACGAGGATCTGGCCACCTATCCGCGTGATCTCGACCGCGATCTGAAGCTGCTCGAGGCCGAGGGCGTCGATTATGTCTTCACCCCGACGGCGGCGGAGATCTACCGCCCCGGCGCCGAAACCATCGTCGAGACGACGCTTCTCTCGCGCATCCTGATCGGCCGCATCCGCCCCGGCCATTTCCGGGGCGTGACGACGGTTGTCACCAAGCTTTTCAATATCGTCCAGCCCGATCGCGCCTTTTTCGGCGAGAAGGATTACCAGCAGCTCGCCATCATCCGCCGCATGGTGGCCGATCTTGACATTCCGGTTGAAATCGTCGGCGTACCGACCGTGCGGGAAGAAGATGGCCTTGCCTGCTCCTCGCGCAATGCCCTTTTGAGGCCGGAAGACCGCAAGGCGGCGCCGGTGCTGTCGAGGGCATTGGACAAGGCCGAAGCCCTGGCCGTGCAAGGCGAGCGCTCCGCGTCGGCTCTCCGCAAGGCGATCCTGAAGGTGCTGGAGTCCGAGCCGCGCGGGCTGGTCGAGGCAGTGGATATCCGCGACGCGGCGGATCTGGCAAAAATCACCGGAAAATTCCAGAATCCTGTGGTCGTGCTGTTAACCGTGCGCTTCGGCAAGGTACGATTGATCGATCAAAGGGTAATAGGTTGGTGAGATATCGAAGCGTTCAGATTACTATCTCACTATTCCCTACCTCACTATCTCACTGGAAAAGAACATGAGCCAGGAAATCGTCACCCGCAGGATCACCGCGCCGGATATCCGCGCGATGAAGGGCGGCAGGCCTATC
Source organism: Paramesorhizobium deserti (assembly GCF_001558695.1). Lineage (GTDB taxonomy): Bacteria > Pseudomonadota > Alphaproteobacteria > Rhizobiales > Rhizobiaceae > Paramesorhizobium > Paramesorhizobium deserti. The sequence continues at coordinate 27,110 of NZ_LNTU01000003.1, forward strand.
GTGTCGCTGACCGCCTATCACGCCCACACGGCGGCGATCGTCGACGCCTACGCGGATTTCATGCTGGTCGGCGACAGCCTGGGCATGGTCATGCACGGCATGGATTCCACCATCGGCGTCACGCTGGAGATGATGATGGTGCATGGCCGCGCTGTCGTCCGCGGCTCGAAACGCGCGCTGATCGTGGTCGATATGCCGTTCGGCACCTATGAGGAAAGCCCGTCGGAAGCCTTCCGCAATGCCGCCCGCATCATGAAGGAAACGGCCTGCGGCGCGGTGAAGCTCGAAGGCGGTGCGCGCATGGCCGAGACGATCCGCTTCCTGACCGAGCGCGGCATCCCTGTCATGGCGCATATCGGGCTGACGCCGCAGTCGGTCAATATTCTGGGCGGCTTCAAGACGCAAGGCCGCGATCCCGCGCACTGGCCGGTGATCAAAGGGGATGCTGAGGCCGTGGCGGAGGCGGGGGCCTTCGCGGTGGTGCTTGAGGGCATCGTCGAGCCGCTCGCCGCCGAGATCAGCCGCGAGGTCGCCATTCCGACCATCGGCATCGGCGCGTCGAAGGAATGCGACGGCCAGATCCTGGTGCTGGAGGACATGCTGGGCCTGAACCCGCGCACGCCGAAATTCGTCAAGCAGTATGGCGCCGTCGCCGCCGCGATAGAGGATGCGGTGAAGGCTTATGCGGAAGATGTCCGCACCCGTGCCTTCCCGACCGACGAGCAGGTCTACAAGCTGAAGAAATAAAGCGGCTGTCTGACGCTCACAGCGGTTTGCGGTAGACGATGAACGACGAGCGCGGCGTGATCGTGTCGTAGAGCGAGCGGGCAGGGGCGTTATATTCCTGCGTGTGCCAATAGATCCGGAAGGCATTTCGCGCCCGCGCCGCGTCCTCGACGCCTTCGATGAGCTTGCGGGCGGCCCCGCCGCCGCGCGCCGCCGGATCGACGAACAGATCTTCCAGATAGCAGTTCGGACGGTCGCTCCAGGTCGAAGCGTGAAAGAGATAATTGGCGAAACCGATGACCTCGCCGCCGCGTTCGGCGACGAGCGCCTTCACATCGGATTGGGGATCGAGAATGCGCTTCCAGGTGCTGGCGACCACCGGTTCAGCGACGCTCGCCCGGTAGAACGCGTTATAGGCGGCAAACAGGAAGCGCCAGGAATTCTCGTCATCCACATCAGCCGGACGGATGATAGTCTCGATTGTGTTTTCGCTCATGGCTCGCCGTCCCCCGGTTTGGATGAATGGAGCCGATCTATATCCTGATTTGAAGCCAACAAGAAAGAACCCCGCGGATGGTGCCATCCGCGGGGTTCTGTTGCTCAATGCGCCTTTGTTCAGTGCGCTTGCGTGGCCGGCGTGTGGGCCGTACCTTCCGGCGGCACCGGGATCGTCCCTTCGCCGGTATGCTTCAGCGGCTTATTTCCAGTCAGTCTGCGCAGGACCACGTAGAAGACCGGCGTCAGGAAGATGCCGAAGGCGGTGACCCCGATCATGCCGGCGAAGACCGCGATGCCCATGGCCTGGCGCATTTCGGCGCCCGCGCCAGTGGAGAGTACCAGCGGCACCACGCCCATGATGAACGCCATCGAGGTCATCAGGATCGGGCGCAGGCGCAGACGGCTCGCCTCCACAGCCGCATCCTTCGGCGACAATCCGGCGAATTCGAGCTCGCGCGCGAATTCCACGATCAGGATGGCGTTCTTCGCCGAGAGGCCGACCAGCACGATCAACCCGATCTGGGTGAAGATGTTGTTGTCGCCATGGCTGAGCCACACGCCGGTCAGCGCCGCCAGAATGCCCATCGGCACGATCATGATGATGGCGATCGGCAGGGCCAGGCTTTCATATTGCGCTGCCAGCACCAGGAACACCAGGAGCAGTGCCAGCGGGAAGATGATGATGCCAGAATTGCCGGCTATGATCTGCTGATAGGTAAGGTCCGTCCATTCATAGCTGATGCCGGGCGGCAGGGTTTCGGCCGCGATCTGCTCTACGACTGCCTGCGCCTGGCCGGAAGAATAGCCCGGCGCCGGCCCGCCATTGACATCGGCCGAGAGGAAGCCGTTATAACGGATCGCCCGTTCCGGTCCTGCACTCGGCTGGACGTTGAGCAGCACCGAAAGCGGGATCATTTCGCCCGATTGCGAGCGGACCTTCAGCTTGCCGATGTCTTCAGGACGTGCGCGATAGGGCGCATCGGCCTGCATCCTGACCGAATAGGTCCGGCCGAACTGGTTGAAGTCGTTCACATAGAGCGAGCCCAGATAGATCTGCAGCGTGTCGAACACATCCGTGACCGCGACACCCAGCTGATGCGCCTTGGCCCTGTCTATATCGGCATAGAGTTGCGGCACGTTGATCTGATAGCTGGAGAACAGCCCGGCTAGTTCCGGCGCGGCGTAAGCCTTGGCCAGGAACGCCTTGGTCGCCTGGTCCAGCGCCTCGTAGCCGAGACCGTTGCGATCCTCGATCTGCAGCTTGAAGCCGCCGATCTGGCCCAAGCCCATCACCGGCGGGGGTGGGAACATGGCGATGAACGCATCCTGGATGCCGGCGAATTTCTGGTTGAGCTGCATGGCGATGGCGTTGCCGGAAAGCTCCGGCGTCTTGCGCTCCTCGAACGGCTTCAGCATGACGAATACGATGCCCGCATTCGATGAGTTGGTGAAGCCGTTGATCGACAGGCCCGGGAAGCCGAGGGTTGTCTCCACGCCGGGCTGCTGGCGGGCAATGTCACTCATTTTCCGGATGACTGCGTCCGTGCGGTCGAGCGTCGCCCCGTCGGGCAATTGCGCAAAGCCGACGAGATACTGCTTGTCCTGTCCCGGCACGAAGCCGCCGGGGACCTTGTTGAACATGACGAAGGTGAGGCCAACAAGAACCAGATAAAGCCCCATGATGATCGTCTTGCGCGAGAGAATGCGCCGGATGCTGCCGCTATAGGCGTTGGAGCTGGCGCCGAACGCACGGTTGAAGCCACGGAAGAACCAGCCGAACAGGCCGTCCATGATGCGGGTGAGCCAGTCCTTGGGTGTATCGTGGCCCCGCAGCAGCATTGCCGCCAGCGCCGGGGAAAGCGTAAGCGAGTTGAAGGCCGAGATGACCGTGGAGATTGCAATCGTCAGTGCGAACTGGCGATAGAACTGCCCAGTTAGCCCCGAGATGAAGGCGAGCGGCACGAACACCGCGACAAGCACCAGCGCAATCGCGATGATCGGGCCGGAAACCTCGCGCATCGCGCGATAGGTCGCGTCGCGTGGGCTGAGGCCTTCCTCAATGTTTCGCTCCACGTTCTCCACCACCACGATGGCGTCATCGACGACGATACCGATGGCGAGCACCAGACCGAAGAGGCTGAGTGCGTTGATGGAGAAGCCGAAGACATACATCACCGCGAAGGTGCCGATGATGGAGACGGGAACGGCGACCAGCGGGATGATCGAGGCGCGCCATGTCTGCAGAAACAGGATGACGACGAGCACCACCAGCGCAACGGCTTCGAGCAGCGTGTGAACGACAGCGTCGATGGAGGCGCGGACGAACTGCGTCGTGTCATAGGCGATTTCGTACTTCACGCCTTCCGGCATGGTCTGCTGCACTTCGTCCATCACCTTGCGGATATCGTCCGATATCTGGATGGCATTGGAATTCGGCGCCTGGAAGATGCCTATCCCCACCGCCTGCTTGTTGTCGAGCAGCGAGCGTAGCGAATATTCGGAAGAGCCAAGCTCGAGGCGGGCAACATCGCGCAGCCGCGTGATCTCGCCATTGGCGCCTGTTTTGATGATGATATTGCCGAAATCCTCGACGGATCTCAGCCGCCCCTGCGCATTGACCGAAAGCTGGAAGTCGAGGCCTGGTACGCTCGGCGAGGCGCCGATGATCCCGGCCGCCGCCTGGATGTTCTGCTCACGCACCGCCTGCACCGCGTCACTGGCTGAAAGACCCCGCTCCGCCACCTTCTGCGGGTCGAGCCATATCCGCATGGAATAGTCGCCACCGCCGAAAATCTGCACCTGACCGACGCCGTTGATCCGTGCCAGCCTGTCCTTTACGTTCAGCACCGCGTAATTGCGCAGGTAAGTAATATCATAGCGGTCGTTCGGCGAAAGCAGATGCACCACCATGGTCAGGTTTGGCGAGCTCTTCACCGTGGTGACGCCGAGACGCCGCACCTCTTCCGGCAGGCGAGGCTCGGCCTGGCTGACGCGGTTCTGCACGAGCTGCTGCGCCTTGTCGGGATCGGTGCCGAGCTTGAAGGTCACCGTCAGCGTCATCACGCCGTCCGTGGTGCCTTGGCTCGACATGTAAAGCATGTCCTCAACGCCGTTGATGGCTTCCTCGATCGGTGTCGCCACTGTTTCGGCGATGACGCGCGGATTGGCGCCGGGATATTGCGCCCGCACCACGACGGATGGCGGCACGACTTCGGGATATTCCGAGATCGGCAGGGCGCGGAGGCCGAGAAGACCGGCCACCAGGATCAGGACCGACAGCACGCCGGCAAAGACGGGACGGTCAACAAAAAATCGCGATATGTTCATGTCACGTCCCTCTGGGAGTGTGATTTTGAAGTTAGAAAGGGCTTGCGACGGGAGAACGTCTCCCGTCGCGAACCAAGGTCATTCGAAATCAGAACCCGGGCGCTGCCCGGTTATCTTTAGCGTTGCGCGGTGGCCAGCGCCTGTTCTTCCGGCGCCATGGCGACCGCCTGCGGGTCGACCACCGCGCCGGCGCGCACCCGCTGCAATCCGTTGACGACGATGCGTTCGCCGGGCTCCAGCCCGCTTTCGACGATGCGCAGGCCCCCGGTCGCTGCGCCAAGCGTCACCTCTCGATAGGCGAGCTTGTTCTCGGGATCGACGACGAGGACGAATTTCTTGTCCTGGTCGGTGCCGATCGCCCGCTCGCTGATCATCAGATGGCGTTCGGGGCGGGGCTCGCCCATCTCGATGCGGGCGAACTGGCCGGGGATCAGCCGTCCGCCTGCATTGTCGAGCACCGCGCGGACGCGCACCGTCCCGCTTGCTGTATCGACCTCGTTGTTGATGAGCTGCAGATGCCCCTCGATAGGTGCGGCTGCATTGCCCGACGTGCCGATGCGCACCGGGATCCGCTCAACGGCCGGCGCGCCGTTCTTGGTCGCCGGGAGCTCGGCAAGTGCTTTGGCGACCAGTTCCTCGTTCACGTCGAAGCTCGCATAGATCGGATCGACCGAGACGAGCGTCGTCAGAACAGGCGAACCCGATCCTGCCGCCACCAGATTGCCTGATGTGATCTCGATCCTGCCGGCGCGGCCGTCGATCGGCGCTCGCACCTCGGTGTAGCCGAGGTCGAGGCGTGCCGACTGGAGCGCGGCTTCCGCTGATCTGAGGCTCGCTTCCGCCTCGTGCGATGCGCTGAGGCGCTGGTCGAGGTCGCTTTGCGAAACGGTGCGGGACGCGACGAGCCTGCGCCCGCGCTCCAGTTCGAGTTTCGTCAGTTCCACCCGTGCCTGGGCGGCTTCGACCTGGGCTTCCGCGCGCGCCACCGCCGCCTCGAAAGGTGCCGGATCTATGGTGACGAGCAGGTCGCCCTTCTTGACCAGGGCGCCTTCGCGGAAATGAACCGACTGGATGGCTCCGGCGACGCGGGAACGCACCTCGACGCGGTCGACCGCTTCGAGACGGCCGGAAAATTCCTGCCAGATGGTGACGTCGCGCGATTCGACCGTCGCGACCGATACCGGTACCGCCGGGGGGGCGGCAGGCGCGGCAGCGCTTGTCTCCGCCTGGGCGCCGCCGGGCATATTGGTGTAGAGCGCTGTACCGGCAACCGATGCAGCAAGGATGAGACCGGCACCCCAAAGGAGCCGGCGAGGGGCAAACGACTTCATAGCAGTCTCTCCGTATGGCGCTCTTAACGCCGGTGCAGTGCGAAAATCTGGTTCAGTGGAGCAGGGCTCCGGTTTCCTGGAAGAACTCAGTGAAAAAGCCGCGGACGGCTCCCCCCCAATCCGGCCGGGGGGCCGCACATCTGCTGTAGGCACCCGGCCACCCGGTTTTCCCGGCCAATATATGTTCATGAACCATGACACCTGCCTCTCTGAGGCGCCGTGCATAGTTTACGCTCTCGTCGCGCATCGGGTCGTCTTCCGCCGTCACCACCAGCGCCGGGGCGACGCCTGAAAGGCGCATGCAGTAGCTCGGGGCCGCGTAGGGGTGGCAGGCCGTGCTGGCGAAGCCGAGATAATGGTTCCAGCCATCGGCCCACTGGCAGTTGCCCATTCCCGCTTCCGCCTTGCGGAACGAACCGGTCGCCGTGCTCGGATCCAGCATCGGGGAAAGCAGGATTTGTCCCTGCAGTCCGCCCAGATGCACATCGCGCGCCTTCAGCGCCAGCCCGGCGGCGAGATTGCCTCCTGCCTCTTCGCCGGCGACGAAGAGCGGGGATTTCTTGCTCGCCAGTTCGCCACGTCCCTTGCACAAGGCTCCCAGCAGTTCGTAAGTGAACTTGAGCGCCGCGGGGAAAGGCTCCTTGGCCGCGTTGGAATAGTCCGCCGCCACCACGACCGCGCCGGCCTCGGCAAGCAGCGTCGCAATCAATTGCCCGCAGGCGGGCGAGCCGCCGAGAAACGCGCCGCCATGCAGATGCAGCACCAGGGGCGGCGCCTTCACAAGGGTGTCGCCGCGATAGATGCGCACAGGCACGGGACCGGCATTGCTATCCAGCATCTCCTCTGTCCAGACCGTTCCCATAATATTCGATCTCCGTCTCTGGAGCCGTCATCCATGGCGGCCGCAGAGACATATTGTTGGGTTCTCTATCGCACAGGCCTCCTGACAGCATTTTGTCAGGAGCAATGCTGCAGAGCACAATGTGGCCCTAAGATGGTATTGTTTTTCGCCGTAAAAAGTCCCAATTGAGTCACAACACTGTTTCTGTGTGTGAACAATCACGATATTTTCTGAATGCCGGAAGGAAGGATGGATGGATGGATCAGCTCGCCGCGATGCGCGCATTTATCCGGGTCGTGGAAGCCGGTAATTTCTCGCGCGCCTCGGAATCGCTCGGCATGCCGAAGGCGACCGTCACCAAGCTGATCCAGGGCCTGGAGGCGCATTTGCGCACCAAGCTCCTGAACCGGACGACGCGCCGTGTGCTGGTGACCCATGAAGGCGCGCTTTATTATGATCGCGCACTTCGGCTACTCGCCGATCTCGAAGAGCTGGACAGCAGCCTGACCACGTCGCAGGCGCTGCCGCAGGGGCGGGTGCGGGTGGAGATGTCGGGCGCGCTGGCAAATCTCATCGTTATTCCCGCGTTGTGGGATTTCCACGCGCGCTTTCCGGATATCCGCATTGATCTCGGCGTATCCGACCGACCTATCGATATTCTGGCGGAGAATGTCGATTGCGCGATCCGCGGAGGGACGATCTCCGATCAGTCGCTGATCGCCAGGCGCATCGCGGAAATGAGTTTCGTCACCTGTGCGGCTCCCTCCTATGTCGAGAAATTCGGAGAGCCGAGCCATCCGCGCGATCTTGAGCAGGATCACTATACCGTCGCCTATTTCCGCGCGCAGACCGGCCAGCAACTGCCCTTCTTCTTCGAGCGGGATGGCGAGCGGCTGGAGGTGAACGGGCGCTATATCATCGCCGCCAACGAGGCGATCAGCTATGTCGCCGCCGGCGAGGCGGGAATGGGCGTCATCCAGGCGCCGCACCTCATGACCCGCAAGCCCTTTCTCGACGGCACGCTGCGGCCGGTCCTTGCCGACTGGAACCGGGATCCCATGCCGCTCTTCGTCGTCTTTCCGCCGAATCGGCATTTGAGCAGTAAGGTCCGGGCCTTCGTCGACTGGATCGCCGATCTCTTCGCGAAATCGGGAATCGACGGACGGCAGGCCGCGGTGTGAGTGGCGGATATCAGCTGCAAAGCGTTGGCGCCATGATACCCCCCTCTGGCCGGCAGGCCAGAGGGGGGTGAAGAAGCAGAGCGATTCCATCAAAATGAGAACTGCCTTATAGTCCGCGCTCGACCACCGGAAATTGCGGATCAAGCGAATGCCGTCCCACGAATTGTTCATCGCCTTTCTCGCCACGACGGCGCTCTTCGCCTTCGTTCCCGGTCCTGCCATGCTCTATGCCGCGGCGCAGACCATGGCGCGGGGGCGATGGTCCGGCCTGATGGCGGCGCTCGGCATCCATCTCGGCGGCTATGTTCATGTGATCGCCGCGGCCGCCGGGCTGTCGGTGCTCTTCCACGCCGTACCCATGCTCTACATGGCGGTGAAATTCGCCGGCGCGGCCTATCTGGTCTGGCTGGGCATTTCGCTGTTCCGCGCCAGGACGCAGGGAGAGGAAGCCGCGCTTCCCGGCATTGCCCCCAAATCCGCACGCCGCGCCTTCATCGAGAGCGTGACCGTCGAAATTCTCAATCCCAAGACGGCGATCTTCTTCATGGCGTTCCTGCCGCAGTTCATCGATCCGGCGGCCGCATGGCCCGTCTGGATGCAGTTCGTCCTGCTCGGCACCATCGTCAATCTTATGTTCTCCCTAACCGATGTCGCTTCGGTGCTGCTGGCGGGAGCGGTGGTCGGCCGGCTGCGCCGCTCGAGCGGCGCACAGCGCCTCATGCGGCGCGCGGGCGGGGCGCTGATTGTCGGCCTCGGCGTCCATCTCGCCTTCCATAGGGGCTGATTCCCGCCAAAGGGTGTATGGTCGCCCTGTATGCACGCCGTTCGATTTTGAGCTATGGTGGCGCATGCTGGAACGGTTCGGCTGCTCACCGGGGATAGGCAATGGCGATTTATCTTCTTGCGCTGATGATCGGCATCGTTGCGGGTTTGCGGTCGATGACCGCGCCGGCGGCGATAAGCTGGGCCGCTCATCTCGGCTATCTCAATCTTGAGGGCACGTGGCTTGCCTTCCTGGGCTATGCCTGGACACCATATGTCCTGAGCCTGGCGGCGATCGGCGAAATGATTGCCGATCAGTTGCCCACCACGCCGAGCCGGAAAATGCCGTTTCCATTCGGCGGCCGCATCGCCAGCGGTGCGCTATGCGGCGCTGCGATCGGCATTCCCGCAGGCGCCTGGATCGGCGGTCTCGTCGCCGGCGCCATCGGCGCCGTGCTGGGAACGCTCGGCGGATATGCATTCCGGGCTAGGCTGGCCAAGGCATTCCGCAGGGACATGCCCGCGGCCCTTCTTGAAGATGCCATAGCCGTCATCGCCGCGATCCTGATCGTGAGGGCGATCTGATGGCGAGACGGTTCGATGCGATCATCATCGGCGCGGGGCAGGCGGGTCCGTCATTGGCCGGCCGTCTGACTGAGGCGGGCATGAACGTCGCGCTGATCGAGCGCAAGCTGATCGGCGGCACCTGCGTCAACACCGGCTGCACGCCGACCAAGACGCTGGTCGCCAGCGCCTATGCCGCCCATATGGCGCGCCGGGCGGCGAGCTATGGCGTGACCCTGGCGGGCGATGTTGGGGTGGATATGAAGGCGGTCAAGGCCCGCAAGGACGCCGTCTCGGGCAAGTCGCGCGGCAATCTGGAATCCTGGCTTGAGAACATGGAGCGCTGCACTGTCATCCGCGGCCATGCGCGCTTTGAATCCGCTCACGAGGTCAGGGTGGGCGAGGAGGTGCTTTCTGCCGACCGCATCTTCATCAATGTCGGCGGCAGGGCGCTCGTGCCCGATATGCCCGGTGTCGACAGGATCGACTATCTCACCAACACCTCCGTCCTCGATCTCGATATCCTGCCGCGCCATCTCGTCATCATCGGCGGCAGCTATGTCGCGCTGGAATTCGCGCAGATGTACCGCCGCTTCGGGGCCGCCGTGACGGTGGTGGAGAAGAAGCCGCATCTGGTCGCCCGCGAGGATGAGGACGTCTCGATTTCGGTCAGGGAGATATTGGAGGGGGAGGGCGTTCACGTCCGCGTCAATGCTGAATGCATCAGCTTTTCGCCGCGCGGCTCCGATATTGCCGTCGGCGTCGATTGCCGGTCGGGCGACAGGGAGGTGCTGGCCTCGCATGTCCTTCTGGCGGTCGGACGGCAACCGAACACGGACGACCTCGGCCTCGACAAGGCGGGGATTGAAACCGACGAGCGCGGCTATATCAAAGTGGACGACCAGCTGCGGACAAATGTCGAGGGTGTCTGGGCGCTCGGCGATTGCAATGGCAAGGGCGCTTTCACCCATACGTCCTACAATGATTTCGAGATCGTCGCGGCCAATCTGCTCGATGATGATCCCCGTCGCGTCAGCGACCGGTTGCCCGCCTATGCGCTCTATATCGACCCGCCGCTCGGCCGCGTCGGCATGACCGAGACGGAAGCCCGCAAATCAGGAAAACGGCTCCTGGTCGGCATGCGCCCGATGACCCGGGTGGCGCGCGCGGTGGAGCGTGGCGAATCGCAGGGTTTCATGAAGATCATCGTCGATGCCGACACGCGCCAGATCCTCGGCGCCTCCATTCTCGGCGTCAGCGGCGACGAGGCCATCCACTCCATCCTCGACATCATGTACGCCAAGGCGCCCTATACGACGCTGCAGCGCGCCGTGCACATCCATCCGACCGTGTCGGAGCTGATTCCGACGGTGCTGGGTGAGTTGAAGCCAGTGAAATAAAGCTGAAGCACTCCACGTTGAAATCAGAACGACGGCGGGACAGCGCCCCCTCTTGGCTGCCGCCCATCTCCCCCGCAAGGGGGGGAGATCAGCTATCAGTTCCGTTTTCGCCAATCATCAACCCTGCAGGATAAAACGGCGTCGCCAATGACAGCCAATCTCCCCCTTGCGGGGGAGATGCCCGGCAGGGCAGAGGGGGGCGCTGTCCCGCCGTCGTTTTCCATCAAAATATTACCCCCTCCAAGCAGGCCAGAGGGGGGGTGAACGACACTTGTACCCGGAAAAATATTACCTCACCCCCACCCGCAGCCCCGGAGCAGGCCGCTCCTCCAGCACCTCGTGGCGGAAGCGGTAGAGTGCGGCGGGGCGACCGCGGCTCTGTGTCAGCGTTGCGCCGGTTGGCTCCACCAGTTCGGCGCTTTCGACCAGGCGGCGGAAATTCTGCTTGTGCAGATGGCGACCGGAGATCGCCTCGACCGTTTCCTGGAGCGCCGTCAGCGTGAAATCAGGCGGCATCAGCTCGAAGATAACCGGGCGATATTTGAGCTTGCCGCGCAGCCGTGCGATGGCGGTTGCCAGGATGCGCCGGTGGTCGAAGGCCATGGCGCGCCCGAGCGGCGCCGGCGGATGGGGCGCATTGCCGTCATTATAGGCTTCCTCGACCAGCCCCGCCTCATAGAGCAGCTCATAACGTTCGAGCACGCGCTCCTCGTCCCAGGGAACGCCGTCGAGGCCGAATGCCAGGCGAAGGCGCGTCAGCCGCGGCAGGAGACGCTGCGCCCGAGGCTCGGCCTGCGCCGGCCTCTCCTTCTCTCCCGCCCAGCGCTTGAGAGCGGGCAGGATGCTCTCATCAATCAACGCCGGCTTGCCGCCGCGCCAGTCCTCCCATGGCAGGAAGGCGTACCATTCCCGCCAGCGCCCGGATTGCGCGGCCGGGCTCCTATCTTCGGCAAGCGTGGCGCGGGTCAGCGCGAGATAGCCGATGGAGACGACATGGGCGCCGTCCTCTATCGGGGTCTTGTAGCGGCCCCGGTCGCCGAAAGTGTAAAGCTGCTCGACATAGCCGAGCTTCAATTGTGTCTGTTCGCTCACCCAGGCGCGCAGGCCCGTTTCGAGCGTGCGGTGGGCGAGGGGGTCGAACGGGCCGAAGGGCAGGCCGTCCAAAGAATGATGCCGAAAAGTTGCAGACTTTTCGGGTAAGATCATGCGGCTGAAAAACTCCGATGTGCTGCTCTCGGGCGTGCAGAGGATGAGTGGATCGTTCTCAGCCACCGCGACGATCGCCGCGGAGAGGCCGATCTCGACGGCGGTGGCGCGCGGCGGCATTAGACCCCGATGTCCTTGGGTGGAAGTGTTGCCGTGGCGATACCCCCCTCTGCCCTGCCGGGCATCTCCCAGCCCCTCCAGTCGTCATCCTCGGGCTTGACCCGAGGATCCACGGCTAGGGAGCACTGACGGTCGTACCGGACCGACGCATTCCAACCAGAAGATATGACCAATATCTGGGCGGAGGATTCATGTTCCCATTGCGGATGATAATACCGTTTCCGCCCCCTTGCCGTGGATCCTCGGGGCAAGCCCGAGGATGACGACTGGAGAGAACGGAGATGGCCGGCAGGGCAGAGGGGGGTGTGACGGCGATCCTGTTTGAACATATCGCTCTAAACCCCCAACGGCAGCACGAACGGCACGCCCTCGAACGCCTCCGCCCCCCGGCCGATCGCGCTGACCGCATCGACCATCCGTCCGCCGCGTCCAAGGAGATCGTCCGCAAGCGTTACGAGCCGGATGTTCGGTGTGGCCGAAGGCGCGCGCTCGCGCAGGAGGCTGGCAAGCCTGACCGCGTCCATATCGGGATCGAGCGCGCTCGCTACGATATAGGCGGCCGCGGTGGAGCGTGAGATGCCCGCAAAGCAATGGATGAGCAGCGGCGCCTGCCGGTCCCAGCGATTGCCAAAGCCGATCAGCTTTTCCACATGCTCCGCGGCGGGCAGGGTCATTCCCGGCATCTCCTCAACGATATCGTTGAAGCCGAGAAACAGGTGCCGGTCGGCCTCGATGCATTCCGGTCGTTCGACCAGCGTGCCCATATTGATCAGCGTTACCATGTCACGCGGCCGGTGGAACTGCGCGGTCTCGCCAAGGCGCGAGAGCGGTGAGACGACGATATGCGGCATCGTTAAACCTATTTTTCGCTGCGCGCCGCTTCGAGCGCGAAGAAACGGTCGAGAAAATCCTTCTGAACGTTTTGCGTCGGTCTTGGAGAAATATCCAGCCCCTGCGGGTCGATTCCGCGCGGCCGGCCGAAAAAACGCACCGCTTCGCTGTCCGTGAAGCCGGCAAGCCGCGTCGCCTCGAAAAAGGCGGCGATCTGGTCGGCCCGCTTGATCTGCGCCTTCAAAGGCGCCGGCATCGTGGCGGGCAGCGAAAAACGCAAATGGATGGCCGCCTGCAGCCGCGTTTCGATCGCCTTGTAGCCACCGCCGACAACCGCCTTGAAGGGCGAGATCATGTCGCCGATCACATATTCCGGCGCGTCGTGCAGCAGCGCCGTCATCCGCCGCTCGGGCGAGGCGTCGGGCTCGATCCGCGTGAAGATCTGTTCTACCAGCAGCGAGTGCTGCGCCACGGAAAAGGCATGGTCCCCCTCGGTCTGGCCGTTCCAGCGCGCCACCCGCGACAGCCCATGCGCGATGTCGGATATCTCGACGTCCAGCGGCGAGGGGTCGAGCAGGTCGAGCCTGCGCCCCGACAGCATGCGCTGCCATGCCCGTATCTTGCCGCTTGCCGCCAACTTGTCCGCGGCCATCAGGCGTTCTCGGAGGCCTGTTCGGGAAAGCCGAACCGCGCTTGCGGCGGGATGGCGAGCGTCACCGCCACATCGCCGGCAAGGATCGGCGTGCCCTGATCCATCGCCTCCTTCACCCGGTCGATGCGCGCGAGCGCCAATCCGCTATTGCCGACGACGCTGCCGAGCGTGCCGATCTCGCGCCCGCCTGCAGTGAGCGGCGTGCCGGCGGCGGGAAGATCACCATCGCCCGTCGCGATCAGCACGCGGCGCCGCGCGGTGCCGCGATGCTGCATCCGCGACACGACCTCCTGCCCGATGAAGCATCCCTTGCGGAACGAGACGCCGCCCGTCTGGTCGAGATTGACGTCATGCGGGAAAGCATCGCCGAGCGCATAATCGTGGCCGGCCTCCGCCACGCCATGGGCGATGCGTAAACCAGTCCATGCCGCCTCGTCAGCCGTACCGCCGGGTACGCCATAATGGCGCATGACCTTCAATTCTGCAGGGAAACGGCAATCGCGTACCACCGAATTTTGTGAAAAACCGGAATCATTTTGCCAGGAAACACTGACAGGCGATTCATTTTCCAATGTAATTTCCGCTTTCGAACGCAGCCGGTAGAGCGTCAGCCGCTTGGCGAAATCGGCCGCTTGGGGCATTGGGAGATCGAAGCGCAAGCCCCCGTCGATGCGCGTGACGAGAAAGTCGAACAGGATCTTGCCCTGCGGCGTCAGCAGCGCGCCGGGTTTCAACTCGCCTGGTTTCAAATCATCGAGATCGGTAGTGATGATGGCCTGCAGGAATTTCTCCGCATCCTCGCCGGTGACCTGGACGAGCGCCCGGCCGCTCACGTTTACGGACTGTGCTGTCATGCCTTCACCCTTGCCTTTCCAACCCATGTTACGTAAGCCGCAAGAGAAGAGGCCGCAAGACCGGAGTGAGCGCAATGGCAGAGACTTTCGACACGATCCTGAAGGGCGGAACGCTGGTCAATCAGGACGGGAAGGGCCTGCGCGACATCGGCATCCGTGACGGCCGAATCGCCGCCATCGGCAGCCTCGATGAAAGATCGGCGGGCCAGATCATCGATTGCACGGGCCTGCATATCCTGCCGGGCGTAGTCGACAGCCAGGTGCATTTCCGCGAGCCGGGGCTGGAGCATAAGGAGGATCTGGAGACGGGTTCCCGCGCCGCCGTGCTGGGCGGCGTCACCGCCGTCTTCGAGATGCCCAACACCAAGCCGCTGACCACGTCCGCCGAGATGCTTGAAGACAAGGTCCAGCGCGGCCGCTACCGCATGCATTGCGATTTCGCCTTCTGGGTCGGCGGCACGCGCGACAACGCCAGGGACGTGGCCGAGCTAGAGCGCCTGCCGGGTGCGGCGGGCATCAAGGTGTTCATGGGCTCCTCAACCGGCGATCTGCTGGTCGAGGACGATGAAGGCGTGCGCTCGATCCTGAAGAACACGCGCCGCCGCGCCGCCTTCCATTCGGAGGACGAGTTCCGCCTGCGCGAGCGCGAAGGCCTGCGTCTGCAGGGCGATCCGTCCAGCCACCCGGTCTGGCGCGACGAGATCGCCGCCCTTTCCTGCACCGAGCGGCTGGTGCGCATCGCCCGCGAGACCGGCGCGCGCATCCATGTGCTGCATATCTCGACCGCCGAGGAGATCGAATTCCTGAAAGGTCACAAGGATGTGGCGACCTGCGAGGCGACGCCGCATCATCTCACCCTCGACGCCGAGGATTACAAGACGCTCGGCAATCTCATCCAGATGAACCCGCCGGTGCGCGAAGCACGCCACCGCGACGGCATCTGGCATGGCGTCGGGCAGGGCATCGTCGATGTGCTCGGCTCCGACCACGCGCCGCACACGCTGGAAGAAAAGCAGAAGCCCTATCCGGCCTCGCCTTCGGGCATGACCGGGGTGCAGACGCTGGTGCCGATCATGCTCGACCACGTCAATGCCGGCCGGCTTTCGATCGAGCGCTTCGTCGATCTGACCTCCCATGGCCCTAACCGCATTTTCGGCATGGCGCGCAAGGGCCGCATTGCCGTCGGCTATGATGCGGACCTGACGATCGTGGATCTCAAGCGCCGCGAAACCATTACCCATGCCCAGGCCGGCTCGCGCGCCGGCTGGACGCCCTATGACGGCAAGACCGTCACCGGCTGGCCGGTCGGCACCTTCGTTCGCGGGCTGAAAGTGATGTGGGAAGGCGAGATCGTCACGCCGTCACAGGGCGAGCCGGTGGAATTCGTCGAGGCGCTGCCGAGGCGGTAGGTTTTCATCCCAAGCGGGAGACAAGTGCATGTACATCATCAGCATGACCTACGTGAAGCCCCTGACCGAGATCGAGGAGTATCTCAGGCTCCACCGTGAGTTTCTCGATATTTATTACGCCAGGGAGATCTTCCTGGCCTCCGGGCCGAAGAACCCGCGCGATGGCGGCGTCATCCTGGCCAGCGGCAAGGTGAGCCGCGCGAAGCTCGATGAAATCCTTGCTGAGGACCCGTTCCGGCAGCACGGCCTCGCGCGCTATGATATTGTCGAGTTCGAACCCAGCAAGCATCATGGAGCCCTGAGCGGCATTCTTTAGTTAGAGAGAGTGGGTTTTGTTTTGATGTCATCGCTAGGCGCCCCCCTCTGGCCGGCAGGCCAGAGGGGGGCGCTGTCCCGCCAACGCTTCCATCTGAAGGTGCGCTGTTCTCATGATGGCCAAACGATCCCTCTCCACCATCGGCTTCGATGCCGATGACACGCTCTGGCAGAACGAACAGTTCTTCCGGCTGACGGAGGAGCGCTTCGCATCCTTTCTGGCCGATTATGCCGAAAAGGAGCATCTGACCCAGCGGCTCCTCGAGGCAGAGCGCCGCAATCTCCAGCTCTACGGCTTCGGCATCAAGGGCTTTACGCTCTCGATGATCGAGACGGCGATCGAGGTGACCGAGGGCAGGGCGCCTGCCCATGTCATCCGGAAAATCCTGGATGCGGGACGCGAGATGTTGAGCCATCCCGTCGAAACCCTTCCCTCCGTGCGCGAGACGCTGGAACGTCTCGCCGGCTCCTATCGCATGATCATGATCACCAAGGGCGATTTGTTCGACCAGGAGCGCAAGCTGGCGCAATCGGGTCTCGGCGAGTTCTTCGACGCGGTGGAGATCGTCAGCAGCAAGGAAGCGTCGACCTATGAGCGGGTCTTCGCCCGCCATGGCGACGGCCCGGCCCATGCCATGATGGTCGGCAATTCGCTGAAATCGGATATCGTCCCGGCGATCGAGGCAGGCAGCTGGGGCATCTATATCCCGCACGACCTGACCTGGACGCTGGAGCATGCCGAGGAGCCGGTCGAAGCGCCGCGTTTCCGGCGGCTCGGCCGGATTTCCGAGCTGGTCGATCTGGTGGAGGAACTGAAATAGGCGCTATCGCGGTTCCTGTTTTGACGGAACATCGCCGCGCCACCAGCGGTCGGACATCAATCCGATTCCACTAATCCCCCGCCACGAAGAACTGCCACTTCCCGTCCGGGCTGATGCCGATGCGGTAGAAGATATAGGCGCCGAAGGACTTCATGTCGTCATAATCGCCGGCGGTGATGATCTGGTAGAGCTCCACCATCTGCGGCGGGGTGAGCTTGTCGATCGGATAGGCGAAGAAATAGGGCCAGACATAGAGATCGTTCGTGCCGCCGGCATCGAGATGCACATAGCCCGTCTCCAGGAGGTCAACGAGGATGGCCAGCACCTCCTGCCCCTTGTCATCGCCGGAAATGCCCTTGAGATAGTCGATCGGGTCGCCCTCATACCCGCTGAGCGAGAGCGCGGTCATCTCGTCGCCGGTGCCGATCAGCGGGCGCAGGGCTTCGATATCGCCCGATTTGGCCGCTTCGAGAATGCGCTGGCGCGTTTCTTTCACCGGCGCCGGCAGCTTGTCGAAATCATATTCGACCGTCGGCGGCGTGCCGTTCTCCTTTATTTGCGGGCGGGCCGGGTCGGTGAGATTTTCAGGGTTTTCCGTAGATTGCGAGGGTTCCTGATTGAGCGGACCGGGCAGGGGGATCTGCGTTGCCGGGTTTGTGTCGTCCGTGGTGCTTTTCCTCGGAGCCTGCACCGTCTGCTGAATTTCGCTCAGCGCCAGCAGCCGCTGCGGATCCTCGGGAGCGCGCGCCTGCGCTGTCGCGCCGGCCGCAAAGAGGAAAAGGCCAAGCGTCGCAAGACGCGGAACGGACTGCAGGGCATGCGGGAAAAGGCGGCTCGTCATCATTTCTGTCACAGAAGTCAGGAGGCGGAAATGCCCATATTTAACCACATAAACGTTTGCCGGATACGGCAAAAATGCGGGGGCGAAGCTTTGCGGCGCGACCCGGAACGCCGGAGTGGAACGCGATGTGCCGGGCGTGATAATGGTCTCCGCCCGGTTGTCCCCGTTCTATTGCAGGGTGCGGTCGGCGAGGAACTCGCCCGAGATGATCTGCTCGCGCATCTTTTCGATGAGCGCCAGCGCGGCCTCGTCGCCCGCCTCGCGGATCAGTTCAGTCAATGCCGTCGCAAAAGCCGCTTCTGCCAGGATCTCGGGTTCGATGCCTTCCGAAATGCCGTCAGCCCAGACTTCGTTCTGATATTCGATCGCGGCAAGCTTTTTCTCGCGTGCGATAAGTTCGTCGAGATCGGTTGGAGCTTGTGCCATCCATTCCACCTTGGCGTATGCCGGTTCTTTCCTCGAGGCCCAGAGAGGCCGTCGATCATTCCTATAGGTCGCAGAGCCGAAGCCTTGCCTTACTTAATGTCGCATTAACAGATTACCATCAATTTTAATCGCCTGGCGGCGCCAATGGTTTCAACAGTTAACGCCATCTTAATTGCCATAGCGCGTGGCGATCTCGTTCGACAAGCCTTCCCCCTCCTTCATGTAGCGGTCAATCGCCGCAACCGCCGAATCGGTACAGCTCGAGTATACCTCGCTGAAAGCCCGATACCCACGGTTGAAACTGGCGATAATCCTTGTCCGCCTGGGTTCTTCAGGCTTTTCTGCCGCAATAATGGCATTCATGCGGTCTCGCCATTCGCTGCCCTGTTCGCCGCACAAATTGCGCAGATAGTGAAGCGAACCGAGAACCTCCGCCAGCCGGATCAGCTTCGTCTCATAAAGCGGTTCGTTCGCCGTCGCCGCTGCCACCGGCGACGCCATCAACCCCGCCGCCAATATCGCTACCCACGCTCGCTTCAAAGAGGCTCGTCCTTTCCCCGCCCTTTTGCCGCGAAACAAGGGCCGCTTCAAGATGCCAATCGGGAACAGGCTTAACGCGAAAGCATGATACCCGCGCTCGGTGTCGGCGGGGCGGTTCTTCTTTTGATGGAAACAAGGCCGCCCTTGTCTAACCGTTGGTGGTGATGCGAATGTTCCGGAACAATCCCAACAGAAAGCCGCTTCGCAGTTTCGGCGTTACGCGCCTGAAAGTAAGCTGATCTAAGCAAACGCCTTTCCATCTTCGAGGCGGACGATCTCGCGTGCGACGGTGAGGGTGCTTGCCGTGATGCGGCTTTTCGCCATTTCCTCGATATCGAGCCACAGGATCGCCGCCGCGTCGTCGGCGGCCGCGGCCTCCCCGGTCACGCCATGGGCGCGGAAGACGGCGAGATAATAGCTTGTTTCATAGGCGCTGCCGTGGTCCTGGCTGAGGTCGACGGTGGAAAAATGGCTGAGCTTCTCCGCCCCAAGCCCGGTTTCTTCCATGAGTTCGCGCCGCGCCGCTTCCTCCGGCGTCTCATCGGCCTCGCGCCGCCCGCCGGGGAAGGCGAGCCAGCCCTTCCAGGGTTCGCGCCCGCGCTCGACCAGCAGGAAGCGCCCTTTGCTGCGGCAGATGACCGAAACGCCGTGAATGATAGCCATGGCGGTAGGGGTAGGACGGACAGGAGGGATTGGCAAGCCGGATTTCATGAGGATGAGAGCGCGGTGCGGCTTGACCCGGGCGTCAAAAGGCTGAACATCGCCCGTCATGTGCGGACGATTTTCATTGACGGCGAGCAGGCAGGAGGTGGAGGCGCTTCTCGCCGCCATCATCGGCGAGGACTTCCCGCCGCGCTATAACATCGCGCCGACGCAGCCGATCCTGATGGTGGTGGCGGGCGAGTTGCCGCCGCCGGGCTCGAACCGCCCGGATCGGGTGGGCCGTCTGGCGCGCTGGGGCTTCATCCCGGGCTGGGTCAAGGATCCCAACGATTTTCCGCTGATGTTCAACATCCGCAGCGAGACGGCGGCGGTGAAGAATTCCTTCCGCGCCGCGCTGCATCACCGGCGCGCCCTGGTGCCGGCCTCCGGCTTCTACGAGTGGCGGCGGGAGGGAAAGAACAGGGCGCAGGCCTATTGGGTGCGCCCGCGCCGCGGCGGGCTGATCGCCTTCGCCGCGCTGATGGAGACCTGGTCGAGCGCTGACGGGTCCGAGATCGACACCGGCGGTATTCTGACGACCGGCGCCAACGAAACCCTGCGCCCGATCCACGAGCGCATGCCGGTGGTCATCAACCCTGAGGATTTCGGCCTCTGGCTCGACTGCAAGAACAACCTGCCGCGCGATGTCGCCCATCTGATGCGACCCGCCGCGCCGGATTTCTTCGAGGCCGTTCCCGTTTCCGACAAGGTCAACAAAGTGAGCAATACCAGCCCCGACATCCAGGAGCGGGTGGAAGAGGACTTGACGGCGCCGGCCGGAAAGCCAAGAAACGGCAAGAAGCCGGAGCCGGAAGACGATTCCGGCGGCCAGCTCTCGATGTTTTGATCGTTCGACCCGTTTTAGAGTGATTGTGTTTTGATGGAATCGCTAGACGCTCCCCTCTGTCCTGCCGGACATCTCCCCCACAAGGGGGGAGATCGCACCTTCATCGATGCTCCGCATCAATCGCAGGCATTAAAGGATGAGCGGCAAAAGCTATATCTGCCAATCTTCCCCCTTGCGGGGGAGATGGCCGGCAGGCCAGAAGGGGGCGCTGTCCCGCCAGCATCTCCGCCTCAAAGTGGAAAGCGCTAGGATCCGGAATGTTCTCAGCCGCTCTTTCCGGCTTCCTTCTGGGGGCCTCGCTCATCATCGCCATCGGGGCGCAGAACGCTTATATCCTGCGCCAGGGGCTTCTTCGCCAGCATGTCTTCGTTCTGTGCCTGATCTGCGCCCTGTCCGATGCACTCTTGATCGCCGCAGGCGTGGCGGGTCTTGGAACGCTGCTCGCGCAATCGCCGGGGCTGATCGCGGCGGTGACGCTTGGCGGCGCGGCCTTCCTGTTCTACTACGCTTTCGTGGCGTTTCGCCGCTCGGTCAAGCCGGAGGCGATGGAGGCGAAAGGCAAAGGCGAAACCAGCCTGAAGGCGGCGGTTGCCACCTGCCTGGCGCTCACCTTCCTTAATCCGCATGTCTATCTCGATACGGTGCTGCTGCTCGGCAGCCTTTCGGCCCGTTTTGAAGGGGTGAGCCGCATCGCCTATGGCGCGGGCGCGGCCGTCGCGTCCTTCGTCTGGTTCTTCGGGCTCGGCTATGGGGCGCGTCTGCTCCAGCCTGTATTCGCCAGGCCCGCGGCGTGGCGCATTCTCGATGGACTGATCGGCCTTGTCATGGCCGGGATCGGCATCAGCCTGCTAAAGGTTTATGCCGCTTGATCCTCATCCAAAAAGCCTGAAACTTTTTGAGATCAGGCTTTTAAGCCGATTTCTTGTTGGCCAAGATCGACGGGCGGCGGTTGTCGTTGCGCGCGTCCGAATGGCTGCGCGGGGCGGCAAGCAGGGCCGCGACGAGCGCCGCCGGTCCGATCTCGCGATATTGGTCCGTCAGCCTGTCTTGTCGTGGTGTTAAGGCTTTTTTGGTCATTTCGGGCTCCTTCCTCACATTAACAAATCCCTATTCTTCGTCGGAATCAGACTGAAAAAAGGCTGTTTCTCGCCGGTTTTGGGGAATTCGGGTTAATTCGGGTTAACCATGCGCCCTGTTGCAAAAATGCAGCATTATCGGGCTTGTCATCAGGACAACGGGCCAATCCCTGAAAAGTTCGAAAAAGAGCGTTTGGAAACCATCGCTCCGCCTTTTGGGAATTGCTCTTGACGGCGAGAGCGGAGGCGGGGATAAGTGCGTCCCATGAAAACGCCATCCGCAACGACGATTTGCATTTGTGTGATCATTATAGGCTAGCAGCCTGCTGGCCCGGCCGTTTTCGTCTCCTTAACTCCCTGAAAAGATGACAAACGCCCCGGCCAGCCGGCCAGAGCCGTTATGTTGGTCCGGGCTTGAGCAGGTCCAGGAAAAATGGAAACCGGTTTTCCGTCCGGACTTGCGTGAATGTTATGGGGATTTGAATGAGCGATAACGCGCCGCATCTGCGCCTTTATAATACGCTGACGCACGAGAAGGAGGAATTCTTGCCCGTCGACCGGGAGAATGTGCGCATGTATGTCTGCGGCCCCACGGTCTATGACTACGCCCATATAGGCAATGCGCGCCCCGTCATCGTCTTCGACGTGCTGTTCCGCCTGCTGCGCCATCTCTATGGCGAGGATCACGTCAACTATGCGCGCAACATCACCGACGTCGATGACAAGATCAACGCCCGAGCCGCGCGTGATTATCCCGATCTGCCGCTGAACGAGGCGATCCGCAAGGTGACCGAAACCACCAACGCCCAGTTCCAGGCGGATGTGGCGGCTCTCGGCTGCCTTGCCCCGACGAGCCAGCCGCGCGCCACCGAAACGCTCGATGAGATGCGCGCCATGATCGACCGGCTGGTCAAGCGCGGCTTCGCCTATGTCGCCGACGATCACGTGCTCTTCTCCGTCTCCTCGATGAACGGGGCAAAGGGTCTGCCGCGCTACGGTGCGCTGGCCCGCCGCTCGCTCGACGAGATGATCGCCGGCGCGCGCGTCGATGTCGCCTCCTACAAGCGCGACGAGATGGATTTCGTCCTGTGGAAGCCGGCGAAGGCGGGCGAACCCGGCTGGCCTTCGCCCGCCGGTATTGAGGTTCCCGGCCGCCCCGGCTGGCATATCGAGTGCTCGGCCATGTCGATGGCCAAGCTGCTTCAGCCGTTTGGCGGCGGGCTCCAATGCGATGATCCTGAAAAGAACGTCTTCGACATCCATGCCGGCGGCATCGACCTCGTCTTCCCGCATCATGAAAACGAGATCGCCCAATCCTGCTGCGCGCTCGGCTCCGATCGCATGGCCAATATCTGGATGCACAACGGTTTTCTTCAGGTCGAGGGCCAGAAGATGTCGAAGAGCCTGGGGAACTTCGTGACGATTCGAGAACTGTTGAACGACTGGTCAGGTGCATCCATGCGTTTGGCTATGCTCCTGACGCATTACCGACAGCCAATTAACTGGACCTTGGAAAAACTAACCGCCGCAAGATCGGAATTGGCTGATTGGGCTGCATGTGTCTTTGATGGTGTATTGTTGGGAGAGTTTGAATCAAGATTGTTGACGAATAGTCGGCCACCGATTGATCCAAGGGTGATTTCACCCCTTCTTGATGACTTGAACACAGTTGGAGCCATAACCGGGATAAGAGCACTTTATCATGAAGCATCGTCCAACGATGACACCAAAATTCATCTATTGAATGCGGCTCATTTTTTGGGTTTGTTCTCACTTAGAAATATCGGAGCTTTGCTCACGAATTCAGCTTCTGGAACTGCTCCAATTGCGCGGTTTTCTGAACACCGGCAGTTGATCTCGAAAGTGCAAGCTGCATCAGCGAATTTTGATTCAGCAGCTATCCAGCAGGCAAACACCACCATTTCGTCACAAGGACTGGTGTTCAACATTGATGAGGCAGATGGGTTTGTTTCATTTGATAAAATAGACAGCTCATCCAACGAACCTGATGATATTCAGGCTAAAATTGACGAGCGCCTGTTCTACCTGCGTGAGAAGAACTTCGCCGAGGCAGACCGCATCCGCAGCGAACTGCTGGAAAAGGGCATACAGCTCAAGGACGGCAAGGATCCAGCGACGGGCGAGCGCGTGACGACTTGGGAGGTGAAGAGGTGACGGGTCTCTGCCATTCAGCACAAATGCTGGTGGGACAGCGCCCCCCTCTGGCCTGCCGGCCATCTCCACCGCAAGGGGGGAGATTACGCTTTCATCAATGTGCAGCGCCAATTGCCGACTTTGTTTGCCCAACACACCATTTGATCGTTGAAATCGATGGAAGTCATCATGGATCGCCAGAACAGATGGCTGATGATGAAAGGCGGACGGCCCATCTCCAGAGCCGTGGCTACACCATCCTGCGCTTCTGGAACGATGATGTCATCCGCGACATCGACGGCGTCTGCCAACATATCGTGACGGCGGCCGCTGAAACGGAGGAGATTTTGCAATGACCCTCGACAACAGGCCCGTTTACACGGGCGGCTGCCAGTGCGGCGCCGTTCGCTTCCGCGTCGAAGGAAAGCTGGGCGACGGTTCGATCTGCCATTGCCGCATGTGCCAGAAGGCGTTCGGCAGCTTCTATGCGCCGCTCGTCTCCGTCCGCGAGGCGGATTTGGCCTGGACGCGCGGCGAGCCCAAGCACTTCCAGTCCTCCAACCACGTCAAGCGCGGCTTCTGCGCCGAGTGCGGCACGCCGCTCACCTATGAGGCGCCGGACGGTGTTGCGCTCGCCATCGGCGCCTTCGATGCGCCCGAGGAGATCGAGCCGGTCGTGCAATGGGGAACGGAGGGCAAATTGCCCTATGTCGACAATCTCTGGCGGCTCCCCGGGCATGAGACGATGGAAGACACCCAATCGGCCGAGTTCCTGAATACGCTCGTCTCCTACCAGCATCCCGACCATGACACGGATCAGTGGCCGCTTTCGTGATAAGAGGCGGGCGATTTGCAGAACTGGAAATGAACCAGGCTCTTGAGGAGCGGAAATAGTGAAAAAAGAACGTATCTACCTCTACGACACGACCCTGCGGGACGGCCAGCAGACGCCGGGCATCGATTTTTCCATCGAGGCCAAGAAGGCGGTTGCCGCCATGCTCGATGAGTTCGGTGTCGATTATGTCGAGGGCGGCTATCCCGGGGCGAACCCCACCGATACGGCTTTTTTCAAGCGCCGGCAGACCGCGCGCGCCAAATTCGTCGCCTTCGGCATGACCAAGCGGGCAGGCGTCTCCGCCTCGAATGATCCCGGCCTGTCGGCGCTCCTGCAATCGGCCTGCGATGCCGTCTGCTTCGTCGCCAAGAGCTGGGATTACCATGTGAAGGTGGCGCTCGGCTGCACCAATGAGGAAAACCTGGAGGCGATCACCGCCTCCGTCACCGCCGCCCGCATGGCCGGCAAGGAGGCGATGGTCGATTGCGAGCATTTCTTCGATGGCTACAAGGCCAATCCGGAATACGCCCTTGCCTGCGCGGCGACGGCCTATGAGGCGGGTGCGCGCTGGGTGGTGCTCTGCGATACCAATGGCGGCACGCAGCCGGGAGAGGTGGCGGAGATCGTCAATGCGGTCAGGAAGGTGGTGCCGGGCGAAAGGCTGGGTATCCACGCCCATGACGACACCGAGCAGGCGGTCGCCGTCTCGCTTGCGGCAATCGACGCCGGGGTGCGCCAGGTGCAGGGCACGCTTAACGGCATCGGCGAGCGCTGCGGCAACGCCAATCTCGTGACGCTGATCCCGACGCTGATGCTGAAGCCCTATTGGGCCGACCGGTTCGAGACGGGCATCAGCGCCGAGGCGCTTGCCGGGATCACGCGTCTGTCGCACACTTTCGATGATATCCTGAACCGCGCGCCGGACGAGCAGGCGGCCTATGCCGGCACCTCGGCTTTCGCCACCAAGGCCGGCATTCATGCCTCGGCGCTGATCAAGGAGCCGGCCACCTATGAGCATGTGCCGCCGGAAGCGGTCGGCAACCGCCGCCGCGTCATGGTTTCCGACCAGGGCGGAAAGTCCAATTTCATCGCCGAGCTCGAGCGCCGCGGCGTCAAGGTCGCCAAGGACGATCCGCGTCTCGATACGCTCATCGCGCTCGTCAAGGAGCGCGAGGCAGCGGGCTATGCCTATGAAAGCGCGGATGCGAGCTTCGAGCTTCTGGCGCGTGGGCTTCTCGGCGCCATCCCGCTGTTCTTCAATGTCCATTCCTTCCGCTGCATGGTGGAGCGGCGGTATGACGCCAACGGCCTGATCAAGACCGTCTCCGAGGCGGTGGTCAAGGTCGAGATCGACGGGGAGATGCGCATGTCCGTTGCCGAGGGGCACGGGCCGGTCAATGCGCTCGACATCGCGCTGCGCAAGGATCTCGGCCGCTACCAGAGCGAGATAGAGGATATGGAGCTGGCGGATTTCAAGGTGCGCATCCTGAATGGCGGCACCGAGGCCACCACCCGCGTCCTGATCGAATCCCATGATGCCACCGGCGCGCGCTGGCGCACGGTCGGCGTCTCGGACAACATCATCGACGCCTCCTTCCAGGCGCTGATGGATTCCGTCGTCTACAAGCTGATGAAGAACCGCGAGATGGCCGGGCAGGTCGCGGCGGAGTAGGGGCTGATCAACAGAATTGATGCCTTTATCAGCATAATTGAATGGATTTCATGCCGAGTTGGGCGCAAGAGCGCGGTCTACCCTCCGCGCGATGCGCGCGGGAGAACGGGATGAGGCACTTCCATGACCGATAATACGCTTGCCCGTGGCCAGATGTCGGACGGCGCTCGCGGCTTTTCCTTTGCGCTTGCCGCTTACCTTATGTGGGGTTTCCTGCCGCTTTACATGAAGCTGGTGACGCATATTCCCGCCACCGAAGTGGTGGCGCATCGCATCGTCTGGTCGGTTCCCGTCGCCGCGCTCCTGCTTTTCCTCATGGGGCGTACGGCCGATATCGCCGCCGCACTGCGCAATCCTCGCACGTTGCTGATGGCCTGCCTCACCGCTGGCCTGATCACGGTCAACTGGGGTATCTATGTCTGGGCGATCTCGGTGGACCGGACGCTCGAGACGGCGCTCGGCTATTACATCAACCCGATGATCAATGTCGTCCTGGGCGCGCTGTTCCTCAACGAGCGGCTCAACCGGGCGCAGATGGTGGCGGTCGGCCTGGCGGCAGCCGCTGTCGTCCTGTTGACCGTCAAGGCTGGCGGCCTGCCATGGGTTTCGCTCGCCCTGGCGCTAAGCTTCGGCTTCTACGGCTTCCTGCGCAAGACGCTGCCGATCGGCCCGTCGCAGGGCTTCATGCTGGAGGTGCTGATCCTCTCCATCCCAGCGCTCGGCTATATCCTGTGGCTGATCGGCCATGGCCAGGACCATTTCGCCGCCGGTTCGTCCTGGGACGTCTTTATCCTGTCGATGGCCGGGCCCGTAACGGCGGTGCCGCTCATCTGCTATGCCTTCGGCGCCAAGCTCCTGCGCTACACCACCATCGGCATCATGCAATATATCGGCCCGACGCTGATCTTCCTGATCGCCGTCTTCTGGTTCAAGGAGCCGTTCTCGACGGTCCAGTTCGTGGCCTTCGCCCTGATCTGGGCCGGCCTCGCGATCTACACCTGGTCGAGCCTGGCGGAAGCGCGGAAGAAGGGAGTAGGGAATAGTGAGGCAGTGAGATAATTTTCCCTATCTCCCTATTCCCTACCTCACTGTTTTCACCGCCCCGATCGCCCGATCCGCCGGACGATCAGCAGCACGATGGTCGAGATGGCGAGACCGAGGATCACCACGGTCCAGAAACCGTGCGCCTCATCGGTAAAGGGAATACCCGACAAATTCATCCCGAAGAAGCCGGAGATCACGGTCGAGGGAAGAAGCACCGCGGTCATCACAGAAAGCACATAGAGGAGCTCGTTCGACCGCTGGGCGAGCTTGGCCATCAGCTCTTCCTGCAAAAGCCGCGCCCGCACCTGCAGCTGTTCGCCCTCCTGATGCAGGGCGGCTGCCCGCTGAGAGAGGTTCTCCACGATATCGGCGAGCTCCTCCGGAAATTCCTTGCGATGGGCATATTCCAGATGCCGGAGCAGGTTTGCGGTGATCGAGAGGTAGCGGTGCGAGGCGACGATCTGCCGCCGGACGGGCGCCAGCCGCTCGCTCTGGTCTTCCCAAGCATCGCCGACGATGTGGTCCTCAATGGAATCGAGCTTTTCCGAAAGATCGGAGAGCTGCAGCTTCAGTCTTTCGAGGAAGCGGCGCACGATGCGCTCGAAAAGTTTTGCCGGAGAGGCCGGCTTGAAAAGGTTCTGGTCGAGCGACTGGCGAATGTCGTCCACCGATTGCAACGGATGCCGACGGCCGCTGACAAAACGGTCGGCATTGAACGAAAAGCGGAAATAGCCCGGCGCGCGCCCATCGCCATAATGCTCGTGCTGCATGTCGGGCATTTCGCCGAACAGCCAGCCCTCCTCATATTCGATGTAATAGCGGTCGGAGCCTGAAAGCAGGCTTTCCTTCACGACGGGCGGCAAATAGCCGGCCGTCTCGATCGTTTTGCGTCCGCGCGTATCGGCCAGGGAATAGCTGGTCCAGGACCAGCGCGCTTCGGCGGCCGCCGTCCGGTTTCCCAAGTCGTCGAAGGCATAGAAGGAAGCGATTCCGGCATCGCGGAAGAAAGTGGTGGGTTCTTGGATTGGGGTCTGATCCGCCATGCCCGCCTCTATCAGTGAATAGTGAATGGTAAAATGGTGAATGGTGGTTTTGCCATTCACTATTCACCATTTACATCCGTTCAATGACCGCTTCGTCGCCCTCCGACGGTCTGGTGGCCGCGGCCTCGAGAATGGCTGGAACGATGTCCTCGGCGCGATCGACGATCAGCGGCTTCACCAGATGCGACGTATGGATGAAGCCTTCGGCTTTCATATGGTCGATGAGCGTGATCATCGGATCCCAGAACCCGTTGATATTGGCGAAAACCATCGGCTTCTCGTGATGGCCGAGCTGCGCCCAGGTCATCATCTCGACGATTTCCTCCACCGTGCCGATGCCGCCGGGCAGCGTGACGAACGCATCGGAGCGCTGGAACATCAGGTGCTTGCGCTGGTGCATGTCGTCGGTGACGATCAGCTCGTTGAGCTGGCCGAGCGCGTGCTCGGTCGCTTCCTTGTTCATCAGGAATTTCGGGATGATGCCCGTCACCTTGCCGCCGGCCGACATTACGCCGTCTGCGACGGCGCCCATGATGCCTTTCGTGCCGCCGCCATAGACGAGTTCCAGCCCATGTTCGGCGATCGAGTGCCCGAGCAGCTTGCCCGATTGCTTGTAGAGGGGATTAAGGCCCGGAGACGAGCCGCAATAAACGCAAATGGATCGAATCTTGCTCATGGCGGGAGTAGGGCAGTTCGCCCCGAAACCGTCAAGCCGTTACATGGCCGCAACCTGCGTCAGGACGCACTTTTGCACCCGGTCCGAGATAGTTCTATAATGCGATGGTTCCGCATAGAGGCGAATACGAATACCCAGCTGCAAGGCATCCCACATTCTTGTAGGTCCGATCAAAAAGCTGTAAATCGAAGTGAAAAGGGACCGGGGAAAATGCAGAAAAATCACTATGCCCTGCTTGGCTTCGCTGCGGTTATAGCCGCGGCCGGGATCGCTTCCTATTTCGGGGTTCTCCCAGGCCCCACGCCGGAAGCGCCGCGCGAGCCGCCCGCCGCGGCGGCAGTTGCCCCTGCAAAGCCGCCGGTCGACGCGCCGCAAGCGGAGGCGCCGGCGCCGGAGGCTGCACCTCCCGCCGATCAGCGGGCGGGCGTCACCGTCCCGTCCTTCGATATATTGCGGGTCGAGCCGGACGGCTCCGTCGTCATCGCCGGCAAGGCCGCGCCTTCCTCGAATGTGGATGTGGTTGCGGGATCGACCGTCCTTGGCTCGGCCAGGGCGGCCGAAAACGGCGATTTCGCCGTCGCCCTCGACCGGGCGCTGAAGCCTGGCGACCATCAGCTGGTGCTGCGCGCCACCGGCACCGACAACAAGGCGGCGACTTCGGAGCAAACCGCGGTCGTCTCCGTGCCTGACAAGGAGAGCGGGCAGGTGTTGGCGCTGGTCGAGCAGCCGGGCCAGGCCAGCCGGATGATCACCACGCCGCAGGCGCAGAAGCCCGTTTCCGCCGAACCTGCCGATGCAAAGCAGGACAAGCCGCTTCCGCCATCCGCATCGTCGGATGCGCAGCCGGAGACGACGCAGAAGCCCGCCGATCAGGCGCTCGCGACGCCTGGACAAAATCCGGCGGCCGCCACGCCTGAGCCCGCCGCCGAACCGCAGCAAGAGGCGCCGATCGCGGTGGAGGCGGTCGAGATCGAGGGCAATACGATCTTCGTCGCCGGCAGGGCCACCAAGGGCAAGCGCGTCGCCGTTTATGCCAATGATACGATGCTCGGCAGCGACGGCGTTTCGCCGGCGGGCCGTTTCCTGGTGCAGAGCCAGCATCCGCTCGCCGTCGGCGATTACATCATCCGGGCCGACTTGACGGAAAAGGATGGCACGGTGATCGCCAGCGCGCGGGTTCCGTTCCGCCGCGAAGCGGGCGAGAACATCTCGGCCGTCGCACCGAAAGCCGGAGGGGATGCCGCCGGCACGCAGGCGGATCAGCCTGCTTCGTCCGGATCCGCCATGGGCGCTGCGAGCGATGCGACCGCCAAGCCGCTGAAAAACGTCGCCGGCTCGGTCATCATCCGCAAGGGTGACAATCTCTGGACGATTTCCAAGCGCACCTATGGCCGGGGCACGCGCTATACGACGATCTATCTCGCCAATGCGGATCAGATCAAAAACCCTGATTTGATCTGGCCCGGTCAGGTGTTCTCCATGCCGAACGAGCCGCTTTCGGATGAGGAAGTGCAGCATCGGCTGAAGACATCGCAATAAAACTTTACCGCTTCGGTCCCGCAAAGCCTTGCGGGAGTACGTCTTATCGTATATCGCCGATTTACGATGAAAGATTGCTCCCGCTACGATCTGGAAACGCTGCCCGCCGGTGATTGCGAGGAGGCTCGCGCCGCGCGCATCTATGCCGCGCTGGGGCATGGCGTCCGGCTGCGCATCCTGCGTCACCTCATGCAGCAGGATGCCTGCTGCTGCAAGGAGATCGTCTCGACCGTCGATCTCGCGCAATCGACCGTCTCGCAACATCTGAAGGTCCTGGTGCAGGCGGGGCTGGTCGACTACCGCCCCGAGCGCCAGTCATCCCGCTATAGCGTCAACGCGCACGCGCTGGCCACGATCCGAACCCATCTGAGCGGCCTGGAGCATTTTGCAGCCGAGCGGAATCGCTCGGCGTCGCATAAATGCGGCTGAACCAAATGGACCACTGCTGCGCCAACCAGCGGATAAAGCTCGAAAATCATGTCGACTAGAAAAAGCACCAAAACCGTTTCCGCCGAATCCGGCCAGACCCTGCAGACGATCCGCAATCTCTGGCCCTATATGTGGCCGGACGATCGGCCGGATCTGAAGATGCGCGTCGTCTGGGCGACGTTCTATCTCATCATCTCGAAGGTCGTGCTGATCCTCGTTCCCTATTTCTTCAAATGGGCGACGAATGCGCTGAACGGCAAAATGCAGGCGCCGGATTATATCCCGGTCCTGTTCCTGGGCGCGGTCATGCTGGTTGTTGCCTATAATGTCGCGCGTATCGTGCAGGCGGGCCTGAACCAACTGCGCGACGCGCTTTTCGCCAGCGTCGGCCAATATGCCGTGCGCCAGCTGGCTTTCAGGACCTTCGTGCATATGCATGAATTGTCGCTGCGCTTCCATCTGGAGCGGCGCACCGGCGGCCTGTCGCGCGTCATCGAGCGCGGCACCAAGGGCATCGAGACGATCGTCCGCTTCACGATCCTCAACACGGCGCCGACGATTCTCGAATTCGCGCTGACAGCGGTGATCTTCGCCTTCGCCTACGGCTTCTGGTATCTCGCGGTCGTCGCCGTCACGGTCTGGCTCTATACCTGGTTCACCATCAAGGCGAGCGACTGGCGCATCAACATCCGCCGCGAGATGAACGATTCCGACACCGACGCCAACACCAAGGCGATCGACTCGCTCCTGAATTTCGAGACTGTCAAATATTTCGGCAACGAAGCCATGGAGGCGCGGCGTTTCGATGGCGCCATGGCGCGTTACGAGGAGGCCGCGACCAAGACCTGGACGTCGCTCGGCTGGCTGAACTTCGGCCAGGCGGTGATCTTCGGCGCGGGCATGGCGATCCTGATGGTGATGTCGGCGCGCGAGGTGATGGCCGGCACGCAGTCGCTGGGCGATTTCGTCTTCATCAACGCGCTCTTGATGCAATTGTCGGTGCCGCTCAACTTCATCGGCTTCATCTACCGCGAGGTGCGGCAGGGCCTGACTGACATCGAGCAGATGTTCGATCTTCTCGATGTCGAGCAGGAGGTGAAGGATAAGCCGGATGCGAAGCCGCTGGCCGTAACCGACGGTTCGATCCGCTTCGACGATGTGCGTTTCGCCTATGATCCGGCCCGTCCGATCCTCAAGGGCATCAGCTTCGAGGTGCCGGCCGGCAAGACCATCGCCATTGTCGGCCCTTCAGGCGCGGGCAAATCCACCATTTCGCGGCTGCTTTTCCGCTTCTACGACATTCAGGGCGGCGCGATCACCGTCGATGGGCAGGATGTCCGCGACGTGACGCAGGAATCCTTGCGCAGGGTCATCGGCATGGTGCCGCAGGATACGGTGCTCTTCAACGATACCATCGCCTACAATATCCGCTATGGCCGCATGTCGGCGAGCGAGGAGGAGGTCGAGCGCGCGGCCGAGCTGGCGCAGATCTCCCATTTCATCAAGCTCCTGCCGGATGGCTACCAGTCGATGGTCGGCGAGCGCGGCCTGAAGCTCTCGGGCGGCGAAAAACAGCGCGTCGCCATCGCCCGCACCATTCTGAAAGCACCGCCGATCCTCATTCTCGACGAGGCGACCTCGGCCCTCGACACGGCGACCGAGCAGGAAATCCAGTCGGCGCTTGATATCGTCAGCCGTGGCCGCACCACGCTCGTCATCGCCCACCGCCTGTCCACCGTCATTACGGCCGACGAGATCATCGTGTTGAAGGATGGTGTGATCGCCGAACGCGGCACCCACCGCTCGCTGCTACAGAGGAAGGGCCTCTACGCCTCCATGTGGGATCGCCAGCGCGAGGCGACCGAAGCCGAGGAGCGCCTGCGGCAGGTGCGCGAGAAGGACGAGTTGGGCATATTGGATCGTGGAGTTCCGGCGGCTGAGTGAGGCGGGCTACGATGCGGTCATATTTAATGGACCGCTGTCCAACTTTTATTTCAAAGGCTGGCCCCGCCAGTGGAAAATCAATCTGATCGAGCGAACAAATCCCCACTGGCACGATATCGCCTGGCACCTTGTTTAGCTCCGTCTTCTTCCGTCATCCGATGCTTGTCAGGACACCTCGCGTTCCTCCTGCATCGGCTGCTCTCGCATAACCATGAAATCCTCACTCACACGCGGGCCATTGAGGAAGAAATCATCCCACCGCTTGCCTTTCGGCACGATCACACGGCTATCGCCGATCTCGATTATTTCGACCTGAGGCACATCAGAAGTCATGACTTACCTCCGGTTCATCCCGATGGAAAATAGATAGGCCTCTATACACCAAGTGCGCACAATGGCGTTTGCCCAACGCCGTGTTCTCCACTAAGTAGTGGGGAAATCGAGGAATAATTGATGAGCCTTTTCGATACCGTCCGCAACACATTCGTGCCCATTCACCGCGAGGGCTATCCCTTCATCGCGGCCTTCTTCCTGGCCTCGCTGGTTCTCGGCTGGTTCTGGGATCCGCTGTTCTGGATCGGCATGGTCCTCACCATATGGTGCATCTATTTCTACCGCGATCCCGAGCGGGTGACGCCGCAGGATGAGCGGCTGGTGATCAGCCCGGCGGACGGCAAGGTTTCCTCCGTCGGCCCGGCCATTCCGCCGCGTGAGCTCGAGCTCGGCGACGAGCCGATGACGCGCGTCTCCGTCTTCATGAATGTCTTTTCCTGCCATGTGAACCGCGCGCCGGTAGCGGGCCGCATCACCCGGATCGCCTACCGCCCGGGCAAGTTTTTGAATGCGGATCTCGACAAGGCGAGCGCTGAAAACGAGCGCAACGGCCTCGTCATCGACAGCCCCAACGGCGCGGTGGCGGTGGTGCAGATCGCCGGCCTCGTGGCGCGGCGCATCGTCTGCTGGGCGAAGGACGACAATCTGCTGGCGACGGGCGAGCGCTTCGGCCTGATCCGCTTCGGCTCCCGCGTCGATGTCTATCTGCCGAAGGGCGCGGAACCGCGCGTCGCCGTCGGCCAGACGGCGGTCGCCGGCGAAACCGTGCTGGCTGAATTCGGCAGCGACAGGCCCGCGCCCGCGGTACGGACCGCCTGATCCCATGGAAACGCCGTTTCCGCCATTCGAGCCGAACGGGCCCGCCGAGGGCAGGGGGCCGCGCCTGTCGCAGATACCGATGCGCATGGTCGTGCCCAATGTCATCACGGTGCTGGCCATCTGCGCCGGTCTGACCGGCATCAGGCTCGCCTTCGAGAATCGTTTCGAGATGGCGGTGTCGATGGTGCTCATCGCCGCCTTCCTCGACGGCATAGACGGCCGCGTCGCGCGGATGATGAAGGGCTCGTCCAAATTCGGCGCGCAGATGGATTCGCTCGCCGATATCGTCAATTTCGGCGTGGCGCCGGCGCTGGTGCTCTATTCCTTCATGCTCGACCAGGCGCGCGCCTTCGGCTGGATCGCGGCGCTGCTCTATTGCATCGCCTGCTGCCTGCGACTCGCCCGTTTCAACGTGATGACGGAAGATCCGCGCACACCTGCCTGGCAGGGCAATTATTTCATCGGCGTGCCCGCGCCGGCCGGCGCCATGCTGGTGCTACTGCCGGTCTATCTCGGTTTTCTCGGCCTCGCGCCGACGCGGGTGCTCGCCTTCGCCGCCGCGATCTATACGGTGGCCATCGCCTTCCTGCTGGTCAGCCGCCTGCCGGTCTATAATGGCAAGACGGCGGGTAGCCTGGTGCGCCGCGACATCGTCATGCCGCTCATTCTCGGCGTGGTCCTCTATGTCGCCTTCCTGATGAGCTTCACCTGGGAAACGCTGACACTGACGGCGCTCGCCTATCTCGCCTTCCTGCCGTTCAGCGTCGCCGCCTGGCACAGGCGCATGGCCGCCGAGATGCAGGAGACGCCGGAAAGCGCGGCCGAGGGGCGCGGCAAGGACGCCTGAGGCCGACTACGATGCGTTGATTTCCTTCAGCACGAAGGAAACCCGCTCCCCTACATTGGCGAGCGGCAGCATCACCGGCTCGTAGCCGAGCGCCGCATAGATCTCCACCATCACGTGGAATGTCCGCTCGGCCTCCTCGAGCGATTGTTTTCTCTCGGTGTCCTGCGCGAAGATTTCCCGCCAGGGCGGGGCGAAGAAGACGCGGGTGTTATAGCGAAATGCGCGGGCGGCGTTGTGCGCGTGCTGCGGCACGGGCAGGCCGCAGAGCCTGAGATAGCCGATGACATCAGGCACGCCCCGGTCGAAGAGGACCGGCCCGTCATGCTGCGATGCCGCCGCATAGGACCGAATTTCCCAGGAAAGCATCATCTCGGCGAAGAGCGCCCGGTCCTTCCAGGGGAGGGCATTGCCGTCGATCTTCACCTGATCCTGGATGATGCCGCGTCCCGCCTCGACGGAGCGGGCAAATCCCGACTGCTCCAGCGCGTCGAGCAGCGTGGTCTTTCCGGAACCCGGACCGCCGGTGAAGACGAAAAACCGGTCTGAATTATGTGAGGCGATGTCGTGAGTCATGGCCTGTTTCCTGCTTCTGGACGATGAAAGACATACCGGCGACTTGCGTCGGCGGCTGAATGCGATGGGGGAGGAAAATTGGTGGAGGTGGGAAACGTTGGCGCGATAATACCCCCTCTGGCCTGCCGGCCAGAGGGGGGTGAGAAGCGCCTGCGGTGCGAGCAAACAGAGCGTCGCCCGAACACGGCCTGATTGATCAATCCGGCATATGATAAGCGAGGAACCGGTTCTGGCGCACGTCGAAAAGCTGACCGGTGACATCGAGCTTGGGATCGGCCAGCGCCACGATCTTTTCCGCCACGTCGCGCGGGTGGGGCAGGGTCTCCGGATCCTCGCCCGGCATGGCCTGCGCCCGCATGGCGGTGCGCGTGGCGCCGGGGTTGACCGAGTTGACGCGCAGTTTCATGTTCCGGGTCTCTTCCGCCCAGCTCCTCGCCATCACTTCGACCGCCGCCTTGGAGGCCGCATAGGGACCCCAGAAGGCGCGCGCAGAATGGGCGACACCCGATGAAAGCACGATCGCGCGGCCGGCGTCGGAGAGCCGCAGCAGCGGATCGACTGAGCGGATCAGCCGCCATGTGCTGGTGACGTTGACATTCATAACCTTTTCGAAGGTCTTGGCCTCGACATGGCCGAGCGGCGCGATGACCCCAAGCACGCCGGCATTGGCGACCAGGATATCCAGTTTCCCCCAGCGCTCATGGATCGAACCGCCGAGCCGGTCGATCCCCGGCATGTCGGTCAGGTCGAGCGGCACGAGCGTCGCGGTCCCGCCGAGCGCCCTGATCTCGTCGTCGAGTTCTTCCAGCCCGCCGACCGTGCGGGCGACGGCGATCACATGGGCGCCGCGCTTGGCGAGTTCGAGGCTCAGGAAATAGCCGATGCCGCGCGAGGCCCCGGTCACCAGCGCCAGCCGGCCATTCAGATCGATGCTCATGCTTGTCCTATCGGAGGGAAATGCTGTTCAGGTCCTGGGCGTCTAGCCGTTGCTCGCCAGAAGCGAGAGATTGTGCACATTGCTCTTCTGGTCTTCCTGGTCGAGAAGACGGGTCGGATAGTCGCCGGTGAAATAATGGTCGGTGAACTCTGGTGCCTTGGGGTCGCGCGGCTTGCCGCCGACGGCCCGGTAAAGCCCGTCGATCGATAGGAACGCCAGCGAATCCGCGCCGATATAGCGGCACATGGATTCGAGATCCGCATGCTGATTGGCGAGCAGCTTGTCCGCCTCCGGCGTGTCGATGCCGTAGAAATCCGGATGATAGATCATCGGGCTCGCGACCCGCATATGCACCTCGCGCGCACCGGCGTCGCGGATCATCTGCACGATCTTGAGCGAGGTGGTGCCGCGCACGATGGAATCATCTACCAGCACCACGCGCTTGCCCTGGATCACGGCCCGGTTGGCCGAGTGCTTCAGCTTCACGCCGAAGGCGCGGATCGACTGCGTCGGCTCGATGAAGGTGCGTCCGACATAATGGTTGCGGATGATGCCGAGCTCGAAGGGAATGCCGCTCTCCTGCGCGAAGCCGATCGCCGCCGGCGTGCCGCCATCGGGGACGGGCACCACCACATCGGCCTCGACCGGCGCCTCCCTGGCGAGGTTTATGCCCATGTTCTTGCGCGCGGCATAGACGTTGCGCCCGCCGACGACCGAATCGGGCCGAGCGAAATAGACATATTCGAAGAGGCAGAGCCGCTCCGGCTTGGGGTTCTGCGGCTTGATCACCTCGGTGCTGATCGAGCCGTCGGGCTGGATCTCGCAGATCACCACCTCACCGTTCTCGATGTCGCGGATGAATTTCGCGCCGATGATATCGAGGGCGCAGGTCTCCGAGCAGAAGATCGGCTTGCCGTCGAGTTCGCCCATCACCAGCGGACGGATGCCGATAGGATCGCGCGCCGCTATCAGCTTGGTGCGCGTCATGGCGAGCATCGAATAGCCGCCCTCGACCTGCCTGATCGCATCGACGAAGCGGTCGCTCGACGAGGTGAAGCGCGAGCGCGCGATGAGGTGAAGCACCACTTCCGTGTCGGAGGTGGACTGGCAGATGGCGCCGTCGGCGATCAGCTGCCGGCGCAGCGTCAGCCCGTTGGTGAAATTACCGTTATGCGCGATGGCGATGCCGCCGACTTCCAGCTCCGCGAAAAGCGGCTGCACATTGCGCAGCGCCACTTCGCCGGTGGTGGAATAGCGCGTATGTCCGATGGCGATCGAGCCCGGCAGCTTCGCGAGCGTCGCCGGATCGGTATAATGGTCGCCGACGAGCCCCATGCGTTTCTCGGTATAGAACTGCTTGCCGTCGAAGGAGACGATGCCCGCCGCTTCCTGTCCGCGGTGCTGCAGCGCGTGCAGCCCCAGCGCCGTCAGCGTCGCCGCGTCCGGATGGCCGAGAATGCCGAAAACCCCGCATTCTTCATGCAGACTGTCATCGTCCAGCGTGAAGGGCGCCTCATCACCAAAAGAATCGATCATTGCCGCAAGACCTTTCGATTGCGGTTGGTGCAGGTCCGGGGAAAATGCGAAGCGGTTCTCCCGGGAAAAGCAGGAATTGCTCCTCCTTCGGACATGCGAAAGAACAAATAGTTAGAGCGGTTCTTCTTTTCCAGAAAAAAGAACCGCTCCATTGAGCTCTATCGGGTGCTCTCTAGCACATTACAGACAGTTTTTGAAAGCGATCCCTTTGTCGCGGCCGATCAAAAAGCCTGAACTCAGACCTATTCGGCCGGGGTGCCGTCAGCCGGAGCCTCTTCCTTGGTGTCTGGCGCGTCCTGCTCGGTGGTGCCGGCCGGTGCATCGGTCTTCGGCTTGATCCGGTTCAGAATGGACGATTCCGGATCTTCCGGCAGCAGATTGACCAGCTTCTGCCCCAGAGAATCGAGAAGCGGCTTGGATTTCGCGTTGGCGACCCAGCCGGGCTGGTCCGCCGCGACGAGCCAGTTGAAGAACAGCATCGCAACCACGACCAGGAGCACGCCCCGCGCCGCCCCGAAGACGAAGCCGAGCGTGCGGTCGAGCGCGCCGATCCGGCTGTCGATGATGAAATCGGCGATCTTCATCGTGATGATCGACACGATGATCAGCGTGATGACGAAGACTGCGGCGATAGCCGCGATCTTGGCGATCGTTTCATTGCTTATGTAAGGCTGAACCAGCGGAACGACAGGGGTATAGAAGAGATAGGCGGCGATTGCCGCTGCCGCCCATGAGGCGACCGAGAGCACCTCGCGGGAGAAGCCGCGCACCATGGCGAGCACGGCCGAAACCAGCGTGATCCCCAGAAGAACTCCGTCAAGTAGCGTAATTGGCATCTTGGCCCCTCGATTCATTCTCCGTCAGACATGATCGTTTCTGGAAAATCTGTCAACTTTCCGCGATCATGTTTCCACCCCACAGTCGTCATCCTCGGGCTTGTCCCGAGGATCTGCGACGAGGAAGCAGCGGGAGTCCTCAATTATTCAGCCCGTCGCGGACGATGGTACCCCTCCGCTCCTTTACGGTAGATCCTCGGGACAAGCCCGAGGATGACGGAGAGCACGAAAGTGCCAAACCTGCCTAATCCCTTCCCCGCTTTCCCGGCCCCGACGCCGCTATGCGGGCGACGAGGTCCGGCAGCGATGCGGTCTCGGTCAGGCGGAAGGCCGATTTCGGCAGTTCTCCGCTTCCCCCCGGCAACACGGCCTGCCGGAAACCGAGCTTTTCCGCTTCCTTCAGCCGCTGCACGGCATGTGCCACCGGGCGGACGGCGCCGGAAAGGCTGATTTCGCCGAAATAGACGCAATCGGCGGGGAGCGCTACGCCGGCGATCGACGAGACGAGCGCCGCCGCAACGGCGATATCGGCCGCCGGCTCGCTGATGCGGTAGCCGCCGGCGACGTTGAGATAGACATCGTGCTGGCCGAAGCGCACCCCGCAATGGGCTTCCAGCACGGCGAGGATCATCGAAAGGCGGTTGCCATCCCAGCCGACGACGGCGCGGCGCGGTGTGCCGAGCGTGGAAGGGGCGACAAGCGCCTGGATTTCCACGAGAACCGGCCGCGTGCCTTCCATCCCGGCGAAAACGGCCGCGCCGGGAGCCTTTTCATTGCGCTCGCCGAGGAAGAGCTCGGACGGGTTCGACACTTCCCGAAGGCCGCCATCGGACATTTCGAACACGCCGATCTCGTCGGTCGGGCCGAAACGGTTCTTCACCGTGCGCAAGATGCGGTAATGATGGCCGCCTTCGCCTTCGAAATAGAGAACGGCGTCGACCATGTGCTCGACGACGCGCGGGCCGGCGATCTGGCCTTCCTTGGTGACATGGCCGACAAGCACGACCGCCGCCCCCGTCTGCTTGGCGAAGCGGATCATCGCCTGCGCACCGGCGCGCACCTGCGTCACCGTTCCGGGCGCTGAGTCGGCCAT
Organism: Paramesorhizobium deserti; assembly: GCF_001558695.1. Taxonomy (GTDB): domain Bacteria; phylum Pseudomonadota; class Alphaproteobacteria; order Rhizobiales; family Rhizobiaceae; genus Paramesorhizobium; species Paramesorhizobium deserti. Next base: position 66,690 of record NZ_LNTU01000003.1, read on the forward strand.
GTCGGTCCATAGCGTCTGGATCGAATCGATGATGACGAGATCGGGCCGGCGCGTATCGGAAATGGTCGCCAGAATGTCCTCGACATTGGTCTCGGCGGCGAGTTCCACCGACGTATCGGCGGCCTTGAGCCGCTGCGCGCGCAGGCGGATCTGCGCCACCGCTTCCTCGCCCGAGACATAGACGATGCGGTGGCCGCGACGCGCCAATGCGGCGGCGGCCTGCGTCAGCAGCGTCGATTTGCCGATGCCGGGATCGCCGCCGACGAGCAGCGCCGAGCCGCGCACGAAGCCGCCGCCGGTCACCCGGTCGAGCTCGGCGATGCCGGACTGGATGCGCGGCGCATCCTCGATGTCGCCCGAAAGCGTGGTCAGCGCCACCGCGCGGCCCTTGCGCGGCGTCTTGCCCGGACCACCGCCGATGCCGCCCGACGTGCCTTCCTCGACAAGCGTGTTCCACTCGCCGCAGGCATCGCATTTGCCGGCCCAGCGGGTGTGCACCGTGCCGCAATTCTGGCAGACGAACTGGACGCGGGGTTTAGCCATGGGGGGAGGCTACATTTAAATGAAACGTTGGTGGGACAGCGCCCCCCTCTGTCCTGCCGGACATCTCCCCCGCAAGGGGGGAGATTGGCTGGCGCCACTCTTGGCCCCCACTTTGCAGTGTTGGCGATTGGTGCCGAACGTCGATGAAGGCGTAATCTCCCCCCTTGCGGGGGAGATGGCCGGCAGGCCAGAGGGGGGCGCCTAGAATCAGTGTTTTCATTTAGAGAGCCGTCCCGCCACCCACATACCGCCGGTGATAGCGCGGGCCCAGCCCCGTCAGCAGCTCATAGCCGATGGTGCCGGCCGCGCGAGCCACCTCGTCGAGCGCGATATTGGGGCCGAAAAGCTCGATATGATCACCGGCCTTGATTTCCCCTTCCGGCACGTCGGTCACGTCGAAGGAAGTCAGATCCATGGTGATGCGGCCGATCACCGGGACGCGCCGTCCGGCGATGAAGCCATGCGCGCCTTCCGCAACCGCGTTACGCAGCGGCACGCCGGACCCGGAAGTCGAGCGCAGGTAGCCATCCGCGTAACCGGTTGCGCAAACGGCAATCCGCGTGTCGCGGTCAAGCGTCATGCTCGCGCCATAGCCGACCTTCTCGCCCCTCGCGGCATGGCGGATCTGCACGATCCGGGTTTCGGCCGTCACCACCGGCTTCATCGGATTGGCCGCGCCGCCGAGCGCCTCCCCACCATAAAGCGCGATGCCCGGCCGCGTCAGGTCGAAGAGATAATCGCCACCGAGGAAAGTGCCGGCCGAATTGGCGAGGCTTGATTCGATTTCTCCGAAAGCCGCCCGAACTTTTTGAAATGATTCGAGTTGCTGCCGGCTCATGCCGCTTTCCGGCGTGTCGCCACAGGCGAGATGGCTCATCAAGAGCACCGGGCGCACAGATTTCGCCTTTTCCGCAAAAGCGATGGCCTCGTCGGGCGTCAGGCCCAGCCGGTTCATGCCCGTATCGACATGGATCGCGCAGGGCTTGCGCCGCCCATGCTTGGCCCATGTCGCGATCTCATGGTCGGAACCGAGCACCGGAATGAGGTCGGCGTCGGTGAAGGCCGGGGCCGCGTCGTCGAAGAGCCCGTTCAAAACGAAGATGCGCGCCCTCGGCGCCGCATGGCGCACACGCAGCCCTTCCTCGGGCAATGCCACGAAAAACGTCTCGCAACCCGCGGCAAAGAGGGCAGGGACCACCTGCGCGATGCCGCAGCCATAGGCATCCGCCTTGACGACGGCGGCTGCGCGCGCCGGCCTTGAGCGCGCGTCAAGCGCTTTCCAGTTGTCGACGAGGGCGTCGAGATCGATGGTCAGCCGGCCGCCGGCGAGAAGCCGGTCGGCGCCGGTGGTCAGAACCGGCTGTTCCAGGGGAAGAGATGTCAATCTGGATCTCGCCTTCATTCATACCGTTCGGGCAAATGCGATTCTTCGGCCAGATCGGTAAAGCGCGTGTATTCCGCCTGGAAGGCGAGCTTGACGGTGCCGGTCGGGCCGTGGCGCTGCTTGGCGATGATCACCTCCGCCTTGCCGCGGGTTTCCTCCATGTCCGCCTGCCACTTGAAATATTCTTCCGTTCCGGGCTTCGGCTCGCGGTTCTTGGTGTAGTACTCCTCGCGGAACACGAACAGCACCACGTCGGCATCCTGCTCGATCGAGCCGGATTCGCGGAGGTCGGAGAGCTGTGGGCGCTTGTCGTCGCGGCTTTCCACCTGGCGCGAGAGCTGTGACAGCGCGATGATCGGAACATTGAGTTCCTTGCCGAGCGCCTTCAAGCCCGTGGTGATCTCGGTGATTTCTTGCACGCGGTTCTGTGACGACGCCTTGGACGAGCCGGTCATCAGCTGCACATAGTCGATGACCAGCACGTCGAGGCCGCGCTGGCGCTTCAGCCGCCGGGCGCGGGCGGAGAGCTGCGCGATGGAGATGCCGCCGGTCTGGTCGATATAGAGCGGAATCTTCTGCATCATGTGCGAGCAGGCGACCAGCTTTTCGAAGTCGGTCTCGGTGATCTCGCCGCGCCTGATCTTCGAGGACGAGATTTCAGTCTGCTCGGAAATGATACGGGTGGCAAGCTGTTCGGACGACATTTCGAGCGAGAAGAAGCCTACCACGCCGCCATTCACCGCCTTGACCGAGCCGTCCGCCTGCTGCTCGCCCTGATAGGCGGCTGCGATGTTGAAGGCGATGTTGGTGGCAAGCGAGGTCTTGCCCATGCCGGGGCGTCCGGCGAGGATGATCAAGTCCGATGGCTGCAGGCCGCCCATGCGGGCATCCAGCGAATGGATGCCGGTCGAGACGCCGGAGAGGTGGCCATCGCGCATGAAGGCGGCGTTGGCCATGTCGACGGCGGACTTGACCGCATCGTTGAAGGACTGGAAGCCCCCATCATAGCGGCCGGTTTCGGCCAACTCGAAGAGACGCCGCTCGGCATCCTCGATCTGCGCCTGCGGCGCCGTGTCCACCGGCGCGTCATAGGCGATGTTGACCATGTCCTCGCCGATGCCGATGAGCGCGCGGCGTGTCGCGAGATCATAGATCGCGCGGCCGTAATCCTCGGCATTGATGATCGTCACCGCCTCGGAGGCGAGGCGCGCCACATACTGGAACACCGTGAGGTCGCCGACCTTCTCCTCCGCCGGAAGGAAGTTCTTCATGGTGACCGGATTGGCCATCTTGCCCATGCGGATCAGATCGGACGAGACCTCGAAGACCTTGCGGTGCAGCGGCTCGTAGAAATGGCCGGGCTTCAGGAAGTCCGAAACCCGGTAGAAGGCGTCATTGTTGATGAGGATCGCGCCAAGCAGCGCCTGCTCCGCCTCGATATTGTTCGGCGCCTCGCGATAGAGCGTGTTGCGCCCGTCGCGTGCTCCGTCCCGCGCTTCATCGAGTTTGCGTATTGCCGCTTCTGCCATGATTCCGTTCAGCCCCTTGATCCGTATCGAGGTAGCGCCGGAATGCTGGAGAAAGCAATGCGCAACCCGGTCGATTCGGTGGAGAATGAAAAGCTATACCATGATTCACAGCGATCCACAGGTTGCCATTTTTCCTGAACGGAAAGGTTGACGCTTGATTCGGGAGGGATGCTTTGCCCGAGTCGTGGAACGCCTGAATGGCTGTGGCGGCTGGTGGGAAGTTGACATTCGCACTCGCATCACGTCGAAATCGCGGGGCAATATAGTTCCACTTGATATAACCTGTGATACCAACCCGGCGTGGCTGCTTCGCATGACCCTGGATTTGGAAACCTCCCGCTTGCAACTATTGAGGGTTCGGCCCGAGGACTGGGAGGCTTACTATCCCATTTTCTCTGCTCCGGAGACGTCGCAGTTCTCCGATTTACCACGCAGGCCCACCGAGAAGCGGACAAGAGGATTTGTGAACTGGATGGTCCGCATCTCCCAGCAGTCCAAGGGATTCGGCTGGATGGTGCGTGATCGCGGCACAGGGGTACTGTTGGGCTGTATCCGCCTGAACTCAATCGACAAGCAAATGTCGGCTGCGGTCATTGGTTACGAGTTTGGCACGTCCTTTTGGGGGAGGGGATACGCCACTGAAGCATTGGTCGCTGTCACGAAGCACTGCCATGAGGCCATGAAGCTTTACCGGCTGGAGGCATGGACAGTAGAGGGCAACCCGGCCTCAGAACGCGTGCTGGAAAAAGCAGGGTATCGGCACGAGGGCACACAGCGAAAGAAAATGGTCATAGGCAAGCAGCGGTTTGATACGCGGCTGTTCGGGCGGTTGGCGGATGATTGACGATTGAAGATCTCAATTGGGTCTGAACCCGAAATTCAAAACGAACATACCTCCGCCTCAACCTTCCCTACTTCCCCGTAGCCCCGCGTGACCGCACCGGCATTTCCGTATTCGCTCCCCTCGGCGCGCTGTCCAGGCGTTTCAGGCGCTTTTCCTCCGCCTCGATATAGTTGCGGGTGAGCGGCACCGCGTCTTGCCGGTGCGCGATCTGGATCTGGAACACCATCATGTTCTGCCAGCGGAAGGCGCTTTCCGATGCGGCGAGATAGAATTCCCACATGCGGCAGAACCGCTCGTCATAGATCGACTTGGCGATATCGCGATTGGCCATGAAGGCTTCGCGCCATGCCTTCAGCGTTTCTGCATAGTGCAGCCTGAGGATCTCGATATCGGTGACGACAAGGCCGGCCCGCTCGATATGCGGCAGCACCTCCGAGAGCGCCGGTATATAGCCGCCGGGGAAGATGTATTTGCGGATGAACGGATTGGTCGCGCCCGGCCCGTCGCTGCGGCCGATGGCGTGGAGCAGGAACACGCCGTCGCGTTTGAGGAGCCGCGCGGTGTGCTGGAAATATTCGGCGAAATGGTTGACGCCCACATGCTCGAACATCCCCACCGAGACGATGCGGTCGAACGGCTCCTGCAGGGAGCGGTAGTCCTGCAGGTTGAACCGCGCGGTGCTTGAGAGCCCTTCCTCGGTGGCGCGCTCATTGGCGACTGCGTGCTGCTCTTCGGAGAGCGTGACGCCGGTGACGTCGGCTTTCAGATATTTGGCCATGTAGAGGCCAAGGCCGCCCCAGCCGCAGCCGATGTCGAGAAGCCTATGGCCCGGCTTGACCAGCAGCTTGGCCGCGATATGCCGCTTCTTGGCGAGTTGCGCCTCGGCAAGCGTGGCTTTCGGCGTCTCGAAATAGGCGCAGGAATATTGCATGTCCGGATCGAGGAACAGCCGGTAGAGATCGCCCGAAAGATCGTAGTGATGGCGCACATGCCAGGAGGCGCGGGCGATAGTGTTGATCTGCTGCAGCCGCCTTCCGGCGCGCCTGGCGCCGTCGATCGCCCGCATCCAGGGCTCCTTGGCGGCGATCGGCCCGGCATTTTCGAAGACGAGTTGCAGGAGCCCGTACATGTCGCCTTCGAGAAAGTCGAGATCGCCCGCCATATAGGCTTCCGCCAGCTTGAGCTCGGGGTTGATCGCAATGGCGCGTTCGGCCCTGCGGGTCTTGATATGGATATGCCTGGGATCGCCGGTCTTGTCGCCGAACCGGTGCTTGACGCCTTCAGCGTCGGTAACGGTCAGATCCCCCGTCTTGATCAGATGATTCAATACAGTGCGTAGAAGAGCATTCATCGGCCAACCTCCACAGATCGGCCCTGGCTTCGGGTCCCCGGATGCTGCCAGGCGGGTCCCCACCGCACGCAACGGCACCATCCGCGCATCCCTCAGTCGGGCCCGCGAAAAATGGTAAGATAGGCGCTTTTTTGAGTCTGAAAAGTGAAAATGCCCGGCATTTCGGCCGGGCATTATCATTTAAAGTTTACCGATCCGGCGCAATCGCCCGGAAGAAGGATGGAGAAGAAGAGCGCGCCTTGATCAGGCGTTCTCTTCGCCTTCCAGGCCTTCCTCCTCATCGATTTCCTCGGAAAGGGGCTCTTCCTCGATGCCGTAAATGGCTTCGGCGGAGGTCAGGTCCTCACCCTTTGCCTGGCGCTCGGCTTCTTCCGCCGAACGGGCGATGTTGATGGTGACGGAGACTTCCACTTCCGGGTGAAGCGCGACGGCGACCGTGTGCAGGCCGATCGTCTTGATCGGCGTGTTGAGCTCGACCTGGTTGCGGTTGACGGTGAAACCGTCGGCGGTCAGCAGCTCGGCGATGTCGCGGGTCGAGACGGAGCCGTAGAGCTGGCCGGTCTCGCCGGCCGAACGCACGGCGATGAAGCTCTTGCCGTCCAACTTCTCGGCAACCGCCTGGGCCTCGTTCTTGCGCTCGAGGTTGCGGGCCTCGAGCTGGGCGCGCTGGCCTTCGAACTTCTTCTTGTTGGCCTCGTTGGCGCGCAGCGCCTTGCCCTGCGGCAGGAGGAAATTGCGGGCATAGCCGTCCTTGACCTTGACGGTGTCGCCCATCTGGCCGAGGCGGGAAATGCGTTCAAGCAGAATGACTTCCATTGGTGTGTCCTTTCAGTGTGTCTGTCAGTTAGATTTGGGTGAGGTTTTCGACACCGGGGCATTGCGCGACGTGTCGAACAGTCCGGCGATGAGAAAGAGGAAAAGCACGAAGGCGAAGAGCACCACGGCGAGATAGGCGAGCCACAGTGCGAAAGGTCGCCACGGTGCGCCGCGTGTGCGGTAGTGCATCATGGCGAAGCCCGCCAGGAGAAAACCGGCGCTGAGCGCCCCGGCGACCGCCGCTGCGGCATGGCCGATCCCGCCGCCGATGAAGGCGACGACCAGGCAGACTGCGAGCACCGCGAGCGCCGCGCGCGGCATGCGGAGCGTCGCCGGCCAGTCGTCGCGCGGGCGGCGCAGCCGGCCGGAAAGCGCGGTGAGGCGCAGCGCCAGATAAAGATTGGCGATCAGCACGATAAGGCATGTCGCCGGCTGGATGGCGGGAAGGGCGGCAACCATGAAGGATGCGAGATTGTCGCGCATCTCGCTGCTTGCCGTGAAATCCGGATTGGCCTGCGAAACGCTGGTCACGATCGCATTCGCGACCTCGCGCGCCAGATCCTCGCCGAAACCGATGATGATGCCGATGATGATGAAACTTGCCGCCACCATCAGCGCCAGGCGGAAGATGATATCGGAAAGCGGATACCAGACGAGCGTATCGGACGGGCCGCCCATTTCCTCCGCCGGCCGGGCAAGGCCCGCGAGATAGGCGCCGGTCGCCGCCGGCAGGATGCTGGTCAGCGCCACGAGAAGTGCCGCCATCGGCGCTGCGACAAGCGCCACCGCGATCGTTGCGACGACTGCCGAAACCAGGCCGGCGGCCGTGCCCCAGCCGAGCGCAGCGATGAAGATCGGCAACGGCGTGAGAAAATAGAGGAACATCGCCACACCAGACTGGGCGATGACGCCAGCCGACATCAGCGCGGCCGCGAGCCCCGCCAATATGCCGACACCGATCGATGTTCCGTCGAATTTCATGTTACTCGCTGTCCTGCTTCTTCAAGCAGTTAGAGGCGGATATTGAATCTGCGCCCCAACTTGGGTTTTTGGTTTCACCTTCACCCGCGCCCATCGCGGGGAGGATAGGAGGAGAGTAGGGGAATAAGTGAGTAGGGGAGTATGTTACATATTCCCCTGTTCCCTTACTCCCCTATTCCCTTATTTCACCACGTAAGGCAGCAGGCCGAGGAAACGGGCGCGCTTGATCGCCTTGGCGAGTTCGCGCTGCTTCTTCTGGCTGACGGCCGTGATGCGGGACGGAACGATCTTGCCGCGCTCGGAGATGTAGCGCTGCAGGAGCTTCACGTCCTTATAGTCGATCTTCGGTGCGTTGGCGCCGGAGAACGGGCAGGTCTTGCGGCGGCGATGGAACGGACGCCGGGTCGGGATCTGGTTGATGTCGACCATTATGCGTCTCCTGCGGCTGCTTCATTGTCACGCGGACGGCGCGGACGGTCACGGTCGCCATCACGCGGACGATCACGGTCACCATCGCGCGGGCGGCGCGGACGGTCGTCGTCACGGCCGAAACGGTCGTCGCGGTCGCGGCGGTCGTCACGGCGGGCGAGCATGGCCGACTGGCCTTCCTCATGCTTTTCGACGCGCACCGTCAGGAAACGCAGCACATCTTCATTGATGCGCATCTGGCGTTCCATCTCGCTGACGGCGGCCGCCGGAGCGTCGATGTCCATCAGCGCGTAATACGCCTTGCGGTTCTTGTTGATGCGATAGGTGAGGGGACGCAGTCCCCAGCTTTCGATGCGCCCGACCTTGCCGCCATTGGCCTCGATGACGCCCTTGTACTGTTCTACAAGAGCATCGACCTGCTGCGGCGTAATATCCTGTCGGGCAAGGAGCACATGTTCATAAAGAGCCATTGTCTCTGCCTTTCTTCTATTTACCATCGCAAGACGTCAGCGGCTAAGCCTCTGCGACTTCTCTTGATCCCGGCAAACCGGAGAAGAAAGGACGCTTTATCGAGACGATCGAGAGCGGAGACACGGGAGGCTGAAGCACTTTAGGCTTCGACGGGTATCACCCGGCCCTCCGTTCAGCCCCCAGCTGACGCCGAGCAATGAACGGGCGGGCTAATACGGGATTTTCAGCCGTTTGGCAACAAAAGGATTCGGAATTCCGCGAGGTTCAAGCTAATTGTAACCGTAGGCTTGGAATAATGGGGGCAACAGGGAAAATAATAAGGGTCATATCCGCTATATTGTGGAGGTGAAGGCATGACGATCATGTCCGGAAACCTCTATCGGGCCAAGGCGGTAAACGTCCCCGACGATCTGGCTCAGAAAGCGGCGGAAGAGATGGCGAGCAGCGATGCCGCGTTTTAACAATCTGGAAAGAGATATGGCTATTCTTAAATGGATGGTCGGCGTCGTTATCGCGGGCGTGCTAGGTCTGATTTTGAAAGCTTTCTTCTGAGGCTGGGCCATGAATGAACGTTTCGGCTAGAGCAACCACCGTCCGTTTCGACGATGCACAAATGTGGGTTGACCTGGAGGATGGCCGAACCATCGGTGTTTCTCTCGTATGGTTCCCCCTTTGCTGCGCGCTGCACCGGAACAGCGGGTGAATTATTTCATCAGCCCCAGCGGCATTCATTGGGATGATCTGGACGAAGATATCTCGATTGAAGGTCTCTTGGCCGGACGAGGCGATCAGACGCGGCCTAAACCCGTCGCCGCTTAATCTCTGAAATTCGGTTTCCACAGCCAAATTGAAACACGAAACGCCGGCTCGACGCCGGCGTTGTCATGCGGGCCCATAACACCGTTATCGCCATTATGGGGCCGAGATGCTCTTGCAGAGGCTATGGACCTTGTCGCTGAACAGGGCTTTTTCCTGTTCCATCTGGCCGCAGTTGGTGCGGATCTTGTCCTGTTCTTCGGGCGACATGGCCCGCCAGCGTTCTGCGAAGTCTGCATCCTCGCGGACGGAGCCCGTGGCTTCGTCGCTGACGAAAGCGTCATAAGTGCTCTGGTCCATTTGCATCTCGCCGACGGTCGTTCCCGGTCTCGGGAAGGTCCTTCCGCCTTCGTCCTGGCTGGCGGCGGTCTGTGCGAATGCAACGCCTGCGCTCATCGAGAGAGCGAGGACCGCGGCAGCGGTTGTTTTCAGGTCGAGCATGATCTTCTCCTGAAGTTTTGTCTCGTTTCAAAGCGAGTTTTCATTTCCCAGCCAACACGGTTTGCGTTGACTTTCCGTACGGCCGTTTAGTTGACTTTCCGTACGGCAGTTTAACGGTGCCGAGGGGGATTGGTTCCGGTCTGATCGGATCGGATAGAGCCGCTATTTCGAAGCCCTTGTTCTCATTATAATACATGGTTTCTGCCGATATTTGGCCAATTTCCTGCCGATAGAGGGGCTTTTAGGACTGTCACACTTGACTTTCTGCCCGCCGGTGATCACACCGCGCGCCATATCGAAGTTGATTGAAGAGGCTGAGACCAATAATGGCCATAGCATTCACATTTCCCGGACAGGGCAGCCAGGCGGTCGGCATGGGCAAAGCGCTGGCCGAAACCTATCCCGAGGCGCGCGCCGTTTTCGACGAGGTCGACGATGCGCTGGGCGAGAAGCTCTCCGACATCATCTTCGAGGGACCGGAAGAAACCCTGACATTGACCGCCAATGCGCAACCCGCGCTGATGGCGGTATCGTTGGCCGTCATCCGCGTGCTGGAAGCCAAGGGTTTCTCGTTGAAGGACAAGGTGGCTTATGTCGCCGGCCATTCGCTCGGCGAATATTCGGCCCTTTGCGCCGCCGGCACCTTTTCCATCGCCGATACGGCGCGGCTCCTGCGCATCCGCGGTAACGCCATGCAGCGCGCCGTTCCCGTGGGCGAGGGGGCGATGGCGGCGATCATCGGCCTGGAGCACGGTGATGTCGACGCCGTCTGCACGCAGGCCTCCGCCAGCGGCATCTGCCAGATCGCTAATGACAATGGCGGCGGCCAGATCGTCATATCGGGATCGAAGCCGGCGGTCGAAATGGCCGCCAGACTTGCAACGGATCTTGGCGCAAAGCGGGCGATCATGCTGCCGGTTTCCGCTCCCTTCCATTCCGCGTTGATGGCGCCCGCGGCAGACGCCATGCGCGAGGCGCTCGCCGGTGTGAAGAAGAGCGATCCAATCGTGCCGCTCGTCGCCAACGTCCGTGCCGCGCCGGTGACGGACGCCAATGAAATCGCCAGGCTCCTGGTTGAGCAGGTGACGGGACAGGTCCGCTGGCGCGAAACCATCGAGTGGTTTGCGGCAAACGGCGTCACCACGCTTTATGAGATCGGCGCCGGCAAGGTGCTGACCGGTCTGGCGCGGCGCATATCGAAAGACGTAGCCGGAACCGCCGTCGGAACGGCGGAAGAAATAGAAGCGGCGCTTGCTGCGCTCAATTCATAAAGCATGATCCTGAAAAACGCAGGTTTTGGGGACGAGATCATGCGGCTAAAAACCGGAAGGAAACGCGATGTTTGATCTTACTGGCCGCAAGGCTCTCGTTACAGGCGCCACCGGCGGTATCGGCGAAGCCATCACCCGCGCCCTCCATGCTCAAGGAGCGCTTGTCGGCCTGCACGGAACCCGTGTCGAGAAGCTGGAGGCGCTGGCCTCCGAGCTTAGCGAGCGGGTGAAGGTCTTCCCGGCCAATCTTTCCGACCGCGCCGAGGTCAAGACGCTGGGTGAAAAGGCGGAGAAGGAACTCGAAGGCATCGACATTCTCGTCAATAATGCCGGCATCACCCGCGATGGCCTGTTCGTCCGCATGAGCGATGCCGATTGGGACGAGGTGCTGAACGTCAATCTGACATCGGTCTTCAATCTCACGCGTGAGGTGATGCACCCGATGATGCGCCGCCGCCATGGCCGAGTCATCAATATCAGCTCGATCGTCGGCACCACGGGCAATCCCGGCCAGGCGAATTATTGCGCCTCGAAAGCCGGCCTGATCGGCTTCTCCAAATCGCTGGCGCAGGAGATCGCCACCCGCAACGTGACCGTGAACTGCGTTTCGCCGGGCTTCATCGAATCGGCCATGACCGACAAGCTCAACGAAAAGCAGAAGGATGCCATCATGGGGGCTATCCCCATGAAGCGGATGGGCACGGGCGCGGAGATTGCCGCCGCCGTCGTCTATCTCGCCAGCGACGAGGCTGCTTACGTCACTGGGCAGACGCTGCACGTCAACGGCGGCATGGCGATGATTTAGAAAGCAGGCCCAGGAAAAGTGTGAAGCGGTTTTCCGTCCGGGCTTGCGTAGCTGAAAAACTGATTTTGGCCGTAAATCGCCCCCAAATGGGCTGACGAGCGGGCAAAATGCGCTTTGCGCGGGCAAGGAACCGTGTTAAGGCGCGCGCAGAATTGGCATGTCGCACGGTTTTGCGGGGCCAATCCTGTTCCGAAAGGAATATCCACAGGGGTATCGGTTGTACCGTGAAAGCGGCGCGCAGCAGGTATCTTATAGCTTGATTACATTCACCCATGCCGCTAACCAAGGCAGGGAAACAACACACAGGTCGAGGTTCGGACATGAGCGACACCGCAGAACGCGTCAAGAAAATCGTTGTTGAACATCTGGGCGTAGATGCCGACAAGGTCACGGAAGGCGCAAGCTTCATTGATGACCTCGGCGCAGACAGCCTTGATACCGTCGAACTCGTCATGGCTTTCGAGGAAGAATTCGGCGTCGAAATCCCTGATGATGCCGCTGAAACGATCTTGACCGTCGGCGACGCCGTCAAGTTCATCGACAAGGCAAAGGCCTGATCTCAGGCGATTATGCGGGCTGGACGACGTTTTAGTCTCCGGCCCGGATTCTCTCTGCTGAATGTGCTTTACGCCTGATGCCCTGATTCATGGGTTTCGGCACACTGCCAATATAAAACAAAGCACGAAAATGGCATTGTCGGCATTGAAGGGTGGAATATGAGGCGTGTCGTAATCACTGGTTTGGGGCTGGTGTCGCCGTTGGCAAACGGTGTGGAGGAAACCTGGTCGAGGCTTCTTGCCGGCAAGAGCGGCGCGCGCCGCGTCACCGAATTCGAAGTCGATGATCTGCCCTGTCAGATCGCCTGCCGCATTCCCGTGGGTGACGGCACGGACGGCACCTTCAATGCCGATCTCTATATGGAGCCGAAGGAGCAGCGCAAGGTCGATCCCTTCATCGTCTATGCGATGGGCGCGGCCGATCAGGCGCTCGACGATGCCGGCTGGCATCCCGAGAGCGACGAGGACCAGATCCGCACCGGCGTCATGATCGGCTCGGGCATCGGCGGCATCGAGGGCATTGTCGAGGCCGGCTATACGCTGCGCGACAAGGGGCCCCGCCGCATTTCTCCCTTCTTCATTCCCGGGCGCCTGATCAATCTCGCTTCCGGCTATGTTTCCATCAAGCACGGCCTGCGCGGGCCCAACCATGCGGTCGTCACGGCCTGCTCGACGGGCGCGCATGCCATCGGCGATGCGGCGCGGCTGATCGCCTTCGGCGACGCCGACGTGATGGTGGCCGGCGGCACGGAATCGCCGGTGAGCCGCATTTCGCTCGCTGGCTTCGCCGCCTGCAAGGCGCTTTCGACCGATCGCAATGACGATCCGACCCGCGCATCGCGTCCCTGGGACATCGATCGCGACGGCTTCGTCATGGGCGAGGGCGCCGGTGTCGTCGTCCTGGAAGAGCTCGAGCACGCGCTGGCGCGCGGCGCGAAGATCTATGCCGAGGTGATCGGCTACGGCCTTTCCGGCGATGCCTATCACATCACCGCGCCGACCGAGACCGGTGAGGGCGCCGAGCGTTGCATGAATGCGGCGCTGAAGCGGGCGGGCGTTGCCCCGTCTGAGATCGATTACATCAATGCGCACGGCACCTCGACCATGGCCGACACGATCGAGCTCGGCGCCGTCGAGCGCGTCGTCGGGGACGCTGCATCGAAGATCTCCATGTCCTCGACCAAATCGTCGATAGGGCATCTCCTGGGAGCGGCCGGTGCGGCCGAGGCCATCTTCTGCACGCTGGCAATCCGGGATAACGTCGCGCCCGCGACACTCAATCTTGACAATCCGGCGGTTGACACCAAAATCGACCTTGTTCCGCACAAGCCGCGTGAACGCCAGATTGATACCGTGTTGTCGAATTCTTTCGGTTTTGGGGGCACAAACGCGTCGCTGGTTCTGCGTCGCTACCAGGCTTAGCCGACGGTCGCGCCGTCCGTGCTTTTGCCGCAATCGCCTACGACCTTGAGACAGGGATGACCGTGCCCAAAGAGGATGGGAACTGAGGTGATCGAGTGAATTCAGACGCGAAATCCGAAAACGAGGCCATGCAGAATCAAGCTTCGGCCGAACCGACGGAAGCCGCGCCGGTGCAAAAGCCCATCGTGCCCAAATCCGCAAGCGAGGCGCTGCGACCCGAACCCGGGACGCCGCCACCGCCGCCGCGCCGGCGTTCGCGCCACGCGCGCAGCCAGATCGTCGTCTTCGCCAATTTCCTGTTGTCGCTGCTGGTGCTCGCCGTCGTGGGCGCATCGGTGCTCTTCTATTTCGGCAAGCTGCAGTTCGATGCGGCGGGGCCGTCTCCGGCTGCCTCCACCTTTCTCGTCAAGCGCGGCAGCGGCATTGTCGAGATCGCGGACGGTCTGGAGCGGCGCGGCCTCATCTCCGATGCCCGCATATTCCGCTACGGTGTGCGCGCCTATGGCCATGAGAAGGATATGAAGGCGGGTGAATACGAGGTCGCTGCCCATGCCTCCATGCGCGATATCATGGAAACCCTGCGCAGCGGCAAATCGATCATGCATTCGCTGACGATTCCCGAAGGGCTGACGGTTCAGCAGATATTCGACAGGATCGCCGCCAACGAGGTTCTGGCCGGTGACATGCCCGATACTCTGCCTCCCGAAGGCAGCATGTTCGCCGATACGCTGCGTTTCACCCGCGGCACGATGCGCCAGGAGATCGTCACCAAGCTGCAGGCCGAGCAGAAAAAGCTCGTCGATGAGGTCTGGGCCAAGCGCAATCCCGATCTGCCGTTGAAGAACGTCAATGAATTCGTGACGCTTGCTTCCATCGTCGAGAAGGAGACCGGCGTTGCATCGGAGCGCCCGCACGTGGCCTCCGTTTTTGTCAACCGGTTGAGGAAGGGCATGCGTCTCCAGTCCGATCCGACGATCATCTACGGGCTGTTCGGCGGCAAGGGAAAACCGGCCGACCGCCCGATCTACAGATCCGACATCGACAAGCCGACGCCCTATAACACCTATATCATCAATGGCCTGCCGCCGACGCCGGTCGCCAATCCGGGCCGCGCGGCGCTCGAGGCGGTGGCCAATCCTCTGCAGACGGACGATCTCTATTTTGTCGCCGACGGCACGGGTGGCCATGTCTTTGCCGCCACGCTGAAAGAGCATAACGACAATGTCCGCCGCTGGAGATCGATCGAGCAGCAGAAGAAAGAAGAGGCCGCCAAAGCTGCCGTGCAAGGCGGGACCGATGGTGAGGCCGAACCGGGGCAGGGACAGCCGGGGCAGTAGGGAGAGTCCATATCGGCAGTCGTCATCCCCGGGGCTTGACCCGAGGATCCACGGCTAAGGAGCACGGACCTTTCCGTTGCATCGGCGTGTTCCAGGAAATTGAAAATGATCAATATTTGCCCCCGATAATTTATGATCCCGTTGCGGATGATATTATCGTTTTCGCCTCCTGGCCATGGATCCTCGGGTCAAGCCCGAGGATGACGTTAGGAGGGGGTGGGAGGGCAGAGGGAATGCCTCATGCAACACCTAATCCATGGGCGGGGGGAAACAATGGCACTACAAAGCATGACCGGGTTCGCGCGCCATGCCGCCACGTATAGCGGCAGCAAGGGCGGCGCTGAGGGCGATACCCGCATCGTCTGGGAGGTGCGCTCGGTCAATGGCAAGGGGCTCGACGTAAGGTTTCGGCTGCCGCAGGGCTTCGAGGGCATCGAGCCACCGGCCCGCACCGCGCTTTCCCGGCATTTTTCCCGCGGCAATTTCCAGGCCGCGCTGACGGTCGAGCGGCCGGACGCCAAGGCGGATGTCGCGCTCAACGAAGCTTATCTGGCCAATGTCATGGCGGTCGGCGAGCGGCTGCGCGCGCAATACGGGCTTGCGCCGGCGAGCGTCGACGGCATTCTGGCCTTGCGCGGCGTTCTCGTCGAGCCGCAGGAGGCGGAGGACGAACAGGCGCGGGCCGGGCTCGAGGCGGCGATCGTTTCCACGCTGGATGGCGCGCTCGCGGCGCTGAGCGAGGCCAGGCGGACGGAAGGGCATTCCATAGGCGCCATCCTGGCCGGTCAGGTCGACATGATTGCCGAACTGGCACAGCGTGCCCGTAACGACCCCTCCCGCAGTGTCGAGGCCGTCCGGGAGCGCCTTGCGGCCCAGGTGGCGCTTCTCCTCGATACGCCGAACGGGCTCGACGAAACGCGGCTCTATATGGAGGCGGCCTTTCTTGCCACCAAGGCTGACATCCAGGAAGAGCTCGACCGGCTCGACACCCATGTCACCTCGGCCAGGCAGTTGATCGGTACGGGCGGTCCCATCGGGCGCAAGCTCGATTTTCTCAGCCAGGAATTCAATCGCGAGGCCAATACGCTCTGTTCGAAGTCGAATGCCGGTTCGATCACGGCGATCGGGCTTGAACTGAAGGCGGTGGTCGATCAGTTTCGCGAGCAGGTACAGAATCTGGAGTAATTATTCATGGCCATCCCTTCCGTCGAAAGCGGGGTCAAGCGCCGCGGTCTCATGGTCGTCTTGTCCTCGCCGTCTGGTGCGGGCAAATCGACCATCGCCAGGCTTCTTCTGGAAGATCCGGAGATGAAGCTCTCATTGTCGATCAGCGTCACGACGCGCCAGCGCCGGCCGAGCGAAATCCAGGACGTCCACTATCATTTCATCATGATGCGCGAGTTCGAGCGGCTGCGCGACAGCGATGCGCTGATCGAGTGGGCCGAGGTGCACGGCAATTTCTACGGCACCTTACGTGAAACGGCCGAGAGCGCCCTGGCCGATGGCCGCGACATGCTGTTCGACATCGATTGGCAGGGATCGGAGCAGCTTCAGGAGAAGATGCGTTCCGACGTCGTCTCGATCTTCATCCTGCCGCCGACGATGCGCGAATTGCAGTCGCGCCTCAACCGCCGGGCAGAGGATTCGCCGGAGGTCATCGAGACGCGCCTGCAGAATGCGCGCTTCGAGATCCAGAAATGGCGTGAGTATGATTATGTCGTCATCAATGAGGACCTGAACCGCTCCTATGCGGCGGTGAAATCGATCATCTGTGCCGAACGCCTGCGCCGCGACCGCCGCCCCGGCCTCTTCGATTTCGTCGACGGGCTGCTGGAGGAACGACCGGGAGTGTAGGGCGTGCTTGTTTTGACGGAATCACGGGTCGCGTGAACTAAAGCGCGTTGCATGGGTATGATTAAACGCGACGCGCTTTAGGCTGTAAGCTCATAAAAGCCGAGCCTGGAGTGAGCTTGTGGGACAACAGGATCATCACAGCCGGCGCCGTGGAGATCAGGATGTGTCGATGAAGACGCAGAGCGCCTGGCGCGCAAACGCTCCTACCGGCATTGGAGCGTAATTCCGGGCCGTGCAAGGGGGGCTTTATGTCGAGGGTATCGAGCCTGCACCGATCGGCAAGCACGGACTGAATATCCGCGAGCCGATCGTTAGCAATCTGTCTTGGAGCGCGATCTGTGTTGCCGCTGTCATGAAACGCCGGTACATTGCTCAGACCCTTCCGGCTGGTGCGTCGGGTCGAGGAAGAACCCGCGCCACGCCGATGGGGCGACGCTTCAACAGTGGAGGGAATCATGCGTGAACATCTCAAACGTACGTTATTTGCCTCGCGGCAGTGGACGTTGGCGGCTGCCACGATCGTTCTGTTTGCTGGCACTCCGGCGGCATGGGCTTGCACCGAGCAATGCTTTCAGATGGATGGCTGCTGCATTGACAGTAAGTGCGTTATTCCTTGCACATACGAATACATTGACTTCGACGTTACGCGCGAACCCGAGACTCCCATGACGAAGGTGGACATGCCTTTTCTGCGTATTCCGCTGAAGCCGGCCATTGATTCCGAAACGAAGCCGGCCACCCATTCCGATTT
>NZ_LNTU01000004.1 GCF_001558695.1 Paramesorhizobium deserti
CCCTGCTTCAGAATGAATGCCTTTTGAGCATCCGAAAACTGCGATGCCTTCATCGTCTTCCGTTCCTTTCCCAGCCAGGAAAATCCACCGGAAAACTCTAACCATAACTGGTCCAGTTTGAAGGGGGCAGATCACCCGCAACAAAGACTCCAGCAAGCGAGACACAAAGCAGAAGCGCGCGCCGGAATGACATTCCAGAAAATACGTTTGATTTAGCCATGTCGGCGCCTTTCAACGGACAATATCAATGGCGCTTCCGTCACCTTTGTGAGGACGCTTACCGTCCGACCGGGCTCCTGGTCGGCGACCCCTGTCCAAACGGCCGGGAAGGCTGGAAAGTGAGCGTTGATGAGCCCGGCTCTGAACGAGCAAGGAACGGACTATGCGGTCGTCACCAAGAGGATCGTCGAACGACGCGTTCTGGACCGGAGGCGGACAACCTACGCACCTACTTTTGTTGTCGGAATTTTTCTGGAAGCCGTTCGATAACACCGTTCTTTAGAAGCTGATCAAGATAAACTTTACCTTCAGCGTCTCCTTCGCCGGCAGCCTTACGAAGCAATTCAATGGCTCGCTTTTTATCCACCGGAGTGCCTATGCCAATACCGTACATCAGGCCAAGCGCGGTTTTCGATGATGGAAAATCTCCATCGGCGGCCTGTTGCAGTAACAGGAACGCCTTTTGGGGGTCCCTTGCTACGCCATCTCCCGTCAGATACCTTATTCCCATCTGATACTGAGATACGGGATCGCCATGCTCTGCTCCTCGCTGGAACCACATCTTGGCTTTCTCGGGGTCCCGCTGAGTGCCTATGCCATCGGCGTAGGCCGCACCCAATAAGCCTTCCGCCAGAGAATAGCCCTGCTCGGCTGCCCGCTGCACCCATCTGAAAGCTTCCACTTCGTCTTTCTGGATGCCATAGCCTCCTTCCTGATACATCAACCCGAGCATTATCTGACTGGCTCCCTGTCCTTTCCGGGCCATCTTTTTAATGACCGCAACGTTCTGCTCATTGGCATAGGCGGTCGCTTTGCCGTTGGAATACAGTCTGTAGATTTCCACAACCGCGCGAGCACTGCCGTTTTCCGCGGCCTTGCGGAACCATGACCCGGCCATGGCATTGCTTTGCTCGACGCCATCTCCGTTCAGGTACATTAGTCCGATCTCGAGCTGCGCGTCCCGATCGCCACGTTCGGCAAGAATTATCGCGGCTTCATACCTTTGTTTCTGCCGATCGGGCTGTGCTTCAGTCGCGGCAGCGTTTTCTGAAACGATTGCCACAAGAAGTGGCAGACAAAGCAGAAGCGCTCGCCGGAATGACATTCCGGAAAATACGTTTGATTTAGCCATGTCGGCTCCTTTCAACGGACAATATCAATGACGCTTCCGTCACCTCAACGAATATATCTGCTACCGGACATTCATGGAGCATCAGTCATCTCCCCAGCACCGGGTCAGGTTAGCAACAGTTTTGGCGAGAAGATCGCACTCACGCGTGGGGCCATACTGCCGGAACAGCGCCTGCCGGGTCATGTCGAGGTCCAGCAGAATCTCACGAGCGCCCGCGTCGCGGATGAAGCTGCGTATCCAGGTGACCGCGACCAGCCGGGTACCCGATTGGACCGGATCTACGCGATGGATCGAGGTGGATGGATAGAGAACCGCATCGCCTGCTGCGAGCTTCACGGCCTCGGTCCCACTGGCCGTCTCGATGATCAATTCGCCGCCATCATAATCGTCGGGATCCGTGAGAAACAGGGTGAGTGACAGATCCGTTCGATGTCCCATCATGATGGGATCGTCGATATGGTCGCCGTAGGTCATGCCGGTTTCGTAGCGGCTGAACAGCGCAGGCATGATAAACTTGGGGCGCGCTGCCATCATGAAGGCAGGATGCCGCATAAGTGCATCAGTGACGATGTCACGCGGGCGACCCAGCTCCGGCGCTTCGGTGGGCACCTGTTCGTTGTTCTTTGCATCCCGGACCTGCCACCCGGCCGTGATCTTGCCGTCCTGCCAGGGAGCCTTATCCAGGGACGACGTGATTTCCTCTATCGCCGAAGGGTTTAGTACCTCACTTAGTCGAAACATCATTTTCTCCGGATATCAAAAGGACAACTGACGAGGACCGGTTTACGGAAACCCGGTGAGCGGTCCTACAGTTGAAGCAATTTCCTTTCGGTGGGTGCGGCAAGGGTGATGTGACGCTCCGCCAATGCGATAGTCGAGGGGCGATGGGCCACGATCACACGGCTGATCGCCAAGGCCGCGACCGCATTGTTGATCTTCTGCTCATTGGATTCATCGAGATCGCTGGTCGCCTCATCCAGAAACAGGATGCGCGGTTTCCGATAGAGAGCCCGCGCCAGGAACAGGCGCTGTTTTTGGCCGCCTGAGAGGGTGCTGCCCATATCACCGACCAGGGAATCATAGCGCATGGGCATGGCATCAATTTCGTCAGCGATCGCTGCCATGCGGGCGCATTCTTCGATCCATGACTGGTCGGCTTCATGATCGAAAAGGGCAATATTTTCGGCGATCGTTCCCGCGAACAGTCGGTCTTCCTGGAGCACGGTGGCCGTCATGCGCCGATAGTTGGTGAGGCCGACGCTGTTTATGTCCTCGCCATCGACAAACACCTTTCCGCCGGTCGGTGTGATCAGCCCTGACATGATCTTGAGAAGCGTCGTTTTTCCACACCCGGATGGCCCGACGATAGCCACACATTCGCCGGGGATGACCTCGAGATCGATTCCGTGCAGCACGTCGGCCAGTCCTTCGCCGTAGGAAAAGGATATGTCCCGCAGGGTTAGATGCGCCGGAGAGGATCGGGGCGTGGGAGCAGGGAAAATCCTGGTTGCATCCTCCTCAGGGGCCGCCAGCGCGATATCCGCGATGCGCTCCGCGTGCAGCCCGAGCATCTTCAGGCTGATAGCCAACCCGATCAAAGCGCTGACCCTGCCGACGAACTGATCCTTATAAGCCAGGAAGGCGACCAGCATTCCGAGCGTCATGTCACCAGCCAACACTGCGCGGGTTCCGAGAACTAGCATGATGATGCCATCCGCGCCTGAAAGAAGCCCACCGATTGTCCCAAACACGAAATCCAGTTTTTGAATCCGCAGATTGGCGTTGGTGGCCTCGATCAGCAAATTCAGCCAGGCACCCCGCCGCTTCTCGTGGAGATCGAGCGCTTTTATGCTGGCGACACCGCGAATGGTCTCCATGAAGTGCGAGTCTTCCTTCGCGCCCTGGATGATCGCCGCTTCGTTGGCGTCGCGGTATGGCCGGTATGCGACTATGCGAACGAGGAGATGCAGGGCAATCGTAACGATGGCTACGATCGTCAGCCAGCCGCCGTAAAGCAGCATCATCGCCAGCGCTCCCACGGCCATGATTCCGTCCAGGACGGCGCCAACCAGATCCGTGGTGATGGCGGACTGGATCCGTCCCAGAGAACCAAACCGCGAGACAATGTCGCCGATATGCCGCTTCTCGAAATAGGATAACGGTAAACGCAGGAGGTGATCGAAGAGCGCTGCGGTCCATTGCACGCTGAGACTGGTGCCCATGATCAGCGTCGCCCAGGACCGCGCGAGACCTGTCATTGTCTGGAGCAGCAGCAAAGCACCGAGGGTCACGGCCACCACTGTGAGCAGATCATGGTCGGCCGCAACAATGACCTCGTCGAAAATCACTTGCGATCCAATCGGAGCGAGCAGTGCAAATGACTCAAGGCAAAGCGAAAGAAGAAAAATCTGCGCCAGGGCGCGCTTGAGACCGACCACACGCCGAAACAGATCCGAGAGCCGAATACGATCGCGCTCGGTCTTCTTTTCAAAACCGCCTGTCGGCCAAAGTTCGAGGGCGATACCGGAAAAGTACTCCGATATCTCGGAATGGGGAATGTGGCGGCGGCCGACAGCCGGATCGTTGATGATTGCGCCTTTTGACGTGACACGCTCCAGCACGACGTAGTGGCGCAATTTCCAGTGGAGGATGCATGGGAGCCGGAGATTGACAAGCTCTTCCAGTTCGATCCGCACCGCGCGCGCCGCCAACGACAAACCTGACGCAAAGCGCGAGATATCGATCAGCGACAAGCCTTTCATCGAGGCTGAAAACCGGCGCCGGAGGGCACCGAGATCAATCCTGTGGCCGTGATAGGAGGCGACCATGGCAAGGCAGGCGAGGCCACATTCGGCGACTTCCGTTTGTAAAATCACGGGCAGCGGCCGCCGGAAGCCAAATGACAATCTGGAAACGGGATTCATGACTGGAATCCGGGCGCGGAACCGACGATCTTGCCGCGTAGGCTATAGAGCGGTTCGAACAACCATTGATAAAGCGGTCTTGTGTCGAGCAGCAGATCGGCTTCAACCGTCATTCCGGCGCGCAACGGCTCCGGTTTTCCATAGGCCCTGACGAACGGCTTGTCCGGCTGAACGGTGATCCTGTATCTGGGAACGTTCTGGGCGCGCTGACCTGTGAAGGTTGCGCCCTGCTCGTTTGGAGCCAGGGTAACGCGGGAAACTTCGGTGACTGTTCCAGGATACTGGCCGAATTTCTGATACGGAAACGCTGCATACCGCAAAAGCACGCCAACCCCTTTTTGCACGAAGCCGATGGCGCTGCTTTCCGCCAGAAGATGGACCTCCATCTGCCCATTTGCCGGCAGTATCGTAGCAAGCTCCGTGCCCGCGGCCACCATCTGCCCCGATCTGGCAAGCACGGCCGCAACCGTTCCGTCACGAGGAGATGTCACCACAATGGCATGCCGGGCTTCACCCTGCGCCAGCTGCTCCTCAATCGATGCGATACGCTGCCGAAGCTCGCCCATCAAAAGCGCTGCATTCGCATCGAACCCCGCGATCCTGGTGCGGTTTTCCGAGAGATGTCCAACGAGCTGGACACGCTGACGTTTGAGGCTCTCCAGCTCCTGCCGGGTCTGAATATAGGTTTGCTGGCGATATTCGAACTCGCGCTGCGTGGTAATACCCTGACCAACGAGGTTTCGATACTTCTCCACCTGTGGTCCCAGAAAAGCGATATATTCTTCGGCCTGGTTTATCTGAGCATCGACACGTTCGATTTCGTTTTGTGTCGAAATGCCTTGGGCAAACAATCCCTTTTTATCAACTTCATCGAGAATGGCTCTCTGTGAGATTGCCGCCTCAAGCTCGGCTTTTCGGGCTAATAGCTGCGCTTTGACGATCTCTTCGGTGATCCCGAGACCTGTCTTATAATCAATCCCAACGGTGTAGAGTTCGTCGCCGCGCCGTACGAAAGCGCCTTCGACCACTGCTTCGCTGATGACCCGCCCCGGTTGCGGCGCGAATATATGGGTCACGCCGGTGCTTGGCGTGACCACCCCGGATACGCGAACGCGCCGGGTATAATCGCACAGCGTAAGGACGCCCACGATCACGGCCATTGCAAAGACGCCCATTCCGGTCGCCAATGAAACCGAAATGGGCTGCAATAGACTTGGCCGCCCTAACCAGGCGTCACGTCGGGCCGCAAGCGCTTCCTGACGGTAAAGCGACTCCGTCCCGGCTTGATCAGGCATGAAGTATTCTACCGGGGTGGGCAGTTGGTTCGATCACAATGCTCTCCGGTGCTGTAAGGTAAATTTGTTGCAAATTATGTTTCTGGCGCTTTTACTAATTGTGAAAAAGACATTCAGCACGAATAGACTTTTATTTTGATTGAGATCCGCCCGAATGTTCAATAAAATATCAATAATTATTTAAATAGCTTGGAGTATTTTCATTATTACGAACGCTAATATAACTGAAAGTACCCCTACGAGCGACCTGGGAGCTGCACGTAAAAAGGAAAGTTTCTTTTCAATAAGTTGGTACATTGAGAATATCAAAAAAATAAGAATAGCAAATACTATGCCGTCGCGTAAGGACATTATCCCCTCCGAAAGCGCCCCTCTCAAGGGGCGCCAATTTCAAAATTACCGAAGGCCACTCAGGTCTCCGTTGAATCCCCCGCGCCCGACAACTTCTCCGGCTCCAATTGTGGCACTTCGCGTGTAGCCACCTATATAATTGCCTACATAGCCTCCTATGGCAGCGCCCCAAGCGCCTGCTTTGGCTGTTGCCGCTCCTCCAGCCAAAGAACCAACAAGTGCATCATGCTCATTCCAAGTGAGGCCATTCGTCGTTCCCTTGCCTCGGCCTAAATCACTTCCTGGTCCGCCACCAGCGCTATCGCTGCGTCCGCCTGCCTCACCGCTACCCGTGCTGCCGCTTGAAGCCTGCCCGCCACCTTCTCCGCCAAAGACCAAGGTCATTTCATTCACTGTCAATTCACGCATGAGTAATCCCCTACAAAATATGGTTTCAACCAGAAATACAATTGACGGGTATTTCAGCGACTATCAAAGGTCAAATCGCAAGAAGTTGGGCGTCTCTATTTACCGGCGTTTGAAGTGTCGAGGGCGGTCAAAACCTGCCCGAGAATGACGTTGGAGGCGACGTTTCCACTTCAATGTGAAAGCCTCTAGTGCGGGCGATCAGGCGCTTTTCAAGCGCAACAAATCTTAATGCGATACAACACCGCGATTTTCCTTGAACGCTAATGTGCGACCGAACTCGCCCGAGGGCTCATTATGCCGGGCAAGAGAAGAAAGGTCTTTCATGAGCATCAAGCCGTGGCTCAAACCGTTCTATCGGCCGCGGCCGCTTGTCAGGTGCGGGATCGTTGCCTCACTCGCATTCGCCGCCTTTATGCCGATTGCTGAGGCTCAGCAGAAGATGCCGGTCACGGTCATTGTTGCGAAGCGAGGCGACGTCACGGATCGCATATCGGTCGTTGGAACGCTTGCGGCACGCGAGGAAATCCTGGTTCACCCCTCCGTCTCAGGTCGGGAAATACAGCAGATCCTTGTGGAGGCCGGTGAAAGGGTCGAGCAAGGCCAGCCCCTTGCCCGGTTTGAGCAGACCGATGCGCTTCTCGCGCTCGATAAAAATGCGGTCAGCGCCCTTCGCGCAAACGCCGCCGTGGCCGTCGAGGCCGGCAAGGTCGAGGTGGCGCTTGTCGCCGAGCGCGAAGCCAGGGCGAAACTGGAGCGCAACCAGGCTCTGCGGTCGAAAGGAATTATTTCCGAGCAGGTTCTGGACGACAATCGCAACGCTTATGACCGCGCCGTCGCGGAAACCGCCCTTGCGCGGCAATCGCTCGCCCTGGCGCAAGCCGACGGGCAGTTGATCGCACAGGAAAGAAAAGAGGTCGAGCTGACGGTCGAGAGGAGCACTTTGCGCGCGCCCGCGTCCGGGCTCGTTCTGGAGCGTAATGCCCGCGTCGGTGTCATGACATCCGGTTCCGGCGATCCCCTCTTTCGCATCGCAAAGGACGGCAAGATCGAGTTCGTTGCGGAGGTCACGGAAACGAATTTCGTGCGGCTGCGTGAAGGCATGCGCGTGGCAGTGACCATTCCCGGCCATGACAAGCCGGTCACCGGCACGTTACGGCTCAATGCGGCGCAACTCGACCCAAAGACGCGGAGTGGCACCGTTCGCGTCGAGCTCGATGAGGGTGAAGACCTCGTTCCGGGCGTGTTTGCACGCGGCGTCATCGACACGTCCAGGCGGAGGAACGTCCTCCTGCCGGGAACCGCTGTCAGAAGCATCCGCGGCTCCCATAGCGTTTTTATCGTCAAGGACAACATCGCTGAAATCCGGAATGTCAGGATCGGCGCGCGTCAGGACGATCGCGTCGAGATCATCGAAGGTGTGGAGGATGGCGAAACGGTTGTTCTGAAGGCGAGCGGCTTCCTGAAAGACCAGGATCGTGTCGAGCCCGTCGCCGTATCGGCTGAAGCCGACCCAAAGCGAGAGGTCCCCCAAAAGGTCTCATTTGACGATTCAGAAGGGACAGTGCGTTGATGAAGGCTAATATCTCGGCCTGGGCGATCCGCAATCCGCTGCCATCGATTCTACTCTTCGTGATCTTGACCGTGGCAGGTCTCTACAGTTTCTCCCGGTTGCCGATCACCTATTTCCCGCCGATCATCACCCCGCTCGTCAAGGTCACCATCGAGCAATCTGGCGCGACACCGACCGAGCTTGAGACCGAGGTGACGCGGCTGGTGGAAAATGCCGTGGCGTCGCTGACCGGCATCGAAAAAATCACTTCGACCATCGGTCAGGGCCGCTCAGTGACCAGTGTCGAGTTCGAATTGGGTGTCGTCTCGCCGGACCGGGCGGTCGTCGACGTGCGCGATGCGGTGGCAAAAATCCGTTCCGACCTGCCTGCGACGATCGACGAGCCGGTTATCGAGCGGGTCGAGGAAGAGGCGCGATCCGTCGTGACCTACGCCGTCAGCAGCCCGACCATGACGGTTGCTGATCTCTCCTGGTATGTGGACGATCTGGTTACCCGTACCCTGCAAGGCCTGCCGGGCGTGGGGCGGATCGAGCGTGTCGGCGGCGTGACCCGGGAGATCCGCATCGAGCTCAACCGCGACCGGTTGCAGGCGCTTTCACTATCCGCAAGCGCCATCAACGAAAGCCTGCTCAGAACCCAGATCGAGAATTCCGGCGGGAGAAGCGCACTTGGCGGCCGTGAGCAGGCCCTGACGACCATGGCGGCCGCCAAGACCGTCTCGGAGCTTGCCGATCAGCGCATCGCGCTTTCCTCCCAAGCGGCCGTGCGGCTGGGGGATCTGGCAAGCGTTCAGGATAGTGCGGCGGAAGCACGTTCCTTCGCCACGCTCGATGGCGCGGATGTCGTCGGGTTTGCGGTCTATCCCGCCCAGGGCGCAAGCGAGGTATCCGTCGCGGACAGGGTCTCCAGGGCGCTGGCGGGGCTTGGCGCTCGCGACAAGGATGTGCGCTTCAGTCTCGTGGATGACATTTCCACCTATACATCAGGCAATTTCTCATCGGCCATGAGCACATTGTTCGAGGGCGCCGCGCTTGCCGTCGTGGTCGTGTTCCTGTTCCTGCGCGACGGGCGGGCGACGATCGTCGCCGCGGTGGCGCTGCCATTGTCGATCATTCCGACCTTCTTCGTGATCGATCACTTGGGCTTTTCCCTCAATATCCTCAGTCTGCTGGCGATCACGCTGGTGACGGGCATCCTCGTCGACGATGCCATTGTCGAAATCGAGAATGTCGTCCGCCATCGTGACATGGGCAAAAGCGCATATCGGGCGGCGCTCGACGCTTCCGACGAAATCGGCCTCGCCGTGATCGCCATCTCCGCCAGCATCATCGCCGTATTCGCGCCTGTCGGCTTCATGAGCGGCGAGGTGGGCCTGTATTTCAGGCAGTTCGGCCTGACGGTTGCCATCGCCGTCTTCTTTTCGCTGCTGGTGGCGCGGCTGATCACTCCCGTCATGGCCGCCTATTTCATGACCGGAAGCCCGCGGGCCGGGGAGAAAAGAGGGCGCTTCATCCTGGCCTACGAGCGGTTGCTGCGTATCAGCCTAAACTGGCGGTGGGCGACCGTCGGGCTCGCCGCCGGCTCCTTCGCCCTGGCAATGCTCGCTTTGTCATCATTACCGACGGCCTTTCTGCCGGAGGAGGATACCGGGCGCCTGACCCTCTCGGTTGAACTGCCGCCCGGCTCCACGCTCGACGAGACCCGCGTGGTATCGGATGAAATCGCGGAGCGCATCCGGACGTTCAAGGAGGTCGAGGGCGTATTCGCCCGCGCCGGTACAAGCATCAGCGGGTTGGAAGACGTGCGCTATGCGGTCATTCTCATTGACCTATCACACAAGACCGAGCGAGACCGCTCATCCTTTGCAATCGAAGCGGAAATGGAAAAGACCCTCTCGTCTATCCCCGACGTGAAGTTGCGGTTCCTCAACGCGCGCGGCGGGCGCGATCTGTCCTTCGCCCTGCTCTCGACCGATGGGGAGGCGGCTCTGGAAGCCGCGAACGCCATCGTAGCGGAGCTTTCAGCCGATCGGGCGTTTGTCGATCCGGCACTCGACAATGCCGCCATGCGCCCGGAACTGAGAATGCGGGTTCAGACGGACAAGGCTGCAATGCTCGGCGTATCGCCGGCGGCGATCGCCCAGACGATCCGCGTGTCGACCATCGGCGATGTCGACAGCCGCTTGCCCAGCTTTACCGATGGCACACGACAGATCCCCATCCGGGTCGTCATCGACCGCAACGCCCGAGACGATCTGCCGACGCTTGAAATGCTGACCGTCCCGTCTGACGATGGCGCCCATGTCCCGCTATCCGCCGTGGCTGATATCAGCTTTGACGAGACGATGTCGGCGATAGAGCGGCTTGACCGCGAACGCCGGATCGAGATCGGCGTGGACATGGCCGACGGCCTGACATCCGGCCAAGGAATGGAGCGGCTGCTTCAGCTCGATAGCGTCAGGAACCTGCCGGAAGGCGTTGGCCTTCAGGCAACTGGAGACTCCGATACGGAAAGCACCGTCTTCGAAAGCTTCGCCGTAGCGATGGGATCGGGCATCATGCTTGTGCTCGTCGTCCTGATCCTGCTGTTCGGCAGCGTGCTGGCGCCGTGGACGATCCTTGCTTCTCTTCCCCTATCGATTGGCGGGGTTGCCGCGGCCCTGTACTTAAGCGGCAGCGCCATATCACTGCCAGTCGTCATCGGCATCCTGATGCTGATGGGCATCGTCACGAAGAATGCCATCATGCTCCTCGATTTTGCAATCGAGCGGGAGGCGCATGGGCATTCGCGGCTCGATGCCGTCATCGAGGCTTGTTCCGAACGCGTTCGCCCGATCGTCATGACGACCCTCGCCATGGCCGGCGGCATGATCCCGTCTGCCCTCGGTGTGGGTGATGGCGGCGAATTCCGCGCGCCCATGGCCATTGCCGTCATCGGCGGGCTTTTGGCATCCACGCTTCTTTCGCTGATCGTCATCCCCTCGCTTCATCTCATCGTTTCGAGCTTTGGCGATCGGATGGGGCGAATGTTCAGACTGCTCTTCAACGTACAATCGCCAGATTTCTGAAGGAATGGCATTCCGGAACATCGCAACATAACTTAACAAAGCGAAATATCCGGGCTCTCTTCGGTGTGCATGGGTAATGCGGATTGGGCTAGAGCATGATCCCGAAAAGTTGCAGGCTTTTTGGATAAGATCAGGCGGCGAAAACAAAGGGTTAGAGCGTGATACATCACGCTTTGATAGGCTTCATGCAACCGAATACGGAAAATGCTCAAGTTCTGATCGTCGAGGACGATTCGGAAATCGCTAATCTGCTTGCCTTGACCATGCAGGATAACGGCATGATCCCGACCGTTGCCGAAGATGGTCGCGTAATGCAATCGCTTCTGCGCAATAATTCATACGATCTCATCATCCTCGATGTCATGCTGCCGGGCGAGGACGGCTTGAGCATCTGCAGGAAAATTCGCTCCGAAAACACCATTCCGATCATCCTGTTGACGGCCCTTGGTGAGGAGGTCGACAGGATTGTCGGACTGGAAGTCGGCGCCGATGATTACGTGGCGAAGCCGTTCAGCCCCCGGGAAGTTGTCGCGCGTGTACGCAGCCTGTTGCGGAGGGCCTCCTATGGATTGGTCAAGAACACCAGCCCGCGAAAGCTCCGGTTCGATGGCTGGCAACTCGACCCCATGCGCCGCCAGCTTCACGACCCCAGCAATGCCCGCGTCGCACTGACGACCACGGAATTCGACCTTTTGCTGGCGTTTTGCCGGAATCCGGGCCGCATCATCACCCGCGAGGAACTTCTCTCATTGACGCATTCGGGCCTTGCCGGTCCGATCGAGCGCAGCATTGACGTCCATATCAGCCGCCTCCGGCAGAAGATCGAGGTCAACCCCAAGGAGCCGACGCTGCTGCGAACAGTCAGGCTTGGCGGCTATATGTTCACCGCGACGGTTGAGGAAGCGTGAGTCTGACGACAAGGCCGCCCTCACGCCGGTCGAGAAACGCCAGTTCGCCCCCATGGGCCTGCACGATCTCGGCAACGATCGAAAGTCCCAGCCCGAAGCCGGCATTGGCGTCGTTTCGCGCGGCGTCGATCTTGAAAAAAGGCTCCAGAACGCGCTTTCGGTAGGGTTCGGAAATGCCGGGGCCGTCATCGATGACATCTATGATCATCCCCCCGGGATCGGTGCGCAACTCCACCACCACCGAATTCGCGAACTTTGTGGCGTTATCGCATAGGTTTGTGACGGCGCGCGTGATCGCGAGCGGCTTACAGTTCGCGATCAGCCTGTTCGGCCCATGATAGGTCACGTCGAAGCCGACATCGGCGAATTCGCTGCAGATGGTCTGGAGAGTGCTGGCAATGTCCGTCCGCTCAAAACCCTCTTTCCGGTAATTGTCGCGCAGATAATCGAGGCTTTCGCTCAACAATCGGTCGAGGTGATTGATATCGGACAGCATCGCGTCACGGTTTGTTCCTTCTGGCAGCCGTTCGGCCTTCAATCTCAACCGCGTCAGCGGCGTGCGCAAATCATGGCTGATACCCCGCAGCATGCGCGTGCGGGATTCCACCATGTTCGCAATCCGCTTGCGCATGCTGTTCAAGGCCCGCGCCAAAGTGATGATTTCCGTACTGCCGCGTTCTTCGAACACCTCCCCTTCATGCGCGATATCCGCATTCATTGCCGCCTGGGCCAGCCGGCGCAGCGGCAGCATGATCGCCAGAACGGCAAAAGCGGAGAAAAGCAGAATGAGGATGATGAGCGCGACCAGATAATATGTTACACGCCTCAGGAAATCGCTGGTCTGAAAAGGATTGGAGGAAATCACCGTGACCAGCATAGACGTATCGTCTACCCGCATCGCAACGACGCGCTTGCCATCCAGAAATGTTTTCCAGCCGCCCCAGGGAGGAACCGCACCATCGGGAGGGATCAGTTGCTCTATTGCTCTGCCCCAGAGGCTCTCCCGAGGTGAGGATGTCGTGAATTGTTTGCTGAGGGAAAGGGGCAGCAGCATCAAATCCAGCCCCGCTCGTCGGGCGGCACCAAGAATCGTTTCTCTTTCATCCGGTTGCGAGGCCGCCAGAAGCTCGCTGACCGTCTGGACCTGCTCGGCGACCTGCTCGATATCCTTGCCCCTGTAATCGTAACGGACCAGATGTTCGAGCATCGGAATGGTCAGAAAGATAATAATCAACAGCGCAATGACGACGAGAGCGGTGATCTGCCCATGGATCGTCCGCAACCCGAGCGACGCGCGCAATAGCATAACCCCTCCATCCGTTGCTTTTTTGATGGATCGTAACATGAAGGACGCGCTCCCGGCCCGTAAGGATTGTTAAGTTTTATTGCTGTCCGGCCGCGTGTTCGGCCCGCCGCCGCCGTTAATGCCTGATCGTAACAAAGCTTAATATAACGACATGTCCGAAGCGGGGCGCTCGTGAAAAGTAGCGTCTGTCCCCGGTCTCGCTGCTCGGTGAAAATCCGTGCGGCGCCACCAACCCGCCTTGGAGCCTCCATGTTCTCGACAATTCAAAATGACCGTCGCGTTTCGCCCTGCATATTCGGCCTTGCAATGGGAATCATGGGAATGACGGACGCTGCGTCGGCCGCCGATCTTTCTCCTCCGGAGCGGGCTTTCGACCAGGAGCGATTCGAGCAGCGGTTCGAGCCAAAGCGGAACTGGAGCCTGATCCTGGGCGCCGGCGCGATGTACAAACCGGAATATGAGGGAGGTGAGGACTTCAAGGTCAGCCCCATCCCCTTCGTGAAGTTCACCTATGGCGAATGGCTCGAAATCGACCCCAAGGGGGTCACCGTCACGGCCCTCAAGCACAACGGTTTTTCGCTTTCCGGCACGGTCGGCTACGAATCAGGGAGAGATGAGGACGATGGCGACAGGCTTCGAGGCCTTGGCGATATCGATCTTGCCGCCACGGTCGGGGTCAAGGCGGCCTATGCGTTGGGCCCGGTCGAACTCTCCGCAGCGGTCGAGCAAACGATCAGCGGCAGTGAAAGCCTTATCGGCACATTCGGTATCGAATATTCGGCGCCTGTAACCGAGAAGCTCATCCTTGGTGCGAAAGCCGAGGCGATCGTGGCGAATGACAAGCATATGGAGGCCTATTTCGGCGTCAATTCCACGCAGTCCGCAGCCTCCGGGCTGCCCGAGTACAAGCCGAAGGCGGGCCTCAAACGCGTCAATGTTTCTGCGTCCGCGACA
Organism: Paramesorhizobium deserti; assembly: GCF_001558695.1. Lineage (GTDB taxonomy): Bacteria > Pseudomonadota > Alphaproteobacteria > Rhizobiales > Rhizobiaceae > Paramesorhizobium > Paramesorhizobium deserti. The sequence continues at coordinate 14,136 of NZ_LNTU01000004.1, forward strand.
TATCTGCTGGATGAACACTGGCTCGTACGTGGCCAGGCAGGTCTCGGCATATTGACAGGAGATGCTGCCGATAGCCCGATCGTCGAGGAGAAGCTGCAGCCCTCGGTTTCCCTTGGGATCGGCTATAAATTCTGACGTTCATTTCCACAGGCCCCAAGCCGGTTACCTCCATGAAGGAGATGAAAATGCTGCGCGCCCTGTTCGCCGCCGCGATCGCCGTACTGGCGCCGTTTCCGGCCACCGCCGAAGAAGATCCCCGGCGTGCCGTCGAAGCCTATTACGCCGCGATTGACAGAAAAGATTATCGCACCGCCTATCAGCTGTGGGATCAGCAGGGCCAGGCGAGCGGCAAGAGCTTCACCACCTTTCGCGATGGCTTCATGGCCACCGCGCGATCGAGTGTGATCACAGGCTCCCCGACCAACGGCGACGCCGGCATGAGCCAGCAATGGGTGGATGTGCCGGTTGACGTTCATGCTACTCTCAAGAACGGAGGCGCCCAACACTTTCGCGGTCATTACAGGCTGCATCGTATCGTACCCGGTATTGGCGCGCCCGCTGATGCCGAGAAGTGGCGTCTTTCCTCCGCCAAACTTGTTCCCGTGCGCTGATCGATACATTCTCGACCCTGAGAATCGGCGATGAGAAAATCTTCGCCGGAAATCCCCCAAGTGCAAGGATCATTCCTGATGACGCTGACACCCGAAGATATCCGCGAGACGCTCGCCATGCAGCCGCACCCGGAGGGTGGGTGGTTTGTGGAAACCTTCCGCGACAACGCCGCAGCCGGCGGGCGCGGCCATTCGACGGCGATCTATTTCCTGCTCGAGGCAGGACAGGTCTCCGCCTGGCATCGTGTAAAGGATGCAGCCGAGGTCTGGCACTGGTATGGCGGCAGCCCGCTCGAACTGAAGCTCTCCAACGGCGACGCCAGCCGGACGATCCGCCTCGGGCTTGATCTCGGGAACGGCGAACGCCCGCAGGGCGTGGTACCGGCCGGCTGGTGGCAGACGGCAAAAAGCCTCGGCGCTTGGACGCTGGTCGGTTGCACCGTTGCCCCCGGCTTCGACTTCACGCAATTCGAGATGGCGGAACCGGGCTTCCTTCCCAGATAATCCGGCTTTTTCTTCCAGCCGGCTCCACCGTCCGTTCACAGCGTTCCGGTCCCCTTTGCATATCGAGGAGGAACCGCACGCGGCCGACAATTGCTTACCAACCGCGCGATGTCGACAGCGTCGTTAAAGCGCTGTCGCATCGTCTTCTTGTTGGTGCCATGCCATGGAATGGCCCTTCTCCTGCCAAGCGGCCTTCAGCCAGATTAGTGTCTTCCGGCTCTAGGCAGGCAAGTGGCAGTGGGCTAAGCTTCCTCTTCAGAATGGGCCGCAGCGGGGCGGCGAATGCTCGAATGCGGGGCTGTCGGGATGGTGTCAAGCACGGATCTGCTGAGGATCGAAGACCTCGGCATTTCGTTTGCGATTATCGGTGGGCCGATCCGGGCAGTCCGGCACGCCAGCCTTCGTGTCCTGCCCGGCAAGGTGACAGCGCTCGTCGGCGAATCCGGTTCCGGCAAATCGGTGATCAGCCAGGCCGTGATGGGCATCCTGCCCCACACCGCCCATATCACTGGACGCATCCTGTTCTCTGACCCGGAAACACCCGGCGAGACCGTGGATATCCTCAAGATGCCCCGGGATGGGCCCCAGATCCGGGCGCTGCGCGGAAGCCGCATCGGCAAGATCTTTCAGGAGCCGATGACCTCGCTTTCGCCGCTGCACACAATCGGAAACCAGATCGGCGAAGCCATGCAGATCCACACCGACGCGTCGGCGGCGGAGCGAAAGGCGCGCACCGAGGAGATGCTCGGTCTCGTCGGCTTTGCCAATCCCGCCCGTTCCTATGACATGTATCCCTTCGAGCTTTCAGGCGGCATGCGGCAGCGCGCGATGATCGCCATGGCGCTGATCTGCCGGCCGGCCCTGCTGATCGCCGACGAACCGACGACAGCGCTCGACGTGACGATCCAGGCGCAGATCCTGAAACTGCTGCGCGATCTCCAGGCCAAGTTCAATATGGCCATATTGCTGATCACCCACGATCTCGGCGTGGTGGCCAATATCGCGGACGAGGTGGTGGTCATCTATCACGGCGAGATCATGGAGGCCGGGCCCGTCGAGGCGATCTTCCGCCGGCCGGCCCACCCCTATCTGAAGGGCCTGATGGCCGCGGTCCCGCATTTCGATCTGAAACCCGGCGAACGGCTCGCCGCAATCCGCGAGGTTCCGGTCAATGTCGAAAGCCTGTTGAGCAAGCGCAAGGTCTCTTCCTCCAGGGATCGGGAAATCCTGCTGTCGGCCAAGAACCTCGAAAAGACGTTCACCACCCGCAAATCCGACTGGCTGGGCAAGGAGCACAAGACGACCGTCCGCGCCGTGGACGGCGTGAGCTTCGACATCAGGCGCGGCGAATGCCTCGGGCTCGTCGGCGAAAGCGGCTGCGGCAAGACGACCGTCAGCAAGATCCTGATGCGCGCGGTCACCGCCGACGGCGGATCGGTCGTCCTCAACAGCGCGACCGGACCGATCGATGTGCTGGCGGCGGAAGGGGCGGCATTGCGCGAGCTGCGCACCAGGATCCAGATGGTGTTCCAGGATCCGGTATCCTCGCTCTCGCCCCGCATGACGGTGCAGGATATCCTGAGCGAGCCGTTGGAGATCCACGGGCGCGGCGATGCCCGCTCGCGTCTCGCCAAGGTCAAGGCGTTGATGCAGGCGATCGGGCTCGATCAGCGCTTCATCCATCGCTATCCCCATAGCTTTTCCGGCGGCCAGCGCCAGCGCATCGGCATCGCGCGGGCGCTGGCGCTAGGGCCCGATCTCCTGATCTGCGACGAGCCGGTCTCCGCCCTCGACGTTTCGGTCCAGGCGCAGATCCTCAACCTCCTGAAGGACCTGCAGAAGGAGCTGGGGCTGACCTATCTCTTCATCTCGCACAATCTCGCGGTGGTCGACTATATGGCGGACCGCATCGCCGTCATGTGCCGCGGCCGTATCGTGGAGCTGGCGCCGCGCGAGATCCTGCTGCGCAAGCCGGTACACCCCTACACCCGGTCGCTGGTGGCGGCGGTGCCGTTTCCCGATCTCGACCGGCCAATGGATTTCAAGACGCTGAAGCTGACCGGAGCGGCTGATATGAGAGCGTGGGGACCGCAATTCCGCGACGATGGTGAAGCCGATGCGCTGGCGCCGCTCGATCTCGGCGGCGGGCACCTGGTGCTCGCTCGCCGCACCGCCGACATCACGGAGTTGCGCCCGTGTTGAATCGGCGCACCGTACTCGGCCTGATGGCATCGGTTTTCGCTCCCGGCAGGCCTCTCGCGGAGGACCGGGGCGCGGAGGACCGGGAGCCGGCTTTTCTTGAGCAATCGCTTAGATCCGGCATGCTGCCGAAGCTGGCCAATCGTCTGCCGAAAATGCCTCGCATCGTCAATCTGACCGCCATGGGCAGGGAGCCCGGCCGCTATGGTGGCACCGTGCGGACGCTGATCGGCAGCCAGAAGGACATCCGGCTGATGACGATCAACGGTTATGCCCGGCTGATCGGCTATGATGAAAAATTTAACATGATTCCGGATATCCTCGAAAGTTTCGAGGTGAGCGAGGATCGTATCTTCACCTTCAGGATACGCGAGGGACACAAATGGTCCGACGGCACGCCGCTGACGCCGGAGGATTTCCGCTATTGCCTGGAAGATGTCTGGCTCAATGAGGAGCTTTCGCGCGGAGGTCCCGTCACCGCCTTGCGGGTCGACGGCAAGCCGCCGCGTTTCGAGATCGTCGATCCACTGACCGTCCGCTATTCCTGGGATGCGCCCAATCCCGACTTTCTGCCGAAACTGGCGGCCGCCCAGGCGCTGAGCCTTGTGCTGCCTTCAACTTATCTCAAGCAGTTCCACAAGAAATATCAGGATCCCTTCCGGCTTTCGGGGCTGATGAAGGAATATCAGGCCCGCAACTGGGTCGCGCTCCATATCCGCATGGCGCGACAATACCGCCCCGAAAATCCGGAATTGCCGACGCTCGATCCCTGGCGAAACACAACCAACCCGCCGGCGGAACAATTCGTCTTCGAGCGCAATCCTTACTTTCACCGGGTCGATGAGAACGGCCGGCAATTGCCCTATATCGACCGCTTCGTCCTCAATGCCAGCTCCTCGGCCATCATCGCCGCCAAGACCGGCGCCGGCGAAAGCGACCTTCAAAGCCTTGGGCTGGATTTCCCCGATTATGCCTTCCTGAAAGACGCGGAGAAGCGTTATCCGATAAAGGTCCATCTCTGGAAGCGCACGCAAGGCTCGCGGCTGGCGCTGCTGCCGAACCTGAATTGCGCTGATCCGGTCTGGAAGCCGCTGTTGCGCGACGTGCGCCTGCGCCGGGCGCTATCGCTTGCCATAGACCGACGCGAGATCAACAAGGCGGTGTTTTACGGACTGGCGACGGAGAGCGCCGATACGGTCCTTCCCGAAAGCCCGCTCTATCGTCCCGAATTCGCCCAGGCCTGGATCGCCCATGATCCTGCCAAGGCCAATGCCTTGCTCGACGAGATAGGGCTTACGACACGCGACGATGACGGACTGCGGCTCCTGCCCGATGGCCGCTCCGCACAAATCATCGTGGAAACCTCAGGCGAAAGCACGCTCGAGACGGATGTGCTCGAACTCGTCACCGACCATTGGCGCCAGATCGGAATCGCGCTCTTCATCCGGCCATCGCAACGCGATGTCTTCCGCAGCCGGGCGAGTGCGGGTCTAATCATGATGTCGATGTGGTCGGGCATCGACAATGCAGTCCCCACGCCCGACATGAGCCCGGACCAATTGGCGCCGTCGGCCGAAGAGCAGCTGCAATGGCCGCTTTGGGGCGCCTATTACATATCCCACGGCAAGGTGGGAGAAGCGCCGGATCTCCCCGAGGCGGTCGAGCTCGTATCGCTTCTGAAGCGCTGGCGCCGGTCGGCCACATCAAGCGACCGGGCGAAGATATGGCACGCGATGCTTTCGATCTACACCGACCAGGTGTTTTCGATCGGCATCGTCAACGGGACGCTCCAGCCGGTGGTGGCGTCAACGCGACTGCGCAACCTGCCCGACAAGGCGCTCTACGGCTTTGACCCCACCTCCTATTTCGGTGTCTACATGCCTGATACGTTCTGGCTTGGCGAGGAGGGCTGACCGTGCTGCGATACATCGTCTGGCGCATCGCCGTCATGATCCCGACATTACTGATCATCTCGGCCCTGATCTTCACCATCATCGAGCTTCCGCCTGGCGATTATTTCGACAGCTACATCGCGGAGCTCAGGGCCCAGGGCGAAAGCGTGGATTCCGAACGCATCCAGATGCTGCGCAAGGAATACGGCTTCGACAAGCCGCCGGTGCTGCGCTATTTCCACTGGGTCGGCGGCATGCTGCATGGCGATTTCGGCTATTCCTTCGAATATGAACTGCCGGTCCGCGATGTGGTCGGCGACCGGCTGTGGCTCACCATCCTCGTCTCCTTCGTCACCATCGTCTTTACCTGGCTGATCGCCTTCCCGATCGGTATGTATTCGGCGACCCATCAATATAGCTGGGGCGATTACGGGCTGACCCTTCTCGGCCTCATCGGCCTCGCCATACCGAATTTCATGCTGGCGCTGATCCTGATGTATTTCGCCAATATCTGGTTCGGGACCTCGATCGGCCATCTCATGGACCAGAAATATCTGGGCCAGCCGATGGACTGGGACAAAGCCAAGTCGATCCTCGAACATCTCTGGATCCCCGTCGTCATCATCGGAACCGGCGGCACGGCGAGCATGATCCGGCGCCTGCGCGCCAATCTCCTCGACGAGCTTCACAAGCAATATGTCATCACGGCCCGCGCCAAGGGCCTCGGACCCTTCCGCACGCTGGTCAAATATCCGCTGCGCATGTCGCTCAACTTCTTCATCTCCGATATCGGCTCGATCCTGCCGGCGATCATCTCCGGCGCCGAAATCACGGCGATCGTGCTGTCACTGGAAACCACCGGCCCGATGCTGATCAAGGCGCTGCAAAGCCAGGACATGTATCTGGCGGGCTCCTTCCTGATGTTCCTCGCTTTCCTGACGGTCATCGGCGTGCTGATCTCCGATCTGGCGCTGGCGCTGCTCGACCCCCGGATCCGCCTGCAGGGCGGCAGCACCAAATGAACTCTCCCCTCCCCCCTCCCGGCGCGCCGCTCCAGCATTACGTCTCGACCGCACCGTTCGATCCCAAGTCGGTCGAGGTGATGACGAAGGAGCAGGAGCGCGTCTACCAGGCCTCGCAACTGCGCCTGATGTGGTGGAAGTTCCGGCGGCACAGGCTTGCCCTGGCATCGGGCGTCTTCCTCCTGGCGCTCTATCTGATGATCCTGATCTGCGAGTTCCTGGCGCCCTACAATCTCCATACCAGGAACATGGATTTCATCCATGCGCCGCCGCAACCGGTGCACCTCTTCCATGACGGACAATTCGTCGGGCCGTTCGTCTATGGCCGGCAGATGACCTTGAACATGGATAAGCTGAAGCGTGAATATTCCGACGACAGGAACATGATCCAGCCGATCCGCTTCTTCTGCCGGGGCGACAAATACCGGTTCTGGGGGCTCTTCGAGAGCGATCTCCACCTTGTCTGTCCCGCGAAAGGCGGCGAGCTTTTCCTGCTCGGCACCGATCGGCTTGGACGCGATGTCTTGTCGCGCATCATCTATGGCGCCCGCATCTCGCTGACGATCGGGCTGGTCGGGATCACGTTCAGCTTCCTGCTCGGCATCGTCATCGGCGGCCTTGCCGGCTATCACGGCGGCGTTTTCGACCTGATCGTGCAGCGGGTGATCGAAGTGCTCCAGTCTATCCCCAGCATCCCCTTATGGATGGCGCTCGCGGCGATCATGCCAATCACCTGGAGCCCCATCCTCATCTATTTCGGCATCACCGTTATCCTCGGCCTCCTCGACTGGACCGGCCTGGCGCGCGCCGTCCGCTCCAAGCTCCTGGCGTTGCGCGAAGAGGACTATGTGCTGGCCGCCCAGCTGATGGGCGCCAGGGGCAGCCGCATCATCCGCCGCCATCTCATCCCCGGCTTCATGTCGCATCTGATCGCGACGGCGACCATCTCGATCCCCGGCATGATCCTCGGCGAGACGGCGCTGAGCTTCCTGGGGCTCGGCCTTCGCGCACCGATCACCAGCTGGGGCATTCTTTTGACCGAGGCGCGCAGCGTCAGCGTCATCGCCTTCTATCCCTGGCTGCTGTTCCCCATGATCCCGGTCATTCTGGTGATCCTGGCCTTCAATTTCCTCGGCGATGGCTTGCGCGACGCCGCCGATCCGTACCGGTAAGGATGGGGTTTACGTCGCCTGAGCTTTAGCTTTCCGAAGTCGGGCGGGCTAGGCAGCATGGCGTAGGCACCAATAGCTCAGCTGGATAGAGCACCAGACTACGAATCTGGGGGGTAGAGGTTCGAATCCTTTCGGGCGCGCCATTTCACAAAACTGGGCACTCCTGCGGGAGAGGCCCCGCCGCCCATTACCAGCCTTTCCAGAATCGTTCTTCGTCCGTGGATGCGGATTTCTGTGTCGTCAACTTCGACGTTGTCGATCATGGCGCGGAGACCCGTCTCACAAATTTAAGCTTGAGCCCGGTACCGCCGCGCCGGGGCCGGCCTAGAAACGTGGGGCAAGAGCCTGCTGCTTCTGCCGGATCATCCGGCGGATGGCATCCAGGCCTGCAACCGCGTGGCTGTGGGCCTCTGTGCCCAGCTCGGTTTGCGCCAGGCGCGTGAGGATTTTGTTAAATCCGGGCGCGATGCCAAGAAGCTCGATCTTCTAAAAGCAGCGCAGACAGCGCGCAGAGAGAAGGCCGAGGCAGCGCAAGCCGCGATGAAGGCGCGGCATCGTCACGAGGGCGGAGCACTGGCACAGCAGCAGCTAGCAGTGCGGCGGCAGTTGCGCACGCGCTATCTGGATGAAGCCCGACGCGTGAAAGAAGCCCGCGCTGCTGCGAAGCCGACGGGCCTTGCGGCCTTTCTTGGCCGCGTAACCGGCGTCAGTTTCGTCATCAGCAAGCTCCACAAACATCGGGACGCGCAGCGCTATCAGCAATCAAGTAAAGGTGAGAGCACGCAAGGCGGGCGTGGTGGAGACGATGGTAAAGGCGCTGTTCGTCGGCGGCAGCGGACACGGCGGCGGGATAATGAGATCGCGGTGCCCAGGGATCAGGCGGAGGTGTTAGAAACCCCGGCCCCGAATGTGCCGGAGCCGCACTGGACCGAATTGCCGCTGGCCGATGAGTACCTGGAGGCGGCTAGGGACCGCGATGAAGTGGGGGATGAGAGCGGAACGGGCGGGCGGCGGATCAAGCCGTCACGTTCGAAGCGGGGGAGTGAGCGCGACGATGATAACAAGGATTTTGAGCGGGAACGGTAGTATGGGCTCGCCCCTCTCGGGTCAGGCTCTACGCAATGCACCGAGCCGCCAGCCGTCTCGGCCCATTCGGGTGGCGATCCTTCGCAAGTCAAGGAGGCTCGGGAGCCCACCATCGAAGCAGGCTACGCACCGGAAGGGTGTTATCCGCCGGGGGTGGAAACCAGGGGGCGCTCTGGAGTGCGGCGCGCAGAGGCGTCTGTACCAGGTCAGGGGCGCGCCAGACATATTCAGCGGCCATGGCTTTGCCTTCGGGCGTCAGCGTTTGGAGATGGCGGATGGCGGAGTCGACTGAAAAATCTTCGCCGGTCTCGTTTTTGAATTTGGTCGGCAGACCGGTCCACACCACAACATCAATGCTTTTGCTTTGCGCCCAGATCGGGATGGTATCGGGAACAGGCAGTTGGCAGTTGCGACGACTATCAGCAAACCAGAAACCCATATGGCGCATGACGGTGCTTTCCCGGCATCGGAGATCGGCAATCGCATCGTCAGGGTCCTTGCGCGTGCTAATTGCATACTGGACCGTGCAGTTCTCCCCATTCTCAGGGTTGATTACTAGCGTGAGGGCACCCCGGCGCGTTTGTGAAATGCGCGAAAATTCCAGCGGCAGCACAGGCCCGTCCGCAAGTCATTCCCCGTGATGCCTGTCGAAGTCCGGTCGTTTATCCCAGATCAGGGAACCCCAACCAAGGAGGGCGATACGTGGTGCGGCTGTCTTATTCGTCATCGGCGCCGAGGTCTCCAGATAAAAAGGTCTCGATCAGACGGACGCGGTGGGCGATGCCGTTGCTGATGGATTCAACCATGTCTTGCGGGAAGCCGGAAGGAAGTGCATTGATCACGGCAGACGCCTGACGGGGTGCCTTGGCAGCGAGATCAGCAAACAGGCTGCGTATCAACGATGTGCCAATGCCGGCGATTTCTGCCGTCTGCACGAAATGCCGGGGGACGATGTCGTTGAGCGCATAGTGGCGGTTCTTGCCCACAGACATGGCGAGCTTGAATTTTTTGCGCACGATCTGATGGGCATCGAGGCTCGGTTGGGCGCTGAGCACATCATAGAGCGGCGTCATCTGGTAGCGTCCGCCGGGCGTCAGAAAGACGCTGAAATTCTTGGCGTGGCCGTCAGTCGCGCCCAACAGCCAGAAGATGATGTTGGCGCGCATGAAGGTCGCAATATCCTTATCCGGCGTATCACTGCCTCTGAGCAGTTCGAGAATCTCGCGCAGGCCGGGACCGCCATCGGATTGGTATTTGCGGGTCGGCGGTATGGAGAGTGCCTGGCAGCAATCTTCTTGCGGCAGGCGGATCAGGCGCTCATCCTTCGTCCAGCGCCGGTCGAAACGCTCCACAATCAGTGTGCGGCGTTCACCAAAGTCAGCGATCTCGACGGTGGCGACCGGCACGCCGAACGCTTCCAGCAGTTTGAGGCAGAGATATTCATTTTCGACACTGTTTGAGAGGTCGATCCCGTTGGGCAACTGGCCGATCTCGGGTTTCAGGATGTGGGTGGTGGCGGTCGTGCCGATCGGTTTGAACCACTGGCCGTCCTTGCGTAGCAGCGCCGTTTTCTCCTGCGCACCGGCAATAGAGATTCTGAAATCGTCATCCTCGCCCATGCCCAGTGGGGCAGCGGCAAGATTGTTGATGAGATCGGCAATGGCCTTGTCATCGACGTGTTGGCCGTCAGTGCCGCCGGTGGGGCCGGGATCGATTCCGTCTGGCAAAAATTGCAGCGCGCCAACACAGTCATGGCCGAGAGCGGTGAGCAGGCTGTAAGCGTCAGTGCCGTCCGCCCCGACACGTTCGGCAACACGCTTACGGATCGCGTCGCTGTCCGGCAGAAGATTGTCGAAGACATTGACCACCGGCACGCCGATATACCGATCTTCGCGCAGCGGCAGGGACAGGGAGACGGCGAAAGCGTTGTCCCAGGACAGCCAATCCGGGTCGTAGCGAAAATCGATCGCGCCCGTGGATTCGCGCCGCAGCACCCCGACCAAGCGGCCGTTCAGGAAGACATTGAGCGGGGCGTGGGTCCGGCGGCGGGCCATCAGAACAGGTCCTCGATGTCAGCGGCGTTTCCCTTGCTGCGTGGCCGGACCACCAGTTCAAGATCGAGCGCGGACAGCGCCGCCATCAGCGTGCGCAGCTGGACGGCCGGCTCACCGGCCTCTAATCGGGAGACCGTTCCCTGGCGTAAATGAATATGATCGCCGAGGCCTGACTGGGTCAGTCCGGCTTGTTTCCGGGCGCGGCGCAGGATAGCGCCGAGCTGCTTCTCGTTACGGGCGATGGAATCAGTCATGGGGCACCTCTACTACAACATACGCGAGTCCGTATAGATTGTGAATATGCGCGATTGCGTATATTAGCTGAATATACGCGTATGCGTGTAATGATGATTTAGACGCAAATGCGTATAACGGTCTTTGCCACTTGCGGCGCGGGCGTGGTTTGGGTACCCGAACACCCCGACATAGTTGCAGCTGTTCGCCAGCGGCCGGGGGCACTGGCTGATCCGCTGTCATTGAGCGCTGAGGGTATGTTCCTGCATCCGGTTGTGGGAGGCGATCTCGATGAGAGCGTCCAGATTCAGGGCCATCAGATCAGGTTTGCGACCGTCGATCTGATGCAGTCGGCATCGCCCATTTTGGCACGGCTTGGCGCGTTGATTGAGCCTGCGGAATGCGCCCTGGCCGCGTAACCATAATGCCAGTTAACATTTTGATTTCAATTTATTAACATAATTTACGTGTGATTGCACAACACAAAAAACTTGACATGAAGCCATGGCCCCACCGAACGAAAAGCTCGCCGATTCCTTAAGCGCCTTGCAGAAACTGCAAAGCGGGGGCAGCGCATATTCAAATCCAGCGACTTCAGCCGTGTCCATCGGGAGCGGCTTATGCAGCATGGCTTTCTGCGCGATGTCATCAAAGGGTGGCTCACGTCGAGCGGGCCGCAGACCCAGCCGGGAGACACCACACCATGGCGTGCGTCCTTCTGGGAGTTCTGCGCACGCTACTGCCGCGACCGTTTCGGCAATGACTGGTTCCTGTCACCGGAGCAGTCGCTCCTGCTGCACGCGGAAGCGACCGCGATCCCGCCGCAGGTCATCGCCAATAGTCCAAAAGGCGCCAACAACAACCTTCAGCTCCTCTTCGGCACCTCCCTCTATGATCTTAAGGTCAAGGAGATGCCCCCACCCGAGGACATGGCGGAGAAAAACGGCCTTCGCGTCTACGCAGCAGATGCCCGCCCTCGTGAAAGTGCCGGAAGCCTTTTTCCAACGGACACCTATCGAGGCGCAGGTCGTGCTGGCCGCCGTGCGCGACGTGTCCGGTATCCTTGGGCGCTTGCTTGATGGCGGACATTCCGCCATCGCCGGAGCGTTCCGCCGCATAAGCCGTACCAGCTTTGCCGACGAGATCATCAAAACCATGAAAAGCGCGGGCTACGGCGTTCGCGAAAGTGATCCCTTTGCCGAGCGGCCTTATGTGCCCGCCATCGTCGTGGGCGTGCCGCCCATTTGTCGCCCGGCTTAACGCCATCTGCGAAAGCCAGCGCGCGCCAGTGATGGAGATTTTTCCGAAGGCACCAAGGCTGCCCGCTGACAAAAGCAGCTACATGAAGTTCGTGGAGGACATCTATCAAAGCGATGCCTACCATTCGCTATCGATTGAAGGCTACAGCGTCACGCGCGCGGTTACTGGCAGGCCTTCCAGAAAGTCAAAGATTCCGTGGCCGCCATTCTCGATGGCGCGCCTGCTGGGGCGCTCGTACACGAGCAGCACCGGGAATGGTATCGCGAACTGTTCAGGCCGTCCGTGGTGGCGGGCATTCTCAAGCCGAGCGCCCTCGCCGGATATCGCAACCATCCGGTTTACCTGCGCGGATCGTGGCATGTGCCGCCCCGCCTAGAAGCAGTCCCGGAGGGCATGGATGCGCTCTTCGCCCTACTGGAAAAAGAGACCGAGCCCGCCGTCCGGACTGTGCTGGGGCACTGGCTTGTCGGCTACGTTCACCCCTATCCTGACGGCAATGGACGGATGGCGCGATTTCTTATGAATGCGATGCTGGCGTTGGGCGGGGCAAACCGCCGATGGCTCGCTCACGACCACCGCCTCGGCACCAGCACATCTCGACCGAAACAGCCGCCCCCGAGCATCCGCGCGACTTGCTCGGCCACACCTAGTGGCGCGACCGCGTGGAGTTCGAGCGGAACAGCAAGTTTGTGCGCATCGAGATACAGGGCGCAACGACATGTTTCATGGCGCGGCGGCTCCAAACATGCCGTGTATCGGTGATCCGGTAGTGCGCTACGGCCTGCCCGCGTCGCGGCACACTCCCCAGCTCGGCCTGTTCAGGGTCAGAAACCGAAGAGTTGGCGGGACTCCTCAGGTGTAATCCTACGTGTGCTGTTGTGTTCGCGCACGATCCTCCACCCGTCGCTAGTGCACCGCCACACGAGCGTCGAGCGCGCGCGAACCGAGATGATCGGCTGGCTCTCGGGTGGTTCGAGTCGCGCGGCGAATTCCAGTGTCGACGTCGACAGCTTATCGCCGGCGATCACCTCTGGGCCGTTCAGGACGAGGTGGTGGGCCCGGCGTAGCGCCTGGAACGACGATTCCCACAACGCGCGGTATTCCTCCGGCGAGCGAGCAATCTGGAAATCCGGAGACATGTCGTCATAGAGCACGACATCGTTGGCTTCCCAGTCATAGTACTTGCCGAGCTTTTCGCGGAAATCCCAGGATTGACCGGCGACCGGCTTGTCCCACCCGACAAGGATCCATTCCTTGTGGAGCTCTGGGACCGAATTTGCGCCTGAGGTTTGACACTGGGCGGCCGTCCCCGATTGCGCCTGCGCCACTGTTGGCGATGCAAGCGCCATGTTTGCGACCGCGATGAGCGAGAATAGACTGATACGCATGTTGATTTCCTTTCCGTCATGAACCGCTTCGCGAGGATTGCAAGAAAGGTAGATTCAAGTGACTGTTACGATAAGTCGCCCATTGCTTCCCACAATGGATAGTTTCACTAACCAATGCAGCCGGACTTCAACGCCTTGCCCGTATTTGCCCTGGTGGCCGAGGAACGGAGCTTTCGTGCGGCGGCCGGGCGGCTCGGTGTAACCCGCTCGGCGGTCAGCCAGACGATAAGGCGGCTCGAAGAGACATTGGGCACTGCGCTGGTCCGCCGAATGACGCGCAGCGTCAGCCTTACCGAGGCCGGCGAACACCTCCATGCGCAGGTGGCGCCAGCCATTGCCGAGATGCGGGCGGCGACCGAGGCAACCGGAAGCCTCAGCGGGCGCCCGCGCAGGCAATTGCGGCTGGCGGTCTCGTCGATCGCCGACCGCTTTCTTTCGGGGCCTCTCCTCGCGAACTTCATCGAGGCGAACCCGGACGTTCAGCTCGACATCGTGGTGACCGACGAGGAGTTCGACATTGTCGCCGAGGGCTACGACGCGGGTGTCCACCTTCGCGAGGTGATCGAGCAGGACATGATCGCGGTGCCGGTCAGCGGGGATGGACGCCAGCTCGCGGTCTGCTCGCCTGCCTACAGGGACCGCTTCGGCGTGCCTTCACATCCGCGGGAGCTCGCCGCCCACCGCTGCATCGGCTGGCGGCCGGCGCCCAAAGCCGCCCTACCGCTGGGAGTTCGCCGAGAACGGCAAGGAATTCAGCGTCTCGGTCGAGCCGGAAATCACCACCAACGACATGGCGCTGATGATCAAGGTGGCCGTCGTCGGCGCCGGCATCACCTTCGGCATGGAGGAGAGCTTTCGCGCGCCGATTAGCCGGGGCGAGCTCATTCCCTTCCTGGAGGACTTCTGCCCGCCTTTCGCCGGCTTCTATCTCTACTATCCGAGCCGCCGAAGTATCGCTCCGAGCTGCGCGCGCTGATCGACCATCTACGCGGCTTCGCTGGGCAACGCCGGAAGGAGGGCGGGCGTTAACGATAGCCTGAAGTAGCTCGCCACAATGTCGTGGTCATCGAGCGAGCCGACGATCTGCGGCGCGATCCACCGCCAAGCGGCCTTCGCAGAGCCATACGGCTCGGCAACGTGAGATCACGCCGCGGTAGCTTCGAGGGAATCGTGGACTTCTTGGAAGTCCGGTCTCCTGCTATCCGGGGGCGAACCTGAATGCACCGAGAGCATCATCCCGCGCCTGCATGCACCGGCTCTCCTTTTCCAAGTCGTCGGGCTCCGGCTGCCCGAGCAGGATGCGCAATGCGTTGCTACCCACCACCCGGCCGACGAAGGCCACAGCTGCCGCTGCCAGGCGATGGGCCCAACAAAATCATCATTTCCGCGATCTACACCGGGTCCCCTTGTTCCAGTGCGTCGACATAATCGCCGAGCGACGGCGAATGCAGTACGTAAGCACTTGAAGGGAAATTCGGGCGTACTCTCGGGTAGAGATTTCGGAGCAGTGAAATCGAAAAAATTAGTATTTTCCCTTATCTGTCGTGACTTGGCGTATCCTATCGCGCAAATCGGATGGGCTATTTGATCAGTTCCGAAGGCGGGGTTTCTTGTTTTTGCGCGACTAGGCGTGCCTGGGCCGAGAAATCAAACGGCGGTTTCTGTAGCATAATAGAGATAAAAGCGCCGCACATGTCGTGCGAGCTTTATGTCCGATAATGATGCGCAGACCATGAAATGCGGGGAAAATCACTGAATGAAGCCAGCATAGGCCTACTGGCGGTCTGCGGCAAGCATTTGAACCGAGTTCCCATCCACCTTCCGCCGTTCAAACCGCTTATCGATCACCCCTTCTTCCGCAAAGGAAGAGGAGAAGGTCCCCCTCCCCTGCTCGTCTATTTCCGCTACCCTCAAAGCTCGGATGCTGGATTTGCATCCCCGTCGCTGGTAGCGGAAGACAGCAGGTGATCATCACCACGCCCGCTTTCCGCGTCTGGCCGTTGAGAAAGAACACCCCGAACCGGGAATGGGAAGACGGGCGGTCATGCGAACGCTCGATCCTTGGTAGTGAGTTTGACCGCGGTCACAGGACCGTCCGTCCGGCGATTTCCGTCTCCGTCCGTTCCGCTTCGGGGAAGGCTAGGGATCGTCGCGGCAGCTTTAGGCTGCCACGTCCCGTCTCGGCCCTCCCCTTAAGTGCTCGTCCAGCACACACCGGGCGTAGTCCCGGCAGGGGAACCCTTGGACGGAGCCTCCCCGGACGACGGGATACGTTTTCCCGCCGTCGGAGGCGCCGGTTCTTCCCCGCGAGACCCGCCGTCGCGAGCCGCGTTCCCGCGGGAAGAACTGCGGGCAAGGATAAGGGCAGGGCGGGAACTGTGGGATAAGTTTTTGGGAAATTGGCGCCCAGCGACCGGCTCTGGCAGCCGGCATGGGCTGAGCATCAGTCACTGAGGGTTTCCATCCGTGCCGCAATTGGCTAGAAGGCCCTCCCGTTTCGATCACCGTGCGCAACTGCACCCAGCAACGTCCTGCGAGCTTTCCATGTCCCGTCTTCATTGTGGCGTCGATTTCGGCACCACCAATTCCACCGTCGGTCTGTGTGCGCCAGGCTGCGATCCGTTCCTGATTCCGGTCGAAGGCGGTGAAGTGACGATTCCCTCGGCGCTCTTCTTCAGCCTGGAGGATGGCAGCGTCCATTTTGGTCGCTCCGCGGTCCACGAATATATGGACGGCGCCGAAGGCCGCTTCATGCGCGCCCTCAAGTCCATCCTGGGCACCAGCCTGATCAAGGAGACGACCCAGATCGGCCGCAATCGCGTAACTTTCCAGGCATTGATCGGCTGGTTCCTGCGTCATCTGCGCGGCAGGCTGGAAGCGCAGAATGAGGACGCGCCGGAGCATGTCGTCCTCGGAAGGCCGGTCTTCTTCATCGACGGTGACGAGCAGGCAGACAGGGCGGCGCAGGACCAGCTCGAGGCGGCGGCGCGGGCGGAGGGCTTCAAGCATGTCGAATTCCAGTTCGAGCCTGTCGCGGCGGCGCTGCACTTCGAGCGAACGCTGAATGCCGAGGCGCTCGCCCTGGTCGTCGATATTGGCGGTGGCACATCAGATTTCTCGGTGCTGCGGCTTTCGCCCGCGAGAAGCGGCGCCAGTGATCGGCGCAACGACATCCTGAGTACGTCGGGCGTGCATGTCGGCGGCACGGATTTCGACCGACAGCTGAACATCGCCAGGGTGATGCCCGAAATGGGACTCGGCAGCAATACGAAGGACGGCAAGCGCCGGCTGCCGGTCTGGTATTTCAACGACATGGCGACATGGCACAAGATCAATCAGCTCTATACGGCCAAGACGATATACGACATCCAGTCATTGCAGCGCGAGGCAGCCGAACCAGAGAAGCTGGAGCGTTACCTGCATCTTCTGGAGCACAGGTCTGGCCACAGGCTGGCCGCCCAGGTGGAGAAGGCCAAGATCGAGCTGACCGACGCGAGCGCAGCGATCATCCGGCTGAAGGAACACGGCCTGTCGCTTGAAGTTCCCGTGACACGCGAAGCATTCGAGACGGCAAGCGCCGAGTTGGTGGTAAAAATCGGCGCGGCGATCGATGATGCCCTTCTTGGCGCAGGCGTCGGCGTTGAAGCCATCCAAACTGTGATTCTCACCGGCGGCGGCGCGCTGGTTCCACAGGTTCGTATAGCCGCCACCTCGCGCTTCCCCGATGCCCATATCGCTCAGGCTGATCAGTTCGGATCGGTAGGACTGGGGCTTGCCGTCGAAGCGGCGCGCCGCTTCGTCTAGCATGTCCCCCCCGGCAATTTCCGTTTTCGTGCGCCATCGGATTAGACGGCCGTCTAATTCGTCGATTACTCGTATTATTTCAATGAGATAAGTCATTTCTCAGGCCATGAAAGCAAGCGAAATGGCTTTAAATGCACCTTGTGGCACTCCTGGCTCGACAGTGCATGACATGCCCCCCCGGTTGAAACAGGCCCGGCTTCGCTTCGGTCAGCGAATCTGCAATATATTCGCGCCGACATGCAGCGGAACTGGCGGACATGCCCGCCGAAAGCCGGGCAGGGGCATCACCATTGCCCCAGGCCAATAGCAATTTCAACGGACGAGCCTTGAGGTTGTTGCCGGCCCCTTTCAGAAAAACTATTGAGGCCCGACAGCCACGCAATAGTCTTAACCTTTTATTAACCTAAAACTTCTTGCCGAGCCCGGAGAATCGGACATAATGACGGTATTAGCGAAAATTTCGCTCGAATGCCGTTACTTGAAGGTCTGAAAAAATGAATTTCTCCGCTCCCCAGCAAATGACACCCTTTGATGACATCATTTTGTCGCAGGGGCGCGAGATCTCCAAGCGGCTGAATCAGCTCCGTCTGGAGACCTTTCCGCCGAACGCATCAAAGACCCTGCGGCAGTTTTCGCTGGCGGAGGCAGCCTATTTCCTTGGCGTTTCCACCAGCAATCTGAAAAAGCTGCATCTGGAGGGAAAGGGTGTTGAGCCGCATATCCATGCCGGCGGCAGACGCACCTATTCGGCCGAGCAGATCATGGAACTGCGCCATTATCTCGATCGCAACGGCCGTGCGGACGTCAAGAAATATGTGCCGCATCGCCGCAATGGCGAAAAGCTCCAGGTCGTCGCCGTCGTCAATTTCAAGGGCGGCTCCGGCAAGACCACTACCGCCGCGCATCTCGCGCAGCATCTCGCCCTCACCGGTCACCGGGTTCTGGCCGTCGATCTCGATCCACAGGCCTCGCTTTCGGCCCTGCACGGCATCCAGCCAGAACTCGACAAATATCCCTCGATCTATGAGGCGATCCGCTATGACGCGGAGCGCAAGCCCATCGCTGATGTGATCCGCCCGACCAATTTCCCCGGGCTCAGCATCATTCCCGCATCGCTGGAGCTGCAGGAGTACGAATACGATACGCCGCTCGCCATGCAGGACCGGAATTCGACGGAGGGAAAGACCTTCTGGAACCGTATCGAGGCGGCGCTGCGCCAAGTGGACGACCAGTACGACATCATCGTGATCGATTGCCCGCCACAGCTTGGCTATCTTACGCTCACTGCCTTGTCCGCCGCCTCGTCGGTACTGATCACCGTCCATCCGCAGATGCTGGATCTCATGTCGATGTCGCAGTTCCTGCTGATGCTCGGCGATATCCTGAAGACCATTCGCAGGGCAGGCGGCGCGGTCGATCTCGACTGGTTCCGATATCTCGTCACACGCTATGAGCCAACGGATATTCCGCAGGCCCAGATGGTCGGCTTCATGCAATCCATGCTCGCAAAGCAGATGCTGAAGAACCAGATGCTGAAATCCACGGCGATTTCCGATGCAGGCCTGACGAAACAGACCCTCTACGAGGTCGAAAAATCCGGAATGACCCGGTCTACCTATGAACGCGCAATGGAATCACTCGAGGCCGTCAATTCGGAAATCCGGGAACTGATCCACCAGGCATGGGGAAGATCGAGATAGACTGCCGTCTAAATCAGGATTTTATGATGAAAAAACAGATGGCTAGAGACAATCAGGGAATGGGATCAAATGGCTAGGAAAAACATCTTCGACAGTCTGATGCGCGCGGAGCCGCCGGAATCTGCGGAAGACAGCCAGCAGGATTCCGGTTTTCGCAAATTCGGCGCGGCGAAATCCATTTCTTCCTCCATCGACGAGCTTGCGCGGCAGGCATCTAAGCTCACCGAGGGGGAGACGATCGTCGAAATCGACCCCGATTTGATCGATGGGTCATTCGTCTCGGACCGCATGAAGGCTGATGACCAGGCCTATCAGGAGCTGCTCGCGGCGGTGCGGGAGAGAGGTCAGGATACACCCGTCCTGGTGCGCCCGCATCCCGAGCAGAATGGCCGCTATATGATTGTCTTCGGCCATCGCCGGGTGAGGGTCGCCCGTGAGCTTGGCCGGCCCGTCCGTGCCGTGGTCAAGGCGCTGGCCGATATCGACCATATCATAGCCCAGGGCCAGGAGAACGCCGCCCGCGCCAATCTGACCTTCATCGAACGGGTGATGTTCGCCGAACGGCTGGAGACGCTCGGCTATGGGCGCGAGACGATCCAGTCGGCGCTATCGGTGGATTATCAGACGCTCAGCAAGATGCTGACCATCCCCAAGGCGATTCCGGCGAAGATCATTGAGGCGATCGGCCCAGCCAAGGGTATCGGGCGCGACCGCTGGCTGGAGCTGCGCAAGCTCATCGAACGGCCGAAAAATACCGAAATCGCATCCGATTTCGTGACGGACGAAGAATTTACAGCAGCCGATCAGGAGCAGCGCTTCGATCTGTTGTTCAATCATCTGAGCGGCGCCCGGAAAAAGCCGGTCAAGAAGGCGATCGAGCCGAAGAGCACACGTGCCTGGGCGGCTCCCGACAAGCAGGTTACCGGCGACATCCGCAATACCGGAAAGTCCTTCAGCCTGGCACTGAAAGCCCGGGATGCAGGCCGGTTTGGAGAATATCTGGCCGAGAATCTCGACCGTTTCTACGAGGATTTCCGGAATACGGAAAGAGCGAAACAAACAGGAGACTAGAAACCGCAAAAGAAAAAGGCCCCCAACGACGCAGTCGTGGAAGCCCTTCTCAGATGTAAGCAGTCAGAGAATCACATTTCCACGAATCACTGTCAAGAGTCTTTAGCGTCATTTGGCGAGCGGATTTCTTTTGCCTGATCGAAGGTGAAGGAAAATGGAGAGTGCTGGCATAACGACGCCCTTCGGGCGGCGAACGATGTCGCTTGCCATGATGGCAAGTCAGATCAAGGCGGACAAAATCCCCGAGGGCAAGAAAACCGACAAATGGCGGATCTATCGCTGGCTTTGCGAGGGTAAGACGATCATCGGCGTTTCAGACCGCTCGCTGGCGGTGTTGAACGCGCTTTTGAGCTTTTATCCCGAGACGGAATTATCCCAGGAACACGGCCTCGTCGTCTTCCCATCCAATGCGCAATTGGCACTGAGGGCGCATGGCATGGCTGACGCCACGCTGCGCCGGCATCTGGCCGCTCTGGTCGATTGCGGACTGATCATCCGCCGCGACAGCCCCAACGGCAAGCGTTATGCCCGGCGGGGCAGGGAAGGCGGCATTGACGAGGCCTTCGGCTTCTCGCTGGCCCCTTTGCTCGCGCGGGCGGAAGAGTTCGAGCAGGCGGCGGAACGGGTCCAGGCGGAAAACCGGGCCCTGAGGCTCGCAAGGCAGCGCATCACACTCCATCGCCGCGATATCCAGAAGCTGATCGAATCCGCCCGGGAAGAAGTCATCTCGGGGCCCTGGGATGCGCTGTGGGCGCAGTTCAGGGTGATTGTCGCGGCGATCCCGCGCCGGGCCATCCTCGCCGATCTGGAACCGATTGCGGCGCAACTGGCCGCCCTACGGGAGGAAATTGATAAGCTCTTGGAATCCCATGTGAATGCCGGAGAATTAAGCGGCATTGAATCCCAAAATGAACGGCAGCTATCTAATTCAGAATCAGAATCCTTCAATGAATCTAAATCAGATTTAGGAAAAGAACTGAATGAAGAACCGGTAACCGTTCAGTGCTCTGAAGAATCGTCCAAGACTTATCCGCTCGATCTCGTCCTGCGTGCGTGTCCGGAGATCACTGATTATGCCGCCAGCGGTATCGCCAACTGGCGCGATCTGATGGCAACGGCTGCACAGGTCAAAGGATATCTGGGCATTTCGTCCTCGGCTTATGACGATGCAACGCGCGTGCTCGGGCCGGAGAATGCCGCGGTAACGATTGCCTGCATCGTCCAGCGCGCCCAGCATATCCAATCCGCCGGCGCCTATTTGCGAACACTGACACAAAAAGCGCAGGCGGGAGAGTTCTCGATCGGACCGATGATCATGGCCGCCCTGAAGGCGAGCGGTACGGCCGCACGAATGACGGGATATAGCCAAGCCGAGAAGCGACAATAATGCGGTGCGTTTCGCAGGGGAAGTCCGCTAAGCTGGTCGATAATTCGGAAGAATTCCTGTATATTGATAGAAAGATAGCGATTCTGGACATTATCGGACATAGAGTGGATCCGACAGGTGCGGCGGTTTCAATTATAAAATATGCCAGAAAGCGCCGACATGAAATCCGTTCCGATTGGTTTTTCCGCCACGAATTGCCACGTCAATCCTGATTATCCCGTTCGATGACGAAGATGGCGGGGCTGCCGATCTCGCATAATTCTACTGATATGCTTTCGGTTTCGCATCAAAGCCGATCAGCTAATCCGCAGCCTTCCACGCTTCAACGAGAAGGAGCCGGACCTCTTCGTCGATATCATTGGCAGAGCGAAGCTCCATATGATGGGTATAACGGCCAGGCTTCGCTTCGGTGACTTCCTTCCAGCGGGAGGATCGGTCGCGTCGCAGTAGGTAGATCGATAGCGCCAGTGGCGGAACCTTGCCGTGGAGATATTGTCCTGGTTTCCAGACAGAAGCAAACGGATGTCTGCGATAGAAACCGATCTGGCTTTTGGAAATGCGTATCTGCGCCGCGCCGATCTCCCGGACCGCGTCCTTGATGGCTCGGTATATTGCGCGGGCGTCGAGGTGTTCCCTGAAGAATTGATCTTCCTGCATAGAAGGTACCCGCGTGCTTGGATCAGTTTTCCGCTTTCCATCGGCTGCCCGGTGACCTTGCGTTTGTTCAGAACGCTATCTCTTTCCGCGCCGCCACGCATTGCTCGCAGGTTTTGACGGTCACGGTGAAACTGCGAGGCCCTGTCCAACGTAGCGTCTGTGGCTCTATGGTCCAGTTCTCCGTTGAATCGTCTCCGGGAAAGTCCTGTGAATTGCCGCTTTCGGGATCGATCACATGAAGCCACGAGGCCTCCTCGCTCTTGTTGACCAGCGCGACATGCTGCTCGTCCGGGCTCCAGCTCTGCCATTGCTCGGGTCCGTAGCGTCCGGCGAAGATGTTTTGGAGCTTTGCTTTATCCCGATCGAGAACGAGCGTCTGCCAGCACAGCGCATCCGCTCCCGTGCCGTCGCATGCCTGGACGATGCGAAACCGGCCGGAAGGGGAGGGCGGGAACAGCATCATTTGCCTAGCGGCAATGGCTTTCTGGCCACCGCCGCTATCTTCGTAGGAGGCAACCAGCGGATCGGCGAGGGTTTGTCCGTCCAGGGTGAAAGTTCCCGTTCCGCTCAGCGCGAAACCGCAGGCCGGCGCATCGGACGTGACCTTGACGAACGTCGTCTTGCAGGTCGGATCCGCGTCCGATTGCGCATGGAGTTTTGAGGCGGCAATGCCCGCGGCGAGCAGGAGAGCTGAAAGGACTGCAAGCCCGGTCCTGTGCTTTCGTATCATCAGCATTCAGATCTTCTCCATCCTGTTTCACCGGCCCTTCTTACCACCTGCATGATGCCGCGGCATTCCTAAGAACTTCTTCGCCGACAGTTGGGCAACGGAGATGCACCTAAATCCGCTCCGGTTCGGGCGGTTTTCTGACGACGAGCAGGAACACCAGCAGGATGAAAACCGCCGCGTCGCTCCATAGCAGCGAGAAATAGCCTTTCCAGAGAACATCGATGACGCCGACGGCCATGGCGCCCAGAGCGGCATGCAGCGGAGAGCGGAAGCCGCCGACCACGGTTACGAAAAGGATCTTCAGGCTGAAAATGAGTCCGGTGCTGAAATTGATGCTTCCGTAATAAAGAGCGGCCAGAAAGCCGGTCAGCGCAACCAGCGCGTAGGAGGCGAACAAGGACGCGGTCCGTACAAAGGTGCAATCTATGCCACAGAAGGCGGCGGCGAGCGGATCGTCGCTGACGCTTCTCCAGATGCGGCCGGCTGCCGTCTTCTCCAGAACAAGCTGACACAGGCCTATGACGATCGTCACGGCAATGATCTCGATCACCTGCAACTGCGTGAGCGTTACGGACCAGGCTTGGCCGGCGATATGGACCGGCGAAGACAATATCGGCGGAAGCCAATAGTCGCGGCTTTCGGCCGACAGGCGCGACAGCTCCACGAGAAAGAGGGCGAAGCCGAGACTTGCAACCAGCATTGAGGTGCGCGGCGCTCCCGCCAGCGGCCGGTAGATATAACGCGCGACGGCGAAGGCCATGACCCCGCAGGCGGCAAGTGTCGCCAGCGCAGCGAAACCGAGTGCGGCGGGCAATGTCAGCCAGAGCACCGACCAGCCGAAGCCCGTCGCCAGGATGAAGGACTGGCCGGAGAAGGCAAAGACCGCGCCATAGGAAAGATCGGTGCGCCCCGTCAGCCCGTGGACGAGCACATAGGCATAGGCGAGCAGCGCGAAGAGCGCGCCCACATGCAGTCCGCTCGCCAGGAGTTGAAGGAAATAGCTCATGCCACTCAATCCGGTTTCACGAAACCTAACTTGTAAAATGCATTTTACCAGTTATAATTTTTCCATGGCAATCGAATGGAACGAGCATCGCTTCAGCGGGGGCGCCCTGGCGCTCGATATGGTGAACACGGTGATCTATCGTGAGATGCCCGACCGTCGTTTCGACCGTTTTGAGGACAGAGAGGAAATTCCCCGTTTTGCGGAAGCCGCGGTCCGATATCGCGCCGAAGAACTTGGCGGCGCGGTGCTGATGCCGCCTGGCAACGAAACGGAGACCGGCGAGATGCTGTCGCTGCGCGAGGCGATCAACGCGCTCTTTCGCCGGACGGCGATCGAGGGGGCGGCGGTCGGTGCAGGCGCTCTCGCCGCCTTTCTTTCGCGTGGGGCGGTCCTGACGCACCGGCTTCCGCCTGAAATGGCGCTGCCGCTCGGCCCTGATTTGCGGGAAGGAAAAATCTTGCCGCTCGGCGCGGCTGCATTCCTTTCCGGCCTGCGGCTGATCCAGCCGGAACGCCTGTCGCGCATCCGCGTCTGCCCCAATTGCCATTGGCTTTATATCGACAACAGCCGCAACCGCAGCCGCCGCTGGTGCGACATGAATGTCTGCGGCAACCGGGCGAAGGCCAAGCGTCACTACGAGCGCAAGCGTGCCGGGACTGGAAAAGACCGTGCATCGCATTGAGGATCGGAAAATAACGGGTTGGGCGAGCGCGAGCGCCCTTATCCTGATCCTCATAATGACGCTAATTGCCGGATGCCGGGATGTGCCGGCGGAAAATCATGTCGAAATCAATGGCAGGCTCTTCGTCTTCAACTACCGCAATGCCGTCGCCACCTATCTCGTTACGCTTGCCAAACTGCGGCCGTTGCCGGAGGGCACCGAGTTTGAAGCGGAGTTCGAGAACCCGGCCGGTGGCCCGCCGCTCTTAAAACGCCAAAAAATCTGGCCGACGCTCGACAGGATCACCGTCGAAAGCCCGCCTGTCCACTGTGTCGTCGCTGATCGGCCCTATCAGGTGACGATCCGCATCCTGGATAAGGAAGGCAAAGAACTGCAACGTGTAGAGACGACGCTGATCTCCGACACGGATCAATCGGTATTGCCGGACCGGCCTCTGGTCGTCGGCCCGTTCTATGATCCCAATCCGGAACTGGCGGGCCATCCCGATGGAAAGCTCCCGCAGGGAAACGGCGTCGCCTGTCCCGCCGCGAAGAATGGTAACGCATCGGGATAATCCGGAGCAAATCCGCCCGTAACCCAGATGTTCATGCGGCTTCGCTTTGCCGTGATGCGCTGAAAAGATTGCGGCCGAAATTACGCGCAGTCTCGAGATGATGAGACATATCCCCCGTTTCCGACGGCAGCAGGAGCTCGGATGTCACGACCGGTGCGCCGCAATAATCGAATATCCCATGATCGATCTGCGTTCTCATGGCCCCGAAATAGCCGTGCCGCGCGTAGGTGCGCAGATCGGCGCCGCCGATGGCCACCAGATGGATCCGGAGATGCTGAAGCTTCTTCACCACTCTGGTTTCGAAATCGTCGTCATAAGCCCAGCCATTGGCGAAGACGCGATCGATCCATCCCTTGAGGAGCCCTGGCATCGACCACCAATAGACGGGATAGACCAGCACGAGGGCATCGGCGCGGTCGATCCTCGCCTGCTCGGCGGCGACATCGGCCGGAGGCGGCGCTTTTCTGAGATGGAGGGCAATGTCAGCCGCGGTATAGCGGGGATCGAACCCCTCCGCCGCAAGATCGGCTATCTCGAAGGAGTTGCCGGGGAACAGGGAGACGCCCTCGGCAAGATGCGCGGCGGCGCTATGGGTGAACGATCCGCGGTCAGGGTGCGAGGCAACGATAAGCGTATGCATGGCAAACTCCAGTGGACTGGTTGCAAAGGAAGGACGGGTCTTATATACTTTTAGTAAGTTACTATTGGTATATAAGCATGTCAAGTCAGGCCAGAGAACAGACATCCAGTGCGCAGCCGCGTCGCCGTCTGGCGAGGGAGGATCGGCACCGCCAGCTTCTGGATGTCGCATGGCGGCTGATCCGGGAAGAGGGGACGGAAGCCCTGACGCTCGGGCGGCTTGCGGAGCAGGCGCATGTGACGAAGCCGGTCGTTTATGACCATTTCGGCACACGGTCGGGATTGCTGATGGCGCTCTATCAGGAATTCGACGCACGCCAGACCACGATCATGGATTCCGCGCTCCAGGCGAGTGAGCCGACACTGGCGGCCAAGGCGGCGGTGATCGCCTCGTCCTATGTCGATTGCGTGCTTCTGCAGGGCCGTGAGATACCGGATGTGATCGCGGCGCTCGCCGGTTCGCCGGAGCTTGAAAGAACCAAGCGTCAATACGAGGCGGCGTTCATCGAAAAATGCCGGGTCCTGCTTGCACCCTTCTCGGCAACCGGTGACATCGCCTCCGCCGGTCTTTGGGGAATGCTCGGTGCGGCCGAGGGTCTATCCTGCGCGGCCGCGGCCGGAGACATCACGGCCGCGCAGGCGAAAGACGAACTCTACGAAATCATCATTGCGATGGTCGCAAGAAGTGCCGGCGGTCATGTCATGTCGCCAGACCCTGGTCCGCTGCGTGATCGATTCTGAGCTGATACTGATTTGTCGTGCACGCGCCGGCGGATAATGCCGACATCAGGATTATGCCGGTATCCGCGTTGTGGAGCCGAAAGCAGTGGCTTCTGGTTCGATGATGTAGGCATAATCAGAGCGATCTAGGGAAGATGAAAGATCGGACCCTGTTGCAGCCGTCCCCATTTTGCTCGCGCTACGGCACAAATCGGCCGGGGCGCATACCGTCTTGGGCTTTGCCCTCGAAAGCTGACGCCTGCTGGAAATCATCATTTATGGTCCAACAAGATTATTCCCAGGGCCGAGACGACCCCAGAGTTAGCCTGTCCCACCAGGTGATTTTGAACCACGCCTAGGCGGCCGGAGCGTAGCGGTTCACCACAATGCCACATTCATAGGCCTTCGAGCCAAGGAGGCAGAGCTTGCGGAAGCCATTCTGGTCGAAGATGCGGGTACCGCCGCCGAGAGCTGCAGGATTGATGTAGAATTGGAACTCGTCCACCAGCCCGGCCGCGATCAATGCCGAAGCAAATCCCGTGCCACCGAAAACAGCGATGTTGTTACCTTCCTCGGCCTTCAACGCGCCAACCTCACGCGGAAGGTCTCCGCTTCTGACCACCGTACGCTCCCATCGGGACTTTTCCAGCCTGTCGCTTGGCACCACCTTCTGCACATCGATAATACGTTGCGCGAAGGCATAGAACGGGTCCTGCGGGTATCTCTTCGCCGCATTGCCCCAATGGGACAGATAGCCTTCCTCCACCATCATGCGGCTCAACAATATGGTGTCGATGGACCGGAAGTGGGCATTGAAATCCAGCTTGAGCGCTTCGTCCCAGCGGTTGTCGTCACCCCAGCCCCAAACCTGCCAATCGTGGTCGCCATCGGCGTCAACAAAGCCGTCGACTGACATCTGCATCTGAAGAATTAGCTTTCTCATTTTCGGAATCGTCCAGTTCCATAAATGGTTACCAGTTTAGGCGGCGTGACGTGAGGTCGCCTCGACCAGTCGATCGCCGACTTCGCGCTCGAAGCGATGAGGGTCCGGCGCCCGAACGTCGAACGGGATCATGACATAGGCGCAGTCCGCACCCGCAAAGGTGCGATTCAGCGCGTGCTGATCCGTGAGCGCAACGCCCAGACCCCGAGCCACGCCCCTCACCGTGTGGCCTTGTTGCTGCAGTCTTGCCGATGCCACGGCGCCGACCTCGCTGGTTGCGCCTACCACCACGATGGTGCGCTTGCCTCCCCTCGATTGATCCACCTCGGTCATAGCTTTTTCCTTTTCCAAGAACGATGGAAGCCAGTGCGGCTCCAACTATGCTTTACAATTGGAACTGTTGACGTCGAGTCCAAATGATGTCAATAGTAAAGTGATTTAAAAATGGAACTGAAATGTCAACCAAGAATAAATCGAACTGCCCCATCAACCTGTCACTCGAACTGATTGGTGACCGATGGTCGTTGTTGATCATTCGCGACATGATGTTCGCAGGCAAAAAGCACTTCAGGGAGTTCCTGCAATCGGATGAAGGTATTTCGTCGCGCACGCTCTCCGACCGGCTGCAGACCCTCCAGGAGGAGGGGATCGTGACGCGCCACGACGATCCCGGACATAAGCTCAAAGCGGTCTACCGCCTGACACAGGCCGGGATCGATCTTCTGCCGATGCTGGTGGATCTGGGTTCCTGGGGGAATCGCTATCGTGCTGCCGACTCCGAATTGGGCACCGTCGCGGAAAACCTTGCAGCGGGTGGGCCCGAGTCAATCACGCGGATGAAGATGCAGCTTGTGTTAGAGCATTCCGCCGCGGATTGAATTCCAGCGCCATGCCGGACCACTTGTGCCGAACGCCATCAAGGATGCGGCCGGCAACTGGCATCTGTGATTCGGGCGCACGCCAAGCAGGGATTAAATAGAATGGCTTGCTCGCTCGTCCCGTGAAGAGACATGTACCTTGCGCTATGTGCAAAGAGCTCGCCGTCTCTCCCTGTTTGAAAAACAAGGAGATCACAATGACGATCAATCGATACCGATACTTCTATGCCTGTGCCTTCTCATTGTTCGAGGGCCATCTCGTCGCCTTTGTCGATGAGATGGTCGAGCACGATCACGCGGAGAGCACAGTCAGAATCTACCTGAGCTGCATAAATGATGTTGCCAAGGCAATACGTGCTGCGGGGATCGCAGCATGCGATCTCGATGAAACACGACCTTCGAACTCGTCGCTGCCATGGGATGGATAGAATCCCGTGAAACCTATGCAAGGTTCGTGATGAAACACTTCGTTCGCTTCCTCTCGGAGCACGGTGTGACGCGGGAACGTCCAGCTCTGTCACCAAAAGAAGCCGCGCGCCTGGAATTGCGTGCGGCCTACGAAGACTATTTGCGGCGCCAGCGGGGATTGAGCGAACGCACAATCATCGACAGTTGGCGGTTTGCCGAGCAGTTCCTGGACTTCCGCTTTCCCGAGGGTGCCGATGATCTCGGGAACATATCCGCCGAGGGGCTCACATTCGCTGCGAAGGCAAGGGCCGCAAGCATCGCACCACACCTCTGAGACGGGAAACCGTCAAGGTGGTGGAAGTCTGGCTGAAAGAGCGTGGGGGCGCCGAGGACGATCCACTGTTCCCAAGCATCAAGGGAACGCGGCTCAGTCGCGACGCTCTGGAAGACATCGTGCGCCGGCACGTGCTCACCGCATCGAGATCGTGTCCGTCGCTGATTGGCAAACGGGTCAGCCCCCATGTCCTGCGCCATAGCACCGCGATGGAGCTGTTACACCATGGGGTCGACCAGACCGTTATCGCGCTATGGCTTGGGCACGAGAATGTCGAGACCACGCAGATCTATGTTCATGCGGATTTGCGACTCAAGGAGAAGGCGCTTGCCCGAGTAACGGCCCCCGCTGCCAATCCGGGAAGATATCGGCCGGATGATAAACTCCTCGCCTTCCTCGAATCCCTTTGATTATGCCGATACCTATGAGCCGGAGGCGACCGCTTCCGGCTCTACAAAACAGATGCCGGCACAATCCGGATATCGGCATTATGCGCGTTATTCCGATATCGGCATAAAGTCCACGCGTCGTGACATGATTGGCCACGGATTTCCCTAACCATCAAATCTGAAACTTAGCCATTGCGCTAAGTGTTTTGCCATGATACTTAGCCTTATGGATCAGTATTCAGGGCAGTTGAACGGTATCTTTCAAGCGCTTGCCGATCCCACCCGCCGTGCGGTGCTGGGGCGGTTGGGCAAAGGTCCCGCAAGCATCAGTGAATTGGCGGAGCCGTTCGACATGGCTCTGCCATCCTTCATGAAGCACATCCATATTCTCGAGGACAGCGGAATGATCCGTACACGCAAGGAAGGTCGGGTCCGAACATGCGCGATCGAGAAGAAGCAATTTGCCGTCGTCCAGGACTGGCTTTCCGAACAGCGCGCCATCTGGGAAGGCCGCACCGACAGGCTCGAACAATTCGTCATCACCGAACAGGAAAAGGAAAAATCCAAATGAGCCAATCGTTCAATCCGAATCTCGACCTGACGATATCGCGTATCATCAAGGCGCCTCGTGCCGCTGTCTGGAACGCTTGGACAAACCCGGCGAGCCTGGCGCAGTGGTGGATTCCGGCGCCGGCCAAGTGCCGTGTGGCAAAACTGGATCTTCATCCCGGCGGTGCGTTCGTGACCGAGATGAGCGAAGACGGCGATTTCATGCCGCATCTCGACGCCTGCTTTCTCGATATCCGCGAAGGCGAACGGCTCGTTTTCACCAATGCACTGATCGGTGGATGGCGGCCCGCGGAGCAGCCCTTTATCACAGCGGTCATCTCCTTCAGGGACCATCCGGACGGCACCGACTACCTCGCCCATGTCATGCACAAGAACAATGTCGATCGTAACCGGCATGAGGAGTTGGGCTTCTATGACGGGTGGGGGACCGTCGTCGGGCAGCTCGCCCAATTCGTAGAGCGACCATAGCGGAGCAGGGCAGCCGTTCTGCGGATGATGGACAGGTGAGTAGTCCGCCACTTCACACACAAATAAGTGATCCGTCCCGCGCGCCCTTTACCTCAACCGGATAGGGGATGATACTCCGGTCTTTTCGGTTGTTTTCCAACGATCCGGCCTGAGGAGGTACCCAACAATGGCGATACTGCGTGTGAATGGTGAGGAACGGCAATATGACGGCGACCCCGACATGCCGCTCCTCTGGTATCTGCGGGACGAACTCGGTCTGACAGGCACGAAATTCGGTTGCGGCGAGGCGCTTTGCGGCGCCTGCACCATCCATGTCGACGGCACGGCCATGCGCAGTTGCCAGACGACGATCGCCGATGCCGAGGGCACCTCCATCACCACCATCGAAGGATTGGCGGCCAATGGCGATCACCCGCTGCAGGTCGCCTGGCGCGAGCTCAACGTGCCGCAATGCGGCTATTGCCAGAGCGGCCAGATCATGCAGGCCGCTTCGCTTTTGAAGGATACGCCGCAACCGACCGACGAGGATATCGACAGCGCCATGAGTGGCAATATCTGCCGGTGCGGTACCTACCCGCGCATTCGCGCCGCGATCAAGCAGGCGGCTGCCGCGACTGAGGGGACCAAGCTATGACTCATCATTTCAACCCATCGTCCCCGATCACCAATATCAGCCGTCGCGGTCTGCTCGCTGGAGTTGGCGCGGGCGCCTTCGTGCTGGCGGTCGGCATTCCCGGCAATATGTCGGCAAGAGCGCAGGACGCCAAATATGGCGCCGAGGGCATGCCGAACGGCATACGCGACGATCCGAAGGTCTTCGTGGCCATCGCCGATGACGGCACCGTGACAGTGACATGTAGCCGGCAGGAGATGGGGCAGGGGGTGCGCACCTCGATTGCCCTCATTGTCGCTGATGAACTTGATGCGGACTGGGCCAGGGTGAAAGTGGCCCAGGCGCAGGGCGACGAAGCGCGCTACGGCAATCAGGATACCGACGGCTCGCGCTCGATCCGTCATTTCTTCATGCCGATGCGGCATTGCGGCGC
This sequence comes from Paramesorhizobium deserti, assembly GCF_001558695.1. GTDB lineage: Bacteria > Pseudomonadota > Alphaproteobacteria > Rhizobiales > Rhizobiaceae > Paramesorhizobium > Paramesorhizobium deserti. The sequence goes on from NZ_LNTU01000004.1 coordinate 45,543, forward strand.
CGCGGCCCGCGCCATGCTCGAGGAGGCCGCCGCCAAACAATGGAACGTGCCGGTGGGGGAAGTCGAGGCTGCCGATCACGAGATCGTGCACAAGCCATCCGGCCGGCGTATCGGCTATGGCGAGGTCGCCAAGGCGGCAGCGGAACTGCCGGTGCCGCAGGGGGATGCGGTCAAGCTCAAGGATGCCTCCGCGTTCCGCTATATCGGCAAGGGCGAGACCGGTCTGATCGACGGGTTCGACATGACGACCGGCCGCGCCAACTACGGCATCGACACGCGTCTGCCCGATATGGTTTATGCCGTCGTCGCCCGTCCGCCCGTCTATGGCGGCAAGGTTGCGAGCTATGATGATGCCGAGGCGCTGAAGGTGCCCGGTGTGCTCAAGGTGGTGACGATCGAGCCGACGCCGATCCCATCCGAGTTCCAGCCGCTCGGCGGCGTGGCGGTGATTGCCAGGAACAGTTGGGCCGCAATCCAGGGGCGCTCCAAGCTCAACATTACGTGGGACGACGGTCCCAACAAGGCATATTCGTCCGATACTTATAGGGCGACGCTGGAGGAAGCCGCGCGCAAGCCCGGCAAGGTCGTCAGAAACGCCGGGGATGTCGACGGCGCGATGGCCAAGGCGGAGAAGCGGCAGGAGGCGGAATATTACATTCCCCATCTGACCCAGGCGTCGATGGAGCCGCCGGCGGCGACGGTGCGCATCATCGACGGCAAGTGCGAGGCCTGGGCCTGCGTGCAGGCGCCGCAGGCGACGCGTGAACGGCTGGCCAGCCGGCTCGGCATTCCCGTCGAGGACGTCACCGTCAATGTGACGCTGCTTGGCGGCGGCTTCGGGCGGAAATCGAAGCCGGATTTCGTGGTGGAGGCGGGGCTGCTTTCCAAGGCCATGGACGGCGCGCCGGTCAAGGTGACCTGGACGCGCGAGGACGATGTCCGACATTCCTATTACCACACCGTTTCCGTGGAGCGGATCGAAGCGACGCTTGATGCCAGCGGCAAGCCGGCCGCCTGGCTGCACCGCAGCGTCGCTCCGACCATCGGCTCGATCTTCGGGCCGGACCCGAAGCATGAACTGCCGTTCGAGCTCAGCATGGGACTGGTGAACCTGCCTTTCGACATCCCCAATGTGCGGATCGAGAATCCCGAAGCCGCGGCAATGACGCGGATCGGCTGGTACCGGTCGGTGTCGAACATTCCGCATGCCTTCGCGATCCAGTCCTTCGTGGCGGAACTCGCCCATGCGGCTGGACGCGACCACAAGGATTATCTGCTGGAATTGATCGGACCCGACCGCAAGATCGATCCGACGATGATTGACGACAGCTGGAACTACGGGGAAGACCCCAAGCTCTATCCGCTCGATACCGGCCGCCTGAAGCAGGTCATCAATCTGGCGGCCGAGAAGATCGGCTGGGGACGCGACCTGGCCAAGGGCAGGGGGCTCGGCCTTGCCGCCCATTACAGCTTCGTCACCTATGTGGCGGTGGCGGCGGAGGTCGAAGTGGACGATCAGGGCACGCTGACCATCCCGCGGATGGACGTGGCCGTCGATTGTGGGCCGCAGGTGAACCCCGAGCGCGTCCGCGCCCAGATGGAAGGCGCGGCGATCATGGGGATCGGCAATACGCTTTTCGGCGAGATCACCTTCAAGGACGGGCGCGTCGAGCAGAGTAATTTCGATGGCTACGAGGTGGCGCGCATTGACGCCGCACCGAAGGAGATTCACATCCATCTGGTGCCGGCCCCCGATTTTACGCAGCCGCTCGGTGGCGTCGGCGAGCCGGGTGTTCCGCCGGTCGCGCCGGCTCTCACCAATGCGATCTTCGCGGCGACGGGCAAGCGCATCCGGCAATTGCCGGTGAAACAGCAGCTCGGCGTGTAAGCTCACGCAGAAGTCTAGGCGCGCGGCTGCCGACACGGGAGGCCGCGCGTATCATCGTATGCGCTTGATCTGCGACCTGCACCAATCTGATTTCCAGAAAACCATCCCTGCAGGTTGAGCCGGTCACGCCCGGGAACATGGCTAATTACGCTCACCAGAACTGACGCGCCTGACCGGCGCACCTTCTCGTATGTGCCGGTCCATTTTCACATAAAGGCGCTTCCCCGGCTCAATTCATGGTTCGATGACGTGCGTCGACGTATCTGCCGTTGTTCCTGTCGTCGAAGCATTGCGGAACATCTCATTGTGTCATATATTTTGCACAGAAAATGAGTGATAATATATGACAAGGTGACAATGATGGCCGAAGCCATGAAGGTATCCAGGCAGAACGAACCCTTGGTTTTGTCCTATATGGATAAAGCCGGAAGGATTGCGATCGATCAGCTTGCGGACGGATTCGGCATGTCAAAGATTCAGCTTGCCGAGACCGCGGGACTGGCGCGAGAGACACTCTATCGCGCCGAGCGCAGCCGTGCTCCGAAGACGCAGAGTCGCCTCCTTGAAATGCTGGAGATCATCAGCCGCGTGACCGAATGGGCCGGTGGTAAGGAGCAAGCCATGGCATGGTATCGGGCCCAGCCTTTGCCAGCGTTTGGGGCGCGAACAGCGGAAGCGCTGGTCAAGGAAGGCAAGGCCGCTGCCGTTCGGGATTATCTCGATCACATGGCTCTTGGTGGATTTGCGTGAGGTTTGTGGGGACCTGTTACCGGGCGCATGATCCGAGATGGGCCTTCAAGCCTACGTCGGGCGACGGAGCAGCGATCAGGGGTGCGCGTTTCAATCCGAAAGGTGTGTCTGCGCTCTATCTCGGCTTGAGCATCATGACGGCGGTCAAGGAAGCCAATCAGGGATTTGCGCACAGAATAGATCCCTGCGTTTTATGCTCCTACGCAATTGACTGCGAAGATGTAGCGGACCTGACCACGGAGGAGGGGAGAAAAGCCTATTCGGTCCACCTTGACGAGATGGCCTGCGCATGGGCGAATGCCCTTGCCGACGGTGAGCGTCCCTCGTCGTGGTCTGTGTACGATCGGCTCGTAACGCAAGGCGTTGCGGGAATCCTGGCACCAAGTTTCGCGCCAGGCGCCGAAGCGGATGATCTAAACTTGGTGCTTTGGGAGTGGGGGCCGGATCTCCCGCACAAGGTAGCGGTATTTGATCCGAGCGGTCGATTGCCGAAAGATCAATTGTCTTGGAGTTGAGCCCTTGAAGGACGCCCAGTCCTTTGTGCTCGTCTACGCGACGGATCAGGCGTCCAGACGCTGCTGCGTCTGCTGGTCGAAGAAATGGACCTTTGATGTTTCGAAGGAGAGCTTCACCCGTTGTTCCGGGGCGAGTTCGACGCGTTCGCGAACAACCCATGTCAGTTCCTTGCCGTCGATCTCCACGGCGACGTGGGTTTCCGATCCCGTGGGTTCGATCACCTTGACCACCGCATCGACGCCGCTCTCACCGCCGAAGGCGATATCCTCGGGACGGATGCCGAGCGTCAACGGCCTGTTTACGGAATTGGCCGGTGCCCGCGAGAGCTTTACGCGCGAGCCACTGGTCATCGCCAGTACGGGGTTGGCAGCATCCTCGATGGTTCCTTCGAGAAAATTCATGGCTGGTGAGCCGAGGAAGCCGGCGACGAAGATATTGCGCGGTTTGTCGTAGAGTTCGAGCGGGCTGCCGATTTGCTCGACGCGGCCGCCATGGAGCACGACGATCTTATCGGCCATGGTCATCGCTTCGATCTGGTCGTGTGTGACATAGACGATCGTGGTCTTCAGGCGCTGGTGCAGGGCCTTGATCTCTGCACGCATCTTGACGCGCAGCTTCGCATCCAGATTAGAGAGTGGCTCGTCGAAGAGGAAGACTTTCGGATCGCGGACGATCGCACGACCCATGGCGACGCGCTGTCGCTGTCCGCCGGAAAGCTGGGCCGGCTTGCGGTCGAGCAGGGGCTGCAAACCGAGGATGGCCGCGGCCTCGCCGACTTTCTTGTCGATTTCCGGCCGCTTCGCGCCAGCGAGTTCCAGCGCGAATCCCATGTTCTGGGAAGCCGTCATTTGCGAATACAAGGCGTAGTTCTGAAAGACCATCGCGATGTCGCGGTCCTTCGGCTGCAAGTCGTTCACGACCCGCCCGTTAATACGGATCTGACCGCCGGTGATGTCCTCGAGCCCGGCGATCATTCGCAGCAATGTCGACTTGCCGCAACCGGAAGGGCCGACGAGAATGGCGAACTCACCATCGGCGATCTCAACGTCAACGCCATGAATGACGTCGACCGCGCCGAAGGATTTCTTGACGTTGCCGATGCTCAGGCCAGACATTCTTCACCCCTTGATATCTTCAACGCTTCTTGCGCACGCGCAGCGCCTGATAAGGCTTGCGCGGGATCTTGACACCGAAGGCCGCATCCGGCTTGCCGCCGCGCACGACCGAGCCATGACGCGTCGGATGCTGAACGGGCGCTTCCACCTTCTCGGCCGGCGTGATCATCATCTCCCAGGTGTCGATGATATCGACATCGTAATCGTCGCCGTCGACCGGCAGACCTGTGGACCAGACCACCGGCTGATGCTCGCCGAAATAGATCAAGCGGAAATCGCCGTCGCCGTCACGCGCGCCCGATACGCGCGACCAGGGCCATTGGCCGATGGCGCCGAGCGGCTCGAGGCCATGCTTGACGTCGGCCTCCAGCAGATCCCGGAGGAACCCGATGCGCTTCCAGGCTTCGCCGCGCAGCTCCCCGCCCTTGGCCCACCAGATCAGGTCCTCGGGATGGGAATAGGTCTCGCCATGACCGGCATAGCCGCCGCGCACCATGGTGATCCAGAAGCGGTGCACGAGCTCCTGCGCGTGAAGATTGCCCCATGATTGCAGGATGTCGCCCTCATATTCGGGTTCGTCGTTGATGACTGGCTTGCTGTAGGCATCGCGCCATTCCTGGGTCCGCTTGACGTCGGGATTCTGAATGCAGGTATGCGTGACCCATGGCTTGCGGTGATCGAAATTCGCCGTCACGTCGCCATTATGGATGGAGCGCAGGTGCTGGTAGGGGTCGTTTTCCTCAAGGATGTGGAAATAACGGTCCCACTGCTCCATCGGCTTGGTGTTGATCAGGAAATCATATTCATTGGCGAGCGACCACCAGACGTTCCGGTAGGCGGCAAGACGGGCGGCCAGATATTCGACATAGCGAAAATCCTGCTCGGCTGACATATCGGCATAGCCCCAGCGATCGTAGGGGTGGAAGATAATGATATCGGCTTCGATCCCGAGTTCGCAGAGTGCGGCGACTTGCTTTTCGAAATGCTGGAACGCGGCGGGGTTCGGGCGGTCGAAGTCTTCCCGCCCGTCCGCTCCGCGTTCAAAGCAAGCATGCAGCGGCTCGTTGACATTGTATGGATAATCCTTTGGAAACACACCCATCCGGATCTTGTTGAAACGGGCTTTTCGCAGAGTTTCGAGGGTCTGCTTTTGCATTTCGAGTGGCTGGTGCGTCCAGGCATAGCAGGTCGTTCCGAAGGAAAGGAACGGGGTTTCGTCGGCATAGGCGAAGTGGAATTTGTTGCGTACGCGCACCGGCCCATGATTGCCGACCGAAGGTGCCACCGCGGTCAATGCGCCGGATTTGCCGTCGAGTGCTGTAGTCTTGGAGCGCGTCTTGAACGACCATTCGCCCTCGATATCGGGCATGAAGCGGATGCGGTAAGTGCCGTTGCCGTCATAGAAGCCTGGCACGCGGACCTCGCGGCTCTTGTGCGTGAAGATGGCATCGAATGCCACGTCGAGATAGGGATTGCCGTCGGCGGGTCCATCGAAGGAGGCTTCGAACACACCCCATTTCTCGACTGTTGCATCGGACATTCTGTCTCTCCTCCTGAAAAAAGATTTCGCGATCAACCCTTTACGGCGCCGGAGGTGAGGCCGGACACGAAGTAGCGCTGGAATATGAGATAAACGATCGTCGCCGGAAGCACGGTCATGACGATCGCCGCGTTGAGCTGGCCGTAATTGCTCGAAAATTGGCCTTGAAAGGACATCAGGCCGAGCGGCAGGGTCCACATGCGCTGATCCTGCAGCAGCACCAGTGCCATGGCGAATTCGTTCCAGGTCGAAACGAAATCGAGGATAAGCAGTGCGGCCAGCACGGGCAGGCACACCGGGAGGAATATCCGCCGGAAGATGGTGAAGTGGTTTGCGCCATCGATGAGGGCTGCTTCCGAGAGCTCCTTGGGAATGCCCCTGAAGAAGCCGTGCAGGATGAACACCTGGTAGGGAACGCCGAAGGCGATATAGGGAAGGATGACGCCGGGATAGGTGTCGATCAGGCCGAAGGAATTGACCAGGGTGAAGAGCGGTGCAAGCATCACCTGGAAGGGGATCATCGTGCCGAAGACGACGAGCAGCAGCAGGGCTTTGGTGATCTTCAGTCTGATTTTGGCAAGCGCATAGGCGGCCATGGCCGACAGGAACAACCCGAGGGGAACTTTGATAACCGTGATGATCACGCTGTTGAGGAAAGAGTTCGCGAAATTGCCGCGGCTCCAGGCAGCACTGTAGTTTTCAAAGGCAAGCTCGGTTGGCGGTACGAAGGCACCCGTGCTCGTCACCGCCGCCGGCGTCTTCAGCGAGGTGAAGACGATGAAGACGAACGGCGCGACCCAGACGAGCGCCACGGCGACAAGCGCTATCCAGAGGCCGATCAGAACGGGATCCCGCTTTATCGAGGACAGTTGGACTTCGAGATGCACGGCGGCGTGGTTGGTTGGCATTGCTGTCACGCTTCAACCTCCTCGTGCCTCTGGGTCCATCTGAGATAGGGAACGACGACTGCCATGGTGATCAGCAGGAGGACGACGGAAATCGCTGCACCCCGCCCGAAATCGAAGATCTGCATGGCCTGCGTGAAGGCCCATAGTGCCAGCATCTGGGTGGATTGGGCCGGGCCACCGCCGGTGAGGCCATAGACGATGTCGAAGGCCTTCAGGGATGAGATAATGGAAAGGACAAGAACAATGGTGATCGTCGGGCGTAATGCCGGCAGGGTCACGTGCTTGAACACTGCCCAGCGGCCGGCGCCATCGATGCGCGCAGCCTCGACGAGCGTCTGGGGGACGTTCTGCAGGCCGGCGAGGAACAGCACCATGGAGAAGCCGACCGTCTGCCAGAGATAGGCGACGAAGACGGAATAAAGGGCGATATCCTTGCTGCCCAGCCAATCCTTGATCCAGCCCTGCATACCCCAGGAGGTGAGCAACTGGCTGAACAGGCCGAAGAACGGATCGTACATCCACTTCCACATGGTGGCGACGGCGATCGGCGCTATGATGACTGGCAGATAGAAGATAGCGCGGAGGCCATTGCGGCCAAATATCTTCTGGTTGAGGCTGAGCGCCAGGAGCAGCCCGACAACCGGCGGGAAGATCAGGCTCATCACGGTCCAGATCACCGTGTTGCGGAAGGCCACCCAGAAAACAGGATCCCGGGTGAAGATCGCCGTATAGTTCGCAACGCCGACGAATTGCCGATTGGGATCGAGCCCATTCCATTTCTGGAAGCTTAGGATCACCACATTGATCATCGGGTAGAGCGCGAAGACCGCATAGATCGCCAGCGCCGGCACGAGTAGGACGAGCGCTTGCACGCGCGGATCATGTGTCGATTGTCGAAGTGACATGCTGTCCTCCTGGTGGCAATTGCCGCCAACTCCCGAAAGAATGGGCCAGCCGCGCGACGATGATTGGGTCGATCGGCTGGCCTTGGGGAGGAATCAGGTTCTGCTTGCGATGAAGTTCTGCAACTGCTTGGCCGCCTCGGTCGGTTCGGTACCGCCGGAGGCAACCTCATTGATGACCCGGAAATATTCGGTCGTCACATCCAGCGGAAAAGCCTGGTCGCCGTTCATGTAGACCTTGTCATATTTCTGGAAGATGCCCAGCCATTCCGCCTCGAGCGGCTTCTGGTTGGTATATTGCACGTTCTCGTTGACTGAGGTCGAGCTCAGCTGGCCGAGCAGATCCTGCTGCACCTTCGTCGACAGGAAATAGTCGAGGAATTTCGCGGCTATGTCAGGGTTCTTGCTCTTGGTGCTGATGTAATTGTACTCGGCGAAGCCATAGAGGCGGCTGGTATTGGTGGGGAAGGGGAAGATACCGTAATCGTCGAGATTAGCGCCGGAGCCGTTCATCTGGCTGACCAGCCAGTCGCCTTCAAGCATCATAGCCGCGCGGCCCGCGGTGAAGAGGCTGTAAGACTGCTTGTTGTCGATGCCCATGAAGGGCTGCAGCGTATAGTCCTTCGTCCACTTGGCGAATTCCGCGAAGGATTCCGCTGCGCAGGGCTCCTTGGTCCAGTCCAACGTCATCGCCTTCAGCGCATCATGCTTTTCGGCGCCACATTTGGTTTCGAGGATGACGTCCATGAGGCGCATGACGTGCCAGTTAACTGTGCCGCCGAAGGTGAAGGCAGGAATGCCGCCGGCCTTCAGCTTCTCCGCCGCGGCGAGAAGTTCGTCGTAGGTCTTCGGCTCTTCCTGAATGCCGGCCTGTTCGAAAAGCTTCTTGTTGTAGTAAACGGCCTCACCCTTGAAGGTAAACGGAACGCCGTGCTTGCCGCCGGGATAAAGGTCTGCGAAAGCCGCGGCGGACGGCAGCAATTCGTCGTCCCACTTGTATTCCGCATAATATTTGTCGAGGGGCAGGGAGAGGCCAGCCTTCACATATTCGCCGCCGAGACCGAGGCCAGCCCAGCTGAAGTAAATGTCGGGACCCTTGTCGGAACCCGCGGCAACGCGCAGGGCGGTCTTGTGCTCGTCGACGGCGCGCTGAACGATCTCGACATGCGTTCCGGGGTTTGCTGCTTCGAAATCCGTCGCCGCCTTCTTCAGCGCCTCGTTGCCAGCATTGTTGTCGAAATTGAGGGTCCAGAGCGTGATGTCTTCGGCAAGAGCTGGCGTCGCGGCAAAAGATGCCATGGCAATCGCAATAATGCTCGCGGTCTTTAATTTCGCGGATAAGGTCAGCATTACCATCCTCCTCTGATAAGCCGGTCACTTGTCGCAAATGGCTATTTACATGTCAACTGGTATGATGAGATAACCATTATGTTGTTGCGTCTTGCTTGAAGATGTACTGCAAGATCGCCTGTTCATTCAGGCGCCCCTGCCGTCGCTGAATTTTGCGATCGAGGCGGCGAGCTCCGGATGGTCTTCGGCATAGGTTTCCAGTGGTATGTCCGAGACCGCCGCTTGCCAGGCCTGCTGCACAGCGCGAACGCCCGCCGCCGGACCGCCGGGGTGGCTGACGATGCCGCCGCCGCAGAGGTAAAGGAGGTCGATGGTGCGGCCGGTTCGCCGATAAGTCTCGGGCGCTTGCCCTCCCCACTGGCCGGAGCCTGCGACCGGCAGCGGGCAGTCGGAGGCATCGAAGAGTGGCGTGCTGATCGCCTTGAAGGAGGAAACGAAGCTCTCGTCCGGCTCCCAGTATTTGACCCTGATGCCATTGATCTGAAATTGGTCGACGCCGAGCAGCCGCCAGAATTGCTGGTAGACCTTGAAGTCCATGCCGGCGCCCGGATCCCGCGTCAGCATGTCCCAGCCGTTCCGATGAGCATGCAGCACCAGATTGGAGCGCTTGCGCAGAAAGCTCATGCCGCCGAAGCCGACCGAATTGATATTGATGACGGCGCAGTTGCCGCCGGCCTTGGCGACAATGTCGTGGTTTCGCATCATCTCGTCGGGGTCGGCGTGCGAGATGCCGAAAGCGTACATCACCTTCTTGCCGGCCTTCTGTTCGTGATCGAGAATCCGCGGCATGATCGCCGCGACCCGCTCCTTCAGCGGCGAGTAGACCGGGCTCATGAGCTTCTCGTCATCCTTGATGAAATCGACGCCGGATTTGATCAGCTCGCCGACCAGTTCCGCGGTTTCGTACGGACGCAGCCCCAGCGCCGGTTTGACAATCGTCCCGATGATCGGTCGGCCTTCAACGCCGGTGAGACGCCGACTGCCGGGAATGCCGAATTGCGGTCCGGGATGCGCATGCTTGAATACATCGGGCAGTTTCATGTCCACGATGCGGATGCCGGTCATGCCCCTGATGGAAAACACGCCGCCAATCGCGATGGTCATCAGCGCGGAGAGATCAGTTCCGATCGCGTCCAGCGGAAAGGCAATGTCGACGTCCGCACGATGCAGACGCGTGCCATGAGCTACCTCGGGCCAGGTCGGCTGGTTCACGTCATCGAGCGGGCGGATCGCCAGTACGCGCGCGGCGACACGTGACTTCAGCTCCTCGGTCTCACCGGGAACCGGCACGAAGGTTCCGGTGGACTGATCGCTTGCAATCTTGTCCGCCATTGCCTCGACGCTACCCGGTGTCTCGATGCGGTAAGTCAGCGTAATCATCATGAAATGCAGTTGCTCCTCTCGCCCGCTCGAATTGTCATGGCTATAACTCATCAACTGGTATAATGAGCACCCCAATTTATGCAAAGCAAAATTTCGGTGCGAATGGATTTTCGATCCGTTGCTTTGTGAAGCAACGGAGATGATGGTAGGGAGGTGATATTTGAGCAGCAGGATATTATGACCCAACCCATCGAACAAATTGTCCGTCGGAAACTGTCCGACGAGGTGTTTGATCGACTAGAACGGATGATCACGTCAGGTGAGTTGCAGCCCGGAGACGAGATGCCTTCCGAACGCGTTCTGATGGAGCGATTTGGCGTGGGCCGACCGGCCATTCGTGAGGCGATGCAGTCACTGGCGAACAAGGGCCTCGTCAACATTTCGCATGGGGAGCGGGCGAAGGTCCTGAAGCTCACTGCAAGGTCCATACTTCAGCAGGTCGACCTGACGGCGAAGATCATGCTGTCACAGTCCTCGGACGCGCTTGAGCATCTGAAGAGCGCGCGTATCTTCTTCGAGCGTGGCATGGCGCGCGAAGCTGCACAGCACTCTTCCAAAGCCGACATCAGTGATCTCAGGGAGATCATCAAGCGCCAGCGCATGTCGCTCGGGCGGGCCGAGGAGTTCATCAACGCCGACATGGAGTTCCACACCCGCATCGCCCAAATATCCGGCAATCCGATTTATGTCGCAGTCAGCGAGGCGATGCTTGCCTGGCTGAAGGAATATCATACGGAAATGCTGATCTGGACCGGCAAGGAAAAGTTCACGCTCGCCGAACACGACGAAATCGTCGACCGCCTTGAAGCCAATGACGTCGACGGCTCCGAGATGGCGCTGCTCAGGCATCTGGAGCGGTCGCGGACGCTTTACGCGAAATAGCCACTTGTCTCCATGGGAGTGGTGTGCCGCCAGCAAAAGGGGTCGCGAGTTTGTAAAGATCAACCTGCCTCGTTTACGCCCTCCAGGCAGAGCCATCGATGCTTGCGCTCGTGCCAGTGAAGCTTTTGCGGCGGCGGGAAATCCTGATCTTCGAAGCAGCCAGCGGATACGGAAATGGCGTCTTTCAGCGCCTCGGCCCGCATAAAGACCACTGACCCGCAATCAGCGCAAAAATGCTGTTCCAGCCATGCCCCGGACGAACCTTGCCTGCGCCAGGATTTCGTTTCTCCTTTTTGTTCGACCACTGCCGTATCGGGGTAGATGGCTCGGTAGGAGAAGGCGGTTCCGGTGCAGCGCTGGCACTCCATGCAGGCGCAGGCATAGACCCGTCGCGGTTCACCGGCACAGACGAGCACCACCTTCCGGCAGGAGCACATAGCCTTCCGGATTGCATCAGGCATTCAATTTTTCCCCAATCTTGCGGGTCATCCCCTCACGAAGAAACAGCGGAGCGAGCGCGGCGAAATCGGCATTTGGGCCGTTCTGTTCGAGGGCCCGGCGGAAAAAAACGTCCATGGCTTGAGGCAGAGTCGCGTCGAGCCGTTGTTCTTCACAGGCCTCCAGCAGGTGTTGAAAGGCGCTGTAATGTGCTCCCAACGAGGCCAGCGTCTGTTCGTCTCCGGCGAAGCGGCCGCTGGCGGTCCGGTCGATCAGGTCGAGCACCGCCGCATCGACGACGGGCTTGAAGGCGAGAAATTGGCTCCGGAACATTTCCATGGCGAGGTCTTCCGCCTGTGCGACAGCGATGCCCTGGAAGGCGCCAAAAAGGCCGCCCCACATCTGTGTAAGCAATGCGGTGTCCAAGGCGGATGCCTGTCCGGCAATCTCCCCGACATATCTCGTCCGGCCGCCAAGAGCTAGGAATACAGGCTCATGGGTTTCATAGGCGGTCCTGGACCCCCAGAATAGAGGAGCGCTGCGTCGGGTCGGCCGATGAAATCCGGTGTGGCCATGATGGCGCCATCCAGATAGTCGGCGCCCTGTGCACCAACCCAGGTGGCATCCTCCCGGGCAAGTCTCGGTGAACCGGACGTGAGTTGCACGACGGTCTTGCCAGCTAGAAGCGAGGGGATGCCGTCGCGCTTCAGCAGCGTGTCGCTTGCCGCATAATCCAGCACATTCACGAATATGATATCGGTCGGTTCGATGACGTCCTGCAAATTCAGGCTGCTCTTCGCGCCCGCAGCGATCAGAGGTTCGCATTTCGCTCTGGTGCGATTCCACACGTTCGTGGAATAGCCATGGTTCAGTAGCGTTCTGACAATGGAGGAACCCATGCGTCCCGTTCCGAGAACGCAAATTTCTCGTTTCATGATTTTTCTCCGTGGCCAGTGGCCCGTTTGAGGGTTTTTCCGTTTCTGTTGAGCGCACGCACCGCAAAAGGTATAGGTTCACGCTGCGTTATGAAGTACGCACCTCCAGGTACGTGTCGAAAATTGTCAGGAGCTCGGGACCATGAGATGCAATGAGCCGGATGACTGCGGCTTTACCTCTGCACTGCAGGCAATCGGCGGAAAATGGAAAACGTCGTTGCTTTGGGCCTTGCATCTGCGCCCGCACCGTTTCGCCGAACTGCGCCGGTTGCTGCCCGGCATCAGCGAGAAGGTTCTCACTCAGCAATTGCGGCAGATGGAAGCTGATGGCTTGATCAGCCGCCATGACTATAAAGAGGTGCCGCCACGCGTTGAATACTCGGTTACCTCACTCGGCCTCAGCCTGAACGACGCGGTGACGGCGATGTCGAAATGGGGAAAGCAGCACGAGGTCTGGAAAGCGCGACCGAAGACTGCGGCATAGCATCCGAGGTTCCTTAGCATTCAATGGCCGGGCCGTTTGTGTGAGGCCGCGATGTCGATGGCTTGCTCGATGACTTTGCGGTCGCCGATGTGATTCACCAGTATCAGCACCAGCCGCGACCAGACTTTCAGGCTTTCGGCATCGGTCCGACCCTCGTGCAAACGGATCAGCTTTTCATAGACGTCGTCTGGATCCGACAGGTTCGGGGTTGTAATCAGTCGGGTCATGCCTTGCCTCCCTTCGCACGGATCAGCGCGCCTTCGATCTTCGCCGCATCGGGGAACTTCCAGCGCGCCGCGACGTACTGGTCAGGGCGCACCAGACACGCACCGCCTTCCGGCAATGCCAGCCGTTCGGCTGCCAGCCCGTCGACGGCAATCACGCGTATGCCCCCGGGCACCGCGCCCGACCGGCCGCGCGTCAGCAGCACGAAATCACCGTGGAGCTGGTCCAGAAGCCAATCATCGCCATGCGGCGCGTCGAGCACAGGGCTGCCCGGCGGTACGCCGCCTGTCCAATCGTCTTCGTCCAGCGTGGAGAGCCGGCTTTTGGGATAGCTGACCGGCGTCGATAACCGCCCCGAGTTGATGAAAGGCCGGGCGAAGGCATGTTCTTGCGCCAGCTCCAGAACCGCATCGCGCAAGGCATGGCTGGCCGGTGATTTCGGCGTCAGGAAATCCGTCGAGCGCGTCGAATTCAGAAGGTTCTCATCCGCTGTCGCGATCGCTTCCTCATTGTAGGTCTCGATCAGGTCTTCGGCTGCCTCGCCGCGCAGGATCAGATCAAGCTTCCAGCCCAGATTGTCGATATCGGCAAACCCGCCGTTGCAGCCGCGTGCTCCGAAAGGCGAAACCAGATGCGCGGAATCCCCGGCAAAGATCACTCGTCCGTGCACGAAGCGCGCCATACGGCGACACTGAAAGGTATAGACGCTGTACCATTCACGTTCGAATTCGACCTCGTCGCCCAGCATGGCGCGAATGAAGGGTTCGACATTCTCCGGCTGCATGGCCGCTTCACGGTCGATATCCCAGCCAAGCTGGAAGTCCAGCCGCCAGATATCGTCCGGTTGGCGGTGCATCAGCGCCGATTTGCCGGGATTGAACGGCGGGTCGAACCAGAACCAGCGCTCGGGCGGCATGTCATGGTTCTTCATGCGGATATCGGCGATGAGGAAATTGTCCTCGAAGACGCGGCCCTCGAAGTCCAGTCCCATTCGCTCGCGCACGGTTGAGCGCGAGCCGTCGCAGGCGATCAGCCATTCGGCGCGAAGGCGATAGGCGCCCCCGGCGGTCGAAATCGCCAACTCGACCCCGTCGTTCAGCGGCGTCACGTCGTCGACGGTGTGCCCCCAGCGGATCTCGACATTCGGCAGCGCCATCAGCCCGTCCAGCAGATATTCCTCGATATAGTACTGCTGGATATTGATGAAGCCCGGCCGCTTCTGATCCTTCACCGGCAGCATGTCGAATTGGTAGACAGGTTCGCTGCCGGTACCCCAGAAAACCTTGCCGACATTCCAGGTCACGCCTTTCGCCATTGCCGCTTCGCCGACGCCGAGGCGGTCGAGAATGTCCAGCGAGCGCTTGGAAAAGCAGATCGCCCTGGAACAATGCGCGATGAAGTCGAAACGTGTGACGACCGTCACCGGCTGGCCGCGTCGGCCCAGATCCAGCGCCATCGCCAAACCAACCGGCCCCGCGCCAGCGACGACAATCCGCGCCTTGTCAGCAGCTGCGGAAGGAGCGGGGGTGGCGCCGATCTCCTTATAAATCCGGATACTTTGCGCATTGGCCATGATGTTCCTCCCTTCCCGCCGACCTCAGTCTTGCAGCTTGGCCCAGACTGCGCGGTCGCGTTCGGCGGTCCAGATGCGGGGATGCTCGATGCCGTCGAATTCGTCCCACAGCCGCTGCACGTCGAATGGCAGGCAGTGCTCGAAGATCGGCCAGGCACCGAACTCGGGAGCCAGCGCGGCATGGGTTGCCTCGAATGCCTCTTTCAACGTGCCGCCGGCCTTGTGGACGCGGCCCACATTGTCGATCATGCCGTTGAGGAATTTCCGGGTCTGCTCGACTGCGGCGTCAGTTTCTTCGATGCCGCGCGCCACCGCGCCGCGCCCGCCGATCAGGTTCTCGGCACCGTACTGCTTGACGTTGTCCAGCGTCTTGCCGGCCCAGTCGAAATGATAGGCGTCGCCCGTGTAAAGCGCGGCCTTCGCCTCGACCAGGTCACCCGCATAAAGTGTCCGCGTCTGGTCGTGCCAGACGACGATGTCGCCGCCGGTATGGCCGCGGCCCAGGAAGCGCAGCTCCAGCCTGCCGCGCCCGCCACCCAGATCGATGTCGTATGCTTGAGCGAAGGTGATCGTGGGCCAGGTCAGGCCCGGCACCTCGTCGGCGCCCTTGGCCAGGCGCGGCATGCGAGCGAACTCGCTCTTCCAGTCCGCTTCGCCGCGTTCAGCCACAAGATCGCGCGAGGCCTCGGACATGATGATGTCATCAGCGTAGAAGGCGCTGGCGCCGAGCACGCGCACGGCGTGGTAATGGGTCAGAACCAGATAGCGGATTGGCTTGTCGGTCTGTTTGCGCAGGATCTCCAGCCAGTCGCGCGAGGCGGGCGGCGTGGCGCGCGATTCAATGGCCACCACGAAGTCTTCACCCTCGACGGCGCCGACATTGGGGTCGCCCTCGGCCGTCAGCGCGTAGACGCCATCGCCGAGAATCTCGAGCCTGTCGGTTTTCTCGGCGGTGTCGGCCGAGGAGGCGAACGGTTTGGTCATGTTTCTCTCTCCCGTGATATCTGGCAAATAGAACGCCCAGATCATTTCTATTGCAACGATTACGTCCTGTATGTCATTAGATCTAGCGACACGGGTGGAACGGTCCCGGGGTCGCGTGGCCGATGGAGGAGCGGACATGCCTTCGATGGGGTTGATCGACCCGCAGCGCGCGGCGGCCCTGCTGGATGCGCGCAATCTGGAGACATTCTCGGAGCGCCTGCTGGACACGGCTTATTCGACGGCTGGCGTCGAAGAGCTGTTCGCCTATCGCATTGGGGACGGCGCTCCGGAAACGCTGGCTTCATCAAGCGGTCTGGTGGATGCGGCCGAGCGTGCCGAGGCTTATGCCCGTCGCTTTCACCGCAGCGATCCGGCCGTGGCGGTGCGGCTGGCCGCACGGCCGGGCACCGGCTTCTTTTGCCGCATTCCCACGGATGCGATCGCGTTGGGCGCCTACCGAAAGCTCTGCTTCGAACAGCCGCGCTTCACCGAAAAGATCTGCTTTGGTTGGCGCGCCGGCGACCACAGCCTCGTGGTGACATTCTACCAGCGCCATCGGGACGAGCCCGACATGGCACAACTTGGCGCCCTTGCGCAAATCGCCATAACCGGACTGACACGGCTGTTGCAATACCCTGGTCAGGGGGGCACGCTGATCCACCGGATCGAGCGCCGCTTGGCCGAGACGCATCGCGTGCTGACGCCGCGCGAATGCGCGGTGTGTGCACGTACGCTGGCCGGCCGAACCGCGCGCGAGATCGGCGAGGAGTTGGGGTTGGGTTACGGCACCGTGCTGACATATCGCCAGCGCGCCTATGAGAAGCTGGGCCTGTCGAAGGCAAACGATCTGCTGCCCGCGTTCCTGGATTGAGATGCGGCTGTCTCCGGCTATTGCCTTCGAGTGCACCGCCAATAATGGTTGCAATTGAAACGAAATGTGGTAGGACAGAGCGCAGTGTAAGGACTGCGCACTCGCGCCGTCCTGGCACGATTGGGAGGCTTCAGAATACAGGAGGCATGGAGTGCCGGTGGTTGAAAGGCCATTGCGCAGCTGGGTTGCGGCTGCGAACGACGCGGATTGCGATTTTCCCATTCAGAACCTGCCCTTTGGCGTGTTTTCGGCAGGCGGGGAGGCCCCACGCTGCGGGATCGCGATCGGCGACATGATTGTCGACCTGGCGGCCTGCGAGGCGCGCGGCTTGCTGGATGCCAAGGGCACCTTCTCGCAGCCGCAGCTCAACGACTTCATCGCATTGGGTCGCGCGGCATGGGACGAGATCCGCGCCCAGCTAACGGATCTGCTGGCCGAGGACGGGGACGAATCCGTGCCATTGGTCGCCATGGCCGAGGCGACGCTGCACCTGCCGATCCGGGTGACCGAGTTCACCGATTTCTATGCCTCGAAGAACCACGCTTTCAATGTCGGCGCCCTGTTCCGCGGGCCGGAGAATGCATTGCCGCCGCAATGGACGCATATGCCGATCGGCTATAACGGCCGGGCGTCCTCGGTCGTCGTCTCGGGTACGTCCATCCACCGCCCCGCCGGGCAGGTCAAAGGTGGCGACGGTCCGGTTTGGACAGCCTGCCGCCGGCTGGATCTGGAGTTGGAGATGGGCGCCATCGTCGGCGCCGACAGCGCGATGGGCCGGCGCGTCAGCGTCGCGGAGGCCGAGCGGATGATCTTCGGCTACGTGCTTTTGAACGACTGGTCGGCGCGCGACATCCAGGCGTGGGAGTACCAGCCGCTGGGCCCCTTCCAGTCCAAGGCCTTCGCCACCACGATCAGTCCATGGATCGTGACGCAGGCCGCGCTTGAGCCGTTCCGCTGCGCCGGCGCCGAACGCGACCACCCGCTGCTGCCCTATCTGCGGGAAGAACGCCCCGGTCTCTACGACCTGACCGTCGGCTGGACCATGAACGGTCAGCCCATGGGCAAGACGAATTACAACGTCATGTACTACTCCAGCGCCCAGCAGCTTGCGCATCACACGGAATCGGGCTGCCCGATGCGGGTGGGCGATCTTTTGGGCTCGGGGACGATCTCGGGGCCGACGCGCGATCAGACCGGCGCGCTGCTGGAGATGACGCAAGGTGGCAAGAACCCGGTCAAGGTGAAGGGCGAGGACCGCACCTTCATCGAGGACGGCGACGAGATCGGGCTCTACGCCCATGCACGGGGCGAAGGCTATCGCATCGGCTTCGGTCCTTGTACCGGCAAGATCCTTCCGGCGAAAGAATGAGGACGGCATGGCAGAGCTTTCAACGGAGCATCCAGCACCGGCGGGCAAACCGGTCCTGCATGATTACTGGCGTTCCTCGGCCTCTTATCGGGTGCGGATCGCGCTGGCGCTGAAGGGTATCGCCTATGACCGCGTGCCGGTCGATCTCGTTGCCGGGGTGCAGCGCAACGCGCGGCATCTGGCGCTGAACCCACAAGGTCTGGTTCCGGTGCTGGAAATCGACGGTCTGGTGCTGACGCAGTCGCTGGCAATCATCGAATATCTGGAGGAGACGCGGTCCGAACCGGCGCTGTTGCCCAAGGGAGAGGAGGCGCGGGCGCGGGTCCGCGCGTTGTCGCTGGCCGTCGCCTGCGAGATCCATCCGCTTTCCAATCTGGCGGTTCTCGGCCGGGTGGAGGCTCTGGCCGGTTTGGAGGCGCGCGGTACGTGGAACCGCGAGAATATCGTGGCGGGGCTTTTGACGGTCGAGGCGATGCTGGACAATTCGGGTTTCATCGACCGCTTCTGCCATGGCGACCAGCCCGGCATGGCCGACTGCACGCTTATCCCGCAGCTCTACAATGCGACACGGTGGGGCGTGACGTTCGACCATCTGCCGCGCGTTTCGGCGGTGGCGCGTGCCTGCGATGCCCTACCCGCGTTCGCCGCGGCCCATCCGGACAATTTCGACCCTTCGCGCAAAGCGAAGGAAACCGTGGGAGAGAGAAAATGAAATCATTGAAGCTGGCCCTCGCAGGGCTATTGCTGTCGGCAACACCGCTGGCGGCGGAAGAGCTGATCATGTCGTCCTGGTTGCCGCCCAAGCATCCCATCGTCGTCAACGCGTTCGAGCCCTGGGCCAAGGAGGTCGAGAAGGTTACCGACGGCCGCGTCACTGTCCGCATCATGGGCAAGCCGCTCGGCAGCCCGCCTGCACATTTCGACATGGCCCGCGACGGTATTGCCGATATCACCTACGGCTTGCATTCCTTTACCGAGGATGACCGCTTCCAACGCGCCCGTTTGGGCCAGTTCAGCTTCCTTGGTGATGACGCCATCGCCAATTCCAAGGCCTATTGGAAGATTTATGGCGGGGAACTGGATGCGGCCGGTGAACACGAGGGTACGCATCTTCTGGGCCTGTTCATGCATGGCCCTGGCCTTCTGCACAACAATGTCCGCAAGATCGAAAAGCCGGAAGACATGCAGGGCCTGAAGATCCGGGTGCCTGGCGGCTATGTGGGCGATCTGGTTTCAGCACTGGGCGCAACGCCGCTGTTCATGTCATCGACCGAAGTCTATGAGAAGCTGTCGCGCGGCGTTATCGACGGGGTCGCCTTCACCTATGAGGCGATGACCGCCTTCAACCTTGTCGATTACATCAAATACTCGATGACCGTGCCCGGCGGCATCTACAACACCACCTGGTTCTTTGTGATCAATGAAGACAAGTGGAACAGCCTGTCCGAAGAGGATCGCGCCGCCATCGATGCGATTTCGGGTGAGGCTTTCGCCGAACGCGTGGGCCAGGCATGGAACGATGCCGATATCGCTGCGAAGAAGAAGATCGGAGACAAGGTCGATTTCTACCAGGCGAGCCCAGCCGTCGTCTCCGCCCTGCGTGGCGTTGCGAGCAAGTTGGAACAAAGCTGGTCGGATAGTCTGGGCGACGGCTATGATGGCGCAGCCGCATTGGCCGAGTTCCGCGGAATGACCGGGGTCGAGGTTAAATGAGCAGGGCTGACCCCATGCCCGACGACCCGGCTCCGGACATGATTCCGGGCCGGACGCCGCATCGGCAGGCGCTCTGGTATCGGCTGCTGGCCGGCGTTGCGGCGCTGCTGATCGTGATGCTGATCGGCGTGACCTGCATCGATGTGATCGGTCGCTATGCGTTCAACCGGCCTTTCGGCGGCGCCTATGAGCTGACGCAGATACTGCTGGCCGCCCTTGTTTTTGTGGCGCTGCCGCTGACGAGCGCAGATGGCGGTCATGTCGAGGTCGATCTGGCGCTGCATCTGCTGCCGTCTCGTGTCCAGCGCCTGCTGGGCCGGCTAGCGGGGATCATCTCTGCTATGGTGCTGGGCTATTTCACATGGCGGCTGGTGGTGATCGGGCTGGACCAGCTACATGAAAGCACCCGCAGCGCCTCGCTGGGCTTGCCGATGGCGCCGCTGGCCTTTCTGGCGGCCGCAAGCTGCGCCGTCTCGGCCGTAAGCATGATCTTGCGGCGGGAAGAGTCATGACTATTTCCCTGGTTGCTTTCGTGATCCTGCTGGTGATGGTCTTTGCGCGCGTCCCGATCGCCTTTGCGATGGTCGTCGTCGGTGGTGTGGGTTTCGCGCTGCTGCGCGGCTGGGGACCCGCGGGCGCGATGGTCGGCAACGCGGTTTTCGAAACCGGACTGAATTACTCGCTGTCGGTCGTGCCGCTGTTCATCTTCATGGGCAACGTCCTCGCCGGCTCGGGTATCGCGCGGGGGCTGTTCTCGGCCGCCGACCGGGTGTTCGGGCGTATGCGTGGCGGACTTGCCATGGCCACCGTGTTGTCCTGCGGGGGCTTTTCGGCGGTTTGCGGATCGTCGCTGGCCACGGCGGCCACCATGGCCAAGGTCACCATGCCCTCGATGCGGCGCTTCGGCTATTCCGACAGTCTCGCTACCGGCGCCATCGCGGCGGGGGGCACGCTTGGCATCCTGATTCCGCCTTCGGTCGTGCTGATCATCTTCGGCTTGTTGACCGAGGCCGATATCGGCAAACTGTTTCTGGCGGGTATCATCCCCGGTATTCTCGGCATCATCGGTTATCTGCTGGCGGTAATGGTTGCCGTGCGGCTGAAGCCGGAACTGGCCCCGCGCGTGAGGGACGTCCACCCGATGACCCGCCGCGACGCGGTCAGCGTGACCGCCGTGCTGGCGCTGTTCGTCTTCATCATGGGGGGCATCTACGGCGGTTTCTTCACGCCGATCGAGGCCGCCGGCATGGGTGCCGCCGCCGCCCTCTTGATCGCGCTTGCAACCGGCGGTCTCAGCCGCGGCGCGTTGTGGACGGCGTTTCTCGACAGCGCCACGGCCTCGGCGATGATCTTCGCCATCATCATCGGCGCCGAGATTTTCAGCAATTTCGTCACCTTTGCCGGCCTGCCCGACAGCCTTTCGGATCTCGTCGAGAATCTGGGCTTGTCGCCCTGGGTGGTGCTCATGGTGATCGTCGCGATCTATATGGTGCTGGGCTGCTTCCTGGAAAGCCTGTCGATGATTCTGTTGACGGTGCCGGTTTTCTATCCGCTGGTGTCGAACCTGGATTTCGGGCTGGCCAGCCTGGAAAGCCCCGATGCGGTACTGATATGGTTCGCCATCATCGTTGTGGTGGTGACGGAGATCAGCCTCATCACGCCGCCCAT
This sequence comes from Paramesorhizobium deserti, assembly GCF_001558695.1. Taxonomy (GTDB): domain Bacteria; phylum Pseudomonadota; class Alphaproteobacteria; order Rhizobiales; family Rhizobiaceae; genus Paramesorhizobium; species Paramesorhizobium deserti. The sequence goes on from NZ_LNTU01000004.1 coordinate 67,037, forward strand.
CGGCATGAACGTCTTCGTGCTGCGCTCGGTATTGCCGGATGTCTCGCTGGGAACGATCTTCCGCGGCGTATATATCTTCTGGATGGCGGATATCGTTCGCCTGGCTCTGATCATCGCCTTGCCGGTGCTGTCTTTGTATCTGGTTACCTGATCCTGTGTGAGGAGCCGGTTTCCCCGCTCAAGCGGAGGGCCTCAAGGTTGATTCCCAAGCCGTTACGAGGCATTCGTTTCATTGGAAATGACATCCTGTAATCCGGCGGTACTTAATGCGCATCGAAACTTTCTTTCCTTATCGCCTTGCCGTGGTGGCCGAGGCTTTTTCACGTCAGCTGGTGGCCGTTTATGGCCGCGAGCATGGGCTCTCGCGCGAGGAATGGCGTCTTCTCTTCCTGCTGGAAGACGCCGGAACGCTGGATTCACTGCGGCTGTCACAACGCACGTCACTGGATAAGGTGCAGGTCAGCCGCGCGGCCTCTCGGCTGGAGGACAAGGGGTTCATCACCCGCGAGGTGTTGGGTTCCGATCGCCGGTTGCGCAACTACGCCATTACCGCCGCGGGGCGTGATCTGTTCCGCCGCGTCTTTGGCGAGGTCGAGGCGCGCGCGAATGAGATCCTGCAGGCGATGCCGGCGGGCGACCGTGCCGCGCTGGACCAGGGTATTGCCGCGCTGGATCGGGCCATTGCCGATATGACCCAGCCCGAGAAGGGGCATGGCACGGCGTTTCCGCGGCCGGGCCGATCACAGACTGAAACCTGATAAGTCACGTCTTGCTTTCGATCAGCCGGTCCAGCGCCTTGCTGAGTCCGGCTGCATCCTCGTCCAGTTCCGCCAGCAGTTCGGCCTGAAAGTTCTCGGCGATGCGCTCGAGGCGCTGCATCAACGCCAGCCCGTCGGACGTCAGTTCCAGCGCGACCAGCCGCCGGTCGGTACCATGCTCGGACTTGCGTACCAGTCCCGCCTCCTGCAGGCGCGAGGCGGCGCGGCTGACCATGGATTTGTCGAGATTGACCCGGGCGTGGATGTCGCGCACGCTGACGCTGCCCGAATGATCCAGATGCGCCAGAACCCGCCATTCGGGGATGGTCAGTCCGGCCTCGGCTTCATAAAGCGCGGCGAATCTGCGGCTGATCCGGGTCGCTGCGACCGACAGGCGGTAGGGTAGGAAATCGTCCAGGTGAAACGGCATGGCCTCTCCTTTTCCAGCCAGATCAGCAAAATTTCGTTGCAACGACAACAAAATTTCTGATGTCGAGCGAGTTAGCTTGACATCGTTGCAATCGCAACGGTATTTTCATTGCAATTACAACGATCATATCGGAGGAGGATATTCGGATGACAGATCAGCACCTGCCCAAGGGTATGATCCGCGCGACCGTCACGACCGGCACGCACGAAGGCTACATGCCCGGTTTCGGCAATGATTTCGAAACCGAGGCCCTACCCGACGCGCTGCCACAGGGCCAGAACTCACCCCAGAAATGCAATTACGGACTTTACGCCGAGCAGCTCTCCGGCACCGCCTTTACCGCTCCCCGTGGAAAGAACGAACGCACCTGGTGCTATCGCATTCGTCCTTCGGTTCGGCATACGGGCGATTTCAGGGCGCTCGTGCTACCCTACTGGAAAACCGCGCCGAACATGCTGCCAAACGTCACCAGCCTCGGCCAATACCGGTGGGATCCGATGCCCCTGCCCAAGACGGACGAAGATCTGTCCTGGATCACCGGCATGCGCACCATGACCACTGCGGGTGACGTGAACACCCAGATCGGCATGGCCAGCCACATCTATCTGGTCACGCGGTCCATGCAGGACGAGTATTTCTACTCGGCCGACAGCGAACTGCTGGTCGTGCCGCAGGAGGGTCGGCTGCGCTTCTGTACCGAACTGGGGATTATTGATCTTGAGCCCAAGGAAATCGCCATCATTCCGCGCGGACTGGTCTATCGTGTCGAAGTGCTGGAAGGCCCTTGCCGCGGCTTCGTCTGCGAGAATTACGGCCAGAAGTTCGACCTGCCCAATCGCGGGCCGATCGGCGCGAACTGCCTGGCGAACCCGCGCGATTTCAAATACCCGGTCGCGGCTTTCGAGGATCGTGATGTCCGTTCCCGTGTGGTGATCAAATGGTGTGGCCAGTTCCATGAGACATGGATCGACCATTCGCCGCTGGACGTGGTCGCCTGGCACGGCAATTATTGTCCCTACAAATACGATCTGCGCACCTATGCGCCGGTCGGGGCGATCCTGTTCGATCATCCCGACCCATCGATCTTCACCGTTCTGACCGCGCCCTCGGGGCAGGAGGGGACGGCGAATATCGATTTCGTGCTGTTCCGTGAGCGCTGGCTGGTCGCCGAGCACAGCTTCCGCCCGCCCTGGTACCACAAGAACATCATGTCGGAGCTCATGGGCAACATCTACGGCATCTATGACGCAAAGCCACAGGGTTTCGCGCCCGGCGGTATGAGCTTGCACAATTGCATGCTGCCCCACGGCCCCGACCGGGATGCCTTCGAGGGCGCCAGCAATGCCGATCTGAAGCCCGAGAAGCTGGAAGAAACCATGTCCTTTATGTTCGAAACCCGCTTCCCTCAGCATCTGACCGATTTTGCCGCCAAGGAAGCGCCGATGCAGAAGGAATATATCGAGGTCTGGAGCCAGCTCGAAAAGAAGTTCGACGGAACACCCGGCGCGAAATGAGCGGCCGGAACCGGAGGTGCCAGCCTGGCAAGGCGGGACCGAACTGTAAGGCGTGGCAGACGTCTGCCACGGGCCGTGAGCACGCCGGCGGCTAAGCCGGTAGGCACCTAGAGCATTCCTACGCCGCGATCGTCCTTTAGCGTTTTCAGCACGATTTCCGATCGCACCTGCGCCACCTGCGGATGCAAGAGCAGGTGTTCGTGGATGAAATCGGCGAAAGCGCCCAGATCGTGAGTACGCACGTCCAGCACGTAATCGGCGTCGCCCGATACTGAAAAGGCCTGCCGGATCGCCGGCTGGCTGGCGACGAAGCGGGCGAAATCGTTCTCCTTGCCTTGGCCGTGACTGGACAGGTTCACCCGAATGATCGCACGCAACCCATAGCCCAGCTTGGCGGCGCTGAGCCGCGCGGTATAGCCCTCGATGATACCGGCCTCTTCCAGCGCGGCCCGCCTGCGGGAGCATTGCGAGGGCGACAGGTTCACCACCTCGGCCAGCGCGGCATTGGTCATCGACCCGTCACGCTGCAATGCGGCAAGAATTGCAATATCGAAGCTGTCCAGTTTCATACCGTGCAGGAAACTCCAAAATGGCGCGCGTTTTGTGTAATAATACTGGGTTAAGCACCTCTTTCGCAAGCTTCATGCATCCGCTTTCTGTCATCATATTCATATATGATGGGAATGCATTGAAGGAGGAACGCATGGGTCCCTTTCCGCACGACGCACCGAAGGCCACAATCAGCGCGGCCAACCCGGCTGGAACCGATGGCTTCGAATTTGTCGAATTCGCTCATCCCGAACCCGGGAAGCTCGACGTCGTCTTCCGTCAGATGGGGTTCACGCCAGTCGCCAAGCACAAGACGAAGAACATTACCCTCTATCGCCAGGGTGACATCAATTACGTGCTGAACGCCGACGAGAACAGCCATGCGGCTGCCTTCGTCGAGGAGCACGGCCCCTGTGCACCGGCGATGGCCTGGCGCGTGGTCGATGCGCAGGTCGCGCTGAAGCGCGCGCTGGATCTGGGCGCCGAGGAATACAAGGGCGAGGGCAAGTCGATCGGCGCGCCTGCCGTCCATGGCATCGGCGGTTCGCTGCTCTATTTCATCGATACCTATGGCGATGAAGGCAGTTGCTACGAGTCCGATTACGACTGGCTGGATGAGCCGAACCCGAAACCCGAGGGCTTCGGCTTCTATTATCTCGATCACCTGACCCATAACGTGATCCGCGGCAACATGGACACATGGTACAGGTTCTACCACGACACGTTCAATTTCCGCGAAATCAGGTATTTCGACATCAAGGGCAAGCATACGGGTCTTGTCAGCCGCGCGCTGACCTCGCCCGACGGCAAGATCCGCATCCCGATTAACGAATCGACCGACGATCACAGCCAGATCGAGGAATATCTGCGGAGGTACAAGGGCGAGGGCATTCAGCACATCGCCATCGCCACCGAGGACATCTATGCCGGCACCGACCGGATATCGGACGCTGGCATGCGGTTCATGCCTGGACCGCCCGACACCTATTACGAAATGTCGCACAAGCGGGTGAAGGGCCATGCCGAACCCATCGACCGCATGAAGAGGCATGGCATCCTGATTGACGGTGAAGGCGTCGTAGGCGGTGGCGAGACCCGCATTCTGTTGCAGGTCTTCTCGAAGACGGTGATCGGGCCGATCTTTTTCGAGTTCATTCAGCGCAAGGGTGATGACGGTTTTGGCGAAGGCAATTTTCGCGCTCTCTTCGAATCGATCGAGGAGGATCAGATTCGCCGCGGCGTTCTTGGCCGATAGCGTATCCTTCGACTAGGTAGGCACGCTCGAAAATGGAAAAAGATCTCGACGTTAACCGGCTTAGCCTTCTCGGACGAGTATGGTCTAGTTGGATCGCAAGAACGCTCACACGAAAAATCCCTAGCTTTTGGCCTTCGGGCTGGGGGATGATCATGTTCACCTGCTAAAGACGATCCTGAAACTCATATGCCGTGTTGAACTGTTGGCGCTCGCGCTGGTGCGCGCTGCGATACGATAGCGATAGTAAAAGGATTTGGGACACAGATAGGAGCCGCCCTTGAGCAGCTTCGTGTTTGCTGCCGTCGCGGCTTGGTTGGCATTCCGTGCACGGGTACCGACGGAATGGATGCGAAAGGGCTCTGCAGGTTTTGACCGACCGACATTTGCTAACCATAGAGATTTGAAACCTGTCCCTTCAACCAGCTCAGACATGAATCGGTAAAAAATCTGGATATAGCATTCCTTAGCTGCCAGCTCGGCGGTTAGGGGCCGCATGCATTGTCGTGAATTGCCTCTGTCGGTCCGAGCGCCGGTCAGAATTGGGCTGAACGTCGCCAGTTCATTCACTTAAAGTGCGAGACAGTTTCCGGTACTGATGGCGGATGAGGCTTGTCACCGGTCTTGTTGAACAGGCAAGCCGGAGGTAATCAGAACACGCTGCGGGAAAGCACGTCGCGTTGACTGGACCGTTTCCCTGAGCTTCTGTCCCTTTCCATGAGCCCTTGACGATGAAGTCACCGAAACGCCAGTTCGATCCGACGGTCCCGCTGTTCGCGCGGTCGACGCCGCTGCCCGACACGGAGGATCCGGAACTGACGCGGTTTCTCGAAGGCCGGTTCGAGGAGCTTTTGTCGCTGTCGGAAACCCCGCCGCCCTGTCCGCGCTGCCAGGGCAGCCACACGGTGCTCTCGTCGCGTGCCGCGCATCCCAGGCCGGCGCTGCCGGTGTTCCGTTGCCTCAGCTGCGACATGCATTTCCGCCGCACCACCGGCACGCCGATCGCCGGGCTGAAGCTGCACCAGCCTTGGTTCAAGGATTTTCTCCGGCTTCTGTCGCAGCAGCGGCCGAACAACGACGCCGCCCGCATCCTCGGCGTCAAAGCGGTGACGGTGGCGCGGTATGTCAAACGTCTGCGGCAATGGCTGCTTGAGTTGGACCCATCAGGCTATTGGGAGGCCAAGGTGCGGCTCGGCATGGAGATCAGGCCAGACGCCGCGTGCCCCTATTGTCATGCCAGACAGTCGCTGCATTATCGCGGCTTCAAGGCGGATGACGGCGAGCGGCAGTGCCATTGCGACCAATGTGGACGGTATGTCCGGCTTGGCCAGGTGACCGGCGGCAAGGATATTTCGACGCTCGACCATCGCGTCGTCGTACGACCGCCGTCGCCGCGCCGCAAGGGCCGCGAAACGGGCTGACGAAGCACCGCCCGATCGGGAGGGACAGCGCCGATGAACCGGTTCCGTTCCTGCCGCTTTCGGCGGTGCGGGTTTCCGGGGGCTCCGCCATTCTCGCTCCCCACCTTCGTCCCAGGCCCATGATGTGACGCCGATGCAACATGGATCGCGGGAAGGTTGTCGATAAAGACTGCATACACTTGACTTTTGACGCTCGTTTTCCGAAGAGCACGCGCAGGAGTGGTATGTGATTGTCTCCGGCTGTCGCCGGTGATAACCGCAAACCGGCAGTGACAGGGATTTTGTCACGCCGTACTCCAGAGAGATATTGGAGCCATTTGCCTGGTGGGGGCGGATATTTATTGTCGCAAGCGCATCGCAAGATGCGAGGGGACCGTTGATGCCTGTTGCTGCCCGTTCGCGCATTTCGCGTGCCGCCCGTATTTCCAAAGACAGTTTGCGTTTCCGGCCTGAAGAGCGCTTTTCCGCTGCTGCGGGCGCGTTGGTCCGCAAGGTGACGGCCGTGCTCCTGAGCGGCCTTCTCGCCTTCCAGCCGGCACTGGTGCAGGCACAGCAGGTGACGCCGGATGCCGGTGCGCCGGCCACCAATCGGCCCGGTATCGGCGCCGCGCCGAACGGCGTGCCGCTTGTCGATATCGTCACGCCGAACGGGCAGGGGCTGTCGCACAACAAATATGGCA
>NZ_LNTU01000005.1 GCF_001558695.1 Paramesorhizobium deserti
GAAATCGACGCGCTCATGCCGTGGAACTACGCCGCCTAAACGGCCTCAGCTTGTCGCTTACAGAAAACGCTGTCCATGGGGAGGTTCTTCGAGGTGTCCGATTGCACTGAACCGGAAGAACGCGCTCTTTGCCGGTCATGATGCCGGTGCCGAAAACTGCGCCATCATCGCCTCGCTCATCGAAACCTGCTGACCTTGCCCTGACCTTGCCCCCAAGTTTTATCCAGTTTTGAGTTCGCTCCAGCGGTTTTGGGTTGCGGTATTTGGGGCGGTATGGCCAAAACGCATCAACGCCTCTCACGCCATGATCCTCGTCGCCATGGGCGGCAACCTGCTTCGAAGAACCGCCCATCCGTGACTTTCAAAACGGACTCTGAGCACTCGACCAACAGTCAAGTATTGATCAGACCTGCAGACTTCCGAGTTCCCATACCCCCAGGCTCTTGTCATTATATCGGTCTTTAACGTTGGGGTGGCGCTCCCTTATAAGTGCAATGGGCGGCGGGAGATTGAAAGGAGCTTTTTCCAAGTTGAGAGGACGCCATCCTCCAAGCTTCATTTCCGCATTTTCTGTACGATCGGTAAAGGTAGTGGTCATCAAATACCGAGAGCCAGAGGACTTAAACAGAGCTAGGGTACGCAACGCCGTTTCAAGAGGGAAATGTACGAGACAATCTCGGCAAAGAATTGCATCTACCGTCGGGAGAACCTGAGTAGTAATGTCTCCCACAGTAAAGAAATGGTTGAGTGGATATCCTTTAACGGTGTGTTGGGCAATCAATTCATTTACCACGTCCACGCCCAAGTAGAATTCCAGTTCATGTGTTATTTCTGGAATCCAGGTGAGGTCACCACATGGGGAATCACAAAGGGTGCGAATATGTAACTTGCGGAAGAGGTCCATAAGCTCTGGCCGCAGTTTTGCGGTCGCCTGCAATGATGAACCCGGACCGGAGGGGACCGGCCCTCTCCATGCATTCTTGTGAAAGATCTGACTAAATGTACTCTTTACTACATCGTTGCTCACAACGTTATTCATAATGCCCTCCTCTTTTTCGTTGAGATGAACTGATTGATCGACGTGCGTTCCAATTGAAAGAGACGTAAGTAATTTTGACCAGGACCGCGCCATTTGTTTTGTAGAAAATCGCTCAGCATCTCGCCTAGCCTGAGCTGAAAGTGCAAGGTGTAAGGATTCGTTTCGCAACACCTTGAGGATGCTCTGAGCAAATTCGGCCTCATCACCGAAGGGCACAAGGAACCCATTGTAACCGTGACGGATAAGCGCCCCTGGACCATAGCGGACATCAAACGCAACCACAGGGCAACCATGGCAGAGACTCTCCATAATTGTCAGCGAGAACGCTTCGGATTGACTGGTAAGGATAGCCAGTCCCGCACTCTCGTATATGGATGCAGCGTCTTGAGCCCATCCATTAAGAAATACATTGGAACCCAATCCCTGTTCTTGCACCAATTTTTGCAAACTGGGCAAGGTAGGATCTCCTGAGTTCCCAAAGCCGTAGCAATGCAGGCTTGCATTTGGAAATTCGCTAACGACCTGCTTGAAAGCACGAATAGCCATTTGATGGTTTTTTTCAGGGCTGTATCGCGCGAGGTAGACGACCTTGTAGCGATCGCGGCGCTTGAAGTCGCTAGGAGGCATCGAGCTGTTATATGCATGCCCGATGACGCTGATCGGAGCAGCGCCATAGCGTTTAATTATATCTGCTTTTTGCTCTTCCGTTAGCACAACTATCGCATCTGGACGCTGAATTTCTTGTAGAATTGCAGTGTAATTTCTGTTCTCCGGACCGTGCTCGACTTGACGATAGCTGCGGGTGTGCAACGCATGAACAATGGGAATAACAGTTACTTTCGATGTATCAGATTGCAAATCTCGCGCATCCACCGCAGATTTGTAAAGTACCCTACTCTTATCTACAAAGAACACATGGTTAAGTTTATCATTTCCCACATATTCATTTAACCAATGCGTCATTAGCTCATCTTCAGTCTTCACCTTTCCCAACAATATACCATTTCTACCGATTATCTGAATATCATATAATCGACTTTGTCCATCATATACCGAGTAATTCTTAGAAAGGGCAATAGATCCATCAGGCCTCATAAACATTTCACATTTAATGTTCGCATTATTTTCATCTAATATCTGAACACTACTGATAAATCCTCGCCAGTCGTAAACGTCACGCCTCCATTTTATGTTATTGCGGAAATGATTTACATATGCGATCTTTCCAGTATTCTCCCGCCGAGCGACATACATCAACTTTTCGCCTCGTTCGTTAAAGACGCGATGATCATTTGTCCTGGGTATAGATTTCCATACCTGAGTCGGATTCAGTTCCGGCTTTAATAAATCTGCAGCTTTACCCTTTGATTGATCAAATTTCTCGGCTTCCTGATAATAATCATACATGTTATGGAGCGGAACACTTCTTGGAAGTTGTCCGGCCAATCGAAGACATTCCTCAGCATACCTCAACTGAGGATTATATTTACTTGTCAAAATACGTGGTGAGATGCCTAATTCCTGCGTGAAGAGAACTGCACGAAGCAGCGACGCATTCTCTACCCCCGTGCGCTGCACACCCATATCGACATTGAGAAAACTGTACTGGCAGTTCTCTATCGGAATAGCTGGTCTCTGGTCTCGGCTAATTGCTGGCCGCGCGAACGAGGGCCGATTAAGAGAAGAGGAGGTTGGGGATGGAAGCTTAATACGAACAACACTGTTTGGCACGCGAATGGAATCAGTCTTCAAGTTTCCATTTATGAGGCAAATCTCAATCACCAGATCGGTATTGCGAAGCGTTTTTGACGCTGGCGGGCGAAGAGCGAAATAATCCCGATAGACTTGTTGCGGCTGCCATCTGGACGTAGGCAGCATCCAATCGCAGGGATCATGATCCATACCAGCTCCCCAAACCACGGAGGAGCCTTTGTCAGTTGAAATGGCCCTGATATCGAGCCGCCAATCGGCTGTCAGCTTTTCATCACACGTCCAAAAACTTTCTACCCAAAGCATTGCTCTGCCAGACAGATTCCGTGGCTTACAGCGGAACCCAAGAAGAGCAAGTGGACCTATACAAATAGGTTCTGACAGACGCGCGTCTACCGGTATATCTGTAGCAGTCCATTCATCTCGAATGCCAATTGCAGCTAAGGCAGATACAGCAGCATCCTCCGATATGACATGACGCATCGAAGTCGGAGTGCTTTTTTTTAAGGGATAGCCCGCCGATTCACGTATTATAAGTGTCGCCCATCCATTTTCTTCAAGCGCAATATCGGTACCAAGTTGCAAGCAAAGATCGCGATAAGCAGCGCTGACCTTAATAGCTTCGTTCTGCCGCAACTCATAACTTCTGCCAAACGCTACGCGAACAGGAACAAAACTAACCGCGCGAATGCCCTTTCGATCAACATGCAACCTGAAAACACCGGCGCCACGTTCCGGACGTTTTGAATCGAACAGGAGATTACCTGCGTCGTGAATAATGGGCTTTCCTTTATAAACCTCTATACCTTGCAATACATGTGCAGAAGCACCGAGGATGGCGTCCGCACCTGCATCAATGATCGCGTGACCAACCGCTATTTCCGCGTCATCAGGGATGGTTGCCCAATTCTTTCCCCAATGGACAGCAACCAGTACTATGTCAGCGTTAGATCGAGCCTCTGAGATCAGTGGCGTCAAAGTTTCCAGCCACAACCCAGGTCTTTTCATATCTAGATAGGCAATGCCGGCTGAATTGTCGGTAGCCGCAAAATGACGCTGCGTCGCATCGATAGAGAACATAGCGACCCTGAATGGACCTGCTTGCGAATAGGCAGGGCTAAAAGCTTCTGAGATATTATGACCCGAACCCGCAAATTTTAGTCCAAATGTCGTGAGCCAACGCGACTGCTCCATTAAAGCTTCACTGCCATAATCTCCAGAATGATTGTTTGCGACCGCAACCATATGAATGCCGGCTTGGCGGAGAACCTGAAGCATTTCTGGACGAGCGCGGTAGTAATAAGGACCAGACTCTCCTTTTTCCACTCCGGCGGTTCCGAGTGTTGACACAACACACTCAAGGTTCACAATACTCAAATCTGCTTCCCTGAGCGCGGCGATATTTAACACATTGTCGATTCCGATTTCATTGGTGATATAATGCTGCCCCCTTCCAAGATTCACATCACCACCCCAGGCGATTAACACATCTTTGCTATAACTATATTTTTCAGATGCATTCTCTGTTTGTTTTTCCGCCTCATCCTTTATGAAATCACAAATTTCCATTTGTAAATATCTCCGATATCCATTCGCCATAACTACCTTGCGGACAACTGGGAACACTTCCGCACCGTGGAAGACCGGTGGTCGCGGACTATGGCAAACCGTCGGTTACGATCACAAAAGCGCGGTCTCGCCAATATTTGGCTGAAGCGGTATCGTTCTTCACTTCGGCAGGCAGGCTTGGAATGCGAATTTCAGAATTGTGAAGCACGGTCCCCTTCGTGTTGCCCGAAATAGCACTGAAAGTCAGCAAACCATCCGCTTCTTTCCATGCCGTTAAGATTAGAGTATGCCCACCAACACCAACCGTAGCTATCGACACGATGCTTCCAGGAGGCAGGCGTTTGCGCCGTTCTTCTGGCGTCCATTGCGCCATTTCCTCGAAACCGTAGGCACGGGCACCGGCTTTCTGATAAAAGCGATACAAAAAACGCCCGTTGATTTCGCGGTCGCGCACGGCCGGTGCAGGTCGTCCTATTGCCTGTTGAATATAAACGGCGAATTCGGAGCACCACGCTACCTGCGCCGCGTCCGAGTATTTCCGGAAATCCACATTGCCCAAGTCGGCATAAGCAGCGGTAAGCACTGGATTCCCGTCGAGCTCGTAGTACAGATTTTTGAAGATATGAATAGCGGTAGACAAGTCGAGGACTTGATAGCCATCAGCTGTAGTGTGATGCAGGGGCGCGAATTCTGACGATTGCAATGCATGCTTATTGAGTTGAGATGCAGTCTCTTCCGTATTCAACAACCAGTTTCCGCCACGCCGCACCTGGACAGCCAAGCGTTCCGCCGTGTCATTGTCGGGCATCCGATATATGATGGCAATCCCGCGCCAGCATATATCGCAACCGGCGACCCTTTCCGCAGCAGCAGATGGGGAAAGGCCTTTCTGACCCAGCTTAATTCGTTCCGCCCAGCCGAATACCCGCGGCTCATCACCATTCTGGGTTAATTTAACGACACGCCATGTTTTAGGTAATCCCTGCTGAACCCGTAGGGTCTCCCAGTCAACCGCTTTATCCGATGGCGCACCATAGAAAACAGCCATCACATCGACTGGGATCGCATTCCCGTCCGCCTTTACGGCGATTTTAGATACATGAATTTTCGCCGCCGCACTTTGTGCGCCGGCGCAAAGCACCAGGAACAGAACACTGAATATCCATGGGATCCTTCGCATGATCATTTCCTTCATTTATTTGACGGAGAGCGAATCCGACTTGGCAGGCTCAGGTTTCTGCAGGGTCGGGTCGAGTTCTTCAGGCAAGTAGACACGCAAGAGGTTCGGCACCATGTTCGCCGCCCCGCTATAGTTCTTACCCGCAAAACGACGTTCGAATTCGAATAAATGCGCGGTTAGTTCCGCCGCGCGGAGCGGGACAGTCAGAAGAACCGGGCGTACTTTCGCAGCATGCCCAATAGCGTCCCGTAACTCCCTGTTTGTCCTGGAGGACAGCGGCCAGCCGGCCCCGACGGGCTCGAGACACCAACCCGACCAGTGATAAAGACAGGGGCGGCCACCTTCTTCTTTATAAGCGGGCTGCCCCCCTAACCACGGCAACACTAGCTGCTCGGGTAGATCGTCCAGCACGGAAACCAGATCGCTCCATATATCGCGAAGATCTTCCATGTTTTGAATTTGCTTCTCGTCGGCGACGGACTGAAGGATGACCTCACACATGTCAGGCTTCAATCGCGCCCTGAGATTTGGACGCGAGCGGCGATATTTGTCGATCAGAGATGGGGAAGGATCATGGCTCAACAATTGGGTTCGGATCGCGTTCGCGGCGGCCGTGTACGCTGCGCCTTCAAGACGCTCAGCGTGCGGTTGCCAGCGCATCAGATGGCAGAGATAGCCCTTCACCTTGTCTTCGCCGAGCCATTCGAATGTGGGCAGAAAGGCTCCTTCCACGTTCAACAGGTCGGCTTCCTGCTGTGCGAGAGCGTCTCGCGTGTGATTGTACAGCTTAACAAGATAGCCTTTGGAGACAGGTTTTTCTTTGCTGCTTTCTGCGATGGTGACAAAAAAAAGAGCGATGTTACCCGCTTCCATCATACTCATACGGACGGTCCAGTCGCCTTCGATGACGCCCTCATAGGACTGCACCAACTTGCGGATCCAGCCTATCCGATGCTCCGCCCGCAAGAGATCATCGAACGGACTGTTTCGCGAGGGGGGAGAAGGCCAAGGCACATCGGGCAGAAACAGGGCCATCGCCTGACTTTTCTGCCGCATCAGATTACGCAGGTTCAAAACCACGCTGGTGCTCTGCTGCAGCGCCTGCCGTAACACGAACAGCAGGATAAAACTGACATAAAAAGGGGGCATGGCGCCGTGCCAATGGGCCCAGATCAGCCAGCCAAGGGCGCAGAAGAAGCCTGTGTTTGCGTAAAGGCCCAAAACCCACCCCAACGAGGATGCCAGCCAGTGCCGCACTGGTCGCCAGCAGATGGCAGCGCACCAGATCACCGCTCCGAAAAGCAGACTCCAGCTCACGAAGACGACCAGTATGGCGGGATACAGCAGAAACAGCAGCCACAGCGACACAGCGACAAAACATGCGTCGGCGAGGCAGCGCGTGATCCGCCGGTAGATTTGTTCGGCAATCTCACGCTGGTTATTGAACAACCCTGTTTTGCCACCCGCCAGCCTTTGCCTTCTGGCACCACGCACGCACAACCAGCCAGTTATCTTCTCGCCGGAAAGGTGAAGCAGATATGCCAAAACCGCCGCCAAACTGAGGATGAGTACCTGACTCTCTTGCGGTAGCGTTGCGACAGATGCTGGGAGAAGCCAGGGTTCACCCCCCGAAAGAACCACCAACACCTTCCAGGGGAGCCAGAAGGTCGCGAACATGGCCGTCTGGGACACAAACACGACCAGCACAATGGCCCCGAAATGAACCGGCGTGCGGCGCAAGATAGCCGCGATTAGCGAAAGATAGGAGCGCTGGTGGGGTATGTTCTTGAAAGGAGCTACCGGCAAGTTCCCACCCAATTGACGGCCCGTTCCCGCGTCGATGTACTGCCCGCTAAACTCGGATGTCGTCATGCCGGCCCCCTCGCCACCTATCTTAGCCGTGTGGTCAATCCCTCAAGCAACGATACGTTGTTCACCGACGGGCAGCACCGCGGACCTTTTCTCAAGAAGCTTTAGGTAAGCGGCATAGCCGGAAACATAGTGCTCCACATCATCGATACGTACACGGAAGGCATGGTGACGGATAAAGAAACTGCCGACGATCTTCGCCGGGTTGGCGTAGAACATCGCCAGTTCAGGCCAGAAATGTCCATTCAATAGATAGTTCGCGCGTGTGTGCAGCGCATAGTAGAATTTTTCTACATCGACCTCACGAAGAAGATGCCGGTGCGTTTGGTCTACGTCGAGTCGATCAAGCATTTTTTGAGCTGCCATCATGAGCTCAAGAAGCGTTGGAAACGTCGTTATGCGCTCGATCACGAAGTCAAGATGACCGGCGAAGTTTTGCAGGCCGAACCTGTAATATTCTTCACGCGGCCTGTAGCGCGTAAGTTCATTGACGCAGTAGGAGAGCCAATGGTCATGCGCTTTCCAATGCTTGGCGTCTATGAAATGCGCGAAGGCCTTCTCAACTGCCGACAACCATCGTGGATCGCGTGACAGATCATATAGGCGCATCAATCCGAACGCTGCCTCGCCGTCGTAATATATTGTGCGGAACTCTTCCTTCAACGAGAGCGACGGATAGTTGAAGACATGGGAGAATTTTCCTGTCTCCTGATCTTGCATATATAGAACACCTTCAGCGAGCCTCTCGAGAAGCCCAAGATACTTTTCTGTCTTCATGAGTTCGCTGTATTTCGTAAGAGAAAGCAAGCATACCGCACTTCCTCCAAGTTTTATTTCGCCGTTCTCCTCCAGGAGGAATGCAGCCGATTTGCCATCTACATCTACATCTTTAATAAGAACATTGGTTAGATACTCGATTGCTCGGTCTATGGCATCTTTCAACTGCAGATCACGCGTGGCCTCCCAGGCATCGAGCATGGCAAAGACGGTGCTGGCGTGCCGCAGGCTGTTATAAGTGTCAATCGGTCGATCGAAACAGGGATGCCAACCATAGTAAAAGCGACCATCTGGTTTCACCTGGCTTGCTAGATAACTGCTTGCCTTTCTGATGAGATCCCGAACCTGCCCAGCGGTTAACGGACCGACATCACGCCGACCGGCGTCGCGGCTGGCGCCATTGAGAAGATAGACGTCGCCGGACCCAGTGGAAACGAAGACGCCCCTGGTCGAGAATACATGCACTTCTCCATCATCGGGAAAGCTCAGCTTGTCTAAATTGTGTCGCAGGGTTGCGTAGCGACAAAAATTGCCAACGTTCAGCACTGCATGACGCGTCGCTCCCTCATAAAGCATTGCGTTGCCATTCAATTCGGTCTCCAGAAACGCGTGTTTAAAGACGCGATCCAGCGAAAGACCGTAACGGAAATAGTTGCGTTTCGTAGCCTCCAGGCGCTCGTGCAGATCAAGCCAGGAAGTTTCTTCAGCGGCTTCGACCCAGTCGATGCGCAGCCACCGCGGAGTCATCTTCTTCTTTTCGACAAGCCGAGTAACGCACTGCATGCCTTTCCGCCACACAGATGCAAAGTCTTCACCCGTTACGGTTGTGACGCCGGCGCGCCGATGGCCATCACTCACCGAAAAGAATAGAACGAATGCAGGGTATGGACCGGCGAGCGTGACCACATTTTTTTCGACCTGAGGCCGGGCGCGCATGAGAAGATGAGAGAGGCTCATGGAAATGCCTGCTTTACGATTAACGGAATCGGATGAGAGTCATTATCAACCTAAGATTTAGATAGAATTCACCCATCGGATGTTCAGCACCGGTTATCAATTCGTAACCAGCGTGAAGCTTATGAGCAATATAAGTGGGACGATAGGCTAGCACGCAGATCCGCTAGCGCTCGTGGACCAAGGAATCCTACCTCGGCTTCGTCGCAATCGCCGCGGTCAACTATGGATACCCTTTATCCACGAGCGCTAGCCAAAGTTGTCAAGCTCGACAATCTCAGTCCGGAGATTGTGAAACGAGCCTAATCATCTCGATTTCAAACTGACGTGCTTGCTCGTCGGCGGTAAACTGATGCGCCGCCAGAATTTGCAGCCACCGCGATATGGCGAAAGGAAGAACTCCAATTTCGGAACAAAGACTCAGCGCACGGACAATCCGCAGTACATTCTCGTATCTAAATCCGTCCTTGCGCGCGTCTATAAAATGGCCCAGCGCTGCATCTACATGCCCGTGCATAAGCTGGCGATATTGTGAATAGTCTGCATACCGCGTTGAATCGATATCGCCGCCAGCACGGCGCATTGCGACCGGCAGGCCGTGAAAATCTCTCAACCCGCAATCAAAAATCTCGCACATTGCATTCAATGCGGCCAGATCGATGACTCTGTGAAAGAGAGGCGAATTGAGGCGCTCGCTCGCCTCAAGAGCCCTAAATGGGAAGGTTATCTGGCAGATTTTTACAAGCTTCCCACACCTTTTTCCGTAGAGAACAGGAAATCCGGTTGCCACCCCACCACCGCTTTGTTCTACCTGAAGCTTATTGCCGATAACAAATTTTGGATCGAACGGATTTGAAAGGCTGAAGACTCCCGACATGCACAATTCCGCAATGGGCTGAACGGTCGGATTCAGAAAATCCTCCGGCATGCCATAGAGGAAATAAACCTGTTCATCTTGAAGCACGCCATCGGTCGAATGGAAAAAAGGCTCCATCTCGCCCCCCTGTGAACCGATCACAATCCCCACAGTGCACGGAAACTTCGCGCCCTGAAAGGACACGATATCTATCGTCTTCGCGCCCTTCGCCTTCAGGTCCGAATAAAAGTCATAGACCTCGGCGGCATTGAATACCGCCAAAAACGCGCTGACCGGACTGCTCACGACTTTCTGCTGCTGTTCAACATGTTCAATATCGAAATTTGCCATCTCTATACCTGCACAGGCCGTCCCCAACCAGGAGGCACAGACGCAGCCTCTTTGATAGGCAAAGCCCCCTCTGCTTCAGGTTCCAATCGTGCGATCGCCAAAGGAATGCAATGGACCGTAACGCGGACGTCTTATCTCATCGGGACAATTCACCGGATAACACGTCAGCCGATATCAATCTGTGATCCATTAAGCTTTATACCGCTGGAAGATAGTGATACCTTGCTTCCGCCGACCGAAAGAGAGATTTCCTTTGCGGTGATCTTGATATGAGCATCACCTACCTTCAACTCGATCGTGTCGGTCGTTTGATGGTGCTGCGTATCACCACATTTCATTTCAAATTCTTTTTTTACATTTTCTTTCTTTGATTCACAATTCTCTTCTTTATCTTCAGAATAACATTTTATTACTTTTGCTTTATTATATTCATAGGTCGTAGCATAGTTATGGACATGTACTTCCCCATATTCATATTTTTTTGTCACACCATTTCTATAGCTAAACTTATCACCAAACTCATATACCGTAGAGGACCCATTAAAGTACCATGAATCAGTTCCCGTTCTTGTTGACTTGAAGCATCCATTTTCTACCGATGTCTTGCACCCTGTGAAATGGTCGTTCACAACCGCATTGGTTATTCCGGTCTTTGTTCCCGTGAAAATCGTGTTCTCTTCGGCAAACTCAACAGTATTAAAAATACCGGAAACGAATTCATTCTTGATTCCCACATATGCGGAATTGTCTATCCCTGATGTGAATTCATTCCTTATCCCGGTCACCATCGAATTTTTTACAGCAATGGCGCTGATTTCATTGCTGGCAAGCTTCGCCGTCACCTTATTATCAACCAGATCCTCCTTTTCTTCCTGTTTTTTTACATCCTGTCCTTTCAATTCAAGGGCTTTTAATTCCTCTGTATTACTTAAGCCGGCCAGCGCCGCATTATTTTTCACGCCTGTCGCACTGAGGTTGCCATTGGCTGCGGGATTGTTGCCCGTAGCCTGGACACCAGTCGTGGTTGCAGCGCTTGAAGTATCATTTAAAGCCAAATTCAACATTTTCATCTCCTAGTGGACCTAGCCCACGTCGATTTTCGGCGCCCCCTCGACAATGCTTCCCCCGCACGACAGCGTATCCCCCTGACGGGCAACCGCTTGACCGCCACATTTAACGTGGCCCGCCCCCTGAGCGATGGTGCATCCGCAACCGGTTACATCTCCTACCCTGGCAATCCCCTTACCTTCCGCCTTGTGGTTGGATCCGCCTACGATCGCACTTCCACCTCGTTTGCAGACAACGTTGTCACCTATACGAGCAATTCGCGCCATTGATGCTCCTCCTATCGACGGCTCTTCTTCTTCTCGATGCCTCCGTCCCTGGCATGCTTCAGAAGTTCCTCGAAACCCTGCCGCATGGATGGATTCCATCCCTGGGCCAAGGACGACAGGCTGCCCAGCTCTGATACGAGGCGCTCATAATCATTTCCGACGATTTCATAGGAGCGGTTGTTGACCATCTCCAGCTTGTCCCGCTGGGCGTGGATGAAGATTTCTTCCCGCCCGCTTTCGTCCTCGAAACTCAATTCGTTGTATCCCGACCCTTTGTGAGTGCTTGTGCGAAACACGCTCTTTGTCTTGTTGGCCGGTAGCTCGTATGGCACACCATTATCGGCATTCGGCACGACGCCGGTCACCAGCGGCCTGTCCGGATCACCGTCCACGAAGGCGACCATGACTTCCATGCCGACGCGCGGAATGATCTGTCCGCCCCAGCCGCCGCCCGCCCAGTTCTGCGCCACGCGCACCCAGCAGGTATCTGAACCATCCTTCTTTGCCCTCCGGTCCCATGGAAACCACAGCTTGATCCGTCCATGCTGATCCGCATGGATCTCCTCCCCCTCGGGACCGGCGACAATCCCCACTTGGTTGCCGGCAACCTTCGGCCGCTTCGTCGCCCGATGCGGTGTCAGCGGCACGCGGGCGGGAATGGCCTCGAATTGATTGCGGTATTCCGGCCCATCGGAATTCGTCTCGTAAGAACGGTTGACGATGAAATGTCGGGCCGCCACGACCACATGCTCCTCATAGGCCACATCGGGGTGCGCCACGTCATACGGCGTGAAACGGCGGCCGGCCTCCAGGATCCGTGAGGTCGATTCACCGAAGACCCGCTCATGATCGGCCTCGCACGCCAGCATTCTGAGTTTTTCCGCCCGCTCGACCGCCTCCACCGAAAGGGCACGTGCGGGAAATTCGTAGAGCTCACGCCTAGCCGCCTCCGGCAGCTTGACCAGCGATGGCATCGACGTGCCGGGTATCATCTTTGGTGTCTCGAAATTCCAGTCGGCCCCAGCCCGCCGGCCAGGGATATAGGCATAGTGCCGGCGCCAAGCGGTAATGTGGTTGCGGTCTGACGACCCCTGCGCCAACCGCACCTGCCCTTCTCCTTGGGCCGAGGGCGATGGCCCCAGCCATGCATTCGCGCTATCGGCCACGTGCAGCTGGTGGTGGCCTTCATCATGGCTAAACCAGAAGAACAGCCCGTCCTCCTCGAAGCGGCGCAGGAGATATGTCAGATCGCTTTCATTCCACTGTACCGAATGGTGTTGCGCGGGCGGCGGCGAGATCACGCCGGAGACATCGGGCGCAGGCAGACCGTGCTCCGACAGCAGCTCGTAAATGACATCAAGAGTTGTCTGGTCTTTCCAGATCCGGCAATCGGAACGACGCGACAGGAGCCATAACTGCGGCCGCAGGACAAGCGTATAGGACCGCAGGTCCCGCGTGACAGCCGGCCCTTCATGCAGTTCGGTGACAAGCCCGTTAAAAGGCCGACGGATCGCGTCCCCCTCCTCGCCCTGCTGGATTTCCAGCGAGAGATCGACGAGGCGGCCGATCAGTTCCTCAGGTTTTAGATTGTCGCGCTTGGCACGAACAGATAGCTCGATCTCAAACAGCGACGAAACCGCCTCGCTGACTATCGCGCGCTCGGCCAGAAGCATGTCATCGCCCAGCGGAGAAATCACTTTCAATATACGGTTTGCCTGGACGAAGTCGGCGGCAGAAGGTTCATCGCTCATGACTGGTGTCTCTATGTTGCAGGACTGGTGGTCCGATGATTCAAACACGCTGGCCGACAAAATAAGTGTAGCGGAGTTCCGGTAAACTGCTCGAGGCCAACCGGGGCTTGAAACCATACGGCGTACCCGCCGGAAAAATCGAGCTGACCTCGTCAAGCGTGGCGGCCGTTCCCAGGATGGAGATATTACAGGGAAGAACGACGCAATCCGCGTTCGAATTGGCCAAGGCATAATTCATCTCGACGGCAAAAGCCGAATGGCCGCTTTGTTCCAGCATTTCGATGATCAACGCTTCATTGCTTCTCAGCCAGCTTTTCAGCCGACAGAAGAGCAGACCTTCGTTGGGGTGCGCACTGGCAAAACCCGTGCGCATATGATGTTGCGGCAAGCCGCCGGTGCGGGCTGGATGCTGCGTCGTCTGCTGTGTTGGAAGCAACTCCCGCGCACCGACCGGCATCAAGCAAAGCTGCTGAGTGGCGAGCTTAAAAATCGGCATGCCGACTCCTTTTCGAGAATCACGCCGGGTTCAGGGGCACGTGAGCGCCGCACCCCTGAAGGGCGGGAGGAAGCAAAGATGCCGGCGGATCGACCAGCACCTTGCTTCCAATGGCCACAATCATCCAGCCTTGGTGGTGGCCAGATCGTAAGAAGCGATCACCGGTGACTGCGGCGAATGGTTGTCGTCGTAAGGGGTGTATTTCACCTCCATTTTAGTGAAGTTGAGCTTGACGGTTTCGATCGGGCGATCGCCATTCGAGTCCACCGCATAACTTGCGATAAGCGTGTTGTTGAGCGTGTACTCAATATAAGTAGCGCCCGGATTGCCCGTGGTGACCATATGGATCGTCGCTCTTTTTCCGGTACGTCCCGAGCAGGCTTCCTGAAACAACTTGGTCGATGACGAGTCGCTAATCTTTGTGAGTATGACTTCCGAGACCACCGGCTCCGATGCCTCGCGGTTGGCGGCGGAACCCGCCGAAGTATTCATTTTGCGGGACACATCCCAGTGGATTGCCTCAATGTCCATCCACTTACGATGCTGTTCGTGCGTTGCATCCCCCTGAATTCCATCAATTTGCAAATAAATTGGCATGCTCAGTTTCCCTTTATATCTGGCAAGTTAGGTCGAAGACGCCCTTTGCCGTTTTTGCCGCACGCGGTGACTATTCACCGCATCCAAAGCGGCGCTATTCGACGTCCGGCTTTGCCGTTCGGCGAATTCCTTTTTACCCGCCAAACGCGCGGGAATGACGCTGAAGCAATTGGCGTCGAAACCGATCTCAGCAATACTGTGCGTCTGCCCAGTGGCGAGCGCGTCGAGAAAGAAAGCGGAAAGGGCCGGAAGCAGATCGCGCGCGATCATGCTCTCGATGATGCGTGCTCCCATTTCGCTGGCTCGGGCACGCGCAACTAGCGCGTCCTTTGCCTGTGAAGACAGAACCACTTTCGTTCCGTAGCTCACCCGAACCCGGTCAACGATCCGGCCCAACTGCACATCGACGATCTCTGACAATGCGTCTTTGCCAAGCGGCATGAACGGCAATATTATCGTACGGCCGAGAAAGGCGGGTTTGAAATGCTTCTGGAGTTCAGGCGTCAACAGCCTTTCCAGTGCCTCTCCCTCCGGCATCGTATCAGGATCGGCGGCCAGTTCATAAAGCAGCTCAGCCCCCGTGTTGGCCGTCATCACGATAGTGGTGTTCTTGAAGTCGATGTCACGGCCCTCGCCGTCCCGCAGCGTACCCTTGTCGAAAACCTGGTAAAACATCTCCTGCACGCCAGGATGGGCTTTATCGATTTCATCGAGCAGCAGCACGCCATATGGACGGCGGCGAATGGCCTCGGTCAATACGCCGCCTTCGCCGAAGCCGACATAACCGGGCGGAGAGCCCAGGAGCATCGAGATCTTATGCTCCTCCTTGAATTCCGACATGTTGATAGTGGTTAGATATTGGCTGCCGCCATACAACAAATCGGCCAGCGCAAGAGCGGTTTCGGTCTTGCCCGTCCCTGAGTTGCCGACCAGCAGAAAAACGGCGGGCGGGCGGCGCGGATCGGAAAGGCCCGCGCGGGCCGTCTGCATCGACGCCGCGATTCTTCCAATGGCTGCGTCCTGGCCAATGACCCTTTCCTTCAGCCGTGCTTCCAACGTCTTGACTGCTTCCACCTCGTCGCAAAGCAGTTTGCCAACCGGGATGCCTGTCCAGCGCGCCACAAGTGAGGCAATTACCTCGCGGTCGACCACCCGCGGAACCAAAGGCTGTTCGCCAGCGAATTCCCAAAGGCCGCGCTCCGCCGCGGCCAGCGCCGTTCGCGCCTTCTTGCGCTGATCGGCACGTTGTTCGAGAAAAGCCGGTGCGTTGATACTGTCTTCATCTGCGCCGGCCACTTCCTCTCCATTTCCTGCCTTGCCCGGACTGCGAGAGATCAAGGCTTCCAGGCGATCCGCTTCGCGAACCAGCCGCATCTCCTCGATATATCGCGCTTCAATCACTTCCGCCTCCGTTGCAATCTGGCCACGCCGCGCCTCTATCTCCTGTAACCGCGTGCGGTTCGTTTGCGTCACCGGTTCGTTCGCCAGCCAATCCGCCTCGGTGCTAAGCAGATCATCCTCATTGCGCAGCGCTTTGAGCGCTTCCGGCAGCGCCTGCCGGGCAAGCGCCACAGATGCGGCGGCCGTATCAAGCAGGCTGATCGCCTTGTCGGGAAGCTGTTTTGCTGGGATGTAGCGCCCGGAAAGGCGAACGGCGGCGGCAATCGCTTCATCGCGAATTCGCACCCCATGATGGGCGGTGAAGGCGCCAGCAACGCCGCGCAACATTCGGATGGCGGTTTCCTCGTCCGGTTCGTCCACCTTTACCGTCTGGAAACGCCGCGTCAGGGCTGCGTCCTTCTCGATAAAGCGTTTGTACTCACTCCATGTGGTGGCGGCGATCGTGCGCAATTCCCCCCGCGCGAGCGACGGCTTCAGGATATTGGCTGCATCGTCCTGCCCCGGCTGACCGCCCGCCCCGATTAGCCTGTGCGCCTCGTCGATGAACAGGATGATGGGCTCCGCCGCATTCCTTACGGCGTCAATCACGCCGTGCAGCCGGCGCTCGAACTCGCCCTTAACGCCGGCGCCCGCTTGAAGAAGGCTGATATCGAGTGAGAGAAGCCGCACGTCCTTCAGGATTTCAGGCACGTCGCCGGCAGCGATAGCCAAGGCCAATGCTTCCGCTATAGCCGTCTTGCCCACGCCTGCCTCGCCTACCAGGATCGGGTTGTTCTGCCGGCGGCGCATCAGCACGTCTACGACCTGCCGCAGCTCACGGTCTCTCCCTATGACCGGATCGATCCTGCCGGCACGTGCATCCGCGGTCATATCCTGTGTGTAAAGACGAAAAAAATCACCGTCGCCGGCAAAAGGACTGCCGCCTTGTCGCTCCACTTGGACAGCGGCTTTTGTATCCGTTTCCGCCCGCAGGTCGGTCTCGACCGCCTCGACCTTCATGTGGCACAACGATGGCGCTATGCCACGAGCCACAATCCTCAGTGACTGCTCCGATGAGAGAGCGATCAGCAGATCGCCAGGCTTAATATGGTCGCGACCGAATTGCAGGGAAGCGACTTGCCACGCTTCGCGCGCAAGCAGCAGCATGTTCTGCGAAAGCGTTGGAATGGATCCGTCGCCGCGCGCGAGATCATCTATCGCGAGGTCAAGCTCCCAACGTAGATTTCCAAGATTGACGCCGGCGCGCGCAAAGATGGGAGAAATCGCATCAATGTCGATGAGCGCCCGCATCCAATGGGCGATTTCAATCGTCGGATGAGCATTACGCGCCGCCATGGAGACGGCGGTTTCAAGTCCTACTTGCAGTACAGGTTCAAGTGCCTTGATCAGTCGATTGAGATCGATATTCATGCAAAACGCACCTCGATCGCCTCCTTAAAATATTACTTAAATCACGGAGGTGACAATAAATTTTTCACAATAAATGACTCAATAATTCCCAACGCCCTCGATGAATAGAGGTTTATTGGTTACGTTTTGATACAAAAGGATATATTATATCACAAAGCGTCTCATTTAACACTTTGTGCATTTTTTTCAATTGACAGAAATATTTTTATAAAGACGATATTGACGCATAATCAATTAACGAAAGCTTTTTATATCGTGTTTCTTGCGTTAAATGATATTATCGCTCCTGTGGGCGAGGATGCACCCTGTGGTGTAAACATCAGAAACGATCCTGAACACAGAGATATATATTACAGGATCAAGGATGCGCGAAATCTGGCACGCGGCATCGAGCGTACCATTACCCCAGGTGAGCCCCTGCGGCTGGCACAGGAGTGGCACGAGGTCAGTGACCTCGGCAAACAAATTCTCGTGTCCGCCAGCAAGGATATCGAGGTTCTGGCGTGGCTTGCGGAAGCCCAGATCAGAATAAATGGATATGCCGGTTTACGTGATGTCTTCCAAGCATCGACCTTTCTCCTCGAACGGTATTGGGACGACATTCATTCCATTTCCAATAATCCGGTCGAGGACAAGCTTGCTCCCTTGTCGGGACTCAATGGCGTCAGTGGCGAGGGAACATTGATCCAGGCATTGCGTCTTGCACCGCTGGTGCCCGGCGCTGGCTTCGCGCAGCACACCCTTTGGGATTACCAGCTAGCTCAGCGCATTGGTGAAGAGGAGCGATTGGAAGCGCTGCATCACGCGGCAGCCGAAGCCGGCGCGGAAGCGATGGCTGCGCATCTTGCTCTTGTTTCAGAATGCAGGGCGGCATTTGATGCGCTTGGCGAAACGCTTGGCGCGCGATGCGGCGAATTCGCACCGCCCAGCGCCAACACGCGTAACCTTCTGCTGGAAGCGGCAGCCGCCATCCGCATGCTGGCGGGGCTCGATGAAGAAATATCGCCTTCTCCCGGCTCTACCGCGGAAGACGCGCTCCCGGCGGGCGAATTGGATGGCGGCCGCGGCTTTCAGCAGAGCAAATCACATGCAGGAGCAATAGCCTCGCGCGAGGACGCATTCAGGATCCTGCTTTCTGTCGCACGCTACTTCCGCCGGACAGAACCGCATTCCCCGCTTTCCATGGCACTCGAAACGCTCGTTCGGCGGGGCCGCATGGATTTTTCGGAGCTTCTGATCGAATTGCTTCCGGAGACGCAGATACGCGACGCCGTGCTCACGGCCGCAGGAATCCGGCCCATGACAGCCGACAAAGAGGGTGCGGTACGCAACTGAAGCTGGGAAGCCGCATGACGTGCGGTGTTTCACACGCCGGCTGGATTTCAACTGGTAAAAAATCGGACGCGAAAACAGCGCCGTTCATATGAGGAGAGCCGAAATGGCAAGTATCCACGATAAGCTTGAAAGAGTTCGCAAACCCCGCGTCCACATAAAATATGAAGTGGAAACGGAAGGTGCCGTCGTGGTGAAGGAATTACCCTTCGTCGTCGGCGTATTGGGCGCCTTCTCAGGAGATCCCACACAGCCGCTAAAGCCGTTCGGTGAGCGGAAATTCGTCCAGATCGACCGCGACAATTTCGATGACGTGATGCGTCGCATGACTCCGGGCCTCAACATCTCGGTCGAAAACACTCTGCAGGGCGGCGATACCGAGATGGCGGTCTCGTTGAAATTCGAGGGTCTTGGGGATTTCGAGCCCGGCGCAATCGTCAATCAGGTCCCCGCTCTAAAATCGCTGCTGGATGCCCGCAATCAGCTTCGCGATCTGATGAGCAAGGCTGATCGTTCGGAGAATCTGGAACACATGCTGGAGCAGATCCTCCAGAACCAAGCTGAACTCGGCAAACTTACCCGGGAACTCGAAGGTGACAAGAACGGCAACGCGCAGGATTGAAGCGTTTGACGGGAGATTTGAAGAATGAGCGCCAAAACGCAGCTTAAGAACGAGAGCACAGTCGAGCTCTCCGCCAACAGCACCCTACTGTCGAAGGTCGTCGCCGCAACGCGGCAGACGGAACCGGACCGCGCGCGGGATCTCCTGCGTACATTGACGAACCAGGCCCTGAATGGCACCGTCGTCTACGACCGCAACCTGACCATCACCTTGAACAAGGCGATAGCCGAGATTGACCAGACTATTTCGCGCCAGCTCGCGGCCATCATGCAATCCGCGGAATTCACGAAGCTGGAAGGCGCCTGGCGTGGCCTGCACTATCTGGTGTCCAATTCCGAAACCAGCGCCAATCTGAAAATCCGGGTCCTCAATGCGAGCAAGCAGGAGCTGTCGAAGGATTTGGCAAAGGCGGTGGAATTCGACCAGTCACAGCTTTTCAAGTCGATCTACGAAGACGAATTCGGCACACCTGGCGGTGAGCCTCTGGGCACAATTCTCGGCGACTATGAATTCGACAACTCTTTCGAGGATGTCCAGCTCCTGCAGGGATTGTCGTCCATCGCCGCGGCTTCCTTCGCGCCGTTCATCTCGGCCGCCAGCCCCCACATGTTCGGTTTCGAGGATTTTCGCGCACTCGCCAAACCCCGCGATCTCGAAAAGATCTTTGAAAGCGCCGAATATGCGAAATGGCGCTCGCTGCGCGAGAGCGACGACTCGCGCTTCGTTACGCTCGCGCTGCCGCGCGTGCTGGCACGCATGCCCTATGGTCCGACGACGAATGCCATTGACGAGTTCAACTATGATGAAGCCGGAGGCTCAGAGAATGGCGAGTTGCCGCACAACAGCTATTGCTGGATGAACGCGGCCTATGTGATGGGCGCGCGCCTGACCAGCGCTTTCGCCAGGAGCGGCTGGTGTACGGCCATTCGCGGTGCGGAAAACGGAGGTAAGGTCGAAGATCTGCCGATGCACATCTTTGCCAGCGATGACGGCGACCTCGATCTGAAGTGCCCGACCGAGGTTGGTATCACCGACCGCCGCGACGCCGAACTTGGAAAGCTGGGTTTCCTGCCGCTGTGTCATTATAAGAATACGGATTATGCCGTCTTCTTTGGCGCACAGACGACGCATAAGCCCAAGATCTACGACAAGCCGGAAGCGACCGCCAATGCCGCTGTTTCGGCCCGCCTGCCCTATATGATGGCCACCTCACGCTTCGCCCATTACCTCAAGGTTATGGGCCGCGACAAGATTGGCTCCTTTATGGAAGCGGAAGATTGCGAAGCCTGGCTCAATCGATGGATATCCAATTACGTCAACGCCAATGAAGACGCTGGAGAAGAGGCCCGCGCCAAATACCCTCTGCGTGACGCCCGCGTTACGGTGCATGAGGTACCTGGCAAGCCAGGTGCCTATAATGCCGTGGCCTGGATGCGCCCCTGGCTTCAAATGGAGGAGTTGACGACCTCTTTGCGCATGGTCGCGCGCATCCCCTCGAAGAACTGACGGCAGCTCCTTTTGCGAGCGGCTGCCAGCGGCAGTTTCTTGGGCCAAGCCATGTCCACCAACCTGAGCACAACGTGGCGCCGCCGCGCCGACCGGCTTATCGCGCTGATCGACGCGGCGTTAAACCGCCAGCTGAACCTCATTCTGCACCATCCCGATTTCCAGGCGCTGGAAGCGGGGTGGCGGGGACTTGCGATGCTCGTGCGCGCGGCCGTGCCCAGCCCTCAGGTCAAGATCAAGCTCCTCAGCACGAGTTGGAGTGAACTCGCCCGTAATATGCAACGGGCATCGGATTTCGACCAAAGCCATCTTTTCGAGCTCATTTACAGTCACGAGTTCGGCATGCCTGGGGGTGAGCCGTTCGGCCTGCTCGTGGGTAACTATCTGCTCTCGCCCGATGAGCCGGCCGATACGATCAGCACACTCAGTGATATCGGCATGGTCGCGGCGTCCGCCTTCTGTCCCTTCATCGCGGGCGCGTCACCCCGTATCATCGGACTAGAGAGCTTCCACGAGCTCAACCGCATCACCGATGTGTCCCGCCTGGCGGACAAGCCGCAATATATGCGCTGGAATGCATTGAGAGCACGCGAGGACTCGCGGTTCATTGGACTGGTAGCGCCACGCGTTCTCATGCGCGCGCCTTACGCGCCTTATGCACGCGACCGCGATGACGGGTTTCCCTTCCACGAAACCGTTTCGCCAGACGGTGACACGCTTCTCTGGGGCAATGGCGCCTTTGCCTTTGCTGCGATCGTTATCCGCAATTTCATCGATACCGGCTGGTTCGCCGAGATCCGCGGTGTCATGCAGGACGGCATCAATGGCGGGCTTATTGGCCCAGACGAACTGTCGTCATACGATTTCGGCACCGAGAGCAATGGCCTTTCAGCGCAGCCGCCCCTGGAAGTGCGGCTGACCAGCACACAGGAACAGCAGTTCTGCGATCTTGGCCTCATTCCCGTCGTCGGCACCTACCTTTCAGCATCAGCCATATTCAACTCCAACCAATCGTTGCATGCGCCGCGGGACTATTCGAACGAAAATGCCCGCCAGAACGCACGCCTCGCAGCCATGCTGCAATATGTGCTGTGCGCGTCACGCTTCTCGCACTACCTCAAAATCATCATGCGTGACGAGATCGGCCAGCTTTCGGATGCGGCGGCCGTCCAGCGCAAGCTTTCGGAATGGCTGGCGGGCTACACACTCGGCAATGATGACGCCGATTTGTCACTGCGCACGCGCTATCCATTACGCTCCGCCGGCATCGATGTCGAGGAAATGCCAGGCAAGCCGGGATCGTTCTCTTGCACCCTCAGACTGCAGCCGCATTTTCAACTCGATGACTTTTCAGCAAGTTTCCATCTCATCGCCAAGACCGGGATCGCACAACAAAGACCTTTTCAACCGGCCTCGACATCCACGGGAGTGCCAGCATGACACCTTTCCAAGAAATAGCACGCCTTTTGGCCGAGGACGCCCTGAGGGAGGCGGTCGAGAGGGCAAAAGGACAAGTGAAGGCCGATCCCACAGATAAAGCGGCGCGGCATCTCTATATCGACCTGCTCATCCTATCTGCTGACTACGAAAAAGCGGATGCCCAATGCGCCCTGGCGGCTACCGTTGCGCCCGACGCTTCGATGGACTTCGCTCATCTTCGCAATCAGCTTCGTGCCATGATTGCCCGGCGGGCGTGGTTTGAGGCAGGTGAGACGCCGACTTTTCCCTCGGGTCCGACCGAGCTCGACCGGGCGGCATTGGCACTCATCATGGCAAACCGCGCCAGTGAGCACAAACTGACCAAGACCGCGTTGATGGTACTTGAGGATGCGCGCGGCGAACGCCCCATGCGCTGGAATGGCAAGCTGTTCCCGGATTTCCGCGATCTCGATGACCGGACGCCACATGCACTCGAAGTGTTAACGCTTGGCGGCGCCTATCTCTGGATCGATTTTTCCCGGATCGCCGAGGTCACGATGGAACCGATCGCTCATCCGCGGGATCTCGCCTTCCGCCGCGCCCGGCTTTCCTTGCTGGATGGCGTCAGTATGCCGGTGTTGCTGCCAGCGATCTATCAGGGGTCCGGCGACAATCCAAAACTCCTTCTGGGCCGTGAAACGAAATGGGTGAAGGAAGCGAGCGGCATTACCACAGGACGCGGCCAGCGTTGCTTCCTCGCCGGAGAGGAACTCGTGTCGCTACACGACACGACCTCGATCGGCAATGCTGCCCTGGATGCGTTGGAAAGGATCCAGGATGGCCAATCCGCTTGATCGATACAAACCGAAAAAGCGCGTTTTCGCACGATCGGTCCTCGACCGGTTGCTTGATGCCAGTCCGGACCTGAAACAGGATCCGCTTGCGAGCCCAATCGATCAGGTGTGCGAGATGCGCGAGACAATCCGCCGCGATCTGGAAACCCTGCTGAACACACGCCGCTGCCCGATAACTCCACCTGCGGAACTGAAGGAACTCGGCAATTCATTGGTCTGCTTCGGCATCGACGGCACTGTCTCGATGAATCTCGTCACGGACGAGGCCAAGCTGATACTGGCGCGCGCCCTCGAGCGGCGCATCGCGCTGTTTGAAACCCGGCTTTCGGATATCCGGGTAACGATCTTGAAAAATGGCGCGACGGGCAGACGCACGCTACGCATCGGGATAGAAGCAACTTTCAGCCCCTATGACGGCTTGCCACCCATCAGCTTCGAAACCGTCATTGATCCCTCCACTCAGCATTTTTCAGTGGAGCGTCCCCATGGCTGAGAGCTTTTTTCACCGATACCATGATGAGCTTGTGGCGATACGGCGCCGAGCGGCACGCTTTGCCGACACTTTTCCGAAAATCGCCGGGCGATTGCGCATGACGGGCGAGGTCGCCGACGACCCGCATGTCGAGCGCCTCATCCAGAGCTTTGCCTATTCGGCCGCACGCATCCGCCAGAAGCTCGACGACGAGTTTCCCGAGCTAACGGACGGATTGCTGGAAACGCTCTACCCGCATTACCTCGCGCCAATTCCCTCCATGAGCATTGTCCACTTCACGCCCGCCAAGACGCTCGCCGGCGTCCAGACGATACCCCGCCATACCGAGATCCTGACGGAGCCGATATCCGGTGAAGCCTGCCGCTTCCGCACGACGCAGGATGTGGAGATTGCACCCATAGAGATTGTTTCGGTAGCCCTTTCCGGCCAGCCGATCGGCGCGCCTCCATCCCCGTTTTCAGGTGCGGCGGGATGTTTGCGGATATCACTCGAGCCACGAGACCGGAGAAATCAGCTCCCGCAAATGGGATTGAAGCGATTGCGCTTCCATCTCGCATCGCAGTGGCGCCAGGCAAGCGCGCTCCATGAACTCTTGGCCAATCACACAATAGGTATCGCGCTCGCCCGCCATGCGGATGATGAGGCGGCAATATTCCTGCCGCGCGAGAGCCTGCGCCCCATTGGATTCGAAGAAGCCCAATCGATGCTTCCCTGTCCGCCGTCCGGCTTTGTCGGCTACCGATTGCTGACCGAGTTCTTTGCACTGCCGCAGAAGTTTCTGTTCATCGACATCGCGGGGCTCGAGCGATGGCGTGACGACAAGCTGGAGATCTTCGTCTATCTCAATGAAACAGACAGAAAGCTGGAACGCTCCGTCAACACGCATGATCTCGTGCTTCACGCTACGCCCGTTGTCAACCTGTTCCAGCAATCCTGCGAGCCGGTCCTGCTTGACGGAACGCGTACCGAATATCGCCTGCTGCCGGATTCACGCAGGCAAAACACCCGTGAAATCTATTCGGTCGAACGTGTTCTGCTGACAGGCCAAAACGGCGAAGAGGCGACTTGTCGTCCTTTCTTCGGCCGTTCCATGCATGGCGATGCGGCAACGGTCTTCTGGCAAATCCAGCGCCGCTTCGACGCGGACGATAAAACATCCGATATCGACATCGCATTTGTCGATATAGCCCATCGACCGGCAAGGCGCCTTGACGCCGTTGCCAGCGTGGACGCGCTTTGCCTCAACAGGGATCTGCCGGAAAAACTCCCCTTCGGCGGCGGCCACCCAAACCTCCAGATCGCCTCCGGACATGATGCTGTCGCGGGCATTGAGCCACTGATCCCGCCGACACCATCGGTGCGAATGGATCACCACGAAGACCGCAACTGGCGGCTTATGTCGCATCTTCTGCTCAACCACCTTTCCCTTTTTGACAATGGAGGCGCGGCGCTGAAGGATATCCTGTCGCTCTATGCCTTCCGCGACGCGCCGGAAACAAAGCAGATCGTGGATGCGATCGTCCACGTGGAGGCGTACACCTCGACAGCTCGGCTTGGCGCAGGGGGCATCGTACCGGGAACCGAAATCCGTCTGGAGTTCGATCCCGCAGCGATCGACCGGGCGTCAGCCTATCTTTTCGGTAGCGTACTTGACCACTTCTTCGGCCTTTATACCTCGGTGAACAGCTTCACCCGGCTGACCGTTGCATTGAAAGGACAGTCGACGCCTGTCGCAATATGGCCCGCCCGCGCTGCCGAGCGCGCCCTTTTGTAGAACGGGAGGAGCACGACGCTGTGAACATGGTGGATAAACAAAGAAGCGGTAATCTCGCCAGTCGGCTCGAAAGCGATCCCGGCCGTTTCGAGCCGACAACGGCGTTCCGCGTGGCGCAGGCCTCATGCTCCAGGCTGGATGTCAGCGCACCTATAGGCATTTCTTCGGCACCGTTGGCGATTGGGCGTTTTCAACGCGACAGGGACAGCAAAGCCAGACTCACAAGCGCGTTACCCAACCTGCTTGGGCCTATGGGCGCGCTTCCCGCCAGCTATAACGAGTTGGCGATGCGGGAGGAGCGCAACCGGGCCCATGGCCTCGTCGCTTTCCTCGATATTTTCGGCGCGCGGCTAACTGAGCTGTTCGTCGACGCCTGCGAAAAATACCGCCTTGCACGCCTGTTGCGCTGGAGACACGAGAGCGCGCGCAACGGCTTTCTCACCGCACTGTTTTCACTCACCGGCTTCGGTACCGCGCGGCTGCGTGAAACGAGCGGCGTTGACGAAGCGCTCATCCTTCGTTTCAGCGGCTTCTTTGCATCGCGCACGCGCAATGCCGCAAGTCTGGCCGCGATGTTGCTCGAATTCACCGGCCTACCGGTGCATATCGAACTGTTTCGAAGCCGTTGGCTAACCGTGCCGCCACAAGAGCAAACCAGCATGGGACGGAATTCTCATAGCCGTCTGGGTGTCGATGCAATGGCAGGCGCCAAAATCCACGATTTCAGCGGAGGCTTTCGTGTTGTCATCGGGCCGCTCGATTATGCCGATTATCTGGCTTTCTCACCCGGAAACCGTGCTGTGAGAGATGTTTTTGCGCTGACGCAACTGTTCGTCGGCTCAAATCTCGATTTCGACATCCAGGTTATCTTGAAGAAGGAGCAGATCCCTTTTTGCAAGCTCGGCACGCCGGACGATGCGGCACGCCTGGGATGGAACTGCTGGGCTCGCACGGCCCCGGCCGCGCACGATAGCAGGGATGCGATCATAAGACAGAGCGCGACGGCATCGCCGGTTGGATCATGAGATAAACATGGCTCTGCGTCTCGAACTCAATCCTGTCAAAGATCCTGAAAACATGGTCAGGCAACGCTGGTATCTGGAACAGGGCCGGCGGACACTCGGCCGATCGGCGGAATGCGACTGGCAAGTCCCCGATCCGCAATGCCTGGTTTCGAAACTGCATTGCCTGATAGAGGCCGATCGCAATGGCTTCGTGCTGCACGACAAGAGCGCCAACGGCTCCCTCGTCGATGGTGTCCTGGTGCGGGAGGGCGATTCCGTCAGGCTTTCCCATGGAACCGTCATAGAATTATCCGGGCTCGCCTTCACGGTTTCCGTTACGGGCGAAATGGATCCGGAATTTACCGATCCAGATGCCGACATTGTCCTCGGTGACGAGCATCTGACGATTTCGTCCATCCTCGCCGATGTGGCGCCCAGCAGCCCGAAATCACACGGGCTTCGCGGGTGCGGTGACGCTTGGCAGGAGCCCGTCTCCGACGCGAACGCAGTTCCCGGCAGCAATGGAAAGCCATCCTTGTCCCGCAATGTGGAAATCGGCTGGCGCGGTCCCCCAGAAACAACGAGGGACGCCGTTCTGCCGGAGGACTGGAATACGCATTCCGACTTCATCAGCAGGTTTGAACATGCGCCGGCGACCAGAGCATCCATCGTCCTCGCCCGCAATCTGAAAACGGACCCGAGTGCACACGAAGCCTATGAGCCGGCGCTGCCTGCCGCAGCCATGCCGCAAGCCCCTCATCCGGACGAACCTCGGCAGGATGCGGCGCCGGCGGCCGGTCCGGCTCCAGCGGCGGATCTCCTGCAGCAACTGGAAGGGCTTACGGAATGTTTTGAGGAGGCATGCCACGATTTCTTCGCAACCTTTGATCTCGAAACGCCTCGGGCTCTTCCCTCATCCGATCTACTGGAACTGCCGCGTGACAAAGCGGTTCCAGCACGCTTGGAGGCAACGCTCTCAATGCTGCTGGCGCTCAGGATCGCCGTTTGCGGCCTAATCGATGAAATGGGCCGCACCATGGAGCCCAGCATTGTGGAGGCACGAGTTGACGCGATGCCGGGAAGGGTCCTGTGGCGTAGCGAGCGCACCTATTGGCAGGCCTTCAAGACGCATTTCGAGAGAGACGGAAAGCGGATGTCGCTGCGCGATGTCATCCGTGAGGCGATGATGCGCTCGCTGAATGACCATACCGCGAACAACATCCGTCAGGAGCGTATCCCTGGCGGCCAAGTAGAGGCAAAGCTGGATAAATGAGACACGAGAACCGGGTTGCCTGGAACGAAGGCATGTTCCTTCGCGTCCAGCATTTCCAACAATCGGACCGCTGGACCGAAAGGCTAGTGCGCATAGCCGCGCGGGAGCTTTCACCCTACCCCTGGGGTATTGCCGAAATCAGTATCGACCGGGGCGCATTGGCCACCGGTCAGTTTGCCCTTTCCAATCTGCGCGGCATTCTGCCCGATGGCACCATCTTCGAGGCGCCGGTCGATGCCGACCTACCGCCGCCGCTCGAACTCGATGAAACGGTCCGCAATGCGATCATCTATCTCGCATTGCCTTCACGCCGGCCCGGAAAAGCCGATATCACGATGAACGGCGGCGCTCGTGTGGAGGGCGCCCGCGTCATTGCCTCCGCCTATGAAGCGCCGGACGCTAATATTGAAACTGATTTCATGGCCGCAATCGATGTGGGTAGGTTGAATTTACGTTTTCTAAAGAGCGGCGACGAACTCGCCGGCTATGAGATGGTTGGATTGGCGCGGGTAATCGAAGTGCGTTCCGACAAGGCCGTGATCCTCGATTCAACCTATATCGCACCCTCCCTCAACTGTGCCGCCGAGCAGCGGCTCAATGAACTCGTCACGGAACTCCTGGGGATTGTGCGCCATCGCGCCGAAGCGATTGCCGAACGTATCGGCGACCCAACTATACGTGGTACGGCAGAGGTGGGCGATTATCTGCTGCTGCAAGTTCTTAATCGCGCGGACCCGGTATTGCGACATATTTCCGCCAACGCGACCCGTTTCCATCCCGTTGACTTCTATGAGACTTGTATTCAACTCGCCGGGGAGCTTTCCACCTTCACGGCCGCTTCAAAGCGAGCCACGGATTTCCCGCCATACCGCCACGATGATCTGAAAGGCACTTTCGAAAGCGTCTTCGATGATTTGCGAACCTCGCTGTCGGCGGTCCTTGAACAGGCTGCCGTTGCAATCGAACTCATCGAGCGTCGTCATGGCGTACGGGTCGGCGTCATCAACGACCGTACTCTGCTCAAGGATGTTGGCTTCGTGCTTGCCGTGCGAGCTGACATGTCAACGGAAGACATAAGGCGCAACCTGCCCGCACAGATCAAAGTCGGCCCGGTGGAACGCATTGCCGAGCTCGTCAACGTGGCGCTGCCGGGCATCCCGGTAAGACCGCTGCCGGTTCTGCCGCGTCAGCTCCCATATCGCTCTGGCACTGTTTATTTCGAACTCGATACGAAGAACCCGCTCTGGAAACAGCTCGATACCTCGGGTGCGATAGCCCTCCACCTCGCCGGCGAATATCCCGGCATTGAAATGGAACTGTGGGCGTTAAGAGAATGAGCAAGAAACCGTCTATTCCCTGGCAGGATCTGCCCACCATTATCGAGCTCACCGAAGAGGGAGCACGCAAGCAGCACGACGCACGCAAATTGGCGGAAATGCTGAACAACGTGCTGGACCGCACGCCAGATGCCGCGCAGCTCGAAGCTGAGAAGAAGAATGCGCCCAATCCTGGCTGGCCGATCGAGAGGCTGGTCCGCGATTTCCATTTCGGCGGCGAGGAAATACCGACCATCGTGGCGTCCGCCGCCCCATTGCTTAACCTCGCCCATGCATTGCGCCAAAGCAATAACCAACCGGACATCGACGAGTTGCGACGTGTCACGATCGAAGAAGTCCGCCGCTATGAGCGAGATCTCGCAAGCGCGCGCATCAGTCCTGACCGGGCGCGCGCGGCGCATTATATCATCTGCGCCACTATCGATGACGTTATCTTGAGCAAGCCTTGGGGGGTGCGGGCGGGCTGGGCACGTTCCGGGCTTGTCCCGACCTTTCATATGGACGTGACGGGCGGAGACAGGTTCTTCGACCTGCTCGACCATTTCCACCAGACACCCGCGGCAAGCAAGGATCTGCTCCTTCTGATCTATCTCAGCATTTCGCTGGCGTTTGAAGGACGCATGCGGGTCTCAGCCCGCGGATCGTTGCAACTTGGCCGAATCCGCGACAGTCTATATAAAACCCTGCTTGGCCAGTACGGGATCTTCGAACGTGAGCTCTCGCCGCATTGGCAGGGCGCCTCGATGCGTTACCAGCCGCTGCGTATGGCGTCTGCGCTGTGGACGTTGCTTTCGGTACTGGTGCTGGTTTTTGCGCTCGGTTATCTCTTCTTCACGCTTTCGCTGAACCGGGCATCCGACACGGTGTTTGAGCGGCTGGCCAGTTTGCCGCCGGGCGAGATGCCGAGCGTGGCCGCCCTGCCCCACCCCGAACCAGATCCGCCGGTGATAAAGCCTGCGCCGCCCGTCAGTGAGCTACCTCCTCCACCGAAGCCTGCACTGCCTAGCCGACTTCAGAACCTGCTTGCCTTCCTTCAGCCGGAAGTGGAGCGTGGTACCGTATCGCTTGCCGACGCGGACGGTCGACTTCTGGTCAGGATCAAGAATGCCGGCCTCTTCGATACAGGCAGCGCAAAAATCAGCCCGCAGTTCACCGATCTGCTCAAGCGCATTGGGGCGGCACTTGCCTCCGAAAATTTCCGTGCCGTCGTCATTGGCTATACCGACGACGTGCCAATCAGGACGGTTCAGTTCCCATCCAACTGGCATCTTTCGGAAGCCCGCGCCAAGGCCGTTGGCGACATTCTTGCCGAATTCACAGGACCGCAGGCGATCCTTACTGAAGGACGTGCGGATTCAAACCCATTGGCCAGCAACGATAGCTCCGCAGGGCGCGAGATAAACCGGCGCACCGAAATCCTGGTGCTGACCGATCCCGCAGAAAGCCTCGGCGCGGCCGGCATCACGCCGCTTGCGAAAGCACGGCCTCTAGCTGGACCGGCGAAGGATACGCCATGACGAACCCGCTCAATATCTATTATTCGATCCGCTCCTATGTGGAATCCTATGTGGGTCTCCTCGGCGCGCGTTTCCTGCCGCTCATCTGGGTGGCGGCGCTGTGCATCGTCATATGGTTCTATGGTTACCTGTTGGGTTATGGTGATTTCAGACCACTCGAAAGCCTGCGGATGCGATTGCTGGTCATCGGGCTGCTCGCCACCGGCTGGGTGATCTACACAGTCGTTTCGCTCGTTCGCGCCCGCCGAACCGACCAGGCGCTTGTCGATGAAATCGCCGGTAATGCAGCCGCCGAGGCCGCAGCCAGCCAGCAGTCAGAAGTTACCGAAATCCACAGTCGCCTGAAGGAAGCATTGGCACTGCTTCGCCGCATCACCCGCAAGCGCTTGGGCTACGTCTACGAATTGCCGTGGTATCTCATCTTCGGCGCTCCGGGGTCTGGCAAGACGACCGCACTCACCAATTCCGGCCTCAAATTTCCGCTCGGCGATGCGTTGGGCACCAATGCCGTGCGGGGTGTTGCTGGCACCCGAAACTGCAACTGGTGGCTCACCGACGAGGCAATCCTCATCGACACGGCCGGCCGTTACACCACACAGGACGATTTGAACGGCGCATCCAAGGCTGGATGGGAAGGCTTTCTTGGGCTTCTGCGGAAGTACCGCCGCGCGCAACCGGTCAACGGCGCTCTCGTCACGGTCTCGATCGGCGATCTGATGACGCGCGACCTTGCCGCGCGGCAGGAGGAAATGCACGCCATCAGGCAGCGGCTTTCGGAACTCGACGAGTATCTTCAGGCCCGTGTGCCCGTCTATCTTGTGCTCACCAAGGCAGATCTTCTCACAGGCTTCGTCGAGTTTTTTGACGGTTTCAGCAAATCGGACAGGGAACAGGTCTGGGGCATGACTTTCAGCCTGGAAGAGAGCCATCAGGCTGCGGCACTTCCCGAACGTTTCCTTGCGGAATTCGCCCTGCTTCAGGAGCGCATACATGCCATGCTTCTCGAACGGCTACAGCAGGAGCCCGATATCGAAGCCAGGGGACGCATGTTTCGCTTTCCCGCCGAGCTCGTATCCCTGAAGGAGAAACTACAAGAGGTTCTGGCGGTACTATGTTCGGGCTCGACGCTGGTCGAAGCACCGCTATTGCGCGGCATTTATCTGGCATCAGCAACCCAAACGGACGAACACGCTCCTGTTAGGACCGGCGTAAGGCGGCCGCAGCACAGCTATTTCCTCTCCAGACTGTTTACACAGGTCATCTTTGGCGAAGCATCACTCGTGGCGCACGACCGACGGCTCTCCCGACATCAGCTCGTTCTCCGCCGCGGCGCTTATGGTCTGGCCGCGGTGGTTCTGGTGACTGTGTTGACAAGCTGGGCGGCAACTTATTTCCAAAATACAAGCGCCATGGCACAAGTCAGGGAACGTATCGATGGCTATGAGGAACTCGTGCAGGGGATCCCGGTGCGCGATGTTTCCGATGCCGATTTCCTGCGCATTCTGCCAGCGCTGGATAATTTGCGCGCCATCAGCGGCGATTTCAGGCGAGCACGGGTATGGCCCCTCAGCTTCGGGCTTGACCAGGAAGGAAAGATTGAAAGCCGGCGCCGCCAAGCCTATCAAAAAGCGCTCAATGCACTGCTCCTGCCTCGAATGCTGGCCCAGCTGCAAAAAAACATCGCCAACAGCAAAGAGGCTGAAGAGACTTTTGATGCTCTCAAGCTCTATGGAATGCTCGGTGGTCTGGGCCCGATCGATCCTCAGTTCGTATCGCTTCAATCAGCGGACATGTTTGCTCGCCTTTATCCTGGTGACGGCCGAAAGGCCGCGCGGGAGGCGCTTACCGCACACGCCAAAGCACTGGCGAACGGGCCACTGGTCCCAATTAACCTCGATGATGGGCTGATCGCCGAAGCTCGGAAAGCTATACGCGATCAGAGTGTGGCCGCCAGAGCCTATCACATCCTGAAAAGTTCCGAGAAGGCGCAGACATCCCAACCCTGGACACCTGCGGATGCCCTGGGCGCCCTTGGTGAGCAAGCATTCGAACGTGCCTCCGGGAAATCGCTTCGGGAAGGCATTTCAGGGTTCTTTACCGCCAGTGGCTATCGTTCCATCGTCCTTTCTCAAATCGTCGACGCGGCACGGGACGCCCTCAACGAAGAATGGGTACGCGGGCAGCCTAATCACGCTGAAATGACGATCGATTCTGTCTCGCAAGCCACGCTGCAGCTTTATTTCGACGATTTCGAACGTCGATGGTCGCAGTTGCTGGCAGATATGCGCGTGCGCACGCCACAATCTCTGACGGATGCCACCGAGACAACACGCATTCTCGCCAGCAATCCGGGCCCTATTGAAGCGGTAGCAAAGGCAATCGTTACGGCAACAGACTTGCGATCCCTCGATACGTCCAGCGCCGAAGGCCACGTGGCGACATCATTATTCGAAGGCGTACTGGCCGCACCTGACCCTTACGACGGATTGCGCAAGGCGCTTCAGACATCCTCGACCAGCGATGAGGGTCAGAAGGGCGATGCTGCGAGATCCCCGGTTGCGGCTTTGCAGGCGGCGATCAACGGCGTCTACGGCCAGCTCTCTCGCGCAGCGACTTCGAGTGCCGAGGTCGCCCAGATATTCGGTGTCGACAGCCAACTCACCAATGCCAATCAAGATCTCATTCAGGAGGCACGGCGCCTGCCTGCGCCTGTCGACGGCTGGATGGCGGGTCTTGCAGCTGATATCGGTTCACTGGCAGTCAAGACCGTACGCAACCGCGTGAACGCTCTTTGGCAATCCGATGCTGCATTATGCTCGAGCCTTGTGACAGGCCGTTATCCATTCGCCCGCTCGTCCTCACAGGATATCGCAATGTCTGATTTCGTCCGCCTGTTCGGACCAAATGGCCTTTTCCATACATTCTTCAGGGAACATCTTGAGGCTTTTGTCGATACCTCGGCATCACCATGGACATGGCGCGGAACATTTGGCACGCCGGGAACCCCCAGCAACGCGCTTGCCCAATTCGAAAATGCCGACAAGATTCGTCTCGCCTTCTTTCAAGCCAGCAGCGAAAATCCCAATATCTCGATTAATATCAAACCGCTATCGCTTTCCGATTCCGCGAGCGCAGTCATGATGGAGGTCGATAGTGAGCGCGTGGTCTATTTCCATGGGCCCATTCAGTCCAAAACGATCGCATGGCCCTCCAACCAGGCGATCAATCTTTCGCGCGTCGCTTTCCTGCCAGGCGGCTGGCAGCAGGCTATAACCGAAACGGGCGATTGGTCAGTCTTTCGACTTTTCGACAAAGCCGGAATCGTGAGCGAGAGCGATAACCTTTTCCGTGCGCGTTTTAAAAGCAGTGGCCAAACCGCGGATTTCGAGGTTCAGTTCGGCTCGGTACCCACGCCGTTTCGCTTGAAGGCGGTTTCAGAGTTCAGCTGCCCTACACAGTTTTAAACAGGTGCAATCGATGGGCTCGCGCCAAACAATGAACTCGACCAAGCCGGGGACCGATCGCATTGGTTTCTTCGGCAAGATACCCACGCACGGCGACTTCGTATCGGGTAGCCTGGGGACGCGGCTGCGCGAGGAGCTGGACAGCTGGATCCAAGACGGGCTGGCATCATGTGAACAGGCCTTTGGCCAGCACTGGCAGGTGTTGTTTCGTTCCTCCGCGCCATGGCGTTTTGTTATCCAGGATCATCTGTGGATACCGGGAACGATTGTCGGCGTGCTGCTGCCGAGCCAAGACCGCGTGGGGCGCTGCTTTCCGCTTATCATCGCCGCCCAGCTTAGCGATTATCAAGGTGATCCACGCCAGCTTTGCCATGACAAGACCTGGTTCATCGCGGCGGAGGCGTTGGCCGAGACCTCGCGCGTCAGCGACTTTGACCTCGCGGAATTGTCGACAGGACTGAAGCGCCTGCGCTTGCCGCATGCGCAAGCACGCTCCGACATCCCATCTGAAGGAACGGACAACGGAAAAAATGCAAGCATAGGGAGTTCCATCTGGTGGATGTTCGACCCAGATACTGGACGGGCACACGGTTTCAAAACGGCCGGCCCGCCGAAGGGGGCCGACTTTCTGAAACTGCTCTCCACCCCTTCGGAACCGTCAGCACAGGCTCCGCCGACGGAAGCGCCCAAACTCGTCGCAGCGCCGTTCCCACCCAACTCCCCCGCTCCACCATTACCAGGCAGATTGGTGGTCGAAAGGAGCTATGCGACGCATCCGGGTACCCGTCTTTTCCTGAATAGCGATGCGTTGCTCATTTCAGACGCGCCGTGTCTCTTCGCCATCGCCGATGGAGTGGGAGACGCTATATCTGCCGCGGAAGCTGCGAAAGTTACGATCAAAACACTGGCCGACTCGGCCCTCCAAGAGACGCTTAGCGCCTTGATTCAGGATGTGAAGCAAAAACTCGGGCGGGCGCAGGGATTGCTGCAGTCCGCCTCCTGGTCAGACCGACACGGTAAAGCACCGATGGTGAGTGTGGCGACGCTTGCCATTCTTGAAGACGCATTCGCCGTGGTGTGGGCAGGCGATGTGCGGTGTTATCTCATTAGAGAGGGCACGATGCGTTGCCTTACGCGCGACCATTTGCAAATCGGTATGCACCGGCAACTTTCGCGCTGCGTGGGTGGCCTGGGTCCCCTGGTGCCGGATGTCATCAACGACACCATGAGGAGCGGCGACCGACTGCTCTTGTGCAGCGGGTCTCTGCCCCGTGTACTCGGCGAGCGTTCGATCGCGAGGACGCTCCTTGATGCGCCTTTTCACGACGCGCCTGCTATGCTTGTGCAGGAAGCTTTGATCGCCAATGTTCGCGACAATATTAGCGCGATCCTACTTCAGGCGCGATTGGAATGACGGCGCTAACAATCAGATGATGATGGATCAAATCGCATCCAAGTTTGCCGAACTCTGGCATGTTCTCACGCATGACGGCGATATTATACGCGACAGTGAAGAAAGCAGGCTGCTTATCGACCGTGTGCGGGCCGCTCTTGATCGCGGGGATGCAAGTCTCGCTACCTGGCCTTTGCCTGAATTGATCGCGGGCACCTTTCGGATCGAAGAACTGGCGCATGAAACGTCGCGCGTACAAGTATATAGGGTGCGCCATCGCGATCTGGGGACGGACTATGCGCTCAAAACATTGCACCCAGGGGAGAAGACGGATCATGCAATATTTGCCGATCTCCTGTGGAGGGAGGCGCGTATACACCTGTCGGTCCGCCATGAAAATGTCGTCACGTCATACGGGGCATTGCGACTACCAGATGGCCG
Organism: Paramesorhizobium deserti; assembly: GCF_001558695.1. Classification (GTDB taxonomy): domain Bacteria; phylum Pseudomonadota; class Alphaproteobacteria; order Rhizobiales; family Rhizobiaceae; genus Paramesorhizobium; species Paramesorhizobium deserti. The sequence goes on from NZ_LNTU01000005.1 coordinate 35,724, forward strand.
ACCGGGGCTTTTATTTGAATGGATGGGAGGGGGAAGTCTTTTACAAAGCTTTAGCAGAAAGGAGCGACTTTCAATCCGCGGCGTTCGTGCAATCATGAGGGCGCTTCTTTCCGGTGTGCAGGCAATTCATGCAGCAGGGCTCGTACACGCCGATATTACGCCAGCTAATCTGCTCTTTTCCGGAGATGGTCTCGCGAGCCTGAAAATCGCTGATTTCAGCATTGCGCGGAAACGCGGAAGCAATAGCGATCTCCTCGAAGGCGCGGTCCGGACGCGCTCATCCCTCGCCTCCCCGGAATGTGCCGCCGGCAACTCGCCGGATGAGCGATCCGACCTTTATGCGTGTGGCCGAATATTGCTATTGCTTCTGCAACATTGCGAAGAGAATGGCGCTATAGCGGCGAATCTGGCGGCGCTTGCGCGGCAGCTTGCCCATGACAATCCCGATTGTCGCCCGCAGAGTGCAAGGGAAGCATTCACCTTGCTGCAGATGATCAAGGCATAATCTCTTCCGTGCTGCGTTGTTTTTTGGTTTGTGAGAGGCACTTGAGAAACATCTTGTACAATTCGCGACGGCAACACCGCGCAACCGCCCTTCCGCAAAAGGCGCTAATGTTGCCCTTTAGTCCTCACGTGAGGTTGAAATAGCCGTTGGCCACCCACATGCGTTCGAGGCCGCAGGTTACGACCCGTTTTCCAGCGGGTGAGGTGCATAAAGAGGTAAGCTTATGCAGGTCTCGTTCCTCTGGTAGTGGGGACGTAAATGCACGTAATTGTCGAGCGTGCAATTGTTCTTTTTTCATAAATCATTTTTTCAAGCAATAATTCAACAAGTCATTATGAAGAAGCGTTTATGCAATCAATTGCACCCAATCCTCAATTATTAATCGTCAATCCTCTCGTTTCAGCTTCATACCTGTCGGAACAGATGAAGAGCGCCGGCTGTCCGTGCACCGCGCTCTATACGGGCATGGCGTCCCAAGTTCCGGAATATTGCCGACCGGATCCGACGCTGTTCGACAAGCAGATCCATGTTGAAACCGACGACATTTTCGATGTGCTGGAAGTCTTCCAGCCACAAGACTATTCCTACGTGCTGAACGGCTCCGAGGAATCCACATCTCTCACAGATTACATCACGCGCCTCTATTTCAAGGCCTGGTCAAATGATCCAAGGACTTCGAGGCGCCGCGTTGACAAATACGAGATGCAGGTTGCCCTTGCTGAGGCGGGGTTGCCAAGCATAAGGCAGGTCAAGGTTCATTCGTCGTGGACAGATCGCGATTTTCAGGAGCGCCTCGATAACTTCTGTTTTCCGGCATTCTGTAAGCCCGCGCTCGGATACGGAAGCCTCGGCGCCTTTGCCGCATCATCTATTGCTGACATCAGGCACGGAATGGATGCGCACCGGCAGGACCGGGAAATGGAATATGTCATACAGGAACTAGTAAGCGGCAAGGAATACATTATTGATACTTTCTCGGCCGAAGGCACCCATCACATCTGTTCAATTCAAAAAAACCAGAAAGAACTCATACATAACAGACCTCTATACAGAATAACTGAAGTTGAGAAGGACCCTGAGATAACCCTAAAGTGCGAGGATTATGCAATAAAGCTCCTCAACGCGCTCGATCTCAGGAATGGACCCGCTCATATCGAGATTTTCCTGCAAGAAGACGGCTCCATAAAGCTTATTGAGATCAACAACAGGATCAGCGGTGGACGCGGGGTCGTAAATAAGCTCGCGACGCTGAGCGGGCTGACAAGCCAGGATGCGGCTCTAAGGCAATTGCTGAAATTCGGCAGAGTGCTTCCGGCTCCCTGTGATGCCGCTACCGGCCTGACCAGAGGCCTCGTCCTTTACAAGCTCAACGGCGGAATTGTTTACGATCCAACCCCCAAGCTTGACATGTTCAAGACAGTGCGTGAGACCATCATGCTCAAGCCGGCTGGCGAGGAGCTGCCCGCGTGCCAGCAACCGAGCCTCCTCGATGCGGTCTGCATCATCCTGCTGCACGACCAGGACGAAGGACTGGTGGAATCTGAGACGCAGGCAATTTTTGCTGGCGAACGCATGGGCTTGCTCCCGTGAGAGTACGGTTTGTCCTCACGTATGATTTTGCGCTCAATGTTTACTCTTCCCTAATGTGCAAATGGCCCGAATGACCAAATCCAATATTTCCGTCGACAAGACTGGGCTGGGAGCGTTGCAGTACGGCGCAGCCATTCTTTGCCTGTCAGCCATGGATGCAAGCGCGAAATTGCTCACCTCATCCTATCCGGTTGGTGAGGTGCTGATTTTCCGTTCGCTCTTCGGATTTCTCCCGCTGATTTTCTCATGGCGCTCTTCCATTCCGTTGGCAAACACCCCGCCAACCATCTGGCTCTTGCAGCTGCTGCGGGGGGCACTTGTAATAGGGTGCATGCTGACATTTCTTATTGCTGTGAAGCATATTTCGCTGGTGAGCGTGACCGCCATTTCGCTGGCGGCGCCCCTCTTCATGACAATATTCGCCGCCGTGCTCCTGCGCGAAACTGTGGGGCTCGTCAGGTGGGGAGCAATCACAGCCGGTTTCGTTGGAATCTGCCTCGTAATGCGTGATGGAGGACTTTCCTGGTCGGCCTATAGTGGCGTTGCCCTGCTCTCAGCCATATTTTATGCGCTGATTGCCATATTAACCAAACACCTGTCCCGGACAGTGCCCGCCACTATCACAACGGCATGCAGTAACGTGATGCTGCTTATATTCTGCATAGTCCTATTTTCGGACAGATGGCTCACCCCATCGGCGCACGATCTAGGCATCTTGGCGATAATGGGAATTGCAGGCGGCCTGAGCAGCTATCTTCTGGCCGCCGGAACGGCCCACGCCGATGTCTCAGTGATAGCGCCTATCGAGTACACAATATTGGTGTGGGCGACCGCCTTTGGTTACGCCTTCTTCAATGAGGTGCCGGCGCTCTCCACCCTTCCAGGAATTCTCATCATCGCGATTAGCGGGATCGTGAATATCCGGCAACAGCGTTAGGGTCCGCGCCTATTTTAGTATTGATTGAAATGGCATCTGAAACGGCGGCGGCCCGTTTTGCGATATTCCTTGCTGGCGCACCGTTCAGTGCGCTTCAGCCCCGCCGTCAACGGCAAAATCGAAAACAAGAACGCCGTTGTCTTGCGCGAGAAACGGACCAACGAATTCCTTGAACCCCTGATGGGCGGTATCGACAAACTTGGGATCGGTAACGATCGGCGTACCGACATAGTAGTTGCGATCTCCTTCTGAACGGAAGGTGACTACGAAAGCCTCTTCAAAGCCGCGGTCTACACCTTCGCCGCTTGTCTGACGGCCAGTTTCAATCGATACGATATAGGGCTGGCCACCCCGTCTAGCCTCCTCGGCGAGGGCGACGAAGCGCTGCCTGATCTCCGCGCGCTGGGCTTCGGTTGTACCGTCCTTATAGCGGAAGAGCACTATATGGCGAACCATTCCGGGCTTGAAATCAGGGCTCGTGAAGCTCTCTGGCCCCATTCTCGCCAGTTCGGACTTCAAGGTCTCGGCAACGGTCATGTTAACATTGGGAGCAGCTTGTGCCGCCGCCAAGGCGGCGAAACTTGCGACGAAGACCGCGGTGGAGGCTTTTCGCATGATTTAGATTCCTTCGTAAAAAATGGCCAAACAACGTTGGCTCGGTTATGCAAAAAAGGTCAGCGAAGCTTTCGCGAGAACATGACCGATGAAGAAGTGTGACATGCGACTAACCGCATGCCACCCGGCGCAACAATAGGTTCCATACCCATCGATAAAAACTTGGCCAAGTCATTTTGCCGGTGCGGGTGCTGCCGGCATTGGAGGACTTTTCTGCAGAACTGTCAGAAGCTTTGCTGCATTTACAATGGGAGCGTTGCTCGCATAGAGGATGTCATCATCCTGCATCTGAAACGCCTGCATATATGTGAAATTGGCGACCTCGCGCAGATTGATATGGTAGATGATCGGTCTGACGCCCGCGGTTCCTGTCTGGCTGCGGAATAAGTATATGTTGCGAGCATCAGCACGGTCGTCCAACAGCCCACCAATGCGGCCGAGTGCCTTGGCAAGTGTGAGCTTGCCTTCATCAAATTTGAATTCACCGGTGCTTTTGAACGCTCCCAACGCAGTAAAGCTCGCGGTATCGCCTTCAACAAAAATCTGATCCCCCGGCGATAACCCTACATTCTGGCGGTTGTCAGTAATTATACGAGCAAGGGATACAATTCCGCGCTGCGAGCCGCGGACAAGCGTCACCATTGTCGAACCTGGGGCGGAGGTTGAACCGCCTGCGAGAGCAAGCGCATCGAGCATGCGCTCCTGACCGCTCTTCAATGGAAAACGACCCGCTGAGCGTACATCTCCGTCAACAGAGATGGTGCTGGAGGGCTTTTCCACCACGGTGACGACGGCTTGCGGGTTGACCGCCGAACCGCGCAGATCTTTGACGATCTGTTTCTGCAACGCCTCTGGCGAGGAACCCGCCACATGCTGCCGACCGACGAAGGGCAGCGTTACAAATCCATCCTGATCGATGGAGAAACGGCCCAGATTGAGTGTTTTCGTCTCAGTCGGAGACAGCAGCCCCTCCTCGCCTGTATCCAGGATCGTGACCTCAATTACATCCCCCTTCTGCAGGCCTTTATTCGCATTGCTCGAAGAAAAGCCACTCAGGCCATCACGAAGCGATGCAGAGCCCACTGAATTTGGCGCGGGGGAAATCGCAGTCGCCAATTCGACGATCGGTATCCTTTCATGTGAACCGGGTAGCGTTGCATTTCGGATATTGCCGGCACTCGGACCAGACGCTGGACTGGCACATGCACTCAGAAAGGCAATCGCTCCAATGCACACCAACCTCGATATTGCCCTTCCGGCCTGTTCCATGGCGGTATCGGACAATGCGGCCGGTTTTATCGGGAAGCAACAACGGGCGGTACCCGTCCGAACTGACTTCACGACACCACCCCATATGCGAGGATCCCGGCAAGCATGATGACTACCATCAAAATCGCACCGGAAAATGCAATGTTCTTGGCAATTTCCACTAAGCACCTGCCTTTCGATCGACCATGGCGGCAAATTGGGACCAGGTTATAATTACGTGCTGCACTGACAGGCGAGTCCCGAAGCCGGCGCGCGAAACAGCTCCGCGCTTCCGCCACATGGCAAACTATAGCTATCAGATATCACTCAGCAGGTTTCCCATGATAAGGACGAAGAACGCCATTGACATCAGCCAGTAGCTGTCGACGTCCAACGCACCAACCGATATGCCGAAGACCGGCAGCAATGATAAAAAGGCTAAAATAAAAGCTGTGATGACAATAGGTTTCGTTGTTACACTCCGACGCATTAAATTTCCTCTGCTGTTCCCCCATTCCGCTTTGGGATGGGAAAGCGCCTCTCCCAGCCTCATGGGCTCCCGCCTTGGTGAGGAGGCGGGAGCCCGGATGATCTGACATCCCCGTGTATAGCGGGGGGATGGGATGCCGGACCATTTCGTACGCTTCCATTGCTTCTGCCGCGAACAGAAATAACGGAACCGTTTCATTTGGCGGAATTGGAAGATCCATTCTCATATTACGGCCGAACCGCATCTCCATCTCCACCACCGCCAGGGGCGACAAAGTCGCAAGATGGAGAAGCGCTCCACACCAGAGAACAGAGAAATCCTCCTTATGATCAAATGAAGCAACTTACTTCTTGTGCCACGTATTCTTCTGTTCCAATGTTTGCTTTGCCATACCGGGCGCCCTGCGATTTTTTTGTGCGCAGCCGTTCGTCTGCCCACTTTTGCCGTAGCATCTTCCGGCGGCGAGACAAGAGATGAAATCTCAGTCAAGCATCCCGCCAGTGCTTGCAAAAAGGTTGCGTATTGTGCACCCACAATGTTCGACAACCCGTTTTCAGCGGTAATGACAAGCGGCCCTCGATTTATGCAACACTGATTTTCAGGCTTTTCCCAGTCAGTAACATCCGCATAATCGAACACCAATCACAATAGACACATAAGTTTAAGACAGACCCCCGAAATATTATGTCGATGTAAGTAGCAAAACGTTACTATTTAACTGTTGCAGTTATTGATAAAATATCATTATCTACATAATATCAATAATAATCTCAGAGGAGCTTACAATGTCGAAAGATAAGAGCACAAACGAGATAATTGAACTCACGGCAGGAATCATCACCGCTTACATCAGCAACAATTCGGTTCCCGCAGGAGAACTGCCGGGCTTGATTGCTGAAATCCGCGCATCGTTGTCAGGCCGGCTTCCTGGATCGGCGAATGAAGTTGAGCCTTCGGAAAAGCCGGCACCGGCGGTTCCCGTCAAGAAATCGATCACGCCCGACTTCATCATCTGTCTCGAAGACGGCAAGAAATTCAAGTCGCTCAAACGTCATCTAATGGCCCATTATGGCCTCAAACCCGAAGATTATCGTGCGAAGTGGGATCTTCCCACCGATTATCCGATGGTTGCGCCGAACTACGCTGCAGCACGTTCCGTATTAGCAAAGGAAATGGGATTTGGGCGCAAGGCCAAGGCTGCCGAGCGGACAAGGCACAAAAAAGCCGCCTGATAGTTTGGTCGTTTCATTATTTGGAAAAGCCATTCATCTGTCGCCGCTCAGCGGCGACAGCCCACGGTAGCAGATCAGTGAATGTGTCGTTCTCCCCGCCGATAGGTTTGCCTCGTTCAACGGTTGATCTGAACTCTTCGAGTGGGATCAGTTTTGGTTGCCTTGCCAGCCGGGCCGGCTGATTTCATCGGCAGGCGGCGCGGCCGGCAGAAGGCCCTTGTCGCGCTGGCGCGGCGGCTGGCCGTGATCATGCACCGTATCTAGAGCGACGGCACGCGGTTCCGCTGGGCGCGACAAGACGTCATGCCGGCGGCCGCCTGATCGAGCGCTCGACCATTGCAGCCCGCCAACTTACTCATGGCCCGTCCAGGGCCGGTCGGACTGTTTCCTACGGCCGTCCTCGTGACCCGGATTCGGAAACTTGTGCAAGTTGCACACCTTTTCCCTCCACCAGATCTGGCAATCCCGCCGATACCAATGCTGGAACGCCACATCGCCTTCTATGGCAACACGCCACGGCAGGCGGCGGCCGATGGCGGCTTTGCTATGCGCGACAACTTGGCCACGGCGAAGGCATGGGGCGTCCACGACATGGCCTTCCACAAAAAGGCCGGCCTGCGGATCAAGGACATGGTCAAAGGCAACTGGGTCTATCGCAAGCTAACTGAACAAGGAGAAAGTCGCTACTGCCTCGCGCAGACCTTCAATCCTCATCGCCTGGGCCGCTTCTGCGATCGCAGCCACCCTGTCAATCAAGGCATCAACACTTAATCTGGTCTCACCGCCATCATAGGCTGGAACACGATTTACACCGGCCGCGTCGTGAATGCTCCGCGCAACGCTGGGCGACCGTTCCCGAGCATCTGCTTTCCAGCCCGTCCCCGCTATCATAGGAGAACGGGAAACTTACGGCAGCTACCTCTTGGAAGACAAACCCGTTATTGACGAACGTGACCTTCGCAACATCTCATTCGACCTTTGGTCTCCTTGCCGTATACTTGTGTATTTTATGATTCAGGAGCCAATATGTTCCTGCTCTGCAGACTCCGATTTGTGGAGCCGCACTCGATTTCGACCCGTTTGCTTGGCAAGATAAAGCGCCGCATCAGCCTGACGCTGAAGCTGGTCCGGCGAAATGACCCTGTCAGCAGCCTGAACAGCAACTCCAATGCTCAGCGTCACGCGGCGCGATACGCGAGATGCAGGATTCGGAAGAGCGGCAGCTTCAACGCTTTTACGAATTTGCTCAGCCACGGCGATGGCCCCTTGTTCATTTACCCCTGGAAGGAGCACAAGAAACTCTTCACCGCCATAGCGGGCCACATGATCACGATCGCACCTCACATTTTTCTGGATGATACTGGCGACCTCCATCTGACAACGATCACCTTCGGCATGACCTAGATGGTCATTCAGCTTCTTGAAATCATCGATGTCACACATTAGCATAGCGGCGCCACCAGAGCATTTTTTGCCACCACCCCATAGGTGATCGAGCGTTTCCGTTATCCGGCGCCGATTGGCAACACCGGTAAGCGGATCGGTACTTGCAAGAAATTTCAGCCGATCGTTGGCTTCCGCCAGTTCGGCAACTCTGCGCCTGTCGCGCAGCTCAAATAGGAAATTCTTCTGAGCCAGAATTGTCATAATGCGCCGCGCGGCGACGGTTGCGAAGATACCACTGGCGAAAAAAAGCGTCGCAGCCACGGCGCTGCCAATTTCGAGATCGGGGTGCGGCAGCTGAAAACCCAGATAGAGCCCGAGTGCCAATGCGGCAATGGTAACCGTCCAGGCCAGCGGAACGCCAAAGATCATGATGGCTGTGATAGCCACGAACAGCATAATGTTTAAGTGTCGTTCATAGAACTCACCACCAGCGCTTACACCAACCAATACAACTGACAACAAGATGAGGAAGATGCCTGCGATCAGTGACGCCCCTTGGAACCAGGCCGCTTGCGGTTTTCGCCAGGCCAGGACGACGGCTGCAGCGACGGGCGGTATAATGACGCCGGGTATCAGCATGGACAGCGCGATCGGTCTTCGTAGCATCAATAGATTAAGCGCTATTCACCTGGACCAAAGTAAGCTTCATTTTGTTCTACTTCTGTCACAAGAGCAGGAGTTTGATCGATGGTTGGCAGGCAGGCGGACGTCGTGGTTCTGAGCGACGCGGATAGAAATTTCCTTGAATCTCAGGTGCGCCGGCATGAAGCGCCACGCTCCTTGTCGGATCGATGCCGAATGGTCTTGCTGTGCGCGCAGGGTTTGCAAAGCAAAGACGTTGCCGAACGCCTGGGTGTTCACGAGCACACTGTTGGCAAGTGGCGCCGCCGGTTCGTACAGGATGGTATTGAACGGCTGACAGATGAATATCGTGCCGGTCGACCGCGAACTGTCTCCAATGCCCAGGTGCCCAGGTCGTCGAGCGTACGTTGAACGCCACTCCCAAGGACGCCACGCACTGGTCCATCCGTTCGATGGCGGCCGACAGCGGCCTTTCGCATACCGCCATCCGTCGGATCTGGACCGCATTTGGCCTGCAGCCGCATCGTGCCGAGACATTCAAGCT
>NZ_LNTU01000006.1 GCF_001558695.1 Paramesorhizobium deserti
CCTCGGCTTCGTCGCAATCGCCGCAGTCAAACTATGGATACCCTTTGTCCACGAGCGCTAGCTTGCCGAAATACAATGACGGAGGAGCAGGATTATCATCATGGGCGAGCTCCGATATCTTTCGCTTGCCCACGTACACAGTCAGGCTCTCTTCCATCTCTTCAGCACGCTCTTGGAGCGGGCCTTTGATCAGCACCAAACGATTAACGACGAGCCAGCCACCGTACCATGCGACCTGAGCTACATCGGCCTCATTCTATGTAGCTTTGCGTTCCCGAAGGCATCCAAGCTCCAGGGGCCCGGACCGGCAGCGAAGAAGTAGAGGAAAATGAAGCAATAAAGCATGGCTGCTTCACCATGGTTGAGGACGGGAAAAAAGCTGGTCGAGCTATGTGCAATGAAATAAGCAAAGGCCATCAGCCCCGAGAGGAGAAAAGCCACCGGGCGAGTGAACAGCCCCAGTATCAATAGCAGGCCACCGGCGACTTCGAGAATTCCGGCCGTATATAGCATGCTGTTCAGAGGATACTCGAAGGGCGCCGGCCAACCAAACAGCTTCATCATGCCATGGGTAAAAAACGATCCCGCCGCAAATATCCGCAGGATACTTAGAATATGTGGGGCAAAGACGTGGATTCGAGGCGTCTGCCGTATAGGCATGTCAGGCTCCAAATAAGCTGAAATAATTACTTTTTGTTGAATTAGACCCGTTCGACAATTGTTCATTGCTCAAAAAATCGTCGATGCGATTGGGCGGCTTTCGTGTGCCTACTGACATGCTCTTTTCAGGATATCGCATTGTCAAATAATGAACAACATTAGCGTTTTCCGATTGATCTGACCCTGATCTGACTCCTTCAAACTGGACCAGTTATGGTTAGTTCCGGTGGATTTTCCTGGCTGGGAAAGGAACGGAAAACGATGAAGGCATCGCAGTTTTCGGAAGCGCAGATCGCGTTCATGTTGAAGTAGGCGGAGGATGATACGCCGATCGGGGAGGTTTGCCGAAAGTCAGGGATTTCCGATGCGACCTTCTACAATTAGCACAAGAAGTATGCGGGCCTGATGCCGTCGGAGATGAAGCGTCTTCGCCAGCTCGAGGAGGAGGCTGTATGGGATGCACTCCCGGAGATGCTCGTCGAACTGGGGCTGCCAGCTGGCAGCATATGATCGACAGCACCACGGTTCGGGGCCATTCTCAGGCTGCTGGCGCAAACGTATGGCCCGCCCCGTTTGCAAGCGACAATTGGATGATGGTGTGGACAGTCTGCACAAACGTATCCGGCATGTTGGCGCGCTGGCCACTGCCAAGATAGAGCTCCGCGCGTCCTGATCCTCATAAAGGGGCCGGCCCCGAAGGCCATTTTGCGCCGGAGGTTTTCGGGACGCCGACCGATTGTAACGCCATCTTCCTTTTACCACTCGCAGTTCATCGCATCCGGCGGCGTTTTCGCCGTGTGCGCGTTTCTATATGACTTAGTCTGTTGTCACCGGCATGGTCTTGTAGCTTCGCTCGTGGTGGAGCAAGGCCCAAACCGTTCGCGCCATCTTTGCCGCCAATGCGACGACGGCGACATTGGAATGGCTGCGTGCAAGCAGTCCTCGCAGCCACGCCGCGATTGCGGTGTCGCTCTTTGCCAACGTGGGCATGGCGGATCGCGCGCCCTGGATCAGCATCTTGCGCAAGTATCTGCTGCCGCGCTTCGTAATGCCCAAGAGCTTTGGTCTTCCACCGGTGGTGGCTTGGCGAGGCACGAGGCCCAACCACGCTGCGAGGTCGCGTCCCTTGGCGAACGTCGCTGCGTCACCCGCCGCAGCGACCAGTGCCGCGGCATTCCCCAGCGCGTGCGCACAACCGGCTCAAACAGTTCCGTCGTGTCGCCACCCGGATACGACAAGGCGCGAAAATTCTTCGCAGCCTCCCTCCCCCAGCCGCTGCCAAAGCATGGTTATCAAATTGTCAACAGGCTCTGATGTGCGGACAATCACGGATCGATGGTTCTTGTATTGGGTCCTATTTTCATAGGGAACTATACTTGTAGACTATTTAAGATTTTTATGATTTTCTTTTCGCGGCACGGCAATTGGGGGATTGATCATGGGCTTATCGCAGTCTGGCCGGACCAAAAAATCAGCTATCCAGAAATTTTTACAGAAGAATCCAGATTTCGATTTAGTCACTTTTGATTTTTTCGACAAGTCCGCGGTTCAAGCAGTGCTCCAAGCTGGCGGCTTAGCGAATGCTGGCAACTCCTCCGCTAAGAAAGTGCGCGCTTCGGGCAAGCCGAAGAGGTCGACGAGGTCCGATAACATAGTGGGGGTTGATGCCCTGCGGGCCCATCAGCGCATGCTCCGCCTGACCGGCGACAGCGAAACGGCGGCGGCGCTCGTGACGCTGGGGCTCGATTCGGCGGCGTTCATCGCGGCCATGTCGCCGACCCGTTTCGTTGCAATGACGAAGCCGGTTTTCGGCGACGACGAGGCGGCAGCGCTGGCCGTCCACGCCAAGGCGGGTCATATCAAGACGGCGGCGCTGCACCTTTATGGCAGCGTCAAGGAGCTGGTCGCCTCCCCCGCCTATCGTAAAGCGGCCTTCAACACCGTGGACTCGGAGCTGGTGGATTACTTCACGCAGATCCCGAGCTATACGGGGCTGTTCGGGAATATGAACTATTTCCAGACCGATCCGGGCCAGACGATCTTCAGCCCGGCGGCGTATTTCTTTGATCTAATGCGGATCATCGACGAATACGTCACCTATCCAAACACGACACCGATCAGGACCATTCCCAAGGGCTATACGCTTGAGGAGCGCCGCCCCGACCTGTTCGCGCTGAAGCTCACGCCCGCGAATACCTTCGACGAAGTGCCGACGCTGGCACTGGTCAATGACATTCTCGCCCATTTGATCACGGCGCGCGGCATGGGCGAGGCCTATCAATATCTGGCGCTGGCGTCCTATCCGTTCAATCTGCCGTTCAACCGTCCACTGCTGGCGCTGCGCCGCGCGCTCACCGTCATGCAGTGCCCGTTGGTAGAGCTCTACCGAGCGATGGAAGTCGACCGTGCCACCCCGGCCGCCGACGATGATAATGCGGTACTGCCGCTCGATGTAGCGCGCGAGACGACAGGGCTGTCGGTCGCCGACCTTGCCCTCGTTACCAAATTTGCTGGCGATGCTGCCTACTACAGCTTTCCGGGCCCCGGCATTGTCGGCACCGTGGCCGGCTCGCCCGATGTCGTCGGCATCGGCACGCGCTTCACGTCCGACATCGCCGTTAACGACAGGCTGACGATCGGCTCGGAGACTCATAAGGTGACCGCCATCGCCAACGACATGGCGCTGACGGTCGAGAGCCCCTGGACTGAGGCCACTGCTGTCTCCTACGAGGCCGTGCGAGGAGAGAACAGATTCCCGGGCAAAGGCACGATCGACGGCACGATGTCTAGCGATATGGTCACGGGAAGGGGCACGAGCTTCTTTATCGAGGTCAGGGTCGGCGACCAGATTGCCATTCCTTGGGCTTCCGTGGACGGGATAGAACCGGTTCGCACCGTGACGGCTATCGTCTCCGACACGAGCCTTACGGTCGATCATCCTTGGCCTCTCGGGTTCGACGGGTTCGCTTACGCGATCGTTCCCTTCAACATCGGCAGGGGTGATGTCGCGATCACAGAAGGGAGCAACACGGTCACGGGAACGGACACGAGCTTCACAACTCAGGTCAGGGTGGGCGATGAGATTACCGTTACCTTCGATCATGAGGATCTAGGGTTTCGTACCGTGGCCGAGGTCATTTCCGATGATGTCCTGAGGGTCACGCGGGCTTGGCCCATATCATTTGATGGCGCCTATAAAACCGAACTTCCGGGCAGCGGGGTCGTCGCCATCACGGAAGGTGAGACGACAGCCACCGGAGCGGGCACGAGCTTCTTGACGGAAGTCAAGCCCGGCGACTCGATTACCATCAGGGGGTTGGGGGATGATACAGGCCTGACTCACGTCGTGACCTCGGTCATTTCTGACACCAGCATCACGGTCGATCAGCCTTGGCCCATTTCACATGGCGGCAACACTTACCTGATCACTCCGGCCAACCCAGCCAAGGGCAAAGTCGCCATCACAAAGGATGATACGACGGTCAGAGGAACCGGCACAAAGTTCTTAACCGACGTCAAGGTCCACGACGCGATTGGCCTTTTCATTGACCGGGAACTGCCGGCACACACCGTGACGGCTATTGCCGATGACACGAGCCTGACGGTCGACCAGCCCTGGCCCGCCACCTATAATGGCAAAATCTACAAGATTACTTCGGTGAGGAAGGGCGCGGGCGGCATCGTTTACAGGCGAGGAGAGACCGGAGTCGTGGGCATCGGCACGGCCTTCACCACGGACTTCGCCGCTGGCAGCGAGATCCGCGTCGGTGACGTCACCGTCCCGGTCACCAACGTCGCGTCGGACACGAGCCTGACCGTGGCCACGCCATGGTCCGAGGGAGCCGGCGCGGGCTATCTGATCGAACTGGCCGATGGGAGCGAGGCAGCCGTCGCCCGGGCCTATGGCTATGACATTCCGCGCACCTCGCCGCCCTTTCCGGGTGCCGGCATTGTCGGCACCCTCGCCGGCTCGCAACGAGTAATCGGCATCGACACGCGCTTTCAGTCCGAAATCGTCCCCGGCGATCAGCTGACGATCGGCCATGTCACCCATACCGTCAGCGCCATCGACAGCGATACTGCGCTGACGGTGGATACTCCCTGGGAGACCACCAGCGCCGTCTCTTATGTCGCCGTGCCGGTGCCTGGGACCGGCCAGACTCACCGCACATTTCCGGGCGATGGTTCTATTTCATTCAACGCCGACAGCCCGGAGGTGACAGGGTCTATAGCATACTTCCTCATCTATATCACGGCCGGCGATCAGATCATCGTGGAGGACGAGGCGCGCACCGTAGTCGAGGTAATCTTCAACACAAAACTGACGATTGACCGGCCTTTTTCCTTCGGTAAGACAGGCGTCGCCTACCAGATCAGATGGCCCTACCGCGCATTTCCAGGCATTGGTACGATCAACGTTAAATCGGATAGCAATGAGGTCAATGCATCTAGTGATGCAAATTTTTTGTCTTGGCGCGCGCCCGGCGATAAGATCATCGCGGCCGGTGAGACGCGCACCGTTGTCGAGGTTATTAGCAACACAAAACTGACGATTGATCAGCCGTTTCCCTTTGATAAGACCGATATCTACTATCGGGTCCTCCCGACTAACCGCACAATTGTCGGCAAGGGCTCGATCACTCTCAAAACGAATAGCGATGAGGTCAGCCAGTATTATGATACGTGGTTCCCGTGGTCGATCGCGGTCGGTGATAAGATCATCGTGCGTGACCATGCGCGCACTGTGGTTGAATTCGTTAACAAACTCATCCTGAAGATCGACCGGCCTTTTCCCTTCGCGGGGAGTAATCTTTCCTATCTGATCGTGCCGGGAGGGGGGCAGTCCCCGGCCTTTATCGGTTCGGGCGGCATCATCTACAAGCGGGACGACACGCGTGTCGAGGGCATCGGCACGGCCTTTACCACGGATTTCGCCGATGGCGGCAGTATCCGCGTCGGTGACGTCACCGTCCCGATCGCCAAGGTCGACTCGGACACGAGCCTGACCGTCGCCACCCCGTGGCCGGCCGATGGCGGCGCCGGCCTGATGATCGCGCCACCTGAGCGCAGCGGCAGAATCCTCGACGTGCTGCCGAAAGCGGGAACCGGCACGATCTCGCTCACCAAGGACTCGAGGCGCCTTGCCGGCAACGGCACCGCCTTCCGCAGGCAGATACAGGTCGGCGATCAGATCGTATTCCCTGTCGTGGTCGGCGACGAGACGCGCACCGTGACGGAGATTCTCTCCGACAGCGAAGCGGAGCTCGACAGCGAGGCTCCTATCACCCGGGAGGCACTCGACTTCACCATCCTGGCGCGCGACGGGCTCGACGTCGTCGACGTCTTCCGCGAGCGCACCGGGCTGACGCCCACGGAGTTGACCGAGCTGCTGCGCCAGAACCTCGACGATGCCGAGCTCAAGGCCGGCGGCGCCAATGGCTTCTTCATCAACGACACCGGCGAGACGCCAGCCACGATCACGACCTATTTCAGCAACGATCCGGGCAATCCGGTGCAGCGCCTGTCCGGCCTGACGCTGCAACGGCTCGACCGGATCAGCCGCTTTCTGCGCTTGGCACGCAGCCTCGGCTGGTCGTTCGCCGATCTGCAATGGGCGATCACCGCGAGCGGCGCCACCGAAATCACCGATGAACTGGTGATGGCTCTCGGCCGCATCGCCACGCTGATGGAAAGCGAGGAACTCGGCGTCGTCGAGATCACCGCGCTGTTCCACGCCTTGAAGACGACGGGCCGCGTGGAACAGGGCAAACCGCGGGACCAGTTCGACAAAATCTACAACGCCCCCCTGATGCTGCAGGGCGCCGATCCCTATGCGAAGGACTCGACGACGCCGTTCGATCCCTTCCGCGACCCGCCGCAGCTCTGGAACGTCAACCCCGAGGAGGGAAAGGAGAAGGGGACGGACGATGTCATCCGCAGCCGCCTGCGTGCGGCGCTGCAGGTCAAGGACGCCGATCTTACCCGGCTCGCCATCTATGTACAGCACCTGACCGGCACCGCCAGGCCCGACGAGATGAGCCTGACGCTCGCCAATCTGAGCTGGCTGTGGCGGCTTGCCGCCACGGCGAAGCGGTTCGGCTGGACGGTCGACACCTACCTGACCTTCCTTGGCCTTGCCTATTATCCAACGGAGAGGGATTACTTTCTCCCGCCGGAGAATGCCGTCAGCTTCGCGCTCGACAGGCTCGCGGATCAGTTCGCCCTGGCGCACTGGGTCGTGGACAGCGACTTCGACGTCGCGCAGATCCAGTATATCGTCACCGGCGCCGCCACGGGCTTCTCCCCGCCCTATGCCGAGGGCGACGTCGCCAGCTTCATGGCCGACCTCGCCGCCAGCGCCGCGTCGACGCATCTCTCCAGCACCACGCTCGCCGCCGTGCAGCTCGATGCGGCACAGGCCGATGCCCTGTTCGGCAAGCTGGTGGCGGAGGCGTTCGTCACCGCGACCGGCATCGTGCTGCCGCTCGACAAGAAGAAAGAGACGGCCGACCATACGGTCAGCTATAACGCCGTCGCCGGTCTGCTGCCGGTCCACATCAGCGACGACGCTTCCATCTTCGGCTTCAACGACGCCTCCTTCGCCAACGCCAACAAGAACATCAGCGCGGAGGAGTCGAAGAATGTCTATGCCGCGCTGCTCCAGAACGAGCCGCCGATCCTCGAGCCGCAGCCGTCCGGGGTCGTCGCGGTGGCGCAATCCTTCGGGCAAGCGACCGATCTTTCCTTCCTCGCCCCGATCTTTTCCGAGGGTGCCGTCGCCAAGGTGGAGACCGTGCGCCAGATCCTGCTGGCGGCGCGCGAGGGGATCGACAGCCTCATCAACATCCTCGACCAGACGCTCGACGTGCAGCAGACGACCTTCACCCGGGCGCTGGCCAGCTTCATCGGCGTGGCGCAACCGACGGTAACGGCGCTGCTGCCCTTCGCGAGCGAGCGAGCGCCCCTGCCCGACTATCTGGAGGTTTTCCTGACGCCGCTGCCGGATGGGAGCACGCCGCCCAAGCCAGCGCGGGCATTCATCGCCGAGGTGGCGCGGTTCGGTATCGTCGCCGGCGCCTGCCGGCTCGATCCGGTCGAGACGGCCTATTTCACCTCAACGGATGGCGGGAAGCATTTCAACATCGATTGGCCAGCCTTTGGCATCCGCGATATCAGCAGCATCGCGGCCTATGTAACGCTGCGCAATGCCGTCGGGGCTTTTGAGGACGAGCTCATCACCTATTTCAATACGCCCGCCGACGACCAGGATCATCCCGGCCGCAAGGCGGCGGCGCTGGCGGCGGCGACCGGATGGGACGCCAGGGATGTCGATCTGCTCACCGCCTATTTCTGGCCGCAGCCGGCGGCGGAGGATGCCGACACGGTTGCGGGGCTGACGCGACTTGCCACCGTCTTCGGCATCGAGCGCCGGCTCGGCGTGCGCGCGCAGACGCTGAAGGAGCTGATCGCTACCAGCCATCTGCCGATCGAGTCCAAGGAGAGGCCCGGCACCGTTGATCCGGCCTATTGGAAGACGTATGAGGACGCGGCCGAGACCGCCCGCGGCATCGTCAGCGCCACCTTCAGCGGCCAGGCGCGCACGGACGCCGATGCGGCCATCGACAGCGAGGTCAACGCCGCCTCGCGCGATGCGCTCGTCGGTAATGTGCTGTGGTGGATGAACGCCGCCAACCCGGCGATCGCCAGCGTCAACGATCTCTACCGCTATTTGCTGCTCGATGTCGAGATGGGCTCCTGCGCCACCACCTCGCCCATTGCCCAGGCGATCGCCTCGACGCAGCTCTATCTGCAGCGGGCACGGATGATGCAGGAGCCGGGCGTGCTCACGCTCGACATCCCGGACATCTGGTGGTCGTGGATGATGAACTACCGGATTTGGGAGGCCAACCGCCGGATTTTTCTCTATCCAGAGAACTATCTCGAGCCGTCGCTGCGCCAGAATGCGACGCCGGATTTCGAGACACTGGCCTCGGACCTGCTTCAGAATGACGCGACCAAGGACAATGTGGTGAAGCCGTTCGAGACCTTCCTCAAAGGTCTGGCGGTGCTGGGCGGCCTGACCCCGGCCGGTGCCTATCAGGCGCGCCGCAAAAACCCGCAGACGGGCGAGGACGAGGACACGCTGTTCCTGGTCGGTCGCACCCGGGCGCAGCCTTATCAATTCTATTTCCGCACCCTCGACAACGCGGTCGAGTGGGGCCCCTGGCAGGCGATCGACCTCAGCATCGCCGGCGAACGGCTGTCGCCGGTCCATGCCTTCGGCCGGTTCTTCATCTTCTGGAGCGAATTCGACAGGTCGCAGAGCGGCACCGTCGCCAATCAAAACTCGAGCACGCAGACCGTCGACAAGGCGACCCTTCGCTACGCCTTCTACAATGACGGCGAATGGTCGACCGCGCAGGTGCTCGACGACATGGCGCTCCTCAACGTCCATCCCAACTACGCCTTCAGCAATCCGGTCCCAGAGTCCTTGCGCAAGGAGAATAGCTATTGGCTGTTTCCCTACGTGCTCGCTACCGGCCGCGGCTTCGCCGGAGCGGGGTATGTGGACATTTCCGAGGGGCTCGATGTTGTTAACGGCATCCGCACGCAATTCACACGCGAGGTGCGGGCCGGCGATACCATCGTCTGCTTCGGCGAGAGCCGCATTGTCAGCCTCGTGGCAAACGATGACCAACTCGTCGTCACGCAGCCCTGGTCGAGGACGGTCGAGCACGTCGAATATAAGATCCTTGCCCGGAATGAGGCAAGCCACCTCAAGCCCTTCACCGGCACCGGCATAGTCAGTGCGGCCAAGAACCTGAAGATCGTCACCGGCAATGGTACGCGCTTCCTTGATGAAGTCGTTTTAGGCGACATGATTGCCATCGGCGGCGAGTCCTATGTCGTTGTCGAAATCAAAACCCAGGAAAGCCTTGTCGTCGACCAAAACTGGACCGAAGCGTACACGGGCGTCCCTTATACCCTGATTCCCGGCCGGCGCGGCGACGAGACGATCATGGTCTGCTACAGCGCACCGAGGGGAACGGATATTAAGTATGGTTCGTCCAGCTTCTCGCCTAAGGAAAATCCTGAAAAGGACAACTTTATCGCCGCGTGGAACAGGGTTGGCCAATCGGTCTACGACGGTCTGACACTGGCGGATTTATATAACACTGTTCCTATCGGTGGCACCGTGCCGCTGTCGAACTGCACCTTCATTGACGCCAAACTAGCGCGCTCATCGGCCAAGGTGCTGTGGACGGACTATGCTTATAGCGCCGAAGCCAATGCGCGCCCCTATCGTCCCGAACTGCTGCGCCAGTTCGCGCGCCTCGCTGTCCATCCCAGCGGCAATCTGCTCTATGACAATTACTGGGGCACGAACCTGCCCGGCCAGCTGGATTCCGACCGGCGTCCAAAGGTAGAGGGCAGCGTCGACCTCCTGTTCAACATCAATAGGGGTGGGGCGTCACTGATGCCCGTTGGCAACAAGCCGAGCACCTTCCTGTTCGACAATGAAGACGAGACTTTCCTCGTGCAGCCGGATGACAAGACGATCCGGCACATTTCCGAGACCCTGCTGCGCAGTCTACGGCCGTGGAACAACACGAATCTACTGAACGGTCAGGTCTGGAGCACGGGTCTGGTGGACAGCCAGATCCTGAGCACGGGGAGCTATACGGCCTCGGGCAAACCCCTCGCCGAGACCGCTTTTTCCTTTACCCGATTGTCGACCTCGGTGATGCCGGAGCTGCAGCGCCGGCTGTTCCTCGACGGCATCGACGCGCTGCTGTCGCCCGATTCGCAATATCTCAAGGAGTTGCCGTTCGACCGCTTTTCCCGCGTGGCCACCGCGCTCACGCCGCAGGTCGTTCCGCCGGCCTCGGCGCTAATGGATTTCGACGGCGCCTTCGGCCTCTATTTCTGGGAGCTGTTCTTCCACGCGCCGTTCCTGGTCGCCGACCGCCTGCAGGGCGCTGGCAAGTTCGAGGAGGCGCTGACCTGGCTGCAATACATCTTCAACCCGATGCAGCCGCCCAGCGCTGATGACGAGCCGGAGTCGGCCACGCGCTTCTGGCGGTTCCGGCCGTTCCGCCATATGGATCAGCCGTCGCTGGCCGCCAGCCTCACCGATCCGCGCCAGATCAAGGCCTACAATAACGATCCCTTCGATCCCGACGCCATCGCCGCGATCCGCCATGTCGCCTATGCCAAGGCGATCGTCATGCGCTATGTCGACGCGGTGCTGGACTGGGGCGATGCGCTGTTCACGCAATACACCCGCGAAACCATCACCCAGGCGACCAATCTTTACATTTTCGCCCAGGATCTGCTCGGCAAGAAACCGGTCTCGCAAGGACGCCTGCCGCTGCCACTGCCCAAGAGCTTCAGCGAACTCAAGGAGAAATATAAGGACGGGATCCCGCAGTTCCTCATCGATCTGGAGAACACGCCGTTCCTCTACCGAACCGACGACAATGCCCGCTACGTGAGCCAGCCGGTCAACGATATAATCGCCTATTTCGCGGTGCCGGAGAACGCGGACTTCATGAAATACTGGGATCGTGTCGACGACCGGCTGTTCAAAATCCGCCATTGCATGAACATCGACGGGCAGACGGTGCCGCTGGCGCTGTTCGCGCCGCCGATCGACCCGGCGATGCTGATCCAGGCGATGGCCGGCGGCGGGGCCGCGGCGCTGGCGAACGCCCTGGCGGAAGGGGTGCCTCATTATCGCTTCGGCTTCCTCATCGAGCGGACCCAGGCTATCGTCGCCCAACTCGCCGGCCTCAACGCCGCTTTGCTGTCGACGCTGGAAAGGCAGGATGCGGAGGCCCTGAGCCTGCTGGCCACGGAGCAGGAGAACCTGCTCCTCAAGATGACCACCATGATCAAGGAGCAAGAGATCGCCGAGGCCGAGACCAACGGCAAGGCGCTTGAGGAAAGCCTCGCCAGCGCGCATGACCGGCAGTCCTATTATGCCGGGCTGATCAGTAACGGCATCTCGGCCCGGGAGCAGGCAAGCCTCGACAGCATGCTGGCCGGACAAGCCTTAAACATAATGGGCTCGGTCGTTAAGACGGGGGCATCTATCGCCTTTACCGCGCCCCAGGTCGGCTCGCCCTTCGCCATGACCTACGGCGGGACGCAGATCGGCAACTCCCTCATGGCTTTCGGTGGCGTGCTCGAGACAGCAGGAGCGCTCACGCTGGCGGCATCACAGCAGATCTCGACCCTCGCCTCCTATGAGCGCCGCGCCCAGGAGTGGAGCCTGCAGGAGCAGCTCGCCGCCCATGACGTGGCGCAGATCGACGCCCAAATTCAAGCCAACTCCATCCGCATCGCCCTCGTCAAGCAGGGGCTTGACGTTCACGAGGAGACGGTCCGGCAGAACCGGGAGCGGGCAACCTTCCTCAAGGACAAGTTCACCAACAAGGCGCTCTATCAATGGATGGCCAATCAGATCGGCCGCGTTCAATTCCAAATCTATATGCTCGCCCATCAGCTCGCATTGACGGCGCAGCGGGCCTATCAATTCGAATACAACAGTGATCGCCGTTTTGTGACCTTCGATTACTGGAACACTGCTCATCGCGGCCTGACCTCGGCCGATGGTCTGCAACTGGCGCTCACCCAGATGGCGGCGAGCGTGCTCGGCGCGCCGCGGTCGCTGGAAATCGAGCGCACAATCTCGCTGATGGAGATCAACCCCCTAGCCCTGATCCAATTACGCGAGAAGGGCGAGTGCTTCTTCGAATTCTCCGAGAGCCTGTTCGACCATGACTTCCCCGGTCATTACAGCCGCAAGATCAAGACGCTCTCGGTCTCGATTCCCTGCGTGGTAGGGCCCTATCGGAACATCAAGGGGACATTGACTCAGCTCAGCAACCAGGTCGTCCTGAAGCCCGACAACCAAGGGCTCAATGCCGTCAAGTTCCTGCTTGGAGAGGAGGACGCCACGGTGCCGCCGGCCTCGGCGATGCGCAGCAACTGGCGCAACCACCAGGAGATCGTGCTGTCGAACGGGCAGGAGGACAGTGGCCTTTTCGCGCTCAACCTGGAGGACAGCCGCTATTTGCCTTTCGAGGGCACCGGGGCCGTGTCGTCCTGGCGGCTGAGCCTTCCGAAGGGCACCAATCACATCGCCTTCGATGCCATCAGTGACGTGATCATCCGCCTGAAATACACGGCCAGTGATGGCGGTGACGCCTTTCGTCGCAAGGTGGCCAAGCTCGCTGAGCTGAACAGATTCGCGGGTCTCGAATATATCGACTGCCGTTCGATGTATTACGACGCCTGGCGGCTCTTCTTCGCCTCCGTCGGCCAGACGTCGGACACGCAGACCCTGTCACTACCCATCGCCGATTTCGTGCCGCCGCACGTGGACAAGGCCAAGCTGCTGGGCTTCTACATCCGTTTGTCCGCCAATGAGCCCGTTGCCGGATCGTATATCAGCGTCAATCTCGGCAAGCAGACGATTGTCGAGGTGGATATCGGACCGGACAACACAAAGAACTGTATGTTCGAGGAGGCAGGGGCGCCGTCCGTCAGCGAAGTGGCGTCCAGGCCGGTCGAGGTCGTGTTCGACCTCAGGAATACTCCCGCTACACTGAAAACCGACGGCAAGCTGAATGCGGATGCGTTGAAGAATATGGAGATCGTTTTTTACTACATGGGAGACGTGAACCTCTCTGATTAAATAAACCGGCAAAGCCGCGCCTGAGGCGAAGGTGAAGGCCGTTTCAGGATTCTCAATCAAGAGCTGAAGAGAGTGTCGTCATGCAGGATGTACCCGAGATTGGGACGCCCAGGATCGAGGTGAAGGAGGGCAGCCTGGTTTCGGGCTATGGCGAGAATTTCGAGGTCAGCTTTAACTCCGGAACCCCTTCCTTCTCGATGCCGGTGCAGGCGCCAAAGCTGCGGGACAACGCACCGGCCCTGGCGCTCAGCTATGGCGGCACTCGGGAGAACGGCCCTTTCGGCGTCGGCTTTTCGCTTGATGTCGCCTCCGTCTCCCGCCTTACCGACAAGGGCATCCCACGCTACAGCCGCAGCGACCGCTTCGCTCTTTCGGGCAGCAAACTCACTCCACATTATGACCTGAACGGCGACGACTGGGTGGCCGACGAGCGTCAGGAGGGGGATTATACCGTTATCGGCTACAGAGAGCGTGTTGAAACCGGCAACAGGCGCATCGAATGGTGGCAACATGACGAGGACGGCACATCGTTCTGGAAGGTTGTCGATGCGGACAACGCCACGACGCTCTATGGAGCCGATGCCGACAGCCGCATCGCCGACCCGGCAGCGGTGCAAAACATCTTTCAATGGTTGATCTCGGAACGCATCGACGCCAAGGGTAACCGCACCGTCTATGGCTACAAGCGCGAGGATGGCGCCGGCCTGCCCCCTGGCGACCGCCTGCCCGGACCGCAGCTTTACCTCCAGTCGGTTCGCTACGGAAATTATCGCTCGGAGACGGGCGATGAGCGCTTCGCCGTCGAGGTTCTCTTCGACTATGGCGAATACGAGTTGCCGTCGCTCACACCGGTGCGGCCCTGGCCGGTGCGGCGCGATCCGTTCTCGAGCCATCGTCCCGGCTTCAAGCTGTGCACCTGGCGGCTTTGCCGCAACATCCTGACGGTGCACCATTTCCCTGACGAAGTGGGGGTCGGCAGTTGCTTGACCGGAGTGCTCGCTCTCAACTATGATGAGACGCCCTACTTTTCTATGCTCACCTCGGCGCAGCGCATCGGCTGGCGCAAGGAGAAGAGTGGGCGTCTCATCAGCGAGGCGATGCCCGCGATGCGTTTCGGCTTCGGCGGCTTCGATCCTGCTGCCAGCCGCTTCACGCAGCTCGAGGTGCCCGACCTGCCGCCAATTCCCGGTTTGCCGGGCCGAGACCATTACCAGTTTGTCGACCTCTACGGCGATGGCATCCCCGGCGTGCTTTACAACAATACCTCGGTGCTCGCCTATTGGCGGGCGCTTGGCGAGGGGCGCTACGAGCCGCCACTGCCGCCGAAGCACTTTCCGTCCGATAGCGCGCTCGCCGAGGGGCGCTGCGTGCTGATGGATGTTGCCGGCAACGGCCATAAGGACCTCGTCGTGCAGGTGCCGCAGCGGTCCGGCTTCTACCGCAACAACAATGACGGTAGCTGGGAGACATTCGTGCCCTTCGCCGGCATTGCGCCGGAGATGACGGAGCCGGGCATGCTCATCACCGACCTCAGCGGCAGCGGCCGACAGGACCTGATGATCGAAGCCGCTCCGGATCGCATCCGGGTCTATGCATCGCACGGTACCCGCGGTTTCGATCCGCCAGTCTTGCGCGCGGTCGTACCGGGTTTCGCCGCCGCGCCTGGGCAGGATGAGCGCGAAGTTGTCACATTCGCCGATGTCTTCGGCGATGGGCTGCAGCACCGCGTGCGACTGACCGACGGCAAGCTCACCGTGTGGCCGACCCTCGGCTACGGCCGCTTCGGCGCCCCGGTGACCTTCGCCAACGTGCCACGCTTTGGCGAGGCGCTGACCTCCAGGCGCGTCTTTTTCGCCGACATCACCGGCTCGGGCTATGACGACCTCATCTTCGTCTATTCCACGCATCTGGCCATTCACCGCAACGAGAGCGGCAACGCCTTCTCCGACCCACTCATCGTCGCCGTGCCGTTCCGCGTCAACGACCTCGACACGATCAACTGGGCGGATGTTTTCGGGGACGGACAGAGTGCCTTCGTGGTGAGCAAGGCCGAGCCACAGGTCGTTCACCATGCCCTGTCCTTCGCAACCGGCGAGAAGCCGTATCTGCTTGCTACCATCGATAATGGCTACGGCGCTGAGACCCGGCTGACTTGGCGGAGCTCCACCCATTTCCAGCTGGCCGATCGCCGTGCTGGGCGACCATGGGCAACGCCTTTGAATATGGTGGTGCAGGTGGTCGACACCGTCGCCGTCACCGACGCGACGACCGGTCTCGTCAGCATCCGGCGCTATCAATATGCCGATGGCTATTTCGATCCCGTCGAGCGCGAATTCCGCGGCTTCGCCTATGTGCAGAGCCAGGATAGCCAGACTGTTGCCGACGATCTATGGCACTTTCCTGCTCAACGCGCCGTGGCCGCAGCCGAAGAGGGGCTGGAGCCCTGTCTGGCGCGGTACTGGTATAACACCGGCGCTGCCGTGCTTCAGGAGGCACGCTCGGTGCCGCTGCCCGGCTTCAAGGATGCACCGTTGGTGCCGCCGGATGTTCTTTCCCCAGAGATATTTGCCATCGGCGGCGACACCGTGCGTGAGGCCTACTGGGCTCTCAAGGACCATGAGGCGGCGACCTCGGTCACCGGCATAGGCGAGAACGGGATACCGAAGCCAGTGGCCTATCAGACCTCGGCCCAAAACTATCTGGTAACACTACTACAGCCACGCATCGGCGACAGCCCAGCGGCCTTCCGGGTGACACAGCGGCAGAGCCGGAGCACCGAGCAGGACGGCTCGAGCGAAGAGGCGCGCGTCACCGACGGCTTCAATCTGGCGCTCGATGCTTTCGGCAATGTTCTGCGCTCGGCATCAATAGCCTATCCGCGCCGACCCGTCGGCGGAGAGATACTGCCGCCACAGCAGAAAACGCTCATCGTCACAGCGACGCAGAACGCCTTCGTCAACCATCCGGATACGGCGGCCGAGCCGTTTCGCTATATCGGCCTGCAATATGAGGAAAGGGTGCTGGAGATCAGCGGCCTCGACACCACTGGGGCATTCCTCGATTTCACTGCCGTAGACCGCGCCGTCGTCGCCGCGCTCGAACCTGCGGCGATCATCCCCTATGGCCTGCCGTTCACGCCTGGCGCATTGCAGGCGCGCCCTTTTCAATGGACACGCAACGTCTACTGGAATGGTGCGCAGAGCGCACCCCTGCCGTTGGGCCAGATCGCCGCGCCCGGGCTGCTCTATGAGCAGCACATGGCGGTGTTTCCCGAAGCCTTCGTCACCGATGTCTTCGGGACACGCGTCGAGCCCGCCATGCTCGAAGCCTTGAACGGCCAAGGCGCCGGCTATGTCCTTGCCGACGGCTATTGGTGGAACCCGGACGCGCGGCGCGCCTATGGCGATGCCGCCACCTGGTACAGCCCGATCTCCACGACAGACCCCTTCGGCGCCGTCACGGTCTTCGGCTACGACCGCTACTTCTTGCAGATCACCTCCGTCATCGATGCGCTCGGGCAGACCATTGAGGCCGAGATCGACTACCAGGCGCTCCAGCCGTTCAGGGTCACCGACATCAACGGCAACAGCACCGAGACCGTCTATGGGCCACTCGGCACCATGGTGGCCGTCTCGCACTACGGCACCATCCTCGACGAGGCGGTCGGCGACCGGCCGCTGACCGATTATGTCTACACAATGCCGGCCGGCCGCGCCGAGATTCTGGCTGACCCGGAAAAATTCCTGCAGGGCGCCGGCAGCTATCACTTCATCGATTTCTTTGCCTTCTCAAAGGGCGGCGGGCCGGTCTACGGCATCTCCATAGAGGCCGACAGGGCCGAGCGACCGGCCGATGCTGCATGGCAGCCAGAGCCGCGCCGCATCAGTGCCTCTCTCGCCTTCGTCGACGGCAGCCTGCGACCGCTCGCTCGGCTCGATAGGGTCGATGCCGCCGCCCTCATTGAGGACGCCGGCGGCGACGGCGCTGCGGACGACGCCTTCGTCGTCACGGGCCAGGTCGCCTATGACGAGCGGGGCCAGCCGATCAAGCGCTACAATCCCTTCGTCGTGGCCAAGCCCGATTTCGTGCCGCGGCCGGACGCGCCCTTCACCCGCGACAGCTATGACGCGCTCGGTCGGCTCGTGCGCAGCGACACGCCACCGGGTTTTTTCTCTCGCATCGAATATCACGCCTGGGAACGCGTGGTCTTCGATGAGAACGATACTGTCACGGCCTCGCCCTATTACAAGACCCATATCGGCAATACTGGTCCTGCCTTCGCCGACGAGCACGACGCCCTCCTGAAGGCGGCTGTCTTCGACGGCACCCCCACCACCTTTCTTCTCGATCCGCTCGGCCGCGACATCCTGGAGCGCCGCATCGAGGTCTTCGCCGATCCAGGCGATCCCGCGGCCGAAGAGCCCGCCACTCTCGAAACCGGAACCTGGCGCGACATCGCCGGCGCCGTGACGGCGCTGGCCGATCCGCGCTTCTATGCTGGGGCGGCCACCTCCCTTTACAATCAAGTCAGCCGCTACGACATGGCCGGCAAACCGGTCAGCGTCACTTCGAGCGATAGAGGCAAAGACGAGCCCGGCACGCAGTTGATGCTTGGGGACGCGCTCGGCAATCCACTCTATGGCTGGGACAATAAAGGCACCCGTCTGCGCCACACCTATGACACGCTGCGCCGGCCCGTCGGCCTCTTCGTCACCAGCGCGGGCCCCGAGTTCGAGGCTGAGAGCTTCGTTTACGGCACGGATGCGGCCTTCAATACGCGCGGCCGCGTCGTCATTTCCCGCGATCAGGCCGGGGAAGGCCTGATCGCCGCCTACAGCCTCACCGGCGAGCCGACCGAGGAGACGCGCCGCTTCCCCGCCGCCTATGGCGGACCCATCGACTGGAGCGATCCGGACAAGGTGAGGATGCTGGCGGACGAATGGCAGCTCGGCGCCGTCTATAACCGGCGCGGCTGGCCGCTCGCCATCATCAATGCCGACGGCAGCGTCGAAATCTCGGTCTATTATTGCAATGGCTGGCTCAAGGCGGTCTCTCTCGCCGACAGCCGCACGGCCACCCCCTGCTCTGTCATGACGGGACGGCGCTATTCGGCCGCCGGCGTGGAGGCTGAGACGCGGCTTGCTAACGGCGTGGCGACGGTGCGCCGCTATGATCCCGACACCTTGCGCCTTGCCGCCATCACGACGACACGCGACACAGATCAGACCGTGCTGCAGGACGACGCCATCACTTACGATCCGGTCGGCAATGTGACGCGCATCCGCCATAATGTCGATCCGGACGATTACTGGAACAACGCGCTCACCGAGCCGCTCAGCGACTATACCTATGATTCGCTCTACCGCCTGCGCATCGCCAAAGGACGTCAGCAAGCCGGCCTTGCCGCACCGGACGCACTTCGCGTGCCGGGCTTAGGGGCCGGCGACGACCCCACCCGCCTCGTCGCCTATACCGAGCGCTACGATATCGACCGCTCCGGCAATCTCATAGAAATCCGCCATGCGGCCGACGGCGGCGCTGGCCAGGGGAGCTGGACCCGCAGCTTCGCCGTCTCGCCCACCTCCAACCATGCGGTGCCGACCGAGACCGCGACGGGCCTCTCGCCGGACGATTTCTACGACCTTTCGGGCAATCTGACTCGCCTGCCGAACCTTGCCGCCATCACCTTCGACGAACGCAACCACATGGCCTCGGCGGTGCTGGTGGCGCGCAGCGGCGCCGATGACGACGCCGAGTTCTACCGTTATGACGCCGGCGGCCAGCGCCGGCGCAAGACCCTGCGCCGGCTGGACAATGGCGGCACCACGCTTGAGGACACGCTCTATATCGGCAATCTCATCCTTATTCGCCGCACCCGTATCACCGATGGCACACAAACCGTAACGGGCGAAGGCTCCTGCCTAAGCGTCCGCGCCGGCCAAGAGCGCCTCGCAGTCATCGATCGCGACGATGCCGAACCCACACCGCAATGGCGCTACCAGCTCGATAACAAGCAGTCCTCGGTCACCATCGAGCTCGACGAAGCCGGCCTCCTCATCACCTATGAGGAATATTTTCCCTATGGCGGCACGGCGCTGGCCAAGGGTCGCTCGCAGCTCGACCTCGACATCAAGCGCTACCGCTTCACCGGCCGGGAACGCGACCAAGCCACCGGTCTCTACCACATCGGCATGCGAACTTACATCCCCTCCATGGGACGATGGCTCACACCAGACCCGGCCGGGACAATCGACGGGCCGAACCTTTATGCCTATGTCGGCGCTAACCCGACGACGTACACGGATCCGAGCGGGTTGATGGGGAAGAGGGCAGAAAAAAAAGCGCTAAGACAACAACAAGAAGTAAACGGGGAAAACAGTGCTGAAGCGAAGGCTAGGGGCGAGCAAGAAAAGAAAACCGCCGAACTGAAAGCCCAAGAACGCGCGTTGTCCAACCAGTTCAAGAATTGGATGAAACTTTGGGAGGAATATCCAAATGAACCGATTTGGTGGGATCCTCCGCGTCCATCAATTAGGTCCCCATATCCTCTGCTGGCAAATAAGGAGGGGCCGGCGATGGGGGAGGGAGGGACTGTACTGCTGGTGAAGATGACGGAAGGGGTTGAGGATCGTAGAGCAAGGGATGAGCGGGGCAGTGTTATTGGTAGACTCCAGAGCTATCTGCTGCATCCTTACCATGAAGAGGGTGGCCCAAAAGCTAAATTTTTTAGGGAGGCGCTTGGGTTCTATCGATCGGACGCCTATCGGTTGGCTGATCAGATCAAATTTGACTCCACGACTGCGACCCTAGAGCGAACAGACCAATATGGGACGAGATACAGTCAGATGACACCAATAACTGGGGTGGTAATTAGGATGAACGAAGAAACCAGAAAAAAAACCATGGAGCAAAGAACCGCCCAGGTTACATTTATCTGGATGAGAGACATTGGAGCGGAATTTGTCAGATTACTTACTGCAATTCCTCCAGAAAAAGTTAAGAGATAAATCTAGCGCTCGTGGACAAAGGTTGACTGCGGAATCCAATTTTGATTCAAGGCTGCCATTTGGAGGCAGCTTTGGGCGAACGGATAGGTCTGACGGATGAGGAATGGGCGGTGATTGGCTAGCGCTCGTGGACAAAGGTTGACTGCGGAATCCAATTTTGATTCAAGGCTGCCATTTGGAGGCAGCTTTGGGCGAACGGATAGGTCTGACGGATGAGGAATGGGCGGTGATTGGGCCGCTACTGCCTTCAGAACGAGGGCGCGGATGCCGCCCTGCCCAGGACAATCGTCGATATTTCGAAGGTATGATGTGGATGGCGCGCACCGGAGCCCAGTGGCGGCATCTGCCTGACGAATACGGCAAATGGAACAGCGTCTTCCGCCGTTACCGACGATGGATCGAGACCGGCGTGTTCGAGGCGATGCTCGAAACCTTGGCCGAACTGGTCGAACGGGATCGAAGCGCCGACATGATCGACAGCACCATCGTCCGGGCACATCATTGTGCGGTCGGCATAAAAAGGGGACTCAAGAGACCCAGGCGCTTGGCCGATCGCGCGGCGGCTTCACCACCAAGCTCCATGCCCGGTGCGATGCGCAGGGGCGACCGCTCGGCTTTGTCCTGACGCCCGGACAAACGCACGGTAACCAGGGCTTTGCACCGTTGTTCCGGATGATTTCCGACCGGATCGAGGCGTTCCTCGCCGACAAGGGCTATGACGCTGACGTCATTCGCGAGGAGATCGCCAGTGCCAATATCGAGGCCGTCATACCGGCGAAGAGCAACAGACGCGAACCGATCCCGCATGACAAAGCAAAATACAAATGGCGCAACCAGATCGAGCGCCTCTTCAACAAGCTCAAGAACTGGCGGCGGGTCGCAACCCGATACGACAAGACAAAGGAATCCTACCTCGGCTTCGTCGCAATCGCCGCAGTCAAACTATGGATACCCTTTGTCCACGAGCGCTAGTTACCCAGAAGCATCTGCGGCTATCACGCATATGGTTTGTGTCACCTCGTAGGATTTCCCACCTCGGCTTCGTCGCAATCGCCGCAGTCAAACTATGGATACCCTTTGTCCACGAGCGCTAGTTACCCAGAAGCATCTGCGGCTATCACGCATATGGTTTGTGTCACCTCGTAGGATTTCCCAAATGTGGGTACGGGCCGCGTGCTAAAGGCAATAATTTACCGGCGGAAGGCGATCAGGGTTAAGGAGCGCCACGAGCGCTGCGATGTCGAAGTCGAAGATGAAGCTTGATACAATCGATTTCGAGAGGTTGACGCGCAGCGTTTGGGATGGGAAGCGGCGTTGCCGATGACGGAAATTGTAATTTCTGCCTGTCTCAAAATGAGACAGAACTAGGAGGAAATCAGCTCCTGCAATAGCCCGTTGCTGATAGGGGAGACGGTTGCGATCGCGCCTTAGCCCTTTGGCAGATTTAATGCCGGTCAATCTGCCAAAGGAGCGCTAGGACAGAAGGCTATGGAACAGTATGTTCGTCGATCCTGATCGGCGCGCTCACATGGAAAGACCGCAGTCTGACCATCTGAACTGCGGTATTTGAGCAACAGACGGTGTTTTGTGATGCAATATACACCGCAATGACTTGACGCTCTGGGTTGTGGGGGATTACCAGCCGCTGATATTTGATTTCTATTTGAGGTTTAGCCGTGACGGCGATAAGGCTTTGGATTTACAGATTTTCCCTATTTATTGGGATAAGTATTAGCGGGTGCTTTTCTGCCTTCGCGCAGGGTTCCGAAACAGCGCCATCAGCGCCGCCACAGCCCGCCACGGCCTCGCCGGCACAACCTGCGGCTGGCGCTCCGCATGTGACAAAGTTCGATGACTGGTATCATCGCTGCGTCGATGTGAAGGCTGCGGACGGCAAGACGGTGCCGCAATGCGAGGTGGCGCAGATCGCGCAGGTCAGGCAGGGCGAACAGAACGTCAATATCCTGACGCTCGCCATCGCCAGGACCGCACCGGAAGCAGGCAAGAAGCCGTCCCAAAATGATCTCCTGCTGACGGCGCTGGTGCCGCTGAACGTCGTCCTGCCGGTGGGGCTGGGCCTGTCCGCCGACGGCAAGGACGTTGTCACCATTCCCTATCGCAACTGCAACCAGGCGGGCTGCTGGGCACAGCAGAAGCTCGATCACCAGATGCTCGGCGCGCTTCAGAAGGGCAATGCGGGCGAGGCGCATCTGCGGCTGATGAATGGGCAGAACATCAATCTGCGCTTTTCCCTGAAGGGGCTGACCAAGGCTCTGGCCGAACTGCAGAAGCCGTCCAGGGACTGAACCGGGAGCGAACATCATGCAGTGTCTTCGCCCGGCCGTGCCCCGGCTTGCCATTTCCGTTTCTGCAATCCTGATGGGCTCTTCCGCCTTTGCGCAATCGCCGGGGCCGACGCCAGCCGACGATTTCATGCGAGCACAGGAACAGGAGGAACTCCAGCAGCGGCTTGAGATGCTGCGTGAGACAACGCCGCGCGGCACGCGGCAGGCCGAGCAGCAAAGGCCGGAACAGGCGGAAGGGCCAAGCAAAGGACCATGTTTCGAGATCAGACGGGTGGAGGTCGAGGGCATAACGCTGCTGCCGCAAATGGCGATCGAACCCGTCTTGAAGCCCTATGAGAACAGGTGCATCGGTCTTGCCGATATCAATGCGCTGCTCAAGGAGCTGACCTATCTCTATGTCGAGGAAGGCTACATCACCTCCCGCGTCTATGTGCCCGAGCAGAATATCGCAGAGACGAAGGTTCTGCGCCTGGTGGCGGCCGAAGGCGCGCTTTCGGATATTTATCTCAACGGCAAGCCGGCAGCCTATCCCGGCCTCATCGCCACCGCCTTTCCTGGCATGAAGGGCAGGCCGGTCAATATCCGCGATGTCGAGCAGGGGCTCGACCAGATCAACCGGCTTTCTTCCAACAATGCGAAGACCTCCATGCTGCCGGGCAGGGAGCCGGGAACATCAATCCTCAATGTCGAAAACCAGCCGGGCCTGCCGTGGCACTTCTCGGTGGCCAACAGCAATCTCGGGCAGAAGCAGACCGGCTATTCCAGGAGCTCCGTCTCCTTCCAGATGGACAATCTCGCCAATCTGAACGATCTCCTGTCGCTGACCTATGAGCATACGGGGCCGGACTATCCCTGGCCGGATGATGGCATCGGCCGCGGCAACAGCATCTCGGGGTCGCTCAGCATTCCCTATGGCTATTGGACGTTCTCGCTCAACGGTTCCTACTACAAATACCACAGTTCGGTACCCGGTAATTTCGGGGATATCGAGACATCGGGTGACTCCGGCCAGTTCGGTTTCAATGTCGACCGGGTGATCCTGCGCGACAAGGATTCCATCACGACGCTCAATGCCGGGCTCACCTACAAGGAAACCAACAACTTCCTGCTGGGCAGCCGCATCGAAGTGGGCAGCCGGGAATATACGGTCGCCAATCTGGGCATCTCGCATTCGCGCCGCTGGCTCGGCGGGCTTTGGGTGTTCGACTTGAACTATTCCCAGGGGCTTGGCATCTTCGGCGCGGTGGAGCGCGGCGAGCCGGGTGCGGGCGACGCCGATCCGCAATTCTCCAAATTCTCCGGCACGGTCAGCGTCACCAGGCCTTTTGAGCTCTCAGGCCAGAACCTCCAGTTCAGCAGCATGATCAACGGGCAATATTCGCCCGACAATCTCTTCGGGGCGGAGCAGATCTCGCTCGGCGGCTACTCGAATGTGCGGGGCGCCCGCGACAGCGTGCTCTTCGGCAATAACGGCTTTTTCACCCGCAACGAGATCACCTGGCGCACCATGCCATGGGCGGACAATGCCTTCCTCGCCAAGGGGCTCGGCGAGCTTCGCCCATATGCCGGGCTCGATTACGGCCATGTTTTTGAACAGGAGCGCTTCGGCATCGAAGGCGGCGATATCGCCGGCTGGACGCTCGGCATGCGCCTGGCGGGCGGCAAGGTCGGCGCGGATATCGGCTATTCCAGGATTTTCAAGACGAGCGCCGAAGCGGCGGACAAGGACATTTTTTTCGTAAGCACATCACTCAGGTGGTGAGTAGCAGACAGGAGCAGGGAAGATGTTTCGTGGGGACAAGAGGATCGTGAGGAAGACGAGTGCGGGGGTTTTGGTCGGACTGGGCCTGATCCTGGCCGGCTGCGGAGGGCGCGAGGCGCATCCCGTTGCCATAACGAATCCGACGGACAGTGCCTTCGATTGTGCCGGCATCTCGCGGGAATTCGCGGCGAATGAGCGCCAGATTCTGACAACGCTGAAAGAGCGCACGCAGGCGCAGGGCAAGAACATCGCCCTCGGGGCGGCCGGCGTGTTCTTTTTCCCGGCCTTTTTCTTCATGGATCCAAAATCGCCGGAGAAGGTGGAGATCGATGCCTTGCGCAATCGCAACAAGGTTCTCGAGGACATCGCGCGGAGCAAGAAATGCAGCCCGCCCAAGTCCCAACTGACCGAGATCTACAAGAAGCTTGACGATCCCCGCAGCACGCAGCCGGCGAAAGTCAGAAACTAAAGCATGACGCGGCAATCAGCCGCCGCGTCTCTTTGATGAATGTTTGAGGCAGGATCGGCCATGAAGAATTTTGCAATCCGTCAATATTTTTCACATGTATCCCGGATCCGTGAAGGGGCGGCATATCGCGTTCATTGGTTCGATCCTGCCAATTTTGCCCGCAAGGCAACAGCCACGCTCCTGAGCGGCCTTCTCGCCTTCCAGCCGATGCTGGTTCAGGCGCAGCAGGTGACGCCGGATGCTGGTGCGCCGGCCACCAATCGACCCGGTATCGGCGCCGCGCCGAACGGTGTGCCGCTTGTCGATATCGTCACGCCGAACGGGCAGGGGCTGTCGCACAACAAATATGGCAATTTCAATGTCGGCAATCCCGGGCTGATCCTCAACAACCACAATGGCGAGTTCGGCACGTCGAAGCTCGGCGGCGTGACGCCGGGCAACCCGAACCTGCGGAACAGCGGCCCTGCAAGCGTGATCCTCAATGAGGTGACCTCGGGCAACCGCAGTGCGCTCGAAGGTCCGACGGAGGTCTTCGGCGGCAGGGCCGATGTCATCATCGCCAATCCGAACGGCATCACCTGCGATGGCTGCGGCTTCATCAACACGCCACGCGCGACGCTGACCACCGGCACGCCCGACATTGACGGCAGCGGAAGGCTCAGCGGCTTCACCGTGCGGGGCGGGGACGTCACCTTTGGTTCCAGGGGCGGCAATTTTGCCTCCGGTGACGGCGCGGTCGATCTGTTCGACATCGTCTCGCGGACGGTGCGCATCGACGGACCGGTGGTGGCCAGGAACCTGCGGCTTTCGGCGGGACGACAGAAGTTCGATTACGCCACGGGTGAAGCAACGGCCATCGACGGGATAGACGATGCCGGAGAGTTCGCCATCGACGGTTCGGCACTCGGCGCCATGCAGGCCGACCGCATCAGGATTGTCGTCACCGACAAGGGCGCGGGCGTCAGGATGCGCAGCGACATGGCGGCGAACGCCGGCGAACTGACGCTCTCGGCCGACGGCAGGATCTCGCTCGGCAACGCGTCCGGCCGCGACGGGGTGAACATCAAGTCGAAGAGCCGGCAGGTCGAGGCGAAGAAGGTCACTTCGAAGAAGCGTGTGACGGTGAAGGCCGATAAGGGCATCACGCTTGAGGCGGTCGCGGCCGAAGAGGACGTCATTCTGGGGAGCGGCGATGGCCTGCTGTCGGTTGCAGGCGACGTGGCTGCGCTCGGCCATGTCGAACTGACGTCATCGGGGGCGATCTCGGCCGGCGGCGTGTCGGCGGGCAAAAGCGCGGTCCTCGCAGCTGGGCATGGCATTACGGCGGGACAGGTCATTGCCGACGGCGCGGCCAGCCTCGCAACCGCCACCGGCAATATCGCGCTTTCCGGCACCGCCAGGGCCGGTGGCGGCGATCTGATGCTTGAGGCGACGTCGGGCGCGATTGCCGCCGCCGCTCTCATCAGCTTCAACAACATGACGTTGACCGCCGGGACAGATATCGCGAGTGGTGACATTCTTTCCGGTGGCGCGCTCGTGGCCTCCGCCCGTTCTCTGAAGGCGACAAGTGCCGTCTCCGGCATCGATTTTGCCGCAACCAATGCTGCCAATGGGGCAATCTCTCTCGGAACAACAGGCGACATGCGCCTGCAGATGTCCGGCGGCGCGGTTGACGTTGCTTCGCTGCTTTCAGCAGGGAATCTGAATGTTTCGGCTGGATCGGTTATTGGGCAAAACATCACGAGCCACGGCGCAGTTGCGATTGCTGGCAACACGAATGTTTCGGGCCAGCTTCTCGGTGCCGGTGATGTCAGCATCACGGGCGCCAACATCAAGGCGGGCGCGATTATCTCCGGCGTCGATTTCGCCGCCAGCAAGGCTTCGCCGAACGGTGCGATTGTCGTCGGACGTTCCGGAGATATAGCGCTGCAAGCAGGCGCCGGAGCGATTGATGCCGGCACGCTGCTATCGGCAGGCAATCTGGTGGCCAATGCCGGGACCTTCAATGCCGGCAATGTTACCGCTCATGGCACCGCTGATATCATGGGCACGACGACGATCAGCGGTCAGCTTCTGTCGGGTTCCGACATCGTCATCAAGGGTTCTTCCATCAATATCGGCACTGTCGTTGCCGGTGTCGATCTGGCAGCACTCGACAACGGCAATGTTGTTCCTGCCAACGCTGCTCATGCGCTCAATCTGACAGCAACGGCAGGTGATCTTACAGCCGACCGTCTGCTTTCCTCGGGCAATATGGTTGCCTCCGCGACCGGGAATCTGTCGGCCAACGCCCTGAGCCACGGCATTCTCGATCTGACGGCTGGCGGTACGCTCACCTTGTCCGGCCAATCGCTCGCCGGTGGCAATGCCACGCTCAACGCGGGCTCGATCGACATCGGCACGCTGGTCTCGGGCGTCGATTTCGCCGCGACAGAGCAATCGGGCGGTTCGCTGATCCTCAGGACCGGGTTAGCGGGCACCGGGCAGATGTCGCTCGATGCGACGGGCGGTTCGATCGTTGCCGGTGCGCTTTCGAGCGGCGGCGATCTGACGGCGCATGCGCTGCGGGACATCACCTATGACAGCCTGCGGAGCTTCGCCGGTGCGAACCTGCGGGCCGACCGGGGTGCGATCAGCCTCGATCGCGATACGGTCGCCAAAGGCAATCTCACGCTGACACTGCAGAGCCTCGATCTCAGCAATGATCGCGGCAAGCTGGCGACGGCGGGCACGCTGACCGTCAATGCCGATAGTGCCGATTTCTCGGGCAGCACCCTGACCTTTGGCGGCATCGCGCTCAACCTGACGGGTTCCGTGGACGCGTCGGGTTCTAAAATCCGGGCCGTGACGGCGGATGGTGGCAGCGGCGATATCGCGATCTCCGCCAGTACCATCACCACGACCTCCGCGACGGCGCTTCTGGCTGCCAACGACCTGACGCTGACGCTCGCCTCGCTGAACAACACCGGTCAGCTGGCGGCGGGTCGCGACCTGACCTTCAACATCTCCGGCGATCTCACCAACACGGCTTCCGGCCTGATCTATGCGGGCAATGACGGCCGGCTTCATGTGGCGGGCGATCTTCTCAACGATCAGGGGGCCATCCTCGTCGGTCACGATCTCGCGATCGCCGCAGACGCCGGCGGCGGCCGCAACCGGTCCGTCACCAATGTCTCCGGCCTGGTCCGGGCGGAGAACGACGTCTCGATCCTGACGGAGAACCTCACCAACAAGCGCGTGACGACGCCCACCTGGAGCACGCACCTCATCTCGTCGGGCGAGATCTCGGGTTTCGTGCTCAATCCCGATGTGGCGGGCAAGCCTTTCGCCTATCTCTACAGCGACAACCCGAATGACAAACCGCAGCTTTATCCCGGTTACTATCCACCGCTCTGGTCGGACTATGAGTCCCAGCTCTGGTCGCTCG
Source organism: Paramesorhizobium deserti (assembly GCF_001558695.1). Classification (GTDB taxonomy): domain Bacteria; phylum Pseudomonadota; class Alphaproteobacteria; order Rhizobiales; family Rhizobiaceae; genus Paramesorhizobium; species Paramesorhizobium deserti. The sequence goes on from NZ_LNTU01000006.1 coordinate 28,335, forward strand.
CCACGCTTGCCGACGGGACATCCTACCACGCCTGGACCTGGACATCCGCCAATGGACCTGTAGGACAGGGCACCATCTACGACTGGATCAAACAGCGCGTCCCGAAGGACGGGAACGGCGTTCCCATCCTCGATCCCACCAACCCTTCCAGATACTTCGTCGTAGCCTACTGGCTTGACGGGCCGGCGGACACGAGCACGACCTACACATGGAATGAGACCTCCAATATCAGCCAGTCCGTCCGTGAGGATCGCTTCGACGGGCCGCTTGCGCCCGAGGCGCTGATCCGCGCCGGCGGCAATCTCTCGATCGACGCGACGACCCTCAACAACAGCTACAGCAGCATCGAAGCAGAGGGCGACGCCGTTCTCAAGGGGCAGGTGCTGAACAATGAGGGCGTGACGCTCAGCCGTACCACGACGACGACATGCAACGCGCAAGGCGCCTGCGAGGCCTATGACGCTGACGGCGACCGCGATCCATCCAGGGATATCGCCCAGGGCACCTCCATCACCGGCAAGGTAGAAACCGTCGGGTTCGCCGCCGGCAATATCAAGGCCGGAGGCGCGCTCGATATCAGCGGCTTCGGTGACATCAACAACACGTCCGCACCGGGCTCGATCGCCGGCGGAGCCAGTCTTGCGCCTTCGACCACGCCGGGCGATCCCACGTCAGCGCTGGCGGGACTGACGGCGGGCGGGGCGCTGTTCACACCGAACGTGGCGCTTGGCGGGCTGTCGGCGAACGGTACGCCGCTCGTCGGTGCCGATCTCGTCGCCGCCCTCGGCAATGCGGCGCCGAAGCCGAACTCCGGCGGCTTTGGCGGCACCATTCCCGGCCAGACTTTCCTCTATGAGACCCGCGCCGAGTTTCTCGACGTGAGCAAGTTCTACGGTTCGGGATATTTCATCGACCGGATCGGCTACAGGCCCGAGCGCGAGGTGCCCTTCCTGGGCGATGCTTATTTCGAGAACCAGCTGATCGACCAGCAGCTTCGCCAACTCGTCAATCAGGGCTTGGGCAAGGGATCCTTCATCCCCGGCAGCGATGCCATCGAGCAGATGAAGACCCTCCTCGATCGCGGCGCCGATTTTGCCAAAGAGAACGGCCTCGCCATTGGCGAGCAGCTTTCGCCGGAACTCGTCGCCAATCTCACCGAAACGCTCGTCTGGTATGAGAAGAAGACCGTCAACGGCATCGAGGTTCTGGTGCCGACCGTCTATGTCGCCAACACCGACAAGGCCAATCTGACCGTCGCGGGCGCGCTGATCTCCGGCGGCTCGGTCAATATGAATGTCGGTAATGTCGCCAATTCCGGTGCGATTGCCGCAAAAACCGATCTGAGGCTTTCCGCCACGACGATTTCGGCCACGGGCGGCAGCTTCAACGCCGGAGGCAATCTGTCCCTGTCGG
>NZ_LNTU01000007.1 GCF_001558695.1 Paramesorhizobium deserti
TACGATCATGCCTTCGCGCATGACGAGGATGCGGTCGGCTGCTCCAATCACTTCGGGTAAGTCCGATGAGATCATAATGATGCCCGCCCCGGCCCGGGCGAGCTCGCGCATCAGGTGGTAGATTCCGGCCTTGGCATTGATGTCGATACCACGGGTCGGTTCGATGAAGACGAGCACCTTGGGCTTGAGCGCCAGCCAGCGGGCGACGATCGCCTTCTGCTGGTTGCCGCCCGAGAGAAAGCGGATGTCCTGATCGTAAGAGGCTGCCTTCACCTCCAGGCGGTCAAGCAGCGTGTCCATGCTGGTGAGATCGATGAAGCCGTTGCGTTTATGGCCGCCAAGCAGCGAGCCGAAGGCGCGCGGCGTCAGCATGGCGTTATCGCGAACGGACTGCATCAGTGTCAGGCCTTCGCCCTTGCGGTCGCCAGGCAGAAGGCCGATACCGGCGCGAATCGCCTGCCGCGGGTGTGTAAATTGAACCGTCTCTCCGGCGAGTGTCATTGTTCCGCTCTCGAAGGGACGCATACCGAAGATCGCCATCGCCAGTGCGGCCCGGCCCGCCCCCTGGATGCCGGCAAAGCCCAGGATTTCTCCGGCCTTGAGCTCGAAATCGATGCCGTGGAGAGCGCCGTTTCCGCCGTCACGTACGGAAAGCACCGTAGTCCCGATCTCCTCCGGCGTCGCGAAGGGCGCATAGAAATCGGCTATGTCGCGGCCGACCATCGCGCGGACGATTGATGTCGGTTCCGGTCGGCTTTCGAAGCGCGCCGCGACCTCGCCGTCCTTGAGGACAGTCACGCGATCGGCGAGCCGTGTCACCTCACGCATGCGATGCGTGATGTAGATCACGGCCGTACCGTGCGCCCGCAGCGCATCAACTGTCTCAAACAGCTCGCGACATTCGGTCTCGTTCAGCGCCGCCGTTGGCTCGTCCATGACGAGGACCTTCGCGTGCAGCGAAATGGCCTTGGCGATCTCGACCATTTGCTGTGAAGCGACATCAAGCTCGGACACCAGCATATCGGGGTCTATTCGCTTGCTGGCGGCGAACATGTCGAGCACGCGGCGGGTCTCCTGACGCATCGCCTTGTTGTCGAGCATGAAGTTACGGGTGGTCTCGCGCCCGAGAAAGATGTTCTGCGCCACTGTCCGTTCCGGCAGCAGCGAGAACTCCTGGTAGATGACAGAAATGCCGGCTTTCAGGGCATCGACCGGATGGCGGAAGTGCACCGGCTTGCCGCCGACCAGTACTTCGCCTTCGTCCGGTTGATAAACACCAGACATGATCTTGATCAGCGTGGACTTGCCCGCGCCATTCTCGCCAACCAGCGCGTGAACCTCGCCTGCACGGCAGGCGAAGCTGACACCTTTCAGGGCGACAACGCCGGGAAAACGCTTGCCGATATCGCGCATCTCGATGACAGGTTCACCACTCATACGGCAACGTCCCATCCGGAACGGATGAAGTCTATCGATTCCGAAAACAGCGTCTCGTGATCGGGGAAAAGCGGCCGCCATACGCGGGTTGCCGCCGCCAGTTCCGGCAAGCCGCCGCCAAATGCCTCCACCGTTACCCAGCCGTCGAAACCGGTCTTGCGGATCGCACGGAATATTTCCGCAAAATCGATGTGGCCGCGGCCGGGAATGCCACGATCGTTCTCCGAGATATGCAGCACGCCGATATGGCCACTGATTGTAGCGATCGCTACGGACTGCTTCTGCTCCTCAATATTGGCGTGGAACGTGTCGTACATGATGGTAAAGGCGTCGTGATCGACAGCCGCGACATAGGCCTTGGCCTGCTCCATCGTATTCAGGAAGTGCGTCTCGAACCGGTTGAGATGCTCAAGGCTTAGATAGATGCCATTGGTCTTGGCTACCTCGGCCATGCGATGATGCGCTTCCGCGCCATAGCGGATTTCGTCCACACTGGGCCCCGCGCCAGTGAAGACCCCTATTGGAGCATGGAACGGGCCACCAATACTCTCGGATTCCAGCGCGAGAGAGCAGTCCATGATCCAATCCAGATGCTTTAGCCCCCGGCGGCGTATTTCGGCCTCGCTGCTGATCGGGTTGGCATCGGGGGAAGGGATCACCGACGTGGATGTTCGGCGCAGGCCGAGTGCATCCAGCTCCTTCGCCAGCCAGGCGTAATGTGCTGGATCACCGCTCAGTACAGGCACTTCGACACCGTCGTAGCCCAGTTCCTTGAGACGACTGATCTGCGGCAAATGTGCCTCGGTAATAAACCCCGAAAGGCACAACAGATTGATACCGACCTGCATTCTCCTCCCCCGTGGGCGCATGCCCTTCTTTGCGGAATACCGGCGTTTGAATTTCACCGACGGTTTCCGATCTGCTTTTTCTCACTTCATCCAGCACGGCCCGGCCAGACGTCCTGTCCATTCTCTCCTCAGGAAGGAACAGGCGAAGATCATTGACTTTTTCACATCGACCGACGTTAATCGGGCACGGATACTGATGGAGGACAGCATCGCTCATGCGCGATTGAAATGCGTTCAAAATTGGCAAGTGGTAAAACTCGAACATCGGGAGGAGATGTCGATGGCAGGAAGCGACAAGGCGAGCGCGGTGGCGCGGCCGGCGGTTTTCCGCGAACCGGGCGCGCTGCTTTACGCTGGAAACTGCAGGGATCTGCTCGATGCTTCGCTCGAAGGTAAAGTAACGCTGAGCGCCTGGACACGCCGCGGATATCCTGGCCGCGATCTGGGTGACGCGCTGCCGCAGGTCTGTTCCGTTGGTGGCTGGGACGCCACCCGACCGCAGGACTGGGGGCTGACGGAACACTGCAACGAGGGAGTGAAGATCGCCTATCTCGCTCGTGGCACGCTGACGCTCACGCTCGACGGACAGCGATACGAGCTTCAGGAAGGGCAGATGTTCGTGGTGCGACCATGGCAGTTGCATGCTTTCGGTGATCCCTTCGTCGCGCCCAGCCAGATCATCTGGGTGCTATTCGACATGGGCGTGCGCCGGCCACATGAGGATTGGCTGTGGCCGGACTGGATCGCTTGGCCAGAACGCGACCAGGCCCGGCTTACCGAACTGCTGTCCAAGAACGAGCAGCCCTGGTACACCGCCTCGCGCGAAGTCGTTCGCAGCTTCATGGACATTGCCGAGGTGGTCTCGACCGGCGATATAGAGGGCGGCGAGACGCGGTTGCGTCTGCTGATCTCGATGATGCTGCTGCAGTTCAAGAACCAACTGGAGGCGCAGCAGCCCGAGCTTGACAGTTCCCTTGCCACGTCGCGGCGCACCGTCGACATCTTCCTGCGACGGCTATGGCATGCACTTGATGACGATTGGACGCTGGAGAATATGGCGGCCGAGTGCAATCTTTCGCGCACGCAGTTTTCCAAACACTGCCAGTCTCTCACCAATATGACGCCGTCGCGCTACTTGCAGATGATCCGGCTGGAGGCGGCGCGTCAGATGCTGGCATCGAACGGCCGCAAGTCAGTGACGCAGGTGGCCTTCGACTGCGGTTTTTCTTCGAGCCAGTATTTTGCGACCTGCTTTCGCAAACAGTTCGGTATGTCTCCAACTGACTTACGATTCCACAATCCCACTACTGAAATAACGGCTTCCTAACACGGGCAGCCGCGCTACTGTCACCACCAACAGCTTTGCTCCCGTCTGATCCGCAAGATAACGAGCGGCCCATCGGGAGGGGAGCCCTTGTGCTTTTCGTGCGGCAGTTCGGATGCTTCATTTCTACGCTGGACTTTTCTCGCGAAAGAAGGCGCATTGCTTCAGCCGCTCCACAGGCATACCACGGCCTTGCAGAAAAAGGTGCTACGCCAGAACCACGAACACGAGTACCAGTTGGCCATTCGGCGCTGAATAGGCGAAAGAATACCCGGTGTGTCAACACGGTGGCTATCTCCCGCCCAACCAGCTTTGCTCGTTTTCGGAGCCTCCTTGCGTCGCGTCGAAGGGTACGCTGCCACCAGGGTGCCATTCGACGGCTCCGCCCGGAAACGTCGTGATGGCGGACAGACTTCCCTGCAAGAGTGTCCGGATACCATAGAAGGTAATAAAGGCCTGTGCTTCGACCCGGAAGTGCAGACCTTCATCAGTCGGTCTCAGGATCGCACGCGCGTCGTGGAAGTCGAGCAGCGTATCGGCGCCCGTGGCGCCGATCAAGCGGCAATAGTCACTTGCGCGGGCGCAGACCTTCTCTGCGATGTATCCTGCACGTGAGACCGGCACGAAAGCTTCAGCGATGTGTTTGTACTTTGCGGATTCCTTGTCTGGCGCTGTATTGGATATTGTAGCCGACGGAAGCGCCAGTGGCAGGAGCGGGAAGTCGGTCACTGGTGTCAATGACTTTCCATGCGACCGCAGTTTACTCGTAGCATCCGGAGTGACGTCCCAGGCACCAAGAACAAGCTCTTCCTTCCCCAGTTGGCCGACAGCCAAGGGGGACGGTGACCAGCCGATCCGAGAGTAAACCCGCGTCATCCGGCGGTCATAGATCCCGACGATGCTTTCGATGCCGGAGAGGCGGCAAAGATTATAAAGTCCCAGTAATAGTTTAGCTGAAGCGTCGCCGCTGGTCGGGGCTTTCATTGGGTGGACGCAGAAGCGTGTGCATTCCCAGATGGTCGGACTCGCTATATCAATTGGCTCCTTGAACAGGTCGGCAAATTCGTTCTTGATCATCGTGGGACCGGTTGTCGGAAGGAGGCGGAGAGAAGCCGTGGATTGTTCGCGATGGCCATCCATCGCGACGAGGTAGACCGGATCCTCGTCGCGGTCGTAGGAATCCATCTCCAGCCCGTTCTCGACTTTCACATCCCATCCAAGCCGGTCATGGAAGATGATCGCGCGAGCGCGATGCATCTCCCTGAAGATTTCAGGGAAAAGACCGCGATGTCTATTTGAGATTACCCTCATCATGCTTCCCCACTGTCGGTTGACAGTGGAAGGCTAGTGCCACCCCGGACCTCTTCAATTTGGCAAATTCGACAGATTCACGCCATTGGATCGGTAGTCTATAATGAATGAATCAGCCCCAGGCGGGTGGCCCGCGAAATTGCATGATTCCTGTTCTTGCATTTGAGCTTGCGGCACGCAGTGGAGGTGTAAAGCCTGACAGCGCTCTCGGAGATTTGCAGATCAGCGGCGATTTGCTTCGGCGCCCTACCTTGGGCAAGAAGCTGCAAACATTGCCTCTCTCTCGGCGAAAGCGGTGCGATTGAATGATCCTGATTTGCCGAGTGAAAGACGACCGCTCGATTATGAAAACAGTGGGCGAAGACCTGCAACTCGCGCGCATAATGCGCTCGGTCACGTTGCCATCGTCGATTTGAGACATCGGATGTGATGGAGAAAAGAGCACGTTCTCCGCATGGGCCGCGGATTGGTATTGTCATGCCGTTGCGACCGACGCCGTGCTCATGCGCCTCGCCGAAGAAGCGTTTAACAGCGGGTGTGTTGTGAGGTAATTCCGACCAATCAATAGGCAGTAAGCGTTCGCTCGCGAAGCGTACGACAGGATCGATGCGAAAGTAGTGGCATTCAAGATATCGGTCGATCCAGTTCTTTTCATAGGTGCAGAGGAGGATGGGTTCCGTTGCGAGTTCGTCGGAGGCTCGAGAACCATGATAAACGACATGTCGCAGTCCATAGAGTTCGACGATTTTCTCAACAATGCTTCGCAGATCGTCTTCGCTTGTCGCAGCGTCTGTGAGTTCGACAATTTTCCCTATGCTGGAACTGTCCCCGCGCATCGCCATGACCCCCTTGTCACAAATAAGCAACAAAGCAAGTTTAACATCCGCGATAATTGCGTTTGAAACTCACGATATCGCGACCATGCGGATTGGAGGGTGCTTTTGGGGGAGAAGCAACAGACGTGCAATGAGCGCCATGCAAGACAATCGCACGTTGCCGAATTCAAATTCGCGTACAGGATAAATGCGATAATACGCAATTAGTACAAGAACCTACAACAAGCTTCCGGTTTTCACCGGCTGCTTGCAGCAGACAATGACGTGTGGATACCAGCGGTCAATAGCAACCCCTGGGCCAGATGGTCCCTCTGCGACGGTATGTCGCTAATGGCAAATAACTCGGGTCGTGACTCCATGCCGATCCCCAGTTCATCGCGCCATGGCGACGCGATTATTCTATCCGCGCCCGGTGAAGTCCGGATCGAATGGTGTCGGGCGAGAGTGGTTTTCGACAATCATGGCGGCGGCTAGGTCGTTTTGTCGCGTGACCGCAATCATCTTCGGACGTGTTGGGCGCCGCGCTTCGTCGCTCCCGCCAATGCACAAATCATTGCTGCGACTTCGAATGATTTTTCGAAAGCAGGGACGGGTAGAAATTCAAATCGCGAATGAAAGTTGTATGCCCCGGTAAAGAAATTCGGCGTGGGCACTCCGCGAGCGGAAAGGACAGCGCCATCTGTCCCGCCGCGCATGGGGATCAGCTTTTTCTCAATCCCGAGTTCATGGAGAGCATTGAAGAGAAGCTCCGCGGCGCGATGATCGCCGTGAAGATAGCGGCCGATATTATGGTAGGTATCGGTCAGGCTACACTGAACGTTGCCCGAGGGATATTTCGATCTGATCAGTTTCGCCATTGTATCCACTCGATCCTTGCGCCGCTCGAATTCAGCACTGTCGAAATCCCGGATCATCACGTTCAACCTTGCCTCGCTCTCGTTCGCGACAAGTTCCCTGAACCAGAAGAAGCCTTCGCGTTCCCCGGTGCATTCCGGCGTTTCGCTGGGATCGAAGCAGGAAATGAAATCGAGCGCCATCAGGAGAGGATTAACGAGAACATCCTTTGCCGACATTGGGTGCGCACTGACGCCGGTGAAGACGATTTCGCCAGATGCCGCGTTGAAATTTTCGACCACCACCTCGCCAAGTTCGCAACAGTCGATCGTATAAGCGAAGTCGCATGGGAAGCGAGTGAGATCCAAAGCCCTGGCGCCGCGCAGCCCGATCTCTTCGTCCGGCACGAAGGCGACGAAGATATCGCCGTGAGTTACTGCGGGGTCAAGTCTGGCAAGCAGTGTCATGATGACCGCGATTGCAGCCTTGTTGTCCGCACCAAGGACACTTGTTCCGTCGCTGACAATAATGTCCTGGCCCGTCCAGGCAAGAATTTCCGGGTGCTCGGCGGTGCGTAGCCAAATGTTCTCCTGCGGATTGAGACACAGATCCGTGCCTTCAAAACGCACGAGGCGTGGCCGGATGACCGGTGAAAGGCCGACATCGACCGTATCGAGATGAGCGATGAAACCTATCTTCGGAGCGTCTGGTCTGTTTCCGCGCTTCACGCCCGTTACGATCGCTTGCTCATCGAGCAGGACATCTTCAACGCCAAGCGCGCGTAGTTCGTCGGCTAGCAAGGAGGCGAGCTCGGATTGCCCCGGCGAAGATGGCAAGGAGGGAGAATGCCCATTGCTTTGGCTCTCAATTGCAACATACCGGAAAAACCGGCTGATGAGTTCGTCACGAATTCCCATTTGTTCCACCTGAGCCAATATCGTGATTACCTTGAAAGTCGTTGCGGCTGAGCATTGACTGAATTCCGGAAGCAAACCTGGTCGACTACCGCGCCGCTTTCAGGGGCGGAAAGCAGGCCGGGCTCGATAAGCTATGCGCAGCCCCCTCCAGCTAGCCGCGGAGAAGGCCAACGCCATCGGAGATTTCGATCCTTGCCCCGAGCTTGCCGGATTGCTCGCCAAACCGGCACAGAATCCTCTCGGCACTGGACCCGGTCGCCAGATGCGGAACCAATCGGTGTTCCAGCATGCTATTCTTCAGTGCGTCATCGCCACCGATGACGACGGGATGGAAAGCGATGTCGATCAGGTTATTGTCTTTTCCGAACGCACATAACCCGACAATGCTTTCCCATACCTCCGGTGCGGTCCAGGTCGACTTTTCCGATCTCACATGAAAGATGAAATTACCAAGGCTGTAGAAAATCGGCCGCCGCCGGTAAATCTCGATCGGCTGCAGAACGGGCGCGCCGTGGCTGACGAACATGGCGGCACCGGCGTCGATGCATCGCTTCGCGACGCTGCTGACCCACTCGGGAACCTGGTACCAGTCCGAGGCCCAATGGTGGTGATGCAGATAAGCTATGACGAGGCAGCCATCCTCGGCGGCGGACGCGATCGAAGCGAGGTTCCTCCTGATGTCGTTCTCGTCGATCTTCACGCTTCGACCGAACCGGTTGGATCGCCTGAAGATGCCGCGCGCGATTCCGATCTCGGCCTCCGGATCGAGGCGAGGGGGGTCGTCAGGCTGGCTGTCGTTGGTAAGGTCGATCGCGGTATAGCCGACCCTGTCCCGGACGGCTCGGATCTGTTCGAATGCGGCCTGGTCGACCTCGATGAGCTGTGACAGTCGAAGCCGGTTCACGCCGGGACGCTCGGGGCGACCCTTGTCCGCGTTCGCGGCATACATGAAATCCGGGCCAGGTCCGCCGTCCATCGCAACCATGGCGACGCGCCGTTGCCCGATCGTCCCAATGCGGGCCTGAGCGGCCTCGGCTTGATTGCGGCCGAGGCCGGCATGGAGAAAGCCTCGCCTTCCAACCTCCTCCAACGTTGAAAGCACGCCTGACGGGCCGAGGTCGAAGGCGTGATTGTTCGAGAGTGAAAGCGCCTGGAATCCCATGGCCTGAAGAGCGTCCAGCACGACAGGCTCGCTACTGCCGAAGAACGACCCCTTGAGCGGCCACCCGCCATGTTTTCCACGGATTGTCCCTTCGAAATTGGTGAAGGCGAGATCTGCCTTGCGGAGTACGACCTGTACGTCCTGAAAAGCCGGAGTGCGGACGTGACGGACATCCTGCTTTATCAGCGACTGGCCAGTGACGGCCAATGTGAACCTGTCATTCATATGTCACCTTTTGTGGCGACGACGCGCCACTGTCTCCTGAGAATTGGCTGTTGGGATTCGCGGCTGAGCGCGGTGGAGGTCCGTTGATTTATCAATGCGTGAAGCGATGGGGCCGGGCGTCAATGAGGCTCCGCGTGTAGGGGTTTCGGGATTGTGAGAAGATGAAATCTGAAGGCCCGGAATCTTCCACCCGGCCATCCCTGAAGATGTAGACGGCGCTGCAGAGGTCCTGCACCAGCGCAAGGTCATGGGAGATGAAGATCATCGATATGTTCCGCTCCGTGATGCTTTCCTTGAGAAGCTGGACGATTTCGGCCTGAACCGAGACGTCCAATGCGGATGTCGGTTCGTCGGCGATCACGATCTCAGGCCTTGCAAGCAATGCGCGTGCGATCGCGACGCGTTGTTTCTGGCCGCCGGAAAGCTGATGCGGATGACGGTCGCCCAGGCTTCGGGCGAGACCAAGCCGATCCATCATCGCCATCATGTCCGGTCGTTCTTCACCGGGTGCAAGACCGGCACCAAACCGGATGCTTTCGCGCAGCGTCTCGGCAATGGTCATTCTGGGATTCAGGGATACCGCCGGATCCTGGAAGATCATCTGGACCCGGCCTAGCAGACCGGTTCGACGACCGTTCTGCGAAACGTCGAACGCATTGTCGCCGATCGTGACCTTCCCGGCAGGTGCCGTGTCCAATCCCGCGACGATGCGGCCGATCGTCGTCTTACCGCTTCCGCTCTCCCCGACGATTCCCGTGATCGCGCCGCGCGCGATCTGGATGTTCACGTCCCGCAAAGCGAACCCGATCGTGCCCTGATGAGGGCGCCAATGTAGCCCTTGAGGGGAAAACGCCTTCGAAACACCCTCCGCCGTCACGGTGGGGGACTTGTGGTCGCAGTCACTGGAAGGAGCGGTCCGGGCCCGGCCGGTCTTCTTCTCCGGCACGGGTTTCGAGATCCGCAACCGCGGAACCGCGGCAAGCAGGCCGCGCGTATACGCGTTTCGCGGGGCCTCGAGAATGGTCGAGGTGACACCTTGCTCCACCACCCGGCCGTTTCGCATGACGAGGACACGGTCGGCGATCTCGGAGATGACGCCCATGTCATGGGTGACCAGAATGATCGAGACATGCGTCTCCTCGACGAGGTTTCTAAGAAGTCCGAGTATCTGCTTCTGAACCGTCGCATCCAGTGCCGATGTCGGCTCGTCGGCAATGATGATGTCGGGAGATCCCGCCAGAGCGATCGCGATCACCACCCGCTGCCGCTGTCCTCCGGAGAACTGGTGAGGATAATCGCGGTATCGTCGGTCCGGCTCCGGAATGCCCACACGGGCCATGAGTTCGAGGGCACGTGCACGGGCATCACGCCTCGAAAGCGTTTCGTTTGTTGCGAGGATCGTTTCCTCCAGTTGCGCGCCGACGCTCATTAGCGGGTCGAGCGAGGCCGTGTGATCCTGGAAGATGGCGGATATCCGCCGTCCCCGGACATTGCTCGATCCGCTGTCATCCGCGGCGCCGACGGCTTTCCCATCGAACTGGATCGTTCCCGTTGTTCGTTGGAATTCGGGCGCGAGCAGGCCAATGATCGCGTTGCCCAGCGTCGACTTGCCGGCGCCAGACTCTCCGATGATGCCGAGGATTTCGCCGCGCCCCAGTTCGAAACTGACGTCGTGGAGGATCGGCGCAGGACTGGACGCCGAGAGATAGCGAAGGCCGAGGTTCTTCACCTCAAGCAATGGAATGTCCGCGGGTTCAAGGGTCATATCGAACGGCTCCTTGGGTCGAGGCGGCGTCGGACGTCTTCACCGACGAGATTGATGCTTGCGATCAGGCCAACGAGGGCAAGGCCGGGGAAAAGGCTGATCCAGTATTGGCCCGTCAGAAGGTACTGAAATCCGTTGGCGACCGTGGCGCCCAGGGAAGGCTTGTCGATCGGAACACCAAGGCCCAGGAACGACAATGTCGCCTCCAGCGCGACGGCATGGCCGACCTCGATCGGGATGAGGGTAACGGCTGGCGCGATGCTGTTGGGAAGCAGGTGGCGGAAGATGATCCGGGACGTGGGCAGCCGCATCAGCCGGGCCGCGTCGATATAGGATTTGCCGGTTTCGCTGAGCGCCACGCCGCGCACAACCCTGGCATAGGTCGCCCATTGAGCGATGATCAGCGCCAGAATGATGCGATCGATCCCTGGCCCCAGCGTGACGATGGCGATCAGTGCGACGAGGATTGTCGGCAGGCTCAATTGGAGGTCGACCAATCGCATGATAGCGACATCGACCCACTTCCCGAAATAGGCCGCGCTGACGCCGGCCGTAAGCCCGATCAGGGCCGCGATGGCGGCGCTGGTGATCGAGACAAGAAGGCTGATGCGCAAGCCATAAAGGATGCTGCTGACGATATCCCTGCCGAGGCCATCGGTCCCGAGCAGGTATATATAGCCGCCACTTCCCGTCGTGCCGGGAGGAGAAGAGGCTTCCCATCCGTAGATCTGCAGCGGGTCGTAAGGATTTTGCGGAGCGATGGCCGGCGCCGCGAGGGCAAGCAGGACATACGCCGCAAGAACGATCTTGGACAGGGTCAGGGTCGGGCCATATGGGGGCTTTCCCAGCACCCGGATGATTTCGGCTTTCATGATGTCACCTTCATGCGGAAAGGCGCACGCGCGGGTCGAGCACGGCGTAAAAGAGGTCGACAAGGGCGTTCAGCGCGACGAAGGCGACCGAAATGAAGGTCAATGTCGCCATCACCACCGGCCGATCGAGGAGCTGGATGGAATCGATCAGCAGCTTTCCGATGCCTGGCCAGGCGAAGATCGATTCCACGACCACCGCGAAGGCGAGCATGCCGCCGAATTGCAGGCCGATGACCGTGACGATCGGTACGCTGATGTTGGGAAGCGTATGGCGGAAGAGGATTCTGCGCGATGAAAGTCCCTTGGCACGACAAAACCGCGTGAAATCGAGGCTTTCGACCTCGATCGTGCCGGACCGTGCCAGGCGTGCGATCAACGCGATGTTCGGTATTGCCAGGGCAAGTGCGGGAAGGGTCAGATGCCAGAGGCCGTTCCAGGTCAGGAAGCTCCATTCCTGTCCCAGCAGGCTCGCTGTCGAACCTCTGCCGCCGGATGGAAACCAGCCCGTCAGGATCGCACCGAGCAGGATCAGCATCATGCTCAGCCAGAATGAAGGAATGCTGAGCGCGAACACGCTCGTCTTCAGGATGGTTCGGTCAAGGAGCGTCCCATTCCGCCTGCCGGCAAGCAGTCCGAGCACGGTTCCGACCGGTGCCGCCACGAGCATCGCGATCGACGCCAGTTCCAGCGTCGCGGGCAGTTTGCTCATCACCAGACCGAAGGCCGGCAGATGATAGATGTACGAGGTTCCGAAATTCCCCGTGACGACATTGCCGATGAAGAGAAGGTACTGACGCCAGACAGGTTGATCCAACCCGAGGGCGATCGTCGCGCGCTGGATATCCTCGGGCGTGGCGGTTTCGATGTTGACGACGTTGAAGACCGGGTTGCCGACGCTGTGAATGCCGATGAAGCCTATCACTGACATGACCAGGAGGAGAAGGAAGGCTTGTGACAGCCTCCCCATTGCTACTGATATCAAGGCCATGATCGTTCACTCCGTTGCCGGAAGCGTCTGCATCGCCGTGGTCCAGCCGCGTGGATGCATGACATAGGAGCCGACACGCTTGCCGTGGCCGACGATGTGATGGAAATGGTAAAGCGGGATGATCGGCTGGTCGGCCATGACGAACTCCGTCGCGTCGGCAAGCGCCCTGTTCCGCTCCGGCCCCTCCCGGATGCTCTCTGCCCTGGCGAGCATCTTGTCGAACGCTTCGTTCCTGTAGTTGCCGTAGTTCAGGGCGCCGGTGCCACGCTCGGGATCGGGCGAGGCCAGCAGGGCGTCGAGCATGATGTCCACGGCTTCGCCCGAACAGCCGCCATACCAGACGGCATATTCGCCCGCCGCGCGCTTGGTGTTGAAGACCGAGAACGGGGCGGCGATCGGCCGAACGGTCACGCCGATGCGGGCCCAGCTTTGGGCAACCGCCTGCAAGGTTTCGCCGTCGCCGGGATAACGACCGGCCGGCCCGGCGAGAACCAGATTGAAGCCATCCGGATAGCCTGCCTTGGCAAGCAGCGCCTTCGCTTCATCATATTTCGGCGGGCTGGCGACGAGATTGGCGGACGTGCCCGGCAAGCCGGCCGGGAAGAGCTGTGACGCGGGCGTGCCATAGCCCGCCAGGATCTTGTCGGTCAGAATTCCGCGATCCGTCGCCATGGCGAGGGCCTTTCGCACCATCGGGTTCCTGAAGGGATTGGCGATCGGTTCACCAGACTTATCCGTCACGCCGGGAAGCGTCTCGCTCGCAACATCGAATTGGAGGAAGTTGACACGCGCCGCCCCCACGCTCTCGATTTTCGCGCCACGCTGCTTCAGGGCCCCCACGTCGCGCGCCGGGATGGCATCCGCGACATCGACTTCCCCGGTTGTCAACGCCGCGACGCGCGCCGCCGGGCTCTCGATTACCCGAAACGTGACAGTCGGCCAGGCGGGCTTTCCTCCCCAATAATCGTCGTTTCTGGCGAGTTTCAGGGTCTCGCCGGAGCTCCAGCCCGCGAATTTGTAGGGTCCGGTTCCGACCGGAGGTGTCTCGGCGTTGAGCTCTTCCGTGGTCCGGAAGCCTACCGGCGGTTTGGGCATGATGAAAATCGAGGAAAACGCCAGCGGCAGGGTCGGAGCGCTGGTCTTCGTCTCGATGATGACGGTCAGGGGATCGGGCGCGGACACCGATTTGATCCCGCTCACATAGGACTGGAAGCCGCCGCTTGGCGGTTTCAGAAAATCCCGGATGCGCTCGATCGTGTAGACGACATCATTCGCGGTGAAGGGGGAACCGTCCTGAAACCTGACATTTTCCCGCAGCCTGAATCGCCATTGCGTGTCCGAGAGCCTCTCCCAGGATGTCGCAAGACCCGGCTTCAGGTTCAACTGCTCATCCTGATAGACGAGCCGCTCGTAGATATGGGAGAGCAGCGAGGTGTTTTCGTTGAGGTTCGCATAGTGCGGATCAAGCGTCATCAGCTTGTAGGCCGTCGCGACGCGCAATTCCTGCGCTTGGGCCTGTCCCGACAAAGCCCCGCAGAATGCGAGCGATACCAGCACCGCCGAAAGCAGAAATGGATGAAGTCTGTTTTTTTGTTTCATCATGAAGTTCCCTCTGTGGATTCTTGGCGTAGCCGGCATTGTCGCGATGAAAGGGTTTTCACCCCCCGGCGTTTTGCATTGGCGCGGATTTGAAAATGGCGGGACGCAAACGCCGGCCGACGCAACAGCAACTCGGCCTCCAACAGGAGTCGACCGTTCCTAAATCGGTTGATAGAGTGCGCCCGTTACAACTCAACAATCGGGATGCCGGAGAAGCTTCCGGTTGTGCTCGATGTTGAAATCGCGGATTTTCTGGAACCGATCGGCCAGGTGAGATGTCGGATGCGCGCCAATTTATTCGTCAGCTATAGCGCCGTTCGCTCCCAATCTCGGGCGTCGTTGCGCACTGAATCCCGTTTCGACTCATAGGTGCGCAGGCGATGATGTTCAGGAAGTTGATGAGGTGGAACGGATTTGCAGTTCTCCAGCGTGACCGGAGGCAAAGTTCTGCTATTGTCGGAATCAGCCATGATCCGAGCTCCCGTAAGCTTGGTTGTGGTCAGGCTGGAGCCGGTGGTGCAAACACCGGTTTCAGCCGCAATGGGCGTTTTCATATCACCTTGGCGTAAAATATTCAATGAGAAATTGAAAAAAATGAATGGAATAACCGGAGCCCAAATTCGGGCGGCGAGGGCACTGCTCCGATGGTCCGCGGAAGATCTCGCAAAGGCTGCAAGTGTTGGTGTTACGACAGTGCGTCGCGCGGAAGCTGGTGACGGGCAGCCTTCGATTACGGCGGCAAACCTAAAACTGATCAGGATTACGCTGGAAGATGCCGGCATTGAATTCATTCCGGAGAACGGTGGCGGTGTCGGCGCGCGATTCAAGAATCGGACGTAAACGAGATGCAGTGAGGGCAGGTGGGGTCGTGCCGACATTTCCCTTCTTATGGAGCAAATACCACCGATGCTCCCCTTCGGCCCGCTGCCCGAAGGGAACATGGAAAGTTCGATTGCTGAAGGGCCGCTTCGCGCCCTCATGCACGAACCTGCTTCGCGAGAGGGGGCACCACGGCCTGAGATGGCTTAGTATTCATAGCCTTTCGCGAACCCATCGACCGATGCACCTAACAGTCAGCTTCGCCAGCGCATGCTGCACAACGCGCTCATGGGGCTTGGGAACCCACACGCAGCAGGACTATGTTCGCCACGTTCGACGCTTCGCCGCGTTCCTCGGACGCTCGCCTGACACCGCAACGCCGGAGAACATCCGCCGCTCATGATTGGAGATCGCACCGGCCGGGACGCTGCCGCATCCTTCGGCGGCAATATCCCTGATGGCGTCGAGCGGATGGTGGTGCTTTGGCTCCGCAGTTCGCTGTCGTAGTGCTCCAACGCCTGCTCGACGAGCTTGTTGGCCGGCGTGCCAGCCCGGCGCGAGCGCACGCGCCAGTTCCTTGGTTTTGGCGCTGCGGACGGAGAGTTGCGATTCGGATATCGGTTCGTTCTCGATCAAAATTGCGTGGAATATAACGATTGCGATAGGAGACAGCTTGAAAGTCACTTGAGATGGCTAATCTTCGATAAGGGGTACTTATCGATGGCCAGCGATGCGCTGGTGCAATCTATCCAGTGGCGAACCCAAACGCCAAGATAGATTTCCTTTAGCAAATCATTTACCATGATTTCAATGGTTTACGATCTCACGAAAATCAGCGTGACAGCCCTGATCCGTCCGGCGTTCGACGCAGGTGTCGCGCTCACGCGCCTCGACGAGCGCATCGCCCGCTCGACCGTCGGCGCCGGCTTCCTCGAACGCCAAAACTTCGCCGACGCCTGCGCCTCGCTCTGGATCGATGGCGAACTCGTCCATCTCGAAGACCTCGTCCTCCATGACGCCACCCGCGACATCCGCACCCCAACCCACGAACTCACCATCGCCCGTGACGTTTTGCGCACCCGCCGGCGCATCGTTGCGCAGGCGCCGGACTGGGCGTTATCTGTAGACGGTATCCGAACGCTGCGACAAACATCGGACATTAACTCGGCCGGCCCCGAGGCCGTGAGGCCGACCGGCGTCATTCGACCCGCGGTCGCCGCCGATCCGGAAGGGGAGGGGGACGATGGTGACATCGAAGACCTTCCCGGTGTCGACTATGCCGCCATCGATGCGATGCTGGCCCGATCCGAGGCCGCGATCGAGGATGCCACGCGGCCTGGCCGGAGCGGCGGTAGCCGTCCGGCCGAGAAGGATCCGATCATCTATGATCTCGATTGGGACGAAGACGCGCGGCTCGACGAATGGCGGGGCGTGTTGCGCCAAGCCGAAAACCTGCCGGCGGTATTGCAGGCGATCGTCGCCCTCGATGCCTGGAACGAGCTTTCCGTCCTGCAGCACGCGCCTTGGCTCGGCCGGCTGTTGGCCCCGTCGATCCTTCGGGAAGCCGGCATCACCAGCGGTCTCCATCTCGCCACGATCAATCTCGGCCTCAAAACCATTTCAGTCGACCGGCGCCGGCACCGTGATCGGGAGACCCGGTTGCTCGCCATAGCTCACGGATACTTGGCGGCCGCCGAGATCGGCATAAAAGAGCATGACCGGCTGACGCTGGCGAAAACGATGATGGACCGAAAACTGGAGGGACGGCGGACTTCGTCCAGGCTGCCGGAGCTTGTGGAGCTCGTCATGGCGCGGCCGTTAATCTCGGCTGGCATGGTGGCCAAGATGCTTGAGGTCACGCCTCAAGGGGCAAGGCGGATCGTTCAGGAGCTGGGGTTGAGGGAGATGACGGGGAGGGGACGGTTTCGGGCATGGGGCATATTTTGATACTTTTTCCCGGTTCTACTGCAATAGCAAATATTGCGACATCAGGGCTGTATAGGATGGCACCGAACAGGATTGCCGAGCAAGTGCCTCTGCGTGCCTTCGACGATATGAATCTTGGTGTCGCCGCACTGCTGCCGGCGGAGCCCGGCACAAGCTGGAATTTGCAGTCGACGGACAAAGGCATTATGTTAGCGGCGGAATAGGAGTTCGACGATGCTCTTGCAGAAATACCGCGAGAACAAGGAAGCCCTCATGCAGATTGGCAAGGAAGCTCTTGCCGAGAGTCGTCGGCTGGGCTTGCCACTCTCCGCCAAGGACCTCGAGAACGAGCGCAAGGATCGCGCCGAGCACGAGCATGAAGAGCGCGTTCCCGCCGCCATGAGGCAGTAATCGCTTCATGCCGGAACTGTCCTTTGTAATCCTTGGAGGCCCGAACGGCTCCGGCAAATCATCCGCATTCGCAAAGCTGAAGCTCGAAGGTGTCTGGATCAACGCCGACGAGATCGCGAATACATTGCCCGAGTCCGACGACGGCAAGTCGAAGGAACGGCGAGCCTCCGAAGCAGCTCTCCGCAAGATCGCGGAGATGATCGAAACCCGGCAATCCTTCATCTTCGAAAGCACGCTGAGCAGCCAGCAATCCATACGGCTGATGCGCGAGGCGAAAGCGGCCGGGTTCAAGGTCGGCCTCTATTATGTCGCCCTGGAATCCGTCGAGACGAACATCGAGCGCGTTAAGCGCCGGGTTGAGAAGGGCGGTCACGACATACCGGAAGCGGATATCCGCAGGCGACACAAAGGCTCGCTGGAAAAGCTGACCGAAGCCCTGAGGCTCGCAGACGAAGTGATTCTTATGGACAACAGCGGCCTGACACCGCACGAGGTGTTCGAGATCCGCTCCGGCGTGGTCCAGTTCTTCAACATCGACGATCGGCAGGAGCTGCATCGCCTGTTTTCGGCCAAGGTCTGTGAGGCCTATGGATTGGTGCGCTACGGCCGCGGATTCCGGAAGGAACCGAAGCTGGCTGCTCGTCGCGGCGACGACGTGACATCCGACACTCCGAAACCGTCTCCTGGACATCGGCCGAAGACTGCAGGCGTGAAGTGAGAATGGCATGTTCGAACTGATCAATCTTCTCGAAACCGTGTACCGGACCATCTCGGCCGACCTCGAAGCATGGTTCAGGCAGTTTCCCGAGGGTTTAGCGTGGAACGTCTTTTCCGATTACTGCATCGGAGATTCAAACAAGGCGAATGACACCTTTGCCTTCGCGATAGTTCTCAATCACGACACCCAGTCGAACATCGAGGAATACATCGCGGCGGTAGCGCCTAGCGACATCAAAGGATCTCGGTCGTCGTCGCAGGGCCTCATCGAATATCTGAGCTGCCCTGTCGTCTTCAGCGTCAGCTACTTAATCGAGAAGAAGTCGAAGCTGCTTCGCGACTACATGACCGACGACAACATCCGCGGCGCTCTTCAGGACATGCGGGATGTCGTTTCTCAAATGGTGGTAATGATGCCCGAGAAGGCTGATCATTACCGCGCGGTGGACAGGCGGCTGGCGAGCTTCCAGACCGAGATGAAAAAGCGCTCTCCAAATTCCAATCTGGCTCGACAGATTCTTCTCTGTTCAGCTTTTGCCTCGATCGTTTGTCGGCATCTGGCAGTCAAAAAGAAGCCCAAATTCATCCGCTGGATCAGCGACCGGGACGCCATGTTCGACAAGCATGATAAAGTGGCCTTCGATCTGTCCTTCCTATATTTCCATCTTCACCGGATGATGAATGGTCAGGATGCTCTCGAGCCAGAGTTCTATTTCGGTCTGCCCGGATGGGACGGAGAGAACGAGTACGCTGAGTTCATTCGGATTGCTGATTACCTTGCTGGCACGCTGGCTGACATCAAGCTGCCTGAGATGACGTTCTCGCATGCGAAGTTTGAACCAGTCTTCCGGAACCTCTTCGTCAACGGGCCGAACGCTGCCCTCGTCGAAGTTCTCGCTCGAGACGGCGGAGGTGTTACCGCACGTCGCCTGGTCCCGACTGCGCCGATTATCCTGTAAGGGAAAAGACTGTCTCCGGTTGGCAGATTTTGGATGTCGCGCCACGGCGACCACGAACTTGAGGGCTTGCCGTAAGGGAAATCTATCCGGCGTGGGGTCCGTCTGCACCCTGACATGATTGTCGCCGGTGGCGAACGACGCAAGAGCCTCTTGAGGGCCCTCCCCATTTGAAATCATGATGCTATGGTTGTGGAAGCGAGGGGTATGCATGTTTTGGAAGAAGAAGCAGGATCGGGTGGTAGCTGAGCCAGTTGTTACGGCGATGAAGCCAGGGCCGAAATCGAAACAGGACGAGCTTGAGGAGGCGGCGAAGAAGCTGGCCTCATCGCTCCGAACCTATGCCGATGCCTCGTATGCAGCCCAGCAGGTTGCTCCGGATGAGGAGCTGAACGCGGCTTATCGCAAGGTCGAGATTGCGCGCAAGATCGTTAGAGAGGGCCGGATAGCGCATGCGCTCGGGTGCTGCCTGCCAGAACACATGAGCCATTGGCACGCATGGAGCCAGCGAGATGACTTCATGAGATGGGTGAAGTTCGACGCCAGCAACATCGTCTCCACCCGAGCCACCGAAGAGATCGGTGCGCGCCGTATCGAGGTGACGACCAACGACTTCATCTTCAATGATCGGCCATATCGCCTCGTCTTTCGCAACGGCGGACTGTCGTCGGCTCCCGGAGATGACACCTACCGCGGAGAGGTCCATTTCTACGCAGGCGAGATCTGCGTTGCCAAGTTCGATATCTGCAAGGATCTGATGGACGAATATGCCCAGTGGGAGTTCGTTGACGTGACAGGATTCCGCGTTGGTGCGTGGATGCAGGATGTCCTTGACATGACGGCCCAGATCGAAGCGAGCCAGCACAGGGTCATTAGTGATTTTATCGACGAGCGTGCCCGCAAGGCCGCCGACGAGATCGACCTCGGCTGATCTCGATGTTGAAGTTCCTTGCGAGCGTGCTGGACCAAATGGATCTCGCCCTTGAGCATATCCAAAAGGGCGGCGTTCACGATGCCCGGTTCGGGCTCATGTTGACCGACAATGCTATCGAACTCGCCATGCACGAGCTTGCGAAGAACAAGCACAGTGAGCTGAAGGCGTCATGGATCCAGAGAGGGAGGTATCAGCACACGAAGGAGCTCGACGAAGCGATGGGCCGCGTCTTCGAGGCGAAGCTAAAGTTTGCTAAGCTCGAAGGTCTCCTGACGGAGGAGCAGGCGCGAACGGTTGCGATCATGCACAACTTTCGGAATGAGCTTTACCACGTCGGCCTGCAGCACGAAGCGATCCTGCCGGCCCTCTCCCGCTTCTATTTCTCCACGGCTTGCATTGTTCTTGGGGCCTATCGGATCCGGTATTTCAGCTATTGGCATGGTCTCGAGCTTCCGGAGTGCGTATTCCGCTGAAGCCGGCCATTGATTCCGAAACGAAGCCGGCCACCCATTCCGA
>NZ_LNTU01000008.1 GCF_001558695.1 Paramesorhizobium deserti
GCAGCATCAGTACGTTTGAACCCGACTCCACATTGTCGGCAATAAACCGCGCGCCCTGGATGCCGAAGCCGTAGCCGCCAATGGGGTGAATAAAAGTTACGGGACAGTCGGTCTGCACGCCACGGTCGAAGACGATCACGGGTAGCTTCTCGCAGGCAGCCTCCACGGCAGGTGTCAGCGCCGCCGTCGTGTTTGGCGAGACGATCAGGATATCGCAATTGCCGCTGGCCAGCAGATCGGCAATATCGGCGATCTGTTTATCGTCCGAGCCTTCGGCGTCGACATGCACGAAATTGCCGATCTCCGGATGAAGCGCCACTTCCTGCGTCATGTTGGTGAAACCCACCACACGCCACGGATTGTTCACGCCCGCATTGGAAAAGCAGACGGTATAGGGACCATCCTTCTTGAACTTGGCGGTGTCGACTAGCGCCACTTCCTGCGTCATGTTGGTGAAACCCACCACACGCCACGGATTGTTCACGCCCGCATTGGAAAAGCAGACGGTATAGGGACCATCCTTCTTGAACTTGGCGGTGTCGACTGTTTCATCAACGAGATATTGCGCCCAGGGCTGGTCTTTCGGACCCTTCGGCTGCATCGAAAGTTGCTCGAGCTGGCGCGCGTATTCTTCAGGATCGTTGAAGTTCTGTGCGTTGGCCGTACTCGAGGCAGCGAGCACCATGCACGCTGCGAGTGTGTATGAAAAGATCTGTTTCATCATGTTTCCTCCCTTTGATGATGACTGCTTGCGGGTTACTGCCCGGTTCGTCCGCGGCGGTACATGGCAAGCGCCACCGCTGTTATAAGGATGAGGCCCTGCACCACCTGGCGGATCGGTTGCGGCAGACCAAGAAAGTTGAGGAGCGTGAAGATCGCCATGAGCGTCAGCGCACCGGCAATGGCCGCCGGCACTGAGCCGCGCCCGCCCAAAAGCTGTGCGCCGCCCAGAACGGCCGCGGTGATTGCCTGCAGTTCGTAACCGGTACCGACATCCGTGGATACGCCCGCGAAACCGCCGAGCAGGATGCCCGCGATGACGGCGCTCAGCGATGAGACGACAAAGGCCGTGATGCGCACCCGGTTGACCGGCACGCCAGCAAGTTGGGCGGCCCGCGGATTGTCGCCGATAGCGTGGATCATGCGCCCGAGATTTGTGCGGTGCATCAGCCAGTAGAGCACACCGCCAACGATGACCAATACGATCAGAGCCACCGGCAGCATGCGGATCAGCGGCACGTCCATGATGTTGACACGGCCAAAATAACGGAAACTGTCTGGCAGATACCCTCGCGGCGCACCGCCCGACCACATGAAAGCGAAGCCGTTGAGCGTAATCATCATGCCGAGCGTGGCGATCAGTGACGGTACCTTCAGAAAGCACACAATCAATCCGTTCACGATCCCAACGGCGAGGCCGATCGTGAACATCACCACGATTACCCACCATGTGGCGTCAGGATCATTGTTCGACAGCATCGAAGAGCCCACCACCACCAGTGTGATGAGCGAACCTACCGACAGGTCGAAGCCGCCTGAGACGATCACATAAAGCTGACCCGCGGCGAGAATGGCGAGGGGTGCCGCCCGCTTCAGGAAGTTCATGTAGCCGGTCGGCTCCATGAAGGCAGGGTTGTTGAGGATGATCGCTACGATTAAGGCGGCCAGGATGAAATAGACCGGATTGATCCGTGGCAGGCGGCCGGCGCGTGCGGGTTTGGCCGGTGTGGCGAGGGTCTGATCAGTCATGCGACGATCCTCTTCGAGCGCACGGCGTAGAAGGCGACGGCGGCAACGATGATCATGCCGCGTAGCACCTGTTTCACAAAGGCATCCACACCCAGCACGTTGAAGATCGAGTCGATGAGCGAGAAGATCATCACGCCGGCGACCGTGCCCCCAATACCTCCGCGCCCGCCTGCGAGGATCGTGCCGCCGATGACGACGACCGCGATTGACTCGAGGTCGTAGACGCCGTTGGCTCCGATCCACGGCGCGCCCGAGCGCAGCCGGCTCGCGAGATAGAGTCCGGCGAGTGTCGCGCAGAGCGAGCAGATCACATGCGCGATGACAATCACCTTGCTGGTGGAGATACCGGCAAAGCGCGCCGCGTCCCGATTGCCTCCCACGGCATAAACATTCGAACCGAAGCGCGTGAAGCTCAGCACGAGAAAGCCCACGATCGCCAGGGCAAGAAAGAACAGGATGGCGAACGGAACGCCCCCCACGTCGCCATAGGCGAAAAACTGGAACTCCCTCGGCACCGATCCAGCGAAATTGGACACGAAAGCCGAGAGGCAGCCTTGTATGATGAGGCTCATGCCGAGCGTTGCGATCAGTGGATTGACGTCGAGACGGGTGATGATAAGGCCATTTATAAGCCCCACGACGACGCCAAGCACAAGCGTTGCTCCGATCGCGGGCACCATCATCACCGGATCACCATTCATCACGACGGAGGCGAGCACGGCGGTCGCTGAAATCAGGCTCGCGACCGACAGGTCGATGGAGGCTACGAGAATGACGAAGGTCTGCCCGATTGCGGTAATACCCAACGCGATCGAACGCCCAGCTACCGCCAGCAGGTTATTCCAGTTGAGATACTGCGTCTGCACGGTTGTCAGGCATGCAACGACATAGATCAGAATGGCCGTGAGCAGCAGGAGCGCTGGCGCCCAGCGGTCGAAGCGGAATTTTGGCCGGCGTTCCGGCACTTGTTCCACGGTGGCGGAGGTCATACAGCGACCTCCTTTTCACCGGTGGCGTCCAGCATTATAGCGGACTCGCTCGCGCCTTTGCCGTGCTCGGCTACGATCATGCCTTCGCGCATGACGAGGATGCGGTCGGCTGCTCCAATCACTTCGGGTAAGCAACAGCCGGCCCGGCCATCAGCGACCTACCAACGAAAAGCTCCCTCTGAACTTTCAATACGATCATGCCTTCGCGCATGACGAGGATGCGGTCGGCTGCTCCAATCACTTCGGGTAAGCAACAGCCGGCCCGGCCATCAGCGACCTACCAACGAAAAGCTCCCTCTGAACTTTCAACCGATACGCCGATGAGCCCTCTTGAAGCTGCCTTCGCCAACCCCGACCCATCACTGCGTCTCAACGCGGTCCTCCGAGCGGGAATGACACCTTCGTTGCTGGACCTTGAGATATTGCTACGCCAATGCGCGGTCGAGCCGGATTTCCAGGTCCGTGAAATGCTAACTTGGGCGCTGATCCGGCTCCCGGCGAACAGGGTCGTGCCGCGCGTGATCGAGGAACTGGCCCGCCCCGAATCAAAGGCCAGGTGTCAGGCCCTCCACACGCTGTCCAAGTTCAAGGATCCAATGGCGTGGCCATCCGTTGCGGGTCGCCTGGATGACGAGGATCAGGACGTTGTCCGCACGGCCTGGTATGCGGCCGTGGCGCTGGTGCCCGAAAACAAGCGCGACTGGCTGGCCAGAAAGCTCGCGGCAAGCCTTGGCCATGGGGACGCGGAGAGGCAACTCAGCTTGAGCCGAGCCCTTATTGGGTTAGGAAGGGACGTGATCGATCCTGTCCTTGCGGTCGCGGCAGAACGCGGAAATGCGACGGTTCGGCAGCACATTGAGACGACGGAGCGGTTACTGCAGAATCCCGCTTCTGGGTTCGCCACCTCACTAAAACGCGCCCGCCGTGAGGTTGCCCTAGGCCGCACGAGGTCGACCAAGGGCTGAGACCCAATGTCGACCGACGGCTTCGATGACCAGGGCAAGGGTAGCATTACATCCGCAATGTGGGTCGAAAGCGGATCGGCAACTTCGGGGGTGGGGTGCGGACCGTCCGCTTCTCGCTTGGTCATCGCGATAGCCGCCGTCTCAATGTTACCGTTTTTCGAAAACGATGAAATTCCAGCGTACATCTGGTCGGCCAAGCATGTCTTCACGCTCAACCCTATGAACCAGGCCAAGCCCGTGGGATGAAGCGAGGGCGACCGTCTCATCGGGCGATACATCAAACATCCTTCGACCAGAAGGGACCGGGCCATGGCGAAGAGACATGCTCACTCGTCCGTTCGCAGTAAGGATCTTCACCAGCGAATTCATGCTGACCTGTCGTTCCGTTTCGCTCAGATGCATCCATACTGCTGTAAGAAGGATCAGATCGAAGCTTTCTCCGCGCGTTTGAAGGCGCGCCAAGTCTGGGAGTTGATCATCAATCCATTCGATTGCTTTGTCTTTATGCAGGCGCATGCCTTCATTCCGCAACGCTTCTGTCGGTTCAACAGCCGTGACGGCGTGACCTTTTGCGGCAAGCGCGGCCGCGTCACGACCTGACCCAGCACCAATGTCGAGCACAACTGAGGGCCGGGACGGGAAAAAGTGGAGCACGTCGCGGTGAACGTCAGAGAATGTGATGCTCTCGTACTGTTGCGCCAGCGTCTTTGCGCTGTCTTGGTAACCTTGCGTGCCGTTCATTATGCCATCCAACCTGCAACTTCAGACTGCGAGTTCATCAGCCGGTTTCGAAGCGGAGCTTATTGGACGCTGGTCAAACCGGCAACGTCCGGTATCGATAAACGGAAGGAACGGCGACAATGTGGGTCGAAAGCGGATCGGCAACTTCGGGGGTGGGGAGCGGTCATTGCCGCCCCTTAGAAAAATGTCGGCTATGCGGACAAACCGGTCGTTCGCGCGGCTGAACAACAGCGGCTGTTCACTGTCCGACGTGAGTCGACCCGAAGCCGCCCTTGCCAATTGCGGTTTGTACTCCTGAGTCGCGTGCGGGTTGACGATCTTGCCCGTTTAGAATGTCCTTTGCACTGCCAAGGAGACGAAGGATGACCAAACCAGTGCAACACGCATTGCTTCCCCGAAGACTTTTCTTCGATCCACCGGAGAGGCGATTGGTGAGGATCAGTCCTGATGGGCAGTGGATCGCATTTCAGGCTCCGATCGACGGCGTTCTAAATCTTTGGATTGCACCTGCCGAGGAATCGGAAAGAGCCCGACCACTTACAAATTACGTGGGGATAGAGGGATCGGTCCAGCGCTGCTATGGGCGCATGACAATCGTCACATTCTCATTCTTCGGGACAATGCCGGTGATGAAAACTGGCGGATAATGAGCATCGACATTGGAAATGGAGAGGCAGTGTCCCTCTCACCAGGCGGCGGCGCAAAGGGCTATGTCCAACAGACGTCGCGGCACTTTCCTGGAGAGGTGCTGATTGCGCACAACGAACGCGACAGGGGACTGTTCGACATCTACCACGTCAACGTAGCCAACGGCGAGAGTATCCTCGTGGAGAAAAACGACGGCTTTTTCGGCTTTTTCACAGACCAGCACTTCCAGGTGCGCTTTGCAAAGCGGTACACCGACGACGGCGAAGTCGAGATACTCAAGCGCAATGGGAATGGTGCATGGGAAACTGTCTCTCATATCCCGACTGAAGACTCGCTCACGACGCGGCCCATTGAATGTAACGACGATGGGGAAGAGCTCTACTGGATCGACAGCCGCGGCCGCGATACTGCCGCCGCAGTAGCCGAGAATTTGAAGTCAGGAGCTGTTCGCGTTCTAGCCGAAGATCCACAGGTCGACATTGACGCGCTGCTATTGGACCCACAGATGATGCAACCCATCGCTGCCGCAAGCCTGTTTGATCGCACGCGTTGGCAGGTTCTCGATCCCGAATATCGGCAGGATTTTGAGACGCTTGCCGAGCAGTTTTCTGGCGACCTGGTTTTCAACGGAATGTCGGACGATCGGCGAAAAATCATCGTCGCTCACATTCATGATAAACGGCCCCTCGAGTACCATTGCTATGATCGCGCCTCCAGAAAGACGCGGAAGCTGTTCTCCGCGCAGTCGCGGCTGGAGGGGGCTCCGCTTGCATCGATGGAGTCGGTTGTCGTGCTCACGAAAGTCGACGCATGGTCCTGTCTGATCAGGCACGGGGCCACATTGTAGTGCATGGCCACCGCCAACAAGACGAACGGTTGGTGCGAAGGCTGTTCATTTGAATCAGACGCTCCCGGAAGAACGTCAGGTTTCAGGATACTCTCTGCAACATGCGAATGGCTGGGAAGGGGTCGCTTGCCGAACGGCAGCTATCGGCTGGGCATATTCCAGGACCGGACAGTCCGCAGTCGGCCCCGAAGAAGTCGCTTCGAATATGTTGCCGGTTGCTGAGTGATGGCTTCACAGGTGGGTTACGAGCAGGCTTTCTCCCCTGCCTCAGCCGCAACATTTCCCGCTTACTGCATCAGCGAAGGCAGACCCGTTGCCAGGATCGGGAAGGCGCAGACGAGGATTAACACCACGATCGGAGGAATGAGCCAGGGCAGGATCGCCTTCGCACCCGTTGCCAGGATCGGGAAGGCGCAGACGAGGATTAACACCACGATCGGAGGAATGAGCCAGGGCAGGATCGCCTTCGCCAGCCGTGGAAATGGAATTCCCCCGACCTGCGCGACGATGAACAGCGCCATGCCCATCGGCGGGGTAAGGATTGAGATCATCAGGTTCAGCACGACGATGATGCCAAAATGGATCGGATCGATACCAAAGCCCTGCGCGATCGGCACCAGGATCGGTACGACGATTAGCAGGATCACGAGGCTTTCCACAAAGGAGCCGAGGACGAAGATCATGAGATTGACGGCGATAAGGAAGGTGATCGGCCCATCCGCGATCGACAAGAACAGCTGCGCGATCTGCTGCGGCGCCTGTTCGCGGGCGAGGACATAGCCCATCAGGCTCACACCGGCGATGATCGTGGCGATGGCCGAGGAGGTCGCGGCCGTCTCGTAAAGCGAGTTCCACAGCTTGCGAAGCGTCAGCTCGCGGTAGAATAGGAGATCGATGAGCAGCGCGAAGAGCACCGTGACGGCCGCCGCCTCGGTTGGCGAGAAATAGCCGGTGAAGATGCCGCCGATGATCACCAGCGGTGTCAGAAGCGCGGGAAGTGAGCCGATGAAGAGTCTCATGATCTCGCCGATACTTGCCTGCGGATCGACCGGATAGCCGCGCCTGCTGGCCAGCAGCCAGACCATGATCATGAGCGAGAAGGCGCACAAAAAGCCCGGAACGACGCCGCCAAGGAAGAGGGCGCCGATAGAGGTATTGGAGATCACGCCGTAGAGCACCATGGTGATCGACGGCGGCACCAGGGGCCCGATCATCGAGGACGCGGCGGTGACGGCGCCCGAAAAGTCGTCATCGTACGTTTGGCGTGCGCATACGCAGCCCCTTGAGGTCATCGATGCTCTCGATCGGCTTGTTCGCCGTCGTCTGGCGTGTGCCGAGGTACCAGAGGTCGATCACCTTCACGCCCTGTTCTTCGAACTTGGCTTCCATCTTCTGGCCCCAGGGCCCGGCGACGATCTTTTCAAGCGCGGGGAAGTCCTTGACGACGTAGGGCGCGCCGACAAGAGCCAGTTCCGGAATGACGTAAGACATGTCCGGATAGCCGGTTGTGGCCATGTCGAGTTCTCCGGCCTGCATCATGGCGACCATGACCGACATGGCGGACGTAGCAAGCGTCCTGAACGATCCGGCGATACGCAAGGCGTTGCCGGAAGACTTCAATGCCATCGAGGGGCTGTTGAAGGGTAATGGCACTGGCGTCTTCGCCGGCTCCGCCGCGAAATTCCTTGCAGGCAATTCGACCTATCGGACCAGTGCGAACGATTTTTATGCCATGGAACTTGCCCGCATACAGAACAAGAATGCCGGGCAGATGAGCCTCGGACAGCAGATTTACGACGCAGCCACTAAGCGCATCGGTGGTATCGACCAGTTGCGCGAGAAGATTGCGACGGCGAGCGACGCCAAGGATATCGCCGATCTGCAGGCGCGGCTTCAGGCGGAGACGGCTTTCCTTCAAACCGACGTGCTGCGTATCGAGGGCTTGCGCATGGTGCAGCAGGCGCAAGCCCAGGTCGATGAGCAACGCAAGGCCGAAGACTGGCGCAAGCGTATGGACACGATGAAGGAGGCACTGCAATGAAGAGAAGCTTCCTACCCCTCATGATTGGTGTCCTGGCTGCCTGCTCGCGACAGACGGAGCAAACCTACACGGTCGATGAACCGATCGCCGATGAGGCGCTGCTTGCCGGGATTATTGCCAAATGCCGCAACAATCCTGGCGAGCTTCGCGACACGCCAAACTGCGGGAACGCCGAAGCTGCCGACGGCAAGTTGCGGCTCCAGCACATGCGGAAATCGTTGGGAGGGTAAGCCTGTGTATGAGGTGTTCAGCTTTGTTGATGAACAGTTCAAGACGCCGCTGGAAAACTTCATTTCCGAGGGAACCTCGAACGTCTCCGAATGGACTTCGGGCCCTCTGACTGCTGCTATCACCCTTTATATCGTC
This sequence comes from Paramesorhizobium deserti, assembly GCF_001558695.1. Classification (GTDB taxonomy): domain Bacteria; phylum Pseudomonadota; class Alphaproteobacteria; order Rhizobiales; family Rhizobiaceae; genus Paramesorhizobium; species Paramesorhizobium deserti. Next base: position 8,347 of record NZ_LNTU01000008.1, read on the forward strand.
CTTTATGGCTATCTCGTTCTTCGCGGATCGGTCCAGGAGCCAATCCTTGATTTTGCTTACCGGGCGATCAAACTCGCGATCATCGTCATGCTGGTGAAGAACGCCGGCGAATATCAGACCTATGTCACGAAAGTCTTCTTCGACGCCCTGCCGCGCGAGATTGCCCAGGCGTTGAACACCGGCACGGCCCCTAGCGCCTCGACTTTCGACAGCTTGCTCGACAAGGGGCACGAAGCAGCCACCGACATCTGGTCCCGGGCATCGTGGCCAATCGATATCGTCACCGGTGTCGGGGGAATATTAGTCATTTTCGCAAGCTTCATCGTCGCTGCGATCGGCTACATTATTTCCCTCTACGCCCGGCTGGCGCTCGCCATCGTGCTTGCGATCGGCCCGATTTTCGTGGCGCTCGCCATGTTCCAGGCAACGCGGCGCTTCACCGAGGCCTGGATTGGACAGCTTGCGAACTTCGTGATCCTGCAAATACTTGTCGTTGCGGTCGGCTCGCTGCTGATCACCTGCATCGACAGCACGTTCACGGCAATCGAAGGATACAGCGACGTGCTGATGCGGCCTGCCGCCCTTTGCGCAATCTGTCTCGCAGCCCTCTATGTCTTTTACCAGCTCCCCAATATCGCTTCGGCACTCGCCGCGGGGGGCGCTTCGCTGACATACGGATACGGTGCAGCCCGAGCTGCCCATGAGAGTACGCTTACCTGGGCTGCCTCACGCGGTTCCCGAGCGGTCGGGCGTGGGGTTCGTGCAGTAGGGCGGACATTCACATCGAAAGGGGCACGTTGATGATGCCCTTTGCACGAGCAAGAAAAAGACGTCCTGGATTGATCAGATCAATGCTGCCGCTGTGCATGGCCGTCGCTCTCAGTGGCTGCGCATCGATGAGCTATCCTCTCCCGAAGTGTGACGGCTATGCGCGCCGACCTCTCAACCGCGCCATGTGGCAGTGGGAAGACAATAACAACCTCAAACAGAAACATTCGGATGCGCGGACGGCGGCCTCCACGCGCATCGCCACTTACGTCGAGGAAGGCAAGGATCCGCTGACCTTTGCCCAGCTCGATATCGACGCCTCTTATCGTTCTTGCGAGGGTTGACACGATGGTGATGACCGATGATCTCAGGAGTTACTTCAAGAAAGCGCGTCGTTTTGATCAGGATCGTACGATCCAGGTGGAGCGGTCGAACCGCATCGCCTGGTCGATTGCCATCGTTGCCAGCATCATTGCCGGCACCTCGGTCTTCGCAATTGCCGCCTTGACACCGCTCAAGACCGTGGAACCCTTTGTCGTGCGGGTCGACAATTCCACCGGTATTGTCGACGTTGTCTCCGCATTGACCTCGACCGCCGGCACCTACGACGAAGCCATCACCAAATATTTCGCTGCAAAGTATGTTCGCGCCCGGGAAGGCTATGTCTGGAGCGAAGCGGAAGAAAATTTCCGCACCGTCGCCCTGTTGTCCACTCAGCCAGAGCAAGCCCGGTTCTCCGCCAATTACCGCGGCAAGTAATCCGGAATCGCCACAGAACATCTACGGCCGCGGCGCAGCCGCGAAGATCAAAATTGCCTCGATTTCGCTGATCAATCCGAATGTCGTGTCCATTCGCTTCATGCGCATGATCGCGCGCGGGGAGGAAGTCCGGACAACACACTGGGTCGCAACGCTCACCTTCGCTTATGTGAATGCGCCGATGTCGTCGACAGATCGGCTTGTGAATCCGCTCGGTTTCGCTGTCAGCGAATACCGGGCCGATCCAGAGGCGATCAACTGATGCGGACCGCCGCCATCTTTGCTTTTCTTCTCGCTGGTTCGGCTTTTTCGGCCCTTGCACTCGAAATTCCACGCGGATCATCGCAGGACAGCCGTGTGCGTTTTGTAAATTATCAGCCCTACAATATCACCCGGATCGTCGGTTCTTTGCGTTCGTCGGTGCAGGTCGAGTTCGCGGCGGACGAGGAGATAGCCCATGTGGCGCTTGGCAATAGCGTTGCCTGGGAGGTCGCACCCGCCGGCAACATCCTCTTCCTGAAGCCGCGAGAAAACCAGCCGATCACGAACATCTCCGTTGTGACCACGCTGCGCAACGGATCGACGCGCAGCTATCAGATGGAATTGATTGTGCGAGACGGAACAGTCGAGGTCGGCCAGAACACCTATTTCTACGTCAAATACCGATACCCGGCCGACGAAGCAGAACGCCGGCGCCTGGTCGCGGTTGCCCGCGTCCTCGCGACGCAGGCAAAGGAAGCCGACAACGTGTTGGCCCTCCACGAATCCTACGGTCCGCGGAACTGGCGCTATTCCGCGCAGGGCTCCCAGGCGCTCGAGCCGCGATCGGTCTACGACAACGGCAAGATCACCACTTTCGCCTTCACAGGCAATCAGGAAATACCGGCAATCTACATTGAGAACTCCGACGGCTCGGAAAGCCTCGTTCCAAAGTCGGCAGACGGCAATTTGGTGCTGGTCCACGCCATCGGCCGGAAGTTCATCCTTCGCAGCGGTGGGAATGTGCTTTGCGTCTTCAACGAGGCCTATCACCGTGTCGGGATCAATCCCAATACCAGTACGACCTCGCCCTCGGTTGAGCGCGTCCTGAAGACCGACGCAACAGCGCAATAGGGGATTGTCATGGTCCAGGAAGACGAGAGCCGAATACCGGGGGAACGCGCCGAGACGGTCACCGGCAGGCGGATCGACAACAATCCCGTCCTGAAGCGCGGCGCTGTGGCGATCGCCGTTGTTGTCTTCGTCGCTTTCGCGCTCTGGACTATGAGCGGTGAAAGGAAAGAGCAGGAAAACGCTCCAGCCGAGCGGGTGGTTATCCGTCAGACGACGAACTTCGAACCCGCCAAGGAGAAAGTGGAACCGGTTCAGGCAGCACCAGAAGTGAAGCTACCAATGCCGGTCGTCGAAGAAACCATCGATCAAGAAGATCCGTTGCTCGACTCGGCGCGTCGTGCGCCTGTCATGGCCTACAGCGGACAGAAAAACACAACGGTGCATCGGGAGGAGAATGATACGGCCGTATCGCCGAATTCCAGTTACCTGCCGCTCGACGACAATCTCATGAGCCAAGATACCCAGACCAGCAGTGACGAGCAGCGATTCAACGGATTACTGAGACCGACGCGGCTCGAGGGCTCACGCGCCGGCACGCTAGGCAATCGCAATTTCATCGTGGCGATGGGGACATCGATCCCCTGCGTCCTGGAAACGGCGCTGGCGTCCGATCAACCCGGCTTCACCAGTTGCGTGATCAATCGCGACGTTCTTTCGGACAATGGCAGGGTCGTCCTGATGGAAAAGGGTACCCAGGTCGTCGGCGAATATCGTGGCGGGCTTCAGCGCGGGCAGAGGCGTCTCTTCATTCTGTGGAATCGGGCCAAGACGCCGAAAGGGGTCATCGTCACCCTCGCGTCGCCCGTCACGGACGCGCTCGGCCGTGCCGGCGTGGATGGCTATGTCGACACCCATTGGTGGGAGCGGTTCGGCAGCGCGCTCCTCCTTTCGGTCGTAGGTGATGCGACCAGTTATGCGAATAGCCGCCTGCAGGACAGCGACGTCGACGCTCGGAACACCGCGAGCGCCGGTCAGCAGGCAGCGGCGATTGCCGTCGAGCAATCGATCAACATTCCTCCCACGCTCCTGAAGCACCAGGGTGAACTCGTCTCAATCTTCGTGGCGCGCGATCTCGACTTCTCCGGGGTCTACCGGCTCCGCGTGACCGAGCCGGGAACCCGGGTTCTCGACCGGGCGGTTCTGGGCGATTTTAGTCCACCGTCGGTGCTGGTGACGAAGTAGGAAAGGGCGATGACCGAAGGCCCTGATGCGGCGGTCGTCCGCGAGCTGCTTGCTCCGCTTTCGCCGTTCCTGGAGGACACGTCGCTCTACGAAGTCATCGTAAATCGGCCCGGGCGGGTGTTGACGGAGGGTGCCGGTGGGTGGCGGACCCATGATCTGCCGGAGATCTCCTTTGAGAAGCTTATGCGTCTTGCCTGGGCCGTAGCTAGTTTCTCCCATCAATCCATTGATGAAACGCGACCAATCCTGTCGGCGACGCTGCCAGGGGACGAACGGATCCAGATCATCATTCCACCCGCGACCATAAGGAACACTGTCAGCATCACCATCCGAAAGCCATCCTCAGTCACATTCACGCTCGATGATCTGGAGGAGAGGGCGTTTTTCTCTGAGACCCGGGCGGCAAATGAAGATGCCTCGGTGCGGGACGAGGGATTGCTGTCGCTTTACCGCGCCGGCCGCTACAAGGATTTTCTGCGACAAGCCGTCATTGCGCGAAAAAACATCATCATCTCGGGTGCCACCGGATCGGCAAAGACGACGCTCTCGAAAGCGTTGATCAAACACATCCCAAAGCACGAGCGGATAATTTCGATCGAGGACACTCCCGAACTGGTTATACCCCAGCCCAACCACGTACGCCTGTTCTACTCGAAAGGAGCGCAGGGCCTTTCGGGTGCTGGCCCCAAGGACCTGCTGGAATCATGCCTACGCATGCGGCCGGACCGCATTCTGCTGCAGGAGTTGCGCGATGGCACAGCATTTTACTACATCCGTAATGTCAATTCCGGTCACCCGGGATCAATAACCACAGTGCACGCTGATTCTGCCGAGCTCGCCTTTCAGCAGTTGACGCTGCTCGTGAAAGAATCAGAAGGGGGACGCAATCTAGATCGTGACGATATCGACAGATTGTTGAGAGTTTCGATTGACGTCATTGTCCAGTGCAAGCGAATAGATGGACGGTTTCGCGCAACAGAAATCTACTTTCGAACCCGAAAGATCAGCTGATTCCGTTCTTGTCTTCGATGACGACAATGTGTGCAACGCTGACCACTGCGCAGCCTGATTCTGCCAGGGAAACAGCAAAGGTGGAAAAGCTCTGAACTGAAAACCCGCCGAAGGAATTGCGTAACATTGTCCATCGCGGCCTGTGGTTCAATTCCGTTCAAGGCCGCTACCGTTGTCTGCCGCTTTTGGACCGGGGAAGATGGCAACGCGTAGATCATTTCCTTCGAACTTGCCAGCCTGTCATGGCCATTTGATTGCCCCAAACTGCGGTATTTCGGCAACAGACCTCTTTCCGCGAAGCCATACACACGCACAATGTGTTGACACTCTGGGTTGTGTGTCGCTACCAGCGCCCCAGAATTTGTTTTGATTTGAGGTTTAGCCGTGCTGGCGATAAGACTTTGGTTTTACAATATTTCCCTATTTATTGGGGTAAGTTTTAGCGGTTGCTTTTCTGCCTTCGCGCAGGGTGCGGAGCCTGCTCGGACAATGCCGGAACAGCCGGATGCCGGGCAGCAGGCACAACCTGAGGCTGGTGCTCCCCGTGTGACAAAATTCGATGACTGGTATTATCGCTGTGTCGATGTGAAGGCCGCGGATGGCAAGACGGTGCCGCAATGCGAGGTGGCCCAGATCGCGCAGGTCAGGCAGGGCGAAGAGAACGTCAACGTGCTGACGCTGGCCATTGCGAAGACCGCGCCGGAAGCGGGCAAGAAGCCGTCTCCAGGCGATCTCCTGCTGACGGCGCTGGTGCCGCTCAATGTGGTTTTGCCGGCGGGGCTGGGGCTTGCCGCCGACGGCAAGGAGGTCGTCACCATTGCCTATCGCAACTGCAATCAGGCGGGCTGCTGGGCGCAGCAGAAGCTCGACGCGAAGATGCTCGGGCAACTGCAGAAGGGCAATGTGGGTGAGGCGCATCTGCGGCTGATGAATGGCCAGAACATAAACCTGCGCTTCTCGCTCAAGGGCCTGACCAAAGCCCTGGCCGAGCTGCGAAAGCCATCCAGGACCTGAACGGGGAGCGAACATCATGCAGCGCGTCCGCCGACGCATGCTTTGGCTTGCGTTTTCCGTTTCCGCAATCGTGATGGGTTCTTCCGCCTTCGCGCAATCGCCGGCGCCGACGCCGGCTGACGATTTCATGCAGCGCCAGGCACAGGAGGAACTCCAGCAGCGGCTGGAGATGCTGCGTGAGGCAACGCCGGGCGGTGCGCCGCTGGCCGAGCAGCAGAAACCGGAACAGGCGGAAGGGACGGGCAAGGAGCCGTGCTTTGCGGTTCACAGGGTCGAAGTGGAAGGCGTGAGGCTGCTGCCGAGACAGGCGCTTGAGCCGGTTCTTTCGCCTTATAGGAACAGGTGCATCGGTCTCGCCGACATCAACGCGCTCCTCAAGGAGTTGACCTATCTCTATGTCGAGGAAGGCTACATCACCTCCCGCGTCTATGTGCCGGAACAGGACATCGGCAAGACGAGGATCCTGCGTCTCGTCGCGGCGGAAGGCGCGCTTTCGGATATTTACATGAACGGCAAGCCGGCCGCCTATCCCGGCCTCATCGCCACCGCCTTTCCTGGCATGAAGGGCAGGCCGGTCAATATCCGCGATGTCGAGCAGGGGCTTGATCAGATCAACCGGCTTTCCTCCAACAATGCGAAGACCTCCATGCTGCCGGGCAAGGAGCCGGGAACATCAATCCTCAATGTCGAAAACCAGCCGGGCCTGCCGTGGCACTTCTCGGTGGCCAACAGCAATCTCGGGCAGAAGCAGACCGGCTATTCCAGGAGCTCCGTCTCCTTCCAGATGGACAATCTCGCCAATCTGAACGATCTCCTGTCGCTGACCTATGAGCATACGGGGCCGGACTATCCCTGGCCGGATGATGGCATCGGCCGCAGCAACAGCATCTCGGGGTCGCTCAGCATTCCCTATGGCTATTGGACGTTCTCGCTCAACGGTTCCTACTACAAATACCACAGTTCGGTACCCGGCAATTTCGGAGACATCGAGACATCGGGTGACTCCGGCCAGTTCGGTTTCAATGTCGACCGGGTGATCCTGCGCGACAAGGATTCCATCACGACGCTCAATGCCGGGCTCACCTACAAGGAAACCAACAACTTCCTGCTGGGCAGCCGCATCGAAGTGGGCAGCCGGGAATATACGGTCGCCAATCTGGGCATCTCGCATTCCCGCCGCTGGCTCGGCGGGCTCTGGGTGTTCGATCTGAGCTATTCCCAGGGGCTCGGCATCTTCGGCGCGGTCGAACGCGGCGAGCCCGGTGCGGGCGATGCCGATCCGGAATTCTCCAAATTCTCCGGCACGGTCAGCGTCACCAGACCATTCCAGCTCGCCGGGCAGAATTTCCAGCTGAGTTCCATGATCAACGGGCAGTATTCGCCGGACAATCTGTTCGGCGCGGAGCAGATCTCGCTTGGCGGCTACTCGAATGTGCGTGGCGTCCGCGACAGCGTGCTCTTCGGCAATAACGGTTTCTTCACGCGCAACGAGATCGCCTGGCGCACCATGCCCTGGGCGGACAATGCCTTTCTTGCCAAAGGGCTCGGCGAGCTTCGCCCCTATGTGGGGCTCGATTATGGCCATGTCTTTGAGCAGGCGCGCTTCGGCATCGAAGGTGGCGACATCGCCGGCTGGACGGTCGGCGCGAGACTCGCCGGCGGCAAGATCGGCGCCGATATCGGTTATTCCAGGATTTTCAAGACCAGCGCCGAAGCGGCGGACAAGGACATTTTTTTCGTAAGCACTTCGCTCAAGTGGTGAGCGGATAAGGAGAGGTATTGGGGATGTTTTCGAAGTGTGGGGACGGGCTAAACGGTGCTTGGAAGGTTCTTTTCGCCATTGTCATAGCGAGTGTGGTGCTAACCGGTTGTGTAAGCCGTGATCCACGTCTGCTCGATGCGCTAAAAGGGGTCCGCGTTACCGAAGTTCAGGTCGAAGCCACGCCAGATGTCGGGACTGGCTGGCCAATGATGAACGGCGTTACGCCACAACAACAAGTCGCCATGATCGTCCAGGCTGTTCAAAGGGTGGCGTCCCGCGATCTCAAAGGTTATCCCGGCGGTCCCAATCCTGCCCGTTTGGTCATCACGCTGCAACAGGCCGACCTTGCGTCAATGCCCGGCCGCATCATTGCCGGAAACGACAGCTGGATTGTCGGAACCGTTCGTCTCGAGGACGCCAGGACAGGTCGACTCATTGCTCAAAACCCAAGGATTCAAGGTTCGGACAAAGGCATCCATGGTGATGGGCTTGGCGTAATCGTCGCCGTCGCCATAAATGCGGCGATTTCCAAAAGCCAGGAAGCACTTGTCGAGAAACTGGCCATCTCCTTCACCAGAAACGTCAAGACCTGGCTCACGCCGAAGTAAGCGTCGGCAGCAATTTTGGAACACGCCTCTGCAACGGCCTTGAGGAACAGACTGATGAACCGCAAAATTGTCCACACATCGGCTTCGAATGAAGCAGGACACCAGCTCGACAGGCGGTTTGTCCGCCGCCTGGACCGAATTGCCCGTCAGTCTCTCGTTACGCTCCTGAGCGGCCTTCTCGCCTTCCAGCCGGCACTGGTGCAGGCACAGCAGGTGATGCCTGATGCGGGTGCTCCGATCGCCAACCGGCCCGGCGTGGGTGCGGCGCCGAACGGCGTGCCGCTCGTCGATATCGTCACGCCGAACGGTCAGGGGCTGTCGCACAACAAATATGGCAACTTCAATGTCGGCACATCAGGCCTGATCCTCA
>NZ_LNTU01000009.1 GCF_001558695.1 Paramesorhizobium deserti
CGCCATCCGTGAAGGCGGCCGCACCGTCGGCGCCGGCATCGTGTCGAAGATCGTCGAGTAAGCGATTTTGAAGATGGATGGCGGCTCTAGCTTGAGCCGCCATTTTCGCCCGCTTCCGCAAAATTCCCTTGAAGGAATTTCAAAGTCGGATTAGTGGACGATACCAGGGTCGGGAGCATCCCGGTCTTCTAGGGGTATAGCTCAGTTGGTAGAGCGACGGTCTCCAAAACCGTAGGTCGCGGGTTCAAGTCCTGCTGCCCCTGCCAGTTTTCAAGCATGATCCCGAAAGCTTCAGGGTTTTGGATAAATCATGCGTTAAATATAGTCGCCCACGCACGATTGGATGGTGCTTGGCCGGCGTTCGGACGGAATGTGATGCCAACAGAGAGCCTTGGGGCTTGTCTTTTGTTGGAATCAGTTCTATGTAAGGTCAACAGACACGCGGTGCGTGGAGCTGAACGTTCAGCTTTACGCGCCGTACTTGTGCGGGCGCATCCAGCCAATCTGGTCGTGACGGCTAGCAGATCTAGCCAAAATGATACAGGTAACGGCCTTGAAGCCCGTGCTTGTTCACAGCAGAGCGGCAAATGGCATCCAAAACGAACCCGATCACTTTTTTTCAACAGGTTCGTGCCGAGACGGCCAAGGTTACTTGGCCGACGCGGCGCGAAACGGTGATATCGACTGTTATGGTGGTCATTATGGCTTTCCTGGCGGCAGCGTTCTTCTTTGTCGCTGATCAGGTCATGGCCTATGGCGTAGAGCTGTTGCTGGGTCTCGGACGCTAACGGGAACATACGGGAGAGTCGGGATGACCGCGCGCTGGTATATTGTGCACGCCTATTCGAATTTCGAAAAGAAGGTGGCTGAAGACATCGAGAACAAGGCCCGCCAGAAGGGTCTTTCTCATCTTTTCGAGAAAATCCTGGTGCCGACGGAAAAGGTTGTCGAGGTGCGCCGCGGCCGCAAGGTCGATGCCGAGCGCAAGTTCTTTCCGGGCTACGTGCTGGTTCGTGCCGATTTGACGGATGATGCCTATCATCTGATCAAGAATACGCCGAAGGTAACCGGTTTCCTGGGCTCGGATTCGAAGCCGGTTCCGATTACTGATCGCGAGGCCGAGCAGATACTGATGCAGGTCCAGGAGGGCGTCGATCGCCCGAAGCCATCCGTGTCCTTCGAGATTGGCGAGCAGGTGCGCGTGTCGGATGGTCCGTTCGCCTCATTCAACGGTATCGTTCAGGAAGTCGAAGAGGAGCGTTCGCGCCTCAAGGTGGAAGTTTCGATCTTCGGGCGTGCGACGCCCGTCGAGCTCGAATTCGGTCAGGTCGAAAAGCTCTGATCGTTTTCGGTTCCTGCCAGGCGGGCAGGGGCCGTTTCAGGTGGAAGGGAAGGCGGCTTTAGCCGGTCGCTGGACCCGGACCACCGAACTGCGTTGCCGGATCTCCGGCGATAATCAAGGATGCCGGATTGTCCGGCTTGATAATGAAGGCAGATAGCTATGGCTAAGAAAGTTGCGGGCCAGCTGAAGCTGCAGGTACCGGCGGGTGCGGCGAATCCTTCGCCTCCGATCGGTCCGGCGCTCGGTCAGCGTGGCATTAACATCATGGAATTCTGCAAGGCGTTCAATGCCGCCTCGCAGGAGATGGAGAAGGGTTCGCCCATCCCCGTCGTCATTACCTATTATCAGGACAAGTCCTTCACCTTTGCGATGAAGACGCCGCCGGTGTCTTACTTCCTGAAGAAGGCTGCGAACCTGAAGTCGGGCTCGAAGGAGCCGGGCAAGGTGTCCGCCGGAACGGTTTCGCGCGACAAGGTGCGTGAAATTGCCCAGGCGAAGTTGAAGGACCTGAACGCTGCGGACGTCGAGGCTGCCATGCGTATGGTTGAAGGTTCCGCCCGTTCGATGGGCCTGGAAGTGGTGGGCTGAGACGATGGCGAAGATTGCAAAGCGTATTGCCAAGCTGCGTGAAGGTGTCGACCGCAGCAAGCTCTATGACCTGACGTCGGCGATCGGCCTCGTCAAGGAGCGTGCGACGGCCAAGTTCGATGAGACCATCGAGGTTGCCCTCAATCTCGGCGTCGATCCGCGTCACGCTGACCAGATGGTCCGCGGCGTCGTCAACCTGCCGAACGGTACGGGTCGCGATGTCCGGGTCGCCGTTTTCGCTCGTGGCGACAAGGCCGAAGAGGCGAAGAAGGCTGGTGCCGATATCGTAGGCGCCGAAGATCTCGTCGAGATCGTCAATGGCGGCACGATCGATTTCGATCGCTGCATCGCCACGCCCGACATGATGCCGCTCGTCGGCCGTCTCGGTAAGGTGCTCGGCCCCCGCGGCATGATGCCCAACCCGAAGGTCGGCACCGTCACCGTCGATGTCGCCGGCGCGGTCAAGGCTTCCAAGGGCGGCGCTGTCGAGTTTCGCGTCGAGAAGGCCGGTATCATTCACGCCGGTGTCGGCAAGGCCTCCTTCGATGCCAAGGCGCTCGAAGAGAACATCAAGGCTTTCGCCGATGCGGTCATCAAGGCGAAACCTGCCGGTGCCAAGGGTGAATACCTCAAGCGCGTGGCGATCTCCTCGACCATGGGCGTCGGCGTCAAGATCGATCCCTCGACCGTCAGGGTCGCCTGACGGGTCGCGCATGATCCCGAAAAGTTGCAGGCTTTTCGGATAAGATCATGTGGCAACGCAAGTAAGCTCCTAGGGCCAACGCTTTGGGAGCATGAAGAATTCCGGGCCTTGGTCCAAGGCCCGGATAGCCGGGGGAGACCCCGGTTATCCTGTCCGAGATTGCAGGTGGCTCGCCTTAATTCATGGAGCCTGCATGAGACGTGGAAGACCGAAGTTTTGCGGGACTATCCCGCAGGGTGAGGTTTGAACCGTAGTTGCCTTGGTCCGCCTGGCCGTCGTCATGACTGTCAGGAGGCGAAAGGGGACAGGATCCTCGAGCGTCGTTCGGGTGGTCCTTTTGGAAACCCGATCGGCAAAGGCAAACCGGCAGGGGCGCAATGATGCGGTCCTGCCAACTGGAGAGAGACAGTGGATAGAGCGGAAAAGCGCGAATTTGTCGCGTGGCTGAACGGAGTCTTCAAGGAATCCGGTTCGGTCGTCGTGGCCCACTATACCGGTCTCACGGTCGCGCAGATGAACGATCTTCGTTCCAAGATGCGCGATGCCGGTGGCACCGTTAAAGTCGCGAAAAACCGCCTTGCCAAAATCGCTCTTCAGGGCACGGAATCGGAAAGCATCGGCGACCTGTTCACAGGACAGACGCTGGTTGCTTATTCCACCGATCCGATCACGGCTCCGAAAGTGGCCGTCGAGTTCGCCAAGGGTAACGACAAGCTCGTCATCCTCGGCGGTGCAATGGGTTCGACAGCGCTTAACGCCGATGGCGTCAAGTCGCTTGCTTCGCTCCCGTCGCTCGACGAACTGCGCGCAAAGCTGGTTGGTATGATCCAGACCCCGGCTCAGCGTCTTGCAGTGCTCACCAGCGCACCGGCAGGTCAGCTTGCCCGCGTGTTCGGCGCCTATGCCCGGAAGGACGAGGCGGCGTAAGGCCGTTTCTCGCTGTCTTTAAGTTCAAACCTCGTAAAGGAACTATAAAATGGCTGATCTCGCAAAGATCGTTGAAGACCTGTCCAACCTGACCGTCTTGGAAGCTGCTGAGCTTTCCAAGCTGCTCGAAGAGAAGTGGGGCGTTTCCGCCGCTGCTCCGGTGGCCGTTGCTGCCGCTGGCGGTGCTGGTGCTGCTGCTGCTCCGGCTGAAGAGAAGACCGAATTCGACGTCGTCCTCGTCGACGGCGGCGCACAGAAGATCAACGTGATCAAGGAAGTGCGTGCCATCACGGGTCTCGGCCTCAAGGAAGCCAAGGACCTCGTCGAAGGCGCTCCGAAGCCGGTCAAGGAAGGTGCTTCGAAGGACGAAGCCGAGAAGATCAAGGCCCAGCTGGAAGCCGCTGGCGCCAAGGTCGAGCTCAAGTAAGTTCGATAAAAATTCCGGCGGATGGACCTTCCGTCCGCCGGTTCCCACCGCAAGGCGGGGAATACAGTCGGTACCGAACCCTTTTCCTGACAGTTGGGCGGCTGTCAGGAAACGGGTTTTGTCCCGTTTAGGTGACCAGAGGCCGCAAGGCACGAAACAGGCCGCAAGGCTACAGAACGAGGAGCGACGATGGCTCAGACCCACTCTTTTAACGGTCGTAAGCGCGTACGCAAGTTTTTCGGTAAGATCCCCGAAGTCGCAGAGATGCCGAACCTGATCGAGGTTCAGAAGGCGTCCTACGACCAGTTCCTCATGGTCGAGGAACCGAAGGGCGGGCGTCCGGATGAAGGCTTGCAGGCGGTTTTCAAATCGGTTTTCCCGATTGGAGATTTTTCCGGCGCCTCCATGCTCGAATTCGTCAAGTACGAATTCGATGCGCCGAAGTTCGACGTTGATGAGTGCCGCCAGCGTGACCTGACCTATGCAGCGCCGCTGAAGGTGACGCTGCGCCTCATCGTGTTCGATATCGATGAGGATACGGGCGCGAAGTCGATCAAGGACATCAAGGAGCAGGATGTCTACATGGGCGACATGCCGCTCATGACCGACAACGGCACCTTCATCGTCAACGGCACCGAGCGCGTGATCGTCTCGCAGATGCACCGTTCCCCGGGCGTCTTCTTCGATCACGACAAGGGCAAGTCGCACTCCTCCGGCAAGCTTCTGTTTGCTGCGCGCGTCATTCCCTATCGCGGATCGTGGCTCGATATCGAGTTCGATTCCAAAGACATCGTGCATGCCCGCATCGACCGTCGCCGCAAGATTCCGGTGACGTCGCTCCTGATGGCGCTCGGCATGGACGGCGAGGAAATCCTCTCGACCTTCTATAACCAGGTCGTCTATACCCGTGACGGTGACAACTGGCGGATTCCGTTCTCCGTCGAGCGGTTCAAGGGCATGAAGGTCATCACCGACCTGATCGATGCCGATACGGGCGAAGTCGTGCTCGAGGCGGGCAAGAAGCTGACGGCGCGTTCGGCCCGTCAGCTTGCCGAAAAGGGTCTGAAGGCCATCAAGGCGACCGAGGACGACCTGTTCGGCAGCTATCTCGCCGAGGATATCGTCAATTTCGAAACCGGCGAGATCTTCCTCGAAGCCGGCGACGAGCTCGACGAGAAGACCCTGAAGGTCCTGCTCGATACCGGCGTCGATGAGATCAAGGTCCTCGACATCGATCATGTCAATATCGGCGGCTATATCCGCAACACGCTCGCCGCCGACAAGAACGAAGGTCGCCAGGACGCGCTGTTCGATATCTATCGGGTCATGCGTCCGGGCGAGCCGCCCACGATGGACACGGCGGAAGCCATGTTCCATTCGCTGTTCTTTGATTCCGAGCGCTACGACCTTTCCGCGGTCGGCCGCGTCAAGATGAACATGCGCCTGGATCTGGATTGCCCCGACACCGTGCGCGTCCTGCGCAAGGAAGACATCATCGCCGTCGTCAGGACGCTCGTAGAGCTGCGTGACGGCAAGGGCGAGATCGACGACATTGACAATCTCGGCAACCGCCGTGTGCGCTCGGTCGGCGAGCTGATGGAAAACCAGTACCGCGTCGGCCTGCTTCGCATGGAGCGCGCGATCAAGGAGCGCATGTCGTCGATCGAGATCGACACCGTCATGCCGCAGGACCTGATCAACGCCAAGCCGGCAGCCGCCGCCGTGCGCGAGTTCTTCGGCTCCTCGCAGCTGTCGCAGTTCATGGACCAGACCAATCCGCTGTCGGAGATCACCCACAAGCGTCGCCTGTCGGCCCTTGGACCGGGCGGTCTGACCCGCGAGCGCGCCGGCTTCGAAGTCCGCGACGTGCATCCGACGCACTACGGCCGTATCTGCCCGATCGAGACGCCGGAAGGCCCGAACATCGGTCTGATCAACTCGCTCGCCACCTTCGCGCGTGTCAACAAATACGGCTTCATCGAGAGCCCGTACCGCAAGATCGTGGATGGCAAGGTCACCGAGGAGGTCATCTACCTCTCGGCCATGGAAGAGGCCAAGCACTATGTCGCGCAGGCGAACGCCGTGCTCGATGGCGAGGGCCGCTTTACTGACGAGTTCGTCGTCTGCCGTCATGCCGGCGAAGTCATGATGGCTCCGCGCGAGAACGTGGACCTGATGGACGTGTCGCCGAAGCAGCTCGTGTCCGTCGCCGCGGCGCTCATTCCGTTCCTCGAGAACGACGACGCCAACCGCGCGCTCATGGGCTCGAACATGCAGCGTCAGGCCGTGCCGCTGGTGCGCGCCGAGGCGCCGTTCGTCGGCACCGGCATGGAACCGGTCGTGGCGCGTGACTCCGGCGCGGCCATTGCCGCCCGTCGCTCGGGCGTGGTCGATCAGGTCGACGCGACCCGTATCGTCATCCGCGCGACGGAAGATCTCGATCCGTCTAAGTCGGGCGTCGATATCTACCGGTTGCAGAAGTTCCAGCGCTCGAACCAGAACACCTGCATCAACCAGCGTCCGCTGGTTCGTGTCGGCGACCGCATCGAGAAGGGCGATATCATTGCCGACGGTCCGTCGACCGATCTCGGCGATCTGGCGCTCGGCCGCAACGTGCTCGTCGCGTTCATGCCGTGGAACGGCTACAACTACGAGGATTCGATCCTTCTTTCCGAGAAGATCGTGTCGGATGACGTCTTCACCTCGATCCATATCGAGGAGTTCGAGGTTTCCGCCCGCGATACCAAGCTCGGGCCGGAAGAGATCACCCGTGATATTCCGAACGTTTCGGAAGAGGCTCTGAAGAACCTCGACGAAGCTGGCATCGTCTATATCGGCGCGGAAGTGCATCCGGGCGACATCCTCGTCGGCAAAATCACGCCGAAGGGCGAAAGCCCGATGACGCCGGAAGAAAAGCTTCTGCGCGCCATCTTTGGCGAGAAGGCGTCCGATGTCCGTGACACCTCCATGCGCATGCCGCCCGGCACCTACGGCACGATTGTCGAGGTTCGCGTCTTCAACCGCCACGGTGTGGAGAAGGATGAGCGCGCGATGGCGATCGAGCGCGAGGAGATCGAGCGTCTGGCCAAGGACCGCGACGACGAGCAGGCGATCCTCGACCGAAACACCTATGGCCGCCTGGCCGATGTGCTTGACGGCAAGGTCGCGGTCGCGGGACCGAAAGGCTTCAAGAAGGGCACGACGGTTAGCCGCGATCTTCTGACCGAGTATCCGCGTTCGCAATGGTGGCAGTTCGCCGTCGAGGACGAGAAGCTCCAGGGCGAGATCGAAGCCCTGCGCAACCAGTACGACGATTCCAAGAAGCTGCTCGAGCAGCGCTTCATGGACAAGGTCGAGAAGGTCCAGCGCGGTGACGAGATGCCTCCCGGCGTCATGAAGATGGTCAAGGTCTTCGTCGCCGTGAAGCGCAAGATCCAGCCGGGCGACAAGATGGCCGGCCGTCACGGCAACAAGGGTGTCGTGTCGCGCATTGTGCCGGTCGAGGATATGCCGTTCCTTGAGGACGGCACCCATGCCGATATCGTGCTCAACCCGCTCGGCGTGCCGAGCCGCATGAATGTCGGTCAGATCCTCGAGACGCATCTTGGCTGGGCCTGCGCAGGCATGGGCCGGAAGATCGGAGACCTGCTGGAGGTTTATCGTGCCAGTGGTGATCTCCAGCCGGTGCGTCAGACGATAGAGCAGATCATTCCGGACAATGACCGCAATGAACCTGTCCGCCGTTATGACGACGAGAGCATCGTTCGCCTGGCTGACCAGATGAAGCGCGGCGTGTCGATCGCGACGCCCGTCTTCGACGGTGCGCATGAATCCGACATCAATGCGATGCTGGAGCAGGCGGGTCTGGCGACGTCGGGTCAATCGACGCTGTACGATGGACGTACGGGTGAACCGTTCGACCGTCAGGTGACCATGGGCTACATCTATATGCTGAAGCTCCACCACCTGGTCGACGACAAGATCCATGCGCGTTCGATCGGACCTTACTCGCTCGTTACCCAGCAGCCGCTGGGCGGCAAGGCGCAGTTCGGTGGCCAGCGCTTCGGCGAAATGGAGGTCTGGGCGCTCGAGGCTTACGGCGCGGCCTACACCTTGCAGGAAATGCTCACCATCAAGTCGGACGACGTGGCGGGCAGGACCAAGGTCTACGAAGCCATCGTACGCGGCGACGACACGTTCGAGGCAGGCATTCCCGAGAGCTTCAACGTTCTCGTCAAGGAAATGCGCTCGCTCGGTCTCAATGTCGAGCTCGACAATACCCGCGAGCTGCCTGCGCCGCAGACGGCCCTGCCGGACGCTGCAGAATAAAAACACGGGTGCGCCAGGTTTTCGCCATGGCGCACCTCTATTACGGGGTGTGGTAGCCGCGTAATTTCGAGAATTTGATCGAGATGGCAGAGCTACACCTTCTCCGCCATCGCAGACAAAGGGCGAACACCGCCCCCAAGGAGAACGGCATGAACCAAGAGGTCATGAATCTTTTCAATCCTCAGGCTCCGGCGCAGACCTTCGATTCCATCCGGATTTCGATCGCGTCGCCCGAGAAGATTCTGTCCTGGTCATACGGCGAGATCAAGAAGCCGGAGACGATCAACTATCGTACGTTCAAGCCAGAACGCGACGGTCTCTTCTGCGCGCGCATCTTCGGCCCGATCAAGGACTATGAGTGCTTGTGCGGCAAGTACAAGCGCATGAAGTACAAGGGCATCATCTGCGAGAAGTGCGGCGTCGAGGTCACGCTGTCGCGCGTGCGCCGCGAGCGCATGGGCCACATCGAGCTGGCTGCCCCGGTCGCGCATATCTGGTTCCTGAAGTCGCTGCCTTCGCGCATCGGCACGCTGCTCGACATGACGCTGAAGGATATCGAGCGCGTCCTCTATTTCGAGAACTACATCGTCACCGAGCCGGGCCTCACCTCGCTGAAGGAGCATCAGCTCCTTTCTGAAGAGGAATATATGATCGCCGTCGATGAGTTCGGCGAGGATCAGTTCACGGCGCTGATCGGCGCGGAAGCCATCTATGAGCTTCTGGCTTCGATGGAGCTCGAGAAGATCGCGGGCGACCTGCGTTCGGATCTGGCGGAGACCACGTCGGAGCTGAAGCAGAAGAAGCTGATGAAGCGCCTGAAGATCGTCGAGAACTTCCTCGAGTCGGGCAACCGTCCGGAATGGATGATCATGAAGATCATCCCGGTCATCCCGCCGGACCTGCGTCCGCTCGTGCCGCTCGACGGCGGTCGTTTCGCAACGTCGGATTTGAACGATCTCTATCGCCGCGTCATCAACCGTAACAACCGTCTGAAGCGCCTGATCGAGCTGCGCGCGCCTGGCATCATCATCCGCAACGAGAAGCGCATGCTTCAGGAAGCGGTCGATGCGCTGTTCGACAACGGCCGTCGCGGCCGCGTCATCACCGGCGCCAACAAGCGTCCGCTGAAGTCGCTCTCCGACATGCTCAAGGGCAAGCAGGGTCGCTTCCGCCAGAACCTGCTCGGCAAGCGCGTCGACTATTCCGGCCGTTCGGTCATCGTGACCGGTCCGGAGCTGAAGCTGCACCAGTGCGGCCTGCCGAAGAAGATGGCGCTCGAACTCTTCAAGCCCTTCATCTATGCCCGCCTCGACGCCAAGGGTTACTCCTCGACCGTCAAGCAGGCCAAGAAGCTGGTCGAGAAGGAGAAGCCGGAAGTCTGGGACATCCTGGACGAGGTCATCCGCGAGCATCCGGTGCTCTTGAACCGCGCGCCGACGCTGCACCGCCTCGGTATCCAGGCATTCGAGCCCACCCTGATCGAGGGCAAGGCGATCCAACTGCACCCGCTCGTTTGCACGGCGTTCAACGCCGACTTCGACGGCGACCAGATGGCCGTTCACGTCCCGCTGTCGCTGGAGGCTCAGCTTGAAGCCCGCGTGCTGATGATGTCGACCAACAACATCCTGCATCCGGCCAATGGTCAGCCGATCATCGTGCCGTCGCAGGACATGGTCCTCGGCCTTTATTATCTGTCGATCGTGGCGGACAAGGAGCCGGGCGAGGGCATGGCGTTCGCCGATATGGGCGAGCTGCATCATGCGCTTGAAAGCAAGGCCGTGACGCTGCACACCAAGATCAAGGGCCGCTTCAAGACGGTCGATGCGGAAGGCAACTCGGTGTCGAAAATCTACGACACCACGCCTGGCCGCATGATCATAGGTGAATTGCTGCCGCGCAACCCGAATGTGCCGTTCGACATCTGCAATCAGGAGATGACGAAGAAGAACATCTCCAAGATGATCGACCTCGTCTACCGCCATTGCGGTCAGAAAGAGACGGTCATCTTCTGCGACCGCATCATGCAGCTGGG
This sequence comes from Paramesorhizobium deserti, assembly GCF_001558695.1. Lineage (GTDB taxonomy): Bacteria > Pseudomonadota > Alphaproteobacteria > Rhizobiales > Rhizobiaceae > Paramesorhizobium > Paramesorhizobium deserti. Next base: position 10,349 of record NZ_LNTU01000009.1, read on the forward strand.
CTTCGGCCATGCCTGCCGCGCCGGTATTTCCTTCGGCAAAGACGACATGGTTATACCGGATGCCAAGGCCAGGATCGTTGCCGAAACCGAGGCGCTCGCCAAGGAATACGAGCAGCAGTACAATGACGGCCTGATCACCCAGGGCGAGAAGTACAACAAGGTCGTCGACGCCTGGGGCAAGGCCACCGAGAAGGTGACCGAAGAGATGATGGCCCGCATCAAGGCTGTCGAGTTCGATCCGGAAACCGGTCGTCAGAAGCAGATGAACTCCATCTACATGATGAGCCATTCCGGTGCGCGTGGTTCGGTGAACCAGATGCGTCAGCTCGGCGGCATGCGCGGCCTGATGGCCAAGCCGTCCGGCGAGATCATTGAGACGCCGATCATCTCGAACTTCAAGGAAGGCCTGACCGTGAACGAGTACTTCAACTCGACCCACGGCGCCCGAAAGGGCCTGGCGGACACCGCCTTGAAGACCGCGAACTCCGGTTACCTGACCCGCCGTCTCGTCGACGTGGCGCAGGATGCGATCATCTCGGAAGTGGATTGCGGCACCGAGAACGGCCTCACGATCCAGCCGATCGTGGACGCGGGCCAGATCGTCGCCTCGCTTGGTCAGCGTGTCCTTGGGCGCACCGCGCTCGACGACATCATGCATCCGGCAACCGGCGAGGTGATCGTCGAGGCCGGCCGCATGATCGAGGAGCGTGACGTCGACCTGATCGAGAAGGCCGGCATCCAGTCGATCCGCATCCGTTCGGCGCTGACCTGCGAAACCCGCTCGGGCGTCTGTGCGAAATGCTATGGCCGCGATCTGGCGCGTGGTACCCCGGTTAACCAGGGCGAGGCCGTCGGCGTCATCGCGGCCCAGTCGATCGGCGAGCCGGGCACTCAGCTCACCATGCGTACCTTCCACCTGGGCGGTACGGCGCAGGTGGTCGACTCCTCCTATCTGGAGGCGAGCTATGAGGGCACGGTCCAGATCCGCAACCGTAACGTGGTCCGCAACTCCGATGGCAATCTCGTCGTGATGGGCCGCAATATGGCGGTTCTGATTGTCGATGCCTCGGGCAAGGAACGCGCGGTCCACCGCGTGACCTATGGTTCGCGTATCTTCGTGGACGATGGTGACACGGTCAAGCGCGGTCAGCGTATCGCCGAGTGGGATCCGTATACCCGTCCGATCCTGACGGAAGTCGAGGGTATCGTCGAGTTCGAGGACATGGTCGATGGCCTGTCCGTTTCGGAAACAACGGATGAATCGACCGGCATCACCAAGCGTGTCGTCATCGACTGGCGTTCGACCCCCCGCGGTTCGGATCTGAAGCCCGCCATCGTCATCAAGGACAAGAGCGGTAAGGTTCTGAAGCTCTCCAAGGGTGGCGAGGCCCGCTTCCAGCTCTCCGTCGAGACCATTCTCTCGGTCGAGCCGGGTGCGCATGTGCAGGCTGGTGACGTTCTCGCCCGTCTGCCGATGGAAAGCGCCAAGACCAAGGACATCACCGGTGGTCTGCCGCGCGTTGCGGAGCTGTTCGAGGCACGTCGTCCCAAGGATCATGCCGTTATCGCCGAAATCGACGGTACGGTGCGGTTCGGGCGCGACTACAAGAACAAGCGCCGCATCATCATCGAGCCGAACGACGAGACGATCGAGCCTGTCGAGTATCTGATCCCGAAGGGCAAGCCGTTCCATCTTCAGGATGGCGACGCCATCGAGAAGGGCGATTACATCCTCGACGGCAACCCCGCTCCGCATGACATCCTGGCGATCAAGGGCGTGGAGGCGCTGGCCTCCTACCTCGTCAACGAGATCCAGGAGGTCTACCGTCTGCAGGGCGTGTTGATCAACGATAAGCACATCGAGGTCATTGTCCGTCAGATGCTGCAGAAGATCGAGATCACCGAGTCCGGTGATTCCGGCTATATCGTCGGCGATCATGTGGATCGCATCGAGCTGGACGAGGTCAACGAGCGTCTTGTCGAAGATGGCAAGCAGCCTGCTTCGGGCAACCCGGTGTTGCTCGGCATCACCAAGGCCTCGCTGCAGACGCCGTCCTTCATCTCTGCCGCGTCCTTCCAGGAGACGACCCGCGTCCTCACCGAGGCGGCCGTCGCCGGCAAGGTCGATACGCTGCAGGGCCTGAAGGAGAATGTGATCGTCGGTCGCCTGATCCCCGCAGGTACGGGCGGTCAGATCAGCCAGATCCGCCGCATTGCCACGGCGCGCGACGACCTCATCATCGACGAGCGCCGCAAGTCGAGCGGGGCTGAATCCGCCAATGCGATGCTGACCGACATGACCGGGGACGCTGCCGAGTAAGGCTGGTCCTCCCGTCTAGAAACAAAAAAGCCGCCTCCGGGCGGCTTTTTTTAATGAGGTGGAGAAATAGTGGGTAGTGAGGTAGTGAGGTAGAAGAACCGAATTTTCCCTATTCACTACCTTACTGCTCACTATCTCATTCATCTTCCCCAAATTCGATCAGCGCCGCTTCGCCATTGAGCGCGGTCTTCCAAGCGCTTCGGTGCGGCTCTTCTTCCGGTTCCTCGGTCAGGGTTCCGATCTCCGTCAGCTCCGCCTCCTCATATCCTTGCCCGGCCAGAATATTGAGCGCGACGGAGATCAGATCTTCTCCCTCATTGCCCGTGAAGAGCAAGTGAACGAGAGCCGGCTCGCCGTCCTTGTCCTTCCAGACGTCGGCGACGACGAGGTGGACCTGCTTTGGTTCGTCCGTGGTGGAAGCCATCTATTGATTCTTTCATGTGATTGCTTAGATCAGGTGAGTCTAGAACAATGATCTGCATTGGTCAGCCGGAAAACCGGAAATAACAGTCAGACAGAGAAATAATGCGATGATTTCCGTTCGAAGGCGGAAAGATTCTGTCTGTGCTGGCGCGAATGGCGCGATTTCCGGCTTTTTGGCTAGAATTATTGATGTTCAGACTTGACGTAAGCCGGGCAACGACGTATCAGCACGCCATCTGAGCCGATGTGAGGCTGGCTGTTCCGGAGCGACACGCTCTGGAGTTCGTCTCAAACAGGGTTCGTTTTACGACCGAATGCAAATTGCCGTTCGCATGAAGCGATGAGCTTCCTCTGCTTTTGTTCGGGCAGACCGCCGAGAGGTGGTTTATCGCCCGAATTCGTGCATGAGCATGACGGTGGAACGGCCCTTATGGGCAGAGATACGAGATTTGTACAAAGAGGAAGGTTTGAATGCCTACCGTAAACCAGCTGATCCGCAAGCCGCGCATTGCGCCGGTGAAGCGCAATAAGGTTCCCGCGCTGCAGGCGAACCCGCAGAAGCGCGGCGTTTGCACCCGCGTCTATACGACGACACCGAAGAAGCCGAACTCCGCACTGCGCAAGGTTGCCAAGGTGCGTCTGACGAACGGTTTCGAGGTCATTGGTTACATTCCGGGTGAGGGGCATAACCTCCAGGAGCACTCCGTGGTCATGATCCGCGGCGGTCGCGTCAAGGACTTGCCGGGTGTCCGTTACCACATCATCCGTGGCGTGCTCGATACGCAGGGTGTGAAGAACCGTAAGCAGCGCCGTTCGAAATACGGTGCGAAGCGTCCGAAGTAATTTTCCGGGGATACCGGCCGCCGCAAGGCGAGTTGAGCCCGATGTAATTAGAAAGACTGAACATGTCCCGTCGCCATAGAGCAGAAAAGCGCGAAATCAATCCGGATCCGAAGTTCGGCGATCTCGTCATTACCAAGTTCATGAATGCCGTCATGCTGCACGGCAAGAAGTCGGTCGCCGAGAAGATCGTCTACGGTGCGCTTGAGTCCGTGGAAGTCAAGACGAAGCAGGAGCCGGTCGCGCTGTTCCATCAGGCGTTGGAGAATGTCGCTCCGCACGTCGAAGTCCGTTCGCGTCGCGTTGGCGGTGCTACCTACCAGGTGCCGGTCGATGTCCGTCCGGAGCGCCGTCAGGCTCTCGCCATTCGCTGGCTGATCGGCGCTGCTCGCGGCCGTAACGAGACCACGATGGTCGATCGTCTCTCGGGCGAGCTCCTGGATGCGGCCAACAATCGTGGCTCTGCTGTGAAGAAGCGTGAGGACACGCATCGCATGGCTGAAGCCAACCGCGCATTCTCGCATTACCGCTGGTAATCGTCGAACCTATTCAAAGAGGCAGCCACCATGGCCCGCGAATATAAAATCGAAGACTACCGTAATTTCGGTATCATGGCGCATATCGACGCTGGCAAGACCACGACGACTGAGCGCATCCTTTACTACACCGGCAAGTCCCACAAGATCGGCGAAGTCCATGACGGCGCCGCCACGATGGACTGGATGGAGCAGGAGCAGGAGCGCGGCATCACCATCACGTCGGCTGCCACGACGACGTTCTGGCAGGGTCGTGACGGCAAGAAGCGCCGCTTCAACATCATCGACACGCCGGGCCACGTCGACTTCACCATCGAAGTCGAGCGTTCGCTTCGCGTTCTCGACGGCGCGGTTGCGCTTCTCGATGCCAATGCCGGCGTTGAGCCGCAGACCGAGACCGTCTGGCGTCAGGCTGAGAAGTACCATGTCCCGCGCATGTTCTTCGTCAACAAGATGGACAAGATCGGCGCCGATTTCTACCGCTCGGTCGAGATGATCAAGACCCGTCTCGGCGCGAAGGCGCTTGTCATGCAGCTGCCAGTCGGCGCTGAGAACGAGTTCAAGGGCGTCGTTGATCTCATCGAGATGAACGCCCTGATCTGGCGCGACGAGACGCTCGGCGCCGCCTGGGATGTCGTCGAGATACCGGCTGATCTCAAGGACAAGGCGGAAGAATACCGCGAAGCCCTGATCGAGACCGCGGTCGAGGTCGATGAGGCGGCGATGGAAGCCTATCTCGAGGGCAACATGCCGTCGAATGACCAGCTCCGTGCGCTCATCCGCAAGGGTACCTGCAACGTCGAATTCCACCCGGTTTTCTGTGGTTCGGCCTTTAAGAACAAGGGCGTGCAGCCGCTGCTCGATGGCGTTGTGGATTATCTTCCTTCGCCGATCGACGTTCCCGCGATCAAGGGCATCGATCCCAAGACCGAGGCCGAGACGACGCGTGAATCCTCTGACGACGCGCCGCTGTCGATGCTGGCCTTCAAGATCATGAACGACCCGTTCGTCGGTTCGCTGACCTTCGCCCGCATCTATTCGGGCAAGCTCACCAAGGGCGTCTCGCTTGAGAACACCGTCAAGGGCAAGCGCGAGCGCATCGGCCGCATGCTGCAGATGCACTCCAATTCCCGCGAGGATATCGAGGAGGCTTTCGCCGGCGATATCGTTGCTCTGGCGGGCCTGAAAGAGACGACCACGGGCGACACGCTCTGCGACCCGCTGAAGCCTGTCATTCTGGAGCGTATGGAATTCCCCGAGCCGGTCATCGAGATCGCGATCGAGCCGAAGACCAAGGCCGACCAGGAAAAGATGGGTATTGCCCTTAACCGTCTCGCCGCCGAGGATCCGTCCTTCCGCGTCAAGTCGGACGAAGAATCCGGTCAGACCATCATCGCCGGCATGGGCGAGCTCCATCTCGACATTCTCGTCGACCGTATGCGTCGCGAGTTCAAGGTCGAGGCGAATATCGGCCAGCCGCAGGTTGCCTATCGTGAATCGATCACGCGTGCTGCCGAAATCGACTACACCCACAAGAAGCAGTCTGGTGGTTCGGGTCAGTTCGCTCGCGTCAAGATCATCTTCGAACCGCATGAAGGCGACGATTTCATCTTCGAATCCAAGATCGTCGGTGGTGCCGTTCCCAAGGAATACATCCCCGGTGTTCAGAAGGGTATCGAGAGCGTCATGGGTGCGGGTCCGCTCGCCGGCTTCCCGATGCTCGGCGTCAAGGCGACGCTGATCGACGGTGCCTACCATGATGTCGACTCCTCGGTTCTGGCGTTCGAAATCGCGGCTCGCGCCGCGTTCCGCGAAGGCGCGCAGAAGGCTGGCGCACAGCTTCTCGAGCCGATTATGAAGGTGGAAGTCGTGACGCCGGAGGAATATGTCGGTGACGTCATCGGCGATCTGAACTCCCGCCGCGGCCAGATCTCGGGCACCGAAGCCCGCGGTATCGCCACGGTCGTCAATGCAAACGTGCCGCTCGCCAACATGTTTGGCTATGTGAACACGCTGCGTTCGATGAGCCAGGGACGCGCCCAGTACACGATGCAGTTCGACCATTATGAGCCGGTTCCGACCGCGGTCGCACAGGAAATCCAGAAGAAGTTCGCGTAATCCCCGAAGGTTGCGCTTGTCATTAGAGAATGCCTGAGCAGGCGAAAATAACGGAGAGCTCAGATGGCGAAGAGTAAGTTTGAACGTACGAAGCCGCATGTTAACATCGGCACGATCGGCCAC
>NZ_LNTU01000010.1 GCF_001558695.1 Paramesorhizobium deserti
AATCCTCGTCTGCGCCTTCCCGATCCTGGCAACGGGTCTGCCTTCGCTGATGCAGTAAGCGTGAAATGTTGCGCTGAGGAAGGGGCGATAGCCAGCTCGTATTTGGCAACCGGCAACATATTCGAAGCGACTTCTTCGGGGCCGTTTCTTGCCTGAGACTGGGGCAGTTGAAAGGAGTCGAACCATCGGCATGCTATTATTTCGGATGCGTGCCGGAGGATAACCTAGGCAGATCAAGAATTTAATTTAGCTTGAACGTCCAGCAAGGGGCCGTGTGCAGACTGACCGGTATCGGCGGGGAATTCGAGAAAGCTCACATCCGACAGGGACTCATTCCGCGCGGCATTTCGCGCAGGTTCGATCGATACCGGGCTAGAAGTGCAAATCAGCGAGAGCCCTCTGTTATGTGCCTTATTTGTTGGGCTTGCTGGATTTGCTAGGTTTGAGGGACGGTGTATTCCCTGGTGTGGTTTTGTTATCACGGCGCCGCTGATCCGGTTTCCCCGTGGATTTCGCTATCGGCTTTGGTCCTGGTTTAAGTGCCATGAATGCTCTTCCTTTTTGGTTTGAGAAAATAAGCCTGCGCGTACCTTCAGACGGGGTGCACTCAACGGGGGCTTATGACACAGCAATACTATTTGGCAGTCCACACTACTTCTGGCTGAAGTCAAGGCCCAATGGATACTCAGTGATGCGATCTGGGCTATATGTCTACAGGGACGATATATTCAGAGAGATGGGCCTCGAAATCGGCGGTCGTTATGGTTCGCTCGATCAATTCGATGAAGGAGACGGCCATCAGTTCGGTGTCTGCCTCCGGGTGGATCGTGAGTCCGTTCGCGCCGAGGAATGCAAAGCCGGCGTCAAAGCCAGTCCGCTTGTTTCCTTGCTCGAATGCGTGGGCTGAGGCTATGCCATGCATGTAGGATACCGCCAAGCTGACGGCGTCTGGCTCTTCATAGTCCCAGAGGTTGCGAGGGCGCATCATGGCGCCCTCCAACTTCTCAGGAAAAAGCAGCGCGTGATTTTCACCAAGCGCTGCTGTATGGATGAGGTTGATCTTTACGACGACTTCAGTCGGTAGCCACAGCGGTTCACTTTGCAAGGATTGCATGCACCGTGGGGAAACGTTCAATAGCCTGAGAAATCAGGGCGTCGTAGTTCACAGGAACCTGCGACGGGCGCACGTCGAAGGTTTTCCGCGGGGTAGTCGTAGCGGTTGCTTTCAATGCACTCACAGCTTACCTCCTTCCGGTCTAGCCTACGATCGAATTTGACAACACCAAATCCATAGCGCGAATTGACGGGCTCGTCAAATAAACGTCGCCACTGGTGACATGTTCCAGCATAGCGGTAAACGGAACGTGTCTCCTGGTATCTATGTCAGCTCCCAGGAATTCACATTCATGACATCGACGACTGGAGTAACGGCGCAATGCGGTCGCAGAGTGGATACCCAAAAGTGCTTGGGCCGGGAGGAATAGGCCGCTTCGGTTGCTTAATCATTTTTTGCAATCACGGCTGCCAATCCTTCATCTGCAGCACATTTCCTCCGAGCTTCTGAAACGCCCGCTGGCGACAGGAGAACACGATGATCTGCTGGTCTCGAGACTGCCTGTGGAGTGCGTCGAACATCTTTTCGATGCGGTCGTCGTCCGAATAGACCAGAGCATCATCCAGGATAACAGGGGCCGGCCGGCCGTCACGCGCGAGAAGCCGTGCAAACGCCAGCCGCGTCAGGACGGACAACTGTTCCCGCATTCCGCCGCTCAGCCGGTCGACATCCTCTTCCTGACCGTTGCGCAGAATAGTCTGGGGTAGAAGCGTCTTGTCATCGAAGGTGATCGAAACATCGTCGAAAAGAAGTCTCAGCAGCGGTCCGAGCTCGGCCATGACAGGTTTGAGGTAGAGTTCTCGAGCCTCAGACCTGGCATTTTCCAAGGCGGTGGTCACACGCTGCAGGACAGCCACCTCCTTCTCATGTGCAGCCATCCGCGCGTTCGCAGCAGTGAGTGCCTCCGAAGTCTCCCGCCACTTCTCTTCCACGGCCTCTTCGGATTGCGCCCGGATCTCTGCGTTCAGTCCGGCCATGGTCTCCCGCAGCGCATTGATCTCCTTGTCGACTGCTGCTTCGATCGAGCGCGCTCGCGTCAACGTCGCCTCGATCGACGCGAGATCACCGGCATCTGTACCCAATTCGAGGACACGTGCCTCCGCCTCAGAAAGCGATTTATCCAGATCAGTTAGCGTGCCCGACAAGGTGTGCGCGCGCTCTGAACGCGCTTCTTCAGGCCCGAGAATCGCAGCCAACTGCGCCTGATCGGAAATCAGAGACGCCAATCTCGTCTCCGCGGCGACGAAGGCGTCATCGGCACGAGACTGGTCTGGCTCTACTTCGCGCAGGGCAAGGCGCGCCTGCTTGCGGCGTTCTTCGGCTTGTGCCAGCGCGGTGCGAAGCAGCGCCGGATCCTCATCCAGGTCGATGCCCTCAAGGCTGGTCGTGTTACCTGCTTCGACTTCCTCTCTGAGTTTCGCCAGTCCCTCTGGAGCAACGAAGGACAGCCGGTCTCTCGATCCCCGCAGGTCAGAATCGGCCTGCTGTGCCCTTGCCTGCCTGTCTCGCGCTGCAGAGAGGCTATTGACGCCCATTGACGCAAGAAGGGCGGTTCTTGCCGCTTCTGCCTGCACCAGTTGATTGTCGCTCCGACTGGGGCGGTTCGAACGCAAGATGATTGTCCCAATTCCTGCGACTTCAAGCCGAGCATGTCCGTCGTAGGTCCGGTCTTCGCCATCTGCCAAGGGCTTGCCGTCGAGGGTCACCGTTTCGGCTGTATCGGCTTCGTAGTGGATTGAGACTGACGGGCGAGCGGCCTCATCGATGGCACGCAGCTTGGCGATTTCGACTTCGCATGCTTGCAGTTCTTCGATGGACTTTGTCGGTATTTGCAGAAGTGCGAGTTGAGCCTCACCCTCTTCAATGCTCTGACGTAGCTTCTCCGCCTCGGCCAATCGCTGCTTCACGTCAGCCAGGCGCTTGTGCGCCTCGTGTGCCTTTGTTGCCGCGTCGAAGCGGATTAGCCGCTCGCGGAGTTCCTGCTCCTCAGCCTCCGCGAGATCCACGTTCTCACGAGCCTTTTCGATCGCGTCGGACGCCTCCCGGCGCCGCTTTATCGCCTCAGCCCTATTGATCTCTGCAGAAGATAGACTGCTTTGCAGAAGGGCCGCCTTTCCCAGAGCTTCGGTGAACGCCTTGAGCTCCCGCTCTGCCGCGTTTCGCCTCTCGGAAACAAGCTTCAGTTCTGCTTCTGCCGTCTTCAGTTTCTCGTTCTGCGCCTTGGCGGCATCGAATCTGCTCTGGGCTGTCTGAATCGCCGCCCTTCGCGCTTCTCTTTCCGCAGGACTGTCGAGTTCGACAAGTCTCGCCGCTGCGTTCGCGCGTTGGTCCAGCGCTTGGCGCAATCGGGTTACCTCGGCTGCCAGCCGCGCCTCATCCGCGGCGAGCCTGTCCCGTTGCTCGATCGCAGCTGCGTAGCGACCGCCAGCCTTCGGTCTGCCGGTGGCCGTGACCATGTCCGACAAGGCTTCTTTCGCGGCCGCCATGATGTCGGCCATCCGGCGTCCGCCGGTGACGGCCTCCACCTCGCCCTGAACGGACTCAAGCAGGCTCTGGCGGACCTGCTTTTCCCCCTCCTCCTCGATCCGGCTTCGCTTTTCGATGCCGGTGATACCTTGGCGCACCCAGAGGAGGCCTGCAGGTCCGGAGGTCCCTCCCCTGATCAAGCTGCTGATGAAGTTCTCTGCCTCATCTGCCTGGGCGACGAGACGGCCGGATCCAAGATCCAGCACACGGGCCGACCGCCCACCATAATACTGCTTGGTAATTCGGAAGCTGCCCCCGTCCGTCGTGATATCAGCCTCGACCAACGGGTTCCCACCACTATAGGGGCGCAGTCTCTGAACATCGCCCGGGGTGCCTGAATGAGGTTGGAAGAAGAGTGCATGCAGAGCTTCAAAGCTCGTCGACTTGCCGAACTCGTTGGCGGCGCAAAGTACGTTTACGCCATCTCCAATGCCTTCGATGGCAACGCCGCGGCTGGCAAACCGTTTGACGTTGAAAAGGCGAAGGGCTGAGATCTTCATGATGTGACCGCCTGCGTATAGGAGTAGAGGCGCATCAAGGCCGCCCGCGCGATCTCGCGCTCAGACAAGGGTCGACGTTCATCTGTGGACTCGGCAAGCAGCGCATTGGCAGCTTCACGCAGGGCGCCGCCGCGATCGATCTGATCCAGGTCTTCCAGCTCGCATTCTGTGGCCAATCCATCCTGATCCAGCTCCAGAAAAGCGAAATCCGGAGCGGCCCTTTCAACGGCGGCGACAAGATCAGCGCGCGCTGCGAGGCGAGTGTGCCCCGATGCCACCACCCGGATCAGCGAGTTCCTGCGTTCCCGCGAAGCCGGCAGCAAGGAACTGAGAGCAGGCTCTGGAGCGTCGCCTTCGAGCAGATGAAGATCGAGGCTACGCCAGACGAACGTCGCTGTGGGCAAAGCCTGTATATCTGGGATGCTCGATGAGCCAGCCATCGTAACGAGAAGAGCCGTGCCTGGCGCATCATGCTTGAAGCGGTCCGGCTCAGGCGTCCCGCAATACTGGGTTCGCGGGTCCACACTCACCGTGCCGTGCCAATCGCCGAGCGCAAGATAGTCAAGTCCCGCGCGTCTTGCCCGGTCTGGTGGAATGACCTCGGAGGCGGCACCCTCTTCTGAAAAACTGCGAATGGCTCCATGAGCCAGTCCAATCCGTAACGTCCCATCGGGTGAGGCTTGACCATCCATCCATTCCGTCAGGTCTCGACCGGGGCGACGGGTGGTGCAAGGTGCGGGTAACAGGACAACACCGCTCGCCAGTTCGATCGGCCGGGGCTCGACCGCGAGCACGACGTTTTCAGGCGCTTCTGCCTTCAACGTTGTCCACAGCTGAGAGGACTGCAAGGAATCATGATTACCTGGCAAGATCACCCATCTGATCTCGGGATCATGCGCCATCTCGGCAAAAGCCTGGCGTCGCACATGCGGTGCAGGCGTCTCGGTATCGAAAGTGTCTCCTGCGAGAAGAACCGTTGTGGCGCTTTGCTCCCGGGCGTGTGCAGCCAGCTGGGTAATTACGTGGTGTCTTGCTTCGCGCAAGCGGCTGGGCAGGTCACCCTCGAAATTGCCAAAACGCTTTCCGAGATGAAGATCGCTGGAATGGATAAACCGAAACATGACTACTCGGGTGTTTGAGTGGTTGACGCATGCGACCGCGCCAGATCGATCGCTTCGTCCAGCCGCGCGCGCGAAACAGCTGCAAGGCGTTCGACACCAAGCAACCGAGCCAGATCACGCGCCGGATCTGGCTGATCCAGCAGATCTGGATTGTCGGAGACGACAGAGGCGAGTTCCGCAAGCGGTATGTCGGCGATCGACCTGCGCGCTTCTTCGCTGGCCGGCTGCCGATAGGGCATGATCTTGGAAACGCTACCCGCCTTCCAGATGAATTCGCCGCTCGACTCCTTTGTGGTTTCGTAACGGCGGAGGTGGAGATCTATTCTCTCCCGGATCTTTGGACCGGTACGCAACCAGCCATGCGCACGAGATATACGCTGGGCAAGAATGTCTGCGCGCAACGGGCTTTCGGTTTCGATGACTGTCTCGATCATCCTGCGCAAGGTATCGCGATAGCCAAATTCAAAAAACTGATCTGGCTCGGCGCGGAAACTGGAAAGATCGGTAACCTTGTATTCCCGCTCGTTCGAAGTTTTGTCGCCGGCCAAGGTGGGAGCGGGTGACATTTCCGGAGTTTGAAGCTCACGGGATAGTGGCCCCGCCCCCAGAGAAACGCGCTCAGACTCGAAGGCGACCGGTTGCAACACGATCGGCTCGACTGTCGTTGTAACGTCATCGATACGATCCTCTTCGGTCCCTTCAACCTCATGTCCCATATCCCAACGAGTCGCAACGATTGCTCTTTCTGCAGTACGACGTGCCCGGCTCTCCTCCAATAGGGCCTCCAGGCTGCCATGAAGCCGCTCCGCGCAGCCTGTGGCATCGAACCACCAATCGGTCGACCAGACGCGGAGGATGTCCCAGCCGAGACCTCTCAACACCTGTTCACGGACCTTGTCGCGGTCTCTGGCGGTGGCGGATCGGTGATACGTCGCCCCGTCGCATTCGATGCCTGCCAGGAAAGTGCCTGCCAGGTCCGGGTGACGGATACCGAAATCGATCCGGAATCCGGAGATGCCCACCTGCGGCACAATACGCCAGCCACGCCGTTCCAGCTGCGCTGCCACGGCCTCTTCAAAAGGAGACTCGAAACCGCCGACAGAGCCGATATCGGCAGCCGGCAGGGCGACCGGTCCGCGCTCGGCATAGTCGAGGAAGGTCTTCAGGTGATGCACGGCCAGTGCCTTGGTGCGTGTGGGGTCGATCTGGTCGGCCGTGAATCCCGAGAATACGACAAGTTCCTGCCGGGCGCGCGTGACGGCGACGTTCAGGCGACGTTCGCCTCCATCACGGTTCAGCGCGCCGAAGTCCATCGTGAGCTTGCCTGCGGCATCCTTCCAGAAGGTGATCGAGAAAAGGATAACGTCACGTTCATCGCCCTGAACGTTCTCCAGGTTCTTGACAATGGTAGGCTCGACCCGCTCCTCGGCAAAAAACCACTCGAGTTCCGGCTCATCGCGGCGCGCGGCATCAAGAAGATCGAGAATCAGCGATTGCTGCTGCGCGTTGAAGGTGATCACTCCCAACGTCGGGCGATCGGTTTCGGGCAACTTCAGCCATGTCTTCATTCGAGAAATGGCTTCTCTTACGACCGCATCCGCTTCTGGTCGATTGGTTCGGCTCTTGCCGCGATCATAAACACCCGCTGGTACTTTCCGCAGATGAACGGCACGGTCTTCAACGACCGGCGACGGAAAGGTCACCAACCGGTTCTGATAGTAATGATGATTGGAGAAGGCGATCAGGGACTCGCTTCGGCTGCGATAGTGCCATCTCAAATCGCGAGTAGGGATGCCTGCCGCCTTGGCCTCGTCGAGAATGCTTTCCAGGTCCTTCTCGTGATCAGCGACGTCCTCCTCTTCCTCGTTGCGCCCGAAGAAGTTCGTCGGCGGCAGCTGCTTTGGATCGCCGACGATGATCGTCTGGCGCGCGCGCGCGATGGCGCCCACAGCGTCCCAGGTCGTAATCTGCGACGCCTCATCGAAAATCACTACATCGAACAACGCCTGGTTCGGTGGCAGATACTGAGCTATCGACAAGGGTGACATAAGCATGCAGGGGGCGAGCTTGGAAAAGCTCTGCGGCATCTTGCTGATCATATCCCGTATGGACTGGCTCGGTCGCTGCAATTCCATCTGATAGCGCAGCAGCCCGAGCTCTGAATTACGGGGAACGTTCTGCACTGGCGGCAAGCCGTGGGCGATCGCACTGATGACGCGCGAGGTCGCATGTGAGCGCACGAGATCGTCGATGTCGCGGAATTCACTGATCGCGTTCTCGTGCTGAAAACGCCTAAAGTTTCGCAAAACTGGGTCGGCATCGAGGACCTTTGGAAGCCACCACCTGGCATAGCCCAGGCGAAACGCAGCCCGTGTTTCATCAGGTCGGATCGCGCCTGTTTCGAGCTGTTCGACCAGCGATGACAGATTCGCCTGCATCGCCTGATTTCTGATCCGGCACCAGGCTGACCAATCACGAAGCAGATGCCTTGCGCCGATAAGAGCATCGAGTTTGTCCCTCAGCGTCGCGAGGTCGACGACATCCTTTTCAAAAAGCCTGTCGCGGCCGGCGATCGTGCTGAAGCGCCTTTGCGCCTCCTTCATGCCGTCGACCGCCGCCAGCAACCTGTCGCCTGCATGTCGGACCACATCGTCTTGGACGAACGCGCGAAGACACGGCGCAAGAATGCGGAGCGTCGTGCGCGTCTCTTCCTGATCGCGGCCCGGTAGCGGGATTGTCGCACGAAGCTCCCGCGCAATTTCCAGCACTGCCGCAACGGCTCCAACATCTGTCGTCAGACCACCGACCGGCAGAGGCTTGCCGTTCAAGAGATTCTGATCGATCGCTGAAAGGCAATCCTTCATGCGCCGCAAAAATGGAAGATCCCGTTCCGGATCCACGGAGCCCTGCTCGGCATAGCTCTGGAGGAGCTTCTGAACTTTACGCTTGCCGAGCATCGCATTCGGCCAGAATGAAGCACTGGCCTCGCGCCACTGGCGATCCAGGACGTCAGCCTCAAGCTCGCGGACGACGGCAGCACTGTAGGTAGCAGCAGCCCCGCGCTCTGCTTCTCGATAGGCATTGATGGAGCTGGCGAGACTTTCCAGCGCTTCTGCGCATCGGGGAAAGTCCCGATCAAAGACGATGGATACGTCATGGCCCCGCGATTTCTGCAGCACCCTTGCCAAGCTTAACAGTGCCTGCAGCTCAATTCGCGACAGCCGCTCCTGCGGTTTGAGGCCAAGACGGGCGACAAGTCCATTCGCCGAGTCAACCAGCAGTTCGATCGCATTCAGCAGCGACTGTGCTGCCGCCATCGCGCCATCCTGCCAACCGGAGCTCCATTCGTTGACATTGATGAGGTCGAGTGCCGGCTGACGTTCGACCGAACCGAAGACGAGACCGAGTTCGCTGGCAAGATCTTCGAGCTCGCGTAACGTCTGTGAGTCATGTGCGTCACGTTCCAACCACGACAAGCTTGGTGCCGGCGCCTCCGCAGCCTTGAGAGCGATGCCCAACGCGAGATACGGAGTCCATCCGTTTGAGTAGCGTTGGTGCAGTGCCCCGACATAGGCATTCAGCTCGTCGCGACGCAACCGAAGGCGCTCATTGATCGCGATCCATTCGGATGCATCATTCCGTCCGCCGTGTTCCCAGGCCGCTTTCAGTTGACCAAGGAAATGGCGGCGATCCGCCTTGTTCGAGTGCAGTTCGACGCAATGATTTCCAAGACCATGTGCGCGCAAGCGGCGATAAACCACGTCGAGCGCGGCCGTCTTTTCAGCTACGAACAGCACCGTCTTTCCAACGGCAAGACAGTTGGCGATCATGTTGGCGATCGTCTGGCTCTTGCCCGTGCCGGGCGGGCCAACGATGACAAAATCCCGCCCTTCGGCTGCGGCCAAGCTTGCCGCCGTTTGCGACGAGTCTGATGGAAGAAGACAGATGATGTCCGCTGGCGCATAAGCCTGATCGAGCTCGCGCTCATCGCGGAACGTCGTTTCTCCGCTTCCTTGATGAAATGCCTGCTCAGGCGTGTCGATCAAGTGCCGAACGACCCTGTTCTCGCGCAAGGCGTCCGTGCGTTCGACGAGATCCTTCCACATAAGAAATTTGGCGAAGGAGAAGGTCGACAGGGCCGTTTCGTCCACAACCTCCATCCCCGGAACATCGCGGATGGCCTGGCGCATCAATGAGAATACGCGCGGCACGTCTATCCCATTGTCGTCGAGCGGCAGGTCGCCGCTGAATTGAGGGAGGGACAGGTCAAAATCCCGTTCCAAAAACTGAAGAAGTGTCGCATTGAACCGCGGTTCATCTTCATGGAAGCGGATGGTGAAGCGTGAACTGGCGCTGCGGCGCTCAAGTTTGACTGGGACAAGTAGAAGCGGCGCACGATAGCTGCGCTCGTCTTCCGGCTTCTTCTTCCACCTGAGGAATCCGACCGCCAGGAAAAGAGTGTTGGCGCCACCTTCGGCAAAATCGTTGCGAACCTGCCGATAGAGATCGATCAACCGAGCTTCGAGCTGGCGCACGTCGAGTGGCGAGGGCAACTCGTCCCGAAGCAATGCTTCCGCCGCGAAGCCACGCTGGAGATCCCGGCCATGGACATCCCGATAAAGTGCTGCATCCCGTTCGCCGAGCGGGTTCTGCTCAGGCAACGATATGATGCGTATTGCTGCGCCGTTCGCCAGCCGATCTTCGAGATAGGCCACGTCGGTGCAAAGAAAGGGGATCGTTTTCTTGGAATCCGGGAAATTGAGGAGTCGATTGCGAAGTGTGAGATCGAGCAGTTTTTTCTGCCATCTGTCGATGCGACCGGCAGCGTTGGTTGGTTTCACCTCAACGGTTTCAGCCGGCATCTCTGTGAAACTGGGGGCAGAGGGAAGCGGCAAGTCGGCCACAGGGGCCGAGTCATCCTCCTGAACATTACGGCGGAAAGGCTCATGCGATGCGAGCGGCATGATACCGCCGCTACGCGATCGCCTGACATCAATAGCGGCCACAAAAGCATGCGCCTCTTCCACTCCAAGCCGGCTGTCCAGGGCCCGAAGCGCGCTTTCAAACGTCATGGCAGGCCGATGTGTCACGCCAGTCGTTTCAAAGACGATCAACTCGCGCGATGCCAGGGCCTTGCGAACCTCCATCTGGTCCGGCTCCACGGCATGTGCGAAGGTTCTCTTCGCAAGCCACACACCAACGGCAGCATGCCCCTCGAACATCAAGATCACGGGGTTCAACCCAGCGGCTTCCAACCCGGCGGCGAAAAGAAGCGTGGTATCGAGGCAGGTGGCGAGCCGCTCCTCAGCGACCGTGCTCGGACGCCGGATCTTCTGGCCGCGATCCTCGAAGCTTGCAGGCGGCTCGGCATAGTGCAACCCGATCCCTGCAATCGCTGAGTAGACTGCCGCAGCCAGCATATAGGCGCGCTGGGGATTGTTTGACTGGTACCCATCCAGTCCACCTGAATGGCCATGAGCATTGAGCCTTTCCGCAGCCATTCGCAAAACGGTGGCCACACCAGGATCGTTGGGCATGACGAAGGCCGGGAGCAGCTGCACCATGTCGGCCACCCCTCCCCATTCGTCGCGTGCAAGCAGTCTGACGGGAAGGCGCCGCTCGTCCAGAGTTTGTCCGCCGGATGCGATGCGAAGTGTGATCTCGCCGCGCTCTGCTTCGTTCAGCCCCGAGAGATACCCTGGATCGAATTCCACTTTTCGATCTGCGAGCACAAGCCGATCCCCCGGCACCAGGCGATCAACGATCCATGACTTCGGCCGCAGGAAAGCTGGCGACGCCGTCAGCTCTATGCGGCAGTTCTCGAAGTGTCTGTCCGTATTGTTCTCGACCGAGATCGATCGGATGACCGGGATTGCGTTCTGGTAGGACGCATAGGTGAAGCATGCGGCAATATCGGCAACAATGGCAGGATTGTCGGGCTTACTGACCTCTTGGTTCTCCGTGCCACTCATTTCTGAAAACTGCATCGTCATATCCCCCTAGCGGGAGATTAGCGACGTTTCTCAACTTTAAGAAGACTAATATTAGGACCAGAATAACTTTTTGAATGGTTTTGCCTGCCACTGCGGCACTTGGGTTCTGTGCACTAACGCTTTTGGTCCGCGCTCGTGGAGCAAACGAATAAAGAAGCGGCAAACAGTATCCCCGTGAAAGAAGACGAACCGGATGCCCGGCTATTTCACAATCATTTTGCAGTTGAACCAGTTTGAACCAATGGCTCACTATGCTGTTCCAAATATCACTGAAATTCGAGAGCCTTCACATCCAAGGTGTATTGAGATCGAATGTGGACATGCCCCGCAGAAGGATCTGTCCGGCTTGGTGTAAGATTTATTCCCAACCCGGCTGGCGCAGGTGACATCATCGATTGTATGTTCGCCCTAGAATTGCATTGAGCGCTTCTTGCTGCCTTCCCTTGACTTAAAACCAACGGACGGACAGAAGCAGGTGAGTTTGGCTTTCGGTTTGGATCACGAAAAAGATGACGCTCGACATCAGGGGAAGCATCAAGAATACCAAGCTGAGCTTAAACCAATACGTGGTTTTCGAAGAACTTATCGCCAATGCGATCGACGCATATCTCATCCGGCGATCGACTGACCGATCCACCCCGGATATGAAGATCACGATCGAAGTCGATTTCTTGCGTGCAGACCTGCTCGACGATCGCGAACTGATGAACGTGTCATGCGGCGACAATGGATGCGGCCTTGGCGACGACCAACTCAAAGCCTTTCTTACCAAGGATACGTCCTACAAGGACGACCTCTCCATCTCCGGCATCGGAAAGTGCAAGGGTGCGGGGCGCATTCAATTCTTCCATCATTTCGCAGCGATGAGGATCACCAGTACCTACCGGGACGGCGACACTGTCCTGAAGCGCGAGTTGCAGTATTCCGAACCGCAGAAGCAAATCGAGGCTGATGATTTCAACGCTGCGCCCGGCTCCAGGGCCGACATCGGGACTGTCATCCGGCTAGAGCAATTCAAAGAGGCGGTTCGCCCGCGCATATCCCACGGTGAGGCCCTCAGCACCCTCTTCTCGGCGCCGGCGCTGAAAAAACAGATGCTCGTCGCTTTCCTGCAGCGGCTCGTCGGACTCGGTGAACAGCTCGGCAAATTCGAGATCCGGTTCACCACTCGGCACTGGAAGGACGACCAGGCGAAAGTCGAAGTGCTACGGCTCGCCGATCTGCCGGCAGTCACGGCCGAGCGGGCTGTTGATGTCGAGGAGCGTGATCCTGCATCCGGAGAGCGTCTCGGCACATGGCAAACATTCAACCTCTCCCACTACCAGCTCGACGCCGAACAATATGATCTCCCGCGCAACGCCATCGCCTTCTGCGCCAAGTCCACACCCGTGAAGGACATCACGGCGCACTATCTGCGGACGCGCACGGAGCAAAACAACCCGGTGGGCGGCTTCCATCATATCGTGCTGATCGAGGCCGACTATCTGGACGCCCGCGTCAACGAGCAGCGCGACGACTTTGACAATATACCCGACGAGATTCCGACGGGCGATATGTTCTCGTCGGAAAAATTGTCCTACGCAGACATTCACGAGGCGCTTGACCCTGCCATCGACGAGATGGTCACTCCTGCCGACTGGAAGAAGGAGGAGGTGCTCAAGGAGGCCACCAACCAGTTCGGCATCAGTGAAGCGATGCTGCAGGATACAAAGACCAGGATCGTGTACGGCGAATCCGCCCAGTCGGTCGCCGAACGCGTGTTGAGCAAATACCAGAAGGCCGTCATCGACGAGACCGCCGCGATCTTCAGCCTCAAGGAGGAAATCATGGCAGCCGAGCCGGACTCCGACGAGTTCCGCCAGAAAATCCATGAGCTTTCCTGGAAATATACGTCATCGCTCAAGAACTTCGACATGGCGAACCTGTCACAGCTCATCGTGCGCCGTGCCGCAATCGTCGACATCCTCGATCTCGCCTGCGGCCAGCGGCTTGCCATGCAGGCCGCCGCCGACGGCGTCCGACGTAAAGATGAGCAGATCATCCACAGCATCTTTTTCCCGATGCGCAAGGACAGCACCGAGACGACGGATCACGACATCTGGCTGCTGAGCGAAGAGTACCAGTATTATGACTATATCGCGTCTGATCTGCCGCTCGCGAACATCAAATGGAACGATGACACCAATGTATTCGAAAGTGACATTGACGAGGCACTTCGAAAAGTTCTTGCGAAACGCACGACCGATAACGGTGGCAAACGTCCCGACATCGCGGTGTTCAGCAAGGAAGGCTCGGCGATCATCGTCGAGTTCAAGGCGCCTGGTGTTTCCACCGACGAGCATATCGGCGATCTCTCTGAATATGCACAGCTGCTTGCTGCCAAGTCCGGCGGAAAGCTCAGGAAATTCTACGGCTATCTTATCGGCGACAGCGTCGACACGCTGCGTCTTAGCGGGAACTGGACGCCGTTCCCGACGGGCAAGGGCTGGTTTCAATCAAGCGAGTTGAAGGATCCTGTAACGCGGCTGTCTCTTGGCGAGACCTATTTCGAGATACTGCATTTCAGCGACGTAATCGACCGCGCCAAAAAACGCATTGGCGTGTACCAGGACAAGCTCAAACTGGATTTTCGTCGCGACAACAACTGATCTGCGCTCGTCGCCACAGGCGCTGGCGATAGCAGCCGGCGGCAAGGCATCGATCCGAGGAGTGGCATGGCAATAAGGTCTTGGGTTCGGCGTTACGCGATGCAGCGCGTGATCTCTGTCGCGTTGAGGAAAAATGCTCCCTCAATGATCCCGACGTCGGGAGATCGCGCCAAGGACAATGATTGCTATGTGGTCTATCTTCTCGATGAAGCCGGCGAAGCACGGTTTCTGGTGGAGAAGCTGGAAGGGGCTGAAGTTCAGGGGAAGTGGTCCCACGACGGAAAGAACTTCACCGAAGAGAAAGTCCTCGCGACTTCGCAATTGTCCGATTTCACGGTCTACATCCAGCACTATTACCGAACATGGACCTTCTACAGCATAGGGGTCTGGAGGTTCCTGCGGTATCGCTGGTCGCGGTGGCCCTGGATTCGCGTAACGTTCGACCGCTTTCTACAGTCGAGGTTCAACAAGAAGGAGCTGGCGCGACAGGCTCGCATGGACGTTCTGGAACATGTTCTGACTGAGACCATGAAGGACCGGAATTTTCAGACCCACCCGACAACCCTGCTGACCCACTTCTATTCGGTGCGTTGGGTGCATCGTCCAGACAAGGACGAGCTAATGAACTACTACACGTTCATGTTGGACGCACTGAAAGAGTCGGGCGACCTGCAGGGGACCGAGCACCACGGCTACAAGCTGGCGCCCAGAGCGCTGAATACGGTAAGCGCGTTCGTCCAGGAGGAGCGTCGCCACGGTGACAACTACAAAATTCAACGCGGAATCTTCTGGCTGACAATTGCGTTGATGTTCTTCGGCCTTGTTCAAGCCGGAGCCGCTGCATACGAACAATGGTTGAAGCCACCCGATACATTCACCGGAACCCTCGGGGGTCAGCCTATCGATCTCACCCGACATTGATGCGGAGACGAGAGCTACTGAGAGGGTTTCGGGTCTACCGTCCGCGCTAGTCGAATTATCGCCGCACGGCTCTATCGTCTACACATCGCGCGCGTGCCATGGCGCGACGCTGATCATATGCGGTTCGGCTGCCACTGACATCACCTCCGCTCCCACGAGCACCTGCAAGGTCGCGGCCCATCGCTCTCCGATCTCGTTCAAATCGATGGCGAGCCGATGTTCGATCATCTCGCCTCCGCCCATGTCACCGTAGGAATACCTTTCGCTGCCAAGATCAAGCAGGCACTCTCCATCGAACTCTTCGTCATCGAGCTCGTCGCCGGTGGAGGTGTCGGTGACGGAGAAACTCTCGTGCCACACTTCGAAAGGGGTTCCGTCGAAGTATTCGTCCGTTTCTGACCACCGGACGGGCATTGCCTCGAGGGCCGGCGTGAAGGCCAAGTAGGGGAAAGTCGAAGATAAATCGCCCATAGAGAATTGCCAGTGGGTGCGGAATGATTCCCATTCTCCCTCAGGAGTCTTGCTCTGGAAATACACCTCGGTCCGCATCTTCGACATCCATTTGATCACCATCAGACGGGCATCCCGTCCTCCCTCTCGGCAGTTGTGCAGCCATTGCACCACGGAGGAGTCGCGAAGGAATCGGGCGATGCCCGTATCGTCCTCCTGTCGCAATGTGCTCCTGAGAACGGGGATCAGGTTGCGGTCCAACACAATTCGGAAAAAATGGCCGTCGAGAACATTCCTCTTGTCGACTTTCACGCGCACCGTTTTCTGATCAAGACGAAGAATCTCCTCTCCATAGTTTCGCTGCACCCATTTCTGCAGATCGACTGCGAGGAACTGGTCGGCGCTTTCCACATAGACGGCAAGATAGGTCGGCTGGATATTTAGGAACCAAAACCTCAAATGGGCGACCTCAAGGTCAAGGACGACCTCTTCCGACTTCTGGTAGTCGGCGAAAGCCAGTGTAGCTGCCATGATTCCTTTCATCTGGAACCAGATCAAGGCAGGGGTGACGATTTTGCCGTCGCCAGCTTGGTTCGTCCGCGTCAGTTGCAGGCCGATGTCTCTGCCGGCGCGGTCGCGTTCATACTCGACAAATAATCCGTGTGGCGCTGCGAGAGCACGGAATTTGCCCATATAGTCGTTTTCGAAATCATCGCGAGCGCCAATCTTCACGCTGGTCCCCCTCCCGTTTACCCGCAGCTATCGCCAGAATAGCAGTAGCGTACGCTCCCGATCATCGTGCGCCAAGCGTCAACATTGTTGCCGGCGTGATCGATGAACTAGTTGAGACCCCGCCAAAGCCGCTATCATCAGCAAGCGCAACCTGAAGGCAATGCGTTGTCAATGAAAATTCGTTCGTGGATTGCGAGCGGCTGACGTCGAGCAACGGTTTTTGATCGAGTATAGTCCTCGTACTGGGGGATTCGATGTATTTAAGAAAAATCAAACTCGCGAATTTTCGCTCGTTTCATGACGCCGAAATTGAGCTTCAAAAGGACCTTACGTGTTGGTTTCCGCGCAGAACTGAGCCGGTTTTTCCACCGAGAAGTGAGCCACCTCTGAGTA
>NZ_LNTU01000011.1 GCF_001558695.1 Paramesorhizobium deserti
AAAACTATCGGCTCGAAGTAGCCAAGCTGCTTGTCCGCCGTGGAGCAACGGTCGAGAAGTGCCAAAGGCTGATCGCAACTGACAATTCCATTATGACCGGGATCGCAGTTGCGGGTGTTGCCGCCGCTGCAGGAGCTGCCGCCCATAACTATGGCGGTGGCGGATATTATCCTTCCTACCCTCGGACATATACGGGCAATTGCCCAACACCTGATAGTCTGGATGCGGCTGGAAACCGCTGCGGAGCCCGAAGCGCGGCATCAAGGCCAGGAGGCTATGATGGATATGGATCGTGGGCACCGAGTTATGGGAGCAGTTATAACTCCTATGGTGGCTCGACCTATGTTCGGGGCTACTACCGCCGCGACGGCACTTACGTCAGACCGCATTACAGGAGACGATAGACTGCCCCTATTCAGGCTTGGCTGTGAGAGCGCAAGACATAATCATCAGGAATCGTTCGAGCGCTCGTTTGTGCAGGTCATCACGCGGCCGACACGCCAGAAAATCATCAACGGAAATCCAGTCGATGGGCTTCGCTGGAACGCCGTTTTTCTCGAACGCAATATAAAGAAGCAGGTCATCACGGTCGAACACGATTCGCCACGCGGCGGTTTCGTCTTCTGCTAGGCTATAGGTAAGGATTGCCATAGTATCTCCCCTTTCGTTGGGAGCATGGCGGAAAAGGCCGTGCTAGACGATCATCAGATCTAAGCATTGACAGAGGCACGGATACTGGAATTCGAAGGCCAAGCCGATTAAGGCGAGATGATCGACGGTGCATCGGCAAGCACAGTGCCAAACCGCACATCAGCGGCGATCAGCCGATCGATCTCGTCGAGCGCGATCTGCGATTTGGTGCGGGATATGGCATTGGCTGGGGAACGCAGGCCTTGGCCATCCAATCTTGATCGCTGGTCCAGTTTCGGACAGAAACAGCCCGCAAGCCGACTGGAACAGGCACCTGGTCGCGCGCCAATGTCAGTGATACCAGCGTCTGGCAATTGGCTCTTTTCCCGAGCATCGACGCATATCGCGGCGCGACCCCAGCCGTTCCATCTGGCCGCTATGGTCCTAACGGTCGAATACGATGTGCCCACTTCTCGGCGGTTCATGCTCCTGGAGGAAGGCAACGACCCGCTCTTGGATTTCCGCCAAGCTTTCCACCCGCTCCCGGCATTTCATGGCCCATGCCCTTCCGGGATGGAGGACGTCCCATAGCGGCCGGAGACCATTGTATCTCCCGGATCCGGGGTCATGATTGCCAAAGCCGTCGAGGACCCGGTTCCAAAGTGGTTTGAATGTCGCGATCAAAAGACTTTCGCCAAGTGGTATCCATATGTCGTCGACAATGAGGAACTTCGCCAAGAAATCTGAGACCTTGAGATTATCCGTCCCATGCCGTTCGACTAGGGCGATCGACTCCCGATGCTCTCCGAGCCGATTGAACAGCCACCGGCCCTTGGCTTCCGAGAAAAGGCTGGAGCCACGACGCGAACCGCTTGGGATTGCCTTGCCGATATAGATCGGCCACCTCAGTTCCTCGGCGTTCGCCTCGCTAATCGGTGCGTACGGTGGATAATCGCCTCTATAGTAAATCACGTAGATCCCGGCACCCTCGAAGGCGGGAATATCGCCGATTGGATACTCGGGCTGGTCAAGAAGCGCCTCCGCCACCGATTTGCCGAGGTTAAGTTTGTCGAGAGGATTGTAGGGCCCGCGTGTCATGCCCCACTCGACAAGAGATGCTCGCGAACCGACTTTGCGACAACTTCACCCAATGTGACGGGCACGGCGTTGCCAAGCTGGCGCATCGCCTCGCTCCAGGCCCCATGCAGCACGTAATTATCGGGGAAGGCTTGTAGACGCGCGCTTTCCCGGATCGTGAAATACCGAACACTGCCGTCTGCGCGTCGCAACATGTTTTCTCCGCCAGGAACACCGTGGACGCCGGCTTTTAGCGTCTTTGCAGGCTCGTCGAGCGGACTGCCAGTGTGGCCGACATAGCTTCGCGCGCCCGGTTGAAGACGATGGTTCAGGAACCCGCCGCTTTTGCCATCCAACCTAGGTTCAGGTAATCCCTCCAATGCGTCGCGGACGGTTCGCCAAGGCATCTCGGCTGGCTTTTCCTTGAGGGACTCGCCACGAGCCTTGAATCTTTCGTTGATGACGCGGTTCTTCTTGGCCACTCGGTGATGGTCCCAATATCCGTCCGTCTTGAACTGGGAATATAGCAGCGCGTCGAGCGAATGCGTTTCCCGGGGAAAGCACCAATCGGCGACGATACCCTCCGCGAAGCCCACGAAAACGACGCGCTCGCGCTTCTGCGCCACGCCGAAATTCGCGGCGTTCACCAGTTGGTGGACGACTCGATATTCGATGCGGCCGCCAGAGGTGTGATGCCGCTGCAGGCGGTCGCGGTGATCCTGCCAGTCCTCGTCGCCGTCCCGGTCCATGGAGGGATATTGAAGCTGCAGCAGTATGTAGCCAAGGTAAGTCGAGAAGGTCTCTCGCGTGAGGCCCTTCACGTTCTCGAAAATGAACGCGCGTGGTCTGATCTCCCGCACGGCGCGGACAGCCTCCGGCCACATGTCACGGCTGTCGTCATGAGCGCGGTGACGACCGCCGATCGAGAATGGCTGACATGGCGGGCCTCCGGTGACGAGATCGATCTTGCCCTCGAGTCTCCGAAAATCGACGTCCCGGACGTCCCCCTCGATAGGCGTTGGCCATGACGAAATGATGGATCCAGCGAGCTTGCGGTTTTCCCTAAGGGTGTCGCAGCACCAGCGGTCCCACTCCACCACCATCTCCGGCTTGAAGCCGGCGAGGCTGACTCCCATGCCAAGTCCGCCCGCTCCCGCGAAAAGCTCAATCGCTCGCACCATTCGCTCCCTTGCCGGCGAGGAAGCCAACGATCTCGTTCCTCAGCTTTTCCTCGTCCTTGACTTCACATTCCCAGATCACGAGCACTCGCCAACCGAGCGCGATGAGGGACTGCCTAACCCGTTCATCTCGTACCTGATTCGACGCGAGTTTCGGACCCCAAAAATCCAGCCGGGATTTGGGCATGCGGGCCAGCCTGCAGTTGGGGTCGTCATGCCGGTGCCAAAAGCATCCGTGAACGAGGATAACCGCACGGTGCCGTGATAGCACGATATCGGGTGAACCGGGAAGATCGCGCCGATGCAGTCGAAAACGGTAACCAAGGGAATGCAGTAGCCGCCGCACCCGAAGTTCCGGCTTCGTATCGCGGCCGCGGACCCGCGACATTCGCTCGGAGCGCGCGGAGGGAGAGAGTGTATCCGTCATCCTTCACCACATGAACTCAAACCGGCGATCCGGCAATATCGGTTGGAACGATGTAAAGTCACACCATCGAATGAGAGCTCGTCTCGCGATTTGTTCGATCGCTTGCGCGGCGATCCTGGTCGCGAACACGCATGAATTGGCTCCCCGAGGACTTACTAGCATCGGCCACCAGAACGGGCCAGCCTTCCAACCGAGCGCGGAACCACCTTCCTGCTTGAGAAGAATGATGGCGGGCGCGTGCCGGTCTGGTTGGCGCACGAGATCGCGCAGGTCCGCGATACCAAGGATGGAGAGACCAGAACGGTCACCCGATCGGCGTTTATCGAGGCGACGTCTCACCTGGGCAAGCAAGGCTACCTTGCCATCGCTTTTCTCGGCATAGTAACAAAGAAGTCCCTTTCTCGCCTTCCATTCGAATCCGTCATTCTCCCTAAGCTCTATCGCCTCGATAAGGGCGAGACCGTCTTCGATGTCGATCTCGATGAATGCGCTGGTCGACGATGGCATGACGATGATCGTGGTCACTCACGAGATGGGGTTTGCAAGGAGGTGGCGGATCGGTTGTCTTCATGGAAAGCGGCGAGATCGTCGAGATCGTCAAGCCGGACGTTTTCTTCGACGCGCCAGCGCGAGTGAGGACCCAATACTTCATGCGCAACATCATGCACTAAAAGGTCCTTCTCTATTCGGTGTGTCGAAGTCAAGCGCATTCGAACTTTACCAAATCCGCCAACGTAATGCCTTTTGCGGGGTCTTGCTTCTCTTCGGGATGGGCCCTCGAACCCTCCCATAATGGGGTCGGAAGAATGAGGCGGAACAATCTGAACCGCGTCCTGATCCTGGTAAATGGACCGGTACCGGACCTATTGCGAACTCACCTCACCCGTCGTCCCGCGAAGGACATCTTTCCGCTGGTCGGCGGAACTCTGTTTTCCGTGTTTGCAGGCTGGTCAGATGGCTGCTGGGAAGCGTTCCCTTGTCCAACAGAACTCAGTGCCGTCACTCCACATACGATGCATGATGACGGCGAGGCGGCGCGCGAGAGCCACAATGGCCTTTTGGGCGCCACGCCGTTTGGCGACGTTCATCGCCCAGGCTTTCAACCAGGACCACTTTGCGACCCGGGTGAGAAGTACCTGCGCTGCTTCATAGAGCAACGTTCGCATCATGCCGTCCCCACACAATGAGATGCGACCAACGCGGCGGCTTTCGCCGGACTGGTTGAGCACGGGCGTCAACCCCAGGATCGGCCCCACCGCCTTTGAGTTTCTGAACCGCTGCGGAATGTCGATGGTAGCGGTATAGGCGAGCGCCACGACGGGACCAACACCCGGGATCGTCATCAAGCGCCGACAAACCTCATCGTTCTTGACGATCAGTAGAAGCTTGCGGTGCAGAGCTGCAAAGTGTTCTCGCAGCGTCCGGCGCGCATCAAGCAGCGGCTCGATAACCTCAGCCAGTTCTAAGTTTCCTTCGACGAGTTCGCGGATGCGCGCCTCGAATTTCACCGCTCCGACCACGCCGACCTTAAGGCCGAAGTTACGCAACAGGCCGCGGATGTCGTTCTCGATGGCAAGGGCTTTCTCCTGTAGCAGCTTGCGTGCCGTCAGCAACGCCCGACGCTTCTGGCTGGTCAGCGTCTTCACGTGCACCGGACGATACAGATTCACACGCATCATCTGGGCAATGCCGCGGGCGTCGTTGCGGTCGCTCTTGTTCGGCTGCGCCTTGAGGAACGCCTTGGTGTGGCGGGTTTCGATGCAGATCACCGGCAAGCCGGCCCTGGCTAGGCCTTCGAACAGCCATTGTGACAAAGGCCCAGCCTCAAGCCCGATCCGCTCGATCTGCAACCCAGAAGTCTTCAGAACCGCGATGAGATCATCGGGATGGCTGACAGCCTTCACCTCACGGCAAATCTTGCCCGTCTCATCAACGATGCAAACCGACGTCTCTTTCACGGACACGTCGAGTCCGGCATAATGCTTCATGCTGCGTTCCTTTCCTGATGCTTGTGGCTGTTGCGTGCAGACCACGTTTACCATCAGCCAGGAGCGCAGCGCCGCCTTCATACCAAGCTCAATGATAGGGACCGGGCACCAGGCCGAATACCCCATCTGAACAGGTGCGCTTTCGACGGCCTGCGAATCCCTCCCTGCCCTCTGGCCAAAAACGCATGGGAGCCGAAAGGCGACGCAGGCAGATTCACGTCCGATTGGTGGCTTTGGCGGCAGCGCGCCCAGGTCGGATACTGAAGGCGGCACCGGCGCATTGTGGAGGCGGACCACGCACACGCGCCGCCACCGCCATTTGTTCTGATCTGTAATGGCTACCCCACCAAAAGACGTTCCTTCCCAAGCGGGTCGACGCCGGTTGCATCCAAGGTAATATGTTTGAATGCCCATGCCCGAAGGCCAGAACGGACCGAAGTGAATCCGGGACCGCTGAGCCAGCAGCAACCGGTATCGCGCGGACAGGGCGACTTTAGGGCAGTGGGCAGCGCGGATCGGATTGAGTGAACGCACCTTGAGCAGATCACTTCTCAACGAGACCGGGAGCGCGCCTCGCTCTGGATGAAGAAACACAAAGCCGAACTTCGGAGTCTTGTCCTGGCGATGATCGTGATCGAGCCAAGCGCCACGAAGCGTCTGGCATTCAAGCCCTTTGGTTTACCTTTCGCCAAATTCTGGGGCTTTCCGCTAAGGCTCGTCTCGTCTCGTGAAGAGGCGATCGAGGTCGCTGGGAATCTGCTGTCAGAGCGCGCCGTCTCAAAAATTGCCTGACGCCAACTGCGCGAAGTCGGGCCTGTTGATGCTTCGCGGTCATCCTCCCCCCAGCCAGTGGCTCAGCAACTGCTCCTGCGGCCTTGCCATGCGATAGTCGCGGATGAGCACAACTCGGTCCGCTGGAGTCGTATGAGCGCACGCGTCCGCCATTCAGAAGATAAGGCATAGCGCGGAGGGTATCGCTGGCTTACAAAATCCGCCGAAACGCCTGTACGGAAAAAAGGCGGCGGCCACATCGGATGAGGTGATGCGGCCGCCCCCTTTTAAACGTCTCCGGAACTAGCCAGTAAGAGCTCCCTCGTTCGCCGGACGCGCGAGTGTGGAGAACTTCGCCAAGACGCCACGTGTGTATCTAGGTGGCGGCTGACGCCAGGCTGCTCTGCGACGTGCGATCTCGGCATCGTCAACTTCCAACTGCAGGAGTTGACGGTGGGCATCGATGGTGATGATGTCTCCCTCGACAACGAACGCGATTGTCCCGCCTTCATAAGCTTCGGGTGCAACATGACCGACAACCATGCCCCATGTCCCTCCGGAGAAGCGTCCGTCGGTGATGAGACCAACACTATCACCGAGACCACGCCCGATAATGGCGGATGTCGGCGCAAGCATTTCGGGCATGCCGGGTCCGCCTTTGGGACCAAGATAACGAAGGACAAGGACATCTCCGGGCCGGATTCTGTCCCCCAGGATAGCCTCCATCGCCGATTCCTCGTCTTCGAAGACCCGCGCCGGCCCCGAAATGACGGGGCTTTTCAATCCGGTGATCTTCGCCACCGCGCCGTCTTCTGCAAGGTTACCCTTCAAAATTGCCAGGTGGCCCTCGTCGTAAAGCGCTTCTGAGATGGTACGGATCACGTCCTGATCAGCTCTCGGTTCGTCTGGGACTCCCGCCAATTCCTCACCCAAAGTGCGGCCCGTGATCGTCAAGCGATCCCCATGCAGCAGTCCCGCATTGAGCAGGATCTTGAGCACCTGGGGCACGCCGCCCGCCTTGTGGAGATCGACCGCCATGTATTTGCCCGACGGCTTCAGGTCGCAGATGACAGGAACCTTGCGACGCACCCGTTCAAAGTCGTCCAGGCTCCACTCGACCTCCGCTGCGCTGGCAATGGCCAGATAGTGTAGCACCGCGTTGGTGGAGCCGCCCGTTGCCATGATCAGCATCACGGCATTTTCGATGGATTCACGCGTGATAATGTCCTTTGGCTTGATGCCCTTCTTGACCGCCTCCACCAAAACCCTTGCCGACTCCGCTGCGCTGTCCACCTTCTCCTGGTCGGGATTAGCCATGTTGGAGGAGTAGAGAAGAGACATCCCGAGAGCCTCGAAGGAGGAACTCATCGTGTTAGCGGTGTACATCCCGCCGCAAGACCCTGTCGTGGGACAGGCGTTGCGTTCAACGCCCTCGAAATCCTCCTCACTGATCTTTCCAGCCATGTAGGATCCAACGGCTTCGAATGCTGAGACGATGGACAAGTCCTGCCCTTTCCAATTGCCGGGCTTGATGGTGCCGCCATAGACGTAGATGGCTGGGACGTTGGCGCGCACGATCCCGATCATTCCGCCAGGCATGTTCTTGTCACATCCGCCAAGAACCAGAACGCCATCCATCCACTGTCCTTGGACCGACGTTTCTACGCAGTCCGCGATGACCTCTCTGGATACCAGGGAATACTTCATGCCTTCGGTGCCCATAGACATCCCGTCCGAAATCGTCGGCGTGCCGAAAATCTGAGGGTTGGCGCCGGCGGCCCGTATTGCGGCCACCGCGGCATCCGCCAGCGGCTGCAGGCCCGCGTTGCATGGCGTAATCGTGGAATGCCCGTTGGCAATTCCGATCATCGGCTTGTCAAAATCAGCCTTCTCGTAACCGAGCGCATAATACATGGCACGGTTGGGCGAGCGGGCTATGCCCTCCGTGATATGCTTCGACCTGTCATTATAGGGCAAGGGGGCCTCCTGAAATGGCTTGTTTGGGCCAAACATATTGTCCTCTTTAGGTCGTGTGAAATATAAAGTCTGGCCTCCTGTAAGTCGTTACGGATATTAATCAATGGAATTGCGTCAGCTTCGTCATGTGGTAGCAGTTGCCGACACGCTCCATTTCGGCAAGGCTGCCGAGCGCCTGAATATGACCCAGCCCCCTCTGAGCCAATCCATTATGGCGATAGAGGATGAGTTGGGCGTGCGGCTGTTCGAGCGAACAAAGCGACGGGTCGTGCTGACCGAGATCGGGAGCCAGTGGGTGTCCCACGCCCGCAAGGTGGTGGATTCCGTGGCGGAACTTCCGGGCATTGCGCGCCGACTGTCGATCGGGGAAATGGGTCGACTGAGGCTCTCGTTCGTCAGCACCACCGGATACAGCATCTTTCCGGCTCTGATCAGCGGCTACCGCAAAGCCTTTCCGGCCGTCGATCTTGAGCTCACCGAGGCGACCAGCGATGTGCAGGTGGAGGCGCTCGTTGAACGTCGTATCGATGTCGGTATCGTCATCGCAAGCTCGCGCGCCGCAATGCCTCCCGGTGTGAGTTACCGCCCGCTCCTTTCGGAACCGCTGATTGCCGCGGTGCCGCAAACTTGGTTGGACGACGGTGGCCTCGAACACGACGCGCCTCCCACTATCCTGGTGCAACCTCTGATCATTTTTCCGCGCCGCTCGGCCCCAGGCCTCCACGACGCCGTTCTCGACATCTACCGAAGGGAGGGCATGGCGCCGAACATCATCCAGGAAGCGATACAGATGCAGACGATTATTGGCTTGGTGGCGTCAGGCATGGGGATGTCGATCGTGCCTCAGTCGATGGAAAACCTGCAGCGACCCGGCGTAAGGTATATCCCGATGCGGAGCCACGTGCCGAGAATCGAAACGGGGCTCATTTGGCGCGAAACCGACGACAACCCGGCATTGGTGAATTTTCTGCTCCACGCCGCGGTAGTTGAAGGACTTCGAACCAAGGATCGAATTGGATAGTTTCCCCGCTGCTGAGAGGTTCATGGTGATCATTGGTGCATCCAAGCGGGTACTTGTTGGCATGCGATGCCCGCTTCGGGGCGCGCAAAGCTGTCATTGTCTTGCGCTTGAAGGGATTAGAACCGACGACTCTGTTGTTACAAAAGTCCTCTGCCTCAAATTTTTCAATAGCATACGTCGGCCTGACCTCGATGGAATGACCGATTTGGGGCCGAATCCGGTCGGTCCGGTTTTGAGAAATGCTCCTCGGTTAGCTGCCGTTCTGGGTATACCGCATGAGGCAAAATTTGCCCAGCCAGCTTGACGCCATAGCGGACTTATGAAGACGCGCGGAGCGCCTTCATAAGCTGCTGTAGACTCAAGCGCTCATCATGCGAAGCTGGTTGAACGCGAAAGCTCCTCCCACGCGCCGATTTCGGCCCGCATCCCGTCGAGTTTCTGCTCGACAAGTCCAAGTGCATCATCGCCCAGGAACAGCCGCACCGGCGGATTCTCGGCATCGACCAGCGCGAGCAACGCCTGCGCAGCCTTGGCTGGATCGCCTGGTTGGTTGCCGCTCTTGGCCTGTCGTGCGGCGCGGATCGGATCCATGACCGCGTCATAGTCGGTAATGCTGCGCGGTGTGCGATCCATCGAGCGCCCGGCCCAGTCCGTGCGGAATTGGCCGGGAGCGAGCGCCGTCACCCGAATTCCAAGGCTCGCCACTTCCTTGCCGAGCGCTTCGGAGATGCCTTCGAGCGCAAATTTGCTTCCGCAATAGAAGGTGATCCCAGGCATGGTGATGAAGCCGCCCATGGACGTGACGTTGACGATATGGCCCCGCCGCCGCTCGCGCATACCTGGTAGCACCGCCTTGATCATCGCGACGGGTCCGAAGACGTTGGCGGCGAACTGGCGCTGAAGATCGTCCATCGACGATTCCTCCAGCACGCCCTCATGGCCATAACCCGCATTATTCACCAGCACGTCGATCGGACCGCCCTGCCGTTCGGCTTCGACGATAGCCGCCGGGATCGCGTCGAAATCGGTCACCTCCAGCATGACCGGGTGAGCGCGATCGGGAGCGAGCGCGGCGAAGGTCTCAGCGTCGCCCTCCCGCCGCACGGTGCCGATCACATGGTGGCCCGCTTCAAGCGCGCCTGAGGCAAATGCTCGTCCGAGGCCGGAACTGACGCCGGTGACGAGAAATGTTTTGGGGGTGGAAGCCATGGTACAACTCCGGGCTATGATTAAAACTATATCATGATATAGATAAAGACATGACACGAAACAAGACTCAGCCAGCACCGACTGCCGCGAGGGGCGAACCGCTTCGCCAGCGCGTGATGGACGCAGCGGAGCGGCTGCTCCGCCGGGGCAAAGCCGATTTCTCGATGCGCGACCTTGCCACCGAAGCCGGGGTCAGTTTCGCGACGCCGTTCAATCAGTTCGGGAGCAAGGCTGCGATCATGCATGCCCTTTCGGGGCGGCGAATCGATACGATGGCCAAGCGCTTTGCCGAGATGTCTCCGCCTGCCGATGCCGCCGGCAGGGTGCTGTTGGCGATCGACACGGCGGTCGAGGTGATGCTGGAGGAGCCGGAGATAAACCGAGCCGTGATGGGGTGGATCGGCACGGCCGGTCCGCCCCCCGGAAAGGTCCTGGCGCACTCTACGACCTTATGGTCGCTGGCCCTGGGAGCCGGAGAAGGCTTGATCGCGGCGGGCAGGCAGAAGGCGCTGCGCTGTTTGCCAGAACAGCTCGCCTTTGCCTTTCGTGGGGTTCTATCGTTCTGGACCGCCGGCGAACTGCCGGATGAGGCGCTTGCCTCGAATGCGCGAGAGATTGCGAAGACGTTGCTGTTCGGATTTGCTGAACGTCCGCTATTCTGCGATTCCGCCTCCTAAGCTGCCGTTCGGGAATCCACCCCATCCCGGTCGTTGGCTTCCACTCGCTAGCTGAGGCTAGGAAATGTTTGCCCGACGTCGCGATCGGGGCCGGTTGCTGCCTGTCCGGTCTGGAGCGGGTGAACAGGATAGCTGACGCTCACCAATCAGATCGCGCATGTCGGCTGACGGCCCGGGACGATCCTCCAGAGTCCCAACGGGGCTGCCCCGATGCCGAGCGGACAGTCGAACTTCGGTGGGCCACAGCAGTCTCCCGACGCGACAACTGAATGGTGCCCGCGCCATCGGCCGGACCAACCAGCGCGCCGTTGTTGACCGGGCAAGTCGCTCATCGCGAAGGCGGAAGCAGGACACGCCTATATTTCTGTGCGACAGAACGGACAATGATCTCGTTGACGCCGACCTCCCGCGGCTGCGGCCTCGGCGATGAGCGCGACCTGATCCATGGACATGATGGTCTCCTAGATTGGGTTGGCCGCGACGGGCCGAGCGGTCACTGCGCCGTATAGCCGCCGTCGACGAAGAGCTGCGCCCCGGTGATGAAGCTCGACCGGGGGAGGCCAGGAAGGCGATCGCATCGGCCACCTCCTCCGGGCGGCCGATGCGCCCGACCGGGTGGGCGTCGCCGAAGCTGCGCAGCATCTCCCGACCGTTCTCGACCACGCCTTCCATGATGTCGGTGTCGATGACACCGGGCAGGAACGACCGGCGTCTCGCGCTGATTTGTCCGCGACGTCGCGGCTTCAGGGGAGCCAGCGGACCACGTCGCTCTCGCTGAGGAAGGCCGCGATGCGTGCCCTGGCATCGTCCGTCTTCAGCATCATCGGCGCCCTCGACGGTCCGACATCCACCCCCCGCAGGCCAAGAGCAACCTTGATGCCGGGCATTACGCCGGTTTCGAGCAGGATCTCGACGAAGCGCTGTGAGATCGACTGCAGATGCCGCGCCGTCACGATGTCTGAATTGCGCATACTGGCGTCAATCGCCGTGTAGAGTTTGCCGAACAGGTTGTAGGTCGTACCAATGCCGCCATCGGTACCAATGGCCGCCGCCGCCGCATAGGCTTCGTCATAGCCGAAATAGAAGACCTTGTCCGGCCGTGCTCGGCGAAGGGACCCGAACTTGAAGAGATCCATGGAGGAGAACTTCAGGCCCGCCACGTTCGGCAGGTCGAGGATATCGAGCAACAGCGGCATGGGCAGCGGACGGCCGGTGCGGGCGGGGATCTCGTAAACGATCAGCGGCAGCGACGTCGCGGCCGAAAGAGCCTTGTAGTAGGCAAGGATTTCGGCGTCGCCAAACGGATAGCTGTGTGGCGGCAGCGCCGACAAGGCATGATAGCCGTGACGCTCCGCCTCCTTGGCGAGGAAAGTCGAAGCCTTGAGCGAGGGTAGGCCCACATGGGCAATCAGGGTCGCGCCGCTTGACTTGGCATCTTCCGCGACCACCGCCAGGACATCGGCCAGTTCGCCGCTTTCCAGCATGCCCGATTCCCCGCTGCTTCCGGCAACATAGAGGCCTGCCATCCCCTGACGAAGCACATAGGCATCAAGTTCTCTCTGCCGCTCCGGGGAAAAGTTCCCGTCTTCATCCATTGCCGTCAACAGAGCTGCGAAGATACCGGAAAGTGCTTTCGTCATGGCGCGTCCAATCTGCTTTTCGAAGTCGCCACTTATGGCTCAGCCGCAATTGGTTTGACAACAGATATTTTTGGCCTTACCAAAATGTCAGCTCTGCAAAACGAAAGTGACGAATTATTGATGCCAACCGCCACCTTGCCTGGAGATGCCTCAACCGCGGTCACCGTCCCCCGGCAGTCGGTGCAGGAGATCGCCGATGAGCTGATCCGACTAATCAGACGCGGCGATATCGGCCAGGACGACGCCCTTCCGACCGAACGGGAGCTCTGTGCTCGCTACGACGCATCGCGCCCCACGATCCGTGAGGCCCTGGCGCTCGTGCAGCATCGTGGCTACATCGACGCAGGCGGAGGCCGCAGACCACGCGCTAAACGCCCCGCGCTCGCGGATGTTCTGCGCAATGCCGGCGGCACGATTCGCGACATACTGGGCGACGTCGAATCCAACGCCCATCTCGAGCAGATGCGGGGCTTTATCGAGGTCGGCGCGGTTCGCGAGGCGGCGAGCCGGGCGGGGACTGTCGACATCGCTCGCATAGGAGCCGCACTCGACAACAATCGCCAGGCGATCGGTACACCGGCCTTCGCCCAGACCGACATCATGTTTCACCGGGCGATCGTTGCGGTGGCCGCGAACCCGGTGATCCTGACATTGCACGACATGTTCGTCTCCGACTTGCTGGCCGCCAGGCCGGCGGAAAAGGATCCTGCCACCCACGATCGCATCGTCTACGACGAGCACCGCGCCATCTTCGAGGCACTCATCAGGCGCGACGGCCATGCCGCGATCGACGAGATGGACCGTCATCTCGCCCGTTCGTTTCGCGATCGCCTCGCGCGACCAGGGCCGTGAAGGCCGATCGCAAAGCAGCAGCAAAACCAAGAAGGAGGAGGTTTGGAAATGTTGAGGAGAATGATGGCGAGCGCGGCCATGCTGGCGCTTCTAACAGGCGCCACCTGCGCGAAGGAGATCACCTTCGGATCCCAGGAAAACGAGAACTCCAATGTCTACAAGGGCATGGTGGCATTCCAGGAGAAGCTGAACGAGCTTTCCGGTGGGGACCTGACGGCGAAACTCTTTCCGTCGTCGCAGCTCGGAGACTTCAAGGCCATGGTCGCCATGATGCAGGCCGGAGAACTCGACATGGCCACAACCGGCTATCCGGACATGTCCTATGTCATTCCGGAACTGGCTCTTGTCGGCGCGCCCTATGTCGTCACGGACTTCCCCGCGCTTGAAAAGATCGTCGCCGGACCCTGGGGCCAGAAGATGGAAGCCAAATTCGAGGAACAGGGCGTGAAGGTGATCGACCTCTGGTACCTCGGCACACGCCAGACGACGGCGAATAAGCCGATCGAGAGCATCGATGATCTCAAGGGTCTGCGTATGCGCACGCCAAACGTACCTTTCCTGATTGCCTATGCCGAAGGCGTTGGCGCGACGCCCGCGCCGGTCGCCTTCGCCGAGGTCTATCTGGCTCTTCAGACCAACCAGGTCGACGCACAGGAAAACCCGCTTCCGACAATCGAGGCGATGAAGTTCTACGAGGTGCAGAAGGCAATCGCGCTCACCAATCATTTCATTGCCTCCCAGGCGATCCAGATCTCGCTCAAGACATGGGAAGACCTAAGTGAACAGGAGCGCGGCTGGATCACCGAGGCGGCCAAGGCAGGCGGGGACGTGACCGATGCGGCCAATTTCAAGGCGGAAGAAGATCTGATCACCAAGTTCAAGGATCAGGGTTTAACGATCACCGAACCGGATCTCGCGCCCTTCAAGGCCGCCATGAAGGGCTACTATGACAAGCTCGAGGAGCAATTCGGCAAGGGCTCGATCGCGGAGGTTACAGCCGAGTGATGCGGCACGGCGCCCTCCTTGGCCGAGGGCGCCTATCATCTTTCAGGAACCACCATGCAGACACGGCGACTTTACTCTCCCGAAGGAATTGCCGCGACCTTGATCTTCATCGTCTTGATCGCGGTTCTTCTCGTACAGGTGCTCGGGCGCACACCGCTGTTTCGCGGACCCGTCTGGACTGAAGAACTGGCGCGATGGCTCTGGGTCTGGATGGCCTTCATCGGCATCGGCGAGGCAGAACGGACGAACAGCCAGTTGCGCATGGACCTGCTCGCGGGGTTTCTCGGCCGGAAAGCCCGGTTCTGGCTCTTCACGGCCATCGATGTCGCCTATTTCGCAATCGTCGCCAATCTCGTCTGGATCGGCTGGAAGACCGTGACGCGGACCTGGTCGAACGCATCGGTCACCCTACCCGTTCCGGACGGGATGCTTTATCTCGCGGCATTCGTCGCCCTGCTTCTCGTCCTCTTGCGGATTGTCCTGCGCATCATCGGGCTCGGCCGGCGGGACGGCGAAGGAATCGTCCTATGATCCTGGCGACCGTGGGCCTTGGCTGGCTCGCTCTGGTTCTCGTCGGCGTGCCGATCGGCGTCGCCATGATCTTCGTCTCAATGGGCTATTTCTACTGGTCCGGGATGGGCATCATCTTTTCCGTCCAGCGAATGGTGGACGGCCTGAATTCCTTTCCCCTGCTGGCGGTCCCTCTTTTCATCCTCGCGGCGTCGATCCTCAATTCGGCTGGCATCGCCCAGCAGCTCTTTGGGTTCGCCAGGGCGCTTGTCGGCCACATC
Source organism: Paramesorhizobium deserti (assembly GCF_001558695.1). Taxonomy (GTDB): domain Bacteria; phylum Pseudomonadota; class Alphaproteobacteria; order Rhizobiales; family Rhizobiaceae; genus Paramesorhizobium; species Paramesorhizobium deserti. The sequence continues at coordinate 15,244 of NZ_LNTU01000011.1, forward strand.
ACGGGTGGTCTCGGTCATGTCAACGTCCTCGCCTCGCTGTTCTTTTCCGGTATGTCCGGTTCGGCCATGGCCGACGCGGGTGGACTCGGCAAGATGGAAATCGAGGCAATGCGGAAGGCAGGCTACGATGACGACTTTTCGGGCGCCGTCACCGCCGCGTCTTCGATGATCGGGCCGCTGGTGCCGCCGTCGATCACCATGGTGCTCTACGGCGTGATCTCCAATACCTCTATCGGCGCCCTCTTCCTTGGCGGCGTCGTTCCGGGCTTTTTGTGCGCCTTCTCGCTCATGATCATGGTCTGGCTGCTGGCCAGCAGGCGCGGCTATCCGGTCGATCCGCAGGCAAGTATCGGCGAGATCATGAGACTCTTCATCGGCTCACTTCCCGCGCTTCTGACACCGCTGGTGATCATCGGCGGCATCTTCACCGGCTATTTCTCACCAACCGAGGCGGCGGCCGTCACGGTGCTCTACGCGCTGCTCATCGATCTCCTGTTCTACCGCGAGTTGACGCTTCGCAAGCTATGGAATTCGCTTTACGAGACGGCCGCGACCTCCTCGGCCATCGCCACGATCATCGCCGGTGTGAGCCTGATGGGCTATGTCCTCGCCCGCGAACAGGCGCCGCAGCAGATCGCGCAGCTGTTCTTGTCGATCGCGGATGAGCCGATCACCTTCCTTATCGCCGTCAATCTCATGATCTTCGTCCTCGGCTCCTTTGTGGAAAGCCTCGTGGTCCTGCTCATTGTCGTGCCGATCCTGGTGCCGATCGCGCAGGGCTTTGGTATCGATCCGATCCATTTTGGCATCATCGTCGTGCTGAACCTGATGATCTCGATCCTTACCCCACCGATGGGCATGGCGCTATTCATCGTCGCGCAGGTCGGGGGAATTCCATTTCCACGGCTGGCGATGGCGATCCTGCCCTGGCTCATTCGTAAGCGTCCGGTCAGGGTTTATTGATCGGCTGGGCGATGTGCCACGGCAATAGCTCACC
>NZ_LNTU01000012.1 GCF_001558695.1 Paramesorhizobium deserti
CAATACGGCAAGCAGAGTGAGAACCGTTTTCATAAAAACCCCCCATGGCTGAAAACAACCATAGGTAATCATGAATGCCGAGGGCTTGCAAGTAGAGGGCATTCCATGGGCGTGCGCCTAATCACTGCCTGTAGGAAGAGAGCGGTCTCCAGCCGCGCGTATAACCCGGTGACATGGCCCCGGCAGCTTCTTGATCTCGCGCAGGAGAAAATCACAGTCCTTTAAAAGCGCCTTGATGGCGGTGCGTGTGGCCTCCCTGGTAGGGCAGCACTTCCTCTATCTCCTCTCGTCATATGCCAAGCGCGCTTAGGAGTTGGCTGTTGCCGACGGATTGGCTTGCTTTTCGCCCGCACCGTAAGAAAATAGACCGTGGAGATTCGGGGGCACCGAAAATTGAACTTCGGCGATTATATCATTTATGTAGACGAAAGCGGTGACCATAGCCTAACGTCGATAGACAAAAATTATCCCATATTTTCCCTAGCTTTTTGCATCTTCAAGAAAGAAGAATACGTCAATTTAGCAGTACCAGCGATGCAAGCCTTTAAGTTTCGCTGGTTTGGTCACGACAATGTTGTTCTACACGAGTCTGATATAGTTAAAAAACGCGGTCCTTTCCACTTCCTACAGTATGATAAAATCAAGGACAGGTTCCTTTGAAGACCTGAGTTCCGTTATGGACGCCATACCAATGACAGTTGTGGCATCCGTTATCAGGAAGGAAAGCTTAAAGCGACGGTACGTCAATCCTGAAAACCCATACCAGTTGGGGCTGCTGTTCTGCATGGAAAAGGCCCATGAATTCATCGAACACAATGCTGCCCATGAAAACAGATGCCATATTGTCTGTGAGTCCAGAAGCCCGAGAGAGAAAGCCGGAAAAGGAAAAGAAGACGCAGCTTTGGAGCTTGAATTTAGACGTATCGTAGCTGGCGACCATTATTTACAAGCAAGGAACGGACGCAGGCCAATGCCGTGTTTTGATATCGTGTTCGCATCCAAGCTGGCAAACTCAACGGGGCTTCAAATTGCCGATTTAATTGCGCGCCCGATAGGCTTGAGGATATTCAAAGGAAAACAAGAAAACAGGGCCTTTGATATTATTTCGAAAAAGCTTTGGCGCGGCCCTAAGTCACAAAGCATCTTTCATGGACTTAAAGTGTTCCCTTGAAAAGCGAAAGGCCCCGGTGAAACCGAGGCCATAACGCCGACCAGGAACAAACCCCAATCCATTTATTTATTATATAGCACGCTGAATTCCAGAATTCCAGAAATTCATTCCAATATTTCGACCCCAAAACGGTAACACCACCCGCACGGTCATCGGCGTGGTCTTTCGCTGTTTACGTCGAAAATTATATCCTGAACCACGTTTTCGAGCGCTATGGATACCGATCCTACCGTCCATTTGGCGGCTGATCTCCCGCGATATTCGTATCCGCTGAGGTAACCAGAACACTCGGCCTGCGGATTCCGAAGTTAACCGGCCGGATATTGATCGGAATCGTGGCTGGCTTCATTCTGGAATGGTGGCCGGCCGCGGCTGAACTTCCTTCGTTGCATTCATGCGCTCCAGTTTCATTGGAAACACCTTAACTCGGCGTCCATGAAACCGGCAGCAGGCCAAACAGCGTTTCCTCACTGAAAGCGGCGAAGCAACTTTATTGCCTAGAACGAGATAGCGGCTCATTTAATGCGCCGGAATAATCTCCTTGGCTCCCCTATTGGGGCATCCTACGCGTAATCTTCAATATCAATTGGAGATCACATGACATCGATCCGGAAGCTCAGGCGACGCTGGCAAGCACAGATGCGTCGGCGCGGCATGAAACCTCGCTGCAAATCCTTCGAAACGCGTTCTCAGCCTTGGGCGCGGCAGGGGCAGGGGGCTCGGACTCTGATCCATGACAGTGATTGACGCTCAGGCCTCCTGATGGTCATGGCGTGGCTCGGCTTTCTCCATTCCCGCGAAGTCCACCCCATTGAGGCGTGCAGCACAGATCGCGGTGGTGGTTTCCTGCTGCACCTTCACACGTTCGGTGAGCCAAACCAGTTCTTCACCGGTGATTTCGTAGCGGTGCGCATAGCGGGCCTCGACATAGGCCCGCTCGAGGCGGGCAAGGCACTGCCTGGCAAAATGGCTGTCGCGGGGCCAGACCGCAGTCAGCAGGGGCGCCACCCGCTCCGCATGCGTGCGCAGGAAGGTCAGTCGGTGGGATTTCGGGCTATGGAGCAGGCGGGCAAGGCACTGCCTGGCAAAATGGCTGTCGCGGGGCCAGACCGCAGTCAGCAGGGGCGCCACCCGCTCCGCATGCGTGCGCAGGAAGGTCAGTCGGTGGGATTTCGGGCTATGGAGCGTCAGGACATTGAGGGTGCCATGATAGAGCCGTTCGACGGTCTGATGCAGGTCAAAGGCTGCTTCCCTGTGGTAGCCACGCCCCATGGCCTCCTTCGCCAGTTCGAAGCGATGCGTGGCGCTCGGGAACCAGTGGTCGAAACGCCGGCGCGCCTCGGCCCTGGCGACCTCTGGATCCAGTGGCCTGGGTTCGACGAAGGGAAAACCCGGCGTGTCATGGAGGATGATGCCGTCGCGGACGATGTCCACGAAGAAGGGGCGACCGAGCACGAGCTGGTTGTTCAGGTCCATGATGGAATGAACGATGAAGTTGACCGGCGTCGCCAGATGCCTGGTGAGCGTCCGTTCCCGCAGCAGGCGATCCGTGGCCCGGTGCCAGAAACGCGGATCGGCGAAGGCTTTGGTGCTGACGACGACGAGCAGGTTATATGCGCAGCGATCATCACCCTCGCACGCTCCGATCCGGTTACCGTGTCCACGGGAGCCAAAGAGCACCAGTTTCAGGATACTGCCGCCCTTCTCCCTGTCCGTCAGCCTGCCCTTTTGCGCCTCCTCGAATTCATCGAAGAGGATCCGTGCGATCCGTTCCAGTTCACGGCGCCTGTTCCCGGGAAGATGGCCGAGGCGTTCAGGCAGTGTCACGGACATGGCAGCCTCCGGTGCAAGTGTGCCGTGGAGGGCTTCGCCGTCTTGTTTCCCCGAGCAGGCTTTTCATGATGCGCGCCCATTGGCTGCGGGGAAGCCCTTGACGTCGCAGCCGGGCATGAAGAGGCCCGGCTGCCAAGCCTGCCCGATGCGCACCAGATCGGCCAGCGCCGCGCGCAGCTGCGGCCAGGGGAAATCCGGGCCCGCCTCGAAATATTCGCCCCTGCGCAGGACCGCATCGAGCTTGCCCGCCACGCCGGCAAGCGTCGTGGCTGGCGTGGCCATCAGGGCGTCGGCCAGTTTCATTTCAGTGCGGTCAGCTCGTATCTCGGCTTTCTCGGCACGACTATATCCCAAGGCGTCATCCAGACGATCCCAGGCTTCCTGCCGTTGCCGGAAGGCTGCGATCGCTCGCGTCTTCACGGCCTGATGCCCGGATGCATCGCCGCATATCCGGTCTATGTCTTCCAGACTGAAAGCACGGACCGGCTGCCTTTCTCCGGGCAATGTGATTTCCACCCGCGGAAATCCAACCGCCGCGACCATCCTGCGTTCCCCGGATGCATCGCCGCATATCCGGTCTATGTCTTCCAGACTGAAAGCACGGACCGGCTGCTTCTTTCCGGGCAATGTCATTTCCACTTCCGGAAATCCAACCGCCGCAACCATCCTGCGTTCAAGGGCCAGCTGCCTTTTCCAAAGACGCTGCGTTTCATTATAGGCTGCCAGCCATTGCCGCCAAAGGTCCAGCGCGGGATCGGCAGTGGCATTGCCGGCCAGCGCCCCGGCGGCGTCCGCGCCAGTTTCAAACGGCCATGTCACTGTCGCTGCCATCGTGCCCGTCAGCAACATCCTGCGCGTGACGGAAGGCAAAGTCGTGGTATCGTCCGAATCAGCCATTGATCCGAGCTCCTATCAGCTTGGGTTGTGGTCAGGCTGGATGGTGTGGGCAAACACATCGTCCAGCCGTCTAAGTGTTGGCAGAATACAAGTTGAAATGCGGATGGGCAACAAAAATCACTACAGTGTTGTGAAATGAAGCCGGTTCAGTGCAAGATGGCGCGTGTCGCACTGGGCTGGGGAGTTCGGGACCTCGCAAAAGCAGCTCAGGTTTCCACGCAAACTGTAGTTCGCCTCGAAAAGGGCGAACAGCTCAAATCGAGCACAATCGATCATCTACGCAACGTTTTAGAGGCTGCCGGCATCGAGTTCATCCCGGAGAACGGCGGCGGTCCGGGTATACGACTGGCGAAGACGACCACGCGTTGATGATAGGCAGTCCGGATGCGACCCGGTATCACGGGTGCTGTTCGCCTTAGCCTTCGATCTGGAGCGAAAGGCTGTGGTTCTCTGCGGTGGTGTGAAGAGCGGTGTGAACCAGAAGTTCTTCTACAAACGGCTGATCGATCTGGTGGGCAAACGGTACGACGAGCATTTGATCGAGTTGGAGAAGAGACATGGATGATCTCGATAAGCTGATACAGACGCTGCCTGAGGATGAACAGCGCGCCGTTGCGAAGCGTGCCGACGACCTCGTCACGGCGCACAATCTGCGGGAATTGCGGGCACTGCTGGACGGACGCAGGAAGATGTTTCTGCTGTAACCGGTTTCAAGCCGACCAACGTCTCAAGACTGGAGAAGCGCGCCGACATGAAGCTGTCGACGCTTCGCGATTATGTTGAATCCCTCGGTGGCACGTTGAAAATCGTCGCGGATGTCGCGGGCAAGAAGGTCGATCTTTCGAGCATCGCTGAGCGCTCGCGGCACGGTTCAAAGGTCTGAGCAGTTTATGTCCGCAAAGCAGGGGCCCTATAGCCCGTACCGTCTTCGCCGCAAGCGCAGGTTCATGTCAGAGAGCCGCAACTAGAGCATTCGAGTGGCCCGCCCGCTTCTACGCGTCGCATTGTTGTAGTAGCTCGATGCCTGCTGGACCGAGCGATGGCGCGATTGCTCCATCGCCTCCGGGAGGGGGATGCCGCGATTGGCGGCCTCCGTCAAATAGCCCGACCGCAACCCGTGCGCGGAAAACTCCCCCGGCTCGAGGCCAGCCATTTTCACCCGCTGCTTGACGATATCGTTGACCGCCTTCGGATCGAGCGCCCGGCGCGAAACATTGCCCCAACGATCGATTGCCCGGAACACACTGCCGCTGTCAATCTTTGCCGCATCTAGCCAGGCGCTCAGAACCTCCACCGGCCGACCGGTCAGATAGACGACCTCGTCCTGGCTGGCGCCCGAATTCTTGGTGCGGCCGAGATGGATAGCGAGCGAGGGCAGGGCGCTCCCGTCCTCGCCGGCGACCGGCGCTTCGACCGCCAGTTGCTCCTTGCGCAGACCGGCGACCTCGCTGCGCCGGCGCCCCCCGGAGGCAAAGGCGAGCATCAGGATCGCCCGGTCGCGTAGATCGCGCAGGCTGCCGCTGTCACAGGTCGACAGCAGTTTGGCCAAGACGTCACCGGTCACCGCCTTGGCGCTCTTGCGACGACGTGGCCGCGGCACGGCGCGGACCACGAGCCGGATCGCCGACTTCAAGGCAGGGGAGGCGAAAGCGCCGTCGAGCCCGCGCCATTTCGTCAGCGTTGACCAACTGGCCAGCCGCCGCCGTACCGTGTCGGGCGCGTGCGGCCCGGCTGAGCGGAGGAAGCCGCCGTCCCGCAATTCTCGGTCGACCTCGGCTGGCATGCCGTGCTCGGGATCGCTTTCACGCCGCGCCGGATCCCACAGATGATGGGCGACGAATTTCAGGAGCAGCGCTTCCGGCGCCGGCCAGGGGAGGGGGCTGCTGACGGCCGCCAGCGACCAGGCTTCGAGATAGGCAAGATCAGAGGTCAGCGCGCGCAGGGTATTTGCGCCCATGCCTTGATTGACGAGATGGCGGAGGGTTTCGACATCCTGATCCGTCAGCAATTCGGCAAGCTTGTCGCGGCGGTCGATCGGCAGCACCGCGGCGATGGTGTCGAGCGCTTCGGTCCGGCGTGCGACATCGGCGGAAAGCGGGTCCGGCGACATTGCCATCAGGCGCTCTCCGCCTGTGGTCGCCAGCGTCCGATGATCTGTTCGATCTCGCTGCGATAGTCATAGGGATAAACGACATCGTCCTCGCGGGCGAGAAAGGTGAAGATCGTCGCCATGTCCTCGCCGATGTGCGGGTCGACGTTGGAGAGATCGGTCAGATCAAAGCCGCCATGCACCTCGGCGTTCCACCAGGCGAGCAGAAAATTGGCCACCCGGAGCCCCTGGCCGGTGTCCTCATGGGCGACGTTCAGCAGTTTTTCGAGGGCAAATCTGACGCGGTCTTCCATGGCATCCTCGGGCTTGATTGGCGATCTTTCTTCAGCCGGCTGATGCCGTATGAAGCTTCAGGTCCGTCTGGCCGAAATCATTGCCCTTGAACAGCAGCGGCGCCCTGGCGACCCAAGCCACCGCGTAGGAGAAGCAATCCCCCATATTCAGGCTGGCCGAATGCCGGCCCTTGCCGTAACGCTCCAGCGCTCGCTCGGCCGCATGGTAATGCTGTCCGTCAAAGGCGACGGCAGTGATGTTGGGCGCCTCGGAGAAACGCGCGACGATGTCGCCCGGGTTGGAAAACCGCTTGGCGGTCAGCACCGTTCGTGTTTCGAACAGTGTCGGCCAGCCGATGATGACCGTCTCCCGCCGCAATACCGCCTTGAATGTTTCGGATTCGGGCTCATCGAGCATGATCGCGACAAGAACCGAGGTATCGAGAGCAATCACTTTGGCAGCCCATTCTCGTCATAGAGATCGTCATGCGCCGACGTGGTGCCCGCCGGTACGCTCCGCCGGCCTTCGGCGGCGAGTTCCCAGACGGCATCCAGGGGATGGAGATTGCTCTGTTGTCGGAGTTCGACATCGTAGCGCTCGAGCGCCAATTCCACCAGTTTGTTGATCGGCTGGCCGGTGCGTTTGGCCAGAGCATGCGCTAGATCCCTTGCTTTTGTGCTACGCACGGAGAGTTGCGGTTCGGACATGACTTCCTCGCTGAAATTTTGCCTCCAATATAGCGATCGAGGCGCGAGATGGCAAGAAAGATGCGTTAGATGGCTGACTTCCGATAAGAAACTTATCGGAAGTGACTACATCAACCACCAATCATAACAAGTGGGGAACTGGAACTTCCTAATAGAGTTCTTTTAACAAATCATCTACCATGATTTCAATGGCTTACGATTTCGCGAAAATCAGCATGAACACCCTGATGCGGCCGGCTTTCGAAGCCGGTATCGCCTTGGCTCGTCTCGACGAGCGGATCGCCCGTTCGCCGGTCGGCCAAGGCTTCCTCGAACGATCCCAGTTCACCGACGCCTGCGCCTCGCTGTGGATCGATGGCGAACTGGTGCATCTCGAAGATCTCGTCCTCCACGATGCCACCCGCGATATCCGCACCCCGACCCATGAGCTGACAATCGCCCGGGACGTGTTGCGCACCCGCCGGCGGATCGCCGGCCAATCCCCTGATTGGGCGCTCTCTGCCGACGGCATCCGCTCGCTGCGGAAAACCTCGGAGATCGGGTCGGCTGACACGGAAGAGGCGCAGACGATCGATGCCATCCGGCGTGCGGTCACAATCGATCCGGAAGGGGAGGGGGATGGCGCCGACCTTGGCAAAAATCTCCCCGGCGTCGACTATGCGGCCATCGATGCAGTGCTGGCTCGGTCGGAGGCCGCGATCGAAAACGCAACGCGGCCCGGCCGCGCCACCTCGGCAGACAGAGACGCACTGGTCTATGATCTTGACTGGGACGAGGATGCCCGGCTGGAGGAATGGCGTGGCGTTTCGCGCCAGGCCGAAAACCTGCCGGCGGTGCTGCAGGCGATCATTGCCCTCGATGCCTGGAACGAGCTTTCCGTCCTTCAGCATGCGCCTTGGCTCGGCCGGCTGTTCGCCGCGTCGATCCTGCGTCAAGCCGGCATTACGTCAGGTGCCCATCTTGCGGCGGTCAACCTCGGCCTCAAAACCATTCCGGTCGATCAACGCCGGCATCGCGACCGGGAGACGCGGCTGTTCGCCATCGCCCACGGCTTGTTGGCTGCCGCCGAGATCGGCATCAAGGAACATGACCGACTGACGCTTGCTCGGCAGATGATGGAACGCAAATTGTCGGGAAGACGAACGTCTTCGAAATTGCCGGAGCTGGTCGAGCTCGTCATGGCCAAGCCGCTGGTGTCGGCCGGGATGGTCGCGAAAACGCTCGAGATGACGCCGCAGGCGGCGCGGCGGATCGTATTGGAGCTTGGCTTGAGGGAGATGACGGGGAGGGGGAGGTTTCGGGCATGGGGGGTGATCTGACGTAGACTTTGATTTATTGAGTCTTGCTTCCGATCTCCCGGTTGACGCTGGTGGGCCAATTACGCCGCGATCAGCTGAAGCCCTTTCCACGGCCGAAAACGGCATTTTTGATAAGTTCTAGTTATTAAAAGCAAATACGCCAGCATAAGGCCGGCGAAATGGACAGAAAATTGCGTTTGAGGAAAAAGACGAAAATGGACGCAAAGACCAGGGGAATAAAGCTGCTCGATATTTTTGCGAGCACGACATACCCGATCGTTTCCGCATTTGAATATGAATTTTTGAAAGAGGAAGCCGTTGTTCAAGCAAGAATGAACGCCTCGACAATCTATTTCATTCTGCAAAGGCCGCTCATTTACTTCGACAATCTTGTGCCGGAAGATGGAGCATTGTCGTTCGATATCGTGGATGGGCTCAATGCGCCGCTGCAATGCGAAGTCAGACTCAGTGATCTTGGTGTTCCAAATGCTTCAGATTGCGAACTGGAAATCCTTTGGTACCGTGATCCAGAAACCCGTGAGGTCCCATTCAAGGAGGTCGCTGGGTTCCGCCTGCTCGATGTAAATGGGAAACTTATCGTATGGGAAACACCGCAGAAGCTTATTTATGAAAAATTCGCCAACGGCCTTCCTGTTTTCATCAAAGGTGACGTGACACCCTACCTGAACTATCATGTGCATTACATTGGTCAGGCCTTCTCCCAAAAAATATGGAAAAGGCTGACTGGTCACGAAAAACTGCAAAAGATTTTGACGCTAGAGGAGCCTTTGAGCGCTCTAACGACGCGACCTGCGCTAGAAATCTCGATCTTGATGTTGTCCATCGGGGGCATCAGTGACAATCCGCTGTTTCCATATAACGACGCGTTCGAACCAAAGCATGGCAATCCGATCTTGTACGAGTTCGACTTTGACGACGCTAACGACTCATTCGAGCGGTTTTACAATCCGCAACTCCAGCCGGGCGCGGCCGAGTTAACGAACGAAGTCGAGGCTTTGCTAATCCACTTGTTCAAACCGGAGTACAACAAAAAACTCTTTCGGCATTACCCATTTTTCAAGAACGGTGCGCGTTCGGCTGGTTATTCAGATACACACCTTGTGATCGAAAAGCTGCCAGCGATTCTCTCGACAAAGCATCACCAGCAAGGCGCCGTATTCAAATCATGTGCCCCGCATCGCCTACATGGCTACGTCGAAATTGCCGGAGCTGGTCGAGCTGGCGATGGCGAAACCACTTGTGTCGGCCGGGATGGTGGCGGAAATGCTCGACGACACGCCGCAAGCGGCGCGGCGGATCGTTTTGGAACTGGGCTTGAGGGAGATGACGGGGAGGGGAGGTTTCGGACATAGGGGATTGTTTAGAAGCGTAGCCTTTGATCGACCGTAAGCGACAAGCTGAGGCCGTTTAGGCGGCGTAGTTCCACGGCATGAGCGCGTCGATTTCGCTGCTCGGCCAGCCATTGGCAATGCGCTCGAGGGTTTGCGTGAGCCAGGCGAGTAAGCGACAAGCTGAGGCCGTTTAGGCGGCGTAGTTCCACGGCATGAGCGCGTCGATTTCGCTGCTCGGCCAGCCATTGGCAATGCGCTCGAGGGTTTGCGTGAGCCAGGCGAGTGGATCGACGTTGTTCATCTTCGCCGTCTGCAGCAGTGTGGCGATGGTTGCCCAGGTCCTTCCACCGCCGTCGCTGCCGGCGAAGAGTGAGTTCTTTCTCGTGATGGCCTGGGGCCGGATTGCTCGTTCAACGATGTTGGAGTCGAGCTCGATGTGGCCGTCGGTCAGGAAGCGCTCGAAGATGGCGCGACGCGAGATGGCGTAGCGGATCGCCTCGGCGAGCTTCGATTTTCCGGAGATCCGCGGCAGGGTTTTCTGCCAGAGGGCAAAGAGCTCAGCAACGATCGCGGCTGAGGTTTGCTGACGCGCCGCGACGCGGGCCTCAGGGCTTTGCCCGCGCACGGTCTCCTCAATCTGCCAGAGCTTCGCCATCCGCTCGACTGCTTCCGTTGCGACCTTCGAGCTTTCCGCGACATGCAGCTCATAGAACTTGCGCCGACTGTGTGACCAGCAGCCAGCCAATGTGACGCCGTCATTGCCGCGATCGGAGCGGACCAGCTTGTTGTAGGCGGCATACCCATCGACCTGGAGAATGCCGCGATAGCCGTTCAGATGACGGGCTACGCACTCGCCGGCTCGACTATCCTCGAAGCGATAGGCCACCATCGGCGGACCGCTGCCGCCAAATGGTCGGTCATCCCTGGCATAGGCCCAAAGCCAGGCTGTCTTCGTCGATCCGGAGCCGGGAGCGAGCGTCGGCAAGGTGGTTTCGTCGGCGAAGATCCGCCCCCCCTTCTTGATCTCATCAAAGAGGTAGTCGACGAGGATCTCCAGCTCGAACCCGAGCTTGCCCATCCATTGCGCCATCAGCTTGCGGTCGAGCTCGACCTTGTCGCGGGCGTAGATCGCTTCCTGCCGATAGAGCGGCAGGCCATCGGCATATTTGGAGACGGCGATCTGGGCCAGAAGCGCTTCCGTGGGAATGCCGCCTTCGATGATGTGCGCCGGGGCCGCCGCCTGGATGACGCCGTCTTCGTTTTTGAAGGCATATTTCGGCCGCCGGGTGACGATGACGCGGAACCTCGCCGGCACCACATCCAGCCGCTCCGACACATCCTCGCCGATCAGCACCTTCCGTTTGCCGGCATGCTCGGGCAGATCTTCCGGCTCGATCACCACTTCGACCCGCTCAAGATGGGGTGCGAAGCCCTTGCGCGGCCGCGGCGGACGTTTGACATCCGGGCGCTCGCGGCCCTTGTTGATCTGTGCCTTGATCGCGGCGATGCCGGTCTCGATCTCCTCGAAGACAAAGACCTGCTGCTCGTCGTCAATGGTGGAGGAGCCGAGTTTTTCCGATCGCCGGCCGAAGCGGGCACGATCAAAGGCCTTCAGGATCTGCGTCAGCCGCTCGATGCGCTCATCGGCATCGGCGTTGCGGGCCTTCAGATCGGCGACCTCACTCTCCAGGACATCGGCGCGCGCCGCCTTCTCGGCCATGGCAAGCGCAAAAGCTTTCAGCGCTTCAATGTCGTCTGGAAGGTTGAGATCGGGTGGCGTCATCGGTTCGACCAGAGCACATTTTGCGCCGGTTTTCCTGCCCTTTCAGGCCACTGATTCACTTCGCCGCAAGGCTTTACCCAACAATCTCCGGCGGCTTGACCGGTACGGCGCGGACCCGCTTCCAGTCCATGCCATCGATGAGCGCCAGAAGCTGGGCATGATTGAGCTGGATCCGGTTATGCCCGATGCGGGGCCAGCAGAACTGCGCCTTCTCCAGTCGCTTGGAATAGAGACAGACCCCTGATCCATCCCACCAGACGATCTTGACCCTGTCTACACGTTTGGCCCGGAAGACGTAAAGCGCACCGTTGAACGGATCATTGCCGGCATCCCGCACCAGCGACAGCAAGCTGTCCGGACCCTTGCGGAAGTCGACAGGATGACTGGCCAGGAACACCTTCACGCCGGAGGGGATCATGCCGATCGCACCGCCCGGATCACCCGCTGCAAGTGCGCCTCGTCGACGTCCGCGCCGGCGCGCACGACAACATCGCCAATGACGACCTCGACCACCGCGCCTGCCGCCTGCACCACGGCCGCTTCGCAACTCGAAAGCCGCGATGAAGCACGTCGCCTGTTCCGAACATCACGACGCCAGGTGAAGAGTTGCGACGGGTGAATGCCAACCCGATGCGCGATCGCCGAGACGCTCGCGCCAGGCTCCATTGCCTCCGCCACAACCTGCGCCTTGAACGCATCCGACCAACGCCGGCGAAGTTGCCGTGGGGCGCCCTCGAGGCGCTCAGCAACCGCTTCAATCATGTGGAAGGTTCTAGTTTCAGAACTAGGCGCAGACATAGAAGCTCACAGCAGCTCATCGTGTCCGCTACCAATATACGACCGCTCACTCCCTACGCCAGACGGGGTCTCCTTGTCGCTTACAATTCACCTCGATCAAGGCTAAGATAATCACAGCATAGACTGCTTCACTTTTGTCGATCCAGCCCGCAACCGGAAGCGCTTTTACCGTCGCTAGATACCCCGGTTATAATGTATGCGTTTAGCGTCAATGTTAGCTCCCGGGCGCCGGATGAGCAGACTTTGCGCCCGCTAATGAGACGGGCTCATCCCCACGCTCACAGCTCGCCGGTCTCGGTCCCAACGGTATCGAAAGGAAGATGTCGCGTGCGTTGGCATACGACGAGGTTTGAACGGTCCCAGCGATCTAGCTCATCGATTGGGTATAGGACTGCTTTGCCAATTTTGATGAACGATGGCCCGATCCTCTTAGATCGCCAATTGCGCAGCGTGCCGTCGCTGATTTGATTGCGATAACGTTCGACGACCTCATCCAGCGTTAGATAAATAGGAACAGACACAAAATACTCCTGGGCTTTCGCAATTGTGCGGCAGCCTGTTGCACAATAACGGATGATGAAACTAGGCGATGCCAAGGAGGATTCTATGATGCTTGAAGCGGCATTGGACCTCTGAGGGGGCAGACAGAGAGAGCATCGAAGGAATCACCGTGGCACAAGTTTTTACGCGCGAAGAATTTTACGAACTCGTCTGGTCCAAGCCGTTGACACATTTAGCAAAGGACTTCGCGATCTCCGATGTCGCGCTTCACAAGATTTGCAGGAAGCATGACATCCCCAATCCACCGCTTGGCTGGTGGGCGAAGAAGGCAGCCGGGAAGAAGGTGAAGCAAACGCCGCTGCCGAAGGCCAAGGCGGGAAGTGCTGACAGGATCACAATTGCCAGTGCAGACCTCAGCCGTGAAGCTGCCGCGCTCGCGGGCGTGCGCGAACAGGCACGTATTCTCGCGTCTGAAGGCGATGATAGCCAGGCAGCCCCGCCGCACCCGGTCATCGAGCGGACGCTCGCATGGCTCAGAAAGGCGAAGCCATCCGATATCGGTATCGTCGCTGCTGACAGGCCTGGGCTCATCAAGTGTGAGGTGGCGTCGTCGTCGATCGACCGTCTTGCCGTCGCCCTGCCGCGGATTGTCCGGGCAGCATCACTCCAAGGCTTCGAGCTCGTTGCAGGCGAGGGCTTGGCGAAATTCAAATCCGAAACTGAGACCGTCGGCTTCTCGATCACAGAAACGATCAGGCGGGAGAAACATGTACTGACTGATGCTGAGCGGGCCAAAGAGGAGGCCTGGGAACGAAAGAGAGATCGCGCGGCGAGGCGAAACTCTTGGGACGACGTTTTCTTCGACAGACCTCGTTTTCCGGAATGGGACTACCGTCCGACCGGTCAGCTCTCGTTTGAATTCGAGCAGGTCTATGTTTTCCGGGGGCACTGCGCCGCGCCGGAGTTTCCGCGACGCCAAAGTTCAGCGGCTGGAGAATATGGCCAGTGATATCGCTGTAGGCCTCGCGGTGCTCGCAGCGGCGAAGACGGAAGAGCGGCTCAGGCGTGAAGCGGAGCAGCGGAGGATCGAGGAGGAACGCCGTCGCCGCGAACTGGCTGCGCGCATCAAACATGTTGAGGATCGCCGTACCACCGGCCTGGGAGCGATTCTCTCCGAACTCGACGAACTGGATCGGCTTCGTCGTCTCATTGCCATGCTCACGGAGGAGGTTTGGCTGAGCCGCGCCCCCGGTTGTCGGCGTTCCTGACCTGGGCGAGGGAGCATTTAGCGAAGCGTGAGGCTCGCCTATCACCGCAGGCGATGGAGGAGCGGTTCGAGGCGGAGCGTCTATTCGGCGATGATGATGATCACGGCTTCGCGCCCTCGCGGTGGTAGGCTGGCGAGGTGAGGAAGTCTCGATAGGTTATTGATGGCGCGGCAGGCGAGGGCCGATGCTTTTGGCTGCAGGCGGGTTGTCTGGCACCTTGTCGCGCTGCGGGGGTGGCAGGACTTGACGCAACGCGTGATATCGCCTCTCGATTTCCTCCTGCTGGGCCGGTGGAAGATCGGCCATGACTTCGTCGATCGTGCGAGGCATGCGGGTTGCTTTCGTTGAAGTGCCGGGAAATGGATACGGGTCAGCCCGGCGATTTCTTGGGACGACTCGCGCCGTCTTTGGTCAGATCCCACCGATCCTTCTTCTCGTTATGGATAAGCATGAATTTCGGCAGCTTGGCCATTTCCTCCTCCAGAAGCGCTCCATCTCTCTGGTTTGAATATTGCGCTTTTATGCCTACCATTGATGGGTCGAAAATGCGAAACCCCGAACTTGTCCTTCGGTTTAGACTCATGCTATTTTCACCCACTAATGGTAGGTCAAAAGAACGAAAAGATAAACCAATTGCATCGCCTGCTCCCCGAGGGGCTGGTGGTTGACACCGCTTGGCTGGAAAAGCACGGCTACCGTCGGCAGTGGCGCGAAAAGTACGTGGCGCAGGGCTGGCTCGAAGGTGTCGTTCGTGGCGTCTATCAGCGACCGACCGGCAACGTTGATCAGGCGATAGCGTGGCAGCGCGTGATCATCTCGCTCCAGCGACTTCTGGACAAATCCGTGCACGTCGGTGGCCGCAGTGCCCTCGAGCTACAAGGCCTGACGCACTACCTCCGCTTTTCGGGCAAGCCAGAAGTCCATCTGTATGCCTATGGCAGCTTGCCTGGCTGGGTCGAGCGAATACCGACCGACGCTCAGTTTGTCGAACACAAGGCAGACAAGCTCTTCGATGCCGACGCACCTGGAAGGACGCGCCTGGCATGGGGACACTGGGGGTGGGAGCTTGATGTCTCCGCGCCGGAGCGAGCATTTTGCGAGCTTCTCGACCTGCTCCCGTCCCGGGAGACCTTCCATCAAGCGGACGTCCTAATGGAGTCGGTTCGCACTCTAAGCCCGAAGCGAGTTCAGGCCGTGCTGGAAGCGTGCCGTAGCGTGAAGGTGAAGCGGCTGTTCCTCTGGTTCGCCGAGCGGCACGCCCATCCATGGTTCGGCCGGCTCGATCTCAAACGTATCGACCTCGGTCGTGGCAAGCGCCAGATCGAGGTGGGTGGTCGGCTGGACAGCAAGTATCAGATCACTGTGCCGGAGACACTCGATGCCGGCGTCTGAAGCCTATCGCGCGCAAGTCGGCCTCCTTGTTCGAGTTCTTCCGCTCGTTGCAGAGGAGAACGTTTTTGCATTGAAGGGTGGCACGGCCATCAATCTTTTCGTTAGAGACCTTCCACGTCTGTCGGTCGATATCGATCTGACCTATCTGCCGGTCGAAGATCGCGCGACTTCTCTCGCCAATATCGATGCCGCCATACGACGGATTGCTGCCCGAATAGCCGAGAATGTACCGCACAGCCGCACCCAGGTCGTGCCGCTGCACAGCGAAGGCACTGCAACAAAGGTGCTGGTTACCTCCGACGGTGTGCAGATCAAGATCGAGGTGACGCCTGTCATTCGTGGCTGCGTCTACTCTCCTGAAACACGGGCGGTTTGCGACCGGGTCGAAGAGCTCTTCGGCTATGCCGAGGTGCCCGTTGTGTCCTTCCCGGACCTCTACGCTGGCAAGATCGTCGCCGCTTTGGATCGGCAGCATCCGCGAGATTTGTTCGATGTCAGGGATCTGCTCGCGAATGAGGGAATATCCGATGAGCTGCGGCGTGCCTTCATTGTCTACATCCTGAGCCACAACAGGCCGATGGGCGAGGTCTTGGCGCCGACGCGCAAGGACTTGCGCCACGAATTTGACGCGGGGTTTGCCGGCATGACGGAAGAGCCCGTGACCCTGGAGGCGCTGTACGATGCTCGTGAAGCTCTAATCGTCGAGGTCGTTGGCAAGATGCCCGCCGAGCACCGGCGCTTTCTTCTCTCCTTCAAAGCCAGCGAGCCAGAGTGGGACTTGCTAGGCGTGCCTGGAGCCGCTGACTTGCCGGCGGTGCGCTGGAAGGTCGACAACTTGGCCAAACTTTCGGAGGGCCGACGCGAAAAGCTGTTGTCTGATCTCAGGCGGGTGCTCGCGACATGAGACACGAGGGACGCGTGGGGAGCGCCGAAGTGAAAAGGAACAAAACGACGATCTGCAGGCTATGCTCCGCAGTAGTTGGCTCTCAGGCTGCAGCGCTGACGATGTGGATTGCCAGAACGTCGGCGCTTCAAAACACAGCCGAGCTGAGAGGCTAGACCATGGTCCGTCTCTTCGTCGGCGTTACGGACAAGGCTTGGTTCGATCAGTTGAGCGCCTCTGTTCCACATGACGAAGTCAATTTCTGGCAACCCAGCGGGACGACGCAGTTTCGCGCGCTTCAGCCCGGCGAGCTGTTCCTCTTCAAGCTGCATTCGCCAAACAACTTCATCGTTGGAGGCGGCATCTTCGGTCACGCGTCAATCGCGCCACTGTCTCTGGCCTGGGAAGCCTTTGGCCTTAAGAACGGCGTTTCCAGTCGCTCTGAAATGCGGGCGCGAATTGCGAGCTATCGCCGCGATCCGATTGCCCTGGACGATCGACAGGATCCCGTCATCGGTTGTCGGATACTGACCCAGCCGTTCTTTTGGCCGAAAGAGCTCTGGCTGCCTGTTCCGGAGAGCTGGTCGCCAAACATCGTGACCGGTAAGGGATTCAACGCGGAGGAAGGGGAGGGACAATATCTATGGTCCGCAGTCACAGATCGATTGAACTCGGTTCCTGAGATTCGCAATACAGAGCCGGTGATGGTTGAGCGCTTCGGTAATCCGACGCTGATCAAGCCGAGATTAGGGCAGGGCGCGTTTCGCCTGACGATCACCGATAACTATGAACGCCGTTGCGCTGTCTCGGGTGAAAAGACCCTGCCGATTTTGGATGCCGCCCACATCCGTGCTTTCGAGGCTGGTGGAGAGCACGCAGCTTCGAACGGTTTGCTCCTTCGCACTGACATCCATCGGCTTTTCGACCTCGGATATGTGACTGTCTCACCGGATGGCCGGTTCGAGGTCAGTGGCCGTCTGAAAGCTGATTTTGATAACGGTCGGCACTACTATGATCTTCAGGGAACGCCCATTCGCCCTCCCAAGAACCGACATGCTGCGCCGTCAGCCGACGCGCTGTCGTGGCATCGAGAGCACCGGTATCTGGGATGAACGCCTCTCTCATAACCGGCCTTTTGCTGCCGACTGGACGATGCCATGAGTGAGGCTCCGATAGATACGCGCATTCGATTGGCAGCGGTCGAGCACATCAAACGTGCGAGCGCCGGTGGGGTGATCACAGCAGACGATTTACGGGCGGGATTCCTTATAGACGGGCAGCGAGTTCCGCTGATCAACCCCCAGCGAGGAATATTCAAGCCGGCGTCCATGAAGTATTTGCTCAGTGTGCGGACCGTCTATCCGCGAACTGGCGCGCGTGTCTGGTATGACGACCAACGTACGGTTCATGCACAAATTGAGCGTGGCGATGAACTCATTGACTATGCATTCATGGGTACGGACGCAGGTGCCGCTGACAATCGGTGGCTGCGCGAAGCACGAGATGGTCAAATTCCCATCCTCTACTTCCTTGGTGTGGCGCCTCAGCGCTACACATTCATCTGGCCAACTTATGTCGCCGAATGGTCAGCAACGGATTTGAAGGTACGCCTTGCCTTCGGCGCTCCAGCCACAACGAATAAGGATTGGTCCATTCCAGATGCACCGGAGCGACGATACGGTTTGCGGCTGGTCCGGCAGCGTCTTCATCAAGCCACGTTCCGTGAGGCAATTTTAAGCGCGTACGGCAATAAGTGTGCGATTACAGGATTGCCGGAAGCGCGACTGCTCGACGCTGCCCACATCATGCCAGACAAAGACGAAGAACTCGGACAACCGATCGTCCAAAACGGCCTTCCGCTCTCGAAAATTCATCATGCGGCGTTTGATGCCAATTTGATTGGCATCGATGCAGATTACCGGATCCATGTGAGCGACGCTCTGCTTTCGATAAACGATGGCCCCATGTTCGAGTATGGGCTTAAAGCTATGGCAGGGCAGCTTATCAAGCTGCCGACCCGTGGTCAGGACTATCCCGACAGAGGCCGTCTCGAAGAAAGGTTTTCGCAGTTTCGAGATCGATAGGTTGAATGTTGAGCACAGCTTAGTGTTGTCAGCTATTGGTTTCTCTCGAAAAAAATTGCTTCCGTGGTCGTGAAGTAGAGATTTGGGCAAGCTTCACCATGCTATAAAAGTGCGGTGCCTTATTATAACAAATTCTGGCTGAAACATATTGGGCGGGGCGGTGGATATGAAGCTAGTGCGGTTGCGTATAAGCAACTTCAGATCGTTTGAAGCGGATTCAACAGAATTAGAACTTGACGATTTGACTTTCCTGCTCGGGCCAAACGGTGCTGGCAAGACTGCGGTTCTACAAGCATTGGCCAGACTGTTCAGTCTGGATCCGGCGCAACGCAAGGTCAGGAAATCCGATTTTCACGTTCCGCATGACGAGAAGCCCGATAAGTTGCCTGCCGAACGAGAGCTTTGGATCGAGGCTGATTTTGAGTTCCCCGAACTGTTAGGTAAAGGCGAAAAGGAAGCTCCTGCGGTTCCTGGAAATTTCGCCCACATGCAGCTAATGGGGATTGAGGGGCCGGCGCAGGTCCGATTCCGGCTGCATGCCAAGATCGACCAGGATGATGACATCGAAGAGACCTTCACCTTCGTCATGAAGGTGGACGGCGACGGGAAGCCCCTGGAGCAGAGCCGGGTCGCAAAGCACGATCGCAATGCCATTCAGGTGCATTACCTGCCCGCCCGTCGTGACCCTGCGGATCATATTTCCTACTCGGCCAATGCGCTGTTGGGTCGTGCGTTGCGTTCTGCGGATTGGGCAGGGGAGCGCGACAAGATATCCGATCTAACTGAGGAGATCAGCGCGACCCTCGCCGGGAACAGCGCGATCGAGGGAATGACAGACACGCTGTCGACCCAGTGGGGCAAGCTGCACAAGGGCGACTATTTCGTGGACCCGGCGATTTCATTCGACCGGAGCGAGGTTGAAAACCTTCTGCGCCACATGAGCGTAGGCTTCACACCAGGCCACGGCGAGCAATTGGTCGACTTCTCCCGGCTGAGCGACGGGCAGCAGTCGCTCCTCTATTTGTCGATTGTGCTGGGCATGCACCAGATCGGGGTCGAGGTACTCAGTGGCAAACTGGGGGATGCTTTTGATATCGACAAGCTGCGACCCGCAGTTTTCACACTGATCGCAGTAGAGGAGCCGGAGAACAGCCTTTCGCCGCACTATCTGGGCCGCGTCGTCCGAACACTCGAACAATTCGCTGGTGGGCAGGACGCTCAGGCGGTGCTCGCCACGCACTCTCCTTCATTGATGCGGCGGGTTCAGCCGGAATCCGTCCGATATATGCGGCTTGATGAAAAACGCACCACGGTTGTCAGATGCATCCAGTTGCCTGAGGACGAGGAGGCGCACAAATTCGTTCGCGAGGCGGTGCAAGCCTTTCCTGAACTCTATTTCTCGCGCTTCGTGGTTCTGGGCGAAGGTGACAGCGAGGAGGTTGTCCTGCCGAGGCTACTGGCTGCCGGAGGGATACTCGCCGACGATGCATCGATATCGGTCGTGCCCTTGGGCGGACGACACGTTAACCACTTTTGGCGACTTCTACATGGCCTAGGAATACCCCATGTCACGCTGCTGGACTTGGATCTCGCACGGTACCAAGGCGGGTGGGGGAGAATCAAATACGCGGCGAAGCAATTGCGGGCATATCGCGACGTGGAGAAGATTGGATTCGACGGCGCGCAGGTTAAATCAATCCCCGACTGGAATAGCGAGCAGGGACTGATGTTGGCCGACGATGGCTGGTTCGAACTCCTTGAAGAGCACAGTGTGTTCTTCTCTTCGCCGCTTGATCTCGATTTTCTTATGATGACTGCCTATCCCGGCGCGTATGGCGTGGAGGACGACGAGCTTGAGGCTCCGGACGAGGGTGCGCTCAAGGCCGTGCTCGGCAAGAAACGCGATACTGTCAAAGGTCAATACAAGGATGACCAACTCAAATTCTTTGACGCTTACAACACGCGATTTAAGCTCGGCAGCAAGCCTGCGTGGCATATTCAGGCGATGGCAAACCTGACGGACAAAGATCTAGCAGACGACTTGCCGGACGTTCTCAAGCGCCTGCTGGAGCGCATCCGCGAAGATCTGAAGGCGTTGCCCGAATGATGCGCGTTGACCGATGGACGCCGTCGGATAATCTCAAGCTCGAGCCGAATGCCCTTGTCGCGGCAACCGAAATTGATCGAAACTTGGCACTGACCGCAGGTCCGGGAGCTGGCAAGACAGAAACGCTTGCGCAGCGGGCGGACTTCCTCCTTCGCACGGGCAGCTGTCGATATCCCAAGCGAATTCTAGCGATCTCGTTTAAGGTGGACGCGAGCCAGAACCTCAAGGCAAGAGTTCGGAAGCGGTGCGGTCACGAGCTAGCAGCGCGGTTCGACAGCCATACGTTTCACGCCTTCGCCAAGCGGATCATTGACCGCTTCCGGCTGGCACTGACGGGAAAGGATGCTCTCGATCCAGACTATAGTATCGGGCCAGCGCGGGTCCAAAGGCAGTCGATCACGTTCCAAGACATGGTTCCGCTGGCGGTAACAATCATCGAGTCCAGTGATATTGCGAGGAACGCCATCCGACAGACCTATAGCCATGTCTTTCTCGATGAGTTCCAGGATTGCAACAAAGAGCAGTACGCACTGATCACAGCCTGCTTCCTAGACTCTGGCGCTAAGTTAGTTGCAGTCGGCGACACCAAGCAGAGGATCATGGGCTGGGCCGGAGCGCTGGAGGGTATCTTTGAGACCTATGCAGCAGATTTCGAAGCAGAACCGCTGAACCTCTATCAGAACTTTCGGTCAGCCCCCCGGCTTCGTCGTATGCAAAATGCGATGGTGCGCGTCATGGATCCTCCCGCTGCGCTCGACGATGCGGAGCTGCCGGGCGAAGATGGCGAGATCGAAATTCTTCACTTCAAGGATGCCACCGCGGAAGCCTCGTATCTTGCTGACGCGATCAGCGGCTGGATAGAGAAGGATGCCATCGAGCCCTCCGAAATCGCAGTGCTCGTCAGCAAGCAGCAGAACCTCTATTGCCAAGAACTGCGTGTTGCTCTGCGAGAGCTAAAGGTCCCATTCCGTGAGGAAGACCAGGCGCAGGATTTCGCCTCCGAGCCGGCCGTGAGGCTGCTAACTGACTTTCTCCTCGTGGTCAGCGGTGGCGCGCAACCGGAGGCGTTTCGGCGGTTGCTGGAAGCCGTCATTTACAGCGAAAGTCTCGATGATGAGCAGGAATACCGTGCTCGTTCTCGGTGGGACCGCTATGTTGGCGACGTTCGCCAGCAAATAGCGACAGGGCAGATCAATCCTGGCGACTACGATGCGCTGACAAAACTCGCCCAGGAGCTCATCGACATGATCGGTCGAGATGCTGTTGTGGCTTTTTCACCGGACTATGCGCAAGGCAACAGGCTAGATCAGTTGATCGAGGGCACGGTAGCCCGAATTTCCGATTTGCTTGACGATGGAAGTGACCTCTCCGCGGCGCTGACTGCCTTTTCGGCAGATCGCGCCGTCAGGATCATGTCGATCCACAAGAGCAAGGGCCTGGAATTCCACACCGTGATAGTGATGGGCATCGAGAAGGAGACCTTCTGGGGAAAGATCGAAGAGGAACGCGCCGCATATTTCGTCGGGATTTCGCGCGCCAAGCAAAGGCTCGTGCTCACTGCGTGCGATCGTCGCGACAAGCCAGAAGGGGCGTCACGGTGGACTTCAGAACGGACGGATCAGACGGAGTTTCTCGGCTATGCGGAAGCTTACGCCTAGTCCATCGCCGAAGCGCTGCTCCGCGATTCCGTCCCCGGCCGCACTTGATGAGGCGGTGGTTGGATAGAGGACAGGGGTGACGTGCGATAATGGATGAGGAATATCGATGGCTGCTGCCATTCTGAGGGAACAAGCGCGATCTGAACTTTTCCGGACCGTTGTTGTAGACGGTCCGCTCGCCCTGCGCATGGCTCGGCTAAAAGCCGCACGTGCGGGCGTGGTCGGCCTTCAGATCATGACCCTTCCGCAGTTGGCCGCTCGGTTGGCGGGAGGGTTCGTGCGCCCAGCTCAACGAGAAGAGTTAGAGCCCGTGCTCGCCGATGCGCTTGCCGAAGGCGGGTTCGCGGAGCTGACGCCACTACAGAGTCTGCCAGGGACAGTGCGTGCCCTGGTGCGGACCTTCGAGCGGCTGTGGTCCGCTGGGGTCGATTTGGCTTCGTTGAGCCCTGAGCCGCGGATTTCAGACCTCGCCCTCATCGACCGCAGGGTCAGGACGCGGCTCGGGCCTGGCGTCCTCACACCCCCCGACCTGGTGGCGGCTGCCAAAGCGCGGGTCCACCTTGCCGCCGATCTGCTCGGGCCCGTCGCTTTCGAACACATCGTCTGGGTCGCTCCGGTCTGGCGGAGTCTCGTTGCGGCCGTCGGTGGGGTGACGAGCATGATGAAGCTCCCCGCTGAAGAGGTGGGCGGCGCGCCGTCCGCCATAGCCGCCTGGGTCTGTGCCGATCCCCATTCGGAAGTGGTCGAGGCCTTGCGATGGGCGCGCGAACTGATCGCGACTGGCAGGGCCAAGCCCGAGGAGATCGCGATCGCCACCGCCGCCCCCGGTGCTTGGGACGAATCCATGCAGACTCTGGTGGCGAGCGCCGAGTTGCCTGTCCATTTCTCCCACGGAACGCCGATCCTTTCGACGGTCGATGGGCAGGCATGCGCGGCTCTGGCCGAGCTCTTGGGACAAGGGCTCTCGCAGGAGCGAGTGCGGCGCTGGCTGGCCCATAGCGCGGGGCGCTGTGCAGCCTTGGCGGCACTTCCCGAGCATCCGCTGGCTGGAATCCAGGCCCAAGTCCATCTTAACGACTTGGTCCATTGGCGGCGCGCGCTCGACTTGGCTCAGGGACAGCGGACCGATGGTGCGCGGCCGGCGCTCTCGCTCCTGCCGGCTCTGGAACTGACGAGCAGAGGATGGGCGGCAGCTGAAGAGGCGGGACAAAGACTATTGCCGGCCTCCGCAGCGCGGGTCTGGAGCGTGGCCCTGCGCGCCGGGCCGGCGGAAGCGCTCGCCTTCTCGCTGGCGGCATTGCGGATCCCTGACGGCGCCGAACCGGGCAATAGTGTCGTCTGGTGCCCGGCCGCGCATCTGGCGGGCGCCCCACGACGCTTCGTGCGGCTGATCGGTCTCACTGCCGGAGGTTGGCCCCGAGGCGTTTCCTCCGATCCGCTCCTGCCTGACCACATCCTCTCACTGGACGACGATCAAGCGCCGACGCGGCCACAGCTCGATCGGCGGTCGTTCGCCTCGATCGTGCGCCACGCCGAGAATCTTTCCCTCTCCTATAGTCGGCGCAATGGCCGCGGAGGGTTGCAGACGCCCAGTCCGCTGTTGCCCGCGAACCTGACACCGGTTCGGCTGGCCCGTCAGCGTGTTCCAGAGCATGCGTTCAGCGAGGCAGACCGGCTGGCCGCTCGGCCCGAGGAGGCCCGGCAGAGCCCGCGCATCGCCCGCGCCGTCGGATGCTGGCAGGCCCGCCGCTCGGCGGAAGCCAGTGCGCATGACGGTATCATTCAAGCCGACCATCCGGTGGTGATCCGCGCGTTGGACCAGCCGCAATCGGCGACCTCCTTGCGGCGGCTGCTGCGCGACCCGCAGGGATTCGTGTGGCGCTACGCCCTCGGCTGGCGGGAGGCCGTTGTCACCGACCAGGCGTTCGACCTGGACCCACGAGCCTTTGGCGACCTGGTTCACTCGTTGCTCCAGCGGACTGTGAATGTTCTCGAGCAAGGATCCGGCTTCGGCCGGGCGTCCGCGGACGAGGTCGAGGCCGCCCTAGACACGGCCCGCGACGCGGTCCTTGTCGAGTGGCCGCTCGAACGATCGGCGCCGCCGCCGCTGCTGTGGCGCTACACCCTCGATCACGCTTGGACGGTGGCGTTGCGAGCCCTACAGCTGGATCCGAGCTTCGAGGCGGGGACGCGCAGCTGGACAGAAGTGCGATTCGGTGACCCCGAGGGCGACGCGGCGGACCCGAGGGCGCCATGGGATCCGCACGAGATCGTTCCGGTTCCTGGCACGCCGCTCACGATCCGCGGCGCCATTGATCGCCTCGAACTCGATACCGGCGACCGGCGAGCCCGGGTCACCGATTACAAGACCGGAGCGGTCCCCAAGACGCCCCAAGACCTGCGGCTCGGAGGCGGCGCCGAGCTGCAGCGTGTGTTGTACGCTGTCGCGGTGGCCCACCATCGGCCGGAGACCCGGATCCAGGCGCGACTGGTCTTCTTGGCGGAGGAGACCCCGCAGCCTTACCCGCTTCGGGGCGAAGATCTGGACCAAGCCCTTGCTGCCGCTACTCAGCATCTCAACGCGGGCGTAGCCCTCGCCCGGGCGGGGACCAGTTTGCCAGGTCCGACCGATCCCTGGGAGGAGTGGAACGAGCTGCGTATCGCCCTGCCGGCGATCGGTGAGCCTTTCATCAGGATCAAGGACGCGGCCTTCCGTCGCGCATTCGGCGACTTCGCCGCAGTCTGGCGGGCGCGATGACGGAGCTTCGAGACGCCGCTGCTCGGGTGCGGGCCTTGTCGGACTTCGGCTCGACCCTGCTGGTGGAGGCGGCCGCCGGTACGGGCAAGACCTCGCTGCTAGCCGGGCGGATAGCGCTACTGCTGGCGAGCGGCGTGTCGCCGCCGTCCATTGCCGCCATCACCTTCACGCGGCTCGCGGCCGACGAACTCGCAGGTCGGGTGCGCGAGACCATCGACGAGCTCTTGGCGAAGAGGGTCCCGCGTCCGCTGCAGGCGGTTCTCCCGGGAGGGCTCACCGACGACCAGCGTAGGGCGCTGGAAGCGGCGTCCGCGGGACTCGACGGCCTGACGACCACCACCATCCACGGTTTTTGCCAGGAAATTCTGCGTCGCTACGCCGTCGAGGCCGATGTCGACCCCGGCGCGGACGTCTTGGACAGGGACGGGGAAGACCTGGCATTCGGACAGGTGTTTGAGGCCTGGCTCGGCCGTCGGCTTGGCGACGGCCGGCGGGCGGAAGATCCAATCGCAATCCTGGCGCAGCGAGATCCGCGCAAGTCCACAAAAACCTTGCGGCAGATGGCCGATTTCCGTCGCAAACACCGTGACGCGACGGCGCCCTTGCTTGACCTGACTGATCGGCCGGACTCCGTGTTCAGCAGCGCCGTGGACGCGTTCAGACGGGCCGTGGCCGCTGGGCCGCCTGACAATCGCAACACTGTTGTTTTGGAGAATCTGGAGGCGCTGGACCTTCACTTTCGGGACGGCTTCGCCGTCACTCCGGACTTCGCCCGTCTGTGGCGACTTGCCCATCCGCCGCAGCTGAGCTGTATGGCTAAGGACTCATTCGACCTCCAGCGCCCGCGACACCTTGGGGCGCCGGGGCCAAATGCTGCAGCCGAGCATCTCCAGCTGGTAACGGCCTATGAGGAGACCGAAGCTGCCTATCGGCAGTTGATGGGCGGCATCGGCAGCGGCGTTTTCGCCACCCTGTTCCCGGAGTTGGACGAGGTGCTGGCCGACTATGAGGCCTACAAGCGACGGGCAGCGCTCCTCGATTTCGACGATCTTCTAATTCGCACCCGGCGCCTGTTGCGCACCCATGAACCGGTTCGGCAGCATTTGGCGGCGTGCTATTGCTACCTGCTCGTGGATGAATTCCAGGATACCGATCCAGGGCAGTGCGACATCATTTTCCGGATTGCGGCGGCCGAGCCGGCGGAGGAATGGACAGAACTCACGCCCCGCGCGGGCGCTCTCTTTCTGGTTGGCGACCCCAAGCAGGCAATCTTCCAGTTCCGCGGCGCTCACATCGCCAACTACGAGCTCGCGAAGGCGCTGATCGTGCGCACGTGGCCCGACAACGTCCTCCAGATAAGCGCGAATTTCCGCTCACGTGAGGGCGTGCTGACTTATGTCAACGGCGCTTTTCGCGCAGCCCTCAACGCGGCGTCGCAGCCGGGTTATGTCGAGCTGGAGGCCACCCGCAGAGACGATCCTGCGCGGCCGAGCGCTGCTCGTCTGACGATCGGCGCGCCTCCTGCTTCCAAACGCGAAGTTCTGCAGATCGAGGAGGCTGATGCCGTTGCGGCAGTCTGCGCGAAGTTGGTGGGCGCGCGGCTCCTGCGGGATGCCGAGGGCCGCATTCGGCCGGTGGCGGCGCGCGATATCGCTTTGCTTGCGCCGACCAGCAACAGCCTCTGGCTGTTCGAGCGCGCGCTGCGCCGTGTCGGACTTCCCATCACCTCGCAAGCGGGCAAGGGACTCTATCGCCGCCAAGAGACCCAGGATATCATAACGCTGCTGCGGGTGCTGGCCGACGCCAAGGACACTGTCGCGTTCGGCGCCTTGATGCGAGGCCCGCTGGTCGGCTTCACCGATCAGACCTTGCTCGACATTACGGCAGCTCTGCCTGAGCGGAACGGGCGGCCCGGTGTCTTCACGGTGGCCACCCCGCTCGACGACATCGCCGATACGGAAGCGCGTGCGGTGGTAGCTGAGCTGGTGGCGCTTCGCCGTCGCGCGCGGTTCACCAGTCCCGCCCAGCTCCTCGGTGAGGCGATCGAGCGTCTGGGCGTGCGCGTCGTGCTTTCCCTACGCGACGATCCGCGCCACGCGGCGGCGGCCACCGCCAATATCGACGTGATCCTGGAGCGTGCGGCCCGCTACGGGGTCCGCGGGCTCCGCCGGTTAGCCGCGGACCTGCACGCAGACTGGCGGGACAACCGCGAGGCGTCCGAGGGTTGGGGCGAGGTCGATGGCGACGCAATTTCGATCGTTACTATGCATAGTGCCAAGGGGCTCGAGTGGCCGGTTGTGATCCCCATCAACGGGGTCGTGCAGCTGCGCTCGCCTGAGCGGTTCGTCCGCCATCCAGATCTTGGTACGCTCCACTGGCTGGTCGGGGACATCTCTGCTCCGGAGCTCGCCGAGACGGTCCGGCAGGACACTGCAAGCCAGCAGCGTGAAAGGGTGCGACTCTGGTACGTGGCGTGCACGCGCGCCCGGGATTTCTTGATCTTGCCGCATCACCCGGACGCGAATGCGCGGTCTTGGGGACGAGTACTCGATCTCGGCGCTGCCGGTCTGCCGGAGATCGATCTGGGCGCGTTTGCAGGAAACCCACCGGCCCCCGACGCAACGCCCGCTAACAGCCAGGACGCTGCGACCTTCGCAGATGAGGCCGAACGCATCGCCGCGGCGAGTCCGCCCATCACCTGGCTGCGGCCCAGCGACCATGATGCCGATCGAGCCCAGAGGGTGGAGATGGTGTCGGACTCCCTCGATGAGGAGGCCGAGGCATGGATCGCCACCGGCGGGCGCCTGAGGGGCCTCGTGCTGCACAAGCTGATGGAGGAAATCCTGGAAGAGGGGTTGGCCGAAGAGACCAGCGCGCTGACCGGGCGAGCGCGGGAGCTGAGCGCGCAGATCCTCGCTCCGGGCGAGACCGACGAGAGCCTCGCGGATATCTCCGAGCTCGCTCAGACCGTACTTCGCACGCTCGCATTGCCCGATGTCGCGGCCTTGCGGCCGCGGCTGCGCGCGGAGCTGCCGATCTACGCTCTCATCGGAGCAGCCGGCGAGGCCCAGCCGATGGCCGGCAGGGTGGACGCAGCGACACGCGCGGAGAACGGCGCGTTTGAGGCGGTCGTCGATTGGAAGAGCGACATCGCGCCGGGGCCGCAGCAACTGGCCGATCATGTGGACCAGCTGCGGCTATACCTGGAGGCGACTGGCGCTCCGCGTGGTGCCTTGGTGTATATGAGCCTCGGAAGGGTCAGGTGGGTCGAGTCCTCGACTTGATGGCTTCCTAGAGTGTCACGCCACCGCCTAGCTTACGAAGTTCGTGCAAGGGGAAAGGGCGAGCGGTGTCGGCGTCGTATTGTGCATGCGCGCCACGCAAGCGGTGGACCAAAGTCGCCAAAGTCAGAGGATCATCCCCCTCCTGGTGGAAGGCAATGCAGATCTCGTCCATTTGCGAACTGACCCGGCCTAAATTCTCCTTTGGCGGGCGGACGCCCTCTTCCAACTCGGTGTGCCTGGAGACGCGGGCGGCGAAATGCTGAGCATTGGAGACCGTAATCGGCTTCTGCTTCAGAGCGTAGTAGGTGCGCTTCGCCGCGCCCCAGCTGAAGAGACCGCTCGGCCAGCTGTTGTTCGTATCGTGGTGATAGTAGGGCTGCCGCTTAGGATCGGGGCTCGTGCGAACCATCCGCAGATTAGGCAGGTCGTTCGGCGTGAGCGTTCTATTGGCGATCGTCAGCTGGTCGAAGACCAACCTTCCGTTCGCCAGCGCCGAAAACTTGTGCGTCAGGGTTTCACCCTCGCAAATCACTAGAGCGGGGCCGACTCGATTGATATCCTCCATTGCCATGGTGAAGAAGGTCTCGAACTTGGCGAGGTTCTCTTCCTGACGGCCTCGACCGAACTTGCCATAGTCGCCCTTCAGAATCCGCAGAACGGCGACCGCATAGGGCGCCCATTGTGGCGTCCCGGCTTCGTCCGGAATTGCACACTCCAGGTGTCCCTCCTTAGTGCGGGCGGCAAGCGGGAAGGCGTGACCCTTGCGCTGCTGGCCTGCCACGAAGTCTGCATTTCTTTGGATGACCGTCAGAGCGGCCGGCTGCAAGTCCTGCGGCAGGTCCTCCACGGGCAGAACGCCCAGCATGCGCAGGCAGTCGCTGAGGGCCGATCCATATTTGGCTTTCATCGTGTTTTCGGACAGCGCCTCGACGGAGGTCAGCACGATCTGAGGCAGAAGATTTGCATATGCGAGCACCCGTCGGGCAAGCTGAAACGGATCGCCCATGCGTCCCTTCAATGCCTCGGGCATTTCCAAAATGGCCCAGCCGATTCCAGTCGTTCCGGCGCGGGCCGCGGCCACGTATGCCGCCATCGCCTTTTGCGCTTCGTCGAACGCCTGCGAGCGGTTCAACTCGCGAATGCTGCGCAGTTGGGCAGGGTTGAGGACTTTTGCCTCTTCTATCGTCGCCTCGTCCCACGAGATTTCCTCTGCCAAAACGCTGGCGTTGACTGAACGTAGTCGGACTGTGAGCCCGCAGCTCCACGATAGCACACCGGGCTCCTGTATCTCCGGCGGGCCGAGCTCATCGAGGAGGGCGCTGGCGAGCCGTTGGGGTGCGTCCTCCCGCCGCTGGAAAATGAAGAGATCGACCTCGGCGGTGGGCGCACCCGCCGCCTCTAGGGCCATGCGGACAGCGCGCCGGCGCGCGGCGAAGATCTCTCCGTCCGCCTTGCTGTTGAACGGTTTGTCGAGCGGCATCACGACTCGGGCGCGCGTCATCGGCTCAACCGCCGCAAAGCCCGCTTTGGAAAGGGCCTGGTTCAAAGACTCACCGATGTCGTGGCGGTCTGGCCAGGAGATACCGGTGCCGCCAGGCAGCCAGTCATCGCCATGTACGGTTCCGAGGCGCGGCAACACCCATAGGCCGTCCTCGTCGACTACGGGTTGGGCCAACTCATGCGGAGCGAGGGCGGCCCGGCCGGTGAGGCGACGGACCAGGTCAAAGACCTTCTGATCGTCCTTGTGCGGCCAATAGGCAACAGTTGGCCCGTATCCGCCTTCAGCGGGTGCCGGGCCGGCCTTGGCACGAAAGTCGAAGGACGTGTGGCGATAGGTGTCGCCAGAGGCGATCTCCATTGCGGGCATGAAGACGTCAAGCGCGCGATTCGGATCGTTGCGACCCGTCCATCGGCTCACCGAACCCCAATTGCGGATGGAAGGCCGCGCCAACAGGTGGAGTCGAGCACGTTCGGGATAAGTGGGCGTGTAGAGAGTGATGACTTCACTCCAAAGGCCTCGTTGGGTCTGGCGCGGCGGAAAGGCGACCAGCTCCACCCCTGTAAAGGCATCCGCTTGTGCGGCTTTGGCCACGAGCACGCGCTGCGTGCCACTTTTGAAGCGCAGGTCTTGTCCGGCTAATGCGTACAGGGCGTGCGCGGCGATTGCATCGAACATCAAACTGTCTGCCGGACTCGGACAGGCGCTTACCTGCTGCTGAAGCGCGCCATTAACCGACAGTCTGCTCCAGCTGGCGGCGTCCATAGCGGTCGCTGCGATCGCTGCGCGCGTGGGAGCAGGCTTGTCGGGATAGATCAGGGTCAGCCACAGGCCGATAGCCGCTTGGACCCGGAGACGCAGTCCCTCGTTGGCGGCGACATCGCCTACCAGAAAGAAGGAAAGAGGTTTGCTCTGGGTCTCGGGGTCCCAATGATGGCGCCGCATGAAAGCGATCTCAGGTACAAACCAGGCTAAGATTTCCGAAAGCCCATCGAGGCGTAAGGTCGACGGGGCGTCATCCGCGCGCTTGGACTTCTCCCGTGACCAGGCCTGAAGGGTCTCCTGCGCGTCCGGAGAGAGGCGGTAGCGTGTCAGGATCAGGGTGTCCTGAGCCGTGAAGCTGGCCTCCCAGACATTTAGATTGAGCGAATTCACGTTGCTAGCCATAGGCGAGACCCTTGGTCTTGGAGAGCGCATCGCGGAAGGGCTGGTAGAGCAATTTCGCGAGGGTTCTGGCGGTGAGATCGGATGATGCCATTGCGACGTCGAGCTGGCGAAGCGCTTGAACGAGGACGCTGCTGTCGGAGGAATCGGTGGCACCGTCGAAAGAAAGTGGCGCGAACTGGCGATCCACAAAACCGATGTGCACGGGACAGCCGTTGCGAATGCCGCGGCCGATGGTCTGCCAGAGTGGGGTCAGCATGTCCCAGGCGAACTGGGCTTTGTACTCAGTGGACAGGCTACTGTAGCCGCTGCGCGAATAGAGGCTGTAGCGAACGATGTTGGTCGCGGCGTAACGCATTCGGCGAGCGCGTTGGGACAACCGCTCGTCCGGCTGTTCCGGATTCTCGGCCATACCGCGGTCAAAGCGTTCCACGCCGTAGCGGTTCAGACGGCCGATCACTGCGGCAAGGTCGTCTGGCCGCGGATGGGGTCGGTGCAGAAAATAGACCGAAGCAATCGCCGCACGACTTTGGCTGTTGAGGATGTTGTGGCCACGGGCGACCACCTGCATCGGTGCGACCAAAATCGATTTTTCGGGTTCCTCGCCGAAGCGTTCGATCAAGGAGCGGGGGAGGGGCCGGGCACGCCGCAAGCGCTGATCGTCTGGCGCGTCGGCGTCATCGGCTTGGTCCCGGGTCAGGCCGAACACCCGCCAGTCGGCGAAGCCGTGAGTCTCGAGACTCTCTAGCAGGATGTCAGCGACGATCGCAGCATCGGCATAGGAATTGGTGACCAGGAGGGCTCGGCGACGCCCCCGCAAGTGCTCCTCGCCCCATTCACGAGCCATGCGCAGCCAGTTCTCCTCGATGAGGTTCAGGTTGTCGCGGCGCGTGGATAGGCGCACGGCTACGCCGCTCAAAGCCTTGCGACGGTCTGCTTCCCGCAGACCGGAAATCCGGACCTGCTTTCCCTCCTCGTTGCGTAGGCTCACCAGCTCAAACACCGACCGCCCGATCGCATCGAGTTCGGCCTGCGGCTGCAGCAGCACTCCTTGGGCTGGGATTTGCACGTCGAAGCTCGGCGAGGCGCAGTCCATGGGTTTGCCAGTGCGCGGATTGAACTGACGTTGGGAACCGCCGGCCCAGCTCGTGCCGCTAAGCATCAGTACATGGGGCCCCGCCTGTCCTTCGCTGGCAAGCAGGTCATGTAGGTGGGTGAGTAGGTGGCGGCCGACCCCCAGGTGGTTGATGAGGGTCAGCTTGCCACCCATCGTGTCGCGCCGGTCCTCACTAGGCTCGTCATAGAGCAGCCCGAACACCGCTCCGGCCGGGTTTGATGGCAGTAGGGTACGGTAATGGCGAATTAGGTTGTTGGCCTGGCTCAGCAGCTGAGCGTCGTCGATCCCGAGGTCTGTGGCCACCGCTGGCTGGGCCTTTACCAGCCAGTAGTAGTGGGACAGGACTAGGTCAGTGACAACAGCCAATACCAACGCGAGCGCATTGCCGCGAGGGCTCATGGCTGCCTTGTTGTCGGGGGCGGTGGCGTTGAAGGCCGCGAGTGGACCATCCAATAGATCCTGGACCCGTTCGGCCAGGTCCTCATAGTAGTCGCTGACCACCATGTCTCTGGCGATGCCCTGCAGGGCTTCGCTGGCTGACTGAAAGGTAGCGTCACGGAAAGCCTGGTGCGCCTCGTCGGCCTGTTCCTCAGTCTCATCCCGGCTGACGGCGGAGCCCTGCGAGTAACGCGAGATGCTCGCCGCGACCTTGATGACCTCCAGGAAGTCCTCTTCAAAGTCCGGATCGTCGAAGCTGCGACCGGGACGTGCGAGGCCCTTCACGTCCTGCCGCCGACGCCAGATCTCGTAGAGGATTCCACCGGCGGTGAAGGGGCTGTTACGATAGAAGTCGGCCACATAGGCCTGCTCGTTCTGGAGAAGAGCGTAGAGGGTCCCGATCAGGCGATAGAAAATGTGGAAGTTTGCTTGCCAACGGGCGTTCACTTGGCGACGGAACTGCACGCCACTGCGCTCGCGTAGCGCCTCGGACGACTTGGCGCCGATGGCCGGCGCGTAAACGTCGCGCTCGTCGCCCATGATCGGAGAGCGAGGGGCGAAGATGTCATCGAGGGTCTTCTGCACGGAATCGACTTCGTCGACGATCATCAGGTCAAGGGTGTGTTGGAACAGTTCCGGCAGGGTGAGGTGCCGCGCCGAGGTCCATTTGTCTGGCGTCATGTGAACGAAGGCCTGGGGCGTCAGGGCGATGACCTTGGCGGTGACGGCACTGCGCTGCTGTCCCTGAGCCGGGCATTGTGCCCAAAGGGGACACGACCGCTCGGCGCCGACATCGGCGTTGTCGTCGATCTCCGCGTCATCGGCGAGCTCGGCATCCCGGCGACGCTGATAGATGCGGTGGCAGGGCTTTTCCTTGAAGGTTGGGAAGGCAGGCCGCTGGCTCGATCCGCGGACGACGACCGGATCGCGCTGGAAGCCGTCGAGCGGACAAGCGACGCTGAAGTTCTCGGCGACGTCGCCGAGGGCCGCCACCGACCAGCCCGAGGACGACAGGCCCTGCTGCCAGTGAATGGAGTTCAGGTGGCGGTCGCGATTGTAGAAGCTTGAGAGCACAGTCGCGTCGACACCGTGCATCCGCAGTCGGGCGATAAGGGTCGCACCCTGGATGGTGTCGGTGACCAGGATGCCGATGCGTTTCCCTCCGCCGCCGAGGGTCAGGGCCATTACGACAAGCCACACCAGGGTGGATTTGCCGGAGGACAACATGCCGAGAACATGTACAGCGCCGTCTAGGGTCAGGGTCTCACCGTCAAAGAAACCGTCCTTAAGGCCTTCGAGCTTGAGTTTAGTGAGGCGGTCGCGCAGCCGAAGCGGCGGGAGTGTCGAGGGCCAGTCCGGCTGCGCTTCTCGCGCGTCGACCGTTTCGGCGGTGGCTTGCAGCTGCGCCAAGGTCAAGGTGATCGGCGGATTCAGGCGCCGGCGCGGCAGGGTGTGCTCGGTCGTGGTTGTCGCCTCCGGGTCGACCGGCGGGATCTGGTAGGCCAGCAGCGTCTCACCGCGGTTGGTACGTACCAGTGCCTCGCCCGCGCTGGCCGGCTGCAGGATACGGCTTACCCAAGGCGCCGGGGTCTCCAGATGTTCGGCAAGGACGGCGAGCACGCCATCGGGAGCGCTACGCCGCAGGGTCGGGATGCGACCATTGACGGCGTAGCAGCGCATCGTCTCGGGGGTGAGGCTGTGTAGCCGGCAGGCGTCTAGCCAGGCCGACGCTGACATGTAGCGGCTCGCCAAGTGCCGCAAGCTGGTCAGATCCCGCAGGAAGACTGAATCGGCACCGTCCGCCATAACCTTC
The DNA here is from genome assembly GCF_001558695.1 of Paramesorhizobium deserti. Taxonomy (GTDB): domain Bacteria; phylum Pseudomonadota; class Alphaproteobacteria; order Rhizobiales; family Rhizobiaceae; genus Paramesorhizobium; species Paramesorhizobium deserti. Next base: position 34,188 of record NZ_LNTU01000012.1, read on the forward strand.
GCATAGCCAAGCAACAGATAGGGAAGAGCCGATACGTCCTCGTCCGGACAATGACGGGCGAGGAAATGAAGGCAGAGCTCGGTGAGCCCCAGCGTGCGGTCCTCGGTCGCGGACAGGTTCCGTGCAGCAGGGTCGGCGCTTCGTAGCGCCTTGCGGTAGGCTGCCACGAAGGTGCGATCGGTTCTCATGGCGCTAACCCTTCGAGGAAGTCGGACACGGCGGCGAGCGAGACGGTAGGACGGCCGTTGGCCGCGCGCAGAGCCTCGAATCGAGCCTCAAAGCGAGGATCCGTCTCGATGATATAGTCGGGGATCACGAGGTAGCAGTGGTGGTCGGCCTCAAAAGTCTTGAAGCCATTGAAACGACTGGCAAGGCGCGCCGGCGAAATATAGTCCTTAACGTCGATGGCCAACCGTCGGCTGCCGTCCGGTGCGATTGCTATAAGGTCAACTCGATCTAGGGCTGGCCATAGGTTGGTCGTCCAACCGAGCGCGTCCAACCGGCGCTTGAGTTCAAGCTCCGTCAGGCCCGGAAGCGCCCAGAAGGTGCGGAAAGCGCGCTTCAAGTAGAGCATGCCAGGGCGGTACTTGAGCCTTCCATGTACGCCTTCGCGGGCCCTGCGGATTGCCTCAGGCTGGCGACACTCGGTGTGGAAGGCGCGCCCGTCACGCCGTAGAATCGTCCCGCTTATAGTGCAGGTCGGCAGCTCACCGTTAATCGCGAAGCTCTCGGGGATCCGGTCATAGAAAGCCTCGACGATTTCGTCCGATCGTTCGAGGGTGGCGAGCAACGGGTCCATGAGGATGGCTGTGGACCAGCTCGTCATGACCACATTCTCGATGACGGTCTTCCGCCAGGTCCGGTAGAGCTCCTCACCATCGACCCGGTCGCGGCAGAGGCCTACCAGCATCTCATAGCCCAGGTTCTCCTCGATCTCGGATTCAGGATCCCCCCCAGGCAGGGCCAAGGCACGGCACGCAGTGCTCGCCTCACCGGACTCCACCAACCGCACGGCAAGGTAGTCGCCGCCAACATCCCAGCTAATATCCGGAAGCCACCGGAAGAGAGGTTCCTGAGCTCGGCGCATCAGTCCGTGAAGATCAGTAGGCCAGACGTCACCTCCGTCCGCGAGGTTGCGGGCAGCGCCCAGGTCGAACACACGCCGGACGGACATCGGATACGGCGCCCTCAACCACCCTTCGGCGTCGATACAGGTCTGAATTTGGATGATGGCACTGGCGATCAGAGTGACCATTTCGCGAACGGCGTGGACGGGCGCCTGGGGACCTTCAAGCTGCGAGAGTTTGGCAAGTACATCCGGCGCCACGCCCGCTGGATCATCGAGATAGCGGTAAAGGGTCGCGCGGCCGATGCCGAGTTGCTCGGCAGCGGCCGTCTTCCAGCGGCGGCCATAGCCGAGCTTCTCCGAGAAGAGCGCCTGGGCGCGCTGGGGAAAGGGTGGTGTATCGACCAAAGAATCATCTCCGTGAGACAAATGGGATAGTAGCGTCTCAAGTGTCTCACATCAAGTGGGTGCGATTATTGGCTGGCGAGCGGAAGCTGTCCTGGCACCGTGATTATGACGGCGAGTTTGACCTTGGGTGATACGTCCTCAGAAGGATGTATGCGCCGTGCCTCTGGTGTCCGTTCGACTCGCACAAGTGACCAGCAAACGGGCATGACCCAGGTTATCGGCACAAATCGTCTTGAAACGCAGCTTGTCGCTGGCGAATTCTGAAAGTTCGCCGATGTAACGCGTTGGCTCGCGGCTGTTCCAAGCAGGAGTTCGCCCGAACGCGCGTGGCGACCTAGGAGAGGCGTGCGGCTGCCTTGCTAAGGAAGAGACGATTGGTCAGCCGCGCGATCGGCTTTCGACGAACCTCGGTCCGACAACCCGTACGCAATCAGAGCGGCTCGTACCGTCTTGCGAAGTCTTCATCTCTCGCATGCCCGCGTTTCTTCAGGCCGCCTGGAGGACCTCACTGAATGTTCAGATGCTGGTCGAGGTGCGAAAATGTCAGCCATCGGATAGGCGGGCCGGAAACGGCTACCCGGCAAATAGTCAACCGGCCAAGTTCAAGCCGCTCTACATTGAGGGTGATGGAAACAAACTTGGCGGTCGAGAGATAGAAGTGATGTTCTCGTTCCGGTCGCTTTCAATGTTTTCAGGAATTCCCAAAATGGTTTGTTTAGATTAAAAAAATTCTTATTGTCGGTAGTGAAAGCACTGCTTTGGGAACATGGACGAAAACTGGTAATTGATCATCCCACTCAGCTTGAGGCATGCCGCCAGTAACATGCTGAAAATACATCATTTCCGTGATCGTCCGGGATCGTACATGCGCCCCCCATGCACGAAGGGTGTCGAGCGGGATAGTTGTGCACCAGAATAATAGCTGAGGACGAAAGTTCCAGCGCACGGCGGACGATTTCACGGGGATAGACAGGCGTATGGTCGACAGTGCCGACCTGCTGCACCTCGTCGGCGATCAATCCGTTCTTCTTGTCGAGGAACAGGATACGGAATTGCTCACGGTCTTCGTAAGCCATGGCCGCCGTGCAATATTCGATGACCTTGCTCCAGGAACCAAGCACCTCCCGACCCTTTATCGTGCTTCTGCCCATGCGATGGGCGGCGGCGGCAACAATTTTAATGTCGGCGGCGATCGACGGGCCACAGCCGGGCACCTCCATCAGCAGTCGCTCCGGTGCCCCGAGCACCTCGGCAAAGGAGCCGAAGCGCGCAAGCAGCGCCTTGGCGAGCGGCTTGGTATCGGCGCGAGGGATGGTACGAAAGAGCAGGAGCTCTAGCAGCTCGTAATCAGCGAGCGCATCGCCGCCGCTTTCGCGAAAGCGTTGCCGCAGCCGCTCGCGATGGCCTGCATAATGGGGACGGGATGGCTTGATCGCAGTGACTGGTGAAACGGATTCGACGGCAGTTTCTTCAAACTTGCTCCGTGTGCTTTCCTCGAGAAAGCCACCTTCGCGATCCTTGTCGTCCGCCATTCCTTACCGCCCCCCCGAAAACGAATAGCTGGATTTACCCCGTCAAGATGCCTGCTTTGGGCCGAATATTCCAGCGGGCGAAAGCGTGAAAATCTCGCATCCGTCCTTCGTCACGCCCACCGTATGCTCATACTGGGCGGAAAGCGACCGGTCGCGTGTTACCGCCGTCCAGCCATCGGCAAGCACCTTCACATGCGGTTTGCCGAGATTGATCATCGGCTCGATCGTGAAGATCATGCCTTCTCGCATCTCTACGCCCTCGTTCGGAGAGCCGTAGTGGAGAATGTTCGGTGCGTCGTGGAAGAGCCGACCGACGCCGTGGCCGCAGAAATCGCGGACGACGGAGCAGCGCTCTGCCTCCGCATAAGTCTGGATAGCTGCGCCGATCGCTCCGGTGCGTGCACCGGGCCTGACTGCCGCGATGCCGCGCATCAGCGATTCATGCGTTACCTCGAGCAGGCGTTCCGCCGCACGCTTGATTTCGCCGACCGCATACATGCGGCTCGAATCCCCGTGCCAGCCATCGAGAAGATAGGTGACGTCGATATTGACGATATCGCCCTCGCGCAATGGCTTTTCATTGGGGATGCCGTGGCAGACCACATGATTGATCGAGGTGCAGACTGATTTGGTGAAGCCGCGATAGTTGAGCGTGGCGGGGATCGCGCCGTGATCAGCACCGAATTCGCGAACGAAGCGGTCGATCTCGTCGGTGGCCAGGCCCGGCCTGACAATCGATGCGAGCTCGTCGAGGCAGCGCGCCGTCAGATTGCATGCCTTGCGCATGCCCTCGAACGCCTCCTCATCGTAAAGGCGTATCTGGCCGGTGAATTTCAGAGGTGCGCTTGCCGCGTCGAGATAGGTGACCATTGCTTATCCGTTTACAATCTTTCGTCGATCGGCACCACGCAGTCTGCGGCAATGCCCTCCGGCGTTATGTGGCATCGTATCGCATATGCCTCAACCCCACGCTGTCGTGCCCGGTCGAATGCCCTGACATAGGTAGGATCGAGATCCTGGCAAAGGCGAAAGCTGCTGCAATCATTACGCTGTATGACGAACAGCATAACACCTCGATGGCCAGCTTCCACCATGTCGCCAAGTTCGTCCAGATGTTTTGCACCGCGCGCCGTCACCGTATCGGGAAATTCGGCAAGGCCGGGCTCGCGCATGAAATGCACGTTCTTCACCTCGACATAGGACATGGGGCGTGCATCATCGGAAAGCAGGATGTCGATGCGGGAGTTGCGACCATATCTCTGTTCGCGCTTGAGATCGGCATAGCCTGAGAGCGAGGGCAGCATGCCGGCAAGGATTGCCTCCTCGGCGATCCGGTTGGGAAGGCCCGTATTGATTCCGACAAGCGTCCCGTCCGCCTCAACGATCTGCAGCGCATGGGCATATTTGCGCTTCTGGCCGTCAGATACGCTGAGCCAGACGCGGGAGCCGGGCGCATTGAGGCCCAGCATCGAGCCGGTATTTGGTACCGACGCCGTTATGAAACGTCCGTCATCAAGGGTGACATCGGCGAGGAAGCGCTTGTAACGGCGTTCGAGCCGTCCGGAAACCATCGGGAGAATGAACTGCATGAGATGCAGTTAGTCGAGCGTGAGACGTTCTGCAACGGTTGCTGGCGCAAACCGGCATATCTTCATCGATTATTGAAGAGGAGAATTGAACCTGCGGAGCCTAAGGGCTTGAAACTGTTGGTACGCCCAAGGGGAATCGAACCCCTGTTTCCGCCGTGAAAGGGCGGCGTCCTAGACCGCTAGACGATGGGCGCCCCGCAGGTGAGGTGGCTTATAGAGAGGAAGTTTTTTTCCCGCAACAGCTAAAAGTGATTTTTCTGGAAAAAAATGCGGGTCGCCCCCGTCATGATGCGCCGGTGTGTAAATGGCCAATTTCCGCCGCTCTTTGGAGCCAGCTTGTGCGTGTTTGATGACAAGGAGATTTGAGAATGAAAATCATTGCGGTTGTAATTTCGCTGTTTCTGACAGCAAGCGCCACGCAAAACACTTGGGCGGGCTCCGGCGAGGCCGGTGGAAAGGGTGGTGCCGGCGGGCAAGGCATCGACAGCGGAGCCCGTGGCGCCGAGGGCCAGGACGGCCGCCCGGGATTGCCGGGATGTGACGGCGGAACAGATCCGTCCCCGGACGGGAAATTCTACATTCCGGGGACCGACCGGGAGTGCAATCCCAGCGATGATGACAGGAAAAAACTAACGGCCCAACCGGCGCCGAAAACGAAGCAATAGTCGCAAAAAGCCATGCCGCAGTGATGATCTGAGGATCGGCTGGCCTAATTCCTGCGCATGCAACGCCAGTTCCAGTCGCGCTCCGGGCCGATATCGACGTGGACGGAGTTCGTATGGCAATAGGTGCCGACGCCGCCACGCTTGGGCATGTTGCGGACGAAACGGGCAATTTCCCATTTGGAGACGCCATCGACCTGGATGTCGGCCGCGGCACACATCATGTGCAACGATCGTCTCGCCCCATTCACGGCGCGGTTATGCGAAGGGCTGCGATAGCCCGACGTAACCATGACGGGGCGTCCGAAGCGGCGTTCGATCGTCTTGAGCATGGCCACGAGCTGCGGCTTCAGGCAGGCCACGTCGACCGATTCGCGCTGCGTTTTCAGACCGTTCGGCGCCAATCGGGCGAGACCGCCGGCCGATGCCAGCTGGATTGGAAAGGCATCATCCTCTTCATGCGCATCGATATCGCTGTCGTCGTCGAGGCTGGCGCGCCGCTTGATTTCAATGCCGAAATTTTCCCGCACACCAGGCAAGGCATCGTTAAATTGACGTTTGGGCGTATCGCTCGCCTTCGATGCCAAAGACATCACGGCGGCTTTCTTCTCCACCGACTTGTTCAATATTTTCGCCGATTCGTTCTTTTTCGTACGGTCGGAGAAAAGGCGCATGATCGTGCCGCCCGATTGCGACGTCCGGCTGGGCGGCGTTGCAAAGGCGACCTGACGCGGCGAAGTTGCAAACGAAACAGCCTCGGTGCCCTTTGCCTCGGGCTTGGATGCCGTTGTCTGGGCGATTTCTTTCTGCTCGGCGTCTTGCGCGGCATTTGCCACGATTGGCGAGGGCGTCGGGTTCGGTTCGGTGGCAGGTGGTGTGGCGGCTGCGACGGCAGCGGTCTCAGCCGTGTCCGGCTTGACCTGTTCCGTTGACGCAGTTTCCTGGGCGCGGCTCTGTTCAGCCGGATTGTCAGGCTTGGCTTCCGCCATCGCCAATGTCGCGTCGCCGGCAGGCTTTTCGGAGGATTTGTCGGTGGTGGCGGATGCGGATTTTTCGGCGCTTTCCGCTGCACTCGCCATGGTATCGGCAAGGAGGGACGATTCCTCGCCCTGGGACTGCAGCTGTGGGGTTAGTCCCGGACCGGTGGACGTGCAGGAGGTGACGGCGAACGAAAGCATGGCGATCAGCCATGCGACAGAACGGCGTCTTCCGGTCCCCGCATGTTTCGTCAGTCCGCTCAATGCCATCCCCTGGGCTTTATTCCGGACTGGCACAGAACTGGGTCCGGATGGGTCGTTCTTAGGAGGGCAGAAACCCTTGCGACGTTTGCTTCGAATTTGCCGAAAGCCGAAAATTCCACCTTCGCAACAGCACCTGCACGCGCTTGTTAAGGTGCAAGCGTCTGGATTGATATTACTTTTCCCGAAAAATCGCAATGACCCCGGGCAAGATCGGAGCGCGGCAAACATCGTCGTGTCACGGAATCGACATCAAAGGTCGATCACGAATAGTTTCAGATGCGTATCATTACGTAAGATCCGGGCGCATCTCCAAGCACGTCCGAATCGTTATCGCGGATATGTCGAGGCGATACTTTTTTCGCGCTTTGGGCTTCTATCCAATCCTGCCAGTGCAGCCACCATGATCCCGGATGTTCTTCGGCGTTATCAAGCCAGTCGCTCAGATTGCCTTCGGCCTTGCCGCCGGTCCAATACTGGTATTTCTGCTTTTCGGGCGGGTTGATGACCCCGGCGATATGGCCGGACCCGGCAAGCACATAGGTGACATCGCCGCCGAAACACTGGCTCCCGACAAAGACCGATAGCGCCGGCGCGATGTGGTCTTCCTTCGCTGCGAGGCTGTAAACCGGGATATTGATGTCAGCGAGCGAAATCCTGTGCCGCGCCAGCATCATCTTTCCTCGCGAAAGCCGGTTCTCGAGATAGCAGTTGCGCAGATAATAGGAATGGTTGGCCGCGCTCATCCGCGTGGCGTCGGCGTTCCAGTAGAGAAGGTCGAAGGGAAGGGGGCTTTTCCCTTTCATGTAGTTGTTAACGACATAAGGCCAGATGAGATCGCTTGATCGCAACATATTGAACGCGCTCAGCATTTTTGTTCCGTCAAGGTACCCATCGCGGAACATCGCCTCTTCGAGCGCGCTGATCTGCTCCTCGTCGACGAAGACCTTGAGGTCTCCGGCATGCTCGAAATCGACCTGTGTGGTGAAGAAGGTCGCGCTTTTGACCCGGTTGTCGCCCTCCTTCGCCATCAGGGCGAGGGCGGCGGCAAGCAGGGTGCCGCCGACGCAATAGCCGGCGGCATTGATCTTCTTCTCGCCGGTTCTCCTCTCGATCGTATCCAGCGCAAACTGGATGCCTTCGCGGATATAGGCTTCCCAATCCTTGTGCGCATGACGGGCGTCGGGATTGATCCAGGAGATCACGAACACGGTGTGCCCCTGTCCGACGAGCCAGCGTATGAAGGATCTCTCCGGGCTAAGATCGAGAATGTAGAATTTGTTGATCCATGGCGGGCAGATGAGGAGAGGCTGCTTGAAGACCTTGTCCGTCGCGGGCGCATACTGGATGATCTCCGCCAGATCGTTACGCGCCACGACCTTGCCCGGCGTCGTCGCCACGTTCTCGCCGAGCCGGAAATGCGTGTGATCTGCCTGGCGCAGCCGCAGATCGCCCTGGCCGGCGATGATGTCCTCAGTCAGCATCCGCATGCCGTTGACGAGGTTCATACCGTTGGAGGTGACCGTCTCCTTGAAGAGCTCAGGATTGGTCAGAACGAAATTGGTGGGTGAGGCGGCGTTGACGAGTTGGCGCACGTAGAAGGCGGCCTTGCGGCGGGTGTGGTCGTCGAGCCCTTCCGCCTTTTCCACCAGATCGAGGCCCCATTTGGCGGTGACGAGATAGACCTGCTTGAGGAAATCGAAAAAGGCGTTCTTCGACCAGTCCTCGTCCTGAAAGCGCTTGTCTTTCGGATCGGGCGCTGCGATATCTTCGGTCGGCTCGCCTGTCATACGGCGAATGGAATTCGTCCAGATGGCGAGATAGTTTGAAAAGAGGAGCGTCTGCGCCTCGACGGCGCGCGCGGGATCGGAAAGCCAGTACTCCGACAGCTTGGAAAGCGTCCTGACCATGTCGGTCAGCGGCTCCGCGAGAAGATCGCTCTTCAGCCCCTTTTCGCGCGGTTCGATCCAGGCGGCCGCAGCCTTTCCCGCCTGCTCGACCATGCGGGCAAGATTGAGCGCAAAGCTGCTGGGATCCTTGATAAGATAATCATCAAGGGAAGGTTCGTCAGTCGGCTTTTTCCGGCTGCGATCCCCGGTATCAGACATGATCTGCTTTTCCTCCGACACCTCTTATTGACATAGTAGCATGAGTTGATGCTATCGGTTCAACACTCAAAAGCATTCCTGCAGGGGTAAGATATTATGTCACAGCACGCAGGGCTTTCCGCCCGTTTCCTCATGATATCCCTCGTGCTGGCCGGTCTTTCCGCCTGCGCGCGCGGGCCCGAGTTCCAGGGCGTGCCGCAACAGGGTGCAGCCAATACGGGCGCCTTTCCCACATTTGCCCGCACGCCGCGCGGCGAAACCAAGCAGCTGACGGCGCAGGAGACCGCAAGCGTCACCTCCGCGCTCGACGCCGACAAGCGGCTTCAGCAGGGCGTTGCCGCGCCGCCTCCGGCAACCCAGGCGCAATTGGATGCGGCGCGCCGCCAAGCCCAGCAAGCGGCCGAGGAGACGCTGAAGGAAATCGAGAAGACCGGCAGCAACTAGGGCATAGGTTTTCCATTTGCAGCCAGGCAGAATCGCTTGGTGCCGCATAATGCAGTGAAGAAACACTGATCTATCGACCCCCGGCGCGAACAGGTGTATAGCGAAAACGCAATTTCAACCCGCACCGGAACCAGGACAATGTCTGAAGAGTTTCATAAAGTTCGCCGTCTGCCGCCCTATGTCTTCGAACAGGTCAATCGCCTGAAGGCCAGCGCGCGAGCCGCCGGTGCGGATATCATCGATCTCGGCATGGGCAATCCTGATCTTCCGACGCCTCAGAGCATCGTCGACAAGCTGTGCGAGGCGGTGCAGGACCCGCGCACGCACCGCTATTCCGCTTCCAAGGGCATTCCCGGACTGCGGCGCGCCCAGGCGCAATATTATGCGCGCCGCTTCGGCGTGAAGCTTAATCCTGAAACACAGATCGTCGCCACGCTCGGCTCCAAGGAAGGCTTCGCCAACATGGCGCAGGCGATCACCGCGCCGGGCGATGTGGTGCTGTGTCCAGACCCGACCTATCCGATCCATGCGTTCGGCTTCATCATGTCCGGCGGCGTCATCCGTTCGATCCAGGCAAAGCCGGATGAGAATTTCATCCCGGCGCTGGAGCGTGCGGTGCGCCATTCGATCCCGAAGCCTCTGGCGCTGATCCTCAATTATCCATCCAATCCGACCGCGCATGTCGCCACGCTCGACTTCTATCGGGATGTGGTGGCTTTCGCGCGCAAGCACGAGATCATCATCCTTTCCGATCTCGCCTATTCGGAAATCTATTTTGACGATACGCCGCCGCCGTCGGTGCTGCAGATACCGGGCGCGATGGATGTCGCCGTCGAGTTCACCTCCATGTCGAAGACCTTCTCCATGCCCGGCTGGCGCATGGGCTTCGCCGTCGGCAACGAGCGGCTGATCGCGGCGTTGACGCGGGTGAAATCCTATCTCGATTATGGCGCGTTCACGCCGATCCAGGTGGCGGCGACGGCCGCGCTTAACGGCGACGGCTCGGACATCGCGGAAGTCCGCGCCGTCTACAAGCGCCGTCGCGATGTGCTGGTGGACAGTTTCGCGCGGGCGGGGTGGGACATCCCGTCTCCCGCCGCCACAATGTTCGCCTGGGCGCCCATTCCGGAGCGTTTCCGGTCGCTCGGTTCGCTTGAGTTTTCGAAGCTTCTCATTGAGATGGCGGATGTCGCCGTTGCTCCTGGCGTCGGTTTCGGCGAGCATGGCGACGATTACGTCCGCATCGCGCTCGTCGAGAACGAGCACCGCATCCGTCAGGCCGCGCGCAATATCAAGCGCTTCCTTGCCACAAAGGAAGAAAACCTGCACAACGTCATCCCGCTTGATGCGCACCGCTGACCCGGTGGTGCGCTTTCAGCTGACATTCGGATAATTTCAGAGGCACGATCATGACTGATGCATTGCGGATCGGCGTTGCCGGACTCGGCACCGTGGGCGGTTCGGTCTTACGCATTTTGCGCGACAAGGCCGAGATGCTGACCCGTCAATGCGGCAAGGAAATAGTCGTTGCAGCCGTCTCGGCCCGCGACCGCTCCCGCGATCGAGGGGTCGATCTCTCCTCGGTTGAATGGTTCGACGATCCGGTTGCGTTGGCCAAATCAGGCGACATCGACGTCTTCGTGGAACTGATCGGCGGTGATGACGGCCCCGCCAGGGCATCGGTCGAGGCGGCGCTGAAGGCCGGGCATCATGTCGTAACGGCCAACAAGGCGCTGCTTGCCAAACATGGCGTGGCGCTTGCGAAAATCGCCGAGGACAAGGGCGTGCTCTTGAATTTCGAGGCGGCGGTCGCCGGCGGCATTCCCGTCATCAAGGCGATGCGCGAATCGCTGACCGGCAATACGGTCTCGCGCGTCTATGGCATCATGAACGGTACCTGTAATTACATCCTGACACGGATGTGGGACGAGGGCATATCGTTCGAGGACTGCCTGAAGGACGCGCAGCGCCTGGGCTATGCCGAGGCCGATCCGACTTTCGATATCGAGGGCAATGACACCGCGCACAAGCTGGCTCTCCTGACGAGCCTCGCCTTCGGCACGCAGATCGCCGCCGACGATATCTATCTGGAAGGCATCAGCAACATCTCGCTCGCCGATATCCATGCCGCAGACGAGCTTGGCTACCGTATCAAGCTCCTGGGCGTTGCGCAGAAGACCGATACCGGTATCGAGCAGCGCGTCCACCCGACGATGGTTCCGACCTCTTCGGTGATCGCGCAGGTGCATGGCGTCACCAATGCGGTGGCGATCGAAACCGATCTCCTGGGCGAGCTGTTGCTTTCCGGCCCCGGCGCCGGCGGCAATGCCACGGCATCGGCAGTGCTTGGCGATATCGCCGACATCGCCAAGAGCCGCCCCGGTTTCCAGCACGGACCTGTCTTCGGCACGCCGGCCAAGGCGCTGAAGCCTTATAAGCGGGCCAAGATGCGCTCGCACGCAGGTGGTTATTTCATCCGCCTGACGGTTGAGGACCGCACCGGCGTCTTCGCCGCGATCGCGAAGCGCATGGCGGAGAACGACATCTCGCTCGAATCCATCGTGCAGCGTCCGCCCATGAATGGTGCAAGCGAGGTCAGCAAGACCGTGATTCTGGTGACGCACGAGACCACGGAAGCGGCGGTGAAGAAGGCGCTCGACGCCATTCTGCGCGATGGCCATCTGGTGGACAAGCCGCAGATGATCCGCATCGAGCGAGCCGGCTGATCGGCGGGCTTGCCCCGCCTAACCCATTTAATCGATTAAGATTTTGGCTGTGCCGGATTTCTGCTCGTCCGGCACTTGCGGCCCCTTTGCGACTTTGACAAAAGGTTTGCATGGCCCTGATATGGTCCATGTTCCAGTGCAGGTGTTAGCAACGAAATTCGAGTTAGGACATTCCCCACATGGCAAAACCCGCTGAGCAGACTTCCCACGGTCTCGATCGTATCCTGACGCTTGAACTCGTCCGCGTGACCGAGCGCGCGGCGGTCGCCGCAGCAAGGCTGCGCGGTAGGGGCGATGAGAAGGCCGCGGATCAGGTGGCGGTCGATGCCATGCGGCAGGAATTGAACCGTCTGCCGATTAACGGAACGGTGGTGATCGGCGAGGGCGAGCGCGACGAGGCGCCTATGCTCTATATCGGCGAGGAGGTCGGCACCCGACAGGGGCCAGAGGTAGATATTGCGCTCGACCCGCTCGAGGGCACGACGATCTGCGCCAAGAACCTGCCCAACTCGCTTGCGGTCATCGCGATCGCCGAGAAGGGCAATCTGCTCTATGCGCCCGACGTCTATATGGAGAAGATCGCCGTTGGCCCCGGCTATCCCGCTGGCGTCGTCGATATCGACGCGTCTCCGACCGATAACATCCACGCCATCGCCAAGGCCAAGGGCGTTCCTGTCCATGAGATCACGGCCTGCATCATGGACCGTCCGCGCCATGCGCGCCTCATCGAGGAAGTTCGCGCCACGGGTGCGGCGATCCGCCTGATCGGCGATGGCGATGTGGCGGGCGTCATCCACACGACCGATCCTGATGAAACGGGCATCGACATCTATCTCGGCATTGGCGGCGCGCCGGAGGGCGTGCTGGCGGCCGCCGCATTGCGCTGCATCGGCGGCCAGATGCAGGGGCGCCTTCAGCTCAACACCGACGAAAAGGTCGCACGTGCGGCGAAGATGGGTATTTCCGATCCCAACAAGGTCTATACGATGGAGGAGATGGCGAAGGGCGACGTGCTGTTCGCCGCCACCGGCGTCACCGACGGCAACATGCTGTCGGGCGTCAAATTCGCCCGCGACTATATCCAGACTCACACCATCGTCATGCGCGCCCATTCCCAGACGGTGCGCGAGATCAAGGCGCGCCACCAGGATCTGACGAAGTTCTAGCGAGCGATCCGATCGGGCGTCTTACGCTGGCATTGAACTTTCGCCTGCGAGGTAATACCTTATTTAAAACTGGTATTACTTTGAGGTGCAAACATGGCTACGAAAGCGACTGCAAAGGGACAGGTCACCATCCCAAAAGCAGTTCGGGACTATCTTGGGATCACCCCAGGTACCGAAGTGGTGTTTCGTCGCAATGCTGACGGGCAGATCGTGATCGCCAGGGCAGACGGAAAAAAGATACCGAGCCGATTTGAAAAGGCTCTTGGCCATGCGGGGCCGGGGCCGACCACCGACGAACTCATGGAACTGTTGCGCGGTGAAACGTGATCCTTGTCGATACCAATATTCTATTTGATATCGCAACGCTGGATCCACATTGGGCGGAATGGTCCTTCGGAGAGCTTCAAGATGCGCGCATGATTGGTCGCTTGTTGATCAATGATGTGATCTATGCGGAACTTGCTGCTCGTTATAACCATATCCGCGACCTGGAGAATTTCATCGAAACGGTCGGCGTTGAAATGGAGGCCATTCCCCGTGAAGCGCTGTTTCTGGCTGGAAAGGTTTTTACCCGATATCGCAAGGCAGGCGGCACACGGACTGGCGTCTTGTCTGATTTTTTCATCGGCGCTCACGCAGCGGTTCTGAACCTGTCGTTACTGACGCGTGATGAAGGCCGTTACCGGACCTATTTTCCAACAGTTACGCTGATCACACCCAGTTTGTCATGATCTCGCAGGTAACAGAGGATTACCCCGGACGCGCCATTGCCTAGATGCCGCCTCTCGTGTTTGAACGGAGCATGCCAAGCTCTGCTACCCTCGTTCAGGAACGTTTCTTTCTCGGCGTCAGCCAGTCGGTCACCGGCTATAGATGGGTTGACCGCCTCGGTCTGCGGGAGGCCAATATCGCGCTGGCGATCGCGCAGAACCACGGCATGCCCGATCTCGTGGCGCGGGTGCTCGCTGGACGCGGCGTTTCGCTCGACGAGGCGCCGCTATTCGTCGAGCCGACGATCAAATCGCTGATGCCTGATCCGGCATCCCTGACAGACATGGAGCGGGCGGCGGGGCGCATTGCCGATGCCATTGCCAAGCGCGAACGCGTGGCGATCTTCGGCGATTATGATGTCGATGGAGCCTGTTCGTCGGCGCTTCTGTCGCGCTTTCTCACCCATTACGGCGTCGCCAACGCCATCTATATTCCCGACCGCATCTTTGAAGGCTATGGGCCGAATAGCCAGGCGATGCGCGAGCTGGCGGAGAAGGGCGCATCCCTGATCGTCACCGTCGATTGCGGGACGAACAGCGCCGCAGCCATCGAGGCGGCGCGCGAGGCGGGCAGCGACGTCGTCGTCATTGACCATCACCAGGTCGGCGGCCTCTTGCCGCAGGCGGCCTTCGCGGTGGTGAACCCCAATCGCGATGACGATATTTCGGGACAGGGGCATCTGTGTGCGGCGGGCGTGACATTTCTGACGCTGGTACAGGTGCTGCGGACCTTGCGCGAACGGCGGATCGCCGCCGATATCAGTGCGCCGGATCTGCTCGGCCTTCTCGATCTGGTGGCGCTTGCCACGGTCTGCGACGTGGTGCCGCTTAAAGGGGTGAACCGGGCCTTTGTCGTCAAAGGCCTTATGGTGGCGCGTGCGCAGCAGAATGCCGGGTTGGCGGCGCTGGCGCGTGTGGCGCGAATCGGCGAGCCGCTGAACAGCTTTCATCTGGGCTTCCTTATCGGGCCGCGTATCAATGCCGGCGGCCGTATCGGCGATGCCGGGCTCGGCGCTCGCCTGTTGACCCTGGACGATCCGGTTGAGGCGGAGCGCATCGCGCAGGAACTAGACCGACTCAATCAGGAACGCCAGGCGATGGAACTGCAGATGCTGGCGCAAGCGGAGGCCGAAGCCGCCGTGGAGATGAGCGGAGGGCCGGGCCCGGCGATCATCGTCACCGCAAGCGAGGACTGGCATCCGGGCATTGTCGGGCTGATCGCCGCACGGCTGAAGGAGCGGACGCGGCGCCCGGCTTTTGCAATCGCCTTCAATCAGAACGGCATCGGCACCGGCTCGGGCCGCTCCATCACCGGCTTCGATCTCGGGCGGATGGTGCGCGGCGCGGTGGAAAAGGGGCTGCTGGTGAAAGGCGGGGGCCATGCAATGGCGGCAGGCATCACCGTCGAACGCGACAAGCTCGGTGCGCTGCGCGCCTATTTCGAGGAAGCGGCCGGCGAGGCCGTGGCCAGGCTGCGTGACAATCAGAGCCTCGCCATAGATGGCGCGCTCTCCGCCGCCGGCGCGACGCTTGCCCTGCATGATGCGCTGGAAAGAGCGGGTCCCTACGGCTCGGGCCATCCGCAGCCGGTGCTGGTGCTGCCGCATCATCGTCTCATTGGTGCCAGCGTCGTCGGCAAGGACCATATCCGCGCGACGCTTGCAGGTGCGGACGGCAGGCGTGTCAACGCCATCGCGTTCCGTTCCGCAGGAAGCGCGCTCGGTGAGTTCCTCTTGAGACAGTCCGGCCAGTCGATCCATATCGCGGGCAACCTCTCGATCAACCACTGGAACGGATCGTCAGCCGCGCAGATCCGCATCATGGATGCGGCCGTAGCGGTTTAGGGGCTTTCAGCTGCTCTTCTCTGCGTCTGGCACATAAAGTTTGCAAAACAGGTTGAAGGCCCGCTCCGATCGGCGCTCGACTTCCTGCTGCGAGAGTTCGCCGATCGTGCCGATCACCCGTCTGATCTGAAGATCGCCGATCAGAAGATGGAAATAGATTTCCGCCGCATCCGCCGGGTCGTCGCAGTCGATCAGGCCTTTTTGCAGTGCGCCGTCCAAGAGTTTGCGAAGCAATGGTGCGATGATATCACGGCCGGCCTTGGCGATCGCCTTGCCCAATGTGCCCGTGTCGCTGACATCGCCGGCCGCTGCACGATTGAGGATAACGGCCCGCTCGCCGGTTACCAGCGCAAGGAGCGCCGGGCCAAGCTGCGCCAGCGCCTCAAGCGGATCGCTTCCTTCCCCCAGCGCTTTTTCCAGTATGGATCTGGCTTTGCTGGCATTGGCCTCGACCAGGGAACGGAACAGGGTCTGCTTGTTGCCGTACCATTTATAGAGCGTCTCGTTGGACGCCGACGCCCGCTTGGCAATCGTCAAGAGGGAGGCGCTGTTGTAGCCCACTTCGCTGAGCACCTCATAGGCGGCCTGCTCGATCCGCGCCCGCCGGGCGGCCTGTTTCGGCGTCATCCGGCTCGCTTCCCCGGGAAGGCTTCGACAATGAGAACAGCCGCGGCGATCTCCGCCACGAGCACGGCCGGCCAGATCTCGCCGATAGATGGATCACCCCATTTCTGCGGCCCGAAAGAGACAAGGGCGAGCATCGCCGTCAAAAGGCTGGCAATCGTTCCCTGTCGCGTCGCCATGGCGCCCAGCACCATGGCTGCCGCGGCTATCGCTATGGATGCGCCGAGAAACGGGCCGAGCGCGAATAAAGCAATCGCCCGTGGTGGATGCGGCGGCGTCTGCGTGTAGAGCGCGGCCAGCATGACGATCTGCAAGATGATGAGTGCGAGCAACGCCGCGTGGGCGCGGGCATATGGTCGGGTTGCAGCCATCGGGAACCTCCAAACCGTATTGATGCGTACGGAAATAATTCGTATAGATGCGTACGGATTTGTCAAGGACAATTGTCCTGCAATACGCATCATCAAAAATGGGCACGCGCTACGAAACGGCCTCGCACGTGCGATAGGTCCAACGGTGATGGAATATCAGGAGCAGCAACGTCCCACCCATTGCGTACCGGCGGGTTCTTTAAACGAAATCCGGGCCTTTCGGCCCGGATTTTTGTGATTTCTGATAATAATTTCGACCAATCAGCTGCACCCGCTCGTCGCGCCGCAGGTGTCGCATTTCAGGCAGGTGCCGTTGCGAACCATGGTGAAGTTCTGGCATTCGGAGCAGCTGTCTCCGGTATAGC
Organism: Paramesorhizobium deserti; assembly: GCF_001558695.1. Taxonomy (GTDB): domain Bacteria; phylum Pseudomonadota; class Alphaproteobacteria; order Rhizobiales; family Rhizobiaceae; genus Paramesorhizobium; species Paramesorhizobium deserti. The sequence goes on from NZ_LNTU01000012.1 coordinate 51,101, forward strand.
CCTGCATGATCGATTTCATCCGGCGGTCGGCTTCGACCTTCTTGGCGGCGGTCTGCGCTTCCGTCTTTGCGCTCGCCGCTTCGGCATCCGCCCGGTCGGAGAAGAGCGCCGTCGCGTCCTCCGGAGCATCCTCGGCAAAGCCTGCAGCGGACTTTTCGGCCTGCTCCTCATAATCGCGCTTGAAGGCGGTGGCGCCGTCGGTCACGAGACCGATGGCCGGGCGGTTGCCCGACGTTGCCGTCGCGGACGCGGATTTCAGCGCCGTCACATTGGAGGCCTTCGGGGCCGGGGAGGCGGCTGCCGATCCCTTCGGCTCGGTGCTGGCGGAGACCAGCGTCGGCTTGTAGCCGCGGGTCCAGCCGGTGGAGACGAGGTTGGTCTTGCCTTCCTTGATGCCCTTGCCCAGCGATGTGTTGGTGAAATCGCTGGTATCGACATGAGCGAGGTCGTGGCGGCCGAGATAGGAGACGGCGAGCTCGCGGAACACATAGTCGAGGATCGACGTGGCGTTCTTGATCGCGTCATTGCCCTGGACGATGCCGGCCGGCTCGAACTTGGTGAAGGTGAAGGCCTCCACATATTCCTCCAGCGGCACGCCATATTGCAGGCCGAGCGAGATGGCGATGGCGAAATTGTTCATCATCGCGCGGAAGGCCGCGCCTTCCTTGTGCATGTCGATGAAGATTTCGCCGATGCGGCCATCACCGAACTCGCCGGTTCTGAGGTAGACCTTGTGGCCGCCGACGACCGCCTTCTGGGTGTAGCCCTGGCGGCGGTTGGGGAGCTTCTCGCGCTCGCGCACCACCTTCTCGACGATCTTCTCGACGATCTTTTCGGTTACCTGCACCGCGCGGGCGCTGGCCGGCGCCTCGATCAGCGCCTCGACCGCATCGTCCTCGTCCTCCTCGTCATCGGCGATGAGGGCGCTGTTCAGCGGCTGCGACAGCTTGGAGCCGTCGCGATAAAGGGCGTTCGCCTTGAGTGCCAGCTTCCAGGACAGCATATAGGCGTTCTTGCAATCCTCGACGGTCGCCTCGTTCGGCATGTTGATCGTCTTGGAGATCGCGCCCGATATGAAGGGTTGCGCCGCCGCCATCATGCGGATGTGGCTTTCCACCGAGAGATAGCGCTTGCCGATCTTGCCGCACGGATTGGCGCAATCGAAGACCGGATAGTGCTCTTCCTTCAGGAACGGCGCGCCTTCCAGCGTCATGGCGCCACAGACATGGATATTGGCCGCTTCGATATCCTTCCTGGAGAAACCCAGCGCCGGGAGCAGTTCGAAGGAGAAATCGTCGAGCTGCTCCTGGGTGAAGCCGAAGTTCTCTTTCAGCCAGTCGGCGCCGAGCGTCCACTGGTTGAAGGCGAACTTGATGTCGAAGGCGGATTTCAGCGCCACGTTCAGCGCCTCGATCTTCTCGTCGGTGAAACCCTTGGCCTTGAGCGAGCCGGGGTTGATCGCCGGCGCCTGGTTCAGATTGCCATGGCCGACGGCATAGACCTCGATCTCGGCGATCTGGCTCTCGGAGTACCCGAGGGTACGCAGCGCCTCCGGCACGGCGCGGTTGATGATCTTGAAATAGCCGCCGCCGGCGAGCTTCTTGAACTTCACCAGCGCGAAATCGGGCTCGATGCCTGTCGTGTCGCAATCCATGACGAGGCCGATCGTGCCGGTCGGCGCGATCACGGTCGTCTGCGCGTTGCGGTAGCCATGCTTCTGGCCGAGCTCCAGCGCCTTGTCCCAGGCGGCGCGGGCATGGGTGATGAGCGCCTGATCCGGACAATCCTCGGCCTTCAGCGGCACGGGATTGACGGCAAGGCCTTCATAGCCCTGAGACTCGCCATGGGCGGCACGGCGATGGTTGCGAATGACGCGCAGCATGTTGGCCGCATTCGGCTCATAGCCGGGGAAGGTGCCGAGCTCGCTCGCCATTTCGGCTGACGTGGCATAGGAGATGCCGGTCATGATCGCCGTCAGCGAACCGCCGATGGCGCGACCCTCGTCGGAATCATAGGGGATGCCCGAGGTCATCAGGAGGCCGCCGATATTGGCGTAGCCCAGGCCGAGCGTGCGGTATTCATAGGAGAGGCGGGCGATTTCCTTCGACGGGAACTGCGCCATCATCACCGAGATCTCGAGGACGATGGTCCACAGACGCACCGTATGCTCGTAAGCCTCGATGTCGAAGGTGCCGTCCGCCCGGCGATAGGTCAGAAGGTTGATGGAAGCCAGATTGCAGGCCGTATCGTCGAGGAACATATATTCCGAGCACGGGTTCGACGCGCGGATCGGGCCGGCGGCGGGGCAGGTGTGCCAGTCGTTCATCGTGGTGTTGAAGTGCAGGCCCGGATCGGCGGAGGCCCAGGCGGCATAGCCGATCTTCTCCCAGAGGTCGCGGGCCTTCAGCGTCTTCAGCACCCTGCCGTCCTTGCGGGCGGTGAGATTCCAGTCGCCGTCATTCTCCACGGCACGCAGGAATTCATCCTTGAGCGAGACGGAATTGTTCGAGTTCTGGCCCGAAACGGTGAGATAGGCTTCCGAATCCCAATCCGTGTCGTAGGTCTTGAACTGGATGTCGGTATAGCCCTGACGCGCGAACTGGATGACGCGCTTGATGTAGTTTTCCGGCACCTGGTTCTTCTTGGCGGCCTTGATCTCGCGCTTCAGCGCCGGGTTCTTGGCCGGTTCGTAGCAATCGCCATTATCCGCCTCGCAATTGACGCAGGCCTTCATGATGGCGGTCAGGTGCTGCTTGACGATCTTGGAGCCGGTGACGAGGGCGGCGACCTTCTGCTCCTCCTTCACCTTCCAGTCGATATATTCTTCGATATCCGGATGGTCGATATCGACCACCACCATCTTGGCGGCGCGGCGCGTGGTGCCGCCCGATTTGATGGCGCCCGCCGCGCGGTCTCCGATCTTGAGGAACGACATGAGGCCGGAGGACTTGCCGCCGCCGGAAAGCTTTTCGCCTTCGCCGCGCAGATAGGAGAAGTTGGAGCCTGTGCCGGAGCCATATTTGAACAGGCGCGCCTCGCGCACCCAGAGGTCCATGATGCCGCCTTCGTTGACGAGGTCGTCGCCGACGGACTGGATGAAGCAGGCATGCGGCTGCGGATGCTCATAGGCCGATTTGGATTTCGTCAGCTTGCCGGTCTGCCAGTCGACATAGAAATGGCCCTGGCCGGGACCGTCGATGCCATAGGCCCAATGAAGGCCGGTGTTGAACCATTGCGGTGAGTTGGGCGCGACGCGCTGGGTGGCGAGCATATAGGCAAGCTCGTCGCGGAAGGCGAGGGCATCGGCTTCGCTCTCGAAATAGCCGCCCTTCCAGCCCCAATAGGTCCAGGTGCCGGCGAGACGATCGAATACCTGACGGGCGTCCATTTCCGAGCCGTAGCGCTCGTCCTCGGGGAGGGCCGCCAGCGCTTCTTCGTCCGCCACGGAGCGCCACAGCCAGGAGGGAACGGAATTCTCCTCGACTTTCTTCAGCCGTGCAGGCACGCCGGCCTTGCGGAAATATTTCTGCGCCAGAATATCGGCCGCGACCTGGCTAAACTGGGCGGGCACGTCGATGCCTTCCAGGCGGAACACCACGGAACCGTCGGGATTCTTGATCTCACTCGTCGCCTTACGGAATGCGATATCCGCATAGGCCGACTGATTCTCCTTCGTGAAACGACGTTCGATCTTCATTGGTCCCATCCATATCTTGTATATATAGCGGCTTTCCCATGTCATTTATATCCCTGACACGGGGCGGCCGCATGTCCGCCGCATCCGGCATCGCACCCGCGAAACCGGCTCTCCCTTACCGCGCCTCGTCATCCAGCCCATGAAGGCCGTCGTCGGAGGCCGCGCGGGCCCATCTGTCGACACCTGATATTTTGTGATCCCGTCAACGGGACGCCTACATTATCTGGTGCTTATTATCGATGCAAATACTAAATCTTGTATTAACGCATCGTTCCCCGTCCATTTTAAGCAGGCGATCCTCGTTTATCGCATGCCCGAAAACCGACACAAAGAACCCCGCACGAAAACTGCATGTACGAACATGCATTTCCCGTCGATAAGGCTCTGATATCGGATGAAAAGCCGGCTTTTCGAATATCCGGCCACGTCACAAACTCAACGTAAAAACCATAAAAGGTGACTCGGACCCGAGCGTCAAGGGTTGGTTTGTTTCAAATTTGTGACCTCAATATCTTGTGTGTGGCTGGTGTGGATAACGGGGAGAAGGGATAGGTGACAAGGGGCGAGGATTGCTATTGCGCGAAGCGCTGATTTCCCGAAAACTGGAGGCAGTGGAACGGGTCGACCTGTGCTCGGCGTCGGCGATTTTTCGTCCTGAACCTGTTTTTAAGTATTCTCAAATATGCTCGTCCGGCAATGGCCGGAACATGCACATGGAAATGAAATTAAGGGCGGGTGAGATCGCCAAGAACGTCGTTATCTGGTTCGCCTGCATTCTGGCGGGGGTGGAGTTGCTGGTTTATCTCTACTATGCCCCGATGGGCGCGGAGCGGCTGCGCTCGGAATTTCTCATTTCCGGCCTGATCACCGCGGCGGTCTCGCTGCCTGCCATCATCTACGGCATGATTCTGCGCGAGCGGCTGACACTCGCCAACGCCGCCATGCACGAGCTTCTGCAAAGCGACCGGATGAGCGGTCTTCTCAACCGCAAGGTCTTCATGGAACGCCTGAGCGTTTTCCTCAGGGATGCGGATCGCAGCGTCGGCGTGCTGGCTTATATCGACGCCGATCATTTCAAGATCATCAACGACCGGTTCGGTCATCAGGCGGGAGATGCCGCCATCCGGCTGATCGGTGACTGCATTCGCCACAATTCGCGGTCAAGCGATCTGATGGGGCGGCTCGGTGGGCAGGAGTTCGGGGTGTTTCTGGAAGGGGCCAATCTCAAGCAGGCGGTGATCATCGCCGAAAGGCTGCGGACGCAGGTCTCCCAGGCGTCCTCGGAACTCGGAATCAAGGGGTTGGAGCTGTCGGTCTCGATCGGGCTTGCCGTGCACAAGCCGGGGCAGAGCGTGGAAGTGCTGATGAGCCAGGCCGACCGCAATCTGGGGGTGGCCAAGGAGAGCGGGCGCAACGCGGTGGTGGCCGATCTTCAGCGCTATACGGCATGAACCGCGACCCGGCCTATTCGGCTGCCATTGCCCTGGCTGCCCCGAATGAACGCAGAAGGGCCTTGAGCTCGGGTTCATCTACCCGCTCCGCCGCTTCCTCCGGCGTCACCCATTCGTCCTGCCGTTCGCCGCGTTCGGGAAATTTTTCTTCCTGATGGGAGAAATGGACGGGAAAAACGTCGACCGTGAAAGCACCATTGGCCTGGGGCGGGAGATCTGTCTTCTCATAGGTGTAGCTGCCGATCGGCTGCAGGGCGACGGCGCCGCGCACGCCCGCTTCCTCGTAAGCCTCGCGAAGGGCGGCCTGCGAAAGCGTCCTGCCGACCTGCGGCCAGCCCTTGGGGATGATCCAGCGGCCCGTACCGCGGCTGGTGATGAGGAGCACGTCCATCCTGCCGTCGTGATAACGGTAGACGAGCGCCGCGACCTGCCGCAAGCGGCCGGAAGGCGTTTCGATCCGTTTGTCTCTGGCAATGATGTGAGCCGGGTCCATTTTCACCGCAGTTTCTTTCCACTTATCCTTCACAACATGGGTCGATTCGTTAGGATAACAATGCGGTAAATGAAAAAACCGCTAAGAATACGCCGAAAAATCTAGGATTTGCGCCGTTTTGGTTCGATTTTAGTTGAAAAATCCGGCGTTCAGCCGCGATGCGACTTCGAAATCGGCTCCTGATAGGTGAAGCCCATATCCCAGGGGAAGTAGATCCAGGTGTCCTGGCTTACCTCGGTGATGAAGGTATCGACCAGCGGACGGCCGAGCGGCTTGGCGTAGACCGTGGCGAAATGCGCCCTTGGCATCATCTCGCGCACGATGGCCGCGGTCTTGCCCGTATCGGTGAGATCGTCGATGATCAGAACGCCTTCACCGCCATTTTCCAGAAGGCTTTCGCCGATGCCTTTCAGGATCTTGAGTTTTCCCTGCTCGGTATAGTCATGATAGGAGGCGACACAGACGGTCTCGATGAGGCGGATGCCGAGTTCCCGGCAGATAATGGCGGCCGGTACCAGGCCTCCGCGGGTGATGGCGACCATGGCGCGCCATTCGCGCTGCATGCCGGCGATGCGCCAGGCGAGGGCGCGCGCGTCGCGGTGGAACTGGTCCCAGGAAACGGGAAAGGCTTTTTCGGGCAGGGACATCGACGCGCTCCAACACACAAATTCACGATTGCGGTAAAACCGCCGGGGATTGGCTGGTGTTAACCGGAAAAATCCGCCCGTTGCAAGTCCCGCTGGCGGTTGAAGATGCCGACCGGCGCTCCCGCCGGGAGGGGCTTTAACATTCTTGCCGCCATGAGCTTGCGGAGGCGGAACCAAATCGCCGAGCCGACGTTCGAGAGAAGTTCCTTAGCGCGCGGGGCTGAAGGCAGTTCCACAACCAAAAGAAAGGTACGGTCATGGGCTTTTTCTCAAAAGACATCCATTCGATGGACGACCTCTTCGTTCATACCATGCGGGACATCTACTACGCGGAAAAACAGATCACCAAGGCGCTTCCGGAGATGATGGAAAAGACCACCAATCCGGAACTGAAGATGAATTTCGAGAAGCATCTGGGCGAGACGCAGGGCCATGTGCGGCGGCTGGAGGAAGCTTTCGAACTCTATGGCATCGAGGCCAAGGGCGTCGATTGCCCGGCGATCGACGGCATCATCGAGGAGACCAACGAGATCGCGGGGGAGGTCGACGATCCGACCGTGATGGACGCCGCGCTCATCGCTGCCGCCCAGGCCGTCGAGCATTACGAGATCACGCGCTACGGCACGCTGATCGCCTGGGCAAACGAACTGGGACGTTCGGATTGCGCGGCGCTTTTCGAGCAGAATCTGGCTGAGGAGAAGGCGACCGACCAGAAGCTCACCGCGCTTGCGGAAGACAACGTCAACCGAAGAGCCGCCTGATCCCGGCTGTAGGAAGGCTGCGCTCTCCAGCCGTTCCCATGCCGTGATGGGGTTCCCGCTTTTCCTGGTGAGGGGCGGGAACCGTTCGTATGCACGTCGATGAGGCAGGCTATATCGCGGCTATCCGGTTTGCACAGCATGGTGCCGCAAGGGCGTTCTGGTACTGCAAGAACAGGGACGGCTCCTATGTTCGCCGCCGGCTGGCGCTGACGCCGGCGGCACAGGCTGCGCATAAGGTGTTCAACACTGCCTTCTGGCTGGAAAGCCTTTCGGTGGCGGATCCGGCGCATGGCAGCGGCGCGCTCTCACTGGTTTATGTGATGCTTGCCCTCACCGGCCTCTTTCCACGGGTGGGGCGTGGCCTGGCGCCGTTATCGGACGCGCCCGGAGGCGATCCCTATGAGGCCCATATCGCCAATATCCGCAACGATCCCCGATTGCTGGCCGGCGTGATCGACATCCTGCCGCAATTGATGCTGCAGCCGTCCGGAAGCGAAATTTTGCCGTCATCAACCCGGCCGGCCTGTTCCTGCAGCGCTATCACGCCGAACAGGCTCCGAATCCGGAAAGCAGGGTGCGGCTGAGCGCCGAGCAGGATGGGCGGCCGCTCCCCCGGCTGGATGTCGATTTCCGTTTCCTGCGGGAGGATGTCGCCTCGGTGGTGAATGAAGTCGCACGCAGTGCTGGATCGTGGTCCGCAGGCCAGCGGGATCGGCCGGCTGGAATATCTCCAGACGCCCGACCGCTGCGACCAGCATGTGCTCGACCAGGCACTGGACGGCTATCATCAACTCGGGATCACCCGGATGTCGGAAAGCGGCAGGGATGGGGTGGTCGATCCCGATTGCCGCGTGCATGACGTTTCCAACCTGTTTGTCGCCGGCAGTTCCGTCTTTCCCACGGCGGGACAGGCAAATCCGACGCTTCCCGCCGTCGCCCTGTCGCTCAGGCTGGGCGATCATCTTCAGCGGTTCTGCAGGTAGCCAAATATCGACAATATCAATACTTAAGATTGAATGTAACCAGATCTTCAGAACTGGCGGTTTTTCTATGGTTTCGTCCATTGAAGCCGGCGTCATCAATGAAGAACTGGACACGAACAGCAGCCATCCTGATCGGCCTCGTTGCCCTCATCGTCGCGCTCTATATCGGTATCGTCGAACGGCAGGAGGATTTCTATTATGCCAGCCCGGCCGATCTGGCGGCCGGTAAGCCGGGAAGCCTCATCCGCAGCGAGCGCATGGATACGGACATCGAGGAGGCGACGACCTGGCGGGTGCTCTACCGCTCGACCGGGCTGAATGGCGAGCCGGTCGCCGTGTCCGGGGTGGTGGTCGTGCCGACCGGCGATGCGCCCGTTGGCGGCTTTCCCGTTGTCGCGTGGGCGCATCCGACCACCGGTATCGCGCAGAAATGCGCGCCCTCGCTGGGGACGAGCATTGCACCAACGATCGCGGGCTTCAGTGGATTGGTGAAAAGGGGCTTTGTCATCGCCGCGACGGATTATCTCGGGCTCGGCACTCCCGGGCCGCATCCCTATCTCGTGGGGCGGAGCGCCGCCCACTCCGTGCTCGATTCGGTGCGGACGGCAGGAGAATTGACTGAAACGAGTCGCCGATTCGCGGTATGGGGTCATTCGCAGGGCGGCCATGCGGTGCTGTGGGCCGGACAACTGGCGACAGAATATGCGCCCGAGCTCACGCCCGCCGGCATTGCCGCGGCAGCTCCCGCGACTCGTCTCGCCACGCTTTTTGAGGAGGATCGCGACACGCCGGGCGGAAAAGCCTTTTCGGCGCTGGCGCTTCTCTCCTGGTCGAAGGTCTACGGGCTGGATCCCGCAACGGTGATCGAACCGGCAGCTCTGACAAATGCACGGATCATCGGCGAGGAATGCATGACCAATCGCTTCGATCTCCTGATCGACGGCTGGGCATTGCATGGCCTCCCCAGCACATTTCTGAAGACCGACCCAACCAAGGCGCCGCCCTGGAGCGGTATCATTGCTGAGAACACGCCGAGCGGCGGCAAGCCGGGACTGCCGGTTCTCATCCTTCAGGGCACCCGCGATTCGGTTGTCCTGCCTCCGGTGACGCGCGGCTTCGCCCGCGGCCTCTGTCTGGCGGGTGCGCCGGTCGAGCTGGTGGAGATGAACGCGGATCACCTCTCCGTCGCGGCATTGGGCGCGGATATCGCTGTCCAATGGATGGCGGACAGGCTCTCCGGAAAACCGTCCGGCGGTAATTGTCCGACGCCTGCGGAGTAAGGATTCAACGTCGCGATTGGGCAGCGAGGCCGCCCAGCGCGAGACCGAGCGCCATCGCGCCGAAGGCAGCGGCGACCGAGCGTTTCGGTAATGCCAGTTCCCAGCCCGGTGTCAGGCGCTTCGGCATCAGGAGATAATCGACGGCCGCCGCGACAGATGCCATCAGCGTTGCATCGCGCAACATGGCCGAGGCATCGCGGGAAGGGCGGCTAGCGAGCCAGGCGCCGAAAGGCATGCCCCAGAACATGGCTGCCAACTGATTGGTCAGGAGGCCGAGCAGCGTGTGCCGCATGTCGGCCCGCTCTCTCGATCCGGCATCGTCGCCCCAGATCCAATGGCTGGTCGCATTGGCCGGCTGCCATGGGCTGTGGCCTTCAAGCCGGGCAAGCAGCATGAGCGCCATTGTCGATGTCAAGCCTGCCAGGGTGCCGCAGTACAGGGCATAGCGCATGGTTTGCATATCACTGAGCCGTTATCTCGCGATCTTCTTGAGCGCAGTCTCTTGTTCCTCATCCGAACACCGGATTCGTTTGGGTGTTCCCACAGGAGCCGGCATAGGGAGGTGCGGCAGGTGGAAACCGATTGCGGCCGGACGAGCGGCGAACAGGCTGCGATCAGAAGAAGAAATACCAAATCAGTATCACCACGATGAGCGGGACGCCCATCATCCATAAAATGGCCGCGCGAAGCATGTTGCTCTCCTTTTTTCGATGGGAGCACAACGCGCTGTTGGGGGTTTTCGTTCCCACATCGCCAGCTACCCGCCGGCTGATGGTCGAGGCGGGGTTTTCGGACACCAGGAAAGAAATTAACGATGAAGACCAATCATCCGTATATGCCGGGACTGGCCGCACGCCTCGCTGCATGCGAGAGATACCAAAAGAGCATCCGCAAATTCAGCGTTTCATTATATCGATATTTGGAAGAAATGGCTCCCCGGGCCGGATTCGAACCAGCGACCAACCGGTTAACAGCCGGTTGCTCTACCGCTGAGCTACCGGGGAACAGGCGCTCATTCGTCAGCGATGTGGCCTATAGCAAAAGGGTTTCGCTTTTGCAAAGGGCCTATTCCGTTTTTTTCCATCTTTTTGGCATGGAGATGACGGCGACCTATATATTCTGGCCAGGTCTGCTGTCCGCATGGAGGCGGGCCGCTCCTATATCGGCGGAAACATAAAGCGTGGATGAACCAAACGAATTGAAGTCTTCCTTTCAGCGCAAGAAGGCCGTGCACGTCCTGGGGCGGCGGATTCCGATTCCCCGATCCGTCCTCATGCGGCGGATTCTCGGCATCGTGCTCATAGTCGGCGGCATCCTGGGTTTTCTTCCCGTGCTCGGCTTCTGGATGGTGCCGCTCGGGCTTCTGGTGCTTTCTCATGATTCTGCAATCATCCGCCGCTGGCGGCGAAAGCTGGAAGTACGCTATGGACGCAAGTGGCGGAAGAAATAACGGCTGGATCAAACCAAAAGCGCGGGAAAGCGCGAATGTGGACGGTTGTTTCCCTGACGATGCGAAATGCCGCGGAGAATTCACCTGCAATCCCATCGGAACGGCTTGACGGGCGAAAAGCCATAACCTATTGACGCCTCACAAACGCTTGTGCGGAAGGCCTCGTGGCGGAGTGGTTACGCAGAGGACTGCAAATCCTTGCACCCCGGTTCGATTCCGGGCGAGGCCTCCAGCGCAACCGGTTCCTGCGGGCGTTCATATCATCCGACAAGCGTTCCACCCCGCGTTTTGCGCGAAAGGAAAGCTTGGGACAATGACTGCCGATTTCCACGATCTCCGTACCAAAATGGTCGATAATCAGATCCGAACCACGGATGTGACTAACATCGCCGTTCTCGACGCCTTCCTGGCTGTTCCGCGCGAAGAGTTCGTTCCATCGGCCCGGCGCGACTTGGCCTATATCGACGAAGATATCCTGGTGAAACCGGCATCGCCCGTGGGCGAGGCGGCGCGTTATCTCATGGAGCCTTCGCCTTTCGCCAAGCTGGTGCAGCTCGCAGCCATCGAGCCCGGCGACGTGGTCCTCGATATCGGCACGGGAACCGGCTATTCGGCGGCGGTGCTGTCGCGGCTGGCAAGCTCCATCATCGCAGTCGAAAGTGATTCCGACCTGGCGGCCGAAGCGACGGCAAAACTCTCCGAACTTGGCTATGACAATGTCGTGATCGTCACAGCGCCATTGACGGAGGGCTATCCCTCCGAGGCGCCTTATGACGTGATCATCCTCGAGGGCGCTGTCGATTTCGTTCCGGACGCGCTTTTCGACCAGTTGAAGGATGGTGGCCGCCTCGTCGCCGTCGAAGGGTATGGAAATGCCGGGGTTGCCAAGCTTTACGTCAAGGATGACGGTATCACGTCCGGCCGCCGGGCATTCAACCTGGCGGTGAAGCCTCTACCTGGATTTGCGCGTGCGCCGCAGTTCGAATTCTGATTTTTCCGAAATGGTTACATATCTGCAACGCTTCTGACTTTGTTTGTGCATGCGCCTATGGCACAGATAGAAAAGGAGAAATTTACCGGTTATTAAATGCGTGCCCGAACCGCTCGGTTCGGTCAAAAAAGATTCGAATGATTCATATGAGGTTCACTGTGTTCAAAGTATGCAAGGGATGGTTGGCGGCGGCATTACTTTCGGGCACGGTTTTGACGGGAAATCCAGCCTTGGCCGAGACGCTTACCGGTGCGCTGGCCAAGGCCTATCAAAACAATGCAACGCTCAACTCTTCGCGTGCTGGCGTTCGGGTCACGGATGAAGGTGTCGCGATTGCCAAATCCGGCTATCGTCCGACGATCACCGCCACGGGGGATTTCGGCCGTGCCCGTTCGGGCCAGTCAAATAGAACCGCCACCACGGGCAGTGTCGGCATCCAGCTCAATCAGACGCTTTTCGACGGGTTTCAGACCAAGAACAATGTCGCAGCCGCTGAAACGCAGGTCTACGCGCAGCGCGAAAACCTGCGCAACGAGGAACTGAACAGGCTGTTCGATGCGGTCCAGGCCTATATGGATGTCTACCGGAACCGCCAGATCGCGGTTCTGCGCGAGCAGAACCTTGCCGCCTTGAACGAACAGGTGCGCGCCGCACGCGCCCGCCTCGACGTGGGCGAGGGAACCCGCACCGACGTGGCGCAGGCGGAAGCCAGCCGCTCGATCGCTGTCGCGCAGCTCAACCAGGCGCGCGCCGACGTCAAATCGGCCGAGGCGGTGTATCGTCAGGTCATCGGCACCCCGCCGGGCAAGTTGCAGGCCGCAGCCGCCCCGTCCAGGACCCTGCCGCGCTCGATCGATACGGCCTATCAGATCGCCGCGGCTGCTCACCCGGCAATCCTTGCCACGAAATATGCGGTCGATGCCGCCGGCTACAACGTCAAGGCCAGGGAAGGCACATTGCTGCCGACCCTCGGGCTCAGCGCCTCTGCCAGCCATAGCGAGACCTTCGCCGGTGAAACGAGCTTGGGCGACGGCAATTCGGCTTCTGTCGGCGTGCAGCTTTCGGTTCCGATCTATCAGGGCGGGCGGGCTTCGGCGCAGGTGCGCCAGTCCAAGGAGCAACTGGGGCAAGCGCGGATCGAGGTCGATGTGATGCGCGACTCCGTGCGTGCAGCCGTTGCCTCCGCATGGTCGCAGCTCGAAGCCGCCCGAGCATCGGTTTCAGCCAATCGCGACGGCGTCTCGGCAGCCAGACTCGCTCTCGAGGGCGTGATCGAGGAGCGCAAGGTCGGCCAGCGCACCACGCTCGATGTCTTGAACCAGCAGAACGAACTGGTGGCTGTGCAGATTGCGCTTGTGCAGGCGGAACGCGATGTGGTGGTTGCGAGCTATGCGCTGCTCCAGGCGGTCGGCCGATTGACGGCGGGCCATCTGGGCCTTCAGGTTGCAGAGCACAGGCCGGAAGAGCATTACGAGGCCGTGAAGGACAAGTGGATCGGCCTGCGCACGCCCGACGGGCGCTGAGCTTCCGCTTCATCGGAACCAGGAAACGGCACCGCAGGGTGCCGTTTTTCGTTGTGCATGCTGAGCGGATCGGAATCATTGCGGCGAGAGGTGCCGCAACAGTTTGAAGCCGCAGATATTTCCGTCTCTCAAATCGCATTTTCCAGCGGATGATTCGATAATCCTGTGGGTTGGCTTTTCCACCTAACCGGCGGGGATTCTCAAACGCGGTTTCGTCCGATACCCTGTTTCAAAGATTCGCCGTGCGAGGCGGCGAGAAAGACAAGCGGCACAGGACTATGGCACAGACATCGAGCGCGGCGCGTGAGCCTTCCATGGAAGAGATCCTTGCTTCCATCCGTCGGATCATCGAGGACAGTGACGTGGTGCGGCAGAGCGTGCCGCCCAAGCCTGAGCGTCCCCATGCGGCGCCGGTGCGCGGCGAGATCGCCGAATTCCGCCGCGATCCGGAGCCCGTGCTGAAGCCGGTGGAGCCGGCAAAATCCAGCCTCGAAGCTGACAAGGCGCAGGAGGACCGTGGTGCGCGCCAGGCGGAAGACGCAATGCAGGCGCTTGCGGCGCGGATCGGCCTGCGCGGATCCCTCGAACCGCAGGGCCGGGATGGTGCGACGTCGAGCGTGGGCCGCGATGCCGTGCATCAGCCGAAAGATGAGCGCGCCGACGCGCCGGCGGGCGTTCAGCCCCGGTTCGAGGCAGCTGGTGCGGACAGCGATGCGGCCGACGATGCCGATGATGATTATGAGCCCATCCTCGACGCCAGCAATGACGATCTCCAGCCCGCAACGGCTGTAACGGGCCGGGCGCATGAGACTGCAGGGGATGACGTGGGGCCTGTGTCGGCCGAAGCGCCCGCGAATCCAACGGCGCAGGCGCCTCAACCCGATGCGGTCACTGGCAATCCGGATGCCGCGCGAGGCGATGCGCCACGGCCGGCTGTTGCGCCGGCAAGTCCGATTATATCGCAGGCCACAGGACGGCAGGTGGCCGCCGCCTTCGAGGATCTTTCGGCCGTAATGCGTGCCGAGCAGCGCCGTTCCTTCGACGAGATGGCGGAAGAAATGCTGCGTCCCATGCTGCAGGAGTGGCTCGACAACAATCTTCCCGGCCTCGTCGAGCGACTGGTGCGCGAGGAAATCGAGCGCGTGGTGCGCGCCGGGCGGGAGTAGTCACGCCATTCGTTCTGCTTCGCTTCGCTCTGAGGGGGAGTAAGGGAATAAGTGAATAGGGGAGTATGTTTCGCTCGCAAGCATACTCCCTTATTTCCCTATTCCCTTACTCCCTTTCGTTTTCGACGTATTTTCCCTTTCATAATCCCTGCAAAAATGATTTTAGGAGGCCTGCATCACCTTTAAAGTGATTGTTAACGCCCGCTTAAACAGCCCTGACGGACATTTTCATGCTTGAGAAGACATACGACGCCGCGGCCACCGAGCCGAAGATCGCCGAACTCTGGGAGAAGGTAGGCGCCTTCAAGGCCGGAGCTGGAGCGAAGCCGGGCGCCGATCCGTTCTCGATCGTCATTCCGCCGCCGAACGTGACCGGTTCGCTGCATATGGGCCATGCGCTCAATAATACAATTCAGGACATTCTTGTCCGGTTCGAGCGTATGCGGGGCAAGAATGTCCTGTGGCAACCCGGCATGGACCATGCCGGCATCGCCACGCAGATGGTGGTCGAGCGCCAGCTCATGGAGCGGCAGGAGCCGAACCGCCATCTCATGGGCCGCGAAAAATTCGTCGAGCGTATCTGGCAGTGGAAAGCCGAATCCGGTGGTATGATCTCCAACCAGCTTCGCCGCTTGGGCGCGTCATGCGACTGGTCGCGCGAACGCTTCACCATGGATGAGGGGTTGTCGAAGGCGGTTCTGGAGGTCTTCGTCACGCTTTACAAGGAAGGGCTGATCTACAAGGACAAGCGCCTTGTGAACTGGGATCCCAAGCTGCTCACGGCGATTTCCGATCTTGAAGTCGAGCAGCGCGAGATCAAGGGGCATCTCTGGCATTTCCGTTATCCTCTGGAGAACGTGCCGTTCGACCCGGAGAATCCGCACACCTATATCGTCGTGGCCACGACCCGGCCTGAAACCATGCTCGGCGATAGCGGTGTGGCGGTCAATCCGAACGACCCGCGCTACCACGCGCTGGTCGGCAATGATGTCGTTTTGCCGCTGGTCAGCCGCCATATCCCGATCGTCGCCGACGATTACGCCGACCCGGAAGCCGGTTCGGGCGCCGTCAAGATCACGCCCGCCCACGACTTCAACGATTTCGAGGTCGGCCGGCGCCACGATCTTCCGCAGATCAATATCCTCACCGTTGAGGCGGCAATAACCCTCAGGAATAACAAGGACTTCCTGGAAGGTCTGGAGAAATCGAGTCATCTCGATCAGCTGATCCACGATCTCGACGGTCTCGACCGTTTCGCTGCGCGCAAGCGCATTGTCGAGATGATGGAAGAGGGCGGCTATCTTGAAAAGATCGAGGACCACACCCATACGGTGCCGCATGGCGATCGCGGCGGTGTCCCGATCGAGCCTTTCCTGACAGACCAGTGGTATGTAAACGCGGCCGAGCTCGCCAAGCCGGCGATCGCCAGCGTTCGCGAGGGACGTACGAATTTCGTGCCGAAGAACTGGGAGAAGACCTATTTCGACTGGATGGAGAACATCCAGCCCTGGTGCATCTCGCGCCAGCTCTGGTGGGGGCACCAAATTCCGGCTTGGTACGGGCCTGATGGCACAATCTTTGTCGAAAAGAGCGAGGAGAAAGCGCTTGCCGCCGCGGCTGCCCATTATGGCAAGCCGACCGAACTGCAGCGCGATCCCGATGTGCTCGACACCTGGTTCTCCTCGGCGCTGTGGCCGTTCTCGACGCTTGGCTGGCCGGACAAGACGCCGGAACTCGCCACCTATTATCAGACGGACGTCCTCGTCACCGGTTTCGACATCATCTTCTTCTGGGTTGCCCGGATGATGATGATGGGGCTGCACTTCATGGATGAGGAGCCGTTCCACACCGTTTATGTCCATGCGCTGGTGCGCGACAAGAACGGCGCCAAGATGTCGAAGTCAAAGGGCAACGTCATCGATCCTCTGGGCCTGATCGACGAATATGGGGCGGACGCGCTGCGTTTCACCCTCGCTATCATGGCGGCGCAGGGGCGCGACGTGAAGCTCGATCCGGCGCGCATCGCCGGCTATCGCAATTTCGGCACCAAGCTCTGGAACGCAACGCGTTTTGCCGAGATGAATGGCGTGGCGCGCGACGACGGCTTTGATCCCGCGAACGCGAAGCTTGCCGTCAACCGCTGGATCCTGACGGAGCTGACGCGAGCGGCGCGGGCCATCACCGATGGCATCACGGCCTATAAGTTCAACGAAGCGGCGGGTGCGGCTTACAGATTCGTCTGGAATCAGTTCTGCGACTGGTATCTGGAACTCTTGAAACCAATCTTCATGGGTGAGGATGAGGCCGCCAAGAAGGAAGCGCAGGCCTGCGCTGCCTATTGCCTCGACGAAATATACAAGCTGCTTCATCCCTTCATGCCGTTCATGACGGAAGAGCTGTGGGCGCACACGGCAGGCGAAAGGAAGACACGTTCGACGCTGCTCACCCATGCCGAATGGCCGGTACTCGATTTCGAGGACAGCGATGCGGCCGCCGATATCAACTGGCTGATCGAGCTCGTCACCGGCATCCGCTCGGTGCGTGCGGAGATGAACGTGCCGCCTGCGGCGCTGGCGCCGCTCGCCGTGCTCGACGCCAATGATGCGACGAGAGACCGGTTCGAACGCCATGATGCGGCGATCAAGCGCTTGGCGCGGGTGGAATCGATCGGCTTTGCCGCGGAAGCGCCGAAGGCATCGGCGCAGATCGTCATTGGCGAGGCGACGGTCTGCCTGCCGCTGGGCAATTTGATCGATATCAAGGCAGAAGCGGCAAGGCTCACCAAGGAGGCGGCCAAGATTGCCGGCGAGATCGAGCGCATCGAAAAAAAGCTCGCAAACGAGAAATTCGTCGCCAATGCGCGCGAGGAGGTCGTGGAGGCAGAGCGCGAAAAGCTGAACGAATTCCGCGAGGCGGCGGAGAAAATCTCCGTCGCGCTGAAGCGTATCGAAAGCGCGGGATGATCATCATCCCGCTTCTTGATTCGAATTTCCGAAAGCCGGCCCGACCATGTGTCGGGCCGTAATTTTCATGGCACCGGCAGACTTCTCCGATCACCGTTTCGACAATTTTTAGCCATTGTTGCGCCTTGGCAACAGAGGCTCTCTATTAGCTGAAAACCTCTGAAAATGGCCGTTTTCGCGCTCGCTTTGCTGCAGAATCCTCTTATAAATTATCACGCTAAGTGAAAAATGATCAATTTTCGGGCCGGCGCGTTTCTGCCGATCGGCGGGACATCCACGGGGCACTTGTCGGACATCACTTTCATGTTACGTTTGCGTCAAAATTTATTCCATTCTTGATTTGGGGAGGACAAATGATCAGGGGAACAACAAAAACGATCGTCGGGGCCGCTCTTATCGCGGCCGGGGCCATCGGAAGCGCGCAGGCCGGGGGACTTGAGCGCAGCTCACAGGATTTCGATATCTTGTTCGAGCCAGGCACCAGAATTGAATCGGGCGTGACCTTTGTCATGCCGCAGCGCAAACTGAGGAATATTCGCGGGTCTGCGGTGGGGACCGCGACCGGCGGCATCAATCCCAGGACGGGCCGCCCTTACAAAACCAGCGTCGACGAAGCCGTCGACTACGCGGTTCCGAAATTCTCCGCCAAAGTCGATCTGAACGACGATCTGGCCTGCGCCGCGCAATATCGCGAGCCGATCGGCATCCATACGGATGTCGGCACGGACACGGCGGCGATGTATGTCGCGATCGAGCAGGAGATCACCTCGCGCGATTATGGTCTCAACTGTTCTTATCGGTTCGTGGCCGGCGAAAAGGGCTATTTCCGCATCCTGGGCGGCGTTTCCTATCAGGAGGTCGAGGGCTATCAGTCCCGCTTCCTGCCGCGCGGGTTTCCGGACAACCCGCTGGGAAGGCTAGAGGGCTTCCGCACAGGTTATCTCAATGTCGAGGACAAGAGCTGGGGCTGGCGTCTTGGTGCGGCGTACGAGATTCCGGAATACGCACTGCGTGCTTCGGTCGTCTATCAGTCTCGGGTGAAATATAATCTGGAAGGAACGATCACGGGACTTTTTTCACAGACGGTCCCTGTTATTCCTGTCGAAGGCGAGGCGGAAGTTCCAGATTCGGTCGAAGTCAAATTCCAGACCGGTATTGCTCCGAATTGGCTGGCTTTCGGTTCGGTCAAGTGGACCAACTGGTCAATTGTGAAAGATATTCCGTTTTACAATACGGCTGCGGGCCTGATCCCCGTGGGCGCGCGGATTACCGGCCTTGATCTCTATTATCAAGATGGATGGACCATTTCCGGCGGCGTGGCGCACAAGCTCAACGATCAATGGTCGGTGGCGTCGAGCCTGACCTGGGATCGTGCCACAACGACAGGCCTGACTTCCCAGACTGATGTCTGGACGCTCGGGCTCGGCACCGTTTATTCACCGAATGAGCGCTTCGAGGTCCGCCTTGCCGGAGTCGTCGGCTTGCTCACGTCGGGTACCATGGACAACAGGCGGACCAGTGGTCTGGCCGGTTACGTCGCCGATTTCGACGATGATTTTGTCGGCGCGCTTTCGATTTCGGCCAAGCTGAAATTCTAGGGCGGTTTCCTGATATCGATCTGGAAGAGCCCGGCTTTTTGCTGGGCTTTTCTTTTGGGGCACTTGGGTAAGGGGAGTTTCCGGTATGCGCTATTATTTGTGGATCAAATTGGGCTCCCAATTTTGTGACGATTCAGCAACAGTCTCTTCACGATGAAATGGAACAGCAGGGTGCACGGCTGATTTTGCCCATTTCCCGCCACAAACCCGGAGCACCCGAGAAGAGCGCGGCCGCGATAGGTGCAAGGACAGTGGTCCTGGCCGGCAGATATACTGGTATGTGGGGGCATGGAGCAGGAATGAACAGGCTGGTCCTTTCCAAGGAGAATCCGTTGTTTCGACCTGATCCGATCCGGATCGGGCGGATGTGGGGACGTGGTGCCGTCGCGGGGCGCGGAGTGGGGCTTCGTCTCAGCCGTACTCTTGCCGAAAATGCGGGGCATGTTTTCTCAAGCGGCAGCCAACCCTCGGGAACCGGTGCCCGTTCGGCCGAAATGGTATTTGCCGGTGTGAAAGAAATAGCTTCGTGATGCGAGTCGTTAAGCACATAACCTATCCGGTATTCGGGCTTGCCATGACGCTGGCCGTCATGTGCGGACATGCCTATGCCTTCGACGTGGCTGACGATGCTGAGAGGAGCCGCAACCCCTTCGAACTCTTCAAGTTCGGCTTTTCCGCCTATAAGAACGGTCATAAGGACGAGGCGCTCAAAGCCTTGCGCTACGCTGCGGAGATGGGGCATCCGGGCGCCAAATGGAAGCTTGCGCGCATGTATGCCGACGGCGACGGCGTTAAGGAGAACGATTTCGAGGCTTATCAGATCTTCGAGAAGATCGTACGCGACGGGGCCGAGCCCGGCTCGCAGAACGAAAGCTATGTCGCTGACGCACTCGTCGCACTGGCCGGTTATGTGAAGCGCGGCATTCCGGGATCGCCCGTTCAAGCCAATCCGAATGTCGCGCGCGATCTCTATGTCCAGGCCGCCTCGAATTTCGGCGATCCTGCGGCACAGTACGAGTTGGGCAGGATGCTCCTGAAAGGCGAGGGCGGCGCGCGCAACCCTGTCCAGGCCGCTCGCTGGTTCCGGCTCGCCGCCCAGAAGGGCAATGTGAACGCCCAGGCCATGCTCGGCAACATGCTGTTCCAGGCAGGCAAGACCGTGCGGGGGCTCGCGATGCTCACCGCCGCTTTCAAGCGTTGCTCGGATAAAGATTGTGACTGGATCCGCAATCTGCAGGAGCAGGCCTTCTCGGTGGCCGGCGAGGCAGACCGGCGCACCGCGATTTCGCTGGCCGGCGATATCGTGCGGACGGGGGATTTTTAGTCCACGGCACTCCTGGCGGAACCGATAGTATCCGACGGCCGGCGGAGTGGCAGTGTTCCGGAGTGGACCCTCGGGTCGAGCCCCAGGAATGACGATTGCAGGGATGTCTCCGCCAATCGTCAACGTTGGGATTAGGCAAAAACCTCTCCAGCCCGTCATCCTCGGGCTCGCCGCCGGGATCCATGCCTGAACGGTCCGTACGGAAAAACACTTCGTAATTCCGGCATCATGCTCGAAGACACTTCAATAAAGTGTCGCGTTCCAACTCAAAATGTACCGCTCTAAAGCGCGAGTTCGATCGTCACCGGCACGTGGTCGGACGGCTTTTCCCAGGCCCGCACATGTTTCTCGATACTGGCGGAAACGAGGTGGCCGGCGGCTTCCGGCGAGAGCATCAGATGATCGATGCGAATGCCGTTGTTCTTCTGCCAGGCGCCCGCCTGATAGTCCCAGAACGAATAAAGGCCCGGCGCGTCGCTAACCGAGCGGATGGCGTCGCTGAGCCCAAGATTTTCCAGCCTGCGGAATGCTTGCCGGGTGGCGGGCAGGAAAAGAGCGTCGTTGAGCCAGTTTTCGGGCTGCTTGGCGTCTTCCGGCTGCGGGATCACATTGTAATCGCCTGCAAGCACCAGCGGCTCTTCCAGCGCGAGGCGGCGCTCGGTCCAGCGTTCCAACCTTTCCATCCAGGCAAGCTTATAGAGATATTTCTCCGTGTTTACCGGATTGCCGTTCGGCAGATAGAGCGAGACGACGCGGACGACGCCGGTGGCGCGCGAAAACACGGCCTCGATGAAGCGGGCCTGCTCGTCGGTCTCCTCTCCGGGCAAACCGCGCGAGACGTCATCGGGCGTATTCTTGGAAAGGATGGCGACGCCGTTGAAGCCCTTCTGGCCGTGGGTCTCCACATGATAGCCCAGCGCCTCGATCTCCAGCCGTGGAAACTGCTCATCGACCGATTTGATCTCCTGGAGACAGACGACATCCGGGTCTGACTCCTTCAGCCAGGGCAAAAGATTGTCGATGCGGGCCTTGATGCCGTTGATGTTCCAGGTGGCGATCTTCATGCCGTCAGGCATAAGCCGTCGGGCGCTCGTGGGCAAGAGCCGGATGGCGCTGTCCCCGGATTGATGTCAGATGGAAAAGCTGGTGCCGCAGCCGCAGGAAGCCACCGCGTGGGGATTCCTGATCTGGAAGGACTGGCCCATCAGGTCGTCGACGAAATCGATCTCGGAGCCGTCCATATAGGGCAGGGAGACGGTATCGATGAGGACACGTGCGCCATGCTTCTCGATGATGATATCGTCCTCGGCTTCCGTCTCGACGAGATCATATTTATAGGAAAAACCCGAGCAGCCGCCGCCCTCGACCGAAACGCGAAGCGCGGTCTTGCCGGGTTCGGACTTCAGGATGGCAGCGATGCGCTTTGCAGCGGCATCGGATACGGTAACGCCCGTCATTTCGCTCATGATCGCATCCATTGGATCAATTCCGCCGGGAAAGACCTTGTCCCCGGCTATGAATTAGCTCAATGCATAGCTATGAATTGGCGGGCGCGAAGTCAATGCGGCCGAGATGCGCTTGTAATCATATTACGGTGATACAATGACGTTGCAGGGTATCGGTTTCGGCTACCGGGAGAGGGCGGTCTATGCCTGTGATCCCGCGAAAAGCCGCGGGCGTCTCTTTCTCGAGAGCGAAAGCCCGACACGCACACCCTTCCAGCGCGACCGCGACCGCATCATCCATTCCAACGCCTTTCGTCGCCTCAAGCACAAGACCCAGGTCTTCATCGCGCATGAGGGCGATCATTACAGGACACGGCTGACACATACGATCGAGGTGGCGCAGATCGCCCGCGCGCTGGCACGCGCCCTGCGGCTGGATGAGGACCTGGCGGAGGCGATCGCGCTGGTGCACGATTTCGGGCACACGCCATTCGGCCACACCGGCGAGGATGCGCTTAACGAAAAGATGAAGGATTTCTGTGGTTTCGACCACAATGCTCAATCGCTACGCATCGTCACCAAGCTCGAACGGCGCTATGCGGAATTCGACGGCCTGAATCTCACCTGGGAGACGCTGGAGGGGCTGGTCAAGCACAATGGTCCGCTGACCGGCGCGAAATCGAAGGGTGAGCCGGTGCCGCAGCCGATCCTCGATTACAGTGCGCAGCATGATCTGGAACTTGCGCGCTTCGCCAGCCTTGAGGCGCAATGTGCGGCGATTGCCGATGATATCGCCTATAACGCGCATGATATCGATGATGGGCTGCGCTCGGGCCTTCTGACGCTGCCGATCCTGGATGAGGTGCCCTTGACGCGGCAATTGCTGGATGAGGTTCGCCACCGCTATCCGTCGCTCGATCCCGTGCGGACCGGGCATGAACTGGTGCGCCGGCAGATCACCATCATGGTGGAAGATGTCATCACCCAGGCGCAGATCAACATTGCCGCCATCCATCCGGCCTCGGTCGAGGAAGTGCGCGCGGCCGATGCGACCATGGTGACATTTTCTCCCGCCATGCGCGAGGCTGAGAAAACGCTGAAGCGTTTTCTCTACAAGAACCTCTATTTTCACGAAAAGGTCATCGTGGTCAGGCAATCGGCGGAGCGGATCGTGCGCGACCTCTTCGACGCCTATATGAACGATCCCGGCAGCATGCCCGGGGAGTGGCATGAGGGGCTTGAGGCATGCGGGATAGCGGTCCAGGCCCGCCGCATCGCCGACTTCCTCGCTGGTATGACCGACAATTATGCCATCCGCGAGCACAGGCGCCTGTTTGACCATACACCCGAATTGAATTAAGCCGGGCGCAACTTCAAACCGAGAATAATCATGAATATCTTCGCAGATTTCGACGCGCGCATCAAAAAGACGCTGCAGAGCATTGATTTGAAAACAAAAGACGGCGATGCGCCCGATTTGTCACGTGTCAGCGTGGAGCCGCCCCGCGATCCCTCCCACGGCGATATCGCGACCAATGCGGCGATGGTGCTTTCCAAGGCGGTCGGCGAGGCGCCGCGCGAGCTCGCCGCGCGCATCGCCGCGGCGCTGGAGGCGGATGCGGACGTGGCCTCGGTCAATGTCGCTGGTCCCGGCTTCATCAACCTGCAGCTCAAGGACAGCTACTGGCACCGGGAACTGGCCGGAATGATTGAATCAGGCACCGATTACGGCCGCTCGGCGCTCGGGGCGGGACGCAAGGTCAATGTCGAATATGTCTCGGCCAACCCGACCGGACCGATGCATGTCGGCCATTGCCGGGGCGCCGTGGTGGGCGATGCGCTCGCCAATCTCCTGAAATTCGCGGGCTACGACGTCACCAAAGAATATTACATCAACGACGCTGGGGCGCAGATCGACGTTCTGGCGCGCTCGGTGATGCTGCGTTATCGCGAGGCACTGGGTGACGAGATCGGGGAAATCCCGTCAGGTCTTTATCCCGGCGACTATCTCGTTCCCGTGGGCGAGGCGCTGGCGTCCGAATATGGCCGGCAATTGCTGCAGATGCCCGAGGAAGAGGCGCTCGCCATCATCAAGGACCGCACCATCGACGCCATGATGGCGATGATCCGGGCCGATCTCGACGCGCTGAACGTGCATCACGATGTGTTCTTCTCCGAGCGTTCGCTGCATGCCGAGAATGCGCGGGCGATCCGCTCGGCGATCAATGATTTGACGCTGAAGGGGCATGTCTACAAGGGCAAGCTGCCGCCGCCGAAGGGGCAGTTGCCGGACGATTGGGAAGATCGCGAACAGACCCTGTTCCGCTCCACCGATGTGGGCGACGACATGGACCGTCCGCTGATGAAATCCGACGGCTCGTTCACCTATTTCGCGGCCGATGTCGCCTATTTCAAGAACAAATACGATCGCGGCTTCGAGGAGATGATCTATGTGCTCGGCGCCGATCATGGCGGCTATGTCAAGCGGCTGGAAGCCGTGGCGCGGGCCGTTTCGGGCGGCAAGGCGGAGTTCACGGCGATCCTGTGCCAGCTCGTCCGGCTCTTCCGGGCGGGGGAACCGGTGCGCATGTCGAAACGGTCGGGCGAGTTCGTGACGCTGCGCGACGTGGTCGACGAGGTCGGGCGCGATCCCGTCCGCTTCATGATGCTCTACCGCAAGAACGACGCGCCACTCGATTTCGACTTCGCGAAGGTGACGGAGCACTCCAAGGACAATCCGGTGTTCTATGTGCAATATGCCTCAGCGCGCTGCCATTCGGTCTTCCGGCAGGCGAAGGAGCAGGGCGGGTTCACCGATCTCGACCGGGAGACGCTGGCCAGGCATCTGGACAAGCTCACCGACGAGAGCGAAATCGCGCTCGTGCGCAAGCTTGCGGAATATCCGCGCCTTATCGAGGCGGCGGCGCTGCATCAGGAGCCGCACAGGCTCGCATTCTACCTCTACGACCTAGCCAGCGCCTTCCATGCACAGTGGAACAAGGGAACCGAGAATCCGGACTTACGTTTTATTAAGGTTAACGATCCAGACTTGTCTCTTGCCAGGCTAGGGCTGGTGCAGGTCGTTTCCGATGTCCTGGCGTCCGGATTGTCGATTATCGGAGCGGACGCCCCGACGGAAATGCGCTAGAACAGGACAATCTTCAAGTATCCTGTTCCAAGTTATTTTGGTCGCATGATCTTATCTGAAAAGTCTGCTACTTTTCGGGATCATGCTCTGAAAAGCGCTGGAAATTACTGTCAACTTTTGCCCACATTGCGCTGGTAATCGCCAATGATGGGTGACGTCGGCTGGCGCCCCGAGTATGAGTACAGGAACACGCCATGACGGACAGCAATTTCAAATACCGTGATCACGGAGGTCGTCCTTCGCAGGAAGACGATCCGCTGATGGAGCTGTCACGGATCATCGGCTTCGACGAGCCGGTAGAGGACGCTGCTTCGCAACAGGCGGCGGACGATCTTTCCTTCGATCTCGAACAGGAACTGATCGGCGGTCTCGAGGCGGAGCTTCATTCCGAAGATCGGGCCGAAGCCCAGCCGGAAACCCAGATCGGCTATCAGCCGGCAGTAGCGCATGGCTGGGATGTGCCGCCCCAGGCGGAGGAGGCGCAGACGTTCTCTTCCGACGCCCAGCCTTATGACGGCGATTTCGATTTTTCCGCTTCGCTGGAGAGCGAACTGGCCCTGTCGATAAACGGGGGCGATGCGGAGGACCCGGAAGAGTTCTCCCTGGACGATACTTTTGACCCGGCACCGCAAGCCGCTCATTCCGCGGGTGAGGGTGAACCCTACGCCCTGGCCTCCGCGCCGGCGCTCGATCCCGAAGAATATCCCGGCGATCAGGATGCGCAGGGGAATGGCGGCTACGATCCGACCGTCTATGAGCCTGCCTATGAGCCGGTGGATAGCGAACCGGAGCCGGTGCAGGCGGCAAGCTATATTCCAGCGCCCAGCCTGGAAGAGGAGCTGGAGATGCTGCTCATCGGTGGGGGCGACGATTCCGGGCCTTCGCAGGATGTTTCGCCACAACAGGATGCCTCGCCGCAATATGCGGCGGCCCAGGCGGAGCCCGCTGTGGCTCGTTACCCTTATTACCCGGCACAGCTTTATTCTTCACCTGCTTCCCCTGCCGGGGCACGGGAGGTTCAGCCGGCCGTGCAAGCCGCCGCTTATGCGGAGCCTGCGGCGCCGGTGGCTGAAGCTGCCCCCAATGCCTGGGATGGCGAGGAGCCGCAACTCGACGAGGATTTCTTCGGCGCCGAGGATGACGGCCAGTATGCCGAGGCCGAGGTCGATGACGCGCCCGAGATTGCTGTCGCCCAGCCGGCGCAAGCGGCGGTCTATTCAGGGCATTCGGGTTACAGAATCGAATCTGCCGGCCCAGCGCCGGAGGTGGAAACAGTCACGGTCTCCGAATCCAGGGTCGATCAAACGGATGCGCTCGACCTGCCGGAGGTGGAATATGATTCCGAGCCTGCGTCGAACAGCGGCCTGAGCGCTCTTGAGAATGAGTTTGCGGAAGTCTTCGCCTCGATCGAGGTGGAGGATCAGCCGGTGCAGCCGGAGGTCGGTGCTTCGTCCGACAGCGCATTCGACGATATTTTCAACGACTCTTATGCGGCCTATGGCGCGCAGTCGCAGGCGGCTTCTCCCGCGGCCTATGTACCCGGAGCCGCTGCGGCGGCGATCGGCGGCTATATGGCGTCGCAGCCGGCTTCCGGTTCGACGCCTTCAGGCACGCAGAACGATTATTACAATCACTGGGCCAATGCGGGGCAGAGGGCGGAGGATTTCGCCTATGATCCGCAATCGGCCGATGAACTGGACATACCGGCGGATGCCGACGAGCGCCAACCTGCCCGCAACCGGCGCAGCTTGATGTTGGCATCGGCTGCCGGCGCAGCAGTGCTGATCGGCGCCCTCGGCTATTACGGGCTTTCGTCCGGCGGTGGAGACGGGGCGCCCGTCGTCATCCAGGCCGACAGTCAGCCGATCAAGGTGCAGCCGGAAAATCCTGGTGGCAACACGGTGCCGAACCAGGACAAGGCCGTCTATGACCGGGTGGCGGGCCTGGCTCCGGAAGCCCCCGAGCAGAAGACACTCGTCTCCAGCGAGGAAAAGCCCGTCGATATCGGCATGGCAGAGGATGACGGCGGCAGCGTCGATGATGTGGATACGGCGGTGAACGACCGTATCGAACCCTCTTCCGTGGAGGCCGCGATCTCCGACGCTTCGGTGGCCAATCCGACGATCGTTCCGCGCCGCGTGCAGACGATGGTTGTCAGGCCTGACGGCACGATCGTTGCGTCGACACCGTCGCCCGCTGCTCCGGCAACCAGCGATGTTGCGACGCCGCAGGTCCGACCGGCGGCTGAAACACAGGTGGCCGCGCCGGCGGATGCCGCTGGGCCTCCCGCAGCGGACGCGTCCGAACAGACGGGAGCGATCACGGCGCAGGAGACCTTGGCGCCGTCCGCCAATACGCAGCCTGCCGCAAACGCACCGGCGCGGGTGGTGAATACGCAGACGTTCACGCCGGACAGTGTTCCCGCCAAGCCGCGGAATGTGCCGGTGGTGCCGTCCCGTCCGGCCGAGCAGCCGGTGACGATCGTCGACAGCACGCCCAAGGCATCCGCTCAGAACACGCAGGTCGCATCGGCGGCGAATGCCGCAACGACGGCGGCGGCAGGGGCGGGCGGCTACGCGATCCAGATCGCATCGCAGCCTTCGCCGGAAGCGGCCCAGCAGAGCTATACCAATCTGGCCCGGCGCTACGCCAATATCATTGGCGGGCATGGTGTCGATATCCGACGCGCCGACATCGCCGGCAAGGGCACCTATTACCGGGTCCGCATCAATGCCGGCTCCAAGAGTGATGCCGTCGATCTCTGCACCCGGTATAAGGCGGCCGGCGGCAGCTGCTTCGTGACGCAGTGACGAGCGCTTCATTCCTGAAATGCAAAGGGCGGCGGATAAGCCGCCCTTTGCCGTTCCACTTGGTGGAGCTTTACGTGACGAAAACCCTACGATTCCAAATTTTTCCCACTAGAGTTTGATCATGAGCGAATCAAAAGCACTGATTGCGGGCGTATCCGGCCAGGTTCTGACGGCGGACGAGATCGCCATCATCCGCAATGAGCGGCCTTGGGGCTTCATTCTGTTTGCGCGCAATATCAGCGAAGCAGAGCAGGTCTCGGACCTCAACGCGCATATGCGCGATCTGACGGGGCGTCCAACGACGCCCGTCTTCATCGACCAGGAGGGCGGGCGTGTGCAGCGCCTGCGTCCGCCGCTTGCGCCCGACTATCCGCCCGCATCGGCTCTCGGCGCGCTTTACACGAGGGATCGGGAGGCAGGGCTTCGCGCCGCCTGGCTGATGTCGCGGCTCCATGCCTTCGATCTCCTGAAGCTCGGCATCAACGCCGACTGCCTGCCGGTGCTCGATGTTCCGGTGGAGGGAGCGAACGACGTGATCGGCACGCGAGCCTACGCCAAGGATCCGCAAACTGTCGCCGAAATGGGGCGCGCTGCCGCCGAGGGGCTGCTTTCCGGCGGCGTCCTCCCTGTCATGAAGCATATTCCCGGACATGGCCGGGCCTTCGCCGATACGCATAAGGAGCTGGCCAGGGTCGATGCGCCGCTCTGCGACCTCGAAACACGCGATTTCCTGCCGTTCAAGGCGCTCTCGGACCTGCCGGCGGCAATGACGGCGCATGTGGTCTTCACGTCCATCGATCCAGCCCGCCCCGCAACCCTGTCGCCGACCGTGGTGGAGACGATCATAAGGGACTTCATCGGCTTCGACGGGCTCTTGATGAGCGACGACATCTCCATGAAGGCACTTTCTGGGGATTTCGGGGATTTGACCGATGCAATCTTTGCCGCAGGCTGTGATGTCGTGCTTCACTGCAATGGCGTCATGGGCGAATTGTCCAAGGTGGCGGCGCATGCGCCCATCCTTGCGGACAAGGCGAAGAAGCGGGCTGAGATAGCGGAGGTTTTCGCCGGTGAGCCTGATCTCTCGGACGAGGCGGAGATACGCGAGGAGTTCCAGCGCTATTTCGAGGCGGTGGCGTAAGTGCAAGGGATGATGGCGTTTGGCAGCGACGGGCGCGAAGATCACTGACAGGGATGATGCGGCGACGCCGATGGACGCGCTCTGGCAGACCGATGCCGAGCGTGCCGCCGGCGAACCGGCGCTGGTCATCGACGTGCAGGGTTTCGAAGGCCCGCTCGATCTCCTGCTTCATCTGGCGCGCAATCAGCGTGTCGACCTGGCGCGTATATCGGTTCTGGCGCTTGCCGAGCAATATCTTCTGTTCATCGAGCAGGCCCGCGCCTTACGGTTGGAGCTAGCGGCGGATTATCTGGTCATGGCGGCATGGCTCGCCTATCTCAAATCCAAGCTGCTGATCCCGAAATCGCCGGGAGAAGATGGCGAGACGGGCGAGGAGCTGGCGGCGGTCCTGCAATTTCGGCTGAAGCGGCTGGAGGCGATGCGGGATGCGGCGGTCAAGCTCGTCAACCGCAACCGGCTGGGACGCGACGTTTTCTCCCGGGGCATGCCGGAAATGGTGGTGGTGGAAAAGACCAACCAGTTTTCCGCCTCGCTCTACGATCTTCTGACCGCCTATGCGACGCAGCGCCAGCGGCAGGCCGTCAGCCATGTCGAGATCGCGCAGCGCAGCGTCTGGTCGTTGAAGGAAGCGCGCTCTATCCTGACGCGGCTGATGGGCGACATGAGCGACTGGACCGCGCTCGATCATTTCCTGATCGCCTTCATTCCGTCGCCGCGCGACCGCGCGACAGCTCTTGCCAGCTCCTTTGCCGCCAGTCTCGAGCTCGTGCGGGAAGGGAAGCTCGAAATCCGCCAGGAATCGCCCTTTAAGCCGCTTTACATGCGCGCGAAGCGCGGCGATGCCCCGGCGGTCGAAGAGGAAGCAAGCGATGTCTGAAACAGGCAAAGCCAGGATCGTATCGTTCCCCGCTGCCGAGGCCGGGGACAGGGAGAGCTCTGCTGAGCGGCTGGCGCTGAGGGAGGCCATGCGGATGGCCGAGGCGCTGATTTTCGCATCGGCGGATCCCGTCTCGGAGCGGGCGCTGGCCGAACGGCTGCCGTCCAATGTCGATGTCTCGGAGGTGCTCAAGGCGCTGCAGGTGGACTACCAGCGGCGTGGCGTCAATCTGGTGCGCGCAGGCGATGCCTGGGCCTTCCGGACGGCGGCGGACCTGACCTTCTTGATGAGCCGCGAGGCGGTGCAACAGAGGAAGCTGTCGCGGGCGGCGCTGGAAGTTCTTGCCATCATCGCCTATCACCAGCCGGTGACCCGCGCGGAACTCGAAGACATTCGCGGCGTGGAAACGTCGAAAGGCACGATCGATGTCCTGATGGAAACGGGATGGATCAAGATGCGCGGCCGTCGTCGCACGCCGGGCCGTCCCGTAACCTACGGTACGACGGAAAGCTTCCTCGACCATTTCGGCTTGCCCGATATCCGCGATCTGCCCGGCGTGGAGGAGTTGCGCGGGGCGGGGCTGCTTTCGGCACGCATGCCGACGCATTTCTCCATTCCCGTGCCCTCGGTTGATCCCGACGAACTGACCGAGGACGAGGACCCGCTGACTGATATCGATCTGGAGGAACTGGGCCTGCTGACGCCCCGGGTGGAGCAGGATTGAGGCGCGCTCCCCGGGCAATCTGACGCAAGGTCCCGAAAAAAATTCCCGCATATTGCCGGTCGGGGTATAGTTCCGTTTGAAAGATGCGGAGAAAGCGCTTAAATCACGCAAAAGGGGTTTGGGTCTCGCTTCTCGCGATCCGGCAACAAGAGGAAAGTTATGGGTAGTTTTTCAATCTGGCACTGGCTGATCGTGCTTGCCGTGGTGCTGCTGCTGTTCGGCCGCGGCAAGATCCCCGAGCTGATGGGCGATGTCGCCAAGGGTATCAAGAACTTCAAGAAGGGCATGTCTGACGACGAGGAACAGGTCGAGGCGGCAAAGACCATCGACAACAATCCGGACACGCCGGTCTCTTCTGCAAAGAAGACCTCGAAGTCCTGACGCTTATGCCGCTGCTGCGGATGTCGCGAGGCATCTGATGCGTATGGAGTTCATCTATCATGCTTGATATCGGCTGGTCCGAGATACTGGTGATCGCGGTTATTCTGATCGTGGTCGTCGGACCGAAAGACCTGCCGAGAATGCTCAGGGCGTTCGGTCAGGCAACGAGCAGGATGCGCAAGACGGCGAACGAGTTTCGCCGTCAGTTTGATGATGCGCTCAGGGAGGCCGAACTCGACGATGTGAAGAACATCGTCGACGACGCCCGCCGTCTCGATCCGCGAAGCGATATCAAGAAAGTGTTCGATCCGCTCCGCTCCGCCGGGGAGGATTTGCGCTCGAGCCTTAACAAGAGCGCCGTGACGCCTGCGGCGGCGACGCCCGTTCCGCCGCCTCCGCCCGAGCCGGTGCCCTCGGTCGATGCGCCGGCCGAGATGGCGGCCAATGCCGTAGCGGTGACGGAAAAGCCGAAAAGAACGACAAAAAAGGCGTCTGATTCCGTCAAAACTTCCAGTGCTTTGACAAAAGCATCAGCCAAGCCGGCGGAAAAATCCCGGGCGAAAAGCGTGAAAGCGAAGACAAAAGCAGCCGATACAGGATCGAAAGCGTGACCAGCGAAGACGACGAAATCGAGCAGAGCTCGGCACCGCTGCTCGACCATCTGATCGAATTGCGCCGCCGGTTGATCTGGGCGATCCTGGCGTTCTTCGTCGCGTTCGTGCTTTGCTTCGCCTTCGCCAAGCAGCTCTTCAATTTTCTGGTCATCCCCTATCAATGGGCGCTCGACTGGGCCGGTATGGACCGTTCCAAGGCCGAGCTCATCTATACGGCTCCGCAGGAATTCTTCTTCACGCAGGTCAAGGTCGCGATGTTCGGCGGGCTGGTCCTGGCTTTTCCCGTGATCGCGTCGCAGATCTATAAATTCGTTGCGCCGGGGCTCTACAAGCACGAGCGTATGGCCTTCCTGCCGTTTCTGGTTGCGTCACCGCTGCTGTTCCTCCTGGGCGGTGCGCTGGTCTACTGCTTCTTCACGCCGATGGTGATGTGGTTCTTCCTCGCCATGCAGCAAACGGGCGGGGCTGGCGAGGTGCAGATATCGCTGCTGCCGAAGGTGTCGGAATATCTGAGCCTGGTGATGACGCTGATCTTCGCCTTCGGGCTCGTCTTCCAGCTTCCCGTCGTCACCTCGCTTCTGGCACGGGCAGGGCTTCTCAGCGCGGAAACGCTGAAGGAGAAGCGCAAATACGCCATCGTCATCGCCTTTGTCGTGGCGGCGGTGCTGACGCCGCCCGACCCGGTTAGCCAGATCGGTCTTGCCTTGCCGACCATCCTTCTCTACGAGATTTCCATCTGGGCGGCACGGATGATCGAGCGGAAGCGGGCACTTGCGGAAGCCGAGAAGAACTCGGCGGGCAATATCTCCTCCGCGTCCTGATTTTTCGTCCGCTGTCGCAGTCTTGGGCGCCGGCTTGTCGGCGTCCGTCCCATGTTCAATTCATTTCCTACGGCCAGTCCCATGCTTGACATCAAATGGATACGCGAAAACCCCGAAGCGTTCGACGACGCCCTTGCCAAACGCGGCATGGAGCCCTTGTCTTCCGGGCTGATCGCGCTTGATGAAAAGCGGCGCCAGCATGTCGGCCGGGTGCAGGAGGCGCAGGAGCGCCGCAATGCGGCTTCGAAGGAAATCGGCAAGGCGATGGCCGAGAAGGATGCCGCCACGGCCGAGAAGCTGAAGGCCGAGGTGGCTGAGCTCAAGACCTTCCTGCAGGAAGCGGAGGGCGAGGAGCGCCGTCTTGACAAGGAACTGGCGGATGCGCTCGGCGTCATCCCGAACGTGCCGCTCGATGATGTGCCCGTTGGCAAGGACGAGGCTGACAATGTCGAGGCGAGGCGCGTCGGCAACCAGCGCAATTTCAGCTTCCAGCCGAAGGAGCATTTCGAGATCGGCGAAGCGCTTGGGTTTATGGATTTCGAGCGCGCCGCCAAGCTTTCAGGCAGCCGCTTCACGGTGCTCAAGAGCCAGCTTGCGCGGCTCGAACGCGCCCTCGGCCAGTTCATGCTCGACCTGCATACGTCGGAGCATGGCTATATGGAGGTGCAGCCGCCGCTGCTCGTCAATGACGCCACCATGTTCGGTACGGGGCAATTGCCGAAATTCGCCGACGATCTGTTCCGCACATCCGACGGGCGTTGGCTCATTCCCACCGCCGAGGTGCCGCTGACCAATCTGGTGCGCGAGGAAATCCTTGATCTGAAGGACCTGCCGATCCGCATGACGGCGCTGACGCCGTGCTTCCGCTCGGAAGCGGGCTCCGCCGGGCGGGATACGCGTGGCATGCTGCGCCAGCATCAGTTCATGAAGGTCGAGATGGTGTCGATCACCGATGCCGAAAGTTCGCTCGCCGAGCATGAGCGCATGACCGCCTGCGCCGAAGAGGTGCTGAAGCGTCTCGGCCTGCCGTTCCGCACCGTGGTGCTTTGCACCGGCGACATGGGCTTCGGCGCGCAGAAGACCTATGACATCGAGGTCTGGCTGCCGGGGCAGAACACCTATCGCGAGATTTCGAGCTGCTCGGTCTGTGGCGATTTCCAGGGACGACGCATGAATGCGCGCTACCGCCCGGAAGGCTCCAAGGCGACGCGCTTCGTCCACACGCTCAACGGCTCCGGCGTGGCGGTGGGGCGGGCGCTGATCGCCGTCATCGAAAACTATCAGGAGGAGGACGGCAGCGTAACCATTCCTGAAGTTCTTCTTCCTTACATGGGCGGTCTCACCAAAATCGAAAAGCCTGAATGAAGGCCGTGTAAACGCCACAGGAAGGAACGAAAACTTGCGCATTCTCCTGACCAATGACGATGGAATTCACGCGGAAGGGCTGGCGGTCCTGGAGCGGATCGCAAGGCAGCTTTCGGACGATATCTGGGTGGTCGCGCCGGAGACGGACCAGAGCGGGCTTGCGCATTCCCTGACCCTTTCGGAGCCGCTGCGCCTGCGCAAGATCGATGATCGTCACTATGCGCTGCGCGGCACGCCGACCGATTGCGTCATCATGGGCGTGCGCAGGATCCTGCCCGAGCCGCCCGACCTCGTGCTGTCCGGCGTCAATTCCGGCGCCAATATCGCCGATGACGTGACCTATTCCGGCACGGTGGCCGGCGCGATCGAGGGCACGCTTCTCGGCATCCGCTCTATTGCGCTTTCCCAGGAATATGAGTTCGAGGACGGCAACCGCATCGTCCCTTGGGAAACAGCCGAGACCTGCGCGCCCGATCTCATCAGGCAATTGATCAAGGCGGATATTTCGAAAGGCGTGCTCCTGAATGTCAATTTCCCCAATTGCGCGCCGGCTGCGGTGACGGGGACGCGGGTGACGGTTCAGGGCAAGCTTTCGCATGAGGCCTCGATAGACGAGCGCCGGGACGCGCGCGGCTTTCCTTATTTCTGGCTGCGCTTCGGTCGCGGCAAGGCGGATGTCGCCGCCGATAGCGATGTGGCGGCGATCCGAGCGGATGCCATCTCGGTCACGCCGCTGCAGCTCGATCTCACCGCGCACAGGAGCCGGGCGGCTCTCGCCGACGTGCTGGGTGCTGAAGCCCTATGACGCCAAAACTCTCGGAGCGGGAGGATTTCGCCGCCTTCGTGCTCAGGATGCGTGGGCGCGGGATGAACGATCCGCGTCTTTTCAGCGCCATCGAGGCGACGCCACGGCGCGGTTTCGTCAACGGCCTGTGGGCGGATGTCGCCTATAAGAACCGCACGATTCCGCTCGATTGCGGCGAATATATCGAAGGATTGGACGATCAGGCCCGGATGATCTCGGCGCTCAATGTCGAGGAGGGGCATCGTGTGCTGGAAATCGGCGCCGGCTCAGGCTTCACCGCCTGCATCATGGGCCGTCTCGGCGGCCGTGTGACGACGATCGACCGCTACCGCACGCTCGTCGACCAGGCGCGGCAGCGTCTGCAGGCGCTCAAGATCGAGAATGTCACCGTCTTGCAGGCCGACGGGCGGCATGGCCCACCCGGCGGCGGGCCGTTCGACAGGATCATCGTCTGGCCGGCTTTCGAGAGCATGCCGCGCCATTTCGTCGATCTGCTTGCCAGCAACGGCGTGATGATCGCGCCGATCGGACCGACGGATGGGCAGCAGGTGATTTGCCGTCTGGCCAAGATCGGCAGCCGTTTCGAACGCGAGGATCTGATGCTCGTGCGCTACCAGCCCTTTATCGAAGGCGTGGCTTCGGTCCTGTGATTTTGCCTTATGGTATCCGTTTGGTGAATCTTCCCGATAAATTTCGACCATTTTAACCAGCAAGTAAGATTAACGCGCTTTAATTCACATACTTCGAGTATCGAGTATGGACGGGTTGAACATGCGTATCAAGGTTTTGGACCGGACGTCCCAGCGGCTTATGCGGAATGCCGCAATCATCATGATCGCGGGATTTGGGGCTGGCTGCAGCGCCGATACGATGCGTTTCACCGATGGTATCTACACAGGATCTACATCCAATCAGCGGCAGACGATCAGCAGGCCGGCAGCTCAGCCATATCCGCAGCCCGTCGCCGCTGCCCCACAGGATGGCGGCTATGCGGGTTCCGTCAATCGCGGCGCGGTTACGCCGGTCACCCAGAGCGCGGGCGTCCAGCGCAGCACTCTGCCGCCGGTGTCATCCGCGCCTGTTGCCGCTGCTTCCAATACGCAGCCGGTTCAGCCGGCCGCAGCACCCGTCGCGGCGGCACCCAGGGTTGTCCAGCCGGCCGCAACCGGGCAGCAGGTCGCGGCCGTCAACCCCGCGCCAGCCGCCGCTTCGAGCGAGAGCGTAGTCGTCGTTCAGCCGGGGGAATCGCTTTTCGGCATTGCGCGCCGTACCGGCGTTTCGCCCAATGCGCTCATGCAGGCGAACGGCATCACCGATGCCAACAGGATACAGGCCGGGCAGAAACTGAAAATCCCGGGGCAGGGCACTGCCGCTGGTGGGGTTATCGCCGCCAATGGGGTAAGGACATCTGGGCAGGCTGCCGGCCGGGGCGAGCCGGAGAAGGTGCTGGGGCAATTGCCGCAGACGCCTCAGGCGCCGAGCAATCGTCCGGCCAACAGCGATGTGGCGGTTCTGCCGCAGACGCCGACGGTCAGGGAAAAGCAGCCGGGAACGACGGCCACTGCCGCAACTACGCCGAACACGGCTACTCCGCCGGTCACCGGCGGCAGCTATACGGTGCAGAGCGGCGATTCGCTTTACGCGATCTCGCAAAAGACCGGAGCGTCGGTGGATGCGATCAAGAAGGCCAATGGTCTGACCAATGGCGCGATCCGCGTCGGCCAGTCGCTAATCATTCCGGGTGCCGCAGGCGGCGCAACGCAGGTGGCCAGCGCTCCCAAGGTCGATCAGGTGAACACCGGTTCGACGCCTCCGGTGACGCAGCCCGTTTCCGAGGGCGCCAAGCCCTATACACCGCCGCAGGCGAGCAACAAGGTCATCGAGGATGCGGAAAAGGATGTGGCCACAGCACCGTCCTCGACCGGAATCTCGCAGATGCGCTGGCCGGCGCGTGGCCGCGTGCTCTCAAGCTTCGGCCAGCGTGAGGGTTCTTCCGTCAATGACGGCATCGACATCATGGTACCCGAGGGTACGCCGGTAAAGGCCGCCGAGAATGGCGTCGTCATCTATGCCGGCGACGGGCTGAAGGAATTCGGCAATACGGTGCTGGTGCGCCATGAAAACGGGCTGGTGACCGTCTATGGGCACAACAGCAAGATCCTCGTCCAGCGCGGGCAGAAGGTGCGCCGGGGCGAGGAGATCGCCCGTTCGGGGATGAGCGGCAACGCCAAATCGCCGAAGCTGCACTTCGAGGTGCGCAAGAACTCTTCGCCGGTCAATCCGACGAAATATCTGGAATCGTAGTTCCAGCGCTCGATAATGAAGAAAGCCCGCTGAAGAGCGGGCTTTTTTGTTTTATGCTCTCAAAATTTAGCGCGAGAGCAGCGTCAGCCCCGGCATGTCGGCTAGGATGGCCCGGGTCACGCCACCGAAGACCAGTTCGCGCAGCCGCGAGTGGCTGTAGGCGCCCATCACCAGAAGATCGACCCCATTGGTCAATATGTGCTGGCGGATCGTCTCCTGGGTCGAAAGGCCCTGTGAGGCCAGATGGTTGACGGTGACTTTGACGCCATGACGATCGAGCGCCTCGGCGAGCGCCGCACCAGCCATATCGCTATCTTCTTCATCCGTTTCCGGCGGATCGACCCAGACGATCTCGACGGATTTCGCGGCGACGAGCAAGGGCAGGGCGTCGAAGGCGGCGCGAGCGGCTTCGCGCTTGCCGTTGAACGCGACGACAATTTTCGCGATATCCGACGGCATGGTGAGGGCGTAGGGCACGAGGAGCACCGGGCGACCGCTGTCGAAGACGAGCACCTCGGTCGTATCGCTCGACGTGTCGGGATCGTCGGGATCGGGCTGGCCGGCGATGATGAGATCGGCGCGGAAGGCGCTCTGCAGGATGCCGTCGGAGGCCGCGCCGGTGTTGGAGCGCACGATGCGGAACTCATGCGACAGATCCTGCCGCCGCATCTCGGTTTCGAAGAGGTTCCTGAGCTTCGTCGCGTTTTCCTTGTGGCGCGCCTCATGCGCCTCGAACACGGTCGCATCGACGAAGCCGTTCGGATCGGCATAGACGACGGGAGAGGGGATCGCATAGATGCCGATGATATGCGCCCGGTCGGTCTTGGCGGCCACCAGCGCGGCGGCGTCGGTGATCCGCTTCAGTTCGATGGCGCTGCGCGCGTAAGCAATGATGGTCCGGTATGCCATGGTCCAAGCCTCCTGTCAGTTGCTGCCTGATCCGTCCTCAGGCCATAGCATTATACGCGCTACGACCCTATGACGTTGCATTCCTTCAATGCTTGCTTAATCCGCCCTTTCGCTTCGCCCGGCCTTGCGCCAGCGCAAATCCGCGAAAAAACACGTTGCGCTTCAATCATCTGCGTCAGGCGGCCTGTTGCGCCTTCAGCCGCTCGACCATTGCCTCCACGGCAGCGCTTGCGGCCGCCAGCTTTTCCTCGTCGCGGGCGCGCACCACCAGTTCGGTCGCGAATTTTCCTTCCTCATAGCGGGGATAGGAGCCGATGATCGTATCGGGATGGGCTTCCTGGATGGCGCGCAGCGGCGCGCCGATGATGCCTTCGCCGAAGGGGCACGTCACCGTGCGGGACAGGAGCTTTCTGCCGGTGCGAAGCTGCGGCACGACATTGTCGAGCATGGCTTCGAATACGGAGGGAACGCCCGCCATGACATAGACATTGCCGATCATGAAGCCGGGGGCGACGGAGATAGGATTGTCGATATGGACCGCGCCGCGCGGCATACGCGCCATTCGCTTGCGTGATTCGGTGAACTCGAGGCCACGCCCGGCATAGTTGGCGGCCAGAAGCTGCGTCGCCTTTTCGTCATATTCGCAAGGCACGCCGAACGCCTTGGAAATCGCATCTGCGGTGATATCGTCATGGGTCGGGCCAATGCCGCCGGAGGTGAAGACATAATCATAGCCGCCGCGCAGCGCATTGAGCGCCTCGACGATGCGGTCCTCCTCGTCGGGAACGATACGGACTTCCTTCAGGTCGACGCCGATGGCGGTCATGATATCGGCGAGATGGCCGATATTCTTGTCCTTGGTGCGCCCCGACAGAAGCTCATCGCCGATCGCCAGCATGGCCGCTGTCACCGGCTTTTCCGATTGTCCGTCCGACATAAGGCTTTTCTCCGTTGACGCTGCTTCCTAGCACTTAATCCCGCGGGCGGGGAGACGGCAAGCCTGTGATGCCGCAGGTGCCGGGAGTGTGAACAGTCCGTCGCCGACCAGGGTGGTTCCATTTCCTTGGGATTGGCTGGCATAAATGTGTGCCGCGCGGCAGAGCGGCGGACGATCCACCGATATGGAGATGAAAATGGCGAAAATTCTCGTTCTTTATTATTCCTCTTGGGGACATATGGAGCAGATGGCGAAGGCGGCCGCCGAAGGCGCGCGCGAAGCGGGCGCTGACGTAACGATCAAGCGCGCGCCGGAACTGGTGCCCGAGGAGGTGGCGAAGAAGGCCGGCTACAAGCTCGACCAGGATGCACCGGTGGCAAACCCGCTGGAACTCGCCGATTACGACGGTTTCATCTTCGGCCTGTCGACGCGCTACGGCATGATGGCCGCGCAGATGAAGAATTTCCTCGACCAGACTGGGCCGCTCTGGGCCGAGGGCAAGCTTATCGATAAGCCGGCGACGGTCATGTCCTCGACCTCGACGCAGCATGGCGGGGCGGAAATTGCGCTGGCCTCGGCACAATTGGCGCTACAGCACCACGGCATGATCATCGTGCCGCTCTCCTATGCCTATCAGGACCAGATGGGGAACGACATGGTGCGCGGCGGCGCGCCTTACGGCATGACTACAACCACCAACAGCGATGGCTCGCGCTTCCCCTCGAAACAGGAGCTGGAGGGCGCGAAATTCCAGGGCAGGCGGCTCGCCGGGATCGCCATCAAGCTGAAGGGCTGAGCCGCGATGCGAAAGGGGCGCACCGCCCCTTCGCATCCATTATTTGCAGTCGCGGTTGGATATTTTGCCGTCGGGCAGGGTTGTCCGGCAAAGGATGGCAAAGCCGTATCCGCCTGACTTCAGCGTTGTTTCCGTGAAGATGCTGGCGCCGGTCAGGTTGGCGCCGGTGAGATTGATCTTTCCGCCGAACGGCGTGTCCTGCGGAACAGGTCTGGGGGGGCCATATGCGTCCTCGGTGGCATCGGTCGGCCGGACGCCCACGGCATAGCCGGTGATGTTGGCGTTGCGCAGATTGGCGCCGGTGAAATTCGCTCCAATGAACACACCGCATATTTCCGCTTTCTCGAGATCGGCGTCGGTGAAATCAGCCTGGCCGAAATCGGAGCACGCGCCGCTCATCGATGCGGGATCGCTTCGCACGCGCACCAGCTTGGCGCCTTTCA
The DNA here is from genome assembly GCF_001558695.1 of Paramesorhizobium deserti. Lineage (GTDB taxonomy): Bacteria > Pseudomonadota > Alphaproteobacteria > Rhizobiales > Rhizobiaceae > Paramesorhizobium > Paramesorhizobium deserti. Next base: position 90,948 of record NZ_LNTU01000012.1, read on the forward strand.
AGATCGTGCCGTGCATGCTGATCTCATAAAGGCTGGCATCGGTCAGGTTGGCGCCGGTGAGGTCGGCGTAATCCATGCTGTTTCCGCCGAGATTCGTTCCGGTGAAATCGACATTGCGCAGGCTCGCATTGTTCCAGCTCATGCTGGCGAGCGCGGAATCATATTTCGTCTGGCATGTAACAAAATTAGCGTGATCGATCCTGGATCCGTCGAAGGTGCCGTTGACGACTGCATTGGCGGTGCAGTTGACGAGGCCGTTATCGGCCGTTTGGGCAGGCTTGATGCCGGAGAAGTTCTCACCGGGGAAGTTGCAGCCGAAGCACTGGCCGGTCTGGCGGAAGAGCTCCATCGCAACGTGTTTCTGGGTGGCCGTGAGCTCGGCATTGAGACGGTTCTTCTGCTTGTCATAGAGCGCCTTCAGGCAGGAGATATCACCGCCGCAGTCCGCTCTTGCCTTCAGCCATGCGCGCTGAGCATCAACCGCCTTCTGCCGCTCGTCTCCTTTCAGCAAACGGAGCAGGGTCTCGTAATTGTAAGCTATGTTTGCATCGGCGCTCGAAAGATCGCCATTGGCGCAGACCGCCTTTTCGTCGGGGGCGCTGGCGCGCGCGCAATCGAAGCTTGCCGCACTCGCCGGCATAACTGCGCCATTGCCGATCATGAAGAGCAGGGAGGTCGCCACAAGGAAAATGCGCTGCATCGCTCGTCCTTTCTGCTGAATCGCGGAATAACGCAAAACGGGTGGAGATGTTATGGGAGCACTCGTGAAGGAAGCATGAAACGAATGTTTCAGATGCGATCGGTTTGCCTGGCGGCAGAAAGCCGGGAAGAATTGGTGCGGATGGAGGGACTCGAACCCCCACGGGGCAAGCCCAAGGCCATCAAGATCGACGGTTCTGGTAGCAGATCACACCCGTAGAAGCCAATTCAGGATCGAACCGAGAAGTAAGATCAAACCTGGCCACTGCGGTGAGAGAAGTTCAAGACGAGGTCTTTACCTTTCCTGGATGGCCACCTTTGCAATTCGAGTTCCGTCAGCACCGCTTACGGGCCAGCGCCATCAGCGTCCAGCCAAGTCCCATGGCTTCTTTGAGGCGCTCGACACGGTCGCCGACCAAAGCCCGAATTGGCCGATTGAACGTGCGAGAGTTGATCAGCCGCATGATCCCTCGATCGGCCTTCGGTGAAACGGAGAAGATTTCCGTTATCTCGAAGCGTGGTTCGAGAAGGCTGTGCAGTTCGCGCTTGTCGACCCAACGGCGGAGTTGACCGGGGGCGGGCGGCGGAATGTGGTTGAACCGTTCCAGCACGAAGCGGTTTTGTGTAGCCAGCATCAGATATCCTCCGGGCCGCAGATGCGTGGAAAGCTTATCGACGAAAGCTTTCTGGTCAGGCATGTGCGATAGGACCTCCAGAGTGACAATGACGTCGAAGGTCCCGCCAAAGTCCAGCTTCATGAAATCGCCAGCGATAAAAGCGATTTGCGGCCAACGTTGCCGGGCACGGGCCAATACTTCGTTGGACAGATCGGTTCCCGTAACACGACCGAAGCTTGCCAGTTGCGGGCAGAACCAGCCGGAACCGCAGCCCACTTCGAGAATATCGATACCCCCTTGGTCGAGCGCATTCAGCCAGCCGACAACCACTTCAGCCTGTCTGACGCAAACATCCTGAATATCATGCTCACGATACGAGGCGTTCCATTCGTTCCAGAAAGTCCGTTGCACGGATATTGGGGCAATCTTGTCCATAATGCCTCCTAATTTGACACCCTTGCTTCGCCGCGCAATCGGCGCGCCGGGGCCATCCATGTGCCGTTTCAGGCTGTGGAAACGGTTGTCAGAGGATGGTCGATATCGATCGGGACGTGACGGCTAGCTTGGCGGTCCTCGCCAGCCACGCTTCCTTGTCCTTCTCGAATGCGCGGACGAATATGTTGGGTACGGCCGGTGTCTGATGATGATGCAACGTCTCGCCATCAGGATTCCTGTTGTCATCAGCGCGATGTCCGAGGTCGATGTGCGGAGAATGGCTCGGCTGCACGGGCGACGGGAACGATGATCCTGCGAAAGGAAACAGGAAAACGGCGGGGCCGATGATTATGATGCGGGTGAAGACCATTTCTGCGCGGAATCTCTGATCGCATAACGTTGAATGAAGATAAGAGCTCCTTTCCTGTCAGGCAACGATGCCTCGGTTACCTTCTTTGAGGAGGGCACTACCACTTTTATTCGATCATCTTCCGTTTCAGTTTCAATCGCTTCGCGTTGCTGCTGTGTCCCAGAAATGCAGAATTATGTCTCAGGAAATCGAGGAGGAAGAGCATCGAATCCTTGCCTCCAACCTTGGCAGGCTTCGAATGATGGTGCGGACGGCGGGAATCGAACCCGCACGGGCAAGCCCGAGGGATTTTAAGAGGACGGACATCGCCTATCCTTTGTTTATCCGGGGGTATCCGATTTCCCGATAACCGTCTGTAAGCACTAGATTTTTTCGGCTATCGATACATCCATACCTAACCGGACAGACGCTACGGCGGGCTTTCCTGGTGCTCCTATTTTGCACCTGAAATCCGGCCTCAACGGAGGTTAGGAATGCCGAAAATCAAGCTCACCAAGACAGCGGTTGACGCCGCAACCCCGCAGGAACGCGAATACGAACTACGCGATACGCTCATACCCGGCTTTCTCGTGAAGGTCACGCCGATCGGCCGAAAAACTTTCATGATCGCCTATGTCGCTAACAACGGTCAGCGCCGTAAACCGGCAATCGGTCGCTACGGCGAGATCACCGTCGAACAGGCACGCGGAATTGCCCAAGACTGGCTGGCCGAAGTCCGGCGCGGCGCTGATCCTAGTGCCGAACGGACAGCAAGCCGTCAGGCGCCGACGGTCAAGGAACTCTTCGACCACTTCAACCTTCAGGCTCGACTCATCTATCTCACGCCGGAAGGCCGATCCCTGAAATCTCAGCGCAAACCGCGACGAGGCGATCCTGCAGCGTGTAATCCTGCGCCTCCGGGTTCGGCTCCATACGCTTCAGGTGGTAAAAATATTGGCCGGTGACATCAGCCTTCGGATCCTCACCGGCCGCGAGCCAGACTTGCGTGAGATGGGCCTGGTCCATGTCATCGGGCGCACCCGGACCTCCCATCTTGGTCGGCACCCACCCCGGCTCCAGCGCGTTCGAAAAGACGTCCGGCCAGCGGCGGGCGACGGCGAAGGCGAGCATCGCGTCATGGAGCTTGCTCTCCGCATAAGCCGTCGAGCCGTTCCAGCGACGCTTCTTCCAGAGAATGTCGTCGAGGTTGGCGTTGGCATGATGATGCATGCCGGAGCTCAGGTAGACGAGCCGTTCGGGCCGCTCGATCAGCGCCGTCAGGATGTAGGCCGCCAGCGTGTTGATGGCGAAGACATACGGCAGGCCGTCGGACGTGAGGCGATGCCCCTCGCGATACCCGACCGCCGCATTGTGGATCACGGCGTCGAAATGGCCGAGCGCGTTGACTTGGTCGGCGACGTTACGTGCGCCGGCGATGGTCTCGAGGTCGCCGATGACGACGGCCTCGGCGCTCGACAGGTTACGGCGGGCGTCGTCGGCGCGTGCGGCATTGCGGGCGTGCAGAACGATGCGGTGGCCTTGGCTCGCGAGCAATTCGCCGGCCATCAGGCCGAGGCCGGTCGACGAGCCGGAAATGAAAATGCGTGACATTTGCTTTCTCCTGCTACTGATTGAAGGGATTACGACTGCACGCTGCGGGCGGTCGCAGCCAGGACCGCGCCGATGAGGGCGCAGGCGGCGCCGAACAGATAAACGGATGCGAAACCGAACTGCCCGGCGATGACGCCCGCGACCGGGCCCGAGATGCCGTAGGCGATGTCGAGGAAGGCGACGAATGCGCCCATCGCGCTCCCGCGGTTGGCTGGGGACACGCGCTTCAGCGCTTCTACACCGAGAGCGGGAAACACCAGCGCGCAGCCCAGGCCGGTAACGAGCGCGCCGGCGAGCGCGATGATCTCGTGTGGCGCGCTCCAGATCATGGCCTGCCCCAGCGCCTCGATCACCAGCGACCAGAGCGCGACACGATAGCCACTCATCTTGTCGGGAAGGCTGCCGAGCACCACCCGGACAAAGATGAAGCCGACACCGAAAGCGGTCATGACGAGGCCTGCATTGCCCCAGTTCCGAGCCGCGAAGTAGAGCGACGCGAATGCGGTGAGGCCGGACAAGCCCACGCCTTGCAGCATCAGACCGATACCTTCGCGCCAGATCTGTCCGATCACGCGATAGAAGGGAATCCGTTCCCCCGCCGGTGAAGCGTAGGAAGTCTCGCGCGCAGCGATCATGGCGGAGACGACCGGCGCCACGATACAGGCGAGCATCGCCGCTTGCAGGCCGAACGCCTGGTAGAGCCACATGCCGATCGGGGCGCCGATGGCGAGCGCCGCAAACATCGCGATGCCGGTCCATGACATCGACATGCCTGCGCGTTGCGGTCCGACTGAAGCGATCGACCAGGAAACGCACCCCGTCACGAACTGGCTTTCACCAAAGCCGGCGGCCAAACGACCGATGACGATAATGGCGAGGCCGACGCCAGGTGACAGGCCTGGCATGGCCGCAACGAAATAGAGGAGTCCGCCGAGGGCGCTGATCACCGCGCCCTGAAGGGCCGAGCGCTTTCCGCCATATTGGTCGGTGAGACGACCGGCATAGCCGCGGGTCAGCACCGTTGCGAGGAACTGGACGCCGATCACCAGTCCAACAACCACGCTGTTGAAGCCCAGTCTGTCGTGGAGGAAGAGCGGGATGACCGGCAGCGGCAGACCGACGCTGAGATAGCCGCAGAACAGGGCCGCGATGATGCCAGGCGCTGGACGAGAAAGATGGGTTTGTGCGTCTTCCGACGGACGCACGCCGTTTACCGTGGGTGCCGACATGGCAGCCTCCATTCAATGTTCGTTGGATCAGGGGTGTCGGGGCCGCCCGGAGCCGGGCGGCGGCCCGAGTTCAGCCGGCCGTCTTCGCAGAAGCCGAAGCGTGGAAGAGGTCGGCACGATAACCGCTGGTCTCGAGCAGATAGTCGCGCGACGCGTTCACCTCGGCGGCGAGCTTTGCCGTATCCACGCCGACCAGCTTGCCGGCCCGCTTGCGGACTTCGCCTGCGATCATGACAGTGTCGACATCCGAGCGCTCGACCGCCTGGACGATGGTGCCGATGGCGTTCGTCACCGGGAATACGGCGACGCCGTCCGTGCGCACCATGATGAGGTCGGCCTGCTTTCCGGGCGTCAGCGTGCCGACGGCGCTTTCCAGACCGGCCGCACGCGCGCCATTCACCGTGGCCGCTTCAAGCACAGCTTCGGCGGAGATCGGTGCCGGCACATTCTCTTCGCCCCGGAAGCGGCGATAGCGCATCGCCGAGCGCTGCTGTCCGAACAGGGCATGCATTTCACCGAAGAGATCGCTGCCGAAGGCCGTATCGAGATCAATCCCGAGGGCCGGCTTCAGTCCGCGATCAACGGCCTGCTGATAGGCAAAGCTCTCATCGTCGAAGCCGAACAACGCATCCGAGCGCGGATTGACGGTGACATTGACCCCGGCGTCGGCGAACAGCTTCCAGGTCTCTTCAGGAACGCGCGTGCAGTGATTGAAGATGTTGTGGGACCCGAGGATTCCCGGCTCGGCGAACTCGGGGCCGAGCTTGGCCAGGTCGCCGATGAACTCGGTCAGAATCCGCATGTCGAGGCTGCGGGCAACCCTCCACCAGTCGAGATTGAGCTGCCCGAAGAGACCGACACGGACCAGGCCACCGTCCTGGTTCCAATTGGCCGCGAGGCGGTTGAGGTCGGCCGGCAGATGCGCGGCCGACGCTTTCTTGTCCATGGCAGCCCCAACCATGTGCAGGGCGCGGATTCCGGAGTCCTCGAGCGCGTCGAGCGCCGCGTCGGTGTGCTCGGGCGAACGTGAGCTGTGGCAGGCGTCGATGATCGTCGTGATGCCCGCATCGATCGAAGCGAGCGCCGTCAGCTTGGTGCTGAGATACATGTCGAGCGGGCGATAGTGCGCGCCGAGCGTTTCGGCGACGACGTCGATATAGGCGAACAGATCGTCGACATCGGGCATCAAGCGCCGCATGGCGCAGAGCCACATATGATGATGGGCGTCGACGAAGCCGGGCATGACGATGCAGCCCGCCGCATCGACCACCTCGGCGCCATCGGCCTGCAGGTTCATCCCGACCGCGGCTATCCGGTCTCCTTCGATCAGGACGTCTCCGGCCGCAAGGTTGGAAGTGCCGGGATCCATCGTCATGATCGTGCCACCCTTGAAGAGGGTTCGGGGCGATCCATTGCTGGTCATGATCAAGTCCTTTCCTGGTGCGTGAGTGGGTTCGCCACCGTTATCGCGCCAGGATGGCCTTGATTTAAGTGCGCTTATATCACATGCTTCCTGACTAAATATCAGGAGTGATGATATGGCCTTCGATGGAAGGATCCTGTCTGGGGTGAGCGTGCTCGCGGCCGTCGTCGAAGGCGGGAGCTTCGTGAAGGCGGCCAACCTGGTGGGCATCACGGATTCCGGCGTCAGCCGCGCGATCAGCCGCCTGGAAGGACGCTTGGGGGTCAGGCTGCTTGATCGCACGACCCGATCGGTGACTCTCACCGATGAAGGGCGTCGCTTTTATGAGGAAGTGAAGCCGCATCTCGACGCCATCGAGGAAGCAGCAACCGTCGCGGCTGGGGCTACGTCGGCGGTACGCGGGCGCCTCAGAGTCGACATCGACCCGTTCTTTCTGCCCTTGGTGCTTGCCGGTCGTCTGGGCGCTTTCTGCGAGCGCTATCCAGAGCTCGCAATCGAGTTCGTGACGAGCGAACACGTCGGCGACCTGGTGTCGGAGGGGATCGACCTCGCCATTCGGTTCGGCCAGCCACGGTTCGCGAGCCTGGTTTCCCGGAAACTGATTGAAGCGCCGATCCTGACCGTTGCTGCACCGCGCTACCTTGAACGATACGGGAAGCCCTCTCACCCCTCCCAGCTTACCGATCACCGATGCCTGCAGTTTCTCGACCCGCACACGGGCCGGCCGTTCGAATGGGAGTTCATCCGCGACGGTGAATCGGTCGAGGTCCCCACAAGCGGCCCGCTAACGTTCACCGACCCCAAATCGATGCTCGAGGAATGCGTCGCGGGTACTGGGATCGCGCAAGTGATCGGCTGGGGTGTCGGCCGTCTCCTGGAGACGGGGGAACTGGTCGATCTGTTTCCGGATTGGCACGGGGAGCGTTTTCCCCTGTTCGCGTTCCACCCTTCGCGCAAGCACCCGCCCGCAAAGGTGCGGGCGTTCGTCGAGTTCTGCGTCGAGGTGACGATGGAGCTTTAGAAAGAACGTCCCTGCACCGGGCTACTCGGCCACGCGAATAGCAAGATCGAGCAATTAGCCGAAGCGCCAGATTGCCACTGCCTGGCGACCAAACGGCACTGGAACGGACGCTATTTGTCTCGCCGACGATTGGGCGAAACTTGGATGCCGCTTCCGAAATGTTCGAAGTAACCGGTGAAGATATCCCGCCGATAACGAGGCAAAGAAGGCCAGCCTGAGTTGATCGCGCTCACCGCGATCGACCGCCGCGGCGAGCTGAGCGGCTCGATCAAGGTGATTTGCAGCGGCGGCTGCGCCTCTGAGGAAGTCATCTCCAGCATTGGTAAGCTTTGCACCGGACCTGCTGCGGCCGAACAACGCAAATCCCAGTCGATGCTTCAGCAATTGCATGCGCCGGCTCACCGTGGATTGGGGCAATTCAAGGGCTTTTGCGGCGCCGCGAAAACTGCCGAACTCCGCTACCCATAGGGCGCACCGAAGATAGCGGAGGTCCAACGAGAGATCAGTCACGCCAGACCTTCAGGTTGACGGCGCGACGAGCAGTTGGAGGAAGCTGCTCGCCACACATCATCTCACTTGCTTATGCAGTATCCACCGTCGACGGGCAGTGCTACACCCGTCACGAACGAAGCAGAATCGGAGAGAAGCCAAGCTACCGCCTCACCAATCTCGCTGGACTCCCCCCAACGCCCTATCGGATGACCTGCGACCAGCTTCTGCACGAGATCGGACCCGGACTCGATCGCCTCGCGGCTCATTCCTGATTCAATGAGGCCAGGAATGACCGTGTTCACCCGAATGCCCTGTTTCGCGTAGTCCACTGCTGCAGCCTTTGAGATTCCGATGACGCCTTCCTTGGTTGCGATTGATCGACATTATCGCCGAGGGCTTCGATGCTGGCCTGCGTCAGGAATCGGTGGTGCCGCAGGACATGATCGCGCTTCCGCTCGGTATTCCGGAGATGCTCCTCATCGTCGCGTCGCCGGACTACTTGGCCTCACGTGGAACGCCGCAGACGCCCGGTGACCTGCTCACGCACGAGTGTATCCGGGCGCGCCTGCCGAGCGGCACGATCATGCGTTGGGAACTCGGCAAGGGCGCGAACCAGGACGTGGTTGACATATCCGGCCGGCTAATCGTCGGCACAACGCTCCTAGCAGCAAGAGCCGCCGCCGCGGGAGCAGGCCTCGCCTACGTGGAGGCGCGTGAAGCTCAACCGCTGCTGGATGCCGGAAAAGTCGTCAAGGTCCTGGACGATCGGACACCGCCCCTAGACGGGCTCGCACTCTATTATCCTCGTCAGCGGCTGCCGTCCGCCGCATTCCGGGCATTTATTGAATACTGCAAGCGCCAGCTTCCTGTTCGTAGTCAAGATGAACTCGAACAGGCATGCATGACAACCGGCGAAGGCTGACAAAAGCAGCGCGCTCACAGGCGCCGGGCAATCGCCTCCGCTAACCCGGTTCGCATTGAATCTCATGTTTCACTACTAGGCTTCGAAAGAGGCCCGCAGGAAATTGGCGGCATGGTCGAGGGCCATGCGGCTGCTTTCGAGGTGCACAACGTCGAGCTGGAAGACGTGATGCATGCCCTCCCAGATTTCGAGTTGGACCTTCACGCCGGCCTTCGCTGCGCGGCTGGCTAACTGACGGGAGTCGTCGAGCAGGCGTTCCTCGGTGCCGACCTGGATCAGCAGCGGCGGAAGCCTCTTCAGGTCGTCGTACAGCGGCGAAGCCAAGGGATCGGTTGGATCGTAGCTGCCGACATATTTGCTGGCGCAGTCCTGAAGATATTCGTAGCCAATCAGCGCGTCGGTCACGGCCGGGTCGGTCATCGACTTGCCGGAAAATGCCAGGTCGGCCCATGGCGAGAAGACCACGCCGGCGATCGGCGCAGGACCTCGCGGTTGGCGAGCTAGTTGCGACAGCGTGACGAGGGAAAGCCCCCCGCCGGCCGAATCTCCCACGACGGCGATCCGATTGTATCCGCTTTCGGCCAAATAATCCCACGCCCGCAGCGCAGCTTCGGGTGCTGCAGGTAGGCTCGCCTCCGGCGCCAATGGGTAATCGATGACGAGCGCGGGGACGCCGGTGCGGTTGACGATCTGGCTGACAAACCCACGATAGGCCATCGCAGACCCCATGACATAGCCGCCGCCATGGATGTAAAGGATCGCCTGCGAGGAGGCGGATGTGAGCGGGCGCACCCACCAGCCGCGAACTCCCTGAGCGTCGACCATCTCGAGCTTGACGTTGTCGGTCAGCGGACTGGCCGAGATGAACTTGTCGTAGATTGTTCGCGGCTCTCCCGTCGACGCACCCCAGAAGTCCGCGAATTGCTGCAGCAAGACTGCCTCGCGTCTGCGGTCACTTTCGGAAAGCTTGTAGACAGTCTTTGCGGCCGGCGAGTTGGTCTGGGATACGTCGATCATTTATGGCTCCAAGTCCTGGCCCTGGGGTTCGGGGCGTCTAGGCCGGAATGCGGCCGAACTTGCCTAGGGCATAATCAGATAGCGTCCGCTCAACGTCGGCTGCGGTCGACATCACCAGAGGACCGTGCTTTACGAACGCTTCACGGATCGGCTTTCCCGCCAGCAGCACGAAGTGCGCTGGCGCATTGGCCTTCAGCGAAATGTCAGCAGACGGCCCAGCGTCGATTGTGGTGGCCATGCCCGCCTCGATGACCCGCTCCTCGCCACCACAGGCAACGGTCAATGTGCCGGACACGGCATATACCCAGGCCTGCCACCCTTCGGGCAAGGTATGAGTAAAGCATCCATGCAGCACGAGATAGCCGTCGAGGACGGTCATCTCCTCCGGCGTCCCAGTCGCGCCGGTCACATCGCCGCTTTCCCCCAGGACGACGCGGACACGATGGCCGCGTCCCTCGATGATTGGAACGTTCGCGGCCTCGACCTTCAGCGAGCGTGCAGGAGACTTCTTGAGCCGCCCAGGCAAATTAACGAAAATCTGCAACGCGTGGATCCGCGCGCCTTCAGCCGGCTTTTCCTCGTGCGCCGCGCCGCTTGCAGCCGCCAGCCAATAGAGGTCGCCCGCCTTGAGGTCGATGTTTTGCCCCAGCGTGTCGCGATTGTGGAACACGCCCTCCGTATCCTCGAACATCATCGTGACAGCCGAAATGCCGGCATGAAGATGCGGGTCGAAGGTCGGCCTGGTCATCACGAAGTGGTCCACCATCAACAACGGATCCATTCTTCCGCCGAACATCTCTTCCGAGAAGTGGTTGGCCGAGAAACCAGCGCCGATCTCGTGCGGCTTGCCCGACACGATGGCACCAATCCTGCGATTGACCACCTCGGTAATTGCGATCTCTGCCGTGCTGTCCATATCCTTCACTCCACAGGTTCGTTTCATGTCGAACACTGTAGTCGCCGCCGCCAGTGGCCGATAAGTCGCCAATTTCCAGACCTAACGTCCAACAGAATGAACGATAATAGGGAATGACGTATGCTTTTCATCCCTGATCACCATTACCGTCAGCGATAGGTTCTCCAGCATTTCAGGGGAGCAGGACTGGCTTGATCGCCTCTCCTGATTTCATCGCCTCGGCGGCGCGCTCGATCTCCTCGAGCGGAAAGGTCTTCACAAGTTCACCGACCGGAAGACGTCCGGAGGCCACGAGGCCCGCCAGTTGCGGGAGGAATACCTGCGGGTTGCTCCGCCCTTCGACGATGCCCATTATGCGCTTGCTGTCGTTGACGATGTCGGCGACATCCACCGGGGCAGTCGTGCCGAACGCCGGGACTCCGACCACACCAGCAGTGCCACCATTGCCCAGGCTTTTGATCGCCTGCGCCAGCACGGCGGGCACACCACTGCTCTCCACGACGAAGTCCGGGCCGCCCCCTGTCAACTCCTTCAGCGCTTCGACCGGATCAGCCGATCGGGAGTTCACAACCTTGGTCGCCCCGAGTCGCTTCGCGAGGTCGAGGCGGGAGTCCTGGATGTCCACGACAATCAGTTCGCGCAGCGGCAGCAGAGCTGCGGCCATTACCGCAGACAGACCCACCGCGCCGGCGCCGAACACGGCAACAGCACTGGCCGCGCCAGGCTTGAGCACGTTGAGAACCGCGCCCGCTCCGGTCTGGATACCGCAACCAAGGGGTGCGAGCAGTTCCGGTGCCAAGTCCGCGGCCAGCTCGGGCACAACGACGGTATTGCGTTCCCTCGCCAGCGCATAGGTGGCGAAGGAGGACTGGCCGAAGAAGTTACCGTGAATCGCCTGGCCGTCCTGCCACAATGCCGGCTTCCCGTCCGGCCGGGAGCCGTTGGTGAAGTTGTGGGCCAGGAATATCCGACACCGCGAAGGCGCGCCCGAAATGCAGTTGCCGCAATGTCCGCAGGAGTCGAAAGTCAGCATAACCCGGTCGCCGGCGCGCACGGACGTGACATCCGTGCCGACGCTCTCCACGATGCCCGAGCCCTCGTGTCCGAGTACACCCGGGAGAGGGAATGGAAAGTCTCCCGCGCGCGCAGCGAGGTCGGAGTGGCACATACCGACTGCTTCGATCCGGACCAGGACCTCATCCGCCCCGGGATCATCGATCTCGACTTCGCTCCGTAGGAACCGTGCCCTCGGTTCGGAGACGGTCATCGCCGTAACATGTCGCGTCATCGTCGTTCCTCCTGGCTATATCGTTCCATGGCTTTGATTATGCGGATAGTGAGGTGCTTTCGTCTGCGGCATCGACCACCTTGCGGGCGAGCAGCGCGATGCGTTCGCCCTGGTAGCGGGCGACAGCGAGGTCATCTTCGCCAGGCTTCTGCGAGTCGTTCTGCGAGATGAAGGTGGCGCCATACGGCGTGCCGGCCTTGAACAGAGCCGGGTGCGAATAGCCGAGGGGTACGATGATGAGCCCGAGATGGGCCATCACATTGTAGATCGAGAGCAGGGTCGATTCGTTGCCGCCGTGCTTCGTAGAAGTGGATCCGAAGACCCCGCCAAATTTGCCGTTGAGGCGGCCCTGAAACCACACGCCGCCCAGACCATCGATGTAGGCCTTGAGTTCGGAAGCGATGCTGCCGAAGCGCGTTGGCGTACCGAAAATGATCGCATCGGCCCATACGGCGTCCTCGGCGGTCGGCGCTTCATACTTTTCATTCATGAGCGCCGCGCCCTCGGCCCAGCCAGGCGCCATCGCCATGATCTCGGGACCGACCATCTCGCGCGCGCGCCGCAGGCGGACTTCGGCGCCAGCGACGCGTGCGCCTTCGGCGACCGCGAGCGCCAGCTCTTCGGTCGAGCCATTGCGAGAGTAGAATGCGATCAGAATTTTAGGTCTCGTCATGATAGAAGCTCCAGGCAAGAATTGACCTTCTCGCGCAGTGCGACACCGCGCGATGTGGCTAAGAATCCGGACAATGGGGACAGTCGAGGCAACTAGGCCGAAATGCGTCTGGGAACTTTGCCCCTCGTGTTCATATCCTCGCTCCACAGTTCATTTTATGTCGAATACTGTAGTTGCCGCCCATATTGGCTGAGAAGTGGCCAGTTTTCGGACTTAGCGTCCAACAGACTGAACGCTGAAGTGGAGTGGCTAATATTCGCGCCATGCCGGTTTGGGAGGAAGCGGACTCCCGGACATGCCCTCCAGCGCCGCAACAGCGTGACGAATGGAGGAGGCGCCTCCATCCGCCGCTTCATCTGTCGGAAGAGCCGAAGCCCATGGGCTTACTGGGGCGGGCTTCAGTGTTGCCGGGAATTCACAGCAATACGGTCTTGGGAAACTCAGCCGACAGATGGTCGAGAAAGGCCCGTACGGAGGGCAGCAGCCCCTGCCGGTAAGGTATCAGGGCCGTGAGCGTGGAATCGCCAGCCAGCCAATCGGGAAGCACCCGTTGCAGTTCTCCAGAGCGAACCGCCGCCCGGCAGACATAGCCTGGAAGCGCAACAATCCCGAGACCTTTTATGGCCGCATTCTGAAGCCCGACCATGTCATCGCCGAGCAGCCGCGGGGTCAGCGGCATGACGATCTCGTCGCGTTTCTGCCGAACGTGGCGAAGACGCCAAACGGGCTCGACGCCGGTCCGCATCATGAAGAGCGATGGGTGGTTCTGAAGATCCTGCGGGCCGCGTGGCGCCCCGTGCTCACGGAGATATTCCTTGCCTGCGAACAGAAACCACGGCGCTGGCGCGAGCGTGCGCTGGACGAGGGTGGAATCAGGGAGCGGCTCGGAATGCGCTCGTACAGCCACGTCGTAGTTTTCGCCGACAATATCGACAGTCCGGTCGGACGCATGCGCGACCACGTTCACCTTCGGATATTGAACGAGGAAATCAGCAATGATGTCGGACATGGCAAACTGCATGGTGGCAGAACCTGCAGTGCATCTTACCGTGCCGGTCGGCTCGGTCAGGCGGTGACGGATTGTTGTCTCGGCAAGTTCGGCTTCGCGCAGCATGGCGACGGCGTGTCGATAGAAGTCTTGCCCTGCATCGGTCATGCCGAAGCGGCGGGAGGTTCGATTCAACAAGCGAACGCCAAGCTCGCCCTCAAGCTGCTGGATGCGATGGCTGAGCGTTGATTTCGGCACCCGCAACGTGCGCCCAGCAGCGGTAAACCCGCCGCGATCAACGACTTGCACGAAATAGAAGAAGTCATTCAGGTCCAGCATCCGACACCTCAATCGTCCATCAGGCTGGACGCTACGTTGTAAATTTGCCGACTTCCGGGCCGCTTGTCCACCGCTTAGGAATTGAGCTGTCACGAACAGTTCTGGTGACCGGAGACGATCGGCAGTCTCTGAAGAAGTCAGACGACCGCACGAAGCGTATTTGCGCATGTGCACATGTGCAGTCGGGCACCGGTTTTTATTTGGAGGATCACATGACCACTCGCACCTACGACCCCCTCAGCCAAGATAACGCCGCCCTTGTTCTCATCGATCATCAGGTGAACCTGATGACCGGCGTACGCGACTACGAGACGGGGGAGCTCAAACACAATGTCGTGGCGCTCACCAGGGCCGCCAAGGCGCTCGGCCTTCCAATCGTCGCCGCGAGCACGGCGCGCGACACCCTCTGGGGACCCACTTTCCCCGAATTGGTGCAGGCCCTGGACGGCGTCGAAATCATCGACCGTTCGTCGGTCAATGTTTTTGACGATGAGCGCGTCGCCGCTGCAATCGAGGCGACCGGCCGCAAGAAGCTGATCCTCGCCGGTATTTCGCTCGAAGTCTGCGCCGGCTTCCCCGCGATGACGGCGGTAGCGCGGGGCTACCACGCCTATGTGGCCGTCGACGCCTGCGGCACGTTCAGCAGGACCAAGCGCGACGTGAACCTACTGCGCATGAGCCAGGCCGGTGTCATCCTCTCCGACTATGCGACCCTCATGGTCGAGATCCTGAAAGACAACGCCCGTCCGGAAGCTGGGCCGGTCTATGACGCGCTCGATATGCCCTGGGCGAAGCTCGTCGGTCAAATCGTTGCATCCTATTCGAATTAAACCGGAATTTCGGTTCGCGGCCGGCAAGGCCCGATCTCGGTGGATACCAAGCGCTCAGGCCAGGCCGGGCTTCCGACGAATATCGCACCGACCGTTGTTCCGAGAAGGAGACAGACCATGACCAACGACTATCGTGATTATGCAGCGACCCTTCTGCGCGTGACACTTGGGGTTCTCTTCCTCGCGCATCTCGGGCTGAAGATCTTCGTGTTCACTCCAGCGGGCTTCGTCGCCTTTTGTGAGGGGCTGGGCTCCCGGCAGCAGTCGCCTATCTCACGATGGCGGTAGAGCTTGCAGGCGGCCTTGCTTTGATTTTGGGCGTTTATGTGCGGGTGGCGGCGGCAGCACTGGTGCCGGTCATGCTCGGCACGATCGTCCTGGTTCACGGCCCGGCCGGGTTCTTTTTCACGAATCCCAATGGCGGTTGGGAGTACCCGGCATTCTGGACGATCGCGCTCATCGTCCAGGCGCTGATCGGAGACGGAGCTTTCGCGTTGGCACCCACGCGCTGGCCGCGAGAAGCGCTTGCCAGCCTGACCGCCACTGTCGCAAAGCGTTGATCAAGTCTAGCGGCGTACCTCTCCGGGGAAAGGCACGCCGCGAAACCACGGCGAGCCGCTTCCTTTCGCGGGTTCACTCGCAATCACACTGAAAGTCTCAATTTGTCCCTGTGCGAGCAATTCTCGACCCTGGACCAAGTGGTGCGTGATTGCGAAGAGCCTCTTGAGCACGAAGTGGCGTCGCCCCTTCAAGCCACTGGGCGCGCTGACGGAGGAGCTTCAGCATCGCGACACGATCGACGGGATGCGAGAAGGTGTAACCCTGACCGAGCCTGCAGCCCATTGTATAGCTGGCTTGCCTGAACCTCGGCTTCGATCGCCACGCATCTCTGGAAAATAGAGCGCTAGAGCACCCACCGGCTCCCCATCGTCTCCCATGATGGGCGAGGACCAACAGGCCATCAGCCCCCGGCCCAGGACATGATCGCGATACATCGTCCATTTCGGATCAGAGGCTATGTCCGTGTGACCAGAACGGCGGTCCGCAGGTAGGCAGCCGCGCCGCAAGAGCCGACGTCCGGACCGATCATAACCCCGTCGATGGCCGCGCTGAAAGGATCGGGCAGACTTGGTGCCGCAAGCTGGCGAAGCATTGCCGCGGAGTCTACGCTCACAATGGAGCATATCACTCCGGGTAGTCTCGCTTCCATTTCCAGACAAAGTTCGCGCGCCGTCTCCTCCAAGGAGGATCCGTTCGCAATCAATCGTAAGATTCGGTTTTCAAGTTCGAGCAAAACAACTGACCACCAACCCGTCCTGGCAGCCGCGTATGGGCGACTAAAATAGTCTTCAAGGATGAACCTGGAGTAAGTTTAGATACTAAATATCGAATAAGTATGCACGCAGGGGGAGAATGCCTTCGCCTGCAGCCGAACCTTCGTTTCGGCCGACCCCTTCTGCAGGGAGGAGCGGCGCGATTGAGAATTTCGGCGAATCCACGATGAGCGAGGCGAGGCGCGCCCTGACATCCCGCTCGCACGGCTTTGGCAAGATCATTATCACAATCGCCGATTGATCTGATCAATTGTGAGAAATGTCACCGCGCATAGCGCGGTGCGGAGCACCAGCATCCGACGTGTCAAGCACAATCTTCACGTTGAACTCGGTTGCCCGCAACGACTGGCCGGGGGCGAGCAACCGCTTCGCCACCGGCCAGCCGATCTGCCCTGCGATTTCAGATGGCTTCTTAATTCTTCTCTTGGACGGCCGGATGCAGCAGGTCGGATAGACCGACGCGATGCAGCATCTCGGCACGGATCCTGTCGACCACGGCGAAGCTCACATCGGCCCCGTCATGGGTCGGATCGTATGTCACACGAAATGGACGCTTGCCGAGCGGCGTGTCGACGATCTCGACGATCGCGTCGGCAACGCCCTGAACGTTTGCATCGTCAGGAACGATTTTGGCAAAAGCCTCCTGAACATACTCACCGAAGCCCTGATATGGCCCCTCGTTCTCATACTCGCCAAGTCGCGCAGTATCGGCCGGGTGCCCCGCATTCGAGAAGTGATTGGTGCCCTTGGTGAAGGCGCCTGGCACGATGATCGAAGTCTCGATGCCCCACCGGGCCAGCTCGCGGGCATATTGGACCGCAAGCGTGTCCATCGCAGCCTTTGCCGCGAAATAGGGCGAGAGATAGGGTGGCGTTCCTCCGGCGACGCTAGAGCTCGACACCCACACCAGAAGACCGTTCCTGGCCCTGCGCATGTGCGGCAGCGCCGCGCGGTTGACGCGCTGGGTCCCAAGCACGTTCACATCGTACTGCTGGGCGAACTGCTCCGGCGTGAAGGCTTCGGCCGGCCCGTACATCATGTGCCCCGCGTTGTGCACCACGACGTCGATGCGCCCGTGATCGACGATGACCTTCTCTATGGCAGCGTTCGCCGACTCTTCCGACTGCACGTCGAGCTCGATGGGGCGAATGTCCGACCCTGCGATGGCGGCCATTTCGGCCGCATTCTTCGCGTTCTTTCCCGTGACGTCACGCATGGATGCGTAAACGGTGTGTCCCGCGCGGGCCAAAGCCTCCGCCGTCAGCCGTCCGAATCCGCTCGATGCGCCGGTGATGAGGATGATCTTCTTGTTCATGATGAGTTCCTTTCGATGTCGATATTGACTGGGCGGGCGGGATCAGATGATCCCGCCGTTCGCGCGCAGAACCTGGCCGTTGATCCATCCGCCATCTGGCCCGGCGAGGAAGGAAACCGCTGCGGCAATATCCTCGGGCTGGCCGAGGCGCTCGAGCGGCGCGAGCTTGGCGAGGTTGTCGATCACGGCCTGGGGCTTGCTGTCGAGGAACAGCGCGGTGGCGGTCGGTCCCGGAGCAATCGCGTTGACGGTGATGTTGCGGCCGCGCAGTTCCTTGGAGAGTACGTGCGTGATCGCCTCGACACCCGCCTTCGTCGCCGCATAGGCCGCATAGGTCGGCTGGTAGAGGCCGACGACGCTGGACGAGAGATTGATGATCCGCCCGCCTTCGCGCAGCCGCTTCGCCGCCTCGCGCAGCGTATTGAAGCTGCCCTTGAGGTTGATAGCGACTTGCTGATCGAACAGCGCATCGTCGCTGTCTGCGAGTGTCGCCAGCCGCATAATACCGGCGTTGTTGACGAGGACGTCGACGCCGCCAAACGTGGCCTGCGCACCGTCGAACATGTGGCGGACGGCATCCGCATCGGCAACGTCGGCCTGAGCGGTGACGGCTTTGCCGCCAGCCTGCTCGATCTTGCGGATGACGTCTTCGGCCGCGGCGGCATTACCAGCATAATTGACTATGACAGTGAACCCGTCCTTGCCGAGACGCTCGGCAATCGCTGCGCCAATGCCGCGCGAAGCGCCGGTGACGATGGCGACCTTGTTCTGATTGGCAGACATTTTCTTCTCCTTCGGTTTTGCGCCGCAGCGCGTTTTCGATGAGGAGAAGATGGCGCTTCCCCATCTGCGGATAATCAGGCATTTTTCGGCATCACTATCCGAATATTGCGAACAAAACTCATGGACCGATTTGATGCCATGCATGTCTTCGCCCGCGTCGTCGAACGCCGCAGCTTCACGCTGGCAGCTCAGGACACGGGGCTGCCACGCTCGACGGTGAGCGATGCGGTGAAGGATCTGGAGGCTCGCCTCGGTGTGCGCTTGCTGCTCAGGACTACGCGGCATGTCAGCCCGACGCTGGATGGCGAGGCCTATTACCAGCGGTGTCTTGCGATTCTCGCCGATATCGAGGATGCCGAGGGCGCGTTTGCCGGCATTAAACCGAAGGGCCTACTGCGCGTGGATGTGCACGGCACGCTCGCCCGGCATTTTGTGCTGCCGAACCTGCCGTCCTTTCTGGAAACTTATCCGGAGATCGAATTCTACATGAGCGAGGGCGACCGGCTGGTCGATCTCGTCCGCGAGGGCATAGACTGCGTGCTGCGGGTCGGCACACCGCAGGACAGCGACCTGATCGCCCGACGCGTCGCCATGTTGAACGAGGTCACGCTTGCCTCGCCCGCCTATATCGAAAAATTCGGCCGGCCCGAGCATCCGGAAAAGCTCGACGGCCACCGAATGGTCGGGTTCCGCACGACCGGCAGCATCGCCGCTCTTCCGCTAGAGTTCATGGTGGACGGGACGGTGCGCAATATCACCATTCCCGCGACGGTAACCGTCAATGCGGCGGAGAGCTATATCTCAACCGCTCGGCTGGGGCTCGGCCTGATCCAGATCCCCCGCTATCACGCAACGCACGATCTTTCTGCCGGCACGCTGGTCGAGGTGCTTTCGCCTTTTCCGCCGACCAGTACGCCGGTTTCCCTGCTTTATCCGCGCAGCCGGCAGCTTTCGCCACGGGTGCGCGTCTTCATCGACTGGCTGATCAGGTTATTTGCGGAAAGTGCATGATCGACTCTCCGATTCGGAACGCTTTGCCGACCTGGCCCCGCAAAGCACGTCGGAGACGAGAGGTCACACTCCGGCAGGTGATGGTGCGGACGACGGGACTCGAACCCGTACTCTCATAGAGAAGCAGATTTTCGTACCACTTCGACTTTCGCCGCCGCCTTCCGGCGTTCGTGGTCTGGACTGTCCCTTCACCGTGGCCCGAAAGCTTTAGGCGCCGCCCGTCCAGTCTCTACACCTTCCCTCGAAGAGGGCTTGGCTCGGGATTGGCCTAGGGCATCTGCCCGTTAGCGTTCCCCGACTTTGAGCGGTTCTACTCCACGGATTTCCCCGCGGGCACTCCAATTTCTAAAGTCTGCTGCGTCTACCGATTTCGCCACGTCCGCCTATTGCCGCCGATTCGTTCCTTCGCTCTCTGCACCTATTCTGCACCTAGCTTCGAATCGACCTTCTTCACCCTCCAAACTGTCATGCCTCTAAGGCATTGAGTAACCTATGTTTTTGGCCCTCAAAACTTTTTTGCGGGATGGTAGAAAAAAGACTTTTTAAGTCCCTTGTGTCTACCAGTTTCGCCACGTCCGCACGCCTTTTCTTTCAATCACCTGAGGGATTCGGTCAAGTCAATGTTTGCAACTTGGCCGTCCATACTGCGTTTGGGGCGCATTTTCCCAAACGGAACTGGAAATGCGCGTGCAACATTGGCAAACTCGGCGAAACATGGAGTCGTCTCTTGCCCGCAGCCAGCAAAACATCCGCCGAGAAGGCCAGATCGCAGCCGAAATCCTGGGTCGAAACCGCCCCACTGCTCGTCGATGTGGCGATGGGACGAAAGCATGCCGACCTCGTCGTGCGCAATGGGCGGCTCGTCAGCGTCTATTCCGGCGAGATCATCGCCGGCATCGACATTGCGGTTGCCGCCGGGCGCTTCGCCTATGTCGGCCATGACGCGGCGCATTGCATTGGCCCTTCGACAAAGGTGGTCGATGCGGAGGGACGCTATCTCGTGCCGGGGCTCTGCGACGCGCATATGCATGTCGAAAGCGGCATGGTGACGGTGACGGAGTTCACCCGCGCCGTCATTCCGCACGGCACGACCTCAATGTTCATCGATCCGCACGAGATCGCCAACGTGCTGGGGCTCGAAGGCGTGCGGCTGATGCATGACGAGGCATCGGCGATGCCCATCAACGTCAAGGTGCAGATGCCGAGCTGTGTGCCGTCGGCGCCGGGGCTGGAGAATGCAGGCGCTTCGATCGGGGCGGGGGAAGTCGCTGAGGCGATGACCTGGCCCAATATCATCGGGCTCGGCGAGGTCATGAATTTTCCGGGCGTCGCCGGCAATGACGCCACCATGCGCGGCGTGATCGACGCGACCGCGAAGGCGGGCAAAACGGTGGGCGGGCACTATGCCTCGCCGGAGCTTGGCCGCGCTTTCCATGGCTATATCGCCGGCGGGCCGGAGGATGATCATGAGGGCACGCGTGTCGAGGATGCGATCGCGCGCGTCCGCCAGGGGATGCGGGCGATGCTCAGGCTCGGCTCCGCCTGGTACGACGTGGCAAGCCAGATCAAGGCGGTGACGGAGCAGGGGCTTGATCCCAGAAATTTCATCCTTTGCACCGACGACAGCCATTCCGGCACGCTGGTTCATGAAGGCCATATGGACCGGGTGGTGCGCCACGCCATCGCGCAGGGGCTGAAGCCGGTGACGACGATCCAGATGGCGACGCTCAATACCGCGCAGCACTTCCGGCTGGAGCGGGAGATCGGCTCGATCACGCCGGGGCGGCTTGCCGATTTCCTTGTTGTATCCGACCTGCCGGCGCTGACGATCGACCGGGTCTATGGGCGCGGGGTGCTGCTTGCCGAAAAGGGCAGGCTTCTCGCCGACATACCGGCATATAATTATCCAAAAAGCGCCAAGAATACGGTCAAGCTCGGCCGCAGGATTTCGGCGAAAGACTTTGATATCGCAGCACCAAAGCCGGGCAAGACCGTCACTGCGCGGGTCATCGGGGTCATCGAGAACCAGGCGCCGACGCGTGCGCTGGAAGCCGAGCTGCCGGTGATCAACGGCATCGTCGGCATGGACCGGCGCAACGATGTCTGTCAGATCGCGCTCGTCGAAAGGCACAGGGGAACAGGTGTTGTCACCAACGGCTTCGTCTCGGGTTTCGGCTATACGCTCGATTGCGCGCTCGCCTCGACGGTGGCGCATGACAGCCATCACATGATCGTGGTAGGCACCAACAAGGACGATATGGCCAAAGCCGCCAACCGGCTGGGCGAGGTCGGCGGCGGGGTCGTGCTCTTCTCCAAGGGGCGCGAATTGGCGCTGGTCGAGATGCCGATCGCCGGGCTCATGTCGGACGAGCGGGCCGAAAAGGTCGCGGCCAAGGCCGACAAGCTGGTCGCGGCGATGCGGGCGATGGGCTGCACGCTCAACAACGCCTATATGCAGCATTCGCTGCTGGCGCTGGTGGTCATCCCCGAATTGCGCATATCGGATATCGGCATCATCGATGTCCGCACCTTCGAGAAAGTAGATCTCTTCATATGACCGGATTCGTGAGCAGCGTCGAGCGCGCCACCGAGAGGATGCGCGCGCTCTTTCCCGAGACGCCATTGCAGATCAATGATTATCTCTCGCGCAAATATGGCGCTGAGATCTGGCTGAAGCGTGAAGATTTGTCGCCGGTGCGCTCCTACAAGATCAGGGGCGCGTTCAATTTCATTTCTGCGGCGATCAAGAATTGCGCCCCCGACACGGTTTTCGTCTGCGCCTCGGCCGGCAATCATGCGCAGGGCTTTGCTTTTGTCTGCCGGCATTTCGCGCGGCGTGGCGTGGTGTTCATGCCGGTGACGACGCCGCAGCAGAAGATCGACAAGACGCGGGCTTTCGGCGGGGATTTCATCGAAATCCGGCTTGTCGGTGATATTTTCGACGAGTGCTATGCCGCTTCGCAGGCCTATGCCGCCGAGAAGGGCGGGATGATGGTGCCGCCTTTCGATCACGCCGAAATCATTGCGGGGCAGGCGACGGTGGCGCATGAGATCGCGGTGCGGCTTCCCGACGGTAAAGCGCCCGACCTGATGATCCTGCCGGTCGGCGGTGGCGGGCTTTCGGCGGGCGTCACCCGCTATCTGACCGAACTCGGCTGGAAGACGCGTTTCCGCTTCGTGGAGCCGAAGGGCGCGCCGAGCCTCAAGCGCAGCCTCGAAGCGGGAAAGAGGGTGAAGCTCAACCATGTCGACAATTTCGTCGACGGCGCCGCCGTTGCCGAGATCGGCAAGGAAAACTTCAAGCTTCTTAGGGGTTTCGACGCGGATGCCGTATTTCTGGTTCCAGAAAACCGGCTGTGCGGCACCATTACCGAGATGCTCAATATCGAGGGCGTCGTGCTGGAGCCGGCGGGCGCGCTGGCGATTGATGTGCTGAAGGATTTCAAGAAGAGCGAGCTGAAGGGCAAGCGCATCGTCCTGGTGGTCTCCGGCGGCAATTTCGATTTCGAACGGTTGCCGGATGTGAAGGAAAGGGCGCTGCGCTATGAGGGCCTGAAGAAATATTTCATCTTCCGCTTTCCGCAGCGGCCGGGCGCGCTGCGCTCGTTTCTCGATCTGCTCGGCCCCGAGGACGATATCGCGCGGTTCGAATACTTGAAGAAATCGGCGCGCAATTTCGGCTCGGTGCTGATCGGCATCGAGACAAAGAACCGCAATAATTTCATCATCTTGAACAAACGTTTTCAGGAAGCTGGTTGGTCCTATCAGGATATCACGGATAATGAAGTGCTGGCGGATTTCATCATCTAGGAAGAGCCGGCTATGACGGTGTTCATCGTGCTTTTCCGCGCTATCGGCGGTGCCAACCAGCTTTCGGTGCAGCCGTTGAAGGAGGCGCTTTTGGATGCCGGCTTCGGCAATGTCGCCACCTATATCCAGACAGGAAATGTGGTCCTGACATCCGATCTCGACCAGGAAGCCGTGGTCGCGAAGGTCGGCGAGATAGTCGAGCAGCGTTTCGGTAGGCCGCAGAAGATCATCGTACGCAACGCGCGGCATTGGTCGGAGATCGTCGCAGCCAATCCGTTTCCGGACGCGGTGAGTGAGCCCACAACCTTACATGTTTTTGTGCTGGAGGCGGAGCCGTCACCGGAAGCGGTGAAGCTTTTGGAATCCCGGCAGGTAGACGGGGAGCGGGTCGCCGTCATCGGCTCCGTCGCCTATCTGCATACGCCGGACGGGGCGGGAATATCCAAGCTAGCGAAGAGCGTGGAGCGCTTGCTGAAAGTGCCTGCAA
Organism: Paramesorhizobium deserti; assembly: GCF_001558695.1. Taxonomy (GTDB): domain Bacteria; phylum Pseudomonadota; class Alphaproteobacteria; order Rhizobiales; family Rhizobiaceae; genus Paramesorhizobium; species Paramesorhizobium deserti. The sequence continues at coordinate 114,537 of NZ_LNTU01000012.1, forward strand.
CCGCGCGCAACTGGAATACGATGATGAAGCTCCAGGAGATGGCGGAAAAGGCTGCCACGGAGTGAGTGGCGCATGCCGTTTTCGTCCTGTTATTTTTGCGTTGCACAATATTCATTTGCTTTTTGCGCCGAATGCCTCCATATGACGGGCAGGCGCTTGGGCCGGACCGATCCGGCTTTCCCCACATTGGTGCGCATGATCTCCTCGGAAAGTCAGTAATTTTTCGAGACCGTGCGCTGCAGGACTTCGTTGCGTCTGACTTGTCCATCCCGGAATAAGCCGTGGACGGACGAGGGTTCCGAAGCAAAGGCTTCGGGCACGGCAGCGCAAGTCGCGTTTGGGCTTTTCAAGTTCCAGCGCTTCGTCGTTTACCGAAAAAGAGAATTGTCGGCAGGTTGCGCCTGCCGTCTGTTGTTTTGCGGACCGGAATAGCCGGCTTCCGCTTGAAAAGAGATTGAATTGGAAAATATTGAAAACAGCGGCTTTGCCGCATTGGGCATTACCGGCGTGCTTCTGAAGGCCACGGAAAATGCCGGCATGAGCGAGCCGAAGCCGATCCAGACGCAGGCAATCCCCGCGCAGATCGAAGGCCGCGACATCCTCGGCATCGCGCAGACCGGATCGGGCAAGACGGCGGCGTTCAGCCTGCCGATCTTGGCGAAGATCATCGGCCTTGGCGACAAGCGCAGGGCCAAGACGGCGCGCGCGCTGATACTCGCTCCGACGCGCGAACTCGCTGTGCAGATCGAAGAGACGATCCGCACGCTGTCGAAAGGTGCGCATGTCTCCACCGCACTCGTTCTGGGCGGCGTGTCGCGCCTCACCCAGATCAAGAAGATGCAGCCCGGCGTCGATGTTCTTATCGCCACGCCAGGCCGGCTGACGGATCTGGTGCGCGAGAATTGCATCGATCTTTCCGATACGCACTGGCTGGTGCTCGACGAGGCCGACCGCATGCTCGACATGGGCTTCATCAACGATGTGAAGCGCATCGCCAAGGCGACGCGCAAGGATCGTCAGACCGCGCTGTTCTCGGCCACTATGCCGCAGGAAGTGGCGTCGCTCGCCGCCGGCCTCTTGCGCGATCCCGTGCGTGTGGAGGTTGCCCCGCAGGGCACGACCGCGGCCGAGATCACGCAGGTGCTGCATCCGGTTCCGACCAAGGAGAAGAAGCGGGTGCTGTCGGGCATGCTGACGGATCAGTCGATGGCGTCGGTCATCGTCTTCACCCGCACCAAGCATGGCGCCGATGCCGTGACCCGCAATCTGGAGCGTGACGGTTACGAAGTCGCCGCGATCCATGGCAACAAATCGCAGAACGCGCGCCAGCGTGCCCTCAACGGCTTCAAGGATGGCTCTGTGCGCATCCTCGTGGCGACCGATATCGCCGCGCGCGGCATCGACGTGGTGGGCATCAGCCATGTCGTCAATTACGACCTGCCGGACGAGCCGGAAAGCTATGTGCACCGTATCGGCCGCACGGGCCGCAACGGCGCTTCCGGTGCCGCGATCACGCTTTACGATCCGGCGGCCGAAAATGCCAAACTTCGTGCGGTGGAGCGGGTGATCCGCATGAAGCTGCCGGTCAAGGAGGCTCCGGCCCCGGTCGGTCCGCTTCCGGTCAAGCCGAAGGCGGAAAAGACGGAGGCGGCAGCCCAGCGTCCGGCTGATAACCGCAACAGGCCAAAATCGGGTCAGAAGCCCGGTCATCGCGATCATGCAAGACCGCATGGCGAGCGCCGTGAAAACCGCGAGAAGATCTGGAGCAATGACGGATCCGGTGATCAGCGGGCCCCGCAGAAGAAGAAGCCGTTCCGCCGCAGGCGGCGCGGCGCGGGCGCCAAGGCTGCCTGATCAATTTCATCAAGAGCAATGATCAAGCCCCGTTGCGTAGCCGCAGCGGGGCTTTTTTCGCATGGGTGGAAACCGGGAAACATCTGCATTCGCAAGAATTTGTTCACGCGGCGCTTGAACAGGGCTGCTCCTGCCAATAGTTTCGCGGAAAATCACAAAAAGGATATTCGCGATGCTGGATACGGTGATCGACGCGATCGGAAACACCCCGCTGATAAAGCTGAGAAAAGCGTCGGAGATCACCGGCTGCGAGATATACGGCAAGGCGGAGTTCCTCAATCCGGGCCAGTCGGTCAAGGATCGCGCTGCGCTCTACATCATCCGCGACGCGGAACGGAAGGGATTGCTCAAGCCCGGCGGCGTCATCGTCGAGGGGACGGCGGGCAATACCGGCATCGGCCTCACCATGGTCGCCAAGGCGCTCGGCTACCGCACAGTCATCGTCATTCCTGAAACGCAAAGCCAGGAAAAGAAGGATGCGCTGCGTCTGCTCGGCGCGGAGCTGATCGAGGTGCCGGCCGTTCCCTACAAGAACCCGAACAATTACGTGCGCCTGTCGGGCCGCCTTGCCGAGCAGCTCGCAAAGAGCGAGCCTGCCGGCGCGATCTGGGCGAACCAGTTCGATAATCAGGCGAACCGCGATGCGCATATCGAGACAACGGCCGAGGAGATATGGCGCGACACGGACGGCAAGGTTGATGGGTTCATCTGCGCGGTCGGCTCGGGCGGCACGCTCGCCGGTGTCGGCATGGGGCTCAAGGCCAAGAATGACAAGATCAAGATCGGCCTCGCCGATCCCTATGGTGCGGCGCTTTATTCCTGGTATACGGGGGGCGATCTGAAGGCCGAGGGAAGCTCGATCACCGAAGGAATCGGGCAGGGGCGCATCACGGCAAATCTCGAAGATTTCACACCTGATTTCGCCTATCGGATCTCGGATGCGGAAGCGCTGGAGATCGTTTTCGATCTGGTGACGGAGGAGGGGCTCTGCCTTGGCGGCTCCTCGGGCATCAATATCGCCGGGGCAATCCGGCTGGCGCGTGATCTCGGGCCGGGCCATACCATCGTCACGGTGCTCTGCGACTACGGCAATCGTTACCAGTCGAAGATGTTCAATCCGGATTTCCTGCGTGCGAAGGACCTGCCGGTCCCCGGCTGGCTGGAAACAAAGGCCGATATCGCCATTCCCTATGAGGCTGTTTGAACCATGGCATATGAGACAAAGGCACTTTTCCGCGACGATGCCTATCTCTCGACTGCGGAGGGAGCGGTGGTCGCCATCAACGATCGCGGCGGCATCATCCTCGACCAGACGAATTTCTATGCCACGTCGGGCGGTCAGCCCGGCGACACCGGCCATTTCGAGCGCGCAGACGGCTCGCGCATCCAGATCGCGGCCACTGTGACGGGCGAGACGAAGAACGAGATCATCCATGTTCCGACGGAGGAGCAAGCCGTGCCGGAGATCGGCGAAAAGCTGGTGCTGCATGTGGACTGGCCCAGGCGCTACCGCCTGATGCGGATGCATACGGCCTGTCACCTGCTTTCCGTCGCTTGTCCGTTCCCGATCACCGGTGCTGCGGTGGGCGAGGAGGAAAGCCGGATCGATTTCGATCTGCCGGATCCTTCATATACCAAGGAGAATGTGACTGAACGGCTGATGGAGATGGTTCGGGCCAATGCGCCTGTTATCACCCGCTGGATCACCAATGAGGAACTTTCGGCCAATCCGGGGCTGGTGAAGTCGAAGAATGTCCGTCCGCCAATGGGTAACGGCCAGATCAGGCTCGTTCTGATCGGCGAGGACGGGGCGGTCGATTCACAGCCCTGCGGCGGCACGCATGTGTCGGAAACGCAGGAAGTGGGCGAAATCCACATCGGCAAGATCGAGAAGAAGGGTAAGGAAAACCGGCGTTTCCGTATCCGCTTCGGCAGCTTGCCTGCAGGAGAATAATGATATGAGCGCGAAAAGCCCCTTCGTCGTTTCGGCCGATTGGCTGGAGAAGCGTTTGCATACGCCCGGCCTCTCCATCATTGATGCCTCCTGGTATCTGCCGGCGCAGAACCGCGATCCGCGCGTGGAGTACGATGCCGCACACATTCCGGGCACCGTGTTCTTCGATCAGGACAAGGTCGCCGATCATTCCTCCGGCCTGCCGCACACCATTCCGTCAGAGACGGATTTCGCGCAGGAAGCAAGTTCGATGGGGATCACCGCCGACGACACGATCGTCGTCTATGACGGGCCGGGTATGTTCACCGCGCCGCGCGTGTGGTGGCTGTTCCGCCTCATGGGAGCCAGACAGGTCTTCGTGCTTGATGGCGGGTTCGACCGCTGGAAGGCGGAGGGGCGACCGGTCACTGCGGAAGTGACGAAGATCGCGCCCTCCACCTTCATTGCCAAACGCGACATGGAACAGGTCGCGAGCTTCCAGAAGATGCGGGAGATCGTTGAGAGCAGCTCGATGCAGATCGCCGATGCGCGTAGCGCCGGCCGGTTCAGCGGCGAGGAGCCGGAACCGCGGGCTGGCATGCGCTCAGGCCATATGCCGGGCGCGCGCAATGTTCCGGTGATGAGCCTTTCGCAGAACGGCGAATTGAAAGATCTGGACGCGCTGAAGGAGGTCTTCGGCCAGGCCGGCATCGATCTCGCGAAACCCGTGGTGACATCCTGCGGTTCGGGTTTGACGGCGGCGGTGATCACGCTTGCGCTGCAGTCCCTCGGCCATAAGGACAATCTGCTCTATGATGGCTCGTGGAGCGAATGGGGCAGCCGCGCCGACACACCAGTCGAAACGGGCAAGGCAAAATAGGCATGTCAAACGAGCCCAGGAAACTGACCGCCAGGATCACTCATCTGGAGATGGCCGAGCGCAGCACGGTTTCCGTGCCGACGCCGATCGGCATCAGGCTGGCGATCATGCGGGCGACCGATATCCCGGTGCATTATTACCGCTATCTCTATGAGCAGGTCGGCAGGCCGCATCACTGGATGATGCGGCGAAGGCAGAGCGATGCCGAGGTTTCGGCCGTGATCAATGCCGAGACCACTGAAATCCACGTGCTCTATGCCGATGGCTGTCCGGCGGGCTTTGCTGAAATCGACCTCGCCCGGATGCCGGAAGAGGCGGAAATCCTCTATTTCGGCTTGGTGCCGGATTTCCAGGGGCGAGGGCTTGGCAGCTTCTTCCTCTCCGAGGCGATTGCCGCCGCCTGGTCGCACGGGCCGCAGAAGGTGACGATCCACACCAATTCGCTCGACAATCCGCGCGCGCTCCAGCTCTACCAGAAGATGGGCTTCACACCTGTCGGCTGGTCGGAGGAGGAGGTTGAGGTCTGGGATTAAGCACCTGACCCGCCAGGGCAAGCGCGTGCTTTCTGATACTGCCCTTGGCTTTCTCATATATGGCCTATATACGTTCCATATACGAACTATATATGGAGCCCCCTCGATGGGTATCGTGAACATAGATGATGATCTGCACGATCAGCTACGCAGGGCGAGCAAGGTGTCGTGTCGTTCGATCAACGCGCAGGCTGTCTACTGGATCAAGATCGGCATGCTGTGCGAGACCAATCCGACACTCAGCTTCGCCGAGATCATCGAGCGTGAGCTTAGTTCCGCAGGCGTTTTGGCTCAGCCACTGGCGTTAAGCGAAGCATGACGAAGCAACCTCGGGAATTGGCGCTGCTGGCCGAATCCGGCCGGCTGCTGGCGTCCGTATTCGGGCTGCTGGATCGAACCTCGCTCGTGGGTATGTCGACACTTCAAGTCAATGACATGATCGAGCATTTCATCGTTCACGATCTCCAGGCTCGACCCGCGAGCAAGGGCCAGTACGGCTATGGTTTTGTATTGAATTCTTCGGTGAACGATGTGGTCTGCCACGGCATTCCATCGCAATCGGACGTGCTTCAGAACGGCGACATCGTCAATTTCGACATTACGCTTGAGAAGAACGGCTATATCGCGGATTCCAGCAAGACTTATCTGGTTGGCGAGGTGAATCCAGCCGCCAGGAGACTGGTCCAGACCACCTATGAAGCCATGTGGATGGGCATCCGGGCGGTTCGCCCGGGCGCGCGGCTCGGAGATATCGGCTGGGCAATCGAACGGCATGCCAAGCGAAACGGCTATTCCGTGGTGCGTGAATATTGCGGTCACGGCATTGGCCGGGAGATGCATGAGGAACCACAGGTTCTGCACTTCGGAAAGCCGGGAACGGGCCTCGTCCTTCGTGAGGGCATGGTCTTCACGATCGAACCGATGCTCAATCGAGGCCGGCGGAATGTGAAAACCGAGGCTGACGGCTGGACCGTTGTGACGAAAGACGGGTCGCTTTCCGCACAGTTCGAGCACACCGTTGCCGTTACGGTTTCCGGCGTGTCGGTTCTGACGTTGCGTCCTGACGAAACAGCCTCGGAGCCAAATAAGCGGCTTGCCGCTGCGGTTGGTTGAAACCGACGGCGGCGCGAGGCGGCGGCGGCGCCGTCATCTTCCGGCTCTCTATGACCCCTGTCCGGGTTATCTCCCAGGCAAGTCACGCTCGTTGGCGGCGGCCAGCCGCGTATGCAGAGGCGTGACCGTGGCGGACTGATCGCTTTCGTCGAAGACCACGCAATTGCGCCCGCGCTGCTTGGCCTGGTAGAGGCATTTATCCGCCTTGCTCAGCACCTGCGAGTTCGATTCATGCTTGGGCGCCATGGCGCCGCCGATGCTGATGGTCAGCGGGTGTATCTGGTTCGCCGCCGTATAGAAGGACGTGTTCTCCACCTCGGTGCGTATCCGCTCCGCCAGGCGCGACGCGGTTTCGGGTGATGCGCAGGGCAGAAAGATGCTGAACTCCTCTCCGCCGATCCGGCCGACGATGTCCCCCTTGCGGGTAACGTTCTGCAGCGCGAATGCGATGATCTTGAGCGCGCGGTCGCCGATCGCGTGGCCGTAGGTATCGTTGATGCTCTTGAAATGATCGGCGTCGATGACGAGGACCGCGCCAGTCTCGATCCGCGAGCGGCTGATCTTCATCGCGTCGAAGAAGGAGCCCCGGTTGAGCAGGCCCGTCATGTGGTCAATGCGGGACTTCGCCTGCAATTGCTGATGCGCCAGCTTCAATTCCTGCAGCGCCGCCTTCAGCTTGTGGTTCTGCAGATAGGTGTAAAGCGCATTGGGAAAGGCGGTGACGGCGGGAAGGGTGGCCGTCATAATGAGCGGAAAGGCGGTGATCTCGGCGCCCATCCACCACAGCACGGCACAGCAAACCAGCTCACAAAAGACAATGACGGCCAAGGTCGTCAAAAATGCCTTCAGCAAAGCGGTTCTCATGCTTCCTCACCCCCGAATTTTCAATGCGGGGGTGATATAGGAGCCCTTGGGTGAACCCTCCATGAACGAGAAATAAACAGTTTGTTCAGCGCGTGTTAAAAACGGTGACTGGCTAAAGTCTCGGCATGTTCAAATTTTAGGCAATATGCGGGAGCGGCGCATAATAAACCGACATGCTGCCGCGGCTTACCGCGCATCCTGCGGCGTCGGTCGCCAAAGGCCTTGGAAAACAAGCACAAGCGGTCCTCCCACGGCTTTGGCACGACAGTTGCTTTGACAACTGACGTCCAAACAAACCACTGGAGATGGAAAACATGAGGGGCATGACCGCACGTTTCACGAAATCCCTGGCGGCTGCCGCCATAGCGTCCGGCCTTGCCTGGCCGTCGCTGGCGCAAGCCGAGGGCGACACGATCAAGATCGGCATCCTGCATTCGCTTTCCGGCACCATGGCGATTTCCGAGACGACGCTGAAGGACGCCATGCTGATGCTCATCGACGAGCAGAACAAGAAGGGCGGCGTGCTCGGCAAGAAGCTCGAAGCGGTCGTCGTCGATCCGGCTTCGGACTGGCCGCTTTTTGCAGAAAAGGCCCGCGACCTGATTTCCAAGGACAAGGTGGCGGCGGTGTTCGGCTGCTGGACCTCCGTGTCGCGCAAATCGGTGCTGCCGGTCTTCGAGGAACTTGACAATATCCTTTTCTACCCCGTGCAATATGAGGGCGAGGAAAGCCAGCGCAACGTCTTCTACACGGGTGCCGCGCCGAACCAGCAGGCCATTCCCGCCGTCGATTATCTGATGAGCGAGGAGGGCGGTTCGGTGAAGCGCTGGGTGCTCGCCGGTACCGACTACGTCTATCCCCAGACCACCAACAAGATTCTCGAGGCCTATTTGAAATCCAAGGGCGTGGCCGACGAGGACATCATGATCAACTACACGCCATTCGGTCATTCCGATTGGCAGACGATCGTCACCGACATCAAGAATTTCGGCTCGGCCGGCAAGAAAACCGCCGTTGTGTCGACCATCAACGGTGACGCCAACGTTCCTTTCTACAAGGAACTGGCGAACCAGGGCATCAAGGCTGAGGATATCCCCGTCATCGCCTTCTCGGTGGGTGAGGAAGAACTTGCAGGCCTCGATACCGGCCCGCTCGTCGGCCATCTTGCGGCATGGAACTATTTCCAGTCCGTCGATACCGATGCCAATGCCGAGTTCATCGAGACATGGCGCGCTTTCACCAAGAACGACAAGCGGGTGACCAACGACCCGATGGAAGCCCATTACATCGGCTTCAACATGTGGGTAAAGGCGGTGGAGAAGGCCGGCACGACCGAGCCCGACCAGGTGATCGACGCCATGATCGGCGTCTCTGTGCCGAACCTTTCCGGCGGCTATTCCGCGATGATGCCGAACCATCACATCACCAAGCCGGTGCTGATCGGCGAGATCCAGGAAGACGGGCAGTTCGAAACCGTCTGGCAGACACCGGGCCTCGTGCCGGGTGACGAATGGTCCGATTACCTGCCGGAATCCAAGGATCTGATCGCCGATTGGCGCGCGCCGATGTCCTGCGGCAATTTCAATGTCGCAACCGGCAAGTGCGGCGGCAAGGGCATCAACTAAGGCTGGCTGGCCCTCTCGCCGTCCGTAACGGTGAGAGGGCGATCTTCTGGTCGTCATGCATATAACCATCCAGCTCGAAAAGGCTGATTGATGCCCGTTTTTCGAATTCTTCGCCTGATGTTCCTTCTGATCGCGGTTATGGCCACGCCGGCGCGGGCCGATGACGCGGTGCTCAAGGTGCTGCTCAACGGCTTGGCCGATGCCAATAGTTTCGCGGCCATCGAGAAGACCGTGGCCGAGATCGCGGCGACGGGCGATCCCAACGCGGAACGGGCGCTCGACGCGCTGTCGTCGGGCGACCTCTATGTTCGTAAGGCGGACAAGGCTGTCTTCATCGGCAAGAGGAAGGGCGGCGGCTATCTCCTGTCGGATCCGCTGACCGGCGAGGACGCCGGCGAGGCCAAACGGGCCGAGGTCGAGAAGATCAAGGTGAACAACACGCTGCGCCGGGTGGTGCGCGATGCGATCGGCGGGCTGACGCTTGCCTCTTCCGATCCGCGCGCGCGGCTGAGCGCCGCCGAAACCATCTTCAAATCCGGCGATCCGGACGCCATTCCGGCACTCGACGCGGCAATCGCGCGGGAAACCGATGCGAATGTCAAAGAGCGGCTGACGGAGGCGCGTGCCTCGGCGGTGCTCAAATCCGATGCGCCCGTGGCGGAAAAGACGGCTGCCCTGGAAACCATCGCCGCGCGCGGCGACCGCGATGCGCTATCGCTCATCAAATCCTATGAGGCCGGCGCGCAGGGTGAGCTGAAAGACGCCGCCGCGGCCGCAATCGCCAAAATCGAGCAGACGCTGGCGCTCTGGGCTGCGGGACAGAACGTCTGGTACGGGATTTCGCTCGGCTCGGTGCTGCTTCTGGCGGCAGTCGGTTTGGCGATCACCTTCGGCGTGATGGGTGTCATCAACATGGCGCATGGCGAAATGGTGATGATCGGCGCCTACACCACCTTCGTAGTGCAGGACCTGATCCGCCAATACAGCCCCGATCTGTTCGACTGGTCGCTGCCCATTGCCCTGCCGCTCGCTTTCCTGGTTTCGGCAGCCGTTGGCCTCGTCATTGAGCGCGGCATCATCCGCTTCCTCTATGGGCGGCCGCTGGAAACGCTGCTGGCGACCTGGGGCGTGTCGCTGGTGCTGCAGCAGGCGGTGCGCAGCATCTTCGGCCCGACCAATCGCGAGGTAGGTAATCCGTCCTGGATGTCGGGCGCGTTCCAACTCGGCGAACTGACGATCACCTGGAACAGGCTGTGGATCGTCGTTTTCGCACTGGTTGTCTTCACCCTGCTTCTTTACGCGCTGAACCGGACTTCGCTCGGCTTGCAGATGCGGGCGGTGACGCAGAACCGGCGCATGGCCTCGTCTATGGGCATCCGCACGCCATGGGTGGATGCCATGACGTTCGCGCTCGGCTCCGGCATTGCCGGCGTTGCCGGCGTGGCGCTGTCGCAGATCGACAATGTGTCGCCCAATCTCGGGCAGGGCTATATCATCGACAGTTTCATGGTGGTGGTGTTCGGTGGCGTCGGCAATCTCTGGGGCACGCTGGTCGGCGCTTTCACACTCGGCGTGCTCAACAAGTTCCTCGAGCCCTATGCGGGCGCGGTGCTGGGCAAGATCGCCGTCCTGATCCTCATCATCCTGTTCATCCAGAAGCGGCCGCGCGGGCTGTTCGCGCTTAGGGGAAGGGCGGTGGAAGCATGATCACCCATTTTCTGGCAGGCGGTCTAGAGCGCCGTATCAATATCGTGCTGGCACTTCTCATCGCCGCAGCCATAGTGGTGCCGGTGCTGCATCTTATGGTTCCGCCGTCGAGCCCGCTGCATATGCCGACCTATGCGGTGGCGCTGACGGGAAAATATCTCACCTATGCGCTGCTGGCGCTGGCGCTCGATCTGGTGTGGGGCTTCTGCGGTATCCTCTCGCTTGGCCATGCCGCCTTCTTCGCGCTCGGCGGTTATGCTATGGGCATGTATCTCATGCGCCAGATCGGGGCGCGCGGCGTCTATGGCAATCCGGACCTGCCGGATTTCATGGTCTTCCTCAACTGGAAGGAACTGCCGTGGTTCTGGTATGGTTTCGACCATTTCTGGTTCGCCATGCTGATGGTCATGGCGGTGCCGGGGCTGCTCGCCTTCATCTTCGGCTGGTTCGCCTTCCGCTCGCGCGTCACGGGCGTCTATCTCTCGATCATCACCCAGGCGCTGACCTATGCGCTGATGCTCGCTTTCTTCCGCAACAATATGGGCTTCGGCGGCAATAACGGCCTCACCGACTTCAAGGATATCCTTGGCTTCAACATCCAGGCGGATACGACGCGCTCGGTGCTCTTTGCCGCAAGCGCTCTGGCGCTGGCGCTCGGCGTTCTCGTCACCTCGGCGCTGGTTCGCTCCAAATATGGCAAGCTCCTGATCGCGGCGCGCGATGCGGAAAGCCGGATGCGTTTTCTCGGCTACAGGCCGGAGAATATCAAGCTCTTCGCCTTTACGCTTTCCGCCATCATGGCCGGCATTGCAGGCGCGCTCTATGTGCCGCAGGTCGGCATCATCAATCCCGGCGAGTTCGCGCCCGCCAATTCCATCGAAGTGGTGGTGTGGACGGCCGTGGGCGGTCGCGGCACCATTATCGGCCCGATCATCGGCGCGCTTCTCGTCAATGGCGGGAAAAGCTGGTTCACCGGCGCTCTGCCGGAGCTTTGGCTCTTCGCGCTCGGAGCGCTTTTCATCGCGACGACGCTGTTCCTGCCCAAGGGAATCGTCGGCATGTGGGAGGCGTGGTGGAGGCAAAGGCGGGAGAGCCGCAGCATAGCGGCCATTCTGCCCGCCAGCACCGGCAATCCGGTCGAAAGCCCGGCGGAGTGACCCATGACGATCGGTGAAACAACGGCAACAAGCATTCTCTATCTCGACGGCGTCTCGGTCTCCTTCGACGGTTTCCGCGCCATCAACAATCTCTCGCTGGTGCTCGAACCGGGCGAGATGCGCGCCATCATCGGCCCGAACGGGGCCGGCAAGACGACGATGATGGATATCATCACGGGCAAGACCCGGCCGGATGCGGGCGAGGTGTTCTTCGACGGCAAGGTCGACCTCACCAAGCATGACGAATCCGAAATCGCTCAGCTCGGCATCGGCCGCAAGTTCCAGAAACCGACGGTCTTCGAAAGCCACACGGTGGAGGACAATCTGGTGTTGGCGCTGGCGGGGCCGCGCAGAGCCATCCCGGCCTTGTTCCACCGCCAGACGAAAGCCGAACACGAGCGCATCGACGAGATACTCCAGACGATCAGGCTGACCGCCCGGCGCAACGAGCTGGCGGCCGCACTCAGCCATGGCCAGAAGCAATGGCTGGAAATCGGCATGCTTCTGGCACAGGACCCGAAGCTGCTTCTGGTGGACGAGCCGGTGGCGGGCATGACCGATGCCGAGACCGAGGAGACGGCGCTGCTTTTGCGCGAGATCGCGCAGACCCGCTCGGTCATCGTGGTCGAGCACGACATGCAGTTTGTCCGCGATCTCGGCGTGAAGGTCACCTGCCTGCATGAGGGCAGCGTGCTGGCGGAAGGTTCGCTCGATCAGGTGAGCGGCGACCAGCGCGTTATCGAAGTCTATCTGGGGCGGTGAAGGGAAAATCGGGAATGCTGAATGTCGACAACATCTCCCTTTATTACGGCGCTGCGCAGGCGCTGCGCGGTGTCTCGATCGAGGTGAAGCCGCAGGCCGTGACCTGTGTGCTCGGGCGCAACGGCGTCGGCAAGTCGAGCATGCTGCGCGCCATCGTCGGTCATCAGCCGATCGCATCGGGCTCGATCCGCTTCGAGGGAAGTGCGCTCGACCGCAAGCCTGCCTATGACAGGGCGAGGACGGGCATCGCCTATGTGCCGCAGGGGCGCGAGATCTTCCCGTTGATGTCGGTGAAGGAAAACCTGGCGACGGGCTATGCTGCCGTAAAGCCGCGCGAGCGCAACGTGCCGCCGGAGGTGTTCGAGCTCTTTCCGGTGCTGAAATCCATGCTCGGCCGTCGGGGCGGCGATCTCTCGGGCGGCCAGCAGCAACAACTCGCCATCGGGCGGGCGCTGGTGGCGAGGCCGAAGCTGCTCGTGCTCGACGAGCCGACTGAGGGTATCCAGCCCTCCATCATCAAGGATATCGGCCGGGCAATCCGCTATTTGCGCGACCAGAGCGGTCTCGCCATCCTGCTGGTGGAGCAATATCTCGATTTCTGCCGTGAACTCGCCGATCACGTCTATATCATGGATCGCGGCGAGATCGTCCATTCGGGTGACGCGGCAAGCCTCGACAAGCCTGAGGTCCGGCGCTTCCTGACGGTTTAGAGGCCGTCACAGGGTAGATCCTAAATGGTCCTGCCTAGTCGCCCGGCGAGGTCCTGGATGAACTGCCAGGCGACGCGGCCGGAACGGTTGCCGCGCGTCGTCGCCCATTCCAGCGCCTCGGCATGCAGCTTCGGCTCATCATAGTTGAGGCCGAAATAGCTGGCATAACCATCGACCATCGTCAGATAATCGTCCTGGCTGCATTTGTGGAAGCCAAGCCAGAGGCCGAAACGATCCGAAAGCGAGACCTTTTCCTCCACCGCCTCCGACGGGTTGATCGCCGTCGAGCGCTCGTTCTCGATCATGTCTCGCGGCAGAAGATGGCGGCGGTTGGAGGTGGCGTAGAAGATGACATTCGCCGGCCGTCCTTCAACGCCGCCCTCCAGCGCCGCCTTCAGCGATTTGTAGGAGGTGTCGTCATGATCGAAGGAGAGATCGTCGCAGAACAGGATGAAACGGTATTCAGAATCCTTGATGCTGTTCATCAGCGTGGGAAGCGAGTTGATGTCCTCGCGGTGGATCTCGATCAGCTTGAGCGGTGGGCGGCCGGGCTTTTCCACATTGACGGCGGCCTGGACGGCCTTCACGAGGGATGATTTGCCCATGCCGCGCGCACCCCAGAGGAGCACATTGTTGGCGGGAAGCCCGTCGGCGAAGCGGCGGGTGTTGTCGAGGAAGATATCGCGGACATTGTCGACGCCTTGGATGAGCGAGATGTCGACGCGATTGACCCTGGCAACGGGATCGAGCGTCAGGCGGGCCGGGTCCCAGACGAAGCAATCGGCAGCCGTCAGATCGGCAGGCTTGGCTGCCGGCGGCGCCATGCGCTCCAGCACGGCGATCAACCGGTCCAGCTTTTGCGACAGCAGATCTTCAGTCGTCATCTCGATGCCCTTTATCAATGCCCCTGGTCTTATCCTCCGCCAGCCGTCCGGCCCTGCGGCGCCGATGGCTTATCATGCGGGGTGGGACGCGAAAAGTGTGAGGCAGTTTTTTGTCTGGTTGCTTTTGATGAGATAACCATTGTATTGCGCTGGGCTAACTATGTTTGAACGATGATTTCTAGAGGAGTTTTCACATGATTACCCCGGCTTTCGCTCAGGCCCCCGGCGGCGCGCCCTTCGGTCCGGATATGCTGATGAGCATCCTGCCCTTCATCCTGATCTTCGTGATCATGTATTTCCTCATCATCCGGCCGCAGCGCACGCAGATGAAGAAGCGCGAGGAGATGCTGAAGGCGATCCGCCGCGGCGACACCATCGTGGCCGGCGGTATGGTCGCCAAGGTTACGAAGGTCGTGGACGACAACGAGCTCGAGGTGGAAATCGCCGATGGCGTGAAGGTGCGCGTGCTGCGCGGGCTGGTGACCGACGTGCGGGTGAAGGGTGAGCCCGTCGCCGACAACAAGAAGTAACGTCCCGTTCTCCTTGGATGGTCATCCCGCATTCAGGTGAGACTGTCTGAATGCGGCATGGCCGAACTGATTGGCACCCGATGCTCTATTTCTCGCGCTGGAAGTCGGTTCTCATCTGGTTGATCGTGGGGGCGGGCGTGCTTCTGGCGCTTCCCAACCTGCTGTCACAGAAGCAGCTCGCCGCTCTGCCGGACTGGCTGCCGAAGCGCCAGGTGGCGCTGGGGCTCGATCTGGCCGGCGGATCGCGCTTGCTCCTGCAATTGCCCCCGGAAGAGACTGCCAAGACCGACGCCGCCATCGCGATCATGAAGCGGCGCCTCGCCGAGCTCGGCTATGACAATCCGCTGGTCGAGAAGCAGGGCAGGAATAAGATCGAGGTCGAGGTACCGGGACTTTATGACGCCCAGCTTCTCAAGGACATCCTCAGTATTGAAGGCAATTTATCCATCAGCCTGGTGGATGAATCGATGCCTGTCGACGAGGCGATAGCCGGGACGCCACCGGAAGGCTCCAGGGTCGTCTATTCCGCCGATGATCCGCCGGTCGGATATCTCGTGCGGACGGATCCGATCGTTTCAAGCAAGAATATCATCGATGCGGGGGCAGGGGTCGTTACCGGCACACCGGACGCCAGTATCAAGCTGACGCTCGATGCCGCCGGCACACAGCGTCTGGCTGAAGCGACTGCGGCTAATGTTGGCAAGCCTCTGGCTCTGGTCATAGACGATCAGGTCATCACGGCGCCCGTCATCAGGGAGCGGATAACCGGAAGTCAACACCAGATCTCCGGTGCGTTCGACCTGCAGGGCGCGAGCAATCTTGCGGTGGTGCTGCGCGCGGGCGCGCTTCCCGCTCCCGTCACGGTTCTGGAAGAACGCACCATCGGCACCTCGCTCGGCGAGAACCAGGCCAGCACCGGCAGGATCGCCATCATCATCGCGGCGCTGCTCGTTGCCGTGTTCATGGTGCTGTCCTACGGTCTCCTTGGATTGATTGCCGATATCGCGCTTCTGGTCAATGTAGCGCTGATCGTGGCGGCGTTGTCACTCATCGGAGCGCCGCTCGGCTTGGCCGGCATTGCGGGCATCGTGCTGACCATCGGCATGGCGGTCGATTCCAGCATATTGATCTTTGAGCGCATCCGCGAGGACAGCCGCAACGGCGCTCCCGCGCTGCAGGCGATATCGTCCGGTTTTTCCCGTGCCATCGGCACCATTGTCGATGCCAATCTCACGACGCTGATCGCCGCGCTGGTGCTCTTCATCCTCGGCAGCGGAGCCGTTCAGGGTTTCGCACTGACGGTCACCATCGGCATCGTCACGACGATTTTCACGACGTTCACCTTTACCCGCCTGATGGTTTCGGAATGGATCCGGGCGGCAAGGCCGACGCGGATACCGGGCCGGTTCCTGCGGCTGGTGCCGTCGCGCACCAGCATTCCCTTCATGCGGTTGCGTCGCGTGACGCTCGGCGTCTCGACGCTGGCATGCGCCGCCGTGATCGCGCTTTTCGCCGTGTTCGGCATGAATTACGGGATCGACTTTCGTGGCGGGACGCTGATCGAATTGCAGGCCCGGCAGGGCGATGCCGATGTCCCCGATATCGAAAGCCGGTTGGCGGAGCTCAATATCGGCGATTTCAAGGTCGAGCCGCTGAACCCCCGCTCTGTCCTGATCACCGTCGGCAGCCAGGAGGGGGGCGAGGATGCGGAGCAGACTGTCGCCGTGAAACTGCGAGGCGAACTGGAAGACGAATACAGCTTCCAGCGCGTCGACGTGGTCGGGCCGACAGTCTCATCGCAATTGTCGCGGGCGGGAACACTTGCCATCGCTCTGTCACTGCTTGCGATCTTCGCTTATGTCTGGCTGCGCTTCCAATGGCAGTTCGCGCTCGGCGCGGTGCTGGCGACGACCCACGACGTCATTCTCCTCGCCGGCGTATTCATCCTGTTCGGGCTCGAATTCAATCTATGGAGCGTCGCGGCGATCCTGATCGTGATCGGCTATTCGCTCAACGATACGGTCGTGATTTATGACCGCGTGCGCGATAATCTGAGGCAGAACAATGCGGTGTCGCGGACGGCGCTTGTCGATGCCTCGATCAACCAGACCCTGTCGCGCACGGTTCTCACCTCGCTCGTGACGCTCCTGGCGCTTATCGCGCTCTATGTCTTCGGCAGCGCCGACATGCGATCGCTGGCATTGACGCTCGGTATCGGCATTGTCGTTGCCACCTACTCGTCTATCTTCATTGCAGGGCCGCTTCTGGTCATCCTCGGCATGAAGACGCGCAGCGGGCCGACGAGCGGTACGGCGCAACCGGTCGCGAAAGTCTGATCCATGGCCAAAGGCATCGAAATCCGCAATGCGCATTTTCCGGGCCGTGCGCCCATCGATGCCTATGGCAATGGTGGGTTTCGCTTTGCCGAGATGTCGCATCGCGGCTCGATCCTTTGCCTGCCGTCCGGCATCTATGGTTGGGAACCGAAGACGCCGCCCTTGCCGACGCTCGAGGATATCGGCAGGGTTATCGAAGAGGCGGACGGGATCGAAATCCTTCTGGTGGGAACGGGCACCGATCTGCGCCGGCTGCCGGAAAATCTGCGCGCGGTGCTGCGCGAGCACCGCATCTCGGCCGATCCGATGAGCACGGGCGCGGCGGTGCGCACTTATAACGTGCTTCTCGCCGAAGACCGGGCGGTCGCCGCCGCCCTGATCGCTGTCGATTAAGACAGGCTTGCGATGGATGCCAACGAAACCCATTGCATGGACTTCCTACGCGGTGCGGACCGCGACCGCTATCTCTCGGTGCTTTATGCGCCGGAGGAGAAGCGGGGCGGGCTGGCGGCGCTTTATGCCTTCAACGCCGAGGTAGCGCGCATCCGCGATCTGGTGCACGACCCGCTGCCCGGCGAGGTTCGGCTGCAATGGTGGCGCGATTTTATCAACGGCACCGAGCATGGCGCGGTGGCGGGCCATCCGGTCGCCGCGGCACTTTTGAAGACGATCGATCAGTATCACCTGCCGCGAACGGCATTGGACAATTATTGCGAGGCGCGGATATTCGATCTCTATGACGATCCGATGCCGAGCCGCAACGATCTGGAGGGCTATTGCGGTGAGACCGCATCGGCCCTGATCCAGCTTGCAAGCCTCGTTCTCGACGGTGAGGCCGCGCCACGCTTTGCCGAGCTCGCCGGCCATGTGGGTGTAGCGCAGGGCGTGACTGGCCTCATACGGCTCCTGCCGCTGCATCGCAGGCGGGGCCAGGTCTTCGTGCCGGCGGATATCCTGAAAGCGGTCGGCGTCAGCCGGGAGGCGCTATTGGCGGGTACCGACGAGGAGGCTCTTGGTCGGGTTATCGCGGCGATGGCAGCGCTGGCGCGGGAGCATCTCGCCGCTTTCGACAAGGCGAAGAGCGTTCTGCCAGCTACGCTGAAACCCGCCTATCTGCCGATTGTGCTGGTGCCGGCCTATCTCAAGGCTGTCGCGCGCAAAGGCGGGGAGGCAGCAAGCGAAGTCGCGGAGGTTTCACCGCTGCGCCGCCAATGGATCGTGTTCCGGGCGGCACTCGGCGGATTATAGTTCCTCTACTCCGCCGCTTCCGCGACCGGTGGCAGGCCGAGCCAGGCGCGGCAGTCTGCCAGCGCGCGGGCGCTTAAGGCTCGCTTCTTGGCGTTGCTCTTTTCCTTGCCGCGCAGGCGCTTTCCCTCAATTTTCGGCGTCTCGATCGGCGGAAACAGGCCGAAATTGACGTTCATCGGCTGGAAGGAGCGCTTGCCCGGCTCGTCCTCGGAAACGATATGACCGCCGGTGATATGGCCGAGCAGCGCACCGAACGCCGTGGTTGCGGGCGGCAGCGAAGGCTGCCCGCCCAGATGCTCGGCGACGGCGAAGCGGCCAGCGAGGAGGCCGATAGCCGCCGATTCCACATAGCCTTCGCATCCCGTGATCTGCCCGGCAAAGCGCAGGCCCGGCCGCGATTTCAATTGCAGAGACCGATCAAGGAGCACCGGCGAGTTCAGATAGGTATTGCGGTGCAGGCCGCCGAGCCTGGCGAACTCGGCATTCTCCAGGCCGGGGATGAGCCGGAAGATGGCGGTCTGCGCGCCGTATTTCAGCTTCGTCTGGAAGCCGACCATGTTATAGAGCGTGCCCAGCGCATTGTCCTGGCGCAGCTGCACCACGGCATAGGGCTTGACCGTGGGATTATGCGCGTTGGTGAGTCCCATCGGCTTCATCGGCCCGTGACGCAGCGTCTCGGGGCCACGCTCGGCCATCACCTCGATCGGCAGGCAGCCATCGAAATAGGGCGTGCCTTCCCATTCCTTGAACTCGGTCTTTTCGCCGTCGATGAGCGCCTGGACGAAGGTTTCGTATTCATCCTTCGTCATCGGGCAGTTGATATAGTCCTTGCCGGTGCCGCCCGGCCCCACCTTGTCGTAACGCGACTGGAACCAGCAGACATTCATGTCGATGCTGTCGAAATGGACGATCGGCGCGATGGCGTCGAAGAAGGCGAGGGCGTCGGCGTCGGTCTCGGCCCGGATCGCCTCGGCCAGCGCAGGCGCAGTGAGGGGGCCGGTGGCGATGATGGTGGCGCCCCATTCGGCGGGCGGCAGGCCGGTGATTTCGCCACGCTCGATGGTGATGAGCGGATGGGCTTCGAGCCTGGCGGTGACGGCCTGTGAAAAGCCCTCGCGGTCCACCGCCAGCGCGCCGCCAGCGGGTACCTGATGCGCATCGGCGCTCGCCATGATCAGCGAGCCGGCAAGCCGCATCTCGGCGTGCAGCACGCCAACGGCATTGGTCTCCGCATCATCGGAGCGGAACGAGTTGGAGCAGACGAGCTCCGCCAGCCCGTCCGTCTTGTGCGCATCCGTTCCGCGCACGGGCCGCATCTCATGCAGGATGACGGAAATTCCTGATTGGGCGATCTGCCAGGCAGCTTCGGAGCCGGCGAGACCACCGCCAATGATGTGGACAGGTTGTTTTGAATTTGCGTTCGACATGGGCTTCACTTAGCCTCTTATGTCTCAGGCTTCAACGGTGAACCGCTCATGCGGCTCTGGAGGGGAGGAGAACACTGTCGGGACGGGCATGGATCGGGCTCTTCTTTGCCGTGGGGGCGTTCTTCACTGGCGGTGTGAATCTCGGGCAGGCGCAGAGCTTCAGGGTCTGCCATGGCTATGGCTGCTACTATCAAACCCGCGTGCTCCTTACGTCAGATGACTTGAACAGAATTGCCGCGGCGATGGCACAGGGGCAGCAATCGGCGGAAGCCGAACGCGCCGCGGTGCGCCGCGCGGTGGCGATATTCGAAGAACGCAGCACGGCCGCTATCGGAATACGCGACAAGCCGAGGATGGAATTCGGCAGGGCGCGCATCAAGGGGCAGATGGATTGCATCGACGAATCCACCAACACCGATCACTTCCTGAAATTCCTGCAGACCAAAGGCTGGCTCAAGCATCACCGCGTGGCGCGCAGGACATCGCGAGGATTTTTCATCGACGGACGATATCCCCATTGGACGGCAGTCCTTAGGGATGATCACGGTGTGCTGTGGGCCGTCGATTCCTGGTTTGAGCCCGGCGGCGGTTTGCCCGACGTGATGAGGCTTTCGGAGTGGAAGCGGAGAGGTGTCGGCGGCGAGCGCTGAGCGGAGCTCAAAAAACAACACCCGCCGCGGGAGGAGGAGCGGCGGGTGTCGTTAGGTAAAGGCTGACCGGGAGGAGGAGTGTCAGCCTTTGATCGCTCAAGCCTCGGGAGGAGGAGAGGCTCTTGCGATATTCCCAGGAGCTAACGGCACTCGCTGTGGGAGGAGGTACAGCGAGTGCCTTTAAGTAAGGTCGGCTTGGGAGGAGAAAGCCAACCTTCAATCGCTTGAGCTTGGGAGGAGGATAAGCTCTTGCGACATTCGCTAAGACGCTTCACGCGTCCTTTGGTTCCTCAAAAGCGCGGCCCGTTTCAACGAGGTCTGACGGGCACACTGCTTTTTTTGTTCTGGAGCATGATCTTATCCGAAAAGTCTGCACTTTTTGCTGACGCTGACCTTCGGTTCGGGATCGTTGCTTAGCGAGCGCCGGACTGGCGAGCGACGTAAGGGATGTCGGCGCGGGAAATGCCGAGGTCGCTCAGCTCGCGGTTCGAAAGGCGGTTCAACTCGCCGACAGTTTCACGGTAACGGCGCCAGTTGTTGTAAGAGCGGATCAGGTTCATCTCAGTCAACCTCTATTCGGTGTATTGTTTCGGTGATCGCTATCTCGATCGTTGACCCTGATATAATCCAGGCTTTCCCGGCGTTGCAGGCCCAAGTTTGCATAGCTGATCTGCAAATGCTGCAATGCGTCATTAATCGATTTTATTTGCTGCGCCGCACAAATCCGCCATGGTTCCCAATGCGCTGATTCTTGGGCGTTTTTGATCCGGCAGAGTTGGGGTAGGCTGATACCATCCGTACCGCAGAGAATCAGGAGCGCAGCGTGGCATTTCCCATCCCGGTCCGGGCCTATATCGCCCGCTGGCAAAAGAAGGGCCTTATCGACGACGAGACAGCGGAAGCGCTTCTCTCCGATCTCAAGAGCCAGGGCAGCGGATTCGGTCTCGGCAATACGCTGGCCGTTCTGGGGGCGGTGCTTCTCGGCGTTGCCATCGTCACGCTCATTGCCGCCAATTGGGAGGCGATGCCACGCCTCTTACGCGTCGCGCTGATCTTCGTGGTGATCTGGGCCGGCTATCTCGGCGGCGCATGGCGGCAGAGCCTGGGCGACAAGGCGTTTTCGCAGGCGCTCTATATCATCGCGGCGATCGCTTTCGGCGCAGGGATAGCTCTGATCGGGCAGATGTACCATCTCTCCGGCGATGCGGCGTCCGCAGCGCTTGTCTGGACGGCTGGCGTTATGGTTGCTGCCGCCTTGCTGCGCTCCGGTGCATTGGCGGCCGCAAGCATGGCGATCGCCATTTTCTACCTTTTTTCCTTTTTGAACGACGGCTTCTCCCCTGACGGCAGGCAATATCTCTGGATCGCGCCGCTGCTGGCGGTGATAGGGGCGGGGCTTGCCTGGTATACGAGAAGCCGCGCGGCGGCGCATCTCGCGGCGCTGTTCCTGATCGCCTATTTCCTCGTCGCCTATTTCGATATCGACCGGCCGGTGGTGCTTTGGCTGGCTGCGTTTGTCGGTCTTGCCCTTTTCCTGGCCGATGGCCTTCGCCCCGATCTGTCGGGCCGCATCGGCAGCTTCGGGCCAACCCTTGCAGCCTACGGGCTGGCGGCGGGCCTGTTGGCGCTCTCCGTGATACAGTTCGAGGATATCATGCGGGAGACGGGCGGGCGGGTGACGTTCGGCATTGTCATTCTCGGGCTTTCGATCGGCGCGCTGGCGCTTTCGGGGCGCGGAAACCCGTCGGTGCGCTGGATCGCCTATGTCGCGTTCTCGCTGGAAGTGCTCTATCTCGCCTTCGTCACCATCGGCACGTTGATTGGAACGTCAGGCTTTTTCCTCACCGCGGGCATTCTGGTGCTGCTTTTGGCAGCCTTCGTGGCGCGCATGGAACGGCGTCTTCATGAAAAGAATCCGAAGGCGGGAGCAAGCGCATGAAAGATAAGGCTATCTGGCTTTTCGCCATGGCAACGCTGGTCGCGCTGTTCCAATCAAGCATTCTCTATGCCAGCATTGAAAGGCGCGCTTCAGTGCTGCGCGACGGCAGGGACGTGGTGTTGCTGACCCGGCCGGTGGATCCGCGCGATCTTATGCGCGGCGATTACGTCACGCTTGGCTATGCCATTTCTTCCATCAAACGTTCCGATATCACCGGCACCCCTGACGACAAGACGGGAAATGCCGATATCTATGTGACGGTGAAAGCTGGGTCGGATGGCAATTGGCAATTTTCGCGTGCTTCGTTCCAGCCGATAGAAGATGTCGCCGCGGAGGAGGTCATGCTCAAGGGCCGGACGCGGTATAGCGTTCCGACGCAATCCGATGCGCTTGTCAGCGTTGATTACGGTATAGAGCGCTATTATGTTCCGGAAGGTAAAGGCGGTGCCATTGACGATGCGCAACGGCAGCAGAATGTTCAGGCGGTCGTCGCAGTTTCCGCTTCCGGAGAAGCGCAGATCAAGGCGCTGAAGGAGAACGGGAAACCGCTTTACGAAGAGCCGCTGTACTGAAACCGCGCGCATTTGACCAAAAACGGTAGGCGAGGGTTCATTCTCGCCGAAATCGTCGGCTTTTTTCCTTTGAACGGCGAAAATTGGGTGATATAGAGACGCGCGCTTTCAGGGCGGTTCAGGCCCAGAAGCGGATGTGGCGAAATTGGTAGACGCACCAGATTTAGGTTCTGGCGGGAGACCGTGGGGGTTCGAGTCCCTCCATCCGCACCAGCGAAAGGCCACGAAGGAACAGTTTCTCTCCCGCTGACCCAGGGCAGACAGGCCGGTGACGGCGGGGACAATACAACGAAGTGAAGGTTTGGACATGCAGGTTACCGAAACGCTCAATGAAGGGCTGAAGCGCGAGATCAAAGTCGTGGTTCCGGCCAAGGATCTCGAAGCGAAGCTTTCCGAGCGCCTCGAGAATGCCCGGTCGCGGGTGCGCATCAATGGCTTCCGTCCCGGCAAGGTGCCGACGGCCCATCTGCGCAAGGTCTACGGCAAGTCCTTCATGGCCGAAGTGGTCAACGAGATCCTGAGCGAAACGCCCCGTTCGGTTCTGTCGGACCGCAATGAGAAATCGGCGACGCAACCTGAAATCGTCATGACCGAGGACGAGAAAGAGGCCGAAAAAGTGCTCGAGGGCCAGGCCGATTTCGTCTTCTCGCTGAATTACGAAGTTCTGCCGAAGATCGAGGTCAAGGACGTATCGGATATCGCCGTGACCCGCGAGATCGTCGACGTTTCCGACGACGAGGTCGATGAACAGGTCAAGCGCGTTGCTTCGTCCACCCGCAGCTTCGAGCCAAAGAAGGGCAAGGCCGAGGATGGCGACCAGGTCACCATCGATTATCTCGGCAAGCTCGACGGCGTGCCTTTTGACGGCGGCGCGGACACGGATGCGCAGCTGGTGCTGGGTTCGGGCCAGTTCATCCCGGGCTTCGAGGAGCAGCTCATCGGCGTGAAGGCCGGCGACGAAAAGCAGATCACGGTGACCTTCCCTGAGAATTACGGTGCCGAGAAGCTGGCCGGCAAGGAAGCGACCTTCGACATCACCGTCAAGGAAGTGGCGAAGCCGGGCGAACTGGAACTCAATGACGAGACCGCCAAGAAGCTCGGAATCGAATCGATGGACCGCCTGCGTCAGGTGATCCGCGAGCAGATCGAGAGCCAGTACGGCTCCTTCACCCGGCAGAAGGTGAAGCGGCAGATACTCGACGCGCTGGACGGCCAGTATCAGTTCGAGGCGCCGCAGAAGCTGGTCGATGCGGAGTTCAACAACATCTGGGCGCAGATCAACAACGATCTGCAGGAAGCCGGCCGTACCTTCGAGGACGAAGAGACGACCGAGGAAGCCGCCCGCGAGGAATACCGCAAGCTCGCCGAGCGTCGCGTGCGCCTTGGCCTTGTGCTCTCCGAGATCGGCGAAAAGGCCGGTGTTGAGGTGACCGAGGACGAACTGCAGCGTGCCCTATACGACCAGGTTCGCCGCTATCCCGGCCAGGAGCAGCAGATCTACGAATTCTTCCGCCGCACGCCGGATGCAGTCGCCAATCTGCGCGCGCCGATCTTCGAGGAGAAGGTTGTCGATCATCTGCTCGGATCGATCAAGGTTGCCGATAAGAAGGTCAGCAAGGAAGAGCTGATGGCCGAGGACGAGGCGGGCGAGACGGCGGCAAAGCCCGCCAAGAAGGCCGCGCCGAAGAAAAAGGCTGACGAAGATAAGTCCGAAGAGGCTTGATCGGCTCACATAAGTTAATTGAAAAGGCCGTGCCTCCCGCGCGGCCTTTTTGCTATTCGTCATCCTCGGGACAAGCCCGAGGATGACGCGGCAGGGCGTAAGATGAGCCCCACGACCGTTTCCGCTCTTGCCTCGCTTCGTGCTTTGCACTAGCGAATAAGGACTTGGACTCCATAAAGTGACGAGCAGCATGACCATCATCGATACCCGCACGCCTGAACCCAAACGTCTCATTTCCGGCGCGACCGGCGAATGGGAGGTGATTGTCGGCATGGAGGTCCATGCCCAGGTGACGTCGAACTCGAAGCTGTTCTCCGGCGCCTCGACATCATTCGGCGCGGAGCCCAATTCCAACGTGTCGCTCGTTGACGCGGCGATGCCCGGCATGCTGCCTGTCATCAACATGGAGTGCGTCAAGCAGGCGGTCCGCACGGGAATCGGCCTCAAGGCGCAGATCAATCTGAAATCGGTCTTTGATCGGAAGAACTATTTCTATCCCGATCTGCCGCAGGGCTATCAGATATCGCAGTTCAAGCAGCCGATCGTCGGCGAGGGCGTCGTCACGGTTTCCGTCGGGCCGGATTCGAAGGGGCAGTTCGAGGATATCGAAGTGGGCATTGAACGGCTGCATCTGGAGCAGGATGCCGGCAAGTCGATGCATGACCAGCATCCCACCATGTCCTATGTCGATCTGAACCGTTCCGGCGTGGCGCTGATGGAGATCGTCTCGAAGCCGGATATCCGTTCATCGGAGGAGGCGAGGGCGTATCTGACCAAGCTGCGCACCATCGTGCGCTATCTCGGCACCTGCGACGGCAATATGGACGAAGGCTCGATGCGCGCCGACGTCAACGTCTCGGTGCGCCGTCCGGGCGAACCCTTCGGTACGCGCTGCGAGATCAAGAACGTCAATTCCATCCGCTTCGTCGGTCAGGCGATCGAATACGAGGCGCGCCGGCAGATCGCCATTCTGGAGGACGGTGGCACGATCGAGCAGGAAACCCGCCTGTTCGATCCGGTAAAGGGCGAGACGCGATCGATGCGCTCCAAGGAAGAAGCGCATGACTACCGCTATTTCCCCGATCCGGACCTGCTTCCGCTCGAATTCGACCAGGCTTTCGTCGATGCGCTCGCCGCGGAACTGCCGGAACTGCCTGACGACAAGAAGGAGCGGCTGATCAAGGCGCAGGGGCTCTCGGCCTATGACGCCTCCATCCTCGTGACCGAGAAGGCGATCGCCGATTATTATGAAGCGGTCGCCAAGGGGCGCGACGGAAAGGCTGCGGCCAATTGGGTCATCAACGATCTTCTCGGCGCGCTCAACAAGGCCGGCAAGGATATCGAGGAATCGCCCGTATCGCCGGATCAGCTCGGTGCGATCATCGACTTGATTAGGGAAGGCACCATTTCCGGCAAGATCGCCAAGGATCTGTTCGAAATCGTCTGGAACGAGGGCGGTGATCCGAAGAAGCTCGTGGAAGAGCGCGGCATGAAGCAGGTGACCGACACCGGTGCTATCGAGAAGGCCGTGGACGAGGTGATTGCCGCCAACCCTGACAAGGTGGAGCAGGCCAAGGCCAAGCCGACGCTCGCCGGCTGGTTCGTCGGGCAGGTGATGAAGGCAACCGGCGGCAAGGCCAATCCGCAGGCGGTAAACGAGCTAGTGAAGGCGAAGCTGGGTATCGAAGCATGATCCCAAAAAGTTGAAGACTTTTTGGATAAGATCATGTGGCAAACAAAGAGTCTCACAAGATGTGGCTGAGGACTGCTACCAAGGACGATATTCCCGCCGTTCGGGAGCTTCTGGTTGAGACCTGGCATGCGACCTTCGATGATGTTCTAGGTGTCGAGACGGTGAATGCCATTACCAATAAATGGCATTCTGTCGATGCCTTGAAGAAGCAACTGGCCAAGCCCTATTCGGAGTTCGTTCTCGCCGATGACGGGTCAGATCTCCATGGAATGGCTTTTGCGAGCCAGAACGACCAGACGCTCGCCAATCTGCACCAGCTCTATGTACGGCCGGAGAAACAGGCGCAGGGTGTGGGCACGCTGCTGCTCGTGGAAATCGAAAGCGCGTTCCCGAATGTCCGCCGGTTGCGGCTCGACGTGATCGAGAAGAATGGCAAGGCGGTGCGATTCTACGAATCCAAGGGATATGCCCGCACGGCCCGCAACGAAAACTGGGGCGAGCCCGATTCGGGTATCGCGGTGCTGACGCTGGAAAAGGCGCTCGCCGACTGGTCGCTGTAGTATGTCGGTGTCAGCGTCAACTTGACCCTTGCCTTGGCCGGACGATACGGCCATAAGCAGGTATCTATTCATCGATCTTCCGGGAATTCGCATGATTTCTCGGGAGATACGGCCGGGACCTAGGAATGCCATGAAGAGTTTACTGCTTCAGATTTTCACCTGGTGGAACAGCCAGACGCTCGGGACGCGCTTTCATACATGGCGCAAGGGCCAGCGTGTGGGCGAGGACGAATTCGGCAATGTCTATTATCAGGGCGGGACCGACTCCGAAGGCCGTACGCGCCGCTGGGTGATCTACAACGGCTATGCCGAAGCATCGGCCATTCCGGCGGGCTGGCACGGCTGGATGCACCACCGGGTCGATACGCCGCCGAGTGATGAGAATTATAAGCCGCGCGAGTGGCAGAAGCCGTTCCAGCCCAACCTGACCGGAACTCCTTATGCCTATCGGCCCAAGGGCTCGATCGCCAATCTGGGCGAGCGTCCGAAGGTGACCGGTGATTACGATGCCTGGTCGCCCGGCAGCTGATTTCGGCGGAGTGGCAAGATTTTGTTGGCCGGCTGCCTTGATCAACCACATTCGTCGGTTATGAATGTGGTCTGGTTCAATGAAGTGTTGCGACCGGCTTCCCAGGGCCGGCCAATCGAGATGATACGGAAGCCGATTTGACGATGATCAGCC
The DNA here is from genome assembly GCF_001558695.1 of Paramesorhizobium deserti. Lineage (GTDB taxonomy): Bacteria > Pseudomonadota > Alphaproteobacteria > Rhizobiales > Rhizobiaceae > Paramesorhizobium > Paramesorhizobium deserti. The sequence continues at coordinate 141,919 of NZ_LNTU01000012.1, forward strand.
AAGCGACGCGAAGCTTCGACCGCCGGTTTCTCGCCCGTCCCGTCGCTGCCTTGTGCATTCTGGTTTCCCTTGCTGTTCCAGCCGCCGCCGAACGCATATCGAACCCGATCGCCGAATTTTCCGGCCTCGACAAGATCACCGGACGGATAACCACCTTCGACGTCTATATCAATGAGACGGTTCAGTTCGGCGCTTTGCAGGTGACGCCGCGGGTCTGCTATTCGCGCACCGACGACGAGGCGCCGAAGACCGACAGCTTCATCGAAGTCGATGAGATCACCCTGAACAGGAAAATACAGCGAATCTTCTCGGGTTGGGTATTCGCCGACAGTCCCGGTCTCAACGCCATCGAGCACCCGGTCTATGACGTCTGGCTGAAAGACTGCAAGCAGTCATCGAATGTGCCTGCGCCAGATGACACGAACTGAACGTTAGATCAGTCAAAACCGCGCCAGACCGATAAGCGCTTCCTCCAGCATCCGCTCATAGCGCTTTCGTGGCACTTCGATCGCGCCGAATCGCTCGAGATGCGGCGTGGTGAACTGTGTGTCGAGCAGAATGAAGTTGCGCTCGATCAGATGCTCGATCAAATGGATCAGGCAAACTTTCGACGCGTCAGGTTCCCTGGAAAACATGCTTTCCCCGAAAAAGGCCCGGCCGAGCGTGACGCCATAGAGGCCTCCGACCAGCCGGCCCTCACGCCAGGCTTCGACGGTATGGCAGTGCCCGTGCTGGAAGAGGGTCGCATAGACCTCGCGGATCGGCTCGTTGATCCAGGTGCGGGCGCGCTTGCCCGTGCCGGTTGCACAGCCCTCGATGACGCCTTCGAAATCCGTGTCATACCTGATCTCGAAACGGTGCTGCCGAATGACCTTCTTCAGACTGCGTGGAACGTGGTAACGGTCGAGCGGAATGACGCCACGCTTCTGCGGCCTGACCCAGAAGACCTCCGGGTCATCGGCATCCTCCGCCATGGGGAAGACGCCTGAAGCATAGGCGCGCAAAAGAAGATCAGGCGAAATATGATGATCATCCGCCTGGCTTCCTTGCGTCACCCTGCTCAGTCTCCCAAATTGTCCGCGGACTTGCTGGCGAGATATTTCTCCAGCCAGTGGATGTCGTAATCGCCATTGGCGATATCAGGATTGCTGATCAGATCCTGGAAGAGCGGCAGTGTCGTCTTGATTCCGTCCACCACGAACTCATCCAGCGCGCGGCGCAGCCGCATCATGCATTCGACGCGGTTGCGGCCATGCACGATCAGCTTGCCGATCAGGCTGTCGTAATAGGGCGGGATCTTGTAGCCGCTATAGACGCCTGAATCGACGCGGATACCGAGACCGCCCGGCGTATGGAAATGGGTGATGGTGCCGGGCGAGGGGGTGAAGGTGCGCGGGTCCTCGGCGTTGATGCGGCACTCGATGGCATGGCCGGAGAAACGGATATCGTCCTGCGTCACGGACAGGCCGGCGCCGGAGGCAACGCGGATCTGCTCATGCACGAGATCGATGCCGGTGATCGCCTCGGTCACGGGATGCTCGACCTGCAGGCGCGTGTTCATTTCGATGAAATAGAACTCGCCATTCTCGTAGAGGAACTCGATCGTGCCGGCGCCACGATATTTGAGCTTCTTCATGGCATCGGCGCAGATCTGGCCGATTTTCATGCGCTGCTCGACATTAAGGGCAGGGGAATTCGCTTCTTCCCAGACCTTCTGGTGGCGGCGCTGCAGCGAACAGTCACGCTCGCCCAGATGAACTGCATTGCCTTCGCCATCGCCGAACACCTGGATTTCGATATGGCGCGGCTTGGCGAGATATTTTTCCATGTAGACGGCTTCGTTGCCGAAGGCCGCAGCAGCCTCCGTGCGCGCCGTCGTCCAGGCTTCGATCAGATCTTCCTCTGATTTGGCGACCTTCATGCCGCGTCCGCCGCCGCCGGCCGTCGCCTTGATCAGCACCGGGTATCCGATCGAGGCTGCCGTCTTCAGCGCCTCCGCTTCGGTTTTCACTTCGCCGTCAGAGCCGGGAACGACCGGGATGCCGAGTTCCTGCGCGGTGGTCTTGGCGGTGATCTTGTCGCCCATCAGGCGGATATGCTCCGCCGTCGGGCCGATGAAGGTGATGCCGTGCGCTTCCAGAATGTCAGCGAACTTGGCGTTCTCCGACAGGAACCCATAGCCCGGATGGACGGCGTCCGCGCCGGTGATCTCGCAGGCGGCGACGATCTGGTGGATGTTCAGATAGCTGTCGCGAGAGGGCGGGGGGCCGATGCAAACGCTTTCATCGGCAAGGCGCACATGCATCGCGTCGGCATCGGCGGTGGAATGCACGGCCACCGTCTTGATGCCCAGCTCCTTGCAAGCCCTGAGCACTCGCAGTGCGATTTCGCCGCGATTGGCGATGAGGATTTTTTGAAACATCGTGCGTCCTATCCACCCTTATTCGATGACAACCAGCGGCTCGCCATATTCGACGGGCTGGGCGTCTTCGATAAGGATGGCCGTCACGGTGCCCGCGCGGGGCGCCGGGATCTGGTTCATCGTCTTCATCGCCTCGATGATCATCAGCGTCTGGCCTTCCTTGACCTTCTGGCCGACTTCGATGAAGGCCCGGGCGCCTGGCGCGGGGGCCAGATAGGCCGTGCCGACCATGGGCGAGGGGACGGCATTCTTCGAGACATCGGCGGGCTTGGCTGCCTCTGCAGCGGCCGAAACCGGAGCTGCCGCAGGCGCCGGAGCGGCGGCGGCCATCGGCGCTTGCGGAACCGTTGCATGGACGGTGACCTGCCGCGAAACGCGAATGCGCAGATCGCCCTGCTCGATTTCGATGTCGGTCAGGTCTGTCTGGTTCAGTATCTCCGCAAGATCACGGATGATCTCCTTGTCGATACCTGCGTTTCTGTTTGCCATCTTGCTGGCCCCTTTACCGCTTTGCCCGTTACTGTTTGTCATGCCCGGTGAATGCCGCAAGCGCGCGCAGCCCCATCACATATCCGTCCGCGCCGAAGCCGCAGAGAACGCCCTTTGCGACAGGCGAGACGAACGAATGGTGACGGAAGGCTTCCCGTGCATGAATGTTTGAAAGATGAACCTCGACGACCGTGACCTTGGCGGCGCGGATCGCATCCTGAAGCGCCACCGACGTATGCGTATAGGCGGCGGGATTGATCAGGACCAGAGCGCCGCGTTCTCCGGCCTCCTGTATCCAGGTGACGAGATCGCCCTCATGGTTCGACTGCCGGAACTCTATGGCGAAGCCAAGCGTCTCCGCTTCGCGGCGGCAGGCGGCCTCGATATCGGCAAGCGTCGAAGCCCCATAGATCCCAGGCTCACGCTTTCCGAGCATGTTGAGATTGGGGCCGTTGAGGACAAAAATCGTCTGTGTCATTCGTGGTTACTGTACGCCTGATCTGTCCTTGAAGGATTTCCAGCATTCCGGGATGTCGAGTGAGGATGCGCATTCCATATAGAGGGGATGCAGGCAAGGTAAAAGCCTGAAAATGGCGGAGAAAGCGGGTTTCGGGCCGATTTCTCCACCGAATTTTCAGTAGCCTCATCCATTGGCGTCGCGTTGGGCGGCGATTTTCTGGGCCAGGCCATCCAGCCCGATCGCGCCGGGAACGACTTCGTCGCCGACGATGTAGGACGGTGTTCCCGTGATGTTGAGCGAATTGGCGGCCTGGTAATTGTCCTGGAACGCCGTCGTTATCTCCGGCGCCTTCATCTTTTCGCGCAGCTGCGTCTCGTCAGCACCGAGCTTCACCGCCACGTCGACGGCCGATTGTTCCGTGGCGCGGCCCTGCTGGCCGAGAAGCGCGCGATGGAACTCGAGATATTTGTCCGGCATCAGCGACTTGAAGGCTTGCGCGACGACATGGGCGCGGACCGAATCCGGACCGAGGATCGGGAATTCCTTCATGACGAAGCGGATGTTGGGATCGCTCTTCAGGAGCGCATCCATGTCGGACAGGGCATGCTTGCAGTAGCCGCAATTGTAATCGAAGAACTCGACGATGGTGATATCGCCGTTCGGATTGCCGAACACCGCATCTCCCGGCGATTTAAACAGCTTGTCGGCATTGGCGGCAATCGCCTCGCGCTGGCCGACCCGGGCGGCCGCGGCCTGCTTGGTCTCGAGCGCATTCTGCACATCGAGCATGATTTCCGGATTGCTGATCAGGTAATCCTTGACGATCGCCTCGATTGCGGAGCGGTCGGGGGCAGCGCCGGCCGTCTGCACCGGGGCGACGGAGGTCTCCGAGGAGGTGCGGGTGGTTCCCGCTTGGTAGCCCAGGAAAAGGGCGGCAAGTCCGACTGCACAGCTGGCGATGGTTATGGTGATAGCGTTTTTCATCGTCTTTCCGTTCAGGGCCGATTTCGTGGGAAATACCGCCTGTTGATTGATTGAGTGGGCGTGGTCCGATGCTTTAGTGGTCCGATTCCGGAATTCATATCATTCGATATCAGTCTTGTGACGAATTTCAGAATCGAAAGGACACTAGGAACTCACGAACGTGGCTTTTTGCTGTTGATGATATCCTGGGCGCGAACCCATTCCGGCGAGCCGCGCTTGAGCTTCTGTTGCGCCCTTGTGGCGAAGATTCTGGCCTCCTGTATGTTACCAGAATAATAGTGCATGTCAGCCGTAGCGAGTTCGGCCTCTCCGATGTCGCCCATCTGGCCATAAGCCTGGGCGAGATAGCCGTAACCGGCCGGGAACTCGGGATCGCGAACGATGCCGGCCTTGAGCTCGCGGATGGCGGCGGGCATATTGTCCCTGGAGCCGGTCAGCATAAGCGCGCGGCCGTAGCTCATCCGGATCAGGCTGGATTTGTTCGGATCGAGCGCGGCGGCGCGCTGAAAAGCCTTGGCTGCTCCGGCAGGATCGTTGGCTTTCAGCAGGATTTCGCCGCGGATCTCCTGAAAGTACGGATTCTTCGGCTGTTCCTTGATGAGCGCATCCATCTTGGCCAGGGCGGATTTGGGGGAACCGTTGAGATAGGTGGAGATCGCATCGCCATAACGCGCCGCGGTGCCACGTGGGTTGTTGCGGAAGATGCGCATGGCGCCCCCGGAAGCGCCTGTATAGGCAGCAATCTTCGCCCGCATCATGTCATGACGCAGTTGCAGCGATTCCGGATCCTTCTTGTCGAAATAGGGGCTCTTGTGCGCAAGCGTTTCCAGGTTGGCGATACGCTCGCGCGGCATGGGATGGCTGATGCGATAGGGATCGACACGGGTTCCGGTGAGCGAGAGCGCATTGGCGAAGCGCTCGAATGTCGTCAGCATGCCCTTGGCCGACTGGCCGGTCCGCTCCAGATAGGTGACGGCTGAGCGGTCGGCCGTGATTTCTTCCGTGCGCTGATAGCTCAGAAGGTTGCGCATCGCCATTTCGGCACCGCCGAGCGCGAGGCCGCCGCCGGCGCCGGCAACGGAGCTGTTTCCGGATGCCGCACCCGCCGCCGTGGCGCCCATGCCCAACAGCATGCCGATGACGGCCATGGTCTGGGCGCGCCGCAGCTGTTCGCGCAGGCGCTGCTGGTGCGCGCCGGCCAGATGACCCGATTCATGCGCGATGACGCCGATGACCTCGTTGGGTGTCTCCGCCTGCAGCAGCGTGCCGGTGTTGATGAAGATGCGCCTGCCGTCGACGAAGGCGTTGAAACTGTTGTTGTTGACAAGGACGATGCGGATACCGCGACTGCCGAGCCCCGCAGCCTTGAAGATCGGCGTCGCATAATCGGAAACGAGCGCCTCGATCTCGGCATCACGGACGATCGGCACTGATCGGGACTGTGCGGAAGCCTGCACGACCGGCGACAACCCAATGGTCACGGCGGTCACGGCGGCGACGAGCTTTCGCGGCAGTCGATGAGCGAGACGTGGAAAAATAGCTGCAAGGCCCATAGCGCTGATTACCAGTTCAGATCACAGAGTCGGATGGATCAACTTATAGCGTGAAATATTGTGAAGCCCAAAATAATCAGGCAATTGTGCCGCGCAGATTGTCGGGCGAGGATTCGCCCGTTTCGGGAGGTAGGTTTTTGACTGTTTTCTCAGGTCGCAGCGCCGTCGAGCCGTTCCATGCAATGGATGTTCTGGCGGAAGCCAACCGCAGGCGCGCAGCCGGCCATCCCGTGATCTCGATGGCGGTGGGCCAGCCGGCCGACCCGGCGCCTCTGGCAGTGCGCGGGGCGGCCGAGCGCGCGCTGCGCGACGGGCGGATCAGCTATACGGACGCACTCGGGCTTAAAGCCTTGCGCGAGGCGATCGCCGCCCACTATCACGATCACTATGATGTGAGCGTCGATCCCGCGCGCATTGCCGTCACGACGGGATCTTCGGCGGCCTTCAACCTGGCGTTCCTCGTATATTTCGATCCGGGAGACCGGGTGGCGATCACCCGTCCGGGCTATCCCGCCTACCGCAACATCCTGCGCGCGCTTGGCTTGGAGGTCGTGGAAATCGCCACCGGGGGCGGCGCCGAGGCTTCGCTGACGGCGGATGCGTTGCGCGCCGCGCATGCGGAAAAACCGTTGAAGGGGGTGCTCTTCGCCAGTCCTGCCAATCCGACGGGAGCAGTCATCGCGCCCGCTGCGCTGCGTGATATCATCGAAACCGCACAGGAACTCGGCATCCGGGTGATTTCCGACGAGATCTATCACCGGCTTTCCTATGAGCATGAGGATGTCACGGCGCTTTCATTCGCCGCCGACGTCACCGTCATCAATTCCTTCTCGAAATATTATTGCATGACGGGTTGGCGCATTGGCTGGATGGTGCTGCCGAAAGAAGCGGTGCGGCCGATCGAGCGTGTCGCGCAAAGCCTCTATATCTCAGCGCCCGAGCTCTCCCAGATCGCGGCGGTTGAGGCCTTCGGGGCGACGGCGGAACTGGAGGCGGTCAAATCGCGCTATCGCCGCAGCAGGGAAATATTGATGCGGCGCCTGCCCGAGATCGGCCTGGCGCTAGCCGCGCCGATGGACGGCGCCTTCTACGCCTATTGCGATATCTCACGCTTCACCAATGACAGCATGGATTTCGCCCATCGCATGATAGCGGAGACGAATGTCGCGGCGACGCCCGGCCATGATTTCGATCCGATCGAAGGTCATCGCACGATGCGGTTTTCCTATGCCGGCAAGGTCGAGGACATCGAAGAGGCCGTGGAACGACTGGCCGACTGGTTGTCCTGAGCGTAAAAACCAAACAAAAACCGGCGTTTCCGCCGGTTTTTGCATTTCCTATTTACGCAATCATTTTCAGAAGAAACCCTTCTTCTGCCACCAGCCGGCGCGCTTCCGCTTGGGCTGGCTGTCCTGGTCAGACGAGCTTGACGTGACGACGGGCTTGCTCGCTTCCGGCGGCACGGCGACCGATTTTTCCGAAGCCGGGGTCTCCTCCGCCTTCTCTTCGGCGGCGGGTGGCGTTTCCGCCTTCACTTCTACTTCGGCCGTCTCAGCTGCGGGGGCAACCTTCTTCCGGCTCTTGCGGGCGGGCTTGGCCGGCTTTTCCTGTGGGGCGGCTTCTTCGGCAGGCGGGGCATCGAGATCCTGGACGGCTTCGGCAACCGCTTCTTCCACCAGCTTCGCCTTGGCCGTGCGGCGGCGCGCCGGCTTCTTCGCGGGCTTGGCTTCGACGCTTGCGGCAGCCTCGGCGTCTTCCGGGACGGGAGCAGCGGCCTCGGCCGGTATTTCCTCCGGCGTCGTGCTCAATTCCGCAACGGGAGCAGCTTCGCCTCCATCTGCATCACCGGCTACTTCTTCGCCGGAAGCGGCTTCGACGTTGCCGTTTGCCTCATCCTCGTTGCGGCGGTTCTTGCGTCCGCCCCGGCGGCCGCGGCGGCGCTTCTTCCGGCGCTCCTCCTCACTGGTCTCGGCCTCTGCCGATGCTTCGGCAAACTCGCCGTCTTCCTCGGAGGCGTCTCCGGTTTCGGCGACGAGATCATCCGACGAAACCTCGGCGGCGACTGCGGCTTCCTGGCCGTCACGGTCGCGTCCGCCACGGCGACGCCGGCGACGGCGGCGCTTGCGGCCGCCTTCATCGGAACGCTCCTCCCTGGCGGCGGAGACGCCGTCCGTCTCTGCCTCATCATCCTCTGAGGGGAATTCCACCTCGTCCGGTTCCTCCTCGATGATGAAATCGAGAGAGGGCGGCGAGACGGGGGCAGGGGTAACCGGCCCGAGCGCCGGTGTTCCCTTGTCGATGGCGAGATGCTGCGAGCCGATGCTGTCATCAGCTTCGATATCGATCGTCAGGCCGAAGCGGGCTTCGAGATCGGCGAGATTCTTGCGCTTGTGGTTGAGCACATAGAGCGCGGTCGTGACAGGCGTCCGCACGATGATATTGTGCTGCGAGTGGCGCAGCAGATATTCCTCGATGGAGCGCATGACGTGCAGCGCCACGGAGGAAGCCGAGCGGATATAGCCAGTTCCACCGCAATGCGAGCAGACCTGCATCGTGCTTTCGAGAACCGATGCCCGGATGCGTTGACGCGACATTTCGAGCAGGCCGAAATGCGAGATGCGCCCGACCTGGATGCGTGCGCGGTCGTCCTTCAGGCAATCCTTCATCCGCTTTTCGACGGCGCGGTTGTTGCGCTTCTCCTCCATGTCGATGAAGTCGATGACGATCAGCCCGGCGAGATCGCGCAGACGCAATTGCCGTGCTACTTCCTCCGCCGCTTCGAGATTGGTCTGGAGCGCGGTGTCCTCGATGGAGTGCTCGCGGGTGGAACGGCCGGAATTGACGTCGATGGCGACCAGCGCTTCCGTCTGGTTGATGATGATGTAGCCGCCGGATTTCAGCGTCACCTGCGGCTGCAGCATACGGTCGAGCTGCGCCTCGATGCCGTTGCGGGCGAAGATCGGCACCTGATCGCGATAGGGTTGCACCGCCTTGGCATGGCTCGGCATGAGCATGCGCATGAAATCCTTGGCCTCGCGATAGCCCTCTTCGCCGGCAACGAGGATCTCGCCGATGTCCTTGTTGTAGAGATCGCGAATGGAGCGCTTGATCAGGCTGCCCTCCTCATAGACGAGGGCGGGGGCCGTCGATTGCAGCGTCAGCGTGCGGACATTCTCCCAAAGCCGCATGAGATATTCATAGTCGCGCTTGACCTCGGCCTTGGTGCGGTTGGCGCCGGCGGTACGCAGGATCACGCCCATGCCCTTCGGCACTTCGAGCTCCTTGACGATCTCCTTCAGGCGCTTGCGGTCGGCCGGATTGGTGATCTTGCGGGAGATGCCGCCACCGCGAGCCGTATTGGGCATCAACACCGAGTAGCGGCCTGCGAGCGAGAGATAGGTCGTCAGCGCAGCGCCTTTGTTGCCGCGCTCTTCCTTGACCACCTGAACCAGCAATATCTGGCGACGCTTGATGACTTCCTGGATCTTGTACTGGCGGCGCTGGAAGCGCTGATGCGTCGGCACTTCCTCCAGCGCATCCTCCGCGCCGACCGATTCGACGATATCGGCTTCGTCCTGCGCGCCGTCATTATCGTCATCGGCATCCTTCCGGCGCCTTTTCGAGGACGGGCGTCTTTTCGCACCTTCATCGGCAGCATCCGCCTCTTCCTCGGCGGAATCGGCCGTCTGCGCGATATCCTCGGAAATGACGTCGCCTTCAATCGCGGCGGCCATAGCCGGGCCTTCGGAACCGCCATTCTGCTCGTCGTCGTCGGCCTGTTCGTCCGCGACGGTTTCCTCTTCACCACTTTCGGCCTTTACACTTTCGTCTTCGGGCCGAGCACGCTTGCCACGACGCGGCTTTTCGCTGCGCTCGCCGCGGCCGTTGGTTTCGTCATCCTCGTCCTCTTCGCTGGCAGCCTGCGCCTCGGCTTCGAGGAGGGCGATGCGATCGGCAACGGGTATCTGGTAATAGTCGGGATGGATTTCGCTGAAAGCGAGAAATCCGTGGCGATTGCCGCCATACTCGACGAAGGCAGCCTGCAGCGAGGGTTCGACACGCGTTACGCGCGCGAGATAGATGTTTCCCTTCAGCTGCTTCTTGTGTTCCGATTCGAAGTCGAATTCTTCAATTCGGTTGCCCCGAACCACGACGACCCGGGTCTCCTCCTGGTGGGAGGCATCGATAAGCATTTTGTTTGACATTATTGTTTTTCCCTCCGGCGTCAGGGCGCATGACGAACGGTCGGGGGGACGCTTCCATAGCGTTCGACCGCGTAACTCTGCGCTTGCCGGATAATCTTGGGTTCGCTGGGACAGCTAGGTCAGCCTTCACGCGCAACTGCCTGCTGGCGATCGCGATATTCAGGCTGGTTCTGGTCAATTCTGCATGACCCATATCTGTTCCAAACGAAACGACCTCATACATGGTCCGGAAAAGCCGGACCGACCTTTGTGCTCGCATGGAGCAGATGAAGGCGTCTGATCGGCGCTCTTCATCCTTTTACTGAGCGGAAATGAAGTGATTCACCTTCCGCCAAATTCTGTGCTGGCTACCGGACGGTTTTCAGACCGTCCTTGCCGCTCCTTCGCAAAACCTCTGCAACCAGTCCCGATCCTTCGGGCGTTGCCGGAATTGATTCCGACGGCAAATTTGTAACCCGACTTTGCTTTTATGGCCTGACTTGTGCAATGACAAGACACAATGTTGCAGAGGCGGGAACGGAGAGCCGAGCTCAATCGGTCGCGAAACGCTTCGTTAACCCTGGGTCGTTACTTCTCGTTTACGATTGCGTAGGATGTAGGCGTTCCGGGTAGCAAAAACCATATCGGCATTTTCCATGACATTGGAGAAAATGAACATCTCTAGCCGCATCGGGCATTTGCTGGCCTGCTTTTCCCTCTTTCTGCTTGCCCTGGCGACCGTCGCACAGGCAGGCGACGCGCTTTCCGCCCTCACATTTCGCATGGCGGGCGATGAATTGCGCACGCGCGTCGTCGTCATGTTCGACCGTGAGCCGGAACTGTCGACGCTTCTCCTGCAGCATCCGAACCGGCTGGTGATCGATCTGCCGAGGGCGAGCTTCGGCTTCGACAAGAAATCGCTGGAGCCGCGCGGGCTCGTCACCGATGTGCGCTATGGCCTGATGGGCCAGGACCGGTCGCGGATGATCCTGACGCTGCGCGGGCCTTTCAAGGTCGAGGGGCTGCGCGTCCTGAAAAACGAGAATGCACCGGGCTATCGCCTGGTGGCCGACATGGTGGCGACATCGGATCGTGAATTTGCCGAGGCGATCAAGGCGCAGAACGCCAGCACGGGCTCGACGAAGCTGGAGCCGAAGGGCGACCGCATCGGCAAGAATGAGGATCCCGTTCCGCCGCACATCTTTACCGTGATGATCGATCCCGGCCATGGCGGCATCGATGCAGGAGCCGAGAGCTCCAGCGGCGTCAGGGAGAAGGATGTGACGCTGGCCTTCGCGCAGGCGTTGCGCGACGCTCTTGCCGGGAATGCGAACATGCGGGTGATGATGACCCGCGACGACGACACGTTCCTGCGGCTCAACGAACGGGTACGCATCGCGCGGCAGCATGAAGCCGATCTCTTCATCTCCGTCCATGCCGACAAGATCAATCTGCGCAATATCCGCGGCGCGACCGTCTACACCATTTCCGACAAGGCCTCGGATAACATGGCCCGCGCCATGGCGGAGCGCGAGAACAAGTCGGACGCTATTGCCGGGATTGCGCATGAGGAGCCGCCGGAGGTTACCGACATCCTCATGGATCTGACGCGCCGGGAAACCCACGCCTTCTCGCTCAATTTCGCCAGCAAGGTGGTCCAGGCGCTGGAAGGCGAGACGAATCTCATCAACAATCCGCATCGCTACGCCGGATTCCAGGTCCTGCGGGCGCCCGATGTGCCGTCTGTGCTGGTGGAGATCGGCTATCTCTCGAATGCCGAGGATGAAAAGCTGATGACCGATCCTGCCTGGCGGGCGCGTGTCGCAGACCGGCTGGCGGAGGCGATCAAGCGATTTTCCACCTTAAAGACTGGTCGTACTTTCACCAAAGGGTGAGGTTACTCTGCAACACAGTTACCTATTTAGCATGGCGAATCCCTTGTTATCGTGCTTAAATCCTGAATTATGGCGAAATGACCTTGCCTTTGTCGCATTTGCTGGTCAGTAGCCTTCATGATGCGGGGGAGGCGATATGCGCGGCGGCATATGGCGTTGTTTCGTGGAAGACGCTCCTGTTTACATGCTGCAACGGTTATCGTTTCGGCGCGCGATTTGACACACGGGTAATCTGAAGGCAGGAATCCGAATACATATGGTAAGACTCATCGGATATTTCTTCGGAATCGGCGCAGTGCTGTTTCTCCTGGTCGCAGGCGGAATAGCTCTCTATGTCGGCAATCTCAGCAAGGAACTGCCGAATTATGAGGTGCTTGCGCAATATGAACCGCCGGTGACGACCCGTATTCACGCTTCCAACGGCAGCCTGATGGCCGAATTTGCCAGGGAGCGGCGCCTCTATGTGCCGATTCAGGTCATTCCGGATCGCGTCAAAGCAGCCTTCATTTCCGCTGAAGACAAGAATTTCTACGAGCATCCCGGCGTTGACGTCAGCGGGCTTGCCCGTGCGGTGGTCACCAATCTGAGGAATATGGGCACGGGCAAGCGCCCGGTCGGCGCCTCGACGATCACCCAGCAGGTGGCGAAGAACTTCCTGCTTTCATCGAAGCAGACCTACGACCGCAAGATCAAGGAAGCCATTCTGGCGCTGCGGATCGAGCAGGCCTATTCGAAAGACCGCATCCTTGAACTCTACCTCAACGAGATATTCTTCGGTCTCGGCGCCTATGGCGTGGCCGGTGCGGCGCTTACCTATTTCGACAAATCGGTGACCGAACTCAGCGTCGCCCAAGCGGCTTATCTCGCCGCCCTGCCGAAAGGGCCGTCGAACTATCATCCCTTCCGCCAGACCGAGCGCGCCATCGAGCGCCGCAACTGGGTTATCGACCGCATGGTGGAGAACGGTTATGTGACCGAGGAGGAAGGGACCGCGGCAAAGGCGGAGCCGCTCGGCGTCACGCCGCGCGCCAATGGTAATTATCTCTTCGCTTCGGAATATTTCACCGAGGAAGTGCGTCGCCAGATCATCGCCAAATACGGCACGGACGCGCTCTATGAGGGTGGCCTGTCAGTGCGCACGACGCTCGATCCCAAGCTCCAGGTGATGGCGCGCAGTGCGCTGCAGAAGGGCCTTATCAAATACGACCAGGCCAAGGGATATCGTGGTCCGGTGAAGCATATCGAACCCGGCAGCGACTGGGGCGTGCCGCTGGGCGAGATCGAAGCCTTTTCCGATGTGCCGGAATGGCAGCTCGCGGTTGTGCTCGACGTAAGCAAGGAAGGCGCGGATATCGGCCTGCAGCCGCCGCGTGAGATTTCCGGTGCGCGCAGCAAGGAGCGCAAGAAAGGCTTCATCGCCGCCGCCGACATGAAATGGGCCATGCGGCTTCTCGACAAAGATGACAATCGGACCACCGCCAAATCGCCCGAGGGCGTGCTGAATGTCGGCGACGTCGTTTATGTCGAGAAGAAGGAGGGAAGCGACAGCGCCTATGTTCTGCGCCAACCGCCGAAGGTCGAAGGTGCGATGGTGGCCATGGATCCGCATACGGGCCGTGTTCTGTCGATGGTCGGCGGCTTCTCCTATGCGGAATCGGAGTTCAATCGCGCCACGCAGGCCTATCGCCAGCCCGGTTCGTCCTTCAAGCCGTTCGTCTATGCGGCCGCGCTCGACAATGGCTATACACCCGCATCGGTGGTGCTGGACGGCCCGATAGAGGTGGACCAGGGAGGCTCGCTCGGCATATGGGCGCCGAAGAACTATTCCGGCAAGTTCGCCGGTCCGTCGACCCTGCGCTACGGCATCGAGCAGTCGCGCAACCTGATGACCGTGCGCCTTGCCAAGGACATGGGCATGAAGCTCGTGGCCGAATATGCGGAGCGGTTCGGTATCTACGACAAGATGCTGCCGGTTCTCGCCATGTCGCTCGGCTCGGGCGAGACGACGGTGCTGCGCATGGTCACGGCCTATTCGATCATCGCCAATGGCGGCCGCAGCATCGTGCCCTCGATGATCGACCGTATCCAGGACCGTTACGGCAAGACCATCTTCAAGCACGATCAGCGCAAATGCGACGGTTGCACCGCCACCGCCTGGGTCAACCAACCGGAGCCGGAGCTCATCGACGACCGCGATCAGGTTCTCGATCCGATGACCGCCTATCAGATCACCTCGATGATGGAGGGAGTGGTCCAGCGCGGCACGGCGCAGATCTTGAAAAGCCTCGACCGGCCGCTCGCCGGCAAGACCGGCACCACCAATGACGAAAAGGACGCGTGGTTCGTCGGCTTTACGCCGGATCTGGTGGTCGGTGTCTTCATGGGATTCGATACGCCGACGCCGCTCGGCCATGGCTTTACGGGCGGCGGGCTTGCCGCGCCGGTGTTCAAGGATTTCATGGATCAGGCGCTGGTCGGCAAGCCGAAGACCGATTTCCGCGTGCCGGAGGGCATGAAGCTGATCGCCATCAACCGCCGCAGCGGCATGCGCGCCGAACCGGGCGGGCCTGATGTCATCATGGAGGCGTTCAAGCCCGGGACCGGTCCCGCCGATTCCTATTCGGTCATCGGTATGGACAGTTTCCGCGAGGGTGCTCCGATAAGGCCGCAATCGCCGCAGGCGACGCGCGCCATCACCTCGGGTTCCGGCGGACTTTATTAGCAGGTTTCGCCTTTACACGCGGCGGGGCTGTCACTATGTTCCGCCGCACTTAAAATCCGCAAATATGACTTGAAGGAACGGATAGCGAATGCGAGCCGAAATCGAGACGCTTGTCGACGAAATCAAGCAGGGCGTAGGCCTGCTGAGGAGGCATCTTTGACTGGGATCAGTCACTGAAAAGGTTGGACTATCTCAACCAGCAAGCCGAAGACCCCAATCTGTGGAATGACGCGCAGGAAGCTCAGAAGCTGATGCGTGAGCGCCAGCAGCTCGAGGACAGCATCGCGGAAATCCGCCGTCTCTCGCAGTCGCTCGATGACAGCGTCGAACTCATCGCCCTTGGCGAGGAGGAGGGCGACAAATCCATCATCGAGGATGCCGAGGAAACCATCCGCGAGCTGAAGCGCGACATCGACAAGCGACAGATTGATACCCTGCTTTCGGGCGAGGCCGATGCCAACGACACCTATCTCGAAGTGCATGCCGGCGCTGGCGGCACCGAGAGCCAGGACTGGGCGTCGATGCTCTTGCGCATGTATACGCGCTGGGCCGAGCGCAGCGGCATGAAGGTCGAAGTGCTCGAAGTGCATGACGGCGAAGAGGCGGGCATCAAATCCGCGACCATCCTGGTCAAGGGGCACAATGCCTATGGCATGCTGAAGACCGAATCGGGCGTACACAGGCTCGTGCGCATCTCGCCCTATGATTCGAATGCGCGGCGTCACACGTCGTTCGCCAGCATCTGGATCTATCCGGTCATCGATGAAAATATCGAGGTGGCCGTAACGGAATCGGATGTGCGCATCGATACCTACCGGGCTTCCGGCGCCGGCGGCCAGCACGTCAACACGACCGATTCGGCGGTGCGCATCACGCATATCGCGACGGGCATCGTCGTGCAGTGCCAGGCCGAGCGGTCGCAGCACAAGAACCGGGCAACGGCCTGGGCGATGCTGCGGGCGCGCCTCTATGAGGAAGAGCTGAAGAAGCGCGAGGAGGCCGCCGATGCCGTTGCCGCCTCCAAGACGGATATCGGCTGGGGACATCAGATCCGCTCTTATGTGCTGCAGCCCTATCAGTTGGTGAAGGATTTGCGCACGGGCATGGAAAGCACCAGCCCGCAGGACGTTCTCGATGGCGAGCTCGATCCGTTCATGGAGGCGGCGCTTGCGCACCGTGTTCATGGCGGGGATGTTCAGGTCGAAGACATCGCCTGATAAAGAAAAAGCCCGGTGGAAGCCGGGCTTTTTTATTCCGGTCTAGGCCCATTCACGGTTTGAGAGAAACGTTTGAATCCGAATCCGGACCGTTGGGGCGATGACGACGTAGAGGCCTGGATCCCAGTGACAAGCACTGGGATCCAGGCCTCTACGGTGGCCGTTGCCACAACGATGAAGAAGACACGACCGTTTCCGCCTAAAAGTGAAATGCTCTTAGAGCAGCTTTTCGATCTGGCGGCCGGTTTTCAGGAAGTTTGCGGGATTGACGGCCTTACCGTTGCGGCGAACCTCATAATGCAAATGCGGGCCGGTGGAGCGCCCGGTGCTGCCAGCCTCGCCGATAACGGCGCCGAATGAGACTTTCTCATTTTCACTCACCAGGACACGGCTCAGATGGGCGTAGCGGCTGGTGAACCCGTTGCCATGATCGATCTCCACCATATTGCCGTACCCGCCATTACGGCCAGCTTTTGTCACGATGCCGCCGGCGGTTGCTGTCACGTTCTGTCCCCTATGGGCACGAAAATCGATGCCGGCATGAAAAGCTGGAGTGCCGAGCAGTGGATCGCGCCGCACGCCGAAAAGGCTGGTGACGGGCATTCCGGGCGCGGGATTGGCGATCGGAAGGGTGCGTACAGCCTTCTTGAGCCGGTCGAGCCGGTCGAGCGCCGTGTCGAGGTCCTGCAGCTGCATATCGAAACTGGCGACGCTTTCCGCCGGCGAATCGGTGGTGATGAGTGGACCGCCCATGCCCGTCTCGCCATCCTGGCTCTCGATCTTCAGCCCGGCTGCATTGAGCGTTTCGGAAATATTGTCGGCGGTTTCGAAGGCGCTTTCGGTCAGATCACGCACCTTGTGGAACTGCTCCGTCTCAAGCAGTTGCAGCGAATGGTTGATCGTCTGGAAGATCTCTTCGGCTTTTTCAGTCGCCGATTGGCCTGAAAGCCCCTCCGAGGGACGCAGCGCATCCCGTCCGGCCTTCTCTGGCTTGGCCTGGGCAGGAACCGGTCCAGTGATGATGGGGTCGATGCCGACAAATATCCCGTCGGCAGGATCATCCGCCGACAAGAGCTGTGTCTGCTGCTCCAAGGTTTCCGGCCGGGCTTCCGGAATGGGAACGCCGCCAGTTGCGCGCTTCAGGAGAGGGGCGAGGCGGCCGCTGCGTCGGCTCAAGGTCTTCTGCCGTTCGATCAGCTCGGCGACCTTGTCCTCCATCACCCGCTGGTCGAGCAATTGACGGCTAGTGATTCTGTCCACTTGGGCGCGTAATGCTGATATCCGGTCTTCATAGAGCTGTTGCATCCGCGCTTGGCGGGCGATGCTCGCGCCGATCAGGTCGTCGCGCATGACAAGATAGGATGTCGCCAGCAGGTAGCCAATTGCGGCGGCGGCGCAGACGGAGCCGCCAATGGCCAGCATCCAGGGGCGGATGGTGAAATGGCTGACCGCATCGCCGCGCGCTATGATGATCGTATGCGGCTCTTTTCGCTTTCCGAAAAGGGAAGGGCGGCTTTCATTGGTCACGGGCTTGGCCATTCGACATTGGACGACAATAATCTGTGTTTTGATTACACTCTGTTAGGGTTAACAAAGCATTGAAAAGGGGTGCGATCGCCCCCGAACACGGGCCATATCAGGTGGAAAGAGGAGAAAGCGCGCGATAGAAGGAGGGCGTCAGGCCGGCTTCGGCGCGGGCGAGATCGTTGAAGGGCGGTTTCAGCTCTCCGCGGAAATTGAGGCGCACGAGTTCCTGGAATCGCGCGACGGGATCGATCCTGTTGCGCGCGCAGAAGAAGCGGAACCATTTGGCGCCGACGGCGACGTGCCGCTTCTCGTCATTGTAGATGATATCGAGAATGGCGGCGGTCTCGGTATCGCCGGTCTCCAGCATCTTCTCGATCAGCGAGGGCGTAACGTCTAGGCCGCGGGCCTCCAGAATGAGCGGCACGACGGCCAGCCGGGCCTGCAGATCATTCCTCGTCTGATGCGCCGCCTGCCACAGCCCGTCATGAGCCGGCAGGTCGCCATAATCCGCATTGAGCGCGCGCAGGCGGTTGCGCAGCAGCGTGAAATGACGGGCCTCGTCATCGGCCACCTTCATCCACCCGTCGAAGAAGCTGCGCGGCACGGGCTGCGCCGCGAAACGTGCGACGATGTCGAGCGCCAGATCGATGGCGTTCAGCTCGATGTGGGCCAGCGCGTGCATGAGCGCGATGCGGCCGGCCTCGGTGTTGAGCGAGCGCTTCTTGAGCATGCGCGGCGGCACGAGTTCCGGCTTCTCCGGCCGACCCGGCCGGTCTGGGATCGGCGGGTCGAGGGGGCTGCGCACCGAAAGCGTGCGCGCGAACCAGCGGGCAGCCGATTCGCGCGTCAGGCGGACCTTGAGGTCGAGATCGTCCGTGAGGATTGCCCGTATGGCGCCGCCACGCAGACTTGTCTCGCCAGTTGTTATCCCAGGCGTCATAGGGATCAGAGAGCCTTTGCGGCTTCCAGCACTTCGGCGGCGTGGCCGGGAACCTTGACCTTGCGCCAGACGCGGATGATCCTGCCATCCGGGCCGATCAGGAAGGTAGTGCGCTCGACGCCCATATATTTGCGCCCATACATGCTTTTCTCCACCCATACGCCATAGGCTTGAAGAACGCCCTTTTCCTCATCCGCGGCGAGCTCGACGTTCAGATCGTGCTTTGCCTTGAACTTGTCGTGCTTCTTGACGCTGTCGGGCGACATGCCGATGACGGTCGCACCGATCCTGTCGAAATCGCCTTTCAATCCAGAGAATTCTATGGCCTCCTGCGTACAACCACTGGTATCGTCCTTGGGGTAGAAATAGAGAATGACCGGCTTGCCCCGGAGCGCGGAGAGAGAAAGCGTTCCGCCGCCGTCGCGAGGGAGGGAGAAATCCGGCGCGATGTCGCCAATATCCGGAGCAGCCATATCAATGCCTTTCTTTTGTGGATGTGCGTGCTTGTTGGATGATGTTCCGTCGGGTGGTGGGGTGCCAGGCTCCATCTTCCGAATCCGGTGTTATTTTGATTCTGAAATCCGATACTATTCGAATGTCGGCTTCATTGATGAGTTTCAGAATCGAAAGGACACCGGTACTTTTAGGTTCTAGTGCAATAATGATGATTACGGGAATCGTCCATGGCGTCCCGACGAGGTTCTGATCTATCGGCGTGGGAATTTGACTGCGAAGCCCGAAAAAATCCGCTTCCGAAAGCGCGATATAAGAGAACTACATCTTTATCCCTCGGCTTGTGAGCAGGCAGCGCCTCCTGTTCACTGCCCGCGCAGGCGCTCGCTTGTCTGGCTGACCTGCCGCAGTCTGCTCTCCATCGGGATTCTCTTCAGCATTGTCGCGGTTGCGGCTTTTGTGGTCCTGCGCGGCGGCATAAGCGGCGAGGCGCTGACGCGAGAGGCGCGCAACGCGCTGCAGTCGGTGGCCGGCAGCGACGCGGTGACCTCGCTTTCCGGCGCCCGCGTTTCCCTTGACCAGAGATACCATATCGCGCTCGAAGCCGAGGACGTTTCCGTTTCGGATCCGAAGGACGGCTTTTCGGTCGATGGGATTCGGTCGGTCAAGCTCGGTCTCGCGCCGCTGGCGCTTCTCGCGGGCGAGGTGCGAATCGCGCGGGTGGAGGTCGACGGCGCGGATATGAAGTTGTCCGAGACGGGGGAAACCCAGGGACTGTTGGCTTCGCTGCCGCGTGATTCCAAGGGATTGATCGATTTCGGTGCCGTTTCGCAGTTGCTGTTCGACGCGATCGCTCAGCGTGTCGCGCTTCTCGATCAGCGCTCGACCCGTTCGATCGTGGTGCTGAACACTTCGATCCGGTTCAAGCTGATGGATGAGGAAAAAACGCTGGAGGTTCGCAAGGCGAGCCTGGCTGAGAAGAACGGCAAGATCGCGCTGGAAGGAACCTTCAACTGGGAAGGCAAGACAATCGCCATGACCGGCGAGGTGGAGCGCGGCGGTGATGCCGGGGTGTCTGCCTTCGACATCAGCGTCGACGGTATTCCGGTCAACATCGATCCTCCGCCGGAGATCACGGAGGAGATCGCCGATGGGCGGGTCAATCCGGCGCATTTCCGGCTTCGCGGCGATGCCAATCTGCGGCTCACCGGCAAGGCGGCTGCCGCCGAGAAGCCGGCGCAAATCACGGGGCAGCTGAGCGTCGCGGAAGGCAAGATGGATCTCGGCCGCAATGCGGATGTTCCCGCAGCGGTGGTTCTGAATTTCGAACAGGTGGTGGGCAGCGGAAAGATCGAGCTTCAACCCTCGACTTTGACGCTCGGTGGCATGGAGGCGCAGTTCGACGGCGCCATCGGGCCGGAACCCGAGGAAGACACCGCGGATCCGGCCTATCGCTTCGAGATCGTCACCCGTTCCGCGGTTTCCGCGCCCAAAGAATCAACGGAACCGGCATTGCCTTTCGCCGTGCGCATCGCGGGGCGATATCTCAACGAAAAGGACCAGCTCGATTTCAACGACTTGAGCGTCAAGACCTCGGGCGGCGAACTCTACGGCCAGGGCAGCATGACCTTCGGCAACGGGACGCCGGAGACGATCTTCCTCTTGCGCATTCCCGAAATGCCGGTGGCTCACGCGAAGCAGCTCTGGCCGATCGACGTGGCAGATGGCGCTCGCCTTTGGGTGCTCACCAATCTCTATGGCGGAAAGCTGGCGAACAGCCAGATCGACATCGCCTTTCCCGCCGGGCGGTTCAACGGCCCAGGGCGGCCGCCGCCGCTGACCGCGGACGAGATAAAGGCTGATTTCCAGATTTCGGATACGCGTTTCGACGTGGTCGGCGATCTGCCGCCGGTGCGTGATGCGACCGGCGCCGTGACCGTGCGCGGAGCGCACACGACCGTGACGCTCGAGGAGGGCACGGCCTATACCCCCAGCAACCGTAGGGCGGATGTTTCCAAGGGCACGCTCATCATTCCCTGGGGGCCGCAGCGGCCGGTGCTGGCCGATCTCGACATCACCGTGAAGGGCGATGCGGCGGCGATCGCCGAGATCATCAGTTATAAGCCGATCGATGCGCTGAAGCATGCGCCATTCACGCCGGAGGAAGTGGCCGGCGATGTCTCGTCGCGCATCTTCGTGACATTTCCGGTGACCAAAGATGCGCCCAAGGGCAGCCTCAAATGGAACGCGGATCTCGATTTTTCCGACCTCGACATCTCAAAGCCGATAGATGATCAGCAGGTGACGGGGGCAACCGGCACCTTGCAAATCACGCCCGATGTCGCGCAGATCAAGGCGGATGCCAGGCTGGACGGCATTCCGGCGACACTGGACATCACCCAGCCGATCGGTGATTCCGCCGTCAAGAAGCAGCAGACGATCAAGCTGGAGCTGGACGACAAGGTGCGGGCGAAGGTGCTTCCGGGGCTGAGCGGCATCTTTTCGGGGGCCATGATCGTCGATATGGGGATGGCCGTCGGCAATGAGCGCTCCGTCACTGCCGACCTGACCAAAACGGAAATCAACATTCCCTGGATCGGATGGAAGAAAGGCGCAGGTGTCCCGGCCAAGGCCAGGCTGACGCTTGCGTCGAACCGTCTGGACAACAGCAATTTCGAAATCAAGGATCTCGATCTCTCCGGCGATGCCTTCCGCCTGCAGGGTGATCTCACGGTTTCAAATGGCGATCTGCGCTCCGCGACGTTCAAGCAGGTCCGCTTGAACCGGACGGATGACATGACGGTCAAGTTCAGCCGCATCAGCGGCGGTTATCGCGCCGACATTACCGGTTCCTCCTTCGATGCACGCGCGCTTCTCAAGCAGATTACCGCAAGCGGAAGCACCACGGGAGGAGGCGGAAGCAGCAAGACCAGGCTTGTGGTCAATGCCGAGATCGACCAGGTCACCGGTTTCAATTCCGAGACGCTGCGGGATGTCTCGATATCCTATGAAGGCGCAGGCTCGGCTGTTTCGAGCCTTTCCATCAACGCAAAGACATCTTCTGGCAAAGCCTTCACCGCGACGACCAGCACCCAGAGCGGCGCCAAATCCGTCTCGCTCCAGTCCTCGGATGCGGGGGCGGTGCTGCGCTTCTTCGACTATTACGACAAGATGCAGGGCGGAGCGATCAGCGTGAACCTGACGGCGCAGGGTGACGGACCGCCGCGCGGACAGGTCGCGGCGCGGGATTTCGCCATCGTCGACGAGCCGCGCCTTTCCAAGATCGTCTCAAGTCCCCCGTCAACCGGCGGCACCAGCCTCAACGAGGCAGTTCGCAAGGACATTGACGTCTCGCGCGTCCAGTTCGACCGCGGTTTTGTGCAGATCGAAAAGGGCAATGGCTATGTCTCGTTGAAACGCGGCGTGGTTCGCGGGCCGCTGATCGGAACGACGTTTCAGGGTATGCTCTACGACCAGAACGGCAATATGTCGATTACAGGAACATTCATGCCCGCCTACGGCCTTAACCGGCTCTTCGGCGAATTGCCCATCCTGGGCGCGCTGCTTGGCAACGGGCGCGACCGTGGCCTGATCGGCATCACTTACAAGCTCACCGGCAGCGCCAAGCAGCCGCAAGTCGTCGTCAACCCGATCTCCGTCATGGCGCCGGGCATTTTCAGGTCGATTTTTGAGTTTCAGTGATTTGTTGGCTGAATGGACAGGTTTGCCGGATAGCGCCCCTCTGTCCTGCCGGACATCTCCTCAGTCTCCGTCATCTGTCATCAACTCTGTTGATATTGTCCGTATCCGCTCAGTGGAATGCGTCGATACGGCGTAGCAGTCAGCGCTCCTCAGCAGTGGATCCTCGGGTCAAGCCCGAGGATGACAACTGGAGGGGATGGGCGGCAAGCCCAGAGGGGGCGCTGTCCCACCAAAAAGGTCTTAAATCGCCCGCACCAGAATATGCTTCTTCCTGCCCAGAGACAGCTTGATCACCCCTTCGCCGGTCAGCTTATCCGCGCCGACCGTCGCGCGTTCGTCCTTTACCGCCTCGTCGTTGATGCGGACGGCGCCGCCCTGGATGTGGCGGCGGGCTTCGCCATTCGAGTTCGCCAGGCCCGCCGTGACGAGCAGCGCCTGAACGCCCATGCCGGCCTGGAGCGTGTCGCGGGGGATTTCGACTGACGGAAGGTTTTCGGCGAGCGCGCCTTCCTCGAAGGTCTTGCGGGCCGTTTCGGCCGCTTCTTCCGCAGCCTTCCGCCCGTGCAGAAGCGCTGTCACTTCCGTGGCCAGGATCTTCTTCGTCTCGTTGATTTCCGACCCGCCGAGGCTCGCGAGCCGCGCGATCTCGTCGAGGGGCAAGGTGGTGTAGAGCTTCAGGAAGCGCTCGACATCGGCATCCTCGGTGTTGCGCCAGTACTGCCAGAAATCATAGGGGCTGAGCATATCGGCGTTGAGCCAGACCGCGCCCGACAGGGATTTACCCATCTTGGCGCCCGAGGAGGTGGTCAGCAGCGGCGAGGTCAGCGCATAGAACTGGGTGTCGAGCATGCGGTGGCCGAGATCGACGCCGTTGATGATATTGCCCCATTGATCCGAGCCGCCCATTTGCAGCTTCACGCCGTAGCGCTTGTGGAGTTCCACGAAATCATAGGCTTGGAGGATCATGTAGTTGAATTCGAGGAAGGAAAGCGACTGCTCGCGCTCAAGCCGGAGTTTCACCGAATCAAAGGACAGCATCCGGTTGACCGAGAAATGGCGGCCGACATCGCGCAGGAATTCGAGATAGTTCAGATCGCACAACCAGTCGGCATTATTGACCATGACCGCGTCGGTCTTGCCTTCGCCGAAGGTGAGGTAATTGCTGAAGACTTGTCTGATACCTTCCATATTGCTGGCGATGGTTTCTTCCGTCATCAGCTTGCGCGCTTCATCCTTGAAGGACGGATCGCCGACCATGCCGGTGCCGCCGCCCATCAGGGCAATCGGCCGGTGTCCGGTCTGCTGCATCCAATAGAGCAGCATGATCTGGATCAGGCCGCCGGCATGGAGGCTGGAGGCCGTGGGGTCGAAGCCGATATAGCCCGTCACGATTTCCTTCTGGAACAGCGTGTCGAGGCCGGTTTCATCCGAAATCTGATGAATGAAACCGCGCTCGGAAAGCGTGCGAAGAAAATCGGATTTGAAGCCGGACATCGTCCCTTTTTCCTGTCTTGTCTGAAATGCGCGTTTGGTTTGCGCAAGCTGTATTAATAGAGGGCGGGCTTTAACATCATTCAGGGTCGAATCACAAGAAAGCAGCGTCGTGACAGATATAAAACAGGCGATCGGACTGATGAGCGGCACGTCGATGGACGGAATCGACATCGCGCTGGTCAGGACAGACGGACGCTTCTTCGTCGAAAGAGGGCCGTCGGCAAGCGTCAGCTATTCGGACGGCTTTCGTGCTCGCTTGAAACAGGGGCTTGTCGATGCTCGCGCCATTCGTTTGCGCGACGAGCGTCCGGGCATCTTGGCGCTGCTTGAGCGGGACCTGACGCTGCACCATGCCATCGCCGTCAATGATTTCCTGCATATGCACGGGATCGAGCGGGATGGCATCGATATCATCGGTTTTCATGGCCAGACGGTGCTGCACCGTCCCAATGAAGGGTTGACGGTGCAGATCGGCGATGGCCGGCTTCTCGCCGCTGAAACCGGCATCCCGGTCGTCTATGATATGCGCGCCAACGACATGGCGCATGGCGGGCAGGGGGCGCCTTTGATCCCGGCCTATCACGCGGCGCTTGCCGCCGGGCTGGCGGAGCAATGCGAGGCGCCGGTGGTTTTCGTCAATATCGGCGGCATTTCCAATCTTACCTATGTGGGAGCGGACGGAGCGCTTGCCGCCTTCGACAGCGGTCCCGGCAACATGTTGATCGACCAATGGGTGGAGGCGCATACGGGAGCAGCCTTCGACGCCGACGGGGAGATTGCCGCGAGCGGTGCGGTGGATGAGGCGCTTGCCGGGCGATATCTCTCGCATGCCTTCTTCACCGGCAATATCCGCCGTTCGCTCGATCGGGGCGATTTCGTGCCGCCGGAAAAGGGGGAGGTTTCGCTCGCCGACGGGGCGCGGACGCTTGCCTTCGTTAGCGCCGCCGCAATCCTGAAATCCGCCTCGCACCTGCCGCAGAGGCCGAAGACCTATGTGGTGAGCGGCGGCGGGCGCAAGAACGCCGCCATCATGCGGGCTCTGGAGGAACTGGCCGCCGGGCAGCGCGCAAGCGTGGTGAGTGCGGATAGTCTGGGGCTCGACGGCGATTCGATGGAAGCGGAGGCCTGGGCCTATCTCGCCGTACGTTCGCTCAAAGGCTTGCCGCTCACCTGGCCCACGACGACGGGGTGTAATGTGCCTGTGAGCGGGGGTGTTCTGGCGAGGTCGGAATAACCTGTTTGGGCTTCCCGCATCTCCATCGCCGTGGGTTTTCAGAGCTGTTCATCTCAAAGCGACCATCAATCAACAAAGGCGGATATTGCTCCTCTGTTGTAGATCCTCGGGACAAGCCCGAGGATGACGAGTACGCTTGGGGTCACCGCAGCCGCTTCGGCTTCGCCTCGACCAGCTCTCCGTTCAGGCGACGGTCCAGATAATCGGCGCATTCGGTGATGAGGTCGTCGACCATGCCGGTGAAGAAATGATTGGCGCCGGGCAGAGTCTTCTGCGTGATGGTGATGCCCTTCTGGGTCTTGAGCTTGTCCACCAGCCCTTGAACATCCTTCGGCGGCGCCACCTTGTCCTGGTCGCCATGGATGATGAGGCCGGAAGACGGGCAGGGGGCGAGGAAGGAGAAATCATAGGTGTTGGGCTGCGGCGCGACCGAGATGAAGCCCTCGATCTCCGGGCGGCGCATCAGGAGCTGCATGCCGATCCAGGCGCCGAAGGAATAGCCCGCGACCCAGCAGGTTTTGGAATCGGGATGCAGCGACTGCACCCAGTCGAGCGCGCCCGCCGCATCCGACAATTCGCCCGAGCCATGGTCGAACTCGCCCTGGCTGCGGCCGATGCCACGGAAATTGAAGCGCAGCGTCGTGAAGCCGCGTTGCTGGAACATATAGAACAGATCGTAGACGATCTTGTTGTTCATCGTGCCGCCGAACTGCGGATGCGGATGAAGGACGATCGCGATCGGCGCATTCTTCTCTTTCGATGGCTGATAGCGGCCCTCGAGGCGTCCGGCTGGTCCGTTGAAAATGACTTCAGGCATGTGTACTCCACTCTTCGCCGCATGGTCGGGAGATTCTGAGCATGCGGCCTTGACGGGTCGGCGCATTGCTCGTAAATCTTGACTTTAGAACTCTTCAAAACTGGGCATGATGTCCAGTGCAGGAGCGGTTAAATAGGCTGTTCCGGGTTCGAATTTCAAGAAAATTGCGCTTATCATGGCGTGTTAACAGGGAAACGAGAGAAAGAGCTGCAGGATATGAGCGCCAGCCGCATCTATCTTGACTACAACGCCAGCGCGCCGCTGACCGAAGAGGCGCGCGATGCGATGGTGGCTGCTCTCTCCGTTACCGGGAACCCGTCCTCGGTGCACCAGGAGGGGCGGGCAGCACGGGCGCTTATCGAGGCGGCGCGCAGGGACGTCGCTGCACTGATCAATGCCCGACCGGATCATGTGTTCTTTACCTCCGGTGCCACCGAGGCGGCATCGACGCTGCTGACGCCCCATTATATGATGGGGCGGGCCGCGTTGCGGCTTTCCCGGGCTTATGTCGGGGCAACGGAACATCCCTGTGTTCTCTCGGGCGGCCAGTTCCCGGCGGAGCGTATCTCCACCGTGCCTGTCGACACCAACGGGCTTCTGGATCTCGCAGCACTGAAGGCCCTGCTTTCGGCGCATGACAAGTCGGAAGGACTGCCGCTCGTTGCCGTGCAGGCGGCCAATAATGAAACCGGCGTCATTCAGCCGATCGCCGAAGTGGCTGCCATCGTCAAGGAAGCGGGTGGTCTGCTCCTGGTCGACGCGGTGCAGGCAGTGGGGCGCATTCTACTCGATATTACAAATGGTTGCGGCGATTATCTCATTCTTTCATCGCACAAGATCGGCGGCCCGAAGGGCGTCGGGGCAATCATTGCCCAATCCGACCTGGTGATGCCCCGGGCGCTGATCCGCGGCGGCGGGCAGGAGAAGGGGCATCGGGCCGGCACGGAGGCCTTGCCGCTGATCGCCGGCTTCGGCGCGGCGGCGAAGGTGGCGCGCGAACGGCTCGATGCCGGCGGCTGGCCCGCCGAGGCGAGGGACGCGATCGAGGCCGGCATCAGGGGCATCGCTCCCGATGCGATCATATACGGCGCCGATGCTGCGAGATTGCCCAATACAACCTTTTTCTCGCTAACGGGCATGAAGGCGGAGACGGTGCAGATCGCCTTCGACCTCGCGGGGATAGCCCTTTCGGCCGGCTCCGCCTGCTCCTCGGGGAAGGTGGGGGCGAGCCATGTGCTGGCCGCCATGGGACATGAGGAAAATGTCGGCGCGTTGCGGGTTTCGACGGGGCCGGAGGCGGACGCAGATGCCGTCAGCCGCTTCCTGGACGTGCTGCGCAAGATCGTCGAGCGGCGGGATCGCGCGAAAGTGAAGGCAGCCGACGCCGCATGAAATGAGGCATGCCGCAGGGAAAACCATGCGGCTAGCTTGAAATTCCGGTTCGTCCGGTTTTAAACGCGCAAAAGCGTACTACATATAGGCAGTAAATTGCTGTCTTGACGTTTTGAACCGTCGGGCCTTGACCCCGACTTGGATGGAGAACGCCAATGCCTGCTGTGCAGGAAACGATCGAGCAGGTCCGCAATATCGATGTGGACCAGTATAAATACGGTTTTGAAACCCTTATCGAGACCGACAAGGCTCCCAAAGGCCTCAATGAAGACATCATTCGTTTCATTTCGGCGAAGAAAAACGAGCCGGAATGGATGCTGGAGTGGCGTCTCGAAGCTTATCGCCGTTGGCTGACGCTCGAAGAGCCGACCTGGGCGCGCGTCAATTATCCGAAGATCGACTTCCAGGATATCTACTATTACGCAGCGCCGAAGAACCAGGCAGGCCCGAAATCGCTTGATGAAGTCGATCCCGAACTGCTCAAGACCTATGAGAAGCTCGGCATCCCGCTGAAGGAGCAGGAAATCCTGGCCGGCGTGCGCAAGGCGGGCGAGCTCAGCCCGTCCGGGGACGAGGCTGTGGACGGCGAAGTTTCGGACAGTGTCTATAATTCGGGCCGCGTCGCCGTCGATGCTGTGTTCGACAGTGTGTCCGTCGTCACGACCTTCAAGAAGGAACTGGCCAAGGCCGGCGTCATCTTCTGCTCGATTTCCGAAGCGATCCGTGAGCATCCGGAGCTGGTGAAGAAATATCTGGGCTCGGTGGTGCCGACCTCGGACAATTTCTATGCGACGCTCAACTCCGCCGTCTTCACCGACGGTTCGTTCGTCTATGTGCCGAAGGGCGTGCGCTGCCCTATGGAGCTTTCCACCTATTTCCGCATCAACGAGAAGAACACCGGCCAGTTCGAGCGCACGCTGATCATCGCCGAAGAGGGGGCCTATGTCTCCTATCTCGAAGGCTGCACCGCGCCGCAGCGCGACGAAAACCAACTGCATGCCGCCGTGGTAGAGCTGGTGGCGCTCGATGATGCCGAGATCAAATATTCCACCGTCCAGAACTGGTATCCGGGCGACAAGGACGGCAAGGGCGGCATCTACAACTTCGTCACCAAGCGCGGCGATTGCCGGGGCAAGAACTCGAAGATCTCGTGGACGCAGGTGGAGACCGGCTCGGCCATCACCTGGAAATATCCGTCCTGCATCCTGCGCGGCGATAATTCGCGCGGCGAGTTCTATTCAATCGCCGTGTCGAACGGGCACCAGCAGATCGATTCCGGCACCAAGATGATTCATCTCGGCAAGAACACGTCGAGCCGCATCATCTCGAAGGGTATTTCGGCGGGTCATTCCAACAATACCTATCGCGGCCAGGTCTCGGCACACCGCAAGGCGACGAATGCGCGCAACTTCACCCAGTGCGACTCGCTTCTGATCGGCAATGATTGCGGCGCGCATACGGTGCCTTACATCGAGGCGAAGAACGCGACCGCGCAATTCGAGCACGAGGCGACGACGTCGAAGATATCCGAGGATGCGCTGTTCTACGTGATGCAGCGCGGCATTCCGGAAGAAGAGGCGATTGCGCTGATCGTCAACGGCTTCGTCAAGGAAGTCATTCAGGAACTGCCGATGGAATTCGCCGTCGAGGCGCAGAAGCTGATCGGCATCAGCCTTGAAGGGAGCGTCGGCTGATCGCCGGCGCCTCCTACCGCTGTCAGATGATTTTCCCTTTCTCGAAGCCGGTGTGCTTCGGTTCGTAAACAAGGTTGAATGAAATGCTAGAAATCAAGAATCTGCACGCCCGCATCGCCGAAGACGGCACCGAGATCATCCGCGGCCTGAACCTGACCGTGAAGGCGGGCGAAGTCGCCGCGATCATGGGCCCGAACGGCTCGGGCAAATCGACCCTCTCCTATATTCTCGCCGGCCGCGAGGACTATGAGGTGACGGAGGGCGACATTCTCTATAACGGCGAGTCGATCCTCGATCTCGACCCGGCGGAGCGCGCTGCCAAGGGCATCTTCCTTGCGTTCCAGTATCCGATGGAGATACCGGGCGTCGCCACGATGGAATTCCTGAAGGTCGCCATGAATGAGCAGCGCAAGGCGCGCGGCGAAGAAGAACTCAAGATTCCGGAATTCATGAAGCGTGTGAAGGATGCCGCCGGTCTCCTGTCGATGGATATGGGCATGCTGAAGCGTCCTCTCAATGTCGGCTTCTCCGGTGGCGAGAAGAAGCGCGCCGAGATCCTGCAGATGAAGCTGCTGGAACCGAAGCTCTGCGTGCTGGACGAGACCGATTCCGGCCTTGACATCGATGCGCTGAAGATCGTTTCGGAAGGCGTCAACGCGCTGCGATCGCCCGACCGCGCCATAGTCGTGATCACCCACTATCAGCGCCTTCTCGACTATATCGTGCCGGATAGCGTTCATGTGCTCTACAAGGGGCGTGTCATCAAGTCAGGCGACAAGACGCTGGCGCGGCAGCTGGAAGAAAACGGTTACGCCGAAATCATCGGCGAAGCGGCTTGAGGGGAGCGGCGATGAACGTTCACACCTCACAATCCAGGACACCGGCGGAAACGGCGCTGATCGACGCGTTCAGCGAGCGTGTCGGTGATCTGCCGGGCAATGCCGATGTCGCCGTCGCTCGCGATACCGCGCTCGAAGCGCTGAAGATCCAGGGGCTGCCGTCGCGGCGCATCGAAAGCTGGCACTACACCGATATCCGTACGCAGCTGCGGTCGGTCGCGCCTTTTGATGCAGCCGCCGGCTCGCAGCCGATTGCGCCGCTGATTGCAGGCTCGACGGTAGCAGCGGTTTCCAACGGCGCGACCATTTCGGCCGGCCAGGTCGATGGCGTCACGTTCGAGAAGTTGAGCGAAAAGCTTGCCGACGGTACTTTTGCGCCGGCGCTCGCAACGCGCAGCACCGACGATCTGATCGGCCAGATCAATGCGGCTTACGTGACCGATGGCTGGCATGTCGATATTGCCGAGGGCGCGGAACTCGAAACGCCTCTCGAATTGCAGAATCTGCAGAAGTCGGGCCAGAGCCATGTGCGCTTTCCCGTCCGCGTCGGCAAGGGCGCCAAGGCGACCATCATCGAGCGCCAATATGGCGGCGAGGGTGAGGCATTCTCCTCCTCCATCAGTCAGCTGACGGTGGCCGACGGCGCTGAAATCGTCTGGATCATCCTGCGCCAGCATGGCGACACGTCGGTTCAGTTCTGCCAGTTCAACGCCTGGCTCGGCAAGGATGCGAAGCTCACGCTTTTCGTCGTCAATGCCGGCGGCAAGCTGGTGCGCCAGGAAGTGCATGTGCTGGCGAAGGGCGAGGGCTCGGATTTCCAGCTTCGCGGCATCAATTTGCTCGGCGGCGAGAGCCATACCGACGTCACCATGACCGTCGGTCATTTGGTGGAAAACACCACCTCGACCGAGATCGTGCGCAATGTCGTCACCGGCCGGGCGCGCGGCGTCTTCCAGGGTATGATCCGCGTGGCCAAGATCGCGCAGAAGACCGATGCCCGCATGGCCTGCAACTCGCTGCTTCTCTCCGATGATGCGGAGTTCGACGCCAAGCCAGAGCTTGAGATCTTCGCGGATGATGTGGCCTGCGGCCATGGCGCGACGGTGACGGAAATCGACCAAGACCATCTCTTCTACCTGATGGCGCGCGGCATCCCCGAAAAGGAGGCTCGCGGGCTTCTGGTGAAGGCCTTCGTGGCCGAGATCATCGAGGAGCTGGAAGACGAGCCGCTGGTCGAGGCGCTTGAAGCCATATTGGAAGATTGGCTTTCGGCGCACGGGTGACTGTCCCATCGCCGTCATCCTCGGGTTTGTCCCAAGGATCTACAGCGGATGAGGTTAGGTCGGGTCAAGCGCTCCATTGCCGTAGATCCTCGGGACAAGCCCGAGGATGACGGAGTGAGGCATTGGTTGGAAAACATGGACCAGAAAACACACACGGCTCCGGCCTACGACATCGAAGCAATTCGCAGTGACTTCCCCATTCTCTCGCGGGAAGTCCACGGCAAGCCGCTCGTCTATCTCGACAATGGTGCGTCGGCGCAGAAGCCGCAGGCCGTCATCGATGCGGTGACCTACGCCTATTCCAACGAATATGCCAATGTCCATCGCGGTCTGCATTTTCTCTCGAATGCGACGACGGATGCCTATGAAAAAGCGCGGGGCATCGTACGCCGGTTCTTAAATGCTGCTTCGGTGGATGAGATCGTCTTCACCAAATCGGCGACCGAGGCGATCAATACGGTCGCTTATGGCTATGGCATGCCCAATATCGGCGAGGGCGACGAGATAGTTCTTTCGATCATGGAGCACCATTCCAATATCGTGCCGTGGCATTTCATCCGCGAGCGGCAGGGGGCGAAGCTCGTCTTCTCGCCGGTAGACGACGAGGGCGTATTCCATATCGAGGAATTCGAGAAGCGGTTGACGGATCGCACGAAACTCGTCGCCATCACCCATATGTCGAACATGCTGGGCACGGTGACGCCGATCAAACGGATCGTCGAGATCGCCCATGCGCGAGGCATTCCGGTGCTGGTCGACGGCAGCCAGGGCGCGGTGCATCTGCCCGTCGATGTGCAGGAAATCGGCTGCGACTGGTATGTCTTCACCGGCCACAAAGTCTATGGGCCCTCGGGGATCGGCGTTCTCTATGGACGCGCCGAAATGCTGGAAAAGATGCGGCCGTTCCAGGGCGGCGGCGAGATGATCGAGGAGGTGACGGAGGAGAACGTCACCTACAATCACCCACCGCATCGCTTCGAGGCCGGCACGCCGCCGATCGTCCAGGCGATCGGTCTCGGCGCGGCGCTGGAATATATGGAGCACATCGGGCGGCAGGCGATCCTTACGCATGAGGAATCCCTACGCGACTATGCCCATGAGCAGCTTCGCAAGATCAATAGCCTGCGCATTTTCGGCAATGCGCCGGACAAGGGGGCGATCATCTCCTTCGAGCTGGAAGGCATCCATGCCCATGACGTGTCGATGGTGATCGACAGGGCAGGGGTGGCGGTGCGCGCCGGCACCCATTGCGCGCAGCCGCTCTTGAAACGGTTCGGCGTCACCTCGACATGCCGCGCCTCCTTCGCCATGTATAATACGAAGGCCGAGGTGGATGCGCTTGCCGAAGCGCTGGAAAAGGCGAGGAAGTTTTTCGGATGACTGACATGGAAAACAAGCCCGTGACGACAGAGCCTGACATGGTTGCGGCCGACGCACAGGCCACGGAAGCAGCAAGCAACGTGGATTCGGTCTTTTCCGCTTCGGCCATCCCGCAGGATGAGCTGGCGCGGCTGACCGACGATATCATCGCGGCGCTGAAGACGGTGTACGACCCGGAGATTCCGGCCGATATCTATGAGCTCGGGCTCGTCTACAAGATCGACATCGAGGACGACCGGACCGTCAAGATCGACATGACGCTGACCGCGCCGGGCTGTCCGGTCGCCGGCGAAATGCCGGGATGGGTGCAGAATGCCGTGGGCACCGTCGAGGGCGTGTCGCATGTCGAGGTCAACATGACCTTCGATCCGCCATGGACGCCGGACCGGATGTCGGAAGAGGCGCAGATCGCCGTCGGCTGGTATTGATTACGGCGTGTCGCACTGTTCCGGGACGCTTTCCTCCAGCGACTTTTCCGATGGGGTCAGCGAGCCGGTCATGATCGACATGGGCTGAAAGGGCGGGGCTTCCTGCATGGCGGGATTGGCGATCCGGATCGTGTAGCAGCCGGTGAACACCTCTTCCTTGCCATCGTTGGAAACCGATTTCACGGCGAGCGGCAGGCTCCAGTAGATCGAGCCGGCGGCGCCTTCGGGCTCCGTCTTGCCGAGGGCGATGGTGACGGATTTGGTGTTCTCGTAGCCCTTGGCGTATTTTTCGAAGTCAGGCTCGCGGCCTTCTTCCGAATAATAGCTGTAGGCGCGGGCATATTCTTGGCGGTTGACGGCGTTGTAATAGGAGCGGATCAGCGCTTGCGGCGAGCTGCGATCATCGAGATAGCCGGCAAGCGGTCCGGCAGGCTGTTCAGGAACCGCCGTATCCTGCTTCTCAGGGCTGGGCTGCGGCGTTTCCTGCGCCAGGGCCGGGCCCTGCAGGATTATCAGCAGAATGGCGGCGGATCCCAAGGCTGGTATCCGCGAAATGCCGACATCGATGCGTTGTGCCATTTCTTCCTCCGGAACAACCGTGTGGTTGGTCTATTGCGGGGATGGTGTTACAACACTACCTATAATTCAAGGCGAGGTGGTGGTCTTTTCGCGATCACCGCTTCAGGACAATGGACGAGGCAGATATGGGCCGTTTTGCAGTCATCACCGTTTCCGATGCAGCCGCCGCTCGCGTGCGCGAGATCGTCGAGGGCCGCGAGGGTGCGCAGGGTATCCGCGTCGGCGTGAAAAAGGGCGGCTGCGCCGGCATGGAATATACGATCGATCTGGTGACCGAGGCCAAGCCGGGTGATGACGTCGTCGAAAAGGATGGGGCGAGGGTGTTCGTCGCGCCGGAGGCTGCACTTTTCCTGCTTGGCACGCAAATGGATTTCGAGGTGACGACGCTGCGCACCGGCTTCGTCTTCAACAATCCGAACCAGACGTCGGCCTGCGGCTGCGGCGAATCGGTGGAACTGAGGCCGGCATCGCCCGATGCCCTGCGGCAGGCGCAGAACGCAGCCTGACGCTTGCCCAAGGCCCGCGTCTCCCATGGACAATGACGATATCCGCGACCTCTTCTCGTCGCTTGGTCCCATTGTCATCAAGCGGCTTTTCGGCGGCAAGGGCATCTATCATGACGGCCTTATCATCGCCATCGAATACCGCGACGAGATACTCCTGAAAGCCGACGAAATCACCGCGCCCTTCTTCGAAAAGGCGGGATGCACGCAGTGGACCTATGCGGGAAAGAATCCGTCCAAGCCGGTCGCCATGCCCTATTGGAGCATCCCCGGCGACGCGCTCGACGACCCCGACATCATGGCCGAATGGGCGCGCCGCGCCTATGAGGCGGCGGTGAGAACCCGGAAATAGTCAGCTCCGGGAGGTGGTCAGGCCCGTCCGCGCCCATTCTTCGAAGCCCCGCGCTTTCACACCTGAAACCACATCTTCCACGATTTCCTGCAGCTCCGCCCGCGTTGCGCCATCCCGCGCCTGGATCGAAATCCCCTGCATGACCGCGGACAGATGGCGTGCGAGGCGCTGAACCTCACCTGTGCTTGCGAACGGCCGAAGCGCTTCCGCAATCCGGTCCCGCATGGCATCGCGCCGCTCGGCCGCATCGCGGGCAAGCGTCGCATGATCGGGGTTGCATTCCGTCATGCCGCTGGAGATCATGCAGCCCGGTTCACGGTCTGGGTGGGTTACGGCCCGAACCGCTCCCTCCA
Organism: Paramesorhizobium deserti; assembly: GCF_001558695.1. Classification (GTDB taxonomy): domain Bacteria; phylum Pseudomonadota; class Alphaproteobacteria; order Rhizobiales; family Rhizobiaceae; genus Paramesorhizobium; species Paramesorhizobium deserti. The sequence continues at coordinate 176,815 of NZ_LNTU01000012.1, forward strand.
ATAGCGCCCGTACGGCCTCGGCCAACGAAGCGGTCTTGTCGACCGAGGCAAGATCCAGCGAACCGAACTTCTCCTCATAAAGATCGAGCGCTTCCTTATAGAGGCCCGCCTTGCTGCCGAAAGCGGCGTAGAGGCTCGGCGGTGCAATGCCGATTTCCCGGGTCAGGTCGCCGACCGATACGCCTTCATAGCCGTTGCGCCAGAACAGCCGCATCGCCGTCTCGATCGCCTTCTCCCGATCGAAGGTCCAGGGCCGCCCGCCGCGTGGGTTTGTCTCTCGTTTCATAGCGATCACTAAACAACCCTTGACAAGCGAAGTCAAGGGAAGGTTGAATAGTGATCACTAAACAACATGGAGCAAGCATATGCATCACTCACGACGAACATTCCTCTCCGGAATCGCCGGCTTTGTCGCTCTCGCTATCGGAACGGCCTCCGTAGCGCCGCAGGTCCGCGCGGCCCCGGCCGCGACTGCGGAAACAGTTTTGAAAGAGAAGGGCGTTGCCCGGGAAACATTCTCCGTCCACTCAAGCGACGGCACAATGCTGGTCGGAGAGGCACAGGGCGATCCTGCGGCTCCCGAAATCCTGTTCATTCACGGCCTGCGCCAGAGCCGCCTGAGCTGGGAGAAGCAATTCGACGATCCTGCGCTCAAAGGCTTCCGGATCGTCAGCTTCGATCTGCGCGGCCATGGCGATTCCGACAAGCCGGCTTCGCCCGATGCCTATTCCGACGCCGATAATTGGGCGGACGACGTGGCGGCTGTGATCAGGGCGGCAAAACTTCGTCGGCCGGTGCTGGTGGGCTGGTCTCTCGGCGGTTATGTGGCGGGCGCGTATTTACGCAAATATGGCGGCTCGGATATCGCCGGCGTCAACCTGGTCGATGCCGTTACGAAGCTCTCCGCCGATCTTCTGACCGGGGAAGCGGCAGAGTTCACCCGCACCACCACCTCGCATGATCTGGCGGAGCGTACTGCGGCCACGGCTGACTTCCTCGCCGCCTGTTTTCATCGCTTGCCGTCAGATGAGGAGATGCAGCGCATGCTGGTCGTCAACGGCATGACGGCGCGCGTGGTGAACGAGGGTTTCGTGGCGACGAAAACGACCGATCTCGAACCAGCTTTCAAGACCTATGATGGGCCGATCCTGCTGACGCATGGCGTTCATGATCGGCTCGTCCGCGTCGCGATGTCAGAGCGGATCAAGGCCATTCATCCGAACAGCCGCCTTTCGCTTTTCTCCGAGAGCGGGCATAGCCCATTTTACGAGGAGCCGGTTCGCTATGGGCGGGAGCTTGCCGAATTCGTGACGGTTGCAAATAGGTGATAAGAAGATTGCCGCCGTATCCCAAGGCAGGGAGATGACGGCGGGGATCTACCGGATACCGCGCTCGGACAGGAGCTTGACGGCGTGATGCGTCGGCAGCGTCAAGCGTTCCGGCAGGTCTGACAGGCTGAACCAGCCTATGCCGCCATGTTTTTGGGGTTCGAGCAATTGCGGCGTGCCGGTGAAGCGATCCGCATGGAATATGGGTGAGAACCAGTGCTGCTGCTCTTTGTGGAAGAGCTGTTCGCTCGTCCCTATGAGGGAGAGCGAAATGGCGTCGAGGCCGGTTTCCTCCAGCGCCTCGCGACGGGCAGCCACTTCCGTTGCCTCCAGAAGATCGACCTTGCCGCCAGGGATACCCCAGGCACCGGCCTCCGGAGATTTCTTGCGCTGGAGCAGGAGGATGCAGCCTTCCTTCAGGAAGACGACGCCGCATCCGACTCCGGGCCGCTGCATGGGCAGGCCGGTCCTTAAATCTTGGCGTCGATCAGCATGAAGGCGGGGATATCATCGCCGAAGCCGACGGGCGCCGGCTCGTCGTCGCGGTCACGATCACGCTTGCGGCGGTCCTGTTCGTGCTGCGGCTTGCCGCGGCGTTCTTCATTGCTCTTCTTGATCGCTTCGCGATGGGGCTTTTCCGTGCGGTGCGCCGGCGCCTCCTCTTCGGAGATGCTCGGGGCTTCCACTTGGGGCAGCGTCTCATCGTCCTGCTGGCTGGGCTTGCGGGCCCGACTGCTTTTTTCCTTGCGGTCGGCGCCCTTGCCGCGCGCCGTGCGGCCACGGCGCGGTGCTTCATCGGTCTCGGTCGAGGGGGCGAGGGTGGAAAGATCCCCGTCGAGCCACTCGATATCATTGCCGATCAGCTTCTCGATCGATGCGAGATATTTGACGTCGGCGGGAGTGACGATGGTGAACGCCTTGCCGGAGCGCCCGGCGCGGCCCGTGCGACCGATCCGGTGAACATAGTCCTCCGAATGGATCGGCACGTCGAAATTGAAGACATGGCTCACATCAGGGATGTCGAGGCCGCGCGCGGCGACATCGGAGGCCACCAGCAATCTCAGCTTGCCTTCCCGGAAGTTGGCCAGCATCGCCATGCGGGCGCGCTGATCCATGTCGCCATGCAGCGCGCCGGCATCGAACTCGTGTTTCACCAGCGAGCGGAAGAGATCCGCGACATCCTTCTTGCGGTTGCAGAAGATGATGGCGTTCTTCAACTCATCGTTCTCGGCGCGAACGAGATCGCGCAGCACTGCGCGCTTCTCCCAATCCTTCTTGCCCGATTTGACCAGGCGCTGGGTCACGGTCGTCGCCGTCGACGCTGCTTTCGCCACTTCGATGCGGACGGGCGAATGCAGGAACTGTTCCGTCAGCTTGGTGATCTCCGGCGGCATGGTGGCCGAGAAGAACAATGTCTGGCGGGTGAAGGGGATCAGCTTGCAGATGCGCTCGATGTCGGGAATGAAGCCCATGTCGAGCATGCGGTCCGCCTCATCGATGACGAGGATCTCGACACCGGTCAGAAGCAGCTTGCCGCGCTCGAAATGGTCGAGCAGGCGGCCCGGCGTGGCGATCAGCACATCGGCGCCGCGCTCCAGCTTGCGCTCCTGGTCCTCGAAGGAGACGCCGCCAATGAGGAGCGCCACGTTGAGGCGATGGTTTTTGCCGTATTTGGTGAAATTTTCCTCGACCTGCGCGGCGAGCTCGCGCGTCGGTTCAAGGATGAGCGTGCGCGGCATGCGGGCGCGGGCACGGCCCTTTTCCAGACGCGTCAGCATCGGCAGGACGAAGGAAGCGGTCTTGCCGGTTCCCGTCTGGGCGATGCCGAGGACGTCCTTGCGCTCCAGGGCGTGGGGGATGGCGCCGGCCTGAATGGGGGTCGGTGTGGTATAGCCCGCGGCTTCGACAGCGGCGAGCACTTTCGGAGACAACCCGAGATCGGCAAAGGTGGTCAATGGAGGCGTAGCTCTCTCGTTGGAAGTTTTATCACGCCAATCCTGTCAAGGCGACAACGTCAAAAGCAGTGACAGAGCTGCTGCAAAGACAAGAAAAGCGCCAATCAATACGCTCAGCGTTTACTTGCAGGAACGCGTTACGTCGCAGAGGCGCAAAAGTCAACCAAAATAGGGCAAAAATCCCGCGAAATACGGGCCGTTGGCGAACAAGTTGTAAAAGCGCGGTTCCAGTTTGGAAACATTCCATTGTCGAAATGTTTTCGCGCGTCAATAGAGGAATTGCTCTGTCAGAATCCGCTCGTTCCAGGAATGGTCCTTGTCGAAGAGGATCGTGGCCGTTTTATCGGGTGCCTCGCTGACGATGACGGAGGTAACGGATTTGACTTCGGTGTGGTCGGCGACGGCGTTGACCGGCCGCTTGTCACCTTCAAGAATGTCGAAGCGCACCGTCACGTCCTTCGGCAGGAGCGCGCCGCGCCAGCGTCGGGGCCGGAAGGGGCTGACCGGCGTCAGCGCCAGAAGCGGCGAATCGAGCGGCAGGATGGGTCCCTGCGCGGAGAGGTTATAAGCCGTCGATCCGGCGGGGGTCGCCACCATCACGCCATCGCAGATCAGTTCCTCGAGGCGGACCGTATCGTCTATGCTGATCCTTATCTTCGCTGCCTGATAGGATTGGCGCAGGAGCGACACTTCGTTGATCGCCAGGGCCATGACGGTGCCCCAAAGCTCTGATTCCGCCCGCATCATCAATGGCCGGATGGTTTCCGCATGGGCTGCTTCGATGCGCTCGCGCAGGCCTTCCTCATGGTAGGCGTTCATGAGGAAACCGACGGAGCCACGGTTCATCCCGTAGATCGGCTTTCCGGAATTCATGAAATCGTGCAGGGTCTGCAGCATGAGGCCGTCGCCGCCGAGCGCCACGATCACATCCGCATCCTCGGGACGTTCCTGGCCATAAAGCGCCGCCAACCGGTGCGCCGCCTCCACCGATTCCTCTGCATCCGACGATATGAAGGAAAAGGAATTGATCTTCCGGTTCATGGTCTTCCATGGGCAGGTTGGCGGAGCCAATGGCTATCACAGAGAGCCACGATATGCGAAGTCCTTTATGCGCCTTTGGGAAAATGAGGTTTTCTAATGGCAACTTCGCAGTTTTGTGCAAATGGCGGAGGGGGTGGGATTCGAACCCACGGTACGATCTCTCGCACGCCGGTTTTCAAGACCGGTGCCTTAAACCGCTCGGCCACCCCTCCAGCCAAAGAAATGGTGCCCCCGGACGGACTCGAACCGCCGACCCCCTGATTACAAATCAGGTGCTCTACCAACTGAGCTACAAGGGCATTGATGCCGAGTTAGCACAATCAATCGATCTGTAAAATGAAAATTCGTAAGAGAGAGGGGGATAGCTCGACAAGGTCGAAGTTGAACTTCGGCTACAAATCATTCTTCAGGGCAGTTCACAGCAGATCGTGTTGCGTCCCTGCTGCTTGGAACGGTAGAGCGCCTTGTCGGCAAGTTTCAGCAGGCCGCCGGCGGATGCGAGCTTGTCTCCCGACAGAACCGAGAAGCCGATGCTGACGGATATCTTCCCGTGCGGACTGCCGGCATGATCGAGTTCGCATGAGCGGGTGGCGGTGAGAATCCGGCCGGCAAGCCGCTGCGCACCGTCATGGTCGAGATCACAGGCGATCACCGCAAATTCCTCGCCGCCATAGCGGGCGACGAATTCGTCGGAAGGCGTGAGCGTCTCCCTGATGGCCGCGGCGATCCTGCAGAGGCAAGCGTCGCCTTCGAGATGTCCATAGAGATCGTTGAAGGCCTTGAAATGATCGACGTCGATCATCATCACAGTAAGGGGACGGCCGCTCGGCCGCGCCCGGGCAAAGGCCTGGTCCAAGAGATCATCGAACTTCCGGCGGTTCGGCAGCCCGGTCAACGGGTCCTTTTCGGAAAGTTCGCGCAGCCGGCGATTGGATTCCAGCAATTGCCGCTCCAGCTCCGTCTGCTTGCGGATGGTGGTCAAAAGCTCGTCTTCGATCGTCTTCTGCGCGGTTATATCGACGCTTGTCGCCAAGAGGCGCAGAGGCGAGCCGTCGGCTGTGTATTCGACGATCTTGCCACGGCTCATGATCCAGAGGTCGCTGCCATCGTCTTTAGGTACCCGGTAGACGGATTCGAACCTATCCCTGCGCCCGCTGACGACTTCATTGAAATCGGCGATAACCCGAGCCTTGTCGTCGGGATGGACGATGTCCCAGCCCTCGCGATATCCCTGAGCTTCGTGCTCCCGCCCCACGATCCTGTAATATTGCGGCGAACGCCAGACGCGGTTCTCGACGATGTTGTAATCCCATAGCCACTGGCCGGCGTTTTCCAGGACGTAATTGGCGCGCAACTCGCTCTGGCCGAGCGTTGCGGTGACGCGTTTCTTGTCGGTTATGTCCACAAAGACGAAGGAGAGGCCGGCGATTTCGCCGAGATCATTGGTAACCGGCGCACCCGAAATGAGATGACAGCGACCGGATGTCGGACACCATATTTCCCGGTCGGGAAGGGCTTCGCCCTTGTCGGCCAGGGCGAAAAGCTCATCGAGCGGAAGAAGGTCGACGGGCAGGAGGCTGTCCATCCTGCGGCCCTCGATGCTCGCACGATCGATGCCCTTTATTTCACCGCCGAAAATCTCGCACAGGCAGTCATTGGCGTTGAGCACGATACCGCTGCGATTGACGAAGCACAGCCCGACCGGAACCCTGTCATATATCGCCTCGATCTGCAGCAGGCGCTTTTCTCCGGCTCCAGCCTGCTCCGCGAAGAGGTCATTGCGTGATGTGTGGGTAATCATTACCAGCCCGCCCTGTACACCTCATGCATCAATCGAAATAAAGCAGAGCGCATGCCTGTTACACGCCTGTTAATAGAGGCCGTTTGTCACGATGAGGGGGAAGGGGTGTTCCAACCATTTCATGAAAAGTGCGGTCCGGGTCTTGCAAAGCCGCTGCTGGTCATACAAAACTGCCCGTCAGCCAGCGTCTTCTTTTTGCCGCCGGAGCGTCACATTCTTTTAATGTCGTGTCAACGAATCGATGGCAAGAGTTTTGAGTGGGCTCATTCCGTGCCACTGATTGCCGCGCTGGGCGCTGCATTGGGTGGAAAGCGGTACTGAAATGAATTTGAGACGGGGACGGCCAATTGGCGGCTGAAAATTATTCGTTGGTCAGATACTGGTCGAGGCGTTTCGATCTACGCATCGCCGGTGTCGTCATCCTTGGCGCTTTGGTCGCGGCTTGCGCCTCGCCGCAACCCAAGCAGAAAGCCAAGCATCGCTCCAAGGAATATTTTGCCGAATCCGAATATGGCGTGAAGGCCAGTCCGCGGGTGATTTCCGGCAGCGTGTCGAAGATGCCGCGCGGCGGCGGGCGGGACCAGTTGGGCAAGCCCTATAAGGTGAAGGGCAAGTGGTACTATCCCAAGGAAGAGCCGGGCTATACACGGACGGGTAAGGCTTCGTGGTACGGTTCCGCCTTCCATGGGCGGCTGACGGCGAATGGCGAAGTCTATGACATGACCCATCTCTCCGCCGCCCATCCAACCATGCCGCTGCCAAGCTATGCGCGCGTCACCAATCTGGCAAACGGCAATTCCGTCATCGTCCGCGTCAATGATCGCGGCCCTTATGCGCACGACCGCGTCATCGATCTTTCGCAACGCGCCGCCAAGCTGCTCGACTATCAGCATCACGGGACCGCGGATGTGAAGGTGGAATATGTCGGCCGCGCGCCGCTGGAGGGGCGCGACGACGCCTTCCTGATGGCTTCCTTCCGCAGCGGCTCCGATCCGGTCGGTCAGCCGGCAAGCGGCGTCATGATCGCGATGAACGGGCCCACGCCCACCGCGCCGATGCCCGATGCACTTCCAATGCCCGCCATGGCGAGCGCCGCCGCGGCGCAGCCTCTGCCACCGGCGCCGATGCCGATGCCGGACATGCCTGGAGAAGGCATGCTGCAGCCGCCGTCTCCGCCCGGATCCCTGGCATCTCCGGGTGATCCGGTCCTGCCTGCCGTCGGACCGATCGTGATCGAAAAACCCGCTATCCTCATGGGCATCGCCCATGCGCCAGGTGCAGCGGTTTCCTCCGCGCTCGCCGGATATGCGGACGAACGCGTCGCCGCGGCCAATAGCGATATCGAAGCCAGCGCCTATGCGAGCGTGCTGACATCTTCGGCCATTTCCGATGCCTGGAAGAAGATCGGTGTGGAAAAGGCGAATGGCGGGATCGGCGAATATGTCGATGCCGGCTTCTTCAGCGACAGGCAGGAAGCTGATCGCATCGCCGCCGCGCTCGCTCCTTACGGCAAGGTTCAGCGCAGCAATGTGCCGACCGAGAACGGCGAGCTCTATGGCGTCACGGTTGCCGGCAGCAGCGACGCTCTTCTGGAAGCGGCATGGGCGGCGGGCGCTACCGACGCCTTCGTGGTGCGTGCGGAATAAGATAGCTGTTTCACAATGTGGTAACGACCGGCGCTGCTGCGCAGTGTATTGGTGGTCGATCTTATTCAGGTTAAAATTGATCCGCGGTAGCTCTATGCTGTTCAGCGATATTGGCGCATGATTCATACGTCGAACAATTGAAACCGGGATCATGGGCAGGCGAGGGGCCGGGGCTGACATGCCGTCGATCAGATATACGGTGGGTATGCTATGCGGGCTGATCGGAGCGGTGATTGCCGCATCTGTTTGCCTGGCTCAGCCTTTCGAAACCAGGGCCCAGCAGGCGCTGCTGCTCGATGAGGCGACCGGCACCGTGCTTTTTGCCAAGAATGCCGACGATTTCATTCCACCCGCCTCATTGGCGAAGCTGATGACGATGGAAGTTGTTTTCGCCGCACTGTCGAAGGGCGAATTGTCGCTCGATCAGACATTTCCGGTCAGCGAATATGCCTGGCGTACGGGCGGCGCGCCGTCGGGCACCTCCACCATGTTCGCCAAGATCAAATCGACGCTGCGGGTGGAAGATCTCATACAAGGGGTGATCGTCCAGTCGGCCAATGACGGCTGCATCGTTCTTGCTGAAGGCATGGCGGGGAGCGAGGACCAGTTCGCGCGGCGCATGACGGAGCGGGCCCGAACGCTCGGTCTCGAAAAATCCGTCTTCGTCAATTCGACCGGATTGCCCGCGCCGGGCCAGAAGGTGTCGATCGCGGAACTGGTGAGCCTTGCCCGGCACATCCACCGGGCATATCCGCAATTCTACAGATATTACGCGCAGGAGAGCTTCACCTGGAACAACATCCTGCAGCGCAACCGCAATCCGCTGCTGCGGCTCAATATCGGCGCGGATGGGCTCGGCACCGGCTATACGCAGGAATCGGGATATGCGCTGATCGCGTCGGCCGAACGCAATGGGCGCAGGTTGTTTCTCGGCATGAGCGGCCTCGCCAGCGACAAGGAGCGCGCCGAGGAAGCCCGCAGGCTTATCGAATGGGGCATGGATAATTTCGAGGACGTGCTGCTGTTTCCCAAAAACGAGAATGTGGGCGAGGCGAGCGTCTATGGCGGCGAACAGTCCCACGTCAGACTTGTGACGGGGGAGGCGGTCGAATTGCTGCTGCCGAAGCGGGATCGCCCGCCGCTCAAGGCTCGCATCGTCTATAATGGCCCGTTGCTGGCGCCGGTCGAGGCCGGCAAGCAGGTGGGATCGCTGAGGATCTGGATGGGCGACGATCTGGTCCAGGAAAAGCCGGTCTTCACCGCCGAGACGGTCAAGGAGGGGGGGATCGGCAAGAAGGCGTTCGACGCTGCGGTCGAGCTCTCCACCGGCTGGATCAGACAATATCGCTGAAAGAGTGAATGGCGAATGGTGAATAGTGAATGGAAATGCTCTATTCGCTACTCACTATTCACTGCCGATTGTTCTAAAAGCCATGCTTCATGTAGGAGAAAGCGCGTTCCGTGGCAGGATTGTTCATCACGTTCGAAGGCGGTGAGGGGGCCGGCAAGTCCACCCAGATCAAGCGTCTTGCCGCGCATCTGGCGGAGGAAGGAATGGACGTGCTGGTCACCCGCGAACCGGGCGGTTCTCCGGGCGCTGAAGCGGTGCGCCATGTCATTCTGAGCGGCGCAGCCGAAGCCTATGGTCCGGCGATGGAAGCCGTGCTTTTCGCCGCCGCCCGCAATGATCATGTGGAACAGTTGATCCGGCCGGCGATCGCGGCCGGCAAGACCGTGCTCTGCGACCGTTTCATCGATTCGAGCCGGGTCTACCAGGGGGTGACCGGCGGCCTTGATCCATCCTTGATAAGCGCGCTCGAACGCGTGGCGATCGACGGGATGATGCCGGATTTGACCATCATCCTGGACCTGCCGGCGGAAAAGGGGCTGGCGCGCGCCCTGCACAGGCGAGGGGAGGAGGCCGCAGACCGATTCGAGAAGGAGACGCTTGTCGTCCACCAAGCGCGGCGCGAGGCGTTTCTCGCGATCGCCGCGGCGGAGCCTGGGCGCTGCAGGGTTGTCAATGCGGACCGGCCGATGGAAGAAGTGAGCGCGGAAATCATCGAAATCGTCGGGAAACCGATCAAAGATCAATCAAAAACTCCAGAAAAAACCGAGAAGAAATTGGCCAAACCAGCATGATCGGCGAACTGGCGACGCAGGAAACCCATGACGCGATTGACGGCGCTCCGACGCCATCGGCGAACGCCTTTCTCGCGGGGCATGAGGATATCCGCGCTTTTCTCGCCCGTGCCTATCGCACGGGGAAGATGCATCATGCGCTGCTGTTCGAGGGACCGCGCGGTGTAGGCAAGGCGACGCTGGCGTTCCATCTGGCCGGCCATATGCTCAGCCATGCCGACAGCGCCCAGGCACCGGCGGACATAGCCTCTCCGGATTTCGGAAAGCCGCTTTTTCGGCAGATCGCCGGCGGCACGCATCCGGCCATCCTGCATGTCGACCGCCCACTTGATCAGAAATCCGGAAAGTTCAAGACCGGCATCACGGTGGAGGAAATCCGCCGGGTGACGCATTTCCTGACCCGCACCTCGCATGACGGTGCCTGGCGGATCGTTATTGTCGACCCGGCCGACGACATGAACCGCAATGCGGCCAACGCGCTTCTGAAAACGCTGGAGGAACCGCCGGCGCGCGCGCTTTTCATCCTGATCTCGCATTCGGCCGGGCGTTTGCTACCGACGATCCGCTCGCGCTGCCAGACGCTGCAGTTCAAGCCGCTGGAAAGAGCGGCGATGCAAAGGGCGTTGGCTGCGATCGGTCCGGGTATCGGCTTCGATACGAGCGACGGGGAGGGGGCGGCGGCCCTGATCGAGCGCTCGGAAGGCAGCGTGCGCAAGGCGGCGCTGCTGATCGCCCATGGCGGCCTCGAAATAGCGCAAACCACGGATGCGATCCTGGAGACGGCGCATTTCGATCTGCCGAAGGCGCAGGCGCTCGCCGCGGCCATAGGCGGGCGCGAGGCGGAGATCCAGTACGACCTCTTTTTCGATCATGTTCTCCAGCGCATCGCCGATCGCGCGCGCCGTCATGCGGGCGAGGGGGCAGTAGTGCTTGCCAATGCCTGGTCGGCCTTCTGGGACAGGGTCCGCCGGGAGGCGATCGAGACGCAGGCTTTCAATCTCGACAAGAAGCAGGCGGTTCTTATTCTTCTGGAGAAAACCCAGCGCGCTTTCCAGAACGGCATTCGGTGATAGGCGAACGCCCTCACAATTCCGTACGCCCGTAGCTTTCGCCACCGACATGGGGTATGTCACCGCTCGAACGGAAATTCGACTTAAAGTCAGGTCACGCATGAGCCGCGAAAAATTCTATATCACCACGCCGATCTTCTATCCCAACGGGCAGCCGCATATTGGCCATGCCTATACGGCCATCGCCACGGATGCGCTCGCCCGTTTCCAGCGGCTGGACGGAAAAGATGTCTTCTTCCTGTCGGGCACGGACGAGCATGGCCTGAAGATGCAGCAGACGGCCGAGAAGGAAGGGGTTACTCCCAAAGCGCTGGCCGACCGCAATTCGGCGATATTCCGGACCATGCTCGAGACGCTCGACTGCTCGAACGACGATTTCATCCGCACGACCGAAGAGCGCCACTACAAGGCCTGTCAGGCCATCTGGCAGCGCATGGCCGAGAATGGCGACATCTATCTCGACCGCTATGCCGGCTGGTATTCGGTGCGCCAGGAAGCCTATTTCGACGAGAGCGAGACGACGGTCGGCGAGGATGGCGTGCGCCGCGAACCCCTGGGTTCTCCTGTCGAGTGGAACGAGGAGGAGAGCTATTTCTTCCGCCTTTCCGCCTATCAGGAAAAGCTGCTAGCGCTCTATGAGAGCAATCCCGAGTTTATCGGCCCGGCCGAGCGGCGCAACGAGGTCATCAGCTTCGTGAAGTCGGGCCTGCGCGATCTCTCGATCTCGCGCACGACCTTCGATTGGGGCGTTCCGGTTCCCGGCAATGAGAAGCATGTGATGTATGTGTGGGTCGATGCGCTCACCAACTATCTGACCGCCGCCGGCTATCCCGATGCGAATGCCGAAAAATGGGGCTATTGGCCCGCAACGCACATTATCGGCAAGGATATCGTACGCTTCCATGCCGTCTACTGGCCGGCTTTCCTGATGTCGGCGGGCATTGAACTGCCGTGCCGCGTCTTCGCGCATGGCTTTCTCTTCAACCGCGGCGAGAAGATGTCGAAATCGGTCGGCAATGTGATCGATCCCTTCACTATGGTTGATCATTACGGGCTCGATCAGGTGCGCTATTTCTTCCTGCGCGAGGTTCCGTTCGGCCAGGACGGCAGCTACAGCCATGACGCGATAGTCAACCGCACCAATGCCGATCTCGCCAATGATCTCGGCAATCTGGCGCAGCGCTCGCTCTCGATGATCGCCAAGAATTGCGACGGCAAGGTGCCGCAGCCCGGCACCTTCACCGATGCCGACAAAGCCATCCTCGACCAGGCCAATGCGGCGCTCACGACGGCGCGCAAGGCGATGAGCGAGCAGGCGCTGCACCATGCGCTTGCCGCGATCTTCGCGGTCGTTGCCGAGGCGAACCGCTATTTCGCGGCCCAGGAGCCGTGGGCGCTGCGCAAGACAGATCCGGAGCGTATGGCAACCGTACTCTACGTTACGGCCGAGGTGCTGCGCCGCGTCGCCATCCTCGCGCAGCCCTTCATTCCGGGCTCTGCCGCCAAGCTGCTCGATATTCTGGCGGTTCCGGCAGATCGACGCAATTTCGCCGATCTGAGCGGCGGCGAACTGCAGGGCGGCGCGCCGCTGCCGGCGCCGCAGCCGGTCTTCCCGCGCTATGTGGAAGCCGACAAGCAGGGCTGAAACGCATGACGATGCTTGTCGACAGCCACTGCCATCTGGATTTTCCGGATTTCGCCGAGGAGCGCGATGCGATCGTCAAGCGCGCCCTCGACGCCGGGGTTCGCCGCATGGTGACGATCTCCACCCGCGTGCGCCGCTTCGACCAGATCCGCGAAATCGCCGAAAGCTACGACGAGGTCTATTGCTCCGTCGGCACGCATCCCAACAATGCGCATGAAGAACCGGACGTTACGCCCGACGAACTGATCCGGTTTTCGGAGCACCCGAAAGTGGTGGCGATCGGCGAGGCCGGTCTCGACTATCACTATGATTACGCGCCGCCGGAGGTGCAGGCGAAAAGTTTCCGTGCACATATCGAGGCGGCGCGCCAGACGAGATTGCCGCTGGTCATCCATGCGCGCAGCGCCGATGCGGATATGGCTGATATCCTGACGGAGGAAACGGGGAAGGGGGCCTTCCCCTTCATCCTGCATTGCTTTTCCTCCGGGCGAGCACTTGCCGAAACGGGCATCGCGCTTGGCGGGTATGTCTCCTTCTCCGGCATTCTGACTTTCAAGAACTCGACCGAGCTGCGCGATATCGCACGGATCGTGCCGCATGATCGGCTGCTCGTCGAGACCGACGCGCCATATCTGGCACCGGTGCCTTATCGCGGAAAGCGCAACGAGCCGTGCTTCGTTCGCCATACGGCTGCGGTTCTGGCCGAAACCATCGGCCTCGACGAGGCGGAGCTGGCTGATATCACGACGCGGAATGTCTTCCGGCTGTTCTCCAAGATGCCGAAGCCGGCGGAGGCCGAAATTGGCTGACCGCTTCCGCTTCACGATTCTCGGCTGCGGTTCTTCGCCCGGCGTGCCGCGCATCAATGGCGACTGGGGCAATTGCGACCCGAAGAATCCAAGGAACCGCCGCCGTCGCGCGGCGATGCTGGTCGAGCGCATTGCGGAAAACGGGGCGACGACGACCGTCGTCATCGATACGGGTCCGGATTTTCGGGCGCAGATGATCGATGCCGGGGCAGGGCTGCTCGATGCGGCGGTCTATACCCATCCCCATGCCGACCATATTCACGGCCTGGACGATCTGCGCACCTATGTGGTCGAAAAGCGGCGGCTGATGGATATCTATGCCGATCGCGTGACGCTGGCACGGCTCGATGATGCCTTTGCCTATTGCTTCGAGACGCCGCCCGGATCGAAATATCCGCCGATCGTGCAGGCGCACCAGATCGACGAGGATACGCCGTTCAAGATCGACGGCGCCGGCGGGCCGATCCCGTTCCTGCCGCTGCCGCAGGTGCATGGCGACATCATGTCTCTCGGCTACCGCATCGGCAATGTCGCTTACTGCTCCGATGTCAGTGCTTTTCCGGAGAAGACCGTCGAGCGGCTCCAGGACCTCGATGTGCTCATCATCGACGCGCTGCAATATCGCCCGCATCCGAGCCATTTCTCGATCGGCGAGGCGCTGGAATGGATCGAACGGCTGAAGCCGGGACGCGCAATCCTGACGCACATGCACGTGCCGCTCGATTACGAGACAGTCAGGCGCGAAACGCCGGAACATGTGGAGCCGGCCTATGACGGCATGCGCTTCGAGGTGGGTGTGCCGAAGAATACGATCGGCTGACTGGCCGGAATTCGCCAGGGCTATCCACCTTGACCCGAACAAGGAGTGTCGATCGATGCCACTCAGACCAGGCAAAGACGGTATGGGAGCAGGGGCGTTTCATTGGGGCTCCTTGCGAGTGATAAACCCGTTGGTATCATTCGCAAGTCGCACTTCATCCTTGAACCCATTCCGGCTATATCATTTGTCAAAGCTGGATAGAGATGTGCGGGTCTGGCCAGTTAGAAATACGACAGTGGATGTTCGGCTGGCACAGAGGAGCGCCCGGCCAGGCGGAGCTGGTCAGGGTTGCGCAGCCTGGACGGGCGCGGGCCTTGGCTAAGAGAATTGGCTTGCTCACGATTGCCCGAGCGATGCTATGCTTTTTTTGGAGCAAACTGAGGGAGAACGCCACTTGCGTCGCGTGGAAAAACGCCTTTGGCCGGACGGGTTTCAGAGAGTTCTGGACGGTGTAAAAACATATGAACTCCGCCTCGGTGATTTTGATATCGCAGAGGGAGACGTATTGGTGCTGAAAGAGTGGGACCCCACTACCGCCGCTTACACCGGACGTATCCTGGAGCGGACTGTGGGGCATGTCGGTAAATGGACCGACGCCGACCTAGAAATGTATTGGAAGCCGGAGCAGATTAAGCAGCACGGTCTACAAGCTATCTCATTGCTTCCACACAGCGCGCCGCCTAGATCCGGCGACAAACGATAAGCAGCGTTTGCTCATCATTAGGCGGATCAGATCCAGCGCCGCATTGCGAAACTCCTCGCTATGGCGTCGATTGCTCGGCCGCAGCCGATGGAGACGACTCCGACCGCTCATGGTCTCGACCAGTTGATCACATAAGATAGGTTATGGAACTAAGGTCTATGGAAATTTGGCCGGATTTGCGGGGTTTCCCGTTGATTTCGTCGCTAATGACGCTTTTGGTCAATGGCCCTGAAGATTTGCAGGTCGACCGCTCGGTTGGAATTGGCGGGTTTTGCGATGACTGTAGGCTCCGGCATGCCTATGCGTTTTCTCAGAAGCCTCATAGCGCTTGATGCCATCGATGTTTCATTCCACATTGGCCGCCATGAAGGATGACATACGCGATCACCGCTGGATGTTCGGAGCGGCTTTGCCTGTCTCCCTTGTCCTGCATTCGGCTCTTGCCGCTTTTATAATATTCGACTTGTCGATATCGCTGCCGCAGCCCAAGGAGGAACAGGCCATAGCGGTGGATCTCGTGCCGCCCGAACCGCCGGAGCAAGCCGAAGCTGAACCTCCGCCACCTGCCGAAGAGCCGAAATCCGAAAAACCGCCGGAACCGGAAGTCGAGACGCCGCCGGCGCGCAATGATGCCGGGCGGCAGGCATCCTTGCCTGCGTTGAGGCCCGTCTTCCAGTTCGGCGAGACGGATATGGGACCACGGGAGGCTCCGCGCGGCAACAGTGCGGAAGACGGATCGGCCGCACCGACGGCACGACATGATCCAGACAAGCAAGACCTTGCGGAACCGCAGGCCTTGGCGGCGGCCGAGCCGTCGAACGAAGGCCGGCAGCCACGGGCATCCGAAACGCCGGCGGTCGAACCGGCGGATACCGCCAAAGCGCAAGAATCCGAGGAAGAGCTTCAGGAAGCGACGGTGTTGTTTTCGCAAAGAGCCACCGGGGATCCGACGTCGGCAACCGCGATGGACGACGTGCCGCGCGACGTGCGAGCGGGGCGCCTATGCGTAACGGAGTTGCGCGAACAATTGCTTCACGCCCTGCCCCCTTATTTCCCAGAGCTCCTGCCTTCCCATCGGCTGGAAGACGGCACCGTCATCGAGATCACCCGAACGGCCTTCCGCGCCAGCCGGCAGTGGTACAATCTGAGCTATCGCTGCGCGGTCGATCCAGACGTGACGAAAGTCATAGCTTTCGCCTTCCAGGTCGGAGAGCCGGTCCCGCGCAGCGAATGGCAGCGCCGCGGGCTGCCTTCGGAATAGGATTTTTGCCGAAGGATCGCATAAATCGCTATGTCGGCGAACTGTTGTTCAGGCCGGTGATCAGCTCGCGACCCGCCTTGAATTCTATCGATGAGTCAGCGAAATCGTCTCCAACGGGCTCGCATCGGCCGCCAAGATGCGCGGCCAGGAATGCCTCCACGACGGCAAAATAGGAACGCCGGTTCTCTGCACGTTCAACGCCGTGTCCTTCGTCCGGATACAAGATGTATGTCACCGGGATACCGTGCCCCTGCATGGCAGCGACGATCTGATCCGACTCCGAAACCTTCACCCGGACGTCATTGGCTCCCTGCGTGATGAGGAGTGGCCGCACGATCCGGTCGATATAGTTCAGGGGCGAGCGCTCCTCAAGGAAGCGCTTCCCCTCCTCTGTGGTGAAGTCGCCCATGCGAACCTTCCATTGCGACTGCCAGGTGCGCCAGTATTCCGGAATTGTGTTGATGAATGTCACGAGGTTGGAGATGCCGACCAGATCGACGGCACAGGCAAACTTCTGGGGCGTGAATGTGAGGCCGACCAGCGCGGCATAGCCGCCATAGCTCCCGCCCATGATCGCCACACGACCGGGATCAGCAATGCCTTGGGAAATCGCCCAGTCCACGGCGTCGATGAGATCGTCATGCATCTTGCCGCCCCATTCTCTGTTGGCGGCGTTGATGAACGCTTTTCCGAAGCCGGTCGAGCCGCGGAAATTGACGTTCAAGACGGCATATCCGCGATTGGCGAGCCATTGGTGAACCGGATTGAGGCCCCACATGTCCCTTCCCCACGGGCCTCCATGAACGACAAGCACCATGGGTACTGGCCCTTTTTCGCTCTCTGCCGGGCGTGAGAGATAACAGAGAAGGCTGAGTCCGTCGCGTGTGCGTATAACTACGGGCTCCATTGGCACCAATGGCACATTCTCAAGCCTTGGCTGCGCAGAAAAGAGCCTTCTGGATTGCCGTGTTGTTCGGTCGTAGCAGAAATATTCGAGCGGATGTGTATCCTGCAGATGGGCGATGATGATCTTGCGCCGGTCGTCCGACATACCCGTGAAGGCTATATCACCGGGAAAGACCGCGGCAAGCGTATCAAAATCCTTCTGGTAATCGGGATCCAGGACGTCCCATCGTGTGCGATCGAAATAGCTGGCTGCAGCGATCGGGCGCATCGTTACGGGGCCGAAAAATACCGAAGTGATATCCGACCGGATGTCTTCGGCAAGGATGCGGACCGCTCCCGTTCTTAGATCTTCAGCCATCAAGGCCGCGGTGTTGCGGTCACGGCTGTCCATCCAGAACAACTCTTTTCCATCGTCGCTATATTCGATTGGCCATGTCGTCAGATTATCTTCGGCCGAAATGCGGGTAAAGACTTTTGACCAAGCCCCTTCCTCGTCGCGGCCGAGATGTTCTATTGCACCGTCGTCGGCATATCGCTTCGCCTGACGCACCTGGAATTGTTGGTCGGTGAAGAAGCCGAAGAAACAGTCATTCCTCTCCAGCAAGAAACCCGTGCCAGTGGCGATATTGATGCGGTAGATATCGAAATAACGCTTATCGCGCTCGTTATGCGCGATCAGAACCTCTTCCGGAAAATGCTGCGAGGTCTGCTGAATGTAGGCCTGCACGCCGCTTTTGGGCGTGAGTGCCCTCTCCTCTCCAGTCTCGATGTCGATGCTCCAGACGCACCAGTTTTCATCCCCGGCATTGTCGCGGATGATCAGGATGTGGCGGTTGTCGTAAGCCCATATGAGCGCCGGACCGATATTGCGATCTCTGTCGCTGGTGAGTGGCCGCGCCTTCTCCGGTTCGTCGACAGGAGCAATCCAGAGATTAAGAACCCCGTCGATCGGCGCCTGAAAAGCGATCCGCCTGCCGTCGGGACTGATCCGCACCAGCCGTTTCTCCGGTGGATCGAAGAGAAGCCTTCGGGGCAGCAGCTTGCTCTGCACAGGTCGGCTCATCATTGGTCTCCTTGGCTGGGAAAGAGCAAACTATGATGGCGGAACGTCAATTCTCAGACAAGTGCGGTTGTCGGTGTGGTTGGCGCTTGCAGCGTGGTCATGAAGCTGCGCAGGGCCTCCTCCAGCCTGCTTCGCGTCGCCACCGCGCCGAGCGCGATCCTGATGCCATCCGGCGCATCGTCGGAGACGGCGAAGTCCGTTCCCGCACTGACCGCAAGGCCGCGTCGGCGGGCGGCATGAACGATAGGCGCGGCTTTCTGATCGTGCTGCAACGGCAGCCAGACGTGCAGGCCGCACGGATGCCCCTGCGCCTGAGGCGGGAGGATTCCGGCGGCAAGGGCATGGCGGGCTTCCATCTCCTGCCGGATTCCCCCGACGACCTCCGCGGCGGTTCCGTTGCGGATCCAATCGGCCGCCAGTCCGGTCATCAGCGGCGGAGCCATCAGGGCGATGCTGCGCAGTCTCTGCGCGACCGCATCGATGCCTTCTGCGTCGGGCGCCGCGAGGAACGCTGTCCGTAGGAATGGCGAGATGCATTTCGCCAACGTCGCCACGTGAAATGTGAGGTCCGGCGCCAGGGCTAGGAATGTCGGCTCGCCTGACGGCAGGAGCCGGCTATAGGGATCGTCCTCGATGATGACGAGATTTCGACGCCGCGCCACATCGATCAGCTCCCGGCGGCGGCGAGCCGGCATGATCAGCGTCGTCGGGTTGTGCAGCGTCGGATTGAGGTAGACGAGACGGGCGCCGGTGGCGCCTGCAAGCGCCTCGAGAGCATCCGGGCGCATCCCCTCCCCGTCCGCCGCCACGCCGGCGATCCTGCGCTGGAGCGTTGCCGCCAGGGAAATGAAGCCCGGATAGGTGAGGCTGTCGGCCAGCACTACGTCTTCCGGCGCGCTCATGGTCATCATCACCGCGCATAGCAAGGCCTGGGCGCCGGGGCCGACGGCGACCCGCCCGACGGGCAGGCGATCCCCCTCCCCGCCCAGCCATTCGGCTCCCGCCGCCCTTTCGGCCGGCGAGCCGGGGTCGGGATGATAGGACAGAAGCGCATCGGCGCTCGAACGCCGCAGCAGGCCGTCGATGCCGCTGCGGATGAGGCCGGGCAGGTTCACCCCCGCCGGTGATGGCGGAATGATCATGCCGAGGTCCAGAATGGGCTCCTCCGCTCCGCCCGATGTGACGAAAGAGCCGCGTCCCGGCGCCGCATCGATCAGGTTGCGGCGGCGCGCCTCGGAGAAGGCGCGGGTCACGGTCGTCAGGTCGACACCGAGTTGCTGCGCCAGATCGCGTTGGGCCGGCAGGCGATCGCCGGGCTGAAGGGTGCCCGCAGCCCTTGCCTCGGCAAGCGCATCGACGATGCTGAGATAGATCGGTCCCGTACGGGTTCGAATGTTTGCGGCCCATTCGGGTGCGGCACTATCGCCCATGCTCTCCCCTTGTGTATGCATACATTAAAGAGATATGTATGGATACATTGAAATGAATAGAAATGCAAAGCCTGCAGGACCGAAGGGCTGTGAAGCAGCGTTATCCGACACTGGCGGGCTGGTCAGGAAGGACGAAATCAGATGGACGACAACGCGTGGCCGCCTCTTGAGCCCTGGCGTGTCGGCATTCATGGAAAATGCCCGCGCTGCGGCCAGGGCAAACTCTTTGACGGTTTCCTGAAGCTTGCGCCCCGGTGCGATGTTTGCAGGCTCGACTATTCATTCGCCGATCCGGCTGATGGGCCGGCGTTTTTCGTGATCTGCTTCGCCTGTGTTCCCTCCGTTCTGTTCGCCGTATGGATGGAAGTCACCTTTGAGCCATCGGTCTGGTGGCACGTGTTCGTGTCCCTGCCGCTCGTGCTCCTGACTTGCATCCTGCCGCTGCGCCCGCTGAAGGGATGGCTGGTGGCCAGCCAGTTCTACTTCAAGGCCGAGGAAGGAAAGCTCGACCGGCCAGGAAGCAAAACAGCGGATTAACAAGGTGTTACAGCGCTCTTTTGACGGCGAGCATCAGATGCCCCGGCACCGGCTGGCCCTGCTCCTGACGCACGACGATATCCGCGCATTCGAGACGTTCCATGCCGTTCTTTTCAAGCATCTGGCTGATATAAGCCGCCGAATGCGCAAAGCGCTGATAGGGGCCGACAATGAACGGCCTACCGTTGAAAGCCTCATCGCTGAGCGTTTCGCTCGAGAATGCGAATGTTCCGCCTGATGTGAGATGCCGGGCGACGCCCGCGAAGAACGCATCGAGCTCGCCCATATAGGGCAAGACGTCCGTCGCCACGATCAGGTCCCAGGCTGGCCCCTCCGCCGTCTCCAGGAAGCGGACGGCCTCACCGACGAAGAGGGCGTCATAATCACCCTTTTCATAGGCGATCTCGACCATGTTCTCCGAGATATCGACGCCGGTTTTGTGATCGGCCATGTCGTGCAGCGCGTCGGCCGAAAGCCCCGTGCCGCAGCCGAGATCAAGCATGCGCGTGAAATGCACAGAAGGATCGTGCTCAAGCAGCATGTCGCGCAATTGCAGCGGCACGTCATAGCCCAGCTGGTCGACAAGAATGGTGTCGAACATTTCGGCGTGCTGGTCGAAGAGCGTCTGCACATAGGCGTCCGGCGCTTTCGGCGGCACCTGGCCGCGGCCGATGCTGGCGAGCCGGACCGCCGCGCCGCCATGATCGTCGGGGTCGATCCGCAGCACCTCCGCATAGGCCTTCGCGGCGCCATCGAGATCACCGGCCTTTTCCAGCTTCAATGCGCGGTTATAGGCCTTCGCCAGCGCTTTCTCATCGAATTCAGTCATTCATGTTCCGCCTGATCAAACCTTTACTGGCGCTTTTGCGGCTTCATTCTTTTCGAATTGGCGCTTTTTCTCGGCATATCTTCGCGCCAGAACCGCGCAGACCATCAGCTGGATCTGGTGGAACAGCATCAATGGCAGGACGATGCCACCGACATTCTGGCCCGCGAAAATGGCATTCGCCATGGGCGCGCCGCTGGCGAGGCTCTTCTTCGATCCGCAGAACATGATGGTGATCTGATCCTCGCGCGAAAAGCCGAGCCATTTGCTGCCATAGGCGGTGATCAGCAGGACCAGCGCCAGCAGAACCATGTCGACACCCGTCATGACGGCGAGGTCGCTCCACGAGACGGTATGCCACAATCCGGCAACGACCGCCTCGCTGAAGGCGAGATAGACCACCATCAGGATGGAACCCCTGTCGACGAGGCCGAGCGCCTTGTGATGGCGACGCATGAAATTGCCGATTAACGGCTGCAGCAATTGCCCGAGCACGAAGGGCGCCAGCAATTGCAGGAGGATCGATTCCAGCGCATGGAACGATATGCCATTGCCGCGCACGGCGAAGAGAAGGCCGACCAGAGCCGGCGTCAGGAACATGCCGAGAATGTTTGAAGCGGAAGCCGAGACGACGGCGGCCGAAACATTGCCGCCCGCGATCGAGGTGAATGCGATGGAGGACTGCACGGTCGAGGGCAGAACGCACAGGAACAGGATGCCGGTGTAGAAGACGGATTCCTTCAGCCCCGGCACGACCCAACCCGCCGCTAGTCCCAGCAGCGGGAAAAGAACGAAAGTCGAGGCAAGGACGAAGATATGCAGCCGCCAATGCACCAGCCCCGCCACCACCGCCTCGCGCGACAGGCGCGCGCCATGCAGGAAGAACAGGAGCCCCACCGCTATTTTGGTGGCGATGCCGAACCAATCGGCATATTGCCCCTGCACCGGCAGGACCGAGGCGATGAGGATCGCAACGATGAGCGCGATGGTGAATTTGTCGAGGAAAAACCGCATGGGATGCTCAGTTACGGGAAACGAGGTGGCTATTCGTAGCCATTCGGGTTCTTCACCTGCCAGTTCCACATATCCTGGCACATGTCACGCAGATTTCTGCCGGCCGACCAGCCTAGAAATTCCCTCGCATGCGAGGGATCGGAATAACAGACGGCCACATCGCCGGCGCGGCGCGGCGCTACCTCATAGGTGATCTTGCGGTTCGAGACATGCTCGAAAGCCCTGATCACCTCCATGACGCTATAGCCCTGCCCTGTTCCGAGGTTAACCGCGAAGCATTGCGGCTGGTCCAGTTTTTCCAACGCCTTCAGATGTCCCTGGGCGAGATCGACCACATGGATATAGTCGCGGATGCCGGTGCCGTCGGGTGTGGGGTAGTCATTGCCCCAGACATTGAGCTTTTCGCGGCGTCCGCTGGCAACCTGTGCGATGATCGGCATCAGATTGTTGGGAATGCCTTTCGGGTCCTCTCCGATGAGGCCGCTTTCATGAGCGCCTACCGGATTGAAATAGCGCAGGATGGCGATGTGCCAGGTGGGATCGCTGTTATGGAAATCGCGCAGCATGTCCTCGATCACCAGCTTTGTCCGGC
The DNA here is from genome assembly GCF_001558695.1 of Paramesorhizobium deserti. GTDB lineage: Bacteria > Pseudomonadota > Alphaproteobacteria > Rhizobiales > Rhizobiaceae > Paramesorhizobium > Paramesorhizobium deserti. Next base: position 199,404 of record NZ_LNTU01000012.1, read on the forward strand.
CGTAGGGATTGGTGGCCGAGAGCGGGTGGTCTTCTTCGAGCGGCAGTTTCTGCGGCTCGCCATAAACAGTGGCGGAGGACGAGAAGACGAGCTTGCGCACGCCGACAGCCTGCATGGCCTGCAAGAGGCGCAGGGTGCCGACCACGTTACAATCATAATAGGTAAGCGGCTTCTCGCCGGATTCGCCGACGGCTTTCAGCCCCGCGAAATGGATGACCGAGGTGCAGCCATGGCGTCGCAGGATGTCTTCGAGAAAGGCCTGATCGCGTATGTCGCCCGATTCGCTCGCCGGTGCTCTCCCCGCAATTTTCGTAATGCGGTTCAAAGCTTCCGGATGGCTGTTGTCGAAATTGTCGACAACGACTACATCATGGCCGGCCTGCAGCAGTTCGACACAGGTATGGGAGCCGATATAGCCGGCGCCGCCGGTCACGAGAATGGTCATTGGGTTCTGCCTTTCGCTGCAATGCAACATCCACCCGCTGTGGGGACTTATGCAAAATGTCCCGCGCGCCGCAAGCCTGCACTGCAGCATATCCGAGAATCAGCTAGCATTTCACATTCCTCCAATCACGGATTTCCGCCATGAAGCCTTCCCGCGACATCGACCGCCTGCTCGAGATCATGGCTGCCCTCAGGACGCCGGTCACCGGATGCCCATGGGATCTGGAGCAGGATTTCCGCTCCATCGCGCCCTATACGCTTGAAGAGGCTTTCGAGGTCATCGATGCGATCGAGCGCGATGATCTGGACGATCTCAGGGAAGAATTGGGCGATCTGCTCCTGCAGGTCGTGTTTCATGCCCGGATGGCCGAGGAGAGGCGAGCCTTCGACTTCGGCGATGTCGTGGATGCCATCACGACGAAGATGATCCGCCGTCACCCGCACGTCTTTGGCGATGAGGATGCGCGCGAGGCGGGCATGGCGAAAGGCGCCTGGAACCGCATCAAGGCCGAGGAAAAGGCCGAGCGGGCAAAACGCCGGGCGGAACTGGGGCTAGGCGGTGGCGAGAAGAACAGCTTCCTCGATGACGTGCCGCAGGCGCTGCCGGCGCTGATGCGGGCTCTGAAATTGCAGCAGAAGGCGGCCAAGGTCGGTTTCGACTGGTCGGAAGCCGAGCCCATCCTGGACAAGATCGCCGAAGAGACGGTGGAACTGCGAGAGGCGCTGCAAAGCGGCCGGAAATCAGAAATCGCCGAAGAATATGGCGATCTCCTCTTCGCCATCGTCAATCTCGGCCGCCATCTCGACATCGAGCCGGAAAGCGCGCTGCGGGCGACGAACGAAAAGTTCCGCTCGCGTTTCCACTTCATCGAGAAATCGTTGAATGAGCAAAAGCGCTCGCTCGATGAGGCTTCGCTGGAGGAGATGGAAGAACTCTGGCAGAAAGCCAAAAAGCCAAGAAAATAAAGCTTTTATTTCTCGTTCTTCATCCGCTCGCGAAGGGTCTTGCGCGCCGAAACGGTCATGTCAGCTTTGATTCGCAGGGATCCATCCTCTAGATCATTGCGGCGGATATTGCTAGCGTGCTGGTAGATCCAGTCGAGCAAGTGCAGATCGTTCGGCGCGAGCTCAAGTTCGACATGTTCGAGAGCGCCGGAAATGCGGCTTTCGATGACGGACAGGAGATGGTCTACGCCCTCCCCCGTCGCCGCCGAAATGGCAATCGGGCGTGCATCTTCCGGCGCAGCCGCGCTTAAGCGCAGGGCCGCCTCGCGTCCCGCTTCGTCGAGCAGGTCGATCTTGTTCCAGACCTCCAATATCCGCCTGACGTCGCCGCGCTCGATGTCGAGGCTCTCGAGGATGCTTTCGACATCCTCGGCCTGCGCGGCATTGTCAGGGTCCGAAATATCGCGCACATGGAGGATCAGGTCCGCTTCCACCACTTCTTCCAGCGTCGCCCGGAAGGCGGCCACGAGATGGGTCGGCAGGTTGGAAATGAAACCGACGGTATCCGACAGGATCACCGTCTCGCCATGCGGCAGGCGGATTCGTCGCAAGGTCGGATCGAGCGTGGCGAAGAGCATATCCTCGGCGAGCACGTCCGAACCGGTCAGGCGGTTGAACAGGGTCGATTTTCCGGCATTGGTGTAGCCGACGAGGGCAACGATCGGATGCGGCACCTTCCTGCGCTTCTGGCGGTGCAGCGTGCGGGTGCGCACCACCGTTTCAAGCTCGCGGCGGATGCGCAGAATCTTCTCCTGCAGGATGCGCCGGTCGGCCTCGATCTGCGTTTCACCGGGACCACCGAGGAACCCGCCGCCGCCGCGCTGGCGCTCAAGGTGCGTCCAGCTTCTGACTAGACGGCCTTTCTGATAGTTCAGATGCGCCAGTTCGACCTGCAGCGCGCCTTCCTTCGTCTGGGCGCGACGGCCGAATATCTCGAGAATCAATCCGGTCCGGTCGATGACCTTCGCGTTCCATTCCTTTTCGAGATTGCGCTGCTGCACCGGCGTGAGCGCATGATCGACGATGACGAGCTCGGCTTCTTCCCTCTTGATGATCTCGGCGATGGCCTCGACCTTGCCCGAACCGATCAGGGTTGCGGGCCGCGGATTGGCCACCGTGACGACATCGCAATAAACGAGATCGAGATCGATCGCGCGCGCCAACCCTATGGCTTCTTCGAGCCGGGCCTCGTTGCTGCGGCGGAATTGCGGGCGATAGACATCGTCCGCTTGACCCGCATCCTGCAGGCGCTCGGGCAATATCGGAACGATGACGACGGCGCGCGTCGGGCCTTTCGCGGAGGTGCCAAAGCCGGCATCCGCATCCCCCTCATGCGTCGTGCGCCCTTTTGATCTGCTCAATATTCAATCCTTGGGGCAACCGTCACCATGCGAGGAAATGCGCATGCGAGGCGGATTATTGCCCTTCTTCGCCTTCGAACATCTGCACCGGCTGGCTTGGCATGATGGTCGAGATCGCGTGCTTATAGACCAGCTGCGAATGACCATCCCGCCTGAGCAACACGCAGAAATTGTCGAAGGAGGTTACAATTCCGGTCAGTTTGACGCCGTTGATGAGAAAGATCGTCAATGAAATCTTTTGCTTCCGGACGGAATTAAGGAAAAGATCCTGAAGATTTTGCGATCGCTCAGCCATTGTTTTTATTCCTTTAATTCGATCAGCAACTCACAGCACCTGATCAAAATCAAGCGCCCCGACGAACAGTCGAACCGGCTAGTGGCAAAAGATGCGGAAGCCAAATCTAACCTTCAATTATTCCGGTTAACAGGATGGCGTTTTTTCTGCAATCGCAAAAATGTCTTGTGCAGCGAAAGTGCTGCCGAATACCGCCAATCTGAAAGCAACGCCACGTTCTCCAGGCTGCGCGGTTCATGCAGGTGACCGCGGGATTTGGAATGCCCTTCACCGCCCAATCGTAGAAACATCCCCCTCCCGCGACAAGAACGACGGAATGCTTCTTGTGAATATGGAAACCTATGCAATTCGGGTGATGACCGCCTGGGCTGGTCACCCATAGAGCAGACACCTTCCCGGAGCGGCATGCAGGGCTTGTCAGAAGAACTCCAGGCTCACCCGGAACATCTGCTCGACGTGCCGCACGGCTTCTGAGGTGGCCAGGATAACCACCCGGTCCTTCGGCTTGATCCGCATCGACCCGTCGGGTTTCAGCACCTTGCCGTCGCGGTATATCGCCCCGATCCTCAGGCCGTCAGGCAGATCGAGCTCACGCATCGGCGGCCCGACAAGCGGCGACGTTTCCAGAGCTTCCGCCTCGATGACCTCCGCAAGACCGCGATGTACGCTTTGCACCGCACGGATTCGTCCGCGGCGGACATGCTGCAGAACGCGCGAGATCGTCACCGTGCGCGGGTTGATATGGGCGTCGATGCCGACGGTGCGGGTGAAACCCTGATAGGCGGGATCGTTGATGAGCGCCAGATTAGCCTTGCAGCCGAGGCGCTTGGCCATGATGCTCGCCAGAATATTGACCTGATCCTGATTGGTGAGCGTGACCATCAGATCGGCATCCTGAACATCCGCTTCCCGCAGGATGGTCTGATCGAGCGCGCTGCCATGCAGCACCATCGTGCGATTGAGCTGATCGGCGATGGCCATGGCGCGGCTGCGGTCGGCCTCGATGATTTTCATCTTGGTGCGCGGCTGACGTTCCTCGATGGCCTTGGCGACATAAAGGCCGATATTGCCGCCGCCGGCGATCAGGATACGGGTTGCCTCCGGCTTTTCATGACCGAACAGCGCCAATGTACGGCGCACCTGCTCGCGCGTCGTCACCACATAGGCGAGATCGCCCGCGATAAGCTGATCTGTCGAATGCGGGATGAAGAGCTGCTCGTTGCGGACCACGCCGACGACCGTTGACGGCAGGTCCGGAAAAAGATCACTCAACTGCGCCAGAGGCGTGTTGATGACGGGGCATTCCTCCAGACATTCGATGGCAAGCACCACCACCTTGTCATCGGCAAAGCGCAGAACGTCCATCGCGCCGGGCAGCGCGATGCGGCGCAGCACCATCTCGCCCACTTCGAGCTCCGGCGAGATGACGACGTCGATCGGCATGTGCTCGCGCGAGAACAGGTCCTGGTAGTGCGGCTGGAGATAGGACTGGGCGCGGATGCGGGCGATCTTGGTCGGCACGTTGAACAGCGAATGCGCCACCTGACAGGCCACCATATTGACCTCGTCATAGAGCGTGACGGCGATGATCATATCCGCCTCGTCGGCGCCCGCTGCGGCCAGCACGTCCGGCTGCGAGCCATGGCCGACGAAGCCGCGCACGTCGAGCGTGTCGTGGATCCGCTGAACGAGATCGGCCGAGGTGTCGATCACGGAGACGTTGTTGTGCTCCGCGGCCAGACGTTCGGCAATGCCGTAGCCGACCTGGCCCGCGCCGCAGATGATAACGCGCATATCATACCCCGAGGGATTTGAGCTTCCGATGCAATGCGGAGCGTTCCATACCAACGAATTCCGCGGTACGCGAGATATTTCCTCCGAAGCGGTTTATCTGCGCGATCAGATATTCCTTTTCAAAGAGTTCCCGCGCTTCGCGCAAGGGAAGCGCCATGATGTGCTGATCGGATTCTGTCGGCGCCCGCGGCAGCGCGTCGCCGATTTCAGCCGGCAGAAGGTCGGCGGTGACGACGGCATCGGGATCGTCGCCGCGCGCCAGAATCATCAGGCGCTCCACATTGTTGCGCAGCTGGCGCACATTGCCCGGCCAGCTGTGCGCCTGCAGGACGGCCATTGCATCGGGGCCGATCTTGCGCGGCTTGATGCCGGCCTGGGCGGCGATCTGCTGCATGAAGACCTCGACAAGCACCGGAACATCCTCGCGCCGCGAGGCAAGCGCGGGAACCAGGACCGGAACGACGGCAAGGCGATGGAAAAGGTCTTCGCGGAAACGGCCTTCGGCGATCATGGCTTCCAGGTTCTGGGCCGTCGACGAGATGATTCTCACATCGACCTTGACCCGTTTCGTCCCGCCGACGCGTTCGAACTGCTGATCAACGAGAACGCGCAGGATTTTGTTCTGCGTCTCGCGCGGCATATCGGCCACTTCATCGAGATAAAGGATGCCGCCATGCGCCTCCTCCAACGCCCCGACCTTGCGTTCGCCGCCATCCATCTCGGTGCCGAACAGCTCAATCTCCATGCGCTCCGGCGTGATCGTCGCCGCGTTCAGCGTGACGAAGGGGCCGTGTGCACGGCTCGAAAGGGCGTGGATGGCGCGCGCGACCAGTTCCTTGCCGGAGCCGGACGGGCCTGTGATCATGATACGGCTGTTGGTGGGAGCCACACGTTCAATGGTCTGACGCAGATGGTTCATGGCAAGCGAATTGCCATGCAGCTCGAGGCTGTCGCCGCTGCGCTTGCGCAGGTCCGAGACCTCGCGCCTCAACTTCGAATTCTCGAGCGCCCTTTCGGCGATGAGGATCAGGCGGTCGGCTTTGAACGGCTTTTCGATGAAATCATAGGCGCCGCGCCGGATGGCGGAAACGGCTGTCTCGATATTGCCGTGACCGGAAATCATCACCACCGGAAGTTCCGGATGGCGGCTCTTGATCTCGTCGAGCAGCGCCAGGCCATCGAGCCGACTGCCCTGCATCCATATGTCGAGAAAAACCAGTCGTGGCACCCGGTCGCCGATCGCGGCCAGGGCACTGTCCGCGTCATGAGCCGTTCGCGCCTCATGGCCCTCGTCGCTCAAGATACCGGCAACGAGTTCGCGTATATCAGCTTCATCGTCCACTACCAGAATATCAGCCGCCATCAGTTCACCTGCCCTACCTTCGTATGGGGTTTCTCACCGCTCTCTTCCGCCGCGGGGAAGATCATGCGGATCATTGCTCCCTTGCCGCCATGAAAATCTGACGGTGCGTCGTGCAATTCCATGTGGCCGCCATGCTCCTCGACGATCTTCTTGACGATGGCGAGGCCGAGCCCGGTCCCTTTTTCGCGCGTCGTCATATAGGGTTCGAGAAGCCGCTGCCGGTTCTCTCCCGGCAAGCCCTTGCCGTTGTCGATCACGTCGACAACAAGCGAATCACCTTCGCGGAATGTGCGGACGAGGATGTGGCCGTCGCCCCTCTCCTCCTTCGGCACGGCATCGATCGCCTCGCTGGCGTTCTTGATGACATTGCCGAATGCCTGCCCCAGCAGGCGGCTGTCGAAATCGCCGATCAGTGGCTCGTTGCTGAATGCGTGCTCGAAACGGATATCGTTGCGGCTCACCTCTATCAGGAAGGATGCCTCGCGTAGCGCCTCGCGCAGATCCATCGATTTTATCTCAGGCTTCGGCATGCGCGCGAATGCCGAGAATTCATCGACCATGCGGCCTATGTCGCCCACCTGGCGGATGATGGTGTCGGTGCACTGATCGAACACCTCGCGATCCTCGGTGATGACCTTGCCGTAACGCCGGCGTATGCGCTCCGCAGAAAGCTGGATCGGTGTCAGCGGGTTCTTGATCTCGTGGGCGATGCGTCGCGCTACGTCCGCCCAGGCGGAGGAACGCTGCGCCTGGACGAGATCGGTGATGTCGTCCACCGTCACGACGTAGGAATGTTCATCTGATTCAGCATCTTCCACGGTGGTCTGAACGTTGAATGTACGCGAGGCGCCGCCGCGCGTCATCGTGACCTGCTCACGATGGACTGGACGCCGCGTTGCGCGCGCGATCTCGAAGACCTGTCCGATCTCCGGTACCACCCCGGTCAAATTCTTGCCGATGGTCTGGTTCGGATCGATGCCGAACATATGCTCTGCGGAGCGGTTGACGATGCTGACCAGCCCGTCCGTATCGATGCCGATAACGCCGGCGGTGACGCCGGAGAGAACGGCTTCGGAGAACCGGCGGCGTTCATCGATCTGGTCCTTCGCGGCGATCAGCTCGTTTCGCTGGCTCTTAAGCTCCGCCACCATGTTGTTGAACGTGCCGGACAGGGCGCCGACATCGCCATCGGAGCTTCTCACCGGCACAGATGCATCAAGATTGCCCGAAGCCACGTCATCGGCGGCTCCGATCAGCAGGCGGATGGGACGCACCAGCCTGTCGGCAACGGCGATGCCGGTCCAGATTGCGGAAAGGAGCACGACCAGCGTCAGGCCGAAGTAGAGCAATGCGAAGGCGATCTGCGTCGGCACGCGGTTCGCTTCCATATCCTGATAACGTTTCGTATTGGCTTCCATCAGCCGCATGGAATCGAGGATATTGGGCTCGACCGCCCGGACGGTATAGAGATAGGCGTCGGGTATCTGGCGCAACTTGATGATGGCACCAACGAAATGACTGTTGCCAGGTGGAATTACCACGGGTTTTCCGTCTTGCGCCGTATCCAATGCTTCTTGCGGCGGCGACGGCAGCGTGCTCTCGGTGCCGAGATCGCTTTTCAGGATGATATCGCCATTGTCACGCACGAGAAAAGCGCCGAGCAGATCACGTCCGCGTGCCTGTAGCGACATCAGCCTGACAAAGCCCGTGCGGTCGAGGCTGTAGAGCGTGCGCTGCGCGTCAAGATCCTGCAACATCGAATAGGTCGTGCCCTGCAGGTTGCGCGCCGTCTCGTTGATATAGGCCTGGGCGAGGCTGATGGAGGAATTGACGATCGTCCTGGTATTCGTCTCAAACCAGCGGTCGAGGCCGAGATTGAGCGTGACGGATGCAACGATCGCCACGATGATGGCCGGCACAGCGGCAATGAGGCAGAAAAGGGCGACGATGCGCACATGCAGCCGCGCCGCGGCCCTGCCGTGCCGCCTCGCCTGGACGATGCGGTAGATCTCCCGGCAGATCAGGAGAATCATGAACAGGATCAACGCTATGTTGATGGTGGTCAGCACCAGCGTGACGTTGCGGTCGGGCGTGATCGGCGTGAGGCCGATAAGGATCACAAAAGAGACGGCGGCTGTTACCAGCGCCGTGACAACGGTAATGATGCCCGGCAGGGCAAGCAGCCGACGCCCCTCGCCATTCTGCGAGGCCCCGCTCGATTGTCCGAAGAGACTCACCGGGTTCAATATCGCCATGATCACCACGCTAAACGAATGCGTTGCACTGATGCAACGTATTGTGGCGAAAATGCAACGCTGTTGGCGGCGTCAGGCCTTTTTCACAGTTGAAATCTAGCTGGCCTTCGAACCGCGATAGATATTCACGCCAAGCTCGCGGATTTTCTTGCGCAACGTATTGCGGTTCAAGCCCAGAAGATCGGCTGCCTTGATCTGATTGCCGCGCGTTGCGGTGAGGCAGGCCAGAATCAGCGGATATTCCACTTCGGTCAGCACGCGCTGGTAAAGGCCGGGAGGCGGCAGGTCGGAGCCGAAAGAGGTGAAATAGCGCTGCATGTTGAGTTCGACGGCCTGGGCGATCGTCAGATCCTCCGAGACAAGCGATCCGCCGACCGGGTCGGGACTGTGCAGGTCGGATTTCAGTTCGGCTTCGATCACTTCCGGCGTGATCTCTTCCTGCGGATAAAGCGCCGCCAGACGGCGCACCATGTTCTCCAGTTCTCGGACATTGCCGGGCCAGGGGTATCGGCGCATGAGGTCGAGCCCCGCCGCTGTTATGCGTTTCTCCGGCAGGCCGTCCTTCACCGCCTGCTTGAAGAAATGGCGGACGAGATCCGGGATATCCTCGCTGCGCTCGCGCAGCGGCGGCAGTCGGAGCGGCACCACGTTCAAACGGTAATAGAGGTCTTCGCGGAACAGCCCCTGATTGATCAGGATGCGCAGGTCCTTATTGGTCGCCGCTACGATACGCACATCGGTCTTGATCGGCGTGCGCCCGCCAACGGTCATGTACTCACCCTGCTGGAGTACGCGCAGGAGTCGCGTCTGGGCTTCCATCGGCATATCGCCGATCTCATCGAGAAACAGCGTGCCGCCATCCGCCTGCTCGAATCGCCCGCTCGACCGGTTCTGCGCGCCGGTGAAGGCGCCCTTCTCATGGCCGAAGAGCTCCGATTCGATCAGATCGCGCGGGATTGCCGCCATGTTGATGGCGACGAACGGTCCCTTGCGGCGGCGGCCATATTCATGCAGCGCGCGGGCGACGAGCTCCTTGCCGGTACCGGACTCGCCGGTGATCATCACGGTCAGATCCGTCTGCATCATCCGCGCCAGGACACGATAGATGTCCTGCATCGCAGGCGAGCGGCCGACGAGCGGCATATTCTCTGCCTGCTCTTCCCCGCGCGCTTCGGGCTTCTTCTTGGGCTCGGCCAGGGCCCTGCCGACGATGCTGACCAGCTCCGTCAGGTCGAAGGGCTTGGGCAGATATTCGTAAGCGCCGGCTTCGGAAGCCTTGATCGCGGTCATAAAGGTGTTCTGCGCGCTCATGACGACGACGGGCAGATCGGGCCGCGATTTCTTGATTCGCGGCAGGAGATCGAAAGCGTTTTCATCCGGCATCACCACGTCGGTGATGACCAGATCGCCATCGCCGCCGGAAATCCACCGCCAGAGCGTCGCCGCATTGGAGGTGACACGAACATCGTAGCCGGCGCGCGACAGCGCCTGGTTCAACACCGTGCGGATTGCGGCATCGTCATCGGCGACAAGTATGCTGCCAAGGCTCATTCATCAGTTCCTGTCGTGTTGAGGGAAGGAAACGCTGCGGTATCGTTCTCGGATTCCTGGCCGCGCCATGCCGGCATGAGTATGCGAAAGGTGGTGCGCCGGGGCTGCGAATCACACTCGATCACACCGCCATGGTCGCCGACGATCTTGGCGACGAGGGCGAGACCCAGGCCGGAACCATTGGGCTTGGTGGTGACGAACGGATCGAACAGATGCGGTAATATATCGGATGGCACGCCCGGTCCGGTGTCATGCACGCAGAATTCGAGCGGCAGCGCCACCCGGTCGCGCACCCCCGGCACGGAAAGCCGGATGCCGGGGCGGTAGGCGGTGGAGAGCGTGATCTCGCCTGGCTCCTCGTGGCCGATGGATTCGGCCGCATTTTTCACCAGGTTAAGAAATATCTGAACCAGCTGGTCCCGGTTGGCAAAGACCGGCGGCAGCGATGGATCGTAATCCTCGTTGAACTTGATGCGGCTGGCGAAGCCGTTGCGGGCGATGGCCTTCACATGGTCGAGAACGACATGGATGTTGACCGCCTCGCGGTCGATCGGCCTTTCGTCGGAAAAGACCTCCATGCGGTCGACGAGCGAAACGATCCTGTCCGTCTCGTCGGTGATAAGTCGCGTCAGTGAACGATCCTCGTCGCCAACGACGGTTTCGAGAAGCTGCGCCGCACCCCGGATGCCGGAGAGCGGGTTCTTGATCTCATGCGCCAGCATCGAGGCAAGCCCGGTGACCGAACGTGCGGCGCCGCGATGGGTCATCTGCCGGTCGAGCTTTTCCGCCATCGACTTTTCCTTGAAGAGGATGACGACCGACCCGGGAAATTCGCTCACCGGCGTGACATAGATATCGACGACACGGTCATTTCCGAGCCGCGGCGAGGAAATGTCGACGCGATATTCGTTCACCGGCGAGGGATGCGCCCTCACCTGCTCGACGAGCGCCTGAAGCGGGCTGCCGAACGGCAGGAAAGACTCCAGCTTGTTGCGCGCCAGAATGTTGGAGCTCGACCGGAAGAACTGCTCCGCATCCGCATTGGCGAAGGAGATATAGCCTTGCGCGTCGACCATGATGACGGGATGGCTGATCGTGTTGAGGACGATCGAAGCCATCGTCTCGGGCAGCACGGAGTTTTCACGTGCGTTCATTCACGCCACCTTCTTCAGTTCGGTTGTCTGCGAGCCACCGGAAAGGGCCTGCCGCAGTTTCTTGATGACAATGGCCGGATCGGTTTCGGTCATGATCGCGGCCCGCGTCTCCGCCGGGAGATCGCCGGCATGGCGGTCGAGATACCAGCCAAGATGCTTGCGCGCATGGCGGGTGCCGGTGGATGGGCCATAATGCTCCAGCATCGCTTCATAATGCGCGATCACATAATCGCAGATTATGTCCGGTCTTGCGGTGTGTTCAGTCAATCCACAGGCAATCATGCCGGGGAGCCAGGGCTGGCCGTAGCAGCCGCGACCAATCATCACGGCATCCGCGCCGGAGCGGCGAAGGATCTCTTCGGCATCCTCTGACGAGAGGACATCGCCATTGGCGACGAGCGGAATGTTGACCGCCTCACGCACGGCGCGGATGGCATCCCAATCGGCCTTGCCTTCATAGAACTGGCAGCGCGTGCGGCCATGCACCGTAACCATGCGTACGCCTGCCTCTTCGGCGCGGCGCGCCAGTTCCGGCGCGTTGATGCTGTGCTCGTCCCAGCCGAGCCGCATCTTCAGGGTGACGGGTACGTCAACCGCCGCGACTGTCGCTTCGATCAGCGCCATCGCGTGGTCGAGATCGCGCATCAGCGCCGATCCGGAATAGCCGCCGGTCACCTTCTTGGCGGGGCAGCCCATGTTGATATCGATGATATGCGCACCCTCGGCTTCGGCAATGCGGGCGGCCTCGCCCATCCAGCGGGCGTCGCGCCCGGCGAGCTGCACCACATGGGTTTCAAGCCCCTCGCCTTTCATACGCATCAGGCTTTCGCGATCGCGCGAACATAGCTCCGCGCTCGCCACCATTTCGGAAACTACCATGCCAGCGCCGGCAGCCCATGCCAGCTTGCGAAACGGCAGATCGGAGACGCCGGACATCGGCGCCAGAAACACCCGGTTGCGCAAACGGACATCACCTACGTATAAAGCCTCGCCTAGTATAGTCACGCTAGTGGTATGCCTGTTTCATGTGCATTTTTCCCGTCGCACAGTCTTTAGACAGGATGAGGTCTTTCCGCAAGGAAAAGCAGCGTTATCAATGAAGGATATTGATTCCCGTCTGGCGTTTGGACGTGACAGGCTTTAGAGCGGAAAATATGACACAGAAGGCAGTAAAACCATAAAAGTAGCAGCCGTAATTGTCGCAGCCGGCCGCGGGGAACGGGCGGGACAGAGCACCGAGGGGCCGAAGCAATATCGGCGGATCGGCGGCGAAGCCGTGCTCTCGCGCACGCTGCGGGCGTTTCTCGATTGTCCGCATATCGACCGGATCGTCTCGGTGATCCATCCGGAAGACCGGCATCTCTATGAACAGGCGACTGGCGCGCTGGGCGCGAAGACGATCACCGTCATCGGCGGTCCTACCAGGCAGGAATCGACCAGGCTCGGCCTGCTGGCGTTGATCGAGCACGAACCCGATTACGTCATGATCCATGACGGCGTGCGTCCGTTCATCGCGCAGGAGCTTCTGCAGCGCATCGTCCACACGCTGCATCCGGCCATCGGCGTGCTTCCGGCGCTCGCCGTTTCCGATACGCTGAAGCAGGCAGGACCGGATGCGCATGTGACCGCCACCGTGCCGCGCGCGGGTCTTTATGCGGCGCAGACGCCGCAGGCCTTTCCGTTCGCCCCGATTCTCCATGCGCATGAGGCCGCCTTCCGCGCCGGCCGCTCGGATTTCACCGATGACGCGGCGATCGCCGAATGGCACGGTCTCGCCGTGCGCGTCGTGGAAGGGTCCGCTGACAACACCAAACTCACCTGGGCGAAGGATATCGAAATGGCCGACAAGCGTTTTGCTCAGGGTTCAGGCGGCTTTCCCGACATCAGGACCGGCAACGGCTATGACGTCCACGCCTTCGAACCGGGCGATCATGTGACGCTGTGCGGCGTGGAAATACCGTATACGCTGAAACTCTCCGGCCATTCGGACGCCGATGTGGGATTGCACGCGTTGACCGACGCGCTGCTCGCGACGCGGGGCGCCGGGGATATTGGCACGCATTTCCCTCCCTCAGACCCGCAATGGAAAGGGGCGCCCTCCCGCATTTTCGTCGAGCATGCGGTTAAACTCGTCCGGGAGGCGGGTGGCCGCATTGCCAATGCGGACATCACGCTGATCTGCGAAGCGCCGAAGATCGGTCCGCATCGCGAGGCGATGACCGCCGCCCTGTCGGATATGCTGGGCATCGCTCTGGATCGCGTCTCGATCAAGGCGACGACGAACGAGAAGCTGGGCTTCGTCGGGCGTGGTGAAGGCATTGCCGCAATCGCCACAGCCACCGTCATCTATCCCGGCGAGGTGCCGGAATGAGCATGATAGCGGAGGAGAAGGCGACCGCCGTGCTCGACGCCTGCCGCCGGGCGGGCATCATGCTCACCACTGCCGAATCCTGCACCGGCGGCCTGATCGCGGCGGCGCTGACTGACATAGCGGGATCGTCCGACGTGGTCGATCGCGGCTTCGTCACCTATTCCAACGAGGCGAAGCAGGAGATGATCGGCGTCCCTGCCCTGCTCATCGCCAGGGTTGGCGCGGTGTCGAAAGAAGTGGCGCTCGCCATGGCCGAGGGGGCACTTGCGCATTCGCGCGCGGGGGTTTCGGTCGCGGTCACCGGCATCGCCGGGCCGGGCGGCGGCTCTGAGGAAAAGCCGGTAGGCCTCGTCCACATCGCGGCGATGCGGAAGGATGGCGCGACACTTCACCGCGAATGCCGGTTTGGGGATATCGGGCGCGACGGCATCCGCCATGCGACAGTGTTGGCGGCGCTGGAGCTTGTGCTGAAATCCCTCCCAGCGTCATCCTCGGGCTTGACCCGAGGATCCACGGCTGAGGAGCGCTGACCTTTTCACCGCATCAACGCATTCCAGCAAGCAAAACCATCAATATCCAGTGTGAAGATTCACGAACCTGTTGTTGATGATAAGAGCGTTTGTGCCCCCTTGCCATGGATCCTCGGGTCAAGCCCCAGGATGACTGTCGGGTGAATAAATCTCATCCGCCCGCCGCTCAAACGCTTCCGAGAACTTGCGAAACGCGATGTCGAACATCGTGCCCATCAGCAGGCTGAGCGTGCGGCTCTTGAACTCATAATCGATGAAGAACTCGATCTCGCAGGACGAGCCGTCACCGACAGGCCGGAAACCCCAGCGATTGTCGAGATAGCGGAACGGGCCGTTGATATATTTGACGTCGATGATGCTCTCTTCCGGGTTGAGAAAGACCTGGCTGGTGAAAGTTTCCCGGATGAGCTTGTAACCGACGGTCATGTCGGCGACGAGCAGGGTCCTATCGCCACGTTCCTTGCGCGAGCGCACGGTGAGGGCCTCGCACATGGGCAGGAATTCCGGATATTTCTCGACATCGGCAACGAGCGCGAACATTTCCTCTGCCCGGTGTCGGACCTGCCGTGTCGTGGTGAACTGAGGCATGCGGTATCAGCGTCCCGAGATCTGCGCTTCGCGTGCCGCCCTGAGCCTTGCGAAATCCTCGCCCGCGTGATGCGAGGAACGGGTCAGCGGGCTCGACGCCACCAGGAGGAAACCCTTGGTCCGCCCGATTGTTTCATAGGACTTGAATTCATCCGGCGGGACGAAGCGGATGACGGGGTGATGCTTGCGCGAGGGCTGGAGATATTGGCCGATGGTCATGAAATCCACTTCGGCCGAGCGCAGGTCATCCATAAGCTGCAGCACTTCGTTGCGCTCTTCGCCAAGGCCCAGCATGATGCCTGATTTGGTGAAGATCGTCGGATCGAGTTCCTTGACCCGCTGCAACAGCCGGATGGAATGGAAATAGCGCGCGCCCGGGCGAACCTTCAGATAGTTCGACGGCACGGTTTCCAGATTGTGGTTGAACACGTCAGGCTTCGCCTTGACCACGATTTCGAGCGCGCCGTCCTTGCGCAGGAAATCGGGCGTCAGGATTTCGATCGTCGTCGCCGGCGATGTCGCGCGGATCGCATGGATGACGTCGGCGAAATGCTGCGCGCCGCCATCGTCGAGATCATCGCGGTCGACGGAGGTGATGACCACATGGGTGAGGCCCATCTGCTTCACCGCCTTCGCGACATTCTCCGGCTCGTTCGGGTCGAGCGCCGTCGGAATGCCGGTTGCGACATTGCAGAAGGCGCAGGCGCGGGTGCAGATCTCGCCCATGATCATGAAGGTGGCGTGCTTCTTGTCCCAGCACTCGCCGATATTGGGGCAGCCGGCCTCCTCGCAGACGGTGACGAGCTTGTTCGAGCGCACGATCTCGCGCGTCTCGCTATAGCCCTTGGAGGTCGGCGCCTTCACCCGGATCCAGTCCGGCTTCTTCAGGATTTCGGAATCCGGCCGGTGCGCCTTTTCGGGGTGGCGAAGGCGCTTTTCAGCGGGAAGGATCGTCCTGTCGAGAATGGTGACCATCAAAAACCTGCTTTCCGCCGGAGCTAAGCATGATCCCAAAAAATTGAAGGCTTTTTGGATAAGATCATGCGATTGAAACCATTAGCTCCGGACGAGTTTGGCGATGAATAGCAAAATGCAGGAGCCCACGAAACCCTGCACCAGATAGCCGAGCCATCCGGCCGCGACATGGATATTGGCGGCATCGAAGATGGCATTGGCGAGCATGGCGCCAATGATGCCGATCACGATGTTCATGAAGACGCCGAAGCGGAGGTCCATCAGGATACCGGCGAGCCAGCCTGCCAGGCCACCAACGATGATCGTTGCAATCCAACCCATTTGAATACCTCGCCCGAATGAATGTTACGAAAGATATGGGCGGTTATGCGCCCGTTGGCAATGCTTCATGGAAGGCAGCGTCCCCGCCTTTCCGCCCCCTTGCCATGGATCCTCGGGTCAAGCCCGAGGATGACGGCTGGTGGGAGTAAACACCTTAAGCGTTCAACACCCGCCCATACGCATCCAGCACGCTCTCCTTCATCATCTCCGAAAGCGTTGGGTGCGGGAAGATCGTGTGGATCAGCTCTTCTTCCGTCGTTTCCAGATTCATGGCGATGACGAAGCCCTGGATCAATTCGGTGACTTCCGCGCCCACCATATGGGCGCCGATGAGCTCGCCGGTCTTCTTGTCGAAGATGGTCTTGACCAGACCTTGATCCTCGCCCAGCGCGACGGCCTTGCCATTGGCCGAGAACGGGAAACGGCCGACGCGGATGTCACGCCCCTGCTCCTTGGCCTTGGCTTCGGTCAGACCGACCGAGGCGACCTGCGGGTTGCAATAGGTGCAGCCTGGGATCTTCAGCTTGTCCATCGGGTGAACATTCGGCAGGCCGGCGATCTTTTCCACGCAGATGACCGCCTCATGCTCCGCCTTGTGTGCGAGCAGCGGCGGGCCGGCCACGTCGCCGATGGCGTAGATGCCCGGCACGTTGGTTTTGCCGTAGCCGTCGATGACGATGAAGCCGCGATCGGTCTTCACCCCCACCGCCTCCAGCCCGATGCCCTCGACATTGGCCTGCACGCCGACGGCCGAGATCATCCGGTCGGCGGTGATTTTCTCGCTCGTGCCGTCCTTCTTCTCGATGGTGGCGGTGATGGAATTGGCGCCCTTCTCCACCTTGGCGACCTTGGCCTCCAGATGGATATTCATGCCCTGCTTCTCGAACTGCTTCTTGGCGAGAGCAGAAATCTCGGCATCCTCAACAGGCATCACCTGGCTCATGATCTCGACAACGGTGACCTCGACGCCCATGGCGCGGTAGAAGCTGGCGAATTCGATGCCGATCGCGCCCGATCCCATGACGAGAAGCGATTTCGGCATTTCTTCCGGTTTCATCGCCTCGAAATAAGTCCAGATCAGCTTGCCATCCGGCTCGATGCCCGGCAGCGCGCGCGGGCGGGCACCGGTGGCGATGATGATGTGCTTGGCGGTGTAGGTGCCCTCGCCCAGCGTGTTCTTCGGCACCGGTCCCATCGGCTCGACCGGCTTCTTGGAGGGTTTTCCGACAACGATCTCGCCGGGTTTCGTGATCTTCGCCTCGCCCCAGATGATATCGACCTTGTTCTTCTTGAACAGGAAGCCGACGCCATTGTTCATGCGGTGCGCGATGCCGCGGGAACGGGCGACGATTGCCTTGATATCGGGCGTGATCGAGCCTTCCAGCGTAAGGCCGTAATCCTTGCCGTGCTGGGCCGTGTGCAGCACATCGGCCGAGCGCAACAGCGCCTTGGTCGGGATGCAGCCCCAGTTGGAGCAGATGCCGGCCAAGTGCTCGCGCTCAACGACCGCCACCTTTAGTCCAAGTTGAGCGGCGCGGATGGCGGCGATATAGCCTCCGGGACCGGAGCCGATAACGATGACGTCGTAGGATTGAGCCATTGCTTTCCTGCCTTCTTAGCCGACCTCACGGGTGAACAGCACCCATTCGTGTCTTGTTCCGTTCTCATGAAGCGGTACGGCTTCGCGCCGCGCCACTTCCCTAAATCCTGCGCCCTTATACAGCGCCTGGGCCCGCTCGTTATAGCTCTCCGTGATCAGGCTGACGGGCCTGTCGCCGCCACGGGCTATTTCATTCTCCAGAAGCCGGCGGCCTATGCCGAGGCCGCGGAAGCGGCGATAGACGCCGAGGCTGTCGATGAACCAATTCCCGATCACCTGCTTCTGCAGCACTAGGAGCGGTTCGTAAACCGGATGCGCCGGCTCTTCTTCGAGGGTGGACGGCACGATCGGCCAGCCCATGGAGAGCCCGGCGATTTCGCCGTCCTTCTCCGCGATGATCGATTCCTTCCATCCGCCCAGATGACTTTCGTCGAGCATCTGGAGGAGCCCGTATTCGAACGCCGTGTCCGTCTCGTCGCGGAGCACGCCGATATACCAGTTCCAGGAAGACAGGCCGTGCGAAGCGATCTCGAGCAGGATCGCCAGTTCGGCCGCGTCTTTCCGCTCCGCCGGCCGCAGCCGGATGCCTTCCACCATCGCTACAGCCCCAGCATCACCCGGACGATGGGTTCGAGCCCCCGTCCGATGGCACGGGTGTTTTCAGCCGTCAGATGCACCCCGTCGATCGGGCTCGTCCTGGCCACCGACCCGGCATTGTAGAAACCGCAGCCGAGATCGTCCGCCAGGTCGCGATAGAGCGGAGCGAGCATCGAGGATTGCTCGATGCCCCCTTGAAAGGTCGCCGAAAAGACCGGATCGGCCGTCTCGCAAAGCGGCGGCGGCGAGACGATCAGGACTTCCGGGGCCTCGTAATCAAAAGAGTAATCGTGCCGGTGAATAAGCCCGGCGAGCCGCTGCATCCCGCCGCGCGCCGCATTTGCCGTGCCGGCGATGGCGGGCTTCATGTCGTTGGAGCCGAGCATGATGATCACCAGATCAAGCGGCATGTGGGTGTGCAGCGCAGTCGGCAGGGTCTTCACGCCATTGCGGTCGCAATCGGCGAGATGATCGTCATAGGCGGTCGTGCGGCCGTTCAAGCCATCGGCGATAACTGTCACCTCAGGACCCAAGGCCGCCGCGAGAACGCTTGGCCAGCGGTCCTCGAAGGCGTGGCGCGCGGGCCCTTCCGGGTTATAGCCCCAGGTAAGCGAATCGCCGTAGCAGAGAACGGTTTTCATGCAACCGTCCTCCGGCTTAGACCAGCATCGCCATCGGGTTTTCGATGTAGCGCTTGAAGGCGGAGGCCAGTTCCGCGCCGAGCGCGCCGTCGATGACGCGGTGGTCGAAGGCGAAGGTCGCCGTCATCACCGTGCCAACCTTGAGTTCGCCATTCTTCACCACCGGCTTCTCGATGCCTGCTCCGATGGAAACGATGGAGGCGTGCGGCGGATTGATGATCGAAGTGAAGTTCGAGACGCCGAACATGCCGAGATTCGAGACAGCCGTGGTGCCGCCCTGATATTCGGCGGGCTTTAACTTCTTGTCACGGGCGCGCTTGGCAAGGTCCTTCATCTCGGTGGAGATGACCGAGAGCGTCTTCGTTTCCGCATGCCGAATGATCGGGGTGATCAGGCCGTCGGGGATCGCCACGGCGACGCCGATATCCGAATGCTTGTGGAGCACGCGGGCGGTCGAGGTCCAGGAGGCGTTCGCCATCGGCACATCGCGGAGCGCCAGCGCCATCGCCTTGATGACGAAGTCGTTGACCGACAGCTTGAAGGCCGGAACCTCGCCCTTCTCCGTTTTCGTCACCGGTGCGGAGGCATTGATCTCGGCGCGCAGCTTCAGAAGTGCGTCGATCTCGCAATCCATGGAGACGAAATAGGACGGGACGGTCTGGTGCGATTCGGTCAGGCGGGCGGCGATCGTCTTGCGCATGCCGTCATGCGGCAGGAGTTCGTAGGAGCCTTCCTCGAACAGCTTGAGGACGGTATCGTCCGACGGCCCCTTGGCCATGGCCGGTGCCGGAGCACCAGCAGGTGCAGCCTGCGGAGCGGCCTTGCCGGTGCCGGAAGCGATAGCTTTCTCGATATCGGCCTTCACGACACGGCCATGCGGGCCGGAGCCGGTGACGGCGGAAATGTCGAGGCCGGCTTCCTTCGCCAGACGACGGGCAAGCGGTGATGAAAAGACGCGCGCGCCATTTGCCTGCGCAGCGGGCGCGGGAGCGGCCTCGGGTTGCTCCTGCTTCGCAGGTTCGGCAGCTTTTGCCTCGGCTGCCGGTGCCGGCTCCTCCTCTGCCTTCGGCGCTTCGGCTCCAGCCGGAGCCGCGCCATCGCCCTTGGCGGCGGCCGCAACGTCCTCGCCCTCTTCGGCCAGGACAGCGATCAGCGCATTGACCTTCACCCCTTCCGTACCGGCGGGGACGACGATCTTGGCGACTGTGCCCTCGTCCACGGCTTCGACTTCCATCGTCGCCTTATCGGTTTCGATCTCGGCGATCACATCGCCGGGGGCGACTTTATCGCCCTCCTTGACCAGCCATTTGGCAAGATTGCCCTCCTCCATCGTCGGGGAAAGGGCCGGCATGGTGATATTGATCGGCATGTCCTGATCCTCCCCTTAGGCGGTGTAGGTTACGGCTTTCACCGCCTCGACGACTTCCGCCACGCTCGGCAGCGCCAGCTTTTCGAGATTGGCGGCATAGGGCATCGGCACGTCCTTGCCCGCCACCGTGATCACCGGAGCATCGAGATAATCGAACGCCTGCTGCATGACGCGCGTCGCGATCTCGGTTCCGACGGAAGACTGCGGGTAGCCTTCCTCGACCGTCACGCAACGTCCTGTCTTTTTAACAGATTCGATGATCGTCGGCAGATCCATCGGGCGGATCGTCCGGAGATCGATGATCTCGGCGTCGATGCCGAGGCCGGCGAGTTCCTCGGCCGCCTTGACCGCATAGGTCATGCCGATGCCGAAGGAAACGAGCGTGACGTCCTTGCCTGTCTTGTGAATACGCGCCTTGCCGATCGGCAGGACGAAATCATCGAGATTCGGCACATCGAAGGAATGACCGTAAAGGATCTCGTTTTCGAGGAAAATGACCGGGTTTGGATCGCGGATCGCGGCCTTGAGCAGCCCCTTGGCGTCCGCGGCGGTGTAAGGCATCACCACCTTGAGGCCTGGAATGTGGCTGTACCACGCGGCATAGCACTGTGAGTGCTGGGCCGCGACGCGCGCCGCAGCGCCGCTCGGGCCACGGAACACGATCGGCGCGCCCATCTGGCCGCCCGACATATAAAGCGTCTTCGCGGCCGAGTTGATGATCTGGTCGATCGCCTGCATGGCGAAATTGAAGGTCATGAATTCGACGATGGGGCGCAGGCCCGCCATTGCCGCGCCGACGCCGACGCCGGCAAAACCGTGCTCGGTGATCGGCGTGTCGACCACGCGGCGCGGGCCGAATTCGTCCAGCAGCCCCTGCGTGATCTTGTAGGCGCCCTGATATTCGGCGACTTCCTCACCCATGACGAAGACATCGGGATCGCGGCGCATTTCCTCGGCCATAGCGTCGCGCAGTGCTTCGCGGACCGTGGTCTTGACCATCTCCGTACCTGCGGGGATGTCCGGATCGGAAGCGACATCCACCTTCGGCTGAGCCGGGATTTTGCTATCGGTGGCAGCTGATAGCTCTTCGCTCGACTGACGGGCCTTGCCGCCTGCAGCATCGGATGTGGCGGCAGGCGTGTCTGCATCCGCCTTCGGTCCGGAAGAGGAGGCGATGGAATCAGCACTCTCGCCATCGGCAACGAGCACGGCAATCGGCGTGTTCACCTTCACATTGTCGGTGCCTTCGGCCACCAGGATCTTGCCGAGGGTGCCCTCGTCGACGGCTTCCACTTCCATGGTCGCCTTGTCGGTCTCGATCTCGGCAATCACATCACCGGAAGTGACCGCGTCCCCTTCCTTCTTCAGCCATTTCGACAGTTTGCCCTCTTCCATCGTCGGCGAGAGCGCAGGCATGAGAATCTCTACAGGCATGTCCACACCCTCCCTTAGAGCAAGATATCGGTATAAAGTTCGGACGGATCCGGCTCCGGATCCGATTGAGCAAAATCCGCCGAATCGGCGACGATATCGCGAACCTCCTTATCGATGGCCTTCAATTCATCCTCGCTCGACCAGCCCTTTTCGATCAACCGGTTCTTCACCTGCTCGATCGGGTCGTGCTCGGAACGCATCTTCTGCACTTCGTCCTTCGTGCGGTATTTCGCCGGATCGGACATGGAGTGACCGCGATAGCGATAGGTCAGCATTTCCAGGATGATCGGGCCCTTGCCGGAGCGCGCCCATTCGGCCGCCTCGTCACCCGCGGCCTTCACCGCGCGCACATCCATGCCGTCGACCTGAATGCCGGGGATGTTGAAGGAAAGGCCGCGACGCGAGAAATCCGTCTCGGCGGAAGCGCGCGAAACCGAGGTGCCCATCGCATAACGATTGTTCTCGATGATATAGACGACCGGCAGCTTCCACAGCGAAGCCATATTGAAGCTCTCGTAGACCTGACCCTGATTGGCCGCACCGTCGCCGAAATAGGTGAGCGAGATATTATCGTTGCCGCGGTATTTATTGGCGAAAGCAAGGCCGGTGCCGAGCGGAACCTGCGCGCCGACGATGCCATGACCGCCATAGAAGTGCTTCTCTTTGGAGAACATGTGCATCGAGCCGCCCTTTCCCTTGGAAAGGCCGCCGCGCCGTCCGGTCAGCTCCGCCATGACGCCGCGCGCGCTCATGCCGGTGGCCAGCATATGGCCATGGTCACGATAGCCTGTGATGACCTCATCACCCGGCTTCAGCGCAAGCTGCATGCCGACGACGACGGCTTCCTGGCCGATGTAAAGATGGCAGAAACCGCCGATCAGGCCCATGCCGTAGAGCTGTCCCGCCTTTTCCTCGAAACGCCGGATCAGCAGCATTTCGCGATAGGCTTCGAGTTCCTGGTCCTTGGTGAAGTCGGCCGGCTTGGGTGCCTTGGGTGCGCCTGATGAAGCCGCCTGCGTTTTGGACGCAGGGGCTTTTTTTGCCCTCGGTGCCATATCTCACTCCCTGTTATGGTTGGGTGCAAGGATAGACGCGCGTCGCGCAAGATACAATATGCACGAGGAGCATAGCTGCTATGAGAATAAGTTCTTAAAAACGCTCGATAAAAACGATATTAACCGGAATCCGATTAATCTTCGTCGGCTAACGCGATAACATAATCGTCACTTCATCCGGACGGGAGAGATTCAACGCCTGGCGCGCCTGCTCGTCAAGCATATCCTTTTCGATTGAACCGTCCCGCACCAGTGCAACCTCGCGTTCCAATGCGATGCGTTGCCTGGTGAGCGCGGCAAGCTGATCGTCCATCTCCTTCACCTGTTCCTCAAGCCTCATGCGGGAATAGAGCCCATATTCACCATGATAGGCATGAAAGCCGAAATAGGAGAGGAATGCGGCGGCGAGAGCCGGCACGATCAATCGCCCGCGAATGGATTTGCGTTTCTGTTTTGTCCACATGATTCCAGAACCTTGGAAACCAACAGAAACATTGTTTTGCTTAACAGAGGCTTACATTCGCAATGCCTGATGGAAGTTTGACGAGGCATTGGAGAAAAAAGAAGCCGCGCGCCCAATCCGGACGCGCGGCGAAGCAGAAGAAAGCAGATATCAGACGCGCTTGAAGGCCGAATGGCCGGCATAGCGTGCCTGCGGGCCCAGTTCCTCCTCGATGCGGATGAGCTGGTTGTACTTGGCAAGCCTGTCCGAGCGGGCGAGCGAGCCCGTCTTGATCTGCCCGCAATTGGTGGCGACGGAGAGATCGGCGATTGTTGCGTCCTCGGTTTCGCCCGAGCGATGCGACATGACGGCGGTATAGCCGGCCCTGTGCGCCGTCTCGACAGCGTCGAGGGTTTCGGTCAGCGAGCCGATCTGGTTGACCTTGACGAGGATCGAATTTGCCACGCCCATCTTGATGCCGTCGCGCAGGCGTGCCGAATTGGTGACGAAGAGATCGTCGCCGACGAGCTGGCATTTGTCGCCAATCAGATCGGTCAGATATTTCCAGCCTTCCCAATCATCCTCGGCCATGCCGTCCTCGATCGTCACGATCGGGTAATCGGCGGCAAGCTTCGCCAGATATTTCGCCTGTGCCTTGGCGTCGCGCGTCTTCCTTTCGCCCTCATAGACATAGTTGCCATCCTTGAAGAATTCGGTCGCGGCGCAATCGAGCCCGATGGCGATCTCCTCGCCCGGCTTGAAACCCGCCTTCTCGATCGACTCGACGATGAAGTCCAGCGCCGCTTGCGCGCTCTTCAGGTTCGGGGCGAAACCGCCCTCGTCGCCGACATTGGTGTTGTGCCCGGCGTCTTTCAGGCGCTTCTTCAGCGTGTGGAACACTTCCGAACCGTAGCGGACGGCTTCCCGTATCGAGGAGGCGCCGACCGGAAGGACCATGAACTCCTGGAAATCGATCGGGTTGTCGGCATGGGCGCCGCCATTGATGATATTCATCATAGGCACGGGAAGGAGATGCGCGTTCGGACCGCCGAGATAGCGGTAGAGCGGCAGGCCCGAGGCCTCAGCCGCAGCCTTGGCGACAGCGAGCGAGACGCCGAGGATGGCATTGGCGCCGAGACGGCCCTTGTTCGGCGTGCCGTCGAGGTCGATCATTGTCTGGTCGATATGGATCTGGTTCTCGGCGTCCATGCCGCCAAGCGCGTCGAAGATCTCGCCATTGACCGCATCGACGGCCTTTTCCACACCCTTGCCGAGATAACGGGTACCGCCGTCGCGCAATTCCACCGCTTCATGTGCGCCAGTGGACGCACCCGACGGCACCGCCGCCCGGCCGAAAGAACCGTCTTCCAGCCGCACATCGACTTCCACGGTCGGATTGCCGCGGCTGTCGAGAATTTCACGACCGACGATGTCGATAATAGCAGTCATGGGGGATTTCCTTCCATTTCCCGGAGCACAAGCACGATCCCGAAAAGTTGCAGACTTCCAGGTAAGATCATGCGACGAAGAAAAAGCGCGAGATAGCTTTCGCGCCTTCCATAGCGAAAGGAAGGGGCGAGGAAAATCCCCATCCCCGTGAAATCGCTGTCACAAAGAAAAACGGCTCCGTATCCGGAGCCGCTTTCGCCTCTTTCGGCAGATGCCGATCACCAGTATTTCGGAACCTTGTAATAGTCGAAGGACAGGTTCCGGGCTTTCTGGCCATCGTCTTCGGACAGTTCACTGATGGAGTTTACCGGGGCGGCTTCGAGCTGCTCGCGCGTATAGGGAACGACGTAACCGCCCTGTTCGGGAACATAGTCGAGAACGGACCAGGGAATGGCGTGGAATTTCTCGCCAACGCTGAACACGCCGCCAAAGCCGATCACGGCGAACATGATGTGATCGGAGAGTTTATCGAGCATCAGATCCTCGATTTCACCGATCTTCTCGCCTTCCCTGTTATAGACATTGGTTCCGATAACGCGGCTGGCCCGAATGGCTGTGGTGTGACCGGAAGCTGTTGGCATGACGCGACCTCCTCATTGGTTTAATTTTCAACTCAATGGGCGAATGCGGCAGAGGTTCCCTAGCTGGAACAAACCTGATGACAATATGCGATCAGGCTTTGGCCTTGGTGATGCGGTCGAAGGCCATGAGCGTCTCGAGAAGGCGCGGCATTTGATCGAGCGGAACCATATTCGGCCCGTCGGAAGGCGCGTTGTCCGGATCCTCATGGGTTTCGATGAACACGCCAGCGACGCCGACGGCAACCGCGGCGCGCGCCAGGGTTTCGACAAACTCGCGCTGTCCGCCGGATGAGGCGCCCTGCCCGCCCGGCTGCTGCACCGAATGGGTCGCATCGAAGACAACAGGTGCGCCGAAGCCGGCCATGATCGGCAGAGCGCGCATGTCGGAGACGAGCGTGTTATAGCCGAAGGAGACGCCGCGCTCGGTCGCCAGCACGTTCGGATTGCCGCTCTCCGTCACCTTGGCGATGACGTTCTTCATGTCCCAGGGCGCGAGGAACTGGCCCTTCTTGATGTTGATGACCCGCCCGGTCTTCGCCGCCGCGATCAAAAGATCGGTCTGGCGACAGAGGAAAGCCGGGATCTGCAGGATGTCGACCACCTCGCCGACGATGGCGCATTGCTCTTCGGTATGGATATCGGTCAGCATTGGCAGGCCGAACTCATTTTTCAGATCAGCGAAAACCTCGAGCGAGGCTTCCAGCCCCATGCCGCGCTTGCCGGTCAATGAGGTGCGGTTGGCCTTGTCGAAGCTGGACTTGTAGACGAGGCCGATGCCGAGCTTTTCCGTCAGCTCCTTCAGCGCTCCCGCCATGTCGAAGGCATGCTGCCGGCTTTCCATCTGGCATGGGCCCGCGATGAGAGACAGGGGACCGGAATTCGAAAACGAGACCGAGCCTGCGGAAACTGTGGAGTTGAGTGTCATGTTGTTCAAGCCTCGAATGCGAATGTTGCGCCCTGCCCTTCGGCGGGATGGACGATGATGCGCGCGCTGCGTTTTTCAAATGCGACGCCATTGGCGGAAAGCAGCCCTTCGACCTTTTCCAGATCGTGCACGGCAAAGACAACGCCCTGCAGGCGCAATCCGCGTCCTTGCGGAGCTTCTGCACCCAAAAATGCTTTGAGGCCCGCAGGAGTCAGAACCGCTATATTGGCGTTGGCGGCGCGAATATCCATACCGAAGGAATGCGCGTTCACGTCCCGCTCGTTGACGATTTCCTGCATGAGATACTGAAAATCGGTCGGATTCGTCTCGCTCAGCACCACTTCGCGAATGGCGATCGCGCCGTTTTCATGACGCTGCAATGCGCTGCGGTCGACGGCAGGCACACGGACGCGCTGAACGGCGAAAAAAAAGACATCCGGCGCGCGTAGGTCCGCGGCAAAGGCGAGCCTGAACGCGGCCTTATCCCGCGTACCATCCGGGGTGACGAAGGCACGCGAGAAATTCAGGATTTTGCCGGCGGATATGCCTGCCTTGACGAAGGCCGAGTGATCAGCCTTCGCATCCTCCGTGCCCATAACCAATGCGGAAAAGCCCTCTTCACCGTTACGGAAACGGTATGCCTGGTCACGGGTGACGAAGACATTGCCCCTGATCGCGGCGTGCTCGCAGGTCTCGCGCTGTCCGATAGCCAATGCTTCGAGAAACGTCCCATCGGCCAGATAGGTGCAGACATTGACCGTCCCGAACGGGTGTTTGCCCTCCGGCGCGACGGTGAAGCCCAGCTTCCGCAGCCGCTCCCGCGCCGCGTCGAGGCTCGCTGTCGGCAGCACCAGATGGTCGACCGGACGCGCCTGACGCGGGGAGACGGAGGCCGGCATCGCGTCAGACGAGCCGGCTCTGTTCGACGGCCGCCTCGATGAAGGAGGCAAACAGCGGATGAGGCTCAAAGGGCCGCGATTTCAGCTCGGGATGATACTGAACGCCGATGAACCAGGGATGATCGGGATATTCGATGGTTTCGGGGAGAACGCCATCCGGCGACATGCCCGAAAATACCAGCCCGCATTCCTCCAGACGCTCTTTGTAGTCGATATTGACTTCATAGCGATGGCGGTGACGCTCGAAAATGTCGGTTGAGCCGTAGATCTCGGCAATCCGCGTGCCGCTCTTGAGCATCGCTTCATAAGCGCCGAGCCGCATCGTGCCGCCGAGATCGCCCGATTTACTGCGCTTTTCCAGCATGTTGCCCTTCAGCCATTCCGTCATCAGGCCGACGACAGGCTCGTTCGTGGGACCGAACTCCGTCGAGGATGCGTTCTCGATGCCTGCCAGGTTGCGGGCAGCCTCGATGCAGGCCATCTGCATGCCGAAGCAGATACCGAAATAAGGCACCTTGCGCTCACGGGCGAATTTCGCCGCCAGGATCTTGCCTTCCGAGCCGCGCTCGCCGAAGCCGCCCGGCACCAGAATGCCGTGCACTTTTTCGAGATGCGGCGCGGGATCCTCCTGCTCGAAGACCTCCGATTCGATCCAGTCGAGATTGACTTTCACCCGATTGGCGATGCCGCCATGGTGCAGCGCCTCGATCAACGACTTATAGGCATCCTTGAGGCCGGTATATTTGCCGACGATGGCGATGGTCACCTCGCCTTCCGGGCTGTGGATGCGGTTAGAGACCTCCTGCCAGCGCTCCATGCGCGGCTTTGGCGCCGGATCGATACCGAAGGCGGCTAGCACTTCCGAATCGAGCCCCTCCCTGTGATAGGCGATCGGCACGTCGTAAATCGTGGCGACATCGAGCGCCTGGATAACCGCTGACGGACGTACATTGCAGAAGAGCGACAGCTTGCGGCGTTCCGATTCCGGGATTTCCCGGTCGGCGCGCACCAGAAGGATATCCGGCGCGATGCCGATGGAGCGCAATTCCTTGACCGAATGCTGCGTCGGCTTGGTCTTGAGTTCCCCCGCGGCCGGGATGTAGGGCATCAGCGTCAGGTGGATATAGACGGCGCTGCCGCGCGGCAGCTCGTTGCCAAGCTGGCGGATCGCCTCGAGGAACGGCATCGCCTCGATATCGCCGACGGTGCCGCCGATCTCGCAGAGCACGAAATCATAGTCCTCATTGCCTTCGACAATGAAGCTTTTGATCTCATCGGTGACGTGCGGGATTACCTGCACGGTCGCGCCGAGATAATCGCCGCGGCGTTCCTTCTCGATGATGTTGCGGTAGATGCGGCCCGTGGTGATGTTGTCCTGCTTGTTGGCAGGACGGCCGGTGAACCGTTCGTAATGTCCGAGATCGAGGTCGGTCTCCGCCCCGTCATCCGTGACGAACACCTCACCATGCTGGTAAGGCGACATCGTGCCGGGATCGACATTGAGATAAGGGTCAAGCTTCCTGATGCGCACGCGGTAACCACGTGCCTGCAGGAGAGCCGCAAGTGCTGCGGCAGCGATGCCTTTTCCGAGAGAGGAAACCACGCCGCCTGTGATGAATACATATCGCGCCATGGGCTTACGTCGTTAGACCCTCCTGATTGATTCCGCCACAAAAAAATCGGGGCCGGGGGAATTTTCCCCCAACCGATCCTGCGGATTGGGTTTGAATTGTTTGTTCAATGCGCCAAGGCGCAGCAAAAAAGCCGGGCTGAACCCGGCTTTTTCACCGATTTGATATGCTGCGGATCAGCGAACGACGACTTCCGTGCCGACGCTGACGCGGTTGTAGAGATCCATCACGTGCTCGTTGACCATGCGGAAGCAGCCGTTCGATGCGGAGCTGCCGATGGTCCAGGGCTGCGTGGTACCGTGGATACGGATATAGGTATCCTTGTTGCCCTGGGAGAGATAGAGCGCGCGGGCGCCGAGCGGATTGCCGGGGCCGCCGTCCATGCCGTCTTTGTAGCGGCCATACTTGACCGGCTCACGCTGGATCATCTCCTTGGTCGGAATCCAGCGCGGCCATTCACGCTTGGTTCCGATCGTCGCGGTGCCCTTCCATTCCAGCCCTTCCTTGCCGACGGCGATGCCATAGCGGCGCGCGGTGGTCGGCGTCTCGACCAAATAGAGGAAGCGCTGCTTCGGATCGATCACGATCGTGCCGGGCTTATAGCCCGAGAATGCGACGTCCTGCGGCATATATTTGGGGTCGATATTGTATTTGTTGTGCCTTTGAGCCGTCTGCTTTTTCGTGACCGTCTTCTTGCTCGCCTGCTGCTTGGTCGGCGATTTCTTGCTCTCGGTCACGAGCGAGACCTGCTGGACCCGGGCATCGGCGTCGGAAATCGAGGCGGCGCCCTGGGCGGCGGATTGCGCCGATACTGGAACGGTCAGATACAGCCCCGCAACGCTGGCGAGAAGAATACGGCGTGAAAACATGGGTTTGTCCCCGAAAAGTAGATCCTCGTATGCCGGTGCGGATCGCCAAATCCAAGCTCCGGCCCTTTCATTTCAGATACGCGAAACCTGATTTCCGCTCAACGCACAATATTGCGAGTGAAAGGAAATCGATTCGATGTATTGCTCTGTTGCAACACTTTCTGCAGCGCCGAAAAAAGCAATATCAAGCCACGACAACAAAGCTCTCCAATGGAATGGAGAGCTTTGGATGCTTGCAATCGATAAGCCGAAACTTGCCGTTTTACTGCGAATTCGGAACCGGGCTGGCAGGTGCAGCGGGCGCGGTCTGCTCCGGCTGTTGCGGGGTGGTTTCCGCAGGCGCCGTCTCTGCCGGCGGTTTCTGCGATGACGAACCGCCGAGCTGGTTGAGCACGCCACCCGAGCCGGGGGTCTGTGTCTGCGTGCCGGTCGCGGCCGGGATGCGGTTCAGGATATCGGTCGGCCGTTCGCCGTAGCGCGCCAGGATGGTGAGCGCGATCGAAGTGGCGAAAAAGGCCGCCGCCAGGATTGCCGTCGTCCGGGTCAGAGCGTTTGCCGCACCACGCGCCGTCATGAAACCGGAACCGCCGCCGATACCGAGGCCACCACCTTCGGAGCGCTGAATAAGCACCACGCCAACCAGGGCGAGGACGATCAGGAGATGAACGACGATGAGAACGGTTTGCATGGATTCTGGTCTGCTTTCTAGCTTTGGACGCGGCTCTTTACACCCTATTGCGCCATAATCCAAGTCGGCGGCGCATGGAAAATCCACTTAGCCGCAGCAATGCAGCGTATTGGCAGCTTTACAGGGTTCTGTAAGCCTCACAGATGGCGAGGAAGTCGGTCGCTTTCAAGCTCGCGCCACCGACAAGCGCTCCATCCACGTTAGAGATGCCGAGAAGCTCGACAGCATTCGCGGACTTCACCGACCCGCCATAGAGCAGGCGCAGCTTTGCCCCTTCCGAACCGAAACGGGCGATCAGCTCGCTGCGCATGAAGGCATGCGCCTTCTCGACGTCTTCGGCCGTTGGTGTCTGGCCCGTGCCGATGGCCCATACGGGTTCATAGGCGATAATCGTCGTATCACTCTTCACATTGTCCGGGAGCGAGCCCAGCAATTGCCTGCCGATCACATCGAGCGTCCGCCCTTCCTGCCGTTCCGTCGCCGTCTCGCCGACGCAGATAATGGCCGCAAGGCCGGCTTTCCAAGCGGCTTCCGTCTTCGCTCTGACGAGTTCGTCGGTTTCATGATGATCGGTTCGGCGTTCCGAATGACCAAGGATCACATAATCCGCACCGGCTTCCTTCAGCATGGCGGCGGAGATATCGCCGGTATGGGCGCCTATTTCCTTCACATGGCAATCCTGCCCACCAAGACGGACCGTTTCGGAGACCAGCGTTTCGGCAGCGCGGGAAAGCAGTGTCGCGGGAACACAGATCACCGCGTCCAGTTTTTGCCCGAGATCGGAACTCAGGCCGGTGGCGATCGCCCGCAATTCGGCAAGGGATTCCCCCATGCCGTTCATTTTCCAGTTGCCTGCGACCAATGGACGGATAGCTGGGGTCATCTTCTGCTCCTCGTCTGTTTGCCGGCCGCGTGGCCGGTCAATTCGCCCCTGACTAGCAAATCCGGATTGTAAAGCAAACGCCGCGACCGCAATGAATCCTTGCATCCCGCCCCTGCTTGAGGCTATCCCCGGTTTCTAAAAGAGAAACCTTGCTCAACGACGGAATTCCTATGCTCGACAGTTTGCGTGATGCCGCCCGTTCATGGGTTGCCAAACTCCTCCTCGGCGTTCTGGTGCTGAGTTTCGCCGTCTGGGGGATCGCGGATGTCTTCAGAGGCGGGCTCAGCAGCAATGCCGTTCTATCCGCCGGGCGTTCCGAGGTCTCGACGACGGAATTCCGTCTCGCCTATGACCGGCAATTGCAGTTCCTCTCGCAGCGGTTCAACCAGCGGCTTACGCGCGAACAGGCGCAAGCGCTCGGGATCACCAATCAGGTTCTCTCCCAGCTGGTAGCCGGGGTCGTCCTCGACGAGGAGGCACGGCATATGAACCTTGGGCTCTCCAAGGATCGGCTCGCGCGTCTGACCGCGGAGGACCCGGCCTTCCACGACGCCAGCGGCCGTTTCAATCCGTCCCGGTTCAGCGACGTCTTGCGCCAGGTCGGCATGCGCCCACAGGATTATCTGCAGAACCGTGCCCAGGTCGCCCGTCGCCAGCAGATCGTCGAAGCCGTGACGGATGGCATCAAGGCGCCCGATACGCTCCTCAAAGCACTGGCGCTCTATCAAGGCGAAAGCCGAACCATCGATTATATCACCCTGCCGCTTTCCAGCGCCGGCGAGATCCCCAACCCGTCCGACAGCGATCTCAAGGCCTATTTCGACGCTCATCTGGCCGAGTACAAGGCGCCGGAATATCGCAAGATCACCTATGTGAAGCTCGAGCCGGAGGATATCGCCGATCTCTCCTCCGTTACCCCGGAAGAGATCAAGGACTATTACGACAAGAACATTTCGCGCTACACCACGCAGGAAACCCGGGCCGTGGAGCAGCTGAGCTTCCCCGACGCGGATGCCGCGAAGGCGGCGCATGAGAAGATCCTTGCCGGAAGCTCCTTTGACGATATCGTCAAGGAACAGGGCAAGACGCTCGATGACGTCAAGCTTGGTACGTTGGAGAAGGGCAGCCTTCTCGACCAGCCGATCGCCGATGCCGCGTTCGCTCTGGCGCAAGGCGGGGTGAGCGACGTGGTGAATGGCGCATTCGGGCCAGTCATCCTGCGTGTCACGGCCATTACGCCGCGGACGGTCAAGCCGCTTTCCGAGGTGGAGGCGGAAATCCGCAAAACCATCGCCGTCACCCAGGCGGCAAGCGCGGTTCTCGGCGTTCACGATAATTACGAGGACGAGCGCTCGTCCGGCGCGACGATGGCGGAAGCTGCGGCCAAGCTGAAGCTCAAAGCCGTTACCGTGGATGCCGTGGACAGCAGCGGCAATGGTCCGGATGGAAAACCCGTTGCCGACATCCCCGATCAGGCGCGGCTCCTGCCGGCCGCCTTCCAGACGGATCCCGGTCTCGACAACGATCCCCTGCCGATCGGCACCAACGGCTATCTCTGGTATCAGGTCGACGGTGTGACCCCTGCCCGCGATCGCACGCTCGACGAGGTCAAGGACAAGGTCGTGGAGCAATGGAAGGCGGAGGAAGCGCAAAAGCGGCTCATGGCCAAGGCCGAAGAACTGAAAAAGCGCCTAGACGATGGTACGACGCTGGATGCGCTTGCCTCCGAGCTCTCTCTCGACAAACAGACCAAGCGCGGCATCACCCGCAGCAGCACCGATACCGAACTGTCGGCCCAGGCCGTTGCGCAGGTTTTCGGCGGTCCGGACGGCATGTCGGGCATTGCGCCCGCGGCTTCCGATAATGCGCAGATCGTTTTCAAAGTGGTCGAATCGGTTGAGCCGGCCGGCGTGGGGCCCGATACGATCCCCGAGGATCAGCGCCAGGGCTTTGCCGCGCGCCTTTCCGACGATCTGCTGGATCAGCTCGTTGCGAAATTGCAGACCGAGTTCCCCGTCACCGTCAATCAGGCCGCCATCGATCAGGCGCTGGCTTATTGAGAAACGTCATGGCTGATTTGAAAACCCATATAGGCAAGGCTGCTTCCGGCGTTCCGCTTTCGCGGACGGAAGCCGAGGAGGCCTTTGGCATCATGATGTCGGGCGAGGCGACGCCGTCGCAGATCGGCGGCTTCCTGATGGCGCTCAGGGTGCGGGGCGAAACGGTGGACGAGATCGCCGGCGCCGTCGCATCGATGCGCGCCAAGATGCTGCCGGTGGAGGCGCCGGCCGATGCCATCGATATCGTCGGCACCGGCGGCGACCAGTCCGGCTCCTACAATGTCTCGACCTGCTCCGCCTTTGTGGTGGCGGGCGCCGGCGTTCCGGTGGCCAAGCACGGCAACCGGGCGCTTTCATCGAAATCAGGCGCGGCCGATACACTTGCCGCTCTCGGCATCAATATCGAGGCTGGCCCCGAGCTGATCTCCGAATGCATCCGGGAGACAGGGCTGGGCTTCATGTTCGCCCCCTCGCATCATTCGGCGATGCGCCATGTCGGCCCCAGCCGCGTCGAGCTCGGCACGCGCACGATTTTCAACCTGCTTGGTCCGCTCTCCAATCCGGCAGGGGTGAAGCGTCAGCTCGTCGGCGTCTTCGCGCGCCAGTGGGTGGAGCCGATCGCGCATGTGCTGAAGGAACTGGGGTCGGAATCGGTCTGGGTCGTGCATGGCGACGGGCTTGACGAGATGACGACGGCGGGCACGACCCATGTCGCAGCACTCGAAAATGGCGAGATACGCACATTCGAGGTGACGCCGGAAAGCGTGGGCTTGAGGCGGGCCGATCCGGGCGAACTGAAGGGTGGCGACGCCATGTATAATGCCGAGGCTCTGCGTGGCGTGCTCGACGGCGTCAAGGGCGCCTTCCGCGATATCACGGTGCTCAATTCAGGCGCGGCGCTGGTCATCGCCGGCAAGGCAGCAAATCTTGACGAAGGGATTGCACTTGCCGCCCATTCGATCGACAGCGGTGCCGCAGATGCGGTATTGAAGAAGCTTATCGTTGTTTCCAATCGCGAAAGCGTCTAAGCCATGGCCGATATTCTCAAGAAGATCGAAGCCTACAAGCGCGAGGAAATCGCTGATGCCAAGGCGCGTCTGCCGCTTGCCGAAATCAAGGCTCGAGCAGCGGATCAGCCGCCGCCTCGCGGCTTCCTCAAAGCCTTGGAGAGCAAACGTGCCGAGGGCGATTTCGCGCTGATCGCCGAGATCAAGAAGGCCAGCCCCTCCAAGGGGCTGATCCGGCCGGATTTCGACCCGCCGGCGCTGGCGAAGGCCTACGAGCTCGGCGGCGCAGCCTGCCTTTCGGTGCTGACCGACACACCCTCCTTTCAGGGCGCGCCGGAATTCCTCGTGGCGGCCCGCGCAGCATGTTCCCTGCCCGCATTGCGCAAGGATTTCCTGTTCGACACCTATCAGGTTCATGAGGCCCGCAGCTGGGGCGCGGACTGCATCCTGATCATCATGGCGAGCGTCAGCGATGATCTCGCCCGTGATCTGGAGGAGACCGCCCTTTCGCTTGGCATGGATGCGCTGGTCGAAGTCCATGACGAGGCGGAAATGGAGCGCGCGCTGAAGCTCTCCTCTCCTCTCCTTGGCATCAACAACCGCAATCTGCGGACCTTCGAGGTGGATCTCGCTGTCGCCGAACGGCTCGCCACAATGGTGCCCGACGACCGGCTGCTGGTCGGCGAAAGCGGCATCTTCACGCATGCGGACTGCCTGCGACTGCAGAAATCGGGGATCGGCACTTTTCTCATCGGCGAAAGCCTGATGCGGCAGGAGGATGTCGCCGCGGCCACCCGGGCGCTTCTTCATGGCGACGTGGAAACGCGCCGCGCGACAGGCTGAGCGTCATGACCGGCAAGCTTACCCATCTCGACGAGACCGGTGCGGCCCATATGGTCGATGTCGGGGCGAAGGGCGAGACCGAGCGCGTCGCCGTCGCCGAAGGTTTCGTGACCATGCTTCCCGAAACCTTGCAACGTATCCTTGAAGGCAATGCCGCCAAGGGCGATGTGATCGGCGCCGCGCGCATCGCCGGCATCATGGCTGCCAAGAAAACAGCCGAACTGATACCGCTCTGCCACCCGCTGATGCTGACCAATGTCTCCGTCGAGATCGAGGCGGATGACGCGCTGCCCGGTCTGCGGGTGCAGGCGACAGCCAAATTGACAGGTAAGACCGGTGTGGAGATGGAGGCGTTGACCGCCGTGTCCATTGCCTGCCTCACCATATACGACATGGCGAAGGCCGCAGACAAAGCCATGGTCATCGGCAATATCCGGCTTCTTTCGAAGAGTGGCGGCAAGTCGGGGGATTGGACCGCACCACTGCAGGGGAAGG
Organism: Paramesorhizobium deserti; assembly: GCF_001558695.1. Classification (GTDB taxonomy): domain Bacteria; phylum Pseudomonadota; class Alphaproteobacteria; order Rhizobiales; family Rhizobiaceae; genus Paramesorhizobium; species Paramesorhizobium deserti. The sequence goes on from NZ_LNTU01000012.1 coordinate 234,879, forward strand.
TCTGACATATGGCGCTGTTGCCCGTGGATGAAGCGCTGGCGCGGCTTTTGGCCGGCGCGGAGCCGCTTGGCGAGGAAATCCTGCCCATCGCCCAGGCCGGCCGTCGGGTACTTGCCCGGCCCGTCGAAGCATATCACACCCAGCCGCCCTTCGATGCCTCGGCGATGGATGGCTATGCGATCCGTGCGGACGATGTCCTTTCTGTGCCGGCCCAATTGAAGGTTATCGGCGAATCAGCCGCCGGCCGCCGCTTTGCCGGGGCCGTTGCAGCCGGAGAAGCCGTGCGTATCTTCACCGGCGCTCCGGTTCCGCCAGGCGCGGATACGGTGCTAATTCAGGAAAACACAGAGCGGCTCGAGGATGGCGCGGTCCGCGTCCTGCAGACCGTTTCAAAGGGTCGGAATATCCGCCGCGCCGGTCTCGATTTCAGCAAGAGCGACGTCCTTCTCCAGCCGGGCCGCGTTCTCGATCCGGCCGCGCTTTCGCTCGCAGCGGCCGCGAACAACGCCGCGCTTCATGTCGTGCGCCGGCCCAAAGTAGCGATCATCGCCACCGGTGACGAATTGGTCGCTCCGGGCGAAGTGCCGGGTCCCGACCAGATCATCTCCTCCAACGATCTCGGCATCGCCGAGATCATCCGCATCCGTGGCGGCGAGGTGCTCGATCTCGGCATCGTCGGCGACCGCATCGAACATATCGAGGCGGCCATCGCCACGGCGATCGAGAAGGGCGCGGATGTTCTGGTCACGCTCGGCGGCGCTTCGGTCGGCGATCACGATCTGGTTCATGCGGCACTGACCCGGCGCGGCATGGAACTCGATTTCTGGAAGATCGCCATGCGGCCAGGCAAGCCACTGATGTTCGGAAGACTGCAAGGCTTGTGCGTTCTCGGGCTGCCGGGCAATCCGGTGTCGAGCCTGGTATGCGGCCACCTTTTTCTGGCCCCGCTCGTCTCGGCGCTGGCGGGCAGGCCCTATCGACCGGATATCCGCAGAGCGCGCCTCGGCGCCGACATGCCGGCCAATGATCAGAGGCGCGATCATATCCGCGCGGAAATCCACCCCAATGAGCATGGCGAACTCATCGCCACCCCCCTGCCCCTGCAGGATTCCTCCATGCTGAGCGCGCTCGCCCGCGCGAACGGGCTCATCATTCGTGAGCCGCATGCGGAGCCGGCGCGCGCGGGAGATCCATGCGAGGTGTTGATGCTGCGCTGATTGCGGGCGGAAAGCACTTGCAATTTCGCCATCAGCCATTTGTATGTCGGCATCTCATTTTCGTTTTGGCGGCAAGGATTTGAATATGCAGCGCATTGTCTATGTCAATGGCGAGTGGCTTCCTGAAAGCGAGGCCAAGGTTTCCGTCTTCGACCGCGGCTTTCTCTTTGCCGACGCCGTTTATGAAGTCACTGCCGTCATCGGCGGAAAGCTCATCGATTATGCCGGCCATGCCGCGCGGCTGAAACGCTCGCTGGGCGAACTGCGAATCCCCTCTCCGACCGATCCCGACAGCCTGCTCGAAATCCATCGTGAGATCGTCGCCCGCAACAATCTCGACGAAGGGCTGATCTACCTCCAGATATCGCGCGGCCCGGCCGACCGCGATTTCGCTTTTCCGAAAAATCCCGCTCCCACCATCGTGCTTTTCACCCAGGCGAAGGCCATTCTGGCCAATCCGAAGGTGGAAACCGGCATTTCCGTCATCACGATACCTGATCTGCGCTGGGCGCGGCGCGACATCAAGACGGTGCAACTTCTCTATCCCTCCATTGCGAAGATGGAAGCCATGCGCCGCAACGCCGACGATGCCTGGCTGGTGGAGGATGGTTTCATCACCGAAGCCAGCTCTGCCAACGCCCATATCGTCACCACCGAAGGCAAGCTCGTAACCCGCAGCCTCAGCAGCGCCATCCTGCATGGCATCACACGCGCCTCTGTGCTGGATCTCGCGCGCAGCGTCGGCGTGACGGTCGAGGAACGGGCATTCACTCCCGAGGAAGCGAAGAATGCAGCGGAAGCCTTCATCACATCTGCCTCAAGCTTCGTGATGCCGGTAACGCGGATCGACGACGGGCCTGTCGGCGACGGCCTGCCCGGCCCGGTTACACAGCGGCTTCGGGCCGCCTATATCGAGGACAGGCTCTCCGGCGCCATCTGAGCTGCGTGCAGGCTTCCGGCAGGAAATACGTCAGAACTGTAACATCGTTAACGAAATTAAAACAGTTGCAGAACAAGACTGGAACATATAGTGTTCGTTCTGGTTTTGTTTTTGTTCCGATTCCCGCGAAGGAACCTGCCATGCTGACGCGTAAGCAACATGAGCTTCTGCTTTTCATCCACGAGCGGTTGAAGGAAACCGGAATCCCCCCTTCTTTCGATGAAATGAAGGAAGCGCTTGATCTGGCTTCGAAATCGGGCATCCACCGGCTGATCACGGCGCTGGAAGAGCGCGGCTTCATCCGCCGCCTGCCGAACCGGGCCCGCGCGCTCGAGGTGGTGCGCCTTCCCGATTCCATCGCGCCGGGGCTGAATGCGCAGAAGAAATTCGCCCCGAGCGTCATCGAGGGCAGCCTGGGACGGAATGTGGCGCCGGTTTCGTCCCGCCCCCGGGTCGCCAATGATGACGATGCGGTGGCTCCTGTCAGCGTGCCGGTAATGGGACGCATCGCGGCCGGTGTTCCGATCGCCGCCATCCAGAACCAGACGCATATGATCAGCCTGCCGCCGGAGATGATCGGGCCGGGCGACCATTATGCGCTTGAAGTCAAAGGCGATTCGATGATCGAGGCCGGCATATTCGACGGCGATACGGTTGTCATCAAGCGTGGCGAAACGGCCAATCCCGGCGAAATCGTGGTAGCGCTCGTCGATGACGAAGAGGCAACGCTCAAGCGCTTCCGTCGCAAGGGCGCCTCGATTGCGCTTGAAGCGGCCAATCCGGCCTATGAAACGCGCATCTTCGGGCCGGACCGGGTTCGCGTGCAAGGCAAGCTGGTCGGGCTCATCCGCCGCTATTGATCGACGTGCGGATGCGTTTTGGCCGGTTTGGCGGCCCATTTTCTGGGTTGTTTCTGCCCGGCTTTGGAACTGTTGTTCGGCCGGGTTTTCTCCGGCAGGCCGCGGGCGGCGCGTGAGAAGAGCCGATGCTGGTTCCACGGTCGCTCCGGCGGACCGATTGCATAAGTCAGGATCGCCTGTTGCGCGCTTGGCGCGCCATCAGAAGCATTTTGCTGATCTTCAGTGCCTCCGCTCGCCTGAGCCTGGGGAGCGGTGGCTATTCTCACGAGGCCGGGCGGCGGCTCCGGCTCTCCGCTCCCATCCAGGGAAAAATCAGTTTCCGCTTCATTCGGATAAGCCGGTTCTTCCTGAACCAGTCCCGCACGAGCACGAGGGGCTGGTGCGGCCTGCCCTGCTTCGCCAAGCCTTACTTCAAGCGCTCCCTTTACCGCCAGATCGCGCAGGGTGATCACGATTTTCTCGTCCCGACCACAGGAGAGGTTCTTGCCGGGAAATGCAAGGATGACCATGTCGCCTATCGCACAGGCGGCGCTTCGGCCTTCCGCGACGTCGGTATAAGCCAGCATCCGCTCGTCGCGCATTTCGGCAAGGCAGATGCCTTCCTCGCAAATGAAGCCTTTTTGCTCGTTATCCTGACCGGCCTGCGGTTTGATGATATCAGGTGCATTATAGGCCTTCTGCCAGTTCTCGATGGTGAAGCGCGAGGGGCGGCTTCGGTTGACCGCCAGCGCGCCATCCCCGATGCGCATCGCCACCAGCCGGCCATCTTCCGATATGATCAGATCCGGACCGCCTTCGCGGATGAAAAGGATCAGGCCTGTCGCAAAGAACAGGAGCGAAACGGCGCGCAGCCAGGTCTTCAGGAAGATGACAAGCACCAATCCCGCGGACCACAACAGCAGCGTCGCAATGGGCATGATGCCCGGATTGGTGTTCGGCGAGATCGCGGCCACTTCGCGGGCCACCCATTTGACCATTTCGATGCCCGTCCCCATCACCTGCAGGGGCAGCCATTCGAGATCCAAAGGCATCATCAACAGGCTGAGGACGGCAAAAGGCATGACGCAGATCGAAATGACCGGAACCGCAAGCACATTTCCAAGAAGGCCGAGCGGCGCGGTGTTGTTGAAATGATAGAGTGCAAAAATGCCGCTCGCCGTTCCGGCGATCACCGCTGTGGCGGCCGTTGCCCCGACCGACATGACGATTTTGCCGACAAAGCCTTTCGCCGCGGACGCGGGAACCAGTCCCTGTTCGTAGCGACTGCGCTTCCTGCCCGTCCACCAGGCGAAAGCCGCTATCAGCGCGGCCGTCGCGGAAAAGGACATCTGGAAGCTGGGGCCAAGCAGCTCATGCGGAACAAGAATGATGGCGATCAGTGCGGCCAGAGCGAGATTGCGCATGGTGATGGCGGCGCGATCCATCATGACGGCGATGAGCATCACCGCGAGCATGATGAAGCTGCGCTGAGCCGCGATCGCGGAACCCGACAGCATGAGATAGAAGGCCGACCCCAGCAGAGCCGCCCCTGCCGCATATTTCTTTACGGGATGGCGCATGGCGAAGCCGGGGAACAGGGCGATCAGCGCACGCACCACCAGCATGACGAGCCCGCCGGCGAGCGCCATGTGAAGGCCGGATATGGAAAGAATATGCGCAAGGCCACTCAGGCGTAGTGCTTCATTCGTTTCCTCGCTGATCCCTTCCCTGTGCCCGGTGATGAGTGCCGCGGCGATCGCGCCTTTCTCCCCTTCGAGGCTCGATGCGATGCTCTCGGTAATGCCCTGCCTGAGGTTGGCGATCCACAACATGAGACGCGTGCCGATTTCGTCCGGCGGAGAAACCGCAACGCTCTGGGGCGTTCCCAGGAAAAAACCATTCGCGCCGATGCCGTTGAAATAGCCATGGAAGGCAAAATCGTAGTTTGCGGGCCGGACGGGGCCGGATTGGGCGCGCAGGCGCACCAGACCGGACAAGCCCGAGCCGATATCGGCGGAAGCTGGAAGATCGCGGGCCGAAACGCGGATGCGATCGGGCGCATAGCGAAGCGTCGGCCGCACGGTCGAAAGCACCTCCAGCGTCACGCGCCATCCGCCCTTGTCGTTCTGCTCCATGGCGAGGATGCGCCCGGTGACGCGCGTGGTTATGTCACCGCCGAGCATCGGCGTCGAAAGCCGCATCGTTTCCGTTTTTGCCGTCAGCATGCCCGCCAGGACGGCGATCGCGAATGTCAGCGCCATGGCCATGAGCTGACGCCTGTGCGCGAGAATGCGGATCGTGATGAGCACGGTCAGACCGGAAAGCAGGGGTTGCCATCGCGGTTCGGAGGGAAGCGAGAAATAGAGAATTGCGCCTATGGCCGCAAAGACCGGCAGGAAGAGGAAATAGGTGCCGTGTTCCTGCTCCTCCGAAAGGAGCCTGGCAACAGATCCGCCGAACGACTGGACGCGAGCAACTATATGCTGACGCGCTGGGAACAGTGCCTCGCGGCGCTCGGGCAGAAATGTGGTGGCCTGTATCCGCTCCGGCAATGCTTCGGCAGGCGGCACGGCAAAGCCCGGCCGCTTCAGAAGCAGCCGTTCATCGACCTCGTCCGTGTCGTGCACTCCCCTCATTGGCCCCCGCTGCGGTGCCAGCACACTTGCACCGTCAGCCACCTATGCTACATGAACGCCAACCGAAATCGAGTGGGGTCTTCAACCAGGCCCCGCACTCACCGGAGTTGTCATGTCCTCACCCGTGATTACCCGCTTTGCGCCCTCGCCCACCGGCTTTCTGCATATCGGCGGCGCGCGCACGGCGCTCTTCAACTGGCTCTATGCGAAACATACCGGCGGCAAGATGCTGCTGCGCATCGAGGATACAGACCGGGAGCGCTCGTCTGAGGCCGCGGTCAGGGCCATTCTCGACGGCTTGCGTTGGCTCGGCCTTGATTGGGACGGCGATGCGATCTCGCAATATGAGCGCGCGCCGCGTCATCGCGAGGTCGCGGAAGAGCTCGTTGCCAAGGGCAAGGCCTATTATTGCTATGCGACGCCCCAGGAGCTCGACGAGATGCGCGAAAAGGCCCGCGCCGAGGGCCGCCCTCCCCGCTACGACGGGCGTTGGCGCGACCGCGATCAATCCGAGGCGCCGGCGGGCGTGAAGCCGGTCATTCGCATCAAGGCGCCGCAGAGCGGCGAGACTGTGGTGCATGACGAGGTACAGGGCGAGGTCCGCTTTCCGAACAAGGATCTCGACGATTTCATCATCCTGCGCTCCGACGGCAACCCGACCTATATGCATGCCGTCGTGGTCGACGATCACGACATGGGCGTGACGCATATCATTCGCGGCGACGATCACCTGACCAATGCCGCGCGCCAGACGATTATCTATGACGCCATGGGCTGGCCGGTACCCTTGATGTCTCACATCCCGCTGATCCATGGTCCCGATGGCGCGAAGCTTTCCAAGCGGCACGGCGCGCTCGGTGTCGAGGCCTATCGCGCCATGGGCTATCTGCCGGCGGCGCTGCGCAATTATCTCGTCCGCCTCGGCTGGAGCCATGGCGACGACGAGATCATGTCGACCGATGAGATGATCGAATGGTTCGATGTCAGCGGCATCAATAAGGGCGCGGCGCGTTTCGACTTCCAGAAGCTGGAGGCAATCAACGGCCATTACATGCGTTCAAGCGACGACCACGCGCTTCTCGACGCGCTCATTGCCGTACTGCCGGAAATCGACGGCGGGCCGGAATTGCTTGCATCTCTCGATGGCGGGCGTCGCGGCCAGCTTCTTGCCGCCATGCCGGGTTTGAAGGAGCGCGCCAAGACGCTTGTCGAGCTCGCCGATGGCGCGAAATTCATCTTCGCCGCGCGTCCGCTGACCCTGGACGAGAAAGCTGCTTCGCTGCTTGGCGATGAGGGCCGGGCAATCCTCAAGGGCGCGTTGCCGGCGCTGGAGCAGGCAAGCGACTGGACGCCGGAAAGCCTTGACGCCGCCATTCGCGCCTATGCGGAATCGGTCGGCCTGAAGCTCGGCAAGATCGCGCAGCCGTTGCGTGCCGCCCTGACGGGCCGCGTAACCTCTCCTGGCGTATTCGATGTGCTGGCTGTTCTCGGCAGAGAGGAATCTCTCGCAAGAATTAGGGATCAGATCGATTAAATCCGGGGCGACTCAAGGTGCATCACGGGGTCGTTACAAAAGCTGGCCCCGGAGGTGAAATTCCGCATTGCAACATTGGAGGTTTGGGATAGTTTGACGTGCGAAATCTCGGGATGGTTCAGCACGAAAAAAGATAAGGGCTATTTCGATCTCACCGCGTGAATGGCGGTGACGGAGGATTTGAAAGGAACGATTATGTCTACTAATACAGCGAGTATCACCCTTGACGGCAATACCTTCGATCTGCCTGTCCGCAAGGGCACTGTTGGACCAGACGTCGTCGACATCGGCCCGCTCTACAAGAATGCCCACGCCTTTACCTACGATCCCGGCTTCACCTCGACGGCCTCGTGCGAATCGAAGATCACCTATATCGATGGCGACGAGGGCATGCTTCTTTACCGTGGCTATCCGATCGATCAGCTCGCCGAGCATGGCGATTTCCTGGAGACCTGCTATCTCCTGCTTTACGGTGAGCTGCCGACCAAGGCGCAGAAGGCGGATTTCGATTATCGCGTGACACACCACACCATGGTGCACGAGCAGATGACCCGCTTCTTCACCGGGTTCCGCCGCGATGCGCATCCGATGGCCGTCATGGTCGGCTGCGTCGGCGCCATGTCCGCCTTCTATCACGACTCGACCGACATCACCGATCCGCATCAGCGCATGGTCGCCTCGATCCGGCTGATCGCCAAGATGCCGACGCTTGCCGCGATGGCCTATAAATACCATGTCGGCCAGCCCTTCGTTTATCCGAAGAACGACCTGGATCTCGCCTCGAATTTCCTGCGCATGTGCTTCGCTGTGCCTTGCGAGGAATACAAGGTCAATCCGGTGTTGGCGCGCGCCATGGACCGCATCTTCATCCTGCACGCCGACCACGAGCAGAACGCCTCCACCTCTACCGTGCGTCTGGCCGGCTCTTCCGGCGCCAATCCCTTCGCCTGCATTGCAGCGGGCGTCGCCTGCCTCTGGGGCCCGGCGCATGGCGGCGCCAATGAGGCCGCCCTCAACATGCTTTCGGAGATCGGCACGGTCGACCGCATTCCCGAATTCATCGCCAAGGCGAAGGACAAGAACGATCCGTTCCGTCTCATGGGCTTCGGCCACCGCGTCTACAAGAACTACGATCCACGCGCCAAGATCATGCAGAAGACGACGCATGAGGTTCTCGGCGAGCTCGGCATCAAGGACGATCCGCTGCTCGACGTGGCGATGGAATTGGAAAAGATCGCCCTCACCGACGAGTATTTCATCGAAAAGAAGCTCTATCCGAATATCGACTTCTATTCGGGCATCACGCTGAAGGCGCTGGGCTTCCCGACAGAGATGTTCACGGTGCTCTTCGCCGTCGCCCGTACTGTCGGCTGGATCGCCCAGTGGAAGGAGATGATCGAGGATCCGCAGCAGAAGATCGGCCGTCCGCGCCAGCTTTACACTGGCGAGCCGCTGCGCGATTTCGTGCCGCTGGCCAAGCGGAAATAACGCAAAACGGCCAGAAACGACAAAAAAAGGCGCTTGGGGCGCCTTTTTTTATGAACAGAATAATCGGGCTTTATCGGGATTTTGCGGTGTCGACCAGATCGAGTACGGTCTTGGCCGCGATTTCCCCCGCCGGTCTGTCCGTCGTCATGAGGTCGGCGATGTGCCTGAACCCTGAGATCTGAGCTTCTCGCGCGGGACCTGGCCGCATCAGCCGGTCAAGTTGGCGGGCCAGCAGTCCTGGCCGGACGAATTCGTTGAAATGCTCGGGGATGATGGCTTCATCGGCGATGATATTGGGCAGCGCCGCGCTCCAGGTGGTAATGCGCGGCATCAGGAACTGCTTGGCGAACCAGTCGACCTTGTAGGCGAGAACGGTGGGGACATGGGTCAGCGCCAGTTCAAGCGAGACGGTACCCGAGGCGGCAAGGGCTGCGTCCGCCTGCCCGAACGCCTTCCATTTGTCCTCCTCGCTCGTCACGATCAGTGGCTTTACAAGCCATTCGGCGGAGAGCGCCCGCACCATCGGTTCGATGGCGGCAAGGGTCGGAAGCACGACGTGCAGTGTCTCGATCCGCCCGGAGAGTTCGGCCACAGCCTTGCCGAAGGGCTCCATCAGCGTCTTGATCTCCGAGCGCCGTGATCCCGGCAGCACGAGCAGCGTCCGCTCTTTATCATCCATCCGCGATGTCTCGCGTTCCATGCGCGCCGCTCTCACATCCAGGATCGGCTTGTAGCTTGCCAGACGGTGTCCGGCATAGGTCGCCGGCGGTCCGCTCAGCCGTTTCAGCACATCCACCTCGAAAGGCAGGATGGTCAGGATATGGTCGACATAGGCGCGCATGGCCTTGGCGCGCTGCGGACGCCATGCCCAGACGGTGGGAGCGATATATTTGACGATCGGAATGGTGGGATCGGCAGCCCGAACCTTGCGGGCCACACGATGGGTGAAGTCCGGACTATCGATGATGATGAGGCAGTCGGGCTTGGCCGCGACGACGGCCTTCGCCGCCTGCGAAATGCGCAGAACCAGCCTGGGCAGGTTCTGGAGCACCGCGCTCAAGCCCATCAGTGCGATCTCGCCCGGATCGAACAGGCTTTTCAGGCCGCGCTCCTGCAGATGCGTGCCACCGACGCCGACGAGATTGACCAGGCGGTCCGTCTGCCCGCGCAGCGCATCAATCAGATCCGCGCCGAGCAGATCACCGGATTCCTCCCCGGCGATGATCGCGATCTTCAGCGGCATTTTCCGCGCCATCGGCTTTCCTCCGGTGTTTATTCAGCCGCATGATCCTGTCCGAAAAATCTGCAACTTTTCGGGATCATGCTCTAATCCGAGTCGAACGTCTCTATGAAAACGCCTTTGTTGTTGGCTGCCGCCACGGTTTCCCCGAACCCCAGGATAAATGTCTTCCCGGCCTCGATCGCGATGCCGGAGAGCCCGGCCCGCGCCGCATTCTCGACCGTTGACAGGCCGATCGCCGGCAGGTCGGCGCGCTCATCCTGCGTCGGCTTGGCGCATTTGACAAGAACGCCGCCTTTCGGCGGGATGCGCCTGGCATTGCGGAGTTGCGCGACACGCTCCAGCATGGCATCGGTGCCCTCGGCGCCCTCCAGCGCCACGACGCGGCCGCCGACGGCAACCGTCCCCTGCCCGATATCGAGAACGCCGATCATTCGCGCCGCCTCGCGGGCGATGGCAATATTGCGCTCATCCTCCCCGTCCGGTTTCCTGGTCGTCAAGCGGGTGGCGGGCGGCGCCAGCAGGTCGGGCACGATTTCATGGGCGCCGACAACTTTGAAACCATAGGATTCGACAAGATCGATGAAGGCGCGCAGCAGCGCATCGTCGCCCCGGCCCAGCGCCCCGATCATTCGCGGTATCGCGGCAAGCGTCGGGCCATCGAGCCTCAGATCGGAAAAATGCGGGCGGCTGCGCACGCCGCCAGCCAATATCACATTGCGCACGCCGGCGGTCTTCATCGAACCAATCAGCTTGCGGAACTCCACCACGGAGATTTCCGCATGATCATAACGGTAAAGCGCAGGATCGGCTTCGTCCCGCATCGCGACGATGAAAGGAGCCCTACCCTGCTTCTCAAGGCTTTCAGCCACTTTCAGTGGCAGAAGGCCATTACCGGCGATAATAGCCGTGCGGCCTGCGGCGTCGGCTCCGGGCGCCACGGCTCCAGCCTCAGCTCTCGTCGTCATGCCCGCCATGGTCGGCGGCATCAAACAGCGGGGTACAATAGGCACGCTTGGTATCGACGGTGATGAAAGAGATCAGATCGGCAACGGCGGGCGAACCCGGCATGGCTTTCAGAACGTCCTCTGCGCGCGCCCTGATCGGCTTGGTGCGGTCGAACAGCATGCGCGAGGCGCGGCGGATATTGTGGATCTCGGCGCGCGGCATGCCGGAGCGCTTCATGCCCACGATATTGAGGCCGCCCAGATGCGCCTGGACGCCGATCGCCATCCCATAGGGAATGAGATCATGGACAAGCGCGGCAAGGCCGCCGACGAAGGCATGATGGCCGACGCGGCAGAACTGGTGTATGCCCGCGCCGCCGCCGATGATGACATGATCGCCAATGACGCAATGGCCGCCGATCATCACGTTGTTGGAAAAGGTCACGTGATTGCCGACATCGCTGTCATGAGCGACATGGGCATAGGCGAGAAAAGAGCAATTGTCGCCGACGGAGGTGTGGCCGCGGCTTGAATCAGATCCGCGATGCATGGTGACGCCTTCGCGGATGGTGCAGTTGACACCGACCGTGAGCGTCGTCGGACCACCCTTGTGCTTGCCGTTCTGTGGGTCGCAGCCGAGGATCGCATGGGGATAGACCTTCGATCCGGCGCCGAGCGTGGTGGCATCCGTAATCACGACATGGCTCATCAGCTGGACGCCGTCGCCAAGCACCGCGCCCGCCTGAACATGGCAGAAAGGCCCGACCGAGACGCCGGCGCCCAGCTCAGCGCCTTTTTCAACCAGGGCTGTCGGATGAATGAAAGTTTCGCTCATAAGAGATTCACGCTTGGCTGTCTTCGGCAGTGCCGATCATCGCGGCCACTTCGGCTTCGGCCACGCGGACGCCGTCGACTTCCGCGATGCATTCGAACCTCGATATATTGGCACGCTGCTTGAGTTTCTTGACGTGGATCATCAGACGGTCGCCGGGGACGACGGGGCGCCGGAATTTCGCATTGTCGATGGTGAGGAAATAAACGATGCCGGGCTTGTCGGCGCCGCGCTGCAGGAGCGAGATCGCCCCCGCCGTCTGGGCCATCGCCTCGATGATGAGAACACCCGGCATGATGGGATTATCCGGGAAATGTCCGGTGAAATGCGGCTCGTTGATGGTGACGTTCTTGATGCCAGTCGCCGACTGGTCGCCATCGATATCGACGATGCGATCGATCAGCAGAAAGGGATAGCGATGCGGCAACGTCGCCAGCAGCCTCTGAATGTCGGCTGCGTTCAAATTGGCCCGCCCGGTCTCATTCATCCGAAGACTTCTCCCTCTTTGGCTGTCCGATGCTGCGAAGTGCCGCGACTTCCCGGAACCATTGCTTGAACGGACGCGCGGGCAGACCGCCCCATTTCTCACCGTCCGGAATGTCGTTCATCACGCCGCTCGCCGCCGCGATCTGCACGCGTGAACCGATTGTCAGATGATCCGCCAGACCGACGCGACCGCCGAGCATGGTCATGTCCCCGATCGTGACGCTGCCTGAAATGCCGCAATGGGCGGCGATGACGCAATGTCGGCCGATATGCACATTGTGGGCGATCTGCACGAGATTGTCGATCTTGGTGCCCTCGCCGATGATCGTATCGGCGAGCGATCCGCGGTCCACGGTGGTGTTGGCGCCGATCTCGACATCGTCCTGGATGATAACGCGGCCGAGCTGCGGCACCTTCTCCATGCCGGCGGCACCTGGAATGTAGCCGAAGCCGTCCTGCCCGATACGCGCACCGGGATGCAGATAAACGCGGTTGCCGATAAAGGCATATTGAATGGAAACGCCGGGGCCGACAAAGCTGTCGCGTCCGATCTGGCAATTTGCCCCGATGACGGCGGTGGCCGAAATAACGGTGCCCGCCCCGATCGCCACGCCCTTGCCGATGACCGCGCCCGCTTCCACCGTGGCGCCCGGCTCGATCTCGGCCGTGGGATGGATGCTTGCCTTCTTCGAAACGCCCGTTTCACCAAGCCAGGGCTCAGGGCGGGCCGAGGCAGGAAACAGCATTCTGCCGACGGCGGAGAAATCCCGGTGAGGCTTGCGCGTCAGAAGGACGGCGACGCCGGAAGGGATGCTGCCCTGCAGTTCCTCGGTACAAAGCACGCCCGCCGCTTTCAGATTGGCGAGATTGCCCGCATTCTTCTTGCCTTCCAGAAACACCAGGGCATCGGGATCGGAATCGGAAAGTGAGGCTAGGCGCATAACAGCACGCGACGCGAGCTCCGCATCGCGGAGCTTCGCACCCGTAAATTCGGCGATGTCGCCGATTGTCAATTGACGCGACGGCGTGAAAAAAATGGGATCTGCCATCAAAGCACTTTCTCTCCCGGAACCATTAGCCCCGGGAGAAGGCAAATCTATCAGAACTTGCTCGAAATGCCGAAGTTGAAGTTCTGCACCTTGTCCGTGTCTTCTTTCTTGATCGGCCAAGCATAATCGAAACGCAGCGGACCGAAGGGCGAAGCCCACATCAGGCTGATACCAGCCGACGCACGCACAGCGCTGCCATCGCCTTCAACCGGATTTTGGCCCGGACCCGGATCATACTCGGTTCCATAGAGCGTCGCCGCATCGGCAAAAACCGCGCCGCGAATACCGAGGCTTTCGGGAACGGCCGGCATCGGGAACTGCACTTCCGCGGTGGCGCTCATATAGGTCGTGCCGCCGAGATAGTAGCGCTCGCCATTGTTCGACCGCTGGAAAGCGCCGATACCGTTATATTTGAATCCGCGGATCATATCCGAATTGTTCTTGAACATATCGAATATGCGCGCGCCATCGTCCTCTAAGGCATGGATATAGCCGCCGCCGACACCGAGAAGGCCGACGATATCGGCTTCTTCGGAAATTGTCTTGTAGTAGCTGGCCTTGAAGGTCGACTTCAGGTATTTCGCGTCGCCGCCGACACCGGCATATTCCTGCGTGAAGCGTGCGAAAATACCGTCATGCGGGTTCTTGACGTCGTCGATCGAATTATAGGTCAGCGAATAGCTGAGCGACGACTTGATCCACGGGCTTTCTTCCGCAGCCTCGACAATGGCAGGAGCAACGCGGTCGAAGTTTGGCGTACCGTCGTCGTTCAGGACGTAATCATCGAGTTCATATTTCTCCTGCACGTAATTATAGGCCACGCCTGCGGAGAAATTGTCGGTGATCGGCAGGCCGAAGCGGATCGTTCCGCCCGTCTGCTCGACGTCATAGCGATCCTTCAGCGAGTATGTCTTGCGGAAGACATCGAAGCCCGCCGAGATGCGCTGGCCGAGGAAATAGGGCTCGGTGAAGGAGAAGGAATAGTTGCGGGAGTTGTCCTGACCGCCGCCGGCGCCGATACGGACATACTGGCCGCGACCGAGGAAGTTACGCTCCGTGATCGATGCTTCCACCGACGCGCCCGGCGTTTCACCACCCGTGGTATAGCCACCGCCGATCGAGAACTCACCCGTGGGCTTCTCCACCACGTCGACGACCAGAATGACCTGGTCCGGCTCGGAACCGGGCACGGTCGAGATATTGACCGTCTGGAAGAAATCGAGCGCATCCAGGCGGCGCTTGGCGCGCTGGATCATCACCTGATTGAACGCATCGCCTTCGCTGACATCGAACTCACGGCGAATGACATAGTCGCGCGTCTTTTCGTTGCCGCGGATTTCGATGCGCTCGACATAGGCGCGCACGCCCTCATCGATGCTGTAGACCACCGAGATCGTATGGTTCTCGAAATCGCGGTCGCCGCGCGGCTCGACCTTGGCGAAGGGATAGCCATTGGCGGCAACCCGTTCCGTGATGTCGATGACGGAGCTTTCGATGTTCTTGGCGCTGTAGACGGAGCCGGACTGCGTCTTGATCTCACCACGAACGGATTCCGTATCGATGCCGGGAACCGTGCTTTCGACCTGAATATCGCCGAAGGTGTATTTCTGCCCCTCTTCGACGGTGATGGTGACGGTGTATTCGTTCGTCGCCTCATCGAGGACGGCGTTGGACGAAACCACCTGGAAATCGGCATAGCCGCGATTGTAATAGAAGCGGCGCAGGGCCTCCTCGTCCGCACGCAGCTTGTCTTCGTCATAGATGTCGCCGCGCGTCAGCCAGGAAAGCGGGTTGGTCCGCTTGGTGGAGATGACATCGCGCAGACGGCGATCGCCAAAGGCCTGATTGCCGACGAAATTGATGGCGGAGATCTTGGTGCGACCGCCTTCATTGATCTCGAAGACCACGTTGACGCGACCCTCGCCGAGATCGATGGTGCGTGCATTGACGATGGCGTCGCTGCGGCCGATGCGGCGATAGGCTTCCTGGACGGCCTGCTTGTCCGCCTCAAGCTTGGCGGGATCGAACGACTCGCGCGCCTTCAGCTGCACCGCACGGGCAAGGTCGGGATCCTTGATCTTCTTGTTGCCCTGGAACAGGACCTGGTTGACCACGGAATATTCACTGACGTTGACGACGAGCGCGTTGCCGACCTGGTTGATCCGGACATCCGAGAACAGGCCCATGGCGAAAAGGCGCTTCACCGCCTCGTCGATATCATTGTTCGAAAAGGACTTGCCGGGCGTGATGCCGATATTGTCACGAATCGTCGTGGCATCGACGCGCTTGTTGCCGCGAACCTCGATTCGGCTGACCACGGCTGCCTCGGCGGCACTGACCGTAGCCAGAGAAACAGCAACTGTACCGGAGGCCGCAAGAGCCACTGACATGGCGATCGCGGACGCGGCGCCAAAGAATTTCGAACTTGCCGTCATAGGCTTTCTGAACCTTCGTTTCTCGTTGTCCCCGGGGCGAGATCCCAGAAAAAGCGCTTGTCTCAAAGCACCGTAATAGCTGGTTTTTTCATACAAGCAAGCGCCACGGTTAAATTCTGTTTACTTCGCTTCGAACCGTGACATCCATGCCACGCCAATCCCACGGCATGGTAAACGCTTTTCACCGTTTTCCTGAAATCGTCCCTATTTTTTACCTTTGGTTAGCACCTGTTCAGCAGGCGAATATGTCGTTGAAGAGCACAAACGCCATGAATCCCATCACCGTGATGAAGCCGACGCGGAAGAAGATTTCCTGCACGGCGACCGGCACCGGCCGGCGAAGGATCGCCTCTGCGGCATAGAAGACCAGATGGCCACCATCAAGAGGCGGAAGCGGAAAAAGATTGAGAAGGCCGATGCCGATCGAGAGCATGGCGGTCAGCTGGACCAGCCACGAAAAGCCCCTGCTCGCGGCCTGTCCGGCCATATTGGCGATCTTGACGGGACCGCCGAGCTGGCACTTGTCCTCACGTCCGGCGAAGAACCTGCCGAAGAATTCGCCGGTGCGGCCGACGATGTAGCCGGTTTCCAGCACGGCCTGATGCACCGATTCGAGCGGACCGTATTCGATGGTCCTGAACTTGCCGACCGCCTCGTTGTTGACGACGCCGATGACGGCGATCTTGACCTTGTTGCCCAGGGGATCGGTCTGCTCGAGCAGTTCGGGCGTGGCGGTCAGCGCAACTTCGTGACCGTTGCGCTCCACGGTGAAGCGAATCGGATCGCCTGCCCGGCCTGAGACGTAGCGCTGCACATCGGAGAAGGTCGCCACCTTCTCCCCGTCAACGGTGAGGAAACGGTCTCCCGGCTCGAAGCCGGCGATTGCGGCGGGGCTGTCCGGGCGCACCTCGGCCACCATGGGATCGGCGACCATGCGCCCGTAAAGCGCGAAGAACACGGCAAGGATGGCGATGGTCAGAAGAATGTTGAAGGCCGGGCCGGCAAAGACCGTGGCGGCACGTTTCCAGACCGGCTGAAGGTGGAAGGCGACAGCCTTTTCGGCCGCGCTCAGCCCCTCCTCCGCGCCTTGCGACGGCGTGCTTGCTACGCTTTCATCGCCGACAAACTTCACGTAGCCGCCGAGCGGAATGGCCGAAAGCTTCCAGCGCGTTCCGCTGCGATCGGTGAAGCCGATCAGCTCAGGGCCGAAGCCGACCGAAAACGCCTTCACGCCGATGCCGCACCAGCGGCCGATAAGGTAGTGGCCCATTTCATGGACGAAAACGACAACCGTCAGCACGAAGAGGAACGGCACGATCGTTCCAACAAGCAGGCTGTTGCTGCCGAAAAGATATGAGACGAGGTCACCCACGGTTCGCTCCTGCGCGGCGCCCCGCATCAAACGGGGCGACCAGATAATTCTATCACATCACATGCCGAAGAAGATGGCGGAAGGCACATCCGGTTCGGCGAAGATCGCGCCAATGAGGTACAGCAGCACGGCGGCCGCCACAAGCCCATCGACACGATCCATGACACCGCCGTGTCCCGGCAAGAGCCTGCCTGAGTCCTTGGCTCCGAATACCCGCTTGACCCAGGATTCGGCCAGATCGCCCACTTGAGCGATCACCGAAAGGAGAAGGGCGAGCACCGGCACGATGAAATTTCCCGGTGGCGTGGCCAGCGATGCGACCAGAACACCGGCCGCTATGGCCGCCGCGGCACCTCCGATCGCCCCCGACCACGTCTTGTTGGGGGAAAAGCGCGGCGCAAGCTTCGGCCCGCCCATGGCGCGGCCGTTGAAATAGGCGGCGATGTCGGTCGCCCACACCACGGCGAAGAGGAAGATGATGGCCGTGAAGCCGAAAGGCTCGTCGCCGCGCAAGAGCGAAAGCGAAATCATCGGCAGGCCAGCATAAAGCAGGCCGGCTACCGACCATCCCTTGCAGGCGCTCCAGGTGAGAGGCGCCAGGAAGGCCGCGCCGAAGACGAGAACGCCGATCGTCACCGAAGCGCTTGCACCCCATAGGAGAAGCGCCGCCGTGAGCGCGAACCATACCCAACCGAAGATACGCGAGAACGTCGTCTGGCGGGGTGCCGTCAGCGCCACCCATTCATGGAAAACCGCCGCCCCCATGACGATGGCGAGCAGCGTGAAGCTCGTCCCGCCGAACCATGTCAGCAGGAGCGTAACGGCGCCCAGGACGATCGCTGTCACAATGCGGGTCTGAAGATTGGACATGCGGACCTTTCCCGATACGCGCCGCGGCTGCGCCAAAACTTACAATGCGATATCCTGAGCGTGCACCTGCGCCTCGACGCCGCCAAAGCGGCGTTCCCGCATCTGGAACGTCTCTATCGCATCGACCAGATTGGCTGCTTTGAAATCCGGCCAGAAACACGGCACGAACAGAAATTCCGAATAGGCAGCCTGCCAGAGCAGGAAATTGGAAAGACGCATTTCGCCGCTGGTGCGGATGATGAGATCGGGATCGGGAATATCCGCCGTATCGAGACGTGCTGTTATGGCTTCGGGCGTTATGGCCGCCGGGTCGAGCCTGCCAGCCGCGATCTCCCGCCCAAGCGCGCGCATGGCCCGGGCGATCTCGTCGCGTGCGCCATAGTTGAAGGCGATGACGAGATTGAGCCCGGTGTTGCCCGATGTCAGCGCTTCCGCCTCTGCAAGAAGATTTCGGATGTCGTTCGCGAGCCCTTCGCGCTCGCCGATGATCCTGACCCGCACATTCTTGCGGTGCAACTCGGCAAGGTCGCGGCGGATGAAGAGCTTCAGGAGCCCCATGAGATCGCTGACCTCGCTGCGCGGGCGCGACCAGTTCTCGGACGAAAACGCAAAGAGGGTCAGCCAGCCGATTTCAAGCTCACCCGCCTTGTGAACGATCTCGCGCAGGGTTTCCACGCCCGCCTTGTGTCCGGCGGTACGCGGCAGCCCTCTCGCCTTCGCCCAGCGGCCATTGCCATCCATGATGATGGCGATGTGGCGCGGATTGGATATGGGCATTGATCCCCCGTTGTGACCGTATGGACAGAAGCCGGAGCCTGCAGGCCTAAACCTGCATGATCTCCGATTCCTTGACCGCCAGCATCTTGTCCACTTCCGAAATGGTCTCGTCGGTCAGCTTCTGCACCTTCTCGGAAAGGACGCGGCTGTCATCCTGACTGATAACGCTGTCCTTCTCCAGCTTTTTCAGCTGGTCCATACCGTCGCGACGCACATGACGCACCGCGATGCGCGCCTGCTCGGCATATTGATGCGCGATCTTGACCAGTTCCTTGCGGCGCTGCTCGTTCAACTCAGGCAGCGGAACGCGCAGGGTCGTGCCGTCGGTGATCGGGTTGAGGCCGAGGCCGGAATCGCGGATCGCCCGCTCCACAGCGCCGACCATCGACTTGTCCCAGACGGAGACGGAAAGCATGCGCGGCTCGGGGACCGAGATATTGGCCACCTGGTTGATCGGCATTTCCGAACCATAGGCCTCGATGGTGATCGGCTCCAGCAGGCTTGCCGATGCACGGCCCGTCCGCAGTCCGCCAAGATCGTGCTTGAAAGCCTGGATCGCGCCTTCCATGCGGCGCTTGATATCATTGAGGTCCAGAGCGTCACTCATGCTTTTTCTCCTTTAGTCCGCTCCTACGCGTCGGAAACCGTTGTGCAATGTCCCTTGCCAAGCAAGATTTCGGCAAAACCGCCTTTTTCATGAATGGAATAGACAATTATCGGAATGTTGTTCTCCCGCGCAAGGGCAACTGCGGTGGTATCCATTACTGCGAGCCCCTGATCAAGCACTTCCTTGTGGGTCAGCCGGTCATAGCGCTTGGCATCGGCATGCAATTTCGGATCGGCGGAATAGATGCCGTCCACCTGTGTTCCCTTGAAAAGCGCATCCGCGCCGATCTCGGCCGCGCGTAGCGCCGCGGCGGAATCGGTGGTGAAGAAGGGATTTCCCGTTCCGCCGGCGAAGATGACCACCTTGCCCTGGTCCATATAGGCCGTCGCCTGGCGCTGCGAGAAGCTCTCGCAGATTTCCGGCATGGCGATGGCCGACAGCACGACCGTATCGACGCCGATCTTGGAGAGCGACGTGCGCAGCGCCAGCGAGTTGATGACGGTCGCCAACATGCCCATATGATCGCCGGTGACGCGGTCGCCGCCCTTGGACGCCACGGCGACGCCGCGGAAGATGTTACCGCCGCCGATCACCACGCCTACCTCGACGCCGAGCGCCCTCGCCTCGGCGATATCGGCCGCGATGCGGTCGGCCACCGAGACATCGATCCCGAAGCCCTGATTCCCCATCAACGCCTCGCCCGAGGCTTTCAACAGAACACGTTTATAGATGGGCGCACCGGACATGAGATCCCCTCGTATCGCACAGACTTCTTCTGGAGCGCCATTCGTCCGACGGACGGAACTGAACGCGCCAGCACTTCAATTGCATGATGTCTTCAACCGGTACCGGTCTGAGGATCATGCAGCAGGCATAATTCCGGTTCCGGATACACGAAGGGCACCGCGATGTCACGCGATGCCCTTAAATTCGACAGTCTTTCCAGACCTTACTTCTTGACGGCTGCGGCCACTTCTGCCGCAAAGTCGCTCTCTTCCTTCTCGATGCCCTCGCCGAGCGCGAAGCGGACGAAGCCGGTGATCTTGGCCGGGGCGCCGATCGTCTTCTCGGCTTCCTTCAACGCGGCCTCGACCGTCAGGTCCGGATTGATGACGAAAGCCTGCGAGAGAAGGACGACTTCCTCGTAGAACTTGCGCAGGCGGCCTTCCACCATCTTCTCGATGATGTTTTCCGGCTTGCCGGACTGACGCGCCTGATCGGCAAAGATCGCCCTTTCACGCTCGACGGCGGCGGGATCGAGTTCAGCCGAGGTCAGGGCCAGCGGATTGGTCGCCGCGACATGCATCGCGACCTGGCGGCCGAAGGCCTGGGCGGCATCGGCATTGCCTGACGTCTCGATGGCAACGAGAACGCCCATCTTGCCGAGACCGTCGGAGACGCCGTTATGCACGTAGGTGGCGACCACGCCCTGCGGGACGGTCAGCGCCGCCGAACGGCGGAAGTTGAGGTTTTCGCCGATCGTGGCGACAGCATCCTTGATCGTCTCGGTCACGGATTTGGACGAACCCGGATAGGTCGCCGCGGCAACGGCTTCCGTCGAACCGTCGGTGCCAAGCGCCGCAGTGGCCACATTGCGGACGATCTCCTGGAACGCGTCGTTACGGGCAACGAAATCGGTTTCCGAATTGACCTCGACCACCACGGCCTTGGCGCCGGCCGAGGCAACGCCGACCAGGCCCTCGGCAGCGGTGCGGCCAGCCTTCTTGTCGGCCTTGGAAATGCCCTTCTTGCGCAGCCAGTCAACGGCGGCTTCCATGTCGCCATTGGTTTCGGCCAGCGCGGCCTTGCAGTCCATCATGCCTGCGCCGGTGAGTTCGCGGAGTTCTTTTACCTGGGATGCTGAAATGCTCATTGTCGCCTCTCGTGAAAGCGAAGGCACACCGTTACCGGCATGCCCACATTGCCGATGCGTCGCGCATCGGATCGAATTGAACTTATCCACCCGTCACAACGGGTGTATGAAGCCTCACGCGGAGGCTTCATCCCCTTCGGTTGCCGGGGTTTCGAGCGCAGGCTCGACGGGCGCTTCCGCCTGGGCGCCGATATCCATGCCCAGCGCGCCCTGCTGACGGGCAATGCCGTCGAGCGCTGCCTTGGCAATGAGATCGCAATAGAGCGAGATCGCGCGGGCGGCGTCGTCATTGCCCGGGATCGGATAATCGATCTGGTCGGGATCGCAATTGGAATCGATGATGGCGACAACCGGGATGCCGAGACGCTTGGCTTCCTGGATGGCGATCGCTTCCTTGTTGGTGTCGATGATGAACATCAGATCCGGAACCGAGCCCATGTCACGGATACCGCCGAGCGCGCGATTGAGCTTTTCGCGTTCGCGATCGAGGTTCAGGCGCTCCTTCTTGGTGAAGCCCTGGGCTTCGCCGCCGAGCAGCTCGTCGAGCTTGCGCAGACGCTGGATCGAATTGGAGATGGTCTTCCAGTTCGTCATCATGCCGCCGAGCCAGCGGGCGTTCACATAATACTGGGCCGAGCGCTGGGCTGCATCGGCGATGATCTCCGAAGCCTGGCGCTTGGTGCCGACGAACAGAACGCGTCCACCGCGGGCGACGGTATCGGAAACGACCTTCAGCGCCTGGTGCAGCAGCGGAACGGTCTGGGTCAGATCGATGATGTGGATATTGTTACGGTCGCCATAGATATAAGGCGCCATTTTCGGGTTCCAGCGATGCGTCTGGTGTCCGAAGTGAACGCCAGCTTCCAGAAGCTGGCGCATGCTGAAGTCAGGCAATGCCATTGCTTAATTTTCCTTTTCCGGTTGAACCTCCACGGGATGAGGCGGTTGCCCGCCACCGGAGGCCGTACCGGATTTCTCCCGATACCAGCCCAAGCCCGTGTGTGGAATGGTGCGGCTGTTAACCGATAAACCGCCAGATTGCAAGCCCCGTCATTCGAATCGGGAACGGGGCGCCCCGATCACTTCTTGCAGTCGGTCACGGCCTTTGGCTGATCGAACACCTGGAGGTTGACGAGCTTTCCCTTCATGGAGAAATCGCCATAGTCCATCGTCAGGTCACGGGTGATGCCGTTGCGGTAGAGCTTGAAATTGATGCGATAGACGGGGAGGCCTTCCTGGTTCTCCTTGTCATCGAAATAGGCGATGGTCACCGGCCATATCTTGTCGGCGGCAAGCCTGCCCATGGTCTTGGTCTCATCGTCCTGGGCAGACGCCTCTTCCTTGCCGACGACGACAGTCGTCGCCATGATGCGGTCGGCATCCTCCGAACCGTCGAAGAGCGACGTCTGGTAGAATACCTCGCCGGCTTCCGCCTTGGCGATCAGCTCTTCCATATGACGGGTGGGAAACTGCGAGCGGGCGAGATCGAGCTTCTTGGCTTCCGGCTTGGTGATGGTGACCTCGGTTTCCTTCGGCGTCAGCTTGGCATCGCCGCGCACCTCCTTGGTCAGTTCCTTGTCGACAAAGGTCTTGTTGACGAAGCGGAACTGGTTGCCGTCGCCTGATTCGAAAGTCGTGGTCTGCTGGTCGGTGATCCGCTGCGGCGCCTCGTCCATGTCGATCCGCGTGACGAAGCGGAAATTGGTGGTGTAGCCATCGCAGGCCGAGCCGTTGAACTCGTAGACCATGCGGCCGGTCAGTCCCGTGATGCCTGATTTGTCATCGGCGTTCTCGAGCTGAAGATCATAGACGGCGCGATGGGGAACGAGCGCAGGCATACTGGCAGCGAGCGCCGGAAACGAAGCAAACGCAAGGCCGGCAAAACTGGCGCTGGCAGCCAGAACACTCATAGAACGCATCTAGGACTCTCCGTTTCGTTGTAGCCTCATCATAAAAAAACTCGTGGCGGAAGCGAGGCAAAAATCGCAACCTTCATCAAACTTCCGTCGATTCTGTGACATCGTTCGCCAAGGAGATTTCATCATGAGCGAGATTATCGAGACGCGCCTTGCCGATCTGGGCATCACCATTCCCGAAGCAGCGGCGCCTGCGGCCAATTATGTGCCCTATGCGCAGAGCGGCACGCTTCTCTTCACCTCCGGACAATTGCCGCTTGCCGGCGGCAAGCTGGTCCATGCCGGCCTTCTCGGCGGCGAGGTGACGGTTGAACAGGGGCAGGAAGCCGCGCGCGCTGCCGCCATCAATGTCCTGGCGCAGGCCAAGGCCGCGCTCGGCGATCTCAATCGCATCAAGCGCATCGTCAAGATCACGGTCTTCGTCGCTTCGACGCCTGCCTTCACCGAACAGCACCTCGTCGCCAATGGCGGCTCGGATCTCTTCGTCGCCGTCCTCGGCGATGCCGGGCGGCATGCGCGCTCGGCGGTGGGCACGGCCTCCCTGCCCTTCAACGCGCCGGTCGAGATCGAAGCGATCATCGAGGTCGCCTGATCATGATGCAGCTCAACTGGCTCACCAAGCGCCCGATCGCCCATCGCGGCCTGCATGATCTCAACGACAAGCGCTGGGAAAATACGCTTGCGGCCTTCGATGCCGCGGCCAAGGCAGGTTTTTCCATCGAATGCGACGTGCATCTGTCGGCGGATGGCGTGGCGATCGTTTTTCATGACGAGGATCTGAAGCGGCTGACCGGCAAGGAGGGGCAGATTGATCAGCTCACCGCAGCCGGGGCCACCGCCCTCCATGTCGGCGGGACAGAGGATCGTGTGCCGACGCTGCGTGAAGCATTGGCGCTTATAAACGGCCGTGTCCCTGTCATCATCGAGCTCAAGGGCATCGCAGGCCGCGATGACGGTCTGGTCGCAGCGGTGGCGAACGAGCTCAAGGGCTATGATGGCCATGCCGCCATCATGTCGTTCGACCATCATCTCGTCAGGCGCTTTCCGGTCGAGGCGCCGGGCATTCCCGGCGGGCTGACGGCGGAGGGGGTGAAGAACAGCGACATTGAAGCGCATTTTTCCATGCTGGCGCATGAACTTGCCTTCGTTTCCTACAATGTCCATCACCTGCCCAACCCGTTCGTCACCTTTGTGCGCGAAAGGTTGAACATGCCTGTCATCACCTGGACCGTCAGGGACCAAACGGCGAGGACGCAGAGCGATCTCTTCGCCGACCAGATCACCTTCGAGGGCTTCAACCCGGGTGCGATGCTGGCGTGACGGGGATTTGAAAGGCTTGCGCCCGGCTTTCTCCTTGCCATAGGCTGGCCTCCTCACGATATGATCGGGTGACAGGGATCGGATATCAGGGATTGGCGCGTGAACAGACAGGAGCAAAGCGAGTGCAGTTTTGTCTTGCGCGTTTGCGACAGCCTTTCGGCCTTCACGCCGGATGAATGGGGTAGTCTTTCCAGAACTGATAGTAAAGGGAAAGACTATAACCCATTTATTTCATACAATTTTCTTGCTTCATTGGAAGAGTCCGACTGCGTCTCGCGCAAGACGGGCTGGCTGCCACAGCATTTGCGGCTGGAGGATGCGGACGGCAGGCTCTTGGGCGCCGCTCCCTGCTATCTGAAGAGCCACAGCCAGGGTGAATATGTCTTCGACCATGGCTGGGCGGATGCCTTCGAGCGCGCTGGCGGCAGTTATTATCCGAAATATCAGGCGTCGGTGCCCTTCACGCCGGCCACCGGCCCTCGCCTTCTCCACGACAGGTCCCTGCGCCCGGAGGGAATTCGGCAGGCGCTTGCCGCCGGGCTGCGGCAATTGACTGAGCAGCGCGGCGTTTCCTCCGCCCATGTCACCTTTCTGCCCGAGGCCGAGCTTCCCGCCCTGACTGATATGGGCTTCCTTCACCGCATGGACCAGCAGTTCCACTTCATCAATGATGGCTATGGCGGCTATGATGATTTTTTGGAAACGCTCGCCTCGCGCAAGCGCAAGGCTCTGAGGAAGGAACGGCGCGAGGCGCTCGGCTCTGGCATCAGCATTGACTGGCTGACGGGACGCGACCTGACTGAGGCCGTCTGGGACCAGTTCTTTGCCTTCTATATGGATACCGGCAGCCGCAAATGGGGTCGTCCGTATCTCAACCGCGAATTCTATTCACTGGTCGGTGAGCGGATGGCGAACGACATCCTCCTCGTCATGGCGAAGCGCGACGGCCGCTATATCGCCGGCGCGATCAACTTCATAGGCTCGGACCGGCTTTTCGGGCGCCATTGGGGATGCATCGAAGATCATCCCTATCTGCATTTCGAGGTCTGCTACCATCAGGCGATCGATTTCGCCATTTCGAAGGGGCTGAAGATCGTCGAGGCCGGCGCTCAGGGCGAGCACAAGCTGGCGCGCGGCTATGTGCCGGTGACCACGCATTCCGCCCATTACATCGTGCATGAGGGTTTCCGCCGGGCGGTCGAGGACTATCTGACGCGTGAGCGCCGTGAGATCGTCCGGCTGAACGAGGCCCTGCAGGACCACACGCCGTTCCGGAAGACGGAAGCATGATCTTTTCCTTCTGCGTCCCATCGCCTATGGCTTGACGTGAAACCAGACGGGAGATTCCGGGAATGAACGAGACCTATGACGACAGCAACATCTTCGCCAGGATTCTGCGCGGCGAAATCCCTTCGACCCGCGTCTATGAGGATGATCACGTCATCGCTTTCATGGATGTGATGCCGCAGGGCGAAGGCCATACGCTCGTCGTCCCCAGAGCTCCGTCACGCAACCTGCTCGACGCCGCGCCGGAAACGCTTGGGCCGTCGATTGCCGCCGTGCAGAAGATCGCTGGGGCAGTGAAAAAGGCCTTTGCCGCCGACGGCGTCACCATCATGCAGTTCAACGAGCCGGCTTCCGGCCAGTCGGTGTTTCATCTGCATTTCCATGTGATCCCGCGCTTCGAGGGCGTGGCGCTCAAGCCGCACAGCGGCAAGATGGAAGATCCTGAAGTGCTTAAGCAGAATGCGGAGAAGATCAAGGCGGCGCTATAACCCACCGTCATCCCTTCCTCCACACGTCATCCTCGGGCTTGTCCCGAGGATCTACGACGGAAAAGGCTTACAAAACCAGAAGCCCGATGACGAGCAGCGCTTCCGCCACCGCGACGCCGATGAGTACGCGCTTTCCGGTAGCGAGGTAGACGGCGAAACCGCCGGCTGCCGCTCCCACCCGAAGCCAGATCGGAGAGCTCGCCAACTCTCCGGTCGGATAAAGGATCAACTGGGCGATGACGGCGGCGACAAGCGCCGTAGCGATGCAGCGTACCAGCACCAGCGCCTCGGAATCCTCGCGGATCCGCCCGCCGACGAACACGCCGAGAAAACGCCAGACATCGGTCGCCAACCATCCGGCAAGCAGGATGAATAGGAATGGCCACCACCAGTCGGGCAGACTCGTCCAGGTCATTTCGCCTCCAGTCGGTTGCGGTCGATACGGTGGAAGATGAATGCGCCGGCGCCGCCGATCACGCCTGTCAGCAGCAGATCATAACCCGGCGCCAGCCTGTGGAAGACCGGAAAGAGTACGAGCCCGGCGATCATGGCGACCTGCCCCGCCCTTTCGCGCGCCGAGCGCCAGAGCGAGGTCAGGAAATACATCGGCGTCAGCATGAACAGCGCGGCAAAGACGATCGGCGGGAAGGATGCCGACAGCAGATAGACCGCGACGACGACCAGCGCATTGGTTCCGACGAGAACCATGCCGACACCGGCGAAATAGCTGGTTCTGAGATTGCGCGGTATGGCGTGCATCTCTTCCATCGCCATCACCCAGGCGGTCACTGCGACGAAATGCGAGAGGAAGAGTAGCGTGACGCGACTGGTGCGCGGCCCCTTCAGCTCGGGCAGGAGCGACACGACCATCGGCATCAGGCGCACCGACGACAGGGCAACCGAGAGGGCCGCCGCGGGCAAGGTGGCGCCCGATGTCGCCGCGCCGATCAGCACCACCTTGGCGGGCAATGCCCAGATGACAAGCGTCATGAAGACGGTTTGCACCATCGTCATGCCGCTCTCGATGGCGAGCCCGGCAAATCCGACGAATGAGCTCATCAGCAAGATCGCCGGCACGCTGAATATGCGGGACGTGCCATGCAGGAACCAACGCAGATGCGTCGCGAAATCGTGGGCGCCGCTATCGGAGACAGAGGAGGATTCGAGAGATCGGTCGTCGCGCATGAATCCGCAGTAGACCAGCGCACCGCCATCAGCAAGAAAAAGCCGCCTCGATCGAGGCGGCTTTTGATATCAACCCTTCGTGATGCGGGTCAGTTCTTCCTGGGCACCTTGGGCACGGAGGCCTTGGCCCGTCCGCTGCCCTTGCCGGCGGTCACCTTTTCCGGTTCGGCCCTTTTGGCAGGGGCGCGCTTCTTTGCGGCGGGTTTCTTTTCGGCCGGGATGTCCTTCTTGGGTTTCACCGGCACCTCGTCGGCAACGGATTCCAGCACGAGATGGGTGCCGCCGTCGGGTTTCTCGCCGACGCTCACGCGGACCGTACCGCCCTTCTTGAGCTTGCCGAACAGCACCTCGTCGGCCAACGGCTTCTTGATATGCTCCTGGATCACGCGGGCAAGAGGCCGCGCGCCCATGCGCTCGTCATAGCCCTTGTCGGCGAGCCAGGCGATCGCATCCTCGGTCAGTTCGAAGGTCACGCCGCGATCGGCGAGTTGCGCCTCGAGCTGCAGAACGAATTTCTGCACGACCTGATGGATGACCGGAACCGGCAGAGCGCTGAACGGAATGATCGCGTCGAGACGGTTGCGGAACTCCGGCGTGAACAGCCGGTTGATCGCTTCCATATCGTCGCCCTCGCGCCGCGAGGAGCCGAAGCCGATCGCCGCCTTGGCCAGATCAGCCGCGCCCGCATTGGTCGTCATGATCAGGATGACGTTGCGGAAATCGATCTGCTTGCCGTTGTGGTCGGTCAGCTTGCCGTGATCCATGACCTGCAACAGGATGTTGAAGAGGTCCGGATGCGCCTTCTCGATTTCGTCGAGCAGCAGCACGCAGTGCGGATGCTGGTCGACGCCATCCGTCAGAAGGCCGCCCTGATCGAAGCCGACATAGCCGGGAGGCGCGCCGATCAGCCGCGAAACGGTGTGACGCTCCATATATTCCGACATGTCGAAGCGCAGAAGCTCGACGCCGAGCGAGCTTGCAAGCTGCTTGGCCACTTCCGTCTTGCCGACGCCGGTCGGGCCGGAGAACAGATAGCTGCCGATCGGCTTGTCAGGCTCGCGCAGGCCCGCACGGGCCAGCTTGATCGAGGCAGACAGCGCTTCGATGGCCAGATCCTGACCGTAGACGACGCGCTTCAGCTCGGCATCGAGGTTGGACAGAACCGCCTCGTCGTCCTTGGAGACGGATTTCGGCGGGATGCGCGCCATGGTGGCGATCGTCGCCTCGATCTCCTTGACGCCGATGGTCTTCTTGCGCTTTGTCGCGGGTAGGAGCATCTGGCTCGCGCCCGTCTCATCGATGACGTCAATCGCCTTGTCGGGCAGCTTACGGTCGTTGATATAGCGGGCCGAAAGCTCCACCGCCGTCTTGATCGCTTCCACGGTGTATCTCACTTTGTGGAAATCCTCGAAATAGGGCTTCAGCCCCTTCATGATCTCGATCGCATCGGGGATCGACGGCTCATTGACGTCGATCTTCTGGAAGCGGCGAACGAGCGCCCGGTCCTTCTCGAAGAACTGGCGGAACTCCTTATAGGTGGTAGAGCCGATGCAGCGGATCGCGCCGGACGACAGAGCGGGCTTGAGCAGGTTGGAGGCGTCCATCGCCCCGCCCGAGGTCGCTCCGGCACCGATGACGGTGTGGATCTCGTCGATGAAGAGGACGGCGCCCGGATATTCCTCGAGCTCCTTGACGACCTGCTTCAGCCGCTCTTCGAAATCGCCGCGATAACGCGTACCGGCGAGAAGCGTCCCCATATCAAGTGCGAAGATCGTCGCGTTCAGGAGAACGTTCGGCACATCGCCTTCGACGATGCGCTTGGCGAGCCCTTCGGCGATGGCCGTCTTGCCGACGCCGGGATCGCCCACATAGAGCGGGTTATTCTTGGAACGGCGGCAGAGCACCTGGATGGTGCGGCTGATTTCGGCGTCGCGCCCGATCAGCGGATCGATGCGGCCTGCTTTCGCCTTTTCATTGAGATTGACGCAATAGGCCGTCAAAGCGTCCTGCTTCTTCTTGGCACCCTCTTCCTGCTCGGGCGCCTGATGATCCTCGCCACTGCCTTCCGCGCCACGCGGAATGCGCGTTTCCGCGGCGCCCGGACGCTTGGAAATGCCGTGCGAGATATAGTTGACCGCGTCATAGCGGGTCATCTGCTGTTCCTGGAGGAAGTAGGCCGCATGGCTTTCGCGCTCGGCGAAAATGGCCACGAGCACATTGGCGCCCGTCACTTCCTCGCGGTTGGAGGACTGGACATGGATGACCGCGCGCTGGATAACGCGCTGGAACGCAGCCGTCGGCTTCGAATCCTCGTCATAGCCCGTCACGAGATTATCGAGCTCCCGGTCGACGTAATCCGTGACCGTGCGCCTCAGATGTTCCAGGTCAACATTGCAGGCGCGCATCACCGCACCGGCATCCTGATCGTCGATCAGGGCCAGGAGCAGATGCTCGAGCGTGGCATATTCATGATGCCGCTCGTTTGCGATTGTCAGGGCTTGATGGAGTGCCCTTTCAAGGCTTGGGGAGAATGATGGCATGAGACCTCACTTTTTCTCCATCACGCATTGCAGCGGATGCTGGTGCTGGCGGGCGAAATCCATAACTTGGGTTACTTTGGTCTCTGCGACCTCATACGTAAAGACCCCACATTCGCCGACACCGTGATTGTGAACATGGAGCATGATGCGGGTGGCGTCTTCCCTGTTCTTCTGGAAAAACCGCTCCAGCACATGGACCACGAATTCCATGGGCGTGTAGTCATCGTTTATGAGCAGAACCCGGTAAAGGCTCGGCTTCTTTGTCTTCGGCTTCGTGCGGGTGATGACGGCGGTGCCCCGGCCAACGCCGTTGCCGCTGCTTCCATTCTCGTCCTGCATGACCAAATCGAAACGGATCATCTCAAACAAACACCCACCTGCCCTCTGGCTCAAGCGCTGCTACGTAATGTAGGGTGCTCCGCCCTAATTTTAAGCCCTCATTTCGTGCTTGCAACATCAGTTCCAATCCTCTCGCGAGAATTCAACCATAACACAGAATCGCTGAAAGACTGTTGCAAGAAAAGAGGGTGAGTGCGGCATATGGGATCGTGATTAACTATTTTCCAGTGCCTTCTCACCATGTCTCCGTTTTTCTGTTCCGCACCCTTACCTTGATTGACTTCGGCGCGGGCCAACAGCCGCCATCAAGGCCACGGAGAATGATGATCTCGGGATCAAATCACGCGCAGAAACGGGCCGGCGGTTGAAATCTTAATAAATTTTTTCTGAAATCAGCGAGAAAAGATGAACAAAGCGGTTACCATAAACGGATTGGTAACGCTGAGGCCAATAGGATCACCAAAACCGGCTGCGGGACGTCGGGTGCACCGCAGTTCAATCAGTTCGCATTTCAGGTAGGTAGTCATCGTGCGTATCGCATTCCGTCAAGCCGCATCCACTTTTACAAAAGCGGCACAAGCCCTCTTGGCGCTGACAATCATTACCGGCTGCTCCACTACAAATGTTCCGCCCGCCTTTGCCGAGTCGAACAAGTATGCCGCCATTGTCGTCGATGCGAACACGGGCAAGACACTGTTCTCCGCCAATGCGGATGCCAGCCGCTACCCAGCTTCGCTGACCAAGATGATGACGCTCTACATGCTGTTCGAGGCGATGCATACCGGACGCGTCAATAAGAATACGCAGATACCGGTTTCCGCCTATGCCGCCTCGCGTCCGCCGACGAAGCTCGGTCTCAAGGCGGGCCAGACGGTCCGGGCGGAGGACGCGATCCTCGGTCTCATCACCAGGTCCGCAAACGACGCGGCAACCGCAGTCGGCGAATATCTCGGCGGCTCGGAAGCGCGCTTTGCCCAGATGATGACCGTCAAGGCGCGCCGGCTGGGCATGAAGAACACCGTTTTCCGCAATGCCGATGGCCTTCCCAATCGGGCGCAGCACTCCACGGCGCGTGACATGGCCATCCTCGGCATTGCGCTCCGCGAGCATTTTCCGCGTGAATTCGCTTATTTCTCGACCCGGAGCTTCGTCTACAAGGGGCGCACGATCCGGGGGCACAACCGCCTGCTCGGTCGTATCGAGGGGGTTGACGGTATCAAAACCGGATATACGCGCGACTCTGGCTATAATCTCGTTTCCTCGGTCAAAGTCGATGGCCGCAAGGTCGTTGCCGTTGTGATGGGCGGCAAGACCGGCGCTGCCCGCGATGCGCATATGGCTTCGCTGATCGCGAAACACCTGCCGCGCGCCTCGCGTGGCAGTGGAAACGGTGCGCTCATCGCAGCTCGCGATATGGCGCCGGCCCCGATCACGCCGGTCGATCTACCGGATGCGGACAATGCGCCGGTTCCGATCGCGCGCGCCGACATCGAGGGAGGGTTCGGCCAGGGCGATTCCGACGAGGTGGAGATGGCGCTTGCCGCGCCGGCGCCGCGTCCCGCCGCAGCGGTGGCCGCCGCTTCTATCGTGCCCACGCCTAAGGCCGCGGTGCCTGAGGAGGTCGATCCGGTAACCACCGCTTCCGCCAAGTCGAATAGCGGCTGGGCCATCCAGATCGGCTCGCTGCCGACATCGGATCAGGCGCAGGCGATGCTTGCCAAGGCGGCGACCCAGGCCGGATCGACGCTCGGTGCCGTAACCGCGCGTACGGAGACCTTCCACAAGAATTCGACCGTCTTCTATCGCGCCCGCTTCGTGGGCTTCGAAACCAAGACCGCCGCATGGAACGCCTGCGCCGTCCTGAAGAAGAAGAATTTCGGCTGCTACGCGATCGCGCAATAAATCCCAAGGGCCGGGCGGAGCCCGCCCGGCCCTTGTCTACTCGAAACCCGAATAGTTGTTCGTAGAAGGGTTTTCATCATGTCGAGCAAACAGAAGATTCTCGAGATGCCGGTCATCCGCAGCAAGACGGAGAGACCGTCCTTACTCAATATTCATGCGCTGCAGCAAGCCGCAGTTCGCCTGGCCGATCTCAGGCGCGCCGGATCGTCGCTCAATACACGGGACCTTGTGGCGCTGCTGATCTGCCATGCGGCGCGGAGCAGGCGCGCCTCAATGCCCTTCGCGCCCGTTCATCTCAATGCTTCCGATCCGTTCGGCAAGTCTGCGATCCGGCTGAATTTTCATTAAATCAGGGAGTGAAGCCGCTCAGAGTGCGGCGTTGCTCAAAGCAAACCTAAAGCGGCCAGTTCCTGGCGCAGTTCGGCGGGCAGCGCCGCCCTTCCCTTCCCGCCATTGGCTTCGTCGGCCGGCGCTTCTTCCGGCTTGAGATAGCGCCAGCCCTGAAAGGCGCGGCGCGGCTGCCACAGGGTCGGCACCAGCTTCGGCTCCAACACCAGATGGCAGCGGTGAATGCCTTCCGAATCCGTAAAGGGCCGGATGTCGAGGAGCCTCTGCCGGCACTGTATGTTGCCCTTGATCACCCAATAGAGCGAGCCGCCGTCCAGGATCTCGTCGACACGCTTGGGTACCATACGCGTCGTATGGAACTGCTCGGGCAGTTCTCCCGCGGCGCGCTTCTCCTCCAGCCGGAAATCGATCCAGGCGGCGAGATCCTCGATGCTGTCGCATCCCACGCAGAGCTTTACGATATGGAGAGCCATGGAACCAATTAAAGGGAGTAGGGAAATAAGGGAATAGGGGAATATGTCAGGTAAGCAACATATTTCCCTATTCCCTTTTTTACTTTCAGCACTCCACCACATTGACGGCCAGCCCGCCCTGGCTGGTCTCCTTGTAGCGCTCGTTCATGTCGAGCCCGGTCTGGCGCATGGTCTCGATGCAGGCGTCGAGCGGCACGAAATGGGTGCCGTCCCCCTTGACCGCCAGCGAGGCGGCGGTGACCGCCTTGACCGCGCCCAGCGCGTTGCGCTCGATGCAGGGAACCTGCACCAGCCCGCCAACGGGATCGCAGGTCATGCCGAGGTGATGTTCCAGGGCGATCTCAGCGGCGTTCTCGATCTGCTCGGGCGTACCGCCCAGTACGGCGGCAAGTCCCGCCGCAGCCATGGCCGAGGCTGAGCCCACCTCCCCCTGGCAGCCGACCTCAGCCCCCGAGATCGAGGCATTGTGCTTGATGACGCCGCCGACCGCCGCCGACGTCAGGAGAAAATCACGGATGCCCTTCTGGTCGGCATCCTCGTGGAAATGCAGATAATAGCGCAGGACCGCCGGCACGACACCCGCCGCACCGTTGGTCGGCGCGGTGACGACGCGACCGCCGGCGGCATTCTCCTCATTGACGGCCATCGCATAGACCGACAGCCAGTCATTGGCGAGAAGCGGGTTGCGCCGGTTCTGCCGCCATTCCTCCTGGAGACGATCGTGCAGATTGCGCGCGCGCCGGCGCACCTTCAGCCCGCCCGGCATGATGCCTTCCTGGGTCAGCCCGCGCTCGATGCAGGACCGCATCGCGTCCCATACGCGGTCGAGCCCCTCGTCCAGGGCAGCGCGGCTCATGCGGGTCTCTTCGTTGGCCCGCTTCATCTCCGCGATGGAAAGGCCGCTGGCTTTCGCCATCGCCAGCATCTCGGCGGCGGTGGCGAAGGGATAGGGCACCTCCGCAACGGCGGCCGGCTTAGCGCCACTGGTTTTTGCCCGGTTCAGCTCCTCCTCGGTGACGACGAAGCCGCCGCCGATGGAATAATAGACGCGACGCAGCAGCAACCGTTCATCGGCATCATAGGCCTCGAAGGCCAGACCGTTGGCGTGGCCGGGCAGCGCGGCCTTGCGATCCATGATCAGGTCGGCATCGGGATCGAAATGATAGGCCGGATGACCTTCGGGCTGGATGCGCCTTTCAGCGCGCACCGTTTCGATGATCGCCGCCATGCGGTCAGGATCGATCTGGTCCGGCAGGTGACCGCACAATCCCAGAATGACGGCGCGATCCGTCGCATGGCCGATGCCGGTGAAAGCCAGCGAGCCGTGAAGCCGCGCCTTCAGGCGGAATACCTTGACGCCGGTCGGACGCGGCCATTGTCCGTCCTTCAATTCGGCCAGAAACATGCTCGCCGCCGTCATCGGCCCCATGGTGTGGGAGCTCGAGGGGCCAATCCCAATCTTGTAGAGATCGAATACAGACAGAAACATGCCGACCTATTCCACCAGAGAGCCTGTCAGGGCGTCTCTTGCCATCGTTATCGCGAATGATGAACCACACCGGCGAAAATACGAAGCTTGACGCCGACCTGCGCTTATCCCTCTACGACAGATTCCATAAACGCCGGAAACAGAAAAAGCGCGGCAGTCACCGCGCTTTTTTGCATATCGCCATGAAATCAGACCGGCCAGCGCAATCACTGACCGGGATTGCCGGCCTTAGGCTCCGGCGAAGAAATAGGCTATCAGAATGATGCAGGCCAGACCGCAAATTGCCCGGAGAGTGACTCCCCAGCATGATTTTCCGACGGTTTCGTCCATTTTGATATCAACTACCTTGTTATTCGGCGGAGGCAGTCCGACTGCCTCGTGAGGTGCGCTCTATAGGGATATTGATGCCTGTTCGCAACTGCAAAATACGGCGCAAATGTGGCGCATTGCCTGATGGATGTCAATCGGCATAAGAAAAATCGTTATTTTTCAATGCAGTGAAGTTAAATTCACATTTCAATATTTCTTCATGTCTTCGGCGGGAATCAGACGTTTTCACGGTTCGGAAGGCGCCGGAAGCGGCCTGCCGGTCTTTCCAGTCAGCCAGTAGGATTGGAGGCCGAGCCATTCCCGCACGGCGATGCTGGTGCGCGCCAACCCACCTATCGGGTCCTGAAGGTCAATGGAGAAGCCGCTGTCCCTGCGCGTGAGGTAATCGACAGGCCAGGCCGTTACCGGAAAATCCGCTTGCCGGAAGCATCCCACGGCACGCGGCATATGGAACGCCGAGGTGATGAGCAACCAGGTTTCACCCTCGCGCGGTTTGGCGATCTCGCGGGAATAAACGGCGTTCTCATAGGTGTTGCGTGATTCTGCCTCGAACGACAGCCGGTCGCCGGTCAGTCCGAAATCGCTGAAAAGCTGGCGCGTGCTGACGGCATCGGGAACGGAATCGGCGAAATAGGTGCCCTCGCCGCCTGAAATGACGATACGCGCCTCGGGATAGAGCTGGGCCAGGCGCATCGTCTCGATGATCCGGTCGCCCGCGCCGTTGATCTCATGGCCGCCGCGCGAGGCGTTGACTTCGCCTTCCATGAATCCGCCGAGAACCACGATACCGTCGATATGGTCCGGCAAGGCGGGCTTGGCGGGAAAACGCTCTTCCAGCGGCAGCAGCAAGAGGTTTCCCAATGTCGTAAAACTGACCAGCAGGAACAGGGTGACCGTAATCGCCGAGAAGGTCAGCGCCAGGCGCCTTCGCGAAAAGGCGATTGCCAGCATCGATGCCAGGATACCGACAAGAAGCAGCGTGATTGGCTGGACCAGCAGCCAGATAATTTTCGATATCGCAAAAAACAACTACGTCCTCCAGCCGCTTTCGGCCGTCAAAATCTCCATGTAATGATAGGCTTGCAGCATGGCCCCTGTGCCGGAGCGAGTCCAGAAAAAGTCAAGCCGTTTCCCCGAAAATGCAACTACTTTTCCCGGGAAATACGGGAACTGCTTTTCCGCCTTGATCTGCATAGAATAGGGAGTTCGAGTGATCGAGCGATTCCATTCAAGGCAGAACGGCTTTATCCATGCAGCTTGAGCAGACCGCCACGGAGGCCCTTCCCCAGACCCGGAGCAAGCCGCGCCTCGCCCGCATCGATATTGCACGGGGCGTCGCCCTGATCGCGATGGCGATCTATCACACCGGGTGGGATTTCGAGTTCTTCGGCTATCTCGCCCCCGGCACCACGGCGCATGGCGGCTGGAAGCTCTTTGCCCGCATGATCGCGTCGAGCTTCCTGATCCTCGTCGGCTTCAGCCTGGTGCTGGCGCATCTGCAGGGCATCCGCTGGAGGCCGTTCGGCACCCGGCTGGCGCAGATCACCGCCGCTGCTCTCGCCATCAGCCTCGTCACCTGGTTCATCACTCCGGACAGCTTTGTCTTTTTCGGCATATTGCATCAAATCGCGCTGGCAAGCTGCCTTGGCCTGCTGTTCCTCCAGCTTCCAATCCCGGTGCTCCTGCTCGCCGCCGCGGCAGTAATCGCCGCACCCTTCTATCTGCGATCGGCCTTGTTCGATCATCCGGTCCTGTGGTGGGTCGGGCTGTCGACCTTCAATCCTCGCTCCAACGACTATGTGCCGCTCTTTCCCTGGTTCGGCGCGGTGCTGGGCGGCATGGCGCTGGCACGCCTTTTCCAGCGCTTTCGTCTGATGCCGCTGTTGCAGAACGGCACGGGGCTGCTTTTCCTCGACCGGCCGCTACGGTTCATCGGAACACACAGCCTCGCCTTCTATCTTGTCCATCAGCCTGTGCTGATCGGCTGCGTGCTCCTTGTCTCGCAGCTTTTCCCGCCGGCGGTCGCGCCGCCTGAGGCGTTATTCGCCAGGTCGTGCGAGCAGAGCTGCGCGGCCGCAAACGACGCGCAATTCTGTCAGCGCTTCTGTTCATGCGTGATCGGGGAACTGGAAAAGGCGGCGATGTTCGACGACGTTATCGCGGGCAGGATCGACACGCAAAGCGATCCGACCGTCCTGGGCATAGCGGGATCGTGCACAAGCAAAAGCAAGCTGCCGGGAAACTGAGCTCGGCCGGGGTCCGGATCAGGTGTTGACGCCCAGCTCCGCAAGCCGCTCGATGCAGGCTTCCTCGATCTGGTCGAGCTCGTTCAGCGTTTCCTCGATGTCGCGGCGCTTCTGGCGCAGATTGCCGCGTTTTTCCTCGACACGCTTCATCAGGAGCCGCAACTGCCCCGCCTCGCCCGGCGGCTCGCGGTACATCTGGATGATCTCGTGGATCTCGGCGATGGAAAAGCCGAGACGTTTGCCGCGCAGGATCTGTTTGAGCAGATGGCGGTCGGAGGGACGGAAAAGACGCGTGCGTCCACGCCGCACGGGATGGATCAGACCCTCATCCTCGTAAAAGCGCAGGGTCCTCGTCGAAATCCCAAACTCGCGGGTGAGCTCGGTAATCGTGTAGTACTCGCGCATTTCTTTCCCCGACTAAAATTTCATCAACACTTTGTTGTGTCCACGCTTTACGTAAAAGTCAATCGTGCAAAGCGCTACCACCTCCTAATGGCTGAGGCCGAACCACCAGCTCGCCAAGCCGAGAAACGCGAAAAACCCGGTGACATCGGTCACCATCGTTACGAATACCGAGGATGCTATGGCCGGATCGGCACCGAACCGGTGCAGGAGCAGCGGAATGAGAATGCCACCGAGCGCAGCCGCCAGCATGTTGATGACCATCGCCGCGGCAATGATGCCGCCCAGATGCGGATTGTGAAACCATAGCCCCGCGACGAGGCCGATCAGCACGGCAAAGATCATGCCGTTGAGCAGCCCTATGATGGTTTCGCGTCTGATCACGCGACTGGCATTATAAATATCGATGTCGCGCGTCGCGATGGCGCGCACCGTGACCGTCATCGTCTGCGTGGCTGCGTTGCCGCCCATCGACGCGACGATCGGCATGAGAACGGCGAGCGCCACCATCTGTTCGATCGTCGCGTCGAACAGGCCGATGACGGAAGCGGAGAGAAACGCCGTAAGGAGATTGACGAGCAGCCAGGGTGCGCGCGAGCGGGAGATGTCGAAGACGGAGTCCGACAGTTCCTCGTCGCCGACGCCGCCCATGCGCATGATGTCCTCTTCGGCCTCGGCCTGGATGACGTCGACCACATCGTCGATCGTGAGAACGCCGACCAGCCGTTCGTTCTCGTCGACGACGGCGGCGGACAAGAGGTCGTATTGCTCGAAGATCTGCGCCGCTTCTTCCTGATCCATCGTTGCCGGAATGGCGTGACGGGTCTCATGCATGATGTCTTCGACCTTGACGCTGCGGCCCGTCCGCAGAATCCGGTCGAGGTCGATGGCGCCAAGCAGATGAAAGGTCGGGTCGATGACGAATACCTGGGAAAAACGATCCGGCAGATCATTGTCCTCGCGCATGTAGTCGATGGTCTGACCGATGGTCCAGAATGGAGGAACGGCGACGAATTCCGTCTGCATGCGCCGGCCGGCGCTTTCCTCCGGATATTCGAGCGAGCGGCGCAGCCTGATGCGCTCGGTGAAAGGCAGCTTGGCGAGGATCTCTTCCTGATCCTCCTGGTCGAGATCCTCGAGAATATAGACCGCGTCGTCGGAATCGAGTTCCTGGACGCCTTCGGCGATCTGCTCGTTGGGCAGCGCGTCGACGATTTCGAGACGGATCGCCTCGTCCACCTCCGTCAGGGCGGCGAAATTGAAATCCTCGCCGAGAAGCTGCACCAGAGCCTGGCGTTGCTCCGGCTGCAGGGCTTCGAGAACATGGCCGAGTTCAGACGGGTGGAGACCGCCGACATGAGCGCGCAGGAAAAGCACGTCACGGTCAGCGATGGCCGCACCGACACTGGCGAGAAAGGACGAGCGGACGGCGCCGTCCTCATCATAGATACCGGCTTCGCGGCTGTCCGTCACTTCTTGTCTGGTCTGCGTTTCGGATTCAGCCATCGGGTCCCGATCAGATTCAGTGTCGCATCTCACTCCAGCGCCGAGCACTACTGCATAATTCGGCAAATCGAAATCGGGTTGCCGACAATTTTTGCAAGGGCCCAAATGCTCGTGCCGCCGGAAGAGATGCACCGCCATAGAGCAGGATTATGACGGGATGATAGTTGGGGCGGATGAAGGCTCTGAAACCTTCGGCCGGTTGGACCTGAAAAGGCCAAGCCAAAGGCTTTTTCAATCCTGAGCTATGAAAGTCCAGGCATGGTATGATAATTTGGCTCCTCCGCCCGCACCACCGCCTCCAGAAACGCCTCCTATTCAATGAACCGCCCGAAAAAGATCATGATTGCAGGATTTACGGTGATCGTCGGCCTTCTGGTTGCGGGGCTGGTGATACAGCAATGGACGATGGCAAGGGGTCACAGGGCAGTTTATAACCTTGCCAAGGAAGGCGGCTTCTGCAAGACAGACGGATGCGAGGAAGGCATGGCCTATGCCACCGATTATCTCGGCACGGAGTTTGGCCTTTCCCCGCAAATGGTGCAGTGGTGTATGGGGGTCGATTCCATCGCGCACCAGAAACTGGCTTTCGGCAACGCAATGAAGACAGTCCTGACCAACGCGATGTATATTCCCTGCGGCGACCCGAGCAGCGATACAACAGAAGAATAATGACTAAATGAATTTCTATTTGCGCTGCGCCGCCTGGCTCGTGCTGATCGCCATTCTGGTCGTCACCGTCGGTCCTATCAACTTTCGTCCAGTTACGGGCGAGCCGGTCGATCTCGAACGATTTCTGGCGTTCTTCATCGTCGGCACGTTGTTTGCCCTCGCCTACCCCAAGCATTGGCTTTCCGTGCTGACGCTCGTCGTGGGTTCGGCCGCATTGTTCGAACTTCTGCAGCGCATTGCGCCGGGACGCCACGGCGAGGCCGCCGATTTCATGATCAAGGCGGCCGGCGGCTTTGCCGGCGTCCTTATCGGTTCAGCCGCCAGACGCATGCCAGGCTTGACCGGCAAAGCGAAGAAATAGAGCTTCCGCCGGCGGAGAGATTTCCGCCGCCCCACCTAAACCTTTGGATTGGCTTCTTTGTTGTTGAGGGGCTTCCGGCGCTTTGATATGGTTTCGTCTGTAAGTTGTATTACCTGGTTCATTTGAAGTAAAATGTGTCCGAAAACAACAAAGGCCTTCATCATCCATCTTGAACGCGCGAGAGACCGCCGCAGCCAGGTGGAGAAGCTGGCCCGCCAGTTGCCCGTCCCCACCGAGATTGTCGACGCTATCGATGGGCGTAAGCTCCGCAAGGCGGAGATCGACCGCGTCTATCGTCGTCATCTGCACAAGCCGCATTATCCCTTCCAGCTCAGTGTCAGCGAGATCGCCTGCTTCCTGTCGCACCGCAAGGCATGGCAGGCCATCGTCGATCAGGGGGTCGAGGCCGGCCTCGTCATCGAGGACGATGTGGCGTTGAACGACGAATTTTCCGCCGCCTGGACCGCCGCGCAGGCTTATATTCAACCGGACCGTTTCATCCGCCTGCCGTTCCGACCTGAGCGGGAACAGGGCCCGGAGCTTTTCAAGATCGAGAATGCCCGCATCATCCGGCCGACACCGGTCGGGCTAGGCATGGTGGCGCAGCTTGTCGGCCGCGATGCGGCAAAGCGGCTACTCGCGGCCACCGAGCAATTTGACCGGCCGGTGGATACCACGGCACAAATGACATGGGTGACCGATGTCACTCCCCTGTCGGTCCATCCCGGCGGCGTGCAGGAAGTTTCAGCCAATCTCGGCGGCAGCACGATCAAGCAGAGACGGTCGTTCCTCGACGGGCTGTCTCGTGAAATTCTGCGCCCGCTTTACCGTATGCGTGTGAAACGCAATTCCCGCAAACAGAATTGAGGAAAGCGGAAAGCCGGTCATGCCCGTCCCGATCCTGCTCTATCACCAGATCGACGTTCCGCCTGCGAAGCGGGTGCCGTTTCGCAGCATGATCGTGCATCCCGACGCGTTCCGCCGGCAGATGGCATGGCTGAAGCGGCTCGGCTACAGGGGATTGTCGCTGCGCGACGCCCTTCCCTATATCGAGGGCAGCAAGACCGGCAAGGTGGCCGTCATCACATTCGATGACGGCTTTCGCGACGTCTATGAGAATGCCCTGCCCGTTCTGCAGGAATATGGTTTCACTGCCACCAATTTCTTTGTCGCCGGCCAGATTGGCGGGCAGAACGCCTGGGACATTCCCATAGGCGTCGCGCCGGCGCCGTGCATGTCGGCATCGCAGATGCGCGAATGGGCCGCCCTTGGCCATGAGGTCGGATCGCATACGCTCGATCACGTCCATCTGCCGGATGTCCCGCCGAAGGAGGCCAGACGACAGATCGGCCAGTCGCGGGATATGCTGCAGGATATGCTCGGGATGCCGGTGACATCGTTTGCCTATCCCTATGGCGACGAGAACACGAATATACGCACCGTGGTGCGGGAGGCGGGGTATACCCATGCGACGACGACGGAACGCCGCAAGGCGCGGCCCGTCGACGACGATCTCGGCCTGCCGCGCCTGACGATCCGACGTAACGATACCTGGCTGCACTTCCTCAAGAAGTGCCTGATGTAACGTCGCGTCAGATCAGGCCGCGGCGATCGCGCGCGCATGGCCGCGTGCATTTTCACGCATCATTTCGAGATGGATGCCGCGCAGCAGGGCAGCGAGATCGTCATTGGCAGCGATGCGATGGGCTGTTCCGCCCTGGCCGGCCGCCGCAAGCATCATGCGGGACACCTCCTGCGGGCCGGCGATCAGCTTTCCGTTCGCGATCCTGCGCCAGGCGTGAAGGGCGGCGAGCAGCGATGGAAGGGTTTTGTCTGCAAGACCGGCGTTGCGCAACAATGCCGTCAGCGCGCCCTCGCGCCCTTCGGCCAGTATCGCCCTTACGCGGCGTTCCGGCTGACCGGACAATGCCACCAGGATCGCGCCGAAGAAATCAATCCTGCCATAAGCGACCGTGCGGATGATGAAAGCCGTGGTCAGATCGCCGCGCAACCTGAGATGCTCGACCAGCGCCGGATGTTCCTGCGGGCCGGTGCCGTCGGCAATATCGAGCGAAACCTTCATGCAGGCATCGCGCGTCACCCGCTCCGCCCGCGCCTTGCCCATCATGGCCCGGACAATATCCATCCCGGCGAGCGTTTCGCCCACCTTGACGGCCAGCATATGACGACATTCGGCCGGCAGATCTTTACGTTCGAGCAAGGCGGCACGCAGCTGCGCATCATGACCGAGCCGGTCCGCCATGCGGCGGAAACTGACCGCGGCTATCCGTGCTCCGCTGTTGTGCAGCAGATCGGCGCAGGCCGCCGGTGCGGCGACCTCGGCAATTGCCGCCGACAGGGCAAGCGACACCTGCGGTCGCATGGCGATCAGCCTTTGCACTGCCTCGCCGCCCATCGCAACCCGGTCTATCAGGTCGATATCGGTCAAAAGCGGCGAACGCGCCAGGATGAAGCCAGAGATCTCCACGTGTTCACTGGCGAGTGCCGTGACAATCTGCAGCGGCGCATCACGGCTGATGGAAAAGGCCTCGGCGATTGCCGCGCGCACTTTCGGCGAGGGATCGTCGAGCAGCAGCGTCAGCGCCGCTTCCGCCGCGCAGCGTTCGTCAAGCGGCAGTTTGGATTGCAGATAGGAGCGCGCCAGAGCGCTCGCCGCCGCACAACGCTGCCCGACGGGCGCACCGTCGATCCATTTCAAGAAATGCCGGATGATCATTCCGC
Source organism: Paramesorhizobium deserti (assembly GCF_001558695.1). Taxonomy (GTDB): domain Bacteria; phylum Pseudomonadota; class Alphaproteobacteria; order Rhizobiales; family Rhizobiaceae; genus Paramesorhizobium; species Paramesorhizobium deserti. Next base: position 277,564 of record NZ_LNTU01000012.1, read on the forward strand.
TAGCCGCCCCATGTTCCCGGAAACGAACCTAAGGAAAAAAGGTTTACGGATCGTTCACCATGTTTCTTGCTGCTTGCCCGCAGCCACGCCGGACCGTAATCTTCACCCGTCATCAGGAGGAAGGGCGGCCATGCAGGGACTGTATCTGGAACAATTCGAGCCGGGTCAGGTCTTCCGTCACGCGCTGCGCAAGACGATCACCGAGAGCGACAATATGCTGTTCTCGACGATGACGCTCAATCCGCAGCCATTGCACATCGATTTCGACTTCGCCGCCAAGACCGAATGGGGCAAGCCACTCGTCAATTCGCTCTTCACGCTCGGCCTGATGATCGGCATTTCGGTGCATGACACCACCCTCGGCACGACGATCGCCAATCTCGGCATGAGCGAGGTCGTCTTCCCAGCCCCGGTCTTTCACGGCGATACGCTGCGGGTGGAAACGGAGGTGATCTCGGCAAGGCCCTCCCGATCGAAACCCGATCGCGGCATTGTCGAGTTCGAGCACCGCGCCTATAACCAGGATGATATCCTGGTCGCGCGCTGCCGGCGCCAGGCGATGATGAAGTCGCAGGCCACCTGATGCGTTCGCTGCTGTTCGTTCCCGGCGATTCGGAAAGAAAGCTGGAAAAGGCGCTTGCCAGCAGCGCCGACGCGCTGATTCTCGATCTGGAGGATTCCGTCAGCCTTCCACGCAAAGAGGCGGCGCGCGAACTCGTCGCCGCGTTCCTGCAATCCGTCCCCGACGGCCCACTGCTTTATGTGCGGATCAACGATCTCGCCAGCGACTTTGCCGAAGACGACTTGGCGGCCATTGTCCGCGCCGGACCGCGAGGCATCATTTTGCCGAAATCCAACGGCGGACCGGACGTCGTGCAGCTCTCGGCGCGGCTGAACGTCCATGAAGCGGAAGCGGGGCTCGCGGAAGGCACGACCGGGATCATCGCGATTGCCACCGAAACGGCGATCGGCACCCTCTCCCTGGCGAGCTATCGCAACGCCACGCCGCGACTTGCCGGACTGAGCTGGGGCGCGGAGGACCTGTCAGCCGCGATCGGCGCAAGGACGGCGCGCGACGAGGACGGGAACTATACCGATCCGTTCCGCCTGGCGCGCGCGCTGACGCTTTTCGGTGCGGCAGCAGCCGATGTCGCCGCCATCGACACCGTTTACATCAACCTAAAGGACGAAGCGGGGCTGAAAAGGGAATGCGCCGCCGCCGAGCGCGACGGCTTCACCGGCAAGCTCGCCATCCATCCCGCGCAAATCCCCATCATCAACGCGGCGTTCACGCCTTCTCCCGAGGCGATAGACAAGGCGCGGCGCATTGTTGCCGCCTTTGCCGAAGCGCCGGAAACCGGCGTCGTGGTGCTCGACGGGGAGATGGTCGACCGCCCTCACCTCAAGCGCGCCGAGCGGCTGCTGGCACGCGCGGACTTAGCCCTTTGATTCGCCCCAGCGCGGCCGCCACATCTGATAGACGTCGCTGACCGTCGCATAATCCATATAGCCGAGACGCGAAACGGGCTGTGCTTTTTGCACATCGATCAGCCCGTCCGTCAGAATGGTCTCATCGATATGGATGCCGACCACTTCGCCCATCACCAGAAAATTTCCCGAGGGCTTGCCATGTCGGTCCGTCGGAACACGAATGTCGGTGACGACGCATTCGAGCGTCGCATAGGCTTCGGCGACGCGCGGCGCGCCGATCAGCTTGCAGGGCGCGGGCGTCAGCCCGGCATAATCGAATTCGCTCACTCCGCGCGGTGCGTTCACCGAACTCGCATTCATCTTCTCACGGAGGTCGTGGCTCACCAGATTGGCGGCAAATTCGCCGGTTTCCTCGACGAAGGTAACGCTGTCCTTGTGTCCGCTCGATGAGAACATCACTAGATGCGGGTTATCGGAAATGGCGTTGAAATAGGAATAGGGGGAGAGATTGATTGCGCCCGATTTCGAGCGCGTCGAAATCCAGCCGATCGGCCGCGGCACGACAATGGCCTTGAAGGGATCGTGCGGCAGGCCGTGCCCATTTTGCGGTTCATAGAACATGTCAATCCACCTCCCGCCAGGGGCCGGCATATTCGGAGATGATCTCGGAAAGTTCGGCGCGCGGGCGCTCGGGTACCTTCACGTCGCATGTCCCGATATGGACGAAGCCGGCAACCCGCTCATGCGGGGCGAGCCCGAGCAGCATCCGTCCCTTCTCGTCGGAAGAATACCAGTTGGTTATCCAGTTCGTCGCATAGCCGAGCGCATTGGCCGCGATGCAAAGGTTCATCGCCGCCGCGGCCGCCGACAGGAATTGCTCCCACTCGGGGATGCGCTCATGCGCGACCGGCGAGGAGATCACGCCGATGACGAGCGGCGCGCGGGCAAAGCGTTTCAGCTCCTGTTCGCGCCGCGCCTCCGGCAATGGGCCTTCCCGCTCCTCGGCGAGTGCGGCGAGATATTGCCCCACCTCCTCGCGCGCCACGCCCCGATAGATGATGAAGCGCCATGGCGTCAGCCGCCCATGATCGGGCACGCGGGTGGCGGCGCGCAGCATCGTCCGGATATCCTCATCGCCGGGCGCTGGCTCGCCAATGGCCGAAATGGGTGTCGAGCTGCGCTGCAGCAGGAAATCGAGAACGGGAGATGTCAAGATTTTGTCCTGTGAATGAACGGCTGGAGGGTAGCCCCTTATTTCGGCGTTGGAAGCCCCTGTGTAAAGACAGGCGGCAAAATTTTCAGCCTTGAAATTGCCACTGGTTTGGTCTCAAAAACTTTACATGGGACTCCTCCGCGTATTTTCCTCGATACGATGCCTCGGATACCGGGCCACGCTGCTTCCACTGATCGCGGGGGCGAGTGCTTTTGCCTTTGCGCCGCAGGTGCTGGCGCAGGAAAAGCTGGCCGCGCCGAATTTCAATCTTCCCGGCCTCAGCGAATATGCAAATCCCGAGGCGCCGGAGAACAGGCCGCTCGCCAACACGTCCGAGCTCATCCTGGAAGCGAAGCTGAAGAACGGCGATCCGGATATCGAGCGGGGCCTCGTCTGGCGTATCTTCTCGCCGGAGCCGGGTGACGACGACAAGCTGCTGCTGATCGCCAGTTCGAAAGGCGGCACGACCTCGTTTCATCTGCCCGCGGGCAGCTATCTGGTGCATGTCGCCTACGGCCGCGCCGGAGCCACCAAGCGCATTACCATGGAGAAGGGCACGCGGCACGAGAGCATGGTCCTTGATGCGGGCGGGCTGAAGCTCAATGCCGTGCTGCCTGACGGCGGCAAAATTCCGGAAAAGCTTTTGCGTTTCTCGATCTATGAAGGCGATGAAGACAATGCCAGCGACCGCTCGCTGATCATTCCCAACGTCAAGCCGGACAGCGTCGTGCGTCTCAACACCGGAACCTATCACGTCGTTTCCAATTACGGATCCGCCAACGCCATCATCCGGGCCGACATCCGCGTCGAAGCGGGCAAGCTGACCGAGGCGACGGTGGAACACCGCGCCGCCCAGGTGACGATGAAGCTGGTGCGCGAGCGCGGCGGCGAGGCCATGGCCGACACCTCCTGGTCGATCGTCAACGCATCGGGCGATCCCGTGCGCGAAAGCGTCGGCGCCTATGCCTCTATGGTTCTTGCCGAAGGCGAATATGTTGCCATCGCCAAGAACAAGGACCGCATCTATCAGCGCGATTTCAAGGTGGTTTCGGGCCAGAACGAAGAGGTCGAGGTTCTCGCCAACAGCGATTATGAGCCGACTGGCGGCGATTCGCTGGATTAGCCGGAACTATTCACAATCTGAATGAAGAAAGCCGCGGAATTTCTTCCACGGCTTTCCTGTTTTATGCGTCTGCCTTCTCCAGCGCCTCATTCCGCCGCCGGATATCGGGCGGGGTCGCCTCATCGGCAAGCCGTGCGATCGCCTCATCGAGCGTTAGCTGCTCCTGGTCGCGCGAGCCGAGGCGACGCATGTTGACCGTGCGCTCTTCCGCTTCGCGCTTGCCGCAGACGAGAATGACAGGCACCTTGGCGAGCGAATGCTCGCGCACCTTGTAATTGATCTTCTCGTTGCGAAGATCGGTCTCGGCGATCAGCCCCGCCGCTTTCAGGCGACGCACCACATCCCGCGCATAATCGTCGGCATCGGAGGTGATGGTGGCGACCACCACCTGGACGGGCGCGAACCACAGCGGAAAATGGCCGGCATAATTCTCGATCAGGATGCCGAGGAAGCGCTCCATCGAGCCGCAGATGGCGCGATGCACCATCACCGGCTGCTTTTTCTCCGAATCCTTGTCGATATAGAAGGCGCCGAAGCGCTCCGGCAGGTTGAAATCGACCTGCGTCGTGCCGCACTGCCATTCGCGGCCGATGGCGTCCTTCAGCACGTAATCGAATTTTGGGCCGTAGAAGGCGCCGTCGCCGGGATTGATCGCCGTCTTGATACGACCGCCCGAGCGTTCAGCGATCTGCTTCAGAACGCCGCCCATGATCTCTTCCGCGTGATCCCAGAGCGCATCGGAGCCGACGCGTTTTTCAGGCCGCGTCGAGAAGAAGACCTGGATCTCCTCGAAGCCGAAATCGGCATAGGTGGAGAGAATCAAATCGTTGATCTTCAGGCATTCCTCGGCAAGCTGCTCCTCGGTGCAGAAGATATGCGCATCGTCCTGTGTAAAGCCGCGCACGCGCATCAGCCCGTGCAGGGCGCCCGAGGGTTCGTAGCGGTGGACGGCGCCGAATTCAGCAAGCCGGATAGGCAGATCGCGGTAGGACTTCAAGCCATGCTTGAATATCTGCACGTGACCGGGACAGTTCATCGGCTTCAGCGCAAAGACGCGCTTGTCCTCGGCTTCGTCGTCGGCGCACTCGACCTTGAACATGTTCTCCTTGTACCAGCCCCAGTGGCCCGAGGCCTGCCAGAGCGAGGAATCGAGCACCTGCGGCGCGTTCACCTCCTCGTAAGCGCCGTCGAGACGGCGGCGCATATAAGAGACAAGGTTCTGGAACATGCGCCAACCCTTGGAATGCCAGAAGACGACACCCGGCCCTTCCTCCTGGAAATGGAAGAGGTCCATCTCGCGTCCAAGGCGGCGATGATCGCGCTTCTCCGCCTCCTCCAGCATATGGAGATAGGCATTGAGATCGTTGTCGTTTGCAAACGCGGTGCCGTAAATGCGCGACAGCATCGGATTGTTGGCGTCGCCGCGCCAATAGGCGCCGGCCACCTTCATCAGCTTGAACGAATTGCCGATCTGGCCCGTGGAGGCCATATGCGGCCCGCGGCAGAGGTCGAACCAGTCGCCCTGATGATAGATCTTGAGGTCCTGTCCTTCGGGGATCGCATCGACCAGCTCGACCTTGTAGGCCTCGCCCTTCTCGGCAAAAACCTGCCTGGCCTTTTCGCGCGACCAGACTTCCTTGGTGAACGGCTTGTTGCGCGCGATGATCTCGCGCATCTTCTTCTCGATCACCGGCAGGTCTTCGGGCGTGAAAGGCTCGTTCTTGGCGAAATCGTAGTAGAAACCGTTCTCGATGACGGGTCCGATCGTCACCTGCGTTCCCGGCCACAGCTCCTGAACCGCCTCCGCCAGCACATGCGCCGCGTCGTGGCGGATCAGTTCCAGCGCGCGCGGGTCCTCGCGGGTGAGAATTTCCACCTTGCCGGATGCCGTCAGCGGGTCCGAGAGATCGCGCACCGTGCCGTCGATGGCATAGGCAACTGCCTTCTTGGCCAGCGATTTGGAGATGGATTCCGCCAGTTCGGCGCCGGTCATCGCGGCGTCGTATTCGCGCCTAGAGCCATCGGGGAATTCTAGGGAAACGAGGTTGCTCATCGGTATATCCTATCCAGTCCCGCCAACGAATGCGGGTGGTTCAACATAAAAGACGCCTGGCTTCTAACCCCATTTGCTAAACCAGTAAAGCATGACAACCCGGCCGCGACACAAGCCGGGTTGCGGTCGCTCATCTGGCGATGGGAACATCAATTCTGGATCGGAAGGCAGTCGATCCGCTGGCGCTTCAACTGCCCGCAAGCCTTGCCCGCAGCAGCCGAATCCCGGAACCCGGCAAAACGCACACGATAGACCTTGCGGCGTTTTTCGGCTGGCGAAATGACCGCCTTCAACCCAGGAGCCACTTTATCTACCGCGGCGCGCAACTCCGCCTGCAGCCTTTCAGCGCCCGCGAGAGTCGGTGGCGCACCGAGCTGAATCGCCCATATCCTGTCAGAAGTAGACGTGATTTCAGCGCCGCCATCACCCTGTTCGACACGAGAATCCTCGATCAAATCAGCGACCGGGTCCGTTTTCGGCGCGGCGGCAGCCACCTCAATGGCAGGTTGCGACTTCGCCGCCGCCATGAGTTCCTTCCCGGTCTCCGCATTCTCCTCGCCATAGCGTGTCAGCAGCTTCGCCATCTGGTCGTCCCGCTGCCGGGCCGACGTCGCGCCGAGCACCACGCCGACCAGATGCTTGTTGTTGATGACGGCGGACGAAACGAGGTTGTATCCCGATACAGCGGTATAGCCGGTCTTGATGCCGTCAACGCCCTGATAACGGTACATCAGATTGTTGTGGCCGTTCAGCACCCGATTGCGGAAGGTGAACGACCGCTGCGAGAATAGCGCGAATTCCTCCGGAAAATCATGGCGCAGTGCCATGCCGAGCACGGCCATGTCGCGGGCGGTGGTAAGTTGCGTCATCTTCGCCGTGAGGCCGGAGGGATTGACGAAGAATGTGCTCTTCATGCCTAGCTGGCGGGCGCGTGCCGTCATCAGACGGCCGAACCCCGCTTCCGATCCCGCCATATACTCGCCCAGAACTGTTGCCGCATCGTTTGCCGAAACGATGATCATGCCATTGATGGCATCACGCACCGTAATCGTCTCGCCCGGCTTCAGATAGAGCTTCATGCGAACCTTGGCGGCCGCATTTTTCGAAATCGGCATGGCCTCGTCCCATTTCAGCCTGCCGGTCTTCAGGGCCTCGAAGGCGAGATACAGCGTCATCATCTTTGCGAGCGAGGCAGGGGCCCGCTGCATATGCGCGTCGTCCTGGCCGAGAATCTGCCCGCTACCGGCATCGAATACGACCCAGGAGGAGTTTGCCGTGGCGGCAGGCGCATAAAGAACACCAAGGCCAAGCATAAGGGATGCGATAAGCCGCGAAGAACGGCTCGACAATTTAAGCATGATGGCTCGCTGGAATGTGAACGTCCGGGGAGGGAAATGCAGGCAAATTGCGGCTCAAAAAAGACGCGATGCCACCTTGTATTTCAAGGAGCTAAAGCATGATCTCGAAAAGTCGCTTAACTTTGGACAAGATCATGCGGCTAAAAACACCGAGCCACCTTTCAGTTTTTGCAAGCCGAGCAGCGCCAGTAGCGCCAGGGCAGATACCAGGCAAATTCCGGATCCAGCGTTTCCGGCACGGGGTCGAGCCCATGCGTGCCCCCCGGCCCGCAGCGCATGACGCGGAACAGCCCCATCCAGCCGCCGGCCCAGAGACCATGGCGGGCGATGGCCTCATAGGCATATTCCGAGCAGGTCGGCAGATGACGGCAGGAATTGCCGATGAAGCCCGACAGGGTCAGCTGGTAGAGCCGCACCAGCGCCGTTCCGACGAGACGGTCCGGCGTCTTATGCCAGGAGCCATCGAAATTGCGGCTATAGCGCTTTGGACGGGCGGTCGCCGGATCATGCGGATGGGAATGGCACATCACTCAGGCCGCGGCAGCGCTCTTTTTCTCGATCTGTTCGATGCAATCGACAACCGCATCGAAGGTCAGCATGGTCGAGGCGTGGCGCGCCTTGTAATCGCGTATCGGCTCCAGGAATTTCAGGTCCTCGAAACGTCCTTGCGGCGGCGCCCCGTTTTCCTTCAGCATCCGCAGCATGGTTTCGCGCACGGCCTTCAGCTCTTCCGTCGTGGCGCCGATCACCTGACGCGCCATGATGGAAGAGGACGCCTGCCCGAGCGCGCATGCCTTCACGTCATGGGCGAAATCGGTAACGACGCCGTCCCGCATCCTGAGATCGACAGTGACGGTCGATCCGCATAGCTTGGAATGGGCCGTGGCGCTGGCATCCGGTGCATCGAGGCGCCCGATCCGCGGAATGTTTCCGGCAAATTCCAATATGCGTGCGTTATAAATTTCATCGATCATAGTCGCCGTCCTTCGCGCCAGCGCTAAATATTGTCGCTGCGGTGCTCTTTGAATATGCAAATTTCAATCTATATAATATGGGTGACCTGCGAGCGCCAAGGCCGAACCGCCATATCGCGCCTCGCAGAGAAGAGGATGGGAGCCGAAACGGCCCGTCCGCCTATCAATACACCGTCCCGCTCATGACAGCGCATCGTTGTATTGTCCGTTTAACTCGTCTCCTCCTCGAAGGAGACTACGGGAGATACTGATGGACGCTATTTTGAACCTCCGCGAGAGCTCCGCGCGCCAGGGAAAGAAAACTGTGACACGCCCGACGCAGCAGGAAGCCGAAGCCGCCGTGCGTACCCTTTTGCTCTGGGCCGGTGACAATCCGGACCGCGAAGGCCTGCTCGAGACGCCGAAGCGCGTGGTGAAATCCTATAAGGAGCTCTTCTCCGGCTATGAGGAATCGCCCGAGGAGGTGCTCGGAACCACCTTCGAGGAAGTCGCCGGCTACGCCGATCCGGTCCTGGTGAAGGATATCAATTTCCACTCGCACTGCGAGCACCACATGCTGCCGATCATCGGCAAGGCGCATATCGCCTATCTGCCGGCCGGCCGGGTCGTCGGCCTTTCCAAGATCGCGCGGCTGGTGGATATTTTCGGCCGTCGTCTGCAGACGCAGGAGAGCATCACCGCCCAGATCGCCGACGCCATGGACACGATCCTGCAGCCGCGCGGCGTCGCCGTGATGATCGAGGCCGACCATATGTGCATGGCGATGCGCGGCATCCGCAAGCAGGGATCGACCACCATCACCACCACCTTCAAGGGGACGTATCACGAGGACGTCAACGAGCAGGTGCGCTTCATGACGATGGTGCGGCACGGCTGACCGCGCATTGCTTACCCATACGGCTTGGGCGAGGTGGATTGCGATCCCCTGCCCGGCCGCTTTCGCTTAAGAGCCGCAGACAGCCAGTCCCCGGGTGCACCATGACCTCCCACTTTCCAGAACCCAACACCGACAAGGCCGAGAATGAAGAAGGCGCGATCTTCGCGCCGCGTTTCGATGCCGCTGGCCTCATCACCGCCGTTGTTACCGATGCGGGCGACGGCATGCTGCTGATGGTCGCCCATATGAACGAGGAGGCGCTGCGGCTGACGCTTGAGACCGGCATAGCCCATTACTGGTCGCGCTCGCGCAAGACGCTGTGGAAGAAGGGCGAAACGTCGGGAAACCTGCAGACGGTCACCGAAATCCGCACCGATTGCGACCAGGACGCCCTGTGGCTCAAGGTTAAGGTGGCGGGCGACGGGCCCACCTGCCATACGGGCCGGCGCTCCTGCTTCTATCGCACGATTTCGGCGAAAGATGGCGCGGCCGTACTTACCAAGGATTAGTCCCGTCCTGCGATCGAACGATCCTTCAGCCCCGCCCGTCCCATCAAAAGCCTGTGTAGCGATACACGCCGCCATTTTTCTGCGATATTTATTCATTGGATACCTATCCTTTCTAAAATCATCACGGTTCGATGAGGAGTGATTGGTGTGCTCGAATGGGTTTCACGGAAAAATCGCCAGGCTTCGGAAAATGGCGGCGCGGGGAACGGTGCGGCGAGCAGCGATGTGAAGAACACGCTCCTCCAGCAGCCCGAACAGCCCGATGAGCCGGTGAACCGGCCCAGGGAGCACAAGACACCGATCGCGCTGGCGCTCGGCGGGGGTGCTGCTCGCGGCTGGACGCATATCGGCGTCCTGAGAGCCCTGGAGGAAGCAGGCATCGAGATATCGATGATCGCCGGCACCTCCATCGGCGCCCTGGTCGGCGGCTGTTATCTGGCGGGAAAGCTCGACGAGCTCGAGGAATTCGCACGCGGGCTGACGCGGCGGCGTATGTTCAATCTGCTCGATATCACCCTTCGCGGCAGCGGCCTGTTCGGCGGCATGAAGCTTGACGGGCGGCTGCGCGAGCATCTGGAAGGCGTGACCTTCGCGGATCTCCGGAAGCCGTTCACGGCCGTTTGCACCGAATTGCGCACCGGTCACGAGATATGGCTTTCCAATGGTCCGCTGGTGACGGCGATGCGGGCGTCCTATGCCCTGCCCGGCGTGTTCGAGCCGGTGCGTTTGGGCAGTCGCTTGCTGGTCGACGGCGCCTTGGTCAATCCGGTCCCCGTCTCTGTATGCCGGGCGAACGAACAGCCGCTCGTCCTCGCCGTCAACCTGCACTATGATCAGTTCGGCCGGGCTGCGGTGGTCAAGCATGTCAGCCAGCAGCAGGAGCAGCTGCTCGAGGCGGAAATACCCGGTCATCGCAATGACGGCCGGATGGAGCGCGAGACGCGCCTTGGAATCACCGGCGTGATGATGGAAGCCTTCAACATCATCCAGGATCGCATCTCGCGCGCCCGCATGGCCGGCGATCCACCTGATATTTCGCTTATGCCGACAGTCGGCCATATCGGCCTCACCGAATTCCATCGCGCCGACGAGGCCATCAGCATCGGCTATGAAGAGACGATGAAGCATCTCAACGATATCAAGCGGCTGCAGAAGGTTCTCGTTTAGGGCGTGGAGATGATTTCGCCCATCCGAAACCCGCCGGGCAGGCGGGAACGTTGAACATCAGGATTCAGCAGCCAAATTGCCGTCATTCCAGTGCTTGTCACTGTAATCCATGCCTCAACCGCTCCACTGCAACCACGGTCGGGAATTTGCCGGTCAGTGGATTTTCCCAGAGGTATGCGGCCGTTCACATGCCCTTCTTCCAGGGCTTTGAAAAAAGACGCTTCAAAGCCGATATTGGGCTTGTTTCCCCCAGATCGATTTGCTACATGCCGCGAGCCGATGAGTTCGGCCCTACCACGATGCGGTCGTGGCGGAATTGGTAGACGCGCAGCGTTGAGGTCGCTGTGGGGCAACCCGTGGAAGTTCGAGTCTTCTCGACCGCACCATTCTTCTCTTAGAGGGAAGAAGTTGATGTTTTCCCGCAAGTTTCGCGAGTTTGCCCGATGACAACCTTGTTATCGGCATGAGATGCCGTCTGGAAGTTCGGCGTCAAAAAGTCCATATGGGACCATCATGACGACAGATGATCCCATTTCTTCCATTCAAGGCGAGCTACAAAGCTCCGAAACGGGTCGGCGCAGAGAGCGTTCGGCCCTCCCAGCCACCTTTCTCCCCACTGACGGTTCACCGCCGGTGGAGTGGCTCGTCGCCGAGGGGCTGACCGACTATTCCGCCGCCCTCGCCTTCATGGAATCACGCGTTGCGGCGATTCGCGAAGGAACCGCGCCGGAGCTCGTCTGGCTTGTCGAGCACCCGCCGCTCTATACCGCCGGCACCAGTGCCAGGGAGAGCGACCTGCTCGCCCCCGACCGGTTTCCCGTCTACCAGACCGGGCGCGGCGGCGAATATACCTATCACGGCCCTGGCCAGCGTGTTGCCTATGTAATGCTCGATCTGAAGCGTCGCCGCGAGGATGTGCGCGCCTTCGTTACAGCGCTCGAGGACTGGATTATCCGGACGCTTGCCGAATTCAACGTCAAGGGCGAACGGCGCGAGGACCGTATCGGCGTCTGGGTCACACGGCCGGAAAAGCCGCGGCTTGCCGATGGATCGTTTGCGGAAGACAAGATCGCAGCGATCGGCATCCGCCTGCGCCGCTGGGTGAGCTTCCACGGCATTGCCATCAATGTCGAGCCGGAGCTTGCCAATTTCGGCGGCATCGTGCCCTGCGGCGTAACCGAGCACGGCGTGACAAGCCTCGTCGATCTCGGACTGCCGCTAACCATGCAGGACCTCGACCTGGCGCTCGCCAAGGCATTTGGAAGCGTTTTCGGTTCTATCGCCGCGAATCGCTGATCATTCGAACTCCATGATCACGGCGTCGACGGCGAGGCTGTCGCCCTTCTTCGCATTGATCGCGGATATGATCAGATCACGCTCGGCGCGCAGCACGTTTTCCATCTTCATCGCCTCGACCACGGCCAGTGTCTCGCCGGTCTTCACCTCCTGCCCCGTCTCCACATTGATGGAGACCACCAGCCCGGGCATTGGGCAAAGCAGCATTTTGGAGGTGTCCGGCGGCGTTTTTACCGGCATCAGCCGGTCGAGCTCGGCGATCCGCGGCGACATGGCGCGCGATGTGACCGACATGCCTTTCCAATCGATCCGCACGCCATTGAGCACCGGCCGGACCTGCGCATTGACGAAATGCCCGCCGATCTCCCCGCGCCAGATGATTTCGCCCGGCTTCCATGGGCTGTGCAGCCGAACGTTTTCGCCGCAGATGGTCAGGACAAGCGTAACGGGCGGTACGGCATTTGCCTCCGCAAGCTCGATCGGGAAATAGCGCTCTCCGATCCTCACTTCCCAGTTCGGATTGATCCGGCCGGAATGCGGGCGCAGCCGATCGGCGAAATGATCGAGGCGCTCCTTGCGGACAAGTTCGACAGCCAGCGTTACTGCGGCCAAAATCTTCAGATCGGTCTCATCAGGAGCGATCGGCTGAAAGCCCTCTGGAAACTCTTCCGCGATGAACCCGGTCGAAAGCCGCCCCTCACGCCAACGCGGATGCTGCATCAGCGCCGAGAGGAACGGGATATTATGTGCGATGCCATCGACCACGAAGGTATCGAGCGCATCAGCCATGGCGTCGATCGCCTCGATACGCGTCGGCGCCCAGGTACAGAGCTTGGCGACCATCGGGTCGTAGAACATCGAGATTTCAGCGCCTTCTACCACGCCCGTATCGTTACGGATGACGGCATTGCCGGAAGGTCCCTCGGCGGGCGGGCGATAGCGTGTCAGCCGGCCAATGGAGGGCAGGAAATTGCGGTAAGGGTCCTCGGCATAGAGGCGGCTTTCGATCGCCCAGCCATTGAGCTTGATATCCTCCTGCCGCAGCTTGAGCTTCTCCCCGCTGGCAATGCGGATCATCGCTTCGACGAGATCGATGCCCGTGACGAGTTCCGTCACGGGATGCTCGACCTGCAGCCGCGTGTTCATTTCGAGGAAATAGAAATTGCGGTCCTTGTCGACGATGAACTCGACGGTGCCGGCGCTCTGGTAATCCACCGCCTGGGCCAGCGCCACGGCCTGCTCGCCCATGGCGAGCCGCGTCGCTTCATCGAGGAAAGGCGACGGCGCTTCCTCTACGACCTTCTGGTTGCGCCGCTGGATCGAACATTCGCGCTCGCCTAGATAAAGGCAATTGCCATGGGCATCCGCCAGCACCTGGATCTCGATATGGCGCGGCTCGACGATGAATTTCTCGATGAAGACGCGATCGTCGCCGAAGGAACTCTTCGCCTCCGAGCGCGCGCGCTCGAAACCGTCGCGCACCTCGGCCGCATTCCACGCAATGCGCATGCCCTTGCCGCCGCCGCCTGCCGAAGCCTTGATCATGACGGGATAGCCGATCTCGCCGGCGATCCGCTCGGCATGGGCCGCATCGGTGATGACATCGAGGAAACCCGGAACGGTGTTCACCTTAGCTGCGTTGGCGAATTTCTTCGATTCGATCTTGTCGCCCATCGCCACGATGGCTTTCGACTTTGGGCCGATAAAGACGATGCCGGCATTTTCCAGCGCTTCGCAAAAGGAGGCGCGCTCGGAAAGGAAGCCGTAGCCGGGATGCACGGCCTCTGCACCGGTCTGCTTGCAGGCCTCGATGATCTTTTCGGCGACGAGATAGCTCTCGGCAGCAGCGGACGGGCCGATATGCACGGCCTCATCGGCCATTTCCACATGCAACGCGTCGCGATCGGCATCCGAAAAAACGGCAACTGTCGCAATGCCCATCCGGCGCGCCGTCTTGATGACACGGCAGGCGATCTCACCGCGGTTTGCGATCAGTATCTTCTTGAACATCCGGCTTTTTCCTCCCTCGCGCAAAGTTCTACAACAAAGACATGCGATACCGGAAGAGCATCAGACAAGCGCTTCCGGCACCTCCTCCGCGGCCTTCCTGCTGCGCTCGCGCATGAAGACATAAATGCCGGATCCGATGATGATGAGGATGCCGAGCCATTTTGACGGTGTCGGAAACTCGCCGAAGACGACGAGCCCCACAAATACGGCCATGACGATCTCGAAATACTGGAACGGCGCCAGCATCGATGCCGGCGCGAGGCGGAAGGCCTGCACCACCAAGAGATGACCGATGGTGGCAATCGCGCCCATCGCCACCAGCAGCCACCATGAGAGCGTCACCGTGGGCAGGCCGAACCCCATATCGGCATGGCCGAACGTCTCGCCGACACCGAGCACCAGCGCCGAAAATGCCGCCCCGCCGATGCCGGCATAGAACTGCATGACCAGCGGACTGTCGGCGACGGCATATCTGCGGTTGAGGATCAGATAGACCGCGAAGCACGCCGCCGTGCCGAGCGGCAGGAGCGCGACCCAGCCGAAAAGCTCGAAGCTCGGCTGGATGACGATCAGCGTGCCGATGAAGCCGACCACGACCGCCGTCAGGCGCCGCCAGCCCACCTCCTCCTTGAGGATGAGCGCCGAAAGCAGCGTGAGGAGCAGCGGCTCGACGAAGAAGATCGCGATCGCATCGGCGAGCGGCATGTATTTGACCGCCGTGAAGAAGCAGAGGCTGCCGAGCCCCATCAGCGCGCCGCGGATCAGGTTCCCCATGAGATTGCGGGTTTTCAGCACCTTTACTCCGCCGATCCCCAGAAGAATGACCAGCGTCAACAGCGACTGGACGAAGAAGCGGGAGAAACTGATGGTTGCCGGCGGCAGGCTATCGACGGTGGCGAGCCATTTGCCGATCGCGTCGAGGAGCGGCAGGAACAGCATCGCGCTGGTCATGACGATCATGCCCTTGACATGGGGCTGCATGACCGGGGCTTGCGTTTTTTCCTGCATCGGGGGACCTGCATAGGCTGCGGCAAAGGAAGCGTGGAGATTCCCATACGCCATTGCCGAACGCCGCGCCATGGGCGTTTATCGACATGGGGGAAGCGGCTTCTCACCTTTTTGCCGCAAACCGTGGTTAAGAATTGGAAAACAATCCCCGGATATGATGAGGCATCATGGGAACGGAAGGCGAACCTCGGTCGCCTTTAGCGGCGAAGCATGGCACTATCCGGGTGATTCGATTTCTGAGTGAATGACTGAAACGGGGCCGGTCCAACCATATGGATGACAGTAACGATCTCTTCTCGAGGGTTGTGGAGAATGCGCGGGAACGCCAGGCGGCGCAGCATAGCGCCGAGCCGGCAGTCGTCGTGCCGCTGACGACGGGCAAGGCGCCCTCGCCCGTTCAGCCGGTCACAGCGCCATCTGCACCGCGCAGCACACCCCTGCGCGGCGACAATGACGAGTACAATGCCTCCGCCATCCGCGTTCTGGAAGGACTGGAGCCGGTGCGCCTGCGCCCGGGCATGTATATCGGCGGCACGGACGAGAAGGCGCTGCACCATCTCTTCGCCGAAGTCATCGACAACTCCATGGACGAGGCGGTGGCGGGCCACGCCAATTTCATCGAGGTCAATCTCGATGCCGAAGGTTTCCTGACGGTCACGGATAATGGCCGCGGCATTCCCGTCGAAAACCATCCACAGGTGCCGGGCAAATCGACGCTCGAAGTCATCATGACCAAGCTCCATGCCGGCGGCAAATTCGACGGCAAGGCTTATGAGACGTCCGGCGGCCTGCACGGCGTCGGCGTTTCCGTCGTCAACGCGCTTTCGGATTTCCTGGAAGTGGAAGTGGCGCGCGGGCGCAAGCTCTACCGCCAGCGCTTCTCGCGCGGCATTCCACAAGGCGGCCTTGAGGAATTGGGCGAGGTGCATAACCGGCGCGGTACACGTGTACGATTCCACCCGGATCATGAGATTTTCGGCAAGCATGCCAAATTCGATCCGGCGCGGCTCTACCGCATGGCGCGGTCCAAGGCCTATCTCTTCGGCGGCGTCGAAATCCGCTGGAGCTGCGATCCTTCGCTGCTTGACCCCAAGAAAGACACGCCGGATAAGGCGGTGTTCCATTTCCCCGGTGGGCTGAAGGACTATCTCGCGGCGTCGCTCGGCAAGGAATATCAGGTCACGCGCGAGATTTTCGCCGGCAAGACCGAAAAACAGGGCGGACATGGCGCCGTGGAATGGGCCATCACTTGGCATGGCGGCGACGGTTTCGTCAATTCCTACTGCAATACCATTCCGACGGCGGAAGGCGGCACGCACGAGGCGGGCTTCCGCCTCGCCATCACGCGCGGGCTGAAGGCCTATGCGGAGCTGACCAACAACAAGCGCGCTTCGATCATCACCACCGACGACGTGATGATCTCGGCCGCCGCAATGCTCTCGGTCTTCATCCGCGAGCCGGAATTCGTCGGCCAGACCAAGGACCGGCTGGCGACGACGGAAGCCCAGCGCATCGTCGAGAACGCCATTCGCGACCCTTTCGACCATTGGCTCGCAGCCTCTCCGCAGGAAGCCTCCAAGCTCCTGGACTGGGTGGTGGAGCGCGCCGAGGAGCGCGTGCGCCGGCGCCAGGAGAAGGAAGTCAGCCGCAAAACCGCCGTGCGCAAATTGCGCCTGCCCGGCAAGCTTGCCGATTGCACGCAGAATGCGGCCGCGGGCGCGGAGCTCTTCATCGTCGAAGGTGATTCGGCCGGCGGCTCCGCCAAGCAGGCGCGCGACCGTGCGAGCCAGGCCGTGCTGCCCTTGCGCGGCAAGATCCTGAACGTGGCGAGTGCAGGACGCGACAAGCTCTCCGCCAACCAGCAGATCGCCGATCTGATCCAGGCGCTCGGCTGCGGCACGCGGTCCAAATATCGCGAGGAGGATCTGCGCTACGACCGCGTCATCGTCATGACCGATGCTGACGTGGACGGCGCGCATATCGCCTCGCTGCTGATCACCTTCTTCTATCAGGAAATGCCTGACCTGATCCGTGGCGGGCATCTCTATCTGGCTGTTCCACCGCTTTATCGCATCAGCCAGGGCGGCAAGACGGCCTATGCCCGCGACGACGCGCATAAGGACGAACTGCTGAAAACCGTATTTACCGGCAAGGGCAAGATCGAGATCGGGCGTTTCAAGGGCCTCGGCGAAATGCGCGCCGAGCAATTGAAGGAAACAACAATGGACCCGCGCAAGCGGATGCTGCTCCAGGTCGAGATCGCCGAGGAGACGGCGCCGGAAACCAAAGCCGCCGTCGACGATCTGATGGGCACCAAGCCGGACGCCCGCTTCCGCTTCATCCAGGAGCGCGCGGCATTCGTCGAGGAGCTGGATATTTAGGGCAGTTCGTCTTTAAGTCGGAAACATTGACGTTTTCATTTGTATGAAGTGTCTTCGCAGGGTGCCTAAACTGCGAAGCGGTGTCCGTTTGGACTGTTCAGGCATGGATCCTCGGGCTTGACCCGAGGATCCATTCCGGAACAACGCCACTTCACCAGTGATGGGACATTAAGGCCATCGCTATCTAAAAAGCCCCCAATCCATCAAAGCGAAAACCGCTCCAGACGAAACAAAAAAGGGCGCCGCTTTCCCGGCGCCCCTCTTCTCCTACCGCTATCGCGCCGCCTTACTTCGGCAGCTTGTCGTCGATACCGGCGATATAGAAATTCATGCCGAGGATGGCCTTGTCATCGGCGGTTTCGCCTTCCTTGAGCCATTCCGAGCCGTCCTGTTTCTTGATCGGGCCGGTGAAGGGCTTGAACTCGCCCGAGGTGATCTTGGCTTGGGTTTCCTCGGCCATCTTTTTCACGTCGTCGGGCATGTTGGTGTAAGGCGCCATGACGACGAGGCCTTCGTGCATGCCGTGGAAGATGTTCTGCGATTTCCACGTGCCGTCGAGAACGGCCTTGGCGCGCTCGATATAATAAGGGCCCCATTCATCGACGATGGAGGTCAGCTGCGTTTCAGGGCCGAACTTGATCATGTCCGAAGCCTGACCGAAGGCCTTGATGCCGCGCTCCGCCGCCACCTGCATCGCCGCGGTGGAATCGGTATGCTGGGTGATGATGTCGACGCCCTGGTCGATCAGCGCCTTGGCGGTATCGGCTTCCTTGCCCGGATCGAACCAGGAATTGACCCAGATGATCTTCACCTTGAAATCCGGATTGACCGACTGGGCGCCGAGCATGAAGGAGTTGATGCCCTGCACCACTTCGGGGATCGGAACAGAACCGATATAGCCGGCAACGCCCGCCTTCGACATCTTGGCGGCGATCTGGCCCTGGATGTAACGGCCCTCATAGAACCGCGAATTATAGACCGAGACATTCTCGGCGGTCTTGTAGCCGGTGGCGTGCTCGAACTTCACATCCGGGAATTTCTTGGCGACCTTGATTGTGGCATCCATATAGCCGAAGGACGTCGTGAAGATCAGCTTGTTGCCGGCGCGCGCCAGACGCTCGATGGAGCGTTCCGCATCCGAGCCTTCCGGCACGTTTTCCAGATAGGTCGTTTCGACCTTGTCGCCGAGCGCGGCCTCGAGCGCCTTGCGGCCCTGGTCGTGCTGATAGGTCCAGCCGAAATCGCCGGGAGGGCCGATATAGATGAAGCCCACCTTGAGCTTCTCCTCTTGAGCGTGGGCGGCGCCGCTCAAAGCGAAGCTCGCCACGGCGGCCAGCGCCAGAAGCATCTTTTTCATATTGCCTGTTCTCCTGTTAAATACCCATCCTGAAAGACAGGAATGTTCCCTTGCATTTCTCGTTTAGCGGTCCGGGACGAATGGCTTCCCGAGCGAGGTCGGAGTGTTCATCATCGTCAGGCGCCGGTTCCGCGAGATTAAGACAAGAACCAGTATGGTTGCCAGATAGGGCAGCGAAGAAAGAAACTGCGACGGCAGGCCGAAGCCGAGCGCCTGCGTGTGCAACTGGCCGATCGTCACCGCACCGAAGAGATAGGCCCCGATCAGGACCCGCCAAGGCCGCCATGACGCGAAGACGACCAGCGCGAGCGCGATCCAGCCGCGGCCGGCCGTCATGTTCTCCACCCATTGCGGTACATAGACGAGCGAGAGCTGCGCCCCGGCAAGCCCGGCGCAGGCACCGCCGAAGAGCACGGCGAGATAGCGGGTGCGGATCACATGGACGCCCAGCGCATGAGCCGAACCGTGATTGTCGCCGATCGCGCGCAGCGTCAATCCGGCCCGGGTGCGGAAGAGGAACCAGGCGACGCCTGCGACGAGGAGGATCGAGAGATAGAAGATAGGGTCCTGGCCGAACAGGAACCGGCCGACCAGCGGCAGCTCCGTAAGATAGGGGATATGGATGGGCTCCAGCCGAACGCCCGGCAGGCCGACGAAGCTCTCGCCGATCATGGCGGAGGCGCCAAGGCCCAGGATGGTGAGCGCGAGCCCGCTCGCCACCTGATTGGTCACCAGCGTCAGGGTCAGGAAGCCGAAGAGGGCCGAGAAGGCGGCGCCCGCCAGAATGGCCGCGAACATGCCGAGCCATGCGGAGCCGGTTAATTGCGCAACGGCGAATGCCGTCACCGCACCCATGATCATCATGCCCTCGACGCCGAGATTGAGAACGCCGGAGCGCTCCACCACCAGCTCGCCGATCGCGGCAATGAGCAGCGGCGTGGCGGCGGTGGCGACTGTCAGGAGGATGGCCTGCGTCATTTCCATGGTCATCCCTCCCCAGCCGGCTTGGCCGCAACCGTTGCGCCGGGCGTGGGGACGAACCGGATGCGGTAATGGATCAAGGTATCGCTCGCCAGGACGAAGAACAGGATCATGCCCTGGAAGACGCGGGCCGATTTTTCCGAAATGCCGATAGAGACCTGCGCGGCCTCGCCGCCGAGATAAGACAAGGCGAGAACGAGCCCTGCGGCGACGATGCCCAGCGGATTGAGCCGCCCGAGAAAGGCGACGATGATGGCCGTGAAGCCGTAGCCTGGTGAAATGCTGGGCCTGAGCTGACCAATCGCGCCGGAGACTTCGGCAATGCCGGCAAGGCCGGCGCATGCACCGGAAACAAGAAAGACGAAGAAAGTCATTCTGGCAGGGCTGAAGCCGGCGAAGCGCCCTGCCCGCTGGCTGCTGCCCAACACCTTGACCTCGAAACCCTTCATGGTGCGCGACAGGAGAAACCAGAGCGCGACCGCGGCGGCAAGCGCCAGAACCATGCCCCAATGAGCGCGGCCGGATGCTGTCCATATCTCAGGCAGGATGGCGGCATCGTTGAACTGCCTGGTTTCGGGGAAATTATAGCCCTCCGGGTTGCGCCAGGGCCCGCGCACCAGCCAGTCGAGAAAGAATTGCGCGACATAGACGAGCATCAGGCTCGTCAGGATTTCATTGGTGTTGAAGCGGACCTTCAGGAAAGCTGGAATGGCGGCATAAGCGGCACCTCCCGCTATACCCATCAGGAGCATCAGCGGCAGCACGATCCAGGACTGGAAATCGGGAAACATGACGGGCAGGATCGATCCGGCGATGGCGCCGGCAATGAACTGCCCCTCGGCGCCAATGTTCCAGTTGTTGGAGAGATAGCAGAGGGAAAGGCCAACCGCGATGAGGATCAGCGGCGCCGCCTTGACCAGAAGTTCATGCAGCGACCAGACTTCCAGAAGCGGCTCGACGAAATAGACGTAGAGCGAGCCGAGCGGGGGCTTGCCGAGCAGTGCGAAAAGCACCATGCCGGCGACGAGCGTCAGCAGCAGGGCGATCACCGGGGAAAGCGCGCTGAACAGAACCGAATGTTGCGGCCGTTTGACCAGTTCGATACGCATTACATTCCGCCCGCAATCTCATGCCCCGCATCGGCACCGCCCATCATCAGACCGATCTTCTCCAGCGTCACCTCGCCTATAGGGAGCGCTTCGGAAAGGGTGCCGTGATTCATCACCGCTATCCTGTCGCAGATTTCCAGCAATTCATCCAGATCCTGGCTGATGATCAAGACGGCGGATCCGCTGCGCGCCAGATCGATCAGCGCCTGCCGGATATGGGCCGAGGCTCCGGCATCGACACCCCATGTCGGCTGGTTGACCACCAGGACGGCGGGCTTGCGATCGAGTTCCCGCCCGATGATGAATTTCTGTAAATTCCCGCCTGACAAGGCAGATGCATCGGGATTTTCACCGCTCTTGCGCACATCCATCGTCTTGGCGATGCGCTTTACGGCGGATTGCAATGCGTTCTGCGCCAGAACTTTCAGTGCTCCGCCGCGCAGAAATGTCCCGCTGTCGGTCGCGTATCGGGAGAGAAAGAGATTATCCGTCAGCGGCAATTCCGGCACGGCGCCGTGCCCCAGACGCTCTTCGGGAACGAATGCCGCGCCGAGTTCCCTGCGCCGTGAAATGCCCGCCCGCCCGGCGGCGATCCCGCCAATGCGAACGATGTCGGGCGCGATCTGCAGCACTTCGCCCGACACAGCCTCGAAGAATTCGCCCTGCCCGTTACCGGCGACGCCGGCAATCCCGACAATCTCGCCGGCATGCAGGACCAGCTGCATGTCGCGCAGCGCCGTGGAAAAGGGTCCGCGCGGCGGCTGGCTCAGCCCGGCGATTTCGAGGAGCGGCCTGGCCTCGCCGTCCCCGCCCTTCGGCGGGTTACGATGAACGATCCGGATGTCGGTGCCGACCATCATGCGCGCCAGGGATGCGGCGGTCTCCTTGCGGGGGTCGCAATGGGCCACGACCTTGCCATGGCGCAGCACGGTCGCCCGGTCGCAGAGCCGTTTCACCTCCTCCAGCCGGTGGCTGATATAGAGGATCGACTTTCCTTCGGCGCGAAGCCGTTCGAGCGTCACGAACAGGCGGTCGGCTTCCTGCGGGGTCAGCACCGATGTCGGCTCGTCGAGGATGATCAGATCCGGTTCCTGCAGAAGGCAGCGGATGATCTCGATGCGCTGACGCTCGCCTACCGAGAGATCGCCGACCAGAGCGTCCGGATCGAGCGGCAGCCCGTAAGCCTCGCCTATGTCGCGCGCGCGGCTCGCGATATCCGACAGCGGAATGGATTTATCGAGCGATAGCGCGATGTTTTCGGCGGCCGTCAGCGAATCGAACAGCGAAAAATGCTGAAAAACCATGCCGATGCCGAGCGAGCGCGCGACGGCGGGACTTGAAATGCTGACCGGCCGGCCTTTCCAGAAGATCTCGCCCGAAACCGGCTGCAGCGAGCCGAACAGCATCTTCACGAAGGTGGATTTTCCCGCGCCGTTTTCGCCGAGCAGCGCGTGAATCTCGCCCGGCTGAATGACGAGATCGATCGCGTCACAGGCTACGAGACTACCGAACGTCTTGGTGATCCGGCGAGCATCCAGAAGCGGCTGGTCGGTTGAGGTGAGTGACATAGTTCCCCAAAAGGCTTATTGCGGGCAATCTTATGCAGCCCCCGCAATATTGGGAAGTGGAAAAGCTCGCGGCCGGCGAATTTCGCACATCAAAGATGCAGCAGGCTCAACCGCTTACGGAATGAGCACGGTCGCGCCCGTCGTTTTGCGGCTTTCGAGATCCGAATGGGCCTTGGCGACGTCCTTCAGCGCATAGGTCTGGTTGATCTTCACCGACACAGCGCCGCTTTCGATGACGGAGAAGAGGTCCTTCGCTGAGGCTTCGAGGTCCTGCCGCTTGGCGATATAGGCAAAGATCGACGGCCGCGTGGCGAAGAGCGATCCCTTCTGCGCCAGGAGCCCCATGTCGAATGGCGGGATCGGGCCGGAAGACTGACCGAAGCAGACGAACATGCCGAGCGGCTTCAACACGTCGAGCGAAGCCGGGAAGGTATCCTTGCCGACCGAATCATAGACCACCTCGACGCCCTGCCCGCCGGTCAGCTCCTTCACCCGCTCGGCAAAGTTCTCGGTGCGGTAATTGATGACGTGATCATAGCCATTGGCCTTGGCGAGCTCGACCTTTTCCGGCGAGCCGGCGGTGCCGATCACGGTCGCGCCCAGATGTTTCGCCCATTGCCCGGCGATGAGACCGACGCCGCCCGCCGCCGCGTGAAAGAGGATCGTGTCGCCTTTCTTCACTGGATAGGTGCGGCGCAGGAGATATTGGGCCGTCATGCCCTTCAGCATGATGGAGGCGGCGGTCCTGAGATCGATGGCATCCGGCACGATCACCAGGCGATCGGCGGCAACGATGCGCTCTTCGGCATAGGATCCCGGCGTGGTGACATAGGCCACGCGATCGCCCGGCTTCACATGCGTAACGCCCGGCCCGACGGAGATGACTATGCCGGCGCCTTCGCTGCCGGGAATGAAGGGCAGCGACGGCGCCTTGTAGAGGCCGGTGCGGAAATAGACGTCGATGAAATTGAGGCCGATGGCCTCATGCCGGACTTTTGCCTCGCCCGGCCCCGGCTCACCGAGCTCCATCGTTTCATGGATAAGCACCTCGGGGCCGCCGATCTCATGAACGCGTATGGCTTGGATCATGGTTGCACTCCATTATCGGTGGGGCCCTTGTGCCCCAATTGCGGGAAGAACTGCATGATGGCGCCGATGCAATAGAGATAGATGCCAGTGACGGAGATGCCGATGCGCACCCATAGCGGCGCTTCCAGCGCATAGAGCAGCGCTACCGCGCCGAGGAGGCACCAGAGAAGGAAAATGGTGAGATTGAGCGGGCGCAGCCGGATGACCCGCACGGGATGCAGGAAATTGATGGGCAGGAAGGACAGGATGGCGGAGATGACCACCGTCGCGAAGGCGATCCACTCGCCCGGCTGGACGATGAACAGGGTGAAGACCACCATATTCCAAACGACGGGGAACCCTTTGAAGAAGTTCTCCTTCGTCTTCATGCTCGTGTCGGCATAATAGATGGCGCTCGACATGACGATGATCGCGCCCGACAGGAATGAAAGCCCCTCGCCCATGAAGCCGCTCTGGTAGAGGGCGAAGGCGGGGATCAGCACGTAAGTGACATAGTCGATGATATTGTCGAGGAGTTCGCCGGACCAGGTGGGCAGGACATCCTTCACGTCCAGCTTGCGGGCGATCGGTCCGTCTATGCCGTCAACGAACAGGGCAAGGCCCAGCCACCAGAACATGGCGGTCCAGCGCTCCTCGCTCGCCGCAACGATCGAGAGAAACGCCAGAAATGAGCCGGACGCCGTCAGCAGATGAACCGAAAAGGCGCGGGCCTGCGGCGCGGTGACTTTCTTGGTCCTGATTTTTCCAGACAATTTCGCTTTCACGTGTTTTGCCGATTCCTTCTGCCCTGTCCCGGAGACGTACCCTTGCGGTCAGCTTTTCGCCAATAATGCTCAAAGAGCAAGCGAGTTATCCCATAAAACGCATTTCTTCCCATGGAAGATGACCCCATGGCGATTTTTTCCGTGTCTTTTGCCTCGTCCGGACATAGATGATGCGGCGAGAGGATAGTGCCAGTTTCGGACGGATCGAGGCGCGAGGAAGTGAAGATGGTCGGCAGGATTGAGAAGGAAATCGTTGTTGCGGGCGGTGGTCCGGCGGGAATGATCGCGGCCCTGGCGCTTGCAGCCAAAGGGCATGCAGTGGCGCTCGTCGGCCCGGCGGTAAGCGAAAATGATCAGCGCACCACGGCACTGATGATGCCGGCGATCGCGTTTCTGGAGCAATTGGGCGTCTGGAACGCGATTTCACCGGAAGCGGCGCCGCTTGCCACGATGCGGATCGTCGACGCCACCCGCCGGCTGATCCGGAGCCCCACCGTGACCTTCCACGCCGGCGAGATCGGCGAGACGGCATTCGGCTACAATATGCCGAACACGGTCCTGAACAAGGTTCTTGCCGATGCCGTCGACGCCGAGCCGCGGATCAGGCGCGTCCTTTCGCCGGCGGCCACCTACAGCCATGCGGCCGACCAAGTGGTCATCGAAACGGAAGACGGGGAGAAGCTCTCCACGCAACTTCTCGTCGCCTGCGACGGGCGCGCCTCGCTGGCCCGGGAAGCGGCCGGCATCCGCACCCGGCGCTGGAATTATCCGCAGACGGCGGTCGTGCTCTCCTTCGCCCATGCGCTTGGGCACGAGAATATCTCGACCGAATTCCATACGGAAGATGGTCCGTTCACCCAGGTTCCCCTGCCCAGCCGCAGGTCCAGCCTCGTCTGGGTCGCCAATCCGGCGCTTGCCGACAGGCTGATGGCGCTCGAGCCGGACGCGCTGGCGGACCATGTCGAGGAGCGGATGAGCTCCATGCTCGGCAAGGTCACGGTCGAAACTAAGCAGCAGGCCTGGCCGCTCTCGGGGCTGGTGCCGACCGCCTTCGCCGCCAACCGCACCATTCTCGTCGGCGAGGCCGCGCATGTCTTCCCGCCGATCGGCGCTCAGGGACTCAATCTCGGCATCCGCGATGTCGAAACGCTTCTGAAGGCATTGAAGGCCGATCCGGACGATGCGGGATCGGACCACGTCACCCGTGCCTATGACCGGCTGCGGCGGCCTGATGTCCTGGCGCGCACGGGCTCGGTCGACGCGCTGAACCGCTCGCTGCTGACGGGTTTCCTGCCGGCGCAGGTCGCGCGCAGCCTGGGGCTGGAGCTCCTGCGCTCGTTTGCGCCGCTGCGCGGCTTCTTCATGCGCGAGGGCATGCGCCCCGGCAGCGGCTTCGGCAGCATCTTCTCATCGGGCGATCAGAAAGTCGGGCGGCAATAGCCCTTCCTTGATGCAATAAAGCAGCGCCGTCAGCGTGACCACCGAGATGACGGTGGTCGCCAGGATACTGGTAGAGGCGCGCTCGACCCAGACGCCATATTGCTGGGCGATGACGAACACATTGGTAGCCGTCGGCAGCGCCGCCATCAGCATGGCCGAGAATACCCAGACGGGCGGGAAACTGCCTATGAGATTGAGCGCGACATAGACGATCAGCGGATGCAGGATCAGCTTGATCGGCACGATCAGGTAAAGCTCCTTCGGCACACGCTTCACCGGCCGCAAGGCCAGGGAAACGCCCATGGCGAACAGCGCACAGGGCGCGGCGGCGCCGGCGAGAAACTCGATCATGCGTGCCACGGCGGCCGGGGGCTGCAGTTGAAAGGCTGCGGCGGTGATGCTGACGATGGTGGCGATGATGAACGGATGGGTGACGATCTTCAGCACCACGTCGCGCATCAGCGCCAGAGGCCCGCGCTTCTCATCGCCGGCAAGCGCCATCATCAGCGGCGCGACGGTGAAATGCAGCATGTTGTCAAAGCAGAAGATCATGGCGACTGGAACGGCAGCGACCGGCCCGAAGGCAAGCAGCGCCAAGCCCGGCCCCATATAGCCGATATTGCCATAGGCGGCGGCAAGCCCTTCGATGGTGCTGCTCGCAATATCGCGTCGCGACCGCACCATGGCGATTGCGAACATCAGCAGGAATATGGCGAAGGTCGATAGAGTGGTCCCGACGACGAACCGCCACTGTGTGAGCTCGGCTACCGGCGTTTTCGACAAAAGCTGGAAAAACAGAGCCGGCAACGCCACATAGATAATAAAGGTGTTCATCCAGCCCAGCGCCTCGACAGGCTGCCGGGTGATGCGGGCAACGACAAAACCGATGAATATCAATCCGAAGAAAGGTAGAACAAGGTTGAGGATGCTGACCATCAGTTAAGCAAACCGTTGATTTTTAATGGATACAAATGTGCTAATGACTGATAGGTCTGGATCAACCTGGGCTCAGCATATGGTTGTGATATCAAAGACGATGGGCATAACACAGATCAAGCATGCAAAATTTCAGATCGGGCAGGTTGTGAAGCATCGGCTCTTTCCCTTTCGCGGCGTCATATTCGATGTCGATCCGGAATTTGCCAATACCGAAGAATGGTATCAATCGATCCCCGAAGACGTGCGGCCGCGCCGCGATCAGCCTTTCTACCATCTGCTCGCCGAAAACGCGGAAAGCGAATATATCGCCTATGTCTCGGAACAGAATCTCCTGCCGGACAACAGCGGCGAGCCGCTGCGCCATCCACAGATAAAGGATCTGTTCGAGAAAGTGGAAAATGGTGTCTACAGGGTCAAGGCGCAGCACGCGCATTGAGGACTGCTCGCGCGGGCCTCATCACAAATAAAAAGGGACGCTCACGGCGTCCCTTTTCCATTCGTTGAGGCTTGGTCAGATCAGTTGCCGGCCTTGGCCTTTTCCTGCTCCGCCTTCATCTTGGCCTCGAATTCCTTCTGGCGTTTCTGAACCGCTTCCTGGAGCTCTTTCTGGCGGGCTTCCAGTTCCGGCTGCTGCAGGCCCGGACCAGTCAACGCCTGCGAGAAACCGGTGAGCGAAACGCTGATCGGGTTCGGCTTGTTCTGGAAATTGACGGAGGTCAGGGTGAGCTTGCCGCCCTTCTTCAGTGCATTGACCAGATCGTCGGACAGAGCGACTTCGGCGATGCAGCGGTCCGGGAAGCAGATGCCGTAATCGATCTTCTGCGTCTTGTTGGCATCGATCTGCAAGCCGACGCCCGCCTGGATCAGACGGCCGGTGGGAACGGAAACCTGGAAGATCTTGCGGTTGATCTTGCCCTTGATCTCGATCAGGTTGACCGCTGTCAGCAGCTGGCCGGAATCGGCGGTGACGATATTCTGCGTGTTGCAGATGTCATTGTCTTCCTGCTTCGAGCAAACCTTGAACCATCCCTGCGGAGGCTGCTGCGCAGACGCCGGAAGGGTCGCGGTTGCAAGCAAGGCGAACGCGCCAGCAACGGCAGAGGCGGCAGCGTATGTCTTCGTCATGGACATGATCAACAGGTTCCTTTCAACACTCTGATCTCGGTTTCCATTGATGGTCGCAGTTTGGCCAGTCAGTGGTGCCCAAATGCGGCAACAGCGTGACCTTTAGGTTCAGGACCCAACTCGCAGGCGGTGTTACACTGCTTGCTCCAGCAAATCCAGCGTCGTTTTATCCGACGTGAGCCCCTTTTGGGAGGAAACCGGCGCCTGGACCAAGAGCGTGCCATATTCGCGTCTACCAACAACCTACCATATTTCCTCTTATAAGAGCCATGTTAGTTTTGGCCGCGAATCAGCGGCCAAGGCAGGTTGCGGGAACTGGAAACACCGAAATGCTCGGCAGATTTATCCGAAACATATTCATCGCCACGGCAATCGGCCTCGCTGGCCCGGTATCGGCCCAGGCCGAGCCGACCTACGGCATCGCCATGCATGGTGAGCCGGCCCTGCCCGCCGATTTCAGCCATTTTCCCTCCGCCAATCCCGATGCGCCAAAAGGCGGCAGCATGACCTATGGCGTCGTCGGCACCTTCGACAGCCTCAATCCGTTCGTGCTGAAAAGCATGCGCACCACGGCACGCGGCCTCTTCCTCGATCAGGAATATGGGAACCTGGTCTTCGAGCCGCTGATGCAGCGCTCGCGCGACGAAGCTTTCACGCTCTACGGTCTGATCGCCGAAAAGGTGGAGATGGATCCCGACCGCAAATGGATCGAGTTCGGGCTCAATCCACAAGCCAGGTGGTCCGATGGCCAACCGATCACGGTGGACGACCTCATATTCACCTATCAGCTGCTGACGGAGAAAGGCCGCCCGCCCTTCAACAACCGCATGGACCGAATCGCCAGCATCGAAAAAGTCGGCGAACACGGTGTCCGTTTCACCTTCAACGACAAGTCGAATCGCGAGTTTCCGCTGCTCGTTGCCTCGACGATGCCGGTTCTGCCCAAACATGCCATCGACCCTGACACGTTCGGCAACGCCTCGCTCAAGGCCCCGATCGGCAGCGGCCCCTATCTCGTTGATAGGGTGCAGCCGGGCGAGCGCATCGTCTACAAGCGCAATCCGGACTATTGGGGCAAGGACCTGCCTTCCAAGCGCGGCTTCGACAATTACGATACGATCACGGTCGAATATTTCCGCAACGAGACCGCCCTTTTCGAGGCGTTCAAGAAAGGCATTGTCGATATCCTGATCGAGGGCGACCCGATCCGCTGGGAGAAATCCTACGATTTTCCGGCCGTCGCGCAGGGACGCGTCGTCAAGGACAGCTTTTCCAAGGGGACGCCGGCCAACATGCTTGGTTTCGTCTTCAACACGCGGCGGGAGAAATTCGCCGACGCCCGTGTCAGGCGGGCGCTTTCCGAGCTGTTCGATTTCGAATGGGCCAATCGCAATCTTTTCGCCGGCCTTTACGAGCGGACCGCCGGCTTCTGGGACGGTTCAGTTCTTTCCTCGATCGGCCACCCGGCGGATGCGCGGGAAAAGGCCCTTCTGGCGGAATTCCCCGGCAATGTGCTGCCCGACGTCATGAACGGCACCTATCGCCCACCGACGACCGACGGCAGCGGCCGCGACCGCGAGACGGCCAAGAAAGCCTATGAGCTGCTCAAGCAGGCCGGCTTCACCTTTCACGACGGCACAGCGTTCGATCCATCAGGCAATCCGTTCACCTTCGAGATCATGACGCGGACGACGGAGGAGGAGAAGGTCAGCCTCTCCTATGCCCGCACGCTGCAGCGGCTCGGCATTGCCACCACGATCCGCACGGTTGACGACGCACAGTACCAGCAACGTCTGCAGACCTTCGATTACGATATGATCCTCGGCGC
The DNA here is from genome assembly GCF_001558695.1 of Paramesorhizobium deserti. Classification (GTDB taxonomy): domain Bacteria; phylum Pseudomonadota; class Alphaproteobacteria; order Rhizobiales; family Rhizobiaceae; genus Paramesorhizobium; species Paramesorhizobium deserti. Next base: position 307,164 of record NZ_LNTU01000012.1, read on the forward strand.
CTTGACGGCATCGCTTTCGCCGGGTGACGAGCAATGGGCGCGCTGGGGTTCGGCCTCGCGCAATGCCCAGGGGAGCTTCAACTATGCGGGCGTCGCGGATCCCGCCGTCGATGCGATGATCGAGGCGCTGCTGGAAGCCCGCAGCCAGGAAGATTTCGTCAGCGCGGTGCGCGCGCTCGACCGCGTCCTCATCTCCGGCAGCTATTATATCCCGCTCTACCATCTGCCGAAGCAATGGATCGCGCGATGGTCGCGGATAAAGCATCCGGAAAACCCGTCTCTCTATGGATTCCAGTTGCCAACATGGTGGCATGACCCCACATAGGCGGCAGGGGAGCAGCAATCACATTGGAGAGCGGCAAATAATGAACAAGCAGATCACCATCGACGTCGTTTCCGACGTGGTGTGCCCATGGTGCTTCGTCGGCCGCAAGCGGCTGGAGAGCGCGCTCGATCTCCTGCCCGAGATCGAGGTGATCGTCCGCTGGCGGCCGTTCCAGCTCGATCCCACCATTCCGCCCGGCGGCAAGGACCGCAAGGCCTATCTCAAGGACAAGTTCGGCAGCACGTCGCGATCCGACGAGATGCACGACCAGTTGATAAAGATCGGCGAAAAAGAAGGCATCGAGTTCGATTTCGACGCCATAGAGGTATCTCCTAACACGCTCGACGCGCATCGCGTCATCCAATGGGCGTCGCAGGCCGGGCCCGGAACACAGGACCAGCTGGTGGGCAAGCTTTTCTCGTTCTACTTCGAACAGGGGCTCAATATCGGCGATCACGAGGTGCTGGTTGATGCAGCTTCCGCATCAGGAATGGATGGCCAGGTCGTGGCGTCCCTGCTCGCGACCGACGCCGACCGCGAAAGCGTCAGGCAGGAGATCGAAACCGCCCAGCGCATCGGCGTGCGCGGCGTCCCCTGCTTCATCATCGACCAGAAATATGCAGTTATGGGCGCGCAACCGGCCGATGTGCTCGCCGATGCCATCCGTCAGGCGGCCGACGGGTTCGAGCCGGGGCTGGCTGAGGATCGTTGAGTGAGGTAGAAGATACACCCTTCACTATCTCACTACTCGCTATTTCCCTATCTCACTGATCTTCGCCAACTGCGTCATGATCACCGCCGCGCCGTTGAGGCGCTTTTCCGGTGTCGGCCAGTCGCGGATGAAGACGACACCCTGATCCGGGCGGATCTTCGCCATCGAGCCCTGCTCGCCGATCATCTTCACCAGCGCTGCCGGATTCGGGAACGTCTTGTTGCGGAACTGGATGACGGCGCCCTTCGGCCCTGCGTCAAGCTTCTCGACATTCGCCTTGCGGCACAGTGCCTTGATGAAGACGATCTTCAGGAGATGCTGGACCTCGTCCGGCAGCGGGCCGAAGCGGTCGATCAATTCCGCGCCGAAGCCGTCGATCTCCTGCGGCTCCTCCAGATCAGCGAGACGGCGATAGAGGCCTAGGCGCAATTGCAGGTCCGGCACGTAGCTCTCGGGGATCATGACGGCCGTGCCGATGGAAATCTGCGGCGACCAGTGCGCGTCCTCGACCTCGCCCGTACCCTTGAGCTCGGCCACGGCCTCCTCCAGCATCTGCTGGTAAAGCTCGAAGCCGACTTCCTTGATATGGCCGGATTGCTCCTCGCCCAGGAGATTGCCTGCGCCGCGGATATCCATGTCGTGGCTCGCCAGTTGGAAGCCAGCACCCAGTGTGTCGAGCGACTGCAGCACTTTCAGTCGGCGCTCGGCGTTCGGCGTCAGCATCTTATTGGGCGGCAGGGTGAAGAGCGCGAAAGCGCGCTGCTTGGAACGCCCGACACGGCCGCGTAGCTGATAAAGCTGCGCCAGGCCGAACATGTCGGCACGATGAATGATCATGGTGTTGGCGGTCGGGATATCGAGACCCGATTCGACGATCGTGGTCGAGAGCAGCACGTCATACTGGCCGTCGTAGAAGGCGTTCATGATGTCGTCGAGCTCGCCCGGCGGCATCTGGCCATGGGCGACGGCGACTTTCAGCTCCGGCACATGGGCGTCGAGGAACTCCTTCACCTCGGTCAAATCCGAGATGCGCGGGCAGACATAGAAGCTCTGGCCGCCGCGATAGCGCTCGCGCAGCAGCGTCTCGCGGATGACCAGCGGATCGAAGGGTGAGACGAAGGTGCGCACCGCCATACGGTCGACCGGCGGCGTGGTGATGAGCGAGAGTTCGCGCACGCCGGTCAGCGCCAGTTGGAGGGTGCGCGGGATCGGCGTTGCCGAAAGCGTCAGCACGTGGATGTCGGATTTCAGCTCCTTCAGCCGCTCCTTGTGCTTGACGCCGAAATGCTGCTCCTCGTCGATGATGAGAAGCCCGAGATTGTTGAACTTGATGCCCTGCCCCAGCAGCGCATGAGTGCCGACGACGATATCGATCTTGCCTTCGGCGGTCTCTTTCTTGACCTGGGCGAGTTCTTTGCTGCCTACGAGGCGCGAAGCCTGGGCGACGCGGATGGGCAGCCCGTGGAAACGCGACGAGAACGTCTTGTAGTGCTGGCGGGACAGAAGCGTCGTCGGCACGACCACCGCCACCTGATAGCCGTTAAGCGCCGCGATGAAGGCGGCGCGTAGCGCCACTTCCGTCTTGCCGAAGCCGACATCGCCGCAGATCAAGCGGTCCATCGGCTTGCCCTCGGCCAAATCCTCGAATACGGCGTCGATCGCGGTCTGCTGGTCCTCGGTCTCGTCATAGGGGAAGCGCGCGGCGAATTCGCCATAGACGCCGTCTGGTGGGGTCAACACCGGCGCGCCGCGCATCTGGCGTTCTGCGGCGATACGGATCAGATGGCCGGCGATCTCGAGAAGCCGCTTCTTGAGCCGTGCTTTACGCGCCTGCCATGCGCCGCCGCCGAGCTTGTCGAGCACCGCTTCCGAGCCTTCCGAACCATAGCGGGAAAGAAGCTCGATATTTTCGACCGGCAGAAACAGCCGGTCGTCGCCCGCATAATGCAGTTCCAGACAGTCATGCGGCGCGCCGGCGGCTGTGATGGTGCGCAGACCGACGAATCGGCCGATGCCATGATCGACATGGACGACGATATCGCCCGCGGCAAGCGCGCCGACCTCGCTGATGAAATCGCGGTCACGCTTGCGGCGCTTCGAATGGCGCACCAGCCGGTCGCCAAGGATATCCTGTTCGGCGACCACGACGAGATCGCCGGCGTCGAAGCCGCTTTCGATGAAGAGAACCGTGGCCGTGATCTTGTCGCGCGACAGCGCCTTGACTGTGCCGAGGTTCTCAACCGTTTCGATCTTTTCGAGCCCATGCTCGTCCAGGACCTGCGTCAGGCGGTCGAGCGAGCCTTCGCTCCAGGCTGCCAGCAGCACCTTCTTGCCGTCGGCGCGCAGAGTTCCGATATAGCTGACGACGCTTTCGAAGAGGTTTGTGTCCTTGGCGGCGCGTTCCTCGGCGAAGTTGCGGCCCTTATGCACATCGGCATGGATGACGAGACGTCCAGCCATATCCGGCTGGCCGAAGGGCGTCAGATCGATGCGGGGTCCGGCTTCCGCGGCGGCGCGCTCTATGGCCTCGGGCGAGAGATAGAGCGTCGATGGCGCGACCGGCTTGTAGGGCACGGCATCGCCCGGCTCCTTGCCCTCCCCCTGGCGCTTGCGCGCCTCATAGTGGTCAAGCACCATCTTGTGGCGTTCGGCCAGCGCCTCATGCGCCAGATGATCGAATACGATGGGCATTTCGCCGGCGTGGTCGAAGATCGTTTCCAGCTCATCGTAGAAGAGCGGCAGCCAGTGCTCCATGCCGGCAAAGCGCCGACCCTCGCTGATCGCCTGATAGAGCGCATCGTCACGCAAGGGCGCACCGAAGGCCTGAACATAATTGGTGCGGAATCGGCTGATCGCATCGGGTGACAAAGTCACCTCGCTCATCGGCTGGAGGGAGAATTCCTTGGCTGTGCCGGTGGTGCGTTGCGACGCCGGATCGAAGGCGCGAATCGATTCCAGCGTGTCGCCGAAGAAATCGAGGCGCAGCGGCTCCTCCGCGCCCGGCGCATAGAGATCGAGAATGCCGCCGCGCACGGCGAATTCGCCGACATCGCGCACCGTCGGAACACGCTCGAAGCCATTTCTTTCAAGGCGTTGCACCAGTTCGTTCATGTCGACCCGGTTGCCGGGGCGCGCCACGAAGACTTGCCCCGCGATGGCGTCGCGCGGCGGCAGCTTCTGCAGTACGGCATTGGCGGTCGCCAGGATGATGCCGGGATGCTTCTTTGAGGCAAGCGCGGCCATGCCTGCCATCGCCGCCAGCCGGCGGGCAGCGGCATCAGCGCCCGGAGACACGCGGTCATAGGGCAGGCAGTCCCAGGCCGGGAAATTTAGGATTGGAAGCTCGGGGCGAACGAAGCCCAGCACCTGCTCGATATCGGCGGCGCGCTGGCCATCGCGCACGATGAAGAGGACCGGACCGCCCTCGCCCATTTCCTCGACGATGCGCGCGAGCGCGAACGCCTCATACCCATCCGCCACGCCATCGATGACGATGTGGCGCGCGAGGCCGGGTTTCAGTCCGATTTTCGAAAAGACAGGCATGGTTTTATTTCAGAATTTCACTTGTTTCACGCAGTTCCGAACGCGAAACCGCTTCTCATTCTTGCTGGAAATGTTTTTGGCGGAAAGCGATGATGTCGCGGAAGAGCGGCGTGTCGTATTCTCCGGGCGTGGCGGCCTCGCCCGTCACCCATTTCAGGAGATCGCGGTCGAGCACCTCCATCAGCCGCTCATATTCATCGAGATCGGCTTGCGCCATTTGCGCGATATATTCATCGGCATATTGGCCGAGAATGAGGTCCATCTCGCGCATGCCCCTGTGCCAGGAGCGGAACAGGAGCTTGCGTCGCCTTGGGTCGAGATCAGCGCTCGTGCGCGTGCTGCCCGTCATACCGTTATGTCTCCGGATTGCCGCTCAACCATCGAAGCGGAAAAGGTGCTGCGGTGCATATAGCGCGGGATGAAGCGCGTGTCAGCCTTGCAAGGCGAAACGAACGCGTTAAAGCTCCATGTCATGCGTCCGTCCCTGCTCGATCCCTTCTTCGCCTCGGTCCGTTCGCTTTCCGGCGTCGGCCCGAAAGTGGCAGTCCTGCTGGCGAAGCTGCTTGGAACGGAGGGACCCGGGGCATCCGAGCCGCGTGTCGGCCAGCTTCTCTTCCTGCCGCCGCACAGCGTCATCGACCGGCGCAACCGTCCCGGCATCGCCTTTGCGCAGGAAGGTGCCATCGTCACGCTGGAAGTGCGCGTCGACCGCCACCAGCCGGCGCCGCGCGGGCGCAGCAATGTCCCGCACCGCGTCTTCTGCCATGACGATACCGGCGAAATTGCGCTCGTCTTCTTTCACGCGCAGCAGCCCTGGCTGGAGAGAACCATGCCGGTGGGCGAGACGGTTATCGTCTCCGGCCGGATGGAATGGTTCAACGGGCGCGCCTCCATGGTGCACCCCGATCATATCGCCAGCATCGAGGATGCGGCGTCACTGCCACTGGTCGAACCCATCTATCCGCTGACATCAGGCCTTTCGCCGAAGACACTGACGCGCGCCATCCGCGAGGCGCTGACGCGCATTCCACCGCTGCCCGAGTGGGTCGAGCCGGCGCTTCTGACGCGTGAACGGTTTCTCAGCCATGAAGAGGCACTCCGAACGCTGCATCAGCCGGAAGAGCCCGCCGACATCGCGCCGGAAAGCCCGGCGAGACGCCGGCTCGCCTATGACGAGTTTCTGGCCGGCCAGCTTGCGCTGGCGCTGGTGCGGCTCAAGACGCGCAAACTCTCCGGTAGGCCGCTCGACGGTGACGGGCGCTTGGTCAACCAAGTGCTGGAGGCCCTGCCCTATTCGCTGACCCACAGCCAGCAAAAGGCGGTCGAGGATATCATCACCGATTTGAAGCAGCCGGAACGCATGCTGCGGCTTCTGCAAGGCGATGTCGGATCGGGCAAGACCGTGGTCGGCCTCCTCGCCATGGCGCATGCGGCGGAGGCCGGCGGCCAATCAGCATTGATGGCGCCGACGGAAGTGCTGGCGCGTCAGCATTACGCCACCATCGCGCCCATTGCCGAGAAAGCGGGACTTAGGGCCGCGCTGTTGACGGGACGCGAGAAAGGACGCGAGCGCCAGCAGATCCTCGATGACCTGAAAAGCGGCGATATCCACATCATCATCGGCACGCATGCGCTTTTCCAGGAAAAGGTGGAATATCACGATCTGGTGCTCACCATCATCGACGAGCAGCACCGTTTCGGGGTGCATCAGCGCCTGCAGCTGACGGCCAAGGGCACGGCACCCGACATGCTGGTGATGACCGCTACGCCTATCCCACGCACGCTGGTGCTGACCGCCTTCGGCGATATGGACGTCTCGAAGCTTACGGAAAAACCGGCCGGACGCCGCCCCATCACCACCGCCACCATTCCCATGGAGCGGATGGACGAGCTGGTGGAGCGGATGCGCGGAGCAATCGCCGACGGCCAGAAGATCTACTGGATCTGCCCGCTGGTGGAGGAATCGGAGCTCGTCGAACTCACCTCGGCGGAAGAGCGTTTCCAGTCGCTGCAGCCCATTTTCGGTGAGCAGATCGGCCTCATCCACGGGCGCATGAGCGGCGCGGAGAAGGACGAGGCGATGCGTGCTTTCAAGAATGGCGAAACGCGCATCCTCATCGCCACGACCGTCATCGAGGTGGGGGTGGATGTGCCCGACGCCACCGTCATCGTCATCGAGCATGCGGAACGGTTCGGGCTGGCGCAATTGCACCAGTTACGCGGTCGCGTCGGGCGCGGCGACAAGCCATCCACCTGTCTTTTGCTCTATAAAGGCCCGCTTGGCGAGGTGTCCCGCGCCAGATTGCAGGTCATGCGCGAAACGGAAGACGGCTTCCGCATCGCGGAAGAGGACCTCAAATTACGCGGCGAAGGCGAACTCTTGGGTACGCGCCAATCGGGAACGCCCGGCTTCCGTCTGGCCTCCATCGAGGCGCATGGCGATCTTCTGGAAGTCGCCCGCAAGGATGCACGGCTTATCCTCGAACGCGACCCGGATCTCGCGAGCGAGCGCGGCACAGCGTTGCGGCTCCTGCTCTATCTCTTCGGGCGAGATGAGGCGGTACGGCTTTTGCGGGCGGGTTAGCTTAGCTCTCTTCCGTTTCCACAACCGCACCCGCCTCTTTCGCCAGCGCCTTGGTCCTTGCCTGGAATTCGGGCGAGACGAGTCCGGCGGAGATGACCAGCTTGGCGCCATCTTCCACTGACATCGACAGATTGATGATGTCGGATTTCGGGACGTAAAGCAGAAATCCCGAGGTGGGGTTGGGTGTGGTCGGGAGGAAGACGGCGGTCGTCTCCCCGGCTCTGTCTTCCAGCGTATCGGCAACCTCGCCCTCGGCATCGGTGGAGAGGAACACGATCGCCCACATGCCCTTGCGCGGATATTCGATAAGGCCGACGCGCTTGAACGTATTGGATTTTCCCGAAAGCACGGTTTCGAAGATCTGCTTCAGCCCGCGATAGACGCTGCGCACCAGCGGCATCCGGTCGAGCACATATTCGCCAAGCCGGATGACAGCCCTGCCGACAATGCTCGCGGTCAGGAAGCCCACGAGAGTGAGCAGGACAACGGCGACGATCAGCCCGAAGCCGGGCACCGTGAACGGCAGATAATTATCCGGGTTGTAGGCGTGCGGGATGAGCGGCTTTACCCAGCCATCGACCCATCCGACAAAGGCCCATACCAGATAGGCCGTTATCGCGACCGGGGCGGTGACGACGATTCCGGTCAGGAAATAGTTCCTGAGCCGCATCATGTCGTTATCTCCAGCAATTGCATCGGCCCTGCCCCATGAAAATTATCGGAATTGATCTACAACATCGGCTGGAAAACGGGAATCGGTTTTCGGATGGCCAGCATCAATTCAAATAGCCATGCCGCGCCCGCACGTCCAGATGGACATGCGAAGGCGCAGGCGGGATCGCGGGAAAACGGCCGGGTCCTATTCGACGGTGACCGATTTCGCCAGATTGCGCGGCTGATCGACATCCGTGCCCATGAAAACGGCGGTGTAATAGGCGAGCATCTGGATCGGCAGGGCGTAGATCAACGGCGCGATGATCTCCGGCACGTCAGGCAGGACGATGGTATCCAGCGTCTTCACATTGGCATGCGCCGCGCCCTTGGCATCGGTGATCAGGATGATGCGCCCGCCGCGCGCCGCCACCTCCTGCATATTGGAGACGGTCTTCTCATAGAGCTTGTCATATGGCGCGATGACGATGACGGGCATGGTCTCGTCGATCAGCGCGATCGGCCCATGCTTCAATTCGCCGGCCGCATAGCCCTCGGCATGGATATAGGAGATCTCCTTCAGCTTCAGCGCGCCTTCCATGGCGAGCGGGAAGCTGGTTCCGCGACCGAGATAAAGCGCGTGCTTGACCAGCATAAGCTCGCGGCAGACGGCCTCGATCTGCGGCGAAAGGCGCAGCACCTCATTGGCGAAGCGCGGCGCGACCGAGAGATGGCGGATGAGACGCTGCTCTTCCTTTTCATCGATCGTGCCGCGGTCCCGGCCGGCCTTGATGGCGAGAGAAGCCAGAACGGAGAGCTGGCAGGTGAAAGCCTTGGTCGAAGCGACGCCGATCTCTGGCCCCGCGAGCGTCGGGAACACCACGTCGGATTCCCGGGCGATGGTCGATTCCTTCACGTTGACGATTGCAGCGATCTTCAGGCCCTGGCTCTTGCAATAGCGCAGGCTCGCCAGCGTGTCGGCGGTTTCGCCCGATTGCGAGACGAAGAGTGCGAGGCTGTCCTTCGACAGCGGCATTTCGCGATAGCGGAATTCCGAGGCGATATCGATATCGACCGGCATGCGCGCGATCTGCTCGAACCAGTATTTGCCGATCGAAGCGGCGTAGAAGGCGGTGCCGCAGGCGGAGATCGCCAGCCGGTCGATCTTGGAGAAATCGACCGAGACACTCTCCGGCCTGGCCTTGCCGCTGGTGAAATCCAGATAATGCGCGAGCGTATGGGAGATGACCTCCGGCTGCTCATGGATTTCCTTTTCCATGAAATGGCGGTGGTTGCCCTTGTTGACCAGAAAGGCCGTGCCGGCGGATTTCTGGATCGCGCGGGAAACCACCGCGCCATTCTCATCATAGATGGTCGCGCTGTTGCGCGTCAGGACCGCCCAATCCCCGTCGTCGAGATAGGAGACGGTGTCGGTGAAGGGAGCAAGCGCGATGGCATCGGAACCCAGGAACATCTCGCCGTCGCCATAGCCGATGGCGAGCGGCGAGCCCTTGCGGGCGGCGATCAGGAGATCGTCCTCGTCGGTGAAGAGGATCGCCAGCGCGAAGGCGCCCTTGAGCTGCGACAGGCTTTCGCGCACGGCTTCAACCGGCGTCTTGCCGTTGTCCATCTCGCGTGTCACCAACTGCGCCACGGCCTCGGTATCGGTCTCGGTCTGGAAGTGATAGCCGTCGGATTCGAGCATCGCGCGCAATTCGGCGAAGTTCTCGATGATCCCGTTATGGACGACGGCGAGCTTCTCGGTCGCATGTGGATGAGCGTTCCGCTCCGTCGGCGCGCCATGGGTGGCCCAGCGGGTATGGCCGATGCCGATCATCCCGTCGAGCGGGTCCGACGCGAGCCGCTTTTCCAGATTGACCAGCTTGCCCTCGGCGCGGCGGCGGGCCAGCGCGCCTTCCTCCAGCGTGGCGACACCGGCCGAATCATAGCCGCGATATTCAAGACGCTTCAGCGCATCGACCAGAAGCGGTGCAACGGGCCTTGTTCCGACAATGCCGATAATGCCACACATGAAAGCAATCCCTTCCCTTGACCCAAATCAGCCGCGCGACCGGAACGTGTTCCGATCTTTTCGCACATGCTCTAACCGCCGATTACCGCTTCGGATATTCACAATAGATTTCAGTTTCTTTCGCGATGGAATTCACCAAAAGCGGTAAGAAATTCATCATTTCTCCGCCTTCTTCGCCGCTTTGATCGCCGCATATTGCTCCCGCAGAGCGGTCGCGCGTCCCTCTTTCGTCACCTGCCTTGCCCGTCCGAAGGCGAGCGCGCTGTCGGGCACGTTCTCGGTGATCACGCTGCCGGACGCGATATAGGCATTGCTGCCGATCGAAACCGGGGCGACCAGAGATGTGTTGGAGCCGACGAAAGCGCCCTCGCCGATCTCGGTTCGCCATTTGTTGTAGCCGTCATAATTGCAGGTGATGGTTCCCGCGCCGATATTGGCGCCGGCGCCAACCGTAGCATCGCCGATATAGGAGAGATGATTGACCTTCGCGCCCTTGGCGACGGTGGCGTTCTTGACCTCGCAGAAATTGCCGACCTTCGATTTCTCGCCAAGATCGGCGCCCGGCCGCAGCCGCGCGAACGGGCCGATCTCCGCATTGGGCCCGACACGTGCCTCCTCCAGATGGCAGAAGGAATGGATCAGCGCGCCGGATGCGACATGCACGCCGGGGCCGAAGAAGACGTTGGGCTCGATGATTGCGTCGGCCTCCACCAGCGTATCATGCGAGAAGAACACCGTTTCCGGCGCGATCATGGTGACGCCTGAGAGCATGACGGAGCGACGCTTGCGCGCCTGCCAGATGGCTTCGGCCTCGGCCAGCTCGACACGCGTGTTGATGCCGATCACATTATCCACCGGCACCTCGATGGTCGTCACCTTCCGTCCCTGGGCATGTGCAATTTCAACGATATCAGTCAGATAGAACTCGCCCTTGGCGTTATCGTTGCGCACTGCATCGAGCAGCGCCAGCGCAAGTTCGCCGCGCAGCGCCATCAGGCCGCCATTGCAGAAATTTATGCTTTTTTCTTCGGCTGTTGCGTCCTTTTCCTCACGTATCGCAACGAGCCGTCCTTCCTTCTCTATCAATCGTCCGTAACCCGCGGGGTCCGCCGGGCGGAAGCCCATGACCACGATGTCGAATCCTTCGGCGAGCTTCGAGCGTGCCTCTGTCAGTGCGCCCTCCTCGATCAGCGGCGTGTCGCCGAAGACGATCAGCAGATCGTCATAGCCGCGCGCAATCGCCTCGCGCGCCGCCAGAACGGCATGGGCGGTGCCGAGTCGTTCCTTCTGCTCATAGGCGGAAACATCAGGCGAAACCTTCTCGACTGCCGCCTTCACCTCATCCGCGCCCCTGCCGACGACGAGGGCTATATCGCCCTCGCCCGCGCCGCGGACGGCATTGGCGACATGGCATATGAGGGGTAGCCCCGCGATCCGGTGCAGCACCTTGGGCAGGGCGGATTTCATCCGTGTCCCTTCTCCGGCGGCAAGGATGATCGAGAGGCAGGTTCGGCTTGTCATGAGATGGATATCCGGTGGTTGCTTGAGGCAGGTCATATATAGACCCGAAGCCTAATCACGAAAGCGTATAAATAGGCTTACGCCAATGTCACGCCAGGACTATCCCAATCGGCCAAGTGCGGGAAAGGTTTCAAGCAGCCAGAAGGAGAAGGACTGCATGCCGCCGGTAAGGAAGAGCAGCCCGGCGGCAACCAGAAGACCGCCCATCACCTTCTCGACCTTGCCCAGATGCACGCGGAACTTCGCGAGAAAGCGCATGAAGGCGCCGGAGAACAGCGCCGCCACGATGAAGGGAATGCCGAGGCCCAGCGAATAGGTGGCAAGAAGCGCCGCGCCCTCGCCCACGGTGCTCTTGGCGCCCGCAAGCGTCAGGATCGGCCCCAGTACCGGGCCGATGCATGGCGTCCATCCGAAGGCGAAGGCAAGCCCCATGACATAGGCGCCGACAGGCGTGGCCGGCGCACCCTTGGCCTGGAAGCGGGCCTCGCGCGAGAGGATCGACAGCCTGAGAACACCAAGGAAATTCAATCCCATCACGATGATGACGAGGCCCGCGACGATGGCGATCTCCTGCTGCCAGGCCCGCAGGAACGCACCGATCGACGATGCGCCGGCTCCCAGCGCGACAAAGACGGTGGTAAAGCCGAGGACGAAGGCGAAGGAGGAGGCGAACAGCGCCCGCCTGCCCGACGCGTCGGCAGGGTTCTCCGCCCGGAATTCCTCGACGCTGACGCCGGCCATATAGCAGAGATAGGGCGGGACGAGCGGCAGCACGCAGGGCGAAAGGAAGGAAAGCGCACCCGCGCCAACTGCCGTCACGTAAGAAACATCAAGCGCCACGCGCATCACTCCATCGGCTGTCCGATCGCCTGATTTAGTCTCTCCGAACGGTAAAACCTAGTAAAATTGATGCTATCAATGACATAGCCGCTTGCGACGGAACGTCCCGGTCTTCGGCGCTGCCTGAATGATTCCGGCGCGTCTGCCTCGCCGTGACGGGCATTGCATCGCGTTCTTGACGCTTGAATAGACCTGGGCCAGATCCGGAATGCGAGTAATGTTGGAAAAAACGGAGACTGGTGAGCGCGCAGGGATTCGAACCCTGGACCTACTGATTAAAAGTCAGTTGCTCTACCGGCTGAGCTACGCGCTCCCGAAGGGAACGGTTCGTCCCCGGAAGTGCGGCGGAACATAAGTGCGCGGACAGCGCGGGTCAACAGCATTCTGCCCTGTTTTGCCTGTTGAAAATGCTTTTTTCAGGCCAATCCGGTTCCGCGATCGGCTTCATCGTCCACCGGCTTGCAGGAAATGCATAAATGGCTGGCTCATACGTCGGAATCAGCCCTGTCCCTCTCCTGCAATAAAAAGGCGGCCCCGGAGGGCCGTCTTTTGCAGAGAGAATGTAGTGATCCGCACTCAGCTATAAGGCGAATAACACTGGCGGCGCGGGCCGTTATAGGGCTGATAGGTGTTATCATAGGCCCGATAGGAGCGATACCTGTTGGCACACCACTGGACATGCGCGCTGCTGTAGCCCGGCGCAACCCGGGTCGGCTGATTGGTGATGGCACCGCCGATGATCGCGCCGGCGCCGAAAGCCGCCAGAGGATACCACCATCCATCACGGTGACGCCGGTATCCATGGCGGTAATGCCGATAGCCGCGGTGACCACCCCAATATCCGGGACGGTATCTCCCGTGATGCCCCCAACCTGGCCTGCTGGGTCCATGGCCCCAACCTGGCCTGCTTGGCCCGTGGCCCCAGCCACCGCGGCGGCCGCCGCCTCGATGGCCCCAACGCTCGCGGACCTGCCGACGGTGCTGGATCTGTTCGACATTCGAGCCGGTCTCGATGCCTGTCGGCAACAGCGGAGCCGCGCTCACCGGAATGGCAGATGTGAACGCAATGCTCATGCCAAGCGCCCCTGCCAAAAATGCTGATAAGAGTTTCTTCATAACAACTCCCGTTGATAAATCCGTCCCTTGAAAATAAACTGCACATATATTCATGAACACATGATGAACATGCACTATTCCATTGTCTTTATCCAGTATATACTTTGTCTAGAATATACTGAATTGATTGGGTAATCAGGTCACATGCAGAAATACCCCGCCAATCCTTACGGCCTGTCTCAAACCGTGATCCTCACGATCCCGCTTCCGCCATCATTATCATGGAACCAGGATCACGGGGCGGGCGTTAAAAGCCGCATTTAACAGTCCGGAGGTTTTCATGACCAATCAGACGATTCCCGCAGATATCTATCAACGCCATGAGAGAGAATGGCAGATATTACGGAAATCCCTCGCCGGCTCCCAGCCACCGCCGCAGCCGCAGGATACGCAGAAGAAATAATCCCTGGCCGATTGGCCTACAAAGCATCGCCGGAAGCCGCCCGCGCTTCCGGCTTTTCATTTCCTGATCTGCTCCTGTCTTTGGAGGGCACGCTTGCGCATGGTAAGCTGACAGGTCGGTATCGCCAAAGGAAGGAATGCGCCATGAACACCGCCAACCTTCAACTCGAAGGGCTCTGCCTTGCCGTCGCCTCGGTCAACCATCTGCTGGTTTCCAAGGGACTACTCTCGCAGGGTGAGATAGACACTGCCCTGCGCAAGGCCGAAGCGGCCATCGTCGGAGACGAACGCATTACCGGGCAGCTGTCGCCTGCCAACCGGGATGCGGTCTGCTTTCCCATCCGGCTGCTGCAGCTTGCCAATAATGCCGGCGCCGACACGCCGTGGTCGTTCTCGCATCTCGCCAAGCTGGTGGGTGAAACGAAGCGCCCCTATAACGATCAGATATAGCCTGGATTTCCGCAGGCGGCAGCGCAGCTCATATCCGCTTTCCTGCCTCGTCGAAGATATGCAGGTCGGCAGCGTTTGCGCCAACGCGTATCTTCGCCCCCGGCTCCACAACCGTCTTGCCAGCCACCCTGATGACGAGGCGCTCCTTTCCCGCATCGCCATAGATGAAGCTCTCCGCACCGACAGGCTCGATCGCCTGCACGACGATGTCGAGCGTCGCGTCCGGCCGGCTGCCGTTACTGTCGCCGGTCACGAGGAACAGGTTTTCCGGGCGGATGCCGAGCGTTGCCGCTTCCTTCGAAAATGACAGGCCCTCGCCGCCGATCGTGGTGCCGTCGACAAGCACTGGCCGCCCCTCGCCCGGCTTAAGGGCCAGGAGGTTCATCGGCGGTGCGCCGATGAAGCTCGCCACAAACAGGCTCGCCGGCTTCTCGTAGATTTCGAGTGGCGCGCCGATCTGCTCGACATTGCCGCCGTTCATGACGACGAGAATGTCGGCGAGCGTCATCGCCTCGAGCTGGTCGTGGGTGACATAGACGCTGGTGACACCCAGCGAACGCTGCAAATTCTTGATCTCGACGCGCATCTGGCCGCGCAGCTTGGCATCGAGATTGGAGAGCGGCTCGTCGAACAGGAAGACCTTCGGGTTGCGGACGATGGCGCGGCCCATGGCGACGCGCTGACGCTGGCCGCCCGAGAGCTCGCGCGGCCGGCGCGCCAGAAGATGCGCGAGTTCGAGCGTCGCGGCCGCCTCGCGGACGCGCCTGTCGATTTCGGGCTTCGCCATGCGGCGGTTGCGCAGGCCATAGGCCATGTTGTCATAGACGCTCATATGCGGATAGAGCGCGTAATTCTGGAACACCATGGCGATGTCGCGCTCGGCAGGCCCGAGATCGTTGACCACTCGCCCGTCGATGACGATCTCGCCCTCGGTGATCGATTCCAGGCCCGCGATCATGCGCAGAAGTGTCGATTTTCCGCAGCCGGACGGCCCGACCAGCACGCAGAGCGCGCCGTCAGGTATCGCCAGGTCCACTTTCTTCACGGCTTCGACGGCGCCGGCATAGACCTTGCGGACATTTTTCAAATCGAGGGTGGCCATTATTTCTCCGTTTCGACGAGACCGCGGACAAACCAGCGCTGCATGAGGACGACGACGAGGATCGGCGGCAGGATGGCGAGAATGCAGGTCACCATCACCAGGTGCCATTCGGTATCGGCATCGGCGAAGGAGATCATCTTGCGCAGCGCGATGACGATCGTTCCCATGTCATTGCGGTTGGTAACGAGCAGCGGCCAGAGATATTGCGTCCAGCCATAGATGAACTGGATGACGAAAAGCGCGGCTATGTTGGTTTTCGACAAGGGCAGCAGAATGTCCTTGAAAAAGCGCCACGGCCCAGCCCCGTCGACACGCGCCGCCTCGACCAGTTCGCCAGGGATGGTCATGAAGAACTGGCGAAACAGAAGGGTCGCGGTGGCGGAGGCCATCAGCGGTAGGGTCAATCCCGCATAGGTATCGATCAGCCCGAAATCGACCATCACCTTGTAGGTCGGCAGGATGCGGACCTCGACGGGCAGCATCAATGTGATGAAGATCAGCCAGAAGAAGGTCATGCGCAGCGGAAAGCGGAAGAAGACCACCGCATAGGCCGACAGGATGGAAATGAAGATCTTACCGACCGCGATCAGCACCGCGACGATGGTGCTGTTCCAGAGGAGCCGGTCGACGCCGACGCCGCCGATGCGCCCGATGCCGCCGAAGAGCGCCGTTGTGTAATTCTCGAGAAAATGACCGCCCGGGATCAGCGGCAGGGGCGGCCTGAGGATCGTCTGCAGCGAATGGGTCGAGGCGACGAAGGTGTAATAGATCGGAAAGGCGATGATGAAGACGCCGATGAGCAGAACGGTGTGAGCAATGATACGGCGCGAGGGTCTGTTGTCGATCATCTGATTCCCCGTCACCCGTAATGCACGCGGCGCTCGACATAGCGGAATTGAACCGCCGTCAGCGCGATGACGATCACCATCAGGATGACCGACTGGGCGGCAGATTCGCCCAGGATCAGATTGACGAAGCCATCATTATAGACCTTGTAGACGAGCGTCTCCGTGGCCTTGCCCGGACCGCCGCCCGTCACGGCATGGATGATGCCGAAGGTATCGAAGAAGGCGTAGACGGTGTTGATGACCAGAAGGAAGAAGCTCGTCGGCGCCAGCAGCGGGAAGATGATGGTCCAGAACCGTTTCGTCTCGCCCGCCCCGTCGATGCTTGCCGCCTCGACCAGTGATTTCGGTATCGCCTGCAGGCCGGCGACGAAGAACAGGAAATTATAGCTGATCTGCTTCCAGGCGGCTGCCGCGACGACGAGGATCATCGCCTGCGGGCCATTGAGAAGCGGATCCCAGCTGATCCCCAGCGAGCGGAGCATGACGGCAATCGTGCCAATCGACGGATTGAACAGGAACAGCCACAGCATGCCGGCGATGGCCGGGGCGACCGCATAGGGCCAGATCAGCAATGTGCGATAGATGCCGCGCCCCCGCACCACCTTGTCGGCCATAACAGCCAGATAAAGCGCGGGAACCATGGCGAACACGGCCGTGGCGACGGCGAAGATGATGGTGACCTGGAAGGAATGCAGGTAATTGGGATCGGCCAGCACATGCCTGAAATTGGCCAGCCCGACGAATTGCGTCGAGAGACCGAACGGGTCTTCCCTGAGCATGGATTGATAAAGCGCCTGCGACGCGGGCCAATAGAAGAATATGGCCGTAATCGCGAGCTGCGGCGCCAGAAGCAGATATGGCAGGACTTTGTTGGGGAAGATTGCGCGGGGCACTGGGTGGTCCTTCTGGCCGCCTACCTTCGTCATCCCCGGACTTTTCCCGAGGATCTACGACAGAGAAACATAGATCAGGACGGTTGCAGGCACTGTCATGAATGGCAGCGCCGTTTCCGTTTTCTTGTGGGCGATCCTCGGGACAAGCCCGAGGATGATGTTCGGTCCGGGTGTATCAGATTGCTCCTCATCCGCCTGCGTTCTTCGGACTATCCCCACACGGGGAGAAGAAGGAAGCGGCGACGTTAACGCCTCCCTCTCCCCTGCTTGCGGGGAGAGGTACGGATGCGGGGCAAGATTACTGGCCGATCGCCTGCTTGATCGCGGCATTGCCGCGAGAGACCGCACTGTCGAGAGCCTGCTGCGCCGTCTGTTGCCCGGCCAGCATCTTCTCGAACTCCTCGTTCTCGATATCGCGGACCTGAGGCAGGTTTACGAGACGGACGCCGCGCGAATTCTCGGTCGGCGCCTTGCCCATCATCTGGGTGATCGGCGTCTCGCGACCGGGATTCTTCTCGTAGAAGCCGGACGCCTTGGTTTCCTCATAGGCTTTCAGCGTGACGGGCAGATAACCCGATACCTGATGGAGCCGCGCCTGGATCTCGGGGCTGGAGAGGAAATTGAAGAAGGCCGCGATGCCCTTGTACTTCTCGTCCGACTTTCCGCCGAACACCCACAGGCTCGCACCGCCTGGAATGGTGTTCTGCGGTGCGCCTTCCGCCTCCGGCTCGTAGGGCAGTTGCCCGATGCCGTAATTCATGCCCGACTTGACGATATCGCCGAGGCCGCCCGATGATTCGGTCAGGATGCCGCATTCGCCGGCGAGGAAGATCTGCTTGGCCTCCGAGGTGCGGCCGCCATAACGGAACACGCCCTCCTTGGCGAGATCGGCGATCTCCTGGAAATGCTTCACATAAAGCGGCGCATTGATCTCCAGGTTAACGTCCAGCCCCGCAAGGCCATTTTCATTGGTGCCGTAAGGAAGATTGTTCCAGGCGGCGAAATTCTCCAGATGGATCCAGGTCAGCCAGGTCGAGGTATAGCCGCAAGGTGCTGCGCCACTGGTCTTGATCTTCTTGGCGGCTTCCCATACCTCGGGCCAGGTCTTCGGCGGGTTATCGACATCGAGACCGGCCTTCTGGAAGATATCCTTGTTATAATAAAGAATGGGCGACGAGCTGTTATAGGGGAAGGACAGCATGGTGCCATCAGGCTTCGAATAATAGGCGACGATCCCCGGCAGATACTGGCTCTTGTCGAAGGTGGCGCCGCCTTCCGACAGCACTTCCGCCACCGGCTTGACCGCACCTTCGGCCGCCATCATGACGCCGGTTCCGACGTCGAATACCTGGATGATGTCGGGCGCCTGCTTGGCGCGGAACGCGGCGATGCCGGCATTCAGCGTTTCCGGATAGGTTCCCTTGAAGACCGGAACGACCTTGTAATCGCTCTGGCTCTCGTTGAATTCCTTAGAGAGGGTCTCGACGACTTCGTTGTTGGCGCCGGTCATGGCGTGCCACCAACTGATCTCGGTGACGGCGAAGGAGGATGTCGAGGACATCAACAACGTCACGGCGGCAGCAAGGCCGGTGGAAATACCCCTGGATTTCATAATGGTCTCCCTTATTGCTGGCGTCATGAGCGCGCCGCTTGTGGCCAGTATCTGTTCTATGTGACAGTTGAACAACAGTTTATTTGCAGTTTTGTGAACAGTTGCGACCGCTATCCCCAGCCCAATCGCCGCGGCACAATTCCGCCGGCTTGCCGCCTTGGCCGGCAGCCCCGAAAAAGACGAAATTAATTTCTCTTTAAAGATGACAAAGGGCTTCATATATTTTCAGAATAGTTCTAAACTGCTCGCTATTTGGTGCCCCCTTCGGACGGCTCCGAAAGAAAAGGATCATCCCATGCGGCTTACTCGCCAGACCAATTATGCAATCCGGATGCTGATGTATTGCGCGGCCAACGAAGGCAGCCTCAGTCGCGTTCCGGATATCGCCAGGGCCTATTCCGTTTCGGAACTGTTTCTCTTCAAGATCCTGCAGCCGCTCGTGGAAAACGGGCTGGTCGAGACGGTGCGCGGCCGCAATGGCGGCGTGCGGCTGGGCAAGCCGGCCTCGCAGATCACGATTTTCGATGTGGTGCGCGTGACGGAAGAGAGCTTCGCCATGGCGGAATGCTTCGAGAACGACGCGGCCGAATGCCCCCTCGTCGACAGCTGCGCGCTCAACTCGGCGCTGCGCGAAGCGCTTGGCGCCTTCTTCGAGGTGCTGGCGAAATATTCGATAGCCGATCTCGTCAAGGCGCGGCCGAACGTCCGCTCGCTCCTGGGACTGGATGAGTTGCGGCCGCAACTGGCTGCGGGTTAAAGGAGCCCCTCTGGCCGTCATTCTCGGGACAAGCCCGAGAATGACGACGAGTCAGGAGCGTGGTCCCGCCAGCAGTTCCTTAAATTAGGATAGCCTCTACACCGCCGATTGCGGCAGGACGAAAGGCGCGCCGCTACCGGGCAGGACGCCGACCTTCAAAGCGCATTCATAGACGCGCAGGATGCGGTCGTCCGACAGCATATCGCGAGGCTCTCCAGCCGCATCGACCCGCCCGCGATGCATCATGACAATCCGGTCGGCGAACATCGCCGTGAGATTAAGATCATGCAGGATGGCGATGACGCCCCCGCCCTCTTCGGCAAAGCTTTTCGCGATGCGCATGATGATGAGCTGATGTTTGATATCGAGGCTCGACACCGGCTCGTCGAGAAAGAGATAGCGCGGCTCGCCGTCGAGAACGGGCTGCCAGACCTGGCAGAGCACGCGGGCCAATTGCACTCGCTGCTGCTCGCCGCCGGAAAGCTCCTGATAGAAGCGCCCGGAAAAACCTTCGAGATCGACCATGGCGAGCGCCCGGTCCGGCAGGGTTTCGATGTCGTGCGAGCCTGCCCCGGAATAGCCGCTGGTGAGACCCAGACGAACGATTTCCCGCACCGTATAGGGGAAGGCCAGCGAAGTCGCCTGCGGCAGCACGGCGCGTATGTTCGCCATCTGCCACGGTTTCAGTGTTTCGAACGGCCTGCTGTTGATCGACGCCTGCCCCGTGAAGGGCAGATCGCCCGAGAGAGCGCGCAGCAGCGTGGTCTTGCCGGAGCCGTTCGGCCCGACGATTGCCGTCAACTCGCCCGGCCGGGCCTGAAAATCGATGTTCTCGATGATCCGTTTGCGGCCGATAGCGACTGACAGGTTTCTGGCTTCGATCATGGCTGTCTCACAAATCGACGATCCCGCGCCGGCGCAGGAGAATCCAGAGGAAGAACGGTGCGCCAGCCAGCGCGGTGACGATGCCGATGGGCAGTTCCGCCGGGGCGACGATGGTGCGGCTCACCGCATCGGCGAGAAGCAACAGGATCGAGCCCAGCAGTGCCGATGCGGGCAGGAGGTAGCGGTGGTCCGGACCAATCACGAGGCGCAACAGATGCGGCACGATAATGCCGACAAAACCGATGCCTCCGCTCATCGCGACGGACGCGCCGACTGCCGCCGCGACGGTGACGATGGCGACATTCTTCAGCCGCTGCACGGGTATGCCAAGATGGTGAGCCGATGCCTCACCCAGTGCCAGCCCATTGAGGCCACGCCCCAGAAACGGCGCGGCAATGAGAGAGAGCAGGATAATAGGCCCGGAGGCCGCGATCTTGGTCCAGGTCGCGCCCGCAAGCGAGCCCATCTGCCAGAACATCAAATCCCGTAATTGCCGGTCGTCGGCGATGTAGATGAGCGCGCCGGTCAGCGCCACTCCCAGCGCAGCCAGGGCAATTCCGGCCAGCAGCATGGTGGCAACGGATGTCTGGCCGCGCCGCGTGGCTATGCCGTAAAGCAGGAAGGTGGTAACAAGACTGGTCAGGAAAGCCATGACCGGCAGGGTATAAATGCCCAAAACCGCCGCTGCCGGGGCGAGGACCGTGCCGCCGAAAATGATGGTGGCAAGCGCTCCGACACTAGCGCCTGACGAAACCCCGACAAGGCCGGGGTCGGCGAGCGGATTGCGGAAAAGTCCCTGCATGACCGCTCCCGAGACGGCGAGAGCGGAGCCGATCAGCACGCCCATGAAGATGCGTGGCAGGCGGATATCCATGACGATGAGACGGTCGCGCTGGGATAGCTCCGTCGAAAACAGCCAGTACTTGACGAGGCCCCAGGCGGAAGCGTCCGATGCACCGGCGGTGAGGCTGAACAGCGCGGTTGCGATGAGCAGGACGGCGAGCAGGGCAATCACGCCCCGGGCCATGCCGGAGCGGTCGCCGTGCTGGGGTCCTGCCCCATCGGCGATGGTGCGGACGAATTCCGTTCGCATCAGCATGGCGATATTACCGGGTACGCGGGCGGGATAGTACCCCCCTCTGTCCTGCCGGACATCTCCCCCTCAAGGGGGGAGATCATGCTGTCATCGACATTCGGCACCAATCGCACAGCTTGCAGAAGGAAAGTGGAGAGTCGTGTCAGCCAATCTCCCCCCTTGAGGGAGAGATGTCCGGCAGGACAGAAGGGGGTGTCTACAACCAGTGTTTCCATTTCAGCGCGAACCGCTCAATGCCGTGCCGCGTCGCCATAGAGCGCGACCGAAAGGTCATGCGCGGCGCTGGCCGTTCGCGGGCCGAAGCCCAGGAGATAGAGGGCATCCATGCGGATGAGCTTCTTGTTCGCGGCGGCAGGTGTGCCGGCGAAAGCCGGATTGCCGAAGATTTCCTCGTCGCTGGCCGCATGGTTGCCGGTGCGGTCCATCATCAGGATCACGTCGGGCGCGGCCTCGCCGATCGCCTCATCGGTCAATTGTTTGTAGCCATCATAGCCATCGATGGCGTTAACGCCGCCCGCAAGCTCGATGATGCCGTTCGCGGCGGTGTTTCTCCCGGAGGCCATGATCCGGCCCCCCTGCATCGACAGGATGAACAGGACGCGCTTGCGCTCCTTGACGGAGGATGCCGCCTTTTCGGCCGCCGCCAGATCAGCATCCGCCGACGCGGCAAGCTTCTCGGCCTTTTCCTCGACCCCCAGCGCCTTGCCGACGGCATGGATCTTTTCGAGTACGCCTTCGCGCGTGAAATGCTCCGGCACGATGACGAGGGGAATGGAAGCCTTTTTCAGCACATCGAGCGCCTCGCGCGGCCCGCTGCCCTCCAGAAGGACGATTCCCGACGGGTTGACCGAAAGGACACCCTCCGGCGACAGGGCGCGCATATAGCCGACATCGGGAAGCTCCTTCGCTTCCGGCGGGAAGATGCTCGTCGAGTCGACCGCGACGAGGCGTTTCTCCTCGCCAAGCGCATAGATGATCTCCGTCAGCGAGCCGCCGATGGAGACCAGTCTCGAACTATCTTCGATATGCGTGGTCTCTTCCGCTGGCGCGATTGTGGCCCCGGCGCAAGAAACAGCCATGGCAAGCAGCCCTGCCCGCACGGATTTGCCCAACAGGCGACGGAATCCCTTGTGCATCATCTCATTCCTTTCAGGCGGCAGTCGATTGACGCACGCGCGGCAAATTCTCGATGAGGAAGCGCCAGTCCTGCCGCTCGCCCTCGCCCTCATGCCTCTTGCCGAAAAACTGGATGATCATCTCGCCATTCGCGTTATAGGCTTCCAGCGACGTCACATGGCCGTCCCTGGTCGGCTTGCGGACGGCCCAGACCTCTTGGATATGGTCGGTGCGCAAATGGAGATGGAAAGTCGGGTCGAGCACGTTCAGCCACGGTCCCATCGTCTTCATCTCGCTGACTGGGCCGGAATGGATCTGGATGCAGCCGCGGTTTCCCACGAAGCACATGATCGGCAGCGCGATCTGCGCGGCATGGCTCATCATGGCGCCGACCGTCTGGCTGTCGAGCGGCCAGGCATATTCCTCGCCGATCACGTTGATCGCCTGATGCCTGTCCAGCTTGAAATCGCGCAACAGCCCGGCGAACTGGTGCACATCGGTCATCTGGCTCCAGCGGTGGCGGAAATCGTCACGGTCAAGCTCCTCGATACCACCGCGCGCCTTCTTCGCGCCCTGCGCTACCGTCTCGATGGTTTTCGACTGGTCATCGGACCGCATCGTCTCGACGAGAGCGTGATAGGCGTCGAGATCGGACTGCGTGCGCAAATGGATCTTGTGAACGGCCTCGCCCGCCTCGTCGAAGAACTGCAGGCTGCGGCGCACATCGTCGCCAACACGCTTTTCCACCGCAAACCCGTGCGCCCAGGCTTTGGGGAAAATGCGCAGGTCGATTTCCTTGCCCAACACCAGCGCCGCCCGCTGTCCCTGGACGACCTTGTCATAGACGCCGATCTTCTCGTGCACGGCGCTTTCGTTGCGGGTCAGCGCCATCACCTCGCCGACGGCGCCTATGCCGCCCAGCAGCGTATCGACATCCGGCCTGATGCGGATGACCGCGTCACCGCATTGCGCGGCGACATAATCGGCCTCCGAAATGTTCAAAGCTTGAGCGAATTCGCGCTCGCGCAGCTTCGGGTTTTCAGCGCGCGCGCGCAAGATTTCCTCGGGAGAAGGCTTGGAAGTGCCGGTCATGTGATATTGCCTATTTATTCAGGATGAGTTTGCCCTGACGGGTGATCTTGAGGCGGTAGAGCGAACCGGCATGCTCGATGCCGACTTCGGTGGAGCCGTCGAAGAGCTCGCTGCTGCCATAGGTTTTCAGTGGATGCTGCACCCGTTTGCGCGGTTCGACATACGGCGCGGATGCAAGCGAACCGGAGGACGATCCGGCCGCGCGCGGCAATTGAACCTTCATGTCGATGAAACTGCGTCTGTTCATTGCGCATCCCTTTCCATCCGGATGGGCGCATGACATATCGTCCGGCGCGCCCATCGCTTTTGTTGACTAAAATTATCATCTTTTTCCGCGCGCGCAATAGAGGAGTATATAACTCAACTTATGTGAAGCGCCGTTTCGGATGATGCAGGCGCGCCGGCATCGCTGGAGGTGAGATGCCGGTGCGAACTGGCCTAGAACCGCTGCGTCATGGAGATTTTGAAGGTGCGGCCCGGCTCGGTGTAATAATCCTTCGGGACGGAGCCGCTGTCCGGGATATCGAGCGCGTTCCAGTATTTCTTGTCAAAGATGTTGTAGACGCCCGCCTGGATGCGCAGCCCCTTGAACTGCTCCGGCTCCCACCAGCCCGTGGCGTCGAAGGTCGCATAGCCGGGCGTCTTGTTATAGTCGGAGTCGGGATTCTCGACCTTGTTGCGCCTGGCAACGGCGGTCATCATAAAATCGGTTCCCCAAGTCTCGGTCGCATAGCCGACACCCACGACGCCCTTCAGCGCGGGGACAGAGTTCAGATAGACATCCTCGTCCGTGTCCTTTCCGACCGCAAATGCGATGCCGCCCCAGGTCTTCCAGCCGTTCGAGAAGGCATAATGCGCCTTGGCTTCGGCGCCATAGATCTGCACATGAGCCCGGTTGACATATTCGGTGATGCCCATTGGGAACATGCCGGGCGGCACACCGGCTTCGGCCGCACTTACGCTGACGGCGTCGATGAAGTTCTTGTAGTAATTGTTGTAGATGCTGACGGACCCGCCGAAGCGATCGTCGCCGAACCTCGCACCGACGTCGAAACCATTGCTGGTTTCAGGCTCCAGATCCGGATTGCCGATCCGAAGATAGGTTCCCGGCCCGCCATAGGTCATATAGAGTTCGGTCGAGGAAGGCGCACGGAACGCCTGGGCCCATTGGGCGTAGAGCACGACATTCTCGGCAGCGTCCCATTCCGCGCGCAGCTTGGGCGAGAATTTCGAGTCGCTCGAATCCGCCGGATATCCGTCAAACGCGGGGTTCTTCTCATAGAGCGGCGTTTCCTGCGGATTGCGCTCATACCAGTCGAAACGCAGCCCCGGCGTGATGCGCAGCCGGTTGTCGTAAAGGGCGATCTGGTCTTCCACGAACAGGCCCAGCGTTCCGCCGTCCACCTCAGGCATCTCGGCCTGGTTGGTGTGGAGGAAAGCACAGCTGAAAATCGCAGGCGTACAATTATCCTCGCCGAGCGCCTGCTGCTTGACCGTGCTCACATAGCCGTCGACGCCGAACTTGAAAGTGTGAGTGTAGCCGCCGAACTCGACCGCCTTCAGGCCGATGGCGTTGATGCCGACATCGGTTTCCTCGATCGTGTTGTCGCGACGGTAATCGCCAACCGGCGGAGAACGGCGCACGGCGCTCGTGTCATCGCCCTCAGTGAGGCGCTGCCAGTAGAGAATGACGGAGGCCTGATCGAGCCAGGCATCGCCACTGCCGTCATAATCGTAACTGGCCGAAATCCGCTCGCGCTTGCGGGTTTTGTCTTCCCAGAACGAACCGGGCACATAAGTCGTCGTGGAGGAGTCGAGCTTGTGGACATCGTTGTTCAGATAGAAGCGCTCCGCCGTAAAGCCGAAGCGGTGCCCGCCATCAACATGCTGATGCAGCTTGAACAGCAGATTGTTCTGGTCGTATTCGGCCGGGTTCTTCTCTGTGCGGGTGACGCCATAGCCGCCGATATCGCCCATGTTTTCGCGTTCATGGCCGGTGCGGTAGCCACCCTGCAGCAGGATATAGGTGTTGTTCGCCCGCGCGGCCAATGCCTGATTGATGTTCCAACTGCGATCAGACGAGTCATAGGAGCCCTTGGTCAGGCTGCCCCAGCTCTTGCCTTCGGTCAGCAGATCTTCCGGGTTAAGCGTGCGCAGCGAGATGACGCCGCCCAGCGCGCCCGAGCCGAACAGGCTGGAATCCGCACCCCGGACGATATCGAGCGTCGACAGCGTATCGAAATCGACGGTCGAAATGCCACCCTGCACGCCGCGCGCGCCATCATCGAGCCATGGAATCCTGATGCCGTCGACCGTCGTCAGGACACGGTTTTCGCCGAGGCCGCGGATGTTGATGCTGTCGCTGGTGCGGTTGTAGTTAATGCCGGGATCGAGGCGGCCGATATCGTCGATGCGGTCGACCTGTCGTTCCTGCATGTCCCTGGCTGTTTTCCGCTCCGTCAGGACGGTGGGCGCGTTGATGCCCCTTTCCTGCCCCTCGACCACGATCGGCTTGAGCTCGATCGCGTCCTGCTTGTCCGCATCCTGCGCGCCCGCGCTTCCCATGAACGATACGTTCAGGGCGCCGACTGCCGCGCAGCTTAGCCAGAATCTTCTTGAAATGTTGCTCATAGCCCCACCTAACCCGCTTCAATTTTGAGAAAACGATGTGGCTGGCGCAGGCTGCGGCCTTAGCTGGCTATGCTTGTTTCGGACCGGCCGTTTTCGAACCATCATCCCCGACGAGCAGCATCGGCCTACAAAATATGATATTTTTAGTCAAGATAATAGTTGCGAGCAATCCCGCTTTGAAATAGCCTTTTGGAAACAATGGTTCGCAAGCAGGGGAGACGAGATGCAGCACCCGATGAAGACATGCCGATTTCTGACCGCGGTGTTGGCTTTTTCACTGGGTGCCGCCGGGCGGGCGCCGGCCCAGGAAACCGGGTCGGCGCCTGCCCTAAACCTGGAGCTCAACGCGCTCGACACGTCTGACAAGGGATGCCGCCTGACTTTCGTCGCCGCCAATCAGCTGAACGCCCAGCTCGACAAGGTGACCTTCGAGATGGTTCTCTTCAATACTGAGGAACGAGTGGAGCGTCTGGCCCTCCTCGACTTCAAGACATTGCCGGCCGGCAAGACCAAGGTGCGCCGTTTCGATCTTGCCAATATCGCGTGCGACAGCATCAGCCGTATATTGATCAACGACGCGACGGAATGTGCGGGCGAAGGCGTTGCCGAGGGCACGTGCATCAAGCAGTTGAAGACGAGCTCCAAATCGTCCGTCCGCTTCGGTATTTGAAAGGAATGCATGCATGTATATCGCCATGAACAGGTTTAGGGTTCAGGACGGTTCCGAGGAAGCATTCGAGAACGTCTGGAAAAACCGCGATTCGAGCCTGAAGGAATTGCCGGGGTTCGTTGAGTTCCATCTGCTGCGCGGCCCGCACAATGCTGATGAGAACTATACGCTCTATGCCTCGCATACCGTCTGGCGCAGCCAGGACGACTTCATCGCCTGGACCAAATCCGAGCATTTCCGCAACGCGCACAAGAATGCCGGCAACAACAAGGTGCTTTATCTCGGGCCGCCGCAGTTCGAAGGATTCAATGTCGTCGAAGGCGCGTGATTCCGCTCCTTCGATTTGCCAACGTCGGCAATTCCGGCCCTGGGGGATGCGAATCCCCTGGGGATTCCCCCCATGAGGCGATTTGACGCACATTCGGAGCCGGCCGCCGCGCAGCGCTTTTTTTTCCATTGCCGAAACAAATTCCTTACTTAAAGCTGGCACTTCCACTCAAGTTTAGAATTATTCTAACCTCTTGATATCTAGAACTATTCCAGAAGATAGAATTTGACATACGGACCGTCCCTCCCCCATATGAGAGGGCGCTTATCAAGTGCAACCCTTTGATGTTTGGGCCTTTAACCCTTTCGATTGGAGGAACCTGTGGTCGGTTCAGCATGGCCGTCAAGTAAAACGGCGACATATCCCTGGAATAGGCAAAGATATTTTGCGTTGAAAATGCGCCTGCATTCTGACGCTTTCTTGCCGACGACTTATTCACGGAACATCATTTCTTTGCATCGCATGGGTTTTGCGTTCTGATGCTTGTCTGCCACTGCAATATTATTACCCAGAAAGAGATCGAGGACACCATCATCGGGCTCCTCGACGAAGATTGCTGGCAACTTATTGTTCCGGCCAAGGTCTACCATGCCCTGCAGAAGCGCGGGCGCTGCTGTGGATGCTTCCCAAACGTTGTCGAAACGATCATAAAAGTGACCGAAGAATATCATCTTCGGCACGACCCTAACGATAGCGACGTCATATCGTTCATGGACCGTGTTCGTTCGCTACGTCAGCAATACGGGAGCATACAGCATGAAAGGCGAAATAAAGGTCATCGAGCGGCTTAACGAGGCGTTGTTCCTCGAGCTGGGCGCGGTCAACCAATACTGGCTGCACTACCGGCTCCTCGACGACTGGGGTTTCAAGCGCCTCGCCAACAAGGAGCGGGCCGAATCCATCGAAGAGATGCATCACGCGGATCGCATCATCGAGCGCATCATCTTCCTCGAAGGCCATCCGAACCTGCAGACCGTCGCACCACTGCGCATCGGCCAGAACGTCAAGGAAGTGCTGGAGGCGGATCTCAAGGGCGAATACGACGCCCGCACCTCCTACAAGAAATCCCGTGAAATCTGCGACGAACTCGGCGATTACGTCACCAAGCAGCTCTTCGACGAGCTTTTGAAGGACGAGGAGGGCCATATCGACTTCCTCGAAACCCAGCTCGACCTGCTCGCCAAGATCGGCGAGGAGCGTTACGGGCAGCTCAATGCGGCTCCGGCAGATTCCGCGGAGTAATTTCAAGACAGAGTGTTGGGGCACAGCCCTCACCTCCCACCGTTATCCTCGGGCTTGACCCGAGGATCCACGGCGAGAGGATTGAAATGGCGGCATTTACGAAATGGCCAGCTATGTGCTAATGCGCGCCAAATTTTAATGCAGGGTTCCCATATATGAGCGCTCCGCGCGTCAGCTTCGTTTCTCTCGGCTGCCCGAAGGCACTTGTCGATTCCGAACGTATCATCACCAGCCTCCGCTCCGAGGGCTACGAGATTTCGCGCAAGCATGACGGCGCCGACCTCGTGATCGTCAATACATGTGGCTTTCTCGATTCCGCGCGCGATGAATCGCTCGAAGCGATCGGTCTGGCGCTCAATGAAAACGGCAAGGTCATCGTCACCGGCTGCCTTGGTGCAGAGCCCGATGTCATCCGCGAAAAGCATCCCAACGTGCTGGCGATCACCGGACCGCAGGCCTATGAGAGCGTCATGACGGCGGTACACGAGGCCGCCCCGCCCGTGCATGATCCGTTCGTCGATCTGGTGCCGCCGCAGGGCGTCAAGCTGACGCCGCGCCATTATGCCTATCTCAAGATTTCGGAAGGCTGCTCCAATCGCTGCTCCTTCTGCATCATTCCGGCGCTGCGCGGCGATCTGGTGTCCCGTCCTGCCGCGGACGTGCTGCGCGAAGCGGAGCGGCTTGTGAAGGCCGGCGTCAAGGAAATCCTCGTTATCTCGCAGGATACCAGCGCCTATGGCGTCGATATCAAATATCAGGAAAGCGTCTGGCAGGACCGTCAGGTGCGCGCCAAGTTCATCGATCTGGCGCGCGAGCTGGGCGAGATGGGCGCTTGGGTGCGGATGCACTACGTCTACCCCTACCCGCATGTGGACGAGGTCATTCCGCTGATGGCGGAAGGCAAGATCCTGCCCTATCTCGACATTCCCTTCCAGCACGCCTCTCCTCAAGTGCTGAAATCCATGCGCCGCCCGGCGCATCAGGAGAAGACTTCGCGCCGCATTCAGGCCTGGCGCGAGACCTGTCCGGACCTCGCCGTCCGCTCCACCTTCATCGTCGGTTTCCCCGGCGAGACGGAGGAGGATTTCGAAATGCTGCTCGACTGGCTCGACGAGGCGAAGATCGACCGCGCCGGCTGCTTCAAATATGAGGCGGTGAAGGGTGCGAAGGCCAATGATCTCGGCCTGGAGATGGTGCCGGAGGAGGTCAAGGAAAGCCGCTGGCATCGCTTCATGGCCAAGCAGCAGCAGATTTCGGCAAATCTCCTGAAGAAGAAGGTCGGCAAGCGCCTGCCCGTGATCATCGACGAGGCCAACGGCACTGTTGCCAAAGGCCGCACGCGTTATGACGCGCCGGAGATCGACGGTTCCGTGCATATCCAGTCGCGGCGTCCCTTGCGCGTCGGCGATATCGTCACCGTCAAGATCGAGCAGAGCGATGCCTACGATCTGCACGGGATGGCCGTCTGATGCAGGAAGATCAGGCTTCACTGACATTCAGGAAAGCCGTCTTCAGCGACCTGCCCGAAATCGTGGCGATGCTGGCCGACGATGAGCTAGGCGCCAGGCGGGAGGACACGACCCTCCCCTTGCGCGCGGAATATCTCAAGGCATTCGAAGCCATCAATCAGGATCCCAACCAGTTTCTCGCCGTTGCGGAAGCGGGAGGCAAGGTTGTCGGCTGCCTGCAGATCACCTTCATTCCCGGCCTGTCGCGGATCGGCCTCTGGCGCGGCCAGATCGAAAGCGTGCGCATCTCGCGCGATTTCCGCGGCGGCGGCATCGGCCGCAAGATGATCACCTGGGCGATCGAGCAGTGCCGGGCGCGCAATTGCGGTACAGTCCAGCTGACGACAGACAAATTGCGCCTGGATGCCCACCGCTTCTACAAATCCCTGGGCTTCATCGACAGCCATGAGGGCATGAAGCTGACGCTTTAGATGAGAAGCGCTTACAGACGGAGCCGGGCCATGTTCAGCGCGTCGACATATCGGCCGGCTTTGAACGCAAAAGCACGGCTAACGCCTTCCTGTTCGAAGCCGAACTTCTCATAGAGGCGGATCGCCGGTTCATTATCGACATATACGTTGAGTTCAAGGCGTTTCAGCGCCAGCCAGTTGTCGGCCGCATCGGTGAGCGCCCCCAGCAGGGCCGTCCCGATCCCCCTGCCCTGATAATCATCATGCACGCCTATGGCGACC
The DNA here is from genome assembly GCF_001558695.1 of Paramesorhizobium deserti. Lineage (GTDB taxonomy): Bacteria > Pseudomonadota > Alphaproteobacteria > Rhizobiales > Rhizobiaceae > Paramesorhizobium > Paramesorhizobium deserti. The sequence continues at coordinate 337,812 of NZ_LNTU01000012.1, forward strand.
CAGGCGGCGTGAGAACGGCGCCCGGGATACCGGTTAAGGCTTGCATATCCGACGAGGCAGCCGTCAAGCTCAGCAACGATGCTGAGCCCATCCACACCCTGGTTTTCCAGCCATTTCCGGGTCCATTCGACGGAGTGGTACGGTAGCCGCAACGTCCCTGCCCGGAACCTCGGCAGGTTGATGAGCGCGGTCAGGGCCTCGCAGTCCTCGGCTCGTGCCGCACGCAGGGAAAGATTCACGGCGCCGGCATGGGGCCGAATGTTGCGGTTCGCAGGATCGTCTTCAGAAATCATTTTCGCTCTCCAATTCAGCCAAGGAGAGCGGCGGGGCATGACCCTGCTCGGCCTTGGCAGGGTTCACAGGGCTATGGACGCGCGGCTAATACGACACGAATCCTGCTCCCCCTTTCCGAAGCATGGTTATAAAGGTCATTATTGAAATTCGCACTACCATAGGATGCGTTATACCACTCAGGCGCGCCATGCAATCTCCGCCATTGCGCCTTCGCTTGCACTGCGCATCACCAACCCCTCCCCCCTCCGACGCATTTTTTCTCGACCTAGCCGCCATGGACAGGCATTCTTGAGGAACATTTGCCCCTTTGGATGATTCCGAAGGAGGCAATCTCCGGAAGTGCGTAGCCAGACCTCGATCCTATCAAGCCCGGCCAGATTCTTGGAGTATCCCATGCCTGAAAGCCCGACGAGCGCCACCCTGTCTTCCAACCGAGCGGAGGGGCAATCGGCATGTTCGGGCTGACCGCACTGGAACTGGCGCGCATCCAGTTCGGCTTCACCATCTCCTTCCACATCATCTTTCCAGCCATCACCATCGGTCTTGCCAGCTATCTGGTGGTGCTGGAAGGCCTGTGGCTGTGGAAGCGCGACGAGGTCTATCGCGACCTCTATCATTTCTGGCTGAAGGTTTTCGCCATCAACTTCGCCATGGGCGTCGTCTCGGGCCTCGTCATGGCCTATCAGTTCGGCACCAACTGGAGTTATTTCTCGGCCTTCGCCGGCAGCATCACCGGGCCGCTTCTCACCTATGAGGTGCTGACCGCCTTTTTCCTCGAGGCAGGCTTCCTCGGCGTCATGCTCTTCGGCTGGAACAAGGTCGGCCCCGGCCTGCACTGGTTCGCCACCATCATGGTGGCGGGCGGGACGATCATCTCCACCTTCTGGATCCTCGCTTCCAACAGCTGGATGCAGACGCCGCAGGGCTTCGAGATCATTGATGGCCGGGTGGTGCCCGTCGACTGGCTGAAGGTCATCTTCAACCCGTCCTTCCCCTTCCGGCTGGCGCATATGACGGTCGCCGCCTATCTCGCCACCGCGCTTTTCGTCGGCGCTTCCGGCGCCTGGCACCTTTTGCGCCGCGACGACACGCGCGCGACCCGCACCATGCTCTCCATGGCCATGTGGATGATCGCAATCGTCGCACCCATCCAGATCGCCATCGGCGATGCCCACGGGCTCAACACGCTCAAGCACCAGCCGGCCAAGATCGCCGCCGTCGAGGGCCATTGGGAGAACAAGCCAGGCGAATCGGTGCCGCTCATTCTTTTCGGCTGGCCTGACATGGAGGCCGAGACGACCCGTTATGCCATCGAGATCCCCGAACTCGGCAGCCTCATCCTGACGCATGAATGGGGCGGCACGATTCCGGGCCTCAAGGAATTCGCACCCGAGGACAGGCCGAATTCCACCATCGTGTTCTGGACCTTCCGCATCATGGTAGGGCTGGGCTTTCTCATGCTGTTCCTCGGCCTGATCAGCCTGTGGCTGCGCTACAGGAACCAGCTTTATCAGTCGAAGCCGTTCCTGCGTTTCGCCCTGGCCATGGGGCCTTCCGGCCTGATCGCCATACTGGCGGGATGGTACACCACCGAGATTGGCCGTCAGCCCTGGGTGGTCTACGGCATCATGCGCACCAAGGACGCCGTCTCCGACCATTCGGTGCTCGCCATGTCCGCCACGCTCGGCCTGTTCATCGTGATGTACTTCGCTGTCTTCGGAACGGGCGTCAGCTATATGCTGAAGCTGGTGGCGAAGGGGCCGGACACCTTCGTGGATACCCGCGAACAGGGCCAGACCGAGCGCGCCGCGCGGCCGCTCTCCGCCGCGCCCGACGACATCGATCCTGCTCCTGACAGAACTGGGGATTAACATCATGGGCATCGATCTTCCGCTTATCTGGGCCATCATCATCGCCTTCGGGCTGATGATGTATGTCATCATGGACGGGTTCGATCTCGGGATCGGCATTATCTTTCCCTTCATCCCCGACCGCACCGACCGGGACACCATGGTCAATACCGTCGCCCCCGTCTGGGACGGCAACGAGACATGGCTCGCCATGGGCGGCGCGGGGCTGCTGGCGGCCTTTCCGCTCGCCTATTCCGTCGTCCTCTCCGCGCTCTACCTGCCGGCGGTGCTGATGCTCGCCGGCCTGATCTGGCGCGGCGTCGCCTTCGAGTTCCGCTTCAAGTCGGACGAGGCGCACAAGCCCTTCTGGGACAAGGCCTTCGCCTGGGGCTCCTATATCGCCACCATCTCGCAGGGCATGATCCTGGGTTCCTTCATCAACGGCTTCGAGGTGGTCGACGGCGCCTATCGCGGCGGCGCGCTCGACTGGATAAGCCCGTTCAGCCTGTTCACTGGCGTTGCCCTCGTCGTCGCCTATGCGCTTCTCGGCTGCACCTGGCTGATCATGAAGACCGAGGGACCGCTGCAGCAGGAAATGCGAAAGCTGGCAAAGCCCGGCGTGCTGGCGCTGCTCGTGATGATCGGCATCGTCAGCATATGGACGCCGCTCGCCCATCCAGCCGTTGCCGCCCGCTGGTTCTCCTTGCCAAACATGTTCTATTTCGCCCCCGTCCCCGTGCTGGTGATCGCCGTGACATGGGCGATGCTCCGCCTGCTCAAGGGCGAGCCGCATGCCTCACCGTTCCTTCTGACGCTGCTGCTTCTGTTTCTAGGCTATAGCGGCCTCGCCATCAGCCTGTGGCCGAACATCATCCCGCCTTCTATCTCCATCTGGGATGCGGCGGCGCCGCCGCAGAGCATGGGCTTCACCCTGGTCGGCGCGCTGTTCATCATTCCCTTCATTCTCGCCTATACGGCATGGTCCTATTATGTCTTCCGCGGCAAGGTCAGGGCCGGCGAGGGTTATCACTGATGCCGCAGAGCCCGACGATCACCAAACGCCTGTGGCTGCGCCGTTTGGGCTGGCTGGTGCTCATATGGAGTTTAAGCGTGGCGGCGCTTGGCCTGGTGGCATGGCTGTTCCGCGTCTTCATGGGGCTTGCTGGGCTGACCTTGTGATATCGGCGGGAGGGAGAAAAACGGATGGATCGTAATAAAACGGCAGTGCTGGCACGGATCACCGGAAAGGTGCAGGGCGTGAGCTTCCGCATGTGGGCACGCGCCGAAGCCATGAAGCTGGGTCTGACCGGCTGGGTGCGCAACGAGAAGGATGGTTCGGTGAAGGCCCTGATCGCCGGGCCGGAAGAGGCTGTATCGACCATGCTGAAGCGGCTTCGCCAGGGGCCACCGGGCGCCTCCGTCTCCGGTGTCGTCTCCGAGAAGGCCGATCCCGACGAATGGCCGGAGACCTTCAGCATTACGGGGTAGGCTATAAATCTTCTGCACCGTTGGTGTTGCTGTAAAGACGAGGAATGGATCCGAGTGACAAGCACTGGGATCCATTCCTCACCCTTTCCACTGCCTCAACGGCGCAGAACGGCCCAGCAGTTCACCCCTTGACCTTCCCACGATTGGAAACCCTATCTTGCACTCACTTGAGAAAATGAAAGGGTGAATCATGGCTGAGTGCTGTCACGATCATGGGCATAAGGGGCACGAGCATCACAAGCACGGAGCGGCGCATTCGGATGATGGCCTCGTCCGCGATCCCGTTTGCGGAATGACGGTCGATCCCAATGCCGGAAAGCCGACCGCCGAATATGAGGGGCAGGTGTTTCATTTCTGCTCCGCCGGCTGCAAGACGAAGTTCCACGCCGATCCGGCGCGCTATGCAAGCGGCGAGCCGGTGCAACAGGAACCAGCCAAGCCAGGCGCCCTCTATACCTGCCCGATGCATCCCGAGATCATCCGGGACAAGCCCGGCTCCTGCCCGATCTGCGGCATGGCGCTCGAGCCGATGGGCGTCCCCACCGGTGACGAGGGTCCAAACCCGGAGCTCATCGATTTCACCCGCCGCTTCTGGATAAGTGCCGCCTGCTCCATCCCGCTGCTCATCCTCACCATGGGGCCGATGTTCGGCCTGCCCGTCCGTGAGTGGTTCGGCGAGCGAACGTCGGCCTGGCTGGAGCTCGTCCTGGCCACCCCCGTCATCCTCTGGGCAGCCCTGCCCTTCTTCAAACGCGGCTGGGATTCCATTCTCAACCGCAGCCCCAATATGTGGACGCTGATCTCGATCGGCGTCGGCACCGCCTATGGCTACAGCGTCGTGGCGACGCTCTTCCCCGACATGTTCCCCCATTCCTTCCGCGGCCATGGCGGCTCGGTGCCCGTCTATTTCGAGGCGGCGGCCGTCATCGTCGCGCTCGTCTTCCTCGGCCAGGTGCTGGAGTTGAAGGCGCGCGAGCGCACGGGATCGTCGATCCGCGCCCTCCTCGACCTCGCCCCCAAGACCGCCCGCCGCATCACTGAAGATGGATCAGAGACGGATGTGCCGCTCGACCAGGTGCATGTCGGCGACCGGCTGCGCATCCGCCCAGGCGATTCCGTCCCGGTCGACGGCGTCGTCACCGAAGGCCGCTCCTCGATCGACGAATCGATGATCACCGGCGAACCCGTCCCCGTCGAAAAGGTGGAAGGCGAAAAAGTCACCGGCGGCACGCTCAACAAGAACGGCTCCCTCATCATCCGTGCCGAGAAGATCGGCGCAGAGACCATGCTGTCGCAGATCGTCGAGATGGTGGCCAAGGCGCAGCGCTCGCGCGCGCCCATCCAGGGCCTTGCCGATGCGGTCTCCTTCTATTTCGTGCCGGCAGTGGTGTTGATCGCCATCATCGCCTTCGCCGTCTGGGCGACGATCGGGCCCGAGCCGCGGATGATCTATGCCATCGTCTCCGCCGTCTCGGTGCTGATCATCGCCTGCCCCTGCGCCCTCGGGCTCGCCACGCCGATGTCGGTGATGACCGCCACCGGACGCGGTGCGCAGGCCGGCGTCCTCGCCAAGGACGCCGAGGCGCTGGAGCGCTTCGCCAGGGTTGACACCATCATCGTCGACAAGACGGGCACGCTCACCGAGGGCAAGCCGAAGCTGACCGATGTCATCGCTGTGCCAGGCTTTGCGGAGGATGAGCTGCTTGTCCTCGCCGCGAGCCTTGAGCGCGGCTCGGAACACCCGCTCGCCGAAGCGATCGTTGATGGCGCGCAGGCCCGTGGCGCCAAGCTGATGGACACGAAGAATTTCGATGCGGTCACGGGCAAGGGCGTTCAGGGCGAAATCTCAGGTAAGGCAGTGGCGCTCGGCAATGCCGCGATGATGGAGGGCTTGAGCCTCTCCGTCGCTGCCCTGAAAGATAAAGCCGATGAACTGCGCTCGGCGGGCAAGACGGCGATGTATGTCGCCGTCGACGGCAAGGTGGCCGGCCTTGTCGCCGTCGCCGATCCGATCAAGGAAAACGCGGCGGATGCGATCCGTCAGTTGCACGCTCGCGGCCTGAAGATCATCATGGCGACCGGCGACGAGGAGCGCACGGCAAAGGCCGTCGCTGCCAAGCTCGGCATCGACGAGGTGCGGGCCGGCGTCCTGCCGGAAGGCAAGAAGGCGCTCATCGACGACCTGCAAGCAAAGGGCGCGAAGGTCGCGATGGCCGGTGACGGCGTCAACGACGCCCCGGCGCTTGCGGCCGCCCATGTCGGCATCGCCATGGGCACCGGCGCCGATGTCGCCATGGAAAGCGCGGGGATCACGCTGGTGAAGGGCGATCTCACCGGCATCGTCCGCGCTCGCCACCTGGCGGAAGCGACGATCCGCAACATCAAGCAGAACCTATTCTTTGCCTTCATCTACAATGCGCTCGGCGTGCCTGTTGCGGCGGGCCTGCTCTATCCTGTCTTCGGCACCCTGCTCTCGCCGGTGATCGCGGCGGCGGCGATGAGCCTGTCATCCGTCTCGGTGATCAGCAACGCCCTGCGGCTTCGCACCGTGAAACTCTGAATACGAAGAGTGACCGCCCGGAAGCCGGAGCAGGCTTTCGGGCGGATATTCAGTGACCGAATGCACGCTCCAGCGCGGCGGGATCGTTGTGGACGGCGAGCTTGTCCATGATGGTGGCGCTTGCCTCGTTCATCCCGACCACCTCGACCTCGACATCCTCTTTCCGGAATTTCAGAACCGCCCGATCGATCGCTCCCACTCCGGTCAGGTCCCATATATGGGCGTGCGTGACGTCGATGCGCACGCGATCCAGATCCTCGCGGAAATCGAGGGAATTGAGGAAATCGTCCGCCGTGGCAAAGAAGAGCTGTCCAAGGACGGTATAGGTCCGCGTGCGGCCATCTTCCGAGAGCTCCGAGCGCATCCCGAAAATCTGCGCCACCTTCCAGGCAAAGAAGATGCCCGAGAGCAGCACCCCGACACCAACGCCGAGCGCCAGATTGTGCGTGCCGACCACGGTGATCACGGTCGCCAGCATGACGATGCTGGAGCGGCGGGGATGTTTGCGCAGATCATTGAGCGACGACCAGGAGAACGTGCCGATCGACACCATGATCATGATGGCCACGAGGGCCGGCATCGGGATGATCCGCACCCAATCATTGAGAAGCAGAAGCAGAACCAGGAGGAAGGCCCCCGCGACAAAGGCCGAAAGCCTTCCGCGTCCCCCCGACTTCACGTTGATCACCGACTGTCCGATCATGGCGCAGCCCGCCATGCCGCCCAGGAAACCGGTGCAGAAATTGGCGATGCCCTGGCCGACGCATTCGCGATTCTTGTCGCTCCTGGTGTCGGTCATCTGATCGACTATGGAAGCCGTGAGCAGGCTTTCCAGCAGTCCGACCGCGGCCACGCCCACCGAATAGGGGAAAATGATCCAGAGCGTTTCCAGCGTGTACGGCACGTCGGGGATAAGGAATGTCGGCAGGCTCGACGGCAGTTCACCGAGATCGCCGACAGTGCGCACATCAACCCCAAGCGCCAGCGACGCGATGGTCAGCACCACGATGCAGACCAGCGGGGAAGGAACGGCCGTGGTAAGCCGCGGAAAAAGATAGATGATCGCCAGCCCCGCCGCGATCATCGCATAAGTTTCCCAGGATTTGCCCATCAATTCAGGGAGTTGCGCCATGAAGATGAGAATGGCGAGCGCGTTGACGAATCCCGTGAGAACCGAGCGGGACACGAAGCGCATGACATATCCCAACCGGGCAAATCCCGCGAGAACCTGCAGCACACCTGCCAGAATCGTCGCCGCCAGCAGATATTGCAGCCCATGATCGCGCACGAGCGACACCATGAGCACGGCGGTTGCGGCCGTCGCAGCGGAAATCATCCCGGGACGGCCGCCGGTGATCGAGATGATCACGGCGATGGAGAACGAAGCATAGAGCCCCACCTTGGGATCGACACCGGCGATGATGGAAAACCCGATCGCCTCGGGAATCAGCGCCAGGGCGACAACGATCCCCGCCAGAACGTCGCCCCGTATATTGAAAAGCCAGTCACGGCGAAAACTATCAATTGAAGACATGAGATCCGAAATGCATAGCAAGGCCACGTCGCATAACGGGCGAACTTGCTGTCAGCTTTGCAGGTTGTCCGGCGGGTTGGCGGCCGGAAGAGCCACCCGGAGTCGCACCGGGTCCAATCGAATGCCCTTCTATAGCAGAGGATCGCTGCGATGCAACATGGTCCTGCCTCAGAAGAACGTGCCGAGATACGCTGCCGCTTCATCGGAAATGCCGACGATCTTGTTGGTCGCCTGGCGGTAGAATTTGAAATTGAGTTCGGTTCCGGGCTGGCCGTCATTCCACTCGGTGAGATGTTTGAGCTCGTTGCGCCCCAGCGGCTGCTTCGCCAGGGCGGTGCGCCGGATAGCGAGCGTGACACGCGGCGTTTGCCGGGCGATGCCGGGTTTCTTGGCAACCCCGTCGGCGGAGGTGACAACGCCGCGAGCGACAAGCCCGTGCCCGCCCTCGTTCTCGCTCACAAACAGGAAAATGGTATCGCCTCTGGCGATATGCTTGCCGCCATACATCGTCTTTTGAGCGGTGAACATGAGTGTTTCCGCCTCTGGATTGCTTATCTCGGCCTTGATCGCGAATGCCGCCATTCGAGCCATTCCAGGAGCCTGCCAGATATCCCGCTTCTCCGCCCATTGTGTATGATCAAGAACCGTTGCTGCAACCCTGCATCGGCCCCGGACAACGGGCGGAGAGCAGATAATCGCCGTTTCCTCACTCGGCCGCGGCCGGATGAACGCGCTGCTCCTCACGGTACTCGCTCCATGCCTGCCGCAGGATCTGGATGGAGGAGGTCAGGAATATGCCAGCCATCAGCGCGGCCACCGCCAGGTCCGGCCAAGCGGTCTTCGTGCCCCAGACGCCGAGCGCGGCCGCCATCACCACCACATTGCCGATCGCGTCGTTGCGCGAGCAGAGCCAGACCGAGCGGACATTGGCGTCGCCGTCCTTATAGGGCCGCAGCAACAGGACGGAGCCGAGATTGGCGGCGAGCGCCATGAAGCCGATCACGCCCATCACCTCCGCGCTGGGGAGCCCCAGGACAAGCGTGTGATAGACGGTCGAGCCGAAGACCCATAGGGCCATGAGCGAGAGCGACAGCCCCTTGAACAATGCCGCCGTCGCCCGCGTGCGCAGGGAGGCACCGATGACGGCAAGGCTGAGGCCATAGGTGATCGTGTCGGCGAGGAAATCGAGCGCATCGGCTTTCAGCGCCTGCGAGCCCGCCAGCTGGCCCGCCACCATCTCGGTCAGGAACATCGCCCCGTTAATGGCGATGACGGTCCATAAAATCCGCTTGTAGCGCATGTCCATGCCGTCGAAAACCGGCACGCCGCCAGAACAGCAGGCATCCCCGGCATGGTGATGCGCCGCGGCTTTCTTACCGGGCAGGACAAGCGCCGGCGGGGCGCAGATTCTGTCTTTTTTGTGGTCGCAGCACTGATCATTCATGAATGGTCTCCTTTAATGAAGGGACCCTACTTCCTATAGTGACTATAGGTTCAAGAGGTTTTTTCGATGGATTTCTCGATTGGTGAACTTTCCCGCCGCACCGGGGTAAAAGTGCCGACCATCCGCTATTACGAGCAGATCGGGCTGTTGCCTTCGCCGCCGCGCACCGAAGGCCAGCAGCGGCGCTATGGCAAGGATGCCGTGTCGCGGCTCGCCTTCATCCGCCATGCACGCGAACTGGGCTTCGAGCTCGATGCCATCCGCGCGCTTCTCTCGCTGCAGGACAATCCGGATCAGTCCTGCGCGGCGGCAGACACAATCGCCAAGGACCGTCTCGTCGAAGTCGAACGGCGCATCGCCGCCCTCACCGCATTGCGGACGGAATTGCGCCGGATGATCGATGAATGCGCCTGCGGCCGGGTTGCCGAATGCCGCGTCATCGAAACCCTTGCCGATACAAGCCATAGCCATGGCCGGCTGGCCGAGGGGTGAAGCGGCTCATGTTTTGATGGAATCGCAGCGCGCCCCTCTGGGCTGCTGCTATTTATATGAAGTGTTTTCGAGCATGATGCCGAAACTGCAAAGCGGTTTTCCGTTTTGACCGTTCCGGAATGGATCATCGGGGCAAGCCCGATGATGACGAGTGTGGGGACGGAGGCGGCTAATGGCAGACGTTGTGACCGACATTTTGTCAGCCTGTTTGGCAGGCACTGTGGCAGAAGATGAGTGTTTCCATCCCTCCCTTCGTCATCCTCGGGCTTGACCCGAGGATCCATTCCAGAACATCGCCACTCCACCAGCGGACGGGTATCAAGGCCATCATTATCTAAAGCAATCCGATTCCATCAAAACAGGAACTGTTTTAGGCGGATGGTTGCGATTGAAATATCGAGGTAATCCATGGACGAGATGGCAGGCTATCTGGCTGTTCTTGCCGACAGTGATCTGTTCGGGACAATGGCGCTGATATCGCTGGCCGTCGCCCTGATGGGTCTTTCGAGGGCCGCACGGGGCTCTCGCGCATATCAACTGGCCGCCTTTGCCTGCCTTCTCTTCATGCCGGTCTTGTACGGAGTGGGCATATACATCCTGAACCTGCCGCCGGCATAACGTTCAGGGCGGGCGCGATAATCAATCCTCAGCCGGCCAGTCAGCCAGCAGGGTGATACCAAATTTTTCCGGGAAGCCTTCCTGAGGCGGTCAATGTGGCCGATCAGGTAATGCGTGGCCGTTGACGATCGTTTCACGTCCGATTGTAACGGGCGGCAATACGCATCGTCCGCCTGGCGCGCGGATGCGGCTGCATGCCGCTCTGGGCAGCGTCAATCCCATGGCCCTGACCAGCGCCGCGGCGACAGAATTGCTGTTGCGGCGCAGGAGCGAGTAGCGTAGTTCCATGCACTCGATCGCGCGTGCGGCGGCTAGTGCGTCGGCCCAGCGCTCCTCGCTTTCTCCCGCATTTCCCTCGAACAGAGTGAGAAAACGGGAGGACGGGCGGATGTGGAATTCCGGGAAATAGAGGGGATCGCGTCTCGAATAATCGGTTTCGACGACCGTCAGCGGCCCGTGGAGCGCCTGGTAATTGTAGGTGCCGTCCGCCTTGCGCGCGCCGCCATTGAGCTCGCGCACGGGTTCTCCGGCCTCGTTCACGAGCGCCAGGAAATTGTGAAAGGGTATGCTCGCGAAAAAGCGGATCGGCCATGAACCGAAAACGATCTTCAATGCTTGCGGTCTCCTTGTCTCAAAACCGAGATTCCCGGAAAAATGAAGACTTAAGCAGGATAACTTACAGCATTCTTGCCTGTGTTCCAAAGCATCGGTAGCGCCCTCCGCCCCGCCCTCTCCCTTCAAGCAACTTTGAACCTGCTTTCTTTGCACGGGGCCGGATGGTAATTGGGACGAGTCGCGTGTTTCAGCCGGAGTGAAGACGGCCCCATGACAAACCAGCAGATATTGGCGATCATTGTCATCGTGCTGATGATGGCGGCATTCATCTGGGGGCGATTCCGTTACGATGTCGTGGCCGCGTGTTCGCTTCTCGTCGCGGTCGCCGTAGGCGTAGTGCCCTTCGACGCCGCCTTCCAGGGGTTCAGCGACGAAATCGTCATCATCGTTGCGAGCGCGCTTATCGTCAGTGCCGGCGTGGCGCGATCCGGGCTGATGGAAACGGTGGTCCAGCGCATGACGCCGAGACTGACCTCGGTGCGGGGGCAACTCGCGGTCCTGGTTATAACCGTCACCGTGCTGGCCGCCTTCGTCAAGAATATCGGCGCGCTGGCGATCATGATCCCCATTGCCTTCCAGTTCGCCCGACGCTCCAATGTCTCGCCATCCGTATTCCTGATGCCGATGGCCTTCGGCTCGCTGCTCGGCGGCCTGATGACCCAGATCGGCACCTCGCCCAACATCGTCGTCTCTCGCATCCGCGCCGAGATGACCGGCGAGAGCTTCACGATGTTCGATTTCACGCCGGTCGGCGCCACGCTCGCCGCCGTCGGCATCGTCTTTCTCGTGCTGTTCTACTGGCTCGTTCCGCCCCGCACGCGCGAGACGGCCTCGATGGACGAGGCGATCGAGATCAAGAACTATGTCTCGGAGGCGACCGTCTCGAAGGATTCCTCCGCTCTCGGCAAGACGGTGGGCCAGCTCGTGAAATCCGCCGAGGGCGACGCCATGGTGACCTCGATCGTGCGCGGCGACCGCCACATGCCGCCGCTGCCCGACGCCCTCCTGCGAGAAGGTGACGTTCTCCTGATCGAAGGCGATCCGAAGGCGCTCGACCAGATCATCACCCAGGGCAAGCTGGTCCTTTCGGCCGAGCGCAAGCCTTCCGCCGACGAGCGTTCGGCCGAGATCGACGCCATCGAGGCGGTGATCGTCGACGGTTCGCCGCTCGTCGGCCTTTCCGCCAGGCAATTGGCGCTGTTCGACCGCTATGACGTCAATCTTCTCGCCGTCAGCCGTCAGGGCGAGCGCATCAAGGAGCCGGCGCATTGCATATCGGAGTTCAATTCATGTTGAGGCGCAACCTTCATCTCGCCGCCCTCGCCGGGCTTGCAGCCACCCTCGCCGCACCGGCGGCATTCGCAGCCGATCTGGGAGCCGGCGACTACTATTCCGATCCGGCCCCGCTCGACATGCCGCAGGACTGGGCCGGCAATTATGTCGGCGCCCAGATCGGCGCATCCTCCTCGCAATTCCCGAGCCCGTTCTCCAACCGCACCGGCGCGCTCGGCGGCGTCGTCGCGGGCAAGAATTTCCAGAACGGCAAGTTCGTCTACGGCGGTGAGGTCGAGGCCAATTTCTCGGAAGCCGAACATCGCCTGGGACGCGGCGGCACCCTGCAGCAGTCCTGGACCGGCGCCGCCAAGGCGCGCGCCGGCGTCGCGATGGACAAGACGCTCGTCTATGGCACGTTCGGCTACGGCGTCACCAAGTTCAAGCCGAAGGGCACCGTCACCTCGGGCAGCGATTGGGAGGGCGGCGTCCTCCTCGGCGCCGGCATCGAACAGAAGCTCTCCGGTCCGCTCTCGCTCAAGGCCGAATATGACTACATGCGTTTCGGCGACGTGAAGACGGAGGTCGCGGGCCGCAGCCAGCGCGACAATCTGAAAAATCACGCGATCAAGGCAGGCGTCAATTACAGGTTCTGACGCCTTCCGCCATTTCCTGTCGGCAAAGAGAAAAGCCGCCTTTCGGGGCGGCTTTTCCATGGGGAGGAGGAAAGAAAGAAGAGACCCGGTTATCCGGGGCTAGCGGGCTTGGGAGCACCGGGTCTCAAGGCTGGGTGGGTTGCCAGCAGAAGTATCGTGCACCAGAATTCGGCCAAGCGAAACCCCAATTAAATGGAGCCTATATATTATTATACTTATCCACATCTATCGATGAAAAGTATTGCAAAATCATAGAGTCAAGCCGCAGCGTCTATACTTAGAACCTCTGCTGAACGCGAATTTTCTTGTATGAAGAAGGCGACTCGTCACAGCTTCTCGTCTAAATTCTTCTCCACACCGCTTCCCGCCACTCCATCAACCGAGGATCATGCGATGCAAGCCGTTTTCGACGGTCACAATGATGTGCTTTTGAGATTGTGGAGGAATGCCCGCAGAGGCTCCGATCCCGCGCGGGAATTCATCGACGGCACCGACCGCGGCCATCTCGACCTGCCGCGCGCGAAGAAGGGCGGCGTCATCGGCGGGCTCTGCGCCATCTATATCCCATCCGAACAGGGGCTCTCCCTGAAAGCGCCCGATGCGAACGGCCATTATGAGACGCCGCTTTCCGCGCCGCTCGAGCGTCCCCGCTCCCTCGACATAGCGCTGGAACTCGCGGCAATCGCCCATAAGGTCGAGCGCGCCGGCGGCTGGAGCCTGTGCCGCACAGGCGCCGATATCGACAATGCAATCGCGCAGAACCGCTTCGCCGCCGTGCTGCACATGGAGGGCTGCGAGGCGATCGACAAGGATCTGTCGGCGCTCGAAGTCTTCTATGCCGCGGGTCTGCGCTCGCTCGGCCCCGTCTGGAGCCGCAACAACATCTTCGGCCACGGCGTGCCCTTCTCCTACCCGATGAGCCCCGACACCGGGCCGGGACTGACAGATGCCGGCCGCGAGCTCGTCAAGGCCTGCAACGGCCTCGGCATCCTGATCGACCTTGCCCATATGACCGAAAAGGGCTTCTGGGACGTGGCGAAGCTGAGCGATCAGCCGCTCATCGCCAGCCATTCCAATGTCCATGCGCTGACGCCCGTCGCCCGCAACCTCACCGATCGCCAGCTCGATGCGATCCGGGAAAGCAAGGGCCTCGCCGGTCTCAACTATGCCGTCACCATGCTGCGCGCCGACGGCCGCGAAAACGCCGACACGCCTGTTGAGGACATGGTCCGCCACATCGACTACATGGTTTCCCGCGTCGGCATCGATTGCGTGGCGCTTGGCTCGGATTTCGATGGTGCCCTGATCCCCAGGGAGATCGGCGATGCCGCAGGCACGCAAAACCTGATTGTGGCCTTGCGCAGGGCCGGATATGGTGAAGACGACCTCGCTAAAATATGCCGCGAGAACTGGCTTAGGGTCCTGCGCTCCGCCTGGCACGAAGCATGATCGCCGATAAAGTTGCAGACTTTTCGGATAAGATCATGCGATTGAAAGACTATCCGCAGGCTGACGCGCGCCGGACTGATGTTAAATAAAGGGAACGATGAGAATGATGATGAATTTCGGACGGTTTCGCATTCTGGCCGCGGGCGCGGCGATCTCCGCAATCATGATGGCCACGGGGCCCGCCTGGACCGCGACGCCACAGGACACGCTGGTGATTGCATGGGCGTTCGACGACATCATCACGCTCGACCCGGCCGAATCCTTCGAACTCAGCACCGGCGAGATCCTCGGCAATGGCTATGACCGGCTGGTCCGTCTCGACATCAACGATACGTCGAAAGTCGTCAACGACATTGCCGAAAGCTGGACCGTTTCCGACGACGGCCTGACCTATACGTTCAAGATCAAGCCGGATCTCAAATTCGCCTCCGGCAATCCGGTCACGGCCGAGGACGTGGCCTTCTCCATCCAGCGCGCGGTAAAGCTCGACAAGAGCCCGGCCTTCATCCTCACCCAGTTCGGCCTTACCCCGGATAATGTGGACGAGAAGGCCAAGGCTACCGATCCCGCCACCTTCGTGCTCACCGTCGACCAGTCCTATGCGCCAAGCTTCGTCATCAACTGCCTGACGGCCGACGTCGGCTCGGTGGTGGACAAGAAGCTGGTGATGGAGAACGTCGTCGACAATGACTACGGCAATGCATGGCTGAAGACCCATTATGCCGGCTCCGGCCCGATGAAGATCCGCGACTGGCGCGCCAACGAAATCCTCGTCCTGGAGCGCAATGACAGTTATTACGACGACAAGGCAAAGCTCACCCGCGTCATCTACCGCCACGTCAAGGAAAGCGCGACACAGCGCCTGCTGCTCGAAAAGGGCGACGTCGACGTGGCCCGCAACCTCAATCCCGGCGACATGGAAGCCGTGTCGAAGGAAGAGGGTATGTCGCTGACCAGCAAACCGAAGGGCACCATCTACTATTTCGGCCTGAACCAGAAGAATGAGACGCTGGCCAAGCCGGAGGTGCGCGAGGCGCTGAAATATCTCATCGATTACGACGCGATCGGCGCCACCCTCATCAAGGGCCTGGGTGAAATCCACCAGACCTTCCTTCCCAAGGGCATGCTCGGTGAGCTCGACGAAAAGCCGTATAACCTCGATGTCGACAAGGCCAAGGAGCTCCTGGAAAAGGCCGGCCTCAAGGACGGCTTCTCCGTCACCGCCGATATCCGCAGCATTCAGCCCGATTCCGGCATCGCGGAATCCGTCCAGCAGACCTTCGCCAAGGCCGGCGTCAAGCTGGAGATCATCCAGGGCGACGGCAAGCAGACCCTGACCAAATATCGCGCCCGCAACCACGATATCTATTATGGCCAGTGGGGTGTCGATTATTGGGATCCGCACAGCAACGCCGATACGTTCTCGTCCAACCCTGACAACAGCGACGACGCCTCGTCGAAGACGCTCGCCTGGCGCAATTCCTGGGAAATTCCTGAGTTGACCAAGGAGACCAAGGAAGCAGTGCTCGAACGCGATACCGAAAAACGCGCCGAAATGTATCGCGACCTCCAGAAGAAGGTCCTCGACACCGGCCCCTTCATCCTGCTCTACCAGCAGACCGAAGTGGCCGGCGTGCGCGACAATGTGGTGGATTACAAGCTCGGCCCATCCTTCTCCACCAATTACGTGTTCAACGTTTCGAAGAAATAGGCGGCCAGCAGGCTGGTGCTCTATGACACCCCCCTCTGGCCTGCCGGCCATCTCCCCCACAAGGGGGGAGATTATGTCTTCCTAGGCGTTTTGCGCCAATCGCCAACGTTGCAGAATGAAGGCGGAGGGTGCTGTCAGCCAATCTCCCCCCTTGTGGGGGGTGAGGAGCATTCGGCCGAAGGCCGAGGAAAAGCCAACGATTTGGCTTTTTCAGCAACGAACGCGCGGAGCCATAGCGAAGCGCCGCAACCCGGCAGGGCAGAGGGGGGTGTTGTCCCGCCATTATTTCCGTCAAAAGCGGCACCCATCTCATGACAACACTCAGCATGACGCCAACAGCCCGGCATTCCCCCGCCAGCCGACTGGCCATGTCGATCGGCACATTCCTGGTGATCGTGGCCACCACCTATCTCGGCCTTCTCGCCGTGACCTTCTTCATCGGCCGCGTCATTCCGATCGATCCGGTTCTCGCCATCGTCGGCGATCGGGCGCCGGCAAGCACTATCGAGCGCGCGCGCCAGGAGCTGGGGTTGAACGAACCGCTCTATGTGCAGTTCTATATCTATGTCTCGAAGGTGCTGCACGGCGATTTCGGCACGTCGGTGCTGACCACCAATCCCGTCATGACCGATATCCGCCGCGTCTTTCCCGCTACGATGGAGCTGGCGACGCTCGGCACGCTCATCGGCTCGCTGATCGGGGTTCCGCTCGGCGTGCTCGCCGCCGTCCGGCGCGGCAGCTTCATCGACCAGACGGTCCGCGTCATCGGCCTCTTCGGCTATTCGGTGCCGATCTTCTGGCTGGGCATGATGGCGCTTCTGGTCTTCTATGCCCGTCTCGGCTGGACGGCGGGACCGGGGCGCATCGATGTCGTTTTCGAGTACACCTTCACGCCGATCACCGGCTTCTACATCATCGATGCCATCATTCAGCGCCAATGGGATGCGCTGCGCGATATCCTCGCCCATATCGTGCTGCCGGCCTGCCTGCTCGGCTATTATTCGCTCGCCTATATCAGCCGCATGACCCGCTCCTTCATGCTGAACGAGCTGGAGCAGGAATATATCGTCGCCGCGCGCGCCAAGGGCCTGTCGGAGCGGCGCATCATCTGGGGCCATGCCTTGCGCAATGCCGCCGTGCCGCTGGTGACCGTGATCGCGCTTTCCTATGCGGGCCTGCTGGAAGGCTCGGTCCTGACCGAAACCGTCTTCGCCTGGCCGGGTCTTGGCCAATACATCACCAACTCGTTGCAGAACGCCGACATGAACGCCGTTCTCGGCGGCACCATCGTCATCGGCTCCGTCTTCATCGCCCTCAATCTCTTTTCCGATCTTCTCTATCGGACACTCGATCCCCGGACGCGCGCACGATGAGCGATATTGCAAACACAACCCGGCAGAGCCGCCGCGAATGGCTCCTCTCCGACCGGCCGCAATCGCGCATGCAGGCGCGGCTCGGCCGTTTCTATGTGACCTGGCGGCGTTTCACCGCCAACAGGCTCGCCGTCATCGGCCTTCTCATCATCCTGGGGCTCATCTTCGTCGCCGCCTTCGCGGACCTGCTAGCGCCACATTCGCCCACCGTCGGCGACCTGCGCACCACGCGGCTCCTGCCGCCCGGCGGCGAATTTCTGCTCGGTACCGACGACCAGGGCCGCGATATCCTCTCGCGGCTGATCTACGGCTCGCGGCTGACACTCTATGTTGTCCTGCTCGTCGCCATCATCGCCGCGCCCGTCGGCCTTCTGGTCGGTACCGTCGCCGGCTATGCCGGCGGATGGATCGATGCGGTGCTGATGCGCATCACAGACATCTTTCTCGCCTTTCCCAAGCTCATCCTGGCGCTCGCCTTCGTCGCCGCGCTCGGGCCGGGCATCGAGAATGCCGTCATCGCCATCGCCATCACCTCCTGGCCGCCCTATGCCCGCATCGCCCGGGCCGAAACGCTGACGGTGCGCAATTCCGATTACATCGCCGCCGTGCAGCTGATGGGCGCCTCCCCTGCCCGCATCGTCATCCGCCACATCATGCCGCTCTGCCTCTCTTCACTCATCGTGCGCGTGACGCTCGACATGGCCGGCATCATCCTGACCGCCGCCGGCCTCGGCTTCCTCGGTCTCGGCGCGCAGCCGCCCCTGCCGGAATGGGGCGCGATGATCGCCTCCGGCCGCCGCTTCATCCTCGACCAATGGTGGGTCGCCGCCATGCCGGGACTCGCGATCCTCATCGTCAGCCTTGGCTTCAACCTGCTGGGCGACGGTCTGCGCGACGCGCTCGACCCCAGGGGGAGCGGCCAATGAGCACGCTGCTGAATGTCGAGGATCTGCGCGTGCGTTTCCCCACCCGCACCGGTGTGGTCGAGGCGGTGCGCGGCGTCTCCTTCTCGCTCGGACGCGAACGTCTCGGCATCGTGGGAGAGTCCGGTTCCGGCAAATCGCAGACGGGCCGCGCCATCATGGGGCTGACGCCGCATGCGGAAGTCACCGCCAAGCGTCTCGAATTCGACGGTATCGATCTCCTGAATGCCTCGCCACGCGAGCGCCGCCACTTGCGCGGCGGCCGCATCGCCATGGTGCTGCAGGACCCGAAATATTCGCTCAATCCTGTCATGACCATCGGCCGGCAGATCGTCGAGACGCTGCGCACGCATGAGGATGTCGGCCAAAATGAAGCGAAGCGGCGCACGCTCGAAATGCTGGAGGCGGTGCAGATCCGCGATCCAGAGCGCGTTTTCGGTCTTTATCCGCATGAGGTCTCCGGCGGCATGGGCCAGCGCGCCATGATCGCCATGATGCTGATCGCCGGACCGGAACTGCTGATCGCGGACGAGCCGACCTCGGCGCTCGACGTCACGGTGCAGCTCGAAGTGATTGATATTCTCGATCGCCTGGTGGCGGAGCGCGGCATGGGGCTGATCTTCATCAGCCACGATCTGCGCCTTGTCTCCTCCTT
The DNA here is from genome assembly GCF_001558695.1 of Paramesorhizobium deserti. GTDB lineage: Bacteria > Pseudomonadota > Alphaproteobacteria > Rhizobiales > Rhizobiaceae > Paramesorhizobium > Paramesorhizobium deserti. The sequence continues at coordinate 356,746 of NZ_LNTU01000012.1, forward strand.
CTGCGACCGCGTCATCGTCATGTATGCGGGCCGCATCGTCGAGGAGATCGCAGCGAGCGACCTTGCCAATGCCAGGCATCCCTATACGCGCGGGCTGCTCGACTGCATGCCGAAGATCGGCGCCGACCGCCATCCCCTGCCCACCCTGCAGCGCCAGGCGGAGTGGTCGCGATGAAGGACGCCACGGCATCCGCGCTCTCGGTCCGGAACCTCGAAGTCGTCTTCGATGATTTCCGGGCGTTGAAGGGCGTCAGCATCGATGTACGCCAAGCCGAATCCTTCGGTCTTGTCGGCGAATCCGGCTCCGGCAAATCGACGCTGCTGCGCGCTGTCGCCGGCCTCGCGCCGGTCACATCAGGAGAAATCCTGATCAATGGCGAACCGGTCACGACGCCACGCGGCAAAGCCTTCTACCGCACGGTGCAGATGGTGTTCCAGGATCCCTACGGCTCGCTGCACCCCCGCCAGACGGTCGACCGGCTGCTGCTCGAACCGCTCGCCATCCACGGTTTCGCCGACAGCGAGCAGCGCATCGTCCGCGCGCTCGACGAGGTGGGGCTCGGCTCCGGCTTCCGCTTCCGCTATCCGCACCAGCTCTCCGGCGGCCAGCGCCAGCGCATCGCCATCGCCCGCGCGCTGATCGTCGAGCCGTCGATCCTACTTCTCGATGAGCCGACCTCGGCGCTCGATGCCTCGGTGCAGGCGGAAGTCCTGAACCTGCTCGAACAGATCCGCCGCGACCGCAAGCTGACCTTCGTCATGGTCAGCCACGACCTCGCCGTTATCACCCACATGTGCGAGCGGCTGGCAGTGATGCAGAACGGCGATATCGTCGAACAGCTCACCGCCGCCGATCTCGCCAGGGGAAATGCCGGGGAGGATTATACCCGCAACCTGATGCGGGCTAGCGAGGGCTTCAGGCGGAAGAGTGCTTGAAATCAAAGGTTTGCATAGAGATTTTTGAGTGATTCCGGAACCGCCATCCCACCAGCGGCGTATAAACAGAAGCGCCAAGGTTTCCGTCTTAAACGGAACCGCTTCAGCTCCCCACCATCTCGAACTGCGCATCGTGCAGCCGCCGATAGATGCCACCGGCAGCGATCAGCTCCCCATGCCGGCCCTGCTCGGCCACGCCGGTCTCATCCACCACGACGATACGGTCGGCGTTGCGGATCGTCGCCAGCCGATGCGCGATGACGAGCGTGGTGCGTCCCGCCGAAAGTTCGGCCAGGGATTGCTGGATCGCCCGCTCGGTTTCGGTGTCGAGCGCCGAAGTCGCCTCGTCGAGGATGAGGATCGGCGGGTTCTTTAGGAACATGCGCGCGATCGCCAGGCGCTGCTTCTGCCCGCCCGAGAGCTTCACGCCGCGCTCGCCGATGATGGTGTCGTAGCCGTCCGGCAGGCTCGCGATCATCGCATCGAGCCGTGCGCGCCGCGCCGCCGCCTCGATCTCGCCGTCGCTCGCGCCGAGCCGGCCATAGGCGATGTTCTCACGGATCGAGCCGCCGAACAGGAACACGTCCTGCTGCACGATGCCGATTTGCTCGCGCAGCGAGGCGAGCGTCATCCTGCGGATGTCCAAGCCGTCGATCGTGATCTGGCCCGCATCGGTCTCGTAGAAGCGCGGCAGCAGCGAGCAGAGCGTCGTCTTCCCCGCGCCAGACGGCCCGACGAAGGCCACCGTCTCGCCGGCGCGGATTTCGAGATCGATGTCGCGCAGCACCTTCTTCTCCGCGCTATAGCCGAAACTGACGCCGCGATAGCTGATATCGCCCTTGAGATGCGATACCGCGACCGCCTCCGGTGCATCGACGACATCGGGCTCGGTATCCAGAAGCTCGGTATAGCGGCGGAAGCCGGCGATGCCCTTCGGATAAGTCTCGATGACCGAATTGATCTTCTCGATCGGGCGGATGAACACCCCGACCAGGAGCAGGAAACTGATGAAGCCGCCATTGGTCAGCTGCCCGTGCAGCACGAACCAGGTTCCCGCCAGCATGACGACGAGCTGCGTCAGCCGCATGGACATGTAGGAGAGCGAAGTGCTCGCCGCCATGATGCGGTAGGCGTCGAGCTTGGTCTCGCGATAACGGCTGTTGTCGCGCGCGAAGAGCCTGCGTTCATGGTCCTCGTTGGCGAAGGCCTGCACGACACGCATGCCGCCGACATTCTCCTCGATCCGCACGTTGAAATCGCCGACGCGGCCATAGAGCACCTGCCAGTTGCGCGTCATCCGCCCGCCATAGCGGCTCGTCAGCCACGCCATCAGCGGCACCACGGCCGCCGTGATCAGCGCCAGATGCACATTGATCGAGAACATCAGCGCGAAGGCGCCGAGAAAGGTCATGACGGCGATGAAGAGGTCCTCCGGCCCGTGATGCGCGACCTCGCCCACCTCCTCCAGATCCTTGGTGACGCGGGCTATCAGGTGCCCGGTCTTGTTGTTGTCGTAGAAGCGGAAGGAGAGTTTCTGCAGATGGTCGAAGAGCTTGCGCCGCATCTCCGTCTCGATGTTGATCCCCAGCATGTGACCCCAATAGGTCACGACCGCCATCAGCCCGGTATTGACGAGATAGACCATGAGCAGCCCGGCGGAGGCCAGCAGAATCAGCGCCCAGTTCTGCCCCGGCAGGAGATGGTCGACAAAGGCCTTGATGGCCATGGGAAAGGCGAGCTCGAGAAGGCCCGACAGCACCGCACAGCCGAAATCGAGAAGAAAAAGGCCCTTATAGGGCCTGTAATAGGAGAAAAACCGCCGCAGCATGTGCCTGACCTGAATTTATCCGGCCCTGCTCTGCCGGATATCAATTGCTTTCATCTTTTTCACGCCTTGCATTATCGCCATCAAAGCCGCGACGCCAGTAGGCAACGACCAGATGATCCTGCCGGTCGAGCTTGCGTTCCTTGCGCAGATAGGTGCGGATGGCACGGAACGCCGCGAACTCGCAGGCCGCCCAGGCGAACAGACGCGTCCCATCGCCGGGAAATTCCACCGCGCGGACGGCATCCTGAAGCAATGTGGTCGTGCCCGCCTCCCGGCCGTTGCGATGCAGCCAGACGAGATCGACATCGGCGGCCGAGCGCAGAGCCTGCTCCTCGGCGACGCCGTCCACCTCGATGCGCACCACGGCCTTGGCGTGGGCCGGCAGCCCCTCCAGAATGCGACCGATGGCCGGAAGCGCCGTCTCGTCGCCGGCAAGGAGATACCAGTCGGCCTCGCCCGCGCTGCCGCCGCCAGGCCCGGTCATGCCGACCAGATCGCCCTCTTTGGCGTTCAGCGCCCAGGAGGAGCCGGGCGTGTCGTCGCCCTCGTGGATGACGATGTCGATATCGACCTCGCCCTTCTCCACATCGATATTGCGGATCGTATAGACGCGATGGACAAGCTTCATCTCGCCGTCCGGCCAGACAGGTCGTCCGTCTTCTCCTGTGACAGGCCATTGCGGCTCGGCCACGCCCTTCGGCGGAAAAAGCAGGCGGATATGCAGCCCGCCATAGGCGAAACGCCCGAGATTGCGGCCCTTGAGCCGCACGCGGCGCATATGCGGCGTCATATTATGGGCGGAGACGACCCGCATTTCGCGGAAATAGGGCAGCGGCGCGCCGGCCACGCCATCCCCGACCCAGACGATCTTCGGCTGCTGGCCGTCGGCGAATTCAAGGATATGCTCGGCCACGGCATGCTTCATATAGGCAAGCCCGGTATCGTCTTCGCCTTCGGCACGGAAAGTCAGGCTCTCATCGTCAGCCTCGACGATCGCGCGGCCATAGGAAAGCGCGATTTCGCCCCGCCGCTCCGCCGTGGAGATATCGGCATATTCCGAAAAATGCTCGATAAGCCTGCCCAGGATGACATCCGGCTGCGAAAGCGTCACGCGCGCGGTCGCACTCAAAAGGCTGTGCTGCATTTCCAAAACTCCCGGAGAAAATCCAATGGGCTATGATGCGCAAGGATTAGCCGAGAGTAATATGACATTTCAAGTCATGTTTTTTTGAAGAAGCATTTTGGGCCGTGAGCGCCGCTGGAGTGGTTCGCTTTGAGACGGACGTTTTCGCGAAGCATCTTGGAGACTGAAGCCGGAACTGTAAGGTGGTTTTCCATTGGGACTGTCCCGGAATGGATCCTCGGGTCAAGCCCGAGGATGACGAACTTGAGAGAATGACGGACTGGCGAGGATGACGGGCTGGAGAGGCTTGTGCCCAGTCCCAACGTTGGCGATTGGCGCAAAACATCCCTGCAATCGTCATCCTCGGGCTTGACCCGAGGATCCATTCCAGAACATCGCCACTACTCCAGCGGCCGGCTATTAACGCCTTGCTATTCAAAGCAACCCGTTTCGATCAAAACAGCAACCGCCCCAATACGGTTATCTCACACCAACTTCACCGCCGAGAGTATCGTCACCGGCAGGGCCTGGCGCCAGACGTCAAAGCCGCCCAGGGGAGCGGCATGCGCGACCGCGAGACGCGTCAGCTCGCCGCCTACCCGTTTCTGCCATTGAACGAGCATCATTTCGCTCTGGATCGTCACCGCATTGGCGACAAGGCGGCCGCCGGGCTTCAAGCTTTGCCAGCAGGCTTCCGCCACGCCATCGTCGGTAAAGCCGCCGCCGATGAAGATCGCGTCCGGCGCTTCAAGGCCGGCAAGGGCCGCCGGTGCCTCGCCCTTGACAAGCTCAAGGCCGGGCACGCCGAGCGCCAGGCGATTGCGCTCGATCATCCCCTGCCGCCCTTCATGCGCCTCGATGGCGATGGCGCGGCAGGTGGGGTGCGCCCGCATCCACTCGATGCCGATCGAGCCGCACCCCGCTCCCACATCCCAGAGCAGTTCCCCCGGCATCGGCGCGAGGTGCGCGAGCGTGACGGCGCGGACATCCCGCTTGGTCAGCTGTCCGTCATTCTCGAAGGCGGCATCGGGCAATCCCGCCACCGGGGAATAGGCCATGGCCTCAGCCCCTCCCCGGCACTCGACGGCGAGAACGTTCAGGTCGGCGGCGCGCCCATGCGCCCAGCCGCTCGCGCTGCCATCGATGCGACGTTCCTTCGGTCCGCCCAGATGTTCGAGCACGGTGAGCCGGCTTTCGCCGAAATCGCGCGCCTCCAGAAGCTTTGCCACCGCATCGGGCGTTTGCCCGTCATTGCTGAGGATCAGCAGGCGGTTGCCGGGCTGGAGATGGGCATGGATGATCTCCAGCGGCCTGCCATGCACGCTCAGGAGCGTCGCGTCCTGCAGCGGCCAGGCCATGCGCGCCGCCGCAAGCGAGAAGGAGGACGGGAACGGCAGGATATGCATCTCCTCCGGCGGGATATGACGCGAAAGCGTCGCGCCCATGCCGTAGAACATCGGATCGCCGCTCGCCAGCACCACGACCGCCTTGCCCCAGTGCGAAAGGATCATGTCGGTGGCAGCGGAAAACGGCGTCGGCCATGTGATCCGCTCTCCCCTGATATCGTTATCGAGAAAATCGAGATGCCGTTTGCCGCCGAAGACGATTTCGGCGCTCGTCAGCGCCTCACGCGCGGCGCGGCCCAAACCCTCCACACCGTCTTCCCCGATGCCGATAATCGTCAGCCATGGCGCCATGTCGCTTCCAGACCTTGCCCGTTGCCCATTTTCCGATAGTTGAGTTGATACGGTTTGCCTGTGGCGAGGGCAAGCAGGGCGGCGTATAACGCGGGGAGAACAGTGCGTTGAATGTCGGGATGAAGCGGTTTTCCAGTTTGGACCGTTCCGGAAAACCGCCTGCCTTGGTTGGTATTAAGAATCGGGAACGGAGAGAACATCGTGCGAAAACTTGGTGTCATCGAAGGTGACAGGGTGGAAAGGCGGTCCGCCTGCCCCGGCCTGTTCCGCATGACGCCCGCGCGTGATGGCAGCATATGTCGTGTAAAACTCTCCTGCGGCCGCCTCACCAAGGAACAGGCGCGCGTGGTCGCCGATGTCGCGGATAGATATGGCAACGGCATCATCGAACTGACCAATCGCGCCAATCTGCAATTGCGTGGGATTGATGGGGCCGACGCCGATCATCTGATTCTGGCACTGACCCAGGCCGGTCTCGGTCCTCTCGTTCCCGAAGGCGACGATATCCGCAATGTGATGGTCAACCCGACCGCCGGCATCGACGAAGCGCTTGCCTTCGACACCCTGCCTCTTGCGGAACGCCTGCTTGAAACGCTGCAGACGACGCCGGCCTATCATGCCCTTTCGCCGAAATTCTCTATCCTGCTCGATGGCGGCGAAGCCTGCGCCATGGTCCGGCATACGAGCGATATCTGGCTCGCGGCGACCGAGGACGGCAAGGCCTTCGCCTTCGGTTTTGCATCGTGCCCGCCAGTGGCGCCGAAATCGGATATGGCGTGCGGCCCCCTCATCCGGCCCTTCGGGCCACCTTCTCCCCGATGGGGAGAAGAGGGGGCGGACGGCAACGCAGCGACTCCTCTCTCCTTGGGGAGAGGTGGTGAGCCCACGGGTCTTGCCTCCGGCAAGCCCGAGGACAGGCTATGCGAACCGGTGAGGGAGCCCTCAAATCCACCTCCCGCCGAAATACGGGAAGAATTGCGCGCCCTCGGCATCGTCGCGGCCGAGAATGCCCACGCGCTCATCACCAACCTTCTCGACCTCTTCCTTGAGATTAGCGCGGAATATCCGGGCATCGTCCGCATGAAGCACCTTCTTGCCGCAATGCCCGCGTCGGACATTCTCGAACGGCTGCGCCCTCGCCTCGCCTTCACCATCGAAGCCGCTTCCGAATGGCGGCGAGCTGCCCCCCGTTCTTTCGCGCATCTGGGTACCCATAGCCAACGGCAGCGGGAATTTTCCTATGCCGGCGCCGCCGTGCCGCTCGGCCGTCTCACACCACAGGACATGCGGGCGCTTGCCGAGATCGCGGCGCAGGCCAATGGCGGGCAGATCCGGCTGACGCCGTGGCAAAGCGTGCTCCTGCCGGATATCGCCACAGGCCGCGCGGCCGGCATTCTCGAACGCATGCGCGCCATCGGCTTTGCTGACGATCCGGGCGATCCCCTCGCCTCGATGATCGCCTGCTCCGGCTCGACCGGCTGCGCTTCGGCGCTGGCCGATACGCAAGGAGACGGTGCGAAACTCGCGCAACTGCTGAAGAACAGCGAGGCAATGCCCGTCCACCTGACCGGCTGCGCCAAATCCTGCGCTTCCATCCGCCCGGCCCCGGCCACGCTCGTGGCAAAAGAACCCGGACGTTACGACCTCTTTTTGCGTAAGCCGACTGGACCAACGCGCTTCGGGCGGCTATTGGCGGCCAACGTCACAATCGAGGAAGCAGCGCGGCTTCTCAACGCATACCGCCAGGAAATGACCGATGCTTGACTACATCAAAGACGGCCAGCAGATCTATGACCGTTCCTTCTCCATCATCCGCGCCGAGGCGGACCTGACCCGCATCCCCGCCGATCTGGAAAAGCTCGCCGTGCGGGTGGCGCATGCCAGCGGCATGGTGGATGTGGTGGGCGATCTGGCCTTTTCCGAGGGCGCGGGTGAAGCCGGCCGCAAGGCGCTGGCCTCCGGCGCGCCTGTTCTTTGCGATGCCCGCATGGTGGCCGACGGCGTGACCCGCTCGCGCTTGCCCGCCGATAACAAGGTGATCTGCACGCTTTCCGACCCGTCCGTGCCGGAACTGGCGAAGGAGCTCGGCAACACCCGCTCCGCTGCCGCAATGGAACTGTGGCGGCCCTATCTCGCGGGCAGCGTGGTGGCCATCGGCAATGCGCCGACGGCGCTCTTCCGGCTCCTCGAAATGCTCGACGAGGGTGCGCCGAAGCCGGCGCTGATCCTCGGCTTCCCCGTCGGCTTCGTGGGTGCCGCGGAATCGAAGGACGCGCTTGCCGAGAATAGCCGCGGCGTGCCCTTCGTCATCATCCGCGGGCGGCGCGGCGGCAGCGCCATGGCGGCGGCTGCGGTCAATGCGCTCGCCACGGAGCGCGAATGATGGCTAAACCCGGACGGCTTTTCGGCCTGGGCGTCGGCCCCGGCGACCCCGAACTCATCACATTGAAGGCGTTGAAGCGCCTGAAAGCCACGCCCGTCGTGGCCTATCACGCCGCCAAGGGCAAGAAAGGCAATGCCCTTTCGATCGTCGAGGACTATCTCTCGCCGGATCAGCTACTGGTGCCGCTGGTCTATCCCGTGACGACGGAGAAGCTCCCCTCCCACATGAATTACGAGGAGATCGTCAGCGATTTCTACGCCGAGATCACCGGCACGCTTGCCGCCCATCTCGATGCCGGCCGCGATGTCGCCGTGATCGCCGAGGGCGACCCCCTCTTTTACGGCTCGTTCATGTATATCCATGACCGGCTGGCGCATCGATACGAGACGGAAGTCGTGCCGGGTGTCTGCTCGTTCTTGGGCGCCGCCTCGGTGCTGGGCGCGCCCGTCGCCTATCGCAACCAGACGCTCACCATCCTTTCAGGCGTTCTTGACGCCCGCGAGTTGAAGCGCCGCCTGGCAGATACAGAGGCCGCGGTGATCATGAAGCTCGGCCAGAATCTCGCCAAAGTACGCGGCGTTCTCGAAGAACTCGGGCTGATGGACCGCGCGCTCTATGTCGAGCGGGCCACGATGGCGGCGCAGCGCATCCTGCCGCTCGCTGAAGTCGAGCCGGAGAAATCGCCCTATTTCTCACTGATCCTCGTGCCCGGTCAGAAGTGGAACGGCTGATGAGCAGCGAAGAAACCGCTCGCCCCGCCATCCTGGTACTGGGGGAATTGAGCCTTGAAACGGCGAAGCATATCCGTCTCGCGCTCGGCGACGGGGATATTTACGGGCTCGACCCCCGTGTCAAACAGGCCGATATCCCCTTCTCCGATTTCGGCGGCACGCTGCGGGACCTCTATGAAGCCGGACGGCCGATCATCGCCATCTGCGCCGCCGGCATCATCATCCGGGCACTGGCAAGCCTCCTCGAAAACAAGCGGGCGGAACCGCCGGTGCTGGCCGTGGCGGAGGATGGCAGCGCCGTGGTGCCGCTGCTGGGGGGCCTCTCCGGCGTCAACGATCTGGCGCGGCGGATTGCCGCCGCCTTCAATGTCGCTCCAGCGATCACCACCACGGGCGAGCTGCGCTTCGGCGTCAACCTGCTGCATCCGCCGGCGGGCTATACGCTTCTCAATCCGGAAGCCGGCAAGACATTCATCTCCGACCTTCTGGCCGGCGAAAAGGTGAAGCTTGCAGGCAATGCCCCGTGGCTGTCGCAAGCGCGGCTACCGTTCGATCCGGCGGGCCGGCTGACCATCACCGTGACGACCGAAAGCCGCGAGCCGGAAGCGGGCGAGCTTCTTTATCTTGCGCCCGTCGAACATAAGCGCGGGCGGCTTGCCGTCGTGGGCCTGGGTCCCGGCGATCCCAAGCTGATGGCACCCGCCGTCCGGCAGGAATTGAGCCAAGCGCAGGATATTCTGGGCTATGAGACCTATGTGCGCATGGCCGGTCCCTTCCGGGCCGATCAGGTGCAGCACATGACCGACAATCGCGAGGAGATGCAGCGCGCCCGCCATGCCTTCGCGCTTGCCGCGACCGGCCGCTCGGTCGTCATGGTCTCGTCGGGCGATCCCGGCATCTTCGCCATGGCGGCGGCGGTTCTTGAGGCGCTGCACGAATCCGACGATCCGGCCTGGCATGGCGTCGAGCTGGTCGTCCTTCCCGGCATCTCGGCGGCCATGGCGGCGGCGGCCCGCATCGGCGCGCCGCTCGGCCATGATTTCTGCATCCTGTCGCTTTCCGACAATCTGAAGCCCTGGGACACAATCATTCAGCGCCTCGACCATGCCGCGCAGGCCGATTTCGCCATCGCCCTCTATAACCCGATCTCGAAGGCGCGTCCCTGGCAGCTTGGGGAAGCGCTCGGCCTGCTTCGCAAACGCCGTGAACCGCAGACGCCGGTTGTGCTCGGCCGCGATGTCGGACGGCCTGGCGAAAAGGTCTCCGTCACCACTCTGGGCGCGCTGACGCCGGGCGAGGTCGATATGCGCACGGTCGTCATCATCGGCTCCTCGACCACGCAGCGCTTTGCGAGGCGTGACGGCGGCGAATGGGTCTATACGCCGCGCTGGTATGGAACCGTACCCGCGGGTACGGCAAAACCACCCGAAAAGGCTGAAAAACACCCCCATAAATGACAAAAAGGCGGGATTTCCCCCCCGCCTTTTTCGCGTTTTCGCCGGGAAAATCCCCGTCTCAGCCGCTCTTTTTCTTGCTTTTCGCAGCCGGCTTGGCTGGCTGGGCCGCATCGCGCTTGCGGGCGGCTTCCTCGGCGGCGATCTGGTCGGCGCTCTTGGGCGAGGTATCGACCACCGAACGCACCGTGCCGCTGGAGCTGACCGTGCAGAGCGCATCGCGGAGATCGACCTTCAGCACGACCGCTGTGTTGCCGCCGGCGGCGGAACGGGAATCGACCGCGGAGATGACGCTCTCGGGCAGGAAATATTTGTCCGCCGCCGCCGCGATGCAGGGCTGGGCGAGCGCAGGGTCGACATTGGCGCGCAGTGGCTGCGGCAGGATGCGCGGCAGCGGATTGCCGGCCGGTCTGGAAGACGGCTCTCCCGAAGTGATCGCGCAGGCTGCCAGCGGCGCCAGCATGGTTAACAGGAGAATACGTGTCCCGGTCCGGACGCAGGCGTGCATGGCGTAAAACCTCATGAGCGGTGGCTGTTGATATAGCCCGGAAACTATTCGGTTTTGCCGAATTGTCGAGTGGCACGGCGGCCACATCAAGAGAATTTCGAATCACTCCACAATCTATTGAGCCGCATGATCTTACCTAGAAGTCTGCAACTTTCCGGGATCATGCCCTATTTAGGTTGAACCGCGAGCATCCAGTTGAGCGCCCCACGCCAGTCGGTCATGCGGATCGGCGTGCCGTGGTTTCCGGTTTCGAAGCGGTGGAAGCGCACGGGGTAGCCGGGAGCGGCCTTGCGGATGGCGCGGTAAAAGGCCTCCTGCTTTTCAACCGGGAAAACCGGATCGCGGCTGCCATGGCCGAAGAACACCGGCACGCGCCGCTTGAAGGCGGGCGAGGTCAGGAAATCCTCGTCCCAGAGCGACCCGAGAAGGACGAGGCCTGAAAGCATTTTTGCAGCCTCTGGGTCATTTGCGAGCCGCCAGCACAGCATCCCGCCAGCCGAACCGCAGGCGACGATGACGGGCGCGCGCGGCGAGGCTGCCTTCGCCTGGGCGATCAATCCGGATATCTGCGCCTCGCCCTTTTTATCGAAATCGCTGAAATCGGGCGAGAGATAGAGCCCGCCATTGCGCGCCATCAAATTCTTCAGCCGGTTGAAATTGCCGCCAAACGTATAGTCGTTCATGCCCTGGAGACGATTGCCGCCCTGCCCGTGCAGATAGATGACGATGACGGACGCGTTGCCCGGAATATCGCCGACGGCCAGCGTCTTCACCGATCCCGCCGGTGTTGCAACGGTCAGATCCTTCAGCGAGCGCCGGGGCTTCAAGGAGACATAGGCATCCCTAACGCGGCGCTCCGGCGTCGCATCGCGCCCATTGATATCGCGCATCTCGGAATAGTCGATGACGAGATAATCGCCGTTATCGGCTTCTTTCAGAATGCCAGGATAGGCGAAATAATCGTCCTTGTAAGGTGCAAGTTGCGCCTGAGCGGCGGCGGGCAGGCTTAGAAGGCAAAACGCCGCCAGAAATATCCGATATCCGATCCCCATGGCTCCCCCGGACTAGTGTCTGTCAGAACTAGCTTGAAACAGCTTTTCCCCGATCGTCACAGCCTCTAGGATCACAGATCCAGCGCGTGATAGCGGCGGTTGAGATAGACCAGCGCCTGGTCCTGTTCTCCCATCCGGAGATCGACGACCTGGCCGAACAGCACATAATGCGTCGCGTAGTCCTGCTGGCTGACGATGCGGCAGTCGAAAACGGCGAGCGCATCCTTCAGGATTGGCGCGCCGGTCTCAAGCGTCTCCCATTCGCCGAGCGCGAAGCGCTCCTCCGGCGATAGCGCCAGCCGTCCCGAAAACGCTTCCGAGAGCGGGCGGTGCTTGGCCGCCAGCGTGTTGATGGCAAAGACGCCGTTCTCGATGAAAAGCCTGTTTTGTTCATGTTCGCGCAAAAGGCAGATCAGCACCGTCGCCGGATCGTCCGAAACCGAGCAGGTGGCGGAAATCGTCACGCCGCGCCGCCCGGCCGGCCCGTCCGTCGTCGCGACATGCACCGCGCCGGCGAAATGGCTCATGGCATTGCGGTAGGAAAGCGGATCGATGATGGGCGTCTTCTGCGTATCGTCTTTCACGTAAAGCACGTTTTCACTTTCATGGTCTGCGGGCTTATGCCGTCATTGCTGCCCTGAACATAAGGATTTATGACCGTTTGTACACGCACCCGCTTATGGAAGTGATAAGCGCCATTGCGCAGCCGGACGGAAACCGCTACCCGCTTACATAGTGTGACATTCTAGGATCAACAAAGCAGAATGAAGCATTTATCGCTTCTCCGAACGATGTTTTTGAGCCTCGCGGTGCCATTTGCGGCAGCAATACCCGCCGCCGGGGCCGAGATGCGCATCGGCGTTGCGGCACCGCTCACTGGTCCCTTCGCGCTTCTGGGCCAACAACTGACCGATGGCGCGCATCTGGCGACGACAACGGCGCCTACCGGGGAGGCAACCACCCCTATCATCATCGACGACAAATGCTCGGCCGAGGGCGGGGCCGAAGCGGCGGAGACATTCATCAAGGCGGGCGTGCGGATCGTCACCGGTTTTCTGTGCACCGAGGCGCTGGAGGCGGCCCTGCCGCTCTTGGGCGAGAAGAACATTCCCGTGGTCACACCGGCCATCCGCGAGGCGGGTCTCATCGAAAGGCGGGCGAAGGAGCCCCTGCCCGTCTTCCGCCTTCTCCTTCCAAGGGATCGGGAAGCCGTCGCGGCGGGCGATATTCTCGCGAATTTGTGGCATGACAAGGCCTTCGCCATCATCGACGACGGCACGATCCGCGGCCGGGAGTTGGCGCATGCCGTCCGCACCCAGATCGAGGAAAAGGGGTTGAAACCGGTCCTGACCGAGACTTACCGGCCCGGACTGGACAATCAGGGCGCGCTCGTCGCGCTGTTGCGCCGCGCCGGGGCCACAGAGGTCTTCATCGGCGGCGAGCGCGACGATGCGGCGGCGATCGCCGCTGCCGCTGCCCAGCTCAACTATCCCCTGACGATCGTCGGCGACGAAGCGCTGCGCGCCGCCCCCGGCGCCGTGGACCTTGCGCCCGATACATTGATGATCGCCGCGCCGGAAGCCGAAACCCTGCCCGCCGCCGCACCCGCCGTGGCAGCGCTGCGCGCGGCGGAAAGACCCGCCGAGGGCTATGCCGTGCCGGGATATGCGATGCTGCAGATTGCCATTCAGGCGGCGACGGCGGCGGAGACCGAGAAGCAGCCGGTACTTGCCACGCTGCGCACCAAGACATTCGACACAGCGCTCGGCACCATCCGTTTCGACGAAAGCGGCTATCGCAGCGATAATCCCTACCGGCTGTTCCGCTATGACGGCAGCCAATTCGTCCCCGCGGCGGAGTGACGGCATTGAAACACGGGCCCCGCAATCTCCTGACCGATGTGGGCGGCCTGCGTGTCGGCAATGCCTTGGATGTGCGCATCAAGAGCGGCGTCACCGCAATCCTCTGCGATAATCCCGCCACCGCCGCCGTACACGTCATGGGCGGCGCTCCCGGCACCCGCGAGACCGACCTTCTGGAGCCGCACAACACGGTGGAGGCGGTCAATGCGCTGGTTCTGTCAGGCGGCTCGGCCTTCGGCCTCGATGCCGCCTCCGGCGTGCAGGCGGCGCTGCGCGAGCGGGGCATCGGCTTCGAGGTCGGCGGATATCGTGTCCCCATCGTGCCCGCCGCCATCCTCTTCGATCTCAGGAATGGCGGGGACAAGGATTGGGGCCGCTATCCGCCCTATCGCGAGCTCGGCTATCAGGCCGTGGAGAACGCCACGCAGGATTTCGCTATCGGCACGGCGGGCGCGGGCACCGGCGCGCTGGTCAGCGGCCTGAAGGGCGGGCTCGGCTCCGCCTCGACCGTTCTCGACAATGGCATCACCATCGGCGCGCTCGCCGCCGCCAATGCGATGGGCTCGGTCACAATTGGTCAAAGCCGGCATTTCTGGGCGGCGCCCTTCGAAATCGGCGCGGAATTCGGCGGCCTCGGCCTGCCGCATCCCCTGCCCGCCGATGCGACCGACATCAGGCTGAAATTCCGAGACCCCGCGCCGCTCGAAAACACCACCATCGCCGTCATCGCCACCGATGCGATCCTCACCAAGGCGCAGGCAAAACGCCTCGCCACAGCGGCTCATGACGGCTTCGCCCGCGCCATCTGGCCGGCGCACACGCCGTTTGACGGCGATCTGGTTTTCGCGCTGGCGACGGGGACAGGCGGCGCCGCGCCGCAGATCGAGGATTTCATCGATCTCTGCGCCGCAGCCGCCTCCACCATGGCCCGCGCCATCGCCCGCGGCGTCCATGCGGCGCAACCTGCGGAGAATGATCCATTTCCGGTCTGGAAAGCGCGTTCCGGGCCGTAAGCGCCGGGCGATGGTGGGGTATTCAGGGCCGGTCTTGAAGGTTGGTTTTTGCAGCGTCGGAGTCGGGGGGAAGCGGGTCTCACGCTGCGGCTTGCGTGCGCGGCCGCTGCGAGAGTAGTCGGTCGCAAACTCGACTGATTAGCGGCTGTCGTCCAATGAAGCACGTTCCAGATAGTGTGTACTCAGAGCTGCTGCGAGTGCAATCGTCGCAGAGCTCAGCATGACGAGAAGAAGCGTATAACGGGCGTTCTCATCTGTCAGAACGGCGCCCGCGATCGATGACATCGCGGCGCCACCTGTGACTGCAATCGCGCTCGCCAGACCCGCAGCGCTTCCAGTGAGCTTCGGGCGAACTGAAATCGCGCCTGCGTTTGCACTCGGCATTGTCAGGCCGTTTGACACTCCAACAAACATGCACGGGCCAAACAGTGCCATTACATGGTCGATTCCCATGAAATGCAGGATCAGGCCGAGCAGAAGACCGGCGCAGGCGATCACCCGTCCCGCGATCAGCGTGGTGGTCAACTGGAATCGACACGCGAAACGCCCGGAAAGAAAGCTTCCGAACATGAAACCTCCGGTTATCGAGCCCATATAGATGCCGAGCGTCGCCGGAGACAGGTCAAAGGCGGAACTGGCGACGAGAGGTGCGCCGGCCAAAAACGCATAGAAAGCGCCGACCGAAAAGGCCATACACAACGCATAGGCCCAGAAACGTCTCGATCCGAGTAATTCAGGATAGGCACGCAATTGCTCGGCAATCGTGTTCGACGGGCTGCGGTTCGTCTCATGCAGATCGATCCAACATAAGGCAAACACAGCGATCCCGAAGATGGCGAGAAACCAAAAGCTGGCCCGCCACCCGAACGCCTCGTCAAGCAGACCGCCAAAGCTCGGGCCAAGCATAGGCGCCACGGCCCACGCCGCCGCGACATAGCCGATCTTGCTGGCAGCCTGTTCCTTGCTGGCCGTATCCCGAATGACAGCCATCGACACCGCATAGGTCGGCGCAATAACAGCCTGGATCATCCTGCAGGCGAGAAAGGTCCGGACATCAGGGGCAACAACACATCCGATCGTGGCGATCACAAAGACCGCCAGCCCCCAAAGGATCACAGGACGACGCCCAAACCTGTCCGACAGCGGCCCCATCACAATCTGGAGGCATGCCGAAGCAGCAGCGTAGACGGCGATCGTAAGCCCGACGACGCCGTAATCCACACCGAACTCCGCTGCCATGTTCGTCAAAGAAGGAAGAAAGATGTTGACGGGAAGAATACCGAGCGCCGACAGCAGAATCAGCGTGGATAGGTGTGGAGGGTGTGGTAATTTTGGCATGGCCATTGGGGTGAAGTCCCGGGGATGGTGAATTCTGGGCATAAAAAAAGCCCCGTCCGGGGCCTAAGTACCGCGCATGGGTGCTTCGCCTGGCGGCTATGCCGCCTTGCCCATGCGCGTTCCTACTACGACAAAGATCATTTCAACATTCATGGTGAGATAGTTAGAGGGGAATTGACGTGGGGTCAACGTCTGCAAAGAGGTCGAAAGCAACTGCCCGGAATGGTGCAGAATTCCTGAGCAGCCGACGCGATCGTGATTGCGAATTGGGCATGAAAGCCTGTTCAATAGAATCTCAACCGATGTCTGCACCGGGCCTGCGCCATCGCGCGGCACCGGTGCGGCGGAACCTGCCGCGCGTGCCCCTTTCCGGTCTTGAGTCGGCGATAAGGCTTCCCCGCCTCGCCTCTCCGTGCTAACGGCGCTCTAGTTTTCCACGGAGACCGCCATGCCCCGTCCGCTCGTCATTTCGCCATCGATCCTCGCTTCCGATTTCGCGAAGCTCGGCCAGGAAGTCACCGATGTCCTCGATGCGGGCGCGGACTGGATTCATATCGATGTCATGGACGGGCATTTCGTGCCGAACATCACCTTCGGCCCGGATGTGGTGAAGGCGATAAGACCGCTCACCGAGGCGGTGTTCGACACGCATCTGATGATCGCGCCCTGCGATCCCTATCTCGAAGCCTTCGCCAAGGCGGGCTCCGACATCATCACCGTCCATGCCGAGGCCGGCCCGCATCTCCACCGCTCATTGCAGACGATCCGCGCGCTCGGCAAGAAGGCCGGCGTCTCGCTCAATCCGGCGACACCGGAGACGGTGCTGGAATATGTGCTTGACGATGTCGACCTGATCCTGGTCATGACGGTCAATCCCGGTTTCGGCGGCCAGAAATTCATCCCGGCCACGCTTGAAAAGATCCGCCGCGTCAAGGCAATGATCGGCGATCGTCCGATCGATATCGAAGTGGATGGCGGCATCACCGTGGAAACAGCGGCCGACGTCGGCATGGCGGGCGCCAATGCCCTCGTCGCCGGCTCGGCCATCTACAGGGGCGGTTCGGTCGACGCTTACCGCGCCAGTATCGACGCCATCCGCTCGGCGGCGCTGGGCGTGCGAAAGGGATGATGCAGATGCGGACCGTTCTCGCGGCAATCTTTCTTTTCCTATCGGCGGCCTTTGCCGCTCATGCCGGAGATGCGGCACGCCTTGATATCATCGGCTTTTCGAAAGACGGCGGAATCTTCGCCTTCGAGGAATATGGTGTGCAGGACGGCTCCGGCTTTCCCTATGCCAATCGCTTCTATATCTCGACCGAAGACGACCGCTTCCTGCCCGGAACGCCGATCCGGATACGGCTCGACCGCGACGGCGCGACAATCGACGAGGCGCGCAGGGAAGCCCGCTTGAAGGGCGAAGCCGCGGCGCATGTCCCCGACGACGCGCTTCGCGCCCATGCCGGAGAGACCGTCGCCTTCAATCCGGTGACCGAACTTTCGGCCGATCCGTTCCGTATCGTCGTTAATCCCCGCCCCGTTTTTCCGGCCATCGACACGCCAATAGAATTCCGTCTGACCGAAATCGCGCCGCCTCCGCCCGCAGATTGCAGGGATCTGGGCGAGATGAAAGGTTTCCGCCTCGTGGAAATCAACCCGACGCCTGATGGCATGACCAGGCTGCTGCATGAAGACAAGAGCATTCCGGCAAGCCGCGCCTGCCCGCTCGGCTATCGCATCGGCGCCGTGCAGATCTCCCATGACGTGGAGGGGCGGCCCGTCAGCGCGATCCTGATTGCGGTGCGCAGCGTCGGCTTCGAAGGCCCCGACCATCGCTGGCTCGCCGTTACCAGACGATAGCGGCCGGCGGGAAACCGTGCCCAAAACATACGTTGAGTGATAGGCTTGCGTCTGTTATTGCCCACGGCAGACAGGCTCCCGTAACAGGATGAAAACATGATCCCGCGCTATTCGCGGCCGGAAATGGTCGCCATCTGGTCCCCCGAAACGAAATTCCGCATCTGGTTCGAGATCGAGGCCCATGCCTGCGACGCGCTGGCCGAACTGGGCGTTATTCCCAAGGAAGCGGCGAAGACGATTTGGGAAAAGGGCGGCGCGGCGAAATTCAACGTTGCGCGGATCGATGAGATCGAGGCCGTCACCAAGCACGACGTCATCGCCTTCCTGACCCATCTCGCCGAATTCATCGGCCCGGATTCGCGTTTCGTGCATCAGGGCATGACCTCGTCGGACGTGCTCGATACGACCTTCAACATCCAGCTCGTGCGCGCCGCCGATATTCTGATCGCCGATCTCGACCAGGTGCTCGCGGCGCTGAAAAAGCGCGCTTTCGAGCACAAGGACACGGTGCGGATCGGCCGCAGCCACGGCATCCATGCCGAGCCGACCACGATGGGCCTGACCTTCGCGCGCTTTTATGCAGAGATGGCGCGGGGCCGCGCCCGCCTCGTCGCCGCGCGGGCCGAAATCGCCACCGGCGCCATCTCCGGCGCGGTCGGCACCTTCGCCAATATCGACCCGCGCGTCGAGGAGCACGTCTGCGCCAAGCTCGGCCTTCAGCCGGAGCCGGTTTCCACGCAGGTCATCCCGCGCGACCGTCACGCCATGTTCTTCGCCACGCTGGGCGTCATCGCCTCATCGATGGAGAACATCGCCATCGAAATCCGCCATATGCAGCGCACCGAGGTGCTGGAGGCGGAAGAGTTCTTCTCGCCCGGCCAGAAGGGCTCCTCGGCCATGCCGCACAAGCGCAACCCGGTGCTGACCGAGAACCTGACCGGCCTCGCCCGCCTGGTGCGCATGTCGGTGACGCCGGCGATGGAGAATGTGGCGCTCTGGCACGAGCGCGACATCTCGCATTCGAGCGTCGAGCGCGCCATCGGGCCTGATACAACCATCACGCTCGATTTCGCGCTCAGTCGCCTCGCAGGCGTGATCGAGAAACTGGTGATCTACCCCGAGAACATGATCGCCAACATGAACAAGTTCCGCGGGCTCATCCACTCGCAGCGCGTGCTTCTGGCGCTGACGCAGGCCGGCGTCAGCCGCGAGGACGCCTATCGCCTCGTCCAGCGCAATGCCATGAAGGTCTGGGAACAGGGCAAGGATTTCCTCGAGGAACTGCTGGCCGACCAGGACGTGCGCGCCGCGCTATCGGAGGAGCAGATCCGCGAGAAGTTCGATCTCGGCTATCACACCAAGCATGTCGATACGATCTTCCGAAGGGTGTTCGGCTAAACGGACGCTTACCCGATGCCGTTGAAGCATGTCCTGCTGGCGATCCTCGCCGCCGCCGCCTATGGCTTCGCCTTCGTCGCCATCAAGGCGGGCGTCGCCGAGATACCGCCGCTGCTCCTGACAGGCTATCGCTTCTTCTTCGCCGCCGTGCCGCTGGTGTTCTTCGCCGGGCGTCCGGATGTGGGCGCGCGCTGGCTGATCGCCTATGGCGTCATGCAGGGCGTGGTGATGTTCGGGCTCCTGTTCATGGCGATCTCTCTCGGCATGCCGGCGGGACTTGCCTCGATCGTCGTGCAGATGCAGGTGTTCTTCACCATTGTCATTTCGGCAGTTCTCTTCGGCGAACGGCCTGGCCCGACGCAGATTGCCGGCGCTGCGGTTGCGCTCGCCGGCATCGGCCTTATCGGCTGGTCGCGGGCCGAGGACGCGCCGCTGATGCCTTTCCTGCTCGTGCTTGTCTCGGCAGCCGCGTGGGGAATTGCCAATATCATCGCCAAGGCGGCCAAGCCCCAGAAAATGCTGCCGTTCGTGCTCTGGTCGTCGCTCGCCGCACCCGTGCCGCTGTTCGTCCTGTCGGCGGTCTTCGAAGGCACGACATTCGGCCTGCCGCCGCATATGCCCTCGCTCGTCGGCTTTGGCTCGATCGCCTTTCTCGCCTGGCCGACGACCGTGTTTGCCTTCACCGCCTGGGTCTTCCTGCTGCGCAAGCATCCGGCGGCTGTCGTCACCCCGTTCGCGCTTCTGATCCCGGTCTTCGGCATGGGATCGACAGCGGTCGCCTTTGGCGAACGACTTGATGCTCAGGCGGCGCTTGGTTCGTTGCTGATCTTCTTCGGCCTGATGATCAACATATTCGGGCCGAGGCTAGTGCGGCGAATTTGACATTTGATATGCGCTAGGCCGCGACCGTTCTGATAACGGTGCCCCACGGATCCTCCAGGGATTTCGACTTCCCGCCGCGCGTATCTTCAAGTTCGACCCATGCGAGACCCGCACGGCCCTTCTCGCGCCGGCCGGCGCCCGGACTCTGCCAGGAATTGGCGGCGATATGATGGTGATAGCCGCCGGTGGAAAGGAACACAGCCTTGTCGCCATAGGTCTGCACCGTGTCGAAGCCGAGCTCGCGATGCCACCAGTCTTCCGCCTCTCCGGCGTTGCCGACACGCAGATGCACATGGCCGATGACGGTATTCTCCGGCGCCCCGTCCCAAATCCGCTTGGTTTCCGCCAGTTCGCCCAGGAGGTCGGCGACATCGAGCCGCTCGGTCGCCATGGCGACCTTCGGGCCGTTCCACTGCCAAGTCTCATGCGGGCGGTCGGCATAGATCTCGATGCCGTTGCCTTCCGGGTCGGTCAGGTAGATGGCCTCGCTGACGAGATGATCGGATGCGCCGGCGATCGGGATATGCCGGTCGATCGCCTGGCGCGCCCAGAGTGCCAGATCACCGCGCGACGGCAGAAGGAACGCAGTGTGGTAAAGCCCGGCACTACGGGGATCGTCGGGCCTTGCCGCGGAAAACTGCTCGATTTCCAGCAACTCCCGGTCGCCGGCGCCAAGGACGATGGCGCTGCCGCGACGCGCTATTTCCTTCAGGCCAATGATATCCTGATAATAGGCGGCGAGACTTTCTGCGTCCCTGGCCTTCAAACCCACCCTGGCAACGCGGACCGGCGTCGTGACTGCAAAAGGTACGTCGCTCATTTCTTTCTCCATTTCTGAGAGATAGATCGCCACAATCACCATGCCGGGCAAGCCGCGTTTCAGCGAACAGGCTGTTCACCGAACACACTCAAATGCTTCCCTGGCCGTCTTGAAGAGCAGCGGCTCGCGATCTAAATGGGGGCGATGAAAGTCAAAGACGCCGATATCCTGATCATCCCAGGTTACACCAATTCAGGCCCCGACCATTGGCAGAGCCGATGGCAGGCGAAGCTTTCGACCGCGCGACGGGTCGAGCAGGCGGAATGGTCAAAGCCGGTGCGCGAGGACTGGGTGGCCGAACTCGTCAAGGCGGCGAGCCAGGCGACGCGGCCCATCGTCCTCGTCGCCCATTCGCTCGGCGTGGCGACCGCGATCCACGCCCTGCCCGCAATCAAGGACAAGGTGAAGGGCGCGTTCTTCGTCGCGCCGCCCGATGTGGCCGATCCCACGGTCAGGCCGCGCCATTTGATGACATTCGGCCCCTACCCGCGCGATCCCCTGCCCTTTCCCTCGATCACCATCGCCAGCCGCAACGATCCCTTCTGCCGCTACGAGGTGGCCGACGAAATCGCCTCGGCCTGGGGATCGTTCTTCATCGATGCGGGCGAAGCCGGTCACATCAACGCCGAGTCCGGCCATGGCCCCTGGCCGGAAGGCTCGATGGTCTTCGCGCAGTTCCTGTCGAGACTTTAGCTTTTTTAAGCTTTGATCGCGTCGACCAGCGCCTTTGCGCCGAGCTGGATATAGCTCGTGTCGTGCGAAACCGTGATGAAACGGTAGCCGAGCGGGTTATAGCGCCGCGCGAAATCGGGATTTGGCGCGTAGATGCCGGCGAGCTTGCCGACGGCTGAAGCCTTGCGGGCGATTTCCGTCAGCGGCTCGACCAGCGCATCCGAAGCCGGGTTAGATTCGCGGCCATTGCTCCAGGCGATCGAGAAATCACCCGGCCCGACGAACACGCCGTCTATGCCGCGCACGCCCAATATGCCGTCCAGCGCCTCGAATGCCGCCCGTGTCTCGATCATGGCGAAGGCAAGCGTCTCGCGGTTGGCATTGGTCAGATAATCGTTCGATCCGCGCTCGCCATAGCCGGCATTGCTCCGGAACGGCCCCCAGGATCGTTCACCGACCGGCGGATATTTCATCGCGGCCGCGAAACGCTCCGCATCCTCGACCGAGTTGATCATCGGGGCGATGACGGCTTCGGCGCCGAAATCGAGCGCCCGGCTCGCCATGTCGAAGCGGCCCACCGGAATGCGCACCACGGGCGGCTTGCCGAGCGCCAGGATGAGGCCGAGACCGTACAGTACGCTTTGCTCGTCATGGCCGCCATGCTGCATGTCGAGTGTGACGGCGTCGAACGCCGTGCGCGCCACCGCCTCGATCGTCAGCGGCTCGGGTAGGGCCGACCAGGCCGACAGAAGCGTTTCACCGGAGCGAAGGCGGGAAGCGAGGGACATGCTGCAAATCCTGGAAAAATCGACGAAGGTCCGGGAGAAACTACAACATCAGCGCTGCAATCCAACAAAAAACCGCCCATGAAGGGCGGTTTTCCTGAAATCCATGGCGCTGAGCTCAGCTTTCCTGGATCTGACGAACCGCTTCCGCAAGGAATTCTTCCATGGTGCGACGGATCTGGTGATCTGACTGCTGAACACCGGCCGCATCGAAATCGGCGCGGATCTTGCGGAACACGTCCTCGTCGCCCGCTTCCTCAAAATCGGCCACAACCACTTCCTTGGCATAGGCATCGGCATCTTCGCCGGTTTTGCCCAGTTTTTCCGCAGCCCACAGGCCGAGCAGCTTGTTGCGACGCGCCTCCGCCTTGAACTTCAATTCCGCATCGTGGGCGAATTTCTTTTCGAAAGCGTCCTTGCGATCGTCCATCCCGGTCATCATCTAACTCCAAGCGCTGGTGTTTCTCGTTCGCGAATCCGCGTTCGATATGGTGTCGCCTTGTCTAAATCAAAAGAGGCGCGCAAGATCAATCGGAGAATGCCGCAAGGGCGACTCAGAGTCCATTTGGGGCTTGCGAATTGGGGCTTGCGAACGAAAAACGAAGGGAGCGGCACAAAGCATGATTGTGAAAAGCGACCGTTTGCTATAGGTAGCGCGCGAACACTGCGGTCAGGAAGACCGATCGATCAAGTCAGACATCTGGGAAAATCCATGAATCGTCGCCGCCGTATTTACGAGGGCAAGGCCAAGATCCTTTACGAAGGGCCTGAGCCCGGCACCCTGATCCAGTTCTTCAAGGACGACGCCACCGCCTTCAACAAGAAGAAGCATGAAGTGGTCGACGGGAAAGGCGTACTCAACAACCGCATTTCCGAGCATATCTTCACGCAGCTGAACCGGATGGGCATCCCGACCCACTTCATCCGTCGCCTGAACATGCGCGAGCAGCTGATCAAGGAAGTCGAGATCATCCCGCTCGAAGTCGTCGTGCGCAACATCGCCGCCGGCTCGCTCGCCAAGCGTCTCGGCATCGAGGAAGGCACCGTCCTGCCGCGCTCGATCATCGAATTCTACTACAAGGCCGATGCGCTCGACGACCCGATGGTGTCAGAAGAGCACATCACCGCCTTCGGCTGGGCGAGCCCGCAGGAGATCGACGACATCATGGCGCTTGCCATCCGCGTCAATGACTTCCTCTCCGGCCTGTTCCTCGGCGTCGGCATCCAGCTCGTCGATTTCAAGATCGAATGCGGCCGGCTCTGGGAAAGCGACATGATGCGCATTGTCGTCGCTGACGAGATTTCACCGGACTCCGCGCGCCTGTGGGACATCCAGACCAATGACAAGCTGGACAAGGACCGCTTCCGCCGCGACATGGGTGGGCTCGTCGAGGCCTATCAGGAAGTGGCGCGCCGCCTCGGCATCATGAACGAGAACGAGCCGCCCCGTCCGTCCGGGCCGGTTCTGGTCAAGTAAGGCGTTGAGCCCCGGACGCCGATGCATCCGGGGCCAGCAATTTCAATCGCAGCACGATTCCAGCAGGATAGAACAGTGATCAAGGCACGCGTCACCGTTACATTGAAAAACGGCGTTCTCGACCCGCAGGGCAAGGCCATCGTCGGCGCGCTCGACAGCCTCGGCTTCGAGGGCGTCAACTCCGTGCGCCAGGGCAAGGTCTTCGATGTCGAGCTCGACACGAAGGACAAGGCGCAGGCGGAAAGCCATCTCAAGGCGATGTGCGACAAGCTTCTCGCCAACACCGTGATTGAAGACTATAGCGTGGAGATCGCGTAACGGTTGCAACCGGAGAGATGCATGGCTGAAATCGATCGGGAATGGCTTTTGAAAGAGCTGCTCGAACTCGAGCGCCGAATGGATGTCCTTGTGGATTCCATGCATGATCTGGTGGCCACTTCGAAAGAAACCAACAGACAAATAGCCGAAGGTCGCGAGCGCATCGAGAAGCTGAAAAAACTCTCGCTCGCCGAAGCACAAGCAAGGTTTGAACCGCACCCATGAAATCAGCTGTCGTCCTTCTCCCCGGCCTCAACCGCGACCGCGACATGATCGCGGCGCTCACCAAGATTTCCGGCAAGGCGCCCGAGACCGTCTGGCAGACCGACACGGAAATCCCCGATGTCGATCTGATCGTCATTCCCGGCGGCTTCTCCTATGGTGATTACCTGCGCTGCGGCGCCATCGCGGCCCGCATGCCAATCATGAACGCCATCCGCGAGAAGGCGGAAAAGGGCGTCATGGTCATGGGCGTCTGCAACGGCTTCCAGATTCTGCTCGAGGCTGGCCTGCTGCCCGGCGCGCTGATGCGCAATGCATCGCTCAAATTCGTCTGCCGCGAGGTGAAGCTCGAAGTGAGCAACGCCAACACCGCCTTCACCCGGGGCTACGCTCCCGGCCAGATCATCCGCTGCCCGGTCGCCCATCATGACGGCAATTTCTTTGCCGACGAGGAGACGCTGAAGCGCCTTGAGGGCGAAGGCCAGGTCGCTTTCCGCTATGCCGAGGGCACCAATCCGAACGGCTCGATCAACGACATCGCCGGCATCGTCAGCGAGCGCGGCAATGTGCTCGGCATGATGCCGCATCCCGAAAATCTGATCGAGGCCGCGCATGGCGGCACTGACGGCCGCGCCCTCTTCTCGGGCGTTCTCGGCATCGCGGCTTGATCGAATGGCATTCTGGTATTGATCTAGAGCGGTTCCGATTGAAACAGAAACGATGGAACCGCTCTATCCGTTTGTTTTTACGCATTTCCGGACGCAAAACCGCTTCGCACTTTTGCTGGAAATGCTCTAAGGGAGGGCAGCAGCCTTGAAACTTTATTCGCGGCCGCTTTCTCCCTATTCCTCCATCATTCGCGGCATCGTCTACGCCAAGGACCTGCCGGTAAAGCTCATCGCCCCGCCGCCCGGCGTGCCGATCCCCGAGGAATTTCGCGCGATATCGCCGACGAAACGCATTCCGGTGCTGATCACCGGATCGGGCGAGACGCTCTTCGAAGCCTCCGTCATCGCGGAATATCTGGAAGAGCACTTCCCCGAACCGCCTCTCCTGCCCGCCGATCCGAAGGACCGGGCGCGGGTGCGCCTCATTGCGCGCATCGCTGAACTCGACATATTGACGCCCGCGACGGAGCTTTTCATCCTCCACAGCAGGCCGGAGCGGGATGAGGCGGCGATTGCCGCAGAACTCGCCAGGCTCAGGCAAGGCCTCTCGATCGTTGAGGAAAGGCTGTCGAATGGGCCGTTCGCCTTTGGCCGGCAAATGAGTTTTGCAGATGCCTGGCTGACGCCGATCCGCTTCATCTTCAATCCGCTGCGCAAGATGACCGGCCTTGACGATCTGCTCGATCCCTATCCGAAATTCGAGGCCTATGCACACAATGCCGTTCAGCATCCTCCGCTCACGCGGGTATGGGATGAAATGAGCGACGGGCTCAAAGCATTCCAGCCCGATCTGGTCTGAAATCTTCCTCTTCTCTCCTCACCCCTGCGGAGTTCCACGCATGAAAAGAGCCTCTCTCGTGATTGCAGCGCTTGCAATGCTTGTCCCGCTTGTGGCCTGTCAATCCGACAGCAAGCCGGGCCCCGGCGCCCTGGCTCTGTCGAGCGAGAACACTGCGCTCGCCACCATGGAGCGCGTGGCGCTATCAGCCAATTCATGTTGGTTCAAGTCGAAGGACCCCACCTTCCGTCCCTACCGGCTGGCGCCGGAGCTGAACTCCTTCTCGGGCCGCCCGCGCATTCTTGTCGTGCCTGCCAGAAATCCGGGAGATCGCCCGTTGCTCGTCGTCCAGGCGGAGGGCCATCCGGCCAAGGTCGAAGCCTTCGGGCCGCTGATGCACCAGTCGGGCGGCAACCGGATCGCATCGGATATCCGCCGCTGGTCGGCGGGTGGCAGCGGCTGCAGCGGCGCGGGCTGATCGCGCCCATCATCTGGGCTTCTGGCCTTTCAGCCCCACCGGTCAAAGGGTGTGTTCCGGTCCCAGATCGGGCGCTTGGCTTCCCGTGCCGCCTCGTCGGGTCGCAGCCCGATATCCCGCAACTCATCATCCGTCAGCTGCCGTAGCGCCCTGCGCGTACGCTGTACTTTGAAACCCTGCAGGATCCAGGCAATCCACTGCCCCAGGGTTGGGGGCCTTTTCCGCTCATGCCGATCCGAACGCTGCTCCAATGATGGATATTCCGCCCTTATCCGGGGGACAATTGTCCTCATTGTATCCATTATATCTCTCCAGCAACTGCGTTAACCGCCGGATTGTCACCATCCATTGACTCCATTTTCGTTTCAAGCTAAATATTGTCACCATGACAAATTGGATTCCCGATCTCGCGGACTTTAACGCGCCGAAATACATTGCGATCGCCGATGCGATGGACAGGGACGTCGGTTCCGGCATCCTGAAACCCGGCGCACGCCTACCGCCGCAGCGTGAATTGGCCTATGCGCTTAAGGTGACAATCGGGACAATCAGCCGCGCCTATGCGCTTGCCGCCGAACGCGGCCTCGTCGCCGGCGAGATCGGCCGCGGCACCTATGTGCTGGACCGCATCGAAATCGGCGCCAAATCGGCGGCCTGGCATGCGGCGGAAACCAAGGCCGCAAGCCTCGACGGCTCGCACATCGCAAATGCGATGCGCATGGATTCGACCGCCGCCGCCGATGTCGGCCAGTCGGCGGTCATCGGCCAGTTGGTGGCGGAGGTCTTCGCGGACGAGCCGCGGTGCGCCAACGATTATACGCGCGCGATATCGGACGAGTGGCGGGAGGCAGGCAGCGCCTGGCTCGCCACCGGCGGCTGGCGCCCTCCTCTCGATTTCATCGTTCCCATTCCCGGGGTGCTAAGCGGAATCGGGAGCGTGATCGCCGCCATAACGGCGCCGGGAGACAAGATCGCCTTCGAGGAACTGACCTACAGCGCCATAGCGCGCGGCGCGACGCTGATCGGGCGTCGTTCGATCAAGGTGCGCGGCGGCGATGCCGGGCTAGACCCGGACGATTTCGAAAATGTCTGCGCACGCGAGCATCCGAAGGCGCTCGTCCTGATCCCCACTCTCAACAACCCGACGATGACGGTGATGCCGGAGGAAAACCGCAGGCGCATCGCCGAGATCGCGCATCGTCACAATGTGTGGATCATCGAGGACAATATCTACGGCAATGCGCTCGACGACGTCCCTCCCCCCTTCGCCGCGATCATGCCGGAGCAGACGTTCCACCTGAGCGGCGTCTCGAAGACGCTGAGTGCGGGCCTGCGCGCCGGCTGGGCCTCCTGCCCGCCAAATTTCGCCAGCCGCGTCATCAACGCCAAGAAGCTGATGACCGGCGGCATCTCATACGCGATGACGGAGGCTACGGCACGTCTTGTCCTGAGTGGCGAGGCCGCCAGGCTGAAGGCTGCCGTCCTGCAGGAGACCCGCGCCCGCGAGGCGATCGCCCGGGAGGTCATGGCCGGCCATACCTTTGCAAGTGATCCGCACTGCGCCTATATCTGGCTGGAGCTTCCCGATCCCTGGCTTCCCGGCACATATAAGAAGGCGGCGCTCGAACGCGGCATCGTCATCGACGAGGCCGATGTGTTCAAGGTCGGGCAGGTCGACCGGGTCTGCCACCGGGTGCGCATCGCATTTTCGGCGATCGAGGATCGCAAGGGCGTGCGGTACGGCTTCGAAACGCTGCGCCAGCTTCTCGACAATGCCTCCGCCGGCTATGACGGCATGGAATAGGCTCAGAACGCAAAACGAAAAAATCGCGATTTTTTCACGGAATCCCATCCGTTTCCCTTTCTTGGCGGGCAGGAATTCGGCTATAGCCCACGTGAACAATCCATGCGGTTCTCCTGGACATAATCGGCAGCGCCCGTAATCAAAGAAATTGGACAGAATGACCATTCGCAACGACATCGCCATCACGCCTGACCTGATCGCCGCTCATGGCCTGAAGCCGGACGAGTATCAGCGCATTCTCGATCTCATCGGCCGCGAGCCGAGCTTTACCGAGCTCGGCATCTTCTCGGCCATGTGGAACGAGCACTGCTCCTACAAGAGCTCGAAGAAATGGCTGCGCACGCTGCCGACATCAGGACCGCAGGTGATCCAGGGGCCGGGCGAGAACGCCGGCGTCGTCGATATCGGCGATGGCGACTGCGTGGTCTTCAAGATGGAGAGCCACAACCACCCCTCCTATATCGAGCCCTATCAGGGTGCTGCGACCGGCGTCGGCGGCATTTTGCGCGATGTCTTCACCATGGGCGCCCGTCCGGTGGCGGCGATGAACGCGCTGCGCTTCGGCGAGCCCGAGCATCCCAAGACCCGGCATCTGGTTTCCGGCGTGGTCGCCGGCGTCGGCGGCTACGGCAATTCCTTCGGCGTGCCGACGGTCGGCGGCGAAGTGAATTTCGACAAGCGCTATAACGGCAATATCCTGGTCAACGCCTTTGCGGCGGGCCTCGCGAAAACCGACGGCATCTTCTATTCGAAAGCCGAAGGCGTCGGCCTGCCGGTCGTCTATCTCGGCGCCAAGACGGGCCGCGACGGCGTCGGCGGCGCGACGATGGCGTCGGCCGAATTCGATGAGTCGATCGAAGAGAAGCGCCCGACCGTGCAGGTCGGCGATCCCTTCACCGAGAAGTGCCTGCTTGAGGCCTGCCTTGAGCTGATGGCTTCGGGCGCTGTCATCGCCATTCAGGATATGGGTGCGGCCGGCCTCACCTGCTCGGCCGTCGAAATGGGCGCCAAGGGCGATCTCGGCATCGAGCTTGATCTCGACAAGGTGCCGGTGCGCGAGGAGCGCATGAGCGCCTATGAGATGATGCTCTCGGAAAGCCAGGAGCGCATGCTCATGGTGCTGAAGCCCGAGAAGGAAGCGGAAGCCGAGGCGATCTTCCGCAAATGGGGCCTCGACTTCGCCATCGTCGGCAAGACCACCGACGATCTGCGCTTCCGTGTCCTGCATCAGGGCGAAGAAGTCGCCAACCTGCCGATCAAGGAACTGGGCGACGAGGCGCCGGAATATGACCGCCCATGGATGGAGCCCGGCCGCCATGCGCCGCTGCCTGCTGAAAATGTTCCGGGGGTCGAGGATTATGGCGCGGCCCTGCTCAAGCTCGTCGGCTCGCCCGATCTCTCGTCGCGCCGCTGGGTCTATGAGCAGTATGACACGCTGATCCAGGGCAATTCGCTGCAGATCCCCGGCGGCGATGCCGGCGTCGTGCGCGTCGAAGGCCATGAAACCAAGGCCCTCGCCTTCTCCTCCGACGTGACGCCGCGCTATGTCGAGGCCGATCCCTTCGAGGGCGGCAAGCAGGCCGTCGCCGAATGCTGGCGGAACCTGACCGCCGTCGGCGCGGAGCCGCTCGCCTCCACCGACAATCTCAATTTCGGCAATCCGGAGAAGCCGGAGATCATGGGCCAGCTCGTCAAGGCGATCGGCGGCATCGGCGAGGCCTGCCGCGCCCTCTCCTTCCCCATCGTCTCGGGCAATGTCTCGCTCTATAACGAGACCAATGGCGAGGCGATCCTGCCGACCCCGACGATCGCCGGCGTCGGCCTAATCCCCGACTGGAACGCAACAGCGAAGATCGGCGGCATGCAGGAGGGCGACGTGCTGGTGCTGCTTGGCGGCGACGGCGCGCATCTCGGCCAGTCGATCTATATGCGCGATCTGCTCGACCGCGCCGACGGCCCGCCGCCGCCGGTAGAACTCGCGATCGAGAAGCGCAATGGCGATTTCGTCCGCTCGGCGATCCGCAACGGGCAGGTGACCGCCTGCCACGATCTCTCCGATGGCGGCTTGGCGATAGCGCTCGCCGAAATGTGCATCAAGTCGGGCAAGGGCGCGACGGTCGATATCGGCGACGGCCCAAGGCATGCCTTGCTTTTCGGCGAGGACCAGGCCCGCTATCTCGTCGCCGCGAAACCGGAGATGGCCAAGCTCATCACCCTCAACGCCGAAGGCGCCGGCGTTCCCTTCCGCACGCTCGGCACGGTCGGCGGCTCGTCGCTCGTCGTGGATGGCGTCCTCAGCGTTCCGGTCGGCGATCTGACGAACGCCCATGAGGGCTGGTTCCCGGCCTATATGACCGGCATCGTGCTGGATTGACAAGAAAAGGCCGAAAAGCGGACACGTTTATCGGCCATAATGCCTGCTTGAAACACAACGGCTGATCGTAGCCGTTGTGCTCCATTTTCACGCAGGTTCTCTTCTCACATCTCTCCTTCCGATCCCCGCAAGCTCTCCTCACAAGGCCATCCCCATGTCGAAGACCGCGATGCCCGTCATCGTCTCCTATTACACGGCAAACACCACCTACGAGGTACTGGCCGCGAAGCTGCGGAAATCCGCCGAGAGGCTGGGGCTGGACACGATCATTGAACCGAGGCTTCCGCGATCGAGCTGGGTTGAGAACTGCGCGGTGAAAGCCAATTTCATCAAAGACGTGTGGCGGCGCTCGGAGCGGCCTATCTGCTGGGTCGATGCCGATGCTGAACTCCTGCGCCTTCCACATGAGTTAGCCGACATTCAAAGCGATTTTGCTGTGGTGAAGCGGGAAGGCTGGAACTTCTATGGTGGCCAGATATTCTTCGGCAAAAGCGAAGCTGCCGAACAGCTGATTGACCGATGGGCCGCCTATTGTTCGGACTATCCCCTCATCTGGGATCAGGTCAGCCTCGGCTATGCCTGGTGGGACCTGTCGCTTGCTAGGGATATGAATTCCATCTGGCTCGATGAGAACATTTTTAGCAAGGCTTCGCGGCAATCGCTCAAGACATGGCTGCGCAGGCGTCTCACCCGGGCAGCGTTCTTCCATGCCCAGGAAAGCCGCCGGTCCCGTAAGCCGGGTGAATCCAAGGAATTCGGCTCGGACGATATCCCGCAATGGTGGCAGGATGCCGCAAAGGCCGGACGGCCTTTTCCGCTGAATGAAGCGCAGAAAACCGGGTTGGGCCTTACGGAAGAACATTCCCTGCCTAAACTGTTGGCGGCCTGAAGATTGCCGGGCAATCCCCGGCTTGTCACGATTGACGCTGCCGGGCATTGTCTCCATATAAATGGGAACAGGTTGGCATCCCGCGACTCGACGATTCGTGTTGGAAGGATGCGGCAGCCGCCTTGCACAGGGAGACTGCAAATGGCGATGGACGCGCGCGACATTCAGAAGATGATCGAGGACGCAATTCCGGACGCTAAGGTGACGATCCGCGATCTCGCCGGCGATGGCGATCACTACGCTGCCGAGGTTGTCGCCGAGAGCTTTCGGGGCAAATCCCGCGTTCAGCAGCATCAGATGGTCTATGATGCGCTGAAGGGCAATATGGGTGGCGTGCTTCATGCACTGGCGCTCCAGACGAGCGCTCCCGAATAGAAGAAACGGAGCTGTAAAACCGGTCGAAGCAGTGCGATCATTCGGCGAAACGGCCGTTTTCAATCATGCGTGACTTGCTTCGATACCGATTGCATGCTTTTTAGAATGAAATCAGGTCAAGCAAATCCTTGGAGTAGCGGAACAGATTCCCTCGGGATTTGCAGTTAATCGCCGGTAGCGACAGAATTTCGACACCGGCGGCATGGAAAGGATCCGAAATGAGCGGCATCAACGAATTCATCGACAATGAGGTCAAGAGCAACGACGTCGTGCTCTTCATGAAGGGCACGCCCGGCTTTCCGCAATGCGGCTTCTCCGGCCAGGTCGTGCAGATCCTCGACTATGTCGGCGTCGACTATAAGGGCGTCAACGTCCTTTCCTCTGACGAACTGCGCCAGGGCATCAAGGAATATTCCAACTGGCCGACCATCCCGCAGCTTTATGTGAAGGGTGAGTTCGTCGGCGGTTGCGACATCATCCGTGAAATGTTCCAGGCCGGAGAACTCCAGGCGCTGTTTTCCGGCAAGGGCATCGCCACCAAGGCTGCCTGAGCGGAATATTTCAGAAACTTCCAGGCGTTTCGGAAGTTCTGTTTGAAAGTTGTTCCAAAGGCGTCGGCATTCCGACGCCTTTCTCGTTGTTTCAATCGCTGGACCGGTTTCCGATTGTGAATAGGGAACTCGCTCCAATCCTTTGTTTTTATGCAAGTCCGATGGAATGCAACCTCTGCTTTCCCGGGAAACCCAGTCCCATTTTCGGACTTGTCCTATTAGACGATAAGCGGACCATGACGACTGACTTTCAGACGAAGGAGCTCCAAGAGCCGAAGGCGCAGCTTGGACGCATCGAATTCATCGCCCTGATCGCGGCACTGATGGCGATCAACGCGCTGGCCATCGATATCATGCTGCCCGGATTGCAGGAGATCGGCGCCAGCCTCGGCGTGACGACGGAAAACCACCGGCAATATGTCATCTCCGCCTATCTCTTCGGCTTCGGCTTTTCCCAGCTCGCCTATGGACCGATCAGCGACCGCTTCGGCCGGCGCGCGCCGCTCCTGATCGGCCTTTTGATCTATGTCCTCTCCGCCATCGGCGCCGCGCTATCGCCCAGCTTCGCCATGCTTTTGGGCTTCCGCGTCCTGCAGGGCGTGGGCGCGGCCGCGACGCGCGTCATCGCCGTCTCCATCGTGCGCGATACGTTCGGCGGACGGCAGATGGCCGAAGTCATGTCGCTCGTCATGATGGTGTTCATGGTCATCCCGGTGATTGCACCGGCGACCGGCCAGCTCATCATGCTGTTCGGCGAATGGCACCTGATCTTCGCCTTCATGGCCCTGATGGCGCTTGCCGTCACGCTGTGGTCGTTCTTCCGCCTGCCCGAGACGCTGCATCCGGAAAACCGCCGGCCCTTCACGGCGGGCTCGGTGGCCCGCGGCTTCGGCATCGTGCTCGGCAATCGCGCCGCGCTCTGCTACACGCTCGCCACGTCCTTCATCCTGGGCTCGCTCTTCGGCTTCATCAATTCGGCCCAGCAGATCTATGTCGGCATCTACCATCTGGACGAGTTGTTCCCGCTCGCCTTTGCCGCAGTCGCGGCAACGATGTCGCTGTCGTCCTTCCTCAATTCGCGACTGGTCGGGCGCTTCGGCATGCGTCGCATCTCGCACACCATGCTGCTGATCTTCATCATCGTCAGCCTGATCTGGCTCATACTGTCGATGCGGGGCAGCGGCCCGGTGCCCTTCCCGCTTTTCCTGGCGATGTTCGCCGCCGTCATGTTCTGCTTTGGCTCGATCGGCGCGAATTTCAATTCGCTCGCCATGGAGCCGCTCGGCAATGTAGCGGGGACGGCCTCGTCGGTGCTGGGCTTCACCCAGACGCTGATCGGCGCGACGATCGGGGCCATTATCGGCCAGTCCTTCAACGGAACAACGACGCCCATTGCTGCCGGCTATTTCGTGCTCGGCGCCATCGCCCTCGTCTGCGTGCTCTTCGCCGAGCGCGGCAAGCTGTTCCAGCCGCACAACGCGCCGGCGCCCCATGTGGTGCAGGGGGAGTAGGTTACCGCTGAGTTAATCCGCTATCAGATAACGGATATCCGATAGCGGGATTCCCGGTCTGATGTGATCAGGTCGCTTTAAATCAATGGCTGGCGGGATATAAATATAAGCCGAACTACCCCCGAGTTATTCCGCCCAGAGCGTTTCGCGCAGTTCCTTCCAGCTCTCCTTGTCAGGGGCCACCATCAGGCCACCGCCGACATGCGAGGGCAGATAGGCGCTGCCGTCGAAACGCGCGGCGTGGCCGCCGGCCTCGGTATGGATGAGCACGCCGGCCAGATGGTCCCACGGCATCAGCTTGCCAAAGACGGCGAAATGCGCGTAGCCGCTGGCGATCACCCGATATTCGTGCGCCGCGCAGCGATAACCGATCTGCGCCAAGCACTTGGCATGGTTGCGCGCCAGGCGCGAGCGCTCCGGCTCGGGCAGATAGGGCCAGGAGATGGACCCTGTCATGCCGGAGACGGGAACCGGATCGGCCACCCGCACCTTGTCGAGCGAATTGTCGGGACGGCGAATATGGCTCCCCGCGCCGCGCATGCCGATGAGCCAATCCTTGCCGACGGGATCATGAATGATGCCGGCGACGGTCTCGCCATTGACCACGACGGAGAGCATGACGCCAAAGAGCGGCACGTCGGAAGCGAAATTATACGTGCCGTCGACCGGATCGATGACGAAGGCGAGCCGGGCATCGCCAAGCCCTTCGAGGATGGCGGGATTTTCGCTGCACGCCTCCTCGCCGATTACCACCGCATCAGGATAGCGCTCGCGCAGCGCTTTGGTGATCACCCGTTCGGCGTTGACATCCGCCTCGGTGACGAGATCGGAGGCCGAGGTTTTCTGCCGGATATCGCCCTCGCCCAATCGCCGGAAGCGCGGCATGATTTCCGCTCCCGCCGTCTCCGCCAGAAGATCGGCGAGCCATTCCACATGCTTTTCATCGAACATCATCGGTCCTCAAATTTCCTGGGTTTCCGCCGGCAGATTGAGCCCGGCAAAATCGAACAGCTGGCGATCGAGCAGATGGCTCGGCCTGACATGGGCGAGCGCCCGGATCATGGTTTCCTTGCGTCCCGGCATGCGCTTTTCAATATCGGCGAGCATCGCCTTCATCGCATTGCGCTGCAGCCCATCCTGGCTGCCGCAGAGATCGCAGGGGATGATGGGAAAGCGCATGGCGGCGGCGAATTTTTCCAGATCATCCTCCGCCGCATAGGCCAGCGGACGCAGCACCATCACGTCGCCCTCGTCATTGATGAGCTTCGGCGGCATCGCCGCGAGCCTTCCGCCATGGAAGAGATTCATGAAGAAGGTTTCCAGAATATCCTCGCGGTGGTGGCCGAGCACCAGTGCCGAACAGCCCTCCTCCCGCGCCACGCGGTAGAGATTGCCGCGCCTGAGCCGCGAGCAGAGCGAGCAATAGGTCTGGTTCTCAGGCACCTTCTCGGTCACCACCGAATAGGTGTCCTTATATTCGATGCGGTGCGGAATGCCGTAGAGCTTCAGGAACTCCGGCAGGATATGCTTGGGAAAGTTCGGCTGGCCCTGGTCGAGATTGCAGGCGATGAGCTCGACGGGGAGAAGCCCGCGCCATTTCAAATCGAGCAGCAGCGCCAGGAGCCCGTAGGAATCCTTGCCGCCGGAGAGGCCAACCAGCCAGCGCTCGCCGGGCTGGACCATGGCGAATTCCTCGATCGCCTGCCGCGTCTGGCGCAAGAGGCGCTTGCGCAATTTGTTGAAGGCAACCGACGACGGCACATCGCGGAACAGCGGATGGCAGCTGTCGGCTTCGCCGGCATCAGAGGAAAGGTCGGGGTCGTGAACGGTCATGGCCATTCCTTTATCCGGCAGATGCGACAAAGGCAAAACATGAATGGGACCACTACCCATAACGGCTATGGAAGTCCCCTCACCCGGCTCGCTGCGCGAGCCACCCTCTTCTCCCCAGCGGGGAGAAGGTGGCCCGAAGGGCCGGATGAGGGGGTATTGTTGCATACTGAAGGCCGTCAGGTCCCGAAAACCGACCAGCCCGTGCGCTGCGCCAGAAGCTCGAGCGCCGCGGTGCCGACCAGTGAATTGCCATACTCGTTGAGCCCCGGCGACCAGACCGCTATCGACGCCTTGCCCGGCGCCACCGCCAGGATGCCGCCGCCGACACCGCTCTTGCCCGGCAGGCCGACCCGATAGGCGAAATCGCCCGAGGCGTCATAATGGCCGCACATCAGCATCAGCGCATTGATGCGCCGCGCCCTCTCCCGCGAGACGACGCGGCTGTCGAGCACCGGATTGCGCCCGCCGGCGGCGAGATAGAGCCCAGCCCTTGCAAGCTGGCGGCAGGACATGGCCAGCGCGCAATGGTGGAAATAGACGCCGAGAACATGCTCCACCGGATGATTGAGCCGGCCGAAGGAGCGCATGAAATTGGCGAGTGCGAAATTGCGATATCCGGTCCCGGTCTCCGATTTCGCCACCTCATGATCGATGGCGATGCTATCATCGCCGGAAACGAAGCGGACGAAATGGACAATCTCGCCAATCGCTTCGCGCGGCTGATGCCCCGCCAGAATCATATCCGCCACGGCAATGGCGCCGGCATTGATGAAGGGATTGCGCGGCCGCCCCTTCTCATATTCGAGCTGCACGATGGAATTGAAGGCCGTACCCGAGGGTTCGCGCCCGACGCGCGTCCATAGCGTATCGCCCGCCATGCCGAGCGCAAGCGTCAAGGTGAAGACCTTGGAAATGCTCTGGATGGAGAAAGGCGCGTCGGCATCGCCGGCGATATGGAAGCTACCATCGAGCGTGGCCACAGCGATGCCGAACTGCTTCGGATCGACCTTGGCGAGCTCGGGGATATAGTCTGCGACCTTGCCCTCGCCGATATGGCTTTTCAGATCGCGATAGACGCCGTCGACCAGTTCCTGCAATTCGCTCATCCGCCTCTCCGCCCTTGGATATAAAAAAAGCCGCCCGGGATGCCCAGGGCGGCTCTTTCTCTAAACTGCCGGAAACCTTAGCGCGAATAGAATTCGACGACCAGGTTCGGTTCCATCTGCACCGCATAGGGCACATCGGAGAAGGCCGGGACACGGGCGAACTTGGCGGTCATCTTGTTGTGATCGACCTCGATATAGTCAGGCACGTCGCGTTCGGCTAGCTGGGTCGCTTCCAGCACCAGGGCGAGCTGCTTCGACTTCTCGCGCACCTCGATCACGTCGCCCGCCTTGCAGCGGTAGGACTGGATGTTGACGCGACGGCCATTGACATTGATATGGCCGTGATTGACGAACTGGCGCGCGGCGAAGATCGTCGGGACGAACTTGGCGCGGTAGACGACGGCGTCGAGACGGGACTCCAGAATGCCGATCAGGTGCTCACCCGTATCACCCTTGCGGCGGGAAGCTTCCTCATAGACCTTGCGGAACTGCTTTTCCGAAATATCGCCGTAATAGCCCTTGAGCTTCTGCTTGGCGCGCAGCTGCACGCCGAAATCGGAGAGCTTGCCCTTGCGGCGCTGACCATGCTGGCCGGGGCCATATTCACGGCGGTTGACCGGGGACTTCGGACGGCCCCAGATATTTTCGCCGAGACGGCGGTCAATCTTGTATTTTGCGGATTCGCGCTTGCTCATCGCATTTCCCTTCAAACGTTGACGATCGAAGCTCAGCACTTCGATCCAGGAAACGCGCCCTCCTCTGCCCTCCGTTTGCGAGGACTGACAGGACGATGCGCGCACGCTTTGCGGCAACCGTCCACGGGACACGTCAAATGAAACGCAGGGCCGCAAAGCCCTGCGCTGGCTGGCTTCTAGACAGAGGGGGGCCGGATGTCAAGCCGCAATGA
Organism: Paramesorhizobium deserti; assembly: GCF_001558695.1. Lineage (GTDB taxonomy): Bacteria > Pseudomonadota > Alphaproteobacteria > Rhizobiales > Rhizobiaceae > Paramesorhizobium > Paramesorhizobium deserti. Next base: position 394,376 of record NZ_LNTU01000012.1, read on the forward strand.
CGGCTATCGGCCGAACGGGCATGATACGCTTTGTCACCAAGCGTGACGTGATGCGTGGCTTCCATGTGGCAATATGGGGGAAGCTGAAACAGCAGAAAGGCTGCCCGTGAACCTATCCCTCCCGCGCCTGTGCCGCAACGGCCTTTTCACGATAATAGCCGCGGCGCTATGCCTCTTCATTGCTCCCGACATGGATATGCCAACCATTTCAGGCCAGGCGAAGGCCGAAAACATTCTCGATGTCTTCAAACCGAAGACAACGCGGAAAAGAACGACGCGAACCAGACGGACGGCGCAGCGCAAACAGAGCCAACGCCCCCGCAGGTCGTCCACAAGCGCCGGGACCAAGGCCGCCCCGGCCCTGGGCGCGGTCCCGGTTCCGCAGCCGAAACCCGGATCGGAAGAAGCGAAACCGGCGGAGAAGCAGCCCCAGACGGAGCAGAAAGGACCTGCTCCCACGCCGGAGGAAAAACCCCAAGCCGAACCGCAGGGAACGCCGCCTGTCCCGGCTACACCCCCGGCGAAGACCGACGATGCGGCACCGCATGATGAGAAGACGGTCGAGGAGAAGGATGAACGCGTCTATCAGGCCGCCTGCCCGGCGCTGATGAATGGCGACGTCCAGGGCAAGCTCGTCGCGCCTTTGTCCGACGGCATATGCGGAGAACGCTCGCCGCTGTCGCTTACCGCCATCGGCAAGGAACCCTCCCTGCCTTTCGCCTCTCCGATCATCACCAACTGCGCGATGGCCGTCACGCTGGCTCAATGGTCATCGGGCGTGCGTGCGGCAGCGCTGAAATCCTTCGGTTCGGAAATCGAGGCAATCGGCACCGGCTCGGACTATCAATGCCGCAAGGTCAATGGCGCCTCCTCCGGCCGCACCTCAGAGCACGCCTTCGCCAATGCGTTGGACATCATGTCCTTCCGTCTCAAGAACGGCCGGACGACCGAGCTTGCGACCGGCTGGGATGGCACGCCGGAAGAGAAGGAATTCTGGCGCGCCGTCCACAAGACAAGCTGCGATATGTTCATGACCGTCATCGGCCCCGATGGCGACGCCGCCCACAAGACTAATCTTCATCTCGACCAGGGTTGCCATGGCGGTAACTGTACTTCACGCATTTGCCAGTAAAAGAAAGGATTTAACGAGTTAGAAACAATTGAATTTCAGCATGACTTTTAATTACGGCTATAAATACGAGGAAATAGAGTGATGAAATTCTGTAAATCATTCATGATGATCATGTTCACATCCCTTATCGCAACCGGCGCCGCACATGCCGAGACGCCGCCGAAGAAATCACGGGATTTCAGAGGCAATTACGAAACGCTGGTAAAGGACCAGCACGCCTCGCCTGAGATGGCCGAGTGCATCGCGACCGGCTATGATCTCGTGAAGAAAAGCAAGAAGTTCGACCGCCTCGGCTTCACGCAGGAGGATATCGGCAAGGCCAAGGTCGATCGGAAACCTGGCAAGTTCAGCGCCAGGGATCACACGAAGGTGTCGACCGTCATCGCCGTTTCGGGCGAGGCTCGCCCACGCACGGATTCCACCAACTGGGCCGATATCACGCTGCGCTGCGGCATCAGCAAAAAAGGCAAGGTCAAGGCGATCGAGATCAAGACCTCTGCGGATTGAACCGCGTTTCGCCTGAACAACTCCTCAGTTCTCCGCATCGAAAGCCGCGCGGGCCGCGCGCAGGGCGGCACGATTTTGGGCCGCCCACTGGCCGAGCGTATCGATCGGTCCTGCGAGCGAGTGGCCGAGATCGGTTAGCGAATATTCGACTTCCGGCGGCGAGACAGGCCTGACCCGCCGCGCCACCAGCCCATCGCGCTCCAGCGACCGGAGCGTCACCGTCAGCATGCGCTGCGATATGCCCTCGATCGAGCGGCGGAGTGCGTTGAAGCGCAATGGCCCCTGCTGCAGATTGAATATCACCAGGATGCTCCACGTATCCCCCACCCGGTCAAGCACCTCGCGGATCGGGCAGCCTCCATCGCCGTCCGACGCAAAGCCCGGCGATGTGGAAAGAAGCGGCGCGCCGTCTTGCGGCTTTGTCGAAATCGTCATCTTCCAAATCCTTTGCAGCCCGGGCGAACGCTCCTTCCATTCGCGGGCGCGGTTACATCCATGTGCCCTGAATAGAAAAAAGTGCGTTCTTCACAAACCGCGATGCGCTTTATAAGTAGTTATCATTGATAACCTGATCACCCAAAATACCTTAATTATCCCGGAAATGAAAGGAACGCATCTCATGGCAAAGATCGCCCTCATCGGCGCCACCGGCTTCGTCGGCGCGCAGCTCCTGAAAGAAGCAGCCGCGCGCGGCCATGCCGTCACCGCCCTCGTCCGTCATCCTGAGAAAGTGGAAAAGCTGGCGAACGTTACCGCCGCCAAGGCCGACGTTCTCGACACCGATGCGCTTGCCAAGCAGCTTGCCGGGCACGATATCGTCATATCAGCCTATAATCCGGGCTGGGGCGATCCTGAAATCCGCGCGACCCATGTGAAGGGCAGCCGCTCCATCAATGAGGCGGCGAAGAAAGCCGGCGTCAAGCGGCTGATCGTCGTCGGTGGCGCCGGCAGCCTGGAAGTCGCCCCCGGCGTCCAGCTTGTCGACACTCCCGAATTTCCCGCCCAGTGGAAGGAAGGCGCGCTCGGTGCCCGCGATGCGCTCAATGAGCTGCGTACAGAAAACGGGCTCGACTGGACCTTCGTATCCCCCGCCATCCATCTGGAGCCCGGCGAGCGCACCGGCAAATATCGCCTCGGCGGCGACCAGCCGGTCTTCGACGACAAGGGCGAGAGCAAGATCTCGGCCGCCGATCTGGCTGTCGCCATCCTCGACGAAGCCGAACAGGGCAAGCACATCCGCAAGCGCTTTACCGCTGCTTATTGAGGCGGCTCTTATGTTGATGGAATCGCTTCAGCGAAATTCTCTTCTGAATCGTTGTAGTGATTGAAAGGTCGAGGCATGGATCCCAGTGACAAGCACTGGAATCCATGCCTCTACGGTGCAGTGGCTGCATCGTAGAAAATAGGCATCGTTTCCATCAAGGAGTGAACCACTCAGGAAAAATGCCCACCCCGGTTTCCTCCGGGTGACTTGAACACGAAAAGGTGCGTCCTTAACAACAGACGGGGCGCACCTTATCTGCTGCCGGGATCGTTCTTTTTCCACGCATGATCTTGTCCGAAAAGTCTGCAACTTTTCGGGATCATTCCTCACCGAAAGGCTCATGGCCATGGAACTCGGCATCTACACATTCGCGGATATGGGACCGGACCCGAAGACCGGACGGCCGATGGCGCCCACTGAGCGGCTCAAGAACCTCATCGAGGAGATCGAGCTGGCCGACCAGGTCGGGCTCGACGTCTTCGGCGTGGGCGAGCATCACCGCCCGGAATATGCCGTCTCCGCTCCCGCCGTGGTGCTTGCCGCGGCCGCCACGCGGACGAAGAATATCCGGCTGACCAGCGCGGTGACCGTGCTCTCCTCCGACGATCCGATCCGCGTATTCCAGAGCTTTTCCACCCTGGACCTCATCTCCGGCGGCCGGGCCGAGATCATGGCCGGGCGTGGCTCCTTCATCGAATCCTATCCGCTTTTCGGCTATGATTTGAACGACTACGACAAGCTTTTTGCCGAAAAGCTCGATCTGCTTCTGGCCCTGCGAAAGAGCGAGCGGGTCACCTGGTCGGGAGAATTGCGGGCCCCGATCAACGATCGCGGGATCTATCCGCGCCCTCTGCAGGACCCGCTGCCGGTGTGGATCGCAGTCGGCGGCACGCCGCAATCGGTGGTGCGCGCCGGGCTGCTCGGCCTGCCGCTTGCAATTGCCATCATCGGCGGCGATCCCGAGCGTTTCGCGCCGCTGGTTGAGCTCTATCGCGAGGCCGGCGCCAAAGGCGGCCATGCGCCGGACGCCTTACGCGTCGGCATCAACTCCCATGGCTACATCGCCGGGGATTCGCAGGCCGCCGCCGACGAATTCTTCCCGCCCTACGCCCATGTCATGAGCCAGATCGGCCGCGAGCGGGGTTGGCCGCCGACCACCCGCGCCCAGTTCGACGCCATGCGCGGCCCCCATGGCTCGCTTCTGGTAGGAAGCCCTGAGGAAGTCATCGACAAGATCCTGCTCGAACATTCCTATTTCAAGCACGACCGCTTCCTGATGCAATCAGGTCTCGGCAACCTGCCGCACGACAAGATGATGAAGACGATCGAGCTGTTCGGGACACGCGTGGCGCCTGAGGTGAGGAAAGCACTCAGGAGTGAGTAGGGAATAGGGAATAGTGAGATAGTAATCCTATTCCTTATTCCCTATCTCACTATTCCCCAATCCAAACCCCTGCATCAGCCGCCTTGTCGAGAAATCCGGCTGGCCGGAGGTGAAGATGGCGATGTCGTCGCCATGTTCCGGCTGCGCGTCGCTGCCTGAGAGGAGCGAACGGGCGCGCCGCGCAATCGCCTCCGCCGGGTCGAGCCAGTCGACCGGCCACGGTGCCAGCCGGCGGAAGACATTGGCCATAAAGGGGTAATGCGTGCAGGCGAGCACGACGATATCCGTGCGTCCGCGATCAGTCTCGATGAAGCAGGGTTCGATTTCGGCGCGCACGGCATCGTCGTCCACCGTCTCGCCCCGGATATGGGCCTCCGCCATACGGGCGAGATTTTCGCTGCCGATCAGCCGCACATGGCATTGCGTGGCGAAGGACTGGATCAATTCGCGCGTATAGGCGCGCCTGACCGTGCCTGGTGTCGCCAATACCGAGACGAGGCCGGAGCGCGTGCGCTCCGCCGCAGGCTTGATCGCCGGCACGGTGCCGACAAAGGGCGTTCCGGGATAGGCACCGCGCAGATCGTCCAGCACCAGCGTCGATGCCGTGTTGCAGGCGATGATAGCGATTTCCGGATCGTGCTGGGTGAGAAATTCACGGAAAAGCGTGACGATGCGCTCGCGAAGTGCGACCTCATCCCAGCCGCCATAGGGAAAGCCGGCATCGTCGGCAATATAGACGAAGCGGCGATCCGGCATCAGCACCCGCGCCTCGCGCAGCACCGTCAGCCCGCCGATGCCGCTGTCGAAGACGAGGATGGGACGGGACGCCGCCGCGTCAGCCTCCTGCCTTTCAAGAAGTACCGCCGCGTCCTGCCCCATCGGTTCCTCCAGCATCATTCCTCTACGTCTTCGCTTTTCGCCTTCTTCGCGCCGGCCAAGGGCTTCGGCTTTTCACGGCCCTCCGGCGCGCCGGAGCCACGCGGGTTCTTGCGGGTGAAATAATCGAGCGAGGAGACGATGCCGCGCAACAGCTTGACCTCAGCTTCGGCGAAGCTGGCGCGGGTCAGGACGGAGCGCAGATTGTGCACCATGATCTCCTTGCGCGCCGCGGGACGGAAATAACCGCGGACATCCAGAGCTTCCTCCAGATGATTGAAGAAACCGTGAAGCGTTTCCTTGCGCGCCGGCGCCAGTTCCGGCCCGCGAAAGGCGGTGTCAGTCTCGCTTTCCATGCCGGATTTCATCCATTCATAGGACATCAGGAGCACGGCCTGGGCGATATTGAGCGAGGCAAAGGCAGGATTGACCGGGAATGTCACCAGCTCGTCGGCAAGGCTCACTTCCTCATTGCTCAAGCCGAAGCGCTCGCGGCCGAAGAGAATGCCCGTCTTCTGCCCCGCCGAAAAACGCTGGCGAAGCGCCCTGCCCGCCTCAACCGGGCCTGCCACCTTCTTGAAGCCGTCGCGCTCGCGCGCCGTGGTGGCGAAGACGAAATTGAGATCCTCGATGGCAGAGGGAAGATCGTCATAGACCTTCGCGCCGTCGATCACGTGATCGGCCTTGCTCGCCGCAGCCCTCGCCTTTTCGTTCGGGAACTCTTCGCGCGGATTGACGAGGCGCAATTCGCTCAAGCCGAAATTCGCCATGGCGCGCGCCACCATGCCGATATTTTCCGGCAATTGCGGCTCGACCAGGATGATGGCCGGTCCTTCCGTGATAAAAGGGCGATGTCTGTCCGTTCCTGCCATGCTATTCTCGATATGCGATTGAAATGCGCCCTCACTGGCACAACGCGATCCAAAACTCAAAGAATTACGGCGCGGTGATGTTCAAGGCGGCTCCGATAACGCCTCTATGTAGTAGCGGGATAACACCCCTGCGTCGTGATCCTGTGTCAAGCTTGTGCCGGTTCATGATTGATCAGGGAGGTTGATATGCGAGGAAAACGCATTCTGATGATCTGCGGCGATTTCGGCGAGGACTATGAAACCATGGTGCCGTTCCAGGCGCTGCTCGCCGTCGGCCATACCGTCCATGCCGTCTGCCCCGACAAAAAGGCCGGCGACAGCATTGCCACCGCCATCCACGATTTCGAAGGCGACCAGACCTATTCGGAGAAGCGCGGCCATAATTTCACGCTCAATGCCAGCTTCGCCGACATCAAGCCGGAGAGCTATGACGCGCTGGTCATTCCCGGCGGCCGGGCGCCGGAATACCTCCGGCTGAACGATACGGTCATCTCGATGGTCCGCCATTTCTTCGATGCCGACAAACCGGTTGCCGCCATTTGCCATGGCGCGCAGTTGCTCGCCGCCGCCAAAGTGTTGAAGGACCGCACCTGCTCGGCCTATCCCGCCTGCCGGCCGGAAGTCGAGCTCGCCGGCGGCTCTTATGCCGACATACCCGTCGATCAGGCGATCACCGACCGGAACCTCGTCACCGCACCGGCATGGCCGGCCCATCCGGTCTGGCTGTCGCAGTTCTTTGCGGTGCTTGGCACGGAGATCAGCCACGGCGCGAGCAGCGTCAAATCGGCGGCCTGAGCGGCGACGTTGCCGGTTGCAATGATCATGACTTCGGGTGACACTGAAGCCAATACATCGCTGGGAGGACCCGATGTGCAAGCTCTTCATCGGCGCTAATCCGGCGCTCTGGCAAAGTGTCACCCGTTCCATGCGGATCGATGGCGTCGTCACCAGCGTGCGGCTCGAGAGCTTCTTCTGGTATGCACTGGAGGATATCGCCGCCCGCGACCGGCTGACCCTCAGCCAGCTGATTGGCCGGCTCTATAATGAATCGCTGCAAGCCGGGCACGATCTCGACAATTTCGCCTCGTTCCTGCGTGTCTGTTGCGGCCGCTACCTCGCTCTGCAACTCGACGGCTCGATTCCCACGGACAAGGATACGGCCATCGCCTCGCTCGACGCCGATAGCGTGCTGGCGCGCGAGGAGCGCCGCTATGCGGGAAGCAAAGTGCGCCATTTCGGCTTGGCGGCGAGGCATTGATTGTTGAGCAGGTGTTCAGCGGGGGGCGTTGAGGCATGGATCCCAGTGACAAGCACTGGATGACGGCAGTTTGGCTGTTGACGGCCAATCGTTAACGCCTCCACCGGCAAGGCCGTTTCAGCAAAGGCGAGACATCTCCACTTCCGTCATTCCAGTGCTTGTCACTGGAATCCATGCCTCGCCATCCAAGCCGGGCGCGACGGCACAGAACGGCGTCACTCCCATCAACCCTTAGAGAGAAAAACGCCATAGAGCTTTGCCTTGGCGCGAGCCGGTGCTATAGGGGCGCGACCCATCAAGAAAGAGGCTTTTTCAATGGCGAAGATCAAGGTTGCGAACCCGGTTGTCGAGCTCGATGGCGACGAGATGACGCGCATCATCTGGCAGTTCATCAAGGACAAGCTCATCCATCCCTATCTGGATATCGATCTGAAATATTACGATCTTTCGGTCGAGAACCGCGATGCCACCAATGATCAGGTCACGATCGACGCCGCCAATGCGATCAAGGAGCATGGCGTCGGCGTCAAATGCGCGACCATCACGCCGGACGAGGCCCGCGTCGAGGAATTCAAGCTCAAGAAGATGTGGAAGTCGCCCAACGGCACCATCCGCAACATTCTGGGCGGCGTGATCTTCCGCGAGCCGATCATCTGCAAGAACGTGCCGCGCCTGGTGCCCGGCTGGACGCAGCCGATCATCGTCGGCCGCCATGCCTTTGGCGACCAGTACCGGGCGACCGATTTCAAGTTCCCCGGCAAGGGCAAGCTCTCCATCAAGTTCGTCGGCGACGACGGCAAGGTGATCGAGCACGAGGTCTATGATGCGCCTGGCTCTGGCGTGGCACTCGCCATGTACAATCTCGACGAATCGATCAAGGAATTTGCCCGCGCCTCGCTCAATTATGGGCTGCAGCGCGGCTATCCCGTCTATCTCTCGACCAAGAACACGATCCTGAAAGCCTATGACGGCCGCTTCAAGGATATCTTCCAGGAGATCTACGAGGCCGAGTTCAAGGCGGAATTCGAAAAGAAGAAGATCTGGTACGAGCATCGCCTGATCGACGACATGGTCGCCTCGGCGCTCAAATGGTCGGGCGGCTATGTCTGGGCCTGCAAGAACTATGATGGCGACGTGCAGTCGGATATCGTGGCGCAGGGCTTCGGCTCGCTCGGCCTGATGACCTCCGTTCTGATGACGCCGGACGGCAAGACGGTCGAGGCGGAAGCCGCACACGGCACCGTCACCCGCCACTACCGCCAGCACCAGAAGGGTCAGGAGACCTCGACCAACTCGATCGCCTCGATCTTCGCCTGGACGCGTGGCCTTGCGCACCGCGCCAAGCTCGACGACAATGCCGAACTGAAGCGCTTTGCCGACACGCTGGAGAAGGTCTGCGTCGACACCGTCGAATCGGGCTTCATGACCAAGGATCTGGCGCTGCTGATCGGCCCGGATCAGCCCTGGCTCTCGACCACCGGCTTCCTCGACAAGATCGACGAGAACCTGCAGAAGGCGATGGCTACCGCCTGAGCGGCCGCTACAGACACATAAATTTCAAACCCGGCCGCAAGGCCGGGTTTTTCTTTTCATGAAGCTGATGCATGCTGCGGCTACCGGAGGAATAACGCATAAGGAGGCGCCGTCATGGCCGAACTCACGCTCTACACCAACCCGATGTCGCGCGGCCGCATCGCCCGCTGGATGCTGGAGGAAATCGGCGAGCCCTATGATGTGGAAATTCTCGATTTCGGCCCACCGATGAAGAATGACGACTATTGCGCAATCAACCCCATGGGCAAGGTTCCGGCGCTGCGCCATGGCTCGTCCGTCGTGACCGAGGCGGCCGCGATCTGCGCCTATCTTGCCGAGACCTTTCCGCAGGCCGGACTGGCGCCCCGCCCCGACGAGCGCGCGAACTATTATCGCTGGATGTTCTTCGCCGCCGGCCCGGTCGAGGCGGCATTGACCAACCATGCGCTGGGGCTGGAGCCGCCGGCAGATCGGAGCACCATGGTCGGCTACGGCAGCTTCGAGACCGTCGTCGATACGCTGGAGAAAGCCGTGTCGCGTCACCCCTATATCGCCGGCGACCGTTTCACCGCCGCCGATGTCTATGTCGGCTCGCATGTCTCCTGGGGCATGCAGTTCGGCACGCTTCCAACGCGCCCTGCTTTCGCCGCCTATTCGGACCGGCTAAGGGATCGCGAGGCCCAGAAACGCGCCTTTCAACTGGATGACGCTGCTGCGGAGAGCATGAAAAAGGCAAACGCCTGACGGCGGCGGCACTTACTCGATCGAAAATGCGGAACGAAACGCCTGCGCGCCGGTGGGGGTAAAAGAAATGACGCGGCCCTCGAGCCGCCGCGCCCAACCCCGTTCAATAAAACTGTCGAGAAGGGCGGCCCCCAGCGCGCCGCCCAGATGGTTGCGCCGCTCGCTCCAGTCGAGGCAGGCGCGGCAGAGGGGCCGCTTGCCCTTCTCCAGCCGATCAATATCGACACCGAGACCGATGAAGAAATCCCGGCCCTTGGTCGTCAGCGCCAGATCGGCGTCCTCGGCAACGAGGTGAAGCCGGCGCGCCGCGTCGAGCATCTCGACGCCGCGTTCTCCAGCCAGATGATCATAGCAGATGCGCGCCGTGCGCAGCGCCTGGTCCTTCGGCCCCGTGCGGACGCGCACCGCGCCTGTGCGCTGGGCAAGCCCCATCAGCCGCTCCAGCACTTCCGCCACATCCGACCCGGACAGGCGGAAATAGCGATGCCGCCCCTGCTTTTCCACATCGATGAGATTGGCCTCGCTGAGCTTGGCCAGATGCCCGCTCGCCGTCTGCAAAGTGACGCCGGCAAGCCCGGCAAGCTCGCTCGCCGTCAGCGCGCGGCCGTCCATCAACGCCGTCAGCATATTGGCCCGTGCCGGATCTCCGAGCAGCGCCGCGATCTTTGCAATGACAGGACCGTCTTTCATAGTTCGATGCTAACCGAAGCATGACTTTTGTTCAAGCGGTAGATTGTGTTCATCGAAAACGAGACTTTTCAGGAGAACCGATGATCACCTGCTTCATCCGCTATGAGATCGACCCGTTCAGGAAGGACGCTTTTGCCGAATATGCGCGCAACTGGGGCCAGGCCATTCCGCGCTGCGGCGCCGACCTGATCGGCTATTTCGGGCCGCATGAGGGCTCGGCCACCACCGCCTTTGGCGTCTACAATATCGAAAACCTGGCCGCTTACGAAGCCTACCGCGCGCGTCTGGCCGACAATCCGCTGGGGCGCGCCAATTATGAGTTCGCCAAGCGCGAGCGTTTCATCCTGAAGGAGGACCGAATGTTCCTGAAGCTCGTCTCTACCCCGCATGCGGAGCTGATCCGGCCATGATCGCAGTGATCTTCGAAGTGTGGCCGGCGGATGAGGAGCGCCGGGCGCAATATCTCGACATCGCCGCCGATTTGCGTGACAAGTTGCTGACGATCGACGGGTTCATCTCCATCGAGCGGTTTCAGAGCCTGAACGAGCCGGGAAAGCTCCTGTCGCTTTCCTTCTGGCGTGACGAGGAGGCGGTGAAAGCGTGGCGCACCCTGCCGGCACACCGAGTCGCCCAGGCGAAGGGCCGCGCCAGCGTCTTCGAGGATTACCGGCTGCGCGTCGCCCACGTCCTGCGCGATTACGGGCTCGACGACCGCGACGAGGCGCCGGAAGACAGCCGGGGAATTCACGATATCTGAGGCTCGGGGGCGGGAGTTTCCCGCCCGCCAGTTCGCGTCTCAAGCCGGCAACTTGCTGAATTTCCGCAAAGTTCTGTCCACCGTGGATTCAGGCAGGAAGCGGCGCATGAACCGGACCTGCCCAGCCAGTTTCCCGGCGGTGTAGCGTCGTTTCGGCTGCGCTTCGGCGGCAGCCTTCACGACGGCTTCCGCCACGACTTCGGGGGCATCACCCGCCAGCACGCCGCTGCGCATCTGCTCCTCCATCTGAGCGCGGATCTGGTCGTAGATGGGCAGCGGCCGATCGGGACGCGTCGTATTTTCTTCAAACGATGTGCGCGTGAGGCCCGGCTCAACGAGAACCACCCGAATGCCGAAGGTGCGAAGTTCGTGATCGAGTGATTCCGAATAGCCTTCGACCGCATGTTTGGTGGATGCGTAAAGCGCATTATAGGGAGACGGGATCAGCCCCAGAATGGAACTGATGTTGACGATCCTGCCCGTCCGCTGCCGCCGCATGATCGGCAATACCGCATTCGTCACCCGGAGGACGCCGAAGACGTTCACGTCGAATAAAGCCTGAGCCTGCGCGGCAGAGGATTCCTCGCCGCCGCCAAGCAACCCTATGCCGGCATTGTTGACAAGCAGATCGATACGCCCCGCCTTGCGCAGAACCTCATCCACCATCTTCTCCACAGACGCATCATCGGTTACGTCACAGACCAGCATCTCGATACCGTCCGCCTCGCCCACCGCTTTCCTGCTGGTTCCAAACACACGATAGCCGGCGCGCCCGAGGGCCTTGGCCGTTGCAAGGCCAATGCCCGAGGATGCGCCTGTGACCACGGCCACGCGATCATCCGTCCTGATCATCTGATCTCAATTCTCCTGTTGAAGGCTGGACTAACTTCACCGAGGAAGTTAGTATCATTTTGAATGTAAGTCACTATCAAAATGATATGAACAACAAGAATCTTTTCGACGAGCCATGCCCGATCGCGCGCAGCCTGACACTCTTCGGCGACGCGTGGAGCATGTTGATATTGCGGGATGCGAATGCCGGCCTCACGCGTTTCGACGATTTCCGCAAAAATCTCGGCATCGCGCCGACAATGCTCACGCGTCGTCTCGCGGTTCTGACGGAGGAAGGCCTTTTGGAAAAGCGGCGCTACTCGGAGCGGCCGCCGCGTGATGAATATGTGCTGACGGCTGCCGGCCACGATTTTCTGCCGGTGCTCTTCATGATCGGCGCCTGGGGCGGCAAGCATCGCGGCGGCGGCAGGTTAACGCGCTTCCTGGATGCCGAAACGGGAACGGACATCGAGCCTGTCGCCGTGGATAACGTCACCGGTGCAAGGATTGGGACGCGCGCGATACGCATCGTTAAGCCGGAATGACGACGATCCGCCTTCATCGGAAGGCGATGAAGGCGGATCGACCTATTTCCTGGCGGGACTATTGAAGCGCGGCCCTGACCGCTGCGATCGCCTCCGATGCCTTGGCGCCTTCCGGACCGCCCGCCTGGGCCATATCGGGACGGCCACCACCACCCGAACCGCCGAGCGCGGCCGAAGCCGCACGGACGAGATCGACGGCGCTGATGCGCGCGGTCAGATCGTCGGTGACGCCGACGACGGCGCTCGCCTTGCCATCCTCGCCGACGCCGATGAAGGCGACCACGCCGGAGCCGAGCTGCTTCTTGCCCTCATCGGCAAGCGGTTTCAGATCGCGCGGCGAAACGCCCGACACCACCTTGCCGATGAAATTCACGCCATTGACGGTTTCGTTTTCGGCGGCAGCCTGCGCTCCATCACCGCCGAGCGCCAGCTTCTTGCGTGCCTCGGTCAGCTCGCGCTCAAGCTTGCGGCGTTCCTCAAGGAGGCTGGTGACGCGGTCGAGCGCTTCGGCGGGCGTCGTCTTCAACGTGGCCGCCAGCGCCTTCACCCGCTCGTCCTGCTCTTCGAGATAGCGCCGCGCCGCCTCGCCCGTCAGCGCTTCGATGCGGCGAACGCCAGCGGCGACCGCGCCTTCCGAGACGACCCGGATAAGCCCGATATCGCCAGTCCGGCGCACATGGGTGCCGCCGCAGAGCTCGGTGGAATAGGACTTGCCGGCCTTCGCCCCCTGCGTCGCCGTGCCCATCGAGACGACACGCACCTCGTCGCCATATTTCTCGCCGAAAAGCGCCATCGCGCCTTCGGCAATGGCGTCGTCGACGGCCATCAGCCGCGTGGTGACGGGCGCGTTCTGCAGCACGATCGCGTTGGCGATATCCTCGATCTGCTTCAATTCCTCCGCCAAAATCGGCTTGGGATGCGAGAAATCGAAACGCAGGCGGTCAGGCGCCACCAGCGAACCTTTCTGCGCGACATGAGTGCCGAGCATCTCGCGCAGCGCCTCGTGCAGCAGATGGGTCGCGGAATGGTTGGAACGGATGCGGGTGCGGCGCGCCGAATTTACGGCAAGCTCCACGACAGCGCCGGTCTTCGCCTCGCCCTTCGTCACGCGGCCGATATGAACGAAAACTCCGTCGCCCTTCTTCTGCGTGTCGGAGATTTCGATGATGAAATCCTCGCCGGAAATCGTCCCGGCATCGCCCACCTGGCCGCCGGACTCACCATAGAACGGCGTCTGGTTGACAACGACGGCAACCGTCTCGCCCTCCCCGACGCTGTCGACGACGGCGCCATCGCGCACCAGCGCGGTGATGATGCCTTCCGCCTCTTCCGTCTCGTAGCCCAGGAACTCGGTGGCACCGACCTTGTCATGCACGGAGAACCACACGGTTTCCGTCGCCGCCTCGCCCGAGCCCGCCCAATTGGCGCGCGCCTCGGCCTTCTGGCGCTCCATGGCCGCGTTGAAACCCTCGACATCGACGCCGATGCCGCGCTGGCGCAGCGCATCCTGCGTCAGATCGAGCGGGAAGCCATAGGTGTCATAGAGCTTGAAGGCCGTCTCGCCGTCGAGCCGGCCGCCCTCGCCCAGATTCTCCGTCGCCTCGCCGAGCAGGCCGAGCCCGCGCTCCAGCGTCTTGCGGAAGCGGGTTTCCTCAAGCTTCAGCGTCTCCGAGATCAGCGCCTCGGCACGGATCAGTTCGGGATAAGCCTGGCCCATCTCGCGGATCAGCGCCGGAAGGAGCCGCCACATCAGCGGTTCGCGCGCGCCAAGCAACTCAGCATGGCGCATGGCCCGGCGCATGATGCGGCGGAGCACATAGCCGCGCCCTTCATTGGAGGGCAGCACGCCATCGGCGATCAGGAAGCTCGACGCACGCAAATGATCGGCGATTACCCGGTGGCTGGCGCGGGCCTTGCCCTCTGCCTTGACGCCGGTCGCCTCCTCCGAAGCGCGGATCAGCGCCTTGAAAAGATCGATATCGTAATTGTCGTGGACACCCTGCAGAACGGCCGCGATGCGCTCCAGCCCCATGCCGGTGTCGATGGAGGGACGCGGAAGTTCGACGCGCTCCTCCTTCGTCAGCTGCTCAAACTGCATGAAGACGAGGTTCCATATCTCGATGAAACGGTCGCCATCCTCTTCCGCGCTTCCGGGAGGGCCGCCCCAGATATCCTCTCCATGGTCATAGAAGATTTCCGAGCAGGGACCGCAGGGGCCGATATCGCCCATCGCCCAGAAATTGTCTGATGTCGCGATGCGGATGATGCGGTCATCGGAAAGGCCGGCAATCTTCTTCCAGAAATTCGCCGCGTCGTCATCGGTGTGGTAGACGGTGACGAGCAGCTTGTCCTTCGCCAGGCCGAATTCCTTCGTGATCAGGTTCCAGGCGAGGCTGATCGCCTCCTCCTTGAAATAATCGCCGAAGGAGAAATTGCCGAGCATCTCGAAAAAGGTGTGATGGCGCGCGGTATAGCCGACATTGTCGAGGTCGTTGTGCTTGCCGCCGGCGCGCACGCATTTCTGCGAGGTGGTCGCCCGGCTGTACGAACGCTGCTCGAGGCCGGTGAAGACATTCTTGAACTGCACCATGCCCGCATTGGTGAACATCAATGTCGGATCGTTGCGCGGCACGAGCGGGCTCGACGGCACGATCTCATGTCCGTTCTTCTTGAAATAATCGAGAAATATCGACCGTATCTCGTTGACGCCACTCATGTTCCAAACCTTTGGGCTCTTGCCGTGCCGGGTATGCGCTGGCCGACCGGCTTCGCCTTCTGAATTGATCTCAGCCCGGACATCTGCTCTTGACGCAAAATTCGGGCAGCGCCCGGACCGCCCGCTTTTAGCGATGCCGCGCACCCCTGTCCAGATAATCCGGCAGCTGAAAAGCAGCGAGAAAATTCCGCCGGAATGTCGCCGGACAAAAGCAAAAGCCCGCGCTGTTTCCTCCATGAGAGGGAAAGCGCGGGCCGCATCCTGAATATATGAGCCGATCACCGAATTCCGGAAATCAGCGCTTCTTCTACATCTCCGCCGAGGCAGGACCGTCATCATCCTGCTCGCCCGGGCCGTCATCGAGCAATTGCTCGGCGATGAGGCCGGCATTCTGGCGCAGTGTCAGCTCGATCTCGCGCGCCATTTCCGGATTGTCTTTCAGGAACAGCTTGGCGTTCTCGCGCCCCTGCCCCAGACGCTGCGAATTATAGGAGAACCATGCGCCTGATTTCTCGACCACGCCGGCCTTGACGCCGAGATCGACCAATTCGCCCGTCTTGGAGACGCCGGCGCCATACATGATGTCGAACTCCACCTGCTTGAAGGGCGGCGCGAGCTTGTTCTTGACCACCTTCACGCGGGTCTGGTTGCCGACCACCTCGTCACGCTCCTTGACCGCGCCGATGCGACGGATGTCGAGGCGGACGGAGGCATAGAATTTCAGCGCATTGCCGCCCGTCGTCGTCTCCGGCGAGCCGAACATGACGCCGATCTTCATGCGGATCTGGTTGATGAAGATGACCATGCAATTGGATCGCGAGATGGATGCCGTCAGCTTGCGCAGCGCCTGGCTCATCAGGCGTGCCTGCAGGCCCGGCAGGGAATCGCCCATCTCACCCTCGATCTCGGCGCGCGGCGTGAGCGCAGCGACGGAATCGACCACCAGCACGTCGATCGCGCCGGAGCGCACCAGCGTATCCGTGATCTCCAGCGCCTGCTCACCCGTATCGGGCTGCGAGATCAGGAGGTTTTCAAGATCGACGCCCAGCTTGCGGGCATAAACGGGATCGAGCGCATGCTCGGCATCGACGAAGGCGCAGATGCCGCCCTTCTTCTGCGCCTCGGCGATCGTATGCAGCGCCAGCGTCGTCTTGCCCGAGCTTTCCGGGCCGTAGATCTCGATGATGCGCCCCTTGGGCAGACCGCCCACGCCAAGCGCGATATCGAGTGAAAGCGATCCGGTCGAAACCGTTTCTATCTCGACCACCTGCTCGTTCTGGCCGAGCCGCATGATCGATCCCTTGCCGAACGCCCGCTCGATCTGAGACAGCGCCGCGTCCAGAGCCTTTGTCTTGTCCACTGAATTATCCTCAACAAGCCGCAACGAATTCTGAGACATGTTACACTACCCCTGTGTGGTGCATGAAGCCCGGACGATCCGTTCTTGAAAACTATTTGTATCTGTTTTGTTCTCATTTGGCAAGACGATCAACGCTTTGAAATCAAAAGACAATCCAAAAATGTTCCATCTATGTTCTTGAGTAGACGGCCAATCTCGCTTCCCGAAAAAGGCGATCCATGCGCTGCCCGGGACCAGCATCTTCATGATGCGATTCGGCTTGGGCGCTGGATTTGGCATGCCGTGCCCATCGGAAAAGACAGACAATAAAAAAAGCGCGGCCCCGAAGGACCGCGCTTCTGCATCTGCCATATCCGGCGGATTTTACCCCTGAGCGCCGGTAAGCGGCGAAATCTGGATCTCGACGCGGCGGTTCTGTGCACGGCCGGCTTCGCTAGAGTTCGAAGCAATCGGCTGCGTGTCGCCATAGCCGATGACGGCGAAACGGCGCTGATCGATGCCCTGGCTGCCCAGATAATTGGCGACCGACTGGGCGCGACGCTGCGAAAGCTGCTGGTTATAACTGGCGCTGCCGGTCGAATCGGTATGGCCGTAGATGTCGACCAGCGACTGGTTGAACTTGCGCAGCACGATCGCCACCGAATTGAGCGTCGAATAGAACTGGCTCTTCACCGCATCCTGATCGGTGTCGAAGGTGATGTTCGACGGCATGTTCAGGACGATGTTGTCGCCATTGCGGGTGACTGAAACGCCCGTGCCCTGGAGCTGGGCGCGCAGCTCGGCTTCCTGACGGTCCATATAATTGCCGATGGCGCCGCCGGTGAGCGCGCCGATGCCCGCGCCGATCAGCACGGCATTGCGCTGCGCACGGCTCGAGCCGCCGACGGCCAGGCCGCCCAGCGCGCCAAGACCTGCGCCGATGGCCGCTCCGCCGGCCGTATTCGAGATCTTCTGCTGCCCGGTATAGGGATCGGTGGTGCAGCCTGCGAGAAACGTCGCCGCCAGGGCAGCAATGGAAAACTTCTTGATCATGAGATGATGGTCCCCGGTTGGAATGCGTCGCGGATGATAATAGCGATTGCGGCAATAAGGTGAAGGCTTGGTTAACGCACTCTCCGCCTCACCGCAACCGCCGTCGGGCAATGCCGCCGCCTCCCCTCTGGCCAAGCACGCCGCGGCTGGCTATCGTCCGCCGTGAAAATGAGGCGCGAGAGGAGAAGCGGATAATGGCGGAAAACGAAAAGCCAGTGGCGGTGATAACGGGCGGCGGGCGCGGCATGGGCGCTGCAATCGCAAGGGAGCTGGCCGAACGGGGCTATCGCCTGGCGCTGATGTCGCCTTCGGGAAGCGCCGCCGAACTGGCGGACGAGCTCGGCGGCGTCGGCCTCAAGGGATCGGCGCAGAATCTGGCCGATCTCGAAGCGCTGGTCGATGCAGCCGTCAGCCGCTATGGCCGAATCGATGCCGTGGTCAACCATACCGGCCACCCGCCGAAGGGCGACCTTCTCGACATCACCGACGAAGGCTGGGTGCTCGGCAACGAGATGATGGTGCTGAACGTGGTGCGCATGGCGCGGCTGGTGACGCCGCTCATGCTCAGGCAAGGCAAGGGCGCCTGGGTCAACATCACCACCTTCGCCGCCTTCGAGCCGTCGCTGAAATTTCCCGTCTCCTGCGCCTATCGCGCTGCGGTCGGCGCCTACACCAAGCTCTATGCGGACCGCTATGCCGCCGACAACATCCGCATGAACGCCCTTCTTCCCGGCTATATCGACAGCCTCGACCACAAGCCGGAAACGGCCGATGCGGTGCCGATGAAGCGGGTCGGAACGGTTGAGGAGATCGCTAGGACCGCAGCCTTCCTGCTCTCCGACGATGCGGGCTACATCACCGGGCAGAACATCCGCGTCGACGGCGGCATCACGCGGCACGTGTGAGCGAGGATCGCCGCCCACAAGCTCAGGGCAAGGTGAACTGTATGGTAAATACCCGCCCGCCGATCCCTGCGGCCAGCGTCGGCGCAAAATCGAACGGCGCGCAACGCTCGATGGCTCCGACGGCCGCATCGATGAACGCCTTGCGCGCCTGGTCATCGCCTTTCACATGAATGGCCGTTGTCCTTGGCTGCCCGAACAGCGTTCCGTCACGCCGGAAACTGAAACTCAGCGTAACGAAGGACCCCTCCATGTCCATGCCGGCGGGCGCAACCCAGCAGCCTTGGATCGCCTTGCCGACTTCGTCCATCGTCTTGAGCTGATCGGCGGCGGCACAGACCGTGCTTGAGGCCAGAATAGCCCCGGAGATAAGGATGTGCATTCGGGAAAATTTCATATCCGGTCAAACCTCTTTAAAAATACAACATAAAATTGCATATTACAAAATACACAACCGTACCACTAATGTGAACAGCAAACAAACTTTGGTGATCGGGCCGTGAACCGCGGTTTCAGGATTTCCGCTTCGCTTCCGCCTTCGGAGCGCCCCAGCGCAACCCGTCCATCAGCAGCGAGACCAGCCTGCGGGAGCGGTCGCGCCAGTCCGGCGTATCGGGTGCCGAATAGATGCCTGAAAGCGCCAGCAGCACGTCCGAGCTTTCCACATCGTCCCGAATGGAGCCATCGGCGACCGCGGCCTCGACCAGGCTGCGCAGCGCCTGCATGATCATACTGGATACATCGGAGAAAAGATCGCAATTGGTCGTCAGCAGGATGCGCAGGCTGCCCGCCAGGCCGCGCTTCGTCGCGATATAATCGACAAAGCGCTGCATCCACTCCGCCAGCGCAACATCCGGCGGATAATCCCGCGCCAGATCGCCGGCCGCCGCGCACAGCGCCTCCACCTCCCGACGGTAAATCACCTCGACCAGATGTTCCCTGGTGGGAAAATGCCGGTAGAGCGTGCCGATGCCGACGCCGGCGCGTCGCGCGATCTCTTCAAGCGAGGTGTCGACGCCATGCTCGGCAAAGGCCGCGCGGGCGACTTCCAGAAGCTTGTCGCGATTGCGCCGGGCATCGGCCCGCAAGCGCTTTTCCGGCGCTTCAGGCTTGCCTTCTCCGGATCCAGCCGGCGGCTTCGTCGTCAATATTCAGCTCCAACAGCAATTTAGGACTTGACCGCAAGCGGCAAGCCTCTAAGATCATAAACGGAGGCTCCTCCACTTATCTGGAGTGCCTCGTACAACTATTCCATCCGGGATCGAGTATGCCATGTCTTTTGCGCTTGCAAGGGCTTCCCGGCCCCGCAGCCCCGACGAGCATCGATCCTCCTGACAAATTTGACAACAGGCCTGACGCCCTCTGCCTTACCGCCGCATCGGACCTGGCGGACGTCACGCCACCAATGGAGAGAACGGAAATGACTGATCGAACGACCGTTCATCTGGAAATCAACGGGCGCGCTGAGGCGCTCGACATCGAGCCGCGCGTCACGCTGCTCGACGCGCTACGCGAGCATCTGGGCCTTACCGGCACCAAGAAGGGCTGCGCCCACGGCCAGTGCGGCGCATGCACGGTGCATGTCGACGGCGAGCGCGTGCTTGCCTGCCTGACGCTGGCCGCGCAGGCGGAAGGCCGGGCGGTCACCACCATCGAGGGTCTCGCCGGGCCGAATGGCGAATTGCACCCGGTGCAGGCGGCCTTTCTCGAATATGACGCTTTCCAGTGCGGCTATTGCACGCCGGGTCAGATCATGTCCGCCGTCGCCTGCATCCGCGAGGGCCATGCCGGATCGGACGAGGAGATCCGCGAATATATGTCGGGCAATCTCTGCCGCTGCGGCGCTTACCCGCACATCGTCGCCGCCGTCCGCCAGGCCGCGGAAGAGCTGACAGCGCAAAAACAGGCTGCGGAGTAAATATCATGAGAGACTTTTCCTATCATCGCGCCGGCTCGGCGGACGAAGCGCGCCGCGCCGCCACCCTCCCCGCCGCCATGCTGCTTGCCGGCGGCACTACCCTTCTCGACCTCGCCAAATGCGGTGTGACGGAGCCTGAGCAGGTCATCGATATCAGCCACCTGAAGGGCCTCGACGATATTCGCGTCGATGCCGAGGGCGCCTATATCGGCGCGCTCGCCCGGATGAGCCATGTCGCCGATGACGCCGGCATCCGCGGCCAATTCCCCGCCGTCTCGGAAGCGCTCTGGCAGGCGGCCTCGCAGCAGATCCGCAATATGGCGACGATTGGCGGCAATCTGATGCAGCGCACGCGCTGCGCCTATTTCCGCGATCCGGCGACCTTTCCCGCCTGCAACAAGCGCGCGCCGGGCTCGGGCTGCTCGGCGATCGGCGGTGTCAACCGCAATCACGCGATCCTCGGCACCAGCGGCGCCTGCATCGCCACCTATCCCGGCGATCTCGCCGTGGCGCTGACAGCCTTAGACGCCATGGTCCATCTGGGCGAGCGCAGTGTAGCGATAGACGACTTCTTTCTCCTGCCGGGCGGCACGCCCGAGAAGGAACATGCGATCGAGCCGGGCGAGATGATCACCGCGATCACCATTCCCGCCTCGCCCGCCGCGCGGCGCTCCACCTATCTGAAGGTGCGCGACCGGCAATCCTACGAGTTCGCGGCGGCGAGTGCCGCAGTGGGCATCGAACTGGAGACGGACGGCCGAACGATCCGCGACCTGCGCGTGGCGCTTGGCGGCGTAGCCACCAAGCCATGGCGCGCCCGCGCCGTGGAAGACGCGCTGAAGGGCAAGGCGCTGGAGCCGGAAGCGGTAAGGCGCGCCAGCCTGCTCGCCGTCGAAGGCGCGGCCAATCATGGCGGCAATCATTACAAGATCGAACTTGCGCCGCGCATCGTCGCGCGCGCCATTTTGAATGCAGGAGGTGCGGCATGAATGTTATCGAGACCAGACAGCGTGGCGAAGCCTCCGACGGCAGCGGCGTCGGCGGACGCCATTCGCGCATCGATGGCCGCCTCAAGATCACCGGCGGAGCCACCTATGCCCTGGAGCACCGGCTCGAAAACCTCACCTATGCCGTGCTGGTGCCGAGCACGATCGCGGCTGGCCGGATGACGGCGATCGACACAAAGGCTGCCGAAGCCGCGCCCGGCGTGCTCCTCGTGCTCACGCCCGATGACGACCTCGGCCTCGCCACCGCCTCCGACTGGTTCGGCAATCGCGCCGAGGGCAGCTATCGTCCGCTCATTCCCGAGATCACCTTCAACGGCCAGGCCGTTGCGGTGGTGATCGCGGAAACGCTCGAACAGGCGACCGCAGCGGCATCCCTTGTCAAGGTAACCTCTGAGGAGACACAGGCGATCGCCGGCCTCGACGATCCCAGGGCCGGTGAAGGCAATCTTGTCGACAATCTGACCGTGAGTTGGGGCGAGGCCGAGGCAGCACTTGCCGCCGTGCCGGTCAAGGTCGAAGGCGAATACCGCACGCCGCGCGAATATCATGTGACGATCGAGCCACATGGCCTCACCGCCACCTGGGAAGGCGACCGCCTCACCATCTTCGAGCCGAGCCAGTGGACGCACGGCATGGCGCGCTCCTACGCCGAATGGTTCGGGCTGCCTTACGAGAATGTGACGCTGATCTCGCCCTTCATCGGCGGCGGCTTCGGCTCCAAGGCGACCGCATCCTTCTACGGCGCGCTCGCCGCCGCTTCGGCGAAGAAGCTCGGCCGCCCGGTGAAACTCGCCATCACCCGGCCGCAGACTTTCACCGCCTATGGCGGCCGCGCGGCGACGCGCCAGAAGATAGCACTCGGCGCAAGCGAGGACGGCATGCTCCAGGCGCTCATCCATCGGGGTGCCAACGAGACCTCGATGGTCGGGACTTGGGTGGAGAACACAGGCGCCGCAACGCCGCTCCTCTACGCCGTCCCGAATTTCTCGTCCGAGAACCGGCTGGTGCCGGTCAACACGGTCACGCCGGGGGCACTGCGCGCGCCGGGCAAGAACCCCAGCGCCTTCGGCATCGAAAGCGCCATGGACGAGCTGGCCCATGCGCTCGGCATCGACCCGGTCGAGCTCAGGCTGAAAAACCATGCCGAGAGGGATCCGCAATCGGGCAAGCCCTGGTCGACGCGGCAGCTCCGCGAGGCGCTGACGGCGGGGGCCGAGGCCTTCGGCTGGTCAAGGCGCAGCCCCGAGCCGCGCTCCATGCGCGACGGCCACACGCTCATCGGCTGGGGCGTGGCGATCGGCACCTTCCCCGTCATCCGCGCCTATGGCGAGGCGCTTATCGCCATCCGCAAGGACGGCAAGGTGGAGGTGATCAGCGGCGCGATCGACATGGGCCAAGGCACCTATACGATCCTCGCCCAGACGGCGGCCGAAGCGCTCGGCGTGCCGGTCGATCAAGTGGAGGTGCGGTTAGGCGATTCATCATTGCCCGGCGCGGCGGTCGCCGGCGGCTCGATGCTCGCCGGCGTCATGACCGGCGCCGTCCACAAGGCGGCATCGGCGGCGCGGGAGGAACTGATCGCGCTGGCGCTCAACGACCCGAACTCCCCGTTCAGGGAGAGCGGCGCTAACACGCTGGCGATAGCCAACGGCCAGATCGCAACGCCGCGCGGCGACGGGCCGGCTATCTCCATCGCCGAACTGATGGCGCGGATCGGCCGCGACCGGATCGAGGTGAAGCGGGACACGCTGCCCGAGGCGCTTGCCAATGACGTGGGGCGCATGAAGGCCTGGACGACCATGTCGCTCATGCGCGCGCCGACCGATGGCGATTATTCGATGCACAGCTGGTGCGCCCATTTCGTCGAGGTGAAAGTCGATGAGGATTTCGGCACGGTGCGTGTCTCGCGCGTAGTCTCGGCCTTCGATTGCGGCCGGCTCTATAACCCGAAGTTGGTCGAGAGCCAGTGGAAGGGCGGCATCATTATGGGCATCGGCCAGGCGCTTCTCGAGGAAGGTCTGATCGATCCGCGCCGCGCCCGCGTCGTCAACAACAATCTCGGTGATTATCTCGTGGCCACCAATGCCGACATTCCCGATATCGAGGTGATCTCGGTCGGCGTACCCGACCCGCATGCCTCCGTGCTGGGCGGCAAGGGTGTCGGCGAAGTCGGCATCGTCGGCGTCGCCCCGGCAATCGCCAACGCCGTCTTCCACGCGACGGGCAAGCGGGTGCGCGATCTGCCGATCACGCTGGAGAAGCTGATTTAGGAAATGAGCGTGAAAACGGAGGAGAGTGCGAAGCACTTCTACCCCCCTCTGGCCGGCAGGCCAGAGGGGGGTGAAATTCACAAGCGACGGCTGAATCCAGATCAACTCACCGCCCCAGGCGGAACAGGATCTCCCCCTTCCCCAGGACTGCAGTATCACCGCCATATTTTCCAGGCTTCCGGCCCAAAAGCGGTTTATCCAGAATCCCCTCCTCGATCAGATAACGGTCGAAGAGGCCGGAAAAGGCGATATCCACCCGGCCGCAATCGATGAAGGTCGGTGAGAGTGTCTCCGGCCGCCGGTCGAAGAGCAGCGAGCCGCGCTTCATCATATAGCCCGGCATAGCGCCGACCCTGCCCTTGACGGCGATGCTGCCGGCGATCATGCGGCTGCCGGCATAGTCGCCGCAGCCTTTGAGAATGGCGATGACGCCACGGCGCATCCGGTCGCCGGCATAGTGCCCCGCCCGGCCGCGCACGACCAGCACGCCGCCCTCCATGCCGAGCATTTCGCCGGCGAGCGGCCCGCCGAGATAATCCCCGGCATGGCCGTGAATTTCCAGCTTCCCGCCGATCATTCCAGAACCGGCATGGATTCCGCAACTGCCTTCGATGACGATCGTCCCGCCCGTCATCTTTCGCCCGGCTTGTGCACCGACATCGCCCGAGACGTAGAGCGTACCGCCACTCATGCCGGTGCCAATGCCGTCGAAGCGTGAGCTGCCGCCATCAAAGGCGATTTGCGAGACGTCCTTACCGGTGATCCTGAAGATGTCGCCGACGAGCGCCGGCCGCCGGCTGATGCCGACGCGCAGCTTCGCGATCTCCGCAACGCTCATGCCATCGAGCCGGTCGGGAGTGAGCGCGGAAAGGTCGAGCCGTTCCTCCGGCTCGGCGCGCAGCGTGAAGGTCAGCCCTTTCATGGCAGCAGGTCCTTCAGGTGATAATGGAACTTGCCGAGCTTGCCGCCATAATTGCCGGCGCTGATGCGCAATGCGCCACGCTTCGGCCCGAGATCAATCACGGCCTTCAGCCCGGCACGCATGGCCGCCGACACCGCCTCATTCGTCTCCCCGTCGATGACAATCTCCAGCACGGCATTGATCTCGGGGCTGAGTTCGCTCTTCACCACGCCGCGCAGCGTCGGCGCGAAGGCATCGTTGGTGGAGGCGGTCATTCCCTTGTATTTGGCGCCGATTTTCGACCCGGAGCGCACGATACCGCCTGGGAACGGCATGATAGTGCCGGGGATTTTGCCGATGGCCGCCACGGCGCGCTCGGCCGCAAGGAGCGCCTTTTCAGCATCCGCCGCAAGCAGCAGGAAATTGCCGCCGCCGACGGCTTCCTTGGTCATCCCCGTTGTCGCCTCGCAGAGGAACTCCCCGTCCATAACAGGGATGCGCCAGTAATGCCTGCCGCCGAATTTCTTCGATATCTGCCAGCCATCGCCGAAATAGCGCAGCGAGCTACCCAGATTGAGCGGCGTTCCACCCTCCATCCCGGCGAAACAGGCGCTGCCCGGCGAGGTCAGCACGCACTGGCCGACCCGGTTCCGGAGCTGGCGCTGCAATTCATCCGTGCTGACGGCGAAGAGCATGACCCGGCAACCCGGCCGGCCATCGGGCGTCTTCGACGGCGGCAGATCGAGATCGATCGCCGCCTCGCAGCCGCAGCCGATGACGGAGGTTGCATAGCCGGTCATGGTCGTTGCCGCCTGGCGGGCCCATTTCAGCGTCGGCGCGGTGATAATGATGGCCGTGGCGCGCATGCCGAAAGCCTCGGCAAACGTGTCGTCGATTACGATGCCGTTGCGGGTCAGCGGTTGCATGGCACCTCCGCGAAGGGCTCGTCCCGCCTGAGCGCGCTGTCGGGAAAGGTGAACCAGTCGAGCGACAGGCCATAACGTTCCTCGTGATAGGCCTGCATCCGCCGCACCATGGTCTTGTCGGGTTCCGGCCTGAGCCGCAGCGCCCTGCCCCAGCGGAAATTGACGACCTTGCCGTTCTCGACCACGAGATCGCCATCCTTGAAGACAAGGGCCGCCTCGCGGAACATGGCCGCGATGTCCCTGCCCCTGCGGTAGACGGCGATATCGGCGATGGCGCCCGGGCCGAGATGGCCGCGGTCCTTCAACCCCAGCAGCTTTGCCGGCGCGGCGCGCGTCATGATGGCGATTTCCTCAAGCGTATATTCGCGGCTGATCGAGGGGAGCGTTGTCAGTTCCAGAGCCGCAGCGTTGAGTTCCGCCACCTGCCGGTCGCGGGCCTCGCGGCTCATCAAAAGCTCGAACAGATCGGGGTAGGCGGTGAAAGGTGCACCGTTCGGGTGGTCGGTGGTGAAGAACACGCGCCAGGGATCGTTGATCAGCAGAAAGAGTTCCAGCCCCACCGCCCATTGCAGCGAACCGTAATAATTCTCCTTGTAACGATAAGGCACGATGCCGCCGCCATTGCCGTCGCCGTCGATGATGATTGTCTTTTTCGGGCTGGCATTGCCGATCGCCAGGAACTGCCTTGTGACGTCGGACGAGATCGTCACCGTCTGGCCGAACATCACCTGGCCGACATCGATGGTGACATCGGGATTGCTGTTCACCTGCTCCGCCAGCCGCGCGGCTTCGGAAGAGAATTTCCGTTTTCCTTCAGTGCCATAGCCATAGAACTGAAGGTGGGCCAGATGCAGCGGCATGCCTTCGGTGGCGTCAATGGTGACAGACGCGGTGTCGGCGCTGCCAGCAAGACCGAGATTGTTCGCGTGGACATGGAGCGGATGCGGCACGCCGAGCCGGTTGACCGAGGACTGCAGCGTCTTGACGATCTGGCGTGAGCTCACGCCGTAGGCGGGCACGATGTCGTCGAAGGAGAAGGAGCGGACATTCTCCTTGAAGGCGGCGGCCGCCCCGGCATTGATCACCTTCACGCCCAGCGAATTCGTCGCGGCGAGCGTCCAGGCGACATAATCATCCACCATATCGGCCGATTTTCCATCGCGGATCAGTGACAGCAGGAAATCGTCATTGCCGAGAATGGTGAGGGTCGCCTTGTCGATGATGGGGATATCGGCGAGTTCCAGATGGGTGTGCAGGGCACTGTAGGGGGACATGGCCGGCTCGACCACGGTGGTGAAACCCATCTGCGCATAGAGGCAGCCGGTAGTGAAGGTCGACCAGCCCGCATTGGCGAGCGGTGTGTCTGCGGGGCGCGGCAGATGCGCGGAATGGTGCTCCGGCAGGAGCAGCCGGGCGGTGTTCACATTGCCGCCGCCGATATGGGAATGGATGTCGATCGCGCCCGCCATGACGATGCAGCCGGAAGCATCATAGGTCCGATCGGCGCGCCTGCCCTCCGGTGCTTCGATAATGAAGCCATTCTCGATCCACAGGTCCCGTCTGGCGCTGGCGCCCCCTCTCGCATCATTGACGGGATCGATGATCTCGCCGCCTTTCAGCCGGATCAGCATGGCAGCGCCTCCGCCAGTTCCCGGACAATGTCGGCGACTTCCGGCTGGTCCGACGGAGCGCTGGCGCGCTCCGCCCGAAATGTCCCGATGCGGCTCGAATAGGTCACGCTGTCATGATCGACACCGGGCCTGGCGACCGCAATGGTGACAGCGGCACCCGGCACCGGGCTTATGGTGCGCACGAGCGCAATGAACGGAATCCCGCCCCGTCTCGCCGGCGATGCGCTGTCGCGCGCCGATATCCAGAGATGCAGATCCGCTTCCTTCTCCCGCAGCATCCGCTCTATATCCCAACGCCGGGGATCATAAACCGGCGCGCCGTTGGGAAAGCCGGTGCGCGGCGGAAAGCCCGTCGCCCAGACGCAGGTCAGCACCGCGCCCCAGGCGGCATCGTCCGTCGGCAGGAAAAGGCTGCTGGCGCGCTTCGCCTTGTTGAGATCGGCAACCAGGCCCTGCAGCATGGCGAGGCTCATCGGCTCATCGGTATTGCCTGAGAAGACGAAGACGGGAAAGGCGGCTTCCGCCAGCGCCTTCTTGAGCTTGTCGAGATTGGTAAGGGAAGTGACAGTCGGCCTGTCCGCAAGTTCGGCACGCAACAGCGCCACGGCCGAGCCGAGCGAAGCCCCTTCAGCGGAAAGGGCGACTGCCTTGACCTTTCGGGAGAGGCTATTCATTCCGGTATTGTCGGGAGCCGGCCGGTTTGCCTTCAGATGAAACCAGCGCCGCGCGTCCTTGGCGGCAAGATCGGCCGGCGCGGACGCCCATGACAGGATCAGATCGTGATGCTCGGCGGGAATATCACCGACGAGGACGACAAGATCGGCGCGCCGACGCACCTCGCCCGGCGTGGTGAACATGCCGCCATAAGAGGTGAAGAGCGTAATCTCGTTAACGAGATCCCTGCCCCTGATGTGATCATAGGCTGCGCCAAGCTTTTCGGCCAAAGCAATGACGCTGCGGGTGCCATGCACATCCGCATCAAATGAAATAACCGGGCAGTGGCTGGACGCCAGAAGCTTTGCAGCATGCTGAATTGCGTCTGATAAAGATACTACCTGGCTGCCGACCCATGCAACCGACATAAATCCCGCGACTTTCTGGTGCCGCTACAAAGCTTAGTCAATTTTCGGCAAATGTGAACCCTCTGCCATGTGAAATATCGCGCGTTTAATCGTCATATTTCACATAGGCGAAGCGCTGGTCGGTGGCAGGCGTACCCTCGAGTGCGGCGCCCTCTTTTCCGGGCTGCCACTGGACCACCTCTTCGATCTTTCGCGCCAGCTCGAAATCCCTGTCCGTGATGCCCTTCGCATCATGCGACATCAAAATGACCTCGACCCAGGCATAGGACGCCTTTAAATCGGGGTGGTGCCAGGCGGCCTCCGCCAGATGGCCCACCGTATTGATGACCATCAGCGTCCCCTTCCAGCCATGCGTCTTGTATTTGCGGCGGATCCAGCCGTTCTCGTAACGCCAGTGCGGCAGTTCCTTCTGCAGCCGCGCAACGATCTCCTCCTCCGAATAGGTTTTTGCCTTGGGCTTCGTCTCGCTGCTCTGATCGGCCATCGCGGAAATCCTCCTGCAATTCTGTGCATCCGGCTTGCGTCCTGATCGAAAGACGATATCATAAGTCAGGGCCCGATTTCTGAAAAATGCGTTCAAACGTATACGAGAACGAATGTCGGACTCCGTCTCCATAAAAGTCCCTGCCCGTCTGCATCTTGGTTTTCTCGACATGCCGAGGAAGGATGGCGGCCGTTTCGGCAGCATCGGCCTGCCGCTTGAAGATATTGCAACGGAACTGACGATTTCCCGCGCCCGCGAAACATCGGTCGAAGGCGAAGAACGCGACCGCGTCACCGATCACCTCATCCGGCTGTGCGAGCAGCTCGGCCTTCGGGGGCAGCATCGTATCGTCATCCACAGGACCATTCCGCGTCATGCGGGGCTCGGCTCGGGCACGCAGATCGCGCTGGCGGTCGCCGCGGCGCTGCGCACCCTGCACCGGCTGCCGCTCGACAGCCGCAACGACGCGCTGCTGCTCGGCCGCGGCACCCGATCGGGCATCGGCATCGCGGCCTTTGAAAAAGGCGGGCTGATCGTCGATGCCGGCCGGTTCCACCAGAGCCAGCCGCCGACGGTTATCACCCACATCCCCTTCCCCGAGGATTGGCGCGTCATCCTCGTTCTCGACGAGAGGACGCAAGGCATTCACGGCGAGGCGGAGATCGAGGCCTTCCGTACCCTGCCCGCCTTTCCCGACGCCAGTTCCGCCGCGATCTGCCGGCAGGTGCTGATGGGGGTCATACCGGCGCTCATCGAACAGGATATCGCCGCCTTCGGCAAAGCTGTCGAGGCCGTGCAGACGGAAATCGGCGCCTATTTCTCCCCCGCCCAGGGCGGCGCCTTCACCAGCAAGGCGGTCGGCGCGACCCTGGCGAAACTCAAATCCGCCGGTGCGATCGGCATCGGCCAGAGCTCATGGGGACCGACCGGCTTTGCCTTCGCACGGTCACAGGCCGAAGCGAGGCGGATCGTCGATGCGATCGGCGAGCCGGATGCGGTCTCCATCCGGATCGTCCCCGGCAGGAACGGGGGAGCGGAGATCATCCGCAGCACCCTCGACCTCGTCTCGATGTAAACGGCAACAGAACCGATGGGCGCCACAACCATCGAAAGGAAGCGGAAGACGTGACCCGCAAGACCATTCTCCACATGCTGACGCCCTTGCGGCAGATGAGCCCGTTCGACGTGAACATCGCGATCGACGCCGGCTATGACGCGGTCGTCCCCTATACCGATGTCGGCCTGTCAGATGTCGGCAATCTCGTCCAGGATGCGATCTTCTCGCGCCCACCCGACGCCGGTGTAGCGACCGGGATTTTCCTCGCAGGCAAGGACGCCCCGACGGGGCTCGATATGCTCGACGCCGCGAAAAAGGCCATGGTGCCGCCGTTCGAAATCTCGGTCTTCGCCGATCCGGCGGGTTCCTTCACCACCGCCGCGGCGATGGTCGCCAAGGTGGAGAAGGCCCTTGCCAAGCACCATGAGCGGAGGCTTGCCGACGTTTCGGTGGCGATCTTCGGTGCGACGGGCGTCGTCGGCTATTGCACGGCGGTGATCGCGGCCAGCGAGGGCGCCGATGTGAAGATCGTCGGCCATGACGGGTTGCGCCGTGTCGAGGAGATCGCGGCGTCGATCAAGGATCGTTTCGGCGTGACGGTGACGCCGGTCGACGGATCGAGCGAGGAAAAGAAGAGCGAGATCGTCAAGGGCGCGAACGTGCTGCTGGCCGCAGCAAAAGCCGGCGTGCAGGTCATCTCCACGGCGCAGTTGCAGAATGCGCCCGATCTTCTGGTCGCAGCCGATGTCAATGCCGTGCCACCCGCCGGCATCGAGGGGCTGAAGGTCAACGCCAATGGCGAGCAGCTCGACGGCACAAAAGCCATCGGCATCGGCCCGCTCTCCATCGGTAATGTGAAATACAAGACGCAATCCGGCCTGTTCGTCCGCATGATCGAGGCGAAAAAGCCTGTTATCTTCGATTTTCGGGACGCCTTTACCCTTGCCCGCGACCTTGCAAAATAATTCCCCGGTCCTGATCGCCGCGATCTCCGGCCGTTCGCTTGCCGCCGCTGCGTGCCGCGCGGGCTTCAGGCCATTTGTCGCCGACTTGTTCAACGACTCCGACACGCTGCGGCTTGCCGAACGCGCGATCAGACTGCCGGGCAACCTGCAGACGGGCATCGAGCCCGACGGGCTCGTGGAGCGGCTGGCAGCACTTGCCGACGGCGACGTTCCGCAGGCCGTGATCTATGGTTCGGGCTTCGAGCGGACGCCTGAGATGGTGGACGCGATCGCCCGGCACTTCTTCGTCGCCGGCAACAGCGCCCGGACCATGCGCGCCGTCAAGGATCCGGCGAGCCTTGCCGCTCTCTGCACTTCGCTCGGAATCCCGCACCCGGAAATCCGTATGGACCGGCCTGAACGCCTCGATGGCTGGCTGATGAAGCTTGCCGGCGGCGCCGGCGGCTCGCATGTGACGCTTGCCGGCGCCGGCGCAGACAAGCCGGACCGTTATTTCCAACGTTTCGTTGAGGGGAGGAACATTTCCGCGCTCTTCATCGCCGACGGGAAGGAAGTACGTCTCATCGGCTTTAGCCGCCAGTGGTCGGCACCGTCGGAAACCTCCCCCTACCGTTATGGCGGCGCGGTGCGGCTTCTGCGCTACCATAAACGCAAGCGCGCCCAGATCGGCGCATGGCTGACGATGCTGACGGCGCGGACCGGCCTTGTCGGGCTATGCTCGGCCGATTTCATCGACGGTCCGTCCGGCCTCTGGCTGATCGAGATAAACCCGCGCCCCGGCGCGACGCTGGATATCTTTGACAGCAAGGAAACGCCACTGCTACGCGAGCATCTCAACGCCGTGCGGGGCACCACCGTGAAGCGTCCTGCCTATGCCGGATCGGTCGCCTCGGCGATCGCCTACACCTCCCATCCCATCCAGCTTTTCCCGCCAATTGAATGGCCCGATATGACGGCCGATCACCAGCCTCCAGGCTCCGTGCTTGATGCCGGTGATCCCGTCTGCACCGTCTTTGCCAGCGCCCGCTCGGCCGCATCAGCCGAACGGGCCGTCAAAAGCCGTATCAGGGCACTGGCAGCTCATTGGAAAGAAGGTTCCCCATGAGAACCGCAGAGATAACGAATGGACAGGCATTCCTGAACCGCAACGCTCAGCGTATCGTCGACGAGATGCTCGAGAACGCCGAACGGCTCGGCGTCGCGCACAGCCGTGGCCGCATGGGGGAGCATCTGATCGATGCGGGGGCGAATGCACCAGGCGGCATCGATGCCGGCCTACGTGTCGTCGAGATCTGCATGGGCGGCCTCGGCACGGTTTCCGCGCAACTCGACCGGAGCGGCGGACGATGGCCGCTCGGCATCAACGTTCGCTCGTCGCAGCCCGTCCTTGCCTGTCTTGGCAGTCAATATGCCGGCTGGAACCTCTCTCATGGCAAATATTTCGCCATGGGCTCAGGGCCGGTCAGGGCGCTCGCCCGTACCGAGCCGCTCTTCGAGGAAATCCCCTATCAGGAGCCGAATGCGCGATCGTCGGTGATCGTACTGGAAGCCGCCTCTCCGCCGCCGCCGGAGGTGGTGGAGAAGGTCTCGCGGGCGACGGGCCTGAGGGCCGAGGCGCTCACCTTCATCTATGCGCCGACGCAGAGCCTCACGGGCTCGGTGCAGATCGTCGGCCGCGTGCTGGAAGTGGCGCTGCACAAGGCGCATGATTTGAAATTCCCGCTCGATGCGATCGTCGACGGCGCCGGCTGTGCGCCGCTGCCCGCCCCCCACCCGGATTTCCTCAAGGCCATGGGCCGGACAAACGACGCCATCATCTATGGCGGACTGGTGCAGCTCTTCGTGCGCGGCCCGGCGAGCGATGCGCGCGCGCTTGCCGAAAAGCTCCCCAGTCGGACGTCACGCGATTACGGCCAGCCCTTCGCCGACATCTTCAAGGCATTCAAGGGCGATTTCTACGCCATCGACCCGCATCTCTTCAGCCCGGCCGAGGTGAGCGTCACGGCGGTCGAAAGCGGCGAGACTTTTCGCAGCGGCGGACCTGATCATGCAATGCTGGAGCAATCCCTTGGCTGAAATGACTGATGTAATACTGATTTTGTCGGACCGGCCGGACGGCCAGGTGAAGCAGCTCTCCTCTTCCTTCCACAAGCTCGGCATCAAGACATTGTCGATGCATCTCGCCGATATCGGCTTCGATAGCCGGTATCCCTCGGGCATCGCCGTTCCCGGCCTCGAGGGCGCCCTGCCCGCAGCTGTCGTCGTGCGTTCCGTCTCGTCAGGCACGTTCGAGGCGATCACGCGCCGGCTCGGCATCCTGCACGCCTTCGCCCATCTCGGCATTCCGGTCTGGAATTCTGCCAAGGCCATCGAGCGCTGCGTTGATAAATCCACCACCACTTTCCTGCTGGCGCAGGCCGGCCTGCCGACGCCGGAAACATTCGCGGTGGAGAATTTGCAGAATGCGCGGGCGATCGTCGAACGCGAGATCGGCAAGGGGTCGCTGGTGCTCAAGCCGCTGTTCGGATCGCAGGGGCGCGGCATCCGCCTGATCAACGGGCCGGAGGACCTGCCGGTGACGGAGGAAGTGGACGACGTCTATTATCTCCAGCGTTTCGTGGCACGCGCCGGCCCGCCCTTCCGCGACTATCGCGTCTTCACCTCGAACGGCGAGGTTCTGGGCCAAATGGCGCGCTGCGCCGACGGATGGATCACCAACATCGCCAAGGGCGCGAAAGCAGAAGCGGTCACCGGCCCGCTACAGGTAAAGCTCGAGGCGCTTGCGCTCGCCGCATCGAAAGCGATCGGCACCGATTTCGCCGGCATTGACATCATCCCCGCGGCGGACGGGGGGCTGCTTGTTCTCGAGGTCAACAGCATGCCAGCCTGGAGCGGGTTGCAATCGGTCGTGCCGGTGCGCGTCGCCGATTGCATTGCTGGAGCGCTTGCCGCCCGCGTTTTCCCGCATTTGGGCGAAAGACCGGCGGCGTGACACTGACACGCGACCAGATCAGAGAGGCTTATATCGCGGCCTGCCTTGGAGAAATCCAGGCGCTGAAGCCCGGCAATGTGCACCGCTTCGCCGACGGCCACCGCATGACGGCGACGCAGTTCCTCGACAGCGCGGCAATTTCCGCCGGCCCGCTGACCGATCCCGCCTTGCGCGTCGGACGACGGATCCGCGACGCGGTTGCGGCAACGCGCGCGCATATCGGCACCAACACCAATCTCGGCATCCTGCTTCTCTCAGCGCCGCTCGCCAGGGCGGCAGAATATCCTAGCCCCGATCTCCGCCTCGATACGTCACGGGTGCTCGACGGGCTCGACCACGACGACGCGCGTGACGTCTTCGCGGCCATCATGCTGGCGCAGCCCGGTGGGCTTGGCTCCGCGGAAAAGCACGACGTTTCGCAAGAGCCGCAGGTCGGACTCAAAGAAGCCATGCAGGAGGCGGCGCATCGCGACATGATCGCCCGGCAATATGTCACCGGCTTCGCCGATATCTTCGACACGGGGCTTTCGGCCCATGCGGCGGCGCTTGCACGCGGTGAAGATGGCATGTGGCCTATTGTCTTCGTCTATCTCGATTTCCTCTCTCGCTTTCCCGACAGCCATGTGGTGCGCAAGCATGGCACAGCGATTGCTGAAAATGTGCGGGCCGAGGCGGAGGCGATACGGGCACGTGTTCTGGACATGGAGGACGGCACGGAGCGGGAAAAACGGCTGCTGTCCTTCGACACGCGGCTGAAGGCTGATGGCATCAACCCCGGAACCTCCGCCGACCTGACGGTAGCAACGCTTTTTGCAAAGAACATCATCAACTTGGTCTTGCATAATCGCGAGGTAAGTGGTTGAATTTTGGTCGGCGGGAATTTTCTTCCGCTGCTATCTGGCCAACCGACCCGCCTCAAGGGTGCTGTGAACAAGGATAGCTGTCCATCGAGGACCCGAGTCTCTCGACGACGGCATCTTTGGACAAATGCATTTTTGGAAACGGTTTAGGGAGGAATTAGGCTGTGGCGAAAATCACTAAGGTAATGGTTGGCGAGTCTCTGATCGGTGACGGCAATGAAGTTGCCCATATCGATCTTCTCATCGGACCACGCGGCAGCGCCGTGGAATCCGCTTTCTGCAATGCTTTGACCAACAACAAGGATGGGTTCACTTCCCTCCTCGCGGTTATCGCGCCCAATCTGCCCTGCAAGCCGAACACGGTGATGTTCAACAAGGTCACCATCAAGGGCGCCAAGCAGGCGGTCCAGATGTTCGGCCCCGCCCAGCACGGAGTTGCGAAAGCGGTGCAGGACAGCGTTGCCGAGGGCATCATCCCCGCGGACGAGGCCGACGATCTCTTCATCTGCGTCGGCGTCTTCATCCACTGGGAAGCCGAGGACGACGCCAAGATCCAGGATTTCAACTATCGCGCGACGAAGGAAGCGATCGAGCGTGCGGTGACGGGCAAGCCGACCGCCGCCGAGGCAACCGCCCAGCGCGACACGGTCAAGCATCCGTTCGGAGCCTAGACAAGAGACAACCCCGCACAGAGCACGCCCTCTGTGAAATCGGATGGCCTGATGCGCCGGTTGGCCAAACTCCTGGGCTTTCAACGATAATGAGAAAAGGAGGGAGAAATCCCTCCTTTTGGTATTAGCATAGGCCGAGCCGGGATTTTCTCCTTCGTCGGCCCACTCCATCTCACCCTCCACTTGGCCGGCAGGCAGCTAACCAACGAAAGCGGCTCACTTGATTAAGTCCGCGACTGCCGCAGAAACCTATGGAATTCATCGCTTTTCATGCACCTATTTGATGTCGCCATTGCCGCCTTTGCTTTTTCACTGTTCGCATCAGGGGCTGCCGAAGCCAAGCGCGTCAAGTGGAGTGACTGCGATCCCGGCGGTATCCAGTCCCTCTCCGTGCCGGATCCGGTTTCGGGGCGGTCTTATAACGTCGAGATAAGCCTGCCGTCCGGCTACGACCACGATGCATCGACACGTTATCCCATAATATATCTGGCTGATGGCGATCGCGGGACACGGCCTGTCGCCTGTCAGATCAGGGAGCTTTATGAAAAGGGAACTCTCGCGGAGGAACCCGTCCTGGTAGGCTTGTCATACGCGAAAGGCGAGAACTTGGACGTGAGCCGCAAGCGCGACTACACCCCCGTTCCTCGCAAACCCGGCGACACCGCCTATGGCGGAGCTGAGGCCTATCAGCGCTATCTTCGTCGAACCGTGATTCCCTTTGTCGAAAGCCGCTATCGCGCCAATCCCGATCGGCGCATCTATTTGGGGCATTCCTATGGGGGGCTTCTGGGCGCGCGCATCCTGCTAACCGAACCCGACCTCTTCCACACCTACATACTTGGCAGCCCATCCATCTGGTTTGCGAACCACGCCATTCTACGGTTCGAGGCCGACTATGCCAAAGCCAACAGAGACTTGAAGGCGGACGTCCTGCTCTTTGTCGGTGGAGACGAAGTCAGTCGCTACGACCCTGGTCGTGGTGGTAATACCCAAGATATGGTTGGCGATATGAGGGCGTTCGAGTCACGGCTTCAGCAGCGTGGCTACCAAAGCCTGACGATCAACTCTCTGGTCGTGCCGGGCAAAAACCACCGCAAAGTCTTTCCCCCCGGCTTAACCTGGGCCATCACCGCCGTGCTCGGTAGGGCGACGCCACGATAGGCTCTGTTCGCCGAGAACATGTCAACCTTACGGACGAATGTCGTTGGCCAAAGCCTTAGCGTCGGATTCCGCCTCTCCCGCAAATGACCCTATGAAATCCGCGACCGTCTCCGGCGTGAGCGTGCCGTCATGCAGTGCGGTCGCCACCAGCGCGCCGGCTATGCCCATCTCCTCGAGCCGCTCCAGATCGCGGTCGTGGCGGACACCGCCTGCGGCGATGACCGCGCGGTTCCCTGCACGCTTTTTGATCGCCTCCAGCCGTTCGAAATCGGGCCCCGCCCCTGCCCCGACCCTTGCGAGCGTCATGACGATCACGCGTGAAGGCCACAGCGTCTCATCGGCGAGAATGGCGGATGGCCCCAGAAAATCATCGCCGCGAAAATCCAGCGACAAGGCGAGTTGCGGGTGCTCGTGAAACGCCTGCAGCATCGCCGTATCGGATTGGGATTCGGAGCCAAGCACCGGCACGACGCCTTCCAGGGCGAGCGCTGCTTCGAGATCGCCCTTTCGGCAGAACCCGGCATCGAGCCATACGGAGGATCGTGCGAGCAAGGGCGTCAAATGATTGAAGTCGCCGGTGCCTTCCGTCCGTCCCTCGATCCGGTCGAGATCGGCTACATAGAAGGCGGGGAACGGAAAAATCCTCTCCAATCCGGCTGCGATATCGCCGATTTCAGCCGTTGGGCTGAGCGGCGTTTCGATCGGTCGGTAGCTGTCGCGTTCGCCCTTGCGGGCACGCACGATAAGTCCGCCTTTGATGTCGAGAACGGGAATGATAAGCACTTAGAAAAACCGAGGTTTGAGGATGATGCCCGCCATGAAAGCCCGAAACGGAACTGAAGGAAAGAGCCTCGTCACGGGGTGGGACATCGGCGGCGCGCATCTCAAACTTGCCCGGTGCCTGGACGGTGAGGTCCTCATGGCCCGCACTATGATGACGCCGATGTGGCTCGGCACCGACCGGCTGAAGGAAGCGCTGAAAAGCCTCGCAGACCTACGCGCCGAAGGTGGCAGTAATGTCTTCACCATGACGGGCGAGCTCTCCGACGCCTTCCCCTCGCGCGATGTCGGGGTCGCCACCCTTCTCGATCTTATCGAGGAGGCGTTCGGCACGGATGGAACGCTGATCTATGCCGGCCGCTCGGGGCTGGTGGACCTCGCCGCCGCGCGCCAGCTTGGCGGCGATATAGCCTCGGCCAACTGGCATGCAACGGCATCGCTCAGCGCGAGGCTGGTGGGCAACGGCATCTTTGTCGACATGGGTTCGACCACGACTGATATTCTGGCCATGAAGGATGGAGCCGTCATTCATCAGGGTTATTCCGATGCCGAACGCCTGCTGACCGGCGAACTTGTCTATACCGGCGCAGCGCGCAGCGCGCTGATCGGCATCGCGGCGCTCGTTCCAGTGCGAGGCCGCATGACGCCGCTGATGAACGAATATTTCGCCAACACAGCCGATCTCGGCCGCATTCTCGGTACGCTCGACGAGGCCGACGACCAGTACAGGGCGGCAGATCATGGCCCCAAGACTTTTGCGGGCTCGGTCGAGCGGATCGCGCGCATGGTCGGTCGCGACAGCGGCGACCTTGATGAGCGGGAATGGATCGACATCGCCCGCTGGTTCAGCGAGCACCAGCTGCGCATGATCCATGACGGGGCATTCCGCGTGGCGACGCTGCTCTCAGCGGACCCGAAAGCACCTGTCGTCGGCGCCGGCATCGGCCGTCCGCAGATCAGGCGCCTCGCCGAACGCCTCGAACGGCCCTATGTGGATTTCGGCGCGCTGATCCCGGCTAGCGAGGATGCCCGCAATGACGCCAGCAAGGCCGCGCCGGCAACGGCCGTAGCGCTGCTCGGCGCCCGGCATCTCGTTTAGAGCGATTCACATTCAATCGGAAGCGCCGGGGTAGCTGGATGCCCCTCATCCGCCTGCCGGCACCTTCTCCCCGCAAGCGGGGAGAAGGAGGAAGCGGCAACGCCGATGCCCCCTCTCCCCGTTTTTACGGGGAGAGGGTAAGGGTGAGGGGCAAATAGAAAGCGTTTCTGTCAAGCAGGAGACGCTCTATACAGATTTGCCTTTCATATCAGCGGCATCGCGGTGGTCCTCAACGCGCTGCATCAGCCAGGACCAGGCGAGGCACTCGTCCGGGCCGGCTGTCTTTTCCATCGCAATGTTGAGATAGGCGAGTTCCGCGTCGATCTTCTCCTGAGGCAGCATGTTGAGCCGGCTCACTAGGATCGCCAGTTCCAGCACGGCCGCCTTGGCGCGGTTCATGCCGGTGAAAGGCGCGTGCATTCCCTCCGACACCACTTCGCAGGAGAAACGCGGGCGCAACCCGTCATCCGCGACGGATATCACCTTGAGGAGGGAATGGCTCAATGCCGATTTGAGGCGGGGGACGGGAGACTCCTCGACCGGCACCACCGGCCAGTCCTTTCGCCCGGTCAGGCAGCCAGCGAAGACGAGCATGTCGTCCGTATAATTGGCGACGGCATAGGGAACGGCGGTGAGATTATCCAGCGTCTTCGAAGGGCGGAACGGCGCGATGACCCAGCCCTCCCCCTCCTCAATAATGCCGAGCGGCGCGATATGCACGAGGCCATCGGCATCGACTGTTGTCACGATGGTTTCCCTGATATAGCTCACGACATATCCTTCTTCGCACGCAGCGTATGCCCGGCTTTCGCAAGCCGTGTCCTGTCCTCCTCCGGCCGGGGCGCCGCCACGCCCCAGGAGAGCGGCTCGTCCTGAATATACCGTTTGCCGAGTTTCCAGGCGAGTTCGGCCTTGGTCAGCTCGGCGCCGAGATAGAAGGCATGCGCGCCGTCATTCTCGACATCGAGGCCGGGAAAAAGCTCGAACGCATCCTGCGCCACCCGGTGGCCGTTCTTATTGAAGATATGGATACCGTCAGGCGCGGTCATGATGCGGTAATTGGCGTCACGCACCGCCTGCGCCAGGGCATCGATATCCTCCTTGCTGTTGGGATAGGGCTTGCGGTCGTGCACCTGCAGGAGCCCGGCATCGTAGCCGCGCGGCAATGCGTGATCCCGCTTGGCGGCAAACATGATGCGGCGGGCGATGTCATGCTCCTCGACGGTGCGCACCGTATGTGGGCTGACATGGACCACCAGCACGTTACGGATCATGAGCTCGGAGCAGATGCCGGAAAGCACCGCCGTTATCCCCGACGTATCGGCATCCGTCAGCTCGGTCAGATTGCCAGTTCCCATCATCATCTCGACCTCCGGCCAGCGGCGGCGGGCTTCGAGGAAGCGGCCGAGCGAAGCGGCGAAGCCGAAATGGATCGGGTCAAGAACCGGATCCGCGATAAACGATATCCCCGCGGCCTGCGCCGCATCGATGGCGCATCCAAGCGAATCGAGGTCGCCCGGATTTGCCGGGATCAGGATCGGTATGGCGCCGTGATCATAGGCAAGGCCGATCGTTTCCTCGGTGAGGCTCAGGAGAAAATCCGCCCCTGTCCTGGCCCCGATTTCGAGCTCCTCGACATTGGCGGAATCGACACTCACCGCCAGGCCGTGCGCCTTCAGCGCCTTGACGGCATCGGCCAGATGCGGGAACGGCGTTTCCGGCAGGCAGCCGAGATCGATCACATCAGCGCCGGCGGCAGCGAGTTGTGAAGCCTGTTCGACGATCGCGTCGACGCTCATCATCGAAGCATCGACGATCTCCGCGAAGATGCGCAGCTCGTGCTGGGAGAGATCTACGGGCTTTCCCTGCCGCCCTAGATAGACGGGCAGATCGGCCAGTTCGTCCGGGCCGCGCTCGAACGGCACGCCGAAAAAGCCGCTCAAGCGTTCGAGATTGCCCCTGAAGCGGCCTGGCAGCACGACCCGGTCGGCCGCCACGGGCTGTTTCAGGCGGCGGACGATGATCTCCTCCGTCATCAGTGCCGCGACCTTCACGCCGATATCGACAATCTCATGGGAAAAGGATGTCTGCCCCAGATCGGCGAGCACCCGCTGCAGCCGCGCATGGGCGAGATGTCCCGTCAGGAAGAGGAGCCGCTCAGCCATCGCCCGAAAGCTCCTTCTTCCGCCGCTCCACCGCTTCCTGCAACTCCGCCAGAGATTCCACGACGTGGGTCCGCTCGAATTCCTTGAGGCGTGCCGTATTCTGGAGATCGATCGGCCTGGGATAGACTTTGACCAGCCCGCTGGGCGCCATGGTTTCAAGCTCCGGCGCCGTATCGCAAGCAAAGACGATGGAGGGCACCAGGCATTTGCCCGCCTGGGCATAGACATTGGTGGCGAGCGTATCGGAGATGCCGACGACGCATTTCGCCACCGTGTTCGACGTGGCGGGGGCAATGACCACCGTGTGATAGATGCCGTGATAGAAGCCGCCGACCGGCACGGCGCTCGCCGTCTTGTCGTGCAGAACGCGCATGGTATCGGGAAAATCGAGCTTCAGCTTGTACATGCGCAGCACTTCATTGGCCGCCTTCGAAACGAAGATGTCGCAATGCTCAAGCGTGCGGATCAGTTCGAAACTTTCGACGAAGAAATGGCCCGAGCCGGTCAGAACCCACGCCCAGCGCGGCGTCTGCAATTTTGTCATTGCCCGAATATCCCCTCATCGGCCATTTCGTTGTGCATGATTACCCCCGGAATATCCGCCAGAGGCAAATTCCCGGCGATATTGCCAAGCGTCTGCGGCCCCGCGATGTGGAGAACAATCTCAGACCGCAGCATTTCAGGCAGCAGCGGGTCGACAATGCCCGATCTGACAAGGCCGGCAAGGTTGATATGCTGTAGAAAACCATTGGTCTGCTTGATGAGAAGCAGCCGCTCCGCACCCCATTTCCCGCAGAACCAGGCGGCAAGCGAATCCGAGGTGACGTCCCATGAACGGGGAATGTCGGGTGCATCCCATGTCATCTGGGACGGCAGCCAGACGGGGATGCCGCCCACCTTCAGCGTGTGCCGGATCGCCGGCCAGGAACGGCACGGGCGCAGCCGCTGATGGCGCTCGGCGATCACAAGACCGAACTGGTCCATGGCGAGGATCGCCATGTCGTGGGCTGCATCGTCCGTATAGGCCAGAGGGTCCTGCAAGGCGCGCACCTTATCGGCAAAAGGCCCACCGCCCGGCACGATGACCAGCGGGAACCGTGCCATTGCAAGAACATCCACCCACCGCTGCAGTTCTTCATGCCCAGCCGTGCTTCCTCCCAGCTTCACGACCGCAGCCTTCATGACCGGATACCTTTTCTGCCTCCATGGGCATCTATCGTTCCGGGGTTTGTAGAACTGCGCGGCTTCGATGCGCTCTGCGTCTCCCGCTTGCGCTCGATCTCGACGCCGACGCCGCCCGGCCCCAGTTCCAGCTTTTCGGCACGCACCACCACACGGGTGACGCGGGGATGCTCCAGCACGAAGGCGGCCACCTGCTCCGCCAGCGTTTCGGCCAACTCGATATGGCCGCGCGCGACGATGGTCCTGATTCCGTCCATGATCAGGTCGTAAGAAACAACGTGGCGCATATCCTCGGGGTTTGGCGTCACGCGCAGGACATCGGCGGTCACGTCGAAACGCACCTTCTGCGCCTTGCCATGCTCGAAACTATAGGCGCCGATCTGGACCGGCAGGACGAAGTCGCGCACGAAGATCTTGTCGGTACCGAGCTTGGAATCTTCCGGATTGGGGAAATATCCCCTCGCCGCCAGCAGCTTGTAATCGATGCGTGAGGCACCGGTATCTGGCATCTCCTCCTCCGGGATGAGCGCCCTGATCCTGACCGTCGCCGCCTCGTCGATTTCCGCATTTCGCTTCTGGTTTTCGCATAATGCGCCGCGAAACCCTAGAAAATCGGGCGAAAAAACCAGCAGTCTCGGTATATCCGGCGCCTCCAGCGAGCCAGCCACGCCCGATATCAGCGATTGGTCGTGCGCGGCCTTGACGAAATCGCCTATCCGGCCGGGGGCGAGATGATCGAGGAGCCGCCCACGCGACTTGTCAGCCGTATCGATCATGACGCCATGGAAGCTGGCCGCGGCGAAGGCCGCAGGCAGATCGTCGGGATAGGCATGGTCGGCAAAGAGAACGGCGATCAATTTCTTGTGTTCGGCAAGTCCGGCCAGCGCCTCGATGCACTGAGCCAGACGATCCGACGGGAAAAAGCCGATCTTGATATAGTCAACGCCTGTCGCGGCGATCGCCTCGACCTGACGCTCAATGGTTTCCGGCTCCATGGGCAGGTCGCCGCAGGCGGCGCTCACGGGCCTCACACCCGCAACGAAATCAACCACTTCCCTGATCGTTTCAGGCGCCACCGCGCCAAGCGCCCCGTTTTCGGGATCCTTCAGATCGATGATGTCGGCCCCACCTTTCAGGACGATTTCCGCTTCCCGGCGGTCGCGAACGCTTGCCAGCATCTTCGTCATGACAGCGCCTCCCGGCGCTCATTCCGGGAAAAGATGAGCTTTTGACTTGAGATTGTAGCCAGGTTGTTTAAAACCATAGTGGGCACCTTTGATCTGAATGCAACCGCCACCGCATCGGTGACGGCAAGTCTATATGGTATGATCATGAAGAGCGTGGTGCCAAACACTCTTGTGTTTTTATTCGGCCTTTTTTTCTTCTGCGTCAACGCACCCGAAGTTCAGGCCCAGCAATCTTCGACGGAAAAGGCTGGAAAGCCGACCGTCGATATCAGGATCGGCTATTTGCGCGCCTATGAGCCGCAACTGGCTCTGTCGGTCCTCGATATTCCGCCGCGCGACGAAGGCGTGGCGGGCGCGGATGTCGCCATCAACGACAACAACACGACGGGGCGATTCCTAGGCCAGAGCTTCACGCTCGACGTCAAAGAGACGAAATTCGATGCCGATGTCGTGCCCGCCTTCAAGGAGATGGTGGAGCGTGGAGACCGCTTCATCCTGACCGACATATCGGCCGC
Source organism: Paramesorhizobium deserti (assembly GCF_001558695.1). GTDB lineage: Bacteria > Pseudomonadota > Alphaproteobacteria > Rhizobiales > Rhizobiaceae > Paramesorhizobium > Paramesorhizobium deserti. The sequence goes on from NZ_LNTU01000012.1 coordinate 437,632, forward strand.
GCAACTGATGTCGATCGCCGATCTCGCGCGGGACAACGGCGTCCTCATCTTCAATGTCGGCGCCACCGATGACAGCCTGCGCGAGGAAAACTGCCGACCCAATATCTTCCATACCGCGCCCACTCGCAGCATGCTGGCTGACGGACTCGCCCAATATCTGGTCTGGAAGCAATGGCGCAAATGGGTGCTGCTCTACGGCTCGCATGAGCGCGACCAGCTCTATGCCGATGCGATCCGCCGCGCGGCGACACGTTTTGGCGCTGATATCGTCGAGGAACGTCTTTACGAGGATCGCGGCACCGCGCGGCGCACCGATAGCGGCGTCATCCAGGTGCAGAAGCAGATGCCGGTCTTCACGCAGAACCTGCCGGAACACGACGTCGTCATCGTGGCCGATGAAAGCGAGGTGTTCGGCAGCTATGTGCCCTATCGCACCTGGACGCCGCGCCCGGTCGCAGGCACTGCCGGCCTCATCGCATCGAGCTGGCATCCGGCAAGCGAGCAATGGGGCGGATCGCAGATCCAGAACCGCTTCTTCAAGGCGACCAAGCGCCGGATGCTCTCCAAGGACATGCAGGCCTGGACGGCCGTGCGCATCCTCGGCGAAGCGGCAACGCGCACCAATGGCGACGATCCCGCCAAGATCGAGGCCTTCATCAAGGCGGACGATTTCTCGCTTGCCGCCTTCAAGGGCCAGAAAGTCACCTTCCGCGACTGGAACTGGCAGTTGCGCCAGCCGATTCTGCTTGGCGACGGTCGCGGCGTCATCTCCACCTCGCCGCAGGAGGGCTTTCTGCATCAGCACAGCGAACTCGACACGCTGGGGATCGACAGGCCGGAGAGAAAATGCAGGATGTAAGTATCGAATAAATGGGAGGACATGAATGCGAAGCCACATGAGTATGCTCGCGGTAACGGTGGCACTGCAATTTGCCGCGCAATCCGCTTGGGCCAATATGGTCTATGTCTCGAACGAAAAGGACAACACGGTCACGATCGTCGATTCCGGGACGATGGAGGTGGTCAAGACCATCGATGTCGGCCAGCGGCCGCGCGGTATCACCATCTCGCATGACGGAAAATTCCTTTACGTCTGCGCCAGCGACGACGACACGGTCGAAATCATCGATACGGCCACACACGAGATCGTCGGCACGCTGCCGTCCGGCCCCGATCCCGAGCTCTTCGTGCTCTCACCCGACGGCAAGACGCTCTACGTCGCCAATGAGGACGACAATCTCGTCACCGTCATCAACGTGGAGGGGAAGAATGTCATTGCGGAAATCCCCGTCGGCGTCGAGCCGGAGGGCATGGGCATCAGCCCCGATGGCAAGACCATGGTCAACACCTCCGAGACGACAAACATGGCGCATTTCATCGATACATCGACGCATGAGATCACCAACAATGTGCTGGTGGATTCGCGGCCTCGCTTCGCCGAATTCAAGCCAGACGGATCGGAAGTCTGGATTTCGGCGGAGATCGGCGGCACCGTCTCGGTCATCGACAACGAGACGCGCGAGGTGAAGCACAAGATCACCTTCGAAATCCAGGGGCTGCGGTCGGAGGCGATCCAGCCCGTCGGCGTGCGCATATCCGCCGACAGCAAAAAGGCCTATGTCGCGCTCGGCCCCGCCAACCGCGTGGCGGTGGTTAACGCCGAGACCTATGAGGTCGAGAAATATATCCTCGTCGGCCAACGGGTGTGGCAGCTCGCCTTCACGCCGGATGGCAAATCCATCATCAGCACCAACGGTCTGTCGAACGACATCACTTTCATCGACACGGAGACGGACGAACCGGTCAAATCGGTGACGGTCGGGGCGCTGCCCTGGGGTGTCGTAGTGGCGCCGAACTGATCTTTCTCAAGCAACAAACGGGAGGAAACCATGCTGAAATTCAGCCTTATCGCCTTTGCCGCACTCATCGGGCTCGCCGTCGCCACGCCGGCCACCTTCGCGCAAGCGGATGATGACGACGATGACGATGCACCACAGGCGCAAACGCAGGAGCAACCGAAGGTCACCCGCTCCAGCCAAAACGTTCCCGAACTGATCCTCGGGTCGAAGGACGACAATTTCGCGGTCAATCAGAAGGATTTCGAACTGATCGCCGGCCAGGGCTACCGCTGGAAAATCACCTCCGCCGCGGGGCTCGAATATAAATTCGTCACCGATCTCTTCCGCAATGTCTGGATGAACCAGATCGTCATCAACGATCTGGAAGTGCACATGAACGGCGCGCCGGCATGGCTGGAATTCGATTCCGAAGGCACGATCAACGTGCGGTTCACCACCGTCAGGCCCGGTGAATATACGTGGTCCGTGCCTGATCTGGCGGACAAGGGTATGTCGGGCAAGATCATCATCAAATAGGCCGATCGGTTTCCAATACCCATGAAGCCGAAACCGCTCTATCCTGATCGCTGCAGGCGCGCTCGTACGAATGCCCCTCACCCCTACCCTCTCCCCGCAAGCGGGGAGAAGGAGGCACCTACGTTCCCGCCTCATTCTTCTCCCCCGCCTGCGGGGAGAAGATGCCGGCAGGCAGATGAGGGGCATTCATGAGCGACAATACTGCTATCGCCCGGAGGCAGCCTGATGAACCTCAATGTTGGACGGAGCATCAAGATGCGGCAGGAAACGCCGCCGGTTCCGGCGCTGGAGCTGATCTCCGTCAGCCATACCTACGGCGCGCGAAAGGCGCTTGACGGGGTTTCCTTCACTATTCAGCCCGGGCGCTTCGCCGTGCTGCTCGGATTGAACGGCGCGGGAAAGACGACGCTGTTCTCGCTCGTCAGCCATCTGTTTGCAACGCGCGGCGGCCAGATACGCATTTTCGGTTACGATATCGGCCGCAAGCCAGGCGATGCCCTGCGCCGCCTCGGCATCGTCTTCCAGGCGCGTACGCTCGACCTCGACCTCACCGTGCGCCAGAATCTCTCCTACCACGCCGCCCTGCATGGCATCGGCCCCCGCGAGACGCGCCGGCGTATTGGAGCTCTCCTGGAATCCATCGACATGAGCGATCGCCTGAACGACAAGGCGCGCAACCTCTCGGGCGGGCAGATGCGGCGCGTCGAGATCATCCGCGCGCTCCTGCACCGCCCCTCGCTCCTGCTGCTCGACGAGGCGACCGTCGGTCTCGACGTCAAATCCCGCGCCACCATCCTCGCCGATATCCGCAAGCTCGTTGAAGAAGAAGGCATCAGCGTTCTCTGGGCGACGCATCTGATCGACGAGGTAAGCGATGCCGATCAGGTGATCATTCTCGACAAAGGCAAGCTGATGGCCGATGGCGGCGTCGAGGATGTGGTCGCGGCGACCGGCGCCAGGACGATCAGCGATGCATTCGCCCATCTCATCGGCTCGCCGCCGCCTCCGCCGCCGGAGGAACAGCCATGACGGATATGGTCCACCCTGCCCCCAATGAAGCCATAGCGGGACGCAGCCGCTTCGGCCTCGCTCAATATCTGATCTGCCTGAAGGGTATTCTAGTGCGCGAGGGCCTGCGCTATCTCAACCAGCGGGAGCGCTTTATTTCCTCGCTGGTGCGCCCCCTGCTCTGGCTCTTCATCTTCGCCGCCGGCTTTCGGCAGGTGCTGGGCGTTTCGATCATCCCGCCCTACCAGACCTATGTGCTTTACGAGGTGTACATCACGCCCGGTCTCTGCGGCATGATCCTTCTTTTCAGCGGCATGCAGTCATCCCTCTCCATGGTCTATGACCGGGAGATGGGCAATATGCGCACGCTGCTCGTCAGCCCCTTCCCGCGCTGGTTCCTGCTGGTATCGAAACTGCTCGCCGGCGTCGCCGTCTCGATCATCCAGGTCTATGTGTTTCTCGCCATTGCCTGGTTCTGGGAGGTCAAGGCGCCACTCATCGGCTATCTCCTCATTTTGCCGGCATTGTTCCTTGCCGGGCTGATGCTCGGCGCGCTCGGCATGTTCCTTTCATCGATGATCAAGCAGCTGGAGAATTTCGCCGGGATCATGAATTTCGTGATCTTCCCGATGTATTTCGCCTCCTCCGCCCTCTACCCGCTCTGGCGGGTCCAGGAGGCGAGCCCGCTTCTGCACAAGATCTGCCTGCTCAATCCCTTCACCTATGCGGTCGAACTGATCCGTTTTGCCTTTTACGGCCAGATCGAATGGACATCGCTCGCCGTCGTCGCAGCCTTTACGCTGGTCTTTCTCGGCGGCGCCATTCTTGCCTATGACCCGTCAAGAGGTCTCATCATCCGCAAACAGGATACGGGAGGAAACAGTTGAGACGCTCAACGCTTCTATTTCGCGGGTTCACTGCCCTGCTGCTCGCCGTCGCATCGCCGGCTCCGGTCTTCGCCGCTGCCAATACCGATCCCGATTGGCCCTGCATCCAGCGCAAGGTCCCGCAGCTTTCGATCGCACAGGTTTGGACCGGGCCCGATTTGCCCGAAAGCGCTGCGGACTGGGACAAGGATCCACAAATAACCGGGCTCGTCACCGAGATGGCCGCACGGCGCAACACGATCGAGGAGGCGCAGAAGATGCTGGCGGGTTATGTCGCCAACATTTCCCGGGAAGCGGTCAACGACAGACTGATGCAGGTTTTCCAGGGCCTGTTCGACAGGCTCAATGCCGAGCGCGGGCAGGTCATGTCGGGGATTTCACGCTATGCGGCCAAGCAGCGCGATATGGCGGCTGATCTTCGCAAGGAAGCGCAGAAACTCGATACGCTGCGGGCAAAACCCGATGCCGACCAAGCGGAACTGGCCAGGCTCAACGACCGGGTGACCTGGGAAACCCGCATTTTCGAAGAGCGGACGCAGTCGCTGACCTATATCTGCGAGGTGCCGACGATCATCGAACAACGGCTCTACAAGCTAGCACAGCTTATCAGCCAGGCGATGATCAAGGAGTGAGGATGGTGCGCTTCTGGTGAATGGAAGCGTTCGGCTGTGGTGCTTCTTCACCTCCCTCTGGCTGCCGGCCAGAGGGAGGTGTAAACCAACGGCTCCGAACCGTCATCTAAGACGCAGGCTCCACAACCTTCCCGATCCGCCGATACTGAAAACTATCAGCGCTCCCCGCTGTCTTCGCCGCTTCTTCGATCAGCGCGCCCATGCGGGCATGTAGGGGCGATTTGATGCAAGCAGGGTCCGTCGCCGCCGCATCGCCGGCGATGGCCATCGCCTGGCAACGGCAGCCGCCCCAATCGATCTCCTGCCGCTCGCAACTGCGGCACGGTTCCGCCATCCATCCCGTTCCCCGGAAAGCGTTGAAAGCCGGGGAATCGCGCCAAATGTCGGCAAGGCTCCAGTCACCGAACTGCTCGAAATGCAGGGATTTGATGGTGTGCGCGGCATGGCAGGGCAAGACCCTTCCATCAGGCGCCACCATGAAGGCATCGCGCGCCCAGCCGCCCATGCAGGGCTTGGGATAAAGGGCGAAATAGTCCGGCGCGACGAAATCGATCGTCATGATGCCGGTAAGCCGCTCCTGCGCCTCCTCGACGATCTGCACCTGGCGCTCGACCGATTCCCGGTCGGGCATCAGCGCGTCGCGGTTAAGAAGCGCCCAGCCGGCATATTGCACATTGGCGATTTCCAGCCGTTCGGCACCTAGCGACAGCGCCATCTCGATGAAATCCGGCACCTCATGCATGTTGTGGCGATGGATCGGCGCGTTGATCGTCAGCGGCAGGCCAGCTTCCCGCACGCGCCTTGCCGTCTCGATCTTTTTCTCATGCGCACCACGGTGATTGCCGATCTTCTCCGTCGTCTCGGGCTTTGCGCCCTGGAAGCTCAGTTGCACATGGTCGAGCCCTGCCGCGGCGAATGCCTCGATCCGCCCCTCCGCGATGCCGACACCGGCGGTGATCAGATTGGTGTAGACACCACGTCTGGCCAGACAGGCAATGAGTTCCGCGAGATCACTGCGCAGCGTCGGCTCGCCGCCCGAGAGATGGACCTGCAACACGCCCAGATCCGCCGCCTCTTCGAAAAGCGCGAGCCAGCCTTGCGTTCCCATCTCCCGGTTGGCTTTCAGAAGCTCGACCGGGTTGGAGCAATAGGCGCACTGCAGCGGGCAACGATGCGTCAGCTCCGCCAGCATGGCGATGGGTGGTAGAATGGTTTCTGTCATTGGTCTCCACGCAAATCCGGACGGAGAACTGCTTCGTCCTTTTCCTGGACCTGCTCCAGCGTCACCAGAAATCTGTCCGACCATTCCTGCAGGAATGCCGTCACGTCGTCGGCTATGTCAGCTTCATCCGCGCCGTATTCTTCGGCGAGCGTTGCGATCATTTCCGCAACATCGTGGGTTCCGTCGCAAAGCCGCAGGATGTCGAGGCTGACCTCATTGGGCCAGAATATCCGCTCGGGCGAGAGAAGCGCCCATGCATCCCGCACCGGATCATATTGCAGCCGCGCATGTCGCCTCAGCTTCGGTCTGGACCGCGACGACACTATAGCACGGGTGCGGACGCCTTCCATCACCTCTCCTCTGGATTAAAAGCGCCGGGCGGCACATGGCCCTTGCCGCCATAGGCATAATCGAGCGCATCGAGCATGGCCCAGAGGATATCACATTTGAAAACTAGCGCATCGATCACCGCCTGCTGTTTTTCGGGCGTGGTCGCATGTTCCAGCACATAGGCGAGCGCGAAATCGGCGTCGCGCGAGGCCTGGACCGGACGCGGCTTGAAATAGGCGAGAATGTCCTCCGTCACATAATCATATTTTGCCAGCATGGCCGGCACGCGCTCGCCGATAATGACGGGCGAGAACAGCTCCGTCAGCGACGAGGCGACCGCCTCGAGCAGGCTGCGGTTGGTGCAGAAAGAGAGATAGGCGCCGACGGCGAAACGGGTGGCGGGGAGCGCCAGGCGCTCGCTTTTGACCGCATCGGCGTCAAGGCCGAGCCCTGTCGCCAGCTTCAGCCAGCGGGCGATGCCGCCGCTCCAACCGTCATCGCCGTCATGGTCTTCGATGCGCTTGCGCCATTCCGCGCGAAAGGCCGGATCTTCCGCCCGCGCCAGGATCATCGCGTCCTTGCGCGGAATGACCGCCTGGTAGCAATAGCGGTTGAGCGCCCAGGCCTGCATCTGCGTCCTGGTCAGCGCGCCGCTCACCATCTGATGATGGAGGGGATGGAGATTGTGGTAGCGCGCGGCCCCCACCTCCCGCAGCACGCCTTCCAACTGTGCTGGTGTCAGCCCATCCCTTGCGGCGCTGGCAAAATCTTTCAAAGCCGGATCTCCATTCCGTCATAGCCGACTTCCCATCCCGCAGCCCTGACCGCGGCATGTTCCGCTGAGGCATCGTCGAGAATGGGATTGGTGTTGTTGATATGGATATAGATGCGCCGCCCGATGGGAAGGTCCCCGAGCAGCTTCATCGATCCCGCCTCACCTGCGATATGCAGATGCCCCATGCGGGCGCCTGTCTTGGCGCCGACGCCTGCCCGTATCATTTCGTCGTCGTGATAGACCGTGCCGTCGAAGAACAGGCAGGCGACGCCTGATATCCGCTCCTTCAGGGCGGTATCGATGCGAGCGCAGCCAGGGATGTAGAACGCCGTTTCAGCGGTGCTTTCCGACCCGATGCGCAGGCCGATGGTATCGCCCTCCTCAGTGCCGAAACCCTCGGCCGCCTTCGCCTCGTCTTCCAGGAAAAGCGCTACCTTGCCCGGAACGGCGAAGGTCTCGATGGTGATGCCCGTCGGTTTGCCGCCGGCATCCCGGATATCGGTGCGCTCGCCCAAGGGAAGCCTGCGCCGCTCGACGATGGAGCGGTCCAGCACGTTGAAAATCGAATTGGTTTCGAGAACCTCCAGCACCCGGTCCGTCGCATAGATCGCGAAGGACTGCCGCTCGCGCAGGCTCAGGAGGCCGACGATGTGATCGACATCGGCATTGGTGAGCACCACCGCCCGGATCGGCGTCGCGCGCAGCGGGCCATCCGGCCGTGGCTGCAATTGCGGCGTCGCGGCGATCTGCTGGCGTATATCAGGGGATGCGTTGAACAGCACCCAATCCGTACCATTGGCGCTGGCGGCGAGGCTGGATTGCGTGCGCGGCTGGAAACCCGGCTGGTCTTCCCTCACCGCCCGGCTCAGACGGTAATTGCAGTTCCACTGGGGAAAGCCGCCACCCGCCGCAGAGCCGATGATCTTCAAATGCATTACGTGCACAACCCCACCCTGCCCGCGGCGCAATGCAGCATTGCGCCCGGCACCAGTTCGATCAAAGGATATATCCGCTCCGCGCGAATATTCGCGCGGAGCGGATCGACCATTTTACTTCTTTGCCTTCAGTTCTGCGGAAAGATAGCGTGACATTTCCATTCCTGCAGCGACCTGGCACATGGTCGGCTTGGTCCATGTCTTCTTCATGCTCGTCTCCTTTTCGTTAGATCAGATAGCTGATCTTCGTTTATCATACGCTCATCGCGTACGATTCAGAACCCCAAAGGCACGTTTCGTTGCGTCGGCTGCCCTGCAGCCACCCAGCCATCCGTGCCCAGCGGGTACCAGAGCACTGCGCGATATCCCCATTCCACCGCCCGCTTGGCGGCATTCCAGGACATCCAGCAGTCTTTCTGGCAATAAAACAATACCAGACGATCCCTGTCCTCACCCAGCCGGGACTTGAGCCCATCGCGAAAATAGGTTTCCATTTCCTTGTTGAGCACGCCGTAGCCGACATTCGCCAGCCAGATGCTATCAGGGATATCCTGCCTTATCTTTTCCTTCCAAATGGTTCCCGCGGGAAGGTTTTTCGGTTTCGGATCATACGGGAGAACGTCGACGAAAAGGGCCTGCTTGTTCTTCCAGAGTTCGATGACCTCCTCGGTCAAAACGACCCTGGCGCCCTTCAAAGTCGCCGGAACGGCCGCACGATAATTCTCCATCCGATAATCATCGGGTTCCGGAACGGTTCCGGCAAAAGCCTGCGCCACGGCCCAGAGGACCAGTGCCGAAACGATTGCTGCACCCCACCGGCTTGCCGGCATCTCCTTCTTCTCCCGGCCTCAACCTCTACTGCGTTATCGGCCTGTCCTGCTCGTCTATCAGCGGAACGTGATAATCGAGCAATATCCTGTTGATCTCCTTCTGGTTTTCCTTGATGACCCTGTTCAGCGTCCGCTTCCATTCCTGGTCGGAGGGCCTGACGCCCATCGTAATGCGGAAGGACATCCGGCCCGTCTTTTCCTTCACCAGAGGAATGACGGCGAGATCAGGGTCGATTTCATGCACATAATATCCGCCCATCGGCCCCCACAGGAGTGCGACATCTATGACGCCTTTCTGAAGATCCTTCAGCATGACCTCGGCCATGGACGGCGTAAGACGCGTATCGACCATCAGCGGATAGGGTTTGACATTGTGCATATAGCCGGCATTGGCCAGATTGGTGGCCGGCGGCGTGCGCGCGACGACGCCGATCTTCTTCGTCGCCAGCCGGGGGTCCTCGATCGTTTCGACCCCGTCGAGGCCGCTTCCCTTCTTGTAGATCATGACGTGAGTCGAACGGAAATAGGCGTTGGTGTTCTGGACCAATTCGTCACCCTGCGGATAACCCATGATGATGTCGCAGCGCTTGGCCCCCAGCGTATTGCGCACGAAGCCAGTCACGGTTGGAAACCAGGTATAGGAAACGGATTTGCGCCCCGTCTTGGCGGCGACCAGTTCCGCAAGCTTGTTCTCGAAACCCTGGCCATTCTGGTCTGAGAACGGCATGTTCGACGGATCGGCGCAGACACGCAGGACATCCGGATCCACTAGCTCGCCGGCGGCTCCGAGCCCAGCGCCCTGCGCAAGGGCGGAGGATGGCGCCAGCGGCGCGACCATGACCAGCGCCGCCATCAATCCCATCCACCTTCTCTTGCCCTTTGCCATGTCATCCACCCATGCAGGAGGCTTCCTGCTCTTTTGCCGTCTCGGGCTTGTCGTCCTTTTTCGCCGGACGGCCGCGCGGCAGGTCGCCGACGGCGCGCGCGCGCAGATAGATGTAGATATCGTCTAGATAACAATAGACGTTCTTGTTATCGCCGAAGGACGGCATCACGTTTTCCTTGCCGCTTCCAACATTTTGCCGGCCTTCCGCAACAGTCTGAAGAAAATCGGCATAGCTCATCGTCTTGAGCGAATTGGCGAGAGCGGGGGCAAATGTGGAGCCGGCACCATCGGCGCCATGGCAGACATGGCATTCCGAATTGAAACGGCGATAGCCGCTATAGGTGTACCAATCCACAGTCCCGTCTTCCTTGATATTGAAAGTGGGCGTTCCATCCTTGTCGAAATATTTGCCGTCTTCATCGGAAACAGCGGCGGCCGTCTCCTTGTCATCGGCATGGGAATTGATCGTACCTGCGAGCAGGCCGAAAACGATTGCGACACAAAGTTCTTTCATCCGAACGGGCATTCATGACCTCGCATGCCAAACTCGAAACAACATGCACTCATGCTGCTCCCGCCGTGGCGTTGTTCATGTTCATGAGGGGTGGACGGCAAAGGGAGCCCGGGCCCGGTCATCCGACAGGACCCGGGCTCCCTTATCAAAGCCTGCAAAGGCAAGGCTCAGCCTTCCAGCTTCGTTCCCTTATTGGTCGGGAACCGTGAAGACGGTCAGCTGGCCGCCAAGTGCGGTATAATCGGACAGGCTCGCATAGCCGCCGACCGCACCCAGACCTTCCGTGCTCTTAGTCAGACCGGCCGCAAGGCCGATGCCTGCCCAACCACCCACACCCGACAGAACAGCCACATACTGCTTGCCGTCATGCTCGTAGGTCGTGACATTGCCGATAATGCCGGATGGCGTCTTGAACTTGTAAAGTTCATTGCCGTCCTTATCGATCGCCTTCAGATAGCCTTCCAGCGTACCGTAGAACACGATATCGCCATCGGTCGCGAGCGCGCCCGACCAGACGGAGAACTGCTCCGGCTTGGACCAGACGATCTCACCCTTGGCCGCATCCCAGGCAATGAAATTGCCCATGCCGCCATGGCTATCCGGCGCCGGATACATCGACAAGGTCGCGCCGACATAGAGCTGACCCGCCGTATAGCTGACCCGGTATGGCTCGTAATCCATGCAGACATGGTTCGTCGGAACATAGAAGAGCTTGGTCTTTGGCGAATAGGCGGCCGGTTGCTGATCTTTCGTGCCGAGCGCCGCCGGGCATACGCCCGTCGTATTCACGTCTTCGCCATTCTTGTCGGTCGAATATTTGTCGACCACCTGAGGCCGGCCATACTGATCGCTGTTCTTGTCCATGACGACTTCCGTCGCCCAGTTGACGGCCGGATCATATTTCTTGGCGACCAGAAGCTCGCCCGTGTCACGATCCAGCGTATAGGCAAAGCCGTTGCGGTCGAAATGCACCAGCACGTCGCGCGGCTGCCCTTCGATCTCGATGCCGTCAGCAAGGATCATCTCGTTGACGCCGTCATAATCCCACTCGTCATGCGGGGTCATCTGGTAGAGCCACTTCGCCATGCCGGTATCGGCGTCGCGGGCCATGATGGTCATGGACCAGCGATTATCGCCCGGCCGCTGGCTCGGGTTCCACGTCGACGGGTTACCCGTGCCGTAATAGATCAGGTTCAGCTCCGGATCGTAGGAATACCAGCCCCAGGTCGTTCCGCCGCCGATCTTCCATTGATCGCCTTCCCAGGTCTTGGTGCTCGAATCAGTGCCGACCGGCTTGCCGAGATGGGTCGTCTTCTCCGGATCGATCAGCATTTCCTCGTCCGACCCCATGGAATAGGCCCGCCAGGCCTGCTTGCCGTCTGAGACATTGTAAGCGGTCAGATGACCGCGGACGCCGAACTCGCCGCCGGATATGCCGACGATGACCTTGTCCTTGACGACCATGGGCGCGGAGGTTCCCGATTCACCCGTGCTGCCATCCACCGTGCTGCCGTTCTTCACGGACCAGGCGACTTCGCCGGTCTTGGCATCGAGCGCGACGAGCGTCGTGTCGGCCTGGTAGAGGAAGATCTTGCCGTCACCATAGGCGACGCCACGATTAACCGTATCGCAGCACATGATCCCGATGACATTTGGATCCTGTTTCGGTTCATATTTCCAGAGGATCTTGCCGTCATTGTTCAGATCGAGCGCATAGACCGTGTTCGGAAACGGCGCATGGACATACATGACGTCGCCGATGATCAGCGGACCGCCTTCATGGCCACGCAGGACGCCGGTCGAGAACGTCCAGGCGACCTGGAGGTTCTTGACGTTGTCCTTGTTGATCTTGTTCAGCTTGGAATAACGGGTGTTGGCATAATCGCCCGTCGGCATGACCCAGTTTTTAGCATCCGAGGCCATGCTTTGGAGATCGTCATTGGCCACCGCGCCCGCCGCCAGAGAAAGCGACAAGGCTGTCGTAGCCAATGCAACTGTTATGCAATGCTTGTGTACACGCATTTGAAATCCTCCCTTAGATCCTCTCGATGAACCTCGGCGGAATGCCTCCTCAGCATCCCGATCCATCAGCTCATGCAAATGGGGAAGTATTTCCGGCAGCGTGTCACGACCGAAGCCAAGGCGTGCGGAGGGCACCGTTACCACCCACCCCGCTTGGCCTGCGAAGACTGTCACCACTCCCTTGACGGTAACGTCCTTGAAGCCGGAAACAAATAAACGATATGAGATTGAAATGCTTTGTGCAAGCATCTTTATCAATTAATATATGCTGCATTGCACTGTAATTTTCGCATCGCAACATGCGTTAATCATGGATTAATGTTTGAAATACATTTGTCCGAGCGGACCAAGCTATTCAGCCACTGCTGAATTCTTCTTCCAATTGACATATTTTTGTTATGTACCTGAAAAACTGTATTCGGAAGCAGGTAAACCGGCAGGGAGGCCGGGGATTATGACAGGATTTACGAGGATCGTTTTCGCCGCCGCGGCCATGGTAGCCTTTTGTGCACCTGCGAAGGCGGCATCGGATTATCCGACGGAGGTATTGGCCGAATATGTCTATGGCTGCATGAAAGCCAATGGCGAAAACCGCGACAACCTTCAGCGGTGTTCCTGTTCGATCGACGTGATCGCCTCCGTTCTTCCCTACGACCGCTATGTCACCGCGGAGACTTTCAAGGGAATGGGACTCGTTCCCGGAGAAAAGGGCGTTATCTTCCGCCAGAGCGCACCGGCAAAAGCGGCCGTAACCGACCTGAAGCGCGCCCAGGCCGAAGCGGATGTCCGCTGTTTTTAGAAAACTTTTCGCGCCTGGATAGAAGCGGCGCTTCTTATCTCACCACCGTAGCGACTGCAGAATCGTTGAGGAATGGATCCTCGGGTTAAGCCCGAGGATGACATTACAGGGATGTTTTCCGCTAATCGGCAACGTTGATACTGGGCGCAAACCTCTCCAGTCCGTCATCCTCGGGTCAAGCCCGAGCACCCATTCCGCGCCCTCTCCTCAGCCTCATCGATCCAGAACGGTTCAATGGGTATCGTCAGCAGAATCAAAGTGCCGATGGTTCCGAAGGCCATTCGTTCTCGAACTTCATGCCTTCGGTATCGACCGCCTCGACCTTTATCTCCTCGCCCTGTTTTGAATCGAATTCGAATCGGAAATTCGGGTCTTCCGAGATCGAGATACCGCCTTCCATCGTCATGATCAGCCGGTTGCCCTGCGAGATCGTCAGCCCCCGAATGAAATGGGCGGGGATGTAATAGCGCGTGAGCTGATCCATCTGCAGCCCGGAATTGTTGGGATGGCGGATCATCAGCTGCATTTCGGTCGCCCGGTTCATCGCCTCCGTGCCCGGCGCATTCGGCGGAAACACCCGTAATTTCATCTTGCCGAGCGAGGCCATCGCCTCGTCCTGGTTCTTCATGGCGGGCGCGGAGCAGCCGCCGGAGGCCTTGACGAAGGTCTGCGTCATGTGGAGCTTGCCGTCCTCCGTCTCGGCAATCGCCCGAACATAGGAATAGGCGTTAACGCGCAGCCTTGTGGCCAGATGTGTCACACCGGCATCCGGCCCGAATTTGAAGACGGCAGCAACCGGAGACGGATTTTCGTCGACGATCAGCGTGACGACCTTGATTCGCCCCGCCGCCTTGCCAGGGTTGAATTTAAGATCGACCGGGACGATCGCGGCGTCTTCGGCGCGTTTCGGTGCGTCGATGGCGATGATGCCGCTCGCGGCCTCTATGCCCCTGTTGCCAAAGACGTCGGGCTTGAGGCTGCTCCATGTCGCGCTCTCGGGAACACTCGTCTCCTCCGCCTGACCAGGCGATATCGGAAACGCGCCAAGCAGAACCGTGAACAAGACCAGACTCAGGCAATCGCGCGCATTGCGCGTTCGATGCGGGTGAGGATTCATCTTTGCCTCCACCATATGATTGGCGGTGCCCGGCCAAAAATCATCATACCACCGCCCGTGATGGCCTGGCAAATCAAACCGCCTACTCCCATTCGAGCTCCGCAAAGGCGGCGGTGGCGTTGCGGGCATTGTACTCGTCGAAGAGATGCCAGTTGCCGCGCTCGCTCTGCGCCGCGGTCTTGACGGCATCGGCCAGGGGAACGCCGGCGGCGATCGCCGCGCGGATATCGCGCGTCAGCGCCTCGAAATAACGCTGCTCCGGTTCGAGCGCACCGGGCCAATCGGCCGGGATCGGACCGTGTCCGGGAATGGCGCGGTTCGCCCTGACGGCTTTCAACACGTCCAACTGCTCTATCCAGCCGGTGAGCGACCCGTCCAATGTCGGCAGATGGCGGAGAAAACAGAGGTCGCCGGTAAAAAGAACGCCGGTTTTTTCGTCGAAAGCCGTCAGGTCATTATCCGTATGGGCCGGTTTCCAGGCCTTCAGCCGAATGGTCCTGCCGCCCAGGTCGAGCATTTCCTCGCCCTCGACCAGCTTTGTCGGCGGGACGATCCTGATCTCCCGCATCAGCGCCTCGCCCATGCTTTCGCGATAGCTGGAGAGATAGAACTCGCCCCGGCTCACCAGCGCTCGCGGCAAATTGCGGTGCCCGACGATGACGGCACCCGTATCAGCGAAGGCGGCATTGCCGAAGCAGTGGTCGGGATGCATGTGGGTGTTGATGAGATAACGGATCGGTTTATCGGTGACGGCGCGGATCGCGGCGATCAGCGCCCTTCCCTCGGCGACGCTGCCGCCGCTGTCGACGACGGCGACAGCCTCCTCGCCAATGATGAACCCCACATTGCAGATCTCGCCGCGATTTGCTTTCGTCATCAGCGCGTCCACGCCGGCAAAGGCGAATATTCCGTCGGCGATCTCCTCAACAGGCAAGGCCTCTTCGGCAGCGAATGCAGGCCGCACCGGAATGCTGATGGGCAAAAGCCCGGCTGCGGCAAGTGCCGTGCCGCACTTCAGGACCGTTCGCCGTGAGGGGGATTGCGCCATGGCTATATCCGGTCCGGGAATTTCCGGTTGAACGAGCGCAGCAGATCCAGTTTCACCTGATCGCTGCGATATTGGCGCGGCAGCTTGATATCGAACGTTCCGATCACATGGGCCGGCCGCTCCGACAAAACGATAATCCTGTCCGAGAGCATGATCGCCTCGCGCAGATTGTGCGTCACCATCAGCGCCGTCGTCGGACGCTCCGACCAGACCGCCAGGAGCAGATGCCGCAATTGCTGGGCGGTCGGCTCGTCCAGTGAGACGAAAGGCTCGTCGAGCAGCAGGATATCGGGATCAATGGCGATCGCCCGCGCGATCGCGGCCCGGCGGGCAAGACCAAGCGACAATTCCCCGGGATAGAAGTTCCGCATCTCCTTCAGGCCGAGGCTGCCGAAGAGGCTGTCGAGATTGCGGTCGCGCAAGCCGTGCGGCAGGGCCTGCCGGACATTCTGCTCGACCGTGCGCCAGGGCAGAAGCAGCGGCTCCTGGAATACCGCGCCGATCCGTCGTCCATTGCCCAGCCCCGGCAACTGGAACGATCCCTCATAATCCGTATCGAGCCCGAGCAGGATGCGCAGCGTGGTCGTCTTGCCGCAGCCGGACGGCCCGAGAATGCAGGCGAATTCGTTCTCACCCACCTCGAAATGCAAATCGCGCAGCACGTCGAGCGCGTCGCCGCTCGACGCGCGGAACGATTTCCTCGCAATATCGACCTTAAGCCGCGCGGCGGCGCCAGCGTGTGGATGCATGTTCAAGGGGCTGTACCACGGTAAATTCGATGAGCAGAATCACCGCGACGAAAGCCAGCGTGTAGGCCAGGATCGCCGCGACATCGAAGAGTTGGAAGAACAGATTGATCTGGAAACCGACGCCGTTCGACCGGCCGAGCAGTTCAACGACGAGGACGATCTTCCAGATCAGCGAAATGCCGGAGCGCGAGGCGGCGGCGAAATAGGGCTGCAATTGCGGCAAAAGGATATGCCGCAGCCGGTCGAGCGCGCCGAACCGGTAGACGGAGGCCATTTCCGAATAGCGCGGATCGATCGCCCGCGCGCCCTCGCGCATGGTGACGATCACGTTCGGGATCTTGTTGACCGCCACCGCGCCGATCGCCGCCGCTTCGTTGAGGCCGAACCAGATATAGGCGAGAACGATGACGACAAGGGCCGGGATGTTGAGAAAAAGCGTCACCCACGGATTGAAGAATCGATCGAGATTCTGCCGGCTCCCCAGGAGAATGCCGATCACCGAGCCGATGATCATGGCAACGAAGAAAGCGGCAGCGACGCGCCAGAGCGTGATGCCGAGATGATAGGGCAGATCGCCGCTGGCGGATTCGGCAAGGAAGGTCTGGAAAACGGCAAAAGGCGCCGGGAAGGAGCGGCTCGGCCACAGACCGGCCGAAACCTGCCAGACGAGGAGAAGGGCGGCAAATGAAGACAGCACCGTGACGACCGGCATCACCTTGCGCTGCTCGGCCGCGCCGCCGGATGCGGTCTTATCGGAAGACATCAGCGTCATTCGCGCACCCTCCAGAAGGTTCCGGGCGCCAGGGTCTTTCCAGGGCCGACGAGCCGCTCTCCGCCAAGCCTCATCAGAACCGTATAAAGTCTTGCCGCGTCCTCTTCCTCCTCTTCGACGGTGCGGTTCGGAATGCCCTCGCGATATCGATCCCTCAGGACGTCCAGCTCGCGTCCCTCCGCCCTTACGACGGGTTCCAGCCGCGGCCATTCCTCGTCCGAACGGTTCAGCAGCGCCTTGGCTTCACCGCTCGCCTTGAGGAAACCTTCTATCGCCTCGGGATGGCTTCGCGCCCATTTCTCGTGGAAGATATAGCCGATCGCCGAAACATCGCCTGTAGCGCCGAGCGCCCTCGCCGCCTCATTGGCGCTGACCAGCCGGCGAAAGCCGTCCGCTTCCAGCCGCGCGCAGTAGTGCCAGAAATTCAGCACCGCATCGAGTTCGCCCTGCCGCGCCTTTTCGGCCAGCAATGGCGGCGCGCCGTAGACGATCTCGTTTTCGTCCGCAAGATCGATCCCGAACCTGTCCCGCGCCAACCCCTGGATGAACAGCCAGCTCTTGTCGAGCGGGCCGCCGGCGACGCCGATCTTCTTGGCCTTCAGGTCCGTCAGGCTTTTGATCGGTGAGGCAGCGGGAACCATCATGGCGCCGACCGATGTCGAATAGGGAAAGAAGGTCAGGTCCTCGCCCGCGCTGCGCTGGCGCGACACCCAGAGCCAGTCAGATACCATCACATCGATGTCGCCGGCCATCAGCGCCACATTGGTCGCATCCTCGCTGGCGAAAAAGCGAATATCGATCTCGACGCCGTTCTTCTCGTCCAAACCGTGCGTCTTGATCGTATCGAGTTCCCAGCTCACCGTGCCGAATTTCAAGACACCGACGTGCATCCTTTCCGCGGCTAGGGTTGCGGATGTCAGAATACCGGCCAGCGCAGCGATCACCAGCGTCAACAACAATCGGTATTTTCGCGAACGAACCACAGCCTCCTCCCCACCACGTCAAATCATCTCTCAAAGCGTCCGCTCTTCGCTGGGATAAGCGCATTTCCAGCGCACGATACGAAGATTGGGATGCTCCTGCGCCCATTTGGCGATTTCGGTCGGGGCGGTGTACATGCAGCTGTTGAGGCTGCCGCGGTTTTGGAAATGCAGCCGTTCTTCCCGGCAGTTCGACGGGTTCGATATCAGGCAGATGGTCAGGACGAGATCGATAATATCCATGTCGGCACCTTCAATCCGCTGACTTCATCCACATCGCATCAATTGAGCGGCGATATGGTGGTTGCAGCGTGGGATTTCTCAAGGTGCCCGGATGAGAAACTGTTCTTCAAACCTACGATCACGCGTCAACGACGTCAATCCGGGCATTCCCGAATTGTCCCGGCATTCGCGAAACGGTCACGACACACATCTCTGAATAGAAATCCTCCAGGGAACATTGACTTATTGCTCCCAACACGTAACTTTTCCGGCGATCGACCTCTAGCGGCTGAAAGGCTGCTGCTGGAAGATCCAATATAGCGGCCCCCGGCGCATGGAACCGGCGGCGGCTTCGTCCAGGGCACCCTTGGCGAAAAATGAGGAGATGCCATGCGGTATTCAGTCCTTCTGGTCGGTGTATCAGTTGCAATTCTCGGCGCGGCGGGAGCCCGCGCCCAGGAGGGGGATGCAACGGCAGGAGCAACGGTTTTCAAGAAATGCACGGCCTGCCATGTCGTGGATTCCGACAAGAACAAGGTCGGCCCATCACTGCAGGGCATTATCGGCCGGACGGCCGGCACGCATCCCGGCTTCAAATATTCGCCGGCGATGGTGAAGGCGGGAGAAGAAGGCCTCGTCTGGGACGATGCCTCCCTACGTGATTATCTGCACAGCCCGAAAGCCAAGGTGAAAGGCACGAAAATGGCCTTTGCCGGGCTGAAGGACGACGCGGACATCACCAATCTCCTTGCCTATCTCAAAGAGAACAGCCAATAGGCCATTTAGAAGCCCCAGGCCCCTGATAGCGCCGCGTGTTCCCGACACGCGGCGCTTTTAGCATCGATCACGGTTCAGACGGGCTCGCGCCATTTGATCGAGCAGCCGATGGAGGCGATCTGCTCGCGAGGCCCCTCCCCGGTTTCCGCCACCTGCCGCATCGCCTCGAAAAGATCGCGACGCAGGTCGGTCGCGCCCTCCTCCTTGCGCGAGGCATCGAGGCGGCCACGATACTGCAATTCGTGGTCAGCGTTGAAGCCGAAGAAATCCGGCGTGCAGGCCGCGCCATAGGCGCGTGCCACCACCTGGTCTGCATCATGGAGATAAGCGAACGGGAAGGCGTTTTCCCGCGCGAACACCTTCATATTCTCATAGGAATCGGCGGGATAAGCCCCGGCATCATTGGAATTGATGGCGACGAAGCCAATGCCAAGCTCCTTCAAATCGCGAGCATCGCGGACGATGCGCCCGATCACCGCCTTCACATAGGGACAGTGATTGCAGATGAAGGCGACGACCAGCCCGCGCGGACCGGCTTCGCCGAGGATGGAATGATGTTTGCCGTCGACGCTGATCAGCGTCGCATCCACCGCCTTCCAGCCGAAATCGCAAATCGGCGGCATGGAAGCCATTTCATGTCTCCTTTCATTATCAGGCCGCCCTGCGCATCGCACTATCGGCGGCATCGCGTATCGCGGCGATGTTCGCGGCATAGACGGCCTGACCATCGCCCTTGAAGATCGCCGAGCCGGCGACCAGCACATCCGCGCCGGCGGCGGCGACGAGCGGCGCCGTCTCCGGCGTCACGCCGCCATCGATCTCGATATGGATCGGGCGCGCGCCGATCATCGCCTTGATCCGCCGAACCTTCTCGACAACCGAGGGAATAAACGCCTGGCCGCCGAAACCCGGATTGACCGTCATCAGGAGGACGAGGTCAAGGCGGTCGAGCACATATTCGATCACATTTTCAGGCGTCGAAGGGTTGAGCGAGACACCAGCCTTCTTGCCGAGATTGCGGACGGCCTGCAGCGAACGGTCGAGATGCGGGCCCGCTTCGGCATGCACGGTGATGAGATCGCAGCCGGCCTCCGCAAAGGCTGAGAGATAGGGATCGGCTGGCGTGATCATCAGATGGCAATCGAAGAACGCGTTCGTTCGATTGCGGATCGCCTTGATCACCGGCGGGCCGAAGGTGATGTTCGGCACGAAATGCCCGTCCATCACGTCGAGATGGATCCAGTCGGCACCGGCTGCAACAACAGCCTCCACCTCCTCGCCCAGCCGGGAAAAATCTGCCGAAAGTACAGATGGCGCAATAATTGTTCTAGTCATGAAGCCTGCTCCTCCTTCGCCTTGGAAAAAACCCGGCTGACACGCAGGTCCTCCGCGCCGATCGTGGAGAGCGCCTCGGCATCGACCGGCCCCGGCGCGGTTTCGAACAGCCGGTTCGCCTGCCGCAGTCGCGCCCTGTCGAGCGCGTTGCGGATGGAACGGGCATTGGCGAAATGCGGCTGCCGGCGGCGAGTCGCGATATAATCGGCCATCACCGCACGCGCCTTCTCGTCGAAATGATAGTTCTGCTTCGACAGCATGATTTCGGCAATCTGCAGGAGCTCGTCATCCGTGTAATCCGGAAAATCGATATGATGGGCGATACGGGAACGAAAACCAGGATTGCTGGTGAAGAACTTCTCCATCTTGTCAGCGTAACCCGCGAGAATCACGACGAGATCGTCGCGCTGGTTCTCCATCACCTGGAGCAGGATCTCGATCGCCTCCTGGCCATAATCGCGCTCGTTCTCCTGACGGTAGAGATAATAGGCCTCGTCGATGAAGAGCACGCCGCCCATCGCTTTCTTGAGGATCTCCTTGGTCTTCGGTGCGGTATGGCCGATATATTGGCCGACCAGATCGTCCCGCGTCACTGAGACGAGATGGCCCTTGCGGATATAGCCGAGGCGGTGCAGCAAATCCGCCATGCGCAGTGCGACGGTCGTCTTGCCGGTTCCGGGATTGCCGCTGAAGCTCATATGCAGCGTCGGCGTCTCATGGGCGAGCCCAAGCCGCCGCCGCGCCCGCTCGACCAGCAGCAGCGCCGCCGTTTCGCGGATACGCTGCTTGACCGGCTTCAGGCCGATCAGCTCGCGGTCGAGTTCTTCAAGCACGTCCTTGACACCGGACTCGGCATATTCCGCCCGCAGATCGATGGCGGCGGGGATATCGCCGCCATCTTCAAGCTCCTTGACTGCAGCCTCAGCCATAGCGTTCTCCCGCCGGCTTGTCGGCGGCATAGGGCCGCGTCGTATAGCGGATGACCCGGCCGGCCGCCTCCTGCCGCTGCAGGTGGAAGCCCGGCTCGTTCGCCGGACGGTTGACGATGAAGGAGAGCTTCACCGACTCCCAGCCATGACTCGCGTCGAAGGCGACGACGCGGATATAGCGGTCGCCATAGACCTTCCGGCACTCCTTCAACTCCATCATCAGCGCCGCCGCATCCGGATTGTCGAACATCGGATGCCCCCACATTTCCCAGTAGGTGTTGCGGGGATGTGGGTCGTCGGTGAACTCCAGGCTCACCGCCCAGCTATTGTCGATGCAATATTGCACCTGTTTGGTGATCTGCTCGTCGGTCAGATCGGGCAGAAACGAGAATGCTCCCTGGGTAATGCGCATGGATTCTCTCCTATTCAGCCGCCGTTGCCGTCGGAACGAAGTCCGGCGCATCGGTCGAGGTGTAGTTGAAGGTGACGTCCTTCCAGGTATCGAGCGCCTGCTGCAGCGGCTGGCAATGGCGCGCCGCGGCCTGCAGGATCTCCGGTCCTTCGTGGACGATATCGCGCCCCTCATTGCGGGCGAGCACCATGCATTCCAGCGCGACGCGGTTGGCGGTGGCGCCGGCGGCGATCCCCATCGGATGGCCGATGGTACCGCCGCCGAACTGCAGCACGACGTCCTCACCCAGAAGATCGAGCAGCTGGTGCATCTGTCCGGCATGGATGCCGCCCGAGGCGACCGGCATCAGCCGGTTGAGCGAGGCCCAGTCCTGATCGAAGAAGATGCCGTTCTCCAGCCGCATCGGGTTGAACTCCTCGCGGCAGACATCGTAATAGCCCTTCGTCGTGGCGGGATCGCCCTCCAGCTTGCCGACCACGGTGCCCGCATGGATATGGTCGACGCCGGCAAGCCGCATCCATTTGGCGATGACGCGAAACGAGACGCCATGGCTCTTCTGCCTGGTATAGGTCGAGTGGCCGGCGCGATGGAGATGCAGGATCATGTCGTTCCTGCGCGCCCATTTCGCCATCGACTGGATGGCCGTATAGCCGATCACCAGGTCGATCATGACGATGTTGGAGCCGAGCTCCTTGGCGAGATCCGCCCGCTCATACATGTCCTCCATCGTCGCCGCGGTGACGTTGAGATAGGTGCCCTTCACCTCGCCCGTCTCGGCCTGCGCCTTGTTGACGGCCTCCATGCAGTAGAGAAAGCGGTCGCGCCAATGCATGAAGGGCTGCGAGTTGATATTCTCGTCATCCTTGGTGAAGTCCAGCCCGCCCTTCAGCGCCTCATAGACGACGCGGCCATAGTTGCGGCCCGAGAGGCCCAGCTTCGGCTTGACCGTCGCGCCGAGCAACGGCCGTCCGAACTTATCGAGCCTCTCGCGCTCGACCACGATGCCCGTGGCGGGGCCCTGGAACGTCTTAACGTAAGCAACAGGAAGCCGCATGTCCTCGAGCCTCAGCGCCTTCAGGGGCTTGAAGCCGAAGACATTGCCGATGATCGACGCCGTGAGATTGGCGATCGAGCCTGGTTCGAACAGGTCGAGATCATAGGCGATATAGGCGAAATACTGTCCCTCGGCATTGGGCACGGGATCGACCCGGTAGGCCTTGGCACGATATTTCTCGCAAGCCGTCAGACGGTCGGTCCAGACCACCGTCCAGGTAGCCGTCGAGCTCTCGCCCGCGACCGCCGCCGCCGCCTCAACCGGGTCGACGCCATCCTGCGGCGTGATCCGGAAGAGCGCGATGATGTCGGTGTCCTTCGGCTCGTAATCGGGCTCCCAATAGCCCATCTTCCTGTATTCCATCACGCCGGCCTTGTAGCGCTCGGCTCCGGTGACTGTCATATTTTCAACCATGACACTTGTCCTTTCTAATTCCGGTCGCTTGCCTGTCAGGCGGCCTTGGCTGTTGCTGTCTGCGGGTCGAGCTGGCCGGCGGCATAGCGCCTTGCCATCTCGTCCAGAGGGACGGTTTTGATCCTGGAGGCATTGCCGGCCGTGCCGAACCGCTCGAAGCGGTCACGGCAAAGATCGCGCAACGCGTCCATTGCCGGTTTCAGGAATTTTCGCGGATCGAATTCCTCGGGATGCTCCACGGCGATCCGGCGGAACTGTCCGGTCATCGCCATCCGGCAATCCGTGTCGATGTTGACCTTGCGCACGCCGTGGCGGATGCCGCGTTCGATTTCCTCGACAGGGACGCCATAGGTCTGCGGCATCGAACCGCCGAACCTGTTGATCACATCCTGCAGCGCCTGCGGCACGGACGAGGAGCCGTGCATGACAAGATGTGTGTCGGGCAGCTTGCGATGGATTTCCTCGATCACTCCCATCGCCAGAATATTGCCGTCCGGCTGGCGGGTGAACTTATATGCGCCGTGGGAGGTGCCGCAGGCGATGGCGAGCGCGTCCACTTTCGTCCGCATGACGAAATCAACCGCCTGATCAGGGTCGGTAAGGAGCTGGTCATGCGACAGCACACCCTCGGCGCCATGCCCGTCCTCGGCCTCGCTCTGCCCCGTTTCCAGCGAACCGAGCACGCCGAGCTCGCCTTCCACCGAGGCGCCGACCCAGTGTGCCATGCGCGCCACCCGTTCGGTGATCGCCACGTTATACTCATAGCTCGCCGGCGTCTTCGCATCCGCCTCGAGTGAGCCATCCATCATCACCGAGGTGAAGCCGTGGCGGATCGCCGTCAGGCATGTGGCCTCGTTGTTGCCGTGGTCCTGGTGCACGCAGACGGGAATGCCGGGATAGAGATCGACAAGCGCGTCAATCATCCGCGCCAGCATGATGTCGCGGGCATAGGAGCGTGCCCCGCGCGACGCCTGGAGGATGACCGGCGCATCGCAGGCCACGGCCGCCTCCATCACGGCGAGGCCCTGCTCCATATTGTTGATGTTGAAGGCGGGAACGCCGTAACCATGTTCTGCGGCATGATCGAGCAGCTGACGTAACGTAATGCGAGCCATGATCCATGCTCCTTTCCCTTAGCGAATTGTCGTAGTGCCCTGTTTTTGTTTCGTTTCATCTCAACCGATCAGTTTTCTTGCGCTCTCGACGACAGCTTCCGGCGTGATGCCGAAATGCCGGTAGAGATCTGCCGCCGGCGCGCTGGCGCCGAAACCGTTCATGCCTATGAAATCGCCATTCTCGCCGATCCAGCGGTCCCATCCCTGCCGCGCGGCGGCCTCGATGGCGATGCGGGGCGCGGCCGCCAGAATGGAGCGGCGATAGGCCGGCGTCTGCCTTTCGAAGAGCTCCCAGCACGGCATGGAGACGACCGCTGCGGCGATACCGTACTGGGCGCGCAAGATATCGGCGGCGGCACAGGCGATCTCGACCTCCGAGCCGGTTGCGATCAGCGTCACAGCCCGTGGTCCGGCGGTCTCGCGCAGCACATAGGCGCCGCGGCCCGACCGGTTCTCATTGCTGTGCGTCGTGCGCAGCATGGGCAGGTTCTGACGCGACAGGACGAGGACGCTGGGCCGGTCCCTGTTTTTCAGCGCCAGCTCCCAGCATTCAGCCGTCTCGATGATATCGGCCGGCCGGTAGACATCGATGCCGGGGGTCGCCCGCAGCATAGCCAGATGCTCGATCGGCTGGTGCGTCGGCCCGTCCTCGCCAAGGCCGATCGAGTCATGCGTCATGACATAGATCACCTGCTGGCCCATGAGGGCCGAGAGGCGGATCGCGCCCCTGGCATAGTCGGCAAATGCGAGAAACGTGCCGCCATAGGGGATGAAACCGCCATGCAGCGCGATGCCGTTCATCGCCGCCGCCATCGCATGCTCGCGGATGCCGTAATGGATGTAGCGCCCGTTGAAGCTGCGCGCCGAAATGCTGCCCATATCAGCAGTCAGCGTCAAATTGGAATGGGTGAGATCGGCGGAGCCGCCGACGGTAAGCGCCGTCGCCTTGTTGATGACGCCAAGCACCATTTCGGATGCCTTGCGGGTGGCGACCTTGGTCGCCTTTTCCACATGCTCACGGCGGAAAGCGCTGAGCTCGTCAAAGAGCGTCTCGGGCAATTCCCTGGCAATCGCCGCCTTGAAGACATCAGCATCGGGCGATGCCGCTAGCCGGGCGCACCAATCGCGCCGTTGGTCCGCGCCGCGTCGGGCGACGTTCCGCCAAGTTTCCACGATGGCTTCGGGCACCTCGAAGGGCGCATGCGGCCATCCGATCGTCGCCCGCGCCGCCGCGATCTCCGCCTCGCCGAGCGGTGCGCCATGGGTCTTTTCGGTACCCTGCAGATTGGGCGCGCCCTTGCCGATGACCGTCCGGCAGGCGATCAGCGACGGCTTGTCCGTTTCCCGCGCCCGCTCAATCGCATCGGCGATCGCCTCGAAATCATGGCCGCCAACCTCCTGGACATCGAAACCCGCCGCCCTGAAGCGGGCCGGCTGGTTCATCGATGTGGAAAGCGAGGTCGGCCCGTCGATCGAGATGGAATTGTCGTCCCACAGCACGATCAGGCGCGACAGGCCGAGATGACCCGCCAAGTCGATCGCCTCATGGCTGATGCCCTCCTGCAGGCAACCGTCGCCGGCGATCACATAGGTGAAGTGGTCGACGATATCCCTGCCGAAGCGCTCGCGCAGCAGCCGTTCGGCAAGCGCCATGCCGACCGCCGTTGCGATCCCCTGCCCCAGCGGGCCCGTCGTCGTCTCGATGCCCTGCGCATGGCCATATTCGGGATGCCCGGCCGTCCGCGCGCCGAGCTGGCGGAAACGCTGCAACTCCTCGATTCCCATGTCGGGATAGCCGATCAGATAATGCAGCGCATATTGCAGCATCGAGCCATGGCCGGCCGAAAGCACGAACCGGTCGCGGTCCGGCCATTGCGGATGCAGGGGGTCGAGCTTGATGAAGCGGTTGAAGAGGACCGCCGCGACATCGGCCATGCCCATCGGCATGCCGGGGTGCCCGGAATTGGCCTTCTGCACGGCATCCATGGCAAGAGCGCGGATGGCATTGGCCATGTCTGCCTCGCTGGCCAGCAACGGATCTGTCTCGGTTTGCAGCAGGGCTTGCGTGTTCATCGTCTTCTCCTCACGAGGCACGGTTCTTGCGCTCGATCAACTGCATGATCAGCGGCGTCAGGATGAGCTGCATGGCCAGGTCGAGCTTGTTGCCCGGCACGACAATGGAATTGGCCCGCGACATGAAGGAGTCGTGGATCATCGACAGGAGGTAGGGAAAATCGATACCGCGCGGCCTGGCGAAGCGGATCACCAGCATCGATTCATCCGGCGTTGGTATCCAGCGCGCGATAAAAGGGTTGGAGGTATCGACGATCGGCACGCGCTGGAAATTGATGTCGGTCAGCGTGAATTGCGGCGTGATGTAGCGCACATAGTCCGGCATGCGCCGCAAGATCACGTCCATGACCGCTTCGGTCGAATAGCCCCGCGTCGAGCGATCGCGATGGATCTTCTGGATCCATTCGAGATTGATGACTGGAACGACCCCGATCTTCAAATCCGCATGCCGGGCCAGATTGACCTTCTCCGTCACCGCGCAGCCATGCAGGCCCTCGTAGAACAGGAGCTGGCTCTGCGGAAATTCCCGCCATTGCGAAAACGAGCCTGGAGGAACTCCATATTCCCTGGCCTCTTCCTCGTCGTGAACATAAGTGCGGGTTTTTCCCGTACCGCGGCGGCCATATTCCTCGAAGACAGCATCGAGCGTCTCCAGCTCGTTGGCATCGACATGGAAATGCGTGAAGTTCGGATTGCCGTTCTTCTCCTCCTCGGAGACCTTCTTCTTCATCGCCTCACGGTCATAGCGATGGAACGCATCGCCCTCGATAAACGCCGCCTCGATGTGCTCACGCCGGAAAATCTGTTCGAATATCCGCTTGACCGATGTCGTGCCCGCGCCCGACGAGCCGGTGATCGAAATGATGGGGTGCTTTATCGACATGTTGCTCGCTCCCCCTTATGCCCTGAACAGGCCGCGATTGCTGAAGAGCGGCGCGCGCTCGCCGATATTGCTCGGCTCCGTGTGGTACCGCCCGATCCGCTGGACTTCCCGTGCCGAACCGAAGACCAGGGGAACGCGCTGATGCATGTTCTGCGGGATGAGATCGAGGATGGGGTTGACCGTATCGGTCGCGGCACCACCGGCCTGCTCGATGAGGAAAGCGATCGGATTGGCCTCATAGACGAGCCTGATCCGGCCCGAACCGTAGCCCTTGCGCTTGTCGCCGGGATAGAGAAACACGCCGCCGCGCACCAGGATCCGGTAGGCCTCGGCCACCAGCGAGGCGATCCAACGCATGTTGAAATCCTTGGCTCTCGGGCCTTCGGTGCCTTGCATGCAATCGTCGATATAGAGCCTGACCGCCTCGTCCCATTGCCGGTAGTTGGCGGCATTGATAGCGAATTCCTGCGTCCTCGGCGCAATGGCGATCCCCGAATAGGCCTGAACGAAGGTGCCGAGCCGTGTCGAGAAAACGAAAATGTGGGTGCCGCTGCCGACCGTCAGCACCAGCGCGAGCTGCGGCCCGTAGATGAAAAAACCGGCCGCGAGCTGACGCCGCCCCTCCTGGAAGAAGGAGGCAACAGGCTCGCCGACCGGTTCTCCAGCCACTGGGAGGATGGAGAAGATCGTCCCTAGCGAGACATTCGTATCGATATTCGAAGACCCGTCCAAAGGGTCGATGGCGATGGCGAGCGGCGCGCGTGGATCAAGGACGACAGGCTGGTCCAGCTCCTCCGAACCGTAGAGTGCAAGCGGCGCATGCCGCATCGCGTCAAGGAACATGTCGTCGGCGAAGACGTCGAGATCCTTCTGGGCGTCACCATCGGCGTTCCGGCTGTTGTGGCTGCCGTTGAAGGCTCTGCCTAGCGCGCCCTGATTGATCGTATTGCGGATCTTGACGGCGGTCATCGACAGGTGCCGTATGGTCGAAGCGACCGCTGCCCGCAAACCTTCCGCATCGCCCGCATAAGAAACCAGAAAGGCGTCTAAAGTCGCCGTGGTCATCTCCGTCCTCCCCGTGCCCGTCTTCCTCGCCGGGCCTTATGAGGGGATGGAACCAGATGGGGTTCTTTAAGTAAAATTTATTATATTTACGTACTCAGTAAATTTTCCTAAACTACTGGCATGCGTAATCTGACCTTGAGACAGCTGAGAGCCACCGAAGCCATCCTGCGGCACGGCACCATCGCCGGCGCTGCCAGCGAACTGGGCCTGACCCCGCCGGCCGTCACGCTTCAGTTGAAACAGGTGGAGGAGGATGCCGGCATCATCTTGTTCGACAGGACGAATGAAGGCCTGAAGCCGACGGCGGCGGGTCTCGCCTTCGTCGATGCGAGCCAGATGATCCAGGAGAGATTGCGCCTGCTTGACGATGAAATCGACGCGATCAAGGGACTGAGGGTCGGCAGTCTGAGACTGGGCGTCGTCTCGACGGCAAAATATTTCGCGCCGCGGATGATGGCGACCTTCCGCAAGGACCATCCCGATATCGAGATCAGGCTTGCCATCGGCAATCGGGCGGAGACGATCGCAAGCCTCAGGAACCACGAGGTGGACATGGCGCTGATGGGGCGTCCGCCCAAGGACATCCCGCTGCGCTCGGCCGTCTTCGGCGACCACCCGCTGGTCATGATCGCCGCGCCCGACCATCCGCTGGCGAAATGCCGCGACATCAGCAAGGAACGCATCGCGCAGGAACACTTTCTGGTAAGGGAGCCGGGTTCAGGCACCCGTATTTCGCTGGAGATATTCCTGAGCGAGCTGCCGGGAAGGCTGGACGATCTCGGAACCGAGATGTCGTCCAACGAAACCATCAAGCAGGCGGTCATGGCAGGCCTCGGCATCGCCTTCATCTCCGCCCATACGATCGCGATGGAACTGGAAATGGGGCGACTCGTCATTCTCGACGTCGCCGGCATGCCGATC
This sequence comes from Paramesorhizobium deserti, assembly GCF_001558695.1. Lineage (GTDB taxonomy): Bacteria > Pseudomonadota > Alphaproteobacteria > Rhizobiales > Rhizobiaceae > Paramesorhizobium > Paramesorhizobium deserti. The sequence continues at coordinate 466,713 of NZ_LNTU01000012.1, forward strand.
CGCCGGCAATGGTTCTCCGTCATCAGGACGGATCGTACCATCTCCCCCGCGATGAAAGCTTTTCAGGAATTCCTGACGGTCAAAGGCGCGCAGTGTCTACCCTTCTTTGACAGGCTATATCCCGAATCCGCTGCCATGGCATATCATCCGCCGTCATAAGGCTTATTGTTTCAGACGGAGCGACAACGCTCATCCTGCCGGTACAGCCCTATTTCAACCGCAGCGGGGACGGCACCATCGAGTAATGGATCCCAGTGACGAGCACTGGGATGGGTTGGCTGTTGAGGCTAATCTCCAACGTTTCTGCCCGAAGGGACGGTTGTTGTTGGGGGCGAAAGCACCTCCACCCCGTCATCCCAGTGCTCGTCACTGGGATCCATTCCTCTCCCGTCCGGCTGTCTCGACAGTGCAGAATGGTGCAGCGTACAGCGATTTTACCAGAATCTCTCCAACGTCGATGCGACTACGCCCTCACCCGCTCGGCCCTCGGATCATACATCGGCCTCAGCGAAGCCTCTGCCTTCACCCGGTTTCCAGCGATCTCGATCTCATAATCCGACGCCAGCACCTCTTCCGCAATTTCTCCCTTGCAAGGCACGTAGCCGAGGCCAATTGCGCCGCCGAGATGATGGCCGTAATTGCCCGACGTGATCGTCCCGACGATCCTGCCGTCGCGCACGATCGCTTCATTGTGGAAGAGCAGCGGCTCCGGATCGGTCAGGCGGAATTGCACGAGCCGCCGCTCAAGCCCCGTTTCCTTCTTCTTCAGCACCGCGTTGCGACCGATGAAATCGCCCTTGTCGGTTTTCACCGCAAAGCCCAGACCGGCTTCGAGGACATGATCCTCATCGGTAATATCGTGACCGAAATGCCGGAAAGCCTTCTCGATACGGCAGGAGTCGAGCGTGTGCAGGCCGCACAGCTTCAGCCCGATATCGTGTCCCGCGGCCTCGATGGTCTCAAAGACATGCGCCGCCTGGTCGGTGGAGACATAGAGCTCCCAGCCGAGCTCACCGACATAGGTCACGCGATGCGCCCGCGCCAGTCCCATGCCGATTTCGATCTCACGCACGGTACCGAAAGGATGCGCCTCGTTGGAAAAATCGTTCGGGCTGATCTTCCGGATCAGCTCGCGGGATTTCGGCCCCATCAGGCAGAGCACGGCTTCCGCCGCCGTCACGTCGGTGATGACGACGAATTCATCCCTCAGATGCCGACGCATCCAGGCGAGATCGCGCTGCAGCGTTGCGCCGGGGACGACGGCGAGAAACGCGGTTTCCGACAAGCGCGTGACGGTCAGGTCGCTCTCGATCCCGCCGCGATAGTTCAGCATCTGCGTGTAGACGATACGCCCCGGCTCGAGATCGATCTGGTTTGCGCAGAGCTTTTGCAGGAATGAAGCCGCGTCGCGCCCCTCGATGCGGATCTTGCCGAAGGAGGTCATGTCGAACAGGCCGAGGCCGTTGCGCACGGCAAGATGCTCGTCGCGCTGATTGGCGAACCAGTTCTGCCGCTGCCAGGAATAGCGATATTCGCGCTCCTGCTCCTCTTTCGCGAACCAGTTGGCCCGTTCCCATCCCGCGACTTCGCCGAACACTGCGCCGCGCGCTTTCAGATGCTCATGCAGCGGCGAGCGGCGGATATTGCGCGAGGTCGCCATCTGCCGGTAGGGAAAATGATCGGCATAGAGCAGGCCCAGCGTCTCGGAGACGCGCTCCTTGAGATAAAGTCGGTTCTTCTGGAATGGCTGGGCGCGGCGGATATCGACCTCCCAAAGATCGAAAGGCGCCTCGCCGTCATGAATCCATTGCGCCAGCGCCATGCCGGCGCCGCCGGATGAAACGATGCCGATGGAATTATAGCCGGCCGCGACCCAGTAGCCGCCGAGCTCAGGCGCTTCGCCGAGATAATAGCGATCGTCAGGCGTAAAACTCTCCGGACCATTGAAGAAGGTGTGGATGCCGGCGGTGGCGAGCATCGGCATACGCTTGACCGCCATTTCGAGAATGGGCTCGAAATGCTCGAAATCCTCCGGCAACTGGTCGAAGCAGAAATCCTCGGAAATGCCGTTCATGCCCCAGGGCTTGGCCACCGGCTCGAAGGCGCCGAGCATCATCTTGCCGGCATCCTCCTTGTAGTATGCGCATTCGTCCGGCACCCGCAGCACCGGAAGGCGCGTGAGCCCCTCGATTGCTTCCGTCACGAGATAGAAATGCTCGCAGGCGTGTAGCGGCACCGCGACACCCGACATGGCGGCCAGATCGCGTGCCCACATGCCCGCGCAGTTGACCACGACATCCGTCTCGATCGTGCCTTGCTCCCCGCCTTTCGACCAGGAAACCCCCGTAACACGCCCGTTCTTCTTCAGAACATCCGTCACCTTGACGCCTTCGGCAATAGTCGCGCCGCGCTGGCGCGCACCTTTCGCCAAGGCCATGGCGATATTGGCGGGGTCGCACTGGCCATCGAGCGGCAGATGCACGGCGCCGACTACACCATCCACATCAAGATGCGGGTACATCTCGTTGACTTCTTTAGGCGATATCTCCCTGACATCGACATCGAAGGCCCGCGCCAGGGAGGCCTGCCGATAAATCTCGTGCTTGCGCTCCTCGGTCAGCGCCACGGTGATCGACCCCACCTGCCGCATGCCGGTGGCGACACCGGTTTCAGCTTCCAGCTTGACGTAGAGATCGGCGGAATATTTGGCGAGCCGCGTCATATTCTGCGAGGCGCGCAGCTGGCCGATCAGCCCCGCCGCGTGCCAGGTGGTGCCTGATGTGAGCTGCTTGCGCTCCAGAAGGACAATATCCGTCCAGCCGAGCCTGGCGAGATGATAGGCAACGGAACAGCCGGAAACGCCGCCCCCTATGATGACGGCCCTGGCTTTTGCCGGAATGGAGATCATGCGCGGATTCTTTCGTTCTTCGGGTCCCACAGCGGCTGATCGGGATGCACCGTCGCCTTGAAACGCTCGCCGAATATCTCGACCTCGATCTCCATGCCCGGTTCCGCCAGCTCCGTCTTCAGCATGCCGAGCGCGATCGACCTGTCGACCCGGTGCCCCCAGCCGCCCGATGTGGTCTCGCCGACGATGTCGCCCTCATGCCAGAGCGTCGACATATAAGGCGCGTCGCAATCGCCGGCCTCGACCGTCAGCGTGACGAAACGCTTCGTCACGCCCTGCTGCTTTTCGCGCTCCAGCGCCGATTTGCCGAGAAAGTCAGGCTTTTCCCATTTGACGAAGCGCTCTAGACCGCTTTGCAGCGGCGTGTAGTCGGTGGAGAGATCGCCCTTCCAGGCGCGATAGCCTTTTTCGAGCCTCAGCGAATCGAGCGCGAACATGCCGAAGGGTTTGAGGCCGTATGTCTGCCCCGCCGCCCACACCGCATCGAAAATATCAGCCGTATCGGCATTGGCGCTGTGGATCTCCCAGCCGAGCTCCCCGGCAAAGGACACCCGCACCAGCCGGCAATCGCGGCCCGCAATCCGCGTTGCCTGGTGCGAAAGCCATGGCTTTTCGAGATCGGCATCGCAGATTTCGCGGAAGAGGTCCCGCGCCCGGGGACCGGTGACGATCTGGCATGAGAACCGGTCGGTGACGTTGCTGATGCTGATCGCGCCGCCTGCCGGCAGGTGTTTCCGCAGCCATTCAAGATCGTGCCATTCGGCGACGCCTGCGGTGGTCAGGTAAAACAGGTTCTCCTCGACCGCCATGATGGACATCTCAGTGACGACGCGCCCCTTGCCGTCGGCGAAATAGGCAAGGCCGATGCGGCCCGGCTTCGGCACGATGCCGGTGATCAAGCCATCCAGCCACTCGCGCGCGCCTTCGCCCTCCACCCGGAAACGCGAGAAACCGGGCAGGTCGAGAATGCCAACCGCGTCGCGCACGGCATGGCACTCCTCGCGGATGCGCTGATACCAGGGGCCGCTGCGGGAAAAGGTCTGCGTCGCCTCTTCCGAGATGTCGTCGCCAAGCTTGGCATACCAATTGGCCCGTTCCCAGCCATTATAGGCACCAAACTGCGCACCGAGCGCCGCGATGCGGTCATGAACAGGCGAAAGCTTCCTGTTACGCCCGGTCGGCCAGGTGTGGCGGGGAAAATGGATGGCATATTCGTGGCCATAGACCTCCATGCCCTTGGCCACGCAGTAATCATGGTCCGCGGCAAAGGCGGTGAAGCGGCGCGGATCGCAGGACCACATGTCCCATTCGGTCGCCCCTTCCGTCACCCATTCACCGAGCACCTTGCCCGCGCCGCCCGCCTGCGCGATGCCGAAGGTGAAGACACAGGCCTCGAAGGCGTTGGGGACGCCCGGCATCGGCCCGATCAGCGGATTGCCGTCGGGCGCATAGGGGATCGGCCCGTTGATGACCTTGGAAAGCCCTGCCGTGCCGAGAACAGGCACACGGGCGATGGCATCGTTCAGATACCATTCGAGACGTTCAAGATCGTCAGGGAAAAGCTGAAAGGAGAAATCCTCCGGCATCGGATCGTCGGCGGTCGCCCAATGAGCCCGGCAATTGCGCTCATAGGGGCCGAGATTCATGCCGTTCTTTTCCTGCCTGAGATAATAGGAGGAATCGACATCGCGCAGCAGCGGCAGCTTGTGCCCCTGTTCCTGTGACCAGGCGGCGATTTCCGGGATGTCCTCGAAGAGGAGGTATTGATGGCTCATCACCATCATCGGCACGGTTCGCCCAAACAGACTGCCGATTTCCTGTGCGCGATATCCAGCAGCGTTGACCACATATTCGCAGCGGATTTCGCCCTGCGGCGTGGAGATCACCCATTCGCCGTTCTCGCGCCGTGCGCCGGTGACGGGACAAAACCGGATGATCCTGGCGCCCAGGTCGCGCGCGCCCTTGGCAAGCGCCTGCGTCAACTGCGCCGGATCGATATCGCCGTCATTGGGATCATAAAGTGCGCCCATCAGATCATGCGTATCGAGAAATGGATAGTAGCCCTTGATCTCGTCGACACCGAGGACGTCGATCTCCATGCCCTGATAACGGCCCATACCCTTGACCCGCTGGAACTCGCGCATCCGCTCCCTGCCATGGGCAAGCCGCAGCGATCCGGTGACATGATAATTCATGGGGTAGTCCACTTCCGCCGCGAGCCTGCGATAGAGCTCGGCCGAATAGCGCTGCATGTTCATCACCGACCAGGAGGCTGAGAAGGTCGGCACATTGCCGGCCGCATGCCAGGTGGAGCCGGAGGTCAGCTCGTTCTTCTCAATGAGGACGCAATCCGTCCAGCCGGCCTTGGCAAGGTGATAAAGCGATGAAACGCCGACTGCCCCGCCACCGATGATGACGACGCGCGCCGACGTTGGAAAATCAGACATTCATAGTTCCCCTCATGTTTTCTTTTTTAACTAGAGCGGTCCAGTTCAAGACGCTGCGAAGCAGCTTTCCGTTTGGAACGTTCCGGAATGGGTCCTCGGGTCAAGCCCGGGCCGCTTTAATCACCGGCCGATTTCATCAAGGTACCATTTTATGTATCGCAGCTCATTGTGCTCCATCGGCGCTATCGGACCCGGCACAAAGTAGTGTGAGCGGACGCCGCGGGCCGTGTGCTCGATGATGGCCTTGTCCTCGGCGGTGGTGACCTTCCACAGCCAGGTCAGTTTTTCCAGATCATAGTCCCTGCCCTCCTCCGAGTCTCCGCGCACCAGCCAGACCAGCTCCATCTCGCAGCTATCGACCGTCTTCGGGATGAAGCGGTAGATCATGCCGTGATCGGGGTAACAGACGAGGAAGCTCGTGCCGCCCAAATGAATGGAGGTCACCCCGCCATCGAACGCCTGGAACCGGCCCATCAGCGGCGCGACCGGCGAACCGTCCTCGCTGCCGCTCGAAACGCCGTCATAGAGCGCGTAGCGGAAGGTGTGGATCGCCTCGCGCCCCTCGGCCGAATTCTGCCAATGATCGCCGGTGGCGATATCGATGCCGAGCGCGCAGGTGCGCTGCTCCATTCTGGCGTTCAGTTCAGCGATCTTTTCAAGCGGCTGTTCCAGCGCATGGGTCTGCGAATATTCCGGATGCGCCGGGCCGCAATGATAGCACTCCACATAATTTTCGACGGCGAGCTTCCAGTTGGCATCGATCTGATAAGTCTCGCGATGCGCCACCTTCGCCTCGGCCCAGCCATATTGGCCGCAGGTGGTGCGCAGCGACTGCTCCACGGTCGAGAAATCAAGCGGCTCCTCGGCGAAAGAGATGAAGATCAGCCCTTCCGCCACCCGTACATGCAGCTTTTTCAGGCCATGCGCGCTGCGGTCGAATTCCTTCGGCATCAGCCGCGCCGCATGCAGCCTGCCGTCATTGGCATAGGTCCAGGCGTGATAGGGGCAAACGAAGAAGCGGGCATTGCCCTTCTGCTTGGTGCAGACCTCGGCGCCGCGATGCCGGCAGACATTGAGGAAGGCGTGGATCGATCCATCCTCGGTGCGCGAGATGATGATCGCCTCGCTGTCGATCTTGAAGAGCTCGAAATCGCCTGCATTGGGAATGATGCTCGCATGGCCGATACAGTGCCAGTGGCGGCGGAACACCCGCTCCATGTCACGGGCATAGATATCGGGATCCGTGTAGAAAACCCGGGCAAGCCCGAGACCCGGACGATGGACGGCGACGAGTTGGTCGATCCTGTCCGGAACCGGTGCGATGTCGGCTAAGGCCTGTTCCGCTCTCATTCTCGCCTCTTGCTGATAGAGTGTGTTCCCGGCCGCTTATCGTTCATCTCCCGCGGCGAAGATGAGAATGATTTCGCATTTTGCCGCATTCAAGCGATGGTTATTCAACAAGGCATGAATTATTCTCAAGCCTATGTTATCAGCAGGATTTGGCCCCCATGATGTCTAGGCACCGCATACCGCCGCTCGGCTCGCTGAGGGCCTTCGAGGCATCGGCCCGGCTCCTGAGCTTCCGCCTCGCCGGCGAGGAATTGGGCGTGACGCAATCGGCCATCAGCCATCGCATCGCCGAACTGGAGAGCATTCTGGGCGTCAAGCTCTTCGAGCGCCTGCCGCGCGGCGTATCGCTGACCGATGCCGGTACGCTGTATTATCCCTATATGCAGGAGGCCTTCGAAAAAATCGCAAGAGGCACTGCGCTGATCAACAGGATCGGCACATCGGACGATCTGGCGCTCGAGACCTATGCGACATTCGCCATGCGCTGGCTGATCCCGCGGCTCTCGGATTTCCGACGCATCAATCCCAACCTCGCCATCCGTATAGGCACAAGCCAGCTGGACTGGGAACTCAACATCGACCGGTCCGATATCGGGATCATCCACACCACGCGCCCGGAACGCCTCAACCTGCACTACCGGCTGCTCATCAAACCAGACATGTTCCCCGTCTGCAGCCCCTCGATGGCGGCGCGCATGGGCGGAGAAACCGGCACCTCAGCACTTGCCAAGGTGCCGCGTCTTGCCCTCTACACCGCACCGGAGGACTGGAGCACATGGCTGGAAGGCACTGGCACTGCCGATTCTGGCCGGTCGATCACCTTGAAATTCGACACCTATCTGGCAGCGCTGCAGGCCGCCCTCGACGGCCACGGCCTCGCTGTCGCGCCCGATTTTCTCGTTGCGGATGATCTGCGGGCCGGCCGGCTGGTTGCACCTTTTGCCTCAAGAGTTCCCCAGCCCGGCGCATGGTACCTGATCTGCCGCAAGGAACGCGTCAACGAGACGAGGATCAAGCAGTTCGAGCGGTGGCTGGTCGAGCAGTTTTCAGAGACGGCTATTTCCGCTTGATCCCGATCGCCCGGCCGACGCGCGCCGGCATCGGTAATCTGGAATGCGCCTGCTTGTACAGTTCCAGCCCAGGCAGAATATCCGCCGGGAACGGGCCGACCTTCGGTCCGCTCATGTCGACATGCAGCGACAGGACCTCCGCCGTCGCCGCCACCCAGCCATCCCGATGTATGATCTCGTTATAGGTGTGCAGGCGCTTTTCGTCGAAATCGATGAGCTGGCTCGTCACAGTCACGGCGTCGTCCAGATGCAATTCCCTGACATAGCAGATGTGGACCTCGGCCGTGTAGATCGTCAGCTTGCGTTCAGCCGCATAGGCCGGCCCGAAGCCGAGCTTGGCCAGGAACTCGTCGCCGCCACGATCGAAGATGACGTTGTAATAAGCCATGTTCAGATGGCCGTTATAGTCGATCCATTCCTTCTCTATGGCGATCGGCGCGGAACGGTACAATTCACCCTCTGGCATGCTGTGCTCCTTGTTGGATTTTTCGTTGAACTAGCGATGGGCGGCCCTGATCGCGCTGGGCGGTCTGCCCTCGAAATGCCTGAACGTGCGCGTGAAGGCGGCAGCGGAGGAAAATCCGGTCCTCGCCGCGATATCGGCGAGCGGTGACCGCGTATCGGTGACAAGCCGCCGCGCCACTTTCAGCCGCAGGCGCAGATAATAGCGCCCCGGCCCCTCGCCGACGGCTTTGAGGAAGATCTTTTCGAGACTCCGCGCACTGAGCCCGCAACGCTTGGCAATGGCTCCAACGGTGAGCGGCGCATCGATATGGCGTTCCATCAGTCGGATCGCCTCCGCCAGCTTCGGGTGCACGTCGTCGAGCCGCCCGAGCGAGACCAGCGGCTGCGCATCGCTGGAGGCATGAGCCTCGTCATAGATGAAGACGCTCGCCACATCGAGCGCCACCGACATGCCGAAGCGCGAGCGGATCAAGTGCAGCATCAGGTCGAAAGTCGGCGAGGCGCCACCGCTGGTGAAGACCGGCCCGTCGATGACATAGCGGTCTGGCCGCACGTCAGTATCTGGAAACGCAGCGGTGAATTCCTCCATGTCCTCCCAATGGGTCGTCGCCCGCCGCCCCGAGAGAAGCCCGGCGCGGCCGAGCAGCCAGGAGCCCGCCTCGATGCCGCCGATCATCCGGTAATTGTGAACGGCACGGCGCAGATTGGCGGTGAAGGTGGTGCGCGCGATATCGGCTGCACCAAAACCACCGATAACCAACAGCATGTCGGCTTTTTCTGAAGCATCGAACGAAGCTGAAACGGCGATCGGCAAGCCGCAGGTGGTGATTGCCGGCTGGCCGTCGAGCGAGACGATCCGCCATTTGAAAAGCGTGCTGCCGGAAACGCGGTTGGCCGCGCGCATCGGATCGATGGTCGAGGCGACGCACATCAATGAGGCGCCCGAGAAGACCAGCACGGTCACGTCGAGCGCTTTCGGGTCAGGGAGAAAGAGTGGCGATGTTTCGCTATTCATCAATTTCAATTCGTATATCGCAAAACAGTTTCTGGCAATCGCGGCATGATCAACGCAACAAAAATCAAAGGGAGAACACGCAATGGGATTGTCCCCCAATCGCGAGGTATTCATCACCTGCGCCGTCACCGGCGCGGGCGATACGACCGGTCGTTCGGACAAGGTTCCGGTAACGCCGCGCCAGATAGCCGATGAATGTATAGCCGCCGCCAATGCCGGCGCGGCGATCGCGCATATCCATGTCCGTGATCCCAAGACCGGCAAGGCGGCGCGCGACGTGGCGCTCTATGCGGAGGTGGTCGAGCATATCAAGGCATCCGGCGTCGACATGGTCTTGAACCTCACCGCCGGCATGGGCGGTGACCTGACGCTCGGCAATGTGGAAAAGCCCCTGCCGCCCTCGCCCGACGGCACCGATATGGCAGGCGCTACTGAAAGGCTGGCGCATGTGGCGAAGCTCCTGCCGGAGATCTGCACGCTCGATTGCGGCACGATGAATTTCGGCGAAGGCGATTACGTCATGACCAACACGCCCGCCATGCTGAAGGCCATGGCGGCGCAGATTAAGGCATTGGGCGTGCGCCCCGAGGTCGAGATTTTCGACACCGGCCATCTGCTCCTCGCCAAATGGCTCTATGACCAGGGCCTGCTGGATGACCCGGTTATGGTGCAGCTCTGCATGGGCATTCCCTGGGGCGCGCCGGACGATATGGCAACGCTCCTGGCGCTGACCAACAATCTGCCGTCGAATTGGACGTTCTCCGCCTTTTCCATCGGCCGCAACCAATTGCCCTATGTGGCGATGGCCGTGCTTGCCGGCGGCAATGTCCGTGTCGGGCTGGAGGACAATCTCTGGCTCGACAAGGGCGTTCTCGCCACCAACGGCCCGCTGGTCGAGCGGGCGGTCAAGATCGCCGAGGGCATGGGCGCGAAAATCCTTGGACCGGACGAGGTCCGCGCCCGCATGAAACTGACGAAGCGCTGGTGAGACCGTCATGACGAGAATTCGCAAGGCCGCGGCGATAGGCGGCGGGGTCATCGGGGCCGGCTGGGTCGCCCGGCTTCTCCTCAACGGCATCGAGGTCTCGATCTTCGACCCCGATCCGGAAGCGGAGCGCAAGGTCAGCGAGGTGATGAAAAACGCCCGCCGCGCTTACAAGGCCATGCTGCCGAACGGGTTACCTAAGGAAGGAAAACTCACCTTCGCCAAAACCATTGCCGAGGCAGTGACAGGCGCCGATTTCATTCAGGAAAGCGTGCCGGAGCGGCTCGACCTCAAGCACAAGGTGCTGGCCGAAATCGACGCCCATGCGGCGGCGGATGCGATTGTCGGCTCTTCCACCTCTGGCATCCTCCCGTCCGAGATGCAGACGGCGATGCAGCATCCCGAACGGCTGGTCGTCGGCCATCCCTATAACCCGGTCTATCTCCTGCCGCTGGTCGAGATCGTCGGCGGCAAGCAGACCTCCGCCGAAGCCGTTGAGAAGGCCCGGGCGCTCTATGCTTCTATCGGCATGAAACCAGTGGTGATCCGCAAGGAGATCGAGGCCTTCGTCGGCGACCGGCTGCTGGAAGCGGTATGGCGCGAGGCGCTGTGGCTGATCAAGGACGACATCACCACGGTCGAGGAACTCGATGATATCATGCGCTATTCCTTCGGCATCCGCTGGGCGCAGATGGGCATGTTCCAGGTCTATCGCGTCGCCGGCGGCGAAGCCGGCATGCGCCATTTCATGGCCCAGTTCGGCCCCTGCCTCTCCTGGCCGTGGACCAAGCTGATGGACGTGCCGGAACTGACTGACGAGCTGGTGGACAAGATCGCCAGCCAGTCCGACGAGCAGGCGCATGGCCTCTCCATCCGCGAACTCGAGCGCATCCGCGACGACAATCTGGTCGCCATCATGGAAGCGCTGTCGCGCCAGAACAGGGGCAAGGGCTGGGGCGCCGGCGCGCTTTACAAGGACTACACGAAACGCCTGTCGAAACTCGCGCAGAAACCGGCGATCTCGAAAGCGGCCGAAAAGGCCAAGGCCGGCAAAGCCCGGAAAAAGAAAGGCTGACGCCCATGGATTTCGGTCTGACCGAGGAGCAGAGGCTGATCGTCGAGACGACGCAGGCCTTTGTCGAAAACGAGCTCTACCCGCATGAGGCGGAGGTCGAGCGCACCGGCGTCCTGCGCAGGGAACTGGTCGAGGAGATCAAGCAGAAGGCCATCGAAGCCGGCCTTTACGCCGCCAACATGCCTGAAACAGTCGGCGGCGCGGGGCTCGATACGGTCTCCTGGCTGCTTTACGAAAAGGAGCTTGGCCGCGCCAATTACGCGCTGCACTGGACCTGCGTCGCACGGCCCTCCAACATCCTCCTCGCCGGCACGGACGCGCAGAAGGAAAAATATCTTCATCCCTGCATTCGCGGCGAGAAATCCGATTGCCTCGCCATGACCGAGCCCGGCGCCGGCTCCGATCTGCGCGGCATGAAGGCGACGGCCGTCCAAAAGGGCGGTGACTGGGTGATCAACGGCACCAAGCATTTCATCAGCCATGCGATGGAGGCGGATTTCGTCATCCTTTTCGTCGCTTCCGGCGAGGAAGACACGCCGCGCGGCAAGAAGAAGAAAATCACCGCCTTCTTCGTCGACAAGGGTCATCCCGGGATGACGATCCGTGAAGGCTATCGCAACGTCTCGCATCGCGGCTATTCCAACGCCATCATCGAGTTCGACGATTGCCGCCTGCCCAATGAGGCCATTCTCGGAGAAGTGCACAAAGGCTTCGAGGTGGCCAATAGCTGGCTCGGCGCGACGCGCCTGCAAGTAGCCGCCACCTGCCTCGGCCGGGCCGAACGTGCACTGTCGCATGCCATCGAATATGCCGCGCAGCGCGAGCAATTCGGGCAGAAGATCGGCAAATTCCAGGGGATTTCCTTCAAACTGGCCGATATGGCGACCGAATTGAAGGCCGCCGACCTTCTGACCTTCGAGGCCGGTTGGAAATTCGACCAGGGCACGGTGACCGATGCCGACATGGCCATGGCCAAGCTCAAGGCGACGGAAGTCCTCGCCTTTGTCGCCGATGAGGCGATCCAGATCCATGGCGGCATGGGGCTGATGGACGATCTGCCGCTGGAGCGCATCTGGCGCGACGCCCGCGTCGAACGCATCTGGGAAGGCACGTCGGAAATCCAGCGGCACATCATCTCCCGTGCCCTGCTGCGCCCCTTCGGTGCATGACGAGGCACGGCATGGCCCACAAGCTCGACCGGCTGCTTCGCCCGAAAACCATCGCCGTCTTCGGCGGCCTGCAGGCCGTCGAGGTCATCCGGCAATCGCAGAAAATGGGTTTCGCGGGCGAGATCTGGCCCGTGCACCCCAGACACGACGAAGTGCAGGGCCTGAAAGCCTATCGCTCCGTCGCCGACCTACCGGGCAGTCCCGACGCGGCCTTCATCGGCGTCAACCGCTTCCTCACGCTCGATATCGTGCGCGACCTGCGTAAGGCCGGCGCGGGTGTCGCCGTCTGCTATGCCTCGGGCTTCCTGGAAGCCGGCGCCGACGATGCGGATGGCGCAAGGCTGCAGCAGGAATTGATAGCGGCCGCCGGCGACATGCCGATCATCGGGCCTAACTGCTATGGCCTCGTCAATTATTGTGACGGCGCCCTGCTCTGGCCCGACCAGCATGGCGGGCGACGGCTCGCCCCTGATGAGCGCGGCGTCGCCATCATCACCCAATCCTCCAACATCGCCATCAACATGACGATGCAGAAACGCGGCCTGCCGATCGCCCATGTGATGACGGCGGGCAATCAGGCGCAGACCGGCCTGCCCGACATGGCCATCGCCCTGATCGAGGATGAGCGGGTGACGGCGCTCGGCCTCCACATCGAGGCGTTCCAGTCGGCGGCGGGTTTCGAGGCACTGGCAAAGCGCGCGCGCGAACTGCGAAAGCCCATCGTCGCCATGAAGGTCGGCCGCTCCGCCCAGGCGCGCGCGGCGACCGTCTCGCACACGGCCTCGCTGGCGGGATCGGATGCGGCATCCGACGCTTTTCTGAAAAGGCTCGGCATCGCCCGCGTGAATTCGATCGCGTCGTTCCTCGAAACGCTGAAGCTTCTCCATGTGCATGGGCCGCTCGACGGCAACACGCTCTCCTCCATGAGCTGTTCCGGCGGCGAGGCATCCGTCATGGCCGATGCGGCGGAAGGAAGGGCGGTGGAGTTTCCGCCGCTGACGCCGGAGCATCGCGCAGAGGTCAAATCGACGCTCGGGCCGCTGGTGGCCGTCGCCAACCCGCTCGACTACCACACCTTCATCTGGAACGACGAGCCGGCGCTGAGCCGGACATTCACAGCCATGGTTTCCGGCGGCTTCTCGCTTAACTGCCTCGTTATCGATTTTCCGCGCAAGGACCGCTGCTCGGATATCGACTGGTGGACGACGGTGCACGGCTTCGAGGCGGCGCTGAAGGCCAACAAGGCCAAGGGCGCAATGATCGCCTCCCTGCCGGAGAACATCCCGGAGGAGTACATTGCGGAGCTGATGGCACGCGGCATCGCCCCCCTCTGTGGCATCACCGAAGCGTTCGATGCAGCGGAAGCGGCCGCCTTCATCGGCAAGGCCTGGAAGACCCCACTTGCACCTCCCGTCGCCTGCCCCAGGGCAAAGGCTGGTGCCGACATCGTCGAACTGGACGAAGCGCAGGCGAAAGCCCTTCTACGCCGGCATGGGTTGCCTGTACCAGTGGGCAACCGCTGCACTTGTGCCGATGAAGCCGTGGCGGCCGCCGAAAGGCTCGGTTATCCCGTCGCGCTGAAAGCATTGGGCATTGCTCATAAATCCGAAATGAATGCCGTGCGTCTTAATCTCAGTGAAGCTGGGGCGGTCAAATCGGCAGCCGATGAACTCACGCATCTCGGATCGGGCCTCTATGTCGAACGCATGGTGACTGGAGCCGTCGGCGAGCTGCTGATCGGCATCGTCGACGATCCGCAATTCGGGCCGGTCATGACGTTCGGGACCGGCGGTGTTCTCGTGGAACTTTTGCAGGACAGCGTGACCATGCTCCTGCCCGCGAGCCATGACGATATCGAAGCCGCGCTGCGCTCCCTCAGGATGTTTGCGCTACTCGACGGCTATCGCGGCCGGCCGAAAGCCGATCTCAAGGCCGCAATCAACGCCATTTACGCCATCGCTACCTTCGCCGTGGATCATGCCGGGCGGATTGCCGAACTGGATATCAACCCGCTGCTTGTCTGCGGTGAGGGAAAAGGTGCATGGGTTGCCGATGCCCTGCTCGTCACGAAAGGAGAGCTGAAATGAGCGACGTGATCAGGACGCGCCGCGAAGGCGGCATTCTCGAGGTCACGCTGGACCGGCCCAAGGCCAATGCCATCGATCTCAAGACGAGCCGGCTGATGGGCGAGACCTTCCAGGCCTTCCGTGACGATCCGGATTTGCGCGTCGCCATCGTCCAGACGGCGGGCGACAAGTTCTTCTGCGCCGGATGGGATTTGAAGGCCGCGGCAGGCGGCGATGCGGTCGATGGCGATTATGGCGTTGGCGGCTTCGGCGGATTGCAGGAATTGCGTGATCTCAACAAGCCGGTGATCGCCGCGGTCAACGGCATGGCCGTCGGCGGCGGTTTCGAGCTCGCCCTCTCCTGCGATCTAATCTATGCCGCCGACCATTCCAGCTTCGCCCTGCCGGAGATCCGCGCGGGAACGCTGGCCGACGCTGCAACGGTGAAGCTGCCCAAGCGCATCCCATATCACGTCGCCATGGATTTGCTCCTGACCGGCCGCTGGATGGATGCCGCCGAGGCGCATCGCTGGGGGCTCGTCAACGAGACCCTGCCGAAGGAGAGACTGATGGAGCGCGTCTGGGAAATCGCCCGCCTGCTCGAGAGCGGCCCACCGCTGGTCTTCGCCGCTATCAAGGAGGTGGCGCGGGAGGCGGAGAACATGAGCTTCCAGCAGGCCATGAACATGATCACCAAGCGCAAGTTCCGCACGGTGGACACCCTCTACGCCTCGGAGGATGGGCAGGAGGGTTTCAGGGCTTTCGCCGAGAAGCGCGATCCCGTATGGAAAGGCAGATGAACACCGACTATTCCGTGCTGATCGACAAACAGACTTGGACGTTCATCGAGCGCACCAATGATTTCTACCCGCCCGATGCGGTCGACCTGACGATCGAAGAGCAGCGCGACGTGTATGTCAGCATGTGCCGGGCATTTCACGCCGGCTATCCCGCGGGCATTTCTTCCGCCGATACGTCCATTGAAACCGATGCGCATCGGATTCCCATCAGGGTCTATCTGAAGAAAGGCAGCGAGCCCAAGGCTATCTGTCTCTATTTCCATGGCGGCGGTTTTGTCGTCGGAGGCCTCGACAGCCATGACGACGTCTGCGCTGAACTGTGCGAGGCGACCGGCTTTCACGTCATGTCGGTCGATTACCGGCTGGCGCCGGAACACGCGCATCCCGCTGCCTTCGAGGATTGCCTTTTCGTGTTCGAGCATATCGCGGAAGCATCCGATCTGCCGATCGTTCTCTGCGGCGACAGCGCCGGCGGCAATCTCGCCGCTGCCATCGCGCATCATCTGCGCGGCCACGAACACGCTCCAATCGGTCAGGTCCTCATCTATCCCGCGCTGGGCGGCAAGGCGGACGAAGGCTCCTATCTCATCCACGCGCGAGCGCCGATGCTCACCACCCGCGACGTGCACTATTATGCCGAGGTCAGAAGCGGCGACCGAGACTGGTCGCGCGATCCGCGTTTCGCGCCGCTCTCGGACAGCGATTTTTCGGCGCTTCCCGCAACGATCGTCATATCGGCCGAATGCGATCCGCTTTCCGATGACGGACGGTGCTATTGCGAGCGGATCATGGCCGCCGGCGGCAAGGCATCCTGGCGGAACGAGCCGGGCCTCGTGCACGGCTATCTCCGCGCCCGCCACAGCGTGGGACGCGCCGGCGCAAGCTTCCGCCGCATCTGCAAGGCGGTTCAGGCGCTTGGACTGAACGGCTGGCCTGTTTCCTTATAAGCAAGTCCAAAGTCGGGTAATGTCTCAGTTTGACATTCGACCCGCTGCCGCCATTGCAGCAAGACGATGCGCGGTCGCTTTGAACCCGCACGGCGAAAGCTGTGCCTGGAGACGAAACGATGGAGACCAGCGTAAGGAAATTCTTTGAGCGATACGCATCCCTTTTCAACCAATCCCTCGGTGGCAACATGGATATGGATGAGGTGGCATCGCTGTATGCCTCCGATTTCATAGCGGCCTCGCCTGCCGGGGTCATGAGTGGCAAGAACGACGATCAACTGAAGCAGGCCATGGTGCAAGGCTATGCGCGCTATCGGGCGATGGGGACCAAGGAGATGCGGATACGCAATGTCGGCGTCTCCCCGATAGACGAACATCATTGCGTGGCCAATGTTGCCTGGACGGCAATTTATGCCCGCAAGGGTCAGCCCGACATAGCGATAGATTTCGACGTTCACTACTTCGTTCAGACGTTGGACGGGGAGCCGAAGGTCTTCGGCTGGGTATCGGGCGACGAGCAGGCGCTTCTAAGGAAGCACGGCATCATCTAGAACCGTGAAGCACCGACGTTTCCATCTACCCCAGTTTCGACGGGATGAGACCTTCCAGGCGGCGGAAGAGGAAGACAATGACGCCGGTGATGACGAGATAGCCCGCCGCAAGCAGCAAAAGCGGTTCATAGGTAATGAAGGTATCTTGCCGGACGCGCGAGGCCACCGCATAGAGATCGACCACCGTGATGGTGGCGACGAGCGGCGTCGCCTTCAATTGCAGCACCGCCTCGCCCGCCAGGGTTGGCAAGGCGCGGTGGATCGCCTGCGGCAGCCAGATGCGGCGGAAAATGGTGAAACGCCGCATGCCGAAGGCGCGCGCCGCCTCCAGCTGCCCCTTCGGCACGCCGGCAAAGGCGCCCCGCATCACTTCGCCCTCATATCCGGCATAGGAAAGCGTCAGCGCCAGCACGGCATAGGGCCACGCCTGGCGCAGATAGGGCCAGAGTTCGGAGCCCCGGATCCAGGGATATTGCGGAAACAGCGAACCGAGCCCGTAATAGAGCAGCCAGAGCTGCAACAGGAGCGGCGTGCCACGAATGACGGTGCAGAAGATGCGCGCCGGCACAGCGACGATCTTCGGCCCCGCCGCCTGCGCCAGGCCGAGCGGCACCGCCAACAGGAAGCCGAGGATGCATGTCACCACGAGGATCCAGATCGTGCGCCACAGGCCCTGCAGGATCAGGTCGTAATAATCGGGCAACCAGTCCCATCGCAGGAAATAGATCGCGGCGGCGACGAGACCGAGACCGATCAGCGCCAGCACGATGCGGTGCGGCGCCAGACGGCGGGTTTGCGTGGCGCCGTTCTTTTCCGGCGTGATGCGGAAAGTCTGAACCGCCGTTTCGGCCATTCTCACGCCTCCTTCACCGAAGGCATGCCGCGCCGCGCCCATCGCTCCACCCGGCCTATGATCGCGCTGGATGTGAGGGTCACCAAGAGATAGAGCAAGCCCGCCGCCATATAGAACAGGAAATAGGCCTTGGTCGCGCCTGCCGCCTGCCTTGTCTCGAGCGTCAGTTCGCTGAAGCCGACGACGGCGAGGAGCGCCGTGTCCTTGGTCGCGATCAGCCAGAGATTGGCGAGCCCCGGCAAAGCATGAGGAAGCATGGCGGGCAAGGTGATGCGCCGCATCATCACACCGGGCGACATGCCGAAGGCGCGCGCGGCCTCGATCTCCCCCTGCGGGATTGACTTGATCGCGCCGCGCAGCACCTCCGTCGCATAGGCGCCCTGCACGAAGCCGAGCACGACGATGCCCGCGACAAGGCCGCTTATGTCGATCCGCGCATAGCCCATGGCTTCGAGGATGTGATTGATGAGATCGGTTCCCGCATAATAGATGATCAGGATCAGCACGAGCTCGGGAACGGCGCGCACGATGGTGGTGTAGATCGCCGTTATGTCGCGGATAACAGGCCCGCCATAGAGCTTGCCATAGGCGCCGAACGTGCCGATCACCAGCCCAAGACTGAACGCGCCGAAGGCGATCTGCAGGGAATGGGCCAGCCCGCGCAGGAGATTGCCGCCCCAGCCGGGCGGCACCGGGGATAGGAGCTCCAGCATGCGGCCTCAGCCGCCATAGATGTCGAAGTTGAAATATTCCTTCGATATCGCGTCATATTTGCCGTTCTCGCGGATGCCCTTGATGGCGGTGTTGATCTTTTCCTTCAGCTCGGTATCGTCCTTGCGAAGGCCGACGCCGACACCCGGCCCGAGGACCTCGATATCATCCGCCACCTTCCCCTTGATCTCGCAGCAGGCCTTGCCGGTATCCGAGGCGGCAAAGGTTTCCATGGCGATCGAATCCGCCTGCGTCGCGTCGATGCGCCCGGCGGCAAGGTCCTGATTGGCTTCGTCCTGGGTCTGGTATTCCTTGATCTCGGCCGCCGTATCGGCGAAATGCTTCTTCGCATAGACCTGATGAACGGTCGAAACCTGCACGCCGAGCACCTTGCCCTTCATGCCCTCCGGCGTCGCATCCATTTCCACATCCCTGGAGCCGAGCACCACCGTCGGCGTGTTGTAATATTTGTCGGAGAAATCGATCGTCTTCTTGCGGTCCTCGGTGATCGACATGGACGCCGTGATCATGTCGATCTTCTTCGTCAGGAGCGCCGGGATGATGCCGTCCCAGGCGACCGGCGTGATGACGCAATCGAGCTTCGCCTCCTCGCATATCGCCATGGCCATTTCCACCTCCCAGCCCTGCCATTTGCCCGACGCATCGGGGGAGGCGAATGGCGGATAGGGTTCAGCGGCGATGCCGACCTTGATCGTTTCGGCGCCCGCGGCTCCCATTGCGGCCACGATCAGCGTACCGGCGGTTACGGCTGTTTTCAGAAAAGCCTTCATTTTCATCTCCATTTCCCTTCGTTCCCCTCGGGTTTTTCCCGGTTTTTTTCACGAAACGGTGCGAATAAACTGCTTCAAACGGTTGGATTTCGGCGCGCCGAACAGCGTTTCCGGTGGCCCCTCTTCCTCGATGACGCCGTTGTGCAGGTAGATCACATGGCTCGCCACCTCGCGGGCGAACTTCATCTCATGGGTGACGAGCAGCATCGTCCGCCCTTCTTTCGCGAGGTCGGCAATGACCTTGAGCACTTCGCCGACTAGCTCGGGATCGAGCGCTGACGTGGGTTCGTCGAAGAGCATGACACGCGGCCGGATAGCGAGCGCCCGGGCGATCGCGCCGCGCTGCTGCTGCCCGCCGGAGAGATAGGCCGGATAGACATCCCGCTTTTCCGAAAGCCCCACCCGCTCCAGCAATTGCTCACCGAGGGCGACGGCCTCGTCGCGCTTCATGCCCAGCACATGGATCGGCACCTCGACGACGTTCTGGAGAAGCGTCATGTGATGCCAGAGATTGAAATTCTGGAAAACCATGCCGAGGCGGCTGCGGATGCGCTCGATCTGGCGCCGGTCGGCCGGATATTGCCCGCCCTCGCCATCGCTCACCATCCGCACGTTCTCGCCATTGATGCGGATGACGCCGCTCGTCGGATTTTCGAGGAAGTTGATGCAGCGCAGGAACGTGGATTTCCCCGAACCGCTGCCGCCAATCAGGGCAACGACATCGCCGTCCCGCGCGGTCAGGGAAACGCCCTTGAGGACTTCGAGCTCGCCGAACCGCTTGTGCAGGTTCCAGATATGGATGGCTTCGGCCCGTTCCGCCGTTGCCGGATGGGGAGGTTTCGCAATGACTGCCGCTTGGGGCGCCGTCATTCCACGCCATCCATATGTAACGGTTGCGCATGTCTGATCATGACGTCACTCGATCCGCCTCTTTTCTCATCATGGGTCTTGGCTGCCCAATTTAGCTTCATCACAACACTTGCGCTGTATTTATGCAAGCGTATAAATACAGCGTACCGTAATTTTTTCGGGTGAGCACACGCGGCATGACCGAGCAGACCGCCACACGCAAGAGCTTCCGCCGGGAGGGCGAGGACAAGCGGCGCGAGGATTTGATCGCCGCGACGCTTGCATGCGTCGCCGAGCGCGGGCTTGCCGGGGCGACGGTGCGCGAGATCGCCCTGCGCGCCGATGTGACGCCCGGCCTTATCCGCTATTATTTTCCCACGAAGGACGATCTCATCGGCGCCGCCTATCGCGCCGTGATGGACCGCATGACGGTTCAGGCGGGCGCAGCCCTGGAGAACGCCCCCGACGATGCACGCGCGCGGCTTTCGGCATTCGTCACCGCCAATCTCGGCCAGCCCATCATGGACCCGAACAATCTCTCGCTCTGGGCGGGTTTCATCGCCCTCGTCCACGCCGATCCCATCATGGCGGCCGCGCATCGCGACGGCTATCTGGGCTTTCGCGACGAACTGGAAATCCTCATTCGCGAGGCGCTGCTTGCCGCCGGCAGACCGGCCGAACCGCATCACACCCGCCGCCATGCCATCGCCATCAACGCGATCATCGACGGCCTGTGGCTGGAAGGCTGCCTTGCCGGCGATATGTTCGCCGAAGGCGAATTGGCGGAAACCGGCGTTTCTGCCATAGAAGCGGTTCTTGGAATCTCACTGCAAATCGAAGGAGGCGCGGTATGATGCGCTATGCGTCCGTTACCGGCCGGCTGGCCGGGCTGGGCTCGGAGAAATGGGCCGTCCACACCCGCGCACGCCAGATGCGGAAAGCCGGAACGGAGATCATCGAACTGACGATCGGCGAGCCCGATATTCCGACGCCGCAGGACATGATCGATGTGGCCGACAAGGCGATGCGCGCCGGCCGAACCGGCTATTCCAACGGGCGCGGCGAGCCCGGCGTCCTTGCAGCGCTCGCCGCCAAATATGGCGAGCGGACCGGCCGGCCGATCACGTCCGAGAACGTCCTGTGTTTTCCCGGAACGCAGACGGCCCTGTCGGTCGTCATGCTGGGCCTCGCGGAAGATGGTGACGAGGTCATCACCGGCGATCCCCTTTATGCCACCTATGACGGCGTGATCCGCGCCACCGGCGCCACACGCGTATCCGTGCCGCTGCACCCGGAAAAAGGCTTCCGCATGCAGGCCGCCGATCTCGAAAAGGTCATCACGCCGAAAGCGCGCGTCCTGCTGCTCAACACCCCGCATAATCCGACCGGCGCCATGCTCAACGAAAGGGAACTGGCTGAGATCGGCGAGGTCTGCCGCAAACACAATCTCTGGATCGTCTCGGACGAGGTCTACGAGCTTCTGGTCTTCGACGGCAAGTTCACCTCCCCGCTCGACCTTCCTGATCTGGCCGAGCGCACGGTGGTCGTCTCCTCGATCTCCAAATCCCACGCCGCGCCAGGTTTCCGCAGCGGCTGGTGCGTGGGTCCGAAAGAATTCACGCAGCGGCTGCTGCCGCTTTCGGAATCCATGCTGTTCGGCGTGCAGCCCTTCATCGCAGACATGACGGCCTACGCCCTCGGCCGGCCATCTGCGGTCGCCGCCGCCATGCGGGAGAATTATCTGCGTCGGGCGGAGCGCATTTCCGAGCGGCTGGACGGCGTGGCAGGCATCGTCAGCAAGGTGCCGCAGGCGGGTATGTTCATTCTCGCCGATATCCGTTCGACGGGCTTGAGCGGCGACGAATTCGCCATGCGGCTGCTCGAAGAGGAGCATGTCGCGGTGATGCCGGGCGAATCCTTCGGCGACAATCTGTCGGGCTATCTACGTCTCAGCCTGAGTGTCGCCGACGACAAGATCGATGCGGCCTGCGCCGGCATCATCCGCCTCGCATCCCGTCTCCAGCCACGGAAATACGCATGACCACGACAGGCGAATCCCTCGTCCATCTGCTCGAGGCCTATGATGTCGATACCGTTTTCGGCATCCCCGGCGTCCATACGATCGAGCTTTACCGCGGCCTAGCCGCCTCGAAGATCCGGCATGTGACGCCGCGCCATGAGCAGGGCGCGGGCTTCATGGCCGATGGCTATGCCCGCGCCACGGGAAAGCCGGGCATCGCCTTCGTCATCACCGGACCAGGCATCGCCAACACCATCACGGCCATGGGCCAGGCGCGCGCCGATTCCGTTCCGATGCTGGTCATCTCGGGCGTCAATGAACGCGATACGCTCGGCAGGGGCATGGGCCACCTGCACGAATTGCCGGACCAGCGCGCCATGCTGCGGACGGTCGCCATGTTCTCGCACCGGATCGAGATGGCGGAGGAATTGCCGGCGGTTCTGGCGCGGGCGTTCGCCCTCTTCGCCTCCAGCCGGCCGGGGCCGGTGCATATCGAGATCCCGATCGACGTGATGGGCGAGCCGCTTGCCGATGCACGCCGCTTGCCGGATACCGCATCGCCTCCCCGGCTATCGGCGGAAACACTGGAGGAACTGACGCAGCTCTGTCTTACGGCCGAACGGCCAGTCATCCTGATCGGCGGCGGCGCAAAGGGTGCCGCTGCGGATCTGAAGGATCTTGCCGAAAAGCTCGATGCGCCCGTGGTGGCGACGACCAATGCGCGCGGCATCCTGCACGCGCATCCCCTGCTCGTGCCGGCCAGCCCCAGCCTTCAACCGGTGCGCAGGCTGCTTGGCGAAAGCGATCTGGTGATCGCGATCGGCACCGAGATGGGGCCGACCGACTACGACATGTATGGCGATGGCCGTTTTCCCGAATTGCAGCGGCTCGTCCGCATCGACATCGATGCGGATCAGCTCGCCCGCCATGCTGCCTTTCTGCCTATCCAGGCATCGGCAAAAGAAGCGGTGGCCGCGCTTGCCGCCCGGCTTCCTGAACGGCGCAACGCCGGCTCCGGCTCGGAGCGCGCCCGGACGGCGAGAGAAGCCGCATGGGCGGCAATCGGACCGAGAACGCAAAGCCATGTGCGCTTTCTCGACATGCTGCGCGACACGCTGCCAAATGCATTGGTCGTCGGCGATTCCACCCAGGCCATTTATTCCGGCAATCTCTATTATGATCATGACCGCCCCGGCGGCTGGTTCAATGCCGCCACTGGTTTCGGCGCACTGGGCTTCGGCCCGCCCGCTGCGATCGGCGCGGCGCTCGGTGCGCCGCACGGCCCCACCATCTGCATCGCCGGCGATGGCGGCTTTCAGTTCGTGCTGGGGGAACTCGGCGCGGCGATGGATGAGAAAGCGCCCGTCATCTTCATCGTCTGGAACAATCGCGGCTATCAGGAGATCGAGCGCGCCATGCACGATGCCGCCGTTGATCCCGTTGGCGTGCGCCCGACGCCGCCCAACTATCTCAAGATCGCCGAAGCCTATGGTGTCCCGGCCGAGCGTCTGGCAAAGCTCGATGAACTCCCCGCCGCCCTCCTGCGGGCAAGGGCAAACGGCAAGCCCTATCTCATTGAAATCGATGAGGAACTGGTCGGTTGATGGTTGGGGTTTCCGTTTTGACGGAATCGGGTTGCTTTAGATAGCAATGGCTTTGATGTCCGACCGCTGGTGGAGCGGCGATGCTCTGGAATGGATCCTCGGGTTAAGCCCGAGGATCCATTCCTGAACGGTCAAAACGGAAAACCGCTTCGCAAGGTTTGGCATCATGCTCAAGACAGCCCAGAGGGGGCACTGTCCCGCCGGCGTTTCCATCAAAAGTGAACGGCTCTACAACACCGGAAGATCGCCCCGCGCCCAGTTTTCCTGGGTCACACCGGCAAAATCCTGGAATTTTCCGGCCTCTATGGCGTCGCGGCATCCCTGCATCAGGCTTTGATAATAGGCGAGATTGTTCCAGGTGAGCAGCATGGCGCCCAGAAACTCGCCCGATTTCACCAGATGGTGCAGATAGGCGCGGCTATAGTCGCGGGCGGCGGGGCAGTTCGATTCCTCATCCAGAGGCCGGTGATCCTCGGCGTGGCGAGCGTTGCGCAAATTGATCTTGCCATGGCGGGTGAAGGCAAGGCCATGACGGCCGGCGCGAGTCGGCATGACGCAATCAAACATGTCGACGCCCCGCGCCACGGATTTCAATATATCGTCCGGCGTGCCGACGCCCATGAGATAGCGCGGCTTTTCGGTCGGCAGGATCGGGCAGACCACCTCCAGCATGTCGAGCATGATTTCCTGTGGTTCGCCCACGGCCAGACCGCCGATCGAATAGCCCTTCAAGCCCATCGCCTTCAGCGCTTCCGCCGAACGCGCGCGCAGGCGGGCATTGTCGCCGCCCTGCACGATGCCGTACATCGCCTTGCCCGGTTGATCGCCGAAGGCCGCCTTGCAGCGCTCGGCCCAGCGCAGTGAGAGCTCCATCGCCCGCTCGATATCGCGCTCCTCAGACGGCAGGGCGACGCATTCGTCGAGCTGCATCTGGATATCCGAATCGAGAAGGCCCTGGATTTCGATGGAACGCTCAGGCGTCATCTCATAGGCGCGCCCGTCGATATGCGACTGGAAGGTCACGCCGTTTTCATTGAGCTTGCGCAGCTGCGCCAGCGACATGACCTGGAAACCGCCGGAATCGGTCAGGATCGGGCCCGGCCAGCGGGCGAACTCGTGCAAGCCGCCGAGCTTTGCCACGCGCTCCGCCCCTGGCCGCAGCATCAGGTGATAGGTGTTGCCGAGGATGATGTCGGAGCCGAGGTCGCGCACCTGGTCCATATACATCGCCTTGACGGTGCCGCCGGTGCCGACCGGCATGAAGGCGGGCGTGCGGACGGTACCGCGAGGCATGGTGATCTCACCGCGCCTTGCCGCGCCGTCGGTGGCCAGAACTTTGAATTGGAAATTCGTGCTCGTCATGATGGTGCGCGCAATAGCAGACTTGCGTCGCCATAGGAATAGAAGCGATAGTCTTCGCGGATCGCGTGTTCATAGGCAGCACGCATGGTATCCATGCCGCTGAAGGCCGAGACGAGCATGAACAGCGTCGAGCGCGGGAGATGGAAATTGGTCATCAGCAGGTCCACCGCGCGGAAGCGATAACCTGGTGTGATGAAGATATCGGTCGCGCCCGACCAGGGCTGGATCACGCCATTCTCGTCCGCCGCGCTTTCCAGAAGACGCAGCGAGGTCGTGCCGACACAGACGATGCGTCCGCCGCGTTCCCGCACGCGGTTGAGCGCTTGTGCCGTCTCCTCGGAAACATGGCCGATCTCGGCATGCATCTTGTGCTCGCTCGTATCGTCGGCCTTGACCGGCAGGAACGTTCCGGCACCCACATGCAGGGTGACGAAATGCTCCTCGATGCCCCGCTGTTTCAGCGTTTCGAGTAGCGAAGGGGTGAAGTGCAGGCCGGCGGTGGGCGCGGCGACAGCGCCCTCCTCGCGGGCATAGACGGTCTGGTAGTCGGTCCTGTCACGCTGGTCATCGGGGCGTTTCGAGGCGATATAGGGGGGTAGAGGGATGTGCCCCGCCGCCGCAACCGCCTCATCCAGCATGGCGCCGCTCAAATCGAAGACGAGCAACGCCTCGCCGGCCTCGCCCTTCTCGGCAACGGTTGCGTCGAGCGTGCCCAGGAAGCAGCTCGATCCGCCATGGCCGAAGCGGATGCGCTCCCCCTCCTTCACCCGTTTTCCCGGCCGCAGGAACGCCTTCCAGCGATCCGGCCCAACGCGCATGTGCAAGGTGGCGCTGATCTGCGCGACCGTACCGTCGCGTTCGCGGATGCCCTCCAACTGCGCCGGGATGACCTTCGTATCGTTGAAAACGAGCGCGTCGCCGGGCTGCAGAAGATCAGGCAGATTATCGACACGCCGGTCGGCGAATGGCGAACCGGGCTGGACGACCAGAAGCCGCGCATGGTCGCGCGGCTCCATGGGACGGAGCGCGATCCGCTCTTCCGGAAGATCGAAATCGAAGAGGTCTACGCGCATTTTCTTCCTATCGTCATCCTCGGGCTCGCCCCGAGGATCCACCGCAAAGGAGCGAAAACGACACTATTGCCCACGACGCGATCATAATCACCAGTGTGGAGTATTGATCGTTTCCGCTCGCTGGAACGCGCCGAGCGGTGGGAAGGTCAGTGCCGCTTTGCCGTGGATCCTCGGGGCGAGCCCGAGGATGACGACAGGAGAGGTAGCAATACAGCCTAACCCGGAGCGCTCCCAGCCTTTCCAGTTAAGCCGCGATATCCGCGGCAACGCGCGCCGAGACGATCGAATCGGGGTCGCGCACCGGCTCGCCCTTCTTGATGTTGTCGACATTCTCCATGCCTTCGATCACCTGGCCCCAGACGGAATATTGCCGGTCAAGCCACGGCGCATCGGCAAAGCAGATGAAGAACTGCGAATTGGCCGAATTCGGGTTCTGGCTGCGCGCCATCGAGCAGGTGCCGCGCTTGTGGTTCACATTGGAGAATTCCGCCTTCAAGTCCGGCTTCTCGGAACCGCCCATGCCGGCGCGGGCCGGATTGAAGCTTTCGCCGCCCGATTTGCCATACTGCACGTCGCCGGTCTGCGCCATGAAGCCGTCGATGACGCGGTGGAAGACGACGCCGTCATACGCGTTCTCGCGGGCCAGCTCCTTGATGCGGGCGACATGGGCGGGAGCGAGATCGGGATAGAGTTCGATGACGACCTTGCCCTTGGTGGTCTCCAGGACGAGCGTGTTTTCGGGGTCTTTGTAAGCCATCTCGGGCCTCCTTCTCGTTGGTACGGGTTTTATTTCTTGTCGGCCTGAATGGTGGCCTTGACGATCTCGTCGGGACCGGTGACCGAGCCGTTGCTGGCCTGATCGCCCTTCTTGATCTTGTCGACGACATCCATGCCGCTGACGACCTGACCGACCACGGTATACTGGCCGTTCAGGAACGCGCCGTCGCCGAACATGATGAAGAACTGCGAATTGGCGGAATTCGGATTGGCCGAACGGGCCATGCCGACGGTGCCGCGAACGAAGGGTTCCTTCGAGAACTCGGCGGGCAGGTCCGGCTTGCTCGATCCGCCGGTGCCGACGCGTGACGCATCGAAGCCCTTCGCAGAATTGCCGTACTGGACATCGCCGGTCTGCGCCATGAAGCCATCGATGACGCGGTGGAAGGCGACATGATCATAGGCGCCCTCGCGCACCAGTTCCTTGATCTGCGCGACATGCTTGGGCGCGAGGTCCGGGCGCAGCGCGATCACCACATCGCCGTCCTTCAAGGTCAGGACCAGCGTGTTCTCCGGATCGGCGGCGCGGGCGGAAAGGGACGCCATCAGCGAAAACGCGAAAAAAGCGGCAACGGCGACAGCCGTACGGAACATAGACATGGAAGGTTCTCCACTCAGGATTTGAATTTGGATTTCAGCGCCTCGGCAACGACAGCCGGAACGAAAGGACTGGTGTCGCCGCCCATCGACGCGATCTGGCGAACCAGCGTGGCGGTGATAGTGCGCACGGCCGGGTCCGCCGGCAGGAACACCGTCTGCAGCTCCGGCGCCATGGTGCCGTTCATGCCGGCCATCTGCATCTCGTAATCGAGATCCGTTCCGTCGCGCAAGCCGCGAACCATGAGCGAGGCGCCATTTTCCCTCGCCGCATCGATGACGAGCCTGTCGAACGACGCCACGCTGATGCGCTTCGCATCGGCGCCGAAGATCGTCTTGCCGACCTTGCCGATCAGCTCGACGCGCTCCTCGAAGGAAAACAGCGGCTTCTTGCCGGGATGAATGCCGATGGCCACGACGACTTCATCCGCAAGGCGCAGCGCCCCTTTCAGAACGTCGATATGGCCGTTGGTCACGGGATCGAAGGATCCGGCATAGAGAGCGATAGTCATATGTCTGCCGTAACGTGTTTGAAGGAGGGTTTCAATGGTAAGTAGCGGCGCCGCAATTCATGGGACAGATTTTATGAACTCAAGATGAACGGCGGCTTCAGGAGGAATTCAGCGCGCATCCAACAGTATGCAGAAACGACGCAACCTTTTCGGCGCTCAGGCGTAGTTACTTGCGAAAGCGAAAGGACGTACCGATGCTGATCTTTCTTCTCGCGCTGTCCATGATGATCGCCATGGCGGTTTCAGCCGTCATTCTGCTGGTAGAGGAAAACGCCACACGGCAGAGGATTGCGGAGCCGGTCTTCAACATCAACAGCGTGCGCCACCTGCCCCACCGCTGACACAAGTTTCAAGCCTGACCTCCAGCAAGGCTGAAAGGCGGTGCCGTCGTGCACCGCCTTTTCATTTTCCGATCATTCTTCGGTAGCTGTTTCGTCAGGCGCCGAGCCGTCGATCTGACCGTTTTCCTCAAGCCCGTTCTCTTCCCCGACCTCTTCATTCTCGGATTCGGAGATACGCTCGACGGAGACGACCTTCTCGCCATCGGCGGTGTTGAAGATCGTCACGCCCTTGGTGGAGCGGCCGGCAATGCGGATGCCGTCGACGGGCACACGGATCAGCTGACCACCGTTCGAAACCAGCAGGATCTGGTCCTTCGGCTCAACGGGGAAGAGCGAGACGAGCTTGCCGATCTCGTCTGTCTTGGACGTATCGGTAGCGCGGATGCCCTTGCCGCCGCGGCCGGAAATACGGAACTCATAAGAAGACGAGCGCTTGCCATAGCCATATTCGCTGACGGTCAGAACCGTCTGCTCCCGCGCCTTCAGCTCCTGATAGCGATCTTCCGGCAGTTCGGCTTCCGCTCCGACTTCCTCACCGACCACGGTGATATCCTCGGCATCCTCGCCGCCCTGCATGCGCCGTTCGGCGATGGAGCGCTTGAGATAGGCAGCGCGCTCGGCGGGCGTTGCATCCACATGACCAAGGATCGCCATGGAGATGATGCGGTCGCCCTCGGCGAGATTGATGCCGCGCACGCCGATCGAGTTGCGCCCGGCGAAGACGCGCACATCCGTCACAGGGAAGCGGATGCACTGTCCACCGGCCGCGGTAAGCAACACATCATCGAACTCGGTGCATGTGTCGACGGAGAGGATCTCGTCGCCCTCCTCCTCGAGCTTCATCGCGATCTTGCCGTTGCGGTTGACCTGGACGAAATCGGAGAGCTTGTTGCGGCGCACCGTTCCGCGCGTCGTGGAGAACATGACGTCGAGCTGCGCCCAGCTTGCCTCGTCCTCCGGCAATGGCATGATGGTGGTGATGCGCTCACCCTGCTCGAGCGGCAGCATGTTGATGAGGGCCTTGCCGCGCGACTGCGGCGTGCCGATGGGCAGGCGCCAGACCTTTTCCTTATAAACAATGCCGCGCGAGGAGAAGAACAGGACCGGCGTGTGCGTGTTGGCCACGAACAGCCGCGTGACGAAATCCTCTTCACGCGTCGCCATGCCGGAGCGGCCCTTGCCGCCGCGCCGCTGGGCGCGATAGGTGGCAAGCGGCACGCGCTTGATGTAGCCGGCATGGCTGACGGTGACGACCATGTCCTCGCGGGCGATCAGGTCCTCGTCGTCCATCTCCGGGCCGCCCTCGCCCAACTCGGTGCGGCGGGGCGTGCCGAACTCGTCGCGGATGGCGGCGAGCTCTTCCTTGACGATGTTCATAATCCGGATGCGCGATCCCAAAATATCGAGATAATCGCGGATTTCCTCGCCGATCTTGTTCAATTCGTCGGCGATCTCGTCACGTCCGAGCGCGGTCAAACGCTGCAGGCGCAGGTCGAGGATGGCGCGCGCCTGTTCCTCGGAGAGATAATAGGTGTTGTCCTCATTCAGCTTATGGCGCGGATCGTCAATCAGCGCGATCAGCGGCGCCACGTCCATCGCCGGCCAGCGGCGCTCCATTAACTGCTCGCGCGCGGTCGCCGGATCGGGGGCGCGGCGGATCAGGTTGATCACCTCGTCGATATTGGCGACGGCGATCGCCAGGCCGACCAACACATGCGCGCGCTCGCGCGCCTTGCGCAAAAGATATTTGGTGCGGCGGCTGACCACTTCCTCGCGGAAGGAGACGAAGGCGCGCAGCATGTCGAGCAGCGTCATCTGCTCCGGCTTGCCGCCATTGAGCGCCACCATGTTGACGCCGAACGAGCTCTGAAGCGGCGTATAGCGGTAAAGCTGGTTGAGCACGACATCGGCGACCGTATCGCGCTTCAATTCGACCACGACGCGGTAGCCCTCGCGGTCGGATTCGTCGCGCAGGTCGGAAATGCCCTCGATGCGCTTGTCGCGCACCAGCTCGGCCATCTTCTCGATCATCGTCGCCTTGTTCACCTGGTAAGGCACCTCGGTGATGACGATGGCCTCGCGGTCGCCGCGCATGCTCTCGATCTGGACACGGCCGCGCATGACGATCGAGCCGCGCCCGGTCGAATAGGCCGAATGGATGCCGGAACGGCCGAGAATGATGCCGCCGGTCGGGAAGTCCGGCCCCGGTATGATCTCCATCATCTCCGGCAGCTCGATCGCCGGATTGTCGATCAGGGCGATACAGCCGTTGATGACCTCGCTCAGATTATGCGGCGGAATATTGGTCGCCATGCCGACGGCGATGCCGCCGGAGCCATTGACCAGAAGGTTCGGGAACCGCGCCGGCAGAACAGTCGGCTCCTGCTCGCGGCCGTCATAATTATCCTGGAAATCGACCGTTTCCTTGTCGATATCCTCGAGCAACGTCTCGGAAAGCTTTTCCAGGCGGCACTCGGTGTAACGCATGGCCGCCGGCGGATCACCGTCGATGGAACCGAAATTGCCCTGCCCGTCGACCAGCGGATCACGCAGCGAGAAGTCCTGCGCCATGCGCACGAGCGCATCATAGATCGAGGCGTCGCCATGCGGATGGAACTTACCCATCACCTCGCCGACGACACCGGCGGACTTGCGATAAGGACGGTTCCAGGCGAGCCCCATCTCGTTCATGGCGTGCATGATGCGCCGGTGAACCGGCTTGAGGCCATCGCGCACGTCGGGAAGCGCGCGGCTCACGATCACGCTCATCGCGTAAGCGAGATAGGAGCTCTGCATTTCCTCGACAATGGAAATCGGCTCGATACCGTTGGGATCCTGCGGACCGGGCGGCGGAGTTTGATCTGACACTGTTCAAAGGTCTTTCATGCGAGAATCGATGTTGCCCTTATAGCGGAAAACGCCTGGAAACACCAATTTCCGAGTGTTTTAACAGGGGATAATTACCCTTATATTTCAATGTGATAGAAATATCTTAACGAAGCCGCCGAATCATCGGCCACAATCGCGCCACGATTGCCGTGACGCACACCACGGTCGCCTGTGGAACACCTCCGCGGTGGCGACTGCAAGAACCTCGCCAGCGCCGACAATTCCTGCACGATTTCCCAACAGGCCAGTCTTAAGAAATTGTGCAGCCGACTTCGGCTACAATCACGCAACCGGAACAGGAAAACCGCATCCGATGGGCTTTTACGACAATCTCTTCAGCGCCTTCGTCACGCTGCTCGTGACCATCGACCCGCCGGGGCTCGCACCGCTGTTCCTGGCGCTGACGACCGGCATGGATCGGCAGGAACGCGGCCAGGTGGCGATGCGCTCCAGCATTATCGCATTCGGCGTGCTGACGCTCTTCGCCGTCGCCGGCGCGCAGATCCTCGGCGTGTTCGGCATCACCATCGGCGCCTTCCGCGTCGCCGGCGGCCTCCTGCTCTTCTGGATCGCGTTCGAGATGATTTTCGAGCGTCGCCAGGAGCGGCATGAAAAAAGCGCGAAGGTGGCGATCACCCGCGACCATATCCGCAATATCGCGGCCTTTCCGCTGGCAATTCCGCTGATCGCCGGCCCCGGCGCGATTTCGGCGACGATCCTGCTCGGCGGCTCGTTCTACGATACGGCGTCGCGGCTGGTGCTGATCCTGATCATCCTCGCCTGTATCGTGCTTTCCTATCTGGTGTTCCTGCTCGCCGAACGGGTCGACGGCTTCCTCGGCGAAACCGGCCGCTCCATCCTGACAAGGCTCCTCGGCGTCATCCTAGCGGCGCTGGCGGTGCAGTTTGTGGCGGATGGCGTCAAGGCGCTGGTGGCGGGGTGAGTGTGGCACGATCGCTACGTACCCATTTCAATCCTTCTGTGTCGCCAGATATCCCCCTCACCGCACCACTATTCCGTCGCGGGTGACAGCAGGGTTCCTGCCGCCTTGCCGTGGATCCTCGGGTCAAGCCCGAGGATGACGGCTGTAGGATGATGCGGCAATGCCAACATCACAAGCGTGGCGGCCGACTGATTTGCAGATGGCTGGCGATACGCCGAAGGTTAGCGGCACCCTCCCTCCCACCGTCATCCTCGGGCTTGACCCGAGGATCCACGGCAAGGCGGCACTAACCCCCTACGCCAAATGTCGGCGCGTTCCAGCAAGCCGGATCTTCAACATGGGGCTGATGGTCCAATGCGAGATGAATCGAAGCTGCGATCCGCCGCCTCAGAACGGGATCTCATCATCCAGGTCGCGGGAGAAACCACCGCCGCCGCCCTGCGACGGGCTGGAGCGGCCGAAATCCGAACTGTTGTCAGAATAATCGGACATCTGGTTGCCGCGTCCGCCGCTCTCGAAACGGCCGCCGCCAGCGCCTTCACCGCGGGAATCGAGCATCTGCAATTCGCCACGGAACTTCTGCAGCACGATTTCCGTCGTATACCGGTCATTGCCGGTCTGGTCCTGCCATTTGCGGGTCTGCAGCGAGCCCTCGATGTAAACCTTGGCGCCCTTCTTCAGATATTGCTCGGCGACCTTTGCCAGATTGTCGTTGAAGATGACGACGCTGTGCCACTCGGTCTTTTCCTTGCGCTCGCCGGTCTGCTTGTCGCGCCAGGTTTCGGAGGTGGCGATGCGCAGATTGACCACCGGATCGCCGGAGTTCAGGCGCCGGATCTCCGGATCCGCCCCGAGATTGCCGACCAGAATGACCTTGTTGACGCTACCTGCCATGAAACCTACTCCAATTACCGTGTTGCCGACACCATACAGGAGCGAGGCACTTGAGTGCCAACCGTATGGAAATTAGCCGGAACTATCCACAAGAGTTATCGTTCTCTTTTTGTTCTAGTTAAAACCACCTGAATTGCAAGCAGAATATCGTGTTCTCCGACGGATATAACGGGATTTCCGGCAAAAGTCGCACGATTTTCCGCAGAACAACCGCACGAAATAGCCCCGCCGCTCTCTGTCTCTGGCGCGCGGGGCTCGATTTTGGGGATCACCCTTCTTGCCGGTAGTGATTCACCGACAGGCTCTGAAGGAAACGTCTCGCATTCCGTTTCCCTTGCATGAAATAGATTTTCGGCAATCGGCTCGCGCCGCGTCACGGATGGCGCAGGCTCACCGGTTGTGGCTCCGTCTCAGGACGAAGCCTCGGGGCAACTATCAGGCGGACTCATCTCCTCTTCCTCCTGTCAGTCTGCGTTGCGAACGGCCGCCCGACACATTCCTCAATGATTGCTCGTCCATACAATCATCAATCGTTGCCTGCGACCGACAGGAAAATACTGCTCTTGTCAGGAGGCTTCGTCAACGATCTTGTCATCACATTTCGCATGGCTTATCTGAACGAACGGTTGTTCGATGTTTGTTCCGGTGCTAATAAAGCTCTATCTTCTGAGTGGAAGCCGCCGGTTTCATTCGGGGAGACGATTTCACCAAGACGCCATGTGCGAATGGCATATGGGCGTTGCGATAATTACATCTCATGCATGATTTCGGGAGGAACGCCTCTCCGGCCTTCCGGATCGTGCCTCAATGCATGGTGGCGCTGGTCTTGCAGGACCGGATGCTGCGGTTGATTTTCGCGGATGACAGGATGGCAGGGCGCGAATGAGCGATCAGAAATATATCTCCATACGCGGTGCGCGCGAACACAATCTGAAGAATGTCGATCTCGACCTGCCCCGCGACAAGCTCATCGTCATGACGGGCCTGTCCGGTTCCGGCAAGTCGTCGCTCGCCTTCGACACGATCTATGCCGAGGGACAGCGCCGCTATGTCGAGAGCCTTTCGGCCTATGCGCGCCAGTTCCTGGAAATGATGCAGAAGCCCGATGTCGACCAGATCGACGGGCTTTCCCCCGCCATCTCCATCGAGCAGAAGACGACGAGCCGCAATCCGCGCTCGACGGTCGGCACTGTCACCGAGATCTACGACTATATGCGCCTGCTCTTCGCGCGCGTCGGCGTGCCTTATTCGCCGGCGACCGGGCTGCCGATCGAGAGCCAGACGGTGAGCCAGATGGTGGATCGGGTGATGGCGCTTGAGGAAGGCACAAGGCTCTACATCACCGCGCCGATGGTGCGCGGGCGCAAGGGCGAATATAAGAAAGAGCTGGCCGAGCTGCAGAAAAAGGGCTTCCAGCGCGTCAAGGTGGACGGCACCTTCTACGAGATCGGCGAGGTGCCGGCGCTCGACAAGAAATACAAGCACGATATCGACGTGGTGGTTGACCGCGTGGTGGTGCGGCCCGATCTCGCCTCGCGTCTGGCCGACAGCCTGGAAACCTGCCTGCGGCTCGCTGATGGGCTGGCGATCGCCGAATTTGCCGACAAGCCGCTTCCGGCTGGCGAGACGGCGAGCGAATCCGCCAACAAATCGAAGAACGAGACGCATGAGCGGCTGCTCTTCTCAGAAAAATTCGCCTGTCCTGTCTCGGGTTTCACGATTTCGGAGATCGAGCCGCGGCTGTTCTCCTTCAACAATCCCTTCGGCGCTTGCCCGACCTGCGACGGTCTCGGCACGCAGCAGGCGATCGACCCCAATCTGATCATCCCGGACGAGAGCGTGACGTTGCGCGAGGGCGCCATCGCGCCATGGGCGCGGTCGTCGTCGCCCTATTACAACCAGACGCTGGAAGCGCTGGGGGCGACCTACGGCTTCAAGATCGGCGACCGCTGGCGCGACCTGTCGGAAGAGGCGCAGCGCGCCATCCTGCACGGCACCGGCGCGAAGGAAATCACCTTCGCCTATGACGACGGCCTGCGCTCCTACAAGACCACCAAGACCTTCGAGGGCGTGATCCCCAATCTGGAGCGGCGCTGGAAGGAAACTGACTCGGCATGGTCGCGCGAGGAGATCGAGCGCTTCATGTCCTCGACGCCCTGCCCCGCCTGCAACGGCTACCGGCTGAAACCCGAGGCGCTCGCCGTCAAGATCGGCGGGCTGCATATCGGCCAGATCACGGAAATGTCGATCCGCAAGGCGGATGCGTGGTATCGCGACATCGACGCGACGTTCAACGAGAAGCATCGGGAAATCGCGGCGCGCATTCTCAAGGAAATCCGCGAGCGCCTGCGCTTTCTCAATGATGTCGGCCTCGATTACCTGACGCTTTCGCGCAATTCCGGCACGCTCTCGGGCGGCGAGAGCCAGCGCATCCGGCTTGCCTCGCAGATCGGCTCAGGCCTGACCGGCGTTCTCTATGTCCTGGACGAACCGTCCATCGGCCTGCATCAGCGCGACAATGCGCGGCTTCTCGATACGCTGCGCCATCTGCGCGACCTCGGCAACACGGTCATCGTTGTCGAGCATGACGAGGATGCGATCCTGACGGCGGACTATGTGGTCGACATCGGCCCGGCTGCCGGCATTCATGGCGGGCAGATCATCGCCGAGGGCACGCCCGACGAAGTCATGGCCAGCCCGAAATCGCTGACCGGGCAATATCTCTCGGGCGCGATGGAAGTCGCTGTTCCGGGTGAGCGGCGACCGATCTCCAAATCGAAGCGCATCAAGGTGGTCGGCGCGCGCGGCAATAATCTGAAGAACGTCTCGGCCGAAATCCCGCTCGGCACCTTTACCGCCGTAACAGGCGTTTCGGGCGGCGGCAAGTCGACCTTCCTGATCGAGACGCTGTTCAAGGCGGCCTCGCGCCGCATCATGGGTTCGCGCGAGCACCCGGCCGAGCACGACCGGATCGACGGGCTGGAATATCTCGACAAGGTGATCGACATCGACCAGTCGCCGATCGGGCGCACGCCGCGCTCGAACCCGGCCACCTATACCGGTGCATTCACGCCGATCCGCGACTGGTTCGCCGGCCTGCCGGAGGCAAAGGCGCGCGGCTACCAGCCGGGGCGCTTCTCCTTCAACGTCAAGGGCGGACGCTGCGAGGCCTGCCAAGGCGACGGCGTCATCAAGATCGAGATGCACTTCCTGCCGGATGTCTACGTGACCTGCGACGTTTGCCACGGCAAGCGCTACAATCGCGAAACGCTGGAGGTGCTGTTCAAGGGCAAGTCGATCGCCGACGTGCTCGACATGACGGTGGAGGAAGGCGCTGAGTTCTTCTCTGCCGTTCCCGCCGTGCGCGACAAGCTGGAAACGCTCAACAAGGTTGGCCTCGGCTATATCAAGGTCGGCCAGCAGGCGACGACGCTTTCAGGCGGCGAGGCCCAGCGCGTCAAGCTTGCCAAGGAACTGTCGCGCCGTGCGACCGGCCGCACGCTCTATATCCTCGACGAGCCGACAACCGGCCTGCATTTCCACGACGTGGCCAAACTTCTTGAAGTGCTGCATGAGCTGGTCGAACAGGGCAACACGGTTGTCGTCATCGAGCACAACCTCGAAGTGATCAAGACCGCCGACTGGGTGATCGACCTCGGTCCCGAGGGCGGGGATGGCGGCGGCGAGATCGTCGCCGTCGGCAGGCCGGAGGATATCGTGAAGGAGCCGCGTTCCTATACCGGGCAGTTCCTGAGAGAGCTCCTGGAGCGGCGGCCGAAGCGCAAGGCGGAAGCAGCGGAATAGCCCGCTCTCCTATCGTCATCCTCGGGCTTGACCCGAGGATCCACGGCGGAGGGGACACTGACAGTTGCGTCGCACCGACGCAATCCAGCGTGGGATATCCGGCGGAGGATTCATAATCCCATTGCGGATGATAGTATCGTTTATGCCTCCTTGCCGTGGATCCTCGGGTCAAGCCCGAGGATGACGATGATAGAAGATGCTCTTACAACAGAAAGGCGGTCGGCATGACAAAAGCAGGCACGATCCGAGCAGGCATCGGCGGCTGGATTTTCGAACCTTGGGAGGGGACGTTCTATCCGGACGACCTGCCCAAGAAGCGGCAGCTTGAATATGCCAGCCGGCAGCTCACGACAATCGAGATCAATGGCACCTATTACGGTTCGCAGAAGCCGGCAACCTTCGCCAAATGGGCTGCCGAGGTACCGGAGGGCTTCGTCTTCTCGCTGAAAGGCAACCGCTTCGTCACCAACCGCCGGGTGCTGGCGGAAGCGGGGGAATCGATCGAGCGCTTCGTGACGCAGGGCATCACGGAGCTCGGTCCCCATCTCGGGCCGATCCTCTGGCAGTTCGCGCCGACGAAGAAGTTCGATCCGGAGGATTTCGAGGCGTTCCTCAAGCTTCTGCCGGAGAAGCAGGATGGGCTGAAGCTGCGCCACACCGTCGAGGTCCGCCATCCCTCATTCGCGGTGCCGGAATTTATCGCGCTCGCCCGCAAGCATGGCGTGGCGATCACCTATGCCGAGCATTTCGAATATCCTGAAATCGCCGACATCACCGCCGATTTCGTCTATGCCAGGCTGCAGAAGGGCAAGGACGAGATCGAGACCGGCTATCCCGCGGAGGCGCTCGAGACTCAAGCTTCACATGCGCGGCTCTGGGCCGAGGGCGGCAGCCCGGACGATCTGTCCTATGCCGATCCGGAGAATAAAGCGCCGAAGGAACCGCGCGACGTGTTCGTCTATTTCATCCACGAGGGCAAGGTGCGGGCGCCGAATGCGGCGCGAGCGCTGATGGAGCGGGTTGATACTGCTGGTTGAGGTCGCGCACGAAGTTTCTCTGTAATTGATTCAAAGGATGAGATTAAACCATTGTTTTACGGGTAATTTCTTACCTGTTGTGTTGGTGGAAATGTTGAGGCATGGGTCCCAGTGACAAGCACTGGGATCCAATGCCCCTCCACGGCGCGGGCATAAATTCTCCAACACCTCCGGCAGCATCTCGGGCAGATCTTCCGCGATAAGACCCGGACCGAACCGCTTCGCCGCATTCGCGTGGAGCCATACGGCGGCCGTTGCGGCTTCGAACGCCGGCATGCCCTGTGCCAACAAACCGGCGACCATGCCGGCCAGCACGTCGCCCGAACCGGCGGTTGCCAGTAGCGGGGTGCCGTTGGTGTTGATCGCCGCCCGGCCATCGGGCGCGGCAATCACCGTATCCGGCCCCTTGTAGATGACGATCGCATTGGCGCGCTTTGATGCAGCCCTCGCCTTCTCCAGCTTCGAAAGTGTCCGATCCGCTCCGATCGAACCGAACAGGCGATGGAACTCGCCCTCATGCGGAGTCAGCACCAGCGCACCGGATGCTTTTCCGGTTGCGCCGAATAATTCATCCGGATTGTCTTCGAACGCGGTCAAGCCGTCGGCGTCCAGTACCAGCCCGTTGAAGCCCTCCCCGGTCCGGCGCTCATCCAGCAGCGCCGGGACGAGTTCGCGAATCCGCGCCGCATTGCCGAAGCCCGGACCGAGCACGGCGGAAAACACCTTGCGGTCCCTGATGAAATCCACGGCATCGGCAACATCTTCCGTCTTTCGCAGCATGATGCTGGTCAGATGCACAGCATGGACGAGCAGTGCAGCCGGCGGCGAGAGCATGGTGACGGCCCCTGCCCCGATGCGCGCCGCCGCCCTTGCGGAAAGCCTTGCTGCGCCTGTCGCCGTCGCTCCGCCGGAAAAGACCACCGCATGCCCGCGCCGGTATTTGTGCGTATCGTCCGACAGGCGCGGGAATGCCGCCTGCCAGAGATCGGGTGTATTCTCAAAGCATCGCGGCGCAATTCTGTCGAGCACGTCTTCCCTGATGCCGATATCGGTCACCAGTATCTCGCCACAGAGATCCCGGCCCGGCAGCAGGACATGGCCAGGTTTCTTGCGGAAGAAAGTGATGCTCAACGTGGCTTCGAAGGCCGCTCCCAACACGCCGCCGCTCGCGCCGGAAACGCCGCTCGGCAGATCGACGGCCACCGCCGGCAGGCCACTCGCATTGACCGCCTCGATGATTGATTTCTCGATGCCTTCGATCGGGCGCGCCAGACCGGCGCCATAGAAGGCGTCGACAATGAGGTCGCAATCCTCGATGGTGAAATCCTCAAGGGGGCGAACCAGGCCCCGATAATCGGCCTCGGCCAGAAAGGCGTCGCTCCCCTCGCGGGGCGCATGGCTGCGGAAACAGGTCACCGCCAGTCCGGCTTCGCCGAGAAGCTGTGCGACGACATAGCCATCTCCGCCATTGTTTCCCGGACCGCAGAGAACGGCGATGCGGCCGGCATCCGGAAAACGCTTGAGAACGGCGCGGGCGATCGAAGCACCGGCGTTTTTCATCAAGGCGTAGCCGTCGCACGGGCCTGCCGCGATGGTCAGCCTGTCCGCCTCTCCCATTTCCTCCGGTGTCAGAAGCTCATGCATGCGTTCTTGCCTTTTGTTGCCGATGCCGCCGAGATGAGCGGCAGTAATGATCATTAATTATGCATTTTGCACATTATTTGCCCATTTTGACGCTATCCTCCGCTCCAGGACATGCTTAAGGACCGGAAGTGTCCCCGGCGGCATGGCGCATTTCTACCCGTTTTTCGGCTCCGGCACAGAGAAATCGCCATACCCGGAAAATCTTCCTGACTTGGCATGGTTCGTGCTTACAACAGGGCGAAACGGGCGCGAGGTCCGTTTCCTTAAGGGAAAGCGGAGTCCGTTCTCTGATGAAAAAGATCGAAGCCATCATCAAACCATTCAAGCTCGATGAAGTGAAGGAAGCACTTCAGGAAGTCGGGCTTCAGGGCATCACGGTCACCGAAGCCAAGGGCTTCGGGCGGCAAAAAGGCCATACGGAACTTTATCGCGGGGCTGAATATGTCGTGGACTTCCTGCCGAAGGTGAAGGTGGAAGTCGTCCTGGGCGACGAATCCGTCGAACAGGCAATCGAAGCCATCCGCAAAGCCGCGCAGACCGGCCGGATCGGCGACGGAAAGATCTTTGTTTCCAACATTGAAGAAGTCGTCCGCATCCGTACCGGTGAATCCGGTATCGATGCGATCTGACTTGGCCACGCCTCACGCAGACCATCCATCGTCGTGTAATAGGGAAAAACAATATGACGACTGCAAATGACATCCTCAAACAGATCAAGGACAATGACGTAAAGTTCGTTGATCTCCGCTTCACGGATCCGAAGGGCAAGCTGCAACATGTGACGATGGACGTCGGCGTTGTCGACGAAGACATGTTTGCCGACGGCGTGATGTTCGACGGTTCCTCGATCGCCGGCTGGAAGGCCATCAACGAATCCGACATGGTGCTGATGCCCGATGTCGAGACCGCCCATATCGATCCGTTCTTCGCTCAGTCGACGATGGTCGTGATGTGCGACATCCTCGATCCGATCTCCGGCGAGGCCTATAACCGCGATCCGCGCGGCACGGCCAAGAAGGCAGAGGCATACCTCAAGTCGCTCGGCATCGGCGACACCATCTTCGTCGGCCCGGAAGCCGAGTTCTTCGTCTTCGACGACGTCAAATACAAGGCCGATCCGTACAATACCGGCTTCAAGCTCGACTCGACCGAACTGCCGTCGAATGACGACACCGACTACGAGACGGGCAATCTCGGCCACCGTCCGCGCATCAAGGGCGGCTACTTCCCGGTTCCGCCGGTCGACAGCGCCCAGGACATGCGTTCGGAAATGCTCACCGTGCTGACCGAAATGGGCGTGACGGTCGAAAAGCACCACCACGAAGTGGCGGCCGCGCAGCACGAACTCGGCCTGAAATTCGACACGCTGGTGCGCAACGCCGACAAGATGCAGATCTACAAGTATGTCGTGCATCAGGTGGCCAATGCCTATGGCAAGACGGCGACCTTCATGCCGAAGCCGGTGTTCGGCGACAACGGCTCGGGCATGCACGTGCACATGTCGATCTGGAAGGACGGCAAGCCGACCTTCGCCGGAAACGAGTATGCCGGCCTTTCCGAAGCCTGCCTGTTTTTCATCGGCGGCATCATCAAACATGCCAAGGCGATCAACGCCTTCACCAACCCGTCGACCAACGCCTACAAGCGTCTGGTCCCGGGCTATGAGGCGCCGGTGCTGCTCGCCTATTCCGCGCGCAACCGCTCGGCTTCCTGCCGCATTCCGTTCGGCACCTCGCCGAAGTCGAAGCGCGTCGAGATCCGCTTCCCCGATCCGTCGGCGAACCCCTATCTCGGCTTCGCCGCCCTGCTGATGGCCGGCCTCGACGGCATCAAGAACAAGATCCATCCGGGCCAGGCCATGGACAAGGATCTCTACGACCTGCCGGCGAAGGAGCTG
The DNA here is from genome assembly GCF_001558695.1 of Paramesorhizobium deserti. GTDB lineage: Bacteria > Pseudomonadota > Alphaproteobacteria > Rhizobiales > Rhizobiaceae > Paramesorhizobium > Paramesorhizobium deserti. The sequence continues at coordinate 508,159 of NZ_LNTU01000012.1, forward strand.
AAGAAGATCCCGACCGTCTGCGGCTCATTGCGTGAAGCGCTGCAGAGCCTCGACAAGGATCGCGGCTTCCTGAAGGCCGGCGGCGTGTTCGACGACGACCAGATCGACGCCTTCATCGAGCTGAAGATGGCCGAGACGCTGCGTTACGAAACGACGCCGCATCCGGTCGAATACGACATGTACTACTCGGTCTGATCACGGCCGGCCCTGCGAAAAGAAAACCCCGGCTTTTGCCGGGGTTTTTGTTTGGGTGCTTCCCATCTCCTGGAGAAAGGCGTTTTCCGCCTCTGGCATTTTAATTCTTATCCCGGGAAATCGAGCCTGTTGTGATTTCTTCGGGTGTTGTGGAAATCAGCTCCTCGTCATCCAGAGACTTACCGGGATGCGCTGCTCTAACCAGCAGCACAATCGCGATGGACAACGCCAGATAAATGGAGAGACGCGACATCGGACAATTCCTCCTTCACGTCGACCAAAACCGAGATCTATCTTCGGAAAAGACGACGCACAGATTCAATAACTTACAACACGTCCTTTGTGCGCTCCTGAAAGACGCACGGAATGCGCCTGCAAGTTATACGGCTCCGATATCAGCAACTAAAACGGGCAAAATATGGACGTTACGATGATCTGGTTGCGGCAAACATCGCGGCGGCCGCCATCATCTCTTCCTCGCGATGGTCGCGCAGCGCCTTGGCCTCCGCGTCCTCGCCCCAGTGCTCGATGGTCCAGTCCTCGTCGAGATGGGCGAGCTTCCAGCCTTCCTTCACACTGATCTCGCCCTTGGCGATGGCGAGCGCCAAGATGGCGGAGCCGGTCAAAGTGGTCATGGTGTGGAGCGCGGCGAGCGCGACCGGTTCGCGGATGGCCGATATGTGAACGCCGAAGGCGGCAATCGCCTCGCGCGGTTGGGCGACATGCATCACCCCTTCGGCCAGGATGAAATGTGCACCGAGCGCGGACGACGCCCAGTCGATCAGCGGATCCCAGCGATCGGTCTGCCGCCGGACGAGAGCCTCCGGCCCCTCCGCCCGGTAGAACAGCATGTCGGAGGCGGCGAAGCGCAGCAGATCCTCCGCCACTGCCTGGGGCTCCTCCGCGACACCGTCGATCGCCGTGTTGGCCAGACGGGTCGCCGGCATGCGGGCGGGGTCGATGACATCCTTCTGGTCTGCAAATTCATCGGCAACGATCTGCGCCGCGGCGGCGGTCGGCAGGATAAGCGCGCGCCGTCCGGGCGTGCGCACCGGCTTGCCATCGAGATGGACGCTGTAGCCGCTCTCGCCTTCGGCCACGGTGACGGTCTCATAGAATTTTTTCGGCAGTGGCGTCTTCATCTGCTTCATATCAGGCATCGAGCAATTCACTTCTTCCAAGCAGCGTCAGCAGGTCGGCAGGCGCATCGAGCACATGGTCCGCTCCGCTCGCATGCAATGCCTCCGGCGTATGATAGCCCCATGAGACCCCCACGGCCGTCGCGCCGGCCGCCCGCGCCATCTCCATATCGTAGATGGCATCGCCGACGACAAGGGCCTCAGCCGGATCGAAGCCCGTTTCAGCGCAGGCTTCCAGCACCATGGCCGGATGCGGCTTCGAGGGGCAATCGTCGGCGGTGCGCACGACGAAGAAATGTTTGCCCAGGCCATGCGTCTCCAGAACCCGGCGGACGCCGCGCCGCGACTTGCCGGTGACCATGCCGATAATGATATCGTCGCGGCGTCCAAGATCGGCGATGAGTTGAGGAATACCGGGGAAGACCGGTTCGGCAAAATCGGGCTCATCTCGCATCATGATGAAATGATCCTTGTAGCGCTGCGCCAGCCTCTGAACACCCTCATCGATCTCGCATTTCAAGAGCCTGGCGATCGCATGATCGAGCGAGAGGCCTATGATCGAGCGAGTGTCCGCTTCTTGAAGCTCGGCCAGGCCGGCCTCGGCAAAGGTGCGCGCCATGCAGCGGTGGATGACGCCGGCGCTGTCGACCAGCGTGCCGTCGCAATCGAAGAGGACGAGTTTCATCAATCCGCCTCCGCCAGCGCCTCGTCGAAACCGAGAAGGTTCCAGCTTTGCACCATATGCGGCGGCAGCGGCGCGGTCACATCGATGATGCCGCCGCCGGGATTGGGAATGCGGATGCGGCGGGCATGGAGATGCAGGCGCTTCTGCAGACCGCCGGGAAATTCCCAGTTCTGGTCGGCCTCGAAATATTTGGGATCGCCGATGATGGGGTGGCTGATATGGGCGGCGTGGACGCGCAATTGGTGGGTGCGTCCGGTATAGGGCTCCATCTCCAGCCAGGCGAGGTTGCGGCCGGCCGTCTCGACGACGCGGTAATAGGAAACTGCGTGATCGGAATCCGGCTCGCCATGCTCGCACACGCGCATCCTGTCGCCATCGGGCGTCGCCTCCTTGACGAGCCAGGTGGAAATCTTGTCCTCGCGCTTGCGCGGCACGCCTTTCACCAGCGCCCAATAGGTCTTCTTGGTATCGCGCTCGCGGAAGGCGGCGGTGAGCGCCTGGGCGGCGCCGCGCGTCTTTGCGACAACCAGTACGCCTGACGTATCCCGGTCGAGACGATGCACCAGCCGGGGCTTCTCGCCCTTCTTGTTGCGCCAGGCCTCCAGCATGGCGTCGACATGGCGCGAGACGCCCGATCCGCCCTGCACAGCCAATCCGGCAGGTTTGTTGAAGACATAAACCTTGGGATCTTCATAAAGCAGCATCTGGGCCAGAACGTCGGCATCGCCCTGGTTGCGGATGGTGCGGCCGGTCAGCGGCCCGGCGGATTTCTCGTCGACGCCCAACGGCGGAACGCGGATGGTCTGGCCGGGCTGGACGCGGGTATCGGCCTTGGCGCGGCCGCCGTCGACACGGACCTGGCCCGAGCGCAGCAGCTTCTGGAGATGGCCGAAGCCGAGACCGGGATAATGCACCTTGAACCAGCGGTCGAGCCGCATGCCCGCCTCGCCCGCATCAACCGTTTTTTGTTCTACACCCGCCATATTTCCTTAACCCAGTTCTGAATTGGCCTGCTCTACCATCAGCCGGCTTCTCATGCGAGCCACAATTCGCAGGTGCACACTGGAACGCATGCCGCCTTCGAAAAACGCCCAAGCTTATCAAAGCGAAGGCGCGTATCCTCACGCGATATAAAAAACATTGACGTAACGTGTCATCCAGATGCAAAAAGCTCTTTGATCACGGCCAGTTACAGGCCGTTGCAAATTATGGTTTCAATAGTCACGGAACCGCCACTACCTGACTGCATGGGTTATTGCGGCGCACGCACCACGCACTATCTAGCTGGCGTCTGAAATGTCTCGAACCCTTGGAGTGGCAAATTGTCCTTGCTGAGCATTTACTGGAGATCACTGCGATATCTGGGAGCCGACAAGTGGTCAACCATCCTTCTATGCGCGGCGAATATCGTGCTGGCGGGTGTAACCGTTGCTGAACCCGTTCTGTTCGGCCGGGTGATCGATTCCATCTCCGACAAGGGCGCGACCCTGCCGACGCTGGCGATGTGGGCGGGTCTCGGCGTGTTCAACGTCGTCGCTGTCGTGCTGGTGGCGCGCGGAGCGGACAGGCTGGCGCATAAGCTGCGCCTCAGCGTGCTCTCAAGCTCTTTCGAGCGTGTCATCACCATGCCACTCTCCTGGCATCATACGCGCGGCACCTCGAACGCGCTGCATACGCTGTTGCGTGCGACGGAATCGCTCTTCACACTCTGGCTCGAATTTCTGCGCAACCACTTTTCCACCGTGGTGGGGCTCGCCATTCTCGTGCCGACCGCGATGCAGATGGATATGCGGCTGTCGCTGGTTCTCGTCATCCTCGGCGTCATCTATGTGATGATCGGCCAGTTGGTGACGCGTAAGACCAAGGGCGGCCAGGCCGCCGTCGAGCGCCACCACCACAAGGTCTTCGAGCATGTCAGCGATTCGATCAGCAATGTCGCCGTGCTGCAAAGTTACAATCGCATCAGCGAGGAAGCCAAGTCGCTGCAGCAATTTGCTGACCGCCTTCTTCAGGCGCAGAACCCGGTTCTCAACTGGTGGGCGCTGGCGAGCGGTCTGAACCGCATGGCCTCCACCATTTCCATGGTCATCGTCCTGCTTCTCGGCGCCTATCTCGTCGCCAAGGGCGAGTTGCGCGTCGGCCAGGTGGTCGCCTTCATCGGCTTCGCACAGCTGATGATCGGCCGTCTCGACCAGATCAGCAATTTCGTCAACCAGACGGTGACGGCGCGCGCCAAGCTGGAAGAATTCTTCCAGATGGAGGATTCGACCGCCGAACGCCAGGAGCCGGCTTCCGCCCGCTCGCTCGATCATGTCGAGGGCAATATCATCTTCGACAACGTGACCTACGAGTTCGCCAATTCCGGCCAGGGCGTCTATGACGTTTCCTTCGAGGCGAAGGCCGGCCAGACTGTGGCGATCGTCGGTCCGACGGGCGCCGGCAAGACGACGCTGATCAATCTCCTGCAGCGCGTCTACGATCCGCAGCATGGTCGTATCCTCATCGACGGCGTGGATACGCGCGAAGTGAGCCGCCATTCGCTGCGTCATGCGATTGCGACCGTCTTCCAGGATGCGGGCATGTTCAACCGCTCGATCGAGGACAATATCCGCATCGGTCGGGCGGACGCCTCCAACGAGGAGGTGCATGCCGCGGCCCGCGCCGCCGCCGCGCACGACTTCATCCTCTCCAAGAGCGCCGGTTACGATACGGTCGTCGGCGAACGCGGATCGCAGCTTTCGGGCGGCGAGAGGCAGCGTCTGGCGATCGCCCGCGCGGTGCTGAAGAACGCGCCTATCCTGGTTCTCGACGAGGCAACGAGCGCGCTCGACGTCGAGACCGAGGCGCAGGTGAAGGATGCGATCGACGAGCTCAGCGACAACCGCACGACCTTCATCATCGCTCACCGTCTGTCGACCGTGCGCAATGCCGATCTCGTCCTGTTCCTCGACAAGGGGCATCTGGTTGAATCAGGCAGGTTCGACGAGCTTGCCAGCCAGAACGGCCGGTTTGCAGCCCTTCTCAGGGCCGGCGGCCTCATCGCCGAGGATGCGGAAAAGGACAAGGGCAACGTCACGCCCTTCCCGCTCAAAGGTGCGGCTGCGTAAACGCCTATCGGCTTGAGATGCGGAAAAGCCCGGCAGCAATGCCGGGCTTTTTGTAAAGATGACAGGTTCATATATCCGCCCAATTGGCTGAACCTATGGGCGCGCATAGCGGCAGCAGGCTCTTGATTTCATTCAGCACAGGCCGTAGTTTCCGCCCATGATGTTCATGTCCACATTCTTCCCGCTGATCTGAACGGCTTCTCAAGCTGTTCCATGAGAGATCAACACGGTCGCGCTTATGCGTGGGCCGCTGCGGAGAATGTTTAAATGCCGAAAATTCAAGACAATGGCCTGACCGCCCGTCAGGTGCAGGATTTCATCGATACCGGTTTCGTCAAAATCGAAAATGCCTTCAGTGCCGACCTTGCAAGGCAATGCAGGGACGAACTTTGGCGCGAGATCGGGCTTTCCCCGGACGAGCCTGAGGGTTGGAGAGACCCGGTCATCCGGGTCGGCTTCATGTCTACCCCGCCCTTCATCGAGGCGGCCAACACGCCGCTTCTGCACAAGGCTTATGATCAGCTCGCTGGCGAGGGGCGCTGGCTTCAGCCCAAGGGCCTTGGCACCTTCCCTATCCGCTTTCCCTCGCCGGACGCTCCCGGCGATGATGGCTGGCATGTGGATATGAGCTTCGGCGACAGCCCCGATTTCATGGAATGGCGCGTCAATGTGAAAAGCAGCGGGCGCGCCTTGCTGATGCTTTTCCTGTTCTCCGACATCGGGACCGATGACGCACCCACGCGGATAAGGAAAGGCTCGCATTTGACCATTGCGCGGGAGCTGCTTCCATTCGGCGAGAGGGGTGCGACGCTCCGGCAGCTATCGGCCGATGGTTACGCCTCGACGGAAGACTGCGCAGTGGAACTGGCGACCGGAGCGGCAGGCTCGGTCTATCTGTGCCATCCATTTCTCGTCCACGCCGCACAGCCGCACCGTGGAAAAGAACCCCGCTTCATGGCGCAGCCACCGCTCTTGCCCAAGGCCGAGTTCGACCCGGCACTACCGCCCTCGCCGGTGCAGATCGCCATTCGACGGGCATGTGGGCTGAAATTTTAAGCCGATATCGTTCGGGGCCGCCAAACGACCCCGAGCTCTCCCCTATGGATTACCCCTGCCGCTCGCGCCGCAGCTTGGTCCAATAATCCAGCCGTTTGCGGATTTCCCTTTCAAAACCGCGCTCCGGCGGATCGTAGAAGTTCTGGCGGCCCATCGCCTCGGGGAAATAGTCCTGGCCCGAGAATGCGTCGGGCTGGTCATGATCATAGGCGTAGCCCGCGCCATAGCCCTCACCTTTCATCAGCTTGGTCGGCGCATTGAGGATATGCTTGGGCGGAACGAGCGAGCCGTTTTCCTTGGCCGCGCGCATCGCCGCCTTATAGGCGGTGTAGACGGCATTCGATTTCGGCGCTGTCGCCAGATAAACGCAGGCCTCCGCCAGGGCCAGCTCACCTTCCGGGGAACCGAGATAATCATAGGCGTCCTTGGCGGCATTGGCGATGACAAGGGCCTGCGGATCGGCAAGGCCGATATCCTCCGAAGCCATGCGCACCAGCCGGCGGCCGAGATAGAGCGGATCCTCGCCCGCGTCGAACATGCGGCAGAGATAATAGAGCGCTGCATCCGGGTCCGATCCGCGCACGGATTTATGCAGCGCCGAAATCAGATTGTAATGGCCGTCCTGGCTCTTGTCATAGACCGGCGCGCGGCGCTGCACGATCTCCTGCAATTGGGCGGCATTGAAGGTTTCTCCCTCGCGCGCGGCACGCCAGACTTCCTCGGCAAGCGTCAGCGCCGCCCTGCCGTCGCCATCCGCCATGCGGACGAGGCTTGCCCTACCCTCCTCGTCGAGCGGCAGTTTGCGGCCTTCGCTCTCCTCGGCGCGGGCAAGAAGCGTGGCGATGCTTGTCGCATCATGGGGATGAAAGGTCAGCACACGCGCCCGCGACAAAAGCGCGGCGTTCAGCTCGAAGGACGGGTTCTCGGTCGTCGCGCCGATCAGAATAACGGTGCCGTCCTCCATCACCGGCAGGAATGAATCCTGCTGCGCACGATTAAAGCGATGGATCTCATCGACGAAGAGCAGCGTCTGCCGGCCCGACATGCGGCGCGCGCGGGCGCCGTCGAATACCTTCTTCAAATCCGCGACACCGGAGAAGATCGCCGATATCTGCTCGAAGGCCAGATTGGTCTCGCCGGCAAGCAGCCGCGCCACGGTCGTCTTGCCGGTGCCGGGCGGCCCCCAGAAGATCATCGAGCCGAGCGTGCCCGAGGCGATCATGCGCGTCAGCACGCCCTCGGGACCGGTCAGATGCGGCTGTCCCGTCACCTCAGAAAGGTGGCGGGGACGCATGCGATCGGCGAGCGGCCGGTTGCGGTCGGCCTGAGGATCGATACTGGCGGAGAAAAGGTCGGTCATGCCCTATGCCTAAAGGCTAACGGATATATTGTCGAATAATAGCGCCGTTGCGCTCGAACTCGAAGCGCCACAAGAGGCTCGTGCCGGCGGAAAGCACCTCGGTCAGATCGCCAGCCGTCTTGATCTCGACACCGTTGACCCTGCGGATGATATCGCCCTTGCGCAGATTGAGCCGCATGGCGGGCGAGTTGCGGTAGACGCCCGTCACCACCACACCGCGCGTTGTCCTGGGCAGGCGGAATTGGCGGGTATTCTCCGGCGTCAGATCGGTGATTTCGGCACCGGCGAGCGGGTTTTCGCCTTCAATGATCTGGGTTTTTGCGGCCACCGGCTCGGGCGGTCTCGCGAGCGTCACCTGCACCTCGCGCTGCTGCGATCCGCTCAGGACGTTCAATTTCACGATATTCCCGATGCCCACCGTCGAAGTCCGATAAGCCAGCACATCCGGGTTATCGACACGCACGCCATCCATGGAGAGGACCAGATCGCCGACTTTGAGCCCGGCCTTCGCTGCCGGTCCGCCATCGGTGACGGCCGTGATCAGGGCGCCGTAGGGCTGCGGCAGGCCGAGGCTTTCCGCCACGTCGGGCGTCACCGACTGGAAGGTGGCGCCGATGAAGGGACGTTCGAAGTTCTTGCCGCCCTTCTTCGCCGTCTCGACCACCGCGCGCACCATATTGGAGGGAATGGCGAAGCCGATGCCTATCGAGCCACCGGAGCGCGAGTAGATGGCGGTGTTGATGCCTATGAGCTGGCCGCGCATGTCGATCAGCGCGCCGCCGGAATTGCCGGGATTGATCGCCGCATCGGTCTGGATGAAGAAATCGAAATCGGAAATACCGACGCGCGTGCGCGACTGCGCCGAGACAATGCCGTTCGTCACTGTCTGGCCGACGCCAAAGGGATTGCCGATCGCGAGCACCAGATCGCCGACCTCGACATCGTCGGAATTGCCGAATGCGAGGGTCGGAAAGGCTTCCTTGGCGTCGATTTTCAGGACAGCGAGATCGGTCGCCTCGTCCTTGAGCAGGATGCGGCTTTCGAACTCGCGGCCGTCGGAGAGCGCGATCTTGATGTCGTCGGCATCCCTGATAACGTGGTTGTTGGTCACCACGATGCCGCTCGGATCGACGATCACGCCGGAGCCAAGAGAGGACTGGATGCGCGGCGGGCCGCTGAACTGGCGACCGAAGAACTGCTCGAAGAACGGATCGCCGGCAAAGGGCGAGCGGGTCGTCACCTGCCGTGCGGCATAGACATTGACGACGGCCGGCGCCGTCGCCTTGACGAGCGGCGCGAAGGACAACTGCATGTCACCACGGCTCAGCGGGATCTGCTTGCCCAAAGGCGCGGGAGGCGGCGTAGTCGGCTGGGTGTCGCCAGTCTTGCCGGAACCGCCATCGAGGAGCCCCTTGAAGGTATCGCGCAGCATGTCGGTCGTGCTTTTCTCCTGCGCAAACGATGCCACGGGAGACGACAGGGCAGCGATCGTCATCGCCGCTGCAAGAAAACCAACGATCCTGGAAGAACGGAAAGGCATGGGGAACTCCGGAATTGGTGCTGAGAGATAGATAGGCGGGAAAGCCTGGCCGGCCAAGCCGCAAGCATCGGATGATTGCTAGCGATAAGGGGCGGGAATATGAAATCCAATCCGCAGATTGCCGCAATCGACAGGATTCCGCGGTTGAGCCAATTTGCTTGAGATCGTTCTGAACCGTTATCGCAGCGGAAAGATAGAGCACGGCCACTACAGGAAGTAGAGAGGTTTCTATTTTGATGGAATCGGGGCCACGGGTAGCGATTCTCTAATTCTGACCGCTGGTGGAGTGGCGATGTTCCGGAATGGATCCTCGTGCCCCTGGGGATCCATTCCGGAACGGTCAAACCGAAAATCGCTTCGCAGTTTTGAAATCCTGCATATGCTGGGCCCCGCCGGCTCCCCCAAACGAAAAAGGGGCCTTGCGGCCCCTTGTTCATCTCAGATGTGAAAGCGATTATGCCGCTTCTGCCGTCGAGGCCTCTTCAGCCTCGGTGCGGGCGCGGTCCTTGGCGCCCTTGGCATCGACATCGCGCTCCACGAATTCAACAACCGCCAGAGGCGCGTTGTCGCCGGCGCGGAAACCGGCCTTCATGACGCGGAGATAGCCGCCATTGCGCTGGGCGTAGCGGGTTGCCAGCGTATCGAACAGCTTGGCGACCAGCTTAGCGTCGCGGATGGCCGAAATGGCCTGACGGCGAGCATGAAGATCGCCGCGCTTGCCAAGGGTGACAAGCTTTTCGACGATGGGACGAATTTCCTTGGCCTTGGGCAGCGTCGTCACGATCTGCTCATGCTCGATCAGCGATGCGGCCATATTGGCAAACATCGCCTTGCGGTGGCTGGCAGTCCGGTTCAGCTTGCGGCCTGATTTACCGTGGCGCATGAGCCTTCTCCTTCAATCTTTCCTGTCCGGCGTCTGGCCGGTATTCTCAATATTGATCTTCGTAACGCTTGGCGAGATCTTCGATGTTTTCCGGCGGCCAGGACGGAATCTCCATGCCCAGATGGAGGCCCATGGAGGCCAGGACTTCCTTGATCTCGTTCAGCGACTTGCGGCCGAAATTCGGGGTCCGCAGCATCTCGGCTTCCGTCTTCTGGATCAGGTCGCCGATATAGACGATGTTGTCGTTCTTCAGGCAGTTGGCCGAACGGACCGACAGCTCCAGCTCGTCCACCTTCTTCAGCAGCGCCGGGTTGAAGGCGAGCTCCGCCACCTGCTCTTGCGGCGCTTCCTTCTGCGGCTCTTCGAAATTGACGAAGATCGAAAGCTGATCCTGGAGGATACGGGCAGCGTAAGCAACCGCATCCTCGCCGGTGATCGAACCGTCCGTCTCGATGTTGAGCGTCAGCTTGTCATAGTCGAGCACCTGGCCCTCGCGGGTGTTCTCGACCTTGTAAGACACCTTGCGGACCGGCGAGTAGAGGCTGTCGACCGGGATCAAGCCGATCGGCGCGTCTTCAGCGCGGTTGCGGTCGGCCGGGACGTAGCCCTTGCCGGTGTTGACAGTGAATTCCATGCGGATTTCCGCGCCCTCGTCGAGGGTGCAGATCACATGATCTGGATTGAGGATCTCGACATCGCCGACCGTCTGGATATCGCCTGCGGTCACCACGCCGGGGCCTTCCTTGCGGACGACCATGCGCTTCGGCCCGTCGCCCTCCATCTTGATGGCGATTTCCTTGATGTTGAGGACGATATCCGTCACGTCCTCGCGCACACCGGCGATCGAGGAGAACTCATGCAGCACGCCGTCGATCTGCACCGCGGTCACCGCAGCGCCGCGCAGCGAAGAAAGCAGCACGCGGCGCAGCGCGTTGCCGAGCGTCAGGCCATAGCCGCGCTCGAGCGGCTCGGCGATCACGGTCGCCTTGGTCTTCGAACCCGAGGTCTGGAACTCAACCTTGTTCGGCTTGATCAGTTCCTGCCAGTTTTTCTGGATCATTTGCTTTTCCTTGTCCTTGCCTTCACCACCATCCAATCGTGGCGACAGAGCGTGGAACCGCAGAGGAGCCCCGACTGGGGCTCGTACGGTTTAAGATCGCAGGTTAGACGCGGCGCTTCTTGCGCGGGCGGCAACCATTGTGCGGGATCGGCGTCACGTCACGGATCGAGGTGATCATGAAGCCGGCCGCCTGCAGCGCGCGAAGCGCGGATTCACGGCCGGAACCCGGACCGCAAACCTCGACCTCAAGCGAACGCATGCCATGCTCCTGCGCCTTCTTGGCGCAGTCTTCAGCGGCCATCTGGGCTGCGAACGGGGTCGACTTGCGCGAACCCTTGAAACCCTGAGCACCAGCGGACGACCAGGCAATCGCATTGCCCTGCGCGTCGGTGATGGTGATCATCGTGTTGTTGAACGTCGAATTAACGTGGGCAACGCCCGACGAAATATTCTTGCGCTCGCGACGGCGAACGCGGGTGGCTTCCTTGGCCATGGTAGTCCTTCCGTTGATCTCAACGCCGCCGTAACGCCAGCGGCTACACCAGAGGGAATAGTGAGATAGGGAGTAGGGAATAGTGAGCAGAGGATTAAAACCCTACTGACTACTCCCTAACCCCTATTCCCTACTCACTCTAATTACTTCTTCTTGCCGGCAATCGCCTTGGCCGGGCCCTTGCGGGTGCGCGCATTGGTATGCGTGCGCTGACCGCGAACGGGAAGCGAGCGGCGATGACGCAGGCCGCGATAGCAGCCAAGGTCCATCAGACGCTTGATGTTCATCGAAACTTCGCGACGAAGATCACCCTCGACCTGATAGTCGCGATCGATCGTCTCACGGATCTGAAGCACTTCAGCATCCGTCAACTGATTGACACGACGATCAGAAGGAATGCCGACCTTGTCGACGATTTCCTGAGCAAACTTCTGTCCGATCCCGTGAATGTACTGAAGCGCAATGATAACACGCTTGTTCGTCGGGATGTTGACGCCAGCAATACGAGCCACGCCTATTCTCCTTAATGTTGCCGCTGTCCTGTCCGGACGCTCACTACCTTAATTTCATCGCAAGTCCGGACGGAAAACCGCTTCACACTTTTCCTGGACCTGCTCCTGACCCGGACAACACAAAAATGCCCGGTATCGGCTCTTGTCGTTTCGCCGGCACCGACCATTCAAAACTAAACGAATTGGTGCTGTCTTTGGCGGAATCGCCGGGAAAAGTCAACTCCCCGGGCGTTTCTTTTTAAATACCGTCCTGATCACTTTGCTTTCGTCGCATTTATCCGACGCCAAGCTTTCCGCTTGGCTGCAAAATGCTCAGGCCGGTATCAGTATTCTCTCTATCTCGGCGGTCACGGCATCGACGTTTTCCATGCCGTTAACCACCCTCAATTCACCGGTACCGGCATAATATTCCGACAGCGGCGCCGTCTTCTCCCGGTACTCCACCAGACGCTTGCGGAAGGCTTCCGGATTATCGTCGGAGCGAACCTGGCCGCCGGATGCGGTCGTTTCCGCGACACGGTTCTCCATGCGCCGCACCAGGGCCGCTTCATCGACCTTGAGTTCGATCACCGCGTCGAGGCGCAGCCCCTTGTCCTTCAGCATCTGCCCCAGGGCCTTGGCCTGGGGGACGGTGCGGGGATAGCCGTCGAGAATGAAACCCCTTGCGCAATCCGGCTCGTCGATCCTGTCCGAGACGATCTGGTTGACGATCTCGTCGGAAACCAGTTGCCCGGCATCCATCACAGCCTTGGCGCGCTTGCCGACCTCGGTCGCCTGAGCGACGGCGGCGCGAAGCATGTCGCCGGTGGAGAGCTGGGGTATGCCGTGCTTATGTGCCAGAAGCTTGGCCTGCGTCCCCTTCCCCGCTCCTGGAGGTCCAAGAAGAATCAGTCTCATTTGCTGCGCTTTCCTCCCCGAAGCTTCGATTTCTTGATAAGCCCCTCATATTGATGGGCAATCAGATGTCCCTGTACCTGCGCGACCGTATCGAGCGTCACGCTGACCACGATGAGCAATGAGGTGCCGCCGAGATAGAAGGGAACACCTGTTGCCGAAATCAGAAACTCGGGCAGGAGGCAGACCAGCACGATATAGATGGCGCCGACGACCGTGATACGCGTCAGCACGTAATCGATATATTCCGCAGTCCTCTCGCCGGGACGAATGCCTGGAATGAAGCCCGAATGCTTTTTGAGCTGATCCGCCGTATCCTTCGGGTTGAAGACGATCGCGGTGTAGAAGAAGCAGAAGAAAGCTATCAGCGCCGCATAAAGGAACATATAGATCGGCTGTCCATGGCCAAGCGCCGCCAGGATGGTGGTCGCCCAGCCGGGCAGATCCTGCGTGTTGGCAAAGCCTGCGGCGGTCGCCGGCAACAGGAGCAGCGACGAGGCGAAGATCGGCGGAATGACGCCGGCCGTGTTGAGCTTCAGCGGCAGATGCGAGGTATCGCCCTGGAACATGCGGTTGCCGACCTGACGCTTGGGATACTGGATCAGTAGCCTGCGCTGCGCACGCTCGACGAAGACGATCACGGCGATCAGCACGATCGCCAGGATGATGATACCGAGGATCAGCCCAGTGGAAAGCGCGCCCGTGCGGCCCAGTTCCAGCGTGCCGGAAATGGCGTGCGGCAGGTTGGCGACGATGCCGGCGAAGATGATCAGCGAAATGCCGTTGCCGATGCCGCGCGCGGTGATCTGCTCGCCGAGCCACATCAGGAACATCGTGCCGCCGACGAGCGTGATGACCGTCGAGATACGGAAGAACAATCCCGGATCCGTGACGATGCCATTGCCCGATTCGAGCCCGGCAGCAATGGCGTAGGCCTGCACCGTCGCCAACAGAACCGTGCCGTAGCGCGTATACTGGTTGATGACCTTGCGGCCCTGCTCGCCTTCCTTCTTCAACTGCTCAAGCGAAGGCACGACCGAGGTCATGAGCTGCACGATGATCGAAGCGGAAATATAAGGCATGATGCCGAGCGCGAAGATGGCCATACGGCCGACCGCGCCACCGGCGAACATGTTGAAAAGGCCGAGGACGCCCTGGCTATGCTGCTGGAATGCCTGGGCCAGCGCATCGGGATTGATTCCGGGAAGCGGGATATAGGTACCGAACCGGTAGACGAGCAGCGCACCCAGGGTGAACCAGATCCGTCTTTTCAGCTCTTCGGCTTTTGAAAAAGCCGAGAAATTCAGATTGGATGCAAGCTGTTCTGCAGCCGATGCCATGGAAAATCTCCGGTCTGTCCCCCGCCAACATGTGGCGGTCCTACCCCAGATATGCGCAAAGGCGCAAAGGTACAAGCGCGGCTAATGGTCCCGTTCCGATATTTGCCCCTGCTGCCGTCGACAGATCAGCAAATATCGGAATGAAAGGGACCACCAATCACTGCGTGCGACTGGTGGAGCTTTCGAGTTGACCATCTGAACGCACGTGACAGTCACGGTTCCAGACGTCAACGTCGCTCCACCAGAAGACGGCCGCTATCAGCCCTGTGCTTATTCGGCAGCGGCGGCAGCTTCCGGCAATTTCACCGAGCCACCTGCTTTCTCGATTTTCTCGATGGCGGCTTTCGATGCGCCGGCCACTTCGAAGCTCACCTTAGCGGTGATCTCGCCATCGGCGAGCAGGCGAACACCATCCTTGGGACGGCGGATCACGCCAGCGGCCTTGAGGGCCTCGGCGGTGATGGCCTGCTTGGCGTCGAGCTTGCCGGCATCGATGGCCTGCTGGACGCGGCCGACTGACACGACATTGTAGCTCTTGGCGAAGATATTGGTAAAGCCGCGCTTCGGCAGGCGACGATAGATCGGCATCTGGCCGCCTTCGAAGCCGTTGATCGAGACGCCCGAGCGGGACTTCTGACCCTTCACGCCACGTCCGCCGGTCTTGCCCGAACCCGAACCAATACCGCGGGCGACGCGCTTGCGAGCCTTGGCGGCGCCAGGCTTTTCACGCAGATCGTTGAGTTTCATCTTTTCAATCTCCCGCGTTATCAGGCCTCGTCCACGATGCGGACGAGGTGCTGAACCTTGGCGATCATGCCGCGAACTGCCGGCGTATCTTCCAGCGTCGAGCGGCGGTGCATTTTGTTAAGACCCAGACCGATCAGCGTTGCACGCTGCTCAGCCGGACGACGGATGGGGCTGCCGGTCTGTTCGACCGTGACCGTCTTGCCCTTCTTCTTCTCAGCCATCACTCATATTCCTTGTCTTCGACAGGCCCACGGGCCCGCGCCAGCGTCGGCTATTCTTCGGCGCCGACCACATCACGGCGGCGAGCCTGAAGGGTCGAATACTTGATGCCACGCTGTGCGGCGATATCCTTCGGGTGCATCTGATGCTTCAGCGCATCGAACGTCGCCCGAACCATGTTGTAGGGGTTGGACGAGCCGAGCGACTTGGCAACGACGTCCTGCATGCCGAGCGTCTCGAAGACGGCGCGCATCGGACCACCGGCGATGATGCCGGTACCGGCAGCGGCGGCGCGCAGCAGAACCTTGCCGGCGCCATGACGGCCTTCGACGTCATGATGAAGCGTGCGGCCCGAACGCAGCGGGACGAAGATGAGGTCGCGCTTGGCAGCCTCGGTCGCCTTGCGGATCGCCTCCGGTACTTCGCGTGCCTTGCCGTGACCGAAGCCTACGCGGCCCTTCTGATCGCCAACCACGACGAGTGCGGCGAAACCGAAGCGCCGGCCGCCCTTGACGACCTTGGCGACACGGTTGATGTGGACGAGCTTGTCGACGAATTCGCTATCGCGCTCGTCCCGACCGCGATCATCGCGGCTACGTTCTCTCTGTGCCATATCCTAGTTCCTTTTTCTTTTCCGGAAGCACACATTTAAAGTTAGAGAGTCACTTTGAAGGTAACACCCTGGCTAATTTTTTTAGAAGCTCAGACCGGCCTCACGAGCGGCCTCGGCCAAGGCCTTGACACGGCCGTGGAAAATGAACGGGCCACGGTCGAACACGACTTCCTTCACGCCGGCCTTGACGGCGCGTTCCGCGACAAGCTTGCCGACAGCGGCGGCGGCACCCGTGTCCGCACCGGTCTTGAGCATGCCCTTCAGCTCGCCATCGAGTGACGAGGCGGCTGCGATCGTGACACCACGCACATCGTCGATGATCTGTGCGTAGATATTCTTCGAAGAGCGATGCACGCTGAGCCGCGGACGGCCGTTGGCGACCGCCTTGATCTGACGGCGAACGCGTGATGCGCGACGCTGAATGGTTTCTTTCGGCGATGCCATGACGCGGGTTCCTTACTTCTTCTTGCCTTCTTTGCGGACGATCTTCTCGCCAGCATATTTCACGCCCTTGCCCTTGTAGGGCTCGGGTCCGCGATATTCGCGGATCTCAGCCGCGACCTGGCCGACCTGCTGCTTATCGATGCCACTGACAACGATTTCAGTCGGCTTCGGCACGGCAACCGTGATTCCGGCCGGAACCTCATAGATCACCTCGTGGCTGAAGCCCAGCGAAAGCTGCAGGTTCTTGCCCTGCATCGCCGCGCGATAACCGACACCGTTGATCTCGAGCTTCTTTTCGAAGCCATCCTTCACGCCGTTGAAGATGTTGGCGATCATCGTGCGGGACATGCCCCACTTCGAGCGCGCATCCTTCGACTGGTCGCGCGGATCGACATGAACCGCGTTATCTTCCAGCTTCACCAGCACTTCATCGTTGACGACGAACGAAAGCTCGCCCTTCGCGCCCTTCGCCTTGACGGTCTGACCATCGACGGTGGCGGTCACGCCTGCCGGGACCGGCACGGGTTTTTTACCGATACGAGACATTTTTATACCTGTCCGTTTATCTGTGTACTGTCTACCGAATTAGAAAATACGGCAGAGCAGCTCACCACCAACGTTCTGTTCGCGGGCCTCGTGATCCGCCATCACGCCCTTCGGCGTCGACAGGATCGAGATACCAAGACCATTTGCGACCTGCGGAATAGACTTGACCGACACATAAACGCGGCGGCCAGGCTTCGAAACGCGGGTGATCTCGCGGATCACCGGAGCGCCTTCGTAATATTTCAGCTCGATTTCTATCTCGGCCTTGCCGTTTTCAAACTCGGTCTGGCTGTAGCCGCGGATATAACCTTCGGACTGAAGCACATCGAGAACGCGGGCGCGAAGCTTGGAGGCAGGGGTGGAAACCTTGCTCTTCTTGCGGCCGATCGCGTTGCGGATGCGGGTCAGCATATCGCCGAGAGGATCTGACATAGACATGGGGCTTCTCCCTTACCAGCTCGACTTGACCACGCCCGGAACCTGGCCGAGCGAACCCAGCTGGCGGAGCGCGATACGCGACATTTTGAGCTTGCGGTAGAAACCGCGCGGACGACCCGAAACCTCGCAACGATTGCGGATACGGACCTTTGCAGAATTACGCGGCATTTCAGCAAGCTGGATGGTCGCGCGGAAACGCTCGTCCAACGGAAGGGCCTGGTCCATAACGACCGCCTTCAACCGTGCACGCTTTGCAGCGTAACGCTTAACCAACTGCACGCGGCGCTTGTTCTTTTCGACTGCGCTAGTCTTGGCCATTTCAATTACCTCGCTACGCTTGTCGTTACTGCCGGAACGGGAAGTTGAAAGCACGGAGCAATGCCCGCGCCTCATCATCCGTCTTGGCGGTCGTGCAAACGATGATATCCATGCCCCAGATCTGATCGACCTTGTCGTAGTTGATCTCCGGGAACACGATGTGCTCCTTGATACCCATGGCGAAATTGCCACGGCCGTCAAAGCTCTTCGGGTTCAGGCCGCGGAAGTCACGAACGCGCGGCAGCGCGATGGTGATCAGCCGGTCCAGGAACTCGTACATACGATCCTTACGGAGCGTAACCTTGGCGCCGAGCGGCATATTCTCACGGACCTTGAAGGTCGCGATGGAATTGCGCGCGTGCGTAATCACCGGCTTCTGGCCGGCGATGAGCGCGAGATCATCGGCGGCGATCGTCGGCTTCTTGGAATCGCCCGTCGCTTCGCCGACACCCATGTTGAGCACGACCTTGTCGACGCGCGGGATCTGCATCTCGTTTTCGTATTTGAACTGCTCGAGAAGCGCCTTGCGGACAACGTCCTGGTAATGCTTCTTCAAGCGCGGTTCGATCTTTGCATCAGCCATCGATCAGCTCTCCAGAACGTTTTGCCACACGCACCTTCTTGCCGTCCTTCTCGATGCGGAAGCCGACGCGGGTCGGCTTGCCATCCTTGGGATCGGCAACGGCCAGATTGGACAGATGGATGGGGGCTTCCTTGGAAATGATGCCCGCTTCCTGCGTCTGGGTCTGGCGCTGGTGGCGCTTCACTACATTGATGCCGCGAACGACGGCTTTGTCTTCCTTGGGCGCAACGCTGAGCACTTCGCCCGTGCGACCCTTGTCCTTGCCGGCCAAAACGACGACCTTGTCGCCTTTGCGAATCTTTTGCATCGTCTTGCTCCCTTACAGAACTTCCGGAGCCAGCGAGATGATCTTCATGTGGTTCTTGGCGCGCAGCTCGCGCGGAACCGGTCCGAAGATACGGGTGCCGATGGGCTCTTTCTTGTTATCGATCAAAACGGCAGCGTTCTTGTCGAACCGGATAACACTGCCATCGGCGCGACGGATGTCCTTGGCGGTGCGCACGACAACCGCCTTCATCACGTCACCCTTCTTCACGCGGCCGCGCGGAATGGCTTCCTTGATCGAAACGACAATGATGTCGCCGACGGAAGCATATTTCCGCTTCGAACCGCCCAGCACCTTGATGCACATGACACGACGGGCGCCGGAATTATCCGCGACGTCGAGGTTTGTTTGCATCTGAATCATGACTGGCCGCCTTCTTTTCGTTCAGCCGGGTCAGGCGTTATCGCCCTGCCCTCGATTGCTGTTGTTTGTTAGCCCGCCGAACCGTCGGTTAAGACGACCCAGCACTTGTCCTTCGAAATCGGCTTCGATTCCTCGATGGAAACGATATCGCCGACCTTGAACTGATTGTTCTCATCATGCGCCTTGTACTTCTTGGTCTGGCGCACGGTCTTCTGGAGAAGCGGATGCGAATAGCGCCGCTCGACCTTGACCACGATGGTCTTGTCGTTCTTGTCGCTGACGACAACGCCCTGCAGAATGCGTTTAGGCATGATATTCTTTTCCTTATGCCTTGCTTTCGGCCGCCTTCTGGCGGGCGATAGTCTTGATACGTGCGATATCCCGGCGGATCTGCTTGACACGCGCGGTCTTCTCGAGCTGGCCGGTCGCCTTCTGGAAGCGCAGATTGAACTGCTCTTTCTTCAGCTTTGCCAGTTCGTCATTCATCTGATCGAGGCTCTGCGCCCGAACTTCTGCGGCTTTCATGGCTGCCTCTCTTATTCTGCGATGCGCTGGATGAAACGCGTCTTGATCGGAAGCTTCGCGGCTCCGAGTCGAAGCGCTTCGCGTGCCACATCTTCCGGTACGCCGTCAAGCTCGAACATGACGCGGCCTGGAGCAACGCGTGCTGCCCAATAATCCACGCCACCCTTACCTTTACCCATGCGGACTTCGGTCGGCTTCGAGGTGACCGGCACATCCGGGAAGATACGGATCCACACGCGGCCCGCACGCTTCATGTGACGGGTGATCGCGCGACGAGCCGCCTCGATCTGACGTGCGGTAACGCGCTCCGGCTCCAAAGCCTTCAATCCGAAAGCACCGAAATTGAGCTCCGTACCGCCCTTCGACGCGCCGTGAATACGGCCCTTGAACTGCTTGCGGAACTTTGTGCGCTTAGGCTGCAACATTGTTCTCTACTCCAAAATTCTTGACCGCAACCGACCAATCAGGCGTTTTCGCGCCGGCGGTTCGATGAATGGCCCTGGGCCTCGCCCTCGACGGAGCGACGCTCGGAAGCCATCGGATCGTGCTCAAGGATCTCGCCCTTGAACACCCAGACCTTGACACCGCAGATGCCGTAGGCGGTCTGTGCTTCGGCCGTTCCGTAATCGATGTCGGCGCGCAGCGTATGTAGCGGAACGCGACCTTCGCGATACCATTCCATACGCGCGATTTCAGCGCCGCCGAGACGGCCCGAGCAGTTGATACGGATGCCCTCGGCGCCGAGACGCATGGCCGACTGCACGGCGCGCTTCATGGCGCGACGGAATGCCACACGGCGTTCCAGCTGCTGGGCGATCGACTGGGCGACCAGGGTCGCGTCGATTTCCGGCTTACGCACTTCGACGATGTTGAGCGCGGCTTCCGAATTGGTCATCTCGGAAAGCTTGCGACGCAGCTTCTCGATGTCCGCGCCCTTCTTGCCGATGATCAGGCCCGGACGAGCCGAGTGGATCGTCACGCGGCACTTCTTGTGCGGACGCTCGATCACGACCTTGGAGATCGCGGCCTGCTTCAGCTCGTCCATCAGATACTGACGGATCTTCAGATCTTCGTGCAGCAGCTTGCCGTATTCGCCGGTGTTCGCGTACCAACGCGAATCCCAGGTGCGATTGATGCCGAGGCGGAAGCCGATCGGATTAATCTTCTGGCCCATTATGCGGCCTCCCCTTTTTCCGCGACTTCGCGGACAACGATGGTGAGATGCGAGAAAGGCTTCTCGATCCGGCTCGCGCGGCCGCGGCCACGGACGTGGAAGCGCTTCATCACGATCGACTTGCCGACATAGGCTTCCGCGACGATCAGCGCATCGACATCGAGGTCGTGGTTGTTTTCCGCGTTGGCGATCGCAGATTCGAGCGTCTTCTTCACCGTGCCGGCGATCCGCTTGCGCGAGAACGTCAGATCGGCCAGTGCCGCACTCACCTTCTTGCCGCGGATCAAGCTCGCCACCAGGTTGAGCTTCTGCGGGCTGACGCGGATCGTGCGGGCGACGGCTTTCGCCTCGTTATCCTTAAGCTGGCGCGGAGCCTTAGCCTTGCCCATCGTTACTTCCTCTTCGCCTTCTTGTCCGCACCGTGACCGTAATAGGTCCGGGTCGGCGCGAATTCACCGAACTTGTGTCCGACCATTTCCTCGGACACCGAAACCGGCACATGCTTGTTGCCGTTATAAACGCCAAAGGTTAGGCCGACGAACTGCGGCAGGATCGTGGAGCGACGGCTCCAGATCTTGATGACCTCATTGCGACCGCCTTCGCGTACCTTCTCAGCCTTCTTGAGAAGATAGCCGTCAATGAACGGTCCTTTCCAAACTGAACGAGCCACTTCAGACTTCCTCTCTTACTTCTTGCGCTGATGGCGCGAACGCATGATGAACTTGTCCGTCGCCTTGTTGGAGCGCGTCTTCTTGCCCTTCGTGGGCTTGCCCCACGGAGAAACAGGATGGCGGCCACCGGAGGTGCGGCCTTCACCGCCGCCGTGCGGATGGTCGACCGGGTTCATGGCGACGCCGCGAACGCTCGGACGCTTGCCGAGCCAGATGCGGCGACCGGCCTTGCCGAGCGACACGTTGCCGTGGTCCGGGTTCGAAACCGCGCCGACCGTGGCGAAGCAGGAACCATGAACCAGACGCTGCTCGCCCGAGTTCAGGCGCAGGATCGCCATGCCCTGGTCGCGGCCCACGAGCTGTGCATAGGTGCCAGCGGAACGGGCGATCTGACCACCCTTGCCAGGCTTCATCTCCACATTGTGGATGATGGTGCCGACAGGCATGGACGCAAGCGGCATCGCATTGCCGGGCTTCACGTCAACCGACTGACCGGCGATGACGGTGTCACCAACAGCAAGACGCTGCGGCGCCAGGATGTAGCTCAGCTCGCCATCCGCATAACGGATGAGTGCGATAAACGCCGTGCGGTTCGGATCGTACTCAAGACGCTCCACCGTCGCCGAAACGTCGTGCTTGCGACGCTTGAAATCGACGAAGCGATAGGTGCGCTTGTGACCGCCGCCCTGATAACGGGCGGTGATGCGGCCGTAATTGTTGCGTCCGCCCTTCTTCGTCAAGCCTTCGGTCAGAGACTTGACCGGCTTGCCCTTGTAGAGCTCGGAGCGATCCACGAGGACCAGCTGACGCTGGCCGGGCGTGGTGGGGTTAAAATGCTTGAGTGCCATTGTCTTTACTCCACGGCCTCTCAAAGACCAGTCGAAATATCGATGGACTGCCCTTCGGCAATCGTCACGACCGCTTTCTTGACATCGCTCTGGCGCCCGACGATGCCGCGGAACCGCTTCACCTTGCCCTTGCGCACTGCAGTGTTCACCGCGGTCACCTTCACGCCGAACAGCGCTTCGACCGCAGCCTTGATTTCCGGCTTCGTCGCCTTGCGGGCCACGTTGAAGACCACCTGGTTGTTTTCAGAAACCATGGTGGACTTCTCGGTGATGACCGGGCTGACGATCACGTCATAGTGGCGAAGATCAGTCATTTGAAACGCTCCTCGAGAGCTTCGACCGCCGCCTTGGAAAGAACGAGCTTACCGCGGCGAAGGATGTCGTAGACATTGATGCCCTGCACCGGCAGCACATCGATATTCGGAATGTTCGAAGCAGCGCGGCGGAAGTTGACATCGATCTCAGCGCCGCCGATGAGCAGCGCGTTTTCGAGGCCGAGCTTGGCGAACTGTGCCGTCAAGAGCTTGGTCTTGGCTTCCTTGGCGGCCAGATCGTCGATGACGATCAGGTCGGACGACTTCAGCTTGGCCGAAAGCGCATGACGCAGGCCGAGAGCGCGAACCTTCTTCGGCAGCTCGTGCTCGTGGCTGCGAACAACCGGACCATGGGCCTTGCCGCCGCCGCGGAACTGCGGAGCGCGAGCAGAATGATGGCGGGCGCGGCCCGTACCCTTCTGCTTGTACATCTTGGCGCCCGTACGGTCGATTTCCGAACGGCCCTTGGCCTTGTGGGTGCCCTGCTGGCGGCGTGCGAGCTGCC
Source organism: Paramesorhizobium deserti (assembly GCF_001558695.1). GTDB lineage: Bacteria > Pseudomonadota > Alphaproteobacteria > Rhizobiales > Rhizobiaceae > Paramesorhizobium > Paramesorhizobium deserti. The sequence continues at coordinate 531,056 of NZ_LNTU01000012.1, forward strand.
AGCGGACAACGCGCTGAAGGATATCGTCGCGCGGATCAAGACCGAAGATCTCCTCGGAGAGCTTCACCTTGCCGGCATCCTTGCCTTCAAGAGTTGTAATCGTGAGATCCATTATTCGGCTCCCTCAGTCGCTGCGGCCGTTTCCGGCGCGGACGACGCTGCTTCAGTCTGTGCGGCCTGACGGAGACCGGCCGGCTTCGGCGCATTCTCGGGCAGCGAAGCCTTCACGGCGTCACGCACCAGGATCCATGCACCCTTCGAACCCGGAACCGCGCCGCGGACCAGAATGAGGCCGCGATCGAGATCCGTGGACACAACTTCGATGTTCTGCGTCGTCACGCGGGTCTGACCCATGTGACCGGCCATCTTCTTGCCCTTGAACACCTTGCCGGGGTCCTGGCGCTGACCCGTCGAACCATGCGCGCGGTGGGTGATCGAGTTACCGTGCGAGGCACGATGACCGCCGAAATTGTGGCGCTTCATCGAACCGGCAAAGCCTTTACCGATCGAGGTACCGGTCACGTCGACCTTCTGGCCGGGAACAAAATGTTCCGCCGTGATCTCGACGCCAATGTCGAGGAGATTGTCCGGCGACACGCGAAACTCGGCTACCTTCGCCTTGGGCTCAACGGATGCAGCGGCGAAGTGGCCGCGCAACGCCTTGGGCGTGTTCTTGACCTTGGCAAGGCCAACGCCAAGCTGAACAGCCGTGTAACCGTTCTTTTCAACTGTACGCTGGGCCACCACGTGGCAGTTCTCCATGCGGAGAACCGTCACCGGCACATGCTCGCCGGCGTCGTTATAGACGCGGGTCATGCCCAGCTTCTGTGCAATAACACCTGAACGCATCGGGTTCGTTCCTTCCGTCCTCAAGCCTTACAGCTTGATCTCGACATCGACACCTGCGGACAGGTCGAGCTTCATCAGCGCATCGACAGTCTGCGGGGTCGGGTCAACGATATCGAGAAGGCGCTTGTGCGTGCGCATCTCGAACTGCTCGCGGCTCTTCTTATCGATATGCGGCGACCGGTTGACCGTGAACTTCTCGATCCGGGTCGGAAGCGGGATCGGTCCGCGCACATTGGCACCGGTACGCTTGGCAGTCGACACGATCTCCCGCGTCGAAGCGTCAAGGATCCGATGATCAAACGCCTTGAGGCGAATGCGGATGTTTTGACCGTTCATTTCATCTGTTCCTTGTTCGCGGTAGACGCCTGCCCGGTGTGGACGGACAGGCACCTCCTGCACAATCTTCTTATTACTCGACGATCTTCGACACGATGCCGGCGCCGACGGTGCGGCCGCCTTCACGGATGGCGAAGCGCAGCTTCTCTTCCATCGCGATCGGCACGATCAGCGTCACGTCCATCGATATGTTGTCGCCGTTACTCGACGATCTTCGACACGATGCCGGCGCCGACGGTGCGGCCGCCTTCACGGATGGCGAAGCGCAGCTTCTCTTCCATCGCGATCGGCACGATCAGCGTCACGTCCATCGATATGTTGTCGCCGGGCATCACCATCTCCGTGCCTTCCGGCAGCGTCACAACACCCGTCACGTCCGTCGTGCGGAAGTAGAACTGCGGCCGGTAGTTGGTGAAGAACGGCGTGTGACGGCCACCCTCGTCCTTGGTCAGGATGTAGGCTTCAGCCACGAACTTGGTGTGCGGCTTCACCGAACCCGGCTTGCACAGCACCTGGCCGCGCTCCACGTCCTCACGGCCGACGCCGCGGATCAGCGCACCGATATTGTCGCCGGCCTGGCCCTGGTCGAGCAGCTTGCGGAACATCTCGACGCCGGTGACGGTCGTCTTGGTCGACGGCTTGATGCCGACGATCTCGACTTCCTCGCCGACCTTGACGATGCCGCGCTCGACGCGACCCGTCACAACCGTGCCGCGGCCCGAGATCGAGAACACGTCCTCGATCGGCATCAGGAACGGCTGGTCGACCGGACGCTCAGGCGTCGGGATATAGGCATCGACTTCCTTCATCAGCGCCCGCACCGCGTCCTCGCCGATCTCCTTGTTGGAGTCTTCGAGCGCAGCCAGCGCCGAGCCCTTGACGATCGGAATGTCGTCGCCGGGGAAGTCGTACTTCGACAGAAGCTCGCGCACTTCAAGCTCGACCAGCTCGAGGAGCTCCGGATCGTCGACCTGGTCGACCTTGTTCAGGAACACCACGATCGCCGGAACGCCGACCTGACGGGCGAGCAGAATGTGCTCGCGGGTCTGCGGCATCGGGCCGTCGGCGGCCGAAACCACCAGGATCGCGCCGTCCATCTGCGCGGCGCCGGTGATCATGTTCTTGACATAGTCGGCGTGGCCGGGGCAGTCGACGTGGGCGTAGTGACGGTTCTCCGTCTCATATTCGACATGCGCCGTCGAGATCGTGATGCCGCGCGCCTTTTCCTCAGGCGCCGCGTCGATCTGGTCATACGCCTTGAACTCGCCAAAGTACTTCGTGATCGCCGCCGTCAGCGACGTCTTGCCATGGTCAACGTGGCCGATCGTGCCGATGTTAACATGCGGCTTCGTACGTTCAAACTTACTCTTCGCCATCTGAGCTCTCCGTTATTTTCGCCTGCTCAGGCATTCTCTAATGACAAGCGCAACCTTCGGGGAGTGGCCGATCGTGCCGATGTTAACATGCGGCTTCGTACGTTCAAACTTACTCTTCGCCATCGCCGTCGTTCTCTCGTCTTCTAGAACCGTTTGCGCCCGGCCGGTATGCCCGACCTATGTTTTATCCAGAGACGGAACGGCGAACCGCCCGTCGGTTGCTTCCTCACACCAAACCGCTCTTCAAGAATCTGGAGCGGGTAGCGGGAATCGAACCCGCATATTCAGCTTGGAAGGCTGCTGCTCTACCATTGAGCTATACCCGCGCACTCGCAACTCCGAACTCCGGCAGTGGTGGAGGGGGTTGGATTCGAACCAACGTAGGCTAAGCCAACGGATTTACAGTCCGTCCCCTTTAACCACTCGGGCACCCCTCCGGTCACTGCCAGCGGAGTCGAGCGACTAGGCATTCGCACGAATACCCCGCCCGTTTTCGGCAGGCGGGTGATCCGCGGGGGGCGTTATGCAGAGAAGCCTCCCCCCTGTCAACAGGAGATCGCTGAAAAGAAAAATCATTAAGCTCTTTTGCCGCCTGACGGTTCTATCGCAAGGTCATATGACGCGTTATAAGCGTCGCCATGAGTGACGACCAACATCCCAAATCGCCCAAAGATTCCCACTATGCGCGCCTTCGCCGCCAGCACCGCGATCGCAAAGCCGCCGCGACAGGACAGATAGGGCAAAAGCACCGTCCCGCAAGACCTGCCATCGAGGGGACTGCCGCGCCCGAAGGGCTGGTCCGGCTCTACGGGCTTCATACCGTGCGCGCGGCGCTGGATAATCCCGAGCGCCGGATCCGGCGGATGCTGGTGACGAAAAACGCGCTCGCCAGGCTGGAGATCGGAGAGGCACAAGCCCTGCCCTTCCCCGTCGAGATCGTCGAGCCGAAGGCGATCGACCGGGAAACCGGGTCGGAGGCCGTCCATCAGGGCGTTATGATCGAAGCGGAGCCGCTTCCTGCCAAAAGGCTCGCGGATCTGGGCGAAAGTTCGCTGCTTCTGGTGCTCGACCAGGTGACCGACCCGCATAATGTCGGCGCGATCCTGCGCTCGGCTGTCGCCTTCGGCGCGGGCGCCCTTATCACCACGGCGCGTCACAGCCCGCAGGAATCGGGCGTCCTGGCAAAGGCTGCATCCGGCGCGCTAGAGATCATCCCGCATATCGAGGTGCGCAATCTCGCCGAGGCGTTGGGCGAGCTGCACCGGCTCGGTTTCATGACCATCGGGCTTGATTCGGAAGGCCCCAAGGAAATGGAAGCGGCGCTCGCGGGGACGCGCATCGCGCTCGTGCTGGGTGCCGAAGGAAAGGGCCTGCGGCAGAAAACGCGCGAGACGGTGACCGCGCTTGCCCGGCTGGACATGCCGGGGGCGATCAAGTCGCTCAACGTATCGAATGCGGCCGCTATCTCGCTCTATGCGGTGCGGCGGTATCTTGATGGGAGTAAGGGAGTAAGGGAGTAAGGGAGTAAGGGAGTAAGGGAGTAAGGGAGTAAGGGAATCCACCCTATTCCCCTATTCCCCTATTCCCTTCAAGCAGTAGCGATATAGGCCTTGATCTCTTCGGCTTCGCGCTCGACTTCCTCGATCCGGCGTTTAACCACGTCGCCGATCGAGATGATTCCGTCCAGGCGTCCGTCACGTTCCACCGGCAGATGGCGGAAACGGTTGACCGTCATGACTTCCATCACCTCGTTGACGGTGTTTTGTTCATAACAGACATGCACCTTGCTGGTCATGAAATCGGAGACTTTGCGATCGAGGGCCTCTGGCCCCTCTCCGGCGATGGCGCGGACGACATCGCGCTCCGACAGGATGCCTTTCACCGCCTTTTCGTCGTCGCAAACGACGACCGCGCCGATGCGATGCATGGCCAAAACGGCGACTGCCTCGACGATCGTCGCATCCGGCGAGATGCTGACGACATTGCGGCCCTTGCGTTCAAGGATAGATCTGACCGTCATGCTTTGCCTCCTCACGGCGCCGCTGCGCCATAGCCGCCGGAACCGTCCTACCCATCCGGCAAGATAGGGGAGATATGGTGCGCGCATGCGCCGGGCAAAGCAAGTCCTTGTTCAATAACGCCGCATCTCGTCCAACGGGCTCGGCCGGTCGAGAAATGCTATACCGAAGAAGCCGACAAGGAAGCCGCCGATATGTGCCTCCCAGGCAATCGCCGCCGATTCGGTGGGGGCGAGCGAGATCAGCCCCGTGACCATATTGATGACGAACCAGACGGCGAGGAACACCAGAACGGGGCGCAATGTCAGCGCAACGCCGACCGGCAGCAGCGGGCCGGCGAATTCCGATCTACCCTTCTGCTGCAACATATCGGGCACCCGGCGGAAACCGTAGCGCGCGGCAGCCCCCATCATGCCGGAAATCGATCCCGAAGCGCCCACCAGCGGCATCGCACTGTCGGGATGGATCACATAATGGGTAAAAGCGGCTGCGATTGCCGTCGCGATCCAGAATATGATCATCCTGGCAGTACCGATCCGCCCGGCCAAAGGCGAGCCGAAGGCGGCAAGCCACACCATATTAACGGCGATATGGGCAAACCCGCCATGCAGGAAGGAATAGGTGACGGCCGTCAGCCATGCGGCCGGATCGCCGAAACCGCCCCCTAGAGAAAACCGCGCCGGCCAGAAGGCGAAATTCATCAGCACCCAGAGGTTCTGCCGGTCGTCGAGCACATAGTTCTGTGCGAGGAAGGCCGCGACGCAAATGCCAATGAGAACCAGGATAATTCCGGGGATGTTGAAAACGGGTTCAGATGTCTGCTCGCGGTCCAAATGATTCTCCGGAGACATTGCGCGATTCGCCAAATCCGCCGCGCCCGATGCTCTAGATATGAGAGGCTTTGGTAAAAGAAAAGGCCGCTCGGGGATTTACCCCTGAGCGGCCGGGTCGAGCTCCCACCCGTAACCCTGAATAGTCATGAACCCAAAAGTGCTGTAAAGACAAAGCTTTCTTCGAGATCCATCCTGCTCATATCTCTGGCGCCCGCGCAACAGAAACCCTTTGTTAACCTTAACAGCCCGGCGCAGTGGATGAACAAAAGGTTAAGGTGGTACCGCAGCACCGCGGATGGCACGCTTCCTGCACTGTGTCTGGCAAGAGATATTCATAAGCCAACAAATGTGCCGAAACAGCACATTATTCGGAAACGAGACATCACAGATGAAGCATGATGGAACAGCAGAGCTTCTCGCATACTGGAACCGCATCCGCGAGAAGCGCCCTGCTCCGGAAAGAGCAGAGATCGAGCCGGGAGAGATTCGCAAGCGGCTGCCCGACATTTTCATTCTGGAAAAGCCGGAAAACGGGGAAACGCGTTTCCGCCTGGCCGGGACGCGGCTATGCACCATCCACGGCGGCGAACTGCGAAATACGGGGTTCCTCTCGCTGTGGAAAGAGGAGGACCGCGCGGCAATCGATCAGCTCCTGCAGACTGTCTTCGAAAGCAAGACCGCGGCGGTGATCGACCATGAGGGCAAAAGCCATTCGGGCCGCCGCTCGAGCTTCGAGACGCTGCTCCTGCCGCTCGCCGGCAGCGCCTCCGAAGCCCGGCTGATCGGCTCCATGATCGCGCTCGATCCCGCCTACTGGCTGGGCGCGGACCGAATCGTCGAAAGCAGCGTGCTTTCGATCAGCCTGATCGACCCCAAACGCGCCGAATTGCATGCCGAAGAAAAGCCCCTCGCCGCTGCGGCGGTCGCCTCGTCGCGCGCCGTTTCGCGTCCCTACGAGATGCCGGGCTTTTTCAGCGCCCCCGCCCCACGCCATATCCGTCACCTGACCGTCCTCGACGGCGGCAAGGTTTGACGAGGAAATGCGGCTCCTTACCGCATATTAACTCCGGCTCTTTACGTTTCCGGCAACATTCAACGCGTCGGCCGGAACACAGCAGGGTGAAATGCAGAATATCGCGAACAACCACATCGCAAGCGATACTCCGCATGAGAACTTCCATTCCGTGAAGGTGAACCTCCACGGGCGCTACATGCTCGAGAACCGGTCCGAGCATACCTGCATCGTCGTCGAGATGTCACCGGGCAGCGCTCTGCTGCGCGGCAAGGGGCTGGCGCGAATCGGCGAACGCATCATCGCCTATGTCGATCATATCGGTCGGATCGAAGGCACCGTCCTCCGGCAGATGCCGGACGGCTTTTCCATGTCGCTCATCGCTTCGGAGCGCAAGAAGGACAAGCTCGCTGCGCAGCTGACGTGGCTCGCCAACAAGCACGAGCTGGACTTGCCTGAGGACCGCCGGCACGAGCGTATTGCGCCGCGCAATCCGAACAACGTCCTTGTCATGCCAGACGGGCGGCAATATCGCTGCCGCATCATCGATCTCTCGCTTTCAGGCGCGGCGGTCGAGATCGACGTGCGCCCGGCGCTGCATACGGCTGTCACGCTCGGCATGATGCGCGGAACGGTGGTGCGCCATTTCGAAGACGGCATCGCCATCGAGTTCGCCCATGTGCAGCAGCGCACGGCGCTCGACCAGCTGTTCCGGTAGATCCGGCTTAGCGACTCGCGCGCCTCGTCCGAACCGCTGTTGCGGCGGCAAGGTTGAGGCATGGATTCCAGTGACGAACACTGGAATGATGGCAGTTTGGCTGTTGGCTGCTAGAGTCTGTCAGAACTCAACTAAATCGCAGATGAGGGAAACCGTGTAATCCTGCCGTCATTCTCGGGCTTGTCCCGAGAATCTGCCATAAAGAAAAAGATAAGCGATTACCGTCCTGACAGATTAGGCTGCGGTAGATTCTCGGGACAAGCCCGAGAATGACGGCGAGAGGGGCGCTGTTTCATGCCGGTCCTGACAAACTCTAAAGCTCAACGCCCCTGAAACGGTTCCCGACAAGGCGAATTCATTCCCGCCCCGTCATTCCAGTGCTCGTCACTGGAATCCATGCCTCTCCCGCTATACTACGATAACGGTTCAGATTGACTGAACCACCAAATTGAGCACCTTTACAATTTTTTACTTTTAAAATTAAAATTTGAATTGAGTTTTATACTTGTTTTCTCTGATTTTTATTTGGATTTTCTCTCCGAAATTCGCGTGAACTAAAACTCTGCATGTCATTGTTGCTCCAACTCGGAGACAACATAATGAAATGCAAGACGGTTTTGGCAGGGGTTCTTTTTCTGATCGGCACGGCGGCGGCGCAGGCGGCGCAGTTTGGCCTGCCCTCCCCCTGGATGAATTCAGGCGGGCGCACCACGCAGCCGATCGGCCATTACGAGTTCTGCCAGCGCTATGCCGATGAGTGCAATATTGTCAGCAAATCGGACAGGCCCGTCGTGCTGACCCCGGATCTGTGGCGCAAGGTCATCGAGATCAACAATCAGGTCAACACCGCCATCGAGGCGCGCACCGACATGGAAATGTGGGGTAAGCCGGAAGTCTGGTCCTATCCCACGAAATATGGCGATTGCGAGGATTATGCCCTGCTCAAGCGCCAACTGCTGCAAGAGGCGGGGGTTCCGGTCAACACGTTGCTGATCACCGTCGTGCGCCAGACGAATGGCGACGGCCATGCGGTGCTGACGATGCGCACCGACCGCGGCGATTTCATCCTCGACAATCTGGAGCCGCGCGTCCTCGTCTGGAACCAGACTGAATATCAATATCTCAAGCGTCAATCGACCCGGAACACCGGCGTGTGGGTCGCAATCGACGACGACCGCCAGATCCTGGTGGGCAGCATCAAGGAATAGGGCAAAAGCCTAGTGAGATAACCCGGTCGAGTCCCCACCCGTCCCCAACGACCGGGTTCGGGAGCCGGTCCCATCCCCGGGGCCGGCTCCCTCCCTTTATAGGGAAGGCGTTGGTTTCAGACGATCTCAAGGCCGCGCCTGAACCGGGCGCCATTGTCAACGTAATGCAGCGCCGAAGCCTTCAGTTTCTCGATGGCAGCTTCATCCAGCACCCGCACGGCGCGGGCAGGCGCCCCGACGATCAGTGAGTTGTCGGGGAATTCCTTGCCTTCGGTCACCAGCGCGCCCGCGCCGACCAGCGAGTTCCTGCCGATCCGGGCGCCGTTGAGCACGATAGCGCCGATACCGATAAGGCTGTTATTGCCGATCGTGCAGCCATGGAGCATGGCGCGATGGCCGATCGTGCAGCCCTCGCCGATCGTCAGGGGATAGCCCATATCGGTGTGCATTACCGTATGCTCCTGGACATTGGTATCCGCTCCGATCACGATCGGCTCGTTGTCGCCGCGCAGCACCGCGCCGAACCAGATGCCTGCCCCCTTCCCCAGCCTGATTCTGCCGATCAGCGTCGCGTCGGGCGCGATCCAGTTGGTTTCGCGGTCGTCGAATTCCGGCTTGTGGCCGTCCAACGCATAGATGGGCATGAAACATCCTTCCGTTCGGCATATCTGTGGCAGAGAATGGCCGAGCGACGGCAACGCCGCAAGCGCGCCCCGATAATTCACGAGCTATTAACCATAAAAATCAATAATGGAGGCTGGTCGGACGAGGCGGAAAAGACAAGCCATGCAAAGCACGGCACAGACGGGGATTTCGATTACGGAGAGCCGCTTCTTCACGCGCGTCTTCTACGCGTTTTTCGGCCTCGCCCTGCTCTCGGCCGCCATCAATCTCAGCGGCCGGTATTTCGGCCCGCTGATTGCCATGGGCGGCCATACGGACGACATGACGATCCGCGAAATCGTCATCGGCAATGACGTGCTCGCCATCCCATCAAACATGATCCGCTTTCCCGCGCAGCGGCGCGACGGCGTTGCAAACCGCGTCGATCTTTATCTGAAATGGCCTGAGATGGCGGGGTATAGCGAGAAAACGCGCAGCGATTTCAATTTCACCGCGCCGCGACGACAGCTTCTCTTCCTCTCGGTTGAGCCCAGAACCATGTCGCGCGACATGTCGGGGCGCTATCTGCCGATCTACTCGGCCTTGATCGAACAGCCTGGAAAAGCCGGCCCCGCAGGGCTGACGCTCCATAGCTTTCATCCGGTGAGCGGCTATATCGGCGAGGAACTGGCCGTTTCCTCGGCCGGAGGGGATCAACCCGATTTCGTGGCACGCTGTCTTGATGAAAGCGTTGCCAGGGAGATGGCCGGCGCCTGCGAGCGCGATATCCAGTTCGGCAACGGCCTGCAGCTTTTCTACCGGTTTCCGCGCCATCTGCTCGGTGAATGGCGCGCGCTGGATGAAGCCGTCCAGTCCTTTGCCACAGCTCACCTGGCCGGCGCCAGATGAGCTATCTTAAGATAGGTCCAGGCGAGCTTTCGCAGCCCGCCCTCACCTGAATCAGAGGTCGATGTCCAGAATGGCCATCGAGAAATTATAGGACAGCTCGCCCTCGTCTTCGTCCTTGTAGATGAGGCCGAGGAATTCGTCGTTGAGATAAAGCTCGCACGAATCGTCCTTGCGCGGACGCGCCTTCACTTCAAGGCCGGGATTCTTGAAAGTCCGTTTGAAATAGGCGTCGAGTTTTCTCAGTTCTTCGGGTTTCAACGAATTCTCCTATGCATTTGTTGGAGGCGGGTTTTTGCATGGCCCGTCCAACCATGTAAAGCCCGTAAAAAGCTTGTCACCGGCTTTGATCGGGAATTATCAGTCCGCGCCGTTGATGAGCTGATCCATGACGCGCGACGGCTCCGCGCAGCCGCTTTCGCCGACGATGCGCGCTGGGACGCCGGCGACCGTCACATTGCTCGGCACGGGCTTCACCACCACCGAGCCCGAGGCCACCTTCGAGCAATGGCCCACTTCGATATTGCCGAGGATCTTGGCGCCGGCGCCGATCAGCACGCCATGCCTGATCTTGGGATGACGGTCGCCGCCGGCCTTGCCCGTTCCGCCGAGCGTGACGCCATGCAGGATCGACACATTATCCTCGATGACCGCCGTCTCGCCGACGACCAGCCCGGTTGCGTGATCGAGGAAAATCCCGCTGCCGAGCTGCGCGGCCGGATGGATATCCGTCTGGAAGACGGAGGAAGAACGGCTCTGCAGATAATAGGCGAAATCCTTGCGCCCCTCCTGCCAGAGCCAATGCGCCAAGCGATGCGTCTGGATGGCGTGGAAGCCCTTGAGATAGAGAACGGGGTCGATAAACCGGTTGCAAGCCGGGTCGCGGTCATAGACCGCCTGAATGTCGACGCGCAGGACCTGCGACCATTCCGGCTCTGCCCTCCGCATCTCGGTAAAGGTCTGGGATAGGATGCCCGCATCCAAATCCGCATGGCCCAGCCTTTCGGCGATGCGATGGCTGACCGCTTCCTCCAGACTGCCCTGATTGAGAACCGTCGAATAGAGAAAGGCCGTCAGCAGCGGATCGCGCTCGGCGGCCTCTTCAGCCTCGATACGGATCGCATTCCAGATCGGATCCACCTGATCGATGGCGTTGACCATCTTGGCGGTATTGTGTGCGGGCATTTCAAAACTCCCGGTTTCGCCGATTTTCTTGCTCTTTCACAGCAACATAGAGCAAATACCATTGCTTGACACGTCAATTTGCTGAAACGCAACCGTGAAGCTCAAATGGGGTTTTCGCGCAGGAATTCCAGAACCGCCTGCTTGAACACCTTGTCGCCGACGGCAAGCATATGGTCCCGCCCCGGAATATCCAGCGACCGGCCGTTCGGCAGCAGAGCTGCCAGATCATGCGGGCTGCCGCCGATATCGTCCTTCGTGCCGACCGCGACCAGGGTCGGCTGGGTGATGCGGCCGATCGCCTCCGCGCTCAGTGTCTCCTTGGAAGTGAGCACGCAGGCGGCGAGCGCAAGGCGATCGCTCTTGGTCTGGTCGGCGAATTTGCGAAACATCAGGCCGCGCGGATGGGTGATGGTCGCCGGATCATCGGCAAGCAGCGCCTCATGGATCGGTCCCCAGTCGCCGGCGCCGGTAACCATGCCGATGCCGAGCCCGCCGAAAACCAGGCTGTGAACGCGAGAGGCATGCTCCAGCGCCATGAAGGCGGCGATACGCGCGCCCATGGAATAGCCCATCACATGGGCCTCCTCGATATCGAGATGATCGAGAAGCGCCGCAGCATCCCCGGCCATCAGGCTCGGCGTGTAATCGGCGGCCTCATGGCTCTTTTCTGACTGACCATGGCCGCGATCGTCAATCGCGATGACGCGATATCCCGCCTCCGTCAGCGTCTGGAACCAGCCGGGCGATACCCAGTTGACATAGCTCGACGAGGCAAAACCGTGGATCAGCAGCACGGGATCGCCCTCGCCCTGCTCGCGATAGGCAAGACGCAGGCCGTCATGCTGGAAGTAGCGGATTTCAGGCGTATTCACTCCGTGGAGCCTTTCATGAGAATTCCGGACGGGTTATTGCGCGGCGCACTCGCCGCATATGGCGGGGTGGCGGACATGATCGCCCACGGCAAGACCCAGCCGCTTTGCCACGCCGGCGCGCAGCTCTACGACAAAATCGACCGGCACCACCGACGAAACGATCGCCTCGGAGAACGGCTCGGTGTTTTCGCGGATCGTGGCGATAGCGCCATCGCGGCCGACGAACACCATATCGAGCGGCAGCGGCGTGTTCTTCATCCACATCATCACGGTGCGCGTCTGATCGAAAACGAAGAGCATGGCGCGATCGTCGGGAAAATCGGTCCGGTACATCAGCCCGCGCATGCGCTCGGCATCGGTATCGGCGATTTCGACGCCCAGGGAAACCTTGCCCTTCGCGGTCTCGAAAACCAGCGGATGCTCATCGACGGGCAACCGCATCGGTTCCGCCGTCTGGGCCCGGGCGGGAAAGACGAGGAAAAGCAGCAGGAAGAACGTGAGGAAACGTGGCATGGGCGGCATCCATGGATGGGCGGAAACGCCCGAAGCTTTCGCCTATCGATCCGCGCGCGTCAATGACACCAGCGAATCTTTCACCAACTCGCCCTCGTCAGAATTCAATGCGATGCGGGAAACTGCGTGCCGATGTCAGGATGAATTTCCGCCGCCATCAGGCCCTTCTCACCCGTGCCGAAGCGCACGAGAACCACCTGCCCGGGGCGCAGTTCGGTAAGGCCGAAACGCCGCAGCGTTTCCATGTGGATGAAGATGTCTTCGGTGCCCTCGCCGCGCGTCAGGAAGCCGAATCCCTTGGTCCGGTTGAACCATTTGACGATGACGCGCTCGAGCCCGCTCGAAGGGACGACGCTGACATGGGTTCGCTGCGGCGGCATCTGCGCGGGATGGACGGCCGTAGACGTATCCATCGAAATCACGCGGAAGCATTGCAGGCCGCGCTCGCCCTGCTTGACCTCACAGACGACGCGCGCGCCTTCGAGCGCGGTCTGAAAACCGTCCCGGCGCAGGGATGTGACATGCAGCAGAATATCGGACAATCCCGGCTGATCGGGCACGATGAAGCCATATCCCTTGGCGACATCGAACCACTTGATCGAACCCGACACCTCCACGAGCCCGACGAGCTCCTCCGAAGAAGCGCCGCCCAGGAACTGGTCCTTCGACACAGATTTGTCCGCCATAGCGCCAGTCCCCCTCCTTTCAGCCTCGGTAAAATCTAAACTGATTCTCAACTTGAGAATAACACTCCCATAGCGCGAAGGGGCAAGTCCCTACTTCCGATTATTGGCCGGATACCACAGACTTTATTTTCCGTGATCGACTTTGGACGGTAGAGAATGGCGACAGGCCGTTGACAGGCTTGCCGATTTCACTAATCCCACCATATCAAAAATGCCGCGACCGAGCGTTCTTGCGCAATCAAATATTCAACCGCAACCATTTGCCAACAGGGAACAGGAGCCGACATGCGTTACCTCCACACCATGGTCCGAGTCCGCGATATCGACGAAGCGCTGGATTTCTACGTCAACAAGTTCGGCCTTGAAGAAATCCGCCGCACGGAAAACGAGAAGGGCCGCTTCACGCTGATCTTCCTCGCCGCGCCCGAGGACAAGGAACGCGCAGCCTCGGAGCGCGCACCGGAACTGGAGCTCACCTACAATTGGGACCCCGAGGAATATACGGGCGGGCGCAATTTCGGCCACCTCGCCTATATGGTGGACGATATCTATGCCACCTGCCAAAAGCTCCAGGACAAGGGCGTGACCATCAACCGTCCGCCGCGCGACGGCCACATGGCCTTCGTCCGCTCGCCCGACGGGATTTCCATCGAACTCATCCAGAAAGGCGGAAGCCTGCCGTCCCAGGAGCCCTGGGCCTCGATGCCGAACACCGGCAGCTGGTGATCAGGGCAGTAGGGGAATAAGGGAGTAAGGGTGTAAGGGTGTAAGGGAAATCGGCTCGCGGAAATCATCAGGAATGGATAAGCTTCCTTTCCTATTCCCGTACGCCCTACTCTCCTACTCACTTCTTTGGAGGAGCCTGCATGAAAGACGTGTTGACGGAGCTCGAGCGCCGCCGCGAAATCGCAAGACAAGGCGGAGGACAGGTCCGCATCGATGCGCAGCATGCCAAGGGCAAGCTGACCGCGCGCGAGCGCATAGACGTCTTCCTCGACGAGGGCTCCTTCGAGGAGTTCGACATGTTCGTCGAGCACCGCTCCACCGATTTCGGCATGGAGAAAACCAAATTCGCCGGTGACGGCGTCGTCACCGGCTGGGGCACGGTCAACGGCCGCACCGTCTTCGTCTTCGCCAAGGATTTCACCGTTTTCGGCGGCTCGCTCTCCGAAGCCCATGCCGAGAAGGTGCAGAAGATACAGGACATGGCGCTGCGCAACCGGGCGCCGATCATCGGCTTCTACGATGCCGGCGGCGCACGCATTCAGGAAGGCGTGGCGGCGCTTGGCGGCTATGCGGAGATCTTCCAGCGCAATGTGCTCGCCTCCGGCGTCATCCCGCAGATTTCCGTGATCATGGGACCATGCGCGGGAGGCGACGTCTATTCGCCTGCTATGACCGACTTCATCTTCATGGTGCGCGACACTTCCTACATGTTCGTGACCGGCCCTGATGTGGTCAAAACCGTCACCAACGAAACCGTGACGGCGGAAGAGCTCGGCGGCGCGGTCGTTCACACCACCAAATCCTCCATCGCCGACGGCGCCTATGACAATGACATAGAGGCGCTTTCGCAGATGCGCCGGTTGATCGATTTCCTGCCAGCCTCGAACACGGCGGAAATCCCTGAGGTCGCCTGCCACCAGTCGACGGAGGAGCAGGATCCGTCACTCGACCGGCTGGTGCCCGATAATGCCAACAAGCCTTACGATATCAAGGAACTGATCCTGAAAACGGTCGATGAAGGCGATTTCTTCAAGATCCAGGAGAATTTTGCGAAGAACATCGTCTGCGGTTTCGGCCGCATCGAAGGGCGAACGGTCGGTATCGTCGCCAATCAGCCAATGGTGCTGGCAGGCGTTCTCGATAGCGACGCCTCGCGCAAGGCCGGTCGGTTCGTGCGCTTCTGCGACTGCTTCAGCATTCCGATCGTGACATTCGTCGACGTGCCGGGCTTCCTGCCTGGAACGAGCCAGGAATATGGCGGGCTCATCAAGCATGGCGCCAAGCTGCTCTTCGCCTATGCCGAGGCGACCGTACCGAAGATTACGGTGATCACGCGCAAGGCCTATGGCGGCGCCTATGACGTGATGGCGTCGAAGCATCTGCGCGGCGACATCAACTATGCCTGGCCCTCGGCCCAGATCGCGGTGATGGGCGCCAAGGGCGCGGTCGAGATCATCTACCGCAAGGATATCGGCGATCCGCAGAAGATCGCGGAACACACCAAGCGCTACGAGGACCGGTTTCTGTCGCCCTTCGTGGCGGCGGAGCGCGGCTATGTCGACGAGGTGATCATGCCCCATTCGACGCGGCGGCGCGTGGCGCGCGCGCTCAGGATGCTGCGTAACAAGAATCTGGAAAATCCCTGGAAGAAGCACGACAACATTCCGCTCTGACATATGCACAATCCCGGTCAGGAGAGAGGAAGTCCTGCCGGGCTGAAATCATGCAGATATGAATTGACCGTTCATGAAAAATGTGACCGGCCAGTATGTTGTTTATGCTGGACTTGTCGGAGGGTTGGAGTACCCTTTCTTCATGGGCGATACCCAGGGGGCTGTGGCACCGCATATCCTGAAACAGGAGGTGACTATGCAGCACAAGACGCTCGAGCAAATGCAAGTCATTGCCGAAGCCAATCCCGACATCACCCGTCCGGTCATGACCAGGACCGAACGGCTCGAACGTTGGGCCGCGCTTCTTGAGAAAGAGCCCGGCAGGCTTCTGGCAACGCTTCCCGGAACGGAATATCAACCGGTCGAGACACGGGAGACGATGCGTAGCGCCGGCTCTCCGATCTCGGTTGCATTTGAAGACGCCGTTTTCCGTGCCGAAGGCATGAAAGACGACAGCTACGGCGAAGCAAAGCGTTTCTTTGAAATAACGGACCGGCAACTGCACGAAATCGTCTGCTATTGCCATTATGGCGCAACGGTTTCCGCTGCGACAGCCGCCCGTCACGTCAGAGGCGCCATCGGCGGGTCCGGCATGCTTGCCAGACTACGCGGTTCATTTGTTTGATGAACGTATCAATAAACAGGACGGGATATAGCGCGGCTCGCCAGTGGCGAGCCGCAAGAGTGTGAGGCCCCCTTTTCAGAAAGATCGCGGCGGAACAAACAGGCAGATAGTCCGCGAGTTGGATTTTCCCGCAACCGAGCACCAGTGAAAGAGCCCATCGGGCGATTGACGGATGCGGCTATCGCGATAGCCGACCACCTCTCCCGTGCCGGTAATGACATATCCCTCCGGGCGCTCGGCAACGGATTGGGTGCTGACCGGGCGGCAGTCCATGTCATGGCAGCATTGGTAGGGATAGGACCAGCCGGTAGCCGCCTCATGCGCCGAGGCGCGAAACGAGGCTGTCGGGAGGAACAGCAGCGCCGCCAATACCGGAAGCGGGAGGAGCGCGCGCAAGACGCCCGCACCCTTCAAATCTTCGTTATCGGCTTCATTGGGGTTTCGTCTTCTCCACAAGGACGGCCACCCAAAGCGGAACACACTCCATTCGAGCAGAACGGCCAGTTGCTGCAATGGAAACCGAAGAGCTGTCTTGTCTGTGTTGAGCATGCCATACCTCATCACGGATAGGGTTGTCGTAATCCCACCCGCCCGGAATCGATTGCAATAACTTCAACTGACTCTTCTGCCCTGCCCGCCAGGCTACTCGGAGCACTCGGGAAAACAGGCACTATGAGAAACTACCCTGAGTCGGGGGGTAATTTCCAGAAAGGCCGGAAAAGCGGCCTTTTCACATGGGTTCGATCCAGCCGGCGCAGCCAATTCTCGCGCCGTTTCAGCCGACCGGCTTGATGCCGATCCTCTGCTGGATCGTATCGATGTCCTCCTTGACGAAGAACGTCAGATCGGGAGCCGTGGTCACGATATGCGCGCCGGTGCCATAGGCGTTATACGATACGACATGATCGAAATTGATCGTGATGCGTTCGCCGTTGACGTCAGTCAGTTCGATCCACACGTCTTTTCCCTTTCTGCTTGCCTGGTCAGTAATAGGATAGGACAAAGACGGCGAGAGACAATCCTCCTCAATGGACCGTTCTTAATCGAACCTTTCATTCAGCAGCGCTTCCATCCTGACCTTCTCGATGTCCCGGCCGAGGCTGTCGGACCACCCCTCCCCGCGCCAGACGACATGGAAACCGCATCGCTCGTAAAGGCGGATGGCGGGAAGATTACGGGCGTGCGTGTCGATGCTCGCCCTTGCATATCCCTTGAGCATGATTTCGGCCAGAAGCGCGTCCATCAGCGTGAGGCCGATGCCGCGCCGGTGAAAGGCGGGATCTATCCAAAGGTCGGAGATGTAATCAGCGTCCGTGTCCCGCGCACCCCAGCCGAGAATAACCCCCGCCGTTTCGGCAAGGAGAATCTGGGGATAGAACTCGTCAGCGAAGGAGCGAAAGACCTTTTCCGTACGCTCCCCCACATCAGGCTCGTTCGCTTCCGGTTCGAAGCGGAAGAAGGCGGAAATCCAGGCGCGGCATCCCACGGCGGCAATCGCAGCCCTATCGCTGGCAGCAGCCCGCCGGATTTCCATGGCTCAGTTTACCACCAGCTCGGCGCCGTGAAACGGCCCGCGGCCTCTTCGATGACATGGGCCGTCTGGAAGAGCGTTTCCTCGTCGAACGGCCGGCCGATCAGCTGCAGGCCGAGCGGCAGCCCCTGCGCGCTCAGACCAGCCGGAACGGCGATGCCCGGCAAGCCGGCCATGTTCACCGTGACCGTGAAAATGTCGTTGAGATACATCTTCACCGGATCGGCGGCCAGATCCTCATCGGCCACGCCGAAGGCGGCCGACGGGGTGGCGGGCGTCAGGATCGCATCGACGCCGGCATGGAAGACGTCCTCGAAATCCTTCTTGATGAGGGTGCGGACCTTCTGCGCCTTGAGATAATAGGCGTCGTAGTAGCCGGCGGAGAGCACATAGGTGCCGATCATGATACGGCGCTTGACCTCGCGGCCGAAGCCGGCAGCGCGGCTCTTCTCGTACATCTCGGCGATGTCCTTGCCCGGCACGCGGAGGCCGTAGCGCACACCGTCATAGCGCGCGAGGTTCGAAGAGGCCTCGGCCGGCGCGACGATGTAATAGGCCGGAAGCGCGTATTTGGTGTGCGGCAGCGAGATGTCGACGATCTCCGCCCCCGCATCCTTCAGCCAGGCAATGCCCTGCTGCCAGAGCTTCTCGATTTCCTCCGGCATGCCATCGACGCGATATTCCCTCGGGATGCCGATCTTCATGCCCTTGACCGATCTGCCGATCGCGGCCTCGTAATCGGGCACCGGCAGATCGACGGAGGTCGTGTCCTTCAGATCGACCGACGCCATGGATTTCAGCAAAATGGCGCTGTCGCGCACGTCACGGGCGATCGGCCCGGCCTGGTCGAGCGACGAAGCGAAGGCGACGGTGCCCCAGCGCGAGACGCGGCCATAGGTCGGCTTGATGCCGACCGTGCCGGTGAAGGCCGCCGGCTGGCGGATCGAGCCGCCGGTATCGGTAGCCGTCGCGCCGGCGCAGAGCCTTGCGGCAACGGCGGCGGCGGAGCCGCCCGAGGAGCCGCCGGGCACGAGGTCGGCATTCGAGCCGCTGGCGCGCCAGGGGTTCTTCACCGGGCCGTAATAGGAGGTTTCGTTGGACGAGCCCATGGCGAACTCGTCCATATTGAGCTTGCCGAGCATCACCGCGCCGTCCGCCCAGAGATTGGCTGTCACGGTCGATTCATAGCGCGGCTTGAAATCATTCAGGATGTGCGAGCAGGCCTGCGTGTGCACGCCTTCGGTGGCGAAGAGATCCTTGATGCCGAGCGGAATGCCCTCGAGCGCGCCGCCCTCGCCTTTCGCCAGGCGCGCGTCGGAAGCTTTCGCCATCTCCCGCGCCTTTTCCGGCGTCACCGCGACATAGGCGTTCAGCGTCTCGTTCGCCGCATCGATAGCCCTGAGATAGGCGTTGGTCAGTTCCGCCGCGGTGAACGCCTTGGCCTTCAGCTTGTCGCGCGCCTCGGAGATCGTGAGTGCGGTCAGGTCGGTCATCATTCGAGCCTTTCAGTGCATCAAGGGAGAAAGGCGCTTTTCGAAAAAAGCACTGTGTTCGGTATCGGGATAGTCCAGCACCACACCGCAGCGTGTGAAGCCGGAACGCTCGTAAAGACGCCAGGCGGCGGTAAAGCCGGGGCCGGTGCCCGTCTCGAGGATCAGACGCGCCAGGCCCTTGCCCTGCGCGAGCCGCGTGATCGCGTCCAGCAGCGACGATCCAACCCGCAAGCCACGCACCTCGGGGAGCGTGTACATGCGCTTGACCTCGCCGACATCAGGCGTATGGACTCTCAGGGCGCCGCAGCCGACGGCGCGACCGCCCTCGTCACGAGCGATGAACACCGTCGTGTGCGGGCACGCCATCTCCTCGACGGTCATCTTGAACTGGAACTCGATCGGAGACAGCGGCAGAAGATGCGCGTTGAGCTGTTCGACCAGCCCGCGCACATCGTCCTGCAGCGGCGTTTCCACAGATATGGCAACGGGCATGTCGCTTACTCCACGACCTTCGGCACGACGAAGAAATTCTCCTCGGTCACCGGGGCATTGGCGACGATATCGGCAGCCTTGTCGCCGTCAGTCACCACATCCTCGCGCATGCGCATGGCGATCGGTGTGACGGAGGTCATCGGCTCGACGCCGCTCACATCCACCTCGTTCAACTGCTCGACAAAGCCTAGGATCGCATTGAGCTCGCCGGTCATGCGCTCCGCGTCCTCGTCGTCCACGGCGATGCGGGCGAGATGCGCCACGCGCTTCACGGTTGAAAGATCAACTGACATCTAAATTCTCCGAAATCCAGCCAGCGCAAAGTGCGCCGACAGATCGCTGGTTTGTTGGGCTTTGAACGGTTCCTGTTTTGATGGAATCAGGAACCACTCCAATGATCTATTTGCGTAGGTCCAATGGCCGCACTTTGCCGCACAATGCGGCTATACCGGGCGGGCGCTGGAAGCGCAATAATTTTGCAGTTAATTGCACAATCGCCCGGTGCGGCCTTTCCCGATGCCTCAGACGGACAGCGTATCGCCCGCCTTCGGCACCTCGACTTTTGTACCGTTCGCGTCCTCCATCGCCGCCACGAACTTGTCGGCCGTCTGGTCGATGATCGGGAAGGAACCGTAGTGGCAGGGAAGAACGGTGGAGAACTTCAGGTAACGCTGGCAGGCGAGCCCCGCCACCGCGCCGCCCATGGTGAAGCGGTCGCCGATGGGGACGATGCCGATCTCGGGACGGTGCAGCTCGTCGATCAGCGCCATATCCGAAAAGATGTCGGTGTCGCCCATGTGATAAAGCGTCGGTTCATCCTCGAAATGGAAGACGAGACCGTTGGCATTCCCCAGCGAATGAGAAACACCGTCCTCGGTGATGGTGGCGGAGGAATGCAGCGCGTTGACGAAGGTTATGGAAAAGGGGCCATGAAAAATCGTGCCGCCGGTATTGCCCATATCGACCTTTTCGACGCCCTGGCGCGCCAGCCAGGCGGCGAGATCGGCATTGGCGATGACAGTCGCGCCCGTCTCCTGGGCGATCTTGATCGTATCGCCGACATGGTCGCCATGGCCATGGGTCAGGGCGATATGCGTGATCCCCTGGGTGGCGGCCTTGAGATCCACATCCTTCGCGCCGGGATTGCCGGTCAGGAAAGGATCGATCAGGATCGCCGCACCTGCTATGTCGACGCGGAAAGCCGAATGGCCAAGCCATTTGATCTTCATGAGATTTGCTCCTTGGGATATCGCAATCGTAAGGAGACAGTTATGACGCGGGCAAGGCTCAATTCAAGAGCAGAAACGGAAAGGGTGTGAATTGACCGTTCTGGCTATCGAAACCGTCGAGAAGGCCCTGGCGCCCGGCCAGACCATTGCCGGCCTGGACCTCGGCACCAAGACGATCGGCCTCGCCGTTTCCGACCGCGGCCTCTCCTTCGCCAATCCGCGCCCGGTGATCAGGCGCGCCAAGTTCACCATCGACGCGCAGGTGCTGCTAGTGGCGCTGAAGGCGGAAAATGCCGGAGCGGTCGTCATCGGCCTGCCGGTCAATATGGATGGCAGCGAGGGACCGCGCGTGCAGGCGACCCGCGCTTTCGTGCGCAATATGGAAAAACTGACCGACCTGCCCTTCGTCTATTGGGACGAGCGCCTTTCGACGGTGGCCGCCGAGCGGGCGCTGATCGGCATGGACGTCTCCCGCCAGAAACGCGCGGAACGGATCGATTCCGCGGCAGCCGCCTTCATCCTGCAAGGCGCGCTCGACAGGCTGAACACGCTTCGGCGCGTGGCCGATCAGGAATAGCGCTCACGCCCGCGCCTGCAGCGGATTTCGCGCCGCCTGCGAAAGGCAAGAATGGCGAACAGGATCAACGAATCGACCACACATGCCCGTGCGGCGAGCGGCGGGATTGCTTGCGGGTCCATATCAAGCACATTGCCATAGACCGCAAAGACCAGATCATGCATCTGGCGGCTAAAAAACACGGTGCCGAAGCTGACATCGTTCAAAGACAGGAAATACCACCCCCAGAAGAGAGCGAGCGGGCCGGCCCAGAAGATCAGGAGATAGCGCACGGCATCCGTCTCCTCTCCTGCAAGGCTCTCAGTTCGGGAATCATGGGGGCATATCCTTTCGACCCGCACCTTGGTTAGTTAACACCCGGACGGCAATCGAAACCATTTGTTAAGGTTAATGGCGGAGTGGAAAAGCCGCCTCACGGGGTGCGGTGCGTCCCATTGGATGCTGGTGGAGTGATGCCGAACACCCCCATGTCACCAGCGGTCGGACGTTAGGACCTTCGCAAGATGCGAGCCCACGCCAACTACGGAGCCGGATAAAGCGAGTTGAGGATCGTCTTGGCGTTGTGGCGGGCGTCGATCATGCCATAGGTCGTGCGCCACTGTCCGGCGAGACGGGTTTCGACGAAAGCATCGGCAATATTGTCCGCGCCGAGCTGGCGAAGTTCGGCACCGGCGGCGGCGAGCGCTAGCTGTTCCGTCAGGATGCGGGCCGCCCCCTCGTCGGATTCGGCCACGCTCATGGCGGCGCGCAGCACATCCACCGTCCCCTGCCCGCTCCGGCCCAATTGCCGGGCGATCCAGGCCAGCACATCATCGAAAAGCTTCGGCGCGCGCAGGAGAACCCGTCTCACATCGAGCGCCATGACATTGCCCGAGCCTTCCCAGATGGCGTTGACGGGCGCTTCCCGGTAATAGCGGGCGAGGTTGCCCTCCTCGACATAGCCGTTGCCGCCCAGGCACTCCATGGCTTCATAAAGAAGTGCGGGGGCGATCTTCGCCACCCAATATTTGACGACGGGCGTCATCACACGGGCGAAAGCCGCCTCGCCACGATCGCTCGCCGCCATGTCGAAGGCGCGCGCCAGACGCAGGGAAAGCGCCGTCGCGCCCGCCACGTCGAGTGCCATGTCGGCCAGAACACGCTGCATCAGCGGCTGCTCGAAAAGCGCGTTACCGAAGACCTGGCGGTGGCGCGCATGGTGCACCGCCTCCGCCAAACCGGCCCGCATCAGGCCGGCCGAGGCGATCGCGCAATCGAGCCGGGTCAGCGTCACCATGTCGATGATGGTCTTCACACCCTCGCCCGGCTTACCGACCATCTGGCCCAGCGTCTCCTCGAACTCCACTTCCGCGGAGGCATTGGAGCGGTTGCCCAGCTTGTCCTTCAGCCGCTGAAAGCGGAAGCCATTGGCGCTGCCATCGGGCAGGATACGTGGAACGAGGAAGCAGGAAAGCCCTTCAGCCGCCTGCGCCAGCACCAGAAAGGCATCCGACATCGGCGCGGAGAGGAACCATTTATGGCCGGTGATGCGGTAGAAGCCGTTGCCGGCGCGCTCGGCGCGCGTGGTGTTGGCGCGCACGTCCGTGCCGCCCTGCTTCTCCGTCATGCCCATGCCGAGCGTCAGGCCGGCTTTCCTTGCTGGCGGCTTCTGGCTCGGATCATATTTGCGGGTGAGCACCAGCGGCGCCCACTCGCGATAAAGATTGGGGGTCGCCATGAGGGCGGCCAGCGAGGCGCTGGTCATGGTGACCGGGCAGAGATGGCCGGTCTCGAGCTGCGCCGTCACGTAAAACCGCGCGGCACGCACCTGATGACGGCGGCTCGCCTCTTCCTGGCCGTTCTCCCAGATCGAGGAATGCAGCCCCTGCCCGATCGAGCGCCGCATCAGCGCGTGATAGGCGGGGTGATACTCGACCAGATCGATGCGCCTGCCCTGCCGGTCATGGGTCCTAAGCTTGGGCAGTTCGGTATTGGCCAGACGCGCCAGGTCCTGCGCCTCGGCCGACAGAACGAAGCGGCCCGCCTGCTCCAGATCGCTGTGCAGCGCCTTCGGAAAACCGGATGCGATCTGCATCAGCAGCGGATCGCCGAGATAGGCGTTCATGCCGGTCATCGGCGGCGGCTGGTTGGTGACCTCATGCGTTTTCAACGACAATTTCCATCTGCTTGCAGGCCCCGTTCGTCGCGGGGCGATTCCGCACTAATTTAAGATGTCCTATGCCTATTTGCTAAATTTTCCCCTTCTTGCGGCCCCTTTCCAAGGAATGACTGCAAACTCCACCGATTTCTTCGATATACGCCGCTTGCGGGCTTACCGCATCGGGCCTATAGGGGTGTCTTGATATGACATCAAACCCGGCCTCCCTCCTCTTCCCTCATCGCCACCTGCTTGGCATCAAGGGTCTTTCTCCCCAGGACATCGTCTGCCTTCTCGATCTGGCAGACCAGGAAGTGGCGATTTCGCGCCAGCCCGAGAAGAAAAAGACCGTGCTGCGCGGGCGGACCCAGATCAACCTCTTCTTCGAATCGTCGACGCGGACGCAATCCTCCTTCGAGCTGGCCGGCAAGCGGCTCGGCGCGGATGTGATGAACATGTCGGTCGGCAATTCCTCGGTGAAGAAGGGCGAAACGCTCATCGACACGGCGATGACGCTCAACGCCATGCGCCCCGACATCCTCGTCATCCGCCATGCCTCGGCGGGTGCGGCGGCACTGCTGGCGCAGAAAGTCGGTTGCTCGGTCGTCAATGCCGGCGACGGCGCGCATGAGCACCCGACCCAGGCGCTGCTCGATGCGCTGACCATCCGCCGCGCCAAGGGCCGGATCGAAGGGCTGACGATTGCGATCTGCGGCGATGTGCTCCATTCGCGCGTGGCGCGCTCCAACATCCTGTTGCTCAACGCGCTCGGCGCCCGTGTACGGGTGGTCGCGCCCTCGACATTGCTCCCCTCGGGGATCGCGCAAATGAGCGTCGAGGTCTTCAATTCCATGAAGGAAGGGCTGAAGGACGCCGATGTCGTGATGATGCTGCGCCTGCAGCGCGAGCGCATGGCCGGCTCCTTCGTGCCTTCGGTGCGCGAATATTTCCGCTATTACGGCCTCGACCGCGAGAAGTTGAAATTCGCCAAGCCCGATGCGCTGGTGATGCATCCCGGTCCCATGAACCGCGGCGTCGAGATTGCCTCCGATATCGCCGACGGGCCACAAAGCGTGATCCAGCAGCAGGTCGAGATGGGCGTGGCCGTCCGCATGGCGGTGATGGAGGCGCTGCTCGATCCGCGCCGCAACGAGCCCGGAGAATCCGTATGAGCGCGGTCGTTTTCGAAAATGCTCGCGTCATCGACCCGTCCCGTGGGCTCGACGAGATCGGGACGGTCATCGTCAAGGACGGCAAGATCGCTGCCTCGGGGGCTGAGGCGCGCAACCAGGGTGCGCCGGAGGGTGCGGAGCGGATCGACGTCGGTGGCAAGGCGATCATCCCGGGACTGGTGGACGCACGCGTCTTCATCGGCGAGCCGGGCGCGGAACATCGCGAGACCATCGCCTCGGCGAGCCAGGCGGCAGCGGCGGGCGGCGTTACTTCCATCATCATGATGCCGGATACCGATCCGGTGATCGACGATGTGGCGCTGGTCGAATTCGTCAAGCGCACGGCGCGGGATACCGCGATCGTCAACGTTCATCCCGCAGCCGCGATCACCAGGGGATTGCACGGCGAGGAGATGACCGAGGTGGGGCTTCTGAAGGAAGCCGGCGCGGTCGCCATCACCGAAGGGCGCAAGACGATCGCCAATACACTGCTGATGCGCCGGGCGCTCACCTATGCGCGCGATTTCGGCGTCGTCATCGCCCATGAGACGCACGACCCCTATCTCGCCGCCAATGGCGTGATGAATGAGGGGCTGTTCGCAAGCTGGCTGGGCCTGCCCGGCGTTCCGCGCGAGGCGGAGGTCATCCCGCTCGAACGCGACCTGCGGCTGGCGGCGCTGACGAAAGCCAAATACCATGCCGCGCAGATCTCGACCGCGATGTCGGCGGAGGCCATCCTGCGCGCCAAGGACCAGGGATTGCCGGTCACGGCGGGGATTTCGATCAACCATCTCTCGCTCAACGAGAACGATGTCGGGGAATTCCGCACCTTCTTCCGCCTGTCGCCGCCCTTGCGGACGGAGGAGGACCGGCTGGCGATGGTGGAAGCCGTGCGCGCCGGGGTGATCGATCTCGTCGCCTCCGCGCATGATCCGCAGGACGTCGATACCAAGCGCCTGCCCTTCTCGGACGCCGCGGCGGGCGCGATCGGCCTCGAGACGCTACTGGCGGCGGCGCTGCGCCTCTACCATAATGAGAGC
Source organism: Paramesorhizobium deserti (assembly GCF_001558695.1). Taxonomy (GTDB): domain Bacteria; phylum Pseudomonadota; class Alphaproteobacteria; order Rhizobiales; family Rhizobiaceae; genus Paramesorhizobium; species Paramesorhizobium deserti. Next base: position 556,866 of record NZ_LNTU01000012.1, read on the forward strand.
CTGCCGCTCATCCGCATCATCGAGGTGCTGTCGACCGCGCCGGCGCGGATCTTCGGTCTCGACGCGGGCACGCTCAAACCCGGCGCGCCGGCTGACCTCGCCATCGTCGATCTGGACGAGCCGTGGATCGTGCGGGAAGAAGACCTGCACTCGCGCTCCAAGAACAGCTGTTTCGAGGGCGCGCGCTTCCAGGGTCGAGTAATACAGACTATGGTTGCCGGAAAGACGAAATTTAGCATATAAGTTGAATCTCCAGTCGAGGGGGAGGCATAGTGATCGACCAGACCATCCTTGAGGCGGGCCTGCCCGCCCTCGCTGCCGCGCTTCTCTTCGGCTATCTCCTGGGGTCGATCCCCTTCGGCCTGATCCTTACGCGCCTCGCCGGGCTTGGCGACGTGCGCTCCATCGGCTCGGGCAATATCGGCGCAACCAATGTGCTGCGCACCGGCAACAAAAAGCTGGCCGCGGCAACGCTTCTCCTCGATGCGCTGAAAGGCACCGCCGCCGTTCTCATTGCCTGGCATTGGGGGCGGGAACTCGCGCTTGCCGCAGGCTTCGGCGCTTTTCTCGGCCATCTCTATCCCGTCTGGATCGGTTTCAAGGGGGGCAAGGGCGTGGCCACCTATCTCGGCGTCCTCATCGGCTTTGCCTGGCAAGGAGCACTGGTCTTTGCCCTCGTCTGGCTCGCAGTGGCGTTCGTGACGCGCTATTCCTCGCTTTCGGCCCTCATCGCGACGGTCGCCGTGCCCATCGTACTCTATTTTCTCGGGCTCCGGGATGTCGCCCTGCTCTTCGCGATCATGAGCGTCATCATCTTCATTAAGCATCGCGCCAATATTTCCCGTCTCCTGAATGGAACGGAAGGCAAGATCGGAGCCAAGGGATAATGGCGGCTCCGGCGGATTCACCGGCATCGGCCCGAAAATCGAAATCGATTTTCGGAAAGCACGATGCCTAGATACAATGACCCAGAGCGTCCTTTGCGCGCCCAACCGGGCGCGCGGCGCTCTGAGGGGATTCGCCTGTCGGACCGCCAGAGGCTGAACTGGCTGCGTCTCATTCGCAGCGAGAATGTCGGCCCCGTCACTTTTCGCGACCTTGTCTCGCATTTCGGCTCTGCCGGCGACGCGCTGCAGATGCTGCCGGAACTGATGCGCCGCGGCGGCGGGAACCGGCCGATCCGTGTGGCGACGATCGAGGACGCCGAGCGCGAAATGGAGCAGATCGAAAAAATCGGCGCGCGTTTCGTCGGAATGGGCGAACCGGATTACCCGCCCTATCTGCGCCATTACGAGGCGTCTCCGCCGCTCGTCGCCATCAAGGGCAACGCCAGCGTGTTCCACGCCCCGCCGGTCGCAATCGTCGGCGCGCGCAATTCCTCGGCGGTCGGCAACCGTTTCACGCATCGGCTAGTCAGGGAGCTTGGCGCCGCCGGCTATGCCATCGTCTCAGGCCTCGCGCGCGGGATCGACGCTGCCGCCCATGAAGCGAGCTTGGAGACCGGCACCATCGCCGTCCTCGCAGGTGGATTGGACAAGCCCTACCCGCCCGAGAACATGCATCTCTATAATGCCATTCCAGAGAAAGGCGGCGTGCTGATCAGCGAAATGCCGATGGGCTGGGAGCCACGCGCCCGTGACTTTCCCCGCCGCAACCGCATCATCGCCGGCATTTCGCTCGGGCTGGTCGTGATCGAGGCCGCCGACCGGTCGGGTTCGCTGATCAGCGCCCGGCTTGCCGGCGAGATGGGGCGGCTATTGTTCGCGGTTCCCGGTTCGCCGCTCGATCCGCGCTCGGCCGGGACGAACAGGCTCCTGAAAAACGGGGCGATCCTCGTCACCGAAGCCAACGATATCGTGGAAGCGCTCGCGCCGCTGATCAGCGGAGCTGCCCAGGGCGAATTGCCGCTCAGTCTTTCCGACAATGTCCTCGACGACGAGGCAGCCGCCTCTCCCATGCCGCTTCTGGGAGAGACGGACCGGGAGCGCATTATCGAGGCGCTGAGCCCGGTGCCGACCGATCCGGATCTGCTCATACGTCATACGGGCCTGCACCCGTCGCAAGTGTTCCTGGTTTTGTTGGAACTCGATCTCGCCGGCCGCATCACGCGCCATTCAGGCGGCGCCGTCTCGCTTCTGCCTGTGTAACCTCGCATCGCGCTCGCCCCTTAGCGTATCCTCGCTTTCGATGTAGGCCATCTCAATGAAATATGCGAGTAACGGATAGTCTACAGCGTGAGCCATGGAGCGCAATTCGCCAAGCATCTGCTGGATATAGGAAAGGACTTCAATGCGTTTTACATCGGTATCGTTCATTGCAGACCTTGAAAAATTTTAACAGCAAATCGATAAGTTTCAGCATGTTGATATTTGTTTCAAAATCCGGCTATTCGCTGGTCGGTTAAATTTCATTAATACTACTTTGACTTTCAATTCAATAGAAAGCAACCATTGGTTGTATTTCACGAAAAATATCGTGTTGCCCTTGACCAAACGGAATGGGCTGTTCATTTGGGGAACGAATTTACCCCATCGAATGTGCTTTTGTGTAGCGACAGGGGCCCGCAGAACAGGGTCAGGGAATGAACGTCGTCGTTGTCGAATCGCCTGCCAAGGCAAAAACAATCAACAAATATCTGGGCTCGGGCTACAAGGTCCTGGCGTCGTTCGGCCATGTCCGCGACCTTCCGGCCAAAGACGGGTCCGTTCGGCCGGACGAAGATTTCGCCATGTCGTGGGAAGTCGACACGCCGTCCGCCAAACGCCTCAACGACATCGCCAAGGCGGTGAAGGAGAGCGACGGCCTCATTCTCGCAACCGACCCGGATCGCGAAGGCGAAGCGATCTCGTGGCATGTGCTTGAGGTACTGCGCCAGAAGAAGGCGCTCGGCTCGAAGCCCGTCAAGCGCGTGGCCTTCAACGCCATCACGAAAAAGGCGGTGCTCGATGCCATCGCCAATCCGCGTGAGATCGATGCGCCGCTCGTCGATGCCTATCTCGCGCGCCGCGCTCTCGATTATCTGGTCGGCTTCACGCTTTCGCCGGTGCTCTGGCGCAAGCTGCCCGGCGCGCGCTCGGCGGGCCGCGTCCAGTCGGTGGCGCTGCGCCTCATCTGCGACCGCGAGGGAGAGATCGAGCGCTTCGTTCGCGAGGAATACTGGAATATCGCCGCGCTCCTGAAGACGCCGCGCGATGATTCGTTCGAGGCAAGGCTCACCGTTTTCGACGGCAAGAAGCTCGGCAGGCTCGACATCAAGAACGCCGAACAGGCAGGCGGCATCCGCACAATGCTGGAAGGGGCGACCTTCCAGGCAGCTTCGGTCGAGGCCAAGCCGACGAAGCGCAACCCCGCGCCGCCCTTCACCACGTCTACCCTGCAGCAGGCGGCTTCCGCCAAGCTCGGCTTCTCCTCGTCGCGCACCATGCAGATCGCCCAGCGTCTCTATGAAGGCATCGACATCGGCGGCGAGACGGCCGGCTTGATCACCTATATGCGTACCGACGGCGTGCAGATGGATCCCGACGCCATCCAGGCGGCGCGGCGCGCCATCGGCAGCGGGTTCGGTGACAATTACGTGCCGGAAAAGCCGCGCTACTACTCGACGAAGGCCAAGAACGCCCAGGAAGCGCACGAGGCTATCCGCCCGACCGACTTCGCCCGGCATCCGAAGGAGATGCGTCAATATCTCGATGACGACCAGGCGAAGCTCTACGACCTGATCTGGAAGCGCGCGATCGCCAGCCAGATGCAGTCGGCCGATATCGAGCGCACCACCGTCGAGATCGAAGCCGTCAACGGTTCGCAGACGGCGCAGCTGCGCGCCACCGGCTCCGTCATCCGCTTCGACGGCTTCATCGCCGCCTATACCGAGCACCGCGAAGACGAGGACGAAGACGAGGACAGCGCCCGCCTGCCGGAAATCCGTTCCGGCGAGGCGCTCGCACGTGAGAAGATCAACGCCACGCAGCACTCCACCGAGCCGCCGCCGCGCTATTCCGAAGCGACGCTTATCAAGAAAATGGAAGAGCTCGGCATCGGCCGGCCCTCCACCTACACCTCCACGCTCAGCACCCTGCGCGACCGCGAATATGTCACGGTCGACAAACGCAAGCTCATTCCGGAGGCCAAGGGGCGGCTGGTCACGGCATTTCTGGAAAGCTTCTTCGATCGGTACGTCGAGTATGACTTCACGGCCGATCTCGAAGAAAAGCTCGACCTCATTTCTGACGGCAAGCTTTCCTGGAAGGAGGTCTTGCGCGATTTCTGGAGGGATTTCTCAGGCGCTGTCGGCAATATCAAGGAATTGCGCGTCACCAATGTGCTTGACGCGCTGAACGAGGAACTGAGCCCGCTCGTCTTCCCCGCGCGTGAGGACGGTGGGAACCCCCGCGCATGCCCCACCTGCGGCACCGGCACGCTGTCGCTCAAGCTCGGCCGCTACGGCGCTTTCGTCGGCTGCTCGAACTATCCGGAATGCAAATATACCCGCCAGCTCGGCGGCGACGCCAATGGCGGCGATGGCAATGGATCGGCCGCTGCCGACGAGCCGAAGGTGCTTGGCAAGGATCCCTATACCGATGAGGAGATCACCGCTCGAAACGGCCGCTTCGGCCCCTATATACAACGGGGCGAAGGCAAGGAGGCAAAGCGCGCCAGCCTGCCGAAGGGCTGGTCGCTCGAAACCATCGACCATGAAAAGGCGCTGGCGCTCCTGTCCCTGCCGCGCGACATCGGCAAGCATCCGGAAACGGGCAAGATGATCTCGGCCGGCATCGGGCGCTATGGTCCGTATGTGACGCATGACGGCACATTCGCCAATATCGAGAATGTCGACGACGTGTTCTCCATCGGCATCAACCGCGCCGTGACCGTTCTTGCCGACAAGCAGGCGAAGGGCGGGCGCGCGCGGTCCACGCCGGCGGCGCTCTCCACCCTGGGCGACCATCCCGATGGCGGTCCCATCACGGTGCGCGACGGCCGCTACGGCCCCTATGTGAACTGGGGCAAGGTCAATGCCACGCTGCCCAAGGGCAAGGACCCGGCAACGGTGACGCTTGAGGAAGCGCTGGCGCTGATCGCGGAAAAGGGCGGCGCTTCCCCGAAGAAGAAGGCCCCTGCCCGCAAGACATCGGCCAAGACGGCGAAGAAAACAACGAAGTCCGAATGAAAACCGCCGAGCCAATCACCCCCCTCTGCCCTGCCGGGCATCTCCCCCACAAGGGGGGAGATTGGCTTGCACTAGCCGCTCCGCTTCATTCTGCAATGTTGGCGATTGGCGAAAGCGGAACTTATATCCGATCTCCCCTCTTGTGGGGGAGATGGCCGGCAGGCCAGAGGGGGGTGTCGTCACCAGCATCTCCCGTTGAACAGAAAAGGCCCTAGGAGTTGGCGCGGCGTATCTCAAAATCACCCAAGCCCAGGCGGGCAAGCGCCGGCGCCAGCGCGCATCTGCCGACGCGTGACGAGATCCTGACCTTCATCAACGAGAACCCCGATCGCGCCGGCAAGCGCGATATCGCCAAGGCTTTCAACCTGAAGGGCGATGCGCGCATCTATCTCAAGGACATGCTGCGCGATCTGGCCAACGAAGGCCTCGTCGAAAAGCGCGCCAAGCGCCTGACCACCAAGGGCGCGCTGCCGCATGTCGCCGTTCTCGACATCACGAGCCGCGACGAAGATGGCGGCTTGATCGCCACACCGGCGGAATGGGACGCGACCGGCGAGAAGGCGCCCGAGGTCCTCATTCGCCCCTCGCGCGGCGACAAAGGCCCCGCGCCCGGCATCGGCGATCGGGTCCTCGCCAAGATATTCCCAACCACCGAGAAAACCGGGCCAGCCTACACCGCGCGCATCATGAAGCGTCTGGAGCACCGGCGCGATGCGGTGTTGGGCGTGCTGCGCCAGACCAGCGATGGCGAATGGCGCATCGAGCCGGTGGAACGCCGGCAAGCGGAGCTGGTAGTGGACAGTGGGGCGCTGAACGATGCGAAAGCCGGCGATCTCGTCGAGGTCAACGTCACCCGCGCCGGGCGCTACGGGCTCGCCCGCGCCAGCGTGCGCCAGGTTGTCGGCTCGATCGACAGCGAAAAGGCGCTGTCGATGATCGCCATCCATGCGCATGAGATCCCGCATGTGTTTCCTGAAGCCGTGCTGCGCGAGGCGGAGGCGGCGAAGCCCGCCACCATGGCGCATCGCGAGGACTGGCGCGCGCTCCCGCTCGTCACCATCGACCCAGCGGACGCCAAGGACCATGACGACGCGGTCCATGCCGAGCCTGACAGCGATCCCTCCAACCCCGGCGGCCATGTCGTCACGGTGGCGATCGCCGACGTCTCGGCCTATGTGCTGCCCGGCTCCGCGCTCGACCGCGAGGCGCTGAAGCGCGGCAATTCGGTCTATTTCCCCGACCGCGTGGTGCCGATGCTGCCCGAGCGGATTTCCAACGATCTCTGCTCGCTGAAGGAGCTGGTCGACCGCCCTGCCCTCGCCGTGCGGATGATCTTCACCGCCGAGGGGCGCAAGCGCTCGCACAGCTTCCACCGGGTGATGATGCGCTCGGCCGCCCGCCTCGCCTATCCCCAGGCGCAAGCCGCGATCGACGGCGCGCCGGACGAGAAGACCGGGCCCATCCTCGACACGATCCTCAAGCCCCTGTGGGAGGCCTACAGAGCGCTCAAGCGCGGCCGTGACGAGCGCGAGCCGCTGGAGCTCGACCTGCCGGAAAAGAAGATCCTGCTCGACACCGAAGGCAAGGTCGACAAGGTCGTCATTCCGCCCAGGCTCGATGCGCACAAGCTCATCGAGGAGTTCATGATCCAGGCGAATGTCGCGGCGGCGGAAACGCTGGAGCGCAAGCGCCAGCCGCTGATCTTCCGCACCCATGACGCGCCGTCGATGATCAAGCAGGAAACCTTGCGCGAATTCCTGCATACGCTCGATATCAGCCTCGCCAAGGGCGCCCAGTTGAAGCCTGGCCAGTTCAACCAGATCCTGAAGCGCGTCGAGGGCAGCGCCCATGAGGAACTGGTCAACCAGGTGGTGCTGCGCTCGCAGAGCCAGGCCGAATACAGCCCCGACAATATCGGCCATTTCGGCCTCAATCTGCATCGCTATGCGCATTTCACCTCGCCGATCCGCCGCTATGCCGATCTGATCGTCCATCGCGCGCTGATCGGCGCGCTCGGCCTCGGCCCCGGCGGAATCACGCCGGACGAGGAAGCGCAGCTCGAGGAGATCGCAGCCCTCATCTCGGCTACCGAGCGCCGCGCGATGGCGGCGGAGCGCGACACCATAGACCGGCTGATCGCGCATCATCTGGCGACCCAGATCGGCAATGAGTTCCAGGGGAGGATCTCCGGCGTCACGAAATCCGGCCTCTTCGTCGCGCTTGCGACATATGGCGCGGACGGCTTCATCCCCATTTCAACGCTGGGGGCCGAGTACTATCTATACGACGAAGCGAACCATGCCGTTACCGGTGAACGCAGCGGCAAGGGTTATCGCCTCGGCGATATCGTCGATGTCAGGCTGGTCGAAGCGCTTCCGATCGCGGGAGCGCTTCGTTTCGAGATGGTCTCCGAACCACATCCCATGCCGGCATCCATGCGTTCGCACCACAAATCGAGCCGCGCCATGCGCGGGCGCCGGGGAAGGCCATCGGGCATTCCGCGCGGCAAGCGGAGAGGACGTTCATGAACCAGTCTGTCGACGACCGCCAAGTCTTCGGCGCAGCCCCGGCCGCCGCGCGCCCCGTGCGACCACTGTGGCAGGCCATGTGGCGCGGCTTTTGCGGACGCTGTCCGCATTGCGGCGAAGGCAAATTGTTCCGCGCCTTCGTCAAGCCTGTCGATGCCTGCGCGGTCTGCGGCGAGGAGTACCATCACCAGCGCGCCGACGATTTGCCGGCCTATCTGACGATCTTCGTCGTCGGTCACATCGTCGTGGGCGCATTCATGGGCGTCGAAGCCGCGGTCGATCTTCCGCTCTGGGCGCATATGGCGATCTGGGGCCCGCTCACATTCCTCCTGGCGCTCGCGCTCCTGCAACCGCTCAAAGGCGCCACCATCGGGCTGCAATGGGCCTATTACATGCACGGGTTCGGCGGCGAAGAAGACCACATCTAGCGCAATCCGAAACATGCCGTCCGCAAGCGCCCAGCAAATGTCAGAAGCACAGGTAAAGCCGGATGCAAAGAAGCTTCCCCTGCGCCCGCGCGACGCGGCTTCGCTGATCCTGGTTGACCGCGAGGGCAAGGATTTCCGTGTCCTGATGGGACGCAGGCATATGGGCCATGTCTTCATGCCGGGCAAATTCGTCTTTCCCGGCGGACGAGCCGATCCGGCCGATGGCGATATCCCTGCCGCGGCCGAGCTCGTCGGCCCGGACGAACAAAAGCTCATGGCCGGCATGGGCGCTCGCCCCACACGGCGGCGCGCCAGGGCGCTTGCCCTCTGCGCGATCCGCGAGACCTATGAGGAAGCCGGGCTCTTTCTGGGCAGCCCCGTCGGGAACGGGACGAAGCCCGCCTCCAGCCATCCCGACTGGGAGGCGTTCTCCGCACGCAGCCTCGCGCCCGATCTCTCGGCCCTGCGCTATGCCGCGCGCGCCATCACTCCGCCGGGCAATATCAGGCGTTTCGACACGCGCTTCTTTATCGCCTTCCGCGACGCCATCGCCGATCATCTGCCGGAGGGCACCGGCCCTTCCGGCGAACTGGAGGAATTGTGCTGGCTGTCATTTGCCGACGCCTGTTCTCTGGACCTGCCTTCGATTACGCTGACGATTCTCAGGGAGACCGAGGCGCAATTGCGGGACAGCCCCGCCCTTTCTCCCGGCCTCCCGGTGGTGCAATACAAAATGCGGTATGGCCGCTTTGTTCGTGAAGTCATCTGACGACCTAACAACCTTCTCCTCGGACCAAGAGCAGCCCGTGACGCTTTGGCGCTCCCTGGGGGCGGCCATCGCCACCATCAGCGCCGTCGGCATGGCGATCGGCCTCGGCATTCCGCTGCTGAGCGTGCTTCTGGAAAGCCGCGGCTATTCGGCAAGCCTGATCGGCGCCAACACCGCCGTCGCCGGGCTCGCCTCGATCGCCGCCGCCCCGCTCTCCGCGCCGATCGCCGCACGCTTCGGCGTGGCGCGGTCGATCCTGGCGATGCTTGTTCTCGGCGGCTTCGCCTTTCTCGGATTTCATTTCTTCCAGGCCCTGTGGGCGTGGTTTCTCCTGCGCGTCGCCCTGCATTTCGCGCTGACCGTTCTGTTCGTCTTGTCGGAATACTGGATCAACGCGTCCGCGCCGCCGGAAAAGCGGGGGCTGGTGCTCGGCATCTATGCCACCACGCTGTCGCTCGGCTTCGCGCTCGGCCCCTGGCTCTTCGCGCATATCGGCAGTACGGGCATGCTGCCTTTCGGCGTCGGCTTCGCCATCATCTTGCTGGCGGCCGTGCCGGTGCTTCTCGCCTGGAAGGACAGCCCGGATTTCGAGGACGGCGATCACGTACCGTTCGTACCCTATATCTTCGCCGTGCCCACGGCCACGGCCGCCGTCTTCGTATTCGGCGCGGTGGAGACCGGCGGCTTCGCCCTCTTCCCCGTCTTCGGCGCCCGCATCGGCTATTCCGAAAGCGCGGCCGCCCTGCTGCTTACCATGATCGGCCTCGGCAATGTGCTTCTGCAGATCCCGCTCGGCATCATCAGCGACAAAGTCCGCGACCGGCGCAACCTCCTGCTCATCTGCGCATTCATCGGGCTCGTCGGCATGGTTCTCCTACCTTTCATCATCGGCAACTGGTATCTGGTGGCGGCGCTGCTCTTCGTCTGGGGCGGCGTGGTGGCGGGGCTTTATACGATCGGCCTCGCGCATCTCGGCTCGCAGCTCACCGGACGCGAACTCGCCTCGGCCAACGCCGCCTTCGTCTTCTGCTATGCGCTGGGGATGCTGGCCGGCCCGCAGGCCGTCGGCATCGGCATGGACGCCATGGGGCCGAAGGGTTTTGCCATCGTTCTCGGCATATTTTTCGCGCTTTACATGCTTATTGCCGCATTCAGGCTCATTGCGCACAAGAACCGGGCTTGACTTTTCAACGCTTATCCGTAGTGTCGCGCCGAATTTCCGCTGCCGGATGATATCGCCGGAATCGCAGGCGGTTTCAATCAGAAAAGAGCAGGTATTGTAAAATGGCTAAGGCTACGACCATCAAGATCAAGCTTTTGTCGACCGCAGACACCGGTTTCTTCTACGTCACGCAGAAGAACAGCCGCACGATGACGGACAAGATGACAAAGCGCAAATACGATCCCGTCGCGAAGAAGCACGTCGAGTTCAAGGAAACCAAGATCAAGTAATCTCCGGTTTCTGCGATTTTCAGAACGCCGTCCCTCGGGGCGGCGTTTGTGTTTGCGGCCGGGCATCAGCGAAAGCCGACGAAAAGTTGATTTGGTCGATCCGGAAATTGCGGTTAGCCTGTTCCGGCCCTAACAAAGCTTGGAGACAGACGATGAAGACAATCCTCGTACTTGCCGCCGCTTTCGGCCTCTCGATATCAGCCGCCGCCGCGGATTGCCCCGCCCATTCGGCATCCGTCGACAAGAACACGACCACGGCAAGCATTTCGACCGATACGCAGTCCACCGACAAAAAAGAGACCAAGACCGAATAGGATTGGTCTTTGAACACAGCACTGCCTATGAACACCCTTCTCCCCTTGCGGGAGAAAGAAAGGAACTGTAAGCGCCGCCTTTCGGGCGGCGTTTTATTTTGCCTGCAGATTTGGCGGCAAGTGATTGAAATAAAAAGAAAAGGGGGTCGGCCGGCGAATTGGCAGCGGTACGAGGATTCCACTATGTGCCAACGCCGACCGACCGACCCCACGGACCCAGGAGATGCGGCGGACCTGAGCATCATGGGGTATTTATGCGCGTGGAAGCCCCCAACCACGCGTTTTTGCTCCCAAGAAATTTGCGCAAATGAAAGAGAAAAGCAACTAAATCTTAACCATCTCGCGCAACATCCTGATAAATTGGTAAATGCGCATTTGCGCAGGTACGGATTTAGAGGGTGCTCCGGCCGCAAGCGGTTCCAACTTTGGTGGAGATATCGCACCACCCGCATCGTAGAGACGGCGGCTTAATACCTGGCGTTGGTGGAGAGGCGATGTTCCGGAATGGATCGAGCGTGGCGAGCGAATTTCAAATCCGAAAACCACACTATAATCATTAGCTTGCTAGTGTCCTGATCGAATCCGAAATTCGACCGACGCCTCCCGGAAATGATGCGAATTTCGGATTCGGGACACTAGGCGACCGCCCCGACCACGCGGTTGCGGCCGTTCTTCTTGGCCTCGTACAGCGCCACGTCGGCGCGCTTGAAAAGCTTCTCTACGCTGTCGTCGCGCAGTTGAAGGGAGGCCAGCCCGATGCTGATCGTGACGTCAACGCTTGCCGTACCATTGCAGATGAGAAACGGCGTCGAAGCAACAGTTTCGCGGATGCGCTCAGCCACGACAGCCGCCATGTGCGCGTCGGTATCCGGCAGCACGACGATGAACTCCTCGCCACCGTAGCGGCAGGCGAGGTCGATGCCCCGGATGTTGCGGTGCAGGCGTCCAGCGAAATCGCGCAGGACATCATCCCCGGCGTCATGACCATAGGTGTCGTTGATCCGCTTGAAATGATCGATGTCGGTCATCAGGACGGACAACGGACGCTCGCGTGAGACCGAGCGCGTGAACAGCATCGACATGTGGCTGTCGAGATAGCGGCGGTTGTGCAAACCGGTCAGACCGTCGGTCACCGCCATTTCGATCGTCTGGCTGAGGCTCCGGCGCAGAAGATCGTTGTAGCGCTTGCGCTTGACCTGGGTGCGCACACGGGCGAGCAGCTCATTGCGATCCAGCGGGCGCATCAGATAGTCGTTGACGCCGAGATCCAGCCCGCGGGCGACGAGACCGGTCTCGCCGTGCTCGGCGATGAGAATGATCGGCAGGAGACGCGTGCGCTCGATCGCCCGCATCTGCGAGCACAGGCGCAACGGATCGTAACCGGAAAGGCCCGTGGAAATGATCACGCAATCATAGCCGCCTTCCACCACGCTGATCAGCGCGGCTGGAGGCTGGGTGACGATATCGATCTGATTGTCCTTCGAAAGCAGGCCCTCCAGCCGCGAGGCCACCTTCAGGTCCTCATCAACGATGAGAAGCTTTGCCCGCGCCTTGGCGTCATCCGCCCGGCTCATCAGCAGGGCCTCGATATCCGCCTCCCGCGCCGTGGAAGCCCGAAGGAACAGTTCGTCCGAAAGGTTCTTCAGCCGCGCCAGGCTCTTTACCCGCGATATCAGCTGCAGGTCGTTGACCGGCTTGGTCAGAAAATCATCGGCGCCGGCTTCCAGCCCACGCACGCGGTCCTCCGGACGGTCGAGCGCCGTCACCATCACCACCGGAATATTGGTCGTCTTCGGATCGGCCTTGAGACGACGGCAGACTTCGAACCCGTCCATCCCCGGCATCATCACGTCGAGAAGCACGATATCGACATTGCTGCTGTGGCAGATCTCGAGCGCTTCCTGGCCGCTCAGCGCGGAAACAACGTCGTAATATTCCGCGAGAAGCCGCGTTTCGAGCAGCTTCACATTGGCAGGAAGATCATCGACGACAAGAATGCGAGCAGTCACAAAAGAATCCCCAGCCTCTCAGGCATCGCCCAGATAGGATTTTATGGTTTCGATGAACCGCGGAACGGAAATGGGTTTCGAGATATAGGCCTCGCAGCCGCCCTGACGGATACGCTCCTCGTCGCCTTTCATTGCAAACGCGGTGACCGCGATGACGGGAATGCGGTGCAATTCATCGTCTTCTTTCAGCCATTTCGTGACCTCGAGACCGGAAACCTCAGGCAACTGTATGTCCATGAGGATCAGATCGGGCTTATGTTGCCGGGCGAGATCCAGCGCCTCCAGACCGTTGCGCGTGCGAATGGTCTCATAGCCGCTCGCCTCGATCAAATCCCGGAAAAGCTTCATGTTGAGCTCGTTGTCTTCAACGATCATCACTTTCTTTGTCATTGAAAACTTTCTCGCATCTGGCAGCGCTTGCCGTTCATTATGCGTGCGACAATAATCCCGCTAAAGCCGCCCAATCGGTTATTGGCATCCTAAGTCGATTTGATTGACGAAAGGCAAATGAACCCGCTGATGTTCCCGCGCCTACTATAAAGTTGCGGAACGGATTGCCTAGCCCTAAAAATTTCAGCCGATTCTAATGGATGCTTGCGCCGGGAAAGGCTCATGAAAACCAACATGACAACCGAGAGTGCCCAGACGCTGGCCGTGCAGGCCTTGGCCTTTCTTGCCGGGGACGACGAGCTTCTGCCGCGGTTCCTTTCGCTGACCGGCATTCAGCCGGGCGATATCAGAACCGCGGCGCGCGAGCCCGGCTTCCTCGCCGGCGTGCTGCAGTTCTATCTCGCGCATGAGCCGACGCTCATGCGCTTCTGCGAGGCGACCGGCAGCAAGCCGGAGGACATGCAGCGCGCGCTCAACGCCCTGCCGGGCGGCGACGAGGCGTGGGACCGGCAGATCTGATTTCACAATTCAAGCCGCATCAGCGGCCGTCCCTCCTTGCGCACGGCCAGCTTTTCGAAACCAGCCACCTCGAAAACGCGGGTCGAGCCGACAAACAGGCCGATGGATTTCGATTGCTTGGCCCGGTCCATCGGGCAGGCTTCCAGAACACGTGCGCCATTGGCCCGGGCGAAATCGATGCCCGATGCAAGCAGCACATGGGAAATGCCCTTGCCGCGTGCGGACGATCTGGCGAAGAAGCATGAAACCGCCCAGACAGCCCGATCCCCCATTGGAGCATCATCCAACGGCGCGCTGACGCGGCCCTTGTTGTTCCATTCCGGCACGTCGGCGCGCGGGCCGATCTGCATCCAGCCGATCGCCTCATCGCCGCCATAGGCCAGAATTCCGGGCGGCGGCCCCTCCTCCACGCGGCGGCGCATCAGATCCCTCTTCTCGGGCCCGGACAGCGACTGCCGCAGCTTCGGCGGCAGACGGAAATGCAAGCACCAGCAATCATAGCAGGCGCCGCGCGGGCCGAAGAGATCGGCGAAATCCGACCAGCGCTCCGGCGTCAGCGGCGCGGTGGCGATTTCTATCGGTGCATGATCGCGCATCTCACTTGCCGCCATAGCGTCCCTCCCATATGATTCCAAATGTTCTTCTTATGTTCGCGATACACATGGGCCCTGTCAACGATCCGCTTAGCGGTTTCTGCCGCGATTGCCTGACGCTGCAACGTCCCGCGGCGCGGCGCTGCCATGCCTGCGGCAGCCCGCGGCTCGTGCGTCATGACGAACTCTACAGCCTGTCGCTCGCACATATCGACTGCGACGCCTTCTATGCGGCGGTGGAGAAGCGCGACAATCCGGAGCTTCGGGACAAGCCGCTGATCATCGGCGGCGGCAAACGCGGCGTCGTCTCGACGGCCTGCTATATTGCCCGCATTCACGGCGTGCGCTCGGCCATGCCGATGTTCAAGGCGTTGGAGGCCTGCCCTGGAGCGGTGGTGCTGAAGCCGAATATGGAGAAATATGTCCGGGTTGGCCGAGAAATCCGGCAATTGATGCTGGAACTGACGCCGCTGGTCGAACCGCTTTCGATCGACGAGGCGTTTCTTGATTTGAAGGGCACGGAGAAGCTGCATCGCGATCCCCCTGCCCGCGTGCTCGCGCGTTTCGCCAGGCGCATCGAGGACGAGATCGGCATCACCATCTCCATCGGCCTCTCTTATTGCAAATTCCTGGCGAAAGTTGCTTCCGATTTCGAGAAGCCGCGCGGTTTCTCCGTCATCGGAGAAAAGGAGGCGCTGTCCTTCCTCAAGGACAAGCCAGTGACGCTGATCTGGGGCGTAGGCAAAGCCTTCGCGGCGACCTTGCAGGCGGATGGCATCCGCTTGATCGGCCAGTTGCAGGGCATGGAGGAAGCGGCGCTGATGAAGGCCTATGGCACGATGGGCCAGCGGCTCTACCGCCTGTCACGCGGGATGGATGTGCGGCGGGTCGAGCCTGATGGCGAGATGAAGAGCGTCTCGTCCGAGACCACCTTCAATACGGACCTCGCCTCCGCCGACGATCTGGTGCCGATCCTGCGCTCGCTTTCGGAGAAGGTGTCGCGGCGGCTGAAGGCCGGCGGCATCGCCGGACGAACGGTCGTCCTGAAGCTCAAGACGCGGGATTTCAAGATCAAGACGCGCAACCGACAGCTTTCCGATCCAACGCAGCTCGCCGACCGGATATTCCGCACCGGCCTGCAGCTTCTCGAAAAGGAGCTCGACGGGACGAAGTTCCGCCTGATCGGCATCGGCGTCAGCGACTTGGCCGATGCGGGAAAGGCCGACCCACCCGACTTGGTCGACGCCCAGGCGACGAAGCGCGCCGTAGCCGAAAGCGCGATCGACAAACTTCGAAACAAGTTTGGCAACAAGGCTGTGGAGACCGGCTACACTTTCGGCAAGGAGCGGAGGGAACCGCCCCCGGAAGGCGCTGAGGGGTAAATTATTGCAGCCCCACGCTTCATGACGCTTTGGGTTGACAATTTTAAGAAAAATGCCGCTCTTTCTCACCTCTACTCCCGAATTTGGAGGCGTTTTCGTGAAGCATTTTTCCTATATCGGCTCTGGCCCATATTGCTACGCCAACTGCTTTGCCATGATGTTCGGCGTGGATGCGCCATCGCCGGTGATCATCGAGTTCGCCACATGCAGTCCGTTCGGGATGCAACTCGTCGGCGGCACCCTTCCCTTCTTCGACCCCTATAGCTGGACGCCGGAAGCGGGGTTTGAAGACGCCCTCACGGCGTTGGGATGGACATCGTCAGTGACGAAGGGCGGAAGCGCTGATGACGCCCTTGTCCGACTTCGGCAAGCGCTCGCCGGCGGCCCGGTCTGGGTCGGCCCCGTCGAGATGGGGCATCTTCGACACCAGCCGGGCATGAAAGGCCCTATTGGGGCGGATCATTATGTCATCGTCCTCGCCGTTGACGGCGATAGGGTGCAGATGCACGACCCTCAGGGTTTTCCTTTCGCTTCTCTGCCGCTCAAAGACTTTCTCACTGCGTGGCAGGCGGAAACGCTCGGCTATGGCGAGCCCTTCACAATGCGAACTGATTTCCGGCGCGTGCGAAAGGTATCGGAGGAGGATGCGATCCGGGCGTCATTGCCCAACGCGATCCGCTGGCTGTCAATGGGCGAACCGCACCATCTGTCGCCGGGAACCCTAGGCAACGGCGAAGCCGCTAACGCCCTGGCCAAGATGATCGAAGAAGGCTGCACGGAGGACTTGCGCGGACATCTCATCTATTTCGCCGTGCGCGTCGGTGCGAGACGGCTCGCAGATGCCGCGACCTGTCTCGCGCAAATCGGCCAGACGCAAGCGGCCTCCATCGCGTCCGAACAGGCGGAGTTGGTCGGCGCGCTGCAATATCCGCTCACGACGGGCGCCGATCCGGATGCAGCAGCCCTGTTGCGGGCGCTCGCGCCGACCTATGACAGGTTGCTGTCTGCATTGCAGGGAAGATAGGGAGTCGCGCGCGGTCCTTTACCACAACGGTTCCGCGCTAAACCAGCTCCACGTCCACCACGCCCTTGATCGCCTTCATGGCGCTGGCGATCTGCGGGCTGACGCGGTAGCGGTCGGGTAGTTCGATCTCCACCTCGCGCAGGCCGTTCTCCTTGATGACGATGAGGCTGACCTGCCCGTCGCCGCGCGTCGTCAGATGCGGCGTGATCTGCTTCAGCGCCTCGCTCGAGCGCAGATAGAGCCGCAGCGCCTTCTGGATGCGGCTCGCCTCGTCCTCCAGCGACTGGACGGTCTGGATGCGCAGGCTGATCCCCTCCGGCCGGTTCTCCGCCGCGACCGTGATCACCACCGATTTGCCCGACTCGAGCAGGTCGCGGTATTGCGCGAGCCCTTCGGAGAAAAGCACCGCCTCGAACTGTCCGGTCGCATCCGACAGCTGCACGATGCCCATCTTGTTGCCGGTGCGGGTCTTGCGCTCCTGCCGGCTCGTCACCGTGCCGGCCAGCCGCCCGGCGC
The DNA here is from genome assembly GCF_001558695.1 of Paramesorhizobium deserti. Classification (GTDB taxonomy): domain Bacteria; phylum Pseudomonadota; class Alphaproteobacteria; order Rhizobiales; family Rhizobiaceae; genus Paramesorhizobium; species Paramesorhizobium deserti. The sequence goes on from NZ_LNTU01000012.1 coordinate 573,957, forward strand.
TGGCGCCGCGCTTGACGGCGTTGGAGAAATCGGCCCAGCTCTGCACGCGCATTTTCTCCAGTACCGAGCGGTACTCGTCGAGCGGATGGGCGGAGAGATAGAAGCCGACCGCCTGGAACTCGCGATGCAGCTTTTCCGATGGAAGCCAGGGCGTTGCGACGGGAAGCTGCAGCTTCTCCTTGGGACCGCCGCTTGCCCCGAAAATATCCGCCTGGCCGCTGACGGCGTTTTCCTGCGTGCGCTGGGCATGGCCCATGATGCGGTCGAGCCCGGCGCTCATCGCCTCGCGGTCGCGCTTGAAGCAATCGAGCGCGCCTGAGTTGATCAGGCTTTCCAGAACCCGGCGGTTGACGACGCGCGGATCGATGCGCTCGCAGAAATCCTCTAGGCTCTCGTAAGGCTTCTCCTGCCGCTTCTCGACGATGTGGTCGACGGCGGCCTCACCGACGCCCTTGATCGCGGCGAGCGAATAGAAAATCCTGTTCTCGCCCACCTCGAACGGCCGGAAGGAGCTCGTGACCGAAGGCTGCACGACCTCGATGCCGAGGCGTTCCGCCTCGCGGCGGAAATCGTTGAGCTTGTCCGTGTTGGACATATCGTAGGTCATCGAAGCGGCGAGGAACTCGACCGGATGATGCGCCTTCAGATAGGCGGTCTGGTAGGAGACGATGGCGTAGGCGGCCGCGTGCGACTTGTTGAAGCCATAGTCGGCGAATTTCGCCAGCAGGTCGAAGATCATGTTCGCCTGCGCCTTGCCGACGCCGCGCTCGACTGCGCCATCAACGAAGCGAATGCGCTGCTTGTCCATCTCCTCACGGATCTTCTTGCCCATGGCACGGCGCAAGAGATCCGCTTCGCCGAGCGAATAGCCGGCAAGCTCCTGCGCGATCTGCATCACCTGTTCCTGATAGACGATGACGCCCTGCGTCTCCTTCACCAAGTGATCGATCTTCGGATGGATGGAGGCGACCTCCTCCTCGCCATGCTTGCGGGCATTATAGGTCGGGATGTTCTCCATCGGACCGGGGCGATAGAGCGCGACCAGCGCGATGATATCCTCGATGCGGTCCGGCTTCATGCCGATCAGCGCCTTGCGCATGCCCGCGCTTTCCACCTGGAACACGCCGACCGTCTCGCCGCGCGACAGCATCTCGTAGGTGAGCTGGTCATCGAGCGGCAGGTTGGAAAGATCGATCTCGATGCCCTTTCGGGCGATGAGCTGCACCGCCGTCTGCAGGACCGTCAGCGTCTTCAGGCCGAGGAAGTCGAATTTGACCAGCCCCGCCTGCTCCACCCACTTCATGTTGAACTGGGTGACCGGCATGTCGGAGCGCGGGTCGCGGTACATCGGCACCAGCTCCGACAGCGGCCGGTCGCCGATGACGATGCCCGCCGCGTGGGTCGAGGCGTGGCGGTAGAGCCCTTCGAGCTTCAGGCCGATATCGAGCAGCCGCCCGACCACCGGCTCCTTGTCGCGCTCCTCGATAAGCTTCGGCTCGCCCTCGATCGCCTGGCCGAGCGTCACCGGATTGGCCGGGTTCTGCGGTACCAGCTTGCAGAGCCTGTCCACCTGGCCATAAGGCATCTCGAGCACGCGCCCGACATCGCGCAGCACGGCGCGGGCCTGCAGCGTACCGAAGGTGATGATCTGCGCCACCTGGTCGCGGCCATATTTGCGCTGAACGTAGCGGATGACCTCGTCGCGCCGATCCTGGCAGAAATCGATATCGAAGTCCGGCATCGACACGCGGTCGGGATTCAAAAAGCGCTCGAAGAGCAGCGAGAAGCGCAAGGGATCGACGTCGGTGATGGTGAGCGCATAGGCGACCAGCGAGCCGGCGCCCGAACCGCGCCCCGGCCCGACGGGGATGCCTTGCGCCTTCGCCCATTTGATGAAGTCGGAAACTATCAGGAAGTAGCCGGGAAACTTCATCCGCGTGATGATGCCGATCTCATATTCGAGACGCTCGGCATATTGCTCGCGCGTATAGCCCTCGGCCATCCCCAGGGTCTCGATGCGCCGCTCGAGGCCTTCGCGCGCCTGGCGGGCCATCTCGTCGGCTTCCGCCTTGAGGGCTGCCTCCGGATCATCGGCCTCGCCGGTAAAACGCGGCAGAATGGGCTTGCGGGTCTCTGGATAATAACAGCAGCGCCGCGCGATCTCGACGGTATTCTCCAGCGCCTCCGGCAGGTCGGCGAAGAGCGCCGCCATCTCGGCCTGGCTCTTCAGATAGTGATCCGGCGTCAGCCGGCGGCGCTCGTCGGAGGAGAGCAATTGCCCTTCGGCGATGGCGAGCAGCGCGTCATGCGCCTCGAAATCGGCGCTCTCGCGGAAGAAAGCCTCATTGGTCGCCACCAGAGGCAGAGCATTCGAATAGGCAAGCTCGACCATGCGCGCCTCGATCATCCGGTCATAGCCGGCGGGACGCTGCAGCTCGACATAGAGACGATCACCGAACAGGGAGTGCAGATAACGCAGCCGCTGCTCCGCGCGGTCGGCCCGCTCTGCGGCTAGCGCGCGGCCGATTGGCCCGAGTGCTGCGCCGGTCAGCGCGATGATGCCTTCCGAATGGCCTTCCAGCCAGCCGGCTTCGATATGCACAGGATCGCCGGGCGCCGTATCGAGATAGGCGCGGCTGACGAGCCGTACCAGATTGGCATAGCCCTCCTCACTGGCGGCGATCAGCACCATGGGCGCCAGCCCGAGCGCATCGCGCCTCGAAGCGCTGCGGCTGTCATCGCCACTGTCGCCGAAGCCGATATCGAGCTGGCAGCCGATGATCGGCTGCACACCATCCTTGACGGCTTTCTGGGCGAATTCCAGCGCGCCGAAAAGATTGTTGGTGTCGGTGATGGCAATGGCCGGCGCATCGTCCTTGACCGCGTGGCCGATGATCTTGCCGACCTGCAGTGCACCCTCAAGCAGGGAATAGGCGGAATGGACCCTCAAATGGATGAAACGCGGGCCGGATGTTCCATTGGCCCCGTTCGGCTCACCCGTTCCTGCCTGTGCCATGCCGTCTGCCACTTCGCTTCCCCAATTGACGCGTCCGGCGACTCTCGGCCGCCTCAGCATTCAGTCTTAGGGATCGTGCGCGGCATGTCCAGACAAAGCCGCGCCTGTTACAGGCAGTTAACAGTCTACCGGCGGGAAATACCTCAGATCGCACTGACCCAGATGGCGAAAGTTGCAATGAACAGGCTGACGGAAACGAAGGACAAGACATCCTGGAAAAGATCGGGCATCGGTGAACTCCTCTCTGTTCGCGTATGTTTAGTTTTTGTTCCATTTTTGTTCTAAAGTCAAGCAAGTTTTCCCCGCTGTTTTTCGCTCATGGTTTGCGAAGGGTTAATGGGATTGGGAGGCTTTCTTCGCCTTGGCGCGGTCACCTTGGATGGAAACGCCGGCGGGACAGCGCGCCCCTCTGCCCTGCCGGGCATCTCCCCGAGGGAGCCGTCGCCGCGAGCCACGTTCCCGCGAGAAGAACTGAGGGCAAAGATTTGGGCAGAGCGGGAAGTGTAGGATAAGGTTTTGGAAGAAGGGTTTCGTTACGAGCGCTTTTATCGTTCCGGAATGGATCCTCGGATCAAGCCCGAGGATGACGACTGTGAGGAGGAAGGCACCTCAATAGCAGGCGCTGCGGCTGACACGAATTGGCAGGCGCTATGGCAGGAGACGAATGTTTCCATCCCTCCTATCGTCATCCTCGGGCTTGATCCGAGGATTCATTCCGGACCGTCTGATACATCACCAAACTCAACCCGAGGACCAATGGCTGAGGGCGGAAGGCCCCCAGTTAACTCCCTCAGATATCGACGACCTTGCCGTCCTTCAGCGTCACGCGACGGTCCATGCGGGCGGCGAGCTCGTGGTTGTGGGTGGCGATCAGCGCGGAAAGGCCGGATTGGCGCACCAGCGCTTCCAGCGCGTCGAAGACGTAACCGGCCGTCTGCGGGTCGAGATTGCCGGTCGGCTCGTCGGCGAGAAGCACCAGCGGCGCGTTGGCGACGGCGCGGGCGATCGCCACGCGCTGCTGCTCGCCGCCGGAAAGCTCCGACGGGCGGTGCGAGGCGCGTGGGCCGACCTTCATGTAATCGAGAAGCTGCTGCGCCCGCTCGGCGGCCGCCGCCGGGGAGAGCCCGCGCACCATCTGCGGGATCATCACATTCTCAAGCGCGGAGAATTCCGGCAGAAGGTGATGGAACTGGTAGACGAAGCCGACATCGTTGCGGCGGATTGCGGTACGCTCGTCATCGGAAAGCGCACTGCAGGACCGGCCGTCGAGGATGACATCGCCCTTGTCAGGGTGCTCGAGCAACCCGGCGGTATGCAGAAGCGTGGACTTCCCAGCGCCGGAAGGCGCGACAAGCGCCACCATCTCGCCGCGCTGAAGCGAAAAATCGGCATCCTTCAGGATGACCAGCTCGCGCCCGGCCTCATGATAAGCGCGGTCGACGCCGGTGAGCTTCAGAATAGGGTTGCGAAGCTGTTTGTTCGCCATCACTCATACCTCAGGGCTTCGACCGGATCGAGCGCGGCGGCGCGCCAGGCCGGGAAAAGCGTGGCGAGGAAGGAGAGCGCCAGCGCCATGACGACGACGGAGATCGTCTCGCCGGGGTCCATCTTGGCCGGCAGCTGGCTCAGGAAATAGAGCTCGGGATTGAAGAGCGTGGTGCCGGAAAGCCAGGAAAAGAATTCGCGGATGCGCTCGACATTCAAACAGACGACAATGCCGAGCACCACGCCGGCCAGGGTGCCGGCGGTGCCGATGGCGGCCCCCGTCATCAGGAAGATGCGCAGGATGGCATTGCGGGTCGCGCCCATGGTGCGCAGGATTGCGATGTCCCTGCCCTTGTCCTTAACCAGCATGATCAGGCCGGAAATGATGTTGAGCGCCGCGACGAGCACGATCAGCGTCAGGATCATGAACATCACGTTGCGCTCGACTTCCAGCGCGGAAAAGAAGGTCTGGTTACGCTGGCGCCAGTCGGTCAGGAGGAGCTGGCGGCCGGCGACGTCCTCGACAGGCTTCTTCAGCGCATCAACATTATCCGGATTGTCGGCGAAAATCTCGATCGACTGCACCTTGCCTTCCTGGTTGAAGAAGAGCTGCGCCTCGGTCAACGGCATGAGAACGATCGTGGCATCATATTCCGACATGCCGATCTCGAAGATGGCCACGATCTTGTAGGATTTGACCCGCGGATTGACGCCGAAGGGCGTGACATCGCCTTCCGGCGAGACGATCGTCAGGCTATCGCCGACAGCGAGCCCGAGATTTTGGGCCATGCGGGTGCCGATAGCGACACCGCCGCTCTCATCGAAACCCTCGAACGTGCCCTGCCTCACATTGTCTGCGACGAGTTTCAATTTGGCGATATCCTCGCCGCGCAGGCCACGCACCAGGGCGCCGGAACCGGCGCCGACATTGCCCTGGACCAGCGCCTGGCCTTCGACCAGCGGAATGGCGAAGGAGACGCCCGGAATGGCATCTATGCGCTTGATCAAATCGGCATAGTCATCGAGCGGCCGGTCCATGGGCTGCATGATCAGATGGCCGTTGATTCCGAGGATGCGGGTCAACAGCTCGGCGCGGAAACCGTTCATCACCGCCATGACGATGATCAGCGTCGCGACGCCGAGCATGATACCGGTGAAGGAGAAGCCGGCGATGACCGAAATGAACGCCTCGCGGCGGCGGGCGCGCAGATAGCGCCACGCGATCATCCGCTCGAAGGCGGAAAAAGGGCCGGAGCCCTGCCTTGTCGCAGCCGCCGATTCGCTCATCAGGCCCCCGCCAGTCTGTTGATCGCGGCCTCGATCGAGAGCGTCTCGCGCGCGCCCGTCGCCCGGTCCTTGATCTCGACCTCGCCGCTAGCTACGCCGCGCGGGCCGACGATGACCTGAACCGGCAGGCCGATCAAATCCATCGTGGCGAATTTCGCGCCGGCGCGCTCGTCGGTGTCATCGAGCAGCGGGTCGAGCCCGGCCTTGGTCAGCGCCTGATAGAATTTTTCCGAGACGCTGTCGCAGGCCTCGTCGCCCGCCTTCATATTGACGATGCCGACGCCGAACGGGGCGATCGCCTTCGGCCAGATGATGCCGTTCTCGTCATGTGAGGCCTCGATTGCCGCGGCCACAAGACGCGACGGGCCGATGCCGTAGGAGCCCATGGAGACCAGATGCTCCTTGCCGTCGGGGCCCTGCACCTTGGCACCCATGGGTTCTGAATATTTCGTGCCGAAATGGAAGATGTGGCCGACCTCGATGCCGCGCGCGGACACCTGATCCTCCGGTTTGACCTTCGCCCAGGCCGCCTCGTCATGCATCTCGTCGGTCGCCGCATAAGGCGCCGTCCAGCGATTGACGATATCGGTCAGTTGCTGATCATTGCGGAAATCGGTGTCCGCGCCCGGCACCGCGAGATCGAGATAGGCGCGGTCGCAGAAGACCTGGCTTTCGCCCGTATCGGCCAGGATGATGAATTCATGGCTCAAATCACCGCCGATCGGGCCGGTATCGGCGCGCATCGGGATCGCCTGCAGGCCGACCCGCGTGAAGGTGCGCAAGTAAGCCACGAACATGCGGTAATAGGCCATCTTCGCGCCCTCATAATCGAGGTCGAAGGAATAGGCGTCCTTCATCAGGAATTCGCGCGAGCGCATGACGCCGAAGCGCGGGCGCACCTCGTCGCGGAACTTCCACTGGATGTGATAGAGATTGAGCGGCAGGTCCTTGTAGGAACGGACATAGGAACGGAAGATGTCCGTGACCATTTCCTCGTTGGTCGGGCCGAACAGCATGTCGCGCTCCTGGCGGTCCTTGATGCGCAGCATCTCCTTGCCGTAGGCGTCATACCGGCCGCTCTCGCGCCAGAGATCGGCCGACTGGATGGTCGGCATGAGGATTTCGTTCGCCCCTGCCCGGTTCTGCTCCTCGCGGATGATGTCGCAGACCTTGTTCAGCACCTTGAGGCCCATCGGCAGCCAGGAATAGATGCCGGCGGATTGCTGGCGGATCATGCCGGCACGCAGCATCAGCCGATGCGAGACGATTTCCGCCTCTTTGGGATTTTCCTTGAGAATGGGCAAGAAGTAACGCGAAAGACGCATGGGACCACCGAAACAGAAAAGCCTGAGTGCTTGAAGAATCAGGCGAAAGCATGAGCAGGGTTAGGCGTTTCTAGCGGCTTCTCATCCCGTTGGGAACCCGGCAAGAAAATGCTCTTTCAAACGTCAGCCGGCAAAAGGCATAGCGGATTGCGTCGTGATTAATCACAATGTGAAAAATTGAAAAAATTTGCGTGACAATCCGTAAGCACTCCGCTATTTTTTTAAGCATAAAGAGAAAGCAGGTATGAAACTGCTTTCCTACGCGGTCAAAGTCTTGGGAGGATGCGATCTCGGCGCGATATTCCGCAGCCGCCGACTACACGGATATGAGATCGGACGCGTATTCAACTGCAAGGCGCAAGCCTTGCTTTTTTTTTGCAAATTCAAGCAATAATCCCGGTTTTCTGCGGTTGCGGGTGAGCTGCCCTGGTCCGATGGGGCGGTGGCAGGACGCCCGTTTGGCCTGCATGCGGGTTCAAAAGAAAAAGCCGCTGGCGAACGGCGGCTAAACTACACTATTTTTGTGGGAAAATCCTGCGGGATTTCAAAACGATAGGAATGCGACCCGCTATCAGCGCCGATGGCGCGGCATCCGCTTTACTTAAGCTCGGGAAAGAAACGCGGAATATCGTCAAGACCGAAGCCGGCGACCTGCGTCAAGTAATAAAAGGCCGCGAAAATGATCGTGGAGACGATGGTGGTGCGGAAAAACGCCAGCCAGATGCGCGGCCGCGCTGGCGCGCTGGCGGTCGTGCCGAGCGTGATGTCGCCCTCTTCGGCCTGTGTGCGCAGACCGATCGGCAGCATCGCGAAGAGCATCACCCACCAGATGATGAAATAGATTGCCAAAGCCGAACCAATACCCATGTTCACACCTGTTCCAGTTCAATGAGCGTGCCGTTGAAATCCTTGGGATGCAGGAACAGCACCGGCTTTCCATGCGCGCCGATCTTCGGCTCGCCGTCGCCCAGAATGCGCGCGCCCTCGCTCTTCAGGCGATCCCGCGCCGCGATGATATCCTCCACCTCATAGCAGAGGTGATGCATGCCGCCAGCCGGATTCTTATCCAGAAAGGCCCGGATTGGCGAGTCTTCCCCCAAGGGTTCGAGCAATTCGATCTTGGTGTTGCCGACATCGACGAAGGCGACGGTGACGCCATGCTCGGACAGCGCCTGCGGCACACTCGGCTCGACGCCGAGCGCCGTGCGGTAAAGCGCGGCCGCCGCCTTAAGATCGGGCACTGCGATTGCGACATGATTGAGGCGGGTGAGCATGGTTAGTGTTCTCCACCTTGAACCGGAAAGGCTGGCAGGACAGCGCCCCCCTCTGGGCTGCCGCCCATCTCCCCCGCAAGGGGGGAGAAGATTATGCCTTCATGGAGGTTCGGCGCCAGCCGCAGACGTTGCCGAACAAGCGCCTTGGGCAGTGTAAGCCAATCTCCCCCCTTGCGGGGGAGATGTCCGGCAGGACAGAGGGGGGCGCCTAGGGATTCCATCAAAGTTTCCCCTTACACCCTCGTCAAAAACACCGTCACGACGGGTTTCTTGCCCCAGACCTCGTTGGCGGCGGCGCGCACGGCGCGGCGAACCGCCTCGCGCAGCACCTCGATATCCCTGCGGCGGGCGCGCGGAATGCTTTCGACGGCGCTCACGGCCGCATCGAACAGGATATCCTCCATCAGGTCGCCGCCGGCATCTGCTTCCGGCAGGCCAATAGGCACCAGATCGGGATCGCCGACGATGTTGTAATTGCCGTCGACGAGGATCGAGACCGCGACATGGCCGACATAGGAGAGCTTGCGGCGCTCGGTAATGCCAACTTCGTCCTCGTCGCCGATCAGCTTGCCGTCCTTGAAGACGCGGCCGAAGGGCGCCTCGTCGATGATCTCCGCCGGCCCCGGCGCGAGTCGGAGCATATCGCCATTGCGCACCTGCGCCACTTCAGGGATGCCTTCCAGGGCGCCGAGGGAGCCCTGCGCCACCAGATGCGCGGCCTCGCCATGTACGGGAACCAGTATCCTGGGCCTCACCCAGGAATACATGCGCTTCAGCTCGTTGCGGCGCGGATGGCCGGAGACGTGCACGAGAGCGTCGCTATCGGTGATGATCTTGACGCCCTGCTCGATCAGCAGGTTCTTCGTCTCGATGATCGCCTTTTCATTGCCGGGAATGGTGCGGGAGGAATAGATCACCGTGTCGCCCGGCGAAAGCGCCACGCTGCGCATCTCGTCGCGCGCCAGCTTGGCGAGCGCGGCGCGCGACTCGCCCTGGCTGCCCGTCAGGATGAGCACCACGTTCTCGCGCGGGATATAGCCGTAATCCTCCTCGGACAGGAATTCCGGCAGGCCCTCCATGTAGCCGAGGTCGGAGGCGACCTCGATCGCCCGCTTCATCGATCGGCCGAGGACCAGCACCTGGCGTCCGGCATCTCGCGCGGCCTCGGCGATCGAGCGGATACGCCCGACATTGGAGGCGAAGGTGGTGATGGCGACGCGGCCGCGGGCATTCTCGATCAGCTCACGCAGGGATTCGCCGACCTGCCGTTCGGAGGGCGACTCCCCTTCCCGCATGGCGTTGGTGGAATCGCAGACGAGCGCCAGCACGCCCTCGTCTCCGAGTTCGCGGAAGCGGTCCTCGTCGAGCAGCGGCCCGAGCGAGGGTTCGGGATCGCTCTTCCAGTCGCCGGTGTGGATGACGGTGCCGAGCGGCGTGGTGATCGCCAGCGACGCCGGCTCGGGGATGGAATGGGTGACCGGGATCGCCTCGATCTCGAAGGGGCCGACGGAGAAGGTCTCGCCGACACGGTAGAGCGTCACCGGGATTTCGGGCGCGTTCTGCTCCGCCTGGCGCTTGGCTTCCAGCAGTCCGGCGGTGAAGGGCGAGGCATAGACCGGCACTTTCAGGCGCGGCCAGAGATCAAGCAGCGCGCCGTAATGGTCCTCATGGGCGTGGGTGATGACGATGCCCTTGAGATTGTGGCGCTCGGCCTCCAGAAAGCGGATGTCCGGCAATATCAGATCGGCGCCCGGCAGTTCCGGTCCGGCGAAGCTCACACCCATATCCACAACGATCCATTCGCGGTCGTCTTCCGGTCCGTAGCCGTACATGGCGAGATTCATGCCGATTTCGCCAACGCCGCCTAGCGGCAGAAAGACGAGTTCCGCGGATTTGGGTTGAGGCATTCAGGCTCCTCGCAAAGTTTTCACGAATACTTGCATTGTTTGCAAACGCTTAACACTGGGGGATTACCCAATGCTACCCCTACGTTGTCCCCGTCGCCGTCATTCTCGGGCTTGTCCCGAGAATCTACTGACAAAAGACAGGCGCGAACCAACGTCAGCGACTTGTACGCGCAGGAAGCAGCGAGAAGGCCAGTTCTGCCATGGCAGTAGGATTCTCGGGACAAGCCCGAGAATGAAGGCGGAGAGGACGCGCTATCCCGCACTCGCAGACGCCACGGCGCCGAAATGAACGTCACCGGCGGCGATGCGCACTCGCTCTCCGTTCTCATCACGGATGACGAAACGGCAGTCCTCGTCGATGGTTTCGAATATGCCGCGGATGACGCGGTCGTCCACCCGCACGGACACTTCACCGCCGAGACCCGCGGCTCGCTCAAGCCATCGCAAACGGATTTTTCCAAGCCCCCGCCCCTCGTTCCACAGCGCATAATTCTCCCGCCAGCTATCGGAGAGCGCGAGGAACAGGGTTTCGGCATCGCAAGCGCTGCCCAGCGCCTGAAAGGACGTTGCGGGATATGGCAGGTCCTCGGGATGGGAAACCACGTTGACGCCGATCCCCACGGCAATAGCAAAACGGGCTTCGGATAAAAGCGACGATTCCAGCAGAATGCCGGAAAGCTTGGCGCCATCGACCAGCACGTCGTTAGGCCATTTGAGGCCGATGCGGGCGGAGGCGAGCGAGGGCGTCCCGGAAAAGACGGCGTCGAGCGCGTCGGCGAGCGACAGCCCGGCGACAAAACCGAGCGTCGCCGCCGTTTTCAGCTCATAGGTCTCTACGAGGAGCAGCGTGGCGGCCAGATTGCCTGATGGTGTCGCCCAGGCGCGTCCACGCCGTCCACGCCCGCTTTCCTGACGCTTCGAAACAACCCAGAGCTTGCCCGGATCGCCCGATTGTGCGCGGTCAAGTGCGACGGCGTTGGTGGAGCCGACCGTGTCGAAGGCTTCCAGGCGATAGCCGCCCCGGCCGGCGAGTGGTGAGAGGGAGAAGGTCATAGTGGGAAGGCGGGCTCCAAACACCCCCCTCTGCCCTGCCGGGCATCTCCCCCACAAGGGGGGAGATTGGCTGACAGGACATACCGCCCATACTCTGTGACGTCTGCGATTGGTGACGAACGTTTATGAAGGCATAATCTCCGCCCTTGTGGGGGAGATGCCCGGCAGGGCAGAGGGGGGTACTGTCCCGTCAGCCCATCCATTTCTTTAAAAGAACGACTTCGCCGCAGCGTCGGCGATCGCGCCGATCGGCCCGCCGATCAAGACATAGAGCAGGACGAAAGCTCCTGATACACCGAGCACCAGCCGCAGTTCTCCGGCCACCGGCACGAAGCCGCCGGCGGGTTCGTCGAACCACATGATCTTGATCAGGCGCAGGTAATAGAAGGCGCCGATGACGGAGCTGACGATGCCGATGACGGCGAGCGGATAGAGACCGGCCTCGACGGCGGCGAGGAAGACATACCATTTCGCCCAGAAGCCGGCGAGCGGCGGAATACCGGCCAGCGAGAACAGGAAGATGGTCATGATCGTCGCCATCACAGGATTGGTTCGCGACAGGCCCGCCAGATCTTCAATCTGCTCGACATTGCCGTCCTTGGTGCGCATGGCGAGGATGAAGGCGAAGGTGCCGAGTGTCATGACGAGATAGATGAGCATATAGAGCGCGACGCCGCGCACGCCCGTCGTGGTGCCGGCGGCAAGGCCGACAAGCGCGTAGCCGACATGGCCGATCGAGGAATAGGCCATCAGGCGCTTGATGTTGCGCTGGCCGATCGCCGCGAAGGCGCCGAGCAGCATGGAGGCGATCGAAATGAAGATGATCACCTGCTGCCAGTCCTGCGTGACCGGCTCGAATGCGCCCATCACCACGCGCACGACGAGCGCCATGGCCGCCATCTTCGGTGCTGCGGCGAAGAAGGCCGTCACCGGCGTCGGCGCGCCTTCATAGACATCCGGCGTCCACATATGGAAGGGCACGGCGGAAATCTTGAAAGCGAGGCCGGCGAGCACGAAGACCAGGCCGAAGACGAGGCCGAGCTGGCGCTCGCCGCCGGAAAGGACCGCGGCGATCTCACGGAAGCCGATCTGGCCGGTAAAGCCATAGACCAGCGAGATGCCGTAGAGCAGCATGCCTGATGAAAGCGCGCCCAGCACGAAATATTTCAGGCCTGCTTCCGTCGAGCGGACGCTGTCGCGGTTGATCGCCGCCAGCACGTAAAGCGAGAGCGACTGCAATTCGAGGCCGAGATAGAGCGTCAGCATGTTGCTGGCCGAGACCATCAGCATCATGCCGAGGGTGGCGAGCAGGATCAGCACCGGGAATTCGAACCGGTCGAACTTCTCCGCCTTGGCGAAACCGACGGACATGACGAGGGTGACGAGCGAGCCGATCAGCGTCAGCACCTTCATGAAACGCCCGAAACCATCGCTGACGAAGGCATCGCCGAATGCGTTCCCGTTATCGGGAAAGAGGATGACGAGCGCCAGCGCGCCAACCAGCACGGCGACAGCAAGGCCGGTCACCAGCGTGTTCGCCCGCTCGCCGGAAAAGACCCCCACCATCAGAAGCACCAGCGCTCCGGCCGCGACGAACAGCTCGGGAGCCGCGAGCGTCAGTTGAGCAATCAGATCGGTCTGCATCGGCCTTCGCCTCTTTACTAGTGCGCCAGCGCAAGGCTGGCGGCTGCGGCCAGCGATGCGTTGTATTGGTTGACGAGCGCGTTCACGGCGGTTGCGGTCGCGTTGAAGACCGGAGCCGGATAGACGCCGAAGAATATGGTGAGAGCCACGAGCGGGTAGAGGATGACCTTCTCGCGCGGCGAGAGATCGAGCAGCGCCTTCAGGCTTTCCTTGTCGAGCGAGCCGAAGATCACCCGGCGATAGAGCCACAGCGCATAGGCCGCCGACAGGATCACGCCGGCTGCCGCGAAGAACGCCACCCAGCTATTGACCTGGAACACGCCGAAAAGGGTCAGGAATTCGCCGATGAAGCCCGACGTGCCGGGCAGACCGACATTGGCCATCGTGAAGATCATGAAGGCGACGGCATATTTCGGCATGTTGTTGACGAGGCCGCCATAGGCCGCGATCTCGCGAGTGTGCATGCGGTCATAGACGACGCCGACGCAGAGGAAGAGCGCGCCCGAGACGATGCCGTGCGACAGCATCTGGAAGATCGCGCCCTGCACGCCCTGCTGGTTGGCGGCGAAGATGCCCATCGTCACATAGCCCATATGGGCGACGGAGGAATAGGCGATCAGCTTCTTGATATCCTCCTGCACCAGCGCCACCAGCGAGGTGTAGATGATCGCGATCACCGACAGGGTGAAGACGAACGGCGCGAGCTCGGCGGAAGCAAGCGGGAACATCGGCAGAGAGAAGCGCAGGAAGCCGTAGCCGCCGAGCTTCAGGAGAATGCCCGCCAGGATCACCGAACCGGCTGTCGGCGCCTCGACGTGCGCGTCGGGAAGCCAGGTATGGACCGGCCACATCGGCATCTTCACCGCGAAGGAGGCGAAGAAGGCGAGCCACAGCCAAGTCTGCATGGACGCGGGGAAGTTATACTTCAACAGCTCCGTGATATCCGTCGTGCCGGCCTGCCAGTACATCGCCATGATGGCGATCAGCATCAGCACGGAGCCGAGCAGCGTATAGAGGAAGAACTTGAAGCTGGCATAGACGCGGCGCTTGCCGCCCCACACGCCGATGATGATGAACATCGGAATGAGGCCCGCCTCGAAGAACACGTAGAAGAGCACGATGTCGAGCGCGCAGAACACGCCGATGATCAGCGTTTCCAGGATCAGGAACGCGATCATGTATTCCTTGACGCGGAAATCCACCGACTGCCAGCTCGCCAGGATGCAGAACGGCATCAGGAAGGCGGAGAGCACGACGAACAGCATGGAGATGCCGTCGACGCCCATATGGTAGGAGATGCCGGAGCCGAGCCAGTCATGCTTCTCGACCATCTGGAAGCCGGCGTTCGCATTGTCGAACGAGCCCCAGACGACGAGCGAAAGAATGAAAACGAACAAGGTCGTCAGCAGCGCGACATTGCGGATGTTGCGGCGTGCGGCTTCGCTGTCGTCCTTGATCAGCAGGATCAGGAACGCGCCGACGAGCGGCAGAAAGGTGACCGTTGAGAGAATTGGCCAGTCGGTCATCAGAAAGAGCTCCCGAGCATCATCCAAGTGACGAGCGCGGCGACGCCGATAAGCATCGCGAATGCGTAGTGATAAAGGTATCCGGACTGCAGCTTGACGACCCGGTTGGTGACATCAACGACCCTGGCAGAAATGCCGTCCGGGCCGAAGCCGTCGATCAGCCAGCCATCGCCGCCCTTCCACAACAGGCGGCCGAGCGCCTTGGCGGGACGGACGAACAGGAAGTCGTAGAGCTCGTCGAAATACCATTTGTTGAGCAGGAACTGGTAGAGGCCGGGATGGCGGCGCGCCAGTTCCTTCGGCGTTTCCGGCGAGCGGATATAGAAGATCCAGGCGATGACGAAGCCGATCGCCATTGCGACGAATGGCGCGATCTTCACCAGGAACGGCACGTGATGATACTCTTCGAGGATCTCGTTTTCGGGTCCGGTGAAGAGCGCGCCCTTCCAGAACTCGACGTAATGATGGCCGAAGAAATAATCGTGGAACAGGAAACCGGCCAGGAGCGCGCCGAGCGCCAGCACGAACAGCGGCACCAGCATGACCGGCGGCGATTCATGCACATGATGCATGACATCGGCGGTGGCGCGCGGCTTTCCGTGGAAGGTCATGAAGATCAGGCGCCACGAATAGAAGCTGGTGAACAGCGCCGCGACGACCAGCAGAACGAAGGCGTATCCCGCCGCCGGGGCATGCGAGGCGTAGGAGGATTCGATGATCGCATCCTTGGAGAAGAAGCCCGCCGTGCCGATGGAGGTGAAGGGAATGCCGAGACCCGTCAGCGCCACCGTGCCGATGATCATCATCCAGTAGGTGGTGGGGATCAGCTTGCGCAGGCCACCCATGCGGCGCATGTCCTGCTCGTCGGAGACGGCATGGATGACCGAGCCCGCGCCAAGGAACAGAAGCGCCTTGAAGAAGGCGTGGGTGAAGAGGTGGAAGATGCCCGCGCCATAGGCGCCGACGCCGAGCGCCACGAACATGTATCCGAGCTGCGAGCAGGTCGAGTAGGCGATGACGCGCTTGATGTCGTTCTGTACGAGACCCACGGTCGCCGCGAAGAAGGCGGTGGTGGCGCCGATGATGGTGACGAAGGTGAGCGCGGTCTGCGACAGCTCGAACAGCGGCGACATGCGCGCTACCATGAACACGCCTGCTGTCACCATGGTTGCGGCATGGATGAGCGCGGAGACGGGCGTCGGGCCCTCCATGGCGTCGGGAAGCCAGGTGTGCAGCAGGAACTGTGCCGACTTGCCCATCGCGCCCATGAAGAGGAGCAGGCAGACGATAGTGATCGCGCCCTGCCGGTCGAGCGAATAGCCCAAGAAATTGAGAACCGCCTGCCCTGCCTCAGCGCTGCCTTCAGCGGGCAGATATTGCGCCGCGGCAGCGAAGATCGTGTCATAATTGACGGCGCTGAACAGCACGAACACGCCGAAGATGCCGAGCAGGAAGCCGAAATCACCGACACGGTTGACGATGAAGGCCTTCATCGCGGCGGCATTGGCCGAGGGCTTCTTGTACCAGAAGCCGATCAGCAGATAGGAGGCGAGACCGACGCCTTCCCAGCCGAAGAACATCTGCACGAGATTATCCGCCGTCACCAGCATCAGCATGGCGAAGGTGAAGAGCGAGAGATAGGCGAAAAAGCGCGGCCGGTTCGGATCGTGGTGCATGTAGCCGATCGAATAGATATGCACCAGCGCCGAGACGGTGTTGACCACGACCAGCATGACGGCAGTCAGCGTGTCGATGCGGAAGGCCCAATCGAAGGTGAGCGCGCCGGAGTTGACCCAGTGCAGCACCGGAATGCGCAGCGTTTCACCATGGCCGAGCGCCACCTGGAAGAAGGCGACCCAGGAAAGGGCCGCGCTGATCACCAGGAAGCCGGAGGTGATATACTCGCAAGCCTTGACGCCGAGCTGCTTGCCGAGAAGCCCGGCAGCCAGAAAGCCCAGAAGCGGAAGGAAGACGATCGCGTAATAGAGCATTTGCCCGTCAACCTTTCATGACATTGACGTCTTCCACCGCGATGGAGCCGCGGTTGCGGAAGAAAACAACGAGAATTGCCAGACCGATGGCGGCCTCGGCGGCCGCGACGGTGAGAACGAAAAGCGCGAAGACCTGTCCGACCAGATCGCCCAGCGCTGCGGAGAAGGCGACGAAATTGAGGTTCACGGCGAGAAGGATCAATTCAACCGACATCAGGATGACGATGACGTTCTTGCGGTTCAGGAAGATGCCGAAGACGCCGAGCGTGAACAGAACGGCCGAGACGGTCAGATAATGTGCGATACCGATTTCCATCATATGTTTCCCGTCTGTTTACCCTCAGATACCCTTGCCCGTTTCGACCTGCTTGACCTCGATCGCGGTGGCCGGCGTGCGCGCCACCTGCGCCGGGACCGACTGGCGCTTGACGCCTTCCTTGTGCCGCAGCGTCAGCACGATCGCGCCGATCATGGCGACCAGCAGCACGAGGCCGGCGATCTGGAAGAAGAAGACATAGTTCGTATAGAGGATGTCGCCGAGCGCAGCGGTGTTGGTGCGCGTCGCCATATCCGGGATCGGCTGCGCCGTCGCCTGCCCGAGCTGCGGCGCAAAGACCGATCCGCCGAGCACGACGATCAGCTCCGCCGCCAGGATGATGCCGACCAGCGCGCCGATCGGCGCATATTGCAGCGCGCCGCTCTTCAATTCCGCGAAATCGACGTCGAGCATCATGACCACGAAGAGGAAGAGGACGGCCACCGCGCCGACATAGACGACGAGGAGGATCAATGCCAGGAACTCGGCGCCGGCCAGCAGGAACAGCGCGGCCGCGTTGAAGAAGGCAAGGATCAGGAACAGCACCGAATGCACGGGATTGCGCGCCGCAATCACCATGAAGGCGCTCGCGATCATGATAAAGGCGAATAGGTAGAAAAACGCCGCCGCTAGACCTGTCAGCATGGGGGTTCCCCGACTGTTCCAATTTTCGCGCCGGACACCCGACGCGATCGTTATATTTCAATGTCGCCTTCCGCCGAGGCCTAGAGGCCCGACGGTGGGACATCCGTTCATTTACACCCCCCTATACCCCTCTTTTGGGGGGCGTACAGGGGTGTTTGGGGATACTAAATCCCCGTGTTTTTGCCACCAACCGTACTCAGCGGTACGGTGCATCCATGGCGATGTTGCGCGCGAGCTCGCGCTCCCATCGGTCGCCGTTCGCGAGCAGCTTCTCCTTGTCGTAGTAAAGCTCCTCGCGCGTCTCGGTCGCGAATTCGAAATTGGGGCCCTCGACGATGGCGTCGACCGGGCAGGCCTCCTGACAGAAGCCGCAATAGATGCACTTCACCATGTCGATGTCGTAGCGCACCGTGCGGCGGGTGCCGTCATTGCGGCGCGGGCCAGCCTCGATTGTGATGGCCTGCGCCGGGCAGATCGCCTCACAGAGCTTGCAGGCGATGCAGCGTTCCTCGCCGTTGGGATAACGGCGCAGCGCATGCTCGCCCCGGAAGCGCGGGCTGACCGGGCCCTTCTCGAAGGGGTAGTTCAGCGTCGCCTTGGGCGAGAAGAACTGGCGCATGGAAAGGAAGAACGCACCGACAAACTCCTGCAGAAGGAGCGATTTTGCGGCTTGAGCAAGTGAAGCCATATTCAATCTCCTTATGCCAGACCGGTGATCTTGAGGAAGGCGGCGGTCGCGATGACCATGAACAGCGAGATCGGCAGGAACACCTTCCAGCCCAGACGCATCAGCTGGTCATAGCGGTAGCGCGGCACGAAAGCCTTCACCATAGCGAACATGAAGAAGCAGAAGCACAGCTTCAACATGAACCAGATCACGCCCGGCACCCAGTTCAGGAACCACACGTCGAGCGGCGGCAGCCAGCCACCGAGGAAGAGGATGGTGGTGAGCGCGCACATCAGCGTGATGGCGACATATTCGCCGAGGAAGAACAGAAGGAACGGCGTCGACGAATATTCGATCATGTGACCGGCGACGAGTTCCGATTCCGCCTCGACCAGATCAAAGGGCGGACGGTTGGTCTCGGCAAGTGCCGAAATGAAGAAGATGACGAACATCGGGAACAGGCCAAGCCAGTGCCAGTCGAGGAACGAGCTTGGCAGGCCCATCATCGTGCCGAGGCCGGTGTTCTGCGAAAGCACGATATCCGTCAAATTGAGCGAGCCGACGCAAAGCAGCACCGTGACGATGACGAAGCCGATGGAGACCTCGTAGGAGACCATCTGCGCCGCCGAACGCAGCGCGCCGAGGAACGGATATTTCGAGTTCGACGCCCAGCCGCCCATGATCACGCCATAGACCTCGAGCGAGGAGATGGCGAAAATATAGAGAATGCCGACATTGATATTGGCGACCGCCCAGCCCTCATTGACCGGGATCACCGCCCATGTGGCCAGCGCCAGGACGGCGGAGACGAGCGGGGCGAGCAGGAACACCGCCTTGTTGGCGCCCGACGGAATGATCGGCTCCTTGACGACGAACTTCAAAAGATCGGCGAATGCCTGGAACAGGCCCCAGGGGCCGACGACGTTCGGACCGCGGCGCAGCTGCACGGCGGCCCAGATCTTGCGGTCCGCATAAAGCAGATAAGCCACGACGATGAGCAGCACGACGAGCAGTACGACCGACTTCAACGCGATAATCAGCGTCGGCAAGAC
Organism: Paramesorhizobium deserti; assembly: GCF_001558695.1. Taxonomy (GTDB): domain Bacteria; phylum Pseudomonadota; class Alphaproteobacteria; order Rhizobiales; family Rhizobiaceae; genus Paramesorhizobium; species Paramesorhizobium deserti. The sequence goes on from NZ_LNTU01000012.1 coordinate 593,145, forward strand.
GAAGTTTACGAAAATACCGTCCATTTTTCCGTTTCTTTCCCTGCCTATTCGGCTGCCTGCTGGAAGCCGCCCTGGGCGAGTGCGGAACACTCGGCCATGACCGCCGATGCCCGCGCGATCGGGTTCGTCAAATAAAAGTCTTTGATCACGGAAGCAAATGCGCCTTTGCCCGAACCGGCCTTTTTCGCGCCAAGTGCGACAATATCGTCCGCTTGTGCCTGCTCGATCGCATCGATCCGGGCGAGATGCGGGTGCTCAGCATAGAGCAACGCACGCAATGCGGCTAGCGAATCGAATGGCAGTCTGTGGCCGAGCACGTCCGAAAGCGCGCGGAGAATCGCCCAGTCTTCCTTGGCCTCGCCCGGCGCGAAGCCGGCGCGGCTCGTCATCTGTACGCGGCCTTCCGTGTTCAAATAGGTGCCGGACTTCTCTGTATAGGCGGCACCCGGCAGGATAACATCGGCGGCATGGGCGCCGGCATCGCCATGGGTGCCGATATAGACGGTGAAGGTGTTGTCCTTGCTTGACAAGTCAAGCTCGTCCGCGCCGAGCAGGAACAGGACATCGAGACCGCCCACCATTTCCGCGGCCTTCTTGCCCCCCTCGCCCGGCACGAAGCCGATGTCGAGACCGCCGACCCGCGCCGCAGCCGTGTGAAGCACGGCAAAGCCGTTCCACCCTTCGCTGACGGCGCCGACCTTCGCCGCCAGCTTGGCGGCGAGGACCAGCGCGTCCATGCCGTTCTCGCCTGTAAGCGCGCCCTGGCCGATCAGGATCAACGGGCGCTTGGCGTTTTCGAGAACGGAATAGAACTCGCCCTTGCCGCCAGCCAGGCCGCGCAGCGTGTCCATGCCGGCGCCGAGATAGGCGTAGTCATAGCGCAGATCCGCTTCCTCGCCGATCAGGCCGATCGGGAAATTGCCCTGACGCTGGCGCTTGCGGATGCGGGCGTTCAGCACCGATGCCTCGAAGCGCGGGTTGGAGCCGACGATCAGCAGCGCATCGGCATCCTCGATGCCTTCGATGGTCGGATTGAAGAGATAGGAGGCGCGGCCGAGCGACGGGTCGAGCGCCACGCCGTCCTGCCGGCAATCGATATTGGCGGAACCGAGCGAGGCGAGAAGGCCTTTCAGCGCATACATCTCCTCGACGCTGGCGAGATCACCGGCAACCGCGCCGATCCGCTCGCCAGAGGTGGCGAAAACCTTGGCGGCGATGGCCGCGAAAGCTTCCGGCCAAGTGGCGGCCTGCAGCCGGCCATTGCGGCGGACATAGGGGCGGTCGAGGCGCTGGGTGCGCAGGCCATCCCAGATGAAGCGGGTCTTGTCGGAGATCCACTCCTCGTTCACCGCGTCGTTAACGCGCGGCAGGATGCGCATCACCTCGCGGCCACGCGTGTCGACGCGGATCGCCGAGCCGACCGCATCCATCACATCGACGGATTCGGTCTTGGAAAGTTCCCACGGACGCGCCTGGAAGGCATAAGGCTTGGAGGTCAGCGCGCCGACCGGGCAGAGATCGATGACATTGCCCTGCAATTCGGAGGTCATGGCGCGTTCGAGATAGGTGGTGATCTCGGCGTCCTCGCCGCGGCCGATGAGGCCGAGCTCGGAAATGCCGGCCACTTCCGTGGTGAAGCGGACGCAGCGCGTGCAGTGGATGCAGCGCGTCATGATCGTCTTGACCAGCGGGCCGATATATTTGTTCTCGACGGCGCGCTTGTTCTCACGATAGCGCGAACCATCGGCGCCGAAGGCCATGGCCTGGTCCTGCAGGTCGCATTCGCCGCCCTGGTCGCAGATCGGGCAATCCAGCGGATGGTTGATCAGCAGGAACTCCATCACGCCTTCACGGGCCTTCTTGACCATCGGCGTGTTGGTGAAGATCTCCGGCGTCTCGCCATTCGGGCCGGGACGCAGGTCGCGCACGCCCATGGCGCAGGAGGCGGCGGGCTTCGGCGGGCCGCCCTTCACCTCGACCAGGCACATGCGGCAATTGCCGGCAATGGAAAGACGCTCGTGGAAGCAGAAGCGCGGCACTTCTGCCCCCGCCTCCTCGGCTGCCTGAAGGAGCGTGTAGTGATCGGGAACCTCGATCTCTCTGCCGTCAACCTTGATCTTTGCCATCGTTTGTCCAAACCCGCGGCCCGCGCCGCATTCTTCAATCAGTCTTCAAACCGGCGGATACCGCCTTGGTCACAAAATGCCCTACTCCGCCGCTTCCAGCGCGATATTGCGGCTGTTCACGGCATTGCGGCTGTAGTGATCGATCCGCTTCTCGATTTCCGGACGGAAATTGCGGATGAGCCCCTGGATCGGCCAGGCGGCCGCATCACCCAGCGCGCAGATCGTGTGGCCTTCCACCTGCTTGGTGACGTCGAGCAACATGTCGATCTCGCGCTTCTGCGCGTTGCCGGTGACCATGCGCTCCATGACCCGCCACATCCAGCCGGTGCCCTCGCGGCACGGCGTGCACTGGCCGCAGCTCTCATGCTTGAAGAACTGCGACAGGCGCGCAATCGCCTTGATGATATCGGTGGATTTATCCATCACGATGACAGCGGCGGTGCCGAAGGAGGATTTGACCTCGCGCAGCCCGTCGAAATCCATCGGGCAGTCGATGATGTCCTCGGCCTTGACCACCGGGCAGGACGCGCCGCCGGGAATGACCGCGAGCAGATTGTCCCAGCCGCCGCGAATGCCGCCTGCGTGCTGCTCGATCAGCTCGCGGAAGGTGATGCCCATGATTTCCTCGACCGTGCAGGGCGTGTTGACATGGCCGGAGATCATGAAAAGCTTGGTGCCGACATTGTTGGGCCGGCCGAGCGAGGAGAACCATGCCGCACCGCGGCGCAGGATGGTCGGCGCGACGGCGATGGATTCGACGTTGTTGACCGTCGTCGGGCAGCCATAGAGGCCCATATTGGCCGGGAATGGCGGCTTCAGGCGCGGCTGGCCCTTCTTGCCCTCGAGGCTTTCGAGAAGCGCGGTTTCCTCGCCGCAGATATAGGCGCCGGCGCCGTGGTGGACATAGATATCCATGTCCCAGCCGCATTTGTTGTCCTTGCCGAGCAGGCCGAACTCGTAGGCTTCATCGATTGCCCGCTGCAGCGCCTCGCGCTCGCGGATATATTCGCCGCGGATATAGATATAGGCGACATGGGCACCCATGGCGCAGCCCGCGATCAGGCAACCTTCCAGCAGCGTGTGCGGGTCGTTGCGCATGATGTCGCGGTCCTTGCAGGTGCCGGGCTCGGACTCGTCGGCATTGACCACGAGGTAATGCGGACGCCCGTCGCTCTCCTTCGGCATGAAGGACCATTTGAGGCCGGTCGGGAAGCCCGCGCCGCCACGGCCGCGCAGGCCGGACGCCTTCATCTCGTTGATGATCCAGTCGCGACCCTTCTCGATCAGGGCCTTGGTGTTATCCCAACGCCCAAGCGCCATCGCCTCTTTCAGCGAGTGGCCATGCTGGCCGTAGATATTGGTGAAGATGCGATCCTTGTCAGCCAGCATGTCTCACCTCTTGTCCCGATCGATCTCGTTCATCATCCACATCGCATTCTTTGGTCGCATCATGCGACGCCAAGCTATGCTTTATCTCCATCGCATTATGCGACGCCAAGCTCCCGCTTGGCTGCAAATGCTTTAAACCGGCTTCTTGCCGAAAACCTTTTCGTATTCGGCGACGCCGCCCTTGGCGAGCGCCTTGGCCTGCTTCCCCCAATCCTCGCGCTCGATGCGGCCGTGGAATTTCAGGTAGCCGTCGACCCACTGGCGCTCGGCCTTCTTCCATGCGGCGACCTGCGCATAGGTATAGATGCCGAGTTCGTGCAGGATGCCCTCTATCTTCGGGCCGACGCCTGAAATCAGCTTCAGATCGTCGACCACAGCCGGCTTCTCGATCGCCGCCGGGCGGTTCTTGTCGTCAAGCGAGGCACCCGGCGCGGGCGCCGTCGAGGTCTTGCTTTCGGCTGATTTGCTCACCTTGACCGGCGACGGCGACTTGATCGCCTCGCTCGTCTCCTCGGCATAGGTCTTGGGCTTTGCCGCTTTCGACGGCGGCAGATCGGCATCGGCCGCAGCAGCGCCCTTGGCGGCCTTGCGCTTGCTTTCGACAGCCTTCGGCTTTGCCGCTCCTTCGCCCTTGAGCGTCGTCAATCCGGTCGCTGGCGCGGAGAGCATGCGATCGATCTGCGGACCGGGCTTCACCTCGTCGCCCCTGCCCGCCTCGAAGGCATCGATGATCTCCTCAAGGCGCTCCGGCGTCAGATCCTCATAGGTGTCCTTGAAGATCATGACCATGGGCGCGTTGACACAGGCGCCCAGGCACTCGACCTCTTCCCACGACAGCGTGCCGTCGGCATTGGTCTCGAACGGCTCGTGATTGATCTTGTGCTGGCAGACCTTCTTAAGCTCTTCCGCGCCGCGCAGCATGCACGGCGTGGTGCCGCAGACCTGGATATGAGCGCGGGTGCCGACCGGCTTCAACTGGAACTGCGTATAGAAGGTCGCCACTTCGAGCACGCGGATCAGCGGCATGTCGAGCATCTTGCCCACATATTCGATCGCGGCGCGCGTGACCCAGCCATCCTGCTCCTGCGCACGCATCAGCAGCGGGATCACCGCCGACTGCTGGCGTCCTTCGGGATATTTCAGAATAGTCTGCTCGGCCCAGACCTGGTTCGCGCGGTTGAACGAAAAGGCGAGCGGCTGGACGGAATCATCAGCGAGACGGCGTACGGACATCAGCGGTCAACCTCACCAAACACGATATCGAGCGAGCCGAGGATCGCGGAGACGTCGGCAAGCATGTGGCCACGGCACATGAAGTCCATAGCCTGGAGATGGGCAAAACCCGGCGCGCGGAACTTGACCCGATAGGGCTTGTTGCTGCCGTCGGAGACGAGATAGACGCCGAATTCGCCCTTGGGCGCCTCGACGGCGGCATAAACCTCGCCCTCCGGCACGTGATAGCCCTCGGTATAGAGCTTGAAGTGCTGGATGAGCGCTTCCATCGAGCGCTTCATGTCGCCGCGCTTCGGCGGCACGATCTTGTGGTCCGAATTGGAGACGGGACCGGTGGAATCCTTGCCCAGCAGCAGATCGACGCACTGGCGCATGATGCGGACCGACTGGCGCATCTCCTCCATGCGGATCAGATAGCGGTCGTAGCAATCGCCGTTCTTGCCCACGGGAATATCAAATTCCATTTCCGGATAGATTTCATAGGGCTGCGACTTGCGCAGATCCCAGGCCGCGCCGGAACCGCGCACCATGACGCCGGAAAAACCCCATGCCCACGCCTCTTCAAGGGTGACGACGCCGATATCGACATTGCGCTGCTTGAAGATGCGGTTCGGCGTGATGAGATCATCGAGATCGGCCAAGGTTTTCAGGAACGGATCGATCCACTTGCCGATATCCTCGACCAGCTTCTGCGGGATATCCTGATGGACGCCGCCGGGACGGAAATAGGCCGCATGCATGCGCGCGCCGGAAGCGCGCTCATAGAAGACCATCAGCTTCTCGCGCTCCTCGAAACCCCAGAGCGGCGGGGTGAGCGCGCCGACGTCCATGGCCTGCGTGGTGACGTTCAAGAGATGGTTGAGGATGCGGCCGATCTCGGAGAAGAGCACGCGGATGACCTGACCGCGACGCGGCACTTCGATGCCGAGCAGGCGCTCGACGGCGAGCGCATAGGCATGCTCCTGGTTCATCGGCGCGACGTAATCGAGGCGATCGAGATAGGGCACCGCCTGCAGATAGGTCTTGGCCTCCATCAGCTTCTCGGTGCCGCGATGCAGCAGGCCGATATGCGGATCGACGCGTTCCACGACCTCACCGTCGAGTTCGAGAACCAGACGCAAAACACCATGGGCGGCAGGGTGTTGCGGCCCAAAATTGATATTAAAGTTGCGAACCTGTGTTTCAGCCATTCTTTATCGCCTCAGTTCGCCTTGGCCTTCTCGTCACCCGGCAGGACGTAATCCGTCCCTTCCCACGGGGAGAGAAAATCGAAATTGCGGAATTCCTGCCTGAGCTCGACCGGCTGGTAGACGACGCGCTTCAGCTCGTCGTCATAGCGCACTTCGACATAGCCGGTGAGCGGGAAGTCCTTGCGCAGCGGGTGCCCCTCGAAGCCATAGTCGGTCAGGATGCGGCGCAGGTCCGGATGGCCGGAGAACAGGATGCCGTACATGTCATAGGCCTCGCGCTCGTACCAGTCCGCGCCGGGATAGACCGAGGTCGCCGAAGGAACGGGCGTATCTTCGTCGGTCTCAACCTTGACGCGGACGCGCAGGTTCTGGCGCGGCGACAGGAGCTGGTAGACGACATCGAAACGCTTGGCGCGCTCCGGATAATCGACGCCGCTGATATCGATGAAGGCCACGAACTGGCACTGCACGTCATCGCGCAGGAATGTCAGCGTGCCGATGAGCTTTTCGATCGGCACCACCAGCGTCAGCTCGCCATAGCTCAACGCGATGTCATCGATGCCGGCGCCGAGACGCTCGGTGAGATAGACCTTGAGATCGCCGAGGGCTTCCTCGTTCATATCGGCCTCTCCTATCGCTCGATCGTGCCGGTGCGGCGGATCTTCTTCTGCAGAAGAAGAATGCCGTAGAGCAGCGCTTCCGCCGTGGGCGGGCAGCCCGGCACATAGATATCCACCGGCACGACGCGGTCGCAGCCGCGCACCACCGAATAGGAATAATGATAATAGCCGCCGCCATTGGCGCAGGAGCCCATGGAGATGACGTAGCGCGGCTCGGGCATCTGGTCGTAGACCTTGCGGAGCGCCGGCGCCATCTTGTTGGTCAGCGTGCCGGCGACGATCATCACATCGGACTGGCGCGGGGACGCGCGGGGTGCAATGCCGAAGCGCTCGGCGTCATAGCGCGGCATGGAGATGTGCATCATCTCCACCGCGCAGCAGGCGAGGCCGAAGGTCATCCACATCAGCGAGCCGGTGCGCGCCCAGGTGACGAGCGCGTCGGTGGAGGTGACGAGAAAGCCCTTGTCGGAGAGCTCGCTGTTGATATCGTTGAAAAACGCGTCATCCGCACCGACCGGCTTGCCGGTCCGGGGATCGATGATCCCCTTGGGCTGGGGCGCGACGAGCGTGGCGCTGCTATCGGTCAATCCCATTCCAGCGCTCCTTTCTTCCATTCATAGATGAAGCCGATGGTCAGCACGGCGAGGAACAGCATCATCGACCAGAATCCGAACCAGCCTATGGCGCCGAAGGAAACGGCCCACGGAAAGAGGAAGGCGACTTCCAGATCGAAGATGATGAAGAGAATCGACACCAGATAGAAGCGGATGTCGAACTTCATGCGCGCATCATCGAAGGCATTGAAGCCGCACTCATATGCCGACAATTTCTCGGGGTCCGGCTGCCGGTAAGCCACAAGGAAGGGCGCGACGAGAAGCGCCAGACCGATCACCAGCGCCACGCCAATGAAAATGACGATGGGCAGGTAGGAACTCAAAAGTTCGTTCATGATCCTGTTTCCGCCTTTTGAAACGAGGCTGTTGCGCTTGGTCTATAAGCCTTTTGACGGCCACGAACATGCGACACATTGCACCTGTGCAAAGCCCCTCGCCCAAGCAGCTTCAAAAGGCATGCCGTGCGAATTTGCGGCGAGGGTTAGCGCAGAGCCGCCGACGGCGCAAGCCCATAGACCGCCAAAGAGCCGCCGAGCTTTTGCCACATGCTTAATAACATGCCGCCCTGCGCCGCATATAGGACAATCAGGGCGGCGCGGCTAGGTATGACGCCCGCAAAGATCGGGAAATAAAGATGCAAAAAGGCGGAGATAGCCGACATTTCGCATGCGATTTCGCACGGAAGGCAGGCCGAACAAATGTTTTGCAACTTGTATAGACGTTTCAAATGTTCGTGATGCGCGAGCAGCAATCACAGCCATCAAGCCAGGGCTTGCTCGCAGCAGAACGATGCGAGAAAATTGAAACCGTCAGGGAAAGAAAGTCGAAACCGCGTGGAAGCGCCACTCTTCATCGAACAAATCAAATCTCTGACTTGCCAGTGAAAAGTGGCGCGAGTGACGGGGCTCGAACCCGCGACCTCCGGCGTGACAGGCCGGCACTCTAACCAACTGAGCTACACCCGCGCATTTTTCGGCCGGCGCTTCGTCCGGCGTGAGCGGTCGTTTAAGGGGTTCGTCGGCACCTGTCAAGCGAACATCTGAAGGAAATTTCGAGAATATTTTCAGCGCCGGGAAACGTGGGGTTGGACCGCCCGTCGACGACCCCGGAATGGCTGGGTTCCGCTCGATATTTCTCTCGCAGCCCGTCGCACATGGCCTGAAATGATCCCGTCTGCCGAATCCGCTCACGCATCAGCCGGCCCGGGGCATCGATTTCCGGGATTCGCCTCGATCGCGCACTTGCCTCTTGCACTTGGCCGGCGAATTGCCTAAACGCTGCACACATACGCTGCTTCAAGCAGACGGGCGATTAGCTCAGTTGGTAGAGCGCTTCGTTTACACCGAAGATGTCGGCAGTTCGAGCCTGTCATCGCCCACCATTTCTTCTCACCGAAATCATCTGGATTATCTCGTTCTGGTAATTGAGCCCTGCTAGAACGGTTCCATGAACGACTCGGCGAATATCTCCATCCTGCCCTATCTCCATTTCGATGCGGCCACGCGCCATATCCGGCTTGATCCGCACGAGCCGGTCTTCGTGCAGAATCCTTACGCGGCCTATGGCTGGCTGCACGCCCATTCCCCTGCCTTCTTCTGGGAGGATTACGGTTTCTGGTGCTTCGCCGGCCATGATGAGATCAGCAGATTGCTGCGCGACCGCCGTTTCGGCCGCGAAAAGCCGGCGGATGACTCCGACGGCGGCATGGATCGCGCCCATCTTGCCGATTTCGACCGGGTTGAGCGGCATTCGATGCTGGAGCTCGAACCACCGGTGCATACGCGCCTGCGAACGCTCGTCAATCGCGCCTTCGTTTCACGGCAGGTGGAACGGCTGCGCCCGCGCATCGAAAAGCTTGCCAACGAGTTGATCGACGGATTCGAAAGCGATGGCGGCGTCGACCTGATGCCGGCCTTTGCGACACCCATTCCCGTGGTGGTGATCGCGGAAATGCTGGGTGTGCCGACCGAGAATGCGCCGCAGCTTCTCGACTGGTCACACCGCATGGTCGCCATGTATATGCACGGACACAGCCGCGAGACGCAGGAAAGCGCCAATCGCGCCGCGGCAGAATTTTCCGCCTACATCCGCGATTACGCCAATGAGCGCCGCAAGAAGCCGGGAGACGACCTCCTGAGCCTGCTGCTCGCCGCCGAGGAAGACGGGGCGAAGCTTTCCGAAGACGAGCTGGTGACGACCGCGATCCTGCTGCTCAACGCCGGCCACGAGGCCACCGTCAATCAGACGGGGAATGCCGTAAAGACCATTCTCAAAAGCGGCCGCGATCCGAAGGCGCTGTTCGCGTCACCCGAATCGACGGCGGCAACCGTCGAGGAATGCCTGCGGTATGACGCGCCGCTGCACATGTTCACGCGCTATGCCTATGGCGAGATCAAGCTTGACGATGGAATCACCATCCAGCCGGGAGAGCAGATCGGGCTGATCCTGGGTGCCGGCAATCGCGATCCCCGCGCGTTCGAGGAGTCGGGCCGGTTTCTGCCCGGGCGAGCGGACCAGAAGAATGTCTCGTTCGGCGCCGGCATCCATTTCTGCATCGGTGCACCGCTGGCACGGCTGGAAATGCAGGTATCGCTCAATACGCTTTTCACGCGCCTGCCCGATCTTCGTCTTGCCGAGACGCCGCTCTACCGCGACACCTATCATTTCCACGGGCTGGAGCGGCTGCTTCTTGAATGGTGACGGGGTGACTGCATGCTTTTAATCGTCGGAACGATCCGTTTACCGCCCGAGAATCTGGAAATTGCCCGTCCGGTGATGTCGCGGATGGTATTTGCCAGCCGTGCCGAGGATGGCTGCGAGGAATATTCCTACGCGCAAGACGTCCTCGAACCGGGGCTTATTCACGTCAAGGAGATGTGGCGCGACCAGGCGGCGCTGGATCGGCACTTTGCGTCGGAGCACATTGCGAAATGGCGCGCGGAGTGGCCAAGGCTTGGAATCGGCGAGCGCAATCTTTGTGTCTATGAAGTAGGATATCCGCGCGCGACCTAGAGCAGTTCCTGTTTCGGCGGAAGCGGCAAAGCCCTCTCCATCGTCATTCTCGGGACAAGCCCGAGAATGACGATGGAGAGGGTAGCGATTCCATCAAACCCGGAACCAGCCTAGCGTGGGAACACTCCAATGCCAGAATCCCCATGCCTGCCGCGCTCAAACCCTGATCACATATTCCTTGCGAGTCTTTTCAATAACTTCCCACGTTCCCTTGAAGCCGGGGCGCAAGACGAAGCTGTTACCGGCGCGCACGGTGATCGCCGGGCCGCCCTCCTCCGTTATGACCGAAACGCCGGAGATGATGTGGCAGAACTCCCATTCGTCATACTCTATGCGCCATTTGCCGGGGGTCGCCTCCCAGATGCCCGCATAGAGGCCGCCTTCGGCTTCCTCCACATTCCATGTGCGGAATGTGGGATTGCCGGAGATGACACGGTCGGCAGGAGGCGCGCCCTCCTCCATATCCGCATGATTCGTATCGATCGGTTGAAAGAGAGGGCGCGCCGTCATGGAATCAGCCTGCCTTCGCCAGGGCCTGGTCGAGATCGGCGATGATGTCATTCGCGTCCTCGATGCCGATGGAAAGGCGCACCACATCCGGGCCGGCGCCTGCGGCGATCTTCTGCTCGTCGGAGAGCTGGCGATGCGTTGTCGAGGCGGGATGAATGACCAGCGAGCGCGTATCGCCGATATTGGCGAGATGCGAGAAGAGCTCGAGGCTGCCGACGAGCTTGACGCCCGCCTCATAGCCGCCCTTGAGGCCGAAGGTCAGCACGGCGCCGCCGCCCTTGGGCGAATATTTCTGCTGGAGCGCGTGATATTTGTCCGCCGGCAGGGCCGAATAGGAGACCCAAGAGATCTTGTCGTGCTTTTCCAGCCAGGTGGCGACGGCAAGCGCGTTGTCGCAATGGCGTTGCATGCGCAGCGGCAGCGTCTCCACGCCAGTGAGCAGCTGGAAAGCATTGAAGGGTGAGATTGCGGGACCGAGATCGCGCAAGCCGAGAACGCGGGCGGCGATGGCGAAGGCGATATTGCCGAAGGTCTGGTGCAGCACCATCCCCGCATATTCCGGGCGCGGCTCGGAAAGAAGCGGATAGTTGCCCGATTTCGACCAGTCGAAGGTGCCGCCATCGACGATGATGCCGCCCATGGAATTGCCGTGGCCGCCGATGAACTTGGTCAGCGAATGGACGACGATATCAGCGCCATGCTCGATCGGGCGGATCAGATAGGGCGAGGCCAGCGTGTTGTCGACGATGAGCGGGATGCCGTGCCTGCGGGCGACGGCGGCTATCGCTTCGAGATCGACGATGATGCCGCCGGGATTGGCGATGCTTTCGACAAAGATGGCGCGGGTGCGCTCGTCGACCAGGCTTTCAAAGGAGGCCGGATCGTCGGTATCGGCCCAGCGCACCTCCCAGCCGAAGGATTTGAAGGCATGGCCAAACTGGTTGATCGAGCCACCATAAAGCTTGTTCGCGGCAATGAAATTGTCGCCCGGCTGCATCAATGTCTGAAAGACCAGGAGTTGGGCCGCATGGCCGGAGGCTGTCGCCAGCGCCGCCGTGCCGCCTTCGAGCGCCGCGATACGCTCCTCAAGCACGGCGGTGGTGGGGTTGGTGATGCGGGTATAGATGTTGCCGAAAGCCTGGAGGCCGAAGAGCGAGGCGGCGTGATCGGCATCCTCGAAGACGAAGGAGGTCGTCTGATAAATCGGCGTGGCGCGGGCGCCGGTGGTCGGATCCGGTTTGGCGCCGGCGTGAACCGCGAGCGTTTCGATAGCTGGGGTGTGTCTGGCCATGTTTCCTCCGCTTGACTGGCTTTGCCTGTTTATCACCTATCTATGGGCCAGCACCTTGCCGGAAATCAAAGCAATTCATTCCAGAAAAAATGCGGAAAAGAGGAAAAACGGCGAAGATCTGCCCGCAATCACCGCCCTTTCAGGGCTTGCGCGCGGGGCAGCCTGGCGCCAAGCAGGACGTCGAGATAGCCGTCTACGGCGCGCTCAGGCGAGAAGAAGTCACCGCGTTCCTTCAAAATTTTCCGAACGGGCGGCGCGTCCAGCACGGCTTTCATCGCCCGGGCGAGCGCTTGCGCATCGCCGACGGGCGTCAGCGGGCCATAGCGGCCCTTTTCCAGGATTTCGGCCGAACCGCCGGGGCAATCGGTGCTGACGACCGGGCAGCCGCAGGCGAGCGCCTGGATCAGCACGCCGGGCAGGCCCTCGAATGTCGACGACAATACGAAAAGCCCGGCATGCGCCATATAGGGGAACGGGTTTACCACGAAACCGGGAAAGGCGACATCCTCGGCAATGCCGAGTTCACGAGCGAGCACCTCGAGCGCTTCCCGGTCAGGCCCTTCGCCCAGGATCATCAGCCGCGCCTCGCGTGCCTGTCGCAGTGCGGCGAAAGCCCGCAGAAGCGTGGGGAAATCCTTCTGCGGCTTCATCTTGCCGGCGCCGAGGATGACCGGCGGCGCGCCCGGTGCAAACCAGGGATGGTCGAGCGGCTCCGCGGCCTTTGCATCGAGAACAGCTCCGGAAACGGCATTATAGATCGTCACCACCTGCTCGCGCGGCAGATTGCACGATGTCGCGATATCATCGGCAACGTTCTGCGAAACCGCGACGATGCGATAGGCGCGGGAATAAAACCAGCGGAAGATGCGGCGGGCATATCCGATACGCCAGGCCTGCCGGCCGGCCATCTCGGACGAGAAATGGTTGCGCTGGCTTATGACGATCCGCGTACCCACATCAGCCATGTCGGCGGCGACGACAGCGGCGATATTGGCGTAATCGAGAGCGGACAAAAGCGCGACCGGCCGCGTCACGCGCAGATAGGTGACGAGGCCTGGGATTGCCCTGAGCGGCTTGGGCGAATGAGGTACGAGGACGAGCGAGAGAAGCGCAAGAAGGTCGTGCGGCCGTCGCAGGAGCGAAAGCAACGCCCCCACGGTGGAGTTGCGCTTCAACACTATCACCTCGACCGTATCCGGCACCTCGGAAAGCAGTTCCCCTGTCGCCTCGACAAGCAGCAGGTCGACCGGGATGCCGCGCTCCGCCAGAGCGCGCGCCAGATAGAGGGTGGAGCGCTCGGCGCCATTGCCCTTGAGCGCGCGGATGAAAAGCGCGACGCGCCTGCCGCTGGTGAAAGCACCGGAAAGGTCGTTCATCCTGTTTCCTGATTTTCCGACGCAAAGCTACCGGTTCAGCCGATAAGCCGAGGATATTCAATCGCCGGGCAGCGGTCCATCACAACCTTGATGCCGGCCCGTTCCGCACGCGCCGCCGCCTCGTCGTCTCGCACATCCAGTTGCGTCCACAGCACTTTCGGCACGGGCTCCAGCGCCAGCACCTCATCGACAAGCGCCGGCAGCGCGGAAGATGCGCGGAAGACGTCCACCATGTCGATCGGCTCCCCGATATCGGCCAGCCGGGCATAAACCCCTTGCCCCTGGATCTCCTTGCCCGCCTGTCCGGGATTGACGGGGATGACGCGGTAGCCCCGCGCCAGGAGAAAAGCCATGACACGAAAGCTCGGCCTGATCTCCTTGGGAGAGGCGCCGACCATGGCAATGGTCTTCACCGAGCGCAGGATATCGCGGAGGTATTCATCGGGATAAATCAATCGGTCCATTCGCTCTCTCCATTCCGGCCGGCGTTTCAGCGTCAAAGATGATTTCGCAACAGTGGATTGCGCATGCTTTCTTACAATCCGATTCAGATATTGTAACGAAGCGCCTGCCGATCCCTTCCCTTGCCGCGCCTTGCCCCATAACATCCGCATGATATGGGAGGACATATGGATCACACCTCGTTTCGAAAACTCAATCCCGTCATGAGCGTTCAGGACGTGAACCGTTTCATCGAACGGGAGTTCCCGCAGGTCAATGCCGGGAGCTCGCCCGGCAGGCCGACCTACGCGATTCTCGCGATCGGCGACGGCACCGCATCGATGCGGCTCGAGGCCGACGAGCGGCACCTGCGCCCCGGCGGCACGGTTTCGGGGCCGACCCTGTTCGCGCTTGCCGATATCACCGCCTATGTGGCGATCCTCGCCCATATCGGGCCGGTGGCGCTGGCGGTGACGACGAACCTCAACATCAATTTCCTGCGCAAGCCTGCCTCAGGGCGCATCGACGCTACCTGCCGCATCCTAAAACTCGGCAAACGGCTGGCCGTGGTGGAGGTGTCAATGACGAGCGTGGCGGACGGCGAACTGGTGGCGCATGCCACCGCCACCTATTCCATTCCACCCAAAACGGGTTGAAAAGATACGGTATTATAATACCAAAATTTCAAGCTATTGTTTTCATTGATGTTTTCTGCGCATTCGTATAAATAAACGCTTGACGCAATGCCGGCATGCGTGTATCTGGCCGCACGGATGCGGAAAGTTCGCTTTTCGCATCCTTTGTTGTTCTGGGCGGCTCCGGCCTCTCCTGGCAACGCAAGCAACAAGAAATGCCTTCTTTCGTGAAGGATCATTCAAGGATCGAAACATGACAACCTTCTCCCAGAAGCCGGCAGAAGTGGTGAAAAAGTGGGTTCTGATCGACGCCGAGGGTCTCGTCGTCGGCCGTCTCGCCACGATCGTCGCCAACCGTCTGCGCGGCAAGCACAAAGCCACCTTCACCCCGCATGTCGACGACGGCGACAACGTCATCATCATCAATGCCGACAAGGTGGTCCTGACCGGCAAAAAGGTTCAGGACAAGAAATATTACTGGCACACCGGCCATCCGGGCGGCATCAAGGAGCGCACCGCGCGCCAGATCCTCGAGGGCCGTTTCCCCGAGCGCATCGTCGAGAAGGCCGTGGAACGCATGATTCCGCGCGGGCCTCTCGGCCGCCGTCAGATGAAGAACCTGCGCGTCTACGCCGGTGCTGCCCATCCGCATGAAGCCCAGCAGCCCGAGGTACTCGATATCGGCGCGCTGAACCGTAAGAACAAGAGGACCGCATAATCATGGCTGAGCAGCTCAACTCGCTCGAAGAACTCGGCAATGTCGCAGGCGCTACGCAGGCCGAGGCCGCACCGGTTCACGTCCAGAAGCTCGACGCCCATGGCCGCGCCTATGCGACCGGCAAGCGCAAGGACGCGGTTGCCCGCGTCTGGGTCAAGCCGGGCTCCGGCAAGATCATCGTCAATGATAAGGAATTCGAAAAGTATTTCGCCCGTCCGGTCCTGCAGATGATCCTGCAGCAGCCGATCGTCGCGACGAACCGCGCCGGCCAGTACGACGTGATCGCCACCGTCGCCGGCGGCGGCCTCTCCGGCCAGGCCGGCGCTGTGCGTCACGGCATCTCCAAGGCGCTGACCTATTACGAGCCGGCGCTGCGCAGCGTCCTCAAGAAGGGCGGCTTCCTGACCCGCGACAGCCGCGTGGTCGAGCGCAAGAAGTACGGCAAGGCCAAGGCCCGTCGTTCGTTCCAGTTCTCCAAGCGTTAATTCATACGCTTCGGACGGAATTCACGGAAAAGCGGGCCTTCGGGTCCGCTTTTTTGTTGTGGGTAGTGAGATAGTGAGTAGTGAGGTAGTGAGATAGGAAAATTCCATTTACTATCTCACTATTCCTATTCCCTACCTCACTACTCACTATCTCACTGGTTAATCCCATGCCCTCAAAATCCATCGACCACGCCTTTACCGCCCGCGGCCTGACCGGCGCGGCAACGGACCCGACCTATGCGGGGGCGCTGTCGTTCATGCGGCGGCGTTATACGAAGAATTTGAAGGGCGCGGATGCGGTCGTCTGGGGCATTCCCTTCGATGCGGCCGTCTCCAACCGGCCAGGCGCTCGATTCGGCCCGCAGGCGATCCGACGTGCTTCCGCGATTTTCGACAATGACCCCCAATATCCGTTTGAGCGCGATCTCTTCGAAGAGATGGCGGTGATCGACTATGGCGATTGCCTGCTCGACTATGGCAATCACCAGAAGACGCCGGCGACCATCGAACGCGAAGCGGCGAAGATTCTCAAATCCGGCGCGTTTCTCCTGTCGCTCGGCGGCGACCATTTCGTCACCTGGCCGCTGTTGAGGGCCCACGCGGCAAAATACGGGCCGCTGGCGCTCGTCCAGTTCGACGCGCATCAGGACACCTGGCATGATGATGGCAAGCGCATCGATCACGGCTCCTTTGTCGGGCGGGCGGTGCGCGACGGCGTGATCGATCCTGATCATTCTATCCAGATCGGCATCCGCACCCATGCGCCGGAGGATTACGGCATCAAGCTTATCCATGGCCATGAGGTCGAGGAGATGCCGGCCCGCGCAATCGCCCAGGCGATTGCCGGGCGGACCGCCGGCCGCAAGGTGTACCTCACCTTCGATATCGACTGCCTGGACCCCGCCTATGCGCCGGGCACGGGGACGCCGGTCGCGGGCGGCCCCTCCTCCGCCAAGATGCTGTCGGTGCTGCGCCAGCTCGGCGGGCTCGACATTGTCGGCGCCGATGTGGTCGAAGTTGCGCCGGCCTATGACCATGCCGATATAACGGCGATCGCCGGCGCGACCATCGCCATGTACTATCTGGGCCTGCTTGCGGAGAAACGAGCGCGACGATAGAGCAGGATCCCGAAAAGTTGCAGACTTCCAGGTAAGATCATGCGGCTGATGAAGCTTGCACATTGATTCAAGCGCTTCGGAAACAGATTCCGAAAATTTCCGCATCATTCTGAAAAACATGGACTAAAGGCAAGACGCATGAAACCGAAGATCTTCATTGATGGCGAACACGGCACGACGGGCCTGCAGATCAGGACGCGGCTTGCCGAGCGCGACGATCTCGACGTGATCTCGATCCCCGAGGCCGAGCGGCGCAACAAGGATTTGCGCGCCGACTATCTGCGGGCCGCCGACATCGCCATTCTCTGCCTGCCTGATGACGCCTCGCGCGAGGCTGTGTCGCTGCTCGAAGGACATAATTCGACGCGCATCATCGACACCTCCACGGCGCATCGCGTGCACCCCGACTGGGCCTATGGCTTTGCCGAACTCGCCAAAGGCCAGCGTGAGCGGATTGCCGAGGCGCGGCTCGTCGCCAATCCCGGCTGCTACCCGACCGGCGCGATCGCGCTTGTCCGCCCCTTGCGCGATGCCGGGCTGCTCTCCGCCGATTATCCGATCAGCGTCAACGCCGTTTCCGGCTATACCGGCGGCGGCAAGCAGATGATCGCCCAGATGGAGGACAAGAATAATCCGGATTACCTTGCCGCGAACAATTTCCTCTATGGCCTGCCACTGCGCCACAAGCATGTGCCGGAACTGCAGATGCATGGCCGGCTCGACCGGCGGCCGATCTTCAGCCCCAGCGTCGGACGCTTTCCGCAAGGCATGATCGTGCAGGTGCCGCTGTTCCTGGGCGAGCTCGATGGTTCGCCCTCGCTCGAGAAGGTTCATGCGGTGCTCTCCGAGCACTATGCCGGGCAGGACATCGTTGAAGTGGTGCCGCTGGAGGAAAGCGCCAAGCTTCCGCGCGTCGACGCCGAGGAGCTGGCGGGAAGCGACCGGATGAAGCTCTTCGTCTTCGGCACGGAAGGCGACGGGCAGGCCAATCTCGTGGCGCTCCTCGACAATCTCGGCAAGGGCGCCTCGGGTGCTGCCGTGCAGAACATGAACCTGATGCTCGGGAAGGCCTGATGGATACGCAGCCGATATTTCCGCCCGAATGGAATATCGGCTCGTTCGAGCCGCTGGCCGACACGCATTCGAGCCATATCTGGAAGGTAGAGAGCCTGGATCATCCGGGTGTTCCGCTGGTCGTCAAGAAGCTGAAACCCGCCGGAATGGAGGAGCTGCGCGGCGCGCATTATCTTGACTGGCGGAATGGCCATGGTGCCGCCCGCCTATACGATCTCAAGGGCACGTCGATGCTGCTCGAATATGCGGGCAGCTATCACCTCGAAGAGCATCTCGACGCCGGCAAGGACGCGGAATGCCTGGAAATCTTCGGACAGATACTTGCCGCGCTGCACACGCCCTCCCCCTCGCCCATTCCCGCCGATCTGCAGCCGCTGGAGAAGCACTTTTCCGGTCTGTTCGCGGTGGCGGGCGAAAAGCCTGTTTATGCCGAAGCCACGGCGCTCGCCCAACGCCTCCTTGCGACGCCGCATGAGGCGATACCGCTGCATGGCGACATCCACCACGAAAATATCATCCGGAGCCCGCGCGGCTGGCTGGCGATCGATCCACATGGGCTGGTGGGCGATGCGGCGTTCGACGCGGCCAATATCTTCTATAATCCGCTCGATCGGGAAGATCTCTGCCTCGACTTGAAGCGTGCCCAGCGCATGGCGGAGCATTTTGCGCCTGTTATCAACCGGCACCCCGCCTTCATCCTCGACTATGCCTTCGCCTATGGCTGCCTTTCCGCCGCATGGCATCGCGAGGACGGCAATGAGAAAGACGAAGCGCGGGAACTGAAAATCGCCGCCGCGCTGCGCGGGCTGCGGCTATCTGCCTATCCGCAGAACATTGGCCAGCAGCAAAGTTTAATCGATGGCCTCGGCTCGCCGCCGGTCATCGAAGATATCGAGGTTGACTTCCCTCGCTCCGGCGAAATGCCGGGCAAGACGGACCGGTCCTGATGTATATCCTTAGAGTCTGTCATGGTTTAATTGAAACGCTAGCAGAACGCGGCCCATTATCCCGCCGTCATTCTCGGGCTTGTCCCGAGAATCTACCATAAGAAAAAAAGAGAATAATTACCGTCCTGACAGATCAGGCTGCAGCAGATTCTCGGGACAAGCCCGAGAATGACGATCGGACGGACGGCGCTTCAAGCTAGTTCTGACAAACACTAAGTCACGCTCTCTACGTGTCGACCTATCCCGCATAGGTCCCCTTGGCCGCACGCCAGTGCGCCACGGCGAAGGCAAGGACGACCAGCGCGAAGGCCTGATGCGTCAGGCCCCAATGGATCGGCACGTTCAGGAGAAGCGTCATCACGCCGATCGCCGCCTGCACCACGATCAGCCCGACGAGCACGATCGTGCGGCGCGCATGGGTGGTTTCAGGCGCAATCCGCCAGGCCTGGACGGCGTGAAGGACGGCCAGCACCAGCACCGTATAGGCGAACATGCGGTGGACGAACTGCACGGTCTTCGGGTTCTCGAAGAGATTGCGCCACCAGGGCGACTGGATGAAAAGGTCGGATGGGACGATCGCGCCGTCCATTAGCGGCCAGGTGTTGTAGGTGAGGCCCGCGTGGAGCCCGGCCACGAGGGCGCCCAGATAAATCTGCACGAGAACAGCCACGACCATCCAGCCGGCGAAACGGCGGATGGAACGTTCAGCGGGCCGTTCGCTATAGGTCACGAGCCCGCGCGCCACGGAGAACACGGCTATTATGATGATGCAGGCGAGCGTCAGGTGGATTGCCAGCCGGTATTGGCTGACGCTGACGCGCTCACTGAGGCCGGAGGCGACCATCCACCAGCCGATCGCGCCCTGCAGGCCGCCCAGCGCAAGGATGCCGAGGAGGCGCGGCTTCAGCCCACGCTGCAGCCTGCCCGTGAACCAGAAGAAGGCGAGCGGAATCGCCACCAGGAAGCCGACGCCGCGCGCCAAGAGCCGGTGTGCCCACTCCCACCAGAAGATGCCCTTGAACTCGTCGAGGGTCATCCCCTTGTTGATCTCGACATATTGCGGGATCTGCTTGTATTTCTCGAATTCCTCCTGCCATTCCGCCTGATTGAGTGGCGGAATGACACCGTGGATCGGCTTCCACTCGGTGATCGAAAGACCGGAGCCGGTCATGCGCGTTGCGCCGCCGACCATGACGATGGCGACGAGGACCGCGAATACCAGGTAGAGCCAATAGCGCACGGCGCGCCGGTTGCGGTCTTCCTGCTCCGTTGTTGAAACAAGATTGCCGCCCATCGCCGTTGTCGCCATCTATCCACTCCGCGCATTCTTTTTTAGCCGCATGATCTTACCTGGAAGTCTGCAACTTTTTGCTGACGCTGACCTTCGGTTCGGGATCATGCTCCAAGGGCGGATAGGTGCCGCATCCCTGCCTGCATTACAAGGAGATACCGCGCGACACGCCGTCGCGTTTCATTTTCCGAGCAGCGGCTGTGGCAGCGTTGAGGCATGGATGCCAGTGACAAGCACTGGCATGACGGGATGAGCGGGCTTCGCCTCCGACGATTGGCCGAGGGGCAGACAAACTGCGTCATTTCTGTGCTCGTCACAGGAATCCATGCCTCGATATCGCCATTGCTATAACGGTCCAGAAGTGATGACCGGTTCCTGCTTTCCCTCTTTTCCTTTCACCTTCGAAGCGTTAGTTAAGCTCCAAATGAAAGTGAGATGCCGATGCCGGTAAGGCTGAAGAAACTGATCGGGACATTTCTGCTGGTGGCGCTGGTCTCGATCTATGCGCTTGTCGCCACGATCGTCGCGGTCGCCCATCTCGGCCAGTCGAGCGGCTGGGTGCATCTTGCCTATTTCCTCTTCACCGGCATTCTCTGGGTGCTTCCAGCCATGTGGATCATCTGGTGGATGGAAAAGCCGCCGCGCGAAAAAAACGGCTGATCGATCATTCGTTCACCAATTGCCTCTATGGATTCATTGAGCGGGCAATCGGGAGGGTGCGGAATGATTGAGAGCCTATCGCCTCGTATTCTCGGCGACATCAGCGCCGCCCTCGCCCTTTGGGACCGGATGCCCGGTCATCTCGCGGGACTGCCGCAATCGGGGGCGTGGGTGCGTAACTGGCAGGCCCATGCCAACGCGGATTGCTTCGTCGCCGCACTTTATGAAACAGAGACGCCCGTCCTGCTTCTCCCGCTCGAAGTTGTAAAATCCGGCTCGATCCGGCTGGCGCGCTTTCCCGGCGGCACCCATGCCAATTGCAATTTTCCCGCCCTGGCGCGTGGGGCTGCGAGCAGGATCGGCCAGAGCGATATCCGTAGGCTTACCCGCGCCATTCACGCGGCGCGGCCCGATATCGACGCGCTGCTGCTGGCCAGACAGGTCGATCGTCTCCACGGGATCGGCAATCCCCTGCTCCATCTCGACAAGACGCTGAACCCCAATCCGGTGCTGTCAGCCTCGCTCTCATGCGGCTTCGATGCGGTGCTCGAGCGCAGCAACGCCAAGCGCAAGCGCAAGAAGCACCGGCAGCATGCCCGCCGCTACGAGGAAGCCGGCGGCTACCGGATCGTCACGGCCTCAACCGCCGACGACACGATCGCCATGCTCGACCGCTTCTTCGCGATGAAGGCCGAGCGCTTCGCCAAGACAGGTATTACCGATGTCTTCGCCGACAAAGGCGTGCGGGATTTCTTCCGCGCGCTGTTCGGGGAAGCGGCGGGCAAAAAGCCCGCAACTTTCGAGATGAAGGCGCTGGAAGTGGCAGGAATCCTGCGCGCCATCATCGGAAAATCCTACTGGTCAGGCGATCTGACGGTGGAATTCGGCGGCATCGCCGAGGACGATCTCGTTTCGGCGAGCCCGGGTGAGTTCCTGTTCTTCGAGGACATCATGCAAGCCTGCCGCGACGGCATCGCCGTCTATAGCTTCGGCATAGGCGACGAGCCCTACAAGCGCGACTGGTGCGATATCGTTGAACCGCTTTACGACTGCATGGCGGGCTTCACGCTGAAGGGCCGCGCGCACGTCGCGGCCTATCGGCTGCGCAATGTCGCCGCGGCCGCGATCAAGAACAATCCTCGGGCGTGGGCCGCGGCCAAGAAGCTGCGGGGATGGCTAGGACACAAAAGCCGTTGAATACGCGCTGCATTTGCATCACAAAGACCGCTCCAGCGCCGCCGCAACGACCGATCTCAAGATGAACATCCGTTTCGGCCGCGTCGGAAATGGCTGAAAGCCAAAACCGGCATAAAAAGCCGCCGCCTTATCGTCCTTGGCATCAACGATGATGACGAATGAGGCCAGCGTCTTGCTCGCGCCAAGTATCCGTTGCAGCGCGTCGGTCAGCAGTAACTCGCCAATTCCCTCGCCGCGAACCCGCGCGTCACGCGCCAGCCGCCTGATCAATGCAGCCGGGATCTCATCATAACGCGGCAGCTTGCGGGATATCTCCGGCGGAATCACATCGAACCCCACCGAGAGAGAACTGATGCAATAGAAGCCGACAACGCCAAGTTCATCATCACAGGCAACGAATGTACGGGCGATGCCGCGTTTCTCGTCCTGGCTTGCTCGCTCATGGAACCAGTCGTCGAGGGCCGGTTGGCCACTCGAAAACCGCGCCCGATCATGGTGCTTGCCGAGCGGCTGGAAAACGATCCTCACTGCGGCCTGGTAATTTCGCGATGGCGCTTGAAGGCGGCGACGAGTTTGTCCGTCGGCTCCGGCGGATTGAGCAGAGCGTCCAGAAAAGCCTGCTTATCCTCTCCGCTCAGCACGATCCGCTCATGCTCATCCAGCACACGGCGCGCGGCCTCAAAGGCAAGATCGCCGGCGGTCAGGCCCGACACAGCCATTGCCCGCTGGATAAGCTGCTTGGCTGCCGGCGAAACCCGAAGCTCGATTCGATCCGTCTTCAGTTCACGCTTGCTTTTGGATATGGCTGGCACGGCATTTTCCTTTCCCGGATATTGTACGTGAAAATGCCGTGCATCTCTAGTAAATTCGCTCACAAAGTTGGTTGCGAGCCCGATTTCTTTTCGCCTCCGGAGGGCGGCGTCGGCACGTCGGGCTCGGCGCCCATCAGGATGAGCACGTCGTCGAGCCCGTTCTCGTCAAGGTCGAGCGCGGAGAGCGCCACGGCATTGTTGTCGGGGTCGACCACGCTCAGGATGACCTGCGTCGCGGTGCCGATCAGCCTTTTGACGTTCTCGGCAGTGGACGGGCCGGATTCCACGATGACGGCGTCATAAGCGGCCTCCAGCGCATCGAGGATGATCGGCAGCCGGTCGACGGCGCGCATGGCGCGCTCGGGATCGGCAAGGCCGAGTGGCATCACATGCGCGTCCGAATAGTGATCGCTGTGGATGACGTCGGTGAACTGCTTTTCCGATGCGAGGAGATCGGTAATGCCGGCCATCTCCTTGCCGTCGAGCATCGCCCGGCTGATGGCGCCCGTACCCGTCATGTCGATCAGGATCGAACGCAGCTTCCTGTCCGCCAGCTCGCGGGTCAGATGAACCGAGGCGGCCGAGCCGTCGTCGCCCTCCGGCGATACGACGAGGCCGCGCGTCATGCCAAGTTCGATCAACCGCGAGGCGACGGCATGCACGCTGTGCGGATTTTCGGGAACATCCTCGCCGAGGGTGGTGTAGCTGTCATAGATCTGCTGGATGGTCTCCACCGATGCGGGCGGAGGCGCTGCATATGATGGACGCGGAGCGGTCTTTTCCTCCGTCACGGCGCCTTCGGAAGCAGGCTCCGCGGCTTCGGCGGCCGCTGCGGGCATCTGGATTTCGTTTGCCGGCGCCTGCGCGACGCCCTCGACCGGCCGCATGGCGCGTCCGCTGAAGAGCTCGCGCAGGAGAACGAAGATCGAAAGCAGGAGCAGGCCGGCGAAGAAGGTCGCGCTGACGATCGCCAGGGTTTTGGGAAAATAGGGTTCTGCCGGCGTGTCGGCGCGTGAAAAGACCCGGGCGTCGACCGGCAGGTAGTTACGGTCGGTGCGCGAGGCGGCTTCGCGGTAGCGCGTCAGATAGGTCTGCAGCAATTCGCGCTGCGCCGTCGCCTCGCGCTGCAGGGCCCTCAGTTCCACCTCCTGGTCGCCGGCGCGGGCCGCCTGGGCCTTCATGGTGTTGAGTTCGCGCGTCAGCTCGACCTCGCGCAACTTTGCGAGCGACGCCTCGTTCTCGAGGCTTTCCAGTATCTTGCGGCCTTCGGCCCGGATCTGCTGGTTGAGATCGGAAAGCTGCGAGCGAAGAGCCCTGATGCGCGGATGACCATCGAGAAGCGAGGTCGAGAGATCGGCGATCTGGGCATTCAGCTGGATCTGGCGCTCGCGCAGGCGCTGCATCAGTCCCGAGGACACGATATCCGGCACCGTATCGAGCGCCGCGCCGGTCTGGAGCGCCGCGCGGATGCTCGCCGCCCTCGCCTCGCTTGCCGCCCGGTTGGCGCGCACCCGCGAGAGCTCCGACGAGATATCGGACAATTGCTGGTTGGCGATCGGCGAATCGTTCTGACCGACCAGCAGATCGGAGGATGCGCGGTAATTGGCGACCTTGGCCTCGGCGTCCTTCACCCGCTTGGTGAGATCGGCGATTTCCGGTTCGAGCCAGCCCGTCGCATCGTCGGTCGACTGCAGCTTCGCGGCGCGCTGGAGCGCGATATATTCATCGCCGATGGCATTGGAAACCTTGGCCGCCAGCGCCGGATCCTCCGACGAGAACTGCACGACGATGACGCGGGAATCAGGGACATTATAGACCTGCAGATGCTCCCGCATTTCGCGCAGCATGTATTCGTTGCCGCCGATCTTCGCGGGATCCGGCTTCAGCCCGAGCGCGATAAGCCCGCGCGAAAGAAGCGAGGGCCTGCCGAATTCATCCGTCTCGGCAAGCTTGAGGCTGGCGCCTACCTTCTTCAGCAGGTCGGAGGATGTGATGACCTCCACCTGGCTCTTTACCCCCTCCTGATCGAGGACCGGGCGGTCGGCGGCGGTCTCTCCATTGGGCCGGGTGAAGACGGATTCGCGCGTTTCGATCAGAATCCGCGTCTCGGCGCGGTATTCGGGCGTCGACAGCAGGCAGAACAACAGGGCGAGCGCCGCAAGGACCAGCGCACCGGCCAGAATGAACAGCCAGTGGCGCCGGAGGCTGCCAAAGAGAGCGCCCAGATCTATATCGACATCGTTTCCAACGGAGCCTGCGCCAGACATCAATCTACTCCATACCAATCCCCAGCATGGTAAACGGACATGGTAACCATCGCGTTAAGCCACTGTTAGGCAAATATTATCGGATATTAGCGAGCGGTTAACAGGCCGCCGTCTTCCCTTCCCTGCTTTCAAAAAAGTCGGAATTTCAGGATCCGTCTTTACCCGTCATTAACCCTAACCATTCGATAACGGCATCCATATCAAGCGTGCGGATCGCGTATCCATTGGTCTGCTCAATACAGCCCTTTGAGAAAGAAACCGGCGCAGCGACAGAGGTTACAAGCGGTGCAGACAAGGCGTATTTTCCTGACAGCTCTCGGCATGGCCCTTCTCGCCAGCAGCGGATGCTCCAGCTATCGTCCCGCGCCCGCCGCCTTCCACGAGGCGCTCAACCGGCCCTATATGCTGGACGCCGGCGACCGGCTGCGCATCACCGTCTTCGAACAGGCGGACCTCACCAATACCTATAGCGTCGATCCCTCGGGCTATGTCGCCTTCCCGCTTGTTGGCAAGGTGCCGGCGCGCGGCCGCACGCTGCAGCAGCTTGAAGCCGCGATTGCCGCCAAGCTGCGCAACGGCTATCTGCGCGATCCCGACGTCTCGGTCGAGATCGACCGCTACCGGCCTGTTTTCATCATGGGTGAAGTGGGCGCCGCCGGGCAATATTCCTACGTGCCGGGGATGACCGCGCAAAAGGCCATCGCCGCGGCCGGCGGCTTCAGCCCGCGCGCCAACCAGGCCGATGTCGACATCACCAGGCAGCTCAACGGCAAGATCCTCACGGGGCGCGTCCTCATTACCGATCCCCTCCTGCCCGGCGATACGATCTATGTTCGCGAACGCCTGTTCTGATGCGTGATCGATGGTCCATGAGCCCGCATTCCGGCCCTTACGCATCGTTCACTGCTTTCGCTCGCCCGTCGGCGGCATCTTCCGCCATGTGCGGGATCTGGCGACGGCGCAATCGGCGGCGGGACACCAGATCGGCATCATCTGCGATTCGTCGACGGGCGGAGACTATGAGGACCGCCTGTTCGACGGCATACGCGACAAGCTGGCGCTCGGCGTGCACCGCATCGCCATGCAGCGCCATGTCGGGCCGGGCGACCTTCTCGCCGGCATCAGAACATATGGGATCATCAGGAAATTGCGGCCGGACATCCTGCACGGGCACGGCGCCAAGGGCGGCGTCTACTCGCGCATATTCGGCTCAGTGTTACGGGTTTTCAGGTCTCGCGTAGCCCGTTTCTATTCACCGCATGGCGGTAGCCTGCATTTCGGCAAGGACGAGTGGGAGGGAAAGCTCGTCTTTGCCGCCGAACGCATGATGGAACCGCTCACCGACGCCATCATCTTCGTCTCGCAATATGAGCGCGACAGCTATATCCAGAAGCTCGGCGCTCCGAAATGCCCTGATGTCGTCATCTACAACGGATTGACGGAGGCGGATTTCGAGAAGGTCGAAGCTGCCGCCGACGCCGCCGATTTCCTCTATGTCGGGATGATGCGCGACCTCAAGGGCCCGGATATCTTCATCGGCGCGATCGCCGAGGCGGAGCGCCTCATCAAGCGCCGGCTCTCAGCGGTTCTGGTGGGCGACGGCGCGGACAAGCCGCGCTATATCAGGATGACCAAAGAGCTGGGGCTTGCCGACCGGGTCACGTTCTGCGACCCCATGCCGGTGCGCGAGGCCTTCCGCCTGGGGCGGATTGTGGTCGTCCCGTCCCGCGCCGAGGCCATGCCCTATATCGTTCTGGAGACGCTTGCCGCAGGCAAGCCTGTTATCGCCACCCGCGTCGGTGGCATTCCCGAGATCCTTGCCGGCGATCCATCCGCGCTGGTCGCCCCGACCACGCAGGCGCTCGCGGAAAAGATGGCGGAGGCCGCCGCCGATCCATCGGCCTACGCCAGGAAAATGCCCGACCACAGGGATATCCGCCAGCGCTTCGGTGCGGAAGCGATGGCGCAGGCCATCGAGGACGTCTACAAGGCGACGCTCGGAAAGGCCTGACATCAAGCCTTTCTTAGTGGCTGATAGCCTAATATAAAGCACGATATTTCTGCGATCTTCGGGCGAGGCGCACAACAATGAACAGTCAAGATTCCGGCGGACCTTTCAGGAGGGAAGCCATCACCCGGCCTAGCCAGACCGAGCCGGGAAACGAGGCGTCACAGCCCGTCAAGCTCAATGCGATCGCAAGCCAGGTCGCCCATCAGTATCGCCGCGACACCATTTCGCCCGTGATGGTGAGCGGCCTCATGCGCATGGCCGAATTCGGCATCGTGCTCATTTCCGGCCTCGTCATCTTCGCGGTCTATGTCGGGCTCGCTACGCATCTCGCCTTCGTCTATCCGATGGTCATCCTGGCGGGAGCGCTGCTCTATGTGCTCCTGATCGAGATGACGGACGGCTATCAGATCATGGCGCTGCGCCATCCCGCGCATCAGCTCGGACGCCAGTTGCTGGCCTGGATCGGCGTCTTCGCAATGCTGGCGCTGGCCGGTTTCCTCCTGAAAATCTCGGAGGAATATTCGCGCCTGTGGTTCGTCACCTGGTTCTGCACCGGCCTGGCGCTGCTTGTCGTGCTGCGCTTCGTCATCGCGCGCAAGATCCGCGGCTGGGCACGCAACGGCACCATGGAACGGCGCGCCGTGATTGTTGGCGGCGGCAAGAACGCCGAGGAGCTGATCCGCTCGCTGGAGCAGCAGCCCGATAACGACATCCGTATCTGCGGCATCTTCGATGACCGCGACAACCGCCGCTCGCCGCCCATCGTCGCGGGATACCCGAAGCTCGGCAATGTCTCGGAGCTGATCGAATTCGCCCGGATCGCCCATATCGACATGCTGATCGTGTCGCTGCCGATCACGGCGGAAGCGCGCGTTCTCTCCATGCTGAAGAAACTATGGGTGCTGCCGGTCGATATCCGGCTATCGGCGCACACCAACCATCTCCGCTTCCGTCCGCGCGCCTATTCCTATATCGGCGCGGTGCCGATGCTCGATATCTTCGACAAGCCGATCAACGACTGGGATTCGGTCGCCAAGCGCGCTTTCGACATCGTGTTCAGCCTGATCGGGATCATCGTCTTCTCGCCGATCATGCTTCTGACGGCCCTCGCCATCAAGCTGGAGAGCAAGGGACCTGTCATCTTCAAGCAGCAGCGGCACGGCTTCAACAACGAGATCATCAAGGTCTGGAAATTCCGCTCGATGTATATCGAGCAATGCGACCCCACCGCCAAGATGGCCGTGACCAAGAACGATCCACGGGTCACGAAGGTCGGGCGTTTCATCCGCAAGACCTCGATCGACGAACTACCGCAATTCTTCAATTCGCTAATGGGGACCTTGTCGCTCGTCGGGCCCCGTCCCCACGCCATCGCCGCCCATTCGCACAATGTGCTCTACAACGAGGTGGTGGACGGCTATTTCGCCCGCCACAAGGTGAAGCCCGGGGTTACCGGCTGGGCGCAGATCAATGGCTGGCGCGGCGAGATCGACAATGCCGAAAAGATCAAGATGCGCACCGAGTTCGACCTCTATTATATCGAGAACTGGTCGCTCTGGTTCGATCTGAAAATCCTGTTCCTGACCCCGATCCGCCTTCTCAACACGGACAACGCCTATTGAGCGCGATCGCCGAAGATGACCCGCAATCCCGACCCGCGCCCGACCGGGCGGCGGTCAACCGGGCGCTCATTCGGCTGATCTCGAAAGCCGCGATCGGCCTCGGCGTTTTCCTCTCCGGCTTCGTGATCGAAGAGCCGGCGCCTTACGAACTCTTTATGGCAGGGCTGATCGCGGTCTGGGCGCTGTTCGGCCTCAGGATATCGCGCACCGCCGCGGTGCTTCTGGCGCTGCTGGTGGTCTTCAATTTCGGCGGCGTGATCTCGGCCAGCCAAATGCCTGATCTGAAGAACGCGCCGCTCTATATCGCCGTATCGCTCTTCCTGGCGTTCACCGCGGTCTTCTTCACCGCCATCGTCGAAGCCGATTACCGCAGGCTGGCGACCATCTTCCACGCCTATTATCTCGCCGCCTTCCTCACGTCTGTCTGCGGCATTCTCGGCTATTTCAACGCATTCCCCGGGGCCGAGATGTTCACGCTCTACGGGCGCGCCAAGGGGGCGTTTCAGGACCCCAATGTCTTCGGGCCGTTCCTGATCCTGCCCGCGACATGGAGCATCTACCGGATACTGACGGGAAAGCCGCGCGTGCTGCTCATGCACATCGTCCCGCTTCTCGTTCTGGTGCTGGGGCTTCTTTTATCGTTTTCGCGCGCCGCATGGGGAATGCTGGCGGTGGTGATGATCCTGCTGCCGCTGATCCTCGCCGTCCAGAACCCCAGCAACAAGTTCCGCTTGAAGCTGATCATCCTCGCTGCCCTGGCGCTGGTGATCATCGGCCTCGCCATCGTCGCCGCATTGCAGATACCGCGCGTGGCGGAACTCTTCTCAGAACGCGCGCAACTGGTGCAGTCCTATGACGCCGACCGGATCGGCCGCTTCGCGCGCCACTGGTACGGCCTGGTGCTGGCCGCGGAGCATCCGCTCGGCATAGGCCCGCTGGAATTCGGGCCGATCTACGGGGAGGATACGCACAATGTCTGGCTGAAGGCGGCGCTCGACTATGGCTGGCTCGGCTTCGCCGCCTTCCTGACGATGACGATGCTGACCATTGGTCTCGGCTTTCGCATCCTCCTGCGCAACCGGCCCTGGCAGCCCTATCTCGTCTGCGCCTATGTGGCCTACCTGACGCATGTGATGGTCGGCAATGTGATCGATACCGACCACTGGCGGCATTTCTATCTCCTGATCGGCATGATCTGGGGCTGTGCGGCGCTGGAAGCTAGAATGTGTCAGAACTCAACTGAAACGCAGACAAGAGAACGCGCGTAATCCTGTCGTCATTCTCGGGCTTGTCCCGAGAATCTGCCATAAGAAAAAGATAAGCGACTACCGTCCTGACAGGTTGAGCTGCGGTAGATTCTCGGAACAAGCCCGAGAATGACGACCAGACAGGCGTCGCTTCAAGCCAGTTCTGACAAACTCTAGAGAAAGCCGATCCAGCGGCCGGCAATGACGGCGCCGGCCCAGAGCGTAATCGAGATGAGCGCCGCAAGCCGGACCTGTGCCGACACATCACCGCCGGCAACAGCAAGCCTCCATCGGCGGCTGCGGTTGATTAAGAGCGCATTGGCCACGCCGAGCCCCACCAGGGCGATCTTGGCAAGAAACGCGCTGTTCTGCGCGTAAGCGACAGGCCGAACGGTGAAGAGCAGGATGCCGGTCAGGATGGCGAGGACCAGGCCCGCCGCCGCCATATGGGACAGCGGCGGACCGAGGACGGCGATCGGATAGCGCTTGAACAGCCCCAGAATGCGCAGATCAAGCGTCACGATCGAGCCGACGAGCAATCCGATCGAGAAGACATGCGCCGCATTGACCAGCAGATAGGCGATGGTGGACCGCCGGAGAGC
This sequence comes from Paramesorhizobium deserti, assembly GCF_001558695.1. Lineage (GTDB taxonomy): Bacteria > Pseudomonadota > Alphaproteobacteria > Rhizobiales > Rhizobiaceae > Paramesorhizobium > Paramesorhizobium deserti. Next base: position 623,633 of record NZ_LNTU01000012.1, read on the forward strand.
GGCTGCGACCGGCCATTCGGAAAGCGCCTGCAGCAGTTCCATCAGCGCATCGTCAGTTCGTCTTTATACGCTCGGGATAGAGATCGTATGTCTTGCCGCCGACCGTGATCCGCACCGCCTTCATCCGCTTCTCCCCGGGATCGGTGGAGCGGTTTCCAAGCGCCACGATCTCGTCACCGACCTTTGCCGAGCCTTCGACGAAGCCTGCCCGCTCCGTCTGAGATGGGTTGGCGAGCTCCACCCGCCACACACCATCGTCGGCGGTTTCGATATCGAGTGTGGGATGCGGCGGCCCGATAAAGATATCGCGGATCACACCCTTCAGCTCCAGCTGGTCGGCCTCCGCCCAGGACCAGCCATGATGCGCCGCCGCGCCCGAGACGATCAGCATCATCAGAATGCCGCCCCCGAGAAAGCGGCCGAACATAGTCATCATCATTTTTGCCTCCATCTGGCTCATGCGGGTTCGTTCCCAACAATCCGATGCTCTGAAAATGGCGCGATGGCGCATCGATGGAAAGGCTGAATGGTTAATTCCGCATGGTCAATTCCGCTTCACCGATGCGTTTCGCTCCAGATTCTATCACAGATTGCGAAATACCAACTCTACCACAGCTTGCATTTTCCGCCATTTCACGGCATTCTTCTCCCCTAATCCAGGGGACGGGAGCATGAAAGCGGGCCAGGTTCTCGGGGCGGTGCAGGCGATCTATGATTGCCTGGCCGAGGGTGGGGATGAGCGACATCTTCTCGACGCGCTGCGGACCAGCGTGGGAGCCGAGCATGTCGTTATGCGCTGTTCTGCGGATGGGGATGCCGCCCGTACCTCGACCTGCGGCCGCCTGGCCGGGATCGACCTAGGGATATTCGATCATATTGCCGAAAGCGATGATTTCGACGCGGTGATGCGGCGGCTCCGCCCTGGCCCGGCCATACGCATGTCATCGCTCGTCCCTCCGAAGGAGTTCGAGCGCAATACCATCTATCAGGAGATCATCCGGCCGCTGAATGGCGGACTCGCCTCCATCGCCCTTCATCGCCAGGGAAGAGAGACCGTCTCCGTCGTCGCATGCCGATCCGCCGTCACGGATCCTGATTTCAGCGATGGCGACCTGGACGTCATGGATATGCTGACGCCTCACCTCATCACGGCAAGCCGTATTGCGCGACGCATCGCCGATCTGCAGCACGCGGCTTCCAGCGCCTACCGGCTACTGGACATCTTGAGCGAGGCCGTGGTCGTGCTGGATCACGCATTTCGCCCGATATATCTGAACCGCGCGGCGGAAACGATCGCGCGCGAGGCGAACGGCCTCAGGATTTCGCGCGATGGCGTCAGTGCAACGGAGGAGACGGAAAACGCTCGTCTCCAGGCGGCAATCCGCGTGGCCGCCGCTCTCGACGAAGGCAGGAACGAAGACGAAGGGACGGCGCTTGCGCAGATGCGGCTCGCGATCTCCAACGCGCCGGCGCAATCGCCGTTCATCGTCTCGGTGGTGCCCGCCGGCGCCGTTCCCGGAGAAATGCGCGACGGCCGCGCTTCGGCAATCCTGCTGATCACGGGACCGGAAAAGACATGCGAACTGTCTCCGGCGGCCATGCGAACACGATATCGGCTGACGCAGCGGGAAGCGGAACTGACGGCGCGGCTATGCCGGGGCGACAGGCTTGCGGAGGCGGCCTCGCATCTCGGCATCTCGGTCGGCACCGCCCGCCAATATCTCAAAGCCATTTTCGAAAAAACGGGCGTCAACCGGCAGATCGACCTGGTGCGGCTCGTCAGGCAAGCTTAGGTCGTGGTGACGTCCTAACAGCTGACCGCGCCGAAGCGCCGGTTCGAGTTCTACAGATTTTTCAAGAAGATAATGGTCGGAGCGGCGGGATTCGAACCCACGACCCCTTGACCCCCAGTCAAGTGCGCTACCGGGCTGCGCTACGCTCCGAACCGAGGAAAGCCGTAGATTATCAGTGGTTTTTTCGCAAGGGCCAAAATCATAAATCGGGAACAAAATGGAAGAATGGTGTGGAGCGAAAGGGTTTTGACCGGACCTCCACCGTCCGTCGGAGCCTTGACGGGGCCGGTTTGCGGCCGTTTCAAGCGGAACAATGTGCTTCCAGCAGGGTTTTCAGGAAAGAAAGGAGTATCGAAATGCCAGATCCGAAGCAGCCGGTTCCGGATCAGGAGCCGCCGATGCCGCCCGCATGGACGCCAGAGCCGATCGAAGAACCGGAGCCCGATATCCTACCCGACGAGGCGCCCGTTCCCAATCCCGATGAGCAAAACGAACCACCGCTGCATGCAGTCAACGGTCAGCCGCCGCGTCCAGCGCCGCCGGGGCCCGGGCCATTCCCCGATCCGGATCCTGTTCCGCGTCCGATACCCGACCCGCAACCGGAACCCGCGCCGGGTCCGGCGCCGCCGAAGCCGATCATGTGAGGCGATGAAGCGGGCCTCAGCGGACCTGATCGAGCAGGCGCTTGCACTCGAGAAGATCGAAAAGCGCTTCCTGCAGAAGCGTGCGGTTATCCTTGGAAAGGCGCTTGTCGTCGGCGCCGATCGGGCCGTCCTCCTCGCCCTTCAACAGGCCGAAGAGCTTGCGGCCCGGCTGCGGCTTGGCGATGCCCGCGGGCGTGACCTCGTGTCCATCCGCCTCTCCGTCAGCGGCTTCCTTCGCAGCGGCCGCCTGTTTCTGCCGCGCGATCGCCTCGACGGCCGCCAGATCGCCATTGCCGAGCGCGATGACGAACTGGGAGCTGTTCTCGCGCAGCAGGCGCTGCACGCCCTTGATCGTATAGCCCTGATCATAGAGGAGATGGCGGATGCCCTTCAGCAGTTCGACATCGAGCGGGCGGTAATAACGACGCCCGCCGCCGCGCTTCATCGGCTTGATCTGGGTAAACCGCGTCTCCCAGAACCGCAACACATGCTGAGGGAGGTTGAGTTCCTCGGCCACCTCGCTGATCGTCCTGAAAGCATCCGGGCTCTTGTCCATGCGCGTCCCCTTCCGGCTACAGCATCGGCCAGAAACCTATAACCGGTTTCGCCAAGCGCGATGCGCCGCTCCATCAACTTACAGCGCCCTATGCGCATCCCTGGGGATGTGCAGCGCTGCAGGGAGTACGATTCGCCTTAATATCAGCGATTTATGCCCGGTCTTTCAAGCGCCGATAGCGGGTTACCAACCGTTGTTTTATGAAAATACGCGAAAATGCCGCGTTTTCAGCCGGAATTGCGCTTGCGGCCCTGATGCGCCTGCAGGATGCGCTGCTTGAGCACATTGGACGCCTTGAACGTCATCACCCGGCGCGGCAGGATCGGCACTTCCTCACCGGTCTTCGGGTTGCGCCCGATACGCTCGTTCTTCTCGCGGACCTGGAATGTGGCAAAGGACGAGAGCTTGACCGTCTCGCCATTGACGATTGCGTCGCAAACTTCATCGAGGATCATCTCGACCAACGCGGCCGATTCCGTGCGTGAAAGCCCCACCTTGCGGTAGACAGCTTCTGCCAGATCAGCGCGCGTGACAGTTTTTCCCCCCATGACGGAACCTGCTTTGTTAGCGTTTGCGACGATAATATAGTTAAGTTACGGGACGTTACACAATCATTTCCAGCGGGGTCAAGCCGCCTCTCGCGGTCGGAGCGATAAAAAGCCGCCTCACCAGCGGACGAGAACCGCGCCCCAGGTGAATCCGCCGCCCATCGCCTCCAAGAGCACGAGGTCGCCCTGCTTGATGCGCCCGTCGGCGACCGCCGTCGCCAGCGCCAGTGGAACCGACGCAGCCGATGTATTGCCGTGCCGGTCGACTGTAATAACCACCTTTTCCTCTGCAATGCTAAGCTTTTTGGCCGAAGCGTCGATGATACGCTTGTTTGCCTGGTGCGGCACGAACCAGTCTATATCCTCCGCCGTGATGCCGGCCTCGGCGAAGGAGGCTTCAATCACGTCTGTTATCATCCCGACAGCATGTTTGAAGACTTCGCGGCCCTCCATCCTGAGATGACCGACCGTCTGGGTGGTCGAGGGGCCGCCGTCGACATAGAGCTTTTCGGTATGCGAACCATCCGAACGCAAATTCGCGGCCAGCACGCCGCGATCGGAGGTGAGCCCCTTGCCCTCGCCTGCTTCCAGCACAAGCGCGCCCGCGCCGTCGCCGAAAAGGACGCAGGTCGTGCGGTCCTTCCAGTCGAGAATGCGCGAGAAGGTTTCGGCTCCGATCACCAGCACCCGCTTTGCCAGACCGCCGCGGATATAGAGATCGGCAGTCGTCAGGGCATATATGAAGCCGCTGCAGACCGCCTGCACGTCGAAGGCGAAGCCGTGCGTGATGCCGAGCTCCTTCTGGATTTCGACGGCGCTGGCGGGAAAAGTATGGTTGGGGGTCGAGGTCGCGACGACGATCACATCGATGTCTTGCGGCTGCAGACCGGCATTCTCGAGCGCGGCGCGCGCCGCGGCGGCGCCGAGCGAGACGGTGGTCTCCCCCTCGCCCGCGATATGGCGCTGCCTGATGCCCGTGCGCTGGACGATCCATTCGTCCGAAGTCTCGACAATGCCCTCGAAATCGGCGTTCTTCATGATGCGGGCGGGCATTGCCGCGCCGACGCCTTTCACGATGGATCTGATCATTCTTTTTTCCTGTCCTGCACAAGGCCGCTCCCGGGCCGAGTGCCTTGGCGATTATTGCTGTTCCTCGGCCCCAGCGTCGTCGCTCTCAACAGTGGCGGCAACAGGGCGGCTCTCGTGAAATTGGCTGAGATCGGCGGAGATTTTTTTCAGAAGCTCGTTACGCACCATGTCGTAGCCGACTTCCAGCGCGGCGGCGAAGCCTTCCGCATCCGCGCCGCCATGGCTCTTGATGACGACGCCGTTCAGGCCCAGGAACACGCCGCCATTGACCTTGCGCGGGTCCATCTTCTCGCGCACCCGGTCGAATGCGCCTTTGGCGAAGAGATAACCTATCTTCGCCATCAATGTCCGGCTCATCGCGGCGCGCAGCAGTTCCGCCATCTGCCTCGCCGTGCCTTCTGCGGCCTTCAGCGCGATATTGCCGGAGAAACCTTCGGTCACCACGACATCGACCGTGCCCTTGCCGATATCATTGCCCTCGACGAAACCCGAATATTCAAGACCGCCAAGCGGGATCTCGCGGAGCATCTGCCCGGCCTCCCTGATCTCGTCGAGGCCCTTGACCTCCTCGACGCCGACGTTCAGCAGCCCGACGGTGGGGCGCCTGATCTCGAAGAGGGCGCGCGCCATGCCCGCCCCCATGACGGCATAATCGACGAGTTGCTGCGCGTTGGCACCGATCGTCGCGCCGACGTCGAGCACGATGCTCTCGCCGCGCAGGGTCGGCCATATCCCGGCGATCGCCGGGCGTTCGACATCGGCCATCATGCGCAGGCAGAATTTCGACATCGCCATCAGCGCGCCGGTATTGCCGGCGGAAACGCAGACATCCGCCTCGCCGTCCCTGACGGCTTCGATCGCCTGCCACATGGAGGATTTGCCGCGCCCGTTGCGTAGAGCCTGGCTGGGCTTGTCATCCATGCGGATGGCGATCTCGCAGGCGTGAAAGGTCGATGCGGCCTGTACCTTGGGATAGCGCGCCAGCACGGGCTCGACCCGATCCGCCAGGCCATAGATGACGAAGCGTATGTCCGGGTGGCGCTCAAGCGCCATTGCCGCGCCGGGGATAACAACTTCGGGGCCGAAATCGCCTCCCATCGCGTCGATCGAGATTCTGATCACTCTGTCATCCTGTCCCGGTGCCAAGCGGCTTCACACCGCTTTATTATATTCAACGCATGGTTCCGGGAAATTTCCGTTGTTTCCCGAACATGCTCCGCCGTCAGCGCCGGCCAATCCTCGCGGGTGCCCCTGCGAGTGCGGGGAAAATAGCGTTTTTGCGGTCACAAACAACCGGAATTTCAATGGTGCAAAGCCGAATATCACGGCTTTTTCTTCCAATCGGCGAGCTTTGCGAAGGGAGAAACCGGCTTTTCCACCGCCGTATCCATGGAATCCGGCGGCAATATCTGCTCGGGAAGACCCGGCTTGCGGGGATAGGGATCGATGGCGAGTTCGAAAAATTCCTCCGCCACCGCGCCGATATCGATATGGTCGCCTGAGAAGGTTTCCGGCATATCGGGCCCTTCGGCGTCGATCAGCATCTCGCCGCTTTCGTCGAGCCGGATACGGGCGAGCCTGGAGTGTTCCGGCACGAACACCGTTTCCACATCCTCGGCAATCCGCGCGTCGACAGGTTCGAGCGTGACGACGCAGGCCTGGACGATATCGGCGTCGATCCGGCCATGCACCTTTATGCCCTGCTTCTTCCACGGCATGATCTGGAACTTCGCCTCGAAAGATTTCACCGCCTCGAGACCATGATCCCGGGCAAGCGCCGCGCACTCCCTTTCATCCGCCTTGATCGTGACCGTGACGCCCTTTTGCGGCAGGTGCTGCACGGAAACCGGGAATTTCAGGGCTGGGGTATCGTTCATGTTCATTCTTCTTTTCGGCCTTCCACTCAGGCGCTTTGCGAAACGGCCAACCGTTCCGCATCGGGAAAACGGATATGCCCCTGCGCCAGTTCCGTATCCGACAGCTTTGCCAGATCTTCCCGCGCCTCAAAAACATAGGCGGTCACCGGCGCCGCACCCGGCCAGAATTCCAGATCCGGGCGGATGTTTCGCGTCAGCGCCGCGGCAAAGGCTTCGCGGTCATCCGCGGCGAACGCCGCCTCATAGGCGCCGACACGGCCATAGAACATGCGCGCCAGCTTCTTCATCCGTTTCGGCACGCCCTGATCGCCGATGCCGAGCTCGCGCAGGGAGTGATCAACGTCCTTGAAGAACTCGTCGGCAATCTCCTGGGCGATGGCGCGAAGCGCCGCATTTTCGCCCTTCAGCCGATGGAGGGCGAGAAAGACGTGCAGCGACAGCATTTCGTAGCGGCCGAGCGGCGTATCGGGCACAGAAAAACGTGCATAGAAGCGCGTCTGCCGCGCCGCTGCCACGATCGCCTCATACAGGCCAAGAGTAATTGCCTCATTCGCCTTGGCTTTGCGGCTGAACAATTTGAGAATCATCAGGGGTGGACCGAGCTTGTTGCATCCAGAAGCAAGGTGGTTTACCGAAGTTCTCCCGATGGCGAAAGGGCCAGTTCGGGTATTGAAAATGGAGATGTCGTTGTTGCAGCGGATTTTCAAGGGTGCGAGAACGAGAGAGGTACTTCTCGTCGGAACCACCATTCTCTTTTCAGCCAGTTTGACCGGGTGCAACACCGCGGCATCGCTCAATCCCGCCGAAACGCTTACCCAGGGCTATGTGCTCGATGAGCAGGCGCTCGATTCCATCCCCGTTGGCTCCAGCCGCGAACAGGTGCTCCTGTCGCTCGGCACGCCATCGACCACGGCGACGTTCGACAACGAAGTCCTCTACTATATCTCGGAAAAGCGCTATCGGCCGGCGCAGTTCCTGCAGCCCAAGACGATCGAACGGCGCATCCTCGCCGTCTATTTCGACGCCGACGGCAAGGTGAGCCAGATCGCGAATTACGGCCTGCAGGACGGCAAGGTGTTCGATTTCATCTCGCGGACCACGCCGACCGGCGGCAAGGACCAGACCTTCCTCGGCCAACTCCTGGCCGGCGCCGGAAAAGCGCCTGTCGGACTGCCGACGACGGGACGGTAATTCAGGGCGGGAGTAGGGAATAGTGAGTAGGGAATAGAAAACGTTCCTCCCTGTTTCACCCCTACTCCCTACTGCCCATTCCCTACTCCCCTATTCCCCTCAACTATGCGCCAGCACCGCGAGCAATAGCAGCGCCACGATATTGGTGATCTTGATCGCGGGATTGACCGCCGGGCCGGCCGTATCCTTGTAGGGATCGCCCACGGTATCGCCGGTGACCGAGGCCTTGTGGGCCTCCGAACCCTTCATATGCTTGATGCCGTCCGCATCGACGAAACCGTCCTCGAAGCTCTTCTTGGCATTGTCCCAGGCGCCGCCGCCTGATGTCATGGATATCGCGACGAACAGGCCGTTGACGATGACGCCCAGGAGCGATGCGCCGAGTGCAGCGAAGGCGGAAGCCTTGGAGCCCGAGATCAGCAGCACGCCGAAATAGACGACGATCGGCGCCAGCACGGGAAGCAGCGACGGGATGATCATCTCGCGGATGGCCGCCTTGGTCAGGAGGTCCACGGCGCGGGCATAATCGGGCCGGTCCTTGCCGGTCATGATACCCGGCTTTTCGCGGAACTGGCGGCGCACCTCCTGCACCACCGCCCCGCCTGCCCTTCCCACCGCCGTCATCGCAATGCCGCCGAAGAGATAGGGGATCAGCCCGCCGAAGATCAGCCCGGCCACCACATAGGGGTTGGAGAGATCGAAGGAGACCTGACCGATATCGGCAAAGTAAGGAAAGGTCGCCCCGTTTGCGGCGAAATAGGCCAGATCGTTGGAATAGGCTGCGAAGAGCACCAGCGCGCCGAGGCCCGCCGAACCGATAGCATAGCCTTTGGTGACGGCCTTGGTGGTGTTGCCGACCGCATCCAGCGCATCGGTCGACTTACGCACCTCCGGATCGAGCCCCGCCATCTCGGCGATGCCGCCGGCATTGTCGGTCACGGGACCGAAGGCGTCGAGCGCGACGATCATGCCGGCGATGCCGAGCATGGCGGTCACGGCAATGCCGGTGCCGAACAGGCCTGCAAGCTGATAGGTGGCGATGATGCCGCCGACGATGACGATCGCCGGAAGCGCCGTCGATTCGAGCGATATGGCCAATCCCTGGATGACATTGGTGCCGTGGCCGGTCACCGACGCCTGGGCGATCGAATTCACCGGGCGCTTGTTGGTGCCGGTATAATATTCGGTGATAACGACGATCAGCCCCGTCACCACGAGGCCGATCAGCCCGCAGATGAAGAGATTGCTTCCCGTTATCGCCTGGCCGGCCACCGTTCCGATCTCGCCCCAGCCAATCGTGATTGACGTGGCGATGGCAAGACCGAGGATCGACAAGAGGCCGGTGACGATCAGGCCCTTGTAGAGCGCGCCCATGATCGAATTGTTGGCGCCGAGTTTGACGAAGAACGTGCCTGCGATCGATGTGAGGATGCAGACACCGCCGATCGCCAGCGGATAAAGCATGATCGCCTGGAACAGCGCATTGCCGCTGAAGAAGATCGCCGCGAGTACCATGGTAGCGACAACCGTCACCGCGTAGGTCTCGAACAGATCCGCCGCCATGCCGGCGCAGTCGCCGACATTGTCGCCCACATTGTCGGCGATGGTTGCCGGGTTGCGTGGGTCGTCCTCGGGGATGCCCGCTTCGACCTTGCCGACGAGATCGCCGCCGACATCCGCACCCTTGGTGAAGATGCCGCCGCCGAGACGCGCGAAGATGGAGATGAGCGAGGCGCCGAAGCCGAGCGAAACCAGCGCGTCGATGACCGTGCGATCGGCGGGCGAATAGCCAAGCCATTGCGTCAGGATGAAGTAATAGACGGAGACGCCGAGCAGCGCCAAACCCGCCACCAGGAGACCGGTGATGGCGCCCGAGCGGAAGGCGATCTCCAGCCCGCCGGCGAGGCTGCGCGAGGCGGCCTGGGCGGTGCGCACGTTGGCGCGCACCGAGACATGCATACCGATGAAGCCGGTCAGACCCGACAGAACGGCGCCTATGAGAAAGCCTACCGCCGCCGTCGACGACAGAAGAAACCAGACGGCGATGAAAACGATAACGCCGACAATAGCGATGGTCGTATATTGCCGGGCGAGATAGGCCTGTGCACCCTCACGGATGGCACCTGCGATTTCCTGCATGCGCGCATTGCCCTGATCGGCCGAAAGGACCGACTTGATCGCCCAGATGGCGTAAAGGACAGCAAGCAAACCGCAGGCAATGACGAGAAGAAGAACTGCCATGCCAACTCCCTAAATATTTGGGCCCAAAGCTCCTCCCGGGCCTTAAGTTTTCAGTACAGCATGAAGATACCCCTCCCGCCGCACGGGCAGGAGGATGCGAAACAGCAGAGCAGACGTCAAGATATAGTTGTTGGGAGTAGACTATCGGCGAATGCAGAGGATTCCTGTTTTGATGAAATCGCTGCCACGCGCCATTTGAACCGTTATCGCGGCGGAAAGATAGAGGCATGGATTCCAGTGACAGGCACTGGAATGACGGGGGCTGGCCTCGGCAGATCCTCGGGACATGCCCGAGGATGACGACGGGAGGGTGTTACTCCGCAGGAGCGGAGATACGCCGCCGCTCGTACAGGACCAGCGCAGCAAGCGCGAAAAGGCAGGCGGTGGCGATGGGGAAGACGATCCAGTTCAGCGCATCCCAGCCGAAGGCCGTCAGCGTCTTGCCGGACATCAGTGAGGCGGCAGCGACGGTCCCGAACAGGAGGAAATCGTGCAGGCCCTCGATCTTGCCCTTCTCCGAGCGGCGATAGGTATCGGTCACCATAGTGGTGGCGCCGATGAAGCCGAAATTCCAGCCGACGCCGAGCAGGATCAGGGCAAGCCAGAAATTCCACAGCTCCACCCCGGCAAGCGCAACCGCGGCACAGGCGAGAAGCAGGAGAAGGCCCGCCGCGACGATCGTCTCCTTGCCGAACCGGGCAATGAGGCGGCCGGTGAAGAAGCTCGGCCCGAACATGGCGAGCACATGCCACTGGATGCCGAGCGTGGCCTCGTCGGTCGAAAGCCCGCAGCCGACCATGGCGAGCGGCGCGCCCGTCATGACGAAGCTCATCAGGGCGTAAGAGACGATGGCGCACAGCAGCGCTACGGCAAAGCGCGGCTGGGCAATGATGGCGCGCAGCGGCCGCGCCGGCAGGCTGTCGTCCTCCACCACCGCCGCGACATGGTTCTTCAGGCGCAGCAGCGAATGGATGAAGATGCCCACGACGCCGATGACGCCGACCGCCAGGAAGGAGCCGGCGAACATGACGGGGTCGAACATCTCGCGTGTGTAGATCACAGCCGTCGGGCCGATGATTGCGGCGAAGACGCCGCCCGTCATGACCCAGGAAATCGCCCTGGGCTTGAAAGCAAGAGGCGCGTTGTCGGTCGCGGCGAAGCGATATTGCTGGACGAAAGCGTTTCCGGCGCCGATCAGCATAAGGCCGGCGGCGAACAGCCAGAAATTGCCGTCAAACAGGGCGAATGCGGCGACGAGCCCGCCGATCGACGTGACGCCGGCTCCGGACATGAAGCCGTAGCGCCGCCCGACCAGCCGCATGAGGGCCGCGGCGGGAAGCATGCCGAGCGCCGTTCCGAGATTGAAGCCGGTTACGGGCGCGGTCGCCAGCGATTTGTCGAGGCCGAGGAGATAATATCCGGCGAGCCCGCCCATGGAAATCGCGATGGGCGCGGCGCTGCCGACAACGGACTGCGCCGCCGCCAGGATGAGGGCGGTCCGTTTTGCTTCTCTCTCGGCCGCCGCGCGCGCGCTCACGCGCCCTTCGCGCCGCGGCCTTCGCCGCGTATTTGGCGCGCCAGGCGGTCAAGGACGGCATTGACGAGCTTCGGTTCGTCCTCGGTATAGAAGGCCTTGGCGATATCGACATATTCCGAGACGATGACGGCGGTCGGCACGTCCTTGCGGTCCTTCAATTCCCAGCAGCCGGCGCGCAGGATGGCGCGCAACGTCGAATCCAGCCGCGAGAGCGGCCAATCCTCGGTCAGCGCCGCGCGGATCATCGGATCAAGCTTCAACTGATCGGTGACGACGCCGGAAACGATGGCGCGGAACCATTGCGGATCGGCCTCGACATATTGCGCGCCGTCAACCTCCTTGCCGAGCCGGAAGGATTCATATTCCGCGACCACCTCGAGCACGCCGGTTCCGGCGACGTCCATCTGGTAGAGCGCCTGCACCGCGGCTAGGCGGGCGGCGCCACGCTTGTTGGCCATACGCGGGGCGGCGGCAGGTCGCCCTTCAGCAGAAGAAGCCATCGCTTCAGGCTCCGAGTTTCTTGCGCAGTTCGATCATGGTGAGCGCGGCACGGGCGGTAAAACCGCCCTTGTCCTTGTCTTCCCGCCGGGCACGCACCCATGCCTGCTCCTCATTTTCGACGGTGAGGATACCGTTGCCGATGGCAAGGCCTTCCTCGACGGCGAGGTTCATCAGCGCGCGGCAGGATTCGTTGGCAACGATATCGAAATGATAGGTTTCACCGCGAATGACGCAGCCGAGCGCGACATAGCCATCATACTCGGTTCCATCGTCATCCGCAGCATCGAGCGCGAAGGAAATGGCGGCGGGAACTTCCAGCGCGCCGGGAACGGTGACCACATCATAGGTCGCGCCGGCCTCGTCGAGTGCCGCCGTGGCGCCGTTCAGAAGCGCGTCGGCGAGATCGTCGTAAAACCGGGCTTCGACAATGAGCAGATGCGGCGCGCGCGCCTTCTTCTTGGGCATGAGGAACTCCATGACAGGTTTGCGGACCGGCTTGGTCGACGCTGAAATGCTGGCGGGAAATCGGAGGGCCGCCGTTGGGCAATGGCTCTAGAGCAGGATGCAATTAATTGCAATCAGACATGCTGCTTTAGAGCACTCTTGTTTTAAGGAGTCACTCCCCTCGTCGTCATTCCCGGGCTTGTCCCGAGAATGACGATGGAGAAGTCATACCTCTTTCGGATATTGCGCAAGCCGCGCGGCGTATCGGGCGAGCTGATCGATCTCGATATTCACCTTATCACCCGCCTTGCGCTCTCCCCAGGTGGTGACCTCCAGCGAATGGCGGATCAAAAGCACATCGAATTCATTGCCGTCGACGCCGTTGACCGTCAGCGACGTGCCGTCGAGGGCGACCGAGCCCTTCTGCGCAATAAAGGGGGCGAGCGCTTCCGGCGCGCGCAGACGGAAACGGACGGCATCGCCCTCCTCCTTGCGCTCGATGATCTCGGCCTCGCCATCGACATGGCCCGAGACCAGATGGCCGCCCATCTCGTCGCCCAGCTTCAGCGAACGTTCGAGATTGATGCGCGTTCCGGGCTTCCACTCGCCGATTGTGGTGAGGCGCAGCGCCTCCTCCCATGCCTCGACCTCGAACCATTTGGTATTGGAGCCCTTTTCGGGCAGCGCCACGACGGTCAGGCAAACACCCGAGCAAGCGATCGATGCGCCGAGCGCGATCGTATCAGGGTCGTAATTCGTCTCGACCCGCAAAAGGACGCCTTCGTTCAGCGTCTTGACGCGATCGACCTTGCCTACATCGGTAACGATACCCGTAAACATCAGGGCTTCCTCGTGAATTCGGTGAAACGATCGGCGCCGAAACGCGCCTCGCGGGATGGGCTGAAACCGGCCATATGGGAACGCAGGCCAGGCACGGCAACCCCCTGCTCCGCGCCGATCGCGTCAGGGCCTTCGAAAAGCGCGATGCGGTCGACCAGCCCCTCGCTCAGGAAATATTCCGCGACATTGGCGCCGCCCTCGACCATGACGGTCGCGATACCCTGCGCCGCCAGGTCCTCCAGCAATTCCGGCAGGGCGATACGACCATTGATGCTCTCGGTCGCCAGAATCCGGCAGCCGGCGTCGATCATCGCCTGCCTCTTGCGCGGATCGGCATTGATATCGCAGGCGATCCAGACGGGAACGGCGGAGGCGGAGAGCACCAGCGCGGAGGAAAGCGGCAGCCGCAGCTCGCTGTCGAGCACGATGCGGATGGGAGAGCGGCCCTCCAGCCCCGGCAGACGGCAGGTGAGCATCGGATCATCAGCGAGCGCCGTGCCGATGCCGACCAGGATCGCATCACTCTCCGCCCGCATCAGATGTACCTGCGCCCGTGACACCGGCCCTGTGATCGCCACCTGCCCCTCGCCCTTGCGGCCGATCATGCCGTCGGCGGAAAGGGCAAGTTTCAGAGTCACTTCCGGACGTTTCCTGAAAGAACGAATCAGATAGCCCGCCATGATTTCGGCTGCACTGTCGGCCAGTACGCCCTCGATCACCTCAATGCCGCCCTCGCGCAAAATGGCATATCCTTTGCCGGAAACGCGGTCGTCCGGATCGGTAGCGGCGGCGACGACCCGCGCCACGCCGGCGATAACCAGCGCATTGGCACAGGGCGGCGTGCGGCCATGATGGGCGCAGGGCTCGAGCGTCACATAGGCGGTAGCCCCCCTCGCCTTTTCGCCGGCCTCGGCGATGGCCTGGGTTTCGGCATGTGGCCTGCCGCCGACCGCCGTCACGCCACGGCCGACGATAACCGGCCCGTCGCCATCGTCGCGGACAATCAGCGTCGCGACGGAAGGATTGGTGGCGGTCAGGCCGAGATGCCGGCGGGAATAGCGGATGGCGGCGGCCATGAACCGCAGGTCCGTCGCGCTGATCGGTAAAGCCCCCGCCATCGGCTCAATCGTCCGCGAAATCGTCGGGAAGCCTGTCCTTGGCGGTCAGCTCGTCAATGACATTGTGGAAATCGCTCGCCTCGCGGAAATTGCGATAGACGGAAGCGAAGCGGATATAGGCGATATCGTCGATGCCTTTCAGCGCATCCATGACGAGACGGCCGATCTCGTCGGACTCCACTTCCGCCTCACCGGAGCTTTCCAACTGCCTGACAATGCCTGAGATGGCGCGTTCGACGCGTTCGGGGTCGACCTGGCGCTTGCGCAGCGCTACCTCGACAGACCGCATCAGCTTGTCGCGGTCGAAGGGAACCCGGCGGCCGCTTTTCTTGACCACCAGCAGCTCGCGCAGCTGAACGCGTTCAAATGTGGTGAAACGCCCGCCGCAAACCGAGCAGACCCTGCGCCTGCGGATTACCGCCCCGTCTTCAGCGGGGCGGGAATCCTTCACCTGTGTGTCTTCCGACTGGCAATATGGGCAACGCATGAACTTCTTTCGCCGTGATTCTCGGGCGTCAGATTATGGTATAACCGCGCCCGAATGAACCACGCAGTTGCCGGCTGCAGTGATGCAGGCGATCACATATGGCTTGATTGTCTCATTGCCCCTCACCCTTACCCTCTCCCCGCAAGCGGGGCGAGGGAGGCATAGACGTTGCCGCTCCTTCCTTCTCCCCGCGTGCGGGGAGAAGGTGCCGGCAGGCGGATGAGGGGCACTCCCGGCTAACCGCTCCTATCATCCCAGATAAGGATAAAGCGGGAAGCGGTCGGTGAGCGCCATCACCTTGTTCTTCACGGCCTGTTCCACGGCGGCATTGCCTTCGTCGGAATTGGCGGCTTTCAGCCCGTCGAGCACTTCCGAGATCAGATTGCCTATTTCCTGGAATTCGGCGATGCCGAAGCCGCGCGTCGTGCCGGCAGGCGTACCCAAGCGTACGCCCGAGGTGACGAACGGCTTTTCGGGGTCGAAGGGAATGCCGTTCTTGTTGCAGGTGATGTTGGCGCGGCCGAGGGCGGCTTCCGCCCGTTTGCCGGTGGCGTTCTTCGGGCGGAGGTCGACCAGCATGAGATGGTTGTCCGTGCCGCCGGAAACGATGTCGAGGCCGTTCTGCTTCAGGACCTCGGCGAGCGCACGGGCGTTTTCCACCACATTGCGGGCATAGGTCTTGAATTCGGGCTTCAACGCTTCGCCGAGCGCCACCGCCTTGGCGGCGATGACATGCATCAGCGGCCCGCCCTGCAGGCCAGGGAAGACGGCCGAATTGATCTTCTTGGCGATCTCGGCGTCATTGGTGAGGATCATGCCGCCACGGGGCCCACGCAGAGATTTGTGCGTGGTGGTCGTCACCACATGGGCGTGCGGGATGGGCGAAGGATGGACGCCGGCGGCAACGAGACCCGCGATATGCGCCATGTCGACCATGAGATAGGCGCCGATGGAATCGGCGATCTGGCGGAAGCGCTGCCAATCCCAGATGCGGGAATAGGCCGTGCCGCCGGCGATAATGAGCTTGGGCTTGTGCTCGTTGGCGAGGCGCTCGACCTCGTCCATATCGAGCAGATTGTCGTCGCGGCGCACGCCATAGGAGACGACGTTGAACCACTTGCCCGACATGTTGACGGGGGAGCCGTGCGTCAGATGGCCGCCGGAATTCAGATCAAGGCCCATGAAGGTGTCGCCCGGCTGCAGAAGCGCCAGGAACACGGCCTGGTTCATCTGGCTGCCTGAGTTGGGCTGCACATTGGCGAATTCCGCGCCGAACAGCTTCTTCGCCCGCTCGATCGCCAGTTCCTCGGCGACATCGACGAACTGGCAGCCGCCGTAATAGCGCTTGCCGGGATAGCCTTCGGCATATTTGTTGGTCATGATCGAGCCCTGCGCCTCCAGAACGGCGCGGGAAACGATGTTTTCCGAAGCGATCAGCTCGATTTCATGGCGCTGACGGCCAAGTTCGTTGCGGATCGCACCGAACAGTTCGGCGTCGGTTTCCTCAAGGCTGGCGTTGAAGAATCTTTCCGAAAATGCCTGTTCCGAGGCAGCGTTCGCCTGCGACATGATAGCTATCCCTCCGGGTTGCCGGTCAAAGGTCAATGAATGACGGCGCATTATCATATTTAGCTTGCCAAGGCCAATGGCCGGACCGCGAAAAGCAGTGGCCGAAAACCGTCATAAATGAAAAAGGCCGCCCTTTCGGACGGCCTTTTGCTCATTCTGTCTTTTCCGCTCAGGTGTTCGTGCCGAGCGCCAGCTCCGACGCGCCATCGCGCTCGTAAATATCGTCGCGGAAGTGGACCACGCCGTCGCCGGTCGACCAGGCGGTGACATAGATGAAATGCACGGGCACGGGATCGGCGACCTGGATCGGCGTATTGACGCCTGATTTGATCGTCGCCTCGATCGTCTGGCGGTCCCAGCCCGGCGTATTCTTCAACAGCCAGACATCGAGATCGCGGACGTTCTGGACGCGAACGCAGCCCGAGGAGTCAAACCGCATCAGATTGTTGAACAACGTCTTCTGCGGCGTATCGTGCATATAGACCGCATGCGCGTTGTGGAAATTGATCTTGGTGGAGGACATGGCGTTGATCTTGCCGGGGTCCTGGCGGAACATCAGCTTCACAGCCTCATCCGTTGTCCAATTGACCGTCTCCGGCTGAACCTCCTGGCCCTGCTGGTCATAGAGGCGGATCTTGTTGCGCGTCAGATAGGTCGGATCCTTGCGCATCAGCGGAATGATATCTTTCTGGATGATCGACTTCGGCGCCGTCCAGTATGGATTGAGGATGACCTCGTGAATCTTGGAAACGAGGAGAGGCGTCTGGCGGTCGATCTTGCCGACGATCGCGGTGTGGCGCTGCATGACGCGGCCGTTTTCCACCGCCTCGATCTGCGCGGCGGGGATATTGACCATGACGAAACGGGGATCGGAAACATTTGCGAGCTCGTTGAGCCGCTGCAGATTGATGTGCAGCTGATCAAGCCGCACCTGCGCGCTGACATTCATCGCCGCATAGGTGAACTGCCCCATCACGCCATCGGCCGGAAGGCCATGACGGCTCTGGAAGCGCTTGACCGCCGCATCGACATAGGTGTCGAACGCATTGGAAAGGCCTGCGCTTTCAGGAAGATCGCCTGAGATCATCAGGCGCTTGCGCAGGGCGGAAACAGCCGGGTCGGTAACGCCGAGCTGCAGCTTGGCGCCGCCGGGAACATTCGGCCAGCCGCCCTGGGAAACGATATTGCTATAATACCCGATGGCGTTCTGCACATAGCCGGCCGTCGCCAGGCTCATGATGGGCTGATTGGAAGCCACCTTTTCGCCGCCCGAGGCACGGGCATCGAACTGGTCGTTCCAGTTGCCGCGCCGCGGTGCTGCCAGAATATCATTGATGACGGGTTGGGCGAGCGCTCCGCTGGCGAATACCGATAATCCGGCGGTTGCCGCGCCGCGCAGGAACAGGCGGCGATCCAGTTTGGAAGATTCGAGGTTCTTCCGCAGCTTCGACATTGGCGTTTTCCCTGAATTGCTCATCGTATGCAGATTTCTCCAGCCGTCGATCGGACGGGATGTAGTTTGCAAAACTACCAAGGTTAACGTTAACAAACGGCAACTGCCTGCCCGCACTCCATATTGGGGACGTAATAGGGCAGAAACTTTCCCTTGGGACGGATATGCGGAAATTCCGCGTTCTCTTCGGATATGCCCGCGTTTATGGCGTAATCATGTCGCGACGCCCGCCAACACACGCGAAAGCGGCCCGACGAAAGCAAAAAGTCCGGCACGTGCGCCGGACTTTCGCTCATGTGACGTTTCTGCAACATCCGCAAGCCATGGCTCCTGCCATGGTGCGGGACGGATCACATGCGATAGGCGATGGTGTCATTCCAGAAACGGTCGAGGCGCTGCAGCGACTTATTCATGTTCTGGAACTCTTCGGCGCGGATGCCGCCCACCTGCTCGATCGAAGCAATGTGACGCTCGTAGAGACCGGCGACCAGTTCCGCAACCTCGACGCCCTTCGGCGTCAGGCTGACGCGAACCGAACGACGGTCGACGCGGGAGCGCTGATGATGAATGAAGCCCATATCTACAAGCTTCTTCAGATTATAGGACACGTTCGATCCGAGATAGTAACCGCGGCTGCGCAGTTCGCCCGCCGTCAGCTCGGCATTGCCGATATTGAAGAGCAGGAGCGCCTGCACGGCATTGATATCGCTGCGGCCGTTGCGGTCGAACTCGTCCTTGACCACATCGAGCAGCCGGCGGTGCAGGCGTTCGACAAGCTGCAATGCCTCGAGATAGAGCGTGCGAAGAGCTGTTTCTTCTTTCTGCAGGCGCGGTTCGGCGCCCGTCTTGCGCTGGGTGTTGTTCATCATTCTAGCCTCTCTGTTGTGTCGGTGCTTTTTTTCTCACCGTTGAGAGGGACAATATCGGCCACGCATAAAATTCGAATTAAAACACAGACTTAACAGGAGCTTACCAGAGAAGAAGCAATTTCAGGCTTAACAATCGATTACATTGCTACTTGAGCCCGAATGAGCTCAGCTTCTGCGCAGCGCACGAGCCTGGAAGAAGAGGACCACCCGGAACGCGATATAAAGCAGCAGGATCAGGAGATTGGTGACGGCGACCATCGGGTTGGCCGCGAAGATGCGCTCGAAGACGGTATACATCAGCGTCTCGATCAAGGCCGCGGCAAACCAGATGACCGGGCCCCAGGGCGCGCGCATCCACAGACCCGTCGCCGCCACCGGAAACAGCACCGCCAGCGACACCGAGGCCGCCTGCCATTGCCACGGCATCAGGTCGAAACGCCAGAGCAGCCCCTGATGCAGGCCGATCAGCCTGATCCAGTAGGCGACGCCCAGCGCCAAGCAATAGAGCGCCAGAAGCCGCATGAGCCAGACGAAGCCGGTTTCGGCAAGGGACGGCTCGACACGCTGACGCAGTTGCTCTTCCATCATGGCAGCGTCAGTTCTCCATCACCCAGCGGCGCGAAATAGGCATCGACATCGCCGGGCGAGACGTCCTCAAGCCCGGCTGGCTTCCAGTGCGGCGTATCGCCTTTGTCGATCAACGCGGCGCGTATGCCCTCGTAGAAATCGTGGCCCTGGAGCATGCGGTTGAGAATGCGGTATTCCATTCTCATGCAGTCGTCCATCTCGAGCGCCCTGCCCTCGGCGATCTGCCGGAAGGTGACATGCAAGCTCGTCGGCGAGCGGCTTTCCAGGACCGACAGAATCTTCAACGCGGTCTCGCTGCCGGTCTTGGCCCATTTGGACAATGCCGCGATGCAGCTTTCCAGCGTCGGTTCACCGAAGCCCCGGGCGATCAGTTCCCTCGTGGCGGCATCGGTCTCGAAATCGGGGGTATCAGTCTTGGCGAAGGCCGCACCGACATCGCCCGTGTCAATGAGCCGGGCGCGGATGCCATCGATCGCCTCGGCGGCGATGGCGTGGGTGGCGATCCCGCTGCCGAGGCAATCGCCTTGGCGGATCCGACTGCCGGTCAGGGCGAGATAGGTGCCGAAATGGCCGGGCAGATGCGGCAGGAAGGCGCTGCCGCCGACATCGGGAAAAAAGCCGATGCCGACCTCGGGCATGGCGAAAAGCGTGTTCTCCGTCACGATCCGGTGGGAGCCGTGCACCGAGATGCCGGCGCCGCCGCCCATGACGATGCCATCGAGAAAGGCGATATAAGGCTTCGAAAAGCGGCCGATATGGGCGTTGAGACGATATTCATCGGAGAAGAATTCATAAGGTGGCGTGCCGTTGCGGCCGGCCTTGTAGGCGGCGATCACATCGCCACCCGAGCAGAAGGCCCGCCCCTCGCCCTCGACGACGACGCAAGCGACCTCCGGATCGGCTTCCCATGCGACGAGGGCGCGTCGAAGCGCTCTGATCATGCCATGCGTCAGCGCGTTGAGCGCGGCGGGACGCGTCAGGCGGATGAGCCCCGCACATCCCCTCCGCTCGAAAACGATTTCACCCTGTCCGCCAAAATCGACTTCCACGTCCCGACTCCCGTTTAAGGAATGGGTAGAAAGGGAAAGCCTCCGCGTCAATGCCGCGTTTCCTGGCCGCATGATCTTATCCGAAAAGTCTGCAACTTTTCGGGATCATGCCGGTCAATCGGCTTGGTTTCACCATTCTTCCCGTGATAAACCCACCCAACATTCCAGATAGTCTCGCAGGGAGACGAATAATGAACAAAGCTTTTTCCCAAATCAGGCAGTCCGGCGCCAACCGCAGCGTGGACGAAATCACGCAAGGGCGACGTCTGCGCAGGCTGCGCAAGGCCGACTGGTCGCGTCGGCTGGTGCAGGAGAGCCGCCTGACCGTCGACGACCTGATCTGGCCGATCTTCCTGTGCGAAGGTGAAAATCACAGCGAGCCGGTGGATGCGATGCCTGGCGTCGAGCGTTATTCGGTCGACATGGCGGTGCGGCAGGCGGAAAAGGCGGCCAAGCTCGGCATCCCGGCGATCGCGCCCTTCCCACGCGAAAACATGGAGTTCCGCGATGTGAACGGCTCCTATATCGCCAACCCCGATAATCTCATCAACCGCACCGTGCGGGCGATCAAGAAAGAGGTGCCGCAGATCGGCATCATCACCGACGCGGCGCTCGACCCGTTCACCATCCACGGCCATGACGGCATCCTGCGCGATGGCGTGATCGTCAACGACGAATCGGTGGAGATGGTCGTGCTCGGCGCGCTGGCGCAGGCGGAGGCCGGCGCCGACATCATCGCGCCCTCCGACATGATGGACGGGCGGATCGGCGCGATCCGCGAGGCGCTGGACACGAACGGCTTCCAGGACGTCGCCATCATGTCCTATGCGACGAAGTTCGCCTCCGCCTTCTACGGCCCCTACCGGGACGCCATCGGCACGTCGGGCCTCCTGCAGGGCGACAAGAAGACCTATTACATCGATCCGGCCAATAGCGACGAGGCGGTGCGCGAGGCGGAACAGGATCTGGCCGAGGGCGCCGACATGATCATGGTCAAGCCCGGCCTGCCCTATCTCGATATCGTCCGCCGCCTGAAGGACGTCTTCGCCATGCCGACCTATGCCTATCAGGTCTCGGGCGAATATTCGATGATCAAGGCGGCCGGCGCCAATGGCTGGATCGACGAGGAACGGGTGATGATGGAAAGCCTGCTCGCCTTCAAGCGCGCGGGCTGCGACGGCATCCTGACCTATTTCGCCGTCGAAGTTGCGGAGAAGCTGGCGCGCGGCTGAAATCCCGCACGCCGGCCCCGTTCTTGAAAATGCCGGCTTCATTTCCCATTTTCGCTTCGTCGGTTCATAGTGGAGCCGGCACTAAAGGAGCAGTTTCCACTTCTCCTGGGCTTGCTTTGACGGGAAACAGAGATGACCGACAACGTGATGAACGGCGAAATCATTCCTTCGCGCCTCGATGACCGGCGGCTCTACAGGGGCGTGCGGACGCGCCGCATATTCGCATTCCTGATCGATTACATGCTGGTGCTTCTGCTCTGCATTCCCGTCGCCGTCATCATCGCCATTCTGGGCGTCGCCACGCTCGGCCTCGGCTGGATGCTCTACGGCATCATGCTGCCGCTCGTGGCGCTGGGCTATGTCGCGCTCACCATGGGCGGGCCGCGTCAGGCGACCAAGGGCATGCAGATGATGGGCGTCAAGCTGGAGCGGCTCGACGGCCAGCCGGTCGACAGCATGCTGGCGATCGTCCACTCCGTGCTGTTCTGGGCCGGCAATGTGATCCTGACGCCGCTGATTCTCCTGGCAACGCTCTTTCTTGACCGCAAGAGGACCCTGCACGACCTGCTTCTGGGCACCGTCGTGGTCCGTTCGGACCACTGATCCGTGCCTTCGGAGGGGGCTGGCGTTCAAATTTCAGCAATGAAACCCGGTGACAGTTTGATTTCTATTGACGTTTTCGGCGGCGGGTTCATGCTGAGATGGGCTTTGCATGTACCGGACGTCGCATGACTCACCAACCGCAACAATCGCCGCAGTTCTTTCTGACCGCTCCTTCGGCCTGCCCCTATCTCGAAGGCCAGTACGAACGGAAGGTCTTCACGCATCTCGTCGGCGACAAGGCGAACGAGCTCAACGATCTCCTGACGCAGGGCGGCTTCCGCCGGTCGCAGAACATCGCCTATCGGCCGGCCTGCGAGACCTGCCGTGCCTGCGTGTCGGTGCGCATCCTGGCGAACGAGTTCAAGATGGACCGCTCGTTGAAGCGCGTCTGGAAGCGCAATACCGATCTCATCGGCCATAGCCACCGGGCCGAGCCTTCGACCGAGCAATATTCGCTCTTCCGCCATTATCTCGACGCGCGGCACCGCAAGGGCGGCATGTCCGACATGACCGTTCTCGACTATGCGATGATGGTCGAGGACACGCATGTCAGCACGCAGATCATCGAATACCGCCGCCGCGGACCGGATTCCTTCATCAGCCAGAAGGGCGAAGGCGAATTGCTCGCTGTCGCGCTGACCGACGTGATGTCGGACGGCCTGTCGATGGTCTATTCATTCTATGATCCTGATCTTGCCGACCGCTCGCTCGGTACCTTCATGATCCTCGATCATATCCAGCGTGCAGTCGCCCAGGGGCTGCCGCATGTCTATCTCGGCTATTGGGTCGAGGGATCGCGCAAGATGCAGTACAAGATCCGCTTCAAGCCGCAGGAGCATCTCGGCCCCAAGGGCTGGGAGCGGCGGGACTGACGCCATTCCCAGAAATCCACTCACGTCGGCCATCCGAATTTGATAGACACGCACGGGCGCTGCGATTCTGCACGCTCTGTTTCACGAATTCAGAGGAAACCGTCCGTGCCGGCGCCACAGCTCGACCATCGCAAAGGCCTGATCATCACCGGCATCGGCGGTCTCTTCCTCACGGTGGACATTCCGCTGATCAAGCTTGCCGACGGCAACACCTGGTCGATCCTGATGGTGCGCAGTTTCACCACCTTCGCGTCCGCGCTCCTCATCTGGGCTATCTGGTCGTTCATGAGCGGGAAAATACGGCCGCTGGTGCCGTCACGCAGGGGCTATCTCGTCGGCCTTCTCTACGGCCTTTCCTCCATCGCCTTCATCTCCGGCGTATTCATGACCTCGACGGCCAATCTGGTCTTCATTCTCGCCTTCAACCCGATGTTCGCGGCGCTCCTTTCCTGGATATTCCTGAAGGAGCGGCCGAAACCGGCCACGCTCATTGCGATGGCCTTCATGCTGCTCGGCGTGGCGATCATCGTCAGCGAAGGCATCTCGTCGGGGCGCTGGCTGGGCGATCTGGTCGCGGTGGGGGCCGCACTCCTGATGGCCTCGGCCATCACCATCAGCCGCTCGACGGGCGAGGACATGGGGCTGACGGCGATCCTTTCCACCTGCATTCCCTTCCTGGTGGCAGCGATCGTGGTCTTCACCCATTCGGGCTATGCTATCGCCGACCCGAAATGGATCCTCTTCGATGGCGCGATCATGATGCCGATCGCCTTCCTCTGCCTCGCAACGGGCCCCAAATATATTTCCGGACCTGAGGTCGGCATGTTCTATCTGCTGGAAACCGTTCTGGCCCCGATCTGGGTGTGGATCATCTTTCTCGAGGCGCCGAGCCGCCAGAGCCTGATTGGCGGGCTCATCCTGATCGTCACGCTCATCGTGCACTCGCTCTGGCAGTTGCGCGATGCACACCGCGCCCGCACCAACCTGCCGCGCTATCCGCTTTAGACCTTTCCCACTTTGATGGAATCGCTCGATTTTCAGACCATTCCGTGCCGACACAGCCCCACCTCCGTCATCATCGGACTTGATCCGATGATCCATTCCGGAACGGCGATGCAGCGCGTGCATATCAGACCGTGGATGCGGTTTTGACCTTCAGGAATGGATCATCGGGTCAAGCCCGAGGATGATGACGATTGCAGGGGTATTCCCCGATCAGGAGAACCGGCCCGAGCGCGGGAAGCCCTTGGGCACCATCCGGCCGGCGGAGGCGCGCGCGCCGATCCATTCGGCAAGCTCGTCCTTGCTGCGGGTGAAGGTCCGGTCGGCGGCGTCCTGCCAGGTCAGGCCCTGCTCGATGGCGAAGGTGCGGATGTCGGAAACGCCGCCATCCTTGTATTTCTGCAGGCGCACCCCCTTGCCGCGGCCCATTTCCGGGATATCGGCCAGGGCGAAAACCAGCAGTTTCCGGTTCTCGCCGACGATGGCGACGTGATCGCCCGTGATGCGGCTGCAGATCTTGGCTTCGTCGGGCGCCTTCACATTCATGATCTGCTTGCCCTTGCGGGTGTTGGCCACCGTCTCCGTTTCGGGCACCACAAAGCCGTTGCCCTCGTGGGAGGCGAGAAGCAGCTTGCCGGCGGGGTTGTGCACAAAGGCGGTCACGATATCCTGATCGTTCTCCATATCGACCATGATGCGGACAGGCTCGCCATGGCCGCGCCCGCCCGGCAGCGTATTGGCGCCGATGGTGTAGAACTTGCCGCCGGTGGTGAAGATCAGGATCTTGTCCGTTGTCTCAGCATGGAAGGCGAGCTTGAGCTTGTCGCCTTCCTTGAAGGTCAGCGCCGAGAAATCGGCCAGATGCCCCTTCATGGCGCGCAGCCAGCCTTTTTCGGAGACGACCACTGTAACCGGCTCCTTCTCGATCATCGCATGGTGGATGTCGCTGACGTCGTGGTTGGGCGCTTCGGCGAAGGTGGTGCGGCGCTTGCCGAGCGGCGTATCGGGTCCGAACTTCTTGCGGACATTGGCGATTTCCCAGCCGATCGTCTGCCATTGCTTGGCATCGGAGGCGAGGAGCTCCTCGATCTGCTTCTTCTCCTCGGTGAGGGCGTCGAACTCCTTGCGGATTTCGAATTCCTCGAGCTTGCGCAGCGAGCGCAGCCGCATGTTGAGGATCGCTTCGGCCTGGTTGTCGGTCAGGCTGAACGTATCCATCAATTGCTGCTTGGGATGATCCTCCTCGCGGATGATGCGGATCACCTCGTCGAGGTTCAGATAGGCGATCAGATAGCCGCCGAGCACCTCCAGCCGCTTCTCGATCTCGCCGTGCCGGTAGCGCGAGCGGCGGATCAGCACTTCCTTGCGGTGCTCAAGCCATTCCTTCAGCACATCGCGCAAGGAAAGCACGTTCGGCACCTTGCCATGCGACAGCACGTTCATGTTGAGCGGGAAGCGGTTCTCCAGATCGGTCAGCTTGAACAGCGATTCCATCAGCAGTTCAGGATCGACCGAGCGGTTCTTCGGCTCCAGCACGATGCGGATATCTTCGGCGGATTCATCGCGTATGTCGTCGAGCAGCGGCAGCTTCTTTGCGATGAGCAGCTCGGCGATCTTCTCGATCAGACGCGATTTCTGCACCTGATAGGGAATTTCGGTGACGACGATGACCCAAGTGCCGCGGCCGCCATCCTCCTTGTGCCAGCGCGCACGCAGGCGGAAGGCCCCTCGCCCGGTCCTGTAGGCCTCCAGGATCTGCTCCGCCGGTTCGACCAGAATGCCGCCGGTCGGGAAATCCGGTCCCGGCACCATCGCGACCAGTTCTTCGACGGTGGCGTCGGGCTTCTTGATCAGGTGCAGCGCCGCATCGCAGAGCTCGGCCGCATTGTGCGGCGGAATGGAGGTCGCCATGCCGACCGCGATACCGGAAGAGCCGTTCGCCAGAAGGTTGGGGAAGGCGCCGGGAAGGACGATCGGCTCCTCATCCTCCTCATTATAGGTGGGGCGGAAATCGATCGCGTCCTCGGTGATGCCGTCAAGAAGCAGCGTCGCCACATCGGTCATGCGCGCTTCTGTGTAGCGCATGGCGGCAGCGTTATCGCCGTCGATATTGCCGAAATTGCCCTGCCCGTCGACCAAGGGATAACGCACGGCGAAATCCTGCGCCAGGCGCACCAGCGCGTCATAGATCGCCTGGTCGCCATGCGGATGGAACTTGCCCATCACGTCGCCGACGA
Organism: Paramesorhizobium deserti; assembly: GCF_001558695.1. GTDB lineage: Bacteria > Pseudomonadota > Alphaproteobacteria > Rhizobiales > Rhizobiaceae > Paramesorhizobium > Paramesorhizobium deserti. Next base: position 649,973 of record NZ_LNTU01000012.1, read on the forward strand.
TGCGGGCGCATTTCGCATAGGCCTGATCGGGATTGAGGCGCAGGAGCCGCATCGCGTGCATGATGCGGCGGTGCACCGGCTTCAGGCCATCGCGCACATCGGGAAGCGCCCGGTGCATGATGGTCGAAAGCGCGTAAGCGAGATAGCGCTCTTCCAGCGCCGACTTCAGGTCGACCGGTTCTATGTTGTTGTCGTCGCCGCCACCCGGCGGAATCAGGCTTTTTCCCATGGAATGGGGTTAGCAAGAGGGTGATTCTGCGGCAAGCCATTATGCGGAATCAGAGGCACGGGGCGGTGTTTTTCCGCATAATCCACCGCAATTCGACCTGTTTTCTCCGTACCGCCCGTTACGCCGCACCCAGCAATCGGCGCAGTTTGTGTCGTTGTTGAACTTTATAGGCAATCGAATGCGCACTCTAATTGCCGAAAATCAATTCCGATTCCGGGGCCGATACTGTAGAAAAACGGCCTACCGACCAAAGAGGAAGCCCCCAATGCCCGTCATATCCATGCTGAAATCAACGGCACGCAATCTTGCTGCGGCGTCCGCCCTGTCGCTCATGATGGCGGGATCGGCCTTCGCATTCGACGGCAATGCCGTGGCGGAGCGCCTGAAGGAACTCTACGCGGCACAGGGCGGCGAACTCGCCTATCAGAGCGTGGAAACCAACGGCTCGACGGTTGTTCTGAAGGGCGCATCGGTCAGAGCGCCGGGGACGGCGGCGCAGGAAAAATCCATCGATCTCGGCGATGTCGCGCTCAACAATGTCTCCGATGCGTCCGACGGCGGCTACGATATCGGCCAGGCCGACATACCCGATATGACTCTCTCCTTCGAGGGGACGAACATCGCGATCAAGGGCATGGAGATGGAAAACCTCCATCTGGCGCCCAAGGGATCGAGCGATCCGCTGGCCAGCATCCTCTACTACCAGAAAGCCGAGATCAACGAGATCACCGTCAATCAGGCCGGTAACAACATCGCGACGATGCAGGACATCGTGGCGACGATCTCGCCTTTCAAGCAGGGTTCTCCCATCGACTACACCTGGGATGTCGACAAGATCGCGATCGATCTGAGCAAGGCAGAGCCTTCGAAGGCGAAGGAGACGCTGACGGCGCTCGGCTACGAGAAGATCAACGGCCATATCGATTCCAAGGGAAGCTGGTCGGTCCCGGACGGGCGCTTCAAGCTCGATCAGTTCAACCTCGTCATGGATGACGGCGGCACGCTCGGCATGACCTTCGACCTCGGCGGCTATACGCTCGATTTCATCAAGGGAATACAGGAGGCGCAGGCGACCCTCTCCGACAATCCGGACAGCGACGCGGCGGGGCTGGCAATGCTCGGCCTGATGCAGCAATTGACGGTAAACGGCGCGTCGATCCGTTTCGATGACGCTTCGCTCACCAACAAGCTCCTGGACTATTTCGCCAACCAGCAGGGCAGCGACCGCGCGACGCTCACCAACCAGGTGAAGGCGGTGCTGCCGCTCTTTGCCGGGCAGTTGAAGAATGCCGCATTCGCCGCCCAGGTGACGCAGGCGGTCAGCACCTATATCGACAATCCGAAGTCTCTGGAAATCCGGGCAACGCCGTCCGCGCCTGTCCCTGTCGCCGTTCTCATGGCCACCGGCTCGGCGCAGCCCGAAAAGCTGCCGGATCTGCTCAATGTGACGGTGACGGCGAATAAGTAGGCAATGCAGCAGCTTTATCTCTCCCTTGCGGGAGAGAAAGCGATTTCAACATCTTAGCGAAGCCAAGTGTTAGCAAATCGCAAGAGAGGGGGCGTACCGATCCCCACCTGATCTCAACAAAAAAAGCCCGGCATCACTGCCGGGCTTTTTCATAATCATCTGAATCGCTTGCTAGGCGTCCTTCTTAACCGGAGCGAGCCGGATGTGAAGGTCGCGCAATTGCGCGGGCGTCGCTTCGGACGGCGCGTTCATCAACAGGTCGTAGGCCTGCTGGTTCATCGGGAACATGGTGATCTCACGCAAATTCTTCGCGCCGACCAGCAGCATTACGATGCGGTCGATGCCCGCCGCCATGCCACCATGCGGCGGCGCGCCATACTGGAAGGCGCGATAGAGGCCGCCGAAACGCTCTTCCACCGTGTCGCGGTCGAAACCGACGATCTCGAACGCCTTGACCATCGTGTCGGGCAGATGGTTGCGGATGCCGCCCGAGGCGATCTCGAAGCCGTTGCAGACCATGTCGTACTGGAAGGCCTTGATCGACAGCGGATCGGCATTCTGCAGCGCCTCGATGCCGCCCTGCGGCATGGAGAACGGGTTGTGGCCGAAATCGATCTTCTTCTCGTCCTCGTTCCATTCGTAGAACGGGAAATCGATGATCCAGCACAGTTCGAAGCGGTCACGGTCGACGAGATCCAGCTCCTCGCCGACGCGGGTGCGCGCGGCGCCGGCGAAGGCGACGAATTTCTTCGGGTCGCCGGCGACGAAGAAGCAGGCATCGCCGTCGTCGAGGCCAAGCTGAGTACGGATCGCCTCGGTGCGTTCCGGGCCGATGTTCTTGGCGAGCGGGCCGGCGCCTTCCAGCGCCTCGCCTTCCTTGCGCCAGAAGATATAGCCGAGGCCGGGCTGGCCCTCGCCCTGCGCCCAGGAGTTCATGCGGTCGCAGAAGGCGCGTGAACCGCCGGTTTTCGCGGGGATAGCCCAGATTTCGACCTTCGGGTCGCTGGCGATCATGTTGGCGAAGACCTTGAAGCCGGAACCGGCGAAATGCTCCGTCACCGCCTCCATGACGATGGGATTGCGCAGATCAGGCTTGTCGGAACCGTATTTGCGCATCGCCTCATCATAGGGAATGCGCGGGAACTCCTTCGTGACCGGCTTGCCCTCGGCGAATTCCTCGAACACGCCGCGCAGCACCGGTTCCATCGTCTTCAGGATATCTTCCTGCTCGACGAAGCTCATTTCCAGGTCGAGCTGGTAGAACTCGCCCGGCAGGCGGTCGGCGCGCGGGTCCTCGTCGCGGAAGCAGGGCGCGATCTGGAAATAGCGGTCGAAGCCCGAGACCATGATGAGCTGCTTATAGATCTGCGGCGCCTGCGGTAGCGCATAGAACTTGCCGGGATGGATACGGCTCGGCACGAGGAAGTCGCGCGCGCCTTCCGGCGACGACGCGGTCAGGATCGGCGTCGAGAATTCGGTGAAGCCCACCTCGCCCATGCGCCGGCGCATGGCGGCGATGATCTTCGTGCGGCTCATGATGTTCTTGTGCAGCGTGTCGCGGCGCAGGTCGAGGAAGCGGTATTTGAGGCGGATATCCTCGGGGTAATCGGGCTCGCCGAACACCGGCAGCGGCAGTTCCTTCGCCGTTGACAGCACCTCGATCTCACGCGCGAAAATCTCGACCTCGCCCGTCGGCAGGTTGGGGTTGACCGTTTCCTCCGTGCGGGCCTTCACCTCGCCGTCGACCCGGATCACCCATTCGCCGCGAACGGTTTCGGCAACCTTGAAGGCCGGCGAATCGGGATCGGCGACGATCTGCGTCAGGCCGTAATGGTCGCGCAGGTCGATAAAGAGAATTCCGCCATGGTCACGGACGCGATGAACCCAGCCCGACAGGCGGACGGTCGAGCCGACGTCCGACTTGCGAAGTGCTGCGCAGGTGTGGCTGCGGTAACGGTGCATGATGTCTGCCTCTGAAATTATGGAAATGAAGCGCGTTGCCACGCCGAAAATTCGGGCGGACAAGCGCATTTTGACCGGGATTTGTCAAGGGAGTAAGGGAGTAAGGGAGTAAGGGAGTAAGGGAGTAAGGGAGTAAGGGAGTAAGGGAGTTGGTGGCTGATTCCTCCGAGGAGGTCCATCCTATTCCCCTATTCCCCTATTCCCCTATTCCCCTATTCCCCTGCTCACGTAATCCCCTTATACAAACCTCATGAAGCTGATTACGACGACCCAGGGCCTCGAAGAGGCCGTTTCCGCCCTTTCGAAATCCGATTTCGTCACCATCGACACCGAATTCATCAGGGAAACAACATTCTGGCCTGAGCTGTGCCTCATCCAGATGGCGTCTCCCGATCATACGGCGCTGGTCGATGCGCTGGCGCCCGATCTCGATCTCAAGCCCTTCTTCGCGCTTATGGCCGACGAGAAGGTGATGAAGGTTTTCCACGCCGCGCGGCAGGATATCGAGATCATTTTCCATCTGGGCGATCTCATCCCGCATCCGGTGTTCGACACCCAGGTCGCAGCCATGGTCTGCGGCTTCGGCGATGCGATCTCCTATGACCAGCTCGTCCACCGGGTGACCGGCGCGCATCTCGACAAATCCTCCCGCTTCACCGATTGGCGGCGGCGGCCGCTTTCGGAAAAGCAGCTCGAATATGCGCTGGCCGACGTCACCTATCTCAGAGACATCTATCTCCACCTGAAAGCGGAGCTTGAGAAGGAAGGCCGCGCCGACTGGGTCAATGAGGAGATGAATATCCTCACCGCGCGGGAAACCTATGACCTCCATCCCGACGATGCATGGAAGCGGCTCAAATCCAGGCTGCGCAAGCCGCCGGAACTGGCGGTCATGCGCGCGGTGGCGGCGTGGCGCGAACGCGAGGCGCGCGAGCGCAACGTGCCGCGCGGCCGCGTCATCAAGGACGACACCATCTACGAGATCGCCCAGCAGCAGCCGACCGACGCCGAGGCGCTGGGACGCCTCAGGACCATTCCGAAGGGCTGGGAGCGCTCGGGCCAGGCAGCCGGGCTGATCGCCGTCGTCAATGAAGCGCTTTCCATGCCGAAGGACCAGATGCCGCGGCTGCCCAAGCAATCGCATTCGCCGGAAGGCGCGGGCGCGGCGGCCGATCTTCTCAAGGTGCTGTTGAAGCTCGTCACCGAAGAATATGGCGTCGCCGCCAAGATCGTCGCCAATTCCGATGATATCGACAAGATTGCAGCCCAGGGGGAAAAGGCCGAGGTGGCAGCACTTCACGGCTGGCGCCGCGAAGTGTTCGGCGAAAAGGCGCTGAAGCTCATCAGCGGTGAAATCGGCATCAAGTTCGAGAACCGGCGGATCACGGCGGTGGAGCTGGATTGAGGGTAAAAGGGCTTCGCCCATGAAGTGTGGGGCGTATTGCGCTTGTATACGCAAGCCATGGCCAAGCCTGCCAACGGATGAAGCGGCGGAGGCTTTTGTCGAACAAGCCGATCTGTCCCAGTATGATTGGAACGCGGCGGAACCGGTGAGCTACGAATTCGAGAAGAAGGCGGCAGCGCTCAACATGCGAATTCCGCAGAACCTGCTCGACGCGGTCAAGGCGAAGGCAGCCGCAAAGGGCGTTCCCTTTACACGCTACATCCAGCCGTTGATCGAGAAGGACATCGCCAGATCATCCTGAGTCGGCCAATAAGGTAGCCAAAGGACAGCGAAGCCAGAGGCGAAACGAGCTCTCTCCTGGCGTTACCCCTCCCCCACCGCCAGATGCAGCTCGCGCCCGATGAGCTTGGCCAAATGCTGCAGGCGGCCTTCCGGCCGGCCGGCCACCAGCTCGGCATGGCTCTTAGGAACCAGGAGCTCAAGGCCGCCGTTCTCCGTCTCGCGCCATTTGAGGCGGGGGATGATGCCCGGCATCGATGCCGACAGGAGATAGACGACGCGCAGCAGCGCGCCCAGAAGCTTCGCCCGCTCGCGTAAGCGTGGTGTTGCGAGGCCCATGATCTCGGGCGCCACGGCATCATCCACCACCCCTTCGTGACGGAAATAATTGGCGAGCGCCACATAGGAACGGCCGGGGTGGTCGATGCCGCTGAAGGAACCATGCGCTATGAGGTTCAACGCCTGCGATCCACGATAATCGGGGTGCGCCCGCCAGCTGATATCGGCGAGCAGGCAGGCGGCGCGGCGGTAGCGCGCCTCGTCCTCCGTCTCGTCGAAGCCGAGTATCTCGAAGGCCTTTTCCGTCCAGTCGGCCAGCTCATGCGCATGACGCGGCGAGCGGGCGCGCAGGATGGCTGTCTCCTCCGCCGCGGCAAGCAGCGGATCGGCCCGCTGCTCCTGCTTGGAGAGCAGCGAATAGAGATAGCCCTCGCGCACGCCGAGCGCCGAAAAGACGATCCTCGAGGGCTTCATCCGGCGCACGGTTTCCAGAAGCACCGTCGATCCGTAGGAGAGCAGCTGCCGGCGGCTCTTCGATACCGCCTCGATGCCACGCATATGGTCGATATCGCCCTTGGCGACGCGAAGCAGGAAATTATGCGCTTCGTGCGGATCGATCTCATAGGCGTGCATGATATGCAGCGGATAGTGCTTGGCGCTCATGTGCAGCTTGGCGAGATTTCGCCAGGTGCCGCCGACGGCATAGAAGATGCGCCCCTCCCCCTTATCCAGGAGCTTGGCCCGGGCGAGCTCCGTACGCGCGATCTTGGCCGCTTCGGCAGGCTTACCGTTGGAAAGGTCCTGCAGGCGGAGGCCGCCCAGCGGCAGCGTGATGCCGTCGCCTATCGTATGGCCGCGCACATCGACCAGCTCCAGACTGCCGCCGCCGAGATCGCCAGCGATGCCATCCGGATTGTGAAAGCCTGAGATGATGCCGAGCGCGGAGTAATAGGCCTCCTCCTTGCCGGAGAGCACCTGAATGTGCTCGCCCAGCACGGCTTCCGCCTCAGCGATGAAGGCGGGGCCGTTCTCCGCCTCGCGCGCGGCGGCGGTGGCGAGCGCGTGCAGCGACGAGGCGCCGGCCTGCTCGGCAAGCGCACGGAAACGCTTGAGCGCGCGCAATGCGCTGTCGACCGATTTGTCGTTGAGACGGCCGGTCCTGGCCAGCCCCTTGCCGAGGCCGCACAGGATCTTCTCGTTGAAAAGCACCGTCGGGGAGCGGACGATGCCTTCATAGACGACCAGACGGACCGAGTTTGACCCGATATCGATGACAGCGACAGGCTGACGCCCTTTCAGGCGCCCCTGAGCCAAGGAAAGACTCATGCGGTCCGGTTTCTCTCGGCTCGGGCGCGCTTGCGATGGGCGATCAGGCGAGGCGCCGAGGATTTCAGCGATTTGCCGCGACCCGACAGGCTTGGATTGGTCATGAAGTATTCCTGCGCGTTGAAGGCTTCTTCTCCCTCGGCAGGTTTTATCCGGCGGGAGGTACCGTCGGCAAGTAGTTCGTAGCTCTGCTGGTTGTCAATGATGTTGGCGAGCATGATCTGCGAAAGCACCTGCTGATGCACCGTCGCGTTGGTGATGGGAACCAGCGTCTCCACGCGGCGGTCGAGATTGCGCGGCATCATGTCAGCCGAGCCGAAATAGACGATCGCCTTCTCCGAAGGCAGGTCATGGCCGTTGCCGAAACAGAAGATGCGGCTGTGCTCGAGGAACCGCCCGACGATGGATTTGGCCCGGATATTGTCGGAAAGGCCCGGAACCTTCGGCCTCAGGCAGCATATGCCGCGCACCACCAGGTCGATTTCCACGCCGCCCATGCTGGCGCGATAGAGCGCATCGATGATCTGAGGATCGACGAGCGAGTTCATCTTCATCCAGATGGCGGCGGGGCGGCCGGCCTTGGCATGGGCGATTTCATCGTCGATGTGCTTGAGGATGCGGTCACGCAAGGTGAGCGGCGACACGGCAATGCTCATTTTCTCCGTCGGCTGGGCATAGCCGGTGATGAAATTGAAGATGTGCGAGACGTCGCGCGCGATATCCGGGTCCGTCGTGAAGAAGGAGAGATCGGTATAGATGCGGGCGGTGATCGGATGATAATTGCCGGTGCCGAGATGCACATAGGTCCTGAGCTTCGCATCCTCGCGGCGGACCACCAGAGACATCTTCGCGTGCGTCTTCAACTCGATGAAGCCGAAGACGACCTGGACGCCCGCCCGCTCCAGATCGCGCGCCCAGCGGATATTCGCCTCCTCGTCGAAACGCGCCTTCAGTTCGACCAGCGCCGTCACCGACTTCCCTGCCTCCGCCGCGTCGACCAGCGCGCGGACGATCGGGCTGTCATTGGAAGTGCGATAAAGCGTCTGCTTGATGGCCAGCACGTCGGGATCGGCGGCCGCCTGACGCAGGAACTGCACCACCACATCGAAGGATTCGTAGGGATGGTGAACGACGATGTCCTTCTCGCGGATGGCCGCGAAGCAATCGCCGCCATGCTCGCGGATGCGCTCCGGGAAACGCGGATTGTAGGGCACGAATTTCAGGTCGTCGCGCGGAATGGAGACGATCTCGGAGATCATGCTGAGCGCCAGCAGGCCCTTCAAGACGCTGATGCGGTTTTCCGGCACGGCAAGCTCGGTGGCGACGAAGACGCGCAGCGGCTCCGGCATCTCGCTGTCGAACTCGATGCGGATCACCTGGCCGCGGCGGCGGCGCTTCAGCGCGCTCTCGAACAGGCGCACCAGATCCTCCGCCTCTTCCTCGACCTCGATATCACTGTCGCGGATGATGCGGAAGGTGCCGGCGCCCTTCACTTCATAGCCCGGGAAAAGCCGGCCGATGAAAAGGCTCACCGCATTCTCCAGCGAGATGAACCTGTAGTGGCCGTTCTCGGTTGGAAGCTGGATGAAACGCTTGAGGGCAACGGGCAGGCGCAGCAGCGCCGTCATCGGCTGGTTGTCGGCGCGGCGGGCGAGCTGCAGCGCGATCGAGAAGCCAAGGTTGGGGATGAAAGGAAACGGGTGCGCCGGGTCGATCGACAGCGGGGTCAGGACCGGGAAGATCGTCTCGAGGAAATGGTCCTCCAGCCAGATTTTTTCGTTCTTGCGCAACGCATCCGGCTTGACGATCTCGATATTCTCGCGAGACAGCTCCTGAAGCAGACCGTGCAGGTTCTCCTGCTGCGCCGCCTGGAGCTTGCCGACCTCCTCCAGCACGAATTCGAGCTGCTCCTGCGGCGTCCGTCCGTCGGCGCTGCGCGTGGCGATACCGGCGCGCACCTGCCCCGCAAGGCCGGCGATCCGAACCATGAAGAACTCGTCGAGATTGGCCGCGGAAATCGAGAGGAAACGCAGGCGTTCCAGCAGCGGCTGCTTCCCGTTGCGGGCTTCCTCCAGCACACGAGCGTTGAACTGCAGCCAGGAGAATTCGCGATTGACGAAACGATCGGGACTTTCCAGGAGAGAACGCTCTCCCGGCGCGGCGGCCGCCTCCGCTTCGATCCTGGTTGCGGCTTTCTCTATCGCTGTCATGTTCGTTTCGTTCATCTCACCCACACTCCGGTTCCGTCCGGTATACCCGGATCAGCCACAGAACCTATGAAAGTCTTATGACAGTTTGATAGCACTTGATTTGAAATGTCTTGCGAATCGATAAAACCGCTTCCGAAAACATATCAATCGCGGTAACACACGCGCTGATTATAGCACGATCCCGGGGAAGAAACCGCTTCGGACCGGATCACAGGTAAATTGAAAATGGACACTGGAGCACGACATGTCCGATCATGCCATTCCTCATTTCCACAATGATACCGGCCATCAGGTCATCGAGATAGGCGTCCAGGAGTTCATGTGCGTCGGCGCCAACCCGCCTTTCGACCATCCGCATGTCTATCTCGACATGGGCGACGGGACGGAGATGGTCTGCCCCTATTGCTCGACGCTCTATCGCTACAATCCCGATCTTCACCAGACGGAAACGAAGCCGGCCGGCTGCCTTTACGTCGAAGCGGACAACAAAGCCGCCTGATTGTCGCGGCGCGGCGGTTTCGGCGCCGAGGAAAGGGCCGTTCGACCAAGCGGCTTCCATAGACCATGACAGCTTCCGCCGTCAGACAGATCATCATATCGGGAGCAGGTGTTGCGGGGCTGACGGCGGCGCTGGCGCTTGCCGCAAAGGGCTTCGAGATCATCATCTTCGAAAAGGCGCCGCGGCTATCGGAAGTCGGCGCCGGCCTGCAGCTTGCCCCCAACGCCACCCGCCTGCTCACACGCCTCGGCGTGCTTGACCGTCTCCTGCCGCAGGCGGTCACGCCTGACGCCCTCTACCTGCAGGACGGCGCGCGCGGCACCACCCTTCTGCGCATGGCGCTCGGCGATGCGGCCGAAACCCGCTGGCATGCGCCCTATCTCGTCTGCCATCGCGCCGATCTCCAGGCCGCGCTCATCGCTGCGGTCCATGCCCATCCCGCGATTTCGATCAGGCTCGGCTCGAACGTGATCTCGCATGAGGCCGGTAAAGACGGAGCGACGGTACGGATCGATGCCGGAGACCGCATCGAGGAGCATCACGGCACGATGCTTCTCGCCTGCGACGGCGTATGGTCGGCACGCCGCGCCGCGGTGGAGCATGATCGAAGCGCCGCCTTTACCGGCTATATCGCCTGGCGGGCGAGCCTGGCCGCCGAAGCGCTGCCCGAGGCGCTCCGGGCCGCTCTGCCGGAGGTAAACAGCGTTTCGGCGTGGCTTGGGCGTGGCGTGCATTTCATCGTCTATCCCGTCAAGGCCGGGAAGTTCTTCAATTTCGTTGCGATCACCAAGGGGCGCGACCCGGGCCGGGAGTGGTCCTCCAGGGGCGACAGCCTCGCGCTTGCCGCCGCCTTCTCCGGCTGGCATACGGCGATCCACGCCGTCATCGGCGCAGCGGCGGAGCAATGGACGTTCTGGCCGCTTTTCCAGATCGATCGTCCACGCTTCCTCTTGAATGAACGAACGGTGCTTCTCGGCGATGCAGCGCATGCGATGACGCCCTTCGCGGCGCAGGGCGCGGCAATGGCGATCGAGGACGCCTGCGCGCTTGCGGCGGCGCTTGGCGGCGATGCGGTGGACTGGCCGGCAGCGCTTTCCCGCTTCAACGAGGAGCGGCTGGCGCGGATCGCCAGCGTCGCCCGGCGCGGATCGCTCAACCGCTTCGCCTATCACGCCGCCGGACCGCTGGCGCTCGGCCGTAACATGCTGCTGCGGTCGCGCCCGCCGGAGCGGTTTATTGCCGATCTCGATTGGCTTTATGGGTATGATGGGACGGGGTTTATTTAGTGAGTAGTGAGTAGTGAGTAGTGAGTAGTGAGTAGTGAGTAGTGAGTAGTGAGTAGGAAAAAATAGCCGATGCGCTTCTCGGCAAGCCCTACTCACTATTTCACTATTTCACTACTCACTGATCACTCAATGCAATATCTGGCTGAGGAACAGCTTGGTGCGCTCGTGCTGCGGGTTGTCGAAGAATTCCGCAGGCGAGTTCTGTTCGACGATCTGGCCCTGGTCCATGAAGATGACGCGGTTGGCGACCTGGCGGGCGAAGCCCATCTCGTGGGTGACGCAGACCATCGTCATGCCCTCTTCCGCGAGCGAGACCATGGTGTCGAGCACCTCCTTGATCATCTCGGGGTCGAGCGCCGAAGTCGGCTCGTCGAAGAGCATGATGCGCGGATTCATGCAGAGCGAGCGGGCGATCGCCACGCGCTGCTGCTGGCCCCCGGAGAGCTGGCCCGGATATTTGTTCGCCTGCTCGGGGATCTTGACCCTTTCCAGATAGTGCATGGCGATCTCTTCGGCCTTCTTCTTCGGCATCTTGCGCACCCAGATCGGCGCGAGCGTGCAGTTCTCAAGGATCGTGAGATGCGGGAAGAGGTTGAAGTGCTGGAAGACCATGCCGACCTCGCGACGCACCTCGTCGATCTTCTTCAGATCGTTGGTCAATTCGATGCCATCGACGAGAATCTTGCCCTTCTGGTGCTCCTCAAGCCGGTTGATGCAGCGGATCATGGTGGACTTGCCGGAGCCGGAGGGCCCGGCGACGACGATGCGCTCGCCGCGCATCACCTTGAGGTTGATGTCACGCAGCACGTGGAAATCGCCATACCATTTGTGCATGTTGATGATCTCGACCGCCACATCGGTGGAGGAAACCTGCATTCGGGAGTGGTCGACGTGGATGTCTTCCGGGTCGACGACGCTTTGTTGTGCTTTCATTGAAATGTTCCCTTATCTCTTGTGGCCGGTGTCGAGCCTGTTCTCCATAAAGATAGAGTAGCGCGACATCGAAAAACAGAAAATCCAGAAGACGAATCCGGCGAAGATCAGTCCGGTCGCCGGGGTCTGAGGCGAGGCCCAGGTCGCATCGGAGAAATTCTGCCGGACGATGCCGAGCAGATCGAACATGCCGATGATGTAGACGAGGCTCGTATCCTTGAAAAGGCTGATGAAGGAGTTGACGATGCCGGGGATGACCAGCTTCAGCGCCTGCGGCAGGATGATCAGCCGCATCTTCTGCCAATAGCTCAGGCCCAGCGAATCCGCCCCCTCGAACTGCCCCTTCGGAATGGCCTGCAACCCGCCGCGGATGACCTCCGCCAGATAGGCGGTCTCGAACAGGGCGACGCCGATCAGGGCCCTGAGCAGCTTGTCGAAGGTAACGCCCGGCGGCAGGAACAGCGGCAGCATGACGCTGGCCATGAACAGCACCGTCACCAGCGGCACACCGCGTATCGTCTCGATGAAGATGATGGAAAGCAGCCTGATGACGGGCAGGTTCGAACGACGGCCCAGCGCCAGAAGGATGCCGAGCGGCAGGGAAACGGCGATACCGACGAAGGAGAGAACCAGCGTCACAAGGAGGCCGCCCCAAAGCGGCGTTTCGACAAAGCTCAGATTGAACGAGCCGCCGACGAGAAGGAAGAAGGCGACAACCGGAAAGGCGACGAAGAACAGAAGCGCATTCAACCTTTTGTGCGGCACACGCGGGATGAGCAGCGGGACCAGCAGAGCCACGAAGAGCACTGCCGTCAGATCAACGCGCCAACGCTCGCCGAAGGGGTAGCGTCCGTAAAGGAACTGCTGGAACTTGGCATTGACGAATGCCCAGCACGCTCCGGACCAGCCGTCCGGCTGGATGCCGCCCTGGGCGACCGTGCTGCAGACGGTGCGATCGGGGCCTGTCCAAACGGCATTGACGAAAAGCCAGTTGATGGCCGGCGGCAGAAACCAGGCCAGAAAAAGGATAGCGAGAGCCGACAGTGCGGCATCCACGGGCGTGGCGAACAGGTTGGTGCGCAGCCAGCTGCCAAGGCCGCGCTCGCTACGCGGCGGAGGTTGAACGCCTGCCATTTCGGCGCGCACAAAGCTGAGATCAGGATTTGCCATCTTATCTCTCCACCAGTGCCATTTTGGCGTTGAACCAGTTCATGAAGCCCGATGTAACGAGGCTGAGGCTGAGATAGATCGCCATCCAGATGGCCACCACCTCAACGGACTGACCCGTCTGGTTGAGGATCGTTCCGCCCACGGCCACGAGATCGGGATAGCCTATGGCAATGGCCAGCGACGAGTTCTTGGTCAGGTTCAGAAACTGGTTCGTCAGCGGCGGAATGATGATGCGCAACGCCTGCGGGATCACCACGAGGCGCATCGTCGGCCCGGGGCGCAAGCCCAGCGCGTGGGAAGCCTCGGTCTGTCCCTTGCTGACGCCCAGAATGCCGGCACGCACGATCTCGGCGATGAAGGCGGCGGTATAGAAGGAGAGTGCCAGATAGAGCGCCAGGAATTCCGGCTTCACCTGCATGCCGCCCGACAGGTTGAAGGTGCCGAGCTTGGGATAGTCAAGCGTCGCCGGAAAGCCCGTGAGGATGGCGGCGAGCAGTGGTAGCCCGAGAATGAGCGCCGCGGCCGTGCGATAGACGGGAAATATCTGCCCGGTCGCCATCTGCCGCTTGCGCGCCCAGCGAGCCACGAAAAAGGAAAGTACCAGCCCGACGACGAAGCCGATGCCGATCAGCCCGGCATTGTCCCCCCAGATGATGGAGGGAAGGAAAATGCCGCGATTGTTCAAATAGCTGCCAAAAGGCAGGGAGAGGCTCTCGCGCGCCTGCGGCAGCACCGAAAGCACGCCGAAATACCAGAAGAAGATGACGAGAAGCGGCGGAATGTTGCGGAATATCTCGACATAGACCAGGCAGATCTTGCGGATCAGCCAGTTATGGGAAAGCCGTCCTATGCCGACGAGAAAGCCGACGATGGAGGCCGTGACAACGCCGATGGCGGCCACGTAGAGCGTGTTGAGGAAGCCGACATAGAGCGCCCGCCCGTAGGTGGAATCGCTCGTATACTGGACCAGCGACTGGCTGATATCGAAACCGGCGCGGCCTTTCAGGAAGCCAAAGCCGGAAGCGATATTGGCACGCTGCAAATTGGTGACCGTGTTGTTGGCGATCCAATAGATCAGCGAGATGATCGCGATGAAGGCCACGGCCTGATAGAGTATGCCGCGGATTTTCGGGTCGTACAGAAAAGATACGCCCGGGCTTTCACGGCCGGATCCTGCAATATCCTGAGACGCCATGTACCCCTCGTTTGTTCTTATTCCCATTTATCATTATAGCACGATTGTTCGGGAAGATGGCTATTCGCCACCCTCCCGTCTTCGTTCATACTTTTTTGTGGATCCGCGCCCTTAGCGGACCGGCATGCCGTATTGCAGACCGCCCTTCGTCCACTGGGCATTGAGGCCGCGGGCGATCTTGAGCGGGCTTGCAGAGCCGATATTGCGCTCGAAGAGCTCGCCGTAATTGCCGACGCCCTTGACGATGTTGACGACCCAGTCATTGGTCAGGCCGAGATCGGTGCCAACCTTGGTATCGGCTTCGGTGCCGAGCAGACGCTTGATCTCCGGATTGTCGGAGTTCTTCATCTCATCGACATTGGCCTGCGTGATGCCGAATTCCTCGGCGTTGAGCAGAGCATAATGGGTCCACCTGACGACGTCGGCCCACTGTGAATCGCCCTGGCGGACGGCGGGACCGAGCGGTTCCTTGGAGATGATTTCCGGCAGAACGACATGATCGTCGGGATTGGAGAGCGTCAGGCGGGTCGCATAAAGGCCCGACTGGTCGGTGGTGTAGGCATCGCAACGGCCGGCATCATAGGCAGCGTTGACTTCTTCCACCTTCTCGAACACGACGGGATTGTACTCCATCTTGTTCGCCCGGAAGTAATCGGCCAGGTTCAGCTCGGTCGTCGTGCCGGACTGGACGCAGACCGATGCGCCGGAAAGCTGCAGCGCGGAATTGATGCCCGACAGCTTCTTGGCGTTGATCATGAAGCCCTGGCCGTCATAATAGTTGACGCCGGTGAAATCGAGACCGAGCGAGGTATCGCGGCTGATGGTCCAGGTCGTGTTGCGGATCAGGACGTCGATCTCGCCCGACTGCAGCGCGGTGAAGCGCTCCTTGGCGTTGAGCGGCGTGAACTTGACCTTGGTAGCATCGCCAAAGATCGCGGCGGCGACGGCGCGGCAATAATCGACGTCGAAGCCCGACCATTCCCCCTTGTCATTCGGAGCGGAGAAGCCTGCAAGGCTGGTATTGACACCGCACTGCAGGAAGCCCTTGGCCTTTACATCGTCCAGCGTGCCCGCAGAGGCCGCCGTGGCGGCATATGCAAGCGCTGCTGCGCCGAGGACGCCTTGAAGAACAGTCTTTTTCATTTGGCTACTACCCTTTTTGTGTTGCCTTTGTGTTCCCGTTTAAAGGGCACCATGCAGAAGTCCGGCATCCTGTCCCGGAACGCCGCATGTCCATTCGGACACGCAAGAACGCTCCAGTTTTTTAAACCACGCATCGGACTTTCCGAAACCGATCCCGATTTTCGGGCCGATGGCGTAGCGGATACCGGTCATCAAGATGTCTGCCGTGCTCCCATTCACGTTTTCATCGAAGGCGATTATTCGGCTCCGGTCAAGGCTTTTGGCGCCTCTACAACCAAAGCAGCACCCTCTTAAGATGAAAATCTGAAAAAGCGAATCGCTCTCATAGAGAAATTCACCGATCTTCACGCCGATCAAGGCGAATTTTCCCACCTCTCCGCGGTCAGGACATGGCGTTTCGGCAGCATTCGCCCGGGATCGATCGAGAATCCCAGATTCCTGTTCGCCAGAAAACGGGCCAGAAAAAGCGTGAACAGGAAGCCTATGGAAAAGCCGGCCACCACGTCGGTCGGATAATGGGCGGCCACCGCTATGCGGCTGAAGGCGAGCGCAAGGGTGGCGACGAGAACGGGCAGCCGCCAGCGGGGGAACCAGAGCGCCAGAATGATCGTGACCGCCCCCACCGTCGCGGAATGGCCGGAGGGGAAGCTGACATAGAGATAACCGCCGTGGAAAGGCTCGATGAAAGCGGGGCCGAGCGTGTCGATCAGGGCCGGTCTGGCCCGCCCGACGGCGATTTTGATGATATAGACGATGACTGCGCTTAACCCGATGCCGGCGAATGCGAATGCGGTCTGGCTCTCCAGCGTATAAAGCCGTGCCTTCTGGCGCCCCTCCAATGTCCGCCGGTCCCTGCCCGTGGTCCACAGAAGAATGCAGAAGGCGATCGCGAGGTAGAACAGGGTTCTGCCGACATCCGTCAGGTCCCGCAACAGGGACAGCCCCGGCATCTCACTGGACGAGGCGGCGCGCAGGATCGCTCCGTCATAGGGATGCAGAAAATAAAGGACGGGAACCAGCAGGACAATCGCCACCGTCATCCACCATGTCCATGGATACGGCGTGTCGGATGGCGCTGGAGAGCGCAGGCCCTGGGCGAGTGAGTGGAATGCAGTGCGGAGATTGGCTCTGAAGATGGTCATGTTCTTCCGTATCGTCACTTCTGGCTTTTGAGCCTGGTCCGGCATGGAACCCCGTCAAGTGTTGCAAGAACGGCGCGGCGGGATTATCGACGGCCGTGGCTTGTCATTGGATTTTGTCACTAAATGGGTCGCGCAGGGCCGCATAGGAGAATCATTGATGGAAAAAAACCGGGATAAGAAAAAGCCGTTCGGCATCAATACGCTTCTCACCCATTGCGGCAATGATCCGCGCGACTATCACGGCTTCGTCAATCCGCCGGTCGTTCATGCCTCGACGGTGCTTTTTCCTGATGCGCAGACGATGGCGACTCGGAACCAGAAATACACCTATGGAACGCGCGGCACGCCGACGAGCGACGCGCTCGCCCAGGCGATCGACGCCCTGGAAGGATCGGCCGGCACCGTCCTCGTCCCCTCGGGCCTTACGGCCGTCACCGTCCCTCTCCTCACCTTCCTGTCGGCCGGCGACCATGTGCTGTTCGTCGATTCGATCTACAATCCGACGCGGCATTTCGCCGATACGATGCTGACGCGGCTCGGCATCACGGTGGAATATTACGATCCGGGCATCGGCGCCGGCATCGCCGAACTGATCCGCCCCAACACGAAGGTCGTCTTCACCGAATCGCCCGGCTCGAACACGTTCGAGATGCAGGACATTCCGGCGATCGTGGAGAAAGCGCATGAAGCCGATGCCATCGTGATGATGGACAATACCTGGGCGACACCCCTCTATTTCAGGCCGCTCGACCATGGCGTCGATATCTCCATCCACGCGGCGACGAAATACCCTTCCGGCCATTCGGACGTACTCCTGGGTACGGTTTCGGCGAATGAGCGCTGCTGGCCAAGACTGCTGGAGGGCCATGGCACGCTCGGCATGTGCGCCGCGCCAGATGACGTCTACCAGATCCTACGCGGCCTGCGCACGATGGGCATCAGGCTCGAGGCGCACCAGAAAAGCGCGCTCGAGATCGCGCGCTGGCTCGAGACCCAAGCCGGCGTCGCCTCGGTGCTGCACCCGGCGCTTGAAAGCCATCCTGACCATGCGATCTGGAAGCGCGATTTCACCGGCGCGTCGGGCATCTTCTCGATTGTGCTCGACGGAGGAGCCAAGAAGAAGGCGCATGCCTTCCTCGACGCGCTGGAGATATTCGGCCTGGGCTATTCATGGGGCGGCTTCGAGAGCCTGGCGGTGCATGTCAGCCTTGCCGACCGCACGGTGAGCAGGGCCGATTATGGCGGACCGGTGATCCGGCTGCAGATCGGACTGGAAGATACGGGCGACCTGATCGCGGACCTGCAGAAGGGGCTCGCGGCAGCCGCTACAGCCGAATAGCGGTATTGTCGCCTGTTTGTGTCAGCGCATTCCGCTTCCGCACAACCGATCGCATCCTTGGCAACTTATTGGAGTAGCGCGGCGACCGCGACTCGGTCCAGGATTGCACCATCGCTGGGGGACGTGCCAGCGCGAGGCCCGGCGTCCATCATCCTCCCAACGCCGGGCCTCAGCGTGGGATTTTCCGTTGGTGGAACATGTCGGCGTTGTGGTCTTTCCACTTTCTGCGGCCAACATCGTTTTCCCTCTTGCGCCGATGGGCTGAAATCTCTAGGGAAATCAACATTCGCCAAGGTGGCGGAGCGTAGCGCAGCCTGGTAGCGCACCTGATTTGGGATCAGGGGGTCGCAGGTTCGAATCCTGCCGCTCCGACCATTTTCGCACTCAAGGGTGTCTGGACATGGTCGCACGCATATATCGTCCCGCCAAGACTGCCATGCAGTCGGGCAAGGCAAAAACGAAATCGTGGCTTCTGGAGTTCGAACCTGAGACGCCGCGCAAGGTGGAGCCGCTGATGGGCTATACCTCTTCCGGCGACATGAAGAGCCAGATCAGGCTTTTCTTCGACACCCAGGAAGAAGCCGTCGCTTATGCCGAAAGGAACGGCATCGCCTATCGCCTCGATGAGCCGAAAGAAGCGAAGCGCCGCAAGGTCTCCTATTCCGACAATTTCAAATACGACCGCCAGCAGCCCTGGACGCACTGATCAGCGCATTGAACGGCTTGCCGCAAGCGTGTAGTGCTTGTCCCATCGGTCCCGTAGCTCAGATGGATAGAGCACCGGCCTTCTAAGCCGATGGTCGCAGGTTCGAGTCCTGCCGGGATCGCCATTTTTTCTTCCCATCAGAATTTGTTGGGCACGGTTCTCTGTGGACATGGGCGTTGATCTTCGGTTCCACCGGTCCCCGTCCCGAGCATCTCTCCCTGCCGGCATCATATTCACGGCACCCGGCGCGGCTCGTGGGCAAAGATGCTGAAGCCAAGCCATTGCTGTATCGCTCTCGCGACCTTGGGATCGCCGTCGAGTTCAAGATTTCCACCCTCGATCTCCCTTCGCACCACCGTCCAGCCCATCCAGATGGCAGTCATGGTACGAAGCGAGGTCGTGATGAGGAGATCGATCTCAAAGCCGGGATCAAACCCGCATAGATCGACCGAGCCTGCATCGACGACAAGCCACCAGTTCTGTTTCGTGCGCGGCAGTTCGGGGTACTGGAACTGAATCGTGCAACGCTTCGGTGGAAGCGGCTGCGGATTGAGATGGCGGCGGATATCCCACATCAACAGCGAGGGATCGAGGTTCTTCAGCGAAAGCCTGGATTCCACCCATCGCTGCCCCCAGAATCCGAGGCCGAGAACGATGGGCCGCAGATCTTCGCCCGCTTCAGACAAATGATATTCCGTGATGCCATTCGCGCTGCGGACGGTCTGCACGATTCCGGCGCGCTCCAGTTCCTTCAGCCGCTTGGAAAGCAGTGCGGGCGACATGCGGGGCACGCCGCGGCGTAGATCATTGAAGCGCGTGGTTCCGCACAGCAGTTCGCGAACGACGAGGGTCGTCCAGCGCGAACAAACTATTTCCGATGCCATAGAAACGGGGCAGAACTGTCCGTATCCGCCTCTGTCTGCCATGAAGACCTCCTCCACGACCAATGCTTGAGAATAGCGCAGAATCGCCGGCCTGGACAGAGCGGCGGGCCAGTACAGTTCCTGAACTGGATCATGGAAGCGGCAGGATGAATTATGCTCCTCGTCAATCTCATTGTGGAGGAGAACATCATGAGCATCGCATCCGCAGATACCTTAGCCGCAGCTTCGCCCCCGTTCAGTGTGACCAATGCAGTGCGGGAGATCACCCCCATCCTGACTGAGCGAGCAGCGACAGTCGACGAAAGCGACACATTCGTGGCGGAGAACTACGCTCTGCTCAAGGAAGTGGGGCTGGTCGAGGCCGGCGTGCCCAGTGAATTGGGCGGAGCGGGAGCGGAAGTGGCGCAGCTGGCGGAGATGCTGCGCATCATGGCCCATGCTTGCGGATCCACCGCTTTGGCTTTTTCGATGCACACCCATCAGGTGGCGATTCCCGCGTGGCGCTGGCGCTACCAGCAGGTCGCGGCAGTCGAGCCATTGCTCAAACGGGTCGCGACGGAGCGGATCATTCTCCTGTCGAGTGGCGGATCCGACTGGATCGGCGGATCCGGCCGTGCGACCAAGGTCGAGGGTGGCTACCGCATCAACGCGCGCAAGACGTTTACATCCGGCGCGCCGGCGGGCAACCTGTTGATGACCGGCGCCGTCTGCGAAGATTCCGACGCAGGCCCGATGGTCATCCACTTCGGCGCACCCCTGGCGGCAGCCGAAGTCACCATTCAGGAGACTTGGCGGGCGCTCGGCATGCGCGGCACCGGCTCCCATGACGTGGTGATCGACGACCTGTTCGTTCCCGATGCCGGGGTGGCCTTCTCGCGCAGGGCCGGCGAGTGGCACCCGGTATTCCAGATCATCGCAACGATTGCGTTTCCCCTCATCTATGCCGTCTATCTGGGCGTGGCGGAGAGCGCGCGCGATCTCGCGATAGAGCTGGCGAAGAACAAGGCCCAAACCAATCACAGCCTCGATCTTGCCGGGCGCATGGACACGTCGCTGCGGGCCGCTCGCCTCGCCCATCGCTGGATGGTCGAGACGGCAGAATTGAACGTGCCCTCCGCCGATACCGTAAACGAGGTGATGATAGGCCGTTCACTGGTTGCCAAAAATGCGATCCGAACCGTCGAACTGGCGCTCGAGCTTGCGGGAGGTACCGGCTTTTATCGTAGAAACGGTCTGGAGAGACGCTTTCGGGATATTCAGGCTGCCCGCTTTCATCCGCTCCAGAGCGGCCCCCAGGCCCGCTATACGGGTGCCATGGCCTTCGGCCAGCCGGTCACGCAAATCTTCTGATTGCAGAGGCCACGGTGCGGTGACTGCATTCGTGGCCATCTTCCGCCGGTAACCAGATGCGAAGAAACAGCTGTTAGTGTCTGCGCCAGCATGGATTGGATTAATCTATTTAGGCGGAGATATCATGACCACGAATGATGAACTGGAAAAAGCCCGGCAGGAAGCGCTCGCTGACGCGGAAAGCCATGACCCGAAAGATTTCATGCCCGGCAGCTTCGGCTGTCACGAAGCGCTGCATGCGACATCCATCCTTCTGGATTCGGTCGGCCGCCATCTCCTCTGCCACCCGACAATCCTGCACGATCCGGAATTCTATGCCCTCGCCGATCAGGCCCATGCGGCCTTGTTCGATCTCTATCAGGCCATCGGCGCAAAACACCTTGAGGAAGAGGGCGCATGATCGGGGCCTGGCCACCTCCCGCCGGTAACCAAATGCGAAGAAACGGCTGATAGCGTATCCCCGTTGAAAGAATCGGCCCACCCGGCCCTTGTCGCACGAACCGGCGGGAATCATCACATGGCCAGGAAAAGACGTTCATCCAAGCGCTCGTCCTTCTCGGGATCGGGCATCGCCCTTGCCGTCATCGTGGCCATGGGCGCCGCCGGCTGGTGGGCGGCCTATCAGGATAAGAACCCGAAAACCGATTTCTCCCGCATCTTCAGCCAGCTCTTGCCACAACGGGAAACGAGCCCGAAGGTCTCAAGGCCGAAGGAGACGGTCGCGAACAAGGCCCCGGCCAACAGGGAGCAGCCGAAGACAGCAGCTGCCAAGGCCGATATCCCCCGTCCTCCCGTTCCGGTTCGCCCGGCGCCTGCTCCATCACGCAGCACCACCACGCAAATGGCGGCGGTGAAGCCGCCGGCCTCGCTCGTCAAGCCGGACGAGGCCAAATCCGCCGTGAAGAACATCCCGGTCGGCCGCGCCGCGCCCAACACCACGCCCTCCGTCATCTATGCCAGGGAGCGCATCACGATCCGCGAGCACGCCTGGGAGAAGGCGGCGGCCGTCGGCACGGTCGAAAAGGGCCGCGAAATGCGCTCCTACGGCAAAACAGGCAAATGGCACCGCGTCGTCGTGCCGTCCACCACCATGATCGGCTGGGTACACGAAGACAGGCTCGCCGCCTCGCAGCCGCGCTCTTTCATAACGGGCTCGATCCTCAGGAACCCGATCAGACCCGACATATCGGCCCCTGCCCTGCCGCCGATGCCGGTGGGAAACAAATAAGCCTGTTTGTTTCCCCGGCCGGGGTTGATTAGCATATCCTCACAGAGTATAAATCACCGAAACATTACGTGCGCAAATCTGACGTGATCTCTCCGTAGCCGCAGGGCTGCAGCGGGACCGATGGCGTTTTGCGCGTTTTCCAACCAGCCGAAGCGACGGAGCAATCTTGGGGCTCTTCCGCTTACGGGGAGAACACGGATTTCAGGCAATCCGGACGAGGAATTGGGCGTGAGGCATCTTCAGCATTCTGTCATTGCGGCGACGGCCGCGATTTTCCTGGCTTTCGGGCCTGGTTCGGCATGGGCTGCGGACACCGTGATCGCCACGCCGAAGAAGACAGCGAGCGGCGCCTATGTGATGCGGCTCGGCGCGCGGCTGCCGCTCGAATGGGAGACCGCCGTCGGCACGGAGATCGGCTTTGCCGGCCAGGCGCAGGATCCGCACCTCACCGGCGCGCCGGAAGCGCCGCCATCGGCATTGTGGAGCTGGGTCAAGCTGCCGGCCTCCGATCTTGCCGGTTGGGACGGCGCCGACCTCAACCTGCGGCTGGGCACGGAGAACGGCAGCGGCAGCATCGGCATGGCGACGCGGCGCCAATGGTCGGTTGCCAACGGTGTGACTGCGCATGTGAATGACAATTATTCAGTATGGTACAGCGGCTCGGCGACGAAGGAGAGCCATTGGCAGACGACGAAGGCGCTGCGGCTTTCATTCGACGACAGCCGAACCGTCTTTATCGCCCGGACGCGGCGGACGGACGCCGATCCGCGCTGGCGCACCAGCATCAGCGCCGAGCAGAAGATCTTCGGCAAGGTGAACCTCACGACATCGGTGAACGACATCACCTCCGACAACGGAACCCAGAGCTTCGGAGCGAATTACGCTCATAGGTGGTGATCTAAGGTTCCGGCGGCTCTGGCTGAATACCCCCTCTGGCCGGCAGGCCAGAGGGGGTGTGAAGAAGCGCTATTTTCCACCGCTATCTGCGCGCCCTAATCCCCGCCCTCGCCCTGCCCTTCCTCGAAGGCGGCGATGACGCCGGCGGCGAGCGGGCGGGTGATGCGGGATTTCTGCTCAAGGGCCACTCGGTCGAGGCGGTCGACGATCCTGTTGGCAGCGACAAGCGAGCGCTCGATGCGGCTGACGAGATAGCTGACGATATGCGGCTCAACCAGAAGCTGCCGGTCAGCGAAGAGCTTGTAGATGACGGCCGTGAGAAGCGCGTCGTCGGGCTCGGAAATCTCGACCACCGTCGCAGCCTTCAGGCGTGACGCCAGATCCGGCAGCGTCACCGGCCAGTTGGCCGGCCAGCGGCGCGATGTCATCAAGAGCGAGGTGCCGGACTGGCGGACCGTGTTGATCAGGTGGAAGAGGCCGGTTTCGTCGAAAGGCGCCGCCCCGATATCATCGATCAGCACCGGGCCGGCGGACGCCTTTTCCAGGGCGTCCGGCCCGATCCGGCCGGCATCGAGGATGGCGGCGTCCGAGGTGGCCTTCCAGATCGCAGCCAGATGCGTCTTGCCGGAACCGGTCGGTCCGGCGAGCACGGTGACGGGCGAAAGCCAGTTCGGCCAGCGGTCGATGATATCGACGGCGGCGCGGTTCGATGCCGCGACGATCAGGTCCTCTCGGCCATAGCCCGGCTGATGGCCGAGCTCCAGCGGCAATTGACGGGGCAGAGCGGTCATGCGCTATCGTCCAAAATGCCCGCCGGGACGGACGCAAATCTCCTCATTCGGCGTCTCCGGCCGGTTCCCTCACCCGCTTGACATGCTCGATCTCGGCGTGGCGGCTGCGATACATCGGCGACTGCAGATAGCGGCCCAATGCGAAGCGCACCAGCACGCCGACGGCGGCGGCCGCCGGAACGGCGATCAGCATGCCGGTGAAGCCGAGGAAGGAGCCGAAGGCGAAGAGCGCGAACATCAGCCAGACCGGATGCAGGCCGACCGACGAGCCGACGAGCTTGGGCTGCAATATGTTGCCCTCGATGAACTGGCCGATGAAGAAGACGATGGCGACCGCGCTGACCATGATCCAGTCCGGCCAGAACTGGACCAGCGCCACGCCAATCGCCAGCACCAGGCCGACGAGCGAGCCGATATAGGGGATGAAGCTGATGAGACCGGCGAAAAGCCCGATCAGCAGGCCGAAATTCAAGCCCACGATGGTAAGGCCGACGGCATAGATGGTGCCGAGGATCAGGCAGACGGTGCCCTGCCCGCGGATGAAGCCGGCGATCGCGGCATCCATCTCGCGCGCGATCTGGCGCACGTCGTGCAGATGATCACGCGGGATCCAGGAATCGATGCGCTCGATCATGCGGTCCCAGTCGAGCAGCATGTAGAAGGCGACCACCGGAGTGACGACGAAAAGCGCTGCGATATCGATCAGCGCCTTGCCGGAATTCCACAGGGACTGGAAAAGCGTCGAGAGGAAGCCCGCTCCCTGCTGAAGCAGCGTGCTGAGATTGTCCTGGATGACGGAGCTGTCGACGCCGATGACCTTCTTCAGCCATGGCGAATCCCGATCGGCGATCAGCGACTGGAGCTGGGTGATATAGCCCGGCAACCGGGCGATGAAGTCGGTCAGCTGCGTTGCGAGCACCGGCACGATGATCATCACCGCCAGGACCAGCACGATCAGGAAGAGAACCAGGATCACCACCGTCGCAGCAAGACGCGACAGGCCGAGCCGCTCCAGGCGGTCGGCGACCGGATCGAGGAAATAGGCCAGCGCCAGCCCCGCCACGAAAGGCAGGAGGATGGAACTGAACACCACCAGGAACAGCACGAACACCGCCATGGCGCCGAGCCAGAACACGGCCTGGCGGCGCACATTGGCGGCAAGGGTATTGACCTGCACGTCAACGTGAATGTCGCGCTCAGGCCTGGTCTTTACCGGTGTCTTCGCCATGCTGATAAAGCTACCGTTCGTTTGAGCCTCAATCGGGCCATGTGATGAGATAGGCTGTTGCCGGAGCCGGGGTCAAGAGTTGTCGCCGTTACATATGGGGTCATGCCGGGCGTTTGTCGCACCGCGCAGGTAAATCAACGGTGCTTTTCTGGCGGGCGCGGCCATATCGGCCTTGCGGGACGGGCAAACTCGTGCCATTGCGCCCCCGAACAAGTTTTATGCGTTTTCGCATATCCTGCCAGCGGGATGGCGCACCGGGAGTTAAACGATGACTGGCCAGAGCAATACCGGCAAGAATGGTTTGACCTATGCTGAGGCGGGCGTCGATATCGACGCCGGAAATCTCCTGGTGGAGAAGATCAAGCCGCTCGTCCGCTCGACGCGCCGCCCCGGCGCCGATGGCGAGATCGGCGGTTTCGGCGGCCTGTTCGACCTGAAGGCGGCGGGCTTCACCGATCCGGTGCTGGTCGCGGCCAATGATGGCGTCGGCACCAAGCTGAAGATAGCCATCGACGCGGGCAAGCACGATACGGTCGGCATCGATCTCGTCGCCATGTGCGTCAACGATCTCGTGGTGCAGGGCGCGGAACCCCTCTTCTTCCTCGACTATTTCGCGACGGGCAAGCTCGATCCCGATCAGGGCGCGGCGATCGTCGCCGGCATCGCCGAGGGCTGCCGGCAGGCAGGCGCGGCGCTGATCGGCGGCGAGACGGCGGAAATGCCGGGCATGTACCGCGATGGCGACTATGACCTCGCCGGCTTCGCGGTAGGTGCTGCGGAACGCAACCGCCTGCTTCCTGCCGGCGATATCGCGGCTGGAGACGTCATTCTCGGGCTTTCCTCCTCAGGCGTGCATTCCAACGGTTTTTCGCTGGTGCGCCGCATCGTCGAACTTTCCGGCCTCGGCTGGGACGCCGATGCTCCGTTTGCGTCCGGCAAGTCACTGGGCGAAGCACTGCTGACGCCGACGCGCATCTATGTGAAACTGTTGCTCGCGGCGATCCGCTCCAGTGATGGTATCAAGGCACTGGCGCATATCACGGGCGGTGGCTTCCCCGACAATATCCCGCGCGTCCTGCCCGCGGGCCTTGCGGCGGAAATCGATCTTTCGACTATCAACGTGCCTGCTGTGTTCTCCTGGCTTGCCAAGACGGGCGGGGTCGAGCGCGATGAAATGCTGCGCACCTTCAATTGCGGCATCGGCATGATCGTGGTCGCGGCACCGGAAAAGGCGGCGGAAATCGCTGCGATCCTGTCGTCCGAAGGCGAAACGGTGATGACATTAGGCAAAATGATCCCGCGCGACGGCGCGGGCGTCGTCTATCGCGGCACGCTGGCGCTCTGATCATGAAAAAACGCGTCGCCGTGCTGATATCCGGGCGCGGGTCGAACATGACCGCGCTGATCGAGGCCTGCAAGGACCCGGCCTATCCCGCCGAAATCGTCGCCGTCATCTCCAACAAGCCGGATGCTGCAGGGCTCGAGGTGGCGCGAAGCCATGGCATCGAGGCTGTCGCCGTGCCGCAGAAGGACTATCCATCCCGCGCCGCGCATGAGGAGGCGATCAACGCCGCGCTCGCCCGCATCGCGCCCGATGTCATCTGCCTCGCCGGCTATATGCGGCTGATGTCGGCGGAATTCGTCGGGAAATGGGAGGGGCGCATGATCAATATCCATCCTTCCCTCCTCCCGCTCTTCAAGGGCCTCGACAGCCACGCCCGCGTGCTCGAATCCGGCATGCGCGTCCATGGCTGCACGGTGCATTTCGTCACCGCCGAAATGGATGGCGGCCCGATCATCGCGCAAGGCGTGGTGCCGGTGAAGCCGGGCGATACGGAAGACACGCTTTCCGCACGGGTGTTGAAAGTGGAGCACAAGCTCTATCCGCTGGCGCTAAAACTGGTGGCCGAGGGCAAAGTGCGGATGGTGAACGGCGGAATCGTCTATTCCGGGCTCATTGAGGACGACAAGACCTCCTTCGGCGCATTTTAAAGCATCGGAAAAGCCGAAGCGCCCCGCATGTGCATGCAGAGCGCCCCGGATGCTTGGGAGAGAAGGCGTGCGGGAGATTATCCGCCGCGCGAGCTACTATCTGCCCACATGATGCCGCGGGCCGTTTCCGTCCACTTGCGCCAGATGAGATAAGGGATCAAGGTCAGGACCAAGTTTCGGGCCAGCAGGACAACGGTATCCAGGCTTGCGCCGGCTCCAACGCCGATTTCACCATGGCCTCCGGACATCGTCACGCCGACCTGAATTGCGCTGCTCACCAGCGCGAGAACGCCAAGCGCGACAACGGGCCAGAACGAATCCATGCGCTGCCTTATGGCGACCACGGCGACCGTCCAGCCACACAGAAGCGGCAGGAGGAAATTGCAGAAGAAGGCCGTGCCGCTCGCAACTTGCGGAGCCCAGGACGAAGGCACGGAAGGACCGAAGGACGCCAACAGCATGAGCGCCGCCATGATGCCTGCGGCGAACGCCAGGCATGATCCGAGAACCAGCGTCGCCCAAGGCGCCCGGACGTTCCAGGAGCGCAGGCGAGGCTGATCGATCATGGCTTGCGCCAGGTCATCAATGCGCCCGATGCGGTTCAGGGCTACCGCCTCGGCTTTCGGCCTGGCATATCCCTCCTGCTCGAGATCGGTGCGCAGATCCTCGAAGTGCTGCGAAAGCTCCAGAATATAACGCCGCACATGATGAGGGGCGACGCCGGCGCGCAGCAGGCGCTCCCTGAGGGGTTCAAACGGCTTCGGCATGTTGTCCTCCAACGATGACGGTTTGGATGGCCTTGGTCAGCCTGGCCCAGTTCGATGTGAGATCCGACAGACGGCGCTGCCCTTCCGGGGTGATCGAGTAATAGATGCGGCGGCGGCCGTTCACGGTCTGACGCCGCGACTTCAACGCCCCGTCGCGTTCAAGCGCGTGCAGGACCGGATAGATCACACCTTCTCCAAGCAGGATGGCCTCCTCGGTCTGGAGGCGGATCGCCTGGACGACTTCATAGCCGTACATTTCCTGCTTCGCGATAAGTTTCAGAATCAGGAGTTCCGGAACGCCGTTCATGAAATTCGGGTTGGTTTTGGGACTTGCCATGCATGTTCACCTCATGGTTTTGCATACCTTTCAGTTCAAGGTATATACCATTTAGTTCTAGGTATGCAAGCCCTATCCCTTTACCACACCGCCGGCATCGCACCCGCCTATCTCTCGCAGATCGAGACGGTAAGGCGGGAGGGTGCACTCGAGACGATGCGGAAGATTGCGCTGAACATCACTCTCGACGATCTGGTGGGCTAATTCTTAGCGCAGCCAATTTTGACCTGCATTCTGAACTGCTGCGATAGGGGAAAGGTAGAGGAATGGATCCCAGTGACAAGCACCGGGATGACGGGTGGAGGTGCTTTACCTAACGACAACGACCTCTCCTGCGGAAAGGTTGGAGATTAGCTGAGCAGCCAACCATTCCGTCATCCCAGTGCTTGTCACTGGATCCTGTCTGTACGGTCCCATCTGCCACTGGGGGAACAAGCGATCACCGCTTCAGCAGACCCTACCTCGCCCTTCTCACCCAGACCTTGATGTCGTGAAACGCCGTGCCGCCATAGGGGGCGGCGGCGTCTGCGCCGGTGAGGATATTGATGCCCTCGCCGCGCTCGAAGGCTGAGTTCGGGAATATGCCTTCGGAAATCACCACGCCCCGACGCTGGCTGTCCTGCATCTTGGCATACAGCACCAGCTCGCCGCGCTGGTTGCCGATTTCCACCCGATCGCCATCGGCGATGCCCAACGACGCCGCATCGTCCGGATGAATCAGCAACTCCGGGCGTATGTTCTTGGCGCGCGAGGTCGGCGTTTCGGTGAAGGTCGAATTCAGGAAATTATGCGCGGGCGATGTGGCGAGCCGGAAGGGATGCTCCGCATCCGCCACCTCGATCGCCTGCCAGTAATCGGGGAATTCCGGCAGATCGGCGTAAGGCCCCTGCGGGCCCATGGAGCGCGGCGGCTTGTTGGGCGACGGGCTGCCGGTCCAGTCCGGCTTGAAGCGGAACTTGCGGTCCGGCCAGTTGAAGCCGTTGAGATAATGCGCCCGGTCGAAATCCGGCTGCACGTCGAGCCAGCGGCGCTCCTTCAATTCATCGAAGCCCGGCAGACCGCTCACGCGCAGCATGTTGTCGATCAGCGTCCGCTCATCGAGGCCGAAGCCTGGCATATGGCCGACGCCGAGGCGGTTCGCCAGCTCGTTGAGCACGAAGAGATTGGGCCGTGCCTCGCCCGGCGCGTCGACGACCTTCGGTCCCAGCACGATGTGCTGCTGGCCGCCGCCGCGATAGATATCGTCATGCTCCAGGAACATGGTGGCCGGCAGCACCACATCGGCGAGCTTGGCCGTGTCGGTCATGAACTGCTCATGGACAACCATGAACAGATCCTCGCGCAGCATGCCCTTGCGGATAAGGCGCTGTTCCGGTGCGACATTGGCCGGATTGGTGTTCTGGATCAGCATGGCCGTGACAGGCGGCCCACCGTTCAACGCTTCCTTGTCACCGGTCAGCACGCGGCCAATCTTTGACTGGTCGAGATAGCGGATATCAGGATCCTTGAACGCCTTGCCCTCGATCTCCGACTTGTCCATGCGGAAAATGCCGGCATTGGAGTGAAAAGCGCCGCCGCCCTCATGCAGCCATGCACCGGTGACGGCGGGGATGCAGGATGCGGCGTGCATATTGACCGCGCCGTTGCGCTGGCGCGTGAAGCCATAGCCCAGCCGGAAGAAGGTCCGCTTCGTCGTGCCAACCAGACGGGCGAAAGCCTCGATCTCCTCCACCGGCAAACCCGTGATGGCGGAGGCCCATTCCGGCGTGCGGGTCTGCAGGTGGCGCTCCAGCCCCTTCGGATCGTCGGTATGGGCGTTGAGATAGTCCCAATCAGCCATTCCATCGCGGAAGAGCACATGCATGACGGCGCAGGCGAACGCGCCATCCGTGCCGGGCTTCAGCACGATCCCCATATCCGCCTGGCGGACGGTGGCATTCTCATAGACATCGATGGCGACGATCTTCGCGCCCCGTTCTTTCCGCGCCTTGACCGCATGGGTCATGACATTGACCTGCGTGGTCGCCGCGTTCGTGCCCCAGATCACCACGCAATCGGCCTTCGCCATCTCGCGCGGGTCAACGCCGGTCAGGCTGCCCGTACCGGCGAAGAAGCCGGTCCAGGCGAGATTGGTGCAGAAACTGTCGAACTGGTTCGAATATTTCTTGGCATGGCGCAGGCGATGGATCGAATCACGCTGCACCAGCCCCATCGTCCCGGCATAATAATTTGGCCAAATGCTCTCTGAGCCGAACTCGGCCTCGGCCTTCAGGAAGCGCTCGGCGACGAGATCGAGCGCGGCTTCCCAGGACGCTTCCTTCCATGCCCCCTCGCCCTTGCCGCCCGCGCGGATCAACGGCTTCAGCAGGCGGTCTGGATGGTGGATGCGCTCGGCATAGCGCGCTACCTTGGCGCAGATGACGCCGTCGGTATAGCTGTTGTCCTTCGCGCCGCGCACGCGGCCGATGGTATGGGAATCCAACACCTCCACGTCGAGCGCGCATGTGGAGGGGCAATCGTGCGGGCAAGCGGAATGCCCGATATGCAGGACGTGCTTGTTCATGGCCTATCCTTAGCGCAACACCAGCTCACTTCAAAACGATTCTAAGCAGGTTTTTAGAGCGCCTCTGTGTTTAACAGAAGCAGCGCTTCTATGCTGCAGCGACAAGCATCGAGGTGATGGCGACCTTGGCGATGGGGTCAAAACATCGCAATTCCGTCATCCTCGGACTTCGACCCGAATATCCATTCCGGACCATCGAAACCACATCCATCGTCTGGTATGCGGAGCGGTGCATCGCCGTTCCGGAATGGATCATCGGATCAGGTCCGATGATGACGTCAGTGGGTTCATGCCTGTCTCCCCACCGCATGGGCTATGCGCTTCAATATCCTGGGATCAGCTTAGCCGGATGATGATCACCCCAATGACGATCAGGACCGCCGCGACGACGCGCCTGAGCCCGACACGTTCCTTCAGGAAGATCGCCGAAATCAGGATCGCGAACAGGATCGAGGTCTCGCGCAGCGCCGCGACGACCGCGACAGGCGCCATGGTCATCGCCCAGAGCGCCAGGCCGTAGGAGCCGAGCGTTCCCACGCCGCCAATCAGCGCCAGATGCAGGCGGCCCCGCAAATGCGGCCATATCCGCTCGCGATGCATGGCAAGGGTCCAGAGGACCAGGGGAATCGCATTGAGCAGGAAAACCCACATCGTATAGGCGGCGGGCGCGCCGGATTTGCGCACGCCGATGCCATCCACCAGCGTATAGGCTGCGATGAAGACCGCATTGATGAGGGCGAGCGCGGTGGTGCGGCCATTGCCGATGACAGCCCGCCGCCGCGCCTCGAAGGCAAGGGCCAGCACGCCGCATGAGATCAAGCCGATGCCGATCCAGCGCGGCAGCGGCAGCACCTCGCCGATCAGGGGGCCGCTCGCAAGTGCCACCAGAAGCGGCGGCGTGCCGCGCATGATTGGATAGGCTTGGCTCATGTCGCCGCCCTCATAGGCCGCGGCCACCAGGCAGAGATATATCACCTGCAGCACCATCGATATGGCGAGGAACGGCCAGCTCGACCGGTCAGGCGCGGGCAGGAAAGGCAGAACGAGCGCGGCGATCAGCCCGGCTGCGCCGACAACGATGACGGCGTTGAGAAACTTGTCGCCATTCGATTTGACGACGGCGTTCCAGCTCGCATGGAGAAAAGCGCCCAGAAGGACGATGAGGACAACCGTGCCGGACATGTGGACCGCGTCACCAGAATCAGGAAGGGCTGCAAAAGCGGAACGCAATCTATGGCATATCCGCTCGATGCCGGATAGAAGCGTCGGCCATGAACTATCGCCACGCCTATCATGCCGGGAATTTCGCCGATGTCTTCAAGCACGTCGTGCTCACACGCATCGTCGAATATCTCAAGCGCAAGGAACAGGCCTTCCGGGTGATCGACACCCATGCCGGCATAGGCCGCTACGACCTCGCGGGTACGGAAGCCGGCAAGACCGCCGAATGGCGTCAGGGCATCGCCCGGCTTGTCGAGGCGGCTTCCACCGGCGCCATTCCGCCGGATGCGGGCGCGCTGCTCGCTCCCTATCTCGACGTCATCCGCGCGGAAAATCCCGGTGACGGTCTCGATACCTATCCCGGCTCGCCGCTCCTGGCGCGCAGCCTGATGCGCAAGCAGGACCGGCTTTCGGCGATCGAACTGCATCCCGACGATGCGCGCGTGCTTTCCGAGCTCTTCGCCGGCGACCATCAGGTACGCGTCATCCATCTCGACGGCTGGCTGGCGCTCGGCGCGCATCTGCCGCCGAAGGAAAAACGTGGCCTCGTCCTCGTCGACCCGCCCTTCGAGAAAGCCGGCGAGTTCGACCGGCTGGTCGATGGTCTGACCAGGGCGCACAAGCGTTTCTCCGGCGGAACCTATGCGCTGTGGTATCCGGTCAAAGACCGCCAGGAGGTGAAACGCTTCGTTGGGCGGCTCCACGAAACGGGCATTGCGAAGATATTGCGGCTGGAGCTGGCGATTCGGCCGCCCTCCCCTGAACCCCGGCTTGACGGCAGCGGCATGATCATCGTCAACCCGCCCTATACGCTGGAAGACGAGATGAAACTGTTGCTTCCCTGCCTCACAGAGCTGCTTGCCGAGGCAAAGGGCGCCTCGTTCACGATAGAGTGGGTTCGCGGAGAGCATGTTGCGACTTGACCGGAGCCGGTCTCTGGCCGACATTGCGCTTATATTTACGGGATAGGATTTATACAATGAAGCGCTTCGGACAGTTCAGCCATATGCTTGCCTCTGCGGCACTTGCTCTTTCGACCGTCCTTTCCGTGGGCGGGCTTTCCTCCCTACCGGTCCAGGCGGCCGATTATCGCGCAAGCGCGCCCGATGCCTATGCCGACACCAGCGGCATATGCGGCGACCAGCGCGTTTTGAAGACCATCGTCTCGCGCTTCAGCTATCAGGTGACTCACGTTCCCAATCTGCCGCTGGTCGAGATTTCGGCCTTCAGCGACGTCTATCAGAGGCGCTTTGAGCCGGCGCAGCGCCCCTCCGAAATCACCCGCCACTATTGCGGCGCGACGGCGGTCCTGTCCGATGGCGAGCAGCGGCCGGTCTGGTATCTCATCGAGGAAGGCCAGGGCTTCGCTTCGATCGGCGACAATGTCGAGTTCTGCGTCTCCGGCTTCGACCGCTGGAAGGTCTATGACGCCGGCTGCCGCGTGTTGCGCTACGGCATGTGAGAACCAGGTGATGGCAGACCGTGAATGACGTTTTTCTGCGCTTCCGGCTTTCATGGACGACAAGTACGTTCCGCGCCGGTTTTCGAAAATTGCGTTCTCACTTCGCCCTAACCTGAATCTCAATACACCTTGACCAGATGAATGGAATTCCGGACAGCACGCAGGGGGCGGGATGCAGGGAAGAAGCTTTCTGACGCTGGCGGTGCTGGCCGCCATTGTGTGGTTTCTTTACTCGCTTCTTAACGATAACCGGCCGACTTCCCTTCCCGCAGACAACGGAGGGAATTTTTCCTCCGAGAACGGCGGGGCAAACCAGGATAGCGGGCCCGATCCCGACGCTCCCGAAACCGACGAGGCGCAGCCGCCGCAGGGGCAAGGCTTCGATTTCTACGTGCTTTCGCTCTCCTGGTCGCCCAGCTACTGCGCCACAGAAGGCCCGCGCGCCGACCGGCAGCAATGCAATTCCGGCCGCCCCTATGCCTTCGTCGCGCATGGCCTATGGCCGCAATATGAGCGCGGCTATCCGCAGGATTGCGCCATCGGGGAACGCTACGTGCCGCGCCAGATGGTTTCGAGCATGCGCGACATCATGCCCTCGACGGGGCTGATCGTGCATGAATGGCGCAAGCACGGTAGCTGCACCGGGCTTTCGCAGCCAGACTATTTCTCAACGCTGCGGCGCGCCTACGAAACAGTGACAATTCCGGCGAGCTTCCGCAACGTCACAGCAAGCCGCGATATCGACCCGATGCTGGTCGAGAAGGCCTTCGTCGCGGCCAATCCGGGTCTTCCGGCGGACGGCATCGCGGTCACCTGCGACGGCGGATATCTGCAGGACGTGCGGATCTGCTTGACGAAGGACCTGCAGTTCCGCAGTTGCGACGAGGTCGACGCCGATGCTTGCCGCCGCCGCACGGTCACCATGCCGCCGGTGCGCTGAGCCTACCTGACAGCAGAAAACCACAGACCCTGGGAGTTTCCGGTTCCATGACAAAAATTCTTTATGCATCCGCCTCGCCCTACAGCGCCAAGGTCCTGATGGCCGCGCATTATGCGGGCATCCCCGTCGAGGCGGTGACCGTCAACACCAATGAAGAGCCGGAAATCCTCCTTGCCGCCAACCCGCTGGGGAAGATCCCGACCTTGATCACCGATGACGGCAAGACGGTCTTCGACAGCCGCGTCATCACGCAATATCTGAACCGCGTCTCGGGCAACAAGCTTTTCCCGCGCAATGCAGAAAAGCGGCTCGATGCCGAAAGGCTGGAATCGCTGGCCGACGGCCTGTGCGACGCCCTGCTCGCCCATGTCTATGAGCGCCGTTTCCATCCGGCGGAAAAAATCCACCAGCCCTGGCTCGACCTGCAATGGCGCAAGGCGGTGCGGGCGCTCGATCTTCTCAACGAGGCCCCGCCGCGCGTTGGCGCCAAGCTCAATGCCGGCCATATCGCCCTTGCGGCGGCGCTGGGCTATCTCAATCTACGTTTCGAGGGACAGTGGGAAAGAGGCCGACCGAAGCTGAAGCGCTGGCTCAAGCGGTTCGGCGAACTGCATCCGGAGCTGGCGGCATTGCTGCCGAAATGATTGGACCGGCAATCGCGTGCCGGGAGATCCAATCAACAAAAAAAGCCGGGCTTTCGCCCGGCTTTTCCGCGTTCATTCCCTGAGGGATCAGAACTTGTAGGCAACACCCATGCGGATGTCGTGGGTCTTCAGGTCGGAAGAAACCGTGCCGCCACCCAGATCATAGTCCTTGTCGCCGAAATCGGTGTAGCGATATTCGACGCGGCCGATGATGTTCTGCGTGATGAAGGCTTCAGCGCCGGCACCGGCAGTCCAGCCAGCGCGGAACTTGCTTTCATTGTCGATGCCGTCGTCAAGCTTGATCTGCGAACCGGCAACACCGCCCGTGACGTAGAGAAGAGCCGGATCCATGGCATAACCGACGCGGGCGCGCAGCGAACCGTCGAAGCCCTGCTTGGCCTCGATACCGCCGTTGTCATCCTTCAGCCAGGAATAGCCGGCATCGCCTTCAATACCGTAGACGATGTTGTCGTGCTGGAAGTTCCAGCCGGCATAGCCGTGAAGCTTGGGAGCGTTGTCCTTGATATCGCCGACGGCGTCGGTGCCGAACTTGCCCCAGGTCCAGGCGCCATCAATACCGATATAGCCGCCCGCCCAGGTGGGCTGCGGTGCAACTTCGATCGGAGCAGCCGGCTCCGGCGGCTGTTCGACGATGGCGTCAGCAGCCATGGCGGAAACGGAAAGCGGCAGCAGCGCAGCCGTAGCGAGGAAGAGTGTCTTAAGAGTGCGCATGCGCATTCTCCTTACTGTTTTACTATCGGACGCGTTTTCCAGACTTGGGAGAGAGGATGTGGCCTCGCAGAAAACGCGCTGTTACGGGGCGGAACATCGTGGCTAATTGCGGCGCGACATGTGCGCTTTAGTGGAGAGAACCTGTCGATAAGGTGGCGGAATTGTGATGTTGCATTATGGCAACAAGGCAGGTGGCAGCCTATATGGAAGATCAATGACCTAAGACAAAAAGCTCAAGCGCGTTTTTGTCAGCATTCTGCGGGCAAAGACTGCATTTTGAAGCGAATCCCGGCTGCATTTTGCGTCGCGCGGTGGCATCACATTGGGCCGTGGAGCCAGAAAGGAATCGTTTACCGTGAACTCTGAAATACCGGCCGCTTCCGCTCAGCCCGCCATCGCCCTCGTTACCGGTGGGGCCAAACGAATCGGCAGAGCAATCGTCGAGGATCTGGCGGCGCACGGCTTTGCCGTGGCGATCCACTGCAACGGTTCCGTGGCCGAAGGCGAGACGCTTGCCGCCGCGATCGAGGCGGAAGGTGGCCGGGCGGCGGTGGTCCAGGCCGATCTCTGCGATCGCCAAGCCGTCTGCGAACTGATCCCGCAAGTGCAGGCGAAGCTCGGTCCCGTGCGGCTGCTCGTCAACAATGCCTCCATCTTCGTCGAGGACCATGTGGGGACGCTCGACGATGACAAATGGGAGAAGCATTTCGCCCTGCATCTCAAAGCGCCAGTGTTTCTGGCCGAGAGCATGGCTGCGGCCTTGCCCAAGGGAGAAGACGGGCTGATCGTCAATGTGATAGACCAGCGGGTCTGGAAGACCAATCCGCTGTTCTTCTCCTACACGCTTTCAAAATCCGCGCTATGGAGCGCAACTCGCACGCTGGCGCAGGCGCTTGCTCCCCGCATCCGTGTCAATGCCATCGGACCCGGTCCGACATTGCCGAGCGAACGGCAGGACCACAAGGACTTCCAGCGGCAGGTAGAGGCGATACCGCTCAAGAAAGCGCCCTCGCTTGCTGAATTCGGCCTTGCGATTCGCTATCTCTGGGAGATGAAATCGGTGACCGGCCAGATGCTGGCGCTCGATGGCGGCCAGCATCTGGCATGGCAGACACCGGATATCCTGGGAATTTCCGAATGAACGGCTCGAAGAAAACAGAACTCCAGCGCGCAGGCCGGCAGGACGATGTCGCCGGTTTCCTCATGGACGAGACGGAAAACGAGGACGAGACGCTCGATCAGGAGGAGACGGTCGAGGCGCGCGGGACTGCCCTCACCGACGCGATCAAATGGGATTCGGCGCTGGAAGACGCCGATGAAGCGACCGCGGAGCTGAGCGGCGCCGACATCATCAATGCCTTCGTCAAGCGCCTGCCCAACAAGCCCGGCGTCTATCGCATGTTCAACCGGGATGGCGACGTGCTCTATGTCGGCAAGGCCCGCAGCCTGAAAAAGCGCGTTACGAACTACACGCGTCTTGGCGGGCATACCAACCGCATCGCACGGATGATCCGAGAGACGGCGACGATGGAATTTGTCGTCACCCGCACGGAAACCGAGGCGCTGCTGCTGGAAGCCAACCTCATCAAGCGCCTCAGGCCGCGCTTCAACGTGCTGATGCGCGACGACAAGTCCTTTCCCTATATCCTGATGACGGGGGATCACCGCGCGCCCGGCATCTTCAAGCATCGCGGCGCGCGCTCGCGCAAGGGCGACTATTTCGGCCCGTTCGCGTCGGCCGGCGCGGTCGGGCACACGCTCAACGCGCTGCAACGGGCGTTCCTGCTGCGCACCTGCACCGATTCGGTGTTCGAGAGCCGCACGCGCCCCTGCCTGCTCTACCAGATCAAGCGCTGCTCGGGACCCTGCACGCACGAGATCAGCGACGAGGATTATGCCGCGCTCGTCGGCGAGGCGAAGGCCTTCCTCTCCGGCAAGAGCCAGGCGGTGAAGGAGCATCTTTCCGAGACGATGCGCGAGGCGTCCGCCGAGCTCGACTTCGAACGCGCCGCCATCTACCGTGATCGCCTTGCAGCGCTGTCGCATGTGCAGAGCCATCAGGGGATCAATCCGCAGACGGTGGAGGAAGCCGACGTCTTCGCCATCCATCATGAAGGCGGCATGACCTGCATCCAGGTCTTCTTCTTCCGCACCGGCCAGAACTGGGGCAACCGCGCCTATTTCCCGAAGGCGGACGCGTCGCTCGCGAACGCGGAAGTGCTGGGGGCATTCCTGTCGCAGTTCTATGACGACAAGCCCTGCCCCAGGCTCGTGCTGCTTTCCGAAGCGGTGGAGGATCAGGAACTGCTCGCCGAGGCGCTCTCGACGCGGGCGGGGCATCGGGTCCAGGTGAACGTGCCGCAGCGCGGCGAGAAAAAGTTCCTGGTCGATCACGCGCTCACCAATGCGCGCGAGGCGCTGGGGCGGCGGCTGGCAGAAACCTCGTCGCAGGCGCGGCTTCTCAAGGGTCTTGCGGAAACCTTCGAGCTTCACCAGGTGCCGCGACGCATCGAGGTCTATGACAATTCCCACATCATGGGCACCAATGCCGTCGGAGGCATGATCGTCGCCGGACCGGAGGGTTTCGTCAAAAACCAGTATCGCAAGTTCAACATCCGCTCGCAGGACATCACGCCCGGCGACGACTTCGGCATGATGCGCGAGGTGATCGAGCGCCGCTTCGCCAGGCTGGTCAAGGAACACGGCCTGCCGGCGGAGAGACAGGTTGCCGAGGCGGAGGCAGCGGAAGACATCGACATATCGGGTGATGGCTTTCCGGCCTGGCCCGATCTGATCCTGATTGACGGCGGCCAGGGCCAGGTCGGTGCGGTGCGCGGCATCCTGGCGGAGATGGGCATCGGTCATCTCGTCACCTCCATCGGCATCGCCAAGGGTGTCGACCGAGATGCGGGGCGCGAGCGTTTCTTCGTCGAGGGCAAGCAGCCCTTCACCCTGCCGCCGCGCGATCCCGTGCTCTATTTCATCCAGCGGCTGCGTGACGAAGCGCACCGTTTCGCCATCGGGACGCACCGGGCGCGGCGCAAGAAGGAGATGGTCAAGAACCCGCTCGACGAGATCGCCGGCATCGGGCCGGCGCGCAAGCGGGCGCTCCTGCACCAGTTCGGCACGGCAAAAGCGATCTCCCGCGCCGCGGTGAAGGATCTGATGCAGGTGGACGGCATTTCGGAAGCCATGGCCCGTGCCATACGCGACCATTTTCACGAGGAGCGATGAGCCGACCTGCAACTACACGTAATTGCGACCCAAAGCGTCGGCGCAAGGTGTTGATTTTTTGCCCGCATCGCTGTTGATGTGTTCGCATTGGCGTGCAGAAAACGCCGAATCTTTTAAATTGCCGCACGATTTCTCCTTAATTGCCTGCGATTTAAGGAGTTCACGTGGTGGGAGATCAGCCGAGAATGCGGAAAAATGCCCTGTCCTTGCCGAATATCCTCACCTATGGACGCATTATTGCGGTTCCACTGGTGGTTCTGTGCTTTTTCGTCGAGGGCAGCCTGAAATCCAGCGACACCGCCCGCTGGACGGCACTGGCCATCTTTGCCGTCGCCAGCATCACGGACTTCTTCGACGGTTATCTCGCGCGAATATGGAAGCAGACCTCCACCATCGGCCGGATGCTCGACCCGATCGCTGACAAGCTGCTCGTCTCGGCCTGTCTGCTGCTGCTCGCCGCCGACCGCACGATCGCCGGCTGGACGCTGTGGGCGGCGATCATCATCCTGTGCCGCGAGATCCTGGTTTCGGGCCTGCGCGAATATCTGGCCGAGCTCAAAGTCAGCGTACCCGTCAGTACGCTCGCGAAATGGAAGACCACCATGCAGATGATCGCCATCGGCTTCCTGCTCGCCGGCCATGCCGGCGACAAGTACCTCCCCCACACGACGGAGATCGGCATCACGCTTCTCTGGATATCGGCGCTCGTCACGCTCTATACTGGCTGGGATTATTTCCGCGCCGGACTGAAACATGTGATTGATTGAAGCAATGACAACCAAACTCGTCTATTTCGCCTGGGTTCGCGAGCGCATCGGCAAGCCGGAAGAGGAAATCGAGCTTCCCGCCGATATACGAACCGTAGGTGAGCTTCTCGACCATCTGAAAACTCGCGGCGAGGAATATGAAGCCGCGCTCGAATATCCTGATGTCATCCGGGTCGCCATCGATCAAGAGCATGTCGATCATGGCGAGAAAATCGCCGGGGCGCGTGAGATCGCGCTCTTCCCGCCGATGACGGGAGGCTGAAATGAGCGCCGCGGTCGTCCCGCATGTCAGTGTTCAGCGCGATGATTTCGACATCACGCGCGAGATCAAGGCGCTGACGGCGGGGCGGAGCGATATCGGCGCGGTGGTGACCTTCAGCGGTTTGTGCCGCGATGAAGGCGAAAAGCTCGTGGCACTCGAGCTCGAGCACTATCCGGGCATGGCGGAAGCCGAGATCGGCAGGATCGCGGCGGAGGCGCTGCAGCGCTGGCCGCTCACCGGGCTGAGGGTCATCCATCGTCACGGGAAAATCCTGCCCGGCGAGAACATCGTCCTCGTCGCGGCCGCATCGGCGCATCGCCAAGCAGCGTTCGAGGCCGCCTCCTTCCTGATGGATTTCCTGAAGACCAACGCTCCTTTCTGGAAGAAGGAACACCGCCGCGACGGCGAGGAAGGCGGGTGGGTGGAGGCCAAGGCGAGCGACGACGAAGCACAATCGCGCTGGACGCGATAAAGCGGACAAAAAAACACTCAAAAACGTCGAAAATCCTAACAAAAAAATTACCAAAAACTTGCAATGTCACAATTTCCACACGAACATTGACCATTCCATGGGGGTGGAGAATCGCGGCTTGTGGCGGCAGGTTTCGCGGGCATTCAAACAACAAGAACACATCGGGAAGAGACTATGCGGCGCGTCCGGACAGGATGGATATCGATAATGGGAGCGGCAGTTGCGGGAATTGCCGTACTCGCCGGTTCCGCCCTGTTCCTCACGGCATCACTTCCCACCTCCGGTGTGGCAGCGGAGAAGACCATCCACGGCGATGTTGTCTACCAGGTGAAGGTCGCGCTGCCGCCCGAAGCCGATCTGCATGTGCAGTTGGCAGATATTTCGCCCACCGATGCGGGCGCCAGAATCCTCGCCGAGACACGGGTCTCGTCCGTCGAGAACGGCCGGATCCCCTTCTCTCTCGATTTCGACAGCAAGGACATCGTTGCGGGCCATACCTATGTGCTGCAGGCCCGCATCGCCGCCGGCGATACGCTCTGGTTCGTCAATGACCAGCAATACCGCATCGATCCGCAGGATCCGCAGCAGCCGGTCAGCATCAATCTGGTGGTGGTTCGCAAGGACGCCGATCTAGCGTCCGACAGCCCGATCGGAGGCTCGACATGGCTTGTCGAGGATATCTACGGCGCTGGTGTGGTCGACGATGCACAGACGACGCTGACGATCGGCGAGGACGGCGAGGTGAGTGGATCGAGCGGCTGCAACCGCTACTTCACAAAGGCCTCGTTTTCAGCCGATACGCTTTCCTTCGCCGAGGTAGGCTCCACCTACATGCAATGCCCGCCGGCGCTGATGAACCAGGAAAGCAAGTTCTTCGACGCGCTGGGCAAAGCCCGGGCCTACAGGGTCGATATGGGCAAGCTCCTGCTGCTCGACGCCGATGGCAAAGAGATCCTGCGTTTGACGCAGAACAGTTAAGGAGATCGGGAGTAGGGGAAGATCAAACTGTTTCCCTACTGCCTATTCCCTATCTCACTACTCACTAAAAAGCCCGCCGTTTCCGGCGGGCTTGGCATTTCAGCAGTTATATAAAAATCAGCCGACGATTTCGGTGCCGGCGAACCAGTAGGCGATTTCCTGCGCGGCGGTTTCAGGCGCATCCGAGCCGTGGACCGAGTTTTCGCCGATCGACAGGGCGAAGGTCTTGCGGATGGTGCCTTCGGCGGCATCGGCTGGATTGGTGGCGCCCATCACTTCGCGGTTCTTGAGAACAGCGTTCTCGCCTTCCAGAACCTGGACGATCGTCGGGCCGGAGGACATGAACTCGACCAGCTCGCCGAAGAACGGGCGTTCCTTGTGAACGGCGTAGAAGCCCTCGGCCTCGCGGCGGCTCATCCAGACGCGCTTGGAAGCGATAACCCGCAGGCCTGCTTCTTCGAGCTTCTGGGTAATCGCGCCCGTCAGGTTGCGCTTCGTTGCATCCGGCTTGATCATCGAAAACGTGCGTTCAATCGCCATCGTCAAATCCTTATGTTCCAGGGAAGTGGGCGGTGTTTACCCGCCCCGGCCTTTGGAAACAAGGGGGTTCCGGCAATTTCACGCGGCTACGACACGCCGTCCAAGGCCATCATAGAGGTCGAGGCAACGTTCGAACCATTGAAGAACCGTATCGTCCTGGGAAAGCGGCGGCGGACCGGCCGTCACTCGCATCCACTGCAGCGCGCCGAACAGGATGTAATCGGCGAAGAGCGGGCTGTCGCCGCCGAGGAAAGGCTGGAAATGCAGCGTGCGGCGCACCGGCTCGAGCCTTGAAGCGAAAGCCGCCCTCTCCGCCTCGCCTTCCGCCGCCAGCTCCTCGATGGGCTTGCCGAGACGCTCAAACCGGCTTTCCCGGAAATAGACCTGGTCGGTCTCGTCCAGCATGTCGTGGATATGCATGATCGCCATCTTGGTGACCGGCATGTGAACAATCATCTGCGAGAAGCTCTCGATGAAGCGCGAGAGCGCCTTGCCGCCCTCCCCGCCGAACAATGTCGGCCGATCCGGATAGGCTTCTTCCAGGTAAAGCGCGATCTCGAAGCTGTCGCGGACAAGGCGATCGCCGTCCCGGAGAATGGGAACGGTCTTCGAGAACCCGTCTTCGATATTGGCAATGGCCGTGAAGGGATAAGGCCGCTCGACGAATTCCAGCCCCTTATGGGCAAGTGCCAGCGCCACCTTCCAGCAATGCGGGGAAAACGGCCGGCTCTCATCCTTGCCGCAAAGGGAATAGAGGACACGCGTCATTGATAGCTCCCGATTCTGATTTCATGCCATTGTGGAGAGACTGCCGGGCAAAATCCAATCAGCAAATTTCATACATTGCATCACATAACCACCATTCGCAGTTGCGGCTTTCGCGGTTAAAGTCAGCCACCAAAGGAGACACCGATGCGCCGCCATTTCCAGATGTTTGCCACCTATAATCGCTGGGCGAACGGCCTCGTCTATGACGCCGCGGCGGAGCTCGGCGCCGATGAATATCGCCGCGACATGGGCGCCTTCTTCAAATCCATCCACGGGACGTTCAATCATCTGCTGGTCGCCGACCGCATCTGGATGAAGCGCTTTACCGGCGAAGGCGATCATCCCAAGACGCTCGACGCCATTGTCTTCGAGCAGTTCCCTGCCCTGCACGCCGCGCGCGAGGCGGAGGACCGCCGCATCATCGCCTTTGCCGACGGGCTGGACGACAGGGCGGTCGCCGGACGCTTCACCTATATCACGGTCACCGATGTGCGCACCGTCAGCCAGAGGCTTGCGCCGGCGCTCTCGCATTTCTTCAATCACCAGACCCATCACCGCGGCCAGGTGCACGCGATGCTGACGGCGCTCGGGCGACAAGCGCCATCACTCGATCTCGTCCGGTTCCAGCGAACGGAAGCGGGGCGGCGTTTTGCCTGAAACCATCTTGCGAAACGAGCGCGCGTCGTGGCAAAAGCGCGGCCATGCTTATACTCAATGATATTTCCGTACGCATCGCCGGACGCCTTCTGATCGACCACGCCAGCGTGACGCTGCCGTCGGGCTCGAAGACCGGCTTTGTCGGACGCAACGGCACCGGCAAATCCACCCTCTTCCGAGTCATCACCGGCGAGCTTACGCC
Source organism: Paramesorhizobium deserti (assembly GCF_001558695.1). Lineage (GTDB taxonomy): Bacteria > Pseudomonadota > Alphaproteobacteria > Rhizobiales > Rhizobiaceae > Paramesorhizobium > Paramesorhizobium deserti. The sequence continues at coordinate 693,460 of NZ_LNTU01000012.1, forward strand.
GGAGACCGGCGATTTCTCGCTGCCGAAGAACACGCGCATCGGCCAGGTGGCGCAGGAAGCGCCGGGAACCGAAGAGCCGCTGATCGAGATCGTGCTGAAGGCGGACAAGGAGCGCATGGCGCTGCTGGAAGAGGCCGAAACCGCCACCGATCCGCACCGCATCGCCGAAATCCACATGCGGCTTGCCGATATCGACGCGCATTCGGCGGAAGCGCGGGCGGGGGCAATCCTCTCCGGCCTTGGCTTCGATGCGGAGGCGCAGCGGCGCCCTGCATCCTCCTTCTCGGGCGGCTGGCGGATGCGCGTGGCGCTTGCCGCCGTGCTGTTCTCGCAGCCGGACCTCCTGCTGCTCGACGAGCCGACCAACTATCTCGATCTGGAAGGCACGCTGTGGCTGGAGGATTATGTCAGGCGCTATCCGCACACCGTCATCCTCATCAGCCACGACCGCGATTTGCTCAATTCGGCGGTCAACTCGATCATGCATCTCGACCAGAAGAAGCTCACCTTCTGGCGCGGCGGCTATGACCAGTTCGAACGCCAGCGCGCCGAGAAAATCGAATTGCAGCAGAAGCAGCGCGTGAAGCAGGAGGCGCAGCGCAAGCATATGGAGGCGTTCGTCGAGCGCTTCCGCGCCAAGGCATCCAAGGCGCGGCAGGCGCAGTCGCGCCTCAAGGCGCTGCAAAAGCTGAAGCCCATCGCCGCCCATATCGACGAGCATGTGCAACCCTTCACCTTCCCCGATGCGGAGAAGAAAGCCGCCTCGCCCATCATCGCGCTCGAAAATGCCGATGTGGGCTATGTGCCGGGCAAGCCAGTGCTGCGCGGCCTCAATCTTCGCATCGACAATGACGACCGCATCGCGCTGCTCGGCTCGAACGGCAATGGCAAATCGACGCTCGCCAAGCTTCTGGGCGGCAGGCTTCCGCCCGAAAGCGGAACGCTGACAGTCTCGCCCAATCTGAAGGTCGCCTTCTTCGCGCAGCACCAGCTTGACGATCTCATTCCTGATGATAACGCCATCGAGCATGTGCGCAAGCTGATGCCGGGCGAGCCGGAGGCGAAGGTGCGCTCGCGTGTGGCGCGGATGGGGCTTTCGACGGAGAAGATGATGACGCCGGCGCGGGATCTCTCCGGCGGCGAAAAGGCGCGGCTGCTGATGGGCCTCGCCACCTTCCACGGGCCGAACCTGCTCATCCTCGACGAGCCGACCAACCATCTCGACATCGACAGCCGCGAGGAACTCGTCCACGCGCTCAACGGCTTCAACGGCGCGGTCATCCTCATCGCCCACGACCGGCATCTGATCGAGGCGACGATGGATCGGCTCTGGCTGGTGCGCGGCGGAGAGGTGAAGCCCTATGACGGCGATCTGGAGGAATACCGCTCGCTGGTGCTCTCCGACAGCCGCTCCGGCAATGGCGGTGCGAAACCAGCCGATCAGGGGGCGAAAATCTCCAAGGCGGACCAGCGCCGCCTCGCCGCGCAGAAGCGGGAAACGCTGAAGCCCTTGCAGAAAAAGATCAATGATTCGGAAGCGTTGGTGCAGAAACTGACGAAAAAGATTCAAGAACTGCAGGCTGAGCTCGATGATCCTGATCTCTACAGCCAGGAAGCATCGAAGGTCACCATGATCACGCGCGACCTCGCCAGGGCGAAGGCCGAACTGGCGGACGCGGAGGAGAAGTGGATGATGCTTTCTACGGAGTATGAGGAAGCAATGGCGGAGTGATTGGAGCGGCTTCCGCTTTTATGGATTCGCTCTGATACCGACCGCTGGTGGAGTGGTGACGTTCCGGAACGCTTCCATTTGAAAATGAACCGCCTTACCCCAGCTCAAACGTCGTAATCCCGTCGAGACGGTCGAGCGGCAGGGCGGACGTCGTGCCGCGATACATGCGTGCCGTCTCGAAGACGGGTTTCATGCCATAGCGGATGAGGGAAATCGCGGCGGCGAGCCTCCCGTCCACCTCCGCCACGTAATAGCCGTCGGGATCCGCCGCCCAGAATGCGGGCGCATCCTCGACGCCCGGATTCCAGCCCTCGCGCGCGGCCCAGTCGATGATGATGTCGAGTTCACCGCGATCGGCGTTGCGGATGGTGAGAACCGTCAAGCCTTGCGCTCCCACCGCCGGTCCGGCGTCTGCTGCCAGTAGGTCAGCTGATGCCCCTCCTCCTTCAGCGCCTTCCATTGTGCACGCGCCCGTTCGAGCTGCTCCTGATCGTGGCCGTCGAACATCACGACGAGGCGCTCGTAATCGCCTGCCCGGCTGATCTCGGCCCCTTCGACGACGAAGCGCACCGTCGCGCCGTTGGGGTTGGCGTCTGATGTGGTGAGGATGACGGGCTGTTCGGCCGGAAAAGGCTCCCTGTCCGTTCCATGGGCCAGAAAGGAAGCGTCGGACCAGGTCCACAGATGGTTGTCCAGCGCATCGCGCCGCTCTTCGGTGGCGGTCTGGATCACCACCCGCCATCCGCGAGACAGCGAACGCTCCACGAGACCGGGCAATGCATCGTCGAGCGTCGATTCGGTCAGGTGGTAGAACAGGATTTCAGCCATGGGAGCGGTTCCCATATAGGCGAAATCGCTGGCTTCTCACCCCCCTCTGGCCTGCCGGCCATCTCCCCCACAAGGGGGGAGATTGGCTGGCATCGGCCATGCCACCACTCCTCCGCGTCTGCGATAGGCGGAAGCGTCTATGAAGGCTAATCTCCCCCCTTGTGGGGGAGATGGCCGGCAGGGCAGAGGGGGGTGTCATCGTGTAATCATCACCCCTCGAAATTATCCTTCACCAATCTATCGAGCAGCCGCACGCCGAAGCCGGAGGCCCAGGACTGGCTGTATTCGTTGTTCGGCGCGCCGATGGCGGTGCCCGCCACGTCGAGATGCGCCCAGGGCGTATCGCCGACAAAGCGCTTCAGGAATTGCGCGGCGGTGATTGCGCCGCCGTTGCGCCCGCCGATGTTCTTCATGTCGGCCGTCTTGGAATCGATCAGCTTGTCGTATTCGGCCCCGAGCGGCATCCGCCACACCTTCTCGCCCGTCGCCTGCCCCGCGGCGAAAAGCTGCTCGGCCAGCGCATCGTCATTGGAGAAGAGGCCGGCGTGATGCTGGCCGAGCGCCACCATGATGGCACCGGTCAGCGTCGCCAGATCGACCATGAAGCGCGGCTTGAAACGGTCATTGGCGTACCAGAGCGCATCGGCGAGCACGAGGCGGCCTTCCGCGTCGGTGTTGAGCACCTCGATCGTCTGGCCCGACATCGAGGTGACGATGTCGCCGGGGCGCTGCGCATTGCCATCAGGCATGTTTTCCACAAGGCCGATGATGCCGACGGCATTGACCTTCGCCTTGCGCGCGGCGAGCGCATGGATCAGGCCGGTGACGGCCGCCGCACCGCCCATGTCGCCCTTCATATCCTCCATGCCCGAGGCCTGCTTGATCGAGATGCCGCCGGTGTCGAACACCACGCCCTTGCCGATGAAGGCGACGGGCTTTTCCTTGTTCTTGCCGCCGTTCCACTCCATCACCGCGATACGCGGCGGACGGACGGAGCCTTGCGCGACGCCGAGCAGCGCGCCCATGCCGAGCTTCTTCAACTCCTTTTCGGTGAGGATCTCGACCTTGACGCCGAGCTTCTCGAGCTTGAGGGCTTCTTCGGCAAACTCAACCGGACCCAAGACATTCGCCGGCTCGTTGACGAGATCGCGCGCGACCTTGACGCCGCCGGCAATGGCTTCCGCATCGGCAAAGGCCTTTCTGGCGGCGGAGGGATTGTCGGTCTGCAGCGTGATCTTGACGCCGCCCTTCGGCTCCGCGCCGTTATCCTCGTTCTTTTTGGTCTTGTATTTCTCGAACCTATAGGAGCGCAGTAGCAGCCCCAGGCCGAAATCGGCGGCATTCTCGGGCGAAAGCTGCGTTTCCGGCAGGGCAAAGGTGACTGAAGCCGTGCCGGCATGACCGATCTTGGAGAAAGCGGCGCCGCCGATCTTGATCCAATCCTCATGGCCGAGCTTCGCCGGATCGCCGACGCCCACCAGCACCACCCGGTCGATCCCCGCCCCTTCCGGCGCGATCGTTTCCACCGTCGCGCCCAGCTTGCCCTTGAAATCGGATATCTCGATCAGGCGCGTGATCAGCGATGCGCCGTCAATGGCTTCGACTTCCCGGGCGAATTTGCCGTCCTTGGTGACCAGGACGATAGCGATGCCCTTTTCGGGGGCCGAGAATTCAGAAAAGCCGATAGAAGGACGTTTGGACATGATAACTCCAGGGTGAGATACGGGAATAAAGCGTGGAGAGTCGCGAAATTGTCTCCTTCATGTGAAACGAACGCGGCAAAACGGCAAGAGCTATGGCATGATCGATCACGTTTTAGTAATTTGTTTACCGCGTTTCTTCGCCCATTTTTAGCCAAGGGCGGGTAGCGTATATATTAAAAATGGGACATATCCGTCCGTGGGACAGGATATGCCGCCAATCAAACGGGATCAGGATGTAACTCCGTAAATGAAGTTGATCGAGTTATACATCCTGCGCCGCGTCGCGCTCATGTTCTTCGCCGTGCTATCGGCCGCCGTCGGCATCACGTGGACGGTGCAGGTCCTGCAGCGGATCAACTTCCTGACGACGAGCGGCCAGACCTTCCAGACGATCCTGCAGTTCAGCTCGCTGCTTCTGCCCTCGGTCATACCGCTGGTCATGCCGTTCGCGCTGGTCATCGCGATCACCCAGACACTTTCCACGATGAACCAGGATTCGGAGCTGGTGGTCATCAATGCCGCCGGCAGCCCGCGCTCGGCCGTGCTGCGGCCGATCCTGCTCCTCGCCGCCGCCATTTCCATCGTTTCCTTCCTGGTGGCGAATTTCGTCGATCCCTATGCGCGGCTCAACATGCGCGAGATGATCGCCGACGCGAGCGCCGACCTCATCAATGTCGTCATCCAGGAGGGCACGTTCCGCCAGTTTGGGGACAATCTCTATGTGCAGATCGCCGAGCGCAAGGAGAACGGAGAGATCGGCGGGCTATTCATCGCCGATTCGCGCGATCCCAATATCGACCTGATCTATTACGCCGTGGACGGCTATGTCGCCCGTGCCGGCAATACCGACGTGCTTTTGATGCAGAATGGCGAGGTGCAGCGCCGCGACGTGAAGACGGGCAATGTCTCGATCATCAAGTTCAACACCTATGCCTTCGACCTGAGTGAATTCGCTGCGGCGGCAGACGAGACGGTGATCTACGCAAAGGACCGGCCGCTCGACTATCTGCTCAACCCCGACCCCAACGATCCGCAATACCAGAGAAAGCCGATGCGCTTTACGGCGGAGTTGCACAAGCGTTTCACCGAATGGCTCTATCCGCTGGTCTTTGCCCTGATCGCGCTGGCGGTGGCAGGCGATTCGCGCTCGTATCGCGAAGCGCGCATCTCGGCCTCCTTCACCGCCATCACCCTGTCGCTGGCCGTCTATTGGGCGGGCTATTTCGCCGGCGAGCGGGCCGACAAGAGCTCCGATTATATCTATCTGATGTATGCGATCCCGCTCGGCGTCAGCCTGCTTGCGATCTACATGCTGGCGACGGGACGGCGCATGTCCATGCCCGCCAAATGGTCTGACATGCTACAGGACCGTTTCGAGGCGCTGCAGCGTTTCGCCGCCGACCTCTCGGCGCGGCTATGGGGCCTGCGGCACAACCGGACGGGAGGCCGCTCATGATCGGCTGGACCCTCGGGCGCTATTTCTTCCTGCGCTATGTGAAGATCACCTGCTATTTCCTCCTGGGTATCTTCGCACTGGCGCTGCTGCTTGATTTCACCGAGAACGCGGGCAAGCTCTCGGCCCTGCCCGATTATTCGACATGGGGCGCCCTCGGCATCTCGGCCATGCGCATCCCCTTCATCATGCAGCAGATGATTCCCTTCGTCGCCCTGTTTTCGGCCATGGCGACGCTGATTTCGCTCAACCGCAAATATGAGCTGGTGGTGGCGCGCTCCGTCGGCGTGTCGGCCTGGCAGTTCCTGCTGCCGGCCTGTTTCGGCGCGTTTCTTTTCGGTCTCGCCACCATTTTCCTGCTCAATCCGCTTGCCGCCTACGGCTTCGCCAAGGCGGAGGAAATCCAGTCCTCATGGACCAGCGGTAAGGTGACGGACGTCTCGGCGCTGCGCGTGCCCTGGCTACGTCAGAAGACCGATGAGGGCGAGACGATCATCGGCGCCAAGAACATTCTCGACCGGGGCACCACGCTTGTCGATGCGACCTTCATCGCGCTCGACAGCGACAACACCATCAAGGAGCGATTCGACGCCAAAACGGCGCTCTTGAAGAACGGCTATTGGCAGCTCAACGATGTCAGGCGATTCGCGCTGGCGCAGGAGCCGCAGAGAATCGCCGAAATGCGCATTCCGACCCAGCTACGTCCTGAATTTGTTGAGGAAAAGCTGGCCGCGCCGGAAACCATTCCGTTCTTCGAGCTGCGCCGCAAGATCGAAGTCGCCCATTCGTTCGGCTATTCCGCCAATGCATTCGACATGCATTTCCAGTCTCTCCTGGCGTTGCCCGCGCTTCTGATGGCGATGACGCTCATCGCTGCAACAGTATCGTTGAAATTTGTGAGGTTTGGGCAATCCGGAACGATGATTCTGGGTGGCGTCATCGCCGGGTTCGTGCTTTATGTCGTGACTGTTCTGGTCAAGGCATTCGGGACCGCGGGTTTTGTACCGCCCTTCGTGGCAGCCTGGGTTCCCGTCTTGATCGCAATGTTTTTCGGGGTCTCCTTTCTACTGCACAAGGAGGATGGTTAGTGGGACTGAGTAAAGCCCGCACGGTGTTACCGGCGCGGCTCGCGTGTTTTTTGCGCGGGACAGCGTTGGCGTGCGTCCTTATGGCCCCTGCCCTCTCCGTCGCGCATGCGCAGACGCAGAGCGATTTCTCGGGCTCGTTCCAGACCGACCCCAATGCCAGGATGGTGCTCCTGGCAGATGAGCTCGTCTATGACAATGACGCCCAGACCGTCACTGCGCAGGGTAATGTACAGATCGAATATGACGGGAATCATCTCGTCGCCCGCAAGGTGATCTACAACCAGCGCACCAACCGGATGGTGGCGGAAGGCAATGTCGAGATCGTCGAGCGCGACGGCAACCGCATTTATTCCGACCGGGTGGACGTTACCGACGATTTCCGCGACGGGTTCGTCAACGCGCTGCGCGTTGAGACGACGGATAATACCCGGTTCGCCGCCGAGAGCGCCGAGCGCAGCAACGGTGAAATCACCACCTTCAACAACGGCGTCTACACCGCCTGTGAGCCCTGCAAGAAGAATCCCGACAAGCCCGTTCTGTGGCAGATCAAGGCGCGCAAGATCATCTGGAACGGCACCACGAAGACCGTGCGTTTCGAGCGCGGCCGTTTCGAGATGTTCGGCCTGCCGCTCGCCTATCTCCCGGTTTTCGAGATGGCGGACCCCACGGTGAAGCGCAAGAGCGGCTTCCTCTTCCCCGGCTTCCGCTACAAGGATGATCTGGGCTTCGGCATCCGCAATTCCTATTTCTGGAACCTGGCGCCCAATTATGACGTGACCTTCTCCAACACCGCCTACACCAAGCAGGGTTTCCTGAACGAGGTGGAATGGCGCCATCGGCTGGAGAACGGCACTTACAATTTGCGGGCCGCCGGCATCCATCAGATGAGGCCGGATGAATTCGATCCCAGAACCGTCGACCGGGAAAATACCGATCGCGGCATGATCGCGTCGAAGGGCAATTTCCAGATCAATCCGCGCTGGACGTTCGGCTGGGACGTGATCGCCCAGTCGGACAAGAATTTCAGCCGCACTTACGGCCTGCAGGATTACGCCGCGTCGACGATCAAGAACGAGATTTACCTGACGGGGCTCAGCGGCCGGAATTATTTCGACCTGCATTTCTACAAGTTCAACGTGCAGGAAAGCGTGCTGCCGGACAGCCCGAGCGAATATAATTCCAAGCAGCCCTGGGTGCTGCCGAGCATCGATTATTCCTATACGGCGGCCGATCCGGTCTATGGCGGCGAGCTGAACTTCGACATGAATGTTCAGGGTATCTATCGCCGGAATGCCGATTATACTATGGCGCCTTATACCCGCGTTCCCGGACTTGATGGCAGCAGCGGCCGTCTGACCGGCGAAGCCGAGTGGAAGCGCACCTTCATTGCGCCGGGTGGCCTGGTCATCACGCCACTTCTGGCGCTGCGCGGCGACGGCATCGGCGTCAATAGCGATTTCGATAATACCGGCATCGTCGATACCGTCCGCGCGGAAGCCTTCCGCGCCATGGCGACGGCCGGTCTCGAAATGCGCTGGCCGATCCTGTTCTCGACGACCAGCACGACGCACATCATCGAGCCGATGGCGCAGGTATTCCTGCGCAACAATGAGCGCTATGCCGGCTCGCTGCCCAATGAGGATGCGCAGAGCTTCGTCTTCGACGCGACGACGCTGTTCCAGCGCGACAAGTTCTCCGGCTATGACCGCGTCGAGGGCGGCCACCGCGCCAATCTCGGCGTCCGCTATTCCGGCAATTTCGGCAATGACTGGGCCATCTACGGCCTCGCCGGCCAATCCTTCCACCTGGGCGGCGTTAACTCCTTCGCCGAAAGCGATTTCGTCAATGTCGGCGCCGAATCCGGCCTGGACAGGGCGCGTTCGGATTATGTCGCGATGATCGGCCTGTCGAATGCCACCGGCCTGTCGTTCGCGGCGCGCGGACGCTTTGACGAAGAAACATTCGAGGTGCGCCGCGGCGAGCTGGAAGCACAGCAGAGCTGGCGCGGCACGACGATCTCCATGCAATACGCCTTCATCGATGCCCAGCCCGCCTACGGCTATTCGGAGGACAGGCAGGAAATCACGCTGACGGGCTCGACCAAGGTGACCGACAACTGGCGCGTGTTCGGATCCGGCACCTATGATTTCGTTTCGGATACACTGGTGCGTGCATCATCGGGCCTTGCCTATGACGATGAGTGCTTCACCTATGCGATGACCTATCTGCAGACGCGCAATCCCGGGGAGACCGAAACCTCGCACGGCGTGGGCTTCAACATTTCCTTCCGAACCCTGGGCGATCTCGGCACCAGTTCATCGGCGCTCACGCGGTAGGACTGCAGAACAGCCAAGGTCATCGTTTCGCCGCACTACGCCACTTATTAGATGCAGGAACCCGCGTGAAAAATGCGAGCGATTTGAAGTTTTCCGGCTATTTTGCCAGAATGGCTTCCAAAAATCGGGAAGAGAGATGATGAAGATCAGCAAGCGGCTCCTCGCTGCGATATTGGCGACCGGCATAAGCGTTGCGTTTCTCGGCGGCGAGGCCCCATTCAATCCCGCTGCGGCGAATGAAATCGCGGTACTGGTCGACAGCAATCCGATCACCACCTATGACGTCCAGCGCCGGGCCGCCTTTCTCAAGCTGCAGCGCAAGAAGGGCAATCTCACGCAGATGGCCCGGGAAGAGCTGACGGAAGAGATGCTGAAACGCATGGAGATGAAACGTCGCGGCATCTCCATCTCCGACAAGGAAGTCGATACCGCATTTGCCAGCTTTGCCTCGCGCAACAAGCTGACGCCGGCGCAGCTTTCCGAAGTCCTGAACAAGGCCGGTGTCACACCGGAGCACTTCAAGACCTTCATCATGGTGCAGATAGGCTGGAACCGGGCGCTGAGCGCGCGCTTCCGGCAGACAGGTATGATCAGCGAGCAGGAAGCGGTGCAGCGCATGCGCCAGCAGGGCGGCGCCAAGCCGAGCGCAACCGAATATCTCCTGCAGCAGGTGATTTTCGTCATTCCCGCCGACAAGCGCCAGGCCATTATCGCCAAGCGCCGGCAGGAAGCCAATGCTTTCCGCTCGCGCTTCCAGAATTGCGGCAACACGCGGCAGCTCGCCAAGGGCATGATCGACGTGACGGTCCGCGATCTCGGCCGGGTGATCGAGCCGCGTCTGCCCAATGACTGGGCGGACGATGTCAAGAAGACGGGCGTCGGCCAGACGACTCCGATCCACGATACCGAAAAGGGCGTGGAATTCCTGGCGGTATGCTCGACGCGCCAGGTTTCCGACGACCGCGTCGCCCAACTCGTCTTCTCCATGGAAGACGCGGAGAAGAAGCAGGGCGGCGACCAGCAGGCGGACAAAGTCAGCGAGGAATACCTCAAGGAACTGCGCGCGAACGCCAAGATCGTCAATCGTTAGGGCAGCTATTGTTTTGATGGAATCGCTAGGCGCCCCCCTCCGGCCTGTTAGCCATCTCCCCCACCTCCTCCCGTCATCCTCGGGCTTGACCCGAGGATCCACGGCAAGGGGACAGGAATGCTGCTGTCATCCACTACGGGATCGTAAAAACTTCATCCGGTATATCGGGCAGCTCGTGCTTACTGGAACGCGCCGATACAGCAGGAACGCAGATGCCCCCTTGCCATGGATCCTCGGGTCAAGCCCGAGGATGACGGTGAGAGTAGGGGAGATGTCCGGCAGGACAGAGGGGCGCGCTGTCCCGCCAGTGGTTTTATTTGAAAGTGAAATGCTCTAATGCCGCCGCTTGCCGTCAGCGGCGGCGACCCATCCGGTGTCGGTCCGGAAATCGCCATTACCGCTTGGAAACTGCGCAAGACGGCGGATGTGCCGGCGTTTTTCCTCATCGCCGATCCTGATCTGATCGCCGCGCGGGCGAAGAGTCTTGGTGAAACGATTCCTCTGAAAGTCTGCGATCCCGACGAGGCGGCGGCGCTTTTTCCCGATTTTCTGCCTGTCGTGCCGCTGAAGAATTCCCAGACCGACAGTCCCGGCGTGCCGCTTGCGGAAAATGCTGCCGGCACAGTCGAGGCGATCCAGCGGGCGGTCGGCTACGCTTTCGATGGCAAAGCGGCGGCGGTGGTCACCTGTCCGATCGCCAAGAAGCCGCTCTATGAGGCGGGGTTCGCCCATCCCGGCCATACCGAGTTCCTGGCGGAGCTCGCCGAGGCGCATACGAAGAAAGTCTGCAAGCCGGTGATGATGCTGGCGGGGCCGCAACTGCGCGCCGTGCCGGTGACGATCCACATTCCGCTCGCCGAGGTGCCAAAGGCCCTGACGAGTGAGGAGATCCTTGCCGTGTCGCGGATCACTGCCCGGGAGCTCAAGGAGAAATTCGGCATTGCCCGGCCGCGTCTCGCCCTATCCGGGCTCAATCCGCATGCCGGCGAAGGCGGCGCGCTCGGCAAGGAGGACGACGCCATCATCCGTCCCGCCGTTGAGGTTCTCGCCGCGGAGGGCATCGCGGTGCGCGGTCCGCTGCCGGCCGACACCATGTTCCATGCGCCGGCCCGCGCCACCTATGACGCGGCGATCTGCATGTATCACGATCAGGCGCTGATCCCCGCCAAGGCGCTCGCCTTCGACGAGACGGTCAATGTCACGCTCGGGCTGCCCTTCATCCGCACCTCGCCCGACCACGGCACGGCTTTCGATATCGCCGGCAAGGGCGTTGCCCGCCCGGACAGCCTGATCGCGGCGCTGCGGCTGGCGCGGAAACTGGCTGATAACACCCGCAAATGAGTATTGACGGTCTCCCTCCCCTGCGCGACGTGATCGAGCGGCATGGCCTGATGGCGAAGAAATCGCTCGGTCAGAATTTCCTGCTCGACCTCAATCTCACCGCGAAGATCGCCCGGCAGGCCGGCGACCTGACCGACCAGCCGGTGATCGAGGTCGGCCCCGGCCCCGGCGGGCTGACGCGGGCGCTGCTGGCGCAAGGCGCGCTTGTGACGGCAATCGAGCGCGACGAGCGCTGCCTGGCGGCGCTGGACGAGATCGCCGCGCATTATCCGGGACGATTGAATGTCATCTCAGGTGACGCGCTGGAGCAGGATTTCGCCAGCCTCGCTGCGGACGGGAAAAAGCCGCGCATCGTCGCCAACCTGCCCTACAATGTCGGGACGCAACTGCTCCTCAACTGGCTGCTGGCCGAGCCGTGGCCGCCCTTCTATGCCTCGATGACGCTGATGTTCCAGCGCGAAGTGGCCGAGCGCATCGTCGCCCGCCCCGGTTCCGAGGCCTATGGCCGGCTCGGTGTACTGGCCGGCTGGCGGACAGAGGCGAAGATCGCCTTCGACGTGCCTCCACAGGCCTTTACGCCGCCGCCGAAGGTCACCTCGTCGGTCGTGCATCTGGTGCCGCGTGATGAGCCTCTGGCCTGCGATGCCGCCAGGCTCAGCCGCGTGACGCAGGCGGCCTTCGGCCAGAGACGCAAGATGCTGCGCCAGAGCGTCAAATCGCTCGGCGGTGAGGCGCTGCTGGAAAAGGTGGGAATAGACGGCACGCGTCGCGCGGAAACGCTTGATGTGGAGGAGTTTGTGACGCTGGCGAATGCCAGCCAGTCAGGATAAACTATGCCTTACCAAGAAGCGGACGCACGATCAGGCGGTATTTATCCGCGTAAGTCTTTCACGCCACCGGTAAGTGCACTGTGCCGTGACAGCTTACCTCAACTTGGATGTTCCCGGGACGATGCAATAGAATAGCCGGCCTCCCCCGAATACGCTTCGGCGGCCGGACGAACTCGACATCGACCAACCGCAGCCCGGCAAAGATCTCATTCACCTCGTCCGGTAAGCTAACAATGAAGCCCGCGTGATAAGTTGATTTTCCTAGACTTTTTCCACCGAGATCAGGAAGCGTTCGCCATTGATCGGGCCATCGATAATCCACGGCGCGCTGACGCGGTCGACGCGCAGTGCCGCGATGAGGCTTCAGCCAGTGCGCCTGCCGGACCGCTCGCACCTCTCCAAGTTGACGCCGGCCCATCGGCATGTCGCGGATTCTCCCCTTCCTTGCGGTAGGTGCACGCTCGTCCGCCTAGATGCTATCGGCCTGAGGCTTTAGGCGTGGTGTTTGTTTCACGCATTCGGCCGAGGCGGGCACGCTCTTGAGCAGAAAAGGTGCGGATTCCGATCTGAAGCCGTCCGGCATTCCGATCAATTACCGGCCACCATTCCGATTTGAAGCCGGCCACGATTCCAATCAATCACCGGCCGGTTTTCGGCTCTGACGATACCTGCGGATTCCGATCTGAAGCCGTCCGGCATTCCGATCAATTACCGGCCACCATTCCGATTTGAAGCCGGCCACGATTCCAATCAATCACCGGCCGGTTTTCGGCTCTGACGATACCCCTTGGGTCAGCAACTTTGGCATCAAGCCTCCCGGTACACGAGGAGAGTTTGATGCCGGCAAAGAGAAGGCTGACCATGAGACAATTACGACAGATGCTCCGGCTTGCCGGAAGCGGAACAAGCAGCCGCGAGATTGCGGTGGTGCTGGGCGTTGCGCGCAGCACGGTGCAGGATAATCTGAAGCGTGCGGCGCAAGCGGGCTTGACCTGGCCCTTGCCCGGCGAGCTAACCGACGATGCGCTTGAACATCGTCTTTTCGCCCGGGCCGGGGTCAAGCAGGGCCAGCGGCGAAGGAAGGAGCCTGACTGGGCTGAGCTTTCGATCGAGCTGAAGAAGCCGGGCGTCACGCTGCTGATCCTCTGGGAGGAATATCGCAGCGTCCATCCCGACGGTTACGGCTATAGCCGCTTCTGCGAACTGTTTCGCGGCTTCGAGAAGCGCCTGTCGCCGACGATGCGCCAGGAGCACGCCGCCGGCGACAAGGTCTTCGTGGATTATTCCGGCAAGAAGGTGCCGATCGTCGATCGCAAGACCGGCGAGGTTCGCGAGGCGGAACTGTTCGTTGGAGTGCTCGGCGCGTCGAGCTACACCTTCGCCGAGGCCACCTGGACCCAGACACTCCCGGACTGGATCGGCTCGCATGTGCATATGTTCGCCTTCTTCGGCGGCGTGCCGCGGTTGATCGTACCCGACAACCTGAAGTCCGGCGTCAACCGCGCCAGTTTCTATGATCCCGAGATTAACCGCAGCTACGGCATGATGGCGTCATCCTACGGCGTCGGCGTCCTGCCGGCCCGGCCGAGAAGACCGAAGGACAAGGCCAAGGTCGAGAACGCCGTGCGCTTTGCCCAAAGCTGCATTCTCGGCCGCTTGCGCAAGCAGACCTTCTTCTCACTCACCGAAGCCAATGCTGCGATCGCCGAGATGCTCGCGCGCATCAACGATCATGTCATGCGCCGGCTCGGCGTCAGCCGCCGGCGCCTCTTCGAGACGGTCGAACGCCCAGCACTCGCAAGCCTGCCCGCCGAGGACTACGAGTTCGCCGAATGGCGCCTGGCGCGGGTCTCGACGGATTATCACGTCGAGTTCAAGAGCTTCTTCTATTCGGTACCGCACGGTCTCATCAGGAGCCAGGTCGATATCCGCGCAACTGCCCGGATGATCGAGATCTTCCACCGTGGCAAACGCGTCGCTGTGCATCAGCGCCGCTATGGGGGGCCGCGCTTTGGCACCGACCCCGATCATATGCCGAGTTCGCATCGTCGCTATGCCGAGTGGACACCGGATCGCTTCCGGCGCTGGGCTGCATCGATCGGCCCCGAGACCGAGGGGCTGATCACCGCCATTCTCGCCAGCCGACCGCATCCCGAACAGGGCTTCAGAACATGCCTCGGTATCCGAGTGGACACCGGATCGCTTCCGGCGCTGGGCTGCATCGATCGGCCCCGAGACCGAGGGGCTGATCACCGCCATTCTCGCCAGCCGACCGCATCCCGAACAGGGCTTCAGAACATGCCTCGGTATCCTGCGTCTCTATCGTGATCTTCCCCGCGAGCGCGCCGAGACTGTGTCGGCGCGTGCCGTCGAGATCGGCGGGCTGACCTGCAAGACCATTACCGCTCTCATCGCCACCCACAAATCCAACAGACATTCCACCGAACCTGCCGCCGTCATGGAGCACGCCAACCTGCGCGGCCCCAGCTACTTTCATTGAGGACCAAGACCATGCTGACCAATCCCACCATCGACATGCTGCGCGAACTCGGCCTCTCCGGCATGGCGAGCGCCTATCACGAGCTCGAGGCCCAACCGGAAGTGAGAAGCCTCGAGCATGGCGAATGGCTCGCTCTTCTTCTGGAGCGCGAGGCGACGACGCGCCGCCAGAAGCGCTTCGAGGCGAGAGCCCGCGCGGCAAGGCTCCGCCATGACGCCCAGGTCGAGAACATCGACTTCCGCGCCGCCCGCGGCCTTGACCGCAATCTGTTCCTGAAGCTCGCCGGATGCGACTGGATCAGGCAACATCACAGTCTCCTGCTGATCGGGCCAGCCGGCGTCGGCAAGAGCTGGCTTGCCTGCGCACTCGGACACAAGGCATGCCGCGAGGACTTCTCCGTCGCCTATCATCGCCTGCCCAGGCTGTTCGCCACCCTTGCGCTGGCGCGCGGCGACGGCCGCTACCCGAAAGTCCTCAAGGCACTCGCCAGAACCGACCTGCTCATCCTCGACGACTGGGGGCCGGAGAAGCTCAGCGACGAGCAGCGCCGCGATCTCCTGGAGATCATCGAGGATCGCTATGAGAAGCGATCCACCATCGTCACGAGCCAGGTGCCCGTCGATCACTGGTACGACATGATCGGCAATCCGACCCTCGCCGACGCCATCCTCGATCGCCTCGTCCACAGCGCCTACCGCATTGAACTCAGCGGCGAGAGCCTGCGAAAGCAGCGCCACACTCCATCCGAGGCTTGACCGCGCGACAATCAGGAGCCATCAAAACAACGACCCAGGGGAGCATCGACTGGCCGGCTTCAAATCGGAATGCTGGCCGGAATGAAATCGGAATGGGTGGCCGGCTTCGTTTCGGAATCAATGGCCGGCTTCAGCGGAATACGCACTCTATGACCTCCCTTTGGTCGAATGGGTAAACCGAAGGTCAAATCACACGCATGAAACTCATCAAACGCCAGATGTACGGACGGGCAAAACTCGATCTGCTGCAAGCGCGATTGATCGACGCAATGTAGGAGCTGTACATCAGCAAATGTGCGTCAAAGCCAATTCTCAATGGAAATATCTGGCTGGCACGGGTCAGTTCTCAGCAGAAATCAATGGCCGTGAGGCGCGGCTTCCCAGCAGCATGCACCGGACGTTGAAATCCCGGCCGAAACCGGCATGCTGGTTCCCGCGTCGACAGACCCTCATCGATTGTCTCCATGACGCGCTGTCGCAAGTCTAGGCTGTAGGCTCGTGCCATCCCGTTGCTCCTTCCCAAATCACATACAATCAGGGAATCAGAACAAGTCGTTCAACGCACAAACCCGCGACTCCGATTAAGGCACAAACGAAACGGCTCTAGCAGGCCGTTGAAAAAGCGTCTCGCTTCATTTGCTCGCGCATGATTCACTGAGCT
>NZ_LNTU01000013.1 GCF_001558695.1 Paramesorhizobium deserti
AGACAATTATGATCAAGTTCAATGCACTCGACCTCATCCCGACCGCCGTCGCCATTCGCGCAACGGTTCTCGTCAACCGTGATGCATGCAAGACCGACTTCGCACGCAGCCTTCACGAAACGCTCGCCGGAAAGCTCGACAGGGTATGCACTGATCTCCATGAAGAGGCTGCGGCAGAGCAACGTCTTGCCGCGGAAAAAGGAACCGTGGATGGGGACGAGTGGTACGATTTGTATCACACCTGGACCTCTTTCGAACGTCGGTGGATCGACAACGGACCATTCTCGGTGCTGGATCAAACCTACGAGGACGTTGTCTGCGACGGTACGATTTGCCGTGCTGGTCTCGACTACACGATCGTTCCGGCGAAGGAACTGGAAGGGCTGGGGGAAATCCTGGACACGATCCGACGGGACATTGGCATCGTCTTCATCGTGGCACGCGTCTGAATTACAAGGGAGGCGTTCGCGCCTCCTTTCATTTCTTGCTGACGAAGGAACTGGAAGGGCTGGGGGAAATCCTGGACACGATCCGACGGGACATTGGCATCGTCTTCATCGTGGCACGCGTCTGAATTACAAGGGAGGCGTTCGCGCCTCCTTTCATTTCTTGCTGACGAAGCCTTCGGCCAAATGCGAAACCCAATCGGATGACTGGGCGACGGACCGGCCGTCGCCCGGACGCCAGATCATGCTCCGCCAACCCGTTCTTGCTTTGATCCCTCTTGCAAACTAGACTCTCACGAAACCGATAGTCTCGGCCCCGAGGAGCCCGTCATGCCGATTGAGCCGCGATGTGCTGAACGCGAAACCGGCACGGCGAAGCACAGTTCCGCTTCGAGCGCGCTCAGGTTCACCGTCCGCCTTCCCATCCTGATCCTCCTCGGTCTCGTCCAGGTCGCGCTCTACGGCGCGTGGTATCTGGCGTTCTATATTCTTTGCATGTTCCGTCCCTTCACCGGGTTCATGACCCTGGCCGCGATCGTCATGCTGCCAATGTCGATCGTCGTCCACGCCCATCCCCATGCGGCCAATGGCATGCCCTTCTGGGCCTTTGGCCTGATGGCGATCGGGCTCGTTGCCTTTGCGATCGGTTATACGCTCTTCCTCGATTGGTTCACGCCACCTGGTGCGGAGGATCCGTTCGGGCGGTATCATCGACGTGATCGATAGAGAGCATTTCCCGATGAGGCAGGGAATAGCCTCATGGGGTCGCCTTGACGAAGCGGTTGGCCTTCGCCGCCTGATCCATCTCCCTTCGCCGGAAGTAGATCGCCCGCCCGCAGCGGATCGGGCTGTGGCCCTGCACGATGATGATCTGCTCGTCCTTGCGCATCGTCTGGGTGATTTCGTGCGGCATGATCAGCGGTCGACGCTGGAAGTTGAGACTCTCCGATTTGCGCGAGGCGCCGCTCTTCATGTCCCAGCCAATGTTGCGGGAGCTGCCTTTCACCTCCACTGTCATCTCGCCGCATTGCGCCGAGACGTTGCGGGCCGTGTCGAGCGCCTTGATCGCGGCGTACGATGCAAAGGCGCAGCCTTCGATCCAGGACGTCGCGCCATCCCTCCCGAAATGCCGTTCCAGCTGCCCAACCGACTGGTACATCAGCATCATGCTGATACCATATTTGCGGCCGCGATCGCGTGCCTCCTCAAGCACTCGCATGTAGCCAAGCAGATCCACTTCATCGAGCATGAAGAGCGCCCGGCGCCTGTATGTGCCATCGACCCGCACCATGGCGTTGATCAGCGAGCCGATGATCACGCGGCCAATGCCCGGATAGGAGCGCAGGATCGACGCCGGGATGTTCAAAAAGACATCTTTCCTTGCCGAAACGATGTCGCTCGACCTGAACGCGTTGCCGCAGACGAGCGCGGCATAACTGTTGAGGGAAAGCCACTGCGTGTCCTTCGAGGCGGTCGAATAGACCCCGGAGAATGTCTGTTCGGTCATGTTCGTGAAGACACCCAGCGTTTCGCGGATGAATTCAGATCGCGAATTTTCCTGAATGTCGCGCAACATGGCGAGCACGGACGGCTCAGGCTCCGAGACGATCTGCCGGAGACTGCGCAAATTGCGCCGTCCCTCATATTCCGGTGAGAACATGACGTGCGCAAGCAGGCCTGTCAGGAGATTGTGCGCCTGGTTCTGGAAGTAGGATCCCGTCGAGCTTTCGAAGCGGACGCTCTCCGACAGAAGCATATGCGCGATGCCGACAATGTCCTCTTCCTGTCTTTTCGACGTCTCGATGCCGTCCAGCACGTTGAAGCCCATGATCGGATTCGCCGGGTCGAGCACCATGACCTCGCGCCCAAGGACGCGGGTGCGATGCTCGACCACCATGGGCGCGACCTCGGTGGAGGGATCGAGACAGATCAGCGGGCCGGTATAGCGCAGCGCCGTCGGTACGACGTTGCTTGTGGTTTTGTAGCCACCTGACCCGGCGAAGAACAGCATATGAGTGGAATCGAAATCCTGTTTGTAGGTGAGCAGCGGGATCAGCGGGCCGGTATAGCGCAGCGCCGTCGGTACGACGTTGCTTGTGGTTTTGTAGCCACCTGACCCGGCGAAGAACAGCATATGAGTGGAATCGAAATCCTGTTTGTAGGTGAGCAGCGGGGCCTTGCCGCCTTGCCCCCATGTGGTCCGATCGTCTGGATCGAACGGCAGCCCATGGACGATTTCCTTGTCGACGCGGTAGCGCTCACCGACGACGATTTCTCCGTCCGGCGGAAACAGCTTTCCGGCCGCCGACATCGACAGCCAATCCGCATCACCGAAGGTTCCTCGTCTGGCGCGTTTCACCGGTTCGGGAACCACGGTCGAAATGCGCGCGGCCACCGCTACGGCCATGAAGCCGGTGACCGCGCTGATGACGGCGACCAAGTCGAGATAGGAAAGCGCCCGATCCCATGAGACCGTGCCATTGTTCACCAACGGAGCAAGTCTGCCGAATTCGCGCAGCGCGTAGAAACCGGCGACGGCCAAAAAACACGAAAGGTTTGCCACGGCCACCGGCCTTCGCCGGTGCAACGGCAGCGCCCATACACTCAGCAACCCCGCCAGCGGTCCGAATAAGAGTGGCGGCGAGGGTGAAGCCCGCAGGAACCAGTATGCCGCTTTCCCGGACAGGCTGGCGGCCAGTCCGGGCCATCGCCAGCCGACGACGTAGACAGTAAAGGCAGTGACGGCGATCGGCACCAGAACAAGCAGCACGCTGGGATGTGGCTTGCTCTTCAACCCCATTCCCGTGTCTCCCCGATCGGCGATAACGCCATATCCAGTGGCGAGGTCTTAAACGCATTTTCGCCGATATCGCGCAGGCGTCGATGCTCAGTGGAGCCCGGAGCGACTCTTGCCAATTCCAGCAAACCGCCGAGCAGGAAAGCGCGGTCGGCCTTCGACAGTCCTGCTCTCACGACGATGCCGCCGAGCAGGAATTTCTCCCGCGTCTCACGCTTGCGATCAGCTTTCATGAGAAGCCTCCGCCGGCGTTCCAGTCGCGCCATCCGTTGGTCGACGCGGCGAAGCAGTTGCGTGAGCCACCCCCTTCCTTTCCTCTTTGCGAAATCGCGCGGCGATCTCTTCAACAATGCGATCGACCTCCTCATCGGCGACCCGCCCGCGGCACACGGGAGTTCGCTGCCGTTGCTTGAAAGGATTTATCACGATCCCGATGCGGCGCTTGTCAGCCTTAACGCACTCGCCTCGGATACCGCCGTCGAACCTCGCGCGCTCACCGGCGATCTCGACAACACACCGGACCGGCTCGGACGCCTGCGGGGCGCTGACAATATGGTCAACAGTCGAGCGGCGCGCGATAAACGTGCTTCAGCAGCGGCGGCATTGGAGGATTTGCGGCCGCTGGTCCGGGCGCAGGTGACCGAGTTCCGCCGGAACGCCGAACGGTTCCGCGAGCATGAGCGGATGCGGCGCGCTCATATGGCCCTGTCGATCCCGGCACTCTCGAAGCAGGCGATGGCGCGTCTCGTCGAAATCGAGGCGGTGCGCAAGCAAGGTGGTGACGATGCCTGGAAGACGGCCTTTGCCTTTGCCGCCGAAGATCGCTTGTTCGTTCAGGAGGTGAAGGCGGTGAGTGATGCATTGACGGCCCGCTTCGGCTGGAGTGCCTTCACCGCGAAGGCCGATGCGATCGCCAGGCGCAACGTGGCCGAACGCATGCCGGAAGATCTCATGGATGAACGGTTCGGGAAGCTTACGCGGCTTTTCGAGGTCGTTCGTCGTTTCACCGAGCAACAGCATCTAGCCGAGGGAAAGGACCGTTCGAAGATCGTTGCCGGTGCAAGTGTTGAGTTCGAGAAGGAGGCAAAAGCCGTATTGCCGATGCTTGCCGCCGTAACGGAGTTCAAAACGCCGGCGGATGATGAAGCGCGCCCACGAGCACTTGCCGCCCAGCACTATCGTCACAATCGTGCTGCTCTCGCCGAGATCGCTACACGCATCTGGCGCGATCCAGCCGGCGCCGTCGATAGACTAGAGGACTTGATCGTCAAGGGCTTTGCGGTTGAGCGGATCGCGGCGGCCGTGGCCAAGGAACCCTATGGTGCGCTGCGCGGCTCCGGACGTCTGATGGATCGTATGCTCGCCCCCGGCCGGGAACGGAAGGAGGCTTTGCAGTCCGTCCCCGAGGCCGCCGTCCGTTTGCGCTCGCTTGGCGCGGCTTATGTCAGCGTCTTCGACGCGGAGCATCAGGTCATCACGGAAGAGCGCCGCCGTATGGCGGTCGCCATCCCCGGATTATCGCAGGCCGCTGAAGACGCCCTGCGCCAGCTGGCATCTGAGATGAAGAAGAAAGGCGGCAAGCTCGACGTGGCCGTCGGTTCGCTCGATCCCGCCATCGGCCAAGAGTTCGCCACGATCAGCAGGGCGCTCGACGCGCGCTTCGGTCGCAACGCCATCCTGCGCGGTGAGAAGGATATCATCAATCGCGTGCCGCTGGCGCAGCGGCCTGCTTTTGAGGCAATGCACGAGCGGCTGAAGGCGTTGCAGCGGACCGTTCGCATGCAGGCGAGCCAGCAAATCATATCAAAGCGTCAGCAACGCATCATCGATCGCGCGCGTGGCGTCACATAAACCGTCATCAATGCAACTATATGGCATTCGCCGAGCGCGCAGCGATCGTGACCACCGTAGTTAACGTGAAAAGTGGACCACTTCGCACGATAAGGGATGATCCTTGGCATCAATAACCAATCCCGACGATCGCACCCTCGCCAAGGCCATAATGGCCGGTCCTGGCGGGACGCGGGCGATTTGGGCGTGTCACGGTCGAATGCGCATGGGGACCAATCTGGCAAGAAGATACCTTGCAGGTGTTGCGAATGCTCTCATTCTTCCCCAGCCCTCACGGGTGAACGCGGATGACCGTCTTCCCCGTGCGTCGCTCGGTCGTGTTGAAGGTTGCGACGGCCCCGTCGAGGGTCGAAACGTCGCCGATGTTCGTCCGCAGTCGTCCGTCCCGCACCCGCTGGACGATTTCACTCAGTTGGGTACGATCGGACTCGACAACGAAGTCGACCGCCAGGCCGTCGCCGGGCCGCGACTCGACCGGCCCGACGACAGTCACCAGCGTTCCTCCGGCTCGAATCAGGGCCGCGGATCGCTTCTGGATGTCGCCGCCGATGACATCGAACACCAGATCGACTGCACCGACGTCTTCCAGGGCGTCGTTTTCAAGGTCGATGAATTCATTTGCGCCGAAGTCGAGCGCCTTTTGACGGTCGGCGGCTCGTCCGGTGCCGACGACGTAGGCCCCCGCCTCCCGGGCGAGTTGCGTCACCATCGAGCCGACCGCGCCAGCCGCGCCGTGCGCGAGGACGCTCTGCCCCGCCTGAAGACGGCCGTGCTGGAACAATCCCTGCCACGCGGTCAGACCTGAGATTGGCAAGCTCGCGCCCACCGTGAAGTCGACGTCGCCCGGCAGCGGCGCGAGGTTGCGTGCCTCCATGGCTATGTATTCCGCCAATGTGCCATCGCGATACCAGTCCGCGAGACCGAATACCCGCTGTCCCAATGAAAGACCTGTGGTTCCGTAGCCGAGAGCGGTGACCACTCCGGCCAGCTCGTGTCCGGGGATCGACGGTGTTCGGTCACTGCCGCGTCGATCGGTCCAGGTCGAGGGCCATTCCAGTTCGGTCGAGACGAATCCCGACGCATGAACCTGGACGACGACGTCGTTTATCGCCGCCCGCGACTCCGGCCGCTCCACCAGCTTCATCCCGGCCGTTCCAGCCGCCTGATCCGTTACCACAATTGCTTTCATCGGAATTGCCTCCTCGGTCGTTTGTCTCGTTGGTGGAAATGCCGCTTGCTGGCGGGTATGGATAGCGAACTGGCAGTGCTTGTTGGACATTTCTGTTGTCGCAGCGTGGCACGAAAATTACCAATAGCTGGCATGTATAGTTTCCATACGAGCCAGTAATTGCTGAAATCGACAGTGCTTGCGCGGTCTGAAGGCGGCGCCTGAGGCAGCGGCGAAGAAAGAACAATGGAACTCAATCAGATTCGATATTTCCTGAACCTGGCGGACACGCTTAACTTCACTGAAGCGGCCATACGGAGCGGGGTGTCTCAGCCCACGCTTACCCGCGCGATACAGCGGCTCGAACAAGAGCTGGGCGGAACGTTGGTCTATCGCGATGGAAAAGATAGTCGACTGACAGCGCTTGGCCGCGAGATAAGAGCCGAATTCGCCGCAATCGCGGACCGCGAGCAGCGGATTCGGGCGATATCCCTTAACAGGGTTCGCGGCCGCCGCGAGACCTTGACGCTAGGCCTCGTGAACACCATCGCGCCGGCGCTGATTACCGGGTTCTTGCAGCACAGCCTTCGACAGATGCCGATGCTCGAACTGGTTCTACAGCCCATCACACGCGACCAGGGAATGGAGCTCCTCCTCAGCGGCCAGATTGACGGGTGCTTCTGCACGGATCCGACAGCCGGAAACACCAAGATCGCCACCGTTGAGATGTTTCGTGAGCGACTGCTACTGGCAATGGCGCAAGGGCACAGATTGGCAAACGAGGCCTCGGTCTCGCTTGCCGAGCTGTCGGAGCAACCATACCTTGATCGGCTCCAGTGCGAATTCCGCACCCGCGTGCAAAACCATCTGCACGAACGCGCGATTATCATGATCCCGCGGCTCAGATCCGAACGAGAGGATTTAATTCAACAAGCCGTGGCAGCAGGCGTCGGCGTTTGCATGCTACCTGAACGCTCGGCAATCGTAGGGGGACTGACGTTACGCCCGGTCGATACCCTGGACCTGTCACGGACGGTCGCATTCCAATCTGTTTCAGGATCGGGAACAGCAGTGGCGCTGCGGCAGCTTCGCATGCTCATCGAGCGTTATGTGTGGTCGTGAATTCCGCGCGTGTCGATCTTACGGGCGGTCACCGCACAAGCATTCCTATCGCATGTCGGTGGTAGCATCGAAACTATAGTCGCGGCGTATTGGACATCTTCCGATCGAGTATCCATTTTCCATGGCAGGAACTCGAAGGAGAAATTGATGGCTGCCTATAAGAAAACAGAAGCCGCGATCGCCAAGCTGTCGCCTGAGGAATATCGGGTGACACAGCAGAATGGGACCGAACGTCCGGGAACCGGTGCCCTTCTCTATAACAAGGAACCAGGTATTTATGTCGACATCGTCTCAGGTGAACCGCTGTTTGCATCGTCGGACAAATATGAGTCGGGCTGCGGGTGGCCGAGCTTCACCAAGCCTATCGAACCCGCAAACGTGAATGAGCTCACCGACACCAGCCACGGCATGATCCGGACGGAAGTGCGTTCGACGCATGGCGATAGCCATCTCGGCCACGTATTTCCAGACGGGCCGAACGATCGTGGCGGCCTGCGCTACTGCATCAATTCGGCTTCGCTGCGCTTCGTGCCGCGTGACGAGATGGAAAGCCAAGGTTACGGTGAATATCTCAACCAGGTGGAGGACATCCAATGACGACCGAACGTGCTGTTCTCGCCGGCGGCTGCTTTTGGGGCATGCAGGACCTCATCCGCAAGTTGCCGGGTGTGATCTCGACCCGGGTCGGGTATACAGGTGGTGACGTGCCGAATGCGACTTATCGCAATCACGGCACCCATGCCGAGGCGATAGAGATTATCTTCGATCCCTCTCAGATCACCTATCGTCGATTGCTCGAATTCTTTTTCCAGATCCATGATCCGACGACGCTCAATCGTCAGGGGAATGATGTCGGCACGAGCTACCGCTCGGCGATCTATTTCACCCGCGATGAGCAGAGGGCCATTGCACTCGATACGATCGCGGATGTTGATGCGTCGGGACTATGGCCTGGCAAGGTCATCACCGAAGTCGAGCAAGTCGGTGATTTCTGGGAGGCAGAGCCCGAGCACCAGGATTATCTCGAACGCATTCCGCACGGGTATACCTGCCATTTTCCACGTCCGAACTGGGTGTTGCCGCGCAGAACCGGTACTGCCGCTTAGAGTATCTTCAGTCAGGTGGAATCGCTTGGCGTTGGAAATGCGGTTAAAACAAAAAGCTGGAGCGCCGTTTCCGCGTCCAATTGGGGACACGACGCTCTAGCAAACCGGCTGCTCACGGCGGCGTGCCGAGAGCCCGCTAATGGAGGATTTCATGGAGTCGGGAATTGTGGGTCTGCCTGCTCCTCCGCTCGAGCATGTCCGGTGGATCGATGATAATGGCGATGAGCGCAGCCCCTTGACGTTGGCCGAGTTGGGGCGAGGCTTTAAGATACTGTACTTCTTTCAGGACTGGTGTGCAGGCTGTCATGCACATGGCTTTCCTACCTTGGTGACGCTTGCCGAGAAATTTCACGGTAAGGGCGTTGGCATGGCAGCCATCCAGACCGCGTTCGAGGGTTCGGATGTCAACACCTTCGACCGTCTGCGGGAAAATCAACGACGATATGGACTGCGTGTTCCCTTTGGGCATGCTGTTGCTGACCCGGTCTTGGCGGATGCCGTGCTCGCGATCATGGAGACATATCGCTCCAGCGGAACCCCCTGGTTCGTGGTGATCGCGCCCGATGGCCGCGTCGTATATGACGGGTTTCGGCTCGACGCGGCGAGCCTCGTCCGGGCACTTCGGCCACTCGCTGCCTGACAGAAAAGGAGCGTGAATACGCAGCTTGACGCCCGCCGTAGCCGTGCGTCAACTCCCTGAAAAGGGTAGTGTGCAGAGAGTTCTGCAAATTCGCTGAGAGGGGCGGTCATGGCAGTCTGGTGATGTCCAACGTCACCTGATTCCCGCGAAGGAACGCCGCCATGACCAAGACTGAAGTTAAGACCGCCAGCGCCGCCGTCAAAGACATTCTGCTTTCGAGCCCCGACGGGCTGCGCGAGGTGATCCGCGCCGTCATGCAGGAGGTGCTGGAAGCCGAGATGGACGAAGCGCTTGGAGCCTCGAAGGGGGAGCGCACGCCGGAGCGGCTGGGCTATCGCTCGGGCCATTACGGGCGCACGCTCGTGACCCGGGTCGGCAAGCTGGAGCTCAGGGTTCCGCAGGATCGGGCCGGGCGCTTCTCCACCGAGCTGTTCGAGCGCTATCAGCGCTCCGAGCGGGCCTTGGTGGCGACGCTGGCCGAGATGTACGTGCAGGGCGTGTCGACGCGCAAGGTCAAGGCGATCACCGAGGAACTGTGCGGCCACGCCTTCTCGGCCTCCGCCATCTCGGCCATCAACAAGCGTCTGGACGAGAGCCTGGCCGCCTTCGCCGGGCGCCCGCTTCAGGAGCCCTTCCCCTATCTGATCCTCGACGCCCGCTACGAGAAGGTGCGCGAGGGAGGCGTGGTGATGAGCCAGGCGGTGCTGATCGCGGTCGGCATCGACTGGGACGGAAGGCGCCAGATCCTGGCCGTCGAGATGGCCAATCGCGAGAGCTGCTCGGCATGGCGGGACTTCCTCGTCGGGCTGAAGGCGCGCGGCCTCAGGGGGGTCGAGCTGGTCGTGTCCGACGACCATGCCGGCCTCGTCGCCGCCATCGGCGAGGTGATCCCCGAGGCCGCATGGCAGCGCTGCTACGTCCACTTCCTCAGGAACGCGCTCGATCATCTGCCGCGCAAGCACGGCGACGACTGTCTTCAGGAACTGCGCTGGCTCTATGATCGCCGCGATCTCGCCGAGGCCAAGGCCGATCTCGCCGCATGGCTTGCCAAATGGTCGGCCCGCTACCCGCGGCTGACGGCATGGGCCGAGGAGAACATCGAGCGCACGCTGACCTTCTTCCGGCTGCCGCGCCAGCACCACAAGCATCTCAAGAGCACCAACATGCTGGAGCGCCTCAACGAGGAGATCAGGCGCCGCACCTATGTCGTGCGCATCTTCCCCAATGCCGAAAGCTGCCTGCGCCTCGTCAGGGCGCTCGCCGTCGAAACCAACGAGAACTGGATGGAGGCAAACCGCTACATCAACATGGACGACCTGCGCGAGCACAAGAAGCTCGAACTCCGAAAAGCCGCATGACCAGCTTCATGGCCGCCCAAATTTGCAGAACTTGACGCACACAACCCTGAAAAGTCCCTGCATAAGCCAGACTGCCGGCATCCCACCCCAACGTGGCAACTGGCCCAGCCAGTATGGCGGGGCTGCTGTCGGTCAGACTTCCGTCGCTTCGGACAGCTCCAGCGCATCTTCTACGTTCACACACCAAGATATCTTGCGGTGTTTTCGATCCTGGTGTGCCCAATAAGATTTTGAACCGCAGGAAGATTGCCAGTCGCTTTATTGATGATCCATGCTTTGGTGCGGCGAAGCGAGCGTGCCGTTAGACTTGGCGCCCCATACGCTCCACCGCCGCTTCCAGAGAGACCGTGCCGCGCCGGTGCTCGCTGCTGCCCTGACGCATGAACCGAGCGTTGGTGATTCCCTCATACATGCCGAGAAGCGCATTCGCTACCTCAGTAGGCACGCCGTCCTGAGCAAGAAGTGCCGAGCGCTCCTCCGGCGGGACCGGTATCGGTACTACCGGGCGGCCGAGTACCAGGGAAAATGCCGTCGCCACATCGCTGGCGCTCCAATCCTCCGGCCCGCTCAGCTCCATGACCCGGTTCCCGCTCCAATCCTCGCAGAGCAGCGCGGCGGCCGCACGCCCAACGTCGATCGTGCTCACCATCGGGATTTTCTGGGACGGTTTGATAAAGGTCGGCAGCACGCCGTCCGATATGGCGACTTCCAGCACTTCGCTCCATGTCTCGACGAAATAGCCCGATCGCAAAAAGGCAGTCGCCGGTGCCACACCGTCAAGAAGCATCTCGATACGGTTGAGAGTGGCAATGACACCTACATCCGAGGCGTGCTGCGCGCCAATGGACGACAGAACGACGGCCTTGGGCAGGTACGCCCGGCGCGCTGCCTCGGCAAGCGATGCACCGAGTTCCTCCGTCCGTGCATATGGATCGCAGCTCACCGGTGGCGGATTGAGCAGGAACGCTCCCGATGCGCCTTTGAGCGCATCGGCCATTGCATCAACATCCTCGATAGTGGCGACGACTACCTCGGCGCCGAGCGCTGTCCATTGGTCGCCCTGTTCCGGGCGACGGACGGAGCGCCGGTCTGGCGCAAAGGCTGGCTCGGCTACAGCATCATGGACGACCGATACGAGTGGATCACGATCGATACTGTCAACACAACAATGATGTACTATGAAGGCACCCCCGGATCGGGAAGTCAAATCCCGATCAGTATGTCCGGAGTCTTCACCGATCAGGGCGTCGCGGGTGAAGAGACAGTGGGCAAGCGTCTTGGCATGCGCACTGTAATCAAAATCGAGAACAATAATCGACACGTCATTGAGCTCTACTTCACACGCCCCGGACAGCAGGAGGCACTGGCGACGCGCGCCGTCTACACACGCGTGAATGACTGAGCGTCTGCTCAAGGGCAGCTCGCGCGTCCAGGGCAAGCAGCGATATGGGCGCCCAAAGGCGCCCAATGTCCTTCAGGTAGGGTGTTTTGGTTTACTTGCTACCACCCCAGGCTTGCGGATAGTTTGGCATGTCTTCGCAGCCGCACATCGCGTAATGCAGCGGCGGCATCTTGTCGTTGATGTAATCGTCCAGCGTCTCCTGGGTAATGGCGGGCTGCGGCAGCACCCACTCCGGACCCGGAACAGCTTCGCCCTTGAGGATGCTCATGGCCGCGATGATTGGCGTGCGCCATTGATAGGTTGGGTAAGTTGGAGCGATCGCCTTCATGCCGAGCGCACGCCACTTCTGCAGAAAGTCCTGCTGATCCTCGCCCACGAACACCGGAATGTCGTGTCCTCCATCCTCGAAGGCTTCGACCGCGGCGACCGCGGTCGCACCCGCGTCCATCCACACGGCGTCGATCCTGCCGCGCTGAAGATAGTCTTCCACAATCGACTTGGTCTTGGCGTTGTCGCCGTCGGTGAACTCGGCGCCGACAATGTTCAGGCCAGCGTCGTCAAGGATACGACGTCCCGCGGAATAACGCGTTTCGAGAACATCCACGCCTGGCAGGATACGCAGCATCAGTACGTTTGAACCCGACTCCACATTGTCGGCAATAAACCGCG
>NZ_LNTU01000014.1 GCF_001558695.1 Paramesorhizobium deserti
GAGGCTTGACCGCGCGACAATCAGGAGCCATCAAAACAACGACCCAGGGGAGCATCGACTGACCGGCTTCAAATCGGAATGCTGGCCGGAATGAAATCGGAATGGATGGCCGGCTTCGTTTCGGAATCAATGGCCGGCTTCAGCGGAATACGCAACCAGACCGAAAGTCTTCATGATGCCGCGGATTTGGTTGGAAAGCTCGGTGGTCATCCGGACCAACCGGGTGCGCGCCGCGACAAGCGTGCGGGCTAACATGCTGTCGAAACCTTTCACCCGCACTTCGCGAAAGAATCCGACTTCTGCCAGGTGTGCCAAACCATCGGCATCATTTGCATCTGTCTTGTTCGCCGCCATATCGAGCGCTGCTTTGGCGTGACGGGCATCGATGCAAATGGCCGGCAGCCTCTCGGCGCGCAGTGCATGATAGAACCATACCGACAAAGGCCCTGTTTCGAACACCACCCGTTTTACAATTGGTGCGCGCTTGCGGATAAGTTCGGCAATGACGGCGGGATCAGAGGCGCACTTCCCGCGCCAGATCCGCTTACCCTCACGGCGGATCGAGATTGCCGTCTCTTTCATTGATACGTCGAGACCGATATACTCTGTCATGGCTGTTCTCCATTGATGCTGGGCCCGGCGTCCAGTCGAGAGCCCGTATTTCATCTTATCGGGGAACAGCCGCCTTCCAAGATCATGATCGGTTTCAAAGGGCGTCGCTCCCGCGATTACCCCATGTGGACACCCCCTCGACGGCATCGATGTGCCAGAATGGTGGTTGTTGCAGCCACCGGAGAAAAGGAGTGTCCACGATGGAAATTAGCACAATCGGTCTGGATTTGGCGAAGAACGTGTTTCAGGCACATGGGGCGGACGCCTCCGGTGCTGTGGTTTTCCGCAAACAATTGCGCCGGAAGAACGTGCTCGAATTCTTCGCCAAGCAGCCCGTGTGCCTGGTTGCCATGGAGGCATGTGCCGGCGCGCATTACTGGGCTCGGGAGATCGGCAAATTTGGCCACACTGTTAGATTGATCTCGCCGGCCTACGTCAAGCCGTTCGTGAAGCGACAGAAAAACGACGCTGCCGACGCCGAGGCAATTTGCGAAGCTGCCCAGCGTCCGACAATGCGTTTCGTCCCTGTAAAGAGTGAGAATGCTCAGGCCAGTGCCGTTGTCTTTCGGGCTCGGGACTTGCTGGTGCGACAGCGAACGCAGGTTATCAACTCGCTCCGCGGTCACCTCGCCGAATATGGCTTCGTCACCGCTCAGGGTCCACCGCATGTTGCCGGGCTCATACAATGCGTGACGGATGATAAGAACACTTTGCCGGACGCAGCTCGTCTGGCGCTCGCTCTGTTGGTCGATACTCTGCGATCGCTGGAGGACCGGATCAGGCGGCTCGACCACGAGATCGCACGTCGCGCCCGGGAAGACGCGGACGCTCGGCGGCTTACGACGATCCCAGGTGTAGGGCCGATAACAGCGACGGCATTGGTAGCTTTGGCTCCAGCGGCGGCGACCTTCAAAAAAGGGCGTGATTTTGCCGCCTGGCTCGGCCTGACGCCACTTCAGCGATCTACTGGTGGAAAACAGAAACTTGGCGCGACATCGAAAATGGGCGAGCGAACATTGCGGCGCCTCCTTATTCTCGGAGCCAGCTCCGTGGTCCGGCAAACCGGCCGTAAACAGGAGGCGTCGAAGGTGTAGGAAGGTCGAAAGGACGGTATGGCGCACAGTCGATAAGAGACGGGATCGGAAAAACCAGGCCTGAACGGAGTACTCAGAGCACGCTTTAATGATTTGGAACCGATCCGCGAACTCCCATACGGGCCCGCGGCATCCAGATGGTCGCAACAGAGGCCGGACAGATGTCAGCACCCGACTACGCGCAATTACCGAGCCTGGAAAAATCCTCTTGCACTTACGGGGGTGTCCACAGATGATTCAGGGGCAATAATCGGAACTACACCAGAGGTAGTGCTTTAAGCGGAGTACGCATCTCGGCTTTATCAATTTGAAATATTGCATGAAAAGGAATGCTTGGCCTATCCCACGGCTCCCCTTGGTCTATCGGCTGGCTCCATTCTTCACCCACGTTTGACAACACATCTAAGAGACCCGTTAAGGCACTTTCTTTTTCATCTGCAAGTACAAATGACGAGTTTTCAACTAAAATAGAATATGCATTCCTTTCAAACCAGCTCAAATCGGAAAGCATCTCTGATAAGGCATTATAGTTCCTGCCAAAATATGGCGGAAAATGAAAAGCTTTCGATATTTCATCGTATAGCGTTTCTAAATTCATCATTGATTTTCCATTCAAGATAATTGTCCATTGAAATCTATCTGCCAATGCATTTTCATAAGATTTCAGTATCCACGGCTTGTCACAGCTTAATAAAATTTCTTCTAAAACCATCGCGTTCTCCATTTATGGCCACATCTTTGTAAATGTATTATAGTGGTCTGACGTATAATAAGCATTCCCGTCACTTCCAATCACAATTCTTTCTGCACCACGATTCACGCCCCTCGTGTACGGATTGATGTCGTACTCTTTATATGTGATTGGATTCCCTTGAGAATCTTGTCGAGGTAGGACTTGACCACCGCCTCGTCCATCATTTGCAAATGTGCGGTCCCCGACATATCCATTCGGTTTTTGCCCGGTTTGTTGAATGTGTTGCAGCACGCTGACTGCAGCGGGCGGAACACCATTCGGATTCTGATTATTGCCGTTATTTCCAGTTCGGTCATCATCCAGCGGCGGACCGCCATTATGGCCCATACCTGCATTTTCACTGAGCACGATATTCTTCATGCCACCAGACTGCATGGAGTAAATAACGTTCTGCAGCGATGGACGGGCCATCGGCTTGCCGTTAATCGTGCCGCCAGTCAAAATCAGTTCACCGGTATTCGGATCGAGCATAAAGTCGAGGCTTGCCCTGCTGCCGTCCGCCATGACGAGATCGGCCTTGCGGGACAGGTCGGCGCCGTTGCCGGTCAGATGCACGACCGTGCCGTCGTCCATCCTGCGCGTTTCGTCGATCTTGCCGCCGCCCGCCGAGGTGGTGGTGGCCAACAGGATGGCACCGGCTGCCAGCCCGATCATGCCGGCACTGGAGGTTAACGCGCCGAAGGTGGCTTGGCAGGTCCTTGCGCCAAACGGGCTGATCGTGAACGTGCCTTCCGGCGTTTTGATCAAGCAGGCGCCCTGCGCGTAGGCTGGCGTTACAAGCCAGTCGAACGGGTTGAAGCGATTGAAACCCTGCCGTTGGCCGCATTCATTGAGTTGAGCGATGACATTCGGATCATCTTTGTAGCGCGCCAGCTGGACGGCCGAGGCATAATCCTGCTGCCCGAGCTTGCCGTCGCTCGCCATGCGACCGAGCGCATCGACGATGATGTCCGCGACCGTTTTACCCGCTTCCAGAGCCTTCTTTACCGACGTATCCGACAGATAGAACTCCACATCGACATGCTTGTCTTTCGTGATCTCGTAGGCCTTGTTGGGATCGCGGTTGAGGGCGGTGAGGTCCTCGGTCTTGCCTTCGGCCTCCAGTGCTGTCTGCTTCTCCTTGTCACGGATGGTGATCTCGCCCGGCCCGACGGTGGCGCGCACCGTCTGACGCGTGTCGTCGAGCTGATAGGAGCCTTCGGCGCTGGTACGCGGCTGCGAAGTGTCGCCCGGCTGCTGCTGTTTCTCGCCCGCTTCGTTCCTCGGCGTCAGGTCGATATCGGCCTGGACGTCGAAGCCCTCATAGTTCTGCGAGCCGGAGAAGTTCTCATGTGTCAGCGTGCCGGTGTCGAGCGTGAGATCCCCGCTTTCGGAGATGATCTTGCCGGCGCCCAGATGCGTGTTGCCGCCGACGGTGACGTCCATCTTGCCCGACGAGATCAGGCCGGATTGCTCCGGGATCCAGTTCGTCTCGCCCGAGCCGGTGCCGCCGCCCGGCGAAACCCCGGTGATGACTGGCACGCCACCAAGCGCACCGCCGATGCTCATGCCGAACGAGGCGGATTTGCTGGAGGCTTCGCCGGTATCGGGAACCGAGACGATGTTCAAATCGCGGCCAACATCGGCCGTCACCGTCTCGCCGGAAACGACGGCACCCTTCAGATTGGTGTCGCGGCCCGATTCCAGCTTGATGTCGCCGGTGCCAAGGACATGGGTGTTGACCTGAGTGGTCCCTTCGCTGTTCGACTTACTCATCCCGGCATGGACATTGCCGGTCAGCCCAAGCTGCGGTCCCGCAAGCGTCAGCCCGGCCGAGACGCCGATGCCGGCGCCCGCCGACTTGCTCGATGACGATGCGCTGCTGGTCGCCTGGGCGCTGTGCAGATTGATGTCGTTGCCGGCATGAAGCGTGATGTCGCCGGCCTTGTCGTCGTCGGAGGCAATGACATTGCCCTCGGCGTCATAGCCGGCGAGAACTTGAGCGCCGGAGCTGTTGAGGTCACCAGAAACCGCATCGATGCTGACGGACCGGCCGCCACGGATGGTGGTGACGACGGGGGTGGAGCTTTCTGCGGTCTCCTTACTCCTGGAATAGTCGAAACCGACGGTCAGCGAAGCCGAGGCGATATTGCCGGTGCCGTTCGCCATCTTCGACAGGTCTTCGATCGCGTCATAGGCCTTCAGGCCGGCGAACCCGGCATTGGCCGCCGAATAGCCGTCGGAAACCTTGCCGATCTTCTCCGCCGCGTCGCCGATGCTTTTGCCAGCACTCACCAGACCGGTGGAAACCTGCGCGGTGATGCCGGCGAAGAGTTCCTCATGCACATGCTCGTAATTGGTGACATCCTGCGCCGAGAGGAGATTGACGTCGCGCTCGGCGGCGATCGCCACGTCGCGGTCAGCGCCGATCTGCGCGGCCTGCAGATTGGCGTCGCGGCCGGCATTGATCCTGATGTCGCGACCGGCATCCAGGCTGGAGCCGGCATTGGTCTCGGCGCCCTGCTTGATCTCATCCTTCGACTTGCCATAGCCGATGCCGATCGAGGCGGAACCATTGCCGGAGGAGACCTGGATGCCGAAGCCGGAGCGCTCTTCCTTCTCGCGCGATGAGGCGCTCTCCGCGCCAGGCATGACATTGACATCGCGGGCAGCGTCGAGTGCGATGTCCTGACTGGCCTCCACCCTGGAGCCGACGATGTTGACGTCGCTCGCGCGCGCCTTGATGTTGACATCCGTGCCGGCGGAGAGTTCCGATCCGACATTGACGGTCGACGTGCCCTCGCGTTCGCTCTTCTCCTTGCCCCACAGCGACAGGAAGCCGCCGCCGGAACCCACGAACAGGCCCGATTGCTTGCTTTCGCTTTCCCGCGCATGGTTCTCCCGCGCGCCGATGACGGAGACGCTGTCGCCCTCGACAGTGATCGCCTCGCCGGCAGTCACCTTCGAGCCGGCAATGACGGCGTTGTTTCCGGCGTTGAGATTTACATTGCCGGAAGCGCCGAGCTCGGAGCCAACCGTGGTCTCGTTATGGCTCTGGGTGGAGATGCTGCCCTTGCTGAGGAAACCCTTGCTCTTCTCACGGTCGTCATGCGCCACCATGTCCTTGCCCGACGCGATGACCAGATCGCCGCCGGCATCGATGTTGAGGTCGGCCTTCTTCTCCTCGGTTCCGGCCTGGACCCTGGATGCCGATATGGTCGTATCACCGCCGGTCGTCATGCGCCACCATGTCCTTGCCCGACGCGATGACCAGATCGCCGCCGGCATCGATGTTGAGGTCGGCCTTCTTCTCCTCGGTTCCGGCCTGGACCCTGGATGCCGATATGGTCGTATCACCGCCCGAGGTGACATCGACGCCGACGCCGACGCTGATCGAGGAGCCGACGGCGGTTTCCGTTTCGATATGGCCCTGGACCTGCCCCTTCTTCTTGCTGAAACCGCTGCCGGACTTGAAGCTCCCCTGGGTGTCGGTCACCGCGCTGTCGCGCGCCTCGGCGATGGTGACATTGTCGGAAGCGCCGAGATCCACGGTCCCGTCGGCGGCAAGCTTGCTGCCGACGATGTTGAGATCGCCATTGCCATCCGTCCCGGCCCTGGCGGAAATCGATCCACCGGCCTCGATCCCGGAACCGGTATGGGTGGTCGAGGAAGAGGAATTCTTGCCGAACTCGACGGTTTCCTGCTCCTGCGCGGCGGTGATGTTGATGTCGTTGCCTGCTTCCAGTCGCGCGTCGCCGCCCGTCTTGAGCTTCGATCCGGAGAGCAGGATGTCGTCGCCCGCCTTGACGGTCGCGTCGGTCCCGGACGAAAGCTGTGACGCCTGCTGCGATGTCGTCGTGGCCTTCGAGTAGCCATCGTCGGATTTCCGCGTCACATCGACGGTGGCGATATTGACCGAACCGTTCTCGGCCGTAACGTCGAGCGCGCCGCCGGCGCTCGCCGCGCTGCCGATCACGGTGACGTCGTTTTCCGCCTTTATGCCGAGGTCGCCACCGGTATTGATCCGCGTGCCCGTCGCGTTCCGAGAACCGTTATTCTCGACCTTCTCCGCTTCCAGCGTCACATCGCGGCCGGCCAGGACGGCATTGCCGCTGACATCGACACCGGCTCCCCGCAGCCTGAGCGTGTCGCCCGCCTGCAGCGCGGCATTGCCGCCCGCCGTGACCATCGCGTTCGGATTGACCATGTTCTGGCCGCCGAGGTTCAGGGATTGCGCTGTCAGGGTAAGGTTCCGCGAGGCCGACAGGGACAGATTGCCTCCGGCGTTGAAGCTGCCGCCCGTGGCCGAAATCGTCGTGGCAGCAAGCCTCAGATCGGTTTTCGCGGCAACCGCACCGGAATTGGCGACATTACCGACATTCATATTGACCGAGCCGCCGGAGATCAGCGCGCCCGCGACGGTCAGATTGGCCTTGTCGGTGTTGGCGACATAGACGGTCGGCACCAGGACCTCGATGCCCTGCACTTCTCTTTTCTCATACCAGACAAGCGTTTCGGTGAGATTGGCGACGAGTTCCGGCGAGAGCTGCTGGCCGATCGCGAGGCCGTTTTCCCTGGCGAAGTCCGCGCCGCGATCGAGCAATGTCTTCATCTGCTCGATCGCATCACTGCCGGGGATGAACGAACCCTTGCCGAACCCCTGATTGACGAGCTGGCGAAGCTGCTGATCGATCAGCTGGTTCTCGAAATAAGCATCGCCCAGGAAGGGCACCTCGCGCTCGGGCCTGTAGCCGATCCGGTCGATGAAATATCCCGAACCGTAGAACTTGCTCACGTCGAGAAACTCGGCGCGGGTCTCATAGAGGAAAGTCTGGCCGGGAATGGTGCCGCCAAAGCCGCCGGAGTTCGGCTTCGGCGCCGCATTGCCGAGGGCGGCGACGAGATCGGCACCGACGAGCGGCGTACCGTTCGCCGACAGCCCGCCAAGCGCCACGTTCGGTGTGAACAGCGCCCCGCCCGCCGTCAGTCCCGCCAGCGCTGACGTGGGATCATCTGGCGTGGTCGAGGAGCCGAGACTTGCCCCACCGGCGATCGAGCCGGGTGCGGATGTGTTATTGACCGTGTTGAACCCGCTGATGTCGAGCGCGCCTCCGGCCTTGATATTGCCGGCGGCAAGCCCGACGGTTTCCACCTTGCTGATGATGGAGGTGCCCTGAGCGATATCCCTGGATGGATCGCGGTTGCCGTCCGCATCATAGGCCTCGCAGGCGCCTTGCGCGTTGCATGTCGTCGTCGTGGTGCGGCTGAGCGTCACGCCCTCATTGTTCAGCACCTGCCCCTTGAGAACGGCGTCGCCCTCTGCTTCGATGCTGCTGTAGCTGTTGTTGAGGGTCGTCGCGTCGATCGAGAGATTGCCGCCGGCGCGGATCAGCGCCTCCGGCGCCAGCGGTCCGTCGAAACGGTCTTCACGGACCGTTTGGCTGATATTGGAGGTTTCGTCCCATGTGTAGGTCGTGCTCGTGTCCGCCGGTCCGTCGAGCCAGTAGGCCACGACGAAATATTTGGACGGGTTCGTCGGATCGAGGATGGGAACGCCGTTCCCGTCCTTCGGGACGCGCTGTTTGATCCAGTCGTAGATTTTGCCCTGTCCTACAGGTCCGTTGGCGGATGTCCAGGTCCAGGCGTGGTAGGATGTCCCGTCGGCAAGCGTGGCGAGCGACCAGAGCTGGGACTCATAGTCCGACCAGAGCGGTGGATAGTAACCGGGATAAAGCTGCGGTTTGTCATTCGGGTTGTCGCTGTAGAGATAGGCGAAAGGCTTGCCCGCCACATCGGGATTGAGCACGAAACCCGAGACCTCGCCCGACGAGACCAGATGGTTGCTCCAGGTGGGCGTCGTCAGGCGCTTGTTGGTGAGTTCTTCCGTGACGATGGAAACGTCATTACCAGCCTTGATCAGGCCGGAGACATTGGTGATCGACCGGTTGCGTCCGCCATTGGCGTCTGCGGCGATCGCGAGATCGTGACCGACGAGGATGGCGCCCTGATCGTTGAGGAGATCGCCCGCCACATGAAGCCGGCCGTCATTGCCCGCATGGATCAGGCCGGAGGCCGTGTTGGTGAGATCGCCGAAGATGTTGAACGTCAGGTCACGGCCCGCCGCCAGCTGACCGGTGTTGTTCAGCGAGGCGAGCGTCAGCGTCAGGTCGTTGGCGGCGAGCAGTGCCGTCGCGGAGGTCGTGGTGATGGTACTGGCGGAGATCGCGATATCGCCGCTGCCGCCATCCGCCGTCACGGCCCGGATTTTAGAACCCGACGCGTCCACGGAACCCGTCAGGTTGAGCGCGATGCCGCCAAAGGTCAGGGTGCTGCCCGAGAAATCGGCACTATCGGCATTGACGGTCAGCGTGCCCGCCGTCGCCAGCTTGCCGCGATCATTGCTGAGATCGAGGCTCTGCAGTGTCAGCGTGAGATTGCCTTTGGCGACCGTATCGCGATCGAGGCTGATCGCACCCCGGTCGGCCCGCAGGTTCGCACCGGCGAAGCTCCGCAGGCTGTCATAGGTGATGTCCCGCAGCGCATGCGCCGTCAGATCGCCGCCGCTCGAAAGCGCACCGGCAACGATCGAGCCGCCCGTCGCATCGAGCGACATCCGCCCGGTATCCGCCAACCCGGTCCTGAGGATCAGCGAACCGCCCGATTTCTCCGTCGCCGCGAAATCGACGCCCGAGACCAGCGTGTCGATGTCGATCGAACCCGCGTTGAGCGTGGCGTTGCCACCGGCGAGCGATTGGCCGGACAAGGTGAGCATACCGCCAGCCGTCAGATCGAGATCGCCGTGGCTCAGGGCGTTGGCCGACAGATCCCCGGTCGCGGAGGCAACCATATTGCCCGAGGAAAGCAGCCGGTCGGCGGTAAGATCACCTGCCATTGCAGTCAGATTGAGCGCATGAGCCGCGCTGGCAAGAACAACATTGCCGTTGTCGAGTGCGGCCAGATCGGCACCGGCAACGACGGCGCCGATATTGATGGAAGGACCCTTGATGGCGATGTCGGAGCCCGACAGCAACTGACCGCTGATCGTGGTCGTGCCCGTGATATCAGCCACACCATGACTGGTGACATTGCCGGCATTGAAGGTCCCGGCACCGGCAACCAGATTACCTGCTGATAGCAGCGTGCCGACATCAATCGCTCCGGCTCCGGCAGAAAGCGTTGTGTCGCCGGAACTGCCAATCACAACGGCCCCGTTCGGCGAAGCCTTGCCGGCGGCGAAATCGACGCCGGAGATAATCGCGCCCGCCTTGATGTTGGCGCCCGTGATGCTGACATCACCCGCACCGAGAAGCTGGCCCGAAACATCCGTGTCACCAGCAATCGCAACTGCGCCGTGGCTGGTGATATTTTGCCCGATCACCGATCCAGCCGAAATATTCAGGTTCCCGGCAGAAAGCAGCGACGCGATGTTGACCGCGCCGGCACTTGCCCGCAGCCGCATCTCGCCGGATGCGCCAAACTCAATCGTGCCGTTGGCGGCGTTGGTGGCGGCAAAATCGATGCCGGAGACGGCGCTGGTCGCCTTGAGAGAACGGGCGGAGGCCACGAACGCGCCGCCGGAAAGAATGTCACCGCTCGCGATGTCGGTTCCGGCGGCCAGGGTCATGTTGTTGAAGCTGATGAGAGCGGCGG
This sequence comes from Paramesorhizobium deserti, assembly GCF_001558695.1. Lineage (GTDB taxonomy): Bacteria > Pseudomonadota > Alphaproteobacteria > Rhizobiales > Rhizobiaceae > Paramesorhizobium > Paramesorhizobium deserti. Next base: position 10,090 of record NZ_LNTU01000014.1, read on the forward strand.
CGGCAATCGCGCCCGACGTCGCCTCAAGCATCAGATCGCCGCCGCCGGCCTTGGCCGCACCGGAAAGCGCGATATCGCCGGATGTCGTGGCCATGGTTGCCGCACCGTCGGCGATGACCTGCCCGGCGGAAATCCCCTGCCCAGCTGCGAGGACCGCGCTTTTGCCCGCCGACACGCCACCGGCCGAGATCGCCCCCGATGACGTCAGTTCGACACGGCCAAGCGCAGCCACGTCGCCTGCAACCGAAAGCAGGCCATCACCGCTTCCCAGAATGACATCCTCGTCGGCCGCGACCGCCTCAAGCGTGATGCCCCTGGCTGCTTTCACCGTCACGCGCTTCTTCGAGGTGAGCTTCTTCGCCTCGACCTGCCGGCTCTTCGACTGGATGCTCACCCCGTCGCGGCCAGACGCGTTGCCGAGCGAGATCCTGCCGTCGGCCGAAAGCGTCAGTTCGCCGGCATTGGCCGCCATGTCGCCGCGCATCCTGACGCCGGCGCCCTTGTCGGTGACGACGATCCTGATGCGGTCGGCCTGCATGGCGCCGAGCGCCGAGCCATCGATGGCGAACTCTCCGGCATCGTCTATCCCGTCGATGGCCGTTGCTTCACCCGTGGCGTAATCGAACTTCTGTCGTCCCGCCGAAAGCCGCAGGTTCCTGGCCACCACCGGTCCGTCGATGCGCACCGTCCGCGAGACGATGTCGAAGAGATCGACCGCGCCGTCACCTGAAGCGAAATTGCCGCCCTTCGCGCCAAACGTGATATCGCCGCCCCGCACGGTGAAGCCGCTGAGCCGTCCGGTCGCGTCAATATCGGGCGTGCCGGTGGTCAGCGTGGCGCGCGGCGTGTTGATGAAGCCACAGCCCGAACAGCTGATTCCGTTCGGATTGGCGATGATGACATCGGCCCGGCCGCCGAACACCTCTGTCGGTCCCTCGAGCGCACTACGGTTGCCCGAAGTCACTTCGTTGAGGATGACGCTGGCCGGCCCGCTATTCCTCAGGTTCGGGTTGCCCGGCGTCACGCCGCCGAGCTTCGACGTGCCGAACTCGGCATTATGGTTGTTGAGGATCAGGCCTGATGTGCCGACATTGAAGTTGCCATATTTGTTGTGCGACAGCCCCTG
>NZ_LNTU01000015.1 GCF_001558695.1 Paramesorhizobium deserti
GCCCCTCGGTCTCGGGGCCGATCGATGCAGCCCAGCGCCGGAAGCGATCCGGTGTCCACTCTGTTGATTGCCACTGAGAAGTGACCCGGCGTGGCCCGATATTTCCATTGAGAATTGACCCATGTTCCAACCTTCCCTCGCATGTTTTCAGCGGGGGCTATGGAGTGATCGACATGGCGTTACTGAGCGTGATCCGACGCTGGCATTTTCGAGAGCATCTATCGATCCGGGAGATTTGCCGCAGGACCGGCCTGTCCCGGAATACCATCCGCAAATACCTACGCCTGAACAGCGTGGAGCCGAAGTTCAAGGTCCCGGACCGGCCGAGCAAGCTTGATCCGTTTGCGGATCGATTGTCTGCTTGGCTGAAGACCGAATCCAAGAAGAGCCGCAAGCAGAAGCGGACGATGAAGCAGTTGCATGCCGATCTTGTGAGCCTTGGCTACGAGGGTTCCTACAATCGCGTGGCAGCATTTGCTCGGGAATGGCGCGATGATCGGCAGAGAGAACTGCAGACGACGGGCCGCGGGACATATGTGCCCTTGGCATTCGATCCCGGTGAAGCCTTCCAGTTCGACTGGTCAGAAGACTGGGCAATCATCGGCAATGAACGCACCAAGCTGCAAGTAGCCCATACGAAGCTGAGCTATAGCCGCGCCTTCATCGTACGGGCCTATCTGCTGCAGACGCACGAGATGCTCTTCGACGCCCACAATCATGCGTTCCGTGTCTTCGGCGGGATTCCCGGTCGCGGCATCTATGACAATATGCGCACGGCGATCGACAAGGTCGGCCGCGGCAAGGAACGCGACGTCAATGTCCGTTTCCAGGCGATGGCAAGCCATTATCTGTTCGAGCCGGAGTTCTGCAATCCGGCTTCGGGCTGGGAGAAAGGACAGGTCGAGAAGAACGTGCAGGATGCGCGTCACCGCCTTTGGCAACCCACGCCGCGCTTTCCATCTCTGGAAGCTCTGAACGTCTGGCTGGAGCAGCGCTGCATAGAGCTATGGGCAGCGACACCCCACGGCCAGATGCGTGGCACCATCGCCGACATCTGGGCCGAGGAAGCATCGGCGCTCATGCCTGTTTCCAGGCCGTTTGACGGGTTTGTCGAATATACGAAGCGTGTCTCGCCGACCTGCCTCGTGCATCTCGAGCGCAATCGCTACAGCGTCCCTGCATCCTTTGCCAACCGGCCGGTGAGCCTGCGCGTTTACCCGGACCGTGTCGTGGTCGCCGCCGAAGGCCAGATCGTTTGCGAGCATCGTCGCATCATCGATCGATCTCATGACCGGCCGGGGCAGACCATATACGACTGGCGGCACTATCTGGCGGTGGTGCAGCGAAAGCCTGGTGCTCTTCGCAACGGTGCGCCGTTCGCCGAACTTCCCGATGCTTTCCGGACCTTGCAGCAATATCTGCTGAAGAAGCCGGGCGGCGACCGCGAGATGGTCGATATCCTGGCGTTGGTCCTTCAACACGACGAACAGGCTGTGCTCTCGGCCGTCGATATGGCACTGAAGTCCGGCGTTCCGACCAAGACGCACGTGTTGAACCTGCTGCATCGTCTCGTCGACGGCAAATCCTTCACCCCGCCCACTATCGACGCACCTCAGGCCCTGACGCTCATCAATGAGCCCAAGGCCAATGTCGAACGATACGATGCCCTGAGAAAGACGGAGGTTCGCCATGCGTCATAATCCAGCAAGCGGCGCTATCGTCATCATGTTGCGGCAACTGAAGATGCACGGCATGGCACAGGCCGTCGGCGAGCTGACCGAACAGGGATCGCCGGCGTTCGAGGCCGCCATTCCCATCCTGTCGCAGCTTCTCAAGGCGGAGACGGCAGAACGAGAGGTGCGATCGACCGCCTATCAGCTCAAGACCGCACGCTTTCCGGCCTATCGTGATTTGAACGGCTTCGATTTTGCCAGCAGTGAGATCAACGAGGCATTGGTGCGCCAACTTCACCGCTGCGAGTTCCTCGACGACGCCAACAACATTGTCCTGGTCGGCGGCCCCGGCACAGGCAAGACGCACATCGCAACTGCAATCGGCGTCCAGGCCATCGAGCACCACCACAAGCGGGTCCGGTTCTTCTCGACCGTCGAACTGGTCAACGCGTTAGAACAGGAAAAGGCGCAGGGAAGGTCTGGGCAGATCGCAAACCGGCTCGTTCATTCCGATCTCGTCATCCTCGACGAACTTGGATACCTGCCGTTCAGCGCGTCAGGCGGTGCGCTGCTCTTCCATCTGCTGAGCAAACTTTACGAGCGAACCAGCGTCATCATCACGACGAACCTCAGCTTCAGCGAATGGGCTAGCGTCTTTGGGGATGCCAAGATGACCACCGCGCTGCTGGATCGGCTCACCCATCATTGCCACATTCTCGAAACCGGAAACGACAGCTTCCGCTTCAAAAACAGCTCCGCGCACGACCCAAAAACGACGAAGGAGAAAAGTAGAAACTTGACCACGACCGCAGACCCGAAACATACCTAAGAGGCGGGTCAATTCTCGGTGGAAACGCCGGGTCACTTCTCGGTGGCAATCAACAGGCTCTCGCCATCATCAACCTCCGTTAAAGCGGACGTTGAATCAGAAGCCGCAGACCGCGTCACATCACAATCGATTCATCGATACCCGGACGTGCTCTAGCGTCATCTTGTAGCCACCTTTTGATACCAAAAGGAAGATGGATCAGGAATATTTCAGAGTCCAATTTCAACGCTATTTTATCGCTTTTAGCTGAGGTTCATATGAGAAAATTTATTCTTGTTTCGATGGCCGTTCTGTTCCAGGCCGCTATTGTCCATGCCGCCACGCCAGATAGGAAGCCTATCGCTGTGGTCGTCGAATACACGGTGAAGAGCGGGAAAGAGGAAGAATTGCGGAGTATCCTGCGTGAGCATGCGCGGCTCACGGTCGAACAAGAACCAGGCTGCCTGCGCTTCGAGGTTCTGCAACCCGTCAACAAGGACGGTTCAGCCATTCCCGACCGCCTCATGCTGACCGAACTTTACGCGGATGAGGATGCAGCGGCAGCCCATGCGAACAATCCGCGGCTCGCCACGCTGCTCGCCAGAATCCGGCCTATGCTCAGCAAAGAAAAGGTGACCCGAACGATGGTGCTCGCCTCACCCACGCAATAATCATGTCAATCAGCATTCAAACGGGACCTCTATGCTCCCATCCAAGCGGCGAGACATGAGGAAAGAGCAAGTAGCGGCCAACAGGGAAGTTGGCCGACTTCATCGCAAGGCTCGATTTCGTCATCATGGACGAACTGGGATAGGCTGGGTCATGACCTGCAACACCTGATCGTCAAATCGATGATCTGCGTGAACGCGGCGTTGGGCTGCGGGTGTTGTCTGGGGCTAGCGCCGAAATCGTCCTGCAAGTGTCAGGCCTTGTCGCTGCGCAGAAAATTTTCGCGCCAATGGAATAGATCGACGGCGTTTGGTGTCTACAGCAATGCGGTCGCTAGGAGCCGCAGTTCCAATATGGAGTAATACTATGAAGTTTCTCATTCTCGTACCCGCTACGCTTGTGGCGTTTGGGACGACCGCATTTGCTGCAGGTGTTCCAATCCATACCGTCACGACTGCAAAGGGTGACGTGCTTGCTGGCGAAAAGGGCATGACGCTGTACACGTTCAAGAAAGATAAGCCGGGTACGTCCAATTGCTACGACACGTGTGCTCAGAATTGGCCGCCGCTCATCGCCTCCAACGAAGCGAAGGCTGATGGCACATACTCGATCATCGCCCGAAAGGACGGATCGAAGCAGTGGGCGAAGGATGGCATGCCTCTCTACTACTGGGTTAAGGACGCCAAGGAAGGCGATACGACTGGTGACGGTGTGAATGGCGTTTGGGATGTCGCAAAGCCCTGATCGCCCCAATATGTCGGCGCGGGAAGCACAAGCTCCCGCGCCGCTATCCTATGAGACACAAATTCTTGCTCTTCTCCCCCAACTGAGACGCTACTCGCGGAGCCTAACGAGGTCGGATCCCGATAGCGAGGATTTCGCACCATCAGCGCCAGGTGCGGTAATGACCGGATGCTTACGGACGTCCGTTGCCCGGCGCGGCAGCTTTGCGCCTGCATCAACGACATTCAGGCAAACATTGCCTTCGCCTGAAAGCAGACGTCCAAGCCAGCGTCGTCCTAGGTCCGCAATGTCGCCGCATCCTGTCAATGACCGTTGAATCGGGACCCGGTATCTTCGCGCAAAAGGGCCCTGTTTTGGGGTGGTGAAGAGCGCGCCGGGTAGCGCCCGATCAGGCGAAGCTGGTCGGAGCAAACCGCCAAGGCTTCACTGCATCTTCGATAGCCAGATCGAGCGTCCGGATGCGTTCATCGATCTGGTGAATAGCCCGCTTCAATTCCTCAAATGCCAGTTGCTGATGCGGGTAGCGGAACCTGCGTAGCTCATTGAGCCAACGCCAATGGATCTTCGTCCAGTATGTCGGCCGATTATATCGAAGGCCATGACGAAGCAGAAAACTCATGAGTTGCTGCTTGGCGATCTTCAGCGCTTCGAGAGCCTGTTTGCGGGTTCGGATCAAATCCCGCATGGCCTCCTGCTCTTCATCTGGCGTCCAGATCGGTGTGAGTTCTCCGGCCCGCCATAGCCGCGCCAGCATCTCGGCGTCCCGGCGGTCGGTCTTGATCCGATCACCGGCGCGGCGGGGGATCATCGCCGGGGAGACGACAGCGCAATCAAACCCGAGCTTTTTAAGCAGACGGTGCAGGCCGTATCCACAGGGACCCGCTTCGTAGCAAAAGGCAGGCCGGGCACCCGTTGCTGCAAGCCGTTTCGTCAGCCGCAAGACGGAATCGGCACTGTGTTCGATAACCCCGTGAAAGCGGACCTCTCCGTTCCGGCCATCTTCCGCTGTTGCGACGGCTATAGTGTCGGCATGAACATCAAGACCGACGTAAACTATTCTCTCCATGACATTTTTCCTTTCCGACCTGTAGAGTTCGACAAGGAAAACCTAGCGGCTTCGCCGCCGTAAATCGCACATATGGTCTAAGGCTTTGGCCAACGATATTCTCCAGTGAGCGAAAATGCTTCACCGCGCCTTCCAGCCGTCCGTCAGCGTGTTCAGGAAGGTGACGATGGCGTCGATCTCGCCATCGTCCAGCCGGGGCGCATCGCCCTGCTTGCCGCCGAAGGGGGGATCCATGTTGATGTTGTCCCGGTAGCGGGCCGGGAGGTCGTCATAAATCTCGACGCTGCCGTCGGCGCGGCGCGGATACCAGCGGCCCGGATCGGTGTCGCGCGTGGCATAAAAAGCTACGGCGTCCTTCAGCGTATGGAAAACGCCATTGTGGAAGAAGGCCCTGCGGGTGGCGACGTTGCGTAGCGTCGGCGTGCGAAACAGGCCGCAATAATCGGGCCGGCCGAGAAAATTGGTCCTGAGCGGGCCGCACAGGCCGAGATCGTAAAAGGCCGGATCGGCGTTGGCGGGGATAGCCGGATTGCGCGGCACAGCCAGCGCGATCATGCCATAGTCGGTGAACTGCGGCGGGGTGCCGTCATTCGCCCGCACGCTGAAATGGCAGGACGCGCAATTGCCCTTTTCCGGGTCCTCGAACAACTTCCGGCCGTGCTCCTCCTCGGGCGTCAATTCCACCTTGCCCGCCAGCCAGGCGTCATACTTGCTGGAATAGGGATAGAAGGTCTGCCAGGACTGCTGATAGACTTCGAGCGCCTTGAGCACGGCCTCGAAAGTAGCGTTGCGGTTGGCCAGAAGCGACTTGCCATAAATGGCGGCGAGCTTCGGCCCGTAGCCGCCGTCGAGCGCATGCCGCACCACCTCGTCCGGGCTCGCGTTTCCCATCTCGAACGGCGAGAGCAGCGGGATACGGGCCTGCGCGCGGGCTGAATCGGCGCGGCCGTCCCAGGTGAGCCCGCCCGTCGGTCCGTTGTCGACGCTTTCGTCGGCCTCGTCCTCGGATTCAAAATAATGTTCGGTGAACTGCGGAACCGCCTGCAGATATTTGAGCGACGGCACCGCACGCAGGCCCGGATAGGCAAGGTCACGGCCGCCGAGCTGGACCGACAGCGCATTGGCTGGCGCGAAAGCATGGGCAGGGTCGTGGCAACTGGCGCAGGCGGATTTTCCCGAATTCGAAAGCTGAGGATCGGAAAACAATTCCGCTCCCAGAGCGGCAAGCATGTTCGCCCGCTCTCGAGCCTGCGCCCGCGACATCGGCTGCGCATCCACCGGTCCCGAGAAGGCAAAAATCGAGCCCGACAGTATCGCCAGGAAAAAGGCCAGCCGCCACCTGCGTGCCAGTCGCGACCACGATGGGGTGGAACGGCTATTGCAAAGACGCGGCAATGGTGGTGTCATCCGGCTTTTTACTCTGAGAGGTATGCGATGAAGCGATCCTATGGGCTAACCCTGTTTTCTTCAACTCTCGCACCGTTTTCCTCCGCCGTGGCTTTTTGCGCCGCCATTTCGGCTCCTGCGCTGGCCGCGCCGGCCAGCTTGGACAAGATCCAGACTATCGTGGTGATCTTCGCCGAGAACCGTGCCTTCGATAATCTCTACGGCCATTTTCCGGGCGCCGACGGCATCGACCAAGCCAGCAAGGAAAGCTTGCAGCAGCGCGATCGCGACGGCTCGGTGCTCGAGGAATTGCCGCCGGTCTGGGACGGGCTGACAGCCAAGGGCGTCACCCCGCCGGTGACGCAGGCGATGACCGAGCATCTTGCGAATGCGCCGTTTACGGTGAACGATCCGAAAGGCTTCAACCTTCCGCTCACCACAGTCACGCATGATCTGTGGCATCGCTATTACCAGAACCAGATGCAGATTGACGGCGGCAAGAACGACATGTTCGTCGCCTGGGCGGATGCGGGCGCCATGGTGATGAGCAACTGGGATGCCTCGAAGACCGCCATGTGGGCGGTGGCGCAGAAATACGTGCTGGCCGACCATTTCTTCATGGGCGGCTTCGGCGGTTCGTTCTTCAACCATCAATGGTTGATCTGCGCCTGCGCGCCCTACTATGCTGAGGCCGACAAGAGCCCGGCCAAGCCGACGATCTCGGTGACGGACGACAGCGGTACGGCGCTCAAGATCGCCGACAATTCGCCGAAATCGGCGATGGACGGCATCCCAAAATTCGTCTCCGACGGCAATCTGACCCCGGATTTCTACGCCGTGAACACCATGCAGCCGCCCTATCAGCCGAGTGGCAACGAGCCGGCGCCCGGCGGCGATCCGCGCTTCGCGGACCCGGCAAAACCGACCACCTTGCCGCCGCAGACGGAGCCGACCATCGGCGACCTGCTCAGCCTGAAGCACGTCAGCTGGGCCTGGTATGGCGGCGCCTGGCAATACACGCTCGACCACGGCAACCATGAGCCGACGCCGAATTTCCAGTACCATCACCAGCCGTTCAACTATTACGCCAATTTTGCGCCCGGCACCGAGGCGCGGCGCGAGCACATCCGCGACGCCGGGCTCGGCGGCGTGCGTTTCATCCAGGCGATCGACGACGGCGCGCTGCCCCAGGTTTCCTTCTACAAGCCGCAGGGCAATCTCAACGAGCATTCCGGCTATGCCGACATCGAGGCCGGTGACCGCCACATCGCCGACGTCATCGGCCACCTGGAAAAAAGCCCGCAATGGCCGCATATGCTGGTCGTCGTCACCTATGACGAGAACGGCGGCATCTGGGACCACGTCGCGCCGCCGAAGGGCGACCGGTGGGGACCGGGCACGCGCATCCCGGCGATCATCGTCTCGCCATTCGCCAAGCGTGGCACCGTCGATCACACGCCCTATGACACGACGTCGATCCTGCGCTTCATCACCGAGCGCTTCGAGCTGCCGGAACTGCATGGCATTGTGGTTCGCGACAAGGCCGTGGCCTTGCACGGGGAACCGCCGCTGGGCGACCTCACCGGCGCGCTCCAGTTGAACTAAGACATGCCAGCAGCGGCGTGAAATGGCTTTGCGTTCAGAAATGTATTTGAACAAAAAGATAAAGCGGTTCGGGAAGCAGGAGAACGAGATGGATGTTGACAGAATTGACGGCTCGTATTCCACGCATTGTTGCGCTTCAGGTCTTCACGGCGCTCAGAGCGGGACGTGGTCGGTCTGCCGTCGATGGGTGAGCGATATTCTAGAATGTCGGAAATGACGGACGGCATGCAGACTTGGCCGGCATACGGCAAATGCATCGCCTAACTCGTCTTCCTGTCCACAAACTTGCCGTTTCTCCAGACGTAAGCACCCAAAACCCTGCCTCCTTTCAAGACAGGGTGAGCATGCGGATATCAGTGCGAAAGAAAGAGGGATTTGGCGGATGGAATCCCCCGAAATCATGAAAACGCCCTCATTCGCGCTACCAATGCCAGTCAGGGCAACAGAATACGAATTATGTGGAAGAACATGGGTTAAGTTTGCATATCGTTTCCTCACCAGACGATTGGAAGGCGATGCATCATATCCGCCGCACCATCCTATTCGTACGCGGTAGGCTCGGTGAGGTCACATACGATGAGAATCATCCGGATGACCTGGCGCCAGATAACCTTCCTTTTTTGCTCCGTCTGAATGGTCGCAATATTGGTGTCGCCCGTTTGGACCTTAAGGGCGACAACGCAGTCATGCGGCTGGTCGCTATTGATGCCGGTGAACAGGCCAGGGGCCACGGCCGGGTCCTAAATGCTCTTATCGAGGATGAAGCGAAGGGTCGCGGATTGAAAACCCTGCTGGTGAATGCCGCACCCACGGCTGTAGGATTCTATGAAAAGACGGGATGGGAGCGGTTCACCTGGAACGCCAGTGAGTTGGCAGGCATAGCATCCGATTGTATTCAGATGCGCAAACGACTGGATTGAGCAGCGCAACTGCCATCCTATTACGCCCCTACCATCACCGGCCTGCCCTGCACGGCTTCCTGCTGCAATTCGGCTGCGCGGAGCTGCCCATGCCGTCGCTTATCAAGATGCCGCGGTAATCGCCGAGGAAGGTCTGCGGGTGTAGAACCAACCTGAAGGACACCACCGATGACCCGACGACATGATGAACCTGCGCTCGCTCGTTGAGAAGAGCGCTGATGCCGATTTGCTGCGCGAGATGATGCACCAAGCAGCGACTTGGCGACATGCTGAGGCTAAGAATACCAGGAAGCGCCTCGGTCGATTCAGTGTGGATTTACAGCTTATGAGAATTCCCGATCTTCCACCTGACTTGAAATTTCAACCACTTGCCCAGACGGATGAGGAGTTCGAATTCTCATTCCGCGCGAAGGAGCAGGCTCTCGGCCCTCACATCAGGCAGCGATGGGGATGGAACGAACAGTTTCAACGCGAGGTCCACGGTCAGCGGTTGGGGGAGAAGCCATTCTTTCGGGTGGAGCTGGATGGGCGGCCCTTAGGTACTCTTTCGTTCCAAGAGCAACCGGGGCATTTGCGTTTTGGTGAATTTTACCTGATGAACCCGTTTCGGGGACTCGGCATCGGTTCGAGAATTCTTGCCCATTGCCTTCAATTGGCCGATGACGTAGGCTCCCCGGTGCGGCTTGAGTATCTTCTATGGAACCCAGTTGGCAGTCTCTATCGCCGACATGGTTTCGTTGAAATCGGCCGCACACCGACGCACTTCCTGATGGAGCGCCCGAAACCACCCGCCACCCGTTAGCAAACCTGTGGCAATTGCTCTGAACAAGGTTGTTGAAAGCGGTGACTCACCTTCCTGCCCAAGCCCCGTGGAACCAGGACTGGCGAGCCGTTGATTTTGACAAGGTCATACAACGGTGGCGCCGTCAGAAGGAAAGCACTTTGTCGTTAGCGTCACAGTAACTGGAAATCAAAACCAAATAAGCGTACCCAAAAAAATATTGCTAAACGGCCACTTCCAACGAATGTCGGTATCGGTGGTTGCGTGCCCCCGCAACCATCTTTACTTGCGATGACCCCGCCCGACCGGCGGGGTTTTTCGTTTGGACGGAAAGCGTAAGAATCCCAGGGAGATCGCCGCGCACGTCGATCTCCACCTTGCCGTCCACCGGCGTCAGCACGATGTCCTCGACCAGCGTCCTGATGATATCGGCGGGCGGGGTTCGTCGGCTGTCGCCAGGAACGCAGTGAGCTCTGCCTTTCGTGGCTTCAGCTTGTCGCCGTGTTCTTTCACCGCGTCGACCGACAGTAAGCGACAAGCTGAGGCCGTTTAGGCGGCGTAGTTCCACGGCATGAGCGCGTCGATTTC
>NZ_LNTU01000016.1 GCF_001558695.1 Paramesorhizobium deserti
CGGTGAGCTATTGCCGTGGCACATCGCCCAGCCGATCAATAAACCCTGACCGGACGCTTACAGAACGGCGGAAAGTCCTTGGGCAAAAGCCGCCACGCACCGCCCGAGGAAGCCATATACAAAAGCGCGTTCACCACTTCGCGCAGCTCCGTCTTGCGCGGCCGACCGATGCGGTTCGGTGTCGGCATCAGCGGCTCGATCAGCGCCCACTCCTCATCGGTCAAGTCGCTTGCGTAGCGCGGGCCGCGCCGTTCATACTGCCGTCGAGTGGTTTCGGTCCAAGGCATCGTGATCTCCGTCGAATCTCAGCAATCCGACAGAATCACAACCTGCTGAAATCACTCACCTCTTTTTGGAACGGACACTAAGAGCCATGCGCTATTTAGGCGAGATAAAATGAACTAGGTAGACTATTTCAATGTAATCCATGGAATTTACATTTATTGTTGAAATGTTTAGTAGTCCATGTGCTTCGAAGGTGTTACCAATTGAAGTGTATTGAAATGAATAATTTAAAAAAAGATTTATATTTTAACGTAATTGTTCATGCAGGCTTTCAGCCTGTCAATTGAGCATGGGGGATTATAAAACGCGGGAAAATATGTAGCGTCTCGCAGTCCTGATGAGCGGCTGGTCGTATGGGGCGCAACGTGAGCACGAAATCGGAACTCGTCGGTGTGCGGGCATTGAAGTGTTAAAATTTCGATATCACTGAGCTGGATGTTATCCAATTCATTGCCAAAGATCTGCAAGAGACCGGCTTGGCGCTGTTTTGAATGCGTTCGTATCGGATATTCCGCCCATGCAAGCTTACCGTTTGACGAATTCGTTTCGTTGAAGGGGCGGTGATGTTTTGTCTGGTTCCGTAACATTGTCAGCTGATTGAACTGGTAAACGGTGCATGTCACGGACCGGGAAGTCTATGTCCGCAGCTGAGTTACAAGTCTAGCGTATATCTGGTCAACGTCCGAGTGCTGGCACCTGAGGGCGCCTATTTCCCCGCAGCTTGACCATCCGCATATGCCTTTCAGGTAAAATTTTTACGCACCAGAAGGAGGACATGGGTACAATGAGTAAGCATAAAACACACGCTCCGCGCAGGATAAATCTCGACCTTGAACGCGTATTCAGCCGCAAGCCGGCTATTGATCCCCTTTTCATGCCCACCATCGACGCAGACGGTGTCATCGGGCGACTGTCGGAGGCGGGCATCGCTCTTTTGATTGAGCGGGCAATTGCTTCAGGATGGACTTACCAGGAGATTGCCTCGGCCTTGGTTAAACTGACGACCGGTCAAGCCGGCACCTCAGTTGTACCTCAACGCTCTAACAGGAAAAGCCTGAGCGGTACGATCAATATGATACAGGTCGATCCGCCCAACTTGGCCGCCGGTCATGCGAGCCGCATGACCGAATGCATCTATGTCCTTGAACCACTCTTTCTTGCGCTTGGGGCGGGTGCTGCCCGTGCAGGATGGGGAGAGAACGAGACCGCTGTGGCCCTCGCCGAAATCGCCGTGCGGGAAATGCATGGTATCAAACGGAAAACGCCGCAGGGGTCATGTTGAGAAGTGGTCATGTCAGAATCGGCGCTCTTGCCGCTTTCAATCCAGACACTAGAGCGGGATTGAGTCGCGTTACCGCTCTATCTGCTTGCGTTTCTGTATTTATGCGGATGTCAGGAAAGTCCACCTGACTGAAGAAGCCTCTCAAAATGAGATGATCGTTACCTGCAAACCGCGCTTGAAGGCCAATCATCTGTGTTGAAAGGCCGGCGAGAGATGGAAAAGTCATCTCTCGCCGGCACATCAGGTTCTCAAAATTGCTTTTGCCTTGTGCAATTGCCAAGTTTGCCTTGCGGCATCTGGCTTGGCCCAAATCGGCCTTATTGCCCAAAAGGTGAACTAAAACTTTGCTCTCTCAAACTCGCATGGAAAACCATGCTCTTGAAATATGACTTCGTATAAAAAAAGCCGGCTCCTCTCCTATGGGAGGATAAGGAGACGACGCCGGCCGTCTTAGTATGTCGGGATGTGGAATGGATCCCCAGTCCCGATGGTTGCGAGAAAATATCAAAAGATGGGAGAAAAAAAGGGGTGGCGCCATCCCTATTTCTGCCGCCTGTTCGGAACGCGTCAGGCAAGGCTGTGAACCGCGCCTGCATTTCCGATGCGACCTTTTACAACTGGAAAGGCTTTCGCGAAACAGCCAGATCGTCTTGGCGTCCGAAACCTTGTCGGAAAGGCCCAGCCCGAGAAACCGCATGAACGACAATCGGTCTTGAATGACGAACCTGGCCTGGTCGTCGGAAAGATTGTAGAGCACCTGCAGCACTAGGATCTTGAACATCAGCACCGCCGGAAACGGCGGACGCACGCCCTTCGATCCGTCGGATCGCTTCAGCGCTTTGGCCAACGGCTTCTCGAACAAAGGCCAGGGAATGATGCTGTTGAGCTTCTCCAGAGGGTCGCCGACGGCACTCAGCCGCTCGTAACGCTCGTCCAAATCCCAGAACCCCGGTTAACCCCGCAATACCCGCTCCTGCCAAATCACACATGCAGGATGGAATCTCGAAAACCGCCAAAAGGGGGAGGTTTTTAGAGATGTCCGGTTCCGCGTCTAGCGTGGCGCATCGGGAGGTCTACAGTAAGCGGTGTCGTACCCCCACCTTCCGCCAGTTTGTGAGCCATGAGATTTCGCACTGATTGATGTCAGTGCGGGAGTTTCTCCATGGACGCTCCAATGGAGCTTCTCACAAATGGCCTGAGGCGGCGCCGCAATCGGCAGTGGCCGGACGAGGTGAAGGCCAGGCGCGGATTGTCGCCGAGACGCTTCGGCCGGGAGCGAGTGTTGGTGAAGTTGCGGATCGGTACGGGCTGAAGGCCAACCATGTTTGCTCCTGGCGAACCCTTGCGCGGAAGGGGAAGCTGGTGCTGCCGGCACCAGAGGATGCGGTGGAGTTTGCGCCGCTTCTGGTCGCTCCGGTTGAGGACGTGACGGCGGCGGTACCGACTGCATCGGCTGGGCCGGAGGTCGTGGTGGGTTCGGTGACCATCCGGCTGGAGCCAGGCGCTTCGGCGGCCCGGATTGCCTCGGTGGTCCACGCGCTGATGGCGGCCTCATGATCTTCCCCTCGAACCGGGTGCGGATCATGGTGGCGACCAAGCCGATCGACTTCCGCAACTATGCGGCGACGATAATTATGCGGAGTTGTCATTGCCATCTATTGATTATGCAGGTTTTACAGGAACTTAGATATAGCACGCAGGCGCGGTCGCTCCACATAACTATGCTCCCTCACGATGGGTTCACGTTGTGAGGAGAGTAAATATGGGTGCCAATAGTCGTAATCACTGGTTCCTCGATCCAGGACCGTTGTCGTCATGGATCGATCAGTTCGCGAACGAACTTGCCGCTCAGAGATATACGCCGCTGACCATTGAGGGCTACACGGCCTCGGCTCGTCATTTCGCGGCTTGGCTTGGTAGCGCAGGCATCTCGATCGACGTAATCGATGACGATGTTGTTCGTCGTTTTGCCGTACATCGGTGTCGATGTCCTGGTGCGCGGCAGTGGCTGCGCATCTCACCAAAATATTCGCGCCGTGCCGGGAAGTTCGTTGTTTTCCTACAAAGGGCAGGTGTCGCGCTTCCACCCTTGAAGGTCGTTTCGACATATCCCCTGCTTGACGACTATCAGAGTTGGTTGCGCGTCCACCGGGGACTGTCGGAACGAACGATCGCTCGTCACCTGCGCCATCTGCATAAGCTGTTACCGGAGCTCGGCACGGCGACCGTCGACTATGATGCCGCTCGGATTCGCAATGTTGTCCGCGGATGGCGCGAGCGAACCAGGCCGGCGGACCTGAGGACCATAACGAGCGCCTTGCGCAGCTATCTTCGCTTCCTCGCGGGTATCGGCCTGTGCCGCCCCAACCTCGATCACGCCATTCCGCCGGTCTTGCAGTGGCGCCTTTCGTCGCTGCCGCGGTATCTTGCAGCCGCCGATGTTGAACGCGTCATTGCATCCTGCGATCAACTCACCAGAGGGCGCTTGCGGGACCGTGCAATCCTGCTCCTATTGGCTCGCCTGGGGCTGCGGGCTGGGGATGTAGCCGGACTCAGGCTAAGCGATATCGAATGGATGTCTGGTATGCTGTGCTTGAGTGGCAAAGCGCGCCGTCAAGTTCGGCTGCCGTTACCGCAGGACGTCGGCGATGCACTGCTCGCGTACATCGAGCAGGAACGGCCGCACGTGCACCAACAGGCGGTCTTTCTCGCGATGATTGCTCCATACCGGCCATTTGCACAGTCCAGCCATGTCTCCACGATCGTAGCGTTGGCGCTAAGACGTGCGGGCATTTCCGACCCCCCGTCGACCGGAGCGTGTCTGCTGCGCCACTCGGCAGCAACCTCGATGCCAGGAGCGGTCAGCACCGGCCGTGGCGCGAATAAAAGACTGGCTTGATCACCATCGCAGCCGCGTCTCGGCGAAAGCGCCGCTCGGGGAGGCATTGAGCTACATCGCCAAATACTGGGCTGGGCTCGAGTTGTTCCTGACCGATGGGCGCATCGAGCTCGACAACAATGCCGTCGAGCGGACCATCCGCCCGATTGCACTGAACCGGAAGAACGCGCTCTTTGCCGGTCATGATGCCGGTGCCGAAAACTGGGCCATCATCGCCCCGCTCATCGAAACCTGCAAGCTGAACGCCATCGATCCTCACGCTTGGCTTAGGGCAACCCTCGGTGCCATCGCCGGCGGCCACCAGCAGAGCCAGATCAGTGAACTGCTTCCATGGAACTTCCCTGCAAAGGTGTGACCGGCACACCGCTTACGGTCTACACGCAGCTCGACCGATCTGAACTTGCGGGCGGGCAAGGCCGGTCAGTCTGGCCCACATGTAGTCAGCATCCTTGCTCAGCATATGCCGGATGGTCATCATCAGCTTGCGTGCGGTGGCGACGGCCGCGATATGCTTCCCTAGACGCGAGGCGATCCGCTTGAAGGCACGCAGAGGACCCGGCGAGCACGGCGCGGCCGCCCATCCGCTTCAACCACAGCATCCCCCGCGTGGCCGCAGCCCTGCTTCGTTACGCGCCCATGATAGGCCTCTGCCCCTCACCGGACTGCCGCATGCTCGGATTGAGGCCAAGATAGGCGACAAGCCTCTGCGGATCGCTGAAGTACAGATCGAGAGAATCACAAACAGTCCCGCCAGTCCAGACCCCGCGCACAGGTCTCATAGATGAACAACGGCGGTTTCATGAACGTATTTATCCTGCCGAATTCACGTTCTCAGCGGATATTCTATCTGGACGGATGTTCCCACCCCAGGAGTTGACACAATCTTAAGTTTTCCGGCTATAGCTCTCAGCATTTCCGAGCAGCTGGTAAGCCCTAGCCCAACGTGGCGTCCAGCTTTTGTGGAGAAAAATGGATCCGTTGCCTTCCTCAGGACCTCCGGCTGCATGCCCGGGCCGTTATCGATAACTTTGAGCACCAGTCGAGATTTGCGAAACCATCTCTTTTTCACCCGAGCATTAATCGCAATTTTGGCGCCTGGAGCATTGCCAACAGCCTTCTCTGCGTTGCGGACCAGCTCATCCACAATAAGGTGTATTTGTGAGGCGGGAACAGGCAAGCTGCAGGCTGTGGTCGACATTCTAATCTCGATATGACGGGAGTGTTCCAACCGGATCGCTTCCAATATGTTATAAAGGGGTACCATTTCAGCCATTCTGCTAGAATAGCTGATCTTCATGAGACCATCATTGATCTTATCGAGTTCGATTGCAGCCTGGTGGGCGGCCTCTACCATTTCAGGATCAGGCTTCTCGTCGCCGTTGAGATTTTCGAGAAACAGACACAGCGCTGAAATACGCGTGCGCGTCATATGGGCGAACAGTGCCGAAAATGACCGAAGATGTCTCTCCTTCCGCCTGGCAAACATTGTTCGTTGGTGGATCAGAATCGCCGTGATGATGAGACTGCTTAGCGCAAAAGCGAATATAATTTGGTTTTTGGCTGCCTTTGTCTCAATGCGAGCGGTCTCGTTAAAGGTCTTCCTATGGTCGACAGCTGCGCTCGATACACGAAAGAGGTCCTCTTCGAGAGCCAACATGCTGGTTAAAGCTTCCTCGCATCGGTTTCCTGCTTCAATTAAGGGAAGAACGTTCTTGTCAACCGTTTCAAACGCGCGTTCCAGGCGCGCAATATCGGATTCACTGAGGAGGCTTCGGAGGTAATTCAGGGTTAAAAGTGTGCGAAGATTGAAATCGAGAAGCCTAGTATCTCGGACAAGACGTTGCTGCTGGTCTTTTGTCAGCTTCGGCAATTGCAGATAACCGGTCACATGAGCGGTCTTCTCCCGAGCCTGAGAGGAAAGCCATTGGATCTCGGAAATTTGGTTGGAAACAAGATCGGTCTGCCTCCTGTAGCCGTCGGCGCGGATGAAAGACCAGCAGCCGAGAACGACCGCCGCAGCCAGACAGAAATAGGGGAGCACCCCCAGAAACCCCCTGAACCTGTCACTCATCGTTCGCTCTCACCGCAACAACAAACCATACCCAGATAGCGTTGCGGGCCGGAATATAGGATGGGGGCAACTCGTCTAAGGGCCATACGAGGAACATAGGGCCACCATCCTCCAGTTGTAACGGCCTGTAGTCCTGATCCGCGGTGCATGAACCACGCTTTCGGTCATTGTCATCGCATCGACGTTCAATAGCCAGGATGGGTTTATAGCTATCTATTTCCTCGCGCTTGAGGATGGATGAAAACCCATTGTAGGCGAGTATTTCGATACTGGTTGCGTAAGGGAGGTACTTTGTCAGCAAGTCTTTGAGATAAGGCCCACGGAATTCTATTTTTTGGTCTCTTGACATCCATGGAGTGGGTGTAACGCGTTCGTGGATGGGGAATGCACGCTTTAACTCTTCAACCGTATAGGACATCAATACCTTTCCCGGTGCCTTTTCGATCATGAGTGTCGACGGATCGTCGTGTTGCGCCGACGCTGCTGGAATCTGGCTCATAAGTGCAATGATCGTGGCGAGCACATGGACCAACTGTCGTGTAAAGGGCTGCATTTTTCCTCATAACTAGCTAGGCGGACCCCGGTGAGATTGTCCTCCTTTGCCATCTGGATTTCAGTAGGTTTGGAGGGATCAAAGCTAACCAGACGACGAACGGCCTTGCGAACGGATGCTTATTGATCTGTCACAACTGTCATCAACCCTCTTTGGGAAAAGCTCCGGTTCGCATGAGCTTTGCCCGTGCCTGCTTGTAATATTTCTCTACTGAGCCGGCATCGATATCGAAATACATACCCATCTGTTCATAGATTTCTTTGCGTTTCATTCCGCTGGGGCGCCGCCGCATCCAGTCAATGATCTCCTGTTCGCGCGGGGTAAGCCCCGAATAATGATATTCGCACGTGGTCATCTGAACTTCTGAGAAGTGAATGGCCATTCCCTTGGCCGATATCTCTTCCAGAACTCTTGCTATGACTTCGCGATTCAGGCCGGTTTTTCCCAGATATGCGACGGCTCCACGGCGCTGTATTTCATGCCATTCTTCAATCGTATCTGAGCCGGTAATTACCATATGAATTGCCGTCGGGCTTGCCTCGACGATCTGCTCGACAATGGAAAGCCGGGCATTTTTGGAAGTTGGATCGAATCCCGGCAATCCGGGATCAATCACAACCAAATCAAAAGTTTCCTTTGTGAGCAGATCCAGCGCCATTTCAAACGTGCCGGCACCGTAGACGATACAGCCAGCCGGAATTGGAATTACAGCCTTCAGCTCGCGGATCAAGGCCAGCCGCATCAGATCCTGATCCTCGACAACCAGAATGCGATATGGTGCTTCGGAATGCGGTGACATAGTTTTGTTTACGCCTGCAACTAGAACACGTTGGGTCAACAGACCGTGACGAGTTATAGAGGAGCAGTTTCCTTATGAGCTATATAAGCAATTCCATTAACGTGGCTCGTCAATGGAATTGCCGAACGCCAAAATTGTGGCTTTATCGATTTTTTGAGCCTTGAGAGAGTTTTGCGGCCGAAGGAAGTGGAAATTTTAGTGATGCGAAAAACCTCATCGCGCGGGATTTCGGAATGAAAGCTGGAGAGCCGATGTGCTGGTCATGATAGTTGCTGCGGCCTTCACCATAATTTAGAGACAATTCATATTTTATGAAATCGCGCATTGCTGCCTTGGCAGGCCAGAGCAGCAATGATGAGGAAACGCGTTTTCGCGTTTTGTATGTCGAGTGCTTATGCCTGATGGCTAAAGCAATGATTTAAGAAAGATATATAAATGAAGATATTTATTACAGTATTGTCTGCAGCTTCAATATTGGCTTTTACGTCTGCGCATGCAGCAACCCATCATAACAATAATGAGAAATTCACAAAAATGGGTGTGTTGTCGTGTGAAGTTAATGGCGGGATTGGCCTCCTTGTTGGATCGAGTAAAGGGGTCAAGTGCGAATTTACCCGCAACAACGGATCGGTTGAAAGATATAAAGGCAGCTTGGGCAAGCTGGGAGTCGATATTGGCATCACGGGTAAATCATACCTGAAATGGACCGTTTCAGCCCCTGTTGGTAAGAAACTCGAAGCTGGCGCACTGGCCGGTCGATACGGCGGAATTGCGGTCGGCGGTGCAATCGGTCTTGGTCTTCAGGCCCATGCCTTGGTTGGTGGGGCGACCAAGAAGATTGCTCTGCAACCATTTAACGCTGGAGGGACGGCTGGTCTCAATGTCGCGGCGGGCGCGACGAGCCTGTCATTGCAGTCAGCTCAATAATGAGTTACGTCGAACCAGTTTCATGAACAAATACCCGCCATTTGATTGAAGCGCGGGCGACAAAGCCGGGTTTCTTCGGCTTTGTCGTATGTTGGTTGCACGAGCGTTGAAGCTAGCCTGGATCGAAGAGAAAAGACCGCCGCCGACGGGGGTCTTCACCTTTGCAATCGCGGCTGTAATCCGAATCCTTCACTTAAGTTGCTAATAAGCGTGGGCTAAAGGAATTTTTAGTTCGCGTGATTGCGTCCTTGAACTGGAATCTGGTGCAGCTTCGACGAGTTCATGCATCAAAGTAGTTGATGAGGCCATGGTATGGACGACGACGGGTCACACAAAGATCGATCCGGTGCTCCGGTGCCAGAGGAATATACGGGCCCCGGCATAATGGTGTGGTTGCTCGTTGGGGGCGCCGTTTTTGCTGCGGCGGTCTTCCTTTATCATGTGGGGGTTGCGACTGTTGAAGCGCTCTTTACAGTACCGATATTTACCTGGTTGGCGGACGCTGCGGCAGCAGCCATGAAGTGGCTCCTATCTCCCTTTAAAGGATGATCCGTTGTGGAATGGGCGGTTTCTCGTCCGTATTATTTCGTGCACTGTTTTTTTATGGTAAGCGTCCGGTCAGGGTTTATTGATCGGCTGGGCGATGTGCCACGGCAATAGCTCACCG
>NZ_LNTU01000017.1 GCF_001558695.1 Paramesorhizobium deserti
CGGGCGTGAACAATCCGTGGCGTGTGGTGGGTTTCACCAACATGACGCAGGAAGTGGCGCTCCATTCAGAGATCGGCAACTTCGTGCATGTCGACGCCGAAGGATCGGACGATAAGCAGATCGCCGATATTGCCGATCTGCTGGCCAGCGGCAATTGCGATATCCTGATTGTCTCGCCAAACACGACGGCGGCGCTGACACCCGCCATGGAGGCAGCCTGCGAGAAGCTGCCCGTGATCGTCTTCGACCGTGGTGTGCAGACCGACTGCCCTGTAACTTTCATTCATCCCATTGGCGGCTACGGCTTCGGTATCCAGGGCGCGCGGTTTATTGCCGACAATGTGGAGTCGGGTTCAAACGTACTGATGCTGCGTATCCTGCCGGGCGTGGATGTTCTGGAAACGCGTTACTCCGCGGGACGTCGTATCCTTGACGACGCTGGCCTGAACATTGTCGGCGCCGAGTTCACCGACGGCGACAACGCCAAGACCAAGTCGATTGTGGAAGACTATCTTCAGCGCGGCAAGATCGACGCCGTGTGGATGGACGCGGGTGCAACCGCGGTCGCCGCGGTCGAAGCCTTCGAGGATGGAGGATACGACATTCCGGTGTTCGTGGGCGAGGATCAGCAGGATTTTCTGCAGAAGTGGCGCGCGCTCGGCATGAAGGCGATTGCTCCAACTTACCCAACCTATCAATGGCGCACGCCAATCATCGCGGCCATGAGTATCCTCAAGGGTGAAGCTGTTCCGGGTCCGGAGTGGGTGCTGCCGCAGCCCGCTATTACCCAGGAGACGCTGGACGATTACATCAACGACAAGATGCCGCCGCTGCATTACGCGATGTGCGGCTGCGAAGACATGCCAAACTACCCGCAAGCCTGGGGTGGTAGCAAGTAGACCAAAACACACTACCTGAAGGACATTGGGCGCCTTTGGGCGCCCATATCTCATGATGGAATTGCCGTGGTCGGTTTCGAAGCCTACGCGTGGATTTACGGCTGATATGGAATCCCGATGAGAGCCAGCGCTGTGGCGAGGCCAATTGGTACCTGAAATGTCACAAGGTCGAAATCCTCCAAAGCCTCTACTCGCTCGGCATGGGCGCGCGGATCTGGCCTCAGCGGTTCCGCGACGTCGATCTTTTTTCCTGCGTTAAAAGCTGAAGGAGGCGAAACACCTCATTGCGGTGTTTGCGGATGTCACCACCCTTGGCGTTTCCATCGCCGGCTTCCTTGAGCCATGAAAAATCGACAATCGCCCCTACTCTGAAAGGGGTCAGAAGCCGCTCGATCGGCCATTTGCAAGCCGACGCGTTTGTTCATGTTCCGCGGCCGAACTCGCGTGAGCTCGAGGCATTCAGCCCCATCGGAGAAGCCAGCGGACGTATGCTGGCCCATCCCTGGTCGGCCCCGGGCTGTCGTAACCGCCACAAACTCAATCCTCCCTGACAAAAGCCGCGCCCAGCGGCTGACCTCCATGTGCGGATCGTGACTGTTGGGATTTGCGAGTTGATAAGGCTGGGGATCGATCAGAACGAGGACCGAATCCTCGGGACGAAGAAGCGAAACGAGGCCGTTACGAGGGGTACTAGGACTTCCTTTCTCTACCGCTATGGGTGGTGATGGGTTCACGGGAGACATGCGCCAGCAGGCGACGTTCCCCGGAACGCAATTTGCCGTTCCCTTCGATGGCGCAATAGTGTCAAAGTCCGACAGGCTGTGTCGCGAAACGAGGAACACCAAATTGGACATCGAAGATCTACAGACATTCGTCGCAGTGGCCGATGCAGGAGGTATATCGGCTGCCGCGCGCCGGCTCGGCGTCTCCAAGTCAATCGTCAGTCGGCGGCTTTTCCGGATCGAAGCGGAGCTTGGCGTCCAGCTTCTTGCAAGAACGACCCGCGGCGCCGCGCTTACGGAAGCGGGGATCACGTTCAGGGAACATGCGGCCCGAGCCAGCGCCGAGATCGACACGGCCAGGGAAACGATCCTCCCGACCGGTGAGCTGCGCGGCCGCCTGAGGGTTGCCATGCCGCTTTCTTTCGGCCCGACCCACTTCGCCCCCGTGCTTGCGGAAATGGCGCATCAGCATCCCCGGCTCCAGATCCATACCTCCTACAGCGATCGCTTCGTCGACCTTATCGCGGAGGGTTTCGACTGTGCGATCCGGGTTGGTTACCTTCAGGACTCCAACCTGATCGCGAAGCGCATCGGACCGATCTATGGAAAGCTTGTCGCAAGTCGGGATTATATCAAAACGCACGGCTCACCCCAGACGCCAGATGAGCTCGTCGACCATCAGGCCCTCATGCAGGGAACGGAAACCTGGCAGTTCATGGATGGCGACAAGATTGTCACGGTTCAGCCGCAGGGCAGGTTCAAGGCCGACAACGCTACGGCGCTTGCCGCCGCCGCGGCGGCAGGGCTCGGCGTCGCCTGGCTTCCCGATTGCATCACGTATGACTACGTGACCTCCGGAGCGCTCGTTCCGATCATGACAAGCTATCCGCCACCGCCAGCGGCCGCCTATGTCGTTCGCCCGCCGGGTCAGCATCCGGCACGGAAGATAAGAGCACTCACCGATATGCTGATCGAGCATTTCGAAAATAATCCCCACCTCTGGGGACTTGATCGGTGAAGAACGGATACCGCGAAGCCTGGGGCCAGCCAAGCATTCGACGGTCGCCCAAACGTCCTGCGGACCTCGCCGGCATGCCTCGGCGTTCCACCTATCGCGACACAGTTGAGCGTATCGCGGGGCTAGTTGCCGAGATGACCGCTTGCTAGGTCGGGAGGCGGTACCCGGCCGACACCGCGCATGATACAAACCGATACGAACCAGTTGTCTGGATCAACCGGGATGAGGCCGTCTGACAATCCGGAAGAGGATGAACCGCATGAGTTGGAACCCAGCAATCGAACCGGGCTGTCCCGATGAGGTTGGCCTCGACGCAATCGAAACGCTCATTATTCCGCGTTCCCGGGACCTTGGCGGCTTTGAGGTTCGGCGCGCCCTGCCCGCACCCAGGCGGCAGATGGTCGGACCGTTCATCTTCTTCGATCAGGCCGGCCCGGCGGAGCTGCTGACCGGCCAAGGCGTAGATGTGCGACCGCACCCGCATATCGGA
Source organism: Paramesorhizobium deserti (assembly GCF_001558695.1). GTDB lineage: Bacteria > Pseudomonadota > Alphaproteobacteria > Rhizobiales > Rhizobiaceae > Paramesorhizobium > Paramesorhizobium deserti. The sequence continues at coordinate 3,130 of NZ_LNTU01000017.1, forward strand.
CTGGGCACCGTCACCTACCTCTATCGCGGCGACTTCCATCACCGGGACAGCACCGGGGCCGACCAGATCATCCGTCCCGGCGAGCTGAACTGGATGGTCGCCGGGCGCGGCGTGACCCATTCAGAACGCACCTCCTCGGCCGCGCGAAGCGGTCCGAACGGCCTGTTCGGGATACAGACCTGGGTCGCGCTGCCCGACCGCCACGAGGACATGGCGCCCATGTTCGAGCATCACGGCAAGGAGGCCCTGCCGGTGATCGAGGATCGCGGCGTCTCGGTACGGCTCATCCTCGGGGAGGCCTACGGCGAAAAGGCCCCCGCGCAGATGTACTCGCAGATGTTCTACGCCGACGTGAAGCTCGACGTGGGGAGCCGGTTGCCGATGCCACACGATCACGAGGATCGGGCCATCTACATCGTCGAAGGCTCGATCTCGATCGCCGGCCAGGATTTCGAGGCAGGTCGGATGATGGTCTTCCGTCCCGGCGACAGGATCACCATCGCGGCCGGCGACAGAGGCGCGCGCCTGATGATTCTCGGCGGCGCGACGTTTCCGGGCCCCCGCTATATCTGGTGGAACTTCGTCGCGTCTTCGCAGGAGCGCATCGAAGCGGCCAAAGCCGAATGGCGTGCTGAGAACTGGGGCAAGGGGCGCTTCGATCTCCCGGTCGACGACCGGAATGAGCATATTCCTCTTCCGGACTGACCGGTGCTGATAAGGTGATCGCCAGACACGGCGCGGGCGGTCGAGGACGACATGAACGACGTCGCCTGTCAGGTATGTTCTGAATGGAGAAAGCAGAATGAGCAACAAGTGGCCCCACCTCGACTACCTCGTTTGGCGCGAGACGTGTTCCGCACTGCATCTGTACTTGCAGGTCGCCGGCAAGTATCGGCTGGCTCATGCCCCGTGGCTCAACCATTCCTGGAACGCGACCTTCTATGTCACACCTACCGGCCTGACATCCTCGCCGATCCCCGACGGCCCCGGCATCGAGATCCTGTTCGACCTTCGGGAACACCTGGTCGTGGGCACGTGCGGCGAGGGCCGCAGGGCGTCGTTCGCGCTCGGGCCGACCACGGTCGCGGCGTTCCACGCCAATTTCGTCAGCTTGATCTCGGAACTTGGCGGTACGCCGGCCTTCAACGGCCAGCCCAACGAGGTGCCCAATCCGGTGCCGTTCAGCGAGGATCATCGCGAACGGCCCTATGATCGGGAAGCCGTTCAACGCTTTCATCACGCGTTGGTCGCGATCGACAGGGTATTCAATCGGTTCCGGACCTCCTTTCTCGGCAAATCCAGTCCTGTTCACCTGTTCTGGGGCGCGCTCGATCTCGCCGTCACCCGCTTCTCAGGGAGGCGTGCTCCTCTCCATCCGGGCGGCATTCCGGCATTGCCGGACGACGTGACGCAGGAAGCCTATGACCGCGAGGTCTCCTCGGCGGGCTTCTGGCCGGGCGGCGGTGGCATCGATTATCCCGCCTTCTACGCCTACGCCTATCCGACGCCGAACGGCTACCGCAGCGCGCCGGTCCGGCCCGATGCCGCATTCTGGCATGACGGCTTGTCAGAGTTCATCCTGCCCTATGAGGCCGTGCAGTCGGCGGCCAACCCCGACGATGCCCTTATGGCGTTTCTTGTCTCAACCTATGAGGCCGCGGCCAATCTGGGAGGGTGGGACCGCGATTTGCTGGAGTGTATCCAGGGGCGGCCGGGTCGGGCGCGACCTGCTGACGCCGAGTTGTCGAAGATCGCGCCTTCATCGACCGACGAAAAGGTCGAACGCGAGGATGGCGCATCGAAGGGGCGCTACCGGATGGTCGTCGACGGCGTCGAAGCCGAGATGACCTATAGCCGGGCCGGCGACGGGTTGATCATCATCGATCACACGGAAGTGCCAGCAGCCTTGCGTGGCCGCAAGGTCGGAGAGCGAATGGTGCGACAGGCAGTCGAGGATGCGCGACGCGAAAGGATCAATATCATTCCCCTTTGTCCGTTCGCAAAAGCGCAGATCGATCGTCATCCGGAATGGCAGGATGTGCTTCCTCGGTCATAAGGGCTGGCTTTCCGGCGGCAAAGGGTCTCGCCGGCCCGTTCCTTTTTCGTTTCGCGGCCGGGCCGCCCCGCTCCGCGCGCATATGCCCCAACCTATCTCTGGAACTGAAGCTCAACGCGGCCGCCGCAGCATCGGGACGAGCGTCGGCGAGGAACCGGCCTGGATCGCGCCGAGCGGTTCGAAGCCGTGGCGTCGGTAGAACGGGATGTTGCGTGGATTCGAGGATTCCAGATAGGCGGGCGCGTGATCGCGATCGCACCGTGCGAGTGCGTACGCCATCAAGGCGTCGCCGTGACCTTCGCCTTGATGCGCCGGGTCGACGCCGATCAGGGGCAGGTACCAATGGGGTTCGGTCGGGTGGTAGGTCGCCATCTGCTCGAATATGGCCGTGGTTTCGGGGGCAAGAGAGCGCGCAACCGTGCTCTCGAGCACCGCACCAAGCCCTTCCTCGTCGGAATGCACCCCGGGCGATAGCCACAGCGCCGTCCCGGCATAGCCGTCGGTGCAAAAGGCGCTTCCGTTGGAGAATGCGCTGCTCCCGAACGCCCGGATCATTCGCGGCATGGCCGCAAGGTACTGGTGTGCATGCGGCCAGGTCCATCGCGCCATGGGATCCGCCGCGAACGCCAGCACGATCGTTTCGACCGCTAGATCTTCATCGGCCGCGGCCATGACTCTCACTGTCGGCGATTTCACACTGCCCTCCTGACGTAGGTGGCCCGACGAGGCGCCCGCGCCCGTTCTCGGTAGCGTATCCTAACCCAGATGGCGTGGGAGCGATACCGGTTGCCGCTGGCTCAGCGGTCCCGAATTCACTTCGGTTCATGCTGGCCTTCGGGCATGGACGTTCAAACATATTACCTCGGATGCGGCTGGCGTCGACCCGCTATGGGAGTGAACATCTTTGGGTGGGGTAACCACTACAGATCAGAACAAATGACTGTAGCCGACAAGTGACGTGTTTGAATGTCTGCAAATCAGGGTCAAGCGCCTATTCCTTGTCTTTGCCCACCGCCCCAAACCTTCCTGGCGAGAACGGCTCAATCCCGGGAATTTCATGCTGGATATGGGCGATCGCGCGCTGGTGAAGGGCGGCAAGAACCATTCCCGCCAACAATGGTGATCACAATCGCTGCACGCTCGGCGAATGCCACGTAGTTGCATTGATGACGATTTATGTGACGCCACGCGCGCGATCGATGATGCGCTGCTGACGCTGTGATACGATTTGCTGGCTTGCCTGCATGCGAACGGCCCGCTGCAACGCTTTCAGCCGCTCGTGCATCGCCTCAAAAGCGCGCCGCTGCGCCAGCGGCACGCGATTGATGATATCCTTCTCACCGCGCAGGATGGCGTTGCGGCCGAAGCGCTCGTCGAGCGCCCTGCTGACCGTGGCGAACTCCTGGCCGACGGCGGGATCGAGCGAACCGACGGCCACGTGGAGCTTGCCGCCCTTCTTCTTCATCTCAGATGCCAGCCGGCGCAGGGCGTCTTCGGCGACCTGCGACAGTCCGGGAATGGCGACCGCCATGCGGCGGCGCTCTTCCGTGATGGCCCGATGCTCCGCGTCGAAGGCGCTGACATAAGCCGCACCGAGCGAGCGCAGACAGACGGCCGCCTCTGGGACGGCCTGCAAAGCCTCCTTCCGTTCCCGGCCGGAGGCGAGCATACGATCCATCAGACGTCCGGAGCCGCGCAGCGCACCATATGCAGCGGGGTCGTTGGCCACGGCCGCCGCGATCCGCTCAACCGCGAAGCCCCTGACGATCAATTTCTCCATTCTGTCGACGGCGCCGGCTGGATCGCGCCAGATACGTGTAGCGGTCCGGGCGAGAGCAGCACGATCGTGACCGTAATGCGGGGCGGCAAGTGCTCGTGGGCGTGCTTCATCATCCACCGGTGTTTTGAACTCCGTTACGGCGGCAAGCATCGGCAACGCGGCTTTTGCCTCCGTCCCGAACTCAACACTTGCGCCGGCAACGATCTTCGAGCGGTCCTTTCTCTCGGCGAGATGCTGTTGCTCGGTGAAACGACGCACGACCTCGAAAAGCCGCGTAAGCTTCCCGAACCGTTCATCCATGAGATCTTCCGGCATGCGTTCGGCCACGTTGCGCCTGGCGATCGCATCGGCCTTCGCGGTGAAGGCACTCCAGCCGAAGCGGGCCGTCAATGCATCACTCACCGCCTTCACCTCCTGAACGAACAAGCGATCTTCGGCGGCAAAGGCAAAGGCCGTCTTCCAGGCATCGTCACCACCTTGCTTGCGCACCGCCTCGATTTCGACGAGACGCGCCATCGCCTGCTTCGAGAGCGCCGGGATCGACAGGGCCATATGGGCGCGGCGTATCCGCTCACGCTCGCGGAACCGTTCAGCGTTCCGGCGGAACTCGGTCGCGTGCGCCCGGACCAGCGGCCGCAAATCCTCCAATGCCGCCGCTGCTGAAGCACGTTCATTACGCGCCGCTCGGCCGTTGACCATATTGTCAGACCCGCGCAGGCGGCCGAGCCGGTTCGGTGTGTTGTCGAGATCGCGGGCGAGCGCGCGAGGTTCGATGGTGGTATCCGAGGCGAGTGCGTTAAGGCTGACAAGCGCCGCATCTGGATCGTGGTAAATCCTTTCAAGCAACGGTCGCAGGATTTCTTCCCGTTCCTTCCACCGCGGTGAAGAAAGCTGCATAAGGCGGGCATCCTCATCAACGCTCCGGGTGAACTGCGTGGTGGGCGGGATTAGATAATGTCGGTTGGCCGGATTTTCCTGCGCAAGCGTTTCCATCCGATCCTCACTATACGAAACGCGCCGCTCTCGCTCGATCGCAAAGCCGAGTGCTACATTGGCCCGTTCCCGGAGCTTCTCCACCTTCTCCCTCTTCGCGGCAAGCCAAGCCAGCCGCCGGAAAACCCCTTTCTCCATCCCGGCCACGACCTCGGCGAAAGTATCGATGCCGCGTCGCCGCGCGAAGTCATGTGCATGCGCCTGGTATCCCGCCTCGCTCTCGAAATCGAGCGTCGTGGTCTTGGCGCCGGATCGCGACAGTCTCTCCACGAGCTGCTTGAAGAGTTCCGGCCGGTGGCTTTCTCGCTCGATACGCGCTCGCCGGGCGTCGGCGGTCTCAATCTGTCTGGCTGTCCAGACGTTTCGGTCGACTTCCCGTTCTTCGTAACGCTTTTCACCCGTTTCCCCGTCAATGAGGGGCACGGTCACCTTGACCTTCTCGACGCCATCCTTGCGAAGGGTGACCATATCGCCCTCCGAGACGCCCGCCTCCTCGATCGCTTTCGGCAGACTTACGCCCCAGAGGCGATGGACGATTCCATCATCCGTCCTGATGTCGGCATAGGGGCTTTCCTTCGCATCCTCGTCATGGGGTCGGAACCTGGTTTGCCCGGTACCCACGAGCTCGCCGGTCACGCCGGCGGCATGATCGACGCGTGGCCTTCGTCCCCATTCGGGTTTTGGTTCGAAATCCACCTTCGCGGCATAGAGATCGGCGCGCTCGCGATGCCGGGTCATCGCCACATAGGTCAGGTGCTGGTCCATCATGCCGGTGGCGAGCACGAAGGTTCGATTGACGGTCGCTCCTTGCGACTTGTGGATCGTCGCGGCATAGCCGTGATCGACATTGCGATAACTGTCTTCGCTGATCACGACATCACGGCCATTGTCGAGGCGAACTGACAGCAAGACGTCGCCCCGTTTGCCACCGGTGGACACGACGGTGCCGAGCATGGCTACAAAACCACAAGCAACGTCGTACCGACGGCGCTGCGCTATACCGGCCCGCTGATC
>NZ_LNTU01000018.1 GCF_001558695.1 Paramesorhizobium deserti
TGACTCCGACTCCGATAGTCCGATAGCGACAGCGACTCGGACAGCGACTCCGACTCGGATAGCGATAGCGACGCTGACTCCGACGCGGATGCCGATGATGGTGATCTAGCCTTCGCTCACACGGGGTCGAACAGTAATCCTGTGTTGACAACCTATTTCTTTGATCCAGACGGGCACTTAACTGTCGAAGGCATCAGGACAACGGATATCAGCTTCCTGAATGCCTTGTCTCCTAACTGGACTTATACGAATGCCAAATCATCGGCCGTGAACTACCACTTTAAAGATGTTACGGGCGATGGGATTGCCGATTTTGTCTATGGCAATCAAGGCAGTGGCGCGATCATTGTGCTTGAAGGCAACGCCGATGGCACGTTCAACAATGATCCGTCGCAAATCATCCAAACGGATATGAGTCAATATTCCAATAGCGGCCAGCTTTGGTCAGGAGGCTTTACCGGATCCAATAGCAGCTTCATCGAGGACGTAACGGGCGATGGCATCCGTGATTGGGTGGTCGGTAACAGTCAGCCCAATGCTGGCCAGGCAAGCCTGCTGGTTTTTGCCGGAAATGGCGATGGCACCTTCAACAACAATGCTATCGAAACGTTTGGCATGACCGGAACGTGGGCGAGCGAGAACACGATTATCCATAACTATGTGGGCGATGTAGGCAGCGGGGGCAAAGCTTGGATGCATATAGATGTGCCAAGCTTTACCATCAGCGTGAACTATTTCAATTCTGATGGGACAATGCAAACAACGGCGGTGACTACAAATGTCTCCGTCCTCAATGATCCAGCAAATGGAAGATCTTATCATCAAAATACAGGCACCGCTCATCTATTTGGCGATGTCAATGGTGACGGGTATGTGGATTATGTCTACGGCTATTCAAATAACGGCTCTATCCTCGTTCTGGCGGGGCAGGCCGATGGTACCTTCGACACTAGTAATGTCATTGAGACCGACATGAGTGGCTGGGTAGGTCCAAATAGTTCCACAACTTGGGTGCGCTATGACGGCGCTTACCTTGGTGATGCCACCGGTGACGGTATTCTCGATTATGTCGCTGCTATTGGTACCTATACGGTGATCTTTGAGGGTATTGGCGATGGCACGTTCTCAACGACCTCAACCATCACATCGCTCACGTCCGGAGCTGAGTGGGATCAAGGGACTTATGGGTGGAGCGAATACGGGGAGTTGGCCCATATTGGTGCCTCAACAACTACGGTGGCTAATGCCGACACGCCAGCTCCCAATCCGTCGATAGAAGCGACATTGGCGGAAGGGAGATCTGATCAGGGCGGTGTAAGCGGCCTGGCTGATGCTTCCGCTCCCAATAGTACGAGCAGCTCGGATAGCTATGTTAGGGACGATGGCACCGACAGCTCGCATAATTTCGCGCGGTTCGGCCATTCCGAGAGCGACACGTTCTCGCTCTCCGGCAGTGGGATCCATCTCGACCTTGCGAAGCTTAACTCGTCTTCCGTCGCCAATGCCGAGGTGATCGACATTACGGGCAGAGGGTCTAACAGCCTGACGCTCACGGTGGACGACGTGAAGGATCTCCTGGATCATTCGGGCCAGAATGAGTTGAGAATCCTGGCCGATGCCAATGACAAGGTGGAGGTCAAGGGTTTTGCGGAGACGGGTCAGACGGCCACGGTGGATCATGTGACTTATGATATCTACGAATCCTCGGATGGTACCCATCTCTGGGTTCAAGAAGATACCCACATGGTCGTTTGATCGGGATAGACGGGGATTGACCCACTCCCTTCCCCGTCTCGGCTCCTCTCCCGCTGCGGTTTTGCTGCGGGAGAGGGTCGAAACCGCAGGCAAGCCTTCGAGCTGCCATTAACCGGGACATTTCGCCCCGGTTATTCAAATCCAGTCGTCATGAATAGAGATCGTATTGTTTCAGTTCTGTACCCAAGGCAGCGGCGCGTATCCGGTTTGGTATTCACAGGTACAAGCGTGGCTCAGGCGTTCCGGTCATCGGATCAGTAACAGTAGAACTGTAAACGCGTATTCAAAGGGGGGTATCCGAGTGATCGATGTAATCGTGAAGATGTTGGAGCAACAACTCCGACATCGAAAGATGGTGCTCGCAATGTTTGTTCTGGCGGGCCCTGTCTTACAGGGATGCGTGTCGGCGAGCGACATCATGGCTGAACGAGCAACCAGACCGGTTCAAACAGGCACAGGTGGTGATGTGCGGAAGGACAAGCGAATATCATTTTCCACCCAGCCGCCCGGCAAGGACGGTTCTCTGCCGCCGGTGACCGCGGTTCGATCTGCGAAAGAGCCGGGAGGTTTGCGCGATACAGTGGTCGCCGCCCTGGACTATAGCACTGAGGTACGTGGAGCACGCACCGCAATTGCGGCAGCGGACGCCAACGTGGAAGTGGCGCGTTCCGGTTATTATCCGACACTGCAAAGCGAGGCTGGTATTGGCACGGGCAGCTCTCATGATTATGGCGTAACGCTTTCGCAACCGCTTTACGACTGGGGTAGGACGTCAGCACAGGTCTCCGGCGCGCAGGCAGGGCGTTCGGCAGCTTTTGTGGAGTTCTCGGCGCAACGCGAGCAGATAATGCTGGATGCCGCGAGCGCCTATATCGCAGTTGCACGCACCACGGAACTGGAGCGGGTGGCGGCCGACGAGTTGACGGCCTATCAGCGGATCAGCGGTCTTGCAAGGCAGCGAACCGAAGGAGGGTATGGCGATGCCACTGAAGCGGCGCTCGCGCAGCTGCATGTGGATCAGGCTCAATCTTCTTTCGAGGAGACGCGCGGCAAAATTCAGGATGCGCGCAGCGTTTTTATGTCACGCGTGGGACGTGCGCCGGGTGCGCTCGCTCCCGTGCCCGAACTTTCAACGACATTGAAGACAGCATTGCGCTTGTCGGGCAGTAAAACTGGGGGCGAGGCGAGCCTGGGCGATCGCGCGGACCAATCTCCATCGGTAAAAGCCGCTCTGGCGCGTGCAGAAAAGGCGAACGCCGATGCGACGGCGCAAAAGGCGGAATTGTTCCCAACACTTAGTGCTGAGGCTTACGTGCGTGGCGACAGCGATGATGACGGTCTGAACAATGGAATTGGACTGCGCCTGAATGGCCCTACCTTGACCGGGTTCAGCAATTTCAGGCGAGCGGAGGCCGCGCGCCGTCTTGCCGAGCAGGAAAGATGGAATGCTCAGACATCGAAACGTGACGTGCTGCGCCAGGTCCAGGCCTTTCTGGATCAGGAGCCGATACTGCGTTCTCGCCAGGCCGGCCTGAAGGAACAGCGCAAAAGAGCTGTGCAATTGCGCGATCTCTATGAGGACCAGTTCAAGACAAGTAAGCGGACATTGTCGGATCTGGTGACCGTGCAGTCGGAACTGACGCAGATCGAGACCGCGTTAATCAACGCGCAGTTCGATCTCTATGATTTACAGTACCAGGCCGCGGGTGCTTTGGGACTGCTTGGAAATCTCCTGGCGATTGCTCCGGTTTCTGAAGAGGAATCTGCGTTGCAGAGCAACGGCGTGTCAGGTTCGGCAAGTCAGAGGCAGCGCTCACGGCCGAATAAGGCACGCGCCTGCAATGTGTGCGCGTTGCCGAAGAAGGCAGGTTAACAGGTGAACTCGATGAACACGAACTGGTTTAGACGACAATTCCCGGCTGAAGCGTTTAACGGCTTGGGATCCGCGGCGGCAGCCGCCATGAAAGTTGCTCACCAGGCCAGGGGTTCCGAAGGCGCGCCCGCAAAGGAGCCTACGGCGGATGCGCCGGGATTGGATCTCCTCGATGCACTTGTATTATTGTGCAAGCTTCACGACCGCCCGGTCACATATGGCGAACTCACCGCAGGACTGCCGCTTGAGGAAGGGCGGCTTACCATCAAGCTTCTGCCGCGCGCCGCGGCACGGGCGGATCTGAGTATACATGTGCGACGAGGCAAATTATCCGCCATCAAGCCTCACCATCTGCCGGCCCTGGTGATCCTGTTTGACGGTACGACTGTTGTGTTTGTCAGCCGTGAAGGAGAACAGTGTCGTATTCTCCATCCCGCGGGCAGTGGTTACGAAGAGCTGATACCGCTGGCTTCTCTCGACGCGCAGCATACGGGTCTGGTGATTTTTGCTACGCCATTGGTGCGGTTGGATGATCGCGCTGGCTCGTATGCAGCCGAGCCTGCATCGCATTGGTTCTGGAGCGAGATCACGCGGTCCAAATGGGATTTCGTCGAAGTAGGATTTGCGGCGGCTTTGGCTAATATTCTCGCTCTGGGAGTATCCCTGTTTTCCATGCAGGTCTATGACCGCGTGGTGCCCAATCTTGCATTCTCAACGCTATGGGTATTGGCCATTGGAATGCTGGTAGCGATCGCGATCGAAATGATTGTACGTGTTGTGCGTTCCAATTTGATGAATGCCGTTGGAAAGCGAATAGATCGCAAGCTCTCCGCGCGCGTTTACGAACAAGTGCTAGGTATACGTCTTGAGGCCCGCCCAGCAGCTGTGGGCGCTTTCTCGAGTCAAATCCGCGAACTCGACGCGGTTCGTGACTTCTTCACCTCGACAACGATTGGCACGTTGAGCGATCTGCCCTTCGTCGCATTATTCCTGGCAGTTATCTGGCTGATCGGCGGTCCCCTAGTCTGGGTGCTGATTGCAGCGATCCCCTTCATCGTGCTTCCAGGGCTATTAGCACAGTGGCCGCTCTCTAAGATGTCCCGGGAGAAGCTGCGCCAGGGAGCGGTGCGCAATGGCGTGCTCATTGAAGCGCTTTCCTCCGCTGAGACAGTCAAGGCTCTCCAGGGAGAAGGGCGCTTCCAGCTGCTTCTTGAAGAATATACGGACTACGTCTCGCAAAACAGCATGCGGACGCATCGTCTTTCTTCTCTTCTTAGCTACGGGGCTTCGGCTGTACAGCAGGTCACTTACATCATGGTCATAGTGGCGGGGGTATATGAAGTCGCTGCCGGCAATATAACGACGGGCGGGATGTTGGCCGCAAGCATATTGAGCAGCCGCACGATCTCTCCTCTCACCCGACTATCTTCCATTTTTGCGCGCTGGCAGCAGATGCGAGCCGCTCTGAAGGGTCTGGATGCGGTCATGCAATCTCCGATCGACCGGCCTGTGGGACGCCGCTTTGTGCATCGTCCCCGATTGAAAGGGGAATTCAGTGTCGAAGAGCTTGCGTTCCGCTATGATGATGAGGGCGGGCCCATTGTGCAGATTCCGTCCCTGTTCTTCTCTGCCGGTTCGGCGACGGCTTTGCTGGGCGCCAATGGTTCGGGTAAATCAACACTATTAAAACTGCTTGCCGGCCTCTATCAGCCGACGGAAGGACGCATCATCCTGGATGGGACAGAGATGCGTCAGATTGATCCCATGGATCTGCGCAAGGCGATTGGTTATCTGCCCCAGGATGTAAAGCTGTTTTATGGAACTGTTCGCGATAATCTGACTATCGGGCTTAGAGACTGCGAAGACGAAGAACTCCTTGAGGCGTTGAAATTCGCGGGCGCCGAAAGCCTCGTTGGCAATCATCCACTCGGGCTCGATCGCAAGCTTGGGGAAGGGGGAGCTGGAATGTCCGGCGGTCAACGCCAATCGGTAGGTCTTGCGCGATTATGGTTGCGCGACCCACGTATCGTATTGTTGGATGAGCCGACCGCGGCGATGGATCATGCGCTGGAGATGGGTGTTATTGAAAATCTGCGGGGATGGTTGTCAGGACGCACCTCGATCATTGCTACGCATCGCCAGCCGATCCTGTCGCTTGTCAATCGTGCCGTAGTGATGAAAAACGGGCGTCCCGCTGCCGACGGCCCTGTTGAGGGTGTGCTTGCAGCCTTGTCGCCAAATAATGACTCAACCCGGCGAGCCTAGGAGGGCAGTATGGCTTATCAGGAAAGCGCCCGCGGAGGCATATATGGTGGCTACCGGGCAGGGTTCGGAGCTACTGAAAAAACCTTGTTTGGCAGACCCGTTTTGTGGCTGTTTGCGGCGACGGTGACCGCGTTTTTCGTTTGGGCCGCAAATGCTCCATTGCAGGAGATCACGCAGGGACCTGGAAAAGTAACCCCGTCGAGCCGGGTTCAGGTCATCCAAAGTCTGGATGGCGGTATTCTCCAGCATCTTGCTGTCCAGGAAGGACAGGAGGTGGATACTGGTCAAGTTCTGGCGACGCTCGAAGATACGCGGTCCCGCTCTGCCTATCAGGATATGGATGGTCAGGTCATCGCCTTGCGAGCTGCGTTGAGCCGTTTAGCGGTCGAACAGGCAGATGGGGATGAGTTTCAGTTGCCCGAAGATGTTGCGGAGCATCGGGATGTTGCCGATGTGGAAGAAAAGCTATTTGCAGCGCGCCGGCGCGCGCTCAGGGAGACGACAGCTTCGCTGGAAGATCGCTTGGCCTTGGCGCAGCGCGAGTTGAAACTGGCTCAACCGCTTGTAGCAAAAGGGGCGGTATCCACCGCCGATGAAATCAAATTGCAGCGCAATGTCGCGGACTTACGCGGTGAACTGATAGAAACGCGCAACCGATACTTTCAGGAAGTCAATGAGGAAATAGCGAAGAAAAGTGCTGAGCTTTATAGCTTGGAGCAGCAACTGAAGGATAAACGCGCAGCTTTGGCTCGCACTGAACTCAAATCGCCGGTGCGTGGTATCGTGAAAAAACTTGAGGTGACCACTCAGGGCGGCGTTGTGCAGCCGGGTCAAACTATTATGGAGATCGTGCCGCTGGATGATGCACTTTATGTGGAAGCACGCATCAAGCCCAGAGATGTTGCGTTCCTTTATCCCGGTTTGCCTGCGACGGTGAAGATCACCGCTTATGAGAGTCAGATTTATGGAAGTCTCCATGGCGAACTCGTATTTATAAGTGCGGATACGATTGTTGATGAAAAGCCAGTGCAGCAACGGGACGCGGAGCCCTATTATATGGTCCGGGTCCGTACTGATAGGGCGGCACTTAAGGGCCCTGACGGACCGTTGCCGATCAAGCCTGGCATGATGGCTGAGGTCTTTATCGAGACAGGAAGCAAGACGGTGCTGACATATCTGTTAAAACCGCTGTTACGCGGCCAGGAAGCGCTTACCGAACGTTAATGCTGTGATTTCTGCTGGTACTGGCTCTGACTCACATTTGCTGCTGTTGCGGATGAAGTTTCGCTGGTTCACTGGAGGATCAGCGAATGCACCATCGATTTCAGCGCGCGAGCTTGGCGCCGGGCGGATTTGCGATAGATGAAGTGAAGGTTATCGCGGAGAGCGTTCAGATCCTACTACGCTCGCGCTGGCCCTCTGGGACTTGTCCCGGCTGCGGACGGGAAAGTCGAAGAGTTCAGAGCCGATATGTGCGCCGGCCCGCAGACCTTCCGCTCGGCGGGCGGCGACTAGAGCTGGCTATCGTGGCTCGTCGATTCTGGTGTGATGCCGTCCTGTGCGGGTGACGCATTTTCTGCGAGCAGTTTGATGGCGGCGTGTTGGCTCGTTATGGTCGACGCACCCAACGGCTGGAGATGATCGTCGTGGATCCCAAGCTTCTGACTTACGCGGAAAGACTGCGGTACGAAGGATATCTGCGTCGTCAGGAAACGAATGAGGCGATCCGAGAACTATCAAAGAAGAGGGAACCTCAATTCGGCAGACTGTCCGGTAAACCGGTCACAGCCGAAAGCTTGTACGAGATGTCTTCCGAACGCGCCCCAGCTCACTGGATAGCCGGCTGCCCTGGCGCTCTGGCGCGAGATGAAGGCGAAGGGCTTTCCGGGGCAGAGAGGCGTCATCTCGCAATGGGCTCAACGCCGACGTCTCGTGGAAAAGGCCAACGGGCTCGCCAGAACACCATCCGCAAGGGGCATCGCTCGGCTGATGACCACCGCACGCGATGACTTGGCGCAATCCGAAGCGATCCATTGGCGACTTCCCATCCATGATCCGCTCGAAGACTGCGCATAAGCTCGATGGCTGGCTTGAAGCAGCTAAGAGCAGCCTAGCTGGATCGTTTGCCAGCGGCGTCGAAAAGGACATTGCCGCCGTCCGCAACGCTATTGCGGATTCCGATCTGAAGCCGTCCGGCATTCCGATCAATTACCGGCCACCATTCCGATTT
>NZ_LNTU01000019.1 GCF_001558695.1 Paramesorhizobium deserti
AAATCGGAATGGTGGCCGGTAATTGATCGGAATGCCGGACGGCTTCAGATCGGAATCCGCATCCGGAGAGATCCAAGAAGTATTTTACCAGCCGCGGCGACTACTCCCCCGCCCAGCAGGATGATTTCGCGAAGGCCTGCCGCACGATGGACGCGCAGTGCAACCATAAGAAGTCCGACACGATCCAGGCGCTTGCTGACAACATGGAGCAGATCATCGATGACCAAGACACCAATCTCGATATTGTGGCCGAGGGTGTCTATGTCAGTCAGCGACGAACTCGAGATCAGGCAACAGTCGAGTGCCAGACGTGGCCGCTAGCCTTCTCGGACGAGGGCCGGAACTATGCGAAGGAGAGGGGCTTCTCGGGCGAGACCCTCGAGCTGCTGGAGTGGCTCGGCGCCAACTATCCGCTGCGCTTCAAGAAAGATCCGATCCCAGGATGGCGAAGACAGGTCGCTCGGCTCCGTTCCAAGGCAAGCCCGCATGTGGCTCTGGAAAACTACGCCGCGTTCATGGAGCATACAGCGCAGCTCCGCGAAGCATTAGACGAAAGCGCGATGGCCGCCGAGGCCGAGATCGATCGTCTTGTCGACGAGAGGCGGGGGAAGTGAGCATATTCGCGCATGAGAAGCCGCAATGGCTATCTTGCCCGGCGTTCAGAGTACCATCTCTTAGCTGAACGTAATCGGCTGCGCGGGGGAAGCGTTAGAGCCAGTGGCGTGCCGAAGGAACGCAATTTTGCCGTGACTCGACCCATGCAAGATGAAACTCGCTCAAACTGCCATCCGGCGGTGACACTAGGCCGACGAGAGCGGGTCGTGCACCGTATCAGGATGATAATGGCCCACAATATGATCCGGAGATAGATCGGTTGATAGGCTGAACCCACTTCCCGCTCCGGGGCTAAGTGCGTAAGGTTGCAGTTCGTCCACCAGTTCGCAGAACAGATATTCAAGAAGCAAACCTGCAAACTCTTCCAGAGTATAATCTGGAATCTGAGACATCGGGATGTCACAAACGAACATTGTCGGACGCCCGATCTCTTTCAGAATTCGCTTTATTTCCCAGCTGCTACCGAGACCTATACCGAGGCAGTAGAGATATTCACTCCCATAGACGAGATAGTGGCCCGAGCAGCCAGAGCGGGTTATTAGGTTTCGCTCGTCGGCGCAAAAATAGAGCCGGCCCTCCCGGCCGCCCGTCGTCTTGCGAGCGTCGATCTCCTGGATGGCGCGCTGCAGTCGTTCCTCATTGGTGAACTGGAGTCTACCGTTGAGAAAAAGCAATCTTGCTCGATCTTCAATATCATCAGAACGGAGAAAGCGCAGACCGTTGTTATAAAACGGCGCCAAATCATTCGTTCGGGTACCGTGAGCGGCGCGAAAAAAGCGGTACTTCTGCCGGAGGCGCTGCGCGGTCAGCTCTTTTATGTTCACGAGCTCTCCCGTCACCTCAAAAATCAGCTCGTCCAGCCAGCTCAGGTCATCGGATACGACGAACTCCGGGGGCGCTTCTTTAAACGCGAGTTTGGCATCGTCGGTGATCACATCGCCGAGGAGGGACCAGATTGTCTTCCGCCAGGAATCTACAAGCGGATAACAGAAAACGTCTCCGGAGACTTTGCCACGGAGTAAGGGATCTTCGGCTATTTCGCGATCCTCGTTGCCGGGTAACATCAACCCGGTCAGCTCGCATGTAGACCATCGGTAGTTCATGCATCCCTCGCCAGTTCTGTAACCTCGACGCTACAGCCGTGCTTTTCGAGTAAAGCTTTTAAACGCACGACACGGCTATGAGGAATGGCGACCACGAGAAGCCGTTCAGCGCGAGAGGCCGCAACGTAAATTTTTCGAGCATCTTCTTCCCATTTGACGGCCGGGCTTCCCTCAAGGAAGTCGAGGATTCCACCACTGGTCTGGGTGGTCATGACCACGCAGACCGCAGGAAATTCCATGCCCTTTACCGAATGGATTGTCCTGGCTGGTGATGATTGGAGTGGCGGCCGGGAAAGAACGGAGCCGAGGTCATTATGCCTCCTCAATCTTTGGCCAATTTTCCGCGTGCCGACGAGGCCAGGGCTGAGTATAGATCGTGCACGAGCCAGCCAATCGTCTGCCGTCTCTCCATCGCGGACGCCTAGATCATTTGCTATCGCGATGACGGCAGGACGCCACCGACCATCGTCAAGGCTCGTCTCAGCGACGTGGGCATGATAACTTCCGAGCGATGGGATCCGATCTTGCACGTAGAGTATCGTGCGATGCAAATTGACAAGCGCCTCCTTGCGGTTTCCTGAAGCAAAGGCAAAGTGATATTGCATCGCCGCCTCCGCGAGAAGCAACGTCATTTCCTTGGTTCGGCTAACGGTCGGTTGGCCGATGGCGTGACTTCCGCTTGGTCGTGTCGAGGCGATTACCGGCGCGGCGTCCAAGGGGATTTTGTATCGCTCGGCGATCTTCTGATAGGCGGCGCCAATCGCCGCCGTTACTTTCGTACCCGGATAGGACAGGATATGAACCGGCGTAAGGTCATGCTTGTGCTGGCCGAGCGGTTTGTCGATTGTTGCCGCGCCACCAGGTGGCTTCAGTGCCACGACTGCCGAGCAGATCGCAGGTGATGATCGAAAATTGCCGGTCATCGATAGCTGCTGATCGTTAGGGAACGTCTTCGCAAATTTCATCAACTCATCGGTGACCCCGCCCCGAAACTGGTAGATCGACTGGTGCGGATCGCAAATTACTTTGATCGCGATGCCGGCCGTTCTCAGCCAGGCGACGATGTCAAGATCCGCCGGATTGCAGTCTTGAGCTTCATCGACGATTACCTCGCAAAAGCGAGCGGCCAGCGCCTTTCCTACTCGATCTCGAAAATTGCTATCACCCAATCGCTGTGACACGATCCACCGCACATCGTCGAAGTCGATCATCCCCTTGGCCAGGGCATTTTTCTGCGTGCGGACTGCTGCGGTTTCCCACGCGGTTATGTTACGAGTCTCAACATCGAAACCCGCTTCTTTCAACAAGTTTTCATCGGCATCCCCGGTCTCTCTATCGAAAACGCGGAAGGGCAGCGCTTGAGCGTTGGGGAACGGCACTATTTCCCACTCGGATTTGTCAGGGACGAGCCGGGGTAGAGCGGCACTGCCTGGGATTCCGAATGGTTGCATTAGGAACTGCCAGAGGAACCTGTCAAATGTTCCGATGAAACTCGGGAAGAGCGGCGTTGGCAGGACACGTAATACTCTCAGGCGTGTTGGTTTCCACGCAGAACTGAGCCGGTTAGGCGCATAATTTCCATTGAGAATTGAGCCATGTGAACCTTCCCCCCAACGCGGTGAGCGACGGGGGCAACGGAGTGATCCACATGGTGTTGGTTTCCACGCAGAACTGAGCCGGTTAGGCGCATAATTTCCATTGAGAATTGAGCCATGTGAACCTTCCCCCCAACGCGGTGAGCGACGGGGGCAACGGAGTGATCCACATGGGACTTTTAAACATCATCCGTCGGATGGCGCTGCGCGAGAAGCAGTCGATCCGCGAGATCAGCCGTCGCACCGGGCTGTCGCGCAACACGATCGCAAAGTATTTGAACGCTGGTACGATCGAGCCGACGTTCACGACGCCGGACCGACCAAGCAAGCTCGATCCCTTTGCAGACAAACTGGCGGCTTGGCTGAAGACCGAGAGCGGGAGGTCACGCAAACAGCGCCGAACTCTAAAGCAGCTTCATGCCGATCTGGTGGTTCTCGGCTTTACCGGCTCCTATGGTCGGGTTGCCGCCTTCGCTCGTGACTGGCGGGCTGACCGGCAACGTGAGCAGCAGACGACGGGCCGCGGCATATTCGTTCCGCTGTCTTTCCGCCCAGGCGAAGCATTCCAGTTTGATTGGAGTGAGGACTATGCCGTGATCGGCGGTGAGCGGACGAAGCTGCAGGTCGCGCATATCAAGTTATCGCACAGTCGCGCGTTTCTGGTCAGGGCCTACCTGCTGCAGACGCATGAGATGTTGTTTGACGCCCATTGGCACGGCTTCCGTGTGTTCGGCGGCGTGCCTGGTCGTGGCATCTACGATAACATGAAGACGGCGGTCGATCGTGTGGGCCGTGGCAAGGAGCGACAGGTCAATATCCGTTTCCTCGCGATGACGAACCACTACGTGTTTGCGCCCGAGTTCTGTAATCCCGCCGCGGGTTGGGAAAAGGGTCAGGTCGAGAAGAACGTCCAGGATGCCCGACCACGGCTGTGGCAACAGATGCCGGACTTCCCGGATTTGGCAACGTTGAACCTCTGGCTGGAACAGCATTGCCAGGACCTGTGGCGGGACACCGCGCATGGCACCTTGTCAGGCACGATCGCGGATGTTTGGGCTGATGAGCGGGCAGCATTGATGGCGTTGCCGACTGCATTTGACGGTTTCGTCGAGCAGGGCAAACGCGTCTCGCCGACATGCCTGATCACCTTCGAGCGTAATCGTTACAGCGTGCCTGCGTCTTTTGCGAACCGGCCCGTCAGCCTGCGGATTTATCCCGAGAGACTGGTTGTTGCAGCCGAGGGCAATATCCTCTGCGAACATCCGCGGATCATAGAACGCAGCCACGACAAACCGCCGAGGACGATTTATGATTGGCGGCATTACCTTGCTGTCATCCAACGCAAGCCCGGTGCCCTGCGCAATGGCGCACCCTTCGTGGAATTGCCGGTGGCCTTTCGGCAACTGCAGGACCAGATGCTCCGCCGCCCTGGCGGGGATCGTGAGATGGCCGATGTCCTTGCTCTCGTCCTTCATCACGACGAACAGGTTGTCGTCAGGGCTGTGGAACTGGCTCTGGATCAAGGCGTGGCAACCAAAACGCATGTGCTGAATCTGCTGCATCGGTTGATTGACGGCAAGACGACCGACGGTCCTGACATCGATACGCCCCAGGCGCTGACCTTGCTTCGCGAACCTAAAGCCAACGTCGAACGCTATGATGGCCTGCGTGTCCGGATCGTGGGAGGTCGCCATGCGTCATGACCCCGCCAGCGCCGCCGTCGTCATCATGCTTCGTAGCCTGAAGATGTATGGCATGGCCCAAGCGGTCACGGACCTGATCGAGCAAGGAGCCCCAGCGTTCGATGCGGCCGTGCCGATCCTGTCCCAGTTGCTGAAAGCCGAGATGGCCGAACGTGAAGTTCGCTCCATCGCCTATCACATGAAGGCTGCCCGCTTTCCGGCCTACAAAGACATCTCCGGATACGACTTCGCCGCCAGCGAAATCAACGAAGCGACGGTGCGCCAACTGCACCGATGCGAGTTCATGGACGGAGCGCAGAATGTCGTGCTCGTCGGCGGACCGGGCACAGGCAAAACACATGTCGCGACCGCCCTCGGTGTCCAGGCAATCGAGCATCATCGCCGAAAGGTCCGCTTCTTCTCAACCATCGAATTGGTCAATGCGCTCGAGCAGGAGAAGGCGAAAGGCAAAGCGGGCCAGATCGCAGAAACCCTGGTCCGCCTCGATCTGCTGATCCTCGATGAGCTCGGATACCTTCCGTTTAGTGCTTCAGGCGGAGCGCTTCTCTTCCACCTGTTGAGCAAGCTCTACGAGCGCACCAGCGTCGTCATCACCACCAACCTCAGCTTCAGCGAATGGGCCACCGTCTTCGGCGATGCCAAGATGACCACGGCTCTGCTGGACCGCTTGACCCATCGTTGCCATATCCTGGAAACAGGGAACGACAGCTTCCGCTTCAAGGCCAGCTCGGCCGCCGCAGCACAGAAGAGAGGAGAAAAAGCCAATCCCTTGACCAAACCCTGATCAGAAAACCATACTCAGAGGTGGCTCACTTCTCGGTGGAAAAACCGGCTCAGTTCTGCGCGGAAACCAACA
>NZ_LNTU01000020.1 GCF_001558695.1 Paramesorhizobium deserti
AGCGACGTAACTTCAGCGCATTGGAGCAAATCTCAAAGGCTGCTCAACCGGACGCTTACGCCGTTCTCGACGGTGCAGAAATACTTCTACCGCTGGCGTGACGATGGCCTGCTGCGCGCCATCAGCAATGAGCTGGTGATGGCGGCGCGCGAACGCGACGGGAAAGAGGCCAGCCCCACCGCTGGTGTCATCGACAGCCTGTCGGTCAAGACCACCGAAAGCGGCGGAATTCGTGGATTTGACGCCGGCAAGAAGGTCATGGGCCGCAAGCGCCACATCGTCACCGATACGCTCGGTCTGATGGTCGGTCTCGTCGTCCATGCCGCTGATGTCCAGGACCGTGACGGCGCGCCAACCGTCCTGAAATCGATCCTCAAGCGCTGGCCATGGTTGCGCCATGTCTTCGCCGATGGCGGCTATGCCGGGCCGAAGCTGAGGGGAGCATTGCAAAAGGTCGGCAAGTTCACGCTCGAAATCATCAAGCGCTCGGACCGTATCAAAGGCTTCGAGATGCTACCCCGCAGATGGGTGGTGGAGAGAACATTCGCGTGGCTCGGCAGATGTCGCAGATTGGCCAAGGACTTCGAACGAACCATCGCATCCGCCGAAGCCTGGGTCTTCATCGCCCACATCCGCCTGCTAACGCGCCGACTCGCAAGACCTTGAAATGGCACCTGTCGTTTTGATTCAGACACTGAGAGCCTTAATCAAAAAGAATGATTTGATATCAATGCCTTGCAAGTCTGCGAGTGAGCATACGAATATCGGCGATGTATATCCAAGCCTCTGCGGAAACGATGGATTTCTCCCAGTCCCTGGCCAGCCTGCGGATGCCACATCGACCACGTTCTAACATCCCGACATCATGCGGCGGCCCAAGCGCCGACCGCGAAGAGAAGCGAGTGACCCGCGGAACGGTCCGAGAAAAGTGCAGGAGCACCTTGACCTCAACCACCCCAATCAGAGAGGACACTTAGAGCTCATCTCGAAAGGGTTGAGTAGCTAGCGCGATCGTGATTCCGGATTGGGTGTCGAAGCTTATTCGGAGAAACCTGATATGGCCGCCAGCATAGCCGAGAGCACCTGCGTTACGAAACCGACCTGACGGATCGGGAGTGAAATTTGATTGCACCTATGATGCCGGCGGCGGCGAAGACGGGGCCGCCGCGCCGCTGACCACCGCGTGAGGTCAGGAACGTGATCTTCTACGTCATGCGTGGCGGTATTGGCTGTCCGACTTCCCGCCCAGAAGCACGGTGTTCCGATGGTTCTGCCGCTTCCGCGACGAATGCCTGTTCGAGAAGATCAACCACCCGCTCCTGATGCTGGACCGCGCGCGCCACGCGCTGGTCGACACGACGGGCGGGCGCTGGTGCTGTTTCCGCATCCGGCCAGCATCCAGGACCGCGACGGCGCAGGCCCCGTGCCGTAAGCCTCGCGGTGGCCGTTTCCCCTCATCGGCAAGGTGTTCGCCGATGCCGGCTATGAGGGGCCGCGCATGGCTGAAGCCACATCCATCGCCATCGAGATCGTGAAACGAAAGCCCGATCAGGTGGGCTTCGCAGCCCAACCGAGACGCTCGGTGGTCGAACGCTTCTTCGCATGAATCAGTCGAGACCGGAGGCTCTGGAAAGATGCCAAGGCGACCATCAGGTTCGCAACGGCTTTCCTATACGCCGCAGCCGTCATGACCCTCCTCAGACGCATCGCCCGTCATTCATGACAAGTTTCGGCACGGACTCTTAACGAAATGCAACTGCAATGATGCTCATAATCCACATTCCCATATCGATTTTAACTGTACTTGCTATACCCAACTATAGTTTCTGTCATCATCTCAAATATTCTATTTGATTGCTTATATTGCAGTTTTTTCTTGTTATAAAAAAGGCCAAATCTTATTTTGCTCGTCGCGGGAATACAATCTACTGTTTTAATATCTTCATCTCCTATTGTTGCCATCGCAAACTTCGGTATTGTCGTGCAGCCAAGCCCCGCCGAAACCAGATGCATCCGAACGAGGTTATCATCGGTGCGACTGGTAACCTTATAGGAAATTTGCGCTTCCCTGAGCGACCGCTCGGCATAATAGGAATACGGAGACAGTGTGGCCTCAAGGATTACAGGAAGCGGCGATGCAGAAACCTTGCCGCCGGATCTCGCTTCAAAGCCGCTCGACGCCACCCAGACCAAAGGAACATCGAACATCAGATCGAGTTCTCCCTCATGATGGAAAAGAGGGCGCACAACCACATCCAGTTCTCCATGATTGAACATCTCTGAAATATTGGAGGGGCGGCCTATGTGAACATCGAACTCTCTGCCCAGCTCGACATAGCGCTTGATATCACGGCAATAATGCGCAGCAATATGGTTACAAACGCCCAGGCGTAACTTACCCACTTCCTTACCGAGCGAGAGGCACCGCATGGTGTCAATCGGCTCCATCATCGTAAATATGAGACGAGCGATCTCATCCGAGCAAATGGTCAACTTCGTACCGTTACGGACGATGATCGGTATCCCGGAAAGCTTTTCGAAACGGGCTATTTGTTGTGATACAGCCGATTGGGAAATCCCAATTCGCTCTGCTGCAACCGTGACGCTCTTACAGGCAAGAACCTCGTGAACGCATCGGATGGTTCCCAAAGACAACCGCTCAAGGGTCATTTCCGCACTCCTGTTTATTAAAGGCACGCAACCAAATCATCTCTGGTCACGCCCTATTCGTTTGCAATAATATTTAAGTTTTGTTGAATAGAGTAATATTTCCTTAACTTCTTATAAGGAATAACTGTAATATAATTGAATTCAAGTTATATATTACTTCAGTAAGTTACATTAAACATATATATCTCAAGTCGATATCAAATATCATCTTATTATTCGAAAAAAATCATTTTGAATTTTACAATTCTAATATTATGAATCTATATTCAAAGATCTCCATATCTTAACCCGGTTAAATGCCGATGCTGCCATTTCGCTCAACTTGTCCGATGCATTGACACGGAGCCACGCAACATCTCCTCCTCCCTGAATCCCCTTCCCGTCGTAAACGCCCCCCCCAGTTCGCGTATATGGGTTTCCCTAAGCAACGAGAACCCGTGACTGCGGTGGGTGGTAACGACATTTCCCAATTCAGGCGCCTCTGCTTCAAGCTTCTTGCGGAGGCGATGAACCACGACGTCAAGTCGTTTATCCGTCAGTGTGAGATCATCATCCCAGAGAAAGCGCTCAACTTCCTGTCGAGATGCTCGCCGATGCGGTGCCTGCGCAAGGCAGGCAAGAAACCAGCATTCCAAGGTCGTCAGTTTTATGGTCACACCACCCGAGATCATCAAAAGCTGACGCCCTACATCCAGCGCCAAAACCAACGAAGCCCCCGGAAGACGGGTAACTACTCTTCTTATGACAGCCTTCAGTTCATCAATGCTGACGGGCTTGTTCAGGTACACATCCACGCCGGCCTTCACAGCCTCGAGCCGCTCCTGGGCATCTTCGCTAACTGTCAAAGCAATGATGCGTAGCTGATCATGAAGAGCCAATCGCCGGATGACCAATAGCCACTCGCCTTCACAACGCGCTAGATCGAGAATGAGAATGGCATGACCATGGGCGGCAATCATTTGCTCCAAATCATTCTGCGAAGATGCAAGGGATACAGAAAACCCTGCAAGCTCCAAAGCAACATACATATCGTATGCAAGACTTACGTCTTCGTTGAACAATATTACTTTTACATCGCCCTTTCTGTGGTCTTTCATTCCAATTCTCCTGATTCTGACTACGTTATCCAGAAACCATGACTGCCTGATGTTTAAATGACGAGAGATTGCAGCCCATCACGCAAAAACGTCAGGCCAAGGCCGATCATTATTCAAGTTTGGAGCGTGAGCTCGAACGGCACCGTGGATGCTGGAAAGCGTGCGCAACATCTCGCACGGGAGCGGACATACGCTTTCTTCCAGAAATATCGGCCGCAACGCAATTCAGAACGGGCACCTGCCGCCACTGACTGGAATTCCCGACATACCCAAAATTCTCTTCCCAAAACATTCCAACTACAATCGCCCCCGACATTCGCCGCCAAACGCAAGCGCAAACTTCTCCCTTCAAGATCAGCCAGCCGCAATTCAGCATTCCCAAGCCTTCTCGCAAACACATCTGCATCACCTATCGGGCAATCAGTTCGCCTGCCGACACCAGTGGCTGGAACAGCTCAAACGAAAGCCCAATGCCCCGCCCGAAGCAACAACGCCAACCACAGAACACACTATGACACCCCTCCAAGATGATGGAGACCCCGCCGCTTTCTGCAATAACCACCTTTTTTTGTGCATACATATAGTGTTATAAAATGTTACACTATTGCTGATTTTGTAACATTTACGTAAGAGAAGTAACGGCCTCAGTTAC
>NZ_LNTU01000021.1 GCF_001558695.1 Paramesorhizobium deserti
TTCTAGTTTCAGAACTAGGCGCAGACATAGAAGCTCACAGCAGCTCATCGTGTCCGCTACCGATATACGACCGCTCACTCCCTACGCCAGACGGGGTCTCCTTGTCGCTTACCGTTTTCTGATTCACTGTCGCGGTGATTTGCGCGGAGGCTTTGAATGCGTGGACAGGCAGGGTTCTGGGACATTGACGAGCGCTATGTGCGGCTTAGCGTAAGCGGTGTGCCGGTCACACCTTTGCAGGGAAGTTCCATGGAAGCAGTTCACTGATCTGGCTCTGCTGGTGGCCGCCGGCGATGGCACCGAGGGTTGCCCTAAGCCAAGCGTGAGGATCGATGGCGTTCAGCTTGCAGGTTTCGATGAGCGGGGCGATGATGGCCCAGTTTTCGGCACCGGCATCATGACCGGCAAAGAGCGCGTTCTTCCGGTTCAGTGCAATCGGGCGGATGGTCCGCTCGACGGCATTGTTGTCGAGCTCGATGCGCCCATCGGTCAGGAACAACTCGAGCCCAGCCCAGTATTTGGCGATGTAGCTCAATGCCTCCCCGAGCGGCGCTTTCGCCGAGACGCGGCTGCGATGGTGATCAAGCCAGTCTTTTATTCGCGCCACGGCCGGTGCTGACCGCTCCTGGCGCGCGGCGAGCCGGTCATCGGGATCCAGACCTCGGATGTCGGCTTTGATGGCATAGAGCTCGCGGATCAGGCGCGCACCCTCTTCGGCGATCGGGGCGGGACCCGTGCGGGTGATCTCTACCAGCTTGCGGCGCGCATGGGCCCAGCAATAGGCGAGCGTGATGTCCGATCCGACGCGACCTGGTGCGACCAACCGGTTGTAGCCGGCATAACCATCGACCTGCAGAATGCCGCCAAAGCCCCGCAAGATCCGTTCGGCATGAAGGCCACCTCGGCCCAGGGCATAGGTGAAGGCAACACCGGGTGGTGCGGTGCCATTCCAGGGGCGGTCATCACGGGCCAGAGCCCAGAAGCATCCGGTCTTGGTCTTTCGGGCCCCAGGATCAAGCACCGGTGCGCGGGTTTCGTCCATGAACAGCTTCGATGACCTTTTCAGGTCCGCCATCAAGGCATCGTAGACCGGTCGCAGCTCGAAGGCGGCCCGACCGACCCAATCGGCCAGCGTTGAGCGGTCCAGATCAACACCCTGGCGGCTGTAAATCTGCGCCTGGCGGGATAACGGAAAGAATCTTTCGCACTTACAAATTTGACGGCTCCTTCTACAATGATGGAAGGAGCGAAAGGATGGACGACGAGAAGGATGCGGCGATGGGTCAGGTGCCGGATCGACGAAGCGATCCACCATCGTCACCAGTCAGATGCCCGTCGATCACTGGTATGACATGATCGGTAACCCGACCATTGCCGACGCCATCCTCGATCGCCTTGTGCACAACGCATATCGTATAGAGCTCAGCGGTGAGAGCATGAGAAAACGCTGCTCCGTCAACGCCGCCGATACAACCGAGGCTTGACCTGAAAGCCCATTCCGGTCAAACAACCAGCAGGCCCAAGGCCACCGCGAACTGTCCGGCTTCAAATCGGATTCGCGTCCGGCATCATTGGAATACGCACCGAAGCAGCGGAATACGAAAGAAGAGAAGGACGACATCAAGGCCGGCCGAATTCCAACAGCGTGGAAGGGCAAGCCCGCAAAGTTGCGGCACAAGGACCGCGATGCGCGATGGATGGTCAAGTTCACCACGGCCAAGCCGCAGGCCGACGGCACGCACGGTGCCGCCTGTCGATATCGCCATTCCCGCCTTCGGCTACCAGAACCACATCTCGATCGACCGCGAACATGGCCTGATCCGCAAATGGCTGGCAACGGATGCGGCCGCCTATGAGGGAGCCAGGCTGCGCGAGGGACTGCTCGACAAAACCAGCACCTCGAAGAGCGTCTGGGCCGACACCGCCTACAGATCGGCGGCCAACGAGGCCTTCATGGACAAGCACGGCTTTGTCAGCCGGGTCCACCGCAAGAAGCCCAAGGGTCGACCGATGCCGGAACCCACGCGACGCGCCAACAATATGAAGTCGAAGGTACGCTCACGCGTCGAACACGTCTTCGCCGAGCAGAAGAGCCGCATGGGGCTGTTTGTTCGAACCATCGGCATCGCGCGGGCCACGACGAAGATCGGGCTGGCCAACATCCTCTACAATATGAAGCGCCTGATCTATCTGGATCGCATCGCGGTCGCCTGAACACCGTGGCCGAAAAGGCCAATGTCGCCGCGAAAGGCCAAGCCTGCATCCAGTTCAACACGCTCCACGCCGCCTGGGACGGTCGGCCGCACCAAAATACGTCCGATGCCTGTCAGTCAGGACGTTGATCGAACCGTCCAACTGAGTTCCGCTTTGGAAAGGAGCCTGCCGCATTGGCGGCGTGACCCGCGACAGATCAAAGGAGCAACGAACACAAACAAAGCTTTCGCCCGAGAGGGCGATGCCCGGATCGTTCCCGTGGGGACGATGGGCAAGGCGATCTCGTTAGCAGGCACGATCCTGGGCGAATTCTCCAAGGTCGTTCAACAGATTGAGACGCCTCGCTCTCCTGACCCCATCATGCGGCGGCTCCGCGCCGACCGCGAAGAGAAGCGAGTGACCTGCGGGGGCGACATGATCCGGAAAAAAGGACAGGAAAAGCTTGACCTCTCCGACCCCAATCAGAGAAGATTCTCAGAGGGGGCTCTCTTCTTTGTGGAAAGACTGGCTTATTCTCGCCAGAAAATCAATAATTACTATTTAATATTATTAAAAACCATATCATTTGCCGCAAATAAGCCATCTTTACTGAAACAAATTCTCACTAAGTGAAACTAAATTATTCTTGTGTATTGCCATTACAGAATAGATTTAATCTGTATTGTGAATATATACTCTCACTGACGATGATAAAGAGAAATTCTCATTTATGTTTCTTGGAAGCTTTCCCGCCTTGAACGACGAAATCACCCAAGCGATGGCTGACGGGCGGGTTGGCTTTTCCTGGCAGCATGTTCATTCCGTTGATAAGCTCAGCGAGATTCTTTATTCAGAATGCTTCGGGCGGATTATCGATTCCGACGGAGTGGTCGTGACTGCCGGCTCGCTCATTCCATTTATGGAAGCCCAAGGACTTCTTTCAGCGCTTGACCGTTACATCATCAATCTTGTGTTCGGTTGGCTGTCTAAACACCCTAAAATTGTGTTGGGATGTAATCTTTCCGCAAAAAGCATCTCCGAGGCGGCAAACTGGTGCCGTCTTTATGACCTTCTTTACCAGCATAGATCCTTGGCGCCCCGCATGGTGCTGGAAATAACGGAAAAACTGCCAGTCCCAGTGGCGCTGCAGGTCGCCGATCTCATCCAGTCTGTCAGATCTTTGGGCTACAAAATAGCTATCGATGACTTTGGCGCAGGATACTCAACCGCCCAGTCCCTGTTTTCCATTCCGGTGGATATCGTAAAAATCGACGCTTTCTTTGTTCAGCAGCAGCTAACATCATCCGAACAGATTCTCGCTCACATGGTTGGTTTGGCGTCCTGTGCAGCCCCTATCGTGGTGGTGGAGGGTATCGAAACATGCGAGCAGCTCGAGGCGGCAAAATCAGCTGGAGCAACCCATGTGCAAGGCTATCTGCTGTCTGACCCCGCAGAATTTTCGTTCATCGGACAGAAAGCAAAGCTGTCGCGCCGCCGCAGGTTCAAGGGCGATTCAATCTGGCCTGGATCGATTTTATGAAGCGTTGGACGCGATTGCTGAGAACAGCCTTCAAAGGCAAAACCACAACCTCAAGTCGGCCGTCGCCAAGGCGTTATGGTTCGAACCGACCTTGAATGCGACCTTTGCCGGCTTTCGCCGAGCATTACGACACGACTGTGGTTCCAGAACGCCCACGCAAGCCTCGCGACAAAGCATCCGCGGAAGGAACGGTTTTAATCGTCGAGAGGTGGGTCTTGGCCAGACTTCGAAACGAGCGGTTCTTCAGCCTTGCCGACCTCAATATCCGCATCAGCGCCTTGATCGAGGACCTCAATAGCCGGACGATGCGGCGCTATGGCAAGTCTCGGCGCGTTCTGTTCGACGAAGCGAGCGCGCGCAGTTGAAGCCGCTGCCTGGAACGCCCATGCGGAATGGAAGACCGCAAAGGTCCATCGTAAGCGTCCGGTTGAGCAGCCTTTGAGATTTGCTCCAATGCGCTGAAGTTACGTCGCTA
>NZ_LNTU01000022.1 GCF_001558695.1 Paramesorhizobium deserti
GCGCGAATGGCGACGGCGGTCGGGATGAGGTCGAGTGCATTGAACTTGATCATAATTGTCTTCCTTTCGTTTCTGACGAAAGAAGGCCACGTTGTGGACCAGAGGTGTCAGGGACCGCGGTACGCGGCCGCCACGCGGCGAGCGGAGGAACCGATTTTTGCGGCGAGCCGCCTGCGGGTCGACGTAAAAATTGGAGGGGCCGCTCGTCCTTGACACCGGATGGGCTGGCGTAAACTAGGAAGTCAGAAGAAGAACCCCGCGCCCGACAGGGCGCGTCCTTATCCGGCCTCGCCGGCGGGGAGCGCGAGGGGTATCCCTTTCGATGAGGCGGCCGATCGACAGGCCGCTGCGAGGCGGAGACATGCAAAAAGCCGGCCCCTCTCGGGGCCGGCTCGCTTCTGTCACTCCGGGTTGTTCCAGAGGATCACCCTTTTGTTCTCCTCACCGCCGGGGGCGGGAGCGACATTGCCGAAGATCACGCCAATCTCGGGAGCTTCCAGCCGGATCGAGGTGTATTCCACTCCGGTGCGCGGCGAGATCCTGTTCCAGCCCGCGCCGATCTCGAATCCGGTACGCTTGTTGATGACGCGGTAGTCCGGGGCGTCCTCGCGGGATTTATTCGCGTTCGGGAGGACGGCGATTGGAGCGTTGATCCGGAGCGTGGCGAAGATGCCTTCCATCGAGCCATCAGCCTTGGTGGTGAGGTTTGCGATTGTGGATGCCATTGTAGTTCTCCTTCGGTTGCATCGGGACCATTCCCGATGGCGTCAAAGGAGAGGGCCGTCCTGCTGCGATGCCTTCCATCGAGCCATCAGCCTTGGTGGTGAGGTTTGCGATTGTGGATGCCATTGTAGTTCTCCTTCGGTTGCATCGGGACCATTCCCGATGGCGTCAAAGGAGAGAGCCGTCCTGCTGCGGTCACTCGGCATGAATCCAGGAAAATTCTATTTGCCGCAGTATGCGGGCCGCACTTCCTCAAGGGTCCCGCTTGCGGGAGGGAAAGTGCCTGGCCCGCAGGCAAAAAACGAAATCGAATTTTCCTGGATTTTTGTCGAGCGTACCCCCAGCGGGGGTTGACCGCGGTAAGCAGGCGGTTCTCTACAAGGCGACATAACACGGGAGTGGGCCGGATGTAACGGTGGCGACGCACACCAAGCCGCATCGCCACCTCTCCACAACGCGCCATGATCGCAGGCGCGGCGGGATTCGCCACCCCGTCATTGCCATCGTCGCCCCGCGATCAGAAGCGGCCGCGCGAGGACACTCCCGGTCACCCGTGCTCTTCGATAAGCTCCGGCGGTCGAACCCGGCGGCTGGTTCAGGACGGTCGCGCAGGGGTGGAATACGTCACTTGTCCGGCGCGGAATGCCCGGAACCGGTACGATCTTCGACAATTCGCAGCGCGCGGGCGGCGGGCTAGGCAACAAAGCCATCCTCCCGACCACCCCGGAATAGCACGAGCCGAACCGATCCCGCGAAGGGCCGGCTTCCGCCGGCGCCACGGAGGTCTCCCGCATGCCGGTCGGACTTCGCGCTTTCGCCTCGGACCTGTCTTCGCAGCCCGCCCGGCGAGGATAAGCGCGCCTTGGATCGACCGCTGATTGCTCGATACCTCTGTAAGGCGATGTTGGCGAGCCTCGGCCTGCCGGTGGACGTCCGGGCGGGGGGCCTGACCGGGCAGGAACTCACGGCTCATCATCATACCCCTCGCCGCGCGCCAGTCGGTCGATCTCCGCGGCGAAGAATCCCTTGTGTTCGTCCGGCATCCTGGAGGCAAGATAAGCACGACGCGGGCCTCCACCGATGCGCATCCGCTCGTCGTGCTCGTAGCTCATCAACACGAAGCGGGGTTTCCGGTGCTTCGTGAGGACAACGGGTTCGCGGCTGGCGGCGTCGGTGACGTCGCCAACCTGCTTGTTGAGATCGCCTGTCGTGAAGTGCCGCATGCCGTACTCCTTTTGTTGATCTCAACAAGCAGGTTGGCGACGTCACCGACGCCGCCAGCCGCGAACCCGTTGTCCTCACGAAGCACCGGAAACCCCGCTTCGTGTTGATGCCAAGCCGGCGGGCCTTGTCGGCGAGGTTGCCGGTGATGCCGGAGCCCGGAAAGACCATGACGCCGCTCGGCATGACCGAGAGCATGTCGTCGTTTCGCCGGAAGGGGGCCGCCTTCGCATGTTTCGTCCAGTTCGGTTTGAAGACAATCTGCGTCACCTTGCGGGCCTCGGCCCAGCAGGCGGCGATACGTTCGGCCCCTTTCGGCGAGCCGCCGTGCAGCAGCACCATGTCCGGGAACTTCGTTCGAGCACGATCGAGCGCATCCCAGATCGCTTCGTGATCATTGTAGTCGACGCCACCGCCGAAGGCGATCTTGGTCCCAGCCGGAATGAGAACTTCCGTCTCGGCATGGCGGCGGGCGGAAAGGAAGTCGCGGCTGTCGATCATTGCCGCGGTCATGTTGGCGTGGCTGACCTTCGAGCCGGTGCGCGGTCGCCATGCCGAACCGCATTGAGCTTCGAACAGGTCGGCCGCATAGTCGCGCATGAACTCGAAGGCGTTGCGGCGCTCCAGAAGCGTGACGCCTTCGGCGATGCGGCGCTCAAGCTCGACGCTCTTCACTTCGCTACCGTCCTGCTCGCGCTGGCCGATGCGCTGGGCATCCTCGTTGTGGTGGAGCTCGCGCTGGATGCGTTCGCTGGCGCGGTGGAACAGATTGACCGTCGACCACAGCAGGTCTTCGACATCGGGTTCCAGCCGCGTGTCACCAAGCATCTCGGTGAGTGCATCGAAGACCGTGGTCAGCGTGGACTGGACGACTGGCTCCTCGGGCAGCGGGCGCGGATCTGGCCCGTCCTGGAAGGGGCGATGGCCATAAATCTGCATCTCGTAGATGAAGCGGTCGGTCGGGGAGGATGAATGGTGGGGCTCGAAGGCGTCGTCGAGGGGCAAGGTCGGGTTCATGATGATCTCCATCGGTTGCGGCCGCGCCTCTCGCGGCCTGACGGCGATCTCTGTCCATGTGGGGGCGGGCCGGAACCGCGGCGCCCTGTGCCGCGGCCCAGCGAAGCGCCGGGCGGGAACGAGAGGGTTTCTTGGCCCGCGAGGAGCGCCGGCTTTGCCGGCGCGGGGAAGAAACCCGACTGGCCCGCTGAAGGCCCGCCCCCGCATGGTACGAGGCGCCTTCCGGCAGGCCGCAGGCGCCCGCTCACCGACGAGGACCGGCAAGAACCGGCCTTACCCCACGCCGCGTATCCCTCGCTTTTCCGTACGGCCGGTTCACGCGGAGGGATGGCCAGCGCGTCTTCGGGGACGAGTTGCGCTCGCAAATGCGCCGTAAGTCGGTCGGGACCGAGCCGACGCAGGTCGTCGTTGAAGTCGCCGAGCTCCGGAGCGAGCACGAGCGGCAGGA
>NZ_LNTU01000023.1 GCF_001558695.1 Paramesorhizobium deserti
AATCTCCATCACGAGTTCCAGGAAGGCAGCAAGATCGAGGTGTCGGGGGTGAGCTTTGCCAGCGACAACGATCCGACCTGGGGCGGCATCGGCGCCGGCGGCACCTATAGCTGGGCCGACGGCCGATACGCGCTCCATGGCGACGTCTCGCTCGACACCAGCCTGGAGAATTTCGCCGACAGTTACAAGGTCAGCGGCAATCTCGGTATGAAGGTCAGGTGGTGAACAAGTATTCGCACGAGGCGGTGGGGAGCCGCGCTTCCGAACTCGCACTCACTTCCACTAGCTGGCCTGCTGCCGGTTTTTCGGATACGAGGTTAAGCTAACATAGCTCGTTCCTCGAACTCCACGGGGCTGAGATAGCCCAGGGTCGATTGCCGTCGCCTCGGATTGTAGAAGCGCTCGATATAGTCGAACACATCCGCCCTGGCGTCATCCCTCGTCCTGTAGACCTTGCGGGCTGTGCGATCGGTCTTGAGCGAGGAGAAGAAGCTCTCCATTGCCGCACTGTCCCAGACATTGCCCGACCGGCTCATCGAGCAGGTGATGCCGTGGTCGGCCATCAGCCTCTGGAACTGCTCGCTGGTATATTGGGCTCCCCTGATCCGAATGATGCATGAGGCTGTCTGGTCTGCCCCTGCGCCAGATCGCCATGATGAGGGCGTCGGTGACGAGCTGCGCCGTCATCTCGGCCTTCATCGCCCAGCCGACGACGCGGCGGGAGAACAGGTCGATGACGGCGGCGACATAAAGCCATCCCTCGGCGGTCCAGAGATAGGTGAAGTCGGCCACCCACTTGCGGTTCGGAGCCGATGCCTCGAACGCGCGATCGAGAAGGTTCTGTGACACCATTGTCCGCTCACCCGTGTCCTTCGGCAGCCCGCGCCGGCGTGGTCGCGCCCGCAGGCCGTTCTCCCGCATTAGCGCTCGATGCGGTGCAGGCCGCAGGAGAACCATCGGCGAGGACATCGTGCCAGACACGACGTGCGCCATAGGTGCGGTCGCTGCTCTTGAAGCTTCGATCGATTGCGCCGACGAGCGCCTTGTTGTGCCGCGACCGTGCGCTGGGAGGCCGGGTGAGCCAGGCATGAAAGCCCGACCGCGACACATCCAGCGCTTCGCAGAGCCATGCCACCGGCCAGATCGAGCGGTGCTTGCAATGAAGGCGAACCTCATATCGCGTCCTTTGCAAAGTAGGCTGCGGCCTTCCTAAGAAACACAGTCTCCAGCCACCATGGGTGCAAATTTCCTTGCCAATACGCTAGCACTGCGGATCGGATGGCTTTATCCTTCCGTTGGAGCAGGCCGAGAGCGACGGGCCTATTTAAGCTCGCTTACGTTAGCTTCTCCGTTATTTAAGTATCGATGGGATTATTTAAATAGCGCCACGCTGCCATGATGGATCCATGACCGATTCCGACCCGGAGCAGCGCCTTGGCCGATATATCGAAACTCCTGTCGCGGGCGAGATCGTGCGCGCCTTCGTTCCGCCGCCTCTGCCGCCGAAGCCGCAGATCGACGTGCTGGCGCTTCTGGACCGGCTGAGCCTCGCCGAGCGCGCGCACCGCAGATTGAGCCTGAGGCTACTTTCCGAAGCTCTGAGCCGGACGGCTTCGATGAGCGGTAATATCCTTTTCGTCGTCTTCACTTCGATGATTTTTGCCTATGCAACCGCGTTGTCCGGCGTCGGTGAAACCCTGGTCGCAATGCTTGAGACTGCAAACGTATCCCGCTTGACGTTCCTTCTGATCGTCATGGTGACCTTCGCTATCCTCGGATGCTTCATGGAAGGTCTCGGAATGATTGCGATCATCGTGCCGGTGATCTTCCCGGCGCTGATGGCGCTCAATGTGGATCCCATTTGGTTCGGCGTCTTCGTCGTGATCCTGGTGGAGCTTGGACAGCTTACGCCGCCGCTGGGCGTCATCCTCTTCGTCGTGGCAAGCTCTTCCGATAAGGTGAAGGTCGGGGATGTGATCATGGGTACGCTGCCCTTCTTCACCATCATCCTCATCTTCATGCTGCTGCTGATCGCTTTCCCGCAGATCGCGCTCTTCCTTCCATCGATTACTGCTGGATGATGCCATGGCTGCCACATACCCTTTTCCCGAACCCGTCGTTCTCGACGCGGAGGTTTTTACGGAATTGCCAGAGACGCACCGGCGCGCCGGCGTTTCGTCCTATTGGGCGGAGCGCAATCGCCATGGACAACCGGTCGACAGTTTTCTCGAAGGTCCGTCCTTCGACCGGGAGGGCAATCTGTGGTTCGTCGATATTCCCTTCGGCCGGATATTCCGGGCCGGCCCTAAAGGCGCGGTTCAGCAAATCGCTGAATATGACGGGCAGCCGAACGGGCTGAAGATCCATGAGGACGGCCGGGTTTTCATCGCGGACTTTCAGAACGGGATCATGCAGATCGACCCGGTCAGCGGTCACGTGAGCCATGCGCTGCGCGATTGCGACACTGAAGGGTTCAAGGGTTGCAACGATCTGCATTTCAGCAGGGACGGCGCGGTTTACTTTACCGACCAGGGACAGACCGGCCTCCAGGATCCAACGGGGCGGGTCTATAAATGGCAGCCCGAAACCGGCGCTCTGACATGTCTGATCGACAAGGTGCCGAGCCCCAACGGGCTGGTGCTCGATATCAACGAGCACGTCCTCTACCTTGCGGTGACCCGCGCCAATGCGGTCTGGAGGCTGCCGCTTTCGCAGAGCGGGCGCGTGAACAAGGCCGGGCTGTTCATCCAGTTTTCCGGCGGCCGGGCCGGGCCCGACGGCCTGGCGCTAACCGCCCAGAATGGCGTCGTCGTCTGTCAGACTGGCATGGGGCTCGTCTGGGTTCATGACGCACTTGGACGCCCGATCGCGGTTGTGCGTTCCCCTCGCGGGCTCGGCACGACTAATTGCGCCTTCGGCGGCGAAGAAGGGCGCACGCTTTTCATCACCGAATCCGATAGCGGAAGCATCCTGAAGGTCGAGTTCCCGAGAGAGCTTCAGATCTCCGGCGCGCCGATGTTTTCCGGAGCGTGCGGCTAGAAGCTGTACGGCGTTCCGGATTTCAATGCCACGCTCTAATTCCTCATCGGTGGCAGCTCGATGCCGGGGTTGATCACGCCGATCATTTGTTCTTCGGGGAGCGTGCCTTCTATCCAATTGTTCAACTGCTCGATTGTTAGCGGCTGAGCATAATAGCCCCGCTCGTCGGCCCGTGACTCCATGAGATATCCATTGTCGTCGGATTGGCGATCGACGATAACGCTCCTCGAGGCTTCGGACAGCTCTCTCAGCTTATCGTTGGGCAATGCCTCTTCATTGTAGAGAATATATTCGAAGAACTCCTGCTTCTCTTCGGGCGTGTCATAGCCGCGATACTCGGCCAGTTGCTCCAGGAGCGGGAACAGTGGGCGACCGATCGCCTCATCGGAGGCGCCCAAATCATCCCTGCCTTCCGCCAGGATCTCTGCGCGCTCTTCGTCCACCGGCGGTTCCAGATTGGTCAGGATGGACTTCATGTCTGCTTCGAAATATGTGCGCTGGTTCTCCTTCGAGTTCCAGTGCAGGATTGCCGCGCCGCCCAGCCAGACCGCTGCTGCAATCCACCCCAATGGTCCCGCCCAGGAGGAGCCGGCAAATATGGCAATGGCGTGAGCCGTGCTGACGGCACCCATCGAGGTCCAAACGACACCGCCCAGCGTATTGCCGTTGGAAAATTCAGTGCCGGCGGTCCAGAAGGCGATCGGGCCCGTTAGCGCCGAAACCGTGTTTCCGAGGACCCTGATAGCGCCAGGGCCGTTCACGAATCCGGTGCGGGTAAATCGATCAAGGCGTCCGCCCTGATTGAAGATGCTGGCCATTCCCGTTGCCGGTCTGACATGCCTGCCCTGTGGAATAAAGAAGTTCTGGACACCGGCGGCCGCCACGCGAGACATGTCCACCCCAGCCAGAGTGCCGAAGACCACCGCCCAGGCCTTGTCGTCGAGGCGGTCGGAGGCCATGAACTCATCGAAGCCCCAGATGTTCAGAGCGCCACTGATGGAGCTAAAGGGAATCGCCGCGGCCCGCTGGCCACGCAAACCTTCCTGTGGCTCGAAAGTCTGTCCTCCTACTGCAGTATTCCAGCGATTGGTGATGTTTTCCGCAATGGGCGACGGGTTTACCAAGGCCGTTGAAACCTGCAGGCTCGAATTCTTGATTTCGCGCGAGAGGAAGCCGCCGCTCGGGCCGTTGGGCTGCCCATTTTCCAGTGCTTCCAATGTCATCAGGAGCGCTGCGCCATGAACGGGTTGGTCGCGCAGGGCCTCAAGGGCTTCCTCGCGGCTCTTGCCCTCCAGGCCATTCAGGATCTCCTGCACCGGTCCTGGCAGTCCCTCCATTCCGGGAGGCAGGTCGATAATGTCGGAATCCGGATTTTCGAGCTGGTCTTCTATTTTGTCATAGATGTCCAGAGCGTCGTTGAATACGGTGTTAAACTCCTCGTTGGAGACATTCGCGTAGAGGGAAGCATATTCCTGGAACAGTTCGGAATCCCCGAGCCTTGCCTCGATCTGCTCCAGCGTCAAGGTGGGGAGCGGTTCCTGTGACATGCCCAGGCCGGACGCCCCAATCATCGAGATCGAGTTTTCGTCGCCTTCCTTGCCGAGAAGCGTTGTTTTCAGATCTCCGTGCTCACCGGTCAAACGCTCATAGCCGTCAAGGCCGTATCCCTCAAGGTTGCGCAACGACTCGGGCAAGGCTTCCAAGGCCGCGTTCGTCGCGACAGCGCCGGCGAAAAGGCGTTCGAAATCCCTAACGGTTTCCGGGTTCTCCTCAAGGTTGCCGTGTTCGGTAGCGCCGATCGCCCGCTGGCGGTCCTCCTCGGGGACAAGCCCCTCCAGATGACTCCCTGCATATTGTGGATCACCGAAGAGGCGAACATAGTCCTGCGTGGTCTGATCCGCGTCTTGCGTCAGTTTGTTGACACCGACGGAGACCATATGCAGCATGTTGTCGGCAGCGCCATCCCAGCCCTTTTCCGCGTAGACGTCTGCCATGGCAATCGCCAGGGTCGCGCCATCTCCGTTGCCGATGCTTTCTGCAATACCCAATCGCAGCATCCGGTCGCCGGCCGTCCCCGCTTCGGGGTTCAGGTCGCCACTATCGGCGTCGACCAACAGTTCCGCGAGGCGGGAGACACCTTCGGGAATCTGCATCCGCCCATTTTCATCGAGTTCCGCAGATGCGCCGGCCTGGGTGGCAACCACGGTCAAGTCGCTGAGCAGTTCGGCCTCTTCATCAGAGATCGTCCCATCTCCGTCCGCAGACGTCTCCTGCAGCGGATAGACGATCTCGGCCAGCCGCGAGGTCGGCGGATTGTCCTCGCCCTCATAGGTTCCGGTCGGCGGCATCTCCGAAAGCTCGACGAGGATCTGGTCGGCACGCTCGGCGGGAACACCAAACAATTGGAGTTCCAGCGAGTCGCCATCGGTGATCCTCTCGGCCACATCCGTGACCATCACCTGATGTTTTGCAGCCTCCAGCGCATCCAAGTAACCCTGATCCACTGTCAGCGTTTCAGGGTTGATCGGGCCGTAAAAAGCCAGTTCCGCGATGAAGTCGTTTACGACCTGGTCACTGTCGAAATCGGATGAGGTCGGGTAGGGCGGATTGATCTTGCGGCGCAAGGCATCTGCCAAATCCTCCTGGAAGGCGCTCCAGTCCCCGCTCTCAATCGCGGCCGCCCCGCTTTCCCGCAGGCCGGAAAACAGCCCATTCATGTTCATACTGAAGGAATCTGCCCGGGAGTCGATCAGGTCCGACAGCCCCTCGGCTTGCGGCAGAATGGCTTTCAAATGGTCCCTGATCCCATTCGCCTCGGCTTCGAACGCTTCACCGTTCATTATGCCGGCGGCGGAGATGAGTTCGGCGTCCACAAGCCCTTGTAGCTCGCTTTTCTGGGCTTCCGACAGATCATCGATGGAACTCACTCCATCGAGAATCCTAGACATTCCCAAGACGTCCTGCATGCGCTCGTCGCTGAGGACTGTGATCACATGCGTTTCCGGCAAGCCGTCGGGATCGGCGCGCATTTCGGGATTGATCTGCGTCAAAAGCTCCGCGTATTGCTCGGCATAGTCCTTGTCGGGATCGAAACCGAACCTTTCCGCCACTTCCGGGTCGAGATTCTCGTCGTAACCGAGCTGCCGTGCGACCTCGATGAGCGAATCGTTCTCCTGTGCCCTGTAGGTAATCTGGCCTGTGGGACTGTCATTCGCGGGATTGCTGCCGTCGAGCTCGGTTCTGGGTTCTTGCGCCGGCGCGATGTTATAAACCGGCACCACGTTGAACGGCTCATTCCCGCCCGCCTGCGGTGCATGGTATGCGAAGATGGTGGGTGAGTTCAGGGTCGGATCGAACCCGTTCGTGGGGGCGATAATATTGTTTCGGGGATGGCTGTTTCCTGCATGCGATTCATGATTCCGAACAGAATTGCCGGAGTTGTTCGCCGAGGCCGGCTGGATATTCCTGGAGCTGTTTTGCTCGACGATCCTGTTCCAGATAGCGGATGAATCCTGATTTTCTTTATTAATACGCAGTGCCAATCTGTTGATAATTCTGGTAATCACAGGAATTGTCCCTCCTAACAATATTCACCCGATCAACATCACCGCTTTCATCGTTGGAATCACCAACTTCTCCGCGAGTCAGCCGTGCGTTCAGCCCAGTGACAGAATTATGTACTTCGGGCGATTGTGCACAACAAAATAAATTTCAATTTGTAATGAACTTCCTGTTCCATTCTGTTTGGGATGTTCTTAGCAAGGGCACCTCTGGCGGTTGGGCGCGGGAAGTCCGCACCATCGATGTCCTCTGAAGGACTATCGACGGCTTGCGTGCTCTTTGCTCAACAACAGAATGCCAGAATTATTTCAACGGCCCGAATTAGACTGAGCGCACACTGCTCCGGCGCTAAAGACGTATTCTTTATACCAAGCAAACGAAAGAGAGCGGACTGAACAAATTCTTATTATACTCGATGGTGGGCATTCGATTTGTGCAACTCCTGATATGCAAAGGTGTTTTCTCTTCTGACGGCAATAATTTGGGATTGTTTTGATAGCCTGAAACCATCACCATTCGACTTGTTGCACTGCACTATCGTCCGCAGCAAAGTTTCGAGCGGACTGAGCTATCGCAAGCATCGCCGTTAAGGCTCGATCAACCAGAGCAATCCGGAAGAAGGAAAATTCCATGAGTACGGTCGTGAATGCTAAGGGGATCGAACTTTATTACAGCGGAAATCCCGCCCATCATTTTTCGGCGACCAATTCCGGCCCGGAATTATATGGAACTGCGAAAAACGATGCTTTCTGGGGCGATAGCAGCGTACGTCTCACCATGTTTGGCGGTGAGGGTGACGATATCTATCACCTCTACTCGTCGAAGAACAAAGTTTTCGAGGCGGCAGGTGAAGGGGTCGATACGATCGATACCTGGATGAGCTATCGCCTGCCCGACAATTTCGAGAATCTGATCGTCACCGGCAGCAACCGATATGCATTTGGCAATGACGGCGACAACATCATCACCGGCGGTTCTGGCCAGCAGACGATCGACGGCGGGTTGGGAGATGACGTTCTGATCGGCGGCGCGGGCAATGACATATTCGCGCTGACCAAGGGGCACGGTAGCGACCTGATCGTCGATTTCGAAGCGGGCGATACAGTCCGTCTTACGGGCTACGGCTTTACCTCTTTCGCTAATATCGAGGCGCGGATGTCCCAGAGGGGTGACGACGTGCGGGTCGATCTCGGAGAGGGGGAGAGCCTCGTCTTTGCTGGCACAACTATTGCCGAGCTCGATCCTGGCCAGTTCAAATACGGTCTCGATAAATCAGAGATGAGCCTCACCTTCTCCGATAATTTCGACACGCTGGACCTTTGGAACGGCGAAAGCGGCACCTGGAATTCCAATTACTGGTGGGGTGGGGAGAACGGTAACACGCTGCATGGAAATGGCGAGCTTCAGTGGTATATCGATACGAATTACGAACCGACGAGCTCCGTCAATCCGTTTAGCGTCGACAATGGTGTTCTTACTATCACGGCTGCGCAGGCCTCAGATGACATCAAGCCCTATATCAACGATTACGACTATACGTCGGGCATGCTGACGACGCACAGTTCCTTCGCCCAGACCTACGGCTATTTCGAGATGCGGGCGGATCTGCCGGAAACCCAAGGGCTTTGGCCGGCCTTCTGGCTCTTGCCGGAAAGCGGTGCCTGGCCGCCGGAACTCGATGTCGTGGAAATGATCGGCCAGCAGCCGAACACGCTTCATCTTACCGCCCATTCGGAAGCAAGCGGCGAACACACGCAGGACCGTTCGACCGTCTATGTCGCGGATACAGAAGGTTTTCACACCTACGGCGTGCTGTGGACGCCGGAAACGCTTACCTGGTATATCGACGGCACGGAGGTCGCGAGCACCGATACGCCCGATGATATGCATGAGCCGATGTATATGATTGCCAACTTGGCAGTCGGTGGATTGGCGGGGGCGCCGGCGGACGGCCTCGCGACGCCTGGCGAGATGAAGATCGATTATATCCGCGCCTACTCGCTGGACAGTTTGATGCAGGCTTCGGCAAGCACCCTGATCGATACATCAGAAACGGCTCTTGCGGCGGCTGGCAGTACGGTCTCTTCCACAACGCAAACCGCATCGACGACAGAGAATTGGGAAACCGACGTTCCTGTCTTTGCCAACCAGAGCACTTATGGCGGAACGGGGAACGGCGGCTACGCAAGCGAAGTCGGTACCGCTGGTTACGATACTTCCGCTGAGCCGGAACATACGACGGCGGATGTGAGTCACCTTGATGCAGGGGCGCCAGCGCTGCCGGGCGACTACTGGTTCGATCCGGAGCCTATCGGGACCCTGGTTTAGCGTCGTGCGGCCGGCCGGGCTTCGGGCAATCATAACAGGCAGTGTCATTCATATCGGCGTCTTCTCTTTTGCACTGAATGCCCTGCTTCTGGTGACGCCGCTCTATATGCTGCAGATCTATGACCGGGTTATCCCTTCATCCAGCCGGGAAACGCTTTTCTATCTCTCCCTGATCGCGATTCTCTCGCTGGCGTTTCTCGGGTTCCTGGACATCATCCGCGCGCTTTATGCCGAACGCGTTGCCGCGAAGCTCGACAGCAGGCTCGTCTCCCGGGCATTTGTGGCATCGGTAGCAGGCCGGCGTGGAGGCCCAGGTGACATCGGACCTCTGCGCGACCTTGCAACAGTCCGGACATTCATAGGATCGCGCAGTTTTTCATCGCTTTTCGATTTGCCTTTCGCGCCGCTTTTCGTCCTTCTTCTCTATTTCGTCCATCCTGTTCTCTGTCTTTTGACCCTCTGCGGCATGCTCCTGATGATCCTGCTCGCGGGTCTGAACCAGCTTGCGAACGGCCGGAGCGAAACCAGGGCGGCGGAGCTCTTCGTCGCCGGCGATGCCACGGCGCAGGCTTTCTCGCGCAATGCCGACACGCTTTTCGCCATGGGAATGGTCCGCGGCGCGACCGAGGCATGGGGACGGAGCTTTGCCGAAGCGCTGCGGGTGCAGGCGCGCTCGCTTGCCGTCAATGCTGTCTTCGGCGGCATCGCACGGGCCTTCCGCATGATGTTGCAACTCGCCATTCTCGGGCTCGGCGCTTGGCTCGTCCTGAAAGGCGAGATGACGGCGGGCATGATCTTCGCCGCCTCGATCATTTCCGGGCGGGCGCTGCAGCCGATCGACCAGTTGATCGGCGGCTGGCGGCAGACCGTTCAGGCGGGGCGCGCGTGGCGGCATTTGCAGGCAGCTCTTCAACGGCATTCCGGCGGGGTGGAAAAGATCCGGCTGCCAGAGCCGCGCGGCATGATCGATGTGAAAAACCTCGTCTATTTCGCGCCGAATGCGCAGCCGGGCGCCGAGCCGATCATCAGGCAAGTGAGCTTTCATATCGATGCCGGCGAGGCGGTGGCGATCATCGGTCCAAGCCGGGCGGGGAAATCGACGCTGGCGCGGCTTCTCGTCGGCGCGGCTTTGCCGAGCGGCGGCAGCATCAGGATCGACGGTGCGGAGCTGAAATCATGGGACGGCGAACAGATCGGGAGGGCGATCGGCTATCTGGCGCAGGATGTGGAGCTCATGCCTGGAACGATCGCGGCCAACGTTTCGCGTTTCGATCCACAAGCCGATGACGGGAAGATCATCGAAGCTGCAAGACGTGCGAAGGCTCATGGGATCATCCTGGCACAGCACAACGGCTATCAGACGGAGATCGGCACTTCCGTCGCTACCCTCTCAGGGGGAGAACGCCAGCGGATCGGCCTCGCCCGGGCCTTCTTCGGCGATCCCTGCATTCTCGTTCTCGATGAGCCCAACGCGCATCTCGACAGCGAAGGAGAGGCGGCGCTGCTGCAGGCGCTTTCCGACGCGCGGCGGAGAAAGACCACGCTTATCATCATCACGCATAATATGAAGCTCGCGGCATCCTGCGACCGCGTGATGGTGCTGAAAAACGGTGCCATCGAAGCCTTCGGGCCGAATGCAGACGTGCTTGGCAAATTGATGCGGGCATCGGAGCCGCGGCATAGCGCGGCGTCGTTCGTTCCGGTCATGCGGGCCAGGCAGCGCACATGAGCAGGGAGGAAGCCGTGATGACGGACGGGGCTTTCCTGTGGAAGGAGCGGATCGGACGGGGAGCGGGCGCGATCGCCGCTGTCGGGTATGCGGCAATGGCACTCTTCGCCGCGGGGTTCGGCTATTGGGCGGCTACCGCGCCCCTTGCCGGCGCTGCCGTGGCTTCCGGGGTGATTGCCGCACCCGGCAGAAATGTCATCGTCCAGCATCTTGATGGCGGGATCATCAAGAATATCCTTGTCCGCGAGGGCGATCGGGTCAGGGCAGGGCAGCCCCTTGTCGTCCTCGACCCGATTATAGCCGAGACACAGCTCCATCGGCTGATGAAGCGGACCGTAACGCTCACCAGCAGCATCTCGCGGCTTGAGGTGGAACGCGACGGAGCGTCTGAACTCGTCCTTCCCGGCGAGACCGATTTCGATTTCGGGGTCGATGGGATCGGCAAGCTCATCGCTGAGCAGCAGAAGGAATTTGCCGCGCGACTGGCGCGGTTCCGCTCCGAACAGGACATTCTTCATCAGCGGGTTGCGGCCCTCAGGCAGACTGTCGTCGGCCTTCAGTCGCAGAGGCAAGCCATTCGCCGTCAAATTGTGGTTGTCGAAGAGGAACTGAGTCGGAAGAAGGGGCTGCTCGACCAAGGTCTTGCCGGTCGTTCCGATTATACGATGCTGCTGCGCAGCGAGGCCGATCTCATCGGCCAGGCGGGCATGATCGAGGCGCAGATCGCCTCTTCCACAACGCAGATCATGGAGGCCCGCGAGCAGATCGCACGGCTCGCGACGCAGCGGGTCGAAAAGGCGGTCTCCGAATTGACCGAGGCGCGCACTTCGCTTGCCGATGTTGAGGAACAGAGGAAGGCTGCCGAAGCGGTGCTCGAGCGAACCGTTATCCGCGCCCCGGTGGACGGGATTGTCGTTTCGTCGATCCACAATGCGACGGGCGGCGTCGTCGGGGCGGGGGAGAAGCTGATGGAGATCCTTCCGACGGCAGCGGTACCTGTAGTGGATGCCCGGCTCAGGCCGCAGGACATCGATGCCGTTCGTGCCGGCCAGCATGCGCGTCTTCGGCTTTCGGCACTCAATATGCGCAAGACACCGCAGGTGGACGGGACGGTGATGCTCGTTTCGGCGGACCGGCTGATGGACGAAGCCACACGGGAGCCCTATTACAGCGCCCGGCTCAAAATCGCGGACGCGCTTCCCGAAGGCGTCACCGCCGGGCAGATCCAGCCGGGCATGCCGGTCGAAGTGTTCATCAGTACCGGCGAACGGACATTCTTCGACTATCTCGTCCGTCCGCTTCTCGACTCGTTCAACCGGGCCTTCACCGAGGAGTAGGCATTTTGCCGCCGGCCACTTTTCACGCCTCGTTTGTATCGAAGGCCAGCACGGTCTTTTTCCGGGTCGGAAGGGCATAGCCGGCAATCAGCGCACCGATACCGATGATCGTCGACACGATGAATATCGTGATCGTCGCGTCTCGCAGGGCTTCCGGCGTGGTTGCCAGCGGATATCCCGCCGCATTGGCCGTCAGACCTGCTATCGCTGCTCCGATTGCGTAGCCTGCCGATTGCAATGTCGGGAGCAATGCGGAAGCCCGGTCGCGTTCGCCGCTGCGCGCCGATTCCATGACCGTCTGGCTCAAGAAGCCCCA
This sequence comes from Paramesorhizobium deserti, assembly GCF_001558695.1. Lineage (GTDB taxonomy): Bacteria > Pseudomonadota > Alphaproteobacteria > Rhizobiales > Rhizobiaceae > Paramesorhizobium > Paramesorhizobium deserti. The sequence goes on from NZ_LNTU01000023.1 coordinate 12,311, forward strand.
ACTGACACCAAAGCCCGTGCCGATGCTGATCTGTCCCGCCATGACGACAAGAGGCACATCCATCTCAAATCCGACGACAATGATGGCAAGTCCGGCAACGAGAAGCGTCGGTCCCAGCCTGATAAGCCAGGCGCGGCGGCGTGGATTCTGAATATTGGCAACAAGGATGGCGCACAGGCTCCACGCGATGGCGAAAGTTGCGTGGAACGCGCCGGCCATGGTCGGCCCATAGCCCCAAAGGTTCTGTAGCGTCATCACGAGGTAAACTGAGGTCGCGGCCTGGGCCACCGGCATGAACAGAACGATCCAAAGGCCGATGCCTACCGTCGTATTCAGGGCAAAAGCATCGGAGGGAAAGAGCGGTGTTGTGCTGCGGCGATCGAATGCCACGACGGAGGCAAGCACGATTGCGGCGCCGGCTACAAACAGCACCTCCATCGCCACGGTGCCCATGACACTGGCAAGCGCGACGAGCATGATGCCGCTGCCGATCGCTGCAAGACGGATAGCCGGCACCGATATGCGTTCTGCCGGCTCGGTGGAGCGCGGAACGATGCGCAATACCAGGGCAATGAAGATCAGCGACAGCGGCACATTGACCAGAAATGCGGCCCGCCAGGAGATATGCTCAGTCAACATGCCTGATACCAGCGGGCCGCCGAAGGCTGCGATCGCCCAGACCATGGCCTCGGCGCCGAACACCTTGGCGACAAGGCGCGAAGGAAACAGCTCCGGTATCAAGGCGTAGCAAATCGCCGCTATGATTCCTTCTCCCAGCCCTTGCAGGGCCCGCCCTATGAGCACTTCGGTCATTGATGTGGCAAAGGCGGCAATCAGCGTCCCGACAAGGAATAACAGCGCCGAGCCGACGAGAGCGGTCCGTGCGCCGAGCCGCGCCTTCAGCAAGGCTCCAGCCGCGCCGCCCACGATCGACAGAACGAGATAAAGCGTGAACGCCCAGGAAATCAGCGCAAGGCCGCCGATCTCCGCTACCGCTGTGGGCAGCGATGTGGATACCAGAAATCCGTTGAAGGCAAACAGAGCGACACCCAGGCAAAGCGTTGCCGTAGCTGCCGAATAGCGCGCCGTCAAAAGTTCCGACCAGCTTGTATCGCTGGACTCCGCAGTCTCGAGCATGGGAGTTTCCTCAATTTGAAAAGCTTCCTCTTTTATATTCCGCTTAATAAAACAAGCAATAGCTTTTCTAATCTTTTTGGCCTATGTTGTGATCATGCAGGATCGAACGACAAATCGCATGCTCTATTCGCTGAAAGTGGCCGGTCCACAGACGGCCGCCCGTCTCGCACAAAGGCTCTCCATAACACCGGTCGCCGTTCGGCAGATGCTGGGGCGGCTTTATGAAGCCGGTCTTGTCGGCTTCGAGGACAGCCGCGAGAGTGTCGGTCGGCCGAAACGATTCTGGCATCTGACGGATGCGGGAAATGGTCGGTTTCCCGACAATCACGCCGGTCTGACAGCGGATCTGCTTGCTTCCGTCAGCGCAGTCTTTGGCAATGAAGGATTGGACCGGCTGATTTCGCATCGCGAAGCGGCAACGCTTTCCGTCTATAGGGAAGCACTGGCGCCATTCGACACGCTCATTGCAAAGGTCGAGGAGCTGGCGCGCATCCGGTCGGCCGAAGGCTATATGGCTGAGGCGATCCCGATGCCGGACGGCGGAGTCCTGCTTGTCGAAAACCATTGCCCGATCTGCGTTGCGGCGACAGCTTGTCAGAAATTGTGCCGTTCCGAGCTTGAGGTGTTCCAGGCTGCCCTTGGTCCCGATGTCGAGATCAGACGTGTGGAGCATATTTTGAAAGGAGCGCGCCGCTGCGCCTATTCCATCATACAGACAGGAACGGGGCGTGTGCGAGCGGAGCAATGTGCAGCCGGTTAACACGCTCGTGCTTCGGTCCGATCTCAGCAAGCGGATCTGGTCGACGCCGGAACTAGCCTGAGGTGTCTGACGCCCGGCCCTTACCCGTTCCGGTAATCTCGATCAGGCTTGGTTCAATGCCCAAGCCGGTGCGGTCCGCGACCTCGCGCAACGCGAAGGACGAATTTATCTTCGTCACATGCGGCATGGCCGACAGCCAGAATTTATGGATGCGCTCGTAATCCTCGAGATCCTTGGCGGCGACGCGCAGGAGGTAGTCATATTCGCCGGACATGAGATAACAGACGAGGACATTGGGGCAGCGCCGCACCGCTGTTTCGAACTCTCGCAACTGCTTGTCCGCCTGGCCGGAGAGTGAGACGTTGACGATAACCGTTACCGGATGGCCGAGCATCTTGTTCGACAATCGCGCATGATAGCCGCGGATGACGCCGGATTTCTCCAGCATATCGAGCCGGCGCGAACAGGCGGATTGCGAAAGGCCAACCTTCTCCGCCAGCGTCGCATTGGACATGCGGCCGTCCTTCTGCAGATTGTCCAGAATGGCGAGATCAATCCTGTCCAGCGACATTGTTGAAAGATTCCCCGATTTTTTCCTGTTTTTGCGCAAGAGTATGCGGAAACTGCCCTTTGGTCGAGGAGATTTGGCAAGGACATGCGATTTCATCTGTGGTGATATGTCGCCTCAACCAGACCCACAACCAAATGAGGAGGAGGCAATATGCGTGTCGGCTGCCCCAAAGAAATCAAAAACCATGAATATCGCGTCGGTCTCACTCCGGGGGCCGTACGCGAATATGTCGCTCATGGCCACGAGGTCATTATCCAGTCCGGAGCTGGCACAGGAATTGGCGCTGACGATGGAGCCTATCAGGCCGCGGGCGCAAAGGTGGTCAAGTCCGCCGAAGACGTTTTCCAGCAGTCCGACATGATCGTGAAGGTCAAGGAGCCGCAGCCCTCCGAATGGGCCCAGCTGCGCGAAGGACAGCTTCTCTACACCTATTTGCATCTTGCACCGGATCCCGAACAGACCAAGGGGCTGCTTGCCTCGGGCGTCACGGCAATCGCCTATGAAACGGTGACGGATGATCGCGGCGGCTTGCCGCTCCTGGCACCCATGTCCGAAGTTGCCGGACGGCTTACGATACAGGCCGGCGCGACGGCACTGCAGAAGGCCAATGGTGGACGTGGTGTGCTGCTCGGCGGCGTGCCCGGTGTTCTTCCGGGTAAGGTCACCATCATCGGCGGCGGCGTCGTCGGTATCAATGCGGCCATGATGGCCACAGGTCTTGGCGCTGACGTGACCATTCTTGACCGCTCGATCCCGCGGTTGCGCCAGCTCGACGATCTCTTCCGCGGCCGTATCCATACACGCTATTCGACCATCGAGGCCCTGGAGGAGGAGGTCTTCTCAGCGGATGTTGTGGTCGGGGCGGTTCTCATCCCGGGTGCTGCGGCGCCGAAACTGGTAACGCGCGAAATGCTTTCGGGCATGAAGAAGGGCGCAGTGATCGTGGATGTCGCCATCGATCAGGGCGGATGCTTCGAAACATCCCATGCCACGACCCATTCCGAGCCGACCTACGAAGTCGACGGCATCATCCATTATTGCGTTGCCAATATGCCCGGCGCGGTGCCGGTAACCTCGGCTCATGCTCTCAACAATGCGACGCTGCAATATGGGCTACAGCTTGCCGATCGCGGCGTCACGGCGCTGATCGACAATCCGCATCTGCGCAATGGCCTCAACGTGCACAAGGGTCGTGTCACCAACCGTCCGGTGGCGGAAGCGCTCGGTCTCGAAATGGTGGAAGCCAGGACGATTCTTGCGGCCTGACGGCTGGAATATCCAAGAGTTCCGGCGGTTTTATCGGTGAACCGCCGGAGTTTCTGCTGTGTACTACATATGTCTGGACCACTCGTCCACCTGCCGGCGGGCTTCTTCCTTCGCGATACCATAGCGTTCCTGAAGCTGGCCGACCAGTTGATCACGATTGCCCGCGATCCTGTCGAGATCGTCGTCCGTCAAGTCACCCCATTGCTCCCTGACTTTTCCCTTCACCTGCTTCCATTGTCCCGCGATCTGATCCCAGTTCATCTGCATTCTCCTTCTTCCAGAAAAGACTTATCGGAGAACGGCTTGCCCGCCCGCAGGTTCCATGCCATCCCACGAGCGATGGAGATGGCTATTCAATGACAGTTCCGATGGAGTACCGGCTGGCGTCACAGAAATTCGAGGCATTTCTGGGCGAGGCTGCCGAGGAAGCCGGTCTGACGACGCGCAACCAGGCCTATACGATGGTTCAGGGGGTTCTGCTGGCTTTCAGGCGGCGATTGACCCTGGAGGAGGGGATCATCTTTGCTCAAGTGCTGCCGTCGATGCTGCGCGCCCTGTTCATCAGCGATTGGGATCCGCATGAGCTGCGGACGCAGGGGTGGGAACGCACCGTGCTGACACGGGAGGTCCAGCAGCTTCGCCGGTATCACAATCTATCTCCTGATACCGCTATCCGCGATGTGGCAGTCGTTTTGCGCAGGCACGTCGATGAGGCAGCGTTTGAGAGATGTCTGGCGCACCTGCCGCCGCCAGCTCGGGATTTCTGGTCTCCTACGGCTATCTGAAGTCAAAAACAGAAAAGCACCCGCGAAGGGTGCTTTTCATTCTCAGGCCGCGTGAGGCGTGCTGCGGTCAGGCCGATGCGGCGGCCACCGCAGTGCGGGTGCGCACGCCAAGCCCGATCATCAGCGTCGCCGCCAGGAGGATGCCGCCACCCGCCGTGAAGACGCCGATGGCGCCGCCCGTGTCGAAGATCACTCCGCCGATGCCTGCTCCCGTGGCGATGGCGAGCTGAAAGGCCGCGACGAGGAGCCCGCCGCCGGTTTCGGCCTCGTCGGGGATGGTGCGGGTGATCCATGTGGACCACGCGACCGGCACTGCGCCGAAGGCGAAGCCCCAGAGGGCGACCATCGCAGCAGCGGGAAGCAGAGCGCCGCCGGCAATGGCGAGACCGAGCCCGAGAAGCCCCATCATCAATGGCATGGTGAAGAGGGTCAGGCGCAGGCTTCGTTCCAGCATGACGCCGCCCATATAGGTACCGAGGAAATTGGCGACGCCGAAGCCAAGAAGAATCGCGGAGATGGAGGCGATGCCCGCACCCGTCACGGTTTCAAGGAACGGGCGGATATAGGTGAAGAGGGCGAAATGCCCGGTTATTTCCAATGTGAGGGCAATAAGGCCAAGCCCGACACCCGGACGCAACAACACGTCGACAAGCGTGCGTAAGCGCGCCGATCCGGTGGGGGCGAGCGAAGGAAGCGCGACGAACTGGACGATGAACGTCAGCACGCCAAGCCCTGCTGCTATGAGAAAGACGCCGCGCCAGCCCATGATGTCGCCAAGCAGGCTGCCGACCGGAGCGGCCAGCACCGTGGCGGCGGAGACGCCACTGAAGAGGATCGACAATGCGCGTGGAATGAGCGCCTCGGGGACGAGCCGCATCGTAATCGCCGCCGCCATGGTCCAGAAACCGCCAAGCGCGATGCCCAGCAGTATGCGGCCGGCGATGAGGATGGGTAGGCTCGGAGCAAAGGCGACGAGCAGATTGGAGAGGATCAAGAGGATCGAAAAAAACAGAAGCAGGTGACGCCGGTTGATGCGCCGCGTCACCGCGGTAACGAGAAGACTGGTTATCAACGCGACCATTGCCGTTGCCGTTACGGCTTGCCCGGCGGCACCTTCCGTTATACGCAGCTCCGCCGCCATCGGCGTCAACAGGCTGGCGGGAAGGAATTCCGCCGTGACCAACCCGAAGACGCCCAGCGTCATCGAAATGACCGCTCCCCAGGCAGGCTTTTCCCGCACCGGCTCGGGTGGAGAGGGTGGTGTCCGTTCATTCATGTGGTGGTGTCCCTTGTGCGATATTGTGCGTCGCAAAAGGATAGGGTGGACAAGTCGGACTTTCCATGCCAGTTAATCCGGTATGTTTGATCATAAGTCCGAAACGCGATCCAGCAAGCGTGCGCAGCCTCCGCGGGACCTGGTGAGCGAATTGCTTCTCGGCATGCGGCTCAACGGGGTTCACTACAAGCGGATACAGATGACGCCGCCCTTCGGTATCGGCTTCGGCGCCGTCGAGGGGCGGGCGCAATTCCACTTCGTGGCGCGCGGTCCGGTATTCCTGCGCACCGTCGGCGGTGTGATGCAGAAGCTCGATACGCATGATGCGATGCTCCTGCCGCGAGGCGGTCAGCATGAACTTCTCTCGGCGCTGGATCTGCCCAGCCGTGACATCGTCACCTATGAATCCATTCCGCTTTGCAAAACTGTTGGTGCGATCACGGCCTGCAAGGGAGAAACCTGCCCTTCGAAAGACGCGCTGATCTTCAGCGGCTGCATGGAATTCGATCTGGGCGGTATGCACCCGCTGGTGGGGTTGATGCCCGAGGTGATGCATGTCGGCACGCTACTTGGTCGGCAGCCCGAGATCCTGCCGATGCTGGAAGCCATGCAGCGCGAGACGTGCATGCAACGGGCCGGTTATGCCGGGATATTGGCGCGGCTTGCCGATGTGGTTTCCGCCTCGATCGTTCGCGGCTGGGTGGAATGCGGCTGCGGCGATGCGACGGGCTGGGTCGATGCCCTGCGTGATCCCAGGCTCAGCCGGGTGATCGCGGCGCTGCATCGCGACCCCGGCCGCGACTGGACGGTGGCCGAGCTTGCAGCGGAAATGGGCAGCTCCCGCTCGGTCTTTGCCGAGCGCTTCCTGGAGGTGACGGGCATGACGCCGGTCCGATATCTCACGGAATTGCGCATGCAACTCGCCGCTCAATGGATCGGGCGTGAGAAAATGCCGATCGAAAGCGTTGCGCACCGTCTGGGCTATGGATCGCAGGCGGCCTTCAGCCGGGCCTTCAAGCGCGTGATCGGGCGATCGCCCGGTGCGGTCCGCGCGGCTACCTTGTGAGATAGCTGACAGCAGGCTGCTGGGTTGAAAAAGCGCCGCTTTGCCTTGCGCGCGGGGTCTGAGCCGGCCATGAGTGGTCAACAGGATTCGCGCAGAATGGTTTGTTCATGAAGAGAAAAGAGGTCGTGATCATCGGCGGTGGCCCGGCCGGGCTGATGACGGCGGAGGTGCTGTCGCAGCGCGGCCATGGCGTGACGGTCTATGACGGCATGCCGACGGTCGGCCGCAAATTTCTGCTGGCAGGCAAATCCGGCCTCAACATTACCCATGCGGAAGATTATGCGCGCTTCGTGACTCGTTTTGGTCCGGCTTCGGAGCGTTTGCGCGCTGCTCTCGACGCGTTTACGCCTGATGATATGCGGGGCTGGGCCGTGGGTCTCGGCACGGAGACTTTCGTCGGCTCCTCCGGCCGCGTCTTTCCAGAAGTGATGAAGGCCTCGCCGCTTCTGCGCGCCTGGCTCCGCAGGCTTGAGGGGCAGGGCGTCAGGATCCTCACACGCCACCGCTGGGAAGGCTTTGCGGAGGACGGCTTTGTTTTCATGACGCCGCAGGGGCGGGAGGTGGTTCGCTGCGATGCTGTCCTGCTGGCGCTTGGCGGGGCGAGCTGGCCAAGGCTCGGCTCCGATGGGGCCTGGGTAGTGTGGCTAAGAGGCAGAGGCGTGGAGGTCAACGATCTCCGGCCCGCAAATTGCGGCTTCGATGTGAGCTGGAGCGAGAATTTTCGAGAGCGTTTCGCCGGTGTGCCAGTGAAATCCGTGACCGCCACGTCGGATGCGGGCACGTTCCAGGGCGAATTCGTGATCACGCGAAACGGTGTTGAAGGCAGCCTCGTCTATATCCATGCGGCAAGCCTGCGCGACAGGCTTGAAAAGGAGGGAAGGGGGCGGCTCAAGCTCGACCTCGCCCCCGGCAGGACGCTGGAGCGGTTGTCGCGCGATCTCACGCGGCAAGGGGTGAAAGCGAGCTTTTCCAGCCGGCTTCGCAAGGGCGCCGGCCTGGAGGGCGTCAAGGCGGCGCTGTTGCGGGAGGTTGCACCCGAGGTGGCCAAGGCCGATCCTGAGCAACTGGCCCGGACGATCAAGGCCTTGCCGCTTGCCGTGCTCAAGGCCCGTCCCATCGCGGAAGCCATTTCTTCGGCGGGCGGCATCTGCTGGAACGGCATCGATGAGAATTATATGCTGAAGGCGCTTCCGGGTGTGTTCGCCGCCGGCGAGATGCTCGACTGGGAGGCCCCGACCGGAGGCTATCTCCTCACCGCCTGCCTCGCCACCGGCAGGGCGGCGGCGAGGGGAATCGACGACTGGTTGCGGCGTTAGACGGGCACCGGTTTAGAAGACCGGTGTCCAGGACCATGTCTCTCTCCCTCACCATTTGACCCTGATGCCGATGTTGCCTGAGATTACGTTGCTGTCGGCGAAGTTATCGAGGGATGTTTTGGCGAGGGCTTGTCCGTAGATTGAGAATTTGTCGTCGTTCCAGTTGTAGGATCCGCCGAGGCCGATGCCGGCCCAGAGCGGTTCGTTCCTTGTGGTGAAGGGGGTTGAGGCGACGTCGATGGTGGTGCCGCTGTCGAAGTCGTAATAGAGGTTTGCGATGCCATAGGCATGGATGCGGCGGGTCTGGCCGGCCTGGTCCTGCCATTGGTTCTCATGGTCGACGGCGAGGCCCATGCGGGCGATGACGCTGTCGCCGTCATTCAGGGTGACGGTTGCGTCGAAGCCGTCGGAGAAGCCGTCGAAATCGACGCGCGACCAGGCGAGCTGGGCCTGTGGGGTGACGAACCAGTCGGGGCGGACGGGGATGCGCTTGCCGGCTTCGATGGAGAGGCCGTAGCCGAGACCGTCATTGCCGGATACGAGGCTCTGGCCGGCGGTGGCGGAGGAGAGATCGCTGTCATACCAGGTGACCTTGGCCTGGCCGTCGAGATAGAAGCCGTTACTGCCGTACCAGGTGAGCGTGCCGGCGATGCCGTAGCCGGTGGTGTCGATCTTGCCTTCACCGTGCGGTGAGAAGATGTCGGCGGCGATGGTGCCGTAATGGAGGCTCGCACCGCCGATCAGCCGGCCGGCTTCGGTCTCGTGGAGCTGGCCGTCGATACCGGCCTCCATCTTCCAGACGGCGGCGTCATAGTCGGTATCGCTGGTCGAGCGTTCGGGGCGGTAGCGGTGGGCGGAGGCCTCGATGTTGCCCCAGACGCCGAGGCTCTGGCCCCCCGCGCCCTGTTCGGGGGCAACCTCCTCGGAGAGGCCGTCGGCGCCCTGGGCCTCGATGGTCCAGGAGCGGTTGCCGAGGCGGCTCTGCAGCGTGTCGAACTGGTTGAAGCTCTGCAGAACGCCGGCATAGGCCTCGTAGACGGGGACGCCGGCCTGGAACTGCGGGATGTCGCCTTCGAGCAGGCTGGAGCGCAGATACCAGTCGCCGTCATTGGTGTCGATGCCGTTCTGGAAGAGCCTATAGGCATAGGCGCCGGCGACCAGCGCCTGGTCGCCCTGGAAGAGATAGTCGCCTTGAAGGGCGAAGGTGGCGTTGGAGGCGCCGTCGACCTCGACGAGCTTGATGCCCTTCTCGGTCTGCGCGCCGCCGCCGCCGGCATTGGTCACGGCAAGGGTGGTCGAGCCTGATGTGGCGCCCTTGACGACCAGGCGGTCGGTTTTGGAATCGTCGCCTTCGAGCCTGGTGGAGAGGGCGACGGTGCCGCCGTCCTTGCCCGTATAATCGCCGTTGACGGTGAGGGTGGCGCCGGGGATGCTGCCGGCGAGCTTGACCGTGCCGGCATTGACGAGCGCCCCGATGCCTTGGTCGTAGCCCTTGAGATCGAGGGTGCCGCCGGCGGCGAGATCGAAGGCGGAGGCGGAGCTGAAGGAGCCGGCGCGGCCGGCGGCGAGCGTGCCCGACTTGACGAAAGTGGCGCCTGAATAGGTGCTGGTGCCGGAGAGGAGCAGCGTGGCCGCGCCCGTCTTGGTGAGCGAACCGCTGCCGGTGAGGCGGCCTGCGAGCGTCAGGTCCTTGTCGGTCTGGAACGTGCCGCCATTGGCGTCGAGGGTGACGTTGCGCGACGAGCTCATTGCCTCGGTGTTCTGGAGCGTGCCGCCGTCGAGGGCGAGCCCGGTGCCGGCGGCGCCGAGGTTCTGGTCCTTCGCTATCTGCAGCGTGCCGGCATCGATCAGCGTGCCGCCGGTATAGCTGTTGGCGCCGGTGAGGATGAGCGTGCCGAGATCGGTCTTGGCGAGCTGGCCGGCGCCGGTCAGCTCGGATGCGATGGTTGCGGTAAAGGTGCGGCTGTCGTGGCTGTGCTCGCCGACGCGGATGCCGGTGCGCCCGGAGGTGAGCTCAATGGCGTCGCCTTCAACGGTATAGCCGGAGACGGCGAACTGCATGCCGGCGACGCGGATGGCGCCGAGGCTGTCGTCGACGGTGACGGTGCCTGATGTGCCCATGAAGACGGGGACGCTGTCGTCGGCATAGCCGGCATGGACGCTGCCGTCATGGATGGTCCAGTTGGTGCTGCCGGGGGCGGCCTGCCAGGTGCCGCTGCCGCCCTCGACCTTGCCGTCGGGGGTCATCTGGCCGCCGTCCCAGAAGTTCAGCGTCTGACCGGCGGTATAGGCGAGGTTGATGCGGCCGTCGACGGAGGTCTGCACCAGGAAATCGCTGCCGGGCATGGCGCCGAGGGTGAGGCCCGCGCCGGAAAGCGCGCCGGAATAGCGGATGAGGCCGTAAACGCCGACCTCGAAATCCTGACCGGAGGTGTTGGTGACGTTGAGGGTGCCGTTCAGGTCGAGCTTGCCGCCGACCTGGATCATCAGGGCGTCATGGTCGCCATTGGGCGAGGTGCCGTAATTGTAGTTGAGGTCGGCGCCGGGATTGAGCGACAGATCGCCGTTGATGGTGAGCGCGCTGGCGCCAAGGCCGGTCTCGTCCTGTGCGGTGAGCGCGCCGCCCGACGCGACGGTGACGTCGCCGCCGATGGTACCCTTGCCGCGCAGCGTGGCGCCGCTTTGCACCAAGGTGTCGCCGGTCGCCGCCGACTGGTCGCCATTGACGATCAGCGTGCCGGACCGGACCGTGGTGCTCCCCTTGTAGCTGTTCTTGCCGGTGAGCGTGGTCTCGCCGCTGCCCTTTTGCGTCACCGTGCCGGTGCCGGAGATGAGGCCGGCATAGGTGAAGGCATTGGAGCGGTCGAAGGAGAGGGCGGCGTTGTTGACGATCGGGCCAGCGATCGAGCCGGCGGTGCCGCCGCCATTGCTGGCATTGCCGAAGACGAGCTCGCCCTGGCTGACGGTCATGGTGGCGGTGTAATCATTGCTGTCGGCGGTGAGGATCAGCCTGCCGGCGCCCTTCTTCTCGAGCGGGCCTGTCTGGCCGGTCGCCGGGCCGCGGATCACGCCTGCAAGCGTCAGGTCGGCATCGGTCTCGAAGGCGCCGCCGCCAGCATTGACGGTGACGGTGCGCGCCGAGGTGGTGAAGGCGGCGGTGTTCTTAAGCGTGCCGCCGTCGAGGGTGATGCCGGTGTTGACGGCACCGAGGTTCTTATCGGCCGAGACCGAGACGGTGCCGGCATTGATGAATGTGCCGCCGGCATATTGGTTGTCGCCGTTGAGCGTCAGGGTCGCGGTCCCCGTCTTGGTGAGGGCGCCAGCGCCGTGGACTGTGCCGCTGAGCGTCAGGTCGGCATCGGTCTCGAAGGTGCCGCCGGCCCCGTTGAGGGTCACCGGACGGGTCATGGCGATGGCCTGGGTGTTCTTCAGCGTGGCGGCCACATAGGCGGTGCCGTCGAAGGTGAGGGCGGTGGTGAGGGCGCCGAGATTGCGGTCGTCGGCGATCTGCAGCGTGCCGTCGTCGATGAGGGTGCCGCCGGAATAGGTGTTGATGCGGGAAAGCACCAGCGTGCCGACATCCTCCTTGACCAGCATGTCGGAGCCCTGCAGGACGGAAGCGATGGTGACGACATGGGAATTGGAGTTGCCGGAACGGTTGCCGACGACGATGGAGGTCTGGCCGGGCGTCGTGTTCTCGACGCCGGTCGGATTGGCCAGGGTGATCGGATCGCCCTGGATTGTATAGCCGTCGACGAGGAACTGCATGCCGGGGGTGGTGACGCCGCCATCCACCTGCACCGTGCCGGGCGTTCCGCCGAAGACGGCAAAGAATGTCTGCTCGTAATGGCCGTTGTTGTTGCCGTCGGTATCGGCCCAGTTGGCGGCCTCGCCGCCGGTCCGGGCCATGGTCCAGATGCCGTCGCCGCCCTTGATGGAGCCGGGCGTGCCGTGCGGATCCCACCAGTTGCGTTCGCCGGTGCCGAGATTGACGAGGTTGATCTCGCCGGTGATCACCCCCTGCTGCAGGGTGAGGCCGAAGGGGGCGAGCGTGCTGCCCGCCTTGAGCGTGCCCGTCCGGTTGCGGGAATATTCGATGATGCCGTAGACACCGGGGCCGAAGCCGTCGCCGGAGGTGTTGGTGACGTTGACGGTGCCGTTGAGATCGACATCGCCATTGACCTTGACCATCAGCACGTCAGGGTCGAGCGCGGGCGTGTGGCCGTAATCATATTGCAGGAAACTCGCGGCATCGACGGTCAGCTTGCCGTTGATCGTCAGCCGGTTCCGGCCGTCGGCATCGTCGTCATAGGAAAGTAGCGTGCCGCCACTCACCACCGACACTGCGCCGGTGCTGCCGCTGCCGGCGAGCACGCTGTCGGCGCCGGTGACGGTCGTGGCCGAGGTGATCGAGCCGTTGACCTGCAACGTGCCCTTGTTGACATTGGTCGCGCCGGCATAGGTGCTGGCGCCCGTGAGCACCTGCTTGCCGGCGCCGTTGAGTGTGAGGCCACCGGAACCGGTGATCCGGCCGGCATAGCTGGTCTCGCCGGAGGGTTTGAGGGTCAGCGTGGCGCCGCCTGTCTTGACCTCGCCGCCGGTGCCGGCAAGGCCTGCAAAGCTCATGGAATTACCGTTAAGATCGGCGACGCCGCCATCGACGGTGAGAAGGCTCGTCGCCGCGCCGAAGGCGGTGGCCGAGCCGGCCTTGACGGTCCCGGCTTTGACGGTGAGTCCGCCGGAGAACAGATTGTTGCCGGAAAGCGTCAGCTGGCCGGCGCCGTCCATGACGAGGCCGCCGGAACCGGTGATCTGGCCGGCATAGCTGGTGGTCGCCGTCTGGTCGAGGGTCAGCGTCTCGGTTCCGAGCTTGACAGTGCCGCCGGAGCCGGCGAGGCCTGCGAGGGTCATGGCGTTGCCGTTAAGATCGGCGGTGCCGCCATTGACGGTGAGAATGCCCTTGCCGAAGGCAGTAGCATTGCCGGCCTTGACTGTGCCGGCGGCGACCGTCAAAGGTCCGGTGAAAATGTTGGCGCCGGCGAGCGTCAGCGTGCCCGAGCCGTTCATGGTGAGGCCGCCCGAGCCGGAGATGATTGCGTGCGCGGTGGTGGTCGTCGTCTGGTCGAGGGTCAGCGTGGCGCTGCCCAGCTTGACATTGCCGCCATTGCCGGAAAGGGAGGTGAGCGTCATGGAATGGCCGTCGAAATCGGCGGTGCCGGCATTGACGGTGAGCGCGCCCTTGCCGAAGGCGGAGCCGGAGCCGGCGAGAACATCGCCATTGTTGACGGTCAGCCCCCCCGTGAAATCGTTCGACCCGGAGAGCGTCAGCGTGCCGGCGCCGGCCTTCTTCAGCGCACCCGCGCCGGTGATCTTGCCGGCATAGGCGGTGTCGATGGCCTGGTCGAGGGTCAGCGTGCCCGTACCGAGATCGACGATGCCGCCGGTGCCCTTGAGGCCGGCGAGCGTCATCGAATAGGTGGCGAGATCGGCGGTGCCGCCATTGACGGTCAAAACGTTTGACGTCGCGCCGAAGGCGGTGGCCGAGCCGGCGGTCAGCGTTCCGGCGGTGATGGTGAGCCCGCCGGAGAAGGTGTTGGCGCCTGACAGCGTCAGATTGCCGGCGCCGTTCTTCACCAGCGAACCCGTGCCGGTGACATTGCCGGCATAGGCCGAATTGCCGGCCTGGTTGAGTGTCAGCGTCGAGGCACCTGATGTGGCGTCGCCCAGCTTGACCGCGCCGCCGGAGCCGGCAAGGCCTGCGAGCGTCATCGAATGGCCGGCGAGATCGGCGGTGCCGCCATTGACGGTCAATACGCCCGTACCGAAGGCGGTGTCGGAACCGGCGGTGACCCCGCCGCCGCCGAGCGTCAGCCCGCCGGAGAAGGTGTTGGCGCCTGACAGCGTCAGATTGCCGGCGCCGTTCTTCACCAGCGAACCCGTGCCGGTGACATTGCCGGCATAGGCCGAATTGCCGGCCTGGTTCAGCGTCAGCGTCGAGGCGCCTGACGTGGCGTCGCCCAGCTTGACCGTGCCGCCGGAGCCGGCAAGGCCGGCGAGCGTCATCGAATGGCCGTTCAAATCGGCGGTGCCGCCATTGACGGTCAAAGCGCCTGTCGCCGCGCCGAAGGCGGTATCGGAACCGGCGGTCAGCGTGCCTGCTTCCACTATCGTCCCGCCGCCATAGCTGTTGGCGCCATTGAGCGTCAGATTGCCGGCGCCGGTCTTGGTCAGCGCGCCAGCGCCCCCGACATCGCCGCCGAGCGTCAGGGCGGCATCGGTCTGGAAGGTGCCGCCTGTCCCCTCCAGCGTCACCTGGCGCGTGGTGGAGATGGCCTGCGTATTCTGCAGCGTCGCGACCTCGTTCGCGGAGCTGGCAAGCGTCAGCGCCGTGTCCAGCTGACCGCTGGCGCTCCTGCCCAGATTGCCATCCGAGGAGATCTGCACGATGCCGTCCTCGATGCGGGTGCCGCCGGTGTAGCTGTTGCCGGCATTGGTCAGCACCAACGTGCCGGCATCGGTCTTGACGAGCTCGGCCGTGCCTGTGAGCCCGGCATTGATGGTCGTGGTATAGGGGACGCTGTTCTTGTCGCCGACCGCGATCTCGACCTGGCTGCCGGTCGCGGGGGTGAGCGTGATCATGTCGCTCGCCGTCAGGCCGTCGAGGACATAGCCGTCGGACATGAACTGCATGCTGGAGACGACGATCGCGCCCAGGCTGTTGTCCACCTTGACCGTGCCGCCGGTGCCGCCGAAGATGGCGGGGCCGCCCCTGAAGGTGCCGTTGGTCGTGCCGGTGGCCTCCAGCCAGTTCTGGTTGGCATTGAACGCGTCGCCCTGCCACACGCCGTCGCCGCCGTCGATTGTGCCGTTGCCGGCATTGCCGTCGCCGTCCCAGAAGCTGAAGGCGCCAAGCCCGTTGGTGTTGACGAGATTGATGCGGCCGGCCATCGCCGTCTGCACATAGAGGCCGGACGGGATCGTTCCCGCCACCAGATTGCCGCTCCGCATGCCGGTATATTCGATCAGGCCGTAAACGCCGCCGGGATCGAAGCCCGAGCCCGAGACGTTGAGCGTGGCGCCACCGAGATCGACGTCGCCGCCGACATCGATCAGAAGGCCGTCGGGATCGGCGCTGGGCGTGGCGCCGAAGGTGTAATTGAGATTGGCCCCCGAGGTGAGGGTGAGATTGCCGTTGATATTGAGCGCGAGCGGTCCGAGCGTCGCGTCGTTCTGCGACACCAGCGTGCCGCCGGAGGCGACATCGACACCGCCGCCGAGCGTGCCCGAGCCGGAAAGCGTCGCGCCTGAGGCGACCGTCGTCAGCCCCGTCGCCGCCGACTGGTTGCCGTCGACCTGTAGCGTGCCGCCCGAAATCGTCGTCGCACCCGTATAGCTGTTGGCCCCCGACAGCACCTGCGTGCCGCTGCCTGACTTCACAAAGCCGCCCGTCCCCGACATCACGCCCGAATAGCTTGTCGTGGCGCTGCCCGAATAGGCCGACGTCAGCGTGCCCGAACCCAGCGAAACCGCGCCGTTGCCGGTGATGCCGGCGACCGTCGTATTGAAACCGTTGAGCGCTGCCGCCCCCGGACCCGTCACCGTCAAAAGCCCGGTGCCGAACGCCGTCCCCGCGGCCCCCGCCGTCACCGTCCCGCCATTCACCGTCGTGCCGCCCGAAAAATTATTGCCGCCCGAAAGCGTCAGCGTCCCCGCCCCGACCTTCGTCAGCGCGCCCGCGCCCGAAAGCACGTTCGCCGCCGCCGTCGCGACATCGAACCCGTTCGTGTCAACCGTCATCCCGCCGGACGCGATCTCGAACTGCGTCCCCGTGAAACCTGAGATGAAGTTCGCGCTCGGACCCGTCGCTCGCAAAATGCCACCGTCAAAGGTGGCTTTCGTGGCGCCGGTGCCGGCGCCCTTCGCCAGCGACACGGTTTCCAGAACACCAGCGCCGCTGGCGCCGCCATTCACCGCCAGCGTGCCGGAGCCGGCGCCACTGCCGGACAAGGTCACGCCGCCGGTGGCGGTCACGATACCGCCATCCTCTATCGTAAGCGAACCCGTACCGGCATTGCCGACCGTCAGTGTCTGGCCGATCGTCCAGTGTGAGACTGCACCGCCGGTATCCTTTCCCGAAACGGTCGCCTGTCCCTTCGATCCCGCCGCATCGCCGAGACGGGCGGTGGTGTTGCTCGCCAGCGTGCCGCCGCTCAAGACCTCCAGCGTGCCGTCGGCGTTGTTCTTCGCGCCGATGCCGAGATAATTGGTCGTCAGCGAGCCGCCGTTTTTGATCGTCATGCGGCTGGTCGAAGCGGCGGCATCGGCATCGGCAACGGTCATGTTGCCGCCGACCGTCACTTTGCCCCCATCGATATCGAGCGTCCCGTTGCCGGAATTGCCGACACGCAGATCGCCGCCAGTCGTCCAGCTGGAATCGGCGCCGGTGACGGTCACCGCGCCCTTCGATCCCGCAGCATGGGCAATGGTGGAGAGACCGCTTCCGGTGGTTAAGGTGCCGCCGTCCGTTATGGTCACAGAGTTCGTCTGGGTGCCGTTGGCGATATTGCCGACCGTAAGAGCACCGCCTACCGTGACTTCGCCCTGGTCATCGATCGTCAGATCACCCTTGGCTCCGGCTCCATTATAGCCGGCATAAAGCGCGCCTGTTATGTTCCACAGCGAAGCCGTGCCCGAGACCAGCACGGTGCCGGTTCCGCCGCCGCCATAGGCCAAATTCACCTGATTGCCGCCGAGAAAGGCGTCGCCGGTCGAGGTCAGCCTGCCGCCGCTCAACAGGTTGAGCGTGCCGGCTGCGCGATCGCCGACGGAGGTATAGCCGCTGGTTACGACCGCCTCGCCCTTGTTCTGGATGATAAGAGTGCCCTTGCCGGCATTGGCGATGCCGATATTGGACGCGCTGGTCCACTTCGAGCCGAGGCCGTCGATCGTCACCGTTCCCTCGCCCGAGGGGAAGTTGCCGATCGTCGACACGGCCGCGGTATCGAGCTTGCCGCCGCTCTTGATATCGATGGAGCCGATACCGTAATCGCCGATGACAACGCCGCCCGTCTTCGTCGTGACGGTCGCTTGATTGGAAACTGTCAGCGATCCGTTCGACTTCGGCGTGTTCGACCCGGAGCCGTTCACGCTGATGTTGAGGTTCGCCATCTCCCATGAGGAGCCGTTGCCATCCACAGTCACCGTGCCGGTGCTGCCAGTAGCCCCGGCAATCGACGCATCACCTGCTGTCGTCAGCGTGCCGCCGCCGGTGATGTTGAGCGCGCCCTTGCCGTTCCCGGCACCCGTGCCGATATGGGTGTAGCCGCCGTTGGTCGTGGTGACCGACGTGCCGGCGCCATCAATGTTGAGCGTGCCGTCGCCGCTGTTGCCGACGATGAGCGCGATGTTGCTGTTGATTGTCCAGGTCGAGCCGCCCTTTATCGTCACGACGCCCGTCGTTCCCGTGCCTTCCGCGATACGCACATAGCCGCTGTTGGTCACGGTGCTGCCGTTCTCGATCATCAGGTTGCCCGAGGCGCCGGAAGTGTTTCCGACGAAAAGGTTTCCTGGCGTAACAGAAGCGCTATTGAGAGTCAGGGTGCCGCCATTGACGGTCGTGTTGCCGGTAAAGGTGTTGGCGCCGGTCAGCGTCAGATTGCCGGCACCGATCTTCGTCAGCGCGCCGGAGCCGGAGAAGCCTGAAGTGGAGGTGACGGCGAAACCATTGCTGTCAACAGTCATGCCGTTCGCGCCGATGGCGAATTCGGTGCCCGTGAAGCCTGTGATGAAACGTTGCGTCGCGGTATCGTCAGCGAGCGCTTTCAGAATGCCGCCATTGATGTTGACCTGCGCGACGCCGCTGCCTTTCTTGAGATATGTCGTCTCCAAGACACCGTTCGAGCTGATGTTGAGGGTACCATCGGAAGGGAAGACTGGGTCTTGTGAGACCCATGCACCGCTCTGCGCCGTCACCACACCGCCGCTATCGATATTAAGCGTGCCCTTGCCGGCATTGCCGACATAAAGCGGACCACCGACAGTCCATTGCGACGCGGTTCCGCTCGCGGCTTTTCCTGAGACGGTCACGGTGCCTGTCCCGGTCGCACTCTGTGGCTGTCCGGAGATCCATGCGGTTCCGCTCGTTGTCAACTGACCGCCGCCGGCAATTTTCAAAATGCCGTTGCTGCCGGGCTGGTTTCCAACCGTAAGGTTACCAGCATGCGTCACTATCGCTTGGTCTTCGATGTTGAACGTGCCCCTGCCGAATTGGCCGACGTTCAGGGTAATGGTGTTGGGAGCAGCGCCGGCGCCGATATTCATGGTGCTTCCAGCGCCTGTCACAGTGACGGTGCCGAGCGAAGCCGCTTTCTTTGCTGCACTCAGCAGCCCTTCGGCCGCTAAGTTCAGGGTTCCGTCGATCGTCCAGTCCGATCCGCCGGAGACCGTGACCGTCCCTCCGCCTACCGCACTACCGAGATAAGCATTCCCTTTCGTGATCAGTTTGCCGTTATCAACGAAGAGCTTGGCCGTCTGATTATCTCCCCGACCGACCATGAGATCGGCATTGGTCGTCAGGGTGCTACCGCCCAGAATCCTGATCTGGCCCTGTCCACTGGACGTCTGATAGGCCATGATGAGACTGTTGATCGTGACAGCCGTGGTGGTGTTGTTGAACCCGATGATCGCCTCGCGGGTGAGCAGCGAACTGAAGCCCACGACATCGCTAGTTCCCGGCGGTCCGGCGGGGCTCCAGTTGCCGCCAGCAGTCCAATCGTTCTGCGCTGCGGTCCCACTCCAGTCCTTCGTTATCGTCTGCGCCGTGGCCGGCCTGTGCGCCATTGCCATCATAGCCTGCGCGAGCGCCAGAGCCGATGTCGTCGCCAGTGCCGCGCGGAAGAAACGCGCGATATTGCTGCGTTTCGACGAAGAAACGGCAACCTGCCTGCCGGATCGGGACAGGTTGTTTTTCAGAAGAAGTCGATTGATGTCAATGCTATTGCCGATCGGAGCCCCGATGATATGCCGCATCATCCCCTCGCATAGTGCCGCCGCTTATAGATCGTATAAACTTCACTCGATTGACACTCGAATCACATGTCGAATCGTAAAAAGAACATTTTTTCAGAATGGCTATACTGGAAAATTATCTTGCACAACCTTAATATTCAGAAATTTCATTATAAATTTGACTCTATATCCATTTATGCTGAATATATCTGTAATTGCCATCGTGGTTCTTATTGTGAAACGGCGCTGGTCAGAAATAATAGATGGGATAAAGGGCGCGCTATATACGATGCCATGACGGTAAATCTGTTTCGCAAGAGTGGCGTAGAGCAAACGGTATGGGCTGTTTGCGTCTGCCTAAGTATTAGAGTGATCCCTGTCTTAATGGGATCGGGAACCAGACTATAGCGGTTCTTGCTCTGGTAGAACCGCCCACACGCTCTTTGCCGTCATTCTCATGCTTGTCCCGAGAATGGCGGCAGGAGGACAAAGCGAATACCGTCGGCCAGCGTTTCCATTTCAGTCTGAACTCCAGCCTTTGTGTTTGCACGTGTTCACCGGACAAAGCGGTTCCTGCTTTTCCCGGGAAAACAGGTTTCTGTTTCTCCCGGGAAAACTGCCTCGCTTTTCCTGGACGTGCTTTATTCCGCGCAGGCGTCCTTGCGGGGTTGAGCTTGTGCTGCAGCCGTCTTATCGCCTTGCTGCTGAGCTTCAGCATCCTGCCGTGACGCGGCGAGATCCTTGTCCTCACCGCCATGCTGGGGCGCCAGGGGCATCGTTTGTCCGCTCTTTTGCACGGCATTGGTGTCAGCATGCCTTGCCGCATCGTCGTTCTGCTTTTCAAGCGGCGCCTTGCTGCCGTCCTTGGCGATTTCCGCCGTCGCGGTGCTGTCGGGTGCAGTAGTGGTCGTGTCGACGCATTCGGCCGCGGCGACGCCGCCCGAAAACAGGAGAATTACCGAGGCGACCGCAAGCTGTGAGCTCGGTTTCATGGCTTGGCCCCTTTCTAGTGGTATCTTCCGATACTTGCGTCCGGTTGGAGTGATCTTCGGAGCAAATATCGATCCATGGGCAACTGGATTCCGATAGAAATGGTTCCAGTCGGATACAGATAATTACAGGTGTGCTCCTGGTCGGAAACGGAGGGCTCTGGCCGGGGTTCTCTGGAACACGAACCCCGCGGCAATCTCATGGGTTTGTGCTCATGGCTTCGTAGGCCCGCGGCCTGCCGCCTGCACATCGGCGGCGTGAGGGCTTCGCTGCCGAGCGAGGAGATAGGAGGCGAGGGACCAGCTCCAGATCAGCAGGGTCACGACGCCGAGCGAAGCGGCGATCGGCCGCTCGAAGAAGCCGAGGAAGCTGCCGTCGGCCTTGATCATCGACGTTACGAAATTCTGCTCCAGCATGGGGCCGAGGACGATGCCGAGAATGCAGGGCGCGATGGGAATCTCGTTTTCTTCCATCACGAAGCCGAGGACGCCGAACACCAGCATCACCGATACGTTGAAAACGGTGTTGTTGGTTGCGAATGCACCGACGATGCAGAAGGCGAGGATGATCGGCATCAGCATCTTGGACGGCACGCGGAGGATCTGCTTGGCGAGCTTGATCGTGCCCCACCCGAAGGGAATCATAATCAGGTTGGCGAGGATGAAGATGAGAAAGACGGCGTAGATCGTCTGCGGATCGGTCAGGAACAGGGTCGGCCCCGGATTGAGACCCTTGACATAGAGAACGCCGATCACGACCGCCGTGATGGAATCCCCGGGGATGCCGAACACCAGGGCCGGGACCCATGCTCCGGCGAGGGAGGAGTTGTTGGCCGAGGTGGATTCGACGATGCCTTCGAGATGACCGGTTCCGAACTTTTCAGGCGTTTTCGAGAAACGGCGGCTGATGGCATAGGAAACCCAGGCGGCGATATCGGCGCCTGAACCGGGCAGCACGCCGATGGCCGTGCCGAGAATATTGCCACGCAACTGCTGGCGCCAATAGGTCTTGAGCAACCGACCCCAGCCCCTGAACAGATTGCCGATGGAGGCTTGGACCATCGGCGCCTGGCGTGCGCCGCCGGCCACGGTCCGCAAGACTTCGGAAACGGCGAAAAGGCCGATCATGGCCGAAATGAAGTCAATGCCTCCCATGAGATTGGCATTGCCGAAGGCAAAGCGCGGGACGCCGGCGGGATTGTTCAGGCCGATCGTTGCAACGAAGAGGCCGATCAGCAGGCTGATCAGGCCTTTCACCGGTGCGCTCGCCCCGATGAATGCGGCGCAGGTCAGCCCCAGCAGCGCCATCCAGAAATATTCGAAGGAGGAAAATTTCAGGGCGATTTCGGCGAGCCAGGGCGCGGTGAACATCAGCACGAGCGTGCCGAAGAGGCCGCCGACGGCCGAAAACAGGAGGTTGGCGCCAAGTGCGCGCTCCGCCTCGCCCTTCTGTGTCATACGGAAGGCTTCGTTGGTATAGGCCGCGGAGGCGGGCGTGCCCGGAATGCGCAGGAGCGTGCCCGGTATATCACCGGCGAAGATCGCCATGGCGGAACAGGCCACCATCGCGCCGACGGCGGGCACCGGATCCATGAAAAAAGTGACTGGAACGAGCAGGGCGATCGCCATCGTCGCGGTCAGGCCGGGTATGGCGCCGACAAAAAGGCCAAACAGTGCGGCGGCCATGATCGTGGCAAGCACGTTCCAGTGAAGGATGAGCCCGAATGCAGCTTCCATCGTGCTCATCGCTTTAGAACCTCCATGCCGACAGGATACCCCAGGGCAGGGGAACCTGGAGGAAATTGCCGAACGACCATTGCAGCACGATCGCCGTGGCGAGTGCGACGGCGATAGCCGGCAGCCAGCCGGTCTTGAGCATCCGCAGTGTGAAAAGCAGGACCACCGTCATCGTCGGGATAAAGCCGAGCGGCTTGGCGGCGAGGATATAGAAGATGACCAGTGCGATTGTGCACAGGATGCGGACGTATCCGCCGGGCGCGCGGGCCCATCCCTCGAACAGAAGCACGCCGCCGCCTTGCCGCAAGCCCGACAGGATCAGCAGAAGCGCGCATCCTCCCAGCGCAACGGCCACCAGCGTCGGGAAGACGGCTGCGCCATATTCCTGTCCGGGGATTGCCGGAAAGCTTCGCGCCCAGAGCCCGATCGTGATCGAAAAGGCAAGCAGGACCGCACCAAGTACCGCATCGTTGAAGCGCATCTCTAGCTCCGCGTTCGAAGGATGTTGGATCGCCGCATCCTAGAAATGCGGCGATCTGCGAACTCCGGATGGGGCGGAAGCTACTTGGCCAGGCCCACCTCTTTCATGACTTCGCCCAGCGTCTCGTCGCTGGCCTTCATGAAATCGGCGAATTCCTGGCCCGATGCCCAGCGTACGCCGAAGCCCTGCTTCGCCATGAAGGATTTGTACTCCTCGCTGTCATAGACCTTCTGCAGCGCCGCGATCAGTTTTGCGCTCTCGGCCTCGGGCAGGCCTTTGGGCGCGACGATGCCGCGCCAGGCACCAAGCGTCCAGCTGACGCCTACGGCTTCCTTGGTGGTCGGAATGTCCGGGAAAGCGGCGTTGCGCTCCTCCGACATGACGGCAAGCGATTTCACGCGGCCGGCGCTCAGGAGCGAGCGTGCTTCGGGAATGGAGCAGGGGACAATGGAGACGCCGCCCGCCACCAGGTCCTGCAGGCCGGGCGCAGCGCCATTGCTCGGTACCCACGGCACGGAGGAAGGATCAACGCCGAGCTTTGAGAGAAGGCCGGCTATAGCGAGATGCCAGATGCCCCCCTGGCCTGTTCCGGACGCCTTGTACTTGCCGGGATTGGCCTTGATGTCCTCGATGAGCGCCGGGAGATCCGCCCAGGGCGCATCGGCGCTGACCTGGACCGCGCCGGGATCCTCGTTCATCAGGGTGAGCGGGGTGTAATCCGCATAGGTCAGTTCCGTCAGTCCCTGCCAATGCATCATGCCGATTTCGACGGTCGCGATGCCGAGTGTGTAGCCGTCGGGGTCGGCGTCGGCGATCGCGCTATGGCCGACGACGCCCGAACCGCCGGTGCGATTGACCACATTCACGGGCTGCCCCAGTTCCTTCTGGAGGATCGAGCCGATGATACGCGCGGTGGAATCCGTTCCGCCGCCTGCACCCCATGGGACGATCAGCGTGATGGGTCGATCGGGATATTCGGCTAGGGCCACGGCCGCCGGCATGAAAACGGCGGCGACAGCACCGGCCGCAAGGCTGCAGAAAAGGCGTCTGCCAATCATGGGGTATTCTCCTCCTTGGTTCGTATTCTTTATCGAATATCGTTGTTGGCGGTCAGCGTAAGCTGGCGTCATCGCCGCCGTCAATAGAGGAGGGGCATTCGCCTGGGGTGATCCAGTGCAGATGAAGTAAAACCGCCAGGTTCTGATCATTATTCAGAAATGGACAGGACCGCGCTTCTGTCGTCCGCAAGTTGCGGGCACCATCGCTCGATGGCTTCCACGCCTGCCGGTGTCAGGGTATAAATGCCGCGATCGACGCGTTCGAACCAGCCATAGACGTTGTTCAGCAATATCTTGGCGGCATTGGGCGTAGCGGGTCGGAGATCGCGCGGGCGCAAAGGGCCATGGCGCAGGGCTTGTGCGCAGGCAAGGGCCTGCTGGCGATAGGCCGTCATGATGGGCGCACGCGATCCGCCGCCGGATGTCGGGTCGCCCTTGCGGCGCCTGTGTTCGGCGACGAGGCGCGATCTTTTCCGGGTGTTACGCCTTGGCATCGGCGCATCCGGACTGACGATCACATCGACATGGCCATTGTCCGAAACGCCCAGCATGCCGAAGCCGAGGCGGCGGCACAGATTGCGGAAACGACGATCGCCCTCACGTCCCTTGCCTTTCGCCGAGACGCGCGCGGCAAGCCAGACCTCATCGCTGGCGGCGGCTCTGTCGACCGCTTGCAGGATCAGCTCCAGGTTGAAGCGCAGCTTGAGCTCGCAGATGACGACGAGGGGCGGTTCGTCCTCGCTGAGCGCGACGATATCGCAGCCTTCGATCTCGCCCTTGACGCTGTAACCCGCCGTTTCGAGAAAGCGCTTGATCGGGAGGTAGAGCGCCGTTTCCAAACCAGTTCCTTTGTCTTTTACCGGGATTCGCCCCGATTCCTTCCTTAAATGAGCTGGATACCGGTTGGGAAGGGCGAAAACGGCCTTGCTTTTCGAGCCGCCAATGGATGGGGGCTATGCTCCTTGCGAAGCCTGCGCGATAATTGCCGCCGCTGCCGCGATGAGTTCCGCATTGTCCCTGGCCTGCCGTCCGTCAGGCAGGACAGGCGTGTCCTCCAGTCCGGTTCTGATCCCGTGTCCCCTCGTGACCGCGCGGCGATTCACCGCCCAGGAGGCAACGCCCTCGCCATGGTGGACCTGCTCGAGCCTGATGCCGGCTTCGACAATGATGCGCTCCATCGTCTCGGCGTCGCGCAGCGCGTCGGCGGGATCGGTTTCGAGCGACTCGATCAACACGCGCCGGCAGCGGGGCGCCAGCCCGGAGGCGACGAACAGCCGTGCGTCCTCTGTGCTCAGGAGACCCGCCTCGATGCCGACACCACGGGAGAGCAACAGTTCGCAGAGCTCAATAATGCCGTCTTCTCCCTGGTTGGCTGTAACCAGATCGGGCATCTCATCCCAGGCGGCAATCTGGCGGAAACGCTTCTCCGGATCGCCTTCGATGGTGGCCGAGGTGCTGAGCGAAATGGGAATGCCGGGGCAGCTTGCCCGAACCGCCCTGATCGCCCGGGCGCAATCATCGGCGTCGAAGGTTTCTCTTCCGGGCGCATCATAGGGGTGGAAATGAAGGAGTTGGGCGCCTGCCTCTATCGCTGAACGGGCTTCGGCGGCAATCTGCGCGGGCGTGCGCGGCGTTGCCGGGTGATCGCGATTTCCGTTCAATGCCACCTCGAGCAACATTTGCCCCTCCTTGCTGGAATTCCTGCAACGCCGTGGCGGGCGAACAGTTCGCTGGAGTTATCGCAATTCGCCGGCCGAATCGTCTGGAGAAAGGTCGGGATCGATTCGTCTTCTGCCGTTTTTCTCGGATTTGCCGTGTCGTGCCGTATAGCAGAGCATTTTGAATCGTTGCTCAAGTGCAATTACGATGTTGAAAGATATTATTATGCGCCAAGTCGTAAATCGCCGATTGTCGCGCTCGACGATCACTGGCTCCTGACGCCGCAGGCGCAGCTCACCTATGCCGCGCTTGACCTCGACGGCAACGCCAGCCTGCACCGCCAGTTCCTCGGCCGCGCCAGATGGAGCGTCTCCGGCGAGCGCTTCACCACTGCCAAGGAGAATGTCTGGGCCGAGATCGGCGCCGGCGGAACCTACAACTGGAACGACGGACGATACGGCATGTTCGCCAAACTCGCCGCACAATCCACCCTCGAACAATTCGCCGAAAACTACACCATATCAGGTAACATCGCATTCAAAGTCAAATGGTGAGGAAATTTGTGAATAAAAGGCGGCGGAAATGCCGCCTTTTATTTATGGAGACATATTCGATCGCTTGGATTTTTTCATAAAACGCCTTGGAGCACTGTAGCAAGGACGCTTCATCTTGTGAATCAAGAAGAGGCATTCCTTGCAACAGCCGCGCCGAACTGCACATATTCTCAGCGGAAGGCTATTTGGGAATCATTTTATGTGAAGCGCCGAGAAAGGCCGAAACAAATATCGACCAGCTTGGCAAGCCTCTGGGAGACCGTTATGCCAGCCTATCAGGTGCGAATTGCCTATCTCACCCAATTCCGCAAGACACGGCACTATTTTCATCGCCTGGTCATAGCGGGCGACCGGGATCTGGCGCTTGACGAAGGGCGGGCGCAACTGGCAAGGCGCTCTCCCAACGCACGCATTGTCCATGAAAGCGCCGTCCTGAGACCGGATAGTCGCGATATCGAGGTCGCGATCGCGTCGGGCTGGGCACTGAAGGGCGGATGGTGGACACGACCGATAAGGGCAGGCGACGATCTCGCCATCATCGCCATGCATGGCCACGCCGGCAGCAACCATATCAACGCCAGGACGCCGGCCGATTGCCTTGCCATTGATAGAGCCTGATCTGAGACGTGAACCTCATCGAAGAGCGATAATAATATCTTAGGAGGCCTGTGATAAAATACTTAATCATATTAATAGCACCAGTATTTTTCTTAAGAAATTTTTGAAGTAGTTCATATCTGGACTCGTGAAGACTATGTTTTATGCCGTACTTCCAAATTTATTGTCTGATTGATGGTAAACCCGATGAGTATCGTCAACAATGAACGCACGAAGCTTCTGGCGAATGCGTTGGATCGTGCGTCCACGGCGTGTTTCACGGTGGGGATTGCAACGCCCGTTGCCGGCTATCTCTACAATGTCGACAACATCGACAACACGATCAGCCATGCGAGGCTGATGCTGGGGCTGGTGGGCTGGCTGATGGCCTCCGCGGTCCTGCATTACCTCGGCACGCGGGTACTGAAAGGGCTCCGCTGATGGACGGAACCTGGTTGCTCGCCTTCGTCGTCGTGCCGATTCTCGTGGTGATCATCGCCTATGCCGCCGTCATCCGCCATGAAGGGCGGGATCGCGGGGATTGAGTAACCGGCTGGTGACGGTGAGGCGGCTTCCCGACGATGGAGCGAAGGGGCATTTTCTTTTTCGGTTTTCGTCTCTATTCTCCGAAAGAAAACGAAAGCCGGAGGGAAAATGTATCTGACGCCGCGACACAATGAAATTCTGGAGCTCGCCAAGGAGCGGGGGCGGGTGCTGGTCGATGATCTTGCGGCGCTCTTCAATGTGACGCCACAGACGATCCGCAAGGACTTGAACGATCTCTGCCAGCAGCAGCTTTTGACGCGTATCCATGGCGGCGCGCTCTATCCCTCCGGTGTCGAGAACCTGCAATATGAGGCGCGCCGCCAGATCGCCGCGCAGGAGAAGGAAGCCATCGGCACCGCCGCGGCCGAGCTCATTCCGGACGGGGCGTCTCTCTTCATCAATATCGGCACCACGACGGAGGCCGTCAGTCAGGCGCTCCTTGACCGCAAGGCACTGATGGTGATTACCAATAACATCAATGTTGCCAACAGGATGCGTGTCTATCAGGGGATGGAGGTGGTCATTGCCGGCGGTGTGGTTCGCGGCTCCGACGGCGGCATTGTCGGCGAGGCGGCGGTGGATTTCATCCGCCAGTTCAAGGTCGATTTCGCCGTCATCGGCACATCGGCGATCGACCGCGATGGTGCGTTGCTTGATTTCGATTTCCGCGAGGTGAAAGTGGCGCAGGCAATCATCGCGAATGCGCGGCATGTAATCCTCGTCTCTGACTCGACCAAGTTCGAGCGGACGGCGCCGGTGCGGATCGGTCACCTGTCGCAGGTTCATACCTTCATCACCGATTACTGCCCAGATCCCGGCATCCGGGAAATCTGCCGGGAGTTCAAGGTTCGCCTCATCGAAACCGCGCCCGCGCCGGTTCCGTAATCATTTTCGTTTGACATTCGTATTATTTGCGAAATAATCAGAACTGCTTTCGTATTGGCGAGCAATGCTGCATTGCGAAAGAAAGGGGTAAGCCTGCGAGGAGGGGAGCGATGATCCGGCAGGCTTATGGAGCAACAAGGAGTTAGAGCGGTTTTCCGCTCTCAGAGGCAACGCTGTGGACGACAATCCGACATATGACATCTTTGTCATCGGTGGCGGCATCAATGGGTGCGGCATTGCGCGCGACGCGGCTGGACGCGGCTATTCGGTCTATCTGGCCGAGATGGACGATCTGGCGAGCGGCACGTCGTCGAATTCGACCAAGCTCATCCATGGCGGCCTGCGCTATCTCGAACATTACGAGTTCCGGCTGGTACGCGAAGCGTTGATGGAGCGCGAGGTGCTTTGGGGCAACGCGCCGCATATCATTCACCCCATGCGCTTCGTCCTGCCCTATCACAAGGGCGGGGTGCGTCCGGCATGGCTGTTGCGTCTCGGCCTGTTCCTTTACGATCACATTGGCGGGCGCAGAAAGCTGCCGCCGACACGCACGCTCGACATGCGCCGCGACCCGGCAGCAGAACCGTTGAAGCCGCTCTTCACCAAGGCGTTCGAATATTCCGATTGCTGGGTCAATGATGCCCGCCTCGTGGCGCTGAACGCCCGGGATGCGGCCGATCGGGGTGCGGTCATCCGCACGCGGACGAAGGTGGCGAAGGCCCACCGCGATGGCGGCATGTGGCAAATCACGATCGAAGACGTGGTCACCGGTGAGGCGGAAGAGGTGAGGGCGCGGCTTCTGGTCAATGCCGCCGGGCCTTGGGTCGATCATGTGGTCTCAGAGATTGCCGGGAAAGACGTGCACAATGTCCGGCTGGTGCAGGGCAGCCACATCGTCACGCGCAAGAAGTTCGATGATCCGCGCGCCTATTTCTTCCAGAACAATGACGGGCGCATCATCTTCGCCATTCCCTATGAGGATGATTTCACGCTGATCGGCACGACGGATCAGGATTATCGCGGCGATCCTGCTGATGCCGCGATCACCGGGAAGGAAATCGACTATCTCGCTCAGGCCGCAAGCGAATATTTCCGCGAGCCGGTCAGCCAAGACGATATCGTCTGGACCTATTCCGGCGTGCGTCCGCTTTATGACGACGGCGCATCGAAGGCGCAGGAGGCGACCCGCGATTATGTGCTGAAGGAGGATGCGTCGGAAAGTGCCGCCCCGCTCATCAACGTCTTCGGCGGCAAGATCACGACGTACCGGCGTCTTTCCGAGCACATGCTGGAGAAGATCGAGAGTTTCCTGGGGGCCAAGGGGCCATCCTGGACGCGATCCGCACCTCTGCCGGGCGGTGATTTCCCGATGACGGCGTTCAACGCGGAATTGCGCCGCGTGCATGAACGATATGCCTTTCTCGACGAAACGCATGCTCGTAGATTGTTCCGGCTTTATGGGACGCGGACAGCGGCATTGCTTGGAGAAGCTGCTTCATACCAAGATTTGGGCCGGCATTTCGGCGCCGATCTCTATGAGGCGGAAGTGCGCTATCTCATGGAGAACGAATGGGCGCTTATCCCGGATGATATTTTGTGGCGGCGCACGAAACTGGGGTTGAGGCTTGGCCGCCAAGAGGCAGTGGCGCTTGCCGAATTCATGGCCCAGGCCGCCGGTGATCGAAAGCCGGGCGCGGGGCAGAAGAAGGTTGCGGCAGCGGGCCGGTAGCGTCCGCTTGCGGGAGGAGGAAGACGAGTGCTGGAGTTACGGAACGTTTCCAAGGTCGTTGGAGGCAAGACCCATCTCAGCGACATATCGCTGAAGCTGGAGCATGGGACGCTGAACGTCCTGCTTGGGCCGACGCTGTCCGGCAAGACCAGCCTGATGCGCATCATGGCGGGCCTCGACGTGCCGACTTCCGGTTCGCTATGGTTCGACGGGCAGGACATGACGGGCGTGCCGGTGCAGAAGCGCTCTGTCGCCATGGTCTATCAGCAGTTCATCAATTATCCCGCTTTCACGGTTTATGAGAACATTGCCTCGCCCATGCGTGTGGCGGGCGCTGACAATGCCACCATCGACCGCGAGGTGCGCAAGACGGCGGAACTTCTGAAGCTGACGCCCTATCTCGACCGGACGCCGCTCAATCTTTCCGGAGGGCAGCAGCAGCGCACGGCGCTCGCCCGCGCCATCGTCAAGAATGCCAGGCTGGTGCTGCTCGACGAGCCGCTCGCCAATCTCGATTACAAGCTGCGCGAGGAGCTGCGGGCGGAACTGCCGCGTATCTTCGCCAAATCAGGCGCGATCTTCGTCTACGCCACCACCGAACCCTCGGAGGCGCTATTGCTCGGCGGCAATACCGCCACGCTGTCGGAAGGGCGCGTCACCCAATTCGGACGAACGATCGACGTCTTCCGCTATCCCGCTGATCTCATCACCGCACAGACCTTCGCCGATCCGCCGCTCAATACGATTGCTGTTGAGAAGAGAGGCCGCCAGTTCCATCTGGAGGGCGATGTCACCTTCGCGGTTCCGGCCGATTGGCAGGGGATAGGGGATGGCGCCTATGTGATGGGCTTTCAGCCGCATCATCTCTCCTTCGAGCGACGGGGGCAGGATGCATTCGCCATCCGCGCCAAGGTGATCGTCACCGAGATCACCGGTTCGGAAAGTTATATCCACCTTGCCTTTGCAAATGCCCGCTGGGCCATGCTGGCCAGCGGGATCCATGAATTGAGTGCCGGCGAGATCATCGATCTCTTTCTTGATCCGCGCCATCTCATGATCTTCGACGCGAGCGGCCGTTCCGTCACGCGCCAGCAGAAACTGGCGGCTTAGGAGGAAACCATGGCGCGCATCGAACTCGATCATATCCGACATGCCTATGGGCCCAATCCGAAATCGGATGCTGATTACGCATTGAAGGAAGTGCACCACACTTGGGAAGACGGCGGCGCTTATGCGCTGCTTGGACCTTCCGGCTGCGGCAAGACCACGCTGCTCAACATCATATCCGGGCTGATCCACCCCTCGCACGGCCGGATATTGTTCAACGGTCAGGATGTCACCGGTCTGTCGACGCAGGAGCGCAATATCGCACAGGTGTTCCAGTTTCCCGTCATCTACGACACGATGACGGTCTATGACAATCTCGCCTTCCCGCTGCGCAATCGCGGCGTCGCCGCTGCGGATGTCGACCGCAAGGTGCGCGAAACGCTGGACATGATCGACCTCGCCAGCTGGGCGAACAGGAAGGCGCGCGGCCTGACCGCCGACCAGAAACAGAAGATCTCCCTCGGGCGCGGCCTGGTGCGCTCCGATGTCAATGCGATCCTGTTCGATGAGCCGCTGACGGTCATCGACCCGCATATGAAATGGGTGCTGCGCTCGCAATTGAAGGAACTGCACCGGCGCTTCGGCTTCACCATGGTCTATGTCACGCACGACCAGACGGAAGCGCTGACCTTCGCGCAGAAGGTCGTCGTCATGTATGAGGGCGAGATCGTGCAGATCGGCACGCCGCACGAGCTTTTCGAGCGGCCGAAACATACATTCGTCGGTTATTTCATCGGCTCGCCGGGCATGAATGTCGTGCCGGTCGAGATAGAGGGCAGCAAGGCCCGTTTCGGCGGGCAAGTCATCGAGTTGCCGGGAACGCAGCAATCGGCGGCCAAAGGCAGGATGGAACTTGGCATACGCCCTGAATATGTACGCCTCGGCCGTGAGGGCATGCCGGTTTCAATCGCCAAGATAGAGGATATCGGCCGGCACAAGATTGTGCGCGCGCGTCTGGAAGGACAGGAGATCGCCGCCATCTTGCCCGAGGACGAGGACGTTCCCGCCGACCCGCATATCCGTTTCGACACCAAAGGTATCAACGTCTACGCCGATTCCTGGCGCGTGGCTTTGGGAGGATAGGCCATGGACAAGACATGGAACAACAAGGCCTGGTTCATGGTGCTGCCGGTGCTGCTGCTGGTGGCATTCTCGGCGGTCATTCCGCTGATGACGGTCGTGAACTATTCGGTGCAGGATACTTTCGGCAACAACCAGTTCTTCTGGGCAGGGACCGAATGGTTCGAGGAGATCCTGCGTTCGGATCGCTTCCATTCGGCGCTCCTGCGCGGTCTGCTCTTTTCCTTCATCATCCTGGCGATCGAGGTGCCGCTCGGCATCCTGATCGCGCTCAACATGCCGCGCAAGGGGTGGGGCGTTCCGATTTGCCTCGTGCTGATGGCGCTGCCGCTGCTCATTCCGTGGAATGTGGTCGGCACCATCTGGCAGGTTTTCGGCCGTGTCGATATCGGCCTTCTCGGACGCACGTTGAGCCAACTCGGCATCAACTACAATTACGTGCAGAACCCGTTGCACGCCTGGATCACCGTCATCGTCATGGATGTCTGGCACTGGACGAGCCTGGTGGTGCTGCTCTGCTATGCCGGCCTGGTGTCGATCCCGGATGCCTACTACCAGGCCGCCAAGATCGATGGCGCGTCGCGCTGGGCTGTCTTCCGCTATATCCAATTACCGAAGATGAACCGCGTGCTGCTGATCGCCGTGCTGCTGCGCTTCATGGACAGTTTCATGATCTATACCGAGCCCTTCGTCGTCACCGGCGGCGGACCGGGCAACTCGACGACATTTCTTTCCATCGATCTGGTCAAGATAGCCGTGGGCCAGTTCGATCTCGGCCCGGCGGCGGCTATGTCGATCGTCTACTTCCTGATCATCCTGGCGCTGTCATGGGTCTTCTACACGGTCATGACCAATTACGATGTGGAGCGCTGATATGAGTGTCGCGGACGACAAACTTATGGCGGAGCGCAAGGGCAAGTTCGATCAGGCGTCATCCATGCCGCCGAATGCACAGGCAGCCCTTGCCCGTACGATGCGCAGGCGTGGTGAGCAGTCCCGCTTCTGGTGGCTGATCCCGACGCTCTACATCATTTTCCTGCTGCTGCCGATATATTGGCTCGTCAATATGAGCTTCAAGACCAATGCGGAAATCCTCTCCACCTTCTCGCTGTGGCCGCAGCAGCCGACGCTGCGCAATTATGCCGTCATCTTCACCGATCCGTCCTGGTATCGGGGATATATCAATTCGATCATCTATGTGGTGATGAACACCGTCATCTCGGTGCTGGCGGCGCTGCCGGCTGCCTATGCCTTCTCGCGCTACCGCTTCCTCGGCGACAAGCATTTGTTCTTCTGGCTGCTCACCAACCGCATGGCGCCACCGGCGGTTTTCGTGCTGCCTTTCTTCCAGCTTTATTCGGCTTTCGGGCTGATCGACACGCATATCGCTGTGGCGATCGCGCATTGCCTTTTCAACGTGCCGCTCGCCGTCTGGATCCTGGAAGGCTTCATGTCGGGCGTGCCGAAGGAGATCGACGAGACCGCCTATATCGACGGCTATTCCTTTCCACGCTTTTTCGTGAAGATCTTCATGCCGCTGATTGCGAGCGGCATCGGCGTCGCCGCCTTCTTCTGTTTCATGTTCTCCTGGGTCGAGCTGCTCATCGCCAGAACGCTGACGACAACGGCGGCCAAGCCCATCGCAGCGACGATGACGCGCACGGTCTCCGCCTCCGGACTCGATTGGGGCGTGCTCGCGGCTGCCGGCGTGCTGACGATCATTCCCGGCGCGCTCGTGATCTATTTCGTCCGCAATTATATTGCCAAGGGCTTCGCCCTGGGGAGGGTGTGATGGCTACCATTTCTCGCAACAATCGCTGGCCTGTTGCTCTCGGCGTTGTCCTGGGCATCTACGTTGCAGCCGCTGGGTTGCTCGTGATGTCGCTGCCCTTAAAGGACGGCGCGCGCAACTGGACGGCGCCACTCATACCTGGCGGGTGGATGGCCTGGTCCTTCCCCACCGCCATGTTCTTTCTCACCATATTCACGCTTCTGGCACTGATGGCTGTCTGGGAATACGCAAGTCCTGGCGGCAATCCCCGCGTCGGCGTCCTGCGCTTCGAGACGACGCGCGGCGACCGGCTTTTCGTTTCGCTGCTCGGAGCGGCATTCATTCATCTGGCATGGTTGGGGCTGGTTGGCCCCAATCTGTGGTGGGCTCTAGCTCTGTCCGTGGTCTACGCCATCGGCGTATTTCGCTACGTTTAGGGGGAGAAAATGAGCGCCGGCTCTACCAGGCGGGCGCTGGACTGGAAAGGCAATCGCAACTCTTGGGAGGAACTGACATGCGACGGCATCTACTCACATCGACAACAGCGCTTGTGCTGCTGTTGGCAACAGGCAACGCCTTTGCCGGAATGGACGAGGCGAAGGAATTTCTCGACAAGGAAATCGGTGATCTCTCGGCGCTTCCGCGCGCCGATCAGGAAAAGGAAATGCAGTGGTTCGTCGATGCGGCGAAGCCATTCTCCGGCATGGAGATCAAGGTCGTTTCCGAGACCATCACCACGCATGAATATGAATCGAAAGTGCTGGCGCCGGCTTTCACCGCCATTACCGGCATCAAGATCAGCCATGACCTGATCGGCGAGGGCGACGTCGTCGAAAAGCTGCAGACGCAGATGCAATCGGGCGAGAACGTCTACGACGCCTATATCAACGACAGCGACCTGATCGGCACGCACTGGCGCTACCAGCAGGCGCGCAGCCTGACCGACTGGATGGCGAACGAGGGCAAGGATGTCACGAATCCCAACCTCGACATCGACGACTTCATTGGCAAGTCCTTCACCACCGCGCCGGACGGTGACCTCTATCAGCTGCCCGACCAGCAGTTCGCCAACCTCTACTGGTTCCGCTACGACTGGTTTAACGACGAGAAGAACAAGGCCGACTTCAAGGCCAAATATGGTTACGACCTCGGCGTGCCCGTCAACTGGTCGGCCTATGAGGACATCGCCGAGTTCTTCACCGGCCGCGAGATCGACGGCAAGAAGGTCTATGGCCACATGGACTATGGCAAGAAGGACCCGTCGCTTGGCTGGCGCTTCACCGATGCCTGGCTCTCGATGGCCGGCAATGGCGACAAGGGCATTCCGAACGGCAAGCCGGTCGACGAATGGGGCATCAAGGTCGATGAGAATTCGCGGCCCGTCGGCTCCTGTGTGGCGCGCGGCGGCGACACCAACGGGCCTGCTTCGGTCTACGCAATCCAGAAATATCTCGACTGGATGAAGGCCTACGCGCCGGCAGCCGCTCAGGGCATGACCTTCTCCGAGTCCGGTCCGGTTCCATCGCAGGGCGAGATCGCTCAGCAGATGTTCACCTACACGGCCTTCACCGCCGATTTCGTCAAGGAAGGTCTGCCGGTCGTGAACGAGGACGGCACGCCTAAGTGGCGTTTCGCTCCGTCGCCGCATGGTGTCTACTGGAAGGACGGCATGAAGCTCGGTTACCAGGACGCCGGATCCTGGACGCTGTTGAAATCGACCCCTGACGACCGCGCGAAGGCGGCCTGGCTCTACGCGCAGTTCGTGACCTCCAAGACGGTGGATGTCAAGAAAAGCCATGTCGGCCTGACCTTCATCCGCCAGTCGACTCTCGACCACGAGTCCTTCACGGACCGCGCTCCCAAGCTCGGCGGCCTAGTCGAATTCTACCGGTCGCCGGCCCGCTTGCAGTGGTCGCCGACGGGCACCAATGTGCCTGATTATCCGAAGCTCGCGCAGCTTTGGTGGCAGGCGATCGGCGATGCTTCTTCCGGCGCCAAGACGGCACAGGAGGCAATGGACTCGCTCTGTGCCGAGCAGGAGAAGGTGCTGGAACGCCTCGAGCGCGCGGGCGTTCAGGGCGATATCGGACCGAAGCTCGCCGAGGAGCACGATATCGAATACTGGCATGAGGACGCCGTCAAGCACGGCAATCTCGCGCCGCAATTGAAAGTCGAAAACGAAAAGGAGAAGCCCATCACCGTCAATTATGACGAGTTGGTCAAGAGCTGGCAGAAATAAGCCGGAGCTTCTCCCGGAATGAAACTGGGCCGGACTGAAGTTCGGCCCTTTTTCTTTTAATCGCAGCCTTTGGCGGCGAACGGGCGGTGTTTGTTGTGGTTTCCTGCAAATCCCATAGAGATGACGGGCGGTTTGGCTTAAGTTGCCCTTATGAACTATGCGCGCTCGATCGCTTCGGAAAAAACGGTTTTCCCTGCTGACACCTCATCTCCCGCCCCGTGGTTGCGGGCGGCGCGCGACCTGTCGGCGATGGATGAAACCGAGGCTGCTTTCCTGGCGGGCGCCGCGCTCCAAGCGCTGGACGGCCTGATCCGGGATGATCCGGATTGGTCCGGCGTCTGGCGCAGCCGCATGGCGTTGAAGGCGGCCTCGACATCGTCCCAGCTTCTTGGTCGGCCGGAGGAGGAGGCGGCGCTGCGCGACGCCGTCTGTCTCACACGGCCCGGAAGCGATCCCGGCCCGGCGGGCCGGACTGTTCTTGCCTGGCGCAGGCTTGCCCGTCACACGGGGATGCCTGACAGCGCGTTATTGAATTCCGCAGCGGAGTTCTTCGGGTTGAAATCGGAACAGGATTTCGCGGAAATTGCGGGGCATATCGGGGCTCTGATGCGAGCCGGTAAACCGGGGCCCTTCGCCGCCATCGAAACTGCCGAATATATCGCGATGGCTCATCCGACCCTATCCGTTTCCGTCGAGCTTCTCGGGTTCTGGGTTGCCGATCTGGTGCTTGCCGCCCGGTTGAAATGGCCGCGGCCCGTGCCGCTTCTGGTAATCCAGGCGCAAAAGCCTTTCTTCCGGTCAGGACCCAATCGCCGCCGTCTGCGCATCGGTGAAGCGGGGTGGCGCAGGGCGGTGTTGATTGCCTATGTTCAAGCTGCTCTTGAGGCCCATGACACGGCTGCGGATATTGCCCGCCGGGCGGAAAGGTTGAAGGCGATAGTGCCGAAACTGCGCGCCAAGGGCTCTGCGCGTATCGTCGAAGCCCTGCTTCAGGAAGATGCCTTGCTGCCATCGGCCTGTGTCGAGGCCTTTCCGGGACAGGCCATGACCGACCGTGCACTACGGCGGCTTTTCGAGCGTCTTGTTTCGCTCGAGGCAGTACGCGAATTGACGGGACGAGCCACCTTTCGGCTCTATGGGCTTTAGAAATGGCATTGGGTGATCAGGAGAAGACATCGCGAGCGGCGGAGGCATTCGACCGCGAATTGCTCGACCTGCCGTCCACAGCCCGCTGGCGCGAATGGATGAACCGTGTCGAAGCGGTGATCTTCGCGGCGAGCGACCCGGTCAGCCTGGAGATGCTCCAGAGACTGGTCGGGCGTGATTGCAGCATCGAACTCCTGATAGAGGACATTCGCGAGGAATTGCGGACGCGGCCCTATGATATCGTCCACGTGGCCGGCGGTTTTCAACATCGTACCCGGCCTGCCTACGCAAGCGCCATACGTGCGGCATCTGATGCTGATGAGGCAATGACCGGACTGTCGCCGGCACAGGCGCTGGTGCTGATGACGATTGCCTATTTCCAGCCGCTGACACGAACCGAACTTTCCGCTTTCATCGGACGTGAGGTGAGCCGCGACGCGATCGCGCAGCTGCGCCATGCCGGGTTCATCACCTCCGGTCCGCGCAGCCCGCAGCCGGGTGCGCCCTATACTTACATCACGACGGATGCCTTTCTGTCGCATTTCGGCTTCGAAACACTGCGCGACCTGCCCGATATCGAGAAGCTGGAAGATGCCGGCCTGCTTGATAAAGAGAAGCTGCTCGCCAACATTCCGGGGGCGATGGACGCCGTGCATGAGGAAGAGGACGAAATCGGATAAAATCGCCGATTTCGCGTCGGAAGATTGCGTTATTATGATTATTTTGCCATGGCTTCTTCGAAAAGGCTGGGCAAAGGAAGGTGCCAATCGCAGGCATGACAAAGAAGATTGGCAAGCGAGCCACCATACGCGATGTCGCCAAGGCGGCCGGCGTGTCGATCAAGACCGTATCCCGCGTCTTCAACGACGAACCGAATGTACGCGACGAGATCAGGGAAAAGGTCCGCCAGGTCGGGCAGCAACTCAGCTACCACCCCAATGTCGCGGCGCGTAATCTCGCACGCAGAAGATCGCATCTCATCGGCCTCTTCTTTGAGAATCCAAGTCCGGCCTATGTCACCGAACTGCAGATGGGCGCGCTGAAAAGGCTGCGCGGCACCGGCTATCGCCTTCTCATCTTTCCGGTCGAGGATCGGGCGGATATCCGCGGGGCAATGGTTTCGACCGTTTATGCGTCCGGCCTCGACGGGGTGATCGTCACCCCGCCCATGTGTGACGATCCGGTCATTTTGGAGGAACTCCTGGCTTCACACCTGCCTTTCGTGCGGGTTGCCGGAGATACCAGCGTTCATGGGACCGGGAGTGTCGTCATAGATGACGAGGCGGCGGCGTTCGACCTGGCCGAATATGTGCTGAGGCTCGGCCACCGGCGCGTTGCCATCGTAATCGGCGACGAGACACATCGTTCCGCCCGGCTCCGGCTGATGGGGTTTCGCCGCGCGCTCCAGGCGGCAGGTATCGAGCCGGAGCCGGCGATGGAAATCCAGGGGGCTTTCACCTTTCAAAGTGGGTTGGAGGCCGGGCGCCGGCTGTTGCATCACGCAAACCGGCCGACGGCCATCCTCGCCTCCAACGACGATATGGCCGCAGGCGTCCTCCAGGCCGCGCACGAATTGCGGATACCGGTGCCGCAGAAGCTTTCCATTGTCGGCTTCGACGATACGGCTCTGGCGCAAATGGTCTGGCCGCAATTGACGACGATCCGGCAGCCAATCTTCGAAATGGCCGAGCGTGCTGCCGATATTCTTCTGAAACAAATCGAGAAGGGCGTCGCGTCGGAAACGGCGAAGCTCTCCTACGACCTGGTGATCCGGTCGTCGGCGGGAGAAGCGCCGACCGGTTGAACGCCTAACAATGCATCGCACCTTCGAAAATCGATTCCGATTTGCAGGCCGATGCTGTAAACCTGATCTGAGAAATCAACAAAACCACGCAGCCGGCTTGAAAGACCGGCGGCAAGGGATGGACGATGCATGGATTTGCAGAAAACGCGGCTGGCGCGCTGACGCTAGAGCATATCAGCCGGCGTTTCGGAGAAACACTTGCGCTGGACGACGTATCGTTCTCTGTCCTGCCCGGCGAAATCATCTGCCTGGTTGGTCAGTCCGGTTGTGGCAAGTCATCGCTTTTGCGGATCATTGCGGGAGTGGATACCGCCGATAGCGGGCGCATTCTGCTCGGCGGGGGAGAAATCGCCGGGGCCAACCGTTTTGTCGAGCCGGAAGACCGCAATATAGGCTTCGTCTTTCAGGATTATGCCCTGTTTCCTCATCTCACTGTCGAGGAAAATGTGGCTTTCGGCCTGAAGAAGCTGCCGCGTCATGAGGCGCGGGAGCGGGCGGCGACCGTCATCGAGCGCATCGGCATCGGGGCGCTCGCCAAACGTTATCCGCATATGCTCTCGGGAGGCGAACAGCAGCGTGTGGCGCTGGCAAGGGCGCTGGCGCCGAAGCCGCGCATCCTCTTGATGGACGAGCCGTTTTCCAATCTCGACCGTGGCTTGCGCGAGCGGGTGCGAGAGGAAACCATCGCGACGCTGAGGGCGCTTGGCACGACCGTCATCATGGTTACGCACGATCCGGAGGAGGCACTTTCCGCCGGCGATAAGGTGGTGCTGATGCAGAAGGGCCGGGTGGTGCAGGCAACCACCGGGTATGAGATTTACGACCACCCGAATTCGCTTTATGCGGCCGAGTTCTTCTGCCCTTTCAACAAGGTGCCCGGCATCTACCGCAACGGTCGGGTTGAAACGGCCCTAGGTGCGTTTCCGGCTACGTTGGGCCTGCCCGAGGGTAGCCCGGCGCTTGCTTGCGTCCGTCCGCAAGCATTCCGGCTGGCAAGATCGGGACAGGGGCTGTCGGCGCGTGTGGTGCGTTGCTCGTTTCTGGGAGAAATCGAGCAGCTTGCGATAAAGGTGGAAGGAGCGGATGAACTCCTCCAGATGCGCACGCCCGATCGCATCGAGCTCAAGCCTGGAGATCATATTCATCTCACAGTGGAACCAGGTGGGGTCCTTGTATTTCCGCAGCCGTGAAGTGGCGCGAAATATAAACTTGACTGGACAAATCATGTATGATCGATGCAATGATTGGGGAGGCTGACCAGTCGCCTGCTATTAAACATAACCCGACGATAAAGGACCGTATCATGAACAAGCTTTCCGCAGTGAAATTGGCTCTGTTTGGAAGCGTAATGGCCCTTGCCAGCAGCGGCGCTTCCGCAGCAGAACTGAACCTTTACACGACGCGCGAACCAGGATTGATCAAACCGCTGCTCGACGCCTTCACCGCCAAGAGCGACGTGAAGGTCAACACGGTGTTCATGAAGGACGGCCTGACCGAACGCGTCGCGTCCGAAGGGGAAAGCTCGCCGGCGGACATTCTGATGACGGTCGATTTCGGCAATCTTATCGATCTCACCGAAAAGGGGCTGACCCAGCCCGTTGAATCGAAGGTTCTGGATGCGGCGGTGCCGGAGAACCTGCGTGATGCCGGGAATAACTGGTTTGCGCTGTCGACGCGTGCCCGCGTGCTCTATGCGGCCAAGGATCTCGACCTCAGCGCCTTCAATTATGAGGATCTGGCGGATCCGAGGTGGAAGGGAAAGGTCTGCATCCGCTCGGGCCAGCATCCGTACAACACTGCGCTTTTCGCTGATTACATCGCCCATCATGGTGCCGAAGCGACAGAGAAATGGCTGACCGGGGTCAAGGACAATCTGGCGCGCACGGCCGGAGGCGGTGATCGCGATGTGGCCAAGGACATACTCGGCGGCATCTGCGACATCGGTATCGCCAATTCCTATTATGTCGGGCTGATGCGTTCCGGAAAGGGCGGCGAGGATCAGGTCGCCTGGGGCAATGCGATCAAGGTCATCCTGCCGACCTTCAAGGACGGCGGCACGCAGGTCAACATCAGTGGCGCCGCGGTTGCCAAGCATGCGCCGAACAAGGAGCAGGCAGTGCAGCTTCTCGAATATCTCGTTTCCGACGAGGCGCAGAAGCTCTATGCGGAAGCCAATTTCGAATATCCGGTCAAGGCGGGTGCATCCATCGATCCGATCATCGCCTCTTTCGGCGAGTTGAAGGTCGATCCGGTGCCGCTGACGGAAATCGCCGGATATCGCAAGGAAGCGAGCGAACTGGCTGAAAAAGTTGGCTTCGACAACTGATTAGATCACCGGGTGCCGTTTGCGGCACCCACCACCATCATGACAGACACCGTCTTGCAGCGCTTTTCCTTCATTCAAGCCGCCCACCGGAAGGTTGGGCGGCTATGGCTATTCATGGCGGTCGTCATCGCTCTGTTGGTGCTGACGCCGATCCTTGCCCTTGCATGGGAAGCGCTGCATGGGTCAAGCGACCTCTGGCCGCATCTTTTCGCCTTTGTCCTGCCGACGGCTTTGACTCAGACGCTGACCCTGCTTTTGGGCGTCGGTATTCTGGTTATCCTCATCGGTACGGGCAGCGCCTGGCTGGTAACGGCTTATGATTTTCCGGGTCGCAGCACGCTGGAATGGGCATTGCTCCTGCCGCTTGCGGTGCCGACCTACATCATCGCCTATGCCTATCTCGACATCCTGCACCCGATCGGGGTTGTTCAGGGCGCCATCCGCGCCGTGCTGGGCTATTCCAGCCCGCGCGAGTTCCGTCTGCCAGACATCCGCTCGATGACGGGTTGCATCGTCTTGCTCGGCTTCGTGCTTTATCCCTATGTTTACATCACGACACGGGCGA
This sequence comes from Paramesorhizobium deserti, assembly GCF_001558695.1. Taxonomy (GTDB): domain Bacteria; phylum Pseudomonadota; class Alphaproteobacteria; order Rhizobiales; family Rhizobiaceae; genus Paramesorhizobium; species Paramesorhizobium deserti. The sequence goes on from NZ_LNTU01000023.1 coordinate 53,768, forward strand.
TGTTCCTGACGCAGGCGGCGAACCTGATCGAGGCGGCCCGTACGCTCGGGACAACACGCAGCCGGATATTCTGGCGCGTCGCCTTGCCATTGGCGCGGCCGGCGATCGCCGTCGGCGTCAGTCTGGCGTTGATGGAGGCCCTGAACGATATAGGCGCGTCGGAATTCCTCGGGGTCAAGACGCTGACGGTCTCCGTCTATACGACATGGATCACCCGTTCCGATCTGCCGGGCGCGGCGCAGATCGCACTCGCCATGCTCTTTCTGGTGATCGCCCTCATCGTGATCGAACGCTGGGCGCGCCGCCGCCAGCGTTATTCGCTGACGGCACAACGCAACCGCAGTTTCACGCCTCGGAAGCTTGGCGGCTTTGCTGGTTGGATGGCTTTTTGCAGTGGTTTCGTTCCTGTTTTCATCGGTTTCGTTGCGCCGGCAGCCTATCTCGCGATCGAAGCCTGGAAGCGGTTTCATATGGCTGGTCTGTCCAGGCAACTCGTCTCGGAAGCCTCCAACACGATCATCATGTCGGCCGTGGCGACGGCGATCGTGCTGGTTTTCGGCATTGCCGTCGCTTATGCGATGCGGCTGCGACCGGGCAGGTTCTCGGGCGTTGCGTATCGCCTCTCGACCGTCGGGTATGCCGCACCCGGCACGGTGATCGCCATCGGAATATTGATCCCGGTCGCGGCGCTCGACCAATTCATCGACCGCAATGCGATGAGCTGGTTCGGGTTCTCGACGGGGCTGCTGCTGATCGGATCAGGGGCGGCGCTGATCTATGCCTATACCGTGCGGTTCCTGGCGATCTCCGCCGGGGCGGCCGAGGCCGGGTTCAGCCGCATTCCGATTTCTTTCGATCAGGCCGCACGCAGTCTCGGGCAGGATGCAACGGGCACATTCCGCAACGTTCATCTGCCTCTGTCGAAGACCGCGCTGGCGGCCGCCGGGCTTCTGGTGTTCGTCGATTGCATGAAAGAACTGCCTGCGACGCTCTTGCTCCGGCCGCTCAATTTCGAAACGCTGGCAACGCATCTCTATGGCGAGGCAGCGCGCGGGACCTATGAGGAGGCGTCCATCGCCGCTCTCGCCATCGTCCTGATCGGCACTTTGCCGGTGATCGTGCTTGCCGGGGTAGGGCGGCAAAAAGCCTAGTTTTGCGTATTTCCAAACGCGGCCCGTTCCATGCTTTTGCTGGAAATGCTCAAAGCGCGGCAGTTCCATTCGATTTTTCTTTCCTCAATCGCTGGTGAAGGAGAAAGGCATTCAGATTTCCGGATTCATGCATTTGACTAATTCAATTGAATGAATTAACATGGAGGCATGACTGAGAAGCCCAGGACGAAGAACCCACGCAAATCTCCGGAAGATCGGGGCGATGCGACGCGCGAGAAGCTGCTGACCACATCGATCGTCGTGTTCGGCCGCTATGGTTTCGACGGCGCGACGACAAGGATGCTGAGCGAGGCGGCGGGGGTCAACCAGCAAGCGATCCCCTATTATTTCGGCGGCAAGGAAGGCCTCTATATAGCGGCGGCGGAGCATATAGGCTCGGCCATCTCTGCCCATGTCTCGGCACTGCGCGACCATACCCGTTCGCGGCTTACCGAGGCGGAAACGACGGGCACGCCCATCGGCCGGGAAGAGGCGCGCGGCCTTCTGACGGAAATCCTGCAGATGATAGCGGCGCTGTTCGTCAGCCGGGAATCGGAACCTTGGGCGCGTTTCCTCATTCGCGAACAGATGGAGCCGACGGAAGCCTTCAAGCGGGTTTATGGCGGCGTCATGAAGCCGATGCTTGAAGTCGTCGGCCGATTGGTCGCGATCCTTCTCGAGGACGAAGTGGGTTCACAGCGTGTCAGGCTGCGCACGCTGTCGCTCATCGGCAGCGTCATGGTGTTCCGGGTGGCGCATGCGGCGGTGCTGGCGCAACTGGAGTGGAAAGCAATAGGTCCTCAGGAACTCGACATCGTGCGGGGGCTTGCGCGCGAGCTTGTCTCGACCATCAATCCGGAAGGCGGCAACGCATGATCAGAAAACTTATTGCCATCATCGTCCTCCTGCTCGCTGCGGGTGCCGCCGGGGCCTGGTGGTTCGATATTCCCTCGCGTCGCGGCTGGGGGAGCGAGCCCGACAACGGCCTGACGCTCTATGGCAATGTCGATATCCGGCAGGTGCAACTCGGTTTTCGTGTCGCCGGGCGAATAAAAGAAGCGCTGGTCGATGAGGGCGACAGGGTCAAGGCCGGCGATGTCCTTGCGCGCCTCGATGCGGCACCTGCCGAGGATAATGTTCTCGCGGCGCAAGCCAAGGTCGCCGGTTTGCGCGCCACGCTGGAGAAGCTTCAGGCCGGGCCACGCCAGGCCGAGATCGCCCAGGCGCAGGCGCTCTATACCGAGAGCCTGGCGGATTTGCAGAATGCCGAGCAGGCATTCGAACGGGCGCGTCAGCTAAGGCCTGGCGGGGCGATCTCCCAAGCCTCTCTCGATCAGGCGAAGGCGGCGAAGGATATGGCGACGGCGCGCTCACAATCGGCGCTCGAGGCTTTGAGCCTCCTGCAGGAGGGCACGCGCCCCGAGGATATCGCGGCGGCACGCGCCAATCTGCAGGCGGCGGAAGCTGAGCTTTCTTCCGCCAAAACCTCTCTCGGGGATACGGAACTCTCCGCTCCCGCCGATGGTGTCGTTCTCTCGCGGGTGCGCGAGCCGGGCGCCATCGTCTCGCCGAGCGATATCGTCTATGTCTTGTCGCTGACGAAGCCTGTGTGGGTGCGGGCCTATATCTCCGAACCCGATCTCGGCCGGGTGCACCCCGGCATGACGGTGGAGGTCCTCTCCGACACGGCACCAGCCAAACCCTATCGAGGCAAGGTGGGCTTTGTCTCCCCCGTCGCCGAGTTCACGCCGAAATCGGTCGAGACGCCCGATCTCAGGACAGATCTCGTCTACCGGCTCCGCATCATCGTCGAGAACGCCGACCCGAGGCTGCGGCAGGGCATGCCGGTGACGGTGCGCATCCCGCTGGAAAATGGCGGAGACGGACCGTGAGCGCCGGAGTTGCAAAGGTAAAGGATGCATCCGCCGATTTCGTCCGGCTGACGGATGTCACCAAGCGTTTTGGCGACGCGCCCCCGGCTCTTGATCGAATAGAGGGGGCAATCAAGGGCGGCGAAATCACCGGGCTGGTCGGGCCCGACGGGGCCGGCAAGACGACGCTGATCCGCTTGATGACCGGGCTGATGCTGCCTGAATCCGGCACGATCGAGGTGCTGGGCTTCGACACCAGGCAGAACCCCGCGGCCATCCAGGCTTCCATCGGCTACATGCCGCAGCGCTTCGGCCTCTATGAAGATTTGTCGGTACAGGAAAATCTTGATCTCTACGCCGATCTCAGGGGATTGCCGAAGGCGGAGCGTCCCGCGGTCTATAATGAATTGCTGACCTTCACCGATCTCAAGCGGTTCACCGGCCGTCTGGCAGGCAAGCTCTCGGGAGGCATGAAGCAGAAGCTCGGTCTTGCCTGCGCGCTCCTGAAGAAGCCGCGTCTTCTGCTGCTCGATGAACCCGGCGTTGGCGTCGATCCGATCTCGCGCCGCGAGCTCTGGAAGATGGTCGAGGATCTGACGAAGGAAGGCATTGGGGTCGTGTGGTCGACAGCCTATCTCGACGAGGCCGAGGCCTGCGACAATGTCTTTCTCCTCAACCAAGGCAAACTGCTCTTCACCGGCCCGCCATCTGAATTGACCAGCCGGGTCGATGGCCGGGTATTCAAGCTGACGGGCATTAAGGGGCGGCGCAGGCCCACTCTCGCCCGAATACTCGACCGAAAAGGCGTGGTCGACGGGGTGATCCAAGGAGAGGCGATCCGGCTGGTGCTCGCCGAAGGAGCGCAATCCACCCTGGAGAAGGAGATCGGCGGTGAAGGCCGCCTTGTGCCGGCGACACCGCGCTTCGAGGACGCTTTTGTCGACATGCTGGGGGGCGGCCCGGGCGGAAAGTCGAAGCTGGCGGACGCCACCACCACGCTGCCTTCCGACGGAGGGAAGCCCGTCATCGTCGCGCATGGCCTCACCAAACGCTTCGGCGATTTCACGGCCGCCGACGACATCACCTTCGAGATCCCGCGCGGCCAGATATTCGGTTTGCTCGGGCCGAATGGCGCCGGTAAATCGACCACTTTCAAGATGCTGTGCGGGTTGCTCAAGCCAACGGAAGGGGAGGGCCGCGTCGCGGGCTTCGACCTGCGCCGTGATACGGCCGAGGCACGCAATCATCTGGGCTATATGGCACAAAAATTCTCGCTCTATGGCGACCTGAACATCGCGCAGAATCTCGCCTTCTTCGCCGGCGTTTATGGTCTGAGCGGCAGGCGCAAGCAGGAACGCATCGCGCTGATGACGGAGATCTTCGATTTCGCGCCGCATGCCGACATGTCCACCAAGGATCTGCCGCTCGGCTTGAAGCAGCGCCTGGCTCTCGCCTGCGCGGTGATGCACGAACCCGAGGCGCTTTTCCTGGACGAGCCTACCTCAGGCGTCGATCCTATCATGCGGCGGGAATTCTGGACGCATATCAACGGGCTGGTGGAAAAAGGCGTGACGGTGCTGGTTACCACCCATTTCATGGAGGAGGCCGAATATTGCGACCGCATATCCCTGATCTATCGCGGCCGCTCCATCGCGCTCGGCTCTCCGGATGAGCTGAAGGCGCGGGTTGCCGGCAAGGACAATCCGGACCCGACGATGGAGGATGCGTTCATCGCGCTGGTGCAGGAATCCGAAACGGAGGCGGCAGCGGCATGAAAGCGCCCGTAGCAGAGCCCAACCGCCTCGACCGCGCCCGCCGGTTCGCCGCGCTGGTGCGCAAGGAGACATATCAGGTCATCCGCGATCCGAGCAGCATCCTCATCGCCTTCGTCCTGCCGCTGATCCTGCTCTTTCTCTTCGGCTATGGCGTATCGCTCGATGCGACCCGCACACGCATAGGGCTGGTCATGGAAGACCCCACGCCGATAACCCGGGATCTGGCGGCGAGCTTTCAGGCCTCGCGCTATTTCGACGTGACGAATGGCAATGACCGGCGGCAATTCGAGGAGGATCTGATCGTCGGCCGGGTGAGGGGCATCGTTGTGATTCCTTCGACCTTCTCGTCCGACTTCGCGGCGGGCACCGCGCCCGCGATCCAGGTCATCGTCGATGGATCGGACCCGAACACGGCGAGCTTCGTGCAGAATTATGCGCGCGGCGTCGTCGCCACTTGGGCAGCGCTGCGCGGGTTGGAGACCGGGGCGCGGCCGCCCGCCGTCAGCGTGGAGCAGCGTTTCTGGTTCAACCCGCAGCTCACCAGCCGCTTTTTCCTGGTGCCGGGCTCTATCGCCATCGTGATGACGCTGGTCGGCACGCTTCTCACATCACTCGTCGTCGCGCGGGAATGGGAACGCGGGACGATGGAGGCGATGATGGCGACGCCAGTTACCGCGGTGGAGCTATTGGCCGGGAAAATCCTGCCCTATTTCATTTTGGGGCTCGCCTCGATGACGCTCTGCGTTCTCGTGGCCATCTTCCTGTTCGGCGTGCCGTTCAGGGGTTCCATCCTGGCGCTCTATGCGCTTTCCGCGACCTTTCTGATACCGGCGCTCGGCCAGGGCCTGCTCATCTCCGCAGCCACCAAGAACCAGTTCCTCGCCTCGCAACTGGCGCTGATCTCGGCCTTTCTGCCGGCTTTCCTGCTTTCCGGCTTTCTCTTCGAGATCAATTCGATGCCGCGCGTCATTCAGTGGATAACAACGATCGTCGCGGCGCGTTATCTCATCCCCAGCCTGCAGACGGTGTTCCTCGCCGGCGACATCTGGCCGATGTTCCTGCAGGCCATTGCCGTCATGCTTCTCATAGGCGCGGTCTTCTTCACCCTTGCCGCCCGCTCCACCCGCAAGAGGATCGGCTGAGATGTGGTGGATCCGGTTAAAGGCACTGATCATCAAGGAATTGCTGGCGGTTTTGCGCGATCCGAAAAGCCGGCTGATCCTGATCGGGCCGCCGATCATCCAGCTCGTTGTCTTCTCCTATGCCGCGACGCTCGAGGTGAAGAATGTCGATATCATGGTCCTCAACCGCGACGCCGGAAACTGGGGGCAGGAGCTGATATACAGGATCTCGGGCAGTACGCCGACCTTTCGCTCGATCGCCTATACGGAGGATCCGGCGGCGGTGCATGCGGCAATCGACCGGCAGAGGGTGATCGCCGCGGTCCAGATCGGGCCAACCTTTTCGCGCGATATCGAAGCGGGGCGCCCCGCCGATATCCAGATCATCCTCGACGGGCGCCGTTCGAATGCTTCGCAGCTCGTCGCTGGCTATCTCAATCAGATCGTCGCCGGTGTCGCCGCTGATACACCGGCGGGTCAGCGCGCCGCTTCAGCCGAGATCGGCGTCGTTGCGCGCAACTGGTTCAACCCGAACCTGATTTTCCAATGGTTCATGGTTCCCAATCTGGTCGCCAGCATCGCGCTGTTGATCGGGCTCATCGTGACCGCATTGTCGATCGCGCGCGAACGCGAGCTCGGCACCTTCGACCAGCTGATGGTCTCGCCGCTGCGCACCCACGAGATCCTCATCGGCAAGTTGATACCACCGATGATGATCGGCATGTTCCATATGACGATCTTTATCCTTGCCGCGATCTTCATCTTCGGCGTGCCGCTGCGCGGTTCGCTGCTGCTTCTTTATGGCAGTGCTGTCGTCTATCTCGCGGCGGTCGTCGGGCTTGGCCTGTTCATTTCGGCCCTGTCAATGACCCAGCAGCAGGCGATCCTTGGCGCCTTCCTCTTCATGGTACCGGCGACGCTGCTCTCGGGCTTTGCGACGCCGATCGAGAATATGCCGGGCTGGCTGCAGCCGATAACGCTTATCAACCCGCTGCGCTTTTTTCTGGTGATCGTCAAAGGCGTGTTCCTGCGCGATATCCCGGCAAGCGAGGTGCTGGACAATACAATCCCGCTGGCGCTCATTGCCATTGTAACGCTGAGTGCCGCATCATGGCTTTTCCGGCGAAGATTGGAGTGAAGTGTTTCTTACGGCTTATTTTGAGATTTCGATCTTACGGCTGAGCCATTCTTCGGTCTGGGTGAAGGTTTCGCCATTGATCCAGATAGTGTCGAAGGCCATCAACCCAGCGTAGGGAGAATTTCCCGTCAGACGGTAACGAGGGGCAATCGCAACAATCGGCATGGAACAAAATTCCGCCGATATACCACACTACTGATAATTTCGAAGAAAATTGAATGGTGCTGCGAGAGAGGATTGAACTCTCGACCTCTCCCTTACCAAGGGAGTGCTCTACCACTGAGCTACCGCAGCATCGTCGCGAATGGGGCGGCTTTTGCCACAACATCGCGCAAACCGCAAGCAAGCAATCGGGATTCTTTTCGCATATTGTGCAAATCCTCCACAGGCGTGTTCCCCACGCGCTTTTCCTCGGGCAATTCCTGATGTAAGAAAGCTGCAGGATGAACGAGAATTCCAGGCAACCCGGTCAGGACCCGAGGGGTCGCAAGGCGGCGGAACGCAAAAAGCGACTTGCCGAACAGTTGCGGGCGAATCTTATGCGCCGCAAGGCGCAAGCCCGTGCGCGGCGCGCTGGTGATGCGGATGACAGGGCGGACGGCATAGAAGCGGCTTCGGATCCCGTCAATAAACTGTCAAGAACCGATGTGGAATAATGCGTGCGCGTCAGTTGAGGTATGAAGATGCGGCGGATGACGCATGCTGCTTCCTTGAAGCCCTCGCACCGTTCGTCTGGAGTTGTTCCTGTTTTAGGAAACCGCTCCGAGTTTTTATTTTACGCAAGTCCGATGGGAAAGCAGTTTCTGCTTTTCCCGGGAAAACTGCTTCGCACTTTTCCTGGACTTGCTTTAGATGAACCGGCTCCCTCGGGAGTAATCGAAACCGGGCGCTGATCCCGTGAAAGTGGATAAACATGGATCGCATTAAAATCGTCGGCGGCAACAAGCTCAATGGTGTCATTCCAATCTCCGGTGCCAAGAACGCGGCGCTTCCCCTGATGATCGCGTCGCTCCTGACCGACGATACGCTGACGCTCGAGAACGTGCCGCATCTGGCCGATGTCGAGCAGCTCATCCGGATTCTCGGCAATCACGGGGTGGATTATTCTGTCAACGGCCGGCGCGAGCGGCAGGACGGCGCCTATTCGCGCACGATCCATTTCACTGCGCGCAACATCGTCGATACCACAGCACCCTATGAGCTCGTCTCCAAGATGCGGGCAAGTTTCTGGGTGATCGGGCCACTCCTGGCGCGCATGGGCATGGCCAATGTCTCGCTGCCCGGCGGCTGCGCCATCGGCACCCGTCCGGTTGATCTCTTCCTCGAAGCGCTTGCCGCGCTCGGCGCCGAGATCGATATCGAGAACGGCTATGTCAAGGCAACCGCGAAGAAGGGTCTTGTCGGCACGCATTACACCTTCCCCAAGGTGTCGGTCGGCGCTACCCATGTGCTGATGATGGCCGCAACACTCGCCAAGGGCGAGACGGTCATCTCCAATGCGGCGCGCGAGCCTGAGGTGGTCAACCTCGCCGACTGCCTCAACGCCATGGGCGCCAATATCATGGGTGCCGGCACCGGCACGATCCGCATCGAGGGCGTGGACAGTCTCTCGGGCGCGCGCGTTCGGGTCATTCCGGACCGCATTGAGACCGGCACCTATGCCATGGCTGTGGCGATGGCTGGCGGTGATGTCGTGCTTGAAGGGGCGCAGGCGAGCCTGCTTTCTTCCGCGCTCGAAACGCTTTCGCAGGCAGGCGCTGAAATCACAGAGACCAATACCGGCATCCGCGTGGTGCGCAACGGCCACGGCATTCATGCGGTCGATGTGCGCACCGATCCGTTCCCCGGCTTCCCGACCGACCTGCAGGCTCAGTTCATGGGACTGATGACCAAGGCCAAGGGCACTTCGCGCATTACCGAGACGATCTTCGAGAACCGCTTCATGCATGTGCAGGAGCTGGCGCGTCTCGGCGCGAAAATTTCGCTTTCCGGCCAGGTGGCCACGGTCGAAGGCGTGGACCGGCTGAAGGGCGCCCCCGTCATGGCGACGGATCTTCGCGCCTCGGTGTCACTGGTGATCGCTGGCCTTGCAGCAGAGGGCGAGACGATGGTCAACCGCGTCTATCATCTGGACCGCGGTTTCGAGCGGCTCGAGGAAAAGCTTTCGCGCTGCGGAGCGGTTGTCGAGCGCGTCAGCGGATAACAAACATCTCTCCTTGTCGGTTGCGCTGAGCCTGCGGACGTCCTAACAGAGGGCGTCCGCTGTTTCATGGAATGAAGTCAATGGAAATGCTGAAGCTTGTGGCGCTCGACGACGAGGATATGCAGATCATCTCGGCCTATCTGCAGGATGCGGTGCTGAAAGTAGGCGATCTCGATTATCTGCAGCAGGAGAAGCGCTTCGTTGGGGTTACCAATCGTTTTGTTTGGGAACGCGCCGCATCCGGCCGTTTCGGTAAGCGCACGTTCGAGCGACGTCGTTCCGTGTTGCATTTCGATCGCGTCACCGCCGTCAAGGTTCATGGTATTGATCGAAGCCGCAAGGATGATGTGCTTTCGCTTCTGGCGGTTCGCTTTCTGCCCGGTGATGCGCCGGCCGGCGTCGTGGAACTCACCTTTTCCGGCGATGCCGCCATCAGGCTTGATGTCGAATGCATCGAGGCCAAGCTGACCGATCTCGGTCCGGCTTGGGAAGCGCACGGCAAACCCGAGCATGATGCCTGAGTAGTAGAATTTGTAGTTGAGGATTTGCCGCGTGGCACTGACGCTCAGACAAAGCGATACTGATTTCGAGGCGAAGTTCGCCGCTTTCCTCGCAGGCAAACGCGAGGTTTCGGAAGATGTCGACCGCGCGGCGCGCGAGATCATCGCCGGTGTGCGCGAGGGTGGCGACAAGGCGCTGATCGATTATTCACGCCGCTTCGACCGCATTGACCTGGAAAAGCTCGGGATCGCCGTCACGGAAGCCGAAATCGATGCGGCGGTTGCCGCCGCGCCCAAAGCGACCGTCGAGGCGCTGGAACTGGCGCGCGACCGCATCCGCGCGCACCACAGCCGGCAGTTGCCGAAAGACGATCGCTATACCGACGCACTCGGCGTCGAACTCGGCTCCCGCTGGACGGCGATCGAGTCCGTCGGTCTCTACGTACCGGGCGGTACGGCGAGTTACCCGAGCTCTGTGCTGATGAATGCGGTACCGGCGAAAGTCGCCGGGGTGGAGCGCATTGTCATGGTGGTGCCGGCGCCAGACGGCGTGCTCAACCCGCTGGTGCTTGCGGCGGCGCGTCTCGCAGGTGTTTCCGAAATCTATCGGATAGGCGGCGCGCAGGCGATCGCCGCTCTCGCCTATGGCACGGAGACGATCGCACCCGTGGTCAAGATCGTCGGGCCGGGCAATGCCTATGTCGCAGCTGCCAAGCGGCTGGTCTTCGGCACGGTCGGCATCGACATGATCGCCGGGCCATCGGAAGTTCTGGTCGTTGCCGACAGGGATAATGATCCAGACTGGATCGCCGCCGATCTCCTCGCGCAGGCGGAGCACGACACTGCCGCCCAATCGATCCTGATGACGGATGACGAGGATTTCGCGCGGGCCGTCGAGGAAGCGGTCGAACGGCAACTGAGCACGCTGCCCCGCGCTGCGACGGCTTCGGCAAGCTGGCGGGACTTCGGCGCGGTGATCCTGGTGAAGGATTTCGAGACGGCTGTGCCGCTGATCAACCGCATTGCGGCGGAGCATCTGGAGCTGGCGGTTGCCGATCCGGAAGCCTTGCTGCCCGATATACGCAATGCGGGTGCGATCTTCCTGGGCAAATATACGCCGGAGGTAATCGGCGATTATGTCGGCGGATCGAACCATGTCCTGCCGACCGCACGCTCGGCGCGCTTCTCGTCCGGCCTGTCAGTGCTCGACTATGTCAAGCGCACCTCGATCCTGAAGCTCGGGCCGGATCAGCTTCGCGCACTTGGCCCGGCGGCCATCGAGCTTGCACGCGTCGAGGGATTGGACGCGCATGGCCGTTCGGTGGCTATCAGATTGAACTTGTAGGGCAATATGGCATCCGGCGGCGACAAGAAGGCCCGGCTGATCGACGTCGAACTGGACGAATCCATCGGACGCTCCACGCCGGATGTCGAGCACGAACGCGCTGTCGCCATTTTCGACCTCATCGAGGAGAACAGCTTCTATCCCGTGGGCGATGCGGTCGGTGGGCCCTACAGGCTGAAGCTTTCACTTGTCGAATCGCGGCTGGTTTTTGCGATCACGCGCGAAAACGGCGAGGAAGTCGCCATCCATATCCTTTCGCTTGCCCCATTTCGGCGGGTGGTGAAGGATTATTTCATGATCTGCGAAAGCTATTATCAGGCCATCCGCTCGGCGACGCCCAGCAAGATCGAGGCGATCGACATGGGCCGGCGCGGGCTGCATAATGAGGGTTCCCAGACGTTGAAGGAGCGGCTCGGCGGCAAGATCGAGGTGGATTTCGACACGGCACGCCGGCTTTTTACGCTTGTCTGCGTGCTGCATTGGCGGGGCTGAAGACGGCTTTGACAGGGCGCGAGGCTGAAAAAGCGGATGATATAGGCGCAGGGACGGCGCTGCCGAGCGCTTCCGCGGCACCTTCATCCATCCTGTTCGTCTGCGGCATGAATGCGATCCGCTCGCCGATGGCCGAATGTCTCGCCCGGCAAATAGTTCCGGGAAAGGTTTATCTCGCTTCGGCAGGGGTAAAACGGGGCGAGCGCGATCCCTTCGTCGATGCGGTGCTGGCGGAGGAGGGCCTTTCGCTCGCCGAGCGCCAGCCGAAGGAACTGGAAGAGCTTGGGGACGGCTATTTCGACCTGGTGGTGACGCTCACGCCACTCGCCCATCACACCGTTCTGGAACGCATGCGCGGCTTTTCCGTTGATGTGGAATATTGGCCGATGCCAGATCCGACGCTGGTTCGCGGGACCCGGGAACAGATACTCGATGCCTATCGGGACGTGCGCGAACGTCTCAAACGCCGTATCGCTGAGCGCTTCGGCAGAGAATAACCGCGAATCTACGCCAATTTACGTTGTTCACAAATGAACTTTAATCATATAGGTTCCGCGCAATTCAGCCCGTCCGCATATGAACTGGTCGGCCAAGAGAAGAAAACAGGATACGTATGGCGAAAGAAGAAGTCCTCGAATTTCCCGGCGTCGTGACGGAGCTGCTGCCCAACGCGATGTTTCGGGTGAAGCTCGAAAACGAACACGAAATCATTGCCCACACAGCCGGCCGCATGCGCAAGAACCGCATCCGCGTTCTGGCCGGCGACAAGGTGCTCGTCGAGATGACCCCTTACGATCTGACGAAGGGTCGTATCACCTACCGTTTCAAATAGTCCGTTTTCCGTTCGTTCCCGAAGGGACGCTATTTTCATGAGCGCTCAGCAAAAGCTTGTTCTTGCTTCCGGCTCGCCGCGCCGGATCGAGCTTTTGGGGCAGGCGGGGATCGAACCGGATCACCTTCATCCGACCGATATCGATGAAACGCCGCTTCGCGCCGAGCACCCGCGTTCGCTGGCGCGCCGCCTGTCGCGCGAGAAGGCGGAAAAAGCCGCCGAAAGCCTGAAGACGGATGATAAATTCGCCGGCAGCTATGTGCTTGCGGCCGATACGGTCGTCGCTGTCGGACGGCGCATCCTGCCGAAAGCCGAGATCCAGGACGAGGCGAGGGAATGCCTGCGTCTTCTCTCGGGCCGCTCGCACAAGGTCTTTACCGGGATCTGCCTTGTCACGCCGAAAGGCCGTGTACGGCAGACGCTGGTCGAAAGCCGGGTGCGCTTCGAGCGGTTGACCAGGGAACAAATTGACAGTTACCTTGCTTCCGGCGAATGGCGCGGCAAGGCCGGTGGCTATGCCATCCAGGGTTTTGCCGGGAGCTTCGTCGTCAAGCTCGTCGGTTCCTATACGAATGTCGTCGGGCTTCCCCTTAATGAGACGGTCAGCCTTTTGACTGGCGAGGGATACAAGGTCTACGGAACCTGGACCACGGGCAAGCATTAGCGGGATATGAGCGGCAAGAAAGACATATCGGCAGCACCCGGCGCGAAGGTGACGCCCCTGCGTCCCACCCGGCCATGCCCGGAATGCGGCAAGCCGTCGAGCCGAGAGGACTATCCGTTCTGCTCGCGGCGCTGCCGCAATATCGATCTCAATCGCTGGCTCTCGGGGTCCTATGTCATCCCGGCCGTGGAATCGGCCGATGACAGCGACGATACGGACGAAGGCGAGCGCTGAGCTTTTTCACGCTTCATTCACCCAGACCTGGCTAAATGCTTGCAAGGAATAGAGGCCGGTGGGAAGACCTCTCCTTGAGGGGGATGACATCATGAAGATCGCCATCATCGGCACCGGGTTTGTCGCCGATTACTACATGACGACCCTGCCGAACCACCCTTCCCTGAAACTCGCCGGCGTTTATGACCGCGACCCTGAAAGGCTGAAACAGTTCTGCGCCTTTTACGATATGCGTGCCTATGCTGGCATCGATGAGATCCTGAACGATCCGGAAATTGCAATCGTTGTCAATCTGACGACGCCGGAAAGCCATTACGCGATATCGAAACGAGCGCTGGAAGCCGGCAAGCATGTCTATTGCGAGAAGCCCTTGGCGATGCGCTTCGAGGACGCGCAGGAACTGGTGGAGCTGGCGGCAAAACGCGGCCTGACGCTCGCCTCCGCGCCCGCCAATGCGCTGAGCGATGCCAGCCGGCTGGTACGCAAGGCGCTGAGCGACCGGGCGATAGGCGTGCCTCGTCTCGTCTATGCGCAAATGGAAGACGGTCCGGTCTTCAGGGGGAAATGGAAGACCTGGCGGTCGCGGTCCGGCGCGCGCTGGCCGGGCTTGCACGAATTCGAGATCGGCTGCACGCTGGAGCATGCGGGATACGCGCTTTCCTGGCTGGTTTTGCTGTTCGGTCCGGCGACCGGCGTCACCGCTTTTTCCGCCGTCTCCTTTCCCGACAAGGGGCCTGGGACCGAAGGGATCACCATGGCGCCGGATTTCTCGGTCGGTTGCATCACCTTTCGTTCCGGCGTCGTGGCCCGGCTGACCAGCGGCCTTGCCGCGCCACGGGATCGCTCGCTCACAGTTCTGGGCGATGGCGGGTCGATGACGGTTCGCGATCTCTGGGACAATCGCTCCGCTGTCCATCTGGAGCGGCTTTCGGAAGGAAAGCAGTTGAAGATGCGGATGGCCGACTGGCTCGAGAGCAAGGTAAAACGCGCCCTGCCATGGAAGCCGACACCAGGACGGCGCCTGTCTTACAAGGGTTTCGGCGCGGAAGGCGCTCTGCCGGCCTTTCCCTCGCGCATCGATTTTGCCGCCGGGATCGCCGCCCAGGCGCGATCGATCGGGAGTGGCATTCCGGCCTTCTTCTCAGGCAATGTCGCGCTGCATGTGACCGAGCTGGCGCTGGCGCTCAACAACGCACACGATCTGCCCCAGCCTTATCTGCTGCGCAGCACCTTCACGCGGCCGGGATCTTTTCAGACATAGGGGAGCGCGAAAGCACGATCCCGATGGCGCGCAGCACCGCGACGCTTTCCTGCAGCGGCATGATCTGAGATCGCGTCTCGCCGGCGCGCAGCGCATCCATGACGGCGATCGCCTGGAATTGCAGCCCATTGCCCTCAAAGGGATGGTGCTCGATCTGGCAGCCCCAGAGCCGCGTCAACGGGGAGGGCAGGCGGGAGATGAGCTTCGCCGCCAGGCGATCGCCCTGCGGAGACGGTGCGATAAGCGGCGATTTCATCGCAGCGGGCGAATAGAGCGTGAGACGCTGGGCTTTAAGGAAAGGTGCATCCAGCCGCAGCGCGCCGGTGCTGCCCTCGATGAGGAAATGATTCGCGCCGTTACGATCAAAACCGCAGGAGAGCTCCGCATCGGCCGAGGCGTAGTGCAGGGTGATTTCGGTGCGCATGTCGACACCGTTTTTCGCGCTGAACCAGCGGCCCGAAACTTTTTCCGGTTCGCCGAGAAAATGCATCGCCAGCGAGACAGGATAGACGCCGAGATCAAGCGCCGCGCCGCCGCCGAGCGCCCGCGAAAAGAACCGGCTTTCGGGATCATAGGGCCGGAAATAAGAGAGATCGGCGCGAATCTTGCGGATTTCGCCGATGGCGCCGGCTTTGATTCGTACCTTTGCTGCCTTGATGGCCGGGAGAAACCGCGTCCACATCGCCTCCATGGCGAAGGTCTTCTGCCGCAAGGCCTCGCGTTCAATCACCTCGGCCTCGGGATAGGAGGGGGCGATGGGTTTTTCCGTGAGCACCGCCTTGCGGTTTCTCAGCGCCCGCAGGGTCTGCGCCAGATGCAGCGAATTCGGCGTGGCGATATAGACGGCTTCGACTTTCGGGTCCGACATGAAGGCGTCAATGTCGTGATAAGCCTTCTGCGCGCCTGTTTCAGTGCGGAAATTCTCGGCGTTATCGGGATTGCGCGAGTGAACGGCGTGCAGCACCGCACCGGGCGCGAGCGCCAGATCGGAGGCGAAGCGTCGCGCAACTTCACCCGTTCCGACAATACCCCATCCTACCGTCTTCACCGCTGTTCTTCCCCCTCCATATTCTTGCTTTTCAATTACGGAGATTGAGAATGGAAATGGGGTGAAAATACCGTGGTTTGGACAAATTTGCTGTGTTTTCCACCAGATTTATCGGGTGCCGTCGCGACGGCGGGTTCTTTAACCAGCTTTGTTCGGCATTGCCGGAAAAAGCTCTGAAAAATTTCGCATTCCGGTGCTGGACAGCCCCGAATTTAGTGCTATAACCCACGCGCTTCCGGCGGATTGCCAACCCCGCCGCTTTGTCCGATCCGGACAGATGCCGTGGAGTAGGATGCCCAGGTAGCTCAGTTGGTAGAGCAGCGGATTGAAAATCCGCGTGTCGGTGGTTCGATTCCGCCCCTGGGCACCATAAAAATCAAGCACTTAGCGGATATCTACGGTTGAAACGTGTTGCAACACGTTGCGGAAAAAAGCCAATGATTTCAATGGTGGTCGCGTGTTGCAATTTATTCCATGCAACACATCTGCAACACGAAAAACCCCGCTTCGTGCGGGCTTTCCGACCACTAATCCCTTGAAGGGTTTTCAGCCCTTCGCACCGAAGCTGTTCGCTCCCGGATTGATATCGGCGTAGATTCCCGCCCCGCATGTTTTTGTGACGGGAACACATTCCATTCGCCTTATGCGGTTTGCACAGCAAGCAACCGGCTCGACCCGATTTCGGCCGTTTCCGTTTGTGATGCATATTTGCCTCCGAGCACTGTCGGTGCGCCCCAATGGCGCACGCGCATCTTCGGAGGTTCGTTAAGTCTGCTCATGCTCGTGATGTAATGCGCACCTGCGGAAATGAAAACCCCTCCCGCCATTCGACGGAAGGGGCACACGCGGCGGGTGTTCCACGGTTTTCGCATGGCGATTGGCCGCGCGATTCGAAACTTTGTTAGTGTGAAGCCTGCAGTTTTCGACCCGCAATCTGCGCATCGTCGACGGCATTATCAAGCGCATCCATATACCGGGCTGTCTTTTCGATCGCGTCCGCAGCGCTGAGCCCCATGTCGGCGCACGCCTTCAATTCATCGCGAAAGGTCGCCCAGAGAATGTCCACTACAAAGGTGTTGCGGGCAAAGTCGCAAATTTGCCGTTCTGATATAGATGGTGCGGACGAAACGTGGATATTCATAACAACTTCCTCTCTCATGGAATCACGCCCCCACGGCATGAATAGAGAAAAGAAAGCGCGAAACACATTTAAGGTCAATCAAAATATTTTGGAAATTTATATTATGCGGATTCGCCTATTAAACTTTAAAATATAAGCGAGTTCGCATTTTTACATTCAAGAAGTTTCATGCTACTTTGAATTTTGCGGCCTCTGTGCTGCCTGGCCGGCGCCCCTCTCTTGTACGCCCCCACGTGCGAAAGGACGCGCCGGCCTGCTTCGTTCCAGAGAGATGAGCAGGTGGTTAGGTGGATCGAACTCACGGAGGAAAAGGGGGACGGCCCAAGGAGGGCATAAACGCGGCAGCTCGTGGAATTAGGAATCTTTTTGGATAACGTTTAAGAACCGCTCGACAGGCTCTGTGGGCCAGAGCATGCTTCTCCAATGGGGCGGATATTCAACCTTGTATGTTGGTTCTTCATGTGCCTGTTCGCGGCGCACATCATTTGGTTAATTTCAATCGACACGCAGGCATATCATGGCAGTAAAGCCGATGTGCTATTGGCCGGCTATGCCGCGCTCTTCCGCTTTCATTGGATCTATCATTATCAGACCCTCATTACCGGCATCTTTGCTATCGGCGCGGCACTGATCGGCGCCAGCGCAATTAACGGACAGATTCAGTCGGCAGAGCGACAGGAACGTGAAAGGCGCGATGCTAGACACGCCGCGGCTCGCGCGACACTACCTCTGGCTTTGAGTGCGATCACCCAATACGCGGTTGGGTGCTCACGCTATGTGAATGCCCCCACCATGAGCATGGGTTTGCTGTGTCTCTTATATGCTGCTTGATTTCAGCGATTAGAGCATCGCTTGGCTCCTCTTCAAACTGGTCGATGTTGCGTAGATTCGCGTCCGGAACGTCAATCCATTTAGTCAATCGAATCGCCTCAGTTGATCGGAAACAGGAGTTTCCGTTCCTGCATTGTTCCGATCAACCTATACGAGGTCACATCTGCCACGATGCATGTCCTGATCTCAATCACGCATCTAACTATTAACTGCGTGCAGGATGATGGAATAAAGTCCGTTGGACGTCATCGAATATTATTGCAGCTGTTCCCATATTCTGGAGAGTGAGATTGCGCAAATCATAGTGCCAGAAGGCAGGCCGACAATTCCAGTTGGCATGCTTGCGCGGAGACGGACACGACTGTTTCGTGTCCGCTAGGCAGCCATTACATTTATCATTGCGATTGACTTCCCCCTGTGCTTAATCAGCGCAGCATTGGGCTGGGGATTTTTCCGTAAAGCGCGATAACATTCAGGTTTTGTAGACGAGCCGTGCTGCAATGATCGCTGCTTTCCGGACTAATCTGCGGACTTCTCCAAGCGATTCGCTATATGTTCAACGCGCAGCAGTTACCTAGATGGTATTTTCAGATCAAGGATTTATCTTTTTCTTTCTGCCTATTACGCTTGCTGTATGCCTGACGCTGCGCGGAACGCGTGCATTCAATCCGGCTATCTTGGTCGCCAGCCTTATATTCTTCTACTGGGAATCGGGAGTGCTCACTCTCATTCTGCTTTTCAGTATCGTTTTAAATTACATCGGCGGATTAATCATTTGCCGTAGTCGCAAGAAAGCGGTGTTGGTGGTGTTTCTGCTAGCGAATTTTGCTATCCTTGCCTATTTCAAGTACACAGGATTCCTGCTTGGTAACTTTGATTTCTTCGGAAATTCCTCAATCAGAGATTTTGCCGGCGGTATAATTTTGCCAATAGGAATTTCGTTCTACACCTTTCAGGGGGTCTCTTACCTGATCGACGTTTGGCGAAGCGATGTGGAGCCCGAGCCGAATCTGGTTCTCTATGCGGCGTATCAGTCGTTCTTTCCACAGATAATTGCTGGACCTATCGTTCGTTACGGTGACGTATATAAATGCTTCCGCCATCCGGATGTATCAGCAGATCATTTTGCGGGCGGCGCAGCACGATTTCTACACGGGCTAGCAAAGAAAGTCTTGATCGCGGACACCGTTTCCGTCGTGGCAAATGCTGCCTTTTTCAGTGGTGGAGACATGACGTTTGCCTCTGCCTGGCTTGGTGCCCTGGCATTCACCGTTCAGATCTACTTCGACTTCTCGGGCTATTCAGATATGGCAATTGGCCTTGCGTTGATGTTCGGTGTCAGATTCAACGAGAATTTTAATCATCCCTATGCTGCCTCGACCATTACTGAGTTTTGGCGCCGCTGGCATATTTCCCTATCGACTTGGTTTCGTGAGTACCTGTATATCCCGCTGGGTGGAAACCGCGTCAATCATACGAGAATTTACTTTAATTTATTTATAGTATTCCTTGCGACTGGCATCTGGCACGGAGCGGCATGGCCTTTTTTGCTATGGGGGCTCTACCATGGCGGCTTCCTTATTGTTGAGCGCGTGCTCGGCATCGGAGGAAGCACCAATCCAGTACTACGTTTTGTTTACTTTCTGCCGGCCACCATTGTTGGCTGGGCGCTTTTCCAAGCCCCTGATCTAGCTACTTTCGGCCGGTTCATTGCAGGTATGTTTGCACCTTTCTCTCCGGGTGCATTCAATCTTAGCGATGAAATGCTCCTAGCTTTCACGCCCCAAGCGGCGCTCGCCTTTGGAATCGGCATAATCGCCATTCTTGCTCAAGGTAAAGTCCCTCCGCTTGGGCCAATCCTCCACAAACCCGGTTCCATTACTCAAAAAGCGGGACGCCTTGCGTTTATTGCTGTGACTGCTGCAGTTACATCGATTTTTGTCTTTCCTCAGGGCTTTTCTCCTTTCCTCTATTTTCGATTCTGACATGCGACGGGTAATCGATATAGCCGCTACTATTTTATTCTCAACTTTTCTCGTGGTCCCGGTTTTGGGACTCGTGATTTTTGGATACTCCAGCAGAGCCGAGAACCCACCGGGATTGAAATCCATCCGCTATTCCAAATTGGTAGCGCCTGAAAAGACATATCGCCGAGACACGCTGGCAAAGATGTTGGTGAATTCACCTGCTGGGATTGCTGCGGTGCAGGTGAAATCGTTTCTTGATTACAACGTATTTGGTTTTGTAAACACACACAGGGTGATTTCGGGCAACGATGGATGGCTGTTCTACAAGCCGCAATTTGCTGAAGACCTTTGCAATGAAAAGCTCGCAATGAAGGCTGTCGATAACGTCAACGCAATGAGCGATATCGCCGAAGGCGCAAATATCAACCTAATCGTTGCCGTTTCTCCGGACAAGTCGTCGGTTTACCCTGAACGTCTTGGTCTTCGTGCCGGTATTGCTTCCAAATGCAAGACCAGGGCAACCGCTTTTTGGAGGAAATACGCCCTTCAAGTTCATTCCAAAATCATCGACCATCTGGCGGCAATGCTGGCTGTGGGCGATGACTTGTTAAAATATTACAAAGAAGATACCCATTGGAATGACTATGGTCGAGCTATTGCGCTACGCCAACTCACTCAAAAGGTGACGGGAACAGATCCCGGCCTTCCCACGATAAATGCGGGCGTTTTGGAGCATCGAAACGGCGATCTCGCCAGAATGCTGAGAGTTTCAGCTAAGGAATCAGCCTTAACCTTCCCCGATTATTGGAATCAGCAGTTTCGAAAAGCTGTAGGTCGCGGCATTCCAAATACAGTCATATTGCATGACTCATTCTATGAAGGTGCTGCGACACAGTTGAAGATGCTTTTTCCTGGTACCGAGATGGTCCATCTTGACCGGGACATCCAAAAGCACGTTGCTGCACTCGCAAAAAAACCGCCAACTATCATAGTCAACTCCGTGGAACGGAGTTTCTTCAACCGAGTGACGACATCCACCCTGAGTTGGAGTTCGCCGCTGGCTAAACATGTTGTGGAAAGGAATGCGAATGCGGCTCGCCACTGTATTTATCGCCAGGTTGCTACCGATCAGCTTTTATTGAGAGATCTCGAGCTCAAGCAGAGCGAGTGGCGAGGTATGCGTGACGCCCAAATATTTATTCCCATGGAGAAGTATGGCGGTCGAGTTTGCATGCGAATCCGTTTTAAGACCAATTCGGAATCGGTGTCAGTTCTGTATCTGCCGCGCGAAATGGCCAACCGTTCGTCCTACTCTGAAGGGTATTCAGTACGCTTTCCAGCTCTTGGAAATGATCGTGAAATCGAGGTCGTTCTGCCAAGCAAATTTGCTGGACATAAGCTACGCTTCGATCCATTTGGAGGCGAAGGAGATCTAACCAACCTGTCAGTTGAAGTTGGTACATTTGCTGATCATCCTGCGAACGTCTCCAGCATGCAGTAAGCCGGCGCCGATCTGGATAGGATAACAGGCCGCCATGATCAGGCTTTTTCGTTAATTAAGATTATCAAGGTAAACCGCTTCAAAAAAGAAGCGAGAGCGTTTTAGGCACGCTCAGCAGGTGAAACATTCTCGAATTCAAATTGGGCGGCAGCACGAGCTTGAAGCAGCCATTCTGCCGATCTTTACAGAGGATTTTGCAGGTCGCGTTTTGCCGTTTGATCGCGATGCGGCGGATGTTTATGCGAAAATCGCCATCCACCGATGCAAAGCCGGCAGACCAATCAGCCAATTTGATGCCCAAATTGCCGCCATTGCCCTTTCCCGCGGAGCGGCGCTGGCAACCCGTAACGTCGCTGATTTCGAAGGAATCGAGCTGGAAATCATCAATCCGTGGGCTGTTCGCCAAACCTGATCGAGAGCTAAGTTCAAAAAGTTTTTTGTGGGGAATTGCATGGAAGTGCCCAAGGGCCGATCGCTCAGCGTCGCCGCAACCTCACGCCTGGGCCACCGCCGTTCTCAGGGATAAATTCAATTCCCGCAGCCTCAAATGCCTTGCGTATCGCTTCCAGAGTGGAAGCATGTGCTGATTTGCCAGCTTCAATACGTGTAATGGTAGCAGCAGTCACATGAGCTTCACGTGCTAAATCTCGTACGCCCCATTTCAGTGCAGCACGCGCCATTCGTATTTGTTCTTCTGTTATCAAAATTAATACCTTGACATAATTTATCATGTCTACCAGATTATATCTTTGACATAATTTTGCGTATGCAGCGCGGCTGAGCGAAGTGCGGCAACACCTCACTCAGCCTAACCACAACCAAGCTGATAGGAGCTCGGAATGGCTGATTCTGAGATTAGCAGAAGTTTGTCCGCCGTCACCCGTAGGAAAATGCTGATGAGCACCTCCTTGGCGACCATGGCGCAATCAATCCACATGAATTCGTCTTTTGCAGCGCCTTTGATGCTGTCGGAAGGCAATGCCGCTGATCCACTATTTGATCTGTGGCGGGAGTGGCTGGCAGTGCATGCAGAGACGCTGCGGTGCTGTAAACGCCAGCAGCAGCTCGAAGCACAGCTAATGGCGGAGGCGGAGATTCCACGTGTCGAGATTATCCTGCCCGAAAGGCCCAAGCGCTTCGGTATTCGTGGCGGAGGATTTCGACTTCTGGCTCAGCCAATATCCTGAAATCGCTGATATATGCACCGAGAAGAAAGCCGAACTCACGGCATTGCAAGCACGCTGGGACGAGGCCGATCGCCGCATCGGTCACAGTCGCGCCGCACAAGCGGAAGCTGTTGCCGCAAAACGCGAGGAACGGTTGCTGAGGGCATTGTGGGTCGAGCCAGCGCAATCACTCGCCGGCGTTGCCCTTAAGCTCGATGTTGCCCTTTGTCATGGCGAATGGTGCGACGATTGTGGTGAATTTCCCTGGCCGCAAATCCGCTCAGTACTGGAGGACCTCATACGCATTGGCGAACTTGAGCAGTTTGCTATGGAAGCGATGGCGCGAAATGATCTTGCTGGAAGCTAATTTGATTCCATTTACCTGCTTTGGGAAGCAGATTGCCGTGCGTACCGTGCTCGAGCCGGCGAGTTTCCGCCACGCCGGTCTGCCGCTAAGCTTCCTTCTGCAACTGTTTTTTTGAAGCCCGTAGCTGTTTCGAGCACAAGCATGTGACAATTTGTGTGCCGCGGTGCGGGATCATTCTTCCGCCACAAGCGTTGCCCATCACTACCCGGCCGGTTCGACAGAATCACAAATAGCCGGGCCGGGATATATTTGAAGGAGTACAGGGATGAAAAAGATTGTTGCCACGGCGCTTGCCGCCCTTCCGGTTCTGACTAGCGCCGGAACCGCCATTGCGGCCGATGTGATTTCACGACGGGCCCCCGTCTACCAGGAGCCGGACGAGCGCGGCGGCGTGCGCATCGGCTATCTCGACTGCGCGATCGGTGGCGGCGTCGGCTATGTGCTGGGGTCGGCGAAGGAGGCCGATTGCGTCTTCACTTCGTCCATCGGCAGCAAGCCGCGTGACCATTACACCGCCACTATCCGCAAGATGGGTATTGATCTCGGCTTCACAACCCGCTCGCGCTTGATCTGGGCGGTCTTCGCCCCGACTGCCGGTTATCATCAGGGGTCGCTCGGCGGCCTTTATCAGGGTGCCACGGTGGAAGCCACCGTCGGTGCGGGCATCGGCGCCAATATTCTCGTCGGCGGCACGTCCGGCTCCATCCATCTGCAGACGGTGAGCGTCACCGGCCAGCTCGGCCTCAACCTTGCCGCGACCGGCACTTCCGTAACGCTTACGCCCGCAAGCTGAGTCTGATCTCAATTTCCCCTATGAGTCGAAAGGACTCATAGGGGATTTCGTCAGTCATACAGCGTCCAATGGGATGGCTTTTCTGAAAAAAGGGAGCAAATCCTAAAACGCCGACGGGCTATTTGCCGGTCATGATGCCATCGCTGACTGGCTCGTGACCATGCGGTTTCAGGTTCAATTTCGGCAGCAGGAACAGCCAGGTCACGAAGACGAAGGCTGCCGTGAATGTTGGGACGCCCAGGGGTGCGATCGCCGCATCGAGCGCGCCTTGCACGATCACCGCTACGACGGTTCCGAGCAGCGCAAACAGCGCCACGCGCCAGGATGGTTCGAAGAACACGCAGCCCAGCGCGATTGCCGTCAATACCGGGCTGAAGCCGTAGAGGCCGGCGCTCATATCGGCCGGATTTGCGCCAAGGAATGAAGCGACGGCAACGGCGACCATGGCACCCGCCACGGCAAAGGCGGCGGCGTAGACGGAACTCGCCAGAAGCGCCACGATGAAGATGATACCGGTCACCGCGTTGTTGATCAGGAAAACCTGCGAGATGCTCTTGAGGCAGGCATTGAGAAATGACGCAGCCGACAGATCGGCCGGTTCAGCAAAAGGCGAGGGCAGGGCAGGCGGCCCCATGCCGGCGATCGGCAGATGGCCGAATGAGTAGGCCGCCAGCACCAGGAACCAGGTCGTCAGCACAAAGGGAAAGGTGAGGGCGGGAACGCCCCACAGCTTGGTCACGTGGCTGATCGCAAGCATAGCGATGGTCGAGAAGGCCGCGCCGATAATGAGCAGAAACCATGTCTCCGGCCCCATGACGAGAAACGTCGGTACCGCGACACCCACCAGAATACCGTTAAACCCGAACAGACCCTGATCGATCGAAGTTTCGTCGGAGCCGAGCAGGATGGCAGTCATGGTCGCCACAACGAGCCCGACAATGGCGCCGATGGCGACGGCGGCAGCGCCTTCAACCGATACACTCCAAAAGATACCGAGGAGGAATAGAAACCCCGTCACAGGGTTGTTTTGCAGCATCACCTGGCCGGCGCCGCGCAGGCAGATATCGACCAGCCTGAGCGCGTGGTTCTGCCCGACGGTCTTCCCCCACCATGACAACAGCTCGTCCATCTTCCTTCTCCTATTCCCAAAGAAACTCTTCAGGGATTGGGACGCCCTTCACCTCGCGCCGTACGCGCGACCAGAATTCGCGGACCTTGGCGCGAACAAGCTGCGTTTCCATGCCAAGCACCTTGAAGATCAATCCGGCATCGCCGGGGAGGCGACTGATCCCGGCCGCCCACCCCTGTTTTGGATCGAATACCGGATCGATCTGCTCGAACAGGCGGTCGGTATGAGCTTTCGGGGTCAACAGCAGGACATTGGCAAAGACATCGAAACCGGCCATGACGGCTATATTCCGGATATCGGCGCTCCGTGGCTCGATGACGAATTTCTCGGCGAACAAGGCTTTTCCATCAGGACGTTCGGCCTGGACCGCGACTGAGAGAAGATCATAGGCGAAGAGCTCGCCATTCGCATAATGCTTGCGGCCTGGCATAAGGATTTCCGAATAGAGCAGCGTCGCGGTGGGGTCGATCCTGATGCGCGTGTGACTGACGAAGCGGCAGTTCTTGTGCGGGATCACGGGAAGCGGCAGATATTCGAGATAGGCGCCGGCGGCGAGCGTGATGTCCTGGGTCTGGGTGGCGAAGTTTGCATCCATCTCGTGGATCTTGGTGGCCGCCTGTGTGGTAACATGCGCCTCCGCGCCCTCCGCGAGATCGATTCCGATGGCGTAGCGGTCGCCCTGGAGAATGCCGCCGGCATTGCTGATGATGGAGACGCAGGGCAGCCCCGGCATCTCCTCGTCCCAGTAAAGCGCTTGCTGCACGAGGAGCGGGGCGCGGCGGTCGAGCTTGATGAGTGCCGTTCGATCCCCCCGGCGTTCGAAGCCGAGCTGCAGGGACGCGTTCTTGCCAAGGCCGCCGCTGCGCAGCTGTCTCGGCTCATCGCTATAGCGCGACAATTCCTTGTTTTGACACAAGTCCGCTGGAAAAGCAGTTCCTGCTTTTTCCGGGAAAGCCGCTTCGCGCTTTTCCTGGACCTGCTCCAGCCCCGGTGCATGGATCTGCAGCACAGCCGACCTATTCCGCCGGCACGGCGAGATCGAAAAGCACGTTCTCGCGGATCAGATGAACAAGTTCGTGAATGCCTTCACCGGTCTTGCAATTGGTGAAGATGAAGGGCTTGTCGCCGCGCATCAGGCGAGAATCACGGTCCATCACTTCGAGGCTCGCGTCGACATAGGGCGCGAGATCCGTCTTATTGATCACCAGAATATCGGACTGCGATATCCCCGGTCCGTTCTTGCGCGGGATCTTGTCGCCGGCCGCTACGTCGATGACGTAGATGAAGAAATCAATGAGCGCGGGGCTGAATGTCAGGGTCAGATTGTCGCCGCCGCTCTCGATCAGGACGAGATCGGTATCGGGAAAGCGCGCCTCCATCTCCTCCACGGCTGCCAGATTCATGCTCGGATCCTCGCGCACCGCGGTATGTGGGCATCCACCGGTTTCCACACCGATGATGCGCTCTTCGATCAGCGTGCCCTTCAGCGTGCGTTGCACATGCTTGGCGTCCTCCGTCGTCACGATGTCGTTGGTGACGATGAGGATCTTGATGCCCATCTTGATGAGCAGCGGGGTTATCGCCTCGACGATGGCGGTCTTGCCGGAGCCGACCGGGCCACCCACGCCAATCCGGGTAATCTTCTTCATCATCATATCCTCAGTTCATGAACATGCGCAGATGCGCCTTCAGGTGCACCGCGGCCAGAATGTCGGCGACTGGCGCAAAACTTCTCATGTCGTCCAGCGTATCGGTGTGAATCTCCTCGTAGATTTCCTCGATGGCTGCGTTCACCTCCAACAGGATCGCCTGCGTTTCGAGAAAGGTGATACGCATCAGCCGGAGCGCCGCGCCGAGGATCATGGATGCGACGCCATATTGATGGGCTGCGAAGGCCTGGCGGGCGTCGATGCCAAACCCGCTCGTCACCAACGCGAAGCCGATAGGGAAAGTGCCAGGCGTGGCGCCGCTGCGGATCATCGCGTTCCAGTCAGCCAGCAGGCCTGTCCCGACAAGATGTTCGCCGAGTTCGCCGAGCTTTTTGCCCATGCGAACCGTCATCGTTCGCATCTCTTCATTGAGCCTTCGCTGATAAGCAGCGTGATCCGTGGCGACGATCGACCGAACGTCCGCTGCCTGGGCGGCCCGATGCGCCGTCAGAAGCGCGATACCGTCCAGGGTGGCTGCCTGCCTGACCGCCGTGAAAACGAATTCCCGCAGCGAGGCGGCATCATGGACAGCGCCCTTCTGGATCGCCGATTCAAGCCCGTTGGAAAAGGTGAAGGCACCGACAGGCAATGCCGAGTCGGAAAACTGGAGGAGCTGCAGCAACCTGGTGAGATCGCTCATGGCGCTAACTATGACTGTGGCTGTGGCCGTGGCCGTGGGCGCGGGTATGCATATGGCCGTGATCGGCGTGGGCGTGGGAAGCCGGTTCGGCCCCGCCGAACAGCCGACGTGACTCGTGCGGTGCAAGATAGGGGATGACATCCTCACCGGGCACGAATTCAAACGTGATGCCCGAGAAATCATGGGTCCGCATGACCGAGCTCATGACCTTCTGGTCGATTGTCAGCGGAACAAAAACCTTGCTGCCCTTGACCACTGCCGGCCAGTGCTGGTTTCCGAGCGCATGGCCGAGCTCGAAGCATGTGCGAAGGATGATTTCCGGTGATTGCGTCGCGACATTGCCGAGATCGATCACCATGACCGACTTCAGCTCCGTTTTAACGACGACGGCGCATGATCCGGCCTCGTCCCATATCAGAATATCGCCGTCATGCAGGTGCGTATTGCGGTCAAGCGAAATCGCAACCTCGAGATCGCCACTCGTGCGTTTGCGCAGGCGGTTCTTCTGGGCTTCCCATTGATCGAGAACGAGCCAGTCGATGCGAGCTGAATCCAGCTTCTGTTTCCAGAGAACCTCTTTGGTATTGCCGAGAACCTGTTCTATCAGGATCATTCATCACCCCATCAGCTGAAGAAATACAATTGGTTGAGCGCAATGGTCTTTGGCGGATCGACCGTGGCGTGGACGCCGTCCACGGTGACGGCGAAGGTCTGCGGATTGACGTCGATCTTTGGCAGGTAAGCGTTGCGCACCATGTGCTCCTTACCAAGCACCCGCGTGTTTTCGACCGGAATGACCATGCGGTTGAGCTCGTACTTCTCCTTCACGCCGGCATCATATGCGGCGCGGGAGACAAAGCTGATGCAGGTCTTCGGCAGGGCCGTTCCGTATGCGCCGAACATCGGGCGATAGTACATGGGCTGCGGAGTGGGCAGCGAGGCATTGGGATCGCCCATATTGGCCCAGACGATCATGCCGCCCTTGATCACCATCTTCGGTTTGGCGCCGAAGAAGGCCGGCGACCAAAGGACGAGATCGGCCACTTTTCCGGGCTCGATGGAACCGATCACATGCGAAAGTCCGGCTGTGATCGCCGGATTGATCGTTACCTTGGCCAGATAGCGCAGCACACGGAAATTGTCGTTGCCGGGTGCGTCCTCCGGGAGCTTGCCCCGGGCACGCTTCATCGCGTCGGCGGTCTGAAAGGCGCGGAGGAAATTCTCTCCGATACGGCCCATGGCCTGCGAGTCGCTGCCGATGATGGAAATCGCCCCCATATCATGGAGAACGCTTTCGGCAACAATCGTCTCGCCGCGGACGCGGCTTTCGGCAAAAGCCACATCGGAAGGGATCTTCGGATTGAGGTTATGACAGACCATGATCATGTCGAAAAGTTCCGCCACGGAATTGACGCCGGCCGGCAGCGTCGGGTTCGTCGAACTGGGCAGGACGTTCCTCTGGCCGACGACCTTCAGAAGATCTGGCGCATGGCCACCGCCGGCGCCCTCGCTGTGGAATGTATGGATGGTCCGCCCGTCGAAAGCCGCGATCGTATCTTCGACGTAACCGGCCTCGTTGAGCGTATCCGTATGAATGGCGACGGAGACGTCGTATTCATCGGCGATGGTGAGGCAGGAGCGGATCGTAGCCGGGGTGGTTCCGTAATCCTCGTGGACCTTGAAGCCGGCGGCGCCCGCCTTCAGCTGCTCGACGAGTGGTGCGGTGCCCGTCGAATTGCCCTTGCCGCAGAAGCCGACATTGATGGGGATATTCTCGATGGCCCGCAGCATCATCTCCATGTTCCACGGACCATTGACCGAGGTCACGCCGTTCGAGCCGTCGGCGGGACCGATCCCGCCGCCCCAAAGCGTTGTGATACCGTTGCTGAGAGCCGCATAGGTTTGCTGCGGGGAAATGAAGTGGACATGGGTATCCATGCCGCCCGCCGTCAGGATCAGATGCTCACCGGAAATGGCGTCGGTGGATCCGCCCGTCGTCAGACCAGGGGTAACACCATCCATGGTGCTGGGATTGCCGGCTTTTCCGATGCCGACGATGCGGCCGTTCCTGATACCGACATCGGCCTTCACCACACCCAGCATAGGTTCGAGGATCGTCACATTGGTGATGACGAGGTCGAGGCAGCCAGCCTCCTGGGTCAGGAGGCTGTCGGAGCCCATGCCGTCGCGCAGGGTCTTGCCGCCGCCATATTGCAGCTCGTCACCATAGACGGCTCGCAGATCCTGCTCGATCTCGACATAGAGATCGGTATCGGCCAGGCGAATCTTGTCGCCCACCGTGGGGCCGTAGAGATCAGCATATTGGCGGCGGGATATCTGGGTCATTGCTTCTCGTCCTCACGTTTGGCATGGCGATCCACACCCGGCACAATTCATGACGTGGTCTTGAAGCCTCGCTTGCGTGCGAGCTCCACGGCGCTGGCGAAATTCGGCCGGTAGTTCGGCTCGGAGCCTTCGCCGGTCCAGCCGTCGACGAGATTGTTGAAGCCATAGGCGAAGCGCTTGCCTCCGAATGGTACAACGGTGACGTCTTTCTCGTCCCCCGGTTCGAAGCGGATTGCCGTGTTGGCGGGAATGTCGAGCCGCATGCCGAAGGCGGCGCTCCGGTCGAAGGAAAGATATCTGTTGACCTCAAAGAAATGGAAATGCGAGCCGACCTGTATCGGCCGGTCGCCCGTGTTGCGGACCTTGAGGGTGACGCGCGGCCGGCCGGCATTGATCTCGATGGGGCTATCCGCGAGATCATAGCCACCGACCGGTATGGATTGGGCCTGCTGCTGAGCTCGGCTCGATTTAGACGCTTTTTTCTGTGCGGACGCCGGTTTGGCGGTGGTGGAACGCTTGGATTTATCTGATCCGGCCATACCTTTGCTCCTATTGGATTGGCTGGTGAAGGGTCACAAGCCGGCTGCCGTCGGTGAAGACGGCCTCGATTTGGATCATCGGGATAAGGTCGGCGACGCCGGGCATCACGTCGTCGATGGTCAAGACGGAGCGCGCGCCGCTCATCACATCTTCGACGGAGCGCCCCTCTCGGGCCCCATCGAGAACATAGGCGGACAGCACGGCCACGGTTTCGGGATGATTGAGCTTGATGCCCTTGGCCTTCCGCTTCAGCGCGATATCGGCCACGGTATAGGTCAGAACCTTGTCGAGTTCTCTTGGAGTGAGGTGCATTGACGAAGCCCCTTCAAGATTTCAATCCATGGGATCGGCCAGGCGCTTTGCGCCTGGCTTGAAAGCAAGATCAGAGCACGCCGCCGAGAACGCCCAGTCCCGCGACGGTCATCAGCCCGCCGGCAGCGCGAACCAGAGCCGGTTCGTGACGCGCGCCGATCCGACCGATCAGCATGCCTATGCCGATGCCGGCCAGGTGCAGGAGCGCCGTCGAGCTGACGAAGCCGAGCGCATATCCAAGAGCGCTTGTGCTTGCCGGCATTTCGGCACCATGCGCATGACCATGGAAAACCGCGAAGATACCCACGATTGCCATGGTCACGAGAAGCGGCGCGGCAATGCCGAACGCGATGGCAGCTCCGAGAATGACGACCGAAAGAGCAATGCCCAATTCAACGTGGGGCATGTCGACACCCGTGGCGCCCAGAGTGCCGCCGACGACCATGAACAGCAGAAAGCTCAAGGGAACGAACCAGAGCGCGCGGCCGCCGATCTGATAGGCGAGAATACCCACGGCGATCATGGCGAGCATATGATCGGCACCTGTAAGCGGATGAAGAAAGCCGTGAGAAAAATCAGCCGCTGCGCCGGTTCCAGCATGAGCCCAGGCAACGGATGGGGTGAATGCTGCGGCGATTGAAGCAATCGACCGGATTGCCAATGATCTCAATTTCATGGAGAGCCCCCTGAATGATGATCTTGCGTGAATTGGCAGGCGATACAGAATTAACACTACCTAATATAATATCTTATTTCACATAGCATGTGATTCGTCAGTTAACTTGCGCTTAAAATCATAGAATTGCTTTGCTTCATTATGTCAACTTAAGAAAATACTGAATACGAGGTGTCAGCGCAGAGAATTTCCAGTTTCTTCCGTGATATCCCGAGCCTGGCTGCCGGCATGCTCATCGCTTCGCCAAAGCAGCGCCCGTGTTCTGGTTCTTCATGTATGTGAGAGAGGAGGGCCGCGGTAAGGCTTTTTGCCTTTGCCGCCAGTGCGTGGCCATCCTGACACTGCCGATTACCGCGGATTACACCACACGCAAGTAGCCGGGGCAGATGGCAATCATTGTATTGCTTCGCCGGCCAACCAAGGTCTTTTCCTGGCGATCAGATACTTGGCTAAACGCTGACCGGGTTTTTCGACCGCTAGGAAAGTCACACAGGCGGCCGCGTAGACGAGGGGTATCAGGATGACGGTCACCGCCATAAAGCGCGCGGGCGGCGCGAGCGTGTCGCCAAAGGCGGCGATGAAATAGGCGGCAATAGGCTGCAAGAAGATGAAATGCCAGAGATAGGCGCCAAAGGACAACTCCCCCAGCCAATGGAAAAAGCGGTTTCCGAGGAAGGAGGAAAGCGCCTCGAGCCTGGCGGCCAGGTTTCCGCCCAGCAGGCGATGATAAAGCAAGGCGAAAAAGACCGTGACCAGGAGAACCCGCATCAGCATTTTTGCCATCGTCATGTCGCCACCGATCGGCAGCAAGGCAAGTGCCGTTGCTGCCATGCCGTGGAGAACAGCCTTCGTTCTATTGGCCTGAAGGGAAAGCGCCAACAGCATCCCACAGAGGAACATATGCATTTTCAACGGCAGGAACGCCGGCATGGGAAAGCGGATTCCGGTGAGCTTGAGCATCAACCAGATCGCGGCTGCAATGAGAGCCGTGAGCAGGGCGCCCTTCAACCAGCCGGTTTTCCGCAGCAAAGGCATGATGAAGGGAAAGGCTGCATAAAACTGCATCTCGAGCCCGATGCTCCAGTCCGGCAGCGGCGTCCGATAGGCATAGTCCGGCGAGAGGCCGAAAAGGAAGCTGAGATGCATCAGCCCGTTTGTCAGGCTGTGGTCGAGGAAGCGGTATGGCGCCTGCGGAATCCTGCCGAGAAAATGATCGATGACCATTCTGGCTTCGAACAGCCAGGGGCCAAGAGCGAGGGCAATGGCCAGGAGGAGATAATAGAGCGGGGCAATCCTGAAGTAACGACGAATCCAGAAGCGTCTCCAGGTGGAAGTTAGCTCCCATGGTTCCTTGCTGGCACGCAACTGATAGTGAAACACCATCAGGAAGCCGGAGAGCATGATGAAGAGATCGACGCCGAGATCAGGCTCCGACAGAACCGGCAAGCGCCAGCCCGTCAGCAGGAGCGCATGACCGATCATCACCCAGAGGGATGCCAATCCCCGCAGCCCGTCTAGACATTCGATGCGGGTCTGGTGGCCAATGCTGATTTCTCGGGGATCATGCTCTGTCATCGGCAACCCTCGTCCTACTGGTCCAATTCCAATATTTGCGTCTCGTTGGGACAGGCTTTCGAACAAATGCTGAACTCGAAAGACAACCAGCCAAATATTTGAATCGAGTGGAGCCAGCAGCTTAACGTCGCGATGCTGCAATGCACAAGAGCCCCGCATGAGGACGATCAAGGCTGGAGCGGGCCATCATATGGCGGCCGTGTCCGTCAATGGCAGGGTTTCGGGGAATTTTTGGGATGATACAGTTGTTTTCGGACGTGCTCTCCGTCCGCCGTTCAAATTTGATATCCGGCGGTTACCGGGCGTGGAACGGCAAAGGTTCGGGTGTGAAGGGTCAGCGGCGCACCAGCGTCAGATCCGTTGTCTGGCGGGTTGGTCCTCGCGCGCCGATGCGGTCTGTCACGAGGATTTTCAGCCTGTTCCGGTCGAGGCTGACGATCCGCATATTGGCGGTCGTATCCCCATAGAGCGGCTTTGGCCATTTGACGGTCATCTCAACAGCTCCGCCGCGCATCCTACCGGAAAGCCGCGCCGTGCCGACACGAGCGCCACTATATGTGCCGGTCACGCGACCCGAGCGGCCGCTGAGGGCGAGATCGGCGCTGATCGTTCGCGTGAAGACCAGATAGGCGCTGCATGTCCCTCGCAAGGCGATGCGGTTTGCGCCCGATGGCTCAACCACAAAGTTGCACCGCGCCCGATGAGCGGTGGCTTTTGGGCCTTCAACGACCGTCCCCGAAGCACGAAAAGAGCCGGTGAAGCGATCGAGCGGTGCCGCTGCGGCCGGTCCCGACCAGCCGAGCCATGCCAATTGCATCAACAGCACTGCAGCGATATGCCTGCTCATGTACGAACGCCTTCCTTTCCACATAGAAAGTGAAACCGTGGCATAATTGTTCCCAAATGCCGGCTGGCGTCGTGCGGGAAATGCCTGGATGCGCGCATATGGCCTCGCCAATCCGGAAGAAGCATTCGCTTTGCAAGGCGGTTCTGGCCCTTCGTCTTTGCATTTAAGCCTCGATGTGTTAACTCCGCGCGACTTCAAAAAGAGGACGTAATGGGCCGCACGATCAGCGCCGCGATAGACGATATCCTCACCGGTCTCAGGATGAGGCGGGTGTGGATCGCACTTGCCAGCGAGGATATTGGCGACCAGCACCGGCGCACCGCGCTGGGGCCGCTCTGGCTGCTGCTCAACTATCTCATCTATGTCGGCACATTTGTCCTCATCTTCGGGTTGAACTCGACCGAGCACAATTTCCCGGCCTACGTCTCCATCGGAATGCTCGTCTGGCTTTTCCTTCAGGAGGTCGTGATCCTGGGCGTCACGCTCTTCAACCGCGAAGAGAGTTTCCTCCAGGGAACGACATTGCCATTGTCGGTCTATGTGCTTCGGCTGACGATGCAATCGCTGATCCGCACGGGATATGCGGCGCTCGGCTGCCTGGCGATCCTGCTCATCACCGGAACCATGCCGACTACAATCTGGCTCTGGTCGCTTCTCGGTATCGTGCAGATCATCCTCACCATTCCCGCGGCGATCATCGTCTGCGCCGTTGCGGGCGCCTTCTTTCCCGACCTGCAGTTCATCGTCTCCAATCTCATGCGGGTCGGCATGTTCCTGACGCCGATCTTCTGGGTGCATGCGGGCAACGACATTCGCGGCAAGCTTTATCACTGGAACCCATTCACGCATTTCATCGAAACCGTGCGGCTGCCGATCACGGAAGGTCAGGTTCCGGTCCACTCATTCGTCATCTGCCTTTTCATCGCTGCGGCACTTTGGGTCGCAGCTATCTTTTTGCTTGGCAAATTTCGAAAACAAATCGTATTCGTGCTTTAATGATTTCGATCCGTGCCGAACATCTGGGCCTGACCTACAGGCTGCGACAGAAGCTGACGCTTGCGCCGCGGGACAATCGTGTGCCGACAGGCGGTCATATCGATGGCGGGCGACGGGCTCGCTTCGTCACGGCGCTGGACGACGTGAATTTCTCATTGGAGGCGGGCGACCGGCTGGGGTTGGTAGGAACCAACGGCGCCGGCAAGACGACGCTCCTCAAGGTGCTGTACGGCATCTACGAGCCAACGAAGGGGCACGCCGTCATAGAAGGTCGCGTGGATGCCCTGTTCAACATCAATCTCGGCTTCCGCCGCGAGGCCACGGGCCGGCGTAATATCATGCTGCGCGGGCTGATCAACGGCTGGAGCCAGGCCGAGATCGAGAAGCGGATGGATGAGATCATCGAATTCAGCGAGCTCGGTGATTTCATCGACATCCCCTTCAAGGCCTATAGCCAGGGCATGGCCGCGCGGCTCGCCTTTTCCGTCGCGACGAGCCTGGAACCCGAAATCCTCCTGATGGACGAGTGGATCGGCGCGGGCGACCCCAATTTCCAGGACAAGGCCAAAAAGCGGATGAACGAACTGGCCGAAAAGGCCGGCATCATCGTGCTCGCCAGCCACAATCATGCTCTGCTTAAACGCACCTGCAACAAGATTCTCGAACTGGAGAAAGGCCGGGTGAAAGCGTTTCAACCGGCCGAGGAGTGGTTTGGGAGGAAAGCGGAGAAGGAAGTTTCCTGAACTGAAAGCAACAGATGGTAAATCGCTGGTTCTGCTGATTACTTAGCTTCGAGAACGCGTCTTCTTAGACGGGACATAAACACGAGATCAATTTCATCGATTTTGTGTTCCGTTTTCTCGCCCCAAAAAAAGCATCCGCTATATAAGCGAAGTATTTTTGCAGAACCAGAGTAGTCTTCGACGAGATTTTCTAAATTAGCAATGGAAGTTTCAGAAATTTTGCTAATTGTGCTTTCATTCTGCATTGTCTTGGCAATATTGCGTATTTCACGTGAGGCATTAGCCGTTATGCCGGCGCCATGTTGCTTGAAACGATACATGTCCCAAGCCAGCCCTTGGACGGTCCAGCGTCGGAAATCATGTGGGTGGGCGTGATAGAACTGATTAAACGGCACTTCGACCCAGATAAAGCCGCCCACTTTTAGGGTTCGATACATTTCGAAGATTGCGAGCTGTGGCTCGAATACGTGTTCCAAAACCGCATTACACACATAACAATCAACCGAACAGTCGTCGTATGGGAGGTCATGAAGATCGACGTTTTCATCGATCAGTGGCCCGGTATCGAATTTGTCAATGGCAATCCAATCAGGGCCGTTCTTTCTTCCTCGCGCTCCAACCTGTATTTTACGCCGGAGCTTCTCGACTCTATCACCGAATCTTCTTCTCTCGATGTCGCGAATGCTCATATCGGTACCCCTCGTTGAAAAACTAGCTAGCCGTATTATCAAAGTGGGTAGGGATTCCTTTCAAGAGACGGGGGCTTTTGTACGATTATCCTTGTCGAAAGGTATGGAGCGCAGTTTGATTGAGTTCAAGTCAACGATTGCCGCCAAAGGAGTTCGCGGAAGAGTTTTTCGTGTTCGATAGCCCACCCACTCCAGTTGAGGCCCCTCATCCGAGACGACAGGAAGTGCCGCTGTAAGACGTGCTGATCAGCCAACTCTATCAATACCTTTTTGAGCGCTGTCACGTCACCAACAGGATAGGACACGTGCGGGAATTGTGGGATGACGCCAATCTCAGGCGCAATTGACATTGTTCCGCATGCAAGCGCCTCCATAAATGGGACCGGGCCTCCTTCGAGACGACTTGGTACCAGCAAGTAGTTCACAGCCCGATAAAAATCGGCGGACTCCAGATTCCAGACCGGCACGTTCCAGCCTTCTTTCGTCGCAACGATCCTTACCTTTTCCGTTATGTCAGGATCTTCAAGGAGCGCTTGGACGATATCTTCGCCCTTACGACCCCCAGGGTAAGTTCGTCCAACGAGACCTACTGTAAGCATGGGGCGGAAGTGAGTATCTGCGCCCGTTACAATCATGGTTATCTTGCTGTCGGGAACATCGAAACTGCGGAGGATATCCGCTGTAGCTTCCGATATAGCAACACAGTGGTCTACCTCGTGAGCTGTTTGAATAAATTTATCTGCAAGATGATCAGGGTCATAGTGGGTAAAATTCGCCACTGTAGTGCCAGTTTTCGGTTTAGCATTGAAGTAACCATAATTGATATAATAATTAATCTCTGCATCTGGCCAATCTTCATTTATACGGACATTTTGTGCCCCCATGTGCTTAGAAATTTCATCAGCCATGCGGTGCATGATCCATCCCGGCTTTTCGGTGATAATGCGTACACGCGGACGGCGCACCTCAGTAAGGGGTCGACCATTGTGCAGGCGCTTGGAATAAGTCAGGATACGCTCTAGGTCCTCTCGAGGCGTTCTGGTTTCTCCAGTCTTCTTGCGTGTGGCATTCTCTATATGCAACGCTGTAGCGCTGGAAACATAAAGTATTTCTCTGTCGAACTTCTCACGATAGGAAAGATTGAGCGCTATATCCTCGCCGCAAACGTTAAACTTTTCATCGAATCGCAAGGCATCGAATTCCACCTTTCGCATCAAAATGAACGCGCCAGTGACACTTGGGACAAACATATCGGTTGAAAGTCGTGGGTCGTCCCATTTTACTTGGTGCTTTAGGCGGTGATAAGGAGAGCCATCCTCATTAAAAAAAACCCCCGCATGTTGCAGCTTTTCATTGAGATAACGAAGGTTGATACCAACCATCCCAACAGCTGGACTAGCGATTTCCGCCAGCGCTCGATGAATCGCTCCACGATCGGGTATCACATCATCGTTTAGAAACAATACATATTCACCTCGCGCAAATCGGGCTAATGCATTATTATTACGTGCAAAGTTGTAAGGTCTCTGCTCTACCAGATGAAAACCGAGACCGTCTGGACATTCGATCTTTTTGGTATCGGCGGTTTCACCGTTCCACGAACAAAGAACTTCATAGGAAGCGCCAATTCCGTTCTCTGCGACGGCCTTTAGGAGGCGTGTCATGTTCTCTGCGGTTCGAGAAATCACAAGAATGGATAACTGCGGGTTCGCAACGGCATTGCTAGGATTTCGGAATGTTAGGGTCATATCAGGCGCTTTTCATCAGGAATTGGCTTGGTGGGCTGCTAATATGCGTTCGTAGAGGGCTTCATATGCCTCGAGCATCTGATCATAGGAGTTCAAGCTAGACAAACGCTTTCGCGCTGCTAATCCAAGCCTGCGCCTCTCTTCTGGCTTGTTGCAAAGAAGGCGGAGATGGTCGTGAAGTTTTTCGATGTCACCCTCATCATAAAACAAGCCACTTTCTTTATCCACGAGTTGTTCCTTCACGCCGAAACAAGGCGTTGAAATAATAGCTAGCCCAAACTCCATCGCTTCCAAAATCACTCTTGGATAGCTTTCGATCCGTGAATTCATTACAAAAACATCTGCGGCCAAGTATAGCTCAGCAATTTTCCGCCGTTCAGCCTCCGATGCCGATTCTTGGACAGAAATTACCCGTAAGCCTTGTTTTGACAAATCGTCAAGTTGCTCGCGGATATTGCGAGAATATTGGCTTTCATTCATGCCGGCTATTGCTAAAACGGTTCTCTGTTTTGTTGTTTCATCAATGTGCTTAAGAGAATCTATTAAATCTTGTTGCCCTTTTCTTGGGCTAACAGTACCAACACTTAGCAGCAACACATCATCTTCACTTATACCTAGCGAGGCTCGCAACGAAGGTCGATTCGTGCCGTAGACGAAGCGCATCAAGCGCGTGATATCAATGCCGTTCAATACTGTCAGGTTCTCTACAACATTATCTAGGCGCGATCGCCATTTGCTACGAGTTGCTTCTGCAACGAATACAACAGCGCTTGCTTTAGAGAAACATGAGTATGCAATCTGTCGAAGATCCCTAGGCAAGTAATCGTAATAGGTTTCTGGATCTTCACTTTCACGGATATTCCATATTGATGGAATTCCGGCTTTGTGTGCGGCTAAAATACAATGAAAGTTTTGCAAAGTATTAACATGCGCAAGTGTTCCACCTGAGTTTTTATAATGGTTTGCTAAATTACTTATCCATTTGTCGCGTTCTGCCGGACTGGTTAGCCGAAATTGCGATATTTTATGTTCTAGACACTCTATATTATTGTGTCGATAGGCTTCGGCCAGCGGTCCCATTTGGGGTGCCATTGAGATGGGATGAAATTTTCCGCGTTTCTTTATGCCGTACGCAATTTCAAACAAGCTATTGGGTGCGCCTTGGAGTTTTAAATTATGGCTTTCATAAATGATTATTCTCGCATTTGAGGGATTTGCTATTCGAGCAGTTGCCTTCTCCGGTATAGGAGCGAACGCACGATTTTCGCGGCGACCCCACTTTACGTAGTGTAAAAGTGGATTAATACCTGCAGCCGCAACGTCAGAGTGGATCTTGAAGTAAGTAATAGCATCGAATTTTTGAGAAGGATTTCGTTTCAGTCTCCAACCCAACCAAAGGTAATGCTTAATCGGATCTATACCTAAGGCTTTTACGTCAGGATATTCTTTGAGATACCAATCGGCATCAAAAAGGCCAGATGCGTGAATTAATTCAACATCCTTGTTGTTAACGCTCGTCATTCAAAGCCCCCAAATCAAATGTTTATCATGCAAGCTGACCGGGTGCCGCTGTCGCGCTCGGTTGGCGGCCCTCCGCAGCACCAAAGCGGATATAATGTAGCGCCGGGTCTACACCTCTAGCGGAGACGTCCGGATTTTCCGACAGATACCAGTTTTCATCGAAAATACCGGAGCGTTCTAGGCGTCCGAGTGCGCCGGCATAGCGGATGCGGTGCCAGAGATTGGCCCAATGGCGCCGCTTTCCGGCTGCCCTTACAATTCGACGTGTGGTGCCGGGCAATTGTCGAATTTGGCTAAAGCGGTTTGTTCTCTGCTCGTGCTGCTGCAATAGGCGCGTCAACGTGGTGATCTCTTCGAAACGCTCCTTCAGCCGCGTTTGTAATTTGTCACGCTCGGCTTTTGCGCGCTCAATCTCGGCTTTGAGTTTGCGGATTTCATTATCGTTTTCGTTGCGTATCTTTGCCGTTTCACGCGTCATGCGTTCAATTTCCTGGGCGTGGCTTTGACGCTGCGCGGCCAGATCCTTCCGCAGGGCGTCGACTGACGACTGGGCTTCCGTTGCCTGCGTTCGTGTAAGCACCAGCGCCTCTGTTGCCTCTGCCATCTGCTTCTGCACAATAAGAAGCGCCTCTTCCCTGTCCTTCAATTGGAGATGGCTTGCATTCTCCAACTTGCGCCTCTCCCGGAGATCGGCAAGAAGGAGTTCGGTGTGTTCCTTGAAACCCTCGGCAAGTTTTTCCATTTCGCCTCTGTGGACTGTTATGCGATTCAGCTCCTCGCGGGCGGATGTTAGCTCCGCCGTCGCTCGTTTCGTCTCGTAGCGATGTTGCTCTAAAGAGTTTTCCATCTGCGAAAGCTGGGCATTTGCTTCGGCTAGCTTTCTGGTCTTGAGATCGGCCTCCCGCCCTCGAGCAATCAGATCAGCGAAAGCCGGCGCGGCAGCATTCAGCTCGCCGCGCAGCTGGTCGAGCGCAGCAAAATCTTCTGGTTGTTCGCGGCTTCGCGCCCATCTATCGAAGATCGTAAAGGTTTCGCGGAGCCATGTTGAAAGGGCCGGATTTTCAAGGACACGCTCGGGCGTTTCCTTGTGATGCCGGTATCTCTCTGAAAGAAAGGCATCGATTTCCATGCTCGCTTCACCGGACATACGTGGCCAGGAAATCTCAAGAGTGCTCTCTGCGTCTTTGAGGACCGCGCTCCACACAGTCAGCAGCCGGTCGTAACTGGTAAAATAGCGCGACACTCCACGCGAAGTGAATTCGGCATCCAGCATATGGCGCAACCACAGGAGATGGCCATAGGAAGGGTCAAAGCCGTTGCGCTTTTGTAGCGAAGCCGCGACTTCGAGCGGATTGCGTACAGGCGTTATGACCAGCGGACGGATGCCGGCGTGCTGAAGGGTCTCGATCCAGAATGGTGCGAGACGGCAGATGCGGGGTTCCTTGAGGACGAACAGGCGCGAATCCCCGAATTCCTGTTCGAGCGTTGCGATGGCTTCTTCGCGGAACCTGTCTATTTGAGAAGAATTGAGCTGGTGAGAAGTGAACTCCAGCCAATCATCCCACTTGGTGCCTGCGGAAGTGAGGATCCGATCATTTAGCTGGGCGATCGGGGTGGGTTCCCAGTGCCCCGTTTCATTCGTGGGATGTGCCGGCATCACGGTTTTGGGCAGATCGCAACCAACGAGGTTCAACACCCGGGTCAACGCGCTCGTGCCGGAACGGTGCATGCCTAGAACGAGAACACAAATGCGCTGCTGCGGATCGATTGCTTTAGCTGCTTTCTTCACAGGTGAAACATCCCACTCGTTTCTACTGAGCCCCCACCCACTCGCGATGTCCGATACCGGCGCTTGAGCGCCACAACAATCTTCCGCGCCCTCGATTCGTTATTTCTTTTCATAGCGGCAGAGGGAAGGCAAGCGTTGAAGGTTTTATACAAAGGTTGGGCATTTATTTCCACGTTCCTGTTCGTTCCGGCCATAAGTATCATGCAGCCGATTTCGATATCTGGCGCATCACGTTGAGAATCTCATTCAGGATTTCGCTGGGCTGGTCCGGAAGAGCTTTCAGGACATGGCCGTTTTCCGATCTGGCGACAGCTGCGGCCTGTGCGCCGAGCGAGAAGCAGAAGACCGGAAGGCCGGTCGCCAGCATTTCGTGGATGGAATAGGAGAAGGTCTCGGGCCAGATCGACGGCATCAGCCAGCATCCGATCTGCTGCTGTGCGGCGATGCTGGTGAGGTCTTCGAGTTGATACTGGCCATAGACGTTGATCGCGGAATGATGAAAGCGGTAATCGAAATTCCCGATGACGGAGATACGGACGCTTCGGTCCTTCGGAAGAGCGGCCGCCAGTTCCCTCACCGCAGACGCGCCTTTCTGATAGCCGATATTGCCCAGGATTCCGATCGTCAGGACGCGGGCGTTGGGCGGCGTTACGGGTGAGGGGAGGGCACGAAGGCGGTGTGGCTTAACCGTGATCTTGGGTGCAATCGTCGGATAGGCTCTGGAAACGATCTCCCGGCTGCTTTCGGAAAAGACCTCGATTTGCTCAGCAGCGGTCATCATGTCGCCCCACACCTTCCGCCATTCGCGGATATCGGCATCGGCCACCGCGCTGTTGGGGTTGCCGGCCCCGAGGCAGACCGTGCAGACTTCAATTGTCGGGATTCCGCAATATTTCCCGTTGTTGTCCAGGAGCGTATAGGACGGGCAGAGCGGAAAATAATCGTGGATGAGGACCGAGAGACAATCCCGGGGACGGCGAAGCTCCGTCATCAAGGCGGCGAGCTTGAGCGGATCGCGTGATCCGACGATGCAGGAATAGACCAGATCGAGCTGATCGGCGGTATGGAGGAGGTCACGCAGGTTCCCGGGATTATCGGTGTGAACCCTGGTTCTGCCCGCGGCGGAATGGATTTCCATCTCGTAGAGTCCGGCGCCCGTGCGCTCGCGCACGGTGACTGCGCCCTGGCCGAGCGTTTCGATTTCCGATTTGATGCGGTTTTGCAGATAAGCCTCGGCGCCACCGCCCATATCGTGGCCGAAATAGACCGGCAGGGGCCTGGCCGGCCTCTTGATTGCTGCAATGGCCAGTAGAATCCGGGCAGATAGAAGCGGATCCGTTGCAATGAAATTCTGAACATCCCCGTCATAATCGGGATATCGCCGTGAGATGATCGCGCCGTTCGAGCGCACCAGACGGGTTTTCGCCTCCAGGCCGAATGAACTGCCGCCACGGTGTTCCACGAACAGATTCGGCACCGCTACATGACGCCCGCCGAGCGCCCGCGTTTTCTGGCACCAGTCGACCTCTTCGCCGTAGCCTTTCCCAAAGGCCTGGTCGAACGCCGGAATGCGGCCGAGGAACGTCTTGTTCATCGCCATGCAGAAGCCCACGCCGGTCGGTGCTTCAAGCGAGAGAACCGCCGCGTCAATATTGCGCGCGACGGAATCGATCTCGTCCACCTGACCGGGTTGCAGGTCGGCCTTCCGACATATCACCGGCACGGAGAAAATCTCGGCGTCATTGGACATCGGCGTGGCCGAGGCTACCGTCTCATCGGCGATGATCGGCGCCATGAGCCGGGAGAGCCACCCTTCGGGCACAAAGGCATCGGAGTTCAGGAGAACGACGTGATGCCCTTCCGCGGCTGCCAGTCCTTTGTTGACCGCCTGTATGAAGCCGAGATTGTGTTCATTCTCGATCAGAAGAACTCTCGACTGACGACCGGCAACCCAATTCCGCAGCCAGGGGCGCACACGCTCGTCCGTGGAACAGTCCTCCACGATGATGAGGCGGAATGGTCCTTCGGTGAAACGATCGACGCGGTCCAGCACTTCGGGTAAAAGTTCATACCCGTTATAAATGGGAAGAATGATGAATACCTCCTCATCGAGCACCAGCTGCGGCGAACTCTGGGTCAGAATGCCGGTGGCCAGATCCACCTCAGGCTTGCGCTCGAAAGTGAAGTACTGATCTTTCAGCCGACTTGCGGCAAGGGGATCGCGCAGGACGAAATATCGAAACAGAAGAGGGATGTTTCTGACGCCCACCCATGCGAGATGGAAGAAGATCGAGCCAGTGGAATATGCGCGCTCCATACGCGTCATCGCGGTGAACGCATAGGCCCGGGGACCGTCTATTCCGTCAAATTCAACACACAGGTCATCGTCGCGAAAAGGAAAATTGATGTTGAAGCCGGTGCGCGTATCAAGCCGTAAACCCAGAGCATCATTGATATCGTGACGGGCCTGGTCTGGAGCGATCGAACGACGGACGGATCCCGAGATCAGCCGGAGAGCGGGTTTTATCGTCCACCCCTTCAGGTGTACCATGCCGCGTTCGACCTTGATCTCTTCGAAACGGCCGACGATTTCGCCCTTTCCGTCCTGGAGGTCGAACCCAGGCCGTGCGTTGCGGCGGGTTTCCAGAAGGATACGATTATAGACGAGTTTCAGCTTTCGCAGTTCTGCAGCGAACTGACCCCAAAGCTCGGCCGGGCGATTAATTGTTAACATAGCGTTTTATATCAGCCGAGTACGCAACGGGTATCCCGTTTCCGTTCATCCGGCATCGAAGATCCCGATTTCACCCGACAAGTATCCTTTTTGAGACCTCACCGAGAGAAGTTTGCCATCGCGGCGCCTTCCAGCCATAGGCTGCTTTGAGCTTTTCGGTCGCCAATCGCGAGTTGGCGGGTCGTTTGGCCTTGGTCGGGTAGTCGCTAGTGCTGATTGGTCGAATTACAGCCGTCGGGCCTCCATGGACCGGGCTGGTCTTCATGATTTCGTCCGCAAAACCGCTCCAGTTTGTTTCACCCGTACCCGTCAGGTGGAAAAGGCCATAAGGCGCATTTCTGTCGTCGGAAAGAATCCGCTCGGCTATGTGAATGATACCGTCCGCGATATCCAGCGCAGATGTGGGGTTTCCCCATTGATCCGAAACGACGGATATTTCATCCCGTTCGGCCGCCAGCCTCATCATCGTTTTGACGAAATTCTTGCCGTAAGGGCTGTATACCCAAGCCGTGCGCAGGATGACATGTTGCGGGTTGGCGGACGCCACCGCCAATTCCCCCGCAAGTTTTGTCCGTCCGTAGACACATTGCGGATCCGTAGCGTCCTCTTCCGTATAGAGCGCGTTCGACGTTCCCGAAAAGACATAGTCGGTCGACAGGTGTATTACCGGAATATTGCGGGTGGCGGCCGCGCTGGCAACAGCGTGCGCTCCGGTCACATTTACCGCATGCGCCAGTTCTGGCTCGTCTTCAGCCTGATCGACGGCCGTATAGGCGGCGGCGGACACCACAATATCGACGTTGGCATCACCGATGGCATGTTGGATCGAAATCGGATCCGCGAGGTCCATTTCAGGTCGACCTACGGTGATTACCGTCACGTCGTGGAGCCCGGACGCCCTTTCGACAAGGCTACGCGCGACCTGTCCTTCCTTGCCGGTTACCAGCAGCTTCATGCCGCGCCCTTCATAGCTGAACCCAGGCGTTCGCCGGCGTAGGTCGTTTCCCTAATGGGCCGCCACCACCAGGAATTTTCCAGATACCAGGTGACGGTGCGCGCCAGGCCGGTCTCAAACGTTTCGCGAGGCTTCCAATCCAGCTCCCGTTCGATTTTGGAGGCGTCTATGGCATAGCGCCGGTCATGGCCCGGCCTGTCGGTCACGAAAGTAATCAGTTCACGATGGGACCTGCCGGATTTTCGCGGCTTCTTCTTGTCGAGAATATCGCAAATCGCTTCCACAACGCTCAAATTGGTGCGCTCGGCGCGGCCACCGATATTGTAGCGCTCGCCTGGCCCGCCTTTGGTGATGACGCAAGCGAGCGCTTGAGCATGATCTTCGACATAAAGCCAATCCCGGATGTTGGCTCCCGCGCCATATACAGTGAGGGGCTTTTCGTCGAGCGCGTTCAGAATC
This sequence comes from Paramesorhizobium deserti, assembly GCF_001558695.1. GTDB lineage: Bacteria > Pseudomonadota > Alphaproteobacteria > Rhizobiales > Rhizobiaceae > Paramesorhizobium > Paramesorhizobium deserti. The sequence goes on from NZ_LNTU01000023.1 coordinate 98,577, forward strand.
GCGAGCGGAATGAGCTTTTCGGGGAAGTGATACGGCCCATAATTATTGGAGCAGTTGGATAACACCACCGGCAAGCCGTAAGTCTCGTGCCAGGCTGATACAAGATGGTCCGATGCCGCCTTGGATGCGGAGTAGGGAGACGACGGAGCATAAGGTGTTTCTTCGGTGAAGATGCCGCTGTCGAATGGAAGATCGCCGAACACCTCGTCGGTGGAAACGTGGTGAAAGCGGAATGCCTCCTTTTTTTCGGACGGCAGGTCTCGCCAGTAGGTCAGCGTTGCGTTCAACAGGCGATAGGTACCGACGATGTTCGTCTCGATGAATGCGCCGGGGCCGTCGATCGAACGATCGACATGGCTCTCCGCAGCGAGATGCATAATCGCATCGATCTTCTCTGCCCGGAGAATATCGAGCATTTTGACGTCGTCGCATATATCGACCTGATGGAATCGATAATTCGGGTGATTTTCGATCTGGCGCAGCGAGGCGAGATTGCCTGCATAGGTAAGCTTGTCGACATTGACGACATTGATTTCGGGATTGCTTGCCAGATAACGGCAAACGGCCGACCCGATAAAGCCCGCTCCTCCGGTTACCAGTATGTTCTTCATCGGTATCCCATCCCTTAGCCAAAAACTTCCGCCGCGGAGAGCAGCGGCGCATTCCGGTCTTTGTCCGACAACTGTATTTCGGTTGCTGCAATCGGCCATTCTATTCCGATGGCCGGATCGTCGTAGCGGATGGATCGATCGTGTTCTGGCGAATAGACGTCCGTTACCTTGTAGACCACCTCGGTATCGTCTTCGAGCGTAACGAAACCATGGGCAAAGCCTTTTGGAACGAGAATCTGGTTCCACTTCTCCGCTGAAACGACAAGAGAAACCCACTTGCCGAAATCGGGCGATTCCCGTCTGATGTCGACCGCCACATCCAATATCGAGCCGCGGACAACCCGTACGAGTTTGTCCTGCGCGCGCGGGCTGAGCTGATAGTGCAGCCCGCGCAAAACGCCCTTTGCGGCGGAGTAGGAATGGTTGTCCTGAACAAACTCAAGATCGATCCCAGCTTCTGTGAAGCTCGATTTGTTGTAGGTCTCGGAGAAAAAACCACGAGCGTCGCCGAATTTTCGCGGCGTGATTTCGAGAACGCCATCGAGGCCTAGCGGGTTGATATTGATCATTGTTCGAAAAATTCCGCTACACGACGGCGCAGATAGGCGCCGTATTCTGTTTTTCCGAGCTTCTCCGCACGACGCATCACCTGCTCGGCGTTGAGCCAGCCCATCTCCATTCCGATCTCTTCAGGGCAGGCGATCTTGATGCCTTGCCGGTGCTCTATCGTGCGGACAAAGGACGAGGCTTCATGCAGGCTGTCATGGGTTCCGGTGTCGAGCCACGCATATCCTCGGCCCAATTGCTGCACATGAAGCGCGCCGCGTTCGAGATAGATGTTGTTGACCGTCGTGATCTCCAGTTCCCCACGGGCGGACGGCTTAATCGATGAGGCGATCTCGACGACGTCATTGTCGTAGAAATAAAGGCCGGTAACCGCCCAGTTGGATTTGGGCTTTGCGGGCTTTTCCTCAATTGAAAGGGCCTGGCCTGTAACCTTGTCGAAGGTGACGACACCATAACGTTCGGGGTCCTCGACATGATACGCAAAAACGGAAGCGCCGGATGTCCGCTTCGCCGCCCATTGGCACAGATTGGAAAGGCCATCGCCGTAATAAATATTGTCTCCGAGAATCATCGCGACATTGTCGTCTCCGATGAATTCGCGACCGATTATGAAAGCTTCGGCAAGTCCGTTCGGATGGGGCTGCTCGGCATAGGAAACGGCGATGCCGAATTCGCTTCCGTCACCCAGCAATGATTTGAACGCCACGAGATCGCGCGGTGTCGAAATCACCAGTATTTCTCGGATCCCCGCCAGCATCAGAACGCTCAGGGGATAGAAAATCATCGGCTTGTCGTAGACCGGGAGAATTTGTTTCGAGATCGTTAAAGTCAGCGGGTACAGACGTGTGCCACTACCACCCGCCAGAATTATTCCCTTCAACGTGCTCCCCCTTTTTGAAAGCTGATCCACGTTGTTGGTAAACCATTTTTGTGAGCGCAATTCAACACAGGGAAGTCCGTTTTCCTGTGTTTGGCGCGGTTCTTATTTTGGCCGAAGGCCACCCCGCCGGTATCTCTGAATTTGCGCTATTGACCGCTCTACAACTTGCCCATCATGCCGGCTGAAAAGAGGGCGGCGTTATCGATGAGGGTCTGCCTGCGGATGCCGGATCTCATGAGTTCCGATAGCGCCGTGAACGCAATCAGGCGGCGAATATGCTTGAATTCCTCAAACACTTTCCTGGAATCGGCATCGAGTAAATCCTCGCATCGTTCGAGGCTATCGATGTTGCGCTGGTTCCATACCGCGAATTCCCCCGCGAGTAGACGGCGAAGCCTGTCGATGCGGGCGCCTATGCTTGCGTTATCGCCAACCAGGTTCTTCTCATGGCGACGATAGCCGGTCCTGGGTGTCGGATCATAGATGACTTGCCCTCCAGCGCCGCTTACAAGCAGATATGACCACCAGTCGTGGCTGACGAAACCGGTTCGCCGTGCACCTTCCCGGATAATGCTCCAGGCGCGGCGATTGACGAGCATGGTATTTCCGCCACCGATATTCTGGACGATGGCGTTACGGAAACTCGGCTCTTTCCTGAATAGTGGGGAAACGCCGACCGGATTACCGCTTGCATCGATGATGCGGGTTCTCGATGCATAAAGCCCCGCCTGGTCAGCACAGCTTTGCGAAAGTTGCGCCACGGCTATTTCCAGCTTGTCCTCGTCCCAGATGTCGTCCTGGTCACAGAAAGCGAAGAAATCAGCCTCGATATCGCTGCGCATCATCAAGCTGCGGAAGTTTTCAGCAAAACCTCTTTGCGGACCAGCCAGAATTTGGAAATGCCCTTTTTTCCAACGCGCCTGCCACTGCTTCAGAAGGGCGAGTGAACCGTCGGACGAACCGTCATCGCTCGCCCATATGTCGATGGTGGGAATAGTTTGCGCTTCCAGCGACCTGAACTGATCATCCAGGAATTTTTCACCGTTGAGCACGGCCATCAAAATGGCGACGCGTGCCTCGCTTTCACTTTCAAGGGGCAGCATACGTTCAGGGGACAGCATGCGATCACCTGACCGGTATGTGGCCCTTGGGCCTGCCAATCAACTGGGCGCCCGGAATAACAGACTCAAGGTGATCAACGCCGATCCTCTCGAACTTAGGGCTCCGCGTTCGAGAGCTGTTTGCCGGATATGAAGATGTCGGCAAGTATCCGTGACTGTTGCACTGGATCATCTCTGTCCACCTTTGGCTGCCAGATTGCTTTCCCTTAGTTGGAACAACGATGCTTGAACATTGATACGCTCATGACGAGGGATAGGAAATAGAAAACTTTATGCAGATTCGAACAGAGGTCCACTTCGAAATTCCGAGGGGAGGCTGTAACGCGGTCTCCACTAAACGGCAACAGCGCTGTGATCAAGGTAATGTGAGGCAGGAAAGAAAAAGTGTACCGGCGCGTTTGGGCATTCTCTTGTCCCATCGTTGCCAGGTCATCGGATGCTCGGTTGAGGGAGGGGTAAGAGAAGCGCTACCATAGGTAGTGACTTGCGCATGATTGTCCGGGTTGGCGCTTGTTCTTTCGTCTCGAATTGAGGTTTGGAAGGAAATTCATGGACGCCAGTCTCTTCATTCAGTCTACGGCGATGCTGAATCAGGCGGGGGGTGCGGATAGAGCCGTGTTAACGGAGCGCTGTGCGCAATCGGGTTCGCGACGGGGCGTTGCTTCACATCTGCGGGGAATGCGGCTGGCCGTGGTGCGGTCGGCCGAAGCGGAAGCGGTCCGACGTCGCGGCGCGGACCATCATCATTTCGCCGATCGTCTCATGCGTCATCAGGCCGATCAGTCGGTCCGCGCCGTCTACGACGGCAATAGCCGGCACATTCGCCTCCTGCATAAGCCGAAGGCTCTCCCGGAGGTGCTTGCGATAATGGACCTTCGGAATATCGGTGCGCATTGCGCTGACGACGGGCGTTCCGGCGCCTCTTTCCTTCAACGCACGGATCATGTCGTCGCGCGTCAGCAGGCCTTCCAAATGGCCCGAGGCATCGACCACCGGAAACTCGCGCTGCGTGGTCGCAAGCAGCATCTCGATGGCATCGGCGATATTGGCTCCATGCTGGAGCCTCGCGAACTCGGTGATCATCACGTCGCCGACCAGCACGCTGCCGGCGACGTCGCGGATCTGGGCATTCTGCGCCTCGGCCGCCGCCGCGAGATAGACAAAGATGGCGATGAAGATCAGCAGCGGATTGTAGAACAGGCCGATGAAGCCGAATACGAAGGCAAGACCCTGCCCGATGGAGGCTGCGACCTGCGTCGCGCGCGACCAGCTAAGGCGTGAGGCGAGGGCGGCGCGCAGCACGCGGCCGCCGTCCATCGGAAAAGCCGGGATCATATTGAAGACAACGAGGAAGATGTTGACGCCGGCGAGCCTGGCGAGGAAGCTCAGGCGGGGATCCTCGATATCGGCCGTCGCCTCCATTCCCGTCGAGCCATGCAGCACGAGGAAGATGATGGCCGCAATCGCCACATTGACCAACGGCCCGGCAATGGCGATCACGAATTCCTGCCCTGGTTCCTCCGGCATGCGCTCGAGACGAGCCAGCCCGCCGATCGGCAGCAGCGTGATGTCGGGTGTCCTGATCCCGAAATAACGTGCGGCGGCGATATGACCGAATTCATGCAGCACCACGCAGGCGAAGACGGCGATGATGAACGCGACACCTTCCCAGGCCGCCGGCGCGCCACCGATCCGGTAATGCATCAGCCATATCCAGACGAGCAGAAGCGCGAAGGTGATGTGGACACGCAGTGCGGTGCCCGCAATCGTTCCAATCTTGAAGGACCAGGCCATGGCTTCCAGCCTTTTGAGACGCTGCCGCTTCCCGTTATCTAGTAAGCCATGGCGAAGATGACCAGTGGAACGAATTTGACATTCGATATCCGCTCGATGTCAGCCTCAAGATCGAATGCCAAGTTCAAAAGTTCCCCAGGTCCTGACCCTGGTACTCCGGCTATTGCGCTGCTGCCGTTGCGGCGGTCAGGCAGCGCGTCGGACAAGAGGGCGCGCGGCGGAGTATCTCCGTCAGGGCGCCGGCATTCTTGGCGTTACAGACATAGCTGAGATATTCCCGGTCATTCGTGCCGAAATCGCGTATTCCGCAGGATGCCGCCATGGTCTTTTCAGCCTGCTTCCAAAGTGTTTGAACGACCTTGGCGGTCTGCGGCGCTTTCAGTCCTTCCCAGGTCTCGGGGTGGTTCTTGCGCGCTTCGGCGGCATAACCCATCATGAATGCCATCATTGCGGCCAACCCATCGCGGTGATCAACCTGGGTGTCGCCCGGGCGCATCGGGGTGAGCTTGGTGGCCGAGCTCAGATCATGGCTATAGGCATTGAACTCATCCAGGAGATACATGAAATTATCTGCCGAAGAGGCTGAGCCCGGCTTGAGATAGGACTGGATGAACAGCGTATCATTGAAGTTGCGCCCCATCTGTCTGGCGATCAGCTTCGGTGCGAAGAACGTTTCGGTCTGGTGCGGGCGGGCGATATTGCCGCCTCCAATCAGCGGGAAGGAGTCGCGCTCCTCCGTGAGGTTGTGAACGGATTCATGCACGGCGGTCGCCAGGCCCAGCTGAAGATCATCACAGGTGATCCATGTCGTGAACTGGCTTTTGTCCTTCATTGCCCGGTAAACCTGATAACCGTGCGGTGAAAGTTGCTGCAGACTGTTAATGGCCTTGCTCTGGCATCCAGTATTCGGCGCGGCGCTGGCAGTTTCGGAAAGGCCGAAAAAGGCCAAAGCTATAATGGCTCCCTGAAGAATCCCACGCATCTTCTATCCTTTACAAATTACTAATTTTGGAGAGATGGCGGGCAATAAGCCGCAGGAATTTGTCCGGAGAATGGCTGAGTAAAAAAATATTAAAAAACCAGCTTATTCAAGAATAAATAAAAATCATTTTATCTGCTTAAAGCAGAATAAGTTCTGTTTTTCTTTTGATGATACAGAATTGATGATGATCGATTAGAGTAATTCAGGTTAGGTCGTTTCGGTCGAGGGGGCGGCTGATGGGCTTAGTACCGTGCATGTGTAATTCTCTATTTGAACCCAGGAGAGTATAGTCATGATGAAGTCCTTTAAGGCGCTCTTTGCCATTGCCGCTCTGGCAAGTGCATCGATGGTAGCGATTTCGGTTTCGGCGGAAGCCGCCGAACGGAATAAGCGTCCGATCGCCACCACGAAGGTCAGCACGACCTATCAGCAGGGAAATACCGTTCGCAAGGTTCGCAACGTTACCCGGTATCGGGACGTCGAGCGTCCGCGCACCGTGACGCACACGAGGCGTATCGTGAACGTCACGCGTGTCCAGCCGGTTACGCGCGTCAACACGGTCACCCGCGTCCATAACAGGACCGCGGTGATCCGCGAAAACCGTTATGGTTCGCAGACGAACGTCCTTCCCACCCGCCATATCCGGACGGGCAAGACGGTCGTCAATCGCGCTAACGTGCGTCCGACCTCCGAGACAGTCTACCGTTACAAGACCGTTCGGAAGGTGAACAACGTCACCCGTTACCGCGATGTCAACAACACCCGCTATGTGCGTCACGTCAACCGCATCGTGAAGGTCAATCGCGTTCAGCCGGTCGTGCGTGAGAATGTTGTCACGCGCATTCACGAGCGTCCCCGTGTCGTCACCCGCAACCAGTACGTCAACCGCGTGGAATATCTGCCGGAGCGTACGATCCGTACCGCAAAGACGATCCGGGTCAATGACGGCGTCCGTCGCAATAAGCGCGCTTACAGCGACTACTAAGTCTGTCTATTCCGCAATGGAATAGTCGGTTTGAATTGACGGCGGGTCGTTCTCGACCCGCCGTCATCTTTTGCTGAGAGCCGGAATCCGTTCCATTACATCGAGGTGCCGCGCAGAAAATTGAATGCAAGAGCGATCGCCACGAATATCATGGCGTAGATCAGCCAAAGCAATGTGTCTTTCAATGCGCGGCGGTTCGTCTCTTTCACTATCGGCCCCCAGATGAATTGTGGGCACAAGATTGTATGTCGATTAAAAAGTCAACTGCGGGTAGCGATTCCGCGAGAAATTCGTTAATGCGCCGTCGGTTATCTTTTATCCATACGCATGACAGAGCCGCCGTTATTCATAACAGGCGAAGTGCTGCAATCATCGCGCGAAAGCTGAAATTAGATGTGAGGGAAAGGAAGAGGCCCGACCTGGATGATGGTTGCGGGTGGGGGTCGGGCCTCAGTGCCGATGGAACATCCGGCTTGCAATTTGTGCGCTAAATATTGGGTGAGTCGCAACCCTAACAAATGGGGAGAACATTTGTTACTGGCGCTGCTCAAAAATACGCAACTGAATGGTTGCTTTTTGAGTCGATAGTCTTCATGATATAGGCAACCAGGAGGTTGCATCATGACTGATCGTATCGAGAAGAGCATTGATCTGAACGCACCTATCGAGCGGGTTTGGCGGGCATTGACCGACCATGAGGAATTCGGTGCATGGTTCCGGGTGCGGTTGAACGGACCCTTCGTGCCGGGAGAAATCTCGCGTGGTCACATCCTATATCCCGGTTATGAGCATCTGAACTGGGAAGCGGCCATCAAGCGGATGGACCCGCCGCACTATTTCTCATTCACATGGCATCCTTATGCCATCGATCCGGATGTCGATTATTCGCGAGAAGAGCCTACGCTTGTCGAGTTCCGGCTGGAGCCGATATCGACGGGAACGCGTTTGACGGTGATCGAATCCGGTTTCGACTCGCTCCCGAGCCACCGTCGGCCTGATGCGTTGCGTATGAATGAGGGGGGCTGGGCAGAGCAGATGAAGAATATCGAAGCCCATGTCGACGCATAGCATCCAGACGCGCGATCCGGACCCCGCGCCCATATTCGCGGCTTTGGGAGACCGGACCCGCCTCTCGCTGGTGATGAAGTTGAGCGACGGGCAGACGCGCTCGATTGCCAAGCTTTCAGCGGATACGGAGATCACCCGGCAAGCCGTCACCAAGCATCTTCGCGTACTGGAGAATGCGGGGTTGGTGAGCAGCAGCCGGGTGGGTCGTGAAAGCCAGTTCGCTTTGCGGCCCGAACCGATCGCGGAGATCAGATCTTATCTCGACGAGGTTTCCCGACAATGGGATGATGCCTTGTCGCGGCTCCGCTCTTTCATCGAGCAGTGATCGTCGCGGGCCTTCAGCCGGCTTTAACGGGAGCGTTAATGCGCAGATGTTGGATGTGAAGCCTCGTGGCCTTCCCTGGCGATGATGCCCGGGATAGGCGTCGCGGAGCATGAGCGAGCTGCCGTTGAGCATTCAGACGGAGGCGGGACTTCTTTTGTCCTGTTCTCTGCGATTATTCTCGATATTCGCTGCCGCGAAGGCTAAGGCTTCGATATCCCGATAGCCGAGGTTGTAGAGGCGCATTATCTCCCTGGCGAGCCGATCCGTATCCTTGCTTCCGTCCGCCTGCCCCAGAAGAGCAGCCGATTTATGATAGGCGGCCTGCATGATGCGCCAGTCTTCGCTTGTATAGGCGGATTCGGGGCCAGGATAGCCACCTCTTATCGGCATGTTGCTCTCCGTTCAACTGGGCTGGACTCTGGGTAAATGCTGCCATGAATGGAGTTGCCTGAGAAAAAAGTGTGGGCCGCACATCGGCAAGAGTCAAACGATTTCAGATATTATCGGCGTTTCAGATGTTTGCAATAATAATATAAATAGGCGTGCAACTCGGCGCCACAAAATTGCTGACGCTGAAGTTCTTCTTTAGCCTTTCTGTTATCATGCAAAACCACCTGGGCTGACAGAAAAAGGCGGTTCCAATTATTTTGGCTGCCGCTTGGCTGTTTCCAGCTCGACTTGCTCCCGCTTCAGATATTTGCGCGTCACCTCGTCGGCATGATCGGCGAGCCATGCGGCCATGGCTTCCTCCTCATGACAGATTTCCTCGCACGTAGCCACTGATTCAGCCAATCATCCATGGTCGCCATTTTGGGGCTCCTTCTTTCCGGGCGGTGCAGACGCCGCTGTTCAGTCGTGGATTATCTGAACCGGCAGCCTTGCTTCAGGTCCCGGTCACCAAACAGTGCACGGCGTTAAACTTCCCGGATATGCATTGTTCCGGGTGGCTGGTTCGGGTTTGGATTATTTCGAATGGCGCTGGACTTCTACCAGATCGCCGGTCGGGTAATCATCAGCCAGAAAATGGCGAGGACAGCGCCAAAGGCAGGAAAGCCGAAGGCGAACCAGAGCCGGAAGAGCCTGTGGTAGCGCGCGGGCAGAACGGCGTTTTTTGCCGCGGCCTCAGTCGCCAGACGCCGCATTTCCATCTGCATCCAGACTACGGGAAGCCAGAAGGCGCCGGTTAGGAGATAGAGCAGGATCGACAGGACGATCCAGCCTTCAGTGAGTGGATAACCAAGATGCCACGCAAGCGCGATACCTGTGATGGGCTGTGCGGCGACCGCGGTGGCCGTGAAAAGAAAGTCTGCAATCACGACCATACGCGCAACGGCGGCAATGATTGCGGCATTGCCCGTCCGGTGCGCCAAAAGCATGAAAAATGCTATGCCTGCACCGGTACCCAGCAGCACTGCGGCGCCGATCACATGCAGGTATTTGAGAATGAAATAGATCATTGAAGCGGTTCCCGCTTTCCAGGCTCTCTAACGCTCATCCAAAATGGCGAGGGCCACGAAATGTAGCGCCAATATGGGCCAAATCTTCATTAGCGGCCCGAGGGGTTCGTTCCAGAGTTCGGGGAGCAGGATCGTGCCCGCCACGATATAAAAGAGCGACAGGATGATCGCGGCGTATAGACCCTGCCGGGTGGTCCGGCGATAGGCGATCGCCAGTGCAACGAGAATATCGGCGATCGCTCCCGCCACCACGCCCGGAGCGGCCAATCCCCCGGTTCGCGCCTGGACCATCAGGTCGACGCCGGTATGAAAGCCACTGGTGAGCGATACAATTCCGGTGGCGATCCAGAACAACACCAGCACGGCAAGGATCAGAGGTTTGAGGAAATAGAGCTTTGCGAACCAGCGGTCCTGCACCATCACAGGTTTTGCCGCCAGTGCGGCATCGAGGGATTGGGGGCTGATGCCTGTCAGCCGGTTCCAGTGCGTCGCGTCGCCGATCGCACCGCGGCCAATCTCCTTTGCCGCGGTGGTTCGCATCGGTGATCGCCACCCGAGAGCCCCGACAAGATCGCCAGCCCGGTAGAGAAGTGCCGAAAGCGGGCGAGGCGCATCGAACTCATGAGCCGGACGCCATCCCAGCCATCGCCGATAGCTTGCCACGACCCCGCTCATGGTCAGCCTCTGCGGTCCGACCAGCTCGACCGCCACACGTGTGGGAGCGGACGCTTTCAGGAAGAAAGCGACGGTAGCGGTCACGTCATCGAGCTGAACGACCTGCAAGTCGCCTGTATCCTTCGTGACCGGTAAGACAGGAAGGGCGGCCAAGCCACGAAAGAGCGCGCTGGCCCCGAAAACAGCTTGGCCCAGCACCACCGCGGGGCGCAGGATAACCCAGTCAAGGTCACGTTCCATCAGAGCCATATCGCCGCGCAATTTGGTTTCCGAGAAAGCTGATACGTGGCCGCGGTCCACGCCGATCGCGGAAAACTGGATCACTCGCCGAATGCTCAGCTCCTCGCAGGCAAGGAACAGCGCCGATGCTCCGCTGACGTGGACTCCTTCCGTGTCCTCACGCGGGCTGTTCTGCAGAACACCGACACAATTGACCACCGCCTCGATCCCATGGAGGTGGGGAATCCAGTCCCGGGGATGCGTGGCCTTTGCCATGTCAAGCGGGATCATGCGCTTAACGGAAACGGGTACGGGGGTGCTACCCGGCCGTATTGCCGCGGCCACCTCGTGTCCTTCGGCGAAAAGGCGAGCGCATATCGCAGATCCGATCAGACCGGTCGCGCCGGTGACGAGAACTTTCATGCCTGCACTCCCTGCCGCGGTTTCTCTATCGCTTCTTCCTCAATCGGAAAGGAAATCGACTTGTCTCACACTAAAGATAGGGTGAAATCACAACAAAGTAGTCACCGCTCGTATACGCCGACCAGTTCGGCTTCCTCGATCAGGTGTTTTCGCGCCTCCCGCCAGATCTGCTGCGCACCGGCCTTGGCGGGAATATTGAGGTTCGGCACGTCGAGCGCGGCCAAACGGAAATGATAGTGGTGCGGACCATGCCCCACTGGTGGTTCCGGGCCATCATAGCGGCCATTGCCGAAATCATTCCGGGCATAGCTCAGCGCATTGTCATGGCTTGTATCGATGCTTTGAGGCAGCCCCTCGCGGTCAGGTGGGATGTTGTATATCGCGCAATGATAGAAGGTCCCCCTTGGGGCATCGGGGTCTTCCACAATCAGGACGAAGCTCTGCGTGCCTTCGGGGATTCCCGTCCATTTCAGCGGCGGCATCAGATTTTCGCCATCGCGCACATGTTTGACGGGAATGGTTTCGCCTTCGGCAAAGGTCGGACAGGTCAAGGTAAGCGGCATCGGGGTTCCTCTTGAAATTGCGTGAATACGCTTCCGCCGGAACCTTTTCGGCGTGCCTTGGTTCCCATCAACTGCAGTTTCTGAACCGTTGATGATCCGCTACATGCCTGAGAGGCAACCAAAGAGCCGCTACAAAAGGATGATCAAGAGGGCCGTCGCGGGCGCAGGGCGAAACCAGAGGCGGCTTATGACACCAAGCCCGCCGGTCGCGAACATGTCGACACGGTAAGCGGGCCGAGCATAACGAAGTCGCGGCATTCCGTGACGCCGCTTCCAAAGGATGATGAGATTAAGGGGGATGGCGGGAGCCGAATTTCCGATTCTACCAGTACGGGAAACGCCAAAGCCACGCTGTCTGCGGCGTCTGTTTCAGACGATCACACCACGCAGTTCATTGATCGCGATGAAAATCACCACGAAAGCGCAGGCATAGCTCAGCCACAACAACACATCTCTCAATCCGCGATCGTTTGTTTCCGGCATTGTTGTGCCCCCAAAAAGTTGTGAGAGATAAATAGTATTATTAACAGAAAGTCAACAGCGTATTCATCTTTTTATCGCGTTTTAATTGTGGAATTTGCGATATTCTAGATTGTGGACCCGGAGACAATGGGAGGGATGACCATTGCCGCCAAGTCCGGTGAGAGGCAAGATAGTAGCCGAACAAGCCTCTCTGCCGGCCAGGCTGGCATGCCGGCACCGGCGTGGTTGCCTGGCAGGCTATTCGCCCGCCACCGGCGTCGTCGTAACCTGTTGGGCACGACTTTGTTCCTCAGGGATTTCGAAGGGGCGTTGCCGTGACGCCGGAACCGTTTAGGCGCCCGCAATAAAGTGACGAGGCCCGGTTATATTTGGGGGCGGGGGCACCGGGCCTCGGCTGTCAAGCAACAGCTTCGGCAATGTGACGAAAGATCGGAAGCGAGGAAATATCCACATATTGCGTAAGCTCGGTCGAACGGCTTAATGCACCCTGCATTCTCCTGATATGGAGAGCCACTCTGTTTGTCTCACGCAAGTCCGGATGGTGAGCCAGGCCGGTCGCTTTCACCGGATACCAGTTGCATCGGCCAGATCAATTCGACCGTTTCCCTCGGATACTGGCCTTCGAATGCCGGCAGGGCCGAAAGCATGGCTTCGGCCAGTTTGATGCCGAGGTCGCGCAGCGAAATCCGGAAGCACGTCAATGTCGGCGAGAGAAACCGGCTCTGGGTACTCTCTCGAAAGCCGATGACGGCTATGTCGCGGCCCGGCTGGAGTCCCGCTTCGTAGAGGCGCCGATAGAGACCGACCGCCATGTTCTCGTTGACGAGAATGATCGCGGTCGGCATGGGCTCCTGCGCGAGAAGTCTGCACGCCACCTGATAACCGCCTTCTTCATTTCCATTGGCAGGCAGGATGAGGCTAGGGTCGAAGCCAATGCCGTTGGCTGCAAGCGCGCGCTTATAGCCATCAAGAAAGACATAGCCGAGATTGAGGTCACTGGCCGGCGTGCCGATCGCAATGCGCCGGTGGCCGAAGCCGGCGAGGCGGGTGACCGCCGTCGCGGCGACTCCTTCGAAGTCGAGATCGATCCAGGAATAGTCTCCCCTGGTGGCGCTGCGGCCCAGGGCGACGAAGGGAATCTTGCGTTCCAGCAGGAAATCGATGCGCGGATCGTGACGCATCGTCGCCGAAATGATCAGCCCGTCGACGAACCGGCGCCCGACCACCCGGTTCAAATAGGAGGCGGGGTCCTCATCCGTTCCACAGAGCAGCGCGACGAGATCGAGATGATGGCGGCGAAACACCGACTGCACGCCTTCGAACACCGGCATGAAGAAACTGCCGCCTGCATCGGCGGTCTCGATGGTGGACTCGATCATGAAGCCGATTGTATTCGTCGTTCCCTGCCTGAGGCTGCGTCCTGACTGGTTCGGCACATAGCCAAGCCGCTTGGCTGCCTCAAGCACCCGCTCGCGCGTTTCAGGGTTGACGTCCGCCTTGCCGTTCAAGGCACGCGAGACGGTTCCAATCGAGATGTCGAGATGGCGGGCAAGATCCCGAATGCTCACAGTTTTCTCCCTTCGCGTTTCAGGGGGTGCTGATATTCAACTGAATCTCAAACACTCCGACCACGAACCCCTTTCCGTCATAAAACACCGAAAAGAGGGATTGACAAAACCAAAATGGTATTATGAAATCGTAAACGTTTACGGAAGTCATTTTAAGCCGCCTAAATCGGTTTAATAATGAATTCCTGGGAGGAGATTGGATGCAGCGTGTCGTTCTAGTCGGCTGCGGAGCCATGAGCAAAGCATGGTTCGAGGCAAGCCGGGCCATTGGCGATATCGACATTGTCGGCATCATCGATATTGATACCGAGAGGGCCGAGGCGCGTGCCCGGGAATACGGCCTTGATCAGTCGATTATCTCCGACGATCTTCCAAGTGTACTCAAGAAAACCCAACCGGAACTTCTTTTCGACATCGTGATTCCGCAGGCGCGCCATGCGACCGTATCCGCCGGGCTCGACGCCGGCTGCCATGTGCTCTCGGAGAAACCGATGGCTGAAACGCTGGATGAAGCGCGCGATCTGATCGGGCGGGCGAAGAGGGCAGGGCGCATCCACGCCGTGGTTCAAAATCGGCGGTATGTTCCGCAGATCCGGCGCATCTGCCGGCTAATCCGTTCAGGCGCGATCGGCGAAGTGACGAGCCTCCACTGCGATTTTTTCCTCGCGCCCCATTTCGGCGGATTTCGCGAGGAAATGCGGCATGTGCTGCTGCATGACATGGCCATACACACCTTCGACGCCGCACGTCTATTTGCCGGGGTAGCCCCAAGCGCCGTTTATGCGCGGGAGTGGGAACCCGACAATTCTTGGTATGCCCAGGGCTCGTCCGCGGCGGCGATCTTCGAGTTTTCCAACGGAGCGGTCTTCACCTATCGCGGCAGCTGGTGCGCTGATGGCATGCGGACGAGCTGGGAAAGTGCCTGGCGCATCGTCGGCAGCCGGGGATCGCTCGTCTGGGACGGGCATGACGATATACAGGCCGAAGCCGTCACCTCCGGCAGAGACGGCCTGTTCTCCGAGGTGGCCGCCGTCGAGATACCTCCCCTCGATCGCTCCGACCGCACGGGCGGCCACCTCGGAGTGATGCAGGATTTCATTGCCGCGACGCGCGGTGGTCCGGCGCCCGAAACGGTGGGAGCGGAGAATATCAGGAGCCTTGCCATGGTGTTCGGCGCGATCGACAGCGCCGAAGCCGGACAGCGGGTAGAAATAACGATCTGAGGAGTTCCAATTGAGCGATCCGGCGAAATCCATCCGCATCGGCACGATGATCAAGGCCAATGCGCCCGATCCCGCCGCTTACGTGAAAAGTATCCTGCCCCATGGGTTCGAAAGCATCGAGCCGTTCTTCTGGCAGGTGATGAACAAAGATCTGCCGACGCTGGCGGCACAATTGAAGGAGGCGATCGGCGACGCGGATGTCAACATCTCGACGCTCGGTATGTTCGGCAACCCGCTGGAGGATACCGAGATTGACCGGGAGACACGACAAGGCTGGGAGGCGCTGATCGATCACGCGCATCTTTTCGGTGCAACGACGATCGCCGGATTTACCGGCCGGGTGCGTGGCAAGCCCATCGAAGAGAGCCTGCCGCGCTTCAAAAAGGTCTGGACCGAGCTTTCAAAGCGCGCTGCGGACAAGGGCGTGCGGCTCGCCTTCGAGAATTGCGCCATGGACGGCAACTGGGCAAGCGGCGACTGGAATATCGCCCACAACCCGGACGCCTGGGAGATGATCTTCAACGAAGTGCCCGCAGACAATCTGGGGCTCGAATGGGAACCCTGCCATCAGATGGTCTATCTGATCGATCCCATGCCGCAGATCCGCAAATGGGTGGGGAAGATTTTCCACGTTCATGGCAAGGACGCCACCATCCGCTGGGATGTTATCCGCGAGCACGGGATTTTCGGCAAGGAGAAGTTCGTGTTCATGCGCTCGCCGGGCTTCGGCGACACCAACTGGACCGATGTGATCTCCGAATTGCGCCTCGCCGGCTGGTCCGGATCGGTCGATATCGAGGGCTGGCACGATCCAGTCTATCGCGACGATCTGGAAATGACCGGTCAGGTCCATTCTCTTAATTATCTGAAGAAATGCCGTGGCGGCGGTTTCGTCGCCAATCCGTGATTTGAGATCGGTATGGAATACGTCCGGCTATGGGGAGGGCCGGGCGGATAGGGGAGAAAGGCAAGCCCGCACTATGCGACTGCCTTGAATTTCAGGAGGAGGAAAAGGCATGAAACGCATCGCATCATGGATCGCAGGCGCGGCGGCGCTATTTTCCGCCGCAACGGCACAGGCCGAGCCGGTAACGCTGGAAATCTGGACCATCGACCGGCCGGATCAGTACATCTATCTCGTCAAGGACGAGTTCGAGAAAGAGCATCCCGACATCAAGCTCAATCTGAAGACCGTGCAGTTCCGCGATATGGTCAATGATCTGGCGCGGGCCATGGCGACGGGCGAGGGGCCCGATGTCACTTATATCGACAATCCTGAAGTGGCGCTCTTCGCCTCGCGCGGGCTGCTGCTCGATCTGACGCCGATGATCGAGGAATCGAAGATCATCAAGAAGGAGGATATCTTCCCCGGGCCGCTCGCCTCGGTGACCTGGGACGACAAGATCTACGGCATTCCACGCGGCGCCAACACCATCGCGCTTTATTACAATGCCGATATGTTCAAGGCGAAGGGCCTTGATCCCGACAAACCGCCGCGCACATGGGACGAACTCTATGATGCGGCGAAAAAGCTCACCGATCCCGCCAAGAACGTTTACGGCCTTGCCTTTTCCGCCGTGGCAACGGAGGAGGGCACGTTCCAGTTCCTGCCCTGGCTGCAGATGACCGGCGGCGACTATAACAAGGTCGATACCGATGGCGGCGTGAAGGTACTGGAGTTCTGGGGCAAGCTCATAGACGAGAAGCTGGCCTCGCCCGACACGCTGATCCGCAGCCAGTATGATTCCACCGCCACCTTCAACGCCGGCAATGCAGCCATGGCGATTTCGGGTCCCTGGGAAATGCCGCGCATGGCACGAGAGGCGAAATTCGAATATCGCGCAGCGCTGCTGCCGATTCCGCAGGAAGGTGCTGCGCGGGCATCGGCGCTGGGCGAAGGCGACAACGTCATCCTCGCCAACTCGAAGCATCCGAAGGAGGCCTTCGTCCTGATCGAATGGCTCTATTCCAAGATGCCTGAGGTCTGGAACCGCTTTGGCTTTCTGCCTGCCTCGAAGGTGAAGGTGGACAATCCGCAATGGCCGGAAATCTACGCCGTGTTCGAGGAGAGCATGAAATACGCCCGCAACCGCGGTCCGCATCCGGAGTGGCCGAAGATTTCCAAGGCGGTCTATACGGCCATCCAGTCGTCGCTGACGCACCGGAGTGAGCCGAAGGCGGCGCTGGGGGCGGCGCAAAAGCAGATCGACGGGGTGCTGGGGAGGTAGGGCTATTTAGAGCAGAGGGGGGTTACTGTCCCGCCAACGTTAAAAGTAAAAAGGGAGGGGACCATATGCAATCCATCATCCGGACGATCCGGGACGGCAGCGGGTTTGATATTCTGCTGCTGGGGTTCGCCCTTGTCTATCTCGTGACGTTTTCGGCCTTCCCGATCATCTACAACATCGTCATGTCGCTGCAGACGGTCGACATGTTCACGATCGCCTCGTTCAGCCGTCCCTTCGTCGGTCTCCAGAATTATTATAATATCCTCTCGCAGCCGATCGCTTCACTCGTCTTCTGGAACACGGTGAAGTTTGTCGTGCTCTCCATTGTATTCCAACTGTCGATTGGCTTCGGCCTCGCCCTGTTCTTCAACCAGGATTTTCCCGGCGCGACATACCTGCGCGGCCTGTTCCTCGCGGGGTGGATCATGCCGGCGCTGGTCGTCGGTGCCATCTGGAAATGGCTGCTCGCGGGCGATTTCGGCGTGATCAATCATATCCTGATGTCGCTGGGGATAACCGAAGGGCGGATCTTTTGGCTCTCCGATCCCGATATCGCGCTCTATGCCGTCATCATCGCCAATGTCTGGCTCGGTATCCCATTCAATATGATCCTGCTCTCGGTCGGGCTCGCTAGCATCCCGCGCGATGTCTATGAGGCGGCGGAGCTGGACGGGGCGGGGCCGTTCGAGCGGTTCCGTTCGATCACGCTGCCCCTGATGCGCGCGCAGCTTGGCGCGGTCATCTCGCTCGGCATCATCTTCACGCTGCAGCAATTCGACCTGATCGCGGCGCTGACGCAGGGCGGCCCGGCGGATAGCTCGAACGTGGCGCAATACTGGTCCTGGCAGCTCTCGTTCCAGACTTATGAGATATCGCTCGGCAGCGCCGTCTCTGTGATGATGATCCTGTTCGTCATCGTGGTCGCGGCCATCTATGTCCGCTCCACCCGTCACGAACACAGCTACTGAGGGGCCCGGGCAGATGAAACGCTATGTTCTCTTTCTCATCGGCCTCACCATCACGGCGGTCTATCTCTTCCCGCTCTACTGGATGTATCTGACGGCCTTCAAGGGAAGCTCGGAAATCTTCCAGTATCCGCCGAGCTTCTGGCCCAGCGACCCGCAATGGAACTTCCTCCAGGTGTGGAAGGAGCGGGACATGGGACGATATATCTGGAATTCGCTGCTGATCGCCGTCGGCGTCACCGTCCTTGTGACACTGCTTGGGACCGGATGCGCCTATGTGCTGGCGCGGGTGCGCAATATCTGGATGGACATGGCGCTCTTCGCCATCCTCATGATGCAGGTGCTGCCATCCTCGCTGATGGTGACGCCAATCTTCGTCGCGTTCAATCAGCTCGGCCTGCTGGCAAGCCCGCGCCTTGCGGTCATCCTGGCGCAGACGGCAAAGGTGCTGCCGCTTTATATCGTGCTCTGCCGCGCCACCTTCGTGCAGGTGCCGCGCGAGCTGGAGGATGCGGCGCTCGTGGACGGCTCCTCGCGCGTCGGGGCGTTCTTCAACATCATGCTGCCGCTTGCGAGGAACGGCATCCTCGTCACTTCGGTGCTGATCTTCCTGCAGTCCTTCGGCGAATATGTCTATGCGCGCTCGCTGATCGCGAAAAACGAGCTGCAGACGGCGACGGTTGGCCTGCAGACCTTCATGGGACCCAACGCCAATGACTGGAACGGCATCATGACCTATGCCGCTATCTATGTGACGCCCATCCTTATTGTTTTCATGCTGCTGCAACGGCGCATCGTCAGCGGCCTGACCGCCGGCGCGCTGAAATGAGGTGATCTCCATGCTTCAGATCGAAATCGACCGTCTCAACAAGCATTATGCCGGATTTCACGCGCTGAAGGATATCAATATCGCCATTCCGCGAGGTTCGTTCGTTGCGCTTGTCGGCCCGTCCGGCTGTGGCAAGTCGACATTGCTGCGCACGCTGGCGGGGCTGGAGAAGACGAGCTCCGGCGATATCCGCATCGCGGGGACAAGCGTCATAGGCAAGCCGCCGCGTGAGCGCGACGTCGCCATGGTGTTCCAGTCTTATGCGCTCTATCCGCATATGGATGTGGAGCATAACATGAACTATTCGATGCGGCTCAAACGCCGACCCAAGCCGGAGATCGCCGAGCGGACGCGAGCGGCGGCCGAGACGCTGGGTCTTGGCAGCCTGCTCGACCGTCTGCCGAAGGCGCTTTCGGGCGGCCAGCGGCAGCGCGTCGCCATGGGACGCGCTATCGTGCGCAACCCCAAGGTGTTCCTGTTCGACGAACCGCTCTCCAATCTCGATGCGGCGCTACGGGTCCATATGCGCTCGGAGATCCGTAAGCTGCATGAGCGGCTGAAGGCGACTTCGGTCTATGTCACGCACGATCAGGTCGAGGCGATGACGATGGCCGATCATATCGTGGTCATGCGCGCCGGCGTGGTAGAGCAGCAGGGAAGTCCGCTCGACCTCTACGACAAGCCGGCCAACAAATTCGTCGCCGGCTTCATCGGCTCGCCCGCCATGAACTTTATTCCCGCCATTGTCAGTCCGGACGGCCATTCGCTCACGATCGAAGGCGATGCGGCGACGATGCTCGTGCTCGATCGCAAGCTCGCTCCCGGAGCGCGCTTGTGGGCAGGTCTCAGGCCCGAGCATTTGTCACTAACACCTGTTGCGGGGAGTCTCGCTATCGATGCGGTGGTTGCAAGCGTCGAATCCACCGGCAGCATGACTTTCATCATGGTGGCTGTCGGTGCACAGCAACTGGTGGTGGCGCATAGTGGCAGGCCCGGCGTGGAAAAGGGAGGGGCCGTCCGTCTCCATATCTCTCCCCGGAATATTCATCTGTTCGACCGCGAAACGGAACTTGCCGTCTCTGGCTGAGCAGATCTTGGCCTGATTCCGCTGGTGCAGGCAAGGCAGATCCGATAGCTTGACTTGATATGTTATTACGTTACAAGACGAGATGTTGAAGGTCGAGATGGTTCGGTTACGGGCCGTTTCGTCGGAGTGAATTCAAGGGGAGCCCAGGCGGGTATTCGGATGAGGTGAAATCGTGCCGTCCCTTCATCTTGACGGCAGGCTTCTGACGGGCCTAAAACGTGGGTGACGGTTCCCCGAGGAAGGACTTCCAGGGGATTAATAGGGAACACGGTGCGGACGACCCAATAGGGACCAAGACCGTGGCTGCCCCCGCAACTGTGAGCGGATTGCCGAGCGTCCTCGTGACGTCCTTCTCCTAGAGGATGTCATGCCACTGTCGGGTTCATTCCCGACGGGAAGGCAGATGTGAAGCAGATATCCGCAAGCCAGGAGACCTGCCGTCGAAGTCGAAAAATCCAATTCACGGGCGGGGTTGCCCGTAGAGGAGACATCATGGCAAAGCCTTTCAGCCGGTCTGCCGGCTTTATCAACTCGTTTTCCCTCCGCTTGATCGGTCATCGCCGATATCGGCCTGAAGCATAAGTTCCGCACGGCCTGGATCATCAAAGGGGAAAACCATGCAAAATTCCAATCCACGGCGCCTCCGGGGGGGCGCTTTCGCTATTGCCAGCCTTTTCGGCCTCATTGCCAGCGTTTCAACAGGCGATGCCGCCGAACAAACGAAATATCCGCTGACGCTTCAGAATTGCGGCGTCCCGGTCACCTTCAACAAGGCGCCGGAGAGGGCGGTCACCATCGGCCAGAGCAGCACCGAAATCCTGCTGTCGCTCGGCCTCGCCGACAAGATGGTGGGTACCGCCGTGTGGGTCGGCCCTGTTCTTAAAGGGTTCGAAAGCCAGAATGAAAAGATCAGGCGGCTTGCCGACAACAGCCCGAGCTTCGAATCGGTGGTCGGACAGGAGCCGGATCTGGTCGCCGTCCAGTTCGAGTGGGATGTCGGCCCGAATGGTGCGGTCGGCACGCGCGAGCAGTTCTCCGAGCTTGATATCCCGACCTATGTCTCGCCTGCGGATTGCGTTGCCAAGGACAATTCCGGCGGGGGCGACGGCGTCCGCAAGGTGCCGTTCACGATGGAGCTTGTCTATCAGGAGATCCGCGAACTGGCGGGGATATTCGATGTCCAGGAGCGCGGCGAGCAGCTCGTGGCCGATCTGAAAAAACGCGAGGCGGAAGCCATCGCCTCGGTCGCCGGGACCAAGGCGGCGGGGCTGCCCATCGTGTTCTGGTTCTCCAGCAAGGACCTCAAGGGTGATGCCTTCATCGCCGGCAAGAACGGTGCGCCTGCCTATATCCTGCAGGCGCTCGGCGCGAAGAATGTGATCGATACGGAAGAGGAATGGCCGCTCGTCAGCTGGGAGACCATCGTCGGCAAGGATCCGGCAGTGATCGTTATCGCGGAGATGGATCGGCGCCGCTATGCCGCCGACGATCCGGCAGTGAAGATCGGGTTTCTTGAATCCGATCCTGTCACCGGTCAGCTCGACACCGTCCGGAAGAAGCACTTCGTCATGATGGATGCGCAATCGATGAACCCGACGATCCGCACGATCGACGGGATCGAGGCGCTCGCCGACGGCATCAGGCAATTCGGGCTGACGAATTGAGCATCCATCCCATGCAGCGGGGCAGGCGGGGCATGTATGCCTCGTTTGCCGTTCTTTCGATCGCGGCACTTATCGTCTCCATCGCCATGGCGGTTTCCCTCGGCGAGATGGCGATTCCTCCCGCGACGACTTTCAAGGCCATCGCCAATCGGCTGTTCGGCACGGAATTTGTGCTGAGCGGCATTCATGAGGGCATCATCTGGAATTATCGGTTGAGCCGCGCGCTGGTTGCCGCCTGCTGCGGAGCGGCGCTGGCGCTTTCCGGTGTCATCCTGCAGGCCCTGTTGCGCAATCCGCTGGCCGAGCCCTATGTGCTCGGCATTTCCGCCGGTGCTTCGACAGGCGCGGTGGCGGTGATGATCCTGGGCTTCGGTCATGGCATGCTCACCCTGTCGAGCGGGGCTTTCATCGGGGCAATCGGTGCATTTGGCTTGGTATCCATTCTTGCCGCCGGTTCCGGCGGCGGTCATGATCGGATCATCCTGGCGGGGGTCGCCGGCTCGCAGCTCTTCAACGCCCTCACATCCTATATCGTCACCACATCGGCCAATGCCGAACAGGCGCGCGGCGTGATGTTCTGGCTGCTCGGCAGTCTCGGCGGCGTCCGCTGGCCGGATGTCTATCTCGCCGCGCCAGTGGCGATCGGCGGCTTCGCCGTCTGCCTGCTCCATGCGCGGGCGCTCGACGCCTTCACTTTCGGATCGGATGGAGCGGCGGCACTGGGCGTCCCGGTCGCCCGGGTGCGGATCGTCCTCTTGGGGCTCACCTCTCTCATGACGGCCGCCATGGTCAGCATCGTCGGTTCGATCGGCTTCGTCGGTCTCGTCATCCCGCACGCCGCTCGCTTCATCGTCGGCCCGATGCATCTGCGTCTCATCCCGGCGGCGGTGATCTCGGGGGCGATCTTCATGGTGCTGGCGGACGTCCTCTCTAGGATCATCGTCCCGCAGCAGATTTTGCCGATCGGCGTGGTGACGGCGCTGTTCGGTGCGCCGGCTTTCGCGATCATCCTCTATCGCGCGAGAAGGACAGTCTGAGCGTCACCGGAGTTGAGCACAGGGATCGAGCAACAGCGTCGTGGCGCCGGCCCATGCGATGCCGAAGAGCGAGAGCACGCCCAATATCCGCATGACCGATATAACGAAAGAACGGTCGCCGTCGGAAGCGGCGTTAAAGCGGAAGAGCCGCGCCATTCGGCGTGGACGCCAAAGGGTGAGCCCGACCGCCGCCATTGCAATCACGGTCACGCCGGCCACCAGCACCGATATCAGCCATGGATCTACCGCCGCCGTGCCGGTGATCCGGAAGGCGCAGAGGGCGGATTGCGGTCCGTAGACCAGCAGGAGATGAGCCGCCCAGACGATCGGCCCGATCAGCAGGTAGAGGATTGCCCCGGCGACCGGACCGGCATCGTTTCCAGCTTTCATCTCTTCGCCTTTCTCAATTGACGAGCCGGGGGAAGCCATGGATCAGCATCAGGCCGAACAGGGATTGCGCGGCTGTGTAGTAATAGAGCAGCCGCATGTTATCGAAGGTAACGCGCCGCTCCCGGTCAAGTTTTCCGGCGACATATCGTGCGATGGTGTATCCGCCGAAGATGACCAATGTGAACACCATCTGTCCAAACAGCGCGGCCGCCATATAGACCATGGCGCCATAGGAATTGGCGGTGGGTGCCAGGCCTGTTCGCAAATGGCCTGCGAGTTCGACGCCCAGCGATCCGACGAGGCAGGCCACGGCGAGAAAAATCGCGACGGGCACCGCTACCCGCCCTTTCCCGGGCTGCGGAAGCAGACGATCGGCAAGGAAGATCAGCGCCGAACCCGCCAATAGAAGAAGCGCTGACGCTGCCGGCCATGGCAATCCAGGGAGCGCGGGTGAGCCGGTAGGTGACCACACCTCCGGTGATACGGTCCACAGGAAAAGATAGGAAAAGACATAGGAGAGATAGAGCGAGCCTGCGACGAACATCAGCACGACCATTGCCCACCAGGAATGCGACGTCGGGCCGGACATGTAGGTGGGCAGGCTGATGCCGCCGCCGATATCGACCGGCCCCCTGGACGGCCCGTGATCGAGGGGCCATGTCCAGACGAGGCAGAAGGCGATGGCAAGCACACCGCAGACGAGGGCGATCGTAACGAATTTGACGGTCAGAAGCAGGAAGAAGGCGGCCGTGAAGATCGCCGCCAGAAAGGGTGACCATGCCGAACCCGGCATCCGGATCACATATTGCGGTTTTGCGTCGATCGGAGACGTGACGATCGTCTCGCGTCCGCCGGTCGGCGCGTTCGGCAGATAATAGCGTCCCTCCCGCACATCATCGGCGAGGTTCGGCTGGTCCCAAATCGGCTCGCGGCTGGTGACCAGCGGAATACTGCGCGTCGAATAGACATCATTCGGCAGCCATTCGAGCGTCCCTGCCTGCCATGGGTTCTCAGGACCGCCCCGGCCGGGGCGGAAGCGCCGGATCAGGTCGATGACGAACAGCAGCACGCCTGCGCCGAGGATATAGGAGCCGATCGTCGAGATCATATTCAGCGTGTCCCAGCCGAGTTCCCCCGGATAGGTCCAGACGCGTCTCGGCATGCCGAGGAGCCCTGTCAGGTGCATGGGAAAAAAGGCGATGTTGAAGCCTGCGAACATCAGCCAGAACACCCATCGTCCAAGGCGCTCCGACAGCATGTTCCTGCTCGCCATCGGCATCCAGTAATAGAAGGTGGCAAATAGCGGGAACACCATTCCACCGACCAGCACATAGTGGAAATGGGCGACGACAAAATAGGTGTCGTGAACCTGGAAATCGAACGGCACCATGGCGACCATCACGCCGGTGAGGCCGCCAATGGTGAAGATGAACAGGAATCCCAGAATGAACAGCGATGGCGTCGTGATGCGGAATTTCTCGCGGCTGGCGGCGATGGTGGCGATCCAGGAGAAGACCTGGATGCCGGAGGGAATGGCGACCGCCATGCTCGCTGCGGAAAAGAAGGCGAGGCTCAGCGCGGGAATGCCTGTCGTGAACATGTGGTGCACCCACAGGCCGAAGGAGAAAAAGCCGGTGGCGATCAGGGCTATGACGATCAGGCGATAGCCGACGAGCGGGGTACGCGCCATGGTCGGCACCATCATCGAGACCAGGCCGGCGGCCGGCAGGAAGATGATATAGACTTCCGGGTGGCCGAAGAACCAGAAGAGGTGCTGCCAGAGAAGGGAATCGCCTCCCTTGGCCGCGGTGAAGAAGGGCCAGCCGAAGGAGCGTTCGATTTCCAGCATCATGGTCGCGAGGATGACCGCCGGGAAGGCGAACATGATCATGCTGGCGAAGATCAGCATCGACCAGGCGAAGATCGGCATTTTCGCAAGCGTCATGCCGGGTGGGCGGGTGCGCAGCGCGCCGACAACGATCTCGACCGCGCCGGCGATCGCCGATATCTCGATGAAGCCGATGCCAAGCAGCCAGAAATCGGCGTTATCGCCGGGGGAATATTCCTTCAGCGTCAGCGGCGGATACATGAACCAGCCGCCGGCGGGCGCCAGATCGTAGAGGATCGTCGAGAAGAAGACGAGGCCGCCGATCACATAGGCCCAGATGGCGAATGCGCTGAGTCGGGGAAAGGGGAGATCGCGTGCGGCCAGCATCTGCGGCAGCAGCATGACGCCGAGCGCCTCGACAGCGGGCACGGCGAAAAGGAACATCATCGTCGTGCCGTGGACCGTGAACATCTGATTATAGAGTTCCTGGCCTATGAAATCGTTGTCGCTTGTTGCAAGCTGCGTCCGCATGAGAAGCGCCAGAACGCCGGCCATCAGGAAGAACAGGAAGGCGATGCCGATATAGAGGAGGCCGATCTCGGTGTTGTTCACCGTCGTCACGATGCGCCATCCACGTGGTGTCGCCCATACACGCTCGAGCTCTTCGAGCTCGCCCTCAGGGCGGGGCGTCTGGTTCGGCAGGTCGAGGCGTCTTTCGTTTTCCATTACCGTTCACCGCAATTGATAGAGCAGGACAAGGCCGCCGAGATAGACGATGGTGACAATCGCTGAATCGAGCCCGATGCGGGCGATGGTGGTGTCGCGGCGCTCGGCGAGCCCGCCGAGGAAAAGGGCCGTGACAATGATGCCGAGCAGGGCGCCGAAAATCGAGAAGCTGCCGACGGTGTTGAGGACCGGCTGGCCGGAGGAGGCCGCATCGATGACGAAAACCAGCCCTACATTGATGAGATTGGTGCCCAATATGTCGGAGATCGCCAGGGTGAACAGGCCGCGTCGGGCTGCCGTCAGTGCCGTGCTCAGCTCGGGAAGCGAGGTGGAGATGGCGACAAGGACAAACCCGACAAAGCTCGCCCCCAGTCCGGTCTGTCGGGCTATCGCATCGCCCGTCTGTGACAGGAGATAACCCGCCACGAGGATGACCAGGGCAAGCGCGGTCGTGCGCCAGATGAGGCCGGAAAGAGAGAGATCTTCCGCACCGTCTTCGCTTTCTTTCGCTTGCCCTTCTTCAAGGAGATGCTGTTCGACCTTGCCTTTACGTGCGGCGAGCCACGGCCGACGATCCTGTTCGCGCGACAATAGCCAAATGCTGGCGATGTAGAGACCGAGACATCCCCAGGCCCAAAGACCTATTCCGAAAAATCCGACATCGTTGACCACCATGCCGGCGGCGACGAAGGCGAGAAGGATGATGTTCAATACGCCCTGCAACATCACGCGCGGCTCGGGAACGACCGCCGTCAGTGCCCGGTGGCCGATCGTGAAATCGACGAGCGCCAGAACCGTGACCTGCATTGCTATGCTGCCGAAGAGATTGTTGATGGCCAGACTCGAATTGCCGCTGAGCGATGCGGTGAGGGTGACGCCGATCTCCGGCAGCGAGGTGACGCCGGCGAGCAGGATCATGCCGATGGCAGCATGGCCGATCCCTGTTTTTCTGCTGATGGTCTCGGCATGGCCGGTGATTCTGACACCGGCAAACCAGACGCTTGCTGCCGCGCCGGCAAAGATTGCGATGTTGAGCCAGAGACTGATGCTGGTGAAATCAGGCATGGCGGTCACCGCAAGTGCGCGAGATAGGACGAGAGGCTGGCCAGCTCCTCGTCGGTGAAGATGCGGTAGGCCGGCATCAAATTTTCCGGCTTGATGTGCTGGCCGTCGCGGATCCAGCGGGCGAAGGCATCCGCATTGTTGGGCAATGTGGCGGCGGCGAGCGAATGCCTGCTGCCGACATGGGTCAGGTCGGGGCCGATGGTGCCGTTTGCGGTAGTGCCCCGTACTGTGTGGCAGGCACCACAACCGCTCGCCAGAAAGAGCTCGCGTCCTCTAGTCTCCGGGTTTCCCATCGGTTCCTTCGCCTGTTTCGCTTCATTGGCGAGCCAGGCTGAGAAATCTTCTTCGGGCATTGCGATGACGAAGAACGACATCAGCGCGTGGGGACCACCGCAATATTCCGCGCATTGTCCCCGGCTGACGCCAGGCTGGTGGACATTAAGGGTCAGCGTGTTGACGCGTCCGGGGATCATGTCGAGTTTTCCCGCGAGCTTCGGCACCCAGAAGGAGTGGATCACATCCGCCGAGGTGAGATCGATCCGGACAGGCCGGCCTACGGGAAGGCGCAACTCGTTGGCGTTTTCCACGCGGTGGCCGTTTTCATCGTGGTAGATGACGCGCCACCACCAGCGTTCGCCAACGACCGATATGCGCAAGCTGCCTGACGCACCGGCAGAGCCGCCGCCCATGCCCAGGACGATGATGCCGTAGGCAAGGAGAAAGGTCAGTGTCACCGCGGGAAAGATCAGCCCGGCGCCGACCACCAGTCTGTCGCCGGCGAGCCGGCGGCGCCATCGCTCGCTTCCGAACAGCGCCACTGCCGCGATGATGGCGGTGACGATGAAGACGGCGGTGCAGAACAGGATGAGCACCCATGAGAGCGTGTTGATCCTGGCCGCCTCGGCGCCTGTGGGATCGAGTGCTGACTGGACGCCGGCGCATCCGCTTACGAGAACGAGCGCCGTTCCAGCAGCCAGCCATTGCGGGGAGCCTCGCCTCATTGCCCGGCCTCCGTCGGCAATGCCGGTCTTTCCAATCCATCATTGGAGGGGAGGGAAGCGAAATAGGCGGCGACGTCCGATATCTGCTCCTCGGTCAGGCGTCGCGCGACGGTGGCCATGATCTGGCCGTAGCCTGTCGCGTCGCGTCCACCCTTCTGCCACAGTCGCAATTGCCCGGCGATATAATCGGCATGCTGACCGGCCAGCGAGGGAAAGGCGGGGGCTCGGCTACGCGAATGGCAGGCGAGACAGGACGGGACACCGCTTCCTGCATCGCCATTGATGGCGAGCATGCGCCCCCGCTCCAGGCTCTTCGCGTCGGGCCGATCCTCATCCCGATGCGGCTTTGGTCCGAGCCCGGCATAATAGGCGGCGAGCCTGCGCATTTCATTCGCGTCGAGGCTTCCCGCCACGGGCTGCATGATGCCGCTCGGGCGCGTGCCCGCCGCATATTCGGTGAGCGTGCGCAGGAGATAATCCTGGGACTGTCCGGCAAGCTTCGGAACCAGATCGCTGATCGTCTCCTCAGCCGCATCGTCATGGCAGCGGATGCATTGCGTCAGTGCTGCTGTGCCGCTGCCATGTGTCGGCTTCTCGTTGCTCTCGTTGGAAAGGCGGCTCACCCCGGACAATCGGCGATAGTCCTTCGTTACGTCACGGGGCAATTGTTTCAGGAATGCGGTCAGCGCCCAGACCTCGTCGTCGCGTCGCTGTGCGGGCCAGGCCGGCATGCCGGTATATTTGAGGCCGTGCTTGACGATCCAGAACACTTCTTCCGGCGTCTGGCGGGCAACGGCCCCGGCGAGTGGCGGCGGGGGAGGCAGCATGCCGGAGACGATCACGCTGGCAGACTCGCCCGGCCTGCCATGGCAGGGCGCGCAACTGCCTTCGAAATGCGCGGCGCCCAGGATGATCAAGTCGGAACCGTCGAGTGGCGGCGGATTCTCGACGAAATAGCTCCGCGTCTCGACGGATTGGCGGCGCAATTTATCGAGAATCCATGTGGTGATGGCTAAATGCTCACGCGTTGCCGCGACGTTATAGAAACCGGACCATATGAAAACGGCGATGCCGACGATCAGGAAGGTGATCAAGATACCAGTGGCAAGGGCCAGTCGTTTCCACCCCAGAATCGTCTTCGGGATCATGCACGGGCCTCGCGCATATCGTCGGCGGGCTTATTCATCCTGGCAATCTCATCGAACCACAGGGCAGCGATGACGATGCCGGCCAGCACATAGGTCGCCGGGCAGGCGGCGAGCATCAGCAGGCCCGCCAGTTGCTGATCGGCGAGTGTGGAAAGATGCGTTGCCCCGTGGCCCGAGAGAATGCCGGGATAAAGGATGCGTGGCGCGAAGACGAAGAGAACGCCCAGCAGGCAGAATATCTTGCTGGTGATGAGAAGGGCCAAAATGGCCCGCCAGCGCCGGTGTCCATTTATCCGGAAGATGGCCGACCAGAACCAGAAAGCGGATAGAAAAAGAGAGGCCTGCATGGCGAGATGCAGGAGGTGCGACCGCATGGCGGCATCAAGCGCCGGCGGTGCGTGCCATGCCCACAACAGGACCAGCTGCGTGATCATGGCGGGAAAGAGCAGGGTGCGGCCCGGTATCCGATACTCCGGCCAAACCCTCACGCATGCCAGCGCCACCACGGGAGCGCAGGCATTCATCAGAACGATGTGCGTGACCATCTGCGTGGTCAATGGGCCTAAGGCATTGAACATTCTCGCCAAACGTGCGGCGTTCTTAAATGTTCCTCCGCGGTCAGGCGCTTACGCCAGGTTTTTCCAGCCTTCGTCGGGAGCAAAGCGGAGGCCGTACTGCTGCTCGAAGCGTTTCAATGTGGCTACGATGTCTTCTGCGCCGCGGGTGCGGGCATAGTGGATGGGGCCGCCGCGGAACGGCGCGAAGCCGGTGGCGAAGATCATTGCGCCGTCGAGCATGTCCGCGTCCTCCACGATGCCTTCGCGCAGGCAGGCCACGCAGGTGTTGAGCATCGGCAGGATGAGGCGGTCCGCCATTTCAGGACTGGGTGCGGCCGTATCGGATGCCTTTTTCGGCCGACCCTTGTCGTCATAGTCGTAGAGCCCCGTGCCGGCCTTCCGACCGGTTTCACCTGCCTCGACCTTCTGCGCGAGCCACGCTGGAATTTCAGGCATGGCGCCACCAAGGCTCTCCTTGAGCATGCGGGCGACTTCGAGGCAGATATCGAGACCGACACGGTCGGCCAGTTCGATCGGCCCCATCGGCATGCCGAAATCGGTGGCGGCGCGGTCGATCGTCTCCTTGGCGGTTCCCTCGTCCAGCATGACAAAGGCCTCGACCAGATAAGGCGTCAGCGCCCGGTTGACGAGGAAACCTGGCGCGCTTTTCACCGTGGCGGGCAATTTGCTGATCGCGCCGCAAAAGGCGCGTGCCCTATCGAGCGTCGACCGGCTTGCCTGATCGTGGGCGACAATTTCGACCAGTTCCATCTTTGCGACTGGATTGAAGAAATGCAGGCCGACCAGACGATCCGCGAAAGGCAGGTTCTCACGCAACGTCTCGAGTGGAATGCTCGATGTGTTGGTGGCGAGAAGTGCATTTTTCTTCATTTTCGGTGCAATCGCCTCGAAAACCCGGCGTTTTATGTCGGCCTTTTCGGCAATCGCCTCAATGATGAGGTCAGCCTTCGCTATGCCGGATTGCTCGAAATCCGGCATCAGCCGGTCGAGCGCGTCGCGCCGCTCGATGCCCGAATGAAGCTTCTTGCCGTAGAACTCCGCCGCCCGCCCGATCGCCCCGGCCATCGCATTGCGATCGAGATCGGAGAGCGAAACCGAGAGGCCGCGCGCGGCGCACCAGGCGGCGATGTCGCCGCCCATCGTGCCGGCGCCGATGACATGGACATGGCGGATGCCGCTTTCACCCTTGGCGGCACCTTTCAGCTTCTCGCGAAGGAAGAAGACGCGGATCAGGTTTTGCGCGGTGTCGCCGACGAGCAGTTGTGAGAAGGATTTGATCTCCGCCTTCTGCATCGCCCTGGCGTCGCCGCCATGCTCCTCCCAGAGATCGATGAGGCGATAGGGCGCGGGATAATGCTGCTGCGGCGCATGCTTCTCCGCCTGGGCCCGCATCTGCCGGGCGGCAATCTGGCGGGCCGGCTGAAAGCCGAAAACACCGGATTTGAGGCTGCCGCGGCGGGTCTTCACATTCCCGGAGACTGCCGCACGCACAGCATTCTCGACATGACGCTCCTCGATCACCGTATCGACCAGGCCAAGCGATTTCGCCTTCTTCGCGTGCACGGTCCTTCCAGTCAGCATCATGGTCATCGCCTCGACGGGATCGATCAGCGACGTCAGGCGGAAGGTGCCGCCGAGGCCCGGATGCAGGCCGAGCAGCACTTCGGGGAAGCCGAGCTTGGCATCGCTGATGGCGAGACGATATCTGCAGGCAAGCGCGAGTTCCAGCCCGCCGCCGAGGCAATGGCCATGGATGACGGCGACCGTGGGGATGTCGAGCGCCGCCAGGCGGTCGACGATCTCGTGCGCACGCGTCATGCGCTTTTCGACCTCCTGCTCCTCTTGCGCGGTCACGCCCCTGAAATCGCGGATATCGGCGCCGGCGACGAAACCGTTCTTCTTGGCCGAGCGGATGACCAGGCCCTTGGCGCCCATGCCTGAGATATCGTCCAGCGCCGTGTCGAGTTCGGCCAGGACGGCCTCCGACAGGGTGTTGGTGCTTTCATCTGATCTGTCGAGGATCAGCCAGACGATGTCGTCGTCGCCCTTGATGATCCGCCAATCGGTCAGGATATTCGCCGAGCCGGAGCGCGGACCGAGCTCCATGTTGCGAGGGGCGAGCGTGTTCCATACGGATGTGTCGGTGACGGGCATCAGACGACCTCCAGAAGCATCGCGCCGCCCTGGCCGCCACCGATGCATTCGGTGGCCATGCCGCGCTTGAGGCCAAGACGACGCATGGCGTTGACGAGGTGAAGCACGATGCGGTTGCCGCTCGCGCCGACGGGGTGGCCGAGGCTGATCGCCCCGCCGTCTACATTGAGCCGGTCGCGATCGATGGGGCCGAAGGTGCCTTCGAGCCCGAGCACGTCACGGCAATATTGCTCATCCTCCCATGCGGCAAGGCAGGCCAGCACCTGCGCGGCGAAGGCCTCGTTCAACTCCCAGAGGTCGATATCCTCGCGGGCAAGGCCCCGGCGTTTCATCAGCGCCGTACAGCAAAGCGTCGGCCCGAGCCCCATGATCGACGGGTCGAGCGCCGACCATTCGGCATCGATGATGCGGGCGAGCGGCTTGAGCTTGTGTTTCCTCACCGCCTCTTCGGAGGCGAGGATGACCCAGGAGGCGCCGTCGGTGATCTGGGAGGAATTGCCGGCGGTGACGTTGCCATAGGGCTTTTCGAAAACGGGTTTGAGGCTTGCCAGCTTCTCCAAGGAGGTGTCGGGCCGCACGCCATCATCATGATCGTAAAGTTCGCCGCCGCGGCTGACCGCCGGGATGAGTTCGCCATCGAGGAAGCCTTCCTGATGCGCCCGCGACAGTCGTTGGTGGCTCTCCAGCGCATAGGCATCGGCCGCTTGCCGTGTGATGCCGAAGAGATGGCCGATCATCTCCGCCGTCTGGCCCATGTTGAGCTCCGTCATGGGATCGGTCAGCCCGCGCTCCAGCCCGATGACGGGCTTCGCCATTTCCGGGCGGAAATCAGCCAGCGCGGCGGTCTTGCCCCAGGCGGTCTTCTCCGACGCAAACCGGGCGAACCATTTCGTCGCCTCCTGACTCAACACCAGCGGCGAATGCGACAGGGCTTCAGCACCGCCGGCCAGGATCATATCCACCTTGCCTACCTCTATCATGCGGAAGGCGGTGTCGATGGACTGCATGCCCGAGCCGCAATTGATCTGGACGGTGAAGGCGGGCATCGCCGCGCCCATGCCGAGCCGGAGGGCTGCGACGCGCGCCGGGTTCATCTCGTCGGCGATCACGTTGACGCAGCCAAGGATGACCATGTCGAAGGTTTCCGGCGAAAAGGACTGGCGGGCGAGAAGCGGCCGCCCGCACTGGACGGCGAGATCGACCGGGGTGAAGGGGCCCGGCTTGCCGCGGGCGCGCAGAAAAGGCGTCCGCGTGCCGTCGACGAGATAGACAGGCCGGCCAACGGCGGCCGTGTCTCCGCCGATGGCCGATGCGGCTGATTTGGCGGGCTTCGACGGGCGCGTCCGGGTTCTTGTTTTTGGCGGGGCGGCGGCGGGTTTCGGTTTCTGGGCCATCACGTATTCCCGTCTACTGGCAGAATTTCGGATCGGCTTGATCCCTAAGGAGAGGGCAGGCCTCTATACCATGGATTGCATGCGGATCGAACATGCCATTGCCGAAATCTACAGTGATCTGCGGACTTCATCACCAATAGCGCGGATATCCGTAATAGCCGTGGTAGCGTTCCTCATAGAGGCGGTCGACGGCTTGCGTGGGGTCATATTCGGGTGCGTTCTTGACCTGATCGCGTGTCAGGTTCACATCCACCATCTCTTTCGCCCAGTCGACGCTGGTGACCGCGCGGGGAGCGACAAGGACCTTCTTTCCCGGCCACCAGTTCCTGGTATCGACGACGAGATAGCGGATGGTCCAGTTGTCCAGATCGATCAGGAATTCCTCGATGTGACCGATATCGCCATCCTTCGCCTGGATATAATAGCCGGTAACCTCCTCGGTGGAGCATAGATGGGGGTCTCCCTCATCGGTCTCCTCCTCTCCGGCGATCGGTGGTGTCTCGACCGGCCGCGGGAGGATGGTCAGGCCCGCGCCCACGGGCGGATATCCGACCCAGTAAGGTTCCCAGCCATAATGGCCATAAAGATTGTTCTCGTGATGGCGCGAGACCGGCGCGTCGGTATCGATCTCCGGGCTGTCCTTCACCTGCTGCTTGGTCACATTGGCGGGGAATGCCCGGTGCGGCATCTCCGGCTCGGCGACCGCCTTCGGCGGAAGGAGCACCTTTCGCCCGCTCAGCCAGGTGCCGGTGTCCACAACAAGCCAGCGGATCGTCCATTCCCGGTCATCAAAAAGAAAATCGTCCACGGAACCGATCGCGCCATCAGTGGCATCGATCGTGTAGCCGATCAGGTTGGATGCATTCCACAACATCGTCAGAGTCCTCCGGATGAACCTAATTCTAAACGGAAGGAGACGATGTTCGTTCCTTGGCAGTCAGCTCATGGATCGCGGAGAATGCACAGAGGCGTAAAGCCAGTTTTTAAAATTGAATAATTGTTCAAGTCTCTCACTGGCATTGCCGATGGGCCGGACTATAACTGTTGCTGTTCGCGGCTCAGATGATTCATCGAAATAAAAGAGACCACAGCGTGCCGGACCGAAGATCGCCACTGGCTCCGTTCAGACATGATATGTTCCGCACGATCTGGATCGCGAGCCTTTCGTCCAATTTCGGCGGACTGATCCAGGCCGTGGGCGCCGCCTGGATGATGACCTCCATTTCGAATTCGGTGAACATGGTCGCATTGGTGCAGGCGTCGACGGCGCTGCCTATCATGCTGTTTTCCGTGGTTTCGGGCGCGCTTGCCGATAATTTCGACCGGCGCCGGATCATGCTCGTCGCCCAAAGCTTCATGCTGGCGATCTCCGCCGTGATGACGATCTTCGCCTATCTCGGCCTGATCACGCCCTGGCTCCTGCTGGCATTCACCTTTCTGCTCGGCTGCGGCACGGCGCTCAACAACCCATCGTGGCAGGCCTCGGTGGGCGATCTGGTGCCACGTGACGACGTTCCCGGCGCGGTTGCGCTCAATAGCATGGGCTTCAACATCACGCGCAGCGTCGGCCCGGCGATCGGCGGCATGATCGTGGCTGCCGCGGGGGCCGCCGCGGCCTTTGCGGTCAATACGGTGAGCTATTTCGCCATCATCTTCGCGCTCGCACGCTGGCGACCCGGCATCACGCCGAATGCCTTGCCGCGCGAGACGCTGGGACGTGCCATCGGAGCGGGCCTGCGCTATGTCGCGATGTCGCCGAATATCGTGAAGGTGATATTTCGCGGCTTCTTCTTCGGTCTTTCCGCAAGCGCGGTCCTGGCGCTTCTGCCTTTCGTGGCGCGGGATCTCATCGGTGGCGGTCCGCTCGTCTATGGCGTCATGCTCGGCTCATTCGGGGTGGGCGCGATCGGCGGCGCGCTTCTGAGCGGCCGGTTGCGGGAGATCCTGTCGAGCGAAGGAGTGGCGCGGTGGGCATTTCTCGGATTTGCGATCAGCGCAGGGATTGTCGGGTTCAGCAACAATGTCTGGTCGACCAACGCCGCCTTGCTGATATCCGGCGCCTGCTGGGTGCTTGCGCTATCGCTTTTCAACATGACCGTGCAGCTTTCGACGCCGCGCTGGGTGGTCGGCCGGGCGATGTCGCTTTCCCAGACGATGACCTTCGCCGGGATCGCCGGCGGCAGCTGGATATGGGGTCTGGCAGCCGAGGAATATGGCGCGGACAATGCGCTTTATGCATCCGGCGTGCTGATGCTGGCCGGCGCGGCGTTGGGCCTGCGTTTCGCCCTGCCGGAATTCACATCGCTCAATCTCAATCCGCTCAACCGTTTCAGCGAACCGCTCCTGCGGCTGGACCTGCAGCCGCGCAGCGGGCCGATCGTCATTATGATCGACTATAATATTGCCGAGGAAGACGTTCCCGCATTCCTTGCCGCCATGGCGGAGCGGCGGCGCATCCGTATCCGGGACGGGGCAGGGCAGTGGGGGCTGATGCGCGATCTCGAAAATCCGGAGATTTGGACAGAGAGCTATCACACGCCAACCTGGGTCGAATATGTGCGCCACAATCAGCGGCGGACGCAGGCGGATGCGGAGGTGAGCGACCGGATCAGGGCGCTGCATCGCGGGCCGACCGATCCGCGCGTGCATCGCATGATCGAGCGGCAAACCATTCCGCCGCACGAGATCACCGCCTACAAGACGCATGTGGAGATGCACTGACGATAGCGGCGCCGCGCTCAGGCGGTGCGGGCTTCCCGCTTGGCGAGTGTCGAGACGAGATCGCCGAAACGGTCGCCCTGGACCGCGATATGGCTGCGCAGGAGCGCGCGGGCGGCTTCCGCATCGCCGGCCAGGATCGCCTCGACAATGCCGGTATGCTCGCTGAACGAGGTCTTCATGCGGTTGCGCACGCGCAGTTGCAGTCGCCGGTAGGGGCGCAGGCGACGGTGCAGTGTGGTGCACTGCTCGGCAAGAAATTCGCTGTGGCTCGCGGCATAGATCGCGCCGTGGAACAGCTCGTTGTCGTAGTAATAAGCGTCGGTATCTCCGCTCTCGGCTGATCGCTCGCACTTGCCGTGGGCGGCCAGGAGATCGGCGCGGTCTTCTTCCGTATAGCGGCGGGCCGCGAGTGCGCCCGCCATGCCTTCGAGCTCAGCCATGACCTCGAACATCTCGTAGATGCGCTGCGGACCCGGATCGACGACGACCGCGCCGCGTCGCGGGCGGATTTCGACGAGACCAATGGCGCTCAACTGCATCAGCACTTCGCGGATAGGGGTGCGCGACACGCCAAACCGCTTGGCCAGTTGCACCTCGTCCAGCCTTTCGCCGGGGGCGAAAAGCCCGGTGACGATGCCGTTCTCAATCTTGTCCCTCAGTCCCTGGACGATGTTTTCCGCCATCTGGAATTTCCAATCACATACAGAATTGTCATTCTTGCATACAATATGTTTGACTTTGCGTGCAAGATATATGCACGATTGGCGATCCTGATTGGAGAGCAGGATCGTAAGGGAGGAAAGAATGAAGACATTCACGAGAGTTCTGAAGGCTGCGGCCTGTATCGCCTTCGGCTGTGTCGTCGCATCGGGCGCGGGCGCGCAGACCATATTGAAGGCATCGCACCAGTTCCCCGGCGGGAAGGGCGACATACGCGACGAAATGGTGCAGATGATCGCGCGCGACGTGGCGGCCGCCAACGTCGATCTGCAGATCCAGGTGTTCCCCGGCTCATCGCTTTACAAGCCCAATGACCAGTGGAACGCGCTGACGCGCGGCCTTCTCGACATGTCGTCCTTTCCGCTCGACTACG
This sequence comes from Paramesorhizobium deserti, assembly GCF_001558695.1. Classification (GTDB taxonomy): domain Bacteria; phylum Pseudomonadota; class Alphaproteobacteria; order Rhizobiales; family Rhizobiaceae; genus Paramesorhizobium; species Paramesorhizobium deserti. The sequence goes on from NZ_LNTU01000023.1 coordinate 135,429, forward strand.
CCTCGGGCAAGCATCCGCAGTTTTCGGCGACGTTGATGCCGGGGCTGGTCGGAAATTTCGATAGGGCGATGCGGCTCAATGATTCCGACTTCATGAAGGACATCAAGAAGGTCATCGAGGATGCCGGCGTTGTCGTGATCTCCGATGCCTGGCTTTCCGGCGCCTTTGCCTCGAAAAAGAACTGCATCACCGCGCCTGACACCATCAAGGGCCAGGTGATCCGCGCGGCAGGGCCGGCCTTCGAGGAAATGCTGGTGGCGGCAGGGGCCTCGATTTCCTCCATGCCGTCATCGGAAATCTACACGGGCATGCAGACGGGGGTTCTCGATGCGGCCAATACGTCTTCGGCGAGCTTCGTGTCCTACAGGCTTTTCGAGCAGGCGAAGTGCTTGACGGCGCCGGGAGAAAACGCGCTCTGGTTCATGTATGAACCGGTGCTGATGTCGAAGAAGGTGTTCGACGGCCTGACGCCCGACCAGCAGAAGGCTATCCTTGCCGCTGGCGAGAAGGCCGAGGCGTTTTTCAACGAGGAAGTCCGCAAGGGCGACCAGAAGCTGATCGACACGTTCAAGCAGGCCAACGTCGAAGTCGTCGAGATGTCCAAGGCGGATTACGACGCCTGGCTCGCCGTAGCGAAGGAGTCTTCCTACAAGAATTTCGCCGAACGGGTGCCGGGCGGTGAAGAGCTGATCAAGAAGGCTCTCGCGGTCGAATAATCATCCGATGAACATGACGGCCGGCAATCGTGTGCCGGCTGTCTGATCCTGACGGGACCCGGACAATGGTGAATACCTATATCCTCGTCGTGAACAATCTGTCCCGCGCCCTCGCGGTGCTGGCGACGCTGCTTCTCATCACGGCCATGCTGGTCGTCTGTCAGATGATCGCGGTGCGTTACATCCTGCGCATGGCGACGATCTGGCAGACCGATTTCGTGGTGTTCACGGCGACAGCCGCGATTTTTCTCGGCGCGCCCTATGTGCTCCTGAAAGGCGGTCATGTCGGCGTCGACGTCGTTGAACTGATGGTGGGTGAAAAAACGCGCCGCGGGCTGCGGATCGTCGCGAGCTTCCTCGGCCTCCTGTTCTGCGTGGCCATGCTGGTGGCGAGCTGGATTCACTTCCACGACGCCTGGGCGGGCAACTGGAAGCATTCGAGCGTCTGGGCGCCGCCGCTGTGGATACCGCTTGCGGCGTTGCCGCTCGGTTTCGGCATGCTGTGCCTGCAATACATCGCTGAAATCCTGAAGCTCTTCGTCAACGCAGAGCTGAAGGCTCCGGCTCCCGCCGTCGGGGCGGATGCCCTTGGCCAGATCCCGGCCGCACACACGCTGAGGGAGATTCCACGATGAGCCCGACCATGGCCGGCCTCGCCATCATTGCGGGCCTATTCGTTCTCCTCGGTACCGGCATGCCGATCGCCTTTGCGCTGGGGCTTGCCGCCATATTGGCGCTCGTCATGGAGGGCGGGTTCAGCATCTTCTATGTGCTGTCGGAAACGATGTTCGCCGGCATCGCCAATCTCGCCTATGTGGCGATCCCGATGTTCGTGCTGATGGGCGCCGCGGTGGCGTCATCGCCGGCCGGAGCCGATCTCTATACTGCGCTCGACCGCTGGCTGAACCGGGTGCCCGGCGGGCTGGTCCTTTCCAATCTCGGCGCCTGCGCAATCTTCTCCGGCATGACGGGATCGTCGCCGGCCACCTGCGCGGCGATCGGCAAGATGGGCATTCCGGAGATGATGCGCCGCGGATATCCGGCGTCCGTCGCCACGGGCTCGATCGCCGCCGGCGGCACGCTTGGCATTCTCATTCCGCCTTCGGTAACCCTGATCGTCTATGGCATCGCCACGGAAACATCGATCGGCAGGCTGTTCATGGCGGGGGTCTTTCCCGGGATCATGCTGACCATCATGTTCATGGTCTGGGCGATCATCGACTGCAAGCGCAAGGGCTATGAGTTCGATACGCGGGCCCTGCGTTTTACGTTGCGCGAGAAACTATCCGGTTTGCCCCGCATCCTGCCGTTTCTGCTGATCATCGCCGGGACGCTCTATGTGCTCTATGGCGGCATCGCCACCCCATCGGAGGCGGCGGGCGCCGGCGCGCTGCTGACGCTTCTCGTCGTCATTATCGCTTATCGCCTGTTCAGGATCAGGCCGGTGGCCAATATCTTCGGCTCGGCCATGCGCGAAAGCGTGATGATCATGATGATCATGGCGGCGGCCGAGCTTTTCGCCTTTGCCCTTTCCTCGCTTTTCATCACCCAGACAATTGCCACGGCAATCGCCGGCCTGGAGGTCAATCGCTGGGTGCTGATGGGGATGATCAATGTCTTCCTCCTGGCGGCGGGTATGTTCCTGCCGCCGGTGGCGGTGATCGTGATGTCGGCGCCGCTGCTCTTCCCGATCATCACCCAGGCCGGTTTCGACCCATACTGGTTCGCCATCATTCTGACGATCAATATGGAAGTCGGCCTGATCACGCCGCCCATCGGGCTCAACCTATTTGTGATCAATGCGGTCGCGCCCGATGTCCCGACGCGCGAGATATTATGGGGGTCGCTCCCATATGTATTGGTGATGTTCCTGGCGATCGTGATCCTATGCGTCTTTCCAGGCATCGTCACGTGGCTGCCGAACCATATGATGGGAGTGCCGATATGAGGAGCTCGTCCTTCTTCAGCGACATGTTGCAGACCATCACGGAGCGTGGCCGCAATCTGCTGTCCTTTGCACAGCGTGAGCAGGGCGGCGCATCGGGCGTCAAGGGGTTGGAGAAGGAGTGCGAGGCGCTGCTTTCCAGCCGTGGCGAGGCGTCCGGCATGGCGCTCGCCAGGGATATTCTGGCGCGGTGGTCCCTGCTCGGCGAAGGCGAGCAGCGGGTGTTCATGCGTACCCTGCTCGAGCGTTTCGGGCCGGATACGGAAAGGCTGGAAAGGGCGATCGATGCCTATCGGTCCGAGAAAACGCCGCAAGCCCTGCAGGAGCTGAATGCAGCAGCGGAGCCGCGCCGGCAGGAGCTCATCCGGCGGCTCAACCTGGCGCCGAACGGCATCGCCACGCTGGTCAAGATGCGCGAAACCTTGTTGAAGCTGAAGACGGAGGAGCCGGATCTCGACGCGGTCGATGCGGATTTCGCCCATCTCTTTGGTTCCTGGTTCAATCGCGGCTTTCTGGTGCTGCGGCCGATCGACTGGTCGACGCCTGCCGACATACTGGAAAAGATTATCCATTACGAAGCCGTGCATGCGATCAGCGACTGGGACGAATTGCGCCGTCGACTTGCGCCCGCGGATCGGCGCTGTTTTGCCTTCTTTCATCCGCAGCTTGTCGACGAGCCGCTGATCTTCGTCGAAGTGGCGCTGACGACAGGAATACCGGAGGCGATCGGTGATGTGCTCGACGGCGCACGGGCGCCGATCCATCCGGGCGATGCGACGACCGCCGTCTTCTATTCGATCTCGAACTGTCAGGAAGGATTGCGCGGCATTTCCTTCGGCAATTTCCTCATCAAGCAGGTGGTCGAGGATCTGCGCCGGGACCTACCCAGGCTCGATACGTTCGTCACCCTCTCGCCGGTGCCCGGATTTGCCAACTGGCTGGCGCGGGAGCGGAAGGCGGAGGTGTCGGACGCCTTGAGCGAAGAGGATAAAGCCGTTCTTGCCGCGCTGGATGAGCCTGGCTGGGTAGACGATCCAGCCGTCTCTGCGTCGATCAAAGCCGCGCTGATGCCGGGGGCGGCATGGTATTTTCTCAGGGCGCGGACGCCGCGAGGAAAGCCGGTCGATCCCGTCGCCCGTTTCCATCTTGGCAATGGGGCGCGGCTGGAACGGCTGAATTTCCTCGGAGACCGCTCGCCGCGGGCCATGCGGCAGGCGCACGGGCTGATGGTCAACTATCTCTATAAGCTGGACGATATCGAGGCCAATCACGAAGCCTTTGCCGGCCGCGGCGAGGTGGTGGCCACGGCGGCGGTCCGGCGGCTGCTGCGCAATGGCCGGCCGGTGCGAAGTGTCGTTCCGATCTCCGGCGGAGAAGAAAAAGGCGCAGCAAAAACAAAGGGGAACGAGGAAGTCATATGAAAAAGAATCACATGTTCGATGCCATCCGCAACGCTATCCCGGCGCAGGACGCGGTGTTCATCGAAACCGTCGATGGTCGTCTTTGGACTTATGGTGATCTCCTTGAATGGTCGGGACGGCTGGCGAACACGCTGGTCGCCGCAGGGGTGGAGCCGGGCGATCGCGTTGCCGTGCAGGTGGAAAAGAGCCCGGAAGCGCTGATGCTCTATCTCGCCTGCCTTCGCGCCGGCGCCGTCTATCTGCCGCTCAATACCGCCTATACGCTTGCCGAGCTCGACTATTTCATCGGTGATGCCGAGCCGCGTCTGGTGATCGTTTCGCCCAAGGCGGCGGAAGGGATAAGGGCCATCGCGTTAAAATATGGCGCAAAGGTCGAAACGCTGGATGCCGCCGGAGGCGGGTCGCTGCTCGCACGCGCGGCGGAGGCCGATAGCGAATTCGAGGATGTCGCTCGCGGTCCGGACGACCTTGCCGCGATCCTCTATACATCGGGCACGACGGGCCGCTCCAAGGGCGCGATGCTGACGCATGACAATCTCCTGTCGAATGCGCTGACGCTCAAGGACCACTGGCGTTTCACGCCTGCCGACCGGCTGATCCATGCCTTGCCGATCTTTCATACGCATGGGCTGTTCGTGGCGACGAACGTCATTCTGATGACCGGTGCGTCAATGTTCTTCCTGCCGAAATTTGACCCCGACAAGGTCCTGTCGCTGATGCCGAAAGCGACCGCCATGATGGGTGTGCCGACATTCTATGTGCGCCTCCTGCAGCATGATGGGCTCAACCGGGATGCCGCCGCCAGGATGCGGCTTTTCATTTCGGGCTCCGCGCCGCTTCTGGCCGAGACGCATCGCGCTTTTCGCGAGCGCACAGGGCATGCCATCCTCGAGCGTTACGGCATGACCGAGACCAACATGAACACCTCCAATCCCTATGATGGCGAGCGGATCGCGGGAACGGTGGGCTTCCCGCTGCCCGGCGTGGAATTGCGGGTGGTCGATCCCGAAACCGGAACGCTTCTGCCAGGCGAGGAGACGGGCATGATCGAGGTGCGGGGCCCCAATGTCTTCAAGGGCTATTGGCGCATGCCGGAGAAGACGAGAGCCGAATTCCGCGAAGACGGCTTCTTCATCACCGGCGATCTCGGGAAGGTTGATGCACGCGGCTATGTGCATATCGTCGGCCGGGGCAAGGATCTGGTGATATCGGGCGGCTACAACATCTATCCGAAGGAGGTCGAAAGCGAGATCGACCAGCTTCCGGGCGTGGTCGAAAGCGCGGTCATAGGCGTAGCGCATCCCGATTTCGGCGAAGGCGTTACCGCGGTCGTGGTCAGGCAGCCGGGTTCCGATCTCGACGAGAAGGATATTCTCGATGCGCTGAAGGACCGGCTGGCCCGTTATAAGCAGCCGAAGCGCATCATCTTCGTTAACGACCTGCCGCGCAACACGATGGGGAAAGTGCAGAAAAATGTCCTGCGGGATGCGTATGCGGATCTTTATTCCGTTAATGCCTGAGGTGGGACTGGGGTAAAAAGCGGATTCCTTTCCTGGACTTGCGAAGGATGCTTCATTTTCAGGTGGAGCGCTTGTCTGTCCGTTTGGTCCATCCAGTTTTTCTGGGTTGGCGGTGTGCAGCGGTCCCCTCCGGCAGATTTCAATTGACGGCGAATTAAAATATCGTTAAATCCAGAAATATGGATAAGAATACGACTATTGAGGCGTTCTCCGCCCTTGCCCAGCCGACGCGCATGGATGCGTTCAAACTTCTCGTGATGCATGAGCCAGATGGGCTAGCGGCGGGGGAGATTTCGCGCCTGCTCGATATTCCTCAGAATACGATGTCGACGCATCTGGCCATCCTCTCGCGCGCCGGGCTGATCGTCTCCGAACGGCAGGGGCGTTCGATCATCTACCGCGCCAATTTCGAGAGCATTCGCGGAGCGCTCAATTATCTCCTGAAGGATTGCTGCGCCGGCCATCCCGACATCTGCGCACCATTGATCGCCGACATCATTCCATGCTGCCCACCTAGGGAGAAGTCCAATGTCTGACCGCGTTTACAATGTCCTCTTTCTCTGCACCGGCAATTCCGCCCGGTCGATCCTTGCCGAATCCATCCTGAATGCCGAAGGGAAGGGCCGCTTTCGGGCCTTCTCGGCCGGCAGCCAGCCGAAGGGCACGGTCAATCCCCTTGCGCTGAAGGTGCTGGATGCACTTGGCTACCCGACGGAAGGTTTCCGTTCGAAAGGCTGGGAGGAGTTTGCCGGGCCCGATGCGCCGAAAATGGATTTCGTCTTCACCGTCTGCGACAGCGCTGCAGGAGAGGCCTGCCCGGTCTGGCCGGGGCAGCCGATGACCGCGCATTGGGGCATCGAGGATCCGGCGGCGGTGGAAGGCAGCGAAATCGAGAAGGAGCGGGCCTTTTCTACCGCGGCCCGTTATCTGAAGAACCGGATTTCCGCGTTTCTCAATCTGCCTATGCATTCCATCGATCATCTGTCGCTCCAGACGAAACTGCATGGTATCGGCAAGCTCGAAGGCGCATCCTCGCCCAACCCGGACGTGGCGTGACATGTCGGTCTTTGAACGCTACCTGACCCTCTGGGTCGCTTTGTGCATTATTGCCGGCGTCTCGCTCGGCCATCAGATGCCTGATCTGTTCCATGCGATCGGAGCCCTGGAGATCGCCAAGGTCAACATCCCGATGGCGGTCCTGATCTGGCTGATGATCGTTCCGATGCTGCTGAGGATCGATTTCGCGGCGCTTCGCGAGGTCGGGACCTTCTGGCGCGGCATCGGCGTCACGCTGTTCGTCAACTGGGCGGTGAAGCCCTTTTCGATGGCGCTGCTCGGGTGGCTCTTCATCGGCTGGCTGTTCCGGCCCTACCTGCCCGAGATGCAGATCGATTCCTATATCGCCGGGCTGATCATCCTGGCTGCCGCGCCGTGTACGGCCATGGTATTCGTCTGGTCCAACCTGACCAAGGGTGAGCCGCATTTCACCCTGTCGCAGGTGGCGCTGAATGATGTGATCATGGTAGTCGCTTTCGCGCCGATCGTCGGCCTGCTGCTGGGGCTTTCCGCCATCACAGTGCCGTGGAACACGCTGGTTCTTTCGGTCGTGCTCTATATCGTCATTCCGGTGATCGTGGCGCAGATCGTGCGTAGCCGGCTGCTGGCTGGCAGCGGGCCGGCTGCACTCGAGCGCCTTCTGGCCACACTGCAGCCATTGTCGCTGGTGGCGCTGCTCGCCACACTGGTCATGCTGTTTGGTTTCCAAGGCGAGCAGATCATCGCGCAGCCGCTGGTGATCGCGCTGCTGGCGGTGCCGATCCTGATCCAGGTCTATTTCAATTCGGGCCTTGCCTATGTGCTTAACCGTATCTCCGGCGAGCGGCATTGCGTGGCGGGGCCTTCCGCGCTGATCGGCGCCAGCAATTTCTTTGAACTCGCCGTTGCTGCCGCCATCAGCCTGTTCGGCTTCAATTCGGGCGCGGCGCTGGCGACGGTCGTGGGCGTGCTGATCGAGGTTCCGGTGATGCTGTCGGTGGTCTGGATCGTGAACCGCACCAAAGGCTGGTACGAACGCGGCGCGCCCGTCAGCAACAGCAACGAATTGGAGAGGACCTTCTGATGGACGTCACCATCTATCATAACCCCGCATGCGGGACGTCGCGCAACACGCTGGCGATGATCCGCAATGCCGGTATCGAACCGACGATCATCGAATATCTGAAGACCCCGCCCACCCGTGGTGAGCTCAAGGACATGATCGAAAAGGCCGGACTAACGGTGCGCGAGGCGATCCGCCAAAAGGGCACCCCCTATGCGGAACTCGGCCTCGACAATCCGGCACTTGATGACGGCCAGCTTCTCGATACCATGCTGGAAAACCCGATCCTGATCAACCGGCCGTTCGTGGTGACGCCGCTTGGCGCCAGGCTTTGCCGTCCGTCGGAAATGGTGCTCGATATCCTGCCCCTGCCGCAGAAGGGTGCTTTCACCAAGGAGGACGGCGAGGCCGTCGTCGATGATGAAGGACGGCGCATTGTCTGACCTGCCCAATATCGTTGCCGACGCTCTCCATGTTCCCGATTTGGTAAAGCTTTCGGAGCGGACTTCCACGCATCGGCCGCGCATATTGCTGCTCTATGGCTCACTGCGCGAACGCTCCTACAGCCGGTTTCTGGCACAGGAGGCGGCCCGTCTTCTGGAGCATTTCGGTGCGCAGACGCATATCTACGATCCGGCGGGCTTGCCATTACCGGACGGAGCGCCGGTCGATCACCCCAAGGTACAAGAACTGCGCAAACTGGCCGAATGGTCGGAAGGGCAGGTCTGGGTCAGCCCGGAGCGCCATGGCGCCATGAGCGGCGTTCTCAAATCGCAGATTGACTGGATACCGCTTTCCGTCGGCTCGATCCGGCCGACGCAGGGGCGGACGCTGGCCGTCATGCAAGTTTGCGGCGGCTCCCAGAGCTTCAACGCCGTCAATCAGATGCGGGTCCTCGGTCGCTGGATGCGCATGATCACCATTCCCAACCAGTCCTCGGTCGCGAAAGCTTTCCAGGAGTTCGACGAGGCGGGGCGGATGAAGCCTTCCTCCTATTATGACAGGGTTGTCGATGTGATGGAGGAATTGGTCAAGTTCACGCTGTTGACGCGCGACATATCCGGCTATCTCACTGATCGCTATAGTGAGCGCAAGGAAGACGCGGCGAAACTCGAAGCGCGGGTGAATTTGAAGGCGATCTGAGAAACGTGAGATTGCCTGTTTTTACCGGCCTGCTCTTGATGGCGAAGCCGTATCTCCACGCCCAAGCGCCTTCTGGACCAGGACCGTGTCCAACCATCTTCCGTGCTTCCAGCCGACCGATTGCAGCATGCCCACTATGCGGAAGCCGAGGCTTTCATGCAGTCTGATCGAGGCGCGGTTGTTCGAATCGCCGATTACCGCCAGCATCTGGCGAAAGCCGCGCGCCTCCGCTTCCCGGATGACTCTGGTCATCAGCGCCTTGCCGATGCCGCGACCGTGGAAATTTTCACTTACGTAGACCGAGCTTTCCACCGTGTTCGCATAGGCGGGTCGTGGCCGATAGGCGCCGGCATAGGCGTAGCCGGCCAACTCATCCGCGACGATTGCCACAACATAGGGGAAATTTCCGGTGATGAGCAATTCACGCCGCCTGGTCATCTCGCTTTCGGAGGGCGGCTCGATCTCGAAGCTTGCCGAGCCGGTGAGCACGGCATGGCGATAGATCGCGGTGATCTCGGGGATATCGCCTGCTTCGCAATCGCGCAGAACGAGCTCATCGGTGATGGACGGGGCTGACAAGGACGACTCCATGGATTGGATACTGCCGGCCAATCTGACGCATGCGCAATCCAAAATAAAGCTTCTATCCTCGTGCAATTGATAAGGATTTCAGTCGGGCTCAGCTTGATGTTTTTTCAGGGCTTGCGAACCGCTCATGCCGGCGCCCCTGGCTGTTGCGGACGGGCAAAGAGCAGGCCGCGCAGGATCTGCCCGACCGGGCGCTCGAAGAGATAATAGGACAGCATTGCTACCGTGATACAGGCAACAAGGGCCGCGAGAACCGCGAACCCGCTTTCATGCCCGATGAACTTGCCGATGATGCCAAGCACGATGCCATGGGTGAGATAAAGCGAGTAGGAGGCATCCCCCAGTTTTTCGAGGGGTCGCAGTGCCTGGCCGGGAAAGGCGCCGGCCCTTTCGATCGCCACGAAGCCTGCGACGATCGCCAGGGCGGGCAGGCCCCAGTAGATGATGCGCCAATCGGGCGTGTCGCTGGCAAGCCCCCATGACAGCAGGCTGGCGAAACCGGCGAGCACGAGCGCCGATCCGAGCGCCGCATTCTTGAAGAAGACTGCACGGGAAAGCAGGAGGCCGAGAGCGAATTCGAGCAATAGCTGGCTGGTATAGAAATGTGGGATGGTCTGGGCCGGCTGGAAAATCCATCCGGCAGCCACCAGCCCGCAGATAACCAGCACGGGCGCGATAATTGGGCGGCGCAGCCAGAGCCCGAGAGCGAAGAGCAGATAAAAGAACATCTCGTAGTTAAGCGTCCACCCCACGACCACGAGCGGCCAGATCTCGCCCTGCGGATCCTGGAACGGAATAAAGAAGAGCGAGGTGATGAGCCTCGGCAGGTCGAAAGTGAAGGTGGAAAAAAGTCCCGGCACCTGCGAGGCTACACACATGGCCAGGGTGATCGCCCAATAGAGCGGCACGATGCGAATGACGCGCTTGGACATGAACCGGCCCGGACTGTCGCCAAGCCCGACCGTACCCATGATGAAACCGGAGATGACAAAGAAAAGATCGACGCCTGCCGCCCCAAGCGTCCAGGAGGAGGGAGAAAGGTGAAAGAAAACGACCGCAAGTGCCGCGATTGCACGCAAAACCTGTACCGAGCGCAACTGGTTCATGCCGCAACTCCCGCATGAACCGGCGGCTGCTGCGATTGTGAAGCGGACGAGACGCGTTGCGGTATAGCCAGAAGACCGGCCGAATAATAGAGGAGGAAAGCTCCGATCGTGTAGGGCGTCATGAAATCGATCTCGAAGAAGGAACGGATCAGCAGCAATATGGCTATGCCAAACATCAGTTGTGCCTGGGGCGTGTAGCTTTCGGTCAAGAGCCGCCTGAGATAGCCGAACAGGACGCGCAGCATGACCAAGCTTATCAGGACGAGCCCGACATAACCCAGTTCGACGAGCACCTCGATATAGGTGTTGTGGAAGTGAAAGCCGCCGCGGCTGGTGATATAGAACTCGTCCCATAGACGCTCCGCCTCGGAGAAGCCCTGTACCCAATAGGCGTAATAGCCGACGCCGAGGAGGGGCGCCTCATGGGCAGCGCGTAATCCCTGATCCCAGAGATAGGTTCGGCCGGTGAGCGTTGTGTCCTTGCCGAATGCGCCAAGGATCAGGCCCACCGCGCCGGCATTGAGCGCGACGATCGCAACCGCGACAGCGATGACAAGCCCGATGATGAAAAACGAGCGGCGGCTCCGCGGCGAGAATTTCAGGACCAGGCCTACGGTCATGACGACCATGAGAGTGGCAAGCGTCGCGATGACGGATGTGGCCGAGCTGGACGCCAGCAGGGAATAGCCTGACAGGGCGCCGAGCAGGATGGCGATTGAACGCCACATGATGCTCGTACGCAGTACGAAGAAACTCGCGAAGACGAAATAGAGGCCGAGCGAGGCGAAGAAGCCGAGCTGGTTCTTGGACGAGAATGCGCCGACAAAGCTGTAGGAGCCATCCAGCGCATCATAGTGGTACCGGCCGAAGGCCAGCGAATAGAGGAGGACCAATCCGACACCCAGGCTGACGCCGCTCGTAAGTGTTCTGGTATCGATGATGCGCGATGCGATCAGCGCGCAGATGATGGTGGTCATATACTGGATGCTCGCGCGCAGGGTAACCGCGGGCGCCGCCGACCAGGTGAATGAGAGGCAGGCAAAGAGCGCGAACGCCAATATCCAGGAAAACCGCGCATAGTTGCCGATCACATGGCGGTAATCCACCAGGACGAGCGGCAACCAGAGCGCATAGAACACCAGGATGGAGACCTGACCGAAGCGGGCCGAATAGGCGAAAATGAACACCGAAACGGCGACGGCGAACGTTCCATACCAGGAATTTTCGCCGGGCCGAACCAGTACGGATTTCGCGATTCTCATCGAGGTCGACCCAACAGCACGCTGTCAGCAGATGCGCCAGAGATCATGAACGGGCATTGGAAATCGCCACCTTAATCAGATCCCCCGGCATGAGCGGCGTGTTCTCGTCCGCGGAAAATTCCTTTGTTTCGCCATCGCCGTTGTTCCTGACGATGCTGTACTCCAGCACCGGGCCTTCGCCGTCACGGGCGGCAAGGGCGCTTGCCTCCGGCGCGTTCACGAGCGCTTCCGTCATCAGGTTTTTATACATGGAGAGCTTCAGCTCGGTTTCGTCGAGCGCGGCCTGGGTGGCTTGCATTCCGTTCGCCAGTTCGGCTGTCCGGCTGTTCTCCAGATCCGTCTCGTCGCGCGTCGCCTTGTTTATCTCCTGCTTGGCGCGGAGGGCCGCGGTATCGAGGTCCAGAAGCTTGCTTTGCATGTCCGCGACGGATGTCTCCAAGCTCATCACGCGCGAATTGACGACGAGCCCCTTATCGGCGAGGCCGCCGATCGAGGACAGCTCCTTGCTCATCAGATCCTTCTGCCGGTTCTGGACGACCATTTTCTTTTCCAGCGACGTGATCTCGTTCTGATAGAGTGTCTTGAGCTCATCGAGCGCGTTGAGCTGCAGGGTCAGGGATTGCGTCCTGGACCGCATGATGGCTGCTTCATCATCGATCAGCTTCTGCGCATCCGGAATGTCGGCCAGTTCCTTTGGCATCTGAATCGTCTTGGCATTGGTCATCTCCGTCTGCAGACGAGCGCGCTTGGCCAAGAGCCGGTTACGCTCGGCGACCAGAACGTCATAATTGCCGCGCGCATTGAGGAAATCCCTTTCAAAGCGCTGGCCCGACTCCGCGCGGCGCATGCCGCCGGCGAGGCTCACCGCCTTCAAGACCGTCAGTTCGGGGTCGTAGGGGTATTTCCCGGGCGTTTCCACATCACCCGACACAAAGATCGGGCGGAACTCGGCGACCTCCACCGAGGCCTCCGGAAGATCGATCAGGCCGAATTTCTGTTGGAGGTTCTTGGCAATCTCGGTTGCTATCTCGGACGTGGTCTTGCCACCCGCCTGCAGCTCGCCAGCGAAGGGAAGGGATAGGGAGCCCGATGGCCCCACCGTAAAATCGCCGGTGATTGTCGGCCACTCCCGGAATGTCCCTTCCGCCGTCTGCCATTCGACAACGCGGATGGAGAGCTTGTCCATGGGGCCGAGTTTATATTCGGCTGCGCCGGCTGGAAATACCGTCAGCAGCAAAGCGAAAAGGAGAAACAGGGAGCCAAATATGCGGCACATGATTTCGGCGGGGCCACTCGACACTGCGGGTCGGACATGGCCCATATGGGCGGTAGGGGCAATTTTCAACAAATGGTCTCCTGTATGACTGACGGCTCCTGACGCTGCAATTTCAGTTGCGCTGTTTCCTGAACACCACCACTGCCCCATAGCGTGCCCCCCGCTATGCGTCTGCCATTCCATTTATGCTTTTGTTGTTACCCGATGCTCAGGAGAGCCCACCGGGGGCTCTCCGTATCTCCATTCGACCGAGGACCATTACCTGAGGTTACCTTGGGATCACGAAGAAGCCGCCGCCCGCCTTCGTGAGCCCAACCGGCATCAGTATGATCCGCGCGAGGCGCATACAGCGGGGATGGTCTTGAGAATGATCACGATATCCTTCTGAAAGGACCAGTTCTCCACATAATACCGATCGAACGCGATGCGGTCGTCATAGGATACGTCGTTGCGGCCGCTGATCTGCCAGACACCCGTCAGACCCGGACGGGATTTGAAATAATAAACGGCTGCGGGACCGTAGAGGTCGATCTCGTCCTTGACGACGGGACGCGGTCCGACAAGGCTCATTTCGCCGCGCAGCACGTTCACAAGCTGGGGCAACTCGTCGAGGCTGAGCTTACGCAGGACAGTGCCGACATTGGTGACCCGGGGGTCCTTCTGTAGCTTCCGTGTGGCAAGCCATTCCGCACGCGCCTCGGGATTGGCGGTGAAATGGGCGGCAAGCACGGCATCGCCGTCTTCCACCATCGTGCGGAATTTCAGGCAGTGGAACGGATTTCCGTCACGGCCGATTCGGCGGTGACCGTAGAAAACCGAGCCGCCATCGGAAAATTTAACCAGAAGCGCTATCATGAGGAAAAGCGGGCTCAGCAGGATCAGGCCGAGTACCGCGCCTACCACATCGAATGATCTCTTCCACACTCCGCCAACTGGGAGCTTTTCCGTTTTTTCCGACTGTCGAAGAAAAGGGAAACTGGCCGACTTCGCTGCAGGCTTCATTATGCTGCTCCATGAACGGATACGAATGGTCGCACAAACGATAACATGAAATTTGTGCGATGCAACAGGGCGTGTTTGCAGCATGCTTGGACATCTGCTCCCAATTTCATGTTGGTATAATTGGGCAATTTTATGGATCATCCTATATATAAGTAGGCTCCAATAACGAACTCCCTGTGGTTTCTCCATATTTTGCACCCTAAAAATAGCGATATCACGGATTGATAAAATATTGTAATGTTTGAAAATATTGCGTGTTTTAAATTTTAAATGAAGAATCTCGATTTATCTCTCTGTCGTTAACCAAGATATATTAAGATATACTATGTATTCTCTGCGCAAGATATTTTTGTATTTATGTTGCGATGCAGTGTATTTGATGAAGATAACCTTGTAAAAGCACTGCCGTTAAGATTTTGGATGTCAATGTTTTCCTTGCGGCAAGAATCCCCGAGAGCAACCTGCGCCTTAGCTTCAATACTTGATTTCGTTGCACGCCTTGGCGTGAAGCATGGATAAGATTGAACGGTCGGGCCGGCGGTGGGTCTTCTTGATTGCCGTTCACATATATTTTTTCTCGTGGAACCGAGATGCAATAGCCGGGTTAAAACTATATGTTGCACAGGCTAGGCTGGTTTAATACAATTTCAAAGCCTTCTGCTAATGATGCGGTTGGGGCCAATGATAACGAAATCGGGTTTCCATATGCGTGTTTTACATGCATGTGGAGGGAGGCAGAAGATGCAGCTGTCAGCAAGGCTCCAATTCGAGTAGAGAATGGGGGCAAGACGATATGAATTTTCCGAAGTTCCTTGTGGGGATGGTTGGCGTCCTGATCGCCTTCGCGATCACGACCTATACGCTGACGCAATCCCTCTGGACGACCCTGATCCAGACGCTGATTTGCGCCGTGGTGATCCAGATAGGGTATTTTGGCGCGGTCCTTTTCCTCGTGATGCGCGAGAGATCAAGGAAATCCACAAAGCCGAAACTGCTGCCAGGCGATGAGGCCGGTCCTCAAAAGCCGACGCAGCCATTCAACACATCCGCCACCAAGGCGCCGTAGGTCCTGATCCGTTCAGCTCCGGTTTTTCGCCCCCTTGCGGGGAATGGAAACAATTGTATCCTTGCGGCCATTGGCCCGCCAAAGGTCTTCCGGCGGCGGGATATAGGTTGCGGCGCACAAAAAGCGGCGCCTGAAGAGGGAAGCTCAGCCCGTGCTGCGGGCGGAGCCATCCAATCAGGACGAGGATTTCCATGACGGCACCGGCAAGGCGGAAAACGATCGTGAAGGGATCGGATGACAGCGTTTGCGTCATCATCGCCGCAAAGAACGCCGCCGATACCATCGGCGCGGCCATCGCGTCGGCGCTCCTTGAGGAACAGGTGACCGAGGTCATCGTCGTCGACGACGGTTCGACGGACGGGACGAATGAGGCGGCGCGGGCGGCCGATGACGGAAGCGGGCGGCTGCGTATCATCCGATTCGACGTCAACCGGGGTCCGGCCCATGCGCGCAATCAGGCCATCGCCTCATCGTCGGCAGCACTGATCAGCATACTCGACGCGGACGATTTTTTCATTCCCGGCCGGTTTTCCCATCTTCTTGCGAACGGGGATTGGGATCTCGCCGCCGACAATATTGTCTTCGTCGACCAGCAGCGGCTAGCCGGCTTCAATGTGTCGGCCGTCGAGCGCTTTTCTCCCGAGCCGCGCTTTCTTGATCTGCCGACATTCGTCGAGCGCAACATCTCCAGGCGTGGCAGGCAGCGCGGTGAGCTGGGCTTCCTGAAGCCGGTAATGCGCCGCGCTTTCCTCGATCGCCATGGCCTGCGCTACAATGAAAAGCTGAGGCTCGGCGAGGATTACGATCTCTACACCAGGGCGCTGGCAGCCGGCGCGCGGTTCCAGATCATCAATAATTGCGGCTATGGCGCCGTGGTCAGGGCGGATTCCTTGAGCGGACGGCACCGGACGGACGATCTCAAGCAGCTTGCCGACGCGGACAAAGCGATTCTGGCCGGCGGTGCCCTTTCGGGCGAGGGGCGGGAAGCGGTGCGCCGGCACGAGCGCCACATTCGCGGCAAATATCATCACCGCCAGTTCCTGGACACCAAGGCGCAACAGGGGATTGCCGGTGCAATGGCCTACTGCCTGCGGAATCCGCCCGCGCTTGCGCCGGTTGTAAGCGGCGTTTTCACCGACAAGCTCGACAGCTTTTGGCGGGTGCGCAGTAAAAAGGCCGATCCGGCCCAGGCTCCGGCCGATCTGCGCTATCTCTTTACCGGGCAGGCCGAAGCAGAGTAGGCGAGGATTTTCACTCCTATAATTGTGCGCTGCACACTTCCGATGCTTAAGGCGTTGCGGCTTGACAGGGGCGGTTGCGGCAAACAAGCTTGCGGCGAAGCATTGTTCGGGCGATTTGCCGGCACATCGCGCAAATGCCTACCCAGAGGCGGCGCAGACGGTTTTTCAGCACTTCGAGAGGTCAAGCAATGGCGTTGTTTCGCTTCCGCACGAGGAACCCCAACAGGGACCGCCAGACCGACGTTTCCCGTTTTGCCGGCATCAGGCAGGCGCTGGATGATGTTCGCGCGGAAATCGAGCGGGAGCGGGACGGCTTTCAGCGTCGCTATGACGAAGTCGCGATGAACGCGGCGTTTTCGCTGGAGAACATCGAAAACGAAGGCGAAAACGAAAAAATATCGGCGAAAGTGGATGATTATGCGCAGGCGCTGAAGAATTTCACGCAGCGCATCGCCTTTCTGGAAAAGCAGATCACCTTTCTCAAGGGGGTCGACGAAACCATGGCGGAATTCGCTGACGAGAACGGCCTTGGCCGGGCGGATGCAGTGTCAGATGCTTCGGCCTGACCTGTGTCGGCATCGACGAAATCACGTTGGGCGAGCTCTCGTCGAATATGGCGTGAATTGGGCCCCGATCCCGTGTGAGCGGTTCCCTCGCTGATCGAGGATTGGCTGCGAAGGGTTGATTTCTAAGGGAAAAACGCGGTCCCAATATCGCAACTTTTTGCTGGTTGACACTGGCTGCCAACAGCTATGAAATTGATGCAGTGCAACAACAACGTACTGGACATCAATCTTAATCCTGAATTCGTCTGACGCGCTGTTTTGGGGGGCTCAGCCAAAACAGAGGTGTGGTCGCCATGACGATGGATGCAAATGTATCCGCCCGGATCAATCTGCTCCGGATACTGCTGATATGCGGCATCGTACTGGTGCACGTGCCTTACGGACCGGAAACGGCGCCGTTCAATGGCGATAACGGAGTTGTCGACTGGTTGCGCGTGTTTCTTGCCGAAGTTGTTTTCAGGGTAGGGGTCCCCTGTCTCAGCGCAATTTCCGGCTATCTCCTGCTGCGTAATGGGCTCGAGTCGTTCAATTACGCAAAGGTTCTGGGACGCAAGGCGCAAAGCATCCTGCTGCCTTTGCTGATCTGGAACGGCGCCTTTTTCCTTTTCGTTCTGGTGGTGCAGAGCCGCGGTATCAGCGAGGGCTATCTGCCTGATATGACAGATCAGCCTTTCTCCGAGATGCTCAATCTGATTTTCGCGCTGAATGGTGAGCCGATCAACCTGCCGCTTTATTTTCTGCGTGATCTCTTCGCCTGCATTCTTCTCTCGCCGTTGCTGGCCTTGCTGGTGAAGCGTTATCCGCTCACCACGCTGGCATTTCTGCTGATGCTGATCGTCGTGCCTGTTCCCGTTCACCTCGTGCTGCGCAAATCGATCCTGCTCAGTTTCACGCTCGGCATGTCGTTCGCCATACATAGGGTCGATGTGAAGAAGATGGACCCTTATGCGGTCCCGGTGGCTGCGGCGTTTCTCGCTGCCAGCGCCGGGCTCACCGTCGCGCTTTTCCAGTATGGGCCCGAATATCCCGATTGGCTGAATTTCATCCGCAGTCTTTTTATTCTGGCGGGTATTCCAGGCTTCTGGGCTTTGTCGGCGCTGCTGATCTGGTCAGAACCGGGCCGACGGCTATCGAGAACGAAGGGGCTGAGCTTCTGGATATTCTGTGCTCATTATCCGGTCCTGTTGCTGCTCTGGATGATCTGGAACCGGGTGAATATCGATGAGTATGTGGTTTTTTATGCCGGCGCTCTGGCGATAGCGGGGCTGCTCTTGCTCCTGTCGAATGAAATCGCGCGCCGCTCGTTTCCCGGTACCTATGCCTGGCTCGTCGGGAGTCGAGGTTGATGCATGTTGTCGAAAAGGAACCGCCCATGACGATCTCAAGACCGATTTCGAGGCCGCTCCGTCTGCTTCTGACCGTTCTGGCCGCTGCTTCGGGCATGGCGTTTGTCCCGTCCTCGCAAGCGCAGGAGACGGGAAAATCCTTCGTCGAAGATTTCTCCAGCCTGGACAAGAGCCGCTGGTATGTCTCCGACGGCTGGGCCAATGGCGATCATCAGAACTGCACATGGGCAAAGGACCAGGTGAAGGTCACCGACGGCACGCTCAGCCTCGGTTATGAACGCAGGCAGACCAAGGATCGCGAGCATGTGTGCGGTGAGATCCAGACCAATGCGCGCTTCAGCTATGGCACCTACGAGGCCCGCATCAAGGCGGCGGTCGGCTCCGGGTTCAATACCGGTTTCTTCACCTATATCGGCCCGGCGCAGAAGCAGCCCTGGGACGAGATCGATTTCGAGTTCCTCGGCAAGGAACCTTCGAAGGTCCAGCTCAATACCTATGTCAACGGCAAGGGCGGCAATGAGAAGCTGGTTCCCGTGCCGGGCGGCGCCGACGCGGGGTTCAATGACTATGCCTTTGTCTGGGAGAAGGACCGGCTGCGCTATTACGTGAACGGCGAACTGGTCCATACGGTTACCGATCCGGCGGCGCTGCCCACCCATGCACAGAAGATCTATCTCAGCCTCTGGGCCAGCGACAACATGAAATCATGGCTCGGAACCTTTAGCAGCCCTGAAGCGCCTGTCTCCGCGCAGTTCACCCGCGTCGCCTTCACGGCGCTGGGGGAACCCTGCCAGTTTCCCGAATCCGTCGCCTGTTCGCTCGATTAATCCTGCAGTGCAGCATAGATATTTTACAGATGATGCGGATTACATGATAAAATTCCACAAAAGCCGGCCGATATTTGTGAAGATGCAGCAATGTTGCAGTGCAGCACAAGCTGTATTATCCTGTTGCTCCAGATCAACTGCGGAATGATCTCATGCTGCAAGTCCTGTACCTGGTGCATGATCTTTCCGACCCTGCCGTTCGTCGCCGTGTGGTCATGCTGCAAGCGGGTGGTGCGGTCGTGACGCTCGCCGGTTTTCGCCGCAGCAGTGAAGCGGTAACGGAAGTGGCCGGCGTTGCGCCGATCGATCTCGGCAAGACCAGCGATGGCCGGTTCGCCCAGCGCCTGGCGGCGGTGGCGCAGGCGGCGCTGACGCTCAGAACCGCGCTGAGCAATGTGGCGAGGCCCGACGTCATCATCGGGCGCAATCTGGAGATGCTGGCGCTCGCCAACCGGGCGCGGACGGTCTTTTCCGGCAGGGTCCCCGCCAGCGACCGTGGGGAGCTTAAGGGCGGGGCAGACGATGTGCCGATCATCTATGAATGCCTCGACGTTCACCGCCTGCTTCTCAGGCAGGATTTGGCGGGAAAGGCGATCCGCTCGGCGGAGCGCGCGCTCGGCCGCCATGCGGCGCTGCTCATCACTTCGTCCCCGGCCTTCGTGAGGCAATATTTCGAGCCATTCGGCCAGATGGGAATGCCGGTGGAACTTGTTGAAAACAAGGTGTTGGAGCTCGGGCCAGACAAGGTCGGCAAGATTGAACCGGCGCCGATACCTGCCGCCGGCGAGCCCTGGAAGATCGGCTGGTTCGGCGCCTTGCGCTGCCGCCGGTCGCTGGAGCTTCTTTCGGAGTTCTCGCGCCGGATGGAGGGCAGGGTGGAGGTCATCCTGCGCGGCCGGCCTGCCTATACGGAGTTCGAGGATTTCGACGGTTTTGTCGCCGCCGAGCCGTTCATGCAGTTCCAAGGGCCTTATCGCAACCCGGAAGACCTGCCGCGCATCTATGGAGATGTGCATTTCTCCTGGGCCATCGACTTTTTCGAGGAAGGACAAAATTCCAGCTGGCTCCTGCCCAACAGGCTTTACGAGGGCTGCCGCTATCATTGCGTGCCGATCGCCATGCAGGGCACCGAGACCGCGCATTTCCTGAAGGCGCTGGATATCGGCTTCTCGCTTACCCGGCCCGATGCGGGCGAGCTCGTCGCGCTGTTCGATCAACTCGATGCGGAGCGATATGAAGGCGCGCGCGCCAAGGTTGCCGCACGGGACCGCAGCGTGTGGGTGTGCAACGAAGATGATTGTCGCGCGTTGGTAGGCCGGCTGCGCGCGCTCGTTCCGACGCGCCAGGGCGCCGACGCGCGAGTTGCGGCTTGATCGGCCGAAGGGGAACCGAGATGGAAACAGAAGAGGGAACAGCCTTGCCCAGCGCAACCAGCCGATGCCTGATTATCATCCCCTGTCTCAACGAGGCCGGGCATATCGGCGCGCTGCTCGAAAAGTTCAGCCTCGATGCCGAACGGCACGACATGAAGATCATCGTTGCCGATGGCGGCAGCACCGATGGGACGCCGCGGATCGTCGAAGAGATAATGCGGCGAAACCCCCGTGTCGTTCTCATGCACAATGAAAAGCGCATCCAGAGCGCGGCCATCAATCTAGCGGTCGCCACCCATGGCGATGGTTATGACTATTTCATCCGCATCGACGCGCACGGGAAATATCCCGACGGCTATTGTGAAGCGCTTCTCCTGGAAGCGGAAGAAAAAGGAGCCGATTCCGTCGTGGTCGCGATGGCGACGGAGGGTTTCAGCACTTTCCAGAAGGCTACCGCTTCCGCCCAGAATTCCAAGCTCGGCAATGGCGGTGCCAAGCATCGTGATGGCGCGAAGGGACATTGGACCGACCATGGCCACCACGCGCTGATGCGTATCGAGGCCTTCCGGCAGGTCGGCGGTTATGACGAGGCTTTCACGCACAATGAGGATGCCGAGCTCGATTACCGGCTGGTGAGAGCAGGCTTCCGCATCTGGATGACGGACAAGACGGTGATGGTCTATTATCCCCGGTCATCGGCTTCCTCTCTCTTCCGGCAATATCTCGGTTATGGGAGGGGCAGGGCGAAGAACCTCCTGAAACACCGTATCGTTCCAAAAGTCCGTCAAGCACTGCCGTTGATGGTGCTGCCGGTGGTGGCGGGAACCTTTCTTGGCGTTCTCCACTGGTCGGCGGTCGTGCCGGCCGTGCTGTGGGTGACGATCTGCCTCGGCTACGGCATCTGGATGGCGGTCGGCGAACGCAACCCCTACGGCCCGCTTGCCGCGGTGTCGGCGATGATCATGCATTTTGCCTGGTCGACAGGCTTCTGGCTGCAGCTCCTCGGTTTCCGCAAGCGCACGGGTTCGTCCTCATGAACAAAATGACCGAGAGCCGTTCAGCAGCATTGCGGATCGACATCGGCGTCTGCACCTATCGTCGCAAGGAGCTGGAGGCGACGCTGCGCTCGCTCGGCCGGATGGCGGTGCCGGACAATTGCCGCGTCCGCATCATCGTCGCCGACAATGATGTCGAGCCGAGCGCGGAGGAGCGAATTGCCGAAATCGCGCCCACACTGCCGTTCGAATTGCGCTATGTCCATTGCCCGGCTTCCAATATCTCGATAGCTCGCAACGCTTGCCTCGATGCGAGCAACGGCGATTTCATCGCCTTCATCGATGATGACGAAACGGCGTCGGAGAACTGGCTGGCCCATCTCCTGGCGACGGTGGGGGATACGGATGCCGATGCGGTGCTGGGACCGGTGCAGGCCTCTTACGGCGCGGATGCGCCGCGCTGGATGAGCAGGGGCGATTTCCATTCCACCTATCCCGTCTGGGTGAGGGGCGAAATCCGCACCGGCTATACCTGCAATGTCCTCCTACGGCGGGCGTCGCCTTTTGTTAGCGGCCGACGTTTCAGCCTGGCGCTCGGCCGCAGCGGCGGCGAAGACACGCAATATTTCGCCGAGCTCCATGAGGAGGGCGGCAGGATCGCCTACGCGCCGGAGGCATGGGTGCACGAACCGGTTCCCGCCGGACGGGCGCAGTTCTCGTGGCTCGCCAAACGGCGCTTCCGTGTCGGGCAGACGCACGGACGGCTCACTGGCCGCAAGGCGGCGGGCGTAGCGCTCGTCAAGCAGGTCGCCCTTGCAACGGCAAAGGCCGGCTACAGTTTCAGCGCCGCGCTCGCGACCGCCTTTTCAGCCACACACCGTAACCGCTCGATCCTGCGCGGTATCATGCATGCCGGCGTCCTCAGCGGCCTGATGGGCATTCGGGAGATCGAGCAATATGGCGAGACGGTCATGGCTCAGGCCAGCGGAGGCAAATCCCGTGCAACCTGACGTCAGCTTCGTCATCGCCGCCTATAATGCGGAAGACACGATCGGCCGCGCCATCGAAAGCGCGCTGGCGCAGCGGGGTGTCAGCGTTGAGGTGATTGTCGCGGACGACCGGTCGACCGATCGCACGGCGGCCGTTGCGGCATCCTATCCGGCGGATCAGGTTCATGTGGTGACGCTGGCGAAGAACAGCGGTCCGGGCGGCGCGCGCAATGCGGCGCTCGGCCTTGCCAAAGGCCGCTGGATCGCTGTGCTCGACGCCGATGACGCGGTGCTGGCCGATCGCATGGCGCGGATGATCGCGCGGGCCGAGAAAGCCGGGGCGCAGGCCACGGTGGACAATATCGAGGTGGTCCGCGAAGGCGAGGCGCGCGGGGAGCCGATGTTCCCACCCGAGCGGCTTGAAAGGATCGAAGAGATCACGCTTGCCGACTTCATCGGATCGAACCTCATTTTCAAGTCGACTTTCAATTTCGGCTATATGAAGCCGATATTCGCGCGCGATTTCATTGAGGCGCACGGACTTCGCTATGACGAGGACTTACGCATCGGCGAGGATTATATCTTTCTGGCGTCGATCCTGGCGAAGGGCGGCAAGCTCATTGTCGAGCCGAGTGTCGGATACGCCTATCACATCCGGTCCGGCTCGATCTCGCGCGTTCTCGAACTGCACCACATCGACTCCATGCTGGAGGCCGACAGGACGTTTCTCAAGCAATTCGAACTCGATGATGAAGCGAAGGCCGCCCAGGCACGGCGGACGCGGAGTCTCGAAGAGGCGCGATCCTTCGTTGCGCTGGTGGGGCATATCAAACAGCGCTCGTTCAAGGAAATCGTCAAGGTGGCGCTGCAGGATCCGCTGGCGCTACGGCATCTCTCCATGCCGATCGCGGTGCGGCTGAAGCGGCTCATGCCTTCGGCGGCGTCGCAGCGGCCGGGGTGAGTTCAATGAAGGTGGTGGGGCAGCAAAACAATTTCTTCCGCTCTCGAACGAAAAGGACATTTCGATGAAAGACGTCAAGAAAGCCATCATTCCCGTTGCCGGCCTTGGCACGCGGTTTCTGCCCGCGACCAAATCCATGCCAAAGGAAATGCTGACGATCGTGGACCGCCCGGTGGTGCAATATGCCGTGGATGAAGCCTTTGAGGCGGGAATCGAGCATATCGTCTTCGTCACCGGCCGTAACAAGGCGACGATCGAAGACTATTTCGATATCCAGCCTGAGCTGGTTTCGACGCTTTCCCAATCCGGCAAGATGGAACAGCTCGCCTCGCTGCAGCGGCTTCTGCCGCGGGCCGGGAGCATGAGCTTTACCCGGCAGCAATCGCCGCTCGGCCTCGGACACGCGGTCTGGTGCGCGCGCGACATCATCGGCGATGACCCTTTTGCGCTGCTCCTGCCTGATATGGTGACCTTCGGCAAGCGCGGTTGCATGGCCGGCATGGTTGAGCTCTACGAACGCACGGGCGGCAATCTGATCGCGGTCGAACAGTGCGATCCATCCGATACCAATAAATACGGCATCGTCGCCAAGGGGCGGGATATCGGCAAGGGGTTCGAGATCACCGGCATGGTGGAAAAGCCGGCTCCGGCGGTTGCGCCGTCGACCTACTATATCAACGGGCGCTATATCCTTCAGCCTGAAGTCTTTGATATACTGGAAAAACAGGAACGGGGCGCGGGTAACGAGATCCAGTTGACCGATGCCATGCTGCACCTTTCCAATGCCCAAGATTTCTTCGCCTATCCGTTCGAGGGCCGCACCTTCGATTGCGGGTCGAAGGAAGGCTTCATCGAAGCCAATGTGGCTTTCGCGCTGGCGCGGGCGGATATCCGCGATCGGGTTTTCGAACCGTTGCGCGATATCATCCTTTCACACGAGCCGACGACAGAAGCGGCTTAAGTTGAAAATTTCGGGAGCGCGCGGTCTGCTGCCAGGCAGAGGCCGCGCCTTACCATTTTTGAACTGCATATGAAGAATTGGCGGTACCATGCATCAAGGCAATCTTCCGTTTAACGGCAGGCTCGCGGTAAACGCGAAGGGGCAAGCGGATGCCGACAATTTCATCGATATCGAACAATTGCTCGCCATGGCGCGGCGGCAGGCGAAGACCGTCGCCATCGTCGCGGCGATCGGGCTCATGCTTGGCATCGTCAGCCTTATCTTTTCGACCTCCTACTATACGGCCGGGACGAGCATCCTGCTCGACGACAATCTCGGCAAGCTGGCGGACGAGCCGTCGCCCATGCCGGCCAATGCGCAGACCGACGCCACCATTCTCAGCCAGATCGCGATCCTGAAATCGACCGAACTCGCCGCCAAGGTGGTGGACCGCGAGAAGCTGACCGAAAACGCGACGTTCATGAACCCGCCACGCTCGCTCCTTTCGCGCATAAAGGGCGTAGCACAGGGCGTCATGGGTGTGTTCAGAGGTGGGGGGAAGGAAGCCGACGACACGTCCAGTTCCGCCGGGCCGCGCATGTATGCGGCCTCGATCCTCCAGAGCAATCTTAATGTCGAACGGCAGGGGCGCAGCTTCGTCATCGATCTCAATTATACGTCGAATGATCCGGTCCTGGCCGGCCGGATCGCGCGGGCGTATGCGGATGTCTATCTGGCCGATCAGCTGGACGCGAATTTCGATGCGACGCAGCGCGCCACCGTGTGGCTGCAGGGGCGTCTCGTCGATCTGAAGGAGAGTTCGCAGAAGGCGGCTCTGGAAGTCGAGCGCTACAGGGCGGAAAACGGACTTACGGCGGCGAAAGGCGCTCTGGTTTCGGAGCAGCAGCTCTCTGATCTCAATAGCCAGTTCATCTTGGCGCAGGCGGAAACGGCGCGGGCGCTTGCGCAATATAACCAGTATAAATCGATCCTTAACGGCGGCCCTGAAGCGGCTGTCAACAATGCGGCCGTCCTTTCCGATCAGTTGAATGCGTCGGTGATCGCACCGTTGAGAACCCGTTACCTGACAATCAGCAAGCGCATCCAGGAAATCACCAGCCGCTATGGCAAGGATCACCCCCAGGCGGTGAGCCTGCGCACCGAGCAGCAGGAGGTCGGGCGGCAAATCTTCCAAGAGCTGCAGCAGGCGACCGCGAGCCTGCGCAACCAGTACGAGGTTGCGAAGTCGCGCGAGACGTCGCTCAGGGAGAGCCTGCAAAAGGTGACCGGAGAGACTTCCACGGCAAACCAGTCACTTGTTCATCTCAGGGAACTGGAGCAGAGGTCCCAGGCGCTTGGCGATCTCTATCAGACCTACCTGAAGCGCTATCAGGAGGCGTCGCAGCAGCAATCCTTCCCGATCGCCAAGGCCCGCATCATTTCCGTCGCGTCGAAGCCGACCGATGCGTCGAGCCCGAAAAAGAAGATGGTGCTCGCCGCGTCGCTGCTGCTCGGCCTTTTCGCTGGGGCGGGCATCGGCGCCTGGCGTGAGTTCCGCGAGCGGTTCTTCCGAGTGGGCGAGGAAGTCCGCGCTATTCTGGGCGTCAAGTTCCTGGGCTATCTGCCGGCTGTCATTGGTTCCAGCGATGCCGGCACCCGCGGGTCTTCGGACGATCAGGGGCCAGCGCCGCGTGTCACCAATATGATGCGCGTTGCCATCGACTCGCCTGCCTCCGCCTTCGCCGAGACCCTGCGCAACGCCAAGGTGGCCGCCGACGTGGTGCTGCAGGGCAGGGAAAGCAAGGTGATCGGCATCATCTCGGCTTTGCCGAACGAGGGCAAATCCACGGTCGCGGCGAATTTCGCCGGGCTTCTTGCCGCCAACGGCGCGAAGACGCTTCTGGTCGATGGTGATCTGCGCAATCCGGGCCTGACGCGGGCGCTGTCCCTGGCGCCTCAGAAGGGGCTGGTGGAGGTCGTCGTGGGTGAGGTGCCTTGGCAGAGCGCGGTCAAGATTGACAGCAAGACGAAACTCGCCATCCTGCCGGCGGTGGTTCCCCGGCATCTGTCGCATACCAGCGAGCTCATCTCCTGCGCGGGCATGAAGAATTTCCTCGACGAGGCGCGCGGCGTCTTCGAATATATCATCGTCGATCTGCCGCCGCTTGGCCCGGTGGTCGATTCCAAGGCCTTCGCGCCGCTGGCCGACGGCTTCGTCATGGTGACGGAATGGGGCGTCACGCCGCGGCCGCTCGTCAAATCCATGCTGCAAGCGGAAAACCTGATCGCGCCGAAGATCCTGGGGCTGGTCCTCAACAAGGCCGACATGAAGCGGCTTTCGCAATATAGCGCCTACGGAAGCTCGGAACATTTCATGGACCGCTATTCGAGCTATTATCTCGATGATGCTTCCGCTTCAGGCAAGTCCTGAAAAAGAGCGATCACGTCGAGAAGATACGGCCCTTCCTGTTCCACAGGCGTAGCGCGCTGAGCCTGCCGGAATAGTAGGCGCCGGTATCGATATTGATCCGCCGCCCTTCCGGTCCCGCCTTTTCCACGGGCGTATGACCGTGGACCACCCATTGCTTGAGCAGGTGGGCGTTGCTTAAAAATTCGCTGCGGATGAAGACCAGATCCTCGTCCTTCTGTTCGTCGAGCGGTATGCCGGGCCGGATTCCCGCATGAACGAAGAGGAACGGCGCGGCATCGATGATGATCGGCAGCGAGCGCAGGAATTCCTTGTGTTTCCCGGGGATGGCCGAGCGGATTACATCGTCCAGTTCCTGCGATGAGCGATAGACCTGCCGCATATGATCCACATCCACGCCATAGGAGAGCAGGGTGGGGGCCGCGCCCATCTGCAGCCATTGCTCCAGCGAAAGATGCCCATCGAGATAGTCGAGCATCGCCATCTCGTGATTACCCATCAGGCAGATGCGATGAAAGCCCTGGGGTGGCGATCCCAGGAGATGCTCGACGATCTGCGCCGAGTCCGGTCCGCGGTCCACATAATCGCCGAGCATGACGATCAGCTTCGGGCCGGGCAGCCGGCGGGCATCCGCGGTGATGATGCGCTCCAGCGTCATCAGCTGGTCATAGCAGCCGTGCACGTCGCCGACGGCATAGGCCGCGATGCGCGAAATATCGATCGAAAGCCGCCGCCCTGGGGGGCGCTGGGCCGGTTTGGCGGATTTGAGGGACCGAAAGAGATTTTTCACCGAACTTCCCGCACGCTAAGTTATTGAGAAGTCTAGGCGGATATGCCGCTCCTGGCTACAGCATCGGTCTGAAAATCGGAATCGATTTTCAGAAAGCCTGATGCGTAGACTCAATAACGTACAGCGTCCTTTGTGCGTCCTAACGGACACACGGCGCTGTAGGCTATCCGTGCGTTGCGGCCTCGATCGCCTCGCCGCGGATCTCCTCGGTAAGCTTGAGGCGCAGTTCGGAGAATTCCGGGCTGGCCTTCACCGTATAATGGCGCGGATGGGGAAGGGGAACCTGAGTGATCGATTTGATGCGACCCGGACGCGCCGTCATGGTGACGACCCGCGAGGCCATGAAGATCGCCTCCTCGATATCATGGGTGACGAAAATCACCGTCTTCTGCTCGCGCTCCCATATGCCGAGCAGGAGTTCCTGCATCAGCCCACGCGTCTGGTTGTCGAGCGCGCCGAAAGGCTCGTCCAGAAGCAGGATCTTCGGGTTGTTGGCGATTGCGCGGGCGATTGCCGTGCGCTGCTGCATGCCGCCCGAAAGCTGCTTCGGCCAATGGTTCTCGAAGCCACGCAGGCCGACCTTGTCGATATAGCTGTCGACGATCTCCCATTTTTGCCTTTCGGGCACGCCCTTTTCGCGCAGGCCGAAGGCGACGTTGTCGCGAATGGTGAGCCATGGAAAGAGCGTATAGGACTGGAACACCATCCCCCGATCCGCGCCCGGACCTCTGATGACCTGGCCTTCGAGGGTCACCGTGCCGGTTGTCGGGCGGTCGAGGCCGGCGACGATGCGCAGAAGCGTCGATTTTCCGCAGCCGGAAGGCCCGAGAATCGATACGAAATCGTTGCGCTCGATCGTGAGATCGGTCGGGCGCAGCGCTTCGGTCGGCTGGCCGCCGCGCACGCCCGGAAAGATGCGGCTGACGCCCTTCATGACGAGTTCGCTATTATCGGGCATCAGGCAAGCCTCCAGGCGAAGAGCCAGCGGTTTAGTGATTTGAAGGCAAAATCCGAGATCAACCCGATCACGCCGATGACGATGATGCCGAAGATGATCTGGCCGGTGGCGAGAAGCGCCTGGCTGTTGATGATCATATAGCCGATGCCGGACGATGCGCCGATCAGCTCGGCGACGATCACATAGGTCCAGGCCCAGCCAAGCACGAGGCGGAGCGTCTCGGCGACATCGGGCGCGTTGGCGGGGATGAGCACACGGCGCACAATGCCGTTGTCGCCGGCGCCGAGCGTATAGGCGGCTTCGACCAGATCGCGCCGCGTCGCCGAAACGGAGACGGCCACCATCAGGATGATCTGGAATACGGCGCCGATGAAGATCACCAGGAGCTTCTGCGTCTCGCCGATGCCGGCCCACAGGATCAGAAGCGGTACGAAGGCCGAAGCGGGCAGATAGCGGGCGAAGGAGACGAAGGGCTCGAGCAGCGCCTCGATCGGCTTGTAGGCGCCCATGGCGATGCCGAGCGGCACGGCGACGAGGGAGGCGAGGATGAAGCCGCCGACGACCCGCCATACGGTGATGGCGATATCCCAGAGGAAGCCCTGCTTCGTCAGCAGGAGCCAGCCATCCTGAAGCATGGTCAGCGGATCGGCCAGGAATGTCTTCGAAACAAAACCGCCGAAGGTGGCGAAAGACCATCCGGCGATGAAAAGGACGAAGAAGAGGATGCCGAGAAGAACACGGCTGCGTGGGCTGATCGGTTCGAGAGGATGCACTTTCGCCCCTTGCAAAAAACGGCAAAGCGCTCCCCTGAAGGGAACGCTTTGCCTCTATGGGATGGCTTACTTGATGAAGCTGGTATCGACGATCGACGACAGGTCCGGCTTGGACTTGATCACTCCGATCTCGAGCAGCAGGTCGGCGGCTTCGGCGGAGAAGGTCTTGAACTCGCCTTCGAAGAAGGCCTGGTTGGCGGCCTTGTCCTGCCAGCGGAGATATTGCGCCGATTGGCCGAAGGCCTCGCCGCTCTGCTTCACATCAGCGCCCATGATCTCAAACGACTTGGCCTTGTCGCTCTCGATCATCTGCAGGGCCTCGAAATAGCTGTCGGCCAGCGCCTTCGCCGCTTCCGGGTTCTTCTCGAGGAAAGCGGGGGTGCAGCCGAACGTATCCATTACCGCGGGATAGTCGAGCGTGGTGGCGAGGATCTTGCCCTTGTCAGGGGCGGCGCGCACGGTCGAAAGATAGGGCTCATAGGTCATTGCCGCATCGTTCTGGCCGGCAACGAAGGCCTGCGCCGCAGGGCCGGGCTCCATGTTGACGACTTTCACGTCCTTCATGGACAGGCCGTTATGCTTGAGGATCCAGGCAAGCAGGAAATAGGGCGATGTGCCGGGCGCGGATGCTGCGACGGACTTGCCCTTCAGGTCGGCGACTTTTTCCACGTCGTTGCGGACCGCAATGCCATCCGCGCCGTAGGATTTGTCGAGCTGAAAAATCTGCTTGGTGGCGACACCCGCCGCGTTCCAGACGATCCAGGTCTCGACGGTCGTAGCGGCGCACTGGATATCGCCCGAGGCCAGCGCCAGATGTCGGCTCGCCTGCGGGATCTTGTTCAGCGTGACGTCCAGACCGTGCTTCTTGAAGATGCCGGCTTCCTTGGCGAGCGTCAGCGGCGCAAAGCCCGTCCAGCCCGAGAATCCGACCGAAACCGCCGTATCGGCGCGCGCGGCTGTGGAAATCGACAGCGCCGCGAACGCCGCGGCGGCAACCCATGCTTTCTTCATCGTCTGGAACCCCTGTTGTGTTTTTAGGCAACTGTTCTGGTTGCCTTTTATACAAGCATAGTAGCCATGGCCATGGCTTTTTGTCTAGACAAAAGCATTGCCATACAGGGGCATTCTATCATCCGCGACGGATCTCGATGAGGAAAAATGTGCCGGTGCCGGAAAGTCTCAACGTTTTTTCGGCGGCTTC
This sequence comes from Paramesorhizobium deserti, assembly GCF_001558695.1. Classification (GTDB taxonomy): domain Bacteria; phylum Pseudomonadota; class Alphaproteobacteria; order Rhizobiales; family Rhizobiaceae; genus Paramesorhizobium; species Paramesorhizobium deserti. Next base: position 165,960 of record NZ_LNTU01000023.1, read on the forward strand.
ATCGAGGACAAGGCAATCGAGAGGGGTCAACTGCGCCGACAGGTCGTCGCCATCCACCTCGATGGTGCCACGATGGCAGAAGAGGAGAGCAGGCGTGCCCGTCGCCGTCAACGCCGTCTGGTGGTCGATATGCATGCGGCGGACCGAATGGGTGAAGCCGCCGCGCCGCGTCATGACGTTCAGATCGGTGATCGGCCCGTCCGTCAGCCGGGCATCGACGGCGGCATCGGCGGGGAAGGGCAGGGGCTCAGAGGCGGCATCGAGACGAACCGCGCCTTGTCCGGCGATGGAGAGCTCCATGCCATTGCCTTCGAGGATGCTGAGCGTGCGGTCGATACCGGGGAAGATCGAGAAGGGGCCGTCACCCGCGACCTTCGCCATGCTGACGCGCCAGTCGAAATCCGACAACCCGGCATCAGGCGGAAAGACGGCGATCTCCGTCGTCTCCCCACCGCCGTTCTTCCAGGGCATGCGGCGGTGATCCGCCGCCCGCAGAAGCGAGGCCACCATTAGCCGAGCCATCCATTGGAGGCGGCCCAGAAGGCGACCGGGGCCGCGAGCAGGATGCTGAGCGCGGTGCGGATATACCAGATCACGATCAGGTCGCGGAATTTGAGCGGAACCGACGTCGCCAGTACGCAGGGGATCGAGGCCGAAAGGAACAGCACCTGGCTGACGGAGACGACCGCCGCCACGAATTTCAGCGCCGCGTCGCCATCCTTCAGCAGAATGGCCGGCAGGAACATCTCGGCCAGGCCGGACGCCATCGATTTGGCCGCCAGCATCGGATCGCCAAGCTGTGCGATCCAGGTGAACGGATAGAGCGCGAGGCCGAGCACGTCGAAGATCGGCGTATATTTGGCGGCGAGGAGCCCCAGGAGGCCGACCGCCATGATGCTGGGCAGGATCATGGATGCCATGCGCAGGCCGTCGAGGAAGGTCGCGCCGAGCAGCGAGCGGATGCCTGGAGCCTTGCCGGCCTGGCTGATGCCGGCGTCTATAGCGGCCGCAACGCGCCCCTTGCCCTCGGGCAAGGGCAGGTCGCGATCGCCCTTATGCTCCATCCGGCTGAGCGGCCAGATACGCGCGGTGATGGCCGAGACGAGAAAGGTGATGATGAAGGTCGACCAGAAATAGAGGTTCCAGGTACCCATCAGGCCAAGCGTCTTGGCGACGATGATCATGAAGGTCGCCGAAACGGTGGAAAAGCCGGTGGCGACGATCGCCGCTTCGCGCGGGGTGTATTTGCCTTCCTTGTAGACCCGGTCGGTGATGAGGAGGGCCAGCGAATAGCTGCCGACGAAGGAGGCGACCGCGTCGATGGCCGACCAGCCGGGCGTGCGCCAGACGGGACGCATGATGGGCTGGACGATGATGCCGGTGAATTCGAGAAGCCCGTAACCGATGAGGAAGGCGAGCGCCAGCCCACCGATGGGTACGATCAGGCCGACGGAGAGCACCAGCTTGTCGAACAGGAAGGGCAGCATGTCTGGCTGGTAAAGAGCCGCCGGTCCAACGCCCGCCAGATACATGCCTGTGAGAACGAGGCCCAGCACGCGCAGCAGCGAGAATATCGTTTCGGTGACATTCTTGTTCCATGTGCCACGGATGAAAGGTGCGAGCGCGCCGTAGGCAATCAGCGCCGTCACGAAGACGAGCGCCGCAGGCCGCAATTGGGTGGCGATGGCCGTAGCCGCATGGTCCAGCAGGATCGTCGATTTGCCGCCGATGGTGACGGGCACGAAAAAGAAGAAAATGCCAATGAAGCTGTAGACGATGAGCTTCAGGGCGGCCATGCCCCGCGAACCATCATGCGTGAGTGTCGAATCCGTCATTGCAGTTCCCATTTACATAGACAGGCGGCCCATTTTTTCTCGCAAGTCCGCTGGGAAAACAGTTCCTGTTTTTCCCGGGAAAACCGCTTCACACTTTTCCTGGACTTGCTTTCTGGGCCGCATCGCAGAATTTTCTCAGTTGCCGAGAATGGCGGGCAGGCGCAGGCCCTTTTCCCTGGCGCAGTCGATGGCCACGTCATAGCCCGCATCGGCGTGGCGCATGACGCCGGTTGCCGGGTCGTTCCACAGCACCCGCTCGATGCGGCGTGCCGCGTCTTCCGTGCCATCGCAGCAGATGACCATGCCGGAATGCTGGGAGAAGCCCATGCCGACGCCGCCGCCATGGTGCAACGACACCCAGGTCGCGCCGGAGGCGGTGTTGAGCAGCGCATTCAAAAGAGGCCAGTCGGAAACGGCATCCGAGCCGTCCTTCATGGCTTCCGTCTCGCGGTTCGGCGATGCGACGGAGCCGGAGTCGAGATGGTCGCGGCCGATGACGATGGGCGCTTTCAGCTCGCCGTTCTTCACCATCTCGTTGAAGGCGAGGCCGAGCTTGTGGCGGTCGCCAAGGCCGACCCAGCAGATGCGGGCGGGCAGGCCCTGGAAGGCGATGCGCTCCTTCGCCATATCAAGCCAGTTGTGCAGGTGCTTGTTGTCGGGCAGCAGCTCCTTCACCTTGGCGTCGGTCTTGTAGATATCCTCGGGATCGCCGGAAAGCGCGGCCCAGCGGAAGGGACCGATGCCGCGGCAGAACAGCGGGCGGATATAGGCCGGTACGAAGCCGGGGAAGGCGAAGGCGTTTTCCAGCCCTTCGTCCTTCGCGACCTGGCGGATATTGTTGCCATAATCGAGGGTCGGAATGCCCTGGTCCCAGAAGGCCAGCATCGCCTCGACATGCTCGCGCATCGAGGCGCGGGCAGCCTTCTCCACCGCCTTCGGGTCGCTTTCGCGCTTCTGGCGCCATTCGGCGAGCGTCCAGCCCTTCGGCAGATAACCGTTAATCGGGTCGTGTGCCGAGGTCTGGTCCGTGACGATATCAGGGCGCACGCCGCGGCGCACCAGCTCGGGCAGGACTTCCGCCGCGTTGCCGAGCAGGCCGACGGATTTCGCCTCGCCCGCCTTCGTCCAGCGGTCGATCATCTCCAGCGCCTCGTCAAGCGTTTCGGCCTTGGCGTCGAGATAGCGGGTGCGCAGGCGGAAATCGATCGAATCCGGGTTGCATTCGACGGCAAGGCACGAGGCGCCCGCCATGACGGCGGCCAGCGGCTGTGCGCCACCCATGCCGCCAAGGCCGCCGGTCAGGATCCACTTGCCCTTGAGATTGCCGCCATAATGCTGGCGTCCGGCCTCGACGAAGGTCTCATAGGTGCCCTGAACGATGCCCTGCGTGCCGATATAGATCCACGAGCCGGCGGTCATCTGGCCATACATGGCGAGACCCTTTTTATCGAGCTCGTTGAAATGGTCCCAGGTCGCCCAATGCGGCACCAGATTGGAATTGGCGATCAGCACGCGGGGTGCATTGGCATGGGTCTTGAAAACGCCGACCGGCTTGCCCGACTGGACCAGCAGCGTCTCGTCTTCCTCCAGCGTTTTCAGCGTCGAGACGATGCGGTCGAAATCGTCCCACGTACGCGCCGCGCGGCCGATGCCGCCATAGACCACCAACTCGTTCGGGTTCTCCGCCACGTCGGGGTCGAGATTGTTCATCAGCATGCGCAGCGGCGCTTCGGTCATCCAGCTTTTGGCGTTGAGCTCGGTTCCGCGCGGCGCCCGGATTTCGCGGATATTATGGCGTGGGTTGGTCATGGAGTTCCCTCTTAAGATTTCAGAGTGGGCGCGATCTTTTCGATGCGCTGGAGAATGGCTTTCAGGTGGACGCGCAGCTTTTCAGCCTTGGCCTCGTCATAGGCGAAGGGCGGCGTCTCGGAGGCGAGGTGGGTCGATTGCGCCAGTTCCATCTGGATGGCGTGAACGCCTGTTTCCGGCTTGCCATAATGGCGCGTCGTCCAGCCGCCCTTGAAGCGCCCGTTGAGGATGGATGTGTAGCCTTCCGCCGCTGCGGTGATATCGCGTGTCACCGCTTCGATCGCGGGCGCGCAAGTGTTGCCATTGTCGGTGCCGATGTTGAAATCGGGCAGCTTGCCTTCGAAGAGGAAGGGGATATGCGAGCGGATCGAATGGCAATCATAGAGGATGGCGACGCCGTGGATCGCCTTCACACGCTCGATCTCGGCGGCAAGGGCGGCGTGATAGGGCGCATGGAAGGCGGCAAGCCGCGCCGCGGTGTCGGCCTCATCAGGAGCCTGACCATCCAGCCAGATCGGTTCGCCGTCAAAATCCGTTTCGGGGATCAGACCCGTGGTGTTCTGGCCGGGATAAAGGCTTACGCCCGCAGGATCGCGATTGGCGTCGATCACGTAACGGTGGAAGGTGGCGCGCACCGTGGTCGCATCGGGCAGAAGGCCGTCATAGAGCCTGTGGATGTGCCAGTCGGTATCGGCGAGCAGGCGGCCATTGGCGTTGAGTCTTTCCCAAATTTCGGGTGGCACATCAGTTCCCGTATGGGGCAAACCGAGAATGACGGGCGAATTGCCCTGCTTCACTTCGAATACGGGCATGTCAGTTGTCCAGTGCGGGGAGAATATCGGCGGAGACGGAAGCGTTGAGCGCGCCGGTGGCGACGAGATCGCCTGCCGCTTTCAGGTCATCAGCCATATAGCGGTCGATCTCGAGTTCGGGCACCGCATCGCGGATGACGGCATGGGCCTTGAGCAGTTCCGGGCTGGTCTTGAGCGGCTGGCGGAAATCAAGCCCCTGCGCGGCAGTCAGCGCCTCGATGCCGATGATGGAGAAGAGGTTTTCGGTCATCTGCAAAAGGCGGCGCGCCCCGTGGCAGGCCATGGAGACATGATCTTCCTGATTGGCGGATGTCGGCGTGGAATCGACCGATGCCGGGTGCGACATCTGCTTGTTCTCGCTCATTAGCGCAGCGGAGGTGACCTCGGCGATCATCAGGCCGGAATTGAGCCCCGGCTTTTTGGCGAGAAAGGCCGGGAGGCCGAAGCTCAACGCGGGATCGACCAGCAGGGCGATGCGTCTCTGCGCAATCGCTCCAATTTCGCAGATGGCGATCGCGATCTGGTCGGCGGCGAAGGCCACCGGCTCGGCATGGAAATTGCCGCCCGAGATGACCGAGCCATCGCTCACGACAAGCGGGTTGTCGGTGACGGCATTGGCCTCGATTTCCAGCGTGCGGGCGGCCATGCGCAAGAGATCGAGACATGCGCCGTCGACCTGCGGCTGGCAGCGGATGCAGTAGGGGTCCTGCACGCGCTCGTCGCCTTCCAGATGGCTCGCTCGGATTTCGGAACCTTCGAGGAGGGTGCGCAGCGCATAAGCCGTATCGATCTGCCCCTTATGGCCGCGCAGCGTATGGATTTCCGGGTGGAAAGGCGCGGAGGAGCCCATCGCGGCGTCGGTGGAAAGCGCGCCGGTAATCAGGGCGCTCTGCGCGGCGCGATGCGCGCGGAACAAGCCGGCAAAGGCGAGCGCGGTGGAAACCTGCGTGCCGTTGATGAGGGCGAGCCCTTCCTTGGCGGCAAGCACCACGGGTTTCAGCCCGGCCCTCGACAGCGCTTCGCGGGCGGCGAGCCGCTCACCCTGATAAAATGCTTCGCCTTCGCCGATCATCGCGGCGGCCATATGGGCCAGCGGTGCTAGATCGCCCGATGCGCCGACGGAGCCTTTCTCCGGGATAACGGGGATAACGCCCTTTTCCAGCATGTCCTCGATGAGCCGGATGATCTCCAGCCGCACGCCGGAAGCGCCGCGCCCGAGCGAGATCAGCTTCAGCGCCATGATGAGGCGGACGATCTCCTCCGGGAAAGGCGCGCCGACGCCGCAGCAATGCGACAGGATCAGGTTGCGCTGGAGGGTGGCGACATCGGCGGTATTAATGCGGATGCTCGCCAGCTTGCCGAAGCCGGTGTTGACGCCATAGACCGGCTGGTCGCCCCCCGCGATTTCGGTGATGCGGGCCGAGGCCTTTTCGATCGCCGGATGGAATGACGGGTCGATCCGCGCCTCTGCCCCAGTCCAGTAGATGGCTTCAAGCGTACGCAGCGGTACGGAGCCGGGTTCAAGCATAATCGGGGTCATCTGCCCCTCCATACGCGCCGGTGCAAGGGATTGAACCCCATGCGATAGACGAGTTCCGCCGGCCGCTCGATGTCCCAAATGGCGAGATCGGCCCATTTTCCGACTTCGAGCGTGCCCGTCTCACTAAGAATGCCGATGGCACGCGCGGCCTCGCGGGTCACTCCGGCGATGCATTCATCTACCGTCAGGCGGAACAGCGTTGCGCTCATATTCATGGTGAGAAGCAGCGAAGTCAGTGGCGAGGTGCCGGGATTGCTGTCGGTGGCGATGGCGACCTTGACGCCGTGTTTCCGCAGTTCCTCAACTGGCGGCAATTGCTTCTCGCGGATGAAGTAGAACGCACCGGGCAGCAGCACCGCCACGGTGCCGGCCTTGGCCATCGCGATGATGCCGGCTTCGTCGGTATACTCCATATGATCGACGGAGAGCGCGTCGAATTCGGCTGCCAGTTTCGCCCCATGCAGGTTCGACAGTTGGTCGGCGTGGAGCTTGACCGGCAGGTCATGTTTCTGCGCCGCGCGGAAGACCTGGGCGATCTGCTCCGGCGAGAAGGCGATGCCTTCACAGAATCCGTCGACGGCGTCGGCGAGCCCTTCCGCGGCGATAACCGGCAGCATTTCGCCTGCTACACGGTCGATGTAAGCCTGCTTATCGCCGTTTGCCTCGGGCGGAAGGGCATGTGCGCCAAGAAAGGTCGTACGCACGGTTACGGACCGTTCGTTTGCGAGCTGCCTTGCGACCTTCAATGATTTGCGTTCATTTTCCAGATCGAGCCCGTAACCGGACTTGACTTCGACCGTGGTGGCGCCTTCGGCAATCAGCGTGTCGAGCCGGGGCAGGGTTTCGCACAGCAAATCCTCTTCGCTGGCGGCCCGCAACGCCTTGACCGAGGAGACGATGCCGCCGCCCGCCTTCGCCACTTCCTCGTAGGTTGCGCCGGCAAGCCGCATCTCGAATTCGTGCGCGCGATTTCCGGCGTAGACGAGATGGGTATGGCAGTCGATCAGGCCGGGGGTGATCCAGCGGCCTTCGCAATCGATCTGCTCAAGCGCTGCAAGCGAGGAAGGGAGGTCCGCCTCCGGTCCGGCATAGGCGATGCGCCCGTCCCGGACGGCCACCGCACCCTTCTCCACGGTGCCGAGCCCGGGGAGGTTTTCGCTGAGCGTGGCCAGACGCGCATTGCGCCAGAGCCGGTCTTTACGGTGATCGGTGCTTTCCGCCATGATGGTTTCCTGCTTCCCCTGTTTGGCGATAATGTATATACATATTTCGAATGATCGCAAGTGGCCGGACGCAGAGCGGCCATTCGAAGGAGAGTGCTGTGACAGTAAATGATGCGGGAAACGACATGGTCAACGCCGGTGGAAGAGAGGTCGCCATTCATGCGGAGTGCGCGCTACTGCCCGGCGGTTGGGCGCATGACGTGCGCATTTCATTCACCGATGGTCTGATTGCCTCGGTCGAGACGGATGTGGAGGCGCGGCCAGGGGACGAGCGCCATGCGGCCGTTCTGCCGGGGATGCCCAACCTGCACAGCCACGCCTTTCAATATGGCATGGCCGGTTTGGCCGAACGGCGCGGCCCGTCGGCGGACAGTTTCTGGAGCTGGCGCGACGTGATGTACCGTTTCGCGCTCTCCATGACGCCGGAGCAGGTGGAAGCCGTCGCCCTGCAGCTCTATGTCGAGATGCTGGAGGCGGGCTTCACCCGCGTCGGCGAGTTCCATTATCTGCATCACGACCGGGACGGCAGCCCCTACGGCGACATCGCGGAAATGGCGGCGCGCATCGTCTCCGCCGCCGGGCAGAGCGGGATCGGGCTGACGCTGCTGCCGGTCTTCTATGCCCATTCGACCTTCGGCGGCGCTGCGCCGAATGAGGGGCAAAGGCGCTTCATCAACGATCTCGACAGCTTCGCGCGCCTGATCGACGGTTGCGCGCCGCTGTTGGCGGGGCTCGACGGGGCGGTCCTCGGCGTTGCGCCGCACAGCCTGCGCGCGGTGACACCGGGCGAACTCGCCGAAGTCACTGGGCTGCTGCCGCAGGCGCCGGTGCATATCCACATTGCCGAGCAGGTGAAGGAAGTCGAGGACTGCATCGCTTGGTCGGGCCTGCCCCCGGTCGAATGGCTTCTCGACAATATGGATGTCGACGGCCGCTGGTGCCTGATCCACGCCACCCACATGAAGGATGAGGAGACGCGCCGGATGGCGGCGAGCGGGGCGATCGCCGGCCTCTGCCCGGTGACGGAAGCCAATCTCGGCGACGGCACCTTCCAGGCGCCGCTCTTCACCGCGCATGGCGGCCGCTTTGGCATCGGTTCGGATTCCAACGTGCTGATCAGCATTGGGGATGAGCTGCGGCAGCTCGAATATTCGCAGCGTCTTTTCCACCGCGCCCGCAACGTCATGGCCGTGGCTGAGGGTTCGACAGGCCGCGCCCTTTTTGACGGCGCGTTTGCCGGCGGCAGCGCAGCCCTTGGCGTTTCGGGCGAGGGCATTGCCGTGGGGCAGGCGGCGGATCTGGTTTCGCTCGATACGGAACGGCTCGCCGGCGCCAGGGACGACGCGATCCTCGACGGCTGGATCTTTGCCGCTCGCGCTCACGTCGACAGCGTCTGGGTGCGCGGCGTAAAGCAGGTGGAAGGCGGGCGGCATCATTTGCACAACCATTCGGCACATGCATTTGACGCCGTGCTGAGAGAGCTTCTTCAGAGATGACCGACAGGCGGCAGTATTTGTATTTTCGCCCTCATACGTGCAGTTTATTCGGGATTGCCACTCAAGCATCGATTCGAGCGGATAGGATGAATGGCGCAGAATTCCAATGAATGGAGCACTCCGGAAGGAAGCGAGACCCAGCCGGCCTCGCTGCACCAGCGCATCCTCGGCGATATCGAAGCGAACATCCTTTCCGGGGCCTGGCCGCCCGGCTATCGCATTCCCTTCGAGCATGAGCTGACGGAGCAATATGGCTGTTCCCGGATGACGGTGAACAAGGCGCTGACGCAACTCGCTAAGGCGGGGCTGATCGAGCGCAAGCGGCGTTCCGGCAGTTTCGTCGCCCATCCGCAGTCGCAGGCCGCTATCCTGGAAATCCACGATATCCGGGAGGAGGTGAAGCAACTCGGGCTTCCCTATCGCTACGAGCTGGTGAAGGCGAGAAAACGCAAGGCCGTCGCTTCGGACCGCAAGCGTCTGGATGTGGCGGCGGACGTTTCGCTGCTCGATCTCTCCTGCCGGCATTTCGCCGGGCCGCGCCCCTTCTGTCTGGAGGAGCGCATCATCAATCTCAGCGCCGTGCCGGAGGCGGATGGCGAAGATTTCCGCGCGGTGGCACCCGGTCCCTGGCTTCTCGACCGCGTGCCCTGGAGCAATGCCGAGCACAGCATCCGCGCTGTCGCCGCTGACAGGGAGACGGCGGATGCGCTGGCCATTCGGGAAGCGTCGCCTTGCCTCGTCATCGAGCGGCGGACCTGGAATGCCGGCCAGCCGATCACCCATGTGCGGCTGACCTATTCCGGCGACAATCACGCCCTCGTCGCCCGGTTCACACCGGCACAGGGGTGAGTCTTTTCAAGCTGTTGGAAGTGGTTTGTACTTTGTGGATTCAGGACCGCTTTGAGGCAATGGCTTTAGTGTCTGACCGCCGGTGAGGCGGCGATGTTCCGGAATGGACCTCGGGCTTGACCCGAGAATCCATTCCGGAACGGTCCAAACGGAAAGCCGCTTCGCGGTTTCGGCATCATGTGCGAAAACCCTTCATATCAATAGAAGGGCCAACGCTCACCAGAAAGCTTACATCAAGCCACCTGCTTGATGCTGTCGCTAAGCATTGAGGCCATCGTGTCGATCTGCTCGCGCTCCACGATCAGCGGCGGCGACAGGGCGATGGTATCGCCGGTGACGCGGATGAGCAGGCCCTTCTTGAAGAGATCGGTGAAGATCTCATAAGCGCGTGCGCCGACCGCTCCCTCGCGCGAGGTGAGTTCGATGCCGACCACGAGGCCGATCGTGCGGATGTCGATGACGTGCGGCAGGCCCTTCAGTCCGTGCATCGCATCCTGCCAATGGGTGGCGAGCTCCGCGCCACGGGTAAGAAGCCCTTCCTCCTCGTAGATTTCCAGCGTCGCCAGGCCCGCCGCGCAGGCCGCCGGATGGCCGGAATAGGTGTAGCCGTGGAAGAGCTCGATCTGGCCTTCCGGTCCCTGCATCAGCGCATCGTGCACCTTGCGGCTGGCGAAGACGGCGCCCATCGGGATCGAGCCATTGGTGAGCCCCTTGGCGGTGGTGACGAGATCGGGGACGACGCCGAAATAATCGACGGCAAACGGCGTGCCGAGGCGGCCGAAACCGGTGATGACCTCGTCGAAGATCAGGAGAATGCCGTGCTTGTCGGCGATGGCGCGCAGCCGTTCGAGATAGCCCTTGGGCGGCAGCAGCACGCCGGTGGAACCTGCCACGGGCTCAACGATGACGGCGGCGATGGTTTCCGCGCCATGCAGCCCGACAAGCCGCTCCAGATCGTCGGCGAGCTCAGCGCCATGGGCGGGCAGGCCCTTGACGAAGCTGTTGCGCTCCGGGTCATGGGTGTGGCGCAGATGGTCCGTGCCGGGAAGCGTCGGGAAGACGCGGCGGTTGTTGACGAGGCCGCCGACGGAGATGCCGCCGAAGCCGACGCCGTGATAGCCGCGTTCGCGGCCGATGACGCGGGTGCGCGTTCCCTGGCCGATGGCGCGCTGGTAGGCGATGGCGATCTTCAGGGCCGTATCGACAGATTCCGAACCCGAACCGGTGAAGAATATCCGGTCGAGCTTGGCGTCCGGGCCGCCCGGCGCGCGTGCCGCGAGTTTTTCGGCGAAGTCGAAGACAACCGGATGCCCCATCTGGAAGGAGGGGGCGTAATCCATCACCGTGAGCTGGCGTTCAACGGCCTCGGCGATGCGCCGGCGGCCGTGGCCGGCATTGACGCACCATAGGCCCGCGGTTCCGTCCAAGACCTTACCGCCGTCGACATCGGTGTAATACATGCCCTCGGCCCCGGCGAGGAGGCGGGGCGCCGCCTTGAACTGCCGGTTGGCGGTGAACGGCATCCAGTAATTTTCAAGGCTTGGCGTGTTGGCTTTGGTCAGCATGGCGGAACTCCCTTTTCCAACGAAGAAGGGCACGCTCCGCATAGGGCAACAAGTCCTTTTCTATAGGTCCGTAAACGATTGATATTGCTTAGTCTGAGAGTGTGATTTACCGTATATCGAACATAATAAACACCGGAGTGCTTGCATCATGAGCATCGATATCGGCGGCAGGCTGCGTTATGTCCGCATGCGGCACAATCTCTCGCAGCGCGAGCTGGCAAAACGGGCCGGTGTGACCAACTCCACCATCTCGCTGATCGAATCCAATCAGACCAATCCTTCGGTCGGCGCATTGAAGCGCATTCTCGACGGCATCCCCATCGGCCTGTCGGAATTCTTCGCGATCGAGCCGGATGCGCCATTGAAGGCCTTCTATCAGGCTGAGGAGCTTGTCGAGATCGGCAAGGGCAAGATCTCATACCTGCAGGTGGGCGACAATCTCTTCGCCCGCTCGCTGCAGATATTGAAGGAGCGCTACGAACCGGGCGCCGATACGGGGAGGGTGCCGCTGGTGCATGAAGGCGAGGAGGGCGGTGTGGTGATCAGCGGGCGCATCGAGGTGACGGTGGGAAGTGAGCGCCGCATCCTCGGACCTGGCGACGCCTATTATTTCGAGAGCCGGCGGCCGCATCGCTTCCGCTGCATCGGCCCGGTTCCGTGCGAGATCGTCAGCGCCTGTACGCCGCCGACGTTTTGAGGATAGGCCGGCGCTGCCTTTCTATTCCTCACGATAAAGCACGTCCCGCCCGATATCGACGGCGCGGCGCTTGCCGCAAAGCGCCATGGTGGTGTCGAGCTCCTTGCGGATGATCTCCAGGGCGAGGGTGACGCCCGCCTTGCCCATCGCGCCGAGGCCATAGAGGAAGGGGCGGCCAATATAGGTGCCCTTGGCACCGAGCGCCAGCGCCTTCAGCACGTCCTGGCCGGAGCGGATGCCGCCATCCATGTGCACCTCTATCCTGTCGCCGACCGCGTCGACGATCCTGGGCAGGACCGAGATCGAGGATGGAGCGCCATCGAGCTGTCGTCCGCCATGGTTGGAGACGATGATTGCGTCGGCGCCCGATCGCGCCGCCATCTTCGCGTCTTCCACATCCAGAATGCCCTTGAGGATCAGCGGCCCGCCCCAGCGCTGCTTGATCCATTCGACATCGCTCCAGTTGAGCCGGGGGTCGAATTGCTCGGCGGTCCAGACGGAAAGCGAGGAGAGGTCGCCAACGCCCTTCGCGTGCCCGACGATGTTGCGGAAGGTGCGGCGCTGCGTGCCCAGCATGCCAAGGCACCAGCCGGGCCGCGTCGCCATCTGCCAGATGTGCTTGGGCGTGAATTTCGGCGGGGCGGAGAGGCCGTTGCGGATGTCCTTGTGGCGCTGGCCGAGGATCTGCAGGTCGAGGGTGAGCACGAGGGCCGAGCATCCGGCGGCCTTGGCGCGGTCGATCAGATTGATGACGAAATCTCGGTCGCGCATGACATAGAGCTGGAACCAGAACGGCTTTTTTGTCACGGATGCGATATCCTCGATGGAGCAGATGCTCATCGTCGAAAGCGTGAAGGGAACGCCGAATTCCTCCGCGGCCTGCGCCGCCAGCATCTCGCCATCGGCGTGCTGCATCCCGGTCAAGCCCGTCGGCGCGAGCGCTACCGGCATCGCAACCTTCTGGCCGATCATCGTCGTCTCCAGCGATCGGTCGGTCATATCGACGAGGACGCGCTGGCGCAGCTTGATCTTTCTGAAATCCTCCTCATTGGCGCGGTAGGTGCTTTCCGTCCACGCGCCTGAATCGGCATAATCGAAAAACATCTTGGGAACGCGGCGCCGCGCGCGTTCCTTGAGATCTGCGATTTCGTTGATCGTCGTCATCTTTTCCCGCCCTTTCGGCATTCCGTTATTTGCATCCGCATGGCGGATTGCGGCGCCGGAATCAAGCTCCGGACGCATCTTGCCGGACGCCTTGTCGGCCCTGGTCTCAAACCGGAGCGGATAAAGCTGCCCAGCAGAAGACCCGGCTCTCGGCAATCGGCTGTTGTTGTATGGGTGTTTGTTAAGGATGGCGAGGTGAACTGCCTAGGACAATTAGTTGCGGTTGCATAATGTTATAGATGACATATCACTTCCGCTTGGGAAGAGGTTCGGGGGCCCGGAATGGCAGATAGGGAGAGAGGCGGCGATACATGGCGGCGGCATCCGGCGGTCGGCTGGCGGCGATTTGCCGGTATTGCAATCGTTGCGCTCTCGGTGTCCGCCTGCGACCGGCATGCTGAAACGGCACAAGGCGAGGACAGCGCCGCGGTTGCCGTCGAAACCGTCAGATATTCCGAATTCGCACCTGAAATCACACTGACCGGGGCCATTGCCGCGCGTACTCTCACCAATCTCTCCTTCCGTGTTGGCGGTCAGGTCACCGAGCGCAACGCCGATGTCGGGCAGCATGTAACGCCTAGAGAAGTGCTGGCGCGGCTCGATCCCGCGGAGCAGCAGGTCAATGTCCGCACGGCGCAAGCCTCGCTCGATGCGGCGAAATCGCAGCTCGTGCAGGCATCCTCCACATTCGATCGCCAGAAGACGCTTCTTGCCCAGGGCTTCACCACGCGCCGGCAGTATGACGAGGCACAGGAAGCGCAGCGCACAGCGCAGAGCGCCCTGACCGTGGCGGAAAGCCAGCTCGCCAATGCGCAGGACCAGCTTACATTCACGCAGTTACGGGCCGGCGTTTCGGGGATCATAACGGCGCGCAATATCGAGGTGGGCCAGGTCGTACAGCCGACGGAGACGGCCTTTACCATCGCCGAGGACGGACCACGCGACGCCGTCTTCGACGTTCAGGAAACGCTGGTCGCCAATGCCAAGACCGATCCCGTCGTCATGGCGATTGCGCTTCTTTCCAATCCGCAGGTCAAGGCAGAGGGACGGGTGCGCGAAATCTCACCCGTGGTCGATCCGGCCACCGGCACGGTTCGCGTCAAGGTCAGCATCGCCGACACGCCGCCGCAGATGACGCTCGGTGCGACGGTGACAGGCTCCATGCGGATGCAGCCGCAACGCGCCGCGATCCTGCCGTGGAGCGCACTCACCTCGGACGGGGGGCGGCCCGCGGTCTGGCTGGTCGAAGGGGATACGGATGTGGTCGCGCTCACCCCGGTGAAGGTGCTCTCCTATGAGCGCGAGCGCGTCGTCATCGCGAGCGGGCTCGATGAAGGACAGCGGGTGGTCACCAAGGGCGCGCAATTGCTGCGCCCCGGCGAGGTGGTCGATATCGTCGAGGAGGTGGGGCGGTGAGGTCTTTAGAGCATTTCACATTCAAGTGGAAATGCTGGCGGGACAACGCCCCCCTCTGGGCGGCAGGCCAGAGGGGGGCGCCTAGCGATTCCGTTAAAATAATTGCTGCCTTGGGACTCACCGCATTGCTTTCTGTCGCCGGCTGCAGCGAGCAGCATGAGCAACGGACCGAACCCGTTCGCCCGGTGCTTTACATGAAGGCGGAGCCGCAGGAGCAGCGCACCTACGGGTTCGTCGGAACGGTCGAGCCGCGCTACAGCACGAGCCTCGCTTTCCGCGTGCTCGGGCGCATCGTCAGCCGGGAGGTCGATGTCGGCGACCTCGTGAAGAAGGGCGAGACGGTAGCAGCCATCGATCCGACCGCGCTCGACCTCGCCGTTCAGGCGGCGCGCGCCGATCTGGCAAGCGCGGAGGCGCAGTTCGCCAACGCCTCGGCAAGCGAGGAGCGTCAGCGCGCGCTTCTCGATCAGGGCAACATATCCGAAGCCATCTATGACGCCGCCCTGCAGGGAAGGGATGCCGCGAGCGCCGGTGTTGAAAAGGCGCAGGCTGCGCTGAGCAAGGCCGAGGACCAGCGCGGCTATGCGCAGTTGCGGTCGGATTTCGACGGCGTGGTGTCGCAGGTCGCAGCCCAAGTGGGACAGGTGGTCGCCGCCGGACAGACCGTGATGACGATCGCGCGATCCGATATCCGGGAAGCGGTGGTCGATATTCCCGACAGCATGATCGGTGATATCTCGGTCGGCATGCCCTTCGATGTCGTGCTGCAATCGGCGCCTGCCATCCGGGCGAGCGGGCAGGTTCGCGAGATCGCACCGCAATCGGATGCCGCGACGCGAACCAGGCGTGTCCGCATCACGCTGGATGATCCACAATCCGCCTTCCGGCTGGGTGCGACGATCACGGCGACGCGACAGGTGCCGACGCAGCCTTCGGTAGTGCTGCCGATTTCGGCGCTTCTGGAAGAGAACGGCAAGACATCGGTGTGGGTCGTCGATCCCGCCACGCAGACGGTCGGCACGCAGGAGGTGAATATCGTGGCGCGCAATGCGCATAGCTTCACCGCCGGCAATATCGCGGACGGCACCTACGTGGTGACGGCGGGCGTCCATAGCCTCGAAGAGGGGCAGAAGGTCAAATTTCAGGAAGGAGCAGAGCGTTGAAAGGCTTCAATCTCTCCGACTGGGCTTTGAACCATCGCTCGCTCGTCTGGTATTTCATGCTGGTGTTCCTGATTGCCGGCGTGTTTTCCTATATTGATCTCGGGCGTGAGGAAGATCCGGCCTTCACCATCAAGACCATGCTGGTGCAGGCCAATTGGCCGGGCGCCTCGGTCGAGGAAACGATCAATCAGGTCACCGATCGCATCGAGAAGAAGCTGGAAGAACTCGACAATCTCGATTTCACCCGCAGCGTCACGACGGCCGGCAAGACGATCGTCTTCGTCAATCTGAAGGCCACGACCAGGGGACGCGATGTCGAAGCGACGTGGGTGCGTGTGCGCAACATGCTGAACGATATCAGGACGTCTTTTCCGGAAAGCGTCTTCGGGCCGTTCTTCAACGATCGCTTCGGCGATGTCTATGGCAATATCTATGCCTTCACCGCCGATGGGCTGACGCAGCGCCAATTGCGCGATTATGTCGAAGATGTCCGCACGAAAATCCTGACTGTTCCCAATGCCGGCAAGGTGGATCTCGTCGGCGCTCAGGATGAGGCCATCTATCTGGAGTTCTCGACAAGGCAGCTCGCCGCGCTCGGCCTCGACGAGCAGGCCGTCATGCAGAGCCTTCAGGACCAGAACGCCATCACGCCATCGGGCGTCATCGAAGCAGGACCGGAACGGGTGAGCGTGCGGGTGAACGGCCAGTTCACCTCTGAAAACAGCCTGCGCGCCGTAAACTTGAGGGTGAACAACCGCTTCTTCCGGCTAACGGATGTCGCGAACATCACCCGCGGCTATGTCGATCCGCCGACGTCGATCTTCCGCGTCAACGGCCAGGATGCGATCGGTCTCGCCATCGGCATGAAGCCGAACGGCAATCTCCTGGAATTCGGCGAAGCGCTGAAGGAGATGATGGACAAGGTGGTGGCGGAACTGCCTGTTGGTGTCGGCGTGCATCTGGTGGCGGATCAGCCTGTCGTCGTCGAGGAAGCGGTCTCCGGCTTCACCCGCGCCCTGTTCGAGGCCGTCGCCATCGTGCTTGCCGTGAGCTTCATCAGCCTGGGGTTCCGGGCGGGCTTCGTGGTGTCGCTTTCCATCCCGCTGGTGCTCGCCATCACATTCCTCACGATGAGCTATCTCGATATCTCGCTGCAGCGCGTTTCGCTCGGCGCGCTCATCATCGCGCTGGGGCTTCTGGTAGACGATGCGATGATCGCCGTGGAGATGATGGTAGCGCGGCTCGAGATGGGCGATCCCCTCAATAAAGCCGCGACCTATGTCTACACCCACACGGCGTTCCCCATGCTGACGGGAACGCTGGTGACGATCGCCGGCTTCATGCCGATTGGCCTCAACAACAGCCAGGCGGGCGAATACACCTTCACCCTCTTCGTCGTCATCGCCGTGTCGCTGATCGTATCCTGGATCGTGGCGGTCCTTTTCGCACCTTTGCTCGGCGTGACGTTCCTGCCGGCGAGGATGCGCCATCATGAGGAAAAGCCGCGTCGCTTCTTCCTGGCGTTTTCGCGCGTGCTGCGCCTGGCGGTGCGCCATCACTGGCTGACCATCATCGCGACGGTGCTCGCCTTTGCGCTCTCCGTCTTCGGGCTACGCTTCATCGAGCAGCAGTTCTTTCCGTCCTCCGACAGGCCGGAGCTCGTCATCGACTGGAAACTGCCGGAGAGTAGCTCGATCGAAGAGACGAAGGCGCAGATGGAACGTTTCGAGAAGACGATGCTCGCGGGTAATCCCGATATCGAGCACTGGAGCACCTATATCGGTCAGGGGGCGGTGCGCTTCGTGCTCACCTTCGACGTTCAGCCGGCCAATCCTTATTTCGGCCAGATGATCATCGTCACCAGGAATATCGAGGCGCGCAACCGGCTGAAGGCGGCATTCGAGAAGGTGCTGAGGCAGGATTTCGTCGGCACGGACACCTATGTGAAGTTCCTGGAACTCGGGCCTCCGGTCGGACGGCCGGTGCAATACCGCATCAGCGGCCCCGATATACAGGCCCTGCGCGGCTTTTCGCAGGAGCTGGCGGGGATCATGAGCGCCAATCCGCATCTCGGCATCGTCACCTATGACTGGAACGAGCCGGCCCGCATGGTCAAGGTCGATGTGATGCAGGACAAGGCCCGCCAGCTCGGCATCACATCCAAGGCGATCGCCACGACGCTCAACAGCGTGGTGGGAGGCGCCACCATCACACAGGTGCGCGACGCGACCTATCTGATCAATGTGATTGCGCGGGCGGATGCGAAGGAGAGGGGTTCGATAGAGACCCTGCGCAATCTCCAGATCGCGACCGCCGCCGGCGAATCCGTACCGCTCGCGGCGATCACCAATTTCCGTTACGAGCTGGAGCAGCCGGTCGTCTGGCGGCGCGACCGCATGCCGACCATTACGGTGGCGGCCGGCATCAATGACGGGGTGATGCCGATGACGATCGTCGAGGAACTCGCGCCCGATATCCGCACCTTCGCCGACAAGCTGCCCGCCGGCTATTCCATCGAGACGGCGGGTACGGTGGAGGAAAGCGGCAAGAGCCAGGGGCCGATCATCGCCGTCGTGCCGCTGATGCTGTTCGTGATGGCGACGATCCTGATGATTCAGCTGCAGAGCTTCCAACGGCTTTTCCTGGTAGTGGCCGTGGCGCCGCTGGGGCTGATCGGTGTCGTGGCAGCGCTGGTGCCGAGCGGTGCGCCGCTCGGCTTCGTCGCCATTCTCGGCGTCCTGGCGCTGATCGGCATCCTGATCCGCAATTCGGTGATCCTCATCGTGCAGGTGGAGGATCTGATCAAGGAAGGGGTGCACCCCTGGGATGCGGTGATCGAGGCCACCCAGCACCGCATGCGGCCGATCGCGCTGACAGCTGCGGCGGCGAGCCTTGCGCTGATCCCGATCGCGCGCGAAGTGTTCTGGGGGCCGATGGCCTATGCCATGATGGGCGGCATCATCGCCGGCACGGCGATCACGCTGCTCTTCCTTCCCGCGCTCTACGTCGCGTGGTTCCGCGTCAAGGAGCCGGAGCGGAGCGCGGAAGAACGTGCGTCGACGGTGGCGGGATAGAATCTCGCAACAATTTCCCCTCTCTCCTGGCTAGAGATACTTCTGGTTAGGTAAGTTATATTATCCCTGTAGAAATATGCGGAAGCTGCGCTAAGATCAGTGCGGCGGCGGTCGTTCGCGGGACGATGATTCCATGCCTGTTGTACGATCAAACTTTATGATCGGACTGTCGATTTCATGCGGCAGCGCCTGCGGTGCGGACAGTATAGCTGTCCACACAGCTTAGAGATCTCGAGGGGACTTTGATGCGTATGATGAGGGTTCTGGGCGAATTACTACCGCAGGCGTGGCGTTCCACCGTCCTTCTACTGGCGCTTTCACTTTTCGGTCTGGTCATTTCCGCATCGGAAGTCCAGTCGCAGGCCACGGCCAACTGGGCGGGCGTGTGGGATACGAAATGGACCGGCGGCGGCGCGCAGGTCGAATTCGAGCAGACAGGCGCGGAAGTGGTCGGACGCTATTCGCTCTATAACGGTCGCATCGAGGCCAAGGCCGTCGGCCGGCAGTTGATCGGCCGCTGGATAGAGGGCAACCGCCAGGGCGAAATCCTCTTCGTCCAGTCGCCCGATGGCACGAGCTTCATGGGACGCTTCGAATATGCCGCTGCGGAATGGTGGACAGGCGTTCGGGTGGATGCGGCGCAGTATCAGAGCGTGCAGATCGACCAGTCGAGCCCGATGACCGCCATGCGCTCGTTCCTGCAGGCGATGAACGAAAGTGGTGCCGACAATGTCTCGCGCAGCGCGGGCGGCGGCATGGCGCTGGTGGCCAAGGCCGCCAGTCTCGTCGACGTCAGCGAGGCCGATCGCGGCGGTCTCAACATTGCCGACTATGTGCATGAGCTCTACGCGGTCATCGACAAGCTGACCTTCCGCCTCTGGAGCCTTCCGCATGGGCAGATCCAGGGTGACGAAGCTACCGCGACGCTTCATCAGTTCGACACCAATGTGACGTTCGATGCCGCGTTCCGGCGCAAGGGCGACCAGTGGTTTGTTGTGGGGCCGCCGCTTGCCGCGCTGCGCGCCAAGCACGCGGAACTTTCCAATGCGCGCGGCGAGCCGGCGGATGCGGTAACCGAGCCTGAAAAGCTCAGGACGCCGCGCGATACCTTCAAGATGCTGCTCAGCGGCTTCGTCAGCGGCAGCGACGAGCCTTCCGACACCACGCTCAACATGCAGGATTTCAGCGCCGCCGTCCGTAACGATGAGGCGCCGCTGCTCGCCCGGTATCTGAAGAAGGTGATCGACCGGATCGGCTATGTCTATTGGCAGGAGATCCCGGACGATCCAAAGAGCAAGACGCCCTTCGTCTTTTTCCAGCATCCGGCGGGAAACATCGTCGTCGGTCCGGTCCAGACCGATAATGGGGTGATCTGGCAGTTCACGCCGGAGACACTCCACCATATCCGCTCGCTTTATGCCGCTGTGGAGGACATGCCGGTTGCCCCGGAATTCGCGGCCTTCGCAGCGGACGACCCATATTTCAAGGCGCGTGCGCTCGCCCGTTCGCTCAGTCCGGACCTGCTCAAGCGCGCCGGTCCGGTCGATCGCTGGCAATGGCTGCTGCTCGGCCTTTTCGGGCTGCTCGGCATCATTTGCGGGTTTCTCGTCAATACCGTCATCTCCGCTTTTTCAAGCCGGGGTTCGGCCGAGCGGTCAGACCAGCCGACGCCGATCTTTCGGGTGCTCGATTGGGCGGTGCGGGCCATCGTGCTTGGCCTGTTCCTGCTTGTCGCGCTGCGTCTCCTGGGCCTGCCCGATCTCGTCGCCACGCCGGTCAAGGCCCTTGCCTGGATGGCGGTCCTGGTGGGCGCCGTGCCTATCCTCTGGCATCTCATAGGCACGATAGCCGACAGCTATCGCGCGCGTTGGGTGATCCCGGGCTATCATGAGACTTTGATCTCGCTGCTTACGGGCGTTGCCCGCGTCGCGGTTATCATCATCGCCTTCCTTCTTCTGGCCGAAGTGTTCTCCATTCCCTACCAGCATGTGCTGGCTGGTCTCGGCATCGGCGGTCTGGCGGTCGCGCTCGCCGCGCAGCCGACCTTGCAGAACTTTCTCTCCGGTCTCACGCTCTACGCCGACCGGCCGGTCAGCGTCGGCGATTTCTGCAAATTCGGCGATATGCTCGGCACGGTCGAGCATATCGGCATGCGGTCCACGCGTGTGCGCTCGCTGGACCGCACCCTGATCTCCGTGCCGAACTCGGAATTCGCCAATATGCAGATCGAGAATTACGCACGACGCGACCGCATCCGGTTCATTACCACGCTGCAATTGCGCTATGAAACAACCGCCGATCAGTTGCGCTATGTGCTCGCGCAGTTACGCGAGCTGCTCATTGCCCATCCCCGCGTCGTCGAAGATCCCTGCCGCGTGCGCTTTGTCAGCTTTGGGGAATATTCGCTCGACGTCGAGATATTCACCTATATCAAGACGTCGGATCATTCCGAATTTCTTGCCATACGCGAGGATATTCTCCTGCGCATCATCAAGATCATGGACGATGCGGGCGTGCAGTTCGCATTCCCGTCCGCGGTCGAATACAGGAGCGAAGATCTCCCCATCGACGAGGAAAAACGCAAGGAAGCGGAAGAGCGCGTGGTCGCGTGGCGGACGGAGCAGAAGCTGCCATTCCCGGATTTCTCCGTGGCGGAGAAGCAGGGGATGACCGATACGCTTTCCTATCCGCCGGAAGACTCGATCCTGGCCCATGTCATCGAACCGGAGGAGATCAACGGCAAAGCCAATCTGAGCGTTTCATCCCGCCCGCGGCGCTGGGGCTTGTTCCGGAGCCGGGCCGCGGGTACCGAGGCGCAGGATTCGGATTAATCCGTCTTATGTTACCCGTGCGCGTTCGGCCAGGAAATCGAGGAGCGCGCGCACGCGGGCCGGCAAGGGGCCGCCCTGGCCGAGATAGACGGCGTGCACTTCCTCCAGATCGCCGGGGTTGCAATTTTCCATGACGGGTACGAGGCGTCCGGCTTCGATATCCTCGCGGACGGTGAAAGCGGCGAGCCGGGCAAGGCCGACGCCGGCAATCGCCAGCTGCCGCATGGCTTCGCCGTCGCTGACCTGGACATTGCCGGTGACGGGAAGCGTGATGACCTCGCCCTCATGAACGAACGGCCAGCCTTCGCGGATTCTGGCATAACAGAAGCCGAGGCGATTGTGCTTTTCAAGCTCGGCAATCGTCTTCGGCTTTCCGAAGCGCTCGAGAAAGCCGGGCGAGGCAACGATCGTCATGCGCGTCGCGCCGAGCTTGCGGGCGATGAGGCTGGAGCTTTTCAACGGGCCGGCGCGTATCGCGACGTCGGTTCGCTCTTCCAGAAGGTCTATGACAGCATCCGTCTGCACGATATCGAGTGTGATATCGGGATATTTCGCCAGAAACTCGGGAAGAAGCGGCGCCAGGATATGGGTCGCGAAGGAGGCGTTGGTGTTGAGGCGGATGCGGCCGGCGGGTTTTTCGCCGGATGAGGCATTGCGTTCCGCCTCGTCGAGATCGGCAAGGATGCGTGTGCTGCGCTCATAGAAGGCGCAGCCCTCCGGGGTGAGCTGGAGCTTGCGCGTCGAGCGGTTGACGAGCCGTGTGCCGAGGCGCGCTTCCAGCCGGCCGATCAGCTTGCTCACCGCCGAGGGCGTCATCCGGCAGGCGCGCGCGGCGGCGGAGAAGCCGCCCATTTCAACCACCCTTACGAAGACTTCCATCTCGCCGAAGCGATTGACGTCGATGCGACTCATGATGAACTCATTTCACAAATGATATTCCTGTGCGCTCTCTACATCATCATGCGGCGTGCGTCCATATTCCGGCTAACTGCAATCAATCATGAAGAGGCGGCATGCTATGCCCTTTGCTCTCTATGCCCTGACCGCCGGCGCCTTCGGCATCGGCGTCACGGAATTCGTCATCATGGGCCTGTTGCTGGAGGTCAGCACCGATCTCGGCGTCTCGATCGCCATGGCGGGCCTTCTGATCTCCGGTTATGCGCTCGGCGTCGTCGCCGGTGCGCCGGTCCTCACCGCCATGACCGGCCGCTGGCCGCGCAAGGCCGTGCTCATCGGCCTGATGGTAATCTTCACCATCGGAAATGCGGCCTGTGCGCTCGCGCCGGACTACGGGTTCCTGATGGCGGCGCGGGTGCTCACCGCCTTTGCCCACGGCACTTTCTTCGGCGTGGGATCGGTGGTCGCCACCAGCCTCGTCGCGCCCGACAAGCGGGCCTCGGCCATCGCCATCATGTTCACCGGCCTGACGGTCGCCAATATTCTCGGCGTTCCCTTTGGCACCTGGCTCGGCCAGCAATTCGGTTGGCGCTCAACGTTCTGGGCCGTGGCGCTGGTCGGCGCCATCGCGCTTGCCGTTATCGCGCTGCTCGTGCCGAAGGACAAGGCCGCGGCTGAGGCCGGCGACTGGCGCGCCGATTTGAAGGCAATGGGGCGGCGGCCGGTGCTGCTCGGCCTTCTGACGACGGTGCTCGGCTATGCCGGCGTCTTCGCGGTCTTCACCTATATCGCCCCGGCGCTGACGCAGATCACGGGCTTTGCCGAAGGCGCGGTTTCGCCGATCCTGCTCGTCTTCGGCGGTGGATTGATCGTCGGCAATCTCATCGGCGGCAAGCTCGCCGACCGGCATCTGGTGAAGACCGTCATCGGCACGCTCGTCACGCTTGCCGGCGTGCTCGGCCTCATGACCTTTGCGCTGCACGACAGGTTCGCGGCCGTTGCATTTGTCGGCCTGCTGGGTGCGGCCGCCTTCGCCACGGTCGCGCCGTTGCAGATGTGGGTCTTGTCGAAAGCGGAAGGCGCGGGGCAGAGCCTCGCTTCGAGCTTCAACATCGCCGCCTTCAATCTCGGCAATGCGCTCGGCGCCTGGGTGGGAGGGGCAGTGATTGACCACGGACCTGGTCTGGGCTCGATCCCGCTCGTTGCCGCGCTCATCACGCTTGCCGGCCTTGCCGTCGCGCTTTTGAGCATTCGCCTCGATCAAAGGCCGGCGCTCGCCTGTGCGACTGCCGGCAACGCCTGAACATTCACTTCGATCAATATTATCAGTGAGAAACAATCATGGAATACAGACATCTTGGTGCATCCGGCCTCAAGGTTCCCGTCTTAAGCTTCGGCGCGGGGACGTTCGGCGGGCAGGGGCCGCTTTTCGGCGCCTGGGGCAATACGGACGTTGATGAGGCGCGGCGGCTGATCAATATCTGCCTGGAAGCGGGCGTCAATTTGTTCGATACCGCCGACGTCTATTCGAACGGGGCCTCGGAGGAGGTGCTCGGTGCAGCGATCAAAGGCCGGCGCGATCAGGTGATCATCTCGACCAAGACCGGCCTGCCGATGGGCGAGGGGCCCAATGATGCGGGCACCTCGCGGCCAAGGCTGATCAAGGCTGTCGAGGACGCGCTGCGCCGGCTCGGTACGGACTATATCGATCTCCTGCAACTGCACGCCTTTGATGCGGGAACGCCGGTCGAGGAGGTGGTATCGGCGCTCGACGATCTCGTTCGCGCCGGGAAGCTTCGTTATGTCGGCGTCTCCAATTTCGCGGGCTGGGAGCTGGTGAAGTCGCTGTCCGCGCAGGAAAGGCATGGGCTTACGCGCTATGTCGCGCACCAGGTCTATTATTCGCTGGTCGGTCGCGACTATGAATGGGGGCTGATGCCGCTCGGCCGCGACCAGGGCGTTGGTGCGCTGGTGTGGAGCCCGCTCGGCTGGGGCAGGCTCACCGGCAAGATCCGCCGCGGCCAGCCGCTGCCCGAGCAGAGCCGCCTGCACCAGACGGCCGAATATGGCCCGCCGGTCGATGACGAAAGGCTCTATGGAATCATAGACGTGCTGGACGAGATCGCCGGGGAAACCGGCAAGACGGTGCCGCAGATCGCGCTCAACTGGCTCTTGCAGCGCCCCACGGTCTCATCCGTCATCATCGGCGCGCGCAATGAGGAGCAGTTGCGCCAGAACCTCGGCGCCGTCGGCTGGTCGTTGACGCCGGAACAGGTCGCGAGGCTCGACAAGGCGAGCGCCGTTACCGCGCCTTATCCTTATTTTCCGTACCGGCGACAGGAGGGCTTCGCCAGGCTCAATCCTCCGGTGGTGTGAGCGGCGAGAAGCGGGCGTGTCAGCCCGCCCCGCCCTTGTCGATCACCTGATGAACCGCATCGAGCGATGCCTCGGCAATGTCGAACATCTCGTCGATCTGTGCTTGCGTGATGACGAGTGGCGGGCAGAAGGCCATGGCGTCGCCCATATTGCGTCCGATCAGGCCGCGCTCGTGCATGGCGCGGTTGATCATCGCGCCGAGAACGCCCGGCTCGTCGGCGAAGGCGGCGTGATAGACCTCCAGCGCGCCGATCAGGCCGACGCCGCGGGCCTCCACGGCGAGCGGATGGGCTTCCAGCGCGCGCAGCCGCGCCAGAAAGCGCGGGCTCAGTCGGTGGGCGTTCCCGACGAGGTCGCGTTCCTCGATGATGGCGAGGTTTTCGAGCGCGACGGCGGCGGCCACGGGATGGCCGCTGGCGGTGTAGCCATGGCCGAAAGTGCCGATATTGGCGGATTCTTCGGCGATTGGCTGGTAGACGCGATCATTGATGAGCACGGCCGAGATCGGCAGATAGGAGGAGGAGAGCTGCTTCGACAGCGTCATGATGTCGGGCTCGATCCCGTATTTCGTCGAGCCGAACATCTCGCCCGTGCGGCCGAAGCCGCAGATAACCTCGTCGGCGATCAGCAGGATGTCGTATTTCTTGAGTACGGCCTGGATGGCCTGCCAATAACCGGTGGGCGGCACGATCACGCCGCCGGCGCCCATCACCGGCTCGCCGATGAAGGCGGCGATGGTTTCCGGCCCTTCGCTCAGGATCAGATCTTCGAGATCCTTGGCGCAGCGTTTGGAGAACTCGAGTTCGCTTTCGCCCGGAACGGCGCCCGCCCGGTGATGCGGGCATGTGGTGTGCAGAATGCCTGGCATCGGCAGATCGAAGGAGCGGTGATTGTTGGGAAGGCCGGTCAGGCTGGCGCTTGCGAGCGTCACGCCGTGATAGCCCTTGAAACGCGATATGATCTTCTTCTTCTCGGGCTGGCCGAGCGCGTTGGAGCGGTAGCGGACGAGCTTCACAACCGTATCATTCGCTTCCGAGCCGGAACTGGTGAAATAGGCCTTCGACATCGGCACGGGCGCCATGGCGATGAGCTTCTCCGCCAGGTCGACGGAGGGCCCATGCGTCTTCTGCGTGAAGGTGTGGTAATAGGGCAGCTTGGCCATCTGCCGCGTTGCGGCCTCGATCAGGCGCTTTTCGCCGAAACCGACAGCGACGCTCCACAGCCCCGCCATCCCCTCGATATAGCGCTTGCCGTTGTTGTCGAAGACATAGATGCCTTCGCCGCGCTCGATGACGAGCGATCCTTCGGCCTCGAGCTTGCGGGCGTTGGTATAGGAGTGAAGCTGATAGGCGATGTCTCGGGCTTCGGTGGAATTGGGCTGATAGGACACGGCGCTGCACCTGCGAGTTTGAAACAATCAGCCAGAAATAGCGGAGTGCCGTGCGCCAGGGAAGGCGGGGAGACAGTTATTTCATTATCCAAGCCAAATGGACCGGTTTTCTGATGAAATTTCCGTAGCCATCCGCCCACCCAGGATTGGTCAATGCGCGTTGTTGAACCGCTTGTCCAAATGCTCCGCCCAGCCTCGGAAGCTGTTGGTGAGAAGTAAAAGGTCTTTCTGCAATTCGAGCTTGAGGAGTTCCCAGTCGACGCCATGGGCATTGTCGAGCTTGGCGCGGAGCTTCGCCTGAAGTTGCCTGGCTCTCTCGTCGATCTCGGCGAATTCCAGGGTCTGCGTCGAGGTAAGGCTGCCGCTTGCCTGCAAGCTGGCGAAGCTCCTCAGCTTCCTTGTCAATTCGTCGAGTTTTGCATCCAGTTCGGAGAGTGTCACATCATTCATCTTTCCAACTCCTGAATGATCGGTTGCCTGTTCGGGCCGGCAACAGGGATTATAATACATATGGGAAAATATTGGCAGATTGTGTCGGTATTGGCGTAAATGAATGGCATCGAATGCTTGCGGCATGAACTCTTCGTGAGTTCGCCGAGAGCAGAGGATCAGTCGCGATGCGGACGCAGCATGCGGATGAGCGTGGCATCCCTGAGAAGGATGTGATGGCGGAGCGCTGCGAGAATATGGACAAGCGCGATCATGCCGCCGCCATAGGCAAGCACCGCATGGACATTCGACCAGAATATCTCCTGCCGCTCCGACGGCGTGAACGGCAGCGGGGGGATGACGACGAGGTTGAAGACATAGCTCGGGATGCGCAGCGGCGATGCGGAAGCGACGGCCCAGCCGGCCAGCGGCACCAGCACGGTGAGCAGCAACAGGACAAGGTGAGCGGTTCTAGCGGCGATCGCTTCAAGCCGCGTCGTTTTCGGCAACGGGCGCGGCTTGACCGTCAGCAGCACCCATATGAGGCGCGGCACGGCAAGGGCGAGAACCAGAAAGCCGATGGACTTGTGCCATTGATAAAGCTCGAACTGCAGGGCGGGCCTGTTTTCGGTCGCCTGCGTCAGATAGCCGAGCGGAATCTGGCAGAGAAAAAGGATGGCGATCGCCCAGTGAAACAGAATGGTGACCCAGCCATAGGATTCATCCGTGTTTCGCCACATTGACCTGGTGCTTTCAACCGAGTTCCTTGTAAGCCCGTGTCGCGATCTCTCGCAGTTCTTCACGCGGCAGGCTGCCGACGAGTGCGCAGCTGATCGTCTCGTCCCGCCAGAAGAAGGATTCCAGCCCGTCGAAGGTGGCGTAACGGAACGATGATTCAGCTCCTTTCTGCGTCGGCACGATATAGAGGGTCACGCGGCGGCCGGTCTTGTCCTCATACATGAACTGGGCGGCGGGTCTCCCGCCGGCGGGAAGCAGCCTGCCGCCGACCAGATCGAAGCCGAGCGCCCGAAGGTCGGGGATGTCGAGCGGGCGGTCGAGGCGCTTCGACAGCCAGGCGGCGAGATGATCGCGCTGGTCGGCCTTCACCTCAACGGGGTGGATGACTTCGCGGGTATAGAGGTTGTGCGCCGCCACCGCCTCATTGACGAGCGGCATTGTCGCCAATTGCGTCGAGCCCGCCAGATTGTGGCCGAACCAGCCGCCGGCGGCGCCCAGGGCGAAAAGCAGAATGCCGGCGGCCGCCATGCGCCGCCAGTTGCCGGATAAGACGTTGCGATTATCCGCTATGCGATAGACATCGAGATGCGCCGGCGCCGGCGCGTCTGCGACATGGCCATAGAGCGACCGCAGCACCTCGTTCTGGCGGGACCAACTTGCGACTGTTTCGGCATCCGCCGGATTATTGACCAGATGCTCCTCGACGGCGGCGCGATCATAATCGTCCAGAACGCCATCGACATAGGCGTGGAGCGCGTCTTCGGTCATGATTTTCCTGTCGCGGCTCATTTCACGGTCCTCAATCGTGGTGCTCCCGTTTCGGTCAGTTGCCGCAGCGTCGCGCGCGCCCGTCCCAGGCGCGACATGAGCGTGCCGACCGGAATGCCGAGCACCGACGCGGCGTCGGCATAGCTCAGACCTTCGATGACGACGAGAAGCAGCGCCTCGCGCTGTTCGGAGGGAAGCGTCTGCATCGCCCGTGCGGTTTCGGCGAGAGCCAGACGGCCCGGCTGGGCGGCAAGTCCCTGCGGCTCGCTCGGCAGCATGTCGAAGGGAAGGGGATCGGGCGTGCGACGCCGTCGCCTCAGATCGTTGCGGTATATATTCAGGAGGATCCTGAACAGCCAGGCCTTCAACGGTCCCGAAGGGCGCCAGAGCCCGCTCTTGCGAATCGCTCGCTCGAGGCAGTCCTGAACAAGATCGTCGGCTATATCAGCATCATGCGTCAGCCCCCGCGCATAGCGCCTGAGCGCCGGCACGCATGTTTCGATCTCGTCCAGGAACTGCGACATGGGCTGCTACTCTTTCGCGACGTGCCAGACGCCGCCGACACCCTCGCCGGTCATGTCACCGGGCTTCTTGTCGTTCTCCCAGAGATAGAGCGGCTTGCCTTCATAGGCCCACTGCTTGGTGCCGTCCTTGCGCTCGACGAGCGTATAGTCACCATCTGCCGATGCGCCTTCGGCGGCCGTGAGCGGCGGCCATTTGGCGGCGCATTGATCATAGCAGTTGGACATGCCCTCCGTGTCCTTGTCGAAGGTGTAGAGGGTCATTCCCTTGGCGTCGGTCAGCATCTCTTCCCCGCCCATTTTCATCGATTTGATCGCGCCGCCGGCATAATCGTCGGCATGTGCGAATGGGACTGCGAGCGCGAGAGCTGCAGTGGCGAACAATATGGAACGAATGGACATCGACGTCTCCTCGATTGGGTTGGCAGACAGAGTTTTGCGATCCCCGCAAATGGTACAACAATGTTCGCGCGGAGTTATTCCCGACCGGCGCCAGTTTTTTCGGGATCTAGAATTTCCGGCCCTGCACGATCATGTCGAATTTGACGACGTTGGAATAGATCGGCGTGCCGACATCCATGCCGTAAGGGGAGCGCAGCACGTCGCCGACCACATGAAAGGTCACGTTGCGGCCGTCATATTTGACGAGCGTCGCCGTGAACCTTTCCTGGCGCGATTTGCCGCGTGCGGCGAGAATGCCGTCGATGGCGGCGGTGCTGGAATCCAGCTGGGTGACGCGGATAGAGCGGAATGTGATGGAGGGATAGGCCGCCGCATCGAAAACCGCATCGGAGCGGAGGAATTTCTCGACGCGCGCCTCGCCTGTCGTCACGCTGCCGGGAGCGAGCGTGAATGTGACGCGCGAGCGCCCGATATTGCCGGGGTCAAGCTCGATCGTGCCTGAGAATTTCGGGAATTTTCCCGAAATCCCGCCGCCGCCGACCTGGCCGACAGAAAAGCTGATGGCCGATGACGGTGCGATGGCGTAGCGGCCGGCGACATCGGCTAAAGTATCGGCCCAGGCCGCGCCCGATAGAAGCAGCATGGCGACCGCGCCGGACAGCAATGATCCGTGCAACATGACTAGGTGTCCTTCCCGCAACATGTCCTGTTGCCGAGAACACCGCGGTGGTCGGTTTAATCCAGCGCATAATCGAAAATATTCGAAGCCGCTGCTTTGCCGTCAGCCCCTGAACTGGGCCTTGCCTTCGCGGTCGAGGGCCTCGAAATCCTCGTCCGAAAGCTCGATGCCGGCGGCGGCGACGTTCTCTTCGAGATGAGCGACCTTCGATGTGCCGGGGATGGGCAGCATGACCGGGCTGCGCTTCAACACCCATGCAAGCGCCACCTGGCTCGGCGCCATGCGGTGGCGTTTGGCGATCGTATCCAGGAGTGAGTTGGGTTTGGCGAGATCGCCGGCCGCGAGCGGATACCAGGGGATGAAGCCGATATCATGCTTTTCGCAATAATCGAGCACGTCCTCACTGGTGCGGTCGACGAGATTGTAGCGGTTCTGCACCGTCGCCACCTTGAAGACGCTGGACGCCGCCTCGATGTCGGCGACGGAAACCTCGCTCAGGCCCGCATGGCGGATGATGCCGTCGTCGAGGAGCGATTTGACCGCGTCGAACTGCTCGTCGCGCGGCGTCTTCGGGTCGATGCGGTGGAGCTGCCATAGGCCGATCTGGTCCACGCCGAGATTGCGAAGGCTCTTATGGGCCTGCTGGATGAGATATTCCGGCCGGCCGAGCGGGATCCACCGGTCCGGTCCCGTGCGGGTCAGCCCGCCTTTCGTCGCGACGAGGATATCGCCATAGGGATGAAGGGCCTCACGGATCAGCTCTTCGGAAATGTCGGGTCCGTAGGAATCGGCGGTATCGATGAAATTCACGTCGAGCTCGGGCAGGCGCTTCAGCGTGCGGATCGCTTCCGCCCTGTCTTCCGGTTCGCCCCAGATACCCCGGCCGGTAACGCGCATGGCGCCGAAGCCGAGACGATTGACCCTGATGTCTCCGCCGATTTCGAATGTTCCGGATCTGGCTGCCGTGGGTTCTGACATGGCTCGGATACCTCGTTTATAGCCCGGGAGTGGTCTCGGGATGCCTGGATGCACATACGGACCAAATCGCCGGAGCGGGTTTGTGTTCCCGCAGCAATGTCAGTTTAGTCCACGTCAGGACCGAGGACCAATCACAGGATCGTTTTCGACGAGCCAGGCCTGCGCCCTAGTTCAACGCCGGCGCAGTCGGGGCGACAGCCGTTTCCTTGCCCGAGAAAACGATCACGGCGAACAGGAGAACGCCGGCGAAGGTGATCAGCGATGCGATGGCGACGACGGGTTCCATGGCCGGATTGCCGAGCAGCATCATGTAAAGCGATGGGACCATGATGATGACGCCCGATGTATAAATCCCATATTGAAGCATCGCGATACGCTTCTCGGCTTTTCGCGGGTTGAGCGCGTAGTAAACGCCGAAGATGGCCATGGTCACCCATCCCAGAAGGTTTGCGTGGGCATGAGCGCCGATGACGTTGTGGTTTCCGGAGATCGCCATCTGCAGGCCCATGGCGATGCCGATTATCAGAAAGATGATCGCGGTCTTGAAGAAGAGCTGAGCTATATGCGGCATTGTCGTTCCCCTCTTGAAGGCGTTCCCGCTTTTGATTCCGGAAAGCGCTCCAATTGATTGTTTTTATGCGCGCCTCGACCTTCCGTGCGGGTCAGGAGCTGCAGAATATCGCGAACGGAGGCCGTGGGGAACTCGGCCTCGCATCAGGCAAAATGAGTAACCGCTTACGCCAAAGGCGTCAGGTCCTGACCCTACAGCATCGGCCTGAAAATCGGAATCGATTTTCAGAAAGCCCGAGGCGTAGATTCAATAATTTACAGCGTCCTTTGTGCGTCCTTTGTGCGTCCTGACGGACGCACGGCGCTGTAGGTGTCTTGCGCTTTCGCAGCGCTTAACCGAGCCTAATCGCCGGCGCCCGGAATGATTACACGGCGGTTGCCGCCCTCTGTCTGGACCTCCAGTCGGATCGGCCGGCCACTCTTGTTGGTGACCTGTCGTTGCGGCCGGTCGCTGCGGTAGATAGGGCGATCGGGGCGGTCTGGGCGGTTATAATCGGGACGATCGCGATCACGATCCCGGTGGCGGCGATAACGGTCCCGGTCACGATACCGGTCACGATAATAGTAGCGGTCGTAGGATATTCCACCGCCGTAATAGCTGCGGTCGTAATAGGGATCATAA
This sequence comes from Paramesorhizobium deserti, assembly GCF_001558695.1. Classification (GTDB taxonomy): domain Bacteria; phylum Pseudomonadota; class Alphaproteobacteria; order Rhizobiales; family Rhizobiaceae; genus Paramesorhizobium; species Paramesorhizobium deserti. Next base: position 197,804 of record NZ_LNTU01000023.1, read on the forward strand.
TAACGGCCGGGGCCGGAATATCCCTCGTAATATCCGGTTTCGGACACGCAGCCTGACAGCGACAGGCCTGCAAAGCCGATTATGGCAGCCATGGCCAAGGATTTCATCGACATGATTCTGTCTCCAAATGAAAAATATATGGAGCGGACGGTGCCTGTCGGCAATGGCGGCTGTGCGGCGGAAGCTCTGAATGGTTATCGAATTGCAAGCGCCTGCTTTGCTCCCAACCGATCTTTCCTGCGGCTTAGAGCCCGCCAGAACTCAACTGAAACGTAGATAAGAGAAACCACGTAATCCCGTCGTCATTCTCGGGACAAGCCCGAGAATGACGGTGAGAGAGACGCTGTTTCAAGCCAGTTCCGACAAACTCCAGAACACGTTTTTCTCCGCCGAAAGCGGCATCCGCATGTTCGTTTTCCTGAAACTCGGCGTCGACTTACACTTGAAAAAGAAAATTTACATTTGTATCGTGTGATGGAAATCCATTTTCCAAACGCCGTTTCCGGAAGCCAGATGAGCCGAGCCCTTTTCATTCGTGGAGCCCACGACGCCTATGTCGCCCCGTTCAATCTTCGCGAGGGCGGGCCGGGCGAAGTGCTCATTGATGTCGGCGCGGTCGGGCTCTGCGGCTCGGATCTCCATTATTTCAAGGATGGTGGCATCGGCTCGGCCGTGGTGAAGGAGCCTTTCGTGCCGGGGCATGAATTTGGCGGCTATCTCTGCGAGGATCTGGACGAGCTGGGGCTTGCCCGCGGGGCGCTTGTGGCTGTCGATCCGAACAAGGCCTGCGGCCATTGCGAGTTCTGCGAGCGAGGCCATGCCAATCTCTGTCCGAATGTTGAGTTCATCGGCGCGCCGCCTTTCAACGGGGCGATGACGGAGCGCATCTGGGTGCCGAAATCCCAGATCGTGCCGCTGCCGCAGCAGTTCAGCCCGCTGGAAGCGGTGATGCTCGAGCCGCTCGGGGTGGCGATCCATGCCGTCGATCTGGCCAAGCCTCGGCTTCTGGAGCAGGTGGCGCTGATCGGCTGCGGCCCGATCGGTCTTCTCATCCTGCAGGTTCTGAAGGCGGCCGGCGCGGGCGAGATACTGGCCGTCGATCCGCAAGAGCACCGGCAGGCGATGGCGGCGCGGATGGGCGCTTCGCGAACCGGAGAAGCGGTGGAGGACATCCGCGAATGGACGAAGCGCGAGGGGGCGCCGCTGGTCATAGAGGCGACGAATTCGCCGCTCGGCTTCCGCGATGCCGTCCTTGCCACAAAGATCGGTGGGCGTATCGTCCTGGTCGGCATTCCTGACGGAGATACCTACACATTGCCCGCCGCCGAGGCTCGGCGGCGCGGTCTGAAAATCAAATTCGCGCGCCGGATGGGGGAGGTCTATCCGCGCGCCATCGAACTCGTCGCTGGAGGAAAGGTCGATGTGGCGTCGATGGTGACGCACCAGGTCGGCCTGGACGAGGCGCCCGACACGTTCCGCAACCATGCGGACAATGCGCCGGGCTACATCAAGAGCCTGATCTATCCGAATGGATTACCAAAACAGGGAGGATGACGTGAGGAAATTTCTGTATTCATCATTGAGCGCCCTGGCGCTCATGGCCGGCGCGGCGTCGCTGCCGTCGACGGCCCTAGCCGAGGACTGGCTCGAAACCGCCGCCAAGCCCTATGAGGGCAGCGAGATCAATGTGATCTTCCTGGACCGCCCGGGCTATCGCGCGATCATCGAGCTCTTGCCGGAATTCGAGAAGAAGACGGGGATCAAGGTCAATTACGAGATCGTGCCCTATGAGAACAGCCGTGAAAAGCAGGTGCTCAACTTCACCTCGAACGGCGATCTGACCATCGCGCTGGTCGATCTCGTCTGGATCGGCGAATTTGCCGAAAACGGCTGGATAGCGCCGATCGACGAATTCACGTCCGATTCGTCCATCACCGATCCCAATCTCAAGCTGGATGGCTTCTTCCCGCTGCTGCTGGAGGCGTTCGGCTCATGGGGCGGCAAGACTTATGGCCTGCCTTTCGACAATTATTCGGGGCTGTTGTTCTATAATTCCTGCCAGCTCAAGGAAGCAGGCTTCGACAAGCCGCCGGAGACCTGGGACGAGTTGCTGAACGACTATGCGCCGAAGCTGACGGATGCGGGCAACAACCGCTATGCCTTCGCGCTGCAGTCGCGGCGCGGCGAAACGCAATCGGCGGACAGCTTCATGCGGGTGCTCTGGCCGTTCGGCGGCTCGCTCCTCAACGAGGAGTTCAAGTCGAACCTCTTGAGCGAAGGCAGCCAGAAGGGGCTGCAGTTCCGTCAGGACCTGATGAAGTTCATGCCTCCGGGCATAGTCAGCTTCGACCATGCGGAAGCCGTCAATGCGCTGGCGCAGGGGCAGGTGTCGATGATCACCGAATGGTCGGCCTTCTACGGCACGCTGACCGATCCGGCGACCTCCAAGCTTGGCGATTGCCTTGCCGTGGCGCCGGAACCGGCCGGTCCGGCGGGACGCCTGCCTGCGCTCGGCGGCTTCTCGCTCGCCGTTGCCGAACAGGCGTCCGACGATCTGAAGAAGGCGTCCTGGCTCTTCATCCAGTGGGCGACCTCGGAAGAGATCGCGCGTCCCTATGTGGAGGCGGGCGGCGTATCCGGCCGCACGTCGATCTACGAGGAAGCGGACATCAAGGCAAAGTACAAATTCGTCGAGCCGATGGTCGCCTCCTGGCAGAAGGGCGTTCCGGAGTTCCGTCCGCGCTTCCCCGCCTGGCCGGCCATCTCGGAAGTCATCGCCGAATGGGGAACCAAGATGATGCTCGGCGAGGTCTCGGTCGAGGGCGGGGCGAAGGAGATCGGCACCCGCATGGAGGATATCCTGGGCAAGGAAGGCTATTACGACGGCAAGCGGGAATTGCTGCAGTAAGCCAGGATATCGACGATACTGACACGCGGCGGGTGGGCGATGGTCCACCTGCCCGGTCTTTCTCATGAGGTTTGTCCTGGGGAGGAGGAGATCTTGACACCATACGATCAGGCGCTTGCCGAGCTGGGCGCGGTCTTCGGGCGCATCGATGAGCAGGCGGTGGACGCGGCGGTTGCGGTTATCGCCGGTGCCAAGCGGATCGCGCTCTATGGGGTTGGCCGCGAGGGATTGCAGATCAAGGGCCTTGCCATGCGGCTCCATCATCTGGGCCTCAAGGCTGCTGTCGTCGGCGACATGACTACGCCGCCGGTGGGCGAGGGGGACCTGTTGGTCGTCTCCGCCGGTCCGGGGAGCTTCTCGACCGTTCTGGGACTGATGGGGGAGGCGAAGGCCGCTGGCGCGGAAACGCTCGTCGTGACCGCGCAGCCGAATGGCGAGGCGGCGAAGCGTGCCGATCATGTGCTCACCATTCCGGCCCAGACGATGGCTGACGATCGCGGAACGAGCGTCTCTGTCCTGCCCATGGGCTCGCTCTATGAGGGCGCGCAGTACATCCTCTTCGAGGTGATGGTGCTCAAGCTGCGGGACCGGCTTGGGATCTCGCCCGAGGCGATGCGCGCCAATCATACCAATCTGGAATAATGGCTGGAGCCTGATGCGGAAGGGAGGAGAGTTCGTGGAGCGGACAGAGACGAGACTCAATCCGGGATATGGGCGCTGGACACCGTTCTGGTTTCTGGCGCCTGCCGTGTTCGCCTTGCTCGCCATCGGTATTTATCCGATGCTCTCGGCGCTCGTCACCTCCTTCCGGCGCTACAACATCACCCGCCCACGCGAAGGCTTTCCCTTCATCGGGTTCGAGAACTACGCCAATGTCCTTTCCGACCAGACCTTCTGGCAATCGCTCGGGCTGACGGCGCGGTTCTTCGTGACCGTTCTGCCTTTCCAGCTCCTCTTCGGCATCTGCATCGCGCTGCTTCTGCATCGGCCGGGGCTCGGGATGCTGAGGTCGCTCGCCCGTGTCTCGCTGGTTGTGCCGCTGGCGACGACATATGCCGTGGTCGGGCTGATCGGGCGGCTGATCTTCAACCGCGATTTCGGTGTCGCCAACCAGTTCCTCAACGCCATCGGCATCGGCGGCATGGACTGGCTGGGCTCGCCGACCGGGGCGTTCATCGCCATCGCGGTCATGGATATCTGGCAGTGGACGCCGTTCTGCGCGCTGATCTTCCTCGCGGGGCTCTCCATGGTGCCGGTCGAGATCGAGGAGGCGGCGCGGCTTGAGACGAGCTCGAAGGTGGCGCTGCTCCGCCACGTGCAATTGCCTTATCTGCTTCCTGGCCTCACCGCGATGCTGATCCTGCGCTCGGCCGATATCCTGAAGCTTTTCGACATGGTGTTCGTCATGACGCGCGGCGGGCCGGGCGCGGCCACCGATCTCGTCTCGATCTATATCCAGCGCGTCGGCTTCCGCGTCTTCGACATGGGCACAGCTTCGGCCCAGGCGATCCTGCTCCTGATCATGACGATCATATTGAGCCGCCTCTATATCAGGCTGATCTACAAGGAGATCGAGTGATGTCCACCACGCTTGGCCGGATTTCGCACGGGGCGGGGCTGATCCTCGTCCTCTGCTTCACGCTCTTTCCCTTCTACTGGATGGTTTCTTCCAGCTTCAAGGATCAGGCCGATATCCTGGCTTCGCCGCCGGTCTGGTTCTTCACGCCGACGCTTGCCAATTACGCCGATATCTTCGCGGATGAGAAAGTTTTCGGCGCTATCGTCAATTCATTGATTGTCGCCACGCTGACGACGGCGCTCTCCGTGCTGCTCGGCGCACCGGCGGCCTATGCGCTCGCCCGCTTCGAGTTCCGCGGCAAGTCGGATCTGTGGTTCTGGTTCATCTCGAACCGCATGATCAGCCCGATCGTGCTCGCCCTGCCGGTCTATCTCCTGGCGGTGCAGCTCAGGATGCTCGATACCTATCTCGTGCTGGTCCTGATCTATCTCACCTTCAACCTGCCGATCGTGGTGTGGATCTGCACCGACCAGTTCCGCTCCATTCCCAGCGAGATCGAGCAGGCGGCGCGTCTCGACGGCGCGGACCAGTTCACCATCTTCCGCAAGATCTATGTGCCGCTGGGACTGCCGGGCATCGCGGTCTCGGCGATCTTCAGCTTCATCTTCTCATGGAACGAGCTGCTCTACGCGCTGGTGCTGACGCGCCGCAGCGTCCAGACCGCGCCCGTCATGGCGACGAGCTTCATGTCCGGCTATGAGCTGCCCTGGGGCAAGATCATGGCGACGGGCACGCTGATCGTGCTGCCGGTGACGATCTTCGCGCTGCTCGTCTCCCGGCATATGGTCCGCGGGCTGACCATGGGGGCGACCAAATGACGGCCATTCCACTCGGCATCAATCTCTCCTTCTGCGTGAAGCGGTGGGTGACGCCCGATCTCTGGGCGCCGATCGTGCGCGAGCAACTGGGTCTCGATCTGGTTCAGCTCTCGTTCGATCTCGTCGATCCGACCTGGCCCGAGGATGTCCTTGCCGATTGCGCGAGGGATATCCGCGCTGCTGCCGATCAGTACGGCATCAGAGTCCACAGCGCTTTCATTGGCCTGGCGCATTATACGTTCAACCAGCTTCTTCATCCCGATCCCCGGGTTCGTGATGTCGCGGAAGAATGGATGAGGAAGGCCTATCGCTTCGCGGCAAGCGCTGGGATTGGGCGGGTCGGTGGGCCGCTGGGCGCCGTCGCCTCGAGGCTCGACGGGGTGGAGCCCGACAGCATCCCGCCGGCGGATTACGATGATCTCATCGCCCGCATGGGGCGGCTGTCGCAGGCCGCGAAGGCGTGCGGCATCACCGAACTTTATGTCGAGCCGACGCCGATGCGCCGCGAATGGCCGTGGACGGTGGCGCAGGCCCGGCGCATGGCCGCCGATCTCGCGGGGTCACCCGTGCCGTGGAAATATTGCGTGGACTGGGGGCATGCGACCTTCGAGCCGCTTTACGGGCGCTATCGCGCGGGGATGGACGAATGGTTCGAGACGCTGGCACCTGATATCGGCATGGTCCATCTGCAGCAGACCGATTTCCAGTATGACCGGCACTGGGATTTTACAGAAAGCGGTGCGGTCGATCCGGCTGAGGCGGCGGGTCTGCAGCGGCGGTGCGGCCTTGCCGACAGGCCTGTCTTCCTGGAGGTGTTTTATCCTTTCGAGCGGGACGATCTGTCGATACTCAAGGCGGTAAAGCATTCGATTGCGATGCTCAAACCGGCTTTTGCGCAAGAGAACCCCCGAGGCGACCATTGAACGATTTCACCGAAACACCGGCAAATGCATCAGGCGAAACGGAGCAGATCCGTGCGCGCGTCGCCTGGTATTATTATGTCGGCGGCCTGACCCAGCAGGAGATTGCAGACAAGCTGCGCATCACCCGGCTGCGGGTGAACAAGATCGTCGTGCAGGCGAGAAGCGAGGGGCTGGTCAGCGTCGATATCAAGATGCCGCTCACCCATTGCGTGGTGCTGGAGGAGAAGCTGAAGGAGCGGTTCGGCCTTGTCGATTGCTCCGTGGTGCCCTCGGTTCCCGATCTCGAAGATCTGCATCGCGTCCTTGGCCGCGCTACCGCCGCCATGCTCGATCCGCTGCTTGTCGACGGCCAGGGCTTCGGGATCGGCTGGGGCCAGACGCTCTCGGCGGCACGACGGCATCTGACGCCGCGACGCCTGCCCAATGCATGGGTTGCGGCGCTGATGGGCGGGCTGACGCGCGGATCGGGCACGAACACTTTCGAGGTGTCGACCGAATTCGCCCGCATGCTGGGCGCGGAGTGCTATTATGTGGCCGCGCCGATCTATTGCCCGTCGAGCGAAAGCCGCACGACGCTGCTCACCCATTACGGCCTCGCGGAGACGATGGAGCGCGGCCGCAAGACGGCGGTGGCGCTGATCGCCTGCGGCGATCTCTCCAACTATTCGCTACTGGCCAAGACCCAGATCGTGACGGAAAACCTGCCAACCTTGAAGGCGGCGGGTGCCGTCGGCGATATTCTCGGCGTTTTCCTCGATGAGGACGGCAAGCCGGTCGACCATCCGCTGAACCAGCGGGTAATGGCGATGCAACCTTCGGACCTGAAGCTCATCCCGTCATCGGTCCTCGCATCGGGGGGCATGCACAAGGTGCCGATCATCCGGGCGGTGCTGAGGGCCGGCTATGTCAACCGTCTGGTCACGGATGAAGAGGTGGCCGAGGCCATTTTGAAGGATTGAGTGCGGGATGAGGAATTGATGAGCCATCTGCTTGCGATCGATGTCGGGACGCTTTCCGCCCGCGCCGGCCTCTTCGACCGGGAGGGGCAGTTGCTCGCCTGCGCATCGGCATCGTTCGAATTGCTGACGCCGGTGGAGCATCATGCCGTCTACCGGATGGACGATATCTGGCAGGCCGTCTGCCGCGCCTCGACCGATTGCCTCGCGCAGCGCCCTGAACTGGCGTCCTCCATCGCCGGGCTCGCCTTCGACGCCACATCGTCGCTCTATATCGAGGCGGAGGGTGGCGCGCCGCTCGATGGTGGTGGCGACGTCATCTGCTGGATGGACCATCGCGGCGAGGCCGAGGCGGCGGAGGTCGACGCGACGGGTCACCGCTTCCTCGCGCATGTCGGCGGGGCGCTTTCGCCGGAAAGCAATCTGCCGAAGCTGCTATGGTTGAAGCGGCATCGCCCGGCGGTCTGGGCACGGGTGACGGGCGCGCGCGACCTCTGCGATGAACTCGCCCGCCGCGCGACGGATACGGACCGACATTCGGTTTGCGGTCTTGCCTGCAAATGGCCCTATCTGCCCGACGAGGCGGAACCCTGGTGCCAGGACCTGCTGGAGACGCTCGGCATCGGCGATCTGATCTCGCTTGGCCGTCTCAATGACAAGCCAGGGAGAGTCGGCGAGGTGCATGGCAGGGTGAGCGCATCCGCAGGCGCGGCGCTCGGCATCCTCGCCGGCATTCCCGTGGCGGTGGGCTTGATCGATGCGGAAGCAGGCGCGCTTGGCGTTCTCGGGCGCGATTATCTCGCGCGGATGAACAATCTCCTGCCGATGATCGGCGGCTCGTCCACCTGCTACATGCCCTTTGCGCCCGATGAGCGCCATGTCTCGGGCGTCTGGGGGCCATTCAAGGATGCGATCTTCCCCGGCTACTGGATGCATGAGGCCGGCCAGAGCCTTTCCGGCACGGCGCTCGATGCCGTGCTCAACCAGCATCCGGCAAGCCCCGGCAAGGCATCGAGCGCACTGCATCTTCGGACCGCGGAGCGGATCCTGAAGCTGCTGGACGAGGAGGGCGGAGCTTTCGCGGCCAACCGGCACATTGTACCGGACTGGCTCGGCAACCGCGCGCCGCTCGGCGACGGGCGGGTGCGGGCGCTTTTAACCGGCATCGGCCCGGAAACCGGCGAGCGCGCCTTTCTGGAGGCCTATTATGCCACGGCGCGGGCGCTGGCGCTGCAGACCCGGCATATCCTCGAGCATCTCAACGCCAATGGCCGCTATGCGTTCGACAGCGTGGCGCTGGCGGGCGGCCATCTGCACAATCCGCTTCTCGTCCGTCTTTACCGGGATGCGATCGGCGCAAGGCTGATCCTCAGCGACACGAAAGAGCCGGTGCTGCTCGGCACGGCGATGGTCGCGGCAGTCACCGCCGGCTTCCATGCCGATCTCTTCGCCAGCCTGGAGGCGATGGCGCCGAAGCAAAAGGCGCTCGATCCCGATCCCTACTGGCGGCAGGTGCACGATGCGGCCTACCGCATCTACCTCACGCTCTTCAAAACCAGAAACGAGATAGAAATCGCCGGGCGGGCCCTTGAAGCCCTGTCGCCGGCGAAAGCGTCTGGAGCCATCTGATATGTCATTTCTTCGTCTCGACAATGTGGTCAAGCGCTACGGCGATCATTTTGCCGTTGAGGGCGTGAGCCTTGCGGCGGAAAAGGGCGAGTTCGTCGTCTTCGTCGGGCCGTCCGGCTGCGGCAAGTCGACCCTCTTGCGCATGATCGCCGGGCTGGAGGAGATCAGCGCCGGCGACGTCTTCATCGACGAGAAGCTTGTCACCCATGTGGAGCCGGCGCGGCGCGAGGTGGCGATGGTCTTCCAGTCCTATGCGCTCTATCCGCATATGAGTGTCTACGACAATCTCGCCTTCGGCCTGCGCATGGTGAAGACGGGCGAGGAGGAGATCAGGAAGCGGGTGACGGAGGCGGCGCGCATCCTGCAGATCGAGCCGCTCCTCCAGCGCAAGCCGCGCCAGCTCTCCGGCGGCCAGCGCCAGCGCGTGGCGATCGGCCGGGCGATCGTGCGCAATCCCAAGCTCTTCTTGTTCGACGAGCCGCTTTCCAATCTCGATGCGGAATTGCGCACCCAGATGCGCGTCGAGATCGCCAAGCTGCACCGCGCGCTCGGCGTCACCATGGTCTATGTCACGCATGACCAGATCGAGGCGATGACGCTGGCCGACCGCATCGTCGTCCTGCGGGCGGGGCGGGTGGAGCAGATCGGCACGCCGACCGAGCTTTACGACAATCCGGCCAATATCTTCGTCGCCGGCTTCATCGGCTCGCCGAAGATGAATTTCCTGCCGGCCAAGGCAAGTGCTGCGGCGGAGCGGCAATTGACTGTTTCGAGCCCTGCCTTTGCCGGCGGCGAGCTGACGGTTGCCACCAAGCGCCCGCATCAGGTGAAGGCCGGTGACAGCGTGACGGTGGGGATGCGGCCCGAGCATCTGGAAGTGCACGCCGCCAATCCGGTGTTGACGCTGAAGGCCGATTTCACGGAATATCTCGGTGGCGCCAGCCAGATCTATGCCCAGCCGGTGGAAGGGCCTGTCATGACCATCGTCGCGCCCGGACGGCTTGCCCTCGCCAAGAACGAAGATCTGGCGGTAGGCGTCGCGCCGGAGCATGTCTATCTCTTCGATCAGCAGGGGCTTGCGATCTGATGGCGACCTATCTCGGTGTCGATGTCGGTACATCTTCCGTAAAGGCCGTGCTTCTCGACGAGGATCAGGCGCTGATCGCCGAGGGATCGGCTCCGGTCGAGGTCTTGCGGCCGCGGCCGATGTGGTCGGAGCAGGATCCGGAGGAATGGTGGCAGGCCGCGCAAAAGGCCGTCACGCGGGTCCGGAATCTCGCGCCCGAGGCTTTCGCTCAGGTGGAAGGCATCGGCCTTTCCGGCCAGCAGCACAGCGCCACCCTGCTCGACGGCCAGGGCAGGGTGCTGCGGCCGGCGATCCTGTGGAATGACGGGCGCTGCGGCCGCGAATGCGCGGAGCTGCTGGAGCGAGTGCCGGATTTCATGGTCCGCTCGTCGAACACGACCATGCCCGGCTTCACCGCGCCGAAGCTCATCTGGGTGGCGCGGCACGAGCCGGAGGTCTTCGAGAAAACCGCCAAGGTGCTCCTGCCAAAGGATTACCTGCGCTATCGGCTCTCGGGCGATTATGTGTCGGAGATGTCGGATTCGGCAGGCACACTGTGGCTCGATGTCGGAAAGCGCTGCTGGGACGATGTGCTCCTCGACGCCTGCGCCATGAAGCGCGCGCAGATGCCGGATCTGGTGGAGGGGGCGGAGGTCTCGGCCTATCTCTCGGATGAAGTGGCCAAGGCCTGGGGGCTCGGGGGGCGGAAAATCCCGATTGCTGGCGGTGGCGGGGATAATGCATCCTCTGCCGTTGGTATCGGCGCCGTCGGCCCGGGCGACGGTTTCCTGTCGCTCGGCACGTCGGGTGTGCTGTTCGTCTCGACCGACCGGCTCGTCTCCTTGCCGGAGCGGACGCTGCACGGTTTCTGTCATGCGCTGCCGCAGCGCTGGCACGGCATGGTGGTGGCGCTTTCGGCGGCTTCGGCGCTTTCATGGCTCGCATCGCTTACTGGCCATCAGCATGATGTGGCCAGGCTCATCGAAAAAGCGAAGCAGTTCGCCGCCGATCCGGGGCGGCGCGAGGCGGCACCGGTCTTCCTGCCCTATCTCACCGGCGAGCGCACGCCGCACAACGATCCCAACGCCACCGCCGGGTTCAGCGGGCTTCGCGCCGAGCATGATGCCGGCGCGCTGGCCTATGCGGTGTTGGAAGGCGTGGCGTTTGCGCTCGCTGATGGTCTCGATGTGCTCAAGGCAGCGAATGCGGCGCCGCGCTCCTGCATGCTGGTGGGCGGCGGCTCGCGCAGTGCCTATTGGAACGGGCTTTTGGCCGACGTTCTTGGCTTGTCGCTCGATTTGCCTGAAGGGGCGGAGATCGGTGCCGCCTTCGGTGCTGCCCGTCTCGGCATGGTCGCGGCGGGGGCAGGCACGATCGAAGCGATCTGCCGCAAGCCTGCCATCCGGGCGCGTTTTACGCCCGATCCGGAGAAGGCACCCATCTTCGCCGAACGCCGGGGGCGTTATCTCGACATGTATCCGGGCGCGAAAAGAAACGGCCCGGGAACCGGAGCCGGTCCTCGGGCCGATGTAAGGGAAATTTTCCCGTCGCGTTTTTTACGACGAAAGAATCTCGCGCTTGCCCACATGATTGGCCGGGCCGACCAGTCCTTCCTTCTCCATGCGTTCCACCAGCGAGGCGGCGCGGTTATAGCCGATGCCGAGGCGGCGCTGGATGTAGGAGGTGGAGCACTTCTTGTCGCGCATGATCACCTTGACCGCCTGAGCGTAGAGATCATCGTCGCCATCCTCCGCAGCCATGGCGGTCTTGTCGAACACGGCGCTGTCCTCCGGCTCAGGCGCTTCTTCCTCCTCATCCGCCGTGACGGTGTTCAAGTAATCGGGGTGGCCCTGCGCCTTCAGATGGGTGACGACCTTCTCCACCTCCTCGTCGGAGACGAAGGGGCCGTGCACGCGCGAGATGCGCCCTCCGCCGACCATGTGCAGCATGTCGCCCTGGCCGAGCAGCTGTTCCGCGCCCTGTTCGCCGAGGATGGTGCGGCTGTCGATCTTCGACGTCACCTGGAAGGAGATGCGGGTCGGGAAGTTCGCCTTGATCGTGCCGGTGATGACATCGACGGAGGGACGCTGGGTCGCCATGATCAGGTGGATGCCGGCGGCACGGGCCATCTGGGCGAGACGCTGGATCGCGCCTTCGATCTCCTTGCCCGCGACCATCATCAGATCTGCCATCTCGTCGACGATGATCACGATATAGGGCATCGGCGCGAGGTCCATCTCCTCCTGCTCGTAGAGCGCTTCGCCGGTGTTCTTGTCGAAACCGGTCTGGATGGTGCGCACGATCGCCTCGCCCTTCTGCCTCGCGGTGGAGACGCGGCTGTTGAAGCCATCGATATTGCGCACGCCGACCGCCGACATCTTGCGGTAGCGGTCCTCCATCTCGCGCACCGCCCATTTCAATGCCATGACGGCCTTCTTCGGGTCGGTGACAACGGGTGTCAGGAGATGCGGGATGCCGTCATAGATCGAGAGCTCCAGCATCTTCGGATCGACCATGATCAGGCGGCATTCCTCGGGCTTCAGCCGGTAGAGGAGCGACAGGATCATGGTGTTGATGGCGACCGACTTGCCCGAGCCGGTGGTGCCGGCGACGAGCAGGTGGGGCATCTTGGCGAGTTCGGCTACGACCGGCTCGCCGCCGATGGTCTTGCCCAGGCAGAGCGCCAGCTTGTAGCCGGAGCGCTGGAAATCCTGCGAGGTGATCATCTCGCGGAAATAGACCGTCTCGCGGGTGGTGTTGGGCAGCTCGATGCCGATGACGTTGCGGCCCGGCACCACCGCGACGCGGGCCGAGAGGGCCGACATCGAGCGGGCGATATCATCAGCAAGGCCGATGACGCGGGAGGATTTCACGCCGGGCGCCGGCTCGAACTCATAGAGGGTAACGACCGGGCCGGGACGCACATGGATGATCTCGCCCTTGACGCCGAAATCTTCGAGAACGCTTTCGAGAAGCCCGGCCTTGCGCTCCAGCATCTCCTGCGTGATGATCTCGCCTTCCTGCGCCACCGGCTCCTGCAGGAGCTCGACCGACGGCTTTTCATAGCCATGCGCATGGCCTGACGTATTGAGCTCGATGCGGACGGCGGCGAAGGACTGCTCCTTGCGCACCGTGGCAATGGGCGCAACGGGGATGGCCTTTCGCGGGCTGTCCTCGGTCGTATCACGGGTCTCCTGCAGAGTGCTTGGAACACTCGCGCTGCCGGTTTCCGCTTGCGCGACCGGCGCGGTGACCGGCGCTGTTGCTGTAACCGGCGCAGGCGCGGTTACAGGAGCGGGCGGGGTTGCAGGAGCGGCCATGGGTGATGGGGCCGGCATTGCCGCTTCGGGCTCGCCGGCCTGCTTCCATTCCACGACGCGGAACAGGTTGGTGATCGATGAGGGCGTCATCTGCGGCTTTGGCCGGGCAGGGAGGACGGCTGGAGCCGGGGGCTGTTCGCCGTTGAAGTCGATCGATTCCCAGTAGGCGAAGTCGGACAGATGGGCGAATGGCGTGTCCTGGCGGGCGGCTGCGGGAGCAGGCCGCGGTGCCGGCGAAGGCGAACTCGCAGCCGGCGGCTCACTGGCAATCGACGAAGCTGGCGTGATGCGGGGAGCGGGCGCTGCCGCGACCGGTATGTTTGCCGCGGCCGGTGTTCCGCGCGGGGGCGTTACCTGCACCATCGGCTTCGGCTGAACGGGATGGTTGGGGCGTGTCTCGTTCGCCGCGACCGGCTGAGGCTCCCGCGATTTCGTCAATTCGATTTCCGGCGTGCGGGTGAAGCGCACGTTTTCGGCCAGTGAAAAGGCGTGCTTCCACACCGGCGGATAGCCGGTATCGCTCATCTGCGCCTGCTGCGTGCTGGAGGCCGCCATTTGCGCATGGGCGGCGCGCAGCGCGTCCACGGCGGCGGACGTGGTTTTCAGCGCGACCGGCTGAAGCGGGGTCTGGCGCAAAGGCTGGTAGGCCGTGGTGACGGAGGCGGAGACGGGGGCCGGATTGCGGGGCGCGTGGTAGGGTACGGGATTGGTGGGAGATTCGGGTGCAGCCGGGCCGCGTCCGGTCATCTGCGGATGATCCCGGTTTTCCGGACTATCATCGTAATCAGCTGGATTTACTGGAAAATTTGTTCTCTGGATACGCATGACACCTGCAACCCGTAAATGTGAAATCGCCCGATAGGCTTCCTGAAATCAATAAAAAATGAAGGTTAATAGTGTCCTTAAGAGACACCTGATTTGACGTTGGAAGCGGTAAATCGTGGCAGGCGTTGCCGGGAAAGCACAGTGCTCTGGAGCCTGTCATGGTTTAATTGAAACGCGAGCGGGATGTAGCCCACCATCCCGCCGTCATTCTCGGGACAAGCCCGAGAATGACGGCCAGACGGACGCCGCTTCACGCTGGTCCTGACAAACACTAAGCGCGCATGCGAGCGAGAGCCGCGACGATGAGGGAACCCATGGAGAGAATCTGAAGCACTGCGCCGGCTGCGTGCGAATATTCCCACCGCGCGCGCAGGGTTTCCCAATTGTCCGGTATGGCGGTCCAGTTCTCGGTCGCCACATTGGCGGGATAGGTATAGGCCCAGAACACGGCTTGGGCGCCGAGCAGGCAGAGCCCGGAAATGACGGCGGGCCACAAAACCCAAGGCTCATGCCGCGACATGATCGCCACGGCCACGATCGCGATCAGCTGAATAAGCAGAAGATAGGCGAGCCGGTTCCACCCGCGATAGGCTTGTTGGGCGATGAAATATTCGTCCCGGGGAAGGGCGATCTTGTTGGGCAGCGCAAGCAGGTGGGCCATGGCGCCGCCAAGCGCCAGGGCCGTTGCGAACAGGGCGATGAAGAAGGTGACTCTGTATGCCATCCTGCGCCTCGAAATTTCGGCACGACATCAGAATAGCGAACACTTCTCTTCCCCGCTTGTTCCTCATGCGGGCGCTTGGACGATCAGGAAACGCGTGGTGAATAGCCAGCAGGTCTTCAGATGGCCTCGCCGTCACTCACCATTTCATGCGTCAGCGTGGCGATGAAGCGCTTGGTGCGCTCGTGTTCCGGATCGGAGAAGAGCTTCTGCGCCGGCCCTTTTTCCACGACCACGCCTGCATCGAGGAATACGGCCTCCCTGGCGATGGTCGAAGCGAGACGCAGATCGTGGGTCGCCATCACCATGGTGGTGCCTTCGCGCGCGAGGTCGCTCAGCACGTCAACGACCTCCTGCGCCAGTTCCGGGTCGAGCGCCGAAGTCGGCTCGTCGCACAGGAGCACGCGGGGCGAGGGGGCGAGCGCGCGGGCGATGGCGACACGCTGCTGCTGGCCGCCCGAGAGCGTTGCCGGCCAGGCATCCGCCTTGTGAGCCATGCCGACCTTTTCCAGGAGCGACATTGCGCGTTCGCGGGCGCGGTTCTCCGGCCATTTCAGCACCGTTGTCAGCCCTTCCATGACGTTCTCGATCGCCGTGCGGTGCGGGAAAAGCTGGAAATTCTGGAAGACCATGCCAGTCTGACGGCGCAGCCGCTGGACTGCGGCTGTGGGAACCCGCTGACCGGGCCGGAACTCAAGCCGATCCTCGCCAATGCGCACCGCTCCGGAGGTAGGGATTTCAAGCAGGTTGATGCAGCGTAGCAGCGTGCTCTTGCCGCCGCCGGAGGGGCCGACCAGCGCGGTGACGCTGCCTTCCTCCATGGTGAGCGTCACGCCCTTGAGGACGGTCAGGTCGCCGAATTGCTTTTCGATATTTTCCAAGCCGATCATGACCGGGCCTCGATGAAGCCGCCATAGCGTCCGAGCCGGCGTTCGAGCCTGACCTGGAGCTGCGACAGGATTGAACTGAGCGCGAGATAGATGAGCGCCGCCTCGATATAGAGGATCAGGGGCTCATAGGTCGTGGCGACAATACGCTGCGCGGCCTGGAAAAGTTCCGGCACGGTGATGGCGGCGGCCAGCGAGGTATCCTTGACCAGGGAGATGAAGGTGTTGGAGAGCGGCGGCACCGCGACGCGCGCGGCCTGCGGCAGGATGGTGCGGCGCATGGCCTGCGACCAGCTCATGCCGATGGAGTAAGCGGCCTCCCACTGACCCTTGGGGACCGAACTGATGACGGCGCGGATGATCTCCGACGTATAGGCGCCGACATTGAGTGTGAAGCCAATGAGCGCCGCGGGAAAGGCGTCGAGCACGATGCCGACGCTGGGCAGGCCGTAGAAGATCAGGAAAAGCTGCACCAGGAGCGGGGTGCCGCGGATGATCCAGACATAAAAGCGCGCGATCGCCACGATCGGAGCGGGGGCGAACAGGCGGATCAGCGCGACAATCAGGCCAAGCGTCAGCCCGAAAGCGAAGGAAAGGAGCGTGAGAGGGGCTGAAAACATCAGGGCCGCGTAGAGTAGCGGCCCGAGCGAATCCAGCATGAGCTGAACCCAGTGGGGCAAGGATATGTCCTCCAATGCTCCGCAAAATTGCAGTTTTTCGTAAAAATATCATGCACAAAATAATGGCCGGCCGATCCGGTCTGGATCGGTCGGCCTTATGTGCGGATCACGCTTATTCCGAAACGTCCTGTCCGAAATATTTGTCGGCGATCTTCTGGTAGGTGCCGTCGGCCTTGATATCCTTCAGCGCCGCGTTGATCGCCGCGAGAAGATCGGGCTCGTTCTTGCGGATGATGATGCCGGAATAATCCGCATCGGCTTCGGTGGCGGCGATCTTCACATTGGCATCGGGCTTGTGCTTCTTGAAATCGAGGAAGGACAGGCTGTCGTTGACGGTGGCGTCGGCACGGCCGTTGAGAACCAGCTGGATCGACTGGTCGAAGCCTTCGGTGCCCACCAGCTCGGCGCCGTTGGCCTGCGCCATCTTGCCGAAGTTGCTGGTCAGCGACTGTGCCGCCTTCTTGCCCTTCAGATCGGCGAAGCCCTTGATCTCGTCATTGTCGCCGCGCACGATCAGCGCCGCCTTGGAAGCGATATAGGGATCTGAGAAGTCGTATTTCTTCTTGCGCTCCTCGGTGATGCCGACCTGGTTGATGACGGCGTCGTAGCGGTCGGCATCGAGGCCGGCGATCAGCCCGTCCCAGCGGCCTTCGAGGAACTGGGCCTTCACACCGAGACGCTTGGCGACCTCTTCGCCGATCTCGACATCGAAGCCGACGAGCTTGCCCGACTCGTCATGATAGGTGAAAGGCGGATAGGTGCCTTCGGTGCCGACGCGGAAGACGCCCGCGGATTTGATCTGCTCAAGGCCGGCGGCGTGAACGGGGGCGAGCGCCAGAAACTGCAAGGCGCCGGCGACGAGCAGCGAGTTCAACCATTTCATGGTGGTGTGTCCTGAGGTTGCCGGCCAATGGCCGGATGTTTGCTTGGAACCCATACAATCTCAAAACCATAGCAGGAATGGAACGCGAATGGTTTTCTAATCACCGAGATTATTGGAATTTGAATTCCTTCTGAGCGATATTATCAGGATTAAATTCCGCAACTTCTCCGATATCGGGCAGTGCAGCCGAAAAAACCTCCTGACAGATGCGCGGCCGGCCTATCCCATGTCAAAGCCGGTTGAGCAGCGCATAGCCGAAGGTGTGACACTCGTCGAGGCCGCACTGCAGCACCACCGAACCGAAATTGATGAGCGCGATGGCGATCACATAGAGGCTCAGCAGCGTTGCCAGCGTGCGGATCACCGGATAATCGGCAATGCGCGCATTGCGCAGATAGTCGGCGCCGCCCCATAGAATGAGCTTGAACGCATAGGCGATGAGCAGGGCCAGCGCGATGAGGATTGACCAGACCGGCATGTGCAGGCCGAACACGGCGGTGCCGATATATTCATGGCCGGGGCGCGGATAGATATCGAGCAGCGTCTGACGCACCGACACCACCAGGAGGAAGATCGTGAAAAGCAGGCTCAGGCCGGTGTTCTGGTAGGAAAAGCCGTTGCGGAACTGCTGCATGATGCCGAAACAGACGCCGAGCAGCGCCACGCGCTGCAGGAGGCAGAGCGGGCAGGGCAATTCGCCCCAGACATATTGCATCACCATCGCAGCCGTCAGAATGGCGGCGATAACGGCCAACATTCCAAGCAGATAGAGGTAATGGAGCGTGACGGGGAGCCGCTGTGAAGCGGACTGCCCGATATGCGTCGCGCCATGGGTCGCGGTGTTGTGGCTCATGCCCGGTCTCCCTGCGCTTCATTTATTGGATGATGGAAAACGATCTGCCGTTCCGTCGGTACCCTGTCGATCAGTCGGGTCTGGATCCACGGCATGCGGTAGCCATATTCGGCGCTGTGGATCTCCCAGAGGAACTCCTTCACCGCGACGACGAGGCACAGCAGGATAAAGAGCATGGCGATGGAGCGGCGTCCGAACCAGCCGAACACGAGCGCGAGTGACAATAAGGCAAAAACGGCTGCCAATATGGCCAAAACTCCTATTTTGGCCATATTGGACGCCACAATCGTCAACTTCAGGTTAATTCCGGGCTGTGCTGCTCAATCGTTAGGCAAGCCGCTCTCTCGAAGGCGTCGCGCCGTTGGATGCGCTTCGTCGAGAGGCACCGGGGCCCGACTGGCTTAGCTGCTTTCCGGGACCATGGCGCCTGTGACCGGCGAGGGCTGTTCGACACTGACAACCGTCAATTCGTGCTTGCGGCCGTCGCGCGCCGTCCACGCGATCGACTGGCCCGTCGAAAGGCCGATGAGGGCGGCGCCGATCGGCGTGAGGATCGAGATCCTGTTCTGCGCAATGTCCGCTTCGCCCGGGAAGACCAGCGTCACGCGCCTTTGCTGGGCGCTGTCCGAGCGAAACGCCACGGTCGATCCCATCCGGACGACATCCGCCGGGACGGATGCGGCCGGGACAATCCTGGCCCGGTCCAGCTCGATCTGCAGTTCCTCCGCAGCCTCCGGGAACCGGTCGTACGCGTCCGCGGCCAGATTGATGAGGCGCTTATGATCGATATCGCTGACGATTATCCTGGGCTTGCGGCTGCTCTTCTTTGATTGGGTCATGATTTCCGATGTCTCCTTCGATATGGCGCGCGGGTGCGTGCGGCACGAAGCGGCGCTGTGCGAATGCTGTGAATGCTGGGCGAAATGCCTGGGAAAACGAGGCTGCGCGAAGCTGCGATGAAATTGCGTCCCCGGAGCTCGGGGCGCATGCCGAGCCCCAGGGCTACAAATCTGCGATCGGGCGAATCCGGAAGAATGTGGCGCGTAAAATGATCATGCCCTCAGTTTGGACGCTTCACTGCCATTGTCAAGCCGGGCGGGGAGAAGCCATGGCCAAAGCCGGAGCGTCGCGGCTCGTCGTTCTATTTTCGCTGGACGACGTATCCCACCGCCGCGCCAAGCGCGATTCCTATGGCGATTCCGATCGGGATATTATTGATAACCGCGCCAACGGCGCCGCCGATGCCAATTCCGAGTGCGATTCCCAATGCCATGACGATAGCAGCTATCCGATCAATGTGGCGACGATTGGGGAGGAGCTCTGAAGCAGGCAGAGAGAGAATATCCGCGATTCAACCTGCCGGCTTCCGCGACCGGAAAAGCGTCCATTCGTCGACCACGCGCCCGTCGGGCAGATGGCAATAGCCAGCCTGCCCCTGCGCCTCCTCACGGATTTCCAGCCGGCCGCCAATATCGACACAATATACCGAGGCCGGATTTGGCATCCCGACGGATTTCTCCTGGGATGCGGTGCATCCGGCGATGCCGAGCAATGCCAGCCACAATATCCGGTACATGTGCAGGCCTCTCCTGATATCGGAGGAATCGGCTCCTCGAAGTACAGCTTGGAAGGCAGGCTGCGGCAAAACCCGTGAAAAAATCGCAAAAACACGCATCGGATTGCAGTGAAAAATGCAGTTTTTGTCGATTTATCTGGCAAAAATCAGCTATTTATCTGGTAGCGGAGGAGGGATTCGAACCCCCGACACAAGGATTATGATTCCTCTGCTCTAACCTACTGAGCTACTCCGCCCCCCGTATCGCGTCGATCAGGTTCCAGTCGGAGGACCCGTGCGATGCTTTGTTCCGTGGGAACGGCGCGGGTATAAGGTGGGGAACAATGCCGTGTCAAGCGTTCTTGATCACTGCCGAGACTTGTCTTCGCCCTTTTGCGTCGATAAGGGAGTGGCCGAAGGCAAAGGCATTGGTTGATGGCACCGCGTATTGCAGTATTGGGTTGCGGCTATTGGGGCAGCAATCATATCCGTACATTGAAGGGACTTGGCGCGCTTTACGCCGTCTCGGACCAGAATTCCGACCGTGCCGCGGGCTTCGCGGCGGAGCACGGCGTGCTCCATATCCCGGTCGAGGAACTTTTCACCCGCGATGACGTGGATGCCATCGTGCTGGCGCTGCCGCCGCAGTTTCACGCCGAATATGCGACCCGCGCCGTCACCAACGGCAAGGACGTGCTGGTGGAAAAGCCGATCGCGCTGACGGTGGCCGACGCGGAGGCTGAGGTGAAGGCGGCGCGCGACAATGGCCGCATCTTCATGGTCGGTCATGTCCTGCGCTTTCACCCTGCCTTTGAAAAGCTTCTGGAACTCGTCAAATCAGGCGAGCTCGGCGAGGTGCGCTACATCCACTCGCATCGTCTCGGCCTCGGCAAGTTCCACACCGAGAACGACGCGCTCTGGGACCTTGCGCCGCATGATCTCTCGATGATCCTGGCCCTGACGGGCAGCGAACCGATCGAGATCCGTGGCGAGGGGGCCGCGCTTCTCGACCATTTGAGCGATTTCGCGCATCTGCACCTGAAATTTCCCGGCGATCTGCGCGGCCATCTCTTTGCCTCGCGTCTCAATCCCTATCGCGAGCGCCGCCTGACGGTGGTGGGCACAAAGGCGATGGCCGTATTCGACGATGTGGAGCAATGGGAGCGCAAGCTCGCCGTCTACCGCCATGCGGTCTGGCAGGACAACGGGCAGTGGGCGTTCACCGCCGAGGAGCCGACCTACATACCGGTGGGCGAGGGTATGCCGCTCACCCGCGAGTGCCAGCATTTTATAGAATGCATCCAGACCCGCGCGACGCCACGCACCAATGGCGAGGAGGCGATCAACGTGTTGCGCATCCTGACCGCCGGCACCGTCACCCATGGCAAGCGGCCGGGATGAATTTTCGCCAAAATCCCGACACAGGGATGTGATCGGCATACGGTGACAACGGTCTCAAGCGTTGTTACATACCCGATCAAACTTTGAACGGCGGCCCGATGGAAGCCGCCCGAATGAGGCGTTACACAGTCCCACCGGATTCGCGCAAGCTTGGGCCGCGGATCCATTTTAGCCGCATGACCTTATACGAGAAGTCCGCAACTTTTCGGGATCATGCTAGTCGTCATTGGAGCAGACATGCAATTCATCGATCTGGCGGCGCAACGCGAGCGCATCGGAGACCGGCTGAACGCGGCGATCGCCAAGGTAGTGGCCGACGGGCGCTATATTCTCGGCCCCGAAGTCGCGGAATTCGAGAAGAAACTTGCCGATTATGTCGGCGTCCAGCATGTCATCGCCTGCGCGAACGGCACGGATGCGCTGTTGATGCCGCTGATGGCGCGCGGCATCGGGCCGGGCGACGCCGTCTTCTGCCCGAGCTTCACCTTCGCGGCAACGGCCGAGGTGGTGGCGCTTGCCGGCGCGGAGCCGGTCTTCGTTGACGTCGACCCCGACAGCTACAACATGGATGTCGCGCAGCTCGAGGCGGCGATTGCCGAAATTCGCAGGGAAGGGCGTCTTCAGCCGAAGGCGATCATTCCGGTCGACCTGTTCGGCCTTGCCGCCGAGTACAACAAGATCGCGGCGCTTGCCGAGCGCGAGGGGCTATTCGTCATCGAGGACGCGGCGCAATCCATCGGCGGAAAGCGCGACAACATGATGTGCGGCGCCTTCGGTCATGTCGCGGCGACGAGCTTCTATCCGGCCAAGCCGCTCGGCTGCTACGGCGATGGCGGCGCGATGTTCACCAACGACGGCGGACTGGCCGAGACGCTGCGCTCCGTGCTGTTCCACGGCAAGGGCGAGACGCAATATGACAATGTGCGCATCGGCTTGAATTCCCGCCTCGACACGATCCAGGCGGCGATCCTGATCGAGAAGCTCGCCATTCTCGAGGACGAGATGGAAGCGCGTCAGGCGGTGGCGAAGCGTTATGCCGACGGGCTGAAGGATGTGGTGAAGGTTCCCCACATTCCTTCCGGTTACCGTTCGGCCTGGGCGCAATATTCGATCGAGAGCGAGAACCGCGACGGCCTCAGGGCGCATCTGACCGCCGCCGGCATTCCTTCGGTCATCTATTATGTCAAGCCGCTGCACCTCCAGACGGCCTACAAGCATTATCCGGTGGCCCCCGGCGGCCTGCCGGTGTCTGAGGTGCTGCCGGAGCGCATCCTGAGCCTGCCGATGCATCCCTATCTGGCAAAGGACGATCAGGACAGCATCATCGACGCCATCCGCGCATTCCATGGGAAGAAGGGGTAGGTATCTGCTGCCTTTGGGTGGCTACCTTCGGAAACGCCGACAGGCCAGAAGGGGGTGTCACCACGCCCGCTTGCCGCGTCTGGTCATTGAGAAGAATACCCCGAACCGGGAATGGGAAGACGGGCGGTCTTGCCAACGCTCATTATAAATTCAATTGCGGCCGCAAGACCGCCCGTCGGCGATGTCCGTCCGTTCCGCTTGGGGAAGAGCTAGGGATCGTCGCGGGAGCTTCATTCACCCACGTCCCGTCTCGGCCCTTCCCGTGAGGGGAAACCTGGACGAAGCCTCCCAGTTCACCACTGCGTCAGCGGTCAACCGGAAGCGCCGGTCCTTCCCCGCGAGACCCGCCGTCGCGAGCCGCGTTCCCGCGGGAAGAACTGAGGGCAAGGATAAGGGCAGGGCGGGAACTGTGGGATAAGTTTTTGGGGAGAGAAGCTGTTGTGGCCGCTTCTGCCGTTCCGGAGTGGATCATCGGGTCAAGCCCGATGATGACGAAGGGGCGTGTTGTGCTTCGCAACACCGTCTGGAAGAGGGAGCCAGGAAACAACTACTCCGGTTTCTTCAGGCTGCGGATGCGGTCGGCGAGGCTTTCCGGCGCGTCCTTGGCGCTCTTTGTTTCCGCCTGTTCCAGCGCCTTGCGGATGGGGGATTGCGAGCCTTCGCGCTCCGCGGTCATGGCGACGACCTCGGCAGCGAGTTCCTGCATCTGTTCGCGCAGGGCGTCGTCTGCCGCAGTCTGGTCGGCTTTCGTCTCGGTCTTCTCCCGTGCGGGGGAGGTGGCTCCGCCCTTGCGCAGCCGCGCCAGGTCGCTTTCGCGCCGTTCCAGCTTCTCCCGCGCGTCGGTGAGATTTGCCAATAGCCGCTCCAGCTTCTTTTCCAGCGCCGCATTGCGCTTGCGCTCGCTTGCGAGGGCGGCCTGGGTGGATTTCACTTCCGCCGACAATTCGCGCTGCGTTGCATCGATTTTCTTGCGATCGTGCCGCATATCGTCCAGTTCTCCGGTCAGCCTTCCCAATTCGGTTTCGCGCACGGCGATCTCTATGCGCAGCGTGTCCGCATCGCTTGAAAGTTCGCTATGACGCAGCTGCAGCGTCTCCAGCTCGCCCTTGTGCCGTTCGAGGCTCTGTTCCGCGGCGGCAAGCGTGCTGGAAGTCGACGCCAGCTCGCGCTCGCGTTCGTCCTGGCGCTGGCGCAACGCGTCCAGCTCGCGTTCCAGCACGGAGAGCCGCTTCAGTTTTTCATGGTTGGCGCCGAGCTCGATCTTCTGCCCGGCATGTTTCTCATTGAGCGCCTTTAGGCGCATTTCGAGCTTGCGCACCGCCATCGCGTGCTCTGCACGCAGGCTGTCCTTGTCGGCCTGGATTTCGTTGAGTGTCAGCGGCACCTCTGTCTCGACGCGCCGCCGCGTCAGGACGGTGGCGCGCCGCCAGATGGAGGGTGCGACCAGCGCCGCAAGGAAGGCGGCGCTGAGAAAGCCGAGGATGAAGAAGAGGGCGGACTCGATCACTTCCGGGACCAGAAACTGTTGCGCGCACCCGGGCGTCCCGCACCCTGCCGGGTGCCCGAAAGACGTTCGGGAGCGTTGAAAAGCTGCACGATTTTGTCCCTAAACAACTGCGATTTAAGGAGCCGTGCCACAGAATGACACAAGCACGGCTCCTAATCCAGCATGCTCATCTCTACAGCGCCGTGCGTCTATTAGGACGCACAAAGGACACTGTAAGTTATTGAATCTACGCTATCCAGGCTTTCTGAAAATCGATTCCGATTTTCAGACCGATGCTGTAGATCAGAACGGATTCCAGGTCGGTGAGCCCGTCAGCTTGAGATAGCCGATGTTGACGCCGAGGCGGGCGCCGACGCCGGTGCGCACCGGAACGAGCAGGATATTCTCGCGTTTCAACACGTTGAAGCCGACACCGGCGATGAGATAGGCCGAGCCGGAAACGCCGGCATAGCGACCGTACATGCTCTGGATATCGTCGAGATTATAGACGAGCATCATGACGCGCGAGCCCTGGCCGCCGAAATCCCAGCCGAGCGACGGGCCCTGCCAGAATGTCTTATGGTCGCCGGCGTTCTTGGTATAGAGCGTGCCCTCGCCATAGGTCAGGCCGCCGATGAACGCGCCGGAGCCTTCCTCGCCCAATATGTAGCCATTGGGCAGGCCGTAGCTCTGGAAGATCTTCTCGATCGCGGTGGCGATGCCGCCGGAGGTGGAGCCGAAGAACCGGTGGCCGGATTCGACGATCTCCTCCATCGTATAGGTTTCGTTGGCGCGCGCCTGAGAGGCAAGCACGAGCGTTGCCATGAGCAACGCGATAAAACCCGCCGCTAGCCGCAGGCGGGACGGGGACAGGGATAGAGAGGCCATTTATTTTTCCTTCTGGCTGCTCGCTTCTCTGTCTGACGCTGGAACCCTGAAGAGAACGGGCATACGGATCTTGCGTCCGCTTTGCCGAATCATCGTTATTACAAGACTAATTGTTTGCCAAATCCTTATGGTTCGATCTTGGCAATTCGATGACTGGGACGTTGGCTGAGGCATGCCGGCCGCCATCGGCTTTTCTTGCCGTCGGCGAAAGGCATGTGTATCCAGAGTACCGGTAAAACCGGGCGATTCGGCCCGGGAATGTGAAATTCATGCCCCCTCCGATTGCCTGTCGAAGGCGATCCTGCTGTCCGGAGATATGTCCATGCCCTTGCCCGTCGTCCTTTCCGCAGCCGATCTCGGCGCTCTTTTGTGCAGCCGCATCTGCCATGACATCATCTCGCCAGTCGGCGCCATCAACAATGGCCTCGAACTCCTGGAGGAGGGCGGCGCGGACGAGGATGCGATGAACCTCATCAAGGCGAGCGCGCGCAACGCGTCCGCCAGGCTGCAGTTCGCGCGCATCGCCTTCGGCGCGGCCGGATCGGCCGGCGTCCAGATCGATACCGGCGACGCGCAGAACGTGGCGACCGAATATATGAAGGGCGAGAAGGCCGAATTCTCCTGGAACGGCAACCGCGTCCTGTTGCCGAAGAACAAGGTGAAGCTGCTGCTCAACCTGATCCTCATCGGCAATGCGGCGATCCCGCGCGGCGGCTCGCTTTCGATCGCCATCGAGAATGCGGAAACCGAGCCGCGCTTTACCGTCACGGCCAAGGGGCCGATGCTGCGTGTGCCGCCGAAATTCTTGGAGCTGCATAGCGGCAAGGCGCCGGAAGAGCCCGTCGATGCGCATTCCGTGCAGCCCTATTACACCCTGCTCCTGGCCCAGGAAGCGGGCATGACCATCTCCATTCACGCCACGGCGGAGGAGATTGTTTTTTCGGCGGTGTGAGGGGTCTGAAGGCAGGTAGCTAAAACTTTACCCTGCCGCTTGGGCCTTTTTTCACGGGCGGCGGTTAGGCTTGCGTCTCAAGAACCAGAGGGGACGCAAACAAAATGACGCGCTGTCTTATCATCGACGATTCATCGGTCATCAGAAAGGTCGCCAGGCGGATCCTGTCCGACAGCGCAATGACCATCGCCGACGTGGCGAACGGCTCGCAGGCGATTGAGCATTGCATGGCCGAGATGCCCGATGTCGTTCTTCTCGACAGCGATCTCCCCGACCTGCCGACGCTCGAGATCATCGGCGCGATAAGGGAGCTTCCGGGCGGCAAAGACGCCAGGATCGTGCTCTGCCTCAACGAGGTGGACCTGACCAAGATCATGCGCGCCAAGCGCGCCGGCGCATCCGGCTATATGCTCAAGCCTTTCGACAGGCCTTATCTGACGGCGCAGTTCGCCGATTATTTCCAAGCCGCCTGAAAGCAAAAAGCCCCGCAACAGGCGGGGCTTTCATGAATGCAGTTTGCGGCTACAGCGCCGTGCGTCCGTTAGGACGCTGTAAGCTATTGAATCTACGCTATCCAAGCTTTCCCAAAATCGATTCCGATTTTCAGGCCGATGCTGTAGATCAGGCGATCTCGCGCAGATCGTCGGTTTCGGGCTCGCGCAGCACATAGCCGCGGCCCCAGACGGTCTCGATATAGCTCTGGTTTCCGGAGACGGCGTCGAGCTTTTTGCGCAGCTTGCAGATGAAGACGTCGATGATCTTGAGCTCGGGCTCGTCCATGCCACCATAGAGATGGTTCAGGAACATTTCCTTGGTGAGCGTCGTGCCCTTGCGCAGGGAAAGCAGCTCCAGCATCTGGTATTCCTTGCCGGTCAGATGCACGCGCTGGCCGGCGACCTCGACGGTCTTGGCGTCGAGATTGACGATGAGATCGCCCGTGGTGATGACCGACTGGGCATGACCCTTGGAGCGGCGGACAATGGCATGGATGCGGGCGACAAGCTCGTCCTTGTGGAACGGCTTGGTCATATAGTCGTCCGCGCCGAAGCCGAGACCGCGAACCTTGTCCTCGATGCCGGCCATGCCGGAGAGGATGAGGATCGGCGTCTTGACCTTGGACAGGCGCAGGGTGCGCAGCACCTCGTAGCCGGACATGTCGGGCAAGTTCAGGTCGAGCAGGATGATGTCGTAATCATAAAGCTTGCCGAGATCGACACCCTCTTCGCCGAGGTCCGTCGTGTAAACGTTGAAGCTTTCCGACTTGAGCATCAACTCGATGCTCTGCGCTGTCGCACTGTCGTCTTCAATCAAAAGAACGCGCATCTTTTCAAATCCCCTTTCCGCCGCCGAACAGGTCTGGTCCCTCAAAGCAGCACACGGAACAGTCGTTGCCTTTGTATGAAGGTTGCCAGCAAATGGTTAACAAAATCTGATTCCACTTGGCAAGCGGAATTGGATCTTAATTAAAAATTTGCCGTATTTCCCTGATTCATCTCATGAAATCCAATGCAGAAAGTCTGATTTTCCACATTAAGAATCCTGTCTAAGTGATTCTTCCGACTCGATGTTTCCTTGTTGCAGAAAAGCCACAGGGGATTTACCGAGCCTTAAGTCCTAACGCGTATGATTAATGCTGCTCGTAAAAAAAAGGTTACCAAACCGGTGAATCTTTAATTTTGTGTTTCGTTTTGGAAGCGTGATTCTGATGCGGGACATAAGGGCTGGTTCGAAATGGGGACGCGCCGCGCTCCCGCTTGAGCCAAGATTTCCGGTGTTCAAGGAGTATTGCGTATGAAACCGCGTGAGAGCCTCGTGAGGCTTAAACTGTTCCAGGTAAAGGAAAAACGCCGGCAGTTGGGCCAGCTCGACCTGATGATGGGCGAATTCGAGCGCATGGCCGCCGAACTCGATGCGCAGATCCAGTCGGAGGAGAAGAAGGCCGGGATCACCGATATGTCGCACTTCGCCTATCCGACCTTCGCCAAGGCCGCGCGCCAGCGCCGCGACAATCTCTTTGTGTCGATCCGGGATCTGACGGCGCAGAAGGAAGCCGCCGAAGCGGCCCTTGCCGAAGCGGAAGCCGAGCTCGCCAAGGCGGAGGCGCTGGAGGAGCGAGACGGGAAAGCCCGTGATACGGAGGAGCGCCCGGCGCCCGACCGGCGCGCGATGATCGGCTAACAGTTCTCCGTGAGACAACGGATTTATCAATAGGCTTGCCGATCTTCGGGCAGGCCTATCTCTGCTGGACGACGTCGCCCCAATCGGCATGGCGCAGTGACTGGGCGCGCATGAACGGGCAAAGCGGCATGATCTTCCAGCCGCCCTTGCGCGCATCCTCCACCGCGTGGAGCGCCAGCGCCTGGCCCACACCCTTTCCCCGCAATGCGTCCGGCACCGCCGTATGATCGACGATGATCAGGCCGGCATTGACGCGCGAGAAGGTCATCTCGGCCTCGTGGCCGGCCAGTTTCGCGACATAGCGGCCGCCAGAGCCGGTGTCTTCCTTGCTGATTGCGATTTGATCGTTCAACGGTGGACTCCGTTCACTTCTCGGGGATCTGCTTTATGGAGCGCCAAACCAAAAATGGCCAGCCCAAGGGCCGGCCATCCGGTAATCATTGAAGTGCAAATGACCAATATTTAATGGCGATATTGCTGAATACGGGTCGTCCGCAGACCTGCGAGACCATGCTCGTCGATCGAGGACTGCCAGGATAGAAACTCCTCCACCGTCAAGGTGTAGCGCTGGCATGCCTCCTCAAGGCTGAGAAGGCCACCGCGGACGGCGGCGACAACCTCTGCCTTGCGGCGAATGACCCAGCGCCGCGTATTGGCGGGCGGAAGATCGGCAATGGTCAGCGGGCTGCCATCGGGGCCGATAACATATTTGACACGTGGTCTTACCAGATCGGTCATTGTACTCTCTACACAACACTCAAGGACCTAATCGCAAGCCACGATAGTGCGACAGCTTTAAAATTTGACTAAGCAGGCGGTAATGCTCTGGTAACGAATAGTGCTTCGTATCTTAATCTTTTTTTATTCTATTTCGATGGATCGGACGGGAATGCGGGCCCGCATGTCGCAAATGAATGCGGCATCTTGGCAAAGGCGTGCGGTTTGCCCTATATAAAAAGTGCGTCTCCGACAGACGCGTGAAGATTGTATGATCCCGAGAAACAGCAGGGCATCTGCCCTATAAGCCGGACCCGCTCATGACACTGAACAGCCTTGATCTGCCGGGCAAGCCGGAGGACACCCGCGTCGTCGTCGCCATGTCGGGGGGAGTCGATTCATCGGTGGTGGCCGGAATCCTGAAGCGCGAGGGCTATGACGTCGTCGGCGTGACGCTGCAGCTCTATGATCATGGCGCAGCCGTGCACCGCGCCGGGTCGTGCTGCGCTGGCCAGGATATCGAGGATGCGCGGCGGGTTTCGGAAAGCTTGGGCATCCCGCATTATGTGCTCGATTACGAGGCGCGTTTCCGCGAGGCGGTGATCGATCCCTTCGCCAACAGCTATGTCAGCGGCGAAACACCGATCCCGTGCGTTTCCTGCAACCAGACGGTCAAGTTCGCTGATCTCTTGCAGACGGCGCAGGACCTCGGCGCGGCGGCGCTGGCCACCGGGCATTATATCCGCAGCCGCGCCAATGGCGCGCATCGTTCTCTTTACCGCCCGGTCGATACGGATCGCGACCAGAGCTATTTCCTCTTCGCCACCACGCAGGAGCAGATCGATTACCTCCGCTTCCCGCTCGGCCATCTGCCGAAAAGTGAGGTCAGGGCGATCGCCGAGGAGTTGGGCCTGACCGTCGCCAAGAAGCAGGACAGCCAGGACATCTGCTTCGTGCCCCAGGGCAAATATTCCGACATCATCGCCAAGTTGAAGCCGGAAGCGGCCAATCCCGGCGAGATCGTGCATATAGACGGGCGCGTGCTTGGGTCGCATGACGGTATCGTCCACTATACGATCGGCCAGCGCCGCGGCATCGGCGTTGCAACCGGCGAGCCGCTCTATGTCGTGCATCTCGACGCCGCGCAGGCTCGCGTCATCGTCGGTCCGCGCGAGGCGCTGGAGACGCACAAGGTGTTTCTGCGCGACGTCAACTGGCTGGGCGATGGCCCACTTGGGGATATTCCGGCCACCGGCTTCGAGGTTTACGCCAAGGTCCGCTCCACCCGCCCGCCGCGTCCGGCGGTGCTGCATCACGCCAATGGCGAGACCTGGGTGGAACTCAACGACGGCGAAAGCGGCATCGCGCCGGGGCAGGCCTGTGTGCTCTATTCCGACGACAGCAATGCAGCGCGCGTCTTCGGCGGCGGCTTCATCGGCCGATCGGAACGCGCTCCGCAGGCGGAGGAAATGCTGCGCCGGCTGAGCGGCCAGGCCTCGCGCGCCTCGGCGGCTTAATCGTTCGAATCATCCGCAGCAGAACGTGACGCTAGAGCGCTTCAGTGTTTAACAGAAGCGGCGTTTCTATGCTCCGGTGACCGGCCTCGAGGTGATGGCGAGCTTGGCGAGATCAAAGCATCGCAATTGCGTCACACTGGGGCCCCGACCCGGATATCCATTCCGGACCGTCGAAATAACATCCATTGTCTGATATGCGGGCGCTGCATCGCCGTTCCGGAATGGATCATCGGATCAAGTCCGATGATGACGTCAGTGTGGTGCGTGCCCGCCTTCCCACCGCGTCCGGCTGTACGGAACGGCCCGAAGATCGAGCGGTCCTATCGAAACAGGCGCCGTTCTAAAATCACGAAAACCGGCTGAAGCGCGAGAGCGCTATGCCGGACGCGGTGGCGACGTTGAGGCTGTCGAAATCGGCCGACATCGGAATGCGGGCGGTGCGCAGCCGCTCGAGCAGCGCTTTTGGCAGACCTTCGCCTTCGGTGCCGAACAAGAGCGCCAGCCGCGGGGCGGAAGGAGCATCATAGATGCTCTGCGCGCCCGAGGGGCTCAGCGCCAGCGTCTCGAAACCTTCGCGCGCCAATGCCGCCATGATGTCGTCGATCGTGCCTTGCCGAGCATAGGGGACCTTCAGCGTGGCGCCGACGGAAACGCGGATAGCCTTGCGATAAAGCGGATCGCAGCAGGTCTCGTCCATCAGCACGCAATCGGCCTCGAAGGCGGCGGCGTTGCGGAAGATCGAGCCGACATTGTCGTGATTGGAGATGCCGCAGAGGACGGTGACGAGCGCCCGGTCGGGAAGGCCGGAAAGCAGTTCGGCGGGGGAGGGGGCGGCCTTGCGTCGGCCGATCGCCAATATGCCGCGATGGACATGGAAGCCGGCGATGCCGTCCATGATATCTTGCGAAACGCAGTAGACGGGAACCGTCGGCGGGCAGAGGCGCAATTGCTGCTCGAGGCCGTTCAATCGGCTTTCCAGGACAAGCAGCGATTCCGCCTCGAAACGGGCCGAGGACAGCAGGACATTGAGGACTACCTTGCCCTCGGCAATGAAGCGCTCGCTGCGCCCGACGAGATCCCTTTCTCGGATATTGCGATAGGGCGCAAGGCGCGGATCATCGGCATTATCGATTTTGAGGACGCGTTCTTCCGGGCGAAAGCCTGAATTCATCCCGGCTTTCGCCCGTTTATCCGTCATTGCCTGATCTGATCGCTGGCGGATTTTGCACCCATATAGAGGCTGTCGAGCGTTGCAAGCATCAGCTCGATATGGTGCGACGACACGACATAATAGATCGTCTGCGCGTCACGCCGGGTCGAAACCAGATTGAGCGCCCGCAATTTCGCCAGATGCTGCGAAAGCGCCGACTGGCTCAGATTGACCGTCTTCGCCAGATGCCCCACGGACATTTCTTTCTTCAGCAATTCGCACAAGATCAGCAAACGCTTGTTATTTGCCAAAGCGGAAAGAAACCCTGCCGCCTGGTCAGCGTTTGCGATCAAATCCGCAAAATATCTCTCGGATTTCATATAGCCGTCCTACCCCCGTATGACTGCATGAAGCGTTGCTTTGTTAAGGCGATTGTCGCAAAAGCGCTATACAACTAACGATGGAATTTCTCGTTGCAAGTCCTTAATGCGTCCTATCCCAAGAATTTAATCACACTTTATTGAGTTTTGTTGGATTCCGGTACTTGCCGGCGCGCCTGCTTCGCCATCTGCACAAGCACCCGGTGAATGTCCTCCGCATTCTCCAGCGGCATATCGAAAAATACCCGGCGGGCATCATCATTATTCGACAGGAGATCGAAACCCTCCGCATCGATGCCGCTTATGCGCCAAATCTTGCTGCCCGCCCTGACATTGGCAAAATGGCGGGCATAGAGGGCGATCGCATCGGGATGGTCGCTGTTCATGTGGTCGAGCGCGGGCTGCTCGGCGGCCGCTATACCGGCGTTGGAACCATGGTGCGATATCAGGTCCTCGCCGGTCAGCACAAAAGCCTTGCCGAAGCCGCCATTGAGACTGGCGCCCTCCATCTCGAATCGGAAAAAGGTGAAATCGCCGAGATCGATATAGAGCCGCGCCTTCGGATGGCGGTTCAGATAGCGGCGGCGCAGGCGTTCATAATCGGGATCACTCCGCCCCACCTGATATGCGCTGCAGAGAAGCGTGATGCGCGGATGGGCGAGGGGGTCGCCCTTGCCGGGCTCGCCAAGGAGCAGCGAAGAGCGGCAATCGGCAAGAAGCGCCGGTGTGTGGGAGGAAAGCGCGGAGACGAGCACGATGGGCGCGCCATCGGTATCGGTCGCCACGGCCACCCGGCTGGCCAGCGGTCTGCCGGACTGCGGATCGAG
This sequence comes from Paramesorhizobium deserti, assembly GCF_001558695.1. Classification (GTDB taxonomy): domain Bacteria; phylum Pseudomonadota; class Alphaproteobacteria; order Rhizobiales; family Rhizobiaceae; genus Paramesorhizobium; species Paramesorhizobium deserti. The sequence continues at coordinate 230,265 of NZ_LNTU01000023.1, forward strand.
AACCGCCAGCGCGCCATAGCGCGCGGTGCGCAGCAAGGTCTTTGCCAGACTCCGGGCATCGGTATCGGTCTCGCGGATGGTTTTGTTTTTGTCCGGCATCGTAGACCTATCAACTGCAGGATGCAGAATGTGCGATCTCATAAGACAAGCGGCATGGGTGTACAAGTTGCTTTCCAAGAAAACTTCACATCCCCGGTCAAGAAAACTTCGCGCCCGCAGTAATGGGCGGAGGCATTTACCAATGAAGCCATCATTCTTCCCCTTTCGTGCTTGACGGGCGTTCGCCGCGGCGCTGTTTCAAAAATCCATAATGTCGGCCAATCCGTTCCGCCGATTTGTTCTCGCGCAAGGTCGCACAGCGATTCTTACATTAACCGCCTCGGCGTGAGTCCCATCGGCGGGAGGCAGAACGGGTAAATCGACCGTGGATTTTGGCCTTGGTGAATCGCAATTTTCTCCCTCCCAACTGTTTATTAGAAATTTTTTCCACAGATTACCCTTACGTCAACTGTAAAAATGTTACTTTCTTTCAAGAAATGGGCTTGCAATGAATCGTGTCAGGAGCTTCCATGAGGCAGGCTGCGGGCAAGGGGTGTCCGCGGCAACAGTACCTCTTGGAGGCGGAATCATGAAACTCTACAAAAAAATGCTGGCCGCGACGGCGCTCGCCGTTCTGATGGCCGGAAGCGCTTCGGCCAAAACACTCGTCTATTGCTCGCCGGCTTCGCCGGAAGGCTTCGATCCGGCGGCCTATACCGGCGGTGATACGTTCGATGCTTCGTCGCGCACGGCCTATAACCGTCTGGTTGAGTTCAAGCATGGTGAGACCACGATCGAGCCGGGCCTTGCCGAAACCTGGGAAGTTTCGGAAGACGGCCTCGAATATACCTTCCACCTGCGCAAGGGCGTGAAGTTCCAGACCACCGATTTCTTCACGCCGACGCGTGAATTCAACGCCGACGACGTGATCTTCTCCTTCGAGCGCCAATCCAAGAAGGATGATCCGTGGCATGCCTACACGTCGGGCGTTTCCTACGAATATTTCGACAGCATGGAATTCCCGACGCTGATCAAGGAAATCAAGCGCGTCGACGATCACACGGTCACGTTCGTGCTCAGCCGTCCGGAAGCACCATTCCTGGCCGATCTGGCCATGGATTTCGCTTCGATCCTGTCGAAGGAATATGCCGACAAGCTGCAGGCCGACGGCAAGATGGACAATCTCAACCAGGCGCCGGTCGGCACCGGCCCCTTCACCTTCGTTGCCTACCAGAAGGACGCGGTCATCCGCTACAAGGCAAATCCGGATTACTGGAACGGCAAGCAGCCGATCGACGATCTCGTCTTTGCAATCACGACCGACCCGGCCGTGCGCGCGCAGAAGCTGAAGGCTGGTGAATGCCACATCATGTCCTATCCTGCGCCTGCCGATATCGAAGGGCTGAAGGCCGATTCGAACCTGAAGGTGGACGAACAGGCGGGCCTCAACGTCGCCTATTTCGCCTACAACACGCTGAAGGCGCCCTACGACAAGCCTGAAGTGCGCAAGGCGCTCAACATGGCGATCAACAAGCAGGCGATCATCGATGCCGTGTTCCAGGGCTCCGGCCAGGTCGCCAAGAACCCGATCCCGCCGACGATGTGGGGCTATAACGACGCGATCAAGGACGATCCGTACGATCCGGAAGCGGCCAAGAAGATGCTTGAGGAAGCCGGTGTCAAGGACCTCAAGATGAAGCTCTGGGCAATGCCGGTGAGCCGACCCTACATGCCGAACGCGCGCCGCACTGCCGAGCTCATGCAGTCGGATTTCGCCAAGGTGGGCGTGCAGGCCGAGATCGTCTCGATGGAATGGGGCGAATATCTCAAGAAGTCGTCCGACAAGGATCGTGACGGCTCCGTCATCCTCGGCTGGACGGGTGACAATGGCGATCCGGACAACTTCCTGGGCGTTCTGCTCGGCTGCGCCGGTGTCGGCAACAACAACCGCGCGCAGTGGTGCTACCAGCCATTCGAAGACCTGATCCAGAAGGCGAAGGTCGCCTCCAATCAGGAAGAGCGCGCCAAGCTTTATGAAGAGGCGCAGGTCATCTTCAAGGAGCAGGCGCCCTGGGCGACGCTGGCGCACTCCACGGTCTTCATGCCGATGTCGAGCAAGGTCAGCGGCTACAAGATGGATCCGGTCGGTATCCATCGCTTCGACGGCGTCGATATCGCCGAATAATATCTGACAACATGGCGGCCGGGCGCAGGACGGAAAAGGTCCCGCGCCCGGTTGGAGTTTTTGTACATGCTGCGTTTCATTTTCGGAAAACTGGCCTATCTGGTCCCGACCTTCATCGGCATCACGATCGTGGCTTTCGGGTTCGTGCGGGTGCTGCCGGGCGATCCGGTCCTCTTGATGGCGGGCGAGCGGGGCATCGCCCCGGAACGGCACGCCCAGCTGATGGCGCAATTCGGTTTCGATCGTCCGCTCTGGCAACAATATCTCGATTATCTCTGGCGGCTCGCGCATGGGGATTTCGGCACATCGCTGATCACCAAGAAGGCGGTGCTGACGGAGTTCCTGACGCTGTTTCCCGCCACCGTCGAGCTCGGCCTTTGCGCGATCATCCTGGCGACGCTCATCGGCATTCCGGCGGGCGTGCTCGCCGCGGTCAAGCGCGGTTCCTGGTTCGACCAGATATCCATGGGAACGGCGCTCGTCGGCTATTCCATGCCGATCTTCTGGTGGGGCCTGCTGTTGATCATCCTGTTCTCGGGCATTCTGCAGTGGACGCCCGTTTCGGGTCGCATTTCGCTTCTCTATTTCTTCCCGCCCGTCACCGGCTTCATGCTGATCGACAGCCTGTTGTCGGGTCAGAAGGGCGCCTTCGCCTCCGCCGTCTCGCATCTGGCGCTGCCGACCATCGTGTTGGCGACGATCCCGCTTGCCGTCATTGCGCGGCAGACCCGTTCCGCCATGCTGGAGGTGCTGGGCGAGGATTACGTGCGCACGGCGCGGGCCAAGGGCCTGCCGGTGCGCCGTGTCGTCGGCCTGCATGCCCTGCGCAATGCGATGATCCCCGTCATCACCACCATCGGCCTGCAGATCGGCGTGCTCATTGCCGGCGCGATCCTGACGGAAACGATCTTCTCCTGGCCCGGCATCGGCAAATGGATGATCGATTCCATCTTCCGCAGGGACTATCCTGCGGTGCAGGGCGGCCTGCTGCTGATCGCCATACTGGTCATGGTCGTCAACCTGATCGTCGACCTGCTCTACGGTCTGATCAATCCGCGTATCCGGCATAATTGAGGTTCCCATGAGCAACGCAACGCTTCCCGCTCCGATTTCCTCCGGTGCGATGCGCCGCCGGGCACTGGCGGATTTCTGGTTCTATTTCAGCGAAAACCGCGGTGCGGTGATCGGGCTGTGGGTCTTCGCGGCCCTCGTGCTCGTCGCCATCTTTGCGCCAGTTCTGGCACCGCATGATCCCGCCCAGCAGTTTCGTGACGCGCTTCTGACGCCGCCGGCCTGGGAGGCGGGCGGGCGGTCCGAGTTCCTGCTCGGCACCGACGCCATCGGCCGCGATATCCTCTCGCGCCTCATCTACGGCTCGCAGTTCTCGCTGTTCGTCGGTCTCGTCGTCGTCTCCATCGCGCTTGTCGCCGGCATCGCGCTGGGGCTCATCGCCGGCTTCTTCGGCGGCTGGGTCGATACGGTGATCATGCGCGTAATGGACGTCATCCTGTCGTTCCCGTCGCTGGTGCTGGCGCTGGTGCTGGTGGCCATCCTCGGGCCGGGGCTAACCAATGCGATGATCGCCATCGCGGTCATCCTGCAGCCGCATTTCGCGCGACTGACGCGCGCCGCGGTGCTGGCCGAGAAGAACCGGGAATATGTCATCGCGGCGCGGCTCGCCGGGGCAAGCCGGCTGCGGCTGATGTTCAAGACGATCCTGCCCAACTGCCTGGCGCCGCTGATCGTGCAGGCGACGCTCTCCTTCTCCAACGCCATTCTCGACGCTGCGGCGCTGGGCTTCCTCGGCATGGGCGCGCAGCCGCCGACGCCGGAATGGGGCACCATGCTCGCCGAGGCACGGGAGTTCATCCTGCGCGCCTGGTGGGTCGTCACCTTTCCGGGTCTGGCGATCCTCATCACCGTTCTCGCGATCAACCTGATCGGCGACGGCCTGCGCGATGCGCTCGACCCCAAGCTGAAAAGGAGCTGACGCGATATGGCTCTGCTTGAAATCAAGAACCTGACGGTCTCCTTCCAGACCTCCTATGGGGCGTTCAAGGCCGTCGACGGCATCGACCTGACGGTGGACAAGGGTGAGGTGCTGGCCATCGTCGGCGAATCCGGCTCGGGCAAGTCCGTCGGCATGCTGGCGGTGATGGGGCTTCTGCCCAAGACCGCGACAGTTACCGCCGACCGGATGATGTTCGACGGTAACGACATGCAGACGCTCAGCGACAGCCAGCGCCGCGCGATCGTCGGCCGCGACATGTCGATGATCTTCCAGGAGCCGATCGCCAGCCTCAATCCGTGCTTTACGATCGGCTTTCAGATCGAGGAAGTGCTGCGCCAGCATCTCGGCCTCAATGGCAAGCAGCGCCGGCGGCGCGCCATCGAGCTGCTCGAGTCGGTCGGCATCCGCGATGCGGAATCGCGTCTCGGCGCCTTTCCGCACCAGATGTCAGGCGGCCAGTGCCAGCGCGTGATGATCGCCATGGCGATCGCCTGCAATCCGAAGCTCCTGATCGCCGACGAGCCGACGACGGCGCTCGACGTGACGATCCAGAAGCAGATTTTGGACCTGCTCATGCGGCTCCAGGCGGAGCATGGCATGGCGCTGATCATGATCACTCACGATATGGGCGTCGTCGCCGAGACGGCGGACCGCGTCATCGTCCAGTACAGGGGCCGCAAGATGGAGGAAGCCGACGTGCTTTCGCTGTTCGAGGCGCCTAAAAGCGCCTATACGCGGGCGCTGCTCTCGGCCCTACCGGAGAATGCGGTGGGCGACCGCCTGCCGACCATCTCCGATTTCGTGCTGGATGAAGCCGCAACGGGAGCCGCACAATGACGCAAACCGTTCTCGAAGCACGCAATATCGTGCGCGATTATCATGTCGGCGGCGGGCTGTTCGGCAAGGCGAAGACGGTCCATGCCGTCAAGGGCGTCAGCTTCTCGGTCGAAAAGGGCAAGACGCTCGCCATCGTCGGCGAGTCTGGCTGCGGCAAGTCCACGCTGGCGCGCATCCTGACGCTGATCGACGCGCCGACTTCCGGTGAATTGTTCATCGACGGGATGAAGATCGACATCCTGCGCGACGGGCTGACGCGGGAAATGCGCCAGAAGGTGCAGATCGTCTTCCAGAATCCCTATGGCTCGCTCAACCCGCGCCAGAAGATCGGCGACGTGCTGGCCGAACCGCTCCTGCTCAATACCAACAAGACGGCCGCCGAGCGGCGCGATCTGGCGATGGAGATGCTGATCAAGGTCGGCCTCGGGCCGGAGCATTTCAACCGCTATCCGCACATGTTCTCGGGCGGCCAACGGCAGCGCATCGCCATTGCCCGCGCGCTGATGCTGAGCCCGAGCCTCCTGGTGCTCGACGAGCCGGTCTCGGCGCTTGATCTCTCGGTGCAGGCGCAGGTCCTGAACCTTCTCGCCGACCTGCAGGACGAGTTCGGCCTCACCTACGTCTTCATCAGCCACGACCTTTCGGTGGTGCGCTACATCGCCGACGAGGTGATGGTGATGTATTACGGCGAGGTGGTGGAGCACGGCAGCCGTGACAAGGTGTTCTCCGACCCGCAGCATGAATATACCAAAACGCTGTTCGCCGCGACGCCGCGCGCAGACGTGGAGACCATCCGCGCGCGGGTGGCGGCACGGCAGAGGGAGAGGGCGACGGCGGGGTTGTAATTCACCCGCCTCTGGCCTGCCGGCCATCTCCCGTCCCTCCCGGACGTCATCCTCGGGCTCGACCCGAGGATCCACGGCAAAGGGGTCCCGACGGCCCCATTACATCAGCGCATTCCAGCAGGAGATAGCATTCGTTCCTCGAACGATATTATGGCTTGTGGTTTACGATCCTGTGGCGGGTGATAGTACCGCTTACGCCTCTTTGCCATGGATCCTCGGGTCAAGCCCCCGAGGATGACGATAGAGAGGCGGGGGAGGTGCTCAGCGGGCCAGATAGGAGCTATCCCTGCCGCTGATGCTGCAGGAGGCCGCGGACGATATCGTCTGCCGACACCTTGCCGATGATCGCGCCCTTCTCGACGATGCCGACATCGCCGCCATTCTTCGCCACCGCCTGCATGATCTCGCGCACCGGCGTTTCGCGCCTGGCTGTTGCGGCGAAGGGGCGGGTGCCGGGGGTGCGGTCGGGCGGCGCCATGATGTCATCGGCCCTCAGCACGCCGAGCGGGTTCATGTTGGCGACGAAATCCTGGACATAGTCATTTGCGGGCTGGAGCAGGATTTCCTGCGGCGTCCCGCACTGGACGATGCGGCCGCCCTCCATGATGGCGATGCGGTTGCCGATCTTCATGGCTTCATCGAGATCGTGGCTGACGAAGACGATGGTTTTCCTGAGCCTCGTCTGCAGGTCGAGAAGCTCGTCCTGCAGGCGGGCGCGGATCAGCGGATCAAGGGCGGAGAAGGGCTCGTCCATAAGCAGGATCGGCGCGCCCGTGGCAAAGGCGCGGGCAAGGCCGACGCGCTGCTGCATGCCGCCGGAGAGCTCGCCAACCTTGCGCGAGGCCCAGTCCTTGAGGCCCACCAGCTCCAGCTGCTGGCGCACCGCTCGGCTGCGCTCCTCTTTCGACAGGCCCGAGATTTCGAGGCCGAAGCCGACGTTCTCCTCAACCGTGCGCCAGGGCAGGAGGCCGAACTGCTGGAACACCATGGAGACGAGATGGGTGCGCAGGTGGCGCAGCGCCGACCGGTCGGCCTTGCCGACATCGATGGAGCGCTCGCCATTGTGCACGACCACCCGGCCGCGGGTGATCGGGTTGAGCCTGTTGATGGCGCGCAAAAGCGTCGATTTTCCCGAGCCGGAAAGCCCCATCAGGACGAGGATTTCGCCTTCCTTTATCTCGAGCGTGCAATTGTGCACGCCGAGAATATGTCCGGTCTCGGCCTGGATCTGCGAGCGCGTCGCGCCCTGATCGGCGAGCCCCAGGGCCTTGTCCGTCTTCCTGCCGAAGATGATGCAGACATTGTCGAGTGTGATCGCCGTCATCTTATTTCTCCTTGCCCGGGCGGAACATGCGGTCGAGCACGATGGCGACGACGACGATGACGAGGCCGGCCTCGAAGCCCAGCGCCGTGTTGACGGAGTTCAGCGCGCGCACGACCGGCACACCGAGGCCGTCTGCGCCGACGAGCGCGGCGATGACCACCATCGACAGCGACAGCATGATGGTCTGCGTCAGCCCGGCCAGGATCTGCGGCATGGCATAGGGCAGCTCGATCTTCCACAGGAGCTGGCGGGGCGAGGCGCCGAAGGCTTCACCCGCCTCGATCAGATGTTCCGGCGTCGAGGAAACGCCGAGATGGGTGAGGCGGATGGGGGCGGGGAGGACGAAGATCGCCGTCGCCAGCAGCCCCGGCACCATGCCGATGCCGAAGAAGACGATGGCGGGGATCAGATAGACGAAGGTCGGCAGCGTCTGCATCAGGTCGAGCACCGGGCGCATCGCGGCATAGAGCCTGGGGCGGTGGGCGGCGGCAATGCCGAGCGGTACGCCGAGAGCCATGCAGAGCACGCAAGAGGAGAGCACCAGCGTCAGCGTCTCCATCGTCTGGCCCCAATATCCCTGGTTGAGGATGAAGAGGAAGCCGAGAATGGTGAGGACGACGATGGAGATCTTGCGCTGCAGGAACCAGGCGATCGCCGCGAAAATAGCGATCATCACGAGGGGTGGCGGGGTGTTGAGGGCGAGGAGCAGGCCGTCGATCAATGTCTGCATGACGGCGGCGAGCCCGTCGAACAGCCATGTGAGGTTTTCCGTCAGCCAGTCGACGACGGTCTTCGCAGTACGCCCGACCGGGATCTTGTATTCAGTCAGCCAGTTCAAATTTCTGGTTCCCCTGTATTATCCGTTTTATGGCGAATTCCAGCCAAACACCCCCTCTGTCCTGCCGGACATCCCCCAATTATCGTCATCCTCGGGCTTGACCCGAGGATCCACGACTAGGAAGCATCAACCTCGTCATTGCATCAATGCATTCCAGTAAGCGAATGCGATCAATATTTTCGACAGATGTTATATGATCCCGCCGCGGGTGATAGCTCCGTCTTCGCCCCTTTGCCGTGGATCCTCGGGTCAAGCCCGAGGATGACGACGATAAGGGGCGGAGAAGTGTCTGGCAGGGCAGAGCGGGGCGCTGTCCCGCCGACGTTTTCATCTTAAAGACCGAGCGAAGCCTTCACGGCCGCCATGCCGTCTCCACCGTCCTTCGTGGTGACGCCGGCCAGCCATGTGTCGAGCACGGCAGGGTTGGCCTTCAGCCAGTCGGTGGCGGCTTTTGCGGGCTCTTCGCCATCATCGAGGATATTGCCCATGATCGCGTTTTCGATATCGAGGGAGAATTCCAGATTGGTCAGGAACTTGCCGACATTGGGGCATTCGGAGGCATAGCCGGCGCGCACATTGGTGCCGACGGTGGCGCCGCCGAAATCGGGGCCGAAGAAATCGTCGCCGCCCGAGAGATATTCGATCTCGAAATTCTTGTTCATGGGATGCGGCGCCCAGGCGAGGAAGACGATCGGCTTCTCGCGCTTCACCTCCTTGGCGACCTGCGCGAGCATGCCCTGCTCGGAAGATTCGGCTACCTGGAAATCCTTCAGTCCGAAGGCGTCCTTCTCGATCATGTCGAGGATCAGGCGGTTGCCGTCATTGCCGGGCTCGATGCCATAGATCTTGCCGCCGAGTTCGTCCTTGAACTTGGCGATATCCTTGAAATCCTTCAGGCCAGCCTCATAGGTATATTTCGGCACGGCGAGCGTATATTTTGCGCCGGTCAGATTGGTGCGCAGCGTCTCCACGCTCTTGTCATCGAGATAGGGCTGGAGATCGGCGTTCATCGACGGCTTCCAATAGCCGAGGAAGACGTCGATATCCTTCTTGGAAAGCGAGGCATAGGTGACCGGGACCGACAGGACCTTGATGTCGGTCTTGTAGCCAAGGCCCTTCAGGATCTCGGTGGCGACCGCCGTGGTGGCGGTGATGTCCGTCCAGCCGACATCGGAAAAGCGCACCGTCGAGCAGCTTTCCGGCTCTGCCGCCTGAACGGCGGTGGCGGATAATGTGAACGCGAAAAGGGACGACGCGATTGCGAGGGAAAGGGATTTCATGGTGCTCTCCATTGCCGGGCTCATTTTTCTCCGGTCTCCGTTGATGAACCAAGCACCAAAGCGGCAGCCATTCAAGCACCGTCGCGGCGAAAATGCACTCGTTAGCGACAATTGAAGACGGGATGATGAAGGCGTGAGGCGGAATCGGAAAAAATGATTGATTTCAGTTTCGGGGCGAAGGAGCCGCGATCGTAAGGATCGGCCCGCCGATCGCAACCCCGGAAGGGCAAAAAACCTGATCGAACAGGATGCCGGTATTTCGCCACGCGGTTGTTGAACGGCGAAAAGCACTCTATTTGAAGGGGGAAGAGGCCGCCGCCGGTGTGGCCTCAATTGGCGATTCAGTTGGGGATTGGTGTGGATACGGTTTTGAGGGCATTGCGGGGCGTCGTCTCCTTCATCGGGCGGTTTCTGGTGGCGCTCGGCCGGCTGATCGCCGTGCCGCTCGGCGCGCTGTGGCGGCTTTTCCTGGAGCTCGGCCTTCTCTGGAAGGGCGTGATCGGCGTCCTCGTCCTGGGGTTTGCCGCGCTTTACGTCTATTTCATTTGGCAGACGCAGGTCTGGACCAATTTCAACCCGGACTACCCCGCGAAATACGCCTATGAAAAGGCGCAGACGCCGGGCGAGCCGGTGGGCGGCGCGCCGCAGCCGGCGCCACCCGAGGATACGACCGCCGTGCCCGGCACGGCGAACGAGAGCGCTCGGGCGCAACCTCAAGCGCCGGCCGCCGGCAAGACCTGTGCGCCCTCGGCGATCGCGGAAGTCACCGCCGATCTTACCGATTTCAACGTCAACCAGAATGCCTGGATCTCCTCGATGCTGCTCTACAAGGCCGGCTTCTTCGGTCTTTCCTGGGACCGCACGCCCTTCCTCGACAACAAGGCGTCCTTCCAGCGCGGGGTCAACGCCGCGGTGCGGCGCACGGCGATCGAGCTGGTCGATTCGCTTGGCCGCCTGCGCGGCACGTCGCAGATCGATTCCGATTTGCAGAAGGCGCGCGGCAATCTGCAGTTCGCCGAGGACAGCTGGTATTTCGGTTTGAGCCCGTTCGGCCCGAAGACGCCGACGCCGAGCTACTACCGCGCGGCGATCAAGGATCTGCGCGCTTTCAACACGCGGCTCGAGACCTGCCAGGCGGTGTTCGACGCGCGCGCCGACAATCTCATCCAATATGTCGACCGCATCGCCAATGATCTCGGCTCCACCTCGGCGATCCTGAAGGACCGGGCGGAGAACTATAATGCCGGCTGGTTCGACACGCGCGCCGACGACCGCTTCTGGTTCGCCTATGGCCAGCTCTATGCCTATTACGGGCTGCTGCGCGCCGCCCACTCGGATTTCAAGGGTGTCCTCGCCGAAAAGCATCTTGACGGGTTGTGGAACACGATGGAGCAGCAATTGCGCGCCGCCCTCAACATGCAGCCGTCGATCGTCTCCAATGGCCGCGAGGATGCCTGGTTCACCCCGTCGCATTTGACGACCATGGGTTTCCATATTCTGCGCGTGCGGTCGAACCTGGTGGATATAAGGCAGGTGCTGGAACGCTGAGGGCCGTTCTCGTTTGATGGAATTGCTATTTACCCCGAAACTGCCAAGCGGTTTTCCGTTTTGACAGTTCCGGAATGGATCCTCGGGTCAGGCCCGAGGATGACGATTGCAGGGATGTTTTCCGCCAATCGTCAACGTTGGACCTAAGCGCAAACCTTTCCAGTTCGTCATCCTCGGGCCTGACCCGAGGATCCACTCCGGAACATCGTCACTCCACCAGCGCTCGGACATCTCCTCGATTTCCTCAAGACAAGAACTACTCTAAAAATGATCCAAGACCGCAAACCGGACATGTACACCCCATGGAACTCCCCACAGCCCTGAGGCTCGCCGTTGATGCGGCGCTGGAAGGCATCGCGCTTGCTGATTTGAGGCGCGCCGCCGACCTTCTCTCGCGCCGCTATCGGGCGGAGACGCGCGACGGGCATTTGCATCTCTCAAGCGATCTCGCGGCGCGCGCTTATCTGGCGACACGCCTGCCGGCGACCTATGCAGCGGTGCGCGCGAGCTTGGGATACGCCGCCGAGCTTACCCCAGATTTCGCGCCGAAAAGCCTGCTCGATGTCGGCGCGGGGCCGGGGACGGTGCTCTGGGCGGCTGGCGATTGCTGGCCGTCGCTCGAACAGGCGCTGATGCTGGAGGCAAGCCCTGCGATCCGCGCGGTGGGCGAAGCGCTTTCCCGCTATTCGCGGCTGGAACAAGTGGAGTGGCGGGCGGCCGATGTGGCGCGAGACTTGGTCGAGGCAGGGCAATTCGATCTGGTGACGCTCGCCTATGTGCTGGACGAGCTATCGCCGGAGGAGGGGCTGAAGCTCGTGGAAAGGCTCTGGCAGGCGGCGAAAGGCATGCTGGTGGTGGTCGAGCCCGGCACGCCCGCCGGCTGGCGGCGCATGATGGCGGTGCGCAAGCGCCTTATCGAACAGGGCGCGCATCTCGTCGCCCCTTGCGTCCACGCCGCGCCATGCCCGCTTGTTGAGCCCGATTGGTGCCACTTCTCCCGCCGCGTCGCCCGCTCCCGCCTGCACCGGCTGGCGAAGGGGGCGGAAGTGCCGTGGGAGGACGAGAAATATATCTACCTCGCGGCAGCGCGCTTCCCCGCCGCGAAGGCGCAGGCCCGCGTGCTGGCGCCGCCGAAGGCGAGTTCGGGCAGGATTGCGTTGAAGCTGTGCCTGCCGAAGCGGCAAGTGGAGGAAAGGCTGGTCACCAAGCGGGATGGCGAGGGATATAGGAAGGCGAGGCGGATGGATTGGGGGGACGTGGGGTAGGATATCTGGCAGCCCGCCACTAGCGTTCATCAGTGACATATGACTGGGATATTGACATCCGCCCCGGCTCTTGCAAAATCCCATTATGGGGTAGCGATCGCCCCACGAGGCCACGGCTGAAGAATCGCGTCCTTTGAACCCGAGCCAAACGGAGGGACGCGTTATGCCGTCATTTCTCGAAATCAGCCCTGACAAACTGAACCGCATCATCGGCACGCCGAACGCGCCATTGCTTATCGACGTGCGCATCGACGAGGATTTCGCCAGCGATCCCCGGATCGTTCCCGGCTCGATCCGGCGCGACTATCGCGCGGTGGAGGCGTGGCGGTCGGAGGTGACGGGGCCGTCGATCCTGATCTGCCAGAAAGGGCAGAAGCTCAGCCACGGCGTCGCGGCCTATCTGCGCCACGAGGGAATGCCCTCGGAGGTGCTGGAAGGCGGCTTCGAGGCCTGGAGGGCGGCGGGGGGAATGCTTGTTCCCGACGGGAAACTGCCGCCGCGCGACCAGCGCGGGAGGACGGTCTGGGTGACGCGTGCGCGCCCGAAGATCGACCGGATCGCATGCCCCTGGCTCATCCGCCGCTTCATCGATCCCTTCGCCGTCTTCCTGTTCGTTCCCGCCGGCGAGGGGCCCGCCGTCGCCGACCGTTTCAACGCGACACCGTTCGACATCGAGGACGTGTTCTGGAGCCATCGCGGAGAGCTTTGCACCTTCGACGTGATGCTGGAGGAATTCGCCCTTCAATCCGAGCCGCTCCAGCGTCTCGCCGCGATCGTGCGCGGGGCCGATACGGCGCGGCCCGAGCTGGCACCTGAAGCGCCCGGCCTTTTGGCCGCGTCGCTTGGGCTCTCGCGCATGTTCAACGACGATCTCCAGCAACTGGAGGCCGGGCTGACGCTCTACGACGCATTCTACCGGTGGTGCCGCGATGCGACCGACGAGACGCACAACTGGCCGAACCCGAGGAAGGGATGAGAGCGGTGGCCGGGCTTGCCAAGGGTATGTCGCGCGCCGGCGGGGGAGGGGTGGCGGATATCGTCCCCCTGCGGGAAGCGATCAGGGTCTGGGTCAGGGTCGCCGCCCTCAGCTTCGGCGGCCCGGCGGGGCAGATCGCGGTGATGCACCGCATCCTGGTGGACGAGAAACGGTGGATCGGAGAACACCGGTTCCTGCATGCGCTCAACTACTGCATGCTCCTGCCCGGACCGGAAGCCCATCAGCTCGCCATCTATATCGGCTGGCTGCTCAACAGGACGTTGGGCGGCGTGATCGCTGGCGTCCTGTTCGTCCTGCCGGGGTTCCTTTCGATCCTCGCCCTCAGCTATGTCTATGTGCTTTTCGGCAATGTCACCTTCATTGAGGGCATGTTCTTCGGGCTGAAATGCGCCGTGCTGGCCGTGGTGTTGCAGGCGGTTTTCCGCATCGGCGGCCGCGCCCTGAAGAACAGGGTGATGATGGCCATCGCAGCCGCGGCGTTCGTCGCGATCTTCTTCCTGCACATTCCCTTTCCAATCATCATCATCGCAACCGGCGTGATCGGCTATCTCGGCGGCCGGGCCGGGCTTGCCGCTTTCCAGGCGGGCGGCGGCCACAAGGCGGGATCGGGCAAGATACTGGAAGACGGGGACTCGGTTCTCGGCGCGGATGTTCCCGTTCACGCGCGGGCGAACCTGGCCTGGTCCATGAAAATCTCGGGCGTTCTGGCCGCTCTCTGGTTTCTCCCCGTTATCGCTATCCTGCTGGCGCTCGGGCCTGCGAATGTTTTTGCGAAGATCGGCGTTTTCTTCAGCCAGATGGCCGTCGTCACCTTCGGCGGCGCCTATGCCGTCCTTGCCTATGTGGCGCAGGAGGCGGTCCAGCATTTCGGCTGGCTGCAGCCGGGCGAGATGCTGGACGGGCTCGGCATGGCCGAGACGACGCCCGGCCCGCTGATCATGGTTGCGCAGTTCGTCGGCTTCCTCGCCGGCTATCGTGATGCCGGAACGATCAATCCGCTGATGGCGGCAACGCTCGCCGCCGTCCTGACGACCTGGGTGACATTCCTGCCGAGCTTCCTCTGGATCTTCCTCGGCGCGCCATTCATCGAGAGGATGCGCGGCAATGCGGCGCTGGGAGGCGCCATGTCGGCCATCACGGCGGCGGTGGTGGGGGTGATCCTCAATCTGGCGATCTGGTTCGGACTGCATGTGCTCTTCGCCGAGGTGCGGAGCATTTCATGGGGCGCATGGTCGATGGATGCACCTGTCATCGGCTCGGTCGTCTGGCCCTCGCTCGCGCTGACGGCCTTGGCGGCGCTCGCCATTTTCCGTTTCAGAATGTCGGTTATCGCCACGCTCCTGCTATCGGCAGGCTTGGGGATCGCATGGACGCTGCTGATGTCGTGAGGGTAGCTGAAATAATCCGCGCGTTGTCGGATCGTATGCCTGTCAATCGTTCCTTGATGGCAGCATGTTTATAGACGCCATTCAGGCAGAGACAGGAGACAGCGCAGATGCCGGCAGAAAACAAGGTAAAAGGCCCCGCTTCCTACTTTCCATCCATCGAGAAGACCTATGGCCAGCCGATCAGCCACTGGCTGGCGGTTCTGGAAGGCATGAAGAGCAAGAAACACATGGAGATGGTCTCCGTGCTGAAGGCCGAGCACAAGATGGGGCATGGCCATGCCAATGCGCTGGTGGCGTATCATCTGGCCAGGGATAAGGGCTGAGGGGCAGCCGTCCCTTTTTTATTTCCCCATCCTCTCCCCAATCAAATCGGAATATTCGCCGTTTCCTTCACCTCCTCCATCACGGCATAGGTATGCGTTTCGCGTATCCCCGGCAGGGACAGCAGAGCGTCGGATAAAAACCGGCGGTAGTGTTCCATGTCGGCGACGCGGGCCTTGACCAGATAGTCGAAGCCGCCGGCCACCATGTGGCATTCCATCACGTCGGGGTTCTTGCGCGTCGCCTCGGCGAAGGTGTCGAAGACCTCGGGCGTCGTGCGGTCGAGCTTGATCTCGACGAAGACCAGCATCGAGCGGTCGAGCAGCTTCGGCGAGAGTTTCGCGGCATAACCCAGGATATAGCCGTCGCGGGTCAGGCGTTTTACGCGCTCTGCGGTCGCGGTTTGTGATAGATTGATGTGGTCGGCAAGCTCGGTATTGGTGAGCCTGCCATTGTCCTGCAAAGCGCGCAGAATCTTGCGGTCCATCGAGTCCAGGTCTTTCATCCCCTAAAAATCCCCTCTTATTTCGATATTTTCTCTATGAAGGCGCTTTTAATCGGTGAGAACAGCTATGTAAAATGAAATATATGGGAGAAATCACATAGGGCGCTTTCCTGCTTCGTGGAAACCGGAAAACGGCTCTATTCCCTTTGTTTCTGGAGCACACCCATGACGGTCCAGGCCGCACCCCTTTCTTCCTCCAAGCCGGCGATTGCGCCGTTCGCGGCCCCTTACGCGCCCGACGACAAGGCGCTCGTCGCCGCGCTGTTGAAGAGCGTCAGCTTCGATGCGGAAGCCAACCGGCGCATCGACGCGCGGGCGAGCGCCTATATCGCCACGATCCGCAAGGAGGCGAAGGGCATCGGCGGGGTGGAGGATTTCTTGCGCGAATACGGGCTTTCGACGCGTGAAGGTCTCGCGCTGATGGTGCTGGCGGAGGCGCTTTTGCGCGTGCCTGACGCGGCGACGCAGGACAAGCTCATCGAGGACAAGCTGAAGGAGGGGCACTGGTCCGAGCACGAGGCGCATGGCGACACCTGGTTCGTCTCGGCCTCCGCCTGGGCGCTCGGCCTTTCCGCCAAGGTGATCAAGCCGGGCGAGACGCCGGAGGGCGTCGTCGCCTCGCTGGTGAAGCGTGTCGGCCTGCCGACGGTGCGCACCGCGACCAAGCAGGCGATGCGCTTCCTCGGCCATCATTTCGTGCTGGGCGAGACGATCGGGGAGGCGCTGAAGCGCGCACGCGCCAACGAGGCCAAGGGCTATCGCCATTCCTTCGACATGCTGGGCGAAGGCGCGCGCACCCGCGCCGACGCCAAGCGCTATTTCCAGTCCTATGCCGATGCGATCGACGCCA
Source organism: Paramesorhizobium deserti (assembly GCF_001558695.1). Taxonomy (GTDB): domain Bacteria; phylum Pseudomonadota; class Alphaproteobacteria; order Rhizobiales; family Rhizobiaceae; genus Paramesorhizobium; species Paramesorhizobium deserti. Next base: position 246,498 of record NZ_LNTU01000023.1, read on the forward strand.
TCGGCAAGGCGACGGGCAACAAGCCTTTGCCGGACCGGATGGGGATTTCGGTCAAGCTTTCGGCGCTGCATCCGCGGTATCTCGCGACGCATCGCGAGCAGGTGCTGGAGGAGCTGGTGCCCGACGTGCTGGCGCTGGCGCAGAAGGCGAAGGCCTATGATCTCAATTTCACCATCGACGCGGAGGAGGCGGACCGGCTGGAGCTCTCGCTCGACGTGATCGATGACGTGTTCGCCGATCCCTCGCTCGACGGCTGGGACGGTTTCGGCCTTGCCATCCAGGCCTATCAGAAGCGGGCTCTGGAGGTGATCGAGCATATCGATGCGCTGGCCGGCCGCTTCGGGCGGCGGATGATGGTGCGCCTCGTCAAGGGCGCCTATTGGGACACCGAGGTGAAGCGGGCGCAGGAGCGGGGGCTTGCCGATTATCCCGTCTTCACCCGCAAGCCCGCGACGGATGCCTCCTATCTCGCCTGCGCCAAGCGGATGCTGGCGGCGCGGCCGCGCATCTTCCCGCAATTCGCCACGCATAACGCGCTGACGGTGGCCACCATCCTGGAGATGGCGGGCGCCGACAAGAGCGGCTTCGAGTTCCAGCGCCTGCACGGCATGGGCGAGAGCCTCTACAAGCAGATCACCGAGAAGGGCGAGAAGATCGCCTGCCGCATCTATGCGCCTGTCGGCGGCTATCGCGATCTGCTCGCCTATCTCGTGCGGCGGCTTTTGGAGAATGGCGCCAATTCCTCCTTCGTCTCGGTGGTGGGCGACGAGAGCGTGCCGATATCCGACCTTCTGGTGCGCCCGGCGCAGAAGCTGGAGGACGGCAAGGGCTACCGCCATCCCGCCATTCCACTGCCGCGCGATCTCTACGGCAAGCGGCGCAATTCGTCCGGGCTCGAATTCGGCGACCGCGAGGAACTGGCCGGTCTTCTGACCGGCATCGCCGCTGCGCGCCGCAATGTCGACGCCGCGCCGCTCATTCCTGGATTGAAAGTTTCGGGGAAGGCAGAGCCGGTCGCGTCGCCGGTCGATGGGGGGCAAGTCGGCACGGTTATCCCGGCGAGCGCCGAAGAGGCGGGCAGGGCGGTCGAGATCGCGCGCAAGGGCTTTGCGGGGTGGTCGCGTATCCCGGTGGAGGATCGGGCGGCGGCGCTGGAGCGGGCCGGCGATCTGCTGGAGCAAAACCGCGACCGGCTGATGGACTTGCTGACGCGCGAGGGGGGCAAGACGCTCGATGACGGCATCGCCGAAATCCGCGAAGCGGTGGATTTCTGCCGCTATTACGCGGCGGAAGCGCGCCGCCAGTTCGGCCACGACATGGTGATGCCCGGCCCGACGGGCGAGGACGACCGGCTGCGCCATCGCGGACGTGGCGTCTTCGTCTGCATCAGCCCCTGGAATTTCCCGCTGGCGATCTTCCTGGGCCAGGTGACGGCTGCGCTCGCCGCCGGCAATGCGGTGATCGCCAAGCCGGCCGAACAGACGCCGCTCATCGCTTATGAAGCGGTGAAGCTCCTGCATGAGGCGGGTGTGCCCAGGGATGCGGTGCTCTACGTGCCGGGCGACGGCAAGGTCGGCGCAGCGCTGACGGCGCATCCCGCCATCGGCGGCGTCGCCTTCACCGGCTCGACCGAAACCGCCTGGGCGATCAACCGGACGCTCGCCGCGAAGAACGGTCCGATCGTGCCGCTGATCGCGGAGACCGGCGGTCTCAATGCGATGATCGTCGACGCCACCGCGCTTGCCGAGCAGGTGACCGACGATGTTATTATGTCGGCCTTCCGCTCGGCCGGGCAGCGCTGCTCGGCGCTGCGCATCCTCTATCTGCAGGAGGATATCGCAGATTCCATGCTGGAGATGATCGAGGGTGCTGCCAAGGAGCTGGTGCTGGACGATCCGGCGCTGCCATCGACTGATGTCGGGCCTGTTATCGACGAGGCGCAGCGTGCCATGCTGGCCGAGCACATCGAGGAGATGCGGAAGACGCAGAAGGTCCGCTTCGCCGGCACGGCGCCGGAGGAGGGCATTTTCTTCGCGCCGCATATCGTGGAGCTCGACCGGCCTGAGGCGCTGACGCGTGAGGTGTTCGGCCCCATCCTGCATGTGGTGCGCTGGAGGGCGAGGGAATTGGACCGGGTGCTCGATTCGATCGCCGCCACCGGCTACGGGCTGACCTTCGGTCTGCATACGCGCATAGAAGCGACGGTCGCCAAGGTGGTGGACCGACTCGATGTCGGCAACATCTATGTCAACCGCAATACGATCGGCGCGGTGGTCGGCACGCAGCCTTTCGGCGGCTCCGGCCTTTCCGGCACAGGACCCAAGGCGGGCGGCCCGACCTATTTGACGCGCTTTGCGCTGGAGCAGGTGGTCTCGGTCAATACGGCGGCCGCCGGCGGCAATGCCAGCCTCATCGCCATGGGTGAATGATAAAGCACGTATAAGTTGTAAAAACCTGGCAGCAATTTCTAGGGAGATTAACCATCCTGTGGAAAAGCCTCCGGAAACAGGGCTTTTTTTGCTTGATTTGCGATGCAACCTGAGATAGATAAGTGCCGTACTTGATGAATTTTAACACCTAATGATTGCAAATACGGATGTCGTTATGGGGCATTTCGATATCCGACCGAAATCAGGCTTAGGGTCCCCCCGCTTATGCCCTACCTGATGTTGTCCGCAAAACGGACAATGAAAGTCCGGATCGCTCCACACGGTCCGGACTTTCCTTTTTTTCAGTGCAGCCTTCCAATGCTTTGATGTCGAGGCGGGGCAGCCCTATGGTAGCTGGACCGCTGCATATGATTTTGCAGTTGCAAGAAATGCAACTCGACGCTAACAATCACCTCCATGAACAACGCGCGCATTATCACGAATGGCTGGTGGTGGGTCCGCTAAGGCGGCCACGCAGTCGTTTTGCACGCGCGCAAAGGGATCAGGGCCGCAACGGAATTTCCGGGCGGCCTTTTTGTTTGACCGTCCGTTTAAGCCGCCAGGGCAAGCGCAACGGAGTTGAGGACGATGGCAATGACTGCCGAGAATGAAGTGCATGACTATGTGACATCAGGCGGGGTCGCCATCACAAGGACGCGGGTGCCGACGGCTTACGCCGGGGCGATCGAGGCTCGCATCGACGCGCTGGACGGGCGGCGCGGCGCGGTCTTCTCCTCCAATTACGAATATCCTGGGCGCTATACGCGCTGGGATACGGCGATCATCGACCCGCCGGTAATCGTCACCTCCAGCGGCCGCCGCATGAAGATCGAGGCGCTCAACACGCGCGGCGTGGTGATGCTGCGTCCGATCCTCGAAGTTCTCAAGAACCTTGACGACGTGACGGTGGTGAGGTCGGAAGAAAAGCTGATCGAGCTCGCGATCGCCGAGCCGCAACGGCATTTCACGGAAGAGGAGCGGTCGCGTGCGCCTTCGGTCTTCACGGCGCTGCGCGCCATTGTCGGCCTGTTCTTTTCCGAGGAGGATGCCAATCTCGGGCTCTATGGCGCTTTCGGCTATGATCTGGCGTTCCAGTTCGACCCGATCGAATATAAATTGAAGCGTCCGGACAATCAGCGCGACCTGGTGCTTTACCTGCCTGATGAGATCCTGGTCTGCGACCACTATTCGGCCAAGGCCTGGTTCGACCGTTATGAGTTCTCCTATGGCGGGTCTACCACGGAAGGGCTGCCGCGCGACACGAAGGTCGAGCCGTTCGAACCGGCGGCCAGCATTCCGCCGCGCGGCGATCACAATCCGGGCGAGTTTGCGCAATTGGTCGAGAAGGCCAAGGAGAGCTTCAAGCGCGGCGATCTTTTCGAGGTGGTGCCAGGCCAGACCTTTTACGAGCGTTGCGAGACCAAGCCTTCGGAGATCTCCCGCCGCTTGAAGGCGATCAACCCTTCCCCCTATTCCTTCTTCATCAATCTGGGCGAGGGGGAATATCTCATCGGCGCCTCGCCGGAGATGTTCGTGCGGGTCAATGGCCGGCGGATCGAGACATGCCCGATATCAGGCACGATCAAGCGCGGCGACGACGCGATTTCGGATTCGGAGCAGATCCTGAAACTGCTCAATTCGAAGAAGGACGAATCCGAGCTGACCATGTGTTCGGATGTCGACCGCAACGACAAGAGCCGGGTGTGCGAGCCGGGTTCGGTCCGCGTTATCGGGCGGCGGCAGATCGAGATGTATTCGCGCCTCATCCACACCGTCGATCATATCGAGGGCCGCTTACGCGAGGGCATGGACGCGTTCGACGGTTTCCTGAGCCACGCCTGGGCGGTGACGGTGACCGGCGCGCCGAAGCTCTGGGCGATGCGCTTCATCGAGGAAAACGAGAAGAGCCCGCGCGCCTGGTATGGCGGAGCGATCGGCATGGTGCATTTCAACGGCGACATGAACACCGGCCTGACACTCAGGACCATCCGCATCAAGGACGGCATCGCGCAGGTGCGTGCAGGGGCGACGCTGCTCTATGATTCCGTGCCGGAAGAGGAAGAGGCGGAGACAGAGCTGAAGGCTTCCGCCATGCTCTCGGCCATCCGGGACGCGCACAAGGCCAACGCTTCCGGCGAGGTGCGCGCGACATCTCGCGTCGGTGAGGGGCTGTCGATCCTGCTCGTCGATCACGAGGATTCCTTCGTGCACACGCTGGCGAATTATTTCCGCCAGACCGGGGCGACCGTCTCGACGGTGCGCTCGCCGGTGGCGGAGGAACTGTTCGACCGCCTGAAACCGGATCTGGTGGTGCTTTCGCCGGGCCCTGGCCGGCCGGAGGATTTCGACTGCAAGGGAACCATCGCCAAGGCGCGCAAACGCGAGCTGCCGATCTTCGGCGTTTGCCTGGGGCTGCAGGCGCTCGCCGAGGCTTATGGCGGTACGCTCAGGCAATTGCATGTGCCGATGCACGGCAAGCCGTCGCGCATCCGCGTGCTGAAGCCGGGCCTTGTTTTCTCCGGCCTGCCGAAGGAGGTGACTGTCGGGCGCTATCACTCGATCTTCGCCGATCCGGTGCGCCTGCCTGACGATTTCACCATCACGGCGGAGACGGAGGATGGCGTCATCATGGCTTTCGAGCACAAAAAGGAGCCGATCGCAGCCGTGCAGTTCCATCCAGAATCGATTATGACGCTCGGCCATGATGCCGGCATGCGCATGATCGAGAATGTGGTGGCGCATCTGCCGAGGCGGGCGAAGGAAAGGGCGGCGTAGTGAGATGGTGAGTAGGGAATAGTGAGGTAGTGAATGGTATTTTTCACTATCTCACTGCCCACTATCTCACTACTCACCATCGGGATGACCATGGACGCGAAGAAAAAGATCCAGCTTCTCTCCACCTGGTCGATCCCGGTCGCTTTCGGCGTTCTCGCGCTGAAATATCTGGCTTTTGCCGTCACCGGCTCCATTGCGCTCTATTCCGACGCGTTGGAATCGATCGTCAATGTCATTGCCGCGGTCGCTGCCTGGTGGGCGATCCGCGTCAGCCACAAGCCCGCCGACCAGAACCACCCGTTTGGTCATCACAAGGCGGAATATTTTTCCGCCGTGCTGGAAGGTGTGCTGATCGTCGTGGCGGCGCTTCTGATCTTCCGCGAGGCATGGGGCGCGATCCGTGCGCCGCGGACATTGGAGGAGCCGTGGATGGGCCTTGCCATCAACGGCGCCGCGGGCATCATCAACGCCCTTTGGGCGATGGTGCTGATCCGGACGGGAACCCGCGAGAAATCGCCCGCACTTCTCGCTGACGGCCGCCATATCATGACCGATGTGATTACCTCCATCGGCGTGCTCGCCGGCCTCGTCGCCGCCATCTTAACCGGCTGGGATGTGCTGGACCCGCTGCTCGCCATCATCGTGGCGCTCAATATCCTCTGGCAGGGCTGGCACGTCGTCAATTCATCGGTACAGGGGCTGATGGATGTCGGCGTCGATCTCGACGAGACGATCCGCATCCGCGATATCATTTCAGCTAATGCGGGCGGGGCGATCGAGGTGCACGACCTGAAAACCCGTGTCGCCGGCCGCGCCACCTTCATCGAGTTCCACATGGTGGTGGCGGCGGAGATGAGCGTCGGCGACGCCCATGTCATCTGCGACCGCATCGAGGATGCGTTGAAGGCAGTGATCCCCAGCGCCCGCGTCATCATCCACGTCGAACCGGAAGACGAGGCGAAACTGCCGCGCGGCACGGCGGCGGTGCCTTTTGCGTGACCCCATGACCGAAAGCGAGCTGCAGCTTTACCTTCACGAACATATTCCGCTTTCGATGGCGATGCAGGTGGCGGTCGTTGCGCTGCACGATGAGAGTGTTGTTCTCAAAGCACCGCTTTCGCCCAATATCAATCATCGCGAAACGGTTTTCGGCGGAAGCGCTTCGGCGCTTGCGATCCTGGCCGCATGGTCGCTCGTCCACATCCGTCTCGTGCGGGAGGGGATTGTGAGCCGCATCGTCATCCAGAGCAACACGATGCGGTATGACGCCCCGATCAGCGGAACCTTCAGTGCCCGCTCGCAGCTTGCAGCCGGCGCGAACTGGGGCCGTTTCGTCGAAATGCTCAGGCGGAAGGGCAGGGCGCGGATAGAAATAGCCGCCGTGCTCGACTATGAGGGGAATGTCGCGGGCCGTTTTTCCGGTGAGTTTGTGGCTCTGGATGCCTTTTCGGGTCGAATGTCATAACTCTTGCGTCCCGCCAGTGTCTCGGCTATCAATTGCCTCCATGAACACGCGCCCGGTCATATCCTCCTTCGTTCGCTCCGTATCCGCGGGCGCGAAGGCTTGCGCGCTTCCACTCTCGCTTCTTCTCGGCCTTATCGGCGACCGTCGGGCTCATTGAGAGGAGCGTCCGGCGGTCGAATGGTCGCCAGGCCGATGCTCCTTTGTCTTTCAACCCAATTGTACGAGATTAATGCCGTCGCCATCCGGTCATATGCTGCCGGTATGGTTTATGACCTGAAGAAACGAGACTAGCCATGAACGAGACCAAAGCCCCTTTCGCCTTTGCCAAGGGCATGCCTATCGCCGGCACCAAGTATCAGCCTTATCCGTTGGTCGATCTTCCCGACCGGACCTGGCCCAGCACGCGTATCGAGAAGGCGCCGATCTGGTGTTCGGTGGATTTGCGCGACGGCAATCAGGCGCTGATCGACCCGATGGGGCATGATCGCAAGGCGCGCATGTTCCAGCTTCTGCTGGAAATGGGCTTCAAGGAGATCGAGATCGGCTTTCCCTCGGCCTCGCAGACCGATTTCGACTTCGCCCGCTGGTGCGTGGAGGAGGGGGGCGTGCCCCACGACGTCTCGCTGCAGGTGCTGGTGCAATGCCGGCCTGAGCTGATCACCCGCACCTTCGAGGCGCTGGAAGGCGCGCATCGCCCCATCATCCATTTCTACAATTCCACCAGCGAGTTGCAGCGCCGCGTGGTGTTCGCCAAGGATGTCGCCGGCATCAAGCAGATCGCCACCGACGCCGCCAAGATGATCACCGACATGGCGGCGAAGGCGGGTGGCGGTTTCCGCTTCGAATATTCGCCGGAGAGTTTCACGGGCACGGAACTGGACGTGGCGCTCGAGATCTGCAACGCCGTCACCGAGATCGTGAAGCCGACGGCCGAGAACAAGCTGATCATCAACCTGCCATCGACGGTCGAAATGGCGACGCCGAATATCTATGCCGACCAGATCGAATGGATGTGCCGCAATCTGGATAATCGCGAGAATCTGATCATCTCGCTGCATCCGCATAATGACCGTGGCACCGGCATCGCCGCGACGGAACTCGGCCTGATGGCTGGCGCCGACCGGGTGGAGGGCACGCTTTTCGGCAATGGCGAGCGCACCGGCAATGTTGACGTGGTGACGCTGGCGCTCAATATGTTCACGCAAGGGGTCGATCCAGAACTCGATTGCTCCGACATCAATCGGATGAAGGAGGTTTACGAATATTCGAACCAGCTGCGCATCCCCGAGCGGCATCCCTATGTGGGCGAACTCGTCTATACCGCTTTCTCCGGCTCGCACCAGGATGCGATCAACAAGGGCATGAAGGCGATCCGCCAGGCCAACAAGCCGCAATGGGAGGTGCCTTACCTGCCGATCGACCCGCAGGATGTGGGGCGTTCCTACGAGGCGATCATCCGCATCAACTCGCAGTCCGGCAAGGGCGGCCTCGCCTATATCCTGCAGGCCGATTACGGGCTCAACCTGCCGCGCAATCTGCAGGTGGAATTCCGCGACGTGATCCAGCAAATCACGGATGAGGAAGGCAAGGAGCTGCCGTCGAAGCGCATTCATGACGAGTTCCAGAAAATCTATGTGGAGCAGCCTGGTGCGCGGCTGAAATTCGTCGATCACCACACCTATCCCGACCCCGAGCGGAAGGGCCGGCGGATCATGTCGGCCGAGATCACCGACAATGGCAAGACGAAGCGGATCGAAGGCAATGGAACCGGGCCGATCGACGGCTTCGTCGATGCGCTGTCGCATTATCTCGGCATCAAGCTCTCGGTGGTCGATTATTCCGAGCACTCGTTGCGGCAGGGCTCCGACGCCTCCGCCGTCTGCTACATGGAGATCGCCCATCCCGGCGGGAAAATCTTCGGCGTCGGCATCAACGACAATATCGTCACCGCCTCGCTCGAGGCGATCGTGGCGGCGGCGAACCGAGTGTAGGGCAGTAAGGGAGTAGGGGTATGTTCCTTACTCACTTGTTCCCTTACTCCCTTCTCTAGGTTAATGTCCTGTTAACCAAGAGCAACTCGGGACATGCCATGAACGAGACGAGCGAGAAGATCAGTTCAGCCGGAGCCACCACACGCCGGCTTTCGGAAGCCGTGCGCACGGCGAAGATCGCCGCCGCCGATCGTGGCGATGTCGTGGTCGACATGAAGGAGGCCGACCGGGCTAGGCTGGAGCTCCTGGCGCAGGATCTCCAGCCGGTGTTCGACGAGGTTCCCTCCGACGATCCGCAATGGGATTTCGCCCTTTCGACCGGCCTGCAGCCGCGGCTTTGGATCGATGCCACCGCGCATGTGATGATGGGGCGGGACCGCCGCACCTATCGCTTCGTCCGCGATACGCGTCTCGGACGCATCGTCGTGGCCGAATCGACCGAAATCAAGCCCGTTTCCGATGCGGTGACCGCCTATATCGCGGAGCGCATGGTCGAGCGGGAGCGTCTCCTCGAAGGCGATCTCGTCGACCTGCGGATAGGGACGACCGTTGCCGGTGCATCTGCGAAGGAGGATGAGGAGACGTCCGCACCGGTCTCCGTCCAGGCGGCGGCGCTGGCCGAGCCGCCCAGGCAGAGCCGGTGGGCCGGCTTCGTGTCGGGGTTGGTCTGGTTCCTGATCGGCGCTCTTGCCGCCTGTGGTGTCCTGCTCGTCGTGCTACAGGATCGCTTCAGCGTGGTAATCTGAGGCGGTTTCGCCGCTCATCGATATCAAAGCAAGAAACGGATAGCTGGGCTCATTGCCCGGCCGCTAGACCTCCTGTCCCAACATGACAGGAGATCAAATTCATGGAACTGCAAAACAAGTCGATCATCATAACCGGGGCAAGCAGCGGGATCGGTGCAGCGGCGGCTTTGCTGTTCGCGGCCGAAGGCGCCAATCTGGTCCTCGGCGCACGGCGGTCGGCGGAGCTGGAAGCACTTGCCGGGCAAATCAATCGTGGCGGTGGCTCGGGTAGGGCCGTATTTCTCGCCGGCGACGTGAGAGACGAGGGTTATGCGGATACGCTTGTCGACCTCGCCGTAAAGGAATTCGGCGGGCTGGACGGCGCGTTCAACAATGCCGGTATTGTTGGGGAGATGCAGCCGGTCGCGGATATGGCGCTCGACAATTGGAACGATGTCATTTCGGTCAATCTGACGAGTGCTTTTCTCGCCGCCAAGGCGCAGATACCGGTGATGAAGAAGCTGGGAAGGGGATCGATCGTGTTCACATCTTCCTTCGTCGGGTTCAGCAATGGCGGAATGCCGGGAATGGGAGCCTATGCGGCGTCCAAGGCCGGACTGATCGGCCTGATGCAGTCGCTGGCCTCTGATCACGCCGCTGATGGTGTGCGCGTCAATGCGCTCTTGCCGGGCGGGACGATCACGCCGGCCGGCGGAGAGGGAAATCCGGAAGTTCTGGATTTCATTGCCAACCTGCATCCGATCAAGCGGATGGCGGAGCCGCAAGAGATAGCGCAGGCGGCCCTTTTCCTCCTGTCTGACCGGTCGAGCTTCATGACGGGAAGCCCGCTGCTCGTGGATGGTGGCATATCGGTGAGGTTGGTGTAGAGGACGTCCGCCTCCTGCTTATTCTAAGAACCCGTTGAGGACTGAAGGTCGTGCGCCACGTCAAGCTCATGCTCGGCAATCGTGGCGATCTGCTTGTCGGAGCCGATGACGCCGCGTTCGATCCAGCGGCAGGTCCATTTCCCGTCCGCCTTTCCAATGGTGAAGAGGTTGAAGCGCGCGGCAGGGCGCCTTTCGCCGAAACTCTGGCTGGCGGAAGGTACGCAGATCACCGGTACCTTCCAGGAGGGGCCGTCAATCTCATAGCGCGTCGCGAGATGCGTATGCCCGTGCAGGATAAGTTCGGCGCCGTGCTTCCTGATGATCTTCTGGAAGCGACCGATGCCGTAAAGCCGCTTGTGGGCGGGGGCCGCGCCGCGAACCGGCGGATGATGAATCATGACGACGCGGAAAAGGCCGCGTCCGGCTGTTTCGTCCAGCATCTGGGCGAGGCGCTTGGCCTGACCGCGGCCGAAATCGCCGCTGGCCATGAATGGGGCGGTGGCGCGCGCCGAGGAAACGCCGATCAGCGCCACGCCGTCGCGCACGCGCAGATAGGGAAACTCCACCCGATGGCCGGCATTGTCGACGCCGTCCCCCCGCATCCATGGCTCCCATATGCGGCAGGCATTGTCGAGTGCGCCCGGCACATAGGCGTCATGATTGCCGGGAACAACAGAGACGTCGGCAGGATCGCCCAGGGTTTCGAGCCAGAGCCGCGCCGCCTTCACTTCCAGATCGAGCGCCAGATTGACGAGATCGCCGGTGATGGCGATATGATCCGGCGCCTGCGCCTGCATGTCGGCGATGAGCGCTTCGAGCGCGCCGCTGGTCATTACGCCCTGGCGGTTGCGCCGCCAGTTTATGTAGCCGGTGATGCGCTTGGACGCGAGTTCCCGATAGGTGATGCCCGGCAGCGGAGAAAGGTGTATGTCGGAAATATGCGCCAAGTGAAACATGCAGACCGGTTTAGAATAGTGCTGGTTTCAAATCCAGTGCCGGGCTGCATCGAAGCCTGAAAAGCGAGGGGCCAGTCGTCCATGGCAGATATCAGTTTGAGACTGCGGCACTGGGTGTTCCACAGCTATTTCCTGTTCCGCCGTCCGATGACGCTCGGTGTGCGCGCGCTGGTGCTGGACGAGACGGCAGGCACGGTCTTTCTCATCCGCCACACCTATGTGCCGGGCTGGCAATTGCCGGGTGGCGGCGTGGAGACGGGGGAGACCTTCGCGGAGGCGTTGGCCAAGGAATTGCGCGAGGAAGGCAATATCGAGCTGACCGGACCGCCCGAACTCTTCGCGCTCTACAAGAACGCCCATGCCTCAAAGCGCGATCATGTGGCGCTCTACGTCTGCCGCCGCTTCCGGCAGACCGCGCCGCGCCTTGCCGATCGCGAGATAGCGGAGGCGGGCTTCTTCCCCATCGCCGATCTGCCCGAGGGGACGACCAAATCGACACGGCGGCGTCTTAAGGAGATACTTGAAGGCGAAACGCCGTCGGAGCTGTGGTGAAATAGTGAGTCGATTGAATCGGTTGGGCGGGATTGTTGCGAGATTGATTCAATGAAATCACCCCCCTCTGCCCTGCCGGGCAGAGGGGGGCACAGCATCGACGTTCTCAGAACCGATACGTCACACCCGCGCCGATCAGCCAGGGATCGAGCTTGGCTTCACCGGAAATCCTCGTGCCGTCGGCCAATGTGGCGTCGAAGTTTGGCTTGAGGAAGATCTTCTTCACATCGAAGTTGAGGCCCCAATGCTCGTCGATCATGTAGTCGAAGCCGACCTGCAGGGCAGCGCCGAAGGTGTTCTTGACGTCGAGGTCCCGCAGCGCGCCGGTGCCGTCCTGATTGTAGAAGATGGTGTAGTTGACGCCCGCGCCGACATAGGGCTTGAAAGCGCCGAAATTGGTGAAATGATATTGCAGCGTCAGCGTCGGCGGCAGCACCCAGACCTCGCCGATCTTGCCGAGCCCGCCGATCGTTCCGTCGCCATCGATGTTGGCCTTGGTGGTGCCGAGAATGAGTTCGGCGGCCAGATTGTCGGTGAAGTAATAGGTGATGTCGAGTTCGGGGACGACCGAGTCCGAATAGGAGAGGTCGGAGCCGGGGATCTGGTCGACGCTGCCCTTGTCGTTGGTGATAACGCCGAGCGCGCGCAGACGGAACTGCCATGGGCTCAATGTGGCAGGCGCTTCCGCCACGGGCGCCTCGGGGGCTACTGCAATATCGGCCGCGGCGGCCTGATGTCCCGCGAGGAAGAGGGCGGCGGCCGCCACGAACCCCCGCGCCACGCTCTTACGCTCTTTCATCATGATCTTCTCTCCTTGATCCCTGTGGATGATGCAGCGCAACATCGCGCCGCCGGAGAGAGAGCCGTTTGATCTGGATCAAGCAGGAAGGCTTACGGATGGACCGGGCCCATCTTCGAAAAACCCTGTAACAAAAATGCAACGGTTGCAGAATGTGGCGGTGGGCGCCTCACGCGGCTTTGGCGGCAAACCGGTTCCGGTCGTGCGGCGCTCCATAGTCGATCTCCGGGCCGAGAGGAATGATTCCGGTCGGGTTGATGGTTTTGTGGCTGCCGTAATAATGCGCCTTGATGTGGTGCATGTTGACCGTGCCGGCGACATCAGGGACCTGGTAGAGATCGCGCAGATAGTTGGAAAGGTTCGGGTAATCGGCGATCCGCTGCCGGTTGCATTTGAAATGGCCGACATAGACCGGGTCGAAGCGCAGAAGTGTGGTGAAGAGCCGCCAGTCGGCTTCGGTCAGCCGGTCGCCGGCGAGATAGCGCTGGCGCGAGAGCCGTTCTTCGATCTGATCGAGTGCGCTGAACAACTGGTTGAAGGCCTCCTCATAAGCCTCCTGCGTCGTCGCGAAGCCGGCGCGGTAAACGCCATTGTTGATATTGGGATAAACGAAATCGTTGAGTTCATCGATTTCGGTGCGCAACTCTTCGGGATAGAAATCCAGCGAGGCATCGCCGAACTCATTGAAAGCCGAATTCAGCATGCGGATGATCTCCGCGGATTCGTTCGAGACGATGGTCTGGCGCTGCTTGTCCCAGAGGACGGGGACGGTGACCCGGCCCGAATATTTCGGATCGGCGCGGGTATAAATCTCATGGAGCCGCTGGGCGCCGTAGAGATGGTCGCCGGTTCCGCCGTCTCTCCCGTAGAGCGTCCAGCCTTCCTCGCCCATGTAGTGGTCGACCACCGAGACGGAGATCGCGTCCTCGAGCTTCTTCAGGACGCGGAAGATCAATGTGCGATGCGCCCAGGGGCAGGCATAGGAGACATAGAGATGATAGCGACCCGGTTCCGCCTTGAAACCGTCTTCGCCGCTCGGGCCGGCGCTGCCATCCGCCGTCACCCAGTTGCGGAATTGGGATTTGGAACGCACGAAGCGCCCGCCGCTATCCGATGTATCGTACCATTGGTCATGCCAGACGCCGTCAACCAGAAGTCCCATGAAATATCTCCTTTACCGTCCCCAATATAGGGGAGCGGAGAGCGCTTGGCAGCTACCGGATGGTTGAACGGTGCGTAACCGCCGCGCAACCATCCGCGATTAATTTCGTTTACGCCGGGTCATTTTGATGATAGGAGCCGCCTGATCATGCGGCGTGGCCGTATTTCGGGAGAAATGTTTTGACGGGATTGCCTTTCATCCGACGATGAAACCGGACCAGCGCCTTGGGCGCTGCCGATGCCTGTCTGCGCCCATTGCGGCGTTCCGATTTCTCAATTTGCGACCGTCTTTGCCATGCTGCAACTCGAACTGACCTACGCGCAGGAAGATCCCGCGCACGACCTTGAAATCGAAGCCATCAACCGGGAAGCCTTCGGGCCGGGCCGTTTCACGCGCGCCGCCTATCGGATCCGCGAGGGAGGACCGCACGACCGCTCGCTCTCCTTCGTGGCCCTGCAGGGCGGCATCGTCATTGGCTCGGTGCGCATGACGCATGTCAGGATCGGGGCAACGCCGGCGCTGCTGCTCGGGCCGCTGGCCGTGCGACCGGAATGGAAGAACCGGGGCATCGGCCGCGCGCTGATGCGCATGGCGATGGAGGCGGCAAGGCTCGCCGGTCACAGGCTGGTGGTGCTCGTCGGCGACGAGCCCTATTACGGGCCTTTCGGCTTTCGCAAGGTGGAGCCAGGCCGAATCCTGATGCCGGCCTCCGTCGATCCCAACCGGCTGCTCGCCTGCGAGTTCACGCCACGCGCGCTGGAGAATGTTTCAGGTCTGGTGCGGCACGCGGATAGAGCATGAGGAGAGGCGGAGTTACCGCCCCTCGCGATACCACATCGAGCCCAGCACCAGAAGCATGGCGGCGAGGCCGAGGAAGCCGGAAAAGAGCGGCAGGCGGTTGACGCTCTTCAATGCCGTGTCGCCGGTTTCACGCAAGCCGATCCAGCTATTGCCGCTCGCTGCCGCCGTGTTGCGCACGGCGATGATGCCGGGAACCTCAATGCTCGACTGGCCGGCTTCCGTCCGCAGTCGCCGCACGCTGCCGCCGGTCTCGGTTGCCAGCGGTTCCAGCTTGGCGGTGGTCGAGATGCTGTCGGTGAATTCCGGCGCATCCACCGGCCCGACATGGGCAAGCGTGTTCAGATCGCCATTCGCAACCTGGAAAAGACCGATTTCATCGGTCTGCAGCGTGCCGCTGAAGATGCCGGGCTCGCTTCTCGTCAATGGCACCTCGACCGTGTTGCCCGACGGCGTGATGACACGGGCGTCGCCGGGATTGTCGCCCATGGTTTGGCGGCGGATCTGCAATGTGCGGCCGCTACCGCTGGCGGTCAGCGCTTCTTCCTCCAGCTCCGGTTCCTTCATCAGCCAATGGGCGATGCGGCGGTAGAGCGCGGCATAGGGGCCGCCGCCCTCGAAGCCGCGGGCCCAGAGCCAGCCCTGATCGGAGAGGAACATGCCGACGCGGCCTTCGCCCACACGGTTGAGCACCAGGAGCGGCCGGTTGTCGGCGCCGTTCATGATCACCTGGCCCTGCGGCTGGTCGATATCGATGATGCGGAACCAACGGCTCCATTGCGGCGGTTCCTGGGCGCCGCCTTCCAGCCCGCGCGTCACGGGATGGCGCTTGCCCATATCGCTGAGGCGCGGATAGAAGGCCTTCTCGGTGATTTCACCGGTCGGCAGCGCCGGCAGGGCGCTGAGCAGCGGCGTGCGCGCGATCGACTGATTGCCGGCATATTCGGAGCCGGCGGCGATCAACAGCGCGCCGCCATTTTCGACATATTGGGCGATGTAATCGTAATAGAGTAGCGGCAGCACGTCGCGATGCTGGTAGCGGTCGAAGATGATCAGGTCGAAATCCTCGATCTTCTCGACGAACAGCTCGCGCGTCGGAAAGGCGATCAGCGACAATTCGTTGATCGGCGTGCCGTCCTGCTTTTCCGGCGGGCGCAGAATGGTGAAATGGACGAGATCGACCGAGGCGTCGGATTTGAGAAGATTGCGCCAGGTGCGCTCGCCATTGTGCGGCTCGCCCGAAACCAACAGCACGCGGAGATTGTCGCGGATGCCGTCAATCGTCGCCACGGCGCGATTGTTGGTTTCCGTGACTTCGCCGGGGATGGTATCCGTCCTGATCTCGACGATATTGGTGCCGGCCCTCGGCAGATTGACCTCCACCGGCGTCTCGGCGCCGATGACCGCGTTTTCCTCGCTCACCACATCGCCATTGACGATGACGCGCACCCGCGCCGTTCCGTCGGTGGGCGCATTCTCGCCCTCGTCGGTGACGGTATAGACAAGCTGCTGCGGCTTGCCGGTGATGCCGAAGCGCGGTGCATGCACGAAGCGGATGCGGCGATCGAATTCCTCCGGCGTTCCGGTGATCAGCCCGTGCACGGGGGCATTGAAGCCCAATGCGGCGGCGTTTTCCGGGATATCGTGGATCTGGCCGTCCGTCACCATGACCGCGCCGCCGATACGCGAGGGCGGCACATCGCGGAAGGCGCCGTTCAATGCCTGGAAGAGCTTTGTAGATGTGCCGTCGTCATCGTCTGCCGGGCGGCCCGCCTCGACCACGCGCACGTCGAATTGCGGCAGCTTTCCAAGTTCCTGCTCGACCTGCCTGACGGCCGCGTCGGTATCGGCGCGCCTGTCTCCGATATCCTGGCTCTGGCTGCGGTCGACGACGACGGCGACGACGCTTTTCAGCGGCTCGCGCTCCTCGTCGATCAGGATCGGATTGAAAAGGGCGAGGGCGAGAGCCAGGAGCGCAGCCAGGCGGATGACGCTGCCGCGCTGGCGGAAGAACAACCCGGCGATGACGAGCAGCGCCAGCGGCACGAGAAGCGCGGCAAGCCAGGGCCATGAGAAGAGCGGCTGAAAATTGAGCGACATATACATCGGCCTAATTCCCAAGCCGTTCGAGCAGAACGGGAACGTGAACCTGATCGGACTTATAGTTGCCGGTCAGCATGTACATCATGATGTTGACGCCGCCGCGCATCGCATAGGCTCGCTGCATGGGATCGTTCGGCACGGTCGGCAGCAGCGGCGCACCCCGCTGGTCGACCGCCCAGGCGCCGGCGAAATCATTGGCGGTGATGAGAATGGGGCTAACGCCGTCGCCGGTGCGCACCGGGCGGTCCTCGCGGCTCTCGCTGTTGAGCGAGGCTTCCACCCACAGCGGGCTGCCGCGGAAACGGCCCGGAAAATCCGGCATGATGTAGAAGGATTTGCTCAGGACATGATCGCTCGGCACGGGTTCGAGCGGCGGCACGTTCATGCCGTCGAGAATGGCGCGCAGGCGCTGGCCGGCGGGCGTGGTGGCGCCGTCGAGTCCGGCGCCGGCGGCCATTTCGTCACGCGTGTCGAAGAGGACGGTGCCGCCCTGCTGCATATAGGCGTCGACCTTGGCGATCGCGGCCTCGCTCGGCATGGCGGCGTTGGGGTCGACCGGCCAATAGATCAGCGGATAGAAGGAGAGATCGTCGCGGGCGGGATCGAGGCCGATCGGCTCGCCCGGCTCCAGCGCCGTCTTCTCGATCAGGAATTGCGTGAGCCCCTGCAGGCCGGCCCTGCTGATGTCGTCGACCGCCTTGTCGCCGGTGATGATATAGGCGAGGTGGGTAACGGAAACCGCATCGATCATCGCTTGATCGCCAGGCCGGCTGTCGTCATGGATGGTGTTGTCGCTGGTTTCCGGCGATTGTGCAGACTGTGCGGGTGTCGGGCTGGAGGTCTGCGCGAATGCCTGGCCGCCGGCGAGCGGGGAGGCTGACAAAAGCCATCCACCCGGCAGCAGCAGCAATACCACCGCGCCCATCGCGGCAGCCTTGCGGCCCCCTTGCGGCCGGCTTCCCCTGCGCGGGCGGAAATGGCCGCCGAGCCAGAGCACGAGCAGCGTGTCGAGCGCGAGCAGGATTGCCGCGGCGGCGAAGAGCGGCCCGCGCAGCCGGATCGATTCATCGGCGGCATAGGCGGTCGCCGTGACGGGGAAGGAGAGCGAGGGCTGGACCAGCGGCGTCAGTTCCGATCGGGGTCCCAGGAGGTTCAGTGCATAGAGCGCATCCTCGGAGCCGTAGAAACCGGGCGGATTGTCGTAGCTCACCTCAGGCGTGGCGCCGCCGCCCACGGTAAGCGGTTTGGTTTCCGGCGTCGGCGGGATCATCGAGCCATCCGCCGCCAGCATGAGATAGGGCGGAAGCGAGACGCTGGCCGTGCCGTTTTCTTCGGTGCCGCCGAGATTGCGCGACAGGACGACGATGCGGCGCAGCATCTCGACGAAAGTACCGCTGATCGGCAGGTTGGACCAGGTGGCATCGGGAGCGATGTGGAAAAGCACGACGCGGCCACGGTCGCGTGTTTCGCCCGTGACGAGCGGCGTTCCATCGGCGAGGTTGGCCCAGCTTTTCTCGAAGAGATCGGGCGATGGATCGGCCAGCACCTGGCGCTTGACGGAGACTTCCTGCGGGGTGGGGAGGCCGGCAAACGGGCCGTTCGCCGGGAAGGCGGCAAGCGGCTGCGGCTCGGTCCAGGAAAGCGTTCCGCCGAGCGAGCGTTCGCCGCGCCTGAGCGTGACCGGCAGCAAGGTGTCGTCGTCGCCGGCGCCGGCAAGCCTGGGGCCCGCAAAGCGGATGAGCGTTCCGCCCTTGGACACCCAGTCGGCAAGCCGCTGTTCAGCCGCTTCCGGCAATTTGCCGATATCGGCCATCACCACGACGGAGGGCTTCTGGTCGAGAAGCTCGGGTATCGATATGGCGAGGTCGGCCGTGCGCGGTTGCAGCAGATCGGCGAAAGGCTGCAGCGCCCGGGAAATATAATAGAGCGGCGACAGCAGTGGCTGGGCGGTGGCGGCATCGGCCTCGGCGCCGGAGATGAGCGCCACGCGCCGCCGCTTGGCGTTATCGTCCAGTAGACGCGTGGCGGCAGCCTGCCGGGAGCCGTCGACCCGGATGGTGGAAAAATCATTGCGCAGTTCGATCGGCGCCTCGATGCGCCCCTCCGCCGTGCTGCTTCCCGGGCCGAAGGCAAGGCTTGTCTCGGCGATGCGGCGGCCCTTGTTGTCGAAGGCGCCGACGGTGACGCTGCGCGGCTGGTTGGCATCGGTCGGACGAATGGCGTGGACGACGAGCGCGTCGGCCCCGTTCTCGACCGAGGCGAGGCCGGCGAGATTGGCGGTATCGGGCCGGTACCAGAGCATGGAGGACGCGCCGCTCTGCGCGAGCGGTGCAAAAGCTGTGGCGTCATCCGCCGTCTCGACGCCATCGTTGAGATAGGCGATACGGGCGCCCGGCGTGGCGGTTATGGCGGTGGCAAGGCGCTCGAAGGCCTGTTGGCGGTCGACCGGGATCGGCCGGGGGTTCAGCGCCTCAAGCCTTTCCAGCGCGCGTGTCGCGTCGAAAGGCCCGATCTCGGCGTTGGTGCGCTCCGCCGTGCCCATGACGTAGATCGGCGCGCCCGCCGCCTCCGCATCATTTATGAGCCGTTCCGCCGTGTCGTGCTTCTGGTCCCAATCCTCAGCCGAGGCCCAGCCATTGTCGAGGACGATGGCGACGGGCTGATCCCCGGCCAGCGTGACGGGACGCGGGTTCCAGACGGGCTCGGCCAACGCCAGGATCACCAATGCGGCAAGAGCCAGGCGCAGAAGGGTCATCCACCACGGGCTCTTGCTCGGCGTTTCCTCCTTCTTCAGCACATTGGCGAGGATGCGGAGCGGGGGGAACACCTCTTCCTGAGGGCGAGGCGGGGTCATGCGCAGGAGCCACCAGATGATCGGCAGGGCGATCAGCCCGGCGAGGACCATGGGTGCGCCGAAGGCGAGAGGAAGCGCGTTCATGCCACACCTCCCTGATAGCCCATGTCGGCGGTCATGTTCATATGCACCCGCACCAGTGCCTCGGAAGCCGGGCGGTCGGTATGGTTGACGGTGAAGCTCCAGCCGAGCCGTTTGCAATAAGCTGCGAGCGTCTCGCGGCGAGCGAGATAGAGCTTGCGGTAATCCTGAGCAAAGAGCTCGGCGCGGCCCGCGGTGATCCTTTCGTCCGTCTCGGGATCACGGAATTCGGTGCGGCCTGAATAGGGGAAGACCTCTTCCGCCGGGTCGGTGATCTCGATCAGATGGGCGCGGACGCCATGCTTGGCCAGGCGTTCGAGAAGCTCCAGCACCTCCTCGACCGGCTGGAGGAAATCGCTGACCAGGATGATATCGGAAAAGCGCCGGATGTTGGCGATGTCGGGCAGGGCGGGCACGCCGGCGGAATGAACGAGGGCCGAGGCGAGCCTTTCGGCGCCGTTGCGTGCGGCGAAGGGATCGATGACGCCGGGATAGGCGATGCGCTCGCCGCTGCGCGACAGAAGCTCGGCAAGCGCCAGGGTGATGACCAGCGCGCGCCACTCCTTGGAAACCTCGCCAAGATTGGACTGATAGAGCATGGAGGCAGAAGGATCGGTCCACAGCCAGACGGTGTGGGCGGCCTCCCATTCGCGGTCGCGCACATAGGTATGATCGTCACGGGCCGAGCGCCGCCAGTCGATGCGCGACAGGGCCTCGCCTTCGACATAGGGCCGGAATTGCCAGAAATTCTCGCCCATGCCGCGCCTGCGCCGGCCATGCCAGCCGGTGATGACGGTGCTGACCACGCGGCGCGCCTCGACCAGGAGATCGGGCACCAGCGCTGCGCGTTGTCTGGCGCGGGCAAGCGCATCGGTCGTCGCGACCGGCTCGACACGCTGCCCAAGCGCCGCCATCAAATGGCTGCCTTCACGAGATTGGCGATGACATCGCGGACGTTCATGCCGTCGGCACGGGCCGCGAAAGTCAGGGCCATGCGGTGCTGGAGGACGGGCTCGGCCAGCGCCTTCACATCGTCCACCGAGGGGGCGAGGCGGCCGTCATAAAGCGCGCGGGCGCGGGCGCAGAGGGTCATCGCCTGGCTGGCGCGCGGGCCGGGGCCCCAGGCGATGTGGCGGTCGGCGTGCTCGCTGCCGGTGCCCGGACGGGCCGAACGCACCAGCTTGAGGATCGCTTCCACGACATTTTCCGAAACCGGCATCCGGCGGATCAGGTTCTGCATCTCCTTCAACCGCAGCGCGGTGACGACACCGCGGGCCTTGGCTTCGGCAGTGCCGGTGGTCTCCAGCAGGATGCGCCGTTCCGCGTCGAGCTCGGGATAGAGAATGTCGATCTGCATGAGGAAACGGTCGAGCTGCGCCTCGGGGAGCGGATAGGTTCCTTCCTGCTCCAGCGGGTTCTGCGTCGCCAGCACATGGAAAGGCGAGGGCAAGTCGTGGCGCTCGCCAGCGACCGTCACGTGATATTCCTGCATCGCCTGCAGGAGCGCCGACTGGGTGCGGGGCGAGGCGCGGTTGATCTCGTCGGCCATCAGAAGCTGTGCGAAGATCGGGCCCTTCACATAGCGGAAGGAACGGCGTCCGTCGGCGTCCTGTTCCATCACCTCGGAGCCGATGATGTCCGAGGGCATCAGGTCGGGCGTGAACTGCACGCGGCGCTCGTCGAGGCCGAGCACCGTGCCGAGCGTTTCCACGAGCTTGGTCTTGGCGAGGCCGGGAACGCCGACGAGAAGCGCATGGCCGCCCGCCAGAAGGGCTACGAGCGTGCGCTCGATGACGCTCTCCTGCCCGAAGATGACGGTGCCGACAGCGTCCCGGATTTTCGAGATATCCTGCAGGGCGCGCTCGGCTTCAGCGACCAGAGCCTTGGGATCGATGGGATCGGCTGTTTTGACAACGCTCATGGCTTCCTCGCAAATGGCTTAGCCGCTGTGGCAGCGGGTTCTAATGCTTTAACTAGGGTCCTAATGGACAAGTTAAATCACTATGACATGCTGACAAGCCGCGAAACGGTGACTATTTCGTGACGTATCCTTAATTTTCAATGTGAGAATAACCGAGTCGCATGGGAAAAAGCAGTGTAGTTTCCGCATCGAAGCAGGGACCTGATATGCCGGGGCTGGAGGCCCTGATCGCCCGCGCCCGGAGTGACGGCGCGAACCCGGAGGGCAAAGGCCTGCCGCCGGTGGAGAAATGGAATCCCGATTTCTGCGGTGATATCGACATGGAGATCCGCGCCGACGGCACCTGGTTCTATATGGGCACGCCGATCGGCCGCAAACCGCTCGTCAGGCTTTTCTCGACGATCCTGCGCAGGGACGAGGACGGGCGGACCTATCTGGTGACGCCGGTGGAAAAGGTCGGCATCCGGGTGGAGGACGCGCCGTTTTTGGGCGTGGAGATGAGTGTGTCCGGTACGGGGACGGCCCAAATCCTGACCTTCCGCACCAATGTCGGCGACGTGGTGGAGGCCGGCCCGGACCATCCGCTGCGCTTCGAGATCGCGCGTGAGAATGAAGGATTGAAACCATACCTCAAGGTACGCGGCCGGCTGGAGGCCCTTCTGTCACGGCCCGTCATGTACGATCTGGTGGCGCTGGGCGAAGATGTGGAGGTCGACGGGCGCTCCATGTTTGTGGTGCGCTCAAAAGGCGCGGTTTTTCCGATTATGCCCGCCGATCAGCTGGAGGCGTTCCGCTCGTGAAGTTCGTCCGGGGAGAATTCAGGCATGGCGACGCCGATGCATTTTCGGCGCGAGATTTCGCGGGGCGCATCGCCGATCTCGGCCATCACGGGGTGAGCGAGGATCGCGGCGACCATTTGCTCAATCCCGATCTCGACCAGATGATCGCGGCGACGAAGATGCGGGACGCGGCGGTGCTCGTCCCCGTCGTCGATCGCGGCCCGGAGGCGACGATGCTTCTGACCTTGCGCAATGCATCGCTGCGCAAGCATTCGGGCCAGATCGCCTTTCCGGGCGGCGCCATCGATCCCGAGGACGGTACGGCGGAACACGCGGCGCTGCGCGAGGCGCATGAGGAAATCGGCCTGACAGGCGACAGGACGGAGCTTCTCGGCCGCCTGCCGCGCTATCTCACGACCACCGGCTATTCCATCACGCCGGTGCTGGCTGTGGTTCGCCCGCCCTTTGACGTCGTTCCCAATCCGGACGAGGTGGCGGATGTCTTCGAGGTGCCGCTTTCCTTCCTGATGGACCCGCGCAACCACCGCAGCGAGAGCAGGGTGTGGGAAGGCCGCGAGAGGTTCTATTATACGATGCCCTATCAGGACCGCTTCATCTGGGGCGTGACCGCGGGCATCATCCGCACGCTTTATGAAAGGCTCTACGCTTGAGCAACGTCGTTTCCATAGCCGGACGGGCGCCTTGGCTCGCCGACAAGCATCTGCAATCGCTGCTCAACGCGCTTTCGAGCGACGGAGAGGAGGCGCGCATCGTCGGCGGCGCGATCCGCAACACGCTGCTCGGCCAGGAGGTCAGCGATATCGATATCGCGACGACGACGCTGCCTGAGGAGACAATGCGTCGCGCGACAGACTGCGGCTTCAAGGCGGTACCGACCGGCATTGAGCATGGAACGATAACCGTCGTGGCCGCTGGCCGCCCGTTCGAGGTGACGACGCTTCGCGCCGACATTGATACCGACGGTCGACGGGCGAAAGTCGCCTTCGGGCGCGACTGGAAGGTCGATGCCGAGCGCCGCGACTTCACCATCAATGCGCTCTATGCGAAGGCGGATGGCACGGTGGTGGACCATGTCGGTGGACTCGGGGATATCGAAACGCGGACCCTGCGCTTCATCGGTGATGCCGAAACGCGCATCAGGGAAGATTTCCTGCGCATCCTGCGCTTCTTCCGCTTCTTCGCCTGGTATGGATCCGGGCGGCCGGAAGCGCAGGGGCTGAAAGCCTGCACGCGTCTGAAAGACGGGCTGACGGGCCTTTCGAGGGAGCGGATATGGGACGAGCTGAAGAAGCTTCTCTCCGCCCCCGATCCCTCGCGGTCGCTTCTATGGATGCGGCAGACCGGCGTTCTGAACATCATCCTGCCGGAAAGCGAGAAATGGGGCATCGACGCCATTCACGGCCTCGTCCGCGCCGAACAGGATCTGGACTGGGAACCGGATGCGCTGCTCAGGCTCGAAAGCCTGATCCCGCCCGATGCGGCGCGGATGGAGGAGCTAGGCGAGCGGATGAGGATGTCGAATGCCGAGCGCGCACGGCTCGAGGCATGGGCTCGAGCGGAAGCGCCAAAGCCGAACCTGTCCGATCTGGGACTCGCCCGCCGGATCTATCGCGGCAGCAAACAGGCCGTTCTTGACCGCTTGCGGCTGGCGCTTGCGGCAGTTCGGGTCGAGGCGGCGGGCGGCGATGCAACGGCCATGATGGACGCGGGGCGTTATGCGCGCCTTCTGCAGCAGGCGGAAACCTATGAGGCGCCGCGTTTCCCGCTTTCGGGCGGCGACCTCATCGCGGCCGGGGTGAAAAAGGGGCCGGAGGTTGGGCGCGTGCAGCGGGCGCTCGAAGACCTCTGGATCGAATCCGGCTTTTCGCTCGACCGCGCGGCGCTGCTCGACAAACTGCGCGAGATTTCCGGGGAGGGCTGAACCCGGTTGTCTTCTATCTTGAGTGGCTCAGGGCCATTTCACCGTCGGCGGCATGGATGACAGGATGGCGTCGACATTGCCGCCGGTCTTCAGCCCGAAGATGGTGCCGCGGTCGTAGAGCAGGTTGAACTCGACATAGCGGCCGCGCCGGACGAGTTGTTCCTGACGGTCGTCGGTGGTCCAGTCCAGATTGAAGTTCTGCCGCACGATGTGCGGGTAGATCACCGAAAAGCCGCGCCCGACATCGCGGGTGAAATTGAAATCGGCGTCCCAGCCGCCTGCCTCATCGGAGGAATGCAGCCAGTCGTAGAAAATGCCACCGATGCCGCGCTGCTCGTTGCGATGGGGCAGGAAGAAATATTCGTCGCACCAGGCTTTCAACTTGTCGTAATCGGCAACGTTGGAGTGCCTGTCACAGACGAATTTCAGCGCCTTGTGAAAGGCCTGGGTGTCGGGATCATCCTGGGTGCGGCGGCGGTCGAGAACCGGCGTCAGATCAGCCCCGCCGCCGAACCACTGGCGCGAGGTGACGACCATGCGCGTGTTCATATGCACGGCAGGGACGTTCGGATTCTGCGGATGAGCGATCAGCGAAATGCCCGACGCCCAGAAGCGCGGGTCCTCCTCCGCACCGGGGATCTGCTTGCGGAACTCGGGCGAGAATTCGCCGAAGACCGTCGAGGTGTGAACGCCGACCTTTTCGAAGACACGGCCATGCATGATCGACATCACGCCACCGCCGCCATTGCCTTCTTCCCGCTGCCAGGGCGTCTGGACGAATCGCCCAGGCTCACGGTCGGACAGCGGGCCTTCGAGTTCGTCCTCCAACTTTTCCAGGCTCGCGCATATCCTGTCGCGCAATTCCTCGAACCAGGCCTTGGCGATGGCCTTTTTCTCCTCGAGTTCGGGCGGAAGCGTGGTTGGAATATCAGGACGTTGCATAAGAAATTTTATCCTTTTTAGGGTTTCGTAGCAAACTATGGATATGCGGCAAAGGGATAAAGCTGGCGAGCGGGACCGGAGGGGCTTGCTCCCCAAGAAATGACTCGTTTTCTGGTTGCATCCACGTTACCTTACCGGCGAAGGGTTTTGCGAGGGTTCACGATGACCGCCAATCTACCCCGTCCGCCGCTCAACGGCTTGCGCAAGCAGTTAGAGGCAGGCCGCGCCCGCAAGCAGCGCTTGCCGCGCGATGGCTTCATCCGCGAAACATTCACGCTGCCGCGCCACGATGCCCGCGAAAAGGCACGGGAATGGTTCACGCTCTTTCCAAAGGCCGCCTACTGGACCGAGATCGAGAGTTGGTGCGAGCGGCCCGACGACGTGATCGAATTCACCATGCGGCGGCTGCCGACGGCGGACTAGTGAATGGAAAAATAGTGAACAGTGAATAGAAAGAAATATGCTTTGATGAACAGATGACTGATTTTGTTATCTGTTTCACCATTCACCATTCACCATTCACCATTCACCATTCACCATTCACCATTCACCATTCACCTGCCGCCATCGCCGCCGACAGGGCGATGTTGAGCGAGCGGGCGCTTTCCACCATCGGAATCAGCAGTCGGGCATCGGCGCGTTCATGGACGTGGTCGGGAACGCCCGCCGATTCGCGCCCGAACAGCAGTATGTCGCCGGGCTTGAAGGCGAAGCGGGTGTAGGGCTCGGCGGCCCTGGTCGAGAACAGCACAAGCCGCCGGTTCTCGTTCTTTCGCCATTCTTCGAAATGTGCCCAATCGAGATGGCGGGTGAGGGCGGCCTGCTCGAGATAATCCATGCCGGCGCGACGCAGTGCCCTGTCGGAGATGTCGAAGCCGGCGGGCTCGATCACATCCACGCCGATGCCGAGGCAGGCGGCCATGCGCAGGATCGTTCCGGTGTTGCCGGGAATATCCGGCTGGTAGAGGGCAATGCGAAAATTCATGAATGCTGGGTAGCCATCACATCATCGAATGGCAATAGCTGTCAGTTTCGGGCGAGCGGGTGGACATTTTGTCGCGAAGGCTCTCGCCAAAAGTGTCGGGATTGTCTATAGAAGCACCCCGAGACGAACCGATGGAGGTGTCCATGATCATCATGACCAGACTTCTCCCATGGCCGAAGGCAGCAATGCCTTCCTCCATGTTCCGCGGTTCTGCGCCCGATCGTTTTATCCGGTAGTTCTTTCTCCAGATTTCGTATCTCCGTCCTGACGCAGTACCGCAGCCGTTTTCCCGTGCTTGCAGGTCTGTGTCATGTCCCTTGGTTTTTCGTGTCTTAAGACATTGCCGCCCGTCCGGCAGCTTCCATCGGTTTCCGTTTCTTTTCCTGTCTCTCCCGCTGCGCAACCTTGCCTGGGTGATGAGGCAACCGCATATGAGGTTTCATAATGTTCCGCTGGTTTGAGCAAAGGCTGCATGCATTTCCCGACATCGAGCTGCGCGAACCACCGCGTGGCCTTGTCGCGTTCTGCATGTACTACACCAAAGGCGCCTGGCCCTGGATCGGGTTGATGGCGCTTGGCGCCGCGTCGATCGCGGTTCTCGAAGTGTCGCTGTTCGCCTTTCTCGGCAATATCGTCGACTGGCTTTCGAACCAGTCGCGGGAGACGTTCCTCGCCAATGAGGGCGCGCGGCTGGCGCTGATCGCCGGCGTCGTCCTGGTGGTTCTGCCGACCGTGGTGCTGTTCCACTCGCTGGTCATCCACCAGACGCTGCTTGGCAATTATCCGATGCGGGTGCGCTGGATGATCCATCGCTATCTGATTCGCCAGTCGATGGCCTTTTTCCAGGATGAGTTCGCGGGCAGGGTCTCGACCAAGCTGATGCAGACAGCGCTCGCGGTGCGCGAGACGGTGATGAAGCTCCTCGACGTGCTCAACTACGTCGTGGTCTATTTCACCGGCACGCTCATCATTGCAGCCTCGGCGGACTGGAGGCTGATGATGCCTTTTGCCGTCTGGGTGGTAGGCTATATCGGGCTCTTGCGTTTCTTCATTCCGAAGATGCGCGTCATTTCGGAGGAGCAGGCTGACGCGCGCTCGACCATGACGGGGCGGATCGTCGACAGCTACACCAATATCGCGACGGTCAAGCTCTTCTCCCATTCCAACCGGGAGGAGGAGTACGCCCGCGAGAGCCTCCTGACCTTCCAGGACACGGTCAACCGCCAGATGCGGCTGGTGACGAAGTTCTATTTCTCGCTCTATATGCTGAACTGCATCCTGCTCTTTTCGGTGGGCAGCATCGGCATCTGGCTTTGGCTGGGCGAGGCGGTGACTATCGGCGCGGTGGCGGTCAGTATCGGCCTCGTTCTGCGCTTGAACGGCATGTCGCAGTGGATCATGTGGGAAATGTCGGCGCTGTTCGAGAATATCGGCACGGTGCAGGACGGCATGGCATCTATCGCGCAGCCGCAGCTGGTCACGGATATGCCGGGAGCGCCCGCCCTGCATGTCTCGAAGGGCGGGATCGTCTTCGATCATGTCCGCTTCCACTACGGCAAGGGCAAGGGCGTCATCGACGATCTGGCGCTGACGATCCGTCCGGGCGAGAAGATCGGCCTGGTCGGACGGTCCGGCGCTGGCAAGTCGACGCTGGTCAGCCTGTTGCTGCGCTTCTACGACGTGGAAGCCGGCCGGATCCTGATCGACGGCCAGGATATCGCGGAGGTGACGCAGGAATCGCTGCGCGCCAATATCGCCATGGTTACGCAGGACACATCGCTCCTGCATCGCTCGGTACGCGACAATATCCTTTATGGCCGTCCGGATGCGACGGAGGCGATGATGCTGGAGGCGGTGAACCGCGCCGAGGCATGCGATTTCATCCAATCGCTGACCGATCCGAAAGGCCGCAAGGGCTTCGATGCCCATGTCGGCGAACGCGGGGTGAAACTCTCCGGCGGGCAGCGCCAGCGCATCGCGATCGCCAGGGTCATACTGAAGGATGCTCCCATCCTCATCCTCGACGAGGCGACCTCGGCACTCGATTCTGAAGTGGAAGCGGCGATCCAGGACAATCTCTATCGCCTGATGGAGGGCAAGACCGTCATCGCCATTGCACATCGGCTTTCGACCATTGCGGCGCTCGATCGCCTGATCGTGATGGATCGGGGGCGAATCGTCGAGGAGGGCACACATGAGGAGCTGATCGCGCGGGGCGGCATCTATGCCGGGCTTTGGGCGCGGCAGTCCGGTGGGTTCCTCGGCTTCGACGACCGCGTGTCGGAGGAGATGGCGGCGGAATAAGAAGAGTAGAACCGAATGAAAGCGATATACGGCGTCTTCGAACGCTGGATCGATCCCTTCCGCAAGACGGACAATTTGCGTCCGCCAGACACGACCCTTCGCTTCCTCTGGCACTATGGCCGGCAGGCGAAGGGGCCGCTGGCGCTCGCCCTCATCGCTGGCGGGCTTGCGCCGCTGGTGGAGGCGGGGCTGTTCTATTTCATGGGCAGGCTGGTCGATATTCTGAGCCAGGCGGCGGACAAGAGCTGGCAAGGTCTTCTGGCGGAGGCGGGGCCGGAACTCGCCTTCATGGCGGTGACGGTGCTCATCGTCCGTCTGGTCGTCACGGCGCTGAATACGCTGCTTGACGATCAGACGCTGTCGCCCGGCTTCTACAATCTGATCCGCTGGCAGGCCAATTCTTACGTGCTGCGCCAGTCCTACGCGTTTTTCCAGAACGAT
The DNA here is from genome assembly GCF_001558695.1 of Paramesorhizobium deserti. Taxonomy (GTDB): domain Bacteria; phylum Pseudomonadota; class Alphaproteobacteria; order Rhizobiales; family Rhizobiaceae; genus Paramesorhizobium; species Paramesorhizobium deserti. The sequence continues at coordinate 275,389 of NZ_LNTU01000023.1, forward strand.
TTCGCCGGGCGCATCGCCACCAAGGTCTGGCAGGCGGGGCAGGCGGCGGGCGACCTGATGATCAGCTTCATCCAGGTGGTCTGGTTCATGCTGATCTACAGTTTCACGACGCTTGCGCTGGTGGGCAGCCTCGACTGGCGGCTGGCGGCGGCGGTGATCGCTTGGATCATCGCATTCGCGTTTATCGCGCGCCACTATGTGCCGCTGATCCGCAAGCGCGCGGAGGCAACGGCCGAAGCAGGCTCGATGATCAACGGGCGCATCGTCGACAGCTATTCCAATATCCAGACGATCAAGCTCAACACGGCCGATGCGGACGAAGCTTACTTACGCGACGGATTCGACCGCTATCTGGGCGCGCTCCTGCCGCTCTACCGCTCGCTGACCGGCGTGCGCGTGGCGCTGGCGGCGCTCTCCGGCCTGATGATCGTGACCGTGGCGGTACTCGCCATCGATCTCTGGACCAAGGGCGTGGTGACGGTGGGGCAGGTGTCGTTCACGCTCGGGCTGGTGCTGCGCCTCAACATGCTGCTCGGGCGGCTGATGATGCAGCTCAACGGCATGTTCCGGCAACTCGGCCTGATCGAGAATTCGATGCGGCTCGTCTCCGCACCGCTCGGCCTGGAAGACCGGTCGGGGGCAAAGCCGCTTGAGGTGACCAAGGGTGCGATCGACGTCCGGCACGTCACGTTCCATTACGGCAAGGAAGGCGGGGTGCTTGACGATATCAGCCTTTCCATCAGGGGCGGCGAGCGCATCGGCCTGGTGGGTCATTCGGGCGCCGGCAAGACGACGCTGATCAACCTGATCCTGCGGCTCTTCGATGTTGAAAAGGGGCGTATCCTGGTCGATGGGCAGGACATACGCGACGTGACGCAGGCATCATTGAGAAGGGCCTTCGCCGTGGTGAGCCAAGAGACGGCGCTTCTGCACCGCTCGCTGAAGGACAATATCCTGCTTGCCCGCGACGATGCGACGGAGGAGGAAGTGCTCGCCGCTGCGCGCCAGGCGGAGGCGGACGAGTTCATCGCGTCGCTTGAGGATTTCAAGGGACGCAAGGCCTTCGACGCCTTTGTTGGCGAACGCGGGGTGAAACTATCAGGCGGGCAGCGGCAGCGCATCGCCATTGCGCGCGCGATCCTGAAGAATGCGCCGATCCTCATCTTGGACGAGGCGACCTCGGCGCTCGATTCGGAGGTGGAAGCGGCGATACAGGAGAACCTCTACAGCCTGATGGAAGGCAAGACGGTCATCGCCATTGCGCACCGGCTCTCCACCATCGCGCGGCTCGACCGTCTTGTAGTGATGGATCGGGGGCGCATCGTCGAGGAAGGCACCCATGAGGAGCTGCTTGCCCGTGGCGGAATTTATGCCGGGCTTTGGGCACGCCAGTCCGGCGGCTTCATTGGGAGAAGTGAATAGTGAAATAGTGAATAGTGAATAGAAATTTGGTGCTTGCCATTCGCTATTCACCATTCACCATTCTCTCCAGTGCATAGCCTGCGACATCCTGCCGTAATGGCGCCCTGCCGTCTGGACAAGCCGCAACATCACGCCTAGAAACCACGCAACATGCCGGGGGATTCCGCCGGCCCATTCGCCATGGGCCGATCTCAAAATGAGGGGACGCGGAATACCTTGTAAAAATGAAAGTTGGAAAGGATAGGTCTCGTGAGCGCACACGACACGGCTGAGCCGACACGGCGTGATTTTCTCTATATAGCGACCGGGATGGCGGGTGTCGTCGGGGCGGCCAGTCTCGCATGGCCTTTCATCGACCAGATGCGCCCCGATGCTTCAACGCTCGCGGCAGCTTCGATCGAAGTGGATATTTCTTCCGTGACGGAAGGCATGTCGCTGACGGTCAAATGGCGCGGCAAGCCGATCTTCATCCGCAATCGCACGCCGAAGGAAGTCGACGACGCCAAGAACACGGCCCTTTCCGCCCTGAAAGACCCGGTCGCGCGCAACGCCAACCTGGCGTCCGACGCACCGGCTACCGATCTCGAGCGTTCAGCGGGCGAGGGCAAGGAAAACTGGCTCATCATGATCGGCATCTGCACGCATCTGGGCTGCATTCCCCTCGGCGAATCGGGTGAGTATGGTGGCTGGTTCTGCCCCTGCCATGGCTCGACCTACGATACGGCCGGGCGCATCCGCAGCGGTCCGGCGCCGGAGAACATGGCTATTCCGCCGTATGAATTCCTCTCCGACACGCACGTGAAGATCGGCTAAAGGGTTATTGGGAGACACGATATGAGTGGCGGACATTCCACCTACACGCCGAGCACCGGCATCGAAAAATGGATTGACGCAAGGCTGCCATTGCCGCGCCTCGTCTATGATTCCTTCATCGCCTATCCGGTCCCGCGCAATCTGAACTATGCCTATACGTTCGGCGGCATCCTGGCGATCATGCTGGTTTCGCAGATCCTGACGGGCGTGGTTCTCGCCATGCACTATGCATCAGCCACGAGCCTCGCGTTCGATTCGGTTGAAAAGATCATGCGCGACGTGAATTCCGGCTGGCTTCTGCGCTACATGCATGCCAACGGCGCATCGATGTTCTTCGTCGCCGTCTATATCCATATTTTTCGCGGCCTCTATTACGGCTCCTACAAGGCGCCGCGTGAGCTGCTGTGGATCCTCGGCGTCATCATCTATCTCCTGATGATGGCGACGGCGTTCATGGGCTACGTGCTGCCGTGGGGGCAGATGTCGTTCTGGGGCGCCACCGTCATCACCGGCTTCTTCACCGCCTTCCCGATCATCGGCGACCCGATCCAGCAATTGCTGCTCGGCGGCTTCGCGGTGGATAACCCGACGCTGAACCGCTTCTTCTCGCTGCACTATCTGCTGCCGTTCATGATCGCGGGCGTCGTCGTGTTGCACGTCTGGGCCCTGCATGTGACCGGGCAGACCAACCCGACCGGCATCGAGGTCAAGTCGAAGACAGATACGGTGCCGTTCACGCCCTATGCGACCGTGAAAGACGGCTTCGCCATGGTGCTGTTCTTCATCCTGTTTGCCTATTTCATCTTCTACATGCCCAACTATCTCGGGCATCCGGACAATTACATTCCGGCTGATTCGCTGAAGACGCCCGCCCACATCGTTCCCGAATGGTATTTCCTGCCGTTCTACGCGATGCTGCGCGCCATCACCTTCAATATCGGCCCGATCGATTCCAAGCTTGGCGGCGTGCTGACGATGTTCGGCTCGATCGCGATCCTGTTCCTGGTTCCCTGGCTCGATACTTCCAAGGTGCGTTCGGCGGTCTATCGTCCGTGGTACAAGCTCTTCTTCTGGCTGTTCGTGGCCGATGCCATCCTGCTCGGCTGGCTCGGCTCGCGTCCGGCGGAAGGCGTCTATGTCGTCATGGCGCAGATGGCCACCCTCTACTACTTCGTTTTCTTCCTCGTCATCATGCCGGTTCTCGGACTGATCGAGACGCCGAAGCGGTTGCCGAACTCGATTACCGAAGCGGTGCTGGCCAAGTCGAAAGGCGGTGCCGTGCCCGCCGGCGCGACCGCCGCTCCGGAAACCAAAGGCTGAGCGAACTGCCAGATATTAAGGACTGTCCCATGAAAACGATCCTCACCGGTCTTGCTACGCTCGGCTTCGGCGTCATGCTTACCGTCGGCGGCGCTCTTGCCCAGGAACAACACAGCGAAGCGGAGCCGACGCATTTTCCGATTGAAAAGCCGCATCAGGAAAGCTGGTCCTTTGCCGGTCCGTTCGGAACCTATGACAAGGGCCAGCTGCAGCGCGGCCTGAAGGTCTACAAGGAGGTCTGCTCCAGCTGTCATTCGATGAAGCTTGTGGCCTTCCGCTCGCTGGAAGAGCTTGGCTACACCGAAGACCAGGTTAAAGCCCTCGCCGCCGAATACGATATTCAGGACGGGCCGAACGCTGATGGCGAGATGTTCACCCGCAAGGGCATTCCGACCGACTATTTCCCGTCGCCATTCCCGAATGACGCGGCGGCGGCGGCATCCAACGGCGGCGCGGCTCCCCCCGATTTCTCGCTGATCGCCAAGGCTCGTGCCGTCGAACGCGGCTTCCCGACCTTCATCTTCGACATCTTCACGCAATATGCGGAAGCCGGCCCTGACTATATCCATGCGCTTTTGACCGGATATGATCACACCCCGCCGGAAGGCATGGAGATCCCGGAAGGCACGCACTACAACCCGTATTTCATCGCGGGCAAGTCGCTTGCCATGCCGAAGCCGATCGATGATGGCCAGGTCACCTATGACGACGGGTCGCCGGAGACGCTCGATCAGTATTCGCGCGACGTCTCGGCATTCCTGATGTGGGCGGCTGAGCCGCATCTGGAAGCCCGCAAGCGGACCGGTTTCCGCGTCATGGTCTTCCTCGTCCTGTTCGCCGGTTTGGTCTATCTGGTCAAGCGCCGCGTCTGGGCGAATGTCGCGCATTGATCGCGGAGACCATCTGCCAAAGAAAAGGGCGCCGCTGGCGCCCTTTTCTTTGGCAGGAATGCCTGCGAGTATCGGCCTTGATCGAAAGGAAATCACATGGATTCGGCGCTGCGTGAAACATTGAAAGAATCCATCCGGACCATTCCAGATTATCCGAAGCCCGGTATTATGTTTCGCGACATCACGACGCTTCTGGGCAATGCGCGCGCCTTCCGGCGGGCGGTGGACGAGCTGGTCTATCCCTATGCGGGCGGCAAGGTCGACAAGGTAGCGGGCATCGAGGCGCGGGGCTTCATCCTGGGTGGCGCCATCGCGCATCAGCTCTCGGCCGGCTTCGTGCCGATCCGCAAGAAGGGCAAGCTGCCGCACGATACGGTGCGCATCGCCTATAGCCTCGAATATGGCGTCGACGAAATGGAGATGCACCGCGATGCCATCGTGCCGGGTGAAAAGGTCATCCTGGTTGACGATCTGATCGCCACCGGCGGGACGGCGGAGGGCGCGACCAGGCTCCTCCTGCAGATGGGCGCGGAGGTCGTTGCCGCCTGCTTCATCATCGATCTGCCCGATCTCGGCGGCCGCAAGAAGCTTGAGGCGCTTGGCGTAACCGTGCGTACGCTGGTGGAATTCGAAGGGAACTGAGGAGGCAGTGCCTGGACCGGGCCGTGTTTATCCAGCCATCTGTCAGGCCGCTCTCCCGAGATCAGGCATCGATCGCTCCGTTAATTTGGACCTTGGGGCTTCGGAACCCCATGGCGATCCATGCGCTCAGCAGCTTGGCAAAAAACGAAAATGAGTGGTGCTTCGCGTTCGGAACATCGTCACTGAGCGTCGTACCAGCCGGGATATCGCTCGTCATCGTTCGTAGAGCGGGAGGAGGCGTTGTGCCTTCGGGCCATAGGCTCTCATAGAGGCTGAGCCAATGCCCACCCTGGAATTCGAGAAAGACGGGCGTGTTGCAGCATGTGGCGATGACGCGACGGGTTTTGGACTCTGGCTTGAGGCGGAACTCCTTGAGCCATTCAGCGCCATCCAGAAAACGGACGCGATCCTTGCGGTAGAGAACGAAGCGCGTTCCCCCGTTCTGCTGCAGAACCGGTCCGGCCGTGGGGAGGGTCTGCAGTCTCGCGCCCGCCTCGCGGCAACTGCTGCAATGGCATTCCGCGCCGATGATCGGCGCAGCCTCCAACTCCAGATGAAATTTTCCGCAGGCGCAGGCGAGTTGGGTAGTCTGCTTCATGGCGTCACTTGCTCCATGTTTGGGCGCTCGAAGAGGAGACGGATATACCGGTCGAGATGATCGAGGCTCTCGCGCGCCAGCGCGGGATTATTTGCGGCTTTTGCCAGCACGAAAGCACCCTGGATCACCGTCTGCGTATGGCGGGCCAGGCTGTCGGCCGTCCAATCGCCCTTCACGCCCCGGTTCTTGATGGCGGCGTCAATGTCCGCTTCTAGGGTGGAAGCATGGCCGAAGATACTGTCACCACAAGCATCGCGAATGGCGGGCGATTGCGCATAGACCTCCTGCACCATCGTGCCCACCAGACAGGTGAATTCGGCCAGTTCGCCCACGATGATCGACTTGCGGAAGGCAACATAGGCCAGCACGCGATCGAGCGGATCGTCATGCGCGTGATAGGGGGCGACGGCAAAGAAGGCGCTGGTGGTTTCGGCCCAATGGCGTGCGGCTGCGACCCCGAGTTCCTCCTTGCTCTTGAAGTGGTGAAAGAACGAGCCCTTGGTCACCGCGGCGGTCTGGCAAAGCTCGTCGACCGAAGTCGCGGCAAAGCCCTTCGCGCGGATCATATCGACGGCGGCATCAAGAAGGCGTGTTCTGGCACCGCCGCGTTCAGGGTGATGTTTGGTCGGCCTAGGCATGTCAATATACATACCGTACAGTTGGTATGTATGCAAGAAAGGGATTTTGGCTCTCTCGTGGTGCGGTGCAGTCATCATTGAGAGGAATTAGAACTTTCAATTTTAGACGGAAGCGTTGGTGCTAATACCCCCGTCTGGCCTGCCGGCCATCTCCCCAGGGGAGATTAGCTGACATCGATGGCGGAGCTTAATTCCGCAACGTCGGTAATTAGCGAAAGCAAGAACGCATATCCAATCTCCCCCCTTGTGGGGGAGATGGCCGGCAGGCCAGAGGGGGGTGAATGGCGATTCCATCGAAATAAAGAACCGCTATAGTCGCTTGATCGACTCGTCTTGCAGACCTGCCGTCTCTTCCCGCAATCGGAGATGATGGACGCAGTGGAAAGGCTTGACGCCCTTTCTTCGACCCATGCCATGGAGGAGAGATGGTCCGAAGGACCGGTGGGGAGAGTAACGTCGCGAGACTGAGAGAATATCAATCAGCGGTTTCTTACACCTTCACCAGCGCGGCGCTGTCGAACTCCATCACTTTCATGCCGTCTTGATTGAAGGCGGAGGAGTGCATGTTCAGCATCGACCAGCCGGGGCGGGAGGCGAGGGGACGGATCGCCTTGATGGTGCGCTTGTAGGTGATCGTGTCGCCGGCATAGACGGGCTTCGGCCATTTGAGGTTCTCGAAGCCGGGGGAGGGGCCGAAGACCGGCAACGGCTCGCCGCGGGATTTCGCCATCTTCAGCGCTTCTGCCATCGATTGCACGTTAAGCTTCATCCAGACGGCGGTGGTGTGCCAGCCGGATGCGCAGAGCGCGCCGAAATTGCTCTTCTTCGCGGCTTCCGGATCGATGTGGAAGGGCTGCGGATCATAGAGCGTGGCGAAGCGGATGATGTCTTCGGCGCTGAAGGTATAGCTGCCGAGCGTCTGTTCGACGCCGATCTGTTCTTCCAGAAGGCTCATCGCGCCGCCTCCTTGACCAAGCCTTGCGGATCGCGCAGCAGGAACATGGCGACGTGCTGCGCTTCGCAGACGCTTTCGCCATTCTGATTGAACAATTCATGATGCACTGTGACGAAGCCGAGATCGGGCTTCGATCGGGAGACGCGGCGGTCGAGGACTCTGGTCCTGCCGCTCAGCGTATCGCCGGCCAGCACGGGCTTCTTCCATTTGACGAAATCGACGCCGGGGGCGCCCTGTGAGGTGGAGCCGGTGATATAGGCATCGCACATCATGCGCATCAGCATGCAGATGGTGTGCCAACCGGAGGCGGCGAGACCGCCGAGGATGCTGGCCTTTCCCGCCGCCTCGTCAAGATGGAAGGGCTGCGGGTCGAATTCGCCGGCGAAGGCGACGATCTCCTCCGCCGTCACCTCCTTCGGTCCCAGAGGCAATTCCAAGCCTATGGTAAAGTCTTCATAGGCGTAATGATGAAGCTTCATATCCATATTCCGCCTCCTCCGGAATGATTGAACCGGGATGGATCAGGTATTGAACCTGAACAGCATCACGTCGCCATCCTGCACCACATATTCCTTGCCTTCGTCGCGGGCCTTGCCGGCCTCCTTGGCCGCCACTTCGCCGCCGAGCGTGACGTAATCATTATAGGCGATCGTCTGCGCACGGATGAAGCCGCGCTCGAAATCGGTGTGGATGACACCTGCCGCCTGCGGCGCCTTGGTTCCGCGCGGAATCGTCCAGGCGCGGGTCTCCTTTGGGCCGGCGGTGAAATAGGTGATGAGATCGAGCAGCCTGTAGCCGGCACGGATCAGCCGGTCGAGGCCGGGTTCCTCAAGCCCCATGGCATCGAGATACTCCTTGGCTTCCTCGTCTGAAAGCTGCGCCACTTCGGCCTCGATCGCCGCGGAAATGATGACGGTTTCCGCACCTTGCTCCTTCGCCATCTTTTCGACGGCCCTGGTGTGGTCGTTGCCGGTCGCTGCGTCGCTTTCCGCGACGTTGCAGACATAGAGGACGGGATGCGAGGTCAGGAGGTTGAGGCCCTGAAGGATGGCAAGGTCTTCTGCCGAAATACCTTTGAGCAGCAGGCGCACCGGCTTGCCGTTCTGCAGGAGCTCAAGCGCTTTTTCCATCATCGGCAGGATGGTCAGCGCTTCCTTGTCCTTGCCGGTGGCGCGCTTGCGGATCTGCACGATGCGGCGCTCGAGGCTTTCGAGATCGGCGAGCATGAGCTCCGTCTCGACCGTCTCGGCATCGGAAACCGGATCGATGCGGCCCTCGACATGGGTGATGTCGTCATCCTCGAAGCAGCGCAGCACATGGACGATGGCATCGACCTCGCGGATATTGGCGAGGAACTGGTTGCCCAGGCCTTCGCCCTTGGAGGCGCCGCGCACGAGGCCGGCGATATCGACGAAGGAGATGCGGGTCGGAATGATGTTCTGCGACTTGGCGACCGCGGCGATCGCCTTCATCCGAGGATCAGGCACGGCGACCTCGCCGGTATTCGGCTCGATCGTGCAGAAGGGATAGTTCGCGGCCTGTGCCGCCGCCGTCTTGGTCAGCGCGTTGAAAAGCGTCGATTTGCCGACGTTCGGCAGGCCGACGATGCCGCATTTGAAACCCATGCTGTCCGTTCCTTGTCTTACAAAGGGAGAATGTCGCCTGCTCTGTGCAGGAAAGGATTGACGATCGTCAAGCCTTCAATTGCATGGCCGTCATGCAGGTCCTCGGAAAGGAAGTAGCGGCACTTCAACTCGATGGCAGAGGCAAGGAGAAGGCAGTCCCACCAGGAATATGCGGTTTTCATGTGAAGTGTACGGGCACACTCCACATCTGCCTGATCCAATGGCCTGTCGCCGAAGGCAGCAAACTGGTCGACAATGGCAAATGCGATCGTAGGGCTATCGAACCACTTCTTTCTGAGGAATACGTAAGTGAGTTCGTTGAGGACTTGCAGGTTTATCTGAGCGCGATCTTGCAGCGCCAAAATCTCAAGCCAAGCCCGCGCCCGTTCGCGCTTATCCGGATTTTTACGATCATGGATGTAGAGGAGGACGTTGGTGTCGACGAACACCTTAACGCCGGGCATTGCGTTCCTCGGCGGTGGGCATACGATCGTTCTCCGTCACATCCCATTGGGGACCGCTTAAAATCTTTTCCAATGCTTCAAGTTGCCGGCTCCGGCGACTGGTCCCTTCCGCCTGCATTTTTTCCTCGCCTGCTTCGGCCATGTAGCGGGAGACGCTTTTTCCAGCCTTTGCGGCCGCTACGCGAATACGTTGCGCCAATTCCTCATCCATGGAAATGGTGATATTCTTCATCTCACAGCCTCACGAAAACACGGAATTCGTGTTGCCTCAATATAGTGTCGGCCGCGGCCTAACTCAATCCTTCTTGCCGAAGAGCTTCTTCAGCATATCGGCCATGGGGCCGCTGGCGGGGATATCGGCTGCCGGTTTGGCGGGGCGTGCCTGGCGTATATGACTCTGGCCCTTGGCAGCGCCGGCCGGTTTCCCGGCGCCCTTGTCCTTTCGCCCGTTCGAGCGCGGATCACCTCCGCCCATCGCCAGCGACACGCGGTTCATGAAGCTGTTATCGTCGCCCTTGACCAGCAAATCCGCATTGTCCGCTATGGCCGCCAGAAGCGGCTCCAGCCATTCGCTGTCGGCCTTGGCGAAATCGCCCAGCACATGACCGTGCACCAGTTCCTTGACACCCGGATGGCCGATGCCGAGCCGAATGCGGCGGTAATCCTTGCCGCAATGTGCATCGATCGATTTGATGCCGTTGTGCCCGCCTGCTCCACCGCCCGTCTTGACGCGTACTTTGCCGGCAGGCAGGTCCAATTCGTCATAGATGACCACGAGATCGGAGGATGAGAGCTTGTAGAAACGCATGGCCTCGCCGACCGCCTGGCCGGAAAGGTTCATGAAGGTCTGCGGTTTGATTAGAAGTACCTTTTCGCCGCCGATGGTGCCGTCGGCGATCTCCGCCTGGAATTTCTTTTGCCAGGGAGAAAAGCGATGGCGGCGGTGTATTTCATCCGCCGCCATGAAACCGATATTGTGCCGGTTTTTCGCATAGCGGGAGCCCGGATTGCCAAGTCCTGCGATGAGCAGCATGGAAACGGCTCCCGAATGCCAAGAAGACGATTACTCGCCTTCCTTCTCTTCCGTCGCAGCTTCTTCGGTCGCTGCCTCTTCCTCGGACTTGAGGCCGGCAGGTGCTGCGATGGTCGCGATGGTGAAGTCGCGGTCCTGGATGACCGGCGTGACACCCTGCGGCAGCTTCACCGCGGAAATATGGATGGAATCGCCAAGCTGATGGCCAGTCAGGTCGATTTCGATGAAATCGGGGATGGCGTTGGCGGGCACATTGGCCTCGATGTCATGGCGAACGATGTTGAGAACGCCGCCGCGCTTGATGCCGGGAGCCGCTTCCTCGTTGATGAAGTGAACGGGGATGTTCACCTGAACGACCGACTTCTCCGACACGCGCAGAAAATCGACATGCATCGGGAAATCGCGAACCGGATCAAGCTGATAGTCCTTGGGCAGGACCTGAATCTTCTTGCCGTCGACATCGATCGTGGCGACCGTCGTCTTGAAGCCACCGCCGTGGATCTTGTAGTAGATCTCCTTGTAGGACAAGGCGATGGAGAGGGGGGGCTGCTTGTCACCATAGATGACGGCAGGCACTTTACCGTTGCGCCGAAGTTCCCGGGCGGACCCCTTACCGACCCGTTCGCGCGCCTCGGCCTTGAGCTCGTATTGTTCGCTCATGGCATTTCCTTTCGAGGTTAAATCTGGAGTGTTTTCCTTTTCGGCCAAGCCGGGCAGAAAAACATGAAGCGACCGATTTACCGTCCGACACGCGAACGAAAGGCCGCCTCATTCCGTGTTGCCTCCAAGGGTGTCTACACGGATGGCGGCTCTATAACGGAAAGGCTGGAAATGTGCAAGTTCACGGGGAATTTTCCGCTTGTCGCCGGTCTTGCGTAGTTATTGTGGGTTTTGTCACAAGGGAGGCGCGCCAGCGGATTTGGGATGCTATGGGATGGTGGGGCCGGTGTGATCATGCTATCCGCGGCACAATCTTCGAACAGATATTTCAGGAGGCAGGATGAAGGTCGGCATCGACATGGGAGCCACGTCCGGCGGGACCGCGGCCATGCTCGATCTGGAGGAATTGCTTGCAACGCGCCTGCTGGTCCAAGGCAATTCGGGTTCGGGCAAATCGCATCTTCTTCGCCGGCTCCTGGAACAGAGCGCCTCCTGGGTGCAGCAGTGCATCATCGACCCGGAGGGCGATTTCGTCACGCTTTCGGATGCGTTCGGCCATGTGGTCGTGGATGCCGCGCGCACCGAGGCGGAGCTGACGCGGATCGCCGCGCGCATCCGGCAGCACCGCGTCTCGGTCGTCCTCAACCTGGAAGGGCTCGATGTCGAGCAGCAGATGCGCTGCGCTGCGGCCTTCCTCGGTGGCATGTTCGACGCCGACCGGGATTACTGGTATCCGATGCTGGTGGTCGTCGACGAGGCGCAACTCTTCGCTCCCGCCGTTGGCGGCGAAGTATCGGACGAGGCGCGGAAGCTCTCGCTCGGCGCGATGACCAATCTGATGTGCCGCGGCCGCAAGCGCGGCCTTGCCGGCGTCATCGCCACGCAGCGGCTGGCGAAGCTCGCCAAGAATGTGGCCGCTGAAGCTTCCAACTTCCTGATGGGCCGGACCTTCCTTGATATCGACATGGCGCGCGCCGCCGACCTGCTCGGCATGGAGCGGCGGCAGGCGGAGATGTTCCGCGATCTCCAGCGCGGCCATTTCGTGGCGCTTGGCCCGGCCTTGTCGCGGCGGCCGCTGTCCATCAAGATCGGTCCGGTGGAAACCTCGGCCAGGTCGAGCAGTCCCAAGCTGATGCCGCTGCCCGATACGCCGGAGGATGCGCGTGAGCTGATCTTCACGCCAGCGCCTGAGGAAATCCGCCCTGTGGTGAAGCGTGCGCCCGTCGCGCCACCGTCGCGCCCGACCGCCGAGATTCTCGCCCAGCTCACCAAAGCGAAGCCGGAGCCGGAAGCTCCTAGCGAGCCGCTTTTCCCCGGCATCGCCGATGCCGAGCGGGAGAACCTCATCGACAAGGTAATGCGCGAGATCATTGACGATCCAGAAGCCTCATTCCGCTCCGTCGCGGTGCTTTATCAGGATTTTCTCGTCCGCTGCCGTATCCATCGCGTGCCGGGAGAGCCCCTGGCGCTGCCGGCGTTCCGGCGCAGGCTGGCGCTGGCGCAGACCAATCTCGATGGCGAGACGGCTGCCGGCAAGACCTGGCAGCAGGCGCTCGATCTCTCCCAAAGCCTGACGGACGACGTTCAGGGCGTGTTCCTGATCGTCGCGCAGGCTGCCGTCACGGGCGCTGCTTGTCCTTCCGATCCGGTGCTGGCGCGCGCCTATGGCACGCATTCGGTGAGCCGGGCGCGGCGGCTTCTTACCTATTTCGAGGAGAGGGGGCTTCTGGTGGTGCGCACCGACTTCACGGGAAAACGCATCGTCGCCTTTCCCGATCTCGGCTGCGAGACCGCGCCGGGCGATCCCAATGCGCCGGATGAGATGGGGGAAGAACGGACGGCGGCGGAGTAAAATCAGTGAGATAGTGAATAGGGAATAGCGAGGTCGTGAATGTCGCCCTTCCCTATCTCACTATTCCCTACTCACTTAATCAAAAAGGCTCGAGACCGATTCCTCGGCGGCCGTGCGCGAGATCGCCTCGCCGATCAGATCGGCAATCGAAAGCACCCGGATATTGGGAGCGGCCATGATGGCGGCGGTGGGCTGAATGGAATCGGTGATGACCAACTCCTTCAGCTTGGAAGATGTGATGCGGGCGACGGCTCCGCCGGAAAGCACGCCATGGGTGATATAGGCGGTGACGCTCTTGGCGCCCTTGGCCAGCAGCGCCTCGGCGGCGTTGCAGAGCGTGCCGCCGGAATCGACGATATCGTCGAACAAGAGGCAATCCTTGCCCGTTACGTCGCCGATGACGTTCATGACCTCGGACTCGCCCGGGCGTTCGCGACGCTTGTCGACGATGGCGAGCAGCGCGTCGATGCGCTTTGCCAGCGAACGGGCGCGCACCACGCCGCCGACATCAGGGGAGACGACCATGATGTTTTCGGTGGAGTAGCGGGCTTTCACATCGCGGGCGATGACCGGAACGGCATAAAGATTGTCGGTCGGGATATCAAAAAAACCCTGGATCTGGCCGGCATGGAGATCGAGGGTCAAAACACGGTTGGCGCCCGCTTCGGTGATGAGGTTGGCCACGAGTTTGGCCGAAATCGGTGTGCGCGGGCCAGCTTTGCGGTCCTGCCGGGCGTAGCCGAAATAGGGCATGACGGCGGTGATGCGGCGGGCGGAGGATCGGCGGAAGGCATCGATCATGATGAGCAGTTCCATCAGATGATCGTTTGCCGGATAGGACGTGGACTGAAGGACGAAAACATCCTCGCCACGGACATTTTCCTGAATCTCGACAAAAATCTCCTGATCGGCAAAGCGACGGACGCTGGCCTTGCCCAAGGGGATGTTCAGATATTTTGCGACGGATTCAGCCAGGACACGATTGGAGTTGCCCGCAAAAAGTTTCATGCTTGATCTGCCCCTGGCGCTGGTCGAGCCTTGTGGATGGCGGCCTTTTACCGCGACTCTCGGTGAATGCAAGCGTGCAATCGCGATATGTGGCTAACAATCACTGAAAAGTTTTCAGGGTGCCGTAGCGGAAACAGGTACGAAGGGGCAACATTACCTTCTTGATTCCAAAGGTTTATGCGGCTTTCCTGCTGCAAGTCGGCAGCGCGGGCATCATTTGGCTCATGCGCGGTTTGCCGCAAGCCAGCTAGCGTATTCCTGCATGGTGCGATCCGCGATCGCCTCCATTGCCGAAGGGGGGACGGCGCTCCAGGAATCCGGCGCGCTGCCTGCGACCTTCTCCTGGCCCTGAATACGATGCAGCCGGTTGCCTGAGGGATCAAGAATATCCCAGACATAGAGAACCGTGGTCTGGTTGCCTTCCGCGAGCGCCGAGAAATAGCCCTTCATGACATAGGCCTGTCCGGTCTCGCTGGCGCCGGCGAGCGTCACGCCCTTTTCTTTCGCATCCGCGGCCAGGCGCCGCGACAGCGGCGTGACGACGCTGACCGGGGCGCCGACGATCGGGGCGATCTGAAGCTTGTCGAGGCGCAACGTTCCGGCGGTCTGCCCCGCCGCTCCCGGCTGAGTGGAAGAGGGCTGTCCCGCGGTCTGACCGGTCGCCGCCGCGGCAGCTGTTGCGTCGCCGGCATTCGGCACCGACAGAGTTGCCTCGGTACTGTTGCAGCCGGCAAGTGCTCCGACGAACAGCAGAACAATCGAAGTGATCCGTTTTTTCATTTTCGGCTGCTTGCTCCAGACGCTGCGGCGGTCCCCCGCTGATCTATCCCATTGGCAATTTATAAGGATTTCGATTCACTTGACAATCAAGTCGAGAGAATGGCGGGAAAGCGGCTCTGCGGCACCGCTCGTGGTAAGATAGGTGCGGCCCAGCGTCATCGCGGTTTCACTGTCGGAATCCATGATGATCATATGGGCGAAAAGCGTCATATCCGGCTCGATGCGTTCGGGGTTTCCGGAATAGAACATCTGCGGATCCATCCATGACGGCGTGAAGCGCGCGCCGACCGAATAGCCGCAGGCGTTGAGCCTGTGCCGGGTGAGGTCGTGGGCTTCCATGGCCTTGGCATGGGCATCGAAAACATCGCCGAAGGTACAGGCGGGGGTCAGCGCCGCTTCGACGGCTTCCAGTGCCTCGCGAGCCGCATCATAGAGCTCGAGATGGCGCTTGCTCGGCTTGCCGGTCAGGATCGTGCGCATCATCGGCGCATGATAATGCCGGTAGACGCCGGACCATTCGAGCGTGAGCTGATCATTCTTCGTCAGCTTCCTGCGGCCGGATTTATAACGGCAGAGTAGGGCGTCCGCGCCCGAACCGATGATGTATTCATTGGCGGGATAGTCGCCATCACCCTCGAAATTCGCGCTCATCATGGCCGCCAGGATATCGGCTTCGCTGGCGCCGGCCTTGGTGATCTTCAAGGCGGCATCGAGCGCATCGTCGCTCAAGCTGGCGGCCTTGCGGGCGAAGGTTATTTCGGACGGGCTTTTCAGAAGCCGCAGCCGGTCGACAAGCCCCGAGGCATCGGCCAATTTGGCGAAGGTGGTCAGTTGCTCGTCGAGCTTGCGGCCATTGGCGGCGGTCAGCCCATGGGTCTGGTACTCGATGCCGATGCGGCAGCCGAGCAGGTCCATCTCGTTCAAGATGTTGCGCAGGTCGATGGCCGGGTTGGCGTTCTCCCGGTCGGTCCACAAGACGATATTCTCGATATTGGAGGTATGGCGCGCCTGCCGCAAATCCGCCGAGCGGGTCATCAGCACCATCGAACCATCAGCCTTGACGACCAGGCACTGGAAAAAGCAGAAGCCGAACGTGTCGTATCCGGTCAGCCAATACATGCTCTCCTGCGAAAACAGGAGCAGCGCGTCCAGCTTCTCCTCCGCCATTTTCATAAGCAGGCGGTCGTGGCGTGCGGCATATTCTTCCGGCTCGAAATGAAGGGCCATTCGTCTACTCCCCCTCTACTCTGTGATGGCTATGGCTGAAATCTGGCGCCCGTAATCCGCTTCGCCGCGGTGGGTGGTGCGCCGATAGGAAAAGAATTGTGCCTCGTCGGCATAGGTACATTGCATGAGGGCGCCGGTCTTCACGCCCGACGCCTCCAACCTGTCGATGATGAAGCTCCACAGGTCGAACATTTTGTAGTTTTCCTGGCGGGATGGGCTGAAATATCGCTCATAATCGGCATCTCGCGCGACGAACTCAGCGAAGAATTCCGGCCCCACCTCGTAATTCTCCGGCCCGATCGTCGGTCCCAGCACGGCGACGATGCGGGAGCGGTCCGCCCCGAGCGCGATCATCGCCTCAACCGTATTTTCGAGAATGCCTGAGATGGCGCCGCGCCAGCCCGCATGGGCCGAGCCGATGACGCGGGCCTCCTGATCTGCGAAGAGGACCGGCCCGCAATCGGCGCTGAGTGTGCCGAGCGCGATGCCGGGCGTGTTGGTGACCATGGCGTCCGCCTTCGGCCTTTCGCCGGGGAAGGGGGCGGTGACGGTCACGACATCGGGCGAGTGCACCTGATGCACGGTCAGCAGATGTTCCGGCCTGACGCCGAGGCTCTGGGCCACCCTGCGGCGGTTTTCGGTGACGTTCTGCGGCTCGTCCCTGGAGCCGGCGCCGACATTGAGGCCGCGATAGATTCCTTCGGAAACGCCGCCCTGACGGGTGAAGAAGCCATGCACGATGCCCCGGCTGCGTCCGGCTTCGAGCAGCGGCGAGCGTATCGGGGCAGGGCGGTCAATGGTCAGCATGGGCAGGGCTCCTCAAGGCGAGGGGATGGTGATGGAGGGGGGAAGGGAAGTCAATCGCTCCATTTTGGAAGCTGGATTCTGACGAAATCCGTGGACGGGTCTTTGCGTTCGCACAAGGCGGACACAGAGATATTACCCTCATTTTTGCGTGATTCTACTCCGACTCACGATCGAACGGAAAGATGCGGCTCTGCCGATCGCCGACACAGAGCACCTTGAAGAGCGTGCCCATCTGGTCGGGCCCGGCGAGGCGCTCGACATCATTCCTTATCTGCTCGCGAAAGACCTCGTCCTTGTCCGCTCCGAGCTGTCCGGCACGGTTGAGCAGCCCCATGGCGATCAGGAAATCGCCTTGCGTCATGGCGCCTGTCCGGCAGGAAAAAGCGCGTGCCGTCGCAGCCAGTGCCGCGAAATCGACATGGCTGGTGAGGTCCGCTTCGCCGGGTTTTTCGAACACGCCCTGGAATTCATGCTTCGAGATCGCCTGCAGCGTGTCGCCCAAGCCCGCTTCGAGATGGCCATAATCGATAAGGAGGGCGCCGCCGCGGCTGGCGGCGATGCGCTCGACGATCCGCTGCATCAATGCGGTGCGGGCGGGGGCGACCTCGAAGATTGCGCCCTCCGGTGCCCGCGTGTGGCCATCAGGCAGAAGTGCCGTATCGATGGAGCCGGCGCCCGCGGTGAAGCATAGCTCTGCGTTCCTGGTCGTGACGAGGCGCTCGACGAAGCAGCCGTTTACCTTGACATACTGGCGGATCGGCAACGCGTCGAAGAGCTCGTTGGCGACGAGGATCAGCGGTCCTTCGGGAATATCTTCGATTTCCCGGTGCCATTCGATGGAAACGGGCTGGTTTTTCAGCTTTTCCCGCTGGATTTCAGCCAAGCGCGGACTGGTCTCGACCATGGTGATGCGAGCGGACCGCAGGAAATCCGGCGCAATCTGCCTGAGGGTGCGCAGCATATCGGCCATCAGCGTGCCGCGTCCGGGACCAATTTCGCAGAGCACCGCATCCTTCGGCTTGCCGAGCGCCTCCCAAGCGCCAGCGCACCAGACGCCGATTAATTCGCCAAACATCTGGCTCACCTCCGGCGCGGTGATGAAATCGCCTTCGCGCCCGAAAGGCTCGCGCGTCGTATAATAGCCCGCTTCTCGGTCGCCGAGGCATGCCGCCATATATTCGGCGACGCTGATCGGCCCCGTCGTTTCGATCTGCCTGACGAGGCGCTGCTTCAGAGCTGTCGTCATGCGGAGGCGTGGCGCGCGGCACTCTTGGCCCGCAGCACGGCCCAGAGGCCGATCAGCACCATCGGCAGGGAAAGCACCATGCCCATGGTGAGCCAGCCGCCAAGGAGATAGCCGAGTTGCGGGTCCGGTTCGCGGAAGAATTCGACGATGATGCGGCAAAGGCCGTACCCGGCGACGAACGTGCCGCTGATATAGCCCGGCATCTTGAGCTTCAGCCCCTTATGGGTCAGCAGCCACAGCACGGCGAAAAGCACGAGCCCTTCCAGCGCCGCTTCGTATAACTGGCTGGGATGGCGTGGCACCGGTCCGCCATTCGGAAAATAGACCGCCCAGGGAACATCACTGACGCGGCCCCACAATTCGGAATTGATGAAATTGGCGATGCGTACCAGCCCGAGCCCGACGGGAACGCCCGCCGCGACCGTGTCAAACATGCTCCAGACACCGATGCCGCGCGAGCGGGCGAAGAGGAACATGGCGAGCGTGGTGCCGAGAATGCCGCCATGAAACGACATGCCGCCGTCCCATACGGCGGGAATTGCCAGCGGATTGGAGAGATAATAGCTGAAATTATAGAAGAGCACGTAGCCGATGCGCCCGCCCAGTACGACGCCGAGGGCGGCCCAGAGCACGAAATCATCCAGCGCTTCCGGCTTCATCGGCGGCTGGTCGCCAGCCCAAAGCTGTGGCCTGGAGAGAAGGCGCTTGCCGTACCACCAGGCAAACAGGATGCCCACGACATAGCCGACGCCATACCAGTGCACCGCCAGCGGACCGATCGAGAAGATCACCGGATCGATATCGGGAAAGGCGAGAGCGGAAAGCGGCAGAAGCGGCTCGATCATGGGGTTCTCCGAGAATTGGGCGGACCATGCAAGACGATCCCGCGCCGGTCAAGCATTGTGCCCTGACCTACAGCATCGGCCTGAAAATCGGAATCGATTTTCAGAAAGCCTGATGCGTAGATTCAATAACGTCCAGCGTCCTTTGTGCGTCCTAACGGACGCACGGCGCTGTAGGGTCAGAACCTATCGAATTCACTACGATTTCAATCCGGTGCTTGCATCGCATATTATGGAAGCTTATCTGAAAGAAAGCGCTCAACAGAGGTGACTGCCATGACCAGCGGAACGAACCGGGTCCTCGACGAACTCGCCAAGCTTGTGACCGACGCGGCTGGAGCGGCCCAGGGCGTGCGGCGCGAGGTGGAGACTGCCATGCGGGCGCAGGTGGAGCGGATCCTCAATTCCATGGATGTCGTGCAACGCGAGGATTTCGAGGCTGTGCGCGAAATGGCGGCCAGAGCGCGCACTGAAAACAGCGCGCTCATTGAGCGGATCGAAGCACTCGAGGCGCGTCTTGCGAAATTCGAGGGACAATCCGCCCCCAAAACCGCGAAATCGTCCGCTGCTTCGACGAAATCCAGAAATAATTCGTAAAAAATTTATCAACAGGCTCGAGCAGGCAAAAACCCTTGTCTTAGAGTCGGTTACGGGTGCCGCGCGGCTTCGCGCGGCAGGCTCTGTCCACATGCTTTCACGCCTCTTTTCCGAAAAGGGGCTAGCGCTCTGACTCAGCATCAATAGACTGAAAACACTACATGATTCGAAGCTGAGTCATGCGGTGACGGCACAAGGGGTTTTAGCGGGTTCAAGTGCCTACAGCCGTTCTCCAGTATCAGTATGTGTTTGCGTCCTTTCAGGCGGGCGTTTGGTGCGCTCGGTCCAAGATTTCGAGTATGACCTTTTTATGAAGGTCTGCTCCAGAACAGGAAATGGTCATGAGCCTTCTTGAGCTTGAAATCGCTCGCGATGCGCATCCGGTGGATGTGATCGAACAGGTCGCAAATTCAAACGACTGGTCGTTCGAGCGTACAGGCGATGATGAAATTGCCATGTCGGTGGCTGGGTTGTGGACGGATTATCATGTCTCCTTCTCGTGGATGGAGGATTTCGAGGCGCTTCACTTGGCTTGCGCGTTCGACATCAAGGTGAGCGAGGCGCGCGTCAACGAGGTGCTGCGGCTTCTCTCGCTCATCAACGAACAGTTGTTGATGGGACATTTCGACCTCTGGCAGCAGGAGGGTGCGATCATGTTCCGCCAGTCGCTGTTGCTCGCCGGCGGCGCGGAGCCGACGAGCCGCCAGGTGGAAGTGCTCCTGGCGAGCGCGCTCGATGCCTGCGAATGCTATTTCCAGGCGTTCCAGTTCGTCGTGTGGTCCGGCATTTCGGCGCGCGAGGCGCTGGACAGCGTGCTGTTCGAAACGGTTGGGCATGCTTGAGGTGAGGAATGAGCGGGCCTGATTTGATCAGCTGGGACGATTTCGAGAAAGTGGACATACGCTGCGGCACGATCATCGAGGCGGCGTCCTTTCCGGAAGCGCGCAAGCCCGCGATCAAGCTGAAGATCGATTTCGGCGGGGCCATCGGGGTCAAAAAGTCTTCGGCCCAGATCACCAAGCACTATACGCCCGAACAGCTGGTGGGCTGTCAGGTGCTGGCGGTGGTCAATTTTCCGCCGCGCCAGATCGGCCCGTTCATGTCGGAAGTGCTGACGCTCGGCCTGCCGGACGAGGAAGGCGCCGTCGTGCTCGCTTCCGTCGACAAGCCGGTCCCGAACGGCGGTAAGCTGTTTTGAGTGAATAGCGAATAGAAAGATTCGCTATTGTTCGGCTGTATCGCCACGTACAACCATTCACCATTCACCATTCACTCACGCCGGTATCCTGATCATCGCACGCAGGCCGCCCAGCGGGCTGTCGTGGAGCGTGATGTCGCCGCCATGGCTGCGGGCGATGTCGCGGGCGATCGCGAGCCCGAGGCCGGTGCCGCCTGCGTCCTGATTGCGCGCCTCGTCGAGCCGGACGAACGGCTTGAACACATCCTCGCGTTTTTCGGCGGGAATGCCGCTGCCATCATCGTCGATGGTGATGGTCAGTCCGCTATCGCTGTGGGTCGCGGCCACCTCGACCGTCTGTGCATGACGGAAGGCATTGGCGACCAGGTTGCTGATCAGGCGCGCGAAGGCATTGGGGCGGACCTGGACGACGGGGTCGCCTTCTATCCTTGACGTCAGATCGCGCTGGCGCAGCTTCGCCTCTTCGCCGAGCTTGGCGAAGAAACGGACGAGATCGAACGTACCTTGTTCCTCCGACGCTTCGCCACGGGCAAAGGCCAGATAGCCTTCGAGCATCGTCTGCATGTCGGCGATGTCCTGGTTGAGCGGCTCGGCGTCGATCTTGGAGCCGGCGAGCGCCAGCTGCAGCTTGAAGCGGGTTAATATGGTGCGCAGATCGTGGCTGACGCCGCTCAGCATGGCCGTGCGCTGCTCGATCTGGCGCTCGATGCGCTCGCGCATCTGGATGAAGGCCAGGCCGGCGCGGCGAACTTCCTCGGCGCCGCGCGGGCGGAAGCCTTCCGGCATCGGCTGTCCCTTGCCGAAGCCCTCGGCCGCCTGGGCGAGCTGCTGGATCGGCCTGATCTGATTGCGCAGGAAAAGAATGGCGATGGTGAGCAGCACCAGCGCGGTTCCGACCATCCATGTCAGGAAAATCAGCGTGTTGGAGGCATAGGCCTGGCTGCGCCGGGCAAAGACGCGTAGCACCTTGTCCTCGAGCTGAATACGGATCTCGATCAGATCGGAATCGCCGACGGTGTCGACCCAGAACGGACGGTTGATCTGGCGTGTGATCTCCTCGCTCAGGAAATAGTCGAGAATTGAGAAGAACGGCTTGGGGCCGGGTGGGGGCAGGGGATCCGGCGGCAGGATGGAGATGTTGAGCGCCAGGCGCTGCTGGGCGATGCGGACGATATTCTCATATCCGGGATCCTGCGGGTAAGTCTCGATGATATCGATGATGGCGGAGATATCCCGCACGACCGCGGTCGAAAGCCGCTCGGTCACCATCTGCCAGTGACGTTCCATGAAGACGAAGGCGATGACCGACTGCAACAGCACCATCGGCGCGATGATGATGATCAGCGAGCGGGCATAAAGCCGCTTCGGCATCTTGCGCGCCAGCCATCTGGCGAATTGCGTCCAGAGCGATTTCATCTTTTCAGATTAAGACTCCGGTTGACGTCACACGCCAAGTCTATTCGGGGCTTGCCGTAGGAATTTCCGGCGGTTCTATGTGACGTCATTCGATACTGAGCTTGTATCCGATGCCGCGCACGGTCTGAAGCCAGACCGGATTGGCCGGATCCTGCTCGATCTTGCGGCGCAGCCGGTTGATCTGCACGTCGATGGTGCGCTCGCCTACCTCGCCTTCCTGCCCTGTCAGTTCATGGCGCGGCACCGTCTCGCCCGCCCGTGCCGCGAAGATGGCCATGATATCCTGCTCGCGATCCGTCAGCTTGATGTTCTCGCCCGCCTTCTTCAGCTCCTTGCGGGGAATGAAGAAGGTGTAGGGGCCGAACACTACCTGCTCGATCTTCGGCTGTTGCGGCGGCGCGCCGCGGCGCAGGATATTGTTGATGCGCAGGATCAGTTCGCGCGGGTCGAAGGGTTTCGGCAGGTAATCGTCGGCGCCGGCTTCCAGCCCGTCGATCCGGTTGTCGGTTTCCGACAGGGCGGTCAGCATCAGGATGGGCACGTCCTTCTGCTCGCGCAGCGATTTCGTCAGCGACACGCCACTTTCTCCGGGCATCATGATATCGACGATCAGCAGATCGAAATCGATGCCCTCCAGCTTGCGCCGGGCTTCCGCGGCATTGGCCGCCACGGTCACGCGGAAGCCGCTGCCGGTCAGATATTGCGACAGAAGGCTGCGGATGCGAGTATCGTCATCAACAACGAGAAGATGCGGTGCGTCGTCAGAAACCGGTTTTTCCTCGATGACCATATCGGCATCCCTTCTCTTCATCATATGACTATCACCTGTCTTGATTCTAACCTGCTGCGGGCAAACTGTCGATCTGCGCGCGCTGATCTGGGTTGACCATGGCTTTCAGGAAATGCTCGATCGCCGCACGATTTTCGGGGCCGCTTTCCTCCAGTGCCCGGGCGATACGACCGGACTGTGGCAGGGCGAGGGCAAGTGCGAGCTCACGCCCCTTGGCCGTGGGGTAAAGTTCCCTCTGGCGACGGTCACGCGGCCCCGTCACCTGCACGACATGCTCGGTATCGATCAGCTGCTTGAGGACACGCGCGAGGCTTTGCTTGGTGATCTTCAGCACGTCCAGAAGCTCGGCGACCGTCATGCCCGGCTTGCGGTTGATGAAATAGAGAACGCGGTGGTGCGCGCGCCCGAAGCCGATCTTCTCCAGGATCAGATCCGGATCGGCGGTGAAGTCCCGATAGGCAAAGAACAGGAGCTCGATGATGTTCAGATCGGGGGCGTCCTCATTGGAGAGGGCCTTGGTAATTAGGGGGGCATCCTTGGTGCGCTTCACTTTTCGGGCTCCGGTATGACGAAAAAATATGTCAGCCTTGTTGACTTATTTTCGGGGTGCTGATAATTTTTGCCAAGCTGTTGGTCAGATTTTGAATGAAACATAAAGTCAGTACGGCTCTTCAAGACATAATCCCTCTCTGAATTGCGTATATAATCATTTTTGCCCAATAGTCTGCCGTCCGGTATAACCGGGAACGGACGGTATCGCAGAAGACCCGGAAAATTTTTAAGCCGCATGATCTTCTCGGAAAAGCCTGCAGCTTTTCCCGATCATGCTCAGGGAATGAAAACGCCTGGAGGTTAACATGGCATCCGTTCCGTTCGATCAGCTTGAGGGTTACATCTGGATGAATGGCGAATTCGTTCGCTGGACGGATGCGAAGGTGCATGTGTTGACCCATGGTCTGCACTATGCCAGTGCCGTGTTCGAGGGCGAACGCGCCTATGGCGGCGAAATCTTCAAGCTCAACGAGCATACCGAGCGCCTGCACGAATCCGCTCGTATTCTCGGCTTCGATATTCCCTATTCCGTCGCGGAGATCAACGAAGCTTGCCGCGAGCTCCTGGCCAAGCAGGGCTTCCAGGACGCCTATGTGCGCCCGATCGCCTGGCGCGGCAGCGAATCCATGGGGGTTTCGGCCCAGAACAACCGCATCAACGTCGCCATAGCCATCTGGCAGTGGCCGAGCTATTTCGACCCGGCGCAGAAGTTGAAGGGCATCCGTCTCGATATCGCCGAATATCGCCGTCCTGATCCGAGGACTGCGCCGTCGAAGTCGAAGGCGGCCGGTCTCTACATGATCTGCACGATCTCCAAGCATGCGGCGGAAGCCAAGGGCTATGCGGATGCGATGATGCTCGACTGGCGCGGCCAGGTGGCCGAGGCGACCGGCGCCAACATCTTCTTTGTCAAGGACGGCGTCATCCACACGCCGAAAGCCGATTGCTTCCTCGACGGCATTACGCGCCGCACGGTCATCGATCTGGCGAAGCGCCGCGGCTATGAAGTGGTGGAGCGCGCCATCATGCCGGAAGAACTGGATAGCTTCGAGCAGTGCTTCCTTACGGGTACCGCGGCAGAAGTCACCCCGGTGGCTGAGATCGGACCACATCGCTTTACTGTCGGTGAAATCGTTACAAATCTGATGCACGATTACATGGCTGAAGTTCAGCCAAAACGGGCAGCAGCGGAATAAACTCCTAATATTACGCATTTCCGGATGTAAGACCGGTTTCCACTTTTGCTGGAAATGCTCTGTTAAGTTTTAAACAAGAAATGCGGCGGTTTTCGCCGCATTTTTCTTTTTGATCGGTGATCCTGTTTGACTTTAGCGGTAAACCGTCCAACATCACCTTGCCGGAGGATTCTGCTTTGGCGAGAAACACTTTGACGGGGTGACAATTATGGAAGCTCTTCTTCCCATCATCATTCAGCTGGTTTCCGGTGCTGTCGGCGGCAACATTGCCGGCGCGGCCAAGAACCTCAGCCTCGGCACGGCTGGAAACACAGTGGCAGGCGGCATCGGCGGCGTTTTGCTCAGCCAGCTTCTGCCGCTTTTGAGCAATGGCGGTCTCGATTCCGTACTCAACGGCGTTGTCGGTCATATCGCCGGCGGTGGCATCGGCGGCCTCGTGTTGACCGCCATCGTTGGCCTGATCAAGAACTCGGTTGCCAGCAAGGCTTGAGCTGAACCGCATGGGCGGGATCGGATAGGCCCCCCCACTGGCCTTTCCAATCAGGTCATGCGTGAATGCCGGGATGGGAATCGATCGGCCGCCGTGCGGCCGGTCACAGAGGGAATTGCCATACCTTACAGTTTACGGGCGGTCTTTTGACCGCCCGTTTTCTTTGAGATATCCGGTTGAGGGGCAGAGCGGACTTTGATCGACACCGTCTTTCCCGTAGAAACCTACAAACCTTTTTCGCCACCGGAGGCAGCCCATGGGCCAATTGAAGGCAATCATCGTTCCCGTTACGCCGTTCCAGCAGAATTGCACGATCCTGTTCGATGATGAGGAGAAGAAGGGTGTGGTGGTCGATCCGGGCGGTGATGTGGACCAGATATTGGAGGCGATACGTTCCAAGGGGATCGTGATCGAAGCGATCTGGCTCACCCACGGTCATATCGACCATGCAGGCGGCGCGCTCGATCTGAAGGAAGCGCTCGGCGTCGAGATCATCGGCCCGCACGAGGCAGACAAGTTCCTTCTCGACAGCATCGAGATCGTCGCGCCGCAATATGGCATTGGCGGCGGGTTCCGCAACGTAGCGCCGGACCGCTGGCTTCAGGACGGGGACACGGTTTCCTTCGGCGGTCATCAATTCGAGGTGCTGCATTGTCCCGGTCATGCGCCAGGGCATGTCATCTTTTTCAACGGGCAAGCGAAATTCGCCCATGTGGGGGATGTGCTGTTCCACGGTTCGATCGGGCGCACCGATCTGCCGGGCGGCGATCATGCGGCTCTCATCCGGTCAATCAAGGAAAAGCTCTTGCCGCTTGGCGACGATATCGGTTTCATCTGCGGCCATGGGCCGGGCGGCCGTTTCGGCGAGGAGCGGCGGACCAATCCGTTCCTGGTGGGATAGGGGCGGGTCCAGATCGCCAAACAAAAAGCCGCCGGAGGACCCGACGGCTTTTATCATGCGTATCCGTATGGATCAGTTGGCGGTGCAGAAATGATCTGCGCCGTCATAGCCGCGATAGGTGCCCGTCTGCGGGTTGAACGAGCGGTAACGGTCGGAGCAGTAGCGGTACCATTCGCGCGACCATGGCTCATAGCCGCCATAGCGCTGGTAGGTGACGACGCGGCGCGGGGCGGGTGGGTAATAAGCCGGAGGAGCCGGCTGATAGATGACAGGACCCGGTTCGACATAGCGCGGCTGCGACAGCGCGCTGCCGATCAGGGCGCCGGCCGCAAGACCGACAGCACCGGCTGCCCATGCATCGCGATGATCATTGCGATGGCGATGATATGGGCGGTCCCAGCCTCCATGATGACGCCAGCCGCGGCGGCCCCAATCGTCGGCCGATGCGGTAGTGATCGATAGCGGTGCCACCACGGCTGCCACCGATGCGGTGGCCAGAATTGCTGCCTTAACAAAGCGGTTCATTTGGTGCCTCCTTCAGAAGCATGAATATTCCCGGCTGGACAATGTTCAGATACCAACCATGGTAGCGGTTTATCCGAAGCCGCATGAACGCAAGCTGAACAGTTAACGCGGTATTATTATGGCCGGAATCTGACCGGCAAACCGCTCCCACAGAATAGTTCCGATGCCGGGGCGATGCTTTCAAGGCAACAAAAAACCCCGGCTTGTGGCCGGGGTTCGTTCCGGTTCGACCGGGAACGAAGTGTCAGTCGGCGACCGAAATATTGACAGCTTTCGGGCCCTTGCCGCGGCGATCCGGCTCGGTGTCGAAGCTAACTTTCTGATTGTCGGCAAGGCCCGTGAGGCCGGAAGCCTGCACGGCGGAGATATGGACGAAGATGTCCGGACCGCCATTATCAGGCTTGATGAAGCCGAAGCCTTTTTCGCTGTTGAAGAATTTGACCAAACCGGTCTGTGCCATGGGATCCGTTCCTTTTCCTTGGCGCCACTCCCCTGGGGGAGTGGATTTAGTAGAACCGCCATGCGAACCACGCCCGGCGGAGGGTCATGCAGGCAGTTCTCGAAATCAGGGAAGGAGCCGATCATTGCCAGGAAATTCCCGGCCCGGGACTTATAGCGGTTCCGGCACGCCGTTTCTTCCAGTCTTCCATTGTTCGCAAAATGCCCGAACGGGGTGAGACTGATCCATGAAGCGAATTTTGGCAAGCGAATTTTGGCGGAACAGGCGTTTTTCGCCTTATTTCGGCCGCAACCAGCATAAGCCTTGGCCGCCGGATTTCACAGTCCAATTCATTTCCGTAGAAGGGTTGTCAACGGTTTTTCAGGACAATGCAGGCGCCGCCGGCTGCACGCAATTTGCTGCAGAAGAGGTCCGCCTCGGCACGGCTGTCGGCGCCGACCCTGACGGCATAGATGCCTTGCCGGCCCATCGGCGAGCGGATGCGGCTGACCACGGCAGGATGCCCCTTGAGGATGGACGAGAACTGGCGCTTCGTGCGGTCCCACTGGGCGACGGCGGCCGTGCGGCGGAAATTGCCCGCCACCTGGACGCCCCAGGGCTTCGGCTTGATGCGCGCCATGGGAATGGTCGCGGCCTTGACGATGGGCAGCCGGCGACAGGCCTGATCGAAGGGGAGTTTGGCGTCGAGCGGGCGCGGCTGCAGTTTCGCTCCGGCGGCAAAATCATCCGCCGCATGGCCGGTGATGTCGAGCACATATTGTTCGGTTTCGAGCGGCAGGAAACCGCCCGATTTCAGCCATGAGGAAACCCGTCTGGCGCCGGCATTATAAGCGGCGGCCGCCAATCCCCAATTGCCGAAGACACCGCGCAGATCCTTGAGAAAGGCCGCCGAGGCCGGAATGGCCTGCTTGACGTCGAACGGGTCTGCAAGGCCGCGCTCCTTCGCGGTGTAGGGCATGAACTGCGCGATGCCCTGTGCTCCGACGGGACTGACGGCCCGATAGTCGAAACGGCTTTCCTTCCAGATCAGACGGGCGAAGAAATCGCGCGGCAGGCCGTGTTGGTCGGCATTGGCGGCGATCAGCGAGCAAATCTGTGCGACGGTCGGAGCTTTTGCCGGCGGCTCCTCCGGTTTCTCTTCTGGCGGTTGCGGCGGCGGCATTGTTCCAGCAGTGGCAGGTTTTTCCTCCGCCGGGGTCAGCGGCGATGCCGGCATCGGCTCCGCCAATGCGCCGGTCGAATTCAGGGGCAGGCCAGAAGTCAGGCCAAGAAAGGTGATAACAATGATTTGGCGGAAAAGCCGGCCCGGATATCCCGGTCGGCCATCTGTTCCAAAGCTGGCGTCCCTCTTGCCCAAATGCCGTGTCCTCGCGCAGCAGCCATGATCGCCTAGAGAATAAGCATAGACCGGTCAAAAAGCGAAGCGGGCAATGGGATGGTGGTGAACGGCTTCTTTCTCCCCGCCTTGCCATTCGGGCGTGCTGTTTTACGATAGTTTAGGGGATGGGAATCGCGCGCTGGAAGAGAACGCGGTCGAGGGCGAGAACAAGGAGAGGGTTTGATGACAATCATCCATATGAACATGCCTGGACTGGGTCCGCTTGCAGCGGCACTGCTGCTGACGGGCTGCGTCGCCGTCGAGAATGGCGGGGGGCCAGCAGGGCCTCGGCCGGACGGGCCGCAAATGTGTCCGATGATCTATGCTCCGGTCTGCGGCGAGCGTGGTGGCAGGCGCCAGACCTTTGGCAATTCCTGCCAGGCCGGTGCGGAAGGATACCGGGTCGTGCATCGCGGCGAATGTGGGCGCCGCGGCCAAGGCAACTGGACCGGCGGTGGGCCGGGACCTGTCATCCCGCCGCGTCCGGGAAGGCCGGAGCGGCCGGAGTTCTGCACAAGGGAATACGCGCCTGTCTGCGCGCGGCGCGGCGGTTCCGTTCGCACGTTCCCGAATTCCTGCGAGGCGGAACGCGGTGGCTACAGCATCATCGGCAGAGGTCCTTGCCGATAATGGTGATATGATGGGGCGGGTTTTGGGGAGAGGAGAGTATCCATGAGCACCCGTGAAACCCGCAACATCAGCATTGCCATCGAACGCGACTGGCGCGACGTCAGCGCATTCCTGGCGCGGCCGGAGAACTTTCCCCTATGGGCCTCCGGCCTCGCCAATGGTCTGGAAAGATCCGGAGAAGAGTGGCTCGCCGATGGGCCGTCGGGCCGCGTGCGGATCCACTTTTCGCCGCCCAATGAATTCGGCGTCGCCGACCATACGGTCTTTCTCGGCGACGGGAACGAGGTCTACGTTCCACTTCGGGTCATTCGCAACGGTGGGGGCAGCGAGGTTATCTTCACGCTGTTCCGGATTGAAGAGATGGGCGATGAACTCTTCCGCAGGGACACCGAATGGATTGAGCGGGACCTGAAGCAGTTGAAGGAATTGCTGGAAAAGGCGCTCTGAGGCTTGTTGCTATGCGACATCCCCAAGCGGAGTGGCTGCCGCAGTCGGCTTGCCGAAGCGGCTGATATTGGCATCGCCCCATTCCTTCAGCGCCAGCAGGATCGGCTCGATGCTGCGGCCCAGTGGCGAGAGGCTGTATTCCACCTTCGGCGGCACCTCGGCATAGACCTTGCGCACGATCAGCCCGTCTTCCTCCAGTTCGCGCAACTGGTTGGTCAGCATGCGCTGGGTGACGTCGGGTATCTGGCGGCGGATTTCGTTAAAGCGCATCGTGCCACCCAGAAGATGGAACAGCACGACGCATTTCCATTTGCCGTCGATGAGGCTGATCGCAGCCTCTACAGAGCAGCCGGGAAGGCAGTCGAGACGGGAATGGCGGATCTTGGCCATGTCGGTATCCTTTGGTGCCTAAGTACAAAAAGGTGCACTATGGGCGATTTTTGTGCGTATTTTCAGATTTCAATCGTAGCTGCATATAGGTTCCATAGCAAATGGAGCAAGCATGATGAAAGCAGTTGCCTATGAGCAAGCCGGAAGCCTCGACCGCGCCGATGCGCTGTCGGACGTAACCTTGAAAAAGCCTGATGCCATTGGACGAGACCTTTTGGTCAAGGTGGAGGCGGTTTCTGTTAATCCGGTGGACTACAAGATACGGAGCGCCGTTTCGGCCGAGCCGGGCCAATGGAAGGTGTTGGGCTGGGATGCCGTTGGCACGGTGGTCGAAGCCGGCGATGCGGTGAAGAATTTTAGGGTTGGAGACCAGGTGTGGTATGCGGGTTCGCTCACGCGGCCCGGCGCGAACAGCGAATTCCATCTGGTGGATGAGCGCATTGTCGGGCACAAGCCGACCTCGCTCTCCAAAATGGAAGCCGCGGCACTGCCCCTGACTTCGATCACTGCCTGGGAGATGCTGTTCGACCGGCTGGATGTGCGCAAGCCCGTGCCGGGCACGGTCAACGCCATCCTGATCATCGGCGGGGCAGGGGGTGTCGGCTCGATCGCGATCCAGCTCGTTCGCGCATTGACCGATCTGACGGTCATTGCCACCGCTTCACGCGCCGAGACGCGGGAATGGGTGAAGCAGCTCGGTGCGCATCATATCATCGACCACAGCAAGCCGCTGGCGGCGCAAGTGGAAGCGCTCGGTATCGGCAAACCGGCCTTTGTCTTCTCCACCACGGAAACCTTGCGCCATCTTGCCGAAATCGTCGAGCTGATCGCGCCGCAGGGCCGGTTCGGCCTGATCGATGATCCGGACGTGCTGAATATTGTGCCCTTCAAGCGCAAGTCCGTTTCGGTGCATTGGGAGCTGATGTTCACCCGCTCCCTGTTCGAAACAGCGGATATGGATGCCCAGGGCCGCCTTCTGGATGAGGTGGCGCGGCTTGTCGACGAAGGCAGGATCAAGTCGACGCTGACCGATGTGCTGTCGCCGATCAACGCAGAAAATCTCAAGAAGGCCCATGCCATCCTTGAAAGCGGCAGGGCGCGGGGTAAGATTGTGGTCGAAGGATGGGAGGACGCATGAAGGTCAAGCGCATCGTCGCCAATATCGCTACGCCTGATATCGCTCTTGCCAAGCGGTTCTATCAGGGTGTGCTCGACCTCGATGTGCTGATGGACCATGGCTGGATCATGACCTACGGCTCGCGCGAACAGGCGAGCGTTCAGGTCAGCTTCGCCGTGGAGGGCGGCTCCGGCACGCCAGTGCCGGACCTTTCGATCGAGGTCGATGATGTCGACGCCGCGCTGCTGCGCATGAAGGAGGCGGGATTTGCCATAGAATACGGGCCCGCCGACGAGCCCTGGGGCGTGCGCCGCTTCTATGTGCGCGATCCCTTCAGCAGGCTCGTCAATATTCTGAGCCATCGTGATTGATAGTGGTGCTCCGCGCCTGGATTCCATCGCGCAGGCCGGCTTCATCTGTCCTTGGCCATAGAACCCCGGGTCGAGCTCGAAGCTGACGACAGGATATGAGACGCGGCGCTTGCTTAATTTGCGGCTATTTTCATTGAGGCGTTTAGTCGCCAATAGTAATATAGAATAATGAAAATTGCTGGAGGAAGATCGTAAATAGCGCTTTCATCTATATTTTCACGCCATCCGATAATCTGAATAGTAGTATAATAAAACATAGATACTAAAAGTAATATAACAATTGATTTTATAAGAACGGGAAAGCTTATGCATATCATTCTTTCTATAAAATCTTTATCGTCTCCTGATTTATTTGTTTTATAGCATAATGTTGATCCTATAATAAAGGATATTATATTTATTGAGTCTATAATGTAGTCAAACTTGTTTATATTTCCTGTGTATAGATATGTTGTTACAATTGGGCTTGATAAAACGGTTGTAATAAAAATGAATAAAATAAAGTATAGGTACTTTTCTTTCGAAGAAACTGCATTGTCTTTAAGGCGCAGCGCCAATTCCTGATCGTTGATGAAATTCATGTATTTTTCCAAGGACAATTATATTCTTATGGTTGTAATAATATTGAAATACGACGCAATGCGGGAAAAGGCAACTGCCGTAATGGTTTCCGCAGGAGCGAGGCAACAATAATCGCCTTGCTTCCTTCGTCGGTCAGATTGCCGATTAAAATAGCGGACTTTCAGCCCGTCGGGCGGTGTCTACCGCCCCGGCCGGCCGGTCTTGCCGGGCCGCCGCTTCTTGCGGGATACCTCCGCCGGATCCTCATAGGAGCCGATGCCGGCGCGCTCGCGCCTGATCGGCGCTTCGCCGCCCGCCGGGACTTCGGTGCGGCGCACCGTCATCTCATCGAGCGAATTCTTGCGGAAGCGGCTTTCTCCGGCCGGTACCGCGTGGTCGCCGGAGGTGCCCATCTCGTCGAGATCGGGCTTGCGGAAGAGCGAAGGCTTTCCGTCGTCGACGGTGCGATGCGCCTTGCGTCCGGCATTGTGCCGGCCCTTGGTGCGGCCCGTCACCGGGCTTTCCAGCTCGACCTCGCGGGCAAGGGGATCGTCGGATATGGCAAGCTCCGTCTCGCGCAGGCGCTTGATCTCGTCGCGTAGGCGGGCGGCGCGTTCGAAGTCGAGATCGGCGGCGGCGTCGCGCATCTCCTTCTCGAGATGTTCAAGGTGCGCCTTGAGATTGTTGCCGACAAGCGCGCCCTCCTTGGCGAAACCGGAAATATCGGCCCGCACATGGTCGCGCTCGTAGACCGAGTTGAGAATGTCGCCGATGTTCTTCTTGACGCTCTCCGGCGTGATGCCGTGGGCCAGATTGTATTCGGTCTGCTTCTCGCGCCGGCGGGAGGTTTCCGCCATGGCGCGTTCCATCGAGCCGGTGATCTGGTCGGCATAGAGGATGACCTTGCCGTCGACATTGCGCGCGGCGCGGCCGATGGTCTGGATGAGCGAAGTCTCGGAGCGCAGGAAACCTTCCTTGTCGGCGTCGAGGATGGCGACGAAGCCGCACTCGGGAATATCCAGGCCCTCACGCAACAGGTTGATACCAACAAGCACGTCGAATGCGCCGAGGCGCAGGTCGCGCAGTATCTCGATGCGCTCCAGCGTGTCGATATCGGAGTGCATGTAGCGGACGCGGATGCCCTGCTCGTGCAGATATTCCGTCAAATCCTCGGCCATGCGCTTGGTCAGCACGGTGACCAATGTGCGATAGCCCTTGGCGGTGGTCTCGCGGATCTCGCCAAGCACGTCATCCACCTGGCTCTTGGCCGAGCGCACCTCGACAGGCGGGTCGATGAGGCCGGTCGGACGGATGACCTGCTCGGCAAAGACGCCGCCGGCCTGCTCCATCTCCCATTTGCCGGGGGTCGCCGAGACGGCGACGGTCTGCGGGCGCATCGCATCCCATTCCTCGAAGCGCAGCGGACGGTTATCCATGCAGGAGGGTAGGCGGAAGCCGTATTCGGCCAGCGTCGCCTTGCGGCGGAAGTCGCCGCGATACATGCCGCCGATCTGCGGGATGGTGACGTGGCTCTCGTCGATGAAGACCAGTGCGTTGTCGGGAATGTATTCGAACAATGTCGGCGGCGGCTCGCCTGGCTTGCGGCCGGTCAGATAGCGCGAATAGTTCTCGATGCCGGCGCAGGAACCTGTCGCCTCCAGCATCTCAAGGTCGAATGTGGTGCGCTGTTCGAGGCGCTGGGCTTCGAGCAGACGTCCGGCGCGGTTCAGTTCGTCGAGCCGGTGCTTCAGCTCTTCCTTGATCGATCTGATGGCCTGGTTGAGCGTCGGGCGCGGCGTGACATAGTGCGAGTTCGCGTAGATCTTCACCGATTTCAGATCGCCGGTCTTCTGACCGGTCAGCGGATCGAACTCGGTGATCGTCTCGATCTCGTCGCCGAAGAGGGAGATGCGCCAGGCGCGGTCCTCCAAGTGGGCCGGGAAGATTTCGATCGTATCGCCGCGCACGCGGAAGGAGCCGCGCACAAAATTAATGTCTTGCCGCTTGTATTGCTGGGCCACGAGGTCGGCCAGAAGCTGGCGCTGGTCGAGCCGGTCGCCGATCTTCATCTCGAAGGTCATTGCGGTATAGGTCTCGACCGAGCCGATACCGTAGATGCAGGAGACAGAGGCGACGATGATCACGTCGTCGCGCTCGAGCAGAGCGCGGGTGGCGGAGTGGCGCATCCGGTCGATCTGCTCGTTGATCGAGGATTCCTTCTCGATATAGGTGTCGGAGCGCGGGACGTAGGCCTCCGGCTGGTAGTAATCGTAATAGGAGACGAAATACTCGACCGCATTGTTGGGAAAGAAGCTCTTGAACTCGCCATAAAGCTGGGCGGCGAGCGTCTTGTTCGGCGCGAGGATGAGCGCCGGTCGCTGGGTCTCCTCGATCACCTTGGCCATGGTGAAGGTCTTGCCTGAGCCGGTGACGCCGAGGAGAACCTGCGTCTGGTCTTCATCATCGATGCCGGAGACGAGGTCGCGGATCGCCGTCGGCTGGTCGCCGGAGGGCTGAAAGGCGGTTTCCATGCGGATCGGAATGCCGCCTTCGGACTTTTCCGGCCGGGCAGGGCGGTGCGGCGTCCACATTTCGCCATTCTTGAACAGCGGATTGCCGGATTCGATCAGGTCGGCGAGCGCCTTGACGGTGGCGGTCGCGCCGGAGGATGAAAGCCCCGCAGCCTCTTCCAGGCTAATGTCGAGACCGGCGACCGGATTGAGGCCGGCCGCCGCGCGCTCCTTGGCGGAGGCCGCGCCACCCATGGAGGTGCCGCGCGCGGATTTGCCGGCGGCCGTCGAGCGCTCCGGTATCTTTTTAGGCTGCTTCGGCTTTCCCGCCTTTACCTTCTCCGCTTCGGCGCCGATTTCGGCGGCCCAATCCGCGATCGAGCCGGACAGGGGCGTGCCTGTCAGCCCGGCCTGGGGCGCTTCGCCAAAACCGTCGGTCGCAAACGTCTCGTCGCTCTCCGGACGGTCGTATTCGCCCGAGCGCGGCGCGGATGAATTTTTCGGTAATGATGCCATGGCCGCAATATGGAGAGAGTCAGGAGAAATGAAAAGGGCGCGGCGGGGAAAACCTCTGCGCCCTCTCATGCTGTATCGGCGTCTCCTGACAGTATGTTGTCAGGAGGACATTTGCTTTGTCCGGGTTAGCGCGGGCCATCCCAATTCGGCATGATGCGCCTGCTGCTGCGCCAGCGCGGCCGATCCCAGTCGCCGCGATCACGCCAGCTTGGCCGGTCGCGCCAACGTGGGCCATCCCAACGATCACGATGCCAATGCCGGCGATGCCAGCGGTCACGATAATATCCACGATCGCGATAATAATGCCGGTCGCTCAGTGCGGAGCCGATAATGGCGCCGGCGATCAGCGGGATGCCGATTGCGGCGGCGCTGTTGCTGAAATCTCCGGAATATCCCGCCGATCCCTGACGGGTCGCGAGATAGCGTGAGGACGCCCAGCCGGACAGGCCGCCATAGTACACATGGCACCAGCCATAACCAGCGGTACAGCCCCTGACATCCACCCGCGCGCCATTGGGAAGCGTGCCGATGGCGGCATATCGCGTTCCCGGTCCGCTACGCACGTTCAAATCCGTGGTGACCAGTGCGGTTGCAGCCTGGGCTGAGCCGGCAGCAAACACACCTGTGGCCAGGACGATGGTTCTCAAGAGTGATTTCATGGATATGCTCCATGTTACAGACAATCCATCCCTCTGCACATGATAACGCCAAATGCGGGGTTTATGTTCCGGTCAGCCAGTAAAGGTTCAACGCGGCAGGTCGGTGGCGGCGGTGAGAATGCGTGCGGGAAGATAGAGCACCAGCGAGGCCGCGCCCTGGATAACAGAGGAGCCATCGGCAAGGATGGCCTCGCCCGGCGTCGGGCCTTCGCCCTCCAGCGTGCGCTCGGTCAGTCCGCCCCTGCGCACGAGGGTCATCAGGGTCGGCGAACTGGCGAACACGTCATGACTGCCGCCATCGACCGCGGACAGATCGAGCACGGCGATGCCGTTGTCCCTCAGCATCTGGATGCTGGAGCCGTCGCCGACGCGGGGATGGCCGCCGGTGATGCGCCCGGAGATGTTGAGCGCCTTGTCTTCCCTGGAAACCAGGACCGCGAAGGGACGGGGCAGTTTGCCGATATCCTTTACCTGCTCCTTGAACACGTCGACATCGATATCGGGAGCCGCGAGCATGACGCCGGTCAGCCGGTCGAGCGGTGTGCGCTTGCCGGAGATGGCGAGGGTGCGCAGGGCCTCCATGACCACCAGCGTGCCCATGGAATGGCCGACCAGCAGGATGCGCTTCGCTTTCGTCCGGCTGACGATCTCCAGCAGCTTGGCAAGCCCGTCGCGGGCGAAATTGGCGCTATCTCGGTCATAGGCGTAAAGCCCGAGAGAGCCGCCGGAGGGCCAGGCATAGTGGACGGCGACCGATTTGAAGCCGTAATCGTGGATGAACTGGGCCTCGCGGAAGGTGCTGTCGGCGAAATTATTGTTGTAGCCGTGCACGAAGATCAGGATTTCCTGCTCGTCGGCCGGGCGGGCGGCCAAGGCCGCGTTCAGCTTTTCGGTGAAAACCTTGCTGTTATCGTAAGGCTGGAAGGCGACAGCGGCGAAATACTTGGCGGGATTGGGCTTGTAGCCGGTTTTTTCGACGAGACCGTTCTTGTGGTTGGGCGGAATGCCAACATCGACGCGTGCGAAATTGAGCGTCGGCGAGCGCTTGGCATTATAGGGCAGGGACAGATTGTCGGAGCGTTGACGGCTGGTGGCGATATAGATCGGCACCACGGCCGCCGGCTTCGCTGCCGTATCGACCATGATGTCGCTGCTCGGCCCCAGCCACAGAACCGCGCGCGGCCCTCCGCATCCCGCCAACAGCAGTATCGCCAGCAAAAGCGCCGAAATTCGTGCAATCGTCATCAGGTGTCCCGGTGCCTTGCGGTCGTCAGTTTTGTCGTTGCGGCCGCCCAGCTGGGGCGAGTGCAAGCACAAAACCAGCAATCGCGCGGTGTCGCAACCGGATATCATTCCGATATCCACCGATAGATGTATGCCGATGGCGCAGTGTGGCCTTTGGCATACACCAATGAGGTTCAAGCCCAGGATTAAGCGCTTCTCAGCCGTTCTCTCCTGCATCATCATGGCCGTCAAGGGCGCGATTCTGATTGCCCGCTTCAGCGAAAGGACGACTGACGATGACGGAAGAGGCCAATCCCATGGGGATGCTGACACTGCGCACCCAGGCGATGCCGCGCGACGCCAACGCGGCGGGCGATATTTTCGGTGGCTGGGTGATGGCGCAGATGGATTCCTCCTGCGGCATACGCGCGGCGGAGCGGGCGCAGGGACGTGTCGTGACCGCCGCCGTGAAGGAGATGTCCTTCGCCAAGCCGGTGAAGATCGGCGATACGCTCTGTGTCTATACCGATATCGTCCGCGTCGGGCGTACCTCGATCACGTTGAAGGTCGAGGCCTGGGCGCAGCGCTACCTGACCCTCAGGATGGAACTCGTGACCAGCGCGGAATTCGTCATGGTCGCCTTGGACAAGGACGGCAAGCCGACGCCGGTGCCGCCGGCAACCGATATGCTGACGACCTGATTCAGCTTTTCCGATCAAGGCGCTGTTTTTGAATCCCTATCGGCAGGCGCGATAGCCGTTGCGCCGCTGCATGAGATCGAAATGGAAATGATCGCTATGCTCGCGATTGTAGCCCGGTCCGAGCACGGTGGTGAAATAATCGCAGGCATCGGCACGGACGCTGTTGAGAAGTCCACGCTCGCGGAAGGAGAACCAGCCTGGCTTGTGCACCTTCACAGCCTTGCCGTTGTTGAGCTTGATCCGAGTGACGTCGATCGCGTTGCCGCGCGAATGCTCGGACATCTTGGCGCCGCGCCGGTGGTTCATCGTGCGGCAGGAATAGCCGCCGGCATTGTAGATGGTGTCGACGCCGGAGAAATAGCGGAAGCGCGTCGACGGCACGAGGTCTCCCTTGACCCAGCGGGCGAAGGCTTCGGTCACGGCGCAGTTGAGCTTGGCGGCGGGCTTGAAGTCGATCGCACCGCCCGCAAAGCCCGACACCAGAATGGGGTTATCGATGCGGCATGAACCACCGTCATTGATGGGCGGCAGTTCGGAGAAGACCACGCCGAGCCGTTTCAGCCGCTGCCGGCAGGCCGTCTCCTCGGAGGATTGCGTGTAGATGTTCTCGCCTGCGGTGACCGGGTTCTCGACCGGCGGCAGGAAACCGTAGCTCTGGTCTTCGTTGACCGGCGCTGAAAGGGACATGCCGACATCGGCCTCGGGGCGGCGAACCGTCTCGCGCGAGCAGGACGCGGTGAAGGCGGCGGCGCAGACGGCCAGAAGCGCGGCAAGGCGCCGGGATTGGGACAACGCGATACTCATGTCCGTTACTTCCATCTTGCGCCTCGAATGCCGGCGCATGATCACATTGATGGGGCGGGCGGGATCGACGATAGGCGGCAAGCGTAAAGGAAGAGTCAGCGCTGCCGTTAAGGGCTGTGACCGAAAAGCGGCGGCGCCGTGGAATCATCGCGGCGGATGCTCCCTTCCTGATTTTCCCCCTTGCTTTTGCCGCCGCTCATCGTGCAATGGCGCCCGTTTTCTCATTTCTCGCAGGACGCCTATGCGGGTGCTGTTATCCCCCTCCATTCTACCCATCCTGATGCTGGTCGCCTCGAACGTCTTCATGACATTCGCCTGGTATGGGCATCTCAAATTCACCAAGGTGCCGCTGGTTGCCGTCATCCTCGTCAGCTGGGGCATCGCGCTGGTGGAATATTGCTTCGCCGTTCCCGCCAACCGGATGGGGCATGCGATCTATTCGACGGCGCAGTTGAAGACGATCCAGGAGGTCATCACCCTGACCGTCTTCGTGGCGTTCTCGGTGTTCTATCTCAAGGAGCCGTTGACGTGGCAGCACCTGGTCGGCTTCGCGCTGATCGCCTGCGGCGCGGCGCTGATCTTCAAGGCCTGATTTTCAAGACGCGGCGCTCGCGCATCATCGGGACGAGTTCGACGGCGAGCATGGCGGCGAAGATCAGGGCGCAGCCGGCAAGGCCGGTGGAGGGCAGGCGCTCGCCAAGCAGGATGGCCCCGAAGAGGGCTGCGAAGAGCGCTTCCGAAGACAGGAAGATCGCGGCCTGTGGCGCCGTCGTGTAGCGCTGGCCCACGGCCTGCAGCGTGAAGGCGACGCCTGAGGAGAAGATGCCGGTGAAGAGGATTTCCGGCGCTGCGGCGCGCACGGCCGCCCAGTCGATGCCTTCCTGCGCCAGCCCGATGGCAAGCCCCAGGACTGCACAGAAGGCGAACTGAACCGCACAGAGGGTGAGCGGCCTGCCGGTGCGGTTGGCATAGCGCGTGATGAAGAGCACCTGCAGCGCCCAGAACAGGGCGCCGAGGATGACCATCCAGTCGCCCGGCGCCAGGGCATCGAGCGCTCCTCCGGAAAGCAGCCATATGCCGGTGAGCGCGGCGAGCGCGCAGGGCCAGATGATCGGGTGTGGCCAATTGCGGAACAGGATGATGCCGACGATCGGCACGATCACCACGTAAAGCCCGGTCAGGAAGCCGGCATTGGTGACGGATGTGGTCATCATGCCAAACTGCTGCGCGGCGATGCCGGCGAACAACAGAAGACCGATGAACAAAAAGCCGAAATGGTCGGAGGATTTGAGTGCCTTCGGCGCCTGCCGCGCTTCCCGCAGGGCAAGGGGAAGCACGGTCAGCGTTGCGAGGACGAAACGCAGGCCAATGAAGATCAGCGGTCCGATGCTGGCCATCGCCGTCGATTGCGCGACGAAGCCGAGACCCCAGATCGCACCGGCAAGGAGAAGAACCAGATTGGCGCGGGTGCGCGGCATTTCGAACTCCATGGACAGCATTTGATGCGGTATTCCTTGTGAAGGAATACCGTCTGTTACCTTGTTTAGGCTAAATTGCTCCCGAGCCTTAGCCATTGCGAATCGCGCAGGCAAGTGCCGGGAGGGTAGGGCAGCTCTCGGAAGCTGCAGAAACAATCGAGGAGAGGCGAATGATCCCGAATGAAATCAGGTTGATGCGCATTGTGCCGGTCGCGCTCCTCACCGCGGCTCTGGTGGCCGGCTCCGCTTTGCCGGCCTTTGCGACCTACAAGAAGGTGCGCGATATTTCGGTCAGTTGCAGCTTTGTCCAGACCTGTACGCTTTCCTCCTGGCAGAACAAGGTGCAGGGGCTTTACGCATTGTCAATTGAGCGCGCTGCCGGCCCCGAAACGCAGCCGGTGCTGGTGCTCGGCGCGGCGGAACTGGCGCCGCGCTCGACGGTCAGCATTTCGGTGGACGGCAGGCAGGTGCTGGATATCCCGGCCTCGTCCTTCAAGCAGAACAGCGAAGGGGGTGAATATCGTTATGCCGACCAGACAGATATGGCCAAGCTGATCGATGCGCTGAAGGCGGGGAGCAGGGCGGAGGTGCGTCTGCAGACCAAGGAAGGATCGTTGAAGGCCGATTTCTCGCTTGCCGGCTTTGTCGGCGGGCTCATCTTCATGGATGAGACGCAGGGACGCGTCGGGACGGTGGACGCCCTGCAGGCGAAGGGCGACAAGCCGTCGGCGCCAGCACCCGAAGTTACTGCCATCGACAGTTTCGACAAGATACCAGAGCCGATCCGGGCAGTTTTCACCGGCGACGATACGGTCTGCGGCGGCGTCGATGCCGACCGGTTCGCTGCGGTGGGCGGCTTCGCGGCCAAGATCGGCGATCGCACCTTGCTCGGCCTGCCCTGCGGGGTCGGCGGCGCCTATAACCAGCCCTATGTATTCTATCAGGAGCAGGATGGGCGGGTGACGCCGGTTGCATTGCCGGTGATGGGCGACAAGGGCCCGACGACGACCGCTACCGCCTGGAATATCGACTGGGATCAGGCGAGCCGGACGCTGACGGCCTTCTTCAGGGGACGTGGGCTGGGCGATTGCGGTGTCTACAATGTATGGAAAGCGGAGGAAGGCGACGAGGACGGGATCACCTTCGTGCTGATGCAATCGCGCAGCAAGGGTGAATGCGACGGCAATGACGGCGGCGGCCCGGCAAACTGGCCCGCCAACTGGCCGCTGAAGAAATGATCAGGCCCGCGATAGCCGAATGATCGGTGCGTTGCTGCTGTCGGGCAGCAGATAGATCGAACCGTCGGGGGCGACGCGCACGTCGCGGATGCGGCCGAACTCGTTCTGGAACATCCGCTCCTCGCTGACGATGCGGGCGTTGTCGTCGCGGTCGAGGCGTACCAGCATCTGATATTTCAGCGCGCCGGCCAGCAGATCACCTTTCCATTCCGGGAACATATCGCCGCTATAAACAGCAAAGCCGGAGGGCGCGATTGAGGGATCCCAGTAATAGAGCGGCTGTTCATAACCCTCGGCCGCCGTACCTACGCCGATCCTGGTGCCGGAATAGTGGCGGCCATAGCCGATCTCCGGCCAGCCATAATTCTTACCGGCTTCGGGGCGATTGACCTCGTCGCCGCCGCGCGGGCCGTGCTCCGTGATCCAAAGCGCATTGGTGAGCGGATCCCATGCAGCGCCTTGCGGGTTGCGGTGTCCGGTCGACCAGATCTGCGGCAGCGCCTTGCCGCCATCGGCGAATGGATTGTCTCGGGGAACCGAACCGTCGGCGTTGATCCGCAGCACCGATCCCGCTGGATCCTGCGGGTCCTGCGCCCGGTCCATATCGCCGCGCTCGCCGAAGGTGACGAACAGCGTGCCGTCTGGCGCGACGACGATGCGCGAGCCGAAATGCTGGCCGCGCGATGTCTTTTTCTTTGTCGAGAACAGCGTTTTCACATCGCGCAGACGTGCGGTTTCGCCGTCCTCCTCGAGGCGCGCACTGGCGATCGCCGTGCCTGCTCCGCCATTGCCGGGCTCGGAATAGGTGAAATAGATGATGCCGCTTTTTTCGAAATCCGGCGCCAGTGCGACATCGAGCAACCCGCCCTGGCCACTGTCCCAGACCTTCGGCACGCCTGATATGGGCTCGGAAAGCTCACCTTTGCGGACGATGCGCATGGTTCCGGCCTTTTCGGTGACCAGCAGTGCACCATCGGGAAGAAAGGCGAGGCTCCAGGGGGAGGCGAGGCCCGTTGCGACCGTCTCCGCCCTGATCCTTACCTTTTCGGTGGCGATCTCCTGCGCGCCGGCAGATGAGAGGCCTGTAAACAGGATGGCGAAGAGGCTTGCAAGGGTAACGGTCGTTCTGTTCGTCATGACCTGAATCTAGCGGGGCGGAGGCGGGCTTCAAGTCAATGCTGCGTGAACGGCTCGGCCAGGCTGCCCCAGAGGCATAGATTTTTTCTTCGTGAAATCGCCGCGATCGGTGCTATATTACGAAGATAATGATTTGAACGGTTCCGAAGCTTTGCTCCGGGGGCCGTTTTCTTTTTGTGTCTCAATGCCCCTTGAATGGCGCAGCATAGGCAGAGGAAAGGACTGGGCATGGAAAAGTTCCCGATGACTCAAGGCGGTTTCGACAAGCTCAAGGAAGAGCTTCGCTGGCGTCAACAGGAGGAACGGCCGCGCATCATCGATGCAATTGCCGAGGCACGCGCGCATGGCGACCTCTCTGAAAATGCGGAATACCATGCCGCCAAGGAAGCGCAGAGCCTCAACGAGGGCCGCATCGGCGAGCTGGAGGATTTCGTAGCGCGCGCGGAGATCATCGACATTTCCAAGCTTTCAGGCGACAAGATCAAATTCGGCGCCACGGTGACCGTTGTCGACGAGGACACCGAAGAGGAAAAGGTCTACCAGATCGTCGGCGACCAGGAAGCCGATGTGAAGCAGGGCCGCATCTCCATTTCTTCGCCGATCGCGCGGGCACTGATCGGCAAGAGCGAGGGGGATACGATCGAGGTCAATGCCCCCGGCGGCTCGCGGTCGTATGAGATCGTCGGTCTTAGATACTCTTAAGCGGCAGGCGTGTCGGAGCGTATAAGCGACGTCGAGGTCGTCGCGCCCAATTTCAAGCGCCAGCTTTCTGGGGTGACCTCGACCATCGTGCAGCTTATCCCGTTGCAGCGACAGCTGGGCCTTGGGATAGCAACCCTCGGACCCGGCCTGCCGGAC
Source organism: Paramesorhizobium deserti (assembly GCF_001558695.1). Lineage (GTDB taxonomy): Bacteria > Pseudomonadota > Alphaproteobacteria > Rhizobiales > Rhizobiaceae > Paramesorhizobium > Paramesorhizobium deserti. Next base: position 318,355 of record NZ_LNTU01000023.1, read on the forward strand.
GGCCTGCCAAGGCTCGGCTGGTTGTCCCTCTTTAGCTTCTGGCGGAGGCCGAAAGGGCGGGATGTCCGCATCTGGCATGCGCGGCGCAACAATGAGATGGTGGCAGGCGTGCTGATGCGCGATGTTTTGCGCATGCCGCTCCGCCTCGTCTTCACCTCTGCCGCGCAGCGCAATCACAAGCCTTTCACCAAATGGCTGATCCGCCGCATGGATGCGGTGATCGCCACCAGCGCGCGTTCCGGCAGCTATCTGGAAGTGCCGCACACTGTCATCATGCATGGCGTCGATATGAAGCGGTTTCATCCGCCGCAAATGCCGGAAGACGACTTCTCTGCCTCCGGCCTGCCGGGGCGATATGCTATCGGCTGCTTTGGCCGGGTGCGTCACCAGAAAGGCACGGATCTTTTCGTCGATGCCATGATCGCGCTCCTGCCGGACCATCCGGACTGGACGGCGATCATCACCGGCCGCACCACGGCCGAGCACAAGGGGTTCGAGGACGATCTCAAGGCGCGCATTGTTGTGGCCGGACTTGAAGATCGCATTCTCTTTTTGGGCGAGGTGCCGGATATCAAGGTCTGGTACAGGCGGCTTTCGCTCTATGTCGCGCCATCGCGCAACGAAGGGTTCGGCCTGACCCCGCTGGAAGCAATGGCGTCCCGTGCCGCGGTGGTGGCGAGCGACGCCGGGGCCTATGCCGAGATGATCGAACCGGGAAAGACCGGGGTCGTGGTGCCGGCGGGCGACGGCGCCGCCTTGAAGGAAGCGATCCGACCCTATCTCACCGATCCCGATCTTGCCGCAATCCATGGCAACAATGCGCTCGCTCATGTGCGGGAGAATTTCCCGCTCGAAAAAGAAGCGGCGGCGATCATGGATGTTTATAAGCGGGTGTTCGCTTCAGGGGGCAGAAACAATGGTAGGAAATGAAAGCCAAAGCCTTTGTCATCCATCTCGCACGAGCCGAGGCACGCAAGCCCCAGGTCGAAAAGCTGCTTGAAGAACTCAGCCTGCCGGCGGAGATCATCGATGCGGTAGACGCTGCGACATTGTCCGAAGGAGATGTCGATGCCGTCTATCGTGGCAAGCTCCACCGTCCGGCCTATCCTTTCAGGCTGCGCCAGACCGAGATCGCCTGTTTTCTGTCGCATCGAAGAGCATGGCAGGCAATCGTCGATCAGGATCTTGATGCCGGGCTTGTCGTCGAGGATGATGTGCAGCCCGATGCGCAATGGTTCACGCCGGTTCTGCTGGTCGCGCTGAAGACGATCCAGCCCCGCGATCTGATCCGCTTTCCCTGCACCGCGCGTGGCGAAAAGGGACCGGTCGTGGCTGAAGAAACCGGCGCTATATCGATAATCGCGCCGCATTCGCCCGGCCTGGGCATGCAGATGCAGCTGATCGGGCGCGAGGCGGCCGCGCTTCTGCTCGATGTGACGCGGCAATTCGATCGTCCCGTGGATACAACGGCCCAGATGCGCTGGATCAATAAGGTGCGTGTCCTTTCCGCCCGTCCGATCTGCATCCGTGAAATTTCGGGGACGCTTGGCGGCACGGTGGTGCAGAACAAGTCGAAGACGCTGGCCGAGATCGTCAACCGGGAAATCAGGCGGCCGCTCTACCGCGCATCGGTCGCCATTCGCAACGCCTTGATCAGAGCATCGGTCAGCCATCTATTCTGCACGGCAGCCATGGCGGAAACGTTGATGGATGGCCTTCTATGAGACTGGAATTCGGGGCTGATTTGCGGGTTAGATCAGCATCAGCGCTTCGTCCTTGACCGGACGAATGGTGAGGGCGGTGCGCACGGAATCGACATTGGGAGTCGCGGTCAGTTCCTCGATCACGAAGGTCTGGAACGTGTTGATGTCGCGGGCGACGCAATGGAGCAGGAAATCCGATTCGCCCGAGACCATCCATGCACGGCGCACCAGCGGCCAGTGCTTGGTCTTTTCGGCGAAAGCCTTGAGATCGGCGTCCGCCTGGCGGTGCAGGCCGACAGAGCAGAAAGCGACGAGGTCCTGACCAAGGGCTGAGCCGTTCAAAATGGCGCGATAGCCCCGGATAACGCCGCTCTCCTCGAGCTTGCGGACCCGACGCAGGCAAGGCGGCGCGGAGATGCCGACACGGTCCGCCAACTCGACATTGGTGATGCGCCCGTTGTTCTGCAACTCGCGCAGGATTTTCCAGTCGATATCGTCGAGATCAGCCTTGATAGGCATAAAGAGGGCTCCGGCAGAAGCTTTATTGCGCAAGGAAATTGCGCTTTTCAGCAATAATAATATCCGATTCCTGCCTCGCCGCAACGGGATGTTGCTGTTTTCGCAGTGAATTGCGAGCAGCGCCCACGATATTTGCCAGGAGCTCCGGCCGATCTCGATTGCTCCAAGTCCGGGACAAGCTGTGGCTAAACCACTCGTGAGGCGCTGCGAACCTTGCAAAACCGGTATGCAAAACATTACCTTGGCGATAACTGGCGCATGCACCCCGGTCGCTGCGCAATTGAACGCCGCCGAGCCGGAGATCGTTGGATCCGCCGCTCGCAGCCAAAGCTAGGGATTTGCCATGTCACAGCGCCACGCGCCCGTCCTCATCATCGGTTCCGGTCCTGCCGGCTATACGGCAGCGATCTATGCGGCGCGGGCCATGTTGAAGCCCGTGCTCATAGCCGGATTGCAGCAGGGCGGGCAGTTGATGATCACCACCGATGTGGAGAACTATCCGGGCTATGCCGAACCGGTGCAGGGCCCATGGATGATGGAGCAGATGGCCAAGCAGGCGGAGAATGTCGGCACGGAGATCGTGCATGACATCATTGTCGAGGCCGATGTTTCGACCAGGCCGTTTCGGCTCAAGGGCGATTCCGGCATGGAATACACCTGCGACGCGCTGATCATCGCCACCGGCGCCCAGGCCAAGTGGCTGGGCATTGAGAGCGAGCAGACCTTCATGGGTGGCGGTGTCTCGGCTTGCGCCACCTGCGACGGCTTCTTCTATCGCGGCAAGGATGTTGTGGTGGTCGGCGGCGGCAATACCGCGGTCGAGGAGGCGCTCTATCTCTCGCATCTGGCGAAATCGGTCACGGTGGTCCATCGCCGCGATGCCTTCCGCGCCGAGAAGATCCTGCAGGATCGGCTGCTTTCGAAGGAGAATGTCCGGGTTGTCTGGGACAGCGTCGTTGAAGAGATCGTCGGGACGCAAGCAAAGCCGCCGATGGGGCCGACGGTCACCGGCGTGCGGCTGAAGAACGTCAAGACCGGACTGATCAGCGAACTGGAGACGGATGGCGTATTCGTCGCCATTGGCCATGCGCCGTCGGTCGCGCTCTTTGAGGGCAAGCTGAAGCAGAAGCCGAACGGCTATCTCTGGACGGCGCCGGATTCGACGGCGACGGATGTTCCGGGCGTCTTTGCCGCCGGCGACGTCACCGACGACGTGTTCCGCCAGGCGGTGACGGCGGCCGGCATGGGATGCATGGCCGCGCTGGAAGCCGAGCGCTGGCTTGCTGCGCAGGAGCCGATACGTCAGGCGGCCGAATAGGGTATGCGATAATTCAGGCGAGGGCGGTCTGCAAATGGCGTCTTTCTGCGCTTCCGGTGCTCATGTACTGAAATACGGTCCGCTCCGGTTCTCGAAAGCTACCATTTTCGCCAGGCCCTAACCTGAATTTCAACATATCCTCTCTGATTGCAAAAGGACGGAAAATTGGTTGCACCGCTCGATTGGGACAAGCTGCGCATATTCCATGCCGCTGCGGAGGCGGGGTCGTTTACTCATGCCGCGCAGACATTGCACCTCTCGCAGTCGGCGATCTCACGTCAGGTCAGCGCGCTGGAGCAGGATGTCGGTGTGCCGCTGTTCCAGCGCCATGCGCGCGGGCTGATCCTCACCGAACAGGGAGAGTTGCTCTATCGCACGGCGCATGACGTGCTGATGAAGCTGGAAAATGTCCGCTCAAGGCTTGCCGAAAGCAGGGAGAAGCCTTCCGGCCGGTTGCGGGTGACCACGACGGTTGGTCTCGGCTCGGGCTGGCTGATCGAGCGGGTGCAGGAGTTCATCGAGCTTTATCCGGATGTCCGGCTGCAGCTGATCCTCGACAATGAGGAGCTCGACCTCACCATGCGGCACGCCGATTGCGCGATCCGCCTGCGCCAGCCGCAGCAGCCGGATTTGATCCAGCGCCGGCTCTTCACGGTGCACATGCATGTCTATGCTTCCGCCAGCTATATCGCCAAATACGGCAAGCTGACCTTGGTGGACGAGCTCGACGAGCATCGCATCGTCACCTTCGGCGAGCCGGCGCCAAGCTATCTGACTGGGCTCAACTGGCTCGAAGTGGCGGGCCGCAGCGATGGCAACCCGCGTATTCCTGCCTTGCAGGTCAACAACCTCCTTTCGGTCAAGCGCGCCGTGCAGCGTGGCGTCGGCATCGCGGTCCTGCCCGACTATATGGTCGAAAAGGAATCCGGCCTGGTGCGGCTTCTTCCCGACATGGAGGAGATCCCTTCGTTCGACACGTTCTTCTGCTATCCCGAAGCGCTGAAGAACTCCGCCAAGCTGCATGTCTTCCGCGATTTCCTGTTTTCCAAAGCGCGCACCTGGTCGTACTGACCGGTACGGCGGGGGGATTTCGCTTTCGAATCGAGCAGACTGCCGTTTCTCGCGGCAGTGATTTGCCCAAAATCATGCTGCATTGCACAGTCGAAGGACAGGAAAAGCGCGGCGGAACACGCGCTGCAAGCGAAGAATTTTACCTGCAGTAGTGCTCACGTTTCCGTGATGTTTTCCCAACTACATGAAATCATGGAGAATTTTTCGAATTCTCCGCTATGCATTGTGCGCATGGCTGCAATGCGATTTCGTATACTTGAATAAAAGGGGGGATGCGCGCATATCCGGGGCATCTCAACGATGCGTCTCCTCCTCCCATTGCGCATCCTTGAGTGTTCCCCTCTGGAGGTTTCGCCGGAAACGGCACCTTCACAACTCAAAGCCGGACGCATGTCCGGCTTTTTTTTGCCTTCAGCAACCCGTCAGTGCGCTCCAAAAGAAAAGGGGCCTTGCGGCCCCTTCTGTTCGATCCTGATCCGGTCCCGGTTCAGCGCAGGGAAGCACAGAAGCGCTGGATGCGCGTGCAGGCCTCTTCCAGCAGCACTTCCGAAGTGGCGTAGGAGATGCGGAAGTTCGGTCCGAGACCGAAGGCAGAACCGTGCACTACCGCTACGCCTTCCGCTTCCAGAAGTTCGGTGACGAAATCCTCGTCCGTCTCGATGACCTTGCCGGACGGCGCCGTCTTGCCGATCAGACCGGCGCAGGAGGGATAGACATAGAAAGCGCCCTCCGGCGTTGGGCAGGTGATGCCCTTGGCCTGATTGAGCATGGAGACGACCAGATCGCGGCGGCCCTGGAAGATCTTCTTGTTCTGGGGGATGAAATCCTGCGGGCCGTTCAGCGCCTCGACCGCCGCCCATTGCGCGATGGAGCAGGCGCCGGAGGTCTGCTGCCCCTGGATCATGTCCATCGCCTTGATGAGCGGCAATGGACCGCCGGCATAGCCGATGCGCCAGCCGGTCATGGCATAGGCCTTGGAGACGCCGTTCATGGTGAGCGTGCGGTCATAGAGCGAGGGCTCCACCTGCGCCGGCGTCGTGAAGACGAAATCGCCATAGACCAGATGCTCATACATGTCGTCGGTGAGGATCCAGACATGCGGATGGCGCACAAGCACATCCGTCAGCGCCTTCAGTTCCGCCTCGGTGTAGGCGGCGCCGGAGGGATTGGATGGGGAGTTGAAGATCAGCCATTTCGTCTTCGGCGTGATGGCTGCCTCGAGATCCTTGGCCTGGACCTTGAAATCGTTCTCGATCGTCGTGTTGACGAATACCGGGGTGCCGCCGCAGATCGCCACCATTTCGGGATAGCTCACCCAATAGGGGGCGGGGATGACCACCTCGTCGCCGGGGTTGAGCGTCGCCATGAAAGCGTTGAAGAGGATTTGCTTTCCGCCGGTGCCGACGATGGTCTGCTCCGGCTTGTAATCAAGGCCGTTCTCCCGCTTGAACTTGGCGGAGATCGCTTGGCGCAGTTCGGGGATGCCGGAGACGGGCGTGTATTTCGTCTCGCCGCGCTCGATGGCGGCAATCGCCGCCTTCTTGATATTATCCGGCGTGTCGAAATCCGGCTCGCCCGCGCCAAGGCCGATGACGTCCTTGCCTTTCGCCTTCAGTTCGCGTGCTTTCTGGCTGACCGCTATCGTTGCGGAAGGCTTTACGCGGGAAAGGGCGTCGGCGAGGAATGCCATGGTTCGTTCTCCTGAATGGCAGCTTGAGCGACCGGGAGCCGGGCATCGGTCCGGTTTGCGGGTTTCCTATGTCGCAATGCGGCGCGAATCGCAAGGAAAGCTTTGCCTCACGCTTTCACAGCTGAGCGATTTGACGCAGGGTGTTGCGGCAAATTGCCGAAACATCAGCAATTCTTCAGCCACAGTTCAGCCAAACTGATTGGACGGCAGGAGATCGACGCGGCATTACTCGCGGGAAACGGAGAACCGACCGATGCCCGTCCTTTATTCGCAACTTGATTCAGGAAATTGCTACAAGCCACGGCTTCTGATGGCAAAATTGGGAATGCCGTTCCGCCATGTGGCCATGTCCTCGGTCGATGGCTCGACGCGCAGGCCGGAATATCTTGCCAAAAACCCGAACGGCAAGGTGCCGCTGCTCGAAATGGATGATGGGCGCTTGCTTGCCGAATCCAACGCCATCCTGCTGCATTTGGCCGAGGGCACGCGCTTCCTGCCGGCGGATGCCTATGAGCGGGCGCTCGCCTATCAGTGGCTGTTCTTCGAGCAATATAGCCACGAGCCTTATATCGCGGTGCGGCGGGCGCTGATGCTTTATCCCGAACGGGCGAAGGAGGCGACGCCGGAAAAGCTCAACGCGACCCTTGCAGGCGGCGAGAAGGCGCTGGGCGTGATGGAAGCGCAATTGCAGAAGACGCCCTTTCTGGCGGGCGATGCGATCAGCGTCGCCGATATCGCGCTTTATGCCTATACGCATGAGGCGGATCGCGGCGGCTTCGATCTCAAGCGCTATCCCGCCGTTTCCGCCTGGCTTGACCGCGTCGCCGTCGATCCGGGGCATGTGCCGATCGGCTGGCTGCCGGAAAACGGATGAGGCTGGCCTGATCCGCTTTCAAACGGACTTCAAGGTTAAATAGAAAAAGGCGGGTTCAACCCCGCCTTTTCCATTCTGGTTCTATCGCAGTGAAGCGAAAAAATCAGGCAACCGTGAGGTTGTCCGCAGAGGACTTGCCCGAACGGCGGTCCTGCACGATTTCGTAGTTGATCTTCTGGCCTTCGTTGAGGCCGCGCAGACCGGCGCGCTCGACGGCGGAGATGTGGACGAAAACGTCCGCGCCGCCCTGATCAGGCTGAATGAAGCCGAAGCCCTTCGTGCCGTTGAACCACTTCACTGTTCCCGTAGCCATGGGAAACTCCTTTAACGTCGTAAAAATATAAGCCCGTACAGGTATTCATACGTGCCCGTGAATCGAGATTATAGAGAGGAGATCGTCAGGAAGCGCGAACGGGTCGCACGGGTCGCAAAGTCACTCGACCGAAATATCGATGAGCCGACTCTATGCCACAACGGCCCCGATTACAAGCAGCCCGCGGAAATGATTATGACCTCATTTCCGCGCCACCGTCCGAAACATCTTAGTTGAAATAATCCTGCAGCGGCCTCACCTCAAGGCTCCCCGCCTTCAGCGCCGCAATGGCTTCCGCCACGGCCTCCGCGCCGGCCAGCGTGGTGTAGTAGGGCACCTTCTGCATCAGCGTGGCGCGGCGGATGGATTTGGAATCAGAGACCGCCTTGGCGCTGTCGGTGGTGTTGAAGACGATGTGGACCTGGCGGTTGCGGATGGCGTCCTCGATATGCGGACGGCCTTCCAGCACCTTGTTGATCTTGGTGGCCTCCACGCCGTTTTCGGCGAGGAAGCGCTGGGTTCCCCCGGTGGCGAGCACCTTGAAGCCGATTTGGGCCAACCGCTTCACCGCCGGCAGGATGCCCGCCTTGTCCTCGTCGCGGACGGAGACGAACAGGGTGCCATCGCGGGGGAGATCAACACCGGCTCCGAGCTGTGCCTTGGCGAAGGCGAGGGCGTAGTCGTAATCGAGTCCCATGACCTCGCCGGTCGAGCGCATTTCCGGCCCGAGCAGCGTATCGACGCCGGGGAAGCGGGCGAAGGGGAACACGGCTTCCTTGACCGCGATATGCGGGCGGCTCGCCTGATCCGGCTTGCCGCCATAGGCTCCCAGCGCGCCGTTGAGCGTCTCGCCGGCCATGATGCGCGCGGCCACCTTTGCAATGGGCGTGCCGATGGTCTTGGCGACGAAAGGCACCGTGCGCGACGCGCGCGGGTTTACTTCCAGCACATAGATCGTGCCGTTCTTGATGGCGTATTGCACGTTCATCAACCCGCCGACATTGAGCGCCTTGGCGAGCGCGGCGGTTTGGCGTTCGAGTTCGGCGACTGTCTCGCGGGAGAGCGAATGGACGGGGAGGGAGCAGGCCGAATCGCCGGAATGGATGCCGGCTTCCTCGATATGCTCCATGATGCCGGAGACGAAGGTGTCCTTGCCGTCGCAGAGGCAGTCGACGTCCACCTCGATGGCTTCGGTCAGATAGGTGTCGAACAGCAGCGGGTTCTTGCCCAGAAGCGTGTTGATCTGCCCGGTCTTGTCGTTGGGATATTTCGCCTTGATATCCTCGGGCACCAGTTCGGGCACGGTGTCGAGCAGATAGCTCTGCAGACCCCGCTCGTCATGGATGATCTGCATGGCGCGGCCGCCGAGCACGTAGGACGGGCGAACGACCAGGGGGAAGCCGAGATCGCTTGCGATCAGCCGGGCCTGCTCGACGGAATAGGCGATGCCGTTCTTCGGCTGGTTGAGGCCGAGTTTCATCAGGAGCTTCTGGAAACGGTCGCGGTCCTCGGCAAGGTCGATCGCGTCGGGCGAGGTGCCGAGGATGGGGATGCCGGCCTTTTCCAGGGCATCGGCCAGCTTCAGCGGCGTTTGGCCGCCGAACTGCACAATGACGCCGTGGAGCGTGCCCGCCGCCTGCTCGGCGCGCAGGATCTCCAGCACGTCTTCCGCCGTCAGCGGCTCGAAATAGAGCCGGTCGGAGGTGTCGTAGTCGGTCGAAACCGTCTCCGGGTTGCAGTTGATCATGATCGACTCATAGCCCGCGTCATCCAGCGCGAAGGCCGCATGGCAGCAGCAATAGTCGAACTCGATACCCTGGCCAATGCGGTTCGGGCCGCCGCCAAGGATGACGACCTTCTTCCGGTCCGAGACTTGCGCTTCCGAGCGCGTGTCGCCGGCGAAGGGCGTCTCATAGGTCGAATACATATAGGCGGTGGGGGAGGCGAATTCGGCGGCGCAGGTGTCGATGCGCTTGAAGACCGGATGCACATCCAGCTTTGCGCGCAGCTTGGCGACATCTTCGGCGTCTTGGCCGGTGAGGCTGGCGAGGCGGGCATCGGAGAAGCCCATGCCCTTGAGCATGCGCAGATTTTCCTGATCCTGCGGCAGGCCGTGCTCGCGGATGCGGGCTTCCATATTGATGATGCCCTCGATCTGCTCGAGGAACCAGGGGTCGATCTTGCAGCTCTCGTGCACCTGCTCAAGTGTCATGCCCATGCGGATCGCCTGGGCGACCATGCGCAGCCGGTCGGGTGTCGGGGTGCCGATGGCGGCGCGGATGGCGTTCTTCTCGTCGCCTTCCTCGATGCCGGGAATGGCGATCTCGTCAAGGCCGGTGAGGCCGGTTTCCAGCCCGCGCAGCGCCTTCTGCAGCGATTCCTGGAAGGTGCGGCCGATGGCCATCACCTCGCCGACCGATTTCATGGCCGTGGTGAGGATAGGCGAGGCGCCGGGGAATTTCTCGAAGGCGAAACGCGGGATCTTGGTGACGACATAGTCGATCGACGGCTCGAAGGAGGCTGGCGTCGCGCCGCCGGTGATGTCGTTTTCGAGTTCATCCAGCGTATAGCCGACGGCGAGCTTCGCCGCGACCTTGGCGATGGGGAAGCCGGTCGCCTTGGAGGCAAGCGCGGAGGAACGCGAGACGCGCGGGTTCATCTCGATGACGATCAGGCGGCCGTCCTTCGGGTTGACGGCGAACTGGACGTTGGAGCCGCCGGTCTCGACGCCGATCTCGCGCAGCACCGCGATCGAGGCGTTGCGCATGATCTGGTATTCCTTGTCCGTCAAGGTCAGGGCAGGGGCGACGGTGATCGAGTCGCCGGTATGGACGCCCATCGGGTCGAGATTCTCGATGGAGCAGATGATGATGCAGTTGTCCGCCTTGTCGCGGACGACCTCCATCTCATACTCCTTCCAGCCAAGCACGGATTCCTCGATCAGCACTTCGGTGGTCGGCGAGGCGTCGAGGCCGCGTTCGATGATTTCGTAGAATTCCGAGCGGTTATAGGCGATGCCGCCGCCCGTGCCGCCGAGCGTGAAGGAGGGACGGATGATGGCGGGAAGGCCGACGTGATCCAAAGCCTGGCCGGCCATGCCCATGGCGTGGGCCATGTAGCGCTGCTTGCGGTCGGTTTCGCCGAGCTGCCATTCAGTTTCCAGCTTGTCGAGCGCCGCGTCGAGCTCGGCGCCGGAATATTTCGCTTTCAGCGCCTGGCGCTGCTCCTCATGGGCTTGGCGGTCCTTCTCCTTGACCTCGGTCGCATTGGCAAGCATCGAGCGCGGCGTCTCCAGCCCGATTTTCGCCATCGCCTCGCGGAAGAGCGCACGGTCCTCGGCCTTGTCGATCGCGGCGGCATTGGCGCCGATCATCTCGACATTGTAACGGTCGAGCACGCCCATGCGCTTCAAGGACAGTGCGGTATTGAGCGCGGTTTGGCCGCCCATGGTCGGCAGAAGCGCGTCTGGCCGCTCCTTGGCGATGATCTTGGCGACGACCTCAGGCGTGATCGGCTCGATATAGGTGGCGTCCGCCAATTCCGGATCGGTCATGATCGTCGCTGGGTTGGAATTGACCAGGATGATGCGGTAGCCCTCATCCTTCAGCGCCTTGCAGGCCTGGGTGCCGGAATAATCGAACTCGCAGGCCTGGCCGATGACGATCGGTCCCGCGCCGATGATCAGGATCGATTTGATGTCTGTACGTTTCGGCATGGTCTTATCCCGTCGTTCGGCGCGCTGCCCCGGAAAACCCGCGCGGAAATATCCCGGCGGGTTGGCAACAAGGTTCGTCTATGAGGCTAAGCGGGCCTTATAGGCAAAGGATCGTCGCGGCGTAACCCCCAAAATCAGGATTTTTCATGGTTTTGTCCCCTTTTTCCTATCGTCATCAACAGGGTTGATGATGGCGCCGGCAATTTCAGCGCGCAGGCACCGCCGGGGGAACCGGCGCGCACTTTTAAGAAAGAGGACACCGAACTTGCCGTTGGTTCATGCCAGTGACGGTTTCCTCTGTTAGGATATGCTAAGCTTGGTTGTGAATGGTCGCCTTTTGCGCCATTAATCCTTTCGAGAGCAGCCATCGAGGAGTGCCGATATCATGCGCTGGCAGGGCCGCAGGCAAAGTGACAATGTGGAAGATCTCCGTGGCGAGAATACCGGTATGCAGGGCGGTCTCGGCCAGGGTGGGATGGGCCTCGGCGGGGGCGGACTGATCGGCCCGGTGTTCCAATTGGTGCGCAGCGGCGGCATTTCCGGCATCGTTATTTTGGTCGTGCTGTTCTTTGGGCTGCGGGCCTGCGGGCTTGATCCGCTGCAGCTTCTCCTGACCGGCAACATCGCGCCGGTCCAGCAGACCCAGACATCGGGAGCGCCTACCCAGCAGCGCAATGACGAGATGACGCAATTCGTCAGAACCATCCTGGCGGAAACCGAGGATGTGTGGAGCGGCATCTTCAAGGCCAATGGCGCGACCTATACGCCGCCGACCCTGGTGCTGTTCAACGATCATGTGCCGTCGGCATGCGGCTTTGCCAGTGCCGCCTCCGGCCCATTCTACTGCCCCGGCGATCGCAAGGTCTATCTCGATCTGAGCTTCTATAACGAACTCGCGAACCGCTTCGGCGCCTCCGGCGATTTCGCCCAAGCCTATGTGCTGGCGCATGAAGTCGGCCACCATGTGCAGAACCTGCTCGGCATCTTGCCGCGCTTCAACCAGATGCGGCAGTCGATGAGCGAAGCGCAAGCCAACGCAATGTCGGTCCGCGTCGAGCTGCAGGCGGACTGCTTCGCCGGCATATGGGGCTATTACACGAACCAGGAAGGCATCGTCGAACAGGGCGATCTCGAAGAGGCGATCAATGCCGCCCACCAGATCGGCGACGATACGCTGCAGAAGCGCACCCAGGGTTATGTGGTGCCGGAAACCTTCAATCACGGCACCTCGGCGCAGCGGGCAGACTGGTTCACCCGCGGCTATAATTCCGGCAAGCTCGAATCCTGCGATACGTTCAACGCGGATATCTGACGCGGTTCATTCCAAAGCATGAAGAAAAGGCGGCATCAGCCGCCTTTTTGTTTGGAAAACGAGTGAAAAATCAAATTTCTGCACCGTTTTCATCATGAATATTGATGTGTTCTCGGATTGTTTCGCCAGAATTTTTCAAATATGGATTTCGCCTCTTCGTCTCCTCGCGTGTTGTTTGCAGAGGGCGTTTTCGTTTGCGGGTTTTCCATGATCGATCCCAAATTCGTCCGGCGCGGGCTGTCGCTCGTCTTCGTCATTCTCTTCCTGGATATCATCGGCATCGCCATCATCATGCCGGTGCTGCCCGCCTTTCTGGAGGAACTGACCGGTGCCAGCGTCAGCGAGGCGGCAATCGACGGCGGCTGGCTGCTGCTCGTCTATGCGGCAATGCAGTTCATTTTCGCGCCGCTGATCGGAAACCTGAGCGACCGTTTCGGGCGCCGGCCGCTACTGCTTGCCTCGGTGCTCACCTTCGCCATCGACAATCTGATCTGCGCATTGGCGACGAGCTACTGGATGTTGTTCGTCGGTCGGGTGCTCGCCGGCATCAGCGGCGCGAGTTTCGCCACGGCCTCCGCCTATATCGCCGACGTCAGCAATGACGAGAACCGCGCGCGCAATTTCGGACTGATCGGCATTGCCTTCGGCACGGGCTTCGTCATCGGCCCGGTGCTCGGCGGGATATTGGGCGAATTCGGCCCGCGCGTGCCCTTCTATGGCGCGGCGGCGCTCGCCTTCGCCAATTTCGCCGTTGCGTTCCTCTTCCTGCCCGAAACGCTGGGAAGCCAGCACAGGCGGAAATTCGAATGGACGCGCGCCAATCCACTCGGCGCACTGAAGCAGATGCGCAATTATCCCGGCATCGGCTGGGTGGGGCTCGTCTTTTTTCTCTACTGGCTGGCCCATGCCGTCTATCCGGCCGTCTGGGCTTTCGTCGGCACCTATCGCTATGGCTGGAGCGAGGGCCAGATCGGCCTGTCGCTCGGCATATTCGGTATCGGGGGCGCCATCGTCATGGGGCTGATCCTGCCGCGTATCGTGCCGGTGCTGGGCGAATGGAAGACGGCCGCGGTCGGGCTTGCCTTCTGTGCCCTCGGTCTTTCCGGCTATGCGGCGGCATGGCAGGGCTGGATGGTCTATGCGGTGATCCTGCTGACGGCGCTGGAAGGGCTGGCCGATCCGCCGCTGCGCAGCATCGCGGCCGCAAAAGTGCCGCCCTCGGCGCAGGGTGAACTGCAGGGGGCGCTCACCAGCCTTTCCAGCTTCACGACGATCATCGGTCCGCTGATCTTCACGCAGATGTTCGGCTTTTTCACCGGACCGAGCACGCCCGTTACCTTTGCCGGCGCGCCCTATGCCGCCGCGGCGCTCTTCGTTTTCGTGGGGCTTCTGGTCTTTGTCTTCCGGGTGAAGGCGCCATTAATGAAAAAAGCCGGCGGGTAACGCCGGCTTTTTCGTTTCCAATGTTTCAGGTCGTTATGCTGCCTTCGACCGTTCCGGCAGCGCCGGCTCGCCCTTCTTCTCGCGAATGAGATTGAAGAAGCGACGGAAGAGATAATGCGAATCCTGCGGGCCGGGCGAGGCTTCCGGATGGTGCTGCACCGAGAAGACCGGCTTGCCGGCAAGGCGCAGGCCGCAATTGGAGCCGTCGAACAGCGAGATATGGGTTTCGTCGACGCCCTTGGGCAGCGAGGCCGAATCGACGGCGAAGCCGTGGTTCATCGAGACGATTTCCACCTTGCCGGTGGTGTGATCCTTGACCGGATGGTTGGCGCCGTGATGGCCCTGATGCATCTTCTGCGTCTTGGCGCCAAGCGCCAGCGCCAGCATCTGGTGGCCAAGGCAGATGCCAAAGAGCGGAATATCCGTCTCGATCAGCTTCTTGATGGCGGGCACGGCATATTCGCCGGTGGCCGCCGGATCGCCAGGGCCGTTCGACAGGAAAATGCCGTCGGGATTATGCGCCAGCACATCCTCCGCCGTCGCAGTCGCAGGCAGCACAGTCACCTTCGCGCCAAGCCCGGCGAGGAGGCGCAGGATGTTGCGTTTCACCCCGTAATCGATGGCGACGATATGGTAGCGCGGCGTTTCCTCCGTGGCATAGCCCGTATTCCAGGCCCATGGCGTCTCGGTCCAGACGGAGGTCTGGCCGGAGGTGACCTCTTTGGCGAGGTCGAGATTCTCCAGGCCGTGCCAGGCGGCGGCGCGCTTCTTCAACGCGGGAAGATCGAATTCGCCGGAAGGATCATGCGCGATGACAGCATTCTGCGCTCCCGTCTCGCGGATCAGCGCCGTCAGCGCGCGGGTGTCGATACCGGAAAGCGCAATGACGCCGCGGTTCTTCAGCCATTGGTCGAGATGGGTGGCCGCGCGATAGTTTGAAGGGTCGGTGACATCCGCCTTGAACACCGCGCCGACGGCGCCGGCGCGGTTGGCCGGCGTCAAGTCCTCGATATCCTCGTTGTTGGTTCCGACATTGCCGATATGCGGGAAGGTGAAGGTGACGATCTGCCCGGCATAGGAGGGATCGGTGAGGATTTCCTGATAGCCGGTCAGCGCCGTATTGAAGCAGACTTCAGCCTCGACGGCCCCGGTGGCGCCGACGCCCTTGCCCTCGATGACCGTGCCGTCCGCGAGAATGAGCAGGGCGGTCGGTTTGGTCGTCGTCCACGGCGCTGTCTTGTTGGCGGGGGCGGTCATCGGGCACTCCAGATCGGTTCGTGAATCAGGACTTGAAAGAAAGTCAGCTTCATTCCATATGACATGACAAAACGCGACGGGCCAATGAAAGCCTGCCGCCGCGTGTCCATGACAATGTCCAGCTAGGCTTTGGACAATAGAGAAACCGGACGCTTCGGTCAATCGTTAACGACAAACGTTCCACCGAATAATTTCGTGAGGAAATTCAATTGTTTGCTTATAAGCAGCAATTGATTTCGATTTCACGAAGCGTTAAAGTTCGGTAACCATACTAGGAGATACCCCCATGCTGCGCGACGAGATCGCCCAGGCACTGACCACCGCTCTAAAGGCACAGGATAAACGCCGTATTTCGACGCTTCGCCTTATCATGGCGGCGTTGAAGGATCGCGACATCGCGCACCGCACCGCGGGCAAGGACCCGGTTTCGGACGACGAGTTGCGCGCCATTCTTGTCAAAATGATCAAGCAGCGCGAGGAATCGGCCAGAATCTATGAAGAGGGCAACCGTATCGAGCTGGCCGAGGGCGAGCGTGCGGAGATCGAGATCATCCGCAGCTTCCTGCCCGAGCAGCTTTGCGAAGCCGATTTGAAGAAAGTGTGCGCCCATGTCGTCGAGGAAGTCGGCGCCGGTGGCCTGCGCGATATGGGCAAATGCATGAATGCGCTGAAGGAACGCTTCCCCGGCAAAATGGACTTCAGCAAGGCGAGCGGCATCGTCAAGGAACTGCTTCAGTAGGGCAGGTTATAGATTTCGGAAGAATTCAACGGCGGCTTGGAGATGAGCCGCCGTTTGTTTTGGGAGGGGGGATGAGTCGCGATTTACGGGAGCGAATCCCTCTCAGCTCTGCGCCACTTTTAGCCTTGTGTCCCGGAGCAGGCCCTGTTCCTCGAGGACAGGATAGGCCATAGAGGCCAGGAGAGAATTGATCTGCTTCAAATCGCGGATCGTGTCGAGGTGGATCGTGCTCGTCTCGAGGCTGCGCGTGGTGCCCTGGCGCAATCGTGAGAAATGCTGCTGGCTGGTTTCCTTCTCCATGTCGCGCAGCCTGTCCTTCTCCTGCACGAGCTGACGGGCGGTGTGCTCGTCGCGCGAGATCAGCACGTTGAAGGCGAGATGGGCGTTGGCGAGCACGAGAGCGTGGAATTGCGAGAGCTCGCGCCAGCCTTCGTCGGTGAATTCGAGCTTGCGGTCCATCTTCTTCTGCGCATGGGCGAGCATGTTGCGCACGATGATGTCGCCGACCTGCTCCAGCTTGACGCAGGCGCCGAGCAGTTCCTGCGTGCGCAACGCCTCGTAGTCGGAGAGGTTTCTGGTGGCGAGGCGGGCGAGATAGAGCTTGATGTCGGCGTGGCGGCGGTCGACGAGATCGTCGAGAGCTGCCAGCTCCTTGATGCGGACCGGATCGGGTTTCTCATAGAGATCCATGATCCGCCGCAGCATGAGTTCCACGGTCTCACAGACTCGCACCACCTCGCGCGTTGCATTGGCGAGCGCCTGTGACGGCGTGTCGAGAACGCTCGGGTCGAGGGCGCTGACTTCTTCGGTCGCCAGCGGTTGCTGCGGCTGGGCTTTCGGCGCATTGAGATTGACCAGCGCCTCGGTGGCACGCAGCACCAATCCCGAAAGGGGGATGCCGGCCAAAAGGATGATAAGGTTGAACAGGATATGGGCGTGGACGATCTGGTCGACTGGATCGCTGCCGAGTAGGCTCACAGGCGGATGGAAAATCAGGAACAGCGTCAGGATGACGAGCGAGCCAGCGCCGCGCATCATGAGATTGCCGAGCGGCACGACACGGGTTTCGGGCGGCGCGTTGCGGGTCAGGATCGGCGCGATGATCGAGGAGCCCAGATTGACGCCCAGCACCATGACGAGGCCCAGTTCCGGCTGGATGAGGCCGCGCGAGGCGAAGCTGACGAGCAGGATGACGCCGGCGATGCTGGAATGGAACAGCCAGGTGATGAGGGCCGCCAGCAGATAGGCGGTAATGGGGTCGCTGGAGAGATAGCCGACGATGACAGGCAATATCTGGCTGTGGCGCAGCGGCTCGGTCGCCTGGCTCGTCATTTCGAGCGAGAGGATCAAAAGGCCGATGCCGACCAGGATCCGGCCGTTCTGACGCCAGTCGCGGCGCTCGGTGGTCATGAAGATGGTGGTGCCGGCGAGAATGCAGAGCGGCACGAGAAGCGTCAGGTCATAGCTTAGGATCTTGACGACCAACGCGGAGCCGACCTCGGCACCGCGAACGGCCATCAGCCCGGCGATGCCGCTGACGAAGCCGGAACCGACGAAAGAGCCGACGAGAAGCGTGACGGCGGTGGAGCTTTGCAGGGCGATGGCCATTGCCGTGCCAAAGCCGACGGCGAGCACCGGCCGCTTCATCACGCTGCGCAGGCGCCGACGCAGCCGGTCGCCATAAGTCCGTTCCACCCCCGTGCGCACCATGCGTGTCGCCCACAGGAGCAGGGCCACCGCTCCGGCCAGATGCAGCAAGACGACAGAACCGTTCACGAGATCACGTCCTTCGGGTAAGCGCCACGGATTGAAGCCGAAAGAGCATTCAAACTACCGTAGCGTAACATGAAAAAACTAACGTAACTTAACAGGATAAAATATGTTCCGGCTAAGCAGTTTCCACCAGCCAGCAGGCATTTTGAGGTATTTCCCTTACTTCCTGTTGGTCATGTGACAATTTTATGACGGATGGATGACAGAGGGTAGCGGGATCGCGCCGTCGGTGTCGCAATCAGGCCTTTTCAGGTATAGGCCGTTCGGCAGCTGGCGAGTTTCGCGTGGGGATAAACTGAACTCATCGTTTGGTGTGTGCTCGCGGTCTGGCCTATAATATAGGATGGCCCCGAGGCCAGAAGTTCTCCAGAGCGATTTGACAATGCGTTTTCCGCCTTCCTTTCTCGACGAGATACGAGACCGCGTGCCGATCTCGACGCTGATCGGAACGCGCGTTTCCTTCGACCGCAAGAAGACCAATGCGTCGAAAGGCGACTACTGGGCGTGCTGCCCGTTCCATGGCGAGAGGACGCCGAGCTTCCACTGCGAGGACCGCAAGGGGCGCTATCATTGCTTCGGCTGTGGCGTGACGGGAGATCATTTCAAGTTCCTCACCGAACTGGAGGGCTTGAGTTTCCCCGAGGCCGTGCAGCGCGTGGCCGACATGGCCGGCGTGCCGATGCCGGCGCGCGACCCGGAAGCGGAAAAGCGCGAGGCAGAGCGCGCGACGCTGCACGATGTGATGGATATGGCGGCGCGGTTCTTCGAGCAGCAATTGCAGTCAGCGGCGGGGGCGAAAGCGCGCGCTTACTTACGCGACCGGAGCCTGTCGTCGGCGACGCAGCAGGCGTTTCGCCTGGGCTATGCGCCGGAAAGCCGCAACGCGCTCAAGGAATATCTGGCCGGCAAGGGCGCAACGCGCGAGCAAATCGAGGCCTGCGGCCTCGTCTATCACGGCGAGGACATCGCGGTTTCCTATGATCGCTTCCGCGACCGCGTCATGTTTCCGATCGAGGATACGCGCGGGCGGGTCGTCGCCTTCGGCGGGCGGGCGCTGTCGCCGGATGCGCCCGCCAAATATCTGAACTCGCCGGAAACCGAGCTCTTCCACAAGGGACGGATGCTTTATAATGCGCTGCGTGCGCGCAAGGCCTGCCAGCCGCAGGGCGGCGAGCCGGCAAAGCCGGTCATCGCCGTCGAAGGCTATATGGATGTCATTGCCTTGGCGCAGGCGGGATTTGCGCATGTGGTGGCGCCGCTCGGCACGGCGCTGACCGAGGACCAGCTCGAACTCCTGTGGCGGATGAGCCCGGAGCCGGTGCTCTGCTTCGACGGCGACCAGGCGGGCATCCGCGCCGCTCACCGGGCTGTCGATCTGGGGCTGCCAGGCTTGAAGCCCGGCCGCTCGCTGCGCTTCGCGCTTCTGCCGGAGGGCAAGGATCCCGACGATCTCGTTAAGGCGGAGGGGAGCCAAGCTTTTCAGGCGGTGCTCAGGGATGCACGGCCGCTTGCCGACATGCTGTGGGCACGTGAGACGTCGGGCGGCGTGTTCGATACGCCTGAGCGGCGCGCGGAGCTCGAAGCGCGGCTGCGCGAGATAACGGCGCGCATCGGCGACGAGAATGTGCGGCGCCATTATGCGCAGGAGATGCGGGACCGGGCGCAGCAGTTCTTCGGCCAGGCGCGGCAGGGTGGCAACCGTCAGGGCAATAACCGCAATTTCGGGCAGGGCGGCTATGGCCAGCGGGGTAGAGGGGCGGCCGCCGGGCGGCTTGCCGTTTCCGAAAGCCTCGCCCGCTCGTCGCTCGTCAAAAGCGCTTCCTCCCCATCCATGCCGCCATTACGCGAGACGGCTATCCTGCTCATCCTCCTCAATCACCCGCGGCTGATCGACGAGGACTTCGAGGCGATGGCCGCGCTCGACCCCGAACATCCGCAGCTGCGCCGGCTGCATATGGCGATGCTGGACGCGATGGCGGAAGCGCATCTGCAGAGCGGCACGGAAATGCGCGAAGCGTTGCGCGCGGCCGGCCACGGCGAGCTGATCGAGACGCTGGAAGCGATCGTGCGACGTGCCCGCGTCTGGACGGCGACGGAAAGAGCGGCGGAAGAGGATGCGCGTGAAGCGTTGCGGCAGGCGGTTCACTTGCATCAGCGCGCAAGAATTCTACATAAAGAGCTCAGAGCGGTGGAAGCCGCGCTTATGGAAGATGAAACGGGCGAAGTTTTCGGACGTCTCATCGATATCCAGAACGAAATCCGCAAGGCGGAGGCAACTGAAGCATTGATCGAGGGATTTGGAATCCCGTCCGGACGTCCGGTCGGCGGGTTCTGATTCGCTGTGAATGCACAAAATGATTCGCTTTTTTGGAGCGAATCAGATGACTCGCTCTTGACGAGCGGCCGAAATGACGGAATCAGGACGATTTAATCATTGGGTAAAATGGAAAACCGGCAATGGCCCCGCGGTTTTTCCCGCGAAAATTGTCTGAAGGCAGGCGGTTCGCCACCTGGATACGAAAATCCTGCGGTGCCGAAAACAGGGTTAATCGGCTATTAACAGGAAACAGCTACCGCTGATCATCATGACGATGTGCGAAGCCCGATTGGCGAAGCCGTCCGCACTCTCTACCCCTTATAAGAAAAGCGACCGGGTCGCCTGGAGATAAATATATGGCAACGAAGGTAAAGGAAAACGAAGAAGCTGAAGTCGAGCGCGAAGGCGCAACCGATGGGCCGCTTCTCGACCTTTCTGACGACGCTGTCAAGAAGATGATAAAAGTCGCCAAGAAGCGCGGCTATGTCACGACGGACGAGCTCAACGCCGTCCTTCCTTCGGAGGAGGTGACGTCCGAGCAGATCGAGGACACGATGGCGATGCTTTCCGACATGGGCATCAATGTCGTTGAGGACGACGAGCAGGACGCCGATGCCGAAGAGGGCGACGGTGAAGAGGAAGCGGAAGGCGGCGAGCTGGTCGAGGCGACCGGTAATGCCGTCGCGACCACGACCAAGCGCGAGCCGACGGACCGCACCGACGATCCCGTGCGCATGTATCTGCGCGAGATGGGCTCGGTGGAACTTCTGTCGCGCGAAGGCGAGATCGCGATCGCCAAGCGCATCGAGGCCGGCCGCGAGACGATGATCGCCGGGCTTTGCGAAAGCCCGCTGACCTTCCAGGCGATCATCATCTGGCGCGACGAGCTGAACGATTCGAAGATCCTGCTGCGCGAGATCATCGACCTCGAAACCACCTATGCCGGCCCGGAAGCCAAGCAAGCGCCGGTCATCGAGCGGGTGGAGGAAGAGAAGCCACGCGCCGAGGAAAAGCCGCGCCGCGCATCGCGCGACGATGACGACATCACCAATGTCGGCGGCGAAACCGCGATCGAGGAAGATGACGAGGATGATGACGAGGCCAATCTGTCGCTGGCCGCGATGGAAGCCGAGCTGCGTCCGCAGGTCATGGAAACGCTCGACCTGATCGCCGACACCTACAAGAAGCTGAGGAAGCTGCAGGACCAGCAGGTGGAAAGCCACCTTGCCGATGCTGGCTCGCTTTCGTCGAGCCAGGAGCGCCGCTACAAGGAGCTGAAGGATCAGCTGATCTCGGCGGTCAAGTCGCTCTCGCTCAACCAGAATCGCATCGAGGCGCTGGTCGAACAGCTTTACGACATCAACAAGCGCCTTGTGCAGAACGAGGGCAAGCTTCTGCGTCTGGCCGAATCCTATGGCGTGCGCCGCGAGGAGTTCCTTAAGGAATATCAGGGCAGCGAGCTCAATCCGAACTGGATCGAAAAGGTCTCCACCCTACCGACGCGCGGCTGGAAGGAATTCTCCAAGAACGAAGCCAAGGCGATCAGCAATCTGCGCACCGAGATCCAGAACCTGGCGCAGGAGACGGCGATCTCGATCGGCGAGTTCCGCCGCATCGTCAACCAGGTGCAGAAGGGCGAGCGCGAAGCGGCCATCGCCAAGAAGGAGATGGTGGAGGCAAACCTGCGCCTCGTCATCTCGATCGCCAAGAAGTATACGAACCGAGGCCTGCAGTTCCTGGATCTGATCCAGGAAGGCAATATCGGCCTGATGAAGGCGGTGGACAAGTTCGAGTACCGCCGCGGCTACAAGTTCTCGACCTATGCGACCTGGTGGATCCGGCAGGCGATCACCCGCTCGATCGCCGATCAGGCCCGCACCATCCGCATTCCGGTGCACATGATCGAGACGATCAACAAGATCGTGCGCACCTCGCGCCAGATGCTGCATGAGATCGGTCGCGAGCCGACGCCGGAGGAACTGGCGGAAAAGCTCGCCATGCCGCTGGAAAAAGTGCGCAAGGTGCTGAAAATCGCCAAGGAGCCGATTTCGCTCGAAACGCCTGTGGGCGACGAGGAGGATTCGCATCTCGGCGATTTCATCGAGGACAAGAACGCGCTTCTGCCAATCGACGCGGCCATTCAGGCAAACTTGCGCGATACGACGACGCGGGTGCTGGCTTCGCTGACGCCGCGCGAGGAACGCGTGCTACGCATGCGCTTCGGCATCGGCATGAACACCGACCACACGCTCGAGGAAGTCGGCCAGCAGTTCTCGGTGACGCGCGAGCGTATCCGCCAGATCGAGGCGAAGGCGCTGCGCAAGCTCAAGCATCCGAGCCGTTCCAGAAAGCTGAGAAGCTTTCTGGATAGCTAAGGAACAGGCAAGCTGCGTTCGTTCCTCGACAGCTGATCGGCTCTCGCAGATATTGATGAAAAGGGTGGCTCGTGCCGCCCTTTTTCTTTTCTGATTGATGCTTTGCTTGCCTGTGTGCGGCGGCGGGATCATACTTGGAGAAGCATGGGGCGGGGCACCAAGGAGGTGTACCGTGACGACCTACATCATGCTTATCAACTGGACGGAACAGGGTGTGAAAAGCCTGCGTGAATCGCCGCGCCGGCTGGATACCGCAAAAAAGCAGCTCGAGGAGATGGGCGGCGCCATCAGGGCGTTCTATCTGACGATGGGCGAATGGGACATGGTGGCGATCTGCGAGGCGCCTGACGATGCGGTCGCGGCCCGGTTTGCGCTACAGCTCGGCTCGGCCGGCAATGTGCGAACGCGTACCCTCAAGGCATTCCCGGAAGCTGCCTATCGCGAGATCATCGCCTCGCTCGGCTGAAGGCGCACCGCCTCGACAGTGCCTGCCGAACCGGCTAGTTTCCCGGAAAATCGAAAGCGAGGTTGCATATGTCCTTTTTGAAACGTCTCTTCGGCGGTGGCGGCGGCAAAGCCGGTGAAGCGGCGGTGGAAGCCGCTGCCGGCAAGGAAGCCGAGCACAATGGCTTCCTGATCCGCGCCACGCCATACAATGAAGGCGGGCAATACCAGACCTGCGGCGTCATCACCAAGGAGGTGAACGGCGTGGTGAAGGAGCACAAGTTCATCCGGGCCGACAAGTTCGCCAGTCTCGACGATGCGATCAACGTCTCCCTTTCCAAGGGACGCCAGATCATCAACGAACAGGGCGAACGGATATTCGATTGAAGTGGTTCCTGTTTTGGGATCGCTTAATGCTGTGCCATTCTGCAGCGTCGAGACGGTGGAGAGGGTGAGGCATGGATTCCAGTGACAAGTACTGGAATGACGGGAGTTTGGGCCGTTGGCCCCCGGCCTTCAACCTTTGCGTTTATAGAACGGTTCCTGAAAGGGCGAAATCATCACCACCCCGTCATTCCAGTGCTTGTCACTGGAATCCATGCCTCAACGATGCCGCTATTACTACGGGGGAAGGATAGGGCTCGTTTCCATTGAAATCCTTCCATGGGACACAAAGCCAAAAATCTCACCGGCCTCTTGTCAGCCTGGAAATGCAGCATAGTATCCGTCTGTCCAAAGTAATAGTCTTATGTCTGTTATATTGGACATGTAATGCAGAATCCGAGCGCACAGGACGGGACCATGGCTGACATTTCTCTTTCCACTGCCGGTGAGGCGGCGATCGTCGACGATCGCATCCGCGGCTTTCCCGCCGGCCACGCGCCGCTGACGCTCGCCGAGATCGGCCACCAGGGATGGAAGCCTTATGACGGGGGGATGTCGCTGCCGTTGATCTCGCTCGACCGGGCCGCCTTCGCGGCGAATGCCGACCTGATGATGCGCTATGTCCGTGAGCACGGCATCGCGATCGCGCCGCATGCCAAGACGCCGATGTCGACGGCACTCGCTGGCCAGTTGCTGGAGGCGGGCGCCTGGGGCGTCACGGTTGCCGATATCCGGCAGGCGTCAGTCATGCTCAAAGCCGGCTTTCGGCGCCTGATCCTTGCCAATGAGATCGGCGGTCCGGCGGCGGGCAGGCGGCTGGCGTCATTGCTTACCGCCTATCCTGATGCGGAACTGCATATTTTTGCGGATTCGCCCGATATCGTTACTGGACTGGCCCAGGCATGGGCGGGACGCAGCGATCTGCCCGAGATCGGCATTCTCATCGAGCTTGGTGCCGCGCGTGGCGGCGCGCGGTCGCTTGATCAGGCGACGGCTGTCCTTGATGCAGTCCTTGCGGTGAAGGATGCGGCGATCCGGCTTTCCGGCATCGCAGCCTATGAGGGGGCAGCGGCGACGGCCGATCCCGTCGAAACCGTAACCCGTATCGCCGATCTTATGAAACTGACAGCGGATTTCTACCGCGCTGTCCGGGCTCGTGTCGGGGCCGATACGCCACTGATCGTCACCGCCGGCGGTTCGGTCTATTTCGACCTGGTGGTCGGGGCATTGCTGCTGGCCCTGAAAGACGATGCGCATGCCAGGCTGGTACTGCGCAGCGGCGCGATCTTCTTCCACGATCATGGCGTATACGAGCGGGGGCTCGCCGGCCTCGATGCCCGCTCGGGCTTCACCATCGGCGGCAGCGTGGTTTCGGCGGCCGAGAGCTTCCGTCCGGTGCTGAGGCTCTGGGCGGAGGTGCTTTCACGGCCCGAGCCAGGGCTTGCGATCTGCGGCATGGGGCTGCGCGACGTGGCCATGGACCAGGGACTCCCACGTCCGCTGGCGCTTTACCGGGGAGGGGAAAGGCTGGGCGCGCTTTCCGGCGCCGCAGTCACCAAGCTCAACGACCAGCACGCCTTCGTCAGCTTTGGAGAGGGGGCGGATGTGGCGGTGGGCGATGTGATGGAGTTCGGCATCTCCCATCCCTGCACCTGTCTTGACCGTTACGCGCTGATCTATGGTCTCGACGCGGCGCAGACGGTCATCGCCGTCTATCCGACCAGCTTCGGCTGATGGCGCGATGGCGCTTCTCCCCGGCGGGCGTCACCTGCTCGCCACTGGGGCGACCAGCGGCGTGATGCGGCGGATGGCGACGCGGCGGTTCTCCTGCTCGGGGCCTTGCGTGTTGATCTTCAGATAACGCTCGCCATAGCCCTGGGTGGACATGTTCTCCGGCGGTATCTCGAAGACATTGGTGAGCGCTTCGGCAACCGCCTCGGCGCGCCGGTCGGAAAGCACCAGATTGGCCCGGTCTGAGCCGACGGCATCGGTGTGGCCCTCGATGAGGAAGGTTTCGGCCGGGTTCTTCTTGAGGATCTCCAGCATGGCGTTGGCGACGTTTTCCATACGGGCGATCTGATCCTCGGCGATTTCGGCCGAGCCGAAGCCGAAGGTGATTGTATCGAGATCAATGCGGCGGAGCTTGTCGCGGAGGCGTGCCGAACGCTTGACCTCGTCAATCGAATAGGTCCGCTCCACCCGTTCGACGGGCGGCTGTGAGAGGAATGCATAGACCTCGTCCTCGGGCGCATCCGGATCGTCGAATATGTACTCCTCCTCGGGAATGGCCAGCCGCAGCGGCGGCAGGTCTTCTCCCGGATCGCGCCAGGCGATCCGTTCCTCGTGGTGGTCATCGGGCGTGTAGCTCAGCAATATTTCGTTGCCGTCCGGCATGATGCGCGAACGCTGGATGACATCGCCATAGCGGTTGCGGATGGTAACGATCTGGACACCGTTCGGCCGCACGATGGTTTCGCGGACGCGCTGGCGCGGCAGGTCCTCGTAATAAACCTCGCGCGCATCGCGCGACAGGCGGGGCCGGTCGGGGCTCTCGACATAGATGTTGTTGTTGATCTCGACCAGCGTGCGATCATCGGACTGCTGCAGGACCTGCACATCCCTCGGCCGCTCCCAGCGCGGAGCGCGCTCGACGCGCGTGCCTTCCTCTGCGCGAACCGATTCGACGCGGATGGGGTTTTCCAATCGCTGCGCCTCGGCATCATTCGCCGGCGGCGGTGCAGGCTGCTCGGCCTGATCTGCGGGCGCGGCTTCCTGTGCGCCTTCCGGCTGGGGTTGCGGGCGCCGCAGGGGCTGACCGTCTTCCGGAGAGGCGGGCGCCGCCTCCTTGGCACTGTCCAGCGCGGGCGCGGCGTTTTCGGGCTGCGGCGCGGCTTTCTCCGTTGCAGGGGGCGGGGCTGGTGGCTGTTCAGCTGTTATGCCATCGTCGGATTTGGGGACCGGCTGCTCCGCCTGATCGGAGGGCTGAGGAGGCGCGGCCTGCTCGTCCATGGGTGTAGCCTTTTCGGGCGCGGCGGGTTCGTCAGGCGCGGCCTGCCTGCGGTTCAGGGGCTGTTCCTCCTGAGCTGGTTGCTCAGGCGTTGCCTCTTCCGGGGCCTTCTGTGCGGGCGCGCGTTCGGGAACTGGTGCCGGCGCGAGTTGTTCCTCCTGCTCCTGTCTCAATGCCTTGTCGGCCTGCCGCTTCGCCTGTTCGGCGGCTTTCTCCGCTTCCTTCTCGGCCTCTCGCTGAGCAGCCCTGGTCTGCCGCTTCGCCTGCTCGGTCGCCTTCTCCTGGGTTCTTTCGGTTGCCCTGATTTCGGCGTCCGTTTCCTTCTTCGCTCTTTCCGCCCGCTTCTCAAGCTGAGACTCCGTCTTCCTCTGCTCTTCTTCGGTGATGCGCTTGGCCTTTTCGTCCTGCGCCCGCTTTTCGGCCTCCTCGACCTGTTTTGCGGCTTCACGGTCGGCTTGGCGCCGAGCCTCTTCCTCGACTTGCTTCTGGGTTTCGGCGGCTTCTTGCGCCGCCCTATCGGCTTCTCGCTTGGCGTCCTTTTCCGCCGCGCGCTGCTCCTTCAACTGCTGTTCGGCCTCCTCCTGCGCGGCGCGCTTTGCCGCCTCGGCTTCCTTTCCCTGTTGTCTGAACAGTTCTTCCGCCTGCGGATCGTCCGCGGCAGGCAATTCGCCTTCCTGCTGGGCCAGGAGGATATTGCTTCCCGTATCGTAGGACTGCGGGTGATGAAGCGACGCATTCGTTCCCGCGCCGGCGGGACCGGCGAGCAGCATGGCGGTCGAGGCGAGCAATAGGGCAGAACGTTTCATCGGGTTTTTCCTTGGACTTTTTCGGTTCTTGTTTTCGTTGAGCCAAGGCCTGACAAACGAATGGGACCGCACTTTGTTCCGTTTCGGACAGGGATGCGGCGTTGCCGTGCCGGCCGTTCAAATCTCTCCAATCGCTGAAACATCCGTTCATCCGCATGGCATCGTGACTGGACGAACGGGCCCCGCCGCTGTATCCCGCCCGGATGAAGCGACCATTTTGGCAGACGAAGACGCTGGAAGAACTCAACCGCAGGGAATGGGAAAGCCTTTGCGACGGTTGCGGCCGGTGCTGCCTGCACAAATTGCAGGACGAGGATACGGACGAAATCTACTGGACGAGCGTCGCCTGCACGCTGCTCGATGCGGATACGTGCCAATGCTCGGATTATCCCAACCGCAGGAAAAAGGTGCCGGACTGCGTGTTCCTGACGCCGGAGATCGTCGAGGAGGCCGACTGGCTACCCAAGACCTGCGCCTACCGGCTCGTGGCGGAGGGGCAGGACCTCTATTGGTGGCACCCGCTGGTGTCAGGCGATCCCAACACGGTGCATGAGGCCGGCATCTCGGTGCGCGGCAAGGTTACGGCCTTCGACCACGACATGGAATGCGATGACGATTATCTCGAACACATGACCGGAACCGGCTGATAGCGCTCGCCTTAATTCCGCGCCGAATGAATAGCAGATGAATGGCGGGTTGGCCGTTTATTCAGCTTTTGCGTGTTAGCAACACACCAGAGCTGGCAAACGGATGGCCAGCCGCCACTGAATATTGGAGGTAATTCCATGTCCCGCATTTCCTTGAAGCGTATTGTTCTGCCTGCCGTGATCGGCCTTGCCGCCGTGTTCTCGGCCGGGGCATCGGCCAATGCCGCGCCGCTTGCGCCCGCCGTTTCCGTCACCTCCGGCGTCCAGGGCCATGTGGTGCAGGTCGATCACCGCTACGGCCATCGCCATCATCGCCCGGTCGTCCGCCGCGCCTGCACGCCGAACCAGGCTGCGCGCAAGGCCGCCCGCATGGGCATCCGCAATCCGCGCGTCGTCGTGCGCCGTGATGTGGTGCGCGTCAATGGCTGGCGGCATGGCCGTCCGCGCAGCGTGCTCTTCGCCCGCGCTCGGGGATGCCCGGTTCTCCGCTAAAGGCAAAACCAGAGAAGCAAAAAGGGCGCCTCGCGGCGCCCTTTTCATTTCGGCCGATTACTGGTTGTTACTGCTTCAGCTCGAAGGTGACGTTGACCGTCACATTATAGGTGTTCTCGCCGGCCGCGACCGGCACCGCATCGGCGGCCTGCGCCTCGGCCATCATCATCTTGTTGCGGGCGAAGGGAACGGGTTGCGGGCGGAAGGACTGCTCACTGATCTCGACGACGCGGCCGAGGCCGACGCCGGCTGCGTCCGTCAGCGTCTTGGCCTTGGCGATGGCGTCGGCCATGGCACGCTTGCGCGCCTCGTTGATGGCGGCGGCGGGATTGTCGTTGACGAAACTCAGGTTCCCGCCCTGGTTGACGCCGAGCGACACCGACTGGTCGAGCACGGCGCCGACCTTGTCGAGATCGCGCACCCGCACGGTGAGCGTGTTGGTGACGGTATAGCCGGTGATCTTCGGCTCTTTCAGGCCGTTCTTGTCGTCGGGATAGACATAGCGCGGCTGGATGTTGACGCCGGAAGTCTGGAGATCGCGCTCCTCGATACCGGCCTCCTTCATGGCGGCGAGGACCTTGCCCATGGCCTCGTTGTTGGCGGTCATGGCGTCGCGGGCGGTCTCGGCCTCGCGCAAGACGCTGAGCGTCAGCACGGCCATGTCGGGCGCGGCGGTCGTCTCGCCTTCGCCGGTGACGACGATGCGCGGCACGGGCTTGGACATGTCATTCTCCTGAGCGTTGGCGGGAAGCGACGCAGCGCCGAGAAGGGCTGCGGCGAAAAGGGCAGGGCCGAAAAATGCCTGTGTTGCCTTAGTCATGAAGAAAGCTCCGATTCAAAAATGTCCCAACGATGCATCGCTGCCAAGCGAATATGTGCGTAATAGGGCAGGAGGCTTGTGAAAGCGAGATGTTTAGGCTAGGGCAGTGTTGCGTGGGGCCTGTAGCTCAATTGGTTAGAGCCGGCGGCTCATAACCGCTTGGTTGGGGGTTCGAGTCCCTCCGGGCCCACCATTTCGAAATTTCATCACAACGTCAATGGCTTAGCAATGCTGTCATGAAGATTGACGCTGCGACGGAAGCTTATTCGGGCTGGAACCGCGGTTTTTCATCCAACTGAAAATTTTAGGAGGCGTTTGCTTTTTGGGGGGCAGCATAAGGAGCATATTTCATGAAATCTTATTTGATTAATCTCGACCGATCGCAGGATCGGTTGAAGCTGATGACATATGCCTTCTCGTCGCTCGGAATCGCTTTTGAACGGGTGCCGGCAATCGATGGAGCCATACTTACTCCGGAATTGCTGAAGACCGTCTGTGCCAATCAATCCATGTCAGCGGGAAGCATCGCCTGTTTCCTAAGTCATCGTGAATGCTGGGATCGTATCGCGAACGGCGATGGCGATTATGGCGCGATTTTCGAAGAC
Source organism: Paramesorhizobium deserti (assembly GCF_001558695.1). Taxonomy (GTDB): domain Bacteria; phylum Pseudomonadota; class Alphaproteobacteria; order Rhizobiales; family Rhizobiaceae; genus Paramesorhizobium; species Paramesorhizobium deserti. Next base: position 347,979 of record NZ_LNTU01000023.1, read on the forward strand.
GACATCCATTTCTCGCCCGTTTCCAGGCAGTTTCTGGGTAACGATGACTGGATTCCTAGAGATGCAGATATCGTAAAACTTGAAAGTTTTAACCGCAAAACCCTGATCGCGAAGAAATCGCATGTCGAAATCGACGGCCATGGGGTCCGCCGACTGTATTCCATACACCTCGGGGCCAGTGGATATATTCTTTCAAAAGCATGCGCCAAACGTCTGCTCGCAGAAACGACGCCGATCACGACATCGATAGACCATGTCCTTTTCAATCCTCAACATGGGAAATTTCAGGCCATGGCGGTCTACCAGGTCGTGCCGAGCTTGTGTGTCCAGGATCAGTTTATTTCGCGTAGTTCCCTGGCTAACGCATTGAAAACCACGATCGAGCTTGCAATCCCCAAGCGCAAAGGCTGGTCGAAGTTGAGAAGGGAACTCGTGCGGCCTTTTGAGAAAATCGGAATTCTTGTGCGGGGATTGTGGATCAATCACTTCACGCAGAAGCAATGGGGCCGTATACCATTTTCCCTGCCCGAGGCCATGGCAAGGGCAGATGTGGAAGAATGATTGCCCGATGGCGACCAGTAGCCATTCGTGAGACCTGCCAGAGGTCGCCTTAAGCCACCCAGGAACCTTTCCTCCTTCCCCTCGTTCTGATCATATCCATCCATCCGCCCTTCATCCCATCAGGGGAGGCAGCAATGGTCATGACCACATGGCTCGGCGCCATGCTCTTCATCGTCGGCATCCTGTTCCTGGCGAAGGCAGCCATCGATCGCGGGCGGCTGAGCGATCCGCATGTCGGGCCCAGGGCAGGGCGCACGCTGGAGCCGCCGCGGCGCGGGCTGCGGTTCCTCGGACTCGCCGCGAACTGGCCGGGCATCGTCTTCACCGCCGCCGGCGCGCTCCTCATGCTGGCGGGCGCATTGATCGAATAGGTCGCCCATGTGCAGGGGCGGCCGCGCGCTGCAAGTGATGCGGCGCGGGAAATCCTCCGCTTTCTCTTGTTCGGCCGCTGCTTCCCCTCTAAATAGATCGATGACGGCTTCGTGAGGGAGGGCTTGCGCTGCCGCCGGCCCGGCCGAGGGCATCCCCGGGCGGCCAGATGCGGATCGTCATTTCTTTTCAGCGGATTACCATGGCCATCTTTCGCTATTTCATCTGGGCCTTTCTCTTCACGATCGTCGGGCTGGCGCTTGGGGGCTGGCTTGGTTATGCGACGACGGGCACTGTCCAGGGGGCCATTTCGGTCTTCTTCATCTGCCTGGTGCTCGGCATTCTGGAAATCTCGCTCTCCTTCGACAATGCCATCGTCAATGCGCGCATCCTGCGCGACATGACACCCCGATGGCAGCGGCGCTTCCTCACCTGGGGCATCATCATCGCCGTCTTCGGTATGCGGGTCATTTTTCCGCTCGCCGTCGTCGCCATCGCCGCCTGGATCGATCCGATCTCGGCGCTGCGCCTTGCCGTCTTCCAGCCGGCGGAATATGCGCGCCTCATCGGCGAGGCGCATACGGGGATCGCGGCCTTCGGCGGCACATTCCTCATGATGGTCGGGATGAAATATTTCTTCGATGTCGAGAAGGATGTGCACTGGATCAGGGCGCTGGAAAGCCGCCTGTCGAAATTCGCCTCCATACAGGGCGTGGAAATCGGCATCGTCCTGATCCTCATCCTGCTTTTCTCGGCGCGATTACCGGAGGCGGAGTCGGATGTCTTCATGACCGCGGCGATCTACGGGCTTCTGACCTTCCTCGCCGTGGAAGGGCTGGGCGAAGTGCTCGACGCCACGCAGGAGCAGATGGAGACCGTGCGCAAGGGCGGTCTCGGCGCGTTCATCTATCTCGAAGTGCTCGACGCCAGCTTCTCCTTCGACGGCGTGATCGGCGCCTTCGCGCTTTCCACCAATCTTTTCGTCATCGCCATTGGCCTCGGCATCGGCGCCTTCTATGTCCGCTCGCTGACGATCATGCTGGTCGACAAGCAGACGCTCGGCCAATACCGCTATCTCGAGCATGGCGCCTTCTATGCCATCCTGGTGCTTGCCGTGATCATGTACGCGCAGACCTTGATGCACATCCCCGAGGTCATCACGGGGCTGATTGGCGCGGGGCTGATCCTCTTCTCGTTCGTCTCGTCGCTGCGCTACAACAAGGCCAATCCCGGATGGCAGGAAAACGAGGGTGCGCACGGGCGGTAGGACCCGCCCGCGCCGGTTTCAGGCCACCTCCGCCGGAGCCCATCGGGCGCGGGTGAGCCAGCGCCAGAGGAGGAGTGCGGCCACAACAGCCAGGCCGAGGAACAGGCCAGTCCATATGCCCGCGCCGTCAAATCCCATCCCGAAGGCCAGATAGGTGCCGAGCGGCACGCCGACGCCCCAATAGCCGATCGCTGCATAGATCATCGGCATGGTGGTGTCGTGGAGGCCGCGCAGCATTCCGCTGCCGACGGCCTGGGCGCCGTCGGCGATCTGGAAAAGCGCGGCAAAGACCAGGAAGGTGACGGCGTGGACGACGACCTCCGCATTTTTCGGATCATCCAGATCGATGAAGGCGCTGATGAGAAGACGCGGCACGGATACCATCACAATGGCCGTCAGCGTCATGAAGCCGACGCCGAGCGCATAGGCGGTCCAGCCGGCGCGGCGGATGCCCTCCCTGTCGCGGGCGCCGAGGAAACGGCCGACGCGGATTGTCGCCGCCTGGCCGAAGCCGAGCGGCACCATGAATGTCAGCGAGCAGATCTGGATGGCGATGGCGTGAGCGGCGAGCGACGAGGCGTCGATCAGCCCCATCAGCAGGGCCGCGCCGTTGAAGATCGACACCTCGAAGACGACGATCGCCGCAATCGGCAGGCCGAGCCGCAGGATCTGGCGGAAGCGCGGCCAGTCGGAACGCCAGAACCGGCCGAAAAGCCGGTAGCGGCGGAACTGCCTTTCCCTCAGCACGACGATCACGAGGCCCAAAAACATCAGGCTGTTGGAAAGCGTGGTGGCCAGTCCCGAACCGACGACGCCGAGCGCCGGAAAGCCGAGGTTGCCGAACATCAGGCACCAGTTGGCGAGCGCGTTGAACGGCACGGCGAAGGCGACCACGATCATGGCCCAGCCCGGCCGCTCGAGGGCCGAGATGAAGGAGCGCAGGACGATATAGCCGTAGAAGGGCAGCAGGCTCCATTGCAGCGTGTGCATGTAGCGGCCGGCCTGATGCGCGAGTTCCGGCTTCTGTCCCATCATGAGCAGGATCGTTTCGGCATTCCACAGCATGAGCCAGAGCGGCACGGCGGTGATGAGAGCCACCCACAGGCCCTGGCGCACCGTGCGCCTGATCTCGCGCACGGAATGGCGGTTCGCCCCCAATTCCTTGGCGAGGATGGGCGAGGTGGCAAGGATCAGCCCCATGCCGAAGAACATCGGCGTGTAATAGAGGTTGGAGCCCAGCGCGCCCGCGGCGAGCGCATCCGGGCCGATCCAGCCCATCATCATGACGTCGGTCGCCGTCATCGCCGTCTGGGCGAGATTGGTCAGGATCATCGGCCAGGCGAGCGCCAGCATAATGCGCGCCTCCTGCCAGAAAGTGTCGATGCCGCGCAAACGCGCTTCGATGGTGGTGGTCATTGTAAACAAACCGGAAAAAATCCCGTGAAAACGGGAGAAATCATGATGCCTGCGGCGACGGTATTTCCGCAATCAGCGGTTGTTTCGCGAAAGCTGGAAAGCCGTCAGACGCCGGCGGTGTGAGAGAACTAGTGCGTTTTCAGGCGAGAACGACGCCTGCTTCCCGCATTCGGCCGGTCATCTCCGCCATCGACCCGGCGAGATCGATGCCGCGGCAGGCCTCGAGAAGCACCTTGACCGAAAAACCCTGCTCAACCGCGTCGAGCGCCGAATAGGCAACGCAGAAATCAGTGGCAAGTCCTGCCATGGTCAGATGCCGGATGCCGCGCTCGCGCAAGTACCCGCCGAGCCCGGTCGGGGTCGTGTGATCGTTCTCGAAGAAGGCCGAATAGCTGTCGATCGACGGGCGGAAGCCCTTGCGCACCACCAGTTCCGCCCTGGTCCACTCCAGCGCGGGGTGGAAATCGGCGCCGCGGCTTCCCTGGATGCAGTGGTCGGGCCAAAGCTTCTGCTCGCCATAGGGCATGTCCACCGTTTCGAACGGGCTCTTGCCGGGATGCGTGGAGGCGAAGCTGGAATGGCCGGTCGGATGCCAGTCCTGCGTCAGGATGACGTGTTCGGACGTCTGGATGCGGCGGTTCAGCTCCGGCACGATCTCGTCGCCGCCATCGACGGCCAGCGCGCCACCGGGGCAGAAATCATTCTGCACATCGATGATGATCAATGCTTCTTCCGCCATTCGAACCTCCTGCGACGCGTTTCCGGAGCGGTTCCGATTTCCAGAAGAAAACCGGAAAACCGTCTCATTTTTTAAACAAGCGCGGTTGGAACCGCGAACTTGCCGGTAATTTTTTCCGGAAAGAGGTGCGTCAGAAATGCCGTTTCGTCAACTGACAGAATGGTGTTCGGCTCAGATATCGATCTCTACCGGACCCACCGGGCGGGTGCAACAGGCGAGGATATAGCCTTCACCGATCTCGTCGTCGCGGATGCCGCCATTGTGGTTCATCACGGTTTCGCCGCCGCCGCATAAGACCTTGCAGGTGCCGCAGACGCCGAACTCGCAGGCGCTCGGGATCTTCAGTCCCGCGCTGCGGGCGGCCAGGAGAATGGTGTCGTCAAGGCCGCATTCCACCTCGACGCCGGACCGGGTGAACCGCACGGTGGCCGTCTGCGGCATTGCGCCGGGATCGTCGCCTGCGGGCGAGGTTGGCGTTACCACGGTTTCGGCCGCCGGCTGGAAGCTTTCCTGGTGGTAGCGCGCCATGTCGAAGCCCATCGCCTGCAGCGCCTCGCGCACGGCGCGCATGAAGGGTTCCGGCCCGCAGCAGAAGACGGTGCGGTCGTTGAAATCGGGCGCAAGCAGTTCCAGCCTCGTTCGGTCGATCCTGCCATGCAAGCCGCTCCAGGCATGGCGCGGAGAGGATTGTTCGGCGATGAAGGAAAGCTTCAGCGCCGCCATGCGGGCGGCGAGCAATCGCAGCTCGTCATGAAAGATGATCTCATCAGGACGGCGGGCGCAATTGATGAAGGCGATATCGGTCGCGGGCGCGCAGTCGTGCAGCCAGCGGGTCATCGACATCATAGGCGTGATGCCGGAACCGGCCGAGATGAAGAGGTATTTCCCGTCCGGGTGGCTCGCCAGGGAAAAATCCCCGGCCGGGCCGTAAGCCCTGATCCGCATGCCCGGCCGCAAATGGTCGAGCATCCAGCGCGTACCGACAGAGCCTTGCTGCGCCTTGACCGTCACCGCCAGCGAATAGGGGCGTGATGGCGTGGAGGAGAGGGTGTAGGTGCGCATCGCCGGTTCGGGCGAGACCGGCAGTTCCAGCGTGACGAACTGGCCGGGCGCGTAGCGGAACCAGTTCTGGTCGGGTGTGCGGAAGGAGAAGGTCATGACATCTGGCGCCTCCTCGACGGCGGCGATGCATTCGAGCATCTGCAGCTTGTCGTTCCAGGGCAGCATCTCGTCGAGGTGCCTTACGGTGTGAGGCGGCATGACACTCATGACCAGTCTTCCTTGATTTTAGCCTATGCGACCCGGCTGAGCGGTACAGCTTCGCCCTCCAGGCGGGGCGTGATGAAATTCGCGTACCACTCGACAAACTGCATCACGCCGCCCTCATGCTCGACCGAATAGGGGCCTGGCTGATAGACGGGCGATTTGATGCCGACGGCATTCTCCTCGACGATGCGGCGATCCTGGTCGTTGGTCTCGATCCAGACATGGGTCAGTTCGTGGAGGTCGTAGTCGACGCCCTCGACGGCATCCTTGTTGACCAGCCATTTGGTGGTGACCTGGGTTTCATCGGCGCTGATCGGCAGCACGCGGAAGGAGATCGCGTGGTCGCCGAGGACGTGGTTCCAGCTCGAGGGGTAGTGGAACAGGAGCATCGTGCCGATATGGCTTTCGGTGATGCTGGGGCTCAGAGGCTTCTTCACCGCGCGTTTTCCCGAAAGCGTGTAGCTCTCGGCGTCGCGCAGGAGCGGCACGCGGGTGATGCGGTACTGCCCGTCTGGCGCCATCCTGAAGGTGGAGGGCAGGCCGACCGCCTCGCATTTTCGCCACAGGGCGGTGATCTCGGGGTCGTCCATCAACCCCTGCACGCCTGATGCCGTCGGCGCCTCGGGATAGGTGCGGCAGAGCTCGGGATGGTTGGCCGCGCAATGATAGCATTCGCGATTGTTTTCCCAGACCAGCTTCCAGTTGCCCTTCTCAATGATGGTGCTCTCATAGGCCACCTTGGTTTCGCCAAGGCGATGCGGTGCAAGATAGGGCTCGATCGTGGCGCGCGTTGCCGCGAAATCCGGCGCCTCTTCCGCGATACAGATGAAGATATAACCGGCGACGCTCTCGCAATGGACCGGCTTCAGGCCGTATTGGGCCGGGTTGAAATCCGGGCCGACCTGGCGAGCGAAGAGCAGTCGGCCGTCGAGCTCATAGGTCCACTGGTGATAGGGGCAGACGAGTTTCGCCGCTGTTCCCCTTTCGGCCGAACAGATGCGCGAGCCGCGGTGACGGCAGGAATTGTGGAAGGCGCGGATGCCGCCTTGCGCGTCGCGCACCACCACCACGGGATAGGCGCCGATCTGCACCGTCAGATAGCTGCCGGTCTTCGGCAATTCGCAATCATGGCCGACGAAAAGCCATTCGCGATAGAAGATGTGCTCCAGATCCAGCTTGAAATAATCGGGATCGGTGTAGAACTTCTGCTCCAGGCTGAAATTGGCATTGCGCCCCTTCAGATATCCCAGCATTTCACTACGAACGTCCATGCCTTGCCTCGCTCAGCCAATGTTGGATCTGGTAACCGGGCGAGGGGGAGAAGAGGCCAGGGACGGCGCACGGCCCCGGTCGAGGACGTGACGTGCACGGGACTCCGCTTGACCGCCCGCCGCGATCAGTCGAATTTGTCCTTCAGGCTGGTTTCCGGGCTTCGGAGCGATCCTTGCGGATGATTGCGGCACCTTCCCAGGCTTAACGCCCAGTGGTCTTATCGCCGCGTTCCAACTCCATTACCGTTGCGGGGGCAGCATCGGTTTCCCACCGATTTCCCAATTATCGCCATCCCTAGAATGGCAGCACCTGAACGCCATGATCTAACCAGCGGGCGGTTCGTCGCGCTCATGCAGAAACGACATCGGCTTCACGCAAAGACGACACGGTTCACGAATAAGGGAATGTGGCATTCGTCACACTTTTAGGATTGTCATCGGGGTGGGAAGACGGCTACCACACCGTATCCCGCGTTATGGTTCCCGCATGGGAGGAAAAACTTCATGCAACGCTCAGAAATCAACGAAATCATTCGTGAAAGCGACGCCTTCATCCGCTCCTTCGGCTATGTGATGCCGCCTTTCGCCTACTGGTCGCCGGAGGAGATGAAGACGCGCACGACAAGCGACGCGTCGGCGATCCGCGATGCGCGACTCGGCTGGGACATCACCGATTACGGCCAGGGCAAGTTCGCCGATCTCGGGCTGTTCCTCTTCACCACGCGCAACGGTAATGCCGAGGACCTGAAGAAGGGCACCGGCATGCTCTATGCCGAGAAGATCATGATCTCGCGCAAGGACCAGCTTTCGCCGATGCATCGCCATATCGTGAAGGCGGAGGACATCATCAATCGCGGCGGCGCAACGCTGACGCTCGAGCTTTTCAATTCGCTGCCAGACGGCAGCGTGGACGAAGAGAGCGACGTGACGGTCGCCAGCGACGGTCGTCTTGTCACGCTGAAGGCGGGCGGGCTCCTGAAGTTGAAGCCGGGCGAGAGCGTCACGCTGCTGCCGGGCAACTGGCATGCATTCTGGGGCGAGGGTGGCGACGTGCTGATCGGCGAGGTATCCACCGTCAACGATGATCTGACGGACAATATCTTCCGCGAGAAGATCGGCCGCTTCTCGACGGTCGAGGAGGATGTGGCGCCGCTTCATCTCCTGGTGTCCGACTATGACAAATGGCTCGCCTGACCGGTTGGCGAATGTCTGGAAAGCCGGAATATGCGGCCGGCTTTCTTCGTGCTTGAGGAAACGCGAAAGGAATTGAAATGGGATGGGAACCGCGTGCCGATCGATACGACACGATGAAATACAATCGCTGCGGACGCAGCGGCCTGCATCTGCCGGCGATCTCGCTGGGCCTGTGGCACAATTTCGGCGATGATACGCCGCATGCGACGAAGCAGACGCTCTGCCGCACGGCTTTCGATCTCGGCATCAATCATTTCGACCTCGCCAACAATTACGGTCCGCCTCCGGGTTCGGCAGAGATCGCCTTCGGCCGCATCCTGCGCGAGGATTTCCACAGGCTTCGCGATGAGCTGATCATCTCGTCGAAGGCGGGTTACCGCATGTGGCCAGGCCCTCATGGCGAATGGGGCAGCCGCAAATATCTGATCGCAAGCTGCGACCAGAGCCTGAAGCGGCTTGGGCTGGATTATGTCGACATCTTCTATTCGCACCGCTTCGATCCGGAGACGCCGCTGGAGGAGACCATGCAGGCGCTCGACCACATCGTGCGCTCGGGCCGGGCGCTCTATGTCGGCATTTCCTCCTACAATTCGAAGCGCACGCGCGAGGCCATGGCGATTCTGGAGGAACTCGGCACGCCTTGCGTGATCCACCAGCCTAGCTACTCCATGATCAATCGCTGGATCGAGGAGGATGGTCTGGTCGACACGCTCGAGGAACTCGGCATCGGCTCCATCGCGTTCACACCGCTGGCGCAGGGCATGCTGACATCGAAATATCTCAAGGGAATTCCTGAGGAGAGCCGTGCGGCACAGGGCAAGTCGCTGAGGACCGAGTTCATCAACGAGGCGACGATCGCGCGTATTCGCGGGCTCAACGATATCGCGGCCAGGCGCGGGCAGACGCTGGCGCAGATGGCGCTCGCCTGGGTGCTGCGCGGCGGGCGCGTCACCTCCGCCCTGATCGGAGCCAGCCGCCCCGAACAGATAGCCGATTGCGTCAAGGCGCTGGAAAAACCTGATTTCACCGAGGCAGAACTGCGCGAGATCGACAAATTTGCCCAGGATGCCGACGTCAACCTTTGGGCAGCTTCAGCCGAGCGGCCGGGACCCGAGCGGAAGCATTGAACAGGCTTTAGCCCGCCGCGGATCGCCGGCGGGCGAGGGGGCATTCTGAACCGTTATTGCGGTGGAGAGGTTGAGGAATGGATTCCAGTGACAAGCACTGGAATGACGGAAGATTGGCTGTTGAGCGACAATCTTCAACCTCTTTGCCTGCAAAACGGTTCTTGATGTGGCGCGGCGACAGCTTCTGGACAAATTTGCATTAGCTTCTGGACAGCAAAACTAGATGCGAGGAAACCCCGCCACAAAGGCAGCGGGGTTCGTTTCAATGAGACGCTAGATGCAGTGACAAGTGCCGTTTGCGCAGATCCCGCCCAAATAGCCATTTTCGATGCAGTAGGATGCGCATGACACCGAGTTGCAAGCTGCAGCAACCGGCCCCGCGCCGATCAACAGCGCGAACGCTGCGATAGTCAATTTCCGGCGCAGCGAAGTGGCCCTGAAGGCATCGGCAAGTTTCGGCAGTGTGGTCATTGCAAGCATGGTATCCCTCCGTGACAGCGGGGCTCGGTTTCAGCTAACGGCTAGAAGCAGTGGCAAGCGCCGTCAGCGCCGCAGGTCCCGTCTAAATAGCCTCTTTGGATGCAAGTGGCGATGCAAGTCACCGGGTTGCAGGCTGCAGCAACCGGCCCCGCGCCCATCAGCAGCGCGAACGCTGCGATAGTCAATTTCCGGCGCAGCGAGGTGGCCCTGAAGGCATCGGCAAGTTTCGGCAGTGTGGTCATTGCAAGCATGGTTTCCCTCCAAATGTTGAAGCGCCGGCCCATGGGCGTGGCGCGGGTGATCCCCCTTCTTTGCGGCCGGTGCCGGCAGGCCGGCACGGGCGACACCTCGCGGCCGGGAAGACCGGCAGGCGATGCTGAAAAGCCCCGCCGCCGAGGCAGCGGAGCTTCCTTTCACGCACAGACTATGAATTGCATATGCAGTACTGTCCCATGCATGTGCCGCCGGAATAGCCCATAGATAAGCACATGTCGCGGCAAGCCGGGTTAGTGCACGCCGCCCAAGCGGCACCGGTACTCAGAAGCAACGCGGCTCCTGCGGTTATCAGTTTCCGGCGACGATTGGCGATGAAGGCACGCAGTGAGAAGTTCGGCAGTGTCGAAGTCGCAAACATTGTTTCCCCCATTGATGAAAAGGGACCATATGACAGCCCCGAGCAGCGTCGGCTCTCTCCCCCTCCTTCTCGGGTGACGCATAACCGGAAGGACCTGAGCAATGTACGGGCGTTTTATGACGGCGGCAACGCGCTTGACAGAACAATGCGGGAAGAATGCGCGAATCTGTCCAGAAGGTTGCGCACTTTGCCGTCAGTTTTTGCCGCTAATTTTCATGCGCCGTTCCGCTGGCGTTAGCGGACAGGGCGGCGTTTCTCATTGTTTTTCAAAGGGCTGCGGGCGTTCGATCTGGATTGCTCCGTGTCCAGAAGGTAACACCCCCCTACAGTTCATCCCCACCTCGTCTTCCCAGTGCTTGTCACTGGGATCCATGCCTCAACGGTGCCGCGGTTGCTATGTGAGCCCGATGGCTGAATTGTCGTTAGTCGACCTTCGTAACCGCCTTCTTCTCGTTGGCGATCAGCCAGAGATTGCGGATATAGATGAAGAGGCCCATGCCCTGGCCGGCGATGAAGACGGGGTCCTCGCGCTGGATGGCGTAGACGAGAAGCATCGTACCGCCGCCGAGCGAGAAGAACCAGAAGGCGACGGGCACGACGCTGCGCCTTGCCCGCTCGGATGCGATCCACTGCACCACGAAGCGCATGCTGAAGCAGATCTGGGCAACGAAGCCCAAAATCACCCAGGCGTCGAGCTGCTTGACGAAAACATCGTGAAACCAGGTCGCCAGTTGAGCGAACAAATCAGCCATGGGTAATCTCCGTTACGCCCGGCACGACTTTGCGACGGCGGCGCAGCCACCAGACGCCGTAGAGATCGAGAATGCCACGCGCTCCGCGATCCAATATGCCGTAATTCGATTTGCCGTGGCGCCGCTCACGGTCGATCACATCGACGTGGACGACGCCGTATCCCTCGCGGATCACCAGCGCCGGCAGATAGCGATGCCAGCCGTCGAAGAACGGCAATTGCCGGAAGAGCTCCGTATGCACGGCCTTCAGCCCGCAGCCGGAATCGCGCGTATCGTCTTTCAGCAACGCGCTGCGCAGCTTGTTGGCAAGGCGCGATGATATCTGCTTGAGCTTGGTGTCGGTGCGTTTCAGCCGCTGTCCGGCCGCAATCCCGACGGAGGGCCCGGCGGCGGCGAGCGCATCCGCGAGTTTCGGCAGATAGGCGGGATTGTTCTGGCCGTCGCCATCCATGGTCACGACGATCTGGCCTTGTGCCGCGAAGACGCCGGAGCGCACGGCGGCGCTCTGTCCGGCAGAGCGGTCGTGGCGGATATGGCGCAGCGGCAGGCCGGATTGCATCCTTTTCGCCAGAACATCGCCGGTCGCATCGGTGGAGCCGTCGTCGACGACGATGACCTCATGGGCGCGGCCCTTCATGGCGGCGTCCACCTCATCGAGCAGGAATGCGAGATTGTCGGCTTCGTTCCGGCAGGGAATGACCACCGAGATCATCGTATCAGTCAACTATCCAAATCCTTCGGAGCGGGCATGCGGGCGCACAGATTTCCACCCAGCTGAATAATGCGCGGCTGAATAGCACCGAAAAGGCGACATTGCCACGGAGAACTTGTGATATCGCGGTGTCCTTTAGCGTTTTTCGCGAATGTCGGTGAGCGTCCTCGCCGGTGTGATCGCTTCGGGATCGAGCTTGATTTCGATGATCGCCGGTTTGCCGCTTGTTCTCGCACGTTCAAAGGCGGGCGCGAAATCTTCCGTTTTTTCAACCGTTTCGCCATGGCCGCCATAGGCCCTGGCGAGGGCGGCGAAATCCGGGTTGGTGAGCCCTGTTGCCGAAATGCGGCCGGGATATTCGCGCTCCTGGTGCATCCGGATCGTGCCATACATGCCATTGTTGATGACGAGCACGATGATCGGAAGGTCGTACTGGACGGCGGTGGCGAAATCCTGCCCGTTCATCAGGAAACAGCCGTCTCCTGCAAAGCAGACGACCATGCGGTCGCGATATAGCTGCTTGGCGGCGACAGCGGCGGGCAGGCCATAGCCCATCGAGCCGGAGGTCGGCGCGGCCTGCGTGCCGAAGCGGCGGAAGCGGTGAAAGCGATGCAGCCATGTGGCGTAGTTGCCGGCCCCGTTGGTCATGACCGCATCTTCGGGCAGGTTGGCCTCGAGCCACGCCATGATCGGCCCCATGGCAACCGCTCCCGGCCCGGTTTCGGGCGGTGTCGACCATTCGAGATAGGCGGCATGGGCGGCAGCTGCTTCGCCCGCCCATGGCAGCGGGCCGATCGGCGTCAACTCGTCGACCGCTTCCGCAAATGCATCGGGCGCGGCGTTGATGGCAAGCGCCGGGCGGTAGACCCGGCCGAGCTCTTCCGGGTCTGGATGGACGTGCACCAGCGTCTGCCTGGGATAGGGGGTGTCCACCAGCGTGTAGCCGGAGGAGGGCATCTCACCGAAGCGGCCGCCGACGAGGAGCAGGAGATCGGCCTGTTTCACCCGTTCGGCCAGCGCCGGGTTGATGCCGATGCCGACATCGCCGGCATAATTGGGGTGGAGGTGATCGAACAGCATCTGCCGGCGGAAGGAGCAGCCGATAGGCATTTCCCATCGCTCGGCAAAGCGCGTGATCCGATCGACGGCCTCGGCATTCCAACGTGAGCCGCCGAGGATCATGAGAGGCTTCTTGGCGGTTTCGAGAAGCATGTCGAGCTTCCTTATCGCCGCCGGCGACGGCGCGGTTTCGACCGGCTGCCAGGCCTGCGGGGCAGGGGCTTCGGCCTTCTCGACAAGCATATCCTCGGGAAGCGCCAGCACGACCGGACCGGGCCTGCCCGATGTCGCCACCGCGAAGGCGCGGGTGACGAATTCAGGAATGCGGGCAGGATCGTCGATTTCGGCCACCCATTTAGCCATATCGGCGAAATGGCGGCGATATTCGACCTCCTGGAACGCCTCGCGCTCGCGGGCATCGCGCTGCACCTGGCCAATGAAGAGGATCATCGGCGTGGAATCCTGCATGGCGATATGGATGCCGGGGGAAGCGTTGGTGGCGCCGGGGCCGCGCGTGACGAAGCAGATGCCGGGCTTGCCGGTGAGCTTGCCCCAGGTTTCGGCCATCATCGCGGCTCCGCCTTCCGCCCGGCAGACGGTGACGCCGATATCGGCGTCATGAAGAGCGTCGAGCACGGCGAGATAGCTTTCGCCCGGCACGCAGAACAGGCGCTCGACGCCATTGGCGGCAAGCGCTTCGACGATCAGTTGGCCGCCCGTCTTCATGACTGCCTCCCCTTTGTCAATTCCGTTAGAATTTCCTCCGTGTGCTCGCCGAGACGCGGTGAGGGGCGCTCATAGCTGAGCGGGCTCGCCGACATCAGGATCGGCGTGCGCACGGAAGGAATGGTGTTGCCATGGCCGTCGTCGAGATCGAGGCGCAGGCCGCGCGCGACGATCTGCGGATCGGCGAACATCTCGCCGATGCGGTTGATCGGGCCGGCAGGCACGCCGTTCTCGACGCAGGCATAGAGCAGGTCGGCGCGCGTGCGCTTCGAGGTTTCCGCGCTGACCGCTGCCGTCAGGGCCGCGCGATTGTCGAGCCGGGCGCGATTGGTGGCGAAGCGGGGATCAGGGGGCAGGGCGTCGAGGCCCAGAATGGCGCAGAGCCGGGTGAACTGGCCATCATTGCCGACGGCGAGGATCAGATGCCCGTCGGAGGTCGGCACGACTTCATAGGGTGCGATGTTGGGATGGGCGTTGCCCATGCGGTTCGGGCTCTTGTGGCTCACGAGATAGTTCATCGCCTGATTGGCCATGACGGCGGACTGCACGTCGAAGAGTGCCATGTCGATCCACTGGCCTTCGCCGGTGCGGCCGGCATGGATAAGCGCGGCTTGAATAGCGGTCGCGGCATAAAGGCCGGTGAAGATGTCGGCGACGGCGAGGCCGACCTTCTGCGGCTCGCGGTCCGGCTCCCCGGTCACGGACATCAGGCCGGACATGCCCTGGATGATGAAATCGTAGCCCGCCTGCTTCGCATAGGGGCCGGTCTGGCCGAAGCCGGTGATCGAGCAGTAGACGAGGCGCGGGTTGACGGCGTTCAGGCTTTCATAATCGAGGCCGTATTTCTTCAACCCACCGACCTTGAAATTCTCGATCACCACATCGGCGTCACGGCAGAGCGCGCGGACGATTTCCCGGCCTTCTTCAGTGGTGAAATCGGCGGTGATCGAACGCTTGCCGCGGTTGCAGGCGTGAAAATAGGCGGCGGAGAGGTTTTCGCCATCCGCCCCGGTAACGAAAGGCGGGCCCCAGCCGCGCGTCTCGTCGCCGCCATTGGGGTTCTCGACCTTGATGACGTCGGCGCCGAGATCGGCCAGGATCTGGCCGGCCCACGGGCCTGCCAGCACGCGCGCAAGCTCAATCACTCGGACGCCGGAAAGCGGTGCCTCAGACATGATGGCGATTTCTCCCACGGAAATATTGCGGCGCGCTTTTCAACGGAAACTCCCTGATCTCTCAATGGAAACTCTTATTGCCGATTTTGCGGTGATTGTTCGACAATCCGGTCGAGCCAGGCGATGAAATCCCGCGTGACGGCATCACGGTTGATCTCGTTCAGGCTTTCGTGCCGCGTCTCCGGATAGATGCGCTTCGTCACATCGCTGAAACCCATGGCTTTCATACGATGCGCTAGCGCTGCCACGGCCTTGCCATTGTCGGTTGCCGGGTCTTTCTCTCCGCCGACCAGATGAAAGGGCATGGTGCGCGGGACCTTGCCGAAATTCCTGTTATTTGCGCCACGAAAGACGAAATCAAAAACATCGATCCACATGGCGACCGAGGCGTCCCAGCCGCAAGCGGGGTCGGCGATATAGGCGTCAACCGCCGCCGGATCGCGGGAAAGCCAGTCGAAGTCCGTCCGTCTGTCCGGGATGCGGCGTGCCCATTGGCGGAAGGTGAGCTTCGGCAGGACGCGGCTCGGCACATCCGAGCCGAGCAGCATCCGCTCGGCTCTCAGGATGAGCTGGGCAAGCCTGCCGCTGGCCCCGGCGGAAAAATTGGCGTTCCAGATCGCCGCCGCATCGACCGTTTCAGGGTGACGCAGGACATAAGCGAGCGTGATCAGCGCGCCCATGGAATGGCCGAAGATGATGACGGGCAGACCGGGATGGGCCGCATGGATATGGGCGTTGACCGCGGCGACATCGGCAAGCACCTTCTCGGCTCCGCCGCGAGAAGAGAACATGCCCTTCGGCGCATCCACCGCTTTGGTTTCACCATGGCCGCGATGATCATGCGCATAAACGTGAAAGCCCGCCTGGGCGAGGTTTTCCGCGAAGCGGGCATAGCGCGCGGCGTGCTCGGCGAGCCCGTGATTGATCTGCACCACGCCCCGCGGCACGCCGTGCGCCCGCGCCTGGCGCAGGCAAAGCATGGCGCCGGAAGGCGAGGCCAGAATTTCCGCTGTCTGGAAAGGCAATCCGCTACCCCCGAGTGAACGCCGGCGATCTTGACTGCGTGGCGATGCAATAGTCAATTGGCGTTCTGTCATGACTTTGTCATATGCAGGAATGATCTTACCTGCCTAAATTTTGATCTGTGCAATTTATTTTTGCAAGACTGTTTGAAATCCCCTTGATAATTTCGAAAAGCTGCGCAAAAGTGCCGGTCGGAATTGGTTGAAAGACGACATTTCCAGGGCTGGCGGGCTTTATCGGGTGTTCTTTTCAACGACGACATGACCGGTTTGACGGGGTTGCTCGGGGGCTGACCCGAGGGAAAACTGTCTTCAACACTTTACATGCCGCCCATGGAAGAGAGGTGCTTCCGCAAGCGGAACCAGAGGGGAAACCGGGTGACGGAAATATCCGCGCCCGGTTTTCGCACTTTTCGGGACAGGCGTTTCTCGATCATTGCCCCGGCGTTCCAATTCGCCTACATACGGCGCAATCTTTATTCAGCCACATGATCTCATCCGAAAGCCTGCAACTTTCGGGATCATGCTCTAATCCCCAAGAGTGGAGACGACGCGCGCAATGGCACGCCAATTCATCTATCACATGGCCGGCCTCAACAAGGCTTACGGCAACAAGAAGATTCTCGAGAACCTGCACCTGTCCTTCTATCCCGATGCCAAGATCGGCATTCTCGGCCCGAACGGCGCCGGCAAGTCGACGGTGCTGCGCATCATGGCGGGGATCGACAAGGAATATACCGGCGAAGCCTGGCTCGCCGATGGCGCGACCTGCGGATACCTGCCGCAGGAACCGGAGCTCGATCCTTCAAAGGACGTGCTGGGCAACGTCATGGAGGGCGTCGCCAAGAAGAAGGCGATCATCGACCGCTATAACGAACTAATGATGAACTATTCCGACGAGACGGCGGAGGAGGGTGCCAAGCTCCAGGACATCATCGACGCACAGAACCTTTGGGATCTGGACAGCCAAGTCGAAATGGCGATGGAAGCGCTGCGCTGCCCTCCGGGCGATGCCGACGTCACCAAGCTGTCGGGTGGCGAAAAGCGCCGCGTGGCGCTGTGCAAGCTCTTGCTTTCGCAGCCGGACCTGCTTCTCCTCGACGAGCCGACCAACCATCTCGATGCCGAAACCACGGCGTGGCTCGAAAAGCATCTGCGGGAATATCCGGGGGCGGTGCTGATCATCACTCACGACCGCTACTTCCTCGACAATGTGACGGGCTGGATTCTCGAGCTCGACCGTGGCCGCGGCATTCCCTATGAGGGCAATTATTCGGCCTATCTGGAGGCCAAGGCCAAGCGCATGAAGCAGGAGGGGCGCGAGGAAGCCTCCCGCCAGAAGGCGCTGGAGCGCGAGCGCGAGTGGATCGCCTCCAGCCCCAAGGCGCGGCAGGCGAAGTCGAAGGCGCGCATCAAGGCCTATGACGAACTGGTCAAGGCGGCGAACGATCGCCGCCCGGGCGAGGCGCAGATCATCATCCCGGCGGGCGAGCGGCTCGGCCAGGTGGTGATCGAGGCTGAGGGACTGACCAAGGCCTTCGGCGATCGCGTGCTGATCGAAGATCTCGAATTCAAGCTGCCGCCCGGCGGCATCGTTGGTGTCATCGGGCCGAACGGCGCCGGCAAGTCGACCCTTTTCAAGATGATTACCGGCCAGGAGAAGCCGGATTCGGGCGCGATCCGCATCGGCGAGACGGTGCATCTCGGCTATGTCGACCAGAGCCGCGACCATCTCGACCCGAACAAGACGGTCTGGGAGGAAATCTCCGGCGGCAACGACATCATCAAGCTTGGCAAGCATGAGATGAACAGCCGCGCCTATTGCGGCGCCTTCAACTTCAAGGGCGGCGACCAGCAGCAGAAGGTGGGCAACCTCTCGGGCGGCCAGCGCAACCGCGTGCATCTCGCCAAGATGCTGAAAGCGGGCGGCAATGTCATCCTGCTCGACGAGCCGACCAACGATCTCGACACGGAAACGCTTTCGGCGCTGGAAGATGCGCTTGAGAATTTCGCCGGCTGCGCCGTCATCATCAGCCACGACCGCATGTTCCTCGACCGTCTGGCCACGCATATCCTCGCCTTCGAGGGCGACAGCCATGTGGAATGGTTCGAGGGCAATTTCGAGGAATACGAGGCCGACAAGATCCGCCGCCTCGGGCCGGATAGCGTCAACCCGAAGCGTGTGACGTACAAGCGGCTGACGCGCTGATCCATTACGATCATTGTTAAATTGGCTCCTTTGCTATACATGTATAGCAAAGGAGCTTTTTCATGCTTGCTTTGCGGCTGCCACCTGAAATCGAAAAGCGTCTGGATGAACTGGCCCGAAAGACGGGCCGGACGAAGAGTTATTACGCTCGCGAAGCTATTCTGGAACATATCGACGACCTTGAAGATCTCTATCTCGCCGAGCAGCGCGTCAAGGAAGACGGGCCCACGATCCCGCTTGAGGACGTGGTGAAGAAATATGAGGAGATCGACAAGGATGTGACTGGTGTGGACGATCAGGTTTGATGCCAAGGCCGAAAAGGAACTCGGTCGCCTCTCAAGCATTGATCGCCAACGGATTTTGAAATTTCTTCAGCAACACGTTGCACCTTCCGAGAACCCGCGCTCGATCGGCGACGCGCTTGCAGGTCCGCTCTCCGGCTTTTGGCATTATAGGGTAGGTGACTATCGTGTGATCGTCAGGATGGACGATCAAGCAATCACGGTTTACGTGGTGCGCATCGGTAACCGCCGTGAAGTTTATCGATAGATCATCAAGGACGTTGTAGGGACGGGATATGAAAGACTGGTCGGCGACGCAATATCTGAAATTCGAGGACGAGCGCAGCAGACCGGCGCGCGATCTGGTCGCGCAGGTGCCGCTGGCCGCGCCGCAAAGAATAGTCGATATCGGCTGCGGGCCGGGCAATTCGACTGAGCTTCTGGCGGCGCGCTGGCCGGAGGCGGAGATATCGGGTTTCGATACCTCACCCGACATGATCGAGAAGGCGAGGGCGCGCCTACCCAAGCTTCGCTTCGAACTGGGCAATGTGGCCGAGTGGACGCCGGACGGCGATGTCGATCTGTTGTTCTCGAATGCCGTCTTCCAGTGGCTGCCGGATCATGTCGCGCAACTCAAGCGGCTGTTCGATGCCTTGAAGCCGGGCGCTGTGCTGGCCGTGCAGATGCCCGACAATCTTGCCGAGCCGACGCACCGGATGATGACGGAGGTTGCGCGGGATCCCCACTGGGCGACGCGTATCGGGGCCAAGGCACGCGATCCGCTGCCGCCGGTTTCCGCCTATTATGATGCGTTGTCGCCTGTGGCGGGGAGCATCGATATCTGGCACACGATCTACAATCACCCGCTGGCCGGGGCCGAGGCAATCGTCGAATGGGTGAAGGGAACCGGGCTCAGACCCTTCCTCGACCCGCTCAGCGAGGAGGAGCAGAAGGCGTATCTCGCCATCTATACCGCGCGCATTGCGGAGCATTACCCGCTGGCGCGCGACGGCAAGGCGCTCCTGCGTTTCCCGCGTTTCTTCCTGGTGGCGCAGAAGGGCTAACCCATCAGAATTTGTCAGCGGTTGATCAGCGATTCGCAATAGTCCGCGCCGGCGGATTGGCTTATATCAGCGGAATGAAGCAGGGGGCGTGCCGTGACCGATCTTTTATCGCAGCTTGAAGACAATGTCGGGAAAATGCCCGAAATCGTGCCGGGCCGCCGGATCAGCGGCAGAGTTGCCGGGCTGTTCGATGCGCTGCATGGGCATTTCGGCACGCGGGCGGCGGATGAGCTGGAACTGTCGTTCGAGGGCATCCGCGGCGATTACCACGCGGGGCTGACGCGCAAATCCGGCGGGCGCGAGCCATGGTATCCGCGCGGCACCGAGATGCGCAACGAGCGCCAGCTTTCGCTCGTCGCTCCCGATGAGCTGGCCGCTATCGCCGGTGGTCTCGGCATTGCCGAAGTCAAGCCGGAGTGGATCGGCGCCAATATGAATATCGAGGGCATTCCGCTCTTTTCCATGCTGCCGCCACGCACGCTCCTGTTCTTCGAGGGCGGCGTGACGCTGCGGGTGGATGGCCAGAACGCGCCCTGCAAGATCGCCGGCACCGCGCTCGCCGAGAATGCGGGCGTCGCCGATGTGGCGGGGACGGCGCTGGATTTTGTCCGCGTCTCCAAACGTTTGCGCGGGCTTGTCGCCTGGGTCGAGAAGCCGGGCACGGTGAAGGCTGGCGAGAAGGTGGAAGCCAAGATACCCGAGCAGTGGATTTGGAGCAGTGGATTTATCGGGGGTGAGTGACTGTTGATCCTATTTTGTATTTTGCAACGCGACTGATGTCAGAAATGCCGCAACGTCCAGTCGACCGCACAGCTTTAGCTTATGCGACGGATACGCCTCGAAAAACCGCTTATGAGCATCGAATGAATTCAGATGGTTTTTCCGAAGACGGTAGCCTCGCGTGTATTCCAGAAGCTCCTCGAACTGTTCTTCAGTTCCGCCATTCGTTTGGCCTCGTTGCAGGAGATTAGAAATGCACTCCTCGTCGGAGATATCGAGCCAAATCAGGGTTGTCACACGCGGAAGCATTTGCTGAATGATTGAGCCGTAGATGCCTTCCATGATCCAAGAGTTGCCATTCGCAGCCCGGGCAACCAATTGGTCACGCTCGTCGCGTGGACGCTCCCCTACAAAATTCGGCAGCCAGTGAAAATCATCGAGGTGGTACGCTGGGAATTGTAGCCTGCGGGCTAGCTCTTGAGCCAGCCATGTCTTGCCACTTCCGCCGTTCCCCATGATGAAAATTCTATCCATCATTCAACTCCGCCTCGCTCAAGGTCAGAGCGATACTTTACACGCCTTCCTCCTCATCCGCCTCCAGCAATCTCGTCGCCCGCCATTCCGTCAGCTTGGCATTGACCGCGTCGAGCACGAAGAAGCGGGCGGAATCCTTGTCGTAGCCTTCATCACGCAGCGCGTCGTAATCGGTATGGACATGGCGTATGTGTGCGACCGTCGCCAACCAGACGGCGACGGATGGCGGCAGCGTCTTCATATGCGGGGCTTGAGCTGCGGCGCGGATCGGCTCCGAATCCGAATAGGGCACGGCCGGCAGGAGCGCCGTCAAAGCCTTGCCGATAGCGCGTTGACGTGCAGTGCCGGCGCTCATTTCATCGTTCCCTTTCCACTTCGGTCCCGCCCATGGCGGTTTGTGCTTGCATGCTTTCCCATTTTCACATAAACATATCTTTATATCTTTCGAGGCATTGCCTCAGACGGGATCATGCTATGAACAACAGCAGTCTTCATCTGGACCCGATGGTTGATACGCTGAAAGCGGCGGCGGAATCCAGCCGGCTGCGCATTCTGGCGCTCCTGTCGCGCGGCGATCTGACGGTTTCGGATCTCACCTCCATTCTCGGCCAGTCGCAGCCGCGCGTTTCGCGTCATCTCAAGCTGCTTTACGAGGCGGGGCTCATCAACCGTTATCAGGAAGGGTCCTGGGCTTATTTCCGGCTTTCCGACGAGGGGTCGAGCGGCGAGATCGCCCGTGCGCTGATCGCCCGGCTGGATGACGCCGATCCGCTTCTGGAGCGCGACCTGGAACGGCTGGCGGCGGTCAAATCGCAGCGCCAGCAGAAGGCGACGGCCTATTTCAGCACCAATGCCCGCAGTTGGGACCGCATCCGCCTGCTGCACGTCTCCGAAAGCGCGGTGGAAGCAGCGCTGAAGCGCATCGTCGGCAAGACGCCGTTCCAGTCGATGCTGGATGTCGGTACCGGCACGGGGCGCCTCCTCGAACTGTTCTCGCTGCTTTATGTGCGCGGCGTCGGCATCGATATCAATCGCGATATGCTGACGGTGGCCCGCGCCAATCTCGACCGCGCCGGCATCACCAATGCTCAAGTGCGGCAGGGCGATGTTTATGCCCTGCCGGTGGAACGGGAGAGCTTCGATCTCGTCACCATCCATCAGGTGCTGCATTTCCTTGAGGACCCGCAGGCGGCGATCCGCGAGGCGGCGCGGGCGCTGCGGCCCGGCGGGCGGCTCTTGATCGTCGATTTTGCGCCGCATACGCTGGAGTTCCTGCGCGAGGAGCACGCGCATCTGCGCCTCGGCTTCAGCGACGAGCAGATGCGCGCCTGGCTGACCGAAGCCGGCCTTGCCGTCGATGAAACCCAGAAGCTGGAATCGAAAGGCGGGGATGCCGGGCTGACCGTGAAATTATGGCTCGCACAGGATCCGCGCCTGATCATTGCCGACCCTTCCTCCCAAGACTTGACGGAGAGTGTTTGATGAGCGTTTTCGGTCTTTCCCGCCGTCCTGATATCGGACAGACGACGCGGGTCTCCTTCGAATTCTTTCCGCCGAAGACGGAGGAGATGGAAAAGCGGCTCTGGGAGACGGTGACGCGGCTGGCGCCGCTGAAGCCCGAATTCGTGTCGGTGACCTATGGCGCGGGCGGTTCGACGCGCGAGCGCACGGCCCGCACGGTGGCGCGTATCCTGAAGGAGACCGATGTCACGCCGGCCGCGCATCTGACCTGCGTCGATGCGACGAAGGAAGAGGTCGACACGGTGATCCGCGAGTTCTCGGCGCTGGGGATCAAGCGGTTCGTGGCGCTGCGCGGCGATCCGGCCGGCGGGGTGGGCGATCAGTACCGGCCGACGCCGGGCGGTTATTTCAACGCCGCCGAGCTGGTTGCGGGCCTGAAGGCCTTCGCCGATTTCGACATTTCCGTCTCCGCCTATCCCGAAAAGCACCCGGAAAGCCCGGATTTCGCCACCGATATCGACATGCTGAAGCGCAAGGTCGACAATGGCGCGACGCGGGCGATCACCCAGTTCTTCTTCGACAACGACCTTTATGAGCGCTATGTCGAGCGCGTGCGCCGGGCCGGCATCTATATCCCCATCCTGCCGGGCGTGCTGCCCATCCACAATTTCAAGCAGGTGACCAATTTCTGCTCACGCGCGGGCACGCATATCCCGGCCTGGCTGGCGGAGCGCTTCGATGGCCTGGAAAACGACCCGCAGACGCATATGCTGGTTGCCGCCGCGGTGGCCGCTGAACAGGTGCTCGACCTTGTCGAGCGCGGCGTGCAGGATTTCCATTTCTATACGATGAACCGCGCCGATCTTGCCTTCGCCATCTGCCATCTGATCGGCATCCGCCCGCACAAGCAGGGGGTGGAGAACGAACCGACCAAGGCTGTGAGCCCGGATCTGGCGGGAGCGGCCGCGTAATGACCGCATTGAAAAAGCCCGGACGCTGTGCCGGGCTTTTTCCTTTTGTTCTTCCCCTGGGATTGAGGACCCCTATCTGCAGTTTCTGATCCTTCTTATGGAAGAAGGCCCATTACCATCGCACCGACAAATGCGAACGCTGCACAGATCATCAGGACATTAAGCGAACGTGTAAGTCCCATCGGTCTGCCTCCTTCGAGCGCCATAGCTCATACAACAATCGGATGATCATCCAAATGGCGCTGGGTTAACGGCCGGGAATCTATGCTCAATCGGGTCACAAAAAAAGCGGAATTCGTGCTGCATCGCGACATTTATGAGGAAAATATTTCCCTCTATCGGTCTAAACGATTGAAAAAAAACGTTTACCTCGCCCGTTCACTTTTCGTGAAGCATAGCGTCCGCGCGAGCGGAAATCAGATTTTTGCCATTTTCAGAGCATCGGACGATTCGCTTTAAACCTCAATTGGGCCCAAGTCGCCGTAATGGCTTTTTTCTGTCGCCAAGCCTTGTTAGGCTCCCGCCGCCAGACCGGCTTGGAGGTCCGATGCAACGATTCGATACCGCACGGGACGTCGCCCTTTCGACGCGTCCGGATCATCCGGTCTACTGCTTCCATCCGCGGGTGTTGGTGGAGGACGCCCGCCGGTTCATGGACATGTTTCCGGGCGAAACCGCCTATGCGGTGAAGACCAATGGCGAGCCGATGGTGCTCAAGACCCTTGCCGACAACGGGATCGATCTGTTCGATGTCGCTTCGCCGGCGGAATTCGCAGCCGTGCGCGAGACCGCGCCCAATGCGCGGATGCTCTACATGCACCCGGTCAAGGCGCAGTCCGACATTCGCCTGGCGCTCGAGACCTATGGCATTCGCGTGCTGGCGATCGACCATGAGGACGAGATCACCAAGGTGACGCGCATCGTCCGCGCGCTCGATATCGATCCGGGCCAAATCACCATCTATGTCCGTATCCAGACAAAAGGCCATGCGGCTTACGAACTCTCGAAAAAATTCGGCGCTGCTCCCGCCCATGCGGTGGAACTTCTGCAGCGGCTGCACCGGACCGGCTACAAGGTGGGCATCTGCTTTCACGTCGGCAGCCAGATCGAGGATCCTGATACCTATGAGCGGGCGCTGCGTTCGGCGGACTGGGTGCGCAACCGTGCCGGCGTTCCCTTGGCGGGGCTCGATATCGGCGGCGGCTTTCCCGCCGAATATGGCCATGATCCGCGCCGCAAGCATGTCGAGATGCCGTCGCTCGGGCAATTGATGTCGCGGCTGCGCGGCGACATTGCGGAATGGGGTTTTGCCGACCTGCCTTTGGTGGCGGAGCCGGGGCGTGTGATCGTGGCGCGCGCCTTTTCGCTGATCGTGCGCGTATTGTTGCGAAAGGGCAGGCGGCTCTACATCAATGATGGCATCTGGGCGTCGCTGTCGGATTCCTGGACGGGCAAGATCACGCTGCCCGCCCGCTTCATCCCCGATCCGGCGATCAAGAACCGCAACGGCAATTCCAAGTCGATCGTGCCGTTCCGCGTCTGCGGCGCGACATGCGATTCCGTCGATATATTGTCGCGGCCGTTCTGGCTGCCGGAGACGGTGGATACCGGCGACTGGATCGAAATCGGCCATATCGGCGCCTATTCCATGGCGCTGCGCACCCGCTTCAATGGGTTTTATCCCGATACGTTCGTCGAGGTGGAGACGCCCTTCGACGAGGGTGAGGAGCCCGACAGCTTCGCTTCGCTGGAAACAATGGCGGGATAACGGCTTTGCGTCATATGACGCTTCCGTGACGGCCTGTTTAAGTTCTTCGTAAGGATAGGCCGCTTAAAGTCGATCCAGAAACGGCGCGAGGACCTTGATGTCCCGCGAGGCATGATGCCGCTCCGTCGAGCCGGGCCCGTCGGCATGTTCCATGATCCTTCCCCATGACTTTCAAAGACATTGCTTTCGAGCAGGATATCCGGACGAGGAACCGTCATGCATGCATTCAGGAACGAAACCGCGTCGCCGCGTGCGCCTGAAACCGTGCCGGAAGAGGCGATCGATATCCCGACCGAATTCGACGATGTACGCTATATGCTGCATTGCTGGCAGGCAGCGCGCATCAATATGCCGCTGCCTTCCTACGAGGATTTCACGCTCGGCAATATGGGGCGTTTCGCCGACGAGATCGCGGTGGTTCATTGCAAGCCGGGCAAAGCCGCCAGAATGCTGCGCGCCGGCAAGGCGGTTCGCTCGATCCTCCGCTTCGGCCAGGAGCAGGCGCCCGATCTTGGCGCCGTGCCTTTTGGCTTCAGGCATGCCATCGATTCGGCCATCGACCGCTCGCGGCTGACCGCCGAGCCGAGCCTCACGCTCTGCCGCTGGCTGATCGAAAACAAGGTTTCGACCCTGGAGATCATCGCCTTCCCGCTTTCGTGCCGCTGGACGGGAGAGTATTTCCTCTTGCTGATGCGCCCGCGCAAGGCGCAGCTCAATCTTCCAAAGCTGCTCATCAATGCCTCGCAGCAGGGCATTCTCGGGCTCAATCCTGTCATGGGCGCGGATGGGTTGCCGCGTGATTTCCATATTCTGAGCGTCAACAATGCGGCAGCCCGCTTTCTCGGCTCGCAGCCGGACCGGCTGCAGTTCACGCTTTTTTCCGAGGCGCTGGCGCGCATGGGGATCGCTACCATGCCCAGACGATTGCTGCGGGCGGCGCGCGGCGAGCCGATCGAGCCGTTCGAGCTTGCCTATCAGCTCGACGCAAACCCGCTTGCCTTGCAGGTCGGTGTCGATTCCGCCGACGGCATCCTCGCCGTGACCCTGACCGATATCCGGGATCTCAAATCCCGCGTGACGCTGTTCCGCTCGCTCTTCGATGACAATCCGGCGCCGATGTATGTGCGTGCGCAGGGCGAGGAGGGTTTCCTTAACGTCAATGAAGCGGCTCTGCGCCTTTACGGCTACGGTCGCGAGGCTTTTCTCAAGCTCGGCGTATCGGATATCCGAGCTGACGGGCCTGCCGAGGACCCGCATGAGAAAGACGCGGCTTCAACCGAAACAAGCCTGCGCCATCGAACTGCCGACGGCCGGATCCTCGACGTCATCGAATATGCCAGCGAAGTGCTGGTCGATGGCCAGCCGGCCACGCTTTCCACCATTATGGATATCACCGAGCGGCGGCGCGCCGAGGCCCATGTCACCTATCTCGCCCATCACGATCCCTTAACGGGCGCGGCCAACCGGACGGTTTTTACCCGCGAGATCGAACGGGCGGCCTGTAATCTTGCCGATGGCGGGCGTGCTTTCGGCGTGCTGCTGATAGACCTCGACGATTTCAAGGCGGTCAACGATACGCTGGGACACGCCGCCGGCGATGCGCTGCTGATCGAGGTGACGAAGCGGCTGAAAAAACGCGTGCGCGAAGCCGATATCGTCGCCCGGCTCGGCGGCGACGAGTTCGCCATCCTGGCGCCCGGCCTCGAGGCGCGCGAGCAGATCGAGGTGCTTGCCCGGCGCATCGGCCAGGAGCTGTCGTCGATCACCAGTGTGGACAGCCGCCCGGTCCGCATCGGCGCCAGCATCGGCGGCGCGGTTGCCCCTATCGACGCGACCGAGGCCGACGATCTCCTACGATGCGCCGATCTTGCGCTCTACCGGGCCAAGGGTTCGAGCAAGGGCGTGGTCCGCTTTTTCGAGCCGGAGATGGACGCGCAGGTTAGCGAGCGCCGCCTGCTGGAGATGGATTTGCGCAATGCTGACATCGCCAGTCAGTTCGAGGCGCATTTTCAGCCGATACTTTCGGTCCAAACCGGCAAATTGTGCGGTTTCGAGGCGCTGATGCGCTGGCGTCACCCCAGCCGCGGCATGGTGCCGCCCTCGGAATTCATCCCGCTTGCCGAGGAAACCGGCCAGGTGGACCGGCTTGGATGCTGGATGCTGCGGGAGGCCTGCGCCCAGGCGGTTTCCTGGCCTGATCCGCTGATGGTCGCCGTCAACGTCTCTCCCGTCCAGTTCCGCAGCGGCGGACTTTTGGAGGCGATTGAGGAGGCGTTGAGTTCAAGTGGGCTCGCTGCCGACAGGCTGGAGATCGAGATCACGGAATCCGTGCTCCTCGATGACAGCGCGGCCAATCTCGCGCTGCTCAGGCAGCTTCGCGAGCGCGGCGTGCGCATCGCGCTCGATGATTTCGGCACCGGCTTTTCGAGCCTGCATTATCTCAAGCAGTTTCCGTTCAACCGGTTGAAGATCGACCGCTCTTTCGTGCGCGAGATCGACAACAGCCGGGAATCGCTGGCGATCGTGCGTGCGATCATCGGGCTCGGCGCGAGCCTTGGCATCGACACGACGGCGGAAGGGGTGGAAACCGCCGCTCAGCTTGAAAGGCTTCGGGCGGAGCGCTGCGGAGAGCTGCAGGGCTTCCTGTTCAGCCCGCCCGTCGCACCGGGGAATGTCGCTGACATCATCGGCGCGTTCTTCGGAGGGGAGAAGCGAGTGGCTTAGTCACAGCTTATTCAACAGCTCCACCGTCGGCCAAGCGTCGGCCGGCATGCCGAGGCGGAGCTGTTCGCTGCGCACGGCGTCGCGCGTAAGGAGGCCGAAGACGCCGTCGATCTTGCCCATGTCGTAGCCGCGGGCGGCGAGCTTCGTCTGCAATGCCTTCATCTGGTCGGTGGTGAGGCCAAGCTCCGGATTGCCCATCTCAAAAGCCGGCGCGCCGGCAAGGCGGGTGGCGAAATAGGCGGCGGTCGTCGCATAGACGATGGACTTGTTCCATTCCACGAAGACATCGAAATTGCGATAGGAGAGGAAGGCCGGTCCCTTGCGCCCCATCGGCAGGAGCAGCGAGGCATCGCCATCGTCGGGGCCGAGCGGACCGTCCAGCCCCTCGACGCCCCATGCGGCCCATCTGGAATGGGGCATGCGGTTGGTGCGGCTTGCCTCTTCCCAGGGAAGGTCACGCGTCAGCCGCACCTCCTCCAGCCAGGGCTGGCCCTTCTGCCAGCCGAGATCCTGCAGCATGCGCGCCGCCGTCATCACCGCATCGGGCACGCTGTTCTTGAGATCGACGCGCCCGTCGCCATCGCCGTCCGTGCCGCGTTCGAGATAATCGAGCGGAAGCACCTGCATCTGGCCGATCTCGCCGGCCCATGCGCCCGTGGTGCGGGCGTCGACGACGCCCTGGTCGAAGAGCTTCAGGAGCGCGATCAATTGCGGGCGGAAGAGTTCCGGCCGGCGGCAATCGAAGGAGAGCGTCATGAGGGCGTTCAGCGTGTCGAAATCGCCCTGGATCGCGCCATAGTCGGTTTCAAGACCCCAGAAAGCAGCGATGACCGGACCGGGAACGCCGTAAGTTTCCTCGGCTTTTTTGAAAATGGTGGCATATTTCACCAGATTTTCACGGCCTTTTTTCAGACGAGCCTCGGAAATGAGCCGCTTGGAAAAATCGGCAAAGGTCAGATTGAAGACACCCTGTGCGCGGTCGCGTGCGAGGACCTTATCATCGATAGAGGCCTTGTAGAGTTCGCTGATGCCCTTGTCGGTGACGCCGGCAGCGCGAGCCTCCCTGACGACGCCGTCGAACCAAGCCTCCATGTCACCGCCGCAAGCCGGTTTCGGCGCTGCGGTTTCACCGACGGGGGCAGGGGACGGCTGCTGCGCTGCTGCGAGCGCGGTGGAGGCAAATAGCGATGTTGCCAACAGAAGGGCGGTCTTCTTCATTTATCAAATTCTCTCGGGAGCGATTGGCTTTCGGCAGAGCACGAAGCGCGCAATTGAGACTATTCTTGGACTGCGGCACTCGGCAATGGCTCGAAATCAAAATAAATGCGTCGAACCCATGGTGCGGATCACCCAATGGATCATTGCGAGGCAAGCATCCGGGTTCCTTTGCCGCCTTCGACCCAGGCACGCCATTCATCCGGACTACCGGCGAAGACATTGATATCGGCATCGCCCTTGATGCCGGGCACGCTGCCGGTCCCGGTATATTGCCAGAATGTCCAGGGATGCTCGCCATATTTCTCGTTCGGGTGCCCCGCCACTGAACGCAGCCAGAAATGATGATTGTCCTTCATGCGCCGCAGATCGTTGTCGTCGAAGAAGTCGATGGTCGTGTAGATGATCGGTCGCTTGCCATAATGGCGTTCGACCGCATCGAGGAATATCTTCATCTCGCGCCGGACGACGGCGGGGTCCGGCCGTTTCTTGCAGGTGGGCGAAAGCGGGTTCCATTCCATGTCGAGGACCGGCGGCAACGCGTCTGGTTCGCGCGGCACATTGCGGATGAACCATTGCGCCTGCTCGATCGCCGGGCGGCAGAAATAATAGAAGTGATAGGCGCCCCGCGGCATGCCCACGGTCCGCGCCCCGGCCCAATGCTCGGCAAAGCGCTCGTCCACCCGGTCGCCGCCCTCCGTCGCCTTGATGAAGACGAAGGAGATGCCGCTGTCGCGCGCGGTCTTCCAGTCCACCGTCCCCTGATATTTGGAGACATCGGTGCCATGGACGGGATAATGCCAGGGCGTCTTGCCGTTCCAGTCGTGCGGCTTGCGGTCATCGAATTTGGGTGCGCGGACGGCCGGGTAGGAGAACGTCATCTTGCGTTCCGTCCGGATGGTCCGCGTCGCTTCGGTGAAATTGTAATCGACTGACGTACAAGCCGACAGCAACAGGGACATGAGAACGGTGGCGGTGCGCTTCATGACTAAGGCCATAGTCGAAACAGGGTTTATAAAGCGTTACGCGATCCGCTGGCGCTCGTCACTAGGGGATGACCGATTTCAGGTTGAAAACAGGGGTTCAGCTGCGCCTGATTACGGAAATACAGGCAAAACCGCGATAGAGCACGCGCGCGTCAGCTTTTGCGCCCGCATCAGCGGCGATTGCCTCCGCTGCCGTGAAGAGGTCGTTGCGCGGGGTGACGTGGAACCATTCCAGCCATTGGTAGAGGGTGGCGCGAAACCAGCGCGGCAGACCGTTCTGATCGCCGAAATCGACCACATGCAGTTCGCCGCCGGGGGCGAGATGGGCGACAGCCTCGCGCATGACGGCCTGCCATTGCGGGATCATCGACACGGCATAGGAGATGAAGATGCGGTCGAAATCCTGCCGGCCGAACAGCGCCTCTGGGTCGAATCGGGCGGCATCGGCATAGGCGAGATGGAGCCGGTTGGCGATGCCCGCGCGTTCCGCCGCCTTTTGCGCCGTGGCGAGCATTTCACGCGAGATATCAATGCCGTAGAGCTCCGCGCTTGGAAACTGATTCATCGTCTTGATGAGATTGCGCCCGGTGCCGCAGCCGATCTCCAGCACGCTGCCACCGGGCGGGACGCGTAGGCTGGCGATCATCTGGTCGCGGCCCAGCAGGTAATATTTGCGCGTTGCATCGTAGAAATGGCGCTGATGGCGATAGACCCGGTCCATCAGGCTGCCATGGTCGATCTTTTGCGCCTTGCCGAACATGTCAGGCGTCTTTCAGGCAGTAGAGATGGAAACCGCCATAGATCGAGGAGCGGTCTTGGGCATGCAGCGCGCGGGATTGCTCCTCGCGATACTCCCAGCGGTCGAGAATGGCGGGATCGACGCGGCCGGGCAGCAGGCTCGGCTCGGCGGCGGTGCGGAAGATGACGCGCGCGCCGGGCGCGGCGGTGCGTGTGATCTCGCGCCAGGCGTCGTTCAACTGCGTATCGTTCATCCAGTCCTGCGCGTCGAGCAGAATGAAGCGGTCGACCGAGGCGTCGGGCTTGGCGGCGAGGAATTCCGTATAGGAGGCGTTGACGACGCTCATGCGGCTGACCCGCGCCCGTACTTTCTCGAAATTGACGCGCGAGAGATAGGGCGGCAGCGGGCCAGTTTCGGCATCTGCGCTATAGCCGCGGCCGAAAGCCTGCCAGGCGAAATAATTCTCGTTGAGCGGAAAGCCGCAGGCGAGCTTTTCCAGCCGGCCGCGCAGGACGGCGGCCATGTCGCCATTGCCAGCGGTCGCCAGCGCATCATATTGCTGCGGCGGGATGCCGAGGCCGAAGAGAGAGGATTTGCGCGCCGTCGCCCAGCGGATCATGCGCTTGTCGAAGAGGGGCGCGAGGGCGGTATCGAAGAATGTGCGCTGCTCCTCGATGGTGCGGGCTTTCAGGATATCGCGCGGGTCGATGCCATAGAGGCGAGCGACGCGGTGGCCCATGCCGATGAACACGCCGAGCAGGCCATGACGATAGAGATCGCGCCAGAAGATGGAGATGCGGCGGCGGCCGGAGAGCATCCGCTTTTCCCAATAGGCGCGGCTTTGCGGGTCGAGATGTGGGCGGATGAAGCGTTCATAGGCCTTGAGATTGGCCTTGTCGTCGGCGGTGCCGTAGAAGCGGTAGAAAGCATCGTAACTGGGCAGATGGGCGAGGGCGGCGAGTTTCAGCCGGTTGAACGCCACATGCGCCGGGTTCAAATCGACCGCCTCGACGCTCGCCGGATCGGCGGTGAGATAAGAGAGCGCGTTGCAGCCGCCCGATGCGATGGTGACGATGCGGTGACCGGGGCCGATCTGCAAGGCCTCCATGTCGACTTCCGGGTCTTCCCATATTTGCGGATAGACCAGCCCCTTGAACAAATGGGCGAAGAGCCGTTCGGACATGCCCGCTTTCGAGAAGGGTGAATTGCGCTGCATGGCGCGTTTCACCTTTTCGTTGCCGGAGCTGGTCTGTTTGATCCTGATTGCGGGCATGGCGCGCGAATCCTTTTCTGGGAAGGCGTGCCCCCCGCGTATCACCGGCATGTAACAGCCCCGTGACGATGGTTCCCATCTTCCGTCCGACAGGAAGGTTTTCCGGGAAAAGCAAAGCCACCGGGGCTTGCGCTCCGGTGGCGGATTTCGATCGGCTGGCGTTCTGGCTATTCGTCAAACCGGCGGTCACGGTCCTGCCACATCTGGAAGGCGGCGAGGAGTGCTACGATAATGCCGAGTGCGATATGCCAGACCCGCAGCGGACCCATATAGTTCAAGGCGTAGGGCGCAATGACCATCCACACGCCGCCGAGGAATGCCAGCATCTCCTCCCAGCGGCGCAGCGAAACCATCTCCATGATGCCGACCGTCATGACGACGGCGCCCGTGATGATGGCGCTGAGGACGATGGCTATGTTGCCGCTCATCGGATAAAAGAACGGCGACAGGAAGATGATGGCCCCGAGAGCCATCATGGCCATATCTTCCCAGCTACGGTGCTGCATCAGCCCGATACGGCCCATATCGTTGGTGGTTGCCATGAGAAAATCTCCTTCAGGCTACGGTTATGCGTAACCGGATGCCCGTGAGGAGCTTATGCGCGATACGTTTCGAACTCCTCGACGGGCGTTCGTACGCACTGGCGACATTATCCCAGAAAATCACTCCATTTTCAATGATTTCAAGGGGAGGGGCAACATACTAAGCCCTGCCATAGCCGCCCGGCGTCGGCGTTGTCACGATGACGGCCTCGCCGGCTTCTATGATCGTCTGATCGCATGCCCTTAGGGTCTCGACAGAACCGTCCTTGCGGCGGACTTCGGTGCGGCCCTTTTCGCCCGCCCCGCCGCCCTCCAGTCCTTCCGGCGGGCGGTGACGGTGTGACGAGAGGATGGCGCAGTCCATGCGCTCCAGGAAGCGCAGGGTGCGGCTCGTGCCGTCGCCGCCATTGAAGCGGCCATTGCCGCCGGAGCCTTCGCGGATATGGAAATCCTCGAGCAGGACGGGGAAGCGCATCTCCAGGATTTCCGGGTCGGTGAGGCGAGAATTGGTCATATGGGTGTGGACGCCGGATGTTCCGGCAAAGCCGTGACCATCATTCATATGGCCGGCGGGCGAGCCGGCGCAGATGGTCTCGTAATATTGGTAGCGCTCATTGCCGAAGGTCAGGTTGTTCATCGTGCCTTGCGCATTGGCGAGGGCGCCCAGCGCCTGGAAGATGGCGTTAGTGACATGCTGGGACGTCTCGACATTGCCCGCCACCACTGCTGCGGGATAGGCGGGCTTCAGCATCGAACCATCGGGAATGATGATGTCGATCGGGCGAAGACAGCCGGCATTCATCGGGATCGAGCCCTCGACCATGACGCGGAACGCATAGAGGACGGCTGCCCGCGTCACCGGCTCAGGCGCGTTGAAGTTGTTCTTCTCCACCGGCGAGGTGCCGGTGAAATCGACTGTGGCGCGCCTTGCCTTGCGATCGACGCCTATACGCACGCGGATGGTCTGTCCGGTATCGGTGACATAATCGCAGCTGGCACTCTCCGGCAGGCGGTCGAGGACACGGCGCACGCTTTCCGCCGCATTGTCCTGCACATGGCCCATATAGGCCTCGACCACATCGAGGCCGAACTGCGCCACCATCTTCTTCAGTTCCGCGACGCCCTTCTCATTGGCGGCGATCTGGGCTTTCAGGTCGGCGACGTTCTGGTGGACGTTGCGCACGGGATAGGGGTGATCGGTCAGAAGCGCGATCAGCTCCTTTTCCCGGAAGCGGCCGCGCTCGACCAGGCGGAAATTGTCGATCAGCACGCCTTCCTCGTCGACGGTGGTTGCCAGCGGCGTCATCGAGCCGGGTGCGGTGCCGCCGACATCGGCATGGTGCCCGCGCGAGGCGGCCCAGAAGAGGATATTTTCGCCCTTTTCGTCAAAAACAGGCGTTACCACGGTGATATCGGGCAGGTGGGTGCCGCCATTATAGGGCGCGTTAAGGGCGAAGACGTCGCCTGGATGGATGTCACCCTCGTTCAGGCGAATGATCGTCTCGACGGAGCGGTCCATGGAGCCCAGATGCACTGGCATGTGCGGCGCGTTGGCGACCAATGCGCCGGTGCGGTCGAAGACCGCGCAGGAGAAATCAAGACGCTCCTTGATGTTGACGGAATAGGCGGTGTTCTGCAGCGTCACGCCCATCTGCTCGGCGATCGACATGAAGAGATTGTTGAAGACCTCCAGCATGACCGGATCGGCCTCGGTGCCGAATGCGGCGGCGCGCGCCTTCTTCTCCACACGCCGCATCAGCACATGGCCGAGCGCGGTGATTTCCGCCTGCCAGCCGGGCTCGACCACGATGGTCTGGTGGCTTTCGATGATGAGGGCGGGACCGTTGATGCGATTGCCGGGGGTAAGCCCCTCGCGGGGATGCACCGCCGCATCATGCCAGGCGCCGCCGGAATAGAGTTTCCGCGTTTCATGGGCTGCCGGGCGATGGTCTTCGACCGCCTGCGCCAGCTCTTCATGGGCCCGCGAGCGTGCGTCCTGCCCCTCGACGCCGACGGCTTCCACCACGATACCCTTGTCGTCATAGATGAAGCCGAACTGCGCCTTGTGTGCCTTTTCGAAAGCGGCGCGGGCCGCCGCCAGATCATTACCGCTGAAATCGACGGAAAGAGCAGTGTCGGTGCCGTCATAGCGCAGATGCAGGACCGGGCGCAGGCGGATTTCGCCTTCCGGCACACCCTGGGTCGCAATTTCCGACGTCACGGTTTCAGACAGGCGTCCGATCAGCCCGTCGATATCGGGGAGCGTCTGTTTGGCAAAGGGTTTGACCAGCGCCTGCTGGCGGGAGGCGAAGATCGAGGACAGGCCGATGCCATAGGCCGAGAGCAGGCCGGAGAAGGGGTGGATCAGCACGGCTTTCATGCCGAGCGCATCGGCGACAAGGCAGGCGTGCTGGCCGCCTGCGCCGCCGAAGCAGTTGAGGAGATAACGCGTCACGTCATAGCCGCGCTGTACCGAGATCTTCTTGATGGCGTTGGCCATGTTCTCGACGGCGATGGTGACGAAGCCCTCCGCTACCTCTTCCGGGCTGCGCCCGCCGATTTCCTGGGCAAGGGCGGCGAATTTGTCCTTCACCGTTCTGGTATCCAGCGGCTGGTCCTGGCCGGGGCCGAAGATCGAGGGGAAAAAATCCGGCTGCAGCTTGCCGAGCATGACGTTGGCGTCGGTGACGGCGAGGGGGCCGCCGCGCCGGTAGCAGGCGGGACCGGGATTGGCGCCGGCGGAATCGGGGCCCGCCTGGAACCGCCCCGCCGCATAGTGCAGAATCGAGCCGCCGCCTGCTGCGACGGTGTGAATGCGCATCATCGGCGCGCGGATGCGAACGCCGGCCACTTCTGTATCGAAGGCGCGCTCATATTCGCCGTCGAAATGGGCGACATCGGTGGAAGTGCCGCCCATGTCGAAGCCAATCACCTTGTCGAAGCCGGCGAGCTTCGCGGTCTCCACCATGCCGACCACGCCGCCGGCGGGGCCGGAAAGAATGGCGTCCTTGCCCTGGAAGAGATCGGCGGCGGTGAGACCGCCTGACGACATCATGAAGGAGAGGCGGGGAGATTGGGATTCACCCCCCTCTGCAATTCCCATTTCTCCCGCCACGCGCTCCACATATCGCCGCAGGATCGGTGAGAGATAGGCGTCCACCACGGTGGTATCGCCGCGGCCGACGAGCTTGGCTAGCGGCGAGACCTCGTGACTGACCGAAACCTGGCCGAAACCGAGCTCACGGGCGATACTCGCTATGCTTTTCTCATGGGCGGGATAGTTCCAGGAATGCATGAAGACGATGGCGACGGCATCAATGCCGTCCTTCTTCGCGTCTTCCAGCGCGGCACGCACCGCCGCCTCGTCAGGGGCGGCTTCGATGGTGCCATCGGCGCGGACGCGTTCGTCCACCTCGACCACCCGCTCGTAGAGCTGCTCCGGCAGGATGATCTCCTTGGCGAAGATGTCGGGGCGCGCCTGATAGGCAATGCGCAGCGCATCGCGGAAACCCTTGGTGATGACGAGAAGCGTGCGGTCGCCGTTGCGCTCCAGAAGGGCATTTGTGGCAACGGTCGTGCCCATCTTCACCTCACCGATGAGTCCGGCGGGGATAGGGTCGCCCACCTTGACGCCGAGGAGATCGCGGATGCCCTGAATGGCGGCATCCTTATAGGCTTCGGGATTTTCGGAAAGCAGCTTGCGCGGATGGAGATTTCCCTCCGGATCGCGTCCGATGACATCGGTGAAGGTGCCGCCACGATCGATCCAGAAATCCCATTTGCCGTTCATGGCCGCTCCTTGTGCTTTCCCAGTCGTTCAACGGAATCACTCGGGTATCCGCCGGAAGCAGGTTCGTCAATGTCGGGGTCAGTTGCAGGTGTGTAACGGCATGAAAGAGAAGTTGAGAGAACCTTTCATCAGGCCGCCCGTTTTTGCTGGGATGGTAGCTTCGCCCATCAGGCGGGGTTATCTGATGATGAAGGAGAAGACTATGAAAAAGTTTCTGATCGCATCGATTGCCGCTCTTTCGGTTCTGGGGCTGGCGGCTTGCAGCGATACTGACGAGACGACGACCGGCGCTACGCCTGACCAGGCACCGGCGACGCAGCCCGATACAGAACAGAACATGGCGCCGCCCGCTACCGAACCGGCTCCCGCCCAGCCTGGGACGACGCCGGATACGGGCACGACGACGCCTAATCAGTAGAACACCCGCAGGAGATGCGGCACCGGCCGGTTTCTACAAACCGGCCCTGAGGAAACGGTCCGGCTTTGCCGGGCCGTTTCTGTCTTTAACAGTAATATTTCAGATCGTTATAAAAGTTCATATATGTTCATTTTGAAAGCGATCCGTATTTCGCGACGTTTCTTCCAGATATTCTTATAAAACGCAAAAAATTAGAAGTAATGACAACATATTTTTCTTAACCTTTGTATGAATGATTGTGCTGCAATGCGGTTCCTATCCCAGAAAGGGTTATCTCATGAAGAAGTTCATTTTCACCATTGCAGCACTTTCAATGACTGTTCTTGCTGGTTGCAGCGAGAGCGAGCAGGCCGTCACCAACGCGGCCGATCAGAGCGCGACAACGGCGGCGGTTTCCGCGACGGGAGCGAATACGCCGGAATCGATCGCCGCCGAGGTGACCAAGAGCCTGGAACAGATGGCGAGCTCGATGTCGCCTGCGCAGAAGACGGCAGCGGTCAACGAGGCCCGTACCGCAGCGGAAGCAGCAGCGAAAGCCGCTGGCCAGAGCGATGCTCTGATCCAGCAGGCCGGCAATGCGGCGGCTGCCGCAGCGCAGAAGGCGCTCGGCGTACAGTAATATTGCCGGGCTGACGCAAGTCACGCCGGATTACTGGAAACGTCACGGCCGGCATCCAAACCGGCCGTTTCGTTTCATGCATGCTCTTTTCCTCGATCGGGGCGGAAAGTGGTTTCTCGTTTTTCCTGTTTTATTCTATGATTTGCTTTCCGGCGATTGCTTCGGCCTCTCGCCATTTCCTGTGTTTGGGGTTAGAAGGCCAGCATGTCGATCTGGGTTCGTGTCGGTGATTTCGTGGCCAATGTGGCATCGACCGCTCTGACGAGCGTCGTCGAGGCCGTGCGCACGACATTTGAAGGGGACCCCGAGACCCGCCGGCGGGTTTCCTTCTCCATCGCGATGATCGCGCTTTCGGCCAAGATGGCGAAGGCGGACGGAGTTGTCACCGATCACGAGATCAGGGCGTTCCAGCAGATATTCTCCATTCCGGAATCGGAACGTGCGCATGTCGCCCGCCTCTACAATCTGGCGAAGCAGGATACAGCGGGATATGAAAGCTATGCGGCACAGATGGCCTCGCTTTGCGGATCGGGACATCCGAACTGCAAATGCCTCGAAGATATACTCGACGGCCTGTTCCATATCGCCAAGGCGGACGACTATGTGCACGAGAAGGAACTGGCGTTCCTGACGCGGGTCGGCGAAATATTCGGCTTCGATGAAGCGCATTTCCAGACCATCGCCGCGCGGCATGTCAATCTCGGCGATGCCGATCCTTATGTCGTTCTCGGGCTCAGGCGCGGAGCGAGTTTCGAAGAGGCGCGCAGGCGCTACCGCCAGCTTGCCACCGAGAATCACCCCGACAGGCTGGCCGCGCGCGGCGTGCCGAACGAGTTCCTGACGATCGCCAACGACCGTATCGCAGCGATCAACGTCGCCTGGGAAAAAATCGAGAGAGAATTGAAGGCCGCATGAGCGAGATCGAAGACGGCGTTTTCGTTCCCGACCATATGGGGGCGACTGTCCGCCCTTCACCCAATTTCGGCCCACGCAGGGACGGCAAGGGGGTTTCCACCCTGATCCTGCATTATACCGGCATGGAAAACGGTGAAGCGGCTGAAAGGCTGCTCGAAAGCCCGGAGAGCGAGGTTTCGGCGCATTACGTGGTGCATGAGAATGGCGGCATCGTGCAGATGGTTGCCGAGAGCGAGCGCGCCTGGCACGCGGGGAAAAGTTTCTGGCGGGGCGAGACCGACATCAATTCCTGCTCGATCGGCATTGAGATCATCAACCAGGGGCCGCTAGGCGGCTTTCCGGATTATTCGGATGCGCAGATCGAGGCCGTCATCGGCCTCTGCCGGGATATATGCGCGCGCCACTCCATCCGCCCGGAGCGGGTTCTGGCACATTCGGATATCGCGCCGTCGCGCAAGATCGACCCGGGCGAAAAGTTTCCGTGGGAGCGGCTTTACCGCGCCGGCATCGGCCATTGGGTGGAGCCGGCGCCGATCCGGGGAGGGCGCTTTCTTTCCCTCGGCGATCGCGGTCAGCCGGTCGAAGCCCTGCAGTCGATGCTGGCGATCTACGGCTATCAGGTGCCGATCGACGGTGTGTTCGGGACGGAGACGGAAGCGGCCATAAAAGGCTTTCAACGACATTTTCGCTCCCAAAAAGTTGATGGTGTAGCCGATGTTTCGACGATCGAGACACTGCATCGCCTGCTTTCGACGATTCCCGCTTCTGTAAGCTAAATCATTAATAAATAATGACTTTTTATGTCGCGATTCTATGAAGTCGGGGTATTTTGTTGCAATCGTTAATATAAAGTTATTTGTTGGACCAATCTTCGGCTGCATTTCGCCGTCAGATCAACGCTCATGTTTCCTGAGGCGGTGCTGTGATCGCCGTCTCGCATAGGGGCAAAGACCGGGCCGGCGTTTTCTCATTAAAGGGGCGGCCTCCTATAAGAAACAGAATCAAACGGTTAGGGTATGAGTAAAAAATTTGGTGTTGTGTGCGCCCTCGTCGGCGCAATGGGTTTGCTTGGCTCGAATGTGGCCTACAGCGCTCCGGCAGTGGAGAAAACGAGCATTGCCGCAATCATAAAGGCTAAGAAAGAGGCTGCGGCGGAGAAAGCCGCGGAAGCTGCCAAGGCCGAGACGAAAGCCGTCGCGAAGAAGCGCCATACGGTTCGCAAGGCGACGCCAGCCAAGAAAAAGGCGGTGAAGGCGGCGACGACCAAGAAGAAGGTCGTGAAGGCGACCACCAAGAAGAAGACGGTCAAGACCGTTTCCAGGAAAAAGGTTTCCAAGAAGGCGGTTACCGCCAAGGTGACGACTTCGCGGGCGGGCGGCTCGCCTTACGCCAGCATCATCAACCGCTATGCCGCCACCTATGGCGTGCCGACGTCGCTGGCCCATGCGGTGGTCCGCCACGAAAGCGGCTATCGTGCCGATGCACGGGGCGCGGCGGGCGAGATCGGCCTGATGCAGCTCAAGCTGTCGACGGCGCGGGGCCTCGGCTACACCGGTTCGGCGAAGGGTCTCTATGATCCCGCGACCAATGTGCAGTACGGCATGAAATATCTCGCCATGGCGCGCAAGCTCGGCGGCGGTTCGACCTGCGGCACGATTCTGAAATACAATGCCGGCCATGGCGCCACCCGCATGAACCCGATCTCCGCGGCCTATTGCAGCCGGGTCAAGGTCTATATGCGCTCGTTCTAAGCGAGAAATATCGCGATATTTCAGAAAAGCCGGATGAAAATCCGGCTTTTTTGTTGCGTTTTGGGTGCGAAGCACCTTTATACACGAGGTGTCAGTTGGCCGGGCAGCCGCGCCTGTTATATGTCGAAAGACGGCAGGTGAGGAAAGTCCGGGCTCCATGGAAACACGGTGCCGGGTAATGCCCGGCGGGGGCGACCCCAGGGAAAGTGCCACAGAAAGCAAACCGCCCCGTCTTCCGTTGCGCCGCGTCTTTTGGGGATCATGCCACAGGACCGGGCGCAAGGGATGACGGGGTAAGGGTGAAAGGGTGGGGTAAGAGCCCACCGCGTCTCCGGCAACGGCGACGGCACGGTAAACCCCACCGGGAGCAAGACCGAATAGGGACGGCGTGCCGGACGAAAGTCCGGCGATCTGTTTCCGGATCAGCCGTCCGGGTAGGTTGCAAGAGGCGGTTGGCGACATCCGTCCCAGATGAATGGCTGCCGCGTCGGGCGCAGGCCCGGCCATACAGAACCCGGCTTACAGGCCAACTGACATTTCATCTTCTGGTGCTGATGGCTCGCGCCGCAGATGTGCCGTCTGTTCCTCGATCGATCTCGTCCGTTCCGTTTCCGCATCGCCCGTATGCCTGGTCTGCGCCGGCTCGACGAAGATGATCCAGGCCTCTTCCGGCGCCGAGGGGAAATGCTCGACGCCGCGCGGGACCACATGAAAATCGCCTGGTTCGAGGATCGTCCGGCTGCCGTCGCGATAGCGCAGGATGAAGGTGCCGCGATAGACGAGGAAGAATTCATCCTCTTCGGCATGGCTGTGCCAGACGAAATCGCCCATGACCTTGGCGATCTTGACGTATTGACCGTTGGCCATCGCGACGACACGCGGCGACCAGTATTTGTCGATTGCTTCGAATTCGGCGGCGAGCCGACCGGCGTCCTGCATGACGATTTCCTTCCTCATGGGTGCAACGACAGGCCCTTGACGATCTTGTCGGCCAGCTTGCGGTCGGCATGGAGCCCGATGCCTACGAGATCGAGATATTCGGTGGGAACGGCGGCGACCGCGGCGCGGTTATCCCTGTCGTTGCCTGTCGAGAACAGCTCTCGCGTGTAGATCGAAGGCTGCAATCCGCGGTTGGTGGCGCGGTCCAGGACCTTTCGCAGGTCGTCGCTGGTCGCGGCGAAGATCAGGATCGGCTGGCGGATGAGCGGGCCGTAGCTCCTTCCCGACGCATCGGCATAGCGCTCGCCGATCAGTTCGGGATATGATCCGGCGATGCCGCCGGCGAGAAAGCTGGCGATGTTGAGTTTTTGCCAGGTCGCGAGATCGTCGCGGACCACGATGGCGATTTTGGTTTCGAAGTGTGTGATGTCGGAAGTCATGGGTGCAATCATTGACGCAGAAGCGCTGGGCGGTCTTGAACGATCGTGCACGCCATCGCCACATGACTGGATCCGGCTCGCGCCGCCGGAAGAGGGGCTGGAGCGGCTGGAAGCCTTCTTCGAAGGCCATGCCTATGATCCGCACCGGCACGACACCTATGCCATCGGCTATACGCTCTCCGGCGTGCAGTCCTTCGATTATCGCGGGACGAAGGTGGACAGCACGGCGGGAAAGGTGATCGTCATCCATCCCGACGAGGTGCATAACGGGCGTTCCGGTGTCGAAACGGGTTTCCGCTACCGGATGCTTTATATCGAACCTTTCATGATCCGCGATGCGCTGGGGGAGCGGGCGGGAAGCCTGCCTTTCGTGCGCGACGTGGTTGCCGACGATCTTCGGCTGCTCGCCGCCTTGCGCCCGGCGTTCGAGGCGCTCGACAACGGGCTGGAAGGGCTGGAGATGGACCAGATCGTCGTTGCGATCGCCGACGCGCTCCTGGCGCGCGATCCGTCAGCCGC
Source organism: Paramesorhizobium deserti (assembly GCF_001558695.1). Classification (GTDB taxonomy): domain Bacteria; phylum Pseudomonadota; class Alphaproteobacteria; order Rhizobiales; family Rhizobiaceae; genus Paramesorhizobium; species Paramesorhizobium deserti. The sequence goes on from NZ_LNTU01000023.1 coordinate 389,627, forward strand.
GAAGCGGTCAAAATCCGCTATCAGCGTCAAGGCGGTGGAGCGGGCGCGCCATTTTCTCAACGAGAATTTCGGCCGGACCGTCGCATCGGGGCAATTGGAGGAGATCACGGGGCTCGACCGCTATTCGCTGGCGCGCCATTTCCGTCAGCAATTGGGAACCAGCCCCTATCGCTATCTGACGATGCGCCGGCTCGATCAGGCCAAGCGGTCGATGCGCGAAGGCGCGTCGCTTGCCGATGCGGCATTTTCAAGCGGCTTTGCCGACCAGAGCCATATGACGCGACAGTTCAAGCAGGCCTTTGGCATGACGCCCGGGCGCTGGCGGGCGGTCAATGCCGGGAGCTGAAGCGGTTCCTATTTTGAGTCCGGAAACCGTCGCAAGCCCTTGTTTTAATTCCCCATCAGGAAATCGGCGATCAGCTTGAAGTTGAGCGCCACGATGATCGCGGCGGTGATGGCGGCGAGTATAGTGAGCCAGCGGGGTGCTGCGAGCTTGCCCATCTTGGCGCGATTGGCGGTGAAGATCACCAGCGGGATGACGGCGAAGGGCAGTTGCAGGCTCAGGACCACCTGCGACAGGATCAGGAGTTTCGCCGTGCCGCTCTCGCCATAGGCGATGGTGACGGCGGCGGCCGGCACGATGGCGACGACGCGGGTGATGAGCCGTCTCAGCCATGGTGCAAGCCGGATGTCGAGAAAGCCTTCCATGACGATCTGGCCGGCCATGGTCGCGGTCACGGTGGAGTTCAGCCCGCAGCACAGAAGCGCGATGGCGAAGAGGCTTGGCGCTATCGCCGAGCCGAGCAACGGGCTGAGCAGGTTATGGGCATCATTCAGCTCTTCGACATTGGTGTGGCCGGTGGTGTGGAAGCTGGCGGCGGCCAGGATCAGGATTGAGGCATTGACGGCAAGGGCGAAGGTGAGCGCGATGGTGGAATCGAGCGTCGCGTAGCGGATGGCGGAGCGCTTCTCCTCCAGGGTTTCGCCATAGTCGCGTGTCTGCACGATGCCCGAATGAAGGTAGAGATTGTGCGGCATGACGGTGGCGCCGATGATGCCGAGCGCGAGATAGAGCATATCCGGGTTGGTGACGATCTCGGTCGTCGGCGCAAAGCCGCGGATGAGGGCGGCCCACTCGGGTTTGGCCATAATGATCTGGATGAGGAAACACAGCGCGATGACGCCGAGGAGGGTGATGACCAGTGCTTCGACCCAGCGGAAGCCCTTGTTCTGCAGATAGAGGATCAGGAACACGTCGAGCGCGGTGATGACTACGCCGATCTCAAGCGGAACGCCGAAAAGCAGGTTGAGGCCGATCGCCGTGCCGATCACCTCGGCAAGATCGGTGGCGCAGATGGCGATCTCGGCCAGGAACCAGAGCGGCCACGCCAGCGCGCGGGGATAGGCGTCGCGGCAGGCCTGCGCCAGGTCGCGGCCGGTGGCGATGCCGAGACGGGCGCAGAGCGATTGCAGGATCACCGCCATGATGTTGGACAGGAGGGCGACGACCAGGAGCGCATAGCCGAAGCGGGAACCGCCGGCGAGCGAGGTCGCCCAGTTGCCGGGATCCATGTAGCCGACGGCGACAAGATAGCCCGGGCCGAAGAAGGCAAGCGCCTTGCGCCAGCTCGGACCGGTCGTGCTGACAGCGATCGATCTGTGGACGTCTGAAAGCGACGCCTCGCCGCGTTCGCGGCGCCAGCCGTTGAGTGTCATCTCGGGACGGCGCTCGATCGAGACGCGTTCCGGCAATGCGCGTTCTGGACGATGCATGCAGTTCGAATCCTGAAATGCAATTGCAAATTATTTGCATTTAATAGGAGCGCCGGGATGCTTCGTCAAGGGCGGGGCAAGGGCATGCACGCGGTCGTGATGAGTCGAGCGTTAATGGGGGCTCCACGGAACTGGAGTGGCCAGCGGCGATAACCGGCTAACGGTTCCTTAAGCTTAATATTCGATAAATCTGGAGAAAGGGAAAATGCGCCCGGAATCGGCCTTCTTCCCGTCTTGTGTAGCCTGCTCCCGTTGACGCCCATAATGTCCCATGATATCCATTCGTAACGTCAGTAACGTTTGTTCGATACCGTGTTCCCCGACATTGTCAGGGGCGGTCCTGCGGGGTCGTCAGGCTGGGCTCTCCGCCCGGATGCCGTTCGTTTGCGTGCTGTCTGACGCGGCCTCGATGCGCGTGGCGGGAGATAGAATGCAATGGCCCTTTGTGGCGGAAACGGCGGTAGCGAGTAGTGGACCGGTTCCTGGGACATGTGACGAACAGGATCGATGCGAAAGGACGGGTCTCCGTTCCCGCGTATTTCCGTTCGCTGATCCAGAAGGCCGGGCATACGGAGCTTTACGCGCTGCGCTCGCTGCACCTGCCGGCCTTCGACGTCGGCGGGCCGGATTTCCTGACCCGGTACGACGGTCGGCTGGAGAGCGAGGACCCATTCGCGGAAACGGCGGACGACATGTCTTTCTACCTGAATGCGGACGGCGCTTTTCTGAAGCTCGACCAGGACGGACGGATCACGGTGACGGATTTCATCCGGGAGCATACGGGCATTTCGTCGGATGTGACGTTTGCGGGTGCGAATACGCATTTCCAGATGTGGCAGCCGGAGCATTTCGAGGAACATCGCACACGTGTGCGGCAGAGGCTGGCCGAGCGGCGGCAGGCCGGGCAGCAGGCAGCAAACGGGGCGGGCGCACCGCCCCAAAGGGGGACGGAATGATGGCGGGCCTCGGCGGAGATGGTTCTCATGCCGATGGCGGACCGGCCCGCCACATTCCGGTTCTTCTCGACGAGGTCATCGAGGCGCTACAGCCTGAAGCAGGGAAGCACATCATAGACGGGACGTTCGGCGCGGGCGGCTATACCAGGCGCATCCTCGACGCCGGCGCTTCCGTTACGGCGATTGATCGCGATCCTACCGCGATCGCGGCGGGCCGAGCCATGGAGCAGGAATTTCCAGGCCGTCTCACGCTCGTTCAGGGGCGGTTTTCCGAACTCGACACGCTGATGCCGGGCACGCCCGACGGCATCGTTCTCGACATCGGCGTTTCCTCCATGCAGGTCGACGAGGCCGAGCGCGGCTTCTCCTTCCAGAAGGACGGACCGCTCGACATGCGCATGTCGGGCGAGGGGGTGAGCGCCGCCGATGTGGTCAACCGGCTGAAGATGGGCGATCTCGCCCGCATCTTCAATTTCCTGGGCGAGGAGCGCCATGCGGGCCGCATCGCCCGGATGATCGAGAAGCGCCGGGCGAGCGAGCCCTTCACGCGCACCCGCGATCTCGCCAATGCGATCGAGGCGCTGGTCGGGCGGCATCCGAAGGACCGCATCCATCCGGCGACACGGGTTTTCCAGGGCTTACGCATCTTCGTCAATGACGAGCTGGGCGAATTGGCGCGGGCACTGTTTGCGGCCGAGCGCGTGCTGAAACCCGGTGGCCGGCTGGTAGTGGTCACCTTCCATTCGCTGGAGGACCGCATCGTCAAGCGTTTCTTCGCCGACCGGCAGGGCGGCAGCGGCGGCTCGCGCCATCTGCCAGAGGTAGAGGCGCGCCAACCCAGTTTCACGCCTGTCGGCAAGGGCGTCGTCGGCCCCAGCCGCGAAGAGGAGGAGCGCAATCCGCGTGCGCGCTCGGCCAAGCTGCGCGCCGCTATCCGGACAAGCAATCCGCCGCTTGCCGCCGATCTCACCATTTTCGGGCTGCCGAAGCTGCCCGATACATACACTTTGAGGGATTAGCCAGTGCTGCGTACCTTCGACATCATATTGATCACCGTCATGCTGGCGGCGGCGACCGTGACCTACAAGATCAAATACGACGCGGGAAAGCGGATGGCCGAGATCGCCAAGCTACAGCGCAAGATCGACTTCGAGAAGGACACGATCACGCTTTTGAAGGCCGACTGGAGCCTGCTCACCCAGCCGAACCGCCTGCAGAAGCTGGTGGATATCTATCAGTCCGAGCTCGATCTGAAGCCGATCGATGCCAACCAGATCGTCAGCATCGACGAGATTCCGGAACGGCCCGCCGACGATATCGAGAACATCATCTCCTCGAGCGACGAACTCCTGGCAAGCATCAAGAAGACCGACCAGATCAAGACCGGCAGCGTAGGGCAGGGACGATAGAATGAGCGCAAACTGGATCCGACGCGGAAAATTCAGGGACAGCGCCGCGAGTGTCGAGCCGGCCGCGAACGCGTCGGCCAAGAACGATATCGCTTTCGAAGGCGCCCGCAAGAAGAGCGGAAGCCGCGCGCGCAATCGCGTGATTATGGCGATGACATGCTTCATGGGCATCTATGCCGTCATCGGCGGGCGGCTCGTCTATTACGGCATGCAGAGCGACGAGGATGCGGGCTCGCGGGGACCGGCGGTGCAGAATCTCGCCTCGCGGCCGGATATTCTCGACCGCAATGGCGAAGTGCTGGCGACCGATATCAAGACGGCATCACTTTTCGCGGAGCCGAGGCGGATAATCGACCCCGACGAGACGATCGAGCTCCTGTCGACGGTCCTGCCGGATCTCGACTGGGAGCAGACCTATCGCAAGCTGAAGAGCGGCGCCGGTTTCGTCTGGATGAAGCGCGGGCTGACGCCGCGCCAGCAGAGCCAGATCATGGCGCTCGGAATTCCCGGCGTCGGCTTCCGCACCGAAAAGTCTCGCTTCTATCCCGGCGGCCCGACCGCATCGCACATTCTCGGCCTCGTCAATATCGACAATCAGGGCATTGCGGGAATGGAGAAATATCTCGACTCGCAGGGGCTCACCGATCTGCAGTCGACGGGTCTTGCCTTCCAGCAGGGGCTGGAGCCGGTCAGGCTTTCGATCGACCTGCGCGTGCAGCATGTCGTGCGGGATGAGCTCGTCCAGGCCATGCAGCGCTATCGCGCCATCGCGGCGGGTGCGGTGGTGCTCAACGTCAAGACCGGCGAGGTCATGGCGATGGCGTCGGTGCCCGATTTCGACCCGAACAATCCCGTTCACGCACTCGACAAGGACCGCCTGAACCGCATGTCGGCGGGCACCTACGAGATGGGGTCGACGATCAAGAGCTTCACCACCGCCATGGCGCTCGATTCAGGCAAGTTCACCTTGCAGTCGAAGCTCGACGCGTCGCGTCCGCTGGTCATCGGGCGCCAGACCATCCGTGACTTCCATGGCAAGGGGCGCGTGCTGACCTTGCCAGAAGTCTTCATCTATTCTTCCAATATCGGCTCCGGCCGCGAAGCCGATGCGGTGGGAATAGAGGGCCACCGCGCGTTCCTGAAGAAAATAGGTCTTCTCGACCGCATGCAGACCGAACTGCCCGAGGTGGCGCGTCCGGTGGAGCCGCGTGTCTGGAAGAAGGTTCATTCCATGACCATCGCCTTCGGTCACGGCATGATGACCACGCCGCTTCAGACGGCGGTAGGGGCCGCGGCGTTGATGAATGGCGGCAAGCTCATCCAGCCGACCTTCCTGCCGCGCACCGAGGAGCAGGCGGCAGAGGTCGCCAAGCAGGTGATCCATCCCCAGGTATCGGCGGACATGCGCTATCTCTACCGTCTGAACGCAACCGCTCCGGGCGGTTCGGGCAAGCGCGCCACGGTTCCGGGCTACCGCGTCGGCGGCAAGACGGGCACGGCGGAGAAGGTCGTCAACGGCCGCTATTCCAAGGATGTGCGGTTCAACGCCTTCCTGGCGGCTTTTCCGATGGACGATCCGACCTATATCGTTCTTACGATCATCGATGAGCCAAAGCCGGAGGAAGGCAAGGCCAGCGCCACGGCGGGTCTCAACGCTGCGCCCATGGTGGCCAATATTATCCGTCGTTCCGCATCATTTTTGGGGGTTAAGCCAGATTTCGGTCAAGAAACGGCCCCCATGCTGGTTTCATACGAGAGTAATGACTGATTCGATGTCGGCGAGATGAATTCAGCCGTGCCGGCGCGGATAGCCTGAAGTGAAACAACGTCTGGACTCTATATGAAGTTGAAGGATATCGCCGATCTTGCCAGTCTTGCCGATCCAGCTGCCGGAGAATTGGACATCACCGGACTCACCTCCGATTCGCGCAAGGCGAAGCATGGCTATCTCTTCGCGGCGCTGAAAGGCGTGAAGACCGACGGCAGCGCATTTGCCGCCGATGCCGTTTCCAAGGGGGCCGTCGCCATCATCGCGGCCCGCGATGCCGAGATCGGTACGCCTGATGTGCCGGTCATCCGCGTCGAGGATCCGCGCCGCACGCTGGCGCTCGCCGCCGCCGCCTTTTACGAAAAGCAGCCCGAGATCATGGTCGCCGTCACCGGTACCAGCGGCAAGACATCCGTTGCCTCCTTCACGCGGCAGATCTGGGCCGATGCGGGGTTTCCCGCGGCCAATATCGGTACGACGGGCGTGTTCTCGCCGACGCGCAGCGATTATGGGTCGCTGACGACGCCGGATCCGGTGGAACTGCACCGGGTGCTGCGCGAGCTTGCCGATGAGGGCGTAACCCATGCGGCGATGGAAGCATCCTCGCACGGTCTCGACCAGCGGCGTCTCGACGGTGTGAAGCTCGCCGCCGGCGCCTTCACCAATCTCGGCCGGGACCATATGGATTATCATCCGACGGTCGATGATTATCTCGCGGCCAAGATGCGGCTGTTCGATACGCTCCTGCCCGAGGGCGCCCCCGCCATCATCTTTGCCGACGACGAGTTTTCCCCACGGGCGATCGAGGTGGCGAAGGCGGCCGGCAGGGAGGTTCTGACCGTCGGCCGCAAGGGCACGTTCATTGCCTTGAAGCGGGTCGAGCACGAACGTTTCCGCCAGCATGCGGAAGTCAAGATCGGCGACGACATCTATGAGGTCGCACTGCCGCTCGCCGGCGATTTCCAGGTGGCCAATGCGCTGGTTTCGGCCGGGCTCGCCATGGTGACCGGCGTTCCGGCGGCGGCGGCCATGCGCGCGCTCGAACGGTTGCGAGGTGCGCCGGGCCGTCTCGATCTTGTCGGGGCGACGGAGGACGGGGCGCCGGCCTATGTCGACTACGCACATAAGCCGGATGCGCTGGAAAATGTGCTGACCTCGGTGCGCCCGTTCACCACGGGGCGGGTCATCGTCGTCTTCGGCTGCGGAGGCGACCGCGATACGGGCAAGCGGCCGATGATGGGCGAGATCGCGACGCGGCTTGCCGATGTGGTCATCGTCACCGACGACAATCCGCGCTCGGAAGTGCCGGCGGCGATCCGCGCCGAGATCATGGCGGCAGCGCCCGGTGCGATCGAGATCGGCGACCGGCGTCAGGCGATCCGCACGGCGGTCGACATGATGAAAGCCGGCGATACGCTTATCGTCGCCGGCAAGGGACATGAGGAGGGCCAGACCGTCGGCGATGTGACACATCCCTTCTCCGATCACGCCGAAGTCGCCCAGGCGCTGAAGGATCGGCTGAAATGAGCTGGCTGTGGACGTCGTCCGATATGGTGGAGGCGATGGGCGGCAGACCCATCGGCACGCTGCCGGAAGGTATCACCGGGATTTCCATCGATACGCGCACGCTCAAGCCGGGCGAGGCATTCTTCGCCATCAGGGGCGAGCAGTTCGACGGCCATGATTTCGCGACCGCCGCCATGGCGGCCGGCGCCGGCCTGATCGTGGTGGCGGAGGCGAAGCTTCCCGCGCTCGGCAAGCTCAAGGTGCCGATGATCGTGGTCGATGACGTACTGGAGGGGCTTGTGCGGCTCGGCATCGCGGCACGGGCGCGCAGCGAGGCGCAGATCATCGCCGTGACCGGTTCAGTCGGCAAGACGACGACCAAGGAGGCCCTGCGCCATGTGCTTTCAGCGGTGGGCAGGGTGCATGCCTCCGCCGCCTCCTTCAACAATCACTGGGGCGTGCCGCTGACATTGGCGCGCATGCCGGCGGATACCGATTACGGCGTATTCGAGATCGGCATGAACCATGCGGACGAAATCCGTCCGCTGGTCAAGATGGTGCGCCCGCATGTGGCCATCATCACCCTGGTCGCGCCCGCGCATCTCGGCTATTTCAAGGATCTGGAAGAGATCGCCACGGCCAAGGCGGAGATATTCGAAGGGGTCGTGCCGGGCGGCTATGCGCTCATCAACCGGGACGATCCGCATTTCGAGCTTCTGGAGCAACTGGCGCGGCAAGCGGGTGTCGAGCATATCCGCACCTTCGGCGAGAATGCCGCCGCCGATTACCGCGCGGGCGAGACGAAGCTTCTGCCCGATTGCTCATGCATGACAGCGTGGCTGGCCGGCCAGGAAGTGGTCGTCAAGATCGGTGCGCCCGGACGCCATATCGTGCAGAACGCGCTGGCGGTTCTGGGCTCCGCGCACCTTGTGGGCGCCGATATGGCAAAGGTGGCGATGGCGCTTGCCACGCTGCGGCCGGAAGCGGGGCGTGGCGCGCGCCACAGGTTGCACCATCCCGATGGCGCCATCACACTGATCGACGAGAGCTACAACGCCAATCCCGCCTCGATGCGGGCGGCACTCGAGCTCCTCCATGCCGCGCAGCCGGGAGCGCGTGGGCGCAGGATCGCGGTTCTGGGCGATATGCTGGAACTGGGAGACCATGCGGCGAAGCTCCACCAGGATCTCGCCGAGCCGATTTCAGGTGCCGGCGTCAATACGCTTTTCATCGGCGGGCCGGAAATGTCTGTGCTCGCCTCCGCTTTGCCGGTTGAAATTCAGACCGAATACAGGCAGAGCGTCGAGGAACTGCAGCCGCTGGTGGTAAAGGCGGTCCGTCCCGGCGATGTCGTCATGGTCAAGTCGTCGAAGGGGATTGGGTTCTCCAAAATCGTTAGGGCGCTGATGGCCAAATACCCGCCTGCCGAGCCTTTGGGGCCGGCCGAATAGGCTGTTTTTCGAGGGGACCGCATCCGCATGCTGACGCTTCTGACCTACTTTTCCGAACACGTGACGCTGTTCAACGTGTTCCGCTACATCACGTTCCGCACCGGTGGAGCGTTGATCACCTCGGCGTTGCTGGTCTTTCTGTTCGGTCCGATGATCATCAACTCGCTGCGCATCCGGCAGGGGCGGGGACAGCCGATCCGCGCCGACGGGCCGCAAACCCATTTCAAGAAGGCCGGTACGCCGACGATGGGCGGCCTGATGATCCTCTCGGGCATTCTCGGCTCGTCCTTCCTGTGGGCCAATCTCGCCAGCGTCTATGTCTGGGTGGTGCTGCTGGTTTCTGTCGGCTTCGGCGCCATCGGCTTTTATGACGATTATCTCAAGGTCACCAAGCAGTCGGACAAGGGCTTTTCCGGCAAGGCGCGGCTCGGCATCGAATTCCTGATCGCGGCGATCGCGGCGTGGTTCATCATGCGCGCGGGGCAGGAGCCTTTCTCCTCGTCGCTGACCTTCCCCTTCCTGAAGCAGTTCGTCCTCAATCTCGGCATCTTCTTCATTCCGTTCGCCGCCTTCGTCATGGTCGGCGCGGGCAATGCGGTCAATCTGACCGACGGCCTCGACGGTCTCGCCATCGTACCGGTGATGGTCGCGGCCGCTTCCTTCGGCTTCATCGCCTATCTCTCCGGCAATGCGATCTTCGCCGATTATTTGCAGATCCATTTCGTCCCCGGCACCGGCGAGCTTGCCGTGGTGCTTGGCGCCGTCATCGGCGCGGGGCTCGGCTTCCTCTGGTTCAATGCGCCGCCCGCCGCCATCTTCATGGGCGATACCGGCTCGCTGGCGCTCGGCGGCGCGCTCGGCGCGGTGGCGGTGGCCACCAAGCATGAGATCGTGCTCGCGATCATCGGCGGCCTGTTCGTGGTCGAGGCGCTCTCCGTCATCATTCAGGTCGCCTCGTTCAAGATGACGGGCAAGCGCGTTTTCCTGATGGCGCCGATCCACCACCATTTCGAAAAGAAGGGCTGGACGGAAAGCCAGGTGGTGATCCGGTTCTGGATCGTGGCGATCATCCTCGCCCTGATCGGCATGTCCACCCTGAAGCTGAGATAAGAGCGCATGATTCCCGCCCATTCCATGAAAAACAAGACCGTCGCGCTCTTCGGGCTCGGCGGTTCGGGTATCGCCACCGCGAAGGCGATCATGGCCGGCGGGGCCGACATACTGGCGTGGGACGACAACCCGGAAAGCGTGGAGCGCGCCATTGCGGCGGGCATCACGACCGGCGATCTCCGGCAGGCGGACTGGAAGGTCTTTTCCTCCTTCGTGCTTTCGCCGGGCGTGCCGCTCACCCATCCGCGCCCGCATTGGACGGTCGACCTGGCCAGGGGCGCGGGCGTCGAGATCATCGGCGATATCGAACTTTTCGTGCGCGAGCGCAACCGTGCCGCACCCGGTTGCCCGTTCATCGCCATCACCGGAACCAACGGCAAATCGACGACGACGGCGCTGATCGCGCATATCATCAAATCGTCGGGCCGCGACATGCAACTCGGCGGCAATATCGGCACGGCGGTGATGACGCTGGCGCCGCCCGCCGATGACAGGCACTATGTCGTCGAATGCTCCTCCTACCAGATCGATCTTGCGCCCTCGCTCAATCCGGCGGCCGGAATCCTGCTCAACCTGACGCCGGATCATCTCGACCGGCACGGCACCATGCAGCATTATGCCGACATCAAGGAGCGGCTGGTGGCCGGCAGCGACACGGCGATCGTCGGCGTGGACGACGCTTACTGCGCCCAGATCGCCGATCGCCTGGAGCGCACCGGCAAGCCGGTCATCCGCATTTCCAAGCGCCAGCCCGTGGCGGAAGGGTTTTTCGCCGAAGGTTCGAAGCTGATGCACGCCAGTGCCGGCAGGACCGAGGAGATCGCCTCGATCGAGGGGATCGGCTCCTTGCGCGGCGAGCACAATGCGCAGAACGCGCTTGCCGCACTTGCCGCGTGCCTGACCGTCGGCCTCAGCGTCGAGGAAATCCGCGCGGGCCTCAAATCCTTTCCCGGCCTTGCCCATCGCATGGAGCAGGTGGCTCGCGTGGGCCGGGTGCTGTTCATCAATGATTCCAAGGCGACCAATGCGGATGCCGCAGCGCCGGCGCTTTCATCCTTCGAGCGCATCTACTGGATTGCCGGCGGACTGCCCAAGGAGGGCGGCATCGCCTCGCTCTCGGGTTTCTTCCCGCGCATCGCCAAGGCCTATCTGATCGGCGAGGCGGCGCCGCAATTCGCGGCGACGCTCGGCGAGGCGGTGCCTTACCAGATCTCCGGTACGATCGCGGCGGCCGTGGAACATGCGGCGCGCGACGCGGAAGCCGATAACGGTGCGGAGCCGGTGGTGCTTTTGTCGCCCGCCTGCGCCAGCTTCGACCAGTTCCAGAATTTCGAGAAACGCGGCGATGCGTTTCGGCAGGCTGTGATGGCGCTGGAAGCGGTGCGAATTTAGATGGAAACGCTTGCTGGAAACACCCCCTTTTGGCCCGTTAGGCACCGTCTGCCTCTCCCATCGTCATCCTCGGGCTTGACCCGAGCATCCACGGCAGGGGAGCGCGGGCGTTGCCGCTCCACCAACGGATTTCAGCCAGCAACGATAGCGTCGGGTCAGCGATCGATATTCCGCTTTGCAATCAATAATTCAGTTGCGGACGATGGTGTCGTATTCGCCTCCTTGCCGTGGATCCTCGGGTCAAGCCCGAGGATGACGATGGAAGGAAGGGAAAACGGCCAGGCAGGCAGACAGAGTGTTGTGCCCCCGACGTTTCAACTGTTCCGACAAGCCTCAATTCATCCTAGCAAACCGCAACCCATCAAGGGAGAAAGCCAATGGTAAGCCGTGTTGATCGCGGGCCGGTCGCCAATTGGTGGTGGACGATCGACCGTTATTTCCTCGCAGCCTGCCTGGCTCTGATGGGGCTCGGCATCCTCTTGTCCTTCGCGGCGAGCCCGGCGGTGGCTGAGCGTATCGGCCTCGACAGCTTTCATTTCGTCGAGCGCCAGATCGTGTTCATGGTCCCGGCGCTGGTGGTGATGATAGCGGTTTCCTTCCTGGCGCAGCGGGAGATCAGGCGTTTCTCGCTGATCCTGCTGGCCTTGTCAGTCCTGGCGATGGTCGCCGCGCTTTTCTTCGGCGTCGAGGTCAAGGGCGCGCGGCGCTGGATTTCGCTTCTGGGTGTGTCGATCCAGCCATCGGAGTTCATGAAGCCGGCCTTCGTCGTCATCTGCGCCTGGCTTTTCGCCGAACATGAGCGTCGTCCCGACATACCGGGCAATCTGTTCGCCATGCTGCTGTTCGCGCTGGTCTCGGCACTTCTGGTGGCGCAGCCGGACCTCGGCCAGACGATGCTGACGGCGGCGACATGGGGAGCGATGTTCTTCATGGCCGGCGTGCCGTGGTTCTGGATCGTCGTTCTCGGCGCCGGCGCGCTCGTCGGCGGTTTCGGCGCCTATACGGTCTTTCCGCACGTCGCGGGGCGCATCGACCGGTTCTTGACCGGCGAAGGCGACACGTTCCAGGTGGACGCCGGGCGCGAAGCGATCGTCCGCGGCGGCTGGTTCGGCCAAGGGCCGGGCGAGGGGACCATCAAGCGCATCATTCCCGACAGCCATACCGACTTCATCTTCTCGGTGGCGGCGGAGGAATATGGGATCGTGCTCTGCCTGCTGATCATGCTGATCTTCGCCTTCATCGTGATCCGCGGCCTCTCGATCGCGCTGAAGGAGCGGGACGAGTTCACCCGTCTCGCCGTTTCCGGCATCGTCATCCTGCTCGGCTTCCAGTCGATCATCAACATGGCGGTCAATCTGCATCTGATGCCGGCCAAGGGGATGACGCTGCCGTTCATTTCTTATGGCGGCTCGTCGCTCGTCGCGGTGGCGATTTCGATGGGCATTCTGCTCGCGCTGACGCGGCGCAGGCCGGAGGCGCGTATGTCCGCCACGCTCGATTTCGGCGGCGCAGGCCGCCGGTTCTCCGCGTCCTGAGGCAGCGGCGATGTCGAAGGGGGTCATCATCCTTTGCGCCGGCGGCACCGGCGGACATCTGTTTCCGGCGGAAGCGCTGGCGCACGAGCTGACGGCGCGCGACTGGGAGGTGCATCTGGCGACCGACACGCGGGCGCAGCGCTTTGCCGGCGCGTTTCCGGCTAGGGGTGTGCATGTCGTCCGCTCTGCGACGATTTCCGGGCGCAATCCGGTGGCGATCACCCGGACGATGTGGCGGCTCTGGCAGGGCAATCTCGATGCCCGAAAACTTTTCCGCGAATTGAAGCCGAAGCTGGTCGCGGGCTTCGGCGGCTATCCGACATTGCCGCCGCTCTATGCCGCGACGCGGATGGGAATCCCGACTTTCATCCACGAGCAGAACGCGGTGATGGGGCGGGCCAACAGGGGTTTAGCCCCCCGTGTCTATGCCATTGCGGGGGGCTTTTTGCCCGAGACGGGGGGGCGTTTTTCCGCCAAGACCGTGCAGACAGGCAATCCGGTGCGCCCCGCCGTGCTGGCCGAGACCGGCAAACCGTACCAGCCGGTACGGCCAGGCGAACCGTTTCGGCTGCTGGTGTTCGGCGGCAGTCAGGGCGCGGGGTTCTTCTCCAGCGCCATTCCGGCGGCGATCCGGCTTTTGCCCGACGATCTGAAGCGCCGGCTCAAGGTGACGCAGCAGGCCCGTCCCGAGGATGAGGCCGAGGTCAGGGCGGCCTATGAGGAGCTCGGCATTGAGGCCGAGGTGGCGCCGTTCTTTGGGGACCTGCCAACGCGCATCGCCGAGGCACATTTCGTCATCTCGCGCTCCGGCGCCTCGACCGTCTCGGAGATCGCCGCCATCGGCCGGCCCGCGGTGCTGGTGCCGTTTCCTCACGCGCTCGACCACGACCAGGCGGCCAATGCCGCAGCCCTCGAAGCCGCAGGCGGGGCCGAGGTCATCCGCCAGACGGAGCTCGATCCGGCGCGTCTGGCCGAAATCATCACCCGGGCCATGGCCGAACCGGAGCGGCTGGCGAGAATGGCGAGTGCGGCGCAGGCTGTGGGCCAGCCTGATGCCACGCGGTTGCTTGCCGATCTCGCAGAGGCTATTGCAGCGGGTAAACCCATTTCGGAATTCAAAGAAGGAGAGCGGCCATGAAGATGCCGCTGAATATCGGGCTTGTGCATTTCGTCGGCATCGGCGGCATCGGCATGAGCGGTATCGCCGAGGCCCTGCACAGTCTCGGCTATCGCGTTCAGGGCTCGGATCAGGCCGACGGGGCGAATGTCCAGCGCCTGCGCGAGAAGGGTATAGAGGTGTTCGTCGGCCACGTCGCCGAGAACCTGGGCGATGCGGAAGTCGTCGTCGTCTCGACCGCCATTCGCAAGAACAATCCGGAACTGGTCGCCGCGCGCGAAAAGCTTTTGCCGGTGGTGCGCCGCGCCGAGATGCTGGCGGAGCTGATGCGCTTCCGCCAGGCCGTCGCCATCGGCGGCACGCATGGCAAGACGACCACGACCTCCATGGTCGCCGCACTTCTCGAGGGCGGCAATCTCGATCCGACCGTCATCAATGGTGGCATCATCAACGCCTATGGCACCAATGCCCGCATGGGCAAGGGCGACTGGATGGTGGTCGAGGCCGACGAGAGTGACGGCACCTTCCTGAAGCTGCCCGCCGATATCGCAGTCGTCACCAATATCGACCCGGAGCATCTCGATCATTACGGCTCCTTCGACAATGTGCGCGAGGCCTTCCGCCAGTTTGTCGAGAACGTGCCGTTTTACGGTTTCGGCGTGATGTGCCTCGATCATCCGGAGGTGCAGGCGCTGGTCGGCCGCATCGAGGATCGCCGGGTGATCACCTATGGCGAGAACCCGCAGGCCGATGTGCGCTTCGTCAATCACGTCATCGACGGCCCGGCCTCGAATTTCGACGTGGTGATCCGCAGCCGCAAGGGCGGCGAGATCTCGGAAATCAAGGGGCTGCGCCTGCCGATGCCGGGACGCCACAACGTCTCCAACGCGACGGCCGCTATCGCCGTGGCGCATGAGCTCGGCATTTCGGACGAGGACATCAAGAAGGGACTGGCATCCTTCGGCGGCGTCAAGCGGCGCTTCACCCATACCGGCTCATGGAACGGCGTCGAGATATTCGACGATTACGGCCATCATCCCGTCGAGATCAAGGCCGTGCTCAAGGCGGCGCGGGAAGCGGCGAAGGGACGTGTCATCGCGATTGTTCAGCCGCATCGCTACACCCGCCTTTCCAGCCTCTTCGATGATTTCGCCGCCTGCTTCAACGATGCCGATATCGTCGCCGTCGCGCCGGTCTATACTGCGGGAGAGGAGCCGATAGAGGGCGTCGATTCCGAGGCCCTGGTCAGCCGCATCAAGACGGCTGGGCACCGGGATGCGCGCTATGTCACCGGCCCGGAAGCGCTGGCGCCGCTGGTCGCCTCGGTGGGTGAGCCGGGCGATTTCGTCGTCTGCCTCGGCGCGGGCAATATTACCCAATGGGCTTACGCGCTGCCGAAGGAATTGGCCAAAGACTGAATCTCAACCGCGCCAGAGCGGATCATATTTTGATGGAATCGCCAGGCACCCCCCTCTGTCCTGCCCGCCATCTCCCCCACGAGGGGGGAGATTGGCTGATGGGGCTTTCGCCTCTCATCTCTCAACGCTTGCGATTGATGCTGGCCATCGATGAAGCCCGATCTCTCCCCTTGTGGGGGAGATGCCCGGCAGGGCAGAGGGGGGTACTGTCCCGCCAGCCTTTCCATTTGAAAAGAGAAGATGCTAGGGCGTGGTATTTACAGGAGAATGTTGATGATCAGTGACGGCGAAGCGCTTATCGCGAAACTGGGTGACAAGCTCTCCGGGCTGCGCGGGCGGATGACGTCCAATGCGGGCATGGACAAGGTCACATGGTTCCGCGTCGGCGGACCGGCGGAGGTGCTGTTCCAGCCGGCTGACGAAGAGGATCTGGCGGCTTTTCTCCGCGCCGTACCGGAGGAAATCCCGGTAATGGTGGTCGGCATCGGCTCCAATCTCCTGGTGCGTGACGGCGGCATTCCGGGCTTTGTCGTCCGGCTTTCGGCCAAGGGCTTCGGCGAGATCGAACGCGTGTCGGAGACACAGCTTCGCGCCGGAACCGCGACGCCGGACAAGCGGCTTGCGGCGGCCGCACTTGAGGCGGGCATTGCCGGCTTCCATTTCTACCACGGTATACCCGGCGGGATCGGCGGCGCGCTGCGGATGAATGCCGGTGCCAACGGGGTGGAGACGCGCGAGCGCGTGGTCGAAGTCAGGGCGCTCGACCGCAAGGGCAAACTGCATATCCTCTCCAATGCGGACATGGGTTATGCCTACCGCCATTCCTCCGCATCGAAGGATCTGATCTTCACCTCGGCACTGTTCGAGGGGATGCCGGGCGAGCAGGAGGAGATCAAGGCGGCGATGGACGCCGTGCAGCATCACCGCGAGACAGTGCAGCCGATCCGCGAGAAGACTGGCGGCTCGACCTTCAAGAACCCCGAGGGCTCGTCGGCCTGGAAGGAGATCGACAAGGCCGGCTGCCGCGGGCGCATGATCGGCGGGGCGCAGATGTCGCCGATGCATTGCAATTTCATGATCAACACCGGCCAGGCGAGCGGCCATGATCTGGAAACGCTGGGCGAGACGGTTCGCGCCCGGGTGCTGGAGAATTCCGGCATCCGCCTGCATTGGGAGATCAAGCGCCTCGGGCTCTTCCGGCAGGGGCAGGAGGTTCAGGAGTTCCTGGGGCAGATCATCTGAGGGCCACAGTTCGGCCAGGACGTTTTTTCTTTACCGGAGATAGTTTCATGCCCGATTTGGATCCACGCAAGACCGCGCTCGTCCTGATCGACCTGCAGCAATGGACGCTTGGCATGCCGATGGCGCCCTATACGGCGGAGCAGGTGGTCGACAATGCTGCAAGGCTTGCCGGGAAGATGAAAGAGGCCGGCTCGCTCCTGGTTCTGGTCCGCGTCGGCTTTTCCAGCGATTTCGCAGACGCGCCGCCTGCCGATGTCGATGTCCCGATCCGCAGGCCGGAAGGCGGTATGTCGGAAAGGGCGATGGAATTTGCCCGGGAGATCGCGGCGATCGAGGCCGACGTGGTGATCACCAAGCGGCAATGGAGCGCATTCTTCGGCACGGAGCTCGACCTGCAACTGCGCCGTCGCGGCATCGAAACCATCGTGCTCGGCGGCGTGATGACCAATTTCGGCGTGGAATCGACGGCGCGCGACGCCTGGCAGCTCAACTATTCCGTCATCATCGCCGAGGACGTGGCGGCGAGCTTCGAGGAAGCCATGCATCGCTTTGCCATCGAGAAGGTGCTGCCGCGCGTCTCCCGCATCAGTTCCACCGATGCGATTCTCGCATCCCTGAAGCGCTGAGTTCGGGGTTTTGATTCCCTGCGTCGGGGCGGCTGCGCGCCTTGGGCGGCGTATTCCCACCCAGCCGGATCCGGCCTGATTTCATAACAAAAAGCATGTTTTAGCAAAGAGGAATGCTGACAGGGGTTGCCAGAGATTCAACTCTCTGATTCTTTAGGGACAAGCGTTAACTGATTTGAGTCGGCAGGCATTTCGCCTGTCTCGGGTGTCTGCGATTTCCATGTCGCCGGGCAGGTCCGATTCAGCCTCTTTTCGGTGTGCGCCGGGGACCGCTGAGGGGATTCTTGAATGGCGAAACATGTAGCAGTTTTGATGGGCGGATTTTCATCGGAGCGTCCGGTGAGCCTCTCGTCGGGTGCGGCGTGCGCTGACGCCCTGGAGGCGGAAGGCTACCGCGTGACGCGGGTCGATGTTGGCCGTGACGTGGCGGGCGTGCTCGCCGAGCTCAAGCCGGATGTCGCTTTCAATGCCCTGCATGGGCCTTTCGGTGAGGATGGCGCGATCCAGGGTGTCCTCGAATATCTGCAGATACCTTATACGCATTCCGGCGTGCTCGCTTCGGCGCTTGCCATGGACAAGGGGCGGGCGAAGGTGATTGCCGCCGCCGCCGGCGTCTCGGTTGCTTCGTCGAAGCTGATGAACCGCTTTGAGTTCACTTCCAGTCATCCGATGGAGCCGCCCTATGTGGTCAAGCCGGTGCGCGAGGGCTCGAGCTTCGGCGTGGTGATCGTCAAGGAGGATCAGCCGCATCCGCCGCAGATCATATCGTCGCCGGAGTGGGGGTATGGCGATTCCGTCATGGTCGAGCACTATGTCGCTGGGCGCGAATTGACCTGCGCGGTGATGGGCGACGTGGCGCTCGGGGTCTGCGAGATCATTCCGGTCGGTCATCAGTTCTATGACTATGACTCGAAATACGTTGCCGGCGCATCAAAACACGAATGCCCGGCAAAAATTTCACCGAAAATTTACCAAAAAATACAGACAATGGCGCTCAAGGCACATCAAGCGATTGGCTGTAAGGGCGTGAGCCGTTCCGACTTCCGTTACGATGACCGTTTTTCGGAAGATGGCGAGCTTGTCTGGCTGGAAATCAATACCCAGCCGGGCATGACGTCGACATCGCTGGTGCCGGATATTGCCAGGGCTGCAGGGCATTCCTTCGGCGAATTGTTGAGTTGGATGGTGGAGGACGCATCGTGTTTGCGTTGAACGGCAGAGCTTCTGGCGCCAAGCGTGCGGCCGCGATGCGTCAGGCATCGGGGGCGGTGCCCGGCGCTTTCGTTCTGCCGAAATTCCTGCGCAAGCCATTCCGCCTCGCTGTCCGGCTTTTCGAGGGTAGCGTTGCGATCCCGCGTCATTTCGGAACGGTCGGGGTGCTGGGCTTTCTCGGTCTTACCGGTCTCTATGGCATGGTGATGGGCGGGCATACGCCGGAGGTCGTCAAGGCGACCACGTCCACCTTCGGTTTCGCGATCGAAAAGGTCGATGTGGCGGGCAATCGCGAAACCTCCGATATCGATGTGCTGGGCGCGCTTGCGCTTGACGGCGAGACATCGCTGATCGGCATGAGCGCCGAGGGTGCGCGCGAGGCGATCGCCGCGCTGCCGTGGGTCGAATCCGTCGATGTGCGCAAGGTCTATCCCGGGACGGTTCATGTTGCGATCCGAGAGCGCAAGGCCTTTGCGATCTGGCAGCGCGACAGGGATCTGACGCTGATCGACAGCGAGGGCGACGCCATCGTTCCGTTCTCCGGTCGCCATGCTGAATTGCCTCTGGTCGTCGGCGGCGGCGCCGAGACGACGGCAAAGGATTTCGTTGCGCAGGTTGCGGCCTTCCCGCATCTCTCGGCCAAGATACGCGCCTATATCCGCGTAGCCGACCGCCGCTGGGATCTCCTGCTCGAAAATGGCGTCAGGGTCATGCTGCCGGAAGACGACGTTCCGGCGACGCTGGCGGCTGTGGACAGGCTCGATCAGGAGAAGGGGCTGTTGTCGCGCGACATTCTCGCCGTCGACATGCGTATCCAGGATCGGGTGAGCGTGCGCCTGACGCCTGATGCAATGGAGCGCCGGGAGCAAGCGCTCAAGGATCGTGACAAGCAATTGGCCCGTGCGAGGAAGCCTGTATGAGTATTCTTGGCGGCAAAACCACATCTCCGGCTGGATCTTCAGGGCGTCGCGTGCGCCTGCTGACCGTTCTGGACGTCGGCTCCAGCAAGGTTTCCTGCGTGATCGCAAAGCTGAAGCCGCGCGAGGAGAGCTCGTTCCTGCCCGGCCGCACCCATCGCATCGAGGTGCTCGGGATCGGGCACCAGAAGTCGCGTGGGGTGAAATCCGGCGTCATCGTCGATCTCGATGTCGCGGAGCAGTCCATCCGCCTGGCCGTCGATGCGGCGGAACGCATGGCGGGGCTCACCGTCGATTCGCTCATCGTCAACATTTCCGCCGGGCGGCTCAGGAGCGAGACATTCAGCGCCAGCGTCAGCCTTGGCGGCCATGAGATCGACCGGGCGGATATCCGCCGGGTTCTCGCTGCCGGAGCCAAGCAGGCGCTAGCCGCCGAACGTCATCTCGTGCACTCGCTGCCGGTCGGTTATACGCTCGATGGCGAGCGCGGCATACGCGATCCGCTCGGCATGCTGGGCGATACGCTCGGCGTCGACATGCATGTGCTGACCGCCGACGCAGCTCCGCTGCGCAATCTGGAACTCTGCATCAACCGCTGCCATCTTTCGGTCGAGGCGATTGTCGCCACACCCTATGCGAGCGGCCTCTCCGCACTCGTCGACGACGAGGCCGAGATGGGGGCTGCCTGCATCGACATGGGCGGCGGCACGACGACAATCTCCGTCTTTTCCGAGGGCAAGTTCATTCATGCCGATGCCATCGCCATCGGCGGCAATCACGTGACGATGGATGTGGCGCGCGGCTTCTCCGCCCGCATGGACGACGCGGAGCGGCTCAAGGTGATGTACGGCTCGGCGCTGCCGAGTGCGGCTGATGACCGCGATCTCATCAGCGTTCCGCCGATCGGCGAGGACGATCGGGATGTGCCGAACCAGTATCCGCGTTCGGTGCTGACCCGCATCATCCGCGCCCGTGTCGAGGAGACGCTGGAACTGGTGCGCGACCGGCTCAACCAGTCGGGTCTCGGTCATATCGTTGGAAAACGGGTGGTGCTGACGGGCGGCGCAAGCCAGCTGACCGGCATGCCCGAAGTGGCGCGCCGGATTCTCGCGCGCAATGTCAGGATTGGGCGGCCCCTGGGCGTCGCGGGGCTTCCCGAGGCAGCCAAGGGAGCAGCATTCGCGGCCACCATCGGGCTTTTGATCTATCCGCAGATCGCAGGCATCGAGGAGCGGTCGGTGAAGGCGGGTTCAACCAGCCGCATGACGGGAACGGGCGGGCGTTTCCACCGTGTGGGCCAATGGCTGAGAGAAAGTTTTTGAATAGGGCAAGCAACGCAATTCGGCAACAACAACTCATTCGGCACCGCGGCGGCGAAGCGGTGAAAAAAGGCGAAAAGGACGAGGAACGATGACTATCAATCTGCAAAAGCCGGACATCACCGAGCTTAAGCCGCGCATCACCGTGTTCGGTGTCGGCGGCGGCGGCGGCAACGCCGTCAACAACATGATCAATGCCGGCCTGCGCGGCGTCGATTTCGTGGTGGCGAACACCGACGCACAGGCGCTGGCCATGTCGAAATCGGAGCGCCTGATCCAGCTCGGCACCGCCGTCACCGAGGGCCTTGGCGCCGGTTCGCAGCCCGAGGTCGGGCGCGCGGCAGCCGAGGAATGCATCGACGAGATCAACGATCATCTGTCGGGCACGCATATGTGCTTCGTCACCGCCGGCATGGGCGGCGGCACGGGCACCGGCGCGGCTCCCGTCGTGGCGCGTGCGGCGCGCGAGAAGGGTATCCTCACCGTCGGCGTGGTCACCAAGCCGTTCCACTTCGAGGGTCAGCGGCGCATGAAGACCGCCGACATGGGCATCGACGAACTGCAGAAGAACGTCGATACGCTGATCGTCATCCCCAACCAGAACCTCTTCCGCATCGCCAATGACAAGACGACGTTCGCCGATGCCTTCGCGATGGCGGACCAGGTGCTCTATTCGGGTGTCGCCTGCATCACCGACCTGATGGTCAAGGAAGGCCTGATCAATCTCGACTTCGCCGACGTGCGTTCGGTGATGCGCGAGATGGGCAAGGCGATGATGGGCACCGGCGAAGCTTCCGGCGATGGTCGCGCGATGGCCGCTGCCGAAGCAGCGATCGCCAATCCGCTGCTCGACGAAACCTCGATGCGCGGCGCCAAGGGCCTGCTGATCTCGATCACCGGCGGCCGCGACATGACGCTGTTCGAGGTTGATGAAGCGGCGACCCGCATCCGCGAGGAGGTCGATCCCGAGGCGAACATTATTCTCGGCGCAACTTTCGACGAAGGGCTGGAAGGCGTTATCCGCGTTTCGGTCGTGGCAACTGGCATCGACAAGCAGATCGGAGACGCGGCGCCTGCGCCGCTGGAATTTCGCCAGGCAATGAAGCCTGTCGCAAAGCCCGCCGCCCAGGCGCCTGTCCAGCGTCCTGTAGAGCAGCCGGCGGTTGCCCAGCAGCGCCCGGCGGATCCTGTCGCCCAGGCGATCCAGGCCGCCGAGGCCGAAGTGCCGCAGCACGCACAGCCGTCTGCCGTGGAGCAGGAATTCCGTCCGCAGAGCCGCATCTTCCAGGCTCCCGCGCCGGAAGCGCTCGAAACCCGCGCGCCCGCCGCTGCAGCCGTCGCACCGCGTCCGCAGATGCAGCAGCACGCGCAGCCTGCCATGGCGCCGCAGCCCCAGCCGCAGCATCACCCGATGCACCGTGCGGAGCAGGCTCCCGCTCCGGTGCAGCGGCTTGCACCGCGTATGCCGGATGTCGCTGACTTTCCGCCGGTGGTTCAGGCGGAACTGAATGCGCAGCACAACCCCGTTGCCGAGGATCGTGGTCCGATGGGTCTCCTCAAACGTCTGACCCATGGTCTGTCGCGCCGCGAGGAAGAACCAGCGGCACGGCTCGAGCCCGCGCAGCACCGCGAGCCGGCGATGCGTCCGGCCGAACCCCGCCGCCCGCTTTCGCAGGATGCATCGATCTATGCACCGCGCCGTGGACAGCTCGACGAGCAGGGTCGCCCGCAGCCGCGCCAGGTCTCGGAAGAGGATCAGCTGGAAATCCCGGCTTTCCTGCGCCGCCAGGCTAACTAAAGCCGAGACGGTAAAGGGCCGGTTTTTCTCCGGACCGATACGGATTTCGCAATTTCGTCACAAAGCAACCCTCGTCGATCTTAGGATCGGCGGGGGTTCTTCTTTTCATTCATTTGAAATCATTGGATAATTTCCCTGTCTCCTCATGTGGAAACCATGTAATAAATGGTAAGGAACCGTGATTTGGACCATTAGGGAGCGAACATTATCTTCCAGGCAGCGCATCGGCCGGGCCGGAATCGGTTTTTCGGAGTATTTGGTGCGCGAATTTATTAATCCGCAGCAACCTCCGCGCATTCCAAACGGCAGGGCGCTGCAGAGCACTCGACCCAACAGACTCGCTTTGGAACGATGTCCGGTTGGGGACAACGAAAAGTTGGCGCTGGACATGACAGCCACGTCTGCCAATCTGCAACCGGGGTAGGCATCCATGGGGATCGTTTTGGGCTATCAGAAGACACTGGCAAAGCCGGTTACCCTGTCTGGCATAGGCGTACATGGCGGCAAGCCGGTGACGGCCAGCTTCCTTCCGGCCGATCCCGATACGGGCATTGTCTTTCATCGCAAGGATGCGGATGGCAAGCTGCATGTGATCAAGGCGCTTGCTTCGGAAATCGGCGCGACGGATCTCTGCACCTCGCTCGGCAATCGCGGCGTCAAGGTCGATACGGTCGAGCATTTGATGGCTGCGCTGATGGCCATGGAGATCGACAATCTCGTCATCGAAATCGATGGTTCCGAGGTTCCCATCCTCGACGGCACGTCCACCTGTTTCATCGAGGCGTTCGAGCAGGCGGGGCTCGTCTCGCAGCCGGCCAAGCGCCGTTTCATCCGCGTCACCAGGACCGTGCGCGTGGAAACCGGCGGCTCCTGGGCCGAGTTCCGTCCCTATGATGGGACGCGTTTTGAGGTCGAGATCGATTTCGAATGCCCGCTGATCGGCCGGCAGGGCTTCTCCAGCGACATGAATGCGCAGGTGTTCCGCCGCGAGATCGCCAGCGCGCGCACCTTTGGCTTCATGAAGGATGTCGAGAAGCTATGGGCATCCGGCCATGCGCTCGGCTCTTCGCTCGACAATTCGCTCGTCATCGGCGACGATAATTCCGTGATCAATCCGGGCGGGCTGCGGTTTCCCGACGAGTTCGTGCGGCACAAGACGCTCGATGCGGTGGGCGACCTCGCACTTGCCGGCGCGCCGTTCATCGGCTGCTTCCGCTCCTATCGCAGCGGTCACCGCCTGAACGCCGCCGCCCTGCGCGCGCTTCTTTCCGATCATTCGGCATTCGATATCGTCGAATCGTCGGGCAAGCGGACTGGCGGCCGGTCCGCCGACCTGGTCGCGGTGAACGCTCCCGTTCACGCTCCCTGGGTACTTTAACTCACCGAATATCCTGTGGATTGCGCCTGTCGTGGCGATCGGCGGCGGCTTGGCCATAATTGAGCCGTCAACGGATGATTGACGGGGTGAGGCGCTGGATCACAAAATCGGGCTAATCACCGGCAACGACATTGCCGATTTCCCTGGCTTGTGGTTTATGGGCGACCGAATGCTAGCACGATTTGAGAGTGCCGAAGGGCCGGAGACAGCATGACGAGTTCGAATTTGCCGGTGAACGTTGCGCTTGGGCCCCAAGCCAATCCTGATCTTCAGCGCAATGAAATGCTGCGCAAGGTGGTTCTGACGGGTGTGCTTGCCCTTGCGATCCCGCTTTCGGGCTGCGCCAGCAAAAATGACGACGTCGATCTCAGCAAATATGTCGAGACGATCGATCCCGCCGATACGCTCTATAATCAGGGCCTTGCGAATCTCGAAGCCGGCCGCCTGAACGAGGCGGCGAAGAAGTTCGCGGCCATCGACCGCCAGCACCCCTACACGGAATATGCCCGCAAGGCACTGGTGATGGCTGCCTTCACCAATTACCGGCAGGGCAATTACGACGAAGCCGTGAATATGGCGAAGCGCTACACGACGCTCTATCCGACGTCGCAGGAAGCGGCATATGCCTATTATATCATCGGCCTCAGCTATTTCCGGCAGATCCCCGACGTCACGCGCGACCAGGGGCAGACGCGGCGGGCGATCGCGGCGATGAACGAAGTGGTCGAGCGTTATCCCGATTCCGAATATGTCGAGGATGCCAAGGCGAAGATCCGGTTCGCCCGTGATCAACTCGCCGGCAAGGAGATGCAGATCGGACGCTATTATCTCGAACGCAAGGAATATCTGGCGTCGATCAAGCGGTTCCGCACCGTGGTCGAGGAATATTCCAACACCCGCCATGTCGAGGAAGCGCTGGCACGTCTCGTCGAAGCCTATTACGCGTTGGGCCTCGTCTCTGAAGCGCAGACGGCGGCGGCGGTGCTCGGACAGAACTTCCCGGACAGCCAGTGGTACAAGGATTCCTACAAGCTTCTGCAGAGTGGCGGGCTGGAACCGCGCCAGAATGCCGGTTCGTGGCTGTCGAAGGCGGCCACGCTGATCACCGGCGGCGGCGCATAAGCTCAACTTAGAGGCTCTGATGCTGTCGCACCTGTCGATCCGCGATATCGTCCTGATCGAGAGGCTCGATCTTGAGTTTCGCGGCGGTCTTTCGGTGCTGACCGGCGAGACGGGCGCCGGCAAATCCATCCTGCTTGACGCGCTTTCGCTGGCGCTTGGCGCGCGGGGCGATGCCTCGCTCGTGCGCCATGGTGCGGAGCAGGGGCAGGTGATCGCAGCCTTTGACGTTCCCGGCAATCATCCAGCAAGAGCCTTCCTTCGCGAGAACGATATCGATGACGACGGCGACGTCATCCTGCGCCGGGTGCAGACGGCGGACGGGCGCACCCGCGTTTTCATCAACGATCAGGCGGCGAGCGTGTCGCTGTTGCGCGAGGTCGGGCGCCGGCTCGTGGAAATCCACGGCCAGCATGACGACCGGGCACTGATCGACACCGATATTCACCGCACGCTGCTCGACGCCTTCGGTGGGCTGGAGCCGGATGTCTCGCTTGTCCGCAGCCGCTATCGGGTCTGGCGCGACGCCGAGCAGGCGTTGTCGCGCCATCGGGCGAAGGTCGAGGCGGCGGCGCGCGAGGCGGATTATCTGCGCGCCTCGGTGGACGAACTCTCAAAGCTCGACCCGCAGCCGCAGGAAGAGGAAACGCTCGCCGAAAAGCGGGCGACGATGATGAAATCGGAAAAGATCGCGGCCGATGTCAACGAGGCGAACGAGATCCTGTCCGGTTCGGCTTCGCCCGTGCCGTCGCTCGCGAGCCTAGTGCGGCGGCTGGAGCGCAAGGCCGGCGAGGCGCCGCAATTGCTGGAGCCCGTGATCAAGGCGATAGACCAGGCACTCGATAGCTTAAGCGATGCGCAGAGCGGTATCGAGGAAGCGATGCGGGCGATCGATTTCGATCCGCGTGTGCTGGAGCAGGTGGAGGAGCGGCTTTTCGCGCTTCGGGCCGCCGGGCGGAAATATTCCGTGCCTGTCGACGATCTGGCGGCGCTGCGCGACCGGATGGATGCGGATCTCGCCGATCTCGACGCCGGGGCGGAGCGTCTTGCCGTGCTCGAAAAGGAAGCCGTTGCTGCTCGTGTCGCTTATGACGAGGCCGCCGCGCGGCTTTCTGCCGATAGGCGGGAGACGGCGGAGCATCTGAAAGCCGCCGTCATGGCCGAGCTGCCGGCGTTGAAGCTGGAGCGCGCCGAGTTCATCGTGGAGATGAAAAGCGATGCGGAAGCGCGTGGCGCGGAGGGCATCGACACGGTCGAATATTGGGTACGGACCAATCCCGGCACGCGGGCAGGGCCGATGATGAAGGTCGCCTCGGGCGGCGAGCTCTCACGCTTCCTGCTGGCGCTGAAGGTGGCGCTCGCCGATCGCGGCTCTGCGCCGACGCTTGTTTTCGACGAGATCGATACCGGCGTGGGGGGTGCGGTGGCCGACGCTATCGGCCAGCGGCTCTCCCGCCTTTCGGCCAATGTGCAGGTTCTCTCCGTCACCCACGCGCCGCAGGTCGCGGCGCGCGCCACCACGCATATGCTGATCTCCAA
Source organism: Paramesorhizobium deserti (assembly GCF_001558695.1). Classification (GTDB taxonomy): domain Bacteria; phylum Pseudomonadota; class Alphaproteobacteria; order Rhizobiales; family Rhizobiaceae; genus Paramesorhizobium; species Paramesorhizobium deserti. Next base: position 416,212 of record NZ_LNTU01000023.1, read on the forward strand.
GGGCCCGACCGGCGAGGCTTCGGACATGATCGTCACCCGTGTGGCGCATATGGATCATGAGGCCCGCACCGAGGAGATCGCCCGTATGCTCGCTGGCGCTTCGGTCACCGACGAGGCGCGCGCGGCGGCGGCGAGGCTGTTGAGCGGGGCGGGGTAAGGGAGTTCAGGCAAAGGCCCCGGTTGCCGCGATTGGAAAGGAAAGGCGCCGTAGTGGTCTTCACAGCCTACCGGGCGCTTTATCCACGCTGTCGCGCGCCATAGCTCGTCCAGCACATTCGGAAAGTCAGGCTGCGTTCTCCGCCGCGGACGTGCCGCGCCGTGACATCAGTTTCTCAACCTCGGTCATATGTTCCGTTCCCCAGGCGCAGAGGGGCTTCAGGGCTTCAGCGAGGGTCTGGCCGAACGCAGTAAGGGAATATTCGACTTTCGGCGGAATTTCCTTGAAGTCGAGCCGATCGACGATCCCATCGGCCTCCAACTCCCTGAGTTGCTGGATGAGCATCTTGTCACTGACATTGCCGATGGCACGCCGCAGGTCGCCATAGCGTCGAGATTCGTGGGCAAGGTGGAACAGAATCAAGGGCTTCCACTTTCCGCCGATGACAGCCAACGCGGCGTCCAGCCCGCAGTTAAAGCCTGATGTGGTCATTTCTCATGCTCCAATAGGTACTTACCAAAAGGTGCATACTGGAAGAAAGAAAAGCAAGTCTCTATTTCGAGTCGGTCATCATATTCCTTAGGAGATCGAGATGGGCAGACTTGAAGGTAAAATCGCTGTCATTACCGGCGGCAACAGCGGCATCGGTCTGGCGACCGCCAAGCGGTTTGTGGCGGAAGGGGCCGAGGTTTTCATTACCGGCCGTCGGCAGGAGGAACTGGACAAAGCAGTGGAGGCGATCGGCTCCGGAGTGACGGCGGTGCAGGGCGACGTTTCGCGTCTGGACGATCTCGATCGGCTGTTTGCGACGGTGCGTGCGAAGAGCGGGCGAATAGACATTCTTTTCGCCAATGCCGGACTTGGAAAGCTGGCTCCGCTTGGCGTTATCGACGAGGCGTCGTTCGACTTGACGTTCGACGTCAACGTCAAGGGAACGCTGTTCACGGTGCAAAAGGCTCTGCCGCTTATGCGAACCGGTGGATCCATCATCCTGACCGGCTCGACCACCGGTTCGACGGGAACGCCTGCGTTCAGCGTCTACAGCGCGACCAAGGCCGCGATCCGTAATTTTGCCCGAAGCTGGGCGCTGGATCTGAAAGGGACAGGCATCCGCGTGAACGTGCTCTCTCCCGGCGCCACCGAGACGCCCGGCCTCAAGGGCTTGGCAAAGGCCGGAGAGGAGGATGTGTTCCTGGAAGGCTTCGCCACGGAGATACCGCTCGGCCGTATCGGGCGCGCCGAGGAGACGGCGGCGGTGGCGCTCTTCCTTGCCTCGGACGAAAGCAGCTTCATGACCGGTAGCGAGGTCTTCGTTGACGGCGGGTCCGCACAAGTCTGAAGGCCGCTCGAGCCCGGGTCCCAAGCTCTGAGTCAAGGCCGTCTGAGCGCAAAATGCCCGGACATCAAAGGCTGCCGGTTTCATTCGGCGGCCTTGTGGTTGAGGGACATCCATTGCGCTGGTTCTCAAAAATCATGGTTTGGGCTAGAACGATTCCGAATTATCGGAGTCTCCACGCATGCCCACCAACCAAAAGCCTGTCAGCGAATTGAGCGAAGCCGAAGCCGTCGAGGAGCTGGCGTTTCTTGCCGGCGAGCTCGCCCGGCATGATGCGCTTTATTATGCCAAGGATGCGCCGGAGATTTCGGACGCCGAATATGATGCGCTGAGACAGCGCAACAATGCGATCGAGGCGCGGTTTCCGGCGCTGATCCGGCCCGACAGCCCGTCGCGCAAGGTGGGGACGGCGCCCTCCGGCCCATTCGCGCCGATCGTCCATTCCCGCCCGATGCTGTCGCTCGACAACGTTTTTTCGGACGAGGATGTGCGCGATTTCGTCGCCAGCGTCTACCGGTTCCTGGGCAAACTGCCGGATAGCTCCATCGCCTTTACCGCGGAGCCGAAGATCGACGGGCTTTCGATGTCGCTGCGCTACGAGCGGGGACGGCTCGTCAGCGCCGCCACGCGCGGCGATGGCACGACGGGCGAGAATGTGACGGCAAATATCCGCACCATCAAGGAGATCCCGAACGAGCTGCCCGCCGGCGTGCCAGAGGTCGTGGAGATACGCGGCGAGGTCTATATGGCCAAGAGCGACTTCCTTGCGCTCAACACGCAGATGGCGGCCGAGGGCAAGCAGACCTATGTCAATCCGCGCAACACGGCGTCAGGCTCGCTGCGCCAGCTCGACCCGAAGGTGACAGCGAGCCGGAAACTGCGCTTCTTCGCCTATGCCTGGGGCGAGATGTCGGCCATGCCGGTCGATACGCAACTCGGCATGGTCGAGCTCTTCGGGGCATGGGGCTTTCCCGTCAACCCGCTGATGAAGCGGTTCTGCACAGTGGAAGAGCTTCTGGAGCACTACCACCAGATCGAGCGCCTGCGTCCCGACCTCGACTATGACATCGATGGGGTCGTCTACAAGGTCGATCGGCTCGACCTGCAGACCCGCTTGGGCTTCCGCTCGCGCTCGCCCCGCTGGGCGACGGCGCATAAATTCGCGGCCGAGCAGGCCTTCACGCGGCTTACCGGTATAGACATCCAGGTCGGCCGCACCGGCGCGTTGACGCCGGTGGCGCGGCTGGAGCCGATCACCGTGGGCGGGGTGGTCGTCACCAACGCGACACTGCACAATGAGGACTATATCAAGGGCATCGGCAGCGGTGGCCAGCCGATCCGCGAGGGTCGTGATATCCGCGTCGGTGATATGGTGATCGTACAGCGGGCAGGGGACGTCATTCCGCAGATCGTCGATGTGGTCATGGACCAGCGCCCCGCCTCGGCCGTTCCTTACGAATTTCCGCATCGCTGCCCGGTCTGCGATAGCCATGCCGTGCGCGAGGAAGGGGAGGCGGTACGCCGCTGTACCGGCGGGTTGATCTGCTCGGCACAGGCGGTGGAGCGTATCCGGCACTTCGTCTCGCGCAATGCCTTCGACATCGAGGGGCTGGGGGAAAAGCAGGTCGAGTTCTTCTTCAATGCCGAAGACCCGGCGCTGCGGGTGCGCTCGCCCGCCGACATCTTCACGCTGAAGGAGCGGCAGAGCCGTTCCCTGACCAAGCTTGAGAATATTGACGGGTTCGGCGCGGTTTCGGTGAAGAAGCTGTTCGACGCTATCGATGAACGCCGCAACATTGCGCTGAGCCGTTTCCTTTTCGGGCTTGGCATCCGGCATGTCGGCGAGGTCAACGCCAAGCGCCTTGCCCGCGCCTATGGCTCCTACGAGGCTTTTGAACGCGCTGTACGAGAGGCCAAGCCGCCGCAGGACCCGGCGGATCGAACCGACAAGGGTAACGAGGCCTGGCTTGAGCTGAACGATATCGAGGGCATCGGGCGGATCGTCGCCGAGGCGGTCGTTGATTTCTACAACGAGCCGCATAATCTTGAAGTGCTGGACGCGCTTTTGAAGGAAGTGACGCCGCTCGACGAGGAAGTGCGCGTCGCCAGCGGCTCGCCTGTGGCGGGCAAGACAGTGGTGTTCACCGGCTCACTCGAAAAGATGTCGCGCGACGAGGCCAAGGCCATGGCCGAGCGCTATGGCGCCAAGGTTTCAGGCTCGGTGTCGAAGAAGACCGACCTGGTGGTGGCTGGCCCGGGCGCTGGATCGAAGCTCGCCAAGGCGCAGGAATTCGGCGTCGAGGTGATCGACGAGGACGGGTGGTTCGCACTTGTTGGAGAGAAAGCATGAGCGAGCGGAAGTTCAAGGGTTTCGGCGAAAAGGCGCTGCCTTTCCTGAAGGCGCTCGATTTCCACCAGAACCGCGAATGGTTCCAGGAAAATAAGAGCCTCTTCGAGAGCCAATTGAAGGAGCCGCTCGGCGATCTCGTCGAAGATCTGACGGAGCGGTTTGCCGAGGCCGGCCTGCCGTTCCGGGGCGATCGGGTGAAGTCGCAGTTCCGCATTTATCGTGATGCCCGCTTCTCCAAGGACAAGAGCCCCTATAACCGGCATCTCTCGGCGCTGCTTTCGGCCGATGGCAGCAAGCGGGTCGAGAGCGGCTGCTTCTATGTCTGCATCGGCCTGCCGGGCGTGCGCGATTGCTATGCGGGCGTCGCCTGGTGGCAGCAGAGACCGGAATTACTGCTCGCCATGCGCAAGGCGATCGTGGAGAAACCGGAGGAGTTCCGGGCGATGGTCAAGGCATTGAAGCGCAACGGGCTGGAGCTCCGCGATACGGACCGGCTGAAGCGCCTGCCGCGCGGCTTCGAGCATGTCGAGGAGCCGGATCTTGCCGAAGCCGTTAAAAACAAGCACTTCTTCGTGCGCATGGAGATCGATCCCGACAGCATCACCTCGCCGGAACTTGCCGACAGGCTGTTCGATTTCGCCGTCCGGGCAAAGCCGTTGATCGACTGGGGCAAGAAGATCGAGAAGACGGTGCCGGCCTGATCATTGAAGATTTTGTGACCTAATCATCAAGAGTTCTGATGTGACATCACCGTCAACCTGATCTAGATCAGGCTAGGAAACCGGTTTCGTTCCTTTCCTGGATTTGCTCCGGCACAACATCACTGTTTTCAGTAAAGCGGCCTGCGTCCGATGCGGCGGCTTCGGGAGATATCATGGATCAGGCGGTCAGCGCCAAGACAGCAAGGCGACCGCGCGTCGACTTCTGGGAAGGCTTTCGCAAGGGGCTTCCCGTCATGGTTGCTTCCGCGCCGTTCGGCCTGTTGTTCGGTGCGGTGGCGGTCGACAACGGCTTCTCGGTATCGGAAGCGGTGCTGATGAGCGCGACGCTCTATGCCGGCGCGAGCCAGATGGTGGGGCTGGAGCTCTTCGGCCAGAAGATCGCGCCGTGGCTGATCGTGCTGTCGATCTTCGCAGTCAATTTCCGTCACGTCCTCTATTCGGCTGCCGTGGGGCGGCGTATCCGCCACTTCACCTTCTGGCAGAAGGTCGCCGCCTTCTTCCTGCTGGTCGATCCGCAATATGCCGAGACGGAGAAGCGCGGCGAGGCGGGATTGCCCGTCACCTTCGCCTGGTATCTGGGCCTTGCCACGCCCGTCTACGTCATGTGGACGGCCGAGGCCTTCATCGGGGCCGTCTTCGGCAATCTGATCTCCGACCCCCATGCGATCGGGCTCGACGTGCTGCTGCCGATCTATTTCCTCGGCCTGGTCATGAGCTTCCGCTCGCGGCCGAGATGGCTGCCGGTGGTGATTGCAAGCGGCGCGGCATCCGTTCTCGCCTACAACACCGTCGGCTCGCCCTGGCATGTCAGCCTCGGCGCCATCGCCGGAATATTGGTGGCCGCCATCCTGGCCAAACCGGCAGAAACAGGGAAGAACTGAGCGATGTCGACAATCGTCTGGATCATCTTCGCCGCCGCGGTCATGACCTTCCTCACACGCGTCGGCGGGCATCTCGTCCTCTCCCGCTTCGAGCGGATCCACTACCGCGTCGAAGCGGGGCTCAATGCCGTGCCGGCGGCGGTGCTGACCACACTGGTAGCGCCGCCCGCCTTCACCAATAGCTGGCAGGAATTCGCCGCCCTGCTTTTCTCCGGGCTGATCGCGACGCGCTTCAGCATGATGCCGATGTTCTTCTCCGGCGCAGCCTTCATCATCCTACTGCGTCATTTCTTTCCGATCTAGCGCCCAGCGATTCGGTCGCGGTGACCAGCCAGTCGCGCACCTTGCCGGTCGCGTGCGGCAGGAGCTTTTCGCGGACCTCTGCGTGATAATTATCGAGCCAGACCAGTTCCTCCCTGATCAGGAGCGAGGTGTCGATCAACCGGCGGTCAATCGGGCAGAAGGTCAGGGTCTCAAAGCCCATCATCGAGATATCGCCGCCCTTGATGGCCTCCGCCTCGGTGACGGCAACAAGATTTTCGATGCGGATGCCGAAGGCGCCGGGCTTGTAATAGCCGGGCTCGTTGGAAAGGATCATGCCGGGCATCAGCTCCTGCACGCCGCGCCGCGAGATGTTCTGTGGCCCCTCATGGACGGCGAGATAGGAGCCGACGCCATGGCCGGTGCCATGGGCATAGTCGAGGCCGTGCTTCCAGAGCGCAATGCGGGCGAGCACGTCGATATCCATGCCGCGCGTGCCCTTGGGGAAGCGCGCGGTGGAAATGGCGATCATGCCCTTCAGCACCAGCGTGAAGGCGCGTTTTAGCTCTTCCGACACAGTACCGATCGGTACGGTACGGGTGATGTCGGTGGTGCCGTCGCGATACTGGCCGCCGGAATCAACCAGATAGAGCTCGCCTTCGTTCAACATACGGTTCGTATCCGTATTGACGCGATAATGCATGATCGCGCCGTTAGGCCCGGCGCAGGAGATGGTGTCGAAGGAGATATCCTCGAGCGGCATTTGGAAGCTTTCGGCGACGCTGCGGCGGGTTTCCTCGAGCTTGGTCGCGGCGGTGATCTCGTCGATCGTGCCCGGCTTCTGCTCGTCGAGCCAGGACAGGAAGGAAGCCATGGCCAGGCCGTCGCGCTCATGCGCACGGCGCGAGCCCGTGAGTTCCGCCTCGTTCTTGATAGCGCGGGGCAGGCGCGCCGGATCCTTGCCCTCGATCACCCTGCCGCCGGCTTCCTCGACGATCATGCGCAGCTTTTCCGCTGCCAGCGCCGGATCGAGCAGTATCGCGTCGCCTTGCGTTCCGCATGACTGCAGATACTCCTCCAGCGTGTTGGGCGAGCGAAGCTTCGCCAGTTGCGTCAGATAGGCTTCCGTCTCGATCGGCAGCTTGCGCTTGTCGATGAAGACCGACGGTTCGCCATGCGCGGCGATGATGGCGAAGGAAAGCGGCAGCGGCGTATTGCTCACATCCTTGCCGCGGATGTTGAAGGCCCAGGCGATGGAGGAGGGGTCGGTCAGCACCGTGGCCGCGGCTCCCGCCTTGGTGACCGCCTCCGACAGTTCCTCCAGCTTCTCGCGCGCTTCCTTGCCGGCGAAGGCGATGGGCTGGATAGTGACCGGCTCCAGCGGCGGGGAGGGCTGGTCGGTCCAGACGAGATCGACCAGATTGTCGGTGACCGGCACCAGCCTGCCGCCGTTCTTCTCCAGCGCCTCGCGCAGCGAGCGGGCTTCGGCGATGGTATGCAGCCAGGGATCGAAGCCGATGGCGAGACCCTTGCCGTTTTCGGCCAGCCAGACGGAGGGCGGCGTGTCGATCAGGCTCTCGACCTGGAAAATGCTCAAATCCGTCTGGTCGCGCACTTGCAGCGTGTAGCGCCCGTCTACGAAGATGAAGGCATCATGCTTGAAGATCAGCGCAACGCCGGCCGAGCCGGTGAAGCCGGTGAGCCAGGCAAGGCGCTGCGCGCGCGGCGGCACATATTCGCCCTGGTGCTCGTCGGCGCGCGGCACGAGAAAGCCGTCGAGGCCGAGCTTTTCCATCTCGGCCCTGAGCTTTGCCACGCGCGGTGCCGCATTGGCCGGATTGCTGGTGACTTCGAAGGACTGGAACATCTGATTTCGTGAACCTCTATTGACAGGCCCGCGAAATTATCCGCCCGGCGCGTCCGGCGCAATGTAGGCGGCGCATTCTCAACCGCTGATCTTTCCGGATCGTTTCTTTTGCGGTGCAGCATTATCTGTGCTCTTGCGAAAACGCATTGCTGTCATGCAGCATTGTCGATGGATGCGGGAGGCGAAAGCGCCTACATTTTACGCAGAAGATAAGAGTGCTTCCAGAATAGCTGGTTCAATTGGGCGAAGGAATCTGACGATGGCAAACAATGGTGCAAAGCGCGGCTTCTTCCGGGCCGCAATGGACAATCTGGTCGCCGCACGCAGCCGGCAGGTTGCCCGCTATGTCAACAGCGCGCTGCTGATGATGGACGACGAGACGCTGAAGGCCAATGGCTATTCGCGCGAAAGCCTGAAGCGCGGCTCCTACTATCCGTTCTGATCGGATTATCAGATAAAATTCAAAAGGCGGCCTCGGGCCGCCTTTTTCGTTTGTTCACCTAGAGTTCCTGTTTGAGGGAAACACTCAAACCCTCTCCGCCGTCATTCTCGGGCTTGTCCCGAGAATGACGGCGGAGAGGGCATAGCGGGTACTCTCCTGCCAGCGTTTCTGTTTAAATGAAATGCTCACTTCAGATGAAGCGTCACCCAGCCCTCACGGTGCAGGGTGCGCTGGTGGAAAATCCCTTGCGTGCGGTAGGCGGCCAGCACCTTGTCGCGCTGGCTGTCGAGAATGCCCGACAGGATCAGCGATCCGCCCGGCGCCAGGTGCCGGCGCATGGCGGGCGCGAGCTGCATCAGCGGACGCGCCAGGATATTGGCGACAATCAGGTCGAAGGGCGCGGCGTTTCGCATTACAGGGTGATGGAATCCGGTGGCGGTCGCCGTCAGCACGCGCGAGCCGACGCCGTTCTTCACGACATTTTCCTGCGCCACGGCGGTGGCGATCGGATCGATATCGGTGGCCAGCACCGGGATCGGCGCCAACCTGGCGATGGCGATCGCCAGCACCGCGCTTCCCGTTCCCAGATCGAGTGCGTTGCGCGGGTGCTCGCGGCGGATGATCTCGCCGATCATCTGCAGGCAGCCCGCCGTGGTGCCGTGATGGCCCGTGCCGAAAGCCTGGCCGGCATCGATCTCGATGGCGATATCATGGGGCCGGCGCTTGTCGCGGTCATGCGAGCCGTGGACGAAGAAGCGGCCGGCGCGTACCGGCTTCAGCCCTTCAAGCGAATGGACCACCCAGTCGATATCCGGCAGCTCCTCCCGCTGGATTTCGAGCCCGAATGCATCGGAGCCGATCCGGTCGGCGATGCGCGCCGCCGCGGCGTCGGCATCCGCTTCGACATAGAGCGAGACTTCGAAGATCTGCCGCTCCTCATCCATCTCGACGATGGCGACGGGCAGTCCGTCCTCCTCGAACTCCTGTTCGATCAGGCTGTAGATACGCTCGGCTTCGTCTTTTCCGGCAGCGAGGAACAGGCGGGTTTGCGGCATTTATGACATTTCGTTTTCAGGAGGAATCATTTGAAAGGCACCCCTCAAGATGAAGCGATTCCATTAAATAAACCGCCTATCCCGACGCCAGCTTCTTCAGCTTCCCGATCGCTGTAGCGGGGTTTTCGCCATAGGCGATGGTGCCGCGAAAGCGCCCCTTGGCGTCGAGCAGGAAGATCGAGGCCGTGTGATCCATGGTGTAATCGCCGTTTTCACCGGGGACCTTGCGGGAATAGACGTGATAGGATTTCAGCATCGCGGCCACCTTGTCCGGCTCGCCGGTGATGCCCATGATGCGCTGGGAGACATTGCCGACATAGGCCTTCATCGTCTCTACATTGTCCCGCTCGGGGTCGACCGTGACGAAATAGGCGCGGATATTCTCGCCTTCGGGCCCAAGCTGCTTCAGCCAGCCGTCGAGCTCGAAAAGCGTCGTCGGGCAGACATCGGGGCAGTGGGTGAAGCCGAAGAAAATCGCCGAGGGATGCGAGCGGAACGCCTCTTCGGTGATCGGTTCGCCTGTCGTGGCGACGAGCTGGAACGGTCCGCCGAACGGGGCATCGTCGCCCTTGGAGCGGTCGCGCCAGAAGTTGAAGGCAAGCGCACCGGCGAGGACCGCGATCATGGCGATGAAAAAGACGGGAAGGACTTTACGCATCTATCGGAAACATTTCGCTTAAAAACACCAGGACAGGCCTGTCTGGATCATCGACTGGAAAATGCCCTCGCCATGGTTGAGCCATCCGGCAAAGGCCAGGCCGCTGAAGCCCGCGGCGAGGAGCGCCGCCAGGGCGGCGAGCGTGTATTTCCGCAAACTATGATCGTGCACCGTCTTCATTCCTCCATTATAGGCAGTCTGAAGGGCCGCGAAAAGCGTATCCCGCCAATAATTCAAGCGAGCTTGCCGAAATGAACGACGAAAACGACCTGCGCTTCCAGAATGACGAGCCGCGCATTCACCCGACGGCGCAGCTGAAATCGGTGAAGCTCGGGCGCTATGCGGAAATCGGCGAACGGGTGATCCTGCGCGAGGTGACTGTGGGCGATTTCAGCTATTTCGAGCGCAATGGCGAGGCAATCTATGCCGATATCGGCCGTTTCTGCTCGATTGCCGCCAATACCCGCATCAACGCGCTGGAACATCCGATAGAGCGCGTTACGACCCACAAAGTAAGCTACCGGCCCAACGAATATTTCCGCTATCTGGGCGTCGACGGCCAATTTCGCGCCCGCCGTCAGGCGCGGCGCGTGTCGATCGGCCATGATGTCTGGATCGGCCATGGCGCGGTTATCATGCCCGGTGTTTCGATCGGCCATGGCGCGGTGATCGGTGCCAATGCGGTGGTGACGAAAGATGTGGCCGCCTACATGATCGTCGCCGGCAGCCCGGCCCGCATCATCCGCCCACGCTTCGACGAAGCGATCATCGCGCGGCTTCTCAAGCTTTGCTGGTGGGACTGGCCGGTGAACAGGCTCTACGAGGTGATCCCAGACATGCAGACGCTCGATATCGCCGATTTTCTCGACAAATGGGCATAAACAGGATCGAAACCCTGTTTTCCGTCCATCCGTCATCGTCCTTGCAATCTCCGTGCAGGCGTCCCAATTCTGTCGCGGGCATATTCCTTTTGACTGGCCCTTACCGGAGGTTTCGATGAAGCATGTTCTCGCCGCCATGGCTCTTTTCGCCGGCACCGTTCTGGGCCAGGCCGCACCTGCCGTCGCCGAAGAGGTCGGCAAGGTTGGCGTTGACTGGCTCGGCAATGATATCGTCATCGATGCCGTGCAGGACCCGAAGGTGCAGGGCATCACCTGCCACCTCGCCTCGTTCGAGCGTGGCATCATCGACCGGCTGCAGAAGGGCAACTGGTTCGAGGACCCGTCGAACGCCTCCATCTCCTGTCAGCAGACCGGCCCGATCACCGTCGGCGACATCGCGCTGGGCAAGGGGGGCGAGCGCGTCTTTTCCTCGCGCACCAGCCTGATCTGGAAGAAGCTGGTCATCACCCGCATCTACGACAAGAAGAACGACACGATGATCTATCTCGTCCACGCGACGCAGGTGCAGGACGGTTCTGCCAAGACATCGATCTCCACCATCCCGCTCTTCGCCGGCAATGTGACCTGGGCAAACGGCAAGCCGCAGTAGGAGGATAATGGGGGCGTGGGGGCTGATTTCTCGTCCGCTCTTTCCGATCCCGGCGAGGATGACAGAACTGTTTTTGCCCCTCAGCCGTGGATCCTCGGGCTTGACCCGAGGATCCACGGCAAGGGAGCGCTAACGGCCTTGTCAGACGCAACGAGACCTGCGAATCAAATACATTGACAATGCACGCGCCCTGATCGAGCCCGCGACAGGGGCTATCATGGCAGGGTATGTCTACATCGTCACCAATCACAAGCATGGGACGCTTTATATAGGCGTAACCTCTGACTTGGCCTGGCCATATTTACGAACATCGCAAAGGGTTGATGCCGGGTTTCACCTCAAAATACGGATGCACACGGCTGGTCTGGTATGAGGAGCATGAACGGATTATCGACGCTATCCCGCGCGAAAAATCACTAAAGCGCTGGTATAGACAGTGGAAGGCTGATCTGATTGAGAGCATCAATCCACGGTGGGACGCTCTCTATTCAAAGCTCTGGTAACGGTCTCACACCCGTTGAACGAAACTGTCCAGCACCCGCTTCTGGCCCGCCCGGTCGAAATCGATGGTGAGCTTGTTGCCGTCGATGGCGGCGATGTTGCCATTGCCGAACTTCATGTGGAACACCCGGTCGCCCGGCTTGAAGGCGGAAGGGGTGTCGGAAACGGATTTCGCCACCAGCTCGCCGTCGATGGTGCGGCCTTTGACCGAGCCGCGTCCGGCGCCGAAGCCCGAATCCGCCTCGCCATAGCCGATGCGCTCGACATTGGCGCCAGAGCGCGAGCCCCAGTTGGAGCGGGTGGCTTCGGACCGGTTTTGTTGGGCGCGCTGCCAGCCGGGGGTGGAATAGCTGTTCTGGAACGGGTCGGCGCGGTCGAAGCGCGACTGGCCGTAGCCGCCATAGCCGCCATAGGAATTGCCTGTCTCCGCCACCTCGACATGCGCCTCCGGCAGTTCTTCCAGGAAGCGTGACGGAATGGTCGATTGCCACAGGCCATGGATGCGGCGGTTGGAGACGAACCAGATGTGCAAATTCTTCTTGGCGCGCGTCAGGCCGACATAGGCGAGGCGGCGTTCCTCCTCCAGGCCGGAGCGGCCGCCTTCATCGAGCGAGCGCTGATGCGGGAACAGGCCTTCTTCCCAACCGGGCAGGAATACGGTCTCGAACTCCAGGCCCTTGGCGGAGTGCAGCGTCATGATGTTGACGGCGTCGAGCTCCTCGTTCTGCTCGGCATCCATCACCAGCGCCACATGCTCGAGAAAACCGCGCAGGCTCTCATACTCCTCCATGGAACGGATGAGTTCCTTCAGGTTTTCGAGCCTTCCGGGCGCTTCCGCCGAGCGGTCGTTCTGCCACATGGCAGTATAGCCGCTCTCGTCGAGAATCATTTCGGCCAGTTCGGTGTGCGGCGTGGAATCGAGCAGCGATTGCCAGCGGGTGAAATTATCCACCACTTCCTTCAGCGCCGAGCGGGGCTTGGGCTTCAGCTCCTCGGTCGCAACCAGATCGGCGGCGGCGGCGAGCATCGGAATGTCGCGGGCGCGGGCATAATCATGCACCTGGCGGATGGCGGCCTCGCCCAGCCCGCGCTTCGGCGTGTTGACGATGCGCTCGAAGGCGAGATCGTCGGCGCCTTGCGCGACGACGCGGAAATAGGCCATCGCATCGCGGATTTCGAGCCGCTCATAGAAGCGCGGGCCGCCGATGACGCGATAATTCAGGCCGAGCGTGACGAAGCGGTCTTCGAATTCACGCATCTGGAAGGACGCGCGAACCAGTATCGCCATATTGTTAAGCGCGTGCCCCTTGCGCTGGGCCTGTTCGATCTCCTCGCCGACGGCGCGGGCTTCCTCCTCCGAATCCCAGGCGGCATGGACATGCACCCGGTCGTCGTCGGGGTTGGGCGCCTCGGTGAACAGCGTCTTGCCGAGACGACCCTCATTATGGGCGATCAGATGCGAGGCGGCGCCCAGAATATGCGCGGTGGAGCGGTAGTTGCGTTCGAGGCGGACGACGGCCGCGCCGGGAAAATCCTTCTCGAAGCGCAGGATGTTGTCGACCTCAGCGCCTCGCCAGCCATAGATCGACTGGTCGTCGTCACCAACGCAACAGATATTAACGGTGGATCTACCGGGCTTGGCGCCAATCTCCCCCGCAAGGGGGGAGATCGGACTGCCGCTTTGTCGGCGCGAATTATCCGGACGCTGCGCCAAGAGCCGCAGCCACATATATTGCGCGGTGTTGGTGTCCTGGTACTCGTCGACGAGGATGTATTTGAACCGGGCGTTATATTCCCGGAGAATATCGGGATGGGCGCGGAAGATGCGGATGGGATGGCAGAGCAGATCGCCGAAATCGCAGGCGTTCAGCGTCTTCAGCCGGTCCTGATAGGCCTGATAGAGCTGGCGTCCTTTGCCATTGGCGAAGGAGCGGGCGTCGCCTTCCGGGATTTCGGAAGGGCCGAGGCCCTTGTTCTTCCAGCCGTCGATCATATTGGCGAAGGTGCGGGCTGGCCAGCGCTTGTCGTCGAGACCTTCGGCCTGGATCAGCTGCTTGATCAGCCGGATGACGTCATCGGTATCGAGGATGGTGAAGTCGGATTTCAGCCCCGCCAACTCGGCATGGCGGCGCAGGAGCTTGACGCCGATGGAGTGGAAGGTGCCGAGCCAGGGCATGCCTTCGACCGCGCCGCCGACCAGAACGCCGATGCGCTCCTTCATTTCGCGCGCGGCCTTGTTGGTGAAGGTCACGGCGAGGATCTGGCTGGGATAGGCGAGCCCCAGCGAAAGGATATGGGCGATGCGGGTGGTGAGAACGCGCGTCTTGCCGGTGCCTGCGCCGGCCAGCACCAGAAGCGGGCCTTCCGTCGTTTCGACGGCGAGGCGCTGTTCGGGATTGAGGCCTTGAAGATAGTTCGGAGCGCTACGCGCCTTCATCGCCCGCGCGGCGATGCCGCCGGGCGCTACGGAACCGCCCGCCTGCGCACGCGGCGCGGCAGGGTCTCCAAAGAATGGCATGTCGTCGGGAAAGTCTGACATTTCCTCCTGATGTAGTGATTCGGGGCCGGAACACCAGTAACAGAGCACAGATATTGCGCGTATCCGGCGGATTTCGGTCAATTCTCAGGTGAAATCATACAGCAATTCAAGGCATTGCAGCATCTGAAAATATGCTCATGGACCATAAAATCCGACATGGCCGATCGATCGGAGTGGCGGACGGCATCGGCTTGATCGAAATATCAAGCAGTTTATCCTGAGGGAAGTGTTTCGAACAGGAGAAGAGCGATGGAAAAGCCTGACATCACCCAGGCCATGATCGATGCCTATGACGAATACACCCATCTGACCCTCGATCGCCGCGGCTTCATGGAAAAGCTGACCAGGCTTGCCGGATCGGGCGCGGCTGCGGCGATAATCGCGCCGATGCTGGCGGCGAATTCCGCGCAGGCCGCGATCGTCGCGGCGGATGACCAGCGCATCACGGCCTCGGACATCACCTATCCCGGCGCCGGCGGCTCCGAGATGAAGGGCTATATGGTGCGGCCGGCGGGCGATGCGGGCAAGCTTCCGGCCGTCATCGTCATCCATGAGAATCGCGGACTCAACGAGCATATCCGCGACGTGGCGCGGCGCGTGGCGCTGGAAGGTTTCGTCGCGCTTGCCCCCGATTTCCTGTCGCCTTCGGGCGGGACGCCCGCCGACGAGGACAAAGCGCGCGAGATGATCAGCGGGCTCGACCAGCAGGCGACTATCGCCAATGCGGTTGCGACCGTCGCCTATCTCAAGGAGAACGATCTGACGTCGGGCAAGATCGGCGCCGTCGGCTTCTGCTGGGGCGGCGGGCTGGTGAACGATCTTGCCGTCAACGCGCCCGATCTTGATGCCGCCGTCGCCTATTACGGACGTCAGCCAAAGGCGGACGAGGTGGCGAAGATCAACGCACCGCTGCTCCTGCAATATGCCGGGCGCGACGAGCGCATCAATGCCGGGATCGACGCTTACAAGGCGGCGCTGGAAAAGGACGGCAAGACCTTCGAAATCCACATCTATGAAGGGGCCAACCACGCCTTCAACAACGACACGTCGGCCGCGCGCTATGACAAAAAGGCCGCCGATCTCGCTTGGGAGCGGACGATGGCCTTTTTCAAGAAATATCTGGGGTGAGCGGTTTCAATTTTAACTGAAGCGCTTCACGACACTCCCTCTGGCCTGCCGGCCAGAGGGAGTGAAATTCACCGCTCCAACTGCGTCACCCGCCGGTCGGTGAAATTCAGGCGGTGGGCGGCAAGCGCCTCGACCAGCGGGCGCAATTCCGGCTCGCGCGCGAGCAGATCGTCAAGCTCCGTCATCTGGTTCATGGCGATGAGGCGCAGTATATCGTCGCGCACGGTGCCGTCGGCGCGGCGCGGCAGATGCGCGACGGGCTGGATCAGCTCGACCTTTGTGTCCTTGAGCCGCGCTCGCAAGCTGCGCTCGTCGGCCTTGGTCGTCTCGACAAAGGCATAGATGCCGACGCCCTTGGCGGGCAGCGAATAGAGCGCCAGCGCCACGTCCTGAACGCGGGGGTCCGATTTCAGCGCGGCCATGATCGCCGGGCCTTCCCGGTCAATACGGTCGCCCGTGCCTTCGCCGTCGGACCAGTGGAAAAGATTGCGGGTGACGAGATTATAGACCCTCTTGCCGGTTGCCAGCCAGATGCGCGAGGGAAGCGACCGGCGCGCCAGGATGCGCTTTTCCGTCGGCGTCATCAGGTGCTTGGCGAAGGCCCGCTTCTGCTTGATCAGGTGGCGGAAATCCTCATACGCCATCATGCGGTAGAGCGATCCGCGATGGCGATGGACGGAGGCGAGCTGGAAATCGATCACCGCCGCTTCCCCCTCCGGCGTCATTAGCCAGTTCTGCGGCTTGGCCAGATCATTGTGGGTGACGCCGAGGCGGCGCATGTCGCGCAGGATGCGGTGGGCGCTGCGGTACCATTTCAGGTCGGCCGGGCGAGCGAGGTGCAGCGGCGTGCCTTCCGTCCAGGAGCGGTAGAGGCCGTGCCTGTCGGTGGCAATCAGCTGCGGCACGCCTTTCAGCCCGCGCACCGTCTTCAGGCCGCGTATCTCGCGCCTCGCCAGGATCCAGGCGAGCGGGCGCGACCACCAGGGCGCGGCGCTGACCAGCCGGCGGATCACCCGCGTTTCCTGATCGCCGACGAAATAGCCCGCACGCGTCTCGGAAAACACGTCGCGCTTGAAGACGGCAGTCACGACGAATTCGTGCAGTTCCGGATTATCGGGCAGGGTGCTTTTATATATTTTATTCTGCATGGCGCGTCACTAACGGCAAGTGCTCCGTCAATCAAGCGGGGAAAGACGGCGGCGCATATGGGGGGTACCGCAGGGGCATTGCAATCGGCAACCGGAAAGAGCAAAAGACAAGCCGGTTTTGGAGGGAGTCGACGCATGAGCCATCGCGAAGATATTGAAAAGATCCTCATCCAGGAAAAGACGCTCGTCTTCGACGCCTTCGACGAGGCGACGGCGTTCGAGCTCGGAAGCCGGATCCGCGATTTCGCCCTTGCCGACGGGCTCGGCGTCGCAATCGATGTCAGCCTGTGGGACCGGCGGCTTTTCTATGCGGTGACGCCGGGCGCGACGGCGGACAATCAGGAATGGGTGCGCCGCAAGTTCAATGTCGTCAGGCGCTTCCATGCCAGCAGCTATCGCCTGGTGCTGGAGCAGGACCGCGACGACCGCATGTTCCCGCCGCACCGGGCGCTTGACGTTGAGGACTATGCGCTGGCCGGCGGCGGCTTCCCAATCCGCGTGAAGGGGGCAGGGGTGATCGGCACGGCGATCGTCTCCGGCCTGCCGCAGCGCGAGGATCACAATCTGGTGGTCAAGGCGCTGGCGACGGTGTTGGGCGCCGATGCCGGCGCGCTGGCTTTGGCTTCATCCAACTGACAAGCAGGGAGAACGGCGTTGGCTCTTCAAGACGCGGTCGCGCTTAAACGCAATGAAGAGGGGATCGCTGCTGCCGTCGCCATCCTGAAGCAGCGTTTCGGAGAACGCGCGCAGACGGGGCAGGCGATCCGCGAGCAGCATGGGCACACCACCACCTATGTGCCGACCCAGGCGCCTGACATCGTCATCTTCGCCGAGAGCGCGGAAGAGGTGCAGGACGTCGTGCGCATCTGCGGCGAGCATCGCGTTCCGATCGTCCCCTTCGGCACCGGCTCGTCGCTGGAAGGTCAGGTCAATGCACCGGCCGGCGGCGTCTCGCTCGATCTCTCGCGCATGAACCGCATCATCCGCGTCAACGCCGACGATCTCGACTGCGTGGTCGAGCCCGGCGTCACAAGGCGTGAGCTCAACGAATATCTGCGCGACACCGGCCTGTTCTTCCCGATCGATCCCGGCGCCAATGCCAGCCTCGGCGGCATGGCGGCGACGCGCGCCTCGGGCACCAATGCGGTGCGCTACGGCACCATGCGCGAGAACGTGCTGGCGCTGAAAGCCGTGATGCCGGACGGACGGCT
The DNA here is from genome assembly GCF_001558695.1 of Paramesorhizobium deserti. Classification (GTDB taxonomy): domain Bacteria; phylum Pseudomonadota; class Alphaproteobacteria; order Rhizobiales; family Rhizobiaceae; genus Paramesorhizobium; species Paramesorhizobium deserti. The sequence continues at coordinate 433,959 of NZ_LNTU01000023.1, forward strand.
GATCACCACGGCAAAGCGCGTCAAGAAGACCTCCGCCGGCTATGATTTGACCCGCCTGCTCGTTGGCTCGGAAGGGACGCTCGGCATCATCACCGAATTGACCCTGAAGCTCTACGGTATCCCGCAGGCGATCTCGGGCGGCGTCTGCCCGTTCCCGAGCGTCGAGGCGGCCTGCCGCACGGTGATCGAGACGATCCAAATGGGCATTCCCGTGGCGCGCATCGAACTGGTCAATACTTTGCAGATGCAGGCGCTGATCGCCTATTCGAAGCTGCCCTACGAGCCGCAGCCCTATCTCTTCGTCGAATTCCATGGCAGCGAGACGGGCGTGGCCGAGCAGGCGGAACTCTTCGGCGAGATCGCTGCGGAGAACGGCGGCGGGCCGTTCCAGTGGACGGCGAATGCCGAGGAGCGCGATAGGCTGTGGCGGGCGCGGCACGACGCCTATTTCTCCGTGCTGCCGCTGCGCCCCGGCGCCAAGGCGGTGGCGACCGACGTCTGCGTGCCGATCTCGCGGCTTGCCGACTGCATCGGCGAAACAGAGGCCGACCTGACCGAGACCGGGCTGATCGCGCCTGTTGTGGGCCATGTCGGCGACGGCAATTTCCATCTGCAACTGCTGCTCGATACGGAAAATGCCGCCGAGATCGAAAAGGCCGAGGCCTTCATGGATCGCCTGGCGCTGCGCGCCATCGCCATGGAGGGCACTTGCACCGGCGAGCACGGCATCGGGCAGGGCAAGATGAAATATCTGGAACTGGAACTCGGCGGCGCGGTGGATTTCATGCGCTCGATCAAGCGCGTCATCGACCCGGACAATATCATGAATCCGGGCAAGATATTGCGGGTCTAGGCTGAGAGATTGAATCAGGAGCGCAGGCTTGCACTGACGGTCTGATCATGCTGGACGTCCCATTCGGATTGTGATCAATTTGGCTATGGGCATAGAAGTCGCATTTGTCGTTCTGTTGGCAGCTGCACTCAATGCAGGGTGGAACGCCCTGATCAAAGTCAGCGGCGATCGGATAGCAGCCATGGCGGTCGTGACCTTCATGGGCGCGCTCGTTTCTTCAATGGTCTTGCCTTTTGTCGATTTGCCTGACCCCGCCAGTTGGCCGCTTCTCGCTTTGGCGATTGTCCTCCATACAGCCTATCATTTTGCTTTGCCGATCGCCTACAACTATGGTGATCTTGGGCAGGTGTATCCGATTTCACGCGGTTCAGCTCCATTGCTCGTCACATTGGGAGCAGCTGTTTTTGCTGGGGAGTTTCTGGGAACAGCCTCGCTCTTCGGCGTCATTTTTCTTTGTGCGGGCGTGATGGCCCTCGCGTTCGATCGAACCTCTGGTCTCAAGCGCAGTCCTCACGCCGTCCTTCTGGCGCTGTTAACCGGGATGTGCATTGCCGCCTATACGCTAGTGGACGGCCTTGGCGTACGACAGGCGGGATCGGTGATGGGCTTTGCCGTTTGCCTTACTATTGGCGACGGACTTCTGACCTTTCTAATCGCCTTGATCTGGAAAGTCCGGGAGATGCGGACCGTTGTTAACACGCAGTTGGGCTCGTCTATGCTTGCTGGAGGTATGCAGGTCGGGTCTTACTGGATGATCATATAGGCGATGGCCTATGCGCCACTTGGCACCGTCTCAGCCCTCAGAGAAACAAGTGTCCTGTTCGCGGCCCTGATCTCGACGTTTATACTCAAAGAGGGTTTCGGCGTCTGGCGCTTTGTGTCGGCCGGAATAATCGCATGCGGGATCAGTCTGACCCGATATAAACCCTGAGACGGCAGGTGCCGCTTCATCAGTCCTCCACATTTTATGGATGGACTACGCATCTCATCCGTGAATTTGGCGCTTCCCACGTATTTTCGCCGTAAAAACTGCGATTTGCCTTGTTGTCGCCGGATCGGTGCCGTTATGTTGCGTGTTGTCACGCATGCGTGATGAGCGTTGTTTTTCCGGAGCGAAGGTTTGGGGCGCGTTTTCGTATTTCTCGGCGGTGTGCTGGTGCTGCTCCTGACGGCGGCGCTGATCGTGCCGCCCTTTATCGACTGGACAGGCTACCGGGCCGATTTCGAGCGTGAGGCGAGCCGCATCCTCGGCCGCCCGGTGACGGTCGCGGGCAGCGCCAATGCCCGGCTCCTGCCGTTTCCCTCCGTCACATTCTCCGATGTCCGCGTCGGCGACGAGAACGCCGAGCCGGTGATGACCGTCGAGAAATTCTCGATGGATGCCGAGCTCATGCCCTTCCTGCGCGGGCAGATACTGATTTTCGACATGCGGATGGAGAAGCCGCATGCGGTCATCACGCTCGACGAGGCCGGCAAGGTCGACTGGGCGATCCGGCCATCGACGCCATTGAAACCGGCGAAGATCGAGCTTGAAAACCTGCGCATCACAGACGGCTCGGTCACGATACGCGACCGTGGCAACAGCCGGGACCATGTGATCTCGGATCTCAACGCGACGATGGCGGCCACCAGCCTTGCCGGCCCCTGGCGCTTCGACGGCCAGCTTGCGCTGGATGGCCAGAAGGCCGGCCTCGAAGTGACGACCGGCGAGATCAAGCCCGAGGGGACATTGCGGGTGCGCGCCCGCGTCCGGCCGCAGGAACTGGCGGCGGTGTTCGAGACCGACGGCGACATGGCGCTTGCCGATGGCAAGCTCTCCTATGACGGAACATTCGCGCTGCGCTCGTCGGACGTGGCGGAAGCGGCGAAACCGCGCAAGGAGGAAGGCGGCAAGGCCGCCATTGCCTCGCCGGCTACGGTTTCACAGGAAAAGCCGGTTTTCGCCGATCTGCGCGTGTCGGGCAATTTCTCCGCCGATCATGCCAGTCTCGACATGCCTGAATTCCGCATGGAGCAGGGGCCGGCCGACAATCCTTACGTGGTCAATGGCAATGCACTGTTCGACTATGGCAGCGATCCACGCTTCATGATCCGCGCCGACGGGCAGCAGGTGCTGCTCGACGGTATCGGGCTGATGGAGCGGGGTGAGGGGCAGGACGACGGCGCCGTATCCGAGCCAGTGCCTGCTGTGCCGCTGTCGCAGCGCATCGCGGCCTTTCGTCGGCTGATGGACCGGGTGCCGATCCCCACCATTCCGGGTAGTGTCGATCTCAGTCTTCCGGCGATCATCGCCGGCGATACGACCATCCGCGACGTCACCGTTGAGGCGGAGCCGGGCGGCGACGGCTGGAATATCAAGCAATTGAAGGCCGATCTTCCGGGCCGCACCAAGATCGAGGCCAAGGGCAAGCTCGTGGTCGGGCCGGATTTCGGCTTTGACGGCGACCTCTTGATGGCCTCGCGCCAACCCTCCGGCTTTGCCGCGTGGCTGACGAGCGATGTGGACGAGGCGATACGGCGGCTTCCGGCGGCGGGCTTCTCAGGCAGGGTCAGCCTGCACGAGGGTGTGCAGCGCGCCGACGATCTGGAACTGGCGCTGGGCGGGGCATCGCTCAAGGGCTCCTTCGTGCGCCAGTCCGGTGAGGGCACGCTGCCGTCGATGCAGCTTGCGCTGGAGGGCGGGGCGCTCGACGGTGACGCGCTGGAGGCGCTGGCGACGCTTTTTGCCAGCGACAGCGGCACGCCGCGTCTCAGCGACCAGAATATCGACGTGAGGCTGAAGGCCGGGCCTGTCAGCCATGGCGGTTTCCGGGCGGCTTCGGTCGACACGGCTTTCCGGCTGCGCGATGGCCGTTTCGATATAGACCGGCTGATCCTAGCCGACGTGGCGGGCGCCACGTTGACGGCAACCGGCATGCTCGAGCCGTTCAAGCAGGAGCCGAATGGTTCGGTCGACGCGACCATTCTCTCCGAGGATCTCTCGCGCCTGATCGCGACATTGGCGAAGCGTTATCCCACGGTGCCGCTGTTCACGGCGTTGGCGAAGCGGGCCGAGGCCTATCCGGGGCTCTTCTCCGACAGCGAGATCACGCTGGTCGGCAGTGCGGTGCGATCGGCGGCCGCGGCCGACAGGCAGGGCGGCAACGAGTTCTCCTTCAGCGCCAACGGCAAGGCAGGCGGCATGACGATCGGCGTGTCAGGCATGGCACGCGGCAATTTGTGGGAGAACGCGCCGCTGGAACTGTCGCTGACGGCGGATGCGGAGACGGCCGAGGGCGAGGCGCTGATGGCGTTGATCGGTCTTCCGGCGCTGCCGCTTGGCCTTGCCGGGGAGCTCGACGCCAATCTTTCGCTGCAGGGCGTGCCTTCGGAGGGAATGAAGACGCAATTGACGCTGAAGGCGCCTGATGGCTCCGGCTCGATCGACGGCGTCTTCACGCTGCGGCCCGACGATCTGACCGGCAGCGGCAAAGCGGTGCTGAAGAGCGCCGATCTTCAGCCCTTCGCGGCGGCCGCCGGTTATGCGCTGCCGGGCTTCGGCGAGGGGCTGCCCGTCGATCTCGAAACCGATTTCCAGTTCGCCAAGGGCATCGTGCGCCTGCCCAACCTGGCGGGGACGGTGAATGGCGAGACGATTGCGGCGAAGCTTGAGGCAAGCCCCGCCGATGACGGCGCGCCGCAGCTCAAGGGCGAGGTCAAGGCGGGCCGCCTCGATCTCGAAGCGCTTGCCGCCTTCATGCTCGGGCCGCAGGCATTCGAAATGAGCGAAGCCGGCGGGAAACGCGGTGTCTGGCCCGATAGCCAGTTCGCCAATGCGCCGACCTTTCCGCTGCTGGCCGATCTGACGCTTGGCGCAGAAACCGCCGATGCCGGCTGGTTCGGCACCGTGACCGGGTTTTCGGCCAAGCTCGTCAAGGGAAGCGACGCGCTCAATCTCAACGATCTCGCTGGCACGCTCCATGGCGGCAAGCTCGGCGGCACCTTCGGTCTGCGCAATACCGGTGGCACCGCGCTTGCCTCGACCCAGTTCACCTGGGAGGGCGGCAAACTCGATGGGCTCTATCGCTTGCAGGATGGCGGGGCGCCGCTCGGTGGAACGGTCAAGCTGTCCGCCTCGCTCAACGGCACCGGCAAAAGCGTGGACGAGTTGGTGGGATCTATGGCGGGGTCCGGCGTTCTCGCCGTCGACGGATTGTCGATCAACGGGTTCAATCAGGATGCGCTGCAGCCGATCATCGCGGCGGCGGACAAGGCGGATTCGAATACGCCGGCGGCCGCCTTCGACGTACTGGCGGCGGGGCAACTCGGCTCGGGCGCGTTCATCCCCGGGCCGGCAGAGCTGGCATTCACGGTCGCCGGCGGCACGGCGCGCGTGCCGTCGTTCCAGCTCGAAACGGATAAGGTGGCGCTCTCCTCCGATTTCCGGTTCGACCTTGCCGGCATGACGATCGGCGCGCAGGGCGCCTTCACCTTCAAGCCGGGTGCGGAGGCGCTCGTCGGCGCCGAGCCGGTGGTGCGCTTCAATATGGAAGGGCCTTACCGCGACCCGTCAGTGACGTTCGATCGCCAACCGCTCGTGCAGTTCCTGACGCAGCGCGCGCTGGAACGCGAGCAGGACCGGGTGGAGGCGATGCAGGCGGCATTGGTGGAAAAGCAGCGGCTGCGCCGCGAGGTGGCGCTTTATCAGGCGCGAGCCGAGGAGCGCCAGCGCGCCGAGGAAGAGGCGCGCAGGAAGGCCGAGGAGGAAGCGCGGGCGAGGGCGGAAGCCGCCCGTCTGGCGGCCAAGCAGGAAGCGGTACGCCGGGCGCAGCAGGTCCCGGCGTGGTCCGGCAGCATTCCGGCTGACCGGCCGCCGGCAGGGAACGGCCAGACGGAACTGCCGCAGGATGGCCAGTCGCTCGATGAATTCCTGAAGACGCTGGAAGGGCCGTCGCCGTAGCGTAGCGAGCATTTCAGAGCCGTTGCCCTAATGCGCAGCATTGAGGCACGCGAATAATCCACCACAGGTTTCTAGATCCCGTTGCAATCGTCATCAACATTCCCGCTCCCTTGCCGTGGATCCCCGGGTCAAGCCCGAGGATGACGATAGTAGGGACGGAATGGCTAATATTCTAACGGCTGCGCCTGCCATTACCAACAAATGTCAGCCTCTGCGCCTGATGTTTTAGGCACTTTGCCTTTTACAGTCGTCATCCTCGGGCTTGACCCGGGGATCCACGGCAAGGGAGTACAAGCAGCCTGATCACCCGCAACGGAATTGGTAAAACCGCTTGCATATATTCAGGGTAGGCCGCCCTCAGGGCTCAATCCTGCCGCCGGATTTCACCCATTCGAGCGCGTGGAGACGGAGGGCGGAGGAGAGGTTCGCCCGCCGGTCGCGCCGGTCGTCGATCTCGGCAACCAGAGCGGCAAGCGAAATGCCGCGCTGACGCGCGATCGCCTCGATGATCTCGAAAAAGGCGTCCTCCAGGGAAAAGCTGGTCGCGTGGCCGCGAATGCTGACGGAGCGCTTGCGCACGATGCTGCCGGACCCGGATGCGGGGTCAGCGCTCATGCATCCTCGTCCCCGGCTTTTCCGGGGTGGGGCGTTGCCGGGTCCAGGCGGTTGCGGTCGAGGAATTCGCCTGTCTTTCGCGCCTGCTCGCGCTCGAACTTCTTCTCGGCGCCCGTCCGCCCATGGCGGATGCGGTTTTCCGCGGCGGCCTTTTCCTTTTCGTCACGCGCCTTTCGCTTTTTGAACTGGCGCAGGTTGACGATGTCGCTCATCGGAGCGGATCCTTGTTTTGGGGTGGCGTTGGCGCTTCTGTTTATATGAAGTGTCTTGGAGCCTGAAGCCGAACTATGAAGCGTTTTTCCATTCCGGAACCTCGCCAATCAACCAGCGGCCGGACTTCAATATCGCCACTGCGGGCCAGGTTACTTGTTCTTGCGGAACGCATCGAGCGAGACGACATCGGCGGAGGGCTTCGTCTCGTCCTCCTTCGCTCCGTCGTCCGATGTCTTTGCGGCGGGCTTTTTCGCCTTGCCGGCTGGCCTTGCCTTCGGCTTCACCGTCTCTTCAGGCGCGCCGGCGTCCTGCATCGGTTCGATGGTGGTGATCCCTGCATCGGAATCATTGGCGCCGGCCGGTTCCTGCGTCGAGACGTCGAACTCCAGCTCGAAATTGACCGAAGGATCATAGAAGCCGCGGATGGCGGAGAACGGGATGATGAGACGTTCCGGCACATCACCGAAAGACAGGCCCACTTCGAAGATCTGCTCCGTCACCTGCAGGTCCCAGAACTGGTGCTGCAATACGATCGTCATCTGCTCGGGATATTTCTCCTTCAGACGCGACGAGATGCGAACGCCCGGAGCTTCCGTGAGGAATGTGATGAAGAAATGGTGGTTGCCAGGCAAGCCCGCCTTGGCGACCTCCGACAGCACCTTGCGGATGACACCGCGGAGCGCTTCCTGAGCAAGAATATCGTATCGGATCAGATCCTGGACCATAAGGTGCTTATCCCACGGATTCGCGGTTCGATGTCAAGTTCGATGTGAAGCGAAAGCGTCATAAAACGTCGCCATTATGACGCAAGCCCACAGCAATTGCGACCGGGGAAACGCCCTCAGCGTCAATTGACGGGAGGAGAGGTCAGGAAAGCGCCACGTCTGAGCTTGCTGGCGCATCGGCCTTGGCCGATGATCTGGCGAAGGCGCGAAGGAACGTGCGCACACCGTTGCGCGCGCTGTCCTCGATCTCCTGTTCCGTCGGCTTTTGCCCCAGCACACCGCAAAACTGGAAATCGGCATTGACCAGGGCCAGGAACTGGCGCGCGGCAAGATCGGGATCGCCGATATCGAGGGCGCCGCCATGGGCAAGCCGCGCAAGCCTGGCGGCGATCGCCGACCAGACCTTGGCGGGGCCGTTCTTGCGCCAGGTCTCGAGCAACCGGGGATAACGCTCGCCTTCCGCCTGGATCAGCCTGCGCAGGAACTCGCCATCCCTGTTGCACATCAATTTCTTGCCGAGTCTGGCGGCAAAAAGGGTGAGGTCATCTTCCAGATTGTCGGATTCCTCGGGAAAAGTGGCGAGAATATCGTAGAGAATGGCATTCATGCGCCCCATGATATCGTCGACCACGGCGCCGAACAGCATCTCCTTGTCCCGGTAGTGATTATAGATGGTCTGGCGGGATACGCCCGCCTCGGCGGCGATCAGGTCGATGCTGGCGCCGGTGAAGCCGTCGCGGCAGAAGGTGCGCGCGGCCGCATCCAGGATGGAATTGCGCTTCATGCATTGCCCGCTGCCCGGTCGGGTGTAGCACTGGCCGTTGCCGGAAGGTATGAAGTCCTGCCCGCCATCGGCGAGAGCGGTGGGCGGGCGAAACGCCGTGGCAGCAGATTTGTCAGTATCATTCATGGCTTAAAGATAAGACGGGTTGACGATTTAGACAATACTGTCTAATTTGACATCACTGTCCAATCAATTGGACGTTATGCATATAGCCTGCCACCGCCTTCGCAAAGGAGGCGGTATCAGGGATTTCTCCATTTCCCATCACGACCGACCCGGCGGAGCCCGTGTCGCCTGCGTATTGCCACGCCGGTCGATCGTTCCTTTCGAAAGTTTCCGTGATGTCATCCAGATTTCTTCAAACAGCGATCATTCTCGGACTGCTGTCTGCAATCGGCCCCTTTGCGATCGACATGTATCTCCCAGCATTGCCGACGATCGGAGCCGATCTCGCGGCGGAAACGAGCGCGGTGCAGATGAGCCTGCTCGCCTTCTTCATTTCGATGGCGCTGTCGCAGCTTTTCTACGGGCCGCTTTCGGATATGCTCGGCCGCAAGGCACCGCTTTATGGCGGGCTCATTCTCTTTGCCATCGGCAGCATCGGTTCGGCGCTTGCCGGCGATATCGACACGCTCGTCGCCTTCCGCTTCCTGCAGGGGATCGGCGCCAGCGCCGGCATGGTGATTTCGCGCGCCATCGTGCGCGACCTGCATACGGGCGTGGACGCGGCGCGGCTGATGTCGCTCCTGATGCTCGTCTTCAGCATTTCGCCGATTCTCGCGCCGCTGACTGGGACGGCGATCATCACCTTCTTCGGCTGGCGTGGCGTGTTCTGGGCCGTGCTGCTCGCCGCCCTCGTCGGCATGGTGCTGCTCGCCACCTCGCTCAAGGAGACCCGGCCGCCCGCGATGCGGGTGGAAAGCAGCCTCGGTGCGGCACTTGCGGCCTATCGGCTGCTCCTGAAGGACGGAAATTTCCTGGCGCTGACCTTCATCGGCGGTCTCGGACTGTCGTCGTTCCTGGTTTATCTCGCTAATTCGTCCTTCGTGCTGATCGACCATTACGGGCTCACGCCGGCGCAATACAGCATCGCCTTTTCGATCAACGCGGTGTCGTTCTTCAGCGTATCGCAGCTCTCCGGCTGGCTGGCCGGGCGATATGGGCTCAAGCATGTGGTGCGCATGGCGGTCGGCGGTTATGCGGCGGCGATGACGCTGCTGCTGGTGGCCATGATCCTGGGCTTTCAGTCACTGCCGGTCATGGCGGCGTTCCTGTTCGTCGGTTACGGCTTCCTGGGGCTGGTGCTGCCGACGACAGGCGTGCTGGCGCTCGAGGACCATGGCGCGATCGCGGGCACCGCTTCGGCCCTGATGGGGACACTGCAATTCGTCGCCGCCGCAATCGCCATGGGCATTGCGGGCGTCTTCTTTGACGGAACGGCGCTGCCGATGGTCGGCGGCATCGCTGCCTGCGCGATCGCGGCATTGCTTCTGACGCAATTGTCGCTGGGACGCCGGCGCGGCAGGACGCAGACGGAAATTCCGGCGGAAGTGCCGGCAGAATAAAACGGGAAAAGCGGGGGAAGTGGAGGCTTCTGTTGCCAGGTGCCTCCGAACCCCGCTTAGACCTGCGACGGCCTAAGGCTTGATTTGAAGCTATCGCACCGCATTAAGCGGCGAGACGTGCCTCCGCATAGTTGTCGTTTGCAACTACTGAGTTAGCCCGATAACGGTGGTACAATGCCGGGCAAAAGAGCGATCTTTACACCCTTGTCGATCCTATTTCGCCCCCGCCAGAAGGCAGCCATCTCATTTTGCAAGTCCTGACGGAAAACCGCTGTCCACTTTTCCTGGACTTGCCTTGGCTGCATTCTGGTGGAGGCGCCGGGTACCGCCCCCGGGTCCAATGGGCTTATTACATCGTCCGTTTATCACCATAGCCGGCCGAAGCCGGCAATCCCTATATAAGTGCGCCTTTCTGGAATTGGAAGGGGTTCCGGCACGAATTCGCGGTGCCGGCATGCCGGCATTTAGCCGTTGCCGGCCCGCCTCTTCGGCATTCCTTCACGTTCTTATGTGTCCAATCGGGTGCATCGTCCTCAAGCGCATTGACAGGCGTTTTTTGCTAGTCAATGTTTTGCAATAGTGGGTGCACGGAAGATTCCATTCAAATTTGGCTGTTCCGCAGCCGATAATGGGGCCAGAGTCGAAGGAGAACGGTCAATGAGCGAATATATCGAAGATGTCCGCCGCTATGATGCCGGTGCGGATCCGGCGGTTGTCGAGAAGATCGTCAAGCATCTCGGCGTGGCGTTGCGCAGCAGGGACGCCTCGCTGGTAGCGATGAGTGACCCGACGGAAGTCGAGCGCGTGCGCAAGAGCTGGGTCGAGAAGAAGCTCGGCGTTGCCGATGTCGACAAGGCCAATGCGGCGATCCAGAGCGTCGGCGAACTCATGAAGGGCGATCGCGACAAGCAGCGCGTCACCTTCTATTATCTGACCGCAAAAGCGCTCGGAAAGCTCGAGAGCCTCTGATTTTTGTTGATTCTCATGTGAAACCCCGGCGTCCGCGCCGGGGTTTTGCTATTTTGGCACCAACATGCGAGTCCCCGGAAGCGGGGGCCCGCTCTTGGAGAAGACAATGCCGCGCCATCCCGAATATCAATATCTCGACCTCATGTCCCATATCCTTGAGAAGGGGGACAGGCGAATCGACCGCACCGGCGTCGGCACGCTTTCGACATTCGGCGCGATGCTGCGGTTCGATCTTTCGGACGGCACGGTGCCGATCCTGACCTCGAAGCGGGTCTATTGGAAGCTGGCGGTCAAGGAGATGCTGTGGTTCCTTACCGGCGAGACCAATATCCGGCCGCTCCTGCGGGAGAATGTGCGGATATGGACGGACTGGCCGCTCGACAAATACCGCAAGGCAACCGGTGAGGATATCTCGCAGCCCGAATTCGAGAAGCGCATCTTGGAGGATGACGAATTCGCGTTGAAATGGGGCGACCTCGGGCCGGTCTATGGCAAACAGTGGCGGCGCTGGCTTGGCGCGGACGGCAAGGAATACGACCAAGTCGCGACTGTCATCGAGACGCTGAAGACCAATCCGTCGAGCCGGCGCATGCTCTTCCACGGCTGGAACGTGCCGGAACTGCCTGAAATGGCGCTGCCGCCCTGCCACATGGTCTACCAGTTCCACGTCACCGGAGGAAACAGGCTCAACCTCCTGATTTTCCAGCGCAGCTGCGATCTGGAGCTTGGCGCGCCGTTCAATTTCGTCGGCGGCGCGGCGCTGCTGATGATGGTGGCCCAGCAGACCGGTTTCGACCCCGGTGAACTGATCTGGATGGGCGGCGACGTGCATCTCTATCTGAACCATCTGGAACAGGCACGCGAGCAGGTGACGCGTGAGCCCCGGCTGTTCCCGCGGATGCGCCTTCTGCGCAAGCCTGCGAGCATCGACGATTACAGGATCGATGATTTCGAGGTGACGGGCTACGAGCCGCACGCCGCGATCAAGGCGGATGTGGCAGTCTGATGAGCGCAGCACGGAGACGTCTTGGCGCTGCCAACTCCGCTTGATGGGAATCTTACGCGCCATCACGGCTACATGACGGCATTCCCGTGGTGGGGCGCTATAGATGGTGGATGCCTTCTCTTGTTCCAAAGTTCCTTTTCTGCGAATAGGCACCGGTCAATTACCTATGGCTCCCGCTGAGGGGCGCGAGCATTACAAATCAAGGCGGTAACCCGTGGCACAAACAAAAAGAATCAGAATGCCTTCTGCTACATCCCTTGTGGCAAGAAGTTATCCTGATCGAATTATTGGGGTTGAAAACGCGCTGCCGTGGCATCTGAAAACAGATCTTAAGCACTTTCGTATGCGAACCCAAGGTCATGCCATAATAATGGGGAGGAAAACATTTGAGTCTATAGGTAAGCCGCTCCCTAGGCGGGTAAATATTATCCTGTCCCGGTCTCCTATTGCTGATACGGTAAATGTAAAATGGGCTGATACCCCTGAGACAGCCTTAATGCTGGCTGATTATCACTCTATTCTTTTGCAGAAAAAAGAATTCTTTATTATTGGTGGAGAGGAAATATACAATCTATTTATGAAATATATAAATAAAGTATTTCTTACTGAAGTATTTTGCGGTCACATTAATGGTGATGCGAAATTTGATGTCGATTTTGATAATAAAGAATGGCGGTTTCATTCAGAAAAAGATTTTCTAAAGGGCGATGGCGATCAATTTCCATTTAGAATTTCGTGTTTGATTAGAAGGAAGCCGCTTCATAGGCTTTTTTCTAAAGAATACTTTATGGGAAGAGGAAAAGATATTTCAGATGTTTGGGATAAATACGTGGCGATGATCGAGCGATCCGATAGTGATATTATGGCGGATGAGCAACAACTCGATTTCTTTTCTGATTTATGACGAGTCATCAATTTGTATGGAATACCTCCGCATTGGGACGATTTCGCGGTTTTGACCAAAACCGTATCGAAAAATCCTCGCCTGCGTTGAAAGCGGCTTTCACCATCCCTATAAACGAGAAACATCAATTGATGCCGGGAGGTCGCACGTTACCTCTGCGTGCGAAATGAGAGGATAAGGATGCCTTGGAGTAATCAGAATGGCGGCGGCGGCCCGTGGGGCGGTGGCGGCAACAATAGCGGTGGACCCTGGGGACAGGGGCCGAAGGGGCCACGCGGCGGTCCGGGAACGCCACCTGATCTGGAAGATATTCTGCGCAAGGGCCAGGACCGGCTGAAGCGGGCGATTCCCGGCGGCGGTGGCAGCAATTACGCCCTCTATATCGCCGGCGGCGCCGTGCTCCTCGCCTTCTGGCTTTTCAAGTGCATCTATACCGTGCAGCCGGACGAACTCGCCGTCGAACTGCGTTTCGGCAAGCCGAAGGAAGAAATCTCCGAGCCGGGCCTGCATTTCCATTGGTGGCCGATCGAAACCTATGAAAAGGCGCAGATCGTCGAAAAGCAGATCAATATCGGCGGTCAGGGCACGCGTGGCGCCACGCAGGGGCTGATGCTGACCGGCGACCAGAACATCGTCAATGTCCAGTTCTCGGTGCTCTATCAGGTGGTCGCGCCGCGCGCCTATCTCTTCAATGTGGAGAATCCCGACAACATGGTGCAGCAGGTTTCCGAGAGCGCCATCCGTGAGATCGTCGGCCGGCGCCCCGCGCAGGACGTGTTCCGCGACAACCGTGCCGCGATCGCGAACAGCGTGCGCGATATCGTGCAGGCGGCGCTCGACAACTATAATGCCGGCATCCAGATCAATGCCGTTTCGATCGAGGACGCAGCGCCGCCGCCCGAGGTGGCCGACGCGTTCGATGAGGTGCAGCGTGCGGAACAGGATGAAGACCGCTTCGTCGAGGAATCCAACCAGTATTCGAACCAGAAACTCGGCGCGGCCCGTGGTCAAGGCGCGCAGGTCCGCGAAGAGGCAGCTGCCTACAAGGACCGGATCGTTCAGGAAGCGACCGGTGAGGCACAGCGCTTCACCTCGGTCTATGACCAGTATGTCAAGGCGCCTGACGTGACGCGCAAGCGCCTGTTCCTCGAAACGATGGAGCGCGTTCTGAAAGGCTCCAACAAGGTGATCATCGAGCCGGGTCAGGGAACGGTGCCTTATCTGCCGCTCAATGAGCTGATGCGCCAGCGTGCACCCGGTACGAACAACAGTGTGGCGCCCGGGAGTACGACCGGAGGAAGCAGCGTGACGACGGGAGCCAGCCAGTGATGAACCAGAACCGTTTTCCCATCATTGCGGGCATCATCGCCATCGCTGCCCTTTTGCTTTATTCGTCGATATTCATCGTCAACGAGCGTCAGCAAGCCATCGTTCTTCGCTTTGGCCAGATCGTCAAAGTGGAAACCGAGCCAGGCCTTTATTTCAAGCTGCCTTTCGGTTTCTTCGATGCGGATAATGTGCAGATGATCGACGATCGCCTTCTGCGCTTCGATCTCGATGATATCCGGGTTCAGGTTTCGGGTGGCAAGTTCTACGATGTCGATGCGTTTCTGGTTTACCGGATCACCGATGCACGGCGCTTCCGCCAGACGGTTTCGGGCAATACGACGCTTGCCGAGCAGCGCCTGCGCACGCGTCTCGATGCAGCATTGCGTAGCGTCTATGGTCTGCGCGGCTTCGAGGCGGCGCTTTCCGAGGAACGCGGCGACATGATGCGGGAGGTGCGCGACCAGTTGCGGCCCGACGCCACGTCGCTCGGCCTGACGATCGCCGACGTACGCATCCGCCGCACGGACCTCACGGCGGAGGTCTCGCAGCAGACCTACGACCGGATGAAGGCAGAGCGTCTTGCGGAAGCGGAGCGCCTGCGTGCCCGCGGCCGTGAAGCAGCACAGCGCATCCGCGCCGTGGCTGATCGCCAGGTGGTGGAAATTCTCGCCGAAGCGCGAAAGGAATCGGAAATCCTGCGTGGTGAGGGCGAAGGTGAGCGCAGCCGTATCTTCGCCGAGGTGTTCCAGAAGGACCCCGATTTCTTCGCCTTCTACCGTTCGATGGCGGCCTATGAGCAGGCTCTGGAGACATCGGGCACGACCATGGTGCTGTCGCCGGATTCGGAATTCTTCCGCTATTTCCAGGACGCGCAGGGTAATGTGCCTGTTATCAACAGGGAAGGGGCGGCCGGTGCGCCGGCCAATCCTCCGGCGCCGGCACGATAAGCGAGCCGGCCGTTCATGAACGACTTCATCGCCGCCGTGGGCCTGCTCTTCGTCTTCGAAGGGCTGCTTTACGGCGGCTTTCCATTTCTCGCCAAGCGGTTTGCCCGGGATGTGGCGGAACTGCCCGACACGGTGCTGCGGGTCGTCGGCATCCTCGCCATCGCTGCCGGCGTTGTCATCGTCTGGCTGGCGCGCGGATAACGTTCTTTTCATCCCTGTTTCGTCCGGAGCGGCTTTTCAAGGCCGCAAACAAGCCGTATTTTTTGGGCAGTGAAATGATAGCGGTGCGGTCTCGCGCGCGGCGTTGCCGACCGCTTGTCACATATTATCGGAGTTTGCGCTTATGGCCTTGGGAACTCGATCCGGCTTTCTTCGCGGCGGCATTGCGGCGCTCGCCATCGGTGCGATGACATTCGGCGCGATTGCGCAGGTGTCGATCCCGCCGATCCAGGCTGCCGAAGGCCCGGGATCGGTTGCCAATCTCGCGGAAAAGCTGATCGATGCGGTGGTGAACGTCTCCACGGCGCAGAATGTGAAGGGGCCGGGCGGCGATCAGGTGCCCATGCCGCAAATGCCCGAGGGCTCGCCCTTCCAGGAGTTCTTCGACGATTTCTTCGGACCGCAGGGACGGGGCGGGGAAGGCGGGCCGTCGCGCCGGGTGCAATCGCTCGGCTCGGGCTTCGTCATCGACGCGGAGAAGGGGATCGTCGTCACCAACAATCACGTCATCGCGGATGCCGATGAGGTGGAGGTGAATTTCAACGACGGGACGAAGCTGAAGGCGGAGGTGCTGGGCAAGGACACCAAGACCGATCTGGCCGTGCTCAAGATCGATCCGACGAAGCACAAGCTGACGGCGGTGAAATTCGGCGATTCGCAGAAATCCCGGATCGGCGACTGGGTGATGGCCATCGGCAATCCGTTCGGCCTCGGCGGCACGGTGACCCTGGGCATCATCTCGGCGCGCAACCGCAACATCAATTCCGGCCCCTATGACAGCTTCATCCAGACGGATGCGGCCATCAACCGGGGCAATTCCGGCGGGCCGCTGTTCAACATGGACGGCGAGGTCATCGGCGTGAACACGGCGATCATCTCGCCATCCGGCGGCTCGATCGGGATCGGCTTCGCCATTCCGACCGAGATGGCGGTGAGTGTCATCGATCAGCTGAAGGAATTCGGCGAGACCCGCCGCGGCTGGCTCGGCGTGCGCATCCAGCCCGTCACCGACGATGTCGCCGAAAGCCTCGGCATGAAGTCGACCAAGGGCGCGCTGGTGGCAGGCCTTGTCGAGGGCGGCAATGCCGACAACAAGGAAATCCAGCCGGGCGACGTCATCACCAGATTCGATGGCAAACCTGTCGACAGCGCACGCGACCTGCCGCGCATCGTGGCCGAGAGCCCGGTGGGCAAGGAAGTCGACGTGGTGGTCATCCGCAAGGGCGAGGAGAAGACCGTCAAGGTCAAGCTCGGACGCCTGGAGGAATTCGAGAAGCAGGAAACGAAGGGCAGCTCCGACGACGAAGGAAGCAACCAGAACACCGAACAGCCGGCCAAGCCCGCATCGGTCGATGTGCTGGGCATGAAGCTCGCCGCTCTCGATGAGGAGATGCGGACGCGGTTCGAGATCGCGTCCGATGTCGAGGGCGTGGTGGTGACGGAAGTCGAGCCCAATTCAGCGGCGGCGGAAAAGCGCATCGCGCCAGGCGAGGTGATCGTCGATATCGGCCAGCAGACGGTTAAGTCGCCCGACGATGTGGAAAAGCGCGTCGACGGTCTGCGCAAGGAAGGCCGCAAGAACGCGCTCCTGATGCTCGCCTCGAAGACCGGCGAATTACGCTTTGTTACCGTGCGGATGGAGTAGGCGGGAGAAGGACAGCTTAGAGCGTTTCATGTTTTGATGGAAGCGCTCGATCTTCAGGCTATTGCGCGCAGCCGACGCAGTTGAGAAGACGGTGAATACGCACACAGACGTCATCATCGGACTTGATCCGATGATCCATTCCGGAACGGTGGCGTAACGCCTGCATGTCAGACGATGGATGTGGTTTCGACGGTTCGGAATGGGGTCTCGGGTCAAGCCCGAGGATGACGCAATTGCGAGGTCTTGACCTAAGTGCCAAGGCCGCCATCACCTTGAGGCCTGTCGCCGGAGCATAGAAGCGCTGCTTCGGCATAAAAGCGCTGCTTCTGTCAGACGCTGAAACGCTTTAGTCAGCGCTTCGAATCACTTATCGCCGGATGCTCACTCTCTGTTTCCAGCCCAATCCTGCCGCGTAATGCTGTAGGTGACGTGCGGCTTGAGATGCGGGGTGGCGGCGCTCACCTTCGGGTGGTCGAAGTCACGGGCCGGATCGCGTTTCATGCCGAGGCGTTCCATGACGGCGGTGGAGCGGTGATTGTTGAAGACGGCGAAGGAGACGATCTCGTCCAGCCCGCGCTCGTCAAAACCCAGTGAAAGCAGCCGGCGCCCGGCTTCCGTTACATAGCCCTTGCCCCAATGAGGTCTTGCGAGGCGCCAGCCGATCTCGACGGTTCCCTTTGAAAAATGCGGCTCGAGGTCCGTGAGAGCCAGGCCGGCGAAGCCGAGGCAGATGCCTGTGGCGCGCTCTTCGAGCGCATAGAAGCCGTAGCCCGTCGCCTCGATATCGCGCTTCAATCTGTCGAGCAATTCGTCCGACTGCTCCCGATCGCGGACAAAACCGAAGAACTCCATGACTTCAGTGTCGGAATTGATCTCATGAAAGAGCACTCGGTCGCCGTCCCGCCAGTTGCGAAGGATCAGCCGCTTGGTTTCCGCGACGATCATGGGACGAAATCCGTCTTGCGGTAGCCCTGAATATAGAGCAGGGCCGAAAGGTCGCCGTGGTCGATGCGGATCTTCGCCTGCTCGGCCACAACGGGCTTGGCATGAAGCGCGACGCCGGTGCCGGCGAGCTGCAGCATGCCGAGATCATTGGCGCCGTCGCCGACGGCGATGGCATCCTCGGTGGTTATTCCGAGCCTGGCGCAGATATCGATCAGCCGTTCCACCTTCGCCTCGCGTCCGAGTATCGGCTCGGCCACTTCGCCGGTCAGCATCTCGCCATCGTCGAGAAGCAGATTGGCGCGGTCCTCGTTGAAGCCGATCATCTGGGCGATGCGCCGGGTGAAGACGGTGAAGCCGCCGGAGACCAGCGCTGTATAGGCGCCATGCTTCTTCATGGTGCGCACCAGCTCGACGCCGCCCGGCGTCAGCGTGACGCGGCTGGCGATCACCTTGTCGATGACGGATAGGGGGAGCCCTTTCAGCAGCGCTACACGCTCGCGCAGCGCCGGCTCGAAGGCGATCTCGCCGTTCATGGCGCGGGCGGTGATCGCAGCCACGGCGTCGCGCAGGCCCACTTCCTCGGCCAACTCATCGATGCATTCCTGCCCGATCATGGTGGAATCCATGTCGGCGATCAGCATCTTCTTGCGTCGCGTGTCCTGTTCCTGCACGACGATGTCGATCGGCTCGCCATCTATCGTCTCCCGCAGGCGTTGGGCGGCTTCGGCGGGAACTGCGCCGTCTTTCAGGGCCAGATCGCAGGCGATGCCGTCCGCCAGCCAGTAAAGTCCGGTTGCATTCACCGCGGCGCAGGCTTTAATCCCCAGCGACGGCGACAGGACAGGACGGGCCGGATTGGCAATCAGCGTGGCGACGAGAGACATGAACAACAATTCCCGGCAAGGTGAGTAAGGTGACGATCAAGAACGCGATCCTGATAGCCGGACCGACGGCGAGCGGCAAGTCGGCTCTGGCGCTGCGTCTGGCAAGGGAGCGGGAGGGGTACGTCGTCAACGCCGATTCCATGCAGGTCTATGACGTGCTCGACCTCCTGACGGCGCGGCCGCAGGCCGCGGATCTGGCGGCGGTTCCGCACTATCTCTACGGCCATGTGCCGCCGTCGCAGCTCTATTCGACCGGGCGCTGGCTCAGGGATGTCGAGGCGGTGCTGGCCCGGCCGGAGCTCCAGGGCCGCGTGCCCGTCTTCGTCGGCGGCACGGGGCTCTACTTCCGCGCTCTGCTTGGAGGTCTGTCGGAGATGCCTGATGTGCCGGATGCGATACGCCAGCATTGGCGGGCGCGCCTCGATGCGGAAGGTGCGCCGGCGCTGCACCGGGCGCTGAAGGACATGGATCCCGTTGCGGCCGAAATCCTCAGGCCTTCGGACGGGCAGAGGATCGTCCGCGCGCTGGAGGTGATGGAGGCTTCCGGACGGTCGATTTATGATTGGCAGAAGGAGCGGGGCAGGGCGCTCATCGGTGCCGAAAGTGCGCATCGGGCGGTGATCCTGCCGGACAGGGCGTGGCTTGCGGCGCGCATTTCGCAGCGTTTCGACATGATGATGCGGGAAGGTGCTGTGGAGGAGGTCAAGGCGTTGCTAGCACTGGAGCTCTCCGACAAGCTGCCGGCGATGAAGGCCATCGGCGTGCGCGAGATCGGCGCGGCACTCGCCGGGGATATCTCGTTCGAGGAAGCCTGCGAGCGGACGAAGGCAGCGACACGGCAATATGCCAAGCGGCAGATGACCTGGTTCCGCAATCAGCTCGATTCCGGCTGGCAGATTTTACGCGATGTAAACCAGACGCGATCTTTTTCCTGACGCCGCGGCAAACAACGATTATTCGGATGACGCGATTAACGGGGCCGAAACGCCTGTAGGTTGAATATGGCGGCTCAGGGGGGTGGCGCTTGCACATGCGTTTTCATAAGTCGGAGACATCATTCTTTATCCTGATCGTCTTCCTGGGCGGCGTGGGCATCATGCTCTATCGCGCCAGGACGGCGCTGGACATGCTGTTGCCGATCTCGGTGGATTCGGACGTCACCGCGTTGATTCGTTATGTCATAGAAGCCAATTCTCTCGCCGCTCTCTTTCTGATTGCAGCGCTGCTCTGCGGCATTTTCCTGATCTATCCGCTGATCCGCATTCAGGCGCAGGACCATGGCAAGCTGCAGGAGATGACGCAGATTCTCTCGGCGCGGTCCGAATCGCTGGCGCAGGCGGCGCTGACCGACGGCCTGACCGGCATGCAGAACAGGCGCTATTTCGACGAGGCGCTGAAGGAATATCTGGCGCAGTTCGGCCGCATCAACAAGCCGGTCGGGCTGATGATCCTTGATCTCGACCATTTCAAATCGATCAACGATACCTACGGCCACGATGTTGGAGACGCGGTGCTGCGCGCGGTCGCCCGGTGTCTGAAGGATTATACCCGCTACCACGATGTGGTGGCGCGCCTCGGCGGCGAGGAGTTCGCCGTCGTCGCCCCCAATATGGACAAGGATTTGCTGGCCAAGCTCGCCGACCGCATCCGCAAGGCCATCTCGGAGCTCAATATCACGATCGAGGACGCGCAACTGAAAGTGACGACCAGCATCGGCGTCGCCGTATGGGACCGGCGTGAGAGCTGGCAGGAGTTCTACCGGCGGGCGGACAAGCTGCTCTATAACGCCAAGAATCTGGGCCGCGACCGGGTTTGTGTGTGAGGACGACCCATAATGGACGCCATATTCAGTTCTATTGAATCTTGATGGTTCCTTATATGATACCATATTGGTATGACGCGGATAGATAACTGATCGACCGGATGCGCAACAATCCTCGGGATTGGAGCATCGACGATCTTACAACCTTGGCCAGCAGGAAAGGAATCGACTGGCGGCAGCCGGGAACCAGCCATGTGACATTCAGCTATCCAGGCCACGTGCCGCTGACAGTACCAGCGCACAAGCCGATCAAGCCGGTTTACGTGAAAAAGTTTCTCGAGCTGATAGACCGCGCAGGAGAAGACGATGGCAACTGAAATGACATTGCCCCGCTTTGAAATCCGCCCGCTGACGCAAGAGGAAGGCGGAGGTTATCTCATTGAGTTTCCGGATTACCCCGGCTGCATTGCGGACGGGGAAACGCCGGAGGAGGCTATAAGAGAGGGCGTTGACGCACTGAAATCCTATCTGGCCACCTTACAGGAACTCGGTCGTCCGGTTCCTGCCAGCGGCGAAGTCTACGGTGGTCAATGGCGTCAGCGTGTTCCGAAATCGCTGCACGCTGCCCTGGCCCGCCGCGCCGAGCGTGAAGGCGTATCGCTCAATATGCTTGTGACCACATTGCTAGCAGAGGGCCTCGGTCGGCGGAGTGCCTAGCTCCTGTCGTTACGGAAAGACCGGACGAGGTCGTTGGCGCGGGGCTGCTGCTTGTCCAGCATTCTG
The DNA here is from genome assembly GCF_001558695.1 of Paramesorhizobium deserti. GTDB lineage: Bacteria > Pseudomonadota > Alphaproteobacteria > Rhizobiales > Rhizobiaceae > Paramesorhizobium > Paramesorhizobium deserti. The sequence continues at coordinate 455,046 of NZ_LNTU01000023.1, forward strand.
AGATGGTCTTCCCGCGTTTCGGCGTGACGCATCCGCCAGTCGGATTCCGCCTCCGGTACAGGCGCCCGCTGGCCCGGATCGAGCGGCAGGATCGGCGGGATGGACGGGCGTTGCTCTTCTGTCGGCTCCACGGCCGGTTGGTAGCCGAAAGTCTCCGGAGTGTCGGAAGCGGCATTGTCGAAATGGCGCAGCCGCTCGATCACGCTTTCGAGCGAGATCCGCCGGTCGCCCATGCGCATCAATTGCTGCTGTTCCTGCATATGCGCGCCCGGCAGCTTGCCCGGGGGTATGGTCTCGAAGGTCATGCGCATCGGCGTCGACAGAGCCTCGCCGAAGGCGATGGCCTCGCGGTTGGCGATGGAGGCGAGGAAATTCGTCATGCTCCTGGCCGCGCCTGATATTGCGCCCCTGATGATCTGCTGGTCGCGCTCATTGCCGAGCCGCATGGCGAAGACGGTGTTGCATTGCGACAGGATCGTCGGGTCCAGTTCGCCGGGACGCTGGGTGATGACGCCGAGATAGACGCCGTATTTGCGACCTTCCTTGGCAATGCGGGCAATGGCTTGGCGCGTCGGCCAGAAGCCGGCGTCCGGGTCGGCGGGGATATAGCGATGGGCTTCCTCGCAGACGACGAGCGTCTGGATCTTGCCGTCGCTCGAGGTGGCGAGGTCGAACGCTAGGCGGCAGAGCACCGAGGCTACTGCATTGACGACCTCCGACGGCAGGCCGGAAAGCTGGAAGACGCAGACCGGACGGCCGTCCTGCGGCACGCGGAAGATGCGGGCGATCGTCTGGCGCATCGTGTCGGCGATGGTGGAGGCCGCGAACATGAAGCGGAAGCGCGGATCGTTGATGATCGATTCCAGCCGGGTCTTCAGCGCCTTGAGGTGCGGTCGCTCCGCCTTGCCGTCGAGCTGGCCCGCGCGCTCATCGATCAGTGCCAGGAGGTCGGCGATGCGGTAGGGGACAGGCGTGTCGGCCGTGATTGCCCGGTGGTCGCGCTCGCGTCGCCGCAGCAAGGCGGAGCCTTGTTGGGTTTCACCCGTGCGACAGCGCTCGCGGGCGAGCTGGATCATATCCCTGAGCGCGTCCATTTCGCCGGCATTGGGCTCGCGGCCGCGGAACAAGACGTCCGCGAACTCCTCCAGCCGGAACATCCAGAACGGCAGGTCGAGATTGGCCGCGTCCATGACTATGGCATGGTCAGGGAAGGCGGTGGCGAACTCGTTGTGCGGATCGAGGATCAGCACGCGCACGTCGGGGCGCTCGGCGACCACCTTGCGCAAGAGCAGCGTCACCGCGCTCGACTTGCCGACGCCCGTCGTGCCGACGACGGCGAAATGGCGCGAAAGCAGATCGTCGATCGAGACGAGCGCGGGAATGCTCGCGTCCTGCGTCAGCGATCCGATGGCAACGGTCTTGCGTTCGCTCGCGGCATAGATGGCGGCGAGATCGGCGGCCCGGATGCGATGGGCGATGGCGCCCATATGGGGATATTGCGAAATGCCGGACGAGAAGGCGGATTTTCCCTCAGGCGTGGAGCGGGCTTCGCCGACCAACTCGATATGGATGTGGATAACGTTGTCGGCGTCCTTCTGCCAGGCGATATCCGGCATATCCACCTTGTGGATGAGCCCGACCAGCCGGTTTTCGCCGACGCGCACGGAGATGAGCTGCCCGACGGCCCAGTAATCCTCAGACGCGGTGACCGAGGGCCCGGCTATGGCTGCGATGATGGCGCGGTCGCCGTCGCATTCGATGATGTAACCCTCGGTGCGGTTGCGCGTGACGATATGTTCGCCGCCCGCCGGCTTTGCTGCGTCCGGCAGTGAACTGGGATGGTCTTGCTGCATCCGGTAGGCCCCCGTTTCATTGCGGGCATGCTAGCGGGTGCGTGTTGAGATAAGGTTACGGTGTTTGCTTCTGGAGGGGGGAGGCGAAGGGAGGACCATGGCACCGTTTACGCTCCTTGCCGTGGATTCTCGGGTCAAGCCCGAGGATGACGATGGGAGGAATGGTATCGCTTATGTTCTGATGCCTCGCATTTTTCCCGTTGACTCCCGCATCCCCGCGCGATTACTGTTCGCACCATGAAGACAATTCTTATCGTAGTACGAACGCGCGTGGGCAGGATGGTGTAACCATCCGGCATAGCCACCCATGCGCGACACACAGGCTCCCTCGGGGGCCTTTTTTATTATCCTCAACCCAGCTAAACGAAATCATATCCGGCAAAGACGGAACGGCAGACGGGAAAACGACGATGACGGCAGGAAAACGCGAAGCAGATACGCCCCCGACGGGAAACCGCGAGATGACGGGCGCCGAGATGGTTGTGCAAGCGCTGATCGACCAGGGCGTCGAGCATATTTTCGGCTATCCGGGCGGCGCGGTTCTGCCGATCTATGACGAGCTCTTCCAGCAGGATCGGGTCGAGCACATTCTCGTGCGTCACGAGCAGGGCGCCGGCCACGCGGCGGAAGGCTATGCGCGCTCGACCGGCAAGGTCGGCGTCATGCTGGTGACGTCGGGTCCTGGTGCCACCAACGCCGTCACCCCGCTTCAGGACGCGCTGATGGATTCCATCCCGCTCGTCTGCATTTCCGGCCAGGTTCCCACCTCGCTGATCGGCTCCGACGCGTTCCAGGAGTGCGATACCGTCGGCATCACGCGGCCTTGCACCAAGCACAACTGGCTGGTCAAGGACATCAACGATCTCGCCCGCGTCCTGCATGAGGCCTTCCATGTCGCCAGCACCGGCCGTCCGGGGCCCGTCGTCGTCGACATTCCGAAGGACGTCCAGTTCGCCAAGGGCATCTACACGCCGCCGCAGACCGCGCCGCGCACCAGCTACCGTCCGACGGTCGATGGCGACCAGCAGGCGATCGCCCAGGCCGTCCAGCTGATGGCCTCGGCCAGGAAGCCGGTCATCTATTCGGGCGGCGGCGTCGTCAATTCCGGTCCGCAGGCATGTCAATTGCTGCGCGAACTGGTGGAATTGACCAATTTCCCGATCACCTCGACGCTGATGGGGCTCGGTGCCTATCCGGCATCGGGCAAGAACTGGCTGGGCATGCTCGGCATGCACGGTACCTACGAGGCCAATATGACGATGCATGATTGCGACGTCATGCTGTGCGTCGGCGCGCGCTTCGATGACCGCATTACCGGGCGGCTCGATGCCTTCTCGCCGAATTCGAAGAAGATCCATATCGATATCGATCCATCCTCGATCAACAAGACCGTCCGTGTCGACGTGCCTATCATCGGCGATGTCGAGCGGGTACTGGAAGATATGGTGCGCCAGTGGCGGGCTTCGGAGAGGAAGCCAGAGAAGCAGGCAATGGCCGAATGGTGGGCGCAGATCGACAAATGGCGGGCGCGCAATTCGCTGGCCTATACGCCCAACAAGGACATCATCATGCCGCAATACGCGATCCAGCGGCTTTATGAACTGACCAAGGACCGCGAGACCTACATCACCACGGAGGTCGGCCAGCACCAGATGTGGGCGGCGCAGTTCTTCGGCTTCGAGGCGCCTAACCGCTGGATGACCTCAGGCGGTCTCGGCACGATGGGCTATGGCTTGCCGGCGGCGCTCGGCGTGCAGATCGCGCATCCCGATGCGCTGGTCATCGATATTGCCGGCGACGCATCGGTGCAGATGACGATCCAGGAGATGAGCGCGGCGATCCAGCATGAGGCGCCGATCAAGATCTTCATCCTGAACAACCAGTATATGGGCATGGTGCGCCAGTGGCAGCAGCTCCTGCACGGCAATCGCCTGTCGCATTCCTACACGGAGGCGATGCCCGATTTCGTCAAGCTGGCGGAAGCCTATGGCGCGCACGGCATACGCTGCGAGAAGCCCGGCGCCCTCGACGACGCCATCCAGGAGATGATCGACGTCAAGAAGCCGGTGATCTTCGACTGCCGCGTGGCCAACCTCGCCAACTGCTTCCCGATGATCCCCTCCGGCAAGGCACATAACGAGATGCTGCTGCCCGACGAGGCGACCGACGAAGCCGTCGCCAACGCCATCGACGCCAAAGGCCGGGAACTGGTCTAATCTTGTTTAAACGCATGGTCTTGTCCCAAAAGTCTGTAACTTTTGGGATCATGCTCTTGAAAGAACGAAATCATGAACGCACAGAACCTAGCTTCCGGATCGGCCTATTTCATCGCCAGCGAGACGGAGAAGCCGGAGACCCATACGCTGGCGGTGCTGGTCGACAACGAGCCGGGCGTCCTTGCCCGGGTCATCGGCCTTTTCTCCGGGCGCGGCTACAATATCGAGAGCCTTACCGTCTCGGAGACGGAGCATGAGCAGCATCTCTCGCGCATCACCATCGTGACGCGCGGCACGCCGCATGTGCTCGACCAGATCCGCCATCAGCTCGAGCGCATCGTGCCGGTGCACCGGGTGATCGACCTCTCGGTGCGCGCGGCGGAACTCGGCCATGAGCGGCCGATCGAGCGCGAACTGGCGCTGATCAAGGTGGCGGGCACCGGCGAGGACCGCGTCGAGGTGCTGCGCCTGGCGGACGCCTTCCGCGCCAAGGTCATCGACGCCACCACGGCGCATTTCATCTTCGAGATCACTGGCAAGGGCGCGAAGATCGACCAGTTCATCGCTATCATGAAGCCGCTGGGCCTCGTGGAAGTCTGCCGCACCGGCGTGGCGGCGATGAATCGCGGGCCCGAGGGGATGTAGTCCCATCTCACTGAAATTCGGCTTTTTCTGATGCTGCAAGCACCCATGCAGCGGGGTGTCCCATCATGTCTCCTGAAATCTTTTTCACGCTTGTCGTCTTCGCCTTCGTGACATCGATCACGCCGGGGCCTAACAATCTGATGCTGCTTGCATCGGGCGTCAATTTCGGCTTCCGGCGCACGATTCCCCACATGCTGGGCATCGGCATCGGTTTTCTCACGCTCCTGCTTGGTGTGGGGTTGGGTCTCGGCGCGGTTCTGGAAACGGTGCCGGCTCTCTATACGGCGCTGAAATTCGCCGGCGGGGCCTATCTCGTCTATCTCGCCTGGAAGATCGCGACCTCCCGCTCCGTGGGAGGGGAGGCGGTGGCGGATGCCCGGCCGATGCGGTTCATCGAGGCGGCCGCCTTCCAGTGGGTCAATCCCAAGGCATGGGTGATGGCGGTCACGGCGATGGCGACCTACACCTCGCATGAAAGCTATCTGCTGACTGTGCTGCTGGTCGGCCTTGCCTTCGCATTCGTCAATCTGCCTTGCGTGTCGAGCTGGGCGGGCTTCGGCATGCTGTTGCGCAACTGGCTTTCCGATCCGGTCCGGCTTAAATGGTTCAACATCACCATGGCGATTCTTCTGGTCGCCAGCCTCTGGCCGATGCTTCGATAAAAGGATTTCTCGCGGTGCAAAACCTCCCGACCTATGAAGACGTGTCTGCCGCCGCCCGCCGCATCGATGGCCATGCGCATCGCACGCCGGTGATGCGGTCCAGCACCCTCGACCGGGAGCTTGGCGCCGAGATCTTCCTGAAGGCCGAGAATTTCCAGCGGATCGGGGCGTTCAAGTTCCGCGGCGCCTTCAACGCGCTGTCGCGCTTCGACGAGAAGCAGAAAAAGGCCGGCGTGCTGGCATTCTCCTCGGGGAACCACGCGCAGGCGATCGCGCTTGCCGGGAAGCTGCTTGGCATTTCGGCGACCATCATCATGCCGGAGGATGCGCCGGCCGCGAAGATGGCGGCGACAAGGGGCTATGGCGCCACGGTCATCACCTATGACCGCTACAGCGAGGACCGTGATGCGATCGGGGCGCGGCTGGCGGAAGAGCAGGGCTCGACGCTGATCCCGCCCTATGACCATCCCGATATCATCGCGGGGCAGGGGACGGCTGCGAAGGAACTCTTCGAGGAAGTCGGTGAACTCGACGCGCTGTTCGTCTGTCTGGGTGGTGGCGGGCTTCTCGCCGGCAGCGCGCTGGCGGCAAAGGCGCTGTCGCCGCTTGCCAAGATCTACGGCGTTGAGCCGGAAGCCGGCAATGATGGGCAGCAATCGTTCCGTTCCGGCCAGATCGTCCGCATCGCGACGCCGAAGACCATTGCCGACGGCGCGCAGACGCCGGCGCTCGGCAACCTGACCTTTCCCATCATCCGGCGGGACGTCGAGGATATCCTGACGGTTTCGGATGGCGAACTGGTCGATGCCATGCGGTTCTGCGCCTCGCGCATGAAGATGGTGGTCGAGCCGACCGGCTGTCTCGGCTTTGCAGGCGCGCGGCAGCTCGCTTCCCGGCTCAAGGGGCAGCGGGTGGGCGTGATCATCAGCGGCGGCAATGTCGATCTCGCGCAATTCTGCGAATTGCTCAAGGGAATAGGGGAGTAAGGGAATAGGGAATAGGGCAGTATTCTTCTACTCCCTACTCCCTACTCCCTACTCCCTACTCCCCTTCCGCTTACTCCCTTCCCATGCACGAAGAATCCTGCCATTGACTGCCCATGCAGTTTTCTCCCCAACAGGATGCAGCGCTCAAGGCCGTCTCGCAATGGTTGAATGAAGGCCGCCAGCCGATTTTCCGGCTGTTCGGCTATGCCGGAACCGGCAAGACGACGCTTGCGCGCTATTTCGCCGAGCATGTCGATGGCGATGTGCAGTTCGCCGCCTTCACTGGAAAGGCGGCGCAGGTGCTGCGCTCCAAGGGGGCGACCAACGCGCGCACGCTCCATTCGCTGATCTATCGCCCGAAAGGCGAGGAGGCGGTGGAGGACGAGACCACCGGCAAGACCAGCATTTCGCCGACCTTCTCGCTCAACCGGCAGAGCCCGGTGGCCAAGGCAAAACTCATCGTCGTCGACGAATGCTCAATGGTGGACGAGCAGCTCGGCCGCGACCTGATGACATTCGGCACGCCGATCCTCGTCCTGGGCGATCCCGGCCAGCTGCCGCCGATTTCCGGCGGCGGGTTCTTCACCGAGCATGAGCCGGATTTCTTGCTTACCGAGATTCACCGCCAGGCGCGCGACAATCCGATCATCCGGCTGGCGCTCGACGTGCGCGAGGGGCGTGAGTTCATGCATGGCGACTACGGCACGGCCAAGGTTATTTCCAAGGCCGATGTGACGCAGGAACTGGTGCTCGACGCCGATCAGGTGCTGGTCGGCACCAACCGCACAAGGCGGCGCTACAATCAGCGCCTGCGCGAGCTGAAGGGCTTCACCGCCGATTACCCGCAGGCGGGCGACAAACTCGTCTGCCTGCGGAACGATCCGGCGAAGGGGCTGCTCAACGGCTCCTTGTGGAAGGTGATGACGGCATCGCGTGAAACGGTGAAACCGGGGATCAACCTCCTCGTCTCGCCGGAGGACGAGGAGCCGGGCAGGGGTGTCGCCAAGATCAAGCTCCTGAAGGCACAGTTCGAGGACCCGGATACGGAAGTTCCCTGGCAGACGAAGAAGCGCTTCGACGATTTCGACTATGGCTATGCGCTGACCGTGCACAAGGCACAGGGCTCGCAATGGGACGAGATCGTGCTGTTCGACGAGAGCTTCGCCTTCCGCGATACGCGCGAGCGCTGGCTCTATACGGCAATCACCAGGGCGGCGGAGCGGCTGACGATTGTCAGGTAGGGGAATAGGGGAATAGGGTGGACCTCCTCGGAGGAACCAGCCACCAACTCCCTTACTCCCTTACTCCCTTACTCCCTTACTCCCTCACCTCCGCCGCGCCGATCCAGGCCCATGCCTCGGCTTCCTCGGCGGAATCGAACGTCTTCATCTCGATCGAAAGAAATGGTTTCAGCAGGCCGACGCAGGCATTGACCCATGCCGGCCCGCCGACGATGGCGTAACGGCGGATGTGCTTGAGCGAGCGCGTCTGCATGGCGAACGTCGTGTCCTTGAAAGCGGCGTTCCAGTCGAAGCCTTCATATCCGTCGAGCCGCACCAGAAGGTCGATCTTGTCGTGCTGTTCATAGGCGGCTTCGAGGAGGCCGTAGACATTCTCGATATCGGCGCTGGAGAGATGGCCTTCTATGGTGAAGGCGAACGCGTCGTCCCGGTTGGTCGGGATCCGACGGACGACGGGAATGGTGGTTTCTGGCCTCATGTCATGCCTCGCCTTGGAATGCCGGGCGGCTGCTATTTTCCCGGGGAAACTCGTTCCTACTTTTCAGGATTTTGCTCTATAACGCAAAATCATCGCTTCCGTTCAGGAGTCGGCCTAGTATGACTGCAAAACTTTCCGTCAATCTTAACGCCGTCGCCATGCTGCGCAACCGCCGCGACCTGCCGTGGCCGAGCGTTACAGGCATGGGGCGAATCGCGCTCGATGCCGGCGCGGCCGGGCTGACCGTGCATCCGCGTCCCGACCAGCGCCACATCCGCTTTTCCGATCTGGGCGACATCCGGGCATTGATCGACGATGAATTCCCCGGCGCCGAATTCAATATCGAGGGCTTTCCGACGGAGCATTTCCTGGATCTCGTTGAAAAATACGAGCCGGAACAGGTGACGCTGGTGCCCGACGATCCGACCCAGTCCACCTCCGACCATGGCTGGGATTTCGAGACCAAGGCCGATTTCCTGACGCCGATCGTGGCGCGCCTGAAGAAGCGCGCCATCCGGGTGTCGCTTTTCGCCGATCCCGATCCGAAGGGACTGGCGGCGGCAAAAGCCACGGGAGCGGACCGGATCGAGCTCTATACCGGGCCTTATGGCGCGACTTATGACTCGGCGAAGGCCGCGGCGGAGGAATTGCGCAAGCTCGGCGCCGCCGCCGATGCGGCGTTAGCCCTGGGGCTCGACGTCAATGCCGGCCATGATCTGACGGTGGAAAACATCCCGCCATTGGCCAAACGTATCCCCGCGCTTGCGGAAGTCTCGATTGGTCACGGTCTAACGGCCGACGCGATGGAGCATGGAATGGCGGTTACCATCAGGCGCTTCCTGAAGGCGTTGGAGGCCACTCCATAATTCCTTAACCAAGCAACATTTCAAAATATTAGGGTGTTCCATGAAATCGTGCAGGCACAGGTGGTCCCGTCCTGTCGTTGCTGAACCGTCATAGGCATTCGCCAAGCGCATGATTTTACTGCAAGCCTTGCAGTATCCGCATTTGTCTTTGCGATGCGATGTGGCTACTCGATCCGCCCATGTCCTCAGGAACGGTGCGCCCGGCAATGGTGTTCGGATGCGGGCGGGTAGTTGAGGCAGCGAGGTGCCAGTCATGAGCAACGTGCAGAACGGTGGTGCGCTCGATGCCGGAACTGCCGGTCCCGAGAACGGAATGACCGAGCATGGCGGGCATGAGGGCGACAGCTTCCGCGTTCTGCTCATGGGTGCACTGGGCGTCGTCTATGGCGATATCGGCACCAGCCCGATCTATGCCTTCCGCGAGGGTCTGCACGCGGCGACCGGCGACGGAACACTGACGCGATCGGATATTCTCGGCGTCATCTCGCTGATCTTCTGGGCGTTGACGCTGATCGTGACCGTCAAATACATCCTCTTCGTGCTTCGCGCCGACAATAATGGCGAGGGCGGTATCCTTTCGCTGATGGCGCTGGTGCGCTCGAGCTTTCGCCGGCGGCCGAATTTCGTGCTGGGCATCGGCATATGCGGCGCAGCGCTGTTCTTCGGCGACGCGGTCATCACGCCGGCCATTTCCGTTCTCTCCGCCGTTGAGGGCCTGGAGGTCATCACGCCCGCACTGACACCCTTTGTCGTGCCGGTGACGATCGTCATCCTGGTGACCCTCTTCTCGGTCCAGCGTTTCGGCACGGCGAAGGTTTCGGCGGTCTTCGGGCCGATCACGGCGGTGTGGTTCCTGTCGCTCGGGCTGTCCGGCCTCTGGCACATATTCGACGATCCCGGCGTTTTCGTCGCCATCAATCCCTATCATGCGGTATATTACCTCGTGACGAACCCGACGACCGCGTTCGCGACGATCGGCGCGATCTTCCTGGCGGTTACGGGCACCGAGGCGCTTTATGCCGATCTCGGCCATTTCGGGCGCAAGCCGATCGTCACCGCCTGGCTGTGGATCGTCTTTCCGAGCCTGCTTCTCAACTATTTCGGGCAGGGCGCCTTCATCCTGTCGCATGGCAAGGCCGCCGCGAACCCGTTCTTCGAGATGATACCCGGCTGGGGGCTGATACCGATGGTGCTGCTGGCGACGGCCGCGACCGTCATCGCCAGTCAGGCAGTCATTACCGGGGCCTATTCGTTGGCGCGCCAGGCGGTGCAGCTCAATTTGCTGCCGCGCCTGGAGATCCAGCACACATCGGCAAAGCTGCTCGGCCAGATCTATATTCCGCGCGTCAACCTGCTGCTCGGCATTGCCGTCATCCTGCTGGTGGTCGGCTTCGGAAGCTCCTCCAAGCTTGCTTCCGCCTACGGCATCGCCGTCACCGGCAACATGATCGTGACGAGTTCGCTATTGTTCATCGTCATGAACCGCATCTGGAAATGGCGGATGGCGGTCGCAGGTCTGGTGATCGCCGGTTTTCTCCTGGTCGATCTGGTGTTCTTCAGCGCGAACATCGCCAAGGTGCATGAGGGCGGCTGGGTTTCGATCCTGATGGCCTCCATCGTGATGGTGGTCATGGTGACGTGGGTGCGCGGCAGCCGCCAGCTTTTCCAGAAGACCCGCAAGAGCGAGGTGGAGCTGAGCCTGATCGTCGACCAGATGGCGAAGAAGCCGCCGATCATCGTGCCGGGGACGGCGGTCTTCCTGACGAGCGACCTGAAGAGCGCGCCGACGGCGCTGATGCACAGCCTCAAGCACTACAAGGTGCTACATGAGAACAATGTCATCCTGACGGTGGTGACGGCGCCGACGCCGCGCGTCGCCACCGCCGACCGGGCGCGGATATCCCAGTATAACGAACGTTTCATGCAGGTGACGCTGACTTTCGGCTATATGGAGCAGCCCAATATCCCGCGCGCGTTGGCGCTCTGCCGCAAGCTTGGCTGGCCGTTCGATATCATGACGACCTCCTTCTTCCTGTCGCGGCGCTCGCTGAAGGCCTCGCCCAATTCGGGCATGCCGCTCTGGCAGGACAAGCTCTTCATCCTCCTGGCACGCACGGCCTCGGACGCCACGGAATATTTCCAGATACCCACCGGACGGGTGATCGAGGTGGGTACCCAGGTCAATATCTGAGGGGCGCGCTGCTATTCGTCAGCGGCAGAAATCGCCGAGGCTGCGTATCAGCGCCATTTGGTGGACCTGATCCAGTTGATGGGCTTGCACATAGGCTTTTACGGCGCGCGCGGTCGAAATGGGGCAGTCCGGCGCATTTCGCGCCGGGGCGCTGGCCTGCAGCGCGTCCAGCATATCCGCCTGCAGCTTGTCCAGACGCTTGCGCAACGCGGCGAGATCAGGGCGAGGCTCGTCCGGGGCGTTGCCGCGCAGCCGCCACTCATCCAGCAACTGGTATTGCACCAGCTTGTTGGATTCGATCTGCATACCGAAGAAGCGCGCCGCATCGTCCGGGTCCAGCCCATGCTCCGGCGCCTGCTCGCGCACGCCTGATAGCACCACCGCCTCGCGGGCGGCATCCTGCACCGGCTTGCCGCTCTCCCATTTGCTCAACGCGACCTGATCGCCGATGGCGTTGCGTTCGGCGATCAGGCCGAGCAGCGGCTCGATCGAATCGGCGCACCAGGCGGGGGCGGCGGAGCCAAGCAGCAGAGCGCTGGCGAGCACTGCATGGGAAAGTTTACGCGGAACAAATAAGGCCATCGTGATTCTCCAAAACACCTTCGGTGGCAGGGCTGATCCTGCCGTTTATGGCGCGCATTCTCCCTACTTTTTGCCGAATTTCAATTTCAACGGGGTCGAAAAGCCTTGCATCAAGCGGGTGTTTTCGACATATTGCCGAACCGTAACGTACGGTACGGTAGAAACGGCGCGGGTTAACGCCGTCGCATGTGGGAGCGAGAGCAAAAGTGCAGGGCAGGGTGGAAGTCAGCGACGACACGCTCACGGCGCGTCAGAAGGATGTGCTGGATGCCGCGCTCGGCCTGCTCGTCGAGGGCGGCGACGCGCTGACCATGACCGGGGTCGCACGCCGCGCCTCATGCTCCAAGGAAACGCTCTACAAATGGTTCGGCGACCGCGATGGGCTTCTGACCGCAACGGTGCAATGGCAGGCGTCGAAGGTGCGGGTCGCGCCGGTGACGCGGGAAGGGCTCAATGCTAAGTCGCTCTTCACCAGCCTCGAAGGTTTCGCGCGCGATTGGCTCACCGTTCTCTCGGGCGAGATTTCGGTGACGCTCAATCGCATAGCCATCACCCATGCGGCAACCGGCAAGTCCGATCTCGGCGCCATCGTGCTCACGAACGGACCGTTCGCCATGGCGAGGCGCTTGAAGCCGGTGCTCGAAATCGGCCGCGAGGCGGGTCTCCTCTCCTTCAAGGATACGGATGAAGCATTCCGCACGTTCTTCGGGCTGGTCGTCCGGGACATGCAGATCCGGCTCCTGCTCGGCGACCGGCTGGAATTGACAGAAGCGGCGATCGCCCGGGATGCCGAGCGCGCCACGCAGCAGTTTTTCGCTCTTTATGGAGCAACATCAGAGACGGCGGCCGGGAAGGACGCCGGCGGAAACACAAGGAAGGGAATACCCCATGCGCGTTTATTATGACCGCGACGCAGACCTCAACCTGATCAAGTCCAAGAAGGTCGCCATTATCGGCTATGGCAGCCAGGGCCGCGCTCATGCGCTGAATCTCAAGGATTCGGGCGCGAAGGATATCCGCATCGCGCTGCGTCCCGGTTCCGCCACCGCCAAGAAGGCGGAGGCCGATGGTTTTCAGGTGGTCAGTGTCGCGGACGCCGCCAAATGGGCCGATTTGATGATGATGGCGACGCCGGACGAATTGCAGGCCGATATCTACAAGGAGCACATCGCCGATAACATCCGTGACGGCGCGGCGATTGCCTTCGCCCATGGCCTCAACGTGCATTTCGGCCTGATCGAACCGAAGAAGACTGTCGACGTGGTGATGATCGCGCCGAAGGGGCCCGGCCACACGGTGCGCGGCGAATATCAGAAGGGCGGCGGCGTGCCGTGCCTGATCGCGGTCCATCAGGACGCCTCGGGCAATGCGCATGATCTGGCGCTCTCCTATGCCTGCGGCGTAGGCGGCGGCCGGTCGGGCGTCATCGAGACGAATTTCCGCGAGGAATGCGAAACCGATCTGTTCGGCGAGCAGGTGGTGCTGTGCGGCGGCCTGGTCGAACTGATCCGCGCCGGTTTCGAGACGCTGGTCGAAGCCGGCTATGCGCCTGAAATGGCCTATTTCGAGTGCCTGCACGAGGTGAAGCTGATCGTCGACCTGATCTATGAAGGCGGCATCGCCAACATGAACTACTCGATCTCCAACACCGCCGAGTGGGGCGAATATGTCACCGGCCCGCGCATCATCACGGCCGAGACCAAGGAAGAGATGAAGCGCGTCCTCAAGGACATCCAGACCGGCAAGTTCACCTCGGACTGGATGCAGGAATACCGGGCCGGCGCATCGCGCTTCAAGGGCATCCGCCGCATGAATGACGCGCACCAGATCGAGGAAGTCGGCGAAAAGCTGCGCGGCATGATGCCGTGGATCAAGTCGAACGCGCTGGTCGACAAGGCGAAGAACTAAGAGAATAGGGAATAGGGGAATAGGGGAATAGGTGGGACCTCCTCGGAGGAATCAGACTTTGTTTCCCTTACTCCCTTACTCCCTTACTCCCTTACTCCCTTAACTTCCGAACGGCGAAGAGCAGGCCCGGCGGCTGCCGGCGAAGGGCTGGTAGGAGTTGTCGGACGTTCTGTAGGAATTGTAGCGGTTTTGGCACCACTGGATGTGGTTTATGCTCGGCGTGGCGCCTCGGGCCCTGACGCCGGGCGAACGCTGGCGCTGCTCGATCGGATCGCTGTTCCTGTAATGCAGCACGCCCTGCTCGGAATAGTAGGTGCCGCTCTCGCGGCAAAGCGTCGAACCATAACATTTTCGTGCCGCAGGATCGGAGCGGGTGCTGCCGGCGACGCCGCCATTGATCAGCCGGCCCTCGGGCCGCAGCGGCTGGACGCCGGATTGCTGGCGGATTTCGATCGCCGAGGCGGCGGAGGTGGCCAGGAAGAGGCAACTTGCCGCCAGGAATGCCGTTCCGAGTGTTCTGAACATATCCATCATCTCATCCTTCACGGCAATATATAGGGTCCGGGCATGATGGTGCCAAACAATGATTGACTGTTGGCCACCGGTTATCTTGTGCTGCCGGCAGTCTTGGTAATGGGATCGTGGCCAGTGTCAGTTTCGCGCTGGTGAGGCTTTATCCGGCATGGTGCTGCCGATGATCGGCCAGCACCTCCTTAATGACCCGCCATGATTTCCCGACTTCGCGCTGGTTGCCGTCATGCCCCGAAGCCGTAATCAGGGCTTTCCACAGAGCCCAACCCCGCGCGCGGCACCAGGTCTCGTCATCAAGGGAAAGCGCGGCGCGAAACGCCTCACGGCTTTCGCCGGAAAACTGCGTCCAGGCGATGACGAGATCACATGCCGGATCGCCTATTGCCGAACTGCCGAAATCGATGACGGCACAGAGCTTGCCGTTCTCGACGAGCAAATTGCCATAGGCAATGTCGCCATGGACCCAGACCGGACCATGCTGCCATTGCGAGTTCAGCGCTACGGCCCATACGTCCTCGGCCAGGGCCGTATCAATGTGGGTCCCAAGCGCGGCAAGGGCGGCGCGGGTTTCGCCATCATAGACCGCAAGGCGGCCTCCGCGATGAAAATTGTGCTTTCCGGGCGGTGGGCCGCCGGCGGCGTCGATCCGGTAAAGCGCCTGAAGGAACCCGGCCAGCGAGAGGGCAAACCGACAGGGATCGGCGACCTGCTCCGGGGCGGCCGGTCTACCCTCGATCCACCGATAGACAGACCAATGCCAGGGATAGGCCTCGGTCGGCACACCCTTGGCAAGGGGTACCGGGATCGGCAGCGGCAGGTGGGGTGAAAGTTGCGGCAGCCAGCGATGTTCTTTCTCCACCTGAGCGGCGTAGGAGGCAGCGCTCGGCAGGCGAACCGACATGCGATCCCCCAAGCGAAAGGTGCGGTTGTCCCAGCCACCCGGCTCGACAGGAGTGATCGGCAGGTTTCCCCATCCTGGAAACTGCGTCGTGATCAATTGGCGAACGAGGGATGCATCTATAAACGGGGGAGGTGCTGCTTCCGACATGGTTTCTGGGTATAGAACGTTTCAACGTTTAGAGTTTGTCAGAACTGGCTTGAAGCGACGCCCGTCTGGCCGTCATTCTCGGGCTTGTCCCGAGAATCTACCGCAGCTTAATCTGTCAGGACGGTAATCGCTTATCTTTTTCTTATGGCAGATTCTCGGGACAAGCCCGAGAATGACGGCAGGTTTACGCACTTTCTCTTATCTGCGTTTCAGTTGAGTTCTGGCAGACTCTAGCAGAAGCAGCGTTTCCGTGTCCCGGCGACAGGCACGGAGGTGATGGCGACCTTGGTGATGGGGTCAATACATCCCAGTTGCGTCATACTCGGGCTCGACCCGAGTATCCATTCCGGACCGTCGAAACCATATCCATGGTCTGAAATGCGGGCGCTGCACCGGCATTCCGGAATGGATCATCGGATCAAGTCCGATGATGACGGAGGTGGGGGATGCCGGTCCTTGCCTTCCACCCCGTCGGCTGCTGCGTCGGTTGATTGTGAAAGTTTTTTGGCGGGCCTTGTCATTTGACGCGGAGCGGGCAACACTCCGCCGCGCATGTCCCTCACGATCGCCACCTTCAATGTCGAAAATCTGATGCACCGGTTCGATTTTTCGGGCTTCCGGAACGAATTGCATCAGGATCGCAGCCTGCAGCTCTTCGAGATAAAGGACGAGGCGCAGTACAAGCTGCTCGAGCAGGCGCGGGCCATCGCCTATGCCGACGATACCCGCCAGATGACGGCGCTCGCCATCGCGGATACCCGTGCAGACATCATCTGCATGCAGGAAGTGGACAATCTCGCCGCGCTCAACGCCTTCGAATATGGCTATCTCTTCAAGATGGTCGGGCATGGCTATCGCAAAAAATACCTGATCGACGGCAATGACAGCCGCGGCATCGACGTGGCGGTGATGATGCGAGAGGAGACGCGCGACGGCCAGCCGATCGAGTTCGTCTCTATGACCAGCCACGCGCATCTGACCTATGCCGATCTCGGCCTTTACGATCCGGAGCTGGCAACGCTCGGCATCGAGCCGCATGAGCGGATCTTCAAGCGCGATTGCCTTGAGATCGACATCCGTGTCGGCGGCAGGCCGTTTTCGCTGTTCGTCTGCCATTTTAAATCGATGGCGGGGCAGCGCAACGGGCTCGACGGGCGCATGGCGACCATGCCGGTGCGCATTGCCGAGGCGAAGGCCGTGCGCCGGATCATCGAGAACAAGTTCGGGCGCGAGGGCACGCCGCACAAGCGCTGGCTGATCTGTGGCGATTTCAACGATTATCGCGAGCGCATCGTGATAAGCGGCGACGAGGTGAACGGCTATGGCTTCGAGTCGGTGAGGGAGGAGGCCAGCTCGGTCGATATCCTGCTGCAGGATGGGTTCGCCGAAAATCTGGTGGAGCGCCGCCCGGTGATGGACCGTTGGACGCTCTATCACACCCGCGGTCCGCAGGAGCGCCATCTCTGCCAGCTCGATTACATTCTGGCATCCCCGGCGCTCAGCCGCCGGAACGCCAAGGCGTTGCCGGATATTATACGCCGGGGCCAGCCCTGGCGCACGATCTTCCCGGAGGGGCAGGCGGTCGATCGCTATCCCAGAACCGGCTGGGACAGGCCCAAGGCCAGCGACCATTGCCCGGTTGCCGTGACGCTGGATATTCTTTGACGATGGATGAAACTCCCGAAAACACGGTCTTTCCGATCGATCGCGTCGAGGTGCGCGTCGTGCCGGGCGCGCTGGATTATGCCGTGAAGAACAAGGCGGCGATCGAGCGCAACTGGCATGAGGAAGTTTCGGCCAATCCCAATCTCTTCAACGGCGAACTCTATCTCGCGCCTCATGCGCATATCGGCGACGGGACCTTGCGCGCCGATTTCGTTCGCTCGCTCTATGAGACGCTTCTCTATTGGCGGCGCGACCCCGAGACTGTCCGGCCCTGGCATATATTCGGCGTCGGCGTGGTGGTTTCGTCGGACAATCGCCTGATCGCCGCGCGCATGGCCGCGCATAATGCCGGCGGCGGCCGCATCTATTTCCCGGCCGGCTCCATCGACGACAACGACATCGTTGACGGCGTGGTCGATTATGACCGTAACAACCGGCGCGAGGTGCAGGAGGAAACCGGTCTCGATCTGTCACATGCCGAGCAGGAGGCGAAAATCCACCTGGTGACGGGCAATCGCAGCATCGCGCTCTTTCGCCGCTACCGCTTCACTGACGACGCGGCGACGCTGATCGCCCGTATCGAGGCGCATCTCGCCGGCCAGGATGATCCGGAACTGGACCGGATCATCGAGGTGAGCGGACCCGGGCAGATGGGGGAGGCGACGCCGAGCTATGTCCGGGCCTTCGCCGATTGGCATTTCAGCTAATGACAATATCAGGAAACTATCGATTGTGTCCGACTTCCCCATGTCTATGCTGGTGCACCGTGGAGTGACGGAGATTATGACATATGGATGTTAAGACGGCTTCGGGACGGGCCTACGAAATATTCGACGTGTTCACCGGCGACGCGCTGAGCGGCAACCCGCTGGCGATCGTCCATGATGCCGAAGGGCTTGACGAGAAGCGCATGCAGGCGATCGCGCGCGAGTTCAACCTTTCGGAGACGGTCTTCGTCACGCCGGCGCAGAACCCCATCCATACGGCTGCCATCCGCATCTTCACGCCGGATTACGAGCTGCCTTTCGCGGGCCATCCGACGGTGGGCACGGCCATTGCGCTGGCGGCCAGGCGCGGCGGGGGGGAGAATGCGAACGTGCTGATCGCGCTGGAGGAGAAGATCGGCGTGGTGCGCTGCGGCGTCGGCTTTTCGAAGAAGGGCGCCTTTGCCGAGTTCGACCTGCCACGCCTGGCCGAAAAGCTCGATATCGAGGTGGAGAAGGAAGTCGCCGCGGCGGCGCTCGGCGTCGGCACGCATGAGATCGGCTTCGAGAATCATGTGCCGAGCGTGTGGAGCGGCGGCGTCCCCTATCTGCTCGTCCCCGTCCACAATCTGATCACGGCGGCCAAGATCTCGGTGGACACCGTTTTCGTCAGGGAAAACCTGCCGGTGGTCAACGGGCGGCAGTTGCCGATCTATGTCTATTGCCGCGAAACCAGACTTTTCGACAGCGATTTCCATGCGCGCATGTTCGTGACGGGCGGGAATCACTATGAGGACCCGGCAACCGGCTCGGCCGTCGCCGCCTTTGCCGGCGCAATCCATCATTTCGATAGGCCCGTGGATGGCGTGGCGCAGCTATGGATCGAGCAGGGCATGGAGATGGGGCGGCCTTCGCGCATCAGGTTGGAAATGGATATCGAAAACCGGCGCATAGCGGGCGCGCGCATCGGCGGATCGGCGGTGAAGGTGGCGGAAGGCATGCTGTTCGTTTGAATGGCGCTGGTGTGGGGTTGTAGCCACACAGAGCAGCTTTCATGAATTGCGCCATTCTGCGCCGTCGAGGCAGTTGCGATGGCGGGGATCAAGCTGCTAAGCGAAAGACTTCGATTTGTGGCGGCCGATGATCCGGCACCATCACAAAACTGTATAGAAATGAGATTAGATATCAGCGGCAAACCATTGGGATGGTTTGGTGGGTGATGTAGGGATCGAACCTACGACCCGCTGATTAAGAGTCAGCTGCTCTACCAACTGAGCTAATCACCCGCCTCGTCCAGCGCGCTGCGCCGTCGAAGTGAGCGGTTCTATAACCGCACTCATCGCACCTGTCTAGCCTTCAATCGTGCAATTTTGCAGAAACCGGCGGGAATGATGATCTATTCCTTCTCCGCGCTTGCCAGCGTCCCATCCGATCGCCATATGGCGAATACGAAAGCGGTAGGTCGGAAAAAGCGTCAGGCTCGGGGGCATGATCCTGTCATCAATATTTGATCCTTGCCTGCCACAATTAGAAAGACAACAATCGCAAAGCGCGGCGGATCCGCCGCGGCTTTCGAAAAACCGCTGTACAGTTCCTTAAACTCTGTCAGCTAGTGTCTTGTTGATGGTGTAGGGAACTCAATGGAAAGTTTTCTGGGCGAGCTTGGGCATTTCATCTCGGCGCATGGGGCATGGGCCGGGCCGATCGTTGGCGTGATAGCATTCGGCGAATCGCTGGCGCTGATCGGGATGTTCATTCCGGCCACCCCAGTAATGCTCTTGATCGGCGGGCTGATCGGGGCCGGCATCATCGAACCCTTTTCCGTCATTCTCGGCGCCATCATCGGCGCGGTGATCGGCGACATCATCTCCTATTTCCTGGGCTGGTGGGTCGGGCGCAGCATCGTCCACAAATGGCCGCTCAACCGGCACCGGCAGGGCGTTGCCCGCGCCAGGCTCTATTTCCGCCGCTACGGCTTCGCTTCGGTCTTTCTCGGCCGCTTCTTCGGTCCCATCCGCTGCACGGTTCCGCTGGTCGCCGGCATGATGTCGATGGACCAGAAACGCTTTCAAACGGCCAATATCCTTTCCGCCGCCGTCTGGGCGCCGGTGATGTTCGCTCCCGGCTGGCTGGCCGGCAAGGGCGCCGGCATCTTCGCCCATATGAATGGCGATGCCTGGGTGTGGCTGACCGCCGGCGTCACCGTTCTGGCCATCGTCACCACGGTCCTCGGCGTCCGCATGTTCCGGTCGCGGCCGCGCCGCAGGCGCGGCGTGCAGATTTCACCGGCGGAGTAGTAGGGAATAGGGTGGACCTCCTCGGAGGAATCAGGCTCCGTTCCCTTACTCCCCTCCGTCCGATCACTGGGGCTTTTTCGTCCCAACTGTGGCTTCCGCGCATTATCACAAAATATATATCGTATTTATATACCATCAGAACGACCGCCTTATTGACAATCCGGGGAAAGCCTCCATCATTTAAGGAAAGTTTGACCTGTGTGGCGAAAGCAGGGCAATTTCTTGAGGCGGCAACCGGGCCTTCGGGCCGGCGTAAGGAGGTTGGCATGACACGTCTATACGAACTCAGCGTGCTCCCCGTCACCGCGTTCTTCGCACGGGCTCTGGCCTGCCTGGAACGGCCGCTCTTCGCCATGGCGCATAATACCGACGAGATTGCCGCACGGCGCAAGCGCAGGATCGAACGCGCTCAGGACGACGTGCTGTGGTGCTGGAAGCAGCGCGGCTTCTGGTAAGATCGATCGGCCGAGGCGATTGCGCCGGATGAGGCGCTGAAGGCTCGGATGGGCAGTTAGCGGGTGATGTGGCCCCGCGTCAGGGCTGGATGGAGCAAGCTCTTTCCAGCCTTTCTTTTGTCCACCGCTTCCCGTTCATGAAATCGATTGCTTCTCCTTGCAGGTTTACCCGAAAAAATGCCCTCATTTTTGGGGGTATCGATAACAGACATTTCGCGATCGGCCGATATCGTAGTTTATATATGCGAATCAATGATTTAGATTGATTTTGCTGTGTGCGGCACTAGATTGCTTTTCCATGTTTTCATGAAATGAGGCGGCTTTTGTGCAAGCGTGCCCGTGGAGATGCAGTCAATGAAGAAAATTATTCTATATGCGGCGGTGGCTCTGGCGCTCGGCGCCGGACCCGTGCGCGCCGAAGAGCCGAAGGAGATCCTCAACGTCTCCTACGATATCGGGCGTGAGCTCTATGAGCAGATCGACAAGGCCTTTACGGCTGCGTGGAAGGAAAAGACCGGCAACGACATCACGGTCAACCAGTCGCACGCAGGATCGTCCAAGCAGGCCCGCTCGATTCTCGAGGGCCTGGAGGCCGATGTCGTCACCTTCAACCAGGTGACGGATGTGCAGGTGCTGCACGACAGGGGCGATCTCATTCCGGCCGACTGGCAGTCGCGCTTGCCGAACAATTCCTCGCCCTATTATTCGCTGCCGGCCTTCCTGGTGCGCGCCGGCAACCCGAAGAACATCAAGAACTGGGGCGATCTGGTGCGCGACGACGTGCAGGTGATCTTCCCCAATCCGAAGACCTCGGGCAATGCGCGCTACACCTATCTGGCGGCGACGGCCTATGCCCGCGAAGCCTTCGACAATGACGACGCCAAGGTGCGCGAGTTCATCACCAAGCTGTTCCAGCATGTGCCGGTCTTCGACACGGGGGGGCGCGGCGCGACCACGACCTTCACCGAGCGCGGCATCGGCGATGTCCTGATCACCTTCGAGGCGGAGGTGCTGGGCACGCAGAAGCAACTCGGCAAGGACCAGTATGAGGTCGTTGTGCCGCCCATCAGCCTTCTCTCGGAATTCCCGGTGACGGTGGTGGACAAGGTCGTCGACAAGCGCGGCTCGCGCGCGGTATCGGAAGCCTATCTGAACTATCTCTATTCGCCGGAAGGGCAGGATATCCTCGCCCAGAACTTCAACCGTGTGCATGACGAGACGATCAAAGCCAAGTACAAGGACCAGTTCCCCGAGGTTCGTCTGGTGACCGTGGAGGACGAGTTCGGCGGCTGGAAAAAGGCGACCGAGGAGCATTTCGCCGAAGGCGGGATTCTCGATCAGTTGTTTACGGCAAGGTGAGAATTTAGCCACCACCCCCCTCTGCCCTGCCGGGCATCTCCCCCCTCAAGGGGGGAGATTACCCTTCATGAGAGGTTGGCACCAATCGCCAACCTTGCAGATGTAGACAGAAAGTCGTGTCAGCTGATCTCCCCCCTTGAGAGGAGATGGCCGGCAGGCCAGAGGGGGGTGATCGGTGGAAATGGCGAGTGATTGATCGACCATGTTTTCTAACCCATTCAAAACCAGAAAAAGCGTCCTGCCCGGCTTCGGCGTCACCATGGGTGTGACGCTGCTTTATCTAATCATCATCGTGGCGCTGCCGCTCGCCGCCATGGTGCTGAAGACGGCAAGCCTCGGCTGGGCGGAGTTCTGGTCGATCGTCACCTCCGAGCGCGCGCTCGCCACCTATCGCATCACGCTGGGCACCGCGGCCATCGCCACGCTGATCAATGCCAGCTTCGGTCTTCTCATCGCATGGGTGCTGGTGCGCTATGAATTTCCCGGCAAAAGGCTGATCGATGCGCTGGTCGACCTGCCTTTCGCCCTGCCGACGGCGATCGCCGGCCTGGCGCTCGTCACCGTTTTCTCGCGTAATGGCTGGTTCGGCCAGTATCTCGAGCCGTTGGGCATCAAGGTCGCCTATGCGCCGCTCGGCATCGCCATCGCCATGGCCTTCACCAGCGCGCCCTTCGTCATCCGCACCGTGCAGCCGGTGCTGGAGGATCTCTCCGATGATGTGGAGCAGGCGGCGCAAACGCTCGGCGCACGGCCCTGGCAGGTGTTCCGCCACGTCATCTGGCCGATGATCTTCCCCGCCTTTCTCGCGGGTTCGGCGCTCTCCTTCGCCCGCAGCCTCGGCGAGTTCGGGGCGATCGTCTTCATCTCCGGCAATCTGCCGTTCAAGACGGAGGTGACGTCGCTTCTGGTCTTCATCCGGCTCGACGAGTTTGACTATCCGTCGGCGGCGGCGCTGGCGATGGTCATGCTGATCGTGGCCTTCCTCATGCTCCTCACCACCAATCTCATCCAGGCCTGGCAGTTACGATATGCAGAGCGCAGCTAGTCTTGCGGTCGGCCGCCCTTCCGTCCAGGCGGCCCGCACACGAAAAAAGAAGCGCGGCTTCTGGCAGGTGGCGCTGATCCTTCTGGCGGTCGTGCTTTCGGCGCTCTTTCTCGGCGTGCCGCTGGCGGTGGTCTTCGCCTATGCCTTCGGCAGCGGGATCGAGGTGTTCTGGCGCGAAATCACCGAACCCACGACCCTGCACGCGATCGGGCTCACCGTGCTGACCGCGGTTGTCGTGGTGCCGATCAACATGGTTTTCGGCATCTGCGTCGCGTGGGCCGTGACACGGTTCCGTTTTCCGGGCCGGCGCCTGCTCATCACCTTCGTCGAAATCCCGTTCTCCGTCTCACCGATCGTCGCCGGCGTGATCTATCTCTTCCTCTATGGCTCGCAGGGGCTGCTCGGACCTTTCCTGGAAGCGCACGACATCAAGATCATGTTCACGGTTCCGGCGATCTTCCTGGTCAGCCTTTTCGTGACCTGTCCGTTCGTCGCGCGTGAGCTCATTCCGCTGATGGAGGTGCAGGGCAATGAGGATGAGGAAGCGGCGATCTCGCTTGGCGCGACGGGCCTGCAGACCTTCTTCTATGTCACCCTGCCCAATATCAAATGGGCGCTGCTCTACGGCGCGGTGCTCTGCAATGCGCGGGTGATGGGCGAGTTCGGCGCAACGTCGATCGTATCCGGCGCCATTCGCGGCAAGACCAGCACATTGCCGCTGCAGGTGGAGCAGCTTTTCAACGATTACAACACCGTCGGCGCCTTCGCCGCCGCATCGACGCTCGCTTTCATGGCGCTGGTGACGCTGTTGCTGAAGTATGTTTTGGAGCGCAGGGCGCATGGGTAGATGCCGAAACTGCGCCGCGGTTTTCCGTTTGGACCGTTCCGGAATGGATCCTCGGGTCAAGCCCGAGGATGACGGATTGGAGGGGGGAACCGCTCATTTTCCGCCGTTGCGCTCGCCAGATAGTCAACAAAATGTCAGTCATAATGTATGCCATTTAGCTACCTCCCTCCCCAACGGCGTCATCCTCGGGCTTGACCCGAGGACCCATTCCGGAACATCGCCATTTCATTAGCGGGGCGGACATAAGGCCATCGCTGTCCAACGCCGGTGTTCTGATCGAGAGTGAAGCGCTTCAAGTGCGTCTCATTCCGCCGCGACGAGCACCCGCTGGCGGAAGGATGAGGTGAGGATCATGCCTTCCGGCCAGTAGCCGAAGCCGCTGGCCGGGTTGATATGGCCGGCATGGCCGAGATCGACCAAGCCCGATCCCCAGACATTCGCCAGTGCCTCGGCCTTGGCGAAGCTCATATAGTCGTCGTTGCGGCTGGCCGCGACGATCGAGGGGAAGGGAAATTCGCGCCGGGGCAGGGGAGCGAAGCTCGCGAATTTCGCATCCTGGCGCGCCATCCTTTCGCTGTCGGCCGGCGCGACCAGCAGGGCGCCGGCGACATGCGCCGCGGCAGGACGGTTTGCGAGATGGGAGACCAGCACGCAGCCGAGGCTGTGAGCTACCAGGATCGCACCCGGATGTTCGGCCAGATGAGCCTCCAGCACATGCAGCCAGTCGGAAAGGACCGGGTTCTCCCAATCCTCCTGCTCGACCATTTTCGCCTGGGGATCTTCCAGGAGCCACTGGCGCTGCCAGTGGCCGGTTTCCGATCCCCTATATCCGGGTATGATCAATGTCGTCGTCATGCCGCTTCCTCGAAAAGGACTCGAAATATAGTCCAAGAATAAGCGGAAGTTCTAAATAGATGAAGAAAATACTGGCTATGATTGTGTGCTTTTCCAGAACTATTCGCCTAATAACTGCCGGTCTGTGTGAAAATCAGGCCTGCAATTCTGGTTATTGATTGTCCGCCGGCGGTTTGCTCTTCTCGCGCCATCTCAGTGCGAATTGGGTTTTCTCGAAGAGCAGCACGACAAAGAGCGACAGCGCGAAGGGGATCAGCAGATAGAGCAGGCGGAAGACGATCAGCGCCGCCAGCACGTCGGCCTGGTCCATATCCGGCAGGCCGGTCAGGAAAACGATCTCGAGGACGCCCAGCCCCCCGGGCGCATGGGAAATGAGCGCGGCGGAAAAGGAAACGAGGAAAATGCCGAGCACGATGAGAAAGCCCGGATTGCCGGCTTCGGGCAGGGCGAAATAGATGATGCCCGCCGCGCCGATCAGTTCAACCGGAGCGATCAGGAGCTGCTGCCAGACGATCTTGAGGCGTGGATATTCCAGCCGGAACCTGCCGATCACCAGCGGGCGCAACTGCAGCCAGCTGCCGAAGACATAGAGCAGCACCAGAAGGATCATCAACAGCCCCAGCCCGACCGCCAGGTGAGGAGAGATGTCCTCATTGAAGCGTTGCAGGATTTCCGGCTCGATGAGCAGGACGATGCCGCTCAGGATCGTGGTGCCGAGAAAGAAGGTGAAAGAGCAGAAGGCGACCAGAACAGCCACCTCGCTGCCGGTCAGCCCTTGCGAGCTATAGGCGCGGTAGCGCACGACAGCCCCCGAGACGACCGAGGCGCCAATATTGTGCGAGAGCGCATAGGTGGTGAAGGAGGTGAGGCTGATGAACAGCCAGGAAATCCTTTTCTTCAGGTGCAGGAGCGCAATGCGGTCATAGCCGGCAAGCGCCACGTAGGACAGGATCGCGGCGGCGGCGGCGAGCATCCAGTGGTGCAGGCTTATGGCGTCGAGACTGTGGATCACATCGTCGAGCGATATGCTGCGCAGCTCCTTGTAAAGCAGCCAGACCGAAACGGCGACCGCCCCCATGCCGACTACCGGCCAGATGTAATCCTTAAGCTTCATGTCGCCTGCTGCTCAACTCCCGTCCCTCACTCGCACCAACGGCGCGGGGCCGCAGATGTTTCAATGCCGGCGGCGCATCCGGGAACAGCTTTCCCTGGATGCGCCGCCGGCTCGTCTCGTCAGCTCTGGGCAACCGTGCCGTTGGCTCGCTGGTCGGCCTGGCGGCGTTTCCACCAGTCGCCCAAGAGCAGCAGGATCGGTGCGGCGATATAGATCGACGAACTGGTCGCGATCACGATGCCGAAGATCATCGGGACGGCGAAGTTCTCGACCGCGCTGCCGCCCCAGATTGCCATGGGCAGCATGGCGAGGAAGGTGGTGAGCGAGGTGAAGATACAGCGCGCCAGCACCTGATTGATGCTCATGTCGATGATCTCGCGCAGCGGCTTGGCCTTGTAGAGCCTCATATTCTCGCGCATGCGGTCATAGACCACCACCTTGTCGTTCACCGAATAGCCGATGATCGTCAGGAGGGC
Source organism: Paramesorhizobium deserti (assembly GCF_001558695.1). Classification (GTDB taxonomy): domain Bacteria; phylum Pseudomonadota; class Alphaproteobacteria; order Rhizobiales; family Rhizobiaceae; genus Paramesorhizobium; species Paramesorhizobium deserti. The sequence goes on from NZ_LNTU01000023.1 coordinate 481,070, forward strand.
GGCAATGGCCGTCAGGTTGAAATCGAGGCCGGTCAAGGCGAAGAAGCCGATCATCTTGGTGGTGTCGAGGATGAGCGTGGCGATCGCGCCCAGGGCGAAGAACCACTCGAAGCGCCACCAGATGTAGAACAGCATGGCGATCGCCGCGAGTGTCACCGCGAGGATGCCGGAGCGCGCCAGCTCGCCGCTGACCTTTGGTCCGACGACTTCGGTACGCTCTATCTTGACGCCTGGGATGAGCTTTTCGACCGCACCGCGGACCTTTTCGACCGCAACCGTCTGGGCTTCCTCGCCGCCATCCTGGCGCTGCACGCGGATCAGGACGCTGTTGGCGTCACCGATATTCTGCAGGGCGACTTCGCCGAGATCCAGTCCACCGAGCGTCGATCGCAGCTGGGCGAGATCGGCCGCCTGCGGCGTGTCGATCTCGACCTGGATGCCGCCCTTGAAGTCGATGCCGTAGTTGAGGCCGGGCTTGATGAACAGCACGATCGAGGCGATCGACAGAAGGATGGAAACGCCGATGCCGAGGAAACGCGCCCGCATGAACTTGAAGTTCGTCTCGCCGGGCGAGAGGTTGATAAGCGGCTTGATCTCCAGCTTCTTCAGCTTCATGCGACGGACGATCCAGCCCATCATCATGCGCACGAGGGTCACGTCGGCGAACATCGAGATGGCGATGCCGAGCATCATGGTGATGGCGAAGCCGCGCACCGGGCCGGTGCCGAACAGGAACAGAAGGCCCGTGGCGATGAGCGTCGTCACATTGGCGTCGACGATGGTCGCGTAGGCGCTCTTGAAGCCCTTGTCGAGCGCCGGCATGGCGTTGAGCCCCTTGCGGGTCTCCTCCTTGATGCGCTCGTTGATGAGCACGTTCGCGTCGACGGCGATGCCGATGCCGAGAATGATGCCGGCGATGCCTGGCAATGTCAGCGTCGCACCGATGAGGCTGAGGGCCGAGAAGGTGAAGACGGTGTGGAGCAGAAGCGCCAGATTGGCGATCAGGCCCCAGTAGCCATAGAGCACGACGATGAAGATGGCCACGAGAGCGAAGCCCGCCAAGCCGGTATAGAGCCCCATCTTGATGGCATCGGCGCCGAGATCGGGACCGACGGTGCGCTCCTCGATGACGGTCAGCGGGGCGGGCAGGGCGCCGGCCCGCAGGAGCGCCGAGAGGGTGACCGTATCCTCGACCGTGAAGTTGCCGCTGATCTGGCCCGAGCCGCCGGTGATCGGCTCGCGGATGACGGGAGCGCTCAGCACCTTGCCGTCGAGCACGATGGCGAAGGGCTTGCCCACATTGCGGCTGGTGATGTCAGCGAACTGGCGTGCGCCGACACTGTCGAAACGGAAGGAGACGATCGGCTCGTTGGTGTCCGGATTGAAACCGGCGCGGGCATCTGTCAGCCTTTCGCCATCCAGGGCCACCTGATCCTCGATGGGATATTTGATGTTCGGGTCCTTCGAATCCGGCAGGATGCTGACACCCGGAGGCGGCACGTCGTTCGGGTTGGCATCGGCAACCATGTGGAAGGTCATCTTGGCCGTCGAGCCGAGGAGCTGGCGCAACTGTGTCGGATCCTGGAGGCCCGGAAGCTGAACGACGATGCGGTCGGAGCCGACGCGCTGGATCGACGGTTCGGCGACGCCGACCTGGTCGACACGCTGGCGGATGATCTCAAGGCTCTGCTGCAGCGCGCTGTCGAGGCGGTACTGCAGGCCCGCCGGCGTCAGGGTGAGGCGGATCTGGTTATCGGTACTGCTGACATCGATATCGTTGGTTGCCGTGCCGAAGCCAGTGTCGCCGACGGGCGTTGCAAGCTCGCGCAGCGCCGTCTCGGCGCGGCTGCGCTGATCAGCATCGGCGATGCTGACCACGACTGCATCGCCAACGACCCGGATCGACTGGGGCTGGATGCGCTCGGAGCGAAGCTTGCTGCGCGCATCATCGAGTATCGAGCGCAGGCGGTCTTTCTTCAGGCTGTCGGCATCGACCTCGAGAACGAGGTATGAGCCGCCGCGCAGGTCGAGACCGAGCGTGACCTGGCTTTTCGGGAACCAGCTTGGCAGCGAAGCCAGTTGCTGCTGCGTGAACAGATTGGGCAGCGCCAGCAGGACGCCCATCACGACGATGAAAATGTAGGTCGCAAGGACCCATTTTGAAGTTCGCATTTCATGATCCGGTAAAATCGCGCTCGCTGAAACCCGATACGGGGATATTCGCGAGCGCCGGTTTTCTATGGAGAAGCTCCCCTCTCAAAGGGGTTTCTGCGCGCCGAAGAGAGCTCAGGCGGCAGCTGGCGGCGCACGTGCCGCAAAGGCATGGCCGGTCGCGCCTGCGGGGCCGGCCATGCCGGTGTTCACGATAGCGCTGCCGGCAATCCGCATGCCGAACTCGAACAATGCGGGCAGTAGGGCCGGATCCGGTCCGCCATCGTGGCGGAGCGGCGTCGCCTTCAGATGCAGGGCCTCAAGCGCGGCCGCCCGCATCGGATTTTGGACCGGGGTCGAGTGCTCCCTTGCCGGGGCGGCGGAACGCACATCTCCCGGATTCGTGGCGGCGACGGCGAGGATATCCTCGCCATCCGTTTCATCGGGCAGGGTCCAGTGAAAGGCAAAGAGGAAGGCGGCAACCCACAAGACGCAGGCGAAAAGCTGCGTGACACCGCGCTTTTCCTGATTTGCGTCGCTGGTTAAATGCATTGCCTCGATCAACTCCGCCGATTTCGTGAATTCAGGTCGTCAATATCATGACATCACGGCGATATCCGGACGATATTGCCCGTTTGCACGAAAACTGCTCCGACCGCAATCTTTTCATTAGACATCCAATCGTCCGGGGACAAGAAAATATCGCCTGTTTCCAGTGTTTACCGGCAAATTCCGCAATTCCGATTCATCCCGGTCCTCGATCCGACGCCATCATTGTGCCCCGTTTTGCTTGTGAACGGTGGAGCGGTTTTCTATGAATGGAAGTCCGGAAATCGCTTTGCGGCAGAAAACAGATCGAAACTGGCGAGTCGAAATTGGCATTTTCAAGTAAATTCCCGAAATTCCTGTTTGTTTTTGCGGTATTTCTCGCGCTTTTTGCGTCGGTCGGACATGGCTTCGCCCAGAATGCCATGGCCCCTGATGTCATTTCCCAGGAACGGCCTGTTATCGATTCGCTCAAGAAGCAGACGGCGGATCTCGCCGGGCAGATGAACAAGGCTGCCAGCAGTGACGAGGGGCTGGTCAATCTTCGGCTGAAGCTCGAAGACATTTCGAAGAAGCTGCTCGGCGCTGGGCTGGCTTTCCGGCCGAGGCTGACAGAGATCAATGCACGACTGGAGCAACTCGGCTCGCCGCCGGCTGATGGCCAGCCGGCGGAGCCTGCGATCGTCACCGACGAGCGCAACCGCCTGACCGCCGAAAAGGCGCAGATCAACGCCATGATCGGCGAGACGGAGGACAGTTCGCTCACCGTCAACCAGATGATCGAGCGGATCGGCGAGATGCGTCGCGAATTGTTCACACGCACGCTGTCGCAGCGCGTCGACATCACCTATTCGCTCGGCAGCGAGGTCGCGGATGCCGCCGGTGCCGAGGCGCAGACGCTTGCACGATCTGTATCGTCCTGGTGGCGTTTCGTTATCTCGTTCAAGCTCAAATCCTTCCTGGCGGCGGCGTTTTTTGCCCTGGCGGCGGCGCTTATCCTGCATTTCGGTGCACGGCGCTTCCTGGGCGAGCTCTTTCAGCGCGATCCGACCGTCGAAACCCCGTCCTATCTGAGCCGGCTTTCAGCCGCCTTCTGGTCTACACTCATTCCCTCGGCGGCGGTCGGCGTGTTCCTTGGGACGACCTATTTCTTCCTCAATTATTTCAATGTGCTGCGCTCTGACATTGCGACGATGCTGTCGTCGCTGTTCGTCGTCATCGGCATCGTCTATTTCATCCACAGGCTGGCGAAGGCGGTGCTCTGCGCGGACATGCCGAGCTGGCGGCTGGTGCGTATCGCGCCGCAGCCGGCACGAATTCTCACTTATCTCATCACCACGACCGCGCTAATCAACGGCCTCGATTATTTCTTCAACACGGTCAACCAGGTTCTGTCGTCGCCGCTGTCGCTGACGGTTGCCAAAAGCCTGCTGGCCACGGTGCTGGTGGGGCTCCTGATCATTGCCATTGCGTGGGTGAAGCCGCTTGAAGAGGAGGAGACGGGAGATATCAGGCCGTGGCCGAAGGCATTGCGGCTGTTCCTGATCTGCCTGGGGCTGTTTCCGATCGTCGCCGCTCTGCTCGGCTATATCGGGCTGGCGCGCTTCGTCTCGCAGCAGGTCGTCGTCAACGGCGCGTTTCTGGTGACGATGTATCTGGGCTTCCTCACCGCGCAGGCGATCACGGCCGAGCACGCCTTCGGCAGCACGGCGGTCGGGCGGGCCATGCAGGAGCGGTTCGGCATAGACGAGACGTCGCTCGACCAGCTCGGGCTGGTTGCCGGCATTCTCACCAATATCGCCGTTCTCCTGATCGGCGTGCCGCTCATCCTGCTGCAACTCGGCTTCCAATGGTCCGAATTGCAGACATGGTTCCTGCGGCTGATGACCGGCTTTCAGATCGGCAATTTCTCGGTCTCCTTCACCGGCATCTTCACTGGGCTGCTGCTCTTCGTCATCGGCTATTTCGTCACGCGCTGGTTCCAGAACTGGCTCGACGGGAGCGTCATGGCGAGGGGGCGCGTCGATTCCGGCGTGCGCAATTCGATCCGCACCGTGGTGGGCTATCTCGGCCTGGCGGTGGCGGCGTTGATCGCCATATCAGCGGCCGGCGTCAATCTCTCCAATCTGGCACTGATCGCCGGCGGTCTTTCGCTCGGCATCGGTTTCGGCCTGCAGAACATCGTGCAGAATTTCGTCTCCGGCCTCATTCTTCTCGTCGAGCGGCCAATCAAGGTAGGCGACTGGGTGGAAGCGGGCGGTGTCGGCGGCATCATCAAGAAGATCAGCGTGCGTGCCACGGAGATCGAGACGTTCCAGCGCCAGTCGATCATCGTCCCCAATTCCTCGCTGATCAACGACAACGTCGCCAACTGGACGCACCGCAACAAGCTGGGCCGCGTCGATATCCCGGTGGGCGTGGCCTATGGCAGCGATCCCCGCAAGGCTCATGCGGTGCTCATGGAGATCGGACGTTCCCACCCGCAAGTCCTCAAGAACCCGGAACCGTTCGTCGCTTTCAAGGGATTCGGCGACTCGTCGCTCGATTTCGAACTGCGTGTGTTCCTGGCCGACATCTACTCCATTGCGACGGTGCAGAACGATCTGCGCTTCATGATCGTGGAAAAATTCGCCGAAGAGAAAATCGAGATCCCGTTCCCGCAGACCGATATCAATCTGCGTGTCGAGCATATCGAAGCCATTGCGGACGCGATCGCCGCGCGACGGACAAGGCCGCAAGCTGATGCAGGCAACGGCGAGAAAAAGGGAACGACGAAGGTGGCTGGCAAGACGGGTGTCGCCCAAATAAAAATCTGATCACGTTCAGTTGCCGTTCAGCTTGCGGGCTTTATAACTATTCCTGAAACGGGCAGAAATGCCTTAGGACATCCGAGGCGGCAATGAGCCGCTCACAGGGGGCCGGTGGTGACACCGGGAATGATATGAACCGATATGCAACCGCATTTCTTCTCGTTGTCGTCAGCGCCGGTCCGGCATTCGCCGCCAGCGCGGTCAACAAGGACAGCGAACCGCGCACGCTCGTCGTCACCGAAGGTTCGACCAAGAACGATCTGGTGGTGGGGCCGGGCGAAACGGTCGACTTCTGCCCCGCCGGCTGCTTCGTCACCTTTCCCAATGGCGACCGCCAGGCGCTGACAGGCAGCGAGACCATCGAGATCACCGGCGGCAAGGCCACGGTCAACTAAATCATTTCCTTCCAGTCATTGTTGGAGCGGTTTCCGTCCTGAATCCGGAAACCGCTCTAATTTTTTGTTTTCATAGTGATATTGGTGGGTTTACCTGCTCTCGAGTGACGCTTCCATTTGCATGAAGTGTCTTCGAGCATGAAGACTGCGAAGCGCTTTCCCATTTGGATCCATTCCGGAACATTGCCGCTCCACCAGCGGTCGGACATTATTGTCGGAAGCCGAAAAAACTTCTCAAGTCTCGCATCCTGCGCTAAGTGTTGTCAGTGACAACATTCATGGAGTGCATCGATGACCATTGTCGACGAGGTTCGCAGCTTCAACCGTTTCTACACGCGAGAGATCGGCCTTCTGGACGAACATCTCTCCAAAAGCGATTTCTCGCTCGCCGAGGCGCGGGTGCTTTACGAGCTGGCGCATGGGGGCGAGCAGACGGCGGCCGATATCGCCCGCACGCTGACCATGGATAAGGCGCATCTGAGCCGGATCGTCGCGCGATTTCGCGCGCGCGGGCTGGTGCAGAGCCGGGTCAGCCCGGAGCACGGGAAGCGGCGGCAACTGGCCTTGACCGATGCCGGGCGCGAGGCGTTCGACGCGCTGGAACAGGGCACGCGGTCGCAGATGGAAGCGATTCTGATGCCGCTCGACGGGGAGGCGCATGAGCGGCTTGTTTCGGCGATGCACGACGTGAGGGCTGCTCTCGACAAGGACAGGGCGCGGCCCGCCGACATCCGGCTGCGCGGGCTCAGGCCGGGCGATCTCGGATGGATCACGCATCGCCAGGCGGTGCTCTACAATCGTGAATATGGCTGGGACTGGACCTATGAGGGACTCGTCTTGCAGATATTCGGCGATTTTGTCGCCCATTTCGATCCGGCGCGCGAAGATGGCTGGGTCGCCGAGCGGGCAGGCATCATCGTTGGATCGGTATTTCTGATGAAAAGTGCCGATCCCGCGGTGGCAAAGCTGAGGCTGCTTTATGTGGAGCCCAGCGCGCGAGGGCTCGGGGTCGGCGGGCGGCTGGTCGCTGGCTGCATCGAGCGAGCGCGCGCGCTCGGTTATGAAAAGCTCACCCTGTGGACGAACGACGTGCTGGTCTCCGCGCGCCGCATCTATCAGGCCGCCGGCTTCGAGCTTGTCGACGAGGCGCTGCACCATTCGTTCGGCAAGGATCTCATGGGTCAGACGTGGACGCTTGATCTGCGTCGGCCTGCATCGGCGGGATAATTGGACGGGTCCGCGCTGTTTTTAAGGTGGTGTTTACCGCCTTCACATCGTTCCGAAGGCGTTACAAGCGTTCAACTCTGACGTTCATTCTTCGTTTTCCTATCACTGCTAGTGCGGTTGATGTTTTGATCGAACGGGGACCGCTCTTTGCCTTGCTTGCAGGCAAGTTCGATGGGAAAAGCAGTGTCTGCTTTCCGGAAAAGGCCGGTTCCCGCTTCTCCGGATCAGTCGGGGACAGCCAGAATGCCTTTGGGGGGCTTGGGGGGTAGGAAGCAATGGACGCGCGCAATACCGATAAGAAGATACCTCTGGCGGTCGATCTCGACGGCACGCTGATCGCCTCGGATCTTCTGTGGGAAGGTATCTTCCTGCTTCTGAAGAAGAATTTTCTCTATATTTTCCTGCTGCCGCTCTGGGTTCTGGGGGGCAAGGCACGGTTGAAGCATGAAATCGCCGAGCGCGTCGCCATCGATGCCGAGACGCTGCCTTATCGTCAGGATTTCCTGGCTTTCCTGAAAAAGCAACATGAGGACGGACGCAGGCTGGTTCTCGCCACCGCCGCCGCCACCTCGTTTGCCGAAGCGGTGGCGAAACATCTGGGCATTTTCGATGCGGTCTATTCGACGGATCGCTACCGCAACCTTGCCTCCGGGGCCAAGCTGAAGATGCTGGTCGAAGCCTTCGGGGAGGGCGGCTTCGATTATGCCGGCAATTCGCGCGCCGATATCGCCATTTTCGACAGGGCGCGTCAGGCCATTGTCGTCGCGCCGGACAGGGCCGTGCGGACATGGCGGCGGACGCACATGGCGGATGACCGCGTCAGCCGGTTCTTTGCCGCGCCACCTATGCGCGTCCGCAGTATCATGAGAATGTTGCGCGTGCACCAGTGGATGAAGAACACGCTTGTTTTCGTGCCGCCCATTCTGTCCCACGATCTCTTCTATCACGATGTCTTTACACGCACCTTCCTCGCCTTCGTCTCCTTCTGCGCCGCCGCGTCCTGCGTCTATATCTTCAACGATCTGTTCGACGTGCAGCTCGACCGCCGCCATGCCCGCAAGCGGAAACGGCCCTTCGCCAGCGGCGAACTGCCGACGCTGTTCGGCGTCTGCGCGGCCGTTGCACTGCTGGCGTTCGCCTATAGCGTCGCGGCGCTGCTGCCGATGGAATATGCGCTGGTCCTGACACTCTATCTCTTCGTCACGACAGCCTATTCGGCGGCGCTGAAGCGGATGCTGCTCATCGACGTGCTGGTGCTGGCGGGGCTCTATACAGTGCGGCTTCTGGCCGGCGCCGCGGCCAATTCGACGCCCGGCTCGTTCTGGCTGCTCGCCTTCTCGATCTTCTTCTTCCTGTCGCTGGCGCTGGTCAAGCGCTATGTCGAACTCAGCAATTCGCCGCCGGAGGAGAACGAGAAGCTTGCCGGCAGAGGATATCGCAGCGTCGACCGGGCGGTCATCGCGCAGAGCGGTGTCGCCGCCGCCTTCGGCGCGGTCATGGTTCTGGCGCTCTATGTCGACAGCAACTCGGTCAAGACGCTCTATTCCTACCCCTGGATGATCTGGCCGCTCTGCCCGATCGTCCTCTATATCAACCTGCGCATATGGATCCTGGCGCATCGCGACCAGATGCATGAGGATCCCGTGGTGTTCCTGCTCAGCGACTGGCGCAGCATCATGATGATCGCGATCGGCGGTGCGATGCTGATGACGGCGGGCATGCGCTGATGTTCGACAGCTTCGGCCGCATAGAGCGCCGGCCGCGTAGGACGGTTTCATTCTCCGAGGCAGAACGGATGCTGCGTGACGGCCGGGCCGGTGCCGGCGGGCTGCTTGGCTTCGGCAATGGTCGCTCCTATGGCGACAGCTGCCATAATGACGGGGGAGCGCTGGTCGAGATGCGGCCGGAGGCCCGGATACTGGGCTTCGACCCGGCAAGTGGCATTCTGGATGCGGAGGCGGGCGTGCTTCTCGCCGACATCATCGCCTTTGCCGCGCCGCATGGGTTTTTCCTGCCGGTGACGCCCGGTACCCGCTTCGTCACCCTGGGCGGCGCGATCGCCAATGACGTTCATGGCAAGAACCATCACCGGCGCGGCACATTCGGCTGCCATGTGGTCTCGTTCGAGCTCCTGAGGTCGAACGGAGCGGTGTTCAGTTGCTCGCCACTCAAGAATGAAGCGCTTTTCGCCGCGACCATCGGCGGGATGGGGCTGACGGGACTGATCGTGACAGCGCGGATCAGGCTGATGCGGGTTCCTTCGCTCGATGTCGAGGAGCGGGTCACGCGCTTTGCCGACCTCGACCAATTCTTCGCGCTGGCCGAAAAGGCGGATGCGGACAACGAATATGCGGTCGCCTGGATCGATCAGCTCGCCGAAGGCGGGCGGGCCGGGCGCGGCCTGCTTCTGACGGGAAACCATGCCGGAAACGGCAATTTCGATGCTAGTCCCCGGCCGGCATGGCTCGGCGTGTCGTTCGAACTGCCGTTCTCAGTGCTGAACCGGCCGAGCCTCAAGCTCTTTAATGCCGCCTATCACCATCTGAAGGGGCGCGAAGCGGGGCCGCATCTTTCCGGCTATGAGCCGTTCTTCTATCCGCTCGACAGTCTGCGCGGCTGGAACCGGCTCTATGGTCCGGCGGGACTTTACCAGCACCAGAGCGTCATCCCCGAGCCCCAAGCGCGGGAGACAATTCCGGCGATGCTGGAAGCGACGCGCCGGGCGGGCCAGGTCTCCTTCCTGACGGTGCTGAAGCGTTTCGGGACGATCCGCTCGCCAGGGCTTTTGTCATTTCCGCAGCCCGGCTATACTCTCACCCTCGATTTCCCCAACCGGGGGGAGAAAACGCTTGAGTTGTTGTCTGAGCTCGACCGTTTGACGGTCGAGGCGCAAGGGCGGGTCAATCCCTACAAGGACCAGAGGATGTCGGCGGCGACCTTCGCGGCGTCGTTTCCGCAGTGGAAGATGCTGGAGGAACAGCGCGATCCGGCGTTTTCCTCGAATTTCTGGCGGAGAACGGCGCAAGTTCTGGCCGCATGATCCCGAAAAGCCTGCAACTTTCCGGGATCATGCTCTTAACGCTTGTCTGATCCGCCCATGCATGAAATACCAATTGCAATCGGGAATTGCGGGTTGGTTGAATCGTTCGAATTTTAGGAAATAGCTTTGCGGCTTCTCAACCCAGGTGGTGTAGCGTTTCGGCACAGGTCGCGGCGGGTAGCGGCCACAGCCTGAAGGCGGGTAAGGCAAGGATGCGATGACGAAATATATTCCCTTCATTCTGTTCACGGTGATGACCAACGCCGCGGCGCAGATCATGCTCAAATACGGCATGATCTCGCTCGGTCCCATCAGCTTCACCACGGACACCCTGGTCCAGCGCATCTTCCAGATTGTGTTCAACCCGTGGGTATTCGCGGGGCTCACCGTCTTTGTCATCTCGATGGCGTCGCATCTTTATGTGCTGTCGAAGGTCGATCTCTCCTTCGCCTATCCGTTCCTGAGCCTCGCCTATGTGGCGGTGGCGCTCTTCGCCTGGGCGGTGTTCAAGGAAGATCTCGGCACGCTGAAGATCGCCGGCATTGCCTTCATCTGCATCGGCACGATGCTGATCGCGCAGAGCGGACGTGAAAGCACGACGGGCAGCACGGCGTCTTCCGCCGCGGTTCATAGCGAGACCAGTTCGAAATAACAGGGCCTGATTTGATCAGGATAGCGGGAAAGAAACATGCGACACATCATTTTCGGCGGCGACGGTTTCGTCGGCCGCTATCTGGCAAACGATCTGGTCAAACGGGGCGAGAAGGTCGTCGTTGCCGATATCGTCAAGAGCGACCTGCCGCACTACAACAAGGCGAAGTTCGTCCATTGCGACGTTACCAGCGAGACGCAGGTGAATGCGGTCGGCCTCAAGCCGGATGACATGGTCTATAATCTCGCCGCCAAGATGCTCTCGCCACTGCAGGTGCGCGCCAAGCGCCACGATTTCTTCTGGCCGGTCAATTATCACGGTGCCGCCCATATCATGAGCGCCATGGACCGGGCGGGAACCTCGAAGCTCGTGCAGTTCACCACCGACATGGTCTACGGCCACACTGTCGTCTCGCCGCAGATGGAGGATCATCCGATCGCGCCGCTCGGTGAATACGGCAAGTCCAAGGCTGCGACCGAGGCGCTCGCTACCGACTGGCGCACGCGCGGCATGAACATCTCGATCATGCGGCCGCGGCTGATTATCGGCCCGGGCCGTCTCGGCATCCTGGAGAAGCTGTTCAAGCTGATCGACCACAATCTGCCGGTGCCGATGATCGGCTCGGGCAAGAACCCGTACCAGTTCATCTCCGTCTATGATTGCGCGGAGATCGCCAGGCTCGCTTGGGAGCATGGCGTGCCCAACGATGCCTATAATCTCGGCTCGTCCAATCCGCCTTCGGTGCGTGCGCTTCTGGGCGGGCTGATCAAGCAGGCCGGGTCGAAATCGATCCTGCTGCCGACGCCCGCCTTTGCCGTCAAGGGCACGCTGGCGCTGCTGGACGCCATCAACAAGCCGCTGATGGACCCAGAGCAATATCTGATCGCCGATGAATATTGCGTGCGGGACACCTCACGCGCCTTCGCGGCCTTCGGCTGGAAGCCGAAATTCCGCGACGAGGACATGCTGGTCGCGGCCTACAAGGAATACCGCAACAAGATGGACGGCAAGCCGGTGGCTCAGATGGTGCCGCTTGCGGCGGAATAACGGGGGAGGAACAGGGATGAACAAGGCGGTGGAGCATGTGAAAAAGGAAGCGCCGATTCATGCTGCGGCGGACGGGATGGGGACGGCAGCGGTAGGGGTGACGCCGAAGCCCGATCTCCTGACGGTGGAGCAGGCCAAATCCATGGACCTGCCGCTGATGACGGAGCTGTTCTCCACCCATATCAATCCGGGCCAACTGCATTTCATGAAGCTGCTCGGCTTCAACAAGGTGAAGATCGAGCGCGCCGAAGGCATGTATTATATCGATCAGAACAGCCGCAAGATTCTCGATTTCTTCGGCGGCTTCGGCTCGCTCGCCTTCGGCCACAACCATCCGCGCATCCTCGCCGCGCGCATGGCATTCCAGGAGGAAAAGCGCCACGAGATTGCGATGGCCTTCATGTCGCAATATGCGGCAGCACTAGCGCATAACCTCGCGGCCTGCAGCCCGGGCGATCTCGACATGGTGTTCTTCGGCTCTTCCGGTTCGGAGGCGATGGAGGCGGCGCTGAAAGTGGCCGAGCGTGCCGCGGGCCCCAAGCGTCCGAAGGTCGTCTATGCCGAGAACTCGTTCCACGGCAAAACCAAGGGCGTCTTGAACATCACCGATGGTAAGCTCTATCGCGGCGAGTTCCAGCTGACCGGCAATACGGTGCGCGTCCCCTTCGGCGATATCGAGGCGATCGAAAACGCGTTCAAGTCGGATCCCGAAATCGGCGTCATCGTGTTGGAGACGATCCAGGGTGGGGCGGGGATCATCACCGCGCCGACCGAGTTCTGGCAGAAATTGCGGGCGCTCTGCAATCAGTACGGCGTGTTGTGGGTGGCCGACGAGGTGCAATGCGGGCTCGGCCGGTCAGGCAGGTTCTATGCCTTCGAGCATCATGGCGTGGTGCCGGATGTGACGGCGCTGGCAAAATCCCTCGGCGGCGGCAAGACCGCGATGGCGGCGATGATCGCCAAGCGCGACGTCTACATGAAGGCCTATGGGACGCCGAAGACGGCGCTGATCCACGCCATGGCGACCTTCGGCGGCATCGGCGAGGCCTGCATCACGGCGATCGAGGCGCTGAACGTGCTCTATGACGAGCATCTGATCGATAATTCGGCTTCGCTCGGGGCCTATCTGATCGAGCGGCTGAAGGGGCTTCAAGAGAAATATCCTTCGCTGATCAAGGAGGTGCGCGGGCAGGGACTGATGGTCGGCCTCGAGTTTCACGATTTCTCGAAGACGATGCCTGTCGTGCTGCGGCCGGTCGTTGCCATGCTCGATGACAAGCTGAAGGGTTCGCTGCCGGGCTTCATCGGCAGCCATCTCCTGCGCGATCATGGCGTGCTGGTGGCCTTCACTGAATACAACCGCAATGTGGTGCGGCTGGAGCCGCCTCTGATCTGTGAGCGGGCGCATGTCGACGAGTTCATCGCGGCGCTTGACGAGGTCTTGTCGCGCGGCATCGTCCGCATTGTGAAGGATTTCGTGAAGGCGCAGGTGAAGTAGGCTTGCCGCTTCTGTGCTTCAATGCTTGGTTGAGATTTCTAGCCACATGATCTTATCCGAAAAGTCTGCAACTTTTGGCTGACGCTGACCTTCGGTTCGGGATCATGCTCAGGAATTCGACAGCAGAAGCAGCAAGCGCCGAGATCAGGCGGCGCGCTGGCGAGGATGGGCCGCGCCAAGACCGGCGAGTGACCTCGCTGTCGAACTACGGAGGTGAAGGATGCTTCGGCCCAAGCCGGTATCTCACACTGCAGATACGGAAAACCCGCACGACCTGATCAGTAACCGTGCGGATCCAATCCGTAGAAAAGCAGTAAAGCGTTGCCGGGGAGTTACCGCTCCTCGGCAGCACTCCGGTAATTTAATGCGCGGACGTTTTGGTTTCAAGTAAGCACTTACTTACCTCACAGCCGGCAGAAGTCCCGGCCGCAGCAGCATGTCCCAGCAATCGTTGAGCTTTACCACCTGCCGCCCTTTCAGCGCATCTGCATAGATGCGCTGGAGCGAGCGGCGGCCGGTGGTCAGCGGGCAGTGCGGGACGAGCACGGCGTCGGTTTCGGCGATCGACCGCTGCGTGGTCTCGTCGAGCGGCGGCACCGTACGGTAGGGATCGGCGCCGATCTGGATGTGGCGTGTCGCATCGCGATCGAGCAGCCAGGGGAACGGATTGGTGAAATCGAGGTTCATCAGCGTGGCGAGGCGGATGCCGTTCGCCGCCTCGAAACGCTTTATCGCCTTCACCGCCTCGTCGGCCGAGATGACCCAGTACATCTGGTAGTCGAGCTCGGAATAAAGCTGCCAGCTAGGGAGCTGGCCCTTGGCTGAAAGGTCGCTATAGGCGTCGCCATGTTCCTGATAATGCTTTTCCAGAAGCAGGCTGCGCTCCATGATGTCCCAGCGGGTGGAGACGAGCCCAAGCGTCTTCATATCCGTGACCGGGGCGGCGACATAGGTCGGCGACACGGCGACGGCGCGCAGCGTCTTGTGAACGATCTTCGTAACCGAGGGAATAGCGACAAATCCGATCAGCACCGTGATCGCCAGCCGCCGTGAGGCGGGCTCATGCGCGGACTGGATGAGGATCGCCAAAAGGATCGGCCAGAGGAAGGAGAAATCCTGGCTGCCGGTGTTCTGCGTTTCGAAGAACAAGCCGGCGACGAGCGCGATGGCGAGCCAGACGAAATTGCTGTCAAGCAGATTGCCAATGCTGGCGGTGATGATCTGCTTCCGCCCCATCCATGCAAGGGTGAGAATGAGAATTGTGCTCGCCAGGATGATGTCGAGATCGGTTGAGAGAACCGTCAGGAAGCGCGGCAGCAGCGCCTGCTCATTCATCCGGATGAGCAGGGCGATCTCGTCGAGATAGGCGGTTATCATATGCCCGTTGAATTCCAGGCAGATGAGGGCGGCGAGGAATATCGCGCCGGCGAGCACGACGCTGCGCCAGGAGATGCGGCCCGAAAGAAGCGCCAGGAGGCCGATCAGCCCTCCTGCCAGAAAGCCGGTGATCTTGATGAGGAAGAGTGCGAGCATGATGAGCCCGCAGAGGACGGCGAGCCTGCGGCCGTCTTTCACGAACATCAGGGCGGAAACCAGCACGTAGAGCAGGAGCGTGGCGTGGCGGTTGTAGATGCCGAAACCATCCATGCCGGGATAGGAATGGAAGGAATGAACATTGGCCGGGCAGATCGCGAAGACCAGAAAAGGAATGAGAAGGCCGAAGGCGACGCCGCGATGCTTGCGGGCGACATCCTTCACGACGACCGCCATAAGCGGCGCGGCGACGACCAGTATGATCCATTGGGCAAGCAGCAGCGGCTGGGCGTTGGGGAAGAGTTTCAGCCCTAGCGCGAAGATATAATAGGCGAGTGGACCGACCGGCGCCAGAAAGTCGGTATTGGGGATCTGGCCGTTATAGATGCGCTGCGCGGCATCGAAATAAATGTAGGTGTCCCAGTACATCGGACCGATCGGCAGGATGATGGGAAAGCTGAGGAGAATGCAGAGCAACAGGAGAACGATTGCCAGCCAGGCGAGCGGTGCATGGGCAAGGTTACGCAGGAGCGACGTTTCTTTCCCGCCCGCGTCCGTGTTTCCTTCAATCACTCTGTTGTTGCCCATGATCGATCGTCCCCGCTCGCCCCATTCATCGGCGATGGAGGATAAAAGCGCAAGGTTAAGATATGTGGACCATTGCCCGATCACAGCCGATATGACATGCGTCGCGGCATTTCGTGGGCATGTCGCAAACAGGCCTTACCAATGGCGGGGGCGCCCGGCATAGTGCGGAAAATCCATCCTTATGCGCGGGCTGAAAGACCCGCCTTTATTCAGGGGAATGACACGATATGAAGACCCATGCCCGTGCGGTGGTGATCGGTGGCGGTGTGGTGGGCGTCTCGACGCTCTACCATCTGGCGAAGAAAGGCTGGAGCGATGTCGTCCTGATCGAGCGCAAGGAACTGACATCAGGCTCGACCTGGCATGCCGCCGGCCTGCTGCCCTTGTTCAACATGAGCTATTCCGTTGGCCAGATCCACAAATATTCGGTGAAGTTCTATCAGGAGCTGCAGGAGGAAACCGGCATGAATGTCGGTTTCACCAATTGCACCAATATAAGGCTGGCGCGCACCAAGGACCGCTGGGACGAATATATGTATTATGCGGGCGTGGCCGAGACGATCGGCGTGCCGGTCAAGCTCCTGACGCCTGAAGAGGTCAAGGAAATCTGGCCGCTTGCCGAGATGGACGGCATTCTTGGCGCGATCCAGCATCCTGATGACGGCTATATTCAGCCGGCGGATCTGACCCAGGCGCTCGCCAAGGGCGCGCGCGACCGCGGCGCCACCATCTATCGCAACACGACCGTGACCGCCATCGAGCAGCAGCCGGACGGCCAATGGCTGGTGAAGACCGACAAGGGCGACATCCTCGCCGAGCATGTGATCTCCGCCACCGGCAATTTCGCCCGCAAGACAGGGCAGATGGTGGGGCTGGATGTGCCGGTCATTCCGGTCGAGCATCAGTATATCGTCACCGAGCCGCATCCGGCGATCCTCGAGCGCAAGGCCAAGGGCCTGCCGGAGATGGGCGTGCTGCGCGAGAGCGATTCCTCCTGGTACATGCGTGAGGAGAATGGCGGGCTGCTGCTCGGGCCATACGAAAAGGGCGCGCCGGTCTGCTATGTCGACGGGCCTTCGGACGAGAGCGAGTATGAGCTCTTCCAGGAGGATCTGGAGCGCCTGATGCCCTATATCGAAACGGCGATCGCGCGCGTTCCCGCCTTTGCCGAAGTCGGCATCAAGAAGGTCTATAATGGCGCGATCGCCTATACGCCGGATGGCTCGCCGATTATCGGCCCGGCGCCACGGCTCAAGAATTTCTGGCTCAATGAGGGCCATTCCTTCGGCGTGACGGCGGCGGGTGGCGCCGGCTGGCAGCTCGCCGAGTGGATCGTCGAGGGCGAACCTTCGATCGACATGATGGGTGTCGATCCGCGCCGTTTCGGCCCCTATGCGACCGAAGGCTATCTGAAAGAGAAGAACGAGGAAGCCTATGCCGAGGTCTTCTCCGTCCACTATCCGGATGAGGAGCGCGGCGCGGCGCGGCCCTTGAAACGTTCGCCCTCCTATGACCGGCAGAAGGCGCTCGGCGCCGTTTTCGGCTCCGTCTATGGCTGGGAGCGGGCCAACTGGTTCGCGCCCGAGGGTTACGGCATCGATGTCGCCACGCTCGACAAGCCTGATGTGCTCATGAACCACAACCATCCGAAGCCCGATGCCGACGGCAAGGTCAAGGAACTGTGGTCGTTCCGCCGCTCGAACTATTTCGAGCATCTCGGCAACGAGGTGAAGAACGTCACCGAGAATGTCGGCCTACTCGACATGTCGGCCTTCGCCAAGATGGAAGTCTCAGGCCCCGGCGCGCGGGCGTGGCTCGATTCCATTCTGGCCAACCGCATCCCGAAGAAGCAGGGCCGCGTTGCGCTGTGCCACTTGCTGACCAAGAATGGCGGCGTGCGTTCGGAGTTCACCGTCTATGAGTGGAAGCCGGGCTCGTTCTACCTCGTTTCGGCGGGTGCTTTCGAGGCTCATGACCATGATTATCTCCATAAGCTCCTGCCGACCGACGGATCGGTGAGGCTCAAGCCTCTCACGCAGACGCTGGGCGTGCTGGTGCTGGCTGGACCGAACAGCCGCAAGGTGTTGCAGAAATTGACCCGCACCAGCCTGGCGAACGAGGATTTTCCCTGGCTTTCGGGCAAGCAGATCAGCGTTGGACCTGCGACCGCCCATGCGCTGCGCGTCAATTTCGTCGGCGAGCTCGGCTGGGAGCTGCACCATCCGATCGAGCAGCAGAGCACGATCTACGATCTGCTGATGGAGGCGGGGGCCGAGTTCGGCATCAAGCCATTCGGCATCCGCGCCATGACGGCGATGGCGGTCGAGAAATCCTATCGCCTGATCCCGCGCGAGCTCTCCATCGAGTACAACGCCTTCGAATCCGGTCTCGACCGTTTCGTCCATCCGAACAAGGGCGAGTTCATCGGCCGCGATGCGGTGGTGAAGGCGCGTGAGGAGGGGCTCAAATGGAATTTCGTGACGCTCGAAGTGCATGATATCGGCAATGCCGACGCACGCGGCTCCGAGCCGATCTATCATGACGGCACGCTCGTCGGCCGCGCCACGCATGGCGGTTATGGCTGGCGTTTGGGCAAGAGCCTGGCGCTCGCCATGGTCAAGCCGGAATTCTCCGCGCCCGGCACCGAACTCGATATCCGGATCCTCGGCAAGCTGCATCGGGCGACCGTTATCCAGGAATCGCCGTTTGATCCGGAAAACGAGCGTCTGAGAGCCTGAGCCCATTCAACTGAATGTGATCGATGCCGCGGCGTGTGTTTTCGCCGCGGCATTTTTATTTCCTGTGCTATTATGGGGCATGGAACTGAGAACGATCCATGTGCTGGTCATTGTCGCGGCCATGATGGCTTCGGTTCCGGCGCGTGCTCAGAACAAGCCCGTGGCGGACGGACTGCCGGTCGATGTGGAACTGGTGCTGGCCGTCGATGCATCGCGGTCCATGGAGCCGTTCGAGCAGAAGATTCAGCGCGACGGCTATGTCGCCGCCTTCCGTCACCCACAGGTGATCAAGGCCATTCTGGAAGGCCTCCACGGCCGTGTCGCCATCACCTATATCGAATGGGCCGGCTTCGGTTTTCAGCGCGTCATCGTTCCCTGGACGCTGGTGGACAGCAGGCAAGCGGCGGAAAGGCTCGCCGCCGAACTCGACCGGCCGGTGCCGCCGCCGCAAAGCCGCACCTCGATCTCGGCTGCGATCGATTTCAGCGCCGGGCTCTTCGACGGTAGTGGTTTCAAGGGACAGCGCCGGATCATCGATATTTCGGGCGATGGGCCAAACAATCATGGCAGGCCGGTGATTGACGCCCGCGCTGCCGCCCTTGACAAGGGCATCACGATCAATGGCCTGCCGCTGATGACCCGTGGATCGCTCTATAGCGGCTGGGACGTGAAGGATCTCGACCAGTATTACGGCAATTGCGTCATCGGCGGGCCGGGCGCGTTCCTGATCCCGGTCACTTCATGGGAGCAGTTTCCCGTAGCTGTGCGGCGCAAGCTGATGCTGGAGCTGGCCGGCAATCCCGCGCGGGCGACCAACGCGATGCGGGCGGAGGCCGGCGGCGCGAACGGTCCGCCTGTCCTCATGGTGCAGGCCAAGAAGTCCTACGATTGCATGAGTGGCGAGCATGTCTGGCAACAGCGCATGCAGGATTGGGAGTGGCGGTAGACAGGCGTGCAGCATGGATACGCCTCTGTCCAGAGTGGTTCCTGTCTCGATAGAATCGGGTTAATGGCCGATCGCTGGTGGGGTGGCGATGTTCCGGAGTGGATCCTCGGGACAAGCCCGAGGATGACGAACTGGAGAGGTTTGCGCCGGTCTCAACGATGACGATTGGCGGAAAACATCCCTGCAATCGTCATCCTCGGGCTTGACCCGAGGATCCATTCCGGAACGGCCAAAACGGAAAACGCTTCTCCACTACTCACGCCGCCATGGGCTGCTTGCGCTCGGCGCGCTCCTGCTGCGGCGAGCGGCCGTAGAGCTCGCGATAGCATTTGGAGAAATGCGAGGCGGAGACGAAGCCGCAGGCGACCGCCACTTCCACCACCGGCATGGAGGACTGGATAAGCAGGTGGCGGGCGCGGTCGAGCCGGATTTCCAGATAGTACCGCGCCGGCGAGCGGCCCATTTCCTGGCGGAACAGGCGCTCGATCTGGCGGCGCGACAGGCCGACATGGTCAGCCACCTCAATCAGCGACAGGGGTTCGGTCAGGCTCGCTTCCATCAGCTCGATGATGGTCAGCACCTTGGAATTCTGCACGCCGAGACGGGCGCGCAGCGGCAGACGCTGGCGGTCGTGCGGATTGCGCACACGGTCGGTCAAGGCCTGCTCGCAGACGCGGTTGACCAGATTGTCGTCGAAATCATCGCCGATGAGCTTCAGCATCATGTCGAGCGCGGCGGTTCCGCCGGCGCAGGTATGGATGTTGCCATCGACTTCGAAGAGATCGGCATAGACATCGGCCTTCGGAAAGGCTTCGGCGAAGCCTGGCAGGTTCTCCCAATGGATGGCGCAGCGCTTGCCGGAGAGCAGCCCCGCGGCGGCGAGAATATGCGCGCCGGTGCAAAGGCCGCCGACCGCCACGCCGCGGTTGAACTCCTCGCGCAGCCAGGCGAAGACCGACTTGTTCTGGAATTTCTCGACATTGACGCCCGAGCAGACGAAGACCATTGACGGCCGTTCCTCGCCGGTCAGATAGCGGCGCTCATCCTCGAGCGAGGAGGAGACGGCGCATTCGACGCCGTTCGAGGCCCGGACAGGCTTGCCGTCCACCGATGCGAGACGCCAGCGATAGGCATTGTAGCCCAGCATGCGGTTGGCGATCCGCAGCGGTTCGATGGCTGTCGCAAAAGCGATCATCGAGAAATCGGGAACGAGAAAGAAGACGAAGGAGCGCTTTATGAGCGTTTTCTGATTCATGGCTGACAATGTTCCCGCTGCCGTTCTGCCACCTGGTGTTTTTTCTGTCGCAACTGAACCATGATTCAGCGCGATTCAGGCGCAGTTAAGACGTAAAACTATTGAGCCATAGAATTATTCCAAAAGGAAGTGCGACGAAATAGCTGTCGCAAACCGGAAACCAGTAATGATCCAAAATGCATGACGGGCGGCTGGAACAAGCCATGCCGCCCGTCAGTTCTTCCCCGGCATCGTCATTTGCCGTTCTTCCTGTGCTGGCGCTCGTAAAGATCGGGCCAGCCGATGTCATGGCGGATATTCTCCGGCAGGCGTGCCAGGGCGTGGATGGTGTCACGCTCGCGCTTTTTGGCAGCGATCCACTCGGTCTTCTTCCGGAACATCCCGGTGATCCGGGACACGAAACCTTCGATCATCCGGACGATTCCATCCGAAAACAGGTCCGGCCATTCCTTGTACTCGTAGCGGTCGCGATGGTCATAGGTGGTCATGGTCTTTCTCCTGAATGCCCAACCCCGTTCATGACCTTGACTATGCGAGCGCTTTGATGTTCAATCAAACGAAATTAAGGAACACATAAATTCAGAATATTTGATCAAAGAGGCCGATCATGACCGCACCGATGCACCATCCGCTGCCGATCCTCGATCTGGATGTCCTGAGGACATTCGTGATGATCGCGGAGACGGGGAGCTTCTCTGCCGCGGCCAATGCGGTGTTCCGCACGCCATCGGCCGTGTCGATGCAGATCAAGAAGCTGGAGGAAACGCTCAGCACGACGCTTCTGGAGCGCGACGCCCGCTCGGTGTCGCTAACGAGCGATGGCGAGATGCTGCTCGGTTATGCCCGGCGCATGCTGACGCTCAACCGCGAGGCGGTGGCGAAATTCGTGGCGCCGACGATTTCGGGCGTGGTTCGCTTGGGATCTCCCGACGACATAGGCGAATGTGTCCTGCCTTTCGTGCTCAAGCGCTTCGCCGAGACGCATCCGAACGTCACCGTCGATGTGGTCATCGACCAGAGCGTCAATCTGCGCAAGCGGATCGACGAGCATCGTCTCGACATCACCATGATCAACATCTCCGACGCAGGATTGAAGACCAGCGATATCGAAGTGCTGATGACGGAGCAACTGGTCTGGGCCGGCGCCAAGGGCGGCACCGCGCATGAACGCAACCCGCTGCCGCTCTCCATGTGGGAGGAAGGCTGCGTCTGGCGCGCCAATGCGCTGGAGGTGCTGGAAAAGGCAGGGCGGGAATACCGTGTCGCCTATATGAGCTCGCATACCACGGGGCAGCG
This sequence comes from Paramesorhizobium deserti, assembly GCF_001558695.1. Classification (GTDB taxonomy): domain Bacteria; phylum Pseudomonadota; class Alphaproteobacteria; order Rhizobiales; family Rhizobiaceae; genus Paramesorhizobium; species Paramesorhizobium deserti. The sequence goes on from NZ_LNTU01000023.1 coordinate 502,792, forward strand.
CTCGGCCATCCTTTCCGATCTCGCCATCGCGCCTTTCGGCAAGACGCTTCTGGGCGAAGGGATCGTCCCGCTCGGGCCGGAGCACGGCCTGCCGCCGCTCGGCACCTATCAGCTCGGCATGATCGTCGCCAGGGATGCCGGCCAACACGTGCAGGTGGTGGCGGAGCATCTGCGCGGGATTTTCGAACAGTACCAGCGCACGGGGAAGTTTTGAGGGTGGGGGAATAAGGGAGTGGGGGAATATATATTTATAAAGCTACTGCCTTATCGCCTTGATCAGCGCCTCCACCCGGCGCTTGTCTGTGTTGCGTCGCAGACCGTCACCGAAGCCGAGCCGCAAGATGTTTTCATCCGGTGCCGGAGCGGCAGTGCTGCAGGAGGCGTGAATTTCGGTAATGGGCAGGCGGGACAGCAGGGTTTTCACATTTTCCGCCGTCAGTCCCGAGCCGGGCATGATCGCGATCCGGCCAGCCGCCGCGGCAAAGGTTTTCTCCAGATCATCGAGCCCTTCGAGCGCGGTCGGCGCGCGGCCTGAGGTGAGGATACGCTCGAAATCCGTGTCGATGGCGATTTGCACCGCCTCGTCGATATCCGGCACCAGATCGAAGGCGCGATGAAGCGTTCTGCCGAGCCCGTCCGCATGCCGGCTGAGGCGGTCGAGCGCTTTGTGATCGAGACGGCCGTCCGGCCGGCTCGCACCGAACACCACGCCCGCGAGGCCGGCCGCGCGCACAGCATCGATATCCAGCAGCATCTGGTCGAGATCGCTCGTCCCGTAAACGAAATCGCCGGCGCGCGGGCGGATCATCGCGTAGACGGGGATCGTTGCCTGGGCAGCTATGGCGATCAGGCCGGGCGAGGGGGTGAGGCCGCCCAATTGCAGCGCTGAACAGAGTTCGACGCGGTCGGCGCCGCCTTCAATCGCTGCCGACAGACCTTCCGCATCATCGACGCAGATTTCGAGGAGGATAGGGGTCATGGCCATGCTCTTGCAACCTGAGCGTGGTACTCACCCCCCTCTGTCCGGCCGGACATCTCCCCCACAAGGGGGGAGATTACGCCCTCATAACGTTCTGTACCCAACCGCAAGCGTTGCAGAACGTGCACCGAAGGTTGTGTCAGCCAATTTCCCCCCTTGTGGGGGAGATGTCCGGCAGGGCAGAGGGGGGTGTCAGATGCTCGTGTTTTCATAATCCAGCCCCAGCAACCCCGCGCCGATCAATCCCGGCTCGATGCGGCATTGCGCCTGGACGACCAGCGGCGTGTCGGTCTTGCGCAGGATGCGGCGTCGCACGGCCGCGTCGATACGCTCGATCAGCGGCAGCGAATTGGAAAGCCCGCCGCCGACGGGCACGATGGATGCGCCCAGCACATTGACGACCAGCGCCAGTGCATCCGACAGGATATCGACATGACAATCGATGGTGCGGGCGGCTTGGGCGTCTCCGCTGGTCCAGGCATTGATGATCTCGGTGCTCGAGGCCTCGATGCCATGGAGATAATGATGCAGCTTTTCGAGGCCGCGGGCGCTGCAGATGGCATCGATGCACCCGGTCTGACCGCAACCGCAGGCAAAGCGCGGTATGGCCACGGACGGATCGCCGGCCAGCGTCTTGGAAATCGGCCCATGGCCCCATTCCCCGGCGAAGCCGCCGGCACCGGTCAGTATCTTTCCGTCAATGATCACGCCGCCGCCGACGCCGCTGCCCAGGATCGCGCCGAAAACGACACGATGGCCGCGCCCCGCGCCCATCATCGCTTCGGCGAGCGCGAAGCAATCGGCGTCATTGGCGATCAGCACCGGCCTCTTAAGCGCCTCCTCAAGATCGGCAGCGAGGCGGCGGCCATTGATGCAGGGGATATTGGCGCAGGTGATGCACCCGGTATCGGAATCCACGACACCCGCGAGCGAGATCGCAATGAGGCTGTTGTCATTGCCCGTCGCCTCCGTTGCGATCCTGCCGATCGTGGCAGCGAAGGCTTCGAAATCATCGCGCGGCGTTGGTACCCGGCCTAACGCCTGAATGTCGTCCGGCGAGGTCGCCCGGGCGCTCTTGATGGCCGTGCCGCCGATGTCGAAGCATGTGATCATGCGGGTTTAATCGCAGAAAGCGGGAGCGGTGTCGATGGGAAGGGAAATTAGATGGAAATGATGAAGTTTCATTTTTACGGTGTGGTTGCTGTACCGTTGAGGCATTAACCTTCCACCCATCACAACGGCTCAGAATGGTTCCTGACCTGAGCGATTCCGTTAAAACGAAACCACCTACCCCCTGTTCCTTCTCGCAGCCCGTTCCTCGCGCGAGCGGCGGCGGGGGGCGCCGTCTCCCGGCCCGGCAGAGCCTTCGCCATCCAGCTTCCGCTCGGGAAGCTTCACCGCCATGGAGAGCTTGGGGAAGGGATCGACCTTGTTCGGGATCGCCATGGCATGGACGAAATGCTCCTGGAATTTCGGCTCCAGCGCGGTTTCGATCTTCTCGATGCGACGGACGGTTTCCTCGATCTCGCGGCGGTAATCGCGGTTGAGAAGCGCCATGCGCGCGCCGGTGCCGGCCGCATTGCCGACCGCCTTGACGTTTTCCAGTTCACAATCCGGGATCAGGCCCAGCACCATCGCATATTTCGGATCGATGAACGAGCCGAATGCCCCGGCGAAGCGGATCTGGTCGACATGGTCTATCCCGAGCTTGTCCATCAGCAGTTTCACGCCGGCATAGAGCGCGGCCTTGGCGAGCTGGATGGCGCGCACATCGTTCTGCGAGATGGCGATGCGCGGGCTGCCGTCGTGGAGCAGATACGAGAAGGTGCGGCCATTGGCGGCGATGCGCGGAGAGCGGGCGGCAAGCGCGCCGTTGACGACACCATCCTCCGAGATGATGCCGGCTAGGTACATTTCAGCGATCACTTCGATGATTGCCGAGCCGCAGATGCCGGTAATGCCCGTGCGGGCGGCGGCCTCAGTGAAGCCCGGCTCGTTCGACCACTGCTCGACGCCGATGATGCGGAATTTCGGCTCCAGCGTCTCTGGGTCGATGCGCACGCGCTCGATGGCGCCGGGGGCGGCGCGCTGGCCGCCGGAAATTTCCGCGCCCTCGAAGGCCGGGCCGGTGGGGGAGGAGGCGGCGACGGTGCGCTGCCGGTTCCCCAGCACGATCTCGGCATTGGTGCCGACATCGACGAGCAGCATCATCTCGTCCTGCCTATGCGGGCCTTCCGAAAGCGTCGCGGCGGCGGCGTCTGCGCCGACATGGCCGGCGATGCAGGGCAGCATGTAGACGCGGGTGCCGGAATTCATCGGCAGACCGATATCGGCGGATTTCAGATGCACCGCGCCGGAGACGGCGAGCGCGAAGGGTGCGCCGCCAAGCTCCGTCGGGTCGATGCCGAGGAAGAGGTGGTGCATGATCGGATTGCCGACGAAGACCGCATCGAGGATATCTTCCCGCGCGATGCCGCCTTCAGTACAGACCTTGTCGATCAGGCCGTTCACCGCCTGGCGCACGGCCAGCGTCATCGCCTCGCGCCCGTCCGGGTTCATCATGACATAGGAAACGCGGCTCATCAGATCCTCGCCGAAGCGGATCTGCGGGTTGGCAGCTCCCGCCGAGGCAAGCGTGCGTCCGGAAAGCAGCGAGGAGAGGTGCATGGCGATGGTGGTCGAGCCGATATCGCAGGCGATGCCATAGGCCTCGTTCTTGAGGCCGGGCCAGAGCGCGATCAGCGTCGGACGACCTGTTTCATCATCCTGGTGGATGGCGGCGGTGACGCCCCATTTTTCCTTGCGCAGGATTTGCTGGACTTGGGGGAGCAGGTAAGCATCGACCTGCAGATCCCTGTAGCCCCAGTCCTTCTCGACCGCCGCCTTGAGCCGGTCGAGATCGCCGAGCGGCTTGTGCATATCAGGCTCCTCGACCTCGACATAGCACATGTGGACGGCCGGATTGCGCTCGATGACACGGGTGTCCGCATCCTTGCGCACGACCTGCGCATTGACCTGCACGTCCTGCGGCACGTCGACGACGAGATCGCCCTGAATAGTGGCGGAGCAGGAGAGCCGGCGGCCCGGCTTCAACTCGCGTTTTTCGGCATAGCGCTGCTCTTTCGGGCCGATGGTGGAGATATGGTCGCTTGAGGAGGTGATGCCGTGCTTGGCGAAGCGGCCTTCCTGCACCTCGACCTGGCAGCGCCCGCAGGTGGCGCGCCCGCCACAGACGCTCTCGACATAGACACCAAGCGAGCGCGCGGCTTCGAGGATCGGGGTGCCAACCGGAAAACGCCCGCGCTTGCCCGAGGGCATGAAGAGGACGAGCGCCTGCCGGGCCGATGCATCAGGACTTTTCACTGGCGCATTCACGATCGAAACTCCTGCAGCAAAAAGACGAGGGCCGATCCTGTCCCCCGTCTTCATATCACCGACATATCATTCATGCGGCCCTTGCATTCAAGCGGGCCGCCGAATGTCTCAGGCGGTAGCCCCGCGCCGAGCCTCGCGTCCGCCGCGGCGACGGCCGCCATTGCCACCGTTTCCGGCCGGCGCCGCCGCCTGGCCGGAAGCCCCGGAATTGGCGTTGGCGGCGTGGACCGGCTGATGATCGCGATATTTCATGATCCAGTTGCCGCAATTGGCGTCGGTGCCGTTCAGGACATTCGCCGCATGGACCATCTCCATCTCCTGCGGACGGCAGGGGTTCATGATGGCCGAGGTCATGCCGCTGGCGATGACCATCGGGATGAAGGCGGCGTTGATGCCATGGCGGTGCGGAAGGCCGAAGGAAATGTTGGAGAGGCCGCAGGTGGTGTTGACGCCAAGCTCCTCACGCAAGCGCCGCACCAGCCGGAACACCTGCAGGCCGGCGGTGCCCATCGCGCCGATCGGCATGACCAGCGGATCGACGACGATGTCATGCGCCGGAATGCCGTAGTCGGCGGCGCGCTGGACGATCTTCCTGGCCACCTCGAAGCGCACGTCCGGATCCTCGGAAATGCCGGTCTCGTCATTGGAGATCGCCACGACGGGAACATCGTATTTCTTGATGAGCGGCAGGATCGCCTCGAGCTTCTCGTCCTCGCCTGTCACGGAATTGACCAGCGGACGCCCCTTGGCAACCTTGAGGCCCGCTTCGATGGCCGCGCTCACCGACGAATCGATCGAAAGCGGCAGGTCGACCAGACCCTGGACGATCTCGAGCGTCTGCACCAGGAGAGCCGGCTCCGTCGCGTTGGGATCAACGGCGGTGACGCCGGCATTGATGTCGAGCATGGTCGCGCCGGCTGCTGCCTGCTCCAGCGCGTCCTTGATGACCGTCTCGAAATTGCCTGCAACCATTTCGGCGGCGAGCTTCTTGCGCCCTGTCGGGTTGATGCGCTCGCCGATCACGCAGAAGGGCTGGTCGAAACCGATGACGATTTCGCGGGTCGCGGAGGCGACGATGGTGCGGGTCATATGTGTCTTTTCCCTTATTGCGCGGCGGCGATAGGCGATGAAGTGTTCAGATCCCAGGTACCACGTTCAACGAGCCATTCCGAGGCCTTCTTGATGCCGCCGAAGGGGAAAACGTGGATCTGCTTGATGTTGCTCGTCGGATTGTCGAGCATATGCCGCTCGATCGGGCCGACGACGCCTTCCGGCGAATGGGTGGTGGCGAGCGCCGTCAGCGCCAGCGCGTTCTTCTTCAGGAAGGTGATGGAATTGCCGACGCCGCACATCGCGGCATATTTGATGAGCGTGGTGATCTTGGCAGGGCCGGCGACGCCAAGATGAACCGGCAGGTCGATGCCGGCCTCACGCAGGCCTTCGGCCCAGGCGATGAAGTGCTCCGCGTCGAAGCCGAACTGCGTGACGATGCGCAGCCTGGCGCCGGTGCGCTCGCCGAAATTCTTTTTCAGGCGCAGGGCTTCAACGGCGACGGCTTCGGAGAAGTCGGGGCTTCCCTCGGGATGGCCGGCGACACCCATCTCGGTGATGCCGTAGCGGTCGAAGAAGCCGGTTTCAAGCACCTGCATGGTCGAGTTGAACTCGCCGGCCGGGCGCTCAAGGCCGCCGCCGATGACGAGAACGTCGGTAACGCCGGCTTCTTCAGCCGCGCGGCGGATGCGGGTTTCAAGCGCTTCCTTCGTCGTGAGGCGACGGCAGGCGAAGTGCGGCACGGGCTTGTAGCCAAGATCGCTCACGCGCCTGGCGGCGGCCGTCAGCGTGTCGACCGTGTCGGTGCCGATATCGGTGATGTAAACCCGGCTGCCGGCGGGAAACAGGCCCGGCAGGTCCTGTGATTCGATCGCCTGCTTCGGCGCCAGCTCTATGGATGCGCCGATGTGGGTCATGGTCTTTGCCCGAGGGGATTTCAATTCATGAACGGTCATGTCCACCTGCCTTTACAAGCGCCACAAGGCGATCCTGGGTGTATTCACTGTCGAGGCGTGCAAACGCCGCGTCTGCTTCCGCTTCGAGGTCGTCGCCGGCCGGCATGGGCGTTCCGCGCCGCCATTCGGCGAGATAGGCGTCGGTATCTTGTGCTCCGACGCGCATGGCGCACATGTCGATCGCCTCGGTGAAACGCAGAGGCAATTCGCGCTTCGCGCTCTTGCGTCCCTGCTTGACGATCACCTGGGCGGGTATATCCCGCCAATAGACGACAACGAGGTCGGCCATGCTCTTTCATCCTCCATAATGCCAAGCATCGCTGGAATTGCCGGGCCGGGCTTGCTGTCCGGCGACGTGGGGCCACTCAAAAACGACGCGGGTTCGCTATCGTATTTGCGTCATCAACGGTGCGTGTTCAGAAAGGCCATCTGGTGATCAGCGTTCCGGCGGTGAAGAGCACCGCCGCGATGATGCCGAGGGAGACGAAGCCGATGAGAATGCCGATGAACATCAGGATGCCGTCGCGCTCGGTAAGGGCGGCGCCGATGATGGCGGTGGCGAATGCCGGCAGCCAGTTGGAGAGCGGTATCGGAAAGATGACCGCAAGGCCGAGAATCAGCGTCAGGAGCCCCAGCCAGCGGTCGCCGTGCCGCCGGGCGAAGGGCCAGACGCGCGGCTGGATGAAACGCTCTATGCGCTTGAGCCACGGCACGCCTTTCTGCGAGAGCTGGCGGAAGCGCTCCGGCGTCATGGATCGCTCGCGCAGGAAACGCGGCAGCCATGGCGTCTCGTAGCCCAGCACCATCTGGCCGGAAATGAGGGCCAGCGGAATGCCGGTGATGATGCCGGTGCCCGGCGGAAGCGGCAGCAGGTTGACCAGGGCGAAGAAGGTGAGGAGCGTGGCAAAGCTGCGGTCGGAGAGCGCCTGCTCGATCTGGCCGAAGCTTATCGGGCCTTCGGCCTTTTCCGCCAGGGCCTCGAAAACCTCTGACAGGGACCGACTGTCGGAAAAGCCTGAGGGCTGTTCGTGGCCGGGGCCAATGGGTGCCGGCATTGAGATTTCCTGTCCGGATATGGGATGAGGCTTTTCGTTCATGCCCTGCATATCGCCTGTCGATGATGATATTTCAATGACAGGGTTCTATTCAGGTGAGGGTGGGCTGCAAATGGCGTTTTTCTGCGCTTCCGGTGCTCATGTACTGAAAGTACATTCCGCTCCGGTTCCCGGAAAATACCATTTTCGCCTGCCATGACCTGAATATCAGCAATCGGAACCTCAGTTTTCACCGGCGGCATGCCGGATGGCCGGGACAAGATCGCCAAAGCCGGTAAAGCGGCGTTCGTAGGCGAGCCCCAGAAAGGCCGCCGCTTCTTCCGCCTTTTGCGAGAGCGTGGGATCGTCCGTCTGCGCGAGATAGATCATCTTGGAATAATTGCCGAAATAGATGTCGCGCAGCTCGGGATGACGGTCGAGGCCGAGCGGCTTGACCAGAAAGGCCTCGAACTGCCGGGCGAGGAAATCGGTCATGAAGAAGGACGTCATGTCGTCGTCCCAGCGGGTCGCAAAAGCCTCGTTGCCGACATAAAAGGAGAAGCAGTGCGGCCCGGCGATGCGTTCGACGCCGTATTTTTCGCAGATATTGTCGAGCGCGCCGCCGGTGCCGCAATCGGCGTAGCCGATATAAATGTGCTCGATGCCTTCACGCCTGGCGCGCTTTATCGCGCGCTCGACGGCGGGGGCGATCCGGTCGGGGTAGTGATGATAGATGGCGGGGAGGCACTTCAGCTCGATATGATCCAGACCGAACTGTTCGCGAATGGCCAGGATTTCACGCGCGATCATGCCGCAGGCGATCACCCGCAGCTTCTGCGCGCCGGGCACTTCCGGCGGCTCAAACTTCAACTTGCCAAGCGTGTTCATCACGCTACCCTCTTGCGGCGGATGATGATTCCGCAGATGGTCATTATTCTATCAGATCGGGAGACACCGTCCATGAAACCGTCACGCATCGTGCCGTTGGTTGCCATTCTCTGCGCATTTTCGCTCGCCGCCTGCGCCAATACGGTGCGCGGCGTAGGCAAGGATGTCAAAAGCACCGCTCGGGCCATTCAGGACACGGTGGAATAGGATTTAGGGCGCAAAGGCCTGATGCCAAGCGTCCTTGCCTGAAAACGGAATGTTTCGGGGCGATCCGCTGCAAGGGGATCGCCCTTATGATTCAAGGCTGTATGTTCCAGCCTATCCCGTGGTGCCGGTGCGCTGGTTGTGCTTGCGCTTCATGAAATCCTTGGCAGTCTCGACGGCGACGGCCGCATCGCGGCAATAGGCGTCGGCGCCGACGGCCTTGCCGAACTCCTCGTTGAGCGGCGCGCCGCCCACCAGCACGACATAATCGTCGCGGATGCCCTTTTCCTTCATCGTGTCGATGACGACCTTCATGTAGGGCATGGTGGTGGTCAGCAGGGCCGACATGCCGACGATGTCGGGCTGGTGCTCCTCGATCGCGGCGAGGTAGTTTTCCACCGGATTGTTGATGCCAAGATCGATGACGTCGAAACCGGCGCCTTCCATCATCATGCCGACGAGGTTCTTGCCGATGTCGTGGATATCGCCCTTGACGGTGCCGATCACGAGCTTGCCCTGTTTCGGGGCGCCGGTGGCGGCGAGCAGGGGGCGCAGGATCGCCATGCCGGCCTTCATCGCATTGGCCGAAAGCAGGACCTCCGGCACGAAGAGAATGCCGTCGCGGAAGTCCTCGCCGACGATGCGCATGCCTTCGACGAGCGCTTCCGTCAGAACCCTGTAGGGCTCCCAGCCGCGCTCCAAAAGGATATTCGTGCCTTCCTCGATCTCTTCCTTCAGGCCGTCATAGAGATCGTCATGCATCTGCTGCACGAGTTCGTCGTCGGAAAGTTCCGAAAGAATGATTTCATCGTCGGCCATTAGCGCAATTCCTCACCTGGAGCCCCAAAGGGCCAATCGCATTTTTCCTACATATCGTGCAAGCGGCAAAAATCCATCGCTTAAAAGCGACTTCGCAAAACGCGAAAGCGACCGGAATGGGGCGAGATGCTAAAACGTGCCGCGGACCCCGACAAAGGCGGCGCGCCCCGGCGCGTTGTAGCTGAAAATCTCCTGATAATCCTCGTCAAAGAGATTTTCGATGCGGCCGAACACTTCGAGATGTTCGTTGACCTTGAAGCTGCCGCCGATGTTGACGACCGTGTAGGCGTCGAGGGTGACCCGCGGCGGGAGGATCGGCACGAAGGCCTGATCCGTCATCTTTCCGTTGAAAACGACCTCGCCGAAGACCCGCGCCCGCTGGTCAAGGAACGTATAGGAGGCGTTGACGGCGCCCGAATGCCTGGGGCGGCGCACCTCGGCAAGTCGCTCGTCGCCGGCAGACGTCTGCTCCGTGGCATCGGTATAGGTGTAGCTCGCGCTTGCCGAGAAGCCGTCGAAGAGGTTCAGCGTGGCGGAGAGTTCGACGCCCTGCCTCCTGCTCTTGCCGTCGCCATTGATGACGGTGGAGGTATAGTCGGGCGCGCCGCCATAGGCCGTGATGATTTCGTCAGTGAGGTTCTGGTTGAAATAGGTGATGTCTGCGATCAGCAGGCCGCCGAAGAAGCCGTGTTCGATGCCGATATCCCAGCCCAGGCTCTTCTCCGGGGTGAGATCGGGGTTGCCGGTGAAGCTATCGGGCACGTAACCGAACTGCTCGAAAAAGGTCGGCTTGGTCACGCCGGTGCCCACCGATGCGTGAAGCCGTGTCGTGGTATCCGGTATTTTCCAAGCGCCGCTCAGACTATAGGTCGTCGCATTGCTGAACCGGTCGTTCCAGTCGCGGCGAATGCCTGCATTGAGGAAGAGCTGATCGAGGAATTCGCCGCGATATTCCGCCACGAGCGAATTGGTGTCGCGGCTGAACGTCTCGTCGAGATGTGAGGGCAGGAAGGTCTCGCGTTCCCACTCATAGCCGCCGGTAATCTGATGGCTCGCACCGAGAAATCCCGGCGTTTCGAATGCATAGGTCGCCTGATAGCTGGCGGTGTAGCGGTTGCCGTCGTTCCATGAGGTGCGGGCGCCGTTCTGGAAATAGTCGCGATGTATGTCGCCGCCGGTGAAGCGGGCCTTCTGGGTCAACGCCCCGTCGAGCGAGACATGGGTCGCACTGAGCGAACCGAAGAACTCGCGGGCGGCGGTTTCCTCGTCGCCGTCGACGACATAGCCATAGGTCGGGCTGCCCCAGGTGAAATCCTGCGGATCGATGGCGTTGCGCCGGTCGACATAGCGCAGCGTTCCCTCAACGGTCAGGTCCGGCGTCAGATCAAGCGTCAGGCGACCGTTGACGGTGGCGTTGCGGTCGCCGTCCTTTTCCGAGCCGAAATCCGAGATGTTGAAGCCATCGCTTTTGCGCCATGCGCCTGACAGCGCCATGTCGTAGTTCTCGCCGCCGCCACTGAGCGAAAGGCCGCCGAGGAAGGTACCGTCCGTGCCCGTTTCCGAGCGTCCCTTGACGGTGAAGCCGTTGCGCTCGCCGCGCCTGGTGATGATATTGACCACGCCCGCCATGGCGTTCGATCCCCAGAAGGCGCTCTGCGGTCCCCGCAGGATTTCGATGCGATCGATATCGTCGGCGATGAGGCCGCCGAAATCGAATTCGCCACTCGACATCTCGTTGACCTCGACCCCGTCGATCATCACCAGCAGCTGGTTGGCTTCCGCTCCGCGCACCCGGACCTGGGTGACGCCGCCGGGCGCGCCCGTCCGCGACACGGCGAAGCCCGGCACCTGCCGCAACGCATCGGCGACGTAGCGGATCTGGCGCGCCTCCAGTTCCTCGCCGGTGATGACGGTGAATGCCCGGCCGGTCTTTTCCTGTTCGATCGGCGTCAAGCCCGCGGTGACGAGAATCGGTGCCAGCATGATGGTCTCGCCTGTTTCGGCGCTGGTTTCCTGCGCCTTCGCTCCGCTTGTCAGCATCAATGCAAGGATGCTGCTTGCCGCAATTGTTTTTTTCATATCCGCCCCCAATGGATCGGCGGCGAAATGCTTCGCCCCGAAGGTTCATGACAAACCGCAGGCGGATCTGGACGGGCAGATTGCTGGTGAACAGGCTCCACCCCTCGGCCATCCCGGCATGCGGCAACACTTTTTTCGTGTCACCGCCACGGACGACCGCGCCTGACCACACCCCGTGGCCAAGCATGGGTGACCGGAAAAGGCAGGTCTCCTGACTTCCGTGTCGTCGCCTTCCTTCGCCTTCCCGGCCGCTTTCGCGGCCAGTGGCATCGTGAACGAAGGCTCAACGGTTACAGTTGCGGGGGCAGTCCCGGTTTTGGTCGATGGTCCGACCGCACCGTGTTCCCTTTTCATCCGCCTTCCGGCGAAACCGATTCCGTGCCGAAACCTAGTGAGCGCAAGGAGATATTGTCAAGTGAGGGCGGATCGGTCGATTGTCTTCAACGCGCCACGGTTTGGCGCACATGGGAACGTTCTTTCGGTTGCCGGGATTAGGTTGTTGGTTCAAATATCCGTATATGCGAAAGGGAGACTGCGTCATCAAAGCGCAGGAGAAGAAAATGGACCAGGAAGCATCTGTCGAAGCCGGTGAAGAGCGCGGCGGACGCCGCGGACGCGGCGCAAGTGGCGGCGCGGCGGCAAGGCGAGCTGCGCGGTCCGGTGGTGGTCCGGGCAAGTCGCTTACCTATATCACCCGCAAGGTGCCGGTCTATGAGGTGCTGAACGAGGAGGGGCTGGCGCTGATCGAGGCCAACGCCGATACCGTTCTGGAAGAGATCGGCATCGAATTCCGCGACGATGCGGAGGCGCTGGCGCTGTGGAAGGAAGCTGGCGCCGATGTGAAGGGCGAGCGCGTCCATTTCCCGAAAGGGCTTTGCCGGTCGCTGCTGAAGACCGCGCCATCGATCTATACGCAACATGCGCGCAACCCCGAGCGCTCGGTGCAGATCGGCGGCGATGCCACCGTGTTCGCGCCCGTCTACGGCCCGCCCTTCGTGCGCGACCTCGACGGCAACCGCCGCTATGCGACGATCGAGGATTTCCATAATTTCGTGAAGCTCGCCTATATGGCGCCGAATATCCACCATTCCGGCGGCACCGTGTGCGAGCCGGTGGACGTGCCTGTTAACAAGCGCCATCTCGACATGGTCTATGCGCATATGCGCTATTCCGACAAGCCGTTCATGGGGTCGGTGACGGCGCCTGAGCGGGCCGAAGACACGATTGCGATGTGCAAGATCCTGTTCGGCGAGGATTTTGTCGAGCAGAACACGGTGCTGACCAGCCTGATCAACGCCAATTCGCCGATGGTGTTCGATGAAACCATGCTGGGTGCGCTGAAAGTCTATGCTCGCCATAACCAGGCCTGCATCGTCACGCCGTTCATCCTGGCCGGCGCGATGAGCCCGGTGACGGTGGCAGGCACGTTGACGCAAGTCCTGGCTGAAGTTCTGGCCGGCGCCTCCTTCACGCAGCTGATCCGCCCCGGCGCGCCTGTCATCTTCGGCACGTTCGCCTCATCGATCTCCATGCAGTCGGGCGCGCCGACCTTCGGCACGCCGGAGCCGTCGCTCGTCTCCTATGGCGCGGCGCATCTCGCCCGGCGTCTGGGCCTGCCGTTCCGCACCGGCGGCTCGCTCTGCGCCTCGAAGCTTCCCGATGCGCAGGCGGCCTATGAGAGCGCCAATACGCTCAATTCGACCATGCTCGCTGGCACCAATTTCGTGCTGCATTCGGCGGGCTGGCTCGAAGGCGGGCTGGTCTCTTCCTATGAGAAGTTCATGATGGATATCGATCAGCTCGGCATGCAGCAAAAATTTGCCGAAGGCGTCGATCTTTCGGAAAACGGCCAGGCGATGGATGCGATCCGCGAGGTCGGCCCCGGCAGCCATTATCTAGGCTGTTCACACACGCAGGCGAATTTCCAGAGCGCGTTCTACCGCTCCTCGATCGCCGACAACAATTCCTATGAACAATGGCAGGCCGAAGGCGAGAAGCGGGCCGACCAGCGCGCCAACGAGCTGGCGCGGCGCTGGCTGGAAAGCTATGAGGCGCCTTATCTCGACCCGGCGGTCGACGAGGCGCTGAAGGCCTTCATCGCGGAGAAGAAGGCCTCGATGCCCGACGCCTTTACATGAAAGAAGCCCGAGGATGGCCGGGCTAAAGTGGCCGCTCTGATCCATGACGAGGTCTGGCGCTTGGATACGGGAGTAGGGGAGTAAGTGAGTAGGGGAGTATGTTTGGTGCAACATACTCCCTTATTCCCCTATTCCCTTACTCCCTTTTGGAAAATAGATGAGAAATATCCCCACGCTCATCTCTATCGCCGCCGCGCTGGGACCCTTTGGGCTCATTCCGCGCGGCGGTTTCGTTTTCAGTGATGATGAGGATACACCGCCCGGCCTGATACGGGAGCATGCGCGCAGCGTGGTGCTCGCCGGGCACGCCGGATCGTCAATCTGGCCGCATTTTTCCCGCTGGCGCGCTCACGAGGGTCGGGGCAGCGCCGATCCCCTCGATAGCTGGTCGAAACAAGTGCTGAGCGAGGCGGGGAGACAACTCGGGGCGAGGGCGGTTTTTCCCTCGGATAAGCCGTGGCTGCCATTCCAGCAATGGGCGAAACGGGCGGAAGGGTTGAAGCCGTCGCCGCTTGGCTTGCTCATCCACCCGGTCTACGGGCTTTGGCATGCCTATCGGGGCGCGCTGCTATTCGATGAGGAAATCAGTTTTCCCGAACGCGACGAGCTTGATCATCCCTGCGAGCGGTGTGAAGCAAAGCCTTGTCTCTCAGCGTGTCCGGTCGATGCGTTCGACGGTATCGGCTTTGCCGTGGAAGCATGTCGGGATTATCTGCGTAGCAACGGGGGAAAGGAATGCCGCGATGGCGGCTGCCTTGCCCGGCTCGCTTGCCCGGTGGGACGGGAATATGCCTATGAAGCCGCACAGCAGCGGTTTCATATGGTGGCGTTTATAGGCTCCAGTTAAATTTTAAGCGTTCCGGAATGGATCCTCGGGCTCGACCCGAGGATCCATTCCATCAGCGATGGGACAGACCTTCGCTATTCAAAGCGACCTTCCAAACAGGAACTGCTCTACCCCCGCCGTCCGCGCCTCTCCCTGCGCGGTGCGTCGCTGCCGTCTCCGGCGGTCTTGTTGCGCATCGGGCCGATCGTCTCGACAATGGTTTCGATCGTCGGGCGCGGGCCCTGGACATGATTGTCGAGCGCCTGGCGCATTGCCGCCAAATGCGCAAAGGATGTGCCGCAGCAGCCGCCGATGATCTTCGCGCCGGCATTGGCGGCCAGATGCGCGTAATTCGCCATCAGGTCAGGCGTTCCGGAATAATGGATCTCAGAGCCGCGGAATTCGGGTATGCCGCAATTGCCCTTGACGACCACGGTCGCATTGGGATCGGCATTGGTCATGTCGAGCAGCGACGACAGGATATCCGCGGCGCCGACGCCGCAATTGGCGCCGACCGCAACCGGCTTTTGTCCCAGCCCGTCGACGACGTTGTGGATGTCCCGGGGATGCAGCCCCATCATCGTCTTGCCGGCGGTATCGAACGAGCCGGTATAGACATAAGGCAGGCCGAGCCCGGTGGCTGCTTGCGCCGCGGCGCGGATTTCGTCGGGCGCCGACATGGTTTCGATCCAGGCGACATCGATGCCGCCGGCCTTCAGCCCCTCGAGCTGCTCCGTGAAGGCCGCGACCGCATCCTCATAGGTCAGCGCCCCAAGCGGCACGAGCAGCTCGCCCGTCGGCCCGACCGAGCCGGCGACGATGACCTTGCGGCCGGCCTTGTCGGCGACTTCGCGGGCGAGTTCCGCAGCTTTCCTGTTGAGCTCGAAAACCCGGTCCTGTGCATGGTGCAGCTTCAGGCGATGCCTGGTGCCGCCGAAGGAATTGGTGAGGATGATATCGGCGCCCGCATCGATGAAGCCCTGGTGCAATGCCCTGATCTTGTCGGGGTTGCTTTCGTTCCAGAGCTCCGGCGCTTCGCCGGCCTCAAGTCCCGCGGCGAAGAGATTGGTGCCCGTCGCGCCGTCGGCGAGCAGCACGCCCTTTTCAGCAATGAGATCGGCCAGCGGGTTCGATGCAGGGGCGGCGTTCATGCGCGTGGTTCCATACTAAGGGGATTGGATAAAGATATAAGGAAGTCTTTATATCTCGTCAACGGCTGGAATGCTCAGTTGACAATCACATAATGCACGGGAAGCTTGGTCTCGGGGTGGGTGCGATAGGGCAGTTCGGTCGAGACGATCTTGTCGGCCGGCACCTCGATATGCGCGGCGGCGAGGATATTGGCGACTTTCTCTGGCGGTGTGTCGCCGCCGAACCAGAGCACGAGCAGCGGCTTGACGATCCGCGACGCCGCATCGGGCGTTTCCGGGTGAATTACCCTGAGCGAAGGATCGTAAAGCCGGAAATTGCCGGGTATTTGCGGAAAATCGGCGAGAATGGTGGAGAAATTGCCGTCGGCGCTGACCTGTCTGAACAATTGCGCATAGTCGAGCTGGCCGATCGGCGGATCGTTGCGGCTGCCATAGGTGAGATTGACGGCAAGAACCGGCGTGACCAGAAAGGCCACGACGATGCTGACGATGCCGAAATCAAAGAGGCTGCGGTCGGTCAGCCGATAACGGTGAAGGAGATAGGCGAGGCCGGCCGGAAGGAGAAACAGCACGGGCTGCAGCCAGCGGTCCTTCACATTGGTCGCGCCGGTCAGGCACACGCCGACAAAGACCACGGCAAAGCCGACGAGGATGAGACGAAGCAGGAAACGCTCGCCCGTTATCGGCATGTTCGGCGCAGGATTTCTCCGCTTGCGATGAACGACGAATATGATGCCGGCCACGGCGACGGCAAGGATGGAGAAGAGGAAGCTGACCTCGAAAAGCCGCAGCAGGCCCAGCGCCCGGTCGAGCAGGAAATCGCCAGTGGCGCCGATCTCGAACTTGCCCGAACGGGCCAGAACGCTGTCCCTGTGCTGCAGCATCCATAGGCCCGTCGGCGCGAGGCAGAGCGCCAGCACCGCCGCCGTCACCAGGGAAAGGCGCGACAGCAGCACCTTCCTGTACTCCGTGATCGTCAGGGCCGTGATGATCAGGGTGAGGAGAAAGAAGCTGGCGTTGAACTTACCGAGGAAGGCGGCGGCCATCGCCAGCCCGAAGAGAGCGGCCGACAGGACGGAACGCGATTTCATATGCCAGGCGAAGGCCAGGAAAGCCCAGGCGCAGCCTGCCGTGCCGGCGACGGAGTGGGTCAGCGCACGCTGCGATTCCCAGCCGATCTGCGGGATGAGAAACAGGCCCAGCATGCCGGCGGCGGCGACATTGCGCGGCAGGCCGAGCAGGCGCATGCCGCCATAGACGCTGGCGAACATGCTGGTGAGCAGGCCGAACTTGACGATCTGCAACGTCAAAAGGCTGGTGCCGATCAGCGAGGCCGCCAGATTGGTGATCCAGGTGTAGAGCGGCGGCTGCGAGCCACCATAGCCCCAATCGAGATAACCGATATTCGCGAGCTGCTCGGCGTCATCGAGCCCCGCACCGTTGGAGATGAAGGTCACGAAAAGCGCCTGGAAGGCGAAATAGATGAGGACGAACAGCAGCGCCGGATGCATGCCGAGCACGCGCCGGGGAGTGGAAGTAGACAAGGACTGATCCAGATTCATAGACGCTGTTTATCCTGTGGGGCAGGCGATCGCTACCCGTGGGGACAGAATAACGTTCCCTCGCGCCCAGCAAAAACCCGCCGGCAGCCTTTTCCCAGAAACTCGCCGGCAATACAACGGCGAATGACCGGTATAAAGAAGACTTGATGGGAGAAAGGCAGGCCAGGGGCCGGATAGGCGGCTTGACTTATTCCGCCGCCTGCCTGGCCTCGTGGGTGATTGGCGTGACCATGGCGGAGATGACGCTCTGCATATCGATATGGCCGACGGGCTTTCCCTTTCCGTCATGCACCTGGATCTCGCTGACGTGTTCCTCCGTCATGATGCGGGCGGCATGTTCCAGAATGGTGCCGGTGGCGACGGAGGGAAGGCCGGCGCCGCCGTTGCGCACACCCGGCGTCATGATGGTGTCGACCATGATGACACGTCCGCGATTGACCTCCTTAACGAAGCTTGAGATGTAATCGTCGGCGGGGTTGAGCACGATGTCCTGCCCGGTGCCCTGCTGGACGATCTCGCCATCGCGCAGGATGGCGATGCGGTCGCCGAGGCGCAGCGCCTCGTCGAGATCGTGGGTGATGAAGACGATGGTCTTCTTGATCTCCTTCTGGAGGTCGAGGAGGACGGATTGCATATCCATGCGGATGAGCGGATCGAGCGCCGAGAAGGCCTCGTCCATCAAGAGGATCGGCGCATCGTTGGTGAGCGCCCGGGCAAGGCCGACACGCTGCTGCATGCCGCCGGAAAGCTGGTTGGGATAGCTGTCCTCGAAGCCTTCGAGGCCGACGCGGGCGATCCAGCGCCGGGCTTCCTCGAGCTGCTTCGACCGCGGCACGCCCTGGATTTCCAGGCCATAGACCGCGTTCTCCAGAACCGTGCGGTGCGGCAGCAGTGCGAATTTCTGGAATACCATCGCCGTCTTGTGGCGGCGGAACTGGCGCAGTTCGGCCTCGTTCATCTTGACCACGTCGACATTGTCGACCAGCACTTCGCCGGCCGTCGGATCGATCAGCCGATTGATATGGCGGATCAGCGTGGATTTGCCGGAGCCTGACAGGCCCATCACCACCTGGATGCAACCCGCGGGCATATCGATATTGATATCCTTCAGGCCGAGGACATGGCCGTGCTCGGTGTTGAGCTCGGCCTTGGTCATGCCCTTCTTGACGGCTTCGACATAGGCCTGGGGGTTCCTGCCGAAGATCTTGTAGAGATTCTTGATGATGATGCCGGTGCCGTGCGTGCTCTTCTCAGCCATGGACGGTCTCCAGATGCTTCTGCAGCCGTTTGCCATAGGCCTGGCTTACGCGGTCGAAAATGATGGCGATGCCGACGATGGCAAGGCCGTTGAAAATGCCCAGCGTGAAATACTGGTTGGCGATGGCCTTGAGCACGGGCTGGCCAAGGCCCTGGACGCCGATCATGGAGGCGATGACGACCATGGCGAGCGCCATCATGATGGTCTGGTTGATGCCGGCCATGATGGTCGGAAGGGCAAGTGGCATCTGCACGTTCTTCAGCCGCTGCCAGTTCGACGAGCCGAAGGCGTCGGCGGCTTCCAGCACATCCTTGTCGACGAGCCTGATGCCGAGATTGGTAAGGCGGATGATCGGCGGGATGGCGTAGATCACGACGGCTATCAGGCCGGGAACCCGGCCGATGCCAAGCAGCATGACGACGGGAATGAGATAGACGAAGCTCGGCATCGTCTGCATCACGTCCAGCACCGGATTGACCAGGCTCTGCAGGCGGTCCGACCGCGACATGAGAATGCCGATGGGGATGCCGATGGCGATGGAGAGGACAGTGCAGACGAAGATCATCGAGACGGTCTTCATCGTATCCGTCCACATATCGAAGAAGCCGATGAGGAGAAGGGTGATGATCGCGCTCGCAACGATCTTCCAGCTGCGGCTGGCGAACCAGGCGATCGCCGCGATGAGCGCGATGATGATCGGCCACGGGGTCGTGGTCATGAACCGCTCGGACTGAATGAGAAAATACTGCAACGGATCAAAAAAGGATTCGATGGTGTCGCCATAGGCACGTGTGAACGCACGAAAGCCCTCATCGATCGATTTCTTCAACGCCGTCAGCGTGCTGTCGTTCATATGCGGGAAGCGGTACAGCCAATCCATTAAGCGCCAGTTCTCCTCTTGGGCCACATTCTTGGGGGCCGCATTTTTGCTTATTCTGCGGCTTTTTTCCTGCGCAGTCATCCGAAAATGCGGATGACATCCAGCATCGTCGGAGACGGCCCGACGGCGTGGCGATTTGCTTCGATATCCTGCTTGGTCAGCGGAAAGGCGGCGGATCGCTCCGCCGCCTGTCGCCGAGTTACATTACGGAAGCCTTGATCTTTTCCGCGGCTTCCGGCGAGACCCATTTGGTCCAGACATCCTCATTGTTCTTGAGGAAATATTTCGCGCCGTCCTCGCCGGTGGCCTGGTTGTCGCTCATCCAGGCGAGAAGCTTGTTGACCGTGTCGTTCGACCAGGAGCGGGCCTTGAGATAATCGAGCGCCGGGCCCGCGCGATCGGCGAATTCCTTGGTCACCAGGGTTTCGACCCTGTCCTTCGGCCATTCGTTGGGCTTGGGATCCGGGCAATCCTCGATGGTATTGCAGCGCTTCCATTCCGCCTCATCATAGGGAGCGTCGAAGCCGAGCTTGACCATGTCATATTTGCCGAGCAGCGCGGTCGGGGCCCAGTAATAGCCCATCCAGCCCTGCTTGCGCTCGTAGGCCTTGGCGACCGACCCGTCGAGGCCGGCGGACGAACCCGTGTCGACCAGGGTGAACCCGGCCTTTTCGGCATCATAGGCCTTGAAGAACTGCGTGGTCACGCGCGTGCCGCCCCAGCCCTGCGGCCCGTTGAAGACCGCGCCCTTGGAGGAATCCTCCGGGGCGGGGAAGAGTTCGGGATGCTTCAGCGCATCGGGTATCGTCTTGATGTCGGGATTGGCGTCGGCGATGTATTTCGGGATCCACCAGCCCTGTTCGCCGCCATCGGCGAGCGCCTGCGAAACCGAGACGAGCTTGCCGTCCTGGACGCCCTTATTGACAACGTCGGGCAGGAGATCGACCCAGCCCTCGGGGGCGATGTCCGGCTGTCCCTTCTCCACCATGGAGGTGATGGTGGGGACCGTATCGCCGACGACGAGCTCGGCATTGCAGCCATAGCCTTCGGTCAGGATGATCTTGTCCAGATTGGCAAGGACCTCGGCCGATTGCCAGTTCATGTTGGAGATCGTGACATTGCCGCATTCGGCGGCAGACGCCATACCTGCAAAGGCACCTGAAAATCCGACGACCCCGGCAGCCAGAATCGTGGAAGCGAAAAGCTTCTTCATTAGATGTTCTCCCATTCGCAACAGCACAAAAATTTATTATGTCCGCTGGCGTACTGTCCGGGCAGCCGACAATTTTTTCCCATGTCCATGCAAACTCCTCGCTTGGCAAATTAGCGTTTTGTTGGCGACGGTTGATATCCGGATCGCGACACCCTCCCGGTTGAGCATGCATAAATGCCCCGCCACGAGCCCCCGCTACCGGCGTCGCCGCCAAGGATTGGCTATCGTGACCGGAAAAACAAGGGCGGATATCCCAATTTCTTGCTGCAGGTGCGAATGGAGCGTCTTTGAGCAGGGTACATAAATACGCATCGCTCCCATGCGTGAATTTGCGGCAGAGTGGCTTAAAAACGACAGGGCGCGACGACTTTACGGCAGCCGTCGGCGGGAAATTGGCGCATTGCAGCATCAAAGGACAAATCTGCCCCGGAGTGCAGCAATGCTTTACATTTTCAACCGGAACGACCGCGTTCACATTTCCTGGAACGCAACTGAAAAACGCATCAATCGTACCGACGACAACCGTTCGAGATCGCTGCTCTCGCGTGTGTCCGTGGTCTGGAGAGGCTCGGCCGGCTGACGGGAAAATCGCGCCGAATTGACGCACCGCAATAAATTTGGGGTGAAACGGCCCGGAAAATGAAGAAACCGCCGCTTCCGGGCTGCGATTTTTTGCGTATTCCGAGCGGACGATTCGTGTTTTCGGAGGTCGGATGAGAGACTTTCACTGTGGCGTGGAAACCTCGTCTCCGCCGTCATTCTCGGGCTTGTCCCGAGAATCTACTGACGAAAGAGAAAAGAGAACTGATACCAGCAACTTCGACCGTGCCGGAGCGGCGAAAGGGCCAAAGCCTGCCACCACAGCAGATTCTCGGGACAAGCCCGAGAATGACGGCGGAGGGGGCACTCCCGATTCCATCAAAACTGGAACCGCTTCAGCGCCGGAAGCCGACGTAAAATGGCAAAAACCGTGCTGTCCCGGAGGAAGCACGGTTTTGCCAAATTACGCATGGCGCTCCCGCCAAACACTACGACAGCGGGAATTTACAGCTCCGGTACGCAATACCTGATCCGGAGCGGAGAGGCGGTGTCGTTCCGTCTCGGCTCCCTTTTTAGCGCCACATCGTTACCGCCAAGTTAGCAAGAGCTTAAGCAAATCTAAATCTGGTCTTTTTTTTGTTTTTTTGCCGCGGCTTCGGTCGTTTCCGGAAAAATCCCGCGCAAAAAATTGACGATTGCCGAAAAATCGTCGCCGCCATGCCCGTGTGCATTGAACAGATTATAGAGTTGCGCGGCATGCGCGCCGAGCGGCGTCGAAGCGTTGGCCGTCTGCGCGGCTTCCTGCGCGAGTTTCAAATCCTTCAGCATCAGCGCGGCGGCGAAGCCTGGCTTATAGCCCCGATTGGCGGGGGAGGCCGGCACGGGACCGGGAACCGGGCAATAGCTGGTGAGCGACCAGCACTGGCCGGAGGAGGTGGAGGCGACGTCGAACAGCGCCTGATGCGACAGGCCGAGCTTTTCGGCCAGCACGAAAGCCTCCGAGACGCCGATCATCGAAATGCCGAGGATCATGTTGTTGCAGATCTTCGCGGCCTGCCCGCTGCCCGCTTCTCCGCAATGGACGATGCGGCCGGCCATGGGCTCAAGGATCGGCTCGGCCCTGGCGAACGCCTCGTTGGAGCCGCCGGCCATGAAGGTCAGCGTGCCGGCCGTCGCCCCGCCGACGCCGCCCGACACCGGCGCATCGATCGACATGAGGTCGTGCCGCTTGGCGATCTCATGGGCTTTGCGCGCCGATTCCACGTCTATGGTCGAGGAATCGATGAAAAGCGAATCTTTCCCAGCCTTTGGCGCGATGTCCTCATAAACGGAGACGACATGCCTTCCCGCCGGCAGCATGGTGATGACGACCTCCGCGCCTTTTATGGCCGCTGTGGCGCCGGCCATCACCGTAACGCCGTTTTCGGCGGCGATCTTCAGATTCTCCGGCAGGAGGTCGAAACCCTGTACCGAATGTCCCGCCTTGACCAGATTGGCCGCCATGGGATTGCCCATATTGCCGAGGCCGATGAATGCGATGGTCGCCATATGTCGTCTTCTCCCTGAATTCGTCGTTATTTATGAGCGCCCGATCATCTGGCGGGCGATGATGACGCGCATGATCTCGTTGGTGCCTTCGAGGATCTGGTGGACGCGCAGGTCGCGCACCAGCTTTTCCACGCCGTAATCGTGGAGATAGCCATAACCGCCGAAGAGCTGCAGCGCGTCATTGGCGACAGAGAAGCCGACATCGGTGACATAGCGCTTGGCCATGGCCGACCACTTGCCTGCGTCGTGCGCCTTGCGGTCGAGCTTGGTGGCGGCCGCATAAAGCAGCAGCCTGGCGGCGGAAAGCTCCGTCTCCATATCGGCGAGCCGGAACTGCAGCGCCTGGAACTGGTTGATGGTCTGGCCAAAAGCCTTGCGCTGGGCCGTATAGTCTATGGCCTTGTGAAGGGCGGATTGCGCGCCGCCGAGCGAGCAGGCGGCGATATTGAGCCGCCCGCCGTCGAGGCCCGACATGGCGATGCGGAAGCCCGCGCCTTCGTCGCTCAGGAGATTTTCCACCGGCACCCGGCAATTGTCGAAGATCACCTGCCGGGTCGATTGCGCGTGCCAGCCCATCTTGTACTCGTTGGCGCCGAAGGAAAGTCCTGGCGCATCCCTCGGGATGACCAGCGCCGAAATGCCGTTCGGCCCGTCCGCGCCAGTGCGCACCATCGTGACATAGATATCGCTGTCGCCGGCGCCGGAGATGAACTGCTTGGCACCGTTCAGCACATAATGATCACCATCGCGCACGGCGCGGGTGCGCAGCGCCGCCGCGTCCGAGCCGGAGCCCGGCTCCGTCAGGCAGTAGCTCGCCAGCCACTCCATCGAGACGAGCTGCGGCAGGAAGCGCCGCCTTTGCTCGTCATTACCGAAGATGTCGATCATCCACGCCGCCATATTGTGGATGGAGATGAAGGCGGAGAAGGCGGGGCAGGCGGTGGCCAGCGCTTCGAAAATCAGAACCGAATCAATGCGCTTCAGCCCCGATCCGCCGACATCCTCGCGCACATAGATGCCGCCCATGCCGAGCGGCCCGACCTCGCGGATGACATCGGCCGGGAAATGCTTCTCGCGATCCCATTGCAGCGCGTTGGGCGCTATGCGGTCGGCGGCGAAGCTGCGTGCCATCTCCTGGATGGCGCGCTGGTCTTCGGTCAGCTCGAACTGACCGGTGGACGGATCAACGGCGGCGTCCATGGTGTCTCCTCCCATTCTGCCTTCAACGTTCAATCTAGAACAATGGAGGCAGTCCGCAAACGCTTCCTTCGGATGGAGCATGACGAATGTGAAGAATGAGCCGGCTGTTTTACCCCCTCTCTTGCAAATTCTAGGGGCTTAGCTTCGCTAAACCCAAGAATTTGCTATCTCCCCCGCCAAGGGGAGATAGGGCCTGCATAAACGCTTTTGCCAATGATCAATCCCTGTAATTGGCAATGAAAGCGATGCGGCTCCTTATCTCTCTCCTTGGGGGAGAGAAAGCGATTTCAACATCTTAGCGAAGTTAAGTGTTAGAAATCGCAAGAGAGGGGGCTTTCAGTTCCAACGAAAATCCACCCTAGGCAGATTGGTGCGGATAAGCTACGCAGGCGGCATGACGCGCGCCATCATGCTGCAGGGAACGGGTTCGGATGTCGGCAAGACGGTGCTGGTCGCCGGGCTTTGCCGAGTCGCGCGGAAGCAGGGACTGAACGTCCGCCCGTTCAAGCCGCAGAACATGTCGAACAATGCCGCCGTCAGCGACGATGGCGGCGAGATCGGGCGGGCGCAATGGCTGCAGGCGCTGGCATGCGGCGTGCCGTCCTCGGTGCATATGAACCCGGTGCTCTTGAAACCCCAATCGGAAACAGGAAGCCAGATCGTCGTTCAGGGCCGTGTGGCGGGCCAGGCCAAGGGGCGCGAATATCAGAGCCTGAAACCGCGTTTGATGGATGCGGTGATGCAGTCCTGGGAGGAGGTGCGCGCCGGGGCCGATCTCGTGATCGTCGAAGGGGCGGGCTCGCCGGCGGAGATCAATCTGCGCGCCGGCGACATCGCCAATATGGGCTTTGCCACAAGGGCGCGCGTTCCGGTCGTGCTGGTGGGAGACATAGACCGTGGCGGTGTGATCGCTTCCATCGTTGGCACCCATGCGATCCTGCCTCCGGGCGACCGGCGGATGATCGTCGGCTTCCTCATCAACAAGTTCCGCGGCGACGTCTCGCTGTTCGATGACGGCCTTGAGGCGATCAGCCAATTCACCGGCTGGCGCTCCTTCGGCGTGGTGCCGTGGCTGAAGGCGGCATCGCGCCTGCCGGCGGAGGATTCGGTGGTGCTGGAGCGGCTCGCCAAGGGCGAGGGCAGGGCACTGAAGGTGGCCGTTCCCGTCCTCGACCGTATCGCCAATTTCGATGATCTCGATCCCCTGAAAGCCGAGCCGCAGGTGGAGGTGGTGATGGTACGCAGCGGCGAGCCTCTTCCCGCCGATGCCGGGCTGGTGGTCATTCCCGGCTCGAAATCGACAATCGGCGATCTGAAACGCTTTCGCGAGAATGGCTGGGACCGTGATCTGCGGATGCATCTCAAGCGCGGCGGCCATGTGATCGGCATCTGTGGCGGCTATCAGATGCTGGGCCGCATCGTGCGCGATCCAGATGGAATCGAGGGCGACACCACGGAGATGGAAGGCCTCGGGCTTCTCGACATCGAGACGGTGATGGAGCCGGAAAAGACGGTGCGCAACTCGACCGCGCATTCGGTGGTCTTCGACGTTCCTCTCGAGGGTTATGAAATTCACCTCGGCCGCACGGATGGGCCGGATTGCGCCCGGCCGGCCGTCATTTTGAACGGTGTGGCCGATGGTGCGGTTTCGGCGGACGGAAAGGTCTTCGGCACCTATCTGCACGGGCTCTTCGGCGCCGATGCCTTCCGCGCGAAGCTCCTGCAGTCGCTGGGCGTAACCGGCGGTACGGTTTCCTACCGCGCGGAGGTGGAGCGGGCGCTGGACGAGGTGGCGGAAGAGCTTGCCGCCTGTCTCGATGTGGACGCGCTTTTTAGCCTGCCATAGGTTCCGTCGCCGATGGTTTGTCCGGTGGTGGCAGCAGAATGGAAATGACGGCACCGCCATTTTCTCCATTTTTCAGTTCAAGCCTGCCACCATGCGCCGTCGCGATGGCGCGCACCACGGAGAGGCCCAACCCGGTTCCGCCGGTGGCACGCGAGCGCGAGGGGTCGCCGCGCCAGAAGGGATTGGCGATCGCCTCGCTATCGTCGGGGAAGCCCGGCCCGTAATCGATCAGCCGGATCGCTATGCCGCGATCCGGCAGGACTTCTGTTTCGCAGCGCAGGATCTTACCGTCCGCGGCATAGCGGCAGGCGTTCTCCAGAAGGGCGAGGACCGCTTGGCGGATACGCTGGGGATCCACCGCCGCGGGCGCTGGTTGCAGGCGGGTTTCCATTTGGAGGCCGCCTGCTTCCAGCATGGTCCTGGCCGAATCGAGGACAATTTCCACCTCCTTCGCCACATCCAGGCGATGCCGGTCGACGACCAATTTCTGCCCGATGGCCAGCGACAGTGTGCGCAGATCTTCGACCAGCCGGGACAGGCTCTCGACCTGGAAGAGGAGGCTCGACAATGTCCTGCGTTCAAGAGGGAATACGCCGTCGAGCATCCCTTGAAGCGAGCCGCGCAGGACGGTGAGCGGCGTTCGCAATTCGTGCGCCGCGGCCATGTTGTTAAAGCGAAGCCGCTGTTCCATGGTTTCCAGGCTGGTCGCCAGCGCATTGAAGGTCTCGACAAGGCTCGCCACTTCGCGTGTGTCATTGTGCGAGGCGGCCACGCGCACCGAAAAATCGCCGGATTTCAGTTCCTCGGCCGCAAGCGCGAGCACTTCGAGCGGGCGGGCAATGCGCCGGGCCAGAAAGATGCCCATGAGACCGCAGGCGGTGGCGGAGAGAAGGCCACAGACCAGGATCGACATCTGGATCTGGAAATCGGTGGGCTTCTGCAGAACATCGAGATGGCTGAGCAGGTCCCTCAGGGCGGCTGTTTCGGGGACGATGCCGGCGTTCATGGCGCGATAGGTTTCGGCCACCTGCGGCGGCAAACTGCCGATGGCATCGGCCTCGATATAGGACGCATACCAGTTTACGCCGAGATAGACGAGGCTGACGCTGAGGAGCAGCATGGCCGCGATGATGATGGCGGTCATGGTGGCAAGCGGGAAAGGACGGATTTTCATTTGGGATCCGAAAACCGGTAGCCGATCCCGCGGACGGCGGGAAACAAGCCTGTTTGTCCCAACTCTTCCAGCTTGCGGCGAAGATTGGAAACATGGGTGTCGACCGTGCGCGCCAGCGCATCGCTTTCGGGCAGGCAGGCATCGAGAATATCCGACCGGTCGAAAGCATGGGTGGGCCGGCGGATCATATAGGCGAGAATGCGGAATTCGCTTAAGGTCAGCGGGATCGGGCGGCGGCAATCGCCTCGTCTTACGAAAGCCGAATAGGCCTGGAAATCGACCTCGATATCGCCGAAGCGGCGCACGGTTTCCTGGCTTTGCCCCTTCGCGCGGCGCAGCACGGCCTTGACCCGCGCCACCACCTCCTGCGGGTTGAATGGTTTCACCACATAATCGTCCGCGCCCAATCGCAGACCGCTCAGCCGGTCGATATCCTCGGCCAGCGCCGTGACCATGATGACCGGCGTGGTGTCAGCCTGGCGCAGGCGCGCGAGGACACCGAACCCGTCGAGCCTGGGAATGCGAACGTCCAGGAGAACAAGATCAGGTGAAAGCAGCGCGTGATGCTGCAGGGCCGTTTCACCATCCGCGGCCCGCACGGTGCGATATCCTTCCCTAACCAGATAAGCGTCCAGGATATGGGCAATCTCCGGCTCATCCTCGACGATCAGAACGAGACTGTTTTCCATGCAGGGCACTCCGTTGGCGGGGCGCATTGATATCGGGAATGATGAACGATGAATAGCGAACGAAGCCCGCCGCGCATCATTTATCATCCACCTTTGACCATTCGCCGACCAAGTCCTGGCCGTTTCTTGACAATCCGCCGCCAGACCGCCGCCGACCAGTTCTTTCGGGGGTATCCGCATGCAGGAAACGGCTTTTGAAACTTCCGCTCAACGTCGCTACGCAATGCAGGGATCGCCGGGCAGGGCGGCGGATGCAGCGGCGCTGCTCGGCGTGGCGATCATTGCGGCGAGTTTCGTGTTCGTCGTCTTTCCCGGCATAGACCTTGCCGTCTCGCGTTGGGTTGCGAACGGGGGGATTTTTCCGCTTTCGGACAATCCCCTCCTGAAAGTGGCGCGCGACATCAATCGCCGCGTGCCGATCTATCTCCTGGTATCGATGCTTCTTGCAATCGCCGCCTATGCGCTGTGGCCGCATCGCTTCCGTTTCTGCGCTCCGCACAAGGCATTTTTCGTCCTTTCGAGTTTTGCCCTCGGACCCGGGCTTCTGGTGAACACCGTGAAGCTGTTCATCGGCCGGGCGCGGCCGGGAGATATTGTCACCTTTGGCGGCTTGGTGGATTTTACTCCCGTCTGGCAATTTGCAGCCCTGTGCAGCCGGAGCTGCTCGTTTCCATCAGGAGAGGCGGCGATTGCCGCCGCCACATTATCCATTCTCATTTTCGCTCCATCTGCAGCCCGCAAGGCAGCTGCCTTCGCTCTGATGCCGATCCTCTTATTGGTCGCCTTCAATCGCGTCCTGTTCGGAGCCCATTTCCTCTCGGATGTGGTGTTGGGCTGGCTGCTCTCGCTCTGGGTGGTGGCGTGGCTCTGGAGCCGCATTGCACGCCATGCGGACCGGATCGATGACGCCGTGCGCCGGATCGGCAATGGTGCGAGACGCAGGATCTCCGGCGCGACAGAGCCGTCGGCGCGTCCGGCACCGGCACATTCCATCTATCGGCAGGCGACCGGTCTGGCTTTGCGGCTGACTGTCCGACGCGCGGCGGCATTCTGGTTGCGCACGGCCTTTTCCCCGTGGCTTACCATGCGCTGGATGCGCTTCCTCGCTGCGTTCACCGATCGGCATGTGCAGGCGCCGCCGCATGACGATCTTCTGCGCAAGTCGCTCGCAACCTTTCTCGTGCACCGGATGTCCCGACATAGGCGGCTGAAGCTTCTGATGCAGCATTTCGAAATTGCCGGTGAAATCCTGTGCCCGAATGCTCTTCAGACGCTTTGGCAAGGCGGTCATGTCGATATCGGAACCGTATCAGGGCGCGATGCCGACTACCGGCTGGAACTCTGCCTTTCCGACCATTGCGGCAGCCGTCACGAGGGCGCGTATTCGCTGCGCCTGAAGCGCTGCGACGACGGAATGTCATTATGCACGGCAAGTTTCATCTTCGTGCGCTGTCCCGGCAATTCCTACAGTATCGTCATTGGCGGCATGCAGGGGCCGGCCAGCAGTGAGGCGAAGCGGGCTATGATCGCTGCAACCCGTTGCCTCGGTGGCCTGCGGCCGAAGGATGCGGCTCTTCTCGTGCTGAAGGGACTGATGGCCCGCAGCGCCACGCCCTATCTGATCGCCGTTTCCAATGCCCGGCATGCCATCAACCAGCGCGCGGCCAGGCGGCGGCGGATGATGCTTGCCGACCTCGACGCTTACTGGATCGAAAGGGGCGGGGTGCATTTCCCGCAATTCGGCTTCCGCTTGCCTGTCGATCCCATCATCGGCGATGGCGGCGGGAGCCGGCGGGACATCAGCAAGATCGCCTTCTGGAAGGCTGGCGTGAAACTGCTGCGCCGCTGAAGCCGGCAGCCGTGACTCCGATTGACGCCGATTGACGCCGATTGACGCCGATTGTCATAAATCATACTGTGCCGCTATACGTTTGGTTCCCGAAGGCAGAAGCCATAGGGATCAAAAGGGAATGCGACGGACGGACCCATGCCGGGCGTCCTTATCGCAGCCGACCCCGCGACTGTAGAGCGGATAGGATTCATGCCATTGCCCCAGGGCCGAAACCTGGGGCAGCCACTGGGAAACCGGGAAGGCGGCATTGATCCTGCGACCCGCGAGCCAGGAGACCTGCCGGACGTAAAGGGCAATGGTGCCCGCTACCCCTGGGGAGTTTTCCCCCGCTGCCTGCACGGAGGTTGTTATGGCTGCACGTATCGAAACCGCTTCTTCCCAATCGCTTTCCCTGCCGCTCGCAACGCGCCTGACGACGGCTGTCGTCTCGCTGTTTCTCGGCGCATTCCTGATCTACGGCGTCGGCCTTGCACAATCCGACGCGCTGCATGATTCGGCGCATGACACGCGCCACTCCTACGGCTTCCCCTGCCATTAATTTTTAGCCGCATGATCTTGCCTGGAAGTCTGCGACTTTTTGCTGACGCTGACCTTCGGTTCGGGATCATGCTCAAAGGAGACAATCATGCTGGTTCGATATCTGCTGGCTACGCTCGTAGCCGGCCTGTTTGCCGGTATTCTGGTGACGCCGGCGATGTATTTGCGCACCGTTCCGCTCATCCTTCATGCCGAAACCTTCGAGGACGCGGCGGGCGGGCATGATCATGGTTCGGCGGAAGCCGGCGCGGCGCATAGCCATGCAGCAGGTGAGGCTCACGAAGAGGAGCAGGGGGCGGAGCTGCCCTTCGGCCGTCTTGGCAACACCATCCTCGCCAATCTCGTGGCGGGAGCCGGCTTCGCGCTGGCGCTGGGCGGCGTGGCGCTGCTTCTCGGCAAGCGGATCACGGCGTGCAACGGCATCTATTGGGGCCTTGCCGGCTTCTTCGTCTTCGCCCTTTCGCCGTCGCTGGGCTTGGCACCGGAATTGCCGGCGATGCCGGCCGCCGATCTAGGTGAACGGCAGCTCTGGTGGGTGGCGACGGTGCTCCTGTCAGCCATCGGGCTTTATCTGATCGCGCTGAGGCCTGAGATATGGGCGAAGGTCATGGGCCTCGTCCTGATCGCGCTGCCGCATCTCTATGGCGCGCCGCAGCCTGACGATCTCTCTTCGCCGGTTCCAGCCGTTCTCGCGTCGGAATATGCGG
The DNA here is from genome assembly GCF_001558695.1 of Paramesorhizobium deserti. Taxonomy (GTDB): domain Bacteria; phylum Pseudomonadota; class Alphaproteobacteria; order Rhizobiales; family Rhizobiaceae; genus Paramesorhizobium; species Paramesorhizobium deserti. The sequence goes on from NZ_LNTU01000023.1 coordinate 533,297, forward strand.
TGGCGTCGCTGGCGACCAACCTGTTCATGTGGGCGGTGCTCGGCGTGGCGCTCGGCTGGATGTTGCAGCGCTACGCTGTGGCGGAGCTGGAAGGGTAGAAGGTTTTGATGGAAGCGCGAGGCGCCCCCCTCTGTCCTGCCGGACATTTCCCCCGCGAGGGGGGAGATTGGCTGACATTGCTCACGGCATATATTCGGGAACATCTGCGACTGGTGCCGAGCGTCTATGAAAGCGTAATCTCCCCTTTTGCGGGGGAGATGGCTGGCAAGCCAGAGGGGGGCGCTGTCCCGCCGGCTTTGCCATTTAACGGCGAAAGCCTCTAGTCGATGCCGGGGAAAACCATATTCGTCCTCGGCGGCGCGCGGTCGGGCAAATCCGCCTTTGCCGAGCGGCTCGTTGAACAATCCGGCCTCGACGCGGTCTATATCGCGACGGGGCAGGCTTATGACGATGAGATGCGGGAGCGGATCGCGGTGCATAAGGAGCGCCGCGGTCTGGTTTGGGCCACTGTCGAGGAGCCGCTCGATCTCACCGGCGCGCTGCAAGCCCATGCGGGCGAAGGGCGCGCCGTGCTGGTGGACTGCCTCACGCTTTGGCTCACCAATCTAATGATGGTGGAGCGCGACATTGCGGCGGAAACTGCTCGGTTGGCATCGATGATACCCGAACTCCCGGGTACGGTGCTGTTCGTCTCGAACGAGGTGGGGCTGGGCATCGTGCCTGATAACGCAATAGCGCGGGAGTTCCGCGACCATGCCGGGCGGCTCAACCAGGCGGTCGCCGCCGCTGCTGACGAAGTTTATTTCATAGCGGCGGGATTGCCGCTCAAGATGAAGGGATGATCCCATGCAGGGACAAAAGATACCGGCAACTGTCATCACCGGCTTTCTGGGCTCGGGCAAGACGACGATGATCCGCAATCTGCTCGAAAACGCCAATGGCAAGCGCATCGCGCTTGTTATCAACGAGTTCGGTGATCTGGGCGTCGATGGCGGCATCCTGAAGGGCTGCGGCATCGAGGCGTGCCGCGACGAGGATGTGATCGAGCTTAACAATGGCTGCATCTGCTGCACGGTGGCGGATGATTTCATCCCGACCATGACGAAGCTGCTCGACCGGGCGGACAGGCCGGATCATATCGTGATCGAGACTTCGGGCCTTGCCCTGCCGCAGCCGCTGGTCGCCGCCTTTAACTGGCCGGAGATCAAAACGCAGGTGACGGTCGATGGCGTCATCACCGTCATCGACGCCGCCGCCGTCTCCGAGGGCCGCTTCGCCGACGATCACGACAAGGTGGATGCGCAGCGGGTTGAGGACGATGCGCTCGATCATGAAAGCCCGCTGGAAGAACTCTACGAGGACCAGATCCGCGCCGCCGATCTGATCGTGCTCAACAAGGCCGATCTGATCGACGATGAGAGGCTGGAAAAGGTGCGTGGCGATGTGGCAAGTCGTTCAGCGCGTGTGCCGAATATGGTGCCCGCGAGCTTCGGCAAGCTGGGCGCGGAGCTGCTGCTGGGCCTCGGTGTCGGCACGGAGGGCGATATTGCCAACCGCAAATCGCATCACGAGCTGGAGCATGAGGCGGGCGAGGAGCACGATCACGACGAGTTCGAAAGCTTCGTCGTGGGTTTGGGGCCGGTCGCGGAGCCGAAGGCATTTGTCGAGAAGCTTAAAGGTGTGATCGCCGCGCATGATATTTTGCGGCTGAAAGGTTTTGTCGATGTGCCAGGCAAGCCGATGCGTCTTGTGGTGCAGGCCGTCGGCACGCGCATCGAGCATTATTTCGACCGGGCATGGGGGGCGGGTGAGGAGCGCACCTCGCGGCTGGTGGTGATCGGGCTGCACGATATCGATGCGGTGGCGATCGAGCGGGCGGTGAAGGCGGCGGTGTAGTCCCTTCCACCGTCATCCTCGGGCTTGACCCGAGGGTCCACGGCTGAGGGGCCTGCCCGATCCACCGCATCGGCGCATTCCAGCAATCGGAAACGATCAATACCAATGCTGATGACTTATAGTCCCGTAGCGGACGATAATACCGGCTTTCCCACCTTGCCGTGGATCCTCGGGTCAAGCCCGAGGATGACGACTGGAGGGATGGGGGACGCCAAGCGAGAACAAAGGGCGCGCTGTCCCGGCAGCGTTTCTATAGGAAGCTTCGGATGCATCTTCTCCTAGCCCAAAAAGGAACAATCGCCGAGGGCGGCGAGGCGGTCGATCTCGGCCAGTCGCCGGGAGATATCCTGTTTCTTTCGGCGGCGGATACGGAACTGGCGAGCCTCGCGGCAGCCCATGTCAGCCAAGGCGAGGGCGCGCCGACGCTCCGGCTCGCCAGCATCATGGCGCTTGCCCATCCGATGTCGGTGGACGCCTATGTCGAGCGTACCGCGCGGTACGCCCGGTTGATCGTCGTACGTGTCATCGGCGGAGAAAGCTATTGGCCCTATGGGCTGGAGGCACTGCATGCCTGCGCGGTCAATCACGGCATTCAGCTTGTCGTGCTGCCGGGGGATGATAAGCCCGATGAGGGATTGCATCGGTTCTCGACGGTTTTGGCGGAAGATCGCGATGCGCTCTGGCATTATCTGATCGAGGGCGGGGCGCAGAACGCGCGGGGGTTTCTTGATTATTGCGCGGCGCTGCTTGGGGGCGGGCAGAAGCCCGCTGAGGCCGCGCCGCTGCTCAAGGCCGGGATTTGGTGGCCGGGGCGGGGTGTGGTGTCTTTGAGCGAGGTGAGGGAGTGTCACGCCGAAATCTCGGCGGGACAGCGCCCCCCTCTGTCCTGCCGGACATCTCCCCCGCAAGCGGGGAGATTGGCTGATACGGCTGACGCTGCTCATCCTGCAAGGTCCGCGATTGATGCGAGCGTTGATGAAGGCGTAATCTCCCCCTTTGCGGGGGAGGTGCCCGGCAGGGCAGAGGGGGGCGCCTCGCACTGGCGCCAAAACACTGGCCATGCAGCAAACCACGCCACCGTCGCCATCTGCTTCTACCGCGCGCTCGTCCAGAGCGGGCAGACGAAGGGCGTGGAAGCGCTTATCGACGCGCTGGCGGCGCGGGGGCTGAATCCGTTGCCGGTGTTCGTCTCAAGCCTCAAGGACCCGGTATCGGTCGCAACGCTCGATGCCATTTTCGAGGAAACACCACCCGACGTGGTGCTGAACGCCACGGGCTTCGCCGTCTCCGCGCCGGGAGCGGAGCGCGCGCCGACGGTGCTGGAAAAGCGCGGCGCGGTGGTGTTGCAGACGATTTTTTCGGGATCAACGGCGGAGGCATGGGAGGCCTCACCGCAGGGGCTTTCCGCGCGCGATCTCGCCATGAATGTGGCGCTGCCTGAGGTGGATGGCCGCGTGCTGTCGCGCGCCGTGTCGTTCAAATCGGCGCATACCTATGACGAGGCGGTGGAGGCCAATATCGTCACGCATGAGCCGCGTGCGGATCGTGTGGCTTTTGTCGGGGAGCTTGCCGCGCGCTGGGCTACGCTGAGGCGCAAGCCGGCGCAGGAGCGGCGCATCGCCATCGTCATGGCCAATTATCCCAACCGCGACGGGCGGCTCGGCAATGGCGTCGGGCTCGATACGCCCGCAGGTACGCTGGAGGCGCTTCGGGCGATGCAGGCGGCGGGGTATCCGGTCGCCGGTCTGCCGGAAAACGGCGATGCGTTGATCAACCATCTCATGGCCGGGCCGACCAATGCGTCGACCGATGGGCGCGTGATCCGCGAAACGCTTTCCTTGAATCAATATAAGCACTTCCTTGGAAAGCTTCCCATAAAGATTCAGGATGAAATCGCCGCCCGGTGGGGCGCGCCGCAGGACGATCCGTTCTTCCTTGCGGGCATCGACGGCTTTGCCCTGCCGCTCATGCGGTTCGGGGAGACGCTGGTCGGCATCCAGCCGGCGCGCGGCTATAATATCGATCCCAAGGACAGCTACCACTCCCCGGACCTCGTGCCGCCGCATGGCTATCTCGCCTTCTATGCCTATCTGCGCGAGGCATACGGGGCGGACGCCATTGTGCATATGGGCAAGCATGGCAATCTCGAATGGCTGCCCGGCAAGGCGCTGGCGCTGTCGGAGAATTGCTACCCGGAAGCGGTTCTGGGCGCGGTGCCGCATGTCTATCCCTTCATCGTCAACGATCCGGGCGAGGGCACGCAGGCGAAGCGCCGCTCCGCCGCCGTCATCATCGACCATCTGACGCCGCCGCTGACGCGGGCGGAGAGCTATGGGCCGCTCAAGGACCTCGAGGCGCTGGTGGATGAATATTACGAGGCGTCGGGTGTCGATCCGCGCCGGCTGAGGCGGCTCAAGGGACAAATCCTCGATCTGGTGCGCGATATCGGTCTCGATCATGATGCGGGCATTCACGATCATGACAGCGAGGATTTGGCGCTGCAAAAGCTGGACGCCTATCTCTGCGATCTGAAGGAAATGCAGATCCGCGACGGTTTGCATGTGTTCGGGCAATCGCCCGAGGGGAGGCTGTTGACCGATTTGCTTGTGGCGCTGGCGCGCGTACCGCGCGGTACGGTGAACGAAGCGGATATGAGCCTGCAGCGGGCGATAGCGCGGGATGCGGGGTTGTCGTGCGTGGCAACACCCCCTTCCGGGTACGCCGAGCGTGAATACCCCCCTCTGCCCGGCAGGGCAGAGGGGGGTATTCCCTTCGACCCGCTAGACTGCGACATGGCCGCCCCATGGACCGGACCCAAGCCCGAAATCCTGCAAGTCGTCTCCACCGACCCATGGCGCATAACCGGCGACACGGTGGAGCGGATCGAGTTGCTGGCGGCGAAGCTGGTGGCGGGGGAGGTGGAATGTCCCGAGGGATGGCACGCCGCGAAAGCGGTGCTGGACAGCATCGCCTCCCAGTTGCGACCCGTGGTGGAAGCATGCGGACCTTCGGAAATCGCTGCATTGCTGACGGCGCTCGATGGCCGTTTCGTCGCGCCCGGCCCATCGGGCGCCCCCACACGCGGGCGACCGGATGTATTGCCGACTGGGCGCAATTTCTTTTCCATCGACAGCCGCGCCGTGCCGACTCCGGCGGCGTGGGAACTGGGTAAGAAATCCGCGGAGCTCACCATCACCCGCTACACGCAGGATCATGGCGAGTGGCCGACGTCGTTTGGGCTGACGGCGTGGGGTACCTCGAACATGCGCACCGGTGGCGACGATATCGCGCAGGCGCTGGCGCTGATCGGCGTCAAGCCGGTGTGGGACATGGCATCGCGCCGCGTCACCGGCTATGAGATCGTGCCGCCGGCAGTGCTGGGGCGTCCGCGGGTCGATGTGACCCTGCGCATTTCCGGCTTTTTCCGCGATGCCTTTCCCGACCAGATCGCGCTGTTCGACCAGGCGGTGCGGGCGGTGGGCCAGCTTGACGAGGACGAAGGGGATAACCCCATCGCCGCGCGCATGCGGCGGGAGGAAATCCGCCTGAAGGCGCAGGGCGAGGATGACAAGGCGGCGCGGCGCAAGGCGGGTTACCGCATCTTCGGCTCCAAGCCCGGTGCTTACGGAGCTGGTTTGCAGGCGCTGATGGATGAGAATGGCTGGCGCGAGCGGGACGATCTCGCCGAAGCCTGGCTCGTCTGGGGCGGCTATGCCTATGGCGCGGGCGAGGAAGGCAAGGCGGAGCGCAGCCTCTTGGAAGAGCGGCTGAAATCAGTCGAGGCGGTGGTCCAGAATCAGGACAACCGCGAGCACGACCTGCTCGACTCCGACGACTATTACCAGTTCGAGGGGGGCATGGCGGTAGCGGTGGAGCATCTGACCGCCAAGCGCCCGACGATCTATCACAACGACCATTCGCGCCCCGAACGCCCGGTGATCCGCACGCTGGAGGAGGAGATAGGCCGGGTGGTACGGGGGCGTGTCGTCAATCCGAAGTGGATCGCCGGGGTGATGCGCCACGGCTACAAGGGTGCGTTCGAGATGGCCGCGACGGTGGATTATCTCTTCGCCTTCGCCGCCACGACCGGTGCGGTCAGGCACCATCATTTCGAGGCTGTCTACCAGTCTTTGCTTGCGGACAACGACGTGCGCGAGTTTCTGGAGCAGAAGAACCCGGCGGCGCTGGCCGAGATGGCGGAGAAGCTGATGCAGGCCATCGATCGCGGATTGTGGATACCGCGCTCCAATTCCGCCCGGTTCGATCTTTCCGAGTTAGCAGCTACTCATAAAATGATTCAGGGAGCAGTGCCAAATGGCTGAAAAATCAGAGAAACTTCTGGGGTTGAGCGAGGAGGAGCTGAATCTTCGCCATGCCGAGAAGATGAAGAAGAAGAAGGCGGCGCGCGACAAGATCCTCGCCACAAAGACGGACGAGAAGGGCCTCGTCATCGTCAACACCGGCAAGGGCAAGGGCAAATCGACGGCGGGTTTCGGCATGGTGTTCCGTGCGCTGGGGCATGGCATGAAGATCGGCGTGGTGCAGTTCGTCAAGGGATCGTGGGACACGGGCGAGCGTTGGGTGCTGGAGAAATTCCCTGATAAGGTGACGATTTCGGCCATGGGCGAGGGCTTCACCTGGGAGACGCAGGACCGCGCCCGCGATATTGCCATGGCGCGCCATGCGTGGGAACAGGCCAAGGCCATGATCCTGGATGAGGAGCACGACATGGTGCTCTGCGACGAGCTCAATATCGTGCTGCGCTATGATTACCTGCCGGTCGAAGAAGTGATCGAGGTGCTGAAGGCCAAGCCCTTCATGAAACATGTCATCATCACCGGGCGTAACGCCAAGGACGAACTCACTGAATTCGCTGATCTCGTGACTGAGATGGAGATGGTAAAACACCCCTTCCGTTCCGGCGTGAAGGCGCAGAAGGGGATAGAGTTTTAGGGCGCTGTTTTCAGAATGCCGGCGCTTCCATTAAACAGCGCTTGTCCGTCAGATGTTCTTGAGCACACAGCCGGCGACGAGCACGAGATAGGCGATCGCCAGGATCCAGTAGGCCGCGACGGGAATGAAGGCGAGCGCGCCGAAGAACGAGATGAGCGACAGGACGGCGATGATGACGCTGATGAAGAAGACGATGCGGGTGGGAGCGTTGAGGTTCATGGGTCTCTCCTCGGAGATTGAAAAATCGATGAGCCGCAGAACGATCCGACAGAGCCCCCTCTGTATCGCTTGCGGAGGAAGTCATTAAAAAACGGGTAAACACGTACGCAAGCAACGATTCGCGACGCAAAGATTAACAGAAACCATATTTGGTGACCAATCCGGTTGCGCGGAGATCTCATGACAGGCGAGGAACACGATCGGACTCATGCACAGGCGACGCCGTTCCTGGCGCTCGGCGTCGGTTGCGAGCGTGGTGCGGAAGCGGCCGAGGCGATCGGGCTGGCGGAACGGGCGCTGCAGGAGGCGGGCTTTGGCCTGGATGCGCTGGGCGGCATATTCTCGCTCGACAGAAAGAAGACGGAACCCGCTATCCAGGCGCTTGCCGAGCATTTCAGGCGTGAGGTCGTCTTTTTCGATGCGTTGCGGCTCGAGGAGGAGACGCCGCGCCTGCAAAATCCATCCGAGGCGGTCTATCGCGCCGTCGGCTGCCATGGCGTTGCGGAGAGCGCGGCGCTGGCCGGGGCAGGGCCGGATGCAAGGCTGATCGTGCCGAAGATGCGGTCAGAGCATGTGACGGTGGCGATTGCGGTGGTGGGGTAGTGTTGTTCAATCCAATGGAAACAGTTCGCACCGATCCTCAACCAATCACCCCCCTCTGCCCTGCAGGGCAGAGGGGGGTGCTGTCTCCAGCGCTCTTATTTGGACATGAACTGCCCCAGAAAGAACAATTGTCATGACCATCCATTTCATCGGCGCCGGGCCCGGGGCGCCGGATCTCATCACCGTCCGGGGCTTGCGGCTGATCGAGCGCTGCCCGGTCTGCCTTTATGCCGGGTCACTGGTGCCGAAGGAGGTGGTTGCCGCCGCCCCGCAAGGCGCGCGCATGATCGACACCTCAACGCTGACGCTCGACGAGATCATCGCGGAACTGGAGGCGGCGCATAAGGCTGGCCATGATGTGGCGCGGGTGCATTCGGGCGACCCGTCGATCTATGGCGCGATCGCCGAGCAGATGCGCCGGCTCGATCTACTGGGCATTCCATACGAGGTGACGCCGGGCGTGCCGGCCTTCGCCGCCGCCGCCGCCGCGCTGAAGCAGGAGCTGACGATCCCGGAAGTCAACCAGACGATCATCCTGACGCGCACCTCCATGAAATCGTCCGGAATGCCGGAGGGCGAGGATCTGGCGACCTTGGGCAAATCAGGTGCGACGCTGGTGATCCATCTCTCCATCCGCAATCTTGCACATATCGAGCGGGAGCTGACGCCGCTCTATGGGGCGGATTGCCCTGTCATCGTCGCCTATCGCGTCGGCTGGCCGGACGAGCGGTTCGTCAAAGGCACTCTGGCGGATATCGCGGAGAAGGTGAGGGAGGCGAAGCTCGCACGCACGGCGATGATTTTCATCGGGCGCGGGCTCGCGCCGGAGAATTTCCGGGATTCAGCGCTTTATCACAAGGAGCATGTGCATTCGTTGCGGGGTTCGTAGCCTCTCTGTCGTCATTCTCGGGCTTGTCCCGAGAATCTGCGATGAAGAAAGGAAAAGCGATTACCGTTCTGACGGATCATCCGTTGGTAGATTCTCGCGACAGGCCCGAGAATGACGGGTTGGAGAGCGGCTGTTCCAAGCTGGTTCTGACAAACTCTAGCACTGCGTCGACATCGCCGACGGCGTTAGTATGAACCTGCGGCGGACGGGCAATGAGAATGACGGGAATTTTCAGGTTCCGCGCGGCTTCCAGCTTGGCGTATGAAGCCGTTCCGCCGGAATTGCGGCAGACGATGTGGGTGATGCGCCGGTCCTGCAAAAAGGCTTCCTCGTCCTCGGCCTTGCCGGGCCGGGCGAGCACCAGCTGATGGGAAGCCAGTCCAAGCGGGGTTTCCGGCGGATCGATCATGCGCACGACGAAATGCACACCCGGGCGTGAGGAGAAAACCGCGATGTGCTGCCGACCGAGCGCTAGAAGCACGCGGGCGGATGGGGGAATAGCGGAGGCTGCCTCTTCGAGCGAGGCAACCTCATGCCAGTCATCGCCTTCGGTCTTCTGCCAGGCGGGGCGCTCGAGGCGGATGAGCGGGCGACCGGCCAGCTTCGCTGCCTTTGCCGCATTGGGGGAAATGCGGGTGGCGAAGGGATGTGTAGCGTCCACTACAATTGTGACATCTTCCGCCTGGATATAGCCCGCTAGGCCCTCCGCGCCGCCAAAGCCGCCGCTGCGCACCTCACCCGCGAGCTTCGCCGGATCGCGCGTGCGGCCGGCAAGCGAGGTGATGACGCGGACGGGCAGCGAGGCGAGGCGTCTTGCCAGCTCCGCCGCTTCCGTGGTGCCGCCGAGGATGAGGATTGTGGGGTGGTTCACCGCAAATCAAATGTCGCGTGTGAGACACCCCCCTCTGCCCTGCCGGGCATCTCCCCCTCAAGGGGGGAGATTACGCTGTCATTAGCTTCGCCGCCAATCGCAGATGTCGGAGGATAAGCGCTGTCATTGATGCCAGCCAATCTCCCCCCTTGTGGGGGAGATGCCCGGCAGGGCAGAGGAGGGTATTTATCGAGCGTGTTCATCTGAAGCGTGTCCTAAACCCGCGCAAGCACATTTCCCTTGCGATCCGTAACGATGACCTCCACCTCCACCGGCGCTCCCCGCAGCACCTCCAGCGCCGTGGCGCGGGCGCGCTCGGCGATGGGGTGGGCGAGGTCGAGGACCGATTCCCGAGCCATCTCAAGCACTTCCAGCGCGCTGTTCGCAGAGAGAATTCGGTCTTTTATCTCCGGGGCGGCTCCAAGCTTTTCGGCTTCCGCCCAGAGGAACGCCATATCCACCTGGCTGCGCGAGGAATGCAGGTCGAGCGCACCTTGCGCGAGCTTGGTCAGCTTGGCGAAGCCGCCTGCGATGGTGAGCCGGTCGATCGGGTGGGCGCGCAGATATTTGAGCAGGCCGCCGGCGAAATCGCCCATGTCGAGCAGCGCGATCTCCGGCAGATTATAGATCTTCTGGGCGGCGTCCTCGGAGGTGGAGCCGGTCGCGCCGAGCACATGGGTGAGGCCGGCGGCCCGCGCCACATCGATGCCGCGGTGGATCGAGTGGATCCATGCCGAGCAGGAGAAGGGGTGGACGACGCCCGTCGTGCCGAGGATGGAAATGCCGCCTGTTATGCCGAGGCGCGGGTTCCATGTCTTTTTGGCGATTTCCTCGCCGCCGGGCACGGAAATGGTGATGACCAGATCGGCGGGCAGGCCATATTCGGCGCAGATCTCCTCACAGACGGCGCGCATCATGGCGCGGGGCACGGGGTTGATCGCCGGCTCGCCGGGCGGGATCGGCAGGCCGGGGCGGGTGACGGTGCCTACCCCTTCGCCGGCGGCAAAGATGATGCCGCTGTCGGGCGGGGCGGGAAAGACGGTGGAGATTATGGTGGCGCCGTGGGTGACATCCGGATCGTCGCCCGCGTCCTTGACGATGCCGGCCATGGCATAGCCTTCCCCCAGGCTTTCGATGGCGAGCGGGAAGAACGGCACCTCGCCCTTGGGCAGGATAATGCCGACGGGATCAGGAAACTCTCCGGTGATCAGCGCCGTCAGCGCCGCCTTGGTTGCGGCGGTCGCGCAGGCGCCGGTGGTCCAGCCGCGTCGCAAAGGCTTGTTGTCGCCGGTTTTTCTTGTCCCGGCATCTGGTTCGTCGTTCATGGGGGCTTTATAGAGCGAATTAGGGGAGTAGGGGAATAAGGGAGTAGGGCAGTATGTTATCAAAACATCTTCCCTTATTCCCCTATTCCCTTACTCCCTTTGACCCTGCATCAGGAGACGGAGAATGAGCGCAAGGAAAGCCTTGCCTACCTTTGAGCCGGGCCATGTTTGGCTGGTCGGCGCAGGGCCGGGCGACCCCGGCCTGTTGACGCTTCATGCCGTCAACGGGCTCGAACAGGCGGATGTGATCGTCTATGACGCCCTGGTCGATGCCGAGTGTCTCGCCATGGCGCGCGAGGGCGCAGCGCTCGAATATGCGGGCAAGCGCGGCGGCAAGCCATCGCCCAGGCAGCGCGACATCTCGTTGAGGCTGGTGGAACTGGCACGCGAAGGCAAGCGGGTGCTCAGGCTGAAGGGCGGCGATCCATTTGTCTTCGGGCGCGGCGGCGAGGAGGCGCTGACGTTGGTGGAGCACGGCATTCCATTCCGCGTCGTACCCGGCGTTACGGCCGGCATCGGCGGCCTTGCCTATGCCGGCATCCCGGCGACGATGCGCGAGATCAACCATAGCGTCACTTTCCTCACCGGTCATGATGCGACGGGCGTCGTGCCCGACACGATCGACTGGGCGGCGGTGGCCAAGAGTTCGCCCGTCATCGTCATGTATATGGCGATGAAGCATATCGGACTGATCACCGGGCGGCTGATCGCCGCCGGCCGTTCACCGGACGAACCCACCGCCTTCATCTGCAATGCCACCACGGCGAACCAGCGGGTACTGGTGACGACATTGGCCCGCGCCGAGACGGACATCGCAGAGGCGGGGCTGGAGCCTCCGGCCATCGTCGTCGTCGGTGAAGTGGTGCGGCTTCGCGAAACACTCGACTGGATGTGATATTCAGGCCATGACGGGCTGCAAATGGCATTTTTCTGCGCTTCCGGTGCTCATGTACTAAAGTACACTCCGCTCCGGTTCTCGAAAATCGCCATTTTCGCCTCGTCCTGACCCGAATCTCTACAGAGTCTTCTGGATTGAAATGAAAACAGGACAGACGGATAAATGAAGGGATTTCTGATCGCCGCTCCCTCATCGGGTTCCGGCAAGACGACGGTGACGCTCGGGCTGTTGCGCGCGCTGAAGGAGAAGGGCGCGGCGCTGGCACCAGCCAAGGCCGGGCCGGACTATATCGACCCGGCCTTTCACACGGCGGCGAGCGGCGCGCAATGCTTCAATCTCGACCCCTGGGCCATGCGGCCGGAGCTGATCAGCGCGCTCTCCTCGCGCATGACGGAAGGCGAGAAGCTGCTTGTCGTCGAGGCGATGATGGGCCTCTTTGACGGGGCGGTGGACGGGAGGGGCGCCGCCGCCGATCTCGCCGTCCATCTCGGGCTCCCGGTCATTCTGGTGGTGGATTGCAGCCGCCAGTCGCAATCGGTGGCGGCGCTCGTCAGCGGCTTTCGCGATTTTCGGAAGAATGTCTTCATCGCCGGGCTGCTGCTGAACCGGGTCGGCTCCATCAGGCATGAGGCGATGCTGCGCGCGGCACTGGAGCCGCTCGGCATTCCGGTCCTGGGCGCGATTCCACGGGACGAGGCGCTGCACCTGCCGGAACGCCATCTCGGGCTGGTGCAGGCGGGCGAGCATGGCGATCTCGAGGCTTTCATCGCTCATGTGGGGCGCGTCATGGCCGAAAGGCTGGATATCACGCGTCTCGAAGAGATCGGCCGCCGGGTTCATGCTGGTGTCGCGGCGGCCAATGTGCCGCGCCTGCCGCCCTTGGGCCAGCATATCGCGGTGGCGCGCGACGAGGCCTTCGCCTTTGCCTATGCCCATATTCTGGATGGCTGGCGCCGGCGCGGGGCAAATCTCAGCTTCTTTTCACCGCTCGCCGACGAGGCGCCGGCGGCGGATGCCGATGCCATCTACCTGCCGGGCGGCTATCCCGAACTCCATGGCGGGCGGCTTGCGTCAGCATCCACATTCCGTGGGGGAATGCGGCAGGCGGCTGCGATGGGCGTTCCCATTTATGGCGAGTGCGGCGGCTATATGGTGCTGGGCGAGGCATTGGAGGATGCGGAGGGGCGGCGGCATGAAATGCTGGGGCTTCTGCCCCTGGAGACGAGCTTTGCCAGACGCAAACTGCATCTCGGCTACCGCAAGCTGACGCCGCTTGCCGGTTCGTTCTGGCAAATGCCGCTGCGGGCGCATGAGTTCCATTATGCCAGCATTGTCAGGGAAGGGGCGGGGGAACGTCTTTTCCGCGTCGCGGATGCTGTGGATGGGGATCTCGGCGAGGCGGGTCTGCGCGTCGGTTCAGTGGCTGGTTCCTTCATGCATCTGATTGACATTGCCGGGGACGGCGCATGACGATCGAGCATGGCGGCGCGCTCGACCGCGCCATCGCCCGTTTCGGGGCCAAGCGGTCCGACTGGCTCGACCTTTCGACCGGCATCAACCCGGAAGCCTTTCCCTTGCCGGTGATCGCGCCGGAGGTCTGGAACAGGCTGCCGGATGAGGCGCTTCTTAATCAGGCGCTTCAGGCGGCGCGGCGCTATTACGGCGTGGCGGAGGGGGCTTCGATCGTTGCAGCACCCGGCACGCAGGCGCTGATCCAGATCGTGCCGGAACTGGCTGAACCGGGCGAGGTCGCCATTCTTTCCCCCACCTATCAGGAGCATCACGCCGCCTTCGCGCGGGCAGGGTGGGCCGTGATGCCTTGCGCGGACATCGGGTCCATTCCGGCGACCGCGCAAGCCGTCGTGGTGGTCAATCCGAACAATCCTGATGGCCGCATCGTGGCGGGAGACGAACTGTTAGGGCTTGCGCAGAGGCTGCAGGCCCGTGGCGGTTTTCTCATCATTGACGAGGCTTTCGCCGATGCCTCTCCCGAGGTCAGCATTGCCGCTGGGGCGGGTGGCGACAATCTGATCGTCTTCAAATCCTTCGGAAAATTCTTCGGACTTGCCGGTTTACGCCTGGGTTTTGCGATTTCAGGGGGCGAAATTGCGCGAAAACTGGCGGAACGGCTGGGTCCCTGGGCGGTATCCGGGCCGGCGCTGGCGATCGCCACCCAGGCGTTGCGGGCCAGCCCCGAGCTGGAGGAATTCCGGGGGCGTGTCTTCGCCCGCCGGGCCCGGCTCTCAGCGATATTCAAGCGGGTTGGCGTTGAGGAGATCGGCGGGACGGCGTTGTTCGCGCTCGTCCGCCAGAGGCAGGCCCATACACTTCACGAAGAGCTCTGCAGGCGGCACATTCTGGTGCGCAAGTTCGATTATGCGCGGGACTGGCTGCGCATCGGCCTTGCCGCCGATGAGCCGGATTTTGAACGCCTGGAGCAGGCGTTTAAAGATATAAGCGGCTGAGATTCTGATTCATATTTTCCGGTCAAATCCATGGAAATAAAGCTTCTTGTCCTGTTTCTGGCGTTGATAGCCGATCGGTTGCTGGGGGATCCCGAACGGCTGTGGCGGAGCGTCCCGCATCCGGTTGTCCTTTTCGGCAAGGCGATCTCCTTCATCGAGGAGCGCTATAATGATGCGCGCCAGAGCGCGGAGGAGCGGCGCAGGATGGGGATGCTTTCCGTGGGCGCCTTGCTGCTGGCGGTTTCCATCGTGGGGCTGATCGTTTCCGCGCTGCTGCGGCAGATGTCGTGGTTCGGTGCGCTGGTCGAGATCGCGCTGGTGACGGTTCTCCTGGCGCAGAAGAGCCTTGCGGATCATGTGTCGCATGTGGCGACCGCCTTGCGGGAGGAGGGGATCGAGGGCGGCCGTCGCGCCGTCTCGATGATCGTCGGGCGTGATCCGCAGTCGCTCGATCAGGCGGGGGTGAGCCGCGCGGCGATCGAGAGCCTGGCGGAAAACAGCTCGGATGGCGTGGTTGCTCCAGCCTTCTGGTATCTCGTCCTGGGGCTGCCGGGCCTGTTCGCTTATAAGCTCCTCAACACGGCGGATTCGATGATCGGGCATCTCAGCCCGCGCTATCGCGATTTCGGGCGCTTCGCCGCCAAATCCGACGATCTGGCGAACTGGATTCCGGCACGGCTGACGGGCGGGCTGGCCGTGCTCGCAGCATGGCTGCGGGGAGGGCGCGGCGCAGCCACTCGCTCGTTCGGCGTGATGATGCGCGATGCGCGCTTGCACCGCTCGCCCAATGCCGGCTGGCCGGAAGCGGCCTATGCCGGGGCGCTCGACGTGGCGCTGGCGGGTCCGCGCGTCTATGCGGGCGATATCGTCAACGAGCCGATGGTCAACGGCGCGGGCAAACGTGAGCTGGGCGCTGGCGATATCGAGGCGGCGCTGAAGCTGTTCTGGCATTCGATGACTGTGTTGACGGGGATTGTGCTGGTGTTGGGTTTGATTGGGTTGATGATGTAAGCTGGAAATGCTGGCAGGACAGAGGGAAGCTTTGCGCTGCCATTGAAACACGATCTGCTAACGCTTCGGATCCAGCACATCGCGCAACCCATCCCCTAAGAGGTTCAGCCCCAGCACCGTCACCACGATGGCAAGGCCGGGAAAGAGCGCCATATGCGGGGCGAGGCCGATCATTGTCTGCGCCTCGAAGAGCATCCGCCCCCAGCTGGGATCAGGCGGCGGCGCGCCGAGGCCCAGATAGGAGAGGCCGGCCTCGGCCAAGATGCCGAGGGCGAACTGGATGGTTATCTGGACGGTCAGAAGATCGGTAATGTTGGGCAGGACATGGTCGGTGATGATGCGGCTCTCGCTTTTTCCCAGTGCCCTGGCCGCCAGGATGAACTGGCGTGACCATACCGAAAGTGCCGCACCGCGCGCCACGCGGGCGAAGACCGGAATGTTGAAGATGCCGATGGCGACGATGGCGTTGAAAGCACCTGGGCCGGATATGGCGGTGATCATGATGGCCGTGATGAGCGCGGGAAAGGCGAAGACGAGGTCCTGCAGGCGCATCAGCATCTCGTCGAGCCAGCCGCCGCGCATGGCGGCGAGGAGGCCGAGCGGGATGCCGATGCCGGCGCCGATGCCGACCGCGACAAGCGCCACGGCGATGGAGTTGCGGCTGCCGACCATGATCATCGATAGGATATCGCGGCCGAAATGGTCGGTGCCGAGCCAGTGCGCGGCGGTTGGCCCCAGAAGCTTGGCGGGGATGTCGATGGCCGTCGCGTCATAGGGCGTCCAGACAAAGGAGAGCAGCGCCATGGCGGCGACGAGAAGCGTGATCGCGAGCCCGACGACGAGGGACCGGTTCATCTTGGGCCATCCAGGCGCGGATCGACGAGGGCATAGGCGAGATCGACGATCAGATTGATGAGGATGATGGCGGCGACGAGGACCATGATCACGCTCTCGACGACGATCAGGTCGCGCTGGGTGATGGCCTGGAAGATCAGCCTGCCGAGCCCCGGCAGATAGAAGACGTTCTCGATGATGATGGTGCCGGCGAGCAGGAAGGAAAATTGCAGCCCGAGGATGGTGAGGACCGGGATCATGGCGTTGCGCAGGGCGTGATGGAAGAGCACGGCGGCGCGCGACAGCCCCTTGGCGCGGGCGGTGCGGATATAATCCTCCGAAAGGGTTTCGATCAGCGCCGAGCGCGTGACGCGGGAAAGGATCGCCGCCTGCGGCAGGGCGAGCGCGATTGCGGGAAGAAGCAGCGCCTTGAGGGCCGGGCCGATGCCGGCGCTCCAGCCGGGGAAGCCACCTGCCGGCAGGAGGCGCAAGCTTACGGCGAAGACATAGACGAGGAGCAGGGCAAACCAGAAATTGGGAATGGCCAGCCCAAGCTGGGTGACGCTCATGATGCCCAGATCGGCGGTGCGGCCGCGCCTTGCCGCCGCGAAAAGGCCGACGGGAATGGCGATCGCCGTCGAGAGGAGTAGCGCCATGCTGGCGAGGGGGAACGAGACGGCGATGCGCTCGGCGATCAACTCCTTCACTGGCACGGCATAGGTATAGGAGCGTCCGAAATCGCCCATGAGCAAGTGCCCGGCCCAGGAGAGATAGCGCATGATCAGCGGCTGGTTGAGGCCCATTTGATCGCGCAGCGCGGCAACCGCATCCTCGCTCGCGCCCAGCCCAAGCATCAGCCGCGCCGGATCGCCGGGGAGGATTTCCAGAACGGTGAAGACGACGATCGAGGCGACGAGGAGGGTGGCGAGGCCGATGGCGAGGCGTTTCAGGATGTAGAATGACATTAGGGGCATCACAAGACACCCCTCTGTCCCACTGACGTTTCCATCTCACGATGAAATGCGCTCAATCCGTCCACTTCACGGCCGTCAGATCGTTTGCCTGGATGGGATAGTTCTTCCACAGGCCCTGGAGTTTCGCATCCCATATGCCGAGCTTGGGAAATTGCAGGAGGAAGGCGACGGGTGCGTCGTCGGAGAGGATTCCCTGCGCCCGCTGGTAGAGCGCCTTGCGCTTTGCATCGTCCGAGGTCGCCTCGATCTGGGCGATCAGCGCCTTGAAGGCGGGATTGCGGTAATTGAAATAGTAGTCGTCGCGGGCAAAGATGTTCAAATCGTTCGGCTCGGTATGGGCGACGATGGTGAGGTCGTAGTCCTTGCCCTTGAAGACCTGATCCAGCCATTGCGCCCATTCGACGGGAATGATGTCGGCCTCGATACCGACGGCGCGCAGCTGAGCGGCGACGATCTCGCCGCCGCGTCTGGCATAGGTCGGCGGCGGCAGTTTCAGCGTCGTCCTGAACCCCTTGGGATAGCCCGCTTCCGTGAGCAGCTTCCTGGCGAGCTCCGGATCATATTTCCGCTCGCCAGTCAGATCGACATAGGCGGGATGGTGCGGCGGGAAGAAAGAGCCGATAGGCGTTCCGAAGCCGAACATCGCGCCGTCGATCACCGCCTTCCTGTCGATGGCATGGGCGATGGCCTCACGCACTTTGGGGTTGTCGAAAGGCGGGCGCGCATTGTTTTCGGCCAGGATGGTTTCGCCCTCGGTTGTGCCGATCACTACCTCAAACCGGGGATCGGCCTGAAATTGCGGCACAGCTTCCGGTGCGGGGAAGGAGGGGAATGCCTGCACGTCGCCCGCCAACAGGGCGGCGGTGGCGGCCGCCGGATCGGGGATGAAGCGGAAAGTCGCCCTGTCGAGCGCCGGCTTCTCGCCCCAGTAATCGGGATTTCCGGCGAGGACGATCTGCGACCCCTTGGCCCAGTTCTGGAACTTGAACGGGCCGGTGCCGATGGGCTTTTCCTTGTTTCCGGCGGCGCTTGTCCGTCCGACGATCACCGCGTCGCCCCAGCCCATATTGTAGAGGAAATCGCCGGAGGGATATTTGAGCGACACCCTCACGGTCGAGGGATCCATCACCTCCACCTCGTCGATGGCGGTGAACAGGCCCTTCTGGGCATTGGTGGATTCGGGGGCGCGGGCACGGTCGAGCGAGAACTTCACGTCATCTGCATCGAAGGCCGCGCCATCATGAAATCTGACGCCCTGCTGCAGGTGAAAGACGTAGGTCTTCTCGTCGGCCGAAACCTCCCAGCTTGCGGCGAGCGCCGGCTTGACCGCGCCATCGGGGCCGATGCGGGTCAGGCCTTCGAAGATATTGGCATAGACGATCTCGTCGATTGCGGCGGCCGCACCCGCGGTCGGATCGAGATGCGGCGGCTCGAGCACCATTGCCAAAGTGAGGTCGGATCGCGCGGCAAAGGCGTTCATGGCCGAGAGAAGCAGCGCCGTCAGCGCGAACAGTGCATATTTGCGGGCCGATGTTCCAAGTGTCCTGAAGATCATGCCTGTTCCCCACGATTTCCAGCACCCTTACACCAGGGAAAACATCGGCTCAATGGCGGAGTGGGGAACGTCATCGCGGGAAATCGCAACGGCATGGCTTGCGACTACGAGGCAATGTTTCATGAAGTGTTTTCAAAGATCAGTCGAAGATCGCGAAGTTTTTACCGAGAATTGATGAATAAATAGACGGATATTAATTTAGATCATTTTCATATTTTCCGATCACGTTATTTTTATAAGGGCTTAGGAGTGAACGGATGAGAAGGATATTTCTGGTTTTCATTCTCGCTTTGGGCGTTTGTCTTCTTTCGGCTGTGGATGGCTTTGCGGCCAATCTCGTCGCTCGCGTGAATATTACGGACCAGACGATGACAGTGTCGAAGGGCGGGCGTGTACTTTATAATTGGCGGGTCTCCACGGGCCGTCAGGGATATGAGACGCCGACCGGCAGCTATCGTCCGACGCGGATGTACAGCATGTGGTATTCAAAGAAATACGACAATACGCCGATGCCGCATGCGATCTTCTTCCGCGGCGGCTATGCGATCCACGCGACCTCCGCCACGAAGCGTCTGGGCCGGCCGGCATCGCACGGCTGCGTGCGGCTCAGCCCCGCCAATGCGGCGAAGCTTTACCGGCTGGTTCAGCAGGCGGGACCGAAGAATACGCGGATCGTCGTCCGGTACTGAAAAGGGCGCGGGGCCGGGAATTCAGCCCCAGCGCTTGTGGAACCACATCCACTGGCCGGGATATTGGCGCACCCATCCTTCCACGGTATCGTTGAGAAGCTGTGCGGTGGCGTCGACGTCGACCTGACCTTTCGCGTCGCGCGGCAGGTCCATGCGCTCGTATAGCTCCAGCCGGTAGCGGCCGCCGGGCAAACGGATGCAGCGCGCGGGATAGACGTCGCAATCGAACTGCCGGGCGAGTTTGGCAAGAAGCGGATTGGTCTTGACCGGACGTCCGAAGAAAGTCGACAGCACGCCACGGCGGAACTTCTGGTCGACCAGCATGCCGACATTGCCGCCGTCGCCCAGCACATGGGCGAGCGACCAGGCCGCTCCCGCCTTGGAAGGCACCAGATGGCCCATATTGGTGCGCCGCGCCTGCAGCACTTCCTGGGCGATGAACGGGTTGTTGGGCGGGCGGAAGAGGGCGGTGACGTTCAACCCGAAGGTCGCGGCGCAGACAGGCAGAAGCTCGAAATTGCCGGTGTGGGCGGTGAAGAAGATGTGCGGCTTATTCTCGTCGCGCAGGCGCTCGAAGATTTCCCTGCCCTGAACCTCGATCAGCCCCGGCCCGGTCGCGTTCGGGTCATAGTCGAAAACCGCGTCGAGGAAGATATATTCGGCAAAAAGCCGCGCCATGCCGTCCCACATGTCGCCGGCGATCTTCTCGATCTCGGCGGTGGGCTTCTCGGGATAGGCCTGGCGCAGATTGGCGATCGCGACGCGATGGCGGGGCGTATAGGGGCCGATGAGCCGTCCCGCTTTCGCCGTGAACTCGATGGCGCTCCTAGCGGGCAGGCGGCGCAACAGCCACAGGACGAGGAAAACCGCCTGCGCCCACAGCCAATAATTGGCGCGACGCAGTTTTTGCCAGTAGCGCCAGAGGAGGAGTTTGAGCTTTAGCATGAGGTGGTTCGCATTGAAGTGGCAGGGTTGGCGGAACAGTGCCCCGCCCTGGCCTGCTTGGCATCTATCCTCCCTCCCGTCGTCATCCTCGGGCTTGACCCGAGGATCCACGGCAAGGGAGCACTGAGTTTTCCATCATCGCAAGGGCGTTCCAGAATGCAGTTGGCGAGCAATATCTGGCTTTGATGATCATGATCCCGTAGCGGATGATAATACCACTTCCACCCCCTAGCCGTGGATCCTCGGGTCAAGCCCGAGGATGACGGAGTAAGGAGGGGGAGATGGCCGGAAGGCCAGAGGGGCGCGCCTCGCGATTCCGTCAAAACATGTCCCGCCTTAACCCACCCGCAAGATAATCTTGCCGAACACGTCCCGGCCTTCCATGCGCTTCAGCGCCGTATCGATCTCGTCGAAGCCAACCACGGTGTCGATCACCGGATGCACCAGCCCACGCGCCATTTTCTGCATGGCGTCGGCCATGTTTTCCATGCGGCAGCCGAAGGAGCCGAAGAGTTTCAATTGCTGCTGGAAGAGCATCATCAGGTTCATCTCGGTGGAGACGCCCGAGGTGGAGCCGCAGGTGACGAGGCGGCCGCCGCGCTTGAGCGACAGCATGGAGCCGGCCCAGGTGTCCTTGCCGACATGTTCGAACACGACGTCGACGCCCTTCTTCTTCGTCAGCTTGCGCACGACGCCTTCGAAGCGGTCCTCGCGGTAGTTGATGACGTGATCGGCACCCAGCGCCTTGGCCTTCTCGATCTTGTCATCAGAGCCGACGGTCGTGATAACGGTGCAGCCCATCTTCTTGGCAAGCTGGATCGCCGCCGTGCCGATGCCGGAGCCGCCGGCTTGCACGAGAACAGTCTCGCCGGGCTCAAGTTTCGCGTTGTCGAACAGCATGTGCTCGACCGTACCGAAGGTTACGGGCGCGACCGCCGCGCCTGTTACATCGACGCCGGGAGGGGCCGGGACGAGCAGGCGGGCAGGGAGATTGATCTTCTCCTGCGCGAAGCCGTCGAGATGGAAGCCATGAACGCCGGAGACATGCTCGCAGAGATTATCGCGGCCTTCGCGGCAGTGGCGGCAGAGGCCGCAGGTCTGCGCGCCGTAGATCGAGACGAGCTGGCCGGGCAGGACACTTGCCACGCCCGGGCCGAGCGTCTCCACCTCGCCGGAGGCTTCCGCGCCGATCACCAGCGGCATCTTCCGCTTGGCGAAGGCCATGCCGCGCCAGCCCCAGACATCGATGTGGTTTAGCGCCACCGCCTTGATCCGCACCGTCACTTCACCGGGGCCGGGAGGCGGCGGCGGGGCGATGTCGGTCAGTTCCAGACGGCGGTCTTCGATGAGTTGTAATGCGCGCATGAGTCTTTCTTCTATTGAAAAGGAAGTAGGGGAGTAAGGGAATAGGGGAGTATGTTTCCCTACTCACTTACTCCCCTATTCCCCTACTCCCTTAATTACAGGACGGGTTCCGCCCCCATGACAAGGCAGGTGTTCTGACCGCCGAAGCCGAAGGAGCTGGAGAGCACCGTCGAGACCTGCATCTCGCGCTTCACGTTCGGCACCACGTCGAGCAGGATGGTGGGGTCAGGGTTGTCGTGGTTGATGGTGGGGGGCAGGGTGCCGGTCTGGATGGTGAGCAGCGAGAACGCCGCCTCGATCGCGCCCGCCGCCGTCAGGGTGTGGCCGATCATCGACTTGTTCGACGAGGTGGGGATCGAGCCGATGCGGTCGGCGAATACGGTGGAAAGCGCCAGATATTCCATCTTGTCGTTTTCCGGCGTCGAGGTGCCGTGGGCGTTGATATAGTCGATCTCACCAGTGGTGAGGCCTGCATCCTCCAGCGCCGCCTGGACCGCGCCGATGGCCGGCGAGCCGTCGGGCTTGGAGCGGGTGCGGTGGAAATCGTCGGCCTTTTCGCCGCATCCGGTGAGGAAGCCCAGGATTTTCGCGCCACGGGCGAGGGCGCTTTCGAGCGATTCCATCACCAGAGCGCCCGCGCCCTCGGCCATGACGAAGCCGTCGCGATCCTTGGAGAAGGGCTTTGCGGCTTTGTGCGCCGGATCGTTCTGCGTCGACAGCGCCGACAGAAGCGAGAAGCGGATGAGCGATTCGGCGGAAACGGAGCCATCGGTGCCGATGGAGAGCACGCGGTCGGCTTCGCCGCGCCGGATGGCTTCGACGCCGAGCTGGATGGCGGTGGCACCCGATGCGCAGGCGGTGGAAAGCGTGATCGGCAGGCCGCGCGTGCCGAAACGGTCGGCGATGCGCTCGGAGATATAGCCGAACTGCGTGGTGTTGAAGAAATGCTGGTTCGGGTTCTTGCGGCAGGAGGCGAGCATGAGCTCGTAGCCCGGACCACCTTCATCGACCGTGGTCAGATCGAGCTCGAATCGGCTTTTCCAGTCGAGTTCGACCGGAGGTGCGGCGAGGAAAAGCGGTCCGCCGAAATCATCCATGGGAAGGCCCGATTGCGCGATCGCTTCTTCGGCGGCGAGCGCGGCGAGCTTTTCCGACAGGGGCACCGCGCCGGCGGTGCTCTCTTCAAGGAAATCGACCGTGCCGGCGATGCGGGTCTTGAGGTCTTCCGTCGGGAAGCGGGTGATGTCGTGGATGCCCGAGCGCCCGCCGGTCAATGCCGCCCAGTTGTCTTCCTTGCCCTGGCCGAGCGAGGAGACGACGCCGATGCCGGTGACGGCGACGATCGGGCGGCCGAGATGATCTGTGTATTTTGTCATCTGTCTCTCCTTACGCTTTCCCTACACTTTTACCAGACGGGCGGCGCCTTCGGCGCGCGTGACCCCGATCGTGGTGGCGATGGCTGCGGAAACCGGCTTGTCCAGCGGCTTTTCGCTTTTCTCCAGGGGGGCGAAAGCCTCGCCCTTCGAAACCGCGACTGCCGCCAGCGCGACCGCAAGCGGGAACTGCGCCTCGCGCAGATGGCCGGTGATGCCGGAAATACCGCGCGCGGCGGCGCCGGGGAGGGCGTCGAGCACAGCCTTTTCCGCAGTGGTCGGCTCGTGCGCGCCGGATGCGCCGGAAACGATGAAAGGCGCTTCATCGCCGTCCACCGCCTTTTCCAGCATGTCCTGGACGGCTTTCTTCAGATCGTCGCGGCCGCGGCGGATCTGGCCACTGGTGATCTGCTCGATCTCGGCATAAGCGCGAGCGCCGCGCTTGGCGGCATGCTCGGCGCTTTCCAGCACGAGGAATGCACCGCCTGATCCGGTGACGAGGCCACCGCCGGCACTGCCCTGGCGCTGCCAGAGCGGCGCCCAGCCATCCGACTTGAGATAGCCGCCGAGCTCATGGCCGAGCAGCATGTCCCAATGCTCGGTGTTATAGGCGCTGCCGACCAGCATATGGGTGCTTTGCCCCGAGCGGATGCGTGCGGCTGCCGTCTCGATAGCGGAAATCCCCGAGCTTTCCTCGCCCATGAAGGTGCGCGATGAACCCGTCACCTTGTGGACGATCGAGATGTTGCCCGCCAGCAGATTGGACAATTGTGCCAGGAACAGCGTCGGGCGAAGCTCGGTGGAAAGCTTCTGGTTCAGCATGACGCCACGGTCATTGCTGGTGCGGCCCTCGCCGAGGATCAGCGTGTCGACGGTAAGGTCGCGCTCGCCGCCGCCAGCTGCGACGACCATATCCATGGTCGAGCACAGGGCCTCGTCTTCCTTGATGCCGGCATCCTGAAGCGCGAGGCCCGCGGCATAGGTTCCCAGACGCTGCCAGGTTTCCATCTGGCGCTGATCGCTGCGCTTGGGAATCTGCAGGTTCCAGTCCACTTCGCCCAGGGGATGTACGGTGTAGGGCGCGAAATTCTCGGTATCGAGCTTGGGCTCGGGCTTTACCGACAGTGCATTCCAATGGGCATCGATGCCTTCGCCGAGCGAGGATACGATACCGATACCGGTGATGAGGACTTTATTGTTCTGCATGTTTTCCCGCCGCTTTTTCCCGCCGATCGGGGCCTTTTTCAGTCTTTCGGGCTCATGATCCCGTTCAAAAAAGTCTTCAACTTTTTGGGATCATGCGCTGGTCAGGCCTTCTTCGCGGCAACCAGTTCGTCGATCTTGGCGCAGAGATTCTTCAGGACGAAATATTCTTCCGTCGGAACCTTGCCGTCATTGACTTCCTGGGTCCACTTCTCGAGCGGAATCTTGATGCCGAAAGCCTTGTCGATGGCGAAGACGATGTCCAGGAAATCGAGGCTGTCGATGCCGAGATCGTCAATCGTATGGCTTTCGGGCGTGATCGTGCTGCGGTCGATCTCGCTGGTTTCGGAGATGATGTCGGCGACTTTGTCGAACGTGGATGACAATTTTAGGTTCCTTTTCCTGCACCGTTGATATGCGGCATTTCTGGTAATTCGCGCGTGTCTAGCGTTTTTCGCGTCTCAGGGAAAGATATAAAGCCGGAGGCGCGCCACCGGCGGTCATCGGCCCTGCGCGCGGCAACCTATGCTGCTTCAGTAAAGTGTTTGCTAACCTCGTTTCAAGGTTGCATCCGGAGACGCCAGATCATATCCGGAGTAGATGGGACTCGCCGGAACGATATTCATCATCTTCAGCATTATTTTTCTGGGCTACGGAGCGGCGCGCCTGCGGGTGCTGAGCGAGGCGGCCGGTGACGGGCTTTCCGAGTTCGTCTTCGTGATATCGACGCCCCTGCTTCTGTTTCGCACAATGATCTCGGCGGATTTCCACGGCAGCGCCCCATGGGCTCTGTGGATGGCCTATTTTTCCGGCGTGATCGGTGCCTGGCTCATCTCGCACGGGACGATTCGCGCGGTTTTCGGCCGGGACAGGCGCGCCGGCGTGGTGGCCGGCGTGTCGGGCGCATTCTCGAATCTGGTGTTTCTCGGCGTGCCCCTGATGCTGGGCGTTTTCGGCCAGGAAGGCGTGACGATCATCTCGCTCATCATTTCCATCCATCTGCCATTGATGATGGCGGCTTCCATCGCCCTTAACGAATGGGCGATGCGGCGCGATGGGGTGCAGACTGGCGAAACCCATTTCATCGGGACACTCAAGGCATTTCTGCGAAGCCTTCTGCACAATCCGCTGATCATCGGCATTCTGGCGGGATGGGCATGGCGCTTTACCGGGCTGGCGATGCCCGAACTCGCCTTGACCCTGGTAAATACGCTGGCAGGCGTAGCGGGGCCCGTCGCGCTGTTCGCGATGGGAATGGGCCTGAAGAAATTCGGTATTTCCGGCAATGTGCGGGCTGCCTCGCTCATTGCGACGCTCAAGCTGATGCTGATGCCGGCGGTGGTTCTGGCGGTCGCCTGGATGCTGCAGCTCCCGCCGCTGACGGCCAAGGTCGCCGTCACTGCCGCCGCGCTTCCCTCCGGTATCAATTCCTATCTGATCGCCACCCGGTTCGGAACGGGGCAGGCGCTCGCCTCCACCTCAATGGTGATCGCCACTGGCCTCTCGGCCCTGACGATCGGCGTCTGGATATCCATCGCCACGCATATCTTTGGCTGATCTCAGCAAATCGTGATTGTGGGGCGGCGTCATTGCGCGGCGGGCAGGGTGGACAATTCGATCGTCCGCGCAAGATACTGTCCTTGACATTCCCTACGATCGCGCGTGAGAAATTCCCGGACGTTGGAGAGGGCACAGGATCGGCCATCGCCGATATGCTCGAGGAGAACAACAATGCTTCAGAAGACCAGCTATTTCATGAAACAGGCCAATCTGATCGCCGGCGAGTGGGTGGAGGCCGATTCCGGCCAAACCATCGACGTCGTCAACCCGGCGACGGGCCTGAAGATCGGAACGGTGCCGAATTCAGGCAAGGCGGAGACGGTGCGCGCCATCGAGGCGGCGGCGGAAGCATTCGAAAGCTGGAAGAAGACGTCAGCCAGCGAACGCGCCAAGCTGATGCGCAAGCTGCACGACCTGATCATGGAGAATCAGGATGCGCTGGCCGAACTCCTGACGCTCGAACAGGGCAAGTCGCTCACCGAGGCAAAGGGCGAAGTGGGCATGTCCGCCGCCTATATCCTCTGGTATGCCGAGGAAGCGCGCCGCATCTATGGCGACGTGGTGCCGTCGCCCTGGCGCGACCGCCGCATCATGGTGACGAAGGAGCCGGTGGGCGTGATCGCCGCCATCACGCCATGGAACTTCCCGTCCTCGATGCTCGCCCGCAAGATTGGCCCGGCGCTCGCCTCTGGCTGCACGGCTGTGGTGAAGCCGGCGACGCAGACGCCTTATTCCGGTCTTGCCTGGGGCGTGCTCTGCGAAGAGGCGGGCATTCCGAAGGGTGTCGTCAACATCCTGACGGGCTCGGCATCCGAGATCGGCGGCGAGATGACGCGCAACCCGCTGGTGCGCAAGATCACCTTCACCGGCTCGACCGAGGTCGGCAAGATCCTGATCAAGCAGGCGGCGAGCACGGTCAAGAAAGTGTCGATGGAACTCGGCGGCAATGCGCCGTTCATCGTCTTCGACGATGCGGATCTCGACCGTGCGGTGGAAGGGGCGATCGCGGCGAAGTTCCGCAATTCCGGGCAGACCTGCGTGTGCACCAACCGTTTCTTCGTGCAGTCGAAGATCTACGGCAAATTCGTCGAGAAATTTGCCGCCGCCGCCGAGAAGCTGAAGGTCGGCAACGGGCTCGAAGAGGGCACCCAGCAGGGGCCGCTGATCGACGAGAAGGCGGTGCAGAAGGTCGAGGAATTCATCGCCGACGCCGAGAAGAAGGGCGGCAAGGTGATGACCGGCGGCAAGCGGCACGCGCTGGGCGGCACTTACTTTCAGCCGACCGTCATCGCCGATGCCAAGCCGCGCATGCGCTTCACCAGGGAGGAGATATTCGGTCCCGTCGCGCCGGTCTATAAATTCAAGAACGAGCAGGAGGCGATCGATCTCGCAAACAATACCGAATACGGCCTTGCCTGCTATTTCTACACGCAGGATCTCGGCCGCGCCTTCCGCGTGATGGAGGGGCTGAAATACGGCCTGATCGGCGTCAATGAGGGCGTTATCACCACCGTCGAGGCGCCGTTCGGCGGCCTTAAGGAGTCCGGTCTCGGCAAGGAAGGCGGACATCAGGGCATCGAGGATTATCTCGACACCAAATATGTCTGCATTGGTGGGTTGGGAATTTAATAGTGAGATAGTGAGTAGGGAATAGTGAGATAGTGGGTTAATCGCCTTCACTACTCACTATTCCCTATCTCACTCAAAAGGGCCTGCACATCGTGACATCGGAAATATTCGGAGAGACGCCGGATGGCGAGGCGGTTCATCGCATCACGCTATCCGGTGGAGGGCTGACCGCGAAAATCCTGACCTATGGCGCGGCCATCCAGGATCTGCGGCTTGAGGGCCACGAACCGTCGCTCGTGCTGGGGTATGAGGATTTTGCCGATTATCCCGCCCATTCGCCGCATATGGGGGCAATTGCCGGGCGATCGGCCAATCGCATCCGCAATGGCACCTTCACCATCGACGGCACCACCTATGAGGTGGACCGCAATTTCCTTGAGGCTCATAATCTGCATGGCGGACGAAAGGGGCTGGGCAAGCGGGTCTGGCGGGTGACCGGCTCGGGGCCGGATTTCGTGACGCTCGCCATCCTCGCCGCCGATGGCGAGATGGGCTTTCCCGGCAATCTCAACGTCAGCTGCACCTATATGCTGAGCCCCGGCGGGACGCTGGTCGTCCGGCTCGAGGCGGTGACCGACAAGCCGACGATCTGCAATCTTATCCATCACAGCTATTTCAATCTGGATGACGGCGGCGAAACCGACATTCTCGACCATCAGGTGATGATCGGGGCAGAGGCCTATCTGCCTTCGAATGAGGCGCTGATGCCGGATGGCCGTGTCCTGCCGGTCGAGGGCACCAGCCATGATTTCCGCGCCTTCCGCCCGGTGCGACTGGAGAAGGACGGCGCGCAAATCGTCTATGACAATAATTTCTGCCTTTCCGCCCAGCGCGGGCCGCTCAGGTGGTGTGCGGCCGCCAGGGGCGCAAAGTCCGGCGTCCGTCTCGATGTCTCGACGACGGAGCCCGGCGTGCAGTTCTATGCCGGCAATACACTGGCCCGCCCGGCGGTCGGCCTGACGGGCAAGCCTTACGACAATTACGCGGGCCTCTGCTTCGAGCCGCAGATCTGGCCGGATTCGCCAAGCTTTCCCTATTTTCCACAGGCGGTATTGCGGCCGGGTGAGGTGTACGCGCAGACGACGCATTATAGTTTCAGCAGAGGGTAGGGGCAGCTTCTCTTTAACCGCACCGCCTGGACGTCTGGGTGGTTCTGAACAGTTGATGCAGCGGAGGAGGCGAGGCATGGATTCCAGTGACAAGCACTGGAATGACGGGTTGAGAGGTTGCTGCTCTGACGAAGATCGCCGAGCCTGTCCGGTGCTTACGATTAGCCGGAAACATCAATTTTTCCGTCATTCCAGTGCTTGTCACTGGAATCCATGCCTCGACAGTGCCGCATCCGCTACGTTGGAAACGCGGCTGCCACTTAATGAAACGTCGTGGATCCATTCCGGAGACACGATAGGCCCGGATCGGGCTCACGCTTCACATAACTTCTCAAAAGCCTCCCGCGCCTCATCCATTGGCGCAAGCGCGCCGTGGAACTCGACGACACGGGCTGCCACGCAATGGGCGCGCCTTGCCGCATCGGCGGGGGCAAGCCCCTTAAGGCGGGCTGAGAGATAGGCGCCGTTGAAGCTGTCGCCGGCACCCGTCGTGTCGACGGCATTGGCGGTTACGGCCGGTACGGATTCCTCGTGTCCCTCTGCCACCACGAGGGCAGGGCCGGTCCCGTCCTTGACCACGATCTCCTTTACACCCAATGCCGTGAGACGGGCCGCCGTAACCGTGGGTACTGCATCGCCGAACAAATCCTTCTCGTCGGGGAAGGTGGGAAGTGCGATGTCGGCGAGCCGCATGGCGTCCCCGATCGCGGCGCGCGCGGTCTCGACATTCTCCCAGAGCCTTGGTCGGTAATTCGGATCGAAGGCGATGCGGCTGCCGTTTTCGCGTGCGGTGGCGATTGCTTCGAGCAGGGTCTGACGATCGGCCGGGGCGAGAATGGCAAGCGTGATGCCTGAGAAATAGACGATATCGCGGCCTTTCAGGCTGGCGGTGAGCGCCTCGCGGTCGCTGGCGAGCCTGCGCGCGGCGGCATCGCTGCGCCAATAGGTGAAGGAGCGCTCGGCGCCATCGAGCGTGATAGCGTAAAGGCCGGGGCGGGCGCCGGAAATGATGGGACTTTTGGCGATTCCTATGCCGTTTTCGGCAAAGAAATCACGCTGTTTTCGGGAAAACGGATCATCGCCGAAGGCGCTGACATAGTCGACCGCGTAATCCGGGGCCGAAAGCGCGCGGACATACCAGATCGTGTTGAACGTATCGCCGGCAAAGCCCATGCGCCAATTGTCGCCCGCGGCTCCCGACAGTTCGATCATGCATTCGCCGATAGATGCAAATCCGCTCAATTTTCTCATCCCCTGTATTGATCGCCCCTCAATAGTCAGGCGGAAGGCAAAAGGCCAGTGTGCAATTACGCCGATAGGCGGAGATTTCCTTTGTTGGCTTGTCATATTCCGCGTGTAACAAGGATGGGGAATGAGGGAATCGGGCATGCGCTACGCGATCTATTTCACGCCGCCAGCCGGCGACCCGCTCACCAAGGTGGCCGCCAACTGGCTGGGCCGCAATGTCTTCAGCGGCCACGCCGTGAAGCCGCCGGCGATCCGCTCCTTCGAGGCGGAGGAAGTCGCCCGGCTGACGGTGGAGCCGCGTCGCTATGGTTTTCATGCGACGCTGAAGGCGCCTTTCCGGCTCGATGAGAGCCTGACCGAGCGCGACCTTCTGTCGGCCTTGATGCACTTCGCGTCGTCGACGGGTCCGGTGACAATCCCTAAGCTGCAGGTGGCCGCTATCGGCCATTTCTTCGCGCTGGTGCCCGAGGAGCCGTTGCCCGAACTCGACCAACTGGCGAACGATGTCGTCGTGGCGCTGGACCGATTTCGTGCGCCGGCGACCGATGCGGAGAAGGCCAGGCGACGGCCTGATTCCTTAAGTATTTCGCAGTTGAGGAATCTCGAGCAATGGGGGTATCCTTACGTGTTCGATGATTTTCGCTTTCACATGACTTTGACCGGACGTGTCGAGGAGAAGGATAGGCTTCGCGTCGCGGGCATGCTGGATGCGTTTTTCGAACCGGTTTTGAGCGAGCCGGTCGAAATCGCCAATCTCGCGCTGTTCGTCGAGGCTGAGCCAGGCGCGCCGTTCGAAGTCCATTCCCTTCACCCGCTGGCGCAACCTGCATTGACGGGAGCCGGCCGGAAGAGTGCCTGACATGCCGCATGAATTCATTTTGAAAAATGCCCGGATCATCCTCGAAAACGAGGTGCTTACGGGCTCCGTGCTCATCCGGGATGGGCAGATCGCGGATATTTCCGAAGGATCAATGCTCGCCGGCGAGGATCTGGAGGGCGATTTCCTGACGCCGGGGCTGATCGAGCTCCATACCGATCATCTGGAGGGGCACTATGCCCCGCGCCCCAAGGTGCGCTGGAACCCCATCGCCGCCGTCCAGGCGCATGACGCGCAGATCGCCGCTTCCGGCATCACCACGGTCTTTGATGCGTTGCGCGTCGGTCTCGATGCCGAGGCCGACGTGGGCGTGGAGGACATGGCCGTGCTGGCCGATGCGATTTCGGACGGCATGAAGAACAACCGGCTGCGGGCCGAGCATTTCCTGCATCTGCGCTGCGAGGTTTCGGCGCCCGACTGCCTGGAGGCTTTCGCGGCCATACAAGGCTATGACCGGGTGCGCATGGCCTCGCTGATGGATCATGCGCCGGGACAGCGGCAGTTCGCCGATGCGGAGAGCTACCGCGTCTATTACATGCGCAAGCTGAAAACCTCGGAGGAGGAATTCCGCCGCTATTGCGAAAGGCGTATGGCCGATTCCGAGCGATACTCTGCGGTCAACCGCAAGATGATCTCCGAGGCCTGCCAGGCGCGCGATATCGTGCTGGCGAGCCATGACGACGCGACTGTCGCCCATGTGGAAGAGGCCGTGGAGCAGGGGATACGCGTGGCTGAATTCCCGACCACCTTGGCGGCTGCTGCGGCGTCGAAAGAGGCGGGATTGTCGGTGCTGATGGGCGCGCCGAATGTGGTGCGCGGCGGATCGCATTCGGGCAATGTCTCGGCACGCGAACTGGCGGAGAAGGGCTGTCTCGACATCCTTTCCTCCGACTACATCCCTTTCAGCCTGATGCAGTCGGCATTCTTCCTGAGTGATGTGGTCGAGGGAATCACCCTGCCGCAGGCGATGCGGCTCGTGTCGAAGAATTCGGCTGAAGCCGTCGGGCTTGAGGATCGCGGCGAGGTCGCCATGGGCAAGCGCGCCGATCTGGTGCGTGTGCGGGTCGATGATCATGTGCCAGTCATCAGGACGGTCTGGCGCCAGGGAGAACGGGTGATATGACGGCAGCAGGGTCGATCGAACGCATCATGAGCGAAACGCGGCCGCTCAGGAACGGTGTTTTTGTTGCCGTCGTGGGGCCGAGCGGCTCGGGCAAGGACACCATCCTTTCCTATGCGCGGGAGCGGCTAGAGCAGCGCCCCGAATTCCATTTCGTGCGCCGGATCGTGACGCGAACGGCCGACGGCGATACGGAAGAGCATGATACGCTGAACGAGCAGGCTTTCGATGCAGCATTGCAATCCGGCGCCTTCAGCCTGCATTGGAACGCGCATGGGCTGCGCTATGCGCTGCCCAAATCCGTCGACCATCATGTGGAAAACGGCTCGGTGGTCATCGCCAATGTCTCGCGCAGCACGCTTGGCGGGCTCGGCGCCATCTATGCCAATGTCCGGATCGTCCATCTCAATGCCGCGCCGGAGGTGCTGGCGCGGCGCCTCGCCCAGCGCGGGCGCGAGGACGCGGCGGCGATCGAAGAGCGGCTCAGGCGCGGCGCCAAGGCGATTGCCCATCGCGACGGGGCGATCATGCTCGACAATTCGGGCCCAGTGGAGATCGCCGGCGATCGTTTCATCGCCATATTGGAGAAAGCCGCCGCCTTCGCCGCTATTTGCGAGCAGATTTGACGGGGGAGGCCAAACCTTCCTTAGGCTGCGGCGATCTTGAATTTCCTTCCATTCCGCTTTAGCTGACCGGGATGGAAAATTATCCGCGATATAGGCTGGCCATTGCGCCGATGATGGATTGGACGGACCGGCATTGCCGGTTCCTCCATCGTCAGATGACGCGGCATGCGCTTCTCTATACCGAGATGGTGGTGGCCGATGCCGCCATCCACGGCCATCGCGAGCGGCTGCTCGGCTTTTCCGCCGAGGAGCATCCCGTCGCGCTGCAGCTCGGCGGTTCCGATCCGGTGAAACTGGCGGAAGCCGCAAGGATCGGCGCCGGTTTCGGCTATGACGAGATCAATCTTAATGTCGGCTGCCCGTCTGACCGGGTGCAATCAGGCACTTTCGGCGCCTGCCTGATGAAGAGCCCGGAGCTGGTCGCGGAATGCGTCGCGGCGATGAAGCGCGCGGTCGATATTCCCGTTACCGTCAAGTGCCGGATCGGCGTCGACGATCAGGATCCGGAAGTGGCGCTCGACACGCTCGCCCGCCAGGTGATCGATGCGGGAGCGGATGCGCTCTGGGTCCATGCGCGCAAGGCCTGGCTGCAGGGGCTGTCGCCGAAGGAGAACCGGGATATCCCGCCGCTCGACTATGACCGCGTCTACCGGCTGAAAGCCGAATATGCGAATCATTTCATCGGCATCAATGGCGGCATTCAGACGCTCGATGAGGCGCTGGATCATCTCGACCGTGTCGACGGCGTCATGCTCGGCCGCGCCGCCTATCATAATCCGGGCCTTCTGATCGAAGCGGACCGGCGCATTTTCGGCGATGAGCGCGCGCCTGTCGATGCCGTCACCCTCATCGACACGATGTGCGATTATGCCGACCGGCATATCGCCGCCGGCGGCAGGCTTTCGCATGTCACCCGCCATATGATCGGGCTCTTCCAGGGCATGCCCGGCGCCCGACGCTGGCGGCAGCTGCTCTCGACCGAGGCGACGCGCGCGGATGCCGACAGCGATGTTATCCGCAAGGCCTTCGCGGAAATCGGGGAGAATGCCGTTGAGGCGGCCTGATAAATAGAGGGCGTCCTGTTTTGATGGAATCGCTAGGCGCCCCCCTCTGGGCTGCCGCCCATCTCCCCCGCAAGGGGGAGATTAGGTACCAGTTCCGCTTTCGCTAATCGCCAACATTGCGGGATAAGCGCCGCCATCAATGACGACCAATCTCCCCCCTTGCGGGGGAGATGCCCGGCAGGGCAGAGGGGGCGCTGTCCCGCCAGGGTTTTCACTCATGTGAACCGCCCTAATCCGACAGCACCAGCTCATCGCCGCGGACGGAAAATCCACGCAGCGTATCGAGGAAATTCATGCCGAGCAGGCTGCCGTTCAGGCGGCTGTCTTGGGCGACCAGCGCGCGGATATCGCGGCGCTCGATATCGCCGATCTGCAGCGTATCGAGCCGGACCGAGGCGGCGTTGGTGCTGCCGTTGGCGGTCATGATTGGGACGGAATAGGAAAGGCTGCCGGTGTCGATACCCGCGCGCCTTGCATCATCGCTGGAGAGGATGATCATCGAGGCGCCGGTATCGACGAGGAACGGCACGCGTGCGCCATTGACCCTGCCGTTCACCTCGAAATGGCCGTTGGCGGCCTTGGCGAGCGTCACGGTCAGGCTGCCATCGCCCGCCCGCTTCGATATGGGGCTGCCCGGGACGAGACCCGCGGTTATGCGGCTTGCGACATCCTGCAGTTCATAGCGGTACTGATAGCCGGCGACGAGGGCGAGAATGATGACGACCCAGATGGCGATGTTGCGGGCGAAATCACCGAGCCTGATGCCGGAGCCGAGGAGCGCGGCGGCAATCACGATGCCCCATATGCCGAGATAGGCTGCGCGGGCGAAGGCGTCATTGGCGACGCCAAGCGTGGTGCCGCTGTCATTGTTGGCCATCAGCAGCAGGACGACGCCGCCGATAACCGCGATGATGATCCAGAAAAGGCGGTTCATGCGTCGTCTCCCTGTGTAAGCCTTTCGCGCGCCATGCGTGCCCGGCGGGTCTCGCGCCGCGGCTTGCGCTCCACCGTTTCAAGGCGTGCAGGCAATTCCATCGAGATTTCGCGGCGGCGCTCCGGCGTCATCATCGTCCACGCGGCGATCTCGTCGACCGTGCGGCCGCAGCCGAAGCAATAGCCGGTCCTGGCGTCTATCGAGCAGACAAGGATGCAGGGAGATTCGATCATGCGGTCCAGCGGAAAATTCTCCATTTTCCTCAATGTGGTCGTATCAGACCATCATGACAAGACCTGTCAGAAGCGCCACCGCGGCGATCTGCTGGACCGCGCCCAGCGCATCGCCGGTCTGGCCGCCGATCTTGAGCGTGCAGAGATTGGCGAAACCGAAGGTGGCGGCGGCGCAAAGCAGGCCGGCAATCAGCAGCCCGCCGATGCCGCCTGCCGGCACATAGGTGACGATCAGGATGAGGAACCCGGCGAGAAGAGCTGTAAAGGCGGCGGTGCCGTCGGGCGAGCCCGCGCCGTCGGCCAGCCCGCCCGGCCTTGCCGAGGGAAGCATGTGCCAGAACTGCACCAGAACCGCGCGGCTCGCTGCTTCCGTACCGATCAGGGCGAGGGCGGCAAGGCCCGGGCCCGCGCGCTCGATAATGGCTGCGAGCAGCAGGGTGCGCAGGCCGATCGAGACGATAAGCGCCAGCGCGGCAAAGGTGCCGATGCGCGAATCCTTCATGATCTCGAGACGCTGCTTCTCCGTCGCGCCGCCGAAGAAGCCGTCGGCCACATCGGCGAGCCCATCCTCGTGCAGGGCGCCGGTGACGGCGGCAAGAACGGCGATGGCTATCATGCCCGTGACCATGGGCGGCAGATTGAAAAGGCTGGCGAGGATGAGCGCGAAGGCGGCGGGCAGGGCGATCACCGCGCCGGCCAGCGGGAAAACCCGGCTGTTTTCCGCCAATGAGCCGTTTTGGCCCGCAAACCAGCTCTGGGATATCGGCAGGCGCGTCAGAAAGCCGAGCGAGCGCATGATCTCAGCCAGAAGACCATCTGTATTCATGATCCTGTTCTCCATTCCCACATTTTCGGACTTGCTTCGGTTTCCACAAGTCCCGTCCGAGGTGGCTGCGACGGGATGTAACGGCAGCGTCATTGGAATTTTCGCTGCGTGCCCTTATAGGACTAGCGCGATCCAATTGCCATCAACCTTGCGTGACAGGATAACAAGACGTGACAACGACCGGCCTGCCTTTCGACGATTTCCGCGAACTGATCCGCAACCTTCCGGGGCCGGACGAAAGGGCCGCCCAGGCGGTGCGCGAGCGTGACGCGGTGTTGACGAAGCCGGCGGGCTCGCTTGGGCGGCTTGAGGAAATCGCCGTCTGGCTCGCCGCATGGACGGGGAAGGCCAAGCCGCAGGTGACGCGGCCGCTCGTCGCCGTCTTCGCGGGTAATCACGGCGTCACCGCCAAGGGCGTTTCGCCCTATCCCTCAAGCGTGACGGCGCAGATGGTGGAAAATTTCGCGGCCGGTGGCGCGGCGATCAACCAGCTCTGCATCGCCAACGATCTCGGCCTCAAGGTGTTCGATCTGGCGCTGGAATATCCGACCGGCGACATCACCGAGGAAGCGGCGATGGACGAGAAGACCTGTGCTGCGACCATGGCCTTTGGCATGGAGGCGATCGCCGGCGGCACGGACCTGCTCTGCATCGGCGAGATGGGCATTGGCAACACGACGATCGCGGCGGCGATCTGCCACGGCCTTTACGGCGGAACGGCCCAGGAATGGGTTGGGCCGGGTACCGGTGCGGACAGCGAAGGCCTGCGGCGCAAGGTGGCGGCGGTGCAGAGGGCGATCGAACTCCATCGTGGTCACCTGAAGGATCCGCTGGAGCTCCTGCGCCGTCTCGGCGGACGCGAGATCGCCGCGATGGCTGGCGCCATTCTCGCCGCGCGGATGGAGAAGGTTCCGGTGATCGTCGACGGTTATGTCGCGACATCAGCCGCGGCGGTCCTGCATGCGGCCAATCCGGCGGCGATCGACCATTGCCTGTTCGGCCATGTCTCGGCTGAGCCCGGTCACCGCAAGGTGCTGGAGAAGCTCGGCAAGAAGCCGCTGCTCGACCTCGGCATGCGGCTCGGCGAAGGAACGGGCGCGGCGCTCGCCGCCGGCATTGTCAAGGCGGCAGCCTTGTGCCACGCAGGGATGGCCACCTTCGAGCAGGCGGGCGTGAGTGGTAAGGTGAATTGAGATTGGGCTTAGGCAGGTAGAGCGGCGTTGGCACCCGGTCTGGTCTACGGGCTATCTCCCTGGAGATGGAGTGGCAATGTTCCGGAATGGATCCTCGGGCTTGACCCGAGGATCCATTCCGGAGCGGTCCAACGAGAAACCGCTTCACGGTTTCGGCATCATGGCCGGCAAGCCAGACGAGGAAGAAGCGCCTCGTTACGCCGGTTCCTTATCCAGCGTCATGTAATCGAGCGGCAGTTCCGTCGTGTATTTGATCTGCTCCATGGCGAAGGAGGAAGATACGTCGCGTATGTCTATCTTGGCGATGAGGCGCTTATAGAAGGAATCGTAAGCCGCGATGTCGGGAACGACAACGCGCACGAGATAGTCGATATCGCCGCTCATGCGGTAGAATTCCACGACCTCGGGGAACTCCTGCACCACTTCCGAAAAGCGCTTGAGCCATTCATGGCTATGGGAGCTGGTGCGGATGGCGACGAAGACCGTCACCCGCGCGTTGACCCGCACCGGATCGAGGATCGCCACCCGGCGCTTGATGACGCCATCCTCTTCCAGTTTCTGGATGCGGCGCCAGCAGGGTGTCGTTGAAAGCCCCACCTTCTTGGCGACGTCGGCAACCGCAAGCGTGGCATCCTCCTGCAGGAGCCGCAGAATTTTCCGATCCAGTCTGTCCATGGCATGGCCTCTTATGAAAAATAGAATACCTTATGCAGCAAGAATGCTAATGGATTCAAGAAAGCCTTTCTACATATGAGCAATATAAAGGAAATTATTTTCCATCATTCGTGAGTTCTCGGACAAGATGTCGGAGTTCCGGGATGAGTTCGCGCTCAAACCACGGATTGCGCTTCAGCCAGCCGCTGTTGCGCCATGAAGGATGCGGCATGGGCAGAACGCGGCGTCCGTTCTCCGTCGGCGTTTCGAGCGCCGAGCGCCAGTCGAGAACGGTCTCGGTCATCGAGGCCTTGCGGCGGTTGCCCATGTGATAGGCCTGCGCATATTGCCCGATGGCGATGACCAGCTCGATCTGCGGCATGCCGGCAAAGATGCGGCCGTGCCACAATTCCCGGCATTCGCGGCGCGGCGGCAGATCGCTGCCATGGGCGTCGTAGCCCGGAAAGCAGAAGCCCATCGGAATGATGGCGAAGCGGGCGGGATCGTAGAACTCATCCCGTGTCACATCAAGCCATTGCCTGAGGCGATCACCCGAGGGGTCGTTGAAGGGCAGGCCGGTATTGTGCACGCGGATGCCCGGCGCCTGGCCGCAGATGGCTATGCGCGCCGTTCGCGACATCACGCAGACGGGGCTGGGCTCGTGCGGGAGCGGCTTTCCGTGACGCGGGGCATCCCGGCAGACGCGGCATTGCGCGATTTCGGCCAACAGCGTGGCCGTGTCTTTTTCATGCATTTTTGTCCGCTCAGGCTCTGGGTCGCTGGCTTGTCCGTCCTCAGGGAGCGTTATTCTTTTGCACCTGATCATACAGGGTCGATACCAGCTTGTTCAGCCAGAGATAGAGATTTTCCATGGCCGTTTCGAGGGGTGAGGGACCTTTATGCGGCGTTTCCTGCAGGGCTTCATGCTCCCTCCGCCAATCCTGCGGGCGCTCGAAACTTCCGGCCCAGATGCCGCGCCGTTCCCTGCGGGCCACTGCTTCCTCGCTGGCATAGTGGCCATAGGCGACCGCCCAGCCCGTCTCCACCATCGCGCGGTTGAGATCAAGCTCGCCCACCCGGCAATCGCCGAGGAGCCGGTTGTACCTGTCGTTGCGCGAGGCGGAACATCGCACAGCGCGTCCGCCGATCAGTTTCTTCATCTCATTGCGGGCTTCCACGCCGCAATCATAATCGCGCTCCTGTCTTCGGCATATCTGCTTCATCTCCGGCGCATCGATCCCCTGCAGGCGGATATGCCGGCCGTCGATGATCAGCGTGTCCCCATCGATGACATAGGCAGGCCCCGCTGGCGGACCGCGACCGGGAAGGGGCGTATTGAGCCGCGCGACGATGAGCGCGAGGAGGATGAAGAAGGCGATCGTCAGCAGCCAGTCGAAAACGCGGCGCAGTGGCGATCGCGGCGGGGCCGGCCTCCGGCGATACCATCCGCGGCTTCCATATCTGCGCCTGAAGACCTTCCGCGCGTTTCTCATTTTATCCATTTCGACCAGCGATGGCAGGAAATCATTACAGTTTAAATATTTATTCTAACGTTAAACTTGAGGTTCTTTTAATCATTGCTCCATATTCTCCTCGGCATGGGTAATCTTAGGGCTTCAATCTCAGGCTGTGGAATCTAGCGCGGAAACTGCTGATATGCCGTCTTGGTCCACGCTTGCCGACAAGAATATCGTCGATCGCCGTCGCGTCTCGCGCAACGCCGAGTTGGCGAAAGCGGTGCGCAAGACCCGCGACCGGCTGCTGGAGAAGGCCGGACAAGCCAATTACGAATATGAAATATTGCTGATGTATGCCCGCGCGCTGGCGGCCGGCGCCGTCTCCGTCGGGGTTCTCGTGCTGATCGTGGCTTTTTCCGGCTTCCTGATCGGTCTCGGACGGCAGATGGTCATCTGGGCGCTGCTGACCATCGGATGCTATGGGATCCTGGCGCTGGCGACCCGCAAATTCAGCCAGACGCCGGCGGACCAGATCGATATCGAGCACTGGAAGAATATCTTCTTTGCCGGCCATGCAATAACAGGTATCGGCTGGGCCTATTTCGCCACGATCCGCTGCGGGGCGTGCGATGTCGCCTTCTTTCCCTTTGCGCAGGCGCTGGTGCTCCTGGTGGCGATGGCGGCCACCGCGATCATCTGTTCGGCTTTGCGCGGGGCGACCATTGCCGCCTTCGCTCTGCCGATCGTTGCCTACAGCCTGACGGCCAGGACGGAGCTGCCGCCGACCTTCCATGGCACGATGGTGGTGATGCTGGTGGCGGCGCTCGTCTTCTTCACCTACATCGCGACCCATTTCAACCGATCGGCGCGCATGGCACTGGCTTTCCAGAGCGAAAAGGATTCGCTGATAGCCGAGCTCGAGACGGCCAACGCCATGTCGGACGAAGCGCGGCGGCGTGCCGAGGAGGCAAATCTCGCCAAATCGCGGTTTCTCGCCTCGATGAGCCACGAGTTGCGCACGCCGCTCAACGCGATCCTGGGATTTTCCGAGGTGATGTCGAAGGAAGTCCTGGGGCGGATGGGCAACGAGACCTACAAGGATTATGCGCGCGACATCCATACATCGGGCCAGCATCTCCTGAACCTGATCAATGAAATCCTCGATCTGAGCCGCGTGGAAGCGGGGCGCTATACCTTGAACGAGGAACCGACACGGCTGGTGGATGTGGTTGGTGAAAGCATCCACCTGATGCAGATCAAGCTGCAGAAGAAGAACATCAAGCTGACGGAGCATTTCGAACAGGACCTGCCGTTCCTGTGGGCTGATGTCCGCTCCGTCCGGCAAGTGGTGCTGAACCTGCTTTCGAACGCGGTGAAATTCACGCCGGCCAATGGCGAGATCCAGATCAAGGTCGGATGGACCGCGGGCGGCGGGCAATATATCTCCATTCGCGACAACGGGCCGGGCATTCCACAGGAGGAAATCCCGGTGGTGCTGTCGGCTTTCGGGCAGGGCAGCATCGCCATCAAGAGTGCCGAGCAGGGCACGGGCCTTGGGCTGCCTATCGTGCAGGCGCTGATGGCGATGCATGGCGGCGAATTCCGGCTTTATTCGAAATTGCGCGAGGGCACGGAAGGGCTCGCCATCTTCCCGGCCTCGCGTGTCATGGAGGCGATGCCGGCGATCAAGCCGAAGCCGCGACCAGCGAAGCGGCCGCGCGCCGCTGCGTAAGAGCAGTCACGCCTTCGCCGCAAGCCGTTCCAATATTTTGGGCGATTCGAGTTCTTTCACAGCATCTTTGCCGATCCAGCGGGCGGTCTTGTCGGCCTGTTCCGCCAGGCGCTGGGCGAGCGTGAGCGCCGGTGCATGGCAGGCGCGGTTACGCTTGCCGATGTTGCGCAGCGCCCAGTTCACGGCCTTTTTGACGAAATTGCGCGGGTCTCTCGCATGGGTCTCGATCAACGGTAGCCAGGCGAGGATCGTTTCATCCGGTTCCTTCTTGAGATGCACGGCGGCGCCGGCGATTATCGCGAAAGCGGAGCGGCGGACGAACTCCCGCTCGTCAGCGGCGAGGGCCGGGATAAGCTCCTGTTCCAGCTGCGCCTCGACGAAGAGGTCTGCGGCAGCGTCGACGATCTCCCAGGAATTGAAATCGGCCGCCCAGGCGCGAGCCTCCCCGATCGTCAGCCGCTTCGGCTCGGCGGTAAAGATCGCCAGCATCCGTGCCTCGCGGATGCCGCTTCGCCATAGCTCGAGCGCCCGCCCGTGATTGCGTTCTACGAGCCGGGCGATCTTCTGCATGTCGGGATTGGAGATGCCGAGCGCCGTTTCCGTGACGATGCCGAAGCGCCCCATGCCGGCGATGTTCTCTTCCGAGCGAAGGGTCTTCAGATGCGCGATCAGGTCTGTGGCACTCGACGACGGCCCGATCATTTTTCGAGGCGTGCGAGGAGCGAGGAGGTATCCCAGCGGTTGCCGCCGAGCTTCTGCACTTCCTTGTAGAACTGGTCGACGAGGGCGGTTACCGGCAGCAGCGCGCCGTTTCGGTCGGCCTCTTCGAGGCAGATGCCGAGATCCTTGCGCATCCAGTCCACTGCGAAGCCGAAATCATATTTTCCAGCATTCATCGTCTTATAACGGTTCTCCATCTGCCAGGAGCCGGCAGCCCCCTTGGAGATGACCTCGATCACCTTTTCGATGTCGAGGCCGGCCTTTTTGCCGAAATGGATGCCTTCGGCGAGCCCCTGGACCAGGCCGGCGATGCAGATCTGGTTGACCATCTTGGTCAACTGGCCGGCGCCGACGGGACCCATCAGGCCGACGGCGCGTGCATAGCCCTCGATGACAGGCTGGGCGCACTCGAAGACCTTCTCATCGCCGCCGACCATGACCGTCAGCACGCCGTTCTCAGCCCCTGCCTGCCCGCCGGAGACCGGCGCGTCGAGGAAATGGAAGCCGCGCCTTTCGGCCTCCACCGCCAGTTCGCGGGCGACTTCCGCCGAGGCGGTGGTGTTGTCGATGAAGATCGCGCCCTTCTTCATGGTGGCGAAGGCGCCGTTCTCGCCAATGGTGACCGAGCGCAAATCATCGTCATTGCCGACGCATGAAAAGACGAAATCCTTGTCCTTGGCGGTCTCCGCCGGGGTCGCGGCGTGCTTGCCTTCGAATTGCTCCGCCCACTTTTTCGCCTTGGCTTCCGTCCGGTTATAAACCGTGACATCATGCCCGCCGCGCGTCTTGAGGTGGCCCGCCATCGGATATCCCATGACGCCGAGACCAATGAATGCCACTGTTGCCATCGTCTAATTCCTCTTCAATAGTGTGGGGAGCGCTGTTCAGCGCCTGCGAGTCCATAATCTGGAGAGGGAAATTAGGCCAATGCGGCGGATCATCAAAGGCCTTTTGTGGCTTGTGTTTTCCCTTCTTCCGCTCGCATTGCTCGCAATCGTCATCATCTATATCTGGATCGCCCGGTCGGTCGCGCCAGCAAGCGGCGAAGCGCAACTGGCGGGCCTCACCGCGCCGGTGACGGTGGTGCGTGACCGAAACGCTGTGCCGCATATATCAGGCGCATCGCTGGAAGATGTGGCCATGGCGCTGGGCTTCGTCCACGCGCAGGAGCGGCTCTGGCAGATGGAGGTGGCGCGCATGGCCGCGCAGGGACGGCTCTCGGAAGTCTTCGGCGAGCCGACGATCGCCACCGATATGTTCCTGCGTACGCTCGATACCTATGGCGCGGCGGCCGCTTCCTTCGATGCGCTCAATGAGAAGGACCGCGGGGTGATCGAAGCCTATGCGCGCGGCGTCAACGCGTTTCTCGAGCAGAACGACCGGCCGTTCGCCTCGAAATTCTCGCCCGAATTCGTTCTGCTTAACCGCAGGCCGGAACCATGGCGGACCACGGATGTGGTGGCCGCCGTCAAGATGATGTCGATAACGCTCGGCGCCAATATCGCGGAGGAGATGGAGCGGCTCAAATTCGCGCGTCTCGGGATGACGGACGCGGAAATCAACGACCTTCTGCCGCCGCTCAAGGAGGACGCGCCGCCGCCCCTGCCGGATCTCAAGACCGTGCTCGGGCTGGAGAGCGGGCCGATCAGTGCGGCTCGACCGGCCGAGCAGCGTTTCGCCGCGCTCGACCGCATGATGGGGCAGGGCGCATCGAACAATTGGGTGCTTGCGGGAGAAAAGACCGAGACCGGCAAGCCCATCCTGGCCAATGATCCGCATCTGGACTTTTCCGCGCCCTCGCTCTGGTACCTGGTGCATCTCCAGGTGAAGGGGCGGGATGGCGACGCGCGCAATCTCGTCGGCGTCACCCTGCCGGGAACGCCGCTGGTCTTCCTCGGGCGCAATGATCGCGTTGCCTGGGGCTTCACCAACACGGCAGCCGATACGCAGGACATTTTCGTGGAGCGGATTAATCCGGCAAATCCCGATGAATATCTGACGCCCGATGGCTACAGGCCCTTCGAAAAGCGGGTGGAAACGATCCGCGTGAAGGACGGGCGGGACCTGACCTTCGAGCGCCGCGCCACCCGCCACGGCCCCGTGCTGCCGGCGAGCTATCGCGGACTTCAGCGCTATCTGCCCAGCGGAACCGTCCCGGCGCTGCAATGGACGGCGCTCGCCCGTGACGATACCACGATGTCGGCCGGCTTTCGGCTGTGGGATTTCCAATCGGTTTCGGAATTTCTCGATGGCATGCATGATTTCGTGACGCCGATGCAGTCGATGGTGGTGGCGGATGTCGATGGCAATATCGGACTGATCGCGCCGGGCCGCGTACCAGTGCGCGATCCCGCCAACAAGATCATGGGGCGGGCACCCGTGCCCGGCTGGGATGCGACCTATGACTGGAAGGGCTATATCCCCTATGAGGCGCTTCCGCGCCAGTATAATCCCCCACGCGGAGCCATCGGCACGGCCAACAGCAAGATCGTCAATGCTAGCTATGCGCCCTTCCTGACCTTCGACTGGGACGAGGAGTGGCGGCGCGACCGTATCGCCACGCTGGTGCTCGGCAGCAGCGTAAAGCAGACGATGGAAACCAACCGGCAGGCGCAGGGAGACGATTATTCGCCGGCCTATGCCGCGCTGGGCCCGGTCATGCTCGATCTCATCGAGGGGCGCAACGACGTGAACAGCGAGGATGTCATGGCGCTGAGGCGCTGGGACTACCGGCAGGACAAGACACGGGGTGAGCCGCTGATCTTCGAGGCTTGGCTGCGCTTTGCCACCAAGCGCATCATCTCGGACGATCTCGGCGATGCCTTCCCCGGGTTCTGGCGGGCAAGAGCCAACGCGATGCTGCGCTGGCTGTCGCCCCATCCCGCGCGCGACTGGTGCGACGACAGGCGCACGGCGGAGCGCGAAAGCTGCGGCGACGTGCTGGCGCTTGCCTTGGAGGACGCCCTCTCCGATCTCGAACAGCGCCTCGGCTCAGACCGGGAGACGTGGAATTGGGGCACACTGCACTATGCCTATGGCGCGCACCGACCCTTCGCGCGGGTCAAGCCGCTCGACCTGATATTCGACGTCAACGAGCCGGCGTCCGGCGGCTCCTACACGCTCGATCGCGGCACGCCGAACTGGAACGACGAGGACAATCCTTACCGGGCGACGCATGGCACCAGCTATCGCGGCATATTCGATCTGAGCAATCTCGACCGGTCGACCTATATCCAGACGACCGGCCAGTCGGGCAATGCGCTGTCGCCGCATTATCGCGACATGGCGGAACGCTGGGGCCGGATCGAGGCGATCGCCGTTCCCGTGTCGGAAGCAGCCTATCAGGACGGATTGCTCGGAACGTGGCGGCTGTTGCCGCGGGAGTGATGGGCGTTGTTTGGAGGGGCCTGTCTTAATGAATCGCGGACGCTGAAATCAGCAGTCTTAATGTCTTGACCGCTGGTGGAATGGCAATGTTCCGGAATGGATCCTCGGGCTTGACCCGAGGATCCATTCCGGAACGTCCCAAACCGAAAACAGGCTTCGTATTTGTCGGCACCATGCTCTATAAATAGAAGCGCCTTCGACCTGAAATTGAACGCTCTTACGTCAGCGGCGTCATCACGCTCCTGGCATAGGCGGGGCGCTCCTGCAACCGCTTGTACCAGGCGGTGAGATGGGGAAACTCGGGGCGGTCGATCGGAAGCTCCATCCAGGCATAGACGAACACGCCGAGCGGTATGTCGCCGATGCCG
This sequence comes from Paramesorhizobium deserti, assembly GCF_001558695.1. Taxonomy (GTDB): domain Bacteria; phylum Pseudomonadota; class Alphaproteobacteria; order Rhizobiales; family Rhizobiaceae; genus Paramesorhizobium; species Paramesorhizobium deserti. The sequence goes on from NZ_LNTU01000023.1 coordinate 578,102, forward strand.
AACTCGGCGCCGGAAAGCCATGGCTGGCCGGAGAGCGCCTTTTCCGGCACTTCGAGAGCCTTGGCGAACGCAGTCACGCCGCGGGCCTTGATCGCCGGATCGCGCTTGTCCTCGGGCAGCCTGACCGTATGCCATATGATGTCGACGAAGGGGCTGGCGAGGGTCGTGCTTGCCCAGTCCATCCATTTTTCCGCATCGGCGCGCCTGGCCGCATCGTCGATCCAAAGCTTGCCCACGCCGTATTTCGCGGCGAGATAGCGGGCGATGGCGTTGGATTCCCAGAGAATGAAACCGTCATCCTCGATCACCGGCACAAGTCCGTTGGGGTTGAGCGCGCGGAACTCCGGCGTATCGACGATGCCATGTGCGCCGCCGGCGATGATGTGTTCGTATTCCAGGTCCAGCTCGGCCGCCGCCCAAAGTGCCTTCTTTACATTGGTCGAGTTGGGCCTACCCCAGATTTTCAGCATATGCGGTTTCCTGATTGTTTAGCGGATGAGATGGCGCGTAAGACGTCGTTCTATCCGATCCCAGACATTGCGCAGCATTTCCACGATCACGAGGTAGATTACAGCCGCCCAGAGATAGGTCTGGAAATCAAATGTTCGTGCATAGGCGCGGCGCGTCTCGCCCATCAGGTCATAGACGGTGATGATGGCGACGAGGGCCGAGCTCTTGAGCAGCAGGATGATCTCGTTGCCGTAGGGGCGGAGCGCCACGATCAGGGCCTGCGGCATGATGATCTTCCAGAATATCACCAGCTTGGAAAGGCCGAGGGCGGCGGCGCCTTCCCACTGGCCGATGGGCACGCTCTTGATGGCGCCGCGCAGGATTTCCGCCTGGTAGGCGGCGGTGTTGAGCGTGAAGGCAAATATGGCGCAATTCCAGGCGTCGCGGAAAAATACCCACAACCCCCATTCCTGCAGGAAGGGGCGGAAGGAGCCGAAGCCGTAATAGATCAGGAAGGTCTGTGCGAGCAGCGGCGTGCCCCGGAAAAAATAGACATAGGCATATGCGAGCCCGCGGAAGATGCGGTTCTTCGACATGCGGCCCGCGGCGACCGGTATTGAAACGACGGCGCCAAGCAGGACCGAGATGGAAACAAGCGCCAGCGTCGTCTTCAAGCCCGACCAGTAGCGGGGGCCATAGGTCTCGAAAAGGTCGATGCGCCAGGCATCGTAGAGATAGATGGCGAGGCCGGTGAAAAACGCCAGCCAGATGGCGACGATGACGTAGCCCGCCACACGCTTTGCCGTCCATGGGCGGGGCAGAGCGGGCGGGGGAAGCATGGCTTCGGCGGTGGTGCGTCCAGTCGGCATCAGGCGCGCTCCTTGCCCATATTCTGGCTTTGGTACGCCCAGTTCTCTATGCGGGTGATGAAGAAGGACGAGATGATGGCGAGGATCAGGTAGAGCAGGCAGGCAGTGCCGAAGAACAGGAAGGCTTCCTTGGTCACGCGCGCCGCCACGCCGGTCTGGCGCAGGATGTCGGAAAGGCCGATGACCGATATGAGCGAGGTGTCCTTCAGAAGGACCATCCAGAGGTTGGCGAGACCCGGCAGCGCAATGCGGATCAGTTGCGGCAGGACGATCTTGCGCATGGTCAGCCAGTTCGAGAGGCCGATGGCATAGCCGGCCTCGTACTGCCCGACGGGAATGGCGCGGAAAGCCGACAGGAAAACCTCGCTCGCGTAGGAGGAGAAGACCACGCCCAGCGCCAGCATGCCGGCGGCGTAGGAGTTGATCTCGACCGTTGCATTGATGCCGAGCATCGCAATGGCCTTCTGAAGGCCGATCTGCGCGCCGAAATAGACCAGGAAGAGCGTCAGCAGCTCAGGCAGTCCGCGGAATATGGTGGTGTAGATATTGGCGGCAAGCCTCAAGGACGGCTCCTTGGATTGCTTGCCCAGGGCGACGAAGAATCCGGCCAGCAAGCCGAAAGGCAATGTCGCTAGCGCGAGTGATACGGTGATGAGCACGCCGCTGGCTATGCTCTTTCCCCAGCCTCCTTCGCCGAAGCTCAGAAGCGCCGCGTAATGCTCCATTCGCCTGTCCCTCTTCGGGATCGCCGATAGCCTGATCGGTCGTCCCTGATCTTTTCTTCTTGTTTTGGAAAAACGGCGGAAATCCTTTCCGCCGTCTCCCTTTCACTCGAGTATCGGCAATCGTCCGATCAGCTCTCGCCGCCGTAAGCGTCGAAATCGAAGTACTTGTCGTTGATTTCCTTGTACTTGCCGTTGGCGCGAATGGCGGCAATCGCCTCGTTGAACTTCTCCACCAGTTCGGGGCGTCCCTTCTTGATGGCGACACCGGCGCCGGGGCCGTGGATCTCGATCACCGGAGTGATCGTGCCGACGATCTTGCAGCAGGCGCCGGCATCGGTATTCAGCCACTCCTGAAGCGTGACGATGTCGTCATTGGCGGCGTCGAGGCGGCCATTGGCGAGGTCGAGACGATATTCGTCGGCGGTCGGATAGGACTTGATCTCACTGTCCGTATAGGTCTGTTCAGAGTAGTTGGCGTGGGTGGTCGAGCCCTGCACGCCGATGGTCTTGCCGGCGAGGTCTTCCTTGGTCACGCCCTTGATGTCGGTATCCTTGGGCGCGGCGATAGCGGGCGGCGTGTTATAATATTTATTGGAGAAGTCGACCTGCTTCTGACGCTCTTCGGTGATCGACATCGAGGCGATATAAGCGTCGAACTTGCCGGCCTGCAGCGCAGGAATGGCGCCGTCCCATTCCTGGGCGACGAAGGTGCACTCCGCCTTCATTTCCTCGCACAGCGCCTTGGCGATATCGATGTCGAAGCCTTCGAGCTTGCCATCGGGGGTCAGCGTGTTGAAGGGCGGGTACGCGCCCTCGGAGGCGATGGTGAGTTTCAGCTTCTCCTGAGCCTGGGCGTTGTCCATCGCAACCGCGCCCATCGTCAAAGCAAGGGCGGTCGCGGACGCTGCAAGAGCGAAACGCTTCATGATACGCATGTCATACCTCTTCTGTTAAAGCCCGGCTGTTCCCCGTCCATTTTTTTGGTTCAGCCTTCGGGCGAAGGTCGCGGTCACCCGCGCCTGGGAAGGAATATTCCCATTTTTTTCATTGTAAAAGCAACAGGTAATAGCGGGCTGTTGCAAGCGAGTGATAATGCAAAATCCATGGCAAATCGTCGCAACTTTATTGCGTGGCATCCCTGAAACCTGCAATTTTCACGAAAATTGGCGTTCAGCGCAGGCCGGATTGCATCTCGATGAAATCGGCGGTTCGCGCGATGTCGTCGAGATCGAAAACGGGAATGGTTTCACCCGAAACGGGATGGTCGCTGGCGATGGCGAGGATATTCGGATCACTTGCCGAAAGTCGATCGCCCTTGCGGCCCTCCGTCCTGCGCGCCTCGATCTTCTTGTGGGGTTCGCGCTTGTAGCCTTCCACGAGGACCAGGTCGCAGGGAGCGAGCCGCTCGATGATTTCGTCCAGCGAGGGTTCGTTTTCATCCTGCAGCTCATGCATCAGCGCCCAGCGGCGATTGGAGACGATGGCGACCTCGCCGGCGCCGGCCTTGCGGTGGCGGAAGGAGTCGGTGCCCTCATGGTCGATGTCGAAATCATGATGGGCGTGCTTGATGGTGGAGACGCGCCAGCCGCGCCGCGTCAGTTCCTCGACGAGGCGCACGGTCAGGGTCGTCTTGCCGGAATTCTTCCAGCCGGTGATGCCGAAAACGCGTTTGCTCATGAGTGAAGTTTTTTCAGCAATTCCTCGGCTTGCGCAAGGTCATCGCGCGTATTGATGTTGAAGAAAGGATCGACGGTCAGCCCGTCCGCCGTCTTCAGCGGATCGAAATGCACCTCGGCGACGGCATGCCGTTTCGCCCAGGCGCTGACCCTCGGCTTTTCGCCGCTGACAAGCCAATCGGCGAGATCGGGTTCGAGCGCGACGGGCCAAAGCCCGAAAACGGGATGGAGATTGCCGCCTGACGCCGCCATGGCGATATCGGCTTCTTCTTCCCGCTGCGCCTCCTTGAGGCGGGAGACCAGATCGGCGGGAAAGAAGGGGGTGTCGGCGGCAACGGTGACGATATGGGTGGGCCTTGCGTCCTCATCCATATCAAGGGCATGGCGCATCGCAGCCTGCAGGCCGGCGAGGGGGCCGTGATAGCCGGTGATGCGGTCCTCAACGACAGGCAGGGCGAATTGGGCGAAGCGTGCGGGATCGCCATTGGCGTTGATGACCAGAAGAGGGAGCTGCGGGCGCAGTTTTTCGATGACATGGGCAATCAGTGGCTTTTTGCCGAGCGTCAGGAGGCCTTTGTCGTCGCCACCCATGCGCTGCGAACGTCCCCCGGCGAGGATCACTCCCAGCAGTTCGTGAGCGGCATTTTCGATCATCATCCTATTCCACCCTGGCCGCCGCCGCAGCTTCATCAGGCAGCTTGACCGCCGAAGATGCAACCCGGCCGCGGCGGGCGACGACGCTTTCGCGATAGAGCGTGTAGATGCCGCTCAGGACCACGATGGCCGAACCGATGATCGTCGGCAGACCGGGAATATCGCCGAAGATCACGAAACCGAGCAGGATCGACCACAGCAGGCTAGTATAGCGGAACGGAGAGACGAAGGAGATTTCGCCCTCGCGCATCGCCAGTATGATGAAATGATAGCCGATCAGCAGGAGAAGGGAGGCGATCACGAGAAGACCTATTTCACTCCAGCCGACCGGCGACCAGCCTCCCATGGGAACGACTAGCGCCGCGCCGGTCAGGGTGACGGCAAAAGAGGTAAGCGCAGAAATCATCAGCGTCGGGATGACATCCGGCACGCGCCTGGTCGCCAGGTCGCGGCAGGCGGTGAAGGCGACGCCTGCCAGAAGCAGAAGGGCATAGGGGCTTATGCCGTCGGTGCCCGGACGCACTATGATCAGGACGCCGACAAAGCCGATGGTGATCGCCAGCCAGCGCCGCCAGCCGACCTGCTCCTTGAGGAACAGGGCGGCGCACATGGTGACGGCGAGAGGGACGGACTGGAAGACGGCCGAGGTGAAAGCCAGAGGCAGGTGCGCCAGTGCGACGAGATAGGCGATGGTCGCGCCCATCTCGCCGAAGGCGCGCAGCAGGATCATCGGGTGCAGCGCCTTGCGCACCGGGATCAGGGCCCTGCGCTGCCGCGCGATGAGCAGGATTACCGTTGTGGCGAGGAGGCCCCGCAAAAGCATGATCTGGCCGGTATTCATGCTTTCGGAGAGATATTTGGTGATGGAATCGTTGACGGTGAAACTCGCCATGGCGAGCATCATGAAAATACAGCTGCGGACGTTGGGGGAAAGCGCCACGATGATGATTCCGGTTGATCATCCATTTATCGCGCGTCGCGGTTCCGCGCGACCGGAATTTTGTCATCGCGGGATGCGAAAGATAAGTTTTTCCGCCGCTGGGACAGGTTGTCGCGGAATCAACCGCCGGTAACGCTCATGTGGCGCGATACGGCGGGGCGGTTGTGGCGGCGGTCTATGACGAAGTCGTGGCCCTTGGGCTTGCGGCCGATGGCCTCGTCGATCACCTGGGAAAGAAGCTCATTGCCCTCGGAAGCCCGCAGCGGTGCACGCAGATCCGCCGCATCCTCCTGGCCGAGGCACATGAAGAGCGTGCCCGTGCAGGTGATGCGCACACGGTTGCAGCTTTCGCAGAAATTATGCGTCATCGGCGTGATGAAGCCGAGCCTGCCGCCGGTTTCGCCGAGTTCGACATAGCGGGCGGGGCCGCCGGTCTTATAGGGAATGTCCGTCAGGGTGAATTCTCGGGCGAGCGAGGCGCGCAGCATGGAAAGTGGCAGATACTGGTCGGTGCGATCGAGATCGATCTCGCCCATCGGCATTGTCTCGATCAGCGTCATGTCCATGCCGCGGCCATGGGCCCAGCGGATCATCTCCGGGATTTCATGCTCGTTGAAGCCTTTCAGCGCCACGGCATTGATCTTGACCTTGATCCCGGCGGCCTGGGCGGCGTCGATGCCTTCGAGAACACGGCCAAGCTCACCCCAGCGGGTGATGGTGCGGAACTTGTCGGCATCGAGCGTGTCGAGCGAGACATTGATGCGCTTCACGCCACAATCGGCAAGTTCCGCTGCATGGCGGGCAAGCTGCGACCCATTGGTAGTCAGGGTCAGCTCTTCGAGCGCGCCGGAGCGAAGGTGGCGCGAGAGCTCGCGGATCAGATGCATGATGTTCTTGCGGACCAGCGGCTCACCGCCGGTCAACCGCAATTTGCGCACGCCCTTCTCGATGAAGACGGTGCAGAGCCGGTCGAGCTCTTCGAGCGAAAGCAGGTCCTTCTTCGGCAGGAAGGTCATGTTTTCCGCCATGCAATAGGTGCAGCGGAAATCGCAACGGTCCGTCACCGAGACGCGTAAGTAAGTGATCGCCCGGCCGAAGGGGTCGATCATCGGCGTTTCGGCGCTCAAGACATTCTGATCTGCCGGATGATTCACTGTCGTCTCGTCCAAGAATTGCTCCTCCTTGAACAGAGATAAGATGCCGGCCGGGATGTGTCCAGTCACAAGCCGGTCAAGAGGCCGTGGGGAACGGCTTGCTGCCCGGGCTCATTCCGCCTATCACAGGGAAAATTGCCGGGTGGGAAGCAGGAGAGCGTCATGGCCGAAGTCTGGCCCAGGGAATTGCGTGTTTCGCCTGATCGCAGGACACTGACGATCAGTTTCGACAATGGCGAGGTCTATGCGCTTGCCGCCGAGATGCTGCGCGTGTTGTCGCCATCGGCGGAAGTGCAGGGCCACTCGCCGGAACAGCGGGTGACGGTGCCCGGCAAGATCAATGTGGCCATCCTGAAGATGGAACCGGTCGGCAATTATGCCGTCCGCATCACGTTCGACGACATGCACGATACCGGGCTTTTCAGCTGGACCTATCTCAGGGAACTCGGCCGCGAAAAAGAAAACCGCTGGCAGGCCTATCTCGATGAATTGGCGGAAAAAGGGCTCAGTCGCGAGCGGTGAGGGATGGATATGACGATCATCAGGACGGTTGAGGAACTCGAAGCGCTCTACGGCAAGCCGGGCGAGACATCGCTCGTTAAGGAGTTAGACCATATCATCCCCGAATACGCGGCTTTCATAGAGGCTTCGCCCTTCGTCGCCTTGGCGACATCAGGGCCGGAGGGGCTGGACTGCTCGCCGCGCGGCGATCTCGCAGGCTTCGTCCGCATCCATGATGAGCGCACTTTGATGATGCCGGACCGGCACGGCAACAATCGCGCCGATTCATTGAAGAACATCATCCGCGACGGCAGGGCCGGCCTGCTCTTTCTCGTGCCCGGCTCAGGCACCACGCTGCGCCTCAACGGCCGCGCCTCGGTCTCGGTCGATCCGGAATTGTGCGCTTCCTTTGCCGTGGAAGGAAAGGCAGCGCGATCCGTGATGATCATCGATGTCGAAGCGGTCTATTTCCAGTGCGCGCGAGCAATCCATCGCTCGGAGCTGTGGAACGCGGAAAAGCATGTCGATCCCAAGAGTTTGCCGACTCCAGGCCAGATGCTGAAGCGCGCCAGCACCGGTTTCGACGGCGAAGCTTACGACGCGGCTTGGCTGGAGCGGGCCAAGGCGACGATGTGGTAGGCGCCATTAGCGGCTGTCTTGATAGTGTCGTGGCCGTTTAAATAGCAATGGCCTTGGGTCTGAGTGCTGGTGGAGTGGCGAGGATCCATCCCGGAACGCTTCAAACGGAAAACCGCTCGTTTTTCGGTAGAACGACCTAGTCCTCCTTCAGCATTTCGGTGATGCGGCGCATCATGTCGCCCATCATGTCGCATTGCTCGGGGGTGGACTGGTTCAGCACGCGGTCGATCAGTGCGGTATAGACCTCAAGCGCCTGCATCAGTTTCTTCTCGCCCTCGTCGGTCAGGTAGAGGCGCATCACGCGCTTGTCCTTGCGGTCGCCCTCGCGCCGCAGAAGCCCCTGCGTCTCGAGTTGCGGCAGGAGCATGGTGATGTTGGAGCGTCCGACCAGCAGCCGGCGGGCGAGGTCGTGCTGCGACTGGCCGGGATGGCGGTAGAGATTGATCATGGCGTCGAGCTGCGCGATCTTGAGATCGAGGGGCGCGAGCGCACGGCTCAGTGCGCGCCCCACTGCCTTTTCGGCACGCATCATCGCGACCCAGTTCTTGAAGCGCGGATTGTCCCAGGGAAGCGGTTTCGGTACGTCTTGCTTTTTGTTCATTCTTGTACAATATTGTTCATAGTTGAACATTTTTTTCGGCACAAGTCCGCTGGGAAAACGGTTCCTGTTTTTCCCGGGAAAACCGCTTCGCACTTTTCCTGGACTTGCTTCAGGGGATTTCGACTATGACACCCTTCGTCTTCCAGGTCACCCGTCTCGGTTTCGATATCTATGGCCGGGTCGCGCCAAAGCAAGCAGGCCGCGCCGCCTTCAGGCTTTTCTGCCGCACGCCGGATCGCAAGCCGAAAACCAAGTCCCATGCGGAAAAGCTGGCACGCGCCGAGGCCAAGATGCGCAAGGCGCGGCGTCTGGACCTGGCAATCGACCGGGGCCTGTTCACGTCTCATCTTTTCGAGCCTGACAAACCCACGCCCTCGGCGAGGACTTCCCTTGTCGTTCATGGCTGGGGCTCGCGCACGGCCGACATGCTCGCCATCATCGATGCGCTGCTCAAGGCGGGCGAGCGGGTCGTCTCCATCGATTTGCCGGGGCATGGCGCCTCGCCGGGCAGGGCGCTCAACATGGTGCAGGCGATCGCGGCGGTGGATGCCGCCTGGCGGCAATATGGGCCTTTTCACGCCATGATCGGCCATTCCTTCGGCGGCGCCGTCATCGTCAATGTGGCGGCAGGGGCTGTTCCCTGCTACCGGGCGCGCAAGCCGGAAAGGCTCGTCACCATCGCCGCGCCGCACTCGATGACCGAGGTCTTCGACGGTTTCGGCAGGATGGTCGGGCTGCGGCCGGAGGTGCGCAACGCCATGGATGACGAAGTGCTGCGGATCGCATGCCAGCCACTCTCCGCTTTCGATACGGACCAGCACCTGCGGTATCTGAAAATCCCCGCGCTGGTGATCCACGCCCGTGACGACAAGGAGGTGCCGGCGAAATCGGCGGAAGCAAAGGCCAAGGCAGGGTCGCACATCACGCTCCACTGGGCGGACGGGCTCGGTCACTGGCGAATCATCGCCAGTCCGGAGGTGGCCGCGCGGGTGGCGCGGTTCGTGGCGGGGGATGAGGCGGTGGCGGCGGCGTAGCCTTTCAAATCGGATATGCTGGCAGGACAGAGGGGCGCGCTGTCCCGCTAGTATTTCCGTTGATCTACTGAAGCAAACCGGGGAACCAGAACGCCCGATAACCTCACCCCAGATTCAATTCCTTGAAGAAATCATTGCCCTTGTCGTCGATGACGGTGAAGGCGGGGAAGTCTTCGACTTCGATGCGCCAGATCGCCTCCATGCCGAGTTCGGTATATTCGACCACTTCGACTTGTCTGATGCAGTCCTGCGCGAGACGCGCGGCGGGACCGCCGATGGAGCCGAGATAGAACCCACCGTGCCGCCCGCAGGCCTCGCGCACCTGGCGCGAGCGGTTGCCCTTTGCGAGCATCACCATTGAACCGCCGAAGGATTGGAACTGGTCGACATAGGAATCCATGCGGCCCGCCGTCGTCGGGCCGAAGGAGCCGGAGGCGTAGCCCGCCGGCGTTTTGGCCGGGCCGGCATAATAGATCGGGTGGTTCTTGAAATAGTCCGGCATCGGCTCGCCGCGTTCCAGCCGCTCGCGGATCTTCGCATGTGCCAGATCGCGGGCGACGATGATCGGGCCGGAGAGCGAAAGCCTCGTCTTTACGGGGTGTTTCGAGAGTTCGCTCAGAATCGCGCTCATCGGCTGGTTCAGATCGATCTTTACGACGTGCGAGGAAAGCTTTTCCTCGTCGATATCGGGCATGTACTTTGCCGGATTGGTCTCGAGTTGTTCCAGGAAAATGCCGTCCTTGGTGATTTTTCCCTTGGCCTGGCGGTCTGCCGAGCAGGAGACGCCGAGGCCGATCGGCAGCGAGGCGCCATGACGGGGCAGGCGGATGACGCGCACGTCATGGCAGAAATATTTGCCGCCGAACTGCGCACCGACGCCCAGCGACTGCGTCAGCTTGTGGATTTCGGCTTCCATCTCCAGGTCGCGGAAGGCATGGCCGTTTTCCGAGCCCTTTGTGGGAAGGTTGTCGAGATAGCGCGTCGAGGCGAGCTTGACCGTCTTCAGATTCATCTCGGCCGACGTGCCGCCGATCACCACGGCCAGATGGTAAGGCGGGCAGGCGGCGGTGCCGAGCGTCAGGATCTTCTCCTTCAGGAAGTCGATCATCCGATCGTGGCTGAGAAGCGATGGCGTGCCCTGGTAAAGGAAGGTCTTGTTGGCCGAGCCGCCACCTTTGGCCACGAAGAGGAATTTGTATGCGTCCTCGCCTTCCTCATAGATGTCGATCTGTGCCGGCAGATTGTTCTTCGTGTTCTTTTCCTCGAACATCGAGAGCGGGGCCAGTTGCGAATAGCGCAGGTTCTTCTTCTCATAGGCATCGAGTACGCCGGCGCCCAACGCTTCCGCGTCGCCGCCTTCGGTCCACACGCGACGGCCCTTCTTGCCCATGATGATCGCCGTGCCGGTGTCCTGGCACATGGGCAGGATGCCGCCAGCGGCGATGTTTGCGTTCTTCAGGAGATCGTAGGCGACGAAGCGGTCATTGTCGGTCGCCTCCGGGTCTTCGAGGATTTTTGCAAGCTGCTGGAGGTGCCCGGGGCTCAGGAGATGGTTGATATCGGCAAAGGCCGTCTCTGAGAGAAGCCGCAACCCTTCCGCATCGACGCTGAGGATTTCCTGCCCCTTGAAGCTGTCAACCGAGACATGGTCGTCGGTGAGCTTGCGCCAGGGTGTTTCGTCCGGGCCCAGAGGAAAGAGATCGGCGGCGATCGCGTCAGCCATTTGCATTACCCCGTTTTGTAATCTGCCCCTGCGGGCGGCTCCTTGCAGGGGCTTTTATCCGCGCCAACCGGTGAAATCCACTGCGGCAGATCGCGCCGCGCTCATTCCAGAGGAGATGCAGAAAGGTCACGCCTCAAGCGAATGTGAAGGGGAGCGGGCGCCGGCCGGCAAAGAAAGCTTTCCCGTTAAAAGAATCTATACGACCCTTTCGCAAAGGTGGGGTTTCCGACGGAATCACGTTCAGCGATCGCCGTCAGTCACGACAAAACTCAACGGGCGGACATCATGCATTTTCCTTCCAGAAACAAAGCTCTGGCTGCAGCGGCTACCGGCGTCGTGCTTGCCGTTTCGACGGCGTTGACGACAACCGACGCGCTCGCCGCCAGTACGCTTCTGGAACTCTTCCGACAGAGAAACCAGGTCCAAAGCCAGCCACCCGCCGAACCCGCCCAGCCATCAAGGCCGGCAGCCGCGGTTCGGACGCCGCGCGCCGCTCCTCCGGTGCAGCCGCGGGCCAGCGCCAGTCAGCCGGCAGCCCCCATCAAACGGATCACCGTGAAGGGGCCGCAGGTCTATGACTATAAGCCCGAAGCGCTGGTCCGGATCGATTTCACCAAGTTCGACATGCAGATGACGGCGGCCACCGAGGATGCAGACCGGTCGGACATCGATGCGATCACATCCGGCATGCCGCCCCTGCCGACGAAGGTGGAGCCTTCGGGCGGGGAGAGCGTTTTCGCCGAGGCAATCGAGCATCTGAAAACGACCGATGTGCGCGCCGAAAAGAAAATCGCCGATGCGGTCGTCGATTTCTATTCCACACATCAGAAGTTCCTCTGGTCGAAGGACCTGGAGGTCGAACCGAAGGCAAAGGATGTGGCCGCGTTCTTCGCCAGGGCGGGCGAAGAAGGCCTTGATCCGGAAGAATACGCCGTCATCATCCCGGCGGATGGTTTCGATGAGGCGGACAAGCAGGCGCGCCTGCAGAAGCTGGCCGAATTCGAGGTCGCGCTTACGGCGCGGGCCTTGCGCTATGCCGTCGACGCGGGCGAGGGGCGTATCATCGCCGACCGGCTGAGCGAGATGCATGATCTGCCGAGAAACCGGGTGAACATCCGTGATGTGCTGGAGAAACTGGTCGTGGCGGACGATCCGGCCGCCTATCTCGCCTCGTTCCAGCCGCAGAACAAATGGTACGCGGACCTGAAGAAGAGCCTCGCCGATCTGGAAGATAGGGAAAACGAGGTGCAGGTGCGCATTGCGCCCGGCACGCTGATCCGCCCCGGAGACGACAATCCGGAGATCGCCAATGTGGTGGCGCTGATCCTGAAGAAGGCGCCCGCCGATTATCTGGCAAAGCATGAGGCGGTTCTAGCCGAGCATGAGGGAGCCACCGTCTATGACGCGGCGCTGGTGGCGGCGATCAAGGATTACCAGAAGCAGGCGGGCAAGGCGCCTGACGGGGTGATCGGCCGCAACACGATCGCGACGCTGCAGGGCGAATCCGTGGCGGTGAAGCGCGACCGCATCCTTTATGCGATGGAGCGTTTGCGCTGGCTGCCGCACGATTTCGGCAAACGCTATGTCTTCGTCAACCAGCCTGCCTACCGGGCGCAATATTTCGCGGACGGGCAGGAGAAGCTGGCGATGAACGTCGTGGTCGGCTCACCGCAGCATCAGACCTATTTCTTCTACAACAAGATCCAGACGGTGGTGTTCAACCCATCCTGGGGCGTGCCGCGCTCCATAGTCCTGAATGAGATGATGCCGCGCATCCTGCGCGATCCCGGCTATCTCGAACGCAACGGCTACGAGGTCTATAGCGGGGGCAAGCGGGTGCCTGCGAGCTCGGTCAACTGGTCGCGGGTAGCAGCGGGCGGCGGCGGTGTCGGCATCCGCCAGACCCCGAGCCTCGACAATGCGCTGGGCGAATTGAAGATCCTCTTCCCCAACAGCCATGACATCTACATGCACGATACGCCGGCCAAATCCTATTTCAAGCGGGACATGCGGGCGCTGAGCCATGGCTGCATCCGCCTGGAACGCCCGCGCGACATGGCCGCCGCCGTGCTCGACGTGCCGGTGGAGAGCCTCAATAAATATTTCGGCAAGAACGAGCGCGGCGTGAAAGTGCCGGAGCAGATCCCCGTCTATATCGCCTATTTCACCGCCTGGCCGGACGCCTCGACCGGCAAGATTCGCTACTATGACGATGTTTATGAGCGTGATGCCCATCTCGCCAAGGCGATGGAGAAGACGCGTCAGTCACGACTGGCGAATAGCTAAGTGAGATAGTGAGTAGAAATTTCTATCTCACTACTCACTGAACGACGGCAGGCTTTGGAAGGCGAGTTTGAGCGCTTCCGACCAGCCGTCGGAAATAGCCGTGTAATAGGGGTCGGTGCGCTCGACGCGCTTGTGGATGCCCAGTTTCAGCGAATCTGCCTCATAGAGCTGCATATCGAGCGGCAGACCGACTGAAAGGTTGGATTTCAGCGTCGAATCAAAGGACACGAAGAGAAGCTTCACGGCGTCCTCGAAGGTCATCGCCGGGTTATAGGCGCGCACGAGGATCGGCTTGCCGTATTTGTGTTCGCCGATCTGGAAGAAGGGGGTATCGGCCGAAGATTCGATGAAATTGCCTTCGGGGTAGATATAGAAGAGGCGGGGCTCGCCGCCCTTGATCTGCCCGCCCAGGATGAAGGAGGCGGAGAAGGAATCGGCATTCTGGCCGCTCGGTGCGGCCTCACGGATGACTTCCTTGACGGTTTCGCCGATCAGCCTTGCCGTCTGGAACATCGACGGTGTTCCGAAAACCGAAGGGTGACGCTCATCCGGCGCTTTCGAACGTTCCTCGATGAGGCTCACGACGCCCTGTGTGGTGGCGAGATTGCCAGCCGACAACAACACGATCACGCGGTCGCCGGTCTTCGACCATGTGTGCATCTTGGTGAAGGTCGAGATGTTGTCGAGACCGGCATTGGTCCTTGTATCGGACATGAAGACCAGGCCGCGATCCATCTTTAAACCGACGCAATACGTCATTTCGCAGTTCCAAATCCTTTTCGACAAGCCGCGCTTGCGCAAAACACGAGGCGTTGCAGCGGTTCGCCGATTCCATCGGAACCGGGACAGCCCAAGCCGCCGATATTACTGCTCTACATTGATTTCGACCGCAAGCCTCTCGGCGGCATTGCCGAAGCGCACGCCGGAAATCGGCGCCGCGTCACGATAGTCGAGGCCGCTGGCGATGCGGACATAGCGCTCGCCTGGGCAGACGCAGTTGGCGGCATCGAAACCCACCCAGCCCAAACCCGGCACATACGCTTCCGCCCAGGCGTGGCTTGCCGTCTGCTCCGTGACGCCGTCCATCATCAGATAGCCCGAGACATAGCGCGCCGGAATATCGAGAAGGCGGGCGGCGGAAATGAAGATATGGGCGTGATCCTGGCAAACGCCCTCGCCGTTCTTCAGCGCGCTTTCGGCATCGGTTCCCACATGGGTCGCGCCGGGGACATAGGCCACCTGCCGGTGGATGGCGCCCATCAGCGTATGCAGGAGGGACAGCCTGTCGTCCTCGGCGGGAATATCGGTCACCATGGCCCGCAGGGCTTCGCCCGGCTCGGTGAGGGGGGTGGGGCGCAAGAACAGCCAGAGCGGCGCGAAACCGCCTGTCTCGCCCAGAACGCCGGCCCGGTCCTCGGTCTCGACCTGTCCGGCCGCGATAATGACGATGTCATGGGCGCTGCGGGCGTGGCGAACAAGATCGACCTTGTTGCCGAAGCCGTCGGTATAGGAAACCTCGGGATCGGCGCCGTCCACGCTCACCTGCCAGTCGAGCACCTTCTGGCCGTTCACCGTCTGCGGCCGCAGCCGCAGCCGTTGCACGGCGTAGGGCACGGGGAAATCATAGTGATAGCGCGAGATGTGGCGGATCGTCAGCAGCATGAAAGGCTCGTTATTTTGTCGCATTTATGCGACGCCGGACTTCATCCGGCTGCAAAATGCTAATCGAAATTATAGGCTTCGGCGATTTCCGTGCCGAGACGATTGTTCTTGACGATGAAATCGGACAGGAATTCGTGCAGACCCGTCTCGAAAATCCCGCTGATGTTCTTGTCTTTCAACGTTTCGTGGGTCATCTCCGCCGTTTCCTGGGCTGCGTGGCGCGCGCCGTAATCGGCGGCGAGATAGCCGAGATTATCGACGATATTGCGGTAGCAAAAATGCAGCGAGCGCGGCATGCGCCCGTTGAGAATGAGATAATCGGCGATGTGGGCCGGCTTGTAATCGCCGTCATAGACCCAGCGATAGGAGCGATGGGCGGAAACCGAGCGCAGGATCGATTCCCATTGATAATTGTCGAGTGTCGTCCCGACATAGGAGATGGCGGGCAGAAGCACGTAATATTTGACGTCGAGGATGCGGGCGGTGTTGTCGGCACGCTCGATGAAGGTGCCGATGCGGGCAAAATCGAAGATCTCATTCCTCAGCATCGTGCCGTGGAACGCACCGCGGATCAGCGCCGTCTCGCGCTTGATCTGGTCGAGAACCGGCGGCAGGTCGCTTTCCGGCACGGGGCGGCAGAGCGATTTCTTCAGCACCATCCAGGCTTCGTTGACGCTCTCCCAGGCTTCGCGGGTGAGCGCCGTGCGCACCATACGCGCATTGGAGCGCGCCGCCTCGATGCATGACATGACGCTGGAGGGGTTGTCCGTGTCACGCAGGAGGAAATCGGAGACGGTGGCGGCGGTATAGGTCCGGTGCTTGGCCGCGAAGCCGGTTGCGGCACCGGCGCTGACGACGACGGAGGACCATTCCTCCGGGGCGTCAGAGGTCTTGGTCAGCGCCATTCGTAGTCCCGCATCGACGATGCGGGCCATGTTTTCGGCCCGCTCGATATAGCGGTGCATCCAGTAGAGGCCGTTTGCGGTGCGTCCGAGGAGCATCAGAAGGCCTCAGGGGAGTAGGGAGTAGGGAATAGGGAGTAGGGGAGAAAAACAATCATATCAGGCCCTTTGTTGCAGGCTACGGATCAATGCGCGCAGCATCCTTCCAAGGTCATCTGCTTGGACAAGCAATCGTGTGACGACGGTATCAACCATCAAGCCCACTCTTCCGCAGAGGATCAGATGCGTTTCGACTTCTTTCAGTGACCCCTGGGCTATTCGAAGGAATTGAAGGTATGAGCCTCTATGTTCTCGTCCGTAGCCCTCTGCGATATTGGCGGCGATAGACGGTGAAGACCTTCGCAGTTGCGAGGTCATCCCATACGTCTCACTGGTCGGAAAGGTCTTTGTCGCGGAGTAGCAATCTACGGCAAGCTCGATGGCCGCCTTCCAAACGTGCAAATCCTTATACGAGTTTACTGTCGACCGGACAGCTTCTTTCTCAATCCCCCTACTCACTATTCCCTACTCCCTATTCCCCTCTTAATCATCCAACACCCACGTATCCTTCGTCCCCCCGCCCTGACTGGAATTCACCACCAGCGAGCCTTCTTTGAGGGCGACGCGGGTCAGCCCGCCGGGCGTGATGCGGATGCGGTCGGAGACGAGGACGAAGGGGCGGAGATCGACATGGCGTGGCGCGAGCCCCTTTTCGGTGAGGATGGGTGTGGTCGAGAGCGCCAGCGTTGGCTGGGCGATGTAGTTGTTCGGCCGGCTTTTGAGCTTTTCAGAGAAGGCCTCGCGCTCCTTCTTGGACGCGGCGGGGCCGACGAGCATGCCATAGCCGCCCGAGCCGTGAACCTCCTTCACCACGAGTTCCTCCAGGTGCTCGAGAACATAGGCGAGGCTGTCCTTCTCCGAGCAACGCCAGGTGGGCACGTTTTCGAGGATCGCCTTGCGGCCGGTATAGAATTCGACGATCTCCGGCATATAGGAATAGATCGCCTTGTCGTCGGCAATGCCGGTGCCGGGCGCATTGGCGATGGTGATATTGCCGGCGCGGTAGACATCCATGATGCCGGCGACGCCGAGGGTGGAGTCCGGGCGGAAGGTGAGGGGATCGAGATAGGCGTCGTCGACCCGGCGGTAGAGCACGTCGATCGGACGGAAGCCTTCCGTCGTGCGCATGGCGACCCTGCCGTCGACGACGCGCAGATCGCTTCCCTCGACCAGTTCCACGCCCATCTGGTCGGCAAGAAAGGCGTGTTCGAAATAGGCGGAATTGTAGATGCCGGGGGTCAGCACCGCTATCGTCGGCGCGCCCCGGGCAGCAGCCGGCGCGACGGCGGAAAGGGACTGGCGCAGCAATTGCGGATAGGTCTCGACCGGGCAGACCTTCACATGCTGGAACAGCTCGGGGAAGAGCTGCATCATGGTTTCCCGGTTCTCCAGCATATAGGAGACACCCGATGGCGTGCGGGCGTTGTCCTCCAGCACGTAGAACTGGTTTTCCGCCGTGCGCACGATGTCGACGCCGATGATATGGGTATAGACATTGCCGGGCGGGCGGAAACCGATCATCTCCGGTACGAAGGCCTCGTTATGGGCGATCAGCTCTTTCGGGATACGCCCGGCGCGCACGATCTCCTGGCGGTGATAAATGTCGTCGAGAAAGGCGTTGAGCGCCATGACGCGCTGTTCGATGCCCTGCGACAGGCGCCGCCACTCCCGGCCGGAGATGATGCGCGGGATGATGTCGAACGGGATCAGGCGTTCGGCGGCCTGATCATCGCCATAGACGGCGAAGGTGATGCCGGTCTTGCGGAAGACATGTTCGGCATCGACCGTCTTCTGCGTCAGTTTGTCAGGATTTTGCGTTTCGAGCCATTTTTTCAGAATTTTGTAGGGCGGCCGGACGCCGTCACCTTCAGCAAGCATTTCATCGAATGGCTTCACTCATGTCCCCTTTTTTTATTTTGTTGATGTCATTCAAGCGCGTTCGGCGGAAAAAGCAAGCGCGATCGACCATTTAGAGCGATCTGGGTGATAATCGCCTAAAATTGAAGCATTTTGGCGCGGCGAGGTGAATATTCCGGCAGGGCGATGGCCAAATTTGCGCCATCAAAATGTGCCTTGTTATCGACAGTCGCCCATCGCATCACCGGCCGCGCACTTCACTCTCATATCCGCGCTTCACGACCGGTGATCGCATTGCCCATAGGGCCATCGATGAAGCCTAATTTTCCGGGAGGGAAGACATGCATGTCGACCAAGAACTAGCTCCAGCGGCAGTTCCGGGGAATCCATCGTGGAACCCGCCGTCATACGATCTGACGATTGCAATCCGCACCTATCTGTTTTTCGGAATTCCCACGAGACGACAGCCGGTTTCGCTTGTCCGGGCCATGGGGTATATCCGCCGAAAATTCCCGGAATGCGCGCTTTGCGATGACGAGCTGGAAATCCTGATCGCAAGGCATGCGATCGCCGCCGGTTACATGGTTCACTTCGACGGCAAGCCTACCCGCACTGTCTGATCAGGACGGCGCGATCATCTGACCGTAGATTTCGAGAATTCCCCATATAATGAATGCCAGCAACAGGGAAACGACCAGAACGGCGAGGATGGAGGTGCCCCATCTTCCCTGCTTCGCCTTCTCGCTTTTGACTGTTTTCGTCATGCGGACCTCTCTTTTCGAGAAAGAACGGGTCGCGACAGGAAGAGTTCCCGCGAAATCCCTGTGATGTTCCGCTCATCTTGAGAAATGTGCGACAGGCAGCGCTTGACTGACCATGCCGTCCCACGTATATCCGCCGCACCTTCCAGCCACTTGGCTTCGGACGGGCGCGTAGCTCAGCGGGAGAGCACTCCCTTCACACGGGAGGGGTCACAGGTTCAATCCCTGTCGCGCCCACCATTCAATCATTTAATCATGGGAATGACGCCCGTTTCCGGCTCAAAATGAAGGCCGGTGCCTAGCGGGCATTCAAAGACCCGTGGATCGGACAGCGGCTTATAGTTCTCCGGAGAGAGTCTGTGCGCCGTAATGATCGCTCTGTCGTCCGGCATGATCCGATACTGAATGAGTTCAAGAATGGGCAGACCATCAGCCATCACCGTAAGGTGCTGGTTGGCATAAGCGATTTTGGGATTTGGCGCCGGCGTGATCATGAAGTTACGAATGAGCAGGCCGCCAATTGGTTTGGCCGCGCCGGTCGTTTTCCCGGCCTGCTGCTTGCATTGGTTTAGATCGACGATGGACATCGTCGGATGCCCGGCGAGCAACCGGTCCCGCAACTGCTCGAACTGACTGGCTGCCGGTGCCTGCGTCATCCCGGAGGTAAGAAACAGGGCTGCGAGGAATGGCTTGAAATAATGCATGATGAAAATCCGGTGCATGTTTCAAAAGAAGAGCAGTATCCATCGAGCCCGCAGGGATTGCCATCCCGGAATCTCGCTTGCATCTTATGAGTAGCAGGATTGAGGGACGATCAGCGTTCCCCGGCTATATCCTTCCTCACCTTGTCCAGTTCCTCCGCATAGCGGCGCAGCAGATAGCCTTCCGTCAGGAGGCCGCATACCTTCCGGCTCTTGTAATCGTCGACGACGGCGAGTTCCTCGCTCCCCGTCTTGGCGAACATTTCCGCCGCCACTTTCACGTTCATCGTCGGCAGCAGCATGACGTCGCCATATTTGATCAGTTCCGCTACCGGGCGCTCGTCGTTTGACGGATCGGGCCGCAAGGCATGAACCTCGGCCACGATCAGCATGCCGACATACTCCCTGTCTCCTTCAATCGCGATGATCCGCTGGACGGAACCCAGTGGGACTTCCTCGCGGAACTGCGCCACCGTCATGTCGCAAGGTATGGTGCGGATATTTTCGCGCATCATGCGACCGACCGTGAGGTCGCGCATCCAGCTGATGTCGTGGGCGCTGCGGATGGTCTCGCCGCGCAGGTGGAAGCGCCAGGTCGAGAAGGAATAGCCGAACGTCTCCTTGACCAGGATCGCCGACATGATCGAGGCGGCGAGGACGACGCCGGTGATGGTGAGGTCGCCGGTAGATTCCAGCGCAAGAAACGTCATCGTCAGTGGCCCGCCCACGACACCCACGGCAAGCGACGTCATGCCGATCACCGCCGCGACGACGGGATCGATGCCGGTTTCAGGCGAGACAATCATCATGATCTCGGCGAAAATCTTCCCGGCGAGCGCGCCCAGAAACAGCGAAGCGAAGAACAGGCCGCCGCGAAATCCCGATCCGATCGAAACCGCGGAGGCCAGAAGCTTCAGGAGGAAGAGTTCGACGATGACGTAGAGCCCGTAATTCATCGCCAGTTCGCGGTGGAGCGCGCCGTGACCGCTGGAGAGCACCTGCGGCGTCATGAGCGCCAGCAATCCGACCAGGCAGCCGCCGATCGCCGGTCGCAAAGTGCTGCTGATCGCCAGCTTGGCAAAGAGCCGTTCGACCAGCGTCACCAGCTGCATGATGGCGATCGAAAGGCCTCCGGCGACCAGGCCCAGCAAGAGGAAGGGCAGATATTGTCCCACCAGCATCGGAGGCAGCTCCCCCAGCTCGATCGGGAAGGAGGTCACGCCAAAATATCCCGCCACCAGGGTTGCGGAAACCGCGGCCGCCATCATCGGGGCGACATTGGCGATCGAATAGACCCCGATGATGAGTTCGAAGCCGTAGAATGCGCCGGTCAGCGGCGCGCCGAAGGCGGCGGCGATCGCGCCGCCCGCACCGCAGCCAACAAGCAGCCGGATGTCGCTGCGGCGCAAGCCGATAGTGCAGGCGATCTTCGAGGCGATGCCGGAACCGACCTGCGTATAGGCTGCCTCAAGCCCGACCGAGGCGCCGAAGCCGCTCGACAGGATCGTCTGGACGGCGACGACCAGCGTATCGGTCATCGACATGCGCCCGCCATAGAGTGCGTTGGCTTCGATCGGGTCGATGGGATGGCGCAGCTTCCTGCGCCTGACATAGAGTGTGGTAAGCCCGACCAGCGCTCCGCCAATGACGGGAACAAGCGCCATTTCGGGCCGGGACAAAGAAAACATCTCGGAGAGGCGAGCACCGGGCGGGATCGCATAGAGGAAGGCGTGCAACTGATTGACGATCCAGCCGATCAGGATGACAGAGACGCCGGCCAACACTCCGACGATGCAGGCCAGAAGCACGATGACGATGCCGCGCGCACTGAGAATGCGGAGCAGGGCGAGGAGGCGAAGGCGGAGCTTGCCCGGGTTGATGATCTTATCAGCTTCGAGGAGCACGACCGGTCCAATTGCCAAATCCGATGTTATGCCAATCTAACGCGGTCATCGATAACGACAACTTACCGAATGCGACATCGCGAGGGCCTCTCGACATCGTGCCTGTGGTGATTTCTCCATCTTGCGAAACGTGGCTGCGTCACCTTATGTATGGAACAACCACGAATCCGGCATGCGGGCACCGATGGCCCGCGATACCCGAAAATGCAATCTCCAGATTTAGAGGCCCCAATGAGAGATCCGATCGAAACCACCATGAACCTCGTGCCGATGGTCGTTGAGCAGACCAATCGTGGCGAGCGGGCCTATGACATCTTTTCGCGGCTCCTCAAGGAGCGCATCATCTTCATCACCGGGCCGATCGAAGACGGCATGGCGTCGCTGGTTTGCGCGCAGCTCCTCTTCCTCGAAGCGGAAAATCCCAAAAAAGAAATTAACATGTATATCAATTCGCCCGGCGGCGTGGTGACCTCCGGCATGTCGATCTACGATACGATGCAGTTCATCCGCCCGCCGGTCTCCACGCTCTGCATGGGGCAGGCGGCTTCCATGGGCTCGCTGCTTCTGACGGCAGGCGCCACCGGCATGCGTTACGCATTGCCCAATGCGCGCATCATGCTGCACCAGCCGTCGGGCGGTTTCCAGGGCCAGGCCTCGGATATCGAGCGTCACGCCCAGGACATCATCAAGCTGAAGCGCCGCTTGAATGAAATCTATGTGAAGCACACCGGCCGTGATTATGACACGATTGAGCGCACACTGGATCGCGACCACTTCATGACAGCACAGGAATCGAAGGATTTCGGCTTGATCGACGGTGTCATCGAATCGCGCGAGCTGATCGAAGGCGTGGTGAAAACCGAGGGCGGATCAAAGTAAGCCCGTTGCAGGTTAGCCCGCTTGAAGCCGATTTTGCGTCTCCGATGTACGATTCTGCATCGGAGTGCGACGTTGTGCCACAAAACAGCCAAGCTTCGGGCTTGTACGGAGCGCAGCAGCCGCTACGTTAAGTGATTATTGGCTTTCAGGGGCGTAACCTGCGAGAATGCACTGAATTCATTGCCGCGTTGCTGGTTTTGTGTTTGTTTCGTGACGATGGTTCTGAGAAGCTTGGGTTCTGAATAGGTTGCTCCGCAAATCCGTCGTTTTCGGTCGGGATGTCGGAAGGAGCAGCGGGGTTTGCGGCGGTATCGTTGATAAGAGCGGTGCGGCCGGTAGTGAAAGGAAACTGCAATGAGCAAAGTCAGCAACAATGGTGGCGATTCCAAGAATACGCTCTATTGCTCGTTTTGCGGGAAAAGCCAGCATGAGGTCCGCAAGCTGATTGCCGGCCCGACCGTCTTTATCTGTGACGAGTGTGTCGAGCTCTGCATGGACATCATCCGCGAGGAGAACAAATCCTCGATGGTGAAGTCGCGCGAGGGGGTGCCTACGCCGCTGGAGATCATGGCCGTTCTTGATGATTATGTCATCGGGCAGAGCCATGCGAAGCGGGTTCTCTCGGTCGCCGTGCATAATCATTACAAGCGGCTGGCGCACCAGTCGAAGAACAACGAAGTCGAGCTGGCAAAGTCGAATATTCTGCTCGTCGGCCCGACGGGCTGCGGCAAGACCTATCTTGCCCAGACGCTCGCCCGCATCATCGACGTGCCGTTCACCATGGCCGACGCGACGACGCTGACGGAAGCCGGCTATGTCGGCGAGGATGTCGAGAACATCATCCTCAAGCTGCTGCAGGCCGCCGATTATAATGTCGAGCGGGCGCAGCGCGGCATCGTCTATATCGACGAGGTCGACAAGATCAGCCGCAAGTCGGACAACCCGTCGATCACCCGCGACGTGTCGGGCGAGGGCGTCCAGCAGGCATTGCTGAAGATCATGGAAGGCACGGTCGCTTCCGTTCCGCCGCAGGGCGGGCGCAAGCATCCGCAGCAGGAGTTCCTGCAGGTGGATACGACCAATATCCTGTTCATCTGCGGCGGCGCTTTCGCCGGCCTCGACAAGATCATCTCGGCACGCGGCGAGAAGACCTCGATCGGCTTCGGCGCCAACGTCAAGGCTGTGGACGACCGCCGCGTCGGCGAGATCTTCCGCGAGCTGGAGCCGGAGGACCTGTTGAAATTCGGTCTCATCCCCGAATTCGTTGGTCGTCTGCCTGTTATCGCAACGCTGGAAGACCTGGATATCGATGCTCTCGTGCAGATCCTGTCGGAGCCGAAGAACGCGCTGGTCAAGCAGTATCAGCGTCTCTTCGAGATGGAGAATATCGAGCTGACCTTCCATGAGGACGCGTTGCGCGCCATCGCCAACAAGGCTGTGGAACGCAAGACCGGCGCTCGTGGCCTGCGTTCGATCATGGAAAAGATCCTCCTCGACACCATGTTCGACCTGCCGACGCTCGACGGCGTGCAGGAAGTGGTGATTTCGGGCGATGTGGTGGACGGCAACGCCCGCCCGCTCTATATCTACGCCGAGCGGCAGGAGGAAAAGGGC
Source organism: Paramesorhizobium deserti (assembly GCF_001558695.1). Classification (GTDB taxonomy): domain Bacteria; phylum Pseudomonadota; class Alphaproteobacteria; order Rhizobiales; family Rhizobiaceae; genus Paramesorhizobium; species Paramesorhizobium deserti. The sequence continues at coordinate 601,733 of NZ_LNTU01000023.1, forward strand.
AACGCCTCCGCCTGAGGGCTTTCAAGTAAAAGAAATGTGAGAGGGGCTGCGGATCGCGGCCCTTTTTCATGAAGGGGGCGGAGTTCTTGAAAAAAGGGATCTGGAAAACTCCGGGAATCCTGCTTTTCCGCCCCAATTCAGAGGGCGAAGCATATATTGAATGCCGCAAGAAGCTGACAATCGGGGCGGGGACAGCACTTCGATTGCACTTGAGGCCACGGCGGCGCAGGATGGATCCGACGATTCTGTGTGAACGCTTGAATTGGAACGTCCGGGTCGCCAATTAGTGGATACTGATGCATGTTTGTGACTTGCCGATGACTGTTCGAGGGAGCGCAAGCGTGGCAATCGGCCAGAAGGCCTCCGGGCTTTAGCCGCATGATCTCATCCGAAAAGTCTGCAACTTTTCGGGATCATGCTCCAGAAAGGACTGATGATGACGGGTATAGAGAAGAAGACTTTGGCGGGTGGTAACGACGGGCTTTATGCAGTCCTGCCGCTGCGCGATATCGTGGTCTTCCCCCATATGATCGTCCCGCTTTTCGTGGGACGGGAAAAGTCGATCCGCGCACTCGAGGAAGTGATGGGCGTGGACAAGCAGATCCTGCTTGCAACGCAGAAGAACGCGGCCGATGACGATCCGGCGGCTGATGCCATCTACGACATCGGCACCATCGCCAATGTGCTACAGCTCCTGAAGCTCCCCGACGGTACGGTCAAGGTGCTGGTCGAGGGAACGGCGCGCGCGAAGATTACGAAATTCACCGACCGCGAGGATTATCACGAAGCCCATGCTTCCACGCTCGAAGAGCCGGAAGAGGACGCGGTCGAGATCGAGGCGCTGTCCCGCTCGGTGGTCGCCGATTTCGAAAACTACGTGAAGCTCAACAAGAAGATCTCTCCAGAGGTCGTGGGCGCCGCGAGCCAGATTGAGGATTATTCGAAGCTCGCCGATACGGTGGCCTCGCATCTGGCGATCAAGATTCCCGAGAAGCAGGAGATGCTCTCGATCCTTTCCGTGCGCGAACGGCTGGAAAAGGCGCTCTCCTTCATGGAAGCCGAGATTTCGGTGCTTCAGGTGGAGAAGCGCATCCGCAGCCGCGTCAAGCGCCAGATGGAGAAGACGCAGCGCGAGTATTACCTGAACGAGCAGATGAAGGCGATCCAGAAGGAGCTCGGCGACGGCGAGGACGGCCGCGACGAGGCAGCCGAACTGGAAGAGCGCATCAACAAGACCAAGCTCTCGAAGGAAGCGCGCGAGAAGGCCAATGCGGAGCTGAAGAAGCTGCGCAACATGAGCCCCATGTCGGCGGAAGCCACCGTCGTGCGCAACTATCTCGACTGGCTGCTCTCCATTCCGTGGGGCAAGAAGTCGAAGGTCAAGCAGGACCTGAACTATGCTCAGGAAGTGCTTGATGAGGAGCATTTCGGCCTCGACAAGGTCAAGGAGCGCATCGTCGAATATCTCGCCGTGCAGGCGCGCTCGGCCAAGATTAAGGGACCGATCCTCTGCCTCGTCGGACCTCCCGGCGTCGGCAAGACCTCGCTCGCCCGCTCGATCGCCAAGGCGACGGGCCGTGAGTATGTCCGTATGTCGCTGGGTGGCGTGCGTGACGAGGCCGAGATCCGCGGTCACCGTCGCACCTATATCGGCTCGATGCCCGGCAAGGTCATCCAGTCGATGAAGAAGGCGAAGAAGTCCAACCCTCTGTTCCTTCTCGACGAGATCGACAAGATGGGCCAGGATTTCCGCGGCGATCCGTCCTCCGCTTTGCTGGAGGTGCTCGATCCCGAGCAGAACTCGACGTTCATGGACCACTATCTGGAGGTCGAATACGACCTGTCGAGCGTGATGTTCGTGACGACGGCGAATACGCTGAACATCCCTGCGCCGCTGATGGACCGCATGGAGATCATCCGTATCGCCGGCTACACCGAGGATGAGAAGCTGGAGATCACCAAGCGGCATCTTCTGCCGAAAGCGATCCGCGATCATGCCCTGCAGCCGAAGGAGTTCTCGGTCAGCGAGGATGCGCTGCGCGCCGTCATCCGCCATTACACGCGGGAAGCGGGCGTGCGTAATCTTGAGCGGGAGCTGATGAAGCTGGCGCGCAAGGCGGTCACCGAGATTCTGAAGACCAAGAAGAAGACGGTGAAGATCACGGAAGCCAACCTTGCCGATTACCTGGGCGTGCAGAAGTTCCGCTACGGCCAGATCGAGGGCGAGGACCAGCTGGGTGTGGTCACCGGGCTTGCCTGGACGGAAGTGGGCGGCGAACTGCTGACCATCGAAGGCGTCATGATGCCCGGCAAGGGCCGCATGACGGTGACGGGCAACCTGCGCGACGTGATGAAGGAATCGATCTCGGCGGCGGCATCCTATGTCCGCTCGCGGGCGGTTGATTTCGGCATCGAGCCGCCGGTGTTCGACAAGCGCGACATCCACGTCCACGTGCCTGAAGGCGCGACGCCGAAGGACGGACCGTCTGCCGGCACCGCCATGGCGACGGCCATCGTTTCGGTTCTCACCGGCATTCCCGTCCGCAAGGATGTGGCGATGACCGGCGAGATCACGCTGCGGGGCAGGGTGCTGCCGATTGGCGGGCTGAAGGAGAAACTGCTTGCGGCGCTGCGCGGCGGCATCAAGAAAGTTCTGATCCCGGAAGAGAACGCCAAGGATCTGGCGGAAATCCCGGACAATGTGAAGAACGGTCTTGAAATCGTGCCGGTCAGCCGTGTCGGCGAGGTTCTCCAGCATGCGCTGGTGCGGATGCCGGAGCCCATCGAGTGGACCGAGCCGGAGACCTCCGGCACGCCTCTTCCGGGGGCTGGAGACGAGGACACGGCCTCCACGGTGGCGCATTGAGGCCTCGTTCCCTCATAGATTGACGATAATGCCGGGCATTTTGCCCGGCATTTCTGTGTTTAACCCCGGTTTTCCGGGGTTTTTTGACTTGCGTGACTTGGTTTGCCGACTGATTCGAATAAACTCCGCGCGTGCCGGTCGAGTCGCAAGTTCCGGCAATTGAGAGAAAGGAAATGCCCCTATGAACAAGAACGAATTGGTCGCCGCGGTTGCGGAAAAGGCTGGTCTGACGAAGACCGACGCCGCTTCGGCCGTCGATGCCGTCATTGAATCGGTTACCGCAACGCTGAAATCCGGCGGCGATGTCCGTATCCCGGGCTTCGGCGTTTTCTCAGTTTCGCACCGCGCTGCCACGACTGGCCGTAACCCTTCGACGGGTAAGGAAGTCGCGATTCCCGCCCGCAACGTGCCGAAATTCTCGGCCGGCAAGGGCCTCAAGGACGCGGTCAACGGCTGATCCCTTAAGGGGTCGAAAAAAGCCCGGCAGCGATGCCGGGCTTTTTTATTGCTTTTTTCCGGCGATGTTTCAGCCTCATTCGGTCATGGGAGACAGATTCGCCTCTGGCGGGGCCGAGATTTCAGGAGAGGAAAATGCAGATCACACGGCTGTCCAAGGTGGCGCTTGTCGCCGCCATCGCTTTTTTCGCATCGCTCGTTTCCTTTGGGAACATCACCGATTACGGAACGAATTACGAATTCGTCCAGCATGTCTTCGACATGGACACCATCTTTCCCAACTCGACGATCAAATACCGCGCCATCACCAGTCCGGCACTTCATACGGCCGGCTATATCCTGATCATCGCCGCCGAAACGCTGACGGCGATTTTGTGCTGGATCGGCACCTATGCGATGCTGACGAAGCTCGGCGCTCCCGCTGCTGCCTTCAACAACGCCAAGAAATGGGCAATTGCCGGACTGACGCTCGGCTTCCTCACCTGGCAGGTGGGCTTCATGTCGATCGGCGGAGAGTGGTTCGGCATGTGGATGTCGCATCAGTGGAACGGCATCGACAGCGCCTTCCGCTTCTTCATCACGATCATCGCGGTGCTGATCTATGTCAGCATGCCTGATGCGGAGGGCAGGGCAGAGGCGTGAAAACTAGACGGCTTATCGCCGCGACGGCGATTTGAACGTGCCGACATCGATGGTGATGCTGCCGGATATGGTGACGTCGGTGTTGCCGATCCGGAAGCTGTTCGGCTTCGACGGGTCAGTCATCTGATCGGGTTCGGGAGGCGGGGCGGTGACGATCGCCTTGGGCGGTTTCACGCCAGGCAAGGTCTTGTTCTCTTCGGCGAGTGAAGCACCGGCGCCGAGCGCGCCGGCTGCGACCATGAGGAAAAGCATTTGAACAAGTCGGTTCCGCATACCGCGAGCTTAGAATGGTTCACTTCAAGATGGAACCGTTGGTGCTGTATTTATATGAAATGTTTCGGGCAGGGTGCCGAAGCTGCGAAGCGGTTTTCCATTGGGACCGTTCCGGAATGGATCCTCGGGTCAGCCCGAGGATGACGGACTGGAGAGGATGAGGGACTGGAAAGGTTTGCGCTCGGTTCAACGTTGACGATTGGCGGAAACCATCCCTGCAATCGTCATCCTCGGGCTAGACCCGAGGATCCATTCCTGAACATCGCCACGCCACCAGCGGTCGGACATAGGTGCCAGCTGGTGATGGTCTTAAAGCGCTGCCGCCATGATCAGGCCCTTGGTCATATCGACTGTCAGTTCGTCGAAATGCGAGATGACCCGGCTCGGCTCAAAGGTATGGACCGGAAGATCGGTATAGCCGAAATCGACCGCTACGACCGGAATACCCGCCGCCTTGGCAGTATCGATATCGGTCCGGCTGTCGCCGATCATTACGGCGTGGCCCGGATCGCCGCCGGCGCGCAGGATGGTTTCGGTGAGATGGCGCGGGTCGGGCTTTCGGAAGCTAAAGGTGTCGCCGCCGCAGATCGCGGCAAAGCGGTCGGCATGGCCGAGCTCGGTCAAAAGCTTCACCGACAGCGTCTCGAATTTGTTGGTGCAGACAGCGAGCGTGTAGCCATCCGCCGCGAGCCGGTCCATCGCCTCGGCAGCGCCGATGAAGAGCTCAGAACGGCCGGGCATATGGGCACCGTAATGCTCCAGGAACAGCCCGACCAGCCAGTCGAGCTGTTCGGGCGACAGCTGCTTTTTCTGCGCTTCGAAGGCGCGTTCGATCATGACCCGCCCGCCATGGCCGACGAAACGGCGCAGCGCTGTCGGATCGACCTTCTCCATGCCCGACTGGCTCAGGCAATGATTGAGGCTGTCGAGAAGATCGGGCGCTGTATCGACCAGCGTTCCGTCGAGGTCGAACACGACAATGGGCTTCGTCATTGATGAAATCCGGATGAGGACGATTGTTCTGCAATAACACGTATCGGATCGCGTCGCTTCGCTCAAGTTCTGGACACGAAGCGGGTCAATAAGCCGCAAAACAGGCTTTGTGCATTTGCATTCGCATGTTAGATGCAGCTGCAAATCAGCCGTGGGACGGCAAACCGGGATTGGGGAGAGCGCATGGATGCACGCAAGCTGAAGATCGAGGCGGCAGCCGAAGCACTGACCCATGTGCGCGATGGCATGCGGCTCGGGATCGGCTCCGGCTCGACGGCGGAAGAATTCGTGCGCCTTCTGGCCGAGAAGGTCGCCACCGGACTGACCATCATCGGCGTGCCGACATCCGAACGCACCGCCAGGCTTTGCGTGGAATTGGGCGTTCCGCTGACCACGCTCGACGAGGTGCCGGAACTCGACCTCGCCATCGACGGGACCGACGAAGTGGACGGCGCGCTGTCGCTGATCAAAGGCGGGGGCGGGGCGCTGCTGCGCGAAAAGATCGTGGCCGCTGCATCGCAAAAGATGATCGTGATCGCCGACGAGACGAAAGTCGTCGAGACGCTGGGCAGGTTCCCGCTGCCCATCGAGGTCAACCGTTTCGGCCTCGGGGCGACTAAGGTCGCCATCGCCAAGGCGTGCGCAGATCTCGGCCTTGCCGGACCGGTGATCCTGAGGCAAAAGAATGGGGAACCATTCGTCACGGATGGCGGACATTACATCCTCGATGCATCTTTTGGCCGCATTCCCGATACAAGAGCTTTATCCAGCGCTCTGCACGCCATTCCGGGCGTCGTGGAACATGGACTTTTCCTGGGGCTGGCCAGCGCCGCGATCATCGCCGGCCCTGGCGGTATCCGGACCATGACGATAGCTTAAATCGCATGATCTCGTCCAAAAAGCCTTCGACTTTTGGGGATCATGCTTGGAGAGACAACGGAGTAACGACCTTATGACCCAGGCAACTGGCTTTCGCCGTTTGATTGCGCCCCTGGCGGCGCTGGCCGTGATGGCAGGTATTCACGCAGCTCAGGCGCAGGAAATTTCCGAATCCCATCTGGCTGCCGCGCGTCAGGCGATCGCCGCGATCGATGCGACCGAGCAGTTCGATGCGATCCTGCCGCGTGCCGCGCAGGCGCTCAAGGCGGAGCTGATCCAGAAGGATCCGAACCTGGAGGATCTGATCACCAAGACCGTTGATGAGCAGGCACTGACCCTTGCCTCGCGCCGCGCCGATTTGGAAACGGAAGCCGCGCGTGCATACGCCAACACGTTTTCGGAAGAGGAATTGAAGGCGATCTCGGCATTCTATGGTTCGCCGGCGGGCAAGAAGCTGATTTCCGAGGGACCGATCGTCACCCGCGAAGTGCTGAAAGCGGCCAATATCTGGCAGAACGGCATTGCGCGCGATCTGGCCCAGTCGGTCGGCGATGTTCTTGCCAAGCAGGAAGATGCGGCTCAGCCGCAGCAGTAAGCGCCTGCATCTCACGCGACATTGAAAGCCCGGCTGATCAGGCCGGGCTTTTTTATTCCTGCGGCAGACTATATGTCTGGTCCGATTTCGATTCAAAGGTTCCGGGGTTTTTCATGGCATCCTACGATTATGATCTCTTCGTCATCGGTGGCGGGTCTGGCGGTGTGCGCGCCGGGCGTCTGGCGGGCGCCATGGGAAAACGTGTCGGGCTTGCCGAGGAATACCGGATGGGCGGCACCTGCGTCATCCGCGGCTGCGTGCCGAAGAAGCTGTTCGTCTATGCCTCGCAGTTCGGCGAGCATTTCGAGGATGCCGCCGGTTATGGCTGGAGCGTCGGTGAGACCTCCTTCGACTGGCCGACGCTGATCGCCAACAAGGACCGCGAGATCGCGCGGCTGGAGGGGCTCTACCGCAAGGGGCTTGATAATTCGAAGGTCGAGATTTTCGACAGCCGGGCCGTGCTTGTGGACGAGCACACGATCGAGATCGTCTCGTCGCGGAAGAAGGTGACGGCGGAGCAGATACTGATTGCCACGGGCGCGCGGCCCAATCCGCATCTGGCGCTGCCCGGACACGAGCTCTGCATCAACTCCAACGAGGCGTTCCACCTGGCCGAGTTGCCGAAATCGATCGTGATTGCCGGCGGTGGCTATATCGCTGTCGAGTTCGCCAACATCTTCCACGGGCTCGGCGTCGAGACCACGCTGGTCTATCGCGGTCGCGAGATCTTGCAGCGTTTCGACGGTGATCTGCGCCGGCTCCTGCATGAGGCGATGGAGGCCAAGGGCATTCGCGTGCTTTGCGGAGAAGTGTTCGAGCGGGTCTCGCGGCGCACCGACGGACGGCTCGACGTGATGCTCTCGGGCGGGGAGATACTGCTCGTCGATCAGGCGATGCTGGCGCTCGGGCGTATTCCCAACACGGAAAATCTCGGGCTGGAGAAGGCCGGCGTGGAAACCGACGTCGTGGGTGCGGTGCACGTCGACGATTACTCGCGCACCAACGTTCCGCACATCTGGGCGGTGGGCGACGTCACGAACCGGGTGCAACTGACCCCGGTGGCGATCCATGAAGCGATGTGCTTTCTCGAAACCGCCTTCAAGAACAATCCGACGAAGCCCGATCATCAGTTGATCGCCACGGCCGTCTTCTCGCAGCCGGAAATCGGTACGGTCGGCCTGTCGGAAGAAGAGGCGGCCGGGAAATATCTGGAAGTGGAAGTCTATCGCGCGCATTTCCGGCCGATGAAGAACACGCTTTCCGGACGGCAGGAGAAGATGCTGACCAAGCTTGTGGTGGACGGGTTGAGCCGCAAGGTGCTCGGCGCGCATATCCTCGGTCCCGATGCGGGCGAGATGGCGCAGCTGCTCGGCATTGCGCTGAAATCGGGGGCGACGAAGGACGATCTCGATCGCACCATGGCCGTGCATCCGACGGCATCGGAAGAACTGGTGACGATGTACCAGCCGAGCTACCGGATCGTGAAAGGCGAGCGGGTGTGATCTTGGCGGCCACTGTCATCTTTCAGGGCTTGATCGGAGGATGAGGTAGGTGGCGCGATCGATAGCAATCCGGTCGATTCCAGCCTAGTATAATCTGCAGCTTTGCTCTATATGAGCGCATCCTGCGTACCATCCGGTACGCGGGCAATCTTGGTATTCCGCAAAAATGGGCGGACAGTTGCAAACAGGTGCTGCAATGACGAAGAACTGGACACCGCAATCCTGGAGAGGCAAGCCGATCAAGCAGGTGCCGTTTTATCCGGACGCGCAGGCTCTGGCCGATGTGGAGTCCCGTCTTCGTTCGTATCCGCCGCTGGTTTTTGCAGGCGAGGCGCGCAAGCTCACCCGTCAGTTGGGTGAAGTCGCCGATGGCCGCGCATTCCTCCTGCAGGGCGGGGACTGTGCCGAGAGCTTCGCCGAGCATGGCGCGGACAATATCCGCGACTTCTTCCGCGTGTTCCTGCAGATGGCGGTGGTGCTGACATTCGGCGCTTCGCAGCCGGTGGTGAAGGTCGGGCGCATAGCCGGGCAGTTCGCCAAGCCGCGCTCGTCCGATGTCGAGATCAAGGACGGCGTCGAACTGCCGGCCTATCGCGGCGACATCATCAACGGCATCGATTTCGAAGCGGCATCGCGTATTCCCGACCCGAACCGGCAGGATATGGCCTATCGCCAGTCGGCGGCGACGCTGAACCTTTTGCGTGCCTTCGCGCAGGGCGGCTATGCCAATCTGGAAAACGTGCATCAGTGGATGCTTGGCTTCGTCGGCAACAGCCCGCAGGGCGAGCGCTACGAGGCGCTGGCCAAGCGCATTTCCGAGACGATGGATTTCATGCGCTCGATCGGCATTACGTCGGAGAGCAATGCCCGGCTGCGCGAGACGGATTTCTACACCAGCCACGAGGCGCTGCTTCTGGGCTACGAGGAGGCGCTGACGCGCGTCGATTCCACCTCCGGCGACTGGTACGGCACTTCCGGCCACATGATCTGGATCGGCGACCGCACGCGCCAGCCCGATCATGCGCATGTGGAATATTGCCGTGGCATCAAGAACCCGCTCGGCCTGAAATGCGGTCCGTCGCTCGATCCGGACGGTCTTCTCAAGCTGATCGACCTTCTCAATCCGGAAAACGAGCCGGGCCGGCTGACGCTGATCGCGCGTTTCGGTTACGACAAGGTTTCCGATCATCTGCCGAAGCTGATCCGCGCGGTGCAGAAGGAAGGGCGCAAGGTGGTGTGGTCGTGCGATCCCATGCACGGCAACACGATCACCGCCAATGGCTACAAGACGCGGCCGTTCGACCGGATTCTCAAAGAGGTGGAGACCTTCTTCGCGGTTCATCGCGGCGAGGGCAGCTACCCTGGCGGCATCCATATCGAGATGACGGGCAAGAACGTCACCGAATGCACCGGCGGCGCGCGGGCCATCTCGGCGGAGGACCTGTCGGATCGCTACCACACCCATTGCGACCCGCGCCTCAATGCGGACCAGGCGCTGGAACTGGCGTTCCTGGTCGCCGAGCTTCTGAAGAAGGAGCGGGATGCCCAGCCGCAGAAGAAGGTTGTGAACGGCTGAAGCATTCGTTCAGTTTTTGTCGATTGCCATCACAGGGCGGGAGTCTAGACTCCCGCCCTGTTGCATTTCGAGGAGAGGGGGACGTCATTGGCTGAAGACTATCACACCGGATCATGCCTGTGCGGGGCGGTGCGCTTCGAGACCCGAGGGCCGTTGCGCGGCATCATCTATTGCCACTGCACGCAATGCCGCAAGCAGTCGGGGCACCATTACGCCGCGACCAATGTCGCCGACGAGAATATCCGCATGGACGGTGCCGAGAACATCACCTGGTATAAATCCAGCGAGACGGCGCGCCGCGGCTTTTGCCGGAACTGCGGCTCTGTGCTGTTCTGGAAGCATGACGGACTCGACTATGTTTCCGTCATGGCGGGCGCGTTCGACCAGCCGAGCGGGCTGCGCGGCGAAAAGCATATCTATACCGCGGACAAGGGCGACTATTACGGCATCAACGACGATTTGCCGCAGTATCTAGAGAACTATCCGAGATTTTGATCTTTCCCTAAAGCTTTTCCACTATAGCCGTCTTCGCGCCTTCGTTCAGGCGCGTTACACAAGGCACAATCGGCTTATCGGACGGACGGGGAAGACATGCATCGCATCTGGCTGGCTTTCATCAATTCGATGCGGGCGCTGCGCTGGCTGGCGCGCCACGAAAAGGCGGTGCAGCAGGAACTGGCGCTCTTCGTCATTTCCATTCCCGTGGCGCTTTATATCGCGGAGAGCGCGCTGATGTTCCTGCTCATGACGGGCGCAATCCTGTTCCTGATCATGATCGAAGTGCTCAATACCGGCATTGAGGCGGCCTGCAATGCGCTTTCACGCGAATTTCATAAGGATATCCAGATCGCCAAGGATTGCGGCTCGCTGGCGGTGCTGATCTCCATCATCCTGGCGGCAGCGGTATGGGGCTATGCGCTTTTCACAGCCTTCTGGGCCTGATCCGTTTTCCAAACGGACACGGAGCTCCTCAGCGCCCAATCCCTCACAGACCAGATTGCAACACTCAAGCCCCCGCGCTAAAGATTTCCCCATGATGACCAAGCCTGCCGCTCCCGATATTTTGCGCATCGCCGTAGCCCAGCTCGATCCCGTGCTCGGCGATATAGAGGCCAATCTCGCCAAAGCCCGCGAGGCGCGCGCCGATGCGGCGCGCCAGGGGGCCGATCTCATCCTCTTCACCGAGCTTTTCATCTCTGGCTATCCGCCGGAAGACCTTGTGCTCAAGCCCGCCTTCACGACGGCTTGCGAGAAGGCGGTGCGGGATTTCGCCACTGATACGGCCGATGGAGGCCCGGGCGTCATCATCGGCACGCCGCTGAAGCGCGAAACGGGCCTGCACAATTCGGTGATGGTGCTCGACGGCGGCAAGGTGATCGCCGAACGCTTCAAGGTCGATCTGCCGAATTATGGCGAGTTCGACGAAAAGCGTGTCTTCCTGGCCGGGCCGATGCCGGGTCCGGTCAATTTCCGGGGGGTGCGGATCGGCATTCCGATCTGCGAGGATATCTGGGGCGATCTGGGCGTCTGCGAGACGCTGAGCGAAAGCGGGGCGGAACTGCTGCTCGTTCCCAATGGCTCGCCCTATTACCGGGCGAAGGTGGATGTGCGCCATCAAGTGGCGATCAGGCAGGTGATCGAAACGGGATTGCCGCTCATTTTCGCCAACCAGCTCGGCGGACAGGACGAACTTATTTTCGACGGCGCTTCCTTCGGCATCAATGCCGACAAGACGCTTGCCTTCCAGATGTCGCAGTTCGAGGAGCAACTGGCGGTCATCACCTGGAAGCGGAACGGCGACGGCTGGGTCTGCGTTGACGGGCCGATGTCGAAAATCCCGGAGAAGGAAGAGGCGGACTATCGCGCCTGCATGCTGGGCCTGCGCGACTACGTCAATAAGAACGGCTTCAAGAATGTGGTGCTCGGTCTTTCCGGCGGCATCGATTCGGCGCTCTGCGCGGCGCTGGCCGTCGATGCGCTCGGCGAGGAGCGGCTTCACGCCGTGATGATGCCCTATCGCTATACGTCGAAGGATTCGCTCAAGGATGCCGAGGACTGCGCGCGCGCCCTCGGCTGCCGCTACGATATCGTGCCGATCTTCGAGCCGGTGGAAGGCTTCATGAAGGCCTTGGGGCCGATCTTCGACGGCATGAAGGAAGGAATCACCGAGGAGAATTTGCAGAGCCGCACGCGCGGGACGATCCTGATGGCGATCTCCAACAAATTCGGCTCGATGGTGGTGACGACAGGCAACAAATCCGAGATGTCGGTGGGCTATGCCACGCTCTATGGCGACATGAACGGCGGCTTCAATCCGATCAAGGATCTCTACAAGATGCAGGTCTATGCGCTGTCCGCCTGGCGCAACAGCCATGTGCCGCCGACAGCGCTCGGGCCTTCGGGCGTGGTCATTCCGCAGAACATCATCGACAAGGCGCCCTCGGCGGAGCTGCGGGAGAACCAGACGGACCAGGATTCGCTGCCGCCTTATCCGGTGCTCGACGATATTCTCGAATGCCTGGTGGAGAACGAGATGGGCGTGGATGATATCGTCGCGCGCGGCCATGACCGCGATACCGTGCATCGCGTCGAACATCTGCTTTACATCGCCGAGTACAAGCGCCGGCAATCCGCGCCGGGTGTGAAGATCACCAAGAAGAATTTCGGCCGCGACCGGCGTTATCCGATTACCAACCGGTTTCGGGATAGGTCGTAGTTTAGACGTCTTGGAGCGATTATTGGTTGGTGGAATCGCTAGGCGCTCCCTCTGTCCCGCCAATGTTTCCAGCTAAAGTAATAGGCTCTAGTTTAGGTATATCATGACCGTCACCGTCCGCTTCGCCCCGTCTCCGACGGGCTATATCCATATCGGCAATACCCGGACAGCGCTGTCCAACTGGCTGTTCGCGCTGAAGAATGGCGGGCGTTTCATCCTGCGTTTTGACGATACCGATATCGAGCGCTCGAAGAGCGAATATGCGGAAGCGATCGCCCAGGATCTCGACTGGCTCGGCGTGAAGCCGGACAGGGTGGAATACCAGTCGAAGCGCTTCGCCATCTATGATGCGGCGGCGGAGAGGCTGAAAAGTGCCGGGCTGCTCTATCCCTGCTACGAGACGGCGGAAGAGCTCGAGCTCCGGCGCAAATTGCGGCTGGCGCGCCGGTTGCCCCCGGTCTACGGGCGCGAGGCGTTGAAGCTGACCGACGCGGAGCGGGCGAAGTTGGAAGCGGAGGGCCGCAAGCCGCATTGGCGTTTCCTCCTGCCGAATTTCAAGGACGATCCGTTTTCGCCGGAGCGCACGGAGGTGCATTGGGATGATCTGGTGCGCGGGCCGCAGACGGTCGATCTCGCATCGATGTCCGATCCGGTGCTGGTGCGCGAGGACGGCAGCTATCTCTATACGTTTCCATCCGTCGTCGACGATATCGACCTCGGGGTAACGCATGTCATCCGCGGCGACGATCACGTCACCAACACAGGTGCTCAGATCGCCATCTTCCGGGCGCTCGGCGCCGAGCCGCCACAGTTCGGGCACCATAACCTGCTGACCACCATCTCGGGCGAGGGGCTTTCCAAGCGGACGGGGGCGCTTTCGATCCGCGCGCTGCGCGAGGTGGGCTACGAGCCCATGTCGGTCGCTTCGCTCGCCGTGCTGATCGGAACGTCGGAAAATGTCATCGCCGCGCCCGACATGCAGGTACTGGCCGAGCATTTTGAACTGGCGGCGGCATCCAAATCATCGGCCAAATTCGATCCCGCCGAGCTCGACACGCTCAATCGCGCGCTTGTCCACGCGCTTGATTTTGAGGCTGTGCGCGGGCGTCTTGCCGCGCTCGGCATAGAGGGCGACAAGGCGGAGGCGTTCTGGCTCGCCGTTCGCGGCAATCTCGGTCGCGTCAGCGATGCTTCCCTCTGGTGGAAGATCGTCAACGAGGGCGTTCAAACCGCTCCTGACCTGTCGCAGGAGGATGTCGCCTTCGTGCGCGAGGCATTCGACCTGTTGCCGGCGGAGCCATGGGACCGCCAGACATGGAAGGTCTGGACCGATGCGGTGAAGGAAAAGAGCGGGCGCAAGGGCAAGGCGCTGTTCATGCCCCTGCGCTTGGCGCTCACCGGGCTTCCGGCTGGCCCGGAACTCGCAGACCTTTTGCCTGTTTTGGGTCGGGAAGGAACGTTGGCCCGACGACCCTGATCTTCGCTCCCGTCGAGCTCGTGACGACGGAGGAGTCCTTTTCCGTCAGCCTTAGCAGGTCACCCCTATTGAGCCCGCCTTCGGTGTTGAGCATGGTTTCGGGATCGGCCGCCGGATCGGGGCGCTGGCGCGGGATGCCGATGAACGTGGACATCTTGTCCGCCGCTGCTTTCTGCCCGGCGCTGTAGCCCAGCATCGTGAAGTTGCCCGTGCCCGGGCTGCTTTGATCCTGCGCGGAAAGATCGCCGAAGGGCGTGCTCTGCTGCGGGGCCTGGCAGGTGCATCCCGACGGTGTTCTGGTTCCCAGCGTGCGATAGTCGAAGGCCGCCGGCAGCGCCGCATAAGGCATATTGGTGTCGACGGACACCATGTCCTCGGATTCCTCATCCTTGACGTCATGATAGTAGAGCTTCACCTCCGTGCCGGGGCACATGGCGGAGCAGGCCTTCTCGTCGCGGGCGAAGTATTTGCGTTGGGTGGAAAAGGATATCGGGAAGTAATAGCCGTCACAGGTGCGCACACAAAGGGTGCGGTAGCCGCTTTTCACGGTATAGCTTCGCATCGGTGCCGCGCCCTCGTTGGTTGCGGCCACGTTTTGGCTTCTCCGTTTCACCGGTGCGCGTTCGTTGTCGCGCGCGGACCTAGAGACCGTGGTGGAAACTTTTTTGGAAACCCTGGTGCGTGACGCCAATGGAGCGGCGCGTGCGGGGGCGGATTCCTCGACCACCTCCCGCGCCTTGGAACCACCAAAAAGCTTGGTGAGCAAACCGCGGGAGCGTTGCGGCGCGTTGCAATCATTGGCGTTCAACGCCGCCAGAATGCGTTGGCGGTCCGCTCCTCCACCGCCTCCACCCTGTTTCAATTCGGCAATTCTTCCCAGCAGTCTATCGATGGAGGCATTGATGCTGGTGCATTGCGGCGAGCTGGAGGGTCGCGAAAACAGGCCGCCTGTGCAGCCGGCTTGCCGCGCCGCGATGCGAGCGCGGGTCACCTGGCCCTGTAATTGGCGGATCGCCGGGCTGGAGGCGGACCGGCTCCGGCCTCCCGATGCGGAAGTCAACTGCCGCTGCAGTTTGGCGCATACGGCGGAGGCGGCCTTGCCGTCGCTTGTCGATACGGCAACGGCGCCGATCGTCAGGCTCGCCATGGCGATCATGAGAAAAATTCTATTCATCATCCGTCAACCCTGATCTTTCGGTAAACCCGGCAGTTAAAACCGTAGTTCTTCGAAACATCGAGGCTTTGATGATGATTTTCCCAAGTTTTGCCCCGAATCCGTCGCTCCGGGGTGAAAGCTAACTTTATTCTCCTAAGATGTCACCAACAATCAGTCCTTTGATAAGTAGGGAATGACTTATAGTTGCTTTATAGTTGTTTTTCCGTATCGAGGCGTTGAGATGCTTCGACGACGGCAAGCGCCGTCATATTGACGATGCCACGCGAGGTGACCGATGGCGTCAGGATATGGGCCGGCCGTGCGGCACCAAGCAGGATCGGTCCAACATGCAGCGCATCGGTGACGCTCTTGACGACGTTGAGGGTGATGTTGGCCGCATCGAGGTTGGGGAAGACCAGGAGATTGGCCTCGCCGGTCAGCCGTGATGCCGGGAAGACGCGATCGCGCAAGGCTTGGCTCAGCGCGGCGTCTCCATGCATTTCGCCGTCCACCTCGAGATCGGGATGACGTTCGCTGAGGATGGCGGTGGCACGGCGCATCTTTTCCGCGCTCTCGGAATCCTTCGAGCCGAAATTCGAATGCGAAAGCAGCGCGGCCTTCGGCTCGATGCCGAAACGGCGGATTTCGTTGGCGGCGAGGATGGTCATCTCGGCGATCTCCTCGGCATCCGGATCGACGGTGA
Organism: Paramesorhizobium deserti; assembly: GCF_001558695.1. Lineage (GTDB taxonomy): Bacteria > Pseudomonadota > Alphaproteobacteria > Rhizobiales > Rhizobiaceae > Paramesorhizobium > Paramesorhizobium deserti. The sequence continues at coordinate 617,567 of NZ_LNTU01000023.1, forward strand.
CATAAGTGTCGGTCAGGAAAAGGGTGCCGCGCTGCGAGATGAGCAGGCTGAGCGCGGAGAAATCGCGCAAGCCGCCCGATTTACCGATGATCTGACCGACCAGGCGCAGATGGCGCTCGAACCGGCCTTCCAGACCGCAGATCATGGCATCGGCCTCGTCGCGCATGACGGCCAGCGCCGCGATGGCGGTCGAATTGGTGCGCACGATGGTGCGCGCCGTCTCGGGCGTCACGCCCTGGCGTCCGGTATATTTCAGGAAGAGCTCGACATAATCGCGGTAGCGCGGATCATCTTCCGGATTGATGAGTTCGAAATCGGTGCCGGCACGGATCTTCAAGCCATAGCGCTTGAGCCGGGTTTCGACCACCTGTGGGCGGCCGATCAGCGTCGGGATTGCGACGCCTTCCTCGATAACCACCTGGGCAGCGCGCAGCACGCGCTCGTCCTCGCCATCGGCATAGATGACGCGCTTCTTCTCCGCTGAGCGGGCGGCGGTGAAGACTGGCTTCATGATGAGGCCGGAGCGGAAGACGAAGCGGTTCAGCTTGTCGAGATATGCTTCCATATCCTCGATCGGGCGGGTGGCGACGCCCGTCTCCATCGCAGCCCTGGCAACGGCGGGCGCAATGCGCAGGATCAGGCGCTGATCGAAGGGCGAGGGGATGAGATAGTCGGGGCCGAAGGTCGGCGTCTCGCCGGAATAGGCGCGCGCGGCGACGTCCGACGGCTCCTCGCGGGCGAGGGCTGCGATCGCCTTGACGGCGGCGAGCTTCATCTCTTCATTGATCGCCATGGCGCCGACATCGAGCGCGCCGCGGAAGATATAGGGGAAGCAGAGCACATTGTTGACCTGATTGGGGAAGTCCGACCGCCCGGTGCAGATCATCGCGTCGGCGCGGGCCTGCCTGGCTTCCTCCGGCATGATTTCCGGCGTCGGGTTGGCGAGCGCCATGATCAGCGGCTTGTCGGCCATCTGCTTCAAGAGTTCCGGCTTCAGAACGCCGGCGGCTGAAAGGCCGAGGAACACGTCGGCGCCGCCGATCACGTCGGCGAGCACGCGCGCGTCGGTCTTTTGCGCGTAAACCGCTTTCCAGCGATCCATCAACGCGGTGCGGCCCTCATAGACCACGCCTTCGATATCGCAGATCCAGATATTCTCGCGTTTCGCACCGAGCGTGACGAGAAGATTGAGACATGCGAGCGCCGCCGCGCCGGCGCCTGATGCGACGATCTTGGCCGAGGCAATATCCTTGCCGGCCAGCTCCAGCCCATTCAAGATCGCCGCCGCCACGATGATGGCCGTGCCGTGCTGGTCGTCATGGAAGACCGGGATTTTCATTTTGGCGCGCAGCTGCTCCTCCACCTCGAAGCATTCCGGCGCCTTGATATCCTCCAGATTGATGCCGCCGAAGGTCGGCTCCAGCGCGGCCACGACATCGACGATGCGGTTGATCTCCATCGCATCGATCTCGATATCGAAGACGTCGATATCGGCGAATTTCTTGAACAGAACCGCCTTGCCTTCCATCACCGGCTTGGAGGCGAGCGGTCCGATATTGCCAAGGCCCAGCACCGCCGTGCCGTTGGATACCACGGCCACGAGATTGCTGCGCGCGGTGTATTCGGCGGCTGTCGAGGCGTCGTCACGGATGGCCAGACAGGGTGCGGCGACGCCGGGAGAATAGGCGAGCGCCAGGTCGCGCTGGTTGCCCAGCGATTTCGTCGACTGGATCTCCAGCTTCCCCGGTTTGGGGTAGCGGTGAAAAAAGAGGGCCGCTTCTTCGAAATCGGAGAGGGCGGGTTTGTCGGTCTTGCTCATGGTGCGTTACTTTCCGGAGAGGCGGGATACGAGGCGGATGATATGCCGCCGCACGCCGGCGGCGGCAGGCGATCCGCTCAAAAGGCGCTTTGATAGGCTCCGCCGTCGATGATCAGGTTCTGGCCGGTAATATAGCCGGCATGGCTGGAGCAGAGGAAAGCGCAGGCATTGCCGAATTCATCCGGCTCGCCGAAGCGTCCGGCCGGGATGCTGGACATGCGCTGTTCCGCCGCCTTTTCCGGGTCCAGCCCTGCCTTTTCCGCACCGAAGCGGATGCCGCTGCGCAGGCGGTCCGTATCGAAGGCGCCGGGCAGGATGTTGTTGATCGTCACGTTGTCCCTTGCGACGGTGCGGGCGACGCCCGCCAGGAAGGATGTGAGCCCGGCGCGGGCGCCCGAGGAGAGGTCGAGCCCGGCTATGGGCTTATAGACCGAAGTGGAGGTGATATTGACGATGCGGCCGAAGCCGCGCGCCACCATACCGTCGATGACCGCCTTGATCAGCTCGATCGGGGTGACCATGTTCTGCGTCACGCCGTCGAGGATCGCCTGGCGGTCGAGTTCACGGAAATCACGATGCGGCGGGCCGCCATTGTTGTTGACCAGGATATCCGGCTCGGAGCAGGCGGCGAGGAGCTGCTTCTGCCCTTCCGGGGTGGAGACGTCGGCCAGGACCGGCGTGACGGACACGCCCGTGGCACGTTGCAATTCTTCGGCGGTTGCGGCGAGCACCTTCTCGTCGCGGCCGTTGATGACAAGATCGCATCCGGCTTGCGCCAGAGCCATTGCGCAGGCCTTGCCAAGCCCTCTGCTCGATGCGCAGACGATCGCCTTGCGGCCTTTCAATCCCAGATCCATGGCTAACTCCATCTTGTTTCAGGGTTCTGATAGGCCAAAGAAAGCGCTTTGCAAATCGCCAAAACGCACTTCGGCGCACCGCCGCGACGAGATGACCGAAAGAGACCGTCACACGTTTGTGACATGAATCGTGTTTATGCCGCCTAAACGCCATCACAAGACGGACGGAAGCTGGCGATGGGCAAGAACGCAGGCGAAGACGCAAAGAAATACCGCACCCTTTTCATTTCGGATGTCCATCTGGGCTCCAAAGGGGCGAAAGCGGATTTTCTCCTCGATTTCCTTCGTTTTCACGATGCGGAAACGATCTACCTCGTTGGCGATATCGTCGATGGCTGGCGGCTCAGGCGCAACTGGCACTGGCCGCAGGAGCATAATGACGTGGTGCAGAAGCTCCTGCGCAAGAGCCGCAAGGGCGCCAATATCATCTATATCGCCGGCAACCACGACGAGTTCCTGCGCGATTTCCAAGGTACGCATTTCGGCGGCATCGAGGTGATGAACCGCACCGTGCACGAAGCCGCGAACGGACGCAAATTCCTGGTCATCCATGGCGACCAGTTCGACGTGGTGGTGCGCAATGCACGTTTCATCGCCTATCTCGGCGACTGGGCCTATGACGCGGCCATCACCTTCAACACGGTCATGAACAAGGTGCGCCGCCTGCTCGGCCTGCGCTACTGGTCGTTTTCGCAATGGGCGAAGTTCCGCGTGAAGAAGGCGGTCAATTTCATCGGCGCGTTTCAGGACGTCGTTTCGGAGGAGGCGCGCCGCGTCGGCGTCGACGGTGTCATCTGCGGCCATATCCATCACGCCACGATGGAAACCATCGATGGGGTGGAATATATCAATACCGGCGATTGGGTCGAAAGCTGCACGGCAATCGTGGAGCATTTCGACGGCACCATGGAATTGATCTCCTGGACGCATCTGATCGGTGAAAAGGCCGGTTTCGCGCCCGTTATCGACCTGCAGGACCACCGCCCCGCGGCGCGCCAAGCCATGCCGAAGCCGGCGAATGTCGCCTAGACGGCCGTTTAATGGGATCGTTAGGCACCCCCCTCTGTCCTGCCGGACATCTCCCCCTCAAGGGGGGAGGTTGGCTGACATGGCTCTCGACGCTCATTTGGCAACGTCAGCAACTGGTATTGCGCACTGATGAAGGCGTAATCTCCCCCCTTGAGGGGGAGATGGCTGGCAAGCCAGAGGGGGGTACTGTCCCGCCAGCATTTTTCCTTCGGAGTGAAAAGCTCCAATGAAGCGTCTGGTCATTGTCACAGACGCATGGCATCCGCAAGTCAACGGCGTGGTGCGGACGCTGACCCATATCCGCGACCTGATGAGCGCGCGAGGCTATGCCGTGACCATCGTTTCGCCGTCGGACTATCGTTCTGTGCCGTGCCCGACCTATCCGGAGATCCGGCTGGCCCTGACGAGCCCGGCCGCCGTTCGCGCTGCGCTGGCCAAGCTTCAGCCGGCCTATATCCACATTGCGACGGAAGGGCCGCTCGGCATTATGGCGCGGCGGGCTTGTCTGAAAAAAGGCTGGCAATTCACCACCAGCTTCCACACGCGCTTTCCGGAATATCTGCATGAGCGTTTCCCGGTTCCGCTGTCGCTGACCTATGGATTTCTCAGGCGCTTCCACAATGCCGCCGAGTGCAGCCTGGTGCCCACACCGTCGATCCGGGACGAGCTTGCCGCGCGCGGGTTCACCAATCTGAAGGTCTGGACTAGGGGCGTCGACCGCTCGCTGTTCCACCCGCAGCCGGATGTCGACCTCGGCCTGCCGAGGCCGATCTTTCTCTGTGTCGGGCGCGTCGCGCCGGAGAAGAACCTGTCAGCGTTCCTGTCGCTCGACTTGCCGGGGACGAAACTTGTGGTCGGTGACGGGCCGAGCCTCGGTGAGTTGAAGGCGCGCTACCCCGATGCGGTATTCGCCGGCAAGAAGGAAGGGGGGGAGCTCGCGCGCTATTATGCGGGCTCGGATGTCTTCGTTTTCCCCAGCCGGACGGACACATTCGGGCTGGTGCTGCTCGAAGCGATCGCCTGCGGTCTGCCGGTGGCGGCCTATCCGGTGCCGGGTTCGCGCGATGTGATCGGGGCGACAGGCGCGGGCGTTCTGTCGGAGGACCTGGGTGCGGCCTGCCTTGATGCCCTCAAGATGGGGCGCGTCGATCCCGACAAGGCGCTCGAAGATTTCACCTGGGAACATTGCGCCGATATCTTCCAGGGCGTGCTGACGCCGATCCTTGCTTCCGAAGAGGTGGAAGCGGCCTGAGTGGAGATAGGGGAATAAGTGAGTAGGGGAGTATGTTACCGTAAAACATATTCCCTTATTCCCCTACTTCCCTATTCCCTTAAAACTGCTTGCCGATCTTCGCGTCGACCGAATGGCGGTTGGCGCCGCGGATGAGGAAGAAGAAGAGGATCGCCGACCACAGGATCGATTTTTCCGCGCCCGAATAGCCCTGGCCCTGCACGCCCCAATGGAACCATACGGTAACGAGAAGGACGATCAGCGTCGCAAAGGCCACCGGACGGGTGAAAAGGCCGATGGCCAGCAGAATGCCGCCGAAAAACTCCGTAGCCGAAAGCAGCGGCGACCAGAACGCGCCGGGATAGAAACCGAGGCTTTCCACCATTCCGCTCGCGCCGAACGGATTGAGGATCTTGCCGTAACCGTGGGTCACCAGCGCTGCACCGCCGATGAAACGCAGCAGCGTTTCGGCAAATTCATGCAGCGATGAATAGATACCGTTCAAGGTGGGAATGAAGAGTTTTGGGCTGTTTTTGATACGGAGATCGCTCAAGGTTCTTTCCTCTGAGGTTGGCGGCAATCAATGTTGGCCGCAATGATCAGCACCAACATATTTTGGCGATAAAAACATGATGAATCAGATCAAGTAAAATTGTTTTGATGTGGCCAGGCCCAGCGATCACGAAATCGTCAGCCCCACAGATCCGGCTCGGGTGGGTAGACGATCGTACCCTGATAAGTGAGGCCTGGAGAGCGGTCGCGTTCGAGAAGCAGCGGACCGTCGAGATCGGCATAATCGGCATCCTGCGCGAGCAGCACGGCGGGCGCCATGGCGAGCGAGGTGCCGACCATGCAGCCGACCATGACGCCGAGCCCCAGCTCGCGGGCGCGTTTGCGCATGGCGAGCGCTTCTGTCAGCCCGCCCGTCTTGTCGAGCTTGATGTTTACGGCATCGTAGCGCCCGGCCAGTGCCTCCAGCCCTTCGGACGTATGGGCGCTTTCGTCGGCACAGACCGGCACGGGGCGGGGCGTCGCCGCCAGAAGCTCGTCCTTGCCGGCGGGGAGCGGCTGCTCGATCAGCGCGATGCCGGCCTCTGCCGCGATCATCATGTTCTTGCGGAAGTTTTCCTCCGTCCAGCCTTCATTGGCATCGAGAATGATTCGGCTCGATGGTGCCGCTTTTGCCACGGCGCGGATGCGGGCTGCATCGTTTTCCCCACCTATTTTCGCCTTGATGACGGGGTGGCTGGAGAGGGCGAGGGCGGTCTCGGCCATGGCTTCAGGAGTGCCCATGGAAATGGTGATCGCGGTCGTCAATGGGCGAGGGGGCTCGGATGAAATCGCTTCCGCCACCCTTTTGCCCATCCGCTTGGCTTCCAGGTCCCACAAGGCGCAATCGACGGCGTTGCGTGCGGCGCCGGGACGCATCAGCCGGAGGAGATCGTGTCGGGCGGCGCCATCGGCGATCGCCTCGCGCACAGCTCCGATCTCGGCGGTGACGCTTTCGAGGCTCTCGCCGTAGCGGGCATAGGGCACGCATTCGCCGCGTCCCTCATATTTGCCGTCGCTCAGCGTGCAGACGAGCACATCGGCTGCGGTCTTGGAGCCGCGCGAGATTGTAAATTTGCCTGCGATGGGGTAGCGATCACGCTGTATTTGCAGATTTATACGCATTGATTGACCCGGATTAGGCTGGCTGCACTGTCAAGTGACACGGCCTGAAAGACTCGATAAGAATAAGACATGTTGACCGACGCTGCGGACAATTCAAGAGCCGCCCCCGATACTGCTCCCCGGATCGAGGTGACGACGGGTGCCGAAGGCGCCACGATCGCGCTCGGCGGTCGCTGGACGTCGCACGGGGTTCACCTAGTCGATGACGCCATGCGCAAGCTGCAGAGCCAGAGCGGCTTTTCGAGCGTGTCGATCGATCTCACCAATGTCGTCGGTCTCGACACGGCCGGTGCCTGGCTGATCGAGAGGATCAGCCAGTCCTTCAGGGCGCGCAATATCGGCGTCACGCTGCACGGTGCGCGAGAGGCATGGCGACCGCTGCTGGAGGCTGTCGGCGAAGCGGTGGAGCGCAACGGCCGCGCGACACGCCCGAAGCGGCAGTTCTTTCTCATCGGTTTTCTCGAGGAACTCGGCAAGTTCACCTATGCGGTGCGCGACGACTTCATGATGTCGATGCATATTCTGGGCGCGACCATCCGAGGATCGCAGATGAAGCTTGGACGGGGCAGCGGCATCAACTTCGCCGCCATCGCCAACCAGATCGATCGCATGGGGGTAGGGGCGATACCGGTCGTGCTGCTGATGTCGACGATCGTCGGCGGCATCGTTGCGCAGCAGGGGGCATTCCAACTGCGCTATTTCGGGGCGGAGATATTCGTCATCGATCTGGTCGGCATTCTGGTCTTGCGCGAACTGGGCGTTCTTCTGACCGCTATCATGGTGGCGGGGCGCTCGGGCAGCGCGATCACCGCCGAGATCGGATCGATGAAAATGCGCGAGGAGACGGACGCGCTGACGGTCATCGGCCTCAATCCTGTCGGCGTCCTGGTTTTTCCCCGTCTGGTAGCGCTGGTCATCGCATTGCCGCTTCTGACGATCATCGCCGATCTTGCCGCTCTGGTCGGGGCGGGGTTCGTAGTGTGGACCTATTCGCATATTCCACCGACCGCGTTCCTGGCGCGCCTGCGCGACGCCATCGATATCTCCACCTATCTGGCCGGGCTGATCAAGGCGCCGTTCATGGCGATGATCATCGGCATCATGGCTTCGGTGGAGGGCATGAAAGTTGGAGGAAGCGCCGAATCGCTGGGGCGCCGCGTTACCGCGTCGGTCGTTAAATCCATCTTCGTGGTGATCGTCGTGGACGGGCTGTTCGCGATGTTCTACGCGGCGATCGACTTCTAGGATGGCCGGATGAGCGACGTGGTCAATCCCGCACCCGATCAGGCACAGCGCTCTCGCGAGCCGGTGATTTCAGTACGCGACGTCACCGTTTCGTTCGGCAGCCAGACTGTTCTCGACAAGCTTTGCCTTGATATTTTTCCGGGCGAGATATTGGGCTTCATCGGTCCATCCGGTTCGGGTAAATCGGTGCTCATGCGCACCATTCTCGGCCTCAACCGCAAGGCATCCGGTGAGATAAGGATATTCGGCCGTAACATTGATAATGTCACGGAAACCGAGAAGATGGCGATCGACATGCGCATGGGCGTGCTGTTCCAGCATGGTGCGCTTTTCTCCTCGCTGAACGTTCTGGAGAATATCCAGGTGCCGATGCGCGAGTATCTCGATCTGTCGCCCAAGCTGATGGATGAACTGGCGCGACTGAAGATCGATCTCGTCGGTCTGACGCCCGACACGGCGGAGAAGTTCCCGTCCGAGCTTTCGGGCGGCATGATCAAGCGGGCCGCACTTGCGCGAGCGCTGGCGCTCGATCCCGATGTCGTCTTTCTCGATGAGCCGACCTCGGGGCTGGATCCGATCGGCGCGGCCGAATTCGACGATCTGATCGCCAATCTGCGCGACACGATGGGGCTGACCGTCTATATGGTTACACACGATCTCGACAGCCTGTTCGCCGTTTGCGACCGCATTGCCGTGCTCGGAAAAAAACGGGTTCTGGTTGAAGGGACCATTGAGGATATGCTGACGGTTGATGATCCCTGGGTAAAATCCTATTTTCGTGGCAAGCGCGCGCGCCAGATCGATCCGGCGGCGCCGACCAGGCGCCGGGCGGAAACCGGCCCCCGCCAGGCCGGATAAGACATGGAAACCACTGGATAAATCATGGAAACCAAAGCCAATTACGTTCTGGTGGGAATTTTCACGCTGCTGGTGAGCCTGGCGGCCTTCGGCTTCGTCTACTGGATCGCCCGTTATGGCGAAAGCCGCGATACGGTGGAGCTCGACGTGCGCATTCCCGGCACCGTCACCGGGCTTTCCGTGGGCGGACAGGTGTTGTTCAACGGCATCAAGGTCGGCGACGTGCGCAGGCTTTTGCTCGATGACACGGACCCGAACATGGTGATCGTGCGGACCGAGGTGAACCGGACGACGCCGATCACCCGTTCGACCAAGGCCGAGCTTGGATTTCAAGGCCTCACCGGACTGGCCTATATCGAGTTGAAGGGCGGCAGCCTGAATGAGCCCAACCTGCTGGAGGAAGCGGAGAAAAGCGATACCGTGGCGCGCATCGATGCTGATCCCAATGCCGTCAACAATCTCCTGGAAACGGCGCAGGACATCTTCGCCCGCGCCAACAGCGCGCTTGAAGCGCTCGAAGGCTTCATCAAGGACGTGCGCGCACCGCTGACGGATACCGTCAAGAACACAAAAACCTTTACCGACGCTCTGGCCAAGAATTCGGACGTCATCGACAAGCTCGCAGCCAATACCGACGATGTGCAGGATATCGTCAGGAATGCACGCGAGGCGATGAGCAGGCTCAATGCCGCCTCGGTGCAGGTCGACGGCATCATGCAGAAGGTGGACAAGCTACTGTCAGATGACGACAAGAACAGTGTCGTGGCGCAAACCAAGCAGACACTCGAATCCATCCGCAAGACATCTGATACGCTCAATGCCCGTCTCGCGCCGATTGCTGACAATCTCCAGCAATTTTCGGGATCGGGGCTGCGCGATGTGCAGGCGCTCGTCACCGAGAGCCGCCGCTCGATCCAGCGCATCGAGCGGGCGATCAGCGACCTCGAACGGGATCCGCAAAGGCTTATTTTCGGTGGACAGGGCACCGTCCCGCAATATGACGGGCGCACACGGCGTTGATCCGGTTGCGTTCCCGTGAGAAGAAGAAATTCCGTGCGGCGAGAGGGACGGGCTTGCATTTGACGATATTTCGACAATTCGGGCGGACTGCCGGCGCCATTCTGCTGGCCACGACTGTCGCATCCTGCGGCACGACGCCATTGGATACGTTCGACCTGGTGACGTCCTATCCTGCGGTGTCGGCCAAAAACCGGAAAAATATCCAGATACTGATTGCCGCCCCCGCGGCGCTCAAGGCGCTCGATGGTGAGAACATCGTCATCAACACCTCCCCGGGCGAGATCGAATATCTGAAGGGAGCACAGTGGGGAGATCGGCTGCCCAATATCGTGCAGTCGCGCCTGGTGCAGGCTTTTGAAAATACTGGCCGGCTGGGCGGTGTCGGACGGCCCGGCGACGGGCTTGCCATCAATTACCAGATCATCACCGATATCCGCGCCTTCGGCGTCGATACCTTCAATTCGCCGCGGATGGCGGTCGTCGAGATCGCGACCAAGATATTGAACGACAAGAACGGTGAGGTCCGCTCGACACGCGTGTTCAGCGCTTCGGCACCGGTGCGCGGAACCGGCAATGCGGCTTATGTGCGCGCGCTCAACGAGGCTTTCGACAAGGTCACCGGCGAAATCGTCAGCTGGACGCTTTCGGTGATTTGAGCGAGAAGCGCGGCCTCTTGCCATAGCGCGAACCTCTCCTCGCTTTCGTCTCCTACCAAAGGATTGCCGGTGCTCGGCGGTTCCCGTTTTGGCGGTATCATCGAGGCCTTCTCCGTCGTCATTCTCGGGCTTGTCCCGAGAATCTGCAGCGAGGCAGGCTCTGGTCATTCGCCGCTGCCGCAGGTTCCACGATGGGGACAAAACATCGCAATTGCGTCATACTCGGGTCAAGCCCGAGGATGACGCCGGTGGGTGTGCAACTGCCTTGCCTCCCCACTACGTCGGCTGTGCGGAACGGCCTGAAGGTCGAGCGATTCCATCAAAACATGAAAGCTCAGGTCTAGCTCACTTCCAGCTTTGTCGCAGATTCTCGGGGCAAGCCGAGAATGACGTCAGGAGGGCAAAGCGGTGCTATTCATGCCAGCATTTCCGTTTCGAGTGAAATGCTCCAAAAACAAAAAACGCGGCCCGGGAGCCGCGTTTTTTGCATTCATGCCCTTTGCATATCAGCGCAGGCGACCGCTGGCGTGGGCCAGCATGGTGTAGACCTTGCCGGTATCCGACGTCAGATAGGTCTGCGTCACCATATTGTCGCGGTCGTTGCGGGCGACATCCTCGAGCAGGCGCTGGAAATCGTCCATATAGCGGTCCACCGCGCGGCGGAACTCGCTGTCGGACTGGTATTTGCGCTTGATCTCGTCGAAGGTCTGCTGACCCTTGAGCGTGTAGAGGCGGCGCGTGAAGACATTGCGCTCGCCGCGACGGTAGCGGTCCCAGAGCTCCACGGATGCGTCGTGGTCGATGGCGCGGGCGATATCGACCGACAGCGAATTAAGCGATTCCACGACATGGGCGGGTGAGCGCGGTGTGCCGCTCGGCTGCGCGCGGATCTGCTCGGGCTGTTCGTCCTCGCGCGAGGCGCGGGCGAGAAGGTCGGAGACCCAGCCGCCGCCATTGCGCGGCGCGCCGCCCTGTGCGGGAGCGGGCTGGCTCCTGCCGCCGCCGATCGGCTCCTCTGCTGAAAACGCACGTTCGGGAGCACGAGGCGCCGGGGCTGCCGGAATTGACGCGGCCGGTGCGGGACGGGGCGCCGGAGCAGGGCGGGAGACCGTCCTGTCAGCCCGGCTCTCGCCGACATCGACCAGGCGACCTGATTTATTCACGATCTCCGCCAGTTCCTTGAGCGCGTTGATCTGCTCGGAAACGGCTTTGCGCATGGCTGTGGTCGATTCCTTGGCCTCGGCGGGCATATCCAGCACGCCGCGCTTCAGTTCGCTGCGCGTCACGTCGAGCTCAGCGCGGATTTCTGCGGCCGTGCGGCGGATTTCGTCCGTCGCGGTGGTGAACTTCTGCGACGCCTGCTCGACAACGTCGGAGATGGCCGCGCGCATCTGCTCGGCCGACATGCGGGTGCGGCCCTCGGCGCGTTCGAACGCGGTCGACACCAGCTTCTCGAAGGAGCGCATGACCTGCTCGATGCCTTCCGACCTCTGGACCAAGCCGGAGGCGAGGTCCTGCAGCGCCTGCTGACGCTCTTCGAGCGTGGCGGCGAGATTGCTCTGCGCCGAGCCGATCATCTCGTTGGCGGAGCCGAGCATCCGGCCATGTTCCTCGAAGCGCTCGGCAATATTGGTGATCTGCTTCAGCGTCTCGTTGGAGAGGCTGCTGAGCGAATTGATATTGCCATCGATGAGGCGGGTCGAAGAGGCGAAGGTTTCGGCCGCCCGGCTGGTATTCTCGGCAAAGGACGAGGTTGTATCGAGGAGACGGGTATCGATATCCCCGAGATTGCGCGTGGCGACATCGATGAGTTCGCCAAGTTTGGTGTTGGAGGTCGCCAGGCGGTCGATGAGATCGCCCACACCCTCCGACAGGCCGGTCTTGGCTTCCTGGATCGCGGAGATGGTTTCCGCCGTCCGGCTGGCAAGCGCATTGACCAGCGCCGCATTCTCCGCACGGAGCCTGTCGGTCGCGGCATGGGTGGCTTCTTCGAGCTGGCTGGCGAGACCACGACCGCTGTCGGCAAGACGCTCGACGAGCGGTTCCGCGGTATCGTGAAGGATGCGGGTGATCTCCTGCGAGCGCGCGGCCAGAACGGTGTTGAGTTCGCGCGTGCGCTCTTCCAGCGTGGCCGAGGTGTTCTCCGTCACATTGGCTATGCGCGCCTCGATCGAGCCGAGTTCGGTTGCCACACGCGATCCGATCTCGCCGAGGCTCATGGCAATGGCATCGGCGCGCTCGTTGAGGCGGGATTCGGTGCTGTCGAGATTTTCGATGAGGCGGGCGCTGAAGGATTCGCCATAGCCGTCGAGCGCTTCGCTGGCCCGCGCGGCTTCAGCCGAAAGCGTGTTGGCGGCTTCGCCGATCTTCTCGCGCAAGGCACCGGCAACGACCGATGCACTCTGCTCAAGCGACTTGCGCACATTGTCCACACCGATCGACAACGCCTTCTGCATGGTCGAGGTGCGCTCGTCGATAATGCCGGTCTGATCGTCGAATGCCCGTCCGATCACCGCGCTGCTTTCGCCGATGGCCTGGTGCAGCATGGCCGTGCGCTGTTCAAGGATTGCGCTGTGATCCTGAAGCGTTTCACCGAGCGAAGCCGTGCTCTCCGTCAGTGCTGCGCGGATTTCGGCGGCGCGGTCCTCGATCGTGCGCTCATGCCCGTCCAGCGTCTGGGCGAGGGCGGCATGGTTCTGCACAAGGACGGAGTTGAGGCCGGCAGTGCGCTCCTCGATGGTGCGGGCGTGATCTTCGAAGCTCGTGCCAAACGTATCGCGGCTTTCCGCAAGCGCGGCGCGGATGGCAGCGGTACGCTCGTCGAGCGCACGGGCAAGCCCATCCTGGCCCTCGGTCAGAACGTCACGGACACCGCTGGTACGGTCATCGATCGTGCGGGCAAGCGCATCCTGGCTTCCGTTCAAGAGATCGCGGATGCCCTGCGTACGCTCATCAAGGGCGCGGGCGAGCGCATCCTGGCTTTCGCCGAGGAGGTCGCGGACGCCGCTGGTGCGCTCATCGATCGACCTGACGTGGTTTTCGAAGACGTTCTGCAGCACCGTGTTGTTCTCGGCCAGCGCCGCGCGGATGCCGGTGGTGCGTTCATCAAGCGTAGCGCCGTGCTTTTCAAAGGTCTTGTCGAGAAGGGCGCTGTTTTCGGCGATGGCAGCGCGGATCGCGGCGGTGCGCTCCTCGAGCAGTGATGCGTGGTTCTCCGTGACGCCACCGAGCGTCGCCGCGCTGGCGGCGACGGCCTTCTCGATATCGGACGTATGACCGGCAAGCGTATCGGCGTGATCGCGAATGACAGCCTGAACACGGTCGGTCTCGCCGGCGAGCGAGGCCGCGAGGGCATCGCGGCCTTCCGCCAACTGACCCGCGAAGGACGCGGCCTTTTCATTGAGAAGGCTGGCGACCGATTCGGCGATGCCCGAGAGATCGCTTGATATCCGCGTCTTCGTCTCGTCGATGACGCCGCTGATCGACGTACGCCCTTCAGAGAAGGTCTCGGCGATCTCCCGCGTGCGAGCGATGAGGTTCTCGTTGATCTGGCGCGAACGCGCCTCCAGCGCCGCATTGAGCTTTTCCGTGCTGGCGTCGAGAGACTGCGCACGGGTCTCGAACTCGCTCAGCAGCGAGCGGCCGCGCTCGGAAAGCGTGTTGTCGAGATTGGCGAGACGTTCGTCGAACTCGCTGACCATCGTCTGCGTCGCGTTGCCGAGCAGGGAAGCGATGCCGCTGGTACGCTTGTCCAGCGCTTCCTCAAGATTTGCGGCTACCGTCTGCGTCTGTTCGTTCAACGCGGCGATGCGCGTATCCAGGAGATTGGCAAAAGCCTCGCCGGAGGTGGTGATGCGGGAGGAGACGTCGTCGGCGCGCGTGTTGATGGCGCCGGTGATCGTATTGCCGCTTTCGTTGATCCTGTTGACGAGGTTCTCACCGGACAGGTTGAGCGATTCCGTCAATTGCGTCGAGGCGCCCAGCACGCTGTCGCGAATGATGCTGCTGGCGGTAGTGAGCTCTTCCTTCAGCTGCTCATGCGCGCCGGAGATCGAGGAACGGACGCGTTCGGCGTGGGTGACGACCGCTTCACGCTCATTGCCGAGTTCGCCGACCAGCGTGCGGATGCGGATTTCATTGTCCGTATAGGCGCGCTCCAGCTCGTTGACCTCCGTTTGAACGAGGGTTTCGAGCTCGACGGCGCGGGCAAGCGTGCGCTCGATGCCTTCGCTCATGGCCGCCACTTCGCGGCGGACCGCCTGGCCGAGCGAGGTGACGCGTTCGCCGGCGATCGCCTCGGGTTCGGCGAGACGCATGGCTGCTTCCGTCATGGTGCGGGCCGCGAACTGCATTTCCTGGGCACGCCGCAGCATGTGGGCGAAGCCCCAGAACATGAGGATCGGCACGGTGATGCCGGTCGCGACCGCGATGCCGGTGGGCGAGGAGAAGAAATTGCCGATGGCTTGCGGCGATGTCAGACCCGACGCGCTGAGCGAATGGCCGATCGCGAGGCCGCCGGCGGCCCAGAGCGCGCTCAGGGCGGTCGTCGTCCAATAGATGCGGTTTGACGGGCGCTGAGTCAGGCTCCGGCGCAGAAGCGCCGCGTCACTCCGCAAGTCGTCGTTGGCCGGTGTCAGGGACGCGGCTTTCGGCTGGTTCTGGGACTGGCCTTGGAATTGTGGCTGGGCGGCTGAAATATCCACTGCCGGATCGTTTGCGGGCGTAGTCACGGCCACGACGCGCGGCGGAGAGGGCGGCGGAGGCGGCGCCGCGACGATGGCGGGCTTTACCGTTGAGGAAGCCGGTTTGGCGGCCGTCGGCTTGGCGGATGCAAACGGAGCGGGCGCAGCCTTCTTCTCATTGGCCAGTTCTTCGGCCGCACGCGAGATCTGCTCCTCCAGATCATCAAGCGAAAAATCATCTTCGACCGAGCCGAGGTTCATATCGATGCCCAGATCGTCGTCGAAATCGATATCCAGGGCCTTTTCCAGCGCTTCCTCGACCTCGAGGTCGATCTTCTCCGCTTTGGTTTTGGGTGCCATCGCCGTTACTTACCTCGTACTCATTACTGATGGGGCATCGCGTTCAGATGCCGCACCGAACTTATTACGCCCATCTTATATCGTACCGGCTCGTGTGCCGGAAAGAAACATCCGAATTCGCAAATGCTTAAAAGTTTAAACACAAGGTTAATGCTGGGCGCTTGACGTGTCGTAAAAATCGCCGTTTTCCGCCCTTACACCTGTTTTAACCAAATTGTGGAAATCTGCATCGACAGGCAAGGTGCAAGTCTCGAATATGCCATTTTTGAAGGCGAACGGGAATGCACCGAAAAGGATCCAAGGAGAATAAAATGGCGGTAGCCCGTCAAAGCAACAACCGAGTCGCTCCCGTGGAAAGTGCTGCCATCGCTTTCGTCCAGCCGGGCGGCGAAATCTCCAGTCCGTCGCGCAGCCGTCCGATCGATCTCGTCCATCTGGCGCGCCAGACCCTCGGCGACCGCACGCTGGAAGCGGAAGTGCTTGCGCTGTTTTCCAAGCAGGCAAGCGGGGTGGCCGACCGCATCGGCCAGGTCACGGGCAAGGAGCGGGGGCTTCTCGCTCATTCGCTGAAAGGCTCGGCCCGTTCCGTTGGCGCGTTCCGCGTGGCGGAACTCGCAGAAAAGATCGAATCTGATCCGGCCAATGACAAGGTCGTCGCCGTCCTTTACGATGCCCTGACGGACGTGCAGGAATTCATCGCGGCCATCAGCCGCTGACGGCGTAAATCCTATCCATCCAACATCATGACGGCGCTCCACCGGCTGCATAATGCCGCAGATGGCGCGGAGCGCCGCCTGGCAGGCTGAAGCCGGGTTGAACTTGCGCCTGCGAGGCAGTATCTGCGGAACTCAATAAGCTTGGGATCGCAGAATGACGAAAATCACCTTTGTCTCTTTCGACGGCACAACACGCACCGAAGTCGACGCGGAGAATGGCTCCACGGTGATGGAGAATGCCATCCGCAACGCCATCCCCGGCATTGATGCGGAGTGCGGCGGCGCCTGTGCCTGTGCGACCTGCCATGTTTATGTCGACGAGGAATGGACGCAGGAAGTCGGCGAGCCGGAGCCGATGGAAGAGGATATGCTGGATTTTGCCTATGATGTGCGTCCGACCTCTCGGCTTTCCTGTCAGATCAAGGTGAGGGACGAGATGGACGGGCTCGTGGTGCATATTCCGGAACGGCAGAGCTAGGGATTCCACCTCGCCCTGACCGGAATCTCAATACATTTTCAGGCAGTGGACAGGATGACGAAATGAGTGAAATTATCCGCACGGACGTCGTGATCGTCGGAGCCGGCCCGGTCGGGCTTTTTGCCGTTTTCGAGCTGGGGCTCTATGACCTCAAATGTCATCTCATCGATATTCTCGACCGTCCGGGCGGCCAGTGCGCGGAACTCTATCCGGAAAAGCCGATCTACGACATTCCGGCATGGCCGGAGATATCAGGCCAGGCGCTGGTCGACCGGCTGATGGAGCAGATCAAGCCTTTCTCGCCGCAATTCCACCTCAACCGGATGGTGACCAAGCTTGAGCGGCAGGCTGACGGCAGCTTCCGTGTGGAGACGGACGAGGGCGAGATCTTCGAGACAAAGGTGGTGGTGATCGCCGCCGGCGGCGGTTCCTTCCAGCCGAAGCGTCCGCCGGTGCCCGGCATCGAGGCCTATGAGGGCACCAGCGTCTTTTATTCCGTGCGCCGCATGGAAGCCTTCCGCGACCAGGACGTGATGATCGTCGGCGGCGGCGACTCCGCGCTCGACTGGGCGCTCAACCTGCAGCCGATCGCCAAGAGCCTGACGCTCGTGCACCGGCGCGCCGAGTTCCGCGCCGCGCCTGACAGCGTGAAGAAGATGTTCGAGCTGGTCGACAGCGGCGGCATCCGCTTCGAACTCGGGCAGGTGACAGGGCTGAAGGGCGAAAACGGCCAGATCGCCGCGGTGAAGATCAAAGACAGCGACGGCGAGAAGGAGCTGCCCGCCACGCGCATGCTGCCGTTCTTCGGTCTGACGATGAAGCTCGGGCCGGTCGCGGATTGGGGGCTCAATCTCCACGAGAATCTGATCGCGGTCGATACGGAGAAGTTCGAGACGTCCGAACCCGGCATTTTCGCCATCGGCGACATCAACTGGTATCCGGGAAAGCTGAAGCTGATTCTTTCGGGCTTCCACGAGGCGGCGCTGATGACCCAGGCGGCAAAGCGCATCGTCAGCCCCGGCGAGCGGGTCGTCTTCCAGTACACAACCTCTTCAACGAGCCTGCAGAAGAAGCTCGGCGTCCAGTGACGCCGGGTTTATCCTAATTCGATTTGCCGAACTCGCGTTCGAGGCGATAGGTCAGGAGGCGTTCGAAACGCTTCTCGAAATTGAGCGTCTCGACGCGATCGAACCGCTTTTGCGCGGCGTCGTGATCCTTCATCACCCGTGTGGTGATCTTGTCGATATCCTGGCGCAGCAGCGCGCAATCGGGCCGTGAAGGCAGCGCCTTCACCTGACGCTCTATATCGCTCGCATGGCTGCGGGCGATGACGATGTGGCTCTCCTCGTGGCGCTTGATATCCTGCGAGAGCGTATCCCAGACGAGGGCCAGTTCCTGCGATGCGGTGCGGCGCTGCTTCCAGCGCGGCAGGAAAACCTTGGCATAGACATTCACATAAACACCAGTGACGCGGCAGGCCTTTCCGTTGGAGCCATAGCGCGCCTTCGCGTCGAAGCGGATCTGCGCCGCTCCGGGATGGCGCTGGCCGGTGCTTTTCAGCAAATGGCCCCCGCTCGACAGCGCCTTGTCGAGATCGGCGGCGGTCTTGCCTGAGACGGTGTAATAGCTGTAGCTGCGGTGGATCTTGGCAGCCTCAGCTGTAGTGGCCGCAAAAGCGAGCACGGCCGTCAAGGCCAGAACCTTACGCATGGAAATCATTTTCACCCAGGTCCTTTGCAGCTTCGAATGCCAGTATAACATTTCTGATCGCGGATAGGTTCAGCATGACGCACAATCGTCAAGACAAATATAATTGTCGTAAAAATTGACGGGTTGATGTTGGTTGACGCCTTGGGTTCTCGTCGGCACAAGTGGGATGATGGCCGATCGACAAAAGGGGAGCAAAGCGGAAATGCGAAGAGAATGGCGGCTTGCCCATGGGCGCAGCCTTATCCTGGGCGAAGAAGCCGTCATCATGGGCATTCTCAATGTCACGCCGGACTCCTTTTCCGACGGCGGATTGCATGACGATCTGCCGAGGGCGCTCACGGCTGCTCGCGCCATGCTGGATGCGGGGGCGGCGATCATCGATGTCGGGGGGGAATCGACGCGGCCGGGCGCGGTTCCCGTCGATGCGGAGACTGAGCAAGCGCGGATCCTGCCGGTGATCGCAACGCTTGCCCAGGATACGGATTGTCTCATCTCCGTCGACACCTATCGCGAGGAGACCGCGCGGCTCGCGGTCAAGGCCGGCGCGCATGTCGTCAACGATGTCTGGGGGCTGCAGCGCGAGCCGGGGATCGCCAATCTTGCGGCCGAGACGGGGGCAGGGCTCGTCATCATGCATACCGGCCGCGAGCGCGAGCGCGACCCCGACGTAATCGCCGACCAGTTCGCCTTCCTCGACCGGTCACTTGAGATCGCAAAGGCGGCAAATGTCGAGGAAAGCCGCATCGTGCTCGATCCGGGCTTCGGCTTTGCCAAGGATTCTGAAGAGAATATCGCATTGATGGCGCGGTTTGCGGAGTTGCGGACATTCGGCTTTCCGCTGCTCGTCGGTACATCGCGCAAGCGGCTGATCGGCGCGATGACCGGACGGGAGGCGGCAGATCGCGATGTCGGTACTGCGGCGACTTCCGCCATCCTGCGGCTTGCAGGCGCAGATATCTTCCGGGTGCATAATGTCGCTGTAAACCGGGATGCGCTGGTCGTCGCCGACGCCATCCTGAAAAGCCGGGCCGGCGCATGACGATGGGCGGCATGCGCAAAGCCTGGCTCGGCCTTGGCGGCAATATCGGCGATCCCGTCGCGGCCATGGGCCAGGCGCTGCGCGCGCTCGACGCGCGTGCCGATACGCGGGTCGTGGCGGTATCGTCCGTCTATCGCACGCCGCCATGGGGGAAGACCGATCAGGACTGGTTCCACAATGCCTGCGCGGAGGTAGAAACGAGCCTTGCGCCTGTCGCATTGCTGGAAGCCTGTCTCGGCATCGAAAAGCAGATGAAAAGGCAGCGGGCGGAACGCTGGGGCCCGCGCACCATCGATATCGATGTGCTGGTGTTCGAAGGCGTGGAAACGCTGCAGGATCCGGCGCTCACATTGCCGCATCCGCGCATGACGGAGCGCGCCTTCGTGCTGGTGCCGCTGGCGGAGATCGCGCCGGGGCTTGAGGTTAATGGGCGGACGATCGAGGCATGGCGCGGGGATTGCGACCTGTCAGGCATAGAAAAAGCCCGCGACGAGGCGGGCTGGTGGCGGCACTTTTAGTAGAACGGTTCGTGTCTTTATGGCCGAGCGCTGATGGAGTGACGATGTTCCGGAATGGATCCTCGGGCTTGACCCGAGGATCCATTCCGGAACGTTCCAAACGGAAACCGCATCGCAGTGAAGTGGACTACTCCAGACGCGTCAGTTCTTCGCGATGCTGCCCACGGCCGCGCCGTCGACGCGCTTGAGGCTCATGCCGATGACGGGGACGAGTTCCTGTTCCACGCGAACGGAGACCGTGACGTTCATGGTGTTGTCGTCGGCGATGCGAGCGAGCATCGCGCCATTCAACTGCTTGCGGTTGAGGCCAAACACCACCCGGTCGCGGCTGACGGTGCCAGAGGTGACGTCCAGACCCTTGCCTGCAGCGCCATCGTTGAACATGCCGGTATAGGTCTTGCCCTTGCGCATGACGGTTGCCTTCATCGGCTGGGAAAAGACGCCGACACGGCAGGAGCCGTCGAGCGTCATGCCGACGGCATCTTCCGGCGTGGTGCCTGCAAGCGTGCAGGTGAATTTGGTGCCTTTGTATTTCCCGGCGACAATTTCGCCCGGACCAGTCCACTGGCCCTCGACATTGCGGAAAAACCGCTCATCCGTGTCGGCGGCCTGCGCCTGGGAGGCTGCGCCCGCCAAAGGCAGCAGGAAGAGACATGCGGCAAGGCAATTTTTCATAAGTTGGACTCGGGGTTCTGCACAGGGCGATTCAAAGCCGATAATCGGCCGGATTGGTTAATGCTTGGTTTGCGTCGCCCTAATTGTCAATCCTTCTTCTGTGGGACTTTCTCCCCATTGAGCCTTGCAAGATCGCCGATGAAATCGCCGATACCCGGCCGTTTCTCGGCGTTGAAGGGGAAAGGACGAACGAGATCCATGGCGGAAATGCCGATCCGTGCGGTCATCAGGCCGTTGATGACACCTTCGCCAAGCCTGGTCGAAAGCCGCGAAGCCAGGCCGTGGCCGATGATCTGCTGGACGAGACTGTCACCGACCGCGATCGTGCCGGTGACGGCGAGATGGGCGATGACGCGCCGGGTCAGCTTCAAAAAGCCGAAGGTGCCGGGACGACCGGCATAGAGCTCCGATAAACGGCGGATCAGCCTTGCCGCTTCGAAGAGCACGTAGCCGACATCGACCAGCGCGCGCGGGCTGACGGCGGTGACGATGGAGACCCGCTTGGCGGCGGCGAGGATCATGCCGCGCGCCTCTCGGTCGAGCGGGCGCAGGATTTCGGTTTCTGCCAGCCGGATCAGGTCGCGCCCGTCGATGATGTCGCCTTCAAGCGCCTTCAGTGTCTCGCGCCCGCGCGCCGTGGCGGGCAGGCTTGAGGCAATGGACGTCAAGCTGGCCACGGCGTCACGTGCGGCGCGGGCGTCGTCTCGTGCGGCCGCATCGGCGGCTTCCTCGCGCAGGAACTGCACCGAGGCTAGTCTTCTTAGCGCCAGCGCTTCACGGATGACGATAACGGCCAGCGCCAGAAGCGCTACCGCGGCAACACCGAGAGCCGCCCAGCCGAGCCAGGTGGCGCGGTCGAATAGCGCGCGGATCAGGTCGTCGGTCCATATGCCGATGGCAAGCGAGACGAGGATGCCCAGCGCCCCCGTGAGAAGGCCGGCGAAGGAGAAGCGCCGGCGCGGCGGCAGGGCTGGCGGCGGGGTGAGGGCGTCGAGCTCGGCAGTGTCCAGGCTTTCCATCTCGAAGACATCGACCGGTGCCGGGGTGACGACGGCGATGTCGCGGATCGCGGTCGGCTTACGGACTGTCGCTTGTTTCTTTCCCTCCTGAGCAGATGCGGATTGCCTGCGCTCTTCCTTCCCCTCGACCGAGACCGCGGGGCTGTCGAGACGGAAAGCGGCTGGCTTGCGCGGCGGTGTCTCAGTCATGCGAGGCGGTCTCCGATCAGGAATTGCAGCGCGCGATCGAGCCGGATATGCGGCAGCGACAGCGTGATGCCCTCGGCGGTTCGCTCCAGTTTCGGCGGGCGGAAGCGGACGAAACGGATCAGATCATGGGCGGGGTGAGTGGATTCTTCAAAAATCGATTCCGGATTCTTCGGCAAGTCACCGGGAAATATGGCTGTTTCGGTTTTCCCGTCGAAGATTTCGCCGTCGATCATCTCGCCCTTCAACGGCGTGCCGATGATGACGGGAAGGGTTTCCTTGCCTTGCGTGACGGTCGCCTCGCGCGTGGCGCGGACCGCCGCCATGGCCAGCACGTCGATGCTGGCGCCGGAAAAGCCTGCGCGCCTGATCGCCCGGTCGACGAGACGGCGGACGATAGCCTCCAGCCGGTCATGGCTTTCGTGATGCAGGTGATCCGCCTTGGTGGCGGCGACGAGGATGCGGCCGATACGCCGCTGAACGAGACCGGTCAGGAAATTGGTGCGGCCCGGGCGGAAACAGGAGAGGATTTCCGTCAGCGCCCGTTCGAGATCGGCGACGGCGGGAGCGCCGGCATTCATCGCCTGCATGGCGTCGATAAGCACGATCTGGCGGTCGAGCCGGGCGATATGCTCGCGGAAGAACGGCTTGACCACATGGGTCTTATAAGCCTCGTAACGCCGCTCCATCATGGCGGCGAGCGATCCCGCCTTGTGGCTTCCAGGCTTCAGGTCCGGCAGGGGTGCGAAGGTCAGCGCCGGCGAGCCATCCAGATCGCCCGGCATGAGAAAGCGTCCGGGCGGCAGGGTGGAAAGCGCTTTTTCATCGGCCTTTCCAGCACGCAAGTAAGCGGTGAAGCTTTTGGCAAGCCTTTGCGCCGTCAGCTCGTCGGCTTCCGCTTCCGGCTGCACGGTTTGCGCTTCGGCTAACCACTGGCGCGCCAGCTCGGCATGGGCCGGCATGCGGGCGAGATCGAAGGAATCTTTTGAAAAATCCGCATAGGTTTTGCCTAAAAGCGGCAAATCGAGCAGCCATTCGCCGGGATAATCGACGATATCGACCGAAAGCCGGCCGGCCGAGAACATCCGGTTCCAGGAGGATGCGGATTCATATTCGATGGTCAGGCGAAGCTCGGATATGGCGCGGGTGGATTCCGGCCACTCCCTTTCATCGATGAGCGCCTTCAGGTGCTCTTCATACTGAAAGCGCGGCACGGCATCGTCCGGTTGCGGCTCCAGAAAGGCGCGTGAGATGCGGCCCTGCTTCTGCGCCTCGAACAGCGGCAGGCGGCCGCCTGCAATGAGATTATGGACCAGCGCGGTGATGAACACCGTCTTGCCGGCGCGGGAAAGGCCGGTAACGCCGAGACGTAGCGATGGCGAGATGAGACCGGTCGTCCGGTCGGCCAGGGTATCGAGGGCAATTTTCGCCTCGTCTGTCAGGGTGGTCAGTGTTCCCAAGATGGCCTCGCCGAAATTGCTTGCGGCTCCGGATATAAGGATGGAACGGTTAAAATCACAAGAAAGCGGGTGAAATCAGTCAAATATCTGCGGGTGTGATGAAGGCGCGCAAAGTTCCGGCGCCAGCCGCGGCGTCGGCGAGCGGACCCTCGAAATCGATGACGGCAAGGCCCGCTGTCGGGAAGCCATGTGAAAGGCGTTGGAGCAGGGCGGGATGGCCTTTGGTTGCAAGCGCCAGCGCCAGTTCCTCCATGGACGGATTATGTCCGATCACAAGCACGCAGGACGCGTCACCGGCATCATGAACCGCATCGAGATAGCCATTCGCATTGGCCGTATAGAGTGCGTCGCTGTCGGCGGCAGGAAAAGGGGAGGTGAGGGTGAGGCGGAGATTATCGAGCGTTTCGCGTGTGCGTTTTGCCGTCGAGCAGATCGCCAGATCGGGAATGAACCCGGCGACGGCCATGGCGGAACCCATGTTCCTGGCGGCTTTCGCGCCTCCGTTGGAGAGCGGCCGGTCAAAATCCCTCATTCCGGGAGCGGCGGCCACCGCTTTCGCGTGACGCAGAAGATAGATACGACTCATGTTCCCCGTTCCTTAGGCTGATGTCGCGATCGCTGTTTCTGTCATGAAAAGCAGCGTTTTGCACGTCCCGAACCGCTGCGCGTCGCAGCCAGTCAGCAGAACACATTTTTTTGTTCGGCCACGCTTGGTTGAGGGGAATGAGATAAAAGCAGGCGAGGCTTAAAATTTGTGCATTATCACGGATATGTGGTGCGGGCGATTTTTTGCGAGTAATTTTATTCAAAAATCAGTGGAGGGAAGCAAACGAGGTCAATCAAAAGGGGAATTCCGGCAGCAATATACGAACGAATTAGGAACTAAAACTCAACTTTGCTGCATTTTTGAGCAAAATCAATGCACTAAAAAGTGGTGGTCGGTGGTCATTTCTTATTGTGCGACGTTTCGTCTGGACATATATAGGCCTCGCGTCTCCTAGATGTGGGGTGATTCAGATATGAGTGAATTGATTGACCTTGACTACAGGCCCACTGAAGACGAGCCGTTCATGAACGAACGGCAAAAGTCTTACTTCCGCACAAAGCTGGTCGCCTGGAAAAACGATATCCTCCGCGAGGCACGTGAAACGCTCGAAGCCTTGCAGCAGGAAAACGCCAACCATCCTGATCTTGCCGACAGAGCCTCATCGGAAACGGACCGTGCGATCGAGTTGCGCGCCCGCGACCGCCAGCGCAAGCTGATCTCCAAGATCGATGCCGCCCTCCAGCGCATCGATGATGGCACATACGGCTTCTGTGAAGAGACCGGTGAGCCGATCAGCCTCAAGCGGCTGGACGCGCGTCCGATCGCCACGCTTTCCATCGAGGCGCAGGAGAGGCATGAGCGGCGGGAAAAGGTCTATCGCGACGATTGATTGAATTTGAGGCGACCGGCGGAACAGGCCGGCGCTATCTGTTCGAAAAGAACACGTTTGACAGATTTCTTGTCTGATTGGCTGCGGAGTTTCTCCGTGGCTTTTTTTTTGCCGTGCGGAGTTGGTGAGCTAGCGTCAACTTCAAACGCTGCGGCCTTCCCCCTTCGCTCAAGCCCTTCTCCGCGGGGAGAAGGGAAATTGGCGGCTTCGTCAGCCAATTACGCAAATTCCATCATTTCCCGTTGGGCTTGGACAGTTCGCCCAACAGCTTCTCCATCTCGTCCTCGATGCTGCCGGCCTCCGGCTTGTCCGACGCATTTTCGCTGGGTGAAATGTTGAGCTCGCTCGAGAGCTCGTCCTCGAAAATATTGACGAGTTCCGCATCCGGGATGTTGCCCTCGGCGGAAGCATTCTCTTTTTCTTCAACGGGTTCCGGTTCTTCCACGACAAATTCATCGAGGATGGCATCGTGAAGTTCCGCGTCTGATTCATCGAGCTTATCGGAGACGTCTTCCCGCGCGGGCGGCGCCGGCGTAAGCGGTTCGGCTGGGCTTTCCTCGAAGCCTGATTGCGGGGCACTTCCCGGCTTTTCGTCATCGATGGACGGCGCCTTGGGTGCCTCGTTCTCAGGAGTGGAGGTCCGCGTCGTATCGCGGCTCGGCGCTATGTTGAGGCTTGCCGCAGCGGCGGATGCGGCGGCGGCACCTGACGTGGCGGTTATCACGCCCTTGGCGACCTGGCTCAGCGGATAGGCGGGATGCGCGCGCGCGACCGGCTGCGGAGGCTGCGGCAGGACGGTGCGCGGCTGCGGCGGGTAGGAGGGCGCCGGGCGCGGCGGTTGCGTGAATTGTGGAGCCGGCGCGAATTGCGGTGCCGGTTTCGGCGCGGCCGGCTGCGCAGGGGCCGCCGGCCTGGAGGGGGGCACAGGCGGACGCGGACGCTCCTGCGGCCTTTCCACGGCGCGTTCCGGAGAAGAGGGGGCCGGGGCGGGCGGTCGTTTTACGGGCGTGCCGCTTACCGGCGGCGCGATGGGCGGGGCGGGCTCGGCGGCAGCCGCGGCCGGCTCGGATTCGCGGGGTTCCGCGGCCGGCTGTTCCCTGGTCGGAGCACCGGTAAAGGCCGGAGAAGGAGCAGGGGCGCTGACGAAAGGCTCGGCCTCGGCTTTCGGCGTGTGCGTGCGGCTCTGAGCGCGAGCCGCCTGGACGATATTCTGCTCGACGACGACGTCCGTCGGGCCGCCGATCAGGATCAAATGCTCCACATCGTCGCGGCGCACCAGGACGAGCCGCCGGCGGTTGTCCACGGCGGCTGCGTCCATGACCGACAGGCGCGGTGCGCGGCCGCGTCCACCTGCCACGAAGGTGCCTCCGGTGAGCCGGCGAATGATGGCGAAAACGATGACAATCGCCACAAGGATCAGCAGAAACAGGAGTATGAAACCTGCAATACGCGCGGCGTTCTCGCCGACAATTCCAGCCAACCACTCGTTCATGCCGCGTTCTCCTTATGCAGATGCACCTGCATCATCCCGAAATAGCCTCTGTGGATGCGTCCCCATACGCAATTCAATAGTATTAGGCATAACCGACCAAGGCGGCTAAAGGAAACAATCATCGATTGAAATATTCCTGTCTTAATTGAAATGCTCACACAGCCAACAGAAAATGTGACAATCGGGCAAGAATGCGGCTCGACGGGTGGAATTTGTTTGCATATCGCTCGTGTGGGGTTTTCGCGTGCAGGAATGTATGATTCAAGCAATCGGCGAATCGGCTATTCCCTTGCTCCGTGATGCATTGGATGCCTTTCCGCGCGCGGGGTGGCGTGACGGAAACGACAGTAAAACGGTCGATATACATGCCGGTCACATGCGCCCGGCGAGACGCGGCTGACAGAAAGAGGGGTTGAGGCATATGTCTCACGAGGCAAGGACCGATCTTTATCCAAAGCCGATCGTCTCGGGCAAAAGAGGGCCCGGCGCAGCGATCAGGCTTCTGGTCCTTGGTGTCGTGCTGACGGGCGCGGCCTTTCTCTATTTCGTGTTCCGCGAGCAGCTTGGCGATGCGTTCCTGCTCGGTCTGCTCGGCATTCTGGCGATGATCGGCGTATTCTATCTGTTTGGCTCAGCCATCGGCCTCATCCAGTTCACGCCTCGCGTCATGGGCGACGATCTTGCCAACGCCTTCATCGATTCGCTTCCCGAGGGCACGGTGATCCTGGATGCCAAGGGACGTATCGTCTATGCCAACCAGGCTTATGCCGCCATAACGGGAGCGACCGAGGCGACCGACGTCCGCACGCTGGACACCATATTGTCGGGTGAGGTGGCGGCCTCCGATGCGATCTATCGCCTGGCCAATGCGGTGCGCGACGGCGTGCCGGCGCAGGAGGAGGTTCGTCTTTCACAAGCAATGGCGCCGACGGCCGACGGCGCGGCGGCGACCGGTCCCACTTGGTATCGCATCAAGGCGCGGCCGATCGCTTCGACGCCGGATCACAAAGGACCGCTCTTCGCTTGGCAGATTGCCGATATTTCGGAGGAGCGGGCGGAACAGGAGCGCTTTTTCCAGGACCTGCAGGAAGCCATCGATCATCTCGATCACGCGCCGGCCGGCTTCTTCTCCACCGATCCGTCGGGTCGCATCATCTATCTCAACGCGACGCTCGCGGAATGGCTCGGCGTCGATCTCACCAAATTCGTTCCCGGCTCGCTGATGCTGAGCGATATCGTCGCCGGCAACGGCATGGCGCTTATCAATGCGGTCAAGGCCGATCCGGGTTCGAGCCGCAACACGGTCATCGATCTCGACCTCGCCAAGCTCAACGGCCAGAGCCTCGCCGTGCGCTTCTACCATCGTGTGCAGGCGCAGCGCGACGGCAAACGCGGCACGAGCCGGACCATCGTGCTCAACAGGGCCGAGGGACAGGATGCATCCGCAGCCTTGCGGGCGGCGGAAGTGCGCTTCACCCGCTTCTTCAATTCCGCGCCCATGGCCATCGCCGCGGTCGACGCCAAGGGTCAGACGCTCAGGACCAATGCGCGGTTTCTCGACATCTTCTCTCCCGTCGTCGACAGCGATGCCGTCGACCGCCGCGTCAAGCTCGAAAGCGTGGTGCATGAGCGCGACCGCGAGGCCTTTTCACGGGCGCTGGCCGCCGCTTTCGCGGGGCAGGCTGAGATATCGCCGGTGGATACGGTTCTGCCGAACGATGAGCAGCGGCATATCCGCTTCTATGTCAGCCCGGTTTCCGATGTCGGGGGCGAGGGAGCCGAGGAGGCGGCGATCGTCTCGGCGGTGGAGACGACGGAGCAGAAGGCCCTAGAAGGCCAGATGGCGCAGAGCCAGAAGATGCAGGCGGTGGGCCAGCTCGCCGGCGGCATTGCGCATGATTTCAACAATGTGCTGACGGCGATCATCATGTCGTCGGACCTGCTCCTGACCAACCACCGCGCGTCCGATCCGTCCTTTCCGGATATCATGAACATCAAGCAGAACGCCAACCGCGCCGCTTCGCTGGTGCGCCAGCTTCTCGCTTTCTCGCGCCGGCAGACATTGCGGCCGGAAATACTCGATCTCACCGACGTTCTGGCCGATCTCCGGATGCTGCTTGCCCGCCTTGTCGGCAAGGATATCGAATTGAAGATCGATCACGGCCGCGATCTGTGGCCGGTGCGGGCCGATCTCGGGCAGTTCGAGCAGGTGGCGGTCAATCTCGCCGTCAATGCGCGCGACGCCATGCCGGAAGGCGGCACGGTGACCATCCGCACGCGCAATGTGGACCAGGCGGAGGCGGCGACCTTCAACTATCGCGAACTCCCCGCCGCCGATTACGTGCTTGTGGAGGTTGAAGATAGCGGCACGGGCATTGCGCCCGATGTGATCGAGAAGATCTTCGAGCCGTTCTTCACCACCAAGGAAGTCGGCAAGGGCACAGGGCTTGGCCTGTCGATGGTCTATGGCATCATCAAGCAGACGGGCGGTTTCATCTATTGCGATTCCGAAGTGGGCAAGGGGACCATTTTCAAGATCTTCCTGCCCAGGCACGTGGAAGCGGCGGTCTCCGCCGAGGATGCGCTTGCAGAAAACGGCCGGAAGGAGGCCGCAAAAGAAAAGAAGGCCGAAAAGCCCCGGGATCTTTCGGGTTCGGCGACCGTGCTCCTCGTCGAGGACGAGGATGCGGTGCGCATGGGCGGGGTGAGGGCGCTGCAGTCGCGCGGCTATACGGTGCACGAGGCATCGTCCGGCGTGGAGGCGCTGGAAGTGCTCGCCGGCCTGGACGGCAAGGTCGACATCGTGGTCTCCGACGTGGTCATGCCGGAGATGGACGGTCCGACGCTGCTGCGCGAACTGCGCAAGGACCATCCCGACATCAAGTTCATCTTCGTTTCCGGCTACGCCGAGGACGCTTTTGCCAAGAACCTGCCGGCGGATGCCAAATTCGGCTTCCTGCCCAAGCCTTTCTCGCTCAAGCAGCTCGCCACGGCAGTGAAGGAAATGCTGGAAGCGGAGGATTGACCGCTTCCAGTGCGCGGTTCTGCCTGTTCACTCTTGCAACAACCTCTCAGAACTGCATTAAGTTCTCTACACAAGTAATGCCTGTATCTCGTGTTTTAAGCCAATAGCCCCGGGGGGGCTCTCATGAAGGAGGAAATCATGCGTTTTTCGTTGTTTTCTGGGGTTACGCTCGCGGCGAGCATCATGTTCGTGCCACTGGCCCATGCCGATATCACGATCGGCCTGATCGCGCCGGTGACCGGACCGGTGGCGGCCTATGGCATCCAGGTCCAAAACGGCACTGAAAGCGCCGTCGAGGCGATCAACAAGGCCGGCGGCATCGGCGGCGAGAAGATCGTGCTGAAGCTGGTCGATACCGCCGGTGAGCCGAAGCAGGCGGTTTCCGTCGCCAACCAGCTCATAGGTGAGGGCATCCATTACGTGGTCGGCCCGGTGCTGTCGGGCACCTCCATGCCGGTATCCGATATCCTGGCGGAGAACGGCACCCTCATGGTGACGCCGACGGCTACGACCCCGGCCCTGACCAGCCGCGATCTGTGGAATGTGTTCCGCACCTGCGGCCGCGACGACCAGCAGGCGGAAGTCGCCGCCGACTATGTGCTGAAGAACCTGAAGGGCAAGAACATTGCCATCGTCAATGACAAGGGGCCCTATGGCAAGGGTCTCGCCGACGCCTTCAAGGCGACGTTGAACAAGGGCGGCGTCAACGAAGTGCTCGACGAATCGCTCAATGCCGGTGACAAGGATTTCAGCGTGCTGGTAACCCGCCTGAAAGAGGCGAAGGCCGATGTGATCTATTTCGGCGGTTATCATCCCGAGGGCGGCCTGCTCGCCCGGCAACTGAAGGACCAGAACGTTAACGCCACCATCATCGGCGGTGAGGGCCTCTCCAACACCGAATATTGGGCAATCGCCGGTGATGCTGCCGCCGGAACGATCTTCACCAACGCTTCGGACGCCACCAAGAATCCGGCCGCTGCCGACATCATCAAGGAACTGCAGGCGAACAATATTCCTGCCGAGGCGTTCACGCTCAACGCCTATGCTGCGGTTCAGGTGCTGAAGGCCGGCATCGAAAAGGCGGGCTCCGCAGACGATGCCCAGGCTGTCGCGAAGGCGCTCAAGTCGGGTGACGCGATCGACACGGTGATCGGCAAGCTCACCTATGCCGAGACCGGCGATCTCTCCTCGCCGAGCTTCGACCTCTACAAGTGGGAAAACGGCAAGATCGTCGCGGCCGAATAAGCCGCTTGCGATCTTCAAATAAATGAAAACCGCCGCTTCGGGCTTCGAAGCGGCGGTTTTTTTCATCTGCGAACCGGATGGGGCGTTTTAGAAGTCCATCCCGCCACCAGGCATGGCCGGAGCTGGGGCTTCCGCCTTCGGCTTCTCGGCGACCATGGCCTCGGTCGTCACCAGAAGGCCCGCCACCGATGCGGCATCCTGGAGCGCGGTGCGCACCACCTTGGCCGGGTCGATCACGCCGGCCTTATAGAGATCGCCGAACTCGCCGGTCTGCGCATTCCAGCCATAGGAGAAATCCGGATTGTCGCGCAGCTTGCCGACGACGATCGAGCCTTCCGCGCCGGCATTCTCGGCGATCTGGCGGGCAGGGGCCTCGATGGCGCGGCGGACGATCTCGACGCCGACGCGCTGGTCGTCATTGGCCACGGGAAGATTGTCGAGCGCTTTCGCCGCGCGCAAAAGCGCCACGCCGCCGCCCGGCAGAATGCCTTCCTCTACAGCGGCCCGGGTCGCGTGCAGGGCGTCGTCGACGCGGTCCTTCTTCTCCTTCACCTCGATTTCCGTCGATCCGCCGACGCGGATGACGGCAACGCCGCCGGCAAGCTTAGCCAGGCGCTCCTGCAGCTTCTCGCGGTCATAGTCGGAGGTGGTCTCCTCAATCTGCGTCTTGATCTGGTTGACGCGACCGTGGATTTCATCTTTCGAACCGGCGCCATCGACGATGGTGGTGTTCTCCTTCTCGACGAGCACGCGCTTGGCCCTGCCGAGCATCTGCAGCGTGACGTTTTCGAGCTTGATGCCGAGATCCTCGGAGACGGCGGTGCCGCCGGTCAGGATGGCGATATCCTCGAGCATGGCCTTGCGGCGATCGCCGAAGCCAGGCGCCTTCACGGCGGCGACCTTCAGGCCGCCGCGCAGCTTGTTGACGACGAGCGTGGCAAGCGCTTCGCCCTCGACATCCTCAGCTATGATGAGAAGCGGCTTGCCGGATTGCACCACTGCTTCGAGCACGGGAAGCAGGGCCTGCAGATTGGAGAGCTTCTTCTCATGGATGAGGATATAGGGATCCTCGAACTCCACCCGCATCTTTTCCTGATTGGTGATAAAGTAAGGGGAGAGATAGCCGCGGTCGAACTGCATGCCTTCGACCACTTCCAGCTCGGTCTGGGCGGTCTTGGCTTCCTCCACGGTGATGACGCCCTCATTGCCGACCTTTTCCATCGCTTCGGCAAGGAATTGTCCGATATCCGTATCGCCATTGGCGGAAATGGTGCCGACCTGGGCGATCTCGGAATTGTTGGAGATCTTGCGGGCATTCTTCTTCAACTCGCCCACGACCGCCTCCACGGCGGTATCGATGCCGCGTTTCAGGTCCATCGGGTTCATGCCGGAGGCGACGGCTTTCGCGCCTTCGCGCACGATCGCCTGGGCGAGGACAGTGGCCGTGGTCGTGCCGTCGCCGGCCACATCGCTCGTCTTCGACGCCACCTCGCGCAGCATCTGGGCGCCCATATTCTCGAACTTGTCCTCCAGTTCGATCTCCTTGGCGACCGATACACCGTCCTTGGTGATGCGCGGTGCGCCGAAGGACTTGTCGATGACCACGTTGCGGCCCTTGGGGCCCAGCGTCACCTTGACGGCGTTGGCCAGAATATCGACGCCACGCAACATGCGATCGCGGGCATCCGAATGAAATTTCACTTCCTTGGCAGCCATTGTTCTACTCCTTCATGAGGCAGTATTCAGGTGTTCTCCGGGAACCGGTCGTTTCAGGCAGCCTTCGCTTGCGCGGCATCAGCTTCCACGATGCCCATCACATCGGCTTCCTTCATGATCAGCAGGTCCTCGCCATCAAGCTTGATCTCGGTTCCAGACCATTTGCCGAAGAGAATGCGATCGCCGACCTTCACGTCGAGCGGCTGCAATCGTCCGCTCTCGCTGCGGGTGCCGGGGCCGACGGCGATGACCTCGCCTTCCTGCGGCTTTTCCCTAGCCGTATCCGGGATGATGATGCCGCCGGCCGTTCGTTCCTCGGCCTCGATGCGGCGAACAAGTATGCGGTCATGCAATGGGCGGAACTTCATTGTTCTCCTCCTGGATAAGCAAGGGTGACAAACAAGTTTAGAAAGCTCCTCGCGCCGGCCGAAAACGCCCGGCACGGGACGCGCAACCCGCTGAACGGCATCGCGCGCAAAAAATCTGGTTGCGCCGAAAATCCGTTTCAAGAGAAGTATAGCAGAAAAATTCGAGGCGCCGCAGTCGCCCGGCGCGCGCCGTCGTCGAAGGGGCTACCGCTTCTTCATGGCACTTATATTTCCTCCTCCTCGTCATCCTGTGACAGGAGGTCGATAAGCTCTGCCGCCCGTCCGGTAGGGGGCGAAATTCCCTCCTTCACCAGTGCTTCGTCATTGTTGATCCACCCCCACGCGCGAACGAGTTCTTCAAGCGTGGCGCCGGTGGTCACGATATCGGCGACCAGTGTGTCGTCCACTGGCCCGAGCACGGAAATGACCTCTTCGCGCGTGATGCTCACGATCTCAATCCTCCTCGATGCCGGCAGACCGGAACGGCGTGTTCTTCTTTCGACCAGATAGGCAAACGCCGGGAACGATCAACGGTTGCGCGACGGATTTGTTGTTCGGCTGCGGACGGGTGAAGAAACGGGCCGGCCGATCGCGTCATCGCGCCTCTGCCCGGTTTCCGATACTAAATGGTTCCCAATTTTGATGCATTTTTAAGTATTTGTTTCCCTGTGTTCTTTTTACCAAAAGGTCTTTTTTCCGGTTCCAATTTGCAGAGCTAGCTAATATTATCGATTGTTCAATCGGGGAGTTCATATCGGGGCGTTTGGGAGAGCGGTGTGCTGACCGTATATAATTGTATTGTCAACGAGCATGATCTGCGGCTCGTTTTTCTGGCTGCGATCGTCTGTGCGCTCGCCTCCTTTGCCGCGGTCAATCTGCTGCGCTATGCACGCAGGTCGAACGCCCCGACATTGTGGTTGTCGATTGCGGCAGTCGCCTGCGGCTTCGGCATATGGTCGACGCATTTCATCGCGATGCTCGCCTTTTCCCCCAACCTCCCGCAGGGCTATAACGTCACGCTCGCCGGCCTTTCGCTGGTCTTTGCGGTGGCGATGACGGGCCTCGGCGGGCTGGTAGCGGTGAAAAGCCGATATCCGCATGGCGATCTGCTTGGGGGTGCCATCGTCGGCGGGGGCATCGCCGCGATGCATTTCACGGGAATGGCGGCTTTCAAGGTGGAGGGGCAGATCGCTTGGGATCCGGTGTTCGTCATCGCGGCAATCGTGCTGGGTGTGCTCCTGGGGGCGGCCGCCATGCGCGTCGCTCTTGCCGCCGGCGGCATGAAGAGCAAACTGGCGGGAGCTGCGCTTCTCACCCTTGCCATATGCAGCCATCATTTCACCGCCATGGGCGCGATAAGCATCATGCCCGACAGTTCGATCAAGGTTCCGGTCACGGCGATCGCCTCCGGCTGGCTCGCGGTCGCGATCGCGCTTGCCAGCGTCGTGATTCTCATATCCGCCCTGGCGGTCGCGGCCCTCGACATGCGCAGCCGCCGGACAGCGACGGAAATGGACCGTATGCGCAAGCTGGTCAACGCGGCGGTGGAAGGCCTCGTCATCTGCGACGGAGACATCATCATCACCGCCAATGAGAGCTTTTCGGTCCTTTCCGGCATCAGCAGCCAATCGCTCATTGGCGCCTCCATCGGTCAAATGCTGTCTGATGCCCATGTCCGCAGCAAGCTAGCAAGCGGCCAGAACGAGGTGCTGGAGGCGGACCTGAAGACGGTGGACGGCGAGATGATACCGGTGGAGCTGATCGCCCAGAATATCGATTTCGGCGGAAAGCGGCATCGGGCGGTGGCCATTCGCGACCTGCGGGCCCGCAAGGAGGCGGAGGCGCATATCAGCTATCTCGCGCATCACGACATGCTGACGGGGCTGCCAAACCGCCGCAGCTTTGCGGCGCGGCTCGATCAGCTGATCGCGACCACGGATATCAGGGGCGAAAACCGCGTTGCGCTTCTCTGCCTCGATCTCGACCGGTTCAAGGAGGTGAATGATCTTTTCGGGCATGCCGCCGGCGACGAGATATTGCAGAAGATGGCTACGATCGTCAGCCGCCTTCTAAGCAGCGAGGACATGCTGGCGCGCCTCGGCGGGGACGAGTTCGCCATCATCGTGCCCGGCGTCACCAGCACGGCCGCGATCAGCCGGCTGGCGGAGAACATCCTGGATGCCCTAAAGGCCGAAAACGCGAATTCGCCCGCGCGGTCGGTCGTGTCGAGCAGCATCGGCATCGCCATCTATCCGGAAGACGGCGCGGATCGCGAGACATTGCTCAGCCATGCCGACACGGCGCTTTACCGCTCCAAGGCCGAGGGCCGGAACACCTATCGTTTCTTCGAAGCGAAGATGGGTGAGGAGACGAAGGAGCGCCGGCTGATCGAACACGAGCTGCGTCATGCGATATCCGGCGGCGAGCTCAAGCTGGTCTACCAGCCGCAGATGCAGATCGACAGCGGCGAGATCATCGGCTTCGAGGCGCTGATGCGCTGGCACAACCGTCGCCGCGGCGATGTGCCGCCCAATGTCTTCATTCCCATCGCCGAGGAAAGCGGCCTCATCGTCGAGCTCGGTGACTGGGCGATGCTTGAGGCCTGCCGCGAAGCTGCCTCTTGGGAATTGCCCCTGACGGTGGCGGTTAATGTCTCGGTCGTCCAGCTCCACAGTCAGGACTTCCCGCAGAAGGTCCATGATGTGCTCGTCAAGACGGGCCTGCCGCCGCACAGGCTGGAGCTGGAGATCACCGAAACGGCGCTGATCAAGGACATGAACCGCGCACTGGGCACCCTGCGGCAGGTGAAATCACTTGGCGTCCGCGTCGCCATGGACGATTTCGGCACGGGCTATTCCTCACTGTCGAATATCCGGGCATTCCCGTTCGATGTGATCAAGATCGACCGGTCGTTCATCAAATCGGTCGACAAGAACCAGCAGGCGGCCGCCATCGTCAGGGCCGTTCTCGGGCTTGGCCGCGGGCTGGGCCTGCCGGTCCTTGCAGAAGGAATCGAGACTTCCGACGAATTGCGCTTCCTGACGGAGGAATATTGCTCGGCGGGGCAGGGCTTCCATCTGGGCGAGCCGGCTTCGATCGAGCATTTCGATCATATCGTGCGCGCCAGCAGGCATGTTCGTGAGAAAAAGATTGCCGCTTTGTGAGGCGGGGTTGCCGCGCGCGGTGGCATACTCGACCTCCCGGTGCGGGAACCAGGGGGCAGGGCATTTCTCCGACAGGGGAAGCTCGTCCGCCACCGCCGCGGCTCCTCTTCTGTAGAAAGGCAAAATTGGCCATTGAAGCGACGGATTGCTTCGGCTAGAAACGCAACGCGCATGCGGCTCCGGCCGGATGTCTGCACCCGTAGCTCAGTTGGATAGAGTGCTGCCCTCCGAAGGCAGAGGTCACAGGTTCGAATCCTGTCGGGTGCGCCATTCTCGAACAAAAGAGAGAACTGCAGGCGGGGTCTTTCCCGTTTCCTGAGAGGCGGCCTTTGCGAGGATCGCTTTCGAGCCGCTGATCCTGATCTCTTCCTTCGTAACACGCACCTCCTGCATGAGGATTCGCGCATAGGCCTGCCGGAATTCCGGGGAGCCGTTCGTCAGCCGGTCGCGCAATAATCGGGCGAACCGCTTGATCTTGTCCGGTGTGATCTCGGGCTCGCTGGACGACAGCCGCTCCTGAAGCTCCTTGATCTCGACAGCGAGGTCGTCCCGTTGCAGCTTGAGACCGAGAAGGCTAGGGATGGGATACTTGGAGAAGAAGGCTAAACACAACAAGCGGAGTCGTGACCCAAAGCCATCGTCTAAGCCGGCCAAGGCTGCGTCTAGGGCCGGATCCAACGCAGGCCGCGGCTTTCGCTACCAAGACGCCGTGTCCGCTTGGTTGGCAGTGGAGATATGGGCTGGTCAGCGAGCGCCTGCCATCGTGATGCCGGAAGGTGGTGACGATATTGAGCTGCGTGGCGAAGCAACGAGCTTTGTCCAAGTCAAGAGCCGGCGGGAACACCTCGGGGACTATACCGGAGGCGAGACGGTCGGACACATTGAGGACCTGTGGAACCGGTCGCTTGGCTCCGCACCGCGGCCGCAACGACTGGAACTCGTTCTTGAGCGGGAGGTGGCGGGCCTCAGTCCCCCCGACGACCACCCCCCAGTCCGCTCAATCGAAGGTCCGATCAGCACCAGACTTTCAAAGTTCAGTGGAGCCTCTGATCTTCTCCCGAGAACATCGATCATCGTGGCGACCTCGCCGCAGGAATGGGGGATCAGCCTGATCGTAGATCGGTTGAACTGCGCCCCGATTGCGGCCCAGATGTGCTTTGCCGAACTGCTTGTTCGCGTGGGCTCTTTGGCAGACGCGAATGGCCGATTGGCGCCTGAGAACTATCGCGGCCTTTCGATCTCTGACACCGAAGCGTCAATCCGCGATGTCTTGGCCACCATCGACGTTGATGCAATCGAACGCGCCCTCAGGGATGGCATCTGCGAACCGGTCGATTTCCTCACACCTCTCAATGATCCGAACTTTTATCTTGGGGTTGATGTGGAACCCGGTCACATCGCGGCAGGATTGGTGGCTGAACGTCCCCGGACCAGATCGGCGTTGGTGGACGCTATTGAAAAACGCCGGGCCGCGTTGATCGTCGGACCGTCAGGGGCCGGAAAATCCGCCTTAATGTGGGAGACCGCCAACGCATTGCGCCATACGGTGCGGTGGTTTCGTATCCGTCGTCTGAGCGCGGCGGATATTCCATCGCTGCGCCAGTTAGTCCGGACGTTCCGCGCTTCAGAAGACAGCCCCTTGGGCTTTGTCATGGATGATGTCGGTCGGAATGGGCCGGAAAGCTGGGGCGCCTTGCTCAAAGAAGCGATGTCCGTGCCCGGCGTCGTCCTACTCGGTTCGGTCCGGGAAGAAGATGTCACGCTGATTGCCGAGCGTGCGCGTGCAGCCGAAATACGCGTCGATCCCGATGATGAACTCGCAGAACGACTCTGGCGAGAACTACGCGAAGCTGAAAAGACGAACTGGGCCGGTTGGCGCGAGCCGTGGAAGATGAGCGATGGCCTTCTTTTAGAATATGTCCATATCCTGACGCGCGGGCAAAGGATGCACGAACTCCTCGCTGATCAAGTCGCGGCCAGAGTTTCGGATCCGGATCGTTTCCTTGAACTCGATATTTTGCGATCCGGCGCCTGGGCGGGCGCGGCAAATGCTGAAGTCGATGCGTCGCGATTGGCGCGAACGCTCTCGGTCAGTGATGCCGATCTGTCACGCGCTTTACAGCGCCTTATCCAGGAACATCTGGTTCGTTCGCCTGCTCCGGGCGCGGTTACCGGCCTACACCAGCTTCGATCCGAAGAATTGCTGCGGCTCACACACCAGACAATATTGCCGACCCTCCAAACGAGTTTCGAACGGACAGTTGCAAGCGTTCTCGCCACCGGTCTCGAGCCCTTGGTCGCCGACACGCTATCTGTGCGGCGCCTACCTGTCCCGGCCGTGCTCGATGGCTTGATTGCCCGCTTGGAGAACGAGCAGGATGCGCGGGCGTTGGCCTCGGCGCTCCGGGGTCTAGGTTCAGGCCGCGTTTCCTTGGGCGTGGACGAATGGCTGGACACTCCTGAAGCGCGTGCGCTGCCGCGAACGCAAGTCGGGAGCGCTGCAATGTTCGGGATCGCCGGTATTGATCTGAGTAGTCTCAGCATCATCCCGAAGGTCCAGGCTGCGGCAGATCGACTTTCGCAGATCAAAGGCTCGCCGGAAGATGACCCCCGTCGCCTGTTGATGGAGCGTATGTCGCCTTCTGCCTTGTCTGCCGTGATCGAGACAGCGGACCTCGCGAGCCTTGATGAGATTCTCGCGGCCTTGGTCGGAATGCCTTTACCGGCCGCAGTACGGGCCAGCCTCGTGCATGCTCCAGATGGGCTGTTGAACGCCGATCTAAATCTTGTGGGGTCGGTGATGGGCACACTCTCCGCTCTGGATCGTGAGATCGCCAGTCATTGGGTCGCCGAGGTCGGGCAAGAGGCGCTGTTCGCACGGGTTCAGGCAGAGACGGCTTGGGCCGGGCCTGTAACAATAAAAGATGCCGATGATGGAGTGATCGTCCGTTGCGATCTTTGGTACGTTGCCAGCTCCGTACAGGAAAATCCGCATGACGCGGTTGTGAGTTTGTGCAAGCTGATTTTGGCCCTGTGCCCGTCGGCTGACATTGCGGTGTCCAACGCCATCACCGCAAGCGGCGAATTGGCTGGCCTTGCCCAGTTGCCGCTCGCGACAAAGCGGATGCCCCGTGACAATCTCCCTCCACCGTCAGTTCCTCAATGGAACCGGCGTTGGCGGGATCTGATCTCCCGCCGCGTCGCCGCTCCGAGCTATAGCGATTATCTTGCAAGAGGCGTGGTCATTCTCGAGGCCCTTGTGCCGACGTTGGAGAAGGTCTTCGATGCTCATTTTCGAGGAAAGGATGCTCTCGTCAGCCTCGCCGACAGGCTGAATTCACTCAATGCGGATACTGAAGCGCTGACACCTCCTGCTGTTTCGTCATGGGAAGCGTCGGGCACGGGAAGCGGAGAGGCTAGTACAGCCGTCACCAAGTTTCAGAACCTCCTGAACAGCGCAAGCGTCAATCTCGTCAAGAGGTTCGCGATACTGCCCGACCAAGCTGGCGCATACATTGCCTGGTTGAGCGATCTCATCGCCGATGTCGACACTGCAATTACCGAAGAGCCTTGGCAGCTCATCGCCGATGGTCCTCCGCCAATGCTTACCCGACTCAAAACGCTCTTGGAGACGTTGCGAGTTCTGGCCGGAGAAGCCCATGAAAGGAAGGAAGCGCCAGCGGTAACTTGGGCGGCACGAGGCAAAGGGGCGCGAGTAGGCAATGCCGTTCGGTTTGTATCCCTTTCTGCCAAAGTTGCCGGGGAAACACGACTAGCTCAGCGAAAGGCAGAAATTGAGCGCTTGGCCGAGGAGGCCGGGGTCGTCGCGGAGTTTCATCTTCGCGTTAACGCCAAGGGTATTTTACCCTGGCCGCCAGCAGATGTTCTCGCGCTGTTACGCGCACCCGACATTGCAGATGCGGTAGTCACGCTCGCTGAACAAGCCGAACTCGTGCGGTCATTGGTGGACTCG
The DNA here is from genome assembly GCF_001558695.1 of Paramesorhizobium deserti. Lineage (GTDB taxonomy): Bacteria > Pseudomonadota > Alphaproteobacteria > Rhizobiales > Rhizobiaceae > Paramesorhizobium > Paramesorhizobium deserti. The sequence continues at coordinate 657,218 of NZ_LNTU01000023.1, forward strand.
TCTATCCACCTGACAATCATGCCTTACATTGAGGATGTCGTGTTCCCGGCGCTCGCAAAGTCTGGTTACCAGACTCTCCTCCCTGACGTGGAAGGCGCTGCCTTCTGGGCTGAAGAACTTGGCTTGCAGCAAGCTTCATCTGCTGTGGCAGTCTTGTTTGGGGAGGTGACAAGTCTGGCCGGCGAACTTGGCGCAATGGATCAAAAAGGCCTTGGAACCGAGATTCGTCCTGAAGAAGAAATCGCCACCCGCCGAAAGTTAGATACAGGCTTCGTTAGGCGGCGCGATGAACTGACCAAGCGATTTCATGATTTTGATGTGGATTTGCAATCGGTGGCTTTGGAGTTGATTGAACACCTGCGAACAGGGGATGTTGATTTCGCAGCGGAATCGGTGGCTGCGATTGATGGAAGCGCTGGCGATCTTGTTGAGGTAATTGGGTATGTGTCTTTGCTTTTGATGGCAGCCGAGATCGGCGACCTTTCCTTGAAAGGGCAACTCGCAAAAACTATCCAAGATACATAATCCGAGCAACCTTCGATGGCAAAGAATAGCAACAGAGATGACTTTTCTCAGGCGACAAAGAATCGTCTTGCAAAGCAAGCCCGGTATCATTGCAGCAATCCTAGCTGCAGAAAGTTGACATCAGCGCCGACGAGCGACGGTGTAAAGGAAGTAAACATTGGAGTTGCCGCCCATATCTGCGCTGCAGCCCCCGGACCTGGCGCGCGCCGCTATCGCGCCGATATGACGCCCGAGCAACGAAAATCGCATGAGAACGGAATTTGGCTTTGCCAAGACTGCGCCAAAGCGATCGATTCGGCTGATCCCGCTTTTTCCGAGTCGTTCTTGCAAGAGTGGAAAAAGAAGCACTCGGAGGACATGTGGCGCAGCGTAATTGACAAGATCGCTTTCGGCCCGTCAATGCCGCCAACTGTTGGGGAAATCAGCGCTCGCCTGCAAGTCGCCGCCGCCGCCGACTTGGCCGTGTTCCGCCGAACACCCAAATGGCCGGGCACAAACGTGGCGCTCACGCTCACATTGAAGGTGAAGCATGTGGATGAGGCGCTGAGCACGCGCGCGCTCGCTAACGCTGTGACCACGTTGGACGACCTGATGCTTGTCGCGGCGCCTGGAATGGGAAAGACGACGACACTCTTTCAGATCGCTGAAGGAGTGTTGGAGATCGGCAACTGCACACCGCTTATCGTACCCTTGGGCGATTGGGCCACCGGTGCCGACACGCTGCTGGTATCCATCCTGAAACGTCCTGCATTCCACGACATTTCGGAAAAGGATTTCCGCACCGTCGCGACGAATCCTGGCGTTGTGCTGCTTCTTGACGGCTGGAACGAACTGGATCCCGCCGCACGCGAACGCGCGCGCGTGCAAATCACTGCCCTCAAGACTGAATTGCCGGAGCTCGGTCTTGTCATTTCCACGCGCAAGCAGGCCCTCGACATTCCTTTCGGTGGGACGCGGGTCGATTTGCTGCCGCTTGACGACGAGCAGCAAATGGAGATTGCGCGCGCCATGCGCGGCGAGGATGGCGCACAGCTCGTCGATCAAGCCTGGCGGACAGCGGGCGTCCGCGAACTCGTCACCATCCCTCTCTATCTCACGGCACTGCTGTCGCTGCCAGAGGGCGCACCTTTTCCGACCACAAAGGAAGAAGTGCTACGGCGCTTCGTTGCCGCGCACGAGCAGGAAGCCCGCCGTGCTGCGGCGCTTCATGCCGTGGCCCTCGGCTTCCAGCAGGACTATTTGGATAATCTCGCCGTGTTCGCCACGACAACGGCTAACACGGCGATTACGGACAGCAACGCGCGCAAATCGGTTGCCGAGACCGCGCGGGTCCTGATGGCCGATGGGCAGATGACCATCACCACACAGCCGGACACGTTGCTCGACACGCTTGTCAGCAATCATGTTCTGACGCGCTCCGGCGACACGCCGGGCTATTCGTTCCAGCACCAGCAATTTCAGGAATGGTACGCCTCGCACTACGTCGAACGACTGATGCTACAAGCCGTCAGCGATCCGGCAGCACGGGAGAAACTGAAAGCCGACGTGCTCGATCAGCGCCCGTGGGAGGAAGCAGTCCTGTTCGCCGTCGAACGGAGCGCGCGCGGCGACGCCGCGCATAAGGCCGCATGCAGCGCCGCCATCCGCACAGCTTTTGACGTCGATCCCGTCCTCGCGGGCGAGATGATCTTCCGCGCCACCGACGAGATATGGGCGCCGATCGGCGCCGAAATGCGGAGCCTCGCCGAGCAGTGGCACGCGCCCGGCAAGGTGGATCGCGCGGTGCGATTCATGATCGCGTCCGGCAGGCCGGAATTCGGCGACCTGATTTGGCCGCTTATTTCGCACCCAAACAGCCAAGTGCACTTGCCCGCTCTCCGAGCGGCGAAGCGATTTCGCCCATCCGTGCTTGGGAACGACGCGTCGGCGCGCATCGCAGCCTTGCCACCGGAAATCCGCAAAAATGTACTGCATGAAATCGCATCGCATGGCGGAATCGACGGTCTCGACCTTGCGACCGCAATCGCGAAAACTGACGGCGATCCGGACGTGAAGGCGACAGTGGTCGATGCGCTCTCATTTCGACGAGCGGATCGCCACGTCGCCGACTTGCTCGCTGACGCCGGCGACGCGACCTACGACATCCTCGCCGAAAAGGGTCACCTCGACGATATTGCAGTCGATGCCATCCAGCGGAAACTCCAGAGCGCGCGTGAGCGGCGCAAAGCTTTTGGCATTTCGCACTTCCAGCGCCTGCGCACGCTCGTCTACGCGCCGGAGGGAGATGATCGCGATGCCGAGGTCGCTGAGATTGTTGCTGAAATGGAGATCGACCGGAAGCGCGATGCCGAATTCCACCTTTTGTATGAAGTGCGAAAACGCTATCCGCAGGCTCTCGCCAAGGGGTTGCTACGGCGCGTGCGCGAGCACCGAAATCTCTTCTACGGCGCGGACAATATTCTTGCCGCCGCCGGGTTTTCCCTTGAGGACGACAAGCTGCTCGGAATTTCCCTCGAAGAGACAAACCGCCACGACGACCGCGCAGAAGCTGCCGCCTCAGTGTTAGGACCAATCGCTGTCGGCCGGCTGATCGACGCGTATCTTGCCGCTGGGAAAGTCGTGCGCGACGCCAGCGGGAAATACGATCAGGCTGCGGGTGATCGCTATCACGGTCTGCGAGACCGTATCGGCCACACGCCGGGCGCAAGTTTGGTGGCCGCCGTTCAGGCGCGGGCGGCAGATGCCGATAATGAGGAAATCGTCCAACTGGCCGAGCTGTTTTCCCGCGAGACCAACGATGACGAAGAACGGGCGCGACCTTTTAGCGAAGAAGGCTTGGCTGCAATCGGTGTGCTCGCGCGCAAATGGGCTGAGCACATGCTAGCCGCTGGGGATGAGAAGCGCTGGCGAGTGGCTACCATTGCAACGATGATGAGCCACGCACCGTCCGTCGCACATCTTCCACTCTTGAAAAGCATGCTTGACGACAATTTACGTCGTTATCGGGCTTTCCGCGAAGAAGCGACTGCGAGCGGCTGGAAGGATCGCGACGCTGTCCACGAAGCACAGCATCCGCACATGCACGAGTACCAACGTGCGTTCTTGGCAATCAATGCGTCAGAGACCGCTGCGCTGATGCGTCAATACCTGACGGATGAGCATTTTGGCGAGCTGGCGGCGCGTGTGCTGGCTGCCCAGTGGGTTGAGGCAAACGAACCCAAGGACGACAAAAAGTTCCTCATCGGCGTAGACTTCTCGCGCGTGGAAGCGCGTCGGGACGCCCGCGCCGCCGATCCCGCCGCGACATCGATCGAGGCGGAGGCGATCTTCGGCGCAATCGAGACCTTGATTGTCGATGGTTCATCAGATGCGCAAGTGAAGCTGGCGGTTGCGCTCGGCATTGTAGGAGCACGGCTCCCCCACGGCCAGCGTGACGCGACGATCCAGAAGCTCATTTCTCTCGCGCCGAGGCAGGCGCGCGCAGCCTTGTTGTTGTCGCTGGTCCTCTCTGGCGAGGACATCGACATCAAGCTCGTGGCCGACGGCATAGCTGAGACCTTTGAGGCGGCCGAGAAGGAGACTTGGATTCTGACACAAAGCGACGCGTATCAGCTACGCGATTGGTTGCGCCTTTTGCCGTTTGCCACGCCTGTCACCGATCTGCCCGCCATCGTGCGCGGCATGCCGGACGCTCAGCGCCATCCACGAATACTCGAAGAGATGGTCCGCGGACTCGGCAGTTCGTCCTCGGACGACGCAGAAGATGTGATTTTCACGCTCGCAGAAGAAGACCCGCGTCTCTACCAGAACCAACAGTGGCGCGCGACCGCATTGAGGTTCGGCACCGTATCCGCCGCGCGCCGCCTTGTTGACTTGACCGTCAGCGGCGCGCTCGACGGCAAGTCATACGACGGGTGGCGTTGGCAAAGCGAATTGAGTGGCTTGATTTCGGAGTTCTCCGAGGTCCGCGCCTATGTCCACGACCTCTTGAAGGATGGGCCGACAACGAAGCAGCTTGCCTTGCTAGCTAGCGCAGTTGCCGAAGTCCCTGGTACGGACGGCATACTGATGCTGATCGACTTTGAGATGAAAACCGGACGTTCGTTCATGACGTGGCGGTCGATCCAAAGCGCTGTCACGGAGCACGTCCCGGCAGAGAACTGGGAGGGTGCTTACGATGTCGTGCCTGTCCCGGCAGTCAAGCTGCGCCGGAAGTTGCTGGCGATGACGGGAAGCGGCGGCAAGGATGACCCCGCCGCCCGCTGTCTCAACCTCATAGACAAGCTCCGGGACGAGTACGGTGCGCCAGAATCGGAACCACGTCATCCCGATCTTGCGTCGGGACGCCCTTGGCCGATCTTGACGCCCGATCCCGACGCCGAAGACGGGAACTGAACCGGTGGGCGCACGGTCAAGGCGAAGTGCGGCCCGGATGCAAGCGCGTGTCTGCTCTTTTGGCTCTCCCATCGCAAAGCCGCCAGTCCGTTCACGGCCCCCCTTACGCCATGAGCTTAGATTGCTGTTCGCGACCTTTCGCGGGACCAGAAGCAATACATCGACCGGCACAGCTAGGACCCACTCCATCGCCCTATGATCCAGCGAGAACCAACCTGCCTAGGCCGGATTCCTCCGTTATATTGCGAGTTCCGACCGATGACAGCTCCCATTTATAGGGCTATAGCGTAGACATAGTTCTCATCTTCGCCCGCGACGGTGCGCCATTTTCCCATGTTTCAGTGCTTCGTAGAATCGCGTGTCTTTAGGATGCAGCGAATTGCCCTTGATCACACCTTCTCTTTTTTCGGCAGATGGCTGTGGAACCGGGCGGGGTCGACCTCGTCCCAGCTACTGTTGAGGGCGGCATAGATTTCTTCGGGATCAAAACCCATATCGCGGATGACGCGGGGCGTGCGGCGGGAGAGGGCGACGAGTTCGCGGCGCTCCTGGCGGTGGCGTCGCATGGCGCGCCAGCCGGCGATGAGCGTGCCGAGGAAATCGTAGCGGGCGGTCTTCTCACGGGCTCTTGCGGATAATTCTATCGCGGTCATTGGTCTAATTCCTTCCCGTTCGGTCGTTGGACCGGTTCAAAACAGGGGAAGCGATCGCTTGAACCGGTTCAATCATACATCTCTTTCTTTCGAGATCAAGTGAAAATTTGAACCGGTTCAAGGTCGGTGTTATATCAAGGGTTTAGGAACGAGGTGAAGGACAGGGCATGGCGAAGATCAATTTTGGAAAGGTGCCGACGCTGCACGATCTGGCCCAGGCGGCGGGGGTTTCCAAGGGGACGGCGTCCAATGTCTTCAACAGGCCGGGGATCGTGCGCGACGAGGTGCGCGAGCGCGTTCTCGAGGTTGCCAGGGCGATAGGTTATCGCGGTCCCGATCCCAAGGGGCGGCTCTTGAGCGCCGGCAAGGTGAACGCCATCGGCGTCGCGACGGTGCTGCCGCTCGGCTATTTCTTCGAGGATCCTTACGCACGGGTTCTCATGTCCGGCATCACCGAGGCGTGTGACGCCAGCGGCACCGGCATCTCGCTGGTCTCGGCTGCGAATGAGGAGGAGCTTGCCTGGAACATGCAGAACGCGCTGGTCGACGGCTTCATCCTCTTCTGCCTCGAGGGCGCGGACAAGCTGATCCAGTCCTCACGCGAGCGGCAATTGCCGTTCGTGGCGCTGGCGCTCGGCAGTGACGATGAGACCATGTCGGTGGTCGGCATCGACGATGTGGCCGGGGCGCGGCTCGCCGCGCAGCACCTGCTCGATCTCGGCCATCGCCGCTTTGCCATTCTCGGCATGCGGTTCGACGAGCACGGAGCGTCCGGCCGGGTGAACATGGAACGGGTCAATGCCACCAGCTTCCTTGCCTCGCGCGATCGCGTGAAGGGTTATTTCCAGGCGCTGGAGACGGCCGGCATAGACACCACGGAGGTACCGATCTACGAGACCCATGGCAATCAGGAGACGGTTTTTCCGGCGCTGGAGGAAATCTTTTCTTCGCCATCGCCGCCGACGGCGGTCCTGGCGCAGTCGGATCGCATTGCATTCATCGCGCTCGATTGGCTGAAAGCGCAGGGGCTTTCGGTGCCCGGCGACGTTTCCATCGTCGGCTTCGACGGCGTGCCGGAAAGCGCCATCTCCATTCCGCCGCTCACCACCATCCAGCAGCCGATCGCGGAGATCGGCCGTCGGGCGGTGAGGGCGGTCCTTGACCACGCAGGCGAAGTCTGGCGCGAGAAAATCGACTTGGACCTCGTCGTCCGCGGCTCGACCGCGCTGCCGCGAAGCTGAGAGCGTGGGGTTGATCTGAAAGCGCGAGGCCTATGTAGGGTGTATGGGGCTATGCGAGAGGAGGATCGGACCCATGGTCGACGCCTTCCACATTTTCACGCTGATACTGGTCTCGGTCGCGATGGCCCTGTCGCTTGCGCATGCGCTGGAGCTGCCGGGCAAGATGCGGCTGCCAAAGGAGACCTATCTTGCCGTCCAGCAGATTTATTATCCGGGCTTCACCTATGGCGGCTTCAGCGAGATCGGCGGCATGATCGCGCTTGTCGTGCTGCTCTTCCTCGTTCCGTTCGGAGAAGGGCGATTCTGGTGGCTTTTTGCATCGCTGGTGCTGTTGGCTACGGCGCATCTGACCTATTGGCTCTTTACCCACCCGGTGAATAATTTCTGGCTGAAGGACATGAAGCTGGAGGGCGCGGGCGGGCTGTTCTTCTCGGTCCGCGCCGGTGACGGCAGCGCCGACTGGACCAAATTGAGGGACATCTGGGAGTATTCCCATGTCGCGCGCGCCGTTTTCGCCATGGCGAGCTTCATCGCGGCGAGCGTTGCGCTTATCCAATAACCGGAAGCGAGAAGATGCTGAGCGAATTTCGGGACGCACGGATTGAGACCGCCGGGACGAATATCTTCGTTTGCTTCGCGGGATCCGGACCGCCGCTACTTCTGCTTCATGGCTTTCCCGAGACGCATCTGATGTGGCGGGATGTGGCGCCACTGCTCATGCAGGATTTCACGGTGGTCTGTGCCGATCTGCGGGGTTATGGCCGCAGCGGTTGCCCGAGCGCTTTATCCGATCATTCGCCCCATGCCAAACGGGCAATGGGCAACGATATGGTTGAGGTCATGAAGGCGCTCGGCTTCGATAGATTCGCAGTCGTCGGACATGACCGGGGAGGGCGGGTCGCCTACCGCATGGCGCTCGACCATCCCGGTGCGGTCTCCCGGCTGGCGGCCCTTGATATCGTGCCCACGGCGACAGTCTGGGACCGCGCCGACGCGCGGCTTGCACTCGCATTCTGGCCGTGGAGCCTGCTCGCGCAAGCCGAGCCGCTGCCCGAGCGCCTGATCATCGCTGCGCCGGAAGCGGTGATCGACAATGCGATCTCGCAATGGGGATCCCGGGACGATGCCTTTCCCGCAGAGGTACGGGCAGCCTATATCGAAGCCTTGAGCGACCCGGCGCATGTGCATGCGATATGCGAGGAATATCGCGCCGCGGCAACACTGGATCGCGAGCATGATGCCGCCGATCTGGCGGCCGGCCGCCGGATCGCCTGTCCAACCCTGGTGCTGTGGAGCGCCGAGGGCGGACTGGCGAAATGGTATGCCGATGCAGGCGGCCCCTCGGCGCTTTGGCGGGATTGGGCCGATGACGTGAGCGGTGCACCGATCCCCGGCGGACATTTCTTTCCGGAGGAAAATCCGCGCGAGACGGCGGCGGCGCTGTCGACCTTTCTGAAGTGATGCTTATCCGAACATGAGCGAGCGGTGTACCGACGCTCCGGCGAACGCGCCATCGCCGACGGCAAGCGAGACGGAACCCGCGGCGCGGGCCGCGTCGCCGCATGCGAACACGCCAGGGACGGACGTCTCCTTGAGGTCGTTCACGCGGATGTAAGGGCCCATCGGCCCGTCATCGAGCGCGCAGCCCAATTGTCCGGCAAGCGGGCTTGCCGGCCGGGTGGCCGGTGCGGTGAAAATGCCGGCGAGGGAGACCACCCTGTCGTCGGCGAGGTGCACATCGGCATGGCCGGTGATTTCGTCGACCGGCACGGGCTCCACGGTCACGCCACGGGCGGAAAGCTGGGCAAGCTGTTCCTCATCGGGCGAGAAGACACCATTGGTGAAAAGGATCGTCTTGCCCCAGTCGGGCAACATCAGCGCCTGATGCATCGAAGCGGGCCCGACGGCAAGGACGCCGATATCGCCTTCGTCAAGCTCGTAGCCATGGCAATAGGGGCAATGGAAGATGCTCTTGCCCCAGCGCTCCTTCAGGCCGGGAAGGTCGGGCAGGAGATCCTCGACCCCGAGCGCCAGGATCAGCCGCCTGCCGTCAGGGGTCTGCCCGGCATCGGTTTCGACGCGGAAGCCTTTATCTGTCCGGATCGCACTCAGGACCTTGCCCTCGACCCAGGTAACGGTGGGATAGGCGAGAAGCTGCTCTTTCGCTTCTTGCGCAATCGCACCCGGGGCGTGGCCATCGCGGCCGAGGAAGCCGTGCGAGTGCTCGGCGAAACGGTTACGGCGAAGCCCGGCATCGACCACCATGATTTTGCGGCGGGCGCGCGCCAGCTGCAACGCAGCCGCCATGCCCCCATAGCTGCCGCCGACAATGATGACATCATATTGCATTCTGTTCGTTTCCCATTTTCTGCCGATACGCTGCGAGGCGCCGGGCAAAGTCCTCGGCCAATTGTGCCAGGGTCAGGCGGCCGAACCGCTCCATCAGCAATGTTTCGATCTCGTGAAACGTATCGTCCAGCGCCGCATTGACAGCCTGCTCGACGAGGCATTCCGGCGTCTCGTTGCGGTTGCCCATGGCGAAGACCGCCGGCTCGCCAAGTGCCATGTGGATATCGCGCAGCGTCACTTCGCTCAGGTCACAGGCGATCGTCCAGCCGCCATTGTGCCCTTTCTCCGAGCGCACCAGTCCGGCCTCGCGCAAGCCGGCCATGGTGCGCCGGACGACGACCGGGTTGGTGTGCATGCAGTGGGCAAGCGCTTCGGAAGTCATGGGGCCATCATTGGCGGCCATGTGCAGAAGGGCGTGGAGAACGGAGGAGAGGCGGCTGTCACGTTTCATGTAACTTTACATATTACATGATGGGACGAAGTGCAAGACGCCCACGTGCTTCTACACTTGCGCCCGCCGTTAACCGATGATCTTTTCGGGATTCATGATGCCGTTCGGGTCCAGTGCCTTCTTGATCGTTCGCATCACAGATAATTTCACCGGATCTACCAAGGCCTCCAGTTCCGCCTTCTTGTCGAGGCCAATCCCATGTTCAGCGGAAAAAGAACCGCCCATCTCCTTGAGGCCGACATAGACGATAGCCTTGGCCGCGTTCTTGTCCGGCATCGTGCCGTCACTGGCGACGCAGATGTGCAGATTGCCATCGCCGAGATGACCGAAGACAAAACCGCGTGTCCCGTCGCCAAGGGCGGTGATTTCAGCTGAAAACCGGTCGAGATAGGCCTGCAGGGCCTGCAAGGGCACGGAAATGTCGAACCAATATCCGGCGGGATAGGCGCGGGTGGCAGTATCGCTCTCCTCACGCACCTTCCAGATAAGCTGCCGGTCGCTTTCGCTTTGTGCAATGATCGCATCGAGGATCAGTTCGTCTTCGACGGCTGCCGCCAGCGCCTCCTCCAGGGAGGTCTGCGCCGTGTGCTGATCCGGGGCCTCGGATTCGAGGATGAGATAGGCGGAGGCATCGGTAAAGGCAGCGAGGGCTGGAGGCCCGAGGGTTTCGGCGGCCAGCCGGAAGTAAGACCGCTCCATGAATTCGGCCCGCAACACGCGGATGGAGCGGCTGCGCTGCAGCCGGCCGAAAAGAGTAACGGCTGCTGCCACGGAAGGGCAGGCGACGAGCGCCGTTGCGGTGAATTCATCCTTCGGCGCAAGCTTCAGGACAGCGCGGGTGACGATGCCAAGCGTTCCCTCGGCGCCGATGAAGAGTTGTTTCAGGTCATATCCTTCATTGCTCTTGGTCACCTGCGCCATATCGCTCATGACCGATCCGTCGGGAAGCACCACCTCAAGACCGAGGACGCGCTGGCGCATGACGCCGAGCCGGAAAGCCTCCATGCCGCCGGCATTGGTCGAGATCATGCCGCCGATGGTGGCGCTGCCGCGCGCGGCGATGTCTATACCGCTGGAGAGGCCGTGATGTTCCGCCGCTTCCTGCAAGGCCTGCAGGGTGACACCGCTTTCGACAATCGCTACCTGTGCATCGGGCGATATCGTCTCGATCCTGTTCAAGTTCGCCAGAGAAAGGATGATTTCGCCCGCCGTCGAGGTCGCGCCGCCCGCAAGACCGGTGCGTCCGCCCTGAGGAACGACGGCAATCCCGTGCTCGTTGCAAAGGCACAGCACGCCGGCAACTTCGGCAGTGGATTTCGGGATGACCATGAGGCCTGCATCGAGGTTGCGGCTGTCGAAGCCCGGATGGATTGGCCGCAGGGCGTCGGCATCCCTGATACCGCGCTTTCCGACGATAGCTTCGAGCGCGGCGATTATCGCTGCTGAAATCAATCAAAATCTCCGTTTATTGCGCGTCGTTCGGCCGGCGTCGCTCGACGATCATCCGTACGCCAAGGATGAGGGCGGTGACAATGATCAGCAGGACGGAAATCGCCGCGATGGCCGGGTCGATATTGTCGCGCAGGCCCATCCACATCAGTCGCGGGAGGGTGATGGCATTGATGCTGGTGATGAACAGGGTGACGCCGATCTCCTCCCAGGAGAGGACAAAGGAGAGGAGTGCCGCCGTTGCGATGCCGAATCTGATGTTGGGCACGATCACCCTGAAGGCACGGGTGGCGAGATTGGCGCCGAGTCCGCGAGCGGCGAGATCGATCCTTCGGTCCACCTGGTAGAGCGATACCAGAATGAGGACGACCGCAAAGGGGGTAATCATGACCGCATGGGCGAGGGCGACGCCGATCCATGTGTCGTAGCCGATCCAATTGTTGAAGGCGGAGAGCGCCGTCATCAGGAAGTAGAGCGTCATGGCGGAAACAACCGGTGGGACGATGAGCGGTAGCAGTACGAAGCCGATCAGCAGGGCGGAAAAGCGCGGCTGATACATCCAGATGCCGAGGCCGAAGAGGGTGGCGAGCAGCGTGGCGATGAAGCTCGAGAGAATGCCGATACGCAGGCTCAGCAGGATGCTCTCCGCCCAGGCCGGGTTCTCGATGAGCGCCTGATAGTGGCGAAGCGACAGCGTTCCCGTAGGCATGGAAAGAAAACGCGCTGGCGTGAAGGACACGGGCACGACCGCGACAAGCGGCATCAGCAGGAACAGCGCGACGGCTGTCGCGAGGATGAGGATTACAGGACCTGGCCGCGACGATCGCATGGTATCCGCCTATCCAATGAGATGCGCCGGTTTGATGAAGCGCCGCATCAGCGCCAGCAGCGCGGCAATGAACAGCACGAGAATGACGCTGATCGCAGCACCTAGACCCCAGTCAGGGCTCTGAAAAATTCGAAGATAGACCAATTCGGCCACCATGACGCTGCGGCCACCGCCAAGGATAGCAGGCGTTACGAAGAAGCCGAGCGCGAAGACGAAGACGATGAGGGCTGCGCCGATCAGCCCGCCATAGGTCAGGGGCACAAAGACCGTCCAGAAGATCCGGCTGCGTGATGCACCCATGCCGCGTGCCGCGAGTAGAACACGCTCATCGATGCTGCGCATGGCCGATGCGATGGGGAAGACCGCGAAGGGAATGAGAAAATGCGTCATGCCGATGATCACGCCCAGCTCATTGCGGGCGAGCGCCAGAGGCGATCCGATGATGCCCGCCGCCTGCAACCAGGTATTGATCAGGCCACGGTTGGAGAGAAGCGCCAGCCAGCCGAAGGCGCGCGTCAATACCGAAATCCAGAAGGGAACGAGGATGCAGAATTCGGCAAGCATGCGCTGCGTGCGTGTGCCGCGCACCCAGACATAGGCAATGGCATAGGCCGCCAGCAGCGAAGCGACGGTGACGATCAGGCAGATGCGCAATGTCCTGAGGAAGACGGATCGCACGAGAGGATCGGAAAAGACGGCTTTATACTGGCCGATGCCTGGCTCGGGCAGCGTAAAGCTCCATCGGACGACGCCCAGAAACGGTACCGCATAGGCGAGGCCGAGAAACAGGAGCAGTGGCGCGAGCAGAAGAAATTTTCCGGATGGTTTTGCGATCATTCATTGTCTTTCGAAGACCGAAATTGATCGGAGCGGCGCTGTCTTGGGGAACTGCACACCGCTCCGGCGCTTTGCTCAGGCCGAGATGATCTTGGTATATTCGTCGAAGGCCGAGGCGTAGTGTTCGGCATACCACTCCATGTCGAGCGGGACTTGCTTGGCCATATTGGCGGGATCGACGCAGTTGATCCGCTTCCTGTCCGCCGGAATGAGCGCATCGGTGGCGGGATTGGCCGGTCCCTGGCCAAGGAGGTTGAACATCTCAAGCTGCCGCTCGGGCGCTTGAGCGCTGGCGATGAATTTCATCGCATTTTCCCTGCCACCGGGATTGTTCTTCATCACGCCCAGCGCACCCGGTGATATCAATCCCTGATCCCATATGAACTTGATCTGGCCGCCAGTATCCTGCTCGAGAAGCTGGGCGCGTGTCGACCAGATGATGGCCATCGAGGCCTCGCCGTCGAGCAGCACCGACTGGCTTTCTGCCCCGCCGCCCCAATAGGCGACGACATGCTCCTTGAAGGCGGCGAGCTTGTCGTGCGCGCGCTTGAGGTCCAGCGGGTAGAGCTTTTCCGGCTCCACGCCGTCGGCCATGAGGGCTGCTTCCCACATGGCGGAGCCCCATTTATAGAGCGAACGCTTGCCTGGGAATTTCTCCACATCGAAGAAATCGGCCATTCCCGTTGGCGCTTGATCACCGAATTTCGATGCGTCGTAGGCGATGACGTAGGAGAAGAAATAGGTGGAGGCGGCATGATCCCAGCCGAAGCCGGGGCGCATCTTGTTCTTGTCGACAACCGAATAGTCGATCGGCTCCAGCATGCCTTCCCTGCCAAGCGTGATGCCGGAGAAGGGGTCGATATCCATCAGATCCCAGCTCGGCTTGCCACTCTTGAACTGCGCCGTGATGGCACCCTCGGTCGGCCCGGAGCCGTCCATCTTGACCGCGATGCCTGTCTCCTTGGTGAAGGGCTGGCCGTAGGCCTTGTCATAGGCGGCTATGGCATCGCCGCCCCAATTGACGAGGACGAGATCCTTCGCCTGGGCGGAAACGCCGGTCGAGCGCAGCAGGGCTGGTGCGCCCGCCAGGATGAGCGCCGCCATCTGGGTGAAGCGCCGCCGGCTGATCTCGCCGCGTGCCGTCTTGTCGGCCAGGATTTCGAGGCAATCCTTTTGAAATGCGTGATCCATCTTGTTTCCCTCTGGATTGTTATCGTCACATTCCGAATGCTACTTGCCTGCCGGCAGCAAAAATCCCTCCCTGGTCGGCCATGAGACCCAGACATCCTTTTGAGGATGGAAAGAAGACATCGCGGCCGTCGGCATCGAGACTGCGATTTGCGTCCCGGTTTTCGTTTTCAGATGGTATTTCGTCAGCGCGCCGAGATAGGTAGTGCCCTCGACGCAGCAGGTAATGGCATTGCAGCCGGCGGGCGGCGTCTCGGTCAGGTGCATATGTTCGGGCCGGATGGCGGCGACAGCCTCGTGACCGATCTTCTCCGCCGTTTGGTCGAAGATGATCGCCCGGTCCTCGAACCGTCCGGTCGCCCCGCTGCCGTTGCGGCTGACATGCTCAAGCGGCAGCAGATTGATCTCGCCCAGAAACTCCGCGACGAAGCGGCTGGCGGGCCGTTCGTAGACGTCCTGCGGCTTGCCGATCTGCAGGAGTTCCCCGTGGTTGAAGATGGCGACCCGAGAGGAGAGCGCCAGCGCTTCCGACTGGTCATGGGTGACAAAGACAAACGTCGTGCCGGTTTCCTGATGCAGGCGCTTGACCTCTTCCTGCATCATCGCGCGCAGATTCTTGTCAAGCGCGGAGAACGGCTCATCGAGCAGCAGCACCGAAGGCCCAAAGACGAGGGCGCGGGCAAGCGCCACGCGCTGCTGCTGCCCGCCGGAGAGCTTTGCCGGCAGTTTCTTCTCATGCCCACCGAGACCCACCCGCTCGATCATCGCGCCGACGCGGCGCTTGATATCGGATGGCGTGCGGCGGCGGACCTTGAGCGGAAAGGCGATGTTTTGCTCGACGGTCAGATGCGGAAAAAGCGCATAGCCCTGAAAGACCATGCCGTAGGAGCGGTCTTCCGCCGGGATATTGGTGATGTCCTTGCCGTTCATCATCAACCGGCCCTCGCTCGGATCGACGAAACCGGCAAGGATCATCAGGAACGTAGTCTTGCCGGACCCGGAAGGCCCGAGAAGGGTGAGGAATTCACCGCGCCTGATATCGAGGGAGAGGTCCTTCAGCGCGCGGAAGGCGCCGAATGTCTTGCCAATGCCCTCGGCCGTGATTTCGGCAGCTCTGGCTTCGTCCATTTGCCCGATTTCGACTTTTCGATTGTGTTGAGGCATCGATCGACCTCTTCCCCTTTTCGGGAAAGCCTAGGCACAATCCGTCACAACGACAATTGAATTATATTGCCGGGACACGTGAATGAATTTCACGCCAGGCGGATTTCTTTTCATTCCGCCGTATAGGTTTGTGAAAGGCGGGATTTGAGCCATTCGGCAAAGGCAAGTTGCGCGGGATGGTCCGATTTGGCGAAGTCGGTGATCAGAAAATAGGATTTCGGGGACTTGATGCTCAAGTCGAACGGCTTGATGAGTTGACCGGCTCTCATGGCCTTCCGGCACGTCAGTTCGTCGCCCATGGCGATACCTTGCGCGGTGATAGCGGCGGAAAAGACGAGATTCATGTCGGAGAAGACGATGCCGCGCTCGCAATCCGGGTTGTCGACATTGGCGAGCGCCAGCCAGCGTGTCCAGTCCTCGAAATCGTCGAGGTGGAGGAGCGGCGCCCTCAACACGTCCTTTGGTTCCGCCAGCCCGCCGATCTTGTTGAGAAGGACCGGGCTGCAGAGCGGGGTGAACTGCACCTCGCAAAGGAGCTCCACTGCGCGGCCCGGCCAGTTGCCGTCGCCAAAGGCGATGAACAGATCGACGCTGGCATCGCTGACATCGTCGAGCTTGCGGGGCGTGACGATACGCAGCGCGATATCAGGATATTTCTCCTGGAACTCGGCGATATGGGTGCATAGCCAGAGCGAGGCGAAGCCGGCGGTGCAACTGATGCGCAGCGTGCCTTCGATGCCGGCCGGGCCCCGGCTTCCGCCCGCATCGTCAATGACGATCAGCGCCTTGCGGATGTCGTTGGCATATTTGCGTCCGCGCGGGGTGAGCATCACTCCTTTTCCACTGCGTTGCAGGAGCTCGAAGCCGAGATCGCGCTCGAGCAGCCGCAGCTGATGGCTCACGGCGCTGCGCGTCAGATGCAGTTCCTCCGCGGCCCGCCATACGCTTCCGTGTCTCGCAAAGCTTTCCAGCGCCCGTAGGGCCTGAGTGGAAGGGATGCGCATTTCGGGTGCCACGAGCTTTGAGGTGAATGGAATTTGCAGGTTTTGCGAAAACATATCACTTTTTGTCCCGCCATCCAGGTGATTATCTCGTCGGTGAGGGGAGATATGTCGTGGTCACATCTGCTCAGGAAACGGCGCTCGGTTTCATCGACAGCCATCGCGGCGATCTGTCGTCCTGGACCCGCACGATCTTCGATTTCGGCGAGACGGCATGGCGCGAGTACCGCTCGGCAGAGTGGTACGTGACGCTACTGCGTGGCCACGGCTTCGATGTGGAGGCCGGTTCGGGCGGCATGCCGACGGCCTTCTGCGCCCACTGGTCGAACCGGGCGGGAACGAACAGCCCGGCTCCGACGATCGGCATGTATGCCGAATATGACGCCGTTCCCGGCAATTGCCAGGATGCCGCAACCGTCAGGCGTCCGCGGCCGGGCTTGAGCGAACATGCGGGCGGTCATACAGACCCGCATTCGGCGCTTGGGATATCAAGCCTCGGCGGCCTTCTGGCGGTGAAGGCGGCCATGGAACGGCACGGCATTGCCGGCACGTTGCGCTTTACCGGCGAACCGGCGGAAAAGGTGAGAGGATCGAAGCCCATCCATGCCGCCAAGGGCTATTATGACGGGCTGGACGGGATGATCTCGTTTCACCCGTTCTACATGCTGCCGCTCTGCAACACCGTGCGCTGGGACACGCATTGCGGCGCGGCCTATTCGATGATCTACCGCTTTATCTGCGATCAGCCGGAGAAATGGGGCGCAGGCGACGGCGCACCGATCCCGCAATCGCATTCCGCGGTGCGGGCGCCGGGTGCGAACGATGCGCTGATGACGATGTATATGACGTCGAAAGCCTTGCGCGATTCCATGCTGCCGCATCAGGGCGGCTGGTCGATCAGCGAGGCGATCCTGACCGCGGGACAGGCGACGGCCGACAATCTGCCGGCCGGGCTTGCCGAAATCCAGTACATGGTCCGCGTGCCGACCATTGCGATGGCTGAGCAGGTAACCGCTGTTCTCGACAGTAATGCCGAGCACGCGGCCGCCATGACCGGATGCCGCGCGGAGCGGCATTGGGTCTGTAAGTCGCGGCCGGGTCTCGCCAATCACGCGATGGCGGAAATCGCTTGGGAGGCTTTGCAGGCGGTCGGTCCGCCGCGCTGGAATGAGGAGGCCAAGGCGATCGCGCGCGAGATCCAGGTCAACGTCGGCGCCGAGGCGATGGAGGAGCCGTTCATCGACGAATGCGAGCAGCTGATCCCCCCGCGCGAGGCCGAGGCCATTCTGCGCCGCGACCTTCCGCCTTCGCAGGTCAATTCAACCTCAGACGACTATACGGACATGACATGGCATGCGCCGACCGCGCGTCTTTACGTGGCGCGGCCGGCTTTAAAGGCACCGCGCGGCTTTGCCTATCCCGGCTGGGTGATGAACGCGCTCGGCGGCATTGCCGAAACGATCGACCCGATGGTGGTCTGTGCATCGAAGACGATTGCCCTGACGGCCTTGCGCCTGCTCGAGGACGAGGGCGCACGGCAGACGGCAAGAGCTGAATTTGTCGAGCGCACGGAGGGCGGGACCGGCGGCGAAAAATGGATCGCGCCGCTTTGCGATTACGAGCCGCCCATCCATTTCCGCTGGCCTGAATATGTAACGACAGCCCGCGGCCACGACTGGTGGATACCGAGAGGAGATTGATCGATGACGCGTCATGAACAGGCCTTTGCGACTGATGGCTTCACGCTGCAGCGGCGTAACCCGGATGGCGGCACCCCACCATTGCAACATTGGGGGTTCCGCAACGAGACGGATCGGCTCACCGACGTGCTTTTGGGCTCGCCAGCCTATCTCAGGCACATGGCGACGAGCTCGCTGTCGCGCAAGCATCTGCGGGAAGCGCCCTGCAACATCCAGGTGGCGCAAGCGCAGCACAAGGAGCTGGTCGCGGCCTATGAGCATTTCGGCGTGCGGATCCACTGGCATGAGCCGGAGCCGGAACTGCCGATGCAGGTCTATTCCCGCGATTCCAGCGTGATGACGCCCTATGGCGCCATCATCACGGCGATGGCCAATTGGTGGCGGCGCGGCGAGAACTATGCCGCGATCCGTACCTATGAGCGGCTCGGCATCCCGATCTACGACATGGTGACGGCGGGAACTTTCGAGGGTGGCGATTTCAACGTCATAGAGGAAGGTTGCGTGCTGATCGGCTGCGGCGGCGCACGCACGCAGGAGGAGGGCGCGCGGCAGGTCGAGAGCTGGTTCCGCAAGGAGGGTTGGGAAACGCGGCTTGCCTTCATCGATGAATACTACGTGCATATTGACCTGATGGTCGTGCCGATCGCCCCGAAGCTCACCGCCGTCTGCCTTGCCTGCACCGAGCCGGGGATCGTCGACTGGCTGAAGAATAAGGGGCATGAGATCGTCGACGTGCCATTTCAGGATACGATCAATCTCGGCTGCAACTTCATGTCGCTGGGCAGCGATCGCGTCATCGCACCATCGTCGAGCAAGACGCTGATCGAAAAGCTGACGGCGCTGGGCTTTGAAGTGGCCAGCGTCGACATGAGCGAAATCTCGAAAACCGGCGGCGGAATCCATTGCATGGCGCAGGCGCTCTTGCGTTCGCCCGACTGATCGCAACAATAGGCCGAATGGATCAACCGAGGGAGTGCCATGCTCATCAAACGGGATTTCTATGTCGACGGAAAATGGGTCCCGCCTCTCGAGCCCCATGATTTCGAGGTGATCAACCCGGCAACGGAAAAGCCAATCGCCGTGATCTCGATGGGTACTGCCGCGGATATCGACAGGGCTGTGGCGGCGGCGAAGAAGGCGTTCGAGACCTATAGCCGGACCTATGTCGAGGAGCGGCTGGCGCTGCTGGAAAAGCTGCTGGCGATCTACGAACGACGTTATGATGAAGTCGCGAGGACCATCACGCTTGAACTCGGTGCGCCGATCACCATGAGCACCGAACAGCAGGCGGATGTCGGCGTCGGGCATCTCAAGGGTTTCATCGCCGCCTTGAAGAATTTGCCGATGCGCGAGGAACTGCCGAACGGCGATATCGTCGTGCGGGAGCCGATCGGCGTGTGCGGCCTCATCACGCCGTGGAACTGGCCGATCAACCAGATCGCTCTGAAGGTCATTCCGGCGCTGGCGACTGGAAGCACCTGCATCCTGAAGCCGAGCGAATTCACACCGCTCAACGCGATGCTCTATGCCGAAATGATCGACGAGGCCGGCTTCCCGGCGGGAACCTTCAATCTGGTCAATGGCGATGGCGCGACCGTCGGGGCGGCTCTCTCCCGGCACAGGGATGTCGACATGATGTCGTTCACCGGCTCGACCCGCGCCGGCATCGCCGTCAGCAAGGATGCGGCGGATACGGTCAAGCGGGTGACGCTGGAGCTTGGTGGCAAATCGCCCAACATCGTCTTCGAGGATGCCGATCTGGAAGATCGCGTCACCAGCAGCGTGCTTGAATGCTTCAACAATTCAGGCCAGTCATGCGATGCACCGACGCGCATGCTGGTGCAGCGTTCGGTCTATGACAAAGTGGTGAAGATCGCCGAGGAGGCGGGCAGACAGGCGCGCGTCGGCAATCCGGAACAGGAGGGCGAGCATATCGGCCCGCTCGTCAGCCACATCCAGTTCGACCGGGTGCGGAAGCTGATCGAGGCGGGCATAGAAGAGGGTGCGCGCGTCCTTGTCGGCGGCGCTGGCAGACCGGAAGGCTTCGAGACAGGCTATTTTGTTCGCCCGACGATCTTTGCCGATGTCCGCAACGACATGCGCATCGCCCGGGAGGAGGTCTTCGGCCCGGTCCTGTCGCTGATCCCGTTCGACACGGAGGAAGAGGCGATCGCCATCGCCAACGACACCCCCTACGGCCTTGCCGCCTATGTGCAGACGGGTGATCCAAAGCGCGCCGAAAGGGTGGCTTCCAGGCTGAAGGCCGGCATGGTGCACATCAATGGCGGACCGCATCGCTATGGCAGCCCGTTCGGCGGCTACAAGCAATCCGGCAACGGCCGTGAAGGCGGGAAATTCGGGCTGGAAGATTTCCTCGAGGTCAAGACCATTCATCAGCCGTGAGGGATGATCGGTCGACGGCATTTTACCGCAGCGGCCGCGGTTTAATGGATGATCTCATCCGGTTGCAGAAATGTTTAATGCCCAGAGGTTTCGAGGATGTTGCCGGTATCGGTGCTGTCAGGACCGACGCCGCGCAGCAGCGCTGCAAGACGCTGCATGATCGCGTCGCGTTCGGTGTCCGTCAGCACATCGCAGTCCAGAAGCTGCATGCTCCGCATGCCTTCGATCGCCAGGAAGGTGACGAGGGCGGAGGCATGATCATTTGACTGGGCCTGCATCCGGTCGAGCAGTTGCCGGTTGTAACGCCGAATGGGGCTGATGAACTCAGGATTTTCGGCAAGCGCCGCTAGGACGCCCGATGGCGGCGGTTCCTTGTGACGGTACTCGCTCCGGAAAACCTCCAGAAAAGCCTCCGCAATGCTGTTGGGGACGCCTTTGCGGCTTTCTTCCTCCGCGCGCAGCGCCTTGTCGTGTTCCTTCAGATGCTCTTCGACGACTGCTTCGAGAAGTTTCGCCTTGGTGGGGAATCGATAAAGCAGGCCGCCTTTGGAAAGACCGGCGCGGGCGGCAACGGCATCGAGGGAAAGATGCGCGGGCCCCACTTCCTTTGCCAATGCAGTGGCGGCCAGCAGAATTCTTTCACGCGACGACAGTTTTTTCCCGTGCATCTAAGGCTTTCATGATAACGCAGAGTTGACAATACCGTCCAGACGGTACAGTAATTCGCGCATAGTATTCAAGTCAAAACGATGCTCCTGCCATGACTCTGATCGGCGCGGCGGGCATTTCGTCTAACCTACACGCCCTGCTGGAGCCTCCGACCGATGGCCATCCTTCGCTTCCTCCGCCGTCTTCTTCCCTATCTGCTTCTTCTGCTCATCTTGGCTATTTGCGGTGGCCTCGTCTGGTTCAATTTCTTTCGCGAAAAGATGATCCAGGATTATTTCGCGAACATGCAACAGCCGGCGCAGACGGTCTCCACCATCACGGTAAAGCCGACCTCATGGACGCCCAATATCGAGGCGATCGGCACGGCACATGCTTCCGAGGGCGTTGACCTCACCGTGCAGCTGTCCGGTATCGTCAAGGAAATCCGCTTCAAGGCCAACCAGCGCGTCAAACAAGGCGATGTGCTCATGCAGCTCGATGACAGCATCGAGCAGGCGGATCTGGTCGCGGCACAGGCCGACGCCGTGCTGAGCGAGCAGAACTACAAGCGCGCCCAGACCCTGCGCACGCAAGGCGTTGGCGCGCTGTCGAATGTCGATACCACCAGGGCGGCTTTTGAATCGGCGCAGGCGCAGGTGGCCAAGCTTCAGGCGACGCTTGACCAGAAGCGGCTGGTCGCACCGTTCTCGGGCATGATCGGCATTCCCCAGATCGATATCGGGCAATATCTGCAGCCCGGAAATGTCGTTGCCACGCTGCAGAACCTCGATACCATGCGGGTGGATTTCACCGTTCCCGAACAGTCGCTTTCGCAGTTGAAGATCGGTCAGTCCGTCGTGGTCGGCCTCACCGACAACAACCTCGAATTCAAGGGCAAGATCATCGGTATCGATCCCAAGATCGATCCTACGACCCGTCTGGTGTCCGTGAGAGCTCAGGTGGAAAACCCTGACCGCAAGCTGAATCCCGGCCAGTTCGTGCAGGTTCGCGTGCAACTGCCGAAGGAGGACAACGTCATCGCCCTGCCGCAGACGGCCGTGGTGACCAGCCTTTATGGTGACTATGTCTACGCTGTGCGTCCGGAAAGAAAGCCGGGTCCGCAGGACGCGCCTGATGCGAACTCTTCCTCGGAAACGGCCGCACAGGCCGCGGAGAAGCCGGCCGACGGAGAGCAGGCCAAGCCCCTTGCTGTCTATCAGGTCTTTGTCAAGCTCGGGCGCCGTTCGCAAGGCCAAGTGGAGGTCACCAGCGGCCTCAAGGAGGGGGATATCGTCGTCGACGCCGGCCAGAACCGCCTCAGCCCCGGAATGCATGTGGCCATCGACAACACTGTCAATCCAGCCGACGCAGCGAAGCAACAATAGGCGGGAATCATGAGTTTTTCCGACATCTTCATCCGTCGCCCGGTTCTTGCCACCGTCGTTGCCCTGATGATCCTGCTTCTGGGTGCGCTGGGCATCGCCAACCTCTCGGTGCGTGAATATCCGAAGGTCGATGAGACGGTCATCACCATCACCACGTCCTATCCGGGCGCCGATGCGGACCTGATCCAGGGCTTCATCTCATCGCCCATCGCGCAGGCGGTGGCGACGACGGAGAACATCGACTATGTGACCTCCTCCAGCGCGCCGTCGACCAGCACGGTCAGTGTGCACATGCGGTTGGGTGCAAATCCCGACGCGGCGCTGACGGAGGTGATCTCCAAGGTCAACCAGGTGCGCGGCGAACTGCCTGAGGAGGCCAAGGACCCGGTTATCCTCAAGGGGACCGGGCAAAGCTTCGCGACCATGTATCTGGCTGCGCAGAACCCCAACATGACGAACGAGCAGATCACCGAATATCTGGATCGGGTGATCAAGCCGCGCCTCTCGACCGTGCCCGGCGTGGCCGAGGCGCAGATTCTGGGCGGGCAGACCTATTCGATGCGCGTCTGGCTCGACCCCATCAAGCTTGCTGCGCGCAATATCACCGCCGCCGAGATATTGCAGGCCATCAATGCCTCGAACTTTCTATCGGCTCCCGGCAAGACCAAGAACCAATTCGTCAGCACGTCGATTCTCCTGAAGTCGACGATCCAGACGCCGGAGGCGTTCGGTGCCATGGTGGTCAAGTCGGACGGTGACAACATCGTGCGCCTGCGCGATGTCGCCAAGGTCGAGCTTGCCGCCGAAAGCACCGATACCATCGTCCGGTTCAACGGCCAGGATGGCACCTTCATGGGCATCATGCCTACCCCCGGCGCCAACCCAATCGACGTGGCGGCGGCGGTCAACAAGGAAATGCCCAAAATCCAGTCGACGCTGCCGGAGGGCATGTCGCTCGTCGTCGTCTACGACGCGACCGAGCAGATCAGTTCTTCGATCTACGAGGTGTTCTCGACCATCGGCGAAGCCGTCGCCATCGTCGTCATCGTCATCATCCTGTTCCTGGGTTCGTTCCGGTCGGTTCTGATCCCCATCGTGACGATCCCGATCTCGCTGATCGGCGTCTGCTTCTTCCTCTATGCGCTTGGTTATTCGATCAACCTTCTCTCGCTTCTGGCGATGGTGCTTGCCATCGGCCTCGTAGTTGACGACGCCATCGTGGTGCTGGAGAACATCCACCGGCACATCGAGGAAGGGCTTCGGCCCATCGACGCGGCGCTGAAGGGCATGCGTGAAATCACCGGCCCGATCATCGCCATGACGATCACGCTCGCCGCCGTATTCGCGCCGCTCGGCTTCACCGGTGGTCTGACGGGTTCGCTCTTCCGCGAATTCGCCTTCACGCTCGCCGGCGCGGTCATCATCTCAGGTATCGCAGCGCTGACGATCTCGCCGATGATGTGCGCGCGCATGTTGTCCCATGGCAATGCCTCACGCTTCCAGCAGTTCATTGACCGCACTTTCACCAAGTTCGAGAACTGGTATGCGCGCCTCGTCGATGGTTCGCTGAATTTCCGTCCGATCACGCTGCTGATCGTCCTTTCGCTCATCGGCGTGACCGGTTTCCTCTTCACGCACACCCAGACGGAGCTTGCGCCGGAGGAGGATTCGGGCGCGCTTTTCGCGCAGATCCAAGGGCCGAAATACGCGACTTCGCAATATATGAAGCTTTATTCCGACCAGATGGACAATCTGACCAAGGATATCCCGGAGCTTCGCGCGCGCTTCCAGATCGTTGGCATGGACGGCAGCACCAATTCCGGCATCGCGCTCTGGGCATTCAAGGATTGGTCGCAGCGCACGAAGTCGCAGAAGGAGTTGCAGGCGGAAATCACCCAGCGCCTCTCCAAGCTGGCGGGCGTGCAGGCGTTTGCCTTTGCGCTGCCTTCGCTGCCGGGCGCCGGCGGCGGCCTGCCTATTTCTGTCGTCATCCAGTCCACCGGCCCCGCCGATCAGGTCTACGAGGTGGCGGAGAAAATCAAGAACGAGGCACAGGCTTCCGGCCAGTTCATTGTGGTGCAGAATTCGCTTTCCTACGATTCGCCGCAGACGACGGTCACCATCGACCGCGACCGCGCTGCGGCGCTGGGCGTCAAGGTCAGCGATATCGGCCAGACGCTCGGGCTTCTGACCGGTGGCGCGTCGGTCGCCAAGTTCGACCGCGATTCCAACAGCTATGATATCATCCCGCAGGTGCCGGATTTCTATCGCATCAATCCGGACAATCTGGGTGCGTACTATGTGCGCAGCGCCTCGGGCCAGATGATACCGCTGAACTCGGTCATCAAGATTTCCGAGAACGCGGCGCCGGCGGCGATCGAGCAGTTCAACCAGTTGAACTCGGCCACGATCTCCGCCCTGCCGCTGCCGAACGTGACATCGGGCGCGGGCCTCCAGACCGTTGTCGATATCGCCACGAAGAACCTGCCGGAAGGGTATTTCATCGATTATTCCGGCCAGTCCCGCCTGGAAGCCACGCAGGGCAACACGATTCTCGTCGCCTTCATTCTCGCCGTTGTCGTCATCTATCTGGTCCTGGCCGCCCAGTTCGAAAGCTTCCGCGATCCGTTCATCATCATGATGTCGGTGCCGCTTTCGATCTTCGGCGCCATCGTGCCGCTCAATCTCGGCCTCGGTACGCTCAATATCTATACACAGGTCGGCCTGATCACCCTTGTGGGACTGATCACCAAGCACGGTATCCTGATGGTCGAGTTCGCCAATCAGCAGCGCGAGCTGCATGGCCTCTCGCGCCGTGAGGCGATCGTCGTTGCGGCCCAGACCCGTCTGCGCCCGATCCTGATGACCACGGCCGCCATGGCGCTCGGCGTCGTGCCGCTGATCATCGCCACGGGTGCGGGCGCCGCGGCGCGCTACTCCATGGGGCTGGTGATCTTCACCGGCATCCTGGTTGGAACGATCTTCACCCTATTCGTGGTGCCGATGTTCTATACCTACATCTCCAAGAAGGAGGGGCTCGCGGAAGCAACCAGCGAAGGGACTCCGCCCGACGGTCAGGCGCCGGCTCCGGCACATCACTGAAACTTGCATTTACTGCAACGCGCAACGCCAGCTATCCCTGATAGCTGGCGTTTTCGTTTTTGGAGATGAAACGGATCGACCTTTCATAAGCATGACATGCGCTTCACGCGTGTCCGGTTCTATATTCTGTGAGCATCATGATCCCGCTTTCCGTTCTTGACCTTTCACCTGTTCCCGAAGGCAGCGACGTAGGCCAGTCCCTGCGCAACTCGCTCGATCTTGCCCGCCATGCCGAGCGTCTCGGCTATCGCCGCATCTGGTTCGCCGAGCACCACAACATGGCGGGCATCGCCAGTGCGGCCACCGCCGTGGTGATCGGCCATGTCGCCGCCGGCACCTCGACCATCCGCGTCGGAGCAGGCGGCATCATGCTGCCCAACCACGCGCCGCTTCTCGTTGCCGAGCAGTTCGGCACGCTGGCGGCCCTTTTTCCGGGGCGCATCGATCTCGGCCTGGGGCGCGCGCCGGGTACCGATCAGCTGACCGCCCGTGCCTTGCGCCGCAATCTCAACAGCGATGCGGATGCATTTCCGCAGGATGTGGTGGAGCTGATGAATTATTTCCGGCCGGCTGAGCCCGGCCAGCGGGTGCGCGCCGTGCCTGGTGCCGGCCTTGACGTGCCTGTCTGGATCCTGGGCTCGAGCCTTTTCGGTGCACAGCTTGCCGCCGCGCTGGGGCTGCCATATGCCTTCGCTTCGCATTTCGCCCCCGCCGAACTGGACCATGCCATCGAGATCTATCGCGCCCGCTTCGAGCCGTCGGAGCATCTGGACAAACCCTATGTGATGCTGGGCCTCAATGTCTTCGCCGCGGAGACCGACCGCGAGGCGAAGCTGCGTTTCAGCTCGTTGCAGCAGGCCTTCGTCAATCTGCGCACCGGTAAGCCGGGGAAGCTACCGCCACCCGTCGAGAATTATGAGGAGGGGCTGGATGCCACGGCGCGCGCGCTTCTCCAGCACGCGCTCTCCTGCTCGATCGTGGGTTCGCCGCAGACGGTGAAAGAAGGCCTAGACGCCTTCGTCAAACGAACAGGCGCCGATGAGCTGATGGTGACGGCGCAGATATTCGACCACGCCGCCCGCATCCGGTCGTTCGAGATACTGGCTGACATGGCGGGCCTGTAGGCCCGCCGCACCCCGCTCTAACGCAGCTTCGCTGCCACTCCCGATTTGTCCTGAATCCCCAGAACGTCCCGGATGGTGTAGAACATATCCGTCTGGTCGGTGAGGCCGGTGAAATTGGCCGCACCCGGACCATAGGCCGCGACGCGCAATTGCGTGCCGGTGTGGTTTTGATGGTCGGGCTCATCCGAAGTCGCATAACTGATGGCCATGATCGCCCCGTCCTTCGTCCGCAGCGCCTGACTGAGGCCGGGGACCCGCACATCGGGATCGATGATCTGGCTCGCATGGGCGTGGTCAGCCGTAACGATCACCAGCGTATTGCCGTCTTCGCGAGCGAAATCCAGCGCAACCTGCACGGCTTCGTCGAGTGCGACGGTTTCCCCGATCTGACCACAGGGATTGGCGACATGGTCCTGCTTGTCGATCGAGGCGCTTTCGACCTGCAGAAAGAGGCCTTTTTCGTTGATCTTGAGAAGCTCGATCGCCTTTCCAGTCATCTGTGCCAATGTCGGCAGGTCCGGCGGACGCTTTTCGTTCGGCCTGCATTCGACCGGCTCCTTCTCGATATTGCCGTTACGGCTCGCCTGCGGCCCCTCCCAGATCACGGGCAGATTGCCTGTTGCGAAAAGGCCGAGCAGGGGCCTGTCCTGGTCTGCGATTGTTACGTTGTCGAGTTCTTCGCGATTGGCAACGAGCCGGTAGCCGCGTGCTTCGGCCTGCGTGAGCAGGGTCTGGCCCTTCCATTCGCCGGCCCGGGCCTTGTCCTCGAAATGTCGCGCGCCGCCGCCGAGCGTTACGTCGGCGCGATGATCGAGAAGCTGTTCACTGATCGAGCCGAGGCCGCCATTTTCCAGCGCGTCGCCAGGGCATTTTTCTGCCGTGTCGGTGGGGGCGTAGCATTTGCGATGGGTGACGTGGGCAACCTCGGCGGCAGGGGTGGCGTCCTGGATTTCGGCCGTGCTAACATTGCCGGTAGCGAGACCCGCCTGTTTGGCAAGCTCCAGCAGGGTTTTGTGCGGCTCCCCATGGATGTCGACGCCGATGGCGCCATTATAGGTTTTGACGCCGCTCGCCCAGGCCGTGGCGGAAGCGGCGGAATCGGTCACGTAGGTCGGCTTGCCGGTTTCCCTGTCGAGGGAATAGTGCGTGTACTGCCCCGTCACGGGCAATGCGTCCAGCCCCTTGAAGAAATTGCCGGCTCCGACCGCATAATCGCGGGCGATGGTGATCTCGGAATCGCCCATGCCGTCGCCGATCAAGAGGATGACATTCTTTGCCGGGCCCGGCCTGATCTGATCGCGGAAGGCGGCTGTGATGTCGCCCTTCAGGCGTCGCGCACCACCGGCTTCGGATAATTCGCCTGTGGCAGGCCGTTGGAAAATGACATCCGCGTCGGCGGTCTGGGCATGAGCAGCGCCGGCATGGGCCGAGAAGACGACTGTTGCAAGAAGCAGCGGAGTAAAGTGTTTGGGCATGAAAATCTTTCCTTCTTCCATAAAATAAACGCGGGCAGCATCTCACAGCGGTTGCACGCATCAATTCCATGAGGCTGGGATCAACAAATAGGTGGCACTAAAGGGGTATGCGGGGCGCAGCAGTGGAACCATGAGGTGATTGTCATTTCCCGGTTTTGGGCGGAAACTGGCGCGGCGTTATCCACACGTCGGAAAAAGCGCCACGCTATGGGAGGAAACAATGACGAAGACAATCACAGCTTCGCTGGCTCTGCTCGTCTGCACGACGGCGGTTGCCCTTGGGCAGTCGCAATCGTCCAATCTCGAGCGACTGAGCAATTTCAAGACCACCGGCACGACCGAGTTTACCGAGATAGAGCAGGGCGGAGCGAAGGCGGAAGCCATCAGCCGCACGCTCGAGAAGATCAAATTGCCCGAGGGGTTCAAGATCAGCCTCTATGCAATCGTTCCCGATGCGCGCCACATGGCGGTCGGGCCGCAGGGTGTCGTCACCTTCGTCGGCACACGCAAGACCAAGGTCTGGGCCGTGACCGATCGCGACAAGGATCGTGTTGCCGATGAGGTCAAGGATTTCGCGCCGTCATTGGCCATGGTGATTCCCAACGGCCCATGCTTCTCGCCGGAGGGCGTGCTTTACATTGTCGAGCAGAACCGGGTGCTGTCCTATCCGGCCGCCGAGTTCTTCTATGAAGGCCCGGATGTCGCCGCCTTCGAAGTGGTCAAGGAGGGTGAACTGATTCCGACCGGCGAGGCGAGCTACAATCACACCGCACGCGTCTGCCGTATCGGGCCGGACGGCAAGCTCTATATCTCGCTTGGTCAACCTTTCAATGTTCCGGCGCCGGACAAGCTGAAGCTCTATAAAGAACATGGCATTGGCGGTATCATCCGCATGAACCAGGATGGCAGCGACCGCGAAGTCTATACCTATGGCATACGCAATTCGGTCGGCCATGACTTCAATCCGGCCAATGGCGAGCTATGGTTCACCGATAATCAGGTCGATGGCATGGGCGACACCATTCCGCCCGGCGAGATCAACCGCCAGACCAAACCGAAACAGAATTTCGGTTTTCCCTGGTATGGTGGCGGCTCTGTTCGCACGGTTGAGTACAAGGACCAGGAAGTGCCTGCCGACGTGGTCATGCCCGCGGTCGAGATGGATGCGCATGCCGCCGACCTCGGCATGATCTTCTACACCGGGCGGCAGTTTCCAGAGAAATATCGCGGCGGCATCTTTTCCGCCCAGCATGGCTCGTGGAACCGCACGACGCCGGTCGGCGCCCGGGTGATGTTCACAGCGGTGAACGAGGATGGGGCCCCCGGCAGGACGGAAGTCTTTGCCGAAGGCTGGCTGGACGAGAACGGCGAATATCTCGGACGGCCGGTCGATATCGCGCAATTGCGCGACGGTTCTCTCCTCGTCTCCGACGATCTGGCGGGGGCGATTTACCGCATCTCTTACGAGCAGTAGCGCCGCCACTCTCCTGATATCGCCTGCCGCCTGGCGGCAGGCATCATCCACGGACAACCGAAATGGCATCAATCCTGAAATTGCTCAATATTGCTCTGCTCCTGGCGGGTTTACCGGGCATGGCCGAAGCTGCCGATATCCAGGCGGGAAAGAAGATCGCCGGTACGCAATGCCGTACCTGCCACGGGCTTGACGGGATTGCTCAGATTCCCGTCGCGCCACATCTGGCGGGCGAGAGCGAAATCTATCTCAGGGCACAACTGGAAGCGTTCCGCTCCGGCAAGCGCCAGAACGAAATGATGAGCGTGGTGGCGAAGGACCTTTCCGATGAAGATATCGCCAATGTCGCCGCCTGGTATTCGGCAATCCGGATCACCGCCGAGATGCCGGATTAAAGCCGGGCGGGGCCTGTTCAACCAAAGGCCCAGTTGGGCAGGAACAGCACGAGACCGGGCAGGAAAAGGAATAGGATGATCAGCCCGATGATGGTCGCGAGGAAGGGCAGGGCCTCCTTCGTATATTCCTCGATCTTGACGTCGATCAGCGAGCAGACCGCATACATCGCCACGCCGACCGGCGGCGTCATGCCGCCGAGCGTTACGATGCTCATCATCAGAATGCCGAAATGCACCGGGTCCATGCCGATCTGCCTGATGATCGGCACGAAAATCGGCGCAAGAAGAAGCACGAGCACGGTGCTTTCGATGAACAGGCCGGCGATGGTCAGGAAAAGCAGGATCATGAGCACGACGGCGCGCGGATCGGTGACGCCGGAGAGCATCCAGGACGAAAGGTTCTGCGGCACCTGCAGGTAGATGATCGCAAAGCCGACCATTCCGGACATCAGGATGATGATCATGGTCAAGCCGATATCGGAAATCGCGTGCCCCATCGCCCGCTTTACCTTGTCGAAGTCGAGTTCCCGGTGTGCGAAGAAGCCGACGAGCAGAGCGTAGACAACGGCGAAGGCGCCAACTTCCGACGGGGTGAACACGCCGCCCCGGATGGTCACCACCAGGGCCACGGGAAAGAGCAGGGCCCATTTGGCGCCCCATATCGCCGAAACGAGCGTCCGGGCGGTCGGGCGCTCGGTGTTGGCCACCACATAGCCGCGCCGCCTGGCGATGACATAGGTCGTCACCATCAATCCGACCATCATCAGGAAGCCGGGAACGATGCCGGCGATGAAAAGCCTGCCGATCGAGACATTGGCAACGTAGCCGTAGAGAATGAGGCCGATGCTCGGCGGAATGGTCGCGGTGATCAGCGAGCCGACGGCGATGGCGGCGGCGGAGAAGCCCTTGCCATAGCCCTTGGCAATCATGGTCGGCCCAAGGATGCGTGCCTCCATGGCGGCATCGGCGACGGCCGAGCCGGAAACGCCACCCATCACCGTCGAGAGCACGATCGCGACCTGCGCCAGCCCCCCGGCCATCCAGCCTACCGCCACATAGGAAAAGCGGAACAGCCGCTCGGTGATGCCGCTCTCGTTCATCAGATGGCCGGCGAAGATGAAGAAGGGGACAGCCAGCAAGGGAAAGCTCTGGCTCATCGCCGCGATCTTCTGAACCGCGATCGACATCGGCATCGTTGCTTCCGCCGTGAAGAACACGAAGCCCGAAATGCCGATAGCGAAGGCGACCGGCGTGCCGATGGCCATGAGGACAAGGAAGATGATGCTGATCAGCGCCATGTCAGAGATCCATCGTCGCAGGCGCTTCGGTTTCGGAGCGCGAATAGACCAGGGTATGGCCGTCATTGCGCCGCTGCCACGCCTTGACGAGATTGCCGATGAGCGCTGCGCAGATCATCGCGCATCCGACGGGAACTGCTGCCGTCACCCAGGCATAGGACAGGCCGCTGTCGCCGAACAGGCGCTGCCGGTTGAGCAGGGTGAGCTTGTAACCCTCGGCCGCCAGAAGCGCGAGGAACACCAGAATGACCGCTGAGATCAGGCATTCCAACCCGAACCGATGGCGGCGGCTTAGCCTGCGCACGAGAAAATCGATGCCGATATGGCTCTTCTCGCGCATGGCCTTGGTAGCCCCGAAAAAGCAGACCCAGATGAACATGAGCTGCGCCAGATCGACCGACCAGATCAGTGGATGACCGAAGAAGCGCATGATGGCGGCGATGAACACCAGAAAGACGATCAGTCCCAGGAGGGTAGCCGCCAGCGCGAATTCAAGTTGCTTGAGAAACTTGAACATCAGTAATTCGATCCTTGTGCCGGTCGATCGATGGTAGGCCTGCCGATGACCTGCGTTATTCGGCCACGATCGCCTGCAGCTTGTCGCGAAGGTCGCTGTAACCGAGCGTCTCGTACACGCCCGCCGTGGCTTCCCTGAACGGGGTGACGTCGATATCGGCGACGGTCACGCCTGATGCCTTCAGGTCGGCTTCGATCTTCGCAAGCGAATCCTCGGTGCCGTGCGAAGCGACGTCTCCGGCTTTCAGCGCTTCCTCGCGCAGGATCGTCTGCATCTCAGGGGGAAGGCTATCGAACCAGGCGGCGCTCGTCACGAGTCCGGTGATCAGGTTGATATGGCCCGTCTTCGTGACATGTTTCGTCACTTCCTGCAGCTTGGCGCCCCAACCCGCGGGATATTGTGCCTCTACCGCATCGATGACGTTCTGCTGGAGTGCCGGATAGACCTCGGCGAAGGGCATCGGCGTCGGCGTCGCGCCCATCGCCTTGATAGTCTCCATCCAGACCGGCGCGCCGGGGGTGCGCATGCGAACGCCTGCGAGATCGGCCGGCTTGCTGACCGGCTTATTGGTCCAGAGCTGCCGCTCGCCTTGCCACCAGTTGAAGGAGAGGATCTGATGTCCTGACGTATCGTGAAGCTTCTTCACCCACTCCTCGAAGAGGGGCGAGGTCACGACCTTGCGTATGCCCTCATAGCCCGAAGCGAGATAGGGCGCGCCCAGCACGCCGAACTCCTTCTCGAAGACCGCCAGTCTTCCGCCGTCCACCACCACGGCGACCGGCGCGCCGGCGCGGGCCTGCTCCAGAACGTCCTCGTCGGAGCCGAGCTGCGAATTGGGAAAGAGCTTGACCTCGATTGCCTCGTTCGACCGTTCGGCGACCGCGTCGCGAAATGCTTCGAGACCCTTATAGAGCGGGTCGTCCGTCGTAAGAGCAGTGTTGATGCTCAATGTATAATCGGCGGAAAAAGCCGGCGCGGCTATGACCAGCGCACTGACCGACAAGAGTGCCTTCAGCGATAGAAACTTCATGATTTCCTCCCAGAGCGCGGATCCTCCAAAATCCACTTTCCTACGCTAGTATGGTAGTATATGACTGTCAACATGGCTTTCGATTTCGAATTATCCGCACTGGAGGATGACAGCCGCCGGTCCCGCCAGGCGACGATCGCCAGCCGTGTCTTCGAAACGCTCCGCCAGGCGATCGTGCAGTTGCAGCTGCGGCCGGGGCATCCGCTGTCGGAAGCCGAGATCGCTCGGCAATTGCGTGTTTCACGTCAGCCGGTGAGGGAAGCCTTCATCAAGCTGGCGGAGATCGGCTTCATCGAGATCCGTCCGCAGCGCGGTACTTATGTCAGACTGATCTCAATCCGCGAGGTGAGAAATGCCCGCTTCATCCGCGAGGCGGTCGAAGTCGCCATCGTTCGCGCGGCTGCCGCCAACGCGTCGGAGGCTGATATGGAAGCGTTGGAACGGCTGATCGCCGATCAGAAATCGGTTGCACGGGCAGGGGATCACGCGGCCTTCCTGCGTCTCGACGAAGCGTTTCATCAAGCGATAGCGAAGTGTGCCGATTGCAACGATGCATGGCGGGTGATCGAAAGCCTGAAGGCGCAGATGGACCGCGTGCGCTATCTTTCGCTGCCGGAAGCGACCCCGCTGAAAACGATCATCAAACAGCACGAAGATATCCTGCAGGGCATCAGAAATGCCTCGCCGGAAGAGGCGGAAGCAAGCATGCGGCGGCATCTTTCGGAGATTCTCATCTCACTTCCCAGGCTCGCTACCGAGCACTCCTCGCTCTTCGGCTGAGGTCGCACGAGGGGGAACCAAAGCCTGGCTGTGCCGTTTCCATGCACCGGGGGTGCAAAAGGAACGGACAGAGAGGCTAGCGATGAAAACGCCAATTGCACTATCCGCAGCATTGATCGGCGCCGGGATAATTGTGGGCACCGGCACCGCTTTTTCCCAGGACGTGATCATCAGGGAAGTACCTCCGCCCGTGCGCGAATACGTCATTGCTCACCCGGTCGATCCTGTCGTCATTGAGGGCGAGATAAGCGAAGGCTATGTGGTCCCCGAGGACATCGAACTCCGGCCGGTGCCAGAGGCGCCGCAATACGGCTATATCTATGTCAATGGCGAGCCGGTCATCGTCGAACTGGAGAACCGCAGGGTCATTTATCTGGACGAATGATGCCGCAATCGTCCGGCAGCTATGATTCTATCTGACAAAGCTGACCGGGATTCCTGATTCCGGGTGCGGGATCACATCCATGGCAACACCATAGATGCGCCGGAGCTCTTCGGGAGCCATGATCTCTCGAGGGGTTCCCCGCGCGATCAGATTGCCCGAATGGAGCGCCACCAGTTCATCGCAGAAGCGCGCCGCCATGTTGACATCATGCAGCACCACGAGGACGCCGATGCCCTTTGTCTGGCTCAGGCGATGCACGAGCGAGAGGACCTCCATCTGATGGGCGACATCGAGGGCCGAGATCGGCTCGTCCAGAAGCAGGCATTCGGCATCCTGCGCAACGAGCATGGCGAGCCAGACGCGCTGGCGTTCGCCGCCGGAAAGCGTATCGACCAGCCGGTCGGCAAAGGGCGCGATATCGGTGAGCTCGATCGCCTCGTCGACTTTCTCGCGGTCGATCTTGCTGAAGCGACCAAGTGCCCCATGCCAGGGGTAGCGCCCGAGCGCCACCAGTTCCTTCACCAGCATGCCTGAAGCGGGTGGCGTCTGTTGCGGCAGATAGGCCACCTTACGTGCAAACTGCCGGTCTCCCCATTTGTCGAGCGACATGCCTTCGAAACGCACCTCGCC
This sequence comes from Paramesorhizobium deserti, assembly GCF_001558695.1. Classification (GTDB taxonomy): domain Bacteria; phylum Pseudomonadota; class Alphaproteobacteria; order Rhizobiales; family Rhizobiaceae; genus Paramesorhizobium; species Paramesorhizobium deserti. The sequence goes on from NZ_LNTU01000023.1 coordinate 691,646, forward strand.
ACCCGTTGGCTGCTGCTGGCGGGCGAGAATCTTGATCAGGGTCGATTTTCCCGAGCCATTATGGCCAATCAATCCGATGACGCGCCGTGCAGGCAGGGTCAGGGTCAGCGGATGAAGGAGCTGACGCCCTGCAATGGCGAAGGAAACCCCGTCGAGTTCATAAAGCGTGTCCTTGGCTATTCCGAGTGACTGCTTTGCAAGATCCATGGTCGATCGGGGATTGAGAAAACTCATGTGCGGCTCGGCTGTCGGTTAAGCGTTGCAGGGTATCGAATAAAGCGATGGTGATCGTTAACACGATCGTCAAGTTCATGTTAAGATAAATTCTGGAAGATCATTGGGGGGCAGGCGAAACGAGGATGGCCTGCAATGATAATCCGGCTTGCTATCGTGTGTCTGATATTTGCGGCTTTTGCTGCGGGATTCGGCGCGCTGGTTAGCAAAAACCCCGAATTCACTAAATTCGTCTCCGCGACGGCGAACAATCGCTGCGCATTCAATCTGCCGTGCAAGCCTCCGAAGCTCTGATGCTCTAAATGAGATCCAGTCCCTTGAAGCTGGTGTGCCCGCTCTTGCCGATGATGATGTGATCGTGAACGGTGATGCCGAGCGCCTTGGCCACATCGACGATGGTTTTCGTCATGCTGATGTCGGCGCGCGAGGGGGTAGGGTCGCCCGAAGGATGGTTGTGCATCAGTATAGCTTAAATGAAAACCCCTTTATAATCATTATATTAGGTTATATTTAAGTTAAGCTGGGGTATGGGTTTGGTTCATGTAAATATTGATGCGCCGTGATCATGCCGTATTGTTCCGGTCAATCTTCTATATGGCGAATTGGTCCCGCTGGATCACGGGTTCCGCACGCCGAACGTACTACTACGACGACGGTTACTTCGGAGCAAGCGCGGAGTTCTCTCGGCGTCTGCTTGAGTTGAGCGGAGCAGGGGGTGAGCGGCTAAACCGCCCCGTCCTGGTAGTGTGCGGCCAAGCGCGGCGTGCAAATCACAGGCGCCGACAGTGTCGCTCATCCATCCCCGAGTCGGCGCCAACCTTTGCGAAGGGGAGGGACCGCGTTCGCCTGCACGGAACTAGGTTCGAGCAATCCCACCGGTCCAACTCCTCGACCGGATACAAAAATGGCGCGCCCAGCGCTGCTAGTCGCGCTGCTTTAGGACTTCGAACACGTCAACAATACGGTCCAACACTGCCACCTTTCGCATCTGGCCTATAGCCCAGATTGCCAAGCCTCGCTCGTTATCGACTACCCCCGCCTTGCATCGATGGACCAGTTCTAAGGCCTCCTCGTCGCTGACTATCCTGCCCATGTGAGCGCAGATATAGAGGTATGTTGCCGGATGTCGTTGACGTAGATCCTCCCAAACCTCGGTCGTCGTATCGCCACATCTCCTCATCGCTTTAGCGATAATCCAGCCTTCATCACACCTAGCAACGAGCTCTGGAATTATCGCTCGCAAGAATTCAGAGGGAGCTTGATAAGCCAGCGCTTGAGCTGCCCGAAAATCGCCCGAGGCGCGCCAGTAACTAAGAGCTATAGGGGCGCTAAAGTGGATTTGGTGCGCCTTAACCGCCTTGATCCAGCGCGCCATGGCACCGCGACCGCCACGATCCACCCATCGCTCCAGAAGCATCTGTTGCGAGTTTGGAGGCAGGTACGCGAAAACTTCACTGTGTAGCGCATCAGCCGCGCGCCTCAAGTTGCGTGCACGGTCCGACGCAACGGCTGTGGATTCGACTAGTTTGACCACGGGGCCGACATCATCGGACTCATCGGCAAGAACGCGCAGCAGACGCCGGCGAAGCGCGAGGCGCACACGGATCGGTGCATCGAGTGACGCAGAGATCGCCGTACACAGGTCCGGGAGACTCAGGCACGCGATATATGCATGCAGCAAGCTCCGTCTGTCAGTCTCGTAAAAGTCGTCCGTGACCAGCAACTGGACTCGTTCTAAAACGAAAGTCACATCCGGATGCATTGCGTCCCCCAGCTCTATAGAAATACCAATTCCTGAATTCACCGTAAGCGACAAGCTGAGGCCGTTTAGGCGGCGTAGTTCCACGGCATGAGCGCGTCGAT
>NZ_LNTU01000024.1 GCF_001558695.1 Paramesorhizobium deserti
GCTCTAGCAGGCCGTTGAAAAAGCGTCTCGCTTCATTTGCTCGCGCATGATTCACTGAGCTCGACGGGATTCGGGGATGATGGAATGCGCGGCGGCGACGTGAGGACGGGTGAGCTTTTCAGCTATGTCGATCTTGAGGATCGGGTGCGGCGGGATCATCCGCTGCGGGCGATCCGGTTGATCGTGAACGAGGCGCTTGCTTCGCTGGAGCGAGAGTTTGCGGCGCTCTATTCGCCGATCGGGCGGCCCTCGATCGCGCCGGAGAAGTTGCTGCGGGCCATGCTGCTGCAGGCCTTCTATTCGATCCGCTCGGAACGCCTTTTGATGGAGCGTCTGGAATACGACCTCCTGTTCCGGTGGTTTGTCGGCATCGGCATTGACGATGCGGCCTGGGACCATTCGGTCTTCTCGAAGAACCGGGACCGGCTGCTCGAAGGCGACATCGCCGCGAAGTTCCTGAGCGCGATCCTGGCGCAGCCCAAGGTCAAGCGGCTCCTGTCCACCGACCACTTCTCCGTCGACGGCACGCTGATCGAGGCCTGGGCGTCGATGAAGAGCGTCAAGCCGAAGGACGGTTCGGGCGCGCCGCCGGCCGGAGGCGATGGCCGGAATGCGGATGCAGACTTCCATGGCGAGAAGCGGTCCAACGAGACGCATGCCTCGACGACCGACCCGGACGCCAGGCTCTACAGGAAAGGCAAGGGCAAGGAGACGAAGCTGTGCTTCATGGGGCACGGATTGATGGAGAACCGCCATGGTCTTCTGGTCGATGCCTGCCTGACCGAGGCTGGCGGGCATGCCGAGCGGGTGGCGGCCCTGCATATGATCGAGCCCCGCGCCGACCGGCCACACGCGATCACCCTGGGAGCCGACAAGGCCTATGACACGAAGGGCTTCGTCAACGAACTGCGCTCGATGCGGGTGACGCCGCATGTGGCGCAGAACACCAACGGTCGAAGTTCGGCGATCGATCGCCGCACGACGCGTCATCCCGGCTATGGGGTCAGCCTGCGCATCCGCAAGCAAATCGAGGAGGCGTTCGGCTGGATCAAGACCATCGCCGGGCAGGACAAGACGAAGTTCCGGGGCCGCGACCGCGTCGGATGGGCCTTCACCTTCGCCGCCGCCGCCTATGATCTGGTTCGGTTGTCGAAACTGATGGCGGCGTCGCCATGAGCGCCGGGACTGCCTGCCGCCTGATCGGCCGCTGGCGGATCGTGGAAGCCGATCTTTGGGGGCGCGCCCATCTCGACCTGGTCGAGCCCGCCATGATCACCATCGGAACCGATGGTCACGGCGAGATCGCCTTCGGCGCCCTGCAGGCAGGCCTTGATCTCGGCTACAGTCAAGCCCTGGTCCACTTCACGTGGGCCGGATTTGAAGAAATGGACGAAGTCTCCGGCGACGGACATGCCGAGTTGCTCGATGACGGCACGATCGAGATCACGTTCGCCTATCACAATGGCGACGAGGCCATCCTCAAGGTAAAACGAGAGACTTCTTCAACAGCCTGCTAGATGTAGTGCGACGCGCCCAATTTATCGAAATTGCTTAGCGGCTCTTTCAGAGGCGATGGTGAGATATTTGTATAATACGTTAAACAATTGTTTTTGCATCGCAACCAGCTAACGAGACTGCGTGCAAACCAATGAAACCTGATATTAATAAATGTTACACTATTGCTGATTTTGTAACATTCTCTTATACGTTGCATTGAAATATGTCAAGTTTTTGTCCAAATAATTATTCACAGCCTGGCGCGGACTGAGCGGATTATCTTTTGTGTTCTGATGCTTATTGAGGGAAAACTTTTTATGCATCAGGTGACTGATAGGTAACTTTATAGTCCTTCTAAAGCTAAAACGCGCCGTACTCAGGGGTTTCGAGATGGCTATTCAACTGATAGCTGCATGAAATGATGCTTAATCGCAACGAGCGTCTCAGGGAAAATCCCGGTAATGCAATTAAGTGAGTAGATAGATTTGGTATGAGCATCGCAGTTTGCGATGCCCGAGGTTCAACGGCTGGTTTTCCGATCCTTCAAGCGACTTCACGGAAAGGTTGTTGCGCGCCCTGTGAGGAACCGCCTCTCCGCGGCCGCCTTTTCTTGGAGGATGCTGAATCCTCGAGGCACGACATATTAATCGGGCGCGAAGCCTGCGCGGTAAACCATATGCGTTGGGCAAATCCCCGCTCTTCCTGGCCGATAATATCTGCATATATTGCGGTGGTGCTCCAATGCGTATGGCCGAGCCAGCGTTGAACCAAGTTCAAGGGAGCCCCGGCCTCTAAGGCGGCAACGGCGAATCCATGACGGAGTCCCTTGGGAGAGGCTTGAATTCCCTTGATGCCGGCGGCATCCATCACCGTACAAACATGCCGATACCCTGTCATTCGGGTCCATCTCCAAATGCGCTCATGATGATCCTCGGGGGCTGCTTCCTCTTTGAGTATTTTGAACAGCTGGGCGGTCTCGGGGGAGATAGGCATGGCTCTGTGATGCATTTTGTTCCGCTTTTTCAGGCTCCGGATGATCAGCACTCCCTCCTCGAGATCTATATTCCTGTATGTTAAATTAAGAGCTTCTGATATTCTGCATCCGGTCTCCAGTAAAACCCTGCAAAAAAGTTCAACATCTTTATTTTTACATGTAGATGAAGTAAGAAACCTTTTTCTTTCGGATGATGATAAGTATTTTCTGCTGCCGTTATTGTCGATCATGACCTGACATTCCCCCACTCGCAAATTAATCGCTATATAATTGTGCGATTTTGGTTTAACTCCACCTCTGACTGTAACTGAGGCCGTTACTTCTCTTACGTAAATGTTACAAAATCAGCAATAGTGTAACATTT
>NZ_LNTU01000025.1 GCF_001558695.1 Paramesorhizobium deserti
CCCGGATGCATCGCCGCATATCCGGTCTATGTCTTCCAGACTGAAAGCACGGACCGGCTGCCTTTCTCCGGGCAATGTGATTTCCACCCGCGGAAATCCAACCGCCGCGACCATCCTGCGTTCCAGGTCCAGCTGCCTTTTCCAAAGGCGCTGCGTTTCGTCATATGCTTCCAGCCATTGCCGCCAAAGGTCCAGCGCGGGATCGCAGGCGGAGCTGCCGGCCAGCATCTCGGTGGCGCCCCCGCCATGTTCAAACGGCCATGTCGCCGTCGCTGCCATCGTGCCCGCAAGCAACATCCTGCGCGTGACGGAAGGCAAAGTCGTGGTATCGTCCGAATCAGCCATTGATCCGAGCTCCTATCAGCTTGGGTTGTGGTCAGGCTGCTAATGATGGTCGCAACATCGTTGGCAGCCGCTCTTTCAGGCGAACAAAATCGTACCGCAGATACGATAATGCAAGCCGGTTCATGGATCAACAGAAATCGTATCAGTGTTACGAAATGAATTCTATTCAGTGCCGAATGGCGCGGGCCGCACTTGGTTGGGGAACTCGGGACTTAGCTCGAAATGCTAATGTTTCTCCCGACACCGTTGCTCGTTTTGAACGTGGCGAGAACTTGAAAAGCACGACGGTTGCGGCCCTGCGCGCAGCGTTCGAAGCTGGGGGCGTCGAGTTCATTCCGGAGAACGGCGGCGGTCCGGGCGTGCGACTGGCGAAGAAGACCACGCGTTGATGACAAGCAGCCCGGATGAGACCCGGCATCGCGGGCGCTCAATCTCTTTGCCGATATACTGACACTGTCGATCGACCGGATTTATGCTTCTGATGGAGTCGGCCGAGAGCGACGAGCCTATTCAAGTGCCCGTATGTTAGCATCTCCGTTATTTAAGGATTGACGGGATTCTTTAAATAGCGCCACGCCGCCATGATGTCTTCATGACCGATTCCGACCTCGTTTCGGACGTTCGAAGCGTTGCGGTGTTCCCTGAGAGCAGTCATTTAGACACGAATGGAGGGGCGCGTGTTCTGCTTTCTTTCTGCGATAGATTTCGATGCTTCTGCGCTTGGTGACGGAAATGTTGAAAGCCGAAGGTCGTGACCCTAGTCGCTCGAGCGATCTGGAGAGGGCACGAATGCCTTCAACAGCTCGGCAAGTCCGCTTTCAAAATCGTCGAGCATTGGCCCACGCCGTTGGTTTCCTTCCCGGGCAGCTACAGCGAGGGCGGCGCCATGGACGTAATCGACGAGAATGTGGGTCCAACGCAAGGAGCGTTGCGACGAGAGACCCAATTCGTTCAGGAGGCTGATCAGGTTTTCAGTTATCCTCGTTGCGTGATCGGGGAAAACCGACGGCCGGGCAAAGATCGCCAAGGTCAAAGCTGGATGCAGGACCACTTTGGAGTAGTAGGCCATGAGGAGGCCGCGCAAACGTGCATTCGCGTCGTCCGTTTCTGGCGCAGCCACGTCGGCATACACCCATTCGGCCAATGACCTGATCAAGCCATCCCGATCCTTAAAGTGGTGATAGATCGTCATGGGATTGATGCCCACGCGCACCGCCAAAGCACGCATGGTTAAGCGGTCGAGACCGTCAGCATCGAGTATGCTCAACGCATCTGAAAGAATGCGCTCCGGTGAAACCGTGTTTCCGTCTGATGACGGCCGACCTCGCCCCCTTGCTGTCATCTTATCACTTCATAACGAGATTGAACCAATCCAGAAGGAAAAGACCTTGTGCTTTTGTGCCAAAGCTCCACATCGCGCTGACCGCCGCCGAAAAGAGGGCGGCCAGTGCCGAGCAAGATTGGCACCCTCGTGATCACCATGTCATCGATCAGGTCGAGTGCGAGAAAGGATTGAATGATGCGTCCCCCATCCACATAGGCACGGCGCGCACCCTCGGATTGAAGCATCGCCATCGCATCTTCCGGGGACTTGTCGGAAAAGCGCACCTTATCGCTCAACTCCGAAGGAACCGCCTGTTGCGCTAGCTGTGCCGACAAGACCAGTACCGGTCGGTTATAGAACCACTCTCCCATGCTTCGGACCGACTCGTAGGTGCCCCGCCCCATCACGATGACGTCGATGTCTCGTATGAAGTCGTCGTAACCATGATCCTCGCCGGCCTGATCGTGCTTGAGCAGCCAATCTATGTCCCCGCTTTCGCGTGCGATAAAGCCATCAAGGCTCGTTGCAATGAATACGTGCCCGGTGATCATCTTCCACTCTCACTAATTATACATTGTATAAATAGTGAGAGTGGATGTTTGTCAAGGAGCTCGACTGTCCGCTCCCGCCCTCGCCGCGCCGAAAGCCGACAGTCCGCTTCCCACCCCATTTCGGTCGCAAGCTGTCGCGCAAATCCTAAAACCTGCAACAGATCGGCCCTGCGCGAAAAATCAGTGGCTGATAACGTAAAGAATCTTTCGCACTTTCAGAATTGACGGCTGCTTCTACAATGACGGAAGGAGCGAAAGGATGGACGACGAGAAGGATGCGGCGATGGGTCAGGTGATCCGGATCGATGAAGCGCGGATCAAGCACTGGCACATAACGTGAGAACGTGTCGACCACCGTCAGCACCCGCAGTTTCTTTCCGGTGGCGAGTTGATCGTGCACGAAATCCATCGCCCACACATCGTTCGGGCCGACAGCTGTCTGACGATCTTCCCGAAGCTTCGCCC
>NZ_LNTU01000026.1 GCF_001558695.1 Paramesorhizobium deserti
CGCTGCGAGGCAGACCACAACACCACGACCATGGCCCCAAAGGCCATGGTCGGCTGAAGCCCAGGCGAAGCACTGCAATTGATGACCATTCATTGATCACCGACACGCTGGCCCACAAGCCCGCGGTCCAGTTTCAAGAGGAGATACAGACATGGCAAAGGATCCAAACCAGTCGAAAGAATCCGTTACGCCCCTGCGGAGAAGTAAGCCCGAGAAGCCGCTGACCACGGCAGCCTCGGAACAGGTTTCCATATCATATGCGGAAAGGGTGCAGGACGTAGCTCCGCCCGGCAACGCGTCCGGTGACGACGGTTCGCTCGCCATCACCTCGAAGGATGGTGATAGTCTTTCAGCTTATACCTGGCACGAGTTGACAGCGACCTACACAGGCTCGGACGAGCGTGTGAAAGATGTTGTCTGGGATGCTGTTCAACTGACGTTCACGCCCGGGTCCAACCTGATCTATACAGATTTTCCATACCAGTTATATCAATTCGATCCCCCGCGCGCGACATTGATTGACAATGGCGATGGGACGAAGATCGCAACAACAAAATTCATGATTTACGGAGGTTTTCCCTTTAGAGGAAAACTCAATCCCGATTCCGTCGCGATCTACGCCCGTACCGGGGATATCGATCCCTACTTATTCGCTCGCGGAATATACTCCGTCACAGATGCAACTGTTCCGTCGGGAAACATTCTCTCGCTTTATTCGCTTGAAGGCGATCCTTTGGCGACAGGGAAAACATTCCGCTTTTTCGAGTCGCTCTACACGGATTATTCGGGATCGGCCCCGTCGGGTGGAAATTGGGATGGAACGATCACCTGGACGGCTAAAATTCTCTCAGGTCCAGCGGACGCCACGGTGCAATTCCTGAGCCAGGAGCCAACGCCGGGCTCCTTGAACGGGGTGCGCGTCAAGAGCTCTGGGCCTGTCCGCCTGCAGGTGACGGCGACGGCGACGGGTACGTCTGATACGCGTAGCGTCACTCTCATGTACCAGAAGGAAGCGGTTCTGCCGAGCCAGCTCTCTTGGTCCGGCGTATCTGATGACGGATCGCCGCTCTCGCTCATGCAGGATCACGGCCTCACGTTTCATTCCGGCGGCAACTTCCAGGGCCCGCGGTTTTGGATGCGGTATAAGGCCTACCCGTCCGATAAGGTCACCTTACAAAAAAACTGGTCATATTTTGGGGATTGGGGGTGGGCCGACAATAGCATTCTGGTCTCAGACGCGACCGCTATTCCGGAAGCGCGGATCATTACGGGCGTATTGAACGGATACTGGACCGGCGGTTACGACCATGCTCAGTTGCCGCTTTCTTTCAGACAAGACGCGGATGCAATCAATATCAAGCCTGATTGGCAGTGGGACAACACCTGGATGGTGTCCAACCTGTATACGGCAAATACGATCAATGCCACATACAGTGGAACGAAAACGATCTCAAAGGTGTGGTGGTCTGTCGATCGCGAGGATAACCCGGACTACACCATTGTGTTCCATCCGAACCCTTCCCCAGTCACGAAGCAAGCAGACGGAACACTGGCGACGACGACTCAAATAACGGCATACGGACCAAACAAACCATTGGGTCATTCTAAATACGCGACGGCGACGGCGGTGCCTGATTGTACGATTTACGCGTCAGCTCTTGTGGGAGACCCAACCCAGTTCACCATGGGAAGCTCCCGGACATTTTTCAATGCGACGGCTTCCGTGCCTTCGGGCAACATTCTCCACGCCGAATCCATCGAAGGCAATTCTCTCTCTCAAGGCGCGAACGCCTGGCATGTGCTTGAAGCGACATACATGGCGATGGACGGCACGCCCATGCCCCCCTCGTCCCTGACCTGGGACGCCAAGGTCACGAGCGGTTCCGGGACCGTAACCCTCGCCATCACGAGCGGCGGCAAGACGGATGCAGACGGCTCGATGACCAACGCGATCCAGGTGACTGGAACCGGCTCGATCGTGGTTACGGTCACGGTGCAGGCCGACGACAGCGAGGATGTCTCCCTTCCCCTCCAACTGACTTTCGAGGCCCAGGCGCCGGTCGTGCCATGGCAAGGCAACATGGCCATCAGCTCCAAGGATGGCATGGGCCTGACGCTTGCGCAGCCGCATACGCTGTCGGTTACCTATCTGGACAAAGACAAAAATCCGATGCCGGATGGCACATGGGTCGCCTGGTCCGGCTTTCCATCCGACCGGTTGACCTTCGGCGATGGCACCGAGGGCAGTAATATCACGTTGATTTCGGGCGGTCAGGGTGCCGCCACCGTGACGGTCACGGCTTCGGCGGGAGTGGACATTGCCGCGGCGGTTATCACGGCGACGGCCTTTAATCCGCTAACAGCTCTCTATGATCATTCCGATCCAAACCTTGTGTTGAGCTTTGGGCAAGGTCAGGGTAGCGGTCTCATCATCACCTCACCGGACGGCGCTTCGCTGCCGCTTTATCTGCCGTCCCATCC
>NZ_LNTU01000027.1 GCF_001558695.1 Paramesorhizobium deserti
GTTCCGGCGGCTTCGACATCGAGACGCAAGGCAAGACCAGGCTCGAAGGCGGCCTCATCACCAGCGAGGCGGCGGCGGATAAGAACCGTCTCGAAACCGGCACGCTGGAATTCGCCGACATCGACACCCATTCGAAGTGGAAGGCGGAGACGTTCGGCGGCTCCATCGGTTCCGGCGGCATCAGCATGGCGCCGCCGATCAAGGAAGGCGAGAGCGAGACCGGCAAGGCCCTTTCCGCCGTCTCGCCGGGCGAGATCGTCATCACCGATCCGGCCAACCAGCAGCAGAACATCGACGATCTCAACCGCGATACCTCCAACACCAACACCTCGCTGCCCGGCCTGCCGGACCTGCAGAACATCCTGCGGGATCAATACAAGACGCAGGCCCACTATCAGGAAGCTTCCGCCATGATGGCTGAAGCCGTCGGACAGCTCGCGGACAGGCTGCGGGCGGAAGCGCTGGCGCGGGGCGATGAGGACGCCGCCGCATTCTGGGCTTCCGGCGGCGTTGGCCGTGCTGCCCTGCACGCGCTGGGCGGCGGCATTCTCGGCGGTGTCAACGATGTCTCAGGCATGATCAAGGGCGCCTTCGGTGGCGCTGCCGCCACCTTGATCGCGCCTTACGTGGATACGCTGGTCCGCGATATCGTCAACAATAGTGGCCTTGGTGGCACCGATGCGGGCCGCTCGCTCGCCGATATTGTTTCCGGCGGTATCGTCATGGGCCTCACCTCCGTTGTCGGCGGCGATGCCGCAGCCTATGCCGGGGCGGAGTTCCGCTACAACTATCTGACGCATGATCAATTGGAGCGGGCGAGAAAGGAACAGGCCGACCTCCGCGAGCAGCTCGATAAATGCAGGGCGAGCCTCGGCAATGGCTGCTCGGCTCAGCAGCTGACAAACATTGAAGGCCGTCTGGTCAACAGCGTCTCTAACTATCAGCTTATATCGGCCGAAAACATCGCCAAGCTGGTTGAGACATGCAGCCAGTCGTTCAGCGATGCCGCCTGCGTGGCGGGCCGCAAGGATCTGGAACATGCGCTCGACGATTATGCAGGCCTGCAGCAGCACATCATCGGCGGCGGTCCGCTCAATACGGCCGACGCTATCCTTCTCCAGGTTCTCGACGACGTGGCTGCGGGCAAGACCGCACCCAGCAACATCGCGACCGCTTACCAGCAGGCACTGGTCAACAACCAGATCGCGGTTTCGGCGGGAGGGGCGGTCATCCTGCTCGGAGCTGCAGGTGTTGCGCTTGCGCCCGGTGCGATTAGTGCTGCCACCGCATGCGTCTCCAATCCGCTCTGCTATAGCCAGCTTGCAGTAACGCTGGGAGAAATCGCGGCTGGCGACGCACTTGCCGGGGCATCGCTGGCGGTCTCAGTATCGGTTCCGGCGGGTACGCTTATCCTTCGTAAGAGTGATGAGATACTCGGCGCGGTCGATGCTGCGACAGGCAAGGCCGTTCAACTGACTGAGGATATTCTGAAGACGCTTCGGACGGAGGCTTCGAATGTTGCGACTTTTGAACGACAAAAGGCGGCCTACGCCGCACAGGAAATACTTAATGCACACCCCGTCGGAAGTGCATTGAAAGATGACCCTCTACACAGGGCAGCAAGCTACGTTGTCGATCAAATACCCGATAGAGGCAGAATATTCACGATAAAAGGAGGGGATGGAGCAAACTATACGCTCACTCAAATGTCAGGTGAAGTAAATGGCAAAAGCGGTATTTTTGAGTGGGTGGTTAATGCAAAAGGTCAGTTAACTCACCAACGCTTCATTCCGGGAGGAAGAGTAAATGGCACGCCTAACCAAGTACCTTCAAAGATGCCGTAGTAAGGGATGATGCTCATGGAATTCGCCTTGCCTGGAAAGTTTTGTGCCATTGAAATGCCATCGCTGGACTGGCATGATCTAAAGTATGGATTGTCACATAAGTATATATCAGAGGATGGGGTAATCGAATTCGCATTGGAAACATTGACGGAAAATTCGAATGAAATCCATTATGATTTGGCCACGTGCAGCAATCATTTTGATGTCCCCAGAATAATGGAGCAATTGGCGTTCCATGAGAATAAAAATCCACAGCTTTCAAAACAGAAGTGGCTGTATCTGATTTTACTATGGGTTTTTTTGCATAAAGAGTCTTATCCTGACCCGTTTTCGGTAGTTGAAGAAATATATGCAGATTTTGATTATCCAGAGGAAGTGGCGCCATTCGTGAGGTACATGCCGGTGGCCGATGGCGAAGCAGTGGGGGAAAAGGCTCTTATGGAGAAATGGGCCGCAATGTTGACGTCGTTCAAGAAAAAATTAGCATAATAAGGCCTGCTGACGGGCGGCTCCGGCGATATCTCGCTTTCGGCCGGCAATAATATCAATCTCGAAA
>NZ_LNTU01000028.1 GCF_001558695.1 Paramesorhizobium deserti
GTCGCTGTCGCTATCCGAGTCGCTGTCGCTATCCGAGTCGCTGTCGCTGTCCGAGTCGCTGTCACTATCGGAGTCCGAGTCGCTGTCGCTATCGGAGTCGCTGTCGCTATCCGAGTCGGAGTCGCTGTCGCTATCCGAGTCGGAGTCACTGTCGCTATCCGAGTCGCTGTCACTATCGGAGTCCGAGTCGCTGTCGCTGTCCGAGTCGCTGTCACTATCCGAGTCAGAGTCACTGTCGCTATCCGAGTCGCTGTCGCTGTCCGAGTCGCTGTCACTATCCGAGTCAGAGTCACTGTCGCTATCCGAGTCGCTGTCGCTGTCCGAGTCGCTGTCACTATCCGAGTCAGAGTCACTGTCGCTATCCGAGTCGCTGTCGCTGTCCGAGTCGCTGTCACTATCCGAGTCAGAGTCACTGTCGCTATCCGAGTCGCTGTCGCTGTCCGAGTCGCTGTCACTATCCGAGTCAGAGTCACTGTCGCTATCCGAGTCGCTGTCGCTGTCCGAGTCGCTGTCACTATCCGAGTCAGAGTCACTGTCGCTATCCGAGTCGCTGTCGCTGTCCGAGTCGCTGTCACTATCCGAGTCAGAGTCACTGTCGCTATCCGAGTCGCTGTCGCTGTCCGAGTCGCTGTCACTATCCGAGTCAGAGTCACTGTCGCTATCCGAGTCGCTGTCGCTGTCCGAGTCGCTGTCACTATCGGAGTCCGAGTCGCTGTCGCTATCGGAGTCGGAGTCACTGTCGCTATCCGAGTCAGAGTCACTGTCGCTATCCGAGTCGCTGTCGCTGTCGGAGTCGCTGTCGCTATCCGAGTCGCTGTCGCTATCCGAGTCGCTGTCACTGTCCGAGTCGCTGTCGCTATCCGAGTCGCTGTCACTATCGGAGTCGCTGTCGCTATCCGAGTCGGAGTCATCATGATGATCATCAGAGCCTTGGCCCGCGGCTGCCGCTGCTATGGCCGCGCCAGTCATCAAGGCAAAAGCAGCAAGACCTCCGGCGCCTCCAATGCCAGCACCGGCTATTGCGGCCGCCCCTGCTATATCGCATGCGCCTTCGGAAAAGGTGGGCACCAATACGCCTTGATGCGTGCTCGCAAACGATACTTCGACATAGCAATCATCACCCCCAGATCCATCCTGGGGATCATTGCTGATCAGCAAGAGGGTCGGCTGTCCATCCGCACCGCCGCCGAAGAAATTAATCAGCCGAACGACTGTCCCATCGCTCAGCCTGAGGAACAAATCTGCACCCTGCCGCTCATAAACGAGCACGGCGTCCGCGGGCATATTCAACGCAACGCGCGCAGCGGAGCCGACATTGAGTGTCGGAGCCATTCCTCCAAGCGCCCTCGTCACGGGCGTACTGGATCCGGCAGAGACGATTTGAGCTTGAATTTGCATAGCCAACCTTTCCGAAGTGATAATTTTCTGGTGACCATGGAAGCGACTTCTCACCCCCATAGCACCCCGCCCCGCTCCCCCCTCTCCAATCGGAGGGGCTGGCAGTTCACGCTCATTCACGTCGGCTGACGACTAATTAGCAACATTAGAAAGCTGCGATTGAAGGGGCTGCTGGGGTAGCCTATCTCCCCATCCCATTACCCCTAATCATCTGATTTTATTGGTTAATCGGGATTACTCGCAAAAGGCCTTTCCGCCTGATTGCGTTGGCTCGCTCCACAGCCTGCATCGTGAGGCAATTAAGAAAAGCAGGAAATTCACAGAAATCTGGTCACGCGGATCATCAACGCAGATGATTCGTGCAGAACTTGCATTCCTGGTGGAAGAGGTAAACCTTACGTTCCCATTCTTGCATGATCGTCAGATCCAAGATTCTCTGGCTGCGCACAGAGAGCCACCGCCAACGCTTAATTCCGGCCGTGGAAACCAACAGATGTTCGTTGACCGTGACGTGGCCGGCGCGCTGCGAGCTTCGGATGTGGCTGGCGACACGCTTGTGATCGAAGAAGATCTCGACGGCCCGATAGGTCAGCCTGATATCGACCCGCTTTCCGATCAGCACATGCGGCACGGAATAGAACGTCCTGTCGATCTCGACATGGTAATCGGGATGGACCGTAAGCGTCCGGTCAGGGTTTATTGATCGGCTGGGCGATGTGCCACGGCAATAGCTCACC
>NZ_LNTU01000029.1 GCF_001558695.1 Paramesorhizobium deserti
GGCGACCGTCCTGGAGCGCTGCGCCGAAGCGCAGCGCATGAGGGAAAATATAATCTTTCCATTGTGATAGCTGGTGAGCTGCGGGCAAATCAGCTATACGTTCCGGCCATGGGACAGAGCCTTTCCGAGCTGCCGGATGACGTCGAGAGCCTGCGCGCGATCATCGCCGCGCAGGCGGAGGAACTGGCGCGGCAAAGCCAAAGGCTGCGCTCGTGCGACACGCTGATCGAGAAGCTGAAGGCCCAGCTCGCCGTTCTGAGACGGGCCCGCTTCGGTGCCTCGTCGGAGAAGATCGAACGCTCGATCGAGCAGCTCGAATTGGCGTTGGAAGACATCGAGGCGGCGGACGCGGAGATCGAGATCTCTGTGCGGTCCGTCTCAGGCAGTCGCGAAAAGGCGAAGCCGAGCCGTCAGCCATTGCCGGATCATCTGCCGCGACAGGAGATTGTTCACCAGGCGGCTTGCGCCTGCCCGGTCTGCGGTGGTTCCGACTTCATCCGCAGCGGCGAGGCCGTCACCGAGGTGCTCGACTATGTCCCGGCCTCCTTCCGGGTCGTGCGCCATGTGCAACCGCGCTTCACCTGCAAGGGCTGCGACACCGACGTCAAAGCGACGATGCCGTCGCTGCCGATCGAGCGCGGCAAGCCGGGAGCTGGTCTTGTCGCGCATGTGCTCACCGCCAAATATTGCGATCATCTTCCGCTCTATCGGCAATCAGAGATTTATGCGCGGGAAGGCGTCGATCTTTCCCGTTCGACCATGGCCGATTGGGTCGGCAAGGCCAGTGCGCTGCTCGAGCCGCTCGTCGCCAGGCTGCGCGCGCACGTCTTGGCCGGCAGCCGCCTGCATGGCGATGATACGCCGGTTCCGGTGCTGGAGCCTGGCAAGGGCAGGACGAAGACCGGGCGACTGTGGAGCTACGTTCGCGATGGTCGCCCCTGGGGCGATGAGACGCCGCCCGCTGTCTCCTACTTCTACAGTCCGGATCGCAAGGGCGAGCATCCGAAAGCCCACCTCGCAGACTTCCAGGGCATCTTGCATGCCGATGGCTATGCCGGGTTCCGCGACCTCTATGAAGCAACCAAACCCGACAAACCCGCCGCCATCCAGGAGGCGGCCTGCTGGGCCCACGTCCGCCGCAAGTTCTTCGATCTGACCACCAGCCCCGGTACGCACCCGATCGCCGAGGAAACGCTTGTCCGGATCGGCGAACTCTACGACATTGAGAATGCGATCCGCGGAGCACCGCCGGACAGGCGCAAGACCATCCGCCAGAGCCAGTCCAAACCGAAGGCCGAGGCACTCCGGCGGTGGTGGGACAAGATGCTTACGGAACTGCCGCGCTCGAGCAGCACGGCGGAGGCGATCCGTTATGCGATTACCCGCTGGGCGTCGCTTTGCCGCTTCCTCGACGACGGCACCATCGAGATCGACAATAATGCCGCTGAGCGGGCGATCCGGCCGATCGCGCTGGGTCGAAAGAATTGGCTATTCGCCGGATCGGACAAGGGCGGCGAACGCGCCGCCGCGATCCTGTCGCTCATCGAAACCGCGAAGCTCAACGGTCTCGACCCCGAAGCGTACCTTCGCGACGTCCTCGCTCGCATCGCCGATCATCCGATCAACAGAATCGGTGAGCTATTGCCGTGGCACATCGCCCAGCCGATCAATAAACCCTGACCGGACGCTTAC
>NZ_LNTU01000030.1 GCF_001558695.1 Paramesorhizobium deserti
TAGGTGCGCAGCGTGCCGAGCTCGGTTTCCGAAGCGGTGTGCGTGCGCAGCGTGAAGCGCAGGCGCTTGCGCCAGGTGTCATCACCCTCTTCGAGGAGAGCGCCATCAGCAACGCGGAAGCGATCACGACCGACAGCGCCGAGAGCATCGCCGGCGCCCATGTCGTAACGCAGGTATCCGGAGATACGCAGGCAGGTTTCGGTGCCGGGGATGTAGAAGTAGCCAGCGCCGTAAGCGTCGCAGACGCGGACATATTCGACGGGTTCCGGCTCGGCGATGACGACAGCGTCGGCAGCGCGAGCACCGGAGACTGCGACGAGAGCCGCAGCGGAGCCGAGAAGAAGGCTCTTGATGTTCATTTCTGACCTCCAGTCAAAGTTAAAAATGGGTCTGGGCATTCTGATTTGGCTGAAGGACAACCTGTCCCCATCCCCTACGCGAAAAAGTCGCCCCGAAGCGCTCCTTCTTCCAGAGCGACCATACTCGCCGGGGTTGGCGTTTCAACACTGAATAACGTCAGGCAAGGGTCCGGCCGGCGCTATGCATATGCGCTGTTGCAGAAAAGTCACGAAATTGCCCCAGACATGGCAGCTTGTTCAGGACTCCTTAATATGAGTTACCCCGGATTCATCTTCTTTAACGCGCGAAACGGCCTGCAATCCGCACGTTTTACGGGAATTTGGACGGGAATCAGGGGTGAATCACCCTTATCCACAGCGTCGACCGCGACGCACGCGATATCTGCCCCTTGCCGACACTTTGCCGGATTCGGCGCCGGATTCGCCTTCGGCCGGCGCCAAGCGTGCCCGATTCGAGCCTTGGTCTGGTCACATTGCTTCGCCCGCGCCCCGTTTCCGGCAGCCGGCGACAGCTAATGAAACGAAAAACATCGACCCTGCCTGCAAATCGCTTGAACTGCCGTGCTTTACCGGCTATCTCGCCCGTACCGGAGAGGTGGCCGAGTGGTCGAAGGCGCTCCCCTGCTAAGGGAGTAGACCCCAAAAGGGTCTCGTGGGTTCGAATCCCATCCTCTCCGCCATCCATGCTCTTCGGGCGTACGAATTCTCCTTCTCCACCATCAATGGTTTGAAAAAGCGTTCCGGAATGGATCATCGGATCAAGTCCGATGATGACGGCCGTCCTTCTATGCAACGGCCAATGGCAGGCACCAACACTGAAAATTGCCGCAAAACGTCTCCTTCCGTCATCAGCGGATTTGATCCGATGATCCATTCCGAACGACTTCTAATCAATCAACATATTGATTTGATTTCATTTTCATGACTTCCCGTCGATTCTTGACTGGAGGTCAGAAATGAACATCAAGAGCCTTCTTCTCGGCTCCGCTGCGGCTCTCGTCGCAGTCTCCGGTGCTCGCGCTGCCGACGCTGTCGTCATCGCCGAGCCGGAATTGACTGGAGGTCAGAAATGAACATCAAGAGCCTTCTTCTCGGCTCCGCTGCGGCTCTCGTCGCAGTCTCCGGTGCTCGCGCTGCCGACGCTGTCGTCATCGCCGAGCCGGAACCCGTCGAATATGTCCGCGTCTGCGACGCTTACGGCGCTGGCTACTTCTACATCCCCGGCACCGAAACCTGCCTGCGTATCTCCGGATACCTGCGTTACGACATGGGCGCCGGCGATGCTCTCGGCGC
>NZ_LNTU01000031.1 GCF_001558695.1 Paramesorhizobium deserti
AAATCGACGCGCTCATGCCGTGGAACTACGCCGCCTAAACGGCCTCAGCTTGTCGCTTACGATATATGACCGCATCGCCTCCATCGAGATGATCGAGGCTGTCGGCGAAGCCCACTGGCCGCGCTATTTCGCCCAGCTCCGCGACCGCCTCGGCCCCGATGGGCGGATTGGCATCCAGGCGATCACTATTCAGAATCGGCTGTTCGCGGAGTACCGGCGCAGCGTGGACTTCATTCGTGGCTACGTCTTCCCCGGCGGCATGCTCCCGGCGCCGCAGGTGCTTATCGATTTAGGCGGCCGGCACGGGCTCGCGCTGGCCGGCGAGAGAGTCTTCGGCCAGGATTATGTCCGCACGCTCAGCGACTGGCGCACCCGTTTTCGTTCCGCCTGGCCGTTAATCGAACAGATGGGTTTCGACGAGCGCTTCCGGCGGCTCTGGGAATACTATCTCGCCTATTGCGAGGCCGGCTTCCGGTCCGGCACGATCGACGTTCGCCAGATGATATTCGCCCGCCAGAGCTGAAAGGTGCGCTTTGATTTCAGCGACGGGCGAGAAAGCGCTACCCGTCGACGGCATCAGCCCCGCAGCGCGAACGGTGGTTGTTTGAACGCCATAAAGGTCAACAACCGGCGCAACCTCGACCTCATAGCTTTACCATGGCGATGTCTGCTTCCGGGCAACGGCAAAGGCGTGTTCTACGGCCGATACGGGGCGCGAGCGGCCATAGCGACGACGGGATAATTTACCAGGTTGCAAGGTGGCGACCAGCGGGCCAAGATTAGCTGCCCAGAAGCGATCCGAACCTGATCTGAACCTATCGATTCGAGGGAATAGCGTCTGGTAGAGGATCGTAGATTAGGGTAGTCCAGCGTGCTGTAGAGTGGTTGCGGGGGCAGGATTTGAACCTGCGGCCTTCAGGTTATGAGCCTGACGAGCTACC
>NZ_LNTU01000032.1 GCF_001558695.1 Paramesorhizobium deserti
TGGAAAGATTATATTTTCCCTCATGCGCTGCGCTTCGGCGCAGCGCTCCAGGACGGTCGCCGCCAGTCAATCCCTTCCCACAGCATCGCCAGTTGCGCCGCCGTCAGCCGGGCTGTGCCATCAGCAGCCGACGGCCATGGAAAGCGCCCTTTCTCCAGGACCTTGTAATAGAGGCAAAAGCCTTGGCCGTCCCAGAACAGAAGCTTGATGCGGTTGCCGCGCCGCCCGCGAAAGACGAACACCGATCCGGATGCCGGCTTTTGCCGCAACCCCGTTTGCACCAACGCCGTCAGGCCGTCGATCCCTTTGCGCATGTCGGTCGCCCCGCAGGCGAGATAGACGCGCGCATTCGCCCCTGGCCCCATCATGCCTCTTCCACCGATCGTATCAGAGCTTTCAGCGTTTCCGGCGCGATAGAAGCATCGATCTTCAGGACGCGGCCACCTTTGCAGCCGATCTCAATGCGCGACGGCTTTGCCGGCCGTTTCGCCGCGACCCTTTCTGCTGCCGCGGCTCGATCCGGTTCGCTTTCCGCATCCGCCCCGATCAGCGCCACCGGCAACAGTGTCACGCCTGATCCAACCGGCGACCTGATGTCCCGGCCAAGCTTCTTGCGCCAGGTGTAAATCTGCTGCGGGAGAATATCATGCCGGCGGGCAATCTCGGCGACGCCAAACCCACTCGTCTCAACCTCCTCCAGAATCCGAAGCTTGTCCTCGTCCGTCCACACACGGCGGCGCTCGACGCCCGTCAGAATCTCAATCCGCCCCATAAGTTCATCCTTTGGCTACGTCGCTAACTACGGAATTAGCGACGTAACTTCAGCGCATTGGAGCAAATCTCAAAGGCTGCTCAACCGGACGCTTACG
>NZ_LNTU01000033.1 GCF_001558695.1 Paramesorhizobium deserti
TTTCGAGATTGATATTATTGCCGGCCGAAAGCGAGATATCGCCGGAGCCGCCCGTCAGCAGACCCTGATCGTCATAGCCGGCGACGATCTGCGCGCCATGGCTGTTGATATCGCCGGATTTCGCATCGATGCTGACGCTGTCGCCGGCGCGGATGGTGGTCACCACCGGCGTCGAGCTTTCGGCCCTGTCCTCCGATTTCGAGGACTGGAAGCCGATCGAGACGGAGGCGGAAACGCCGGTGACGCCCTTCTCACTGATCTGGTCGAGGCCCTGCTTCAGCTTGTTGGCGTAAAGTGCGGCCATGGCGGCATTGGCCAGAGCCTGGCTGCCGCTCTTGTCGCCCACCGCCTGCATCCTTTCGGCAACGCCTTGGGCAGCACTGACAAGCCCGCTGGAGACCTGCGCGGTGATGCCGGCGAAGAGTTCCTTGTGGATGTGTTCGTAATTGGTGACATCCTGCGCCGCGAGCAGATTGACGTCGCGCTCGGTGGCAATCGCCACATTGCGGTCGGCCTCGACCTGCACCGCCTGAAGGTTTGCGTCCCGTCCGGCATTGATGATGACGTCGCGCCCAGCGCTTAAAGTCGAAGCGGCGTTGGTTTCCGCGCCCTGCCTGGTCTCGTCACTCGATTTGCCATAGCCGATGCCGATCGAGGCACCGCCATTGCTCGAACCGACCTGGATACCGAAGCCGGATTTCTCTTCCTTCTCATGCGAGGCGTAAGCTTCCGCCCCCGGCGTGATAT
>NZ_LNTU01000034.1 GCF_001558695.1 Paramesorhizobium deserti
CGGCGCCGCCGCCCTCGTTGTGGCGCTATATACGACCACACCTGCAAAACTGTCAACTGCCGAATTGAAGTTTTTGAGATTTTTTTCCGACCGCCGGAAGGGCGGCTTTTCGAGAGCCGGATAATGAAAAACGGACGGATGATTATACCCGTCCGTTCTCCACCGCCCTCCCCCCGAATGAGCCACTTCGAATACTGGTCAGGCCATTACCTTGCCTGCCGCATCGAAGTGATAGGTCTTGGCCGGATCCGGCGTTGCATAAAGCACAGCCCCCGGCTCCACCTTATATTCGCCGAAAAGCCGGATGGTGACGAGCCCGGCTTCCTTGCTGTCGAGATAGAGATTGGTATCTGCCCCCAGATGCTCGGCATGCATGACGGTGCCGGACCAGGTACCGGATTTCGGATCGACCGTGATGTGTTCCGGCCTGACACCGATCGTCTTTACCCCGTCATGTCCGAGACGCTCGGCATCGACGAAATTCATTTTCGGTGAGCCTATGAAACCGGCAACGAACAGGTTGGCCGGAGAATTATAGAGCTCCATCGGCGCGCCGATCTGCTCGATCCGGCCATTGTTGAGCACCACGATCTTGTCGGCGAGCGTCATCGCCTCCACCTGATCGTGGGTCACATAGATCATCGTCGCATTCAGGTCCCGGTGAAGCTTCGCAATTTCAAGCCGCGTATTGACGCGCAGCGCCGCATCGAGATTCGAGAGCGGCTCGTCGAACAGGAACAGCTTCGGCTCGCGTACCAGCGCACGGCCGATGGCGACGCGCTGGCGCTGCCCGCCCGACAGTTCCGCCGGCCTGCGCGCCAGATAATCGTCAAGCGACAGCATGGCCGAGGCTTTGGCGACACGGCTGACGATTTCAGCCGCCGGCGTTCCCGCCTGCTTCAGTCCCAGCCCCATATTGTCGCGCACCGTCAGATGCGGATAGAGGGCATAGGTTTGGAATACCATGGCGATGCCCCGCTTGGCGGGCGGGATATGACCGGCGGCTTCATCATCGATCAGCACCTCACCCGAGGTTGCATCTTCGAGGCCTGCAATGACCCGCAGCAGGGTGGATTTTCCGCAGCCGGACGGCCCGACGAAAACCACCAGCTCCCCGTCTTTCACATCGAGATCAATGCCCTTCAGCACATCGACCGATCCGAAGGACTTGCGGATATTTTCCAGTTTCAGCGTACCCAAATCGTGGTTCCTGTCCTTGAAGATCAAACATGATCCCGAAAGTTGCAGACTTTCGGATAAGATCATGCGGCTAAAACAAAAATCTAAAGCGCGATGGCTTTTCCCGTGCGCACGCTCTCATCCGCCGCAAGGCAAATGCGCAGCGACTGCACCGCATCCTCCATATGGCGGGTGAGATCGACATTCTCGCGAATCGCCCTGAGCACGAAAGCTTGCTCCAGATCGCAGAGCGCCTGATGGTCCGGCTCGCCCTCCATCGAAAGATGCCGGTCAGCCTCGGCGAGTTTTCCCTCTGCATCCAGTTTCGCCGAATGGACGCGGATGACGGAAGTCTTCGTATGCGTGTCGATATCGGCCGATTTGGCACTCTCGTCCATCACAATGGAAACGCAGCCATTGGGTGAGATGACGTCTTTCACGAAGAACGCCGTCTCCGACATCATCGGCCCCCAGCCGGCCTCGTACCAACCGACGGAGCCATCGTCGAACAGCACCTGCAGATGACCGTAATTATACATCGCCTCGTCGATTTCAGGCGAAAGCCGCAAACCCATGCCGCGCACCTGAACAGGTTTGGCGTCGGTGATCTGGCACATCACATCGACATAGTGCACGCCGCAATCAACGATCGGCGACGTCGTCTTCATCAGTTGCTTGTGCGTTTCCCAATGGGCGCCGCTCGACTGCTGATTGAGATTCATGCGGAAAACATAGGGACCACCGAGCGCCCTTGCCTCGGCGATCAGCCTCATCCATGAGGGATGGTGGCGCAATATGTAGCCGACCACCAGCTTACGGCCTTTCGCCTTCGCCGTGGCGACCACACGCTCGGCATCGGCGACATTGGTGGCCAGCGGCTTTTCGACGAAAACATCCGCGCCTGTTTCCATCGCCTTCACCGCGTAATCGGCATGACTGTCGGAATAAGTGGCAATGCAGACGAGATCGGGCGCGAGCGTCTCCAGCGCCTGATCAAAGGAATGGAGGAAGGGATAGCCACGCAGCGATTCGGGTAACTCGATCGTGGAGCGGTTGACGAGGCCGACGATCTCAAAACCCGGATTGGCGTGATAGGCGAGCGCATGACTCAAACCCATATTACCAAGTCCGGCAACCATGACCCGTACGGGCCTGAAATTCTCGGCGCTCATTTGACCGCTCCTGCCGTGATCCCGCGAATGAGCTGGCGGGAGAAGAAGAAATAGAGGATCAGCACAGGCAATATCGCCAGCGACAAAGCGGAAAGCACCGCATTCCAGTTGGTGACATATTGGCCGATGAACATCTGCGCCCCGAGCGTCACGGTCTTCGTCGCCTCAGCCGGAGCGAGAATCAACGGGAACCACAGATCGTTCCAGATCGGGATCATGGTAAACACGGCCACCGTCGCCATGGCCGGCCTGACCAGCGGCAGCACGAGTCGGAAGAAGATGCGGTATTCGCTGAGGCCATCAATGCGCCCGGCGTTCTTCAGATCGTCCGAAACCTGCTTCATGAATTCCGACAGGATGAAAACGGCGAGCGGCAGCCCCTGCGCGGTATAGACGAGAATCAGCGATGTCAGCGTGTTGACGAGCCCGCTTGCTACCATCAGCTCGAGAATGGAAACCGTGCCGAGCCGGATGGGGATCATGATGCCCAGCGCCAGATAGAGCCCCATCAGCGTGTTGCCACGGAAGCGGTACTCGGAAAGCGCAAAGGCGGCCATTGCACCGAAGACCAGCACCAGCGCGATCGAAACCACCGTCACAATCAGGCTGTTCTGGAAATAAAGGAAGAAATTGCCCTGGTTTATCACGGTTTGATAGCCGATCAGACTGAATGTCTCCTGGGTCGGCGGCTGCAAGGGCATGCGGAAGATTGCGTTTCGCGCCTTGAACGAATTGATGACAATGATGATGACCGGAAACAGTGCGATGATCGTGTAGGTGATCAGGATCGCATGCGCTGCAATAGTACGGGGGAGTGAAGATGTGGCGCGGCTCACTGTGGCACCCCTCAGAATTGATAGCGGCGCAGACGCCGCTGAATGCCGAAAAGATAGAGGCAGACGCCGGCGAGGATGATGAAGAACATCACCGAGGCGATCGCTGCGCCCATGTTCCGGTCGCCGACCTGAAGCTGGAAACCGAAGAAGGTTCGGAACATGAAGGTGCCCAGGATATCGGTCGAGTAGTTTGGCCCGGCGAGAGCGCCCTGTGTCGTGTAGATCAGGTCAAATGCGTTGAAATTGCCGACGAATGTCAGGATCGAAATGATGCCGATGGAGGGCAGGATCAGCGGCAGCTTGATCTTCCAGAATTGCGCGGCGCCGGTGATGCCGTCGCATTCCGCGGCTTCAATGATCTCGTCGGGTATCGACAGGAGCGCCGCATAGATCAGCATCATCGGGATGCCGATGAACTGCCAGACGGAAATCAGGCTCAATGCGGTAAGCGCATAGCGTTCCTGGCCGAGCCAGGGCGCAAACAGGCTCTTCAACCCGATCATGTTGAGCATATCAGGAGCGATCCCCCAGAGCGGGGAAAGGATCAGCTTCCAGGCGAAGCCGACGATCACGAAGGACAGGATCGTGGGGATGAAGATCGCCGTCCGGTAAAAGGTGCTGAACCGCAATTTCGGATGGCTCAGAAGCGCCGCCAGCAGAATACCGATCGGGTTCTGCACCAGCATGTGGATAATGAAGAACCAGACATTGTTCTTGAGCGCGTTCCAAAAGCTCGCCGCCCAGCGCGGATCGCCGAACAGCGTGTGGAAATTGTCGAGGCCGACGAAAGCGGACGCATTATTCTCAACCCGAAAGAGGGATAATTGCAGCGTTCCGAAGAGCGGCAGGATCATCACCGCAGTATAGATCAGGACCGCTGGCGCAAGGAAAACGGCGATATGCCATCGCACGGGCCTGGTCTTTGCGGTCTTTGTGGTCATTATTTCCGTCAGCCTTCCGATTACCTTCCCTTCTCCCAGAAGGAAAGAAGGGTAAAAACGGCGAGGCGTCGCAAAGACGCCCCGCCGCCTGTTCATCAATTCGCCGGCTTGTACCAGCTGTCGAGACCCTTCTGCAGTTTCTCGGCGGCGGCTTCGGGCGTGTCGGTGCCGTTGATCACATTGGCCGATTCGATCCAGGTCTCATTTTCAAGATTGGGCGTTCCGCGCGACAGAATCTGATAGGTCGAGCGAATGGTCGACTTGCACTTGTCGCGCCAGGAGACGAATTCCTGCGCCAGCGGATCTTCCATCTTCACCGGCGTAGACGACAGGCTGAAGAAGCCAGGCAGCGCGTTGGCGTAGATTTCCGCGAATTCCGGCGATGCCACCCATTCCAGGAACTTCTTCGCTTCCTCGGGATGCGCGGTCTTGGCGTTCATGCCGATGCCGAGATCGGTATGATCGGAGATATAGCAGGTGTCGCCTGCATTCTTCACCGGCGGCGGGAATGCACCCATCTTGAACTGCGCCTGGGTGTTGAAGCCTGAGATTTCCCAGGAACCGGCCGGATAGATGGCCGCGCGGCCGAGCGTGAAGAGGTTCTGGCTGTCCGGATAGGTCTGTGCCTCGAAGCCGTCGCCCAGATAGTCCTTCCAGCGAGCGAGCGTCTTGTACGGGTCCACCCACTGAGGGTCGGTCAGCTTCTCCTTGCCCGCGATCAGCGCGAGGCGGCCTTCCTCGCCCTTCCAGTAGTTCGGGCCGATATTCTGGTAGCCCATCGTCGCGGCTTCCCAGAGATCCTTGGTGCCCATCGCCATCGGGATATAGGTGCCGTTCTCCTTGATCTTGTCGAGTACGGCGAAGAATTCGTCTTCCGTCTGTGGTACCGAAAGGCCGAGTTCGTCGAAGGCATCCTTATTGTAGATGAAGCCGTGGATGACCGAAGCCACCGGCACGCAGAAGATATCCTTGCCGTCATCGGTGATCCAGGCGGACTTTGCGACCGAGCTGAACTTGTCGATGCCAGGCAGATCGTTGAGCGAGGCAAGCTGCCCCTTCTGGAACAGCGCCAGCGACTTGTCGAACGGGCGGCAGGTGATAATGTCGCCCGCGGTGTTGGCGTCGAGCTTGGCGCCAAGTGCGGCATCATACTCCGTTGGCGCGGAAGGATTGAACGTAAGCTTGATGCCCGGATGCTTCGCCTCGAAGGCGGGGATCAGCTTTTCCTGCCAGATTGGCAGGTCGTCATTGCGCCAGCTCTCGATGTTCAGCGTCACGTCTTGCGCATAAGCCGCTCCGGCCGAGCCGAAAACGCTTGACGCAAGCAACACCGCAATCATTGTCCTGCTCATCATGATACTCTCCCCTTTTTGGCGCCCTTCAGGCGCACTGTTCCTGCATAATCCCAAAAAGTTGCAGACTTTTTGGATAAGATTATGCAGCCTACGTTAATGGGAACCGCGGTTCCCTTCCAATTTCGAAAGCGCCGGACGCAATTTCTGTCCGTTGCTGTCGAGAAGCCGTAACGCAGCGGCAAGATCCGCCGCGCCTGCCGCCAGAAGAACCGCCGGCTTGACCGAACCGCCCGCCTGCTCAAGACAGGCCTGCGCCTCCGCCTCGCTGCAATTCGCTATAGCGGCCACGATACGCACCGCTCGCCGCCTGAGCTTTTGGTTATCCGCATGGAGATTGACCATGTAGCCGTCATGGACATGACCAAGTCGGATCGCCGCCAGCGTCGACAACAGGTTCAATGCGATTTTTTGGGCGGTCCCTGCGCCCATGCGGGTTGACCCCGCTATTATTTCCGGCGGCGTTGCCAAAAGGATGCCGATATCGGCTTCTTCCAGAATGGGTGCCCCCGGATTATTGGCCATGGCGATCGTCTTCAGACCGCGGCTCTTGGCAGCCTGCAAGGCGCCAACCGCATAAGGCGTCGAGCCGCTCGCCGAAATCGCAATGAGACAATCGCTTGAATCGAGATTGGCGGATGAAACGTCGCGCGCACCCCGCTCCGCGCTGTCTTCGGGCGCTCCGGTCAGATTGGTCAGGCTTTCGACGCCGCCGGCAAGAAGCACAACGATACGATCGCGCGGAATGCCGAACGTGCCGGGCAGCTCCAAGGCATCGGCAAGCGCCATCAGCCCTGAACTGCCCGCGGCCGCGTAGGCGAGACGCCCGCCCCGTTCCAGGGCGTCAGCAACGAGATTCGCGGCAGCGGCAATGTCGTTAGAGGAAGAAGCAACAACAGCGGCGGCCGCCTCCTGCGCCTTGGCAAGAAGAGCAGCGATATGATGCGGCGGCTGGCAGTCGAGGCCCCGCGCCCCCTCATTCAGCTGTTCGGTCCGATTTAGGGCCATTATGTCCGTTCTCCCACTCAGTTGATAATGCCAAAAAAATACCACTTGTCCAGAGACCTTAATGAATTCTTGCGATCAAATTTCCAGCCCGAAAAAATATGATGATTTTTCATATAGTTATAAAATTGACACACCCGACGAGATTTAGCACTTGGCTATTGGTACTTTATTGGTATTATAATCTGCAGGAGGCACAGCGCGTGGAACTTCTTCTCGGAATCGATGGCGGCGGCACCGGATGTCGCGCGGCGCTTGCCGACAAGGCAGGGCGTATACTTAGCCGCGGCCAGAGCGGTGCGGCCAATATCATGACGGATATAGAAGGCGCGCGGACCAGCATCCTGGCCGCCACACGGCAGGCCTTGCAGGAAGCTGGCCTTCGTGTGGAAGCCGAAACCTCGATTTCGGCAGTTCTCGGTCTCGCCGGCGCCAATGTCGGCGATAACGCAACCCGCCTCGAAAAGCTTCTGCCCTTTGCCCATGCCAAGGTGAAATCCGACGCTACTATCGCGCTTCATGGCGCGATCGGCGACACCGACGGAACCGTCGTCATCCTCGGCACCGGCTCAGTCTTCGTTACGCGCCAGGCTGGCCGCATACGCACAATCGGGGGGTGGGGCTTCAAGGTGAGCGATCTCGCCGGCGGCGCCCGTCTTGGTCGTGATCTGCTCGAGGAGACACTGCTTGCTTACGACGGCGTTCACCTTTCCTCGCCGCTGGCGGAAAAGACCATGGCGATGTTCGGCAACGATCCACACCGGATCGTCTCGTTCGCGCATGACGCCAGGCCGAGCGATTTCGGCACCTATGCGCCGCTGGTCTTCGAATATGCTGACAAGGGCGACAGGCTAGCCCTTCTGCTCGTCGAGCAGTCGCTTAGGACAATCGAGGAAGCGCTTGATGCGATCATGCCGCCCAAGCAGGACACGCTCTGCCTGATCGGCGGGCTCGGCCCACTTTATGCACCAAGGCTTTCGCCCAGATATCGCAGCCGTTTACGGCCGCCGATTGGCGACGCGCTGAGCGGCGCGGTCAGGCTCGCGGTTGGGCTCTTTGCGCATGCGGAGGCGAACCATGGCTGATTCGATGCGGGTCATCTTCGCCGATATCGCGGCGCAATCGCCGGGTGGCGGCCCTCTCTACGTCAAACTCAAGCGGATTATCGAACGTGCCGTTGACCGCGGCCTCATCAAATCAGGCGATGCCCTGCCGCCGGAACGCGAGATCGCCAGCATGGCCGATGTATCGCGCGTCACCGTCCGCAAGGCCGTTCAGGAACTGGTGAAAGAAGGGCTGCTGATCCAGCGTCATGGCTCGGGCACTTTTGTTGCCTCGCGGGTGAAGCCCGTGGAACAATATCTGACCCAACTCACTTCGTTTACCGAGGATATGGCGCGGCGCGGCATGATCGTCCGCTCGGAGTGGCTCGATCGCGGCATCTATGCTCCCTCGCCCGAAGAGATGGTAGCGCTGGGCCTCACATCTGGCGAAAAGGTCGCCCGCATCAGTCGTCTGCGCGTTGCCAACGAAACGCCGATGGCGATCGAGCGAGCGGCGCTGGCAGCAAGTGTCCTGCCCCGTCCGGAAGATGTAACGACATCGCTCTATGCGGTTCTGGCGGCAAGCGGAAATCGTCCCGTGCGAGCGATCCAGCGCATTTCCGCCGCCATTTTAAAGGAAAATGACGCGCGTATCCTTGAGGTTCAGCCTGGATCGGCAAGCCTCAATATCGAGCGCATTTCCTATCTTGAATCCGGCAAGGTGATCGAGTTTACCCGCTCGATCTACCGGGCCGATGCCTATGAATTCATCGCCGAATTGCGTCTCAGCGGGCCATCGGAACAATCGGCGGAAGCAGCGGGAGCGGTTCTTTGACCACACAGTCCAGTCTCATGTACACCGAGATTGCCTCCATTCCCGATGTGGTGGCGCGATTTCTCGACGAATCGAACGATATTTTGCGCAAAGCCGGTACTTTTCTGCGCGAAAAGGATCCGGCTTTTCTCGCCTCGATCGCGCGCGGGTCCTCGGACCATGTCGCAACCTATCTCAAATATGCGACCGAGCTGACCGCCGGCATCCCCGTCGCCTCGCTCGGCCCCTCCATCGCGTCGATCTATGGCGTCCAGCTAAAGCTCGCCAAAGCCGCGGCAATCGCGATCTCGCAATCCGGAAAGAGTCCTGATATCTTGACGATGGCCGAAATGGCGCGTGAAAGCGGCGCCCTGACATTCGCCATCAGCAATTCACCGGATTCGCCCTTGGCGCAGACCAGTGATTTCCCGATCGATATCCTTGCGGGCCCTGAAAGAAGCGTTGCGGCGACAAAGACATTCGTCGCGTCCGCAGTCGCAGGCCTCGGCCTCCTCGCGCACTGGACGAACGATACGGAACTGCTCTCCGCCCTTGATCAATTGCCCAAATGTCTCGCCGATGCGCTGACCTGCGACTGGTCACCCCTGGCGGAGGCGCTGGAAGGCCACGATTCGCTCTTCGTTTTGGGACGTGGCCCCTCCTCCGCCATTGCCAGCGAAGTGGCGCTGAAATTCAAGGAAACGAGCTCCATGCATGCCGAAGCCTATAGCGCGGCGGAAGTTCTGCATGGTCCGGTCGCTATCGTCGGCGAGAACTTCCCCGTGCTTGCGCTGACTGCCCATGACCAGGCGGAAAAATCGATCATCGAAACCTCCGACCGGATTGCCGCACAAGGCGCATCCGTTTTCGTGACCTCCACCGCCAGGACCACGGCGACCGCCCTGCCCTTTATCGCCACACCGCACCGCCTGACCGATCCCCTGACGCTTCTGGTCTCCTTCTATGGCTTTGTCGAAGCCCTGTCGCGCCATCGCGGCTTCAACCCGGACCAGCCGCCTCATCTTCGTAAAGTGACCGAAACCATATGATAAGTGAACCGTTTGCCCTGACCGCGCCACGTATCTTCGACGGCGAGCGATGGCTACACGATAAAGCATTGATTTTGCGCGACGGGCTGATTGAAGCCGTTGTCGCCCGAAATGCCGTCCCCACCGGGATACGGACGATCTCCGTACATGACGGGATGATCGTCCCCGGCTTCATCGACCTGCAAGTCAATGGCGGCGGCGGCGTGCTGCTCAATGAACAACCCGATCTGGACGCCATCCGCACCATCTGCGCCGCCCATGCCAAGTTCGGTACGGTCGGGTTGCTGCCCACCCTGATCACCGATACCCGTGAGATAACGGCAGCGACCATTGCCGCTGGCGAAGAGGCCGCACGCGAAAAGGTGCCGGGCTTTCTAGGCCTTCATCTCGAAGGACCGCATCTGTCGGTCAAGCGTAAGGGCACGCACCATCCCGCCCTTATCCGCCCGATGGAGGACGCCGACCTCGCGCGGCTGATCGAGGCGCGCAAGCACCTACCCGTCCTGCTCACAACGGTCGCGCCGGAAAACACCACCAACGAGCAGATCGAAGCGCTTGCAGCAGCCGGCATCATCGTCAGCCTCGGACACTCCGATTGCGCTTATTCGAGCATTGCGGATGCCACCCGCGCCGGCGCCTCAGTGGTAACACATCTCTTCAACGCCATGAGCCCTCTCGGCCATCGCGAACCGGGCATGGTCGGCGCGGCCCTCGATCTCGGCAGCCTCAATGTCGGTCTGATTGCCGATGGCTTCCATGTCGATCCTGCAGCCATCCGTATCGCGCTGCGGGCGAAGACCGGTCCCGGACACATCTTCCTCGTCACCGACGCCATGTCGACGATCG
Organism: Paramesorhizobium deserti; assembly: GCF_001558695.1. GTDB lineage: Bacteria > Pseudomonadota > Alphaproteobacteria > Rhizobiales > Rhizobiaceae > Paramesorhizobium > Paramesorhizobium deserti. The sequence goes on from NZ_LNTU01000034.1 coordinate 10,238, forward strand.
GCACGGATATGACGAGCTTCACCCTCAATGGGCGGATGATCTATCGTGCCGATGGCCGGCTCACGCTCGAGGACGGAACGCTCGCTGGCGCCGACCTCGATATGATTTCGGCGGTCCGCTTCATGCACCGGGTGATCGGCCTGCCGCTTGAGGAGGCATTGCGCATGGCGTCGCTTTATCCTGCCCAAAGCATCGGCGTAGGCGACGAGCTTGGCACGCTACGCAAGGGAATGCGCGCCAGTTTCCTGCATCTTGATGATGAACTCGATGTCAAAAGAACCGTCATCGACGGACAGATCATCTTTGGCGGCCCATTCGAATAGGAATCCTGCCAGAGCTTTCGGATTACTGCCGAAAATGCTTGCGGGCCGATAAGCGAATTCTTAATTCTGGTAGAGATAATAGCGGCAGGCATGAAAACTGCCGCTCCAGAACGGTCATAGGAAAGATCGCATCTTGTCCCAGGAACAGCCATGCTGACCAGGAAAGGAAAATACGGCCTCAAGGCGATGGTTCACCTGGCCGAGATCGAAAAAGGCGAACTTGCATCCGTCAATGAGATCGCGACTATACGCCAGATTCCAAGGAAATTTCTGGACAATATCCTGACTGAGTTGCGCAACGCCGGCTTTGTGCAGAGCCGCAAAGGAAAAGGCGGAGGCTTCTGCCTCGCCAGACCTGCCGATGAAATCCGCATCGGCAATATCATCCGCATCCTCGACGGACCGTTGGCACCGATTTCCTGCGCCAGCAAGACGCGATACCGTCCATGTGACGATTGCAATGAAGAGAATTGCGAAGTCCGGCTAATGATGTTGGAAGTACGCGAGGCGATCGCGACGGTTCTTGACAACAGAACCCTTGCGGAGACCGGCGCGCCCGTTGTGGACGCGCTCTTGAAGGCGTAGAACGCCGATCTCCTGACCAACCCCCGGCGTGCTATGGCGGACAGTCGGCCCGCCATATCAGCAAGAATCCTCAGCTCGCTTCCGAAAGGCAGGCCCTCAAGGAGTTCGCCAGATTGCGGATAAGCTCCGGATAGAGATCGGGGCCGTCCTTCAGCGATGCGCCGAGCGGATCGAGCACGCCGGATTTCGCCGTCGTGCCTTCAGTGACCGTCTTGACCAGCCGCGGCTCGAATTGCGGCTCCGCAAAAACGCATGTCGCGCCGAGCTGCTTCACCTTTTCGCGAATCTCCGAAACGCGTTGCGCGCCGGGGACGTTTTCGGGACTGACGGTAATCGAACCCACCGTATTCACACCGAAGCGCTTTTCGAAATACTGATAGGCATCGTGGAAGACGATGAATGGCTTGTCCTTGACCGGCTTGAGCTCGGCCGTGATATCCTTGGTCAGCGCGTCGAGCTTCGCCGAATAGGCATCCGCATTCGCCTTGTAGCGTTCGGCATGTTCGGGATCGGACTCCGAAAGCGTTTTGGCGATATCCTGCACGAGGATCTTCGCATTTTCCGGATCGAGCCAGAAATGCAGATCGTATTCGCCATGCGCATGATCGTGGTGCGCGTGGCCTTCCGCCTCTGCTGCCGTCTCCGTGTGATCGTGTGCGTGTTCTGCAGTGTCATGGGCATGCCCCTCCTCCCCCTCGGCATATTCATGCCCGTCATGCGCCTTTTCATGAGCATGGTCATGGCCTTCTTCCGCCTCGTCACCATGCTCATGTGCTTCGAACGGACCGCCTTCGCGGAATTTGAGCTTAGTCAGGCCCGGGGCATCTTCGAGAGCCACGATCTTCGCGCCCATGGCTAAGGTCTCGAAAGGCTTCTGGAGAAAGGTTTCCATTCCAGGGCCGGCCCAGAAGATCACCTTGGCGTGCTCGATCGCCTCTGCATCTGAAGGCCTGAGGCTATAGACATGCTCCGAACCGGTGCCCCGCACGATGAGTGTGGGTTCGCCGACACCTTCCATCACCGCAGCGACCAGCGAGTGAACAGGCTTGATCGAGGCGACAACACCCTCCCTGTCGTCAGCAAAAGCAGACCCGGCACAGACAAACGCAGCCGAAGCAAGCAGAAGCGATCGGAGAATTTTCATGATACCTCACATTGAATTCGGGCATGCGGCAACTGGTATGTTATCTTATTACATAAGTTGCGTAACTCTATAACGTCTGCCATAAGGCATGACAAGTGCTCACTGGAAAATATCGACATGCCCACCGGCCAAACGGCCTCACCGCCTCTCATCGATATCAGAAATGCCGGCGTTTTCCGAGACGGCAAATGGCTCGTCCGCGATATCGATCTCGAATTGAAGCGCGGAGAGATCGTCACCCTGATTGGGCCGAACGGATCGGGCAAGAGCACGACCGCCAAGCTGGCAATCAAGGTGCTGAAGCCGGATGAAGGACAGGTGATCCATGCGCCTGACCTGCGCATCGGCTATGTGCCCCAGAAACTGGCGATCGACTGGACGCTGCCGCTTTCCGTCGAGCGGCTCATCACCCTGACATCTCCCCAGAAGAAGCGGGATATCGAACAGGCGCTTGAAGCTGTCGGCATCCCCCATCTCGCTAAGGCCGAGTTGCGCTTTCTCTCGGGCGGAGAATTCCAGCGTGCGCTGCTCGCCAGGGCAATGGTGCGCAAGCCGGATATTCTCGTCCTTGATGAACCTGTGCAAGGAGTGGATTTTGTCGGGGAAGCCGCACTCTATGAATTGATCGAGAAACTGCGCGACACCTCTCATTGTGGCGTGCTCCTGATCTCGCACGACCTGCATCTGGTCATGGCCGCGACCGATCGCGTCATTTGCCTCAATGGGCATATATGCTGCAGCGGCACCCCGAAGGACGTCGCAGCAAGCCCCGAATACGCAAAGCTTTTCGGCCCCCGTGCCAGAGGATCACTCGCCGTTTATGAGCATCATCACGATCACACCCATCTTCCCGACGGGCGCGTCCGCCACGCGGATGGATCAGTCACCGATCACTGCCATGAGCATGACGGCCATCACCATGGTCATGATCACACGCAGACCGTGAAGGCGAAAGGAGAAAGCACCGATGCTCGATGATTTCTTCACCCGTGCGCTCATTGCCGGTGTCGGCCTCGCGCTCACCACTGGGCCACTCGGTTGCTTCATCGTCTGGCGGCGCATGGCCTATTTTGGTGACACCATGGCACATTCCGCTCTTCTCGGCGTTGCGCTGGCCTTCTTCTTCGAGATCAATGCCATGATCGGCGTGTTCGCTGTCGCCGTGCTGATTTCCGGCCTTCTGCTGCTTCTACAGCGCCGCGATTCGCTCTCAACCGATTCGCTGCTTGGCATTCTCTCCCATTCGACCCTCGCGTTGGGGCTGGTCATGGTCGCCTTCATGACATGGATACGCGTCGATCTCCTGGCGTTCCTGTTCGGCGATATCCTCGCCGTTTCGAAAGCCGACATCGCATTCATTTATGGCGGCGGCTTTGCCGTCTTGCTGGTCATGTTTTGGCTATGGCGTCCACTGCTCGCCGCCACCGTCAATGAAGACGTGGCCAAGGCGGAAGGCCTCCGCCCGGACCTTTCACGCATTGTCTTCATGCTGCTCATGGCCATGGTCATCGCCATAGCGATGAAGATCGTCGGCATTCTTCTGATTACCGCACTGCTGATTATTCCGGCGGCGACGGCCAGACGCCTTTCGAGCACGCCGGAACAGATGGCCGTTTTCGCATCCCTTCTCGGGGCGATCGCGGTCGTGACAGGCCTTTTCGGATCGCTGCGTTTCGACACTCCGTCCGGTCCATCCATTGTCGTTGCAGCTTTGGGGGTTTTCATTTTAAGCCTGTTGCCACTACATATATTCCTGCCATCAACCGCGCGCGGACGCTAAGCCCATGACAGCCAGACACGAGCTCACCCGCAATCAGGCTCTGGTCTTCGATGCTCTTGCGAAGGCCGAGAGCCCTTTGAGCGCTTATACCATTCTCGACCGATTGCGGGATGATGGCTTCCGCGCGCCGCTGCAGGTCTATCGAGCGCTTGAAAAGCTCTTGGACTACGGCATGGTCCATCGGCTCGAAAGTCTCAACGCCTTCGTCGCCTGCGCACACCCCCATTGCGGTGAACACGGGCTGATTGCATTCGCCATTTGCGAAAAATGCGGACAGGTATCGGAATTCTCGGACACGGTAATCGAACAGCAGGTTAGCGACTGGACTGGCCGCAACGGCTTCAAGCCATCCAAAACCACGGTTGAAATCCGCGGCACCTGCGCTAATTGCCTTAACGGATAACCCTCAATAAGTGCATTTATTAAAGTATTGCAACCTGTAAGATAGATATGCTATAAAGCGTTTCTCATTAAAAGATACAACCCAAACTATAAACTTAAATCTCTTTTCACTTTTGCCCTGCAAATATCCGCACATGGCGGAGGGACCGGTGCTTTGCCGGAGTTGCGTTAGGCGGGGCTCGTCAATTTCGCCTCATCCATCTCGTTATGGCGAAAGAGGAGCGATCATGCTGCACTATATTCATCCCCACCAAAGGTCACAATACCGCTCATTACTCGACGACTATTTCTGTCTGCGCAAAACGATTTTTCATGACAAGCTCGGCTGGAGCGTGAATGTCACTGGAGATATGGAAAAAGATATCTACGACACGATGGATTGCATGTACATTCTATCCACGTCGGCAGATGGTCAGTTGCTCGGCGGCCTTCGCCAGATGGTCACAACAGGCCCGACCCTGACATGGGAAGTTTTCTCCGACCTTGTCCCCGATCGCACCAGCATCATGTCGCCGCGCGTTTGGGAAACCACCCGTTTCTGCGTTTCCCCATCTGCCTCGCACCTGAAGTTCAACAGCGGCATCAACCGCGTGGCCATCGAGCTCTCTCTTGGCGCTCTTGAATACGGCATCCAGCAAGGCGTCACCCGCCACATCGCCGTCTGCGAACGCACCGTATTCGAATTGTCCCGCTCCCTGCGTGTTCCCTCTGAAATTCTCGGCTCCCGGATCGAACCTAACGGTTCCGAAATCCTTTGCGTGGCATGGGAGGTCAACGAGGAATCCGCGGCGAGGCTGAAATGGGCAGGATCGATGGCGCAAGTGGCGTAACGCACCATTCTGTTAAAGACGGAAGATCCCGCCGGCATTGGCTTTGCGGGATTTTCCAATGAGTGATCCTCGTTCAATGGCCGAGAAACGCCGCTCGGAGCGCCGCCGCACCAGGCTGCGCTCAGGAAAGCTGGTGAACATCGACGGCAGCTTTCTGATCGAATGTCAGTTGCATGATATCGCGGGTGGCGGGGCCAAGATCCGCGTCGCCGACCCGCGTGCCGTGCCCGATCGCTTTTGGCTTTTCGACGATCATTATGCCCAAGCGCTCTTCGCGGAAGTGGTTTGGCGTGACGGTCTCGAACTGGGCGTCAGATTTTGCGACGATCCCGCCATTCAACCGCTGGGCGAAGCACGGCTTTCGAAACTGGCCAGCAAATATTATTCGCTGTAGCCAATGCCCTGATCCGCAGGGTCACGTCCGTCCAGCCGCTTTCAAATTCATCTCGCGGATTTCGCGGGCCGAAATATAGCTGAACTGCTCCACCAGGAGATCGTGGACCACCGGTTCGGGGAAATGCCGGTTAATGCCGTCGATCACGGATTTCCGGACCGTTTCGAAATTCACCTTTTCGACTTGTCGCGTATCGGAATAGCTCCCATAGAACTGCCGGAATATCTCGTCATTGATGAAATATTCCAGCGGAACCGTGAGCCGCGCCTTCGTTTTCGAATCGATCGTGTAGACCAGTTGCGCGACGATATAGCCGGCCACCGAGCCGTCGGTCATGATCGGCACGCTGAACACGTCGGTTTTGACGTAATCCATCCCGCCGAGATAGCTCGCTTGCTGGCCCCTGTCTCCAGAAGACGGCACATGGCCGCGCACCGCGAAAAACAGCGAGCCAAGAGCTACGGCGCAAATCCACAATCCGATCAGGACAGTACGGATCATAGGGCGTGACCGGCCCGTGCATGCTGCATGCTGTAAGTGCCGTCCGCTTCCTGCGTCTCGATGGCCGAGCGGATGATTTCCGAAAGTTCGCCGACGGCCCGCAGATGCAATTGCAGCGCTTCACAATTGCGCTCAAGCTTCTGCTTCAGCTGGTCAAGCAGCGGCTGAAGCGTCTTGAGCGTCGGCGCATCGGCAAGTGTCGATGCCTTGTTCATGGCACGCGTGAAATCATAGAGCCCCCGGCTCTTGCGGGCGTTGATCTCGCTGAGGTCGGGATTTGCCCCCCCGAGAAGAAGCTCCGTCTCGGTCTCGACCACATTCTCCAAACGATGTATCGCAAGCACGACCGGCTTTAACACGGCATCCGTTCCGCCTTTGGTCTTGGCGGGAGCAGCGGAATCCAGCGTGGAAGGCATTTTTTCAGAAGAATTGGATGTCATAAATGGGTCCTCAGGATGTCCGCGGGTCCGAATCCGCATTCGCATCGGTATTGTTCAATTGTCGCTGTATGAGCTGTCGTTCCGCCTGATGAAGAATATCCGTGGAAACTGAACGCGTTTCGCCCGATTCGACCTCCAGCGATTTCACATTCATCAGGCTGGCCGTAACCGGCATACCGGCCTCGGCCAGCCGCGCGCCCTGCACCTCCAGCATACGGGCGATGCCGATCCCGCCCACATCCGCCATTTTCTGGGCGATCGCCTCCGCCATCATCGATTTCCAGTACTCGCCGGAGATACCCTGTCCAAAGACCGCGCTCGCATCCTGCGGGAACATCGACTGGACGAAGGACTGCAGCATGAACGCTTCGAACTTCGTATAGACGGGATTATGCCCGGTGTTTTTTGATACCGTTGCGTCCGAAGCAGTGGCCTCAACTGAAAATGCCTCCTGTGCGGATGACGGATCGGTGGTTATCCGAGACGACGCGAGCGCGCGCAGCCGTTCGACTGACGCCTTGAATTTTTCGGGATCAGCCGCATTTGCAACGTCGAGCACCAGATCTGACGGCGGATTTATCGCCATGTCGATAAATATCCTCTCTCCATATTTCCAGCTACTTTACCCGCCCAAACTTACGGCAAGCTTGAGCCGAAGCGCAGTTTCCCGGCTATCAATTCATCAATGAGACTGGTTTCGGCGATCTTCTCCTGCTCACGCCTGCAATCCGATATCCGACCCTCAAGCACATCCAGCCGGCGTGATGCCTGAAGCAGCGCCTGCCGCTCGGCGGCGAGTTCACTTTCCAATTGAGCCTTGCGACGCGCATTGGCGTTGAGCCGGGTGAGGATCGCCACAGGGTCGACGAAAGACGCACCTCCCTCGTAACGGCGATCCTGCATCGCCAGCAGTTCGCCGTTGTCCGCCGCGATTTCCGCCAAGCCGGCGACGAGGCCGGAGATCACCATCTCCAGCCTCGCCTTCATCAGCGACTGAACCGCGACCATTCTCTTCAGGCTTTTGAGATCGGGGGCTATCTTCTGAACTCCTAAAAGCTGCGTAGGTGAATATCCAATTCCGAAACGAAGAAGCTCAGGAGCTCCGGCAGGAGGAAGTAAATCAGCACCAGACCACCGGCGAGCACGAATGGCAGCGAGATGAAGTAGACCGGGATCGTCGGCGTCAGCTTGTTGACGAGGCCGATGGCGATGTTGACGAGAATTGCGAAGGCGAGAAACGGCGCCGCGATCCGCAATGTACCGATGAAGGCGCGGGAGAAGGCGTCCGTGATGTCCACAAGCGCTGCATCAGGCCGCAAACCGCTGTCGATCGGAATGACGGAATAAGAGGACAGGAGTGCCCGGAACACTTCTTGATGAAGGTCAGTGACAAAAAACAGAAAGAGTGCTGAAAGCGTGATGATGCTGGCGATGATCGCCTGCGGTTCCGATTCTTCGATTGAACCGCCCGGCGGGCCGGAATAGCCGATCGCCATGGCCACGGTGCTTGCCATGAACTGCAGCGCCCAGAAATAGACGCGCGCCAATATGCCGATCAGCCCGCCGACCATGCTTTCCGTTACGATAAGCCGCAAGATCGTCCAGGGCTGCACGTTTTCGAGCGTGATTCCCAACCGTGACTGAAGCAGCGGAACGACCATCAGCGAGCAGGCAAGCGCAAGGAAAAGCCGAACCGGCATCGGAATGCGCGGGCTTGATATTCCCGGCATGACCATCAGACAGGCCCCCACCCTGGCGAAAACCAGAAATGCGGTTAGCACCATTTCGTTGAGCGGCAGCGAAAATATCACGGGCAACAGCACGCGGCCCCGCTCTCAGGAAATCGTCCCGAGCGATTTCACTTCGACGCCGCGCGCGATCTCCACATGGGAGAGTACGGAAAGCGTGGCGAAAAGCCGCTCGATGATCATGCGGATATAAGGACGTGCCTCGGGCGAAGCGACCAGCACGAAGCGCTCACCGTTATCCAGATGTTTGCGAATCGCCGTACTGGCTTCGGTGCCGAACTGCTCGAGCAGGCGCGGTTCGATGTCGAATTCAATGATCTCACCCTTTGCATCCCGCTTGAGGCTCTGGTGGAAAACGAGATCCCAGCGATTGCCGAGCCTCAGCACGTTAAGCACCCCGTTTTCCGAAAGATCGCCGCATATCTGCTGCGCCATGCGCATCCGCACATGCTCGACGATCAGCTCGGAGCGACGCACATGCGGCGCGATCTCGGCGATCGCCTCCAGGATGAGATGCAAATTGCGGATCGAAACCCGCTCGGCAAGCAGGAGCTTAAGCACGGCCTGCAGCCCGGAATAGGAAAGATGGCCGGGACAGATATCGTCGAGCAACTTGCGGTATTCAGGCCCGAGCCGGTCGAGCAGAATGCGCATGTCCTTATAGGAGAGAAGCTGCGCCAGATTGTTGCGGATGATCTCGCTCAAATGGGTCAGCAGCACGGAGAGATTATCCACCGTCATATAGCCATCGCGCTTGAGTTCAGCTGCGAAGGTCTCGGGCACCGAATAGGCCTTCATGCCGAAGGCCGGCTCACGCATCTCCTCACCCGGCACATCGGGCGGGTTGCGCTCACCGAGCACAACCAGTGTTTCGCCCACGCGCAATTCGTGTGAGGCGACGGCGGTGCCGTGAATCTTGATCCGGTAGACTTTGGGCGCCAGCGAGAGATCGTCCGTGACCTTGATCTCCGGAATGACGAAACCGTATTCCAGCGCGAATTTCTTGCGCATCTTGTTGACGCGGTGGGCGAGTTCTTCCTGCGAGGCTAGAAGCTTCGTCGAGAGCTGCTTGCCCAGGCAGAGTTCTATCTGTGCCGTCTCCAGCGAAGCCTTGACCGAATTGCGCTCTTCTTCCTCCGCCTGCCGCTGCTTTTTGGCGACTTCCGCCAGATCCGCCTCGCGTCTGCGCGCCAGGCGGCGCGGAATCGCGAACCCGATAGTCGCCATCCCGGCCGCCAGCATGAAAAACGGAAAGGCCGGAAGGCCGGGCAGGACACCAAGCACGAAAAGCAGAAGTGCCGCGATGAAGAGGGCCTTGGGATAGGCGCCGAGCTGACCGAACACCGCCTGATCGGTGGAGCCGCGCGTGCCGCCCTTGGAGACGAGCAGGCCAGCGGCGAGCGAGACGATGAGGGCGGGAATCTGCGTCACCAGGCCGTCACCGACCGAAAGCTTGGTGAAGACGTCAGCCGCCTGCCCGATATCCATCCCGTGACGGGTGACGCCGATGACGATGCCGCCGAAAATATTGACGGTCGTTATGATGAGACCGGCGATGGCGTCGCCGCGGACGAATTTCGATGCACCGTCCATCGAGCCGAAGAACGAGCTCTCCTCCTCCAGTTCCCGCCGGCGGTGCTGCGCCTGCTTCTCGTCGATCAGTCCCGAGGAAAGGTCCGCGTCGATTGCCATCTGCTTGCCGGGGATGGCATCGAGCGTGAAACGCGCGCCTACCTCGGCAATACGGGTAGCGCCCTTGGTGATGACCAGAAAATTGACGATGATGAGAATGCAGAAGACGACCAGCCCAATGACGAAATCGCCGCCCATGACGAATTGCGAGAAACCATGGATGACGTTGCCCGCCGCCGTATAGCCCTCATTACCGTGGGTGAGGATCACGCGGGTCGTGGCGATATTGAGCGACAGCCGCATCATGGTCGCGATCAGGAGCACTGTCGGGAAAGCCGAAAAATCCAGCGGCCGCTGGATCCAAAGGGAAACCATCAGGATCAGCACCGAAAAAGCGATCGAGAAGGCAAGGCCGATATCGAGAAGCAGCGCCGGGACGGGAAGGAACAGAACCGTGAGGATGATGACAATGCCGGCCGCGAAACCGATGTCGCTGCCCGTCAGAAATCCCTTGTCACCGAACGATTTGATTGCACTCTGCTGCACATTGTTCTCCCATGCTGTTCGGGGAGAATAGTCTGCGAAGCTTGCGCGAGGATTTGCTCAGAAACCTTTTTCGATGCGCGAATAAGTGAGAAGCGTAAGCGCATTGATCTGCGCCCCGACGAAGGGCGCGGTAAAGGCCAGGACCACGAATATCACGATGATCTTGGGAATGAAGGTGAGCGTGATTTCCTGCACCTGCGTCAGTGCCTGGAAAAGTGCGATGCCGATGCCGGCGACCATGGCGGCAAGAACGGCGGGACCGCTGGCAGCGAGGACCGTCCAGATCGCCGAATTGATGATGTCGAGCGCATCCGCCTCGTTCATCGCCCGCCTCCACCACGCCGTCTCAGCTGATGGTGACGCCCGCCGTGATCGGCAGCTCGGTGCCGTCGGCGAGTTTCGCAACCATTCCGTCCTGCAGGATGCGCACGGATTTCACTTCACCGCTGATCGTCCCGTCGGCGTTGGTAACCGTACGCCCGATCAGGCCATCGGCTTGAGAGAGCGCGGAATTGCCGAGAAGCTTCTCAAGCTTGCTGTTCATCTGCACGGCCTGTTCGACATTGGAGAATGTCGCCAGCTGCGAGACATATTGCGTAGAATCCATCGGCTGCGTCGGATCCTGGTTCTTCATCTGCGCGACGAGGAGTTTCAGGAAGGAATTATAATCCGCCGTGGCCGCGCTCGCCGCCGAACTGGTGGCTGTCGTCGACGTGTTGTTGTTCGTCGTCTGGTTGGAAACGCTGGGTGTGGTCGTCATGCCACGGCCTCCGAAACCTGGGTCAGAATTCTGGGTTCGCGCTTTGCTTCATCGCTGCCCATGATCGCTGCCTCGATGGGATAAAGGCCGCGAAGGGTCTTCAGCGCCTCGAACACGCGGCCCTGGTGGACGAGTTCGTCGGTGAGCTTCAGTCCTTTCAGGATCTCCGCATCCTCGAACGTCTTCAGCATCGCCTTCAGCATGGCCTTGAAGGTTTCGCCTGCCTGCTCTGCGACGGCCGGATTGATGAGCATGATTTGCGCCGCGAAATAGAGCTGACGCAGAGGTGTCGTCGTCTGTTCGGGCTGGAGAACATGGTTCTCCAGAAGAAAGGTCGCATCGTTCAGGAGTTCGAGCGAAACCTTGCGGTCGGCACGGAGCACCGCCCCGTTTATATAGATTTTCTCGCCCGCCCGCAGCGAAAGGCGCATGGTATTTTTGGACGCCGATGCCTTCTCTTGTGCCATCTAGAGACTATCCCTGATCGTTCGGGTGATATCGATGATGGAATCGTAATCGTCGGACTCGCCCTGCCTGATCCGTTCCAGTTCCTTGAGGATAAAAATGCCGATGGAAATGATGGCCGCCTTGAGCTCCTTCGGCAGCGCATTTTCTTCACTGCCGAGATCCTCGATCAGCGTCGTCCACAGCCGCAGGGTGAAATAGCCGGCGTCAATGCCTTCCCGCGAGGATGCGCCATGCTCGCGGGCAGCTTCAAGCTTTTCGATGGAACGATCGAAGAGCATGCGCTCGCGTTCCTTTGCGCTCGCCGTATCTTCGCTCATTACATCTTCATAGCGCAGTTGATACATATCGTCTCCGGGCGTATTTCAGGAAAGTAATACTTAAAGAATCAAATTAACCCCCTTAAGCATTACTTCAAAAAATTACTTCAAGTAGTTGAGCAGACTCATACCCATGAGCCTGACCGTCATCGCATAGGACGTCTCGATCTGCGAAGTCAGCGCGCTAACGCGCGTCGCCGCCTCATAGGGATCGACGGCTTCGAGATCACGGACAGAGTTGTTCAGAATGTTGAGCTGGGCCGCAATGCGCGTATTGGCATTGGTCGTTCGGGCCTGCGCAATGCCAAGCGTGGACTGCGACTGGGACACCGACGTGATCGCCCCGGTCGTCGTCGAGAGAGCCTTGTCGATCAACGCGGAGAAGGCGTCGTCGTTGAGGCCGATATTGCCGAGTTCGGCAACCATGGTGAAGCTCATCGCGGCCTTCCGGAAGCCCTCCCCATTGGCGCTGACCGATGTCTCCAAGAGCTCGGTCGGTGCGATGCGGCTCTTGATCACCGTGCTTGAGGCCGAGGACCAGTTGCTGCTCCAGTTCGCTTCGCTGAATTCGTCGGCGAATGCCGTATCGAGGAATGCTTCCATATCGGCCGCAGAAATGTCGGCGACCTGCGGGGCATCCATCGCAAATCCGAAGTGGCTTTCGAAAGCGGTTTGAACCGCTGTCCGAGCCGCGCTGTCGTCGGCATAATAGTCGCCGACCGGCCTCACATCGGTATTGACGCCGGCAAAGATATATTCGCCGGCATAGGTGCTGTTGAGGAGACCGATCGTCGTCTGAAGCGCCGACTTGGCGCTCTGGACGATGGTGTTCTTTCCTCCCGCGGTCGAGGTCGCCCCCGTCAGATTGGCCAGGAAATCCTGCGCCTCGTCGATCACACTCTCGATCGCTGTCTGCGACGTCTTCATCCGCTCGGAGACCAGCTTGTTCATGTCGGTCAGCGACGTCAGCCTGTCATATTCCTTGCGCAGCGAAATCGTCTGGCCGGAACGTGCCCCTAGCGCCAGGCCGACATCGAAAACGGTGCCGGTGGTCGCTTCCTGCTGCGCTTTCAACAACTCCGTCTGCGCTTTGGAAACGACCGAACGCAAGGCATTTGAAAGAGCGTAGGATGAAACTGACTGGGCTTTCATGATTACCTCACCGCATTGAGGAGATCGTCGAGCATCGAGCCGATGGTCGTCAGGACCCGGCTTGATGCCTGAAACGATTGTTCGAGTTCGAGAAGGAGAGCCATCTCTTCATTGATGTCGACACCGGTGGCATTGGAAAGCGCCTGCTCCGCGCGCGACGAGACAGTTGAATTATAGGCACGGCTGTCAGCTGCCGCTTGCCGCTTGCCTTCGAGCCAACCTGCCGAAGCGGTGCTGTAGTCGATGATGCTAAGGTTCGCTCCAGCACCCGCAGCGGGATCGAAGCTGTGCGGCGCGCTAATCAATCCGATCAGCTGCTGCAAGCGATCGGAGAAACCGGCGGCATTTTCTGTATTGTAATCATAAGCGCCGCCGCTACCATCGCGCAGCAGCTCCGAGCTGCCGCCTTCGGAGCGGATATAGGCGGATGGCACACGGATCGTTCCGGCAATGCCGGGCACGAGCGCCCCATCCGCCGGCACATCGGGTGAACCGGAATAGCTGAACAAGCCGGTGATGGGCGGCAGGCCGGAGGCCGTCTGGTCCGTTTCCGAGAACAGGGTGACGAGGCTTCTGGCGATTTCGTCGAGCTGGCTCTGATAGTCCGGCGCGACCTGGTCGCGCAGTTGCAAAAGACCGCTCAGGCGTCCGGTCCCATAGGGTTGCTCGAAAGTGCTGTGGGAGAGCGGTACACCGTCGATATAGACATTGTTACCGCTGCTGCCGGGAGCGAAAGCCGTCGTCGGTTCGAAGTTCACCTTGCGTGCGGTCTTCTCGAACAGTGTCACGCCGGTTTCGGCGAAGATCACCATGTCATTGTCGGCCCGCGTCATGGTGGTGATGCCGATCTCGCCCGACAGCTGTTTCAGGATCGAATCACGCTGGTCAAGAAAGTCCGAGATGTCGGCACCCGACCGGGTGCCGTTGACGATGCTGCTATTGACCTCTTCGAATTTCGCCAGCAACCCATTGATGCTGTCGACCGAGGCGGCGATGTCGGCGTCCGCGTCGGCCCGCAGCTTTTGGATCTGGGACGTGCCCTCGTTGAGTGCGCTGGCAAGCGACACGGCCTTGTTGACGACAGTATCACCGGCCGTCGTGCTCTGGCTGGACTGGGTGGCATAGGCCTGCAGCGCATCGCGCAAATCGCCGATGAGAGCCGCGGGCGAGCCGGAATAGTCATCCGCCGAATAGAGCGAGGACAGACGATCGAGCCCCGTAGCGAGCGTGCTCGATGCCGCGTTCTGGCTGTTGGCTTGGATATAGCGGCTCAGCAGCGCCTCGTCCGCCGAACGGCTGACGTTCACATAGACCGAGCCATAGGCGCCCGAGACCAGGGATCCAGTGCGCTTGACATAGTTCGGATCGCTTGAGCCGGCGATGTTCCGCGATACCAGCGCCGTTTGCTTTGACGTGGCAGTGAGAGCACTCTGCGCCGTAAGCAATGCAGAACTTAGTGACATCCTTTATCCAATCCCGCCCGCATCAAAAGGGCTATCTCTTCAGGTTGACCAGCACATCCATCAAATCCGCGCCGGTCTGGAAGGCTTTGGAATTGGCGGTGTAGCTGCGTTGTGCTTCGATCATTTCGGTGAGTTCTTCGGCGATATCGGCATTGGATTCCTCGAGCGCACCGGAGGAAATGCTGCCCAAACCGCCATCCTGCGGGAATCCGAGCTGGATACCGCCCGAATCCTCGCTGGGCGCGTATACGTTCCCGCTCAGCACCTTCATGTTATCCGGGCTCGCCACGTTGCCGAGCGGAATGCGATAGATTTCGCGCTGGCTTCCGTTCTCATAAAGGGCAACAACGGAACCATCCGCACCGATATCCACGCTCTTGATTGCGCTCGGGCCTTGGCCGTCGATATTAGCCTCGTAGACGGTATATTTACCGGCAAGCTGCTTCGTGTCGGAAAGATCGAGATTAAGCGTTTGCCCGCCTGGAATATCGATCGCGAGCTTGCCGCCCGTCAGATTGCTGCCCCCGGTGAGTTTTCCAGTGGCTGCGTCGAACGTCATGGTCGAGGTTTCGAGCGGACCGGACGCGTAGGGAAAGCCGCCATTGGCCTGTGCATCCTTGGCGTTATAAACCGCGACTTCCCACTGATTATCAGCGGTTTTGCTGAAATAGACGTCGAGAACCACTGCCTTACCAAGATTGTCATAGGCAACGAGCGAGGTTTTGTTAGTGAAGCTTGAATCCGGATCATTAGCCCCGGCCTCTGGAGCGGTAACGGCGTCGGCATCCGCCGGCAGATTGACCGTGAATTTACCGGTTCGGCTCGGATCCGCGACTAGGTCCATCTGCGCGACGTTGATCTTTTCCAGCCCCTGGAAGCCGTTGGCGACGCTGTTCACTTGCCCGTTCACCACCGGATAGCCCATCAGGTAATAGCCGGCGGTGTTATAGAGATTGCCCTCCGGGTCCGCCACGAACGAGCCCGAGCGGGTCAGGTAGGGCGTGCCGTTCGCATTGCTGACGACGAAGAAGCCATTTCCGTCAATGGCAAGATCGGTCGACGATGCCGTGGAGCGGATGCCGCCCTGATCGGAAATCCCGTAACGCACCTCGGTCTTGACGCTTCCGGAGTTGTACTGGCCATCCGTGCTCGGCAGCACGAGCGAGGCGAATTGCGTGCTGGCGCGCTTGTAACCGGCAGTGCTGGCGTTAGCGATGTTTTCCGCAACGGCCGACAAACGGTTGACTTGGGCATTCATGCCCGAAACGCCGGTGCGCATCATCCCATAAAGGCTCATTTCCATCTCCTGATGTGAGGATTTCCGGAATCGAGGCTAGCTCACGACCCTTGCGTGAACCTGTCGCTCCGAGAGCACTCACTTTTCTGGGAAAACAGTATGGACCGGCCCATGCAGCCGGCCGAAGGACGACTACTCGATATTGATGCAGTAGCCGAGGAAGCGCTTTGAATCGATGGGATCGTGACCCAGGGCTTCCCTCAGTTTCTTGCGCAGCTTGCTGATGTGACTTTCAACCACATTCTCCTCGACCTCACTGTCGAAGATGCCGTAGATCGCATTGAAGATCTGCGTCTTGTTCAGCCTGCGCCCGCGATTGGCGATGAGATATTCGAGGATCCGCCGTTCGCGACGCGGGAGCAGAAATTCCACCCCGTTGATCTGCGGGTCGCGTCCATCCGAGAACACCCGGATCGGGCCGACCTGCGTTCCCGCCTGAGCGCCCGCCGCATCCGCACCGGCACGGCGGCGGATGGCATTGATGCGCGCGAGAATCTCGCGAACGTGAACCGGCTTGCGGACCACGTCGTCGACACCCGACTGGAACAACTCCAGCGTATGCTCCAGTGACTGCGTCTCGTTGACGGCAATGACCGGCGCCGAGCAACGCTCACGTATTTTAATAGGAAGATGATTACGATTGGCGCATTCGCCAATCAAAAAAGCTTCGACGGCCAGTATATCGCTCTGCGGAACTGAATCGACCCAATCGCCGAAATCAGCCGGAGAGAAGCCAGTCGTCGAAATTCCTTCCCGCCCAAACCAAGCAGAATACCCACTTGTCACTAGATTGCGTTCGTCCACAACCACAATCATCGGCCCGCCTTCCGAATCAGTATGTTACCCCGTGGGAACAACAACTAGCTGGCGCCGCGACTCAGCAGCAATCCCAATTTATTGGGATCAATAGATTGGGATACATATTAGAAGATGCGCAATGACAAAAAGCGATTTGCGAGACGACCGTGAGCGTCATATCGATAGCGGCGAAAAGCTTTATAAAGCTTTAACAAACCCCTATTTTCACGATTCATAACAATGCGTTACAGATCAAGCGTGGCAGAAGCTGCGCGCTTGCGCAGTCCAGTTTCCGAAGCCTGTCGCCACCATATTTTCCATTACCCGGCAAACATATTTCTTCTGTGCAGGGTCGTTATTGGGTCCGGCGTGATACCGGGCCACGGCGAGGGTCCAGTTGCCTTCGCGGGCCCGAAGCTGCTTCAGGAAGCGTGCGGCATAGTCGACATTGGTGCTCGGCGCCAGCATTTGCGCAACCGAGGGAAACGCCTTTCCATGAAAGTAATGGTTGATCTGCATACAGCCGAGATCAATCAGGCGTGCACCCTGCCGCCTTGCCTGCTCGAAACGTGATAGCGCCGCAGCAGCCGTCGGATAGAACTCCGCCTTACCCTCGATATTCATCGCATAGGGCTGCAACGAGTTCTTTCGCCCGGTCTCCGTCAGGCCGACGGCATAGAGGATGCCGATCGGAACACCATATCTGGCAGCCGCCTTGTGCATCTCCCGTTCGCAGGCATTCTCCGCCCGTGCGGATGCCGAGCCAAGCGCAACGATGCTAGACCACAAGACCGCGAGACAGAGGACGGCCGTTACGCGCATCGGCAGGCGAAGACGAGGCGTTTCCCTGCGCCTGCTCGTCCGCGCCCCAGTCCCCGCGCCGATCCCGATTGCCATTCCCCTCTCCCATATTGGTCTGCGGATGCCCACCGTTGCGCCCTGCGGATTGATCTTGTGCGCTAAAATTCTGCTGTCCTGCCTGATTGTTCATCATATTCGCCGTGGAAGAGTGCCCGCGTTCCGTCACCGTGATGGCGAGGACGACACTGTCGTCGAGCCCTGCTGTCCGCAGCGCCTTGCCAAGCATGTCGCTATCGGCGGCAAGACGCTCCGCCGTTTCGCGCCTGTCGGCCACCAGTTCCACCTGCATACCATCGGGAACGAGCCGCAGCCGAGCGGTAACCGTTCCCAGTTCAACCGGCTGCAACCGGATATTGAGCGTCCTCGTCGCGCCGTAGCTGCGCTCCGAGACAATTTCTATGTCGGCGATATGCATGGCCGGTTTTGCCGAAGCCGGCGCATTCGCCAGGTTGGGTTGATTGCTCACGCCGCCCATCCGGCTTTGCGTATTTGGTTGCAACGCGCCGCTATCGGAAACCTCGCCACGCCCTTTGATCGCCGTGCCGCCTGTATCCGCCTGCACGGCGGACTTTGCATCTTTTTCAGCACCGCTTTGGCGACGAATTCCTTCGCCACCTACCGATGAAGATGATCCCGGCTCATCATCATTTGCAACAGGCGCTTTGCCTTCGCCATTCGGTTTGGGCAGCCCATCCAAAGCCCGGCTATCGACCGCCTGCCGAGCCTCGGTAGGATGTCCCGCCATATCGGCATGTTTCGGCGCTTTCCCTTCTATCTTCGCATTCTGGGGCTGCATGCCAGCGCTCTCGTCCAACTGGATTTCTCCATCGATGTTTGAACCTTGCCCGCTTCGCTCTGCGCTTTCTCCGGCATCGCCAGCCAAAGCCTCCACCGTATCTTCGGATGCAACCGTCTCCGCCTGCCTCACGCGAAAAGGATCGAACGCAAGCATGGCCTGAGTGGCAATGGTGGAAACCGAGCCCGGTTCCTTGGCGTTGGGAGCCGTATCGTCATTCCAATGCTCGGCCTCAGCCTCGTCAGGGTCCGATGTCCGACTGCTCCGCTTCTCCGCCTTGTCCGTGACCTCCTTGACAAGCGCTTCGAAACTTGCCGCTGTTTTCACATCAGCAGCATTCTCATCCCTCGATGAGACCGCAGATTTGGATTTCGGTGCCTCCGCATGCGTCTGGCGCGCGGAAGGACGTGCCATCTGCGGAAGGATGTCGTCAATCGTCATTGGGTCGCCCTTCCCAGGAGCCGGTCGATTTCCGCCAGCTTCTTTTTTGTTTCGTCCACCGTGTCCTGGATGGCCGTGTCCGGCTCGGAGCCCTCTTGTGCCCATGATGGACCCGCTTCGCTGCCGGTCGAGACTGGAATCGACTCCACCTTGGGTGGCGCTGCCGGTCTGGCCGTTGCCTGCGCCGGCTCTTGGATAACCCGTCCAGCCATTGCCTCGGCCGCTTCAAGAAGCCGTCTGTCGCGTTCGTGCAGGCGTTCCTTCGGGATCTCCGATAATGTGTGCATGGCGTCCTGCGCACGCATCGACGCGGCTTTGCTCGCCGCCGAGTAGAGCTTGGCCTGGGTGTCGTCCAGATGCAGTTCGGCCGCCAGTTCGGCCGCCCTGGCGGCCGCGAACCTAGCACGCTCCATCTGCCCGTCCAGCAGTGCGCCGCGCGCCAAGCGCAGATAGAGGGCATGCTGCGCCGCAGGACTCGCAAACCGCACCAGCTCCGCTATTTCGTCGTTTCCGAGCCGATCCTTCAGTTGCAGAAGCGCATCGACAAACTGCGGAAAGAAATCCTGCGCATAGGGCGAATGGGGAAAGCGCTGGAGATAGTTCCGCGACAGCACGTTCACCTTCCCCGCATCATGAAGTCGCGCCGCAATCCTGAGGCTGCGCCGGATCGCCGCCTCCTCGAACAGCGAACCGGGCATGGTAAGACGGATCATGTCGAGCCGTTTCAACGCCATGGCGGGGTCGCTCGTCGCCAGTTGGGGCGAAGTGACGAGGTAGATCGATGCGACCAGCTCCTTCGGCAGTTCGGGCGGCAGCGGGTCGGAGAACTGCTGCAGGACCTCACCAGAATTGGCATCGGCATAGGCCAGGGCGCCTGCGATGAGGCGGGGCGGCAGAGCTTCAGACGGAGCAGCCGCCAGGACGGGCCTCACCACATCGGGGTTGCCGCCATTCAGGAGATAGATGACCGCCGCATGGAGATTGTCCGTTCTCGACCAGACATCGGGCGGGCTTGTCCGCAATTGTTCCGCGATACGCACCAGAACGCGGTTCAACATGGCAAGCGCCTCCGGCTTGCCGGCAACCACCTGATCCTGCAGCATGCGCAGGGAGCGGACGAGCTGATAAGGCTCTAGCCGCGCTAACTGCGATTGAGCCGCAGTTTGCGCACCGAACGCACCAGCTGGCGCCATGGCGACCGAGCACGCCAGGGCAAATATCGCGGCACGCAGGGAGCGTCTGTATCTGCTCATCACGGCGCCGTCTTCAGGAAGATGTCGATGCGGCGGTTTTCCGCGGCATAGGGATCATCAGACTTTTTTGGCTGCCGGTCGGCATATCCCTCGACGCGCAATATCCGCTTTTCATCGAGACCGCCGCGCACCAGCATATAATAGGCCATCTGCGCGCGCGCCGATGAGAGCCGCCAATTGTCATAAGCATCGCTTTTGAATGGCCGCGCATCCGTATGGCCGCTGATGATGACGTCGCCGTGCCTGCCGGCGATGATCTTGGCGATTTTTTCCAGAACCTCGACCACGCGCTTGTCGGGCTTGGCCGAGCCGATGGCGAACATGCCGTAATCGATCTTGTCGGTCAGCTGGATCATCACACCGCCTTCGGCGGGCACAACAGCGATATCAGGACTGCCCTGCCCCTCCCCGGCAGTCGCCTTGTTGATCTCCTGCGCCAGCTTTTCTGCCTCAGCGGTTTCCTTCGCATCCGGCGGGTTTTCGGCTTTTGCCGGCGTACTCTGCGCTTTTTCCGCCTGCTCCTTCTTATCCTCTGCTGCTATTTTTTTGGCAGTGGAACCCTGCGCTTCCGGCGCACCCTGCTTTGCATCATCCGTCGGCGAGCGGGGTGGCGGCGCCGTTTCCGCCATGGTGGGAAACAGCTCGTCGTCGGCACGGTTCGACCAATAATCTGGGTTGAAGGGATCACGATAGGCCTTGCCGCCCTCCGAACCGGTCATCGGACCCGCTGTCGCGGCACCACCCTCCCCTGCTTTCGACTGGTTCTGCATGACGCCGGTCTCATTGGCGATTTCGGCCAGAACGGCATAGGGTTCCTTGAACATCAGCCGTTCTTCAGTTTCGGACGGGGTCTGGGCCTTCGAATCGTTGATGACCTTGGTGCCCTCCTCCGCAGCCTTGTCGCTCTCGAAACGGACCTTGCCCTCGTTGAGGTCGATCTCCTCCACACCTTTGTGGCTCGAGTGCCGGTCGATCAGCTTGACCGGGTTGAAATAGCTCGCCACCGCCGCCTTGGTTTCCTCATTGGTGGCATTGATGAGCCACATGACCAGGAAGAACGCCATCATCGCGGTCATGAAGTCGGCATAAGCGATCTTCCAGACGCCGCCGTGATGCTCGTCATGATCCGCTCCGCCGCCGCGGCGCACGATGATGATCTCGCGTTGGGTCTCCGGATCGATATTCATCGGACGAGTGCCTTCAATTCGTCAAGCAGAGGCGCCAGCCGGGTTTCGATGATAGTCTCGCCGAGCTTCAAGCTGAGTTCCGTCTGCTCCGCCTCGACGAGTGTGAATTGCTCATGTGCAAACCCATCCACGCTTCGCAGCGCATCGATGAGCTCTCGCGGCCCCCTTATTTCCATGGCTGTTGCAGGCTTCACGGTGTCGGCAACCGCCCGCGCGAAGTCGGCGACCGCGCTCTTGCGCATGTGTTCGGCGATAAGCGGCTCGACAAGCATGGCGAGCTGCTGCGAGAAGGACGCTTCGAGCGCTGCGAATCCCTTATTCAACTGCATTATCAGACGATCGGCGGTCTCATTCATGACGGCAGCCTTGACTGCGCCGATCTCCTCCTCATGCACCCGCTGCATGCGCTGCTTTTCCGCTTCATAAAGCGCATCGGATTCCGCCCGGCCCGCATCACGGCCAGCCTCGAAAGCCTGTTTCAGCTGAAGTTCGGCATCGATCATTTCTTCGAATGGCTGTTCTGCAACCGCCTCTTCGTCAGGCTCGTCTTCCCCTGACGAAGCGGAAAGAATGATCACCCTCTCGTCGGGAATGCGTCGCGGTGAGAAATCGGAAAGAAGGCTGGCGATGGAAGGAGAGCCCATGATCATGCCGCCTTGCGTTCCGCTTCCCGGCCGGCGAAGGCGCGTGCTTCGATCGGAGCCTGCATTCCCTCATGTACCCACTGCTTGAGGACCGCTGCGACGCGCTCTTCGTCCATCTCGATCATCTGCTCCAGCCGATAGCGCGCCGGCGCGCGCATCCGCTGGCGGAGGTCTTCGAGGCTGTCCTGCGCCTGAGCCGCATAGGCATTTGCCCCCGAGAGTGCCGTTTCGCCGGCCGCGCCGATAGTCGCCAGTTGCCCCGAGCTCGTTAGATCCGGAACGGCGACTTCGCCCGCCTCGCGCTCACCCGCGGCCGCGACTGCCGGATTTCCGGCGATTTCGCGCATCAGAGGCCTTGCGCCGAACCAGATGATCAGCACGACCGCGCCGAGCAGCGCGGCAGCATTGATGAGGCTGCCGGCCTGCCCCAGGATCAACTCCGATATCGGCTTGGACGTAGGCTGCATGTCGTCACCGACCGGATCCATGAAATTCAGCGCCGTGACGTTGATCACATCGCCTCTGTCGGCATTGAGCCCCGCCGCGGTCGAAACCAGATCGCGGATCTTGGCCACCTGTTCATCGACAAAGTTCGCCGGCGGTGGTGTCGTGCCCGCCGAGGCGAGGAGCCGTGCCTGGTCGATGACCACGGCGATCGAGAGATGCCTGACCGAATAGCCGTCGCTGACCGTCGAGACGGTCTTGCTGTTGATCTCATAATTGGTCAGTTCCTCGCGCCGTTCGTTTCTTTCCGACGAGCTTTCCCCGTTGTTGCTCTGGATTTCCTCCTGCGGGATATTCTGTTCGACGCCCGTCGCATTATCGCTCTTCGAATTCTGCGAAGCGCCGTTTTCGCGCACCACGCGCACCGAGCGCTCGACCCGTGATTCGGGATCGAAGAGCGTTTCGCTGATCTGCCGGCGGTCCGTGTCGAGCGCCACCTGCACACTGGTCTGGAAATGGCCGACGCCCAGATAGGGCGCCAGCGCCTTGCGGATATTCTCGTCGATCGAGGCCGAAACCTGCTGTTCCAGTGTCGCGGTCATCACCGCCGCGCCATTGGCGTGATCGCCGCTCGATGCCAACAGGCGGCCATTGGTGTCAAGGACGGTCACTGAAGCCGCGTCGAGCGACGGAACCGCGGCGGCCACAAGCTGACGGATGGACTGGGCCGAT
Organism: Paramesorhizobium deserti; assembly: GCF_001558695.1. Classification (GTDB taxonomy): domain Bacteria; phylum Pseudomonadota; class Alphaproteobacteria; order Rhizobiales; family Rhizobiaceae; genus Paramesorhizobium; species Paramesorhizobium deserti. Next base: position 33,176 of record NZ_LNTU01000034.1, read on the forward strand.
TCCACGGCAAAGCCGCCCTCGGTCCGGATGACGACGGATGCCGAAGGCTTCTGGTCGGCGCGCCGGAAACTTCCCTTTTCCGGAAGAACGATATGGACGCGTGCCGCCTTGATCCCCCGGATAGCCTGGATCGTCCGGGCGATCTCGCCCTCCAGCGCCCGCACACGGGTGATCTCCTGCATAAAGGAAGTGAGCCCCAGCGAGCCCATATTGTCGAAAAGCTCGTAACCGGCATTGTTGCTTGTCGGCAGTCCCTTTTCCGCCAGAAGCATGCGGGCCTGCTCAGCCTTGCCGAATGGAACCAGGATGGACGTGCCGTCCGATTTCACGTCGAAAGGAATGCCGGCCTCGCCAAGCGCCATGCCCATGCGGTTGATGTCGTCGCGATTGAGCCCGACATAGAGCGTCTCGTAAGGAGGCCGGCTGAAATAGAAGCTCGAGAACAGGATTGTTCCAAAGAGCGCTGCGCCCACGAGTCCCAAGGCGATCAGCCGTCTTGTGCCGAGCTTGGCCAGCGCGCCTGAAAACTGTTCGAGAAATTGCCGGAAATTCTTCTGCATCGCATCCTGCCGCCATCATTTCATAGCGACCATAGCGAGCGAAGCTTGCGCGAAGTTAGAGCGGGAAACGCCCCGCTTGATAAGCCGTGATTAAAACACGGAAAGGGACCGTGCCCCCCGCACGGTCCCCCTGCCCCCCGCTTTATCGCCGTATTAACGGAACAGCGAGAGGATGCTCTGGTTGCTCGAGTTGGCAATCGACAGAGCCTGTACGCCAAGCTGCTGCTGAACCTGAAGAGCCGACAGACGTGCCGATTCCTTGTTCATGTCGGCATCGACGAGAGCGCCAACGCCACGATCGAGTGCATCGATCAGCTTGCTGTTGAAGGACGTCTGCGACTCGATGCGGCTTGCCTTGGAACCGAGCGTGGCGGCAGCTGCACGCATTGCCTTGATCGTGGTTTCCGCATCCGCCGCTGTCGCCGGCGCCGTGCCGAATGCACCTTCAAGGTCGTACTTCGCAACCGTCATGGTGTTGAGGGCAGCTGTACCACCACCTGCAGAAGAGGTGTAACCCGTGGTGATGGTAACGTCAGTGCCGGCCGTCGACAAAAGATTGATGCCTTCGAACGAAGCAGATTTTGCGATGTCAACGATCTGTGCGCTCATTTCTGCGACGTCAGCCTGAACAATCGCGTCATCAACGCCGGGGCTGCCAAGCGTAGCGAGCTTCGCCTGGATTTGCTCGGCGATTTTGATCGACTCTTCAAGGCCGGTAACAGCGGTATCAACGACTGCCTTACCAACGCCGAGAGCTTCCTGAGCGGCAGAAATGGTCTTGCTCTGCGACTCCATGCTGACCGAGATCGACCAATAAGCAGCGTTATCAGCTGCCGTATTGACCTTCCTGCCGGTGGCGATGCGGTCCTGCGTGGTGGCGAGCGCATTGTTGGTGGCGGTAAGCGTCTGCAATGCGGTCATAGCCGCAGCATTGGTCAGAAGACTGGCCATGGGTATTGCCCCTTTTCAGAGCATGATCCCAAAAAGTTGAATCTTTTTTGGAAAATCACGCGGTTTTGGATTGAGATTTTTTTTAGGGACAGGCCGGGCTGAAACCGGCATGGCGGAGCGGCATCATGCCTATTGCCGACAAGTCGCGGCAAATCCGTCATGCCGCGATCTTTATCCGCCAATTATTACCGTTCTATTAACGCCGCAATTTTTTCCGCCGATCAGGAAAAGGACCGGATCAGACTACCGACCAGAATGTTCCAGCCGTCGATCAAAACAAAGAACAGGATCTTGAACGGCAGCGACAGCACCGTCGGCGGCAGCATCATCATGCCCATCGACATTGTGAGCGTCGCCACGACGAGGTCGATGACCAAGAACGGCAGGACGATGAGAAAGCCGATCTCGAATCCACGCCGCAGCTCCGAAATCATGAAAGCGGGCACCAGAACGCGCAGATCGACCACACCATCCTCGCCCGTCCGGAAGGAGGGGTCGGCCAGATCCTCGAACAGCCGCAGATCCTTGTCGCGCACCTGGCGCTGCATGAATTCGCGGAAAGGCGACGCGATCTCTCGCAGCGCTGCGTCTTGTGCGATCTCATTGCGCATCAGCGGCTGCACGCCGTTCTGCCACGCCCTGTCGAAGGCCGGCGCCATCACATAGAAGGTCATGAACAGCGCCAGGCTGATCATCACCAGATTGGCCGGCGCGGTTTGCAGCCCCAGGCCGGAACGCAGCATCGAGAAGGCGATGGCAAAGCGCGTGAAGCTCGTCACCATGATTAGGAGGCCTGGCGCGATTGAGAGCACCGTCAAAAGCCCCAGGAGTTGGACGATCTGTCCGCTCGCTGTCGCATTGCCGGCTGGAATCAACGCGTCGAGTGAAGGGACCTGAGCAATCGCATCACCTGCGGTGAAGAACAGAAGACCAGCAACGAGAAGGAAACGTCTGCTCATTCCACCACCAGCGAGGAAATGAACACCCGCTCCACCTTGCCCTCGGACCGCATTCTGGCGCGCTCTTCCAAATCGGCGCGCAGATAGGCAAGGCCCGTCGCGCCCTGCAATTGCATCAGATTGACGCCGCGCAGAAAGGCCATGAAATCATCGGAAATGTTCATCGCCATTTCAGGTGCGATCTCTTCACCGGGCTTGGCGACGAGCGCCGACTCCAGGCGTATCCACGTTGTTGACGGCACGCCCAGATTGGTCAGGATCGGCTTCAGCGCCACCACCTCGCCGAGAGGTTTGGCTTCCTGTTTCTTCTTTGGAGCGGCATCGCTCATGGCCTGATCCGGCACTTGTTCCGTTCCGCTGATATAGCCTCCGAGAAACCACCCGCCGCCTGCCGCCACGGCAGTCAGTATCGCGACGGCCGCGAGCGTGCCGACGAGCGAACCGCCTGCCGCCTTTCCCGTCTCTCCACTGGATTGTGTCACGTCGCTCATGCCTGCCTCAGAACGGAGAAACCTGGTCGAGGATCTGCTGGCCGTAAGGCGGCTGCTGGATCTCGCTGATGCGCCCTCGCCCGCCATAGGAAATGCGCGCCTCGGCGATCTTCTCATAGGAGATCGTGTTGTAGCCGGAGATATCGCGCGGCCGCACCACACCGGCCACGTTGAGGACGCGCAACTCATTGTTGACGCGAACCTCCTGCGAGCCGCTGATGACAAGATTGCCGTTGGGCAGGATATCGGTGACGATCGCCGCGATGGAAAGCCTGATCTCCTCTTTGCGCTCGACCACACCCTGCCCCGTCGAACGGCTGTCGGAATTCGTCTTGAGCGAACCCGAGAAATCGCCGGCCGAGCCGCCGCTTGTCGAATATTCCCCGCCCAGCCCATAAAGTGCCGATGATACGCGCTGCCGGCCGCTCTTGTTGTCCAGATTGGCCTTGTCGTTGATCGAGATGATGACGGTCAGCACATCACCCGAACTGGAAGCGCGCGGATCACGGAAGAAGCTAGTCGAACGCTTGTCCCACAGCGAGTATTTCCGGTTTTCCGGCCGGCCCGGAAATTGCGACGTATCGCCTGTGCCATAGGACGTGCCGATATCTGTCCGGACCGGCGAAAGGTCCGGCGTGCGGTTGACCTCCTGGATCGGGCTGGCGCAACCGGAAAGGCCGAGCACCGAGATAGCGGCGAAAAAGGCGGCTCTGTTCAAAATCCTGTTCATTGGACCTGGTTCGCCCGTTGTGTCTGAGGCTTGCGGCCCGGCTGGCCGACCGACTGCGCGCCGACGATGACGCGCGCCAGTTGTGCCGATTTCTCGGGCGGCATTTCATTGAGGATCCCGCTCGACATGCGTGGGTTCAGCTTGAGGAGAAGAGCGGCCGCGGCCTCGTCGCCGATCAGCACCAGTTGCGCCGCCGCGGCATCCGGTTTCATCTTGGAGATGATATCGACCAGCGAGTCCTGGGCCTTGTCGATGAACTCGTTGCGCCGTTTCAGCCAGGCTTCGTATTCCTTGCGCTTTTCCTCCAGCGCCTTGACCCGCTGATCGACCTCCGCGCGCAGCTCGGAAAGCTCCTTGGCCTGAATGGCATAACGTGCATCGGCGGCATTATCGCTGATATTGCTGCAATATTTCTGGATTTCCTCGAAATCCGTAGGCATTTGCGGAGCAACTGCGCCTGTCTCCTGCGCCTGCGACATCGTCGTCGACAGCGCCAGACACAGCGCCACCGCCGCAATATCCATCACCAGGGAGGCAGACCTGGACTTTGATTTCCTATACCGTTTCATCATTGCACCACCAGTTCCGCGTGCAGCGCGCCGGATGTCTTGATCGCCTGCAGGATCGCGATGATGCCTGTCGGCTTCACGCCGATCTGGTTGAGCCCCTTGACGAGATTTTCCAGATTGGTGCCGGAAAGCATGCCGATCTTCGATCCTTGTTCGATAACAGCGATATCGGTTGTCGGCTCAACCGCCGTCACCCCGTCGGAAAACGGTTCCGGCTGCGAAATCATCGGCGTCTCGGTAACGCGCACGGTCAGGCTGCCATGACTGATCGCAATTTTCGAGATGCGCACCTTGTCGCCGATGACGACCGTTCCGGTGCGCTCGTCAACGACGACGCGGGCAATCTCGTCGGTCGCAACCGGCAGACCTTCGAGTTCCGCCAGGAAACGGGCAGCCGTCACGTTCTTCGGCTTGCGCAGCCGGATCGATTTGGCGTCTCGCTCCTTTGCTACCGGCTGGCCGTACCGGCGCTTGGCAAAGATGTTGATCGTATCCGTAACGCGAATGGCGGTGGTGAAATCAGGGTCGCGCAATTCGACGACCAGCTCGCCTTCCTTACCAAAATTACCCTTCACCTCGCGCTCCACCAGCGCGCCATTCGGAATGCGCCCGCTGGTCGGCACGCCCTGTGTCAGCGTTTCCGCCTGACCTTCGGCGGTAAAGCCGGAGACGATCATGTTGCCTTGCGCGACGGCATAGATTTCACCATCCGCACCAGCGAGAGGGGTCATCACCAGCGTGCCACCTTGTAGTGATGAGGCGTCACCGAGCGAGGAGACCGTCACGTCGATGCGCGAGCCGGCTCCCGCAAAGGCCGGGAGATTGGCCGTCACGATCACCGCCGCGGTATTTTTGGAGCGCGTCGCGCCGCTCGGCGCGCTGATGCCGAGATTGTCGAGCATGGCGCGCATCGACTGCTCCGTGAAAGGCGAATTGCGTAAGGAGTCCCCGCTTCCCTTCAGGCCGATGACGAGACCATAGCCGACCAGCTGGTTCTCGCGTACACCCTGAATAGTGGCGATATCCTTCAGCCGGGCAACGACCCCGCCTTTACCGAGGTCTGAATAGGCCATTTTTGCCGGGTTGCCGCCCGAACCCAGCCAATCGGCGTCGGCCTTGGCGGCGGAATCGAAATCCCGCGCATTACGCGTGGATTCGTCCGCCATCAGCGGCGACACACCAACCAGAAGCGCGATAAAGGCGGTAGAGAGCCGCTTCACTGCATTCCCACCCGTATTCTGCCATCGGCCATGATCGTCCCCGAAACGACCAGACCGCTGTCGACATTGCGTACTTTGATGAAATCACCTGCCGAACCAGCCTGCAGCGGCGTTCCCATCGCGGTGATCGTCAACTCGCCTGCGGTGTAGACAAGAGGTGCGGGCACGCCCCGCTGGACCAGCGACGGCTCACCGAGCGCACCGATCAGGATCGGCTTCCCCGGCAGGAGCGTGCGCCGCGCGATCTTGCCCACCACCTGGTCCGGCGTCAGCGCATATTGCCCAGCGATCTCCGGCTTGGCGGTGAACTGTTTTTCCAGAAGTGCCGTATCGCTCACGACCTGGCCGGGATAGACAACGGCCGACGGCACCACGAACGCAATCCGGTCGGCATGGGCGGCTGGAATGCAGGCAAGCGCGGCGGCGCCCGTCAGTGCGGCAAGCCTTGCGATCCGGTCCCAAGCCATCTTCAGTCCCCTTGAACGCTGGCGGGACAGCGCGCCCCTCTGGCCTGCCGGCCATCTCCCCCGCAAGGGGGGAGATTGTCTGGCATTGATGACGATGCTTTTCACATAATGTTGGCGATTGGCTGAAACGCTGATGATAGCGTAATCTCCCCTCTTGCGGGGGAGATGGCCGGCAGGCCAGAGGGGGGCGCCTAGAACCAGCATTTCCATTTCCATCGGCCTACCGCAGGTTCTTCGAAACGACGGCAGCCATTTCGTCCGCCGCCTGGATGACCTTGGAATTCATTTCATAGGCGCGCTGCGCCGTGATCAGATCTGTGATTTCCTTGACCGGATCGACGTTGGACGCTTCGAGATAGCGCTGCGTCAAGGTGGCGAAGCCCGGATCGCCGGGGACGCCGACAATCGGCGCGCCGGAGGCTTCCGTTTCGCGATAAAGATTGTTGCCGAGCGGCTCCAACCCGGCCTCATTGGTGAAATTGGCGAGCGTCAGCTGGCCGAGATCGACCTGCTGAATCTGGTCCTGCAGCTTGGCGAAAACCTGGCCGGATTCCGAAATCGTCACCTCCACCGCATCAGCCGGAATGGTGATCGCCGGCTCGACCGGATTACCGTCGATGGTGACGAGCTGTCCGTCGGCATTCTTGTTGAAGGCGCCGGCCCGCGTATAGAGCGTCTCGCCCGTCGGGCTCTGGATCTGAAACCAGCCATTGCCGGTCAGCGCCACATCAAGGGGATTGCCGGTCTGGGTGAGGCTGCCCTGGATGTGCAGATTGCGCACCGCCGCCGTCTGGACGCCCAAGCCTACCAGCGCGCCTTCCGGCACGATGTTCTGGTTTGCGCGGTTGGGCACGCCTGCCGTCCGCTCCGCCTGGTAGATCAGGTCGGAAAATTCGGCGCGCGCCCGTTTGAACCCGGTCGTATTGATATTGGCGATGTTGTTGGCGATGACTTCCAGATTGAGCTGCTGGGCGTTCATGCCGGTCGCGGCGATGGTGAGCGCTTTCATGATGGTTTCCCGAAAATGGTGCTTCTGATCAGGCGACTCGCCCAGTTACGCGCTAGATCTGCATCCGACTGATCTCGAGATAGGCCTGGACGATCTTGTCGCGGATGGCGATGGCGGTCTGCAGCGACTGCTCGGCCTCCATGACGGAACTGACCACTTCGCGCGTCGGCACATCGCCGGTCATGCTCGAAATCGACATCGCCTCAGCATTTTTCAGCTTGTCACCCACCGATCCCGTCAGTTGCGACAGCACGTCGCCGAACGACGCTTCGCCGACCGAAGGCTGATTGGCTGCGGACGGATTGACCGGAGCGATGGCGGCGCCGACTGCGCCCGCTTCGCTGACGCTTTCCGACAATTTCGACAGGGCATTGCGGGTGGAAACACTCAACAAAGAATCGATCATCACGAATTCCTCAAAAGGTCGATGGTCATGGCGATCATCTCGCGGGCCTGCTTGATCACCTGAAGATTGGCTTCATACGAACGGTTCGCCTCCCGCATGTCGGCCATCTCGACCACCATGTTGACGTTGGGATATTTGACGTAACCTCTCGCATCGGCCGCCGGATGGCTCGGATCATATTGTTCCACGAAGGGAGCGGAATCGGTTCCCACCTCCGCGACGCGGACCTCCTGCGTACCAGTCGTGTGCTCCAGTTCGGTCCGGAATGATACGGTCTTGCGCCGGTATGGATCGGCGTCGGGCGTCTTGGCCGTGGATTGCACATTGGCCATGTTCTCGGCGACGATGCGCAGGCGCGTCGATTGCGCAGAAAGCCCTGATGCCGCTACCTTCAGCGCGCTGATGATCGGATCAGCCATAGCCTAGCCCCTCACCGCGGCCAGCATCATGCGATGAAACGCCTTCACGATGCTGGTGTTGAGGGAGAAGTCGCGATTGACCTCGCCGGCCTTCATCATCTCCTGTTCGAGGCTGACGGTGTTACCGGAATGGGTCGTCTCGGCGACATCCTTCTGGCGCATCTGGATTGCGGTAATGCCTGTCGCATCAAGTTCCAGATGATGCGGATTGGTCGCCGCCATGCTGAGCTGCGTCTTTTCCAGCACATCGCTGAATGGATCCACGTCCCGCGCCTTGAAGCCGGGCGTGTTGGCATTCGCCACATTGCTCGAAATCGCTGCCTCCTTCACGGAAAGCCACTGCGCCTGCCGCGAAGCGAGGTCGAAAAGATGAATCGGCCCCATGATTCTTCCGCCTGTTACCCCGTTTATATTTTGTTAACCTACGCGCCGAATCTTGCGCGAGACTTGTGGGAACTATTCCGTCTGCTCAATCACGTCGCCCGACGATGTCTTGAGCTGCCACGTCCCCGCCCCTTCGCTGCGGCTGACCGCGACGAGCGTACTGCCATCCGGAAGCAGCGAGCCCTTCTCCACGAACCAGTAGCCCGCACCATCCTCGATCATCGCCATGCCGCCCACTACCTCGCGCAGGAGAAACACCGGTTTTTCCGGGAATGGCTGATCTTCGGGCGATGCATCCTCAGTGCCCGCCGCACGAGGCTGCCCCTTACCGTTCGACATGGTGGCGCCTGTCGGATTGGGATCGAGCTCAGGTCTTGCCGCTGCGGTCTCCGAAGGCGCAAACGGATTCATGCGGCGAAAGATCGTCTGCTTCGACCTGTCCAGCGGATCTTGGATGTTGTTTTGCGTAGAATTCTGCGGCGGCGTGGGCTCAGCACGATCCCAATAAACGATAAAGGGCAGCATGGCGCAGCCGGCGGCGAGCGCTACGCCTGCCGCCTTAAGATAGCCGTCAATCCTCTTTGCCCGGGCCAATGGCCAGCTCCCCGATTGCAAAATGGGAGAGATGTTCTTTTCTTCTTCGCGGCTCATGCGTTCTCCTTGCCGCGCAGCGCGGCAGCAAGATCATTGTAGGGGTCGGTCGAAACGGGCATGTCGGGCGTCTGCTGCATCGCCTCATAAATTTTTGGGACGAGAGCCACAGCCTGATCGAGAAAACCGTCATTGCCGGACTGATATGCCCCGATGGCGCGCAGGTCACGCGTCTCTTCGAAACGGGCGATCAGCCCGCGCAACTGCGTGACGAGCTTCTTCTGCTCGGGCGTCCACCCAAATTGAGCAAGGCGCGAGACCGAGCCTGGAATATCGACCGCCGGAAAGCGGCCCTGCGCCGCAATCCGCCGGTCGAGCACGATATGCCCGTCGAGTGTGCCGCGTATGGCGTCCGACACCGGATCATTGTGATCGTCGCCATCAACGAGTACCGAATAGATGCCGGTGATGGTGCCGCCGCCTTCGAGCCCCGGTCCGGCCCGTTCGAGGAGTCGAGGTAATTGGCTGAAAACGCTTGGCGGATAGCCGCGCGAAACCGGCGGCTCCTCCGCCGCAATGGCGACTTCACGCGCCGCATGGGCAAAACGCGTCACCGAATCGACGATCAGAAGGACATTTTCGCCCCTGTCGCGGAAATATTCGGCGATCGCCGTGGCGGTGTTGGGCGCTAGTCGGCGCATCATCGGACTCTCGTCGCCGGTCGCAACCACCGTGACGGTCTTCTCAAGTTTGCCGGCCATAGTGTCTTCCAGCATGTCGCGGACCTCGCGCCCGCGCTCTCCCGTCAGCGCCAGCACCACCGTGTCGAAATCCGCCGCCTTCGTCATCATGGCAAGTAGCGTCGATTTGCCAACACCCGATCCGGCGAAAACGCCGAGACGCTGGCCGAAGCACATCGGCACGAAGATATCGATGACGTTGACGCCGGTGCGCAAACCCTTGTCGACCCGCGCTCGCCGCATCGCGGCAGGCGGCGCACGGTCCGCCGGCATCGGCGCATCGCCGGGCATGAGCGGCCCCCTGCCGTCGAGCGGCGTTCCCAAGGCATCAATCACCCTGCCTTTCCATTCCAGCGAAGGGGCAATGCGCAGCGTACCGTCGGGGAAGACCGGCGCGCCGAGCCCGGGTATCGCGCGATCATCGAACGGCTTCACCAGCACATGGTTTTCCGCAACCCGGATCACTTCACCGCGGTAAAGCCCGTCGCCGCAGCGCATCAGCACGCCGTCCCCAAGCCTCGCCGTCACGGACATGCCACGCACCGCGATCACGGAACGCGATACGTCGCTGACTATGCCGCCTCTACCCACGAGCGGCGACGGGGCCGCACTTTCGCGGCGGACAAATGCCGCAAGCCGTTCCAGTGGAAGGCGGACATCGGAAGAAGAGCCCGCCCGAACAAGAATATCGGCAACTGTCACCATCACGCCTTCGAGCCGAGCGTCTTGACCGCTTCAGTGAGCGTGTTTTCCTGCTGCCGCAGCAGCGCATCCACCTGCTCGAAGGCGCGGCTGACGCTGATGAGCCGCGTCATCTCCATCACGCCGTCGACATTGGAGCCTTCGATCGCTCCCTGCACCACGCCGACGCTCATGTCATCGACCACCGGCTGGGCCGGAACATCGGGGATGACGGCGGAATTTCCGGCATAGATGAGCTTCGCGTCAGACGCGATCGAGAACAATCCGACGCCGCCCACCTGCGCGCCATTCTGATAGATCGCACCGTCCGAGGAGATTTTCGGTGCTCCCCCATTGGGATTGATGACGATGGGCTGGCCGCCCGCATCGAGCACCGGATGGCCCATGACCGAGACGAGCTCTCCCTCCGGCGTCATCCGCATCCGTCCGTCGCGCGTATAGACCTGCCCCTGCGGTGTGGCGAGCGACAGCCAGGCATCGCCCTTGACGGCGACATCGAGCGGATTGTCCGTCTGGATGATCGGGCCCGGCTCGGTGCGGATATAGCTCTTCCCTGCCGAGGCGAAATGAACGTCGTCGCTCGCCTTCATGGAAACGAGCGTATCGAATTTCGTACCCTCGCCGCGAAAGCCGGGGGTCGACATATTGGCGACGTTGTTCGCGATGGCATCGAGGCGGCGTTCCAGCGTTATCTGCGAGGAAAGCCCGACATAGATGGAATTCTGCATGGATCACCTGCCGCCGGGTTTGAAGGACTGGAGAGTGGTCAGGATGTCTGTGGAAATTCCCACGGACGAGGTACCGCCCAGAAGCAAAGAGGCGATCGAGGCGGCGCTGCCCATCGAGGGATTGTTCATCTCATACAGCGCCGTGAAGCGTGTCATGAATTTTGCCAGCTCGTCCGGATCGGAGAGTGATGAAATATCGAGCCGCTGCTCGATCATCGCCGCCTGCTTGTCGATATCGGCGTAGGATACCGCCGAAGGTATGCCAAGCGCCGTCTGCACGACGGTCAGGAGCGCCTTGTCGCCGAGAATCTCATAGGCGCTGGTAAGCCCTGCCACCTTGCGCTCGAAATAGAGCGCGAGCCGCACGCCTTCGTTCTGACTGCCCGCTTCCTCCTCTAGCGTCTGGCGGACATATTTGTCCACCGCACCCTGCTTCGCCCGGTCGAAACTGGTCGTCGTCTCGCCAAGGGCAGCAAAATCGAAGGTCGTGGCGAATTCCTTGTAACGCTTGTCGACCAGCGTATTGGCCATGCTCTCGCTGTCGCTTACCCCTTCGGTCAGAACCTTGCGGATGAACGCCTTGGCATAGGCCATATCCTCCAGGCCGTATGCCTTCATGGCATATCTGTAGAGACGGTCGTCAGCCATGAAATCGTCGATCGATTTCACATTGCCGATATTCTCCATGTAATAGGCTGTTTCCCGCTCGACCAGCGGTTCCTGTGATACGCGCGCCAGGGATCGCGTCAAGTTGGACGCAATCAGGCGATAGCTCGTCAAAGTGTCGACCATGCCGCTGCCCCTTTAATCAATAGCGGCATTTATCGTTTGAGAAGCTTGCCCGAAGCTGGCTTGGGTCAAGCAAGCTTCGCACAAGCCGCCCGCTCTATTGCTCCTCATCGATATATTCGCAGGAGAGAAACGCTTTGGGCATTATCATCGGCCTCGTCGTCACCCTCGGCTGTATGCTTGGCGGCTTCATCGCCATGGGCGGTCACATCGGCGTTCTTGTCCAGCCATGGGAATTCGTCATCATATGCGGCGCCGCGCTCGGCACCTTCCTTGTCGCCAACCCTTTCTCAACGGTCAAGGATACCGGCCGCGCCTGCATGGAGGCCTTCACCAACGCCGTGCCGAAGCAGCGCGATTATCTCGATATCCTGGGCGTGCTCTATAGTCTGATGCGCGAATTGCGCTCGAAATCGCGTAATGAGGTCGAGGTCCATGTCGATAATCCGCAGGAATCACCAATTTTCCAGGCATTTCCCAGCGTTTTGAAGAACCAGGACCTGACCAATTTCATCTGCGACTATTGCCGCCTTATCATCATCGGCAATGCCCGCTCGCACGAGATCGAGGCGCTGATGGACGAGGAAATCCATACAATTTCGCGCGACAAGCTGAAGTCCTACAACGCCCTGGTCTCCGTTTCGGAAGGCCTGCCGGCGCTCGGCATCGTCGCTGCCGTCCTCGGCGTCATCAAGGCGATGGGCGCGCTCGACCAGTCGCCGGAAGTGCTCGGCCATCTGATCGGCGCGGCCCTTGTCGGAACCTTCGCCGGCATCTTCTTCTCCTATGCCGTGGTCGGCCCCATTGCCACCAAAATCAAAACCACCCGCGAGAAGAAGAACCGGCTCTATATCGTCGTCAAGCAGACGCTGCTTGCCTATATGAACGGTGCGCTGCCGCAGATCGCATTGGAATATGGGCGCAAGACGATCTCCGCCTATGATCGCCCGTCGATCGACGTGGTCGAGCAGGAAACCCTGACCAGCGTCCCCGCGCAGCAGGCGGCGTGAGATGACGGCCTTCGCTTCAGACAGGAAGCCCGACGTTCTGGCCGATAGCATCCTGCGCGCCGCCGGGATTTCAGTGGATGATCTGAAATCGCTCGGCCATGTCTTCAAGGACGCGGCAACCACTTTCTCGGCGCGTTTCAAGGAGCTCACCCCCGTTTCCGTCGAGACGGACGTCTCCGGCATGGAAACCGTCGAGAAAGCACAGGTCGGGACGCTCCTTCCCGCTGGCGGCATGATCGTTCCCGTGGAGGTCGACCGATGGGGCAGCACCATCCACATGGTCGCCGACCGGGCCTTCATCTTTTCAGGGCTTGAGGCCCTGTTCGGAGCCGGTGCGAATTTCGGCGCCCATGAAACCATCCGCGGCTTCACCAGCGTGGAGCGCAGGATAGCAGGCGAACTCTTCGCTCATATGGCTGCCGCCCTCGATCATGTCTTCGCAAGCGGAGACGAGCGGATATTCAACGTCGGCAAGCCCCTGGAGACGGGTGAATTCGATCCGGAGAAACTGGATCAATCGCGCCTTTTCGCCTGCGGCCTCACCATTCGTGCAGCAGGCAAGACGGGAAAGATCCGCCTCCTGATGCCACGCACCTGCCATCGCCCGATGCAGGAAGCCATCGCTCGGCTGCTGCGCCAGCCATCCGCCCATTCGGACCCGGCGTGGGCGAAGAAGATCAGGCTCGAGGTAAGCCGCGCCAGGGTGAGCATCGAAGCCTTTATCCATCAGGGCACGATGACACTCGGCGAAATTGCCCAGCTTCAGCCTGGTCATGTGCTGAAGCTGCCGGCAGACGCCATCGAGCAGGTGCGTTTGCGCAGCGGCAATCAGGCGCTTTTCAAATGCACGCTCGGCAAGGCGGGCATCAATTTCACCGTACGGATCAGCGATCCCGTCAGCGAAGAAGAGGATCTTATCGATGAACTTGCTGCTGGTTAACGCGATTTCAGCGATATTGTCGCTCGTTTCGATTGGAATTGTCGTCGTGGCGCTTCGCAAGGCTGCGGAGATGATCCGCCTGGGCAGGTCCATGGCGGAGCAGATCGCCACATCATCCGCCAATCTGGAGCGGGCGCTTGCCGCCCTGCAAGTCGAGCACGACGATCTGCGCGACGAGAACAAAAAGCTCGACGCGCGCCTGGAGGAATCCGCCAAGGCACGGCGCGACATCGCCCGTTCAGTCGATCTGATGGAGCGCATCCGCACCGAGCTGCGAGGCGACATCCGGGGGCTGCGTACCGCCATGTCCTCGCGCGACACCGCTGGGCCGGCAACCGTACCGCAGCCGCCGCTCCCCGCCTCGGCACCGGGCATATCCCCCACTCCGGCAAAGCCACCGAAACTGCCGGTTTTCGTGCGGCGTACGGTGGCGAGCGCCTCCGTGCTCGATAGCGCCAACACCTATTCGTGATCGTGCAGGCAAAGGAATCACCGATGGACAATGAACTCGACGAAGCGATCGAAGCGCTGAAAAGCGACGAACCGCGCCCAAGCCGCCAGGCGGGCACCGGCCAGCCAGGGAGCGGAAAGCCCAATCTCGAGCTGATTATGGGCATCCCGGTCGATGTACAGGTGGTGCTCGGCGGCACCAGCATGCCGGTCGCCAATCTGATGAAACTCGGCCGTGGCGCGGTCGTCACCCTCGACAAGCAGATTGGCGATCCCGTCGATATCGTCGTCAACGGCCGGGTCATCGCGCGTGGCGAAGTGATCGTGCTGGAAGACGATTCCTCTCGCTTCGGCGTCAGCCTGACCGAAGTCATCGGCAAGTGAGCATGTACGAAAAAGAAACGCGAGACGCAGACGAAGAAGACGCGCGGGGCATCGATACGCTGTCCGGCCCGCAAAAGGCCGCTGCCCTTCTGGTCGCCATCGGACGGCCTGCGGCAGCGCGTCTCCTCAAGCATTTCCAACCCGACGATCTGCGCCTGCTTGCGAGCCATGCCCGCAGGCTCGACCCGATATCGCCCGCCGATTTCGAGGAACTGGTCAAGGAGTTCGAAGACGCCTTCGCCGACGGCGCGGCACTTTCCGAGGCCGGCCTGCGTTTCGAGGGGCTCCTGCGCGAAGCGCTGCCGCAGGAAGAGGTGGAAGCACTCTTCGACGACCGGCCGAGACAGGTGCTGGTGCAGGAATCGGTATGGGACCAGCTGACCCGTGTGCCGATCGAGATTTTGCAGGCCTATCTCGCAGAACAGCATCCGCAGGTCATCGCCTACATCATATCCAAGCTGCCGTCCGATATCGCCGCGCGTCTTTTCATCGGTCTGCCCGGCAATCTGCGCAGCATCGTCGTCCAGCGCACGCTCCATATCCGCACCGTCACGCCGGCAGTATCGGAAATGCTCGAAGACGTCCTGCGACGCGAGGTGACCGGCAAGACCGACAAGGGCGCGAGCCAGGCCAACCATGGCCAAATCGCCAATATCCTCAACCAGCTCGAAAAGGTCGAGATCGATGACATGCTCGACAGCCTGTCCGATCTGAACAGCGACGATCTGAGCCGGATCAAGGCGAAACTCTTCACCTTTGAGGATATCGTGCGGCTTTCGCAGCGCGCGCGCCTGCTCCTCTTCGACGATATCCAGACGGAACAGATCACCACGGCTTTGCGTGGTGCAGATTCAAGATTGCAGGAACTGGTCCTTTCCTCGCTTTCCGCTCGCGGGCGGCGCATGGTCGAGACCGAACTTGCGGCTGGACAAGGAAACGTGACGGCGCAGAACATCGCCGATGCTCGCCGCGCCATCGCCCGCACGGCGATCACGCTCTCGGATCGTGGCCTGATCGATCTCGAAGCGGAGGACACGGCCGCCTGACCGGCGGTCGAGTCCGTTCGGCCGCTGTGTCATGTCCGAAGCTCCCGATAAAGAAAGCAAAACCGAAGAAGCCACCGAGCAGAAGATCCGCGATGCCGTAGAGAAAGGCAATCTGCCCTTCTCTAAGGAAGCGCCGGTCCTCGCCTCGGTCGTCGCCTTTCTTCTGATTGCCGTCTTCATCGCCACACCGGGCGCTGCCAGGCTTACCTTCTTCCTGGCCGAACTGATCGACCGTCCGGAAGACTGGCTTCTCAACAGCAGCGAAGATGTCGGGCAGCTCTTCCAGGTCCTGGCGATCGCGGTCGGCAGCGCCCTCTTGCCGATATTGGTGATCATACCGATCGCCGGCATCGCCGCCTCCGCACTCCAGAACGCACCGCGCTTTGTCGGCGAGCGCATCCGCCCGCAATTGTCGCGCATCTCGCTGGCCAAGGGCTGGAAGCGCATCTTCGGACGCGCGGGGCAGGTCGAATTCCTGAAATCCCTCTTCAAGCTGTCCGCCACCAGCCTGGTTGTCTTCTTCGTCTTCTTCAAGAGCAATGCGCTCTTCACCGACGCCGTCGCCAGCGATCCTCGCGCGCTACCGGAATTCATCCGGCAGAACGTCATCCGGCTGCTCGCCGCCAATGCCGTCGCCATTACCTTTCTCGCCGGCTTTGATCTCGCCTGGTCGCGCATCCACTGGCGCAACGAATTGCGCATGACCAGGCAGGAGGTGAAGGACGAACACAAGCAGTCGGAAGGCGATCCGCTGGTGAAGTCACGCCTGCGCTCGCTCGGACGCGACAGGGCGCGCCGGCGCATGATCGCGGCGGTCCCCACCGCAACCCTTGTGGTCGCCAATCCGACACATTTCTCTGTAGCACTGCGTTACCGCCCCGAGCAGGATTCCGCGCCGGTCGTCGTCGCCAAGGGGCAGGATCTCATCGCGCTGAAGATCCGCGAGATTGCCGAAACCAACGGCATTCCTGTTTTTGAGGATGTACTACTTGCAAGATCACTATTTAAGCAGATACAAGTAGACCAGGTGATTGCACCGGAGTTCTACAAAACAGTTGCCGAGCTTATACAGTTCATCAATTCGCGACAGAAACACCGCGCATAATATGAGGAAAGAAAAGCAAGAATAAATCAGGCAAGTTTATCGGGAAAATAACCTGACCAATTGGCTAATCGGTCGTGAAGCGGTGAAAGCATGAGAAGCACGCAATATTCCCTGACACGCGAATCCATCATCGCCGAGCACATGCGTGAGGTCATCCGCGATCTCCGGCTTGTCGATGTCGCCGACTATATCGCATTCATACGTTGCGAACTCTTTGCCAACATCGCCGATATCGTCAATTCGGCGACCGAGTTGCACTTCTTTCCGCAGACCCTGCAGTTCGGCCATGGCGGAGAATATGAACTGGATTGGGGCCGTCCACCCCGCGTCATCCTCGACATGGAGTTCCGCAATAGGGGCGTCTATGCCTATTTCCGCGTGCTGATCGACGCAGAAGGCGCACAGATCGATCTCAACCACATCACCTTCGATCAGGCGAGCGAAAACCCGGCCTGCAACACCGAGCGTCTTGCCGCCGCTTTCGAGGATGCGCGTATCCCGGGATCGCCGAGGCAGGCGGCAGGCTGAAACGGTGTAAACCGCCGCCTGCCGTCTATTCGGATATCAGGACTGCAGATGCGTTGAATCCGGCATATCGATAATGCCGAGCGACAACGCCGTCGCCACCGCCGACGTGCGATTTGAGCAGCCGAGCTTGATCTTTGCGTTCTGCAGATAGGTCACCACCGTCCAGCGGGCGATGTTGAGGATCTCTGCGATCTCACCATCCGTCTTGCCGCTGGCAGCCCATCGCAGACAGTCGATTTCGCGCCGGGTCAACAGGCTTGCAGCGGCGGCACTCACCCCACCTTCCCTGCTGCCATAGAGTGAATTGTGGATCAGGCTCGATGCGCCCAGAAGACGGGGGCGCATCTTTTCGATGAATTTCTCCTTATCGGCATCACCGACCTCGAAGGTAAACAAGGTCGAGCCGGGAAACCCATGCGCATTGGTTGCACCCACGGCAATGAAAAGATTGCCTAGGCCATGCTTTTGTCCATCTCGGATGAATTCCTTTACTTCCGGGCTTTCCTCAGCATCCAATTCCAGATTGCGCACGGTACCTGCAGCATCACTGCGTAATAGCGGCGAGTCATCCTGCACCATGGGATCTACACTGAAATAATTTTTGGCAGAATATCTTAATATCCAACTTGTGGGGAACGTCATGACAACAGACAGGTCCGACGGATTGCTCCGAACTGTCTCGTCAAGCCTTGTACGCGAAACATGGGAAATATGCTGACAGCCTATTTCGTCACGAACACGGCAAAGCAGTTCCAACGTGCCACTCTTGGAAGAAGAGCCGAAAAAGCCCTTCTTGAAGTTGGGAAAATGCACAAGATCGAGGCTCATTGTACGTCCTTAGCCATTGAAAGACCGCTAAAAATATGAGCGGTCATCTTTCACAAGCCGTTTCATAAACGGCATCGCGTCTATAAGCGAGTCGAATATTCGACATAGCTACAAGACGCGCAACTGGCGCAAAAAGGAACTGGCGATACAAGCGGATTCAACAACTTCCGTAGCTTTATGCACAAAATACCACGAAGTTTGTCATGCAATTGAACCCAAACCGCTAGCCCTAGTTGCAGGAGATTGTAAAATCCTCATTTTCCGCAGCTTTTTCATTTTTATCCCGCTGCGTCCCATAGGCAATAAAAAAGAGATCGACCGCTGACGTCACGTTCTTTCGTATCCGATCGGGGCTCGGCTCCTCGGCCATCGCGCCGAACAGGCGCTGCCGGTAAATGCCGGCCAGGAACAATTCCGACAGCTGATGAGCGGCAAGCTCGGTGTCGGAGATTGCGAGCTGCCCCGCCGCAACCTGTTCGTCGAGGAATTTCTTGAACAACGCCTTTCCACGTTTCGGCCCACGTTCGTAGAAACGTGCCCCCACTTCCGGCATCCGCTCCGCGACACCGATCACGATACGCTGGGCGCGGATAACCGGTTCTGATGTGATGAGTGTTACGAGCGATATGCCGAACTTGACCAGTGCTTCGCGGCCCGAAAGCCCACGTTCGATATCCGTCATCAGGCTGGCGAATATCGAAGCGCGATCTTCCTCACACAGAGCCTCGAACAGCTCTTCCTTGCCATTGAAATAGACATAGATCGTGCCCTTGGAGACACCCGCCTCCCGCGTTATGTCATTGACACTGGCGGCATCGAAACCCATTCGCATGAAAACGCGGCGCGCGCCTTCGAGGATCTGCTTGCGCTTCGCCGGATCCTGACCCGCCCCGAGCCTGTGCTGGCGCAGGCAGACGGGCTCTTCCTCCCCGAGCTTGTCGGTGAGGTTCGGTGCGGCTTTATTTTCGCGAATCATTCTTTCACTCTTTACCATTTTTCGAACCAATCGGTTCGATCCCCCTTGATATGGCGCTTGCGCTGATCTAAGTCAACATCGAACCAATCGGTTCATTGCCGATGAGATCCATAGAAAGTCATCGTTCCCATGTCAGTTTCCAGATCCGCTTCAAAGGCCGATGAGAGCGGCGAGGTCCGCTCATTTCCTGTAGCGAAGCAGGAGCAGCACGCAGATGGTACCGCTCGCCGGGAGCCTGCTCATGCGGAGCAGCCGACGCCGACTGTCAAACCACAGGTTGACGCGGGCGACGACAGATCATCCAAATCGGACGGAAAGAAGAAAGGGATCGGCAGACGGTTTGTGCTGCCCTTGCTGCTTGCCGCCGCGCTCGCAGGCGGCGGTTGGTATGGCTACGACTATTGGACTGAAGGCCGTTTTCTGGTGACCACCGACGATGCCTATGTGCAGGGCGACATTGCCGCCATATCGCCGAAGGTGACCGGCTATATCGAGAAGGTCCCGGTTTCCGCCAATCAGATCGTCAAGGCCGGAGACGTGCTCTTTCAGCTCGACAATGGCGATTACCGCATCGCAAAAGAGGAAGCCGAGGCAAGGATCGCGACCCAGCATGAGACGCTGACCAGCATCGCGGCCCAGATCAAGGCGGCCCAGGCATCGCTCCAGCAGGCCGAAGCGGCGAAGCTCTCTGCCGACGCCGTGGCCACCAATGCCAAGGCGACGATGGAGCGTGCCCAGCAACTGCACAATACGCGCTTCGCCTCCCAGTCCGATCTCGACAACGCCACATCGGCCCTTAACCAGGCGAACGCCAATCTGGCGGGTGCCGAGGCGCAGATCGCGGCCGCTGAGGCCAATATCGGGGTGCTGCAGGCGCAATATAAAGAGGCCGAAAGCAGCTTACGGTCGCTCGAGCTTGCCCGCGACAAAGCGGAACGCGATCTCTCCTTCACCACGATCCGCGCCCCCTTCGATGGCGTTGTGGGCAATCTCTCGGGCAAGCTCGGCGATCTCGTCAGTGCCGGTCAAAGGATAGCGGCGCTCGTGCCCGTTGATCATCTCTATATCGACGCCAACTACAAGGAAACGCAGCTCGCCGGCATCAAGCCCGGCGAGAAGGTGCGCATTTCGGTCGACGCACTGGATGGCGAAACCTTCGAGGGAACCGTCGCGTCGATTTCACCTGCGTCCGGCTCGGTCTTCTCCCTGCTTCCCGCTGAAAACGCCACGGGCAATTTCACCAAGATCGTCCAGCGCGTTCCAGTCCGCATTTCCATTCCCCCCGAGGCGCTTGCCACCGGCAAGTTCCGCGCCGGTTTGAGCGCTATCGTCAGCGTTGACACGCGGACTGCACCGGATGAAACGACGGTGGCCTCGAAATAAGGCAACCACGACCGCGGGCAATTCAATGGAGTGAGCCGTCATGGCCACCACGACCACAGCCGGTATGCCGACGCCCCAGGCTCCCGCCGATGATCGCATAGATCCGAAAAAGGCCATTGCCTTCCTGGCGATGGTCTTCGGCATGTTCATGGCCATTCTGGATATTCAGATCGTCTCGGCGTCGCTGGCGGAAATCCAGGCAGGGCTGAGCGCCAGTACCGACGAGATATCCTGGGTCCAGACCGCCTATCTGATCGCGGAGGTCATCATGATCCCGCTTTCGGGCTTTCTCGGGCGGCTCATGTCGACGCGCGTCCTGTTTACCATATCGGCCGCCGGCTTCACGCTTGCCAGCATCCTTTGTGCGACGGCGACCAGCATCGATCAGATGATCGTGTACCGGGCGATACAGGGTTTCATCGGTGGCGGCATGATCCCGAGCGTGTTCGCCGCCGCCTTCACCATCTTTCCTCCATCGAAACGCTCCATCGTCTCGCCGATGATCGGCCTTGTCGCCACGCTCGCCCCCACCATCGGGCCGACGGTCGGCGGCTATCTCAGCGACGCTTTTTCCTGGCATTGGCTGTTTCTCGTCAATGTCGGCCCCGGCATCCTCGTGGCGATCGCCGCGTGGAACCTCATCGATTTCGACGAAGGCGACCGCTCACTCCTCGATAAATTCGACTGGTGGGGCCTGGCGGGCATGGCGGCCTTCCTCGGCTCGCTCGAATACGTTCTGGAAGAAGGCCCTCGCAACGACTGGCTGCAGGATGATGTGATCCTGTTGTTCAGCATCGTTCTCGCCATCGGCGCCATCATCTTCTTCTACCGCGTCTTTACCCAGGAAGAGCCGATCGTCGATCTGCGCGCCTTCACCAATGTCAACTTCGCCTTCGGCTCGGTATTCTCCTTCGTCATGGGTGTCGGCCTCTATGGCCTGACTTATCTTTATCCGCTCTATCTCAGCCAGATCCGCGGCTATGACGCGCTGATGATCGGCGAAGCGCTGTTTGTCAGCGGCCTTGCCATGTTCATGACTGCGCCGGTGGCGGGCTTCCTCTCCAACCGCATGGATTCGCGCCTGATGATGATGATCGGGTTCCTCGGCTTTGCCGCGGGCACATGGACGATGACCGGACTGACGGCCGATTGGGATTTCCACGAGCTTCTGCTCCCGCAGATCCTGCGCGGCTGCTCGCTCATGCTCTGCATGGTGCCAATCAACAATCTCGCGCTCGGCACATTGCCGCCCTCGCGCCTGAAGAACGCCTCGGGTCTCTTCAACCTGACGCGCAATCTCGGCGGCGCCGTCGGCCTCGCCGTCATCAACACCGTCCTGACCAGACGCGCCGACATGCACTATGCCCGCTTGGCGGAACATATCAGCTGGGGCAACCGGGAGGCAGAGGACATGCTTGCCAGCATGGCCGCAAGGTTCAACGCCGCCGGCATTGACGGCAATACCGCCGCCCTCGCCAGGATTTCCGGACTGGTCCGCCAGCAGGCGACGCTCATGTCCTTCATAGACGTCTTCTTCATCCTGACGCTGCTGTTCGCGTCTTTGGCGGTCTTCGCTATTCTCTTGCGCAAGCCGGGCCAGCAGGCGGGCGGTGGCGGTGGCCATTAAAGGCACGGCCACCGTAATTTCCCAAGAAATTGGGGCAAATCTGCTGGTTTTTGCTCTTCGTCGGGTGTTTTCCACTACGTCACAGAGATGAAATATATTTGTCATAATTCGTAAATTACCAAAACGGATCAATTGCTAAGCCCCGGGAAAAGTGGTTCACTTCCTGCTGCTACGAGGTCCTGCACCGACAGCGGCTGTCATCCAATTGTCATTCGATGAGACTATCGGGAGGGCGCGGATGCTGGAATCGAGCCAATGGCGTTCGCCGTTCCAAACAGGGGAGTTATTTTATGCTTGGGTATTCAGCACGATTGCTGTCTCTATCGACCGCTCTCGCCATCGTCGGCACGAGTGTCGCCGCCGCGGAGCCATCCGCCGAACTTATCGCCGCCGCCAAGGCCGAGGGTCAGTTGACGACCATCGCGCTGCCCCACGACTGGTGCGGATATGGCGCCCTGATCACCGGCTTCAAGGAGAAGTACGGCATCGAAATCAACGAACTCAATCCGGATGCGGGATCGGGCGACGAGATCGAGGCGATCAAGGCCAACAAGGACAATAAGGGCCCGCAGGCCCCTGACGTCATCGACGTCGGCTTCTCCTTCGGCCCCTCCGCCAAGGCCGAAGGCCTGACGCAGCCCTATAAGGTTTCCACCTGGGATTCGATCCCGGACAATGCGAAGGATCCGGAAGGCCACTGGTATGGCGACTATTACGGCGTCCTTGCATTCGAGGTGAATAAGGACATCATCGACAATGTTCCGCAGGACTGGTCGGACCTGCTCAAGGACGATTACAAGAACTCCGTGGCGCTGGCGGGCGATCCGCGAGCCTCCAACCAGGCCATTCTCGGTGTTTACGCCGCTGGCCTCTCCACCGGCGCGGAAGCGGGAGCCAAGGCTGGCGAAGCAGGTCTTGATTTCTTCAAGCAGCTGAACGCCAAGGGCAATTTCGTGCCTGTTATTGGCAAAGCCGCGTCTCTGGCACAGGGCTCCACGCCCATCCTGATCCGCTGGGACTACAACGCCCTTTCTGATCGCGACACCCTGAACGGCAATCCAGAGGTCGAAGTCGTCGTGCCGAAGTCCGGCGTCGTCGCCGGTGTATACGTTCAGGCGATCAGCGCCTATGCGCCGCATCCCAATGCCGCCAAGCTGTGGATGGAACATCTTTATTCCGACGAAGGCCAGCTCGCCTGGCTGAAGGGCTATTGCCATCCGATCCGCTTCAATGATCTCGTCAAGAACGGCAAGGTTCCTCAGGAGCTCCTCGACAAGCTGCCTCCGGCGGAAGCTTACGAGAAGGCCGTCTTCCCGACGCTCGACGATCAGAAGGCCTCGAACGAGGTGATCACCAAGTCCTGGGATAGCGTCGTCGGCGCGAACGTCCAGTAAGAAGCTTTTTCCGGCAGGCGGCATGTTGCACAAGACATGTCGCCTGCCGGAAGGCTATGATCGCCCATGAGCAGCATCCCGGACGCTTCCTCGACCGCCCTCACACCATCGCTTGCGCGGCGCCTGCCGCTCGAATGGCTGGGCGTGGTCCCGTTTTTCCTTTTCGCCATCATGTTCCTGATCTGGCCGACGTTGTTTCTCATCGTCGGCGCTTTCCAGGATCAGGCCGGCAATTTCACGTTCCAGAACATCGCCGATCTTTTCCAGCCCTCCATCATGAGCGCGTACTGGATTTCGATCCGCATCAGCCTCGCCTCGGCGCTCGGCGGCGCACTCATCGGCTTTTTCCTGGCCTGGGCGATCGTGCTCGGCAGGCTCCCGTCATGGCTGCGGCCGACGGTTCTGACGTTTTCGGGCGTGGCATCGAATTTCGCCGGTGTTCCTCTCGCCTTTGCCTTTCTCGCGACCCTCGGCCGCACCGGCCTCGTCACAGTGTTGCTCAAGAATTATCTCGGCTTCAATCTCTACGCGACCGGCTTCAACCTCCTGAGCTTCCTCGGCCTGACGCTCACCTATCTCTTCTTCCAGATACCGCTGATGGTGCTGATCCTCACGCCCGCGCTGGATGGCCTCAAGAAGGAATGGCGTGAAGCCGCTTCCATTCTCGGTGCCACCTCCACGCAATATTGGCGCATGGTGGCCTTTCCCATCCTCTGGCCGAGCCTGCTCGGCACCAGCCTTCTCCTTTTCGCAAACGCCTTCGGTGCCATCGCCACTGCCTATGCGCTGACGGGCTCGTCGCTCAATATCGTGCCTATTTTGCTTTATGCGCAGATCCGCGGTGACGTCCTGCACAATCAGAACCTCGGTTATGCGTTGGCGCTCGGCATGATCGTCATCACTGGCGCCTCCAACGTGCTCTATATCTGGCTGCGGATGCGCGCGGAAAGGTGGCTGAAATGAAAACCCAGCGCATCGGAGCCTGGATCGCATTCGCCATCGGCGCGATCTATTTCCTTGTGCCGCTGATCGGCACGTTTGAATTCTCGCTGCGCATGCGGCGCGGCGAATATTCCTTCGATGCTTATCGTGTTGTCTTTTCCGATCCGAACTTTCAGGCGACTTTCGGCTATTCCACGATCCTCGGTCTGATGACCATCGTCTTCGGCGTCCTGCTCGTGGTGCCGACCGCCTATTGGATCCGGCTGCGCCTGCCGCACCTGCGCCCCATCGTCGAATTCATAACGCTGATGCCGCTGGTGATCCCGGCCATCGTCATCGTCTTCGGCTATTTGAGGATCTATAACTCGTCGTCCATTCTGCCCTTCACCGGATCGCGCCGGATGACGGACCTGCTCCTGATGTTCGGCTATGTGACGTTGTCGCTGCCCTATATGTACCGCGCCGTCGATACAGCCATGCGCGCGATCGACGTTCGAACCCTGACCGAAGCCGCCGAAAGTCTCGGTGCCGGCTGGCCGACAATCCTGT
This sequence comes from Paramesorhizobium deserti, assembly GCF_001558695.1. Taxonomy (GTDB): domain Bacteria; phylum Pseudomonadota; class Alphaproteobacteria; order Rhizobiales; family Rhizobiaceae; genus Paramesorhizobium; species Paramesorhizobium deserti. Next base: position 58,053 of record NZ_LNTU01000034.1, read on the forward strand.
TCAAGGTCATATTTCCAAACGTGCTCTCCGGCGTGTTGAGCGGCGCATTCATCACCTTCGCCATCGTCATCGGCGAATTTACGCTGGCCTCGCTTCTCAACCGCCCGGCCTTCGGCCCCTATCTCCAGCTCGTCGGCGCCAACCGCGCCTATGAGCCTTCCGCCCTCGCGGTCATTTCATTCGCGATCACCTGGTTCAGCATGGCGTTGATCCAGCTCGTATCGCGCCTCAACAAATTCAAAGTACCTAGCGTCTGAGAACGGTTCCCATGGCTTTCCTTGAAATATCCCATCTGCAAAAGAGCTTCGGAACCAATCAGGTCGTCAAGGATTTCAACCTTTCGATCGAGAAGGGCGAGTTCGTTTCCTTCCTCGGCCCCAGCGGTTGCGGCAAGACCACGGTCCTGCGCATGGTGGCGGGTTTCGAAGTTCCGACCTCCGGCACGATCAGTATCGACGGCCAGGACGTCGTCAATCTGAAGCCCAACCAGCGCAATATCGGCATGGTGTTTCAGGCCTATGCGCTGTTTCCCAATATGACCGTGGCGCAGAACGTCGCCTTCGGTCTCCGCGTTTCGAAAAAGTCGAACGCGGAGATCGACGCGACGGTAACGGAGATGCTCGATCTCATCCGGCTTGGCCATCTCAGCGACCGCTATCCCTACCAGCTCTCGGGCGGCCAGCAGCAGCGCGTGGCGCTGGCCCGCGCGCTGGCGACCAAGCCACAGGTGCTGCTCCTTGACGAGCCGCTGTCGGCGCTCGATGCCAAGATCCGTGTTTCTCTGCGAGAAGAGATCCGCGCGATCCAGCAGAAGCTCGGTATCACCACCGTCTTCGTGACGCATGATCAGGAGGAGGCGCTTTCGATCTCCGATCGCATCGTTGTTATGTCGGAGGGACGGGCCGAGCAGATCGGCACCCCCTTCGACATCTATAACCGTCCGGCATCACGCTTCGTCGCCTCCTTCGTCGGCACGCTCAACCTGCTCGAGGGCAAGGTTGACGATGCGAAGAAGGGCGTCATCGATCTCGACGGTAACCGGATAACGCTGGCGCAGCCGCTCTCCGGCCACAAGAAGGGGGAAATGCTGGCGCTGGCGCTGCGCCCGGAGGCCGTAACCATCGACCCGCACAAGGCCCGCGACACGGCGATCGAGGGCACCATCAACGACGTGCATTTCCTCGGCTCTGTCATCCGCACGCGCGTCTCACTTGGCAAAAACAGCGTCTCACTGGATATGTTCAATAATCCGGGCTCCCCGCCGCCGGCACGCGGCGAGAAGGTCAGGATCAGCTTTGCAGCGAAGGATCTGCTGGTTCTCGGAGAATGAAGAAAAGCCGCCCGACAGGGCGGCTTTCATCTCACTTTGCAGTTTATTCCGCCAAGACTAAGCGCCGATATCCGACCATGGTCCGTGGAAATCGCCCTCCCGGTCGAGCCGCTTGAAGCCATGCGCGCCGAAGAAATCGCGCTGCGCCTGGATGAGATTGGCGGTGCCGCGCGCCTGACGATAGCTGTCGAAATAGCTGAGCGCGGCACTGAGCGCCGGCACCGGCAGCCCCGAGAGCGCGGCGGTGGAAACAACCGCCCGCAGCGCCGCCGAGCCCTTGGTCATGCGCTCGATGAATGCAGGCGCGAGCAGCAGATTTTCCGGCGCCCCCTTGTCGAACGCTTCCGCGATGACATCCAGAAACTGCGAGCGGATAATGCAGCCCGCCCGCCAGATGCGGGCGGTAGTGGCAAGCGGCAGATTCCACTGATATTCCTTCGAGGCCGCCGCCATCACCGCGAAGCCTTGCGCATAAGCGGCGATCTTGCCGGCAAGCAGGCCCTGCTCGAGATCGTCGATAAAATGGGCCCGGTCCTGCGGTGAAAGCGCGGCTCCGCCCGAGGGATACGCCTTCTCGGCCACCTGTCGCTCCGCCTTGAGCGCCGAAAGTGACCGCGCGGCGACCGCGGCTTCGATGCCCGTGGCGGGAACCCCAAGCATCTGCGCCTCGATGGCCGACCAGCGGCCCGTGCCCTTCTGTCCGGCTGAATCCAGAATGACGTCCACCGCGGCCTTGCCCGTCTCTGGATCGACGGCGAGCAGCACCTTGGCGGTGATCTCGATCAGGTAGGAATTGAGCGGACCGTCATTCCATTTGGAAAAGACGCTGCCGATGGCTGGCGCCGAAAGGCCAAGCCCATCGCGCAAGATACCATAGATCTCGGCGATCATCTGCATGTCGGCATATTCGATGCCGTTATGGATGGTCTTGACGAAATGTCCCGCGCCATCAGGCCCGAGCAGCGCGCAGCAGGGTTCGCCCTGATATTTGGCGGCAATCGCCGTCAGGACCGGGGAGATGCGATCATAGGCTTCTTTAGTGCCACCCACCATGATCGAAGGCCCATGGCGCGCGCCCTCCTCGCCGCCGGAAACGCCCATGCCGACAAACGTCGGATCGTCCGTGCCAAGACTGTTCAGGCGGCGGACCGTGTCATGGAAATTGGCATTACCGGCATCGATGATGATGTCGTCGCGCATCAGCAGCGGCTTCAACGCCTTGATCTCGTGGTCGACCGGATCGCCGGCCTTGATCATAAGGATGATCGGCCGCGGTGCGCGGATGCTGCCGACGAGCTGCTCCAGCGTATCGCATGGGATGATCCGGTCCTTCAGTTCCCCGGCATTCTCATGGAACTCGTGGGTCTTCTCGGTTGTGCGGTTATAGACGGCGATGCGGTAACCTTTTTCGGCGATGTTGAGCGCGAGATTGGCTCCCATGACACCAAGACCGATCAGTCCGATATCCGCTTTTTCCATGACGCTTCCTTTCGGGGATATAATGGGAGATTGGCAGCACGACCGTGCCGGAATCACGTTTTCGACTATAGTCGCAACTTAGCGATTTTATTGCGGCAGACAAAGATGTCCGCGCCGCGATGGCGACAAATTGAAGAAGCCGCGCTACTCGCCGCGCAGTTCCTCCATTTCCCGGATGCGCTTGCTGGCAGTCTCCTCGGCATGTCGCGTGATCTCTGCGATCAGCACTTCTGCCACGATGAAAAGGGCGGCCGTCGAATCCCATGCAGAGGGAACGCCGGTGCGCCCTGCGATCACATGGCGGGCAAAACGGGCGATCGGGGAAAGCCATTGGTCGGTCGCAAGCACGATCTCGACGCCGCGCGCCTGCGCCTTTTCGGCAAAACGGATCAGACTTTCCTGGTAGCGACGGATATCGAAGATCATCAGCACGTCGCGCTTGCCCATATCGATCAACCGGTCGCGCCAATTGCTCTCCTGCCCCTCGAGATGGAACACGTCGGGGCGGATGATCTGCAGATGCGCCGCCATGTAGCGGGCGATGGGGTCTGTAAACCGTCCACCGACGAGATGAATGCGGCTGCGCGGTCGGCTGAGTAAGGCGACGATTTCGGCGGTCTGCGCCTCGGGCAGATGGCTGAAGGTCTCGCGGATATTGTCGAGCGTGGCGTCCACCTGCGCAAAGGCACTCTGCGGACGGGCAGATTGGGGCGCCAGATTGCGCGTCAGCGGCGACTGTATCTGCGCCGCCAATTCCTCCTGCAGTGCTGCCTGGAATTCGGGATAGCTGGAGAAGCCGAGCCTTGCCACGAAACGCAGTATGGTCGGAGAGCTCACCCCCGCCTGCGCCGAAAAATCCGCGACCGTCTTGAGGCCGATCAGAGGATAATGGGCGATCAGCGTCTGCGCCGCCCTTCGCTCGCTCGCCGACATGGAGACGATCTTCTCGCTGATCAGCTCGGATATGCTTGTTTTCATTTCTCCCGCCTGCCCCTCCCCTGATGTTTCTTCTCTGCACGGAAGGCAAAGATTCATTTTGACAAATCCGGCCGATATGTATCAAATCATACGATACGGGAAATTTAAATAGAGACTGTAACAAACAGTACAATTCTCGGGGAACATCGAATGGCTGATGCGATCGCGGTTGCGGACGTTGAAATTCCGGTCAGGATCACCAATGGGCACGGCAAGAGCCCAGTGCTGCTGCTCTGCGATCATGCATCAAACCATATTCCCTCGGGCTTCGACACCCTGGGGCTGACAAAGAAAGATCTGCAGCGTCATATCGCCTGGGATCCCGGCGCCCTGGGCGTGGCACGAGAAATGAGCCGCCTTCTAGACGCTCCCTTGGTCGAATCCTGCATCTCACGCCTCATAGTCGACTGCAATCGGCCTCTTGATGCGCCCGATCTTGTCCCGAGCTTGAGCGAATTGACGAATATTCCCGGCAACATGCATTTGAGCGAAAGCGAGATCGCCGAACGGGTGGTGTTGGCCCATGCGCCCTACCACGCGGCAATCGAAGCGCTTGTCGCATCGCGCATCGCCGCCGGCATTCCGCCCGTTCTCGTCGCCATCCACACGTTCACGCCCGTCTATCGCGGCGAGGAACGCCCTTGGCATGTCGGTATCATCCATGACGATGATACCAGGCTCGCCGCACCAATCATTGCCGGATTGCAGGCGATGGCGGGCCTTTGCGTCGGGATAAACCAGCCCTATTCGCCAGCCGACCGGGTCTATTATACGCTTGAGCGACACGCGCAGGCCAAACAGTTGAAGGCGGTCATGATCGAAATCCGCAACGATCTCGTGACCACTGAGCAACAGGAAAAACAATGGGGCGAGAGGCTCGCCCGCATTCTGGGAGAGGTCGAAGGAGAAGTTTTATAACCGCCGGTCCGGCGGACATGAATGCACTGACGTCAACCAACCAATTGACAGGGGAATGAAAATGGCAAGTGCAGACAAGAAAGTGGTCGGCAGCGTTGCTTATCAGACGCGCGACAAGAGCTATTTCGAAAGCCGGCAGCTCGTGCGCCATGCCAATGCGTGGCATCTCTGGGCGCTCGGCGTCGGCGCGGTGATATCAGGCCATTTCTCCGGCTGGAACGGCGGCCTCACCCAGGGTGGCTGGGGCGGCATGTTCATCGCCACCATCATCATCGCCATCATGTATCTGGGGCTGACCTTTGCGATTGCCGAAATGTCGCCCGCCCTGCCCCACACAGGTGCGGCCTATTCCTTCGCCCGCACATCGATGGGGCCATGGGGTGGCTTCCTCACGGGGCTGGCGGAAAATGTCGAATATGTGCTGACGCCCGCCGTCATCGTCTTCTTCATCGGTTCTTATCTCACCGGTATTTTCGGCACCACGCCGGAATTCCAGCCGGTCTGGTGGATCGCGGCTTATATCGTCTTTCTCGGGCTCAACATCTGGGGCGTGGCGCTTTCCTTCCGGGTGACGCTTGTTGTCACCATCCTCGCCCTGCTCTGCCTCGTCGTGTTCTGGATTTCGGCCCTCGGCCATATCGACTTTTCACGCTGGGCGTTGAACATCGGGCCCGGCGGCGTCGAACTGCCTGACGGCAACGGACCTTTCCTGCCGAACGGTATTGGCGGCGCGCTCGCGGCCCTGCCCTTCGCCGTCTGGCTGTTCCTTGCCATCGAGCAATTGCCGCTTGCCGCTGAAGAATCGATCGACCCGAAGCGCGATATGCCGAGGGGAATCATCCTTGGCATGCTGACGCTGATCGTCTCCGCCTTCGCCATCCTCACCCTCAACCCGTCGGTATCGGGCATCGGCTCCTTCGCACTCGGCTCTTCAGGCGAGCCCTTGCTCGATGGCTTCAAGGCGATCTATGGCGAAGGCATTGCCAAGGGACTGGCGCTTGTCGCGGTTCTGGGCCTCATCGCCTCGTTCCACACCATCATCTTCGCGCAAGGGCGGCAGATCTATTCGCTGAGCCGCGCCGGCTATTTCCCGACCTTCCTGTCGGTGACGCATGGCACCCGCAAGACCCCGCATGTCGCCATGATCGGCGGTGCACTCCTCGGTCTGGCCGTGATCCTCACCCTCTGGTTCCTGCTTGGTGAGGAAAGAGGCGGCGCGGCCATCGGCTTCACGCTGCTCAACATGGCCGTTTTCGGCGCGATGCTGAGCTACATCATGCAGGCCCTGTCCTTCATTCTCCTGCGCAAGAACCAGCCGAACATCGAGCGGCCCTTCCGCAATCCGTTCGGCATACCGAGCGCCGTGCTCACCATCCTCATCGCGATCGTCACGCTCTATTTCCAGCTGAACGATCCCATCTACCGGCAGGGCATTCTCGGTGTCGCCATCTGGTTCGCGGTGTTCGTCGCTTACTTTGCCCTCGTCGGCCGTCACAAGCTGATCCTGTCGCCGGAAGAGGAGTTCGCGCTGGAACATGCCGAAGCCGCCAAGGCCGCGTCAGGCGCAGCGGAGCTGGCTGGCAAGGTTGCGCCGTAACCGGCTGAACCTGATCGACATTGCACCCGGCCGTCATGGAGGCCGGGTGCATCCCTCACGACCCCATCCGATCCGGCGGAGACATTGATGCCTGGAAATCTCACCTTCAATGAACTGAAAAAGGAAGTGGCGGATGGCGTCATCGACACCGTTCTCGCCTGCTTCGTCGATATGCAGGGCCGGTTGATCGGCAAGCGTTTCCACGGCAGCTATTTCGTCGAAGCCGCCCACGACGAAACCCATGGCTGCGATTATCTGCTGGCCAATGACATCGATATGGAACCGGTGCCTGGTTACAAAGCGGCAAGCTGGAAGAACGGCTATGGCGATTTCGTCATCAAGCCGGATCTTTCCACCATCCGCCGTATTCCCTGGCTCGAAAAGACCGCACTCGTCCTTTCCGACATTCTCGACCATCACCATCATGAGGACCTGGCCCATTCGCCGCGCGGCATCCTCAAGCGTCAGCTGGCGCGGCTTGAGGAGCGCGGATACCTCGCCTATTTCGCCTCCGAGCTCGAATTCTACCTCTTCGACGAGACCTATGAGAGCGCCCGCGCAAAGCACTGGAAGGCAATGACAACCGCCTCGCCCTATATCCAGGATTACGTGATCCAGATGACCAGCAAGGAAGACACGGTGATGCGCGCCATCCGCAACGGCCTTTTCGATGCGGGCATCCCCGTCGAAAACTCCAAGGGCGAATGGGGCCCTGGACAAGAGGAGATCAACGTCCGCTATGCCGAGGCGCTGGAGATGGCCGACCGTCACGTCGTCTTGAAGAACGGCTGCAAGGAGATCGCCACCCAGATGGGCAAGGCAATCACCTTCATGGCGAAATATGACTATGCGCTGGCCGGAAGCTCCAGCCACATCCACAATTCGCTGTGGAGCGCCGATGGAAAGACATCTCTTTTCCACGATCCCAAGGCGGAATACGGCATGTCGGCGCTCATGCGGTCCTGGGTGGCGGGACAATTGAAATATGCCCGCGACATCACCCTGCTTCTGGCGCCCTATATCAACTCCTACAAGCGCTTCCAGGCCGGCACCTTCGCGCCAACCAAGATCGTCTGGAGCCGCGACAACCGCACGGCAGGCTTCCGCCTCTGCGGCGAAAACTCGAAGGCGATCCGCATCGAATGCCGCATCGGCGGCGCCGATCTGAACCCCTATCTCGCCTTCGCCGGTCTCATCGCCGCTGGCCTTGCCGGCATCGATGAAAAGCTCGAATTGGCAAAGCCCTTCGAGGGCGATGCCTATGGCGGCGCGCGGCTCACCGAAATTCCCAAGACGCTGCGCGATGCAACCGACATGTTCGCAAAGTCGAAAATGCTGAAATCGGCATTGGGCGAAGAGGTGATCGAGCATTATGTTCATACTGCCCGCTGGGAGCAGTTTGAATATGACCGCCGTGTCACCGACTGGGAGCTGCATCGCGGATTTGAGCGGTACTAAGCAAGTCCAGGAAAAGTGCGAAGCGGTTTTCCCGGGAAAAACGGGAACCGTTTTCCCGGCGGACTTGCGTATGTGAAGAAGCAAAGGAAATAAAGAATGACCGAAACGGTGAAGATCGTCTCACCCGTCGATGGTTCGATTTATGCGGAACGCCCAGTGGCCAGCGACAAGGCGCTCGACGCGGCGGTCGAGGCGGCACGGCACGCGCAGGCGGAATGGGCCGAGACGCCGGTTGCCGAGCGCGGACGCTATTGCCTTGCCGCCCTTGAAGCGCTTCTCGCCATGAACGACGAGATCGTGCCGGAGCTCGCCTGGCAGATGGGCCGCCCGGTGCGCTATGGCGGCGAGAAAGGCGGCGTCGAGGAACGCACGCGCTATATGGTGCAGATTGCCGAGGACGCGCTGAAGCCCGTGATCGCTAACGACAAGCCCGGCTTCCGCCGCTATGTCAAGCATGTGCCGCTCGGGGTGGTCATGGTCATCGCGCCGTGGAACTATCCCTATCTGACAGCCGTCAACACCATCATGCCGGCACTGATCGCCGGGAATACCGTTATCCTGAAACACGCCGCCCAGACACTTTTGGCAGGCGAACGCTTCCAGCAGGCATTCGACAGAGCCGGCCTGCCGAAGGGCGTCTTCCAGAATGTCGTTCTGAACCACACGCAGACGGAAAAGCTGCTCGCCTCCGGCCGCATCGACCATGTCAATTTCACCGGCTCGGTCGGCGGCGGCAAGGCGATCGAGCGGGCGGCGGCGGGCACTTTCATGACGCTCGGCCTCGAACTCGGCGGTAAAGACCCGGCCTATGTGCTACCCGACGCTGATCTCGATCATGCAATCGGAAATCTTGTCGACGGCGCATTCTACAACACTGGCCAGTGCTGCTGCGGCATCGAGCGCATCTATGTGCACGAAAAAGTCTATGACGAATTCGTCGATGGCTTCATCGACCTGACCAAGCGATATGTCGTCGGCAACCCGCTTGACCAAGCGACCACCATGGGGCCTATGGCGCAGGCCCGCTTCGCCGATCTGATCCGCGAGCAGAAGGCGGAAGCGCTGCGCAAGGGCGCGAAGGCGCATATCGGCATGAAGGTTGCGGAGGATAAATCGGGCTCACCCTACCTCGCGCCGGAAGTGCTCACCAATGTCGATCACCAGATGAGCGTGATGCGCGAGGAGAGCTTCGGCCCCGTCGTCGGCATCATGAAGGTGCGTAACGATGAGGAGGCGCTGGCGCTGATGAACGACAGCCCCTATGGCCTCACCGCCTCGCTGTGGACATCCGACACGGACCATGCGGCATCACTCGGCGATAGGATCGAGACCGGCACGGTCTTCATGAACCGCTGCGACTATCTCGACCCCGCGCTGGTGTGGACCGGCGTCAAGGACACCGGCAAGGGCGCAGCACTCTCCGCTATCGGCTACGCCAATCTCACCCGGCCTAAATCCTATCACCTGCGCGAAGCCATCTGAAAGACAGCCCCATGACCGAACCCTTCTCCAAATGGAATTATCCGACAACGGTGCTTTTCGGCGCGGGCCGCATCAAGGAATTGCCCGATATCCTCGCAAGCGCCGGCATCGCCAATCCCCTGTTCGTCACCGATCCAGGCCTGGCGCAACTGCCTGTTGTCGCGAAAACCCTAAAGCTTCTCGATGATGCCGGCGTCTCCTACGGCGTATTTTCTGATGTGAAGCCCAACCCGGTGGAATCCAATCTCAATGCGGGGGTGAAGATCTTCCGCGATGGCGGCCACGACGGCGTGATCGCCTTCGGGGGCGGATCGGCACTGGATCTGGGCAAGCTCGTCGCCTTCATGGCCGGCCAGAACCGCCCGGTCTGGGATTTCGAGGATATCGACGACTGGTGGACCCGGGCGGATGCCAGTGCCATCGCGCCCATCATCGCCGTGCCGACCACGGCGGGCACGGGATCGGAGGTGGGCCGCGCAGGCGTCATCACCAACGAGGCGACGCACACGAAAAAGGTCATCTTCCATCCGAGGATGCTCCCGGTCACGGTAATCGCCGACCCGGAACTCTCCGTCGGCATGCCGCCTTTCATCACCGCCGGCACCGGCATGGATGCGTTCGCCCACTGCCTCGAAGCTTATTGCGCACCCGGCTACCACCCCATGGCGGATGGTATTGCTGTGGAAGGCATGCGCCTCGTCTTCGAGAACCTGCCCAAAGCCTACGAGAACGGCAAGGACCTGACGGCGCGGGCAAACATGATGAGCGCTGCCGCCATGGGCGCTACCGCCTTCCAGAAAGGGCTCGGCGCAATCCATTCGTTGTCACATCCGATCGGCGCCCTCTACGACACTCATCACGGCATGACCAATGCGGTGTTCATGCCCTATGTGCTGGCCTTCAACCGCGATGCGGTCGAAGAGCGCATCGTCCGCCTGTCGCGCTATCTCGGTATCAAGGGCGGCTTCAACGGCTTTGCCAAGGCCGTTCTGAAATTGCGTAAGCAGTTGAAGGTGCCGCACAAGCTGCCGGGCCTCATCAAAGGCCTGGAAATGGACGACAAGCGCAAGGCATTGATAGCCGACATGGCGGTGGTCGATCCAACTGCTGGCGGCAACCCGGTGAAGCTGACAAAGAAGAATGTGCTGGAACTGCTGGACGCTTCCATCGAAGGGAAGCTCTGAAGAAATAAAAAGGCGGAAGTTGAGACTTCCGCCTTTTACTGATCTGATCAGGCCGTAAGGCGGAGCGCCTGCGGCTCGCTCGCCGCACGACGGCCAGACGGAGAAAGGATACCGTGTGCCCCGTCGAGATGGCTGGGCTTCAGCTCCAGCGCCAGGAAGCGCCGCCGCTCGACCGGCCCCGGCATGGCAAGGCTTGCCACCTTTTCCCCGGAAAAGCCGAAGCGCGCGTAATATTCCGGGTCGCCGACCAGCAGGATCGCGCCGTGACCGAGCCGTGCGGCTTCAGCGATGGCATGGCGCATCAGCGCCGAGCCGATCCCCAGCCCTTCAGCGGAGGGATTAACGGCCAGCGGCCCGAGCAGCAGCGCCTGCACCGGAGCGCCCGAACGATTACGCCCGGCGCGGATGTCCCACAGGCGCACTGTACCGATGAGCGTGCCCTCTTCGTTGCGTGCGGCAAAGGCCAGCCCCGCCGAGGGAACACGCCCGCGCCGCAGCTTCTCCGACGATTTGCGGCGGCGGCCCTCACCCATGGCGCGATCAAGCAGCGCCTCGCGCGCCGGTGCATCATGCTCGGTCTCGCCTTGGATGACGAAGGTCTGGTTGTGGCTTTCCCGGATTTTGGAAACTGTCGCGTTCATTGTCTTGACCAATCGGATAGAGCAAGCTGGTCACCCGGCATCCCTGCCGGACGAGCTCTGAATGAACCGGTCTAAAAGCCGGCTCAGATGACGTAGGATCGGAGCGGCTCGAAGCCGTTGAACGCGACCGACGCATAGGTGGTGGTGTAGGCGCCCGTTCCCTCGATCAGAAGCTCGTCGCCGATGGTCAGCGAAACGGGCAGCGGATAGGGCGTCTTCTCATACATCACATCGGCGGAATCGCAGGTCGGCCCGGCGAGCACGCAGGGCTCCGTCGCATCCCCGTCGCGTGGCGTGACGATCTGGTAGCGGATCGCCTCGTCCATCGTCTCGGCGAGACCGCCGAATTTGCCGATGTCGAGATAGACCCAGCGGACATTGTCATTGTCCGCCTTCTTCGAAACCAGAACCACTTCCGTCTTGATGACGCCGGCATTGCCTACCATGCCGCGGCCGGGCTCGATGATCGTCTCCGGGATACGGTTGCCGAAATGCTTGCGCAGTGCGTCGAAAATGGCACGGCCATAGGCCTGCGCCGTCGGCACGTCGCGCAGATAGCGCGTCGGAAACCCGCCGCCCATATTGACCATCTTCAGCATGATGCCTTCCTCGGCCAGCGCCGCAAAGACACGCTTGGCATCGCTGAGCGCGCGGTCCCACGCGGAAAGGTCTGTCTGCTGCGAGCCGACATGGAAGGATACGCCATAGGCAACGAGGCCGAGCAACTTTGCTTGACGCAGCACATTGACGGCCATGGAGGGAACGCAGCCGAATTTGCGCGACAGCGGCCATTCGGCGCCCTCGCCATCGGTCAGGACGCGGCAGAAGACGCGGGCGCCAGGCGCGGCACGGGCGATCTTCTCCACTTCCTCGACGCTGTCGACGGCGAAGAGACGGATGCCGAGCTCGAAGGCGCGCGCGATATCGCGTTCCTTCTTGATGGTGTTGCCATAGGAGATGCGCTCAGCGGGCGCGCCGGCATCAAGCGCCATCTCGATCTCGGTGACCGAAGCGGTGTCGAAGGACGAGCCGAGCGACGTCAGAAGCCGCAGGATTTCCGGCGCAGGATTGGCCTTCACCGCATAGAAGATGCGCGAATCCGGCAGCGCCTTTTCGAAGCCAATGTAATTTTCACGCACGACATCAAGGTCGACCACGAGGCAGGGACCGTTCGGACGTCGGGTGTTGAGGAAATCGATAATGCGCTGGGTTGCCATCGTATTCTCCTGTTCGGCGGCCCGGCCGCCTTTGCAAAGGCTGCGGCTTGCCGGCTGCCCGCCGGATCGCTGCCGCAAAGGGACAAAGTGCATGAAGCCGTCCACCGCGCAGCCAGCCTTTGGAGGTGCTGGAAACACGCGAAGGTTCATGCGGCGATGGAACAACGCTAAAGCGTCGCGTTATTCCGCTTTGTCTGCCTTGGCTTGGAATTGGGAGAACCGCATCCGCACTGCCGGCAATGAAGGTGTGCCTCTTCAGTAATTTCGGTATTTGGACGACCGAAAGACACCAGAAAGGCCCGCACCGTCGTTGCTTCAAGATGTCCTCGATTTGGCGGTTGGCCGGCAAACCGACTGGAGGGGTTAGTTCCAGGTACCTTACCGTTTCCCTCACCATTCGAGGGACGGCGGACACCCACAGGCACGTGCGACTTTGGGCAGGCGCGATATAAGGTGAAACGTGTGTCCAATCAATGACAAATCTGCCCTGACGCAAAATTTTTTAGATACTGAACAAAGCGCCCCAAATCATCTACAAGAGTTGAACAATGCCAGCCCTGCCGGCAAGGCGGGACAGACGGAATTCGAACTGGGGAAGAGGACCGCTGATTATGGATACGCTCACCCGTATGCGCGCCTTCATCGATGTCGTCGAGGCCGAAGGTTTTTCGGCGGCGGCGCGCAAGATCGGCCGGTCCAAGGCGCTTCTCTCCAAATATGTGCGCGAATTGGAAGATGATCTCGGCGTCCTGCTGCTCAACCGCACGACACGGCAATTTTCCATGACCGAGGCCGGGCATACCTATTATCAGCGCGCCTCGGAGATCATCCGTGACATCGACTCCTTGCAGGATTCGATCAGCGAGACGAGTGGCGATGCACGGGGCCGCATCAAGCTTTCCGCGCCGCGCACCTTCGCCGATGCGCCGATCGGCCAGTCACTGATCGATTTCTGCGTCGAACATCCGGAGATCATCCTCGATATCCGTCTCGACGATCGCTTTGTCGATTTGGTGGAAGAAGGATTCGATCTGGCGATCCGCATCACCCGGCTGCAGGATTCCTCGCTCATTGCCCGGCGCCTGACCGCATTTCACCTCGCATTATGCGCCTCGCCCGAACTCATCGCCAAAGTCGGAATGCCGGAAAGGCCGGAAGGCCTGCACGACCGGCCCTGCATCGTCGACACCAATGGCCGGTCGCGCAACAATTGGCATTTCCGCAACACCGACGGATCGCTGCTCACCGTTCCCGTCAGCGGCCCGATCGAGGTCAATTCTCCGCTGGCAACCATGGCGGCGGCGGTCAAGGGGCTTGGCTTCTGCATTCTTCCGCGCTTCATCGCCGAGCCCGAGCTTGCAAGCGGCAGGCTGGTCGCGGGCCTGGACGAATTCACCATCAAGGACGGCGGCATCTATGCCGTCTATCCGCATCGCAGATATTTGCCAGCCAAGGTGCGCGTCCTCGTGGACTATCTCGCGAAATGGTTCAAGGAGCGGGACCATGTGTAGCAGCCTCCTCTTTATATGCCGCCTGTCCCACTTTCGCCAAGTTCACCAATTGAATTGCCGGGAATCATAAGGAATCAATCATGCCTCAGAATGAGGATCGCCCGACGAAGCGCCAATCCAGGCGAGCGGTGGCACTGGCGTTTGCAGCCGGGGCGGCGGCGTCATTGCCCTCGGCCGCCGACGCTCACCCGCATGTCTTCGCCGATGCGCGGCTCGAAGTCACCGTCGCGCCGGACGGAACAGTGGAGAAGCTCGCCCATGTCTGGCGCTTCGACGATGTCTTCTCCTCGACCGTGCTGATGGAATTCGACAAGAACGGCGATCTGAAGCTCGACCAGAGCGAACTGGATACGCTGAGCCAGACGATCAACGAATCCATTGCCGAGTACAAATATTTCCAAACCGTCCTTTCCGATGGAAAGGACGTGGCCATGGCGAAGCCGGCGCATCTCATTGCCGATTTTCCCGATAATCAGTTGCTGATCATCTTCGAATCCAAGCCGGAAGAACCCTTGAAGCTCGATCACAAGGTGAGCTTCGGTGTCTATGATCCGACCTTTTATACTGCGATCGACTACGCAAACGACACGGACATGCATATCACCGGTCTGCCGAAGGTCTGCTCGTCCAAGGTCGTGCGTCCCGATCCCGACGAGGCGATCGCCGCCAATCAGGGGACCCTGACCGACGCCTTCTTCAACGACCCGACCGGCAATGACATGTCGAAGATCTTCGCCACCCGTCTCGAAATCATCTGCGGACAAAGCTGAGCGAACCGACATCGTAAGTGGGGGACGACACATGAAAAAGCCGATCTTCCTGGCAAGTCTGATCGCCGGCTTGCTGTTTGCCGGCCAAGCTTGGTCGCAATCCTCGCTCGGTATCGGCGCCAATGAAGTAGGCATGAAGCCGGTCGGCCCGTTTGCCCATGTCATCCAGTGGATCGCGACCGAGCAGCGCAATTTCTATCTGGCCATGACCAATGCGCTGAAGGCCATGCGCGAGGATCCGTGGCAGGCCGCCATTCTGGTCGGGCTGTCCTTCGTCTACGGCATCTTTCACGCCGCAGGACCGGGCCACGGCAAGGCGGTCATTTCCTCCTACATGATCGCCAACGAGACGGCGCTGAAGCGCGGCATTTTTCTCTCCTTCATCTCCTCCGTTCTGCAGGCGGTTTCGGCGATCGTCGTCGTCGGCCTTGCCTGGCTGGTGCTGCGCGGCACCAGCGTCTCGATGAAGGACACTGCGCGCTATATGGAACTGGCGAGCTACGCCCTGGTCATTGTCTTCGGCCTGTGGCTGCTCTGGCGCAAGGTGCCGCTCCTCTTCGGCGTGCGGCGGAAGACAGCCGACACACAGCCGGAACTCGCAACGGCCAACCTTGCTTTCACTGCGGCAAGCCCGGCAGGCGCCGCCTGGGAAGGCTCCGTTTCGCAAACTGCACGCATGCAGATGCAGGGCCGCACCGCCCGCCTCAATTACGATACCACCCGACCGGGGCGCGCCGTGTTTGATCACAGCTTTATCGGCACTGGCGAGGTCTGCGATGCCTGCGGCAACGCCCATATGCCTGATCCCTCCCGGCTTTCCGGTGCGTTCGACTGGAAAATGGCGTGGTCCGCCATCATGGCGGTCGGCCTTCGCCCTTGCTCGGGGGCGCTGATCGTGCTCACCTTCGCGCTGCTGAACGGCCTCATTCTCGGCGGCGTACTTTCCGTATTCGCCATGGCGCTTGGGACTTTCATCACCGTCGCGATACTTGCCACACTTGCGGTGACGGCAAAGAACGTCGCATTGAAATTCACCAACAGCGGCGCCATGTCGCTCCGGCTTCAGGCGGTCATCGAGATCGGAGCAGCCCTCTTCATCGTCCTTGTCGGCCTGCTGCTTTTCACGGCTGCCCTGTCGATCTGACCGGAACGATCGTCAATCCTTGCGCCGCTGCTGGCGCGCGCGCAGCCAGAACACGCCGAAAAAGGCCAGCACGAAAAGAACGGCAAAGACACCCGCCAAGGCTGGCGACTCGGCACCCAGCGCCAGCATTATACGCGGCATCAAAATCCAGAGAATGCCGAAGCCGAGAAGGATGGCCAGAGCGGCAATCACCGCGCTACGCGTTTTTGGATCCTGCAACACCATGCCTCTTTGTGTGTGAATGACTATGTTCGGCGGATTTTGCGGCCGCGCCGCAATCATGATTTCCATGTCCGTCGGCACATGGACCGCATTCGGTTTCGACGGTGACATGGGTGATTCCATGGGCTGAGGCAAGCCTTTGCTTGACCAGCATGGTTACTCTCGACGCATCGCCCTGATCCGCGATGCGCGCATGCAATGTCGCAAGATTGCTTTTTCCGTCGAGCGACCAGACATGCACGTGATGGATATTGTCCACGCCCGGCACTGACTTTTCGAGATCGCGTGCAATATCATCGCGGTCGAGCACATCAGGAGCGCCCTCCAGCAACACCCGCCCCGCATCGCGCGTCAGCCGCCACGCGCTTGCAAACAGCATCACCGCCACCAGCGCCGAGAGGATCGGATCGATCGGATACCAGCCGGTGAGAAGGATGATGAGCGCCGCGGCGATCGCAGCGACGGAACCGAGCAGATCGCCCAGCACATGCAGGATGGCGCCGCGCATGTTGAGGTTTTCCCGGTCGCCGCCATGCAGGACGAAAAAGGCGGCTATATTGACCGCAAGCCCCGCTACACCAACCGCAAGCATCGGCCCGCCGAGCACGGCTGAAGGCTGCTGGAACCGCTCCCACGCCTCATAGACGATCCACGCGCCGACGACGAATATGGCAAGGCCGTTCGTATAGGCGACCAGCGTCTTCACCCGGCCGAAGCCATAAGTGTGCCGGTTCGTCGCGGGGCGCTCCGCCAGATGGAAAGCGTACCAGGCAAGCCCGAGCGATACGGAATCGGTCAGCATATGCCCCGCATCCGCCAGAAGCGCCAGCGAACCGGTCAGCAGCCCGCCCAGCGCTTCCACCACCATGAAACCGGCTGTCAGAACGGCGGCAACGAGCACCCGCCGCTTGTCGAGGCTGCCATAATCATGATCATGATCATGCCCATGCCCATGATGCTCCTGGCCATGGGAGTGATCATCGTGGGAATGCTCGTGTGCCATCGCGACCCTTGCCTCAGTTTGACGGTTCGCCGCGCAGATCTACCAATCTTTTCCTCTGCTTGCCGTCCGCATCGAAATTATCCGGTGCGAGCCATTTTTCATAGGCCTGTCTCAATGCGGGCCATTCACCATCGGTAATGGAGAACCATGCCGTATCGCGATTTTTGCCCTTCACCACCAGATGCTGACGGAAAACACCTTCGAACTGGAAGCCGAAGCGCTGCGCCGCTCTTTTCGACGGCTCGTTCTCATTGTTGCATTTCCACTCGTAACGTCGATAGCCGAGCTCGTCGAAGACCAGGCGGGCAAACAGGAACTGCGCCTCGGTCGCCGCCGGCTTGCGCGCGATGAGCGGCCCCCAATAGATATTGCCGATCTCGATGACGCCATGCGTGGGATCGATGCGCATCAGCGCCTGACGGCCTGCCACCTTGCCGGTCGCTTTGTCGATGACTGCGAAGAACAGGGGATCGGCACTGGCTTCCGCTTTCTCCAGCCATGGCTGAAGCGCTGCACGGTCGGCGGGTGCCTCTTCGAAGAGCCAGGTGAAACGCTCACCCGCACCTTGCACGGACGAGGCTTCGAAGACCCCATCGCCGTGCTTTGCCGCATTGAGCGGCTCAAGGCGGACATAAGCCCCTTCAAGCACCTTGCGCTGGGGAACGGGACGCGCGGTCCAGTGTTTCAGATCCTTCATTCTGTCCTCCGGTCGTTTCGCGCGCCACAGGAGCACAAATCAAGAAAAACCGGAACGGGTGAAAAGACCGGGCGGAAAATAATTTCTCAGTCTTTCCCACGGCGCATCGAACTGCGGTCGACGGAAACCGCCTTGACCAGGGCGAAGACGTTGTCGCCTGGCTTCAACTCGAGATCGGCGACCGATTTCCGCGTCAGCCTGGCCCGCAGCTTCTGTGCTGCGAAGGAGAGTTCCATCTCCGCGAAGGTCCCCTCCCTGCCGTTGATCGTCACGATCTGCACCGGCAGAACGTTGCGGATACTGATCGCCTCCGGCGCCTGGCGGGCAAGCGACACGTCGCGGGCGCGAACGCGCAAGCGCACCTGCATGCCCGGGCGTAACGCCTCGTCGACGATCTGGAAGGTTTCGCCGCCAAGATCGATGAAGGTCACCCCATATTGGGGGTCCCGGCCGATCACATAACCCTCGATAAGCGTGCCGGCGTCCTCGCCGGTGCCGTCCATATTCGCGAAGACCTCCGCCACCGGGCCGCTCGCCGTGACTTCGCCCTTCGACAGCAGGACGAGCGTATCGGCAAGCCGCGCCACCTCGTCGATCTCGTGGCTGACATAGACGATCGGAAGGCCGCTCTCGTCGCGCAGGCGCTCCAGATAAGGGAGTATCTCCTGCCGTCTCGCGTGATCGAGCGACGAAAGCGGCTCGTCGAGCAGCAACAGGGCCGGATTGGAAAGGAGCGCCCGCCCGATGGCGACACGCTGCCGCTCGCCGCCTGAAAGCGTGGCGGGTCGTCGATCGAGAAGCGCGGCAAGCCCGAGAAGATCGGCCACCTCGGCGAAAGGTTTTCCTGCATTCCGCCGCCCCGCCCAGAGCGCATAGGTCAGATTGTGTTTGACGGAGAGATGTGGGAAGAGCCGCGCATCCTGGAAGACATAGCCGATATGCCGCTTCTCCGGCGGCAGGTTGATGCCGGTCTCGCTGTCGAAAAGCACGCGATCGCCGATCGCGATGCGGCCCCGTTCCGGCGAAAGCGTGCCGGCGATCATCTTCAGAAGCGTCGTCTTGCCGGCGCCGGAGTGGCCGAACAGGGCGGTGACGCCTGGCGCCGCAGCAAAATCGGCACTAACGGCAAAGGCCCCGCTCCGGCCAGCGATGGAAACCACGAGCTTGCTCATTCCGGTCGCCTCGCATCGAACCGGCGCTGCAGCCATTCCGAGAAAATGACCGCTGCGATCGAGAGAAAGGCGGAGACGAGGATAAGTTTCAGCGCGGCGCTATCGCCGGCAGGCGTCTGCAGAAGGGAATAAATGGCGAGCGAAAGCGTCTGGGTTTCGCCAGGGATGTTGGAGACGAAGGTGATCGTCGCACCGAACTCGCCGAGTGCCTTAGCAAAGCCCAGCACCGCGCCCGCGATGATGCCGGGAAAAAGCAAGGGCAGCGTCACGGTCAGGAAAGCGACGACACGCCCCGCGCCGAGCGTCCGCGCCGCCTCTTCAAGGCCGCGATCGATATTCTCGATCGAAAGGCGCATCGGCCGCACCAGGAGCGGAAAAGCCATGACGCCTGCGGCAAGCGCCGCGCCGGTCCAGCGAAAGGCGAAGATGACGCCGAACCACTCATTGAGCGGTGCGCCGAGCGCCCCGCGCGTACCGAACCACCGAAGCAGCAGATAACCCGTCACCACCGGCGGCAGGACCAGCGGCATGGTGATAACGGCCTGCAGCAGGCTCTTGCCGGGAAAGGAATGGCGCGCCAGCACCCAGGCCATGGCAAAGGCGAGCGGCAGCGCGAAAAGGATCGCGACGAGCGCAACCCTCAGCGATAACAGAATGATGCCCCAATCGGCTTCCGCCAGGCCGAACATGCCGGTTCCCGTCAACTGCCGGCCTCCGCGGCGGACACGAACCCCTTCGCCCGGACGATCGCCTGCCCGGCATCGCTCGACAGGAAATCGAGGAAAGCCTTCGCCTCCGCCGAGGGCTTGCCCACCAGGGCCGCCGGATAGAGGATCGGCTTATGGCTGGATGCCGGAAAACGGTAGGCTTCCTCGAGACCCTGCGCGGCCGCCAGGTCAGATGCATAGACGATCGCCGCGTTCACCTCACCGCGGCTGACATATTGCAACGCCACCCGGACATTTTCGGCAAAAACTGCATTCTTCTCGACTTCGCTCCAAAAACCGAGCGTTTCCAACGCCGCTTTGCCGTATTTTCCGGCTGGAACATTGGAAGGATCGCCCATAGCGAACCGTTCTGTCGCGAGAATGTCAGGCATTTTGCCCATTTCTCCAGGCTGCGTCCCGACAACGAGCGCATTACCGGCGATGATCCGCCGCGAGGGAACTGAAATCAGCTTGCGCTCCTGAAGATAGTTCATCCAGTCTTCATCGGCTGAAATGAAGATCGAGGCGGGCGCACCGGCCTCGATCTGCTTGGCGAGCACCGACGAAGCGGCAAATGAAGCCGTCACCTCTGCTCCCTGTGCCGCCTTGAACTGCTTTGCTGCCTCTTCGATCACGTCCTTCATGCTGGCGGCGGCGAACACCGTCACCTTGTCGCCGGCATGCGCACCCGCGCTGATCCCGAGACTGAATGCTAGCAAAAGAAAAAGAAAGAGCTTTTTCATCATTCCATCCTGTCCAACCGAACATACAAAACCCAGCCGAGAAATTCTCCCGGCGGCTTCGTTGATCTGATGGTGGGAATGATGATGACAAACGCGACCCGGTTGCCGTCAGACCCTTGACGCAAAGGCGGCCATCCACAAGCCGCCCTTCTTCGAAGTCAATCTAGCGGGATGTTCCGCCTTTGGCCAGAGCCAAGGCGTCGCGGGGCGTGATCGAACTCACACTTTCGCGTTCGAGACCGTCGCCTCGATATGGTCCACCAACGCGTCCGGCAGCCTCAAGCGCCCCGCCAAGAGGTCGAGATAGCCGCGCTCGGCGCGTGTCTCCGGCTCGATTGCAAGGCGTGAGGCCGTATAGAGCTCGATTTTCTGCGCCTCGGTTTTCGCCTCATTGACCAGGGCATCGATATCGACAGGGGTGGCAAGCTCCTTCTGGATGAAATCCTGCGCCTCGGCGCTCATGCCGGCCTGCCCCATCCGCTCGGTGATCTTCGCCTTCTCGGTCTCATCGATATGACCGTCCGCTCGAGCTGCCGCGATCATCGCGCGTACCAGCACCAGCGCGAAATTCTCCTCGCCCTGCGGCGCAGTGGTGGGATTGAACGCGTCGCCTGCCGGCGGCGGCAGAAGCTCCGGCTCCGCCTTTGCGGCCGGCTGCTCCGGCGCCTTGCCGCTCTGATAATTCTGGTACGCCTTGTAGGCGAGCCCGGCAATGGCCGCGAGACCGCCCACCTTAACCGCCGATTTCGTGATCGAGCGCCCGGCCCCCGTGCCGAGCAGAACCGCGGCGATCGCGCCCGTTGCCAGCGGATTGTCCCTGGCGAGTTGCGTCACCTTGCCCACTCCGTCGCTGACGGTGGATTGCGAACCGGGCGCTTTGGAGCCCAGGAGATCATCGAGCAGTTTCTTCGGATCGAGCATTCGTGTTCCTCTTCTCAACCATTGGCCGACCATGGGGAGTTAGGAACGCAATTGCGCCGATACAATGAGGGCTGAAAAGAATTGGCTATTGCCCGATATGCCGCTTCTGCCCGCGTTGTTCCGCAAGCATCACCTGACGATGACGCTCCGCATAGCGGGCCCGATCCTCGTCGGTCCTCTCGTGATAGCAATGCGAGCAGGAGACGCCTTCCCGATAGTATTGCGAAAGGCGCTCTTCCGGCGTGATCGGATGGCGGCAGGCGCGGCAAAGCTCCGTCACGCCCTCCTGCAGGCCGTGACCGACTGAAACGCGCTCGTCGAAGACGAAGCATTCGCCGTCCCAGCGGCTTTCCTCCGGCGAGACCTCTTCAAGATATTTGAGAATGCCGCCTTTCAGGTGATAAACCTCATCGAAGCCGAGCCCTTTGACAAAGGCGGTCGCCTTTTCGCAACGGATGCCCCCGGTGCAGAACATGGCGATCTTCTTGCCTTCGAGCTGCTCGCGGTTCTGCTCCACCCAGACAGGGAACTCCCTGAACGTCTTCGTCTGCGGGTCGATCGCATCCCGGAACGTGCCGATCGCCACCTCGTAGTCGTTACGCGTATCGATCACCACCGTATCGGAACTGGAGATGAGGCCGTTCCAGTCCTTCGGCGCGACATAGGTCCCGACGCTTTTCAGGGGATCGATCTCCAGAACGCCCATCGTGACGATCTCTTTCTTGAGCTTCACCTTCATGCGGTGAAATGGCATCTCGCCCGCGTGGGAATATTTAAGTTCCAGGCCTTTCAGCTCCGGCTCGGCCTCGATCCGCGCGATCAGTTTTTCGATCGCCTCGGCGCTGCCCGCCACCGTTCCGTTGATGCCTTCGGCCGCAAGCAAGAGCGTCCCCTTGATGCCGAGGCTGCAGCAAAGCTCAGCCAGTGGCTCGCGCAGCGCCTCGTAATGCGGAAGACGCGCGAAACGGTAAAGGGCGGCGACGGTGAAAGATGTGTTGGTCATGACGGATCGACCTAATCCCGGCGCGCAGCGATTTCAAGGCATTCCCTCACGGTTTGTCCAACAGACGCAGAGCCGGGCGACAATCGTGGCAGGAGTCCAGATGAAAGGAAACTTGCATGTTCGAGAAAGAAACCATCAGGGAGATCGTCGCCGCCGCGGAAAAGACCGGCGTAGAGCCCGCCGCCCTTCTCGCAGTGGCGGAAGTGGAATGCGGCGGGCGCACCACGGCGAGGGTCAATGGCCGCGACGAGCCGCTGATCCGTTTCGAAGGACATTATTTCGATCGGCGGCTTGCCGGAACGAAGCAGGCCGACGCGCGACGACAGGGATTGGCGTCGCCGAAAGCCGGCGGCGTCAAGAACCCGGTTGCTCAGACCGGGCGCTGGCAGTTGCTCGCCCGTGCTATGCGGATCGACCGCAATGCGGCGCTCGAATCCGTCTCATGGGGGCTGGGGCAGGTGATGGGCGCGCATTGGCAATGGCTGGGCTATGCTGATGTCGAGGCGCTGGTGGCCGAGGCGCGCGGTTCGGTTGCCGGGCAGATCCGTCTGATGCTGCGCTTCATCGAGAAATCCAGCCTGGTGGAGGTGCTGAACAGGCACGACTGGGCAGGCTTCGCCCGCCGCTACAACGGCCCGCTTTACAGCAAATACGCTTATGACCGGAAGATGGCCGCAGCCTGGAAGACCTATTGCGATCGCCTGCTCCGTGATGGCGGAATTGCCGGCGGCGCGGTGGACAAAACAACAGCACAGGGCTAAATCGACTGCGACGTTCGAACCCCTAACCGGAGACATGCCCATGGCCCAGAGAACCGACCTTCTGCTTCCGATCCTCAAGGGCCAGCCGGTCATCCCCGTCCTGCTGGTGGACCGGGTGGCCGATGCGGCTCCGCTGGCCCGGGCGCTGGCGGCGGGCGGCCTTCCCGCGATCGAGATCACGCTGCGGACCTCCGCCGCGCTCGATGCCATCCGGGCGGTTGCGGAAGAGGTTCCCGAAGCCATCGTTGGCGCCGGCACCATCCTCAATGCGCGCCAGTATGAAGAGGCCGCGAAGGCCGGCTCGCGTTTCATCGTCAGCCCCGGTACAACCAAGGCGATCCGCGATGCGGCAAATGACAGTGACGTACCGCTGCTGCCCGCCGCCATCACACCGAGCGAGATCATGGCGATGCGCGAGGAAGGCTACACCTATCTCAAGTTCTTCCCGGCCGAGCAGGCAGGCGGCGCGGCTTTCCTCAAGGCGCTTTCCTCACCCCTCGCCGGGACATTCTTCTGCCCGACGGGCGGCGTCAGTCTCGCCAATGCAAAAACCTATCTCTCCCTGCCCAATGTCGTCTGCGTCGGCGGATCATGGGTTGCCCCGAAAGAGCTGGTTGAGGCTGGTGAATGGGAAAAGATCACCACGCTGGCGGCAGAGGCATCCAAGCTGTCGGCCTGAGTGGATGGCGGACGTTTGTCTTGCTGAGGTGGGAAAGGGGCCTGCGCGGTCCCTTTTGCTTTTCATATTCGGACGGAACCGGCCTAATTCGTCTCCGAGAACTTGGCGATGGACAGGAATGTAACGGCGTTGCCCGAGAATTTGTTGGCATTGTCCGAAGGCAGTTCGCGCTGGAAGCCGGCGGTGTAGACCGTTGTCGGCGCCGCACGCAGAGCATCGTTACGCAGGACCGGGCTCGTAACCGGCATGGCGCGGGCAACAGAGGTGCCGGAGATCGCCATCTGCGGCAGCGGCACGCTCCTCGCCGGCTGAACGATCGCCTCCGGCTCCCTGGTTTCGCCGGGATGCGGTTTGGCACCTTTAGCCGTGGTCCGCACGCCCGTGTCGATGGCGTGGACAGGCTGGCCCTTGGCGGCTGCATCCAGCAGGACCTTGCGCGGTGAAGACAGGCTGGCCGGCGATACCGATGCGACCACGTCGGGCGAAGTCCCCGGCTCTTTCGGATCGGCAAGCGCGACCTGCTGGCTTCTTGGCGGTGCGTTCTGCGGCAGCGGGAACGCCGGCGTATCCATATTGGCTTCCATTACGGCCGCGATCTCGTCGTGCTTCGGCTCCGCCGTAGCGGTAGGCGCTTCTTCCACAGCGGCAACGGCAACACCTGTTTCAGGCCGCTGTTCCGGGACGACGGCGGACGCCAGCAACAGGGCCGGATCGGCATGTTTGGGCTTGTTCAGCGGCACCGGCACGAAACCGTTCATCAAAGGACTTGGCACACTTGCGTCGGCAATTCTCGCGGAATTGGCATCAACGGCCGCATTGATGGCGTCCGTACCGTCGGCCGGAACATTCGCCGGCGGCGTGGGCACATCGACGGGAGGCGCTACCATGGCAAGCATGGTCTGAGGCCTGCGCTCCGGCACGGGCACGGCAAAGGCAAGCGCCGCCTGTGTTTCGGGTGATCCCTCCGCCAGCGTCGCCGCCGGACGCGGTGCATCGAGCGGTCGTGGCACCTCACGCGGTGGCAGAGCGGCAACGATCGCTGCCGGCTGAGGCTGGGGTTCAGGCTGCGGCTGCCGTTGCGGCTGTGGTGCGCGAGCCGGTGCCTCCACGGCGACAGGCGCCCGGGGAACGGCGCGCGAAGGCTTTGCGGCGGACGCCACCGCGACTGTTCCGCCGGCTTCGCTCGTATCCTCTTCCTCGTCCGCGCCACCACCGAAGAGCGCGGCGAACAGGGTCTTGCTCTTCTTGCGCGGTGCGCTCGCAACCGCAATCGAGCCGCCCCTGGCTTGGCGGGCTTCATAGGCGGCAAGCGCCTGCTCATACCCGGGCAATGGCTTGCCATCCGTCGGAACGTGCAGGGTCTTGCCGTCGGGGAAGAGGGCCAGCAGTTCCCGGCGGCTCATGCGCGGCCAATGGCGAACACTGCCGACATCCATATGCACGAAGGGAGAGCCAGAGGTCGGATAATAGCCGACACCGCCGGCCTGATAGCGCATGCCGATGGCGCGCAGCTTCTTCAGGGGCACATCGGGGATATAGAAATCCATTGCCTTGCCAAGCATGTGCTGGCTTTTTTTGGCGACCCCACGCGACCGCGAGCGCAGCATGGAATTGGTAGCCGGTGAGCGGTAGGCGGAAACGACGTGGATATAGTCGCGTGAGCCGCTGGCCTGATAGGCCTGCCAGACGAGGTCGAACAACCTCGGGTCCATCTTGGTCGGCTCGTTGCGTCGCCAGTCGCGCAGAAAATTATTAAGCTGCGTAAGCCCGCTCGATATATAACGTCCATCCTTCTTGAACGTGATCTCCGCCCTCTCCTTGGTGTGGACGAAGTAGAGTTTCAGCGTCCGTGTTTCGGCCGATGCATGCGAGGGAGCGAGGATGAAGGGAGCTGCAACGGTAAGAATGGCGGTCCACAAAATGCGGCGCGCCAACGCCGCTGCGAAAATCGCTCTAAATGCCGAAATACCGTTCATCAATTTCGTATAGCCTTGCCGTTTAAGCAGTCCCCGAAGGCTCTGACTATCGGATTTAATGGTTAATGGACGTTTAGTGAAGAACAAATACGTTTATAGAATGGCAAAAAAGGCACACCGAATCACTTGGCTAGCGCCATGGTAAACAGCTTATTAACAGGCTTTATCAGGAGCTAATGAGCTGATTTTCGGATTCCACGGGAGATATCAGAAAACCCGGTGCGCTTATCGCCATCCGCTTTGTCTGTCGCCACTCCTCCTACGGCGTCGATACCATAATCCTTGAGCTTACGATAAAGCGTCGAACGGCCGATGCCAAGACGCCGCGCCACCTCGCTCATCTGCCCGCCAT
Source organism: Paramesorhizobium deserti (assembly GCF_001558695.1). Lineage (GTDB taxonomy): Bacteria > Pseudomonadota > Alphaproteobacteria > Rhizobiales > Rhizobiaceae > Paramesorhizobium > Paramesorhizobium deserti. Next base: position 83,998 of record NZ_LNTU01000034.1, read on the forward strand.
AATGGGAAATGGCAAGGCGGATCATCGCTTCCTCGATTAACGCAAGCGAGCGAACCTGCCCCTCCCCGTCAATGCCTTGCAACTGACCGAAACGGTCAGACATCATCTGACTGTCAGGCACGGCTATATCCGGCTGCGGAGCAACCCCGTTCGCCCTTCCTGCCACCAGACGCGGCACGCTCGTATCGTCTATCGGGCCACTGGGCATGATTTCCCTCGCCTGGGCCTGAATTTGCGGGAAATCGTCCACTGTCAGCTCCGTGCCCTCACACAAGACGACGGCGCGAAAAACCGCGTTCTCCAATTGCCTGATATTGCCAGGCCAATCGTAAGCGCCAAGGAGTGCAAGCGCTGAAGGCGTGATGCCCTTGATCCGCGACCGGCCTTCCTCGGCGGCAAAACGCGCGAGGAAATGGCGCACCAGCACCGGGATATCCTCTCGCCTTTTCCGCAAGGGCGGCAGGGAAATCGGAAAGACATGCAGGCGGTAGAACAGATCTTCGCGAAACTGCCCGCTCTTCACCAGATCAAGGAGATTGCGGTTGGTCGCCGATATCAGCCTGATATCAACATTGATCGGCTTTTTGCCACCAACGGGATCGACCTCGCCCTCCTGCACGGCGCGCAGAAGCTTGACCTGGATATCGGGAGACAGATCGCCGACTTCGTCCAGGAACAGCGTGCCGCCGTCGGCTTCCACGAATTTGCCGACATGCCTCTCCGTTGCGCCGGTAAATGATCCCTTTTCGTGGCCGAAAAGGATACTTTCCGCCAGATTATCGGGAATCGCGCCGCAATTGACGGTGATGAAAGGTTTTCCGCGCCGCTCGCCGGAGCCCTGAATCGCCCGCGCCAGCATCTCCTTGCCGACACCGGATTCGCCCTCGATGAGAATGGGGATATTGGAGGCAGCCGCCTTCCAGCCGAGCTTGATCACCCGCTCCATCGGCTCGCTGCGCGTCACCAGATCGCGAAATGTGAGCGTGCCTTCAGCCGAGTGCCGGATGCGCTTGATCTCGCCTTCCAACGCACCCAGCTTCAGCGCGTTGGCGACCGATACCTGCAGGCGCTCCGGCGAAATCGGCTTGACCACGAAATCGAAAGCGCCGAGCCGCATGGCCGTGATGACCGTATCGAGACCACCTTGCGCAGTCTGTACGATGACGGGAACCGACGTGCCCGTTTCGCGCATCCGCTTCAGAACGGTGAAACCGTCCATATCGGGCATGACGAGATCGAGAATGACGAGCGAAATTTCTTTGCGGTTGCGCAAAAGGTTCAGCGCCGCATTTCCACCGTCGGCAAGAATAGTCCGGTTTCCCATCCGAAGCACGGCAGCTTCCAGCAGTCGGCGCTGGACCGGATCGTCGTCAACGATAAGAATGGGACCGGTCATCGAATATGTTTTCATCTGATGTAAATCTGAACTGGATCAGGATGACGTAGGATTCTAAATAAAGACCGCTACTTACGGTCGGCATTTGATTAAAATACGATCGGTTTCCGGCAGATCGTGCGAAAGTGGAGCATAATATGGAATATGAATTTAAGGAACCTCTTATAAATAGAGTCCCAGACTCCGCCCGCCATTCTGCACTGGCCGACGAGGTTGGCACCGTCGAACAGCAGACCGCAAAACTGGGTGATTTGCCGAAATGGAATCTGGATGATCTCTACCTGTCCATGGATGCCCCGGAACTTGCCGCCGACATGAAAAAGGCGTCACACGACGCAATCGCCTTTGAGGAACGCTGGAAAGGCAAGCTCGCGGAAGAAGCGGCCAAACCGAATGGCGGCGATCTGGCCCAGGCCATTACCGCCTATGAAGCCCTGGAAGAGCTGATGGGCCGCATTTTCTCCTATGCCGGCCTTCTTTATTCCGGCGACACGTCGGATCCCAAGCGTGCCAAATTTTATGGCGACGTACAGGAGAAGATGACGGACGCCAGCGCGCATCTGATCTTCTTCGCCCTCGAACTCAACCATATCGATGACGATGTGCTGGAGAATGCGATGAAGGCCGATCCGGCGATCGGTCACTATCGCCCCTGGCTCGTTGATCTGCGCATGGACAAGCCCTATCAGCTTGAGGACCGCATCGAGCAACTTTTCCATGAAAAGTCGGTGACAGGGCGCGGTGCCTGGAACCGGTTGTTCGATGAGACGATGACGGCGCTGCGCTTCAACGTCGATGGCGAGCAACTGCCGATCGAACCCACGCTCAATCTTCTGCAGGATGCCGACGGCGCTGTCCGCAAGAAGGCTTCAGATGCACTGGCCGAAACCTTCAAAGCCAATCTGAGGACCTTCACGCTCATCACCAACACGCTCGCCAAGGACAAGGAGATTTCCGACCGCTGGCGCGGTTTCAAGGATATTGCGGATTCACGTCATCTGGCCAACCGGGTCGAGCGCGAGGTGGTCGACGCGCTGGCGAAAGCCGTGCAGGATGCCTATCCCAGACTGTCGCACCGCTATTACGCGATGAAGGCCAAATGGCTGGGGCTCGATGTCCTCGAAAACTGGGATCGCAATGCGCCCCTTCCCGAGACGCCGCAGACCGTCATTCCGTGGAACGAGGCAAAGGACACTGTGCTGTCGGCTTATGCCGGATTTGCCCCCGAGATGGCGGATATCGCGCGCAATTTCTTCGATCGCAGCTGGATCGACGCACCGACCCGGCCTGGCAAGGCGCCGGGTGCTTTCGCCCATCCGACCGTCCCCTCCGTCCACCCTTACGTTCTCCTCAACTATATGGGTAAGCCGCGCGACGTGATGACGCTTGCGCACGAACTGGGCCACGGCGTCCACCAGGTGTTGGCGGCGCGACAGGGCACGCTCATGGCCTCGACGCCGCTGACGCTCGCCGAAACCGCCTCGGTCTTCGGCGAGATGCTGACATTCCGCTCCCTCCTCGGCCGCACCATAGACAAGCGCGAGCGCAAGGCGATGCTGGCGCAGAAAGCCGAGGACATGATCAATACGGTCGTGCGCCAGATCGCGTTCTATGAGTTCGAGCGGCGCATCCACACCGAACGGCGCAATGGCGAGCTCACCGCCGAGCGCATCGGCGAAATCTGGCTTGAGGTGCAGAGGGAAAGCCTCGGACCGGCCGTCCGCCTCAACCTCGGTTACGAGGCGTTCTGGACCTATATTCCCCACTTCATTCACTCGCCTTTCTATGTCTACGCCTATGCGTTCGGCGATTGTCTGGTGAATTCGCTCTATGCCGTCTATCAGAACGCCGAGAAGGGCTTTCAGGAGAAATATTTCGATCTTCTCAAAGCCGGCGGCACCAAGCATCACAAGGAGCTTCTGGCGCCTTTCGGTCTCGACGCCTCGGATCCCGGTTTCTGGCAGAAAGGGCTTTCGGTGATTGAAGGCATCATAGATGAGCTGGAAGCCATGGAAGACTGACTTTGCTCCGGCATATGGCGTCACATATCCTGTATAATGCAGCAAAAGCGGTCGGATCCATCCGCTTTTGCCGTTTCGACAGGATATGCAGATTGTGACCCCACTCGGCCCGTCCGACCCATTCATCCTGTTCCGGGATGACAAGGCGCAACGCGAGGTCCTGTTCGCCGAACCCTCCGAGATCATTCTTGCGGAGAATGCTGCGGATTTCGACAACGCCTTTGCCGCGGCACAGCGTGCCCATGATGCAGGAAAATGGCTTGCCGGCTATCTCTCCTATGAGGCCGGCTACCTTCTGGAGCCCAAGCTGGCGCCGATCCTGCCCGAGGGACGCCGCGCGCCGCTCATCTGCCTGGGGGTTTTTGACGGCCCGTCCGACCAATCGCTCCCTGAGCGTGAAGCGATGCCGGAGAATAACGCATTTCTCACCCGTCCGCGTGCCGCCTGGAATTTCGAGGAATATGAAAAGCGGTTTGCGCGACTGCACCGCCACTTGCGCGAGGGCGATTGCTATCAAGGCAATCTGACCTTCCCCGTCCACGCTCGCTGGTCGGGCGACCCGCTCGCCGCCTTCGATGCGCTCACCGCGCGCCAACCCGTGCGCTACGGCGCGTTTGCGAAGCTCGGCGGCCCGATCATCCTGTCGCGATCGCCTGAACTCTTCTTCGACGTCGATGCCGATGGCTGGATCGAAACCCATCCTATGAAGGGCACCACGCCACGCGGCAAAACGCCTGAGGAGGACGACCAGCTGCGCGATTTCCTGATCAACGATCCCAAGAGCCAGGCGGAAAACCGCATGATCGTCGATCTTCTGCGCAATGACATATCGCTGATCAGCGAACCCTCAACCCTTGAGGTGCCGGAACTCTTCAAGGTCGAACGCTATCCCACCGTGCATCAGATGATCAGCCGCGTTCGCGCCCGCCTCAACCCCGACCTCGAGCTCAGGGACATCTTCGCGGCGCTTTTTCCCTGCGGCTCCGTAACGGGCGCGCCAAAGATCCGCGCCATGGAGATCCTGCGCGAACTCGAAGGGGTGCCACGTGACGTCTATTGCGGATCCATCGGCTGGATAGGCCCGCAAGGCCGCATGCGCTTCAATGTCGCCATCCGGACCATCTCGCTTTATCCGGGCGGCCATGCCACTTTCAACATCGGCGGCGGCATCGTTTTCGATTCCACCGCGGAGGCGGAGTATGAGGAATGTCTTCTGAAGGCCCGGTTCGCGACGGGGATGGTCCCGACTACGAATTGATCGAAACGCTGCGCTGGGAGCCGCTTTCCGGCTTTTTGCGGCTGAAGCGCCATCTGGCACGGCTCGAACGCTCCGCTCTCGTGCTCGGCTTCCCGCTGGATGAGGCGCTGGTCCGCAACAAGCTGGACGAGATCGCCAAGGGCGACCAGGCCTTGCGCGTTCGCCTCACCCTCGATCCCGACGGCGTTGTCGACGTGACGACCAGGGCCTTCACGCTGCTTGCGCAAGATACGATCTGGCGCATCGCCATCGCCCGGACACGCCTCGACCGCAACGACCCGCTCATTCACCACAAGACCACGCGGCGGCAGGTCTATGATACCGCGCGGGCGGAATTTTCTCCGGCCGAGGTCGACGAAGTGGTCCTGCTCAATGACGAGGGAAAGGTTTGCGAGGGGACGATCACTTCAATCTTCGTTGACCGGGGCGGAGCATCCTGTGTCACGCCGGCGCTGCGCTGCGGTCTTCTGCCGGGCGTCTTGCGCGAGGAACTGATCGATAACGGCGTCACCTCGGAAGCGGAGCTGACGGTCGACGATCTGCGACAGGCAAAGAACATTCTGGTCGGCAATTCGCTGCGTGGGCTGATCCGGGCACAGCTGCTCTGATTTACAAGGCGCAACGGTAACGCTTTATTGTGACAGTAATCTATGGTTTAGCCGGAACGGGTAATCAATCGAACCCACAAGGAACGTACTGCACCGAAACATCAAACCCTGATTGGAGAGACGGGAAAATGGCGAAAGCGAAATGGCCGATCTACGGCGAAATCACCGGCCCCATAGTTATGATCGGCTTCGGGTCGATCGGGCGCGGTACCCTGCCGCTGATCGAACGCCATTTCAAATTCGACAAGTCGCGTCTGGTCATCATCGACCCGAGCGACGAGAACAAGAAGATCGCCGATAAGGAAGGCATCCGCTTCATCCAGGAAGCGATCACCAAGGACAATTACAAATCCGTCCTCGTCCCGCTGCTTACCGAGGGGGGCGGTCAGGCCTTCTGCGTCAACCTCTCGGTCGACACCTCATCCCTCGATCTCATGAAGCTCTGCCGCCAGCAGGGCGTGCTCTATATCGACACCGTTGTTGAGCCCTGGCTCGGCTTCTATTTCGACGAGAAGGCCGACAACGCCTCGCGCACCAACTATGCGTTGCGCGAGACGGTGCGCGCCGAAAAGAAGAAGAACCCCGGCGGCCCGACCGCCGTTTCCTGCTGTGGGGCCAATCCCGGCATGGTGTCATGGTTCGTCAAGAAGGCGCTCGTCGACCTCGCCACGGAATTGAAGCTCGATTTCACCGAGCCCTCGGCCGATGATCGCGAGGGCTGGGCGAAGCTCATGAAGAAAGTCGGCGTCAAGGGCATCCACATCGCCGAGCGCGATACCCAGCGCACCAAGCATCCCAAGCCGCTCAATGTCTTCTGGAACACCTGGTCGGTCGAGGGCTTCATTTCGGAAGGTCTGCAGCCGGCCGAGCTCGGCTGGGGCACGCATGAGAAATGGATGCCGAAGAACGCTCGCAAGCAGAAGAAGGGCTCGAAGGCGGCAATTTTCCTGGAGCAGCCGGGCGCCAATACCCGCGTGCGCACCTGGTGCCCCACGCCGGGGCCGCAATATGGCTTCCTCGTCACCCACAATGAGTCCGTCTCGATAGCGGATTTCTTCACCGTCAGGGACAAGAAGGACAAGGTGAGCTACCGTCCGACCTGCCATTACGCCTATCACCCGGCGAACGATGCCATTCTATCCCTCGATGAGATGTTCGGTGCGGCAGGCAAGCCTCAACCTGTCCAGCACGTGCTCGATGAAAATGAGCTGGTCGACGGTGTCGACGAATTGGGCGTGCTCCTCTACGGCCACGATCGCAACGCCTACTGGTATGGTTCCCAGCTTTCGCTGGAGGAGACCCGCAAGCTCGCACCCTACCAGAACGCGACCGGCCTGCAGGTGACCTCCGCCGTGCTTGCCGGTATGGTCTGGGCGCTGGAAAACCCCAATGCCGGCATCGTCGAAACCGACGAGATGGACTATCGCCGGTGCCTCGAAGTCCAGCTTCCCTATCTCGGTCCCGTGAAAGGCTATTATACGGATTGGACCCCGCTTGCCGGACGCCCAGGCCTCTTCAAGGAAGACATCGACACCAGGGATCCCTGGCAGTTTCGCAACATCCTAGTGCGCTGACAACAGGCCTGACAGCAGCATCGGCCCTCTTCCACGGCGCCTTCAGGCGCCGTTTGCATGTGCGGCATAAACGCAACACCTGCCGCCTTCTGCCTCGAAGTGGGGCTTGTTTTCGCTAAAATTTGGTTACATCACAAAGGAAATCCAAATTGAACGGGAGACCAAAAACATGAAACGCTTCGGATCAGCGGCAACGCTTGCAGTGGTTTCCATAGCGCTTGCCGCCTGCCAATCCGCGGGACCTCTCGGCGGCAATGTCCCGGTTGTTGCCCGGGGCGGCGGCATCGAAGGCAATTGGGTCGATGCGAACGGCATCACCTCCAGCTTCAATTCCGGTGTGTTCGTGACCCGGACGACCGACACCAACGAGAAGCTGGCGGAAGGCAACTACCGTTATGAAAACCCGCAGCTCGTCGCCATCGACATGCGCTCGCTGGTCCGCGGCACCACGTCGCGCGTCAACTGCGCCGTGGTTTCGCCTTCCCAGCTTAACTGCACTTCCTCCGCCGGATCGCAGTTCACGCTTACGCGCAGGGCTGCCGGATAATTCCGGCGGCCTGACCGGTTGTCAAACGATTTTCTTGCATCTTATGGTTGTGAAAGGCCGCTCGCCCGTATGATTGATCCTCGGGCGAGCTTGTCATCTTGCATCTCCCCGAGCATGGTATGACCGCTCATACTTCGAGTGGGCCGGCCGCAGGGAGCAAAGCCATGATGTCCAGATCCTTCACCCGTGCATTTCTCTGTTCTTCCATCCTTGCATTTTCGGCGGGAACGGCCTCCGCCGATTACGCGCTGAACATCCTGCACAACAACGATTGGCACAGCCGGATTGAATCGATCAACAAATACGATTCCACCTGCTCCGCCGAGGAGGAGGCCAAGAATAAATGCTTCGGCGGCGCGGCCCGGCTGAAAGCGGCGATCGATGCCCGCAAGAAAGCGCTAGAAGGTCAGAACGTCCTGCTCCTGAACGCGGGCGACAATTTCCAGGGCTCGCTGTTTTACAATACCTATAAGGGCGCTGCCGAAGCCGAATTCATGAACCTCATGGGCTTCGACGCCATGACCATAGGCAATCATGAATTCGATGATGGCGAGGACGGGCTCGACGCCTTCATCGGCAAGGTCGATTTCCCGATCGTCAGCGCCAATGTGCATCCCGACGTGAGCTCCAAGCTCAAGGACAAGTTCAAGCCCTATATTATCAAGGAAGTCGGCGGCCAGAAGATTGCGATCGTCGGCGCCGTGGCCAACGATACGGATACGCTCTCATCACCCGGTCCCCACGTCATGATCGAGGAGGATGTGGCGACGATCACCGCCGCCGTCGACGAGGTGACCAAGCAGGGCGTCGACAAGGTGATCGCGCTGACCCATGTCGGCTATCCACGCGATCTGGCCGCGATCGCCAAGATCCCCAATGTCGATGTCGTGGTCGGCGGTCATTCGCATACCCTTTTGTCGAACACCGATCCGGAGGCCGAAGGCCCCTACCCGACCTTTGTGGACAATCCCGGCGGCTATAAGGTGCCGGTCGTCCAAGCCCGGTCCTACAGCAAATATCTCGGTGAATTCACCGTCACCTTCGACGACCAGGGCAAGCCGGTTTCGGCCAAAGGCGACCCGATCCTGCTCGATTCCTCTTTCAAGCCGGATGAAGCAGTGGCGGCCCGCGTCGAGGAATTGGCCAAGCCGATTGAGGAGTTAAAGACCAAGGTCATCGCAAGCTCCACCGGCCCGATCGAAGGATCGCGCGAAATCTGCCGGGTTGCCGAATGCTCGATGGGCAATTTGGTTGCCGATGCCATACTGGATCGGGTCAAGGATCAAGGCATGTCGATCGCCATCATGAATGGCGGGGGCCTGCGCGCCTCGATCGATGCGGGTGATGTCACGATGGGCGAGGTGCTGACCGTGCTGCCCTTCCAGAACACGCTTTCCACCTTCCAGTTGAAGGGCGCGGACGTGACGGCAGCGCTTGAGCATGGCGTCGGTCAGGTCGAGGAAGGCGGAGGTCGCTTCCCGCAGGTCGCCGGACTGAAATATGCCTTTGATGTTTCGAAGCCGGCAGGTGAAAGGATTACCCGCGTCGAAATCCGTGACGGCGACGCTTGGAAGCCGATCGATCCGGAAGCGACCTATGGCGTCGTCTCCAATAATTTCATGCGCGGCGGCGGTGACGGCTACAAGATCTTCGCAACCAATGCGATGAACGCCTATGATTACGGGCCGAGCCTCGATCAGGTCGTCGCCGACTATCTCGCCAATCACCAGCCTTACAAGCCCTATACGGACGGGCGCATCCAGGCCGCCGAGATGATGACCGGCGGAACGGAGGCTCCGGCCGGCCAGGCCCCGGCTGCGCCGGAATCCGCCAAGCCTGCCGCGCCAGCTGAAACGACCGAACCGGCACAACTCGCACCGGCGGCAGGGCAAGCGACTGTGCCGCAGAAACCTGCTGCGGGAGAGCCTTATCTCATCAAGGCGGGCGACACCTTTTGGGATCTGGCGGCGAGCTTCTATGGTGATCCGGCCAAATGGCGCAAGCTGCGCGATGCCAATAGGAAATATCATCCCCGCCGCCTGCCGGTCGGTGGAAAGCTGACCGTTCCGGCCTGATAAAAACCTATAGGCGCCCAGGCCTTCGATTCACCGTGCCTGCGCGCTTTCGCATCATTGAAATCTTACCCGGAAACTCTACTTTTCGGACGTTTCAACCACGCGCCATCCGCCGCCTAGGAGAAAAAGATCGAAAATGAGTGCAACGGGCCGAACCAGGACAAAAAAGGCAGCCGCTACCGGATCGCTGTCAGCGGACAGGCCACCCGTTGCAAAGCCCAAGGTCGGTGTGCTCCTTGTCAATCTCGGCACCCCTGACGGCACCGATTTCGCGAACATGCGCCGCTATCTCGGGGAATTTCTTTCCGACAGGCGCGTCATCGAATGGCCCCGCGCCATCTGGTATCCGATCCTCTACGGCATTGTCCTCAACACGCGGCCGAAGAAATCGGGCCGCAATTACGAGCGCATCTGGAACAAGGAAAAAAACGAATCGCCGCTACGCACCTTCACCCGCTCGCAGGCAGAAAAGCTGTCAGAGACGCTGAAGGACCACCCGAATGTCGTCGTCGACTGGGCCATGCGTTACGGGCAGCCTTCGATCGAGGATGTGCTGACACGCCTGCGCAAGCGCGGGTGTCAGCGCATCGTCATGTTCCCACTCTATCCGCAATATTCCGCGACGACCACGGCTACGGTGAACGACAAATTCTTCGAGGCGCTGACGAAGACGCGCTTCATGCCCGCCGTACGAACCGTCCCTTCCTATGAATATGAGCCGGTCTATATCGAAGCGCTCGCCCGCTCGATCGAAAAGCATCTGGCGACGCTTCCTTTTGAGCCGGAGGTGGTGATCGCCTCCTATCACGGCATTCCGCAGAGCTATGCGAAGCGCGGCGATCCCTATCCCTCTCATTGCATGGCGACGTCGCGCCTCCTGCGCGAACGGCTCGGCTGGGACGAAAAGAAGCTCCTCACATGCTTCCAGTCGCGTTTCGGCCCCGAAGAATGGCTCCAGCCCTATACCGACGAAACGGTTGAAAGGCTGGCCAGGGAAGGCGTCAAATCCATCGCCGTCTTCAATCCCGGCTTCGTCTCAGACTGCCTGGAGACGCTCGATGAAATAGGCAACGAGGCGGCGGAGAGCTTCCACGAGCATGGCGGCATCAATTTCAGCCACATCCCCTGCCTGAATGATTCCGAGGAAGGTATGAGCGTCATCGAAACGCTGGTGCGCCGCGAGCTTCAGGGCTGGGTTTAAAGTCGATACGCACGCGGAGGCATTGATACACTTTTTCCGCGAAATCATGCTAAGGAAACAGCGGAAGTCGTGCCCCCAGGCGATTCGCGGATCAAGGGGCAACTATCAGGGAGTTCCTTATGTTCGGCGGTTTTGACCTCACTCTTCTGGTCCTCGCGATCCTCGTCCTTGCCACGCTTTTCGCGGGCGTCAAGACGGTTCCCCAAGGCTATAACTACACGGTGGAGCGCTTCGGCCGCTACACGCGCACGCTTTCCCCCGGGCTCAACATCATCGTTCCCTTCTTCGACCGTATCGGCGCCAAGCTGAACATGATGGAACAGGTCCTCGACGTGCCGACGCAGGAGGTCATCACCCGCGACAACGCCACCGTCGCCGTCGATGGCGTCGCCTTCTACCAGATACTCAATGCCGCCCAGGCCGCCTATCAGGTTTCGGGGCTCCAGAATGCCATTCTCAACCTTACCATGACCAATATCCGCACCGTCATGGGCTCGATGGACCTTGATGAGCTCCTCTCCAACCGCGACACCATCAATGAGCGCCTTCTGCGCGTTGTTGACGAGGCGGCGCATCCCTGGGGCATCAAGATGACCCGCGTCGAGATCAAGGACATCAACCCGCCCAAGGATCTGGTCGATTCGATGGCCCGCCAGATGAAGGCCGAGCGCGACAAGCGCGCCCAGGTGCTGGAGGCCGAAGGCGACCGCAACGCGCAGATTCTCCGCGCCGAAGGCTTGAAGCAGGCGCAGATCCTTGAGGCGGAAGGCAAGCGCGAGGCCGCCTACCGCGAGGCGGAGGCCCGCGAGCGCCTGGCGGAAGCCGAAGCGAAGGCGACAACGGTCGTCTCGGAGGCGATCGCCCAGGGCAATGTCCAGGCCATCAACTATTTCGTCGCGCAGAAATACACCGAAGCGCTTGCGAAAATCGGCACAGCCAACAACCAGAAGATCGTGCTGATGCCGATGGAAGCCTCATCGCTGATCGGCTCGCTCGGCGGCATCGGAGCTATTGCCAAGGAAGTCTTCGGCGACGCTGCGGCGCCCGCCGCCCCTTCCCGCACCCGCAGCGTGCCGGGCACGGGCCAGAAATCGTAAGTGGCGTGGTATAATCGGCCATGATCGCGGATATCGTTTCCCAACTCGGCGCCTGGAACTGGATCGTTCTCGGCATCGTCTTGCTTCTCCTGGAATTGCTGACGCCTGGAATCTTCTTCGTCTGGCTCGGTATCGCCGCACTGATCGTCGGCGCGCTGGCGCTCTTTCCCGGCACCGTGCTTGGCTTTGGCTGGCAGGCGCAGATCATCCTTTTCCTGGTGCTTTCCGTGGTTTCCGTGCTGATCGGGCGGCGCTATTTCAGTTCGGAATCGGAGGAAAGCGACCAACCGCTCTTGAACCGCCGCGGCGAACAGCTGATCGGACAGACGGCGACGCTGAAGGAACCGATCGTTGACGGCCATGGCCGCATCCGCCTCGGCGATACGCTATGGCGCGTCAAGGGACCGGACATGAAGACCGGAACGCGCGTGCGTGTCACGGGTTTCGAGGAAGGCACGCTCGTCGTCGAGGCTGAGTGAGAAAAACGCTTGCCGTTCAGGCCACCCCGATCCGCAACAGATCGTGGAAGTGAATAAGCCCCACCGGGCGGCTTTCCTCGGTGACGATCAGGGCGCTGATATTATGCTCGTTGAGAAGACCCATCGCCGCGCCGACCAGCAGATGCGGCGCGACCGTCTTCGGCCCGCGTGTCATGATGTCATCAACCGTCAGTTCGCCGAGATTGCGGTGAAGGTTGCGCGCGAGATCGCCGTCGGTGACGATCCCGACAAGCAGCCCATCTCCATCGATGACGCCGACACAGCCGAAGCGCTTGTGTGAAAGGACCTGCATCGCCTCCGGCATGGATGTGCCGAGCGGGACCAGCGGCAGTTCATTGCCGCGATGCATGATATCGCGCACATGGGTCAGGCTCGCGCCCAGCGAGCCGCCGGGATGAAACGTCCTGAAATCACTGGCGGTGAAGCCGCGCGCCTCGAGCAACGCCACGGCGAGCGCATCGCCCATGGCGAGCTGCATCAATGTCGACGTGGTGGGCGCAAGGCCGTGCGGACAGGCTTCGTCCGTTCTCGGCAAGAGCAGCACGATATCGGCTTCGCGCCCGAGCGTTGAATGCTCGCGCGAGGTCAGCGCAATCAGCGGGATGCGGAAACGCCTGGAATAGCTGACGATGCCCTTCAGTTCCGCGGTTTCTCCCGACCAAGAGAGAGCAAGAATGATGTCGTTGCTGCTCACCATGCCGAGATCGCCGTGATTGGCTTCGGCCGAGTGGACGAAGTGGGCTGGCGTTCCCGTCGAGGCGAGCGAGGCGGCGAGCTTCGAGCCGATATGCCCGCTTTTGCCAATGCCTGTGACGATGACGCGGCCAGCGCTGCTGGCGATGCGTTCCACCGCCTCGGCGAAAGGTTTGGCAAGGCCGTTCTGAAGCGCTTCCTCGAGCGCGGTCAAGCCGGCTTTTTCCGTTACGATGGTGCGCAAGGCCGAATCAAGCGCCGCCTGCGCATCCGCTTTTCTGTCTTTGACATCCTGCATGGGCGAAAGCGTTAGCGCTTTGCGGCACATCTGTCCAATCTTTGTTGTTCTGCGAGCGCGATAGCAGGGCTTCGCAAGGTCCAAAGAAACCAAGCATTAACCATGTCGATTTACGTTCAGTGAACCACGTTGCAACCGGTTCCATTCCTGATCATGCATCCAGCCGTCCCGCCTCCCGGCATTAAGCCGCGTATCGCCAGCAGGCGTCGCCTTGCCGGGCTGTTCCTGGCGAGCGTTGCCGTTGGTACGGTCAACTTTCCGGCCCGGGCGCAGGACGTCGGCTTGCGCGGTTCGGTATTGGAGGATGTCCTCGGCACATCGACATTATCACAGCAGCAGAGCCGTCCTTCCCCCGTGACAGCGGCCAGTACAATCGCGTCCACCTATGATCCGGCGAGTCCCGGAGCACTTTCCGATGAAAGCGATGGTGCTGATGTCGAAGGCGGAGATGCGCTGGCCGACGGAGGAGAGGATGCGACCGATCTGGACGATGCCACGCTGCTGGGTCAGCCGATTGCGCCGGAGGGGTTGCAGTCGCCGCCGATTCCCGGCGAGAACCCGGCCAGGCGTACTGCCAGCACCGCCACCGACGATGAAAGCACCAACCAGCCGGCTCCCGTCGATTATCTGCGCACCGGCACGGTCGATAGCGAAGAACAGAACGACACGGGCCGGGTCATGCCGGAAAACGAGAGGCACTCGCCGATCGAGAACCGCTCTCGCCCGCAGGCCGAGCAGGATCCGTTCGCCCCGGTCGGCCTGCGCGCCGGTTCATTCCTTCTGCGCCCGACATTGGAACAGGGCATCCGCGGCACCAGCAATGCCGACAACAGCTCCACCGGCTCCGACGCCATCCTGTCCGAAACCACGCTACGGCTCGGCGCCCAGTCCGACTGGTCGCGCCATCAGGCGACCCTCGACGCCTCCGGCAGCTGGGCCAGGACGATTTCCGGCCAGGATGTTTCCGAACCGCGCCTCGATATAGAAGGCCGCCTGCGGCTCGATCTCGGTGACCAGACGACGGTCAATTCGAGCGCCGGTTATCACCTTCGCCGCGAAAGTGCCAACAATCCCTATGGCGTGCCCGGCGCGCTGAAGCGCCCGATCGTCCAGACGATGAACGGCAGCCTCGGCGTCGAGCGCGAAATCGGGCTCATCTTCGGCGGCGTAACGGGACGTGTCGAACGTTCCGTCTATGGCGACGCGGAACTTTCGACCGGCGGCGAGGTCAGTCAGAAGGACCGCGACAATACCTTCGCCAGCATCACCCTGCGCGGCGGCTATCAGCTTTCAGCCGCGATCAAGCCGTTTGCCGAAATCGAGATCGGCAAACGCGCCTATGACGAGAAGCGGGATAGCAATGGCTTTGAGCGCGGCGCCACGCGACTTGGCGCGCGTGCCGGCGCTATTGTCGACATGGGCGAAAAGCTCAACGGCGAATTCTCGCTCGGCTATCTCCGCGAGAATATCGAGGATGAGCGCCTGGATGACATCAGCGGCCTATCGCTCAACGCGGCGATGAACTGGTCACCCGAGCGCGGCACCGATGTCAGACTGGCCGCACAGACGATCGTCGAGGGCGCGACCGCGCCCGGCGAAAGCGGTTCCATCCTTTATCTCGCCAATATCGACGTCAAGCGCCTGATCCGCGCCAATCTCACCCTGGACACCAGTCTGGATGTCACCGTGCGCGACAATCGCGACGGATCGGGCACCGATTATGGTCTCGGCGCGGAGCTCGGTGCCACCTACTGGTTCAACCGCTTCGTCGGCATCAATGGCAGCTATCGCCACGAATTCATGAAAAGCGATGTCACTTCCCGCGAATACACTTCCAACAGCGTTTATCTCGGCGTGAAGCTGCAGCGGTAAATTGAAATGAAACGTCGACGGGACAGAGGGAGGCGCTGTCCCGCTATAATCTTAATTTTCTTCCGTGCTCAATCCCCCACCTTGATCGTCTGCAGCAATTCCCCGATCGAGTGCTCTACATTCGGACGGATGTCCTTGCGCCACAGCGCGAAGGCCACGTTGGCCTCGATGAAGCCCTCCTTCGAACCGCAATCGAAGGTCCGCCCGGTATAGTGATAACCGTAGAAGGGCTGCTCCTCGGCCAGTTTCAGCATTCCATCGGTCAACTGGATCTCACCACCGGAACCTTTTTCCTGTTTCGCGAGAATCTCGAAGATTTCCGGCTGTAGAATGTAGCGTCCGTTGATATAGAGATTCGACTGCGCGGTGCCCTTAGCTGGTTTCTCCACCATACTGGTGACCGCGAAACCGTTGCCGACCGGCTCGCCACGCCCGACGATCCCGTATTTATGTGCTTCCGCCGGATCGCATTCCTGCACCGCGATGACATTGCCGCCGCTCTGCTCATAGAGCTCCACCATCTCCGCCAGGCAGCCTTTCTTCGACTGCATGACCATATCGGGCAGAAGCAGCGCGAATGGTTCATTGCCTACCAGCTCGCGCGCGCACCAGACGGCATGCCCGAGCCCGAGCGGCACCTGCTGGCGGGTGAAACTTGCCGTTCCCGGCTGCGGCTGGATGCTCTGCATATGGGTGAGCTGCTCGTTCTTGCCGCGTTCGGCAAGCGTCGAATAGAGTTCCACCTGCGCATCGAAATAATCCTCGATCACCGCCTTGCTGCGGCCCGTGACGAAAATCAGATGCTCGATCCCGGCCTCGCGCGCCTCGTCCACGACATATTGGATGACCGGCTTGTCGACGACGGGGAGCATTTCCTTTGGGATGGATTTGGTGGCTGGCAGAAAGCGGGTGCCAAGACCTGCCACGGGGAAGACGGCCTTGCGAATCTTTTTCTTTGAACTCATTCCTCTTTCCAACTCCACAAGAAAATAACAATGGGCCCCAACCTGTAGCCGATCATGGCAATATAGCGATGAACATCGGAAAAAATGCCTAACGCCGTTGGGTAGCCGATCACGTTGCGTATCGCGGCGTAAAACGCCGCTTGAGCCGGCACAGCGACCGCCTCTTGGCGAACTGCAAGTGCATGGTAAACTAAATGCTAACCTCAAACGGGTATTTTCCAGTCTGCAGGAAGGGATTGCAGATTACCAAGGAGAAAAGCATGATTCGGACGCGCCCCGTTTCGATCGGGCGGATCGGAAAAACGCTGGCGAGAATAGCTGCCACCGCAGCGTTGCTTTCCGCGTTGACGACAGCCAGCGCATTTGCCGACGCAAAGTTCCAGCGTTGGATCGCCGATTTCCGTTCGGTAGCCCTCAACAGCGGCATCTCGTCGGCGACCTTTAATAGCGCCTTCGCCGGCATCACCGCGCCCGATCCGGAAGTTCTGCAGAAGGCCCGCTATCAGCCGGAATTCACGGCGCCTGTATGGGATTATATTGACAACCGCGTCAACGAGAATTCGGTCGCAACGGGACAGGCCATGGCCCGCCAATGGAAGGGATGGCTGTCACGCATCGAAAAGCAGTACGGCGTCCAGAGCAGCGTCCTCCTCGCCATCTGGTCGATGGAAACCAATTATGGCGAAATCCTCAAACGCGACGAAGTGATGCGCGATGCGATCCGGTCGCTGGCAACGCTTGCCTATGCCGACAAGGCACGCGCCAAATATGCCCGCACGCAGCTCATCGCCGCCATGAAGATCCTGCAGACCGGCGATATCGACCGTAGCCATCTGACCGGCTCCTGGGCCGGCGCGCTCGGCCATACCCAGTTCATCCCGACGAGCTATCAGGCCTATGCGGTCGACATGGACGGCAATGGCAGGCGCGATATCTGGACCTCCGTGCCGGACGCACTGGCAACGGCGGCCAACCTCCTGAAGCGCAATGGCTGGCAGCCGGGCAAGACCTGGGGCTATGAGGTCGTCCTGCCGGCTGGGCGTAAATTCCTTTCCGGCTCGCTCACCTTGGCCGAATGGCAGAGGCTGGGCGTGGTGCGCGCCAATGGCAAGCCCTTCCCTTATCCTTCGGAAAAAGCGACGCTGAAGGTGCTGGACGGACGTGGCGGCCCAGCCTTCCTGATGACCAAGAACTTCTTCGTCCTGAAGCGCTATAACAATGCCGATAAATATGCGCTTGGCGTAGGGCTTCTGGCCGACCGGATCGCCGGCTATCCAGGTCTCGTGCGGGACTGGAACCGCCCCTTTACGCCAATCACGATGAAGGAGCGTGAGGAGTTGCAGCACCATCTTCAGGTGCTCGGCTATTATGACGGCAATATTGACGGCAAGATCGGCTCCGCCTCGCGCAAGGCGATCGAGGCTTTCCAGAAACGCAATGGTCTTGCCGCGGATGGGCATCCGAGCAAGGAAGTGCTTTCGGTCCTGCGCCGGCGCTAACCAGCAGAATCGGAATCGCGTGACAAAGAAGCCCTTCTGCGCTGAAATGGTGCAGAAGGGCTTTAGACTTGAGGAACGGGTGTGAAGCGGACGACCAATCCGGCTGCAATTTTTTGGAAGCTTCTGGCGCTTCTGCCGGCGGCGGCCATGCTCATTATTGCGGCCATGCCCGATGCTTCCGCGCAAGGACGGCCGAAAACATTGCTCGATCTCTTCTTCGGCAGGCGGGAAGCCCCACCCGACTATTACTACGATCCACCGCCACGTAGGGTCACCCGCCCTTCCAAACCGTCCACCCGGAACCGTTCCACTTCCGGTCGCTCTACACGATCGCGAGCGCCAGCAGTCGCGGATACGCCGTCCAGGCCCCCCGCACCGGCACCTGTGGAGAAAAATCCGGACGCGAAAACCGTGCTGGTGATCGGCGATTTCATCGGCGGAGGTCTTGCCGAAGGCCTGGAGGAAGCGCTGGCGCAGAACCCGGATGTACGCGTCGCAAACAGGGTCAACGGCTCCTCGGGTTTCGTGCGGACCGACCATTACGATTGGCCGGCAAAGATCAAAGGCATTCTTGATGAGGAAAAGCCCGCCGCGATCGTAGTCATGATCGGCGCCAATGATCGCCAGCCGATCACGATAGAGGGCACATCTCAGGATCCGCGGACCCCGACATGGACCGCGGAATATACAAAGCGCGTCGAGGGTTTCGTCGACACGATCAAGAAAGCGGGCTATCCCCTCGTCTGGGTCGGTCAGCCGCCTTTCAAGCCGCGCGGGATGTCGCAGGACATTCTGGCTTTCAACGAGATTTACCGGAACGCCACCGAAAAGGCCGGTGGTAGTTTTGCCGATGTCTGGGACGGTTTTGTCGATGAATCAGGCAATTTTGCGCTGTCTGGCTTTGACATCAACGGCCAGACGGCGCGATTGCGGGCCAATGACGGCATTAACATCACGCAGGCGGGAAAGCGCAAGCTCGCCTTCTATGCCGAGAAGCCGCTGCGACAATTGCTGGGCGACGCTCTGTCGCCGGATGCGGCGCCGAAACCGGGCGATTTGCCACAGCCCCCACCTGAAACGGCCAAGATACCGGCGAAGATCGATCGCATCGCGCCGGTCAGCCTCAAGGACCTCGATCTGGACAGCGGCAACGAATTGCTCGGCGCCCATCTCGGTAAATCCCTCGCGCCGATCAAATCCGCCCGCGACCTTCTCGTGATCGATGGCGTAGCGGCCAAGCCCCAGCCTGGACGCGCCGACGATTTCACCTGGCCGCGCAAGCCGACGCTGACGGCAAAACAGCCGGTGCCGACCGACGACACGACGACCGGCACAACACCTTGATACGTCCGCACCTTCGCACTCACCGCGGCAGGACGGAAGCTCCCATCAGATATTCGTCGACGGAACGCGCCGCCTGTCGGCCTTCGCGGATCGCCCAGACGACCAGCGATTGACCGCGGCGCACGTCACCTGCCGCGAACACCTTATCGACGCTCGTGCGGTAGTCGCGTTCGTTTGCCTCGACTGAGCGGTTCCCGCGCCGATCGCTCGCAATCGTCAGCTTCTCGCCCAATTCCTCGACGACGCCATCCTCCAACGGACCGGAAAAGCCGATGGCGATGAAGGCGAGATCCGCCTTTATGAAGAATTCCGTGCCTTCAATAGGCTTGCGCCGCTCGTCGACCTCGCAGCACTTCACATGGGTGAGCCTGCCCTCCTCGCCAACGAATTCGAGCGTCGCCACCTGAAACTCGCGTTCCGCTCCTTCCGCCTGGGACGAGGAAACACGCATCTTTGTCGCCCAATAGGGCCAGACGGTGAGCTTGTCTTCCTTCTCCGGCGGCTGCGGCCGGATATCGAGCTGCGTGACCTTCACCGCCCCTTGCCGGAAAGCCGTTCCGACACAGTCGGAAGCCGTATCGCCGCCGCCGACCACGACCACATGCTTGCCACCCGCGAGAATGGGGGCAGATGGCCATGCGACCGAATCGATGTTCTCGCGGCCGATGCGGCGGTTCTGCTGGACGAGATAATTCATCGCATTGTGAACGCCGTCGAGTTCCGTCCCGGGAATGCCGGCCGGGCGCGGCGTTTCCGAACCGCCGCAATAAAGAACCGCGTCATAGCCGTCGATGAGCTCCTTCACCGGCTTGTCGACGCCGACATTAACGCCGCAGAAGAAGGTGACGCCCTCACCCTGCATCTGCGCGACGCGCCTGTCGATATAATGCTTCTCCATCTTGAAATCGGGAATGCCGTAGCGCAGCAGCCCACCAGGGCGGCTTTCGCGTTCATAGACATGTACCTCATGCCCCGCGCGTCCAAGCTGCTGCGCCGCAGCCAAGCCAGCCGGGCCTGAGCCGATGACCGCAACCTTCTTCCCCGTCTTCACGGCCGAAGGCTGCGGCACGACATAGCCCATCTCATAGGCCTTATCGGCGATCGCCTGCTCGATCGTCTTGATGGTGACAGGCACGTCTTCCAGGTTCAGCGTGCAGGCTTCCTCACACGGGGCGGGGCAGATGCGACCGGTGAATTCCGGGAAATTGTTGGTCGAGTGGAGGTTGCGGATCGCCTCCTCCCAATTGTCGTTGTAGACGAGGTCGTTCCAGTCCGGGATCTGGTTGTGAACAGGGCATCCCGTGGGCCCGTGGCAATAGGGAATGCCGCAATCCATGCATCGCGCCGCCTGCTTCCTCACCTCGCCATCCGTCATCGGTATGGTGAATTCGCGAAAATGCCGGATGCGGTCGGAGGCCGGCTGATACTTCGCCACCTGCCGATCGATTTCCAGAAAACCTGTAACCTTACCCATGAACCTTTTCTCCCCTCGTTTCGAGGATGTCACCCCTGCCGGGCGGCTTCAAAGCCGGCGACACAAACAGGGCTCGTTGATGATTAGCGCCAACCGTCCCGACCGTCATCCTCGAGCTCGTCCCGAGGATCTACCATAAGAAGCAGGAAAGTGATTACCGTCCTGATTGAACGCTCCCTCGGTAGATTCTCGAGACGAGCCCGAGAATGACGGCTGAAGGGCTCATTCCGCTGCGATGCCGACCCGCATGCGCTCCATTTCCTCGAGCGCGCGTCGGTATTCCACCGGCATCACTTTTACGAATTTCGGGCGATAGGCTTCCCAATTGTCGAGAATATCCTTGGCCCGTGTCGAACCCGTGTAGTGCAGATGGTTCGAGATCAGCTGGACCAGACGCTCCTCGTCGTGACGCGTCATGTTGCCGGATACGTCGACCCGGCCCTTGTGCATCAGATCGCCGCCATGGTGGTGCAGCTTTTCGAGGATGTCGTCCTCTTCCGGCACCGGCTCCAGCTCGACCATCGCCATGTTGCAGCGCTGCGCGAAGTCGCCCGCCTCGTCGAGCACATAGGCGACGCCGCCCGACATGCCGGCCGCGAAGTTGCGGCCCGTCTGCCCGATGACGACCACCACGCCGCCGGTCATATATTCGCAGCCGTGGTCGCCGACGCCCTCGACGACAGCCACCGCGCCCGAATTGCGCACGGCGAACCGCTCGCCGACGACACCGCGGAAATAGCACTCACCCTCGACGGCGCCGTAAAGCACGGTATTGCCGGCGATGATCGATTCCTCGGCGACAATCCTGGCATTCTCGTCCGGACGAATGACGATGCGTCCGCCGCACAGGCCCTTGCCGACATAATCGTTGCCGTCACCGATCAAGTCGATCGAGATGCCACGCGTCAGGAACGCTCCGAAGGACTGGCCCGCGGTGCCGCGAAGCGTGATCGCGATCGTATCCTCGGGCAGGCCCTTGTGGCGGTAGCGCTTGGCCACTTCGCCGGAAAGCATCGCGCCCGCCGAGCGGTCGACATTCTTGATCGGCAGCTCGATCTTGACAGGGGTCTTGTTTTCGAGCGCCGGCAACGCCTGCTCGATCAGCTTGCGGTCGAGCACATCATCGATCGGGTGATGCTGCCTTTCGGTCCAGTAGATCTTCTCCTTCGGCGCTTCCGGCTTATAGAAGATGCGGCTGAAATCGAGGCCCCGAGCCTTCCAATGGTCGATCATCGCCTGCTTCTCGAGAAGATCGGTTTCGCCGATGATCTGTTCCAGCCTAGTGTAGCCCATTTCAGCCAGGAACTGCCGCACTTCCTCCGCCAGATAGAAGAAGAAGTTGATCACATGCTCCGGCGTGCCCTTGAAGCGCTTGCGCAGGACGGGATCCTGCGTGGCGACGCCCACAGGGCAGGTGTTGAGATGGCATTTGCGCATCATGATACAGCCCGCCGCGATCAGCGGCGCGGTGGAGAAGCCGAATTCGTCCGCACCGAGCAGCGCGCCGATGATGACATCGCGGCCTGTACGCAGGCCGCCGTCAACCTGCAGCGCGATGCGCGAACGCAGACCATTCAGCACCAGCGTCTGGTGCGTTTCGGCGAGCCCCATTTCCCACGGGGATCCGGCATGCTTCAGCGACGTGAGCGGTGACGCGCCCGTGCCGCCATCATAACCGGCAATGGTGATGTGATCGGCGCGCGCCTTGGCGACGCCTGCCGCAACCGTGCCAACGCCCACTTCCGACACCAGCTTGACGGAGACGTCCGCCGCCGGATTGACGTTCTTCAGATCGTAGATGAGCTGCGCCAGGTCCTCGATCGAATAGATGTCGTGGTGCGGCGGCGGCGAGATAAGGCCGACGCCCGGCGTCGAGTGCCGCGTCTTGGCGATGGTCGCATCCACCTTGTGGCCGGGCAGTTGGCCACCCTCGCCGGGCTTTGCGCCCTGCGCCACCTTGATCTGCATCATGTCGGAATTGACGAGATATTCCGTCGTCACGCCGAACCGGCCCGATGCCACCTGCTTGATCGCCGAGCGCTCTGGGTTCGGCTTGCCGTTCGGCAGCGGATAAAAGCGATCAGGCTCTTCGCCGCCCTCGCCGGTGTTCGACTTGCCGCCCATGCTGTTCATCGCGATGGCGAGGGTCGTATGCGCTTCCCTGGAGATCGAGCCGAATGACATCGCTCCGGTCGAGAACCGCTTGACGATTTCCTTCGCCGGCTCCACTTCCTCGAGCGGCACAGGCTTCAGCCCGCGTTCCTCGGCCGACTTGATGTGGAACAGGCCGCGGATGGTCTTCGCCGCCGCCGACCGACCATTGATCAGGTCGGAATATTCCTTGAAGGTGGCAGGGTTTTCCGTGCGCACGGCGTGCTGCAGCTTGGCCACCGCGTCGGGCGACCATTGATGCGCCTCGCCGCGGATACGGTAGGCATACTCGCCGCCGACGTCGAGCGTCGTCAAAAGCACCGGATCGTTGCCGAACGCATCCGTATGACGGCACACGGTTTCCTCGGCGATCTCCTCTAGCCCGACGCCCTCGATAGTGGTCGCCGTGCCGAAGAAGAACTTGTCGACGAATTCGGACTTCAACCCGACCGCATCGAAGATCTGCGCGCCGCAATAGGACTGATAGGTCGAGATGCCCATCTTGGACATGACCTTGAGGATGCCCTTGCCGATCGACTTGATGTAGCGATAGACGACCTCATGCGCGTCCACCTCAGGCGGAAACTCCTTGCGCCGGTGCATGTCGAGCAGCGTATCGAAGGCGAGATAGGGATTGATCGCCTCGGCGCCATAGCCCGCCAGACAGCAGAAATGATGCACCTCGCGCGGCTCGCCGGATTCGACCACCAGCCCCACGGACGTTCTCAGACCCTTGCGGATCAGGTGATGATGCACCGCCGCCGTCGCCAGCAGCGCCGGGATCGGGATGCGGTCCGGGCCGACCTGGCGGTCCGACAGGATGATGATGTTGTAGCCGCCGTGAACCGCCGCTTCCGCGCGGTCGCAAAGGCGCTCGATCGCGCCATGCATGCCCGCCGGGCCCTCAC
This sequence comes from Paramesorhizobium deserti, assembly GCF_001558695.1. Lineage (GTDB taxonomy): Bacteria > Pseudomonadota > Alphaproteobacteria > Rhizobiales > Rhizobiaceae > Paramesorhizobium > Paramesorhizobium deserti. Next base: position 107,479 of record NZ_LNTU01000034.1, read on the forward strand.
CCGTATTATAGGTGATGTCGAGCGTCTTGGTGTCGAACCGGTCCTCGGTATGGCCGATGGAGCGGATCTTTTCGAGATCGCCATTGGTCAGGATCGGCTGGCGCACTTCGAGGCGCTTGCGCCGCGAGGTACCCACCAGATCAAAAATGTTCGGGCGCGGGCCGATGAAGGAGACGAGGCTCATCACCAGCTCCTCGCGGATCGGGTCGATCGGCGGGTTCGTCACCTGCGCGAAATTCTGCTTGAAATAGGTGTAGAGCAGCTTCGACTTGTCCGACATCGCCGAAATCGGCGTGTCGGTGCCCATCGAGCCGATGGCCTCCTGCCCCGTGGTCGCCATCGGCGCCATGAGGATCTTGGTATCCTCCTGCGTGTAGCCGAAGGTCTGCTGCCGGTCGAGCAGGCTCACATCCTTGCGCAGGGCACGCGGCTCCACGGGGCTCAGATCCTCCAGGATGAGCTGCGTGTTCTTCAGCCACTGCTTGTAGGGGTGGCGCTGCGCGATCTCGGACTTGATCTCCTCGTCCGAAACGATGCGCCCCTCTTCCATGTCTATGAGCAGCATGCGACCCGGCTGCAGACGCCACTTCTTGACGATCTTCTTTTCGTCGACCGGCAGGACGCCCGCTTCCGACGCCATGATGACGAAATCGTCGTCGGTGACGATGTAGCGGGCCGGCCGCAGGCCGTTGCGGTCGAGCGTGGCGCCGATCTGCCGGCCATCGGTGAAGGCGACGGCCGCTGGGCCATCCCAAGGCTCCATCAGCGCCGCGTGATATTCGTAGAACGCCTTGCGCTCCTCGCTCATCAGCTTGTTGCCCGACCATGCCTCGGGGATCAGCATCATCATGGCATGCGCCAGCGGATAGCCGCCCTGGAACAGGAATTCCAGCGCGTTGTCGAAGCAGGCCGTATCCGACTGCCCTTCATAGGAGATCGGCCACAGCTTGGAGATGTCGTTGCCGAAAAGCTCGGAATCGACCGAGGCCTGCCGCGCCGCCATCCAGTTCACGTTGCCGCGCAGCGTGTTGATCTCGCCATTGTGCGCGACCATGCGGTAGGGGTGCGCAAGCTTCCAGGATGGGAAGGTGTTGGTCGAAAAGCGCTGGTGCACCAGTGCCACCGCGCTCTCGAAGCGCGGATCCTTCAAATCCTTGTAATAGGCGCCGACCTGATAGGCCAGGAACATGCCCTTGTAGACGATGGTGCGCGACGACATCGACACGATGTAGAAGCCATTGTCGCGGCCGTCCGTCTCCTGGAAGATGCGGTTGGAGATGACTTTGCGCAGCACGAACAGACGGCGCTCGAAATCGTCATCGGTCGCGATGCTCGGATTGCGTCCGATGAAGACCTGCCGGTGATAGGGTTCGGTCGCCACGATGTGCGACGCCTTCGACAGCGACGAATTATCGACGGGAACATCGCGGAAGCCAATGAGCGCTTGCCCCTCGGCAGCGATCACTTCCTCGATCACCGTTTCGATATGCGCCCGCTGCTCCGCATCCTGCGGCATGAAGAAATAGCCCACCGCATACTGCCCGGCGGGCGGCAGCTCGATGCCCTGTACCGCCATCTCCTCGCGGAAGAAGCGGTCCGGGATCTGCACCAGCATACCCGCGCCATCGCCCATCAGCGGGTCGGCGCCCACCGCACCGCGATGGGTGAGGTTTTCCAGCATCAAAAGGCCGTCATTGACCACCTGATGCGACTTCACACCCTTCATATGCGCGATGAAGCCGACGCCGCATGCATCATGCTCGTTGCGCGGATCGTAGAGACCCTGACGCACCGGAAACCCAGCCGGCGTCGTGCGTGTTGGAGTTCGTGACGTTTTCGCGGTTTTGACCGCGCGGTTCTGCACGCCCTGCTGAAGCTCGGTCGTTACAGATGGCGTCAATTCCGTCATCGTCATTTCCTCCTGTCTCAAGCCCCTTCAGGGGCGGTCATTCTTATCAGGGGGGAATATGGTCAATTCCACCCCGCGTCCATGCGGCATATAATTGCAAGAGCCTTTGCGAAGCGGATGAGGTATGGCTTTCATCCGCATTCCCTGCGCTTTTGCGCCAGCAAGACGGCACCGGACCGCTTGTCCGTCCAGCCTGTCCGCCTTGCAGACCTGCCCGCGACAAAACCCGGACAGAGACGACTATACGCCTTTATCCGAGATTAAGTCGGTTAAATAAGACAGCATTGCTGTCCTATATTCTATGACAGAAATTATGCCCCACCACAAGATGGAAAAGCAAAATAAAATCCCCCAACCCGAAATATTGTTGCGCAAGCGCGCATCCAGCGTTCATGAAATTGTCTGTCCAGGGGATTCTGCGGCTTTCTGCGCTACAGCCAGTGAAATTAACTGGCTTATGGGTAACCTCATTTGTCCACCGGTGGGCAATGCGCCAGCCCGATTTCCTATGGACAGCCGGTTCCACCGCGGTGCAAGAAGAGTCCGCCTCGAAGTGCCACCCGGAGAAACCGAATGAATTTCGCATCCGATAATTGGGCGGGTGCCCACCCCAAGATCGCCGAAAGCCTCAGCCGCCATGCCGGCGGTTTTGCCGCTTCCTATGGTGCAAGCGAGCTCGATCGCGCCGTGGAAAAGCGCTTCAACGAGATATTCGAGCGCGAGGTTGCGGTTTTTTTCGTTGGGACGGGCACTGCGGCCAATTCGCTGGCGCTGGCAAGCGTCAACCGGCCCGGCGGCGTCTCCTTCTGCCACCGCGAGGCTCACGCCATCGAGGACGAATGCGGCGCTCCGGAGTATTTCACCGGCGGCGCCCGCCTGCATCCTGTGGATGGCGAGCTCGGACGGATCGATCCCGCCAATCTGAAGCGGGAATTGAAGCGATTCAACCCGGCCTTCATCCATGCCGGCCAGCCGATGGCCGTCTCTATCACCCAGGCCACCGAAGTCGGCACGCTCTACAGCCTCCGCGATATCGCGGGCATCTCCGCTATCTGCCACGAGCATGGCCTGCCGCTGCATATGGATGGCGCACGCTTTGCCAATGCGCTCGTCTCGCTCGGCGCCTCGCCGGCGGATATGACGTGGCGGCAGGGCGTCGACATCGTTTCATTCGGCGGCACGAAGAACGGCTGCTGGTGTGCCGAGGCGCTGGTGTTCATGGATCCGGCGCAGGCGAAGGATCTGCCGTTCATCCGCAAGCGCGCCGCCCAGCTCTTCTCCAAGACGCGCTTCATCGCCGCCCAGTTCGATGCCTATTTCGATGGGGGCCTGTGGCTGGAACTTGCAACCCATGCCAATGCAATGGCGGCGCGGCTTGCCGACCATATCCGCGCATCCGAACGCATCCGCCTGGCTTGGCCGACGCAGGCCAACGAGGTCTTCGCCATCATGAAGAAGAGTGTCAGCGAAAAGCTGCACCTTGAGGGTGCCATCTTCTATGACTGGAACCCGCCGCACTCGGAGATGGGCCGCGTCGAGGACGGGGAGATTTTCGCCCGCTTCGTGACGAGTTTCACCACCTCGGAGGACGAGGTGGACCGGTTCGGCGAGTTGATTGCCTGAACAATAGAAAATAAAAAAGCGGCGCCCGAAGGCGCCGCTCTCATTTCCGGCCGGGAATGATTATTCCGCGGCCTTGGTCTCGATCTGCTTGGCTTTCTCGGAAGAAACAGCCGTTACAGCGATCTTGCGCGGCTTCAGATTCTCAGGAATTTCGCGCTTCAGATCGATGTGCAGCAGGCCGTTCTTCAGGCTTGCGCCGCTGACTTCAACGAAATCGGCGAGCTGGAAGCGGCGCTCGAAAGCGCGCGCGGCGATACCGCGATAAAGCACTTCGGCGCTCTTTTCGGCATTTTCTTCCGCCTTCTGGCCTTTGACGGTCAGCTGGTTGCGGTGAGCCTCGATCTCGATTTCGTCTTCCGAGAAACCGGCAACGGCCATCGTGATGCGATAAGCATTTTCGCCCGTCCGCTCGATATTATAGGGCGGATAGGTCTGCGCGCCTTCAGGCTGCGCGAGCGAATCAAGCATGGTGAAAAGCCGGTCGAAGCCGACGGTGGAACGATAGAGCGGTGAAAAATCAACGTGACGCATGGGTAAGCCCTCCTTCAGAGCGACAATTTGCGTTTTGGTCCCAGCATCGGCCCGAAAATCGGTTTCGATTTTTGGAAAGCCCGATGCGCATTCAAAATTTGAAAATTCCCGGTCATCGGCGAATTTTCTTGGACCAGCAGCCCCATATGGCGGCTGCAATCATGATTTGGGGGCGTCATTTCATGATTTCAAGGGATGGATCGCGCCCCGTAAAACAATGCAAATTTTGCTGTGGGCATCGCTGAACGCCAGATGAATGCCGCCTTCGGCCATTATTCAGCTTGCGGGGCTTAAGTTCACACCATGTCCGGAGGGTTCCGGCACTTAAAAGGAATAGGTCAATGAAAAAGGCTATCCTGGCCATCGCCGCCGCCGCAACGCTTGCAATCGGCATTTCCGCCCCCGCCTTCGCCGCCGGGCAGTCGAATATCATTCTGGCCCAGGGCTGGGATGATGATTATTATCGCGATGCCCCTCCGCCGCCGCGCCATTATGGCGGTTATGAACGCCGCGACCGCGACTGGCGGGATCGCGACCGCTACCGCGATGAGATCATGAGCCCCCGCCGCGTGGCCAGAATGCTGGAACGCCGCGGCTATGCGGTCGGCGATATCGATCTGCGCCGGGGCCGTTATTTCGTCCGTGCCACGCGGCCGGGCGGACGTCGCGTGCTGCTCATCGTCGATGCCCGCAACGGCCGCATCCTGGACGAACAGCGTGCCGGTGGCCCGCGCCGCTCGGGCTTCAGCATCGAAATCAACCCGTAACAAAGCCGTAAGCAAGGCACACCGAACGGCCTGCCCGATGTAACGTCCCTTCCAGACGGCAGGTCAAGCCGGAGGTTCCGTCGTGGAGCTTCCGGCTCACGGCTTTTGCAGCCATTCAGCCCACTTTTCATGGCCTCTTGTTATTTGACCTTTCCCACGGGGCAGCCTATCGATGGGTGATCGTGTCAATCTTGGACGTCGTTGCCGCCGCGCATGGCTGATCTTCTCTTCGAAACCGACACCAACCAGATCCCCGCCGCAACCCGCTCCGGCATGCTGGAGATGCGGGACGGCCGGAAATTGCGCTATGCCGTCACGCAAGCCGCCGGCCGGCCGTTGCATGGCACCGTTCTCCTGCTGCACGGCCGCAATGAATGCATCGAGAAATATTTCGAGACCATCGCCGACCTGGCCGGGCGCGGCTTGACGGTGGTGTGTTTCGACTGGCGCGGCCAAGGCGGCTCCAGCCGCATGATCCGCGATGCGATGCGCGGCCATGTCGACCGTTTCGACGATTATGCCTCGGATCTCGATCAGGTCTTCCGGGATCTCGTTCTGCCGGACTGCCCGCCGCCATTCTATATCCTCGCCCATTCCGCCGGCGCGCTCGTCTCTCTGCTCGCCGCCCCGGTGCTCGCCAATCGTGTCCGCCGCATGGTGCTGGTCGCCCCGCTGCTCGGCCTTCCCGGCTCCCCGTTCGGCATCAAATGCATCCGTATTGCCACACGCTCTCTCAGCCTGATCGGAATGGGCAGGCGTTATGCGGCAAACAGCCGATATCAGGTCGGCGGCAGGCCTTTTGCAGGCAATCCGCTCACCAGTGATCCCGCCCGCTATATGCGCAATATCGATATCGTGCGCCACCAGCCGCAGCTCGGGCTGGGCGGACCGACGGTGCGCTGGGTCTCGGCCGCCCTTCATGCCATCGATCGGGTCCAGCACCCTGATTTCATCGCGGGCATCAGCATTCCCACGCTCATCATCGCTGCCGGCGCCGACAGCGTCGTCTCGACGCCAGCCATTGAGCGCTTCGCCACGCAGTTACGCAATGGTGCTTTGCTGACCATCGACGGCGCACGCCATGAGATCCTGCAGGAAGCCGATTTCTATCGCGAGCAGCTGCTGGCCGCTTTCGACGCCTTCATACCGGGTTCGGACGAGCCCGAAAACACGACCGCCACCGAACCGGCCGAAAGCCTTTAGGATCAGCTTGCATTGAGCAGATCGAGCGCCGCTTTGTGCAGCTCCGGCGTGGCGGCGGCGATGATGTCGCCGCCCTTTTCCGCCGGGCCGCCGTCCCAGCGCGTCACCACGCCGCCGGCCTTCTCAATGATCGGGATCAGCGCCACGATGTCATAGGGCTGTAGACCCGTCTCGACCGCTATATCGACAAAACCCGCCGCCACCATCGCGAAGGCATAGCAATCCACGCCATAGCGCGGCAGGCGCACCACGGCCTCCAGCCGGTCATAGGCAAGGCGCTTCGCCTCCTTGTAGAGAGCCGGCGTGGTGGTGAACAGGGTGGCATCGGCAAGCGCTGCCGTGTCCCGGGTCTTCAGCCGTTTCGTCTCCCCGGCCTCGCCTGTGCACTGGCGCTCGTAAAACGCAGCCTCGCCATCGCAATAGAAGAATTCACCGGTGAAGGGCTGCGACATCAGCCCGGCCTTGGCCTTGCCGTCCACCATCAACCCCACCAGCGTTCCCCAGACCGGCAGGCCGGAAATAAAGGCGCGCGTCCCGTCGATCGGGTCGATCACCCAGACATGGCTGTGATCGAGATTTTCCGATCCATGCTCCTCGCCCAGGATGCCGTGATCGGGATAGGCGCTGCGGATAACGGATCGGATCGCCCGCTCTGCCTCGCGATCGGCCTCCGTCACCGGATCGAACCCGACGGCATATTTATTGTCGACAGACACGGGACTGCGGAATCGCGGAAGTGTTTCGGCCGCCGCGGCCGCTGCAAGCTGCACAAGAAATGATTTATCGACGACCAAACCGGCCTCCTCATGAGGTATTAAAGACTGCAATCGAGGCAATTTCTGCCAAAACTGCCTTGAATTTAGGCATGAATATCCAATGCACAAATTATCGCTTTTTCAGCTTGACCCTTTGTGCGACGCAGCATAAAGTAAGCATCAGACAGGGCTCCCTGTCTATGCCCTCCTTGGGCGTTTCCTCCCTAGACTTCGGCCGCCTGCGGGCGGTCTTTTTTTTGCCTGCTCCGCTGCCGATGCAGCCGAGCGGCGCCAATTTGTGATTACAGCGATGTTCTGGAAAACGAAACGGCGTTCCCGCCTGCTATTCCGCGGCAAGCGGCGGCAAGCCGAAATGATAATCCGGCAATGACGACAAATCCGCCAGGAACAGGTCCAGGTCCTTGCGCAGCTGGTCGAAACCGGAGCTCTTCTCGAATGTACGCTCGTTGAGGTAAAGGCCGCGATTGACCTCGATCTGCAGCGCGTGGAAGCCCTTCGCCGGCTGGCCGTAATGTTCGGTGATATAGCCGCCCGCATAGGGTTTGTTATGCGCCACCGCATAACCCATATCGCGCAGAAGCTCGATTGCCGAGGCGGAAAGCGCATCGCTGCACGACATGCCGAACCGGTCGCCCACGATGAAATCCGGCCGTCCGATCCCGTCCCCCACCCGGATTCCCGCCGGCATGGAATGGCAATCGACCAGCACGCAGAAGCCGAAACGGCGATGCGTATCGGCGATGAGGCGGCTCAAAACAGCGTGATAGGGCTTGTAGAGCGTCTCTATCCGCTCCAAAGCCTCTGTGAGCGGCAATTTGCCGGGATAGATGTCCTGCCCTTCGCCGACCAGGCGCGGCACCGTGCCGAGCCCGCCCGCGACCCGCGCCGACTGCGCGTTGGCATAGGACGGCAGCGGCTCCGTGAACATGCGTGGATCGAGTTCATAGGGCTCGCGATTGACGTCGAGATAGGCGCGCGGGAAATGCGCCAGAAGCATCGGCGCGCCGAGCGCCACGGCGCCGCCGAACAATTCCTCGACATAGCAGTCCTCCGACCGCCGGATCGCATGCTGGTCGAGCCGGGACGAAGCAAGAAAGCGGGGCGGGTAATAGCGCCCGCTATGCGGCGAATCGAACACGAAGGGAATGCGCTGCTCCGCGGGTGCACGAACCTCATACGGCGGAACCAGGGAAAATTCGCACTCCACTGTCATCGGCCCAACACTATCCCTCGATCATCGTCCCAGGTGTCGCAATGGAGACCATCCGTCAAATGGCCATGTCATAGGGATGAAATTGCCAGCAGAAGCCCATGCTGTCCAGCCCTCCGGCGATCGCCGGTGCCCGGTTCTCGTCAATGTGACCGGACGCAGTTTAGCGCCCGTGCAATGCAGCCTCTCGACAAGCGAGCCCTTCTGTCTCTATTGTCAAGGCCCGCATTCATCCGATATTTACCAAAAAGGCGTTTCTTGAAATGGGTTGAGTCGCCCGCCGCGCACGTGCTGGGCAAATGGCAGGGCAACCGGAAATTTCGGACGGAGCAATGAAAAGAATCCTTCTTGCGGAAGATGATAATGATATGCGCCGCTTTCTGGTGAAAGCACTTGAGAAGGCGGGCTATCACGTAACGCATTTCGACAATGGCGCCAGCGCCTATGAGCGGCTTCGCGAGGAGCCCTTCTCGCTGCTTTTGACCGATATCGTCATGCCCGAAATGGACGGGATAGAGCTGGCACGCCGCGCCACCGAGATCGATCCCGATCTCAAGGTCATGTTCATCACCGGTTTTGCAGCGGTGGCGCTCAATCCCGATTCGAACGCGCCGAAGGACGCCAAGGTCCTGTCGAAGCCGTTCCACTTGCGCGATCTCGTCAACGAGATCGAGAAGATGCTGGTTGCCGCCTGACCGGCATCCGCCGGCAGCAAACGAAAAACCGGCGGAAGTTCAAAATCAGGCATTGACGGGCGCATGCCGATGTGGTGTATGCGCCCTCGTCGGATGGGCGTGTAGCTCAGCGGGAGAGCACTACGTTGACATCGTAGGGGTCACAGGTTCAATCCCTGTCACGCCCACCATCCTTTCAAAAACTTGCAAGCCGACATCGCTGATAGCTGGTGCAGTTGCTGCTCGACCTGCAGTTTCAGAAGTTCTGCGGCACCTCCATCCTGGCCTCATCCTCATCAAGGGGCTCGAAACGAGCTTTAAGCACCGAAAAGGTATTCGCCGCGATGTAGAGACTGCAATCCGGCGCGTTATTGCGGGCCTGAATGCGCTTCCATGCGATCTCGTCGGGGCATGTCAAACGATAGAGCCTGAAATCAGCCCCAAACTCGGTGATGACCGACCGAATACGGTCTCTTTCGGCCTGCGACCAAAATCCAAAGTCGAGAATGACATCCACATTCATGCGAAGACATCGAACCCATAATTCCTCCATAAGGAAGGAAACGCGCTTGGCATATTCCGCAAATTGTTGTTCAGGCGGGTCCTTACCATAGAGCCGCTGCATCCACTCGTTATGCGTGAAGCGGATGGCGGAAGTCTGATGCTCCAAACGTCGTGAAAATGTAGTTTTTCCGGATCCCAAATAGCCGTGAATCAGATGAGCCGTCGCCATGAATGGCACGTTATCACGAAAATTCCTCAACTTGCAGCATTTTAGAGGCGGCACAGCTGCTGGAATATCCCGAGCTATACCGCGCCGGGCGCCTCCCTGGTACGCGTGAGATGGTCATACGGTCAAATTCGTGGTGATCTATGCCGAGAATGTCCACACGGTGACGATCCTGCACCGCATGCAGCAATGATCTCCGCTCAGGCCCGCTCATAAGCGGCACCATACCGCCCCCTGAGAAAACCGTTCGAGAATGCCGTACCCGGCAACAGGGCGGCAAGGCTGTGCCCAGCCTCCTGCCCGCCCATTTGCGCATCGAGAACGCGCCGGAAGAGTTCAGCCACCGCAACCATCTTGCCGCCACCATGCGGTGACAGGCGGAACGATGTAACACCGGACGAGATCAGCCGCCCGATATCCTCCAGGAGACTGCAATAGGTGGAGGAAAGCGTCTGCACGCCGTTGACGGCGAGGAACGCCTCGCCATCCAGCGTATCCACCTCCAGCCCGTCCGGATCCTTACCGCAGACGAACTGGCAATTGTCCTTGGCAAGACCATGCACCCGCGCGTGATAGCAGCGTCCCGAGATGGCGAGCGGCATGCGGCCGAAGGCCCATACCTCTGGCTCGATACCATAGAACGCGGCTTCCCCTGACAAAAGCTCGATGGAAGCAAACGGCAGTTCGGGAGGCAGGCAGATGCGTGTGGCGCCACGCTGCGCGAGATAGGCGAGCGTGCCTTCATTATAGACGTTGATCAGTGGACCGACCGTGAAAGACCGGCCGTGGCCGAGACGGGCAAGCATGGTGAGATCATTGACCTCGACCTCCAGATCGTCATGAATGGCCAAATCAGCACACATCTGCCGCTCGCGCTTCAGGGTGACGAGCGCCAGGGAGGAGAGAATGATCTCTTTTCCCGCCCGCTGCAGCCGCTCGATCGCCTGGGGAATCCGGTCGATATAGAACGGCAGGCGCTTGGAGCAGACCACCTCGCCAAGACAGACGCGGTCGACCGGCGCCTCGTCCGCGATGCGGGCGTAAAAATCGCTCCACTGGTCCGCTGTCCAGTTGAAGAGCAGCGGCCCAAGGGTGATGGTGGAGTTTCTAGTCATGTTCTTCTCTTTCATCGCCATGTCTTGCGATAGGCGCCGGCGGTGGTCGTCTGGCCTTCGCTCAAATGCTGCAGCACGCCGGCCGGAATGGGCTCGCCTGCCATCTGTGCATCAACCGCCCGGCGGAAATTCGTCACCACGTCGCGAATATAGGACCGGCTCCGCTGCCGCCCCTCGATCTTGAACGCGCTGACCCCGGCTTGCACGAGTTGCGGAATAAGCGTTGCCGCATCTAGGCTCACCGGGTCCTCGAAGACATGCCCGCGATAATCGCCCGCCGAGAAGCAGCCCTTGCACAGGGTCGGATAGGGTGCCGGCTGATGCCGCGGCACACGGTCGATGGTGAAATCACCCAGCCGGGAGACGAGCTCGCCCTTCTCCTCGCGGTAGTGTACGTGGCTCGCCGGCGAACAAACGCCGTTCATATTAGGCGACTTGCCGGTGGCGTAGGAGGAGAGCGAGCATCGCCCTTCCGCCATCACGCACAGGCCGCCGAAGACGAAGACCTCCGTCTCGCAAGCCACCTCCCGGTTGATCGCCGCGATCTCATTGACTGTCAGCACGCGCGGCAGCACCACGCGCCTGACGCCGAACTCTTCCACATAGAAGCGGATTGCATCGGCATTCGAAGCCGCGGCTTGCACGGAGAGATGCCGCCTCAGATCAGGATGCCGCTCCCTGGCGTAGGCAAGAAGTCCGATATCGGCGAGGATGACGGCGTCGGCCCCGGCACGCACAGCATTGTCGATGGCCCGATGCCAAAGTTCCGCCGCCCCGGCCCGGGGGAAGGTGTTGATCGCGACGAGAATGCGCGCCCCGCCGGTATGGGCATAGCGCACACCTTCCGCAAGTTCCACGGACGTGAAATTGAGACCGGGAAAGTTGCGCGCATTGGTCTCGTCGCAAAACCCGCAATAGACGCTGTCGGCGCCGGCATCGACAGCGGCGCGCAGCGCCGCAGGCGTACCGGCCGGACAGACGAGTTCCGGGCGCCGGCTATTCTGCATGTTTCAACTCCTGTCCCAACGCGTCAGTGTGAGCCCGGTCAGGTGGGACGCCGCCGGTACCAGGCTTCTTGCGATCCGCTCGATCCCTTCACCCTTCGCGCCAAACATCGCCACCATCTCCGCGACGAGATCGAGTTCCGCATCGTCGAGCGCGTTGCGCAGCGCCAGCACCGCCTCCGTATCGCCCTCGATGATGATATCGCGCGAGAAGAAGAGGGCATCGCCATCCGCCTCACCATGGATCATGCCAAGGAGTGCGCTGAGCGTACCGGCGATCCGCGCATCCCAGACGCCGGAATTTTCACGGCGCAGCGCCTTGATTCGCGGCCGATCGCGGGAGGGGATCATTCGAAAAACGAAGGGAAAATCGGTCGGATCGATGAGGAAGACCTTGTCGCCCTGCGTGCCAAGCCGGGCAAAAAGGTCGGGTTTGCGCCGCCCGACGCTTTCCACCAGCCGCTGGAGAGCGAATTCGAGAGGAGCCAGAGGCAGTGGCGAGAGGATAAGCCGGACCGCACCTGGAAGGGCGGGAAGAGCATGTTCATCATTCATGACCGCAGCATGCAGGAAAAAAGCCTCATGTCTTTGCGCTGGCGCAAAGACATGGAACGGGCGGGAAGGGCATGGAAGCCACCTGAGGAAAAATCCATGCCCTTCCGCGATCTGCCCCCTTTCAGGAACCTGCGTGATTTTCTCGCCCATCTGGTGGCGGAAGATGACCTCGCCTCCATCGCGGCGCCGGTCTCGCTCGTCCATGAGATGACGGAAGTTCATCGCCGCGTATTGATGAACGGCGGCCCGACTCTGCGCTTCGACCGAGCGACAGGTGCGAATGGCGAGCCAGCGACCATGCCCGTCGTCGTCAATCTCTTTGGAACGGTCCGCCGCGTCGCTGCCGGTCTCGGTATATTGCCCGAACATCTTCCCGCCCTCGGCGAGGCGCTCGCCGCGTTGCGGGGACCGCAGCCTATCAACGGCCTGCGCGATGCGATGAGCCGCTGGCCCATGCTCAAGGCCGCACTGCGCACCCGCGCGCAAATCATATCGCGTCCGCCGGTGCAGGCCGTCATCCGCCGCGGAGCCGATGTCGATCTGGGCCTTCTGCCGATCCAGACCTGCTGGCCGGGCGAGCCAGCACCACTCATTACCTGGCCGCTCGTCATCACGCGCCCGCCACATGCCGATCCCGCCGATGTTGCGAGCCTGAACGTCGGCGTCTACCGCATGCAGGTGCTCTCCCGCGACCGCCTGATCATGCGGTGGCTCGCGCACCGCGGCGGCGCGGCGCATCACCGTGCCTGGACGGCGCTAGGGGAGGACACACCGGTCGCCATCGCCATCGGCGCCGATCCTGGCACCATGCTCGCAGCCGCCCTGCCCCTCCCGGAAACGCTGTCGGAGATGAGTTTTGCCGGCCTCATTCGCAGCGAGCGCCCGCGCGGCGCTCCCGCCGTCACCGTGCCGCTGATGGTCCCAGCCGATGCCGAGATCGTCATAGAGGGTTGGGTATCCGCCACCGAAACAGCACCAGAAGGCCCCTATGGCGACCATACCGGATATTACAATCAGGTGGAAAAATTCCCCGTAATGCAGGTGACGGCAATCACCACCCGTAACGACCCTCTCTATGTCTCGACCTTCACCGGCCGGCCGCCTGACGAGCCGTCGATCATCGGCGAGGCGCTCAATCATCTGGCCGTTCCGCTCATCCGCCAGCAGATGCCGGAGATCGCGGACATTCATTTTCCGCCGGATGCCTGTTCCTACCGGCTGGCGGTGGTGTCGATCCGCAAATGCTATCCCGGCCAGGCGCGCCGCGTGATGGCGGGTCTCTGGGGAATGCTGCCGCAGTTCAGCTATACCAAGGGCATTATCGTCGTGGACGACGATATCGACGTTCGCAGCGGCGCCGATATCCTGTGGGCCGCCTCGACGCGCGCCGATCCTTCGCGCGACCTCATGCTGCTGGAGCGCACGCCGATCGATTATCTCGATTTCGCCTCACCGGAACCCGGCCTCGGCGGCAAGCTCGGGATCGATGCCACCACCAAGGTCGGCGCCGAGACGATCCGCGAATGGGGCAAGCCGCTTATCATGCCTATCGAAATTTCCAGAAAAATCGATGCGCTCTGGCCGTATCTCGGCCTTCAGGCGCGAGCGGAGAAATGACGGTGCGTGTCGTGGTCGGGATCAGCGGCGCTTCGGGCGCCGCCATCGGGGTGCAGATCGTCTGGAATCTCCTCAATATTAGCGCCTCCGTCGATCTCGTCATCTCTGAAGCCGCCGAACGCACGATTGCTGAGGAGCTCGGCCGCGATGCCCTCGCCGAAATAGACGCCCTTCCCGTGCGCCGGCATGATGCTTCAGATATCGGCGCGGCAATCGCCTCGGGCTCCACCCCCACATCAGGCATGATCGTCGCGCCCTGCTCCATGCGCACGCTATCGGCCACCGCCCATTCGCTTTCCGACAATCTTCTGGTAAGGGCGGCCGATGTGCATCTCAAGGAGCGCCGTCCGCTCATCCTGATCGCCCGCGAAACGCCGCTGCATCTCGGCCATCTCCGGGCAATGACCGCGGTGACCGAGATGGGCGCGATCGTCATGCCGCCGGTGCCGGCCTTCTATTTGAGGCCAACTGGCATTGACGAGATTGTCGAGCAAATCGCACGTCGTGCCGTCGATCTATTGCGGATTGCACCGGCGACGGCCACTGCGTGGGACGGTACGAACCTATAGATTTTCCGTTCGCAATTCGGTGATTTTTCCATCGAAATCGATGAAAAAAACGTCGATCTTTCTCATTTTCTGCACCACCTCGCGCGCTTGTTCCGGCTCCATCAGGCTGAAAGCGGTAGAGAGCGCATCCGCCTCCTCGGCGCACCGCGCCACGACGGTGACGCTTGCATGGCGTCGTGCGGAAAGACCGCTCAGGGGATCGAGAAGATGATTGTGGCGACCGCTCTCCTCGAAACGAAAGCCGAGCGGACTTGATGTGGCGACCGCCCGGTCCGTGATTTCGAGAATCTTCGCCACCTCACCACTGTTGAGCGGATTATCGATTCCCACCCGCCAGCCACTGCCGTCGGCGGCCGTACCAAGCGCCCGGCACTCGCCCAGATCGGCGAGGCATGAGGTCAGTCCCGCTGCCTTGATCATGTCGATGATGCGGTCGGTGATAGCGCCCTGCGCAACCCCGTTCAGCGTAAGCCCCATGCCCGGTTTCGCGAAGGCGATGCGATTGCGGTCTGCCATCACACCGTCGAGCCCGACATTCGATAGCGCGACGGCGACGCATCTCTCCAACGATCCTTCGCTTGTCCCGGAAGCGAAATACTGCCGATAGGCCTCCCACAATGGCTGAACGGTCGGGTCGAAGACGCCGCCGGTGATCTCCCGATAGTTACGGCAGGCGTCAAGCAACGCCACCAGCTCCCGGGACGGGGAATCGATGGCGCAGTCCCGGTTGAGCACGGCCAGTTCGGAATCGGGAAGATAGAGACTGAATATCCGTTCGAGCCGCCGGATCTCCGCCTCGATCCTCTCGATCAGGCGATGCGCCTCTGCCGGGTCTGGATGATTGAGCGTGAGGCTTGCGGTCGCACCGAGCGCCCTGCCCCGCCACTGAACGGCGGTGGGGACGGCAGCCTGAAGACGGGCGGGCAGCAAGGCAAGTCCCGCCGCTGCGGCGCTGATCTTGATCATGCGACGACGCGAAAGCCTGGGGTGCATGTCACATCTCCTCTCGTCCCGTTGTGGTGGTCGACATACTCGTCTCCATCTCGCTTCCGCTGCCCAGAATGTAGTTTCTGGGTATCTCAGCCAAAGTGACAACCAGACCGCCATGCTGCTGCGAAAAGGCCTTGGCGGCGGCTTCGGTCGAGAAGGGCACCGCCTCGTCGGCGCCCATGCCGCCCTTCACCTCGCTTGCGATGACGAAGAAAGCCTTCGAGGCATCAACCCAGTTGTCCGGGCCGGGCTCCTCCCAGCTCGGCGCGTTGGCCATGTCAGAGACGAAAACGCCCCGGATGTCCTTCGCCTCCTCCGGCAGCATGGTGAAGGCGATGGCATCGCGCGCGGAAGAGAACCAGATCGGATGCTCAAAGCTCGCCACGATAGCCTGTCCCTTTGGACCCGGATGCTCCAGCACGTTCATGCCGCAATAATGGCCGAGCGCCTCCTCCGTCAGTGAAAAAGGCGTGGGGGGCGCATCCGCCTCACGCTGGCAGGCCTGCAGGGAAAGCGTCAGCGCCGCCATTGCGACGGCCAGCAGGAAACGTTTCATAATTCTCTCCGTGAGAAGGCCAGACCGGCAAAGGCGAGCGGCAGGAGGATCCAGACGGCGAGTGCCGCAAGCAGCGCCGGCGCGGTAAGAACGCTGCTGTCGGCGAGCCCCGACATGCCCGCCAGCATGCTCACAGAACCGGAACCGGCGAGATTCAGGAGCCGGTAAACATCGGCGGGGTTGAACAGCAGCACGGCATCGAGCACGGACGCCGTGATCACGCGGCCCTGATCGACGACCAGCACGCCGAGGAGCGCCATATCGAACAGGAGCACGAAGAAGAGCCACACGCCGATGGCGACGCCGGCCGCAGAGCCCCGGTTGGCGGAAAGCGCGCTAATCAGATAGCCGATGGCGACGAACACGCCGCCCAGCACCACCGACGAGCCGATCATCGCGGCAAAGGCGGTGAGGCTCCCGAGATTGACCGATGTGCCGGTTAGCGGCAGTGATGCCGCAGCCAGACCGTAGCCGATGGTGGTGGCGAAGGCGAGAATGGCGATATGTCCGATGAATTTGCCGAGCAATATCTGCCAGCGGGTAAGCGGATAGGAGAGCAGAAGCAGCATCGTTCCCCGCTCCACCTCGCCCACCAGCGCATCATGCGAGATCAGCAGCGCGATGAGCGGCACCAGGAAAATCGTCAAGCTGGAAAGGCTTACGATGACGATGTCTAGCGGCTCCACCCCGACATTGCCCGTCGGTGCGCTGCCTAGGAAGGTGAGTGTCAGCGCCAGCGTCGCCAAGAGCGCGGTAGCTGCGACCACCCATCTGTTGCGCAAGCCCTCCTGCACCTCTTTCAAGGCGATGATGAGAATGCTCTTCATGCCGCCCTCCCATTAAGAAAATGCGCGTAAAGCTCGTCCAGCGAAGGCGGCAGCACGTCGATATCGAGAACCTGGTCCTCGAGCGCCGCCGCATGATGGATGAACTGGATCTTCTGCGAGGATGCCAGATTCACCTCGATCGTCGTGTCGCTCAGCCGCCGGTGGCAGCCATTGAGTCCGAGGTGCGTTTCCACCTGCTGCAATTCGCCGGGAGCCGTCCGCAGGCGGATGCGCGATGGCATGCTGGCGATCCGGCGCAAATCGTCAATCGAGCCGTCCGCAATCTTGCGGCCCTGATCCATGATCACCACGCGATCGGCATAGCCTTCCATCTCGGCCAGCGCGTGCGAGGAGATGAGAACGGTGCAACCCTCGTCCCGCAGCGCCCGCACGATCTCGTAGAAATGCTGTCGCAAGGCGGGGTCGAGGCCCGTCGTCGGCTCGTCCAGGAGGAGAAGCCGCGGCTTGCCGATGAGCGCCTGGGCAAGCCCGAGCCTCTGCCGCATGCCTTTCGAATAGGTGCCGACCCGCCGGCCGCCCGCTTCACCGAGCCCGACATGTTCGAGCAGATCGCGGACCACGCCGCCGCTCTCTCCCTTCAGCCTGGCGTAGAAGGACAAGGTTTCGCGGCCCGTGAGCGCGAGATTGAACGCCACATTCTCCGGCAGGTAGCCGAGGCTGCGACGCACCTCCGCGTCGCCCCGCGCGGGATCGCTTCCAAGAACGCAGATTGTCCCCGCATCAGGGCGGATCAAGCCAAGCACCAGCTTGATCAGCGTCGTCTTGCCAGCCCCGTTATGGCCGACGAGGGCGATCGTCTCGCCTTCTTCCAGCACGAGCGAAAACTGGTCCGTCGCTACGCGCGCGCCATAGCGCTTCACCACGGCGTCGAGTTTGACATTGGATGTCATTGAGAAACCTCCATCGCTGGAACCGGCGAACTCATGAGGGGATGGCTATCGACCACGCCGCCCGGCAGCACGGCCGGGAACTGCGCCTGAGCCCAACGGATCACCTGGGTGGCAGGGCTCGTCAGCAATATCTTGGCGCGCGGCGCGGTCCACAGAACCTTGTCGACCAGATCGTTCGGCCGGTACGGATTGTCGGCCAGGCCGTCACCATCCAGATCGAAAGCGGGATTATCGCTCCAGAAATTGCCACGGCCGTCGCTCGACCAGTCGAGGTTTCGCGTGCCGACATATTTCACTTGGGTTTGGTTCGCGATGAAGGCGTTGCCGAAGATCGCGTTGCCTTCCGAGCCGGCGGTGAAATGGATGCCGATCTCGCAGCCCTCGAAGCGGTTGCCGTGGAAGCGGTTCTTGTTGGCGTTGTACATGAAGACGCATTTCTGCGGCCCGAGGCGCATACCACCCGCCGGCTGAGCAGGGCCTGCGTCTTGATCAGCCGCCGCAGGCGCATGCGCACCGGCAAGCCTGCCGGCATTCTTCCAGCGCTCGGCCGATTGCAGCCGCCCGATCACCACATTGCCGGAAATCTCGGAGCCGTTCGCATAGTTGAGGAGCAGGCCGTGATCGCGGTCGCCACGGGAGCTATTGCCGGCGATGGTCAGCCTGTTGGAATACATGATCGCGAAACCCACCGCATTGCTCTCGGAGCGATTATCGCGGATTTCGCTGTCGTTGGTGTACATGTAATGGATGGCAAAACGCAGGTCGCGGAAACGGTTGCCCTCGAAGAGATTGTGCCGGCTGCTCACCACGTAGATGCCGTCGCGGCCGAAGCGGATATCGTTGCCGATCACCTTGGCGCCCAGCGCATTCCAGACCGAGATGCCGTTGCCCGCCTCGTTGGATCGCCCCTCGCGAATGCCGGTGATCCTGTTGCCGCGCGCGACTGCATCCCGGGCGCCATGGAGATAGACGCCATAGAGATTGCCAACGATATCGTTGTTTTCCACCATGCTGCCATGCGCGGTCTTGGTCACGAATACGCCAGCATCCATGGCCTCGAGGTCGCGTCCCGAACCGCTGATTTCGAGATTCCGGACGATAACATTCTCGGCCTTGACGACGACGACGCTGCCAGCCCCGCTGCCGAGAATCCGGGCGCCGGGTTCTCCGTCGAGCGTCAATTTCTTGCCGATTTCGACCGGTCCCTGATGATTGCCGCGAAGAAGTACGACGACATCATCCTCCGCCGCCCGGTCGATGACCGCCTGCAACGGTTCGGCGCTCGCGGGCACTTCGATGCGCGCCGCAAAAGCCGGCAGTGCCATGGCGGCGGCAAGAAACGCCGCCGCCACGACCGTGCTTATGAGGCGTTGAAGCCGCATCGCCATCACGCAGGCTGAGGTTCTACGAACATCCGCCCCTTCATCTCCATGTGCATGGCATGGCAGAACCAGGAGCAGTAGTACCAGTAGACGCCGGGCTTCGTGGCTTCAAAGGTAACCGAGGCCGTCGCCTGCGGCCCGATCTCCATATTGATCCCGTAATTGACGATGCTGAAGCCGTGCGTCAGATCCTCGACCTCATCGATATTCGTCACATAGACGGTCACTTCGTCGCCCTGCCTCACCGTGAAACTCTCCAGGGCGAAGGCTGGTGCCGCAGAGGTCATGTAGACACGGACCTTGTTGCCGTCGCGGATCACCTCTCCCGCCGTCATGAGGTCGATGCCATCGGCCTCCGCCTGCTTCACCGCATCAGTGAACATCGGATCGTCGCGCTTCCAGACGCTGACGGGGTTGATCTTTGAGCGATGCACAAGGGTTGCGTCGTGCGGCTCGGCGAAGGTCGGATTATCATGCACCAGCACCATCTCCTCGCCCGATATGTCGATCAGCTGATCGTTCTCGGGCTTCAGCGGGCCGACGTTCAGATACCGGTCCTTGGAGAACTTGTTCAGCGAGATCAGCCACTTGCCGTCAGCTTCCTTGGTCTGGCCCATGGAGGTGTGATTATGGCCGGGCTGATAATGCACATCGAGCTTCTGGCGGATCGGATCGACCTCCTCGCCTTGATAGGCACGCTTGGCGTCCTCGATGTTCCACTTGCAGATCTGGCTGTCGATGAAGAGCGTCGTATAGGCATTGCCCCTGCCGTCATAGGCGGTGTGCAATGGTCCGAGGCCCAGTTCCGGCTCCGCCACAACCGTATCGCGCGGCTCGATCTTGCCCGCGAATAGATCGTCGAACTTGCGCACGTCGAAAACGGTGACGGTCGGCGACAGTTTGCCGTTGGCCACCACATGGATACCATCGGGCGCCGTGTTAATGCCGTGCGGACCGTTCGGCACCGGCACATAGCGCGTATAGGACGAGCCGTGACGGCCGTCGAGAACCGGCACGCCGCCCAACTCCTTGTAGTCGCCCTTAGCGACCGCCGCCTCAATCGCCTTAAGGTCGAAGATGACGACCCAGTCCTGCTCCTTCTCCATCATCTCCGCGAGGTTCACGCCCTCCTCGGAATTGTAGCAGGTGGCGAAGCAGTATTTGCCCTGATAGTCGGCATCGACATTGTCGAGATTGCCGTCCACCATCACCTGCCAGGCGATCTTCATCGTCTCGCCGTCGATGGCCGTGAAGATGGCGTGGTACTTCGTCTTGTCATCCAATACCGAGCCGTCATTCGGGATCGGCGCCCGATCCTCGCCGTTGCAGAAGACATAGCCGGTCTTCGGATATTTTTGGACCCGCAGCCCGTGGACGGTGTGCTGGTTGGGCAGTTGGATGATCTTGTCGCACTTCATCACATCGAGACGGATGCGGCAGACGCGCGTGTTCGCCTTGTCGTTGGCGAAGAGATAGCGGCCGTCATAGGTGCCGTCGGTGAAGGACGGATGCGGATGGTGCAGATCGCCGTTGAGATAGATCCCGCCCCGATCCTTCAGGAACTCGACGGTCTCCGGCAACAGCCCTTCGGTTAGGATCTTGCGGCTCTCATTGGTCTGCCCCCAGCCCGTCGCGCTGCAGCGGTTGAAGACCGGGATGCGCATCATCTCGCGCATGGATGGCGCCCCCAGCACGCGGATTTCGCCCGAATGGCCGCCGGAGAAGAAGACATAGTATTCGTCCAGTTCGCCGGGCTTCACCTCATACGAGCCCGTGGAGGATGCCGCCTGCGCACGCGCCGGCGTGACGAATTCGCCGCCGAGCGTCAGCATCCCGCCCGCGCCGGCCGCACCCGCCGCCGCGATGGCTGCCGTATTCCCCAGAAGCTGGCGCCGGCTCAGCCTGCTCTTGTTTTCTTCTTGAGACATGGGATTCTCCTTGCTTGGTTATCGGGTGGTAGGGGATTGGGCGGGTTCGGGTACCTTCACCGGAACGCCCCCATGGGAGATTACGGGCCGGGTCGGACCTTTCTTGCCGGTCCCCGGCGAGGACAGCGCCTGGAACTTCTCCCGCTTGCGCCTGACCTCGATCATGTGCGGGCAGCGCTGGTCGTCGTGATAGAGTTCCTGGCAGTGCATGCAGTAGATGCACTCGTTGACGTTGATCTGCCCCTCCGGGTGGATCGCCTGCACCGGACATTCCTTGGCGCAGCGGTGGCAGGGCGAGCCGCACTCGGCGTAACGCTTCAGCCAGTCGAACATGCGGATGCGCCCGGGGATCGCCAGCGCCGCGCCCAGCGGGCAGAGATAGCGGCAATAGAAGCGCTCGATGAAAAGCCCTGCGGCAAGCACCGTCAGCGCAAAGACGACGAACGGCCAGTCCCGCGCGAATTTCAGGATGATCGCCGTCTTGAACGGCTCCACCTCGGCATATTGCTCGGCAAGTGCAAGCGAATAGAAGGACAAGCCGAAGAGGCCGAGAAAGATGATGTATTTGATCGGCCACAGCCGCTCGTGCAGGCCGAAGGGGATCTTCACCTGCGGCACCTTCAGCCATTGCGCCAGATTGTTGGTGAGTTCCTGCAGGGCGCCGAATGGGCAGAGCCAGCCGCAGAACGGTCCGCGTCCCCAGAAGAGGAGCGCCGCCGCCACCGATGCCCAGAGCAGGAAGATCAGCGGCGCGGAAAGGAAGAACTCCCAGGCAAAGCCCGTCACCAGCGCGTTGAAGAAGGTCAGCACATTGACGACTGAAAGCTGTGCATTCGCATACCAGCCGAGCCAGACGAGCGTGAAGAGAAGGAAGCCCCGCCGTACCCAGGCGAAGAGCTTCGGCCGGCGTACCAGCGCGTTCTGGAAGAAGAAGATACCGGTCAGGATGACGATCGCCGCGACCGTGATCGCCACGGATACCCTGTTCATCTCCCATATGCGGATCCATAGCGCGATCTCGTCATCAGGCAGGTTGGCCTCGGCCGACCGCGTCTCACCGCTCGGCCCCATGGGTTTCACTTGCGCTGCGGTCGCGATAGGCGCGGCTACCGGTTTCAGAAACCGCTCCGGCAGCTGATAGCCCAATGTGAACGGCATGGTGACCTTGTCGCGTGCGCCGACACGGCGATGCACCAGCAATTGCAGGTCCCACGGTTCCGCGACGCGGAAATCGAAGTCCTCGGGAATTGTGAAGAGCGCGATTTCCTTGAGATGCGGCGCGCCCTCGGCCATGATGTCGCCGAGACGCGTATGATCACGGTCGCGGAAGCGGACACCCTGCCCCGCCTGCAGAAGCTCGATGCGGTCGAAGATGCCGCCGCGCACATAGCCCGACCCCTTGAACGAATAGGCGCCGTCGCCGGCGACGAGGATCGCCTGCTGGTCGGGCTTGAGTTTCTCCTTGAGCCGCTCAAAGCCCGTTTCGCCGAGCAGGCTAAGACCAATGGCTGGCACGCTGACGGGCGCAATGTAGAGGTCGATGAACCGGTCGGTGGGGTTTGAGCTTTCGGGATGTTCGGTCCCCCGCTTCTCGCCGGCGCGCAGGAACTCGTTCGTAACCTCGCCGACCGTCAGGCGCAGAGATCGCACCGCTCCCTCGCCGACGAGCGTCTGCCAATCGGATACGTCTCGTATCGCATCGTTGATTTCGCGCGGCCCCGCCGCCGCCATGCCTGGCGACGGATTGCCGCCCAGCCTGCCGCTGCGGATGATCCTGATGGTGGAGCGGACGACGCTGTCGCCCATGACCAGCACGGTCACGGTGGCGCCGCTGACGATATCCACCTGCGGCGCGGGCAGCTCCCCGGCCGCCACGCGCCCCATATCCGCGCCGATGAGCGCGTTGAGCGAGGCCACGACCTTCGCCTCCGGGATGCCGATCAATACGATCGGCTCCTTGTGATCCGCCAGCTTCAATCCGCGGATAGTCCCCTGCCTGTCGAGGCCGACCAGAATATGAATCGGCTTTCCCGAATAGCCGACCGAACTCGTGAAATCGGAATTGAGATAGGCGTAACCAGCCAGTTCCCCGCCCTTGTAGATCGGCGCGAGCGGCGGCTCCCCTTCGATCTCGCCGAACCGGTCGGCTCCGGGGATCAGTTCGCCCGGCGCGACCCTGCCGATATAATCCGACAATCTGCCGGCTGCCCGCGCGCTGTCCAGCGCAACGAGAGCGGCGAGCCCGGTTACGATAAGCAGAAGCAGCAGCGATCTCTTGATGATCGGCTGCGCTGCTCCTGCAGGATTCTGTATGCGAAACGCGGCCATTGAACTTTCTTCGCCGGTGATTCCCGGCCTATGCGGCACTGGAACGGTTCGGGCGTGACCTTCGCCCGAAGGTGGGGGCCATTCCTTGCGCCAGCGCAAATTCGTTTTCGAAACCGCGCTAAAAGGACGGAGCCGCCGCCCCTGCGGCCCCGTCCCCCCTGTCTCTTAGTTGGCGGCGACTACCTGGCCGAGAAGCTCGGCGAAAACGGCTTTCGCCTTGCCCGGATGCTTCACTTCCTTGGCCGCATCGACATTTTCCGGTGTCCCGACCTCGATGAGAGCGACCATGCCCATGCCGTAATGCGGCGCGCACTTGACGCCATAAAGGCCGTCCTTGGTCAGCGTCACAGCGAACTCTTCATTGATCTTGCCCTTGAAGGGTTCCGCCCCATTCGGGATCATCCCCTTGATGGTTTCCGCGCTATGCCCCTTGTCGGTAGGAATGAACCTGATGGTATCGCCCGGCGCGGCCCTGACGAAATCCGGCTCGAAGACCATGACGCCCTTCTCGCCCTTGTTCAGCATTTTGACCTCGAATTCGGCCGCATTGGCATTCGCTGCGAATAGGGCGGCGGCACCGAGGGTCACGGCGGCAAGGATATTGTTCATCGTTTTTTCCTTTCATGAACGAATTCGCTTGTCCGCGCTTATAATGATCCAGCCGCCGGCAATATTTGCGCTGGCTCAAAATCATGATGGTTAGTCCTGGCTATATGCGGGCGAGAAAATCGGAGTGCCCATGCCAAATCTGGATAAATCGTTGATCGCCGGATTCCCGCCGTTTCAGGATCTCTCAACAGAGGAGATGGAGTTCGTGCTCTCCCATGCGCGCTCGGCACACTATTCCAGAGACAGCGCGATTTTTTCGCAAGGTGAGGTGGCCCAGTCCTTCTTTCTGCTTCTCTCCGGCCACGTCAGGGTCGTCAGAACCTCGCCGGAAGGCGATCAGGTGATCGTGCGCTACATCAATGAAGGAGAGCTCCTGGGGATTGCCATAGCCATGGGGGCCCCCACCTACCCCGCCACGGCGGTGGCGGCGGTCGACTGCATCGTCTTGGCCTGGCCGAATGCGGTCTGGCCGCAGATGCAGGAACGGCTCCCCTCCTTCTGCACAAGCACCTATCGGACGATCGGAACGCGCCTGCAGGAGACCCATGATCGCATTCTGGAGATTTCGAACGAACAGGTCGAGCAGCGCATCGCGCGGGCGCTCCTGCGCCTCGTCCAGCAGGCCGGGCGCAAGTCCGATGAGGGCGTAGCCATCGACTTCCCCATCACCCGGCAGGATATCGCCGAGATGACCGGCACGACGCTGCACAGCGTCAGCCGCCTTCTCAGCGGCTGGGAGAGCGAGGGAATTGTCAAGAACGGAAGGCAGAAGGTGGTCGTCACCGACCCGCATCAGCTCGCGCTCATCGCCGAGAACAGGCATACCCGCCGAAAGGCATAAGTCAGGCGCGCGCCGCCGCCCGCGGGCGCAGCCTTGGCATCGTCAGCGCCTGCCCATAGAGAAGGGCATAGCCGAGAAACGCGACCGCCCAGAGCGCGGCGGATGCATGCAGCATGGCGGTATCGGATGCGAATGCCGCAGCAATGCGCAAGCCCGCTGAAAGCGTGACGCCCAGGAAGATCATGCAGGTGCCGAACCCGGCATGCAGCTCCCTCCCCGTATGCCCCAGCGTGGCGCGCGCCATCACGGCGAGCGTCATCGATCCTATCGCGCCGGCACCGAATGCATGAATGGCCGCAGCAGCCGGAACCGCTTCGGGAAACAAGATCGCAAGGCCTGCGAGCAGGAAGCCGGTGGGAACGAATATATAAGCCACATGAAGGACAAGAACGAGCGGATCGCGTAGCGTCCTGTCGCCGGCCCAACGCGCAAGTCGCAAGAGATTGAGTCCACCCGCAGCGATAAGCGCCAGTCCGACCACCGCTTGTTCGGGCATGAAGGTCCACGCGGCAAGTGTCGCGCCGGAGATTACGATCGCCACGGCGTCAAAGCGGGCGAACGGCACCGGCAGGCGGCCAGGATTCTCCCGGACGAGCCAGTTGCGCGTGAAGCTCGGAATGATCCTGCCGCCGATGATCATGATGAGCACCAGCGCCGCGCCGATCCCGAGCCGCCGGCTGATATCCGTCAGCCCGTTCACATGCGCCTCGATGTGGAAGAGGATATTCGCCATGAAGAGGACGGCAACCGGCGCCAGCACCTTCAGATTGCGCCAGTTGCGGCCGGCGACGATCTCCACGCCGGCGGCCGCCGCAACGGCCAGGAGGAAGGCGCAATCGACCACCGCCGCGACCACCCAGCCGATCTCGGCGGAAAAGAACACAGCGAACCGCCCGGCGAGCCAGATCGCCACCAGCACGAATAGTGGCATCCCCTGCACGGGCAGGCGTCCGGT
This sequence comes from Paramesorhizobium deserti, assembly GCF_001558695.1. Taxonomy (GTDB): domain Bacteria; phylum Pseudomonadota; class Alphaproteobacteria; order Rhizobiales; family Rhizobiaceae; genus Paramesorhizobium; species Paramesorhizobium deserti. Next base: position 133,089 of record NZ_LNTU01000034.1, read on the forward strand.
CCAGTTCGGTATCGCGGTCAAGAGAAAGCCCGTGATGATCGCGGCGAGATAGCCGAACAGCATCTCATGGATATGCCAGTCGACCGGGGCGAACAGGCTTGCAGTCTCGAGCCGTCCGTAGAGAAGCGGCAGCCATATCAGGATCGATAGCCCGGCATAGAGGGCGCCCAGGAGGAAGAACGGCCTGAAGCCGTAGGAGAGGATTGCCGGATAGCGTCCTGGTTTTATTCTGGGTACTGGCATCGTCCTGTCTCATCTCATTCCATGATCGGCTCGATGCCGATCGAGGACTTGCCACGGTTGACCGCAATCGCCAAACGGAAGCTGTGCGCAATCCGCTGCGCCCGCTGCATGAAGAGGGTCGCGACCTCCGGCGGACAGTTGGACGTCACCGTCGCCCGGAAAAGCTTGAGCCATTGACGAAAATGCGCTTCGCCGAGTTCCGGAATCCTGAGATGCGGCGGCAGCGGCCGCCCGTCATAGCGGGATGTCCTGAGCAGTGTGGCGGACCAGAAATCGCACATCTTCGCCAGATGGTCCGGCCACCTGTCGGGCTTTATCGCGCCGTCGAAGATCGGGCCGAGGAGCGCATCCTTGCGGATCGCGCCGTAGAAGCCATGAACCACGTCGTGGATCATCTCCTCGGTCAGGACATCAGGCAGAGGCGCCCCGTCGATGAGGATGGTTTTCGCAGAATTTGCTTTTTCGCTCATGCCTGTCTTTCCGTTTTCTCCGGGATGCCCAGATGCCGCTTTGCGGCGTCGTCCATCATTTCGGGGCGCCAAGGCGGCTCATAGGTGAGCCTTACCTCCACATAGTGAATTCCCGGCACATTCCAAACCGCCGTCTGCACGGCATCCCTGAGATAGGCTGTCGCAGGGCAACCGCGGGTCGTGGTCGTCATCTCGACATAAGCGCCGCCATCGCCGCCGACCGCTATGTCATAGATCAAACCGAGATCGACGAGATTCTCTCCCAGTTCCGGATCGATCACCAATCTGAGCGCATCACATATTGCGTCTTCGAGGAGAGTTGTGGTGCTCATATCCGCCCCTTTTCACCGACGCAGGCGCGGATGACGATCCTGTAGGAACCGTCAGCCTCGAGATCGCCCCGCCATTTATGGCCGCGGTTTTGCAATTCCTCGAACAGGAATAGCGGCTCGCGCGGCAGCAGCGCGGCCAGAGTCTGGCCTGGTACAAGGGCCTCGACGGCTTCGAGCGTGCGGACCATCGGCTCCGGCGGATTGAGGTCGCGATTGTCGAGTTCGACAGAAGGCTCCGGCCATCCCGGCCCGTCTGCGGTGCTAATCATAACGGCCTTCGGCGTCTCGGCCCCCGTGGGCGTAAAGATCACCTCCCAATCGCCGCCGCCGATTTCCCGTGCCGACGGCTCGAAACCACGGGCGGCGAGCACCTGGAAGAGCGGCACCGGTTTGAACGGCGCGAGCAGCCGCAGGCCCTGGCCGGGCGCCAGCGCCGCGACAGCCGCCATGATGGCGCCGAAGGGTTCTCCGCCTTCCTTCAGGATAGGCCTGACATCGAGCTCACAAGGGGATTGGGTCATGATCTTCTCCAGTTAAGCGTCGGCGGCAGGAAAAGGCGTGGCTGCATCGTTCCCGGAGGCAGGCGCCTCTCGGCGGCGATATTCGAAAGCCGGCGAGCGCCGATCAGTTCCACCACGATCGCGACGGTCGCCATGAGCGGCATCAGCGCCAGAATACGAAACAATGTCGGTTGATCCGCCAGCAGCGCTGCCGTGCACACCAGCACGCCGAGGAAATAGACGGCGAACCACGGCATGTCGCGCTTTTCCACCACCATGTCCTGAACACGAGGCGTAGGCTGTCGTCCCATCACCGGGCCATAGCATTCGAGCCAGGTGAGAAACGGCACGATCTTGTAGAGCTGTGACAATCCGAGGCCGGTAAGCCAGCCGAAGGCGATGAGATGGATAAGCGCGCCCACGTGCTGTTCAAGCGTTCCGGTGAGGAGAAGCGCAGCGAACAGCAGAACCGCCAGATAGAGCATGGCAAATGCGCCGAGCGCCGCACTGCTGTTCAGCTCGATGGTCCGGCGCCTGCGGTGGCGATAGAAGAAAGTGAGATCGGCGGCATAAAGGCCGAGGGCCAGAAAGGCGAGCAGGCAAGCCACGGTGATAACGGGACCGGTCCCGACCGCCAGCAGCAGCGTGGCGGGGACGATGAGGGCGATCAACAGCAGGGCAGCGCTTCCGCACCACCACACCCAATATGCGGTGGACCGCTCGCTCTCCGGTGAAAGCATGAACATCGGCAGCAGGCGATAGCTGACGCCGATGGCGGTAAAGCCGAGCCAGCCGCCGAAACCGATGGCGACGTGAATGGTGAGGATATGCGGCCTGAGTTCGATCAATGGATCAAACGGAGAAGTCCCGGACAGGACAAAGGCGAATGAAGCCCCGAGCATCGCGACCACGACGACTGCAAAAAGCCCGACCGCGACGAAACGCGCCGGCAGCGCGAGCGGCCGTCCGGCCCAGAGCGTGACGGCGATCACCCAGACCGCGAGCGCGAAGCCCGACGGCAGAAACACACCCGCCATCGCCAGCAGCGGAAGATCCGCGTCAAACGAGCCGGCCAGCTGCAGGAACCCGCCGAGCAGGCACCCAAGCCCTGTAAGCAAAAGCACGAATGCAGGCAGGACCAGCGCCGGATAGCGCAGCGGCGTGGCCACCAGGACCGGAACGAACTGGAAGAGCGCCCCGCACATGAGGAGGCTGAGCCAGCCGATCGTCACCATATGGACAAGCACCAGCGTCTCCGGCGCCTCCATCGGCGCGGCCGGAAAGCCGTAGCCTGCCACCATCAGCCCCTCCGCCGCAATGAGAAAGACGAGCGCGGCGGCGAAATAGCTCATGGTCCAGCGGGAGATCGCCGCGCCCATCATCACGCGGCCGCCTCATAAGCCAGGGGAAAGCGGTTTGCTGCCGCGGTATCGGACAGGTTGGAAGAAAACGGACCCATGATACTGCCTTTCTCGGATCATTTGGAAAGCATGCCGCGGGTCCGATCTTTTCTCTTTGTCCACCGTCAAACAATTCTCACATGCGACTAAGCGCTGCACTGAATACCGGCCTTTGGACCGGCCCGCTCAAGGCAGGCAGATAGGCCCGGAGAAACAAGGCCCATCCCATCATCCAGCATACGGCGGCGAGCGTGACGGGGTCGACGGCCGTATCAGGAAGCCAGTTTGCGGATATCCTGATCACTGCCGAGAGGCAGACGAGGACGAAAGCGCCAGCCATGACCCGGCTGACGAGAAGCCGGTCTCCACGGCGGATCATAGCGGCCCGCATCATGAAGGTCAGGATCATGGTTCCCATGGCTCCCATCGTCAGCGTGTGTAAGGTGGTGGAAGCCGGTAGGTTTTCCGGGAAGATCGATGCTAGGCCCAGAAGCAGCAAGCCGGCCGGTGTCCACATGAAGGCGACATGCATCATGAAGAGAGCCGGATAGCGAACGGTCTTCACGCTCCGCCATGCGGTCATTCGGGCGAACAGCAGTGCCGACGCCAATATCAAGAGAACACCCCTGGCGAGTTGGTATTCTTTTGTGCCGGGACAGATCGCGCCAAGGACGGCAATGACGGCCACGCGCGACAGCATCGGGCGATCTCGAATGGGAGCCGATATACCCGTCCGCTCAAGCCAATGACGCGTGAAAGCGGGCACTGCGCGGCCGCCGATCAGGATGATCAGCACGGCAAACAGCAATGGGGCCGTGTTTCTGATCTCCATGGCGGTCGCCCCGGCAAGATCGGAAACGGACAGGGCGGCGGCTCCGCCAAACACGGCCGGGGCGATGATCGCCCAAAAGCGACCCCAGACGCCCGCGAATAGGAGATGATAGGCGAGAATCGCCGTCAGGCCCGCAAAATAGGCCGATGCCCCGATGAGACGGACGGCAACCGGCACATAGTCCCCCAACAGGCCGGAGAGGCGCGCTGCAAGCCAGAGAATGGCCATTCCAGCGGCAACGGTTGCGGAAACCGGCCCTCGCTTGATCCAGGCCGGCATGGCAGTCAGGAGATAACCGCCCATCGCCGCGCCGCCCATGCCGAACAGAAGTTCATGGGCGTGCCATGCCGCCCGATCGAGGCCGAAGCCTTCCGGAAGGAACCAGACGGCAGGCGCGGCAAACGCCCAAGCCCCGGCCAGCAAAAACAGTGGCCGATACGGCGCTTCAAGGAAGGAGCCCAGACAAGACATAGACTATCGGCAGGTGCGGCCGATCAGTTGCCGCACGTGCAGTCGCAACCGGAATTTTCGTACCGCTCTATCTCCACGCGCCAGACATCCGGTCCCTGCGCAAGATACTGCCAGTGGAACTGACCGGGATAGCGTGCTTCGATCTGGTAATGCAGTGGCCGGGGATCGTGGTCGCTCACCACATGCATCTGTTCGCCGGGCGCGAGCATGGTCAGCGCCCCGAAAATCCTGGGATGGCGTTCGGCGGGTGCGATGACCCTGACATCGATCAGCGGAATATTCGTGGTGTTCGGCATGACTGCTTCCCTGCGCCTTGTTGTACGACCGGGATAAGAAACCCGGCTCTTTCAGCTTAGGAGATATCCGGCCCACGCTGTTTGCTGCCGGACAAATAGAAACAAAAAACGCTCATCGTTTGAGCTTGCTCAAAGATGGCGTGCCGCCCTCTCTTTATGAGAGATCGCTGTTGAACAAGGCAGAGGACCCGATGTCCCAGGCAATCATGGACAAATACGGCGAAGCGCGGCTGCCGCGCTACACCAGCTATCCGACCGCGCCGCATTTCGCGGCAATGCCGGATAAATCGATCTATGCGGATTGGCTGGGGGCTAGTCCATCCGGCGAGCCAACTTCGCTCTATCTCCACATTCCGTTCTGCCGCTCGATGTGCTGGTATTGCGGCTGCCACACTACAATCACCAAGCGCGAACACCCGATCCTTGAGTATCTCGATGTACTGCATCGCGAGATCGAGCTGGTGGGCCGCGCGAGAAACGAGAGCTTCTGCGTAGGAGAGATCCATTTCGGCGGAGGAACGCCGACCATTATCCGGCCCGGCGAATTCGTCGCGTTGATGGATGCCATCCGCAACAGGCTCGGATGCGCCGAGACGCTCAATGCAGCCGTCGAGATCGACCCGCGCACCTTGACGCCGGAAATGGCCGCAGCCCTGGGAAATGCCGGCATCACCCGCGCAAGCCTCGGCGTCCAGAGCTTCGATCCGGTAGTCCAGAAAGCCATCAACCGGATGCAGAGCATCGAAGTCACGGCCCTGGCGGTGGAGCACCTGAAAAAAGCGGGCATTTGCCGGATCAATTTCGACTTGATCTACGGGCTTCCCCATCAGACGGTGGCTTCCTGCGTGGAGACGGTCGAAGCCGCGGTTGCGATGCGCCCGGATCGCTTCGCGGTTTTCGGCTATGCCCATATCCCCGCCTTCAAAAAGCATCAGCGAATGATCGGTGAATCGATTCTGCCCGATGCGCATGCGCGCAGCGATCAGGCGGAGGCGATCGCCGGGGCTCTCGTGGCGGCCGGTTATCAGAGAATAGGATTGGACCATTTCGCCCTGTCCGATGACGAACTATCGCTGGCCCAGCGCGCAGGGCGGCTGCACCGCAATTTCCAGGGTTATACCACCGACGACTGCAAGACGCTCGTCGGCCTCGGCGCCTCCGCCATCGGCAGATTTGCGGAAGGATATACGCAGAACGAGGTTCCGGTCGGGCTCTATGCCAATCGCATTGCAAACGGCGAACTCGCCATCGCCAAGGGCTATCGCCTGACGGAAGAAGACAGGTTCCGCGCGGCGCTGATCGAAAGGGTGATGTGCGACTTCTCCGTGGATGTGGCAACGATCGCCGGCCACCACGGCTTTGACGCCGCCCTGGTCCTCGAAGGCAATCGCCGGCTGGATGAGCTGAAGCGGGACGGCCTCGTCCAGATCTCGGATGGCATCGTCCGCGTGGAAGAGCACTATCGCTTCATCGTTCGCGCCGTCGCCGCTGCTTTCGATGCCTATCTCGGCAAGAGCGGCCGGACCTTCAGCAAAGCTGCCTGACCCGCCTGCGCGTCAGCCGAGCAGCGCCTCGCCAAGAAACGTCGCCGAAAAGGCGCGCGCCTCGCGCCTGATGAAATCGGTCAGGACGCGGATGCGCGGCGCGGCGACCACGTCGTCGTGGCAGCTCAGCCAGTAATCGCGCAGCAGATGCATTTCCTTTGGCAGGACCGGCACCAGCGCATCGTGCTTGCAGGCCATGTAGTAAGGCAGCACGCACAGGCCATAACCCGCAAGTGCGGCGCTCAGTTGCGCGTGGATGCTGGAACTTTGATAGGCCGGCCGGAGCCCGGGCAGGATCTCGCGCATGTAATCGAGCCCGGGCGTGAACACCATATCCTCGATATAGCCGATGAACGGATGGCTGGAGAGATCCTCGCGCTGGCTGATCGGCGCCGCGCGTGCGAGATAATGGCGCGAGCCATAGATGAACAGTCGGTAGGAGGTGATTTTCTCATGCTGATACGCCCCTGTGCGCGGCGGATGCAGCGTGATGGAAAGTTCCGCCTCGCGCCGTGAGAGCGAGACGATCTGCTGGATGGTGACGACCTCCACCGAGAGGCCGGGATAGGCTTGCGCCATCACGGGCAGGCGCTCGGCCAGAAAGAAATTGCCGAACCCTTCCAGCGTGCTCAGCCGCACCACGCCGGAAAGCGACGCCATGTTGCCGGACGCCTCCGTCTGGAACTTTCCCGCCTCGCGCTCCATGATTTCCGCCGGTTCCATCAGCCTTTCGCCAAGCGGCGTCAGCATGTAGCCGCGTGGATTGCGCTCGAAAAGCTTGGCCGACAGCGCCTGCTCCAGGCGGTCGATCCGCCGGGAGACGGTGACGTGGTTGGTTCTCAGCTTGCGGGCCGCGGTGGATAGCTGCCCGGTGCGCGCCACGGCCAGAAAATATTGCAGATCGTCCCATGTGAACTGCCGCATGACCGCCCCTCCAGCAACTCGGCTTCAAAACCCTTTCTGTACATTTCCGTACAAAGTGTGTTCGAAAATTGTTGTTCTTGTACGCATTTGTCAATGCTAGGTTTTTTAGAACACGTGATAGCCGAGAACGAGAAAAACGGCCTATGATGTGGGAGGAGCAACCATCGTACACCCGTTCCGCGACTGGGAGTGTCGCGGAGCGCGTGGAAAATCATCGTGACACAACCGGCACTATCCGGCTGCTGAAACAGGAGCCTTTCCCGTTTCAACGAGCATTGCATCATTGGGAGGAGACCAAGATGAAGCTATTGGCAATCGCATCCGCTGCCCTGTTGGCCGCAACCGTCATTCCGGCGCAAAGCGCCGAGATTTCCGACGGCAAGGTCAAGATCGGCATCCTCAACGACCAGTCGGGCGTTTATGCCGATTTCGGCGGCAAATGGTCCTATGAAGCCGCCAAGATGGCGGCGGAGGATTTCGGCGGCAAGGTGCTTGACGCCCCCATCGAGATCATCACCGCCGACCACCAGAACAAGCCGGACATTGCGTCGAATATCGCGCGCCAATGGTATGATACCGAACAGGTCGATTCCATCATGGAGCTGACCACCTCGTCGGTGGCACTCGCTGTTCAGGGACTCTCGAAAGAGAAAAAGAAAGTCACCATGGCCACCGGTCCGGCCACGACAGAGCTGACCGGTAAGCAATGCTCGCCCTATGGCTTCCATTGGGCCTATGACACGCATGCGCTGGCTGTCGGCACTGGCGGCGCGCTGGTCGAGCAGGGCGGCGACAGCTGGTATTTCCTCACAGCTGATTATGCCTTCGGCTATTCGCTGGAAGAACAGACCGCCAAATTCGTCACCTCGAAGGGCGGCAAGGTGCTCGGTCAGGTCCGCCACCCGCTGGCCACGACCGATTATTCGTCATTCCTGCTGCAAGCCCAGTCCTCCGGCGCCAAAGTGATCGGCCTCGCCAATGCCGGCCTCGATACGTCGAACGCCATCAAGCAGGCCGCGGAATTCGGCATCGTTGCCGGCGGCCAGCGTCTTGCGGCTCTTCTCTTCACGCTTGCCGAAGTCCATGGCCTCGGCCTCGAGGCGGCACAGGGCCTGACCCTGACCGAAGGTTTCTATTGGGACCGGGACGATCAGTCGCGTGAATTCGGCCGCAAATTCTTCGAGCGCACGGGCCGCATGCCCAACATGGTCCATACCGGCACCTATTCCGCGGTAACGCAATATCTCAAGGCTATCCAGGCGGCGGGCACCGACGAGACCGAGGCGGTCGCCAAGAAGCTGCATGAAATGCCGGTGGAGGATGTCTTTGCTCGCGGCGGCAAGGTGCAGGCGAACGGCCGCATGGTCTACGACATGTATCTGATGGAAGTGAAGAAGCCGGACGAAAGCAAGGAGCCCTGGGATTATTACAAGGTGCTGGCAACCATTCCCGGCGATCAGGCTTATCTCTCCGCGCAGGAAAGCGGCTGTCCGCTGGTTTCGCAATAAGGACCTTGGACATGACGGCCACGGTCATGGCTGACACGGCGAAGATGAAAACTTCGCCGGGTCCCGATCACGAAGGTGCGCGGGTGGTTCTTTCCGCCCGCGGCCTGCGGAAGGATTTTGGCGGCTTCAATGCCGTCAACAATGTCGATCTCGATGTGCATCACGCGAGGGTCCACGCGCTGATCGGCCCGAATGGTGCGGGCAAGACCACGGTCTTCAACCTGCTCACCAAATTTCTGCAGCCGACCAGCGGCACCATCATGCTTTTGGGTGAAAACATCACCAGGACGCCGCCCGCAAGGGTCGCCCGGATGGGGCTCGTCCGTTCCTTCCAGATCTCGGCGATCTTCCCGCATCTGACGGTGCTGGAGAATGTTCGCGTCGCGCTGCAGCGGCCGAACGGCCTCGCCATCCAGTTCTGGCGGTCGATGGGCGCACTCGACGAACTCAACGAGCGTGCGATGCAATTGCTTGAGCAAGTCGGGCTGCAGGACGCACCCAACATGCTTGCCGCGGACCTCTCCTATGGCCGTAAGCGCGTGCTCGAAATCGCCACCACGCTGGCGCTCGATCCGAAAGTGCTGCTTCTCGATGAGCCGATGGCTGGCATGGGCCAGGAGGATGTCGGCAATGTCGCCCGCCTCATCAGCAAGGTGGCGAAAAGCCGCGCCGTCTTGATGGTGGAGCATAATCTGCGGGTGGTCGCCGACATATGTGATCATGTGACTGTGCTGCAGCGCGGCGAAATCCTCGCCTCCGGCGACTACCGCACCGTCAGCCAGGACGAGCGCGTCCGCATCGCCTATATGGGAACCGAGCATGAATAAGGGAAAGCCGCTGCTCGCCGTTCGCGATCTCAACGCCTGGTATGGCGAGGGCCATGCCCTGCACGGCGTCAATCTCGACATCTATCAGGGAGAGACCGTCACGCTGCTTGGCCGCAACGGCGTCGGCAAGACAACGACGCTACGCGCCATCATGGGCATCATCCGCAAGCGTACCGGCTCCATCACCTTCGACGGTCATGATCTGATGCGGCTTCCGCTGCACAGGACGGCCCATACCGGTATCGGCTTCGTGCCGGAGGAGCGTGGCATCTTCGCCAGCCTCAGCGTCGAGGAAAATCTGCTGCTGCCGCCAGCCGTCGCCAGGAACGGCATGTCGATTGAGGAGATATTCGAGCTTTTCCCCAATCTGAAGGAGCGGCGCAACAGCCCCGGCACCAAGCTTTCCGGTGGCGAACAGCAGATGCTGGCCATCGCCCGCATCTTGCGCACCGGCGTCAAGCTTCTGCTCCTCGACGAGCCGACGGAGGGGCTGGCGCCGGTCATCGTGCAGCGCATCGGCGAAGTGCTGGTGACGCTGAAAAAACGCGGCATCACCGTGCTGCTCGTCGAGCAGAATTTCCGCTTCGCGGCCAAGGTCGCAGACCGTTTCTACGTTATGGAGCACGGCCATGTGACCGAGAGCTTCGACGTGGCGGAACTGCCGCAGCGCATGCCGATGCTCAACGAAGCCCTGGGAGTATAACGATCATGACCATGATCTTCGGGATACCCGTCCAGGCCCTGCTCGGACAATTGCTTGTTGGCCTCATCAACGGCTCGTTCTATGCCATGCTGAGCCTTGGCCTCGCCATCATCTTCGGCCTGCTGCGCGTCATCAATTTCGCCCATGGCGCGCAATATATGTTGGGCGCCTTCGTCGGCTATCTGCTCCTAACGCTGCTCGGCATCGGCTATTGGCCGGCGCTGATCCTTGCACCGCTCATCATCGGGCTCGGCGGAGCGCTCATCGAGAGAGTGGCGCTGTCGCGTCTCTATAATCTCGATCCGCTCTACGGCCTGCTCTTCACCTTCGGCCTGGCGCTCGTGATCGAAGGCACCTTCCGCTATTATTACGGCGCTGCCGGACAGCCCTATGCCGTGCCGCCCTCGCTCGCGGGCGGAAACAATCTCGGCTTCATGTTCCTGCCCAATTACCGCGCTTGGGTGGTCGTCGCCTCGCTCATCGTCTGTCTCGGAACATGGCTGCTGATCGAGAAGACCAGGCTCGGCGCCTATCTGCGTGCCGCCACCGAGAACCCGACGCTGGTCAAGGCCTTCGGCATCAACGTGCCGCTGCTCCTGACCTTCACCTACGGGCTCGGCGCGGCACTTGCCGGTCTTGCCGGCGTCATGGCGGCACCGATCTATCAGGTCAGCCCGCTGATGGGCTCCAATATCATCATCGTCGTCTTCGCCGTGGTCGTCGTCGGCGGCATGGGCTCCATTCTCGGCGCCATCGTCACCGGCTATCTGCTCGGCCTCTGCGAGGGGCTGACCAAGGTCTTCTATCCCGAGGCGTCCAATATCGTGATCTTCGTCATCATGGCGATCGTGCTCCTGCTGCGCCCGGCCGGACTGTTCGGAAAGGAGGCGTGACATGGCCGAAACTGCGCTGACATCACTGGCACGACAGGAAGGAAAATCCGGCGCGAGCCCCCTGCAGATCGCGCTGATCCTCATCGCGGTCGCGGCACTCATCGCCGCTCCCTTCTTCTTCTATCCGATTTTCATCATGAAGGTGCTCTGCTTCGCGCTCTTCGCCTGCGCCTTCAACCTGCTCCTCGGCTATACCGGGCTTCTCTCCTTCGGCCATGCCGCCTTCTTCGGCGGTGCCGCCTATTTCACCGCCCATGCCGTCAAGGAATGGGGGCTCACCCCCGAGATCGGCATCCTGATCGGCGTCATCGGGGCGGCCGTGCTCGGCCTGGTGATAGGCTTCCTCGCCATCCGCCGCCAGGGCATCTATTTCGCCATGGTGACGCTGGCGCTGGCGCAGATGTTCTATTTCTTCTGCCTGCAATCGGAATTCACCAAGGGCGAGGATGGCATCCAGGGCGTGCCACGCGGCCATCTCTTCGGCCTGATCGATCTCAACGTGCCGATCAACATGTATTATCTGGTCCTTGGCATCTTCCTGATCGGCGTCTTCGCCATCTGGCGCATCATCAACTCGCCCTTCGGCATGATCCTCAAATCCGTGCGCGAGAATGAAAACCGCGCCATTTCGCTCGGCTATTCCGTCGGCAAATATAAGCTCGCCGCCTTCGTCATGTCGGCCGCCCTGGCCGGGCTTGCCGGTGCCACCAAGGCGCTGGTCTTCCAGTTCGCCACCCTGACCGACGTCACCTGGCAGATGTCGGGCGAGGTCATCCTGATGACGCTTCTCGGCGGCATAGGCACGCTCATCGGCCCGATCGTCGGCGCGACGCTCGTCGTGACGCTGCAGAACTATCTCGCGACATCGGATTTTCCGGTCACGGTCGTCACGGGCGCGATCTTCATGATCTGCGTGCTCCTGTTCCGTCGCGGCATCGTCGGAGAGCTCTATGCATCAAGGCTCGGCCGCAAGCTGATGGCGAGACGCGACTGAGCCATGGCCGACATTTACGATTACATCATCGTCGGTGCCGGCACCGCGGGCTGTGCGCTCGCCAACCGTCTCTCCGCCGATCCCAACGTCTCCGTGCTGCTGCTGGAGGCCGGTGCCAAGGACAACTACGCTTGGGTCCACATCCCGGTCGGCTATCTCTACTGCATCGGCAACCCGCGCACCGACTGGTGCTTCACTACCGATCCCGAACCCGGGCTGAACGGCCGTGCGCTCGGCTATCCCCGTGGCAAGGTGTTGGGCGGCTGCTCCTCGATCAACGGCATGATCTATATGCGCGGCCAGGCGCGCGATTACGATCTGTGGCGGCAGACCGGCTGCACCGGCTGGGGCTGGGACGATGTCCTGCCCTATTTCAAGAAATCCGAGGATTATTACGCCGGCCCTGACGAAATGCATGGCGTGGGTGGCGAATGGCGCGTCGAAAATGCGAGGCTTCACTGGGATATTCTCGATGCCTTCCGCGACGCGGCGGAGGCAGCAGGCATTCCGCGCACCGACGATTTCAACCGCGGCGACAATGAAGGCTCCTCCTATTTCAAGGTCAACCAGAAGCGCGGCATCCGCTGGAACACGGCAAAGGCCTTCCTCCGCCCTGCCCTCGGCAGACGCAATCTAACGGTGATGACAGGCGCGCATGTCCGCCGCCTGCTTCTCGATGGGCTCAAGGCGAGCGGCGTCGAATTCGACCAAAAGGCCGGTATGCGCAGCGTCAGGGCGCGGCGTGAGATCATCCTCTGCGCCGGTTCGGTCGGCTCGCCTCATATTCTGGAGCTCTCCGGCATCGGCCGTGGCGACGTCCTGCAAGAGGCCGGCATACCACTCGTTCTGGAGCGCAAGGAGGTCGGCGAAAACCTTCAGGATCATCTGCAACTGCGCTGCGCCTACAAGGTGACTGGTATCCGCACCCTGAACGAGCAGGCGAACCGGCTGTTGGGCAAGGCCGCGATCACGCTCGAATATCTCGTCAGCCAGTCCGGCCCTATGTCCATGGCTCCGAGCCAGCTCGGCGTCTTCACCCGTTCCGACCCCTCATTCGAGACGCCCAACCTGCAATATCACGTCCAGCCGCTGAGCCTGGAAAAATTCGGCGAGAACGTCCATCCCTTCCCGGCCTTCACCGCCAGCGTCTGCAATCTACGCCCTGATAGCCGCGGCTCGATCCATATCCGCAATCCCGATCACCGGGTGCAGCCGGCGATCCGCCCGAACTATCTCGCCGCTGAAACGGATCGACATGTCGCCGCCGACGCCATCCGGATTACCCGCCATATCGTCGCGCAGGAGCCGCTGCGGAAATATGCGCCCGAGGAGTTCAAGCCCGGACCGCAATACCAGACCGAGGACCAGTTGATAAAAGCCGCGGGCGAGATCGGCACGACGATCTTCCACCCCGTCGGCACCTGCCGCATGGGTGTCGACCCCGATGCCGTGGTCGATCCGCAACTGCGCGTCAACGGCATTGAGGGCCTGCGCATCGCCGACGCCTCGATCATGCCGACCATTACTTCTGGCAACACCAATTCGCCGACGCTGATGATCGCGGAAAAGGCAGCCGATATGATCCTCGGGCGAGCCTGAGAGTGGAGATGTGGCCTTGCCTCTCATTGAGAAGCGGATTCCCGGCAATCAACCCATCTGGAAACCCCGTTCCGCGCCCGCCGCACAAACGGAATAATATTTCTTGTTTATCTTTGGCCTCATAGAAATTATGAAGCCCCATAAAGGTGGGAGCAACGGGTTGCCTCACCTCAGTGATTTTGAACGGGAATTCAAGGAAACAAGAAGATGACGCTCTCCTCTCCCAAGTCGCCGGCACGCCGCGCCAGCCTGAAAGCGCTGCTGTTCTCGGCCATTGCGCTTACCGTCGGCTTCGCCGCCCCCGCATCGGGCCTTGCCCAGGACAAGACGATCAAGGTCGGCATCATGGGCGGGCAGGACGAGGAGATCTGGAAGGTCGTCGCCGATGAAGCCGCCAAGAACGGGCTGAAGATCGAAACCGTCACCTTTTCCGACTATACCCAGCCGAATGAAGCGCTCGACCGCAAGGAAATCGACGCCAACGCTTTCCAGCACAAGCCCTATCTCGATGCGCAGATCGAGCAGCATCAGTATAAGATCGAGCCGGCCGGCTATACCGCCGTCTTCCCGATCGGCGTCTATTCGCGCAAGGTCAAGGACCTGAGCGAGCTGAAGGACGGCGCCTCGGTCGGCGTGCCGAACGACCCCTCGAACGAAGGCCGCGCGCTGCGCGTTCTCGAATCTCAGGGCCTGATCAAACTCAAGGACGATGCCGGCATCCTGGCGACGCCAATCGACATCGTCGAAAATCCGAAGAACCTGGAGATCAAGGAGCTCGATGCCGGCGTTGTCGGTCGCTCCATCGATGATCTCGATGCCGCCGTCGTCAACAATGATTGGGCGCTGAAGGCGGGCCTCGACCCCGTGAAGGACGTGATCGCCCGCGAATCGAAGGAAAACAATCCCTATAACAACTTCATCGCGATCCGCACCGAGGACAAGGACGCCCCCTGGGTGAAGACCCTCGTCGCCGCCTTCCAGAACGATGCGGTGAAGGACAAGCTGCTTGAAGTCTACAAGGGAACGGCAATCCCGGCCTGGTAAAACGCCATCCGGCATAGCCAGCTCGTAAGCCACACGGTTCGGATATCCCCTATCCGGACCGTTTGTGCTTAAATGACGCGCCATCCGACGAAGTTCGAGGCAAGATGTGAATACCCAGGCGATCAATATTCTCGCGCATGCCGTCGCGCAGGCGCAGCCCAAGGCAGCATCGGGCGACATCGTCGTCAAGCTGACCGACGTGCGGCGCTCCTTCGGCGAGACACCGGCGATCGATTCAGTCTCGCTCAGCGTGATGCGCGGCGAGATTCTCGGCATCATCGGCCGCAGCGGCGCGGGAAAATCGACCCTGATCCGCTGCCTCAACGGACTGGAACGACCGGATTCCGGCTCCGTTCAGGTCGAAGGCGTGGAGATCACCGCGCTCGATGAGCGCCGCCTGCAGCCGGTGCGCCGCCGAATCGGCATGGTCTTCCAGCATTTCAACCTGCTCTCCGCCAAGACGGTGGAAGACAATATCGCGCTGCCGCTCAAGATCGAGGGACAATCGCGGGCCCAGCGCAGGAAGCGCGTGGCGGAACTGCTTGAGCTCGTCGGCCTTTCCGACAAGGCAAAGAACTATCCCGCACAACTTTCCGGGGGCCAGAAACAGCGTGTCGGCATCGCCCGCGCGCTCGCGGCAAAGCCCTCCCTGTTGCTCTCGGACGAGGCGACCTCGGCGCTCGACCCTGAAACCACGCGGGCCATTCTGGCGCTTCTGAAGGACATCAACCGCCAGCTCGGGCTCACCATCCTGCTCATCACCCATGAGATGGAGGTAATCCGGCGGGTCGCAGACCGCGTCATCGTGCTTGATCGCGGCCGGATCGTCGAGGAAGGGCCGGTCTGGCAGGTCTTCGCCAATCCCGCAGCCGACACCACGAAAAGCATGCTGCAGGTGCTGATACCGGAACTGCCGCCCGTGCTGCGCGAACGGCTTGATCCGGCGACGGGCGACGACGCTGTCGTCAGGGTCCGGCTCTCCGGCGATGCAGCGCGGCGTCCCTTCTTCGCCGGCTTGGCCGAGGCGACCGGCATCGGCGTCCGGCTCCTGCATGGCGGCATCGACACCGTGCAGGACGAGCCGGTCGGCACCTTGTTCCTTGGCCTTCCGGCTCGCGACAGGGCCGCGCTGGAGAAAGCGGTGCAATATCTCAACGCCAATGCGGACCATGTGGAGGTGCTGGGCTATGTCTCAGGCGATGCTTGATCTTCTCTGGCGCTCCTTCTGGGAAACCATCATCATGACCGGCTTTTCCGGTCTGATCTCGCTGGTCGCGGGGCTGCCGCTGGCACTGATCCTCATCCTGACGGATCGTGGCGGGCTGGCCGAGAACCTCTGGATAAACCGCAGCCTCGGCGCGGTCATCAATGGCTTCCGCTCCGTGCCCTTCATCATCCTGCTCGTGGCCTTGATCCCGGTCACCCGCTTCATCGTCGGCACCTCGCTCGGCACCTGGGCGTCGATCGTGCCACTCTCCATTGCGGCTACTCCCTACTACGCCCGCATCGCCGAGGTCTCGCTGCGCGAGGTCGACAGGGGATTGATCGAGGCCGCTCGCTCGATGGGCGCGACGCGCTGGACGATCGTCCGCGAAGTGCTCGTCCCCGAGGCGCTGCCCAGCCTGGTGGCAGGCTTCACCGTGACGCTGGTGACGCTCGTCGGCGCATCGGCCATGGCCGGCGCCATCGGCGCTGGCGGCTTGGGTGATCTCGCGATCCGCTATGGCTATCAGCGTTTCCAGACGGAGATCATGCTCGCCGTCGTCGCGATCCTGATCGTGCTCGTCTCCGGTGTTCAGTGGATCGGCGATCGCCTCGTGGAGCGGCTGGATCATCGCATCGTCAAGCGATGAGGCGGTTTCACCGTCGGATCAATCACCAGTTGGCGTCACCTTTTCCAGAAGGCTCGCCGCGCTTTCTTCATCGGTGATGAAGACGGTCGGACGGATCAGTTTCATCGCGCCGAGCAGCGCCGCGATCTTTTCCCGGCCGCCCGATGTCAATATCCGCACCGGCGCTTTCTGCAGCGTTTCCACGCTCACCGACATCACGCCGTCCTGGATGGGATGATCGACCAGTTTTCCGTCGATGTCATAGAAATGATAGAGCAGGTCGCCGACCGCGCCCTTGGCTGCAAGCGAATCCCGCTGCTCCTCGGTGATATGGCCAACGCGATAGGAGGTCGTGGCGCTTTCGATCCCGCCGACACTGAGCAGCACCAGATCGAGGTCCTCGGCCATTTCGAAGACATATTTCAGACCGCAGCGCTCGATCAGCGCTCGTTTGGTCTCGATACTGTCGACCAGCGCCGGCGCCGGGATCAGATAGCCTTCGCCCTGGAATATCTCGGCGAATTGCCAGGCGAATTCCGCCGGGTTGAAGCGGCGCGGCTGGCTGATGCCGCCCAGCAGCGAGATCACCTTGAGATCATTGAGCGAGCGCGCATTGATGAAGGAAAGCGTGTTGAACAGCGTCCGTCCCCAGCCGACGCCGACCCGCATGCCATGCCGCATCACGTCGGAGAGATAGTTGCCCGTCGCGGCGGCGATCGCATTGATCGGATCGTTTCCCGGCGCTGACAGCGGCGCGACGATGGCGCGCTCCAGCCCGAATGCCTTTTCGAGTTGCCGCTCCAGGCCGATCAGGCTGGATAAATTGCTGTCGATCGAGATCTTGACCTCGTTGCGCGCCCGCGCCTCGGCCAGAAGGCGGACGATGGTCACACGTCCGACACCCAGAACGTCAGCGATGTCGTTCTGCGTCATCTGCTCGATATAGTACATCCATGCCGCGCGGGTTCTCAGCCTATCGGTTCGGCTTTCACCCGGCACACTTCCAGACGTCGCCTCTCCAGCACGACTGCCGCCATGTGCGGCCTTCGTTTTTCCGGTCTGCCGTTCCGCCAAATGTCGTCCTCCTCGTCCACCCGATGCTGATTCATTTTTTTTCCGACGACAGATGGAACCTATTGATTTTAGGTCCGTCCCGAAACAAGATTCTGGCACAACCGTCCTACACGCAAAACGCGCAAATGGTCTAGGTCGATAAACTGGAGAATTACGGTTAAGATGCTCAACCATTTGAACGGCGATAACGTTTTCAGCATGGATGATATCGTTGTCAATTTGAAAGATCGTCTGCGCGATGTGCGCCATCTCATCCGCTCGAACCGCCATGATCGGCTGCTTGCGGACCAGCGATCCAAAAGTCCGGCTGAACTGCCGGAAATGCTCTTGGGAACAGCCGCGACTTTCGTCGATACGGCGCTAACCCTCGCTGAAACCATCTCAATTTCACTGATTTCCGATGATCCGGAAGCGCATGGCCGCTCAGGCCGCGTCGGCAGCCTCAGGCACTACTTCTCCCATTCTGACGGCGGGCGCCTGTTCCACCGCCACATGTATTACCTCACCAAGGAGGTGCTGCGCCGCTCAGGCAGGAATGACGCCTTCATCCATGAAGCGGCGTTTGCCGATATTTACCTGCACCTGAAGCGCGATCACAAAAATGTGTTTGCCCGCGCGCTCGGCTGCGATGCCTCTACCGACGATATCGCCGTGGCTTGCGCCGCAATGGCCGTCGAGACGGTGCGGCGGCACCCGGTGAAGATCATCGAGCCCGGCTCCCCGCTGCCGGCCACCGCACCCCTGCAGCCTGATATCGAGATCACCGTCTTTTCCACAATCAGCCTCGCCTGCGCCCTCGCCACAGCGCGGCCGCAGGATGCGCTGTCCGCAACAAGCCTCACCGATGAGGGGACGGACCTCCTGGAGAGCGCATTCCTTGCGGTCTCCGCGCGGGAAGAGCGGTTCAGCGCAGCCTTCGCGTCGGACCGTCCTGACCGCGCTCTGGCGGAAATCTTCTCGCTCCTGATCCCGCATCTGCCCTGACTGCAGCGGAGATCAGGGCTGGCCAAGCTCAGCTATGCACTTCTTTGCCCGCTGGATCGATGCCGGACTCATGCTGAGTTCCGTCAGCCCCATGCGGATGAACTCCGGAATAAGGTCGGGCCGGCCGGCCGCCTCGCCGCACATGCCGACCATGATGCCTGCTTCGACGCCAGCCTTCGCCGTCATCTCGATCGCCGCCATCACGGCGGGGTTGGTAACGTCGTTCAGTGAGGCGACCGTCGGGTTGAGCCTGTCAGCCGCCATCACATATTGCGTCAGATCATTGGTGCCGATGGAGAAGAAGGCAACCTCCTTGGCCAGCATCGACGCGATCAGCACGGCCGCCGGCGTCTCGATCATCACGCCTGTTTCAAACCGGCGATAATCCTTGCCCTCGGCCTTCAGCTCCGCCTCGCATTCCTCGATCAACGCCCGCGTCCGCACCACTTCCGTGAGGTCCGACACCATCGGCAGCATGACCTTCAGCGGCCCATGGACGGCGGCGCGCAAAAGCGCCCGCAATTGCGGCTTGAAGATATCAGGCCGGTCAAGGCACATGCGGATGCCCCGCCAGCCGAGGAAAGGGTTCTCCTCGTCAGGGAAATCCACGCCCGCGACGGGCTTGTCGCCGCCGACATCGAGCGTGCGCACGATCACCGGATAGGGTGCGAAGGCCTTTGCCAGCGTCGAATAGATCTCCGTCTGCATGTCCTCGGAAGGCAGATGCATATGGCGCATGAACAGGAGCTCGGTGCGGAACAGCCCCACCCCCATCGCGCCCGCCTCCTGCGCCGCTTCGATCTCCTCGAGCGAGCCGATATTGGCGGCCACTTCGATGATCGTTCCGTCGGCACGCTTCGGTACGATATCGCGGAAGACCTTCAATGCCACGCGCTCTTCTTCGGCTTTCCGGATACCCGCCTCGAAGCGGGCCGCTGTCTCGCTGTTCGGATCGGGGAAGACTTCCCCCGTGCCGCCGTCGAGCGCGACGCGCTGGACCGTACGAAGCTGCCCGACCTCACCGCCGAGTCCGAGCACGGCGGGAATGCCGTGGGCACGCGCGATGATCGCCACATGCGATGTCGCCCCGCCATGGCCGCAAATCACGCCGGCGATGCGCTTCAATGGCGCGCGCGCCAGATCCCACGCGCCGATATCCTCGGCGATCAGGATCGCACCATCAGGGATATCCTCAAGCGAGCCTTCCTCGCGCCCCAGCAGCGCCAGGCACAATTGACGGCCAACGGCATGCACGTCGTCCGCACGGGCGTTGAGATAGGGATCATCCATTTCGCCAAATTCGGTTGCAACCTTGGAAGCCGCACCGAAAACGGCGGTCACCGCGTCCATGCCGCCGCGGATGAGTGCGACGGTCTCCTCGGTCAGCGTCTCATCGGCTGCAATGTCCTTCAGCGCCGCGATGATGCCGCGATCGGTTTCCGCGAGACCACCGGCGGCAAGCGAGGCGTCCATCCGCTTCTGCACCGTTGTCACCGCGTCGCGGAAGCGCGTTATCTCCGCTTCGACCTCATCCGGGGCGAGCTTTTGGTTCCCGGGTTTTATTTCCTCCGGGAAATAGGGATAGGCGAGGCCAAGCGCCACGCCCTCGCTGGCGCCCACACCTTTCAACCTGCCATCGACAGGCAATGGCGCGGCGGGCACGGCCACCGCATCGACCTTGCTCTCGGCCGGCTGTGGCTTTTCTCCCGCATCCTCTTCGAGGCCCGATTTCGGGTTCTCCAGATAGCCGATCAGCGCCTCGATAGCCTCGATGGCGTCGGCGCCCTCGGCGCGCACCGTCACCTCGTCGTTCTCCTTGACGCCGAGCAGCATCAGCTTGACCGAGCTCTTGGCGCTGACCGACTTCTCCCCTTTCACCAGATCGATATTCGATTCGAAGCTCTTCGCGAGCTTGACGAAGCGAGTGGCGGGGCGTGCATGAAGGCCCTCATGCACTCTGACGATGGTCGAGCGTTCCATGATCGTCTTTCCAGATTCTCTACATCAATATGGAAGCTGAAACTCAGTTGCCGATGGTGATGATCGTGTCCGTTTTCAGCGCCGTCACCAGCGTGTCGGGATCGACCGCCGATGCCGCGATTTCGCCCGGGCGCTCGGCTTGGGTAGCTCCGTTGAAATTGATCACCACATGGCCGATATCGCGCACCTTCTGCCATGCATAGTCGCCGATCGCCGTGATCTCGGCTGCAACATCGCCGATCCGGATCGGCGTGCCAACGGCGGGTCCGGTATCGCTCGGACCATCCTCCACCGCATGGAGAATGGAGACTTCGGCCAGTTCCGGCGGCGCGCCATCGGCGAACAATATGACCACGCCCCCCTCTGCCAGATCCGCCACCTCTGGACCGATTGCGGTGATCCGCGTTTTCAGAAGAACCGACATGATGGCGTACCTTTCCTTGTCCTTGATGTGGGGGCGCCGCGGAAGCGGTGCCCCCGTTCGTTGCAATTGATCAGAATACCACGAGGCTTACGGCCCAGGCGATGAGCACCGAGACCGGGCCCATGATCTGGCGGCTGAGCAGAACGGCGGGGACGCCGATCTCGATGGTCTTCGGCTTGGCCTCGCCCAGCGCCAGTCCGACGGGTACGAAGTCGCAGCCGACCTGCGTGTTGTAGGCAAAGAGCGCCGGCAGCGCCATCGCCGGCGAGATCGTGCCATTGGCGATCTGCGGGCCGATGATGGCGACGCCGATCACCTGTGCGATCACCGCGCCCGGCCCAAGGATCGGCGACAGGAACGGCAGGCCGCAGATGGCCGAGATGATCAGCAGGCCGATGATATTATTGGCGAGCGGTCCCATGGGCTGCGCCAGGATATCGCCGATGCCCGTATAGAGGATCAGGCCGATCAGCATGGTGACGAACGCCATGAACGGCAGGACGTTGCGGACGACCTGGTCGATGGTGCGGCGGCCGGCATTGAAAAAGATGCCGACGACTCGGCCCATGACCCGGCCGATGGAGCTGATGAAGCCGATCATGCCGCCTTCGCCCTGCTCCACCTTTGTCGCGGCAGCCGTGGCGGCAGGCCCGGCCGATGCCGGAGCTACGCTCGAAGAAGAACCTGCGACCGTTGCCGCTTCCGAGCCATCCGCGAGTGCGATATTCTCCGGCTTGACGCCCGAGACATAGATATCCTCGGTGATGAACTGCGCGAGCGGTCCTGCCTGTCCCACAGGCGTCAGGTTCACGGTGGGGATGCGCTTGCGCGGATAGACGCCGCAACGCGCCGTGCCGCCGCAATCGACGACCACGACCGCCATTTCGCCTTCCACAGGAGGCGACCGGAAGCCGTCGACAGCCTCACCGCCCGTCAATTCGGCGATGCGATGCGCCACCGGATGAATGCCGCCTCCGGTAACGGAAACGATCTTGTTGCGCTGGGCAGTCGGCTCGATGACGAGTGGTCCGCCCCAGCCGCCGGATCCCCTGGAAATCTTTACGGCCTTATATGATTTTACCATTTTCCATCCTCCCCCGGCTCAAAGCTCGATGCCCTGGCGGCGCGCCATGATCGCGGTGATACGCTCGGTCAGCATGCCCTTGAGCAGGATGACGAGGAGACCGACGATCGCGTACCAGATGGCGACCTGGATATGATAGCCGCTGGCGACATCGCCCTTCCTTTCCAGTTCGAGCAAGGCAACCAGAATGCCGCCCCAGACGAAATATTCGCCCGGATTGACGTGCGGAAACAGGCCGAGCGGCGGATGCACATAGGAGACGGCCGCGTCGTAGAAAGCCGGCTTGTGCTTCTCCTCCAGGAACGAGCCAAACGTATAGGCCATCGGATTGGTCAGGAAGAACACCGCCAGCACCGGCAGGACGGTATAGCGTGTCAGCGCAATGCGTCCCGCTCCGCGCGCGATGCCGTGGACCCGCTGCTCGCCGACGAGTTCCGTCAGCGCATAGAAGGCGGTCATCAGCACCACCAGCGTTGGGATGATGCCGGTCACGAAGCCGGCGAACACCTCGCCACCCTTCTGGAAGATGCCGATGAAATATTTGCCGATATTGGCAAGCCAGCCAAGCTGCTCCTCCTGCTGGACGTTCTGCAGCCGCTCTCGGAACTGGTCGACTGTCAGATTGTCGCCACCCGCCTGAGCGAGAATGACGAGATCATTGCCTGCGTGTTGACCTGCATGCAGGACGGCATGTTTTCCGTGCAAAGCTGCATCGGAGACCAGCGAACCTGCCGTCGACAGGTGCTGCATGGTCACGTCGGCGTGTTGCGCCAACATTGCGACTATGGACATCTTGCTCCTCCTCAGAGCATGACTCCGAAAAGTTGCAGACTTTTCGGATAAGATCATGCGGCTATAATAATCAATTACGCCACTCGGCGAAGCTCCCCGCTTCCCGGCGTTTACCTAAGCGCCTATTGTTTTCAGGCCGGAAAGCCCCGGCCTTTCCTTGGGCTCGGCCCGCATCCGGTCGATCTGCTCGATCGCCCGCCTGACGGCCTCCGCCACGCCCGGCTCCCCCTCCCCCAGCGCGTTGGGATCGGACCGGAGAGCATCGAGGGTCATGCCCTCGAATTCTTCACGTCTCCTGAACTTTGCGAACACCGAGCGGCCGCTCATTTCCAGGAGCCGCCGCACCACGAGATCGGGCGTCACCACGATCAGCACGATCACACCCTTGCCGAGGCGTCCCCGGCAATTGCCGGCACCGACAAAGCCGTCATTATATTTTGATGTGACTCCCTTGAGCACATCGGAATAGTGCCGCATCTGGAGCCAGACGCCGAGCGATTGCAGAGCCCAGACTACTGCCAGAGCCAGCAAGCCCCATTGCCAGATTGCCATAAGGTTCCTCCCCTAACGGCGCATCGCGATCCGTCCAAAAAGCGCGCCTTGCCAAAAGAGTGACAGACTTTCCGGCCAAGACAAGCGCCCCTGCGGCGGCTGACGCTTATATCCTCCGATCCCGCCGTTTCATATGGACCTGAACCGGCGCGATCTTATAATCAGCTAATATTCACAGAACATTTGTTTTTCCAAATGTCAATATGTATCGTTAGGCGATTGATCAACCCTTCGCGAGAAACACCCAATTTCTTGGGAAGAGCGGCCGGATATGGTAGGTTTGGGGCGAAAAGGATGGCGGCGGCGATGAAGATATTGCTGAAGAATGAACTCGTTTCTGTACCCGATCTGCGTCATCGCCTGCGCCAGCTGCGCTGGTTCAGGGCGTCTTTCCGAACGAATGCAAAGCTTGTGACGGAAAGCTACGGCGTGCCGTTCGAGATCGACGAGAAGAAGCTGACGCGCGCGTTTCTCGGCTGGGTGGAGATCATCAATGCCCAGAAGGATTATGCCGGCGTTGACCGCAAGGATTTCATCGTTTTCGCCGCCGGCCTGGTGCTATGCGAATTGATCCGCGAACAGCCGGCGAAGGCGCTGCCCCGGCGGATCGGCGCCCGACCGGCCGACACATCCATGCGCGAAATCGTCGATTTCTGGCCGGAAGGCTTCCTCTACACCAATTTCTGCATCGGCGCGGTTGCCGCCGTGTTCCAGCAGGAATTCGGCGAGACGAGATCCATCGACAAATGCGCCGACGATCTGCGTACCTGGTGGTCCTACAAGGAAAACATCGCTGAAATGCCGAGCTATGCCATCGCCTTCCTCGACAAATTTCTTGGCCAGGAACCCAACTGGCTCGTTCCCGACATCGTCTCCGCCCGCGCGGCTATCCGCAAGGCGCTTGGCGAAGGACGGCCAAGCGAGGCGCTCGGCGGATTATAACAAAAGCGGCTCGAGAAGAGATCAGCCCCGTCTTTCGCGGAATCCGACCTCGATCGTGTTGCCATCGGGATCGAAGACGAGCGCCGCGTAGTAGCCCATCTCTTCCGGTCCCTGATAGCCGGGAGGCCCGCTGTCGATGCCGCCGAAGGTAAGTGCAGCCTGGTGGAAGGCCTCCACCGCGTCGCGGCTAAGGGCGGCGAACATCAGATGCAGGTGATCGCCCGGATTTTGCGGGGCGGCAGCCGGCGAATCGGCGGCCGGCTGCGATGCCCCCATCACCCAAATGAACGGAACCGGCGCCCGCTCGCCGCCGCTGACGAAAAACGAGGTGTCGGCATTGCGTATCACCTCCAGTTCCAGCGCCGGCATGCATCCCGCATAAAAGTGCAGGGAGCGGGCAAGATCAGGTGTATGGAAGCCGATGTGATCGAAGAGCGACATGGCGCCAGTATAAGCAGCACCGCGGCGAAGAAAAGGCGTTCCTTTTCAGTATGGTGAAGCGCGGGCGAAGTATGCCCTCCACTTCGGCTGCGGGCATCCAGTGCTCAAAAAGCCAAGAATTTGGCTTTTTGAGCACTATACGGACTGCTCCTCACCCACGCGTTCTTGCAAGCCCGTCCTTGGCTGGCTGATATTTGGGATCGAGCTGCACCGCCCGCGCATAGGATTTCGACGCGCGAGCCTTTTCGCCACGATGCTCATAGACCAGCGCCTGGTTGGCCCAGCTTTCCGCGACATTGCCGTCGAGATTGATGGCCGTGTTGAAATCGTCGAACGCGTTGTCGTAATCGCCCAGCGCGATATAGGAGATGCCGCGGCCATTATAGGGCTCCGGCGCATTCGGCTGCAGCGATATGGCCGTCGCGAAATCCTCGATGGCGAGTTTGTGCTGGCCGCGCGCCTGATAGATCAGCCCGCGATTGTGATAGGCACGTCCATTGGTCGTATCGAGCTGAATGGCCCGCTGGAAATCGTTGAACGCCTCGCCGAGGCGTCCCGCCTGCCGATAGACATTGCCGCGTCCGATATAGGCGGCGTCATATTGCGGGTTGATCTGGATGGCCCGGTTATAGTCGCTCACCGCCTTGGCATCTTCGCCCATGAAGCGGTAGATCAGGGCGCGATTGGCATAGGCCTGATAGAAATTCGGGTTGATCTGCAGCGCCGTATCGAAATCCTTCAGCGCCTCTTTATAGCGCCCCGCCCGCCCATAGGCCGAGCCGCGGACATTATAGCCGTCCGGATCGCGTGGATTGTTCTGAATGACGCCGGTGAGAGAACTGATGTTCTCGCTCGATCCTTGCGCCCTGTCGATGGGCGCCAGAATATTGGTCGAACTGGTCTGGCAGCCCGCGAGCGCCAACACTGCAACGGATGCGAGTGCGAAGAGGCTGGGACGGAAGGAGCTAGTCGGCTGGACGGCGGTCATGAGGTGGCGCATCGGCAGTTCCATTATTCCTTTTTGGCTTCCCCCGCGCGTGACACAGCAAAAAAGGTGGCGGTGACGATCATCACCCCACCTTTGGCTCAATCCTTAAAACCCTCGCGCAGGCGCATGCCGAAAGCGCAGGGGAACGCCGATCAACGGGCAGCTACGCGGCCGCCGCTGACCAGACCTTCACGCTGGGCGCGCTTGCGCGCCAGCTTACGGGCGCGGCGGACGGCCTCGGCCTTCTCGCGAGCACGCTTTTCCGACGGCTTTTCGTAGTGGCCGCGCATCTTCATTTCACGGAAGATGCCTTCGCGCTGCATCTTCTTCTTGAGCGCGCGGAGAGCCTGATCAACATTGTTATCGCGGACGAGTACCTGCACGTGTAATCCCGTTTCAGTTAGAATTTCGGTTTAGCCAAGGTCAGATGATCGGCTGCGAACCTCCAAACACCAAGGCTTCGCAACGGATATCCGAAGCAAATTGGAGTTGGCTGATAGCAGAAACCCGAGCCAATGTCCACACTGCAGCGCGTCAAATATGAGGCTCTCCCGCCCCACAACCGGGCGGCAGCGCGAATCACGGCCGGTTACCATTCGATAATACCAATAAATACCCGACCCCATGAAAGTGAAACGCCATGGTTGGTCGCAAAATGGCAAAATCTTCAAGCCGCGATGGTCTAGTGATAAGGAAACGGGACTATTCCGCCGGCGCTTAGCCGCCGGTCGCCCAGAAGGGAAAAACATGCGCAGATACTCGGTTTTCGCCATCGCCCGCGAGGCGATGCGCGGAGGCAAAGGCTGGGAACAGCAATGGTCCTCGCCGGAGCCAAAGTCAGAATATGACGTCATCATCATCGGCGCCGGCGGTCATGGCCTGGCGACAGCCTATTATCTCGCCAAGGAGCACGGCATCACCAATGTCGCAGTCCTGGAAAAAGGCTGGCTCGGCGGCGGCAATACCGGCCGCAACACCACGATCATCCGCTCCAACTACCTCTATGACGAATCGGCCGGTATCTACGACCATGCCGTGAAGCTGTGGGAAGGGCTGAGCCAGGATCTGAACTATAACGTCATGTATTCGGCGCGCGGCGTCATGATGCTCGCCCATAACGTCCATGACGTGCAGGTCCTGAAACGCCATGTCCATGCCAATCGCCTGAACGGCATCGACAATGAATGGCTGACGCCCGAAGAGGCGAAGAAATACTGTCCGCCGCTCAACATCTCGCAGACAGCGCGCTATCCCGTCGTCGGCGCCGCGCTACAGCGGCGCGGCGGCACGGCCCGTCACGACGCGGTTGCCTGGGGCTATGCCCGCGCCGCATCCGACCGCGGCGTTCACATCATCCAGAACTGCGAGGTCACCGGCATCCGCCGTTCGCCGACAGGTGCGGTGACGGGCGTCGAGACTACGCAAGGCTTCATAGGCGCGAAAAAGATCGGCGTCGTCGCCGCGGGCCATACATCTGTTCTGATGAACATGGCCGGCGTACGCATGCCGCTGGAAAGCTATCCGCTGCAGGCGCTGGTCTCCGAGCCGGTGAAGCCGGCCTTCCCCTGTGTCGTCATGTCGAACACGGTCCACGCCTATATCTCGCAGTCGGACAAGGGCGAACTGGTGATCGGCGCAGGCACCGACCAGTACACCTCCTATTCGCAGACCGGCGGCCTGCACATCATCAACCACACGCTCGATGCGATCTGCGAGATGTTCCCCATCTTTACGCGCATGAAGATGATGCGTTCCTGGGGCGGCATCGTCGACGTGACGCCGGACCGCTCGCCGATCCTCGCCAAGACGCCGGTTTCGGGCCTCTACGTCAATTGCGGCTGGGGAACGGGCGGCTTCAAGGCGACGCCGGGCTCCGGCAACGTCTTCGCCTATACCATCGCCCGCGACGAACCCCATCGCATTAACGCGCCGTTCACGCTCGACCGCTTCCGCACCGGCCGCCTGATCGACGAGGCGGCGGCCGCCGCCGTCGCGCATTAAGGGAGCAAGAAGAAAAATGTTGCTGATCTATTGCCCCTATTGCCAGGAAGAGCGGCCTGAAATCGAGTTCCGCCACGCGGGCGAAGCCCATCTCGTGCGCTCGCCCGATATCGCCGATCAGGGCGAGCTGGAATTCGAGGCCTATCTCTATCTGCGCCAGAACCCCAAGGGCATCGTCGCCGAACGCTGGCGGCATATCCATGGCTGCGGCCGGTTCTTCAACGCCATCCGCGACACGGTGAGCGACCGCATCTACGCCACCTACAAAGCTGGCGAGCCGATGCCGGATCTGGATGCCGTTGTCGCCAACGCTCCCAATACCGCCCATTCCGGAAAGCCGCTGACGTCGACGGCGAGCGCAGCTCGTCCGTCCATGGCGAACGAAGGTCGCTCGTCCGCTGCGCGTGCAGCCAAACCCGCACCCGCCCGCAAATCAAAGGCCTGATCCCCATGTCGTTCAATTCCAAATCAGGTAGCAACCGCATCGCGGGCGCAGGCCGCCTCACCCCGGCCAAGGTCGTCCGTTTCACCTTCGACGGCCAGCATTTCACCGGGCTGGAGGGCGACACCCTCGCCTCCGCGCTCCTTGCCAACGGCGTGCATCTCGTCGGCCGCTCGTTCAAATATCACCGTCCGCGCGGCATCCTCTCCGCTGGTGCCGAGGAGCCAAACGCGCTGGTCGGCATCGAGCGCGACCGTACCCGTCGGCAACCCAATGTCCGTGCCACTGTGCAGGAGGTCTATGATGGGCTGAAGGCCGTCTCGCAGAACCGCTGGCCGTCTCTCGGTTTCGATATCGGCTCCCTCAACGACCTCATGTCGCCGTTTTTCACCGCCGGCTTCTACTACAAGACCTTCATGTGGCCGAAGGCGGCGTGGAAGAGCCTGTATGAGCCCAATATCCGCGCTGCAGCCGGCCTTGGCGAGGCACCGGATGAGCCCGATGCCGATCACTACGCCAGCCGGTTTGCCCATTGCGACGTGCTGGTGATCGGCGCGGGTGCGGCGGGCCTTAGCGCAGCGCTTGCAGCGGCGGAAACCGGAGCGCAGGTCATAATCTGCGACGAGCAGGCTCAGGTGGGCGGTGCGCTGCGCTATGACAGCGGCGCCCGTATCGAAGGCCGGCCGGGCTATGAATGGGCGCAGGAAACTGCGGCGCGGCTTGCAAAAATGGACAATGTCCGCATGCTCACCCGCACCACGGCCTTCGGCTATTATGCCCAGAATTTCGTGGGGCTGGTCGAGCGCGTCACCGAACATATGGCGCGGCCGGCCCACGATCTGCCGCGCGAAAAACTCTGGCAGGTGCGCGCCAGGCGCGTCATCCTCGCCACCGGCGCGATCGAGCGCCACATGGTCTTCGCCGACAATGACCGGCCGGGCATTATGCTTGCCGCCGCCGCCCGCACCTATCTGAACCATTACGGCGTCGCGGTCGGCCGCAAGGTCGGCGTCTATACGGCCAATGATTCGGCTTATGCGGCGGCGATCGATCTGAAGCGCGCCGGCATCGACATTCCGGCGATCGTCGATCTGCGCGATGCGCCTGCCTCTGATCTCATCGAAGAGGTGCGCGGCCTCGGCATCGAGGTGCTCGCCGGCCACGCCGTGAAGAAGGTCGGCGGGACGCGCCGCGTCTCTTCGTTGACGGTGACGCCGAAGAACGGTGGCAGCACCCGGTCCATTCCCGTCGATGCGCTGATCAACTCGGCGGGCTGGACGCCCTCCGTGCATCTCTTCTCGCAATCGCGCGGCAAGGTGCGCTGGGACAAGGAAGCCGAGCGTTTCCTGCCCGGCACCTATGTGCAGGATTGCGTTTCCGTCGGCGCCTGCAACGGCACGGACGGGCTGCAGGAAACGATAGACGAAGCCCTTGCGGCAGGCGAGCACATGGCCCGCGAGGCCGGTGTTGCATCGAAGGCCAAAGGCACGAAGCTCACCGCCTCCGGCGGCGCTTCCTGGGCCGGTGGCATGATCGGTTCGGCGCCCGGCGCCGGCCCCGACACCACCGTCAAGGCCTTTATCGATTTCCAGAACGACGTCACCGCCAAGGATATCCGCCAGGCGGTACGCGAGGGCATGCACTCGATCGAGCACGTCAAGCGCTTCACCACCACGGGGATGGCCACCGATCAGGGCAAAACCTCCAACCTGCACGGTCTGGCGATCGCCGCCGAGGCGCTGCAGCGTGATATTCCGGAAGTAGGGCTGACGACCTTCCGCCCGCCCTATACGCCGGTCACCTTCGGCGCCATCGTCAACCACGCGCGGCACGAACTCTTCGACCCGACGCGCCGCACGCCGATGCATGCCTGGCATGAGGCGCATGGCGCGGTCTTCGAGGATGTCGGTCAGTGGAAGCGGCCATGGTATTATCCACGCCCCGGCGAGGATATGCACAAGGCGGTCGACCGCGAATGCGTGGCGGTCCGCAATGCCGCCGGTATTTTCGACGCCTCGACCCTCGGCAAGATCGAGGTGGTCGGCCCCGATGCGGCAAAGTTCCTGGAGCTTCTCTACACCAACCCTTGGGCGAAGCTCGGTGTCGGCCGCCTACGCTATGGCGTGATGCTGCGCGAGGATGGCTTCATCTATGATGACGGCGTGGTCGGCCGGATCGCGGAGGATCGTTTCCATGTGACGACGACGACCGGCGGCGCACCGCGCGTCATGCATCATATGGAGGACTATCTTCAGACCGAGTTCCCACATCTCGATGTCTGGATCACCTCCACCACCGAGCAGTGGGCCGTCATCGCCGTGCAGGGACCGAAGGCGCGCGATATCATCGCGCCGCTTGTCGAAGGCATCGATCTTTCGACGGAAGCCTTCCCGCATATGAGTGTGCGCGAAGGCAAGATCTGCGGCGTGCCGACCCGGCTGTTCCGCATGTCCTTTACCGGCGAGATGGGCTACGAAATCAACGTGCCTGCCGATTACGGCCAGGCCGTTTGGGAAGCGATCTATGAGAGCGGCAAGCCGTATGGTCTCGCTCCCTATGGCACCGAAACGATGCATGTGCTGCGCGCCGAGAAGGGCTATATCATCGTTGGGCAGGATACGGACGGCACCGTCACGCCCTATGATGCGGGCCTTGCCTGGGCGATCGGCAAGAACAAGACGGATTTCGTCGGCATCCGCGGCCTGAAACGGCCCGATCTGGTGGCCGAAGGCCGCAAGCAGCTTGTCGGTCTGAAAACCAGGGATCCCAAAACCGTGCTGGAAGAAGGCGCGCAGATCGTCGCCGATCCGAAACAGGCGATACCGATGACCATAATCGGCCACGTCACCTCCTCCTACTGGTCGGAGAATTGCGGCCGCTCCATCGCGCTGGCGCTTGTCGCCAACGGTTCCAAGCGCCTGGGCGAAACGCTCTACGTGCCGATGCCCGACGGCGTCATCGAGGTCGAAGTAACGGGACCCGTATTCATCGATGAAAAGGGAGAGCGTCTCCATGGCTAAGCCTGCAATATCCCCGTCCATTGCCCGCAATCTCCCCCTAACCGGCCGTCACGGGGGTACAGGACTCGTCTCCATCCTGCCCGCCGAACCGGCCTTCCGCACTTCCCTGCGCGCCCGTCCCGATGCATTGGGCACGCTCTCCAAGGCGCTGGGCGTCGCGCTCCCCGAAAAGCCTAAATCCTCCGTAACCGCGGGTACGCGCACTGCCCTGTGGCTCGGCCCCGACGAATGGCTGGTGATCGACACGGGCGGCAAAGACCCCGCCGCCGACCTGGCCAAGGTGAAGGTGCTGCACTCGGCGGTCGATGTCTCCCAGCGCAACACCGCCATTCTCGTTTCCGGCCCTGCCGCCGAAGCGACGATCAATGCCGGCTGCCCGCAGGACCTGTCGCTTGCCGTTTTCCCTGTGGGAGCGGTCTCCCGCACGGTGCTCGGCAAGATCGAGATCGTGCTGTGGCGTACCGGCGAGTACACCTTCCGCGTCGAATGCTGGCGCTCCTTCTCGGTCTATGCCTTCACCTTTTTGAGCGAGGCCGCCCGGAACGCAATGATTTAGGCAAGTTTTCCCACCTCCCACCGTCATCCTCGGGCTTGACCCGAGGATCCACGGCAAAGAGGCGGAAACGAAACTATCGGCCGCAACGGGATCGTTAATCGTCGATCCTGATATTGATCGTATCCATTTCACTGGAATGCGTCGATGCGGATAAAAAGGTCAGTGCTCCTCAGCCGTGGATTCTCGGGTCAAGCCCGAGGATGACGACTGGGATGGGGAGATGGACGATGATCCCGGAGGAAAGTGCTGTCTCGCCGATAGCTTTTTAAAAACGAAATACTTTCCCTTCTGCCATAAAACGCTCTAAGAGACGCCCTACTTCCCGCCGGTCTTGGCGGATATTTCGCGCGGAATCCTCGGGTTCCGCGCGAATTTGCATCTACAGAGCATGGTTTATGATCGTCAAAAAGCGTCTCGTTCTCAATTTCACCGGCTATGAAGGTTTGCATCCGGGTGCCGTGCGCGGCCGCCATATGCAGGCCGTCGCCGATTTCGACCGGCTCTGGCATGCCCGCACGCAGGCGACCCCCATGGTGGCGGAGGATGGCGGCTGCGGCTCGATGCAGCTCATGACTGAAGGCGCCGACTGGAAAACCGAAGTCGAGTTTTGCCAGTTCGGCACCGCTGATATTTTCGACGATTACGCCAAACGATCTACATTATCCCGGCTCTCGACCGGTCTTCGTGCTTTTCTCGATATCCTGTTCACCGGTACGCTCTGGCGCTATGCTGTGACTAGCTGGCGCTTCATCCTGTTCTTCCTCTGGCCTTTCGGGCTGACGCTGACTCTTGTCGGTCTTGCCGCATTGATTGCCGTCATCCCTCTCATTTTGGGTCTTGGCACCCTGCATTTCACCTGGTCGCTACCGCTTGCCGTCGCCGCCGGCGCGATTCTCATGCGCTGGCCCGGAAAGAAATTCTTCCTGTCCTATCTCCTGGACGACTGGTCTGCCGCCTATGATCGCATCCACCGCGGCAATTCCAAGCTCAACGCGCGCAGGCACGAATTCGCTGATTTCCTTACCCGGAAACTGCGCGAAACCGATGCCGATGAAGTCGTCATCGTCGGCCACAGCCTCGGCACCGTGCCAGCCGTGGAGGCCATTGCCGATATCAGCCGCCAAAGCCCGGAGCTTCTGGAAAAGCAGCCCGTCTCGCTGCTCGCCATCGGCTCATGCCTTCTGATGATCGCCTTTCATCCAAAGGCCGGGAACCTGCGCGAGGATGTCCGGACGGTCATGGAGAATACATCGGTCCTCTGGGCGGAATTCCAGGCGCTGACCGACATCATCCATTTCTATGATTCCAATCCCGCCCAGGCCCTGGCCATCACGCCGAAAAATCCGCCCGTCATCTCTCGGATCAGATTCAAGAACGTGCACAATGAAAGCCGTTACAAGCGCGCCAAGGGCAATTTCTTCAAGATGCACCTGCTCTTCCTCAAGGGAGCGCAGAAGCGCAATTCCTATGATTTCGGCATGTTCCTGCACGGCCCCTTCGCCCTGCGCGGCCTAGTGACCACCCACAAAGAAAAGGCCGCCCCTCTCGATGAAGAAGGACGGCTTGGTTACACTCCGCTTGCAAGGGGAGTAGGGGAGTATTATCGATACACAGGCAAATAACGCAATTAAACCTACTCCCTTATTCCCTTACTCCCCTATTCCCCCGTCTCAACTACTGCGATCGTCAGCCACGTCGCCGTCAGGGCCGGCTTCAGCGAATTCTCGATCTCCAGCGTCACTTCATAATGGTTGACCACCCGGCCGGAGGGACGGATATCGGCCTCCGCCAACTTGAAGCGGGCGCGCACCCGTGCGCCGCTCTTGACCGGCGCCATGAAGCGCACCTTGTCGAAACCGTAATTGATACCCATCGTCGCGCCCTGGA
The DNA here is from genome assembly GCF_001558695.1 of Paramesorhizobium deserti. Lineage (GTDB taxonomy): Bacteria > Pseudomonadota > Alphaproteobacteria > Rhizobiales > Rhizobiaceae > Paramesorhizobium > Paramesorhizobium deserti. Next base: position 166,668 of record NZ_LNTU01000034.1, read on the forward strand.
TCATCGGCAGCGCCTCGAAAGCGAGCGTCGAAAGCAGCGACAGGGTAAGGAACCCATGCGCGATGGTGCCGCCGAACGGCGTTTCCTTCGCCGCCCGTTCCGGATCCACATGGATGAATTGATGATCGTCGGTCGCATCCGCGAATTTGTCGATCATCTCCTGGGTTACCACCCGCCACTCGGAACAGCCGATTTCCGTGCCGACGGCATCTCTCAACTGGTCCAGTGTAATTGCTTCTTTCATATCGCCGCTTCTCTCGTGGGCGGAGCCGCAGGGCTCCTCTATGTTCTTACTAGTCGCTGTTTAGCAATTTGGCATGACATGACAAACGGCCCTGATCGATAAAGAGAAAAAGCCACGCCACTGTGGCAATTCAGCCAATAACCAGCTCCGCTATATCATCCCAGCTTGAACAAACGGCGGTCGCGCCCTGTTCCATAAGCCGTTCGGCATGGCCGTCATAGCTGTGGCCGCCGCCGGTATAGCCGATTGCCGTCATGCCGGCCGCCACCGCGCCTTCCATCCCATAAGGCGAATCCTCGATGACGACGCAGCGGCGGGGATCAGTCCCCATCCTTTCGGCCGCATGGAGAAAGAGATCGGGCGCCGGCTTGCCGCGCTTGACCATCGAGGAGGAATAGATCGCATCGCCCAAAAGCCGGCGAAGGCCCGTGACATCGAGGCTGAATTCGATACGCTCCAGGGATGAGGAGGAAGCGACGCATCGTGATGTCTCCAGCCGCTTCAGGAAATCGACGATGCCCGTCGTCGGCTGCAATGATTCGGCAAAGAGCAGTCGCGTTTCCGGCCATATGTTGGCCTCCGCCGTTTGCGGCAGGTGATGCCCGGTCAGTTCCGCGATTTTGAGGATGATATCGGCCTGCTTCATGCCGACACCATGCGCCACGGTGCCTTCAGGTATCGGCATTCCTTCCTTTGCGTAGACATTGTGATAGGCAAGAGCCGCAAGCGGCTCGCTATCCACAAGCACCCCATCGCAATCGAAAATCACCAGATCGAAAGGATTAAGCCCAGTTTTCATTGATACTCCCAGATGAATTCTTCGTGACATCGCCCGTATTCCGACTTCAGGAATGGACATAGGTATTGACAAGGATACAAATGTTCAATAGGCGATTGTATCAACAAAGCGGCGGCGATGCCCGCCCGAAGATCGAGCGCTACCGGCGTCTCGAGGAGGAACAGATGACAACCAACGTAGCATTGACAGGTCTGGCCCGTGATATGAAGGCGCGCGCCGACAGCGGCAAGCCGATCCGCATCGGGCTGATCGGCTCGGGCGAAATGGGAACGGATATCGTCTCCCGCGTCGCCCATATGCCCGGCATCGAGATCGGCGCGATCTCCGAACTGCGCACGCCTAACGCGATTAAGGCGGTCGATATCGCCTATCAGGAAGAAGGCCACGCAAAGGAGGTTTCCACCGCATTGGACCTGACGAAGGCCATGGAGAGCCACAAGGTCGCCGTGACCGACAATGCCGACCTGATCCTCCAGAACGATCTGATCGATGTCGTGATCGACGCGACAGGCGTTCCCGCCGTCGGCGCGGAGATCGGCCTGCGCGCCATGGAGCATGGCAAGCATCTCGTCATGATGAATGTCGAGGCTGACGTGACCATCGGCGCCTATTTGAAAAGCGAGGCCGACCGGCTGGGCGTCACCTATTCGCTGGGTGCCGGCGACGAACCGTCCTCCTGCATGGAGCTGATCGAATTCGTCACCGCCATGGGCCATCCGATCGTGGCCGCCGGCAAGGGCAAGAACAACCCGCTCAACATCGACGCGGTTCCCCACGACTATGCCGAGGAAGCCGCGCGCCGCAACATGAATGTGCGCATGCTGGTCGAGTTCGTCGACGGTTCCAAAACCATGGTGGAAATGGCGGCGATCGCCAATGCCACGGGCCTCGTGCCCGACAAGCCGGGCATGCATGGCCCGACCGCCACGGTGACCGAGCTCAACAAGACGCTGATTCCGGAAAAGGACGGCGGCGTGCTCTCCAAGGTCGGCGTCGTCGATTATTCGATAGGCAAGGGCGTGGCCCCGGGCGTCTTCGTCATCGCCGACATGTCGCACCCGCGCATCCGCGAGCGCATGGAAGATTTGAAGATGGGCCATGGCCCCTACTTCACCTTCCATCGGCCTTATCACCTGACCTCCCTCGAAGTGCCGCTCACCTGCGCCCGCGTCGTGCTCTACGGCAAGCCCGACATGGTGCCGCTGGCGAAGCCCGTCGCCGAAGTCTGCGCCGTCGCCAAGAAGGACCTTAAGCCGGGCGACAAGCTCGATGCCATCGGCGAATACAGCTATCGCGCCTGGATCATGACCGCGCCGGAAGCCCGCGCCGCAAAGGCCATTCCCTGTGGGCTGCTGGAACGCGGCGCCGTCACCGCTCCGATCAAGAAGGGTGAGTTGATCACCTACGAGAACGCCGCCGTCGAGCCCGGATCGAAGATCGCCGAACTGCGTTCACGGCAGGACAGGTTGGTATATGCGGGCTGAGTGGTTCGTCAATCTACCTCCCCCTCGTCATCCTCGGGCTTGACCCGAGGATCCACGGCAAGGAGGCGAAGATGAGACTATCACCCGCGATGGGATCGGGAGGAACCAACTCGGATATCGGCTGTTTCCGCTCGCTGGAACGAGCCGATGCAATGGAAAGACTAGTGCCCCTTTGCCCATGGATCCTCGGGTCAAGCCCGAGGATGACGATGGGAGGAGCGGAGGAGAACTTCTCATGGATAAGGCCAGCGTAAACGCGAAAGCCGCACGCGAAGAAGGCAAACACAATCTGCCCTTCGCCTTCCGGCAATATTCGCCCGAGCAGCTCAAGGAAGCGCTGCGAAAGATGTATCTGATCCGCCGCTTCGAGGAAGGAGCGGAGGAAAGCTACACGCGTGGCTTCATCCACGGCACCATGCATCTTTCCATCGGCCAGGAAGCGAGCGCCGTCGGCATCTCGCTCCCCCTCACCGATGACGACATGATCACCTCCACCCATCGCGGCCACGGCCACTGCATCGCCAAGGGGGCTGATGTCTCCAGGATGTTTGCCGAGTTCTTCGGCAAGGAAACCGGTTATTGCCACGGCCGCGGCGGATCGATGCACATCGCCGACGTTTCCAAGGGCAATCTCGGCGCCAATGGCATCGTCGGCGGCGGTATCCCTATCGCCGTCGGCGCCGCCCTTTCCATGAAGAAGCAGAAGACGGGCCGCGTCGTCATTTCCTGGTTCGGCGATGGCGCCAACAATGAAGGCGCATTCCATGAAGCGCTGAACATGGCCTCGGTCTGGAAGCTGCCTGTTATCTTCGTCTGCGAGAACAATGGCTACGGCATGTCGACCTCGACCAAGCGCGCCACCGCCGTTCCCAATATCGCGGATCGTGCCGCCGCCTATGCAATGCCGGGCATCGTCGTCGACGGCAACAATCTTTCGGAAGTCGCCGAAGCCTCCCATGAGGCGGTCGAGCGCGCTCGACGGGGCGAAGGCCCGACCCTGATCGAGTGCAAGACCTATCGCCACCGCGGCCACTCCAAGAGCGACCGCAACCGCTACCGCACCAAGGAGGAGATCGAGGACTGGATCAACAATCGCGACCCGATCCGGCTCTTCGAGGAGCAGATGCAGGAATATGGCGTCATCAACGCCGCCGGCATCGAGGCGGTCCGTGCCGATGTCGAGCGTGAGATCGAAGCCGCCATCGAATTCGCCAAGACGAGTCCCTCACCTGACATCGCAAGCCTGACCCGCGACGTTTATACGGACCTTCCCTGACATGGACACGACGATCCGCGAACTGAGTTATGCCCAGGCCATCCAGGAAGCGATGGCCATCGCCATGGAGCGCGACGAGCGCGTGTTCCTGATGGGCGAGGATATCGGCGTCTATGGCGGCGCGTTCCAGGTGACGGGCGATCTCGTCCACCGCTTCGGCGAGGATCGCGTCATGGATACGCCGATCTCGGAACTGGGCGGCGCGGGCGTCGCCGTCGGCGCGGCGGTGACGGGCATGCGCCCGATCTTCGAGTTCCAGTTCTCCGATTTCGCCGCTCTCGCCATGGAGCAGATCGTCAACCAGGCCGCCAAGATGCGCTACATGCTGGGCGGCGCGGTTTCCGTTCCGCTCGTCATGCGCTTTCCTGCGGGGTCCGGCACGGGCGCCGCGGCGCAACACAGCCAGAGCATCGAAGCGTGGCTCGGCCATGTACCGGGGCTGAAGGTGGTGCAGCCGGCAACGCCGCATGACGCCAAGGGTCTGCTGCTTGCCGCGCTCGAAGACCCGGATCCGGTGATGATCTTCGAGCACAAGCTGCTCTACAAGATGAAGGGCCCGGTGCCTGAGGGCTATTATACAACGCCCATCGGCAAGGCCGAGATACGGCGCGAGGGTAAGGACGTCACCATCGTCGCCACTGCCATCATGGTACACAAGGCGCTGGAGGCGGCCGAGACGCTCGCATCCGAAGGCATCGACGCCGAGGTGATCGACCTGCGCACCATTCGCCCAATGGACCGCGAGACGGTCATTGCCAGCGTCAAGAAGACATCGCGGCTGATTTGCGTTTATGAGGGCGTCAAGACGCTGGGCGTCGGCGCCGAAGTCAGTGCCATGATCGCCGAGAGCGATGCATTCGATTTCCTCGATGCGCCGATCATCCGCCTTGGCGGCGCGGAAACGCCGATCCCCTATAATCCGGAGCTCGAAAAGGCTGCGGTGCCGCAAGTGCCGGATATCCTGAAAAGCGCCCGCGACCTCGTTAACGGGGTGCGCTGACGATGCCGGTCGAAGTCATCCTCCCCAAGGTCGACATGGATATGGAGACCGGCCGAATTTCCCGCTGGTACGCCAAGGACGGCGATGCCGTGACCAAGGGCCAGCTCCTGTTCGAGATCGAAACCGACAAGGCGGCGATGGAGGTCGACGCCCCCGCCAGCGGCACGCTGCGTGACATCTCCGCTGCCGAGGGCGCGACAGTGCCGGTTGGTCAGGCGGTGGCCTGGATTTTCGCGGACGGAGAAGAATATACGCCGACCGGAAAATCTGATGCCACTCCCGAGGCCACACCTAAAGCTGCGCCGGCAGAAATGGAATCAGCCCCTCACCCTTACCCTCTCCCCGCAGGCGGAGAGAGGGAGGCGTCGGCGTCGCCACCTCCATCTTCTCCCCGTTCACGGGGAGAAGATGCTGGCAGGCAGATGAGGGGCAATGATGAAGCCCCCCGCGCCACGCCGCTTGCCCGTCGTCTCGCTGTCAAAGCCGGACTGCAACTCGCGGATATTTCGGGCAGTGGGCCGAAGGGACGTATCACCCGGAGGGATGTCGAGGCGAACATTGCCGTATCCTCCCCGATGCCCGCGGTGAAAGAATCTCTCGCATCCACGGCAGATGCTCCTCTCCACGCGGTCTGGCTGCGTCAGGGCAACGATCCATCAGCCATGCCTCTCGTGCTCATTCACGGCTTCGGCGCGGATTTGAACAGCTGGCGGCCGCTCTTCGCCGGCATTCAGGTCGATAGCCCGGTTCTGGCCGTCGACCTTCCCGGCCATGGCAGCTCGACACGTGATATCCCCGAAAATCTCGATGCCGTTGCCGAACAGGTCGAACGGACGCTTTCAGCGCACCAAATCGGTCCGTTCGTTCTCGTTGGCCATTCCTTCGGCGGCGCCGTCGCCGCAACAATTACCGACCGCGGCAACGCCGATGCGCGCGCGCTGGCGCTGATCTCCACCGCCGGCCTTGGCCCAGAAATCAACCGCGCCTTCCTCGAAGGCTTCGTCGGGGCAAGGAGCGAGGCAAGCCTCATGCCCTGGTTGAAACAGCTTGTCGTGGACGACAGCCTGCTCAGCAAGCCTTTCGTCAACGCAACGCTCGCCCAGAGCGCCGACGAGGGTCTGCGCGCCGCGCAGAAGGTGATTGTCGACAGCTACTTCGCGGACGGCACGCAGACCTTTGACATCCGCCCGGCACTCGCCTCCTTGCGCATCCCCGTGCGGGTCATCTTCGGCGCCGGCGACCGTATCATTCCGGCAGCGCATGTGGCGGGACTTCCCGGAGAAATCGCCACCCACATCTTTGCCGCGACGGGCCACATGCCGCAGCTCGAACGCCGTGAGCAGGTTCTGAGAATCATCCAGGAGCTCGCCCGCGCCACCGCGTGAGCCCAGCCATTCCACCCCGAGAGACTGGCCCCGCCTCCGTGCGGGGCTTTTTTTGCGCGAGAAGCCCCCGGAGCCACAAAAAAGGCGGCTGAAAAGCCGCCTTTCTTCATGAGCTTTGATGCTGGGCTAGTGATCCAGCGCCTTGACGATATTCTCCACCATCTTCTTGGCGTCGGCGAAGAGCATCATGGTATTGTCGCGGAAGAAGAGCTCGTTCTCCACGCCGGCATAGCCCGAACCCATGCCGCGCTTGATGAAAAGCACCGTACCGGCCTTGTCCACATCCAGGATCGGCATGCCGTAGATCGGCGATTTCGGATCCGTCTTCGCTGCCGGGTTGGTCACGTCATTGGCGCCGATGACGAAGGCGACGTCGGCCTGCGCGAACTCGGAGTTGATGTCCTCGAGTTCGAACACCTCGTCATAGGGCACGTTAGCTTCGGCCAGAAGCACGTTCATGTGACCAGGCATGCGGCCCGCGACGGGATGGATGGCGTATTTGACCTCCACACCTTCCGCCTTGAGCTTGTCGGCCATCTCGCGCAGTGCATGCTGGGCCTGCGCCACCGCCATGCCGTAGCCCGGCACGATGATGACCTTGGAGGCGTTCTTCATGATGAAGGCCGCATCGTCGGCCGAGCCCTGCTTGACCGGACGCTGCTCGACCTCGCCGGCAGGACCGGCCGTCTCGCCACCGAAGCCTCCGAGGATGACCGAGAGGAACGAGCGGTTCATGCCCTTGCACATGATGTAGGAGAGGATCGCGCCCGACGAGCCGACGAGCGCGCCGGTGATGATCAGCGCCAGATTGCCCAGCGTGAAGCCGATGCCGGCCGCGGCCCAGCCCGAATAGGAGTTGAGCATCGAGACGACGACGGGCATATCGGCGCCGCCGATCGGCACGATGATCAGGCCGCCCAATACCAGCGACAGGATCACGATCAGCCAGAACACCGTGTGGCTTTCGGTATTCACCAGCACCGCGATCAGCACGACGATGGCAATGGCAAGCGCTGCATTGACGATGTGGCGGGCAGGCAGGAGGATCGGCTTGCCGGACATGCGGCCGTCGAGCTTCAGGAAGGCGATGACCGATCCTGTGAAGGTGATGGCGCCGATGGCGACGCCCAGCGACATCTCGATCAGCGCCTGGCCATGGATCGAGCCGATTTCGCCGATGCCGAAGGAGTCAGGCGTATAAAGTGCGGCGGCCGCCACCAGAACGGCGGCAAGGCCGATCAGCGAATGGAAGGCCGCGACCAGCTGCGGCATTGCCGTCATGGCGATGCGGCGCGCGATATAGGCGCCGATGCCGCCGCCGATGGCGATACCGATGACGATCAGCACCAGGCCGCCGAAGCTCGGCCTCGCCAGCGCAAGCGTGGTGATGATCGAGATTGCCATACCGACCATGCCGTAGAGATTGCCCTGTCGGCTGGTCGTGGGATGGGAAAGTCCGCGCAATGCCAGGATGAAAAGCACGCCCGAGACAAGATAGAGGAAGGCTGCCAGATCGACGCTCATGTTTCAGCCCCTCACTTTTCTTTTTTCTTGTACATGGCGAGCATGCGCTGCGTGACGAGGAAGCCGCCGAAGATGTTCACGCTGGCAAGCACCAGCGCGATGAAGCCGAAGCCGGTCGCCCAGCCCGAAAGCGACAGGCCGACCGCCAGCAGCGCCCCCACCACGATGACCGACGAGATGGCGTTGGTGACTGCCATCAGCGGCGTGTGCAGCGCCGGCGTCACCGACCAGACGACGTAATAGCCGACGAAGATCGACAGGATGAAGATGGCGAAGCGGAAAACGAACGGATCGACCGCGCCGCCCGTTGCCGCATGTGCGGCCGCGCCTGCCGCATCGGCAACGCCCGACGCGCTTTCCGCGGCCTGGCGCACGGCTTCGACAGCCTGGTTGAGCCCGTCGAGGGCTTTATCGAGTGCCGTATCGGCCATTATGCCTCTCCTCCCGTCTTGGGTCCTGCCGCTTTCCTGCTCCGCTTCGCGGGCGCCTTGGCAGCGTCAGTTCCCGATGCCGCTTTTGCCGCCGTCTTGCGCACTGCCGGCTTTTTCGCGGCCGGTGCCGTCGGCTTGGCAGCCGTCGCCGTCTCTGCGAAGGTCGGATGCACGACCGCGCCGTCATGGGTGAGCAGCGTCGCCTTGACCAGTTCGTCGTCGAAATTGATCTTCAGCGTCTTGCTTTCCTTGTCGGTAAGCGTCTCAAGGAAGGCGACCAGATTGCGGGCATAGAGCTGCGACGCCGTTGCCGCGATGCGGCCCGGCACGTTCAGATGGCCGACGATCTTGACGCCGCCGGTCTCAACAACCTTTCCAGGCTGCGCACCTTCGACATTGCCGCCTCGCTCGACCGCCAAGTCCACCACGATGGAACCCGGACGCATCGATGCTACCATCTCCTTGGAGACGAGGCGCGGCGCCGGGCGACCGGGGATGAGCGCCGTGGTGATGACGATATCCTGTTTGGCGATGTGGTCTGCAACGAGTGCGGCCTGCTTCGCCTGATACTCTTTGGACATCTCCTTGGCGTAGCCGCCAGCGGTTTCCGCCGCCTTGAACTCCTCATCCTCGACTGCGATGAACTTTGCGCCGAGCGAGGCGACCTGTTCCTTGGCGGCGGGGCGCACGTCCGTTGCCGTAACCACGGCGCCGAGCCGGCGCGCGGTTGCGATGGCCTGAAGGCCGGCGACACCGGCGCCCATGACGAACACCTTGGCTGCCGGCACTGTACCGGCCGCCGTCATCATCATCGGCATGGCGCGGTCATATTCGGCGGCCGCGTCGATCACCGCCTGGTAGCCGGCGAGGTTCGCCTGGCTCGACAGGACGTCCATCACCTGCGCGCGCGTGATGCGCGGCATGAATTCCATGGTGAAGGCGGAGAGGCCTGCGGAGGCGAGTTCGCGTACCGCGGCCTCGTTGCCATAGGGATCGAGCATGGCGATGAGCACCGCGCCCTTTTTATAGCCCTTGAACTCGGCCAGGGAAGGTCGGCGTACTTTAAGGATCACATCCGCTGATTTGGCGTCGCCGGCGCTGCCGATCTTTGCCCCGGCCGCTTCGAACTCGCTGTCGGGAATGCGCGAGAGCGTTCCCGCTCCCTTCTCCACGACAACGGAAAAACCAAGGCCGGCGAATTTCTTCACAGTTTCCGATGAAGCCGCGACGCGCGGCTCGGTCGAATCCGTTTCTTTGGGAATGAATATCGTTTGAGCCAAGCCCGTCCTCCCTCTCGCCGGTTGACGCCGCCCGGAAGGTCCAGGCGGCGGATATGGATATGCTATGAGCAAACCCGGGGAAAGTGGAAACGGGGAAAATTAGGAACCGTTTTTCCCGGAAAAGTTAGAACGACTTTCCGTTCGGACCTGCCTGAAGAAAAAAGCCGCTCCGGGCCGTGGCGTTTTAAAGAAGGAACCAGGCAGCGACGCAGATCAGGATGAAGAGAACGGTCGCGGAGAAAATGCCGCCAACGAAGAAACCGAACGCCATTGCGATGAGCACGGCGACAACCGCCACAGTCCCCCATTTGGTGACTGCCAGAAAGCCGGCATAGGTCTTTTCGTGCTCCGCATATTCCATGGGCGCGCCCAGTTCCGCCGGTGCGGTATTGTGATGTTCAGCCATGTGTTCAACCTCTTCGGAATTCGTCAGCACGCCATAGCGAAAACGCCGCGCAAGTGCAATGCGACGGGTAACCGCGCCCGTCTTTTCCTGTTGGAGAGCGGTAAATTGGCGGGGCTATGTTGCTTTACAGCGCCGTGCGTCCGTTAGGACGCTGTAAATTATTGACTCTACGCATCAGGCTTTCCGAAAATCGATTCCGATTTTCGGGCCGATGCTGTAGCCGGTCTGGCAGCACCTGAAAAAGAACCGTTTTAAGCAAAAAGCTGCGGAAACAGGCCGACGAGACCGATAAGGATGAGATAAAATGCCACGATATAATTGAGGAAGCGCGGCATGATCAGAATGATGATACCGGCGATGAGCGCAATCAGCGGCGTGACGGCAAGTTGCGAAATCATGATCTTCTCCTCGTTTAAGCTCGGATAGCGTAGATTCATCAACCTACAGCGACTCAGGCCCCAAGACCTGTATATTTTGCCGTGGGCAGAATTGTGAGGGGCACGGCACCGGCCTCGAGGCTTGCAAACATGTTGCGCCGTTCATGCGGCTGCGACTTGAAGAAGGGATAGCGGATCGCGACCATATCGCGGATCGCCCGGATCGGTGCGCCGCTCAAGCCTACGGGGATGCCATATCCCTCATGCTGCCTCGGCTCCACCATCGCCTGCGAGCCGAAGATGCGCTTGTAGAACGCCGCGTGCTCGGGCTTGACGGAAGCCAGACAGAAATCGGCGGCGAAATATTCCGAAGCCATCGCCGCGATCCGCAAGGTTAGATAAGGAATAGCCGGAAATTCGCTCAAGACCGCCGGCTCGCTGGCAAAACGGGTCGGGTCCACGAAGCTCATTCCCCGGTCGAGCATTGGACCGAGAATGTCGGGAAAGAGTTTGAAGCTCGTGCCCTTGCGGTGATCCGGGGTGATATGATGGATGCGTAGCGTGCTGACCAGTTGCTGGTCGATATACATGCCATAGACATAGGCATGGCTGTCACGATCCAGATCATCGATGATGGCGCCATCGAATTCGTCGTTCATGACATTGCGCGTCATGTAGGAACGGTAGCGCAGCCGCCCGATTTCCTCGAAATCCTCGGCGCTTACCACACGACGATATTCGACTCGATCGAGAAAATTCAGAAGTTGTCGTGCAAAGTTCGAGATTGGCGGGCTTTCCGCCGAAATAGCTGTCGCGTTCATCGTCCACCTGAGCCCCACCGCGGACCAAATCACTGGTGAGGATAAGCAGGTTTTGCCCCCTGTAAAGGGACGTCGATAATTTGAGCTTATTCTTAAATATTCCGGGAAAGCGGCGCCCGCGAGAGCACATCCCAACTAATAGGGATAAAATTACATTGCCGTCGGCAGCATTTTCCTGCTTTCCTCTGGCAGGGGAAAGCTCTTGTCGATGAGGGTGGAAATGGCGTTGGCGGGAAGCGGCGCGCCAAGCAGATAACCCTGAACCAAGTCGGCACCCGCCGCTCCCCTGATGAGGGCCAGCTGTTCCTGCGTTTCCACACCTTCCACCGTGACGCCAAGCCCCATCTCGTGGGAAATCTGTGTCACGCCGCGCAGCAGCATCAGCGAGCGCCGATCCGTTGTGATGTCGTGGACGAAGGAACGATCCACCTTCACCTTGGTCAACGGCAGCGTATTGAGATAGCTGAGGCTCGAATAACCGGTCCCGAAATCGTCGAGCGCGACGTTGATGCCCGCATTCTTGAGCTGCTGGAGCACACTGCAGGTCTTGTTGCGATCACTGATGATCGCGCTTTCCGTCACCTCCACTTCGAGGAGGTTCGTCGGCAGGCCGGAATTCCTCAAAGCGGACGCGATGATGTGGGTGATGTCGCTGTTTTTGAGGTCTATGGCGGAAAGATTGACCGACACGCCGATACGGTCGCCCCAGTTCACGCAATCGATACAGGCCTGCTCCAGCATGAAACGGGTGATATCGGTGATGATGCCCATTTCCTCGGCCAGCGGAATATAATCTGCGGGCGAGATCGGTCCGAGTTCCGGATGATCCCAGCGCGAAAGCGCCTCGCAGGAGACGATGCGAAGCGACTGGGTGCTGACAATCGGCTGGTAAACCACCTTGAGCGAGCCATTGGCAATCGCACCGCGCAGATCGTTCTTCAGCCGCTGCCGGCTGCGATATCTGACGTCCATCGCCTCTTCGAAGATGGCCCAGCTGCGGTTCTCACTCCCTTTCGCCTCATAGAGCGCTAGGTCCGCCTTGATATGAAGGCTCTGGAGGTCGAAACGCGAGACGGGCGCAAGCGCCACGCCGGCGTTCACTTCGACCTGCACGCTGTGATCCGACAGTCGGTAAGCACCGGAGACGGCTTCCAGCAGTTGGTTCATCATTGGCGCGATATCGGCTTCCGCCCCCGAATCGGGCATGAAGATCACGAATTCGTCGCCGCCGAAGCGCGATGGGATGAAGCGGGTCGGGTCCATGTCGCCGAGGCGTTCCGCCAGCTTCTGCAGCAACTGATCGCCGACATGATGGCCGAGCGTGTCGTTGACATGCTTGAAATCGTTGATGTCGAGCACGACGAGAGCCATCCGCTTGCCGTGCACCCGGCGCGCAAGCAGCGATTTTACCAGCGATTCGAAATGCATCCTGTTCGGCAGGCCGGTAAGCCCGTCATAGCGGGCCATATGCTGGATCTGCGCTTCCGCCTCGATACGCTGGGTAACATCCTCGAAAATCAGCACGGCACCCTCGTCGCGGCGCTGGTTGCAGCTGAACTCGATGTAGCGGCCGTCGGAAAACTGGAACAAGTCGCGCTCGCGTCGCCCGGTCAGGAGATCGTCGATCAGTGTCCGGATATTCTCCAGTTTGGAGCGGGGGAAAAGCCCGTGCAGCGTGCAGTAGCGCAGCACGGTTTGCAGCGAGCGGCCGGTAAGATCGGTATCTGGCGAGATCTGCAGAAGCGACACCGCCTTGTTGTTGACAACGACAAGCTTGCCCTCACCGTCGAACATGATGAGGCCTTGCGGCATGTTGTTGAGCGCTGCATCGAAACGCCCCGCCACAACCGCCAGCTCCCGCCGTCCCATGACTGCGGCGAACAGGAACTCGCGCAGGCCGTTGGCCATCTGGATATTGCTCAGGAAATAGGGAATGAGCAGGAATCCGATGATCATGTGAAACGTGCTCCCCGCCAGCACGAAGCCGACCAGGACGGGGATGAGGCTGCCTGCCGACATGACAACGACGGCGGCTCGTGATGCATAATTGCGGCCGACGATCGAAACCACGGATGCAAGCAGGATCGAAAGGCTGGCAAGCTCGGCGAATGAATCCTTGACCACGTAAGTGCTGAAGAAGCACATCGAGCCCAACGTCAGACATACGGCCGATGCGCCGAGCAGATACCGGAATTCCCATTTGTTGAGCTGCTGATGTGTCGGATTGGCAAGCGCCGCCCGGTCGAACCGGCTCATGTCGAAAAGACGCGCCAGTGCTATGACAGTGAATACGCCGGCAAAAACGAGGAAGGAAACATTGCTCGTCTTCAGATAAATGACCGCGCAAGCGATCACATGGGCGAGCATTCCAAACCACAGCGTTGCGCGATTTCCATAGAGGGATCGCACGAATGAGAGACGGATATCAGCTGGAATTTCGGTTCTTCGGCGCCAAGCCATATTCGATATACGTCCCTTTCCCTCGGAACATTATTACAGTAATGGCTTAATAATACGTTTCTCAAAAATGAACCCAGCGCCGCAAGCGCGGCTGCCAAGGATCGGATTTACCTATACTGCACATTCCGCAACATATAAAACAGATTATTATATTTTAAAGATAGCGCCTCAAGTTTACATGCTAAACGACAGCAAATTCTTCTATCCTCTATAAGATGTATTATTAAATATACAGGCTTCAGGGCTCTCTAAATTACCCATTTATCGCATACACTACATGCAGGACGAAAACTTATCTGTCGGCATACAAAACAACACCGACATGCACCACACCGCACGGAAACCGCCGCACGGATCCGGCAAAGAACCGTCATGCGTCAATCTGTAATTATGAGCCTATTCCGCCGCAACGGCAATCGGTGCCGATTCCTTGCCGCTTCTGTGGAGGAAATCGCCGCGCAGCCGCATCGCCTGTTCCACGCTCTTCTGCTTCACATGGCCGAAGCCGCGTATGGTTGAAGGATAGGCCGCGAACTCGCTGATCTCACCCGGATCGCGCCGGCCAAGCCACTCCTTGATCATCGCGAGATCGGCTTGATATTGCGCCAGCAATGCGTGTTCACGCTTGCGTTCCGACAGATAGCCGAAGGGGTCGAAGGCCGTGCCTCTCAACCGCTTCAGCCACGCAAGCAGTGAAAAGGCCCGCATCATGTAAGGCCCATAGCGCGACTTGACCGGCTCGCCTTGCCTGTTTCTCCGGGCAAACAAGGGCGGCGCCAGATGGAATTCCAGCCTGTCGAAGCTCTCAAACTCCCGCGAAAGCTGCTTGGCGAACGCGCCGTCAGTGTAAAGCCGCGCCACCTCGTACTCATCCTTGATCGCCATCAGTTTGAAGAGATTGCGCGCGACCGTCTCGGTTATGACGGTCGAGCCGGGCTTCGCCGCCGCCTCGCGCCGCCGCATGTCCTCCACCTGATCGAGATAACGCTGTGCATAGGTTGCATCCTGATAATCGGTGAGGAAAGCCGCGCGCCGCGCAATGATCTCATCGAGCGTCTGAGCTCTGGGCTGATCTTCGCCGCCCTTCACCTGATCGATCAGCGTCTGAACGCTTTGCGAGTCATACGCCGCGCGCCGGCCCCAACGGAACGCCTTGATGTTCATGTCGACGGCCTGGCCGTTCATCTGGATCGCCTCTTCGACCGCTTCGGGAGAAACCGGCAGACCGCCTTCCTGGCAGGCAAAGCCCAGCATGAACATGTTGGCGCCAATGGCATTGCCGAACAGCGCATTGGCAGCTTTCGTCGCGTCGAAGAAATGCGCCTTGTCGTCACCCACGGCATCGCGGATCGCCCGCTTCAGCCGCTCGACCGGCAGGGAGAAATCGGCATTGCGGGTAAACTCGCCGGGCATCACTTCCGCGGTATTGGCGACGAAGATGGTCTCGCCTCGCCGCACGCTCGCCAGCACCTTCTTCGCGCCGGAAACCACGAGATCGCATCCGAGGATCAAATCGGCCTTGCCCGCCGAGACCCGGATCGAATGGATATGCTCGGGCGATTTGGCGATGCGCACATGGCTGAAGACCGAGCCGCCCTTCTGGGCGAGGCCGGCCATGTCGATCATGCCGCAGCCCTTGCCTTCCAGATGCGCGGCCATTCCGAGAATGGCGCCCACGGTCACCACGCCGGTGCCGCCAACGCCGTCGATGATCGCCGCCCAGCCGTGGCTCAGATCCGCCACGCGCGCGAGGGGCACGCCCTCCAGCGGGTCAGCACCGCCGACGCTGCCTTCCGCCTTGCGCAGTTTCGCCCCGTGCACGGTGACGAAGGACGGGCAGAAGCCATTGACGCAGGAGAAATCCTTGTTGCAGCTGGATTGGTCGATACGGCGCTTGCGGCCGAATTCCGTCTCGACCGGCTGAACGGAGACGCAATTGGATTTTACCCCGCAATCACCGCAGCCCTCGCAGACGAGTTCGTTGATGATGACGCGCTTGTCGGGATCGGGATAGGTGCCGCGCTTGCGGCGCCGGCGCTTCTCGGCGGCGCAGGTCTGATCATAGAGCAGTACCGAAACGCCCTTTACATCGCGCAGCTCGCGCTGCACGGCATCGAGATCGTCGCGATGATGAATGGTCATGCCCTCGGGAAACACCTGCGATGGGCTGTATTTGCCGGGCTCGTCGGTAACGAGCGCAATCCGCTGCACGCCTTCCGCACGCACCTGCCGGGCGATCATATCCACCGTCAGCCCGCCCTCGTGCGGCTGGCCGCCGGTCATCGCGACCGCATCATTGTAAAGGATCTTGTAGGTGATGTTGGTGCCGGCCGCGAGCGCGAAGCGCAGCGCCAGGATGCCCGAATGATTATAGGTACCGTCGCCGAGATTCTGGAAGATGTGCTGGCGTTTCGAGAACGGCGCTTCGCCCACCCAGTTCGCGCCCTCGCCGCCCATGGCGGTGAAGCCGACGGTCTGGCGATCCATCCAGAGCGCCATGATGTGGCAACCGATGCCGCCCGAGGCGCGGGAACCTTCCGGCACCACCGTCGAGGTGTTGTGCGGACAGCCCGAGCAATAATAGGGCGTGCGCCCGGCGATGTCCTTGGTATCGGCGAGCATCGCCTGGAACTGCCGCAGCCGTGAAATCCGGTCGGCGATCTCGTCGGAATGGCCGATCACCTTGAGGATGCGTTCACCCACCGCGATGGCGATATCGTTCGGGTCGAGCGCACCCTTCACCGGGAAGAGCCAGCCGCCGCGCTCGTCCTTCTTGCCGACCACCGTCGGCTGCATGGCGGTGCCGTAGAGATCCTCGCGCACCTGCACCTCGATCAGCGAGCGCTTCTCCTCGACCACGATGATGGTTTCGAGCCCGCGGGCAAAATCCTTGATGTGTTCGAGATCGAGCGGCCATGGGCAGGCAACCTTGAAGAGCCTGATCCCCAGTTGCTGCGCGCGATGCTCGTCGATGCCGAGATCGTCGAGCGCCTGGCGCACGTCGAGATAGCTCTTGCCGACGGTGATGATGCCGAGCTTGGCCTTGCGTCCGCCGGTATAGACGATGCGGTTGAGCTTGTTGGCCCGGACGAAGGCCGCCGCAGCCCCGCGTTTATATTCATGCAGCCGCGCTTCCTGCCCCAGGAAATCGAGTTCGTTGCGGATGTTGAGGCCGCCGGGCGGCATATCGAATTCCGGCTGAACGATGTTGATGCGTCCGAGCGAGGCGTCGACGGAGGCCGTCGATTCGATATTGTCCTTCACGCATTTGAAGGCGGTCCATGTGCCCGCGAAACGCGACAGCGCTATGCCATAGAGCCCGTAGTCGATGATCTCCTGCACGCCTGCGGGATTGAGGATGGGGATCATCGTATCGACGAAAAGAAATTCCGTCTGATGCGCGTTCGTGGAGGATTCGGCCGTATGGTCGTCCCCCATCATGGCCAGAACGCCACCATATTTGGCCGAACCGGCGAGATTGGCATGGCGGAACACGTCGCCCGAACGGTCGACGCCCGGTCCCTTGCCGTACCAGACGGAGAACACTCCGTCATATTTGCCTTCGCCGGTGATATTGGCCTGTTGCGCACCCCAGCAGGCGGTCGCGGCCAGTTCCTCGTTCAGCCCCGGCTGGAACAGGATATTGGCTTGTTCCAATTGCCGGCGGGCGCGCCAGAACTGCTGGTCGACGCCGCCCAGCGGCGAGCCGCGATAGCCCGAAACGAAACCCGCCGTATTCAGCCCGGCGAGACGGTCGCGCTCGCGCTGCATCAGAAGCATGCGGATCACCGCCTGCGGTCCGGAGACGAAAATACGCTCCCGCGTCAGGTCGTATTTGTCGTCCAGCGTAATGTCGTGCATGGTCATCGGCATTCCTCCACGCCCGATAACCGGAGCCTCGCGCACCGGTTCGAGCAGCCGCCGGCGACACCACCCCAATCTCCCGGTGCCGCCATCCATGTATATCAATGTTGGTATGCCGGACGCTCCCGTCAAACAAATTCGTTTGTGCGGCGCAATAGCGAAAGAACCGCCATTTTCCAGGGTTTTCAGGGTCAGTTTATGTCTTGAGAGGACGCCAAAGCGCAACAGCGTTACATCGGCTGTTTTCGCGCCATTTCAGACGATTCGCCGATCAGCCCTGAAGGCTGTGCCCACCGTCGACGGTAATGATCGTTCCGGTCATGTAACGGCTCGCGTCGGAGGCGAGCATCAGCACCGCGCCGTCGAGATCCTGCGCCTCGCCGAGCCGGCGCATCGGGTTGCGCGCCTTGAGAAATCCGCTGGCCGGCCCTTCCAGCACCGTCTCGTTGAGCCGGGTCGGAAACCAGCCCGGCGCGATCGCGTTGACGCGGATATCGTGGCACGCCCATTCGAGCGCCAACGCCCGCGTCATCTGCGACACCGCCGCTTTTGACATGGCATAGGCGGCGGCGCCCTTTTGCGGCCGCTCGGCCAGGATACTGGTCGAATTGATAATCGCTCCGGCGCGGCCGGCTGCGATCAGCCGCCTTGCGGCCTCCTGCGCCACACAGAACGCCCCCGCGACATTGACCTCGAAGACATGTTCGAGCATTTCGCGCGTCGTATCGAGTGCGCGCGCCATATGCGCCACGCCTGCATTGTTGAAGACGACCGTTACCGGCCCAAGCCGTGCCTCGGCCTCGTCGAAGGCCCGCTGCACCTCATCGGCATGGGTCACATCGGCCAGAATATCGATGATCTCGCCGCAGCCCTGCTCCCTGCCACGCTCCGGCGCATGTGTCCGCGAAATCGAAATGACGTTGGCGCCATGCCCCGAAAGCACTTCGACCATCCGCAACCCAAGACCGGAAGAACCGCCCGTCACCGCAATGGTTTTTCCGGCCACGGAAAAAAGTGCTTCATCGGTCATTTGATAGTCACACGCCTGAGAATTCGAGGAACGACTGGAGGATTCACGAATCCTTTCTTAGAGGCTGCAATGTATCGTGACAACTGCGGGACATCGGGCATCCCCGATCATTCTGAGAGCGTTCGATTGCTTCGCAACAGGCTGTATCGATACTGTAAGAGAGCGATTGATGCTCACGCCGCGAACTTCAGCCAAAATTCAACACCGCAGACGCAACAACACGCAATAAAATCGCCTCGATCTAAAGTGTTATTGCTTACGAGGTTGAAGGAGCCGGCCTTCGCTGTTATCGAAGCATCAAAATAGATCGGCGAGACGGCCAAAACCGGTCGTCCGATCAAACCTATAAGGGAAAATGCCGCCTGTTCGCAGGGTGCCGTTCTTGGGAGGAAATCCATGACATTCCTGCTCGGCCTGTCCGGGCTGATCGACCGTGTCAACGAATTCGTCGGCAAAAAGGTCGCCTGGCTCATTCTCCTGGCCGTTCTCGTCAGCGCCGTCAATGCCGTGGTGCGCAAGGCATTCAACATGTCCTCCAATGCCTGGCTGGAACTGCAATGGTATCTGTTCGGCGCGGCCTTCCTGCTCGCCGCCGCCTATACGCTGCAGCAGAACGAGCACATCCGCATCGATATCCTCTATGGCAATCTCAAGCGTCGCACCCAGCACTGGGTCGACCTGTTCGGCCATATCTTCTTCCTGATGCCTTTCGTTATCCTGATGATCGCCTATTTCATTCCCTATGTCGGCCTCTCCTACCGCAGCGGCGAGATGTCGCCGAGCGCCGGCGGCCTCATCCTCTGGCCGGCGAAATCGCTGCTGCTGATCGGTTTCGTGCTGCTCGGCCTCCAGGGCATTTCCGAGATCATCAAGAAGATCGCGGTCATGCGCGGCATTATCGATGATCCAAGTCCCCATCTGAGCAAGGAAGAGATCGCGGCACAAGAAGTTGCGCTCGCGGAGGGCCGCGATGATTGAGTTCATTGCCCAGAACCTCGCGCCGATCATGTTCGCCTTCCTGGTGATCTTCCTCCTGATCGGCTATCCCGTCGCCTTCGCGCTCGCCGCCAATGGCCTGCTCTTTTTCGTCATCGGCGTGGAACTGGCGCCGTTTTCGAACGGCTCCATCACGCTTTCATGGCCGCTTCTCTACGCCCTGCCCGAGCGCTTCTGGGGCACGATGTCCAATGAGACGCTGTTGGCCATCCCTTTCTTCACGTTCATGGGCATCATCCTCGAACGCTCCGGCATGGCCGAGGACCTGCTCGATACCGTCGGGCAGCTGTTCGGTCCCATCCGCGGCGGGCTCGCCTACGCGGTGATCATCGTCGGCGCGCTGCTGGCTGCCACGACAGGTGTGGTCGCCGCATCGGTCATCGCCATGGGACTGATCTCGCTTCCGATCATGCTGCGCTATGGCTATGACCGGCGGGTGGCGACCGGCGTCATCGCCGCATCGGGAACATTGGCGCAGATCATACCGCCCTCGCTGGTGCTGATCATCCTGGCTGACCAGCTCGGGCGCTCGGTCGGCGATATGTATCACGGCGCGCTCATTCCCGGCATGGTGCTCACCGGGCTCTATCTCGGCTATGTCGCCCTCGTTTCGATCTTCTTTCCGAAATCCATGCCTGCCCTGCCCAAGGAGGCGCGCACGCTCGGATCGGGCATCACATCGCTGCTGGCCGCGTTCGCTGTCACGGGCGCCATCGTCTACGGCGCCTATAGTTTGCTTGCCGGGCGCGGCACCGCCAATGCCGGGGTCTGGGCCGCCACGATCGGCATCGTCGTGATCTATGCGGGAACGCTCATCGACAGGGCCATGAAACTCGGCATGATGTCACGGCTGGCCCAGCAGGTCGTCATCGTGCTGATCCCGCCGCTGGCACTGATCTTCCTCGTGCTCGGCACCATCTTCCTCGGCATCGCCACGCCGACCGAAGGCGGCGCCATGGGCGCGGTCGGAGCGCTGCTGATGGCCGCATCGAAGCGCCGCCTGAACTTCGATGTGATGAACCAGGCGCTCGCCGCCACCACGCGGCTTTCCGCCTTCGTCATGTTCATCCTGCTCGGCGCGCGCGTCTTTTCGTTGACCTTCTATGGCGTCAACGGCCATCTCTGGGTCGAGCATCTGCTGGTGTCCCTGCCAGGCGGCGAAACCGGCTTCCTGATCGCGGTCAACATTCTGGTCTTCATCCTGGCGTTCTTCCTCGATTTCTTCGAGCTCGCCTTCATCATCGTGCCGCTTCTGGCACCTGTCGCCGACAAGCTCGGGATTGATCTCATCTGGTTCGGCGTGCTGCTCGGCATCAACATGCAGACGAGCTTCATGCATCCGCCTTTCGGCTTTGCACTGTTCTACCTCAGGTCGGTGGCTGCCAGGGTGCCCTATCTCGACAAGATCACCGGCAAGCGGATCGAACCGGTCAAGACGAGCCAGATCTACTGGGGCTCCGTACCCTTCGTCGTTATCCAGATCATCATGGTGACGCTCACCATCATGTTTCCGCAGATGGTCATGCATTATAAGGGTCCCGTGGTCGATCCGGGTTCGATCGAACTCCAGATACCGGGAATGCCGGATCTCGGCGGAGGCGGGCTCGGCCTGCCGCCGCTGGGCGGTCCCGATGGCGGCAATTCCGACGGCGGCCTGGGTCTTCCCCCGCTCGCCCCGCTTGACGCACCGGACACGCAGCCAGCCGCTCCGGCAGAGCCCACGCAGCCCGATCTGAGCCAGCCGCCGACATTCGATTGAGCAGACGCAAAGAAAAGCCCCGGCGCATCGCTGCACCGGGGCCATTGGTCGAATGAAGCGGCAGCTTAGAGTTTGTTGTTGCGCTGCTGCACCATCATGAACGTGTCGTAATTGTATTCCGCGATCTGTGCATAGAGGAAATGCTCGTTCCTGAATGCCTTGATCGACTCCCACACCTTCTTGAACTCGGCATTATTGGCCATGATCTCGTCATAGACCTGGTTGGTCGCATCGAAGCAGGCGCTCAGTATCTCCTGGCTGAACGGACGCAGCTTGGCGCCCGATGCCACCAGCTGCTTGATGGCGGTCGGGTTGAGATAATCATACTTCTGCAGCATGTTGGCATCCGTCGCCTGCGCGGCGGTCCGCACCAGCGACTTATAGTTTTCCGGCAGCTCGTCATACTTGGCCTTGTTGAACATGAGATGGACGGTCGGGCCGCCTTCCCACCAGCCGGGATAGTAGTAATAGGGCGCGACTTTCTGGAAGCCGAGCTTCTCGTCATCATATGGCCCGACCCATTCGGCCGCGTCGATCGTGCCCTTTTCCAGTGCCGGATAGATATCGCCGCCGGCGATCTGCTGAGGCACGACGCCGAGCTTTTCCAGAATCTTGCCGGCAAAGCCGCCGACGCGCATCTTCAGGCCCTTCAGATCGTCGACCGTTTTGATTTCCTTGCGGAACCAGCCGCCCATCTGAACGCCTGTATTGCCTGCCGGCAAGGCATGCAGGCCCTGCTTATGGAAGAACTCATTCATCAGGTCGATGCCGCCGCCATGATACTGCCAGGCATTGCGGCCCCGCGCGTTCAGCGAAAACGGAACGTCGGAAGCGAGCGCCCAGGTCGGGTCCTTGCCCCAGTAATAATAGGCGACGGTGTGGCAGAGCTCGACCGTACCGGCAGCAGCGGCATCCGCCGCCTGCAGGCCCGGAACGATTTCACCGCCGGCGAAAACCTGGATCTGGAAATTGCCGTCCGTGGCTTCTGATATGTGCTTTGCAAAGACCTCTGCCCCGCCATAGATCGTGTCGAGCGACTTTGGAAATGAGGAGGTGCAGCGCCAGGTGATTTTCGGATTCGACTGTGCGATGGCTGGTGCAGCCAATGTCGACGCGGCGGCAGCACCCGCGCCCATCAAGCCAGCATTCTTTATGAACGAACGACGGTCCATATATTTCCTCCCGATTTTCTTCTCAAATACGATCACCGATGCCGGACATGGGTGATTGTATTGCCCCCTTCCGACCATCGCGGCCTAACATACATGCTCGCATTGCGCTGTCCACATTTGCTGGGGCAATATCATACTTTGTGCTACACGGCCGCGCTTTCGGCGCCCATTGGAAAAATGCTGCGGGCACCTTAAGTTAAGCGAATTCGATCAATGATCTGCCTGCGGGCAGGTTTCGGAAAGCCGCCATGTCACACCCGTCGAAGCCCCTTGTCGCCGTCACTTCCGATGTGCGTGTTTTTGAAAACTACACCTGGCATGCAGCGCCGGATCAATATCTCACGGCGGCGATAGAAGGAGCGGAGGTCACGCCGCTGATGGTGCCGTCCTATGGCGACGCGCTCGACCTCGATGCAATTCTCGGCGCGGTCGATGGCGTGCTGGTGACGGGCTCGAAATCGAATGTCCATCCCTCGCTCTACGGCGCGGAACCAACCGAGGCGCATGAGCCCTTCGATCCGGCCCGGGATGCGACGTCCCTGCCGCTCATCCGCCACGCCATCGAACTGGGCGTGCCGCTTCTGGCCATCTGTCGCGGCATTCAGGAACTCAACGTGGCTCTCGGCGGCACCCTTGCCACCGAAATCCAGGAACTGGCCGATCGCATCGACCACCGCGCGCCGGAATCCGAAAGCCAGGCGGAGCGCTTCGCCATTCGTCACCCGGTGCGCATCAAGCCCGGCTCATGCCTCGCCTCCATCATGGAAGCGGATGCGGTTCAGGTAAATTCGGTACATCGGCAGGCGATAGACAACCCCGCACCGCGCCTTGAAATCGAGGCGACGGCGGAAGACGGCACCATCGAAGCCGTGTCGGTGAAGGCTGCCAAGAGCTTTGCCGTCGGCGTGCAGTGGCATCCCGAATACTGGGTTCGCACCGACAGTGCCTCGCGCAAGGTCTTTGCAGCCTTCGGCGATGCCGTGCGCGCCCACAAAGCGGCTCGCGCCCGCCTCGCAGCTGCCGAATAAGATTAGTTTGCCGCCAGATTATCCGCAGCGAGCGCTGACATCGATAACAGCACCTCGCCGGGTCTGACCGATTCATATTGCAGACCGTCGCCTTCGGCGAACTCTACAACGGCGCTGCCCTTTTGATCGGCGAAGACGATGCTGCCGTCATCCTGCCGCTGCCATGTCATCGCCTGCAGAAGGCGGGGATAAACCGCCAGGCACCCGGCCTCAACGCGAAGCGCGCCACTCTGCGCAACGGCATATTTTGTCGCATGAGCGAGACAGGTTCTTTCCTCACCCGCCGAGGCAAGTACGAATGTTTCAGGCTTCAGCGAAACGACACTGCTCCTTCGGCGCACCTCGAACGGTACCTCCTGCGGAGCGATGGCAACCGTGGTCAGGGGATCGATCCCCACTTCGGCAGCGGCTTCGTGTGAGGAAAACAGGCCGGATTGGCCTATGCCGGCAGCAAGAAGCACGATGAGCAGGCCGCCCATTGCAACATTGCGAGAAATCATTGCTTCACCATCCTTTCCGTGACGGGATCAGGACCGGCAACCCGAAAAGGATGGTAAGCAAACGTGGTAAATGCCGCGTTAAGAAACCGTCTCAGGCATGGCGCTTGACGTTGACCGTCTCAGGCACCGGCGTCAACGGCGCACCATCCCCGAACCAGGCGATGAGATTGTCCACCACGAGATCGGCCATCGCGCGCCGCGTCGCCTGGGAGGCGGAGCCTACATGCGGCAAGAGCGTGGCGTTCGGCAGATCGATCAGCGCCTGCGGCACATGCGGCTCGTCGGCGAACACGTCGAGGCCGACTGCGGCAATGGTGCCGTTGCCAAGCGCCTCGATCAGTGCCTCCTCGTCAACGACGCTGCCGCGCCCGATATTGATGAGAACGCCGTCAGGCCCAAGCGCCCGCAGCACTTCCGCGTTGATGGTCTTCTCCGTCCCCGCCCCGCCAGGCGCAACCACGATGAGCGTGTCGACAGCTTCCGCCAGCTCGAGAAGCGTGGGGTAATAGTCATAAGTCACGCCATCGGCTTTGCGGCGGTTATGATAGGCAATCGGCAGGCCGAAAGCCTCGATCCGCCGACCAACGGCCTTGCCGATCCGCCCAAGCCCGAAAATCCCGACGCGGCGGCCGCGCAGCGACAGCTTCGTCAGTGGGTAATTCCCCTGGTTTTCCCATTTGCCCTCGCGCAGCCATGCCTGCGCCTGAGGCAATTCCCGTACCGTGTCGAGCAGCAGGCCCAATGTCGTGTCGGCCACTTCCTCGGTCAGCACATCGGGCGTGTTGGTGACCATCACACCGGCGGACTCGGCATAAACGGCATCCACCTTGTCATAACCGACCCCAAAATTGGCGATGATTTCCAGATTGGGCAGCGCGTCCATGACCGGACCATCGATCACGGCATTGGCGGCAATGCCGCGCACACGCGCCGCGAGCTCGGGTGTGACCAACGCCGGATCGCCCTCTTTCAGCGTTTCGATCCTGAACGTCTTGCCGAGGCGCTCGACGGCATGCGGATGGAGTGCCCCGACGACAAGGACAGTCGTTTCATGCGTTCCGGTCATGATGGTCCAATTCCTCCCTGATTTGGAGCATGATCCCGAAAAGTCGCAGGTTTTTCGGACAAAATCATGCGGCTAAGAATGAGTCTTACCGGTTTTTCGGCTTTGCAGTCGATTGCCGGATGCGCAGCTCCGGCTTGATGAGTTCCTGGCGTGGCGGTGCGCCAACGCCGTTCAATTGGTCGAGCAGCGCGCGCGCCGCCCTGAGACCCACCTCGCGCTGGCCGTTCCAGACGGTCGTCAGCGCCGGGGTGGCGATCGCCGCTTCCTCGAGATCGTCATAGCCGGTGACGGAAATGTCCTCGCCCGGCACCAGTCCAGCCCGCGCGATGCCGTTCATCAGGCCTATTGCCGTCAGATCGTTCCAGCAGACGGCCGCCGTCGGCTTGTCGATCAGCGCCAGAAACTGCGGCGCCACCTCGAAGCCGCCCTGCTTGGTGCGCGGTCCGGGAATGCGCCACTCCGGCTTCACCGGCAGCCCGGCCTTTTCCATCGCCACCACATAGCCGTGATAGCGGTCGCGGCCGGTCGATGTCTGGTCGGTGCCGCCGATCATGGCGATCCGCGTGTGCCCGAGCGAGATCAGGTGATTGGTGGCAAGCCCGATACCATAGGAATCATCGCCACGGAAAACCGGCACATTGGCCTCTTCGACAGTACGCGCGATCAGCACCACCGGAAGACCGTTATCCTCTGCAAGCTGGATATCGGCAGCGGGCGTGCCGATCGCCGGCGACATGATGACGCCATCCGCGCCCAGCTGCAGCAGCGTGTCGATGAAAGTGCGCTGCTTTTCCAGCTGGTCATAATGGTTGGACAGGATGAAGGTCTGCCGCGACCGGTCGAGTTCCGATTCGATCGACCGCAATATCTCGGCGAAGAACGGGTTCATGATGTCATGCACCACGACGCCGACGATGCCCGAACGCGATGTCCTGAGACTGGCCGCGCGGCGATTGTAGATATAGCCGATGGCGCGAGCATGCTCCTTGATCTTTTCGCGGGTCTGGTCGGCCACCAGCGGGCTGTCGCGCAAAGCCAGCGAAACCGTTGCGGTCGAAACACCCAGCGCATCCGCTATGGTCGAAAGCTTGATCTTCTGGGCCAACGCGCCTTCCCGCACCTCGTCTACACCGATCGGAGCAAATCGGTTGAATTATTATGCGGGATTTATGCCACCCCGGTTGGGGAATTGAAAGGTTTTTTGCTGATTACGGCGTCAAACGCTCTATTCCACATATTCTTCTTCGGGCGCCTCTTCTGCCTCGTCGGCCGGACGGACGGCATCGCGCACCGACAGATTGGCCTCAAGCCGGTTAAGCAGTTTGAGAAGCGTCTTGCGCTCCTTCTTGTCCAGCCCGCGCAGCGCATCCTTTTCCGTCTTGCGGATCGACTTTTCGATAGTCTTGATCACCTCGCGCCCGCTGTCGGTGAGAAAGACATGCGCCTGCCGCTGATCCTTCTCCGACGGCTGTTTCGTCACGAAACCTTGTGACTGGAGGCGCGCGATGGTCTTGGTGACGGTCGGCGGCCGCACGCCGAGGCGCTGCGCCAAGACACCGGGCGGCAGCCCGTCTTCCGTCGCCAGTTGCAGCATGATGGCATCCTGCCCGGCATAGAGCCCGTGCTCCAGAAGCCTTGTTGCAAGCGAGGTGCGCCCCAGCCTTGCGGCCGATTGCAGCCGATACAGGATGGCGGGCTTGCGTTCCTTAGTCATGTGAGCTCCCCATACGCCTGGCTCCACGAAAATGACTTTCGCAAGATCATAAGTCGGCTTCCCCTTCAGAGCAAACACTTCCGAACAGATCGGCGGCTCCGTCCTTGCCGCCCAATGCCCGCTTCGCTACGCTGGCTTAGGAATGTGACAGGAGAATAACATGCGGCTTTGCATATACGATCCTCCCGCCATCGTGGCGCGGCCGGCGCCTTGGCCGAAACGCCCAGCGGAGGCCGCACGAGATGGGTGACAGAAGAACAATCGTCGTCCTGCCGCTCGGCGCCCATGAGCAGCATGGGCCACATCTTCCCTTTGAGACCGATACCCTCATCGCCGACGGGATCGCCGCCAGGACCGCCGCCGCGCTCCCGCCTGATCTCGACGTCCAGTTCCTAGCCGCCGAACCGGTCGGCTACTCCATCGAGCATATGGGTGCAGCCGGCACCAGAACCCTTGCCTTTGCAGAAGCGGTCAACCGCTGGATCGGCATCGGCCAGGATCTCCATGCCGGCGGTATCCGCAAGCTGGTCATGCTGAATGCCCATGGCGGCAACTCGCCGCTGATGACCGTCGTCGCGACCGAGCTGCGCGTGCGCCTCGGCATGCTGGCGGTCGCCACCAGCTGGACGCGCTTCGGCCTGCCGGAGGGGTTGATTTCGCCGGAAGAAAAAGTGCTCGATATCCATGGCGGTTTCATTGAGACCTCGGTGATGCTGGCGCTCCGCCCCGACCTTGTGGACATGGCAAAGGCGCGTGATTTCTCAAATGCACAAAGCGAATTCGCCAGGGATTTTCGCTATCTGCGCGCCTACGGTCCTCACGCCTTCGGCTGGAAGATGAGTGATCTCAGCCTGGACGGTGTCGCCGGCAACGCCACCCGCGCCAGCGCCGAAGCCGGCGAAAAGCTGCTCGATCACGCGATCGCCGGCTTCATCGAGCTCCTGCGCGATGTCGATCGTTTCGACCTCTCCCGCTTCGATGCGTCGGCCCCTGCCGGCAGATAAGGACGCGGAGCATGTTGTTTTCCTGCGCCGGCCTTTATAGAAACCTTGTCGGACAAAACCCGGCGGATGGCACGAACGTGATGTAATATTATAGCATTGCATGTGGCATTCGCCCCGCCCTTCCCTTATATGAATTCTCCAATCTAGAATCTCACGCTAGCTGAGCGCCGCAACGCCAAAGAGGCACGAGAATGAGCCAAGCCCAAGCAACCGCATCCGCCCCCGCCACTGAAGCCGCCACCCAAATCCCCGTCACCGTGCTGACCGGCTATCTCGGCTCCGGCAAGACGACGCTCCTGAACCGCATCCTCACCGAAAACCACGGCAAGCGCTATGCGGTGATCGTCAACGAGTTCGGCGAGATCGGCATCGACAACGACCTCATTGTCGAGTCGGATGAAGAAATCTACGAAATGAACAATGGCTGCATCTGCTGCACGGTACGCGGCGATTTGATCCGCGTCGTGGAAGGCCTGATGCGCCGCCCCGGCCGCTTCGATGCCATCATCGTGGAAACGACGGGCCTTGCCGATCCCGTACCCGTCGCCCAGACCTTCTTCATGGATGACGACGTGCGCGGCAAGACATTGCTTGATGCCGTCGTCGCCCTGGTCGATGCCAAGCACCTGCCGCTGCGGCTGAAGGACAGCCGCGAGGCCGAAGACCAGATCGCCTTCGCCGACGTGGTGCTCCTCAACAAGACCGACCTGGTGACGCCCGAAGAGGCCGATAAGGTGGAAGCCACGATCCGCGCGATCAACCCCTATGCCACCATCTACCGCACCGAGCGCGCCGCCATCCCGCTCGACAAGGTGCTCGACCGCGGCGCCTTCGACTTGAAGCGCGCGCTGGAGAACGATCCGCATTTCCTCGACCATGATCATCCCGATCATGTCTGCGGCCCGGATTGCGATCATGACCACCACCATCATGGGCACGATCACCATCACCACCATGACCATGATCATCACGATCACGATCATCATCATCACCACGACCACGCCTCGCCGATCCATGACGTGACCGTCACCTCGGTTTCGCTGCGCACCGGCGAAGTCGACCCGGAAAAATTCTTTCCCTGGATCCAGAAGATCACGCAGGAGCAGGGGCCGAACATATTGCGTCTCAAGGGCATCATCGCCTTCAAGGGCGACGAGGACCGCTATGTCGTGCAGGGCGTGCACATGATCATCGAGGGCGACCACCAGCGCGCTTGGAAGGAAGGCGAAAAACGCGAGAGCCGCCTTGTCTTCATCGGGCGCGAGCTCGACCACGACGCGCTGAAAGCCGGCTTCGAGAACTGCAAATAAGACATGCCGACAGTAGCCCCGCTCGACATCACCGGCCATTGCGTCGCCGCGCGTTTTGTCTCCGGCACCCCCTTCTTCGCGCTTGCCGATGGGACCATCCACCGCCTCGACAACGGCCACAAGGTGACAGAAGCCCATGACGGGCTTCTCAGCGCCACACGCTCCCTCGACGGGAAATCGCTACTGACCGGCGGTGAGGATGGCCGCATCTGCCGTACCGGACTGAACGGCGAAGCCGAGGAACTGGCCTCTTTCCCGCGCAAATGGATGACATCAATCGCCTCCGGGCCGCAGAGTGCCGTCGCTTTTGCTTCCGGCCGCAACGCCTGGGTGCGCGGGCAGGACGGCAAGGTCAGGGAGTTCCAGCACCCGCGCAGCGTCGAGGGCGTCGCCTTCGCGCCGAAGGGCATGCGCCTCGCCATCGCCCGCTATAATGGCGTGACGCTGCATTGGGCCGCCACCGAGGGAAAGCCCGTGGAGCTCGAATGGAAAGGCGCGCATGTCGGCGTGACCTTTTCGCCCGATGGCCGCTTTCTCGTCACCGCTATGCAGGAGAATGCGCTGCATGGCTGGCGGCTGGAGGACAACCGCCACATGCGCATGACCGGCTACCCCTCCAAAGTCAAGGACTGGTCGTGGAGCATCAAGGGCAAATGGCTGGCGACATCAGGCGCGCCCGCCGCGATCGTCTGGCCGTTTTCCGGCAAGGACGGCCCGATGGGCAAGGCTCCCATGGAGCTGGGTTTGCGTGGCGACAGCATGGTCAGCGCCGTTGCCTGCCATCCGGCGGAAGATATCGCCGCCGTGGGTTATTCGGACGGTATGATCCTCGTCGTCCGCTTCGCCGACCAGAAAGAGGTGCTTTTGCGCCGGCCCGGCAAAGGGGCGATCACCTCGATGGATTGGGATGAAACCGGCCGCCGCCTCGCCTTCGGCTCCGAGGCCGGCGATTGCGGCGTGGTGGACATCTCGGCCTGACGGATCGCCCGCAAGGGCATCTCAATCGAAATGAACGGCGGTCGTGTTGGCTCCGCACAGCAGGACCGCCACATTCTCCTCCGGTCTCGGAGCATATTTGCCCGACAAAAGCGCGGCGAAAGCCGTCGCCCCTCCCGGTTCCGTGACGACCCGCAGCCTGTCCCAAAGCATCTTCTGGGCGGAACGTATCTCCTCGTCGGAGACGAGAACGGGCTGCTCGGCAAAGGCCTGCGCAATCGGGAACATGAGTTCGCCGACACGCTTCGGCGCAAGCGAGTCGGCGGCGATGCCTTCCGCCGGGGCGTCAACCGGATGCCCGGCCTCGAATGCTCGCCACAGCGTCGGAGAGCCTTCTGGCTCGACAGCGACAACTTTGACGCGCCCGCGGAACCAAGCGGCAATGCCGCCGATCAGCCCGCCGCCGCCGACGGCGACCAGCAGCGTATCGATATCGGGAATATCCGCGTCGATCTCGCAGCCGATGGTCCCCTGCCCCTGCAGCGTCTCCACTTGGTCATAGGCGTGGACCGCCATAGCGCCTCGCTCCTCGACGAATTGGTGGCTGGCGGCAAGCGCATCGGCATAGCGTTCGCCGGCAATGACAAGCTCCGCCCCGTAGCCGCGGATGCGCTCGGCCTTGGCGGGCGAGGTGACGCTCGGTATGAAGATGGTCGCCGGAATGCCAAGCCGCATGGCTGCATAGGCCACGGCCGCTCCGTGATTGCCGCCGGAAGCCGCGACCACGCCAGCCTTCGGAACCGGCCTGCCCAGCAGATTGGCGAAGGCCCCACGCGCCTTGAACGAGCCTGAATGCTGCAGATATTCAAGCTTGAAGCCGACGCGGCCCGGCCTCAGACCGAAATCGGCCGCGTCCGTTTTCAATATCGGCGTGCGGCGGATATGTGGACGGATCAGCCGCTCCGTTTCACGGATGCGTTCGGGCGTGATCGGCGTGTCGGAAAGCATATGCGGCTCCATGGATTGACAATCACTTTGTTACTTAGCAAAGTGACGAAATGCAAGAGGTCGATCTTATCAAGGCGTTGGCCAACGACCGCCGCCTCGCCATTCTCCGCTGGCTGAAGGAGCCGCAGGCGCATTTTTCGCCACAGGTGGACGGTGACCTGGTGGAGGACGGCGTCTGCGCCGTTCTCATCGCCGAGAAGCTGGGGATCAGCCAGGCGACGCTCAGCGAGCATATGCGCATTCTCGTCCAGGCCGGGCTGCTGCGGCCGAAACGCATCAAGCAATGGATATTCTACAAACGTGACGAGGAGCGGATGGCGGCGCTCGCAACGCTCATTGCGGGCCTTTGAGTAATTCAGGAGTCCGTTGCATTCGTTCCTTGTTTGTTCTTAAATCAGGAGCATGCAACTGCACCTGCCAATAGAGGCGCCGCAGCCCGTGGAGGCTGTGCATCGCCAGCTCGCACAAACGTTCGGCCGGCCGCCGGAACGGCCGCGGCTCGATCCGGCGAGCCAGTTCATCCGCGGCATGCTGAGCGTGCGCACGCATGGCGAGGTATCGCGGGATGTATTCCAGCGTCTACAGCAGCGCTTTCCCAATTGGAAAGGTCTGGAGGGAGCCTCTTTCAACGAGATGTGGAACTTGATCGCCGACATCACGCTGGCGGAGAAATATGCACGCTACATCCCGCAGGCGGTGCGGAACATCATCAGCCTGAGAGGTGCTTTCGATCTCGATTTCCTGCATGACTGGCCGGTCAGGTCAGCCATGCAATGGCTCGAGCGCCTGCCCGGCGTCGGCGTGAAGATCGCCGCTTCCACGCTCAATTTCAGTACATTGCAGAAACGGGTCCTCGTCATCGACACGCATCATCTGCGCATCGCCAAAAGGCTGGGGCTCGTCGGGCCGCCGGCCTCCATCGAAGAGGCCTATCCCGTTCTCGAGCGCCAGCTTCCCGATAATTGGGATGCCGGCGCTCTCGAAGAACATCACTGGCTGATGAAGCGTCTTGGGCAGACCATCTGTACAGCCCGTGCTCCATCATGCGGGCAGTGCCCGCTCAAGAACTTATGCGCCTAC
The DNA here is from genome assembly GCF_001558695.1 of Paramesorhizobium deserti. GTDB lineage: Bacteria > Pseudomonadota > Alphaproteobacteria > Rhizobiales > Rhizobiaceae > Paramesorhizobium > Paramesorhizobium deserti. The sequence goes on from NZ_LNTU01000034.1 coordinate 198,622, forward strand.
GCCAAGGCGGGATAATCGATATAGCCCTTGGCGCCGCCGCCATAGAAGGTGGTGTTATCTGGCGTGTTCAGCTCTGTCTCTTCCTTGAACCGGCGCACGAGATCGGGATTGGCGATGAACTGCTTGCCGAATGCGACGAGATCGGCACGGCCCTGCGCAACCGCCGCTTCCGCCATTTCGCGGGTATAACCGTTGTTCAGCATCCACGCGCCCGTGCCGCCCGCATTGCGATAGGCCGCCTTGAAGGCCGCATAGTCGAAAGGCTTATCCCCTTGCTGGTGGTCACGCGCCCCTCCGGTCGCGCCTTCGATGACATGGATGAAAGCCAGGCCGTAAGAGGCGAGCTTGCCGGCGACATAATCGAAAATCGGTTGCGGATCCGGATCGGACGCATCATTGGCGGGCGTGACGGGCGAAAGACGAATGCCGGTGCGCCCTCCTCCGATAGAGTCGGCAACGGCCGCCACCACTTCGAGCGGGAAACGGGCACGGTTCTCGATCGAGCCGCCGTACTCGTCGGTACGGTGATTGGACCCTGAGCGCAGGAACTGGTCAATCAGATAGCCATTGGCGCCATGGATCTCCACGCCGTCGAATCCGGCCTCCTCGACCGCCGCCTTTGCCGCGCGGCGGTAATCTTCAATGATTCCGGGCAGTTCACTCCTGTCCAACGCCCGCGGCTCCGACGTTTCCATGAACGTTCCATTGCCATCGGCATCGATGACATAAGTCCTTGATTTCGCCCGTATCGCCGAGGGTGCCACCGGCGCAGCTCCGCCCGGCTGCAGTGAGACATGCGACACACGCCCCACATGCCAGATCTGCGCGACAATCTTGCCGCCCTCGGCGTGCACGGCGTCGGTCACCTTCCGCCAGGCGGCGAGCTGCTCCTTTGCATAAAGCCCCGGCACGTCGGCATAGCCCTGTCCCTGCTGGGTGATGGCTGTTCCCTCGCTGATCAGCAGCCCAGCCGTCGCGCGCTGCGTATAATAGGTGACGCCCATATCGGTCGGCACCCCATTCGGCGAGCGGTTGCGCGTCAGCGGCGCCATGGCGATGCGGTTGGCGAGTTCAAGGTCGCCGGCTTTGATCGGATCAAAGAGTGTGGTCATCGATACATGCCTTTTGCTTGGGGGATTTCAGAGATCGGAGAGCGATTTGAGGAAAACCGCGATGGTCTCCTCATTGCGCTTATAGAAAATCCATTGCCCGACGCGGCGAGAGGTCACGAGTTCCGCGCGGGCAAGCGTCGCCAGATGCGCCGACACCGCCGATTGCGACAGCCCGCAATTGCGCTCGAACCCGCTGGCGCAGACGCCCATTTCGAACGGATGCTCCTGGGTAAAATGCTTCTCCGGCTCCTTCAGCCAGTTCAGCATGTCGAGCCGGGTCGGATGCGCCAGCGCCTTGAGGATTTCGTCGCGGTTCATGGGTAGCCTCATAGATCGGGTACAGTCGATACATATATCGTGCTTGTCCGATATACAGCGACAGCCCTCATCACATTGCCGTGAAGTCCCCCAGGCGAATGCTTTCCTGTGGAACACACCCCCTCCCCGCATTGCCTTGATTGCGCCCATGAGCGGTCTGACTATGGTTGCCCTCCCTGAGATCAGCACGAGACCGACATGGCAGAAGACATCAAGCGCCTCGCCCCCCTCATCGCAGCAGAGATCAATGCGCGCCCCGACCAAGCCGCCGCCGCAATCGGGCTTTTGGACGAAGGCGCGACCGTTCCGTTCGTGGCGCGCTACCGCAAGGAGGTGACCGGAGGGCTGGACGATACGCAGTTGCGTCTGCTGTCCGAGCGCCTTGTCTATCTGCGCGAGCTGGAGGCGCGGCGCTCGACAATCGTCGAATCCATCCGCTCGCAGGGCAAGCTTACGCCCGAACTGGAAGGCAAGATCGCCGGTGTCAGCACCAAAGCGGAACTTGAGGATATCTACTTGCCCTATAAGCCAAAGCGCCGCACCCGCGCCGAAATCGCGCGTGAGCGCGGGCTGGGGCCGCTGGCGGAAGCCATCCTCGCCGACCGTAAACTTGTTCCGGCGGAACTGGCAGCTTCCTACATCACCGATGACGTGCCTGATGTGAAGACGGCGCTCGAAGGCGCGCGCGACATCATCGCCGAAGGCATGGCCGAGAATGCCGACTTGCTCGGCCGCCTGCGCAATCACATGAAGGATCGCGCCTTCCTGCGCTCGCGCGTCGTGGACGGCAAGCAGGAGGCGGGCGCTAAGTTCTCCGATTATTTCGACCACACTGAGCGCTGGGCCACCGTGGCGGGCCATCGCGCGCTCGCCATGCTGCGCGGGCGCAATGAAGACGTGCTGTCGCTTGAAATCGAGGTGGACGCCGACGACACCTCGCCGGTGAAGCCGGTGGAGCGGATGATCGCCGCCGCCTATTCCATCGGCGCGACCTTGCCCGGCGACCGCTGGCTGATGGACGTGGCAGGCTGGACCTGGCGGGTGAAGCTGTCACTGCACCTCTCGCTCGACATGATGCGCGAACTCCGCGAACGCGCCGAGGAGGAAGCGATTCACGTCTTCGCCCGTAACCTCAAGGATTTGCTCCTTGCCGCGCCCGCCGGCGGACGCGCCACCATGGGCCTCGACCCCGGCATCCGCACCGGCGTCAAGGTCGCGGTGGTCGACGGCACGGGCAAGTTGCTTGCCACGAGCACCGTCTACCCCTTTCCACCGAGAAACGACTTGCGCGGAACTCAGGCAGAATTGGCAAGCCTCATCCGCAAGCACAAAGTCGAGCTCATCGCCATCGGCAACGGCACGGGGAGCCGCGAGACGGAGCGCATCGTCGCCGATATGCTTGCGGACATGCCCGCGCCGAAGCCGCTGAAGGTGATCGTCTCGGAAGCCGGCGCCTCCGTCTATTCCGCCTCCGAAGCGGCGGCGCTGGAATTCCCCGGCCTCGATGTGTCCTTGCGCGGCGCGGTGTCCATCGCCCGCCGCTTGCAGGACCCGCTGGCCGAACTCGTCAAGATCGAGCCGAAATCCATCGGCGTCGGCCAGTACCAGCATGATGTCGATCAGTTCCGCCTCGCCCGCGCGCTCGATGCGGTGGTCGAGGATGCGGTGAATGCGGTCGGCGTCGATCTCAACACCGCCTCGGCCTCGCTGCTCGCCCGCGTCTCGGGCCTGGGTGCCTCGCTGGCGGAAGCTATCATCGCCCACCGCAATGAGACCGGCCCGTTCAAGAGCCGCAAGGAGCTTCTGAAAGTCCCGCGCCTCGGCAACCGCACCTTCGAGCAATGCGCGGGCTTCCTGCGCATACCCAACGGCACGGAGCCGCTCGACGCCTCATCCGTCCACCCGGAAGCCTATGGCGTGGCGAAGAAGATCGTCACCGCCTGCGGGCGTGACGTCCGCTCGCTGATGGGCGACAGTGCGGCGCTGAAGGCACTGAACCCAGGCGTCTTCGTGGACGAACGCTTCGGCCTGCCCACCGTGCGAGACATCATCGCGGAACTGGAAAAGCCCGGCCGCGATCCACGCCCCGAATTCAGGACCGCGACCTTTGCCGATGGCATCGATGATATCAAGGACTTGAAGCCCGGCATGCTCTTGGAAGGCACGGTAACCAACGTCGCCGCCTTCGGCGCCTTCGTCGATATCGGCGTCCATCAGGACGGCCTCGTCCATGTCTCGCAACTCGCCGACCGCTTCGTGAAGGACCCGCACGAGGTGGTGAAGGCCGGCGACGTGGTGAAGGTCCGCGTGTTGGAGGTGGACGTACCGCGCAAGCGCATCAGCCTCACCATGCGCAAGGATGGGGAGGCCGCGCCAGCGCGCGGCAGTGATCGGCAGCAGAAAAGCACAGGCAAAAGTTTCACGCCGAAGCCGCAGGAAAAGCCGACGGTGGGAGGATTTGGTGCGGCGCTGGCGGAGGCGATGAAGAAGAAGTAATTGGACGCGAAAACTGCGCTTTCTGGATCGCGTCAGTGCTGCTGAGATATCGGCACCTCCTTGCCGTGGATCCTCCGGTCAAGCCCGAGGATGACAATGGGAGGGATGCATTCGGTAACCGTCAACCGCCTCCTCCGCCATAAAGCCACTTTGCCCCTACAGTCGTCATCCGGCTTGACCCGAGGATCCACGACAAAGAGGCAAAAACAGTGTTGCCATTCTCGACAGGACCGGAAAAGTAGAGGTGCCTATCCTAACCGTTCCAATATCTCGTCTTCCAACCCCGTCTCCCCAAACCAGTTCAGCCGATTGACACAAATATAGCCCCGGTCGATCAGATCGTTCTCATCCCCCGGCGTGCTCGAATGCGCCCGCCCGCGCGGCACGATCAGCACTGTCTGCCCGTCCTCCTCCGAAACGATCTCCGCAATGGTGCCGATCTTGTCGCGGCCGATGCGCGGCTGCGCTACCTTCGCAGGCAATATGGCGGGCAAGTTGACGCTGAGCCAATGGCCCTCCAAAGCCCAGGCATCCCGCCCCGTCCAAAGCCGCTCAACGAAACGCGCGAGAAAATCCGCGTCCCCCACGCGCACATCCGGATTCTTCACCCGTGAAAACCCGATTGCCGGAACACCCCAGAACGTCGCCTCGCGGGCAATGCCCAGCGTGCCGGAATAGATGATGTCCTCTGCGGCATTGCGCCCGTCATTGATGCCGGCAAGCACCAGATCAGGCTGCTGCCCATCCTTGAAGAGCCAGGTCATTGCCGTTACGACGCAATCGGCAGGCGTGCCGGAGCAGGAATAGCGATTGCCGCCCAGATGCTTGATGGTGAGCGGCCTGCCGATGGTGATCGAGGCGCTTGCCGCCGTGCGCTTGCCATCCGGCGCAACCACCCGAACATCGTCCGAAATCCGCCGGGCCACCTCTTCGAGGAGCTTCAGCCCCGGCGCGTCAATGCCGTCGTCATTGCAGACCAGAATGCGCATGATCATTTTTCTTTCAAGTCGATGAAATCGCCGGTCACACGATCGCCCCGCAGCCCGGCAAGATGCGGACGCAACTCTTCAAGCCCGCCGGGCGTACAGGAATGGCCGAGCACCGAGGGCTTGCCTGCCTGTTCCCATATGCCGATAAGACCGGACAATGTCGGATGAGTCGGCAGCCGAATCCAGTCCGCCCGGCCCTGCTCGTAAAGCCTATGAGCGGGCGTTCCTTCAGGGAGATGGCCGGTCAGCAGGATCGGACAGCCTTTTGCGTCAGCCAGGGGAATAGCCGTGGCGGAAGGCCCGGCCCGGCCCATGCCGTCATCGGTGATCAGCGGACAGGAGGGAAGCGGCTGGCCCTCGCGCCAGTCCTCCGCCTGGGCCAGACGCCAGCGGAGCAGTTTGATGGCATCGGGGAAAAGCATATCCGCCGCAAGCTGCGCTTCGAGAGCCGCGCGCATGCGGGCATGGACGGCGAAGCGATCCGGCAGGATCGCCATCAGTTCGAGCGAACGCCCGGATAATGGTGTCGGCAGAAGACAGCCGCCGGCGTGTTCTTCGATCCATTGCCGGATGGCGCTTGCACGCGCGCTGCCCGACACGGGATCAGCGCCATAGGAAGCATCCAGGATCAACAGGTCACATTGCGGCAACGGGTCCATGATGAAGACATTGCTGTCCGGCACCACATCCGCCGAATAGACGATGCGCCTGCTATTCGTCTTGGCGGCGAACCAGACGCCGCCCGCCACATGGCCCGAACGGCCTGTCGCGATTGTCAGGCCGCCAAGGTCGATGGCATCGCCCGGCCTGAATAGCTCCACCGCCTCGGCGACAAGCGGAAAAGCCTCGAGATGTGCTCTCTCGCCATAATGGGCAAGCGTCTCCGGGCTCTCGGCCAGCGTTTCCGCCGTCATGAAAATGCGGCCCTTGAAGCCACGCGACAGAAGCCAGCTGAGACCACCGACATGATCCTCATGCGCATGCGAGATGAACAGCGCGTCCAATGCCCGAATGGCCTCATCATCGATCAGGGGATAATAATCCCGGCCCGTCGCCCCGACCTTGATGCCGACGTCGAGGAGCACGCGCCGGTCGCCGGTCTCGATCCCGACGCTGGTGCGGCCCTTCTCGCCGAACCCGCCATGGAGCCCGACGCGGATCAACGAACGGCTCCCTCAGCCCGCGGAATGACCCAGCCGGTCCTGATGGCAAGACGCGCCTGCGTCCCCTCCTCCAGCCTTGCCGGATCGGGCAGATCGAAATGCAGCTCGATATCCGGCCGCTCTGCCGGAGAAGCTTCGATGCGCGAGCCGCCGCCACGATAGATGGAGCGCTTAACGCGGATCGGGATGCCGCCCATCTCCACAACCTCCAGATCGCCGGCCCGGACACAGACCTTGGCATCCGCACGGGCGATCTCGTCCGGACGGCAGCGCAACACGGCCTCCTGCCCCAATATCCGCACCCGGCAGGCGCCATCCTGTGCCGCTGAGAGGATTTCTGCAGGCAGCACCATGCCCTGCGCGATGAAGGAGGCGACCATCTCGTTTGCCGGCTCTTCATAGAGCATACGCGGCGTGGCGAATTGCATGAGCCTGCCATGGTCGAGCACGGCGATCCGGTCGGCGAGCGCCATCGCCTCCGCCTGATCATGGGTGATATATACGATGGTGGTTCCCGTGCGCTTGTGGAAGGCCGCGAACTCATCCTCCATCGCGGCACGCAAATGTACGTCGAGATTGGCGAGTGGCTCATCGAACAGCACCAGCGAAGGCGCCGCGACGAGGCACCGCGCCAGCGCCACGCGCTGCCGCTGGCCGCCCGAGAGATTGGCCGGGCGGCGCTCGCCGAATCCCTGCAGATTGACGAGCGCCAGCGCCTCTTCCACCCGCTTCTCGCGCGTGGCTTTATCGACCTTCGCCACCCTAAGGCTGTAGCCGACATTCTCCGCTACATTCATATGCGGCCACAGCGCATAATTCTGGAAGACGATGCCGACCTTGCGGTTCTCGGGCTGCACATTGATGCCTGCCCCGGACATAACCTTCCCCCCGATGGTGATTTCGCCGTCGTCCGGCTGCTCGAAGCCTGCAACCATCCTGAGAAGCGTGGTCTTGCCGCAGCCGGAAGGCCCGAGCACGGCGACGAATTCCCCATCCGCCACGTCGAGCGAGACATCCGACAGCGCCGCGAAATCAGCGAAGCGTTTGGTGAGGTTTTTAACTTTCAATCCCGCCATGGGAGAACTCCGCTGGGAAGATGCCGCGCGAACAAATTGGTGGAGAGCATCAGAAGGAAGGTGACTGCGACGACCAGAACAGAGATGGCCGCCGCATAGGACGAATCCCCGCCTTGCTCGAAGGAGAAGATAACGACGCCGATCGTCTCCGACCCGGAGGCCCAGAGCAGCGCCGAGACGGTCAGTTCCGAAAAGGCGGTCATAAAGATCAGCACGCCGCCGGCAAGCGTTGCCGGTGCAACGAGGGGGAAGATGATCGTCCGCATCCGCCGCATCAGCCCCGCGCCCGCCACCTGCGCCGCCTCCTCCAGCGCCCGGTCTATCTGGTGCAGCCCGCTGATGGTGGGCCTCAGCGCCAGCACCAGGAAGCGCGCGAGATAGGCATAGAGGATGATCCAGATGGTGTTGTAGATGTGAAGCCCGATCACCGGCACCGGCTTCAAAAACAGAAGCAGCGAGGCAATGGCGAGCACCACGCCCGGCAGCGCATAGGGGAGTTCCGCAGAGAGATTGAGGAACTTCGTCCACCAGCGCTCCCGCCATGTGATGAGATAGCCGAGCGGCACTGCCAGCACTACGGCGAAGGCCGCGGCTGCGAGCGAAAGGCCGATGCTGTTGCCGAAGGCGCGGCTCGCGGCGCCATGTTCGGTGAGGATGAATTTGAAGTTGGCGAGCGTCGCCGTTTGCCAGTTCAGCGGCACGCCATAGGCCGGCACAAGGGCGGTTAGCAAAAGGCCGACGAGCGGCAGCACCAGCACCAGAAGAATGAGCAGTGCCAGCCCCGCCTCGACTGCGATTTGCCAGCGCCCGAGCGCGAAGGGTTGAGCCGGCAGAGAAGTCGAAACGATGCGGTAATCGCGGCGGCGCGCAGCGTAGTCCTGCGCGAAAATGCCCGCCATGGCGATGATACCGATCAGCATGGAAAGCACTGCGACCTCAGACAAGACAGACGGCCCTGCCCCGGCGAGCCGCTGGTAGATCAGGGTCGGCAGGACGAGATAATTTGCCGGGATACCGAGAAAGGCGGGGATGCCGAAATTGCCGACGCAGGAGACGAAAGCAAGCGCCGTCGCCCCGATGATCGAAGGCGTCATCAGCGGCAGGATGATGGTGGTGAGCACCGTCCATTTGCCGGCACCGCTGCTCAAGCCCGCCTCGACCAGCTCGCGCGGGAGCTTGCGCAACCCGGCGCGCACGATAAGGAAGACCAGCGGCCCATATTGCACGCCAAGAAGCAGGATAATGCCTCCGGTCGAATAGAGCGGATTGCGGCTGCCGAGCGGCGGAGCAAGGCCAATGAGCTTCAGGAACGGGCTCGCTGGCCCGAAAAGCTGCAGCCAGGCAAGCGCCGTCACCTGCGGCGCGATGAGGAGCGGCGCGACGAAAAGCAGGACGAAGGCGCTGCGAAAGCGGATATCGGTAAGACTGATCAGAAGGGCCACGGCCGTGCCGAGAATGACGGCGAGCAGCGTGCCGCCGATGCCGACCTGCAGCGAATGCCATGTCGCCACCCAGGTGGCGGAACTTGAGAGCGCCGATTGCAGCGCCGTGGTCGAAAACCTGCCCTGCGGCGCGATGATCTCCATCCCGAGGCGGAACATCGGCAGGATCGAGAGTGCCGCGACGACAACCGTCACCGTCGCAATCAGGGCCGCGTCATGGCCCTGATGCCTTTTGGTATCAAGCATGCTGTCGATCCTATCCGCCAAACAGTTCCGAGAAACGCTTCTTGTCGGCGTCAGTCTCGGCCAGGACCTTCTGCGTGTCGATCGGCATGATCTTCACTTCCGTCCCCTCGGGCAACCAGGTGGGACGCCCAACGGAAGCCTTGGCGGGGAGATAGCCCTGCTCGAGCGCCAGCTTCTGGCCTTCGTCGGAGAGGATGAAGTCGACGAACTTTTCCGCACCTTCGGCGTTCTTGGCCGTCGCCATGATGGCCACCGGCTCGGTCACGGCCGGAACACCCTCGGACGGGAACACGAACTCGACCGGCGAGCCCTTGGCCTTGGCGTTGAGCGCCATGAAGTCGACGAGGATGCCATAGGGCTTCTCGCCGCTCGCAACCGATTTCAGCACCGCGCCATTGCCGCGCACGCTCACAAGTTCATTTTCCTTCAACTTCTCGAAATAGCCCCAGCCAAGGTCGGAGTTGAGCGCGAAGCCCGAGAGAAGATAGGCGGCGGCACCCGAATAAAGCGGGCTCGGCATAACGATCTGGCCCTTATATTCCGGCTTGGCGAGATCGGCCCAATGCTGCGGTTTTTCAGTGGCGGCGGAATTATAGGCGATGCCCGTCGTGATCAGCTTGCTGCCGAAATAGGTCTTTTCCGGATCATAGGAATCGGCCGGAAAACCTTCCGTATTGGCCTTTTCGTAAGCGCGCAGGCGCTTGTCCTTTTTGAGCGCCTCCATCGAAACCGCGTCGGCGATCAGAAGAACGTCGGGCTGAGGGGCGCCGGCGGCGAATTCGGCCGCGAGCTTGCTCAGGATATCGCTGGTGCCGGAGCGGTAGACCTGGACATCGATATCCGGGTTCACCTTGCGAAAGCCCTCGACGGTCTTAGCCGCGTCGGCTTCCGGCTGCGAGGTATAGAGCGTCAGCGTTTCGGCATGCGCCACGCTGATGGCAAGCGAGGCGGCAAATAGCGCGGGAATGGCGAACATCCCCTTGAGAATGGTTTTCATGCTGCTTCCTCCCGAAATGCCTTTCGGCTGTTCCTCTCTTTTATATCCCGGCAAAGCCTGATCCTCCATCAGCCTTGCCGAAGCATCTGCGCATTTCTCTTGTGCGGATTTATCATTCCTGTTCATTTGTCACCTGTCAAATACATTTGAACAAAATTCTCGCGGACGTGCCAACACCCGCTTGCCGCGCATAAGCACGGAAGGCGAGTGGACATAGACCAACTATGGGAAATGCAATTCAGTTATATGACAGTCGCAAAATTATTTTACTTAGTGATATAGGGGCAAAAAGGAGGATGGTATGGAAAAGAAAATGCACCAGACGGACATACCGTCCCTGCCCATGGTCTCCTCCAACCTCAAGATCAAGACGGCTTGGCTCTACTATGTCGAAGGGATGACGCAGGAGCAGATAGCCGAAAAGCTCGGAGTGAGCCGGGTCAAGGTCATGCGCACGCTTGCCGCCTGCACCGAGGAAGGCATCGTCGTCACCACCATCAACCGGCAAACGGCGGCTCAGATCGCGCTTGAGCGCGCGCTGGAAAGCCGTTGGGGCCTCTCCGCGGCAGTCGTTGTCCCGACGCCTTCAAGCGAGGCTCACCTGGAAACCGCCATCGGCCATGCGGTCGCGCAATATCTGGGCGAGCAGATGACCAACGGCATGACGCTCGCCATCGGCGGAGGTGCGACGCTTTACGCCAGCCTGAAATTCATCGAGCGGCGCAAGCTCGAAGATGCAAGTGTCGTCGCTCTTGTCGGCAGCCTGCCACACGCCCGCTGGATCAACCCCTCTATTGTTGCGGCCAAGGTCGCCGAAATCTATGGGATAGACAGCTATCAGATCACCGCGCCCGTCATTGTGGACGATCCAAAACTGCGCGAGGCGCTTTGGGCCCAGCCGACGCTGAAGGAGGTCAGGGACAAGGCCGCCAGAGCCGATATCGCGCTTCTGACGGTCGGCAGTCTGACGCCGAAAGCAACGATCTTCCGCCACGGCATCGTCTCGGCCGATCTGATCGACCCGTTGAAGGCAAAAGGCGCGGTCGCCAATATCCTCTGCCATTTCGTCGATGCCGAGGGCAGGCTGGTGGATCACCCCGTCAACAGGCAGGTGATGGCAATGGACCTCGATATCGTCGCGCGCATTCCCAATGTCGTTATCGCCGCCGGCGGAACGGAAAAGATCGAGGCCATTCGTGCGGCGCTCAAGGTCGTCTCCGCAAGCGTCCTCATCACCGACAGCGAGACGGCAAAGGCGCTGACGGCAGAAACCGAATAGATCTAGAGAACGCCCCGGCTTCGAAGGAAATCGAGAAGCCCGACATGCGTGTGCTTCTCGAATTCGGCCGCCGCTTCGGCGAAGCGCTTGCGCTGGTTGATGAGCATGCGGAACACCTGCTTCATCTCGGATGAAACACCGAAGCGCTCCCAACGCTCCGCCACATGCTGCGGCAACTCAAGATCACTGCAGAACTCGGCGATGTTGCGGTAGCCGAGCTCCGCCAGGCATTCCCTGACTTCCGCTGCCGGCATGCGCTCCTCGACCGCATGGTCGTGCAGGCGCTGCGCGACCAGGCGCAGATCGGACGGCGCGGAATCCATGACGCGATTGAGGATCGAGCGGACGTCGGAAGGAAAATCTGGCATGGCGCGCTCCTGAAGGGACGAATGTCTGTCAATACTATATCGGCGATATCGCTCCGGCAATCAAATGATCGTACCCGCCAGATGCGCCAGTTGAGCCCCGGTTTCGTAATAGGCCTCGCGTAGCCTACGGAATGTCTGCTCCTGCGGGTCGGTGACCGGGAGCGGCAGATCCGCCTCGCCAAGCTCGCCGCTGATATGGCGCGCCAGCACCTGCCCGAAAACGGTGCCGGGCGCGATGCCCCGCCCGTTATAGCCGCTGAACCCGATGACACCAGGCGCCAGGCGATGAAATTTCGGCAGGGCGTCGCTGGTCATGCCGATATTGCCGTACCATCCCGCCTCGAATTCCACCTCGCCGATATCCGGGAAGATGCGGGCTAACGCCCGTTTCGCCCAGATACGATGCACCGCCGTGCCGGTGCCGCGCAACGCGCCCACACTGCCGAAAATGAGCCTGCCCTGCTGGTCGAAACGGAAGGAGGAGAGAATTTCCTTCGTATCCCACGCGCCCTGCCGGTCTGGCAGGATGAATGCGCGGATATTCTCGGAAAGGGGTTTTGTGGCGAAATTGAAATAGGGCAGATGCACAAGTTCCGCCCGCACCTGTGGCCATGGCGCCTTGGTATAGGCATTGGTCGCAACAATAATCCAGTCCGCCGAGACCGAACCTTCCGGCGTCTGCACCGACCAGCGCTGCCCATCACGCTCGGTCGCAACAACGGGACTGCCGGTGAAGACTTGGGCACCCGCCTCGATCGCCGCGCGGGCGAGCCCCCTGACATAGCCGAGCGGCTGGATGGTGCCGGCACGCAAGTCCAGCAGCGATGCGGCATAGGCGGTCGAGCCGACCTTCCTCGCCGTCTCGCCGGCGTCGAGCAGCCGCACCGGCGCACCACGCTTCACCCATTGCTCGGCACGCTGTTCGAGCTCCTTGACGCCCGCCACACCGACGCCGCAATGAAGCGTACCGGTGCGTACGGCCTCGCACTCGATTTGATGTTTTTCGATCAGCTCGAAGACGAGATCGGGCGCATTGCCCAGAAGTTCGAGCAGCCGCCCGCCATAATCCTCGCCCAGCACGCCGGGTAGATCGTCCGGCATCACCCACATGCCGGCATTGACCAAACCGACATTGCGCCCAGAGCCGCCAAAACCGATTTCGACGGCCTCGAGCACCGCCACCTTCGCGCCTTTCTCGGCCAGATGCAGCGCCGCCGAAAGTCCGGTATATCCGCCGCCGACGATGACGACGTTGACACTGACATCGCCTCGCAGCGGTGCCGTCTGCGGCGCGGCGGGCGCCGTCTTTTCCCAGAGACCGTGAGAACGAGGATCGTTAAGCATCGAATTTTTACTCTTTCGGATATTGATCCCAGTTCTCATTGATATGACGCCCCCAAAGAAGCGCTATTTGCTCAAGAGATCATTCCCGGCCGGAATGAACCAATACCTCGTAGTCGTTTTTGCCCACCTGACCCGAAATCCACGTACAGAATGTCTGCGTCAGCGGGTTTTCATGCTTCCCCTCAGGCACCACCAGATAATAGTCGTTCTCCGTCTTGAGCGGCTTGTCGAAGATGAGGACGAGGCGCTTTTCGCGCAATTCCTGCTCGATGAGGTAAAGCGGCAGGAGTGCGAAACCCATACCTGCGAGCGCCGCCTCGATCACCATCGAGAATTGGTCGAAGCGATGGCCACGATAGGCTGACCGCGCCTCGATGCCGCATGCCTCGAACCATTGCGCCCAGATCTTCGGCCGCGTCGCCAGATGGAGCAGCGGCTCATCCTCTAGTGCCGTCGGCTCCCGGATCGGATGCTCCGCCAGAAATGCAGGGCTTGCAACCGGAACGATCAGCTCGCTGCAGAGATAGCTGCAGGTGGCATGCGCCCAGACCGGCTGACCGTAATGGATGGCGAGGTCGAAAGGTTGTTCGTCGAAATCGAATACCGCAGAGCGCGAGGCGACATTGAGCGCCACACTTGGATTCAAACTCAGGAAATCCGGCAGGCGCGGCATCAGCCAGCGGCTGCCGAAGGTCGGCAGCGTGGCGATCGAGAGCGAAGATGCCGATTGCGCCGATGCCATGGCGCGTAGCATCGTATCCTCGGTCTGATTGAGCAGACGGCGCACTTCAGGGAGGAACTTACGCCCCGCATCGGAAAGCAAGATGCGCTGGCGGATGCGTTCGAAGAGGAGCACCCCCAATTGCCCTTCGAGATCCTTGATCTGCCGGCTCACCGCGCTCTGCGTCAGGTTCAGTTCATGCGCAGCCTGGGTGAAGCTGCCATGCCGCGCCGCGCATTCGAAGGCCTGCAGCGTGGCGATGTCAGGAATAAGCCTTCGGCTAAGTTTCATTCCCGCCTCGCATCAACATAGTCGAATCCATTGCCATCACGCCCAAAAAGACCCCGATATTATCCGCTTTCCGCATGATATAGCACGCCGACAGATCATGCTTCATCCAAAATGCGAGACGTTTGACGATGAAAGAAGAGAGTTTCGTTTCCGCCGACGACATCCGCTCGGCCTTCTCCGCGGCGATGTCCGTCATGTACCGCAAGGAAGTGCCCGCCTATGGCACGCTGCTCGACCTGGTGGCGGACGTCAACAAGGCAACGCTCGATGCCGCGCCGCAATTGCGCGAGCGGCTAGTAGAGACCGATTCGCTCGACCGCATCTCCGAGGAGCGCCACGGCGCCATTCGCCTCGGCACGGCGGCTGAACTTGCCATGATGCGCCGCGTCTTCGCCGTGATGGGCATGTTCCCGGTTGGCTATTACGACCTGAGTTCCGCCGGCGTCCCTGTCCACTCCACCGCCTTTCGCCCCATCGGTGATGCGGCGCTGAAGCGCAACCCGTTTCGTGTCTTCACCTCGCTCCTGCGGCTGGATCTGATTGCGGATCGTGGTCTACGCGACGAGGCCGAACGCATACTTGGCCAGCGCCGCATTTTCACATCCCGCGCCGTCGAGCTGGTCGAAAAGGCGGAGACACAGGGCGGGATCGTTCGTGAGGACGCCGCCGCGTTCGTCGCTGAGGTTCTCGAAACTTTCCGCTGGCACGACAAGGCCAATGTAAGCGCGGAGCTTTACCGCCGCTTGCACGACGCGCATCGCCTCATCGCCGATGTGGTCTCCTTCAAGGGGCCGCATATCAACCATTTGACGCCGCGGACGCTCGATATCGACGCCGTGCAGCGGCTGATGCCGGAGCGCGGCATCGCGCCGAAGGCGGTGATCGAGGGGCCGCCGGCACGCAAATGCCTGATCCTGCTGCGCCAGACCTCGTTCAAGGCGCTGGAGGAGCAGGTCTCCTTCATCGACGGCGATGGCACATGGAAGCCGGGTTCGCACACCGCCCGTTTCGGCGAGATCGAGCAGCGCGGCATTGCGCTCACCCCCAAGGGCCGCGCGCTCTATGACAAGCTTCTCGATGAGACGCGCCAGCGTGTCCGCCCCACGCCTGACGGCTCCAATGCCGCCGAATATGAAAAGGCGTTACAGCAGGTCTTCCGCGCTTTCCCCGACGATTGGGCACAAATCCGCGCTCAGGGCCTTGGCTATTTCGCCTATTCCATCGCGCCCGATGCAAAGGCGAAGAAGCATCCTGAGACGGGTGATCTCGAAGCGCTCATCGCCGCCGGTGTGATATGCTTCGATCCGATCACCTATGAGGACTTCCTGCCCGTCAGCGCGGCCGGTATATTCCAGTCCAATCTTGGCGACGATGAGCGCCAAGAATTCGTCGAAAGCCCCAACCAGAGGCGGTTCGAGAGTGATCTTGGCGCCAGCGTGCTGAACGAATTCGAGCATTATGCCCGCATCGAGCGCGAATCAGCGGAAGCCGCACTCCGCGCATTGAGGGCAACCGAACCGGCGGAATGACATGCCGGTATCGAATTCCCATCTATGATGGAAATGGACAAAAGAGCCGCCGCCAGCCTGGCCAGACAGAACGATTGAGAGGAAGAGGAACCATGGATAGCTCAGTCAACAAGATCGATGTGAAGCGCGAGACCGCAGAACTTCTGGAGAAGCTCGGCGTCGAAGCGTCAAGCTATACCTCCGGGGATCTCGCTTCCTTCACTCCCGTCACCGGCGAGCAGATCGCCAGCGTCAAAACCCATTCCGCCGCTGACGCAGAAAAAATCATCGACAAGGCCGATGAAGCCTTCCGGCAGTGGCGTCTCGTGCCCGCGCCGAAGCGTGGCGAGTTGGTGCGCCTCTTCGGCGAGGAACTGCGGCAGTATAAGAACGAACTCGGCCGGCTCGTCTCCATCGAGGCGGGCAAGATCCCGTCCGAGGGCCTCGGCGAAGTGCAGGAGATGATCGACATCTGCGATTTCGCCGTCGGCCTCTCGCGCCAGCTTTACGGCCTCACCATCGCCACCGAGCGGCCCGGCCACCGCATGATGGAGACCTGGCATCCCCTCGGCGTCGTCGGTGTCATCTCCGCCTTCAACTTCCCGGTCGCCGTCTGGTCGTGGAATGCGGCGCTGGCGCTCGTCTGCGGCAATGCCGTGGTGTGGAAGCCATCGGAAAAAACGCCGCTGACCGCGCTCGCCTGCGATGCCATCTTCGCCCGCGCGCTGAAGCGCTTCGGTGACGCGCCCGAGGGCCTGTCGCAGCTCCTGATCGGCGACCGTGCCATCGGGGAGGTGCTGGTCGACAGCCCCAAGGTGCCACTCGTCTCGGCCACCGGTTCCACCCGCATGGGCCGCGAGGTCGGCCCACGCCTCGCCAAGCGCTTCGCCCGCTCGATCCTCGAGCTCGGCGGCAACAATGCCGGCATCGTCTGCCCCTCGGCAGACCTCGACATGGCGTTGCGCGCCATTGCCTTCGGCGCCATGGGCACGGCGGGCCAGCGCTGCACGACACTGCGCCGTCTGTTCGTGCATGAAAGCGTTTATGACGCATTGGTCCCGCGCCTGAAAAAGGCTTACACCAGCGTTTCCGTCGGAAGCCCGCTGGAAACCTCCGCGCTGGTCGGCCCGCTAATCGACAAACCCGCTTTCGACAACATGCAGAAGGCGCTGAAGGAAGCAGCCGCCAATGGTGGCATCATCACCGGCGGCGAGCGGATCGATACCGGTCATGCGGACGCTTACTATATGAAGCCCGCTTTGGTGGAGATGCCCAAGCAGGTATCGCCGGTGACTGAGGAAACCTTCGCCCCGATCCTCTACGTGATGAAGTACAGCGATTTCGACGAGGCGCTGCGCGACCACAATGCGGTCGGCGCCGGCCTGTCGTCCTCAATCTTCACGCTCAACCTGCAGGAGGCCGAGCGCTTCCTCGGGCCCGACGGCTCGGATTGCGGCATCGCCAACGTCAATATCGGCACCTCGGGCGCAGAGATCGGCGGCGCGTTCGGCGGCGAGAAGGAGACGGGCGGCGGGCGCGAATCCGGCTCAGACGCCTGGAAGGCCTATATGCGCCGCGCCACGAACACCATCAACTATTCGAAGGCCCTGCCGCTGGCCCAGGGTGTGTCGTTCGATATCGAATAGGATCAACGCCGGGAAAGCGGCTTCACGCTTTCCCGGCTTCTGCCTCGGTTTTCAGATTGCGCTTGCGAAGCGCCGAGATAATCTCCCCCAGCACGGCGACGGCGATTTCCGCCGGACTGGCAGCACCGATATCCAGGCCGATCGGCGCGTGGATGCGCCCGATCTGCTCCTCCGACAGTCCGGAAGCTTTCAGCCGTTCGACACGTGCCGCATGGGTCCGACGGCTTCCAAGCGCGCCGACATAGAAGCAATCGGCGAGAAGCGCTTCCTTCAAGGGATAGTCATCGATCTTCGGATCATGCGTCAGCGCCGCAAGCGCCGTGAATGCATCGAGTGGCCGCGTTTTCAGCACATCTTCCGGCCATTCCGCATGAAGCGGTATATCGGGGAACCGCTCCTCGGTGGCGAAAGCGGTGCGCGGGTCGATGATCTCCATGTCATAGCCGACAATCTTCGCCATCGGCGCCAGCGCCTGGCTGACATGCACCGCCCCGATTACTATCAGGCGCGGCGGCGGCAGATGAACGTTGACGAAGAATTTGCGCCCGTCCATCTCCACAACGCGGGATTTTCCCGAGCGGAATGCTTCATCGACGGCGGCAGCAAGGCCTTCCTCTACCGGATCACCCGGCGCGATCACCCGCTCCTGACCTACGGTCAAGTCGGTGAGCAGGATCACCGCGCGGCGCGCATGACGCGCGGCATTGAGCGCCTTGAGACTGCTTATATCCATCAGCCAATCCGCTCCACATAGACGCTGATACGGCCGCCACAGGAAAGCCCAACCCGCCAGGCGGTTTCGTCGGCGACGCCGAATTCCAGAAGACGCGGCTTGCCATCGGCAATCACGTCCATGGCCTCGGTGATGACCGAGCCCTCGACGCATCCGCCAGAGACCGAGCCATGGAAATTGCCCTCGCCATCGATGACCAGATGGCTACCAACCGGGCGCGGCGCGGATCCCCAGGTTTCGATCACCGTGGCGATGGCGACGGTCCGCCCCGCCTCGATCCATCGCTCGGCCACATCCACCGGCGCCGAGATATCATCGGGTGAAAAACTATCCTGCATGGGTAAAGCCGTTCATTGCTGGAGCCTATCGCCTATCCCGATGATATAGGGACAGTGAAACCACAACCGCAACCGAACTTCGCGTTACCGGCTAAAGCATGCCGAGAAACTGCTTCAACTCAGGCGTTTTCGGATTGGAGAAAACCGCGTCCGGCGGGCCAATTTCATGCGCCCGGCCCTGGTGCATGAATACCACCCTGCTGCAGACGTCGCGGGCGAATTTCATTTCATGCGTCACCATCAGGAGCGTCATTCCCTCAGCCGCCAGCTCGCGCACCACAGCCAGCACCTCCGACACAAGTTCAGGATCGAGCGCGGAGGTGATCTCGTCGCAGAGCAGTGCGATCGGCTGCATGGCCAGCGCCCGCGCAATCGCCACGCGCTGCTGCTGCCCGCCGGAGAGCTCGTCGGGATAGGCATCGAACTTGTGCGCCAGCCCGACCCGCTCCAGCATCTTGTGCGCCATCGCCTCGGCTTCGGGCTTCGCCGTCTTCTTCACCACCATCTGCGACAGCATGACATTGCCGCCCGCCGTTAAGTGCGGAAAAAGATTGAACTGCTGGAAAATCATGCCGACCTTCAGCCGCAGCGCCTTGAGATGGATTTCGTCCGGCTGCAACTGCGCGCCGGCAACGGAAATGGAGCCGCTGTCGATATTCTCCAGCCCGTTGATGCAGCGCAGAAGCGTTGATTTGCCCGAGCCGCTCTTGCCGATGATGGCGATCACCTCGCCCGGCTCGACATCGAGATTGATGCCCTTGAGCACTTCGTTGGCCCCGAAGCTCTTGCGGACCTCAGTGATTTCGATGAGCGACATTGAGCTTCCTTTCCAGAATCTGGCTGCTCTTCGACAACGGCCAGCAGAGAGCGAAATAAATGAGCGCAACGAGCCCGTAGACGGTGAATGGCTGGAAGGTGGCGTTGGTCACCATGGTCCCAGCCTTGGAGAGTTCCACGAAGCCGATGATCGAAGTCAGCGCAGTTGCCTTGATGACCTGCACCGAAAATCCGACGGTCGGTGGAATGGCGATCCGCAGTGCCTGAGGCAGGATCACGTAACGCATCTGCTGGACATAGCCCATGCCGAGGCTGGAGGATGCCTCCCACTGTCCCCTGGCGATGGCTTCGACACAGCCGCGCCAGATCTCCGCGAGGAATGCGGCCGTCCAGAGAATGAGTGCGACCGCCGCCGCCAGCCATGCTGGAACATCGATGCCGAAGAGCCCCAGGCCGAAGAACGCAAGGAAAAGCTGCATCAGCAGCGGCGTGCCCTGGAAAAGCTCGACGTAATATCTGGCGAAAAGCCGTAGCGCACGGCGTTTGCCGATCCGCATGAAGAGGAGCAGTGTTCCGACCAGCCCCCCGCCGATGAAGGCGACGAGCGACAAAAGCACGGTCCAGCGCGTGGCAAGGAGAAGATTGCGCAGGATATCCCAGAGTGAAAATTCGATCACCGGCGCATCCTCCTGGGGAAGATCAGCAAGCCCGCGGCTGCAAGCACCTGCCTGAGCGCGATCGCCAGAAGAAGATAGATAGCCGTCGAAACGAAATAGGCTTCGAATGCCCGGAAGGTGCGGGACTGGATGAAATTCGCCGCAAAGGTCAGATCTTCCGCCGCGATCTGCGAAACGACGGCCGAACCCAGCATGACGATGACGATCTGCGAAGAGAGCGCCGGCCATATCCGCTGCAGCGAAGGCACCAGAATGACATAACGGAATGTCTGGATCGGCGACATCGCCAGACTCGCTCCCGCCTCGAACTGGCCGCGCGGCGTTGCCTGGATGCCGGCCCGGATGATTTCGCAGCTATAGGCGCCCAGATTGACGATCATCGCCAGATTGGCCGCCTGCAATTCGCTCATCTGCAGCCCCAGCGACGGCAAGCCGAAGAAGATGAAGAAGAGCTGGATCAGGAACGGCGTATTGCGGATCAGCTCCACATAGGCGGTGATGGCCGGCCGCAGCCATCCTGGCCCGAGCGCCCTCGCCCAGGCACAGAAGATGCCAAGCGCCACGCCGAGGACCGCACCAACCGCGATGAGCTCGATAGTGATGCCGATGCCCTTCAGGAGCACGGGCCAATATTGGCCGAGCCACGCGAAATCGAAGACATATTTCAAGGGAAAGACCCGTCTTTTCGGGAAAATCGAATGCTGCCCCGCCGATGGCGGAACAGCGATCGATGCGGCTTCTTAGAGATCGGCGGGAAGATCAGCACCCAGCCATTTCTGCGAAATGGCATTGAGCGAACCGTCGACCCTGGCCTCGGCTATGATGGCGTTGACCTTTTCCCGAAGCGCCGGCTCAGCCTTGTTGAGGCCGATATAGCAGGGCGAGTTCTTGATCAGGAACTTCAGTTCCGGCCGCTTCGGCGGGTTCTTGGCGAGGATCGCCGCGGCAACCACATTGCCGGTCGCCACCACATCGACCTGTCCCGAAAGGAAGGCGGAAATCGTGCCGTTATTGTCTTCATAGCGCTTGATCACGGCATTCTTCGGCGCGATCTTCGTCAGTTCGAGATCTTCGACCGCGCCGCGCGTGACACCGATCGTCTTGTCGGCCAGATCCTCGGCTTTCGACACGCTCACCGCATCCGGCGCAAAAATGCCGTTGAAGAAAGGCGCATAGGCGGCGGAAAAATCAATCACCGCCTCGCGCTCGGCATTCTTGCCCAAGCTGGAAATGACCAGATCGACCTTGTTGGTCTGGAGATAGGGGATGCGGTTGGCGCTCGTCACCGGCACGAGCTCGGTCTTCACGCCCAGTTTCTCGCCGATCAGATTGGCCATGTCGATATCATAGCCCATCGGCGCCATATCCGTGCCGACGCTGCCGAAAGGCGGAAAATCCTGCGGCACCGCCACCCGCAGCACGCCGCGTGTGGTGATATCCGTCAGTGCGTCGGCCAATGCCGCCGACGCCGTCAGCAGCGGTGAAATGGCCAGAGTTGCGGCTCCGAAAATGGCAAGTAACTGTCTGCGCTTCATTCCAATGTTCCCCTTGTGGCTGTGGATGCGGCTGTTATTGCGCCAGAACAGCAATTCCCATGCCAAATGCCGGAATGCTGCATTTCGGCGGACATCTTGCGCGCTTTGTCCGTAATCCCATTGCCATCTGATGCGTTTGGATCGGAGAATGCTTAAATATTAGGCAGCGCTGATTTGAGGATGAAACCGGACGAGGTGTCATCAGAGCGATTACGGTGGAGAAAAACCCGGTAATGTCATAAGATGAACTATGGCTCGGGTGAGGAAAATCATCGAAAACTGCTCGGCATACACGCGTATCGCCCTTTCCGTTGTCCTGACATTGCTTGGGCTCCTCCTGTCGACTTTGCCGAATGATGCGCAGACGGGGCGCACGGCTCTGGTCTTCCATATCCGGGGCATCATCGGCCCCGCAGCGGTCGATTACCTCTCGCGTGGTCTGCACATGGCGGCCGAACGCAACGCGCCGCTCGTCATTATCGAGATGGATACGCCGGGCGGCCTCGATACCTCGATGCGCGATATCATCCGCGATATCCTTGCCTCGCCCGTGCCGGTCGCGACCTATGTCGCGCCAAGCGGCGCAAGAGCGGCGAGCGCCGGCACCTATATCCTTTATGCCAGCCATATAGCGGCGATGGCGCCCGGCACCAATCTCGGCGCGGCAACGCCGGTCCAGATCGGCGGTGGAGGCATGCCGTTCCCCGGCGACAACGAACAACCGAAGGATCAGGACCAGACCTCGGAAAAGAAGCCCGATGGCGATACGGCCCAGCCGCAAAAGCCCGGCAACGCGATGGAGGCGAAGGCCATCAACGATGCCGTCGCCTACATCCGCTCGCTCGCTGAATTGCGCGGACGCAACATCGATTGGGCGGAAAAGGCGGTGCGCGAAGCGGCCAGCCTGCCCGCCAGCACCGCGCTTAAGGAAAATGTCATCGATATCGTCACGCCGAACCTGGATGACCTTCTCGTCCAGGCCAACGGCCGCACCGTGACTGCGGCAGGAAACCAGATCACACTCAACACATCAGGCATTACGCTCGAGCATGTCGAACCCGACTGGCGCACGGAATTTCTGACCGTAATCACCAATCCGAACGTCGCCCTGATCCTCATGATGATCGGGATATACGGGCTCATTTTCGAGTTCATGAACCCCGGCGCCCTCTTCCCCGGCACCATCGGCGCCATTTGCCTCCTGATCGGCCTTTATGCCCTCGCCGTCCTGCCGGTGAACCTTGCCGGTCTCGGCCTCATCCTCCTCGGCCTTGCGCTGATGGCCGCCGAGGCGTTCACGCCGTCCTTCGGCGTGCTGGGCGTCGGCGGCGCCCTGGCCTTCATCTTCGGAGCCACCATACTCGTCGATACCGACGTTCCGGGCTTTCGCCTCTCATGGCCCGTGGTCGGAGCCGTTGCGCTGGCGAGCCTCGCGCTTTCCCTGCTGATCGTGCGCATGGCCATTGCCTCGCACAAACGCCCGGTGGCTACCGGCGCCGAGCAGATGATCGGCGCATATGGCGAGATATTGGACTGGCGGGGGAATGCAGGCCATGTCCTGGCCCATGGCGAGCGGTGGAGCGCCGTTTCGGGTACGCCGCTCAAAAAAGGGCAGAAGGTCCATGTCGCCGGCATCCAGGGACTTGTCCTCAAGGTTGAACCTTATACGCCCGAAAACAGTTAGGATCGCACCGGCAACCTGTTATCCCTGAATACGTTTTGACTGGAGGATCTTTCGATGTTTAACGGTATTACCTTTCTTGCTCCCATCATTATTCTGCTACTGGTCTTTCTCGCGGCCGCCATCAAGATCCTCCGGGAATATGAGCGTGGCGTCGTATTTACACTTGGACGTTTCACCGGAGTGAAAGGTCCCGGCCTCATCATCCTGATCCCGTTCATTCAGCAGATGCTGCGCGTCGATCTCAGGACGTTGGTGCTCGATGTGCCGAGCCAGGACGTGATTTCGAAAGATAATGTCTCGGTGCGGGTGAACGCCGTCCTCTATTTCCGTGTCATCGATCCCGAACGGGCGACCATCCAGGTTGAAGACTTCATGGCGGCGACGAGCCAACTCGCCCAGACGACGTTGCGCTCGGTGCTCGGCAAGCATGACCTCGACGAAATGCTGGCCGAACGTGACAAGCTCAACAGTGACATTCAGGAGATCCTCGACGCCCAGACCGACGCCTGGGGCATCAAGGTCGCCAATGTCGAGATCAAGCATGTCGACATCAATGAATCCATGGTGCGCGCCATCGCCCGCCAGGCGGAAGCCGAGCGCGAACGCCGCGCCAAGGTGATCAATGCCGAAGGCGAGGAACAGGCGGCACAGAAGCTTTTGGAGGCCGCCAATATCCTGAGTCAGCGGCCGGAAGCGATGCAATTGCGCTATCTCAGCACGCTGAACGTTATTGCCGGAGAGAAGAATTCGACCATCATCTTCCCCTTCCCCATGGAGCTTGGCGATTTCTTCAAGCAGGCTGCGGCCGCAACCACCCCGACGAAGCCCTCCACCAGATCCGCTAAATAGTCTGGTCATGGGCCTGCGCCCGATGCAAGAATGAGCGCAACAGAGGGAGGGTGGATATGAGTGAGACATTCGTGATCGCGCAGGGCGGCGGCCCGACAGCCGTGATCAACCAGACGCTGGCGGGAACGGTCATCGAGGCGCGACGCCGCTATCCGGGTGCGCGCGTACTCGGCGCCCGCCATGGCGTGCGCGGCATCCGAGACGGCGATTTCGTCGATCTTTCGGCGCTATCAGACGAGGAATTGAAGCGCATCGCGGCAACTCCCAGCGCCGCGCTCGGCAGCACCCGCGACAAGCCCGATACTGCCTATTGCGAAACGATCCTGAAGGGCCTGCGCCAGGCGGGCGCGACCGCGTTCGTCTATATCGGGGGGAATGATACCGCCGGAACCCAACAGATTCTCGCCGAAGCCGCCACCGGCGATATTGCCTTCGTCCATGCACCCAAAACCATCGACAATGATCTGGTCGAGAACGACCACACGCCGGGTTTCATATCCGCTGCCGAATTCGTCGCCGGCGCATTTCTCAGCATCGACCTCGATTTCCGGGCACTGCCCGGCATCTATGTCGGCATCGTCATGGGCCGACACGCGGGTTTTCTCACGGCCGCATCTGCTGCCTGGCGACAGGACGATGAAAGCGCTCCGCATCTCGTCTATGTGCCCGAGCGCGCCTTTTCGGCGACGCGGTTCGTCGATGATGTGCGCGCCGTCGTGAGCCGTCATGGCCGCTGTGTCGTGGCAATGTCTGAAGGGGTTGCCACTGAAGACGGCCGCCCGCTGGTGGAAAGCCTCGTCCCGGCCGACAGGCTCGAACGCGACGCGCATGGCAATATCCAGCTTTCCGGCGGCGATCTCGGAATGGCGGTCGAACAGCTCCTGAAGGATGGTCTGCCCGGCACACGCGCTCGTGTTGATACATTCGGCTATCTGCCGCGCGGCAACATCGCCACCATCAACCCGACGGATGCGCGCGAGGCCTTCGAGGCAGGCGTTTTCGCAGTCGAGGCGGCAGCACGCGGCGGTGGCTCCGTCGCCCTGCAATATGGAAACGGCGCAACGCTTCCACGGCTCGTTCCGCTCGCCGAGGTCGCCGGAAAGACGCGACATATGCCCGACGATTTCCTGATGCCGGAGGCCAATCAGGTCTCGCCTCAATGCATGACCTATCTCAAGCGATTGCTGCCCAAGCGCTTCGATCCGGCAAAGTCGTTCGTTTAAATCCGCAGTGGCCGCAATCCCTTCGCCAAATGTTTAGGTTTTCATCGCGGCTGAGATAGCTTATCCTTCCAAAAAATAAGGCGAAAAGCCACATCAACCGGGAGGAACACATGCCAAGTGGAGAAATTTCACGTCGTAAATTCTTGCGTAATTCTACGGTTGCAGCGTCTGCTGCCGCCGGAACCTTGTCTGCGCCTGCAGTTTTGGCGCAGTCACCCATCACCATCAAGATGCAGACCTCATGGCCGGCATCGGATATCTGGATGGACTTTGCCCGCCAATATGTAGAACGGGTCCAGCGCATGTCCGGAAACCGGATCAAGATCGATCTTTTGCCGGCTGGCGCAGTGGTCGGTGCCTTTCAGGTGCTCGACGGCGTCAATGACGGTGTTCTCGATGCCGCCCATACCGTTCCGGTCTACTGGTACGGCAAGCACAAGGCAGCCTCGCTCTTCGGCACCGGTCCGGTCTTCGGCGGCAGCGCGACGACCATGCTCGGCTGGTTCTATGCCGGCGGTGGCAAGGAGTTTTACCGCGAGCTGACGCAGGATATCCTGGGCCTCAACGTCTACGGCTTTTACGGCTTTCCCATGCCGGCACAGCCATTCGGCTGGTTCAAGAAGCCGGTTGAGACTGTCCAGGACATACAGGGTTTCAAATACCGCACCGTCGGGCTCGCCGCCGACCTCATGCAGAAAATGGGCATGAGCGTCGCCCAGCTTCCGGGCGGCGAGATCGTGCCGGCCATGGAGCGCGGCGTCATCGACGCCTTCGAATTCAACAATCCGTCGTCGGATTTGCGCTTCGGTTCAGCGGATGTCGCCAAGAACTACATGCTGTCTTCCTATCACCAGGCGAGTGAATCCTTTGAATTCCTGTTCAACAAGGATTTCTTCGACGGCCTTCCCGACGATCTGCAAGCCATCCTTGAATATGGCGTGGAGGCGGCGAGCACCTCTAACACGGCTCTCGCTTTGGACAGTTATTCCAGCGATCTGGAGAAGCTGCAGAACGAGCACGGCGTTGCCGTGCACCGGACCTCGAAGGAGATCCTCGACGCTCAGCTCAAGGCGTGGGACGAGCTCATTCCCATGCTCGAAGAGGACGAATACATGAAACGTGTCCTCGATAGCCAGCGCGAGTGGGTCGACCGCGTCGTCTTCTACGAACTGATGAATTCGCCTGATCTGGCTTTGGCCTACGAGCATTATTTCCCCGGAAAGCTGAAGCTCTAGTTCCGGGAATCCGACACATCGCAATCCGGCGGCTTCGGCCGCCGGTAAGCTCCCGCAAGTGGTCAGGATTTTTGCATGCTTGGCTATATCAGGTTCGCCGATCGCCTTTCGGCCTGGTTCGGAAAAGCCTTCGCCTGGTGCGTGGTGATCATGACGATCGGCGTCGGCTACGAAGTTTTCGTCCGCTACGTGCTGAACCGCCCCACCGCCTGGGCGTTCGATCTCAGCTACATCATGTACGGCACCATGTTCATGATGGCCGGGGCATATACGCTCTCCCGCGACGGCCATGTGCGTGGCGATTTCGTCTATCGCCTCTGGAAACCCACCACCCAGGCGAAAGTGGAGCTTGTGCTCTATGTTCTCTTCTTCTTCCCCGGCATCCTGGCGCTGATCTTCGCCGGCTGGCGGTATGCGAGCAGATCCTGGCGCTATTTCGAATCGAGCTCGATGAGCCCGGCGAACATTCCGATATTCCAGTTCAAATCCGTCATCGTGGCTGCCGGAATTCTGCTCCTGATCCAGGGTATCGCGCAGGTGCTCCGCTGCATCGTGACCATCCGGACCGGCGAGTGGCCCAGGCACGAAGAAGACGTGGAGGAACTTGAAAAAATCCTCCTGAAGGAGGGGGCTGCGGCGCTGCGTCATGGCGACGAAGCCGTCGACATCGTCATACCGGGGGAGAAAAGGCCGTGACCGATCCGCAAGTCGCGGTGGCGATGCTTGGCATCTTCATCTTCATTATCATGCTCGGCTTTCCCATCGCCTTCACCTTGATGGCTATGGGCATCGGCTTTGGCTATTACGCCTATTTCGACGCCGGCCGAATGTGGGTGCCGTACCGGCGCGCTCTGGAACAGGATGCCGATACGCTGACCCTGGTCCAGCACTGGATCGGCGGGTTCTTCAACAACAGGATATTCGACCTGTTCGTCAACCAGACCTATTCGGTGATGGCCAATGACGTTTTGACGGCCGTACCGCTGTTCCTCTTCATGGGGTATATCGTGGAACGGGCGAACATCGTCGATAAGCTCTTTCACACGCTCAGCATTGCCACCCGCCGCATCCCGGGCTCCATGGCCGTTGCCGCGCTTATCACCTGCGCGCTGTTCGCCACCGCCACCGGCATCGTCGGCGCGGTCGTGACGCTCATGGGCCTTCTGGCCTTTCCGGCCATGCTGAAAGCGCGCTACGATACGCGGTTTGCATCCGGCGTCATCTGTGCCGGCGGAACGCTTGGCATCCTCATACCGCCATCGATCATGCTGATCGTCTATGCCGCGACATCGGGCGTTTCCATCGTGCGGCTCTACGCCGGAGCCCTGCTTCCGGGCCTGCTGCTGGCCGGGCTCTACCTCGTCTATATCGTCGTGCGCGCCACGCTTCAGCCGTCGCTTGCGCCACGGCCCGAAGAACCGGAAGAGAAAATCCCGGTAATGAAGCTCTTCTGGATGCTTGCGACATCCTTTCTGCCGCTTGCCGTGCTCATCCTGTCGGTGTTGGGCGCGATCCTCTTCGGCCTGGCCACACCGTCGGAAGCCGCGGCCATCGGAGCACTCGGCGGCCTCGTGCTGGCAATGGCCTATCGTGCGCTGACATGGACGCGATTGCGGGAATCCGTTTATCTCACGGTGCGTACGACGGCCATGGTCTGCTGGCTCTTCGTCGGTTCCTGGACGTTTTCCTCCGTTTTTTCCTATCTCGGCGGCGAGCAGGTCGTCAGCGAGTTCGTCCGTGGGCTGGACCTCACACCGCTGCAGTTCCTGCTGCTGGCGCAGCTGATCATTTTCCTCCTGGGCTGGCCGCTGGAATGGTCGGAGATCATCATCATCTTCGTGCCGATCTTCCTGCCGCTTCTGCCGCATTTCGGCGTCGATCCGCTGTTCTTCGGCATTCTGATCGCGCTCAATCTGCAGACGTCGTTCCTCACCCCGCCCATGGCGATGTCGGCCTATTATCTCAAGGGTATCGCTCCGCCACACGTGCATCTCATCGAAATCTTCCGCGGCTCGATGCCCTATCTGGCCATGGTCCTGCTCTCGATGGTCATCCTCTATGTATATCCCGATATCGCCTATTGGCTGCCGCGGGTGATCTATGGCCGGTGATGAAATCCAAAAACCGCAGCGCGGAAAGGATCGGAAATGACGATGAACAGGATCATTGCCCTGGCAGCGCTTTTGACTTTTGCGGCCTTCATTGGCATCATCGCCTTCCGCGTCCGGTCACTTGACCTTACGATCGTTTCGGTTATCGGCGTCGGCTTGGCGAGCTGGGATTTCTGGCGGCAGCTCTTTCCCCGGAAGCGATAGGGGCCAATCCGTTCATGGTTCGGCGACCCTCCCGTCGACCAGATGGATGCGGCGATCCATCCGTGCGGCCATGTCCATGTCATGGGTGACGGCGATGACGGTCTTGTTACGTTCGCGCACCAGCGTTTCGAGAATATGGAACACTTGCTCCGAACTCTTGGTATCAAGACTGCCTGTCGGCTCGTCCGCCAGCACGATCGGCGGATCGTTGGCAAGCGACCGGGCGACGGCGACGCGCTGGCGCTGACCGCCGGAAAGCTGGTCCGGCCGCTTGTCGAGATGGCCGGCGAGTCCCAGCGATTCCAATAGCTCCGTCGCTCTTGCACGCATCTGCGATCGCGATAATCGCCCCAGCTTGCGCATCGGGATTTCGACATTCTCGCGCACCGTGAATTCCGGCAGCAGGAAATGGAACTGGAAGACGAAGCCCAGCATCGCAAGACGGGTCCTCGCCCGCACCTCTTCGTCCATCGGGCCGGTGTCGCGTCCGCCGATCTTCAACGTGCCGCTCGTCGGCTGATCGAGAAGACCGAGCAGATAGAGAAGTGACGACTTTCCCGATCCGGACGGACCGGTGACGGCGACGAATTCCTTTTCGCCAACTGACAGCGACACGTCTTTCACCAGCGTCACCGGCACAATGGCCGGCAGGATGCGCGTGAGGTTTTCCGCTTCGATCAGCGTGCTCATGTCGCGCCCCGGATGATATCGACGGGATTGAGCTTCGCCGCCTTGCGGGCCGGCAGATAACCGGCCACCGCGGCTGAGGCAAGCGCGAAACCTGCGGCAAGCAGATAGTGCAGGAAGCTCCAGGCGATCGGCAGCCGCGTCATCTCCTGTCCGGTGGTGGCGAGCTCGAACCGCACCTGCGCCAGTGCATAAACGAGCGTGAAGCCGAGCAGCCAGCCGATGAACGATCCCGCAGCACCGATGGCAACGCCCTCGATCAGGAACAGACGCCGCATGTCGCCTTCGGCAAAGCCGAGCGACTTCATGATGGCGATGTCGCGCGCTTTTTCATGGGTGATGGTGGAGATGATATTGAAGATGCCGAAACCGGCGACGAGCATGATCGCGGCCACCACCGTGTACATGATGACATTGCGGATCACCAGCGCTTCCAGGATGGATTCATTCGCCTCCTGCCAGGCCTCGGCTTTGTAGCCGAGCTCGGCCTCCGCCCGCTTCGCCACGCCGGGCGCCGCATTGGGATCGGCGAGCTTGATGCGAATGTCATTGACCGCATTGGCCCGCTCGCTCAGGATCTGCGCGTTCTTCAGAAGCACATAGGCCTCGCCCTCGTCGCGTGCCGTAGTGCCGGTATGGAAGAGGCCGGCGATCTTGAAATTGCGTGACAGGCCGGTGGAGGATACCGCCGTGATCGTGTCGCCGAGACCGGCGCCGAGACGGGACGCCATGGTATCGCCGATCAGTATGTTGTTGCCGCCAGCCGTCAGCCTGTCGAAGCTGCCTTGCACGAAATCGCCGACGATCGGCGACACGCCCCGTTCAGCGTCGGGATCGACGCCGATGATCGAGGCCCCGACATCGCGGCCGGAATAGCGGATAACGCCCTGCGCCTTCAGGCTCTCCGCCACCCGGCCCGGCACCCAGCCCCTCAGCCAGGTGAGCGCCGCCGTCGGATTGATGATACCGCGCCGATCCTCCCGTGGCCGCAGACCGGAAATAGCGACGGTTTCGAAGACATCCTCGGCCGGCTGGCGCGGCGGCGTGCGCCGCTCGTCGGTGATCTGCACATGCGGCATGGTGTTGACCAGCTGCTCGATGAAATCGTCCTGCCCCCCTTGCATCAGTGCCGCCATGGCGATCGAAAAGCCGACGCCCACCGCCACGCCCAGGATCGCCACGAGGGTCTGGCGTCCGCGTCCGACGATGTGGGTAAAGGCGATTTCGAGGATGAGGCGCATTCCCTTCTCACTCCCTCGCCAGCGTCACGCGCACGCCGTCGCCAAGATCCTCCGGAAAGGGCGATATGACGCGGGCATCAGGGGCAATGCCGGACAGGACCTCCACCTCCTGCAGGCCACGGATGCCGATATCGAGCTTCCGCTGCACGGCCCTGTCGCCTTCGACAACATAGACCTCGTCACCGCGAAGCGCGAGCGACGGCACAAGCAGCGCGTTTTCGGAAACCCGGATGACGATATTGACGTCAACCGACATGCCGATCATCAGCGGCGTATCATCAGGCAATTTGAGGCGAACCCGGTAGGTCTTGTTGACCGGATCACCCTTCGGCGTGATGCTGTCGACGACCGCCTCCAGCCTGCGGCTCGCAAACGCGTCAGAACGCAACAGCGCCCGCTGGCCTACCTTGACGCGCGGAATATCCTCTTCATTGACATCGGCGATGACGAGGAGCGGCCTGGGCTGCCCGACCCAGAACAGTGCCGTTCCCGGCTCCGCGATCTCGCCCACCTCCGCGTCCCTGCGCAATACCACGCCGTTCGCCGGCGCCCGCAGGATATAGCTGTCAAGCCGCGCTTTCTGCCCGGCCACCAGCGCCTCGAGCTGCGCCACCTCGCTGCTCGCCCGGTCGAGCGCCTGCCTGCTTGCGGCGTTGCGGTCGGCAAGTACGGAAAGGCGCCGGTGTTCCTCTCGCGCTAGGCGCAGACGCGCTTCAAGCTCGTGCAGAGCCGATTCTGCCTCACTGGCATCGAGCCGGGCAAGCACCGCGCCCTTCTTCACCTGCTCTCCCTCGCAGTCGCATTCCTCGATGATGCGTTCACGCACGAGCGACGTCACCTTGGCCCAATTGCGCGGCTCGACCACACCACTGGCATAGACGATCTCGGCCGCCTCTCCCCGCTTAGGCGTAATCGTCGTGACCGGCGTCGGACGCTGCATATACCAATAGCCGCCACCGGCAAGCGCCAGAACTATGGCGACGACGGTTAATATCCGGAACATCCGCATCATCTTTCTCCGGCGGTAAAAACAGGGTCGCGAGTGCCCGGACTATAGCAATAGACCGACGGTCGGTCTATAATGGAAACACACGCCCGCAGAGGGGTGCGACGAAGTTGCCGCGATAAAGCGAATGTGCGTTTTCACCTGACCCGCACGGAAATAAGGATACGCATGCAATTTGAGGATTCCTGCCCATGATTCGTGTCGTCAAGGCACCCGAGGTGCGCCTGACCGAGCTGCTGGACTGCGCGCAGCGGCTGTTCTTCAGCCGGGGCTACGACAACACGACCATCAACGACATCATTACGGAAGCAGGCTTGTCGAAAGGCGCCTTCTATCATTATTTCGCTTCGAAGGAGGCGCTTCTGGAAGCACTCGCCACCCGCATGGCGCGCGACAGCGTGAAAGAGCTCGAGCCTCTCCTGGAAGACCTCGAACTCGATGCAATCGGCCGTCTCAACGCGTTTTTTGCCGGATCGCGGCGCCTGAAGGTCGAGATGGCGCCGCACATCCGCAACACATTCGAGGTGATCTTCCGCCCCGAGAACATCGTACTCTTCCACCGGATCGACCAGGCGGTGACGGCCGTCGTCACGCCGATTCTGGCCGCGCTTCTGGCCGAAGGGCACGAGGCGGGCATTCTCG
Organism: Paramesorhizobium deserti; assembly: GCF_001558695.1. GTDB lineage: Bacteria > Pseudomonadota > Alphaproteobacteria > Rhizobiales > Rhizobiaceae > Paramesorhizobium > Paramesorhizobium deserti. The sequence goes on from NZ_LNTU01000034.1 coordinate 230,560, forward strand.
ATGCACCCGACCCGCAGGCCGTCGCCGAAATGCTGCTGCAGCTTCGCCTCATCCTCGGCCCGGTGATGCATAAGGCGCTGCTGCAGGCGAAGGACGGCAATGTTGATGAACCGGCCAGGGTGCTCGACGAACGGCTGCGCCTTTACGGCATCGCCATTGACCGCGTGCTGAAACTGCCAGACGGCACGATCAAGGTGGCCGAAGAAGGCTTCGCCCGCGCGCTGCTTGAGCCGGATTGAAGAAGCCGGGGAGCCCGCCGCTGCAACCAACCATAACTAACGATCAGAGCAGGAGACTGAAGAATGAGCAAGGTGTTGGGAATTGGCGGATTGTTCTTCCGAGCGCAGGATCCAAAGGCGTTGGCCGCCTGGTATGAACGACATCTCGGCATCAGTGATATTCATAAGGCGGTTTGGCATCAGGAAGCCGGCGATACGATCTTCGGGCCGTTCTCCCATGACACAAACTATTTCGGCCGGCGCGAGCAGCAGTGGATGATCAATTTCCGGGTTGAAGATCTGGACACGATGATTGCTGATTTGAAGGCCAGCGGGATAGCTGTCGAGACACGGGCCGAGTGGGATTCGGAAGTCGGCCGTTTCGCCCGTATTCACGACCCCGAGGGCAATCCAGTCGAGCTCTGGGAGCCGGCAGCACCGAATAGGTCAAAGTCCTAGGGCAGGCTCTTCCCAAACGGCTTTAAAATACCCAACATGGGCGCCTACAGCATCGGCCTGAAAATCGGAATCGATTTTCAGAAAGCCTGGATAGCGTAGATTCAATAACTTAGAGCGTCCTTTGTGCGTCCTAACGGACGCACGGCGCTGTAGGATTTCCATTGAGAAATGGTGCCCCTGGCCGGGATCGAACCAGCACTCCTTGCGGAACTCGATTTTGAGTCGAGCGCGTCTACCAATTCCGCCACAGGGGCCAGACGCCGAAGGCAGCGTCGGACGGCCGGACTATAATTAGAAGTGCCTCTCCGTCAACAGGAGATCGCATCGCAGCCGCACAATAGTTATGTGCACTGCAATTGCCTGATGCCGCTTTTGCCTCTAGAGAACATGATCACAGACCCAATTCCGCACCAGGAAAGCTGATGCTGCGCCGACTTTACGACTGGACACTCTCGCTCGCTTCCAGAAAATCCGCCCAATGGTGGCTTGCTGGTGTTTCCTTCATCGAGAGCTCTGTCTTCCCGATCCCGCCCGATACGCTGCTCATCCCCATGGTCTTGTCCTACCGGGCGAAATGGCTGCGCTATGCCCTGATCTGCACGATTTCCTCGGTAGCTGGTGCTCTCCTGGGCTATGCCATCGGCGCCTTTCTCTACGACACCGTCGGCCAGTCTATCCTCGCCTTCTACGGCCAGGAGCAGGCGTTTCAACGCATCGCCGACTGGTATAATCGCTGGGGCGGTTGGGGCGTGCTCTTCGCCGCGGTCACGCCTTTCCCCTATAAGGTGCTGACCATCTTTTCCGGGGCGACAGGACTCAATCTCGCGGTGTTCATCGTCGTCTCCATCCTCGGGCGAAGCCTTCGGTTCTTTCTGGTCGCGGGCCTCCTATATCGTTTTGGCCCGCCGATCCGCACCTTTATCGAGAAGAATCTGGGCCTTCTTTTCACCCTTTTCATGGTCTTGTTGATCGGTGGTTTCGTTGCCGTTCGCTATATCTTCTAGGATATGCCAATGAATCTCACAGCATCGACGGGCAGGCTCCAGACGATCACCGCCGCGTTTCTGGCCATCGCCATGGCCGCGACCGTCGGTGGCGCGCTCGGCTTCGAGCATCTGGGCGGCTTCATGCCGTGCAAGCTCTGCCTGGAGCAGCGCACGCCTTATTACATTGGCGCGCCGCTGATGGTTCTGGCGGTTTTCTCCAGCAGCCTGAAATGGCCCGGCTGGCTGACGCGCGGCCTGCTTCTCATCGGCGCGCTGCTGATGACCTATGGTCTCGTGCTCGCCGTTTTCCACGCGGGCGTGGAGTGGAAGTTCTGGGCCGGCCCGACCGACTGCTCGGCAGCCACCATGTCGATCACCACAGATGCCGGCAATCTCTTGAGCGACCTGAACTCAGTCCGTCCGCCCGCCTGCGACCAGGCGGCAGGCCGCTTCCTTGGGCTTTCCTTTGCCGGCTGGAATGCGGCAGCAAGCCTGATCTTCCTGGCGGTCGGCCTCTACGCCGCTTTCGCCCGGTCGGGCGAACGCGCGTAAGGGTGTGTTGAGATTCAGGTCAGGGCGAGGCGAGAATGATGCTTTTCGAGAACCGGAGCGCAGCGTACTTATAGTATGTGAGCACCGGAAGCGTAGAAAAGCCTTATTCGCAGCCCGCCCTGACCTGAATATCGGCGCACCCTAAGGCTCCAGTTCGACATCCCAGTAGAGATAATCCAGCCAGCTCTCGTGCAGGAAATTGGGCGGGAACAGCCGGCCATTATTGTGCAGATCGTGCACGGTCGGCGGATATGGCTTCTGCCGTGGCCACATCTTGGCTTCGGCGGGCATCATGCCCCCCTTGCGCAGATTGCAGGGGGAGCAGGCCGCCACGACATTCTCCCATGTCGTCTCGCCGCCATGCCGGCGCGGGATGACATGATCGAAGGTCAGATCCTCGTGCGTCCCACAATACTGGCACTGAAAACGGTCGCGCAGGAAAACGTTGAAGCGGGTGAAGGCTGGATTGCGTGAGGGGCGCACATAGGTCTTGAGACAGACCACGCTCGGCACGCGCATGGAGAACGATGGCGACGCGACTTCGTGCTCATACTCGGCCACGATATTCACACGGTCGAGGAACACCGCCTTGATCGCGTCCTGCCAGGACCAGAGCGACAAGGGATAATAACTCAACGGACGATAGTCCGCATTTAGGACCAGAGCGGGTAACCCGCCGGGCGAGACGGCGACCGTCAAAAAATCACCTCCTTTGGAGCAAGCCCGGGAAAAGTGTGAAACGATTTTTCCGTCCGGGCTTGCGTAAACAAAGAATCCAATCAGCCGACCGGGATAATGTAAGCCGGAGGTGACACTATTGTGAAGCGGCAAAACGATGAGGGCGCCATCACGCCTATCAATTCCTCTGTTTTTGCATTCTCACAGGAGCGGTGTGGCCTCCCTGCCGCGAATGGCGGCGTAATACGCCCAGAAGAGCCGTGCTGCCACGCCTCGCCAGGGCGACCAAGCCTCCGCGAGAACCCGCAGATCCGCCGCCGTGGGACGTGATTCGCGGCCGAATGCATGCCCCACCGCTGCCTGCAGCGCCACGTCGCCGGCCGGAAAGACATCCGGATGACCGGCGGCAAAGAGGAGATAGACTTCCGCCGTCCACGGGCCGATGCCCTTGATTGCCGTCATTGTGGTAATCGCTTCCTCCGCCGGGTGATTGCAGAGACCGAAAAGGTCGAGTTCTCCGGCAAGCACAGCCTTGGAGACATGGACGAGCGTGCTCTGCTTCGGCCGCGACAGGCCGGCGAGACGCCAGGCCTCCTCGCCGCGTTCGAGATAGTTTTCAGGCGTCAGCGGGGCGACATGCGTCTTCAGCCGCGCCCAGATGGAGGCTGCGCTTGCCGTCGACACCTGTTGCGCCACGATGATGGAGGCAAGGCTTTCGAACCCCGGCTGAGAACGGCGCAACGGCACGGCATGGGCGCGGCTGCGTATGTCGACCAATCGCGCATCGGCAAGAACCAGAGCATCGAGCCCTGCCTCAATATCGTCAATCGTGTCGATCCGCTGCATCCTCTGGCCTTTTCTTTTGATCACGAGAGACCTACCAAGGGGATCAGATGACAATCAACTGACATGCAACATGACCCAGCCTGTCTTTCGCTTCGCGCCCAGTCCCAACGGTCTCCTGCATCTGGGGCATGCCTATTCAGCGCTCCTCAATCAGCGCATGGCCGAGGAAAGCGACGGGCGCTTCCTCCTGCGCATCGAGGACATCGACACAACCCGCTGCACGCCGGAGCTGGAGCGGCAGATGATAGAGGATTTGCGTTGGCTCGGGCTTTCCTGGGAGGAGCCGGTGCGCCGGCAGTCGCAGCATTTTGCCGATTACAGGGAAGCGCTCGATACGCTCATCGAAGCCGGATTGGTCTACCCCGCCTTCATGAGCCGGGGCGAGGTTCGCGCCCGCATCGAGGAATGGGCGCGCGGAGGACGCGAATGGCCGCATGACCCAGACGGTACGCCGCTCTACCCTCAGGACGAGCGCTCCATGCCGGAAAGCGAGCGCCACCGCCGCATCGCCGAAGGCGAGCCCTTTGCCTGGCGCCTGAACGTGCAGAAGGCGATGGCACGCTATGGCAAGGATCTTTACTGGGAGGAAAGCGGCGCGGGTCCCGAGGGCGAGACGGGTCGGGTCGCCGCTGATCCCACTCTCTGGGGCGATGTCGTCATTGCCCGCAAGGAGACGCCGACCAGCTATCACCTCTCGGTCGTCATCGACGATGCACTGCAGGGGATCACTCATGTGGTGCGCGGGCGCGATCTCTTCCATGCAACGACCATGCACCGGCTCCTGCAGGAAATCCTCGGGCTTCCCGTGCCGCTCTATCATCACCACGACCTGATCCTGGATGAGCATGGCCGCAAACTCTCCAAAAGCCGGGGCGATACGGCACTCGCCTCGCTGCGGCAGGCGGGCATGCAGCCCGAGGATATAAGACGGCAGGTTGATCTTTGACACGCTCTCCATCTGGAAAGGACCAGCGCCATGCGCTAACCCTCCTCTTTGAACAGGGCGAGGAGTAATCGTGACAGCAGGTGCAGAACCGGATGATGAGCGCGATGCGCTCTTTCTCGGCATAGATACCGGCGGCACCTATACGGATGCCGTGCTCTGGTCGGAAGCAAGGGGTGTCGTCGCCAAAGCCAAAGCGCTGACCACCCGCCATGATCTCGCCGAAGGCATCGCCAATGCCGCCGACCGGGTGATTGCTACGGCGGAAATCGATCCCGCCATCATCCGCCTCGTCTCGATGTCGACGACGCTCGCCACGAATGCCCTTGTCGAGGGCCAGGGCGGACGCATCGCGCTCGTCATGATCGGCTTTGCCGAAGCGGATCTCGATAAATCGGGCCTGCGCCAGGCATTGGGCTCCGATCCGGTAGTCTTCGTCGCCGGCGGCCATGACGTGCACGGCCAGGCGAAAGCGCTCGATATCGAACCGCTTGAAACGGCGCTACCAGACCTCGCCGGAACCGTATCCGGCTTTGCCGTCTGCGCCTATTTTGCCGTGCGCAATCCCGTGCATGAGCTCGCAGTGCGCGATCTCATCAGGCAGAAAACCGGCCTGTCCGTGACTTGCAGCCACGAGCTTTCGGCCAAGCTCAACGGGCCGCGCCGGGCGCTCACCACGGTGCTCAACGCCCGTCTGATTGCAATGATCGACCGATTGATCAAGGCAACGGAAAGCTTCCTCGGCAAACGCGGCATCCATGCGCCGCTGATGGTGGTGCGCGGCGATGGTGCACTGATCTCATCCGCCTTTGCCAGGACGCGACCGATCGAGACAATCCTCTCCGGACCAGCGGCAAGCCTTGTCGGCGCCCGTCATCTGACCGGGCTCGACAACGCCCTCGTCTCCGATATCGGCGGCACGACCACCGATGTCGCCGTGCTCGACCGCGGCCGGCCGCGCCTTGATCCGGAAGGAGCAACAGTGGGCGGCTTCCGCACCATGGTGGAAGCGGTGGCGATGCGCACCTTCGGCCTCGGTGGTGACTCCGAAATCATGCTCGACGACCAGGCGCTGACGCCGAGACTGAAGCTTGGGCCCCGCCGCCTCGTGCCACTTGCGCTCCTGGCGAAAAATCATGGGGCGGATGTCCTTGCGCATCTCGAACGGCAGCTGAAATCGCCACAGCTGGGCCGCCTCGACGGACGTTTTGCGCTCCGCACCGGCGTGCCGGAGGCGCTGGCAGCAGGACTGAGCGCTTCGGAAGCCGAGCTCTACCAGCGCATCGCACGCGAGCCGCAGCCGCTCGACAAGCTGCTCTCCTCCACCTCACAGACCGCAACGCTCAACCGGCTGGTGGCGCGCGGGCTTGTCCATATTGCAGGCTTCACGCCCTCCGATGCCTGCCATGTGCTGGGCCTCCAGCAAAACTGGGATGCCGATGCTGCTCGCCTCGGAGCACTGCTCTTTGCCCGCCGCAAGGATGGTATAGGCCGCCCTTTTGCCGAAACGCCGGAAGCACTGGCGAAACAGGTTTATGCTGCCCTGATCCGCCGCTCGTCGGAAGTGATCCTCGAAACCGCCCTCGCCGAAGACGGACTCGACGGCCCACAGACCATGGCGCATCCGCTCATCGAGCGCGCGCTGTCCGGCAAGAGCGGGATCGCCGGCGTAGAGATCGCCATTGACCGTCCTATCATTGGTCTCGGCGCCTCAGCCCCGATCTATTATCCGACTGTCGGCGAGACGCTGGGCGTCGAAGCACAGGTGCCCCAGGATAGCGATGTCGCCAATGCGCTGGGCGCCGTGGTCGGCCAGGTCCGCGTTTCGCTCACCGCCGAGATCAGCCAGCCCGTGGAAGGGTGCTTCCGGGTCAGCGCGGGCGAGATGATCCGCGATTTCGCTGACGAGGAGGAAGCCCTTGCCTTTGCCGAAGCGATATTGCGCGAACAAGTCGCTGCCCGTGCCACCGACGCCGGAACCGATGAAGCTGAAATCACCGTCAGCCGGGACATTCGCGCGGCCACGGTCGAGGACAAGCGGACATTTGTTGAGGCGATCCTCACGGCGACGGCCAGCGGCCGCCCGCGTATCGCGCACTAAGAAACCTTTTCCACCAGGTTGAAAATGATGTTCATTTTTGACGGATTGACGAAACTCGCGCGGCGGGTTTCAACCATAATCAAATCATGAGACAAAAGCCGGAGACCTGCCGGATATAACCCAAGGAGTGCCTGTCATGAGCGAGCGCATCGAGATCGACGGATTGAAGGTCGCAAAGGAACTCTATGATTTCATCAACAATGAAGCGATACCCGGCACCGGCGTGGAGCCTGCCGCTTTCTGGTCTGGCTTCGCGGGAATCGTGCGGGACTTGGCGCCCAAGAACCGCGAATTGCTTGCAAAACGCAATGCGCTCCAGGCGAAGATCGACGATTGGTACAAGGCCAAGCGTGAGACGGGCTACACACAAGAAGAATATCAAGCTTTCCTGAAAGAGATTGGCTATCTCCTGCCCGAGGGCGAGAAATTCTCCGTCTCCACTGCCGATGTCGACCCCGAGATCACGGTTACGGCCGGACCGCAGCTCGTCGTCCCCGTCATGAATGCGCGTTACGCGTTGAACGCCGCCAATGCCCGCTGGGGCTCGCTTTACGATGCGCTCTACGGCACCGATGCCATTCCCGAAACGGATGGCGCGGAAAAGGCCGGCAGCTACAACCCGAGGCGCGGTGAAAAGGTTATCGCCTGGGCCAAGGCGTTTCTCGATGAAAGCGCACCGCTTGACCATGGCAAATGGAAAGAGGTCACCGGTTTCACTGTCGAAGAAGGCACGCTCACCCTCAAGCTCGCCGGCGGCTCGACAACGCGCCTTAAGGATATCGGCCAGTTCGCAGCCTATCGTGGCGAACCGGCTTCCCCTTCCGCTCTCCTCCTGGTCAAGAACGGCATCCATGTCGAGATCGACATCGACGCCGCCCACCCGATCGGCAAGACCGACCCGGCGCATATCGCCGATGTCGTGCTGGAATCCGCGCTGACTACAATTCAGGACTGCGAGGATTCCATTGCCGCCGTCGATGCGGAGGATAAGATCGTCGTCTATCGCAACTGGCTCGGCCTGATGAAGGGCGATCTGGAAGACACTTTCGAAAAGGGCGGCAGAAAGATCACCCGTCGCCTCAATGCCGACCGGGAATACACTGCACCTAACGGTGCGCACTTCACCCTGCCGGGCCGCTCGCTCATGCTGGTGCGCAATGTCGGCCACCTCATGACCAATCCCGCGATTCTCGACGCGGAGGGCAACGAGGTTCCCGAAGGCATCATGGATGCCGCCTTCACCTCGCTCATCGCATTGCACGACGTCGGGGCGAACGGGCGCCACAAAAATTCCCGCGCCGGTTCCGTCTATATCGTCAAGCCGAAGATGCATGGGCCGGAGGAAGTCGCCTTCGCCTCAGAACTCTTCGCCCGCGTCGAAAAACTCATCGGCATGAAGCCCAACACGCTGAAGATGGGCATCATGGACGAGGAGCGCCGCACCACCGTCAATCTCAAGGAGGCTATCCGCGCGGCGAAGGAGCGCGTCGTCTTCATCAACACCGGCTTCCTCGACCGCACCGGCGATGAAATCCACACCTCGATGGAAGCCGGCCCGATGATCCGTAAGGGCGACATGAAGCAGGCGGCCTGGATCGGCGCCTATGAAAACTGGAATGTCGATATCGGTCTCGAATGCGGGCTCTCCGGCCACGCGCAGATCGGCAAGGGCATGTGGGCCATGCCCGACCTGATGGCAGCGATGCTGGAGCAGAAGATCGCTCATCCGAAAGCCGGCGCCAACACCGCCTGGGTGCCCTCGCCGACGGCGGCGACGCTCCACGCCACCCATTATCACAAGGTCGATGTCGCCGACGTGCAGGAAACCCTGAAGAGCCGCTCCCGCGCCAAGCTGGACGACATCCTCTCCGTTCCCGTGGCGAGCCGCCCGAACTGGACGCCGGAAGACATCCAGCACGAGCTGGACAACAATGCGCAAGGCATTCTCGGCTATGTCGTGCGCTGGATCGACCAGGGCGTCGGCTGCTCCAAGGTACCCGACATCAACAATGTCGGGCTGATGGAAGACCGCGCCACGCTACGCATCTCCTCCCAGCACATCGCCAACTGGCTGCATCATGGCGTGGTTTCGCCTGAACAGGTGATGGAGACGATGAAGCGCATGGCTGCCGTCGTCGACAAGCAGAATGAAGGTGATCCCAACTATCGCCCGATGGCCAAGGATTTCGACGGCTCCGTCGCCTTTCAGGCCGCCTGCGATCTCGTCTTCAAGGGCCGCGAGCAGCCCAACGGCTATACCGAGCCGGTGCTGCATGCCCGCCGCCTGGAGCTGAAAGCGAAGAGCTGACGCCAGCATTTTAAGACGGCAGAGGAGCGGCGGGAGCAATCTCGCCGTTTTCTTTTATCACTGCGATAATACCGCTTGACTCCATTATAGTAGATATTAATTCTAAAATAATGGAAAATGCAATCGACCACCTCGACAACGCCATCGGCGAAAACCTGCGCAACCAGCGTTTGGCACAGGGGCTGACACTGGACGCCCTTGCAGAAGCATCAGGCGTCAGCCGCGCGATGATCTCCCGCATCGAGCGCGGCGAGACAAGCCCGACAGCACAGTTGCTGGCAAGGCTGTGCGCGGCGCTCGGTACTTCCCTTTCGATCTTCTTTGCCCATGCCGAGAAGCCCGCCTCGCCCTTCCTCGCCCGCAGCGAACAGCCCGTCTGGCGCGATCCTGATACCGGCTATGTCCGCCGCGCGGTTTCGCCGCCCGGCACCGGCTCGAATGTCGATCTGATCGAGGTGGAATTTCCGCCGGGTGCGCGCGTCGTCTTCGCCCCGCAGACCGCCAATGCCGGCATCACGCAACACATGTGGCTCTTCGAGGGCGAGATGGAGATGAAGGTCGGCGAGGCGGAATACCGGCTTCGCCCCGGCGACTGCCTGTTCATGCCGCTCATGGCAGGTATCACCTTTCACAATCCCGGCCAGGCGCCGGCACGCTACGCCATCGTGCTGGAACGCCGCTCCGGCTTCTAGGAAATTCCCCATGATCAGAGTGCTCGATGCAGATGCAGCCCGCGCCGCCCTCCCCGCGCTTGCCGAAATCCTCTCCGATTGCGTCAATGGCGGCGCGTCCGTCGGTTTCATGATGCCCTTCTCCCCCGGAGATGCCCTGCCCTACTGGTCGCGTGTCTCATCCGAGGTCGAAGCCGGCAGCACGATCCTCCTCGCCGCCGAACATCGGGGCGAAATCGTCGGCACGGTGCAGCTCGGCATGGCGCAGATGCCCAACCAGCCGCATCGCGCCGATATCAAGAAGTTGCTCGTCCACCGCAAGGCGCGTGGCTTAGGGCTTGCCCGGCAATTGATGGAGAGCGCCAGATCAGAAGCTCGCAGACGCGGCAAGGCGCTGCTTTGCCTCGACACCGCCACCGGCAGCGAAGCCGAGGCGATCTACGCCCATCTTGGCTGGGAGAAGGCGGGGATCATTCCGAACTATGCCCTGTTCCCGGACGGCCGCTACTGCGCCACCACTCTCTTCTACAAAGGTATCTAGAACTCATGTCCATCATACGCCACGCGACTGAAGCCGATCTGCCGGCCATCCTCGCCATCTATAATGATGCCGTGGAGAACACGACCGCCATCTGGAACGAGACGCTGGTCGATCTCGAAGATCGGCGCGCCTGGCTGAAGACGCGCACGACAAGCGGCTTCCCGGTTCTGGTCGCAGAGCGGGACGGACAAACCATTGGCTATGCCAGCTACGGGGCTTTCCGCGCCTTCGACGGCTATCGCCACACCGCCGAGCTCTCCGTCTATGTCGACAAGGCCGCGCGCGGCGGCGGCATCGGTCGCCTCCTCCTGACCGGGCTGATCGAGGAGGCGAAGCGGCGCGGCGTGCATGTGCTGATCGCCGGGATCGAAGCCGGCAATGCGCCTTCCGTCGGGCTCCACGCCTCCCTCGGCTTCACGGAAACCGGACGGCTGCCTGAAGTCGGCCGCAAGTTCGACCGCTGGCTCGATCTCGTCCTGATGCAGCGCATTCTCTGAATACGCTTCACCTCTTCCTGCTTTGCAGCCATGCAATCCGGCATGGGTAGGCTGTTTCTTTGCACGTTGACTTTTCGTATTTCCGGACTAAGTTTAGAATAATTCTAAACTCGGATCCACGATCATGTTCAGCCGCTTTTTCCGCGCGGGGCGACGCCCCTTCGATTCGCTTTCCGAGCAAGAGATCCTGGCGCTCGCCATCTCGTCCGAGGAGGATGACGGCCGCATCTATCTCGCCTATGCCGACGGGTTGAAGGACGAATTCCCGCAGACGGCGCAGATCTTCGAGGAGATGGCGGCGGAAGAAAGCACCCATCGCGAACGGCTGATCGAGATGCACCGCAAGCGGTTTGGCGATCGCATCCCGCTGATTCGGCGTGAGCATGTCAGCGGCTATTACGAACGCAAGCCCGACTGGCTGGTTCGCCCGCTCGGCATCGATAAGGTGCGCCAAACGGCTGAAGAGATGGAGGACCAGGCCTATCGTTTCTATATCGAGGCATCCAAACGCGTCAGCGACGCGTCGACCCGTAAGCTGCTCGGCGATCTCGCCATGGAGGAAAAGCAGCACGAATCGCTTGCTCACCGTCTCGGGCTCAAGCACACTCCGACTGACGTTCAGCAAGAAGAGCGCGAGACCGAGCGGCGGCAGATGATCCTGACCTATATCCAGCCGGGCCTCGCCGGGCTGATGGATGGTTCGGTCTCCACCCTTGCCCCCATTTTTGCCGCAGCCTTCGCCACACAGGACACATGGCAGACCTTCCTGGTCGGCCTGTCGGCCTCCGTCGGCGCCGGCATCTCCATGGGCTTCACCGAGGCTGCGCACGATGACGGCAAGCTTTCCGGGCGCGGCTCGCCCACCAAGCGCGGCATCGCCAACGGGCTAATGACGACGCTGGGCGGGCTCGGCCATGCCTTGCCCTATCTCATTCCGGATTTCTGGACGGCGACAAGCATCGCCATTGCCGTGGTTTTCGTCGAGCTATGGGCGATCGCCTATATCCAGAACCGCTTTATGGAGACGCCTTTCCTGCGCGCCGCTTTCCAGGTGGTGCTCGGCGGCGCGCTGGTCTTCGCCGCCGGCGTTCTAATTGGCAACGCCTGATGGCGCCTTATCGGGCAAGATAATATTGCTCTTTCCTTCTTCGACCTGGTCGATGACAAGCAGTTCGAGAGGGGTCGAGCCAATATTGGTTCCTTGGTGCCACTGGTCGATCGCTTCCACGATGAATTCACCCGTTTTGAAGACCCGGCTTTTTCCTGTGTCCTGGTTGGAGACACGAAGCATGCCCGCAAGAACATAGCCGTAGCGTGGATAGCTGTGCTTGTGTATGGGCAATTCCGCGCCCGGTGCGATTTCATATTTTGAAACGATGACCTGCACATTCCCTTGCGGCAGCGAGATGATTTGTCCGCTTGTCGTTCTGTCAGTTTCAAGAATAGGCGTTATAATCACATCCTTGCCCTTCTTCACTTCCTCAGCCTGAAGAGGAATTGGAAGAATAAGCATAATATATGTCAGAAATATTCTTTTTACTACGTTTCTCACAAGAATATATATTCTGTATACAGTATCTCTACAGAATATCTCCCAACTTTTAAGTAAAAACTTTTTGCTTGGGTCGGAGCGCTGGCGGCGGCGAACGCCTCATCGCCCCCGGTCGTGCGTCCGCTCATAGAGCGTGCGGATGATCCCGCTTGCCGTCTTTTCGAACAGGAAGGGCAGGACGGCATGGATCATTGCGGCGAAGGCAGCGGCGAAGAGCTTGACGGAAAAGCCCGCCGCAAAGGCCATGTGCTCGAAATAGGTTTCGTCGACGGATGCCGGATGATCGGTAAAAAGTCGCGTGATGCGGGTCGTCATGTCAATGTCCCTTATGATCCCTCTGAAATGACAATTTTTGGAATTTTATCAATTATTTCCGGGCTACACATCCCAAATTATCCTTGTCATCTCACCTTTTTTGAGACAAAAATCCCATATGAACGCAGAACTCGATGAACTGGACCGTAGGATTCTTGCCGAGCTGCAGCGCGACGGCACGCTGTCGGTCGACGCGCTCTCGGAGAGGGTGCACCTTTCCCGCAACGCCTGCTGGCGCCGCATGAAGCGGCTGGAGGAGGAAGGCGTCATCACCGGCCGCGTCGCGCTCATCGATGCTGATCGCGTCGGCCTCGGTCTTTCCGTCTTCATCCTGGTGAGGACGTCGAACCACGATCCGGACTGGCTGAAACGGTTTCGCGAGGCGGTCTCCTCGCTGCCGGAGGTGGTCGGCGTCTATCGCATGACGGGCGACCTCGATTATGTGCTGCGTGCCCGCGTGGCCGACGTGAAGGCCTATGACCGGCTGTATCAGCGGCTGATTGCCAGGATCCCGCTTTCCGATGTCTCCGCCTCCTTCGTGATGGAGGAGATCAAGGAAACAACGATCGTCCCGTTGGAAATCCGGTAACGAGGCCTTATAGCGGTTGACGATTTCGCACCAGTGGTGAAAAGGTCCCCCGCATGTCCACCATATCCAGTTCCGATTCCGCTCCTCGCCTTGGCATCGTGCGTCTTCCGCATGGGCATGGCCTTGACCTCCCCTCCTATGAAACCGCCGGTTCGGCAGGGTTGGACCTGCGCGCCGCAGTCCCCGAGGACCGGCAGATCGTGCTTCTCCCCGGCCGCCGGGCGCTGGTCCCGACCGGACTGATCTTCGAACTGCCAGCCGGCTTTGAGGCACAGATCAGGCCGCGCTCGGGTCTCGCCTTCAAGCACGGCGTCACCTGCCTCAACACCCCCGGCACCATCGATTCCGATTACCGCGGTGAGGTAAAGGTGCTGCTCATCAATCTGGGCGACGACGATTTCCGTATCGAGCGCGGCATGCGCATCGCGCAGGCCATCATCGCGCCTGTGGCACAGGCTGTTATCGAAGAACGTGACAGTGCTGGTGAGACGGCACGCGGCGCCGGCGGTTTCGGCTCGACCGGAACCGCCTGAGGACGATACCGCCTCCACTCGCCCCAATGTGGGGCGTGGGGGGCTCATTTTTCCAGGCGCACGGAACTCGCGCCTAAAAAATTTGTAATTTTTATTCCGTAGGCTCCACCGTCTACTATATGCCTTACGGATCATATTCTTGAATTTGTACTTTGAACGGTAGACGAGACTGATGCGACAAACCGCTCCTGAGCCGAAGAATGACGCAGACGGCGCGCAGAAGCCGCAAATCACCGTGTTTCCGGGCTCGACGACGCCACCCCGTCGTAAACCCCGCCGGCGCATCTGGCCCTGGCTAGCCGTTACCGCCGTGCTGGCCACCGCCGCCGCTGTCGTGGTCGTTCCGCGCCTGCAAGGGCAGGAAACCACGAATTTCCTTAGCGAACCGGTAACTCGGGGCAATATCGAAAACGCGATCACGGCCGTCGGCACGCTCAGCGCCATCAAGGATGTCAATGTCGGCGCGCAGGTTTCCGGCCAGCTCAAATCCGTACTGGTGGAAGTTGGAGACAAGGTCAAGGAGAACCAGCTCATCGCCGAGATCGATCCCCGCTCGATCGAGACCAAGGTGGAGATCAGCAGTGCCCAGGTCGACAATCTCAAGGCACAGCTCGTCAGCAAGCAGGCGCAACTCGTCCTGAAGCGCGCCAATGCGGATCGCCAGCGCAAGCTTCTGGCAACGCGCGGCGTCAGCCAGGCAACCGTCGATCAGGCCGATGCCGATCTCGCCGCGGCGGAAGCCGATGTGAAGGCGCTCGACGCACAGATCAGGATGCAGGAAGCACAGCTCGCCGGCGACAAGGTGGATCTCGGCTATACCAAGATCTATACGCCCATGGCCGGAACCGTCGTCGACCAGACAGCGAAGGAAGGTGAGACACTCAACGCCAATCAGTCGACCCCGACGATCGTGACGGTCGCGGACCTCTCGACGATGACTGTGGAGGCGCAGGTTTCCGAAGCCGATGTCGGCAAGCTAAAAATCGGTATGCCGGCCTACTTCACCCTGCTGGGCCAGCCGGGCAAGCGCTTCACCGGCACGCTGCGCCAGATCAAGCCGAAGCCCGACACCACCAATAATGTCGTGCTCTATTACGCGCTTTTCGACGCGCCCAATCCCGATGGCGAATTGATGATAGACATGAGCGCGCAGGTCTATTTCGTCCTGGGATCGGCCAATGATGTTCTGCTTGTGCCGACCGCGGCCCTTCACACCACGCGCGGGCCGGACGACAAGCCGCAGACGACGGTGAAGATCGTCAATGCATCGGGCGGCACCGAGGACCGCGTCGTTGAAGTCGGCGTGCGCAATCGCGTCCAGGCCGAAGTCAAGAGCGGCCTCAAGGAGGGCGACCGCGTGGTTGTGACATCAAGTGCGGATGGAGCAGATAACCGGACAGCCGGCAACAGGTCGCGCGGAATGCGCATGCGGATGTTCTGAGCATGAATGCGCCCCTCATCCGGCTCGAAAATATCCGCAAGACCTATTTCAACGGCGATCTTGCGGTCGAAGTCCTGCATGGCCTCTCGCTCGATATCGAAGCGGGCGAATTCGTCGCCATCATGGGCGCGTCAGGCTCCGGCAAATCGACGCTGATGAACATTCTCGGCTGCCTCGACAACGCCACCGGCGGCCGCTATCTGCTTGATGGCGAAGACATATCGAACCTCGATTCCGACGAACTCGCGGCATTGCGCCGGCGGACCTTCGGCTTCGTTTTTCAAAGCTATAATCTGATCGCCACCTCGACAGCGCAGGAAAATGTCGAGGTTCCGGCAATCTATGCCGGGACGCCGGCGTCGGAGCGGCAGGCCCGTGCGGCCGAGCTTCTGACGACGCTCAAGCTCGGTGACCGCCTGGACCACCGGCCAAGCCAGCTCTCGGGCGGCCAGCAGCAGCGCGTTTCCATCGCTCGCGCGCTGATGAATGGCGGACGCATCATCCTTGCCGACGAGCCGACCGGCGCGCTCGACAGCCAGAGCGGCGAGGAAGTGATGGCGCTTCTGCGCTCTATGCACGAGCAAGGCCACACCATCATCGTCATCACCCACGCGCGTGAAGTGGCGGAGCAAGCCGACCGCCTGATCGAGATCCGCGACGGGCATATCCTGTCCGATCGTACCAAGCGACGTGTTCCCGACCAGACGGCGCCGCAGAGGCTGAAGCAGAATATCAGTGGCGGCGTCGCGGCGATCGCGGACTTCTCCGAGGCCATCAAGATGGCCTTCCGGGCGCTGCGCGCCAATCTTTTCCGCACCATCCTGACCCTGCTCGGCATCATCATCGGCGTCAGCTCCGTCGTCGCCATGCTGGCCATCGGCACGGGCGCGCAGAAATCGATCCTCGACCGCATCAACGCCATGGGATCGGACCTGCTGCTGATCCGGCCGAGCATGGCCAATTTCCGCGGGAGCGGCTCCATCGTCACGCTCGTGCCGGAGGATGCGGACGCCATTCTGGAATTGCCGAATGTCGCGACCGCCGTGCCGGAAGTCACTGGCTCGGTGACGCTGCGCTACGGCAATGTCGACTATCAGTCGCAGGCCGACGGCACCACCCCCGCCTTCACCACGGCAAAATCGTGGAAGGTGGAGCGCGGCGATTTCATCAACCAGAACGATGTCAGCACCTATGCGCCGGTTGCCGTTCTGGGCACCACCGTCGCCAAAACGCTGTTTCCCAACGGCTCCAACCCCATCGGCAAATATGTTCTGGTGCAGAAGATTCCGTTCCAGATCATAGGCGTGATGGAATCGAAGGGTGCCGGAGCTGGCGGAAACGATCAGGACGACGTGGTGATCGTGCCGCTCTCGACCGCCAATCTCAGGCTGTTCGGGCAGAAGCACGTGCGTACCATCACCGTGCAGGTCAAGGACGGCGATCTGATCGACACCACGCAGGATCAGATCCAGGCGCTGCTCGACGCGCGGCACAAGGCCGACGACACGATGATCACCAACATGTCCTCGATCCGCGAGGCCGTGACCGAGACGTCCAATACCATGACGCTTTTTCTCGGCTCGGTGGCGGCGATCTCCCTTCTCGTCGGCGGCATCGGGGTCATGAACATCATGCTCGTCAGCGTCACCGAGCGCACTCGGGAGATCGGCGTCAGGATGGCCACCGGCGCGCGCACGCGCGACATCCTGCTGCAGTTCATCACGGAAGCGCTTGTCGTCTCGGCGATCGGCGGCGCGCTCGGCGTGGTCCTTGGACTAGGGATCGGCGTCATTGCCCGTTATCTCGGCGCACCGATCAATTTCAGCATCGGACCGGTGGCGCTCGCCTTTGCCTGCGCCTTCGCGACGGGATTGATCTTCGGCTTCCTGCCCGCCCGCAAGGCTTCCCGGCTGCAGCCCGCCGTGGCGCTGTCGTCGGAATAGGAACAGGCCGCCAAAGCCCCTACCGGAAGCGGATCGGAATTGTCAGCGACATCCGCGACTTAGCGATCGCCGGCGGCGGCGCCGGAAGAGGCGACGCCCGGCGCACCATTTCCACCGCCAGCTGGTCGAGCGCCGAGTCCCCGGAAGATCCCCGCGCCGAAATCACATTGCCGGAAGCATCGATGCTGAAAGTCAGCCGCACCGTGCCTTTGATGCCCGGTGAACGGCGTTCCAAATAGCGCCTCTGACGGTTGAGATGCGCCTGCACCTTGGCTTGCCACCTGTTTGAGTTCACCCCCGGCGAACCATCGGTATCGCTGTTGCGGCTCGCGGCGACTTTCGGTCCGCTTTTCGCATCCACCTGCGGAGCAGCCGCCCTCTTCGTGGGCTGGCGCTTCTGGACCTGCTTCGGCTCGACCTTTTTAACGACCTTCGGCTTTTCCTGTTTCGGCTTTGGTCTTTCGGCCACCTTGGGCTTTTCAACCGGCTTCGGCACGACCACCTCAGGCTTTTCCGCCTCGGCGACATCGGGAACCGGCTCCTCCGGCTGTTCGACCTCTTCGACCGGATCCACCTCGGCCACCTCTTCGGGCGGCGTTTCCGGCTGGACCTCCTCGACCGGCTCGACCGCTTCGGCCTGCTCCGGCTCGATGGGCTCTTCCGTCGTTTCCTCGGTCTCGACCTCAGGCACGAGTGCCGCCTCTTCCACGGCGGGTGCGATCGGCTCGGGCGCAAGCTCTATCATGATGGCGGGAGGAGGCGAGCCATCCGGCTGAATGGGCGGCTGCAGATGGTGAATTGCATAGGCGCCGGCGGCATGGGCCACCAGCATCACGACACCCGCCCCGCCCCAAAGTGCGACATCGCGCCAACCCGTGCGGTGCAGATCGGAGGAATGCGCCTGGATCAGAGGATGGTCTTGCGGTTCGGGACGCGGCGAACGGGTCATTGTGCGGGCGAAGCTCCCGTGGATGGGGCTGCACCGGGCGTTTCGGAGGCTGACGGTATCGTCTCGAGCCCAACCAGTGCTATCTTGAGATAGCCCGCATGGCGCAGCGCATTCATCACATTCATCAGCTCGCCATAGTCGACAGCCTTGTCCGCGCGCAGGAAGATGCGGGTGTCCTTGTTGTTCTGCGACAGCCGGTCGAGCGTCGTCCCAAGCGTTTCGCGCGTCGCCGCGTCATTGCCGACATTGAGCGTCAAATCCTGCTTCAGCGTCACGTAAAGCGGCTTGTCAGGCCTTGGCTGCGCCGTCGCCGACGAAGCCGGCAGATCGACATTGATATCGACGGTCGCCAGCGGTGCCGCCACCATGAAGATGATCAGGAGAACCAGCATGACGTCGATGAAGGGCGTCACGTTGATCTCGTGATTTTCCTCCAGCTCGTCGCCAGCGCCTTCGCGTATCTTGGCTGCCATTGCTTCTACTCCGCCGCTGGAGCCTTGACGTCTTGCTGCGCCGGCGGCACCGCATGGATACCAGCGGCACGGAAATCGAGATCACGGCTTATGAGCCGCTCCACCCCCGCCGAAGCATCGGCCAGGATCTGACGGTATCCGGTGATCGAACGGGCAAAGACGTTATAGATAACCACCGCCGGAATAGCAGCCACCAGCCCGATCGCCGTGGCAAGCAACGCCTCCGCGATGCCGGGTGCGACGACTGCAAGATTGGTCGTTTGTGCTTCGGAGATGCCGATGAAGGAGTTCATGATGCCCCACACCGTGCCGAACAGGCCGACGAACGGGGCGGTCGAGCCGATCGTTGCAAGCACGCCGGTTCCCTTGGTCATGCGCCGTCCGGCGCCCGCCTCGATGCGCGACAGGCGCGAGGCGACGCGTTCTTTCAACCCTTCACCGCTGCCCTTGATCGCACCCGACGAAAGCCGGACTTCCTCTTCCGCCGCGCGCACGAGCAGCGCGCCCGCGCCCTTGCGTCCGTGCAATACGCGGACTGCGTCGTTGAGGCTCCTCGCCTCGGTGATTTCCTTCAATGCGCGCTTCGCCATAACCTTGGCGCCGGCAAGCTCCAGCGATTTGGCGAGCCAGACCGTCCAAGTGACGAGCGACGCGAAGGCGAGGCCGAGCATGACGGCTTTGACCACCCAGTCAGCTGCCATGAACATGCCCCAAGGCGAAAGATCGTGCGGCAACGTCAATTCAATGCTTTGATCCCGGCCATCGGTCGTGGCCTCCCCTATCGCCTGGTCCGGCATGTCGGCCGGCTGGCCCGTCTGGGGCGCCGCAGGCTGGGTGGCGGGTTGGGAAGGAGCCGGCGCGGCCGGTGCTTCGGGAGCCGTCATGCCCGGTTGCGGAGCTGCCGGCCCTTCCTGCGCCGAAACCGATGCCGGAAGACCGATGACCGCGAGACAACCGAATGCCATCGCAATGAATTTCGCCTTGAACACTTCTAAGCCTCTCTCGACCGATCCGATGTAAGCCGGGCATGTGGTCCTGCGGGGCCGCCCGCGACTTATTGGGAGGAACTCTTAACCGCGCATAAGATGATAATGCAAGTCATGTTTTGTGTTTAGCCCATGACGATGTTTTTTTTCATAGGCGAACAGGCGCTTGCGGTTTCCTGTATTCCCGCTGTATTGGCAGCCGCCGACGCCGGAAAATGACCGTTCCACTTCGCTTTTGCGGCAATGCCCCCGCCGCGGCCGAACTATTGTGCGGCAAATAACAGGCTCGAACATGCCCGGAGGATATATGGCCGATCATTCTTACATCCTGACGCTTTCCTGCGAGGATCAGCCGGGGATTGTGGCTGCGGTGACGACGGAGCTTGCGGGCGTCGGGGCGAACATCGCCGAGAGCAACCAGTTCTGGGACCGCCAGACCAACCGCTTCTTCATGCGCATCGCCTTCACCGTGGCGGAAGGGATTGCCAAGGACGACATCGAGCGCGGCATCAAGCCGGCGGTCGAGCGCTTTGCCATGAAGACGGCGATCGTCGATCAGGCGAGACGGCCAAGGATCATCATCATGGTCTCGAAATTCGACCATGCCATGCTGCATCTCCTCTACCAGATCCGCGTCGGCTGGCTCGACGCCGAGGTGGCGGCGATCGTCTCCAACCATGAGGATTCACGCCGCACCGCCGAGCTGGAAGGCATCCCCTATCACTATTGGAAGGTGACCAAGGACAACAAGGCCGAGCAGGAGGAGAAGCTGATCGCGCTGGTCAAGGAGACCGGCGCCGATCTGGTCATCCTCGCCCGCTACATGCAGGTGCTCTCCGACACTCTGTCAAAACGGCTCTACGGCAAGGTGATCAACATCCACCATTCCTTCCTGCCGTCGTTCAAGGGGGCGAAGCCCTATCACCAGGCGCATGAGCGCGGCGTCAAGCTGATCGGCGCCACCGCGCACTATGTCACCCCCGATCTCGACGAAGGCCCGATCATCGAGCAGGAGACAGAGCGCGTGACGCATGCGATGAGCGCCGATGATTTCGTGGCGACCGGCCGCGACATCGAGGCCCGCGTGCTCGCCCGCGCCGTCAAGCAGCATCTCGAAAGCCGGGTCATGCTCAACGGCCATAAGACAATTGTGTTTGGGTGAGGGCAGCGCCTAGCGCCTCACCCTTCGATCAATATCGCGCGCAGATCGTTGACATTCGTCCCGGTCGGCCCTGGCACGAAGAGATCGCCGATCGCATGAAAGGCGGTCCAGGCGTCATTGGCGTTCAACAGCGTCGCGCCGTCCTTGCCTGCCGCAAGCAGCCGCGAGATGGTCGTGCCATCGGCGAAGGCGCCGGCATTGTCCTCCGAGCCGTCGATGCCGTCCGTATCGGCGGCGAGCGCCGTGATCCCCCGCCTGCCGTCTATATCGAGCGCAAAGGACAACAGAAACTCCGTGTTGCGCCCGCCCTTGCCTGCTCCACGCACCGTCACCGTCGTCTCGCCGCCGGAAAGGATCACCACTGGCTTCCTGAACGGCCTGTCCTTCGCCAGCACCTCCTTGGCAAGCGCCGCATGGACATGCGCAACCTCGCGTGCCTCACCCTCGATCGCATCGGAGAGGATGACTGCCTCCATGCCTTGGCGGCGGGCCTCCACGGCAGCCGCCTCGAGCGAAACGGCGGCGGAGGCGATCACCCGCACCTCATGGCCTGAAAAGCGCCGATCGTCCGGGTTCGGCGCGTCCGCCGCCTCGCTCTTGAGGTGCTTGAGGGCGGCTTCCGGCAGCGGCAAGCGGTAGCGCTCGACCACCTTCAGCGCATCCTCGCGCGAGATGGCGTCGGGCACGGTCGGGCCGGAAGCCACGAAAGCCGGGTTGTCGCCGGGAATATCGGAGACCACCAGCGAGACGACTTTTGCCGGATGAGCCGCGGTGGCCAGCCTGCCGCCCTTGATGGTGGAGAGGTGCTTGCGCACGGCATTCATCGCCGAGATCGGCGCGCCGGAGGCAAGCAGCGCCTTATTGACGGCGATCTCGTCCTGAAGCGTCATTCCCTCAGGCGGCGCCGGCAGGAGGGCAGAACCGCCGCCGGAAATCAGCGCCACCACCAGATCGTCTGCCGTGAGATCCGAAACCGCGGCAACAAGGCGGCCTGCGGCGACAAGTCCTGCCTCGTCGGGTACCGGATGCGATGCTTCGATGATCTCGATATCGCGGCATTCGACGCCGAAGCCGTAACGCGTCACCACCACGCCTTCGAGCGGGCCGTTGCCGGCCTTCTCCCATGCCCTTTCGAAAGCCCGCGCCATCTGCGCCGATCCCTTGCCCGCACCGATGACGACGGTGCGGCCTTTCGGCTTATGCGGCAGGTTGGCGGCGATGATCTGTTCGGGATCGGCAGCCGCAACCGCGGCCTTGAAAAGGGATGTCAGGAAGGCTTTGGGATCGGTGACGGTCATCGGGTTCCTCGAAGGCAGGCACGGCGCTGGTGTCGCATGGAAGGATGCCTTTTGTCCACATACGCCATCAGTACCCCGGAGGAACCAAATGTTCCCATTTCGCGTTGATATCCGCCACAATGAGGGGACGATGCGACACTTTCAACCCAACCCGGCCTTCGTCAGATTACCGCCAAAACTGGATATCGAGGCCCTCCTCGCCATCGCCGCCCGCTTGTCGGTCGTGCTCCTGGCAATCCTCGCGACAATGATTGCATTTCACCTCGGTCGCTACATCCTTTCACCGGTGGCGCTCGCCATCGTCATCGGCCTGATGTTCGGCCCCGTCGCGACCCATCTGGAAAACCATGGAGTGCCCAAGGAGCTGGCTGCGATCCTCGTCGTCATCTTCTTCTTCACGCTGATTGCCTTCGGCGCGGTCATGTTCGCCGTGCCCTTGTCGGTGTGGGCGGAAAAGGTTCCAGTCATCTGGCAGGAGTTGCGCCAGCAGCTCATCGCATTGAGGCAGCCGCTCGAAATGCTGGGCGCGCTTCAGGAGCAAATCCGCAATATCACGGGCGCGGCAACCGCCATGTCGGTGAAGGTGGAGGACGGCAGCACCGTTCAGAACATCGCCTTTCTCGCGCCGGCGATCCTGGGGCAGGTGCTGATCTTTCTCGCCAGCCTCTATTTCTTCGTCGCCACGCGCAACGAGATCCGCGCCTCCATTCTTTCAATGTGCGTCGGACGGCGGATACGCTGGCGCATCGCCCATGTCTTCCGCGATGTCGAGGCCGATGTCTCCCGCTATCTCCTCTCCATCACCTTTATCAATGCCGGAATGGGGATCGCGGTCGGTCTGGCGATGTGGCTGGTCGGCGTTCCCTCGCCCGCCCTATGGGGCGGCCTCGCAGCAATGCTCAACTACATCATCTATATCGGTCCGGCGCTGATGACGGCGATCCTCTTCGGCGTCGGGCTCGCCACCTTCGACGGCTATGCCGTCTTCCTGCCGGCCGGAACCTATCTCCTGATCGAGCTCCTGGAAGGGCAGTTCGTAACACCGCATGTGATCGGGCGCACCATGACGCTCAATCCATTCACGGTCTTTCTGGCGCTCGCCTTCTGGCTCTGGATCTGGGGACCGGTCGGCGGCTTCATCGCGGTGCCGTCCCTGCTGGTACTCTATGCCGTGATCCGCAACATTCTGCCCCATTACGCCAGGGGCAAACCTTCGAAACCGCTCATGCCGGGTTCTTCCTGAGGTGGCTCAAAGACCGTCAATGAAAATTCATTTGCATTGCACCCCCAAATCACGCTCAGATGCTTCTGCATCCGACCCCGACAAGGCCCGGATAGGGAATGTGGAGGACAAGCCATGATGCACAAGGACATTCAGACGCTGGAACATGCGGCACGCACCGCGATGGCTGGAGCATATGAACCCGCGCGCATGGATGCGCCCGCCTCGCGGGCCGGCTACGTGTTGGCGGGCATCGCCGCATTTGCGGTGGTCGCCTACTTCATGTTCATCTGACGCTATTCCCTACAGGGGAACAAAAACAAAAGTTTAGCGTTAGAATCCTGGTTAAATCCAGGAGAGGAACATGTCTCTTACAACCATTCTGATCATCATCTTGATCCTGGCGCTGATCGGCGTTTTCCCGTCATGGCCTCATGCCCGCGGCTGGGGTTATGGACCGAGCGGTATCGTCGGGCTCATTCTCGTGATCCTGCTCATTCTCGCGCTTCTCGGCAGGATCTGACATTCTGCCGGCGCAGATCATATCCAGCATTTCAACTTCAAACTTGTCTGAACGCAATTTTGCTTCGAGCCTGGCCTCTGCCGGTACTTTCACGGAAGCGACTGTCGTTGCTTCGGCCGCCTTGAATCGTGTTGGAACCGGACGAGCGGAAAAGCCGTTAAACCGAGCAGTTTATCTCATTTTGAAGGAGAACCACCATGGCCCGTGCATCCACGACAATCAACCAGCCTGAAGACATTCTCAAAGGTGATGGCAAGAGTGACGCGTCGAGCGACCTGCAGGCCCAGATCGCACAACTGAAGGAGGACATTGCCGGCCTCACGGCAGCCATCGGCAATCTGGGTTCGGAAAAGATGCACAAGGCCAAGCGCCGGGCGGCCGAAACCTATGAAAGCGCCTATCACAGCGGCGAGGACGCCGTCACCGAGCTTCGCGACCAGCTTTCCCAGACGGCCCGTGAGCGGCCGCTGACAACGATCGCCGCGGCGGCGGGCGTCGGCTTCCTGCTCGCACTGCTGGCCCGCCGCTAAGATGCTGCGTCTCCTCGTCCCGTTTCTGACCGGCGCTGTGAGCGGCGAAGTGACCACGGCGATACACCGGACGAAACGCCGGGCCGCCACCATGTTCGTCATCGGATTGCTGGCGCTGGCAGGAACAGCGTTCCTGCTGGTTACGATCTATCTCGCGCTCGCCCGCACCTATGGAGATATCTGGGCCGCGCTGATCGTCGCTGCCGGTTGTTTTGCCCTGGCGATCATCGGCTTGATCGTGATGAAGATTTCCGATGCGTATTACAAGCGGCGCATGCGGGAGCGCACGCATGTCGACGGATCAGCAGTCCTGACCGCGACAGCGCTTGCGGCGCTGCCGATGCTGGCCAAGCGGCCGATGCTCATCGCAAGCGCCCTTCCGATCATCGGTCTGGCGGTCTATGCATTCATGTCCGAAGGTGCCGCCGGTACCAGGGAGAAAAGCCGCCGCGACAGCCGTGGCGGAGCGGGACGATAGGGAAAGTCAGGTCTCCGGCAGGGCCCTGTTTCCCGGCGCCAGCACCCTGAGCGCTCCCGGATGGATGACGATCTTGACGATCTCGTCCTTCAGCGGGACCAGTTCGCCGTCGATCACGGCATTGGCGTTCTTGCGCAAGTGCGGGAACCGCAGGCCGACTTCCCTCGCCCTCATCTCCTCGACATCGCTGTTGCTGCGCCAGCGGCCGAGCGTGATATCAGCCATCAGCCGCATATACCCCCGGGAAGCGAGCGGACCGGTGATGTAGATACCGAGGAGCCCGGTCTCCACATCCGGCGCATAAGGCAATGGCGCGTCTCCATAGGGATTGTTGGATATGGCGAGCGCCGAAATCTTGCGCAGCTCCGTTTTGCCGCCGATCGTCAGTTCCACGCGAAAGGACGGCGGATCCTTGATCACCATTCCGATCGCTCGGACGCTCGCCAGCATCTTCCCCAGGCGCGAGTCGTACCGGAAGTTCTTCCTCACTCTCACCATACGCGGATGGAACCCGAGCGCGAACTGGTGCACGAAAGGACGGCCATTGGCAGTAGCGATATCGACATTGCGGATTTCCCCCGAGGCCAGCGCTTCGAGGGCAACGGTGAGCGTCGGGGGAACCTTGAGCGAGCGGGCGAAGAGATTCATGGTCCCGGCCGGCAACACGGCAAGCGCGATGCCGGTTTTCCAGGCGATATCGGCCGCAGCCGAGACGGTGCCGTCGCCGCCACCCGCCATCAGCACATCGCCATCCATTGCCGCCTGTTCGAGTGCAGCGGTGATACCTCGTGCCGAAACCGGCCGGCAATCGAGCTCATGGCCTTGGCGCGCGAAGATCTCCCTCGCCTGCGCACAGAATTTGTCGATGTCCAGAGAACGGAATGTTCCGCCTTCGCGATTGAGAACGGCAATAATTTTCATGCCGGGGACACCTCCCGCTGGAAGGCCGCCCGCCGATCCATTGCTTCCGCGATAACGCGCGGGCCTAGTAGAACGTTCCTGTCGCTTCTGTCCTCAATCTCGCACTTCGAGCGTCGGAAAACGGACCACCGCCCTGGTACCGGCTTCCCCGTTGTCTTCATAATGCGGCGCGTCGCCGAACTGGACACAGAGTTGTTCGATGACCAGCATGCCGAGCCCCCCGTGGTTGTTCTTTCTGTTCTTTCGGCCAACCCCGTCATCCGCGACGGTAAGCGCCAGAACGCCGTCCTCACCCCGATCGAAGGTGACGAATACGGTTCCCCGACGATGGTCCGGAAAGGCATGCTTGACGGCATTGGTGACGAGTTCCCCAAGGATGATGCCGATGGTGGTGACGTCGCGCGCATTCAGATTGAGCGACGCGAACGCGGTCTCGAAATTGATCCTGTCGCCCGAGGTCAGGGAAACGCTGATATCTTCGATCACCGCCTGCAGGAATTCATCGGCCCGCACCGTTTCCAGATCCTCGCCGAGCCGCAGGCGACGATGCGCCGTCGAGATCGTCTGCACCCGGTCCCGCGCGGCAATGAGCACCCTCCTCGCGTCCTCGTTCGTCGCCTGACGCAGTTGCAGTCCGAGCAGCGAAGAGACGGTTGCCAGCGAATTGCCGATGCGGTGATTGCTATCCTGCAGCAGCACCTCGACGCGTTGGCGCTCGCGCTCGGCAAGGGCGCGTGCGCTCTCAAGCTCCATCGTTCGTTCAGCCACCCGCTGCTCCAGGAGCACATTTTCCGACATGAGGGCCGACTGCCCCTCGCTCAGTTGCTGCAGATAGCGCTGCACCCGGTTGAACAGCAGGCATGCAAGCATGACCGCGCTGGCGAGAGCCGCAAGAGCGGCAATCGTCAGCCAGTTGCGGGTCCGGTTTATCTTTTCGTTGCGCTCGATCAGCCGCTGGTCTTCCTCGTCCATGAAGCTGCGGACCGTCTTGCGCAGCCGATCCATCAGTGCTTTGCCCCGATCGCTGCGGATATTGGCGATCGCCCTTTCCTGGTGACCCGCAATCGCCAGCTCGATCGTCTGCTTCACTTCCGCCTGCTTTTGTGCGGTCAGCTCCTCGATCTCCCTGACCCGCGCTTCCTGCGACGTGTTGCCCCGTGTCATTGCCGCCAGCTGCTTCAGGGATTCGTCGATTGACAGCGAAGCGGCCCGGTAGAGGTCGAGATAGGAACTCTGGAGCGTCAGGAGGTAACCCCGCTGACTCGTTTCCATATTTGTGGCAAGCAGGAGCGTCTGGTCCGCCTGCTGGAGCAATTGGTAAGTGCTGGAGACATCGTCGAGCTGCCTGTTGACCCCACGTGACAGGAACACGGTAGAGGTAGCCGTCAGCAGCACGAGGCCAAGCGAAATGATGACGGCGAGCTGGCGCCGATAGGCCATGCGCGCGCGAGGAGCAGGCAATGATTGCGAGGTATCGTCCATCTGCTTCGTAAAGGAAGGGGACCGGGTTTTGGAGATCATAAGCTTCCGCACACGAAAAGCGAAATCCCATCTTTTTTGCAATGCGGCAGGACTGCGCAAACCTCTGAAACAATATCGATGCATCGGGCGTAATCAAACGCGGAAATATTTCAGTTCAACAATTCCTCCCGGCCTACACGTCGCGGCATGATCGGGAACGCCGCAATTTTATCGTCGGCCGCTCAAAGCCACGGTCGACGGGCGAATCAGCTCAGGCAAATGAACGGGTTGTCGTCGGGGCGGAGGTGGCATCAGGCCCATAATCGGATTCACCGCTGACGCCCAGCAGCTCCTGGAGCCGTGTACGAGCGCGGCTGACACGGCTTTTGATGGTGCCCACCGCGCAGCCGCATATTTCCGCTGCCTCCTCATAGGCGAATCCGGACGCTCCGATCAGGATGATCGCCTCGCGCTGGTCGGCGGGGAGCTGATCGAGCGCCTTGCGGAAATCCTGCAGATCGAGGGCGCCATATTGCGAGGGATGGACGGCAAGCTGGCTGGTGAACGTTCCCTCGCTGTCCTGGACCTCACGTCCACGCTTGCGCATCTGGCTGTAGAACTCGTTGCGCAGGATGGTGAAGAGCCACGCCTTTATGTTTGTCCCCATCTCGAAGGAATCCTGCTTGGCCCATGCCTTCATGATGGTGTCCTGAACGAGGTCGTCGGCCTTGTCCTGCTGTCCGATCAGCGAAACGGCAAACGCGCGCAGGCTAGGAAGCGCCGCCAGAAGATCTCTTTTGAACTCGGTCGAACCATCGTTCACGATGCCACTCCCTCAACGCCACTCATTGATCATCGGCCCCGGACCGGTGGCGCTCCGCCTGATCGAGCTTTTCGAGGAGATCGAGAAACCTGTCGGGGATGGTCTCTTCCTGGATGGAGGTATAGAGAGCCCTCAGTTTCGAGCCGATCTCGCTATTGGGGCCCAATTCGTCCCGGCCGGATGAGCGAGCCTCGCTTGCCCCGCCATGACCCGCTCTTGGACGAAGATTGGATTTTTCAGTCATATTCAACCCAGCCATTCTTCAATTGTGCCGCACCTTTACGCCGCATTTTTGGCTCATAATGTTTCAGTGCGTGAAAAGTTCCAGTGTGCTCGGAACTTTTTTTCCCATGTTGCGTTTTGCAACGGCTGTACCGTAACCGTACTTGCGGAACTGAAGGGAGCTCAAAAACATGTCATTATCGACGCGTATCGCGCCGCATCTTCCTTATTTGCGCCGTTATTCTCGTGCCGTCACCGGTTCGCAGACATCCGGCGATGCTTATGTAGCAGCAACCCTCGAAGCGCTTATTGCCGATATCACTATTTTTCCGGAAACCTCGTCGGACCGTATCGGTCTTTATCGGCTTTTCTCCGAAATGTTTGAAACCACCACGGTTCGTGTTCCCGAACCGACGTCCGAATTTGCCTGGGAAGCACATGCCGCCGCCAACCTGTCCACGGTAGCACCCAAGGCGAGACAGGCCTTTCTGCTGGTTTCGGTGGAAGGCTTCAGCGAGCAGGAGGCGGCTGAAGTGCTCAATGTCGGCGAAGAGGCGTTTTCATCCCTGCTTGCCAACGCCTCGCTCGAAATCTCGCGGCAGGTGGCGACGAGGATCATGATTATCGAGGACGAACCCCTGATCGCCATGGATATCGAGCAGATGGTGGAAAGCCTTGGCCACGAGGTGGTTGGCGTGGCGCGCACCCGCCAGGAAGCCATCGAACTCTATAAATCCACCAAGCCGCGCATGGTGCTGGCTGATATCCAGCTCGCCGACGGAAGCTCCGGCATCGATGCGGTCAACGACATTCTTCAGAAGGACACCATTCCGGTGATCTTCATCACCGCTTTCCCGGAAAGACTGCTCACAGGAGAGCGGCCGGAGCCGACATTTCTCGTTACCAAGCCGTTCAATCCGGAGATGGTGAAGGCGCTGATCAGCCAGGCGCTGTTCTTCGAAGAGAGTTCGAAAGTAGCGGCATGAATCGCATGAGCCGTCGCTTCCCCGGGGACCGACATACTCGGGGAAGCGCGGCAAGACGAGAGAGGGACGCAGCTAAAAGGAACCTATCCTCCCCTTCGGCGTTTTGTTGGAATAACCGAAGAGGAGATCGGAAATGCTTTATTATGCCCTTGTTTTCCTGGTCGTGGCGCTGGTGGCCGGCGCACTTGGCTTTGGCGGCATTGCCGGCGCATCCGCGGGCATTGCCCAGATTCTGTTCTTCGTGTTCCTTGCTCTTCTTATCATATCACTGGTGGCGGGTTTCATCCGCCGGGCTTGAACGGCCGGAAGGGGATAGGGGAAATGATGAAGGAAGGGCCGCCATGCCACTGATATTGCGGTTCGGGCAAAGGAACCGTAAAACCCATGCTGGATACTGCAGAGTGGCCCGTACTAGCGCGGGCCACCGTGATTTTATTCAAATCTGGAAAACTTCATCGGGACTCCCGTGCGTCTCCGGCAACAGTTCAAGACATGATGAGCCCGATCCCCGCCCAGCCTGACCTGAGAGAGAGCAGCAGATTGCGTTCTCTGTTGCGGGCTATCCGCAACGGCAATGTCTGCGTACTCTATCAGACCTCCGACTTGGCCTATGTCTGGGCTGAAAATCTGCCGGATATATGGGTGGATATGTGGCATGTCGGCCTCTATGACCACGAACTCCTGGAGGCCCCGATGGCGGCCCAGCTTGTTGCCGCCAAGCGTTCGGTTCTGGAAACGGGCGAACCGCAAAGGATTGAAATCGCGGTGCCGCATGACGATCAGTTCCGCTGGTTCGAGCTTTCGATCGATTGTGACCGCGATGATGACAACGCCACGATCGGTGTGGTGACCACGGCGGTGGATGTCACCGAGCTCAAACGCCGCGAGCAGGTTCTCAAGACGTTGCTGCGGGAAGTCAGTCACCGCTCCAAGAACCTGCTGGCCATCATCCAGAGCATTGCCATGCAGACCGCCCGCTTCACCGGGACGGTCGACGATTTTCTTCTCAAATTCCGCGGACGCGTGCAGTCGCTCTCCTACTCCCAGGATCTGGTGACGGATTCCAACTGGCGCGGCGCCCAGTTTCGCGAACTCGTCCGCTCGCAGATGCAGAAATATGTCGATGCCGCCGACCCGCGCTTCACCCTGTCGGGGGATGATCCCTACATCTTCCCCGGCGCCGCTCTTCACATCGGCCTTGCGCTGCATGAGCTGATCGTCAATTCAACCTCCTATGGCGCGCTGTCGAACGGCCAGGGAACCATTATGATATCCGGCAAACTCGAAAATATCGGGACCGACAAAATGTCCCTGCTGATCAGATGGGATGAGAAGGTTCCCGGTTCTCTCCAGGGGCAGGACCTCAACGCCCGCTTCGGCAGCGCCGTTCTGGAGCGCATCGTGCCGACCTCGGTCAACGGAACCTCGAACTACCATATAGAGCCGGATGGCGTCAGCTATTCGCTGGACGTTCCCCGCTCCCAGTTCGATCTCTGAACACCTCCCGGCCGATAAAAAAGATCGCCACAGGTATTCGACCCATGACGATCATTAGGTTTTGCGCACCGTCTATATCAGGACCTGTGCATCCCATGGCGGTACGCTGGTGACCGCAAGCGTTAGGGGAATGACTTGCGGTCTCGGCACCTGGCATTCTGAGGGGGGCGGGGTCCGCCAGGCACCGGATGTCCGCTAAACGCAGCCGAAAACGAAAAGTTCCAAAAAAAGTAAAGTTCCTTAAACTTTTTACTCCTTCAGAAGCATCTTATACACGCGATTGTGAGTACCTATATTCATGGAGCCTTGGACGATAGACGGAACTATTTTTCAGTTTTCTCCGTTGATTTCGTCAAAGGAGAGAGGCCATGGAACAGCTGGCTGCGATTATGCTGTTGGTGACATGCTCCAACGATCTGGCCGTGTGCCACGAGCGGCCGGCGCCAACCGTGTCCTATGAGACGATCACGACATGCCAAACGGAACTGAAACCGGCCATCGAGAATCTCGCGGCTGAAAACACCCGCATCTATGGCAAATGTGTCGAGGTCGACCCCGAAATCATGGAGCAGGATGTCGCCATTTACTGGGAAATCGATGCAAATGACGAACTGAAAATCACCATTCGTGAGGAGCACGAAGGCGAAAACCCTACGATGATGGCCAAAGGCAACCCGGAAACAGGCGCGATTCCCGCCAAGAACTAGAGAATTGATCCATTTTCAGGGAACATCGACCCAGCATTTTTCACGAAATGAACGCGCCATGGCATGAACGGTGCGCTCAATTTCATACCCCTTTTCGAAATCGATGACATGCGCTTCGCCCTCACCGGACATGCGGCGGATCAGTTCCCGGCATTCGATGATCTTCAAGTCGTTGAAGCCGAGGCCATGGCCCGGCGCCGGTATAAACCGGCCATAGGGCTCGTGCTGCGGCCCCATGAGGATGGTGCGGAACCCCTGCTCCGTGCCGCGGTCACTGGTCAGGTAAAGCTGGAATTCATTGAACCGCTCCTGGTCGAAAAGGATCGAACCGTGCGAGCCGAATATCTGCAGCGCAATCCGTCCCTTCCGCCCCCAGGCAGCGCGGTTGAACTGCAGCGTACCGGAGGCGCCGTTTTCAAGCCGGATCAGTACATTGGCGATGTCATAGGTCTCGACATCCCGCTCCCTGCCCTCCGATGTCTTCCGCCGCGCCTGCGGCTTTGCCATGTCGCACATGACGCTCGCCACCGGACCGAGCAAAACGGTGATCAGCGATAGCGGATGGACGCCGAAATCATCGAGCGCGCCATAGCCCGAAGCGGCCTGGTGCTTGTACGAGAATGGCGCATCGGGATCGGCCATGAAATCCTCGTCCATCTCGACCCTGATGTGATTGACCTGGCCGATGGCATTCTCACGCAGCAGGTGGCCGATATGGCGGATGGCCGGGTTCTGGATATAATTGTAGCCGAGTACGGCCGTCTTGCCGGACTGCCGCGCCGCCTCAAGCATCGCTTCGGCATCCGCGACCTCGGGCGCCATCGGCTTCTCACACCACAGATGCTTGCCGGCCCTAAGCGCAGCGATCGCCATTTCGGCGTGAAAACTGTTTGGCGTCGTCACCGAAACGACATCGACATCAGGATCCTCGATCACCTTTCGCCAATCGCCCGACGATCGTGCGAAGCCGAACTCCGCCGCCCTTTCGCGCGCCAGCGCTTCATTCGCCTCGCCCAGATGCACCAGCGTAACGTCGGGTACGTCGCCGAAGACCGGCTTGACCGCATTCCAGGCAAGGGCATGGCACTTTCCCATATAGCCCGTGCCGATTAGGCCGACGCCGATCCTCTTCATCCTTTTTCCTCCCATTTCGAGCAATTCAGAATAATTAAGCCGCAAAAATAATAATTGGAATTTTTATTCCATTTCCGCCATAATCCGTCAAGCATCTGCGTTTTGGGCTCGACACATGGGGATTTTCGCTCAAGCCGCTGGCGACCAGACAGTCTAAATGCGAGAACGGTCGAGGGAGGCGAGGAACGGAATGAACATGAACAACGGCGTCAATACCAGCGACGCGCCAAAGGATTTCCATAGCCTGCGCGAGCGCATTCTGGAGCGGCGTGACCTCTTTCCGAAACGCCTTTCGCAGGTCGCGGCCTTCGCACTCGACAATCCCGACGAGATGGCGTTCGGCACAGCGGCGAGCATCGCCGCGCGCGCGCATGTGCAGCCGTCCACGCTGGTGCGCTTTGCCCAAAGCATCGGCTATGCCGGCTTTTCCGATCTGCAGGCCGTGTTCCGCGAGCGGCTGCGCGAACGTCCCTCCACCTATGATGAAAGGCTGCAGGCGTTGCGCAGCGACGCCCACCGCGACTCCAGCGCAGCGATCCTCGGCGGCGTTATCGCCGCCGCGCAATATTCCGTCGAAAGCGCCTCCACCGCTATCAGCAGCCAGGCTTTCGAAAAGGCGGTCAAGGCGCTTGCGGCAGCCGAAACGATATTTCTGGTGGCGCAGCGCCGCTCGTTCCCGATCGCGTCCTATCTCGCCTACACGTTCGGCAAACTGAAGGTGCGCAACCAGCTCGTCTCCTCGCCCTTCGGCATCGAAAGCGAGCAGATGGCTTTCGCCACGCCGCGCGATGCGGCGATCGCCATATCCTTCTCGCCCTATGCCGCACCAAGCATGGAACATGCACGCGTGCTCTCGCAGGCGGGCGTACCCGTGGTCTCGATCACCGACAGCGCGTTCAGTCCGCTGGTGCCGTTATCGAAACACTGGTTTGAAATCGCCGAAGCCGATTTCGCCGGGTTCCGTTCGCTTTCGGCGAGCATCGCCTTTGCGCTTGCGCTCGCCATCGCCGTTGGTGAGGAGCGAGCGCGGACAAAATGAAAAAGGCGCTGAAACCAGCGCCTTTCGTTGGAGTATGATCTGCCTTCAGCCGAGTTTTACCGGTTTGCCGGTCTGATGCGCGGTGGTCGCGGCGTCCGCAAGTCGCTGGGCCTCCAGCCCGTCCTCGCCATTCGGCCGCGGCTTCCTGCCCGTGGCGATCGCATCGATGAAGGCTTCGACTTCCCGGGCATAGGCTTCCGCATAACGCTCCAGGAAAAAGTTCTGCACCGGATCGGCGGTGATGCCGTTCTTGGCCGCCAGCCGGACTGTCGTTTCATGCACATTACCCGCCGAGATCATGCCCTCGGACCCATGCACTTCGACACGTTGGTCATAGCCATAGGTGGCGCGGCGCGAATTGGAGATCTGGCAGATCTTGCCCGAAGCGGTTTTGAGGAGCACCGCCGCCGTATCCACATCCCCCGCCTGACCGATCGCCGGATCGACCAGAGATGAACCGACCGCATGCACTTCCACCACTTCTTCGCCGAGAAGGAAGCGCGCCATGTCGAAATCATGGATCATCATGTCGCGGAACAGGCCGCCTGAGCGCTCGATATAGGAAACCGGCGGCGGCGCCGGATCGCGCGACAGGATGGTAACCATCTCGACCGTTCCGACCGCGCCTTCGGCAATACGGGCCTGCAGCGCCGCGAAATTGGGATCGAACCGCCGATTGAAACCGATCATCAGCGGCACACCCGCATTCTCGACCTCTTTCAGCGTTTCCTCGATCCGCGCCGAGGAGAGATCGACCGGCTTTTCACAGAGGATCGCCTTGCCGGACTTTGCCGCCCTATCGATGAAATCCGCATGCGTGTCCGTCGGCGTGGCGATCAGCACCGCGTCGATATCCCCGGCCGCCAATATCTCGTCCATCGTGCGCACCGATGCGCCCGTTCCCTTGGCAAGCGATTCGGCCGCGCCAGCCATCGGGTCGGCGATTGCCGCCAGGACCGCCTTTTTCGACGCTGCAATGTTTCTCCCGTGGATCTGGCCGATGCGGCCAGCCCCCAGCAACCCGAAACGAACCATGATCTCCTCCAAAAACACTGAAAAGCACCTCAACTCAGAAACGGAACATATATTCTGAATTGACTATCAAACAGAATTTATGTTTCATTTTCGAAACTCATAATAGCGTTTGCGCCGGTCGTCCATCCCTTTTGCGGGGCGCGAACAGAAGTGGGAGAAGAAAGATGCCGCGCCAACCGGAAAAAAAGCTCGATGTCATCACCATAGGGCGCGCCTCGGTCGATCTCTATGGCCAGCAGATCGGCTCACGGCTCGAGGATGTGGCCTCCTTCGCCAAGTCGGTCGGCGGCTGTCCAGCAAATATCGCCGTGGGCACCGCCCGGCTTGGGCTGAAATCGGCGCTGCTCACCCGCGTCGGCAAGGAGCAGTTCGGCAATTTCCTCCGCGAGCAATTGCTGCGCGAAGGTGTTTCGGTGAAGGGCATCGTCGTCGATCCCGCGCGCCTGACCGCGCTTGCGATCCTTTCCATCGAAAACGACAAATCCTTCCCCCTGCTCTTTTATCGCGAGAATTGCGCCGATATGGCGCTCAATCCCGCCGATATCGATGAGGATTTCATCGCCTCCGCGAAGGCAATCGTCGTCACCGGCACCCATTTTTCCAAGCCCAACACCGATGCGGCCCAGCGCAAGGCAATTCAAATCGCCAAAGCCCATGGCGGCAAGGTGGTCTTCGATATCGATTACCGCCCGAACCTGTGGGGCCTCGTCGGCCATGCCGAGGGTGACAATCGTTACGTTGCCTCGGCGGAAGTTTCCAATCACCTCAAGACCGTGCTTGCCGATTGCGACCTGATCGTCGGCACCGAGGAGGAAGTGCTGATCGCCTCCGGAGAAAGCGATTTGCTCGCCGCGCTCAGGACCATCCGGGCGCTCTCCTCCGCCACCATTGTTCTGAAACGCGGTCCGATGGGCTGTATCGTCTATGAAGGGCCGATCAGCGATAACATCGAAGACGGCATCATCGGCCAAGGCTTTCCCATCGAGGTCTATAATGTGCTTGGCGCCGGCGACAGCTTCATGTCCGGCTTCCTGCGTGGCTGGCTGGGGGGCGAGAGCCTCAAGACCGCCGCGACATGGGCCAACGCTTGCGGCGCTTTCGCCGTTTCCCGCCTGCTCTGCTCGCCGGAGATCCCGACCTTCGAGGAACTGCAATATTTCCTGAAGCACGGTAGCCAGCACCATGCGTTGCGCAAGGACGAGGATATCGCCCATGTCCACTGGTCGACAACCCGGCGCGGCGATATCCCATCGCTGATGGCATTCGCCATCGATCACCGCATCCAGTTGGAAGAGATCGCCAGACGGACAGGGGCCGATCCCGCCCGCATTTCCGCCTTCAAGGTGCTGGCGGTAAAGGCGGCAGCGCAGGTCGCCGATGGGCGTCCCGGCTATGGCATGCTGATCGACGAGAAATTCGGCCGCGACGCCTTTTTCGAGGCGGCGAAGCATGGCTTCGACTGGCTCGGCCGTCCCGTCGAGCGGCCGGGCTCGCGTCCGCTGCGTTTCGAATTCACGCAGGATATTGGCTCGGAACTGGTGGAATGGCCGGTGACGCACACCATCAAATGCCTCTGCTTCTACCACCCCGACGATCCAGCTGATCTGAAAAAGGAACAGTCGGAGAAGCTGCGTGCGCTCTATGACGCCGCGCGCAAAGTAGGCCGCGAACTGCTGATCGAGATCATCGCCGGCAAGAACGGTCTTCTCGACAATCAAACCATCGCCCGCGCCCTGACGGAACTCTATGATCTCGGCATTAGGCCTGACTGGTGGAAGCTGGAGCCGCAGGCATCGAGCGAGGCATGGCGCAATATCCAGAACGTCATCGCCACGCGCGACCCATGGTGCCGTGGCGTCGTGCTGCTTGGCCTGGAAGCGCCGCATGACGAACTGGAAGCGGCCTTCGCCGCGACAGCAGAAATAGACGTCGTCAAGGGCTTTGCCGTCGGCCGCACGCTTTTTGCCGATGCCGCGGAGAAATGGCTTGCGGGCAGCCTTACCGACGACGAGGCCATTGCCGACATGGCCGCACGCTTCGAAAAGCTGACGGGCGCCTGGCTCGATGCCAGAGGACGCAAGGCAGCCTGAATTCGGATAGATTGTGCGCAAGGTGAAATTGCGCAGGGAGGAATATAAATGACGAAGACCATAAGACTGACCATGGCGCAGGCGCTCGCCCGTTTCCTGACGCGCCAGATGACCGTCATCGACGGCGAGACCGTCCCGATCTTCGCCGGCGTCTGGGCGATCTTCGGCCACGGCAATGTCGCGGGCATGGGCGAGGCGCTGCATGCCGTTCGCGAGGAACTGCCGACCTATCGTGCCCATAACGAGCAGGGCATGACCTTTGCCGCCACCGCCTTCGCCAAGGCGTCGTTCCGCCGCCGCTTCATGGCCTGCACCTCCTCCATCGGCCCCGGCGCCCTCAATATGGTGACGGCGGCGGGCGTCGCCCACGTCAACCGCCTGCCGCTCCTGCTCCTGCCCGGCGATGTCTTCGCCAACCGCATTCCCGACCCGGTACTCCAGCAGGTCGAGAATTTCGGCGACGGCACCGCCTCGGCCAATGATTGCTTCCGCCCCGTCTCGCGCTATTTCGACCGGATCACCCGCCCGGAACAGATCATCCCCGCCCTCGCCCGCGCCATGCAGGTGCTGACCGACCCCGCCGATTGCGGCCCGGTCACCCTCGCGCTCTGTCAGGATGTGCAGGCGGAGGCCTTCGATTATCCCGAGGAATTCTTCGCCGAGCGCATCTGGACGCCGCGCCGCCTGCGTCCGGCATTGGACGAACTGGAAATCGCAGCGGCCGCGCTCGCCAAGGCGAAGAAGCCGGTGATCATAGCCGGCGGCGGCGTGCTCTATTCCGAAGCGTCGGAAGCCCTCAGGCAATTCGCCGGGAAGCACGGCATACCGGTTGCAGAAACCCAGGCCGGCAAATCCTCGCTCCCCGCCGACCATCCGCTCAATCTCGGCTCGATCGGCGTCACCGGCACCTCGGCGGCCAATGAAATAGCGGCCGAGGCCGATGTCGTCCTTGCTGTCGGCTCGCGCCTGCAGGATTTCACTACCGGCTCATGGAGCCTGTTCCGCAACGAGGCGAAGACCATCGTCGGCCTCAACGTCCAGCCGTTCGATGCCGGAAAGCATCAGGCGCTGCCGCTCGTCTGCGACGCCCGGACCGGGCTTGGTGAATTGTCGGGCAAACTCGGCCAATATGCTTCTCCCGCCATATGGCAGGAGAAGGCCAGAGCCGCGCTCGCCGCCTGGAACGAGGCGGCCGACAAGGCCACCGCACCGACGAATGCGGCGCTTCCCTCCGACGCGCAGGTGATCGGCGCGGTGCAGCGGCAATTGACCGCCGAAGCGACCGTCGTCTGTGCCGCCGGCGGCCTGCCGGGCGAGCTGCACAAGCTCTGGCGGCAGGGCGCGCCCGGCTCTTATCATCTGGAATACGGCTTCTCCTGCATGGGCTATGAGATCGCCGGCGGCCTCGGCGTCAAGCTCGCCAGGCCGGACAAGGAGGTGGTCGTCATGGTTGGCGACGGCTCCTATCTCATGCTCAATTCCGAGATCGCCTCCTCGGTCATGCTCGGCGCCAAGCTTACCATCGTCGTGCTCGACAATCGCGGCTTCGGCTGCATCAACCGGCTGCAGATGGCGACCGGCGGCGCCAACTTCAACAATCTCCTGCGCGACACCCATCACGAGACGCTGCCCGACATCGATTTCCGGGCACATGCGGAAAGCTTGGGCGCGGAAGCGGTCAAGGTCTCCTCGATCGCCGAGCTCGAAACGGCTCTCGAGCGCTCGAAGGCCGCGACGCGCACCACCGTCATCGTCATCGACACCGATCCGCTGGTCACTACGGAAGCGGGCGGCAACTGGTGGGATGTGGCCGTGCCGGAGGTAAGCAGCCGCAAGGAGGTTGAAGCCGCACGCAAGCAATATGAGGAGGCCCGCCGGCTGCAGCGCATCGGCAACTAGCCCGTACACCTCGACACGAATTCAAAACCACGGAGAAAACACATGATCCGCATCGGCGCGAACCCGATCGGCTGGTCCAACGACGACATGCTGGAAATCGGCGGCCATATCCCCCTCGAGCAATGTCTTGATGAAGCCAAAGCCGCCGGCTTCGAGGGCATGGAACTGGGAAACAAATTCCCCCGCGAGGCGCTAAAGCTGAAGCCCATCCTCGATGCCCACGGCCTTGCGCTGGTGGGCGGCTGGTATTCGACCGAACTTCTCATCCGCGACGTGGCGGAGGAGATGAAGAACGCCCGCGCCCATATCGACCTCCTGAAGGCGATGGGCTGCAAGGTCTTCATCGCCGCGGAAACCTCCAACGCCATCCATTCCAACAAGGAACTGCCGCTCTCGGCGCGCCCCGTTCTGGAAAAAGGCGCCTGGAAGGAATTCGGCGCGCGCTATACTGAGTTCGCCAAGCAACTGCGCGAGGAAGGTCTGCAACTCGTCTACCACCATCACATGGGCACGGTGGTACAGAGCGAAGCCGAGATCGACCGCCTGATGGAAGCCACTGGCGAAGCGTTCCATCTGCTTCTCGATACCGGTCACGCCACCTGGGGCGGCGGCGATCCCGCCCGCATCGCCCGCCACTATCGCAACCGTATCAGCCATGTCCATTGCAAGGATATCCGCGAGGAGGTGATGTGGCAGTCGCAGAAAGGCGACTGGTCGTTCCTCGATTCAGTTCTGGCTGGCATATACACAGTTCCAGGCGATGGTTTTATCGATTATGTGCGTGTGCTGAAGGAACTGTCTGGCTATTCCGGCTGGGTCGTCGTGGAAGCCGAGCAGGATCCCGAGAAGGCCGATCCCGCGACCTATGCTAGACTGGGCCGCAGCAATCTCGCCGGCTTCCTCAGGGAAGCCGGCCTAACCTGAAGACGAGGGCAATTTGAGCCAGAACACCACCTCCCATTCCTTCCTCGATCCGCTCTGGCGCCGCATCGCGCTCGTCGGCTTCTGCGCCGCCTGGAGCCTCTATGAGTGGACGAGCGGCGAAGCCTTCTGGGGCACGCTGACCGCCGGCATGACGGCCTATGGGGCGTGGTCATATCTCATGAATTACGAGCCGAGCAAAAAGGAAGAATAGCGCGATGTCGAAACTGCATGTCAAACCGGCTTCCGGCAGCGGCCGCATTATCGACATCACGCCGCAATCGGCAGGCTGGACCTATGTCGGCTTCGCGCTGCATCGTCTGGCACCCGGCGATACGGCAAGCGGTGAGGAAAAAGACTGCGAAACCTGCCTCGTCTTTGTCACCGGCAAGGGCAAGGTGATCGCGGACGGGGAGGATCTGGGCGAACTCGGCGAACGTACGTCCCCCTTCGAAGGTAAGCCCTGGTCGGTCTATGTTCCCGCCGGCGCGTCATGGGCCGTGGAGGCGACAACCGATCTGGAACTTGCCGTCTGCACGGCGCCGGGCAGGCCGTTGAGCCATCCCGTCCGTGTCATCGCACCGGAAGCGCTCGGGCAGGAGACACGCGGCAAGGGCACCAATGTGCGCCATGTCGTCAACATCCTGCCGGAGACCGACCCGGGCGCCGACTCCCTTCTGGTGGTCGAGGTCATCACCCCCGGCGGCCATACATCGAGCTATCCGCCACACAAGCATGATCAGGACGACCTCCCGCGCGAATCCCAGCTCGAGGAAACCTATTATCACCGCCTCAACCCGCCCCAAGGCTATGCTTTCCAGCGCGTCTATACCGATGCGGATGAGACCGGTAAACGCAAGCTGGATGAAGTGATGGTGGTCGAGGACGGCGATGTGACGATGGTGCCGGAGGGATATCACCCCTGCGCCGCCATCCACGGCTATGACCTTTATTATCTCAACGTCATGGCCGGCCCGAAGCGGACATGGAAATTCCACAACGCGCCGGAGCATGAGTGGCTGCTGAAGGCTTAAGCCTTCTTGCGCTTGCGCCCGTAGAGTTCAAGCCGGTGATGTACGATATCGTAGCCGAGCGAGCGGGCGATCTCTTCCTGCAGCTTCTCGATGCGATCGGAGCGGAACTCGACGACGTCGCCTGTTTCGATATCGATCAGGTGGTCGTGATGTACGCCGCTCGCCTGCTCGAAACGGGAGGGCCCACCGTTGAAGGCATGGCGGTGAATGGCGCCACGCTCCTCCAGAAGCTTCATCGTGCGATAGACGGTCGATAGCGAAATGCTGCTGTCGACGGAAACGGCGCGGCGGAAGATTTCCATCGCGTCCGGATGGTCTTCCGTCCCGGACAATATATCGAGGATGACACGTCGCGGCCGCGTAATCCGGATGCCCGCGTCGCGCAATTCCTTCTCGTAATCGGGTTTGTGATTCATCGTCTCCATAGAACCGATTATGCGCCAGTTGACAAGCATTTGCAAAATTTTGCAACTGCGCAGTAGCCGTCTCAAGCGGCGAAAATCGTCAATTCTGCTATGAGGGAGTTGTTGGCACGCCCAAGGGGAATCGAACCCCTGTTTCCTCATTCGAGAGGTTGAGTTAGCTTCGCTTGCCATGTCCGCAGGGCTATACACGCGGCTGGAAACCTACGGTGCTGACGCGATGAGCAGTTGGCAAGGGATAGAGAGATGAAACCAGAGAACTCGGGGTGGAGCGAACAGATGCCATCGCGCCGTGAAGGGCGCGTTCTTTTTCTAATTCTCGTAGAATTATAGCGAATTATTCGTGCAATGGTAGTATAATGACATTTGTGCATAATTAGATGCGCCAACGAGATCAGGGAATTCGTAATGGACTACGTCAACACCGCAATAAAAATACCAAAGCCGGCTAGTCCGCGACGCAAAGGTATTCGTACTGCTACTGAAAATGATCTCGCTAAAGCCCATCAGCAAATGCCCTCACCGTCGAAGGACTGGACAAAGCTGGCCAATATTTTGCGACGGGCTAGCGGCGGATATTCCCGCTCGCGCTCGGCTCATTAGCCACAACCAACGCCACCATCGTAGATGTTGATTGAGGTTGAAACAAAAACTGGCCCCACATGATGGTAGCGGACACGTGAGGCCGACTTCCCTCCCCAACAACAATTCCGTAGAAGAGGAGGCACACTACACTTTATGGGTCCCACTCACAAGGAATCGGTCACAACGCGGGCCGGCCTACGATTAGGCAGGGTACGAGTCTGGAGGCTCGCTCATGCCGCCTGCGGGAGACTGCTTTGATCTACGGGGCGGCGGCCCATCCCGGCGCGAACACAAACGCGCTATGCCGGGAACTCACCACGAGTTCGGATCAGAACTATCGGCTCGAAGTCGCCAAACTCCTCGTTCGCCGTGGTGCCCCAAACAGCGTCTCGCTTCCCGGCGCAAAATCAAATGTGTTGCTGAGTGCGCCTATAGCGACAGCGAGACAATCAGTAAAGGTTACCACCGATCAGCAGTTCTTGTCTCTTTGGTGCAGCGTAGAGCCAATGCGGTCCACGGCTCGGCGTGAGTGAACGGCTAATTCGCTCTTCACTTACAGGCGAATTGGCCGCTTCCGCAAAACGCTTATTTGATTGTTATTTGACACTTTTGGAAGGTGAAAAGCTAAGTGCCTGAAAGAATTGGCACGCCCAAGGGGAATCGAACCCCTGTTTCCGCCGTGAGAGGGCGGCGTCCTGGACCGCTAGACGATGGGCGCGCAGCAGCGCCGATATAATCAAGCGCTGATAAAAGCGCAATGATTATTCGGGAAAATAATGCACGATTGCCAAAATCCTTTTAGTCCTTGAAAAACGGCATCACTCCGACGCGCTGAGACGCATGCGGGCGATGATACGGGACTTGCGGAAATCATAGACGACGATCTCCGTGCCTCCATCGGGCAGAAGCGTCTCCAGAGAAA
Organism: Paramesorhizobium deserti; assembly: GCF_001558695.1. Lineage (GTDB taxonomy): Bacteria > Pseudomonadota > Alphaproteobacteria > Rhizobiales > Rhizobiaceae > Paramesorhizobium > Paramesorhizobium deserti. Next base: position 273,052 of record NZ_LNTU01000034.1, read on the forward strand.
CGTGGTCGCCGGAAAGGCTCTGCGACAAGAGGCGGGCGCCGGAGGGAAGCGGCACCTCTGATTCGATGATGGCGGGCGGGACATCCTGAGCTGCGGCATCCTGCCCCGGAATGTCAGAGCGCGCCTGCTGCGGCGTTTGCGGTTCGTCGGAACGGTTGACCTTATAGACAACTGCCGTCAGCACCGCCATAAGACCGATGAGCATGATGCCGATCGAAACGGCCAGAAGCCGCATCATCTTACGGCGCACCCGCTCCATGGCGGGATCGAGCGGCGGCTCCTCCCGATCGTCGTCAAGATAGCCCTGGTGATCAGGATATCCCTGATGATATCGGTCCTGCATCAAATATCTCCGGTTCGCGCATGATCCCGAAAAGTTGCAGACTTTTGGATAAGATCATGCGGATAAATATGCGATAGGTCGCGTGATAACGAAGGGAAGTGACGATTGAAAGAGCTAATTGCCGATGCCGATGCGGCGGGAAAGCGCCTCGACCAGTGGCTGGCGGCCAAGCTCGCCCCGGATCTGTCGCGCAGCCGCATCCAGTCGCTGATTGCCGACGGCCAGGTTTCAGTCGACGGCAAGCCCGTACACGAGCCCAAGCACAAGCTACGCGAAGGCGTGACTGTCCTTCTCGAAATGCCGGAGCCCGAGCCGGCGGAACCCGAAGGTGAGGATATCCCGCTCGATATCCTTTATGAGGATGATGACGTCATCGTCGTCAACAAGCCGGCCGGGCTGGTGGTCCATCCCGGCAACGGCAACTGGACGGGAACGCTTGTCAATGCGCTGATCCATCATTGCGGCGATACGCTTTCCGGCATCGGCGGCGTCAAGCGGCCGGGCATCGTTCATCGTCTCGACAAGGAGACGAGCGGCGTCATTGTGGTGGCAAAGAACGACCGGGCCCACCGGCATCTCTCCGCACAATTCGCCGATCATGGCCGCACCGGTGATCTCGAGCGCGCTTATCTGGCGCTGATCTGGGGCACCACGGACCGCGCCACCGGCACCGTGGATGCTCCGCTTGGCCGCTCGCACCGCGACCGCACCAAGCAGGCGGTGGCCCATCCCGACCGCGAGGATGCCCGCCATGCGGTCACCCATTATTCGGTGATCGAAAAATTCGGCGCCAAAGAGGACGCGACCGCCCTCGCCTCTCTGATCGAATGCCGCCTGGAAACCGGTAGGACGCATCAGATCCGCGTCCATATGGCCCATATCGGTCACCCCCTTGTCGGTGATATGGAATATGGCAGCGCATTCAAGACCAAGGCGAACAAGCTGGCTGAACCGTTGAAGCAGGCGGTGACGGCGTTTCCTCGCCAGGCGCTGCACGCAAGGCTGCTGAGCTTCGCCCATCCGGCGAATGACGTCGTGATGCGCTTCGAAGCCCCCTTGCCTGAGGATATGGCCGAACTGGTTGCTGCATTCCGCGCTCATGCGGACACATGAGATCGGCTTGGAGGCTATACAGGCAGCCTGAAAGCCGTTCAGATTTGAGTTTTTTTGTTTCGAAAAAAGTGAAACTTTTCGCACCGAATTATCGTTCACTTTGATGTGACAGATTGTTTCGCGCCTTAAAGGATCGTGTTTTTGCCCAAATGATGATTATATAGGTCATCTTACGCCCGAAGTGCGAAGGGCAGTCGGGCGCAACGGGTCTGCCACGTTGGGGACCCGATATCCAAGAGGAGGGTGCTATATGGCCCAGACCAGTCTTCCAAGTCTAGTTTCCGGTGACGGCGGTCTTACCCGCTATCTCGAAGAAATCCGCCGCTTTCCAATGCTTGAGCCGCAGGAAGAATACATGCTGGCCAAGCGTTATCTGGAACATGCCGACCCGCAGGCGGCCCACAAGCTCGTGACGAGCCATCTTCGTCTCGTGGCGAAGATCGCCATGGGCTATCGCGGCTATGGCTTGCCGATCGGAGAAGTGATCTCCGAGGGTAATGTCGGCCTGATGCAGGCGGTCAAGCGCTTTGAACCGGAGCGCGGTTTCCGGCTCGCCACCTATGCCATGTGGTGGATCAAGGCTTCCATCCAGGAATATATCCTGCGTTCGTGGAGCCTTGTCAAAATGGGGACGACCGCCAATCAGAAGCGTCTGTTCTTCAACCTGCGCAAGGTGAAAAGCAAGATTCAGGCGCTCGACGAGGGTGATCTGAACCCCGAGCAGGTCAGCGAAATCGCCACCCGGCTGAATGTCAGCGAGGAAGAGGTGATCTCGATGAACCGTCGCCTGTCCGGCGATGCTTCGCTCAATGCGCCGATCCGCGCGACGGAGGGCGAATCCGGCGAATGGCAGGATTGGCTCGTCGATGACAGTTCAAGCCAGGAGCAGATGCTGATCGAACAGGACGAGCTGGAAAACCGTCGTTCGATGCTGAGCGGCGCCATGGCTTCGCTCAACGACCGCGAACGTCGCATCTTCGAGGCGCGCCGTCTCTCGGATGATCCGGTTACGCTGGAGGATCTGTCGACCGAGTTCGGCATCAGCCGCGAGCGTGTTCGCCAGATCGAGGTCCGCGCCTTCGAAAAGGTGCAGGATTCGGTGAAGGCGGCCGCGATCAACCAGCAGAGGGCGCTGGCTCATGCCGGTGCTGCTCAGTAGCCTCAAAAAACGGCTTATGAGATAACGGCCCGTCATAAGGTCCTGATAAACGAAAAGGGCTCCGTCGATCGACGGAGCCCTTTTTCTATGCTTTGAACGCCGGAAACACGGCCATCAGCCGCCGGTATTGCTGTCACCGCTGCCAGTGCTTCCCCAACTCTTCAGCACCTCATCGAATACCTTGTCGCCGGGCACGCCCTTCTCGAGGGTGATGAGCGCGCGGCGACCCGTCCGGTAGGTGATCGGAATGTCGATCCATTGCTGGCGACGCATGAGCGTCATATTGGTATCGATGGCAGTGCGCGCATCGTTCAGCCACACAATGAAGATGTTGTCCGCGATCTTGGTCGGAACGGCGATCAGCGGGCTTCCGGCAGCCTGTTCGGTATCCTTGAACGTCATACGCTGCACATTGTCGATCGCGCCGCCGGGGAAATTCTCCGGTACGGTGAAGATCATTTCCACCAGATGGCTCGCCGGCAACGATTTATCGGTATTGCGGCGGATCGTCATGCGCAGGCTGATGCCGTTTTCCGGCACTGTGACCTCACCGCGGATCGCCGGCTCTTCCGGCTCGCCTTCGCCGGGCGAATCCTGCACCACCGACCACACGACCGAACCCTTTTTGGCGGAACCCGCCTCCTGGCCGCTACGTTCCTCGTAGAAGAACGCCTGCTGCCCGACGGGGACTGCCGCTTGAGGCGCTGCCGGCGCCGGCGTCTGTGCCCCGTCGCTGGAGGCGGCCGTCGACGTCCCCTCTCCTATACCTGGCTTGTCGCCGGCCGGACCGGGATCCACCTCGGAACCATCAGGCAACAGGCGCTGTGTCAGTTTCGGCGGGGATTGCGGCTGCTGGCCGGCGTCGTTCTCCGCGGGCTGCGTGTTCGCAGGCGCCGGTTGGGGCTCCTCTACCGGCTGTTCACCCGTGAGCGGGGGAGCCGGTTCTTCCGCGGCTTCATCGCCTCCGTTGAACTGGTCCATCACACCAGCCAGATAGGTCTGCAGTTGTTCCTTGTTGACCCAGGCGGCATAGCCGGCGCCGCACAGCACGATCAGTGAGAGCAGTCCGATGATCAGCCCCTTGCCGACACCGCGGCGTCTTTCGCCGGCTTCGCCATAGGAAGGATCACGCGCAAAGGCGTCTTCCTCCTCCCGATCCTTGCGCCATTCGTCCTGATCGCTACGGTCCACGGAAAGCACGGGATCGTTTTCATGCAAAGCCTGCGATCGCGATGCTCCCGGAGCAGCGGAGGTAAAATCCGGCATCGGATGGGAAGACATCGGGGCAGGCTGCGCCCCCTTCAGAAACTCCTCGAGCGGATCGGACGGCTGCGGCTCTGTATCGCCGACAGGCTCGGCTTCCGGCACACTCGTTTCTTCCGCGGGAGCGGTTTCCTCTGCAAGATGCTTTTTGACAACGGGCTTTTCTACGGCAGGCTCCGGCGCGACTACCTTCGGCTCCTGCTTTACTTCAGGCACCTTATCTGCCTCGGGAACCTTGCTTGGCTCCGGCGCTTCACTTACTTGCGGCGCCGCATATTGATCCTCGACCTCGGCGATGGCGTCTTCCAGCGCCTTGCGCTGGCGATTGGCGACGGCAGCGGGCGCGTTGGCGGAGACGAGCTTCTGCTCGATTGTCGCGCGCGCCTTGGCATAGACGCGCTGACGCAATTCGGGCGTTGGATGCGCCTGCGCATCGATGGTCTTTTTCAGTACCGCTGCGAAATCTGCCATGCCGGGATGCTCATGATTTGCGAATAGGTTTGGCTATTAAATTGCTCAATAATCACAATAATCAAGCAAAAGCAAAATTTCGGAACGATTTTGCTCCCCTAACCACCCATCACTGTCCGGCTGCAACGATCAATCCTGGAAAGGATCCGTCACCAGGATCGTGTCCTCGCGTTCCGGGCTCGTCGAAAGCATCGCGACGGGCGCGCCGATCAGTTCCTCGATATGGCGGACATATTTGACCGCCTGCGCCGGAAGCTCATTCCAGGAACGCGCACCGGCCGTCGTTTCCGACCAGCCCGGCAGCGTTTCATAGATCGGCTTGACACGCGCCTGCGCCCCCATCGAAGCCGGCAGATAATCGATCCGCTTCCCGTCGAGTTCATAGGCCACGCAGATTTTGATCTCTTCGAGACCGTCGAGCACATCGAGCTTGGTGAGCGCGATACCCGTGATGCCTGATGTGCGGACCGTCTGGCGCACGATCACCGCATCGAACCAGCCGCAGCGGCGCTTGCGGCCCGTCACCACGCCGAATTCATGGCCGCGCGTGCCAAGGAAATTGCCGATCTCATCGTCCAGCTCGGTTGGGAACGGCCCCTCGCCCACGCGCGTCGTATAGGCTTTCGTGATGCCGAGCACATAACCAATCGCCGTCGGGCCGAGGCCGGAGCCGGCGGCGGCCTGGCCGGCGACCGTGTTGGACGAGGTCACGAAAGGATAGGTGCCGTGGTCATTGTCGAGCAGAGCGCCCTGCGCGCCCTCGAAAAGGATGCGGTCGCCCGCCTTGCGGCGTTCGTCGAGCACGCGCCAGACCTGATCCATGAACGGCAGTACCTGGTCTGCAACCTGCATCAATTCGTCATAGATCGCCTGCAGCTCGATCTCGTCCTTCCCCATGCCACGGCGAAGCGCGTTGTGATGGGCAAGCAGGCGCTCGACCTTGGGCATCAGCGTTTCGGGCTCGGCCAGATCGATCAGGCGGATGGCGCGGCGGCCGACCTTGTCCTCATAGGCAGGACCGATGCCGCGCTTGGTCGTGCCGATCTTGAGGCCGGAATTGGCGTTTTCGCGGGTGGCATCGAGATCGCGATGCAGCGACAGGATCAAAGGTGCATTCTCGGCAACCCGCAGCACCTCCGGCGTCACCGTGACACCCTGCCCACGCAGCTTCTCCACTTCCATCACGAAATGATGCGGATCGACCACCACACCATTGCCGATGACGCTGAGCTTGCCGCGCACAAGGCCTGACGGAAGCAGTGAGAGCTTGTAGCTGACGCCGTCAATGACCAGCGTATGGCCGGCATTGTGACCGCCCTGGTAGCGCACGATCACATCGGCACGCTCCGACAGCCAGTCGACGATCTTACCCTTGCCCTCGTCGCCCCACTGCGACCCGACGACAACCACATTGGCCATGAAAAAACTCTCCGCTCTGGGCGGAAACACGCCCGCCATGAAGTGCAAACGTGAGCCTCTATAGAGCCTCGGGCTCCTATTGGAAACCATTCTTTACGCAAGAAACGTAAAAGCCGTCAGGCGGAAGACAACTCCCGTGTCATATATCGCACATCGCCGGAATAGCTGAGAAGCTTGTCGCCAAGTTCGGACACATCCGCAATCGAAAAACCCTGTTTCTGCCAGAAACCTGACGAACCGTTCACCGCGACGAGCGACATGGCCGCGAATCCGTCGCGCATCGCCTGCTCCGCCATCATCGCCACGACGCGGCGCGCCGCACCGCCGGACCGGGCTTCCGGTAGAAGCGCAATATCATGCAGATAATACGTGTCCGCGCTTTCCGGCAGTTCCCCGAGAAGCGTGTTCAGGGCCGGTATCTCGAACAGGCGCCAGGGATGACTGATACCATAGCCAACCAGCGCCCCATCCCCTTCGAGGGCGAAGCATCCCGCAGGATAAAGCTTCAGCCGTTCGATGAAGACGGCGTCATCCTCGAAGAAATCCGTATGAATGGCGGCGGCAATGGTGCTGACATCAGGGATATCCGCCCCTCGCATCAGCCGCCAGTGCAGGCCGCCATTCATCTCATTCATTTATCCTCAGGCCTCGGCCACGTCGAATTCCAGCGGACGAGCCGAAAGAATAGCCGTGTTGGTGCGCAACTCTTCCAGAACGCGCTCGGGCACCTGCTCGTCAAGATAGAGCAGCGCGATCGCGTCCCCACCCGGATGATTGCGGCCGAGCGAGAAGTTTGCGATGTTGACACCGTGCTTGCCGCACACCGTGCCCAGCAGGCCGATCATGCCCGGCGTGTCGTTGTTGGTGGTGTAGAGCATGTGCTGACCGACCTCGGCGTCGAGATTGATGCCCTTGATCTGAATGAAGCGCGGCTTGCCATCGGAGAAACAGGTGCCAGCGATGGACCGAGTGCGCTGCGTGGTCTTCACCGTCAGCTTGATATAACCGTCGAACACGCCCGACTTGTCGCGCTTGACCTCGGAAACGATGATGCCGCGCTCCTTGACCATGATCGGCGCGGAGACCATGTTGACGTCGGCCACCTGCGGACGGATCAGACCGGCAAGAGCGGCGCTGACGAGCGCCCGGGTGTTCATCGTCGCGGTCACGCCGTCGAAAAGCACTTCCACTTCCTGGATCGGCTCATCCGTCACCTGGCCTACGAACGCGCCCAGCACTTCCGCCAGCTTGACGAAAGGCTTCAGCCTTGGTGCTTCTTCCGCCGTGATCGACGGCATGTTGATGGCGTTGGTGACGGCCCCCTTGATGAGGTAGTCCGACATCTGCTCGGCCACCTGCAACGCGACATTCTCCTGCGCTTCCGAGGTCGAAGCACCCAAATGCGGCGTGCAGACGACGTTGGGCAGATGGAACAGCTCGTTCTCGGTTGCCGGTTCCGTTTCGAACACGTCGATGCCGGCGCCGGCGACCTTGCCGGACTTCAGCCCCTCGATCAGGTCCTTCTCGACGATCAAGCCGCCGCGCGCGCAATTGATGATGCGCACGCCGTCCTTCATCTTGGCGATGGCTTCGGCATTGATGATGTTGCGCGTCTTGTCGGTGAGCGGCGTATGCAGCGTGATGAAATCGGCACGTGCGAAGAGATCGTCGAGCTCCACCTTTTCCACGCCCAATTCCTGCGCGCGGGCTTCCGAGAGGAACGGATCGAAGGCAATGACGTGCATCTTCAGGCCGATGCCGCGCGTTGCCACGATCGAGCCGATATTGCCGCAGCCGATCACGCCCAGCGTCTTGCCGGTGATCTCGACGCCCATGAAGCGATTCTTTTCCCATTTGCCGGCGCGGGTGGAGACATCCGCCTCCGGCAGCTGGCGGGCGACGGCGAACATCATCGCCACGGCGTGCTCGGCCGTCGTGATCGAATTGCCGAAGGGCGTGTTCATGACAATAATGCCGCGGCGTGACGCCGCCGGGATGTCGACATTGTCGACGCCGATGCCGGCGCGGCCGATGACCTTGAGCTTCTTGGCGGCGGCGATCAGCTTTTCCGTGACCTTGGTGGCCGAGCGGATCGCCAGACCGTCATACTGGTCGATGACTTCGAGGAGTTTTTCCTTGTCCTTGCCGAGATCGGGCAGGTAATCGACTTCGACGCCGCGGTCCTTGAAGATTTGTACGGCGGTCGGCGACAGCTTGTCGGAAACGAGTACGCGAGGTGCCATGATGGCCTCCATCAGATAGATATGAAACGGGGATGAAGGCGGCCGCTCAGGCGCGGCCGCTTGAAGACCAGATCAGGCGGCTTTTTTCAGCTCGGCCTTCTGATTGGCGAAGGCCCAGTCGAGCCACGCAGTAAGCGCTTCGAGATCGGAAGCCTCGATGGTCGCCCCGGCCCAGATGCGCAGGCCCGAAGGCGCATCGCGATAGGCGCCGATGTCATAGGCGACACCCTCCTTGTCGAGAGCGGAGACCATACCCTTCGCGAAGGCCGCCTGGGCGTCTGCGTCGAGCGCCAACACATCATGATCGACGATGGTCAGGCAGACGGAGGTGTTGGAGCGCGTTTCCGGCTTCACGGCCAGATTGGCGATCCAAGGCGTCTTTTCGACATAGGCGTCGAGCACGGCGAAGTTCTTGTCGGCACGGGCGATCAGCGCATCGAGCCCGCCGATCGATTTCGCCCAATGGAGCGCATCGAGATAATCCTCGACGCACAGCATGGAGGGCGTGTTGATCGTCTCGCCGGCAAAGATGCCTTCGATCAGCTTGCCGCCCTTGGTGAGGCGGAAGATCTTCGGCAGCGGCCAGGCCGGCTTATAGCTTTCCAGCCGCTCGGCGGCGCGAGGCGACAGGATCAGCACGCCATGCGCGCCCTCCCCGCCCAGCACCTTCTGCCAGGAGAAGGTGACGACATCGAGCTTGGAGAAATCGAGGGCTTGAGCGAATGCGGCCGAAGTTGCGTCGCAAATGGTCAAACCCTTGCGATCATCAGGAATGAAATCGGCATTGGGCACGCGCACGCCCGAGGTCGTGCCGTTCCAGGTGAAGACCACGTCGCGGTCGAAATCAACTTTGCTGAAATCAACGATTTCGCCATAGGGCGCTTCGAAGATACGCACATCCTCGAGCTTCAGTTGCTTGGCGACATCCGTCACCCAGCCAGCGCCGAAGCTCTCCCAGGCGACCATGTCGACGCCGCGTTCGCCGAGCAGCGACCAGAGCGCCATTTCCACGGCACCGGTATCGGATGCAGGCACGATGCCGATGCGGTAATCGGCGGGAACCTGGAGGACTTCGCGGGTAAGGTCGATGGCGTCCTTCAGCTTGGTCTTGCCGATTTTGGCACGATGCGAGCGACCAAGAGAGGCATCGGCGAGAGCTTGAAGCGACCAGCCGGGACGTTTTGCACAGGGACCGGATGAAAAATTGGGATTGGCCGGACGCTTGTCCGGCTTCGCGATATCAGTCATGTTTTCCTATCCTTTCAGATAGCACGCCTCTCGTTGGGGAGAGGTGGCCCGCTGCGGGAATTAGGAGAAACGTCGCATGCAGTCAAGAAATTTGTTCGCCCGCGACATCACTTTTGCAAAGGCAGGATAATGAAGCCGGGGGCAACAACAAAAAAGCCCGGTCAAGCCGGGCTCTTTCTCCAATTCGTTTGGTTCATTTATAGACCGGTGCCGGGCCTTCATTATAAACTGGCATAGGTTCGGGCTGGTAGACCGCCATCTGCGGCCCGCCGAACTCATAGCGCAAGCCGACTCGGACCTGATGCACCGAGAAACCGTCGTCATAGCCCTGCGGCCCCGTCGCACCCGCTGCCTGGTCGAAAGCATCCCAGCCGAAGGCCTTGCCGCCCTTTATGTGCGAGTAACGATAGCCGAAATCAAGCTTGGTATTGGCTGTTATGTCAACCGTCGCGCCAGCCATCAGTGCCCAGGTAAAGCGTGTCGATGACAGGCCGCCATGATCTGCCTCGTAGCTATTACCGCAGATGGATGGCTCATAGCAGAATGCGCGATTCTTCAGCGTGCCGTATTTGACCCGTGTGAAGCCGAGGCCGCCGCCGATATAGGGCGTGATCTTGCCCCAGGTGGCGATGTCGACATAAGCATTGGCCATCAGCTCCCATGCGCTGATCTTGGACGTGTCGTCAAAGAAGAGCACGTCGCTGAACGCCGTCGAGCCGAAGACATCGCGGTTCCAGTAGCCGAGCGTCGCATCCGCACGCAGATAGCGGTTGAAACGGTAGCCGGCGCCGATACTGAAATCCGTATTGCCGCGCAACTCTATGGTGTCGTAGTCGCGCTCGGTAATGACGCCGCTGTCCAGGACCCGATAATGCCCATCGGTTTCAGCATCGAAGCTGTGGCCGACATCGCCACGCAGATACCATCCGGATGCGACTTCGACGGGAGCAGCTTCGGGCTGCACATAGACCGGATCGTAATCGGCAGCAAATGCCGGGCCTGCCAGAAACTGGCCGAACAATGCGGCCGCCAAAATGCGCTTGTTGCTTGTCATATCGAATCCCCCACGGATACGGGCGATAGACGCCTTGCCGCCATGTCGCCGATCATTAACCAAAAACCTTAAACAGCCGTTAAGCATAACGGGCTGCGCCCTGACGGATGCTGCCGTGGCAGGTCTGATGCCACGCCGGCACATCTGCTCAAAAAAAAAGCCCGACCGAAGCCGGGCCGCTGGAGGTTGGGAGGTATCAGACTATTTGTAGACCGGCAGTGGCTCGGGCGCATAAGCGACCGCGGACGGTCCGCCGAACTGGTAGCGCAGACCGACGCGCACGTCGTGCAGCGACAGCCCGTCATCATAGCCCTTGCCGACGAAATCATTGCCGGCGAACATGTTGCCGCCTTCGATCCGGCGATAGCGATAACCGGCATCGAGCTTCAGGTTCTGCGCAATATCGACGGAGACGCCAGCCATCAGCGCCCAGGTGAAGCGCCAGCTTGCAGCACCATCATGATATTCCGTGCCGCTCTGATCGAAATCGCCGCCGATCGTGTTCTCGAGCGTTCCCCACTTGACCCGCGTACCGCCGATACCGGCACCGACATAGGGCGTGAAGCCATTGAAATTGCCGAGATCAACATAGGCATTGGCGAGGATCGACAGTGCGGAGAGCTTGCTGCTGTCGGTCGAGGTACAAGCGAATGCCGCGCCACCGGACGTGCAGGTGCCGACCGTTTCGCCGGAGAATTTCGAGCGTGTGAGATAATCCACCGTCAGATCGGTGCGGAAATAGTCCGTCACCTGATAGCCGATACCACCGCCAATGAGGAACGAGCCCTTCAGGTCGCCATCAAGTTCATTCTCGCCGATACTGCCTGCGCCGCATTCATCGCAGCCGAAAGTGGCGTAGGTGGCCTTGCGGAACTTGGCCCAGGAATAGCCGACATCGCCGCGCAGATACCAGCCGCCGACGGACGGGGGCACCACCACTTCGGGCACGATCGGTGTTTCAGGCACCGGTTCCACGAAGTCCGCCGCGAGAGCGGAATGAGAGGCTCCGGCGACGGTCAGAAATACCGCGCCGACGATAAAGGATCTTGTCTGATTGAGCATGGTCGCTTCCCATCCGGAACTTATTGGCGCTGACGCGCCGGAACCCACTGACTTCAATCGCTAGAAATAGACGGGAAAAGTTAAGCCCGGCTTAACCCTGTTTTTTCACCATTCTTGTTAAGAAATTCGGAACCCACCAAAGAAAAAGGCTCCAGAACGGAGCCTTTTTGAAACAGATTCGCGAAAAGTGTGGGCCGCTCGTCAGGCTGCGGTACGGACACCTGATATCACATTGACGATATCGTTGACGACCGTTTCGACGAGATTGCGATCGTCGCCCTCGGCCATCACGCGGATCAGCGGCTCAGTTCCGGATGGCCGGATGACCAAGCGCCCGGCCTTGCCGAGCCGATCGCGGGCATCGTCGATGGCGCTCTTGACGCTCTTGTCCTCGAGTGGCTTGCCGCCGGTGGTGCGCACATTTTTCAGGAGCTGCGGCACCGGTTCGAATTTCTGGCAGATCTCGCTCAATGGCCGCTGCTGCTCCTGCATCACTGCGAGGATCTGCAGGGCCGAGACGAGACCATCGCCCGTGGTCGAGAAATCGGAAAGGACGATATGGCCCGACTGCTCGCCGCCGACATTGAAGCCATGCTCCCGCATGTGTTCGACGACATAGCGATCGCCCACCTTGGTCCGCGCGAGGGTCAGCCCCATGCCGCCGAGGAAGCGTTCGAGACCCAGATTGGACATGATGGTGGCGACGATGCCGCCCCCGGTCAGCCGGCCGGTATCGGCCCAGGATTCGGCGATCACCGCCATCAGTTGGTCGCCATCGATGACATTGCCGTTCTCGTCGACCATCAGCACCCGGTCGGCATCGCCGTCAAGCGCGATGCCGAGATCGGCCCTGACCTCGTGCACCTTTTTCATGAGGCCGATTGGATGGGTCGATCCGCAATCCTCATTGATATTGATGCCGTTCGGCTCATTGTTGATCGTGACCACTTCCGCGCCGAGCTCCCAAAGCGCCGAGGGGGCCACCTTGTAGGCGGCGCCATGCGCGCAATCGACCACGATGCGCAGGCCTGAAAGCGAAAGGTTGCGCGGCAGAGTACGCTTGGCGAACTCGATGTAGCGGTAGATGTCGCCCTCGACGCGCTTGGCCCGGCCGATATCGCCATTGCTGGCCAGCATGCCGCTCATATCTTCTTGGATCAGCTTCTCGATTTCGAGTTCCAACTCGTCAGAGAGCTTGAAACCATCGGGACCGAACAGCTTGATGCCGTTGTCGTAATAGGGATTGTGCGAGGCCGAGATCATCACGCCGATATCGGCGCGCAGCGACCGGCACAGCATCGCCACAGCAGGCGTCGGAATGGGGCCGAGCAGGAAGACATCCATGCCCGTCGCGGTGAAGCCCGCCACCAGCGCATTCTCCAGCATGTAACCGGAAAGACGCGTATCCTTGCCGATCACGACGCGCTTGCCCTGGCCCGATTTCCTGAAGATGAGCCCGACCGCCATGCCGACCTTCATGGCGATATCCGGTGTCATGGGAGAGCTGTTGGCTTTTCCGCGGATGCCGTCCGTTCCGAAATATTTGCGACTCATGATTGTGCCTTATCTGAGTTTTTGTGCAGGCTTTTTGGGCTGTTTTATCGCAGAAACAGCAACTCTGCGCAATTTAACCTTTTGTAAGTAGCCTACATATCCTTGTGAGGGTGCAAAAGATGCAACCTCATTACACCCAATAATGAACCGGGATTCCTTAACCGAGGCTTTCAGCGCGTTTTGCTGGCTTGAGGGAGCAATACTGCCTCACATGATACAGCCGGGCATTGCCCGGCTGCTTTTCATTGGAAATGTCGGATAGCTCCGCATTTACGATTGCGGCTGCGGCTCCATGCCGGTGTCGGGCTCGTTGCCCTTGCGCTTCTTGGCGGCACCCGCTTTGGGAACGCTGGAGCCTCGTGAAGGCGGCGTGTCGTCGCCCAGATCGCGCGCCGGCTTCTTGCCGGCAGTAAGCGCCTTGAGCTCTTCACCGCTCAGCGTCTCATATTCGAGCAGGCCCTCTGCGATCGCAATCCATTCCTTCTTCTTCTTGGTCAGGATGCTGCGCGCCTCGGTGTAGGCATTGTCGATCAGCTTGCGAACCTCGGCATCGATCAGCTGCGCGGTCTCTTCCGAAATGTTCTGCTGGCGCGCGACGGAGTGCCCCAGGAACACCTCTTCCTGGTTTTCTCCATAGGCCACCTGGCCGAGCTTGTCGGAAAAGCCCCAGCGCGTCACCATGGCGCGGGCGAGCTTGGTCGCCTGCTCGATATCGGACGATGCGCCCGAGGTGATGTTCTCCTTGCCGAACTTGAGCTCCTCGGCCACGCGGCCGCCCATCATGATGGCGAGCCGGGACACCATCCACTTGTAGCTCATCGAATATTTGTCGCCTTCCGGCAACTGCATGACCATGCCGAGCGCGCGGCCGCGCGGAATGATCGTCGCCTTGTGTACCGGATCGGCGGCGGCGACGTTCATCGCCACGACGGCGTGACCGGCCTCGTGATAGGCGGTCAGCTCCTTCTCTTCCTGCGTCATGGCGCTGGAGCGGCGCTCCGCGCCCATCATCACCTTGTCCTTGGCATCCTCGAATTCGAGCATGGTGACAAGGCGCTTATTGCGCCGCGCCGCCATCAGGGCAGCCTCGTTGACGAGGTTCATCAGATCGGCGCCGGAGAAGCCGGGCGTACCGCGCGCCAGCACCTTCAAATCCACATTGGGCGCCAGCGGCACGTTGCGGACATGAACCTTCAAAATCTTCTCGCGGCCGGCGACATCCGGATTGGGCACGACCACCTGGCGGTCGAAACGGCCGGGACGCAAGAGCGCCGGGTCGAGAACATCGGGGCGGTTGGTCGCGGCGATCAGGATGATGCCCTCATTGGCCTCGAAACCGTCCATCTCGACCAGCAGCTGGTTCAGCGTCTGCTCGCGCTCGTCATTGCCGCCGCCGAGCCCGGCGCCGCGATGACGGCCGACGGCATCGATTTCGTCGATGAAAATGATGCAGGGCGCGTTCTTCTTGGCCTGCTCGAACATGTCGCGGACGCGGCTTGCGCCGACGCCGACGAACATTTCGACGAAATCCGAACCGGAGATGGTGAAGAACGGCACATTCGCCTCGCCTGCGATGGCGCGGGCGAGCAGCGTCTTACCGGTTCCCGGAGGGCCAACGAGCAGCACGCCGCGCGGGATGCGGCCGCCAAGGCGCTGGAACTTCTGCGGATCGCGCAGGAACTCGACGATCTCCTCGAGATCTTCCTTGGCTTCGTCCACGCCCGCCACGTCCTGGAAAGTCACGCGGCCATGCGCTTCCGTCAAAAGCTTGGCCTTCGACTTGCCGAAGCCCATCGCCCCGCGCGAGCCGCCCTGCATCTGGCGCATGAAGAAGATCCAGACGCCGAGGATCAGGATCATCGGCAGCCATGAGAGAAGGATGCCGACGAGCGAGCTGGAGCCATCGCTTTCGGGACGCGCGGTGATCGCGACGCCCTTGTTCTCGAGCCGGGAAACGAGGCCGGTATCACCCGGAGAATAGGTCTGGAAGGTGGAGCCGTTATCGGAATAGGTGCCGCTGATTCGCTCCCCCGTAATGGTCACCGATTTGACCCGTCCGTTCGCGACATCATCGATGAACTGTGAATAGGAAATCTCGCGCGACGACGTGCGTTGCGCCGGGCTCTGGAACAGATTGAAAAGCGCAATCAGGAGAAGGGCAATTATCGCCCACAAGGCGAAGTTGCGATAATTCGGATTCATAACGGGTCCAATCGGTCATCACGCCCGCCCCGGAAAAGCCGGAACGGCAATTTCAGCTAACATAGGATCGAAGCAAGGCCTTGCCAAGGCAGACCATAGCTGTTGCTGCGATTCTTATCGCTCTGGTTTACAACATATTCGGCAACGCTGGCGGCTGCGGATAGCCAGCCCGCCCGAACAGACGCGCGGTGGCATTGGCAAGCGCCAGATCGTGCCCCGGCAACACCTTGTCGAACAGGGCGATATGCCGCGTGACCGCCAGTTCCGGGGGCAGAAAGCGGCCGTCTGTCATCGCGGGAATATCGATGATCTCGCCGCCAACCTGGACCGCCGGCCCAGTCAGAACGGCAGCGCGATAAAAATCCATGTCCTCCAGGCCGTTGCTCAGGCAGAACGCGGTCAATTGCGCGGCCGTTGGCGGCGCGATCCGCACATCCTCACCGCCGGGAATGCGATTGACGATCCGGTAGCGCCCATCCCAGATGGCGCTTTTGCCGGAAGCGAGCGTCAGGCTCGGCAGCCCGCGGGCCTCGCGCCAGATGCGATGTCGTTTCGCCCCGCGCTGCACGATACAGCCGCCGAGGCTGAGTCTGACCGGCCCGCTTTCCTCGGCGAGATGAGCGAGAAGACGCGCACGCTCTGCCTCGCCCGGCAGGAAGCTTCGTCCGCCGATGACGGCGACGAGCACGCCGAGGGCCAGCGCAGCGACATCTTGTCCTGTATCCACCAGCGCCCCTGTATTGATGGTTGCGACATCGCCAGGCTCGATATGGACCTGTCCCGCAGAAAGGAAAGCGGCCGAGGCCATGCCTTGTTCCCGCCGCGCCGCCATTCGCGCCGCAATCTCCTCGAGAACGGCACTCCGCTTCACATCATCGGAGCCGCGGCGTATACGCGGGCGTTCAAAAGCCGTGTTTTCATTGGTCGGATCTTCGAACCATGCGATCCGCCGTTCCGACAGGAATGCACGCAAATCCGTCCTGCGCGTTGCGAGCAGCGGACGCAGGAGCCAGATCTGGCCATCGAGCAAGGTCAGCGCCGCCATCCCCGCCAGCCCGCGTTCTCCGCCGCGCACCTTGCGCATCAGGAACGTCTCGATCTGATCGTCCTGCGTATGGCCAGTGAAGACGAGCCCGGCGCCGGCCGCTCGCGCGGCCTCCACCAGGAGGCGATAGCGCGCTTCGCGCGCCGCCGCCGGGATGCCGGTTTTGGGTTTCTCGCCTTCCCAGCGCAGAATGCGATGGGCAATGCCGTGTTTCGTGCAAAGCTCTGCCACCGCCGCTGCTTCGTCAGCCGATTCCGGACGCAGTCCATGGTCAACCGTGACGGCGATCAGTTCCGGCGCATTGCCGATCCCGGAGAGATAGTCCTTCAGCAGGAAAAGCAGGGCCAGCGAATCGCTGCCGCCCGAAACCGCTGCGATGACGGCGCGTTCCCTGCCGAAATCGATCGGCGCGAAAATCCGTGCGGGACCAACCTGTGAAAAACCTTGGCGGGCAACCGGCTCAGCAGCGGTTTTTGGTACGCTCATCCGTGACCCGTTCCAGAACGGCCGGCGGCGCATTCGGGTAACGCGTCGGCACCTGGGCGAATGTTGCACAGGCGACATCGTGATCTTTCATCTTCGACATGGTCATGCCGAGCTTCAGCAGATTCTCGGCCCCGCGTTTGGATTGCGGAAAATCACGTTGCGTATCGATGAAGACCGTCGCCGCTTCGGGATAGCGTTCCTGGGCATAGAGCGATTCCCCCAGCCAGAACCGCGCATCGGAGGTCATGGGGTCACTGGGAAAACGGCTGATGTGCTCGCGGAAAGCCGTTTCAGCGGCGCGGTAATCACCCGCCAATATATATTGATAGGCGAGCTGATAGAGCTCCCGCGGATCATCCGTCTGAGGCAGCGCGGCGACATCGTTGCCACCCTTCGGCACCATGGAAGGCGCATCGCCGTCGGATGCCGCGGGCGCTTCGATCGTCCCGCCGATTGCATTGCCATTGGCGTCAAAACGGATCGTGCCGAGCGTGCGGGGAGGAACGCCCTGCTCTTTCGGCGTGCTTTGCGGTTCAATGGCAGTGGAATCGGCGCGGGCGGATGTGCCGCTCTGAGCAGGCGTGGAGATCGAAGCGATCGAGGCATCTCCCGATGCCTCGACGTTGCTTCCGCGGGAAGCGGATGCAACAGCCCTGTCCTGACGCCCGCCGGCATCCGAGCGCTTGCTCTTCTCCAGCTCCTCGAACCGGAATTCATTGTCCTCCTGCACCTTGCGCATCTGCTCCTGCATCTGGAGGATTTGGAAATTCAGCTCCTCGACCTTGCCGGTCAGATCACGGATCTGCTCCTCGAGCTGCCGCACACGAGGATCGGCAACCTGCGCCAACTGCACCTGATCACGGGCAGCGGGCGCTTCCGCATCCGATTTCTGCGTCATCCATGCCGGCAGGAGCTTGTCTGCAAGGGTCGCGCGTGAAGCCTGCACGGGTTGCCTGCCTCCCTGATCGGCGCTCGCGGCGAGCACCGGCCCTCCGACAAGCAGCGGTAGCACAGCCATACCCAATATCAGTCTTTTCAATGGTTCGTTCATTCCTCTTTGGCCCCTTTTGTCGGCCCATGCCGTGAGAAGAAACACCGCCATACCGGTCGGCTTGCTCATTTATCAGTCCATGCCCCATTTGAAGGCAAGCGAGTTCGGCCAAAGTTTGTTGGGAGAGATGGACGAAACAAAAAAGCGGCCGGTAGGGCCGCTTTTCTTTATCGATATGTGGCTTTTTTGCAAGCCTGCCCCAATGTCCTGAGACATCTGGAGGAAACAGCCTTAGCTGCCGGCGCCGCCGAGAACGGTGACCGCGCGGCGGTTCTGCGACCAGCAGGAAATATCGTCGCAAACCGCGACCGGGCGTTCCTTGCCGTAGGAAATGGTGCGCATGCGGTTTGCAGGCACACCCTGCGATGCCAGATAGTCACGCGTGGCGGCGGCGCGGCGCTGGCCAAGGGCGAGGTTGTACTCGCGTGTGCCGCGCTCGTCGGCATGGCCTTCGATCGTGATCTGGTAGTTCGGATAACGCTGCAGCCACTGGGCCTGCTTGGCGAGCGTCTGCTGCGCATCGGCGCGAATGACCGAGGAATCGGTATCGAAGAAGATACGGTCGCCGACATTGACCGTGAAATCCTGCGCGGAGCCGGGAGCAGCTCCGTTTGCGCCCAGCCCAAGATCACCGGCATTGTTCGGAAGATTTTTCTTGGAGGCGCATCCGGCAACGGCAAGCGTCATGAAAAGGGCGACAACGATCGGGCTGCGTGCAATCGACTGGATACGGCGCATGGGCCGGAACTCCTTGAAATTTGAAATGTTGCGGTGAACAACCAGTAACCATATCGAGGTTAAGACGCGCCCAAGAAACATGGTTAATGCTTTCTTGAGCGCCATTCCCGTCCCCGGCGACTTTCCGTCCGGAGATTAAGAGATAATGCGGCGGAAAGACGGCTGGCGATGAAAAACCGCCGCCGTCTTGCCCGATTGTTGCTTAGTCGAGCAGCGGCGACCAGGCCGGATCCGAAGCGAAGTTCGGCGTCTGGATCTGGCGCTCGTTGCGGCCGGTCAAATCGACGGTGTAGAGGCGCGGGCCGGCGCCGGGAGGCTGGCGGAAGAACATCAGGACGCGGCCGTTCGGCGCCCAAGTCGGGCCCTCGTTGTGAAAGCCCGTCGTCAGCAACCGCTCGCCCGAGCCGTCAGTCTTCATCACACCGATGGAGAACTGGCCGCCGGACTGCTTGGTGAAGGCGATCAGATCGCCGCGTGGTGACCAGACGGGCGTCGAATAGGTGCCGTCGCCGAAGGAGACGCGGCGTGGATTGGAGCCATCGGCGCCCATCACATAGATTTGCGGGCGGCCGCCGCGGTCCGACTCGAACACGATCTGCGTGCCATCCGGCGAATAGGAAGCCGAAGTGTCGATTGCCGAGCTGCTGGTGAGGCGCGTCGTGGTGCGACTGCGCAGGTCCATCGTATAGATGTTGGCGCTGCCGTCATCCTGAAGCAGGCTCATGATCACCTTCTGCCCGTCGGGAGAAAAGCGCGGCGCAATCGTCATCCCCGGAAAATTGCCGACGATCTCGCGCTGCCCCGTATCGAGCTGCAGGAGATAGACGCGCGGCTTGCTGCCAGCGAACGACATATAGGTGATTTCCTGGCGATTGGGTGAGAAGCGCG
The DNA here is from genome assembly GCF_001558695.1 of Paramesorhizobium deserti. Taxonomy (GTDB): domain Bacteria; phylum Pseudomonadota; class Alphaproteobacteria; order Rhizobiales; family Rhizobiaceae; genus Paramesorhizobium; species Paramesorhizobium deserti. The sequence goes on from NZ_LNTU01000034.1 coordinate 292,391, forward strand.
GGGTAAGCACCAAGTCGCGCCCGTCGGTGAGATAAATGACGTTCGCACCATCCTGATCCATGATGGCGAGACGCTTCACGCGCTTTTCCTTGGAACCCGATTCATCGACGAAGACGATACGTGTGTCGAAATAGCCCTTCTCGCCGGTCAGTCGCTCGTAAATGGCATCAGCGATAATATGCGCGATGCGACGCCAATTGTCGGGTGAGGTATAGAACTGCTGTCCGGACAATTGCTGCCCGGCAAAAGTGTCCCACAGGCGGAACTCGGCCTTCAGCCGCCCGTCCGCCTCTTTGGTGACGCGGCCCGTGACCAGCGCCTGCGCATTGATGACCTTCCAGTCTTCGAAGCGCGGCGAAGCGTCGGGATTGGAAATCTTCTCGATGAATGCGCCTTTGTTGATCGGCGCGAACAGTCCGGAACGCTCCAGATCCGCGGAAATGATCGAGGAAATGTTCGCGCCGAGCTGGTCACCTGACAGGAAGTCGGTGATCGCGATCGGCAGCGGCTCCACATTGCCCTTGTTGATGTCGATCTCGACGACGGCGTGGGCGGGCAGGACCGCCGCCACGCTCACCGCCACGAACATGGCAAAAGCCGAAAGAAACGTCCGGATCATTGTCTTCATAATGTCGGGGACCTCGTTTGTCCTTGGCACTTGATTGGCAGAATTGTTGAAATTGTCAGAACATTTCGCTGGGGTCGAAATTGATGATCACGTCGGCCCAGGCGTCATATTTGTCGCGCGGCAGATTGTAGGGAGCGCAGCGGATCACGGCACGCCGCGCGCTCTCGGCGGCCACCCTGCCGATACCGGAATCACCGCCGCCGGAGACGACATTGGGCGCACCCTCGATCTCGCCTGCTTCGGTAAGCTTCATCTTCACCGTCACGCGCAGCCCCTTGGCGTCCGCCGCGCCGGCGGGCACGTTCCAGCAACGGGAAATCTGGCTTCGCAGCGCGTCCATTTCGCTCTGGCTCAGCTTGGAACCCCCGGTGTTCTTTTCGCCGCCAAGCGATGCCTGTTCGGTCGAACGCTTCGCCCCGCCGCCGGAGGCTTTCTCCCGGTTGAGAAGCGCCCTAACCTCATCGGCGATGGCATCTTTCTCCTGCGAGGCATTCTTCGCCGAGGATGCCGACCTCTCCGTCTGCTCGGCCTGTCTGCGATCCGGGGTCTTGGCCGTCTGTGCCTGCGGCGGCTTCGGCTTGGCGTCGGGCGCGGGCACCTTGTCGGGAAGCTTGACCGTTTCCGCGTCGGGACTTTCCGTCTGCTTTTCGATCGCCTCGGCGACCGCGTCCGGCTTCACCTCCTGTTTGGGCTCAGGTTGAGGCTGAACCTCGGTCGCCGGAACCTTTACGGGTTCGGGTTTCGGCTCGGGCTTGGGATCAGGAAGAGGCTCGGGCTTTTCGACGGGCTTTGGTTCCGGCTTGGCGGCCTCAGCCGTCTCGACGGGCTTGGGTTTCGCATCCGGTTTGGGCGGCGTTTTCAGATCGAGTTCGTTGTCGCCGGCGTTCTCGGCGTTCTCGACCGTGTTCGGCTTGCTCGTCGGCTTCGGCGCGGGCTTTTCCTTCATCGCCGCCTTCTTGTCGCCCTGCTGCACCTGCGCGATCGACTCGATCGGTACGATATCCACCGGCAGCGCCTCGGTATCGGCCACGTCAAAAGTCTTCGGCGACGAGAAGGAAAACAATCCCCACCCGATGACGATGGCATGCAAGATCGCAGAGGATGTCAGGCCAGCCTTCATGATGGCGTCAGCTATCCTGCTCCTGGAGTGTCACAAGGCCGATATTCTTGAAACCGGCCGCCGAAATCCGCGCCATGACCCTCATGACGGTACCGTAATCCGCCGTCTTGTCGCCGCGCACGAAGATGCGTTCCTCATAGCCGGTCTTGGAGATCGCTTCGAGCTTGGGCACCACCTCGTCTATGCCGATCTCCGTTTCCTGTAGATAGATCTGCCCTTTGTCGTTGACCGAGACGGTGATCGGCTGCGTCTGGGCGTTCATCGCCTTCGCCTGGGTTTCCGGAAGATCGATGGGAACGCCGACCGTCAGCAGCGGCGCCGCGACCATGAAGATGATCAAGAGCACCAGCATCACGTCCACGAACGGCGTGACGTTGATTTCGCTCATCAGCGCTTTCTTGCGGCCACGGCGACGACGTCCCGACTGCAGCCCTTGACTTCCCACCGACATGCCCATGGCATAGTTTCCCTAGCGTCCAGAACCTGTTTTACTGATTGCGCGGTGCGAGCTTCTCATCGATTTGCCGCGAGAGTATGGCGGAAAACTCGTCGGCGAAGCCCTCCATGCGCGCGCTGATCTTGCCGGCGTCGCTCGAAAGCTTGTTATAGGCGATAACAGCCGGAATAGCGGCCAGAAGGCCGATGGCCGTCGCCAGCAGGGCCTCGGCGATACCGGGCGCCACCACCGCAAGATTGGTCGATTTCGAGGCGGCGATCGCCTGGAACGAGGTCATGATGCCGACGACCGTGCCGAAAAGCCCGATGAACGGCGCCGCCGAGCCGATCGTCGCGAGGAACCCCAGCCGCGCTTCGAGCTTGTCGTTCTCGCGCGCGAGCGCCACATCCATCGCCTTGTCGATGCGCATCTGCAGGGCGATCGGCGAGCGGGCGCCTTTCTCGAACGACTTCTTCCACTCGCGCATCGCCGCCATGAAAATGGCGCTCATGCCCGTCGCGCGGCGTTCGCTGAGATTGCGGTAGAGCTCCTCGAGCGACTGTCCCGACCAGAACACCTGCTCGAAGCGATCAAGCGCGCGCCGCGTCCTGCCGAAGCCGAGCGTCTTGTCGACAATGATCGCCCACGTCCAGATCGACGCGCCGAGAAGGCCGAGCATGACGAGCTTGACCACCCAGTTCGCCTGTATGAACAGACCCCAGAGCGTGACGTCAGCGCTGGGTGCCGCAAGCGCAATGTTTTCCATAAGTCCACCATCCTCGAATCCAAACGCCCGGCTCGTGACCGGGCGGCAAGGGTCGCATTTGTTGTCGCAATCGCCGCTTTATAGGGTTAATCAGCCCCTAATGCGGCTTCTTGCGGCTAAATTTGGTGAAAGGAAGGCGCTTTAGTAAAACGCTCGCTTCCTGTCGTTCCCTACTTCGCCATTAATGGATTGTTATGGTTAAGGATGAGTTAGGATTCCGGGCAATTCTGACAGGACGAAAACATTTATAACGTCTTGAGCTGAAAAACGTCTTTCCATTCCTTGGGGAAACGGCGTGGCCGCCCCGCACTGTTTATCAGCGCCGCCTCGACCCGCGCCTCAATCAACAGCGCACCCTCCCGGGAGATCGTCTGCCGCATATGGATGCGGGCACCCGAAGCATCCTCCACCTTGGTTTCGATCACCAGCACATCGTCGATGTGCGCAGGCGCCCGAAAATCGATCTCCATGCGCCGGACGATCCAGACGAGCTGCTCGCCATGCAGCCCGTCCGCCAGTTCCGAATGGTAAATGCCGATCAGACGGAGAAAATCGGTACGTCCGCGTTCGAGAAATTCGAGATAACGGCCGTGATAGACCACGCCGGAAAAATCCGTATCCGCATAATAAACCCGCGCCAGCAACCGGTGCCCGCCATCCACCAGAGCGCCCGAAAGCGTCTTTTCATCTTCCGTCATTGGATTATTATCCGCGAGCCTGCTTTGTTCCGTCATCCCGCCTTCCTCTCACTGGGAGCATTTTCTTGCAACCTTTTACTGGCGACAGGGAAGCGATGGCATTCTTGCCGATCACGTTCAAGAAGCTGCTGATTTGGATATTGGGTTCAGCGATCGCCGCCGGATTCTGCATTCCGGCTGCCGCGGCGACCTTCAAGATGCAACGCGGCGTCAATCTCGACATGTGGACCACCTGGCCAAACGAGAGCCGCTGGAATGACGAAGGCGTGCTCCTGCCCTATCCGGAGTGGCGCAAAACCCTCGGGGAACATAATTTCCTCGCGCTGAAACAGGCAGGTTTCGATTTCGTCCGCATCCCTGTCGACCCCTCACCCTTCCTTTCCAACCGGACAGCGGCATTTCGCGATGAGCTCTACCGAAGCGTCCGGCAGTCCGTACATCTGGTCAATCAGGCGGGGCTGAAGGCCGTCGTCGATCTCCACCTCATCCCCGCCGGAGATAATCGCGGCATCGGAATGACCGAGGTTATGAACGACCCCGCCCTCTTCGAGCGTTATCTCGAAGTCGTCCGCACCATGGCGCATACGCTTTCGCAAGAACCGCCGGAGCAGGTGGCGCTGGAATTGATGAACGAGCCGGTAGTCGATTGCGATCCTGCACCGTTCTACCAATGGCCAGCGAAGCTCCGACAGCTCTTCGCGGCCGCCCGTGCCTCGGCCACGCGGCTGACCTTGGTGCTTTCAGGAGGCTGCTGGGCGAAGGCCGATTTTCTGGCGCGCCTCGATCCGCGCGACATTCCCGACGACAACATCATCTGGACCTTCCATTCCTATGAGCCCTTCCTTCTGACGCACCAGGGCGCCCTATGGGCCGGAGACTTCATCCGCTATGTCACCGGTATCCCCTATCCGCCATACAGCGTTCCGAAGCCACAACAGCAGAATATCCTCGATAATATCCGCCAGCGCATAGAAGGTGAGGCGCCGCAGATGCGCAGGGCCGGCATGCTCGCCTATCTCGATGAGCAATATGCGGAGATCGACACGCCGGAGAAGCTGTCGGCAGTCCTGGAAGCCCCGTTCAGGACCGTCAAGGCCTGGGCGGAGAAATACGGCATCGGCCCGGAAGATATCTTCCTCGGCGAGTTCGGCATGATCCGTCAGGAATACGGCCAATCCCACAGCATGCCGGCCCCATGGCGCGCCGCCTATCTGCGCGATGTCACCGCATTGGCGGAGCGCTACGGCTATGCCTGGGCGGTCTGGTCATGGGGCGGAGCCTTCGGCATTACCACCGATGACGAGAGCGGCACATTGGATCCCGTCATCTTGAAGGGGCTCGGCCTGAAATAGCTTTTCGGCCTAATCGTCATTGTCGAACAGCCCAATCTGCGTCTGGGCGAGATCGGACGGAGCGGTCAAGCCCAGATGCTTCCACGCATTGACGGTCAGGAGCCGCCCGCGCGGCGTGCGCTGAATGAAGCCCTGCTGGATCAGATAAGGCTCGATGATATCCTCGATCGCGTCGCGCGGCTCCGAAAGCCCGGCGGCGATCGTCTCGATGCCGACCGGCCCGCCGCCGAAATTCCGGGCGATCATGTTGAGATAGCGCCGATCGAGCTGGTCGAGGCCGAGGCTGTCCACCTCGAGCCGCTGCAGCGCCTCGTCGGCCACTTTGCGGTTGACCGTATCTGCACCCGCCACCAGCGCGAAATCGCGCACCCTTCTCAGCAGCCGCCCCGCGATGCGCGGCGTGCCGCGGGCGCGGCGGGCGATCTCCAGCGCCCCGTCATCGGCGATGCCCAATTGCATGATGCGCGCACCGCGCCGCACGATGTGCTCCAGTTCCTCCACCGTATAGAAATTGAGCCGCACGGGGATGCCGAAGCGGTCGCGCAGCGGCGTGGTCAGAAGGCCTAGGCGGGTGGTCGCGGCGACCAGCGTGAACCGGGCGAGGTCGATCTTCACCGAACGTGCCGCCGGTCCCTCGCCGATGATGAGGTCGAGCTGGAAATCCTCCATTGCTGGATAGAGGATTTCCTCCACCGCCGGGTTCAACCGGTGGATTTCGTCGATGAACAGCACGTCGCGATCTTCGAGATTGGTCAAAAGGGCGGCGAGATCGCCCGCCTTGGCGATCACCGGGCCGGAGGTCGAGCGGAAATTGACGCCGAGCTCCTTCGCCATGATCTGCGCCAGCGTCGTCTTGCCGAGCCCCGGCGGCCCGACGAAGAGCACATGGTCGAGCGCCTCGCCGCGCGTTCTTGCCGCCTCGATGAACACTTTCAGATTGGCGCGCGCTGCCGCCTGCCCGACAAAATCGTCAAGCGTCTGCGGCCGCAGCGTATTGTCGACATCCTCGCCGCGCTTGTCGGCGGAAATCAGGCGGTTGGCGTCGTTCATGCCGCTTTTCTCATAAATATCATACTCTTCATCCGCCTTCGCATTGCGGAGGGGAGTAAGTGAGTAGGGGAATAAGGGAGCATGTCTATCACAAACATACTCCCCTACTCCCTTATTCCCCTACTCCCCTCACCGCGCCAGTTCCTTCAAGCCCACGCGAATAAGCTTCGCCGAATCGGCGTCTTCTCCCGCCTGCTTCAGCGCTGCCGCCACAGCATTGGCCGCCTGATCGCGCGAATAACCGAGATTGCTGAGCGCCGAAACCGCATCGGCGACTGGCGCGGAAGCGACGCCTTCGCCCAACTCCTGCTTCAGCCCGATGGTTCCAGAGGCCTCCCCGGCGAAGGCCGGAGCCTTGTTCTTCAATTCGGTGACGATGCGCTCCGCCACCTTCTTGCCAACGCCCGGCGCGCGGCTGACCATGGCGATGTCGCGCAGCGCGATCGCGTTGGCGAGATCGGAAGGCGTCAGCGTACCGAGCACGGCAAGCGCCACCTTGGCGCCGACACCCTGCACGTTCTGCAGGAGGCGGAACCATTCGCGCTCCAGCTGTGAGGCGAAGCCATAAAGCCGGATCATATCCTCGCGCACATAGGTCTCGATGAAGAGGATAGTCGCCTCGCCCGGTCCCGGCAGATTGCCCAGCGTCCGCGTCGAGCAAAAGGCGACATAGCCGACCCCGTGCACATCGATGATGACATGATCCTCGTCGATCTCCTCGACAGTCCCCTTGAGCTTGCCGATCATGCGATTGCCGCGAGCCTCCCGCTTCCAAGATAGCTTTGCCTGTTATGTGCATGGCAGATGGCGATGGCCAGCGCGTCGGCGGCATCGCTGGTATCGAAGGCCGCCTTCGGCATCAGCACCTTGACCATCATGTGGATCTGCTGCTTCTCGCCATGCCCGACGCCGATCACCGCCTTCTTGACCGCGTTGGGCGCATATTCGGCAACGCGCAGGCCCGCCTGGGCGGGCACCAGCATGGCGATGCCGCGCGCCTGGCCCAGCTTCAGCGTCGCGGATGCATCCTTGTTGACGAATGTATGCTCGACCGCGGCCTCATGCGGCATCTGCTGATGCAGGACCGCCGAGAGCCCTTCGTGCAATTGGCAGAGCCGGGATGCCAGGTCCATCTTGTCGTCGGACTTGACCGTGCCGGCGGCAATGAAGCGCAGCGAATTACCGAGTGTTTCCACCACGCCCCAGCCCGTGCGCCTGAGCCCCGGGTCTATGCCGATGATCCGAATCGCTTCCTTCATGTGCAGACCTTATCTTTTGACAGGCGCACTTGACAGCAGAAATGTGAACAAAAGAGAAACAAAGAAGGCTGCGCTTCATTCGCTCCACAGCGGAACGAATAGCGAATTCCTGCTCCGAATTTACCGCCCGCCGAAGGCCGTCTGCAGCAGCACCAGCTGATCCGACACCGGATTGCTGTTCGCCGCCGCATGCGAGAGGCTGTGCTCGCCATAGATTTCGTCATCCATGCGCCGCACGCGATCCTGCAGCCGCAGCGATCGCTCGATGATATTGACGAAATCCGCAGGCATTTCCGCCCAGCCCGGCAAGGCCTCGGCGGCCGAAGAGGTGTCGAGGCGGACCTTGGCTTTTTCCAGCGCCACCTGTTCGCGGGTCAATTCCCCGTTGCGCGCGGCACGTTGCAGGAGAAGCCATGAGGCTATCTGCATGAGGCGCGTGGTCAAGCGCATCGATTCGGCGGCATAGAAGGTCGCCGCAGAGCGCGACAGGGCTTTCGCCTCGCCGCGGCCGGCACCATCGAGATAGGCTGCCGCCTCCTCGACCAGGCTCATCCCCTCCTTATAGAGAGGCTTGAACGAATCGGAGAAGACGACGCGCTCGGCCAGCCGAATGGTATTGTCGTTCCGGCACTCATGTTCGATCATGATACTCTTCGCAACCCCGCATCGCCGCTATTCATGGCAGATGATCATTCAACTTAATCGACAAAGCCTGTTCGTCGTTGCTCCGGTTCGATCACGAACCAAAAGCGGGCGAAACAGGCTGGGTCATGAATTCCACCGTAAACTGACTCGCAATACACTGTCGCGCAAGATTATGTTTAAGAAAGGGTTAATGCAATCCGCCTCCTCCCAAAAAATTGTGAACAAAAAAAGAGCCGCAAAGGCGGCTCTCAGGAGTTTAACAGGGAGGCGTCAAACAGAGTGGCAAAACCACTCGGTAAGTATCCAGATAAACCGGATATCAAGCATTTAACACGCTTAGGATTAATGAAGAGTTAACTCGGTTAAGGATTTCCGAACCATCGACAACGAAATGGCGCCGCGATCACATCGCGGCGCCATCCCCATGTCATTGCAGAATCAGACCGGTTGGAGAACCGGTTTTCCCGCGGGAAAATCATTGCCGGGCAAGGGATCCGGACCTGCAGAGGGCGAAGCCGCCGCAGCCGGCTTCGGTGCACCCTTGCCGCTCCAGCCGATGCGCGGCAGCCATTCCAGATAATAGGCCAGCGCGAACTGCACCACGATGCCGGTGGCGATCAGCAGCGTATCGTAGGGAAGACCGCCGGGATTGACGAGCTTCATCACCTGAGCCGCCATGGCAAGGATCGTCCCCGCGACGAAGATCGGCAGCGAATGCTTGCCGAGGATCGCCAGCGGATGATCGGACGCCGTGCGCGCCAGGTTTGAAAGCGCCGGGATTGCCACGATGAGATAGCTCGCCGCCAGAACGTGCAGGAGCCGCGGCGCCGACAGGAATGTCTTGTCGAAACCTGTCAGGACGGCGGGCAGCCCCATCGAAACATCGATACCCCACAACGGCACCCGCACCCATGCAAAGGCTAGCAGCAGATAGGCAGTTGATACCCCGAGCAGCCACGGATTGGCCGATATCCGGCCGCCGCGGCGCACATGCAGGACCCCGGTGATGCCGATGACGAACAGGAACTGCCACGACAGCGGATTGAGGAACCAGACGCCATCGTTCGGATAATTAGGAGGTCCGAGACGATAGATGCCGGCAAGAAGCCAGAGGAGGCCCGAGACACCGACCATCAGCCGCAGGCTTATGCGTGCCAGCAGGAGAAATGCCGGCGCCAGCAGGAGAAGCACCGCATACATTGACAATATGTTGTTGTAGCCGAGCTGGTGGCCGAGCGTCGCCATGCCGAAGAGCGACTCCACCGGATGTTTGATCACCGGCCCGATATTGATCTGGGACAGGAATTCCGGACGTTTGAAGAAGATCGCCGCGCCGCAGAAAATGGCCAGCGTCGCCATAGTCGTCATGATATGGGTGATGTAGAGCACGCCAGCGCGCCGCCACATCTTCAGCCCGATCAGAAGACGGCTGCCCGGCTGGAACTTTGCCCCGTAGGCAAGCCCCACCGCAATTCCGGATATGAGCACGAAGGCCTCTGCAGCATCCGAGAAGCCCAGATTTCTGTGGGTCAGATGCTCGTAAATCGTACCGGGCACATGATTGACGAAGATCGTCAACAGAGCCAGCGCCCTGAACACGTCGATCCGAGTATCCCGTTTGTTTGGAACCTGCATGGTCATCCCTGTAAACGACCGGGAAAGGCCCCGGCTTTGATTTGCCAACTCTTGGTTGAACCTATAGCCGGCCAGATAGAACATATATTGGCATTCGCGAAGCCGGCGAAGTTCATATTCCCGTTAAAAGAGCCCGAATTCAGTATCGGGATGATCAACTTTCGTTCCAGTTCAAAACATACCGGCAACGCCGTCGTAGATAAGCTTCGATCCGGTCAGAAAGACCATGGCATACATGAAGGGGTAAAAGACTTCCGGCTTCATCCGGCGGACGATCCATGCTCCCGCAAAGGGCGCGGCGAACGCAAGCGGCGCGAGAACGCCGGAGGCAGACAGATTGGTTGCATCGAACTGGCCGAGTGCGAAATAGGGGATGACCTTCACAGCGTTCACGATGGCGAAGAAGATGACGCTGGTGCCATTGTAGATCTTCGGGTCCTGCCTGAGCGGCAGCGCATAGATCTGATAGGGTGGCCCGCCGGCATGGGCGACGAAACTGGTGAACCCGGCGACCGTCGACCAGCCCGTCGCGGCGATGACATTATGCGGCTTCGACCTGGCCCGCCCTGCCGCGCCGGCAAAGACATAGCGCAGCACGAACAGCACCGCGACCGCGCCGACGATCAGCCGAACCATGTCGTCGGTCACCACCGCCGCCATCAGCCAGCCCAGGCCAATTCCGATCATGCCGCCCGGCAGCATGTATTTGAGCGTCTTGACATCGCGATAACCGCGCCAGCTCCACAGGCTCGCCACATCCATCACCAGGAGAATCGGCAGCATGATCGCAGCCGCCTGCACCGGCGCCATCACCAGCGTCATCAGCGGCACGCCGAGCTGTCCCATGGCGCCGCCGAGCCCTCCCTTGGAGAGGCCGACAAGGACAACCGCCGGAACGGCAGTCGCATAGAACCAGGGATTGGCAAGGAGGTCGTGCATGGAAGAAACTCTGAGGAACGCGTTCTCATAGCCGCCTGCCGCACCGATGGCGAGACATGTTTTCGTGAAGCCCACTGTTCATCCCCTTCCACGAAGGGGACTGTTCAACCGGCATGTCATGCTCTATGCCCGAATTCGATCACTTTCTTCCGTTTTAGGCTTCATCCATGACCACGCCGAACCAAGCCGACCGCTGCCGTATCGTTCTCGTCGCTCCGCCGCTCGGGGATGGCGCGGCACTTGCCGGCCTTCTGCGCAAGACGCTCTCGGGCGGCGATGCGGCAAGCGTCATTCTTGATTCCACCGGCCTGGACGAGGCGACGTTCCAGACTGTGGCGGAACAGGCAGTTCCCGTCATACAGGAAGCGGGCGCGGCGGCGCTGATCCTCAACGACACACGTATTGCCGGTCGCGTCGGCGCCGATGGCGTGCACCTCGAAGGTAGGGTTGCCGACCTTGCCGAAACCATCGAACGCCACTCTCCAAGGCTGATCGTCGGCATGGGCAATCTGCGCGACCGTCATGGCGCCCTGGAAATCGGCGAATTGCAGCCCGACTACGTCCTGTTCGGCAAGATCGGCGCCGACAAGAAGCCCGAGCCGCATTCGCGCAATATCGGCCTTGCCGAATGGTGGGCGGGCATGGTCGAGATACCCTGCATCGTGCAGGCAGGAAATGCCCTGGCAAGCATTGAGCAGGCGGCCGCGACCGGCGCGGAATTCGTGGCTCTCGGTGCCGCTGTCTTCGACAGCGCCGATCCGGCGGAAGCCATGCGCGAGGCAAACCGGCTGCTTGACGAAACCGCCCCGCGCTTCGAGAATTGAATATGATGCGGAATCCCACACGCCCCTTCACCCTCGTGGTGCGATCCCGAGCTTGCGAGGGTGAGCCTCGAAGGACGAGGGCGCTTGGCGCGACTCTTGCCTTTACGATGCTCGCCGCCCTGCCCGGCGCATTTGCGCAAGCCGCGGCCCCCACGGAGAAGGACGACAAGCCGGTCATGCTGAAGCAACCGGCTTCGACCGAATCCCTGCCGCCCATCGACCCGAACCGTTTCGGCGAAAAGCCGGCGGACGAGGCTTTCGGCGCATTCCAGCGCGGGCTCTATCTTACGGCGCTGAACCTTGCGCTGCCCCGCGCTGAAAAGGGTGATCCCGCCGCGCAGACGCTCGCCGCCGAGATCTATTCGCGCGGACTTGGCGTGCCCATAAACCAGGCCGAAGCGGCACGCTGGTATGAAAAAGCCGCCGAGCAGGGTGTGACCGAGGCGCAGTTCCGCTATGGAGCCATGCTGCTCCAGGGCAGATATATCCCTCGTGACAAGGCCAAGGCCGAGAAGCTGATGAAGGCGGCGGCCGATGCCGGAAACCGCATGGCACAGTTCAACTACGGCCAGCTGATGATGGTCAATCATCCCGGCGAGACGGGTCTCGACGAGGCGTTTCCCTGGTTCATGAAAGCAGCGGAGGCGAAGCTTGCCGATGGAGAATATGCCGTCAGCCAGATTTATGCCAACGGCACGCTGAAAATCCCGCGCGACGACGAAAAGGCGAGAGAATATCTCGAACGGGCGGCAAGGCAGGGCTACGACACGGCGCAGCTCGACCTGGCCAGCTGGTATATAGAGGGACGCGGCGGCCCGCGCGATTACACGGCCGGCTTCCGCTGGATGCACCGCACCGCCATGGGCGGCAATGTGGCGGCCCAGGCCCGCCTCGCGCGGCTCTATCGCGACGGCATCGGCACCGACGGCGATTCTATCGAGGCCGCCGCATGGTATATCGTCGCGCGCCGCGCCGGGCTCGCCGCCCATGATCTCGATAGCTTCATGGACGGCCTGGCCGAGGATCAGATCAAGCAGGCGATGGCGCGCGCCAACAGGCTGCGCTGAACGCCAAACCTCTATTGCCTCGGCGGAATTTGCGCCTAAGTCTTGCGTAAATCCTTAATATATGGTCTTGGAAGCCCGATTGCTGCGGCTTATGCCCATCCTCGGCATTACCGCGCCCTTCTTTCAAGAACGATCCGGATAACCCAATGAAGATCAACGGTAATGAAATCCGCCCCGGCAATGTCATCGAGCATAATGGCGGCCTCTGGGCGGCAGTTAAGACCAACGCGGTGAAGCCCGGCAAGGGCGGCGCCTATAATCAGGTCGAACTGAAGAACCTCATCGACGGCACCAAGCTCAACGAACGCTTCCGCGCCGCCGAGACTGTCGAGAAGGTCCGTCTCGAGCAGAAGGACTTCACATTCCTCTATGAGCAGGGCGATGCGCTGGTCTTCATGGATTCCGAAACCTATGAGCAGCTCGAGCTCCAGAAGGATTTCGTCGGCGATCGCGGCGCCTTCCTGCAGGACGGTATGACCGTCACCGTGGAACTCTACGAGGAAAAACCGATCGGCATCTCGCTGCCGGATCAGGTGACGCTCACGATCACCGAAGCCGATCCGGTCGTGAAGGGCCAGACGGCGGCCTCTTCCTACAAGCCGGCGATCCTCGAAAACGGTATCCGTATCCTGGTTCCGCCCTTCATCGCGTCGGGCGAGCGCGTGATCGTCGATACCAACGAGCTGACCTATATCCGCCGCGCGGATTAACATTCCCGTCGTCATCCTCGGGCTTGTCCCGAGGATCTACGATCAGAAGAGCACAATCCTCAACATATCCTCTTGGCAATTTTGATAAAGTCCGTCGCCTAGATGGAAACCTTAATGTTTCTCTTATGGTAGATCCTCGGGACAAGCCCGAGGATGACGGATCAAAGGAACTAACAAATGGCGCGTTCGGCGATACTCAATGTCATGGTCCAGGCCGCGATGAAGGCCGGACGTTCCCTGGCGCGCGATTTCGGCGAAGTGCAGAACCTTCAGGTCTCCCTGAAAGGCCCGGGCGACTACGTCAGTCAGGCGGACAAGCGCGCCGAGGACATCGTCCATACGGAACTCAGCCGGGCAAGACCTGACTACAGCTTCCTCATGGAGGAGACCGGCGCCATTGAAGGCAGCGACAGCCAGCATCGCTGGCTGGTCGACCCGCTTGACGGCACGACCAACTTCCTGCACGGCATTCCCATATTCGCCGTTTCCATTGCACTGGAGCGCCAGGGGCAGATCGTCGCCGGTGTCATCTACAATCCTGCCATGGACGAGCTCTACACGGCTGAACGCGGAGGCGGCGCCTTCCTGAACGATCGTCGGCTGCGCGTCGCAGCGCGTGCCAAGCTGCAGGATGCAGTCATCGGCACCGGCGTGCCGCATCTGGGCCGCGGTCACCATGGCAATTACCTGCTCGAGCTGCGCAACGTCATGGGCGAGACGGCGGGCATCCGTCGCCTTGGCGCGGTTGCGCTTGATCTGGCTTATGTCGCCGCCGGGCGCCTTGACGGTTTTTGGGAAGATGCGCTTTTCCCATGGGATATCGGCGCCGGCATTCTTCTCATTCGCGAGGCGGGCGGCTTTCTCTCCGACAAGAATGGCGGCCAGGACATGTTCGAGACGAAATCCGTCGTCGCCGGAAACGAGGCCATCCATTCCGCGCTGCTGAAAGTGCTGAAGAAGCCCATCAAACCCGCCTGATGCGCCGCGCGACGGCCGTTCCCACGCGCCGATCCCGATAAATCCCGCAAGACCATGAAGATAGTGGGACGACAAGCGGAAAAGCTTCTGTTTCGTCCTTTCAATTTCGCCGCAATTTCGGTTAGGCTCCGCATCCTGTAGCGTTGCTTATGCAGGCAGGGCGTGGATTTGGCCGGGAGTGGGAATATATGGCGAGATCGAAAGCATCGAGGGCAGATCTGGATATCGGGGAGGATTTCGATCCCTATAGGCTGTCGAGCCCCCGTATTGTCGTTCTGTCGATGGTGATCTTCCTGATCATCGTGGCCTTTCTCGCCGCCATTCTGTTTCGCCAGATACAGAGCTTCTTCATGACCAATCCCGGACTGAACGGGCTCATCCTCGGCGTCCTGCTGGTCGGCATCCTGCTGGCCTTTGGCCAGGTTTTGCGTCTTTTTCCGGAAATCCGCTGGGTCAATTCGTTTCGCGGCGGCTTCGAGGAAAAGAGCGGCCGGGAACCGGTCCTGCTGGCGCCCATGCGGGCGCTGATCGGCCGCCGTCAATCGATGGCACTCTCCACGACTTCCATGCGGTCGATCCTCGATTCCATCGCCACCCGTCTCGATGAGAGCCGTGATATTTCGCGATACCTGATCGGGCTTCTGGTCTTTCTCGGCCTGCTCGGCACCTTCTGGGGCCTGCTCGAGACCATCGGCTCGATCGGCCAGACGATCCAGTCTCTTGATCCGAGTGCGAGTGACGCCAATGGCGTGCTGGATGCGCTGAAGGCGGGGCTGCAATCGCCGCTGCATGGCATGGGCACGGCGTTTTCCTCCTCGCTCTTCGGCCTCTCAGGCTCGCTCGTTCTCGGTTTTCTCGACCTGCAGGCCGGCCGCGCTCAGAACCGCTTCTATACGGAACTGGAGAACTGGCTCTCCTCCGTCACCGATCTGGGCTCCGATCTCATCGCCCAGGAAGGAGCACCCGGTTCGACGGAAGAGCTGCGGATTCTGGCCGAACGCCTGCAGTCCATGCACGAAGCCGGCGCGCCCAGCCAGCGCACCACCGCGGCGCTCGCCAATCTCGCCGAAGGCATTCAGGGCCTGGTCAAGAACATGCGCAGCGAGCAGCAATTGATGCGCGATTGGGTGGAAAAGCAGGCGGACGAACAAAAGGCGATCCGCACGACGCTCGACAAGCTCGGCACCGCCATCGCCAAGCAGCAGCGTGAGGTGAAATAAGCCATGGCGCTCGCCCGCAGCCGTCGCCAGAACCGGACCATCGACTATTGGCCGGGCTTCGTCGATGCCCTGTCGACGCTGCTGCTCGCCATCATGTTCCTGCTTTCCGTTTTCGTGCTGGCACAATTCCTTCTGAGCCAGGAAGTGACCAGCAAGGATACGGTGCTGAACCGGCTCAACAGCCAGATCAACGAATTGACCCAGCTCCTGTCGCTTGAGCGCAGCAACAAGCAGGACCTGCAGGACAATATCGCCAATCTGCAGGCGTCGCTTGCGCAGGCCGAGAGCGAGCGCTCTCGCCTGCAGAGCCTTTTGAGCGAGGGAGCCGGTGCCGGTGCCGCAGCGGAGAGCCGCATAGGCGAACTCTCAAGCAATCTCGAAAGCGAGAAGCAGGTCAGCGCCCGGGCGCTGTCGCAGGTCGAGCTGCTCAACCAGCAGATCGGCGCACTGCGCCGCCAGATCGGTGCCCTCGAAGCTGCACTCAACGCCTCCGAAGCGCGCGACCGGGAATCAAACGCCAAAATCGCCGACCTCGGCAAGCGGCTGAATGTGGCGCTCGCCCAGCGCGTTCAGGAACTCAATCGCTATCGCTCCGATTTCTTCGGCCGCTTGCGCGAGATCCTGTCCGACCGTGAGAATATCCGCATCGTCGGCGACCGCTTCGTTTTCCAGTCGGAAGTGCTCTTCCCCACCGGATCAGCCGATATCAACCCCGCCGGCCAGGACGAGATGAAGAAGCTCGCCGGCGCGATCATCGAGCTGAACAAGGAAATCCCTGACGATATCAACTGGGTCCTGCGCGTCGATGGGCATACGGATAACGTACCGCTCGCCGGCACAGGGCGCTTTCGCGACAATTGGGAGCTGTCGTCGGCACGGGCCACCGCAGTGGTGAAATTCCTCATCGCCAACGGCGTTCCGGCCAATCGTCTGGTGGCGGCCGGCTTCGGCGAATATCAGCCGCTCGATCCCGCCGACACGCCCGAAGCAAGGAGCCGCAACCGCCGCATCGAGCTGAAACTAACGGAGCGGTAGCCCCTCCGTCATCCTCGGGTTTAACCCGAGGACTTCGGATGACAACAGGAGAGGGGCTGCCGGCACAGAGGGGGATGGGAGTATCCCTTTTGTTGTGAAAAACAAGGAGGGGGAAATGGCAACCGATGCTGATGTCATCATCGTCGGCGCGGGTCTGGCCGGGCTTGTCGCCGCGGCCGAGTTGGCGGCTACAGGCAAACGCGTCATCTTTGTCGAACAGGAAGGCGAAAACGGCATAGGCGGACAAGCCTTCTGGTCGCTGGGCGGGCTTTTCATGATCGATACGCCGGAACAGCGGCGTCTCGGCATCAAGGACAGTTTCGAGCTCGCCCGGCAGGACTGGCTGGGTTCCGCCGGTTTCGACCGTCCCGAGGATCACTGGCCGAAACAATGGGCCGAGGCCTATCTGCAGTTTGCCGCCGGCGAAAAGCGCGCCTGGCTTCATTCCCTTGGGCTACGCTGGTTTCCAGTGGTCGGCTGGGCCGAGCGCGGCGGCGGCCTTGCCACGGGACACGGCAATTCCGTGCCGCGCTTCCACATCACATGGGGCACCGGACCCGGCGTGCTCGAGCCGTTCGAGCGTCGCGTGCGCGATGCGGCAGCCAAAGGCCGCATCACCATCAAATGCCGCCATCGCGTCAGCACCATCGTCAAGACAAACGGTATTGTCACCGGCGTCGCCGGCGAAATCCTCGAGCCCACCTCGGCTGGTCCAGGAGAAAAATCGAGCCGGGAAGTCGTCGGATCGTTTGAACTGTCAGCTGGCGCAATCATCGTCACATCTGGCGGCATTGGCGGCAATTTCGACCTGGTGCGCAAGAACTGGCCGCGTGACCGGCTGGGCGAGCCGCCGGCCCATATGGTCGCCGGCGTTCCCGATCATGTCGACGGCCGGATGATCGGCATTGCAGTGGAAGCCGGCGGCGCCACGATCAACACCGATCGCATGTGGCATTATACGGAGGGTCTGAAGAACTGGGACCCTATCTGGACCAATCATGGCATCCGCATTCTGCCCGGCCCCTCCTCCCTCTGGTTCGATGCGACAGGCAATCGCCTCCCCGCCCCTTGCCTGCCGGGCTTCGATACGCTCGCCACGCTCAAGCACATCCTTTCGACCGGCTATGATTATTCCTGGTTCGTGCTGACCCAGAAGATCATTGAAAAGGAATTCGCCCTCTCCGGCTCTGAACAGAACCCGGACCTGACCGGCAGGGATTGGAAGCTGCTCCTCAAGAGCCGGCTCGGCAAGGGCGCGCCGCCACCGGTCGAGGCATTCAAGCAGCATGGCGAGGATTTCATCGTGCGAGACAATCTCCCTGACTTGGTCGAGAGAATGAACGCACTGACCGGTGAGAAGCGGATCGATCTCGACCATCTGCGCACACAAATCGAAGCGCGCGACCGCGAGATCACCAACAAATTTTCCAAGGATGCGCAGGTGATAGCCCTGCGCGGCACGCGCAATTATATCGGCGACAGGCTGGTGCGCACGGCAAAGCCGCATCGCATCCTCGACCCGGCCGCAGGGCCGTTGATCGCCGTTCGCCTGCATATACTGACGCGCAAGACGCTTGGTGGCCTCCACACCAATCTGCAGTCACAGGTGCTGGATGCTTCGGGTGAGCCGGTCACCGGTCTCTATGCGGCCGGCGAAGCCGCGGGCTTTGGAGGCGGTGGCTACCACGGCTATAACGCGCTGGAAGGCACGTTCCTCGGCGGCTGCCTCTTTTCCGGCCGATCCGCTGGCCGGGCTGCAGCTAAGAACTCTTGATGAGTAGAAACGATCGGTCTACTCCGCCGCACCGCGAAACGCGTCCGCTCCCGCCTCGAACTGCAGCTTGGCGAGGCGGGCATAGATCCCGCCTTGTCTGACGAGGCTTTTATGCGTTCCCTCCTCGACAATCCGCCCCTCATCCAGAACGAGGATGCGGTCGGCCTTGAGCACAGTCGCCAGCCGGTGCGCGACAACAAGCGTCGTGCGCCCTTCCATCAGATGTTCGAGCGCCTTCTGAACCAGCATCTCGCTTTCCGCGTCGAGCGCCGAAGTCGCCTCGTCGAGCAGCAGGATCGGCGCATTGCGCAAGATCGCGCGGGCAATGGCGATGCGCTGGCGCTGGCCGCCCGAAAGCGTCACCCCGCGCTCGCCCACCTCGGTATCATAGCCGTTTTCGAGCGCCAGGATGAAATCATGGGCGAGTGCGGCCTTCGCCGCGGCCTCGATCTCCGCATCGCTCGCGCCCGGCCTGCCGAAGCCGATATTGTCGCGCACGGAGGCGGCGAAGATCGCCACATCCTGCGGCACGACCGCGATGCGGCCGCGCACATCCAGCGGATCGGCCTGACGCAGATCGACGCCATCAATGGTGACGCTGCCTGATTGCGGATCGTAATAGCGCAGGATCAGGGAGAAGACCGTGCTCTTGCCAGCGCCCGACGGGCCAACGATGGCGATGGTCTCGCCAGGCTTCGCCGCAAAGCTGATATCGTTCAGCGACGGCGCGTCGGGCCGCGCCGGATAGCTGAAACGCACATGGTCGAAGGCAAGCGCCCCGCGCGCCGGCGCAGGCATGGCGATCGCGTGGGCTGGCGCGGCGATCGCCGGCTCCTCAGCCAGAAGTTCGGTCAGCCGCTCGGCAGCACCGGCCGCCTGCGCCAGTTCGCCCCATACCTCCGACAGCGCGCCGAGCGCACCCGCGGCGAATACCGCATAGAGCAGGAACTGGCCGAGCGTTCCCGGCGATATCGTTCCGTTCAGGACGTCGCGCGAGCCGAACCACAGCACCGCCACCACGCTGGAAAACACCATGAAGATGGCGAAGGCCGTGAGGAACGAACGCGCCAGGATCGAGGCCCGGGCAGCATGGAAAGCATGTTCGACCGCGGCGGAAAAGTGCTTCGTCACCAGCGTCTCGTTGGTGAAGGCCTGCAGGGTCCGAACCGCCGATATCTGCTCGCCTGCATAGGCCGTGGCATTGGCCAGCATGTCCTGCGCGGTGCGCGAGCGCCGGCGCACAGACCGTCCGAATGCGATCAGCGGCAGGACGACCAGCGGAATGGCCGCGATGACCAGCGCCGATAGTTTCGGGCTGGTGACGATCATCATCGCTATCGCGCCCAGGCCAAGGATGAGATTGCGCAGCGCCGTCGACGCGGTCGCCCCCACGGCCGATTTGATCTGCGTGGTGTCGGCGGCGAGCCTGGAGACGATCTCGCCCGACTGCGTCCTGTCGAAGAAGATCGGCGACAAGGTCGTCACATGGGAGAACACGTCGCGGCGCAGATCCGCCACGACCCGCTCGCCAAGCGTGATGACGAAATAGTATCGCGCGGCGGAGGCGAAGGCGAGAACGGCGGCGAGCACCACCAGCATGCCGAAATAATTGTTGATGAAATGGCTGTTGGCCGCGGTGAAGCCATGATCCACCATGCGTCGCACGGCAATGGGTAGCGTCAGCGTGGTGGCGGCGGCAAGGACCAGCGCCACGATGGCGCCGACGACAAGGCCCTTGTACCGGCCGAGATAAGGCGCCAGCCGCCGCAGCGGCATTACCGAGCGGCGATTGCGGTCCGCGGCCTTGCCATCGTTCAGGTCGATATCGCGTGAAACTGTCTCGGCCATCGTTTCCTGGGATTACCCTTGTTATTGCCGTCCGGCTGATGTATAGGCTCGCCAACACTTTTGGAAGCCGTAGCCGCAAGGTCTGCGGCTTCAAGTTTGCCATTGGGCGGAAGTGCCGCAGTTTCGATGCGCATCGGGACGTGGTTCTCGCCAGAATTCTTCAGGATTGTGACCGATGAAAGCCAATATCCATCCCGATTACCACACCATCAAGGTCGTGATGACCGATGGCACCGAATATATGACCCGCTCGACCTGGGGTAAGGACGGCGACACGATGAACCTCGACATCGATCCGACCACCCATCCGGCCTGGACCGGCGGCTCACAGACCCTCGTTGACCGTGGCGGTCGCGTTTCCAAGTTCAAGAACCGCTTTGGCAATCTCGGCATCTAAGCCCGTTCGGATAAGATATCAAAAACCCCGCTTCGGCGGGGTTTTTTTGTTGCAATTGCACGAAAGAAAAACCCCGGAAACTGTCGGTTTCCGGGGGTTCTCATACGAAAAATGATCGAAATGGCTTATGCCGCGCTGAGCTTCGCCAGCACTTCGTCGCTCACTTCAAAATTCGCATAGACATTCTGCACGTCGTCATCGTCTTCGAGCGTGGCGATGAGTTTCAGCACAGACTGCGCCTTATCCTCGTCGACCGGCGCGCCGGTCTGCGGCTTCCAGACGGTCTTGATGGATTCTGCTTCACCGAGCAATGCTTCGAGTGCCTTGGAAACCTCGCCGATATTCTCGAAGGCGCAGACGATTACATGGCCGCCCTCATCCGACTGCACGTCGTCGGCGCCCGCTTCGATCGCCGCTTCCATCAGCTTGTCCGCATCGCCGGCGCTCGCCGGATAAACGATCTCGCCAACACGATCGAACATGAACGAAACGGAACCGGTTTCGCCCAGCGCCCCACCCGCCTTGGTGAAGGCGGCGCGGACATTCGAGGCGGTGCGGTTGCGGTTGTCGGTCAGCGCCTCGACGATGACGGCGACACCGCCGGGCCCATAACCCTCGTAACGCACTTCATCATAGTTCTCGGCATCGCCCCCGGCGGCCTTCTTGATGGCACGCTCGATATTGTCTTTCGGCATCGATTGCGCCTTGGCGTTCTGGATCGCCAGGCGCAGGCGCGGGTTCATCGCCGGATCGGGCAAGCCCTGCTTGGCGGCAACCGTGATTTCGCGGCCGAGCTTGGAAAAGATTTTCGACCGCACGGCATCTTGCCTGCCCTTGCGGTGCATGATGTTCTTGAATTGTGAATGGCCAGCCATGGCACCCCTGTCACGTTCGATTGCGGCAGCACGGATAACGCCGGAGGCGCGCCCTCCCGCGCCATTGTGCAATCCGTGTGGAATGCCGGCCTTATAGGGAAAATGGGCGCCCGCGTCCAGAGAAAGCGATCCGCGACGCCGCGAGCGCCGGAAAATGGGGCAGGACAATCAAGTGTGACTTGCACAGGAACTTGTCCTGATCCTACGCTGCCACCGTCGCAGAATGCCGCCGCATCCATATCGGCTTCCCCGTTTGATGGAGTGACCGCAATGCTGAATGTCCTGAAAGCTGTGCTCGGGCGAGTCCGGGAAAAGTGGCGACCGGCTCTCCTGGCCACGGCGATCGCCGCGAGTTCGCCAGGTGCTCAGGCCCAGTCGCTGGGGAACGAGGGCGATCCGGTGCCGAGCCAGTGCCTTGCCATGGCGCAGTCGCTGCCCGGCGCCATCTATGCCCGCTTTGATCCCCCGGCCTATGCGGCAAAGCCCTTGAAAGCGGCGGCGAAACCCGGCGTGGTGCGCATTACCTATGTCACGCACTCGACCTACCTCATCGAGACGCCGGAGGGCATAAGGATCGCCACGGATTATGCGGGCTGGGCCGGCGAAGGCCCCACGCCTGATGTCGTGACCATGAACAAGGCGCATTCCTCGCACAATACAAGTTTCCCTGATCCGAATATCAGATACGTGTTGCGCGGCTGGGACCCGGAGGGCGGACCGGCCAGGCACACACTGACCGTCGGCGATGTCTATATCCGCAACGTCACCACTGATATCCGCTCCGGCGCCGGCATGGAGAAGGACGGCAATTCCATCTTCATCTTCGAAACGGCCAATCTCTGCATCGGCCATCTCGGCCATCTGCATCATCCACTGACGCCGCAGCACTTCGCCGCGATCGGACGTCTGGATATCGTCATGGTGCCGGTCGATGGAGGCCTGACGATGAGCCAGGAGCGTATGAGCGAGGTAATGAAGCGGCTGCAGGCTTCCATCGTTCTCCCCATGCACCGCTTCGCAATGCCGATGGACCGCTTCATCGCGCTGATGGGCGAAAATTTCACCGCCGATTACCGCGACAGCGACACGATGGAAGTCTCACTTTCCACCCTGCCGCGCCGGCCGACAGTCGTGGTGCTGCAGGGCACGTGAGCGAAACTTCCCTGTGTCCAAGCCTTTCATCGCCTCGACAGGGAAAAGGCCGTGAATTATCTATAATTCATGGTCAAGAAAAAAGAAGACACGATTGCAATCAGGATCAGCCGCGCCCTGGCGGAGCGCATCATCGCCGGAGAGATCGACCCCGGCGCCAAGCTGCGGCAGGATCATATAGCTGAAGAATTCGGCACCAGCCATGTGCCGGTACGCGAGGCTTTCCGCCGTCTCGAGGCCCAGGGGCTCGCCGTCAGCGAACCGCGCCGGGGCGTACGCGTCGCCTCGTTCGACCTCGGTGAGATAAGGGAAGTCGCCGAAATGCGTGCAGCCCTTGAGGTGCTGGCGCTGCGCCATGCCGCGCCGCATCTGACCAAGGCCATTCTCGACGAGGCGGAAGAAGCGACCAGGGCGGCCGACAAATCCCGCGATGTCCGCTCCTGGGAAGAAGCCAACCGCCGCTTCCACCGCCTGATCATCACCCCATGCGCCATGCCGCGGCTGCTTGCCACCATCGATGATCTTCACGCCGCCAGCGCCCGTTTCCTGTTCAGCACCTGGCGAACGGAATGGGAGGCAACGACCGATCACGACCACCGCGCCATCTTGGCGGCGCTGCGCCAGGGCGATATCGACAACGCCGCCTCCATCCTTGCCCGCCATGTGCAACGTATCAGCCGCAAGCCGGTCAAGACCGCTTCAGGCGCGGTGCGAGAGAGCTTCGCCATCGTCGGCTGACACTCTCTTTTCAGTCCATCCGAACCAATGAAAGCGCCGGCAAAAAATCGGCGCTTGTTTTTTGCCGCGGAATATGGACTCATAAATAGATCGAATCTAAATTTTATCTATAATTTATAAACCAAGGAGAACCCCATGAGTGACATGACGTCCCCGACACTCCACCCCTCGTTCAGTCCGCTACGGCTCGACAGCCGCTCGACGGCCACGAAGATCGCCGCCGTACTGGTCGGTACGCTGATTCTGGCCATCGCTTCCCAGATCGAGGTGCCGATGGTGCCGGTGCCGATCACGCTGCACACCCTCGTCATTCCCCTGATCGGCGCGCTCTATGGCTGGCGTCTCGGCGCGCTGACTGTTCTCGCCTGGCTGGTTGAAGCAGCAATGGGCCTGCCGGTCCTGGCGGGCGGCGCAGGCGGCCTGCACCATTTCGCCGGCCCCACCGCGGGCTATCTCGTTTCCTTCCCCATCATCGCCGCCCTGAGCGGCTGGCTGGCCGAGCGAGGCTGGAACGGGCGCAACCTGCTCCTTGCCTTCACCTCTTTTCTCCTCGCCAATGCCATCTGCCTGGCTTTGGGCGCCATATGGCTTTCCCCGCTGATCGGCATCGAAAAGGCTGTTGCCTTCGGCGTCACGCCTTTCCTTATCGGCGCGCTCATCAAATCGGCGCTGGGCGCGGCCATCCTCAAGGCCTCGCTCCGTGAGAAAAGCGCATAAGCATCGTCCATGACAATCCGCCTGCGCGCGCATCATCTTCTCTGCATGCTAACCTATGTCGGCAAGGGCTACAGCCCCGCTTTCATCGCCAATTACGATGCGATAGCGGGGCGGCTTGCCGCGGGAGAGGATATTCTATTGGTGGCGGGGCCGGATGACATCTGCGCCCCGCTCACCGGCACTACAGAGTGTCATTGCTTTTATGAAAGCGTCACTGAGCGCGACGCCAAAGCCATGGAAGCTGTCTCGGGCCTTCTCGGCCGTCCCTTGAGCTCCGGCAGCCGGATAGCCCTCGACAGGCAGATGCTTGAGCTCATGCGCGCCGCCTTCGCCTCGGGGCAAGCCCGGCAGGCATGCCAGGCTTGCGAATGGTTCGAGCTTTGTTCAAACGTGGCGGCAATCGGCTATGCCGGGGCGCGGATTGCTATCCGGTAGCCGCTATTTCGCCGCTTTCCTCTTGCGCCGCGCCAGCATGTTCAGCGCCTCGACCAGCGCGGAGAAGCCCATCGCCGCGTAGATATAACCCTTCGGCACATGGAAGCCGAAGCCGTCGGCAATCAGCGTCATGCCGATCATCAGGAGGAAGCCGAGCGCCAGCATGACGATGGTCGGGTTGGCGGCGATGAACCGCGACAGCGGATCGGCGGCCAGCAGCATCACGGCGACGGCGGAGATCACCGCGATCACCATGATGGCGATCTCGTCGGTCATGCCGACCGCCGTAATGATCGAATCAATGGAGAAGACCAGATCGAGCAGCAGTATCTGGCTGATCGCCGCCCCCATCGTCAGTTGCACCGCGCCACCGACCATGGTGTCCTTGTGATCTTCCGGATCGACGGAGTGATGGATTTCCTTCGTCGCCTTCCAGACCAGGAACAGCCCGCCGGCGATCAGGATGAGGTCGCGCCAGGAGAAGCCGTGGCCGAACAGCTCGAAAATGGGTGTGGTGAGCTGGACGATGATCGATATGGTGAAGAGCAGCGCCAGCCGCAAGACGAGAGCGGCGCCGATGCCGAGCCGCCGCGCCCGGGCCTGCTGTTCCGGCGGCAGTTTGTTGGTAAGGATCGAAATGAAGATCAGGTTGTCGATGCCAAGCACGACTTCCATGACGACCAGCGTGGCGAGCGCCGCCCAGCCCGCCGGATTGGAAAGAAATGCCAGATGCTCAGCAATGATATCCATGTCCGATGTCCCCTCAAATGATTGCGCAGCAGATCGGTAGGTAGGAAGCATGCCGCCCGGCGTCAATCGGCTGGCGCAAAGATCAGGACCAGAAGTCGGGAACGCTCTCCTGCAGCCTGGGACCTATACGCAGCGGCGCAATCTTTTCGGCAAGCCCGGTCCGGTCGGATATCTCCACGCAAACGCCGGAGAGCGTCGCCGGGCCGCCCGCCGCCTCGAAACGTCCTTTCGGCACCTTCGACAGGAAACGGTTGAGCGGCTCTTCCTTATCCATCCCCAGCGAGGAATCGTAATCGCCGCACATGCCGGCATCGGACATATAGCCCGTCCCGCCGTTGAGGATCTGCCAATCGGCGGTCGGCACATGGGTATGGGTGCCCACGACGAGGCTCGCCCGGCCATCGACGAAATGGCCGAAACTTTGCTTCTCGCTGGTGGCCTCAGCATGAAAATCGAAGATCACCGCATCAGCCTGCTCGCCCAGCGGGCAGGCGGCGAGGATTTCCTCCGCCACCTGGAACGGGTCGTCGAGATCGGGATGCATGAACACCCGCCCCATGATGTTGGAGACGAGCACGCGCGCGCCATTGCGGGCGAGGTAGACGCCGACGCCCTTGCCGGCCGTCCCTTTGGGGAAATTGGCTGGCCGCAGGAACCGCTCCTGCCGGCCGGCGAACTCGAGCGCCTCGCGCTGATCCCAGACATGGTTGCCGGTCGTCACGACATCCGCGCCGGCCTCGACCGTCTGGTTGAAAATCTCCTCGGTGATGCCGAAACCGCCCGCCGCGTTCTCGCCATTCACCACGATAAAGTCCAGCTTCAGGTCGGCAATCAGCCCCGGCAGCTTTTCATAGACCGCCGTGCGCCCCGACCGACCCACCATATCGCCCAGAAACAGAAATCTCATCGCCTGCCTTTATCAGGCCGAGATAACACGGCGCAAGCCGCTCTCGGTGAGGATCTGCGCAAGCCTGACGTCGTGCGGTTCGTCTGGTACTTCCGCCACTTCCTGGCAATCGAAGGCCAATCCGATCAGCAGCGGGTGCAGCCCCTTCTCGGCAAGCCGCGCCAGCGCGCGGTCATAATGGCCGGCGCCATAGCCGATGCGCCTGCCATGGGCGTCAAATGCGGCGAGCGGCACCAGCATCAACTCAGGGTCCACCATCGGCGCGTCCGGCCCCGGGCCTACCGTGCCGAAACCGGTATCGATCAGCGGTGCATCGCCCAGCAATTCACGAAAACCGATCGTCTCGCGATCGAGCACGACGGGAAGGCAGAGCCTTGCGCCGCGTTCACGCAGCGCGAAGAGCAGCGGACGCGGATCGATCTCGGAGCGGATCGGCCAGAAGCCGGAGACAATGGCGCCAGGTTCAAAGACAACGGATCCGCCATGCCGCGCTGCCGCCGATGACGCTTCGGCGCGGTAGCCGGGATCAAGCGCGTCACGCCGGGCGAGCGCCTGCTGCCGCAGCATTCTCTTCTGTTCCTTACGGTTGGGGATTGTCTGTTCCACCGACTGCTCCATGGCTTACCGCCGGAGACAACCGCGACTTGACCGCAAGGTCAAGTGGGAAGGAAAAGTGGCGACCACGACGACCGATGGAGAGATTGATCCCGGGAACCTACAAAGTAGGTGGGCGCCGTGTGGAAAAGCCCACGAGCCTTTCCAGGGACAGCTCCCTTGAGATCAATTAAGGCCCCGGGGATAAGTTACTCCTGTCGTGAAGCGCAGTACGCCGAACGCCAATATAGGACGCCGTGTCCCGCCGCGCCAGAGGGTCAGGCCTGCTTGCCTCGCGGTTTTTGAAGAAAATGATACAGGATCCCGAAAAGCCCTGCGAGAACGGCGCCGGCGCGGTTCATGCACCCGGCTTCATCGCCAGCTTGGTCGCGAGCGTCTCGACGCGCTGCGCCACTTCAGACAGGGTCCCCGTCAGCGCTGCCTCGTTCTTGTCGGCCTTGCTCAGGGCCTCGTCGCGCGACCGCCGCAGGGTCTCCGCTTCGTTTTCGAGACCCTTCAGACGCTTCTGCATCTCGACGAGTTCGTCCATGACCATGATGCCGGCCATCACCGTCAGGCGCTGGTCGCCGATCTCGCCGAAGGAGGATTTCAGATGGGTGACGTAACGGTCGAAACGCTCGGCAAGCCCGGTCAGGTGCTGCTCCTGCCCCTCGTCGCACGCCATGCGGTAGGCTTTGCCGTCGATCGTAACCGTCACCGTTGCCATGCGATCTCCCCTTAAAGACTTACCTGTCCAGCACGGCGCGGATCGTTTCCATCGCTGTGACAAGACGCCGCGACACTTCGCGGTTGGCGGATTCGAGACGCTCGGCACGGGATTCGGATGTGTCCAGCTCCTGCGCCAACCGGCTGCGGTCGGTGTTCATGCGCTGCACTTCTTCCTCGGCTTCCGTATAATCACCCTCCTTTTCGAGCCTTAGATCCACTGCCTCCTCGAGCGCGTTGAGCGCCCGGCTCAGCCGGTCCAAGACTTGTCTAAGGGTCGTTTCCGGTGCCATCCCTGGTTCATCCCCTGACCATTCCCCGACAATTTTCCAAAGCGACGAATCGCATTGCCGATGAACGGTATTTCCTTCGAATATTAGTAGCCGCTTTGATTGCACGCAACAAATCAAGGCAGTCATGAAAAAGTCATACACCGGTTATCGACTGCATTATGGCCTTTTGCTGACAATGCACAAGTTCCGCATGCGGACCGCGGCTAACCCGCGCGGTACCGAATCGTGGGGCATGGTTTTATTGACTCCACATCTGCACCTGCTATGTGTCGCCTGCTTTTCCAGCATCGCCGGAACCGGCGCGCTCAAGTCCCTTTCGAAAGACGGCCGAGACCATGACCAATTCCGAAAAACACAACAAAATGGCAAACGCGATCCGCTTCCTGTCGATGGATGCGGTCGAGAAGGCCAATTCCGGCCATCCCGGCCTGCCCATGGGTGCCGCCGATATTGCCACGGTTCTCTACACCCGCTTTCTTTCGCATGATCCGAACAATCCGCACTGGCCCGACCGCGACCGGTTCGTGCTGTCCGCCGGCCATGGTTCGATGCTGCTCTATTCCGTGCTCTATCTCTCGGGCTACGAGGATATCACCATCGACGAGATCAAGAATTTCCGTCAGCTCGGTTCACGCACCGCTGGCCATCCCGAATATGGCCATGCGGCGGGGATCGAGACGACCACCGGTCCGCTGGGCCAAGGGCTTGCCAATGCCGTCGGCATGGCGCTCGGCGAGCGCATCCTGAACGCGCAGTTCGGCGATGATCTCGTCAATCATTACACTTATGTGCTTGCCGGCGACGGCTGCCTGATGGAAGGCATCAGCCAGGAAGCCATCTCGCTTGCCGGCCATCTGAAGCTTAATAAGCTCATTGTCTTCTGGGACAACAACAACATCTCCATCGACGGTCCGGTCTCCCTTGCCGACAATACCGATCAGGCCGCGCGTTTCGCCGCATCCGGCTGGAATACGCTGAGCATCGACGGTCATGATCAGGAAGCCATCGCCAGGGCGATTGAGGAGGCCCGCGCCTCCGACAAGCCGACGATGATCGCCTGCAAGACGACCATCGGTTTCGGCGCGCCGAACAAGGCCGGCACCAACAAGGTCCATGGCTCGCCGCTCGGCGCCGAAGAGATTGCCGCCACCCGCAAGGCCCTCGGCTGGGAAGAAGCTCCCTTCGTCGTTCCCGCCGACATCCTCGACGCATGGCGCCTTGCCGGCCTGAACGCCGCCCGCAAGCGGCAGGAATGGGAAAAGCGCCTGGCTGCCGCCGATGCCGGCACCCGCGCCGAATTCGAGCGCCGTATCCGGGGCGATCTGCCAGGCGGCTTCGAGCAGGCGATCGCCGACTACAAGGAAAAAGTCTCGGCGGAAAAGCCGAAGGTAGCGACCCGCAAGGCGTCCGAAATGGCGCTGGAGGTCATCAACGGCGTGGTGCCGGAAACCATTGGCGGCTCCGCCGATCTGACCGGTTCCAACAACACCAAGACCAGCCAGACCAAGCCGATCACGCCGGACGATTACAGCGGACGCTATATCCATTACGGCATCCGCGAACACGGCATGGCGGCGGCGATGAACGGCCTGTCGCTGCATGGCGGCATTATTCCCTATTCCGGCACCTTCCTGACCTTCTCCGATTATTGCCGTCCGGCGATGCGCCTCTCGTCGCTGATGGGCATCCGCGTGGTCTATGTGATGACGCATGATTCCATCGGCCTCGGCGAGGATGGCCCGACCCACCAGCCGGTCGAGCAACTCGCAGCGCTGCGGGCGATCCCCAATCATTTGGTTTTCCGTCCCGCCGATACCGTGGAAACCGCCGAATGCTGGGAACTGGCGCTGAAATCGGCAAAGACGCCGTCGACTATCGCGCTGACCCGCCAGAACCTGCCGACGGTGCGCACCGATCATATCGAGGAAAATCTCTGCGCCTTGGGTGCCTATGAGCTCGCAACGGCCGGCGATGACGCGAAGGTGACGATCTTCGCCACGGGATCGGAAGTCGAAATCGCGCTGAACGCTCGTGCGGCGCTCGAGAAGAAGGGCATTGCGACCCGCGTCGTCTCCGTACCCTGCTTCGAGCTGTTCGAGGAACAGACACCTGCCTATCAGCAGGCGCTGATAGGCGACGCGCCTGTCAAGATCGCCGTCGAGGCTGCGATTTCGCTCGGCTGGGAACGCTTCATCGGCGAAGACGGCGTCTTCATCGGCATGAAGGGTTTCGGCGCCAGCGGACGTATCGAAGATCTCTACAAGCATTTCGGCATTACCGCGGAGGCCGTCGTCGAGGCTGCCGAAGCCAAGTTGCAGCAGGCCGCCTGAGCGGCTGCGTACCAGGGCACCTTTACTCGCTAGTCAGGGAGACAATAGAAAATGGCAGTTCGCGTCGCAATCAACGGGTTTGGCCGTATCGGCCGCAACATCCTTCGCGCCATCGTCGAATCCGGCCGCACCGACATTGAAGTCGTCGCGATCAATGACCTCGGCCCGGTGGAGACCAATGCGCATCTGCTGCGTTATGATTCCGTTCATGGCCGTTTCCCGGCCGAGGTAAAGGTCGACGGCGACAGCATCGTCATCGATGGCCGCAAGCCGATCAAGGTGACGGCGATCAAGGATCCCGCGACGCTGCCGCACAAGGAACTCGGCGTCGATATCGCCATGGAATGCACCGGCATCTTCACCTCGCGTGAAAAGGCTGCCGCCCATCTGACCGCCGGCGCCAAGCGCGTCATCGTCTCCGCGCCGGCCGAAGGCGCTGACCTGACGGTCGTCTATGGCGTCAACAGCGACAAGCTGACCAAGGAGCACATGGTCATCTCCAATGCCTCCTGCACGACCAACTGCCTTGTGCCGGTGGTCAAGGTGCTCGATGACGCCGTCGGCATCGATCACGGCTTCATGACCACCATCCACTCCTACACCAACGACCAGCCCTCGCTCGACCAGATGCACAAGGATCTCTACCGCGCCCGCGCCGCGGCACTGTCGATGATCCCGACCTCGACGGGTGCGGCCAAGGCCGTTGGCCTCGTGCTGCCGCACTTGAAGGGCAAGCTCGACGGCACTTCGATCCGCGTTCCGACCCCGAATGTCTCGGTTGTCGACTTCAAGTTCGTCGCCAAGCGCAACACGACCGTCCAGGAAATCAACGACGCCATCAAGGCTGCCGCCAATGGCCCGCTGAAGGGCGTTCTCGGCTATACCGAGGAGCCGCTCGTTTCCCGCGACTTCAACCACGATCCCCAATCCTCGATCTTCGCGATCGACCAGACCAAGGTCATGGAAGGCAACTTCGTCCGTATCCTCACCTGGTACGATAATGAATGGGGCTTCTCCAACCGCATGGCCGATACGGCCGTCGCTTTTGCGAAGGTGATGTAAGCCGATGTTCAGGCCCCTCTCCCCAAGAACGGTGCGCTGGCGCCCGATCGAGGGAGAGGGGCTCGAACACCTCGTGATCACACCGCATGACGGCGGGATTCGCGTCGACAGCGTTGTGATCGGCGAGCAGGGCGATATTTCCTACGGCGTGCGCTACCGCATCGATTGCGACGCGCGCTGGCATGTCCGCAGCTTTTCCGTCGAGACGATGGCGGGACAACGGCTCGCCCTCCTTTCCGACGGCAAAGGACACTGGCGCAATGAAGACGGCGATGCCTTGCCTGAATTCGACGGCTGCATCGACATCGACCTTGCGGGAACGCCCTTCACCAATACAATACCGATCAGACGCCTCGGCCTGACGCCGCAATCCGAAACGGCGAAGCTTGCCATGCTTTATGTGCCGTTCGATCGTTTCGAGCCATTCCGCGACGGGCAGCATTATACCTGCCTGGAAGCAGACCGGCTCTATCGCTACCAGGCCGAGGACTGCAGCTTCAGCGCCGATCTTCCCGTCGACGAAGACGGCCTCGTTATCGATTATCCAGGCCTGTTCGAAAGGCTGAAAGCGTGACTGGCCACTCTGGCATCGCGCGCCAACACCGACCGGAGAAGACTGATGAATTTCCGTACCCTTGATGATGCAGATGTCACGTCCAAGCGCGTTCTTCTCCGGGTAGACCTCAACGTCCCTGTGGCCAATGGCGAGGTGACGGACGCAACCCGCATCGAGCGCGTTGTGGACACCATCTCCGAACTGTCGAACAAGGGGGCGAAGGTCATCCTGCTGGCGCATTTCGGCCGTCCCAAGGGCGCGCCCTCCCCCGAATTTTCGCTACGCCAGGTGGTGAAGGCGCTGGAGAAGCATCTTCACCATCCCGTGCATTTCGCCGACAACTGCATTGGCGAGAAGGCCGCGGGCGCCGTCGCCGCCATGAAAGACGGCGATATCCTGCTTCTGGAGAACACTCGCTTCCACAAGGGCGAGGAAAAGAATGACCCCGATTTCGTCAAGGCGCTCGCTGCCAATGGCGACATCTATGTCAACGATGCCTTTTCGGCGGCCCACCGCGCCCATGCCTCGACAGAAGGGCTCGCCCATCTGCTTCCCGCCTATGCCGGTCGCACCATGCAGGCCGAACTCGAAGCGCTGGAAAAGGGCCTCGGCAACCCCGCCCGACCGGTGGTGGCGATCGTCGGCGGCGCGAAGGTTTCCTCCAAGATCGATCTCCTCACCAATCTGATCGAGAAGGTCGACGCCCTCGTCATCGGCGGCGGCATGGCCAACACGTTCCTCGCCGCGCGCGGCCTCGACGTCGGCAAGTCGCTTTGCGAGCATGATCTCGCCGACACGGCGCGCCAGATCATGGCCAAGGCGGAAGAAGCCAAATGCGCGATCATCCTTCCCATCGATGCCATCGTCGCATGGCATTTCCAGGAGGATGCGCCCAATCATGCCTATGGCATCGATGCCATTCCCGCCGACGGCATGATCCTCGATGTCGGATCGCAGTCGATCGAGCGCATCAACGGCGCGATCGACGATGCCGCGACCCTGGTCTGGAACGGTCCGCTCGGCGCTTTCGAGCTTCGCCCCTTCGACAAGGCGACGGTCGCCGCGGCCCGCCATGTCGCGGCCCGCACCAGGGAAGGCAAGCTTGTCTCGGTGGCCGGCGGCGGCGATACGGTTGCAGCCCTCAACCATGCAGGCGTGGCCGGTGATTTCAGCTATGTATCGACGGCCGGCGGCGCTTTCCTCGAATGGATGGAAGGCAAGACGCTCCCGGGCGTCGATGTGCTGAAACGCGCATAAGGCGTCTTGAAACACTCTATAGCCCCGACTTCAGCCGGGGCTTTTTTTATGTCAGAAATAGCGGCAAAGCACATTGCGCTCTCGCGCCTTAACCGTCTGCCGAAAAAAGTCACCGCACTAAATCGTTTGAAATAAATTCAATCGTTTCAAAGATTTGCACTGCCGTTTCGTTTGTCGCACTCTTTTGTTATTGCGCAGGCGAAAGCTGGGCAACCCTGATAAAGGGTACTGGTTTTCCGTCTGGACTTGCCTGGAAACGAAAGAGTTGGAGCTCCCATCTATGACTGAACGTCTCGAAGATATTGCGATTGCCATGGTTGCCGACGGCAAGGGCCTTCTTGCCGCCGATGAAAGTTCGGGAACGATCAAGAAGAGGTTCGACACGATAGGCCTGGATTCGACGGAGGAAAGCCGCCGCGACTATCGCGAAATGCTGTTCCGCTCGGAAGAGGCGATGAAGAGCTATATTTCCGGCGTCATCCTCTATGACGAGACCATTCGCCAGAGCGCGGCCGACGGCACCAAACTCACCGATATTATCAAAGCGGCTGGCAGCATTCCCGGCATCAAGGTTGATGCCGGCGCAAAGCCGCTGGCGGGTTTCCCCGGTGAAACCATCACCGAAGGGCTTGACGGCCTGCGCGAGCGCCTTGCCGAATACCATAAGCTCGGCGCCCGTTTCGCCAAATGGCGCGGCGTGATCTCCATTTCCGATGGTCTGCCCACCTGGGGCGCCGTCAAGCAGAACGCCCAGGCGCTCGCCCGCTATGCCGCGCTTTGCCAGGAAGCCGGCATCGTACCGATCGTCGAGCCGGAGGTGCTGATGGACGGCAAGCCCGGCGATCATTCGATCGACCGCTGCTATGAGGTGACCGAATGGGTGCTGAAGACGGTCTTCGCCGAACTCTATGACGCGCGTGTCGTGCTGGAAGGCATGATCCTGAAGCCGAACATGGTCATCGACGGCAAGAATGCCCGCAAAGCCTCCGTCGAGGAAGTGGCGGAAAAGACCGTGCGCTGCCTGAAATCGACCGTGCCTGCCACGGTGCCGGGCATTGCCTTCCTCTCCGGCGGCCAATCCGACGAGGAAGCGACGGCGCATCTCTCCGCCATGAATGCCGCCTATCAGATGCCGTGGAAGCTGACCTTCTCCTATGGCCGCGCATTGCAGGCCGCGGCACTGAAGGCCTGGGGCGGCAAGCCGGAAAATGTCGCCGCCGGCCAGCGCGCCTTTGCCCATCGTGCCCGTATGAACGCCCTTGCTGCAACGGGCGGCTGGAAAGAAGATCTCGAAAAGGCTGCGTAAGCCTGACGACCATTTGAGACGAAGAAGCCCGGATCGTGCATTCGGGCTTTTTCTTTTAGTGTTTGTCAGAACTAGCTTGAAGCGGCGTCCGTCTGGTCGTCATTCTCGGGCCTGTCCCGAGAATCTACCGCAGCTTAAACTGTCAGGACGGTAATCGCTTATCTTTTTCCTTATGGCAGATTCTCGGGACAAGCCCGAGAATGACGGCGGGATACTGGGCCGCGTTCTGCTAGCGTTCCAATTAAACCATGGCAGACTCTAAAGCACCGCCCCTGCGTGCAGGGCGACGACCAGAAACATCAATCCGATCGCAACCACCGCGATCCTCCAGAAATCGCCGCGGCGTTTGAGACCTGGAAGCCCGAGCGGTTTGACCAGATGCAGGGCCATCAGCATGATAAGCAGAATAGGCAGGATTTTGATCAAGGGTGGGTCCTTTTCAAATGTCTCTTACCGCGCAGCACGCTGAACCGCCAAGCCTTTCCCGATATTTCGCCGATCCTTTAGTCTCATGGACGTTTGGCCGCTCAAAGCGCTAGAACAGCAATGGAGGAACTGTTTTGGGAGGAACAGATGTCGTCGCGCTACGATGCCACCTATGATTCGTGGAAACGCGACCCCGAAGGCTTCTGGGCCGATGCCGCCCAGGTCATCGATTGGGTCAAGCCGTGGGACAAGGTCTTCGATCCTGATATGGGCGTCTACGGGCGGTGGTTTCCGGGTGCGCTGTGCAACACCTGCTACAACGCCGTCGACCGCCACGTCGAAAGCGGCCGCGGCGAACAGCCCGCCATCATCTATGACAGCCCGATCACCGGCAGAAAACGAGAGCTAACCTACCGGAATATCCTCGAAGAGGTTCAGGCGCTCGCGGCGGTCATGCTCGATAACGGCGTAAAAGCCGGAGATCGCGTCATCATCTATATGCCCATGGTGCCCGAAGCGGCGATCGCCATGCTCGCCTGTGCCCGTATCGGCGCGATTCATTCGGTTGTCTTCGGCGGTTTCGCCGCCCATGAGCTCGCCAGCCGCATCGATGACGCCAAGCCGGTCATGATCATCGCCGCCTCCTGCGGCCTGGAGCCCGGCCGCGTCATCGCCTACAAGCCGATGCTCGACAAGGCGATCGACATGGCGAAGCACAAGGTCACACGCTGCATCGTCCTTGAACGGCCGGAGCTCGCCTATGAGCCGGTGCCGGACCGCGATATTGACTATGCCTCCGCCGTCGCCAACGCACGCGGGCGCTTCGTCCCCTGCACGCCTGTCGCCGCCACCGATCCGCTCTATGTGCTCTACACCTCCGGCACCACGGGACAGCCCAAGGGCGTCGTGCGCGACAATGGCGGGCATATGGTGGCGCTTGCCTGGTCGATGGGCGCGGTCTTCGACATAGCGCCAGGCGATGTCTTCTGGGCCGCATCCGATGTCGGCTGGGTCGTCGGCCATTCCTACATCGTCTATGGTCCGCTGCTGATCGGCGCCACCAGCATCCTCTTCGAGGGCAAGCCCGTCGGCACGCCCGATCCCGGCACGTTCTGGCGCATCATCGACGAGCATAATGTGAAGACGATGTTCACCGCCCCGACCGCCTTCCGCGCCATCAAGAAGGACGATCCGGGTGGCCAATACGTGAAGCGCCATGATATCTCGCGCTTCCGCTGTCTCTTCCTCGCCGGAGAACGCGCCGACCCCGATACGATCAAATGGGCGGAAGAAAAGCTCGGCGTTCCCGTGATCGACCATTGGTGGCAGACCGAATCGGGCTGGCCGATGGTTGCAAACCCGGTCGGCCTCGGCATCCTGCCGGTAAAATACGGCTCTCCCACCAAGACCCTTCCCGGCTACGAGATTCATGTGGTCGATGACGCCGGACATCAGGTAAAGCGCGGAGAACTCGGCAACATCGTCATCAAGCTGCCTCTCGCGCCGGGCTGTCTCCCAACCCTCTGGAACGCCGATCAGCGCTTCCGCGATGCCTATCTCGCCGAGTTCCCGGGCTACTACAAGACGGCTGACGCAGGCTATATGGACGAGGACGGATACCTCTACATCATGAGTCGCACCGACGACATCATCAATGTCGCCGGCCATCGTCTTTCGACCGGCGCGATGGAGGAGATCATCGCCGGGCACCCCGATGTCGCCGAATGCGCGGTCATCGGCATTGCCGACGGGCTTAAGGGGCAGGTCCCCTGCGGCTTTCTGGTTCTCAAATCCGGCGTGACGCGCACTGACTGCGATATCGAAGCGGACTGCATCGCCAGGGTCCGCGAGGAAATCGGCCCGGTTGCCGCCTTCAAGCTGGCGCTTGCGGTCAAGCGGCTGCCGAAAACCCGCTCGGGCAAGATATTGCGCGGCACGATGCAGAAAATCGCCAACAGCGAGCAATGGGCGATACCGGCCACGATCGACGATCCGGCCATCCTGACGGAAATTGCCGAAGTGCTGAAGCAACACGGCATCGGCGGTTGACCCTCGGCCCTGCCCGGTCCAATCTCCCCCGATATTACAGCGCCATGCGTCCGTCAGGGCGCACAAAGGACGCTGTAAATTATTGAATCTACGCTATCCAAGCTTTCTGAAAATCGATTCCGATTTTCATGCTGATGCTGTAGCAGGGAGAAGGCCGCATGGCGCTGGAAGGCAAAACGGCAATTGTGACAGGTGGCGCGCAGGGCATCGGATACGCCATTGCCAGGCGCTACCTGATGGACGGCGCCAGCGTAGTGATCGCCGATGTCGATGAAGCGAAGGGAGAAGCGGCGGAGAAAGACCTGTCGCAGCTTGGCGCCGTGCGTTTCACGCCGGCCGATGTCGGCCAGAAGCTCGACGTGCACAATCTGGTGGCCTTTACGACGGACACGTTCGGCGACATCGATATTCTGGTCAACAATGCCGGAATTGCGCACCATGCCGATTTCCTCTCGCTGAAGGAGGAGGATTTCGATCGTGTGCTGCGGATCAATCTGAAGGGCGCCTTCCTCTGCGCCCAGGCCGTGGCAAAGCTTATGGTGGCAAGGGTCAAGGCGGGCGGCCCCGCCGGCACCATCATCAACATGTCCTCGATCAACGCGCTGTTCGGGCTGGAGGGCCAGGTGCCCTACTCGATCTCCAAGGGCGGCGTGAACCAGCTCACCCGCGTCATGGCCGTTTCGCTTGCGCCCCATGGCATCCGCGTCAATGCGATCGGACCGGGTTCGATCGACACCGACATGCTGGCCAATGTGAACGCCGATCCCGGCGCCAGGGAGCGTATCCTGTCGCGCACGCCAATGGGACGCATCGGCGATCCATCCGAGATCGCCGGCATAGCGGCTTTCCTCGCCTCTCCCGATGCGAGCTATGTGACCGGGCAGACGATCTATGCCGATGGCGGACGACTGCCGCTCAACTATACCGTTCTCGTAAAAACCTGATCGCAGGCGCGCCGGCCCGGCTTTATGCGTTCTTCCGATACTCCTGACAGATAGCTGTCAGGAGGGGTGTGCGATGATACCTTCCTGAAACCAAGGGAGAAACCGCTATGGGTATCGTCATACCTCCGATTTTGAGTGTGCTTCAGCACTATCGCCGGAAGATGCAGGAACGGCGCGCGCAGATCCGCACGGAACGCATGATCAACGATCTGCCGCGCTATATCCAGAAGGACATCGGCTGGCCCGACGCCCGCACCAACCGTAATGCGGACTGGTGGAAGGCTGTTCTCTGATGCGCAAAAACTGTAAAATGGGCGGGGAAATCTGATGGCGGACGCGAAAATGGCGGCGAAAAAGACGATCGGCCTCGTTTTCATCGAAGGTTATGCCGATTGGGAATTCGGCTTCCTTTCCGCGTCCGCCGTGGAATATTTCGGTGCGCGTATTATCTCCCTCGCGCCTGGGAAGAAGCCCATCACATCCATCGGCGGGCTGCTCCTGACGCCCGAACGCGGCGTCTCCGGAGATGAGAACACCGATCTCGATGCGATCGCCGTTATCGGCTCGGAGAACTGGTTCTCCGACACCCCTCCTGACATCGCACCATTGATCCTGTCAGTTCACGCGCGTGGCGGAACGGTCGGCGGCATCTGCGCCGGCACGCTGGCGCTCGCACGCGCCGGCCTTTTTGCCGGCCGGGCTCATACCAGCAATGGCGCGGGATGGATTCAGGCGAAGATCGGCGATTATGATGGCGCGGACCGCTATCGTGATGTGCCTTTCGCCATCAGCGACGGCCATGTCGTCAGCGCATCGGGCACGGCGCCTGGAACCTTCACTGCGGCCTTTCTCGAAACACTTCTCCCGGACAAGGTCGACAGCATTGCGGAAATGCGCGCGCTCTTTGCGCGCGAATACGGGAGCGTCTGACATCCATGCGTCGCGCCGACCGTCTTTTCCAGATTGTGCAGCGCCTGCGCGGAGGCAGGCTGGTGACCGCCCGGCAACTGGCCGAAAGGCTGGAGGTCTCCGAGCGCACCATCTATCGCGACATCGCCGACTTGCAGTCGACAGGTGTACCCATCGATGGCGAGGCGGGCGTTGGCTATATCTTGCGGGAAGGCTTCGACCTGCCGCCGCTGATGTTCACGCGTGACGAAATCGTCGCCCTCGTCGCCGGCGCCAGGCTGATCCGCGCCTGGGGCGGCGCGTCCATGGCGCGCGGCGCGGAGGAAGCGCTGATCAAGATCGAGGCGGTGCTCCCGAAGGAGGATCGCTCCCGCATCGCCAATACCCAGATCCATGCGCCCGCCGCCTATCTCACCGAGCATGAGCGGCAGATCATCGATATTGTCGAGCGTGCCGTCGACGGCGGCAATGTGCTGACCATAAGCTATCGCGATCTGGAAGGGCGCGAGAGCGGCCGTGACATCCGCCCGCTCGGCCTCTGGTTCTGGGGCAAGGTCTGGACCGTCATCGGCTGGTGCGAATTGCGCACGGCCTTTCGCACCTTCCGCACAGACCGTATTTCCCTTGCTGCGGATTCAGGCCGCCGCTTCCGGCCCGAGCGCGGCAAGACGCTGGCCGATTTCTACCGGCAGATGGAGGCGCGCGAGTTCAACGCCTACAAGGGCCAGTATTGATGATCCTCCCAAGGAAAAACCGGCGTGGATTTCTCCACGCCGGTTTTTTTAATTCATGGCGTTGAACGCGCTTATTCCTCGTCTTCGTCCTCGTTGCGTGAACCCTTCAGCGACGAAAGCTTGGCGAAAACCTTGTCGGCGTCGAGCTCCTCCTCTTCTCGGGAGGACGGCTGATCGCGGTAATCGAGGTTCTCCGTCGCCGAAGCCGGCAACAGCGTATCGCCGGTCTCCACGGTGGCCGGACGGTTGCGCGCTGCGCGTTCGACCTCGAGATCGAGATCGATCTGCGAGCAAAGGCCGAGCGTTACCGGATCCATCGGCTGGAGATTGGTGGAGTTCCAATGGGTACGGTTGCGGATCTGCTCGATGGTCGATTTCGTCGTGCCGATGAGGCGCGAGATCTGCGCGTCCTTCAATTCCGGATGATTGCGCACCAGCCAGAGGATGGCGTTCGGGCGATCCTGGCGCTTCGACAGCGGCGTATAGCGCGGTCCCTTGCGCTTGGTTTCCGGCACGCGGACTTTCGGCTCGGAGAGCTTCAGCTTGTAATTGGAATCCTTTTCGCCCTTGGCGATCTCCTCGCGAGAAAGCTGGCCGGTGATGACGGGATCAAGCCCTTTGATGCCTTGAGCGGATTCGCCGTCGGCGATCGCCTTCACCTCAAGCGGATGCAGCTTGCAGAAATTCGCGATCTGATCGAAGGACAGCGCGGTATTGTCGACAAGCCAGACGGCCGTTGCTTTCGGCATAAGAAGCTGGGTGGCCATTAGATATAATCCTCTCGTTCGTCCGCTCCGGTGGCGCGGGCCGTGGGGTAAACCACAAATTTCCGGGAAATCACGGCCTATATAGCGATATTTTCACCGAGGAGCAAGAAAGCCCTGCGGATTGCCTAGGCATAACCTCCTGTTTTCATCGAACTGTCATGAAAGCGTCATCCCGTTGCAATGCAAGTCGACAAGGAGTGTTCCGAAAAAATAGGGAGCCTCCTCATGCAACGCCGTTCCGTCTACCTCGCCATCTTCGCCGCCCTGACCGCCTCCGCCGCATTTCCTGCGGCCGCCGAGCCGGTCTTCAACCGCATCGCCACCCTCCCCGTCGCCAACAATCTTCCGGCCGATGCCGACAAGGCGACGAAGACCTCGTCGGAAATCATTGCTGTTTCGGAAGACGGCAACACGCTCGTTTATTCCGACAGCCCCTTTGGCGGCGTCGGCTTCGTCGATATCACCGATCCGGCAGCGCCCAAGCCAGGAGGCAGCATCAAGCTTGACGGCGAGCCGACCTCGGTCATCGTCGTGGGCGGTAAGGTGCTGGCGGGCGTCAACACCTCCGAGAGCTATATCAAGCCTTCCGGCCGTCTCGCTGTCGTTGATCTCGCCACCCGCAAGGTGGAGGCAAGTTGCGATCTCGGCGGCCAGCCCGATTCGGTCGCTGTCTCGCCGGACAAGGCTTTTCTCGCCGTCGCAATCGAGAACGAACGCGACGAAGACCTGAACGATGGCGAGATGCCGCAACTCCCGGGTGGCGATCTCAAGATATTCTCGTTGAAGGACGGTCAGCCCGACTGCGCCAGCATGAAGACCGTGGCGCTGACCGGTCTCGCAGAGATCGCGCCGGAAGATCCGGAGCCGGAATTCGTCTCCTTCAACAGCAAGAACGAAATCGCCGTCACCCTGCAGGAGAACAACCACGTCGCCATCATCGATGCGGCGAGCGGCAAGGTCGTCTCGCACTTCTCCGCCGGCCAGGTCGATCTCGACGGCATCGACATCAAATCCGATGGCGCGCTCACCTTCGACAAGAGCCTGAAAGATGCGCTGCGGGAGCCGGACGCCGTAAAGTGGCTCGATGACGACCGCCTCGTCACCGCCAATGAGGGTGACTACAAGGGCGGCTCGCGCGGCTTCACCATTTTCGGCCGCGACGGCAAGGTTCTCTACGAATCCGGCGCGTCGCTGGAGCGCAAGATCGCCCAGATCGGCCATTATCCCGACAAGCGCTCGGGCAAGAAGGGTGTCGAGCCGGAAGGGCTTGAGGTCGCAACCTTCGACGGTACGAAATATATCTTTGTCGCCACCGAGCGTTCCTCCATCATCGGCGTTTACAAGGACACAGGCGGCGAGCCGGAACTCGTCCAGCTCCTGCCTTCCGGCATCGCACCGGAAGGCCTGGTCGCCATCCCGCAGCGTAACCTGCTCGCCACCGCCAACGAGGCCGATCTGGCCGAGGATGGCGGCGCCCGCTCGCATGTGATGATCTACAGGCTCGAGGATGGCAAACCCGCCTATCCGACGATCATCTCGGCCAACAAGGAAGACGGCTCGCCGATAGGCTGGGGCGCGCTTTCCGGCCTCGTCGCCGATCCGAAGGAGCCCGGCAAGCTCTACGCCGTTTCCGACTCCTTCTATTCGACAGCGCCGACGATCTTCTCCATCGACGCCACCAAGCAGCCGGCCGAGATCACCAAGGCGCTCACCGTGACCCGCAACGGCCATCCGGCGCAAAAGCTCGATCTCGAAGGCATCACCACCGACGGCAAAGGCGGCTTCTGGCTCGCCAATGAGGGCAATGTCGCAAAGCTGATCCCGCACGCTATCCTGCAAGTCAATGAGAAGGGCGAGATCAAGCAGGAGATCTCACTCCCTGAGGAGATCCTGGGCGGCCAGAAGCGTTTCGGCCTGGAAGGCATCACGCGTGTCGGCGAAGGCGACGACGAGACCCTGTGGATGGCCGTGCAGCGCGAGTGGGCCGACGACCCGAAGGGCACCGTCAAGCTCCTCGCCTATCAGCCGAAAGCCAAGGAATGGACCGGGGTGCGCTATCCGCTCGACAAGACCGAGGCCGGCTGGGTCGGCCTGTCGGAGATCACCGCCCATGACGGCCAGCTCTATATCGTCGAACGCGACAATCAGATCGGCGACAAGGCGGCAATCAAAAAGCTCTACCGCGTCTCCCTCGACGGCCTGAAGCCCGCCAAGCTTGACGGCGACCTGCCGGTCGTTGAGAAGACGCTCGTCCATGATTTCATGCCCGATCTGAAGGCAAGCAACGGCTATGTCCTCGATAAGCTGGAAGGCTTCGCCGTCGACAGCGACGGCAAGGCCTATGCCGTCACCGATAATGACGGTGTCGACGACTCCTCCGGCGAGACGCTGT
The DNA here is from genome assembly GCF_001558695.1 of Paramesorhizobium deserti. Taxonomy (GTDB): domain Bacteria; phylum Pseudomonadota; class Alphaproteobacteria; order Rhizobiales; family Rhizobiaceae; genus Paramesorhizobium; species Paramesorhizobium deserti. The sequence goes on from NZ_LNTU01000034.1 coordinate 334,691, forward strand.
TCTTCACCATCGGCAATGTTCAGGCTCTGAACTGAGTTCGGAAATCAGCGAGAAAAAGGGCCGCGCCACGCGCGGCCCGTTTGCATTCACGCGACGTCGAGCACGATCTTGCCGATGTGCTGGCCGTCCTCCATGCGCTCATGCGCCCGCCAGGCATCGCGCAGCGGGAAGATCATGTCCATGACAGGCGAAACGCGTCTTTCCGCCAGAAGCGGCCAGACCTTGCTCTCAAGCTCCTGGGCGATTGCAGCCTTGAATTCCACCGGGCGCGAGCGCAGCGTCGAGCCGGTATGGGTCAGCCGCTTGGTCATCAGCTTCGAGAAATTGGCCGTTGCCTTGGCGCCGTTCAGGAAAGCGATCTGGACGATGCGCCCGTCGATGGCCGCAGCACTGTAATTGCGGTCGATATAATCGCCACCCACCATATCGAGAATGACATTGGCGCCCTTGCCGTCGGTGGCTTCCTCGACGATTTTGACGAAATCCTCCTCGCGGTAGTTGATCGCCCTGTCCGCGCCAAGTCGCAGGCAAGCCTCGCATTTTTCCGCCGAGCCGGCCGTCGTGATGACATAGGCGCCAAAGGCGCTGGCAAGCTGAATCGCCGTCGTGCCGATGCCCGACGAGCCGCCATGCACCAGCAGCGTCTCCCCCGGCTTCAGCCCTCCCCGCTCGAAGACATTGTGCCAGACGGTGAAGAAGGTCTCCGGAATGGCCGCCGATTCGGCATAGCCGAAGCCCGAGGGGAGCGGCAGCGCATTGCTCTCGTCCACCGCGGCGAATTCGGCATAGCCACCGCCGGCGACAAGTGCCGTCACCTGATCGCCCACCCGAAAACGCTGGACCCGGTCGCCTACCGCGGCCACCTCACCGGCGATTTCCAGCCCCGGAATATCCGGCGCGCCGGGCGGCGGGGGATAATGGCCCTGTCTTTGCAGAACATCGGGACGATTGACGCCGGCCGCCTTCACATGCACCAGGATTTCACTTGCCGCAGGTCTCGGCACGGGGCGTTTCACCGGTTTCAGCGCGCGCGGGCCGCCCGGTTGGGTAATCTCTATTGCCGTCATCTGCGATGGGTTTTGCAGGGCCATGGAGGAGCGCTCCTTATTCGAATGATTTGCATGTCGGGGCCATTGGAATGTATCTTTTGACCCGCATCTGGCAATGGGGGCGGGAAGCGAGAGGAGAACGACATGCCGCTTTTCGATGACGAGCCGCCGATCAGGAAAACCGTTCACGAAATCGGACAGGACCTGTCTCTGCTATCGGTGGCGGAACTCGACGAACGTATTGAGATTCTGCATGCTGAAATCGAGCGGCTGAAAATCGACCGCGACCGGAAGGGCGACAGCAAGGCGGCAGCCGAAGCGCTATTCCGCTGAACCCTTGGAAGCTGGAGCATAAAGCCTCTTTCCCCGGAACCCAGCAGACATTCCGGGCACGCAATCATTTTCACCTTTCGCCATTATTCAGCCACGGGCGCTCCCTTCCTTCGGTAGAATTTCCATAGATTCGGGGATCATTTTGTTCAATTCTTTCGTCCAGGTCTTTGCGCTTCTCTGCGGCACGGCGTTTCTTCTGGCCGGTTCCGGTCTCCATGGTCTTCTCCTGCCCCTGCGTGGCGGCAGCGAAGGTTTTGCGCTGAGTTCCCTCGGCCTTCTCGGCACCGCCTGGGCGGGCGGCTTCATCACCGGCTGTCTGCTCGCACCCCGGCTCGTGCGCCGGGTCGGTCATGTCCGCGCCTTCGGCTTCTTTGCGTCCTCGGCTGCGATCATCGCCCTGCTCACCGGGCTTTTCATCGACTCGACCATCTGGATCATGCTGCGCGCCTTCACCGGCTTCACCATGGCGGGCGCCTTCATGGTCATCGAAAGCTGGCTGAACGAACGCGCCACCAACGAAACCCGCGGCCAGATCTTCGGCCTCTATATGATGGTGAACTACGGCGCGGTGATGAGCGGCCAGATGATCGTCGCCGCCGGCGACGTGAATACGGCGAGCCTTTTCATGGTGACTGGCATCTTTTTCTGCCTGGCACTGATCCCCACCGCCATATCGACCGCCATGAGCCCGAAACCCTTGAGCGAGGTGCAGCTTGATCTCAAGGCGCTTTACCGGAATTCGCCCGTATCCTTCGGCAGCTGCATTCTGATCGGCATAGCCAATGGCGCCTGGGGCACACTCGGCGCCGTGTTCGGTGCCGGGTCTGGCATGGACACCACCACCATCGCCCTGATGGTGAGCTTCACCATCCTGGCCGGCGCGCTCACGCAGATACCGGTCGGCCGCTTCTCCGACAGGACGGACCGGCGCTTTGTGTTGGCGGGCGTGGCCGGCGCTTCATCCCTCGTCGGGATCGCCATCTTTCTCATCGCGCCGACCAATGCTATCACCATTCTCGTTTTGACCGCGCTTTACGGAGGACTGGCCTACGCGCTTTATCCCGTGGCGGTCGCCCACGCCAATGATTTCGCGGCGTCGGAGAATTTCGTCAAGATTTCCGGCGGGCTGCTTCTGCTCTATGGCTTCGGCACCATGATCGGCCCCCTGTTCGCCGCAGTCGCAATGGAATATCTCCGGCCATCGGGATTGTTCGCTGTAACGGCGCTCGCCCACATCTCGATCACCGCCTACGCCATCGTCCGCTCGCGCCAGCGCGCAGCACCTTCGGCGGAAGAAAAAGACAGCTTCCAGAGCCTGCCTGCCGAACGCGCGGCCACACCGGAAGGACTTAAGCTCGTCCCACGCGCCGATGACGAGCAGGACTGACATCTTCGGGGAAGAAACCTATCGGCTCACCTGATCAGAAAAGCCAAAGGGGACACCTTTAGCAATCCTAAAGGCGTCCCCTTCTTGGGAGTCAATTCAGGAAGGTTCAATGACGGGTAGCCTGTGATCTGAGCCTTTCAATCTGGTCCTTGAGCATGAGTTTCTTGCGCTTGAGATCGGCTATGCGAAGATTGTCCATTGCCGGACACGCCATCGCTTCGGTGATCTCTTGTTCGAGGGCACCGTGCTTTTTCTCCAGCGTTGCAAGATGGGACTCAATGGCCATGATTGCATCTCCTTCGGTTGTTTTCCTCATAAAGGCTTCAGGCCAGGGGCTCATAAATCCAATCGATAGACGACGATCGGCAAGGGCCGTGGAGCAGCCTATGCCTGTGGGGCTCCACAAACGCACACTCGAGCTGTAATCAGGCATTTTTCTGCCGCTTCAGGCATCATTCGATCAAATAAACGAGAGCCTAGACCTAACCCTGTCGAAGAATTCGTGACAGAGTGATGACAGTTTGCCACGACTTTGTCCGGGAGTCGAATTCGGAATAGTAGCATTTTCTCTCGCGCAAAAATATGATATGGGCTCCGCCCGGAGTCGAGACGCGATCCTCGCGCTTTTCTGGGCGATCCCAAAGCAGATAATCAGAACGGGACAAACCGCATGTCCGATCAGGAACAGGCAGAGATACGACTGGCTGTCGCACGTTTGAAACAGGAACACGCGGATTTCGACGCTGCCATCAACGCCATGATCCAGGTGGGCTGTGACCAATTGCGCATCCAGCGCATGAAGAAGAAGAAGCTGATCATCAAGGACAAGCTCCAGGAATTGGAAGACAAGGTCATTCCCGATATCATCGCTTGAGCCGGACAACAGCCGCGGCCTTGCCTTGCGGGCTTCCTGCTTTTCGGCTAAGTGCCCCCAAGTCGTGAACTCATATCGAATGGCGCCGGAAACGGCGAAACAAGCGTTCGATCCCTTATGAGTTTGCGATCTGGAACAGCGAAGGGGAATTGGCGATGGCCGAAGCATCCGCCGAAGTTGCGATCATCATGGGCAGCCAGTCGGACTGGCCAACGATGCGCCATGCCGCAGAGACGCTTGAAGCCCTCGGCATTTCCCACGACGCACGGATCATTTCGGCCCATCGCACGCCGGACCGCCTCGTCGCCTTCGCCAAGGGCGCCAAGGCCGAAGGCTTCAAGGTGATCATCGCGGGTGCGGGAGGTGCTGCCCATCTTCCCGGAATGACAGCCTCGATGACGCCGCTTCCGGTCTTCGGCGTGCCGGTGCAGTCAAAAGCCCTTTCCGGCCAGGATTCGCTTCTCTCCATCGTGCAGATGCCCGCCGGCATTCCCGTCGGCACGCTCGCCATCGGCCGTTCCGGCGCGGTCAATGCCGCGCTGCTCGCCGCTTCCGTCCTGGCGCTTTCCGATCCAACGCTCGCCGAGCGTCTCGATGCCTGGCGGGCAAAACAGAGCGCCGCAATTGCCGAACGTCCCTCGGACGAGGCGTGACCATGCTGCGCCCCGGATCGACGATCGGCATCATCGGCGGCGGCCAGCTCGGCAGGATGCTTGCCGTAGCGGCGGCGAGACTTGGCTTCCACACCGTCATTCTGGAGCCGCAGGCCGGCTGCCCAGCCTCGCAGGTGGCCAACCGGCAGATCGCCGCTCCCTATGACGATGAGAATGCACTGGCCGAGCTTGCACAGGCTTGTGACGTCATTACCTATGAATTCGAGAATGTCCCCGTCGAGGCGGCGCAGAAGCTCGCCGAGGAAAAGCTGGTCTATCCGCCTCCCATCGCGCTGGAGGTCTCGCAGGACCGCTTCCGCGAAAAGGCATTCCTCAACGACTGCGGGATTGAAACAGCGCCTTGGCATCTGGTCAACGATACAGAAAGCCTGGTGGCGGGGCTCGCTTTGTTCAATGGCAAGGCCATCCTGAAGACGCGTCGTCTCGGCTATGACGGCAAAGGGCAGGCGCGCTTTCGCGGCGACGGCAGCGACGATGTCGCCGGCGCCCTCGCCTCCATCGGCAATGCGCCCGCCATCCTCGAAGGGTTCGTCGCCTTCGAGCGCGAGGTCTCTGTCATCGCCGCGCGCGATCGCGAGGGCAATGTCCGCACCTATGACATTGCCGAGAACGTCCATTCCAACGGTATCCTCGCCACCTCCACCGTGCCCGCCGCCATTTCCCCGGCGACCGCCGAAAAAGCGCGCGAAGCGGCCGAAAAGCTGTTGAACGCGCTCGATTATGTCGGCGTCCTGGGCCTCGAATTCTTCGTACTCGCTGATGGCACGCTGCTTGCCAACGAATTTGCGCCGCGCGTCCACAATTCTGGCCACTGGACGGAAGCCGCCTGCGCCATATCGCAGTTCGAGCAGCACATCCGCGCCATATCAGGCCTGCCGCTCGGCGATACCGCCCGCCACAGCGATTGCGTGATGGAGAATCTGATCGGCGACGATATAGCCCGCGTGCCGGAGCTTCTGAAGGAGCCCGCCGCCGTGGTCCATCTCTATGGCAAGGCGGAAGCGCGCCCCGGCCGCAAGATGGGCCATGTCACCCGGCTGAAAGCCAACAAATAGAGTCGGTTATCGCGCAACTTTTGCCGGACGGGAGTTGACAATCGCCCCATTCCTTGGCTATTTCGCGCCAACCTTTTACGGCGTGCCTTGGGCGCGCCTTCATTGATGCCCGGCGACGGGCCAACCAGACCGGTGACTGACATGAAGATCAAGAACTCGCTCAAAGCGCTCAAGGGCCGTCATCGCGACAACCGCATGGTTCGCCGCAAGGGCCGCATCTACATCATCAACAAGACCGCCCCGCGCTTCAAGGCGCGCCAAGGTTAAGGTCGGTTTGTGTGGAAGCGGATGTTCATCCGCTTCACAAAGCGCATCTCACTTAAATTTGCAATTGACGTTTCGCTGTGCGGGTCTACCCTTATGCACATGCGAAACGTTTTTGCTGTTCTCACACTGCTCGCATTTCCCGCCGCCTCGGCGGCAATGCCTGTTGCGGCCATGGCGCAGCAGGAACAAACGCCTGCGGCACCCTCCCCTGTAAACCTGCCTGAGAGCGGAGCGACCGTTGCCGAAAAACGCACGGCCGAACTGGACAAGCTCTTTCTCGAATTGCGTAAAGCGCATAACGAGGCCAAGGCGAAACGCATCGCCAGCCAGATATACGGCGTGTGGAACCAGTCGGGCAGCGCCACCATCGACCTGATGATGGAATGGGCGAATGCCGCGATCCGTGAAAAGAAATATCCGGTGGCGATGGATTTCCTCAACGAGGTCATCGTTCTCAATCCGGATTATGCCGAAGGCTGGAACCGCCGCGCCACGCTCTTTTTCCTGATGAACGACTATGGCGGCGCCATGCGTGACATCAACAAGGCGCTGCAGCTGGAGCCACGGCATTTCGCGGCCCTGGCGGGCATGGGCTCCATCCTGAAGGAAATGGGGCGCAAGGAGATGGCCCTGCGCGCCTATGAGCGCGCCCTTGCTGTCTATCCCATGATGCGCGAAGCGCAGAAGGAGGTCGGTGAGATCGCCGATGAACTCGCCGGCACGCGTACCTGAAAGCCGTTCGCCGCCGTTTCTTCTCCCCAGGCAGATGATACCCCCATCCGGGCTTCGGACCACCTTGTCCTCCTGTGAGAGAAGGTGGTCCGAAGCCCGGATGGGGGTGGTTGTGGAGCAAGCCGCCTCAATGACGGCGATGCGAGCGAAATCCGTAGATCAGATCCCCGTCAGCCCGTCCGTGCCAATATAGGCGATGCGCAGCATGTTGGTGGCGCCGGGAGTACGCAGCGGTACGCCGGCGGTGATGATCACGCGGTCGCCCGGCTTGGCGAAGCCCTCGCGGAAGGCGATGTTGCAGGCCCGGTCGACCATGTCGTCCAGATCGCGCGCATCCTCGGTGACGACGCAATGCAGCCCCCAGACGATCGAGAGCCGGCGTGCCGTCTCGACGATCGGCGAAAGCGTGATGATCGGCGTCTGCGGGCGCTCGCGGGCCGCGCGCAGCCCTGTCGTCCCCGAGGCCGTATAAGTGATGATCGCCGAAAGCCGGAGCGTTTCCGCGATTTGACGCGCCGCGAGCGAAATCGCGTCGGCGCCGGTTGCCTCGGGTTCCGAGCGCTGCGCATAGATGATGCCGGGATAGGTCGGATCGCGCTCCACCTTCTCGGCGATCCGCGCCATGGTGGCGACGGCCTCGACCGGATATTGGCCAGCCGCCGATTCCGCCGACAGCATGATCGCATCCGCGCCCTCGAACACGGCGGTTGCAACGTCGGACACTTCGGCGCGGGTCGGCACCGGCGCGGTGATCATGGATTCCAGCATCTGCGTGGCCACGACCACCGGCTTTCCGGCGCGACGGGCAGCACGCGTGATCTGTTTCTGGATGCCGGGAACGGCTTCCAGGGGCATTTCCACGCCGAGATCGCCGCGCGCCACCATCAGCGCATCGGAGAGTTCGATAATTTCATCGAGGCGGGCGACCGCCTGAGGCTTTTCGATCTTGGAAAGAAGGCCGACGCGGCCGCGTGCGATCTTGCGCACCTCCGCCAGATCTTCCGGGCGCTGGATGAAGGAAAGCGCCACCCAGTCGATCTCCTCCTGCAGCACGGCATCGAGATCCTTGCGATCTTTCTCGGTCAAGGCGCTGACGCCGAGCGTCGTATCGGGAAGGCTGACGCCCTTGCGGTCGGAAATGCCGGTGCCGGAAACCACGCGCGTGCGTACCGACTTGCCGTCGGCGGCTTCGGCGACCAGCGTCAAGCGACCGTCATCGATCAGCAGGCGATGCCCCGGCTCGACCGACTGCAGGATCTCCGGATGCGGCAGGAAAACACGGGTATTGTCGCCGGGCACATCCTGATCGTCTAGCGTGAAGGTCTGGCCGGGCGTCAGGCTGACCTTGGTATCCTTGAATTTGCCGACGCGCAGCTTCGGCCCTTGCAGGTCGGCAAGTATGCCGATGGGCCGGCCCAATTCCCGCTCCACGTTGCGGATGCGGCGGACGAGCGAGCGCATCAGATCATGGTCGGCATGGCTCATATTGATGCGGAAAACATCCGCCCCGGCCTCGAAGAGCTTACGGATCGTCGCTTCTTCGGAGGATGCCGGTCCCAGCGTTGCCAGAATTTTGACCTTGCGGCTGCGTCTCATGGATTGTTTGTTCCTGTCACTGTCGGATTTTCGGGCGGCGCCTCATCGGTCAGCTGGACCATCCAGCTCGATTGCTCACCCGTGTCGTATTCCTGAAAGCCGGCGCGCTGGAACCCGCGCGCAAAACAGTCGTTGACGCCGGCGATCTTGAATTCCTTTTCAGCGACGCACATGTTGACCGGGCCGTCCCAGCGCCCGCCGCCTTCGGCATCCTCCGCATAGAGGTAATAGTAGCGCTGGGAGAGCGGCCCTTCGATCAGCGTCTTGCAGCTCGAGCCATTGATGTGCCACCAGCCCTCGGTGACCCATCCCGTCTTGGCGCGATAGCCGATGGCGACGCCCACCAGATTCTGCGTCGAATTGCAGACGCGGAAATCGGCACGGGCCTCGGCCGCCATGAACAGCATGCCCATCGCGAAAATGCTAAGAAAAACCAGGGGGTGTTTAGAGCGCATCCGCCGAAACCTTTCAGCGCACATGTGCGGGTCTGTCACGCTTGAAAATCCCATTTTTGTTGCCCTCTTTTCGGCAGTTTCGCAGGTGATGTCAACGCGCCGGGACGACTGTTGAGCGAGAAAAGGCCAACCACAGGAAATTTCATCGAGGCTCCTTGCTGACTTGCGAAATCTCCACCGCTCCTGATGGCAAAAGAATGGCGGTTGCAATCCGCCCGCCCGCATGAGAGACCGAAATCTCCCCGCAGGAACCACGGACCCGCCTTCATGCAGTTTTCACCTGTGCATCATGTCGAGGGAGACTATAGCCTCGGCCTGCTCCTGATCGCCGACCACGCCAAACGCGACCTTCCGCCGGAATATGGCTCGCTTGGGCTCGCGGCAGAACAATTTGAACGGCATATCGCCTATGATATCGGCGTCGAGAACCTGACCCGCGACATCGCCCGGCGTCTGGGTACTCCGGCGGTCCTCGGCGGCTTTTCCCGCCTGCTCATCGATCCCAATCGCGGCGAGGATGATCCGACGCTGATCATGCGGCTTTCGGACGGCGCGGTGATACCGGGCAACCATCCGCTGAGCGAAGCCGAACGCGAAAAGCGCCTGAACCTCTATTACCGCCCCTATGATGCGGCCGTGGCGGGTGCGATAAGCAGGATCGTTGCGGCGACGGGAAAGCCGCCGCTGGTCGTCTCGATCCACTCCTTCACACCGTTCTGGAAGACAAAGGAGCGGCCATGGCATATCAGCCTGCTCTGGGACAGCGATCCGCGCGCCGTCAAACCGCTCTTGGACATGCTGCGCGCCGACCCCGCACTCGTGGTGGGCGACAACGAGCCTTATGACGGCGCGCTGCGCAACGACACGATGTTCCGCCATTGCGTCGTCACCGGCTATGCCCATGCATTGATCGAGGTGCGGCAGGACCTGATCCGGGATGCGGCGGGTGCCGAAAGCTGGGCGGAAAGGCTGGCGCCGATGCTTGCAGCCGTGAATGCCCTGCCCGATATTCACGAGATCCAGCATTTCGGTTCGCGAACCGGCCCCATTATGGAAAAGGAGGAAGCGGCATGAGAGAGTTGAGCCAACAACAGCGCCTCGAATTCGAGGCGGCTGCCTTCCGCACCCTGATAGAGCATCTGCGCAGCCGCAGCGACGTGCAGAACATCGACCTGATGAACCTCGCCGGCTTCTGCCGCAACTGCCTTGCCAACTGGTATCGGGATGCGGCCGATGCCGCCGGCGTCGACCTTTCCAAGGAGGAGGCACGCGAGATCATCTACGGCATGCCCTATGAGGAATGGCGCGCCAAGCACCAGACCGAAGCGTCGGAAGCGCAGAAAGCCGCTTTCGAAACCGGCAAGCCGTCGCATTGAAACCATTCGTTTCCGGATGACGCGCTCTCCGGTCTTGACCATCCGTACCGGGTCGGGCATCGAATTGCCCCGACCTTGGCCAGCGAGTCGCAGGCCTGTCCCTTCCCCACCAATCTGGAGAACGAATCCGTGGACGACATCACAAGCGATACCGCACAAACCGTAGCCGTCGGACAGTTGCGTGCTTTCATCGAGCGCATCGAGCGTCTCGAGGAAGAAAAGAAGACCATTTCCGAGGACATCAAGGAAGTCTACGCGGAATTGAAGGGCACCGGCTTCGACACCAAGGCCGTGCGCTCCATTATTCGTCTGCGCAAGAAGGAAGAGCACGAGCGCCAGGAAGAAGAGGCGATCATCCAGCTCTACAAGGATGCGCTTGGCATGAGCTGACTTCCACGGGTTCTCCTTGGGCTTGCCCCGAGGATCCACGGTTAGTGTTTGTCAGAACCAGCTTGAAGCGGTGTCCGTCTGGCCGTCATTCTCGGGCTTGTCCCGAGAATCTACTGCAGCCTGATCTGTCAGGACGGTGATCATTCTCTTTTTTCTTATGGTAGATTCTCGGGACAAGCCCGAGAATGACGGCGGGATAATGAGCCGCGTTCTGCTAGCGTAAACCGTGGCGGACTCTAAGGAGCAGAAAGGGGCCTGTCACCCGCCTCGTATTCGGGAGAACGGGCTCCCCTCGTGCCAAAGCCGCGCCTACCCCTCCATCTCCTCACGCAGCATCTCCAGCTCCAGCCATTCTTCTTCCATGGCCGCATGTGCTTCCCGTTTTTTCTCCAGTTCCCCGGCGGTTTTGGCGAAAAGATCGGGATTCTTGGCATAAAGCTCGGGATCGGCGAGCTTTTTCTCCAGCGCGGCGATCTCAGCGGCCAGCGCCTCGATCTTGCCGGGCAGCGTCTCCAGCGCGAATTTCTGCTTGTAGGAGAGCTTGCGCTTTTCCTCGCGTTTCGGCTCAGGCGCGGCGGTTTCGGCTTGTGACGAACCACGAGAGCCGGACGCCTTGACCTCGCGCTTGGTCAACGCCATCTCGCGCCGCTGCGCCATCATGTCCGCATAGCCGCCGGCATATTCGAGCCAGCGTCCGTCGCCCTCCGGCGCGATCACCGATGTCACCGTACGGTCGAGAAAATCGCGGTCGTGGCTCACCAGGATGACCGTTCCGGCAAAGCCGGTCACCAGCTCCTGCAGAAGGTCGAGCGTTTCCATGTCGAGATCGTTGGTCGGCTCGTCGAGGATCAGGAGGTTCGCCGGACGCGCCAGCACGCGCGCCAGCATCAGCCGCGCCTTCTCGCCGCCCGACAACTCGCGAATCGGCGTGCGCGCCTGCTCCGGCTGGAACAGGAAGTCCTTCATATAGGAGACGACATGGCGCTGCTCGCCATTGACGACGACATTTTCGCCGCGCCCGTCGGTCAGGTAATGCGCCAGCGTCTCATCCGGATTGAGGCTCTCGCGCTTCTGGTCGAGCACGGCCATCTCCAGATTGACGCCGAGCCTTAAAGTCCCCTCATCGGGAGGAAGCATTCCCGTCAGCATGGAGAGAAGCGTGGTTTTGCCCGCGCCGTTGGGGCCCACCAGCCCAACGCGGTCGCCCCGCATGATCCGGGTGGAAAAATCCTTGACCAGCACACGCCCGTCATAGGATTTGGCCAATCCCTTGGCCTCGATGACCAGCTTGCCCGATTCCTTGCTGTCGCTCGCCGCAAGAACGGCTGTGCCTTGCGCGCGGCGATGTGTGCGGAACTCATTGCGCATTGCCTGCAATTCGCCAAGGCGGCGCATGTTGCGCTTGCGCCGCGCCGTCACGCCATAGCGCAGCCAGTGCTCCTCGCGCACGATCTGGCGGCCCAGCTTGTGCAGGTCGCGCTCTTCCTCCTCCAGGATCTTGTCACGCCATTCCTCGAAATGGCCGAAGCCCTGCTCCAGCCGGCGCGTTACGCCGCGATCGAGCCAGATGGTCGAGCGGCTGACATTTTCGAGAAACCGGCGATCGTGCGAGATGACCACGAGAGCGGAGCGGATCTGGCGCAGCTCATCCTCCAGCCATTCGATGGTGGTGAGGTCGAGATGGTTGGTCGGTTCGTCGAGAAGCAGGATATCGGGCTGCGGCGCGAGCACCCGCGCCAGCGCCGCGCGCCGCGCCTCGCCACCCGAAAGCTGACCCGGCTTTTCCTGGCCGGTCAGCCCGAGATGCTCAAGCAGATAGGTCACGCGATAGGGATCGTCCGCAGGCCCCAGCCCCGCTTCCACATAGGCATGGACATCGGCAAAGCCGTCCATATCAGGGGCTTGCGCCAGATAGCGGATGGTCGCGCCGGGATGACGAAACACCTCGCCCGAGGTCGGCTCGACAATCCCCGCAGCGATCTTGAGCAGCGTCGACTTGCCGGAGCCGTTCCGCCCGACGAGCGCAATTCGTTCGCCCTCGCCAACGGAAAGGGCGGCATCCTCCAGAAGCGGCGTGCCGCCGAAGGTGAGCTTTATCTGGTCGAGACGAAGAAGCGGAGGAGCCATGGCATTCAGGGTCGGTATCGTTGCTGGAAAGAGATCGAACGCGCTTGTCCGCGAGAATGGTTCCCATGTCAAATGGGTAGAAAGCGCCCAAAACAAAACAGGCCGGAAAATTTCCGGCCTGTCGTCGTTTGATATCGCGGATGCTTATTGGCAGGGCGCTTCGTAAACGCGGCCATACGGATCGCGGTAACGGCAGTATCCCTGGCGCGACGTCGAAGCACCAAGCAGGGTGCCTGCCACCGCACCGATGGCGGCGCCCGTCAATGCACCACGGCTGTTGCCGCTGATGGCACCGCCGGCCAAGCCGCCGAGCGCAGCACCGCCCACGCCGTATCCGGCGGTGCGCTGTTCAGCGGTGGTGCAGGCGGCTGTCGAAAGAGCCAGCAGTCCGCTGACTGCGATCATTGAAAGATGTTTTTTCATGGAGATTTCTCCCGTTAAGAATCAAATGCGGCCAACGTTGCGTCCCCAATGCGGCAAGACAAGGTGGCACCATCTTGTTGAATTTACAATAGCCTTGTCCGCTCATCCTTCCAGAGCGGCGACAAGAACGCCGCATCCCGAACGCAGAAAAACCCCCAGAGTTCCCCGGACGACATTAGAAACCGTGAGTGAAGAACCAAACGGAACCTTCACATTATCTAACGGCCATTCCGCACTTGTGATCGTCAGTCCCTGAAGTTCAGTGAAGCCGATGAGGCTGAAAAGCGTCCCGTCGGGCAGATCAGGCGCATGCGTTCCCGGCAGGATAGGCCAGGCTTCTTCCGTACCGCTCGAAAGCAGGATATCGCGGCCCATGGCCGCCTGCGCCGTGGCCATGGTCAAATGCAGCATGGTGTGGTCGGTGCGCATGCCGCCGAAAGCGCCGCACAGGATGACGCTGGTCGCACCCAGGGCGAACGCCTCGCTCAAGGCAAGTTCCCCGTCGGTCATATCCTTGGCGCGGGGAAAGCTGCGGCGCGGCACATGTTCATAACGCCGCGCCAGGGCAGGCGAGGTCGAATCAAAGTCGCCAAGCCACAATTCCGGCTCGATGCCAAGCGGCCCGGCATGGCGCATGCCGCTGTCGGCGGCGAGCACCCGCGCGCCGGCGATCTGCCGTTTCAGCCTGTCGGTTACCGTCAGATGCCCGCCGAGGAGGATGACGAATTTGCTCATGCGCGGCTCTTATCACGCGCCTTGCCTGGCGGAAAAGCCCCGGCACGCTTGCGGTCGTAACTTGCGTCAATTATTGTTGATTCCGCTCTAACGGGGTGCCGGAAACCGGCTGAGAGGCCCCGATGCGCTGAGATTCAGGTCAGAGCGTGGTGAGAAGGGTGTTTTTCGAGAACCGGAGCGCAGTGTACTCCAGTACATAAGCACCGGAAGCGCAGAAAAACGCCATTCGCAGCCCGCCGTCACCTGAATATCAATGCATCGGCCAACCCGCAGAACCTGATCCGGTTGATACCGGCGGAGGGATTAGACGCTGCCTTCTACCGGCGCTCGATCCTTTTGACCATGAACGACAAAGGAAACGCCGATGAGGCCTATTAAACTTCTCGCCCTCTCCGCAGCCGCACTGCTCGGCCTCGCCGCCCCGGCGGCGGCAAAGGACACGCTCACCATCTATACCTATGAGAGCTTCACCGCCGACTGGGGACCGGGACCCAAGGTCAAGGAGAACTTCGAGAAGGAATGCGATTGCACGGTCGAGTGGGTATCTGCGGCGGATGGCGTGGCGCTGCTCAACCGCTTGAAGCTGGAAGGCGCGACTACCCAAGCCGATATCGTGCTTGGCCTCGACACCAATCTGATCACGGAAGCAAAGCAGAGCGGCCTGTTTGCCCCGCACGGCATCGACACATCGAACGAGACCGTTCCTGGCGGCTTCAAGGACGATACTTTCGTGCCTTACGACTACGGCTATTTCGCCGTGGTCTATGACAGCGATAAGCTCACCGATCCGCCGAAGAGCATGAAGGAGCTGGTGGAGGGCGACGCATCGCAGAAGATCGTTATCGAGGATCCGCGCACCTCGACGCCGGGCCTCGGCCTCCTGCTCTGGATCAAGGCGATCTATGGCGACAATGCCGCGGATGCCTGGGGCAAGCTGAAGGACCGTGTGCTGACGGTGACGCCGGGCTGGTCGGAAGCCTACGGCCTGTTCACCCGGGGAGAGGCGCCGATGGTGCTCTCCTACACCACCTCGCCCGCCTATCACATCGTCGTCGACAAGGAAGACCGCTACAAGGCGGCGTCCTTCTCGGAGGGCCATTACCTGCAGATCGAGCTCGCCGGCATCACCAAGAACGGCGCAGGGAAGCCGCTCTCCGCGAAATTCCTTGAGTTCATGACCGGCCCCGGCTTTCAGGACGTCATCCCCGAAACCAACTGGATGTTCCCGGCCGGCAAGACCTCGAAACCGCTCGATCCCGCCTTCGATACCCTGGTGAAGCCCACAAAAACCCTGATGCTGCCGCCGGACGAGGTGGCGAAGAACCGCAAGGCATGGGTCGATGAATGGCTCGCGGCGATGAGCAGGTAGGGTAGGCGTTTAACGGATAATGGCTGTTTCTCACCCCCCTCTGCCCTGCCGGGCATCTCCCCTTCCTCCAGTCGTCATCCTCGGGCTTGACCCGAGGATCCACGGCAAGGGAGCACAAAACTTCCCGCCACGAGAGCGCATTCCCGCAAGCGAGCGCAGTTCAATAGCTCGCTTGCTATATTACGATCCCGTCACGGATGATAATATCGCTTCCTCCTCTTTTTCCATGGATCCTCGGGTCAAGCCCGAGGATGACGACTGGAGGAAGGGGAGATGCCCGGCAGGGCAGAGGGGGGCGCTGTCCCGCAACGCATGTCGTTGATCCCCCGAACAACCTTCCCCGCAAAACCCCTCGCAGGCGCTATCGCCCTTGCCTTCCTGGCACTGCTCGCCGGTGGCGCATTATTCTCACTCGCCTTCGAAGCCTCTCGCGACGAGAGCGGCGCTTTTGCCGCTTTCGATGCCTATCTCTGGCGGGTGGCCCGTTTTACGCTTCTTCAGGCGTTGCTTTCGACACTCTTATCCGTCGGCCTCGCCCTCCCCGTGGCCCGTGCGCTCCATGCACATCAGCATTTCATCGGCCGCGCCTTCATCCTCAGGCTTTTCGCCCTGCCGCTCGCGCTGCCTGCCCTCGTCGCGGTGCTCGGCATCACCAGCATCTATGGCCGCGCCGGCTTCATCGCCAAAACCGCGCACTATTTCGATTTCGGCTTCACCCCTGACATTTACGGCCTGACCGGCATCCTCCTGGCGCATGTCTTCTTCAATCTGCCGCTCGCAGTGCGCCTGCTGCTCGCCGGGCTCGATTCCATTCCCCCTGACTATTGGAAACTCTCGGCCCAGCTCGGCATGGGCAGCGGGAGCCGTTTCCGCCTTATCGAATGGCCTGCCATCGCCCGTAGCCTCCCCGGCATCATGGGCCTTGTCTTCATGCTCTGCGTCACCTCCTTCACCATCGTGCTGACGCTCGGCGGCGGCCCGCGCGCCACGACGCTGGAGGTGGCGATCTACCAGGCCCTGCATTATGATTTCGATATCGGCCGGGCCGTTGCCCTGACACTTACCCAATTGGCGCTGACGCTCGCCATCCTCTTCCTGTTCCGCCTTACCGGCAGACCGACCGAAGAAGGATTCTCGCTTGCCATCACCACGCGCCGTTATGAAAAGCTCAGGCCCGGCGAGCGGCTCATCGACCTTTCCGTGATCCTTCTCGCCTTCCTCTTCGTCGCCCTGCCGATTGCCGGCATGGTCATCTCGGGCCTCGTCGCCGATTTCGGCAGGTTGTTTAGCGAACGTTCCGTTTGGCGCGCGATAGCCACCAGCCTTATCCTGGGCGGGGCGGCCGCGCTTCTCTCCGTCATCCTTTCGCTCGCCCTCGTCGCCGCCCGCGAGGCGGTGGCATCAGGCAGGAAGATGGGCAGAAAGCAATCCTTCTTCGAACGCGGGCTCGATACCGGCGCGAGCCTCATCCTCGTCGTGCCGCCGATCATCATCGGCGCGGGCTGGTTCATCCTGCTGCGCCATTTCGCCGATCCGTTCGATTTCGCGCCCTGGATGGTGATATCGGTCAATGCCGCCATGGCTATGCCCTTTGCCGTGCGGCTCCTGCGCCCGACATGGGATACGGAGAGCGCCAGGCACAACCGGCTCTGCGCCCAGCTCGGTATATCGGGCTGGACGCGCCTGCGGCTCGTCGACTGGCCGGTGCTGCGCCGTCCCTTAAGCGTCGCCTTCGCCTTCGCCATGGCCCTCTCGCTCGGCGATCTCGGCACTATCGCGCTTTTCGGCAGCGACGCGGTGCAGACCCTGCCCTATCTCCTGTTGCAGCGTATGGGCAGCTATCGCACATTGGATGCAGCGGGGCTGGCGTTGATTCTGGGGGTTCTGAGCCTCGGGCTGATGATGCTGGCCGACCGCGGATCGCAAGCCAGCCCGCGCAAAGAAGAGAGGCCATGACCGGCAAGAAAGGTGGAGCGGAAGTCACGCTCGAGGAGATCCGCTTCAGCTATGGCGAGATGCGGATGCATTTCGACCTGGACGTGCCCGCCTCGCAGATCGCCGCCATCATCGGCCCCAGCGGCTCCGGCAAGTCGACGCTTCTCAATCTGATCGCCGGCTTCGAGATGCCGCAGGCCGGCAAGGTTCTCATTGGCGGCGTCGATGTCACGCGGCTCCCGCCGGCGGAACGGCCGGTTTCAATGGTTTTTCAGGAAAACAATCTCTTTGCCCATCTCGACGTCGAAGCGAATATCGGGCTGGGCCGCTCGCCGAAACTGAAGCTGACCGCCGCCGATCGCGCGGCTATCGCCGACGCCATCGCCCGCGTCGGCCTCACCGGCAAGGAAAAGCGCAAGCCCGAAACGCTTTCGGGCGGCGAAAGACAGCGCGTGGCGATTGCCCGCGCGCTCGTCCGCAATCGCCCCGTCCTGCTGCTCGACGAGGCCTTCGCCTCGCTCGGGCCGGCGCTGCGCGTCCAGATGCTCGATCTCGTGAAGGCGCTGCACGCGGAGACGGCAATGACAGTGCTGATGGTCACGCACCATCCGGAAGATGCACTGCATATGGATAGCCTGCTGTTTTTCCTGGAAAATGGTATGATTGCCGCAAGCGGCAACGCAAAAGACCTGCTCTCGGAGACTGGTCCGGAAGCGCTGAAGCGCTATATGGGCACCACCGCATGATCTTGTAACGGATGAATTCGGCAGTAACGCTGCGTTCTTTTGGACGCATATGCGGCAGATTTGACATATTTTGCCCCTAATCGGCGGCAAGAAGCTGCATCGGCCACCAACCGCTCTTGTGCGCTGCACGCTCTCTGCTAGCGTGAGGAGAGCAAAGGCGGCACACGAGGAATCACGGCGAGGACACGATTCTGAATTCGCAGTCGGAACCAGCATGCGCAACAATGCGCCACACGAAACGATTGCTGTCGCCAGGAACCATTCCGGGCATGTTTCTGCTCGTCCTTCTGTCGGCCTGCCAGTCGCTTGATCTCAGCAAGCAGGAGGCCGCGCTCGGCCCCTCCGCCAATCCCGTCACCGTCGACAACGTCACCCGCAATGACCGGCTGGCCAAGCTCGGTGCCCAGCAGCACCCCCGCATCCTCGCGACTTACGGCGGTGAATATAAGGATCCGAAGCTCGAGCGCATGGTCGCCAAGATCGTCGGCAAGCTGACGCTCGTTTCGGAAAATCCGAACCAGACTTATCGCATCACCATCCTCAACTCGCCCAATATCAACGCCTTCGCTTTGCCTGGCGGCTATGTCTACGTCACCCGTGGGCTCCTGGCGCTTGCTAATGATTCCGCCGAGGTCGCCGCCGTCATTGCCCATGAGATGGCGCATGTCACCGCCAATCACGGCATCCAGCGCCAGCAGAAGGAGGCGGAAGCCGCCATTACTGGCCGTGTCGTCTCCGAGGTGCTGCATGACGACATTGCGGGGCGCGAGGCGCTCTTGCGCGGCAAGCTGCGGCTTGCCCAATTCTCGCGCAACCAGGAGCTCCAGGCGGATGCCGTCGGCATAAAGTCGATCGGCGAAGCAGGCTATGATCCCTTCGCCTCTGCCCGTTTCCTGCAATCCATGGAAGCCTATACAAGCTTCCGCTCGGTTTCCGGCGCCACCGATGCCAGCCTCGACTTCCTGGCGACGCATCCGGCAACGCCGCAGCGCATCGAGCTTGCCATGGGGCACGCGCGCAGGATCGGCGCGCCGGGTGTCGGCACCACCGACCGCGACGCTTTTCTCAACGGTATCGACGGCATCCTCTACGGCGACACGCCGGACGAAGGCTATGTGCGCGGCCGCACTTTCCTCCACCCCAAACTGGGCGTGACCTTCACCGTTCCCACCGGCTTCAGCATCGACAATTCGGCCAATGCGGTGATGGCGACCGGGCCGGGCGAAATAGCGATAAGGTTCGATGGTGCGCAGCTCGCCAGCGGTTCGAGCCTCACCGATTATATCAAGAGCGGATGGGTGTCGGGGCTCGATGAATCGACGGTCCGCCCGACGATGCTCAACGGCATGCCGGCGGCAACGGCCCGCGCCAGCGCTGACCGGTGGCAATTCGATATCCTGGTCGTCAGCGCCGGCGAGAAGGTCTATCGTTTCCTGACGGCCGCACCGAAGGGAAGCTCGGCTCTCCTGCCGACCTCACAGGCCGTTACCCGGAGCTTCAGGGTCCTGTCGCCCGCGGAACAGGCGGCGATCAAGCCCTTGCGTATTCGTGTGGTGACCGTGAAGCCGGGAGAAACCATCGGAACGCTGGCGGCGAGGATGCAGGGCACCGACCGCAAGCTCGACCTCTTCCGCCTGCTCAATGCTCTCCCGCCAGGCGGTGCCGTTTCAGTCGGCGACCGGGTGAAGATAATTAGTGAGTAGTGAGATAGGGAATAGGAAAGTAAGGTACTATCTCCCTACTCCCTATCTCACTAGAGTCACGCCTGATAAGCCGAAAGCTCGTGCTTGCTCAACAGTGCGGCTTTCAATTTTTCCAGCGCGCGGCTCTCGATCTGGCGCACGCGTTCCTTTGATATGCCGAGACGCACGCCCAACGCTTCCAGCGTCGCGCCTTCATCGTCGAGGCGACGTTCGCGTATGATGTGCAGTTCGCGCTCGTTGAGTACTGTCAGCGCCTGCATCAGCCAGGATGATCGCCGCTCCGAGTCGATCGCGCCTTCCACGATTTCATCCTGCAGCGGGTTCTCATCGACAAGAAAATCCATCCTCTCGGCATTGCCGCTCTCATCCGATGAAATCGGCGTGCTGAGCGAACTGTCGGGTCCTGAAAGCCTGAAATCCATCAGCTCGACATCCGCCGTCGGCACGCCGAGACGAATGGAAATGCGATGATAGATATCCGCCTGTGATAAGGCTTCGTCTCCCTGGACGAGCCGGGCGCGCAGCCGGCGCAGATTGAAAAAGAGCGCCTTCTGCGTCGAACTGGTGCCGCCCCGCACGATCGACCAGTTGCGAAGGATGTAATCCTGCATTGCCGCCCTGATCCACCAGGTCGCATAGGTGGAAAATCGCACCTCGCGCTCCGGCTCGAAACGGACTGCCGCCTCCAGCAGCCCGACATGCCCTTCCTGGATGAGATCGCTCATCGGCAGATCGAACTTGCGGAACCTCGCCGCCATGGAGATCACCAGCCGCATATGTGCGGAGGTTATGCGGTGCAGCGCCTCCTGGTCCCGCTCGTCCCGCCACCGGATCGCCAGTTCCCGTTCCTCGTCCCGCTCCAGATAGGGTGCGGTCATGGCGCTACGCATCATCGATTGGCTCAGGGAGGACGCCCCGGAGGATGATCGTCCAGGCGATGATTTGAGAGCGGGGGAGCGGCTTTCGGCGATCTGCTTCATATCGTTCTCCTGAATCTGGCCGGCGGCGGCCATGGAGATTTCAGACAAAAAGAAAATGGCCGAGGAAGCTCTGGCCATCGTGCAAACGCACGAAAGCCCCCAGCGGTTCCGCAATTCTGCGCAATTCATATGCCGACGCGCGTCCTTTAGGGTCGCTGTACGCTTCGGAAGCTCCGCATTCGCTCGGGACGGGAAACATAAAGGCCCCCAAAACAAAAAGCCCGGCGGATGCCGGGCTTTTTTAGGTAAATGCGAGAAACGCGCTGTTACGCCGCTTCCGCCTCGTCTTCCTCGATCTCGGCTTCGGCCTTGGCGCCACGCTTCGGCCCCTTGGCAAGATTGATCTCGATCAGGCGGACAGCCTCGGTTTCCGACATCTTGTTGACGGCAGCGATTTCACGCGCCATGCGGTCAAGTGCAGCCTCATAAAGCTGACGCTCGGAATAGGACTGCTCGGGCTGGTTCTCGGCGCGGTAGAGATCGCGCACCACTTCCGAAATGGCGATCAGGTCGCCGGAATTGATCTTCGCGTCATATTCCTGCGCGCGGCGCGACCACATGGTGCGCTTGATGCGGGCGCGGCCCTGCACGACCTTCAGCGCACGATCGACATAATCCGTCTCGGACAGCTTGCGCATGCCGATAGTCGACGCCTTGGCGACCGGCACCTTGAGGCGCATCTTGTCCTTCTGGAAGTCGATTACGAAAAGTTCAAGCTTGTGGCCCGCCACTTCCTGCTCTTCGATAGCCACAATCTGGCCGACGCCGTGCGCGGGGTAAACGATATATTCGTTCGTCTTGAAACCCTGACGCGTCGCGGGCTTTTTCTGCTGGGATGTCATACGCTTCATTACTCCCTGTTGTGCCCGGCGGCCCCCGCCGGTTGACACATGGTAAGCCGGCGGCCCGAGAATGCGGGACAGCCGGTCTGCCGACTCTTTCCTGAAAAGCGAAAATCATGAAAGCGCGACATCTTCCCCGGAGAAGGACGGAAACCAAAGCGAACATCAGTCGCACATTTCCGCCCGGCACTGTTGAAGTCCGGGAAAAGGTAAACAGCCTTTCGGTGATTAACGCATCTGCGCCACGAGCTGACGTCCAGTCATCGACATTATGAACGTAACCTTACCACAAAAAGCTGAAAGAATCAACAATTTGCCGCAAGTGCTAAAAATGAGCCGGCAAGCGAGGCGTTTTTGCAAGCCTTTTATCGACCGGCAATTTCGAGGGAGGCTCGTGGCGCTCAGTCGCCTTCCCCCGGCTCCGCGGAGAAATACTTCTCGAACTTGTCCGCGACGCCGTCCATTTCCTTGGCTTCAGGAAGTTCTTCCTTCTTCGCCGTCAGGTTGGGCCACTTGCTCGCATATTCCGCATTGACTTCCAGCCATTTATCGAGGCCGGGCTCGGTATCCGGCTTGATGGCCTCGGCCGGGCATTCCGGCTCGCAAACGCCGCAATCGATGCACTCGTCCGGATTGATGACGAGCATGTTCTCGCCTTCATAGAAGCAATCGACCGGACAGACCTCAACGCAATCCGTATATTTGCAACGGATGCAATTGTCGGTCACGACATAGGTCATTGTCGAACTCCCTGAGGCGTCTTTTCAAAATATAGGGCGTGAGGTAGCGATTTTATAGCCTGCTGGCAAGAGGACAGGGCCGTCCTGGCGACGCTTCACCGCAGAACGCGAAACCATCCCTGCGATCGTCATAAAACGTGGAATATTTTGCTAGTTCACGACCCCGGAAGGCAGGAACAACGCTTCCAGATGCACAGTGCGCATTCAATGGCTTACAACGCTCTTCATGCGTCCTAACGACGCACGGCAGGCGAAAACCGGGGCGGATCTGCCTCCTATTCGGGTTCACCCCGGTCGCGGAGACGATCGGTCTCCCTGCGCTCCCTTTTGGTCGGGCGGCCGCTGCCGGGATCGCGAACGGGCGGCAATTCCTTCGCCCCCGCCTGCCCGCCATCGCCCGGCGAAGGCTGCGGCGAAACATCCTCGTAGAGAAGCCGCGCTTCCTCTGCCGGGCCGCGGCGGTGTCCGGTGGCGAGAATCCTGTAGACGAGGATCCGCCGTTCGAGCGTGACGGTCAGCACATCGCCGACCTTCACCGGATGCGAAGCCTGGTCCACCTTGTCGCGATTGACGCGCACCCGTCCGCCGGTGGCGAGCTTAGCCGCCAGCGACCGGGATTTGACGACGCGCGCGAAGAACAGCCATTTATCGATGCGCTGCCTGTCGCTCGCCGTCATCAGGGTCTGGACCTACTTCTTCAGCTGTTCCTTGAGCGCTGCCAGCTTGGCAAAGGGCGAATCGGGATCGATCTTCACCGGGCGTTCCTGCCGCTCGTGATGCTTGCCGCCGTCGCGGTGCGGGTGATGCCCTTTCCCGCCGCCGCCCTTGCGCGCGTCGCGGTTCTCATGCCGCCCGTCTCCCGGCTGGCCCTTGTGGAAGCGCTTGCCCCCGTCCTTGCCGCCCTGGCCTTGCTTGCCACGGAAATTGTTGCGGCGGTCGCCCTGTTCCGCGTCTTTTCCGCCGGCGCCCTCAGCAGCCTGTCCGCTATTGCCGCGATGGCGGTTGCGCGCCTGATCGGGCCGTCGTCCGCGTCCCTCGAAGCGGCCCTGCCGCCACAGCAGCACCGGCTTTGCCTCTTCAGCCGGGGCATCGCTGGAGACGGTGGCCTCGGGTTTCACCGCCGGAGCCGCTTCCACCACGACCGCGGGCGCTTCGGCTTTTTCCTCCAGCGCAACGGGCCAATCGCCAACCGGTTCCGCCGGTGGCACGGCAGATTTCTCCGTCTCGGTGGCGGGAACGGCAGCGCTGTTCGCTGCGGCTGCCACGGCATCGAGTTCGGCGAGCTTCGCCGTCACACCGGCCGCGTCCACCGCTTCGTGGCGATAGCCGAGGTTGCGCAGCACCTCCTCCATGTCGTCGGCCGTCGCGCCGAGGATCGACATCATGGCCGGGGTGACGATGAAGCGGCTGCCGTCATAGGCGCCGTCCGGACGCGGCCCGGAACCCGGGCGCCAGCCAAGGGCCGGACGAATGAGGTCGGCCAGGCGCTCCAGAATATCGATACGCACGGCGCGCCGGCCCAGCATGCGGAAACCCGCGAGCCTGTAGAAAGCCGGATCGAACGCCGGATCGGTGACGACCGACGTGCGGCCGGCGGCCAGCACATTGACCACGTCGCCATAACCGGGACGCTCGCGTGCATCTTCTTTCAGCGCCCAGAGCAGCGTGATCAGCCCCGACGGCGCAGGCTTCAGGAGCGCCGGCACGAAGACATGGTAGGCGCCGAAGCGTACACCCAGACGACGAAGCGCCGCGCGCGAATCCTGATCGAGACCGCGCACTTCCTCCGCAACGTCGCGGCGCTGCAGGGTGCCGAGATTTTCCACAAGCTGGAAGGCCAGCCCGCGGGTCATGCCGGTCAGCGCATCGGCACCGGCAAGATCATAGAGCGGCTTCAGCACCGTTTCGAGATGATGGGCCACGAAACGATCGATGCGAGCAGCGACCTTGTCGCGCGCCGGCCCTGTCAGTTGCTCGTCGGCCAGAAGCACGGCGCGCGGCTTGAGCGTGTCCTCGCCTGCGACCAGCGTGGCGACAGGCGCGCCGATCCAGCGCACCACGCCATCCGACGCAAGCGCGAAATCGCCATTGGCTGATGCGGCGAACCGCTCGGCCCGGCGTTCGAACTCGGCGGCGAGTCCCTTCTGGGCAGCCCCCTTCAGCGCCTTGGCATCAGACCCCTCGGCCTGCGTGTCGGCGGTAAAACGGAACCCTTCCAATTGCCCGACATGGTGGCCTTCGACGAGGACGTCACCGGATGGGCTGATTTCGGCTTCAAGCATGGCATTCTCTCTTAGACGCTTCATGAGCACGCTTGTCCTGCGGTCTACAAAGCGTTTCGTCAACCGTTCATGCAGCGCATCGGACAGTCTGTCCTCTATTTCGCGCGTCTTTTCCTGCCAATGTGTCGGATCGGCAAGCCATCCGGGCCTGTGCGACACGAAAGTCCAGGTGCGAATCTGGGCAATACGGTGCGACAACGTATCGATATCGCCATCGGTTCGGTCCGCCAGACGCACCTGTGCGCTCATATAATCCTCGTCCACATGACCCCGGCGAACAAGATCATTATAGATCGTGGCGATGATATCGGCGTGCTGCGCCGGCGCGATCTTGCGGTAATCCGGCAGCGCGCACGTATCCCATAGCTTTTCGACACGCGCGGGCGTATCCGCCAGCCGGGCAACATCGCCATCGCGCGACAGATATTCGAGCGCCTGGCTGTCGACGGCAGGCAATGCACGGACCAGCCCCTCCACCGGCGCGGGCATGTCGATCGAACGGCGCAGCGCCTCAATGGAAGAGAAGTCGAACCGCGCGGTACGCCATTGCAAAACCCTCACGGGATCGAAGGCATGCGCTTCGATCTTCTCCACGAGCTCGTCATCGAACGGATCCACCTGGCCGGTGACGCCGAAGGTGCCGTCGCGCAGGTGCCGCCCGGCGCGGCCGGCGATCTGGCCGAGTTCGGCCGCCGACAGATTGCGGAACTGATAACCATCGAACTTGCGGTTCTGCGCGAAGGCGACGTGATCGACATCGAGATTGAGGCCCATGCCGATGGCGTCGGTCGCCACCAGGAAATCGACGTCTCCCGATTGATAGAGCGCGACCTGCGCATTGCGCGTGCGCGGGGAAAGCGCGCCCATCACCACCGCCGCACCGCCGCGCTGGCGGCGGATCAGTTCGGCAATGGCATAGACCTCGTCGGCCGCAAAGGCGACGATCGCCGAACGGCGCGGCAGGCGGGTGATCTTTTTCGAGCCGGAATAGGCAAGATGCGAGAGGCGCGGCCGCGTGACGACGGAAATGCCGCGCAGCAGCTTTTCCAGAATGCCGCGCATTGTCGCCGCGCCGAGAAGCAGGGTCTCCTGCCGCCCGCGCAGATGCAGGATGCGGTCGGTGAAGATATGGCCGCGCTCGAGATCGCCCGCCAGTTGCACCTCGTCGATGGCGACGAAGGCAACATCGGTGGAGCGCGGCATCGCCTCGACCGTGCACACGGAATAACGCGCGCCCGGCGGCACGATCTTCTCCTCGCCCGTCACCAGCGAGACATTTGCCGACCCGACGCGTTCGACGATCCGCCCATAGACCTCGCGCGCCAGCAGCCTGAGCGGCAAGCCGATCATGCCGCTCTCATGCGCCAGCATGCGCTCGATGGCGAGATGGGTCTTGCCGGTATTGGTCGGCCCCAGCACGGCAGTCACATCGCGGCCGGAGAGGATCAGAGGCAATTCATTGGCAGGCTGATGGTTCATCTTTTATACGGATCGGACTCCAGAAACCCTGCGATACCATTATCGGCAGCGCATCGAAACTGGAATGTCCTAAAGCTTTCGCCTGTTAAGAAACGGAACGTGAACGGAACGAATCGGCTACGAATCGCTGACTCCCATCGATTCCCTCTTTGTTCACGGCGATATATGGTAGCGCTCCCGCATCTTTCCACCACATGCTGAATCGATCGGGCGAACGCGACACCATATGAGAACACAAGCGTTAACCTTTGCCGCAAGGCGTGCAAGGACAAATTGCCGGTGAGATCGAATTTTAAGAAAATCGTAATGATTCCTTACGGTTGCTTAATGGTAAGGGAAGCTTCCGGCTGCTACTGCGTTAATTTGTCGACCAAATACGGAACGAATCGGCGACGAATCGCTTCTTCAGCGAGTTTCCTGTTTTGTTCGCACCAGATATAGTGCTTCCACACGCGATATCTCCATAGGAAGGAAGAAAATTCCATCTCCAGTCCGGCTCGACCACGCATGGCATTAACCATTTGTGCCGTTCTGGAGCACAAGAGCCGCAAGCTCGTTCAGACGATATATTGTCCGCCATTCGCGGTGATGGTGGAGCCGGTGATGAAACCGGATTCGTCCGAGGCAAGGAACACGGTGATCCGCGCGATCTCCTCCGGCTCGCCCAGCCTTCCGACCGGGATCTGCGGCAGCACTCGCTCCTTCAGCACCGTCTCGTCCATGGCGCGGACCATCTCCGTGCCGATATAGCCCGGACAGATTGCATTGACGGTGATCCCCACCCGTGCGCCCTCCTGGGCCAACGCCTTGGTGAAGCCGATATCGCCGGCCTTGGCGGCCGAATAATTGACCTGCCCCGCCTGCCCCTTCTGGCCGTTGATCGAGGAGATGTTGATGACGCGGCCGAATTTGCGCTCGCGCATCCCCGGCCACAGCGGATGCGTCATGTTGAAGACGCCGTTGAGATTGGTGCCGAGCACCGCCTTCCACTGGTCCACCGTCATCTTGTGGAACATCGCATCACGGGTGATGCCGGCATTGTTGACCAGCACGTCGACAGGGCCGAGATCGGCCTCCACCCGAGCAATGCCCGCCACACAAGCCTCGTAGTCCGAAACATCCCAGCGATAGGCCGGGATGTCATTGTCGGCGCTGAAGCGCGCCGCCACCTCATCGCCGCCGCAATAATTGACGGCCACCTTGTAGCCGGCCTTCTTCAAGGCGGTAGCGATGGCCGCGCCGATACCGCGCGATCCGCCTGTGACCAGTGCGACCCTTCCCATTTTCCCCTTCCTTATATTTTCCGACTGTCATTCGCAGTCGGTTTACTCTGTATTTTTTACAGGCGTTCGACGCAAAGCGCGACGCCCATGCCGCCGCCGATGCACAAGGTCGCGAGGCCCTTCCTGGCTTCCCGCCGCTTCAGCTCGTAGAGCAGCGTGTTGAGGATGCGGGCGCCGGATGCGCCAATCGGATGACCGATGGCGATGGCGCCGCCATTGACATTGACGATCTCAGGATTGAGGCCGAGATCGCGCACGACCGCGCAGGATTGTGCCGCAAAGGCCTCGTTGGCCTCCACCACATCGATATCCGCAACCTTCCACCCCGCCTTTTCGAGCGCTTTTCTCGTCGCCGGGATCGGGCCCGTTCCCATGATCGAGGGATCGACCCCCGCCGTCGCCCAGGAAACGATCCGCGCCAGCGGCTGGATGCCGCGCCGCTCGGCCTCGGCTTCGCTCAAAAGCACCACGGCGGCGGCGCCATCATTGATGCCCGAGGCATTGCCGGCGGTCACCGTGCCCTCCTTGTCGAAGGCCGGCCTCAGCTTGGCCATCGTATCAAGCGTTGCGCCATGCCGGATATATTCGTCGTCCTCCACCACCACGTCGCCCTTGCGGGTCTTCACCGTCACCGGGACGATCTCGTCCTTGAAGCGCCCGGCCTTCTGCGCGGCCTCGGCCTTATTCTGCGACGAGACGGCGAATTGATCCTGCTCCTCGCGGCTCAATTGCCATTGCCGGGCGATGTTCTCTGCCGTGATCCCCATGTGATAACCATAGAAGGCGTCGGTCAGGCCATCCTTGATCATCGTGTCGATCATCTTGAAATCGCCCATCTTCACGCCGCCGCGCAGATGCGCGCAATGCGGCGCCATGGACATGGATTCCTGCCCGCCGGCGACGATCACCTTCGCGTCGCCCGTCGCAATCTGCTGCATGCCAATGGCGACGGCGCGAAGGCCCGAGCCACAGAGCTGGTTCAAGCACCACGCGGTGGTTTCATTGGAAAGCCCCGCGGCAATCGCCGCCTGGCGCGCCGGGTTCTGCCCTTCGCCCGCGGTCAGCACCTGCCCCAGCACCACCTCATCGACCTCTGCAGCCTCGACACCGGCACGTGACAGCGCCTCGCGTATGGCGACCGCGCCCAATTCATGCGCGGGAATATTGGCAAAGGCGCCGTTGAACGAACCGACGGGCGTACGCGCCGCACTGGCGATGACGATGCTGCCGTTCCCGGACGAGCTGCTCATAGGTATCCTCCTAGGTGCCGGTGTGGCCCGGTCTCTGGTCGCTTTGGAGTAAAGATGGAACGAGAATAGCCGCCTTGGCAAGGGCACTGCACAATGAACCCGCCTTTGCATTGCACAAAACGCTTTGAAATGTGCTGATTTTGGGCCTATCCTTCGATTGGGAGAATACAACCAACGATAAGAATTTGATCGGGAGGCGCTCGTGGCATCGAAATCGGACCATACCATTATCAAGAAATACGCCAATCGCCGGCTCTACAACACCGGCACGAGCACCTATGTCACGCTCGAGGACCTAGCGGAGATGGTCAAGAAGGGCGAGGAGTTCAGCGTCCAGGATGCCAAGACGGGCGAGGATATCACCCATAGCGTGTTGACGCAGATCATCTTTGAACTGGAGAACAAGGACGGCCAGAACATGCTGCCGATCCCGTTTCTCCGCCAGTTGATCGCCTTCTATGGCGACCAGATGCAGATGATCGTGCCGGGCTATCTCGAACAGACGATGGCCGCTTTCACACGCGAGCAGGAGCGGATGCGCGAGCAGCTCACCTCTGCCTTCGGCAAATCGCCGGCCGAATTGATGCGGATGGACTTCCCCGTCAAGTTGATCGAGGAGCAGGTGCGCCGCAATACCGAGATGTTCAGCCAGGCGATGCGCATGTTCACGCCCTTCCCGCTCGGCGGTTCGCCCAACGGCAAGACCGAGGAAACGACGAAGAACGAATCCGAAGCTGCCAGGCAGCAGTCGAGCGACGATCTGCGCGAGTTGAAGGAGCAGATCGCGGCCATGCAGCGCAAGATCGACCAGATCGCCAAATAACGTCGGCGCGCGGGCGCGCCGCGCCGGGACAAACAGTTTTTCCCGAAATCTCCGGATTTTGCCGTGCATTCGCATGCGTTTGCGCTAAAAAGGCCGTGCCATTTCATGCAATTTTCAGGAGAATCCCATGGCCCGGCTGACACTCAACAAGGCGAACCAGATCATCAAGGGCGCGTTTGCCAAAGCGAATGAGATGGGGCTGAAGCCGCTCGCGATCGCCGTCTTCGATGCCGGCGGCAATCTGAAGGCCTTTCAGCGGCAGGACGGAACCTCGATCCTGCGTTTCGAGATCGCCTCGGGCAAGGCCTTCGGCGCCCTCGCTGTCGGCGTCGGCTCGCGGTGGCTGCACAATCAGGCGAAGGACCGGCCGCATTTCCTCGAAGGATTGTCCGGCGTTTCCGGCGGCCGCATTGTTCCGGTTCCGGGCGGCGTCCTCATCAAGGATGCCAAGGGCGAGATCCTGGGCGCTGCCGGCATTTCCGGCGACACCTCCGACAATGACGAAGCCGCGGCCGTGGCGGGCATCGAGACTGCGGGTTTCGTCGCCGACGCCGGCTGAAACCTAATATGAGTGCAAATAAAAAGACCGGCTCTCGAGCCGGTCTTTTTATTATCCGCTACCGAAATTGGCAGAAAACTCAGCCTTCCTTCGGCGTCAGAACCTGACGGCCGCGATACATGCCGGTCTTCAGGTCGATATGGTGCGGGCGGCGCAGTTCGCCGGAGTTCTTGTCTTCGACATAGGTCGGAGCCTTCAGCGCATCGGCCGAACGGCGCATGCCGCGCTTCGACGGAGAGGTTTTTCGTTTAGGTACAGCCATGGATTCTGCTCCACTGATCAGTCAACAAAGGTCCGGCCCGGCTCCGGCGGAGCCTGTCACATCGGACAAAATTCCGGAAAGTTCGCGTGCCTATACACGCAACCGGACTGTTTGACCAGCGTAATCAGCAAATTATTTGTCATTTGCCATACGGTTTTACGTCGTTTCTATTGCAGGCAGCCGACATAGGCGCCCGCCCGTTGCGCCCGCGCCTCGACGACACGGGCCACGCGCTGCATCGCCCGGCTGGGCTTTGCCGGGTTGCGCAGGATCGGATTGGGCAGCGTCACCGCGAGATAGGCCGCCTGCCGCGCCGTAAGCTGTGAAGCCGAGCGCCCGAAATGATGCTGGGCGGCCGCCTCCGCGCCATAGATGCCCGGCCCCCATTCGGCGATATTCAGATAGATCTCCATGATGCGCCATTTCGGCAATATCAGGTCGGCCACGACTGCAAGCGGCAGCTCGATCGCCTTGCGGATGAAGGAACGGCCGTTCCAGAGAAAAAGGTTCTTCACCGTCTGCATGGTGACGGTCGAGGCGCCGCGCATTCTTTCGCCGTCCACCACATCGGTGATCACCGCATTGAGCTGACGCCAGTCGATGCCCGAATGACCGCAGAACTGGCCGTCCTCCGATACCATCACCGAATTGACGAGGACGGGCGACATCTCTTCGATCGGCATCCAGCGCCGGTCATAGCCGTTGAGCGTCGCCAGATCCTTCAGCATCAGCGTCGAGACGGGATGCACGAACGGGATCAGATAGATGAAAAGCAGAAAAACAGGCGTGGCGGCGAGGACCAGAATGATACGCACGAGATTGCGAAAAAGCCGCGAGTGAATCGGATCGGCCAGATAGCCTCTGCCACTCCTGTTCCTGACCACAACTTTCGCCAATTGTTCTGCCCGGTTCCACACTTGTCTCCGACATAGAGCATTCCGGGCGAAGATTGAACCCGTCTACTTGGAATAAGCCCGCTTATCCCGCTGGATCGGGCCGGTTTTCGCGCGAACCTGCCGTGTCGATTATCCCACTACAATACAGTTCCGTGAAAAAGCTTCATGCATCAATACGGACCAGTTGACCGGCGCGTGGCTTTCGTCCATGCCGAATTCATGGTGACCGATATTCTCCGCCCCGATTTCGAGACCGCCCTGGCGATCCGCGCCCGCTCCGTGGAAGCGGCGTTGGAGAAGCTCCTCGACGACCGTGTGCGCAATGGCGAGATCGTGCGTCCGGACCGCCTCATGGCGGCGATGCGCCACGGCGTTTTGAATGGCGGCAAGCGGCTCCGCCCCTTCCTGGTGATGGAAAGCGCAGCGCTTTTTGCCGCCGACAAGGAGCCCGCACTGCGTGTCGCAGCCGCACTGGAGTGCATCCACTGCTATTCGCTGGTGCATGACGACCTGCCGGCCATGGACAATGACGATGTCAGGCGCGGCCAGCCGACCGTGCACAGGGCTTTCGACGAGGCGGCCGCCATCCTGGCGGGCGACAGCCTGCTCACCTATGCGTTTGAGATCGTCGCCAGCGATGAGACGGAGCTCCCGGCCTCGACGCGGACGAAGCTCGTCGCAGCGCTCGCCCGCGCAGCCGGGCACGGCGGCATGGCGGGCGGACAGGTGCTCGATCTCGCCGCCGAAACCCGCAAGCCGGACGAGGCTGGTATCATCACCCTGCAGGCGATGAAGACGGGCGCGCTTATCCGTTTTGCCTGCGAGGCCGGAGCCATCATCGGCAATGCCACACCGGAGGACCGCGAGCGCCTGGCCGAATATGGCGCGGCGATCGGCCTCGCCTTCCAGCTTGCGGACGACCTGCTCGACGTCACCTCAGACGCGGCGGCCATGGGCAAGGCGACGGGCAAGGATGCGGCGGCCGGCAAGGCGACGCTGGTCTCGCTGCACGGGGTGGAATGGACGAAGAAACAGCTGCAGGGTCTTGTCGAGCAGGCCGAGATGCTGCTCGAGCCTTTCGGCGCCGATGCGGCGCTCCTGAAGCAGGCGGCGCGCTTCATCGCGGACAGGCAGAGCTAGTCAGGCATCCTCTTCCCGCACCTTGACGATGATCACATTGTCGGCGGAAAGCAGGCGTCCATCCTGCGCCCGCACGTCGAGCGGCGCCACATCTAGCCCCGTGAGACTGTCCACGAGACGGGAATGCGGCTCGTCGGGCGCGAAGAGATGTTTCTCGCCCCATTGGCGCAGAGCGACGATCACCGGCAGCAGATCGCGCCCCTTGGGCGTGAGCCTGTATTCCTGATGCGCGCCGCCCTTCGGATCAGGCACTGCCTGCAGGATACCCTCGCCCGTTAGCTTGCGCAGACGATCCGCCAGAATGTTGCGGGCGATGCCGAGATTTTTCTGAAAGGCGCTGAACCGCTTCACCCCGTCAAAGGCCTCGCGCACGATCAGAAGCGACCACCAGTCGCCGATGACATCCAGCGACCGCGCGCTCGGGCAATAATCCCCCTTCAGACTCTTCTTGCGGACCATTCGGCTTTCTCCTGAATTATGGTTGCAATATAAAACCTTTTTCGCTACAAGCAAAATGGTTTCATTTTAAAACCAAGCTGCGGAGTTCCTCATGTCTGCTTCATCCGACGCGGCGGCGATGCCGTCCGCGAACCCTGACGTGCGTCCGGTGCTCTCTTCCGCCACGCTCCTGCTCTTCGCGATGGCCGGCGGCCTTGCGGTGGCGAATGTCTATTTCGCCCATCCGCTGCTCGACGTGATGGCCGACGATCTCGGCCTGTCGCGCGCCACGGCGGGGCTGATCGTCGCCGCGAGCCAGGTCGGCTACGCGCTCGGCCTCGTCTTTCTGGTGCCGCTCGGCGATCTTTTCGACCGGCGCAAGCTGATCGTCGGCCATTTCCTCCTGTCGGCCATCGCTCTCCTGTCCATCGGGTTTGCCGCAAATTCAGCCTTGCTGCTCGTCTCCATGGGTGTGATGGGCCTGCTCGCGGTCGTCACCCAGGCGCTTGTCGCCTATGCTGCAAGCCTCGCCGAGCCGGCGCGGCGCGGCCATGTGGTCGGCATCGTGACCAGTGGCATCGTGCTTGGCATATTGCTGGCCCGCGCCGTGGCGGGTGCGCTGACGGATGTGAGTGGCTGGCGCAGTGTCTATTTGAGTTCGGCCGTCCTCACCCTGCTGATCGGCCTGGCGCTCTGGCGCAGCCTGCCTCGCCAGACCCGCCAGCCCGCCGGCCTCTCCTATCCGGCGCTGATCCTGTCGCTGGCAACCCTATTCGGCGAGGAGCCGGTGCTGCGCATCCGCGCCATCATCGCCATGCTGATCTTCGCTAACATCACCACGCTGCTTGCGCCGCTGGTGATGCCGTTGAGCGCCCCGCCGTTTGAATTGAGCCACGCGCAGATCGGCCTCTTTGGCCTCGCCGGCGCGGCGGGCGCACTGGCTGCCTCACGGGCCGGCGGTATTGCCGATCGCGGTTACGCTCAACACATGACGGGCATCGCGCTTCTCATGATGCTTCTCGCCTGGGGGCCGATCGCCCTGCTGGGGACTTCGCTTTGGTGGCTGATTGCCGGGGTGCTGGTCATCGATTTCGGCCTGCAGGCGGTGCATGTCACCAATCAGGCCATGATCTACCGCGTGCGCCCGGAAGCGCAGAATCGGCTGACCGCTGCCTATATGGTCTTCTACTCAATCGGCAGCGCCGGCGGCTCCGCCGTCTCCACATGGGTCTATGCCCATGCCGGCTGGAACGGCGTCTGCCTGCTTGGCGCCGGCATCAGCCTTTTCACGCTCGGCTTCTGGGCTGCGACCCTTCGGACAACGCCGCAGGCCGCCACGCGGGCCTTGTAGCTCTCGACGAGCGACGAACGTCCGGCAGGACAGAGGGGGGCGTTTCGCGCCAGCGGTCAATCCCCCTCTGCACCGACCCTGAAATCACCCCACCGAAGCCTGTTTCTCCCGGCCCATCCCAAACCGATTCTCGATATAATCGGCCACCATCTTCTGGAATTCCTGGGCGATGCCGGGGCCGCGCAGCGTCGTCACCTTCTTACCGTCGATGAAGACGGGAGCCGATGGCGTCTCGCCCGTTCCCGGCAACGAGATGCCGATATCGGCATGCTTCGATTCGCCAGGCCCGTTGACGATGCAGCCCATCACCGCCACCTGCAGCGCCTCGACGCCGGGATATTTCTCCCGCCACACCGGCATATTGGCGCGGATATCGTTCTGGATTGTCTGCGCCAGTTCCTGGAACACGGTCGAGGTCGTCCGCCCGCAGCCAGGGCAGGCCGCAACGATGGGCACGAACTGCCGGAAGCCCATGGTCTGCAACAGCTCCTGCGCCACCTGCACCTCGCGCGTGCGGTCGCCGCCCGGCTCCGGCGTCAGCGAAATGCGGATCGTATCGCCGATCCCCTGCTGCAAAAGAATGCCCATCGCGGCGGAGGACGCGACGATGCCCTTGCTGCCCATGCCGGCTTCGGTGAGGCCGAGATGCAACGCATGATCGGAGCGTTGTGCCAGCATCGTATAGACGGCGATCAGATCCTGCACCTGGCTGACCTTCGCCGATAGGATGATCTTCGAGCGCGGCAGGCCGATTTCCTCCGCAAGCGTCGCGGAGATCAGTGCCGACTGCACGATTGCCTCGCGCATCACCTCTTGTGCCGTCAGCTTGGAGCCTTCCGCCTGGTTGCGGTCCATCAGCGTAGTCAGCAATTCCTGGTCGAGCGACCCCCAATTGACGCCGATCCTGACCGGCTTGTCATGCCGGATCGCCATCTCGATGATATCGGCGAACTGCTTGTCCTTCTTGTCCTTGAAGCCGACATTACCGGGGTTGATGCGGTATTTCGCCAGCGCCGTCGCGCAGGCCGGATGGTCCGCCAAGAGCTTATGGCCGATATAATGAAAATCGCCGACGAGCGGCACGTCATGCCCCAGCCTGTCCAGCCGCTCGCGGATCCTCGGCACAGCCGCCGCCGCCTCGTCGCGGTCGACCGTGATGCGGACGATCTCCGAGCCCGCGCGATGGAGCGCGGCGACTTGCGCCACCGTTGCATCCACGTCGGCGGTATCCGTATTGGTCATCGATTGCACGACCACGGGCGCGCCGGCGCCGACCATGACGCCGCCGACATCGACGCCGACAGAAGCGCGGCGGTCGAAGGGATGAGAGAAATAGCTTGGTGTCTCAGTTGCCATTGTGCTGCATTCGTCGATGGGCATGCCTTGAGGTGGAGGAGACGAGGCGATCTGTCAACTCCCGGTCATTCCCGTTGATGGCAATTTTATATTCAAGCTTTAACATCTTGCCGAGAAACCGTCACCCCAGCATTATGCGCTGCAACATGACTGCCCGGTAAGATGAAAAACCGATGACGCCGGGCACAAGGGAGGACGGCGACAAGATGACTGCACGCAAGACCGCCATAATCACGGGCTCCAATTCCGGCATCGGCCTCGGCATCGCCCACGCGCTCGCCGCCGGCGGCCACGATATCGTGATCAATTCCTTCACCGATCGTGACGAGGATCACGCCCTTGCCGAGCTCATCGGCAAGGAACATGGCGTCAAAGCCCTCTATATCAAGGCCGACATGAGCAAACCGGAGGAATGCCGCACCCTCGTCGCAAACACGGCTTCCACCTTCGGCAGCGTCGATATCCTCGTCAACAATGCCGGCATCCAGCATGTCGCGTCCGTCGAGGAATTCCCGGTCGAGAAATGGGATGCGATCATCGCCATCAATCTCACCTCGGCCTTCCACACCGTCGCCGCTGCCGTGCCCCTGATGAGGGCGGCCGGATGGGGCCGCATCATCAATATCGCCTCCGCTCACGGCCTGCGCGCCTCCCCGTTCAAATCGGCATATGTGGCCGCCAAGCACGGGATCGTCGGCTTCACCAAGGCGGTGGCGTTGGAGTTGGCCGAACAGAAGATCACCAGCAACGCCATCTGTCCCGGCTATGTGCTGACGCCGCTCGTCGAAGCCCAGATCCCCGATCAGATGAAGACCCACAATATGGACCGGGAGACGGTGATCCGCGAAGTGATGCTCGATAAGCAACCGACCAAGCAGTTCGTCACCACCGAGCAGATCGGTGCCCTCGCCGCCTTTCTCTGCACCGACAATGCGGCGCAGATCAACGGTACGACGCTGTCGGTCGATGGCGGCTGGACCGCGGAATAAGGGCGCAATGCCTCACGCGTCCTGGGTAACCGCCTCTTCATGCGCGCCTGCATCTGCATAGCGCGCCAGTCCTGACAGCGCCAGAACGACAGCCAGAAGCAGCGGCAGTGTGGCGAATACGGCAGAAAAGCCCGTATGCTCGGCTATGAAACCGATGGTCGATGGCGCGAACAGGATGCCGGAATAGCCGAGCGTCGTGGCGATCGACAGGCCGACGCCCGGCGCCATCCCCGGCAGATTGCCGGCGATCGAGAAGGCGATCGGCACCATGTTGGAAATGCCGATCCCGCAGAGCGCGAAGCCGACAATGACCATCAGCGGATCGGGCGCGAAGCTGGCAGCCAGCATGCCGATGATCGCCGTCACGGTGCAAAGCCGGAGCGTCAGCACGGCGCCGAGCCTGTCGCGCACCAGATCGCCCGCAAAGCGCATCACCGCCATGGTGAGCGAGAAAGCGGCGAAGCCGAGGCCGGCAATACTGGTCGTCGCCCCCAGATCCTGCATGAGATAGAGCGCACTCCAGTCGAGCACCGCGCCTTCCGGCACCATCGAAAACAACGCCATCAACCCTACCAGCCAGGGCAGCGGCTGCAATGGCAGGCGGAAGCGCGTCGGCGTATCCGCATGATGCACCGGGCGGTCGGCATGAACCATCGGCCAGGCTATGGCCAGCATGACGACTGCCATCACGGTCGCAACCGCCGCATGCACTGTCGTGCCGAGATGCTCGATGAGATAGCCCCCGATGCCCGCGCCGATGAGGCCGCCCAGGCTCCAGAAGGCGTGGCAGGAAGACATGATGGCGCGGCGCATCTTCCGCTCCACCGCCACCGCATTGGCGTTCATGGCGACATCCATGCCGCCGACGAAACCGCCGAAGAGAAAGAGCGCCACCGCGGCGGCCGGCACGTTCTGCGTGAATGTCAGCGCCAGAATGGAGGGCAGCAGCAGAACTGCCGTTATTTTGGAAACCCGCGCCCCGCCGAGCCGCGCGATCTGCATTCCCGCCACCGGCATCATCACCAGCGACCCGATGCCGAAGACGAGGATCATCAGCCCCAACTCGCCCTTGCTCAGATCAAGCCGCTCGGCGAATTCCGGTATTTTCGGCGCCCAGTTTCCGACCATGAAGCCGTTCATGAGGAAGAGCAGCCATACGGCCAGCCGCTCCTTCGGCAGGTAGCCGGACCGGCCCGTTTCGGCTCGCGGCATGTCCACGCGCATTTCCATTCTCTTCTCCGTTAAACTTTCACGGCCCAGCGCATGATCCCGAACCGAAGGTCAGCGTCAGCAAAAAGTTGCAGACTTTTCGGGCAAGATCATGCGGCAAAAATGACTTCGACGCCTAGCGCCTCGATATCCCTGATTGTCTCGGCTGCCGTATCCTGTTCAACGACGAGCCTGCCACATTCCGCCATCGCGATCACGTCATGCGGCGCGGCCGTGCCCAGCTTCTCCGCCGTTGCCGTCGTCATGACAGAGCGACTGCGCCGCGCGATCACCCGCTTTAACTCGGCATCCTCCAGATGGAACGCCGTGATGCCGGCTTGCGCCTCGACCCCGCAGGCGCCGAGGATGCAGAGATCAGGCCGCAACAGCGCCACATCGCTCAACGCCTTGCCGCCGACCGCCGCGCCAACCCGCCGGTCGACCGTACCGCCGATGAGGATGAGATCAACCTTATCCATCAAAGCCGAAGCGATGAGCGGCGCATTGGTTGCGACCGTAATGCCCGAGATGGACGAAATCTCCCGCGCAATCGCCAGATTTGTCGAGGATGCGTCGAGGAACACGAGCATCCCCTGCTCGATGAATTGCACGGCGGCACGAGCGAGTGAGTGCTTGCGCTCCGGCTGCTCCGCGGCGCGTTCCATAAAAGGCGCCGTCGGTGGAACCGGCGCCAATGCGCCGCCATAGACCCGCCGGCAAAGGCCGGCGGCCGCCATTTCCCTCAGATCACGCCGGATCGTGTCTTCCGAAACCGAAAATTCAAGCGCCAGATCGCCCGCCAGCACTCGACCGGATGTCGCCAGCTTCTCGCGGATGCGGACCTGCCGCTCCTGGACCAGAAAATCGGATGCATTCATGGGTAATCTCTTCAATCATGCATGTTTGTGCACGTTTATGCATGTTGTTCATACCTGCATCCGATGCGCCTGGCAAGCGCTGTTGCGGTTCGCCAGTTTCACCCGTAGACGATCAGCAGATCCTTCGCGTCGATCTGGTCCCCGGCGCGGACCAGCACTTCCGCGATCACGCCATCTTTCTCCGCGTGGATGGCGGTTTCCATCTTCATGGCCTCGATGGAGACAAGCACGTCGCCGGCCTTCACCGGCTGGCCTGCCGCAACGGCAATGGTCGAGATGATTCCGGGCATTGGCGCGCCGACCTGATTGTCGTTTCCGGGCTCCGCCTTGCGCCTGGTCCCGTTGCCCGTCGCGCCATGCGCCCGATCCGGCACCTTGACGCGGCGCGGTTGGCCGTTCAGCTCGAAGAACACGGTGACCATGCCCTTCTCGTCGGTATCGCTCATCGCCTGGTTGCGGACGACCAGCGTCTTGCCGCGCTCGAGATCGACGAAGACCTCCTCCTCCTGCGCGAGTCCGTAGAAATAGACCGGCGTCGGCAGCACACTCGTCGGGCCGTAGGTTTCACAAGCGAGTGCATAATCGGTGAAGACCTTGGGATACATCAGATAGGAGGCGAACTCCTGGTCGCTGATCTTGCGCCCGAGCTTCTCCTCGATCTCCTTGCGCTCCTTGTCGAGATCGGCGGGGGCGAGCAATGAGCCCGGCCTGACCGTGAATGGCTTCTCGCCCTTGAGCACCTTCTTCTGCAAGGCCTCCGGCCAGCCCGATGGCGGCTGGCCAAGATCGCCGCGCATCATCGAGACGACCGAATCCGGGAAGGCTATGTCCTTCTCCGGGTTCTCCACATCGGCGACGGTCAGGTCCTGGCTGACCATCATCAGCGCCATGTCGCCGACGACCTTGGAGGACGGCGTGACCTTGACGATATCGCCGAACATGCGGTTCACATCGGCATAGGCCTGCGCCACCTGATGCCAGCGGGTCTCCAGCCCCAGCGAGCGTGCCTGCTCCTTGAGATTGGTGAACTGGCCGCCCGGCATCTCATGGAGATAGACCTCCGATGCCGGCCCCTTCAGATCGCTCTCGAAGGCTGCATATTGGGTGCGCACCGCCTCCCAGTAGAAGGAGATCTTGCGGATCCAGACGGGATCGAGGCCGGGATCGCGCTCGGTGCCGGAGAGCGCCTCGACGATCGAACCGAGGCAAGGCTGCGAGGTGTTGCCGGAGAGCGCATCCATTGCCGCATCGACCGCATCGACATCCGCCTCCACCGCGGCGAGTACGGTGGCCGCCGAAATGCCTGATGTATCGTGGGTGTGGAAATGGATCGGCAGATCGGTCGCCTCGCGCAGCGCCTTGAACAGAACCTTCGCCGCCGCCGGCTTCAACAGCCCCGCCATGTCCTTGACGGCGATGATATGCGCACCAGCCTTCTCGACCTCCCTGGCGAGTTCGACATAATATTTCAGGTCATATTTCGGACGGGCAGCGTTGAGGATATCGCCCGTATAGCAGATCGCCGCCTCGCAGAGTTTGTCCTCCTCCAGAACGGCGTCCATCGAGACGCGCATGTTCTCGACCCAGTTCAAACTGTCGAACACCCGGAAGAGATCGATGCCGCCGCGCGCCGCCTCCCGCACGAAATATTTGACCACATTGTCGGGATAGCTCTTGTAGCCGACGCCGTTCGCTCCGCGCAGGAGCATCTGCAGCAGGATATTCGGCGCAGCTTCGCGGATGAGCGCCAGCCGCTCCCACGGGTCTTCGGTCAGGAACCGCATCGACACGTCGAATGTGGCGCCGCCCCAGCATTCCAGCGAGAAGAGATCGGGCAGCACGCGGGCATAAGTGCCGGCGATCTGCGCGATATCATAGGTGCGCATCCGCGTAGCGAGCAGCGACTGGTGCCCATCGCGCATCGTCGTGTCGGTGATCAGAACGCGCTTTTCGTTACGCATCCACTCGGCGAACTTCTCAGGTCCAAGCGCATCAAGCCGCTGCTTGGTGCCGTTGGCGATTTTTACTTCGCCGGCATAGGGCACCTGCGGCAGTGCGGCATCCGCCGGCGGCCGGGCGCGGCCCTTGGTCTCGGGATGGCCGTTCACCGTCACATCGGCCAGATAGGTCAAGAGCTTGGTGGCGCGGTCCTGCCGCTTCACATGCTCGAAGAGCTCCGGCGTGTTGTCGATGAACTTCGTCGTATAGGCATTCGCGCGGAATTGCGGATGCGTGATGATCGCCTCGAGGAAGGTCAAGTTCGTCGCAACGCCGCGGATGCGGAACTCGCGCAGCGCCCGGTGCATCCTGTCGATCGTCTCTTCCGGCGTCGGCGCCCATGCCGTCACTTTTTCGAGCAAGGGATCATAGAAACGGGTGATCACCGCGCCCGAATAAGCGGTGCCGCCATCGAGCCGGATGCCGAAGCCGGTGGCGCCGCGATAGGCGGTGATGCGGCCGTAATCCGGGATGAAATTCTGCTCGGGGTCTTCTGTGGTGATGCGGCACTGCAGGGCATGGCCGTTCAAGCGGATGTCCGCCTGCGCCGGGACGCCTGAGGCCGGCGTGCCGATGGCTGCCCCTTCCAGGATATGGATCTGCGCCTTGACGATATCGATGCCCGTCACCTCCTCGGTCACGGTGTGCTCGACCTGGATGCGCGGATTGACCTCGATGAAATAGAAAGCGCCGGTGTCGGCGTCCATCAGGAACTCGACCGTCCCCGCGCCAATATAATCCGTCGCATGCGCGATCTTCAGGGCGTGAGCGGCCAGTTCCTTGCGCTGGCTGTCGTCGAGATAAGGCGCCGGTGCCCGCTCCACGACCTTCTGGTTGCGCCGCTGGATCGAGCAGTCGCGCTCGAAGAGATGGACGGCATTGCCATGCGTGTCTCCAAGAACCTGCACTTCCACATGCCGGGCGCGCTCGACCAGCTTTTCCAGATAGACCTCATCCTTGCCGAACGCCGCCTTCGCCTCGCGCTTCGCCTCGGTCACCTCCTTGACGATGTCATTGGCCGAGCGGATGACGCGCATGCCGCGGCCGCCGCCGCCCCAGGAAGCCTTCAGCATGAGCGGATAGCCGATCTTCTCGGCCATCGCCTTGACTTGATCCATATCGTCGGGAAGCGGCTCGGTCGCCGGCACCACGGGAACGCCGATCTCGATGGCGAGATTGCGCGCGGCCACCTTGTTGCCGAGCCGGCGCATCGTCTCCGCCTTCGGCCCGATGAAGATGATGCCGTTTTCCGCGCAGGCCTCGGCAAACTCGGGACTCTCTGAAAGCAGCCCATAGCCGGGGTGGATCGCGTCCGCGCCGGAGAGTTTAGCGACCCGGATGACCTCATCGATCGAGAGATAGCTTTCGATCGGTCCCAGATCGCGCGGCAGATGCGGGCCGCGCCCGACCTGATAGCTCTCATCAGCCTTGAAGCGATGCAGGGCAAGTTTGTCCTCTTCCGCCCATATGGCGACCGTTTTCATGCCGAGCTCGTTGGCCGCGCGGAAGACGCGGATGGCGATTTCGGATCGGTTGGCGACGAGGATCTTCTTGATCGGCAAGGCAGGTCTCCCAAGCTGCTGGAGCATGATCCCGAAAAGTTGCCGACTTCTCGGATAAGATCATGCGGCCAAAACAAAGGCTTAGAGCGGGACGCCTAATTCAATTGCATTCTGCTCTAGGCCAGCAAAATAGTCGAGCGGTTCCGGTTTGATGAAACCGATGCGCCGTCCTCTTTTTATCGTTATAGGCTTGGACGGATACCGGTTCTAACTGGACCCGGTCCAATGCTTACCCCGCAAAATGCTGCAGCGCAAACGCTGTGTTGAAACCCGCGAGCAAAAACAAAAATGCCCGGCGCAAAGGCCGGGCATCTCTGTGGTCTTGTAAGTCGGCTTACTGCTGGATGTAGGTGTACTTACCGTCCTCGCCCTTCTTCCATTCGTACATGACGTAGCCGGGAAGCTTGGGATCGCCCTTCTCGTCGAAGGAGATATCGCCGAGAACGGTCTTGAATGGGCCCTTTTCCTTCATCGCGGTCGCCACTTCCTGCGGATCGTTGGATCCGGCGGCATTGGCGGCGGCGGCGATCGCCTGAGCGGCGGCGTAGGAATAGAGCGTATAGGCTTCCGGCTCGAAACCGGCGTCGCGGAACTTCTTCACCAGCTCGGCATTGTCCGGGTTGTTGCGCGGATCAGGACCGAAGGTGTTGAGCGTTCCGGCAACGGCGTCGCCGGCGATCGAGGCAAGCTCGTTGGAGACGATGCCGTCACCGGAGATGAACTGCACCTTCAGGCCCTGGTCGGCGAGCTGGCGCATGATCAGGCCGGCTTCAGTGTGCAGGCCGCCCCAATAGAGAACGGTGACGCCGCTCTGCTTCATCTTGGCGATGAGGGCGGAAAAATCCTTCTCGCCGACATTCACGCCTTCATACATCACTTCCTTGATGTCGGCTTCGTTGAGCGCCTTCTTGGTTTCGTCGGCAAGGCCCTGACCATAAGGCGTCTTGTCGTGAATGACGGCGATCTTGGCGTCCTTGAAATTCTCGGCGATAAATTTGCCGGCGATGGTGCCCTGCTGGTCGTCACGGCCGCAGGTGCGGAAGGTGTTCCACAGACCGCGCTCGGTGAAGACGGGGTTCGTCGAAGCGGGCGTCACCTGGAGAATGCCGTTTTCGGCATAGACGTCGGAAGCCGGGATCGACACGCCGGAGTTGAAGTGGCCGATGACGAACTGCACACCGTCGGCAGCGAATTTATTGGCGACCGAGATGCCCTGCTTCGGATCGGAGACGTCGTCGCCGACCGTGATGGTGATCTGCTCACCGTTGATGCCGCCTGCGGCATTGATCTCCTTGATAGCCTCTTCGGCTCCCCTTCTGATCTGAGCGCCGTAAACGGCGTTGGGACCGGTGATCGGAGCGCCGACCCCGAAGAGGACATCGGCCCAGGCGCTACCGCCGCAGGCAAGCATCGCAGCGAGTGCAACGCCGGAAAACAGTGACTTTTTCATGCGAATAACTCCCATTCTTCTTAGACCCCACGCGATGCGAGCTGCATCGCCTGTTAACACATTTGCCGATTTCCCGGCGCTTGTCACGCTGAATTGCTTAATACCAGCGCGATTGCTCAAGTGAACCTGATCAGGATGCCAGGTTACCTTTCTTTTCCTTCCACGAGAGCGGAGAAACCTTTTCGTAGAGCCAGCTATACTGCCGCACCATCTGGTTGGTGCGTGTGTAACGATACCCTATCGTCCCGATGATCATCAGCACGATCGTATCGACGATATAATAGTGCAGCGACAGCATGCTTCCGCCGAAAAGCGCATGATGGATGAACCGCACGGCAATACCGAGCGGGATCATGTAAAGCAGAAAGACACCATAGCTGCGCCACGTCTGGGCGCAGGCCCGCCCCGTCATCCATGCCGCCCAGCCGCCCAGGATACATGTCACGAACAGGAAGAGCCCAAACGACGGTTCTTCGTAGAGAATGCTCTGCATGGCCACGTTCCCTTTAGAGCATGATCCCGAAGAGCTGCAGGCTTCAGAGTCATGCGACTGAAAACTAGTGCCGCCCGCCTTCGAGATAGGCGGCGCGCACTTCCGGATTGGCGAGCAGTTCCTTGCCGGAACCGCTCATCGTGATCGAGCCGTTGACCATGACATAGCCACGGTCTGCCAGCTTCAGCGCGCCGAAGGCATTCTGCTCGACCAGAAAGACGGTCAGGCCCTTGGTGCGGTTGAGCTCCTTGATGGCCTCGAAGATCTGCTTGACGATCAGCGGCGCCAAGCCGAGTGAGGGCTCGTCAAGCAGCAGAAGCTTCGGCCGCGCCATCAGCGCCCGCGCGATCGCCAGCATCTGCTGTTCACCGCCCGAAAGCGTGCCGCCGCGCTGGTTGATGCGCTCCTTCAGACGCGGGAAGAGATCGAACATCAGCCGCACGTCTTCATCGAAATGAGCAAGATTATCGAGGCTGGCGCCCATCTGCAGGTTTTCCTGCACGCTCATGCGCGGAAAGATGCGTCGCCCCTCCGGCGACTGGGCGATGCGCAGCCGCGCTATCTCGTGCGGCAGCAATTGCGTGATATCCTGCCCGTTGAAGATCACCCGGCCGCTGCGGGCGCGCGGGCTGCCGCAGATCGTCATCATCAGGGTCGATTTGCCGGCGCCGTTGGCTCCGATGAGGGCGACGATCTCGCCTTCATCCACCGTGATGTCCACCCCCTTGAGGGCGCGTATGTTGCCGTAATAGGTCTCGACCTGCTCGACCCTGAGAAGCGAATTCTTGGCCGACATCACTTGCTCCCCCCGGAAGGCTTCTTCGTGCGGGCGGATGTCCTGGACGCTTTCCCCGCCGGCTTGGCTGATGAGGCTTTGGCGGCGGGCTTTTTCCGTGCCGGTTTCGCCTTGGGTCCATCCGTTTTCACGGCGGCTCCTGCCTGCACGATCTCGGTTATCGCCTCCTTGGCCAATTGCTTGACGGCGATGTCGGCGGGATCGGCGACATGGGGCGCGTCGACCTCTTCGATCAGTTCGGCGATCTCCTCATCCTCGACGCCGAGATAGGCGGCGATCACCTTCGGGTCGTTGCGCACCGCTTCCGGCTTCCCGTCAGAAATCTTCGTGCCGTATTC
Organism: Paramesorhizobium deserti; assembly: GCF_001558695.1. Taxonomy (GTDB): domain Bacteria; phylum Pseudomonadota; class Alphaproteobacteria; order Rhizobiales; family Rhizobiaceae; genus Paramesorhizobium; species Paramesorhizobium deserti. The sequence continues at coordinate 379,311 of NZ_LNTU01000034.1, forward strand.
GAGCACCACCACATGATCCGAGATTTCCATGACGACCGCCATGTCGTGCTCGATCAGCAGGATCGACGTACCGGTTTCGCGGCGGATATCGAGCAGCAGCTTGTTGAGCTGCGAGGATTCACGCGGATTGAGGCCCGCGGCGGGCTCATCGAGGCAAAGCAGCTCCGGGTCGGTGCACATGGCGCGGGCGATCTCAAGCCGGCGCTGGTCGCCATAAGGCAGATCGCCCGCCGGATCGTCCGCCCGCTCGATCAGATTGATCTTTTCCAGCCAATAGCGCGCCTTTTCGGTCGATTCCGCCACGGCCCGCTTGTAGGCCGGCAGGCCGAGCAGCCCGAGGATCGTATAGCCCGACGATTTCATCAGGGGGTTGTGCTGCGCCACCAGCAGATTTTCCAGAACCGTCAGACCCGAGAACAGGCGGATGTTCTGGAACGTCCGCGCCACCTTGGCCTTCTGCGTGATCTTGAAATCCGGCAGCCGCTCGAGGAGATATTTCTCGCCGTTCTTCCTCGAGAGCGTCAGCATCCCGCCGGTTGGCTTGTAGAAGCCGGTGATGCAGTTGAACACAGTGGTTTTGCCGGCACCGTTGGGGCCGATGATCGCGGTGATATCGCCGCGCTTCGCCTCCAGGCTCAGATCATTGATGGCGATCAGACCACCGAACTTCATCGATAGATGCTCGACCTTGAGAATTGGGTCCATTGCAGTTTCAGACATGATTTGTGCCGCCGACATCAGCCGTGCCCCTCCTTGGTGAAGGCTCCGGAGACCAGCTTGCGTTTGTGCAGGAATGCGCTGGGTTCACGGCTTCCGACGAAGCCGCGCGGCTTCCACACCATGACTGTCACCATCGCCAGGCCGAAGATCAGCATGCGATAAAGCTCGGGCGTGAAGCTCGGCCCGAAGATGAGCTTGAGGAAGCCCATCTCGCGCAGGATTTCCGTGCCGCCGATCATCACCACGGCCGCGACCGCGATGCCGACCAGCGAGCCCATGCCACCGAGCACGACGATCGCGAGAATGACGGCGGATTCGAGGAATATGAAGGATTCCGGGCTGACGAAACCTTGCCGGGCGGCGAAGAACGAGCCCGCGAAGCCGCCGAACATGGCGCCGGTCGCAAAAGCCGTCAGCTTGGTCGTCGTCGTATTGATGCCGAGCGAACGGCAGGCGATCTCGTCCTCGCGCAGCGCCTCCCAGGCGCGCCCGACCGGCATCCGCCGAAGGCGGATCGTCACCCATGCCGTCAGCAGCGCCAGGAACAGGATCAGATAATAGAGGAAGATCTTGTAATAGGCTGATGAGAGCGGCAGGCCGAATATGGCCGCAAAGCCATCCTTGCCGGCGGTGAAGGGAATACCGAACAGCGTCGCCTTGGCGATGCCGGAAATACCGAACGTGCCCTTGGTGACCTCGGTCCAGTTGATCAAGACGAGACGGATGATCTCGCCGAAGGCGAGCGTCACGATGGCGAGATAATCACCACGCAGGCGCAAGACGGGAAAGCCGAGGATGACGCCCCATGTGGCCGCGAAAATGCCCGCCATCGGCAGCAACACCCAGAACGACAGGCCGAAATAGCTGGAGAGGAGCGCATAGGAATAAGCGCCCACCGCATAGAAGGCGACATAGCCGAGATCGAGCAGACCGGCTAGGCCGACGACGATATTGAGTCCCCAGGCGAGCATCACATAGATCAGGATCTGGATGCCGAAATTATCCACCCACTTCAGCGACCCCTGCATGCCGACCATGAGGACGACAAGGGCGGGATAGACCAGCAGGAAAGCAATGGCCAGTCGCGAGAAATTGCGCCGGAAGAAGGAAGGCTCCGACACCTCGCCGACCTTGGCGCTTTCCTTCGCCTTGATGCGGGCTGTCAACCAGGGCGAAATGAAAGCCTTGAAAAGGAACCGCCCTACGGCGGCGATTGCCACCATGGTGAAGAGCAGCCCCCAGCGTTGGTCGAGGACCAACTCGTTGCTGATGTTCTGGTCCGTGCGAAAGCCGATGATCAGCACGAACAGGAAGAAGGCGATGATGCCCGCTATGACGCCTTCACGGATGGCCGAGGAAAAAGCGGATTCCGAACGGGACTTGGATTGCTCGGCCATGATCACACCTTTTCGACTTCTGGGCGGCCGAGAATGCCGGAAGGCATGAAGATGAGCACGATCGCGAGAATCGAGAACGCCGCCACATCCTTGTAGTCGATCGAGAAATAGGCCGACCACAGCGCCTCGATCAGGCCGATGAGCAGGCCGCCGACGACCGCCCCGGGCAGCGAGCCGATGCCGCCGAGCACCGCCGCGGTGAACGCCTTGACGCCCGGAATGAACCCGTCGGAGAAGGAGATCACGCCGTAGAACATGAGATAGAGCGTGCCGGCCACGGCCGCCAGCGCCGCGCCCATGACGAAGGTGAGCGATATGGTCCTGTCGACATTGATGCCGAGCAGCGCCGCCATCTTGCGGTCCTGTTCACAGGCCCGCTGCGCGCGCCCGAGCGACGTGCGGTTGACCAGATACCAAAAGGCTGCCAGCAGCGCGGCCGTCACCACGATGATGACGATCTGCTTCAGCGAAATGGTGATATTGGTGCCGTAGATCGTATAGCCGCTGCTGATCAGCGGCGGGATCGGCTTATTGCGCGGCCCCTGCGTGACCTGCACGAAATTGGAGAGCGCAATCGACATGCCGATCGCGGTGATCAGCGGAGCCAGGCGGAACGACCCGCGCAGCGGACGATAGGCCACGCGCTCGATGGTCCAGCTCCAGAGACTCGTCAGACACATGGCGACGACCATCATCAGGAAGAGCGCCAGGACGACCGGCACGCCGCCGATGAATGTCGTCAATATCAGAAACACGATGAGCGCCATGAAGGCGCCCAGCATGAAAATGTCCCCATGTGCGAAATTGATCATGCCGATGATGCCGTAGACCATCGTATAACCGATCGCTATCAAGCCATAGATCGAGCCGAGCGTCAGCCCGTTGATCAACTGCTGGATAAAGTATTCCATCGAAAAGCCACCCTTACTTCGGTCGGGACCATTATTTCCTGCCTTTTTAGGGCGGTTCCCTTGTTCCCCGATCCTTCTTACACCTAACCGCTGCAACACGGAAAGCAACCGTTTTTATATCAGACGAAGGACTAATAAGTCGCCCCTCGCATTTATAGGTGTTTCCACTAATGAGCTAGGGTCTTTCCGCTTCTTCCCCTATTTATCCACCTCCAAACGAGAGTTTCTCCTCCCATTTTGCTCGCAATCCTGTCAGGCGAAGCCATGAAGGCTGGCCAATATGCGACATCGCATCAAACGACGACAAAACCATGGGCGAAGGGATCGCGATCGTCGATGAAGATCGTGTTGTAGCCGGTCATCCGGGCCCAGCCGGCAATGGAGGGAATGATCGCCGGGCGACCCGCCATTTCCGTCTCCTTTTCGACCCGGCCATGAAAGAGCGAGCCGATGATCGATTCATGTACGAAATCATCGCCGGGCTTCAGCTTGCCCTTGGCGGCGTGCTGCGCCATGCGCGCCGAGGTGCCCGTTCCGCAGGGCGAACGGTCGATGGCCTTTTCGCCATAGAACACTGCGTTGCGGGCATGCGCTTCCGGCTTGGTCGGCTTGCCCGTCCACAGAATGTGGCTGAGGCGGTTGATGTCAGGCTTTTCGGGATGGATGAAGGAATAGCGCTCGTTCAGCCGCTGACGCAGCACCGGGCTCCAGCCGATCAGGTCGAGCGCGCGATAATCCGCCATGTCGCCATAGTTTTCCTGGGGATCGATGATGGCGTAGAAATTGCCGCCATAGGCGACGTCGACCCGCAGCAGGCCGAGATCCGGGCATTCCACCTCCAGCCCTTCGGCATAGAGGAAGGCCGGAACATTGGTGATCCGCACGCTTTCGACATATTGCCCCTTCTGCTCATATTCCGCCACGACCAGCCCGGCCGGCGTATCGAGCCGCAGGACACCCGGCGTCTTCGGCGTCACCAGCCCGTGCTCGATCGCCATCGTCACCGTGCCGATGGTGCCGTGCCCGCACATCGGCAGGCAGCCTGAGGTCTCGATGAACAGCACCGCCACGTCGCAATCCGGCCGGGTCGGCGGATAGAGGATCGAGCCCGACATCATATCGTGGCCGCGCGGCTCGAACATCAGCCCGGTGCGGATCCAGTCATGCTCCCGCTGGAAATGCGCCCGCTTCTCCATCATGTTGGCCCCCTCGAGGTTCGGGCCGCCGCCGGCCACCAGCCTCACCGGATTGCCGCAGGTATGCCCGTCGACGCAGAAAAAGGAATGCCTGGCCATGGATCTGAGACCTTAAAAACGTTGCGGGTTGAAGGGCGCGAGATCAATCGCCGGAGTTTGCCCGGAAACGAGATCGCGGATCAAGCGTCCGGTCGCGGCCGACTGGGTGAGCCCCAGATGGCCGTGGCCGAACGCGTAGAAGACATTGGGCAGGCCTTTCGCCCTGCCGATCGCGGGAAGCGAATCCGGCAATGACGGCCGGTAGCCCATCCATTGGCGTCCGCCGGTGGTCTTCAACCCCGGCAGGAACATTGCGGCCTTCTTCAGCATTGCCTCCGAGCGCGCATAATTGGGCGGCAGGCTGAGGCCGCCGAGCTCCACCGCCCCGCCGACGCGGATGCCGGTTTCGAGCGGCGTAACGACAAAACCATGCCCGCCAAAAATCAGCTGTCGCCTCAGATCGAAGCTGTCGACAGGCAATGTGGTGTTATAGCCGCGCTCGGTCTCGAGCGGTATGGCATCACCGCATTGCTTTGCCAGTTGATGTGACCAGGCGCCCGCCGCGATGACAAGCTTGTCCGCCGAGATCGTGCGGCCGTCGGCCAGCCCGATAGAGGTCTTCCCGTTCGCGGTGGAAAGGGATTTCACCTCGCCTTTGATAAACCGCGCGCCGGCGCGCTCGGCAAAGGCCCACAGCGCCTGTCCCAAAAGCCTGGGATCGCTTACCGTCTTCCAGTCCGGCACGAAACTGCCGACGACGAAGCGCGGGCTGAGCCCCGGCTGGTATTCCGCTAGTTCCTTGCCCCTGATATGCCAGAATGCGATGCCCGCCTTTTCCCGCGCGTCCCAGCCGGGCTGCGCCGCCTTCAATTCCGCCTCGCTCTCATAGAGTTCGAGCGAGCCGTCCTCGCGCAGCATGGACAGGACACCGGCGCGCTTCATGAGCGCCAGCATCTCCGTTTCGGCAAGCCGCATCATCGCCGCCTGCGCCTCAAGGCTGTTCGCCTGGGCCGTTTCCCCGCTCGCTAGCCAGAAACGATAGAGCCAGGGCGCGAGCTTCGGCAGATAGGAGGGGCGAATGGTGAAGGGCCCGAGCGGATCGGCAAGCCACCGCGGAAGTTTGGCGAGGACGCCTTTGGAAGCAAGCGGCAGTATATCGGAAAAGGCGAGCGCGGCAGCGTTGCCCGAACTCGTTTCCTCGCAGATGCCGGTACGGTCGATGACCAGCACCTGATGCCCTGCCTCGGCCAGAAAGGCAGCGATCGAGGTCCCGATTATGCCTGCGCCAATGATGACGATCTCATCATCGTGCTGGCTTTCGATGCCGGACATACGCCGCTCCCCTTCTGACGAATGCCGCAATGGGGCATCCACTCCCGATTGATATATCAGTGATATATCTATACCCTCCATTATGGTCAAGCGCACGCCACGCAACAGGGAGGACCGATTGACGAGCCTTCAACTCGATAACCCGCCGGGCGTGAGCCTTGCCGAGCAGGCCTATCGCACCCTCGAGCATCTGATCGTCACGCTCGTCCTCGAACCCGACATGGTGGTCAACGAACGCATGCTGATCGAGCTCACCGGCATGGGGCGCACGCCGGTTCGCGAAGCCATTCAGAGGTTGGCCTGGGAAGGGCTGATGGAGGTGCGCCCCCGCTCCGGCATTGCCGTCACGCCCCTTGATCCGAAGGATTTCGTGAAGGTTCTCGATGCCCGCGAAGGGGTCGAGCAGGTGCTGGCGCGCGACGCCGCGCGGCTTGCCGGCCCCCGCGATCACCAGCGTTTTCAGGCTGCGGCGGACAGCATGCGAAAGGCCTCTTCCGCCGATGATCTCGGCCGGTTCCTCGATGCGGATAAGGCGCTTGATTCGGTCCTGGGGCAGGCCGCCGGCAATGCCTTCGCCGCGCGCCTTGCGGCTCCCCTGCAGACCCATAGCCGCCGTTTCTGGTTTCGCCTGAGAGGCGATGACGGTATCGCGGCATCGACCAAAGCCCATATAGCGATGATCGAAGCGATCCTCGCCCGCGACCCGGAAAAGGCCATTGCCGCGGCTGGCGATCTCATCCGCCATTTGCGGACGCTCGCGCCATAAGACGCGCCTGAACAAAGGCTATCCCGACCGCCTTAGATTTTCGATCAGTTTCCCGTGGTGTTTTGCATCTCGGTATCGTTCGGCGTCGTTTCGTTCTGCACCGTATCGTTCCGCATCATTGTCTTTGCCGGGCCGATATAGTCGACATAGAAGTCGCCGTTGAGATTGCTCTGCCAGCCGATCACAACCTCATCCCCAGGGCGGATATCCGGATTTTGGCCGGGCCGAAGAATGAACGACGAACCGCTGTCCAACGTAACCATCTGGCTGCTCTGATCATACATTTTCACCTTGCCGAAGGCGAAATCCTCCGCTTGTGCACTGTAAGCGGAGAGAGCGAGAATGGTTGCCGCAGCCGATATTATCTGAATACGCATGAGATAATCCTCCATGGTAACGGGCATTTCCGAACGCCCGTTCAGCAGAGAGCCGTCAAGCTCGTGGAGGATATCGTGCCGTCCGTGCCGCTTTTCAGCGGCGGCGCCGATCAACACCGTTCACTTGTTTTCACGCGAGCGCGACCGGAACCAATTCATCTGACACGGCGTTGCGTTTGCTGACATGCCGAAATTATCTGCAGATGAAAGGAGATGTGAGATGGCTGCAACGGGGACAAGGACCCGCACCCAGTCCGGCAAGGACCTCGAAAATCAGATCGCCGAACTGCGCAAGGAAATCGCCGAAATTTCAGAAACGCTTTCCCGGCAGGGTTTCCATATTCTGGATAGCGCCAGAGACACGGCGTCCGACGTCTATGATGCTCTCAAGGCCAAAAGCGCCAAGGCCGCCCATGTGGCGGGCAGGCAGGCGCATTACGTCGCCGATACTGCGCGGGAAAGGCCTGTTGCATCCGCCGCCGTCCTGATCGGCATAGGCCTTGTCATCGGCGGCCTGCTCGCTCGCCGATAGATTATCGGATCAGTTCGGCCGCGAAACCGAAACCCTGTCGGTACTGTCGATCGAACGCCCCATCGCGTGAAGGACGCGGACGGTGGTAGCCAGATCCTCATCGCTGACCGAATCCAGGAGATCCTCCCGCACATCTTCGGCAAGCTTCACAACCTGTTCGGCCTGCTGGCGCCCCTCCTCGGTCATGACGATCTGTTTCGCCCGGCGATCGCCTTCGACGGCGCGGCGCTCGATGAAATTCTGCTTTTCGAGACCATCGAGAAGGCGCACCATCGTCGCGTTCTCGATCTCCAGTACCTCGGCCAGTTCCTTTTGATAGAGACCTTCCTGGCGGCTGAGCACAAGGAGCGTGCGGGCCCGCGCCAGGGTCAGGCCCTGCTCCTTGACCCGCCCGTCAAAAAGCGTGCGCAGCTTCCGGCTGACCTTCGAAAGCGCATCGACCATTTCCGTGCGAAGTTCTTTGGTCCCCATAATAGACATCCATATATGTAGTATACTAACGATATCTCGCTGGATTATATCCTGGGGAAAATGGTTTCAAGTAAACAATTCATTCTCACGCAAGTGTGAATCAAATGACCTGCGCCGGACGCAATGCCTGTGCGCAACGCAAAATAAAAAAGCGGCCCGAGGCCGCTTTCTTAAAGTCGAAATCCGACGCTTGGATCAGGCCGGCAGGACCGAGCCTTCAAGCGTCATCAGCTGATGCAGGAACTGCTCGGCCTTCGTGCGCTGCTCATGCGAGGTGGCATCCGCCAGATCCTCGCGCGCATCCTGGATCCGGCGCTGCAGTTCCTCACGGTTCAGATCGTCGACGTGAACCGCGGATTCCGCCAGAATCGTGCAGCCTTCCGGCGAGATATCGGCAAAACCGCCAAAAACGACATAGGAATCCTCCTTGCCGTCGGGCTGCCTGACCCGGATGACACCTGGCTTGATGGTGCTCATCAGCGGGGCATGGCGGGCCATGACGGTCAGATAACCCTCGCTGCCCGGGATCACGACTTCCGTGATCTCCGCGGAGAGCAGAAGGCGTTCCGGCGATACCAGTTCGAAATGGAAGGCTTCAGCCATATCGTTCTAGTGAATAGTGAGTAGTGAGTAGAGAACAAAAATCCCCATCTTCACTATCTCACTACCTCACTACTCCCTATTCCCTAAATTACGCTGCTTCCGCTGCCAGACGCTTTGCCTTCTCCACGGCTTCCTCGATGGAGCCGACCATGTAGAAGGCGGCTTCCGGGAGATGGTCGTATTCGCCTGCGCAAAGGCCCTTGAAGCCCTTGATGGTGTCGGCCAGGTCGACGAGCTTGCCCGGCGAGCCGGTGAAGACTTCGGCGACGAAGAACGGCTGCGACAGGAAGCGCTCGATCTTGCGGGCGCGGGCGACGGTGAGCTTGTCCTCTTCGGAAAGCTCGTCCATGCCCAGGATCGCGATGATATCCTGGAGCGACTTGTAGCGCTGCAGGATCGACTGCACCTGACGGGCAACCGCGTAATGCTCCTCGCCGACGATCATCGGGTCGAGCATGCGCGAGGTCGAGTCGAGCGGATCGACGGCCGGGTAGATACCCTTTTCCGCGATCGAGCGCGACAGCGTGGTCGTCGCGTCAAGGTGCGCGAACGAGGTCGCCGGCGCCGGGTCGGTCAAGTCGTCGGCAGGCACGTAGATGGCCTGAACCGAGGTGATCGAACCCTTGGTCGTGGTCGTGATGCGCTCCTGCAGGGCGCCCATGTCGGTCGCCAGCGTCGGCTGATAGCCCACGGCCGAAGGAATGCGGCCGAGAAGCGCCGACACCTCTGAGCCCGCCTGCGTGAAGCGGAAGATGTTGTCGACGAAGAACAGAACGTCCTGACCCTGGTCACGGAAATATTCGGCGACCGTCAGGCCCGACAGGGCGACGCGGGCGCGCGCACCGGGCGGCTCGTTCATCTGGCCGTAGACGAGCGCGGCCTTCGAGCCTTCGCCGCCGCCGAGCTTGTTGACGCCCGATTCGATCATTTCGTGATAGAGGTCGTTGCCCTCGCGGGTGCGCTCGCCGACGCCGGCGAACACGGAGTAACCGCCGTGCGCCTTCGCGACGTTGTTGATGAGCTCCATGATCAGAACGGTCTTGCCGACGCCGGCGCCGCCGAACAGGCCGATCTTGCCGCCCTTGGCGTAAGGCGCCAGAAGGTCGATGACCTTGATGCCGGTGACGAGGATCTGGGCTTCCGTCGACTGCTCGATGTACTCAGGCGCGTTCTGGTGAATGGCGCGGCGGGCCTTCGTTTCGATCGGGCCTGCTTCATCGACCGGCTCGCCGATCACGTTCATGATGCGGCCGAGCGTCGCTTCGCCGACCGGAACCTCGATCGGAGCGCCGGTGTCGATCACCGCCTGGCCGCGCACCAGACCCTCGGTCGAGTCCATGGCGATCGTGCGGACGGTGTTTTCGCCCAGATGCTGCGCCACTTCCAGAACCAGTCGGTTGCCGAGATTGTCGGTTTCCAGCGCGTTCAGGATCAGCGGCAGATGCTCGTCGAACTGCACATCGACCACGGCGCCGATGACCTGCTTGACGCGGCCGACTAGGCCCTTCGCCTTCTCGGCTGCGGTGGGCGCCTTTGCCGCTGCGGTCTTCGCAGGAGCCTTTGCTTTTGCTGCCGCGGCTTTTGGCGCGGCCTTTGCTGCCGGAGCCGGCTTGGCCGCGGCGGGTGTTTTCGGGGTCGCTGCTTTTGCCATCGATCCTTACCTTCCGTTAGCATGATCCCGAAAAGTTGCAGACTTTTCGGATGAGATCATGCGGCAAACTAAACCTAGAGCGCTTCCGCGCCCGAAATGATTTCGATCAGTTCCTTGGTGATCTGAGCCTGACGCTGCCGGTTATACGTGATCGACAATTTGTTGATCATGTCGCCGGCATTGCGGGTCGCGTTGTCCATGGCGCTCATCTTGGCGCCCATCTCGCCCGCCACATTCTCCAGGAGCGCCCTGAATATCTGGACGGAGATGTTGCGCGGGATGAGATCGCCGAGGATGACGCTCGGGTCTGGCTCGTATTCGTAAAGCGCGCCTGCGGCGTTGTCGGATTCCGCCTCACCGCCGGCGGAGGCCGGGATGAGCTGCTGCGCGGTCGGCACCTGGCTGATGACCGACTTGAATTCCGAATAGAACAGCGTGCAGACGTCGAACGCGCCCTCTTCGAACAGCGCGATGACCTTGCGGCCGATCTCGTCGGCATTGGCGAAACCGATCTGCTTGACCTCGCGCAGGTTGAAATGCTCGATGAAAAGCGATCCGAACTCGCGCTTGAGGATGTCCGCGCCCTTCTTGCCGACGGTGATGATTTTCACCGTCTTGCCTTCGCTCAAGAGCTTGCGTGCATGATCGCGCACCAGACGCGCGATCTGCGAGTTGAAACCGCCGCAAAGGCCGCGTTCCGCCGTGCAGGCGATCAGCAGGTGCACATTGTCGGCGCCCGTCCCGGTCATCAGCTTCGGCGCGTCCTCGCCGCTGACATTCTGCGCGATATTGGCAAGAACCGCACCCATCCGCTGCGAATAGGGCCGCGCCGCCTCGGCAGCTTCCTGCGCGCGACGCAGCTTCGCCGCGGCGACCATCTGCATCGCCTTGGTGATCTTCTGCGTCGCCTTGACCGAGGCGATACGGTTTCTCAGATCCTTTAGTGAAGGCATCCGTTCATCCCGTCCGGAGCATGATCCCGAAAAGTTGCAGACTTTTCGGATGAGATCATGCGGCTAAAACTCTGAGCATGATTCCGGAAAGCTGCGGACTTTCCGGATGAGATCATGCGGCTAAACAAAACTCAGGCGAAATTCTTGGCGAACGCGTCGACGGCCGCCTTCAGCTTTGCCTTGATATCGTCGGTGAGCTGCTTCTCTTTGCGGATCGCATCGAGCACGTCCTTGTGCTCGGTGCGCAGCCACGCCAGCAGGCCGTCCTCGAACTTGCCGACCTGGCTGACCTGCAGCTTGTCGAGATAGCCGTTGACGCCGGCATAGATCACCGCGACCTGCTCTTCCGTCTTCAACGGCGAGAACTGCGGCTGCTTCAAGAGCTCCGTCAGGCGTGCGCCGCGATTGAGCAGGCGCTGCGTCGCCGCGTCGAGGTCGGAGCCGAACTGTGCGAAGGCCGCCATTTCGCGGTACTGCGCCAGCTCGCCCTTGATCGAGCCTGCGACCTGCTTCATCGCCTTGATCTGGGCGGCCGAACCGACGCGCGACACCGACAGACCCACGTTCACGGCAGGACGGATGCCCTGGTAGAACAGGTTGGTCTCGAGGAAGATCTGGCCGTCGGTGATCGAGATCACGTTGGTCGGGATGTAGGCCGACACGTCGTTCGCCTGCGTCTCGATGACGGGAAGCGCGGTCAGCGAGCCGCTGCCGTTTTCCTCATTGAGCTTCGCGGCGCGCTCCAGGAGACGGGAGTGCAAATAGAAGACGTCGCCCGGATAGGCTTCGCGGCCCGGAGGACGGCGCAGCAGAAGCGACATCTGGCGATAGGCAACCGCCTGCTTCGACAGATCGTCATAGCCGATGAGGGCATGCATGCCGTTGTCGCGGAAATACTCGCCCATCGCGCAGCCGGCGAACGGCGCAAGGAACTGCATCGGCGCGGGATCGGACGCGGTGGCGGCAACGATGATCGAATATTCGAGCGCGCCGCGCTCTTCGAGAACCTTGACGAACTGCGCCACGGTCGAGCGCTTCTGGCCGACAGCGACGTAGACGCAGTAGAGCTTTTCCTTTTCCGGACCGGAATCGTGGATCGCCTTCTGGTTCAGGATCGTGTCGAGAATGATCGCGGTCTTGCCGGTCTGGCGATCGCCGATGATCAGCTCGCGCTGGCCGCGGCCGACCGGGATGAGGGCGTCAACGGCCTTGAGGCCGGTCGACATCGGCTCATGCACCGACTGGCGCGGGATAATGCCAGGCGCCTTGACGTCGACGCGGCGACGTTCCGTCGTCTTGATCGGGCCCTTGCCGTCGATCGGGTTGCCGAGGGCGTCGACGACGCGGCCGAGCAGCGCCTTGCCGACGGGAACGTCCACGATCGAGCCGGTACGCTTGACGGTATCGCCTTCCTTGATGTCGCGGTCGGCACCGAAGACGACGACGCCGACATTGTCGCTTTCAAGGTTCAGCGCCATGCCGCGGATGCCGCCCGGGAATTCGACCATCTCGCCCGCCTGGACATTGTCCAGACCATAAACACGGGCGATACCGTCACCGACGGACAGAACCTGACCGACCTCGGAGACCTCTGCCTCCTTGCCGAAATTCTTGATTTGCTCTTTCAGGATTGCGGAAATTTCCGCAGCGCGGATGTCCATCAGCCGACCTCTTTCAGTGCAAGCTTGAGAGAAGAAAGTTTGGTGCGAAGGGAAGTGTCGATCTGGCGTGATCCCATCTTGACGATGAGACCGCCGAGGATCGACGGATCGACGGTGACATTGATCGTCACGTCCTTGCCGGCCACGCCCTTGAGCGTCGCCTTCAATTCATTTTGCTGCGCGGCAGTCAATTCATGAGCGGAGACGACATCGGCGGAAACCTCGCCGCGATGCTGGGCCGCGATCTGCCGGAAAGCCTGGATCATGCCGGGCAGCACGAAAAGCCGACGATTGCCCGCGACGACGCGCAGGAAATTGCCCGTGAGGCCCTTGATGCCCGCCTTGTCGGCGATTGCGGAGATGGCCTTCACCTGGTCCTCGGTCGAGAAGACCGGGCTGGACACCAGGCGCTTCAATTCATCGCTGCCGTTCAAAAGAGCCTCGAACCGGCCGAGATCCTTTTCCACCTGGACGACGGAGTTTGCCTCGAGCGCCAGATCGAAAAGCGATCCGGCATAACGCCGCGCGGCACCTGAAATGAGCGATGAAGTTTCTGTCACGAACAACCAGCTCTCTGCTTTGACGCCAAGACCCGGACACTCGAAAAGGTGAGCTAATCTAAGTCTTTGACTTTATTGAGTTTTTTCAGCAATTTTTGAATGCGCCAAGCATCCCCGCTGAAATTCGATTGCCGTCTAGCATGAACGGACAGGACTCGCAACACGCGAATCCCTCTGTTTTTGGTCAGCTTTGTCGCAATTACGGGGATTTTTCGTCCGTCGATGCGATTTTCCGCCCGTTCAGGCGATGAACCCGAAAGCGAAAAGCAGCGGTCCCGCCGCGAGCAGGAACTCCAGCACCACCGCCATCCAGTTGTAGAAGGTACCGCCCCGATCCGACATCATTGAGATGAGCCGGCCGAAAAGGGTGAAGCCCCATGCCGCCCCCAGCGCGAGCCACAGGAATGGCTGGGTGAAGATGAGGCAGCTGAGCCCTAAACCTATGTGGAATCCAGCCATTGTCGCGCGGATCGAGGCAAAGGCTTCGGGCCGCCCATCGGCCGGTGAAAGCCGCAGAACCTTCATCGACAGCCCCGGCGCGAAGAAAAGGATCACCCCGAAGAGAACGGTGATCACCGCAGAAATCCATGCGAGCCACTCGCCATCGCTCGCCGGCCAATAGAGTTCCATGTCTCTTCCTCATGCTTCGAAAACTGCTTCGCGCTCTATAAAGCACATCGGCCGGAAGTGCGACAAAAAGCGCTTCCCTTTATCATCGTCACCCTCGGGTCAAGCCCGAGGATGACGACTGGAGGGATGCTAAAGCCCAAGAGAGCAAAAGACAGTGTCCCGCGACCAGCGTTTCCAACTGAACCACTCTACAAAAAGCTCTGCGGGTCGATGTCCACCTGCACCCTCACCGAGCCGCGCTCCTTCGGCCCCGCCGCAAGCAGCGTGCGGATGAAGGCCTGGATATCGGCGCGTTTCGTCCCGTGGACGAGCAACCGGAAGCGATGCCGGCCGCGAATCAGCGCCAGAGGGGCCTCCGCCGGGCCGAGCACGGCAATCTCTGAAGAGGACGGCGCTGCCCGGCGCAGTGCGCGGGCATGGCTTTCGGCCTCACCACGCGTATTGGCTGAAACGATCAGCGCCGCCAGCCGTCCGAACGGCGGCAGCCCGGCGCGTTCGCGTTCCTCGATCTCGCGGGCATAGAAGGCGTCCGCATCGCCCGAGACGATGGCGCGCATCACCGGGTGGTCGGGCTGATAGGTCTGAAGCAGCCCGATGCTCTTGCGCCCCGTACGCCCTGCCCGGCCCGTCACCTGGTTGAGGAGCTGGAACGTCCGCTCGGCAGCCCTCGGATCGCCATTGGCAAGACCCAGATCGGCATCGACGACGCCGACGAGAGTCATGTCGGGGAAATTGTGCCCCTTCGCCACCAGCTGTGTGCCGATGACGATATCCGCCTCGCCCTTGGCAATGGCTTCGAGCTCCAGCCGTAGCCGCTTCACCCCGCCGAGAAGATCGGACGAAAGCACGATGATCCGCGCATCGGGAAAGGCGGCCGCCGTCTCCTCGGCGATACGCTCGACGCCCGGTCCGCAGGCGACCAGATGATCGAGCGTACCGCATTCCGGACAGGCATGCGGCGTCGGCTCGTGATAGCCGCATTGATGGCACATCAGCTGGCCGCGAAAACGATGCTCGACCAACCAGCTCGAACAGCTCGGGCACTGAAACCGATGCCCGCAGACACGGCAGAGCGTCAGCGGCGCATAACCTCGCCGGTTGAGAAACAGCAACGCCTGTTCCTTGCGTTCGAGCGTCTTGGCGATCGCTCCCGTCAGCACCGGCGAGAGAAACTTGCCCGGCGGCGGCGGGGAGCGGCGCATATCGATGGTCTTCAGGTCAGGCATCGCCGCCTCGGCATAGCGGGCGGCAAGCCTGATGCGCTGATAGCGGCCCTGCTCGGCATTGACCTGGCTTTCGATGGACGGCGTCGCCGAGGCGAGCACCACCGGGAAGCCGCCGATATGACCGCGCACGACAGCCATGTCGCGGGCATTGTAGAAGACCCGGTCCTCCTGCTTGTAGGCCGGGTCATGCTCCTCATCGACCACGATCAGGCCAAGCTCGCGAAACGGCAGGAACAGGGCCGAGCGCGCGCCGGCCACCACCCGCACCTGGCCTTCCGCCACCTGACGCCAGACCCGCTCGCGCATCTTCGGCGCCAGATCGGAATGCCATTCGGCGGGTTTTGCGCCGAAGCGGTCATGGAAGCGATCGAGAAACTGCTGCGTCAGCGCGATTTCCGGCAGAAGGATCAGCACCTGCCGGCCATCCTCGATCGCTTTCGCCACCGCCTCGAAATAGACCTCCGTCTTGCCCGAGCCGGTGACGCCGTCGAGCAGCGAAACGGAGAATCCCTGTCTCCCGACATTCTCCACCAGCATGTCCGCCGCCGCCTGCTGGTCCGGCGATAGATCGGCGCGGGCATAATCGATATCAGGCGCGGCCACCACGGGACGCGGTGGGATCATCACCTCCTCGAAGACGCCTTGCGCCTTCAAGCCATCGACGACGGTGAGCGAGACACCGGCCGCATGCGCAAGGCCGGAACGCGTCCAGGCCATGCCGTCCTCGGCCAGTTCCATGATCCGGCTGCGCGCTTCGGTCAGCCGGTCCGGCTTGACGCCCGCATAGCGCAGGCCGGGAATAGGCGGCTCGGGATCAAAAGCCGTGGGGACCCGGAGCAACATCCTCGCGACCATGCCCGGCGGCGACAGCGTGTAATCCGCCGCCCATTGCACGAAACGCAGCATCTGCGGCTCGATCGGCGGGCAGTCGAAGACCTCCGAAATCGGCCGCAGCTTCTTCGCATCGACGGAATCGGTTTCTCCCGCCGTCACGATACCCGCCACCTCGCGCGGCCCCAGCGGCACGCGCACGATCGACCCTGGAACGACCATCATTCCGTCCGGTACAGCGTAGGAGTACGGGCGTTCCGCGGGCATGGGAACGAGCACCGGAACCGTCCTTAAAGCAAGTCCAGGAAAAGTGTGCCGCGGTTTTCCGTCCGGACTTGCGTGCTTTAGAGGAGCTTGCGAATCTTTCGACATGATGGCGTGACCTTGGCCCGGCTTTGGGCTAAAGAAAAGCCACCTTCCCGGGATTATCATCCCTCAAACGCCCAGCAAGCCCTGTTATGGAGGACAGCTGAAATGAAATTCTTTGTCGATACCGCCGATGTGAAGGAAATCCGTGAACTCAACGATCTCGGCCTCCTCGACGGTGTGACCACCAATCCCTCGCTGGTGGCGAAGTCCGGCCGCAGCATCCTCGAAGTGACCAAGGAAATCTGCGATATCGTATCAGGCCCCGTCTCTGCCGAAGTCACCGCCCTCGACTATGACGGCATGATGAAGGAAGCCGCGGTTCTCTCGAAGATCGCCGATAACATCTGCATCAAGGTGCCGCTGACGCTCGATGGCCTGAAGGCCTGCAAGGCGCTGACTTCGGATGGCCGCAAGGTCAATGTCACGCTCTGCTTCTCCGCTACCCAGGCGCTGCTCGCCGCCAAGGCCGGCGCGACCTTCATCTCGCCCTTCATTGGCCGTATCGACGATATGGGCGTCAACGGCATGGAGCTGATCGCCGAAATCCGCACGATCTATGACAATTACGATTTCAGGACCGAGATCCTGGCGGCCTCGATCCGCACCGTGAACCATGTCAAGGAAGCGGCCCTCATCGGCGCCGACGTCGCCACCGTCCCGCCGGCGACGCTGAAGGCACTCGTCAAGCATCCGCTGACCGACAAGGGCCTTGATGCATTCCTCGCCGATTGGGCGAAGACCGGACAGAAGATCGCCTGACGACGTATTTGATAAAGGGATCGGCATGCCGATCCCTGTGCGGCAAAAGCGGCCGCAACGGCCCTGCTCCCGGAAAACTTATCCCACAGTTCCCGCCCTGCCCTTATCCTTCCCCTCAGTTCTTCCCGCGGGAACGCGGCTCGCGACGGCGGGTCTCGCGGGGAAGAACCGGCGCTTCCGGTTGACCGCTGACGCAGTGGTGAACTGGGAGGCTTCGTCCAGGGTTTCCCTCACGGGAAGGGCCGAGACGGGACGTGGGTGAATGAAGCTCCCGCGACGATCCCTAGCTCTTCTCGAAGCGGAACGGACGGACATCGCCGACGGGCGGTCTTGCGGCCGCAATTGAATTTATAATGAGCGTTGGCAAGACCGCCCGTCTTCCCATTCCCGGTTCGGGGTGTTCTTCTCAATGACCAGACGCGGCAAGCGGGCGTGGTGACACCCCCCTCTGGCCCGCCGGTATTCTCTCTGCCGCCAGTGACGCAGCGGCCGAATTAAGACTGTGAGGAGCTTACGGACAACACCCTCACCGCCGTTTCGCCGCTCCTGCGCTCGACGGTCGCGGACCGTGCCCCGGTCTGATCCCGGATAGCCTCTGCCAGAACGCTGGAATGCGTGACGACCCAGACCTGGGCGCGCTCCGCCGCCTTGGCGATCATGCCGGCAAGCGCCGGCAGCATGGATGGATGGAGGCTCGCTTCCGGCTCGTTGAGTGCGATCAGCGGTGGCAGCCGATAGGAAAGCAGCGCGCCGGCGAGCGCCAGGAACCGGATCTGCCCGTCGGAAAGTTCCTCAGGTCCGAAGATGCGTTGCGGGAACTCTGGGACGACGAGGCCGAAGCTGGCGGTCCGGCCAGGCAACGGGATATCCAGCTTTGCTCCGCCCAGCGCATCCGCGACACAGCGGTCGAGATCGACCGTGTCTCCCCTGATATGGGCAAGCGTGGCGAAGACGGCGGCGAGATTGCCGCCATCCTCGTCGAGCATGGGTGACGTGATCGCGATCGACGGCTGGCGCGCGGGTGAGTCCCGGTCCGTCCGGAAACCGTGATAAAAGCGCCACCCTCTCAATGTCGTGCAGAGGTCGCCGATCTCGGGATAGCGTCCCGAGCCGGCGAGCAGGGAAAGTGCTGTTTCGGATTCCAGCATGCGCACGGGATGCTGCACACGCCTTCCGTCGCCATCGCGGGCAAAAACCGCCGGCCCCTTGCGGCTCATCAGTTCGACGGGCCGGCCGGCGCCCGGTATCGAGGCTCAGCTCCTCTTCCTTTATGTGCGGTTCGAACATGAAGCCCGCCGACACAGGCGGCGGAAGACTCGCCTCGATGCGATAGGAAAAGCGCGCCGCCGTCTCCTCATCCTCGAAATGGGTATCGAGGATAATCCGTACAGGTTTTCCGGCCTTCCGCACGCCGGTCCAAAGCGCCGACTGCATGCCGCCTTCCCCTGCGATCTCGGAAGCCAGCGTGCCTTCGGCCGACGCCTTCACCAGTTGCAGCGCACGATAGAGATTGGATTTGCCCGCCCCGTTTTCGCCGACGAAGAGCGAGACCTGTCCCGTTTCGAGATGGACGGAGCGGAGCGAGCGATAGCCGCTGGCGGAAAAGGAAGTCAGTCGCATGGCACAGGCAGAAGCGGTTCCCGGATTTCTCCCCCGCCTCTATCGTGCAAATCGGGCGCAACCATGGACGCTGGCTCCGAGACCTAGCGCTTCGACAAATCCTGCGCCACGGCCAGCATGATCTGCTCCGCCAGTTCCTGCGCCGCGCGATCCTGCGCATCGCGCTCGGCGCGCAGATTGGCGAACTCCTGGCGCGGGCGGTCGAAGGACGCGCTGACGACGCGCGTGCCCTTGGCGACCGGCTTCCCGGCCGCGTCACGCAGCACATACCGCGATGTCACGCGAACCGTGCCGGCCGAAGGGCGGCCGGTCCTGTCCGTGGTGTCGCCGACATTGATGCGAACCGCAGCGCTCGTTGCCGAGGCTACGCCGAGCGACAGGCGATAGGCGGGGGCCGCCGGTTCGCCGGCGCCACCGCTCAGGAGGAAGATCAGCTTGTTGCGCACTTCCTGCGCATAGCGCGTATCGGCCGGATCGATCGCGATGGAGGCGAGCTTCTCGCGCATGCCGGGGGTAACCGTTCCGCCGATGCTCGATGTCCCGTTCCCGCCGGAATAAAGCGGTTGCACGGTGCAGCCGGCAATAGCGATCAGAGCCCCGGTGAGGACAGCAAAAAGCGCACTGCGTTTCAGTTTCGGCATGGAAAAAGCGCGATCAGGCAACGACATTGACGATCCTCTGCGGCACCACGATGATCTTCTTCGGTGCGCTCCCGTTCAGGGCCGACTTGATGAAGTCAAGCTCGAGCACCGCCTTCTCGACGGCCAATTGATCCGCATCGCGGGCAATTGTCAAATCGCCTCTTTTCTTGCCGTTGACCTGGACAGGCAGCGTGATCTCGTTCTCCACGATCAGCGCCGGATCGAAGGTCGGCCAGGGCGCCATGGCGGCAAGGCCATCGGCTCCCAGCTCGGCACGGCAGGCTTCCGCCAGATGCGGCATCATCGGCGCGATCATGGCGATCAAGACATCGACCGCCTCGCGCGATGCGCCCTGCAAGACGGCATCCGCCTTGCCCGACGCCACGGCCTGCAGCGGCGCGGCGATCGTGTTAACCAGTTCGTAAAGGCGGGCAACAGCCTTGTTGAAGGACAGCTTCTCGATGTCCTCGCCTACGGCCTTCAGCGTCTTGTGGGTTGCCTTCGAGATTTGCCCCGCCTCGCCCTCGGACGCCGATTTCGGCGCAACCGATTTCAACACGGGCGCCGCTTCGGAAATCAGCCGCCAGACGCGCTGCACGAAGCGGTGCGCGCCCTCGACGCCGGCTTCGGTCCAGATCACGTCGCGATCGGGGGGCGAATCGGACAGCATGAACCAGCGCGCCGTGTCCGCGCCGTAGGAAGCGATAATGTCATCAGGGTCGACGACATTCTTCTTCGACTTCGACATTTTCTCGATGGAGCCGATCTCGACGGGCTCGCCAGTCGAAACAAGCACGGCCTTGCGTGTCCCCTCGCTCTCCTCGATGCGGACATCGGCGGGGGCGACCCAGCCGTCCGTGCCCCTGTAAGTCTCGTGCACCACCATGCCCTGGGTGAACAGCCCCTTGAACGGCTCGTCGACGCTCACATGGCCGGCCACCTTCATCGCGCGGGTGAAGAACCTGGAATAGAGCAGATGCAGGATCGCATGCTCGATGCCGCCGATATACTGATCGACCGGCAGCCATTCGTTCGCCGCCTTGAGATCGGTCGGCTCGTTCTCCCACGGCGCGGTGAAGCGGGTGTAGTACCAGGACGAATCGACGAACGTGTCCATCGTATCGGTCTCGCGCCGCGCCGCCTTGCCGCATTTCGGGCAGGGAACCTGCTTCCAGGCGGCATGCCGGTCGAGCGGATTGCCCGGCCGGTCGAAATCGACATCATCCGGCAGCTTCACCGGCAGATCCGCCTTCGGCACCGGCAGCACACCGCAATCGTCGCAATGGATCATCGGGATCGGGCAGCCCCAATAGCGCTGGCGCGAGATGCCCCAGTCGCGCAGGCGGAACTGCACCTTGCGCTCACCCTGCGGACGCCCGTTGATGGTGACCTTCTCCAGACGGTCGGCCACCTCTTTGAAGGCCACATCCGGCGTCATGCCGTCGAGGAAGCGGGAATTGATCATCGTCCCCTCCTCGACATGAGCCGTCTCGGTGATCTGAAACGTCGCCGCATCCTCGCCCTCCGGCAACACCACAGGCGTCACCGGCAGGCCGTATTTGTTGGCGAAATCGAGGTCGCGCTGGTCATGCGCCGGACAGCCGAAGATCGCGCCGGTGCCATACTCCATCAGCACGAAATTGGCGACATAGACCGGCAGGGTCCAATTATCGTCAAAGGGATGCTTGACCTTGAGACCGGTATCGAAGCCCTTCTTTTCAGCCGTTTCGACCGCCGCGACCGAGGTTCCCGTGTGCCGGCACCCCTCGGCGAAGGCCGCCAATGCCGGGTTCTCGTCCGCCAGCTTTTTCGCCAGCGGATGATCAGCGGCAATGGCGATGAAGGAAGCGCCGAACAGCGTGTCGGGCCGTGTCGTATAGACCTCGATCTCGCTTTCTCCCTCGGGCGCGCTCGCCTGATCAAGCGCCCAGCGGACCAGCAGGCCTTCCGAACGGCCGATCCAGTTGCGCTGCATCACGCGCACCTTCTCCGGCCAATGGTCGAGCGTATCCAGCCCGTTCAGCAGTTCCTCGTTGAAATCGGTGATCTTGAAGAACCACTGCGTCAGCTCGCGCTGCTCCACCAGCGCGCCGGAGCGCCAGCCGCGCCCGTCCACCACCTGCTCGTTGGCGAGCACGGTCTGGTCGACCGGATCCCAGTTGACCTTGGAAGTCTTGCGGGTCACCAAGCCCTTCTCGTAGAAATCGACGAACAGCATCTGCTGGCGGTGATAATAATCCACGTCGCAGGTGGCGAACTCGCGCGACCAGTCGAGCGACAGCCCCATCGATTTCAGCTGCCGCCGCATGGTGTCGATGTTCTGGTAGGTCCATTCCTTGGGATGCACCTTGTTCTGCATGGCGGCGTTTTCGGCAGGCATGCCGAACGCGTCCCAGCCCATGGGATGCAGGACGTTGAAGCCCTTCGCGCGCTTGTAGCGCGCCACCACATCGCCCATCGCATAGTTACGGACATGGCCCATATGGATGCGCCCCGACGGATAGGGGAACATTTCGAGGACGTAATATTTTTCCCGCGGGTCGTCATTCCCGGTCTCGAAGATCTTCGCCTCGTCCCAGACCTTCTGCCAATGAGGTTCCGCGGCGCGCGGATTATAGCGTTCGGTTGCCATGACCGTATTTCTCTTGCAAAGAGGATTTGAAATATGTGGGCGGACCTTCACCATGGATTGGCGGAGGCGTCAACCGTCACCCGATAGGTAGCGAGCCCAAACCGCATTAAAAAGAGGTGTTAATGCCATGACCGATGCCGTCATCAACGTCATTGGGCGCCTGGAAAACGTCCGCGGCGCCATCGCGGATGCGACGCGCGAGGCGGGACGGCCGCAGGGTTCGGTCGCGCTGGTCGCCGTTTCCAAGACGTTCGAAGCGCGAGACATCCGGCCCGTTCTGGAGGCCGGCCAGCGCGTCTTCGGCGAAAACCGCGTGCAGGAGGCGCAGGGTAAATGGCCCGAGCTCAGGCAGGACTATAATAGCATCGAGCTGCACCTGATCGGGCCGTTGCAGTCCAACAAGGCGGCCGACGCGGTGGCGTTGTTCGACGTGATCGAAACCGTCGATCGCGAGAAGATCGCCGCGACACTTGCCGCCGAAATGAAGAAGCAGAACCGTTTTCCCAAGCTTTACGTGCAGGTCAACACGGGGATGGAGCCGCAGAAGGCGGGCATCGCACCGACTGAGGCGGAAGCTTTCGTCAGGCGCTGCCGGGAAACGCATGGCCTCACCATAGAAGGGCTTATGTGCATCCCGCCGGCGGAGGAGAACCCCGGGCCGCATTTCGCGCTTCTCCAAAAGATCGCCCGTGCGGCCGGCGTCGAAAAGCTCTCCATGGGCATGTCCAGCGATTACGAGACCGCGATCGCCTTCGGCGCTACGTCGGTGCGCGTCGGCTCGGCCATTTTCGGCCACCGCGACTACAAATAGTTCAGGTCGCCTCCCGCCCCTGCTTCTTGCGCTTGGCAAAATAGGTATAGACACCGGCGAGCGCGATCGCCACGGCGCAGCCGACAGCAATCTCGATCAGACGCAGCAGCGCATAGGTGATCTCCTCGCGATGCGAAGTCGCCAGCCGACCCGCATCCATCAGGATAATCACGGTCGCCGGCGCCAGCCGCCAGTTCGCCGGATAGCGGTCGATCAGCATGATGACGAAGACGGTGAACGCGGCCGCATAAAGGCTAGCTTCCGGCGAATAGCCGAACAGAAACATGGTCGCGAGGCCAACGGCGCAGCCGACCGCCGTGTTGATGGCGCGGGCTTCGGCCAGGTTGAGCGTCGTGGTGACATCCGGATCGCTGACGATCAGCACCGTGATCACGGCCCAGATCGGATTGGGGACGCCCAGGAGCAGAAGGCCGTACCAGCAGATCAACGCGCCCAGAAGCGTCTTCGACGCATAGATGAGGGCTTTTCCGATACGGCCGGAGAGTTGCATCGTCATTCGGCCGTTTTACCGGAACGGCAGTGCAAACAAAAGCAGTGCCGCTCCGTTCGGTGAACTCTCCGTCAATGCAGGATGATTTCGCCGTTCACATTGCGCCATTCATTCGGTCCGATCAGGCGCTTGTGCGCATAGACGATCGAATGGATCGGGCCGTCGATCTCCTCCTTCCAGAAATCGATGAAGCGGAATAATACCGGGAAATCCGGCTCCAGATCATATTCCTGCCAGATGAAGGCTTGGAGCAGATGCGGATGATCCGGCAGATGATAAAGGATCTGTGCCGTCGTCAGCCCATAACCTTCAAGCTGAAGTTCGAATGCAGATTTCATCATTCCAACTCCCGTCCTGTTTACCCCATGTGATTTTCAACCCATTCAGGACTTACGTCCAGAGGGAAATGATTGCACCAATTCGTTTTTCAATCGTAAAAACAATATATTAGCATCACTCACCTTCGAGTGCTGACAGCCAGGTACAGATGCTGCGTCACTTTGATCTTCCGCCCCAGTCATTTGTCTAATTTACGAACCGCGCGTGCAGTTGCTAGAACAGCCCTACTGCAGCCGGTGCGGAGGCACGCCGGCCCAATTCGGAGGAGTTTCATGTCGGAGAAGATTTATCCCGTGCTGTCCAGCGCGAAAAAGAACGCGCTGATCGACGAGGAGACGTATCTCAAATGGTACAAGAAAAGCATCCGCGATCCGGAAGCTTTCTGGGACAAGCACGGCAAGCGTATCGACTGGTTCAAACCTTATACCAAGGTGAAGAACACCTCCTTCACCGGCAAGGTTTCGATCAAATGGTTCGAGGACGGGGTGACCAACGTCACCTATAATTGCATCGATCGTCACCTGAAGAAGCGTGGCGACCAGGTGGCGATCATCTGGGAAGGCGACAACCCCTATATCGATAAGAAGATCACATATAGCGAGCTTTACGAACAGGTCTGCCGCCTCGCCAACGTGCTGAAAAAGCGCGGCGTCAAGAAGGGCGACCGCGTCACCATCTACATGCCGATGATCCCGGAAGCCGCCTATGCGATGCTCGCCTGCGCGCGTATCGGCGCCATCCATTCGGTCGTTTTCGGCGGCTTTTCGCCTGAAGCGCTGGCCGGACGTCTCGTCGACTGCGAATCGACCTTCGTCATCACCGCCGATGAGGGCGTGCGTGGCGGCAAACCGATCCCGCTGAAGGAGAACACCGACACCGCGATCGACATCGCGGCCAGGCAGGGGCTTCTGGTCAAGAACGTGCTGGTCGTGCGCCGCACGGGCGGCAAGATCGCTTGGGCCTCGGGCCGCGATCTCTGGTATCATCAGGAAATCGCCTCCGTGGAAGCGGAATGCCCGCCGGCCAAGATGAAGGCGGAGGATCCGCTGTTCATCCTTTACACGTCAGGTTCGACCGGCAAGCCGAAAGGCGTGCTGCACACGACAGGCGGCTATCTCGTCTACGCCTCGATGACGCATCAATATGTCTTCGATTACCACGACGGCGACATCTACTGGTGCACCGCCGATGTCGGCTGGGTGACGGGCCACTCCTATATCGTCTATGGCCCGCTCGCCAACGGCGCGACGACGCTGATGTTCGAGGGCGTGCCGAACTTTCCCGATGCGGGCCGCTTCTGGGAGGTGGTCGACAAGCACAAGGTCAATATCTTCTACACGGCGCCGACCGCGATCCGCGCCCTGATGGGCGCCGGCGATGACTTCGTCAAGCGCTCTTCGCGCAAATCGCTGCGCCTGCTCGGCTCCGTCGGCGAGCCGATCAATCCGGAAGCCTGGGAATGGTATTATCACACCGTCGGCGACAATCGCTGCGCCATCGTCGATACCTGGTGGCAGACGGAGACCGGCGGCATCATGATCACCCCGCTGCCCGGTGCGACAAAGCTCAAGCCGGGTTCCGCGACGCGCCCCTTCTTCGGCGTCCAGCCGCAACTGTTCGATACCGAAGGCAAGGTGCTGGAGGGACCGGCGGACGGCAATCTCTGCATCGCAGACAGCTGGCCGGGCCAGATGCGTACCGTCTATGGTGATCACAAGCGCTTCGTCGAGACCTATTTCTCGACCTATAAGGGCAAATATTTCACCGGCGACGGCTGCCGCCGCGACGAGGACGGCTATTACTGGATCACCGGGCGCGTCGACGACGTCCTCAACGTGTCCGGCCATCGGCTCGGAACGGCGGAAGTGGAATCGGCGCTGGTCGCACATCATCTCGTCTCCGAGGCGGCCGTGGTCGGCTATCCCCACAACATCAAGGGACAGGGCATCTATTGCTATGTCACGCTGATGTCGGGGAGCGAGGAAAACGACGATCTGCGCAAGGAGCTTGTCGCCCATGTGCGCAAGGAGATCGGCCCCATCGCCACGCCTGACAAGATCCAGTTCGCGCCGGGCCTGCCAAAGACGCGCTCGGGCAAGATCATGCGCCGCATCCTGCGCAAGATCGCGGAGGATGATTTCGGCTCGCTCGGCGATACCTCGACGCTCGCCGATCCCGGCGTTGTCGACGGCCTGATCGCAAACCGGCAGAACAAGCAGGCGTAATTTCGAGGGGAGTAGGGGAATAAGGAAGTAAGTTTTGCTCCAACATATTCCCCTACTCACTTACTCCCCTATTCCCCTAATCCCTTCATCGCCGCAGCGAGCACCCTCAGCATCTCGCGCGAACGCTGGTCGGTTTCGCGTGAAAGAAGGACGATGTCCAGCGCCGGCAAGGGCGGCAGCCCGAAGCGCTCACCCACATCGATTGCACCGGCCGGCGCCACGCGCCGCGCCAGGGCGGCAACGGCAAGACCGGCATTGACCGCGGCGCCGAGCGCCAGCACGCCGCCGCCGACAAAGGCTTCCGTCCACGGAATGTTCGCCTGTTCGAGCGTATCAATCGCCACCGCGCGGATCCCGCATGGGGCCGCGAGGGTGGCAAGCTTAAGCGGCTCGCCCGCCCGGTATTGAAAGGACGGCGCGGCAAACCAGCAGAACTGCTCGGCGAACAGCCGTTTGCCGTCCACCTGCTCCTCGCCCCGCCGGATGATCACCGCGTCGAACTCGTTATGATCGAAGCGCTCCATGAGAAGGCGGGACGCCGCAATCCTGACCTCGATCACCAGAGAAGGGTCATAGGCATTGAGCCGACTGAGCAATTGCGGCAGTTCCGGCCCGGCCACATGGTCGCTGATACCGAGCGCCAGCCTTCGGCGGGGCAAGGCGCCGATGCCGGACAAGGCCAGTTCATGCGCCATCAGCAGATCGCGTGCCCCCGGCAGGAAGCGGTTGCCTTCTCCCGACAGCCGCACATGCCGCGGCGTCCGCTCGATGAGACGGCAGCCGAGCCTGTCTTCCAGACGTTTGAGCTTGAGGCTTATCGCCGCCTGCGAGGTCTCCATCACCTCAGCGGCGCGCGTGAAGCTGCCGAGATCGGCGATTAGGACAAAAGCCCGTACCGTGTCGAGATCAAGTGCTTTTACCGCTTCGTTCATTTTAATCTGTTATGACAGATATATCCATGCATATGTTTTCATGATCATGGAAATCTGGCAAGCCTCATCCGGTCAGAAATGGACGGAGATCGCCATGTTCATGAAGCAATACACCCACCGCCTGCCCGCCGATTACGACATGAACCGCATCAGGACGCGCGCCACCGCCCTCGGGCCGCAATGGGACGGAACGCCGGGACTGGGCTTCAAGGCCTTCATCGCGCAGGAGCGCGGCGCCAACGGGGCGAAGAACAACGCCTATTCCTCGCTCTATCTCTGGCTCGACGACGAGGCGGTCACCGACTTCATCACCGGCGACCGGTTCCGGGCCGTTATCGACGGCTTCGGCCGTCCCCGCATCGAGACCTGGATACCCCTGGACATCCATCTCGGGCAGGCTGAGACTGCCCGTTCCGTCTATCGCGAAGACCTCGATGTGGGCACCGATCTTAGCGAGCTCAAGCATCGCGAGACGGCCCGCAACAATATTCTCGCCCGGCATGCCGGCACGCTGGCGGCGGTAACCGCGCTCGACCTTTCGACATGGCGGCTGTCGCGTTTCCTGCTCAGCGCGGAGAAGGCGCAGACCCCGGAAATAGGCTCGGCCTATGAAGTCCTGCATCTCGCCAAGCCGGGCCTGCCGATGCTCCTCGCCGCTGCCTGATGGCGCGCCTGATAATTTTCCCCTTGCACAATGGGCAGAAAGCCCCCACCTTGTGCCGGTGTTCAACAAACGAAAGGAGGTGATCCGATGTCGAGTGATTTCGTTTTCCGTTGCGAGGCCCGAGCGGATTGCCTGATCGGAGAGCAGCCTCTCCGTTGATCGCATGACGCTGCAGCTTCAGCCGGCCTGTCCGGCAAGCAAAGGCTGCGTAACGGACGGAATTGCGGGGCCACTCCTTGAGGAGTGGCCCTTGCCTTTTGTACTCAGCGTGTTTCCAGCGTCGCGGCGGTTTTAAAAATCGATCGCCCTTCCCTTGATCTCCCAATCGCCGAAGCGCGCCGGATCCTTGCCGCCGCGTCCGCCGATCTCGCGCGGTTCGGACTTCTCCCGCGCTTCCGCCATCCGCCGCCGCTCTTCCGCCTCTTTCAGCGCCCGCTGAGCCACCGGCGGCAGCTCTTCAAAAGCCCGGCGGGAGGCCTCGTTTTCCACGTCGACCACCTTCTCTTCCGACATATCGGAACCTTTTTTCTCGCTCATTTCTGATCCTCGCCCAAACTGGGACTCATTGAAGCTTGGCGGCTTCGACACCATGATATAGGCAAGCACAGCCATTCGAGGCAAATCACGGCTCAAGGCCTTTTGCCCGCAACGGAGACTATACGATGAACATGATGCGTACTGCCATGCTGATCGCCTTCATGACGGCGATGTTCATGAGCATCGGTTATCTGATCGGTGGCGGCGGCGGCATGATGATCGCCCTCGTCATCGCCGCTGCAATGAACGTCTTCAGCTACTGGAATTCCGACAAGATGGTGCTGCGCATGTATAACGCCCACGAGGCGAACGAGCGCACCGCCCCCGAATATTACCGCATCGTGCGTGAGCTCGCGCAGCGCGCCGGCCTGCCGATGCCCAAAATCTATGTGATCGACAATCCGCAGCCCAATGCCTTTGCCACCGGGCGCAACCCGGAAAACGCCGCCGTGGCCGCCACGACCGGGCTGCTTGACCGCCTGACGCCGCAGGAGATCGCCGGCGTGATGGCCCACGAGCTCGCCCACGTCCAGAACCGCGACACACTGACCATGACGATCACCGCGACGCTCGCCGGCGCGATCTCCATGCTCGGCAATTTCGCCTTCTTCTTCGGTGGCAACCGCGACAACAACAATCCCTTCGGTTTCATCGGCGTGCTGATCGCCATGCTGGTCGCGCCCTTTGCGGCTATGCTCGTGCAGATGGCCATCAGCCGCACGCGGGAATATTCGGCCGACCGGCGCGGCGCGGAGATCTGCGGCAATCCGCTCTGGCTCGCCTCGGCGTTGCGCAAGATCGCCAGCGGCGCCCATAATATCCCCAACGAGGAGGCGGAGCACAATCCCGCTACCGCCCATATGTTCATCATCAATCCCTTGAGCGGCCGCGGCGCGGACAATCTGTTCTCCACCCACCCCGACACGGAGAACCGCATCGCCGCCCTGCAGGCAATGGCCGTCGAGATGGGCCAGGCCGGTTCGGACTTTGGTTCCGTTCCGGGCGGCGCGCCCACGTCCCCAACCTCCCGCTCGCCTCTCAGGACCGGTGGCCCCTCGCCGCTCCAGCCCTGGGGAAGCCCTGACGACGATCACGATGCCCGGCCGCCGAAAGGCCCCTGGTCGTGAGCGGCGGAAAGGCTGCTTTCCGCGCGAAGAAGCATGCAGGAAAACGAAATCCGCCTGAAGCCGCCGAGAGGCCGGGCCTCGCCGCGCGCCAGTGCGCCGTAAGGCTCCTCGGCGCCGTCATCGAGAAGAAGACCTCGCTCGACGGACTAACCGACAATCAGCACGGCCATCCGCACTATCTGGCGCTTGACGATCGCGACCGCGCGCTGGTGCGCGCGATCCTTGGAGCGGCCTTGCGCAACCGCGGCACCATCGACGCGCTTCTGGCGCAATTGCTCGACCGGCCTTTGCCGGAGAACGCGGTGGCACTGAAGGCGCTGCTGCATGTCGCCGCCGCACAGATCCTCTATCTCGATATTCCCGACCATTCCGCGGTCGATCTGGCCGTGACTGCCGCCAATGACGATCCGCGCAACCGCCGCTATGCCGGACTGGTCAATGCGGTGCTGCGCCGCCTCTCGCGTGACAAGGACAAGCTCTCCACCTCCACCCCCAACGCGCCCGCATGGTTCGCCGAAACGCTCGTGGAGGCTTACGGCGCGGAAAAGGCTGCCGCCATCCTGGCGATGCATGCGGTCGAGCCACCGGTCGATCTCACGGTCAAAAGCGATCCACAGGGCTGGGCGGAGCGCCTCGGCGGCATCGTGCTGCCGAACGGAACGGTGCGGCTTGCCAGGCTGGAAGGTCCCCTGACCGAACTTCCCGGCTTTGCCGAAGGCGAATGGTGGGTGCAGGATGCCGCCGCCAGCCTGCCGGCCCGCCTCTTCGGCGACATCGCCGGCAAGCGCGTTGCCGATCTCTGCGCGGCACCGGGCGGCAAGACGGCGCAGCTCGCGCTGGCTGGAGCGGACGTCACCGCGGTCGAGATTTCCGCCAATCGCCTCGCCCGTCTCAACGCCAATCTCGAGCGGCTGAAGCTCAAGGCCCATACGGTCGAGGCCAATCTGATGCAGTACCAGCCGGAAGAGAAATTCGATGCCGTGCTGCTCGATGCGCCATGCTCCTCGACCGGCACGGTGCGCCGCCATCCCGACGTGCCATGGACGAAATCGCCCGAGGACATCGCCAAGCTTGCCGCCCTTCAGGCGCAGTTCCTGGCGCGCACGGTGGAGCTGGTGAGGCCTGGCGGCATCATCGTTTTTTCCAATTGCTCGCTTGATCCCTCGGAAGGCGAAGCCGTCGCACGATCGGCTCTTGCAAATCCCGCGCTTCAGGCGTTTCCTGTTGCCGAGGAGGAGTTTCCAGGCTTGCACGGCTTGATCACGCCGGAAGGCTTCCTGCGGTCGACGCCCCAGGACTTTCCGAATCCTGATCCCCGGCTGGCGGGCATGGATGGTTTCTTCGCGGCAAGATTTCGCCGTACTTCTGCATAAGTGCTGGATTAATTTGTATTTTTCAATTCCGCCTTCTTTCGGCGAACATGGTTAACGCAAGCTTTACTATTAGCGAACCATAATTTGCCGCAAGAACCGGAATATTTGCCAAATCGAACGGAAACACCCTGCGGCGGGACAAGGAGAAAAAACGCGTGACGGTCGCGCTGAGCGAAACGCCGCATCTGTGGGGACTGGCCGCCGCGCAAATGTGGCGGCGGATGCGCCGACGTCTGCGCATGGGCCCGCTTTTTCGCTGGCGCTTCACCGGCTTCACGCCCGACCGCGTGCTGATTGCGCCGCCTGATCTGCGCGTCGCCGATCCACAGCTTGCCCAGGAATTCTATCACGGCCGCTTTTCACTGGCCGGCCGCACGGTTGAGACGGGCGGACGCTCCCCCTTCGCCGTCGAGCCGCCGAGCGAGGCATGGGAAGCAGCGCTTCACAATTTCAGCTGGCTGCGCCATCTGCGCGCCGCCGGCAGCGAGCTTGCCACGGCCAACGCCCGCGCCCTAGTCGAGGATTGGATCACGCTGCACGGAAGGCGCATGGGCGGCCCCGCCTGGGCGCCCGACGTCACGGCACAGCGCATCATCGCCTGGCTGCAGCATTCGAACCTCATCCTCGCCGGCGCCGAACTCTCCGCCTACCGCAAATTCATGCGTTCACTTGCTTTTCAGGTGCGCTATCTCAGAACCGTGGCGGCGGTCATGGACGATGGCGAGGAGAAGCTCAGGGCGCGCATCGCGCTTGCCTTCGCCTCGCTGGCGCTTCCCGTTTCGCCCACCACCGCCCGCGCGGCGCGGCGTCATCTGGAGCATGAGCTGATCCGTCAGATCTTGGCCGACGGCGGCCATATCTCGCGCAACCCGATGACCATTCTGGAGTTGCTGGCCGATCTCTTGCCGCTGCGCCAGACCTATGCCAATGGTGCGGAAGCCCCGCCCAAGGCGCTGATCGAAGCCGTTGAGCGCATGCTGCCGGCGCTACGCTTTTTCCGCCACCACGACGGGAGTCTCGCGCTTTTCAACGGCGTCGGCCCGACATTGCCCGAACGCATCATCGCCGTCTTGCGCCATGACGAGACGGCGGGTTCGCCGCTAACTCACGCGCCGCATTCGGGCTATGAGCGGCTCTCCATGGGCTCGACCACCATCATCGCCGATACCGGCCTGCCGCCGCCGGTCACCGCCTCGCGCGATGCCCATGCCGGATGTCTCGCCTTCGAGATGTCGTCGGGCAGGCAGCGTTATATCGTCAACGCCGGCATCGACCGCTATGGCCCGCCCGAGTTCCGCCCGCTTGGGCGCTCCACAGCCGCCCATTCCACGGCAACGGTCAACGACACCTCCTCATGCCGGTTCAGCCTCAGCACCGGTCTTTCCAACATGCTCGGTACGCCGATCATTGCCGGACCGACCAAGGTGCAGATCAAGCGCATCGAGGGCATGGACGAACAGGGCTTCGTCGCCCGCCATGACGGTTATGCCAGGCTGTTCGGCATCCATCACGAGCGTTCCATCGTGCTTTCGCACAATGGCAGCGTCATCGAGGGCCGGGACCGTTTCCTGGCGGCCAATGGCAAGGCGCCACGCGCCAACGGGCGCGACAACATCACCATCCGGTTCCACATTCATCCCGCCGTGGACATCGCCTTCGACGAGGACGGTCTTCTGGTGCTGCGCGCCGAACGTGACGACACATGGGCCTTCTCCTGCGTCGAGGCACCGCCGCAGCTGGAGGATTCGATCTTCTTCGCGGGCTTCCACGGCCCGGTGAAGACGAAGCAGATCGTGCTCTCCTTCCCGGCATCCGAGCTGCCGGAGGTTAACTGGCGCCTCACCCGCATCGCGCTGGGAAGTTACGTTTAGACACTCATGCTTAGATGGAAACGATGACGTTTCATTTTGCTGGAGAGTGGCTGCGGCACAGTTGAGGCATGGATCCCGGTGACAAGCACTGGGATCCATGCCTCGACCTTTCCATTATCACAACGGTGCAAAATAAGGTTCGGTTAAGGCGATTTCATCAAACGGGCATTGCTCTAATTAGCCGGAAATCTTCCATCCACGGTAGGATTCCGCGCAAGCCTATGCTAACCCGCGCTCAATCCTCCCATCCGACGAAGAGACTTTCCATGGCTGTCACCTCCAAGCACATTCCCGCTCCCGATCTCACCCGTGTGCGCCGGGCGCTCCTGTCCGTATCCGACAAGACCGGTCTGACCGATTTCGCGAAAGCGCTGGCAAGCCATGGCGTCGAGCTCGTCTCCACCGGCGGCACGGCAAAGGCGATCGCCGCCGAGGGCATCCCCGTGCGCGACGTCTCCGACATCACCGGCTTTCCCGAGATCATGGATGGCCGGGTCAAGACCCTGCATCCCGCCGTCCATGGCGGCCTGCTTGCCGTGCGTGACGACCCCGAACATGCGCAGGCGATGGAGGCCCATGGCATCGAGGGCATCGATCTGGTCGTCATCAATCTCTACCCCTTCGAGGAGGTGCGCTATCAGGGCGCGGATTATGCGACGACGGTCGAGAATATCGATATCGGCGGTCCAGCGATGATCCGTGCCTCGGCCAAGAACCACGCCTATGTCGCGATCGTCACCGACCCGGACGATTACAACGAAGTGCTGAGCGAGCTCGACGGGCATGACGGCGCCCTGCCCTATGCGTTCCGCCAGAAGCTTGCCGCCAAGGCCTTTGCCCGCACTGCCGCCTATGACGCTGCGATTTCAGGCTGGTTCGCCGAGACCACGAAGACGGAAGCGCCCACCTGGCGCGCCGTTGCCGGAAAGCTCCATTCGGTGATGCGCTATGGCGAGAACCCGCACCAGTCGGCGGGCTTCTACTTGACCGGCGAGAAGCGGCCGGGGGTTGCCACTGCGACGCAGCTTCAGGGCAAGCAGCTTTCCTATAACAACATCAACGACACCGACGCCGCCTTCGAGTTGGTTGCCGAGTTCGACCCGGCGCGCACCGCCGCCGTCGCCATCATCAAGCATGCCAATCCCTGCGGCGTGGCGGAAGGCGTGACGCTGAAGGACGCCTATCTGAAGGCGCTCGCCTGCGACCCCGTCTCCGCCTTTGGCGGCATCGTCGCGCTGAACCGCACGCTCGATGCGGGAGCAGCCGAAGAGATCGTCAAGATCTTCACCGAGGTCATCATCGCGCCCGATGCGACCGAGGAGGCCCAGGCCATCATCGCCGCCAAGAAGAATTTGCGACTGCTCGTTACCGGCGGCCTGCCCGATCCGCGGGCACCCGGCATCGCCGCCAAGACGGTGGCAGGCGGGCTTCTGGTGCAGTCGCGCGACAATGGCGTCGTCGACGATCTCGACCTCAAGGTAGTGACGAAGCGCGCGCCGACGGAAAAGGAGATGGCCGATCTGAAATTCGCCTTCCGCGTTGCCAAGCACGTGAAGTCGAACGCCATTGTCTATGTCAAGGATAGCGCCACCGCCGGCATTGGCGCGGGCCAGATGAGCCGGGTAGACTCCTCCCGCATCGCCGCGCGCAAGGCACTGGATGCGGCCGAGGCCGCCAGCAATGCCGAGCCGCTGACCAAGGGCTCGGTCGTCGCCTCCGACGCCTTCTTTCCCTTCGCCGATGGGCTTCTGTCAGCCATCGAAGCCGGCGCTACCGCCGTCATCCAGCCGGGCGGTTCTATGCGCGACGATGCGGTGATCGCCGCAGCCGACGAGCATGGCATCGCCATGGTCTTCACCGGCATGCGGCATTTCCGGCATTAAGATTATTCAGCGGAAAACTCGGCGGGACAATACCCCCTCTGCCCTGCCGGGCAGAGGGGGTGTTTTCTGGCTCCCTCAGAACCAGAACTGGCCCATTATCACGTCTCCCTCTCCACCGCCGGATAGGGCGTTCCCGCAAGGATCGCCAGTCCGGCGAGGAAGAAGGCGATCAGCACCGCCATGCCGAGGCGCGGCGAACCGCTCAATGCCGTCACGCTCGCCACCAGGAAGGGCGCGACGAAGCTCGTCGCCCTCCCGGCGAGCGCATAGATGCCGAAATAGCGCCCCGCCTCCTCGGCGCTGACGCTGCGCGCCAGATAGGAGCGCGACGAGGCCTGCACCGGGCCGAAGGCGATGCCGATCAGGATGCCGAAGACCAGATAGGCTTTCTCGGCTGATGTGGCGAACAATCCGCCGTTGTCCTCGCTGGAAAAGCGCAAAGCACCGAACAATGTATAGTCCGTCCCGGTGGAGACGATGCCGACGGTCGCGATGAAGAGCAGCACCAGCGACAGGATCACCACCGCCTTCGAGCCGAAAAGCGTGTCCATTCGGCTTGCCGCCAGGCATCCGAAGATCGCCACGACATTGAGGATGATCCCGAAAAGCCCGATCTCGGTGATCGACCAGCCGAACATCGCGGCGGCAAACCCGCCGCCCAGCGCCAAGAGCGCATTGACGCCATCCTGATAGATCATCCGGGCGATGAGAAACCGAAAAATGCCGGCCCGCTGCCGCACTTCCCCGAGCGTCGCCTTGAGCTCGCTCAAGCCCCGCCTCACGGCTGCACGGAGCGGCAACCCCTTCTCGCCATCCGGCGTGAACAGGAACATCGGCAGGATGAAGACGAAATACCAGAGCGCGGAGATCGGCCCTGCCACCCGCGCATCCTCTCCCTTCGCCGGATCGAGGCCGAACAGCGGATCGAGGCCGAACAGCGTCTTTCCCGTCTGTGGCGAGGCGGCAAGGAAAGCCACGATGAAGATCAGCACGATCATGCCGCCGAGATAGCCGAGCCCCCAGGCGATGTTGGAGATGCGGCCGATCTCATCCTTCGAGACGAGCCGCGGCATCATGGAATCGTTGAAGACGATGGAAAACTCCGCCGCCACGGAAGCCATGGAAAAGGCGGCCAGAACCCAGAAGAGGCTGGAGCCGGGCGCGGCGAACCACAGAAGCGACAGACTGACGATCTTGATCACCGCGAAGAAGCCGATCCACGGCTTGCGAACGCCGGTCTGATCAGCGATGGAGCCTAGAACGGGCGAAAGAAGGGCGATGACGAAACCCGCTGCCGCAACGGCATATCCCCATGCGGCTTGGCCCACCGCCGGATCGGCAGCCATCCGCGAGATGAAATAGGGCCCGAAGATGAATGTGGTGACGACGGTGAAGAAGGGTTGGGCTGCCCAGTCGAACAGCATCCAGCCCCATATGCCGCGCCTTGTCGCCGGCGCGTGCATTGTTTCGGTGATAGCCACGGCTCCCCTTCCCTCTTGCGAGTACGTTGACGGGACAGAGGGGCGCGCCTCGTGATTCCGTTAAACAGGAACCTGCCAAATTACCCCGCCAGATCAGACATCAATCCAGCCGCCACCGCAAGCCGCGAAACGGTGAGGTCGCCGCCTTCCGCCAGCACGGTCATGCGCTGGCGTATCGCCTCGACCTGCATGCTGCCGCTGTCGAGCCAAATCGCCGCCGGGTTCTTTTCTTCGCCGAAGCGCGTCAGCGCCGCGATGGTGATCGCCCGCGTCGCCTGGGCGATCGTGTCGTTGGCCCGGGCCAGCGCCATCCCGTCATAATAGTCGGTGATGGGAATGGCACGCGCCGCCTCCTCGATCCGGGCGATGCGGAAGGCTTCGGTGATGGTGAAATAGGCCTTCGCCGCCGCGATGAGATCCGACTTCGAGCGATAGGCGATGAGCGCGATATCCGGCACGACGGACGCGATCTGCAGCCGCGCAAGCCGGGCGGCGAGATCGGCAGGCGCTCCCTTTTCCGTAAAGCGCGCCGTATCGTCGGCGATGACGCCCGCCATGAACTCCGGCATCAGCTTGCCGAGACGCGGCTCGAGCACGCGGCGGGCATTGCAGATCGCCTCGACGAATTCAGCGAGCGTGGCATTGGAGGTGTCATTGCGCAGCACCCAGGCGGTCGTCCAGTGCAGCATGCGCGAGACCTCGGCATAGAACTCGTTCTGCACCGAACCTGGCACCTTGTTGTCGAGCTTGTCGATGGCGTCGAACAGGCTGTCCAGCTCGAAGCCGTCGCGCACCGCCACATAGGCGCGCAGGATTTCCGCCGGCGCCTTGCCCGTCATGTCCTGCAGCCGGTTGACGAAGGTCGGCCCGCCGCGGTTGATCGCATCATTGCCGAGAAGCGTGGCGATGATCTCGCGCCGCAGCCGGTGGCCCTCTATCTCCGGCGCATAGGTCTTGGTCATACGCTTCGGGAAATAACCGAAGAGTTCCGGCTGGAAATAGGAATCATCCGGCAGATCGCTTTTGACGATCTGGTCTACCAGCACCAGTTTGGCATAGGCGAGCAGGACGGCGAGCTCCGGACGGGTGAGCGCCAGCCCGCGCGCTTCCCTCTCGCCCAGCGCCTGGTCGTCGGGCAGGGTCTCGACCTTGCGGTCGAGCAGCTTCTGCCTTTCGAGATCCGCCATGAACCGCGCCTGATAGGGCAGGTCGGCAAGCCCGCGCCGCTCCACCAGCGAGATCGCCAGCGTCTGCAGGTAATTGTTGCGCAGCACCAGCGCCGCAACCTCGTCGGTCATCGCCGCAAGCAGCTTGTTGCGCGCCGGACGCTGCAATTTGCCCGAGCGCATCGCCGCGGCAAGCGCGATCTTGATATTGACCTCGACGTCGGAAGTGTTGACGCCTGCCGAATTGTCGATCGCATCGGAGTTGCACCGGCCGCCGGCCAGGCTGAACTCGATGCGGCCGCGCTGGGTGACGCCGAGATTGGCGCCCTCGCCGATCACCTTGGCCCGCACCTCGCTTCCCGTGATGCGGATTGCGTCATTGGCGCGGTCGCCCACCTGCGCGTCGCTTTCGGTGCTGGCGCGCACATAGGTGCCGATGCCGCCGAACCACAGGAGATCGACCGGCGCCTTCAGGATCGCATTGATGAGCTCCAGCGGCGTCATTGTCGTTTTGCCGGCAAGGCCGAGCGCCTGCGCGGCCTGCGGCGATAGCGTGATCGTCTTCTGCGAGCGCGAATAGACGCCGCCGCCCGCCGACAGCTTCGAGCGGTCATAATCCTGCCAGCTCGAGCGCGGCAGATCGAACAGACGCTGCCGCTCGGCGATGGCGACCGCCGGGTCGGGATCCGGATCGATGAAGATGTCGCGATGGTCGAAGGCGGCGATGAGCTTCGTCTGGCTGGAAAGCAGCATGCCGTTGCCGAAGACGTCGCCCGACATGTCGCCCACGCCGACGACCGTGAACGGCGTCGTCTGGATATCTGTGTCCATCTCGCGGAAATGCCGCTTCACCGCCTCCCACGCGCCGCGCGCGGTGATGCCCATCTTCTTGTGGTCGTAACCCGCCGAACCGCCGGAGGCGAAGGCATCGTCGAGCCAGAAATCATGGGACTGGCTGATGGCGTTCGCCGTGTCGGAGAATGTCGCGGTGCCTTTGTCGGCGGCAACGACGAAATAAGGATCGTCCGTATCATGCCGTATCACGTTCTGCGGCGGCACCACATGATCGCCATGGATATTGTCGGTGACGGAAAGAAGCGTCGAGATGAAAATGATATAGGCTTGGCGCCCTGCCTCGAAGAAGGCGTTGCGGTCGCCGCCCGTCGGCAGGTGCTTCGGATAGAAGCCGCCCTTCGCGCCGACCGGCACGATCACCGCGTTCTTGACCTGCTGTGCCTTGACGAGACCCAGCACTTCCGTGCGGTAATCCTGCGCGCGATCCGACCAGCGAATACCGCCGCGCGCCACCGGACCAAAGCGCAGATGCACGCCCTCGACCTCCGGCCCGTAAACGAATATCTCGCGATAGGGGCGCGGCTCCGGCAAACCCTCCACCACACGCGGATTGAGCTTAAAGGCAAAAGTCACCCGCGGCGAGCCGTCCGCCTCGGGCGCAAAGACATTGGTGCGCAGCGTCGCCTCGATCAGATTGAGGAAGCGGCGCACGATCTGATCGTCGTCGAGGCTCGGGACCGATTGCAGCTCCTTGTCGATGGCGTCGCGGATACTCTTTTCCGCACCGGCCTTGACGTCCTCGCCAGCGCGCGCCGGGTTGAACCTGAGATCGAACAGGCTGTGGAGATTGCGCGCGATATCGGGATAACGATTGAGCGCGGCGGCGATGAAGCCCTGCGAATAGGCGATCCCCGCCTGCTGCAGATAACGGCCATAGGCGCGCAGGATCATGATCTCGCGTGCCGAAAGCCGCGCCGTCTGCACCAGCGCGTTGTAGCCGTCATTGTCGGATGCACCGTCCCATACCGAGCGGAACGCCTCCTCGAGCAGCGCGCCGTCATCGCCCAGATCCACGGGGACGCCGAAGGCATTGACGAGCTGCATGTCGTGCACATGCACCTTCGTCCCGTCGGCGCCCGGAAGCTCGAAGGTCTGCTCGCTGATGACCCGGAAGCCCATATTCTCAAGCAGCGGCACGCGCCGCGACAGCGCTACCGCCGCACCGTAGTGATAGATTTTCAGCGATGCCGCGTCCGGCCCATCGGCATGATGCTTGTAGAAATCGACATAAAGCGGATTTTCCGTCGAGAGCGCTGCAATGCGCTCGGCATCGACCAGCGCTTCATCAGGAGTGAAACTCTCGCGATAGGAATCGGGAAAGCCCGACGCCAGCGCAGCGATATTGACATCGCCGACGATAGGCAGACCGGCGAAGCTTTCCGCCGCCTCCTGGACCGCATCCTCCCAGGTGCGCACAATGGCGCGGATTTCCGCCTCCAACGTTTCGCGCGGAACCTCCGGCACGGCGCCCTCGTCGCGGCGGATGATGAAATGAACACGCGTCAGCGTTCCCTCGGGGAAAGAGGGCTGGAAATCGATGCTCTGCCCGTTATAGACGCGCATCAGATATTGGCTGATCTTCTCGCGGACGATCGAATCATAGCGGTCGCGCGGCACATAGACCAGGACGGAAACGAAGCGCCCGAACGGATCGACGCGCGGCAAGGCACGCACGCGCGGACGCTCGCCCAGCGCAAGGATGTTTTCCGCATTGGCCCCCAGCGTGTTGACATCGACCTGAAAGAGTTCATCGCGGGGATAGTCTTCCAGCACATTGATCAGCGCCTTGCCGGAATGGTCCTGCGGGTTGAACCCCAGCCGCTTGATGACCGCGTCCACCTTCGGGCGCAGGAAAGGGATCTTGAGGACGGAGCGCGTATAGGCGGTAGAGGTAAAGAGGCCGACGAACCGCAATTCGCCCACGACCTCGCCCTTATCATTGAACTGCTTGATCCCGACATAGTCGAGATAACCGCGCCGGTGCACCCTTGAGCGGGTATTCGCCTTGGTGACGATCAGCGCCTCCGGTCCCTCGAGGAAGGCTAGCGTCTCGCTCGTCGCCGTCGTGCCGGTCTCGCCGCGGCGCAGCACGCGCACCGCGGGATCGCTCAGTATGCCCAATTGCGGCTTGTCGGCATGGACGAGCTCGCGCTTCTTGCCCTTGCGCCTGTAGTCATATTCCCGCATGCCGAGGAATGTGAAATTGTCGTCGCGCAGCCATTCGAGGAATTCAATGGCTTCCGCTACATTCTTCTTCTTTCCGGGCGGGGGATTGGTCTTATAGGCCTCGATCGCCTCGTCGAGACGCGCCAGCATCGGCTTCCAGTCCCGAACGGCCGCACGCACCTGGCCGAGCACCGTCTTCAGGGACGAAGCCAGCTCCTCGCGCGCCGCCTTGTCGAGCATCGGCAGGTGGATCTGCATGACGCTGACCCGGTTTGTCCCCGCAGGTTCGTGGCCGGCGGACGCCTCGCCATGAACGACGACGCCGTTTTCGCCATGCATCACGTCGAGCACGGGATGCAGCACCAGATAGATGGTGCTGGTCCGCTGATTGATTTCGCCCAATACCGAATCGAGCAGGAAGGGCATGTTGTCGTTGATCAGCGTAACGATCGTCACCGGCCGTCCGGCGCGAAGCACATCGTTCTTGCCGTTGACGGAAACGACGCTCTTCCCGTCGCGGTGCCTGGAGAGTTCCACCAAGGCCAACCGGGCCGATTCCTCCAGGGCTGCGGTGTCATATTCGGCCAGATCTTCCGGCGGGGCCCATTCGAAAAGCAGGGCTGCGAAATCCTTCAATCCCTCCTTTTTGCTCGATTTGGTCCTGACTGCCCCGACTTCCCGTTCCTGCCTGGCTGACACTTCCATACTCCCGTGGGAAAGAAATTTTCGGCAACCTATCAGATAGGCTTCCATTTGCGACCACAAACTGCCTTCGCAGAGTGAATTTGCCATGACAAAGCGATAAAATGCGGCAAAAAACATCCGCCAAGGGAGAAAATTACGTGCGGAACAGGCGAATTATCGCATTCGAGCTGCAATTTCGTCATTTCGGGCGATCCGCCCTCACAATTCGACCAGATGATCGCTGAGCTCGTTGGGCTTGCCGTCCGTGGGCGGGAAATGCCGGGCCAGCAGCTCGCCGGCCTTGCCGATCGCGGCCACGTATCCGTCGGCCACCGCCTGGCGCGAGGCGTGGTCGGTGAGGGTGGCGACGATGCCGTTCCACTCCTCCTGCTCGACCTTGGCATTGATGCCCGCATCGGCCACCACCTCGGCATAGTGTTCGGCAAGCGAGACGAACAGGAGAACGCCGGTGCGCTCCGAGGTGATGTGGACGTTGCGTGCCAGAAACTGCTGGACCGCATTGAGATGAGCGCGGCGGTAGCGGATGCGGTGCGGCACCAGCATGATACGGACCGACGGCGCCAGCCAGAGCACGAGCACGACGGAAATGAAGCCTGCCAGAATGGCGAGGCCGAAGACCGGCAGGGAAATGTCGAACCAGTACCAATGCGCCAGGAGAGCCGCGATGATTGCCGCGATGATCACGCCGCAGGCGGCGACGAAACCGGCTGCGAAGAAATAATCATCGCTGCGGCGCGCCAGGACGGCATAGATCTCTCCATCCGTCTTTTCCTCCGCGATGCGGATAGCTTCCGCGATGCGGGCGTGATCGTCGGCACCAAGAAATTGCTGCACGAAAATTCCCCTCTCCTACCAGCTTCCCGAAGCGCCGCCGCCGCCCGACGAGCCACCGCCGCCGGAAAATCCACCGCCGCCTGACCAGCCGCCACCACCACCGAAGCCACCGCCGCCGATCCAGATGCCGCCACCGCCCAATCCGCCCATCGAGCCGCCCGAACGAGGGCCGCTCTGCATGCCAAGCCATTCGTATCGTCCCGGCCCGATCTTGCGGCCGAAGATCGGCGCCAGCAGCGCAAAGCCGAAACCACCGAAGAAGATGATGCCCCAGAAGGTGAGGAAGATCACCGAAATCCAGTCGATCCCCGAGCCGGAAGACTGCGCCTGCGCATTGCGCTGCGCCCGCGCTTCGAAATCCGCCGCGTCGCCAGCCAGGACGGCCAATATGCCGTCGACGCCCTTGGAGATGCCGCCGGCATAGTCGCCCTGCCGGAAGGCCGGAATGACTGCCGTCCTGATGATGACGCTGGAGAGTGCGTCGGTCAGCGTGCCCTCGAGGCCGTAGCCGACCTCGATGCGCACCTTGCGGTCGTTCGGCGCGACCACGAGGAGGACACCGTTATTCTCTTTCTTCTGGCCAAGGGCCCAGCTGCGGAACAGCCTGTTCGAATAGGATTCGATGTCCTCGCCGCCAAGGCTCGGCACCGTGACGACCACCACCTGATCCGACGATTTCGCCTCGAAGGCGGCGAGCTTGTCATCGAGTGCGGCCCGCGTCTGCGGATCGATGATGTTCGCGTCATCGACGACGCGTCCGGTCAGCGCAGGCAGCGGCGCATCCGCCGCCGCGACGGCGATGAAGGCGACGAGCATCATCACGATGCCCGTCGCCAGGCGGAGCCATTGGGCGGCGCCCCGGCCGATCGGCATCCCTGGGGTCAATGTCACGGCAGCGATACCCGTCAGTTGTTGAAGTTTACCTTCGGCGCCTCTTGGGCCTGTTCACTGATGGTGAAGGTCGGCATCGGCTGCTTGTCGCGGAACCAGATGAGCCGCCACAGCATCGTCGGCAGGGTCTGCAGCGAGGTGTTGTAGACGCGGACCGCCTCGATATAGTCGCGCCGCGCGATCGCGATGCGGTTTTCCGTGCCCTCGAGCTGCGACTGAAGCGCCAGGAAATTCTGATTCGCCTTCAGATCGGGATAATTCTCGACCACCGCGAGCAGCCGCGACAGGGCGCCACTCAGATTGGCCTGATTCTGCTGGAACTGCTTGAACAGCTCCGGATTGTTGAGCATATCGGGCGTCACCTGCACCTGCGTCGCCTTGGCGCGCGCCTCGACCACGTCAGTCAGCGTATCCTTCTCATGCGCTGCATAGCCCTTGACCGTTTCCACCAAATTGGGAATGAGGTCCGTGCGGCGCTGATACTGGTTGAGCACCTCGCTCCAGGCGGCCTTGACCTGCTCCTCCTGAGTTGGGATGGTGTTGAAGCCGCATCCTGAGAGAAGCGGCGCCAGCATGGCGAGAAAAAGCGCAGCAAAGAGACGGCGGCCGGAAAGCCGCAGATTGGTAACAGCGGTCATGCATATCTCCCGATAACGGCCCCCTGATATGGCCCATTGAGACAACTGGCAGTGCCATCCCCAGCACAGTAGTGCGAGAGTAATCATATTCGCGGATAAAGAAAACAGCCAAGAACTTGCCCTGCCATTTGCTCTGTGAATGGAAAAGCCGCATGATGAAATCAATCAAAGCATTAAACGAGAATCAGAATCCTGTGGGAGAAAATACGGCAATGGTGGGAAACCGGAAGAGCGACAACAGGGAAACGGAATCCCGGCGCATCCTGGACAGGGTCGGCCGCGAATCGACAGCCGATCACGGCATGGTTGCGCGCGGCGTCGAGCGGACGAAGAAGCATTTGTCCGCTGCCGATGCCGATCACGCCGACAGCATCGAATTATGGGGCACCCGCATAGGACGCGCCCTCGCCCTGCTTCTGATGGCGGCTGCAATCATCTGGCTTCTGGTCTATATTGCTGGAACGGCTTGAGATGCCGCACCCTATCTTCCAAGACGCCCTGATACCTCCTGCGAGCACCAGTTGATGAACCATTCCGAAGCGTCAGACGCAAACGCCGTCATCGTGATCTCCAGCCATGTCGTGCGCGGTTCGGTGGGCAACCGCGCCGCCGTTTTCGCGCTGGAAACGCTCGGCCATCCCGTATGGGCGGTGCCGACGGTGATCCTGCCATGGCACCCGGGCCACGGTCCTGCCAAGCGCATCATTCCCGAGGAACAGCAATTCGACGATCTCATCGCCGATCTGGAGCGGGCGCCCTGGCTGGGCGAAGTCGGCGCGGTGCTATCAGGCTATCTCGGCCAAGCTTTGCAGGCCGCAAGCATTGCGAGGCTCGTCAAGGCCGTCAAGGCAAGGAACCCGCGCGCCTGTTATCTCTGCGATCCCGTCATCGGCGACGAAAAGGGGCTTTATGTCCCCGAAGCGACGGCAATCGCCATCCGCGACCAGTTGATGCCGCTTGCCGATATCGCCGCGCCTAATCGCTTCGAGCTCTCCTGGCTGACCGGCGTACCGCTGGAAGACAACAGGGCGATCATGGAAGCAGCCCTTGAAGCCGGCCCCGCCACCATGCTCGTCACATCGGCCGTCCCGATGATGGCCGGCAGCACCGGCAATATCCTGTTGACGCCGACATTGGCGATAATGGCCGAACACCGCCACGTCGACGGACCGACGAACGGCCTGGGCGATCTGACCTCCGCGATCTTTCTTGCCCGCACCATGGCTGGCCAACCGCCGGAAAAGATCTTGCAGGGAACGACTGCGGCGGTTTTCGAGATCATGGCCCGCGCCGCCAAGCGCGGCGCCGACGAACTGATGCTGGAAGCTGATGCATCGAGCCTGTCGACACCGATGGCCATGGTGCAGATCCGCAGGCTCATGCATCCGACCAAGGGGCTGAGGGTGTGATAGCTGTTTCTAGACGATTGATCTTCTTCTTGAGCGGAGCTATGCCACGAGCATGAGCGATCTTCCTGATAAGAATCTTCCCGATGCGCTTCTCGCCGGTTACCGCAACTTCATGTCCGGTCGTTTCACCAACGAGTCCCTACGCTACAGGGAGTTGGCCGAACGGGGACAGACGCCGGAAACCATGGTCATCGCCTGCTGCGATTCGCGTGCGGCGCCGGAAATCATCTTCGACACCCATCCCGGCGAGATCTTCGTCGTGCGCAATGTCGCCAATCTGGTGCCGCCCTATGAGCCGGACGGTGAATATCACTCCACTTCGGCGGCGCTCGAATTCGCGGTGCAGAGCCTGAAGGTCAAGCATATCGTCGTTCTGGGCCATGGCCGCTGCGGCGGCATCAAGGCGGCGCTTGATCTCGAAAGCGCCCCGCTCTCGCCCGGCGATTTCATCGGCAAATGGATGAGCCTTGTCGCTCCCGCGGCCGAGACCGTCGTCACCAACAGCCTGATGACGTCTGGCGAACGGCAGACAGCGCTGGAGCGCATCTCCATCCGCTACTCGATCGCCAATCTGCGCAGTTTTCCCTGCGTCGACATTCTGGAGAAGAAGGGTCGCCTCAGCCTGCATGGCGCGTGGTTCGACATTTCCACGGGCGAATTGTGGGTGATGGACCGCAAGACG
The DNA here is from genome assembly GCF_001558695.1 of Paramesorhizobium deserti. Taxonomy (GTDB): domain Bacteria; phylum Pseudomonadota; class Alphaproteobacteria; order Rhizobiales; family Rhizobiaceae; genus Paramesorhizobium; species Paramesorhizobium deserti. The sequence continues at coordinate 424,288 of NZ_LNTU01000034.1, forward strand.
GGCGATTTCATCCGCCCGCCTGCCGAATAGGAATGGGCGCCACGCCGTTCACGCGCAGCGCCCGGTAAAACTCAGCCATCGATCTCCTTGCCGATGATGGCGATCGCCTGCTGATAGACGCCGGCGGCGTTCCAGCCCTGAAGAGCGCCGAAATTGCCCTGTCCGGGCTGATAGCCGCCACCCGGCTGCCAGCCATGGCCACGCAGGAAATTCGCCGTCGAAGCAAGGGCGTCCGCCTTGGAGCGAGCCATGTCGATATGTCCGTTGCCATCGCCGTCGACGCCGTATCTCAGCACGTTGAGCGGCAGGAACTGCGTCTGGCCGATCTCGCCATGGGCGGCGCCGATCGCATCGGGGCTCAGATCGCCCCTGTCGATGAGCTTGAGCGCGGCGTAGAGCTGATCGGTGAAATAGGCCGAGCGACGGCAGTCATAGGCAAGCGTCGCAACGGCGGAAAGCGTGTGCTGATTGCCCATATAGGCGCCGAAGCCCGTCTCCATGCCCCAGATCGCGATCAGCGGTCCGGCCGGCACGCCGTAGCGCCTCTCCAGATTGGCGAAAAGCTTGGCATTCTGCTTTTTCAATGATTTGCCGCGGCTGATGATCGTCTGTCCACCGCGCTTCTTCATGAACTGATCAAGCGAAAGCTTGAAGCTCTTCTGGTTGCGGTCGGCATAGATCGTCTTGGTGGCGTACTGGGTCTTGTCGAGGGCGCTCAAAGCCCGTCGGCCGACGCCCCGCGCCGCAGCCTCCTGCTTGAACTGCTGCAGCCATGCGTTGTAGCCGGCGGCATTGTTGCCGCATGAGGCGGCCTGGGCGCTGCCGGCACCGGCCAATATGCCCGCTGCGAGGAATATGGTTGCTGCGGCCATTTTCGACCGACTTTTGGCAAGCAATGCCATCCTATTCTCCTTTGGAGTGATTCGACCTCGACGCGAATTTGCCATTCATCCCGGGAATTGTCACCGGTGCCGAACCAGGTTGTAGGCCCTGACGCGATGAGCCGCAAACCCTCCGCCTGAAGAAAATCTCTTAGACCTATTGCTTATTGCATACTGGTCAATTTTATTTACCAGCGTGTTAACAGCCTATGCCGATGAGGGGGCGGGGGCGACAAGGGAGGAACCATGTCGAACGGATTTCTTGCGCTATTTGCATTTCTGCCAATTCTTGTGGCCGGCGTGATGCTGGTCGGTTTTCGTATCCAGGCGCGGATCGCGATGCCAATCACCTATATTCTGACCGTCATCATCGCCATCACGATATGGGGCATGAGCGGCAATCGCGTGATCGCATCCACGCTGCAGGGGCTTATCCAGACCGCGGGTCTGCTCTGGATCATTTTCGGAGCGATCCTGCTCCTCAATACGCTCAAGCATTCCGGCGGCATCTCGGCGATCCGCTCCGGCTTCGCGCAGATCAGCCCGGACCGGCGCATCCAGGTCTTCCTGATCGCCTGGCTGTTCGGCTCCTTCATCGAAGGCGCATCGGGTTTCGGCACGCCGGCCGCCGTGGTGGCGCCGCTGATGGTCGCCATCGGCTTCCCGGCCCTTGCCGCCGTCACCTTCGGCCTGATGATCCAGTCCACGCCGGTTTCCTTCGGCGCGGTCGGAACGCCGCTCATCGTCGGCGTCCAATCGGGCCTCAATCGCGAGGCGTTGACGGCGCAGTTGCAGGGTGCCGGATCGAGCTGGGAACAGTTCTTCCACATCATCACCTCGGAAGTGGCGATCCTGCACGCGATCTGCGGCACCTTCATGCCGTTGTTCCTGGTCGTCATCATGACGCGCTTCTTCGGGCGCAACCGCTCCTGGACAGAGGGGCTAGCAATCCTGCCTTTCGCGCTCTTCGCGGCTTTCGCCTTCACCATCCCCTATGTGCTGAGCGCGGTTTTCCTCGGCGCCGAGTTTCCGTCCATGATCGGCGGCCTCGTCGGCCTGACGCTTGCAACGCTCGCGGCACGGGCCGGCTTCCTGATGCCGAAGGACAAATGGGATTTCGCCCCGCCGTCGCAATGGCCTTCAAGCTGGATGGGCAGCATCGAGATCAAGCTTGATGAACTGACATCGAAGAAGATCCCGCTGTTCCTCGCATGGACGCCCTACGTGCTTCTGGCGATCTTCCTCGTCGTGAGCCGCACGGTGCCGTCCGTCGGCAATGCGCTGAAATCGGTGACCTTCGCCGCCAAGGACATCATGGGCGAAGCCAACATAAGTGGCGATTTTGCGCCGCTTTTCCTGCCCGGCGGCCTTCTGGTCATCGTCTGCCTGATCACCTTCTTCCTGCACCGCATGAATGCCGGACAATTCGCCAGGGCATTTGGTGAAAGCACCAAGACGCTGCTCGGCGCAGGTTTCGTGCTGCTCTTCACCGTGCCGATGGTGCGCGTGATGATCAACTCCGGCGTGAACGGCAATGATCTGGTCAGCATGCCGCTCATGGTGGCCGATTGGGTGGCGACGGAAGTGGGCAATGTCTATCCGTTCTTCGCGCCCTCGGTCGGTGCGCTGGGCGCATTCCTCGCCGGGTCCAATACGGTGTCCAACCTGATGCTCAGCCAGTTCCAGTATGGCGTGGCGGAGGGGCTGGGCGTCTCCGGGGCGCTCATGGTGGCCGGTCAGTCGGTAGGCGCCGCGGCGGGCAACATGATCGCGATCCACAATGTCGTGGCCGCCTCGGCAACTGTCGGCCTCCTCGGGCGCGAGGGCACGACGCTGCGCATGACCATCATCCCGACCATCTATTATGTGACGTTGGCGGGCACCGTACTTATGATCGCGCTCTATATGTTCGGCATCGGTGATCCGCTCGTCGGCACGGGTGCGCGGTAAACATTGAAATTGGCTCCGGCGCCAATGCCGGGGCCAATTCATGGGCGCAATTGCCCCCTTTGCTTGACTTTGCCGCGCTTTTCCTGTTTAAGCGCCCTATCAATCCGCGACGAGCAGAGACTCCGAGCAGCCGACCGGGACCCATTTTGGTATAAACAGATCCCGGAGGCCCACACCCGACAGCGCGATGCGTCCTCGGGTGTCGTTATGCTTTGGACTATTGGGCTTCGGCGCGGAATGACCTACCTCTTGCGAAGAACTGTCCTCGCACGGGTAAAAAGGAAAACGGATGTTTGAAACGCTACAGGAACGCCTCGGCGCGATATTGAACGGCCTGACCGGCCGCGGTGCCCTGTCCGAACAGGACGTGGCGGCGGCGCTGCGCGAAGTGCGCCGTGCGCTGATCGAAGCCGACGTCGCGCTCGATGTGGTGCGCTCCTTCACCGACCGTGTCCGCCAGAAGGCCGTCGGCGCGGAAATCCTGAAGTCCATCAAGCCCGGCCAGATGGTCGTCAAGATCGTCCATGACGAGCTGGTCGAGATGCTGGGCGCCGAGGGCGTCACCGTCGATTTGAATGCGCCCGCCCCTGTCGTCATCATGATGGTCGGCCTGCAGGGCTCCGGCAAGACGACGACAACCGGCAAGATCGCCAAGCGCCTGGCCGAGCGGCAGAAGAAGAAGATCCTGATGGCGTCGCTCGACACGCGCAGGCCTGCCGCACAGGAGCAGCTTCGCCAGCTCGGCATCCAGACCGGCGTCGATACGCTGCCGATTATTGCCGGCCAGTCGCCGGTGGAGATCGCGGCGCGCGCCGTGCAGGCGGCGAAGCTCGGCGGGCATGACATCGTCATCCTCGACACCGCCGGCCGCACCCATATCGACGAGCCCCTGATGGTCGAGATGGCCGACATCAGGAAGAAGTCCGATCCACACGAGATCCTCCTCGTCGCCGATGCGCTGACCGGCCAGGACGCCGTCAACCTCGCCCGCTCCTTCGACGAGCGTGTCGGCATCACCGGCATCGTGCTCACCCGCATGGACGGCGACGGGCGCGGCGGCGCGGCCCTTTCCATGCGCGCCGTCACCGGCAAGCCGATCAAGCTGATCGGCACCGGCGAAAAGATGGATGCACTCGAGGAGTTCTACCCCCGCCGCATCGCCGACCGCATCCTCGGCATGGGTGATATCGTCTCCCTCGTCGAGAAGGCCGCCGAAAACATCGACGCCGAAAAGGCGGCGGCGATGGCCAAGAAGATGCAGTCGGGCAAGTTCGACCTGAACGACCTTGCCGATCAATTGCGCCAGATGCAGAAGCTCGGCGGCATGGGCGGCATCATGGGCATGATGCCCGGCATGGCCAAGATGAAAGACCAGGTTGCCGCGGCCGGACTTGACGATTCCGTCTTCAAACGCCAGCTCGCCATCATCGGCTCGATGACGCCGGCGGAGCGCAGCAATCCTGATATGCTGAAGCACAGCCGCAAGCAGCGCATCGCCAAGGGCTCCGGCACCAATGCCGCCGATATCAACAAGCTTTTGAAGATGCACCGCCAGATGGCCGACATGATGAAAGCCATGGGCGGCAAGGGCAAGGGCGGCGGCATGATGCAGAAGATGATGGGCGGCATGGCGTCGAAGATGGGGCTTGGCGGCATGGGAGGCCTTGGCGGCATGGGCGGCATGCCTGACCTCTCCAAGCTCGATCCCAAGCAGCTTGAAGCCCTGCAGAAGCAGGCGGAAGCGTCTGGCCTTGGCAAGGGCGGGATGCCTGGCCTTGGCACCGGAGGCTTGCCTGGCCTGCCGGGCGGGCCGCGCCTTCCCGGCCTTGGCGGTGGTCTCCCCGGTTTGCCGAAGAAGAAGTGACTGACATGAACGACAAGAGCCTGCCCGATGAGCTTTCCGGCCTGCGCGCCTCGATCGACAATATCGATGCCGCGCTCATCCATATGCTGGCCGAGCGCTTCCGCTGCACCAAGGCGGTAGGCGTCCTGAAAGCCGAATATGGCCTCGCCCCCGCCGATCCGATCCGCGAGAAGCAGCAGGTCGAGCGGCTGCGCCGCCTGGCGCAGGAGGCAAGCCTGGACCCCGATTTTGCCGAGAAGTTCCTGAACTTCATCGTCAAGGAAGTGATCCGTCATCACGAGAATACCGCTGCCGAACGCAGCGCTAGTTAACCCTAAACAAAAACACCGTCGCGTTGCGGCGCCAACCTACCACCGCCGTCAGGCGGTATGGAAACAGACCAACAGGAGAATGAAATGTCGTTGAAAATCCGTCTGGCCCGCGCGGGCTCGAAGAAGCGTCCTTATTACCACATCGTCGTCGCCGACGTCCGCGCGCCGCGCGACGGCCGCTTCATCGAGAAGATCGGCGCCTGGAACCCGACCCTGCCGAAGGACGCAGAGCGCGTTACGCTGGACGCCGACCGCGTGAAGCATTGGATCGGCCATGGCGCGCAGCCGACCGACCGGGTGCTTCGCTTCCTCGATCAGGCCGGCCTCGCCAAGCGCCCTGCCCGCAACAACCCGGCCAAGGCCGTTCCGGGCAAGAAGGCCCAGGAGCGCATCGCTCTCGCCAAGCAGGCCGAGGAAGAAGCCGCGGCCAAGGCTGCCGAAGCTGCTCAGGCCCCCGCAGAGGCCGAAGCGCCCGCAGCGGAAGCCGCCAGCGAGTAACTCGCCTTTCGGCATAGCCAGCCAAATGAAAACGGCAGCCTTTCGGCTGCCGTTTTTGTTTCTGGATGATTTTTCGGATCAGTTCATCGCCGAGATAACGAACTCGGCACCTTCCTTGATGCCCGCCGCGCGCCCGCAGCCGCATTGCGGCGAGGACGCGCAAACGGAAAACCGTCCGGCTTAGTTCATCGTCGGGATGACGAATTCCGCGCCTTCCTTCACGCCGGACGGCCAGCGCGAGGTGATGGTCTTCGTCTTGGTATAGAAGCGGAAGGCATCGAGGCCGTGCTGGTTGAGATCGCCGAAGCCGGAAGCCTTCCAGCCGCCGAAGGTGTAATAGGCGATCGGCACCGGGATCGGCACATTGATGCCGACCATGCCGACCTGAACACGGCTTGCGAAATCGCGTGCCGCGTCGCCGTCGCGGGTGAAGATCGCGACGCCATTGCCATATTCATGGTCGTTCGGCAGGGCCAGCGCCTCTTCATAGTTCTTCGCCCGCACCACGGAGAGGACCGGGCCGAAGATCTCCTCCTTGTAGATACGCATGTCAGGCGTCACGTGATCGAACAGGCAGCCGCCCATATAATAGCCGTTCTCATAGCCCTGCATCTTGAAGCCGCGCCCGTCGACGACGAGCTTCGCACCTTCCTGCACGCCGAGATCGACATAGCCGCGCACCCGGTCGAGCGCCTGCTTGGTCACCAGCGGGCCGTAATCGGCGCTGGCATCGGTTGACGGGCCTACTTTCAGGCTTTCCACGCGCGGAATGAGCCTCTCGACCAGGCGATCGGCCGTCTCCTGGCCGACGGGCACGGCGACCGAAATCGCCATGCAGCGCTCGCCCGCCGAGCCGTAGCCGGCGCCGATCAGCGCATCGACCGTCTGGTCCATGTCGGCATCCGGCATGATGATCATGTGGTTCTTGGCGCCGCCGAAGCACTGGACGCGCTTGCCGTTGGCGCAGCCGCGCGCATAGATATATTGCGCGATTGGCGTCGAACCGACGAAACCGATGGCCTTGACGTCGGGATCGTCGAGCAGCGCATCGACCGCATCCTTGTCGCCATTGACGACGTTGAAAATCCCTGCGGGAAGCCCGGCTTCCATGAAAAGCTCGGCGAGGCGCATCGGCACGCCGGGATCGCGCTCCGACGGCTTGAGGACGAAGGCATTGCCGCAAGCGATTGCCGGGCCCGCCTTCCACAGCGGGATCATCGCCGGGAAGTTGAACGGCGTGATACCTGCGACGACGCCAAGCGGCTGGCGAAGTGAATAGACATCGATGCCCGTGCCGGCGCTGTCGGTGAACTCGCCCTTCATCATATGCGGCGAGCCAAGGCAAACCTCGACCACTTCGAGCCCGCGCTGGATGTCGCCCTTGGCATCGGGAATGGTCTTGCCGTGCTCGCGGGCGAGAAGCTCGGCGAGCGAATCCATTTCCGCCTCGACCAGCGAAAGGAACTTGCGCAACACGCGCACCCGGCGCTGCGGATTGGTGGCGGCCCACTGCGGCTGCGCCGCCTTGGCGTTCTCGACCGCCGCGCGCACCTCGTCCTTTGTCGCCAAGGCGACCTTGCCCTGGACCGTGCCGTCGAGCGGCTGGAAGACGTCTGATGTCCGCCCGCTCTTGCCCTCCACATGCTTGCCGCCGATGAAATGACCGATATCGCGCATTGCGCCTTCTCCCTTGTTATCCGGATTTATGCGGTCATCATCGCTCTGCAAAATTCATATTGCAAGGCGCGCAAAGGCGTATCCGTTGTGCAAAAATCATAGTAATCATAGGCCCATGAACTGGGACGACATCCGCATATTCCTGGCGGTCGCGCGCGCCGGCCAGATCCTGGGCGCAGCACGCAGGCTCGGGCTCAACCACACCACCGTGGCCCGCCGGCTCACCGCACTTGAAACCGCGCTCAACACGACCCTGCTGACCAGGCGGACCAACGGATCGGAACTGACGCAGGCCGGCGAGGAATTCCTGCTGTCGGCCGAGCGCATCGAGGCGGAGATGCTTGCCGCCCGCTCGCATGTCGGCGATGCCGATGTAGCGATTTCAGGCACGGTCAGGATCGGTGCTCCCGACGGCTTCGGCGTGACCTTCCTCGCCCCGCGGCTTGCATCGCTCACCGCGCGCTATCCCGATCTCACCATCCAGCTCGTGCCGGTGCCCCGCTCGTTTTCGCTCTCGCGGCGCGAGGCCGATATCGCGATTACCGTCGACAGGCCGGACCAGGGCCGGCTCATCGCGCGCAAGCTGGTCGACTATACATTGGGTCTCTATGCGCATTCCCGTTACCTGCAGGAGCATGGCGTTCCCCAATCAGTGGAGGAACTCGCTTCACACCGGCTCGTCGGCTATGTCGAGGATCTCGTCATCAGCCCTTCCCTCAATTATGCATCCGAGATCAGCCGCGACTGGAACCCGGCCTTCGAGGTATCGAGCGCGCTCGGCCAGGTCGAGGCGGTGAAGGCCGGCGCGGGCATCGGCATTCTTCACGCCTTCATTGCGCGCGAACATGCCGATCTCGTGCCCGTCCTGCCGGAGCGTGTCATCCCCCGTTCCTACTGGCTCGCCTATCATGAATCGGCGCGCACGCTGCGCCGCGTCACCGCCGTATCCGGGTTCATCTCCGACCTGGTCGAGAGAGAGCGCAGCCGGTTCGTTTAAACGATACCGCCGCTGCCGCCCTTCACCGCCGGGCGCTCCTTGCCCACCTGCTGCCGATAACCACTGGCGCGATAAGCCGCGATCGGATCGATAGCCCCGCCTGCACGACGTCGTGCTTCGGCGAGAATCGGCTCCACATCGATGCGATAAGCCCGCTTCAGCGTCTCGGAGGCCATCAGCGCGTCGTTCTCGTCCTGATAGCCGGAGAGTGCCGCACGATCCACCAGCAGCGCCTGCGCATAGGCGCGGCGGATTTCGTTGGCGCTGGAGATCAGGCTTTCGATCGGATCGGTGACATTGTGCGACTGGTCGATCATGTGGGCAGGGTGGAAGCCCTTCACACCACGATGCTCCGCGTCCACCAGCTCGTTGAAGACAAGGAACAGCCGGTAGGGCTCGATGGCCCCGGCATCGAGATCGTCATCGCCATATTTGGAATCGTTGAAATGGAAGCCGCCCAGCTTGCCGAACTGGATGAGCCGCGCGACGATCATCTCGATATTGGTGTTGGGCGCGTGATGGCCGAGATCAACGAGGCAGAACGCCTTCTCGCCCAGTGTCGAGGCGATGAGATAGTTCGTGCCCCAATCCTGCACGACTGTCGAATAGAAGGCGGGCTCATACATCTTGTGCTCGGAGAAGATGCGCCAGTCCTCAGGCAGCTTTTGGTAGATCTTCCCCATCGCCGCAAGATAACGCTCGAACGCTTTCGTGAAATTCGACTGCCCCGGAAAATTCGACCCATCGCCGATCCACACCGTCAGCGCCTTGGAGCCGATGGCCTTACCGATCTCGATGCACTCGATATTGTGCTCGACCGCCTGCGCCCGCACGGCTGCGTCGACATGAGAAAGCGAGCCATATTTATAGGAATGCGGCTGGTCCGGCGCGTCGGAGAAGGTATTGGAATTCATCGCGTCGAAGCCGAGCCCCAGCGCATCCGCCTTGGCCTTCAACTCCTTCGGGTCCGCCTTGTCCCACGGGATATGCAGCGAGACCGTGGGCGTCGCCCGCGTCAGCTGCTGGATAACGGCGCAATCATCAAGCTTGTCGAAGATGTTGCGCGGCTCGCCGATGCCGGGAAAGCGGGAAAAGCGGGTGCCGCCGGTGCCGACGCCCCATGAGGGGACCGCGACGAAGAACTCGGCCACCTTGGCCGTAATAGCTTCGATATCGACGCCGCGGCGCGCCAGGTTCGCCCCCAGCGCTTCGTAGTCGCTTGTTAGCGCGTTCTCCCGCTTGGCGTTCTCATCGGTGATGATATCCGCCGCTATTCTTGGCTCAGACATATATTCCTCCCTCATTGCCCACTGGAACACCCCCCTCTGCCCTGCCGGCCATCTCCCCCTCAAGGGGGAAGATTGGCTGCGTCAAACGTCTCGCCCATTCTGCGACCTCAGCGATTGAGGCCACCATTTATGAAAGCGTAATCTCCACCTTGAGGGGGAGATGGCCGGCAGGGCAGAGGAGGGTGATTCACACGCGACTACCGCGTAAAACTCTGCGCGTTCCCCGCATCGACATTGACGATATTCCCCGTCGACTTCGCCGAAGCATCCGACGCGAGGAAATAGATCGCTTCCGCGATATCCTCCGGAAACACATTCAGTTTCAAGAGCGAGCGGTTGCGGTAATGCTCTTCCAGATCGCTGACCTCGATCTTCGATGACGCCGCACGCTGTTCGCGCCACTCGCCGTTCCAGATCTTCGAGCCGCGCAGCACCGCATCCGGATTGACAGTATTGACCCGAATGCCCGCATCCGCGCCTTCCAGCGCCAGGCAGCGCGCCAGATGGATTTCCGCCGCCTTGGCCGTACAATAGGCGGAAGCGCCGGGTGACGCGGCAAGACCGTTCTTGGACGCGACGAACACCACATTGCCGCCGAGCTTCTGGCGGCGGAACAGCCGGAACGCCTCGCGCGAGACGAGGAAATAGCCGGTCGCCAGGATGTCGATATTGCGGTTCCACATCGAAAGCTCTGTCGCCTCGACCGGCGCTGAGGATGCAATGCCCGCATTCGACACGAGGATATCGAGCCCGCCGAATTCCACCGCCGCATCAGCGAACGCGGAAATCACACCCGCTTCATCGGTGACATTTAGAGCCACGCTGCGCACCACATCGCCGCCAAACCGCTTGGCAAAATCCTCATGCGCGCTTGCGAGCGAATCTGCATCGATATCGGCAAGCACGACGCACGCGCCCTCGCCTGCCAGCCGCTCCGCCGTGGCACGGCCGATACCGCCCGCCCCGCCGGTGACAAGCGCGATGCGCCCCGCAAGGCTCTTCGGCTTCGGCATGCGCTGAAGCTTCGCTTCCTCCAGCAGCCAATATTCGATGTCGAAGGCTTCCTGCTCCGGCAGGCCCTGATATTCGGACACCGTGGATGCTCCGCGCATGACATTGATGGCGTTGACATAGAACTCCCCGGCAATGCGCGCCGTCGCCTTGTCGCGGGCAAACGACAGCATGCCGACGCCGGGAACGAGGAAGATCACCGGGTTGGGGTCGCGCATCGCTGGCGAATTGTCGTGCTTGCACGTCTCGTAATAGCGCGTGTAGTCGGCGCGATAATCCTCCAGCGCCTTTTCCAGCCCTGCTAGCACTGCGTCCACATCCGGCTTCGCCGGGTCGAAATCCAGCACCAGTGGGCGGATCTTGGTGCGCAGGAAATGGTCGGGGCAGCTTGTGCCAAGCGCCGCCAACGGGCGCAAATCCCTAGAATTGACGAATTCGAGAACGGCGTCCTGATCGTCGAAATGCCCCAGCTTGCGCTCCGCCTTGCCGATCATGCCGCGGATGACGGGCATCAGACGCGCGGCGACAGCGCGGCGCTCGGAAGGTTCAAGGCTTTGGGTTACAGCACCGCCAAACGCCGCCTTGCCCTCCATCCGCTCCGCCAGCCAGCGGATTGCCTTGTTGATCACATCCAGCGTCAACTCATAGCAGACCTTGGCATCGTCAGCCCATGTGAACAGGCCATGGCTTTCCAGCACCACGCCCTTCGCCTGCGGGTTCGCCTTGACGAAGGCTTCGAGGTCGAGACCCAGTTGGAATCCCGGCCGCCGCCATGCCAGCCAGCCGATCTCGTCGCCGAAGATTTCCTTGGTCAATTCCCGCGAATTCTTCGAGGCCGCAATGGCGATAATCGCGTCCGGGTGCATATGGTCCACATGCTTGTACGGCACGAAGCCGTGCAGCGGCGTATCGATGGAGGCGGCGCGGGGATTCAAATTGAAAGTGCAGTGCGGCAGGAAGCCGACCATGCGGTCCTCGTCCTCGACGCCTTTGTAAATGCCTTTCAGCGCATTGAGCTTGTCCTGATAAAGAGTCGCGAAGCCGTCCAGCTTGATCGTGCCGACATCGCCACCCGAGCCCTTGACCCAAAGCACCTGAACCGGCTCCCCGGTCAGCGGGTCCGTTTCTGTCACCTTGGCGGAGGTATTGCCGCCACCATAATTGGTGATGCGCTTGTCGGCCCCCAGCAGATTGGAGCGGTAGAGCAGCTTGCCTGGTTCGTCCAAAGCTGCCGCCTTTGCGTCATCCCAACGGTTTTCCAGAAGCCGCACCTGAGCCGCCATGTCATCCTCCCGATCGCAGATTGTTCAAACTGGCGGAAGCTTGATCCGCCCGTCTCGTTGGGCGCAGATATGGCGCAAGCCACCTTTCACTGTCAATCGAAAACAATCAGAAATGATCATGCTGCATCGCGATATGAAAATTCATGATCGAATGTGATTGACAAGCTCGGGCCAATTGCGGGATAGAAAAGACAGGAGGACAAGATGCACGAACGCGAACGCCACCGCATTATCCTGAGCGCCGTTCAGGAAAAGCCTGTTGTCACCATTCAGGATATCGTCGAGCTGACCGAGGCATCGGAAGCGACGATCCGCCGTGACATCGCCGCGTTGCATGTGCAGGGACGCCTTCGCCGGGTGCGTGGCGGCGCGGAGGCCGTGCATCCGCCTCAATTGGCAGGCCTCGCCGGCCGCCCTTTCCGCGTTTCGGAATCCGAGAACATCGACAAGAAGCGGGCGATCGCGCGTGAAGCCGTGGCGCTATGCGAGGAAGGCGATGCCGTCATCATCAATGGCGGCACGACGACCTTCCAGATGGTGCATTATCTGGCCGCACGCCGCCTGCAGGTGCTGACCAATTCCTTCGCCATCGCCGAGCATCTGGTCAAGCATTCCAAGAGCACGGTCATCGTGCCGGGCGGCGCGATCTACCGCGAGCAGAGCCTGATCCTCTCCCCCTTCGACAATGATGTGACGCGCAATTTCTATGCGCGCCGGATGTTCATGGGGTCGCAGGGCATCGGGCCGCTCGGGGTCATGGAATCCGACGCGCTGATCATCCAGAGCGAGCAGAAGCTGATCAACCAGGCGGATGAGCTGGTGCTGATGGTGGATTCGACCAAGTTCACGCGCCGGTCGAGCCTGATCCTATGTCCGCTCACGCGGGTGACGACTGTTATCACCGACGATGGTGTAACGGACGCCGCGCGGCGCATGGTGGAGGATGCAGGCATTCAGTTGATCGTGGCGCAGACCGCCACTGCGACGGCGAAGAAGGAGGATTCCTCTTCGGTTGCATAGAGCATGATCCCGAAAAGATCATGCGGCTAAAACTAGGCGACCGAGAGGTGGGTAGAAACAACCAAGGGAGGATTAGAGACATGAATTTGTTTAAGAAACTGGCGCTTGGTGCGGCATTCGCCGTGTCCATAGTTGCCGCGCAGGCTCAAGCCGAACCTATGAAGATCGCGCTCGTCGTCAAATCGCTCGGCAACGGCTTCTTCGAGGCCGCCAACAAGGGCGCGCAGGAAGCGGCGAAGGAATTGGGTGACGTCGAGGTCATCTATACCGGCCCGACCACCACGACGGCGGAAGGCCAGATCGAGGTCATCAACTCGCTGATCGCGCAGGGCGTCGACGCCATCGCCATCTCCGCCAACGATCCCGATGCAGTCGTGCCTGCTCTGAAGAAGGCAGCGCAACGCGGCATCAAGGTCATCTCGTGGGATTCTGGCGTTGCGCCGGAAGGCCGCATCATGCACCTGAACCCCTCGTCGAACGAGCTGATCGGCAAAATGTGCCTGAAGCTCGCCGCCGATCATCTGCCTGACGGCAAGGGCGACTTCGCCATTCTATCGGCCACCACCACCTCGACCAACCAGAACATCTGGATTGACGAGATGAAGAAGCAGCTCAAGGACTTTCCGGGCCTCAACCTCGTCACGACGGTCTATGGCGACGACCTGGCCGACAAGAGCTATCGCGAAGCTCAGGGTCTCCTGACCTCGCAGCCGAACGTCAAGGTCATCGTCGCCCCGACGACAGTGGGCGTGCTCGCCGCCTCGCAAGCGGTGAAGGATGCCGGCAAGATCGGCGATGTCTATGTCACCGGCCTTGGCCTTCCCTCGGAAATGGCGGGCGCGATCAAATCAGGCGCGACCAAGGAATTCGCCATCTGGAACCCGATCGACCTCGGCTATTCCGCGACGCAAATCGCCTATCACCTCGTCAAGGGCGACGCCGACGGAAAGCCGAACACCGAGATCGACGCCGGTCGCATGGGCAAGATCAAGATCGGTGACAACGGCGAAGCAGCCATGTCCGATCCGTTCGTCTATGACGCTTCGAACATCGACGAGTTCTCGAAGGTCTTCTGATCGCGGTGGGAGCAGCGACCGCCCGGCAGTTTCGGCTGCCGGGTATGGCTCCCCTCTCTATCACCGTCATCCTCGGGCTTGCCCCGAGGATCCACGGCAAGGGAGCGCAAACAGCACTATCGCCCGCGACGGGACCATAAGACCAATCAAGGCTTATCGATCGAATACTGTTCCAATCTGGAACGCGTCGGCAGGTGGAGCGGTCGGTGCCCATCAGCCGTGGATCCTCGGGTCAAGCTTGAGGATGACGATGGGAAGGGCGGGAGGCGCCCGGCAAGTAACGGGCGCTGTCCCTCAGCGTCGAACGAAGAGAATATTCAGGTCCACACAATGAACGCAGCCGTCCAGACGCCCATTCAAGAAACGGCCCGTCCGGTCCCGCTTCTCGAAATGCGTGGCATCTCGAAATCATTCCCCGGCGTCCGCGCGCTCGATCAGGTCGATATCGCCCTCTATCCCGGCACGGTGACGGCGCTGATCGGTGAAAACGGCGCGGGCAAATCGACGCTGGTGAAAATCCTCACCGGTATCTACCAGCCGGATGAGGGTGAAATCCTCGTAGGCGGCAAGCCGGTCGCCTTCGTCACCGCGCAGGACGCAACGAACCACGGCGTCACCGCGATTCATCAGGAAACCGTGCTTTTCGATGAACTGTCGGTGGCTGAAAACATCTATCTCGGCCACGCGCCGAAAACGAAGCTCGGCCTCGTCGATTGGAAAGCGCTCAATGCCCGCTCGCTGGCGCTGCTCCACTCGCTGGAAACGACGGTCGATGTGCGCGCCAAGCTGAAAGAGCTTTCCATCGCGCAGCGCCACCTCGTCGCCATTGCCCGCGCGCTGTCCGTCGACGCCCGCATCGTCATCATGGATGAACCCACCGCCGCCCTGTCGCGAAAAGAAGTGGACGACCTCTTCCAGATCATCGAGCGGCTGAAATCCCAGGGCAAGGCCATCCTCTTCATCAGCCACAAATTCGATGAGGTCTACGAGATCGCGCAGAATTATGCCGTTTTCCGCGACGGCCGCGCCGTCGGTCATGGTGCGTTGAAGGATACCAGCCAAAACGAGATCGTGCGGCTGATGGTCGGCCGCTCGGTCGACCAGGTCTTTCCCAAGATCGACGTGACGCCGGGCGAGACCGCGCTGAAGGTCGAGAATTATTCGCATCCGACCGAATTCCGCGGCATCTCCTTCGAGCTGCGGCGCGGCGAAATCCTCGGGCTCTATGGCCTCGTCGGCGCGGGCCGGTCGGAGTTCTGCCAGTCGCTGTTCGGCGTGACCCGTCCCTCCGGCGGCAGGCTGACGCTTGAAGGCCGCGAGATCACCATCCGCTCGCCGCGCGACGCCATCGCGCATGGCGTCGTCTACGTGCCGGAGGAGCGCGGACGCCATGGCGCCGTGCTGCAGATGCCGATCTTCCAGAACATGTCGCTCCCCTCGCTCACCCGCACCTCACGCGCGGGCTTCCTGCGCTCCGCGGAAGAATTCGCGCTGGCGCGCCGCTATGCCGAACGCTTTGACCTTCGCGCCGCCGCCCTTTCCGTACCGGTCGGTACGCTCTCAGGCGGCAACCAGCAGAAGGTCGTCATCGGCAAATGGCTCGCCACGCAGCCCAAGGTCATCATTCTCGACGAACCGACCAAGGGTATCGACATCGGCTCCAAGGCCGCCGTCCACGCCTTCATCAGTGAGCTCGCCGCAGAAGGACTGAGCATCATCATGGTTTCATCCGAACTGCCTGAAATCATGGGCATGTCCGACCGCGTCCTCGTCATGCGCGAAGGATTATCGGCAGGGCTCTTCGACAGGCAATCGCTTGATGCCGAGACTCTGGTGCGGGCAGCGACGGGGAATGCATAAATGAACCGGATCCTCAAACACCGCGAAATCCTGCTCTTCGGCATCATCGCCATCCTCGTGGCAGGCTTTTCTGCCCGAGCGCCGGGCTTCGCCTCGCCAAAGAACCTTGCCGGTATCTTCAACGACACCTCGATCCTCATCATCCTGGCGCTCGGCCAGATGGCGGTGATCCTGACCAAATCCATCGACCTCTCCGTTGCCGCCAATCTGGCCTTTACCGGCATGGCCGTGGCGATGCTGAACGCCGCCCATCCGGAACTACCGCTCGCCCTGCTCATCGTGGTCGCGCTTGGCATCGGCGCCTTCCTCGGCGCAATCAACGGCCTCTTCGTCTGGAAGCTCGGCATCCCTCCCATCGTCGTAACGCTGGGTACGCTCACCATCTATCGCGGCATGGCCTTTGTCCTGTCAGGCGGCGGCTGGGTCAACGCCCACCAGATGACCCCGGTCTTCCTCAACACGCCGCGCCAGGTCTTCCTCGGCCTTCCCATTCTCGGCTGGACGGCAATTGCGATCGTCATTCTCGTCACCATCATGATGACGCGAACCTTCTTCGGCCGCGCACTCTATGCCTCCGGCGGCAATCCCACCGCCGCCGTCTATGCCGGCATCGATGTCGGGCGCACCCGCTTCTTCGCTTTCGTGCTGTCGGGCGCGCTGGCGGGGCTCTGCGGCTATCTCTGGGTCTCGCGCTATGCCGTCGCCTACGTCGATATCGCCGCCGGTTTCGAGCTTGACAGCGTGGCGGCCTGCGTCATCGGCGGCATCTCGACGCTGGGCGGCATCGGCACGGTCGCGGGCACCGTGCTCGGCGCGCTGTTCCTCGGCGTCATCAAGAACGCCCTGCCGGTCATCAACATCTCGCCCTTCTGGCAGATGGCGATTTCGGGCGCGGTCATCATCCTCGCCGTCATCTTCAATGCCCGCCAGGAGAAGCGGCGCGGCCGCATCATCCTGCGCGACAAGGCGGCCAAGACTTATCAGGAGGCCCCCGCAGCATGAGCGCCGTTCCAGAAAAGCGCCGTATTCCTGACCGGCTCGGCACATCCTTCACCCGGCTGTTCTCAAGCTGGGAGATGCTCCTGCTGGGGGTGGCGATTGTGATCTTCATCGCCAATTCCTTTGCCTCGCCCTATTTCCTCAATGTCTGGAATCTCTCCGACGCCACCTTCAACTTCACCGAAAAGGCGATGATCGCCTTTGCCATGGCATTGCTGATCATCTCGGGGGAGATCGATCTGTCAGTCGCCGCCATCATCGCACTCGCCTCCACCGCGATGGGCGCCGCGGCGCAAATGGGCGTCGGCACACCGGGGCTGGTTGCAATCGGTGTCAGTGTCGGGCTTCTCGCCGGGGCGTTCAACGGCTTGCTGGTGGCGGGGCTTGGACTTCCCTCCATCGTCGTCACCATCGGCACAATGAGCCTCTTCCGCGGCATCTCCTATATCGTGCTGGGCGATCAGGCCTATGGCGGATATCCCGAGAGCTTCGCCTATTTCGGACAGGGCTATGTCTTCTGGGTATTCTCGTTTGAATTCGTGCTCTTTGCGCTTTGCGCAGTTCTCTTCGCCGTTCTGCTGCATGCCACCAGCTTCGGTCGCAGGGTCTATGCCATCGGCAACAATGCCTTCGCGGCGCGTTTTTCCGGTATTCCAGTGGAGCGGGTCAAATTCATCCTGTTCCTGCTGACCGGCCTGATGAGCGGCATCGCCGCCGTCTGCCTGACCTCGCGGCTGGGCTCCACCCGTCCGTCGATCGCCCAAGGCTGGGAGCTTGAAATCGTTACCATGGTGGTGCTCGGCGGCGTCTCGATCCTCGGCGGCTCAGGCACCATCGGCGGCGTCGTCATCGCCGCCTTCGTCATGGGCCTCGTCACCTTCGGCCTGGGACTTCTCAACGTGCCCGGCATCGTCATGTCGATCTTCATCGGCCTGCTATTGATCGTCACCATTTCGCTGCCGATCATCATTCGCCGTCTCAAATCCGGAAAAGTCGCATGAATACCGAGAAATACGCTTTCAAGATGCGGCTCAATCCCGGCATGGAAGCCGAATACAAGCGCCGCCATGACGCGATATGGCCGGAGCTGGTGGAACTGCTGCACGAGGCGGGCGTTTCCGACTATTCCATCCATCTCGACCCCGAGACCAACACGCTTTTCGGCGTCCTGACGCGTACGGCGGACCATCGTATGGCTGACCTCCCCAACCATCCGGTGATGAAGAAATGGTGGGCGCATATGGCCGACATCATGGAAACGAATCCGGACAATTCGCCGGTACAGTCTGAACTCGTGACTGTGTTTCATCTGGCTTAGGGAGAAATTCGTTTGATCGAAACGCGAGGCGCCCCCCTCTGTCCTGCCGGACATCTCCCCCGCATGGGGAGAGATTACGCCGTCATCAACATGCAGCATCAATCGCCAACGTTGCAGGATGAAAGCGGTGAGCCGTATCGGCCAATCTCCCCCCTTGTGGGGGAGATGCCCGGCAGGGCAGAGGGGGGTACTCCCGCCAGCGTTTCCATCATGACCGCCCCCTCCCGCATCGCCGTTCTCGACATCGGCAAAACCAATGCCAAGGCCGTCATCGTCGACGCGGAAACGGCTCGCGAAATCGCCGCGCGCACCATGCCGAACCGCGTGCTGGCCGGGCCGCCCTACCCGCACTACGATATGGACGGCCTCTGGCGTTTCTTCCTGGCCGCACTCGCCGAATTTGCCCGCGATCCCGGTTTCGACGCCATCTCGATCACCACGCATGGCGCATCGGCGGCACTCCTTGGCGAAGACGGCCTCGCCATGCCGGTACTGGACTACGAGCACACCTATCCGGACCATATCCGCGAAAGCTATGCCGCGCTGCGCCCCAATTTCGGCGAAACCTCCTCACCGCTTCTCTCCGGCGGCCTCAATCTCGGCGCGCAGCTTCATTACCAGAAAACCGCGTTCCCCGATCTTTTCGCGCGAGTGAAGACCATCCTCACCTACCCGCAATATTGGGCATGGCGGCTGACCGGCATTGCCGCCTGCGAAGCAACCTCGCTCGGCTGTCATACAGATCTCTGGAACCCGCGAGCAGGTTCGTTCTCATCGCTCGTGGACAGGCTGGAGATAGGATCGCTATTGGCCCCGGTACGCTCCGCTTTCGACGCGCTCGGAACCGTCCTGCCCGAAATCGCCGACCCAATCGGCCTCGACAAGCCGGTCCCTGTCCATTGCGGCATTCACGATTCCAACGCCTCCCTGCTCCCGCATCTGCTCAGGCGCGAGCCACCGTTCGCCGTCGTCTCGACCGGCACATGGGTCGTCATCTTCGGCGTCGGCGGCCATGCGGAACATCTCGACCCTCGGCGCGATACGCTCGTCAATGTCGATGCCTATCGCCGCCCCGTCCCCTCCGCCCGCTTCATGGGCGGAAGGGAGTTCGAACTGCTGATGAAGGATGCCCCCGCGAGCCATCCGAATGAAGCCGCCGCGGTATTGCCTGATGTCCTGATCCATCAGACCATGGTGCTCCCCAGCATCGTTAAAGGCACCGGCCCTTTCCCGTCACGCGAGATGGCTTGGCTCAATGCGGAAAACCTCACACCGCCAAAACGCCACGCCGCCGCCTCGCTCTATGCCGCGCTGATGACCGATGTGAGCCTCGGGCTTGTCGGCGCGAATGGCCCGATCATCGTCGAAGGTCCTTTCGCGAAAAACAAAATCTACATCGCCACCCTTTCAGGCCTCATCGGGCGCGAGGTGCTGGCGCTTCCCGGCTCGACCGGCACCAGCCTCGGTGCGGCGATGCTCGCCGGCATGCAGCCGGGCGCGAGCGAACCCGAGTCCAATGATCTGGCTCTCCCTGAAACCTTCGCACCCTATGCGGAGACGTGGCGGAGCCTGCTTTGACGGACGAGCCTTATTTGGCTCCACGCCACTGATATTGCTCGATCGATGCAGGCTTCATCTCGATCGAGAAGCCCGGCAGCGAAGGCGGCATATAGGCCGCGTCACGAATCACGCACGGCTCGACGAAATGCTCGTGCAGATGGTCGACATATTCGATGACCCGGCCATCCTTGGTGCCCGAAACGGCGATGTAATCGATCATCGAGAGATGCTGCACATATTCGCATAGTCCAACGCCGCCCGCATGCGGCCAGACCGGCAGGCCATATTTTGCGGCGATCAACAACACCGCCAGCACCTCGTTCAAGCCGCCCATGCGGCATGAATCGATCTGCACGATATCGATCGCGCCTTCGGCGATGAACTGCTTGAACATGATGCGGTTCTGGCACATCTCGCCGGTCGCCACCTTCACCGGGGCGATGGCCTCGCGGATTTTGCGATGGCCGGCGATATCGTCGGGGCTGGTCGGCTCCTCGATGAAATAGGGATTGCAGAAGGAGAGCTTCTTCACCCAATCGATCGCCTGATCGACTTCCCAGACCTGATTGGCGTCGATCATCAGGAAGCGGTCCGGCCCGATCGTTTCGCGGGCGATGGTGAGCCGGCGGATATCGTCCTCCAGATCGCGCCCGACCTTCATCTTCACATGGTTGAACCCGGCATCGATCGCTTCCTGGCAGAGCCGCTTCAGCTTCTCGTCGGAATAGCCGAGCCAGCCGGCTGAAGTCGTATAGCAGGGATAGCCCTCGCGCTCGAGCGTGGCGATTCGGTCCGTCTTCCCCACCTCCGCCTTCTTGAGGATCGCCAGCGCCTCCTCCGGCGTCAGCACGTCGGTCAGATAACGGAAATCGACGATACGGACGATCTCCTCCGGCGTCATCTCGCCGACCAGCCGCCAGACGGGCTTGCCCCCCTGCTTGGCGAGCAGATCCCAGACGGCATTCACCACCGCGCCGGTCGCCAGATGTATCGCACCCTTGTCCGGCCCGATCCAGCGCAACTGGCTGTCACTCGTCAGATGCCGCCAGAACGCACCGGGATTTTCACGGATGGCCTCCAATTCCTGCCCGACGACGAGATGCTTCATCGCCTCTATGGCGAGGCAGCAGATATCGTTACCGCGCCCGATGGTGAAGGTAAGTCCGTGGCCCGCCAGCCCGTCCCGGTCAGTATCCAGAATGACATAGGCGGCGGAATAATCCGGATCCGGATTCATCGCGTCCGACCCGTCGAGACTTTGCGACGTCGGAAAACGTAAGTCGAAAACACGAAGATCGGTAATACGGGCCACGGGGAACCTCTTATGTTGGTATGTGCGGTATTCACCCCCCTCTGGCCTGCCGGCCATCTCCCGCACAAGGAGGGAGATTACGCCTTCATAGATGTGCGGCACCAATCGCAACCGTCACAGGAAGAGAGCGGTTAGCCATGCCAGCCAATCTCCCCTTGTGGGGGAGATGCCCGGCAGGGCAGAGGGGGGTTATCGATAAGCGCCTAAATATCAGCCTTCACATTCTGCTTCTGTGTACCCAACCCCTCGATCCCGAGCTCGACCACGTCGCCGGCCTTGAGATAGCGCGGCGGCTTCATGCCCATGCCCACGCCGGGCGGCGTGCCGGTGGAGATGATATCGCCCGGCTGCAGCGACATGAACTGGCTGAGATAGGAGACCAGATACCGCACGCCATAGACCATGGTCTTCGACGAACCGTCCTGCATCGTCTCGCCATTGACCTTGAGCCACATGGAAAGATTCTGCGGGTCGGCCACCTCGTCCTTGGTGACGAGCCAGGGACCGGTCGGGCCGAACGTGTCGCAGGATTTGCCCTTGGTCCACTGGCCGGCGCGCTCCGCCTGGAAGGCGCGTTCGCTGACATCATGCGCGGTGCAATAACCGGCGACGTAATCCAGCGCATCCTCTTCACTCACATATTTGGCCGTCTTGCCGATGACGACGCCGAGCTCGACTTCCCAGTCGGTCTTTTCAGAGCCGCGCGGAATGAGGATATCGTCATTCGGGCCGACGATCGCCGAGGTCGCCTTCATGAAGATAACCGGCTCCGGCGGCACCGCCAATCCGGATTCGGCGGCATGGTCGGCATAGTTCAAACCGATGCAGATGAACTTGCCGGTCCCGGCGACGCAGGGGCCAAGGCGCGGGCTGCCGGAGACGAGCGGAAGGCTCTCGGCATCGATCTCGCCAAGTTTGGCCAGGGCATCAGGCGCGAGCACCGCGCCGGCAATATCGTTCACATGGCCGGAAAGGTCGCGAATATTGCCGTTTTTGTCGAGAAGGCCCGGCTTTTCGTTTCCTGCCTCGCCATATCGCAGCAGCTTCATGTCTGTCTCCTTGTATGAATTGAGGGAGTAGGTGAGTAGGGAAAACATATTCCCCTATTCCCTTACTCCCATACTCCCTTAATTAGTCCACCCGCCGTCGATGACATATGCCTGCCCCGTCGTATAGGTGGCGCCGGCGAGATAAACGGCGAGATCGGCAATTTCTTCCGGTGTTCCCAGGCGTCCCATCGGCTGGCGCGAGATAAATGCCGCGCGCGCGGCATCGTAGTCGCCCTGCGCGCGCATACGCTCTTCCAAAGACGGGCTCTCCACCGTGCCGGGGCAGATCGCCATGCAGCGTATGCCCTGCCCGACATAATCCGCTGCCACCGATTTCGTCAGCCCGATCACCGCCGCCTTGGTGACGCTATAGGCGAAGCGGTTCGGCACGCCCTTGATGCTGCTCGCCACCGAAGCCATGTTGATGATTGCGCCGCCGCCATTCGCGATCATGCCAGGCAGGACCGCGCGGATGGTGCGCACCATCGAGCGGAGATTGAGATCGAAGGCGAAATCGAGATCCTCGTCCTTCATATCCAGGATCGAGCCGGAATGGACGAAGCCGGCGCAGTTGAAGAGCACATCGACAGTGCCGATCTCGGCTGCGGCCTGCGTCACGGCGGCGGTATCCAGCACGTCCAGCCTGCGCACGGAAATGCCGGACTCGTTCGCAAGCGTGGCAAGCGCTTTCTCGTTGATATCCGTGGCATGCACCGTTGCGCCCGCACGCGCGAAGGCGAGCGCCGTCGCCTTGCCGATACCCTGTCCCGCCGCCGTCACCAGAACCGTCTTGTCCCTGAATTTCTCACTCATCTCAATTCTCCGGATTTTGAGCATGATCCCGAAAAGTTGCAGACTTTTCGGATAAGATCATGTGGCTAAATACCTCGCCGCTCGGCGATCAGGATATGGTCCGCGGCAAGCACCACCTCGCCGCGCTGGTTGATCACCTCGCACCGCTCGACAACGCGGCCATGGCCGGGACGCTTGGGATCATCTTCCTTGGCCGCGATGGTGACGCGCGTGTGGATCGTGTCGCCGATGAACACCGGCCGCACGAAGCGCAGGCGATCATATCCATAGGAGAAAGCGACGGGATTGATAAGGCTCGCGGTCAGCCCAACGCCGATCGAGAACACCATCGTCCCATGCGCGACGCGTTGGCCGAACGGCGTGGTCTTGGCGAATTCAGCATCCATGTGATGTGGGAAGAAATCGCCGGTGTGCCCGGCATGGACGACGAAATCCGTCTCCGTGATGGTGCGCCCCGTGGTAGCGCGCACATGGCCGAGCTCATAGTCTTCGAAATAGATGGTTTGTTCAGCCATATCTGCCTCAGGGTCTTGGATCGAGCGGCGTTGCGGGAGCCGCGCTCGACCGGTATGCGCTTTCGACCAGCGCCATCGTGCTCCATGCGTCCTCCACGGAACTGACGAGCTCCTTGTCCTCGCCCGCCGCAAAGCGCTGCAGGTTCGCCATGCGCCCGACGAACGCATCCGGGAACCATGCACCCTCAAGCGGCACCGTCACCCAACCATCCCCGCCCCTGGGATAAATCTCCAGCACATCCGGCTCACCGCGCGGATAATCGAGATTGACGCCGAGCTTCACATAGGCCGCTCCTGAAGTGCCGCAGATGCGGAACTCGCAGGCCTGGTATTTGCGTCCGAACTTATGGTCGTGATTGATCGAGAGCGCGCAGCGCACCCTCTCGCCATAGTCGAGGATGGCGCTCGTCCGCGTCTGCGCCACCTTGTGGTTCGGATGTCCCATCGTCTTGGCGTGAACGCCTTGTGGATCGCCCAGCACCTGCCGGATGAGATCGAGATAATGGATCGAATGCATGGCGATCTCGACCCGCGGCAGACCGTTGAGGAACGGCCAGAGCTGCCAGGGCGTATCGAGCGCCAGCCAGGCGTCGAAATCGACCACCTCGCCAAGCCAGCCCTGGTGAATGGCATCCTTCAAAGCCAGCATCATCGGCGCAAAGCGGAGCTGGAAATTGATCGCCGCGATAAGCTTTTTTTCACGGCAGACGCCCAAGATTTCCCGCGCCTCGGTGAGCGTATTGCCCATCGGCTTCTGGATAAGCACCGTCGCGCCATCCGGCAGCACTTTCAGCACTTCGGCATGACGGCCCGGCGGAGTCGCCAGATCGAACACCGCATTCTCGACCGCCGCCGCCTCTGCAATGGAAGAAAACGCCTTCACGCCCCAGTCATCCGCAAGCTTCTGCGCCTTCGCCTGATCGGGATCGAAAAGCCCGGCAATCGGAAACCCGCCCTTGCGATACGCCGGATAATGTGCGTCCCCGACGATGGACCCCGCGCCGAAGGTGACGATGGGGCGAGGATTGGCCGGCAGCGGCCAGGATTGGTTGAGAATTGTGGGATCGAAGGTCACGGGGCTACCCTTCCCCATTGGAGATTTTAATAGAAGCGCTGGCAGGGCAGAGGGGGGTGAACAACGCTTCCGTTAAAACAGAACCCACTCTGGAAACCGCGAGAAACGGAATATCCTCGACCACGTCAATCAAGATGAAACACCTCGTCCATCATCGCCCACCACTCGCCTTCCTTGCGGGTCGAGAGCGGAACCTGGCAGGGCATGCAGACCGACCACCATTCCTGGTTTTTCTTGTCAGTGGCCATTTTCGCCATATCGGCCTCGAAATCACTTCCGTGATATTCCCAATAGCCGAAGAGCAGATTCTCCGGCTCGCGCAGGAAGATGGAATAATTACGGATGTTGCAGGCCGATATCAGCGCCAGGATTTCCGGCCACACCGCCGCATGAAGGCGTTTGTACTCCGCGACTTTCTCCGGATTTAGCCCGATGACCATTCCCATTCGCTGCATGGCTCAGGTCCTTATCTCGGTGGTGAATTCGGGGATGCTGCGGGCGGTGAGCGCCTCCCAGTCCCAATCGATGCCGATACCCGGCGCATCCGGCGCGATCGCATGACCGTTCTCGATGCGCATCGAACTCTGCGTCAGATCATCAAGCTGCGGAATGTATTCGACGTATTTGCCGTTCGGCACGGCGCAGACGAGGCTCACATGCAGCTCCATCAGGAAATGCGGGCAGATCGGCATGTCGAAGCTCTCCGCCAGATGCGCCACCTTCAGCCATGGCGTGATGCCGCCGATGCGCGCCACATCCACCTGCACGATGGAGCAGGCACCCTTCTGCATATATTCGCGGAAATGCCGGATCGAGTAGAGCGATTCCCCCACCGCGACAGGCGTGTTCGTTGCTCTCGACAGCCGGACATGCCCGTCGATGTCGTCGGCGGGAAGCGGTTCCTCCAGCCAGGCAAGATCGATATCCCGCAGCACATGCGAACGGCGGATTGCCTCATCGAGCGTGAAGCCCTGATTGGCGTCGGTCATGATCTCGAAGCCGGACCCGAGCGCATCACGCATGGCCGAGAGCCGGTCGAGATCTTCCGAACCATGCGGACGCCCGATCTTCACCTTCGAGCCGCGAAAGCCCTTTTCCTTCGCCGCCAGCGCATCCTCGACAAGCGCTTGCTTCTCGATATGCAGCCAGCCGCCCTCGGTCGTATAGAGCGGGCAGCGGTTCTTCGCCCCGCCCGCGAGCTTCCACAGCGGCAGGTTCTGTTTCTTGGCCCGCAAATCCCACAGCGCCGTGTCGATGGCCGCCAGCGCCAGCGCAGTGATCGCCCCCACGGTCGTGGCATGGGTGGCGAATTCCAGCTTGCGCCAGATCGCCTCGATGCAGTCAGCATCGTCGCCGAGAATGCGCGACGCAAGGTGATCCGACAGGAGCCGCATGACAGACGAGCCACCCGTGCCGATCGTATAACTGTAGCCTGTTCCGGTCGCGCCATCGGAATCGGTGATGGTGACGATGGGCGTCTCCTGGCTGACAAAGCTCTGGATCGCGTCCGTCCGCAAGGTTTTGGGCGGCAGGTCGACCATCCGCAGGTCTATTTTCTCGATTCTCGCCATGTCAGCCCCGCAAGGTCCGGCCGGTTTCGGCGGAAAAGAGATGCGCCTGCGACAGATCAAGGCTCATCGCGATCTTCTCGCCCGCCGCCAGCGGTTTCGGATTGAGCATCCGCGACACCCAATCGCGCTTGTTGAAGCCGACGAACACCAGCGTCTCGTTGCCGAGTGGTTCGGTGATCGACACCGGAAGGTCGAGTTGATGGATATCCGTCGTATCCGCCGAGGATAGGCCGTGCCCGGTCGGATAGATATCATCTGGCCTGAGACCGAACACGACCTTCTGCCCCACCGTCACCCGCTCATGAAACTGAGCCGGCAGCGGCAGACTGTCACCCGATGCGAAGACCAGCTTTCCGTCATCGACAACAGCCTCATCGAGGTTCATCGGCGGCGAGCCGATAAAGCCCGCGACGAAGCGCGTCGCCGGAAAGCGGAACACCTCGTCCGGCATGCCCACCTGCTCGATATGGCCGTCGCGCATGATGACGATGCGGTCGGAGAGCGTCATAGCCTCCACCTGATCGTGCGTCACATAGATGATGGTGGATTGCACCTTGGAATGCAGCTTCTTGATCTCGGTGCGCATCTGCGTCCTGAGCTTCGCGTCGAGATTGGAAAGCGGCTCGTCGAATAGGAACACCTCCGGCTGGCGCACGATGGCGCGGCCCATGGCGACGCGCTGGCGCTGCCCACCGGAAAGCTGCGACGGGCGGCGCTCCAGGAGCGGCTTCAGTTCCAGAATGTCCGCCGCCGCCTCGACCCGCTCGTCGATCTCCTTCTGCGGCCGCTTGGCGATTTTCAGCGAGAAGCCCATGTTCTCGCGCACCGTCATATGCGGGTAAAGCGCGTAGGACTGGAACACCATCGAGATGTTCCGCGCCCGGGGCGGCAGGTCGTTGACCACCTTGCCGCCGATCTCCAGCGCGCCGTCGCTGATGTCCTCCAGCCCCGCGATCATGCGCAGCGTGGTCGATTTCCCACAGCCGGACGGACCGACCAGCGCCACGAACTCGCGATCCCTAACGTCGAGGTCGATGCCATGCACCACTTCGACCGTGCCGTAGCGTTTGACGAGTTTCTTGAGCGAAACGGTAGCCATGAAAGCGTTACCCCTTTACCGCGCCGAAGGTGAGGCCGGAGACCAGATGTTTCTGGATTATGAAGGTGAGGATGAGCGCCGGCACGATCATGACGACGGCGAGCGCGCACATGCCGCGCCAGTCGATGGTGAACTCTGCGGTGTAGTCGAGAAGCCCGACCGGCAGCGTCTTGGAATTGACCGAGCGGGTGAGCTGCGAGGCGAGCGCATATTCGTTCCACGAGGTTAGGAAGGCGAAGATGCCGGCGGACGCGATGCCGGGACCGGCCAGCGGAAACTCCACCTGCCAGAAGGCCTGCCAGCGGGTGCAGCCGTCGATCTGCGCCGCCTCCGCCAGATCACGCGGCACCTGCCGGAAAAAGCCATCGATCAGCCAGATCGTGAACGGCACGTTGAGCGCCACATAGGTCAGGATCAGCCCGAAATGCGTGTCGATGATGCCGAGGCGCGCATAGATCATGAACAGCGGCAGCGACAGCGCGATGCCCGGCACCGCACGGGTCAGCATGAAACCGAGGAAGATCGCCGACTTTCCCTTGAAGCGGAAGCGCGCGAAGGCATAGCCGCCGGCCATCCCGATAGCGAGCGCGATCAGCGTCGAGGTGACGGAGACGATGATGGAGTTGCGGAAATAATCCCACACCGGCACGCCGCCCGCGCCGATGCCGCTGAACATAGCGCGATAGGCGTCGAGCGACAGTTGCGTCGGGATCCACACCGGTGGCTTCGCCATGATCTCGACGGTCGGCCGCAGCGAACTCAGGATGATCCACACACCCGGCAGGCAGATGACGAACATCGCCAGGAAGAGGCCGATGAAATGCGCGATCTTCAGGAGGCGGCGCTGGACGCGATAGGAGCTGTTCTTGTCTTCCATCCTACCACTCCGCTCCGATCTGCTGGCGCGCGGCGGCCAGTTTTCTGAAGAAATAGACGGTGAAAAGGATCGACAGCACGATCGAGACATAAGCCATGGCATTGGCCACACCCATGCGCGCATCGCTGTAGGCCGTCCGTCCGACGAGCGTCCACAAAAGCTCGGTGCGCCCCGCCGGCCCGCCGTCGGTCATGATCTTGACGATGTCATAGGCCCGCGCCACGTCGAGGGAGCGGATCGTCATGGCGATGAAGGCGAACGGCATGATGAATGGCCATGTGACATAGCGAAACGTCTGCCAGGGCGTGCAGCCATCGACCCGCGCCGCCTCCACCGGCTCCTGCGGCATGGCAAGAAGCCCGGCGAGGATCAGGATCGCGAAGACGGAGGTGGAGGACCAGACCTCGGCGACGATGATAGAAAAGAGCGCGAGGTTCCCGTTGATCAGCCACGGAATCGCCTGATCGGTCAGCCCCAGGGACTGCAGTGCGTTGTTCACGAGACCGATATTGTCGTTGAACATGAATTTGAACTGGAAGCCGACCAGAACAGGCGAAAACATCATCGGAAACATCATCAGCGTGCGTAAGAGCCGCTGCCCATGCGTCGCCTTGTTGACGAGCATGGCAAGCCCCAGCCCCAGGAACATCTCCGCGTTGAGCGCGATGGTGAGAAGCAGGATCGTGCGCCCGAACGCCACCCAGAAATCCCAGTTGGAGAGCACGTTGATGTAATTGCGCAGGCCGATGAATGTCCACAGCGTCTCCGGTCGCGTCAGCCGGAACGGCGTGAAGCTGGAATAGAAGGACAGAAGCAGCGGCAGAACAATGACCGCCACCAGCACGATGATCGCCGGAAGAAGCAGCAGGATCGGGGCTGGAAGTCTGAGTTTCATTTATAAGCCCTGCTCCTGATCGGCATGCGGCATGGATTCTGTCATTTGATCAAGCCGATCGACCGGCCGTGAAATACATCTCATCCGCCTGCCGGCACCTTCTCCCCGCACGCGGGGAGAAGGGAGAAGCGGCACCGTGCGGATTCCCCCTTGCAGCACCGCAGAAGGAAGACGTACCGACGTGGGCACCCCCTCGCCCCGCTTGCGGGGAGAGGGTAAGGGTGAGGGGCAGCGACGCTCAAAGCTTCCCCGCATCCTCGAGGATCTGCGTCGCCTTCTTCGCCGCGTCATCAAGCGCCTGCTTGGACGTCTTGTCGCCAAGAATAGCCGCCTGCAATTCCGGATAGACCGCGTTGGAGATCTCGATCCATTCCGCCAGCGGCGGCACGGGGAAGGCGTATTTCGAAGCTTCCTGGAAGGTCTTCAGCACTTCCGTGCGATAGGGATCATCCTTCGCCTCTTCGATATTGTATTCCCAGACGGCGGTGCGGGTCGGCAGCGGGCCGGCGGATGATTCGAGCTTCTGGCTGTCCTCATTGGTCAGCCACCAGACGAGCGAGGCCGCCGCTTCCTTGTTGGCGCAGTTTTCGGTCACCGAGAACCCATGGAAGCCGGACCAGCCGGTGCGCTTGCCGGAGGAGCCCTTCGGCTGCACCTTGACGGCGACATTACCTGCCACCTTCGAGGCCTTGGGATCGTTGAAGAAGCTCGCCCAGCCCGGCCAGTCGAGATTGAGCGCGATGGAGCCCGAGGCAAAGCCTTGCCCGAGATCGTCCCAGAGATAATTGGTCGTACCCGCCGGTACCGCCTTGGCCTTATAGAGATTGACGAACCAGTCGAGTGCCTTGACGCCGGCTTCCGAGTTGAAGGCGGGCTTGCCATCGGCATCGATATATTCGCCGCCATCCGCCACCAGCATTTCATAGAAGCGGCCGTTGATCGCCTCTTCCTTACCGGCGAACTGCGTACCGTAGAAGGTGGGCGGATTCGAGAAGAATTCGGCCTGCTTCGTTACCTCGTCCCACGTATCGGGCGGCACGAGGTCTTCGCCGTATTTTTCCTTGTACGCCGTCTTCTTCGCGTCGTCCTCATAGAGGCTCTTCTGGTAATAGAGCGCCGAAACGTCAAACTGCGCCCGCGGCAGCATGACGAGCTTGCCGTCGAGCGTCGCCGCCTTGATGACGGAAGGCACGAAGGCGTCGATTTCCGTCTTCGGGATAAAGGGCGTCAGATCGGTATAGATGCCCGGATATTGCGGGGCGAAGGACGAATGGTTCGACCCCACGCACCAGTTCAAGCTGTTGGCGGCGATATCCGACTTGATTTCCTTGTCCAGCTCGAAATGGTTCTTCTTCGAGAGAATGTTGACCTTCGCGCCGGTCAGCTTTTCCCATTCGCCGATGCGCTGGTAGAGCGCTTCATATTGCTGGCCGCCGATAAGCTTGGCATCGATCGTCTGTCCGTCAAACTTGCCGGGCAGATCCTGCGCCGATGCGCCGGTCCCCGCCAGCGCGACGACAATGGCTGCTGCCGAAACGGCAGTAAGCAATCTCTTCATGATTTCCTCCCTTTGGCGACCGCTCCCCGATCCCCACCGCGCCCTCACATATGGACGCTTCATTCATATGCAAACATTTAATTTATGGATCGTCAAGCGAGGAATTTACTTTTCGCGGAAACCGTTCTTCGTATATGAGTGAATGAATTTACAGGAGAGAGATCATGGCCGACGACGAGGACAGCGAACGATACCGCGCGCCGGCGCTCGACAAGGGATTGGACATCCTAGAGCTTCTTGCCGGCATCGATGGTGGGCTGACCCAGGCCGAAATCGCCAAGGAGCTTGGCCGCAGCCCGAACGAGTTCTACCGCATGCTCGACCGACTGGTGCGCCGCGGCTATGTCACGCGGCTTGACAGCGACCGTTTTTCGCTGACCCTGAAGCTATTCGGCCTCGCGCAGCTGCACGCACCGGTGCGCCGCCTTGCCTCCTATGCCACGCCGATCATGCGCGAGTTGGCGATGAAGACCCGCCAGGCCAATCAGCTCGTGGTGTTCGACCGGGGTGCGGCGGTGGTCATCGCCCAGCAGGAAGCTCCGGATTATTGGGGGATTTCGGTCCGCGTCGGCTCGCATATTGGCCTTTTCAACACGGGTTCCGGCCATGTGCTCCTCGCCTTCCGATCGCCGGACGAGCGCGCGATGATGATCTCGGAATATGAGCGCCGGATGGACGACACGGTTCAGCCGCAGGATTTCGACGCTCGCCTCGATACGATCCGTGAGCGCGGCTATGAAATCATGACCAGTGCCCAAATAGCAGGGGTCTATAATCTCTCGGCCCCTATTCTGGCACCCGACGGGCGGGCTCTCGCCGCCCTCACCTGCCCCTATATAACCCTCGTCAACGCACCGAATGCGCCCGATATCGGACAGACCACGGAAATTCTGGTGAAGGCGGCAAAAGCGCTTTCGGAACTCGCCGGGGCGAAGACGCACTGAAACAAGTCCGGGAAAAAAGAAGGCTGGGAGGAGAGCCTGATATGTTCATAGACACCCATCTCCACATCATTGACAAGCAGGCGCTCACCTATCCCTGGCTTGCCGATGTTGCCCCGCTCGATCGGGATTTTCTCTACCGGCAATATGCGCAGGAGGCGAAACGGGTCGGCATTGCCGCCGCTCTCCACATGGAAGTCGACGTTGCGCCTGAAGCAATTGATGCCGAGACCGACTATATCCGCGGCCTCTCGACCGAGCCCGACAGCCTGATCGTCGGCGCGATCTCCTCCTGCCGCCCCGAGGAGGCCGGTTTCCCGGCTTTTCTCGAGCGCAGACGAGCCGATCCCTTCATCAAGGGCTTTCGCCGCGTGCTGCACGTCATGCCCGACGAGCTCTCCGAAACGCCGCTCTTTCGCGAGAATGTGAAGCGGCTCGACGGCAGCGGCCTGACCTTCGACCTTTGCGTCCTGCCGCATCAGATCCCCCGCGCCACGGCGCTGGTTGATCTCGCCGCGGATACGCAATTCGTGCTCGACCATTGCGGCGTTCCGGCCATCGCGGCCGGCGAACGGCATCCATGGCAGGAGAATGTCGCTGAGATCGCAAGACGCCCCAATGTCGTTGCCAAGATATCAGGGGTCGTCGCCTATGCCGATGCCGGCACGTGGACGGTCGAAACCCTCTCACCCTATGTCGAGCATGTCGTCGACTGTTTCGGCTGGGACCGCGTCGTCTGGGGCAGCGATTGGCCGGTCTGCACGCTGGGTGGCGGGCTCGCCACATGGGCGGCTGCGACCCACGCACTCTTTGCCGGCGCAACCAGAGACGAACGACGCAAGCTGTTTTTTGAAAACGCCCGGAAACTCTGGAAGCTCGATCTGCCCGCCTGATGAGGAAAGCAGGCGCTTATATTGGGCGGCTTACGCGGCCAGATGCCGGAAAGCCGCCACGACCTTTTCATAGAGCTCGCGCTTGAAGGGGACAATCAGCGAGGGCAATTCCTCCATCGGCTTCCATGCCCAATCATCGAACTCCGCGGTGTGCCCGTCCGGCGGCGGGTTGATGGCGATCTCGCTTTCGTCGCCCTCGAAACGATAGGCGAACCATTTCTGCTTCTGCCCGCGATATTTTCCCTTCAACGCCACACCGACCAGATGCGGCGGCAGATCGTAATGGATCCAGTCCGGCGCCTCGGCGAGAAGCGAGACCCCGCGGATGCCGGTTTCCTCGTAGAGCTCGCGCCGCGCCGCCGGCTCGGCCTCCTCGCCCTTGTCGATACCGCCCTGCGGCATCTGCCAGAGCTGCACCGCCCCGTCCATCTCGTCACCCGGAATGATGATGCGCCGCCCGGCCCAGACAAGGCCGTCGCGGTTAAGCACCATGATGCCGACACAAGGCCGGTAAGGCAGCGTCTCGGGGGCTACCGGACCCTTGTTCTTTGCCATGGGAATTCTCCGACTGAAATGAGAAGCCTCTGCTAATCCCTTTCGGGATCGCGGACAAGCGCTGAAACCGGCACGATCTCGATTCCCCGCGTCTTGGCCTCGTTCGCCCATGCAGCTACGGCATCGACGGTGACGGCGAAGGCCGAGCCGGTTCCGATCGCGCTCCCTTTGGCGCGGGCGATACGCTCCAGCTCGTCCAGTTTTTTGAGGATTTCGCCACGCTCCTGCACGGCATCGATGACAAGATCGGCGGCGGAAAATGGCGTCGCCTGTTGCATTGCCACCGTGTCCGCCTGGCTGCGCGCCGAGGTACCGTCGTCGAGATAGAGCAGCCCGCGCCTGCCGATCTCCTGCATCACCGGGGTCAGAGCCTCGGCATCCGCTGTGAACCGCGCCCCCATATAGTTCATCACGCCGGTATAATTGGTGATGCGTGACAAGGTCCAGAACAGGTCCGCCCTGTTCTTCTCGGCCCCGCCCTCGACCGTCAGCGTATGACGGCCGGGATCGACGCGCGGATAGTCGAAAGGTTCGAGCGGAACCTGCATCAGGATCTCATGACCGCTTTGGCGGGCCGCCTGCATCCATCGCTGCAGGCTGTTTCCCTGCGGCGCGAAGGCGAGCGTCACCTCGTCGGGAAGCTGACGGATCGCGCTCTGCGTGCCGGTCTGCGACAGGCCGAGACCGCCGATGACGATGGCGACACGCGCCCCGCGAGCGCCCGACCAACCTCTGCTATAGACGTCGAGAGGACGGAGGCCATCTGGCCCGCGTATCGGCAATGGTCCAAGCGCCGTATTCTCGATCAGTTCCGGATCAGGAAGATGCGCCACGCGCGGATCCTGACCCGTTTTCGAGGGATCGTTCACCACGATCTTACCGGATGATGCCGGCATATCCGGCGTCACCTTGATGATGGCGGGGCCCGGCGAGGAGCCGCTGCCTGGTGAAAGGGATTTGTTGCGCGCCTGCTGCGAAGGTGCATCGCCCCGCACCGTTGATCGCTCCGGAGACCTTGCTGCGACTTCGGTCGCCGAAGGCAGCGGCGGTGTACGGAACGAACTGTTGTTGCTGATGGAGAAAAAGCCAGCAGCGACGACAATGACAGCCAAGGCAGCAGAGGGGATGAACCAACGAAAAGCGCGGGAACGGCCGTTCCCGCGCTTATCCTGATTTCTGTCCTGCCCAAGCGGGCTATGAAGGTCCGCCATGTTTCAGCCCACCGCCCCCGGCTGAACGGAAGCATGGCCCAATACCATGTTTCCGATGTTCACTGGCCGAAGCCGGAAATGATCAGTTCGGCACACCCTTGTTCGGATCGGGCGGAAAGGCCGCATTGGCCATCTCGCCGCGCAGAAGTTTATAGGCCTGGTTGAGCTGAACATCATCCTTCTGATCCGGCGGGACATAGGCCGCCGAACCCGAGCCCTTGTCGTCCTCATCGACGCCCTTGATATGGCCCTTGAGCTCGGATTCACCGCGCGTCACGTTCTGATCCTTGAACTCGTCCGGCAATGGCTGCTCGACGACGATATCCGGCGTGATGCCCTTGCCCTGGATCGACTTGCCCGACGGCGTGTAATAGAGCGCCGTTGTCAGCCGCAGCGATCCGTTTTCGCCGAGCGGTATAATCGTCTGCACCGATCCCTTGCCGAAGGACTGCGTCCCCAGAACCGTCGCACGCCGGTGATCCTGCAGGGCGCCCGCGACGATTTCGGACGCGCTGGCCGAGCCGCCATTGACGAGCACGATCAGCGGCTTGCCATTGGTCAGGTCGCCCGGACGGGCATCAAAGCGGGTCACGTCCTGCGGATCGCGGCCGCGCGTCGAGACAACCTCGCCCTTGTCGAGGAAAGCATCGGAAACCGCCACCGCCTGATCGAGAAGGCCACCGGGATTGAGGCGCAGGTCGAGCACATAGCCTTTCAGCTTGTCCGCCGGAACTTTCGACTGGATGTCCTTGATCGCCTTCTGCAGATCCTCATAGGTCTGTTCCGTGAAGGAAATCACGCGGAGATAGCCGATATCGTTCTCCACCCGGGAGCGCACGGCGCGCACCTTGACGATATCGCGAACGATCTTGAGCTTGATCGGCTTGTCCACGCCCTGGCGAACCAGCGTCAGCTCGATCGGCGTATTGACCGGACCGCGCATCTTGTCGACGGCATCGTTGAGGCTCATGCCGCGCACTTCGGTGCCGTCGATCTGGGAGATGAGATCGCCAGCCATCACGCCGGCCTTGGAAGCAGGCGTGTCATCGATGGGCGCGATCACCTTGACCAGATCGTTCTCCATGGTCACTTCGATGCCGAGACCGCCGAACTCGCCCTTCGTCTGCACACGCATGTCCTGTGCCGCCTCGGGATTGAGATAGGAAGAATGCGGATCGAGCGAGGTCAACATGCCGTTGATCGCGTTTTCGATCAGCTTCTTGTCTTCCGGAGGCGTGACATATTGGGCACGGACACGCTCGAAGATATCGCCGAAAATCGCGAGTTGCTTATAGGTGTCGTTACCGGCCGCATTGGCCGAGGAAGCCGGGGCTCCCTGCACCACAACCATCGCCGAGGCTCCCAGAAGGGCGCCGGCGAAAAGAAGCGATAGTTTACGTATCATTTTGGGTCCTTCCAGAAAGCCGCACCGTCCACCACGGGGCCGGATCGACAGGTTTTCCATCTTTTCTAAACTCTATGTAGAGCATAGGCGCGCCATTTCCCATATCCATAGAAGCGGCACTTGCCAGAAGCTTTTCTCCCATAGCGCCGACCGGTTCGCCTGCCAACACGAACTGCCCCTGCGACACATCGATTCTTTGCATTCCCGCTAATACGATATGATACCCGCCACCAGCGTCCAGGATCAAGAGTTGTCCGTAAGAACGAAATGCGCCCGCATAAAGAACAACGCCATCCGAAGGTGACGTAATCGTGGCATTCGCGGCAGTCTCGAGCATTTCTCCCATGCTGCTGCCGGTGATTTCATCCTTATCGCCGTATCGTCTGCTGATCCGGCCCGCCGCCGGCAGCATCAGCCGCCCGCGCAGCGAGGCAAAGTCGGCCTGCGCCGTCAGATGGTTGGCATCGGGGTCCCGGCTCTCCGCCCGCTCCTGCCCCTCGGCCAGCCTTTTCTGTTCCGCCAGCCGCGCCGCCTCGGCAGCCTCGCGCACCGCAGCCATCTGGCTGTCGAGCGAGGCGATCAGCTCTTTCAGGTTGGTCGCCTTTTGCGCCAGTTCTTCCGTACGCTTGCGCTCGGCGGCAAGCTGCTCTTCCGATTGCGCATGCAGCTTCTTTTTTTCCTCGAGGAGCAGCGAAAGCCGCCGCTGTTCCTCGACTTGCGCCTTGCGCGTGTCGGTAAGCCGCGCCTGCTCCTTGGCTATCGAGGCGGTGACGCGGCTCATCTCCTTCAAATCACCCATCAGTTCTTCCGTCTGCTGGCGCATCTCCGGCACAACGGCACCGAGAAGCACGGCACTGCGCACCGAGGCAAGGGCATCATCGGGCCGCACCAAGATGGCTGGCGGCGGATTGAGCCCCATACGCTGCAGCGCGGCGAGCACTTCCGCAAGAACGCCGCGCCGCGCCTTCAGCGACAGCTTTATTCCATCCTCCTGCTCACGCAGCGACATCAATTTTTCGCCGATATCTTCGATATCCTGCGTCAGCTTTTTCTCGGTCTTGGCGGACTGGATCAGCGCGGCGGTAATTGTCACCTGATCCTTCTTCAGCGCACCAATTTCATCGTCGAGCTTGGCGAGTTTCTCCTGCGACAGCGAAATCTCGCCGGTGATCCGCTCCAGCTCCTCACTGGTTTGCGAGCGCTGCATCTGTAGCGGCGCATCCTGCGCCTGCCCCGGGACCGGCAGACCGATAGCCATCCATCCTGCGCACAGAATTGCCAGACCGGCCGCGCCCTTTCGCAAGGCGCGATCGCCGGCGGTCCTGCATCGGTTTGGCGAATGGCAATTCATCTATTCGTCTTGTCGCCCCTCGGCGGACGGCCCGGTCATGGTTTCGTGGCCGATATTATGCCCTGTTTCGTTAAGGAAACATCAACCATAATGCTGGGCGGCGATAATTTGCGCGCAATGAAGCCCTACCGCTCGACAGCGTTACACGGAGTATTCCCCGTCCGCCTTGTGCGCCAGCCACCCATGCGGGATGAATCCGGCGGAAATGCGTGCATTCAAGCCCTGTGATAAGGATGGCCCGAGAGTATGGTCGCGGCGCGGTAAAGCTGCTCGGCCACCAGAATGCGGGCGATCTGATGTGGCCATGTCATGGCGCCGAGCGCCAGAACCAGATCTGCGCGGTCACGCAAGCGCGGATCATGGCCGTCCGGCCCGCCAATGGCCAGGATGAGCTGCCGCGGACCCTCGTCGCGCAATCGGCCTATGCGGCCGGCAAAATCCTCCGAATTCAGCATCTTGCCGCGCTCGTCGAGCAGGATAAGCCTCGCGCCGGCATCCAGCGCCTCGAATATGCGCGCCGCCTCCTCCTGCTTGCGCTGCTCCGCCGTTGCGGCGCGGCTTTCTACGATCTCCCCCACGCCCGTGAATTCCAGGCCGAGCGAAGATCCGGTCTTGGTGAACCGGTCAAAATAGCGGTCGGCCAACTCCCGCTCGGGACCGGCCTTCATCCGGCCCACGGCAAAAACAGTGATACGCATGGCCTTCCCTGGCCTGATCCACGCCGGCGCAAACGCCGGCTACGCACAATCCCCAAAGATCATGCGGTTAATGCATCAGTGCATGGTTTCCGCTTCCAGCTCTCCGTCAAGGTCCGGCGTGAGCCACATCTTCTCGATGTTGTAGAACTCGCGCACTTCCGGACGGAAGAGATGAATGATGATATCGCCGGTATCGATCAGAACCCAGTCGCCATTCGTCAGCCCCTCGACCTTGGCATTGCCGTATCCGGCATCCTTGAGGGTACGCAGAAGCTGATCGGCAACCGCCGCAACATGGCGATGCGAACGGCCCGACGCGATTACCATGTAATCGCCGAGTGCCGATTTTCCGCGAATGTCGATGGAGACGATGGATTCCGCCTTGGAGTCTTCGAGACTGGCGAGGACCATTTCGAGGGCATGGGATACGGACGCAAGCCCGCTGACCCCAGCCGTTGAAGGCGCAAATGCGTCCTTCTTCTGAATTGCTGTTCTCAGTGTCTTTCCTTTCCAACAAGAACAACGCCGCACGGCAAATACAAGCGCCGCACAGGATTAAGATAGGCAGAGTCCCGTGACAGTTTCAAGACCTGCCGCGGTCAACTTTACTTTCGTTCGGATGGCGCCGGCCATTGCGGATCGCGGTGGAGGAGAGCGATGAACGGGGGCCGTGGATGAAAGTCCACGCAGGAGCGCGGAAACGGGAGAGAAGCGGCGCATCGGCCTCATCGACGCGGGCGTGCGCGAAAGTCTTGGCCAGCCGCGACGAGAGATAGGCGAGCGTCGAGCCCGGACGGTCGACGACGGCAATCGGAAACGTCATGGCGATCTGCCGCCAGCGCTGCCAGCGGTGGAAGCCGGCCAGGCTGTCGGCGCCCATGATCCAGACGAACCGGACGCCTGGATTGCGCGCTTTGATCAGCGCCAGCGTATCCGCGGTATAGCGCACATTGTAAGCCGCCTCGAACGCCGTCACCTTGATGCGCGGGTCCCTGGCTATCTTCTCGCTCTGCGCCAGCCGCTCGGCGAGCGGCGCGAGCTCGCTTGCATCCTTCAGCGGGTTGCCGGGAGTGACCATCCACCAGAGTTGGTCGAGATGCAGCTGGCGCAACGAGATTTCCGCCACCAGAGCATGACCGGCATGAGGCGGGTTGAACGATCCGCCGAAGAGGCCGACAGCCATGCCCTTCTCGACATGCGGCATCCTGAGATAGTCGGTATCTATGCCGGGATAGCGCCGTTGCGGCGGCAACGATCGTGTCACGGGCGCGTCTGGCCGTTGCCGCGCACGCGGTATTTGAACGAGGTGAGTTGCTCGACGCCAACCGGTCCGCGCGCATGCATCTTGCCCGTCGCGATGCCGATTTCCGCCCCCATGCCGAACTCGCCGCCATCGGCAAACTGGGTCGAGGCATTGTGGAGCAGAATGGCGGAATCGATCTCGTTGAAGAAGCGCTCCACGGCCACAGCGTCCTCCGCGATGATCGCTTCCGTGTGATGCGAGGAATAGCGGTCGATATGACCGATCGCACCGCCGACGCCATCGACCAGCGCCACGGAGATGACGCTATCCAGATATTCGGTCGACCAGTCGGCTTCGCTTGCCGGCTTCGCGTCAGGAAACAGCGTCCGCACTTCG
Organism: Paramesorhizobium deserti; assembly: GCF_001558695.1. GTDB lineage: Bacteria > Pseudomonadota > Alphaproteobacteria > Rhizobiales > Rhizobiaceae > Paramesorhizobium > Paramesorhizobium deserti. Next base: position 463,339 of record NZ_LNTU01000034.1, read on the forward strand.
TCGCTGCCACGGATTTCGCAGCCAGCATCGCGCAAATCTTCCAAAATCGGCACCAGATGTGTTGCGGCGACGGCGCGATCCACCAGCAGCGTCTCCGCAGCGCCGCAAATGCCGGTACGCCGCATCTTGGCGTTGACGGCGATCCGCCGCGCCATGGCGAGGTCGGCCGAACGGTCGATATAGAGATGGCAGAGGCCTTCGAGATGGGCAAAGACCGGCACGCGCGCTTCCGACTGGACCCGCGCCACCAGGCTCTTGCCGCCGCGCGGGATGATAACATCGATATTGCCGCTGAGCCCCTTCAGCATTTCGCCGACTGCGGCACGATCCGTCACCGGCACGATCTGGATCGCATCTTTCGGCAGTCCAGCCGCCTTCAGCCCCTCAATGAGCGCCGCATGGATGACCGCCGTCGACTGCGCCGAATCCGAACCGCCACGCAGGATCACCGCATTGCCGGATTTCAGGCATAGCGCACCGGCATCGGCCGTCACATTCGGCCGGCTTTCATAGATGACGCCGACGATGCCGAGCGGCGTTCGCACGCGCTCGATATGGAGCCCGTTCGGCCGGTCCCATTCCGCGATCATCTCGCCCACCGGGTCCTTCAGTTCGGCGATCGCCCGCACGCCGTCTGCCATCGCACCAATCCGGCCGCTATCCAGTTTCAGCCTGTCCAGCATGGCGGAGGTCAGCCCCGCTTCTTGCGCGTTGGCGAGGTCGATCGCGTTGGCGGCGAGGATCTCGTCTTGCCGGCGGATCAGCGCCTCCGCCATGGCCACTAGGGCGGCGTGCTTGCGCTCGGCCGATGCGATGGCGAGTGGCCCGGATGCGGCCCGTGCTTTGGCGCCGATCTCCGCCATCAGCTTTGCAATATCCGTTCCGGCCTCTGCTTTCGTCAGCATTATCCTATCCTTCCGCCATGCGCGTTTCTTCGCGCATCTTCATTCCGCGCACCACGAGGTCGTTGCGGTGGATCATCGCGGCACGTCCCTCATAACCCAGAATGGCCGCGATCTCATTGCTCTTGCGTCCCGCAATTCTTACGGCATCCGCCGCGTCATAGGCAACAAGGCCGCGCGCCACCTCCCGGCCTTCAAGACTCATGACCGCAACGGTATCGCCACGCTGGAAATTGCCCTCCACCTCGCGCACGCCTGCCGGCAAAAGCGATTTGCCGGATCGGAGTGCCGCAAGCGCGCCATCATCCACCACAAGGCGCCCCGCCGGTTCGAGATTGCCCGATATCCAGGTCTTCCAGGCGCTGACCGGCGCGTTGCTCGCCTTGAACAGCGTCGCGCGTTCGCCCCGGTCGATTGCGCCAAGCGGGTTGAGCCGGCTCCCCGAGGTGATGATCATCGCCGTTCCCGCCGCATTGGCGATCTTGCCGGCATCGAGCTTCGTCTTCATGCCGCCACGCGAGAGCTCGGAAGCTGCTGCGCCCGCCATCGCCTCGATCTCCGGCGTGATCGCCTCCACCACGGGCAGGAAGCGCGCGTTTGGATCAAGATGCGGCGGAGCCGTATAGAGCCCGTCAATATCCGACAGGAGAATCAGGAGATCGGCCCCCATCATCGTCGCCACGCGCGCCGCGAGACGATCATTGTCGCCATAGCGGATTTCGGTCGTCGCCACCGTATCGTTTTCGTTGATAATCGGAACGGCGCCGAACTTCACCAACGTCTCGATCGTGGCGCGCGCATTGAGATAGCGGCGGCGTTCTTCGGTGTCGGAAAGTGTCAGCAGTATCTGTCCGGCGCGGATATTATGGCGCTCCAGCACGTCCGCATAGGCCCTGGCCAGCGCGATCTGCCCGGCAGCAGCGGCAGCCTGGCTTTCCTCCAGCTTCAGCGCCCCCTTCGGCATGGAAAGGACGGTACGGCCGAGCGCAATGGCGCCGGAAGAAACAACGAGCACCTCGACGCCGGCGACGGCAAGCGCCGCGATGTCCTCACCCAGGCTTTCCAGCCATTCGCGCTTGAGCCCGGTTGTCCGGTCGACCAGCAGCGCCGAACCGATCTTCACCACGATACGGCGATATTGTTTCAGCGCCTTCATTGTCATGATTGCCGTCTCACTCACCTGTCGCGGCGGCGTGAGCGCCTGCCTCGACGGTTCTCGCCTCGTCGATAATCGCCGCAAGCGCCCGAAGCGCCTCATCAAGCCCCTCGCGACTGACGGCGGAGAGGAGAAGCGGCGCCTGACGGCTCGCCTTCTTCAACGCTGCCGCCTTTTCCTTGCGCGCATCCTCGTCCAGCGTATCGATCTGCGACAAGGCGACGATCTCGATCTTGTCGCTCAAGCCATGGCCATAGGCCTCGAGCTCGCCCCGTACCGTCCGGTACGCCTTGGCGACATCCTCTTCCTGCGCCGAGACCAGATGCAGGAGCACCCGGTTCCGCTCGACATGGCCGAGAAAACGGTCGCCGATGCCAACGCCCTCATGCGCCCCCTCGATGAGACCGGGAATGTCCGCGATAACGAATTCCCGCCCGTCGATGCGGGCCACGCCGAGATTGGGATGGAGCGTGGTGAAGGGATAATCCGCGATTTTCGGCTTGGCCGCCGTCACGCTCGCGAGAAATGTCGATTTACCAGCATTGGGCAGGCCGACCAGCCCGGCATCGGCAATCAGCTTCAATCTCAGCCAGATGGTTCGCTCCTCACCCGGCAGGCCCGGATTGGCGCGGCGCGGCGCCCGGTTGGTCGAGGTGGTGAAATGCAGATTGCCGAAGCCGCCATTGCCGCCCTTGGCAATCCGGAAACGCTGGCCGACCTCGGTCAGATCGCAGATCAGCGTCTCATTGTCTTCCTCGAAGACCTGCGTACCGACAGGTACTTTCAGCGCCACATCAGCGCCCTTGGCGCCAGTCCTGTTGCGACCCATGCCATGCGTGCCGGTCTTTGCCTTGAAATGCTGCTGATAGCGATAGTCGATCAGCGTGTTGAGACCATCGACGACCTCAACCCAGACGTCGCCGCCGCGTCCGCCATCGCCGCCGTCGGGCCCGCCGAATTCGAGAAACTTCTCGCGGCGGAAAGACACCGCCCCCGCCCCGCCATCGCCGGAGCGGATGTAAATCTTTGCCTGATCGAGAAATTTCATTGCTTTACAACCTGTTTGTTTTGAGACGCCTTACAGGAGAAAAGGGAGTAAGGGAATAAGTGAGTAGGGGAAGTGGGTATGCAAGAAACTTACTCCCGTATTCCCATTCCCCTACTGCCCTATTCCCCTATTCACTCATCTGTGCCAGCTCCGCAGGCCTATCCACGTCCGCCGGTCGAGCGTGTAGCGCTCCGTCGGCACATTGCCGGCAGCAAGCGAATCCATCATGCCGGTGCCGGCATACTGAAAGCCGCTCTTATGGATCACCCGGCGCGAAGCGGCATTGGTCACCCGGCAGGAGACATGCAGCCTTTCGATATCCGTGGCACGGAAAGCCAGATCGATCAGCGCATGCGCCGCTTCCGTTGCATAACCCCTTCCCCAGAACGGCTCGCCCAGCCAATAGCCGATCTCCAACCCCTCGCCATGCTTGTGGGAATGGATGCCGCAGCAGCCCATGAATATCCCTGTCTCTGCTTGGGTAATGGCATAGACGCATTTGCCGATCTCGCCCGTTTTGGCTCGATTGACGAAATCCGCCGCATGGGCACGCGTATAGGGATACGGCATGCGCGAAAGCATCTCCGCGACGCGGACATTGTCGGCGAGATCGGCAATTGCATCCACGTCCTCCTCATGCGGCGGGCGCAGAACGAGCCTCTCGGTGACAAGAACGGGACAATCGATCCGCCTTGCGCTTTCTTCCTCGTCTTCCCGAGCATGATGTTCATCATGATCTGATATTTCGGCAACCATTTTCAGTCCTCCAGATGCGAAAAGGGGAGATGGTGGCGTCCCATCTCCCCTTTTTCTGATCTCTTGGCCTTGGATGCCAGACACCGGGTCCGATGGGACGCCGGTGCTTGAAGTGGAGTGCTACCGGCTTACTCCGCTGCCTCCGTAATCGGGTTTACCGATACGAAGGTACGTCCGTTGGCTTTCGTGCGGAAGGAAACCGAACCGTTCGACAGAGCGAACAGCGTGTGATCCTTGCCGATGCCGACATTTTCGCCGGCATGCCACTTGGTGCCGCGCTGACGCACGAGAATGTTGCCGGCGAGAACCTTCTCGCCACCAAACTTCTTTACGCCAAGGCGTTTAGACTCTGAATCGCGACCGTTGCGCGACGAACCGCCAGCTTTCTTATGTGCCATCGGTGTTCTCCTTTAAAACTCTCTGGCATGTCCCCGAAAAGCTGCTTCACTTTCGGATAGGATCATGCGGCTAAATCCAGACTTACTCGGCCGACTTGGCCTTGGGCGCAGCCTTCTTCGGCGCTGCCTTGGCTTTCGGTGCGGCTTCGGTCGCCTCGGCGGCTTCCGCCTTCACGGCTTCGTCCTTCTTGGCGGCGGGCTTCGCGGCGGCCTTCTTCGACGGCTTGGCGCCACCGGTAAGGATCTCCGAGATGCGGATCGTCGTCAGCTCCTGGCGATGGCCGCGGGTGCGCTTCGAATTCTGCCGGCGGCGCTTCTTGAAGGCGATGACCTTGCGGCCGCGGCCCTGCTCGACGACCTCAGCCGTCACCAGGGCGCCTTCGACGACGGGCGCGCCGATCGTGGCGGATGCGCCTTCGCCGACCATCAGCACTTCGGCGAATTCGACGATATCACCGGCTGCGCCGGAAACTTTCTCGACCTTCAGGAGGTCGTTGGCGGCAACGCGATACTGCTTGCCACCCGTCTTGATGACTGCGAACATTTTTTATCCTTTCGGGTCGTTCGGTCCGGCTCTCATGCGAAAACGCATGGGCCGTCTTTTTGTCAGTCGTGACAGATTTATCTGGAAAGGCCGCCAAATCATCCGTTATGGAGATCCGGCAAACCCGCTCAAAACGATGGGCGCGGATTCACCCACGCCTAAAGTCGCGCGCTTATAAAGGCGAAACGGGCGGCAAGTCAAGAATTTTCCCCGAGATTTGGCCAAATAGCTCTTGTATCTCGCGGCCATGCCCGCTATCTAGCGCACCGCACATTCAGCTCGCGTGGAATTTTCCTTAAGCGGATGGCAGAAAGTCTCTTTCTGGCTACCCGCCCATAACGCGGAGAGGTGGCTGAGTGGTTGAAAGCACCGCACTCGAAATGCGGCATAGGGGCAACTCTATCGGGGGTTCGAATCCCTCCCTCTCCGCCAAACACCGCCGATTGCCCTCTATAGTGCGATATTGCCGCCGATTACCGCATTTCACCGGGTGAGATAGAACACCGCCGATTCTACGCTACAGCCCTATAATTCGTGGCCACATCATACCGGATTGAGGGCGAATGTAGCGTGACGCTCGTTCCTGACATTTTGACGTTGGTTCTTAGACAAAGTTGAACGCTTTAATCTGCACTCAGAAGCGTCGTGTTGGAAACCAGCCGACATTCTCACAATGACTGCACTGGCGACCATCGTCCGCTTCACAGACTTTGCATTTAATCCAGTCGCCCTCTTGCAACATGCTTACCATAACACCTCGGCAACGCTTGCGGTCATATGTCCTGTGGCAGTTCCGGCCGATGCTTTCAATTCGACTGGCCTGCGCACCGCAAACCGCACAGATCGAAATAGGACGTAATCTCATAATCGCACTCCTCTGTTGGGTCTGCAGAATTTACGGACCGAAAGGTTACTTTCTCAAACAGGGTCTAGAGGTGCTTTAAGGGGCTTTATAAGCCCCGACAAACCCAATCTCCGCAATGGGCAGCCTTGAGAGTTCGCCACGCATACGCCGCAGCCAGGCTGACCACTCCGTTACCGGCCGCATCGGATCGGTCCATCCGATCGGCCATCCTCAACGATCCGAAGACACGCACAGCGGCGCTCCTCTACATGTTCCACCGCATCCAGGACGTGCTGACCGGCGATCCCGCGATGATCTTCCTCGACGAGGGCTGGAAGCTGCTCGATGACGAGGTTTTCGTACTGTTCATCAAGAACATGCTGAAGACCATCCGCAAGCTCAACGGCATCATCGGCTTCGGCACGCAATCGGCCGCCGATGTGGTGGACTCGGCAATCGCCAACACGCTGATCGAGCAGACGACGACGAATATCTTCTTTCCCAATGCCAAGGCCGACACCCGCTCCTACCGCGACTATTTCAAGCTGACGGCCAAGGAATATGTCTTCGTCAAGAATACGGCCAAGGAAAGCCGTTCGTTCCTCGTCAAGCACGCCAGCGATTCCATCGTCGCCAGGCTCGACCTCTCCACAATGCCGGAACTGATCAAGGTCCTGTCCGGCCGGGCAGAAACGGTGCGCGAGTGCGAAAGGCTGCGCCAGGAATATGGAGACGATCCCGCGGCATGGCTGCCGCATTTCTGCGGGTGACCGGCAGGATGGAGCAATCAGTATTACAGCTCACCAAAGTATATCTTCATAATTTAGGGAAATGAACAATGAATTCCAGAATATTACTATCAGTAATCATAATAGTCTCTGCAACAGAACACGTAAATTCTTTCCCAGTATATGATTCCGCCGTCGACGGTTCAGTGAAAACTGTAAACGGCTCCGTTCAGCAGAACGTAAAAAACACGGATGAAATAAAAGAAACAAACAAGAAAATGCTGGAAGCGATGACCAAGGACAAAGATACAAACATGCAATCCAGCGAAAAATCGACGGGGAAGACCCCATCGCCTGCCCAAGCGACGAAGAGCGTGACGGAATGGAACAAACAGGCGATCAACGGCGCAAAGGGCATCATGTACGGTCTCAGGGCCGGAGACCAGATAATCGATCTGGCAGCACCGGAAGGTTCTGACCTCGCAAAAGCGAACAGGATCTATACCGGGTCAGTGAATCTTCTCGAATCCCTCATATTGATCGCCGAGGCGATAAACAACGACATCGCATTCCGGGAGAAGGATATGCAGGCGGCGGCCCAGCAAGTGGGCAAATCCGCCGATATCAAAACCTCCATGGATCAGAATACCTTTATGCAGATCGAGAATACCAGGGCACTCAATCAGCTGATCAGCACACAGAATTATTCGCTTTCCGCAACGAATGCAGGGATGCGCGATAGTCTGACACGACAGGCGGAGGTCGGCAGAATGCTGGCTTATAAGGACGTCAATCCGTTCAAATAATTCATTTTCATCACCTCCAAAAATCAAGTGTGCAAGAATGAAAACCGGTTTCGCTCGTCGAAAAGAATTGTCGGCCCGCACTGCGCTTATCCTTGTGCTGGCCGCGGTCGCGAGTTCATGTGCCGGCCCCGGTCGGGAGCTGAAGGCGCCGTGTGGGGCGTTGACAAGCTATGCCGACGGCGAGTGCGGGCCGGCCAAGCCGGTCAACACGATCTTCGGCATGGTGGATACGGATCATGTCTGACGCCTCCCGTTCGATCATAGGGTCTCTCCTGCTGGCCGTCGATAGAGCCGATCAGGCCTTCGTTGAGACGCTCTATCTGGGTCTCGCAGACCAGTTGAAGATATATTTTGTCGGGCTGCTGACAGTCTACATGATCTGGTGGGGCTATTCGATCATATCGGGCACGGCAACGGCCTCCCCTCTGGAAGCAGCCGAGCGCCTCGCCAAGGTCATATTCATCTACTGGATCGCGACCAACTGGGGCATATTCGCCACCGCTCTTTATGAGATCACGCAATATATCCCGGAAGAGCTGGCAAGCCGCATCGTGGAAGCAATCTCGACCGCGACCGGGCACACGGTGAGCAACACCAACATACATGAAATGCTAAACCATCTCTATGCAATGATGCTGCAGCTTCCAGCTATTTTCTATAGTGGAACCGTGCAGGATACGTTTGCCGGCCTTTTCTCCCTTCTCGTCATCGTTATGACCTTGCTGTTCCTCGGCGCCGTGTTGGCCGGGATCATCATCGTCAAGGTCATGCTGAACATCGTGCTGGCGCTCGGCCCAGTCTGGATCATCCTCGCGCTCTATAATTACTCCTCGCGTTTCACCGCCGGTTTTCTGACGATTGCCGCCAATCTGATGGTCCAGCAGATCCTGATCTACGGATTTCTCGGCTTTTATTATCATCTCGTCATCAAAGCGCTGGACGCAGCCACGAATGGCGAAATCGAAATTGCCGCCGCGGATGGCTCCGGCCAGCCCATAGTTTCCGTCGTCGACCACAAGCTCGCCTATGTGATGCCGCTGATGCTGGTCATGATGATCGGCTTCTACGTGCTGATCCGGCTTCCCGCGCTTGCCTCGGTCATTACCGGCAGTGCACAGCAGGCCGCCAGCCTCATGAGCGCCGCCATTGCGCGCTCAAGCGCCGGATGGTGGCGCCGCACAGTCAATACGGATGCTGCAAGACCCATCATTCTTTCCGCTGCCGACCATGAGGCGGCCCGCCTCAGCATCCAGCGCGAAACAGCCCGCAACTCGGCCGCAGCACTATGATTTCATTTGATAATTTTCAAACCGATACTCAAAAGAATAATGGGGGACCCCGACATGCAGCGTCGCGATACGCAAAATCCGGATGAAGCACCGCGCATCGATCCTCGATACTACAGCGCCGGCGCGACATGGGAGGACGAAACCCATCGAAATTTGAGGCGTTCGCGCACCTTTGCCTGGCTCTTGACCGGCGCGTCCTTTCTCGTCGCCATCGCCTCGCTCTTTGCGCTCGTCATGCTGATGCCGCTCAAGCAGTTCGAGCCCTATATGATCGAGGTCGACCGAACGACCGGCTATCTGGAAGTCGCCCGTGCGCTGAAGCCGGGCGATCTCTCACAGAACGAAGCCGTCACCGCAGCCAATATCGTGCGCTATGTCAGGGCGCGCGAGACCTATGATCCGAAACAGCTCAAATACAATTTCGATCTGGCGCAGTTGTTGTCAGCCGGCGCAGCGGCAAATGACCTGCGCAGCGAGTTCTCCCCAGGCAATCCCTCATCGAAGGACAAGGTCTATGGGGCCGATACGCAGATCGCGGTTTCCGTGAAGTCGCTCTCCTTCCTCAACAAAAGCACTGCAACGGTCCGTTTTTCCACCGATGAGAAGCGGGATAACAGCATCAGCCGCCAACATTGGGTGTCTGTGGTGAAGTTCCAGTTCACCAACGCTCCGCTCAAGAACGAATACCGCTTTGACAACCCCCTGGGTTTCCAGGTCGTGGAATATCGCCGCGACCAGGAATCCCTGCCTGCTGCCGGAGGGGCTGGACAATGAAGCGCATCTTACCCAAAGCCCTTGCCGCTGTAATTGGCCTGGCGCTTGCCACTGCGGCCCCGGCCCGCGACCAGCGCATCCGCTATGTCACCTTCAACAATGATGCGGTTGTCGCCATCGATGCCGGGCTCGGCGTGTCGACCATGATCCAGTTCAGCCCGAATGAGCACATCGAGACCGTCTCGGCCGGCGATACGATCGGCTGGTCGATTGTGCCAAAGAAGGGCTCGGCGATCCTTTTCGTCAAGCCGCTGGTCGAGAGGGCCGAGACCAATGTCAATATCGTCACCGACAAGAGACTTTATTCGCTGCTCCTCAGGAGTTCTCAGAGCCCTTCGATCAGGACGGCCTTCCAGGTCCGGTTCAAATATCCCGATGAGGATATCAACGCCGGCCTTCTGGCGCTCGCCGAAGAGAGCGCCCGAAACCCTTCGCTGAAGCGCCTGAACCGGGCCGATCTCAACTACGACTATGCCTATAAGGGCGATGACACGCTGAAACCCCGCGTCGCATTCGACGACGGCAAGACGATGTTCCTGCAGTTCACAGGCGATGTGCCGGCGATTTTCGTGGTGGATGCCAAGGGTCGCGAATCCCTCGTCAATCTGCGCACCGAGGGCGAATACACAATCATCGACAAGGTGGCGCCGCAGTTCACGCTGCGGGCCGGCGACAGGACCCTGTGCCTTTATAACCGCCAGTCGCATCCGCTGAATGCCGACCCGATCGAGCAGATCTACGGCCCGGCCAGGATCAGCCAACGGAAGAAGAACGGCCCACTGTTTCCTGGAAAGGACCGCTGATGTCGCAGATTGATCACAACGATCTCGACGGCGCCAGCGTCGTTGCCCGCCGCAACGCAGGCTTCGGCGGCAAGGTCGGCGTCTTCGCCCTCGGTGTGCTGCTCGTTCTTGGCCTTATCTACGTCAACTGGTCCGACAGCTTAAATGATTCCCTGACCGGCAATGATGAATTCAGTACGGGCCAATATTCCACCCGCAACCTACCGCCTTCATTCGAGCAGAGCCAGGCGCCCGCCACGCTCCAGGCATTGCAGCAATCCGCCAGCGTCGAGCGGACGGTTCAGGCCGGCAGGGATCTCGATGCCGAACGCCGACTGCTCGAGCAGAAGATGCGCGAGGAGGAGGAGGCCCGGCTGCGCGAAGAAGCACGCAAGAGAGCCGAGGCCGAACGGCTGCGGCGCGAGAAGGAGCAGCAGGCGTTTTGGGAGCGTCTGCGCTCCAGCCAGATCGTCACTGACGCCACGGAAACGGAAGGCGCCCGGCAGCAGACTGCCATGTCGATGCTGCCTGATGGCCAGTTGATCCCCGTGCCGGGCGCCGATACCGATCCGAACAAGGCATTCCTCGCGCAATCGGAGACCCATAGCAACGCCATGGCCAAGGCAACGCGCAACCTGCGCACCGACGCGTTGATTGCCGAAGGAACCGTCATACGCGGTTTCCTCGAAACCGCCATCAACACCGACCTGCCCGGAATGGTGCGGGCTGTCGTGCGCGAGGACGTCCGTTCGCTCGACGGACGACGCATCCTCGTTCCGAAGGGCGCGCGGCTCATCGGCGAATACAAATCCGATCTCGAACAAGGGCAGGTTCGCGTCTTTATCGTCTGGAACCGCATCATCCGCACAGACGGCGTCTCCGTCGATATCGGCTCGCCAGGCGCCGACAATCTCGGCCGCGCCGGCATGGCCGGACGGGTCGACAGGCACTGGCTTGAACGCTTCGGCTCGGCCATCATGCTTTCCATCATCGGCAGCGGGGTCGATTATGTCTCATCACTCGGCAAAGACAGCAAGGGCACGCAAGTCACCGTCAATGCCGGCCCGCAGGCAGGCGCGTCGGCAGCATCGAGCCTCGGCAAGATCGCGGAAGAGGATTTCAAACGGACCGGCAAAATCCGGCCGACGATCAATGTCGATCAAGGCTCCCCCGTCCTCATCCTTGTCCGACGCGATCTCGATTTTTCTGATCTCTACGCCGATCCGGTACAGCAGGAACTCGCGCGCCTTCGCCGCGGCGGCAAACCACGCCGGGCCATCGATCCCGTTCCCCTCTACATGACCCCGAAGGACAACTGGTATCCTCCGATACCGGAGAACTGAAACGATGAACATCATCGCCAACACCCGGGCCGAGATCGACATATGGGCGCGCTTTCCCATCCTGCGCATGGAGCTGGAACCGCTGCAGCGCTTTCTGCAGGAGGAAAACGTCTCGGAACTGTCGATCAACCGGCCGGGCGAGATCTTTATCGAACGTCTCGGCGCGAATGAGATGGAGCGGGTGGTCGACCAGGATCTGTCGGCGAAATGGATTGCCAATATCGCCACCCTCGTCGCCGGTTCGACGGACCAGATCGTCAATGAGGAAAGGCCGATCCTGTCGGCAGCGCTGCCGAGCGGCGAACGCATCCAGTGCGTCCTGCCGCCGGCAGCACCGGATGGTGGCGCCATATCGATCCGCAAGCAGGTCATCAAGGATATGACGCTCGATGACTATGCCGCGGCCGACGCCTTCCACGATACCCGCATGGGCGGCGACCTCGCGCTCTCCGACGAGGAGCACGAGCTGATCGGCATGCTTTCGGGCGACCCGATGGACTTCATCGCAAAAGCCGTCCGCAGCCGCGTATCCATCGTCGTTTCGGGCGGCACTTCCACCGGCAAGACCACCTTCCTCAACGCACTCTTGAAGCTGATCCCGCCGGAAGAACGCATCATCACCATTGAGGATACGCGCGAATTGAAGCCGGTGACGGCGAATTCGCTGACGCTTCTCGCCTCGAAAGGCGACCAGGGGCTCGCCCGGGTCGATGCCCAAAGCCTGCTCGAAGCCGCTCTGCGCATGCGCCCCGACCGGCTGCTTCTGGGCGAACTGCGCGGCGCCGAAGCCTTCGCTTTCCTGCAGGCAATCAACACCGGCCATCCCGGATCGCTCACCACCGTTCACGCCAACTCCGCTCGTTCCGCTTATGAACGCCTGGCGCTGATGGTCATGCAGGGGGGTGTCAAGCTCTCGCGCGAGGAGATCATGGCCTATCTCAGGGAGGTGATCCCGATCGTCATCCAGCTTTCTCGTCGGGAGGGCGGCAGGCGTGTCATCAGCGAGATCAGATTCACCAGGGCCGAGGCATCCGATTAACAAATGCGTTCACCGGGAGATGACGATGACGATACGCTGGGTCTCAATTCTCGCGCTGCCGTTCTGCATCATCCCGTTGCCGCTTCATGCGGCAACCACGGAGGCAGGCAATCCGATGTGGCCGTCCGGCTATGTCTGGGAGTGCAAGCCGGCGTCGAAAACCGTCTGCGGCCGGGAGAACGCATGCCGGGCCGACCGGCCGGAACCGGAGGGTTTTCTGCTGGATTACAATCACAGCCAAGTCACCTTCGGTCCGGATGCCGTGAAGATCCGGCGTCACTACGCCCAGACGGTGGCAGGCAGCCCGCTTCAGGCCGAAGTCAAGGTCGAGCTTGCCGACAACCGCGTGCTTTGGCTCACGCCGGTCGATGCCAGCCGCGTCTTTTCCAATATCTGGACCGGAGCCTTGATCGAGCCGAAAGGCGGCGTTGTTCTTTCGATCATCTCCAGCATTCTGTGCAGTCCGGCACAATAGAAATGAAGAACATCTACATCCAATAATATTCAATAAATATTTTAAGGAATATTCATGTTACGCCGAAGAAAAATACTTTCTCCGGAAGATTATTATGATTTCATCTCCCCCCAATATGACAGCATGTTCATTGATCCAATCAGTCGGGCGGAAGATGCGGTCGTCAAGATCATTCTCAACAACGCGATAAAACCGGGTGCAAAGATGCTCGATTGCGGCTGCGGCACTGGGCTTGGACGAGCGATGACGGCGGATATCACCGATGATTATCTCGGCATCGATATCTCGGATGCAATGGTGATGCAGGCCCGCCGGAGCCATCCTCTCAATTATCGCCAGGAAGGCATGTTCCTCGTTGCCGACATGGCCAAGCTGGACTTTCTCGGTGATAATAGCTTCGACTGCGTCATATCGCTCAATAGCGCGTTCTCCCATGTGGGTGACGGTAGGGCAGCCGCGGTGGAAATGACGAGGGTGCTCAAGCCCGGCGGCATGCTTCTCGTCATGGCCTACTCCAGATATTCGCTGTCGCGCCTGAGGACATTCTGGCGCAACGGCCTGTGCTCGCGCGAAGGGCCCTACACCGTCAGGAATGCCGATAAGGGCTGCGCCTGCCGGGCGCGGTTTTACACGTCGAAAGAGCTTGAACGCTGCTTCAGCGCGCTGACGGAGACGAGGACCTTTCCGCTCAATATCCTTCCCGACAATTTCCCCTGTGGCCGAAATATGCACAGGCTCATTGCGCTGATGACGCGCGAAACCAGGCTTCCCGGTTTTCTGCATGGCCTCGGCCATGCGCTGATCCTGACTGGCGTAAAGCGTAAAGCCGTTCACTGAAAGTGATCAGACCATGCGATCCAGCGCCTCGCGCTGCTTGTGCATCTCCAGAAAGATACGATAGTCGCAGGCGAGCGCCTCGCGCGCCTGCGACGACGGCTTCCGCTCCAGCCCGCCCTTCTGCATTCCGGCGCAGGCGGCGGCGAGATCGGGATAAAGCCCGGCGGCGGTCGCCGCCACCATTGCCGTGCCCAGCAGCATGGCGTCTTCCGCCTGCGGCTCAATAACCGTGCAGCCCGTGGCGTCGGCATAGAGCTCCATCAGGAGCGGGTTCTTGATGTGGCCACCGGTCACGTGCAGCGTATCGATCGTATAGCCCTTGGCGTTCAGCGTCTCCAGAATGTGGCGCACGCCCAATGCAATGGCGACGGCCGTTCGCCAGTAGAGACGGCACAGGCTGTCGAAGGAGGAATCGAGCGTCAGACCGCTGATCACGCCCACTGCATGCGGGTCGGCGAGCGGCGAGCGATTGCCGTGGAAATCCGGCAGCACATGCAGCCGCTTGGCGAAATCCGCACCCTCTTCAGCTTGCAATTCCCGAACCCGCTCGACGATGCGCCGGTGCATGGCCGCATCCGGCTCACCGCCTGCCCCGTGCCAGCGGATGATATGGTCGAGCAGCGCGCCGGTTGCCGATTGCCCGCCTTCGTTCATCCAGCAATCGGGAAGCACGGCGCCATAATAGGGACCCCATACGCCCACCGTCGGGCGTGGCGCCTGCGAAAGCGCCATCACACAGCTCGACGTGCCGGCGATCAGAGCCAGATGGCGATCGATCTCGGCGATATTGCCGGCATAGCCGCCGAGCACGCCAAGCGCACCGGCATGCGCATCGATGAGCCCGACGCCGACGCGGCATGCGGGACTCAGCCCCAGTTCCCTGGCTGCCTTCTCCGTGAGAGGTCCGAGCTCCTTGCCGATCGGGCTTGCCTTCTCCGGCAGGGCGCCCTTCTCCCGCATATCGGCGATGCCCACTTTGTCGAAGAAGTCCTGCTGCCAGCCTGGCTCCTCATGGGCGAGATAGGTCCATTTGCAGGTCAGCGTGCATTGCGAGCGCTCCAGCGAACCGGATGCCCGCCAGGTGAGATAATCCGCAAGATCGAGGAAGTACCCAGCATTTTCCCAGGTCGCGGGCAGATTGCGCTTCAGCCACATCAGCTTCGGCGTTTCCATTTCGGGCGACATGACGCCACCAATATAATCGAGGACGCGATGTCCCGTCGCAGTGCATTCGTCAGCCTCTGCCAGCGCGCGATGATCAAGCCAGACAATCGTATCCCAGCGGTCCTCGCCGCTGGGCGAGACGGTCAGCGGATCGCCATTGCGGTCGCGCACCACCAGCGAGCATGTGGCGTCGAAACTGATGCCCGCCACATCCTCGGGCACGATACCTGCCTTGACAATGGCGGCGCGCACGGCGCGGCAGACCGACTGCCAGATATCCTCGGAATCATGCTCCGCGAAATCCGGCTTCGGCCGGTTCATCAGGATCGGGTGTTCGGCGCGCCCGAGAAGATCGCCATTGCGCGAGAAGACGCCCGCACGCGCGCTTCCGGTCCCCACATCGACCGCCACAACTCTATCGCCCATCATTAGACCTCCCAAGGTGATCGAAGCCGGAACATAGAGCAAGTCCAGGAAAAATGGGAACTGTTTAGGGAGCGGAGGTAAAGCGGCTATACCGTGGAGGAAGAATGCAGCATATCGGGCAAGCGGGCCATTTGATCGAACATACGGTCCGGCGCCAACAGCCGCAGCGTCTCGCGATGGCTCTTGCCGCCGGCATGTCCGCCGCCGGTGAAGGCGAAGACACGCATTCCCGCCGCCTTCGCCGCCTGTATCCCTGCCGGGCTGTCCTCGATGACGAGACAGTCCGCAGGCGCAACTTTCATCCGGTCCGCTGCATAAAGAAAGAGATCTGGCGCGGGCTTGCCCTTTTTCACCATAGTGGCGCTGAAAATGTCAGGCTCGAAACGGTCGATGAGGCCCGTCACCGAGAGGGAAAGGCGGATACGCTCCGGCTGGCTGGAAGACGCCACGCAGAACGGCACCTCCAGCCTGTCGAGCGCATCGATGATCCCAGGGATCGGCTTGAGCTCTTCCTGGAACACCTCATAGAGCCGCGCCCGCCCCTTCTCTAGCGCCGCGTGGGTGAGGTCGACCTGGAACTCCTCGCTCAATATCGCCGTGATACTGGCAAGGCTCCTGCCGAGAAAGCGTTCATAGGCTTCCTCGGCATCCATGGTGAGGCCGGCATCGGCGAGCGTCTCCATCAGCACCCGGATCGCCAGCGGTTCGCTGTCGACAAGCACGCCGTCGCAATCAAAGATCACGAGGCCGGGATCGATCGCCTTCACATCCATCACCGCATTACCAGCACGTATAGCCGCCGTCGGCAAGCACGATAGAGCCGGTGAGAAGACTTGCCGCATCGGAGGCCAGAAAATGCACGACGGAGGCGATTTCATCAGGCTGGCCGACACGCGCCATGGGCGTCATCTCCAGCCAGGTCTTGTACATCTCAGGATTTTCCTTGATGCCGAAGGCTGTCAGCGGCGTCTCGATATAGGTGGGCGCCACGGCATTGACGCGCACGCCCCGCGCACCCCACTCGGCCGCAAGCGATTTGGTCAGGTGATGCACGGCAGCCTTGGACGCGTTGTAGAAAGCCTGTGGCTGCGGCTTGTTGACGATGAAGCCGGACATCGAGCCGATATTGACGATCGCGCCTTTGTCCTGTTCCAGCATCTGCCGGCCGAAGGCGCGACAGCACCAGAACAGGCCGTCGACATTGACGTCCATATGGAAGCGCCAGTGTTCGTCGGTCGTATCCTCGGCGCGCACATCGCTCTGGGCCACGCCGGCATTGTTGACGAGGATATCGACCCGCCCATGCTCCTTGACGATCCCGGCTGCAACCGCGTCGACTTCGCTGGATTTGGTGACGTCGAGTGTGACGCCATGCGCCTTTATGCCGAGCTTCTTCAGTTCCGCGACGATCGCCTCGACCCGCTCGGGCAACATCTCGGCCACGATGACGGTCGCGCCGGCCTCGCCAAGCGCCTGTGCGCAGGCGGCACCGATACCCTGCCCGCCCCCCGTCACAACGGCGACACGCCCATCGAGTTTCAGTTTCTCGAGATACATCGATATGCCCTTTCAGCTCATCCAGTTGCCGCCGTCGACATTGTAGGTTTGCGCGACGACGTAATCGCTCTCAGGACCGGCGAGGAATATCGCCATGCCCGTCAGATCTTCGGCCCTGCCCATGCGCCCGAACGGCACGGCCTCGCCCACCAGCCGCTTCTTCTCGCCGAGCGGCCGGTTCTCATATCTAGCAAACAGCGCATCGACGCCGGCCCAGTGCTCGCCATCGACCACGCCCGGTGCGATCGCATTGACGTTGATGCCGTATTTAATCAGGTCGAGGCCTGCGGACTGGGTAAGGCTGATAACGGCGGCCTTTGTCGAACAATAGATGGCCACCAGCGCCTCGCCGCGTCGGCCCGCCTGGCTCGCCATGTTGATGATCTTGCCGCCACGCCCGCGCCTGATCATAGACCGCGCCACCGCCTGCATGGTGAAGAGAACACCATGCACGTTGACCGCATAGAGCCTGTTATAGCTCTCTTTGGTGATCTCGATGATCGGCGCCATGTCGAAGAGCGCGGCATTGTTGACGAGAATGTCGATACCGCCAGTCTTCGTCTCGGCTTCCGCGACGGCTTTCTCGATCGATGCGATGTCGGTTACGTCGATATGGACGGCATGAGCGCCGTCGCCGATCTTCTCAGCACTTTCACGTGCGCGGTCGAGATCGATATCGGCAAGAACGACGGTCGCGCCTTCCCGCACATAGGCCTCTGCAAATGCGAAACCGATGCCGCGAGCAGCGCCGGTGATGAAGGCGGATTTTCCTCCGAGACGTCCACTCACAGCGCCTCTCCGTTTTCGGCGAAGCGATAGAGCTTTTCGGCTTCCGGGGTGAGGAAGACCCGCTCGCCATGCTTGACCGGAAACTCGCCCGGCGCACGCGCCGTTACCGAACCGACACCGTCGACATCGACATGGACGAAGGTGTCCGCGCCCAGATGCTCCACCACCGTAACCTTCCCCTGCCAGGGACCTTCCGTCTTCGAAAGCACGATATGCTCCGGCCGCACGCCGATCGTCGCGGCCTTCTCCCTGGCCGCTGCCGCGCCATCGATCAGGTTCATCTTCGGCGAGCCGATGAAGCCTGCGACGAAGAGATTTTTCGGGTTTCGGTAGAGTTCGAGCGGCGACCCCACTTGCTCGATGCGCCCGGCATTCAAGACGACGATCTTGTCGGCCATGGTCATCGCTTCCACCTGATCATGGGTGACGTAGATCATGGTGGTCTTCAGCTGATGATGCAGTTCGCTGATCTCCAGCCGCATGTTGACGCGCAGCGCCGCGTCGAGGTTTGAAAGCGGCTCGTCGAAGAGGAAGGCTTTGGGCTGGCGTACGATGGCGCGCCCGATCGCCACGCGCTGGCGTTGCCCGCCGGAGAGCTGGCGCGGCTTGCGGTCGAGATAATCGGTCAAATTGAGCACACGGGCGGCGGAGCGCACCTTGTCATCGATGGCGGATTTATCCTCCCCCGCCATCTTCAGCGGAAAGGCGATGTTGCCGTAGACGCTCATATGCGGATAGAGCGCATAGGACTGGAACACCATCGAGAGCCCGCGCTTCGCCGGCGCTTCATGCGTCGCATCCGTACCGTCGATGCGGATCGTACCGCTGGTTACATCCTCGAGCCCGGCGATGATGCGCAGGAGGGTCGACTTCCCGCAGCCCGACGGGCCGACGAAAACCACGAACTCACCGTCAGCGATCTCCAGATCGATCTCTGGAATGACATTGGTGGTTCCGAAGGATTTCGAGACCTTTTCGAGTGTTATGCTTCCCATGAAACCCTCCCTCTATTATTCCGCGCCGCACTCATTTCACCGCCCCGAACGTCAGACCGCGTACGAGCTGGCGCTGCGAGAACCATCCCAGAATGAGGATCGGCGCGATCGCGAGCGTCGAAGCCGCGGAAAGTTTCGCCCAGAACAGCCCCTCCGGGCTCGAATAGGATGCGATGAACGCGGTGAGCGGCGCGGCGTTGGCCGCCGACAGGTTGAGCGTCCAGAACGCCTCGTTCCAGGCCAGGATGATGTTGAGGAGCAGCGTCGAGGCGATCCCCGGCACCGCCATCGGCGTCAGCACATAGATGATCTCCTTGGCGAGCGAGGCGCCATCCATGCGCGATGCCTCGAGGATCTCGCCCGGGAT
This sequence comes from Paramesorhizobium deserti, assembly GCF_001558695.1. Taxonomy (GTDB): domain Bacteria; phylum Pseudomonadota; class Alphaproteobacteria; order Rhizobiales; family Rhizobiaceae; genus Paramesorhizobium; species Paramesorhizobium deserti. The sequence continues at coordinate 482,358 of NZ_LNTU01000034.1, forward strand.
CTCCTTGAAATAGGTGTAGAGCATCCAGACGATGATCGGCAGGTTGATCATCGTCAAGACGATGACGAGACCGAGCCGCGTGTCGAGCAGCCCCCAATCGCGAAAGAGCAGGTAAATCGGCACGAGCACGCCCACCGGCGGCAGCATCTTGGTGGAAAGCATCCACATCAACACGTCCTTCGTGCGCTTCGTCGGCGAGAACGCCATCGCCCAGGCTGCGGGAATGGCGATTGCGAGCCCGATCAGGGTGGAGCCGAAGGAGATCACCACCGAATTCATCACATGCTTGAAATAGTTGGATCGGCTCTGCACATCGAAATAGCTCTGCAGCGTCCAGTCGAAGAACAGGAAATGCGGCGGCGAGGCGATCGCCTCACCCTCCGTCTTGAAGCTCGTCAGAATGGTCCACAGGATCGGAAAGAAGATCACGAACCCGACGAGCCACCCGATAATGGTGAAGGTCACCTTCCTTCGCGTCGTAATTGCGCGGGCCATGGCTCAAGCCTCCAGATTCTTGCCGATCAGGCGAATGAGGAAAATGGCGACGATATTGGCGAGGATGACCGCGACGATGCCGCCGGCCGATGCGCCGCCCACATCGAACTGCAGGAGCGCCTGCGCATAGACGAGGTAGGTGATGTTGGTGCTCTCATAGCCCGGGCCGCCGTTGGTCGTCACCAGGATCTCGGCGAAGACGCTGAGCAGGAAGATCGTCTCGATGAGCACCACCACCGTCATGGCGCGGGCCAGATGCGGCAGCACGATATAGATGAAGCGCGAGATCGGACCGGCGCCATCCATCTCGGCAGCTTCCTTCTGCTCCTCGTCGAGAGATTGCAGTGCCGTCAGAAGAATGAGCGTGGCGAAGGGCAGCCATTGCCAGGCGACGATCATCGTCACCGAGAAAAGCGGCAGGTTGGCGAGCCAGTCCACCGGTTGCAGGCCGAACAGCCGTGCGATCCAGGCGAAGATGCCATAGACCGGATGCATCAACATGTTCTTCCAGACCAGTGCCGACACCGTCGGCATGACGAAGAACGGCGCGATCACCAGAAGGCGCACGATGCCTTGGCCGAAAAAGGGCTGATCGAGCAGCAGCGCCAATAGCGTGCCGCCGACAATGGTGATGAGGAGAACGCCGCCGACCAGCAGAAGCGTATTGACCAGCGCCGCGCCGAATGCCGGATCGGTGAGGAAATAGCGATAATTGAGCGTTCCCGCCCATTCCTCCATTCCCGGCATCAGGAGATTGTACCGCAGCAGCGAGAAATAGAGCGTCATGGCCAGCGGCACGATCATCCATACGAACAACGTAAGGACGGCCGGGGTCATCATCAGGCGGGCGGCGGACCGCGTGCGAAGGGTTGCCATGGGTCTAATCCCATTTTCTCGGGTGCGGGAGCGGGAACCGACCGGAGCTGCCCTGTCGTCGGGTGAGCAGCCCCGGTCCGCGAAGAGTGATCCAGGCCGATTACTTGATGTAACCGCCCTTCATCATCTCGCGTTCGCTGAGCTGCTGGGCGTTCTGGAGCGCCTGGTCGACCGAAACCTGCCCCGCGAGCGCCGCCGAGAACTGCTGCCCGACCGCGGTTCCGAGTCCCTGGAACTCGGGAATGGCGACGAACTGGACGCCGACATAAGGCACCGGCTTGACCGTCGGCTTGGTCGGATCGGCCGAGTTGATCGAGTCGAGCGTCATCTTGGCGAAGGGCGCAACCTTCAGATATTCCTGATTCTCATAGAGCGAAGTGCGCGTACCGGGCGGTACGTTGAGCCAGCCATCCTTCGAAGCGACAAGGTTGAGATAATCCTTGCTCGTTGCCCAGTTGATGAACTTCTCGGCAGCCTCGGTCTTCTGCGATCCTGCCGGAATGGCGAGAGTCCACGCCCAGAGCCAATTGCCGCGTTTTCCCAGCCCCTTGTCGGGCGCCAGCGCGAAGGCCACCTTGTCGGCCACTTGGCTTTCCTTCGGATCGCTGACGAAGGAGGCGGCCACCGTAGCGTCGATCCACATGGCGCATTTGCCTGTCTGGAACAGCGCCAGATTCTCGTTGAAGCCGTTGGAAGATGCTCCGGGAGGGCCCGCTTCCTTCATCAGATTGACGTAGTATTCCAGCGTTTCCTTCCATTCCGGCTGGTCGAACTGCGGCTTCCAGCTCTCGTCGAACCAGCGAGCGCCGAAGGAATTGGACATGGCGGTGAGCAATGCCATGTTCTCGCCCCAGCCGGCCTTGCCGCGCAGGCAGATGCCGTACATTTCCTTGCTCTTGTCGGTCAGCTTGCGGGCGGCTTCGCCCACGAAATCCCATGTCGGCGCGTCGGGCATGGTGAGCCCGGCCTGCTCGAACAGATCCTTGCGATACATCACGAACGAGCTTTCGCCATAGAATGGCGCAGCATAAAGCTTGTCCTCATAGGTCAGGCCGCTACGGATCGGCGGCAGCAGATCGTCGACATCGTAGCTCTGGTCCGCAGTCAACTTGTCCAGTGGCAGGAGCCATCCCTGCTTGGCCCAGATCGGCACCTCATAGGTGCCGATGGTCATGATGTCATACTGGCCGCCCTTGGTGGCGATATCGGTGGTGACGCGCTGGCGCAGCACATTCTCTTCCAGCACCACCCATTGCAGGTCAATATCGGGATTCTTCGCCTTGAAGTCGTCGGCGAGCTTCTGCATGCGCACCATGTCGCCATTGTTGACCGTGGCGATCGTCAGCGTCTCGGCCTGCGCAAAACCGGCCATCGCAATGAGCGAGCAGGCGCCGAGCATCAGCGATTTCAATCTCATCTGTTCCTCCCAAACATTAGAGCACCCATGGTTCCACGCGGACACGTGGAAACGAGCATTTGCTATTAATGTGGGCAATTACTCACAATATGACGAGAAGTGTCAAGCCCTATTCGTCGCCGCGGTGCAGCAACGAGACATGTCTTCGGCAGCTGGAAAAGCCTATATCTCGCGTTTCAGCAGCGCGGCAGCGGTGGCTTCATCGGTGATCAAGCCATTGACCAGGCGGCCTTTTACCGCCGCCGCGATTGCCGGCTGTTTCTTCGCGCCCTTGGCAAGCGCGATGATGAGGGAATTCCCGCCGCTCGGGATGGGCGCGCTGGCGACACGTTCATTTGTCAGCCCCTCGAGCATCCGGCCCTCGCTGTCAAACGACCAACCCAGTATTTCACCGACACCGCCCGCTTTCTGCAGCGCTTTCAGCTCGACCTGTGAAACGAAGCCATCGAGAAAAAGGGGAGCGTCGTCGCCAAGGTCACCAATGCCGAGGAAGGTGACATCCGCCTTCGCCGCCAGTTCCAGCACCGGGCGGATCATCGCCTGGGCATGCAGGAGCTCACGCTCCTCCGGCGAGGAGGCGATGACCGGCAGCGGCATGGGGAAGCTGCGCGCGTGAATCGCATCGGCGATATTGAAGATGACGTTATAAAAGGCGGCCGAGCCGTCGGGAGCGATATTGCCGGTGAGCGAGACGACCTTGTGTTGAGGGCATTCCATCGGCGACAATTGCTCGATCGCCGCCTTCAGCGTGCGCCCCGTGCCGATCGCCATGATGATCGGCTCGGGCGATTTCAGCCAGCGTGCCATCTCCTCCGCTCCGGCCTCGGCCACGCCCAGCGTCGTTGATAATGAGGCGGGATCGGTCGGCACCACCTCGGCGAACCGCAGGCCGAATTGCTTCTTGAGCTGTGACGCGAGTTCCAGGCAATTGGCGATCGGATGGTCGAGGCGTACCTTGACCAACCCTTCTGAAACGGCAAGTGATACCATGCGCTGCGCCGACTGGCGGGAAATGCCGAGCTTGGCCGCGATCTCATCCTGCGTATTGCCGGCTATGTAATAAAGCCATCCCGCGCGCGCCGCATCGTCGAGCCTGGTATTGTTGTTGTCGCGCCTTGAACTCACCTGACTTGCCGCCTCCTCAACCGTAATGGCTCAAAATGCGATAGGCAGGTGATGGACGCAACTCCTTTGACCGGAATGCGTCGGAGTGACCAATCGGATTAAAACTTGACTTTCATAGACATATTTTGTTTCTTCCGTGCAAAGATCCTCATGGCATCGGGCTCATGACGTTCCACCCCCAGATGAAAAGCAAGGTCGAAGGCGTCTCCATCGTGGACGGCCTGCATTGGCGCGCGTGGAACGGCGTCATCGCCGATGTCTGGTCGGTGATCTGCGCCGAAGGTGCTTCCGGCCAATATGTTTCCAAGGCGCCGCGCCTTTTCGTCGTGCTCGACAACGACGGCGTAGGCCGCTTCGCCATCAGGCAGAGCGAGCACCAGCAGCCCACGCCAAAGAGCGCCGCTCCCTACCGGATGAGCTATATCCCCGCCGGCATGCCGATCTGGAGCGAAGCGGAGAACACCGGCTTTCTTCGTCATCTCGATCTGCACTTCGATATCGAGGCGCTGTCCCGGCGTTTCGCCGGTCAACTCGACATCGAGAAGCTCTCGGTTCCTCGCCTGATGTTCTCCGACGAGCGCATCGCCCGTCTCGCCGGTCTCATCGCCGCTGAATGCTTGAACGACGATCCGCTGCACGACCTCTATGGCGACGGGCTGGCGGCAGCACTTTTCGCTGATCTGTTCAAGATCGGGCAGAAGCCGGAGAGGAAGCGCAGTCAGCTCTCACCGCGCCAGTTGCGCCGCACGATCGATTTCATCGAGGCGAATTGCCTGCGCTCCATCAGGCTGCGCGAGTTGGCCCAGCTCGCTGGCCTGTCGGAAACCTATTTCAGCCACGCCTTCAAAGCCTCGACCGGCATGCCGCCGCACCAATGGCAGATGCACGCGCGCATCAGGAAAGCGTGCGAACTGATGAACCGCAATTCGGTTTCGCTGACCTGGGTGGCCTCGGCGACCGGCTTTTCGGACCAGGCTCATTTCACCAGGGTTTTCAAGCGCTTCGTTGGAACAACCCCGGCCGCATGGCTGCGCGCGCAAAGCAGCTGATGCCGAGATAAAGGCCCAAAAGCATTCAAACCAGAGCAAGAACCGACAATCCATGTATAGATTGTTGATATAAAAACTCATCTTATTTCGACAGGGTTAAGGGTTGGCTGACTTCCGATCGCCGCATTTGGAACCGGAGGCGGTTACCCCGTCAAGCAGGGGCTAATTGCAATGAACACACCGCGCCGGAAGCTTATTCTCCGTATTCTCCTGGGCAGCACGGCGACACTTCCCGTTCTCCTTTCTTCACCGCTTCAGGCACAGGAGAACGGCACGCCGATCCAACTGCAGCAGATCACCGTCGAAAGCGGAGAAGGCGGAGAGGCGAGCGCCACCGGCCCGGTCAAGGGATTTGTCCCTGAAAATACCGCTACCGGCTCCAAGACCGACACGCCGATCGAGCAGATCCCGCAGGCCGTCTCCGTCGTCGGACGCGAGGAGATGGACGATCTCGGCGCGCAGAAAGTGGATGAGGCGCTGCGCTATACCGCCGGTGTCTTCGCCCAGCCCTTTGGCCCCGATTTTGATACCAACTGGCTCTATATCCGCGGCTTCGATGCGACCCAGTCCGGCACCTATCTCGATGGACTTCAGAACTTCAGCTATGGCTTCGGCGGCTTCCTGATCGACAGCTTCGGCCTCGAGCGCATCGAAGTGCTGAAGGGGCCCGCCTCCGCCCTCTATGGCGGCGCCAACCCGGGCGGCATGGTCAATTATATCAGCAAGCGCCCGACCGGCGAACGCCTGCGCTATGTCGAGGCTGGCATCAACTCGTTCGGCAACGGCTATATGGGCTTCGACATCGGCGACAAGGCCTCCGACGTAGTCGATTACCGCATCAATGGCATCATCGCCGGCGGCGACGGCTATACCGATTTCGAGAAAGACTTCCGTGGCGTCATTTCGCCCAGCATCTCCTGGAGCCCGGACGCGGCGACGAAGCTCACCGTTCTCGCCAACTATACCCATCTCGACGGCACGCATAATGGCGGCGCCTTCCTGCCCTATTTCGGCACGGTGGTGGACGCGCCCTTCGGCAAGATTTCGCGCAAGCGCAATTTCACCGAGCCATCGATAGATAGCTACGACCGCGAGCAGGCGTCGATCGGCTATGAACTCGAACACACCTTCGAGAACGATTGGACGGTGCGGCAGAATCTGCGCTACGGCTTTGCGCATGTGAAGGAGCATAGTCTCTATGCTTATGGCTATGAGGACGGAGCCTGGGGCGGACTGATGGAGCCACTTCCCGGCAGTTCCGATCTCCATCGCATCAATTTCCGTCACGACACGACGGTCAACACCTTCCTCGTCGATAATCAGTTGCAGGGCAAGGTGACAACGGGCGCCATCGAGCACACCCTGCTCTTCGGCATCGAATATAAATATTTCAAAATCGATCAGATGCAGCAGACGGGCGGCGCCACGCCGATCGACGCCATAGACCCAGTCTATGGCGAGCCGCAGGGGCCGATGTTCGATCCCTATATCGATCAGGATCTGCGTCGCAATCAGATCGGCATCTATGCCCAGGACCAGCTCCGCTTCGGCGATGGCTGGATCATGACCCTCAACGGCCGCTACGATTACGTCTCGGATAAATCCGAAGGTCTTCCAGACTATCGCGATCATCAGGGCGAGGCGAGCGGCCGCTTCGGCATCGGTTATGAATTTGAAAACGGCCTGACGCCCTATGCCAGCGTCGCCACCTTCTTCAATCCGGTTATCGAAAACCTCCGTCCGGGCGAACAGGCGAAAGCCGAAACCGGCCAGCAATATGAGGTGGGCATCAAGTATCGTCCGCAAGCGTTCGATGGTCTCATCACCGCCTCGTTCTTTGATCTGACCAAGCAGAACGTAGTGACCGGCCCGTTCAACGACAAGACGCAGATCGGCGAAGTGAACTCGCGTGGCGTGGAACTGGAATTGCAGGCCAATATCACCGATGCCTGGCGCGTGACGGCCGCGTTCACCACCTACAGGCTGGAAGTGACCGAGGACGACAACACCGCCATTATCGGCAACCGGCCCTACCTCCTGCCGGAGACGCAGGCCTCAGTCTTTGCGCAATACACCTTCCTCGACGGCGCGCTTCAGGGGCTTCAGCTCGGTGCCGGCGTACGCTATGTCGGCTCCTCCTATGCGGATGCGGAGAACCAGTACAAGGTTCCGGATGTCGCGCTGGTCGACCTGAAGCTCGGCTACGAGAAGGACAATTGGGGCGTCGACCTCAATGTCACCAATCTCTTCGACAAGGACTATGTGGCGGGCTGCCAGACGGTCCAGTCCTGCGGCTACGGCGAAGGCCGCAAGGCGCTGTTGAAAGCGCATGTAAAGTGGTGAGGACCGTCGTTTCTTAAGTGCAGTTCGCTTCTCAATGAAACGTTGTGACAACGATATCCCCCTCTGGCCTGCCGGCCAGAGGGGGGTGAATAGGCCAAAACTTGCGAAGGCTTGGACAAGCCTTTACGGGACCTGATGGCCATCGACCGGCAAAAACCGACGAGACGCAGCGTACTCGCCCTTGCGGCGAGCGCATTTGCATGGCCGGCCGTGCTTTCCGCCGCCCCCCTGCCCCGCATCGCGGTGATCGACTGGGCCATGCTGGAAACGGCGCTTGCCATAGGCGTCGTTCCCGTCGCCGCCACCGAGCTCATCCAGTTCCGCGAAATCGCCATTGAGCCGGAAGTGCCGCAAAGCGTCACGGACCTCGGCCTGCGCGGCACGCCCAATATGGAATTGCTGCGCATCATCGCGCCGGACCTCATCCTGAGTTCCAACTTTTACGAATATCGCCGCCCGGCTTTCGAGCGCGTCGCGCCGGTCTTTTCTCGGACGATCTATGAGACCGGCGTTCCGCCCTTCGATCCCGCGCGAGACGCCATGCTTGCGCTTGGCCAGAAGCTCGGCCGGGAAGACGCCGCGCGCAGCTATATCGCGGCATTGGGCGCGGAAATCGCCGTCTTGCGCGAGCGCGTCCAGACACGCGCCCACCGCCCCGTCTTCCTCATCAGCATCGGTGACAGCAGGCATTTCCGTGCTTTCGGCGGCGACAGCATGTTCGGCGACGTGCTCACCCGCATCGGCCTTGCCAATGCATGGACGGGAACCACCAGCTATTCGGCGACCGCGCCCGTCGGCATCGAGGCGCTGGCGGCGGTTCCAGACGCGGATATCGTGGTCATCGGTCCTGTCCCGCCCGAGGCGCGCGACATCCTGCCCCAAAGCCCCATTTGGAATGCGCTGCCGGCGGTGAGCCAAGGCCGCGTGGCCATGCTCGATCCCATCGACCATTTCGGCGGCCTGCCCGCCGCCCGCCGCTTCGTCCGGCTTTTGGGCCATGCTGGGCCATTCCTGCAGGAAAACCGTTGAGAGCGCCCTGTTTGATGGAATCGCCAGGCGCCCCCCTCTGCCCTGCCGGGCAGAGGGGGGCGCTGTCCCGCCAGCGTTTCCGTGTAATGAGATGTTCCGATGAGTAACATCGTTCTTCCCCGCCGCTCCATCCTCGTATGGGCGCTGGCGGCGCTCGCCGCCGCCATTCTTTGCGCCATCACCATAGCCGGGCATCTGTCGCCCGGCAGCGCCGTGCCCGCGCTCCAGCGCATCATCCTGCTGAACGCGACCTTGCCGCGCGCGGCGATGGCGCTGCTATGCGGGGCGGCGCTCGGCCTTTCCGGGCTGCTTCTCCAGCGCGTGCTGCGCAATCCGCTTGCCGAACCCTCGACGCTCGGCATCTCCGCCGGGGCGCAGCTCGCCATGGCGGCGGCGGCCATCTATGCCCCCACGCTGCTGGAAGCGGGCCGCGAGGGCGTGGCGCTGGTGGGCGGGCTGGCGGCGGTCGCCTTCATCCTGGCGCTGAACTGGCGGCGCGATCTGGAACCGGTTTCCGTCGTGCTCGCCGGCATGATGGTTTCGCTGACCGCCACCGCCGCAAGCGCCGCGCTCATTCTCGCCAATGGCGAATATATGTTCTCGCTGTTCATCTGGGGCGGCGGAACACTGTCCCAGCAGGGCTGGGGACCTACGATTGCTATCACGTTGCGGTTGGCTTTCGTTGCTTGCGCCTCTCTCCTGCTGCTACGCCCGCTCACCATTCTCGGCCTCGATGAAACGAACGCCCGCAGCCTCGGCGTCGCGCTCTACGCCACCCGGTTCATGGTGATCGGCCTTGCCGTCTGGCTGGCGGCGAGCGTGACGGCGGAAGTCGGCATCATCGGCTTCATCGGCCTTGCCGCACCGGCCCTTGCCACCTTGAGCGGCGCGCGTACGCCGCGCCAGAAACTCATTGCCGCGCCACTCATCGGCGCGGTCCTGCTCTGGCTCGCCGATGGGCTGGTGCAGCTTTTCGCGGGCTCCGGCGGCGAACGCATCCCCACCGGCGCAGCGACAGCCCTCCTTGGCGGCCCGCTGCTCCTCTGGCTCCTGCCGCGCTTGCGCATGCTCGAATGGCCATCGCTCAATGCCAAGCCGCCCGCAACGCGCCGCGCGTCCTATCCACTTCTGACGCTAGGCATCCTCCTGCTTCTTGCACTTGTCATGCTGATCCTCGCGCTCATTCTCGGACGCGGACCGGATGGCTGGAGCCTTGCCCATGGCGTATTACTGCAGGATATTCTCACCTTCCGTAGCCCCCGTGTCGCCATCGCCGCCGCCGCTGGCGCGATGCTCGCCGCTGCCGGCACGATCATGCAGCGCCTCACCGGCAATCCGCTGGCGAGCCCGGAAATCCTGGGCGTCGGCACCGGCGCGGGCGTCGGCCTCGCCGCAATCCTCTATCTGAGCGCCATGCCGGGGCAAGGCCTTCAATTGGCAGGCGCATCCGCAGGCGCGCTCATAGTGCTCGCTGTCATGCTCGTGATTGCCGCGCGCAGCGGCTTCGGGCCGGAGCGCCTGCTTCTCGCCGGCATTGCCATGAGCGTGCTGTGCAGCGCCGTGCTGACGGCGGCCATCGCCACGGGCAACCGGCAGGCCTTCCAGCTTCTCCAATGGCTAAGCGGCTCCATCAGTGAAGTTGACACCGGCGAAGCCTGGCTTGCCTGGGCGGCAGCGTTTCTGCTTATCACGCCGCTCTTCTTCACCTCACGGTGGCTCGATGTCCTGCCGCTGGGGCGCACGACCGCGCATGCCCTCGGCCTGCCGCTGGCAATGAGTCGGCTCCTGCTCATCGTTCTCTGCGCCGGCCTCACGGCATTTGCCTCCCTGCTCGTCGGTCCCCTGAGCTTCATCGGCCTCATCGCCCCGCATCTGGCACGGCTCATCGGCCTTCACCGGCCATTGCCCGGCCTTATCGGCAGCGTGCTGATCGGCAGCGGATTGATGGTCCTTTCCGACTGGCTGTCGCGCATGGTTGCCTTCCCCTATCAACTGCCGCTTGGCCTCTTTGCTTCCCTTATCGGCGGTACCTATCTCATTTGGATGCTAGGGCGAGGAGAAAGCCGCGAAACTGCCTGAGTTCTCCTTTGTTTCCTTCAAAACGGGAACCGCTCTATGATGGTGATTCCAACAGGGAGCTTGATCATGGACCTGCGCACCTTCCGCCGTGACTTCATTACAAGGCCGCTGTTCAGACAGGCCGCGCGAGTCATGCCGCCGATCTCCGAGACCGAGCGGGAGGCGATCGACGCAGGCACCGTCTGGTGGGACGGCGCGCTCTTCACCGGCAATCCCGACTGGAACAAGCTTCTCGCCATGCCGCGGGCAAAGCTCACCGAGGAGGAGCAGTCCTTCATGGACGGCCCGGTGCGCGAGCTTTGCGCCATGGTCGACGATTGGAAGATCGTCTGGCAGGATCGCGACCTGCCGACCGAAGTCTGGAACTTCATGCGCCGAAAGAAATTCTTCGGCATGATCATCCCGAAGAAATATGGCGGTCTCGGCTTCTCTAACACCGCTCATTCGGAGGTGGTGCGCACGGTTTCCTCCTGCAGCGTCGTCGCCGGCGTGAGCGTGATGGTGCCCAACTCGTTAGGCCCGGGCGAGTTGCTCATGCATTTCGGCACCGACGAACAACGCGATTATTGGCTGCCCAGGCTCGCTGACGGGCGGGAAATCCCCTGCTTCGGCCTCACTTCGCCCGATGCCGGCTCCGATGCGGCGGCAATGACCGACACCGGCATCGTCGAATACGGCATGTGGAAGGGCAAAAAGACCCTCGGCATCCGGCTCAATTTCCACAAGCGCTACATCACGCTCGGCCCCATAGCGACCGTCATGGGTCTGGCCTTCAAGATGCACGATCCGGAAAACCATCTCGGCCGTGGGGAGGATCTTGGCATCACCGTCGCGCTGCTCCCCACATCGACCCCCGGCGTCAGCCATGGCGAACGCCACATCCCGCAATTCACCTATTTCCAGAACGGGCCGCTCTACGGCAAGGACGTGTTCGTACCTCTCGATCATATCCTCGGCGGCGAGGAGCGGATCGGCCAGGGCTGGAAGATGCTGATGACGGCGCTTGCCGCCGGACGCAGCATCTCGCTGCCCTCGCAATCCGCGGCCTCCGCCGCGATCTGCGCGCGCACCACCGGCGCCTATGCCCGCATCCGAACCCAGTTCAATGTCCCGATCGGCATGTTCGAGGGCATCCGCAAGCCGCTCGCCGATCTGGCCGCCAATACCTATCTGATCGATGCAGCAAGACGCCTCACCATTGCCGCGCTCGACGAGGGGCACCGGCCATCAGTGATCTCGGCGATCATGAAATATCATGCCACGGACCGCATGCGCGATTCCATCATCAACGCGATGGATATCCATGGCGGCAAGGCGATCGTCGATGGTCCCAGGAACTATCTCGGCGGCCAGTACCGCTCGGTACCGATCGGCATCACGGTCGAGGGCGCCAATATCCTGACCCGCAACCTGATGATCTTCGGCCAGGGCGCGATCCGCTCCCATCCCTATATGCTCGAGGAATTGCTGGCCCTCTCCGATAGCGACAAGGCGCGCGGTCTCGATCGTTTCGACAAGACATTGTGGAAGCATATCGGCCACGCCTTTGCCACCGCCGGGCGGGCTTTCCTGCGCGGCTGGTCCGGCGGCCATCTCGCCCCAGCGCCCGAAGGCGCGGCGATGCGCAATCACTGGAAGCAGCTCTCGCGCTATGCCTCGGCTTTCGCGCTCCTCACCGATCTGTCGCTTGCCACGCTGGGCGGCGCGCTGAAGCGCAAGGAGATGATTTCGGCCCGCCTCGGCGACATCCTCTCCGAACTCTATCTGCTGGGCGCCGTCCTGAAGCGCTTCGAGGACGAGGGCCGGCCGCAGGAGGACGGGCCCATCGTCGACTATGTCATGGCGCAGGGGCAGAGCCGCATCGCCGCTGCTTTTGCCGGGGTACTCGATAATCTGCCGGCGCGCTGGGCGGCTGTCCTCATTCGCCTGCTCGCCTTCCCTGTCGGGCTTCCCGACGCAGTACCGTCGGACAAGCTGACCAACGACGTGGCTGAAACCTTGATGCGCAATTCGCCCCAGCGCGACCGGCTGACGCCGGATATCTATCTCGGCGAAGGTCGTCAGGAGCACCCGTTGAAGGATCTCGAACAGGCCTTCGCGCTTGTCGAAGCCGCGGAGCCCATCGAGAAGAAGATGCGGGAGAAGCGGGTGCGCAATGCGGAAGAGGCCCGTGACAAGAGCATCATCAGCGATATGGAGTTCGCGCAGCTTGCCGAAGCGAAGGCGGCAGCCGCCCGCGTCATCGCCGTCGATGCCTTTGCCATGGAAGAGATTTCACCGATCGCCGCGCAGCATCGGCAGAAAAAGCCATCGCCGCGTCCCAAGCGCGCTGCACCACGTCGGAACAGCGCCGCAAGTTCTACTTGAGCACCCAGCGGAATGCCCGGCGCAATTCGTTGGCACCGTTTCTGTCATACCAACGGCCATGCGCCAGGATGATGCGCTCGGGTTGCCACGTGATCATCGTTTCGATCGCCGCGCGTAATTGAGGCTTCTGCTTGGAAAAGGTCAGCCGCATGTCGCGCGGCATCTGGCCGTCGGGGTCCTGCACCCCGCCGAACCAGGTTAGCCACCGCATGAGAAATGAATCGAGCTTGCGCGGCTCGAAATTCTCGATGAAATCGGTGAGCACCAGCGTCCGGCTCGGCCGATGAAAGAACTCCACCTCCGTCATGAAATCGCCGGTGACGGGAAGCGTCGCGATATCCTTGTCCCAGGGATAGCCTCCATCGCGGTCGAGCAGCGTATATCTGAAATCGATGCGGCCCTTCGACTGCTCCTCGATCCGCGGCGCGAGATAGATATCCGCATCAGCAAAGGCGTTCCGCCAGTCCGGCACCCACCAGTAATGGATGCGGTTGGGGCCGATGATCCAGCGCGGCCGGCCAATGGCCTCGATCTCCGCTTTCAGCGATGGTACCAGCGGCGTGGGGGAATGGATGAAGAGTTCGCCTTTGCCGAGGCGGATCACCGTCATTCTTGTCGGAAAGGGCATCTTAGGCCATGGCATGCCGAAGCGGATGACCGGGCCGTCGACGACCCATACATTCTCACAGACCGCTTTCAGCGTGTTCAGCGGCGGATAGGTGATATGCGCGTGCCTTTTCATCCTTGCCCCGTGGATTGTCCAAAACCTCGGATACAGTTTAGCGGGGTTTGAACAATTGCACCAACGCGGAACCAAACGGCTATTCCTGCGGTTTCCCGGCATGGAAAAGATATTGGCCGATATCGCCGCCGATATGCTGCCGGATACCGCCATTCCGTACCATATCATCCTGGCACGAATTTGCGGCGCCCTGGTTCTCGTAGCGCTGATCGGCATCGACCGGGAAAGCCGCAGCAGGCCTGCCGGCCTGCGCACGCACCTGCTCGTCGGGCTGGCAGCCGCCGTTTTCGGCATTCTTGCCGGTGAAATCACCAAGGCGCCGCTCTACCAGATCGAGCAGGTCAGGATCGATCCCCTGCGCATCGTCGAGGCGGTGACGGCCGGCGTGGCTTTTCTCGCCGCCGGGCTGATCGTCTTCGGCAAAGGCCAGGTGCATGGGCTGACAACCGGTGCCGGCATGTGGCTTGCGGCCTCGATCGGTCTTTCGACTGGCTATGGTTTCTGGATCATTGGCTTTTTTGCGACAGCAATTGGAGCCATCGTTCTGCGCTTGCTTTACCGTGTCGAAAGATGGCTGCAATGGAAATGATGACGGCCTCGGCGAGGCCGATTTGCATCCTCTTTGCGACACTGGCACTATTGTTCTCCGTCTGAATCGATTTTTTAGAACGAGGGGAGAGAAAAATGACGGATACACCAACGCCGGCCCCGCCATTGGGATTCGACGAACACGGATTGGAAGCCGGCCAGGACAATGTCCAGATCGCCGGGCTCGACGTTCACAATCCGGTCTTCTTCATCTCCGCGGTCACGATCGTGGGCTTCGTCATCCTCGCGCTCATCTTCCGCGATTTCGCCGGGACAGTGCTCGAGGGCCTGAGAACATGGCTGACCTCGACATTCGACTGGCTGTTCATGATCGCGGCCAATATCTTCGTGCTGTTCTGCCTCGTGGTGGCCATTTCGCCGCTCGGCAAGGTCAGAATCGGCGGCATCGATGCGGTGCCGGACTATTCCTATTCCGGATGGTTTTCGATGCTGTTCGCTGCAGGCATGGGCATCGGCCTGATGTTCTTCGGCGTGCTGGAGCCGATGTATCATTTCAACAATCCGCCGCTCGGCGCGGCACCGCCTGTTGTCGACGGAGTTCTGGTAGAGGGCGCCGTTGACCGCGCCCGCGAGCTCGGCATGGCGGCGACGATCTATCACTGGGGGCTGCATCCCTGGGCGATCTACGCCATCGTAGCGCTTGCCCTGGCGCTTGCCGCCTATAATAAAGGGTTGCCGCTTTCGGTCCGCTCTGCCTTCTACCCGATCTTCGGCGAAGGCATTCGCGGATGGCCCGGCCACGTTATTGACACGCTGGCGGTCTTCGCCACGCTTTTCGGCCTCGCCACCTCGCTCGGCTTCGGCGCGTCACAGGCGCTCGCCGGCCTCAACGATCTCTATGGCGTGCCCAATACGGATATGATGAAGGTGCTTTTGATCATGGGCATCACGGCAATCGCGCTCGGCTCCGTGGTTGCCGGTCTCGATGCCGGCGTGAAGCGTCTATCCGAAATCAACATGCTGCTTGCCGTGGCATTGATGCTGTTCGTCATAGTGCTCGGCCCGACGATGTCCATCATCACCGGCTTCTTCACCAACGGCTTCAACTATATCAAGGATCTGCCGGCGCTCGCCAACTGGATCGGCCGCACCGACGAATCCTTCGTCCATGGCTGGACCACCTTCTATTGGGCCTGGTGGATATCCTGGTCGCCCTTCGTCGGCATGTTTATCGCCCGCATTTCGCGCGGACGCACCGTGCGGGAGTTCATCACCTGCGTTCTCATCATCCCGACGCTCGCCTCCATCCTCTGGATGACGACTTTCGGCGGCACCGCGCTGGAGCAGTTCCTCAATGAGGGCTATATGGGCGTGCAGCAGACGGTGGTCGATTATGTTCCGGAGCTTTCGCTGTTCAAGATGTTGGCGGATTTGCCACTCGCTTCCGTCACTTCGTTCATGGGCATCGTTCTCGTCATCGTCTTCTTCGTCACATCGTCCGATTCAGGCTCGCTGGTGATCGACACCATCACCGCCGGCGGCAAGGTCGATGCTCCGGTCAGGCAACGTGTCTTCTGGGCGATATTTGAAGGACTGGTAGCGATCGCATTGCTGCTCGGCGGCGGGCTCGCCGCACTCCAGGCGGGCGCCATCGCCACCGGCTTCCCATTCGCGATCCTGCTCCTGCTGATGCTCTATGCGACATGGAAGGTGCTGCGCAGCGAGCCGCATCGGTAACGCCGATCCGGGCCGCCGGCTATGCGATAACGCCGCCGGCGGTCTGCAGATCATCAGGCGTATCGACGTCCACCATCGCCGCCGGGCCGATTTCCACGTCGATCACGGGCGTATCGCCGGTTTCGATCAGATGGCGGGCGCCGACATCCCCTGTAAGGCGCTCGATTGCCCCGAACAGGCTTCTCGGCAGGATGACGGGATTGCCGCGCTTGCCGTCGAAGCTGGCGCGCACCACAGCGCTGCCGCCCGCCTTGGCGAAAGCGTCGATAAGGCGCTTCAAATGATCCGGCCCAAGAGCCGGCATGTCGGCAAGGAGCACCATCATGCCATCCGCATCAGCCGGCACATGCAGCAGCCCCGCCTTGATCGAAGAAGAGATGCCTACGGCATAGGCGCCATTGATGGCGGTCGTCACATTGAGCCCCGAAAGCGCCGCCTCGATCTCGCCGGCCATATGACCCAGCACCGCGATAACTGGACTGCCGCCGGAAGCGAGTGCCCGCCGGGCCGAAAGCCGGACGATTGGTTCGCCGTCGATCCGCGCCAGGAGCTTGTTGGGCCCGCCCATCCGGCGTGATTGGCCGGCGGCAAGCAGCGCGATGGCGACTGTGACGGGTCGGGCGGCAGGCTCCGCCTGGCGCGGCTGGGGCCGGCTGGGGATCTCCATCAGCAGACCGCCGACGCCCATGCCGACGATATCTTGCGGCGTGACCTCGACACCCGCCATCAGCCGGTCCAGCACCCAGTCGAAGCCGTTTTCCTTCGCGCTGCGGGCGCAGCCGGGCGCGCCGATCACCGGCTTGCCGTCGAGTTCGCCGAGGATGAGCAGATTGCCGGGATCGACCGGCATGCCAATGTGATGCACCGTACCACCCGCCTCGCGGATCGCCTGCGGCACGATATCGGCGGGATCGGCCACCGCGGAAGCGCCGAAAACGATGAGGGTATCGCACGCCGCCTGCATCTGCCGGATTGCCTCCTTCAGGTCCGCCATACGGTGCGCAACACGCATCTCGCCGCACACCGTCCCGGCATTGCGCGCAATACGCGCTTCCATGATGCGCTTGGTTTTGTCGAGCACGCTCGGCTTGACGGAGGGCAGAACCGTCTGGATAAGTCCGACGCGCTGCGGGCGGAACGGGAGAACGCCGAAGGCCGCACGGCCGGATATCCGCTTTTCGATCCGCTCGATGATCCCGGCATCCACCGCAAAGGGAATGATCTTGACCGTCGCCACCATCTGGCCGGACTGCACCCGGTCATAATCACTCAACGTCGCAATGGTGACGGCAGGATCGACCGCATTGATACCATCGATGACATCAGGATCGACCGTGAAGAGCCCACCTTCGAGGGCAAAGAAATTGACCCGCCCGGTCGAGGCCGGGCCGATCCGCACGCCGGCTATTTCGAGCTCGTTGGCAAGCCGCGAGGCGGCATCGTCCTCGCCTATGTCGGTCTCTTCGAGACGCGCCACCGTGACACGCGACACACCGGCCGCGTGGAGCGTCTCAATATCACTGCGCGTCAGCAAATGGCCTTTCCGGAGGCTCGATATGTGCCCCGAAACTGACTGGACCGAAACCGAATGGGCAAGGATTGCACCTTCTGCCTCGCCGACCAGGACCTCTCCGAATATCATGTGGCCTGTCCTTCCGGCGTATACCAACCATGGCCAAGGATCATATCCAGGACTGTACTGACAGCCATTTTCCATCTCCATTTGGCGTGAGGGCCCTCGAACCCTTATATATGGCCGGATCGGTGACAGGAGAATACCCCATGAATATCGGAGAGGCGGCTACCGCATCAGGCGTTTCAGCCAAGATGATCCGCCACTATGAATCGATCGGACTGATCGAGCCAGCGGAGCGGACGCTGTCGGGTTATCGCGTCTATTCGGCCAATGATCTCGAGACGTTGCGCTTCATCCGCCGCGGCCGCGATCTCGGCTTTTCGATCGAGCATATCCGCCAGCTCCTAGCGCTCTGGCGCGACCGTAGCCGCGCATCATCCGACGTCAAGCGCATCGCGTTGGAGCATGTCGAGGAACTGGAAGCCAAGATGCGGGAGCTTCGCGCCATGGCCGATACGCTTCGCCATCTCGCTACCCATTGCCATGGCGATGCACGGCCCGACTGCCCGATCATCCGGGATCTGGCGCATACCGATGAGGATGGTCCGGCGCCGGTGGCTTCATCCTCCAGACGCTCCGGCGCGCTCAAGGGGACGCTGGTCGGCTGATTCCACAGGCGTAGGCGTCATTCCCATGGATATGCACACTGAACTATCCCACCCTAATATATCGGGATTGCACGGCGATTGGCGGTCTGCTACGGCACGTTGAAATCGGAAATTTCCGCTACGGCAGCGGCGCCGATCCCGGCTCGGGAGAAGAGACGCTGACCGTTCGGAAAGCTGGCAATCCAGGCAACGGCTGGGCCGAAAGGCTGGCGGGGTTTTGTCGGCAAGAGCATTCAATTCTCGGCCAATCGAGGCGTCGGCCTAACGGGTAGCCTTGTGCGGTGCGCTGATCTCATCATGTTCCCGATCGGCCGCCGGCGGACGGACCGATCCGGTTCACGCGTAATACTCCTCACGAAAATCAGATCAAGGAATGACGAAAGTGCCTATTCGCACAATTGTATGGGGTGAAAACATCCACGAGAATACCAATGCCCTCGTCCGGGAGATTTATCCCGAAGGCATGCATGTGACGATCGCCAATGCGCTCAACAGCGATCCGGCGATTCATGCCACCACCGCCACGCTGCAGGAACCGGAGCACGGTCTGAACGAGGCCAGGCTCGCCGAAACCGACGTGCTCGTCTGGTGGGGACACAAGGCACACAACGAGGTTTCCGACGATATCGTCGAGCGCGTCGCCAGGCGCGTCTGGGAAGGCATGGGCCTGATCGTCCTGCATTCCGGCCATTTTTCGAAAATCTTCAAACGGCTGATGGGAACGCCCTGCGCGCTCAAATGGCGCGAGGCGGGCGAGCGCGAGCGCTTGTGGGTGATCAATCCCCGCCACCCGATCGCCGCCGGGCTCGACGAAAGCTTCGTCCTCGAAAACGAGGAGATGTATGGCGAGCAATTCTCCGTTCCCGAACCGCTGGAGACCGTATTCATCTCCTGGTTCCAGGGCGGCGAAGTATTCCGCTCCGGGCTTACCTGGCGCCGCGGCGCTGGCAACATCTTCTATTTCCGCCCGGGCCACGAAACATACCCGACCTATCATGACGTCAATGTCCGGAAAGTGCTGATCAACGCCGTGAAGTGGGCCCATAACCCGCAGGGCGATCTGAAAACCATCACCGACGCTCCCAACGTGCCCGTCGAAAAGGCGCATGAGCCGATCGTCGAACGCGGACCGAAATTGCATAAGGCCGGTGAAGCCGGTTATCGCTGAGGAACTTACTATATGAGACTGATTATTGTTGGCACCGGCGCGATGGCCAAGAGCCAGACGAACCATTTCAAGGCCATCGACGGCGTGGAAGTCGTCGCCGCCGTGGATACGGATCCGGTTCGGCTCGCCGAATTCGCCGATCATTTCGGCATCGAGAAGCGCTTCCTGACCCTTGAAGAGGCAATCGCCTGGGGTGAATTCGACGCCGCGACCAATGTCACGCCCGACCGTATGCATCATGCGACCTCACTGGCGCTGATCGCCGCCGGCAAGCATGTCTTCTGCGAAAAGCCGCTAGCCGAGAACCACGCCGAAGCCATGGAGATGACCCATGCCGCGGAGGCAGCCGGCGTCGTCAACATGGTGAACCTGACCTATCGCAACGTGGCGCCGCTGCAATATGCCCGCGGGATGGTGCTGGCCGGTCAATTGGGGACGATCCGCCACGTCGAGGCCTCCTATCTCCAGAGCTGGCTCGTCTCCCGTGCCTGGGGCGACTGGCGTACGGAATCGCGCTGGCTCTGGCGGTTGTCGACCGGCCATGGTTCGAACGGAGTGCTGGGCGATGTCGGCATCCACATCCTCGATTTCGCCGCCTATGGCGCAGCCACCGATATCGATCATGTGTTCTCCCGGATGAAAGCCTTCGACAAGGCGCCGAACAACGAGATCGGCGAATATGTGCTGGATGCCAATGACAGCTTCACCATGTCCGTCGGCTTCGCCAATGGCGCGCTCGGCGTCATTCACGCCAGCCGCTGGGCGACGGGCCACCTCAATGAGCTGAAGCTGCGCATCTATGGCGAGCGCGGCAGCCTCGAGGTCACGCACCGGCCGACGGATTCGGAACTGCGCGGTTGTCTCGGCGAGGATATCGAAACGGCCACCTGGAGAAACATCGAGGTTCCGGCGGTGCCGACCAATTATGAGCGTTTCGTCGAGGCGATCGCCACCGGAAAGCAGCTCGAACCGAGCTTCCGCCATGCCACAAACCTGCAGAAGGTGATCGACCTCGCCATGGTTTCGGAAAAGGAGCGCCGCGAAATCACGCTGCTGCCACCGGTCGAAATGGTAAGTACGCCTGAATTGCAGGTGGTGGAGCTTCAAACGATCGCGGATCTCGAAACATTGCCGATCGCCGGTGAGTGCTGAAGGGTCATTGGGGTGTGAGAACATCTCAAATGCCGCCCTGCTCGCCAACGCCGGCAGGGCGGCATGGCCCTGGATGGGCCCGATAGAATATGCAGCATCGCCCGACCGCTGCTCTCCATGCAGCGGGACCGACATCCCCGACCACGAAAAGCTCACCTTCACCAACCGCTACGGCATTTCGCTGCCCGGCGACTTCTACCGGCCGAAGAACGGTGACAACGTGCGGCTGCCGGCTCTTGCCGATGAGATTGGCAAAGCATCGCCTATGTGCCGGAGCATGCGGTCGCCTCGCAGATCGCTGAGGGAATGCTCCTGCCGGTGCTGGAGGACTGGTGCCCACTGATCCCGGGCCTGATCCTTTATTATCCCGGCCGCCGCCATGTGCCGGGCAGTCTGCGCGCCTTCATCGACACGCTTCGGGAGGTGCTGTCATCCTCACCTGTCTCGTAGCAGCCCAACCTGCGCTTGGCGGTGACAGCATCATAGGTGCCGTAGGAAGGCTCTTACGAGGATCGAGACAGAATGCAGGGCGATGGGTTCGATCCTGAAGCTCCGCCACTTACAGAATGATATCTCGGCTCAGGCTTGCTGCTTCTTGGGATGTAAGCGATGCGAATAGCCTCGGATATGCTGCAAGAAGGCCTGCATGGCGGCGCTGGAGTGACGGCGGCTGGGATAATAGAGGAACCAGCTCGGCAATTGCGGGCTCCAATCCGCCAAGACTTCGATAAGGTCGCCCGTGGCCAGATGTGCTTGCGCATAATCTTCGAAGACATGGGCGATCCCCTGGCTTGCGAGCGCTGCCTGAAGCTCTTGGTGGGCGGTACTGAGAGTCAGCCGACCGGTTGGCGTGATCTCCAGCGGCTCTCCATCCTTCTCGAAATGCCAGACTGCATAAGTGCCGCCCGGGAAACGGCGTTGGATGCAATTGTGATCGATAAGGTCATGCGGCGCTGAGGGCGTGCCGTTCTGCCGGAGATACTCCGGCGTGGCCACGATTGCATATCGCAGGGTAGGCCCCAGAGGTACAGCGATCATATCCTGCTCGAGCTGCTTACCGAAGCGGACACCGGCGTCATATCCGTGCTTGACGATATCAATGATGGCCGCATCGCTGATGAGTTCGAAGTTCACTTCGGGAAAGTACCGCATAAAATCGAAAACGATCGGGCAGAGAATATGATCCACCGCAGGTGCCGGCGCATTGATCCGGATTGTCCCAGATGGTTGCTCACGCAACAGGTTTAGGTCGTCGAGTGCTGCTTTGATGTCGGCCAGGGCCGGTTCCAGCTGCCTGAGAAGGCGTTTGCCGGCATCGGTCGGCGAAACGCTTCGCGTTGTTCTGTTCAGCAGACGGATCCCGAGTGCATCTTCCAGCGCGTTTACGGACTGGCTCAGGGCCGAAGACGAAACGCCGCGTTCGACGGCTGCTGCCCGAAAACCACCAGCCCGCACAATCGCGGCCAAAATTTCCAGACTATCGAGGCGAAGGTTCTGCATTGCAAAGCTGTCCTTAGCAACCTTGTAAGAATTGACTGTCTTATCAGATCAACGGAAAGGCTCCAATCTCGTCGAACAGCGTGCATGGAGGTTTCCGATGCCTATAAACGTGAGCACGAATGAGCGGCAGATTGAGTTCAAAGAAAACGCTCTGGATATTGCCATCAATCGCCGCGAGACGCTGATCCTCGGCGCAGGGACGGGTTGCCGTGGCGTCACCCCCTGTGGCTGCGGTCACTCAATCACCGAATGCCGAAGCACTGGCCGTTCCGTCGGACCATATGCGTGTACCGGCTCAGATCAATGGTCGAGCGGTGGAGCTTCCCATCAATCCGCGGACGTCGCTCCTCGATATGCTGTCGGCGTCGCAGCTGCGGTCGCCAATGCCGTGTTCCACGCGACGGGCGTGCGAATTCGCGAACTGCCGATCCGTTTGGAACACCTCCTTTGAGATCCACCTGAACCTTTCCTCCAAACAAATATCGGAGCAACACCATGAGTTTCTTCACGATCAATCGCCGTCGCATCATGCTATCGGCCGTCGCCGGCGCATCTGCACTTGCATTGCGTCCGGGCTTTGGCCTGGCGCTTGCACAGGATGCTGCCGTTTCGCCATCGAACGTCGGCTACTACCGGCTTCAGATCGGCGACATTCGAGCAACGATCCTCAGCGACGGGACGATTGCAGGCCCGCCGCGTGTCTATGCCTTTGACGCGCCGGAGGCCGATCTGGAGACTGTGCTGGCAAATGCCTTTCTTCCCTCGGACATGATGACACTGAACCTAAACACGCTTTTGATCGAAACGGCAGGCCAGCGGGTTTTGATCGAGGCCGGTGCGGGTCAGACCATGGGACCGAATGGCGGCCGTGTCTTCGCGAACCTCGCCGCCATCGGCTTGCGCCCGGAAGACATCGATATAGTGGTCGTCTCGCATACCCATCCCGATCACGTCGGCAATCTCCGTACTGCCGATGGCGGCCGAGCCTTCCCGCACGCCACAGTCTTCGCGCCAAAGGCGGACTGGGACTTCTTTGTTCGCAACGATCCCGACCTTTCCTACATGCCCGTCAGTCAGGAATTCCGTCAGCGCTTTGCGGCTGCGATCAAGCGGAGCGTCGAGCCGGTTGCCCCCTCTGTCGAACTTTACGAAGCCGGCACGGAAATTGTCCCTGGCCTGACCACCCTTTCAGCCTCCGGTCATACGCCCGGCATGGTCACCTTCCTGGTTCATTCGGCTGATGATCAGCTGTTGCTGACCGCGGACCTCGCCTACCATCCGCTCGTCAACATCGACAATCCTTGGCGTCCTGGGCCAGACCGGGACAAGGATGCCGCGCTGGAATCGCGGCGGCGCATCTTCGACCGCGCGGCAAGCGAACGTCTCCTGGTGCTCGGCTTCCACTATCCGTTCCCCGGCATCGGGCGGATGTTGAAGACGGACAGCGGCTACGCCTGGGTTCCTGCCGGCTGGGAGTTTTGACAACTTCACGGACAGCTCTCCGAGCAAGAGCATGACAAGCCTTCACACAGGCTGGGATCGAGAACTTCATGTCGTATTGGGAGACGGAACAATGAACGATATCGAGCAGGGCGGATTTCCATATGATCTCCTGGCCGCGGACGCTGGCCACAGTCGCCGAAGGATTGTCAGCGGCGCCTTGGCAACGGCAGTATTTGCCATGGTCCCAATGTCTGGCTGGGCGCAGGCCGCACCGGCAGAGCTGCCTCGCACGCCTCACTGTGACGACGACGATGCACCTACTATCGCAACGACCGAGGGGCCGTTCTTTCGCCCGCGCTCGCCCATGCGCCGCCACTTGAGCGGGTCCGAACTGCCGGGGCGACCTATTCTTATTGGCGGCTTCGTCCTCGATACCCGGTGTGGCCCGCTGCGGAACGTCCTGGTGGACGCGTGGCAAGCAAACGATGACGGCGAATATGACCAGCGGGGCTTCCAGCTTCGTGGGCATCAATGGACGGATGACGAGGGGCGATGGTGGTTCTCAACGATCGTGCCTGCGCCTTATGGGCCGCGTACGCGCCACATTCATTTCAAGCTGCAACAACGCGGCGGTGCCGTCCTGACAACCCAGTTATTCTTTCCGGACGAGCCGTTGAACCAGTCCGATTATCAGTACGATGACAAGCTTCTGCTGACCGTGAGCAGAGATTCAGATCGCCTTTTCGGGCGCTTCGATTTTGTTCTGTAGTTTCGCAACGCCGCGCTTCCGAGCTTCAGGCTCGGCCAACGTCTCCCTCGTACTGTTTGTGACAATGCCATTGGGCGACAGCGACAGAACGAGATCGCAGGCAAACGCGCGAACATCACCGAGGCCATGCCCTGCTGACGGCACGCAAATTGCTGCAGGAAAATGCCTTGCGGCGCATCTCCGTCTCGATGCCGATGCCGAGCATGTGGCCCCAATAGGTGACGATCGCCTGCAGGCCCGCGCTGATCAGATAGGCGGCGAACAGGACCGCCGCTGCCAGCGCGATGAGGCCGTGCTGGCCCGTCGGCAGGAGCCGGTCGATGAACAGCGTCACCGCGACCGGGAAGGCAAGCTCCAGAAGAGCCCGCCGCCACCGCGCAGGAGAAGTCCAGCAAAAACAGCCTGCGATGCGCGGCGATAATAGGCGGCGAAGCGCTTTAGAAGATCAGCCATGGGCCCGCTCCTCAATACACTACACATCTGCACCAGCATGGCCTGGTCTCGAATTGCGGTCTTCGGGAGTTGATCCGCGCATCCAAATAATATAACGTGATAATTATAGTCAAGTTTTAGCCGCGGCCGCAGCAGGACCCGTTCCTCACGCGCGGCGTCCTCATAGCCATAGATGTTTGGAGCGGAGTGCCGCGGGCCTCCGCAGAGATGACGTGCGCGGATGATCGATAATAACCAGATCGCGGCAGAACAGGCGACGTTCCGAAGCTTCGCCAATAGCTATATGCGGGAGCTCGACTCCGGAACACCGATTTTCCACCGCATCGGCGACCGCAACTGCGACTGCATGGAGCTGTCCCTGCCGTCGCGCAATGTCGTCCTACGCATCGAGCTCAAATCCCGTTCGCTCTGCGGCATGCACCTGTTTGGACGCATCTGGATGCGTGGTGAAACCGGCACGGCCTGGCGCGAAATCGAGCCGCTGCTGGCGATCCATCTCATGGTGCTGGGCGCCCGCGAAACTGCGTCGGCCGCACATCGGCAGGCTGACGTCGAGCTGTTCGAACGCGTTCTCCAGAGCTGCCAGGCGACGAAACGCTATCTCGACGCGGCAGGCGACAGACCCCCGCCGGCGAGTGGCTTTCTTGCCGCGGAGCAATCGCTCTATTTCGGTCATCCGCTGCACCCAACGCCAAAAAGCCTGCAGGGAATGACGGATTGGCAGCAGGGTGTCTACGCGCCGGAACTGCGCGGCTCTTTTCAGCTGATATATTTTGCGTCCGCCGAGGGCCTCGTCCGCTGGGATGCGGCCCGCGAAACGGCGATGTCCATCGTTGAAGCGCTGCTGGGAAGCGAAGCCGGCGCGTTGACAGTCCGTGACGGCGAAGCGCTGATTCCGATGCATCCGCTGCAAGCGGAGGCGCTGATGCTCGAGCCGGCGGTGCGTGCGCTTATTGCTTCCGGCAAGCTCCGTTGTCTCGGCCCGGTCGGCCCGCTGTTCACCGCCACCTCGTCGGTCCGCACCCTCTATTCACCGGAGGCCGCCTGGATGCCTAAATTCTCGCTGCCGGTGCGCATCACCAACTCCAGGCGCGTCAACCGCCGCCATGAGTTGGAGGCGGGCGTCGCGGTGGCCCGGCTGTTCGCCCGAGCCGGCATCGACGGTTTCGACCCGCGTCTCGGCTTCCTGCACGACAGCGCCTATCTGACGATCGACATCCCCGGGCGGGCCGAGAGCGGGTTCGAGGTGATTTTCCGTGAGAACCCGCTCCGCGCTGCAGATCCGGTCGTCACCGTGTCGGCGCTGACGGCCGAGCCACCACCCGGCGCGTGCTCGATGCTCGAAACCGTGATCCGCCGTATCGCCAGCGATCGCCGCCTCCCGCTTCGGCAGGCCTGCCTCCTGTGGTTTACCCGCTATCTCGACTGCACACTGAACCCGCTGGTCGGACTTTATGACAGGTTCGGCGTGGCGCTGGAGGCGCACCAGCAGAACAGCTTGCTGGACCTCTCGCATGATGGTCTCCCCACACGCTATCTCTACCGCGACAGCCAGGGGTTCTATCTTTCCAAGGCTTTCCAGGCACGATGGCAGAACCTTGCGCCCGAAATCGCTCATGTGAGGGACCTGTTCTTCGAAGACAGCGACATCCAAGAGCGCTTTGCCTACTACCTCGTGGTCAACCAGATTTTTGCCGTGGTCGCACGGGCGGGCCATGACGGGCTGGCAAGCGAGGCGGAGTTGCTGGGCATTCTGCGCGATCGCCTGAGAAGGCTGGCGAGCGAGCTACCCGGCGCCGGCAGAG
This sequence comes from Paramesorhizobium deserti, assembly GCF_001558695.1. Lineage (GTDB taxonomy): Bacteria > Pseudomonadota > Alphaproteobacteria > Rhizobiales > Rhizobiaceae > Paramesorhizobium > Paramesorhizobium deserti. Next base: position 508,700 of record NZ_LNTU01000034.1, read on the forward strand.
CGTTTGCCACGGGTCTGCTCGACCGACCGAGCCTCACCGCCAAGGCCAATCTCGGAATCCGGCTGCAGGATGTCGACGAGCTTGCGCCTGGCGGCACGGCCCTCTACACCCATTTCCCCAATCCGCTCAGCCGCGCCGGGCTGTTCCTGGCCGCCGAGACCCGCCATGCCCTTGCCTCGTGATGTGCAGGGCAATGCCGGGCGAAGCGTCATGCGCCGGCTAGCCGAGGCGATGATTTTTGAAGGACTGGCCGACTACTCGGCGGCGCCGGCCGGGGCATCCTGCCGTTTCTCCTGGCGTGGGAACGGCGTGGAAATCCGCTGCGTGGGTTTCGTTGGCGCGTTCGGGCGTGTGAGGATCGAGCCCGCGACGCTGCAATGCCGGCGGGGCGACGCATGGGACTTTGCCACGCTCGACGATGTCGTCGCCAGCCTCGAGGCGGATCGCGAGTGGCGGACGCAACTGGCCTTGGAGCTTGACCGGACGCTGGTGCTCGCGGCCTGGAACGACGCCAACCTGACACGCCGGCAGCGCCGGCATCTGCCCCATGCGCAGCTCGACAGCGCGCTGGACGAGGGACATCCCTACCATCCCTGCTTCAAGGCGCGCACCGGCTTCGACCTTGACGACCACGCCGCCTATGGACCCGAGGCAGGCAACATTTTTCAGCTCGCCTGGCTGGCGGTCGCGCCCGAGCGGCTACACTCCGCCTTCCCTGCCGGCGAACGGACTTTTTGGGAACAGGAACTCGGCCCCGAAACGTTTGCGCTGCTAGACGAACGCCGCGCCGCCTGCGGCGACGCCGCCAAACGCTTCGGGCTGATGCCGCTTCACCCCTGGCAATGGAAGGCCCTGCAAGGTTCGGAGCTTTCGGTTTGGCTGGCGGAGGGCTCGGCCTTCTTTCTCGGCCTCGCCGGCGACCGTTACGCCGCGAGCCAGTCGGTGCGCACGCTGTTCAACAGCGATCATCCGGAGCGCGCCAACGTCAAGCTGCCGATGAACCTGATCAACTCGTCGGCGATGCGCATCATCGAACCGCATTCGGTGTGCAGCGCGCCTTCGGTCAGTTCCTGGCTCAAGGACGCCATTGCCGCCGATCCGGTCTTCGCCGAACGCTTTCCGCTGAAAATCCTGGGCGAATATGCCGGCACGATCGCCGGCCGCGACGGGCCGCTCGCGGGACAGATCGCCGCCATCTGGCGCGAGGACGTGAGCATGCACCTGTCGCCGGGCGAGGCCGCCGTGCCACTCAACGCGCTGATGATGATCGAAAGCGACGGCCACCCGTTCGTTGCCGAGTGGATCGACCGTTACGGCCTGGAGCAATGGGTTAACCGGCTGATCAACATGGTCGTGATGCCGATCTACCATCTGCTCGCCGGCCACGGCATCGCCACCGAGTGTCACGGCCAGAACCTCATCTTGATCCATCGTGACGGTTGGCCGGTCGGATTGGCGATGCGCGATTTCCACGACAGCGTCGAATATGTGCCGGACTTTCTGCGCGATCCCGAAAAGGTTCCGGATTTTCTGGCGCTCAGCCCCGCCTACCGTGCCGCCGCGCCGAACGAATTCTATTGGATGGAGAGCGTCGAGCTGCTCGGCGAGCTCGTGCTGGACTCGCTGTTCGTCTACAATCTCGCCGAAATCTCCCACTTGCTCCATTGCTGCTACGGCCTTGACGAAACGTCCTTCTGGGCCGGTATCGGCCGGCGGCTCGCCGCCCATGGCGAGGCGTTCGGACTGTCGGACCGCATGGCCGCGCTCGGCCTGTTCAAGCCGTGCATCCGCACCGAATCGCTGCTGAGGCGCAAGCTCATGCCGCCGGGCGCCGAGTGCGCGCACGAAATCCCGAACAGTCTCGCCTCCGCCGTCAAAGGCGCGGAACGCTGCGACATGCAGGCCGCCATGGCGTGAACAGACCGACAATCTGGAGATGAAGATGATCGAAATCAACGACACGGTCTTCAACGAGGCCTATTTCCGCGAAGCCGCAGGCCGCATCGGCGACGCGGCGCAACTCGGCGCGCGGGCGGGCGACCGCTTCGCCGTCTGTTTCTCCGAGGCGCAGGATTGGCTGGCCTTCTTCTTTGCCGCCCGCGCCGCGGGCGCCAGCATCCTGCCGCTGCCCCCCTCCACACCATATGCGGCGGCGCGCCGGCAGGCGGAGAACGCAAACTGCAACTGGCTGTTCTATAACCGGCTGGAAGGCGAGCCGATCGTCGAGGAACGGAATTCGCAAAGCGGGCAGCTCCTGCAGATGAGCTCGGGGACCACCGGCGAGCCGAAATGCATTGCACGCCCCTGGAGCGACATCGAGGACGAGATCGACACCTACGTCTCCTTCTTCACCGAGCCGCAAGACATGACGCCGTTGGTCGCCTGTCCCACCACCCATTCCTATGGGCTGATCTGCGGGATACTGATGGCGCTGAAGCGCGGCCAGACGCCAAAAATCCTCGACACCGGCAACCCGAAATTCCTGCTGCGCAAGCTGCGGGAAACGGAACGCCCCTATCTGATCTCCTCGCCGGCGATCCTGCACACGCTGGCGCGGCTCATGCCTGCCGGCGAGCAGATCCACGCCACCATGACCTCCGGCACACTGCTGCCCGAGCCCTGGTTCCGGACGATCCGGGCGAAGTCGAAGCACATGTTCCAGCAATACGGCTGCTCGGAAGCCGGCTGCATCGCCATCAATGCTGACGTGCACGCGGCCAACGAGGTGGGCCGCGTGCTGCCGCGTTTTTCGCTGCGCAACCCCGGCACTATCGACGAGCCGAAAGAGATCGCGGTCGAACGGCACGGAATTTCCATCGAGACGCGCGATCTCGGCTTCCGCCGCGACGACGGCATACTGGTGTTCCTGTCGCGCCTCGACGACGTGATCAACGTCTCCGGACTCAACGTCTACCCGAAGGAGGTCGAGGACGTGGTCATGAGCATGCCGGGCATCGGCGACGCCGTCGTCTTCCGCAAGCTGGATACGTTTACCGGCGAGCGCGTTGCGCTGCTTTTCAGCGCCGAGCGGACGATCGACCGGGCGGAGCTGCGGCAATGGTGCGCCGAGCGGTTGGCCGCCCATCACGTGCCGAGCGAGGTCATGCAGGTGGAGCGTATTCCGCGCCAGCCCAACGGCAAGATCAGCCGGCGCGACGTGGCGGCGCGCCATGGCGCAGGCGAATTCGGCGCCGTGCGGACGGAGGCGGCGTGATGACCCATGGAGAAATTCTCCGCGCGATCGAGACGATCCTGCGCGACAGGCTCAACCACGCTCACATGGATGCCTTCGCTCCGACGGCGCGGCTCAACGAGGATCTTTACCTCGACTCCGTTCTGATCCTTGAGATCATGCTGGCGCTGGAGCTCGACCACGGCGTAGCACTTCCCGAAGAAGCTATCAGCCGGCAGGATCTGGAAACGGTTAACGATCTGGTAAACCTGTTTGCCGAGCCGCCGGCCACAGGCGACCGGCCGATGCCAGGCCCGGCGCATGATCTCACCTTCGCCCGCGCCGAGCAGGAGGCGGCTGAACGCGTCGGCGTGCATGGCGAGGACTATGTCGACATAAAGGTCCACTGCTTCGTCAGCAATGTCTGCCACGCGGTGAAGCAGAAGCAGCTCGACCACCGGCCGTTCTTTTTCGGAGTCTGGGACGCTGGCTTCTCCGTCGACGAGCGCTGGCGGCTTGCTTACCACACGCCGGAGATCAGCCATGACTTTTTCCGTGGCTGGTTCGAGAGGCTCTACGGCGCAAGGGTTCGTCAATGGTACCGGCCGGACGTCAGCAAGACAGAGAACCTCGCCACCATGCTGGAGCTTCTCGAGCACAAGAAGCCGAGCGAGTTCCTGATGGTCATGCTCGACCTCTTCCACCTGCCGGAACGCGAGAACAAGTTCAACCAGAACCCCTTCCCACACTATCTGATGTTGGAGAAGACGGACGATCCGGACGTCTTGATGGTGCTCGACCCGGATTTCCGCTGGGAAGGCCGGATCGAGAAGGCGAAGATCGTCAACGCCATCATGCAGCCGACGGTGGGTGGCGGCTTCATCTTCGATGCCGCCGAGATACGGGCGCCCTCGGCGGGCGATCTGCGCGACTATTTCCTCGCCTGCTTCCATCAGGACGAGAATCTCCTGACGAGTGCGGCGCGCGACATCGTGCGGGCCCATGTCGAGGGCCGCAATGGTGTGGCGCTCGCAGACCTGCCGGCGGCACTTCGCGAGCTGCCGGTCATCTCCATCCGCAAATACGCGCTGGAGCATGGGTTTGCGTTCTTCTGGCGCTCGCTGCGGCTGTCGAACGCCGAATTCGACGTGATCTGCGATCATATCGAGACGCTGATCCAGGAGTTCAAGGCGCTGCATTACGCGGTCATGAAGCTCGGACAGACTGAAGACGAGGCGCTTGCCGAGTCGGTATTCGAGAAGCTTGACGCGCTGGACGCGATGGAGCGCGTTCTAAAGCGACAGCTGGCCGAGACCTACCGGGTCTGGTGCGATTCGCACGGACTGCTGCACGCGCCGCGCCATGACGTGGAAGAGGCGGTGGCATGAGGCTGTCGCTCTGCACCATCACCTTCCGGCACCACCTGCTGTCGCTGGAGGACATCGCCCGCTGGGCGGCTGCCAACGGCTTTCAGGGCATCGAGCTTTGGGCCGTGCATGCCCGCAACATGCAGCATCTCACCGACCGCGACGCGGCCTGGATGGCCGGCTTCGGGCTTTCGGTGCCGATGCTCAGCGACTACCTGCCGCTCGACGACGATCTTGCCACGCTGCGCCACGCCACGGCGGATCTCTGCCGGCTTGCGGGTCGCTGGGGCGCGAAAAAGGTGCGCACCTTTGCGGGAAAGACGGGCAGCCGCGACATCTCGCCCGAGGCGCGCTGGCGGCTGTCGGCGCGCCTCAAGGAGGCCTGCCGCATCGCCGAGGACAGTGGCTGCACGGTGCTGGTCGAGACCCATCCCGGCACCTTGGCCGATACGCTCGCTTCCACGCAGCGCCTGATCGAGGAGGTCGACCATCCTGCGCTGGCGATCAATTTCGACACGTTGCATGTGTGGGAGGGCGGCGACGATCCGCTTTCCGCACACCGGGCACTGTTGCCCCGCATCCGGCACTATCATCTGAAGAACGTGCGCTCGCGCGCCGACCTCGGCGTGTTCGAGCCGGCAAACGTCTATGCGGCGGCGGGAAAACGCACCGGCATGACGCCGCTGTTCGACGGCGCGCTCGACTATCTGGAATTTCTCGATGCGCTGTTCGAGCGCGACGACATCGATGCCTCGCTGGAATGGTTCGGCGGCGACTGCTTCAACGTGCTCGCCAACGACGCGCGCAATCTGCGCCTGCTCAGGGCTGACCGCGAGGCGCCGATCCGCGCCGGGGCAGCGTGAGGATGACAACGCACGCTCACGTCTCACATCAATAAACCAGAAGCCGGTGGGACCGATGTCCGCGCCGGCTTTTTTGCGTTTCGACCTCAGAAGCGCGCGGTCGCTGTGAGGCGGAAGGAGCGGCCCGGATCGTAGTGAGGGCTCACGCCGTCGAAATCTTGGCCGTAGGCGGCGCGGTCCGTGTAGACCTCATCGAAGATGTTGAGCGCATCAGCGCGTAGCGTGAAGTTCGGCTTCGACGGCGACGTCCATTCCAGATAGGCGTTCACCACCTCGTAGCCCTGCAGTTTCCGCTTCGGGCTGGTCGGATCGGTCGGATGCTGCACCAGCGTGCGATCGTAGGGAAGCGCGATCTCAACGTCGCCACCGACCTTCAAGCCCCAATCGTGGAAGGTGTAGCCGGCGCCGATCATGACGACCTGGCCAAGCGGCGTCGTCAAATAGCGCCCAATCTCGGAGTCGGCCGGCACGCCGTCTATATCAGCCTCGATGTCGGCATATTTTACGCTGACAAAACCGGCATCCCAATTGTAGCGCCCACCGACCTCCCAGCCCTTGGAGACGAGATCGAGCGTGCGGATCGATGAGACTTCCGGCGCCGGCACGCCGCGTCCGAAGACCGGCAGGCGCGCATTGTCAATGTCTGTGCGGAACAGGTTCGCCTCGAAGGTGAAGCCGTTGTAGCGCGCCTCCAGACCGGTGGTGATATTGTTCGAGGTAACCGGCTCCGGCCCGTTACCATAGGTCCAGAGCGGGTTCTGGAGGAAGTTTTCTGCCAGCGGCACGCCGCCCCAGACATGCGAGGCCGCGGCCTTCACCGTCAGAAATTCGGGCAGAAGGTCGTATTCGCCTGAAATGTTGCCACTCACGCCGGCATTGGTCCAATCCGATCCGTCGATGCCGGTGAACCACTGGTGGTCAGCGCGGCCGCCAAACGAAACTCGCGCGCGGTCAGACGGCTCCAGGCGCGCCTGCGCATAAGCGCCAATATTGGCGGTGCGTTCGTCGGTAAAGAAGGGTTCCGTGGAATTCCGGTAAGCCAAGTCTGCCTTGTCGTTGTAGAAGTCGAAGCCGGCGGTGATCGTGCCGATGTCGAGCGTGAACCTGTTCTCCATTTTGCCGTTGAAGCTTCTGGTAGCGCCTTCGGTGGGTGAGATCTCGTCGAAGAAATACTCGGGCGTTGCAATCTGTGTTCTGCTGTAGGCCAGAACAATCTTGGGATCCCACCAACCTTCGGGCGAAGCGTCGGTGTAAGTGAAGACGGTGTTCTGGCGGCGCAGATCGTAGTTCCGCAACTCCCGTTCACGGCCAGGCCGATGGATATAAACATTGGCGCGGTAGGGACGAAGGTCGTCGTCGCGCACCTGCTCGTGGCTGAGCTCGAAACGGTGACCCTCCAGGCTCTCATAGGCGATTTTGCCGAGACCGCTGATCAGGTCGGTGCCGGTGCCCGGCATCTCTTCACCATTGCCGGCGGTGAAATTGCCACCGTTGCTGTAATTGATGTAGCCGAGATACTCGAAACCCTCCTGCTGGCCGAAGGCGGCAAAGCCGGTTGTGTAGGTCTCGCTGTTGGTGTCCCAAATGCCCGTGACGAAGCCGCCAAAATTGCGGCCCGGCTCCAGGAGATCGACGGCGTCCTTGGTCTCGAAGCCGAGCGAACCGCCCAGAGCGCCGGGCCCGGCATCGGCCGGCGCCACGCCCGCCTGAACGGACACCGCCTTCAACAGCGCCGGATCGAGCAGATAGGTGCCGTTGTGGTGGAAAACCTTGTTGTTCTGCCGCGAGCCGTCGACCGTCACCGCTAGGTTGTTCTCGTCGACACCGTTGACGTAGATCTTCTGCGTGCTGGGGATGGCCCCGCCGACCGCGATCTGCGGCTCGCCAGAAAAGACTTCGCGCAGATCGCGCGGCGCCTTGCGATCGATCTGCTCCGGGTCGATGGCGATCACGTCCGCGCCGGCCGAGGCACTCGCCCCCGCACCGACATCAACCACGATGGTTTTGAGTTGTATTGCGCCACCCGGCGCGGTCTGGCCCTCTTCGGTTTCCTCGGCAGCCGTCACGCGGGGTCCCGTTCCCTGCGCGGGAGCGGACTGCGCCAATGCGTCGTGGCTGACAAAAAAGGATATCGCGGTGCTTACGGCCAACACACGCAAACGATCGGATGACATTAGCTGATTTCCCCACGGTTGGACCCACCCCGACCGGTGCCCAAGCACACGGCCGGATTGCTAATAGCCCATCCATTGTGCCGTGGCAATAAACCTGATATAAAAAATCAACTTTATGCAAGTCGTTGGAACTGCTGCGTTCTCTGCGCGGCTGTGTTTTTATGCGTGGTGCAGAACGGTGAGCCGTCCCGCTATGGTTTCGACCTGCATCGGGAAGCCGAAGACCATCTCCAGCAAGTCGGGCCGGATGATGGACGCCGTGTCGCCCGCGGCGGCGATCCGACCATCCTTCATGGCCACGATCCGGTCGGCATGAGCCGCCGCGTGGTTGATGTCGTGCAGCACCACCAGCACTGTCTTGCCATGCTCGTCGGCGATCTTCCGCAGCATGCGCATCAGTTCACGCGCATGGAACATGTCGAGGTTGTTCAGCGGCTCGTCGAGCAGGACAGTGCCGGTCCCCTGGCAGAAGGTCATGGCGACCAGCGCCCGCTGCCGCTGCCCGCCTGAAAGGGTATCGATGAAGCGCGAGGCCAGCCCGGTCAGGTCGAACCGTTCCAGCGTTTCCGCGACGATGCGACGGTCCTCCGCCGTCAGCCGCCCGCCGCTGTGCGGGAAGCGGCCGAATCCCACCAGCTCGGCGACGCGCAGCCGGCTCGCCACGCCCGGGTCCTGGCGGAGGATCGCCATCACTTTCGCCAACTGCCGTGTCGGCGTCGTATCGATGGGGTGGCCATCCACTGTGATGCGGCCTGTCTGCAACGGCCGCAGCCGAGCGATCAACGACAGCAAGCTGGATTTGCCGGCGCCGTTGGGACCCACGAGCGCAGTGACCCCGCCTTTGGGCAGCGTCAGGCTGATCTGGTCGAGGATCACGCTGCCGCCGAGCGTCAACGACACATCGGATATGTCGATCACCGCCGCACTCCCGCGAAAAGCATGACAAGAAAGATGATACCGCCAATAAATTCGACGACGATCGCAAGCGTGCCCTCGCCGCCCAGCCCGTGCTGAAGCACTGTCTGGCCGCCCACAAGCACCACCACCGCTACCAGCGCGGCCGCCGGCAGCAGAACGGCGTGCCGGCCGGTGCCTGCGACGCGGTCGGTAATCGAGGCGACCAGCAGCCCGAGGAACGCCATCGGCCCAACCAGCGCCGTCGCCGCCGCCACCAGGGCCGCGACCAGCGCCAGCAGGCCGGCGACAACGCTTCGCCAGGATACGCCGAGCCCGACCGCAGCCTCCTCGCCAAGTGCGACCACGTCGAGCACGTGCCGCATGCGCCAGGCGACCACCGTGCCTGCCGCGGTGATCAGCCAGGCGATCAGCAGCAGGTCCGGCCGGGTCCGGCTGAAGCTGGCAAAGACGGCGCCTTGCAGCACGGCAAAGTCGTTGGGGTCGAACAGCCGCGCCAGCAGCACCGACAGCGAGCGGAACAGCAGGCCGAGCACGACGCCCGTAAGCAGCAACAGGCCGAGATCAAGGCGCCGGCCGAGCAAGGGCAGGAACAGCGCCAGAGCAAGGCCCGTCATGACAAAGAAATTGCCGAAAAATTGCAGGCGCGGGTCGATGCCTGCAAAGCCGAGGCCGGTCAGAGCGAAGACCAGCGCCGTCTGGCAGAAAATATAAAGCGCGTCTAGCCCCATGATCGACGGGGTGACGATGCGGTTGGCCGTGAGTGTCTGGAATACCACCGTCGACACCGCCACCGCAACGCCGACACAAATCATCGCTCCAAGCCGCAATCCGCGCAACTCAAGCCCCAGCGCGAGATCGCCGCGCAGGCCGATCGTCATGTAGGCTGCGCAGGCGAGCAACGCCACGGCAGCGGTCAGCGTTAGCCGCCGCGCCGGGCTTGCAGCGCCGGAAAGAACCGCCGCCTCAGCCATCGCCGCGCCCCGCGAACAAAAGGCCGAGAAACAGCGCGGCGCCGACCACGCCGAGGACGATCCCCACCGGGATCTCGTAGGGAAAGCGGATCAGCCGCCCGATGATGTCGCAGGAAAGCACCAGCGCCGCACCGGTTCCCGCCACCCACGGCAGGGTGTGGCGCAGGTTCTCGCCGGCAAATCGCGAGATCAGGTTCGGCGCGACCAGGCCGACGAATGGGATGATGCCGACCACCACCACGGTCAGCGCGGCGATGGCCGAGACGATGACCAGGCCCAGGCGCAGCACCGCCGCGTAGTTGAGCCCAAGCCCGATGCCGACATCCCGGCCGAGCGACAGGATAGTCAGCCGATCGGCGGTCCACCATGCCAGCGCCACCAATGCGCCGGCGATCCACAAAAGTTCGTAGCGGCCGCGCAGAACACCCGAGAACTCGCCGGTGGTCCAGGTTTCCAGATATTGCAGCAGGTCGAGCTGCCAAGCCGCGAAGGTCGCCACGGCGCCCACCACGCCGCCATAGACGATGCCGAACAGGGGCACGAGAAAGGGCTGCGTCGGCGGTAGCCTATGGGCGAGCGCCAGGAATACCGAGGTGCCGGCAAGCGCCGTCACCACGGCCACCGCGGCCTTCCAGCCGAGCGGGGCTTCCGGCCACAATACGGTGACGAGCAGAACGCCGAGCGCCGCCGACTGCGTGGTCCCCGCCGTCGACGGCTCGACGAAGCGGTTGCGCGCCAGCGCCTGCATCACCAGTCCGGCGATCGCCAACGCGCCGCCGGCGAGCAGCGCGGCCAGCGTGCGCGGCACTCGGCTCGCCATCATCAGGCCAAGCGCCTGCGGATCGGAAAACAACGCGCCCGGCGAAAGTTCGCTCACGCCGACGAACAGGCTGACCGCCGCCAGCGCCAGCAGCGCACCTAGCGCCGCCGCCGACGGACCAAATTTCAAACGGACAGCCGTCGCCATGGTCATCGGGGTTTGGAGAAGGCGCTCCGGATCGTCTCCAGAACGCGCATCGTCGCCCGCACGCCGCCCGCCGCGATGTAAAAATCGGCGGCCGGTACATAGATCACCTGTCCCTTCGTCCAGGCGGTGGTCGCAGCGACCAGCTCGTTGTCGAGCGTGGCTCTGGCGTTCTGCTCGCCGGAACCGATGGCGGCGCCGCGATCGACCACGATCAGCCAGTCGGGATCGGCCTCGCGCACGAATTCGAACGAAACCGCCTCGCCGTGGGTCGCCGCCTCGACATCCTTCACCGCGAGCGGCAGGCCGAGCGCCCTATGCACCCAGCCGAAACGTGAGCCCTCGCCGTACGCGGTCACTTTCGGGCCGCTCGTCATCAGGATCAGTGCGTTGCCCTTGCCCTCGACCGCCGACCGCGTCGCGGCGACGGCGGCATCAAGTTCTGCCACCAGATTCGCTGCTTCGGCCTGCTTGCCGACAAGGGTGCCATATCCCTCCAGCCGCGCCTTTGCCTCGGCGAGGAGATCGTCGCCCTCGATCGTCATGTCGACGCTCTGTGCCACCCTGGCCGTCGCTTCCAGCCGCAGGGAGGAGCGGCCACCGACCACGATCAGGTCCGGCGCCAGCGCGCTGAGCGCCTCCAGATCGGGCTCGAAGATCGTACCGACAACCTCGGCACCCGCCTTCAGGTGTTCGAGTTCCGGCACGTATAGCTTTTCCGGCACGCCGGCGATTTTCACGCCGAGACTGTCCAGAGTGTCGATCGCGGCGATGTCAAACACGGCGAGTGTCCGCGGCACCTTGTCGACCGTCACCTTGCCAAGCGCCGTATCGATCCCGGCCGCCGACACATCGGCGATCAGCAGCACCGTCGCCGCCAAGCCGAGCGCGGCCCGCGCCCAGGCCGTCGGCCATCTTACGGACCCTGACGTCATCAGCCCTGCCATGCGAGCGCCGGCATGTTTTCGCGGAACGCAAAGCGGATGAGGTGCGATTCGATGACGTGCTTCGTATCCTTCAGCCCCTCCGCATCGGCGGCCTCCACCCTTATCTCGAGGTTTTCCAGGTCGGCATCCATGATTGCCGTGCCGCAGGAGAAGCAGCACTCACCATGCCCATCGGCATAAACGGCCTCGATCTTGTGGCCGAAATGTTTGCAGAGCTGCTGTATGTATTTGTCGGCGTGCGGGGTCCGGCAGCGCGCGGTCGCGGTCAGCATGGCAATCTCGCTTTACATGACTTTATTACTCCAGTTATCGCAAACCGCCCTATCGGGCAAGTGCAGCGCTCCCAACAATCGCCGAAGACGGAACAGGTCGCAGTGATGCGGTTCCGCACGACAATCGCAGTACCCGTCCAATGTGACATTGATGGAGTCCTGAAGCGGCTGCATTGCGTAAGGGTACCACCGGCCAAGCTTAGCTACGGTGGGATCCGTCGTACCAGACGGGCATGGACCACAGACGACAAAACTTACATCGGCGATCCGCTGGCGATGTCTGGCACCACAGCTGGTCACACGCGGAACAAGGAAGACCGCTGTGACACAGATGCCTGATTTCCGCACGGTTCGATTCCGGAAGCCGCCCACTTTCGGCCCCGAACACGTCATTCGCCGATCAGCTTAGCGACGACCCCTTCGTTCGCAATGGAACCCGCCAGCGCGCTCATCTCGGTTCCACCGCCAAAAGGCATTCTAGGTCGTGGTCGGTAGTTCACTGCCCTCTGTCTCGCCGATCGGAACGAGCAGGTTGCGGAGAAAGCGGTCATTGCGTTGTATAGGGACAAGGAAACATAACAGGAGCAAAATACTCGCGGAGAGCGCAAATGCACCTATACTCGCCAAATGGGCAAAAGAATCACGGACAGTCAGATTCTGGATGAGCTGGGCGAGACGGCGGTCAAGAAGATCGTGCTCGAAACAGGTTTCATACCCCCACGAAAGACGGTGGTGCGGAGGCGCCTTGGCGCGCAAGCCTTTGCCGTCTCACAAAAGAGGGCTATAGCGTAGATATAGTTCTCATCATCGCGCGGCGCGCCCGACAGGACTCGAACTTTCTCCTAACTATTAGGATAACTGTATGACGTGCTCTGCTTTTGGATTCCGGGGTCAGATCTGAATGACCGAAATAGAAGGCGCGTTGCGGTCTGGAAGCTTAGGTCAAAACATGCCCGGCGTCGCGCGATGAATCCCTGACTGCCACTTAAGCTGACCATAGCGGTCGTCTTAGCCAAGCGATTTTGCCTGCTATAATCCGGGGACAATACAGCAATTGGGGCCTGTTCGCAGCCTTAGCCTGGCCTTCATGGATTGCAAGCTGGTTGCGTGTCGGCCGACCTTCGATTTGAACCTCAATCCCGTAATTGGATTGATATTTCTTCGCTTTTTGGATTTTTCGATGTTTCTGGAGAATCTGGACAAACAAAAACCCCCAGCCAACTGCTTGAGTTGATTGGGGGTTTTGGGTTCAGTTTGGTTGCGGGGGCCTGCAATCATCTTTACTTGCGACCGGTCTCTCTACTTCATCCCATGCTACTCCAGATGGAAACAGCGCTTCTTGACGAGCTATTTCGCACAGCAGCGTAAGAAACGGACCTAACCTAGATACGACTTCCACGCGTTGACTTGTGCTTCTATCAGCGTGGCTCATTTGTCGGCGCGATAGCTGCCGACCGAAAGTTGTCGCGGCCGACCGAAAATCTCAGCTGCCGGCAGGCAAGGATCGGTCCCCTCGCTGAGGATCGCAAGACAGCGTTGGTAGCTAAACACCCGTCCCCGCTTGCGCCCAGTGATCTCTTCAACGATCCCCATCTTCTCAAGGTCGGCCAAGGCCGCGTTGGGGTGTCGGAACTGAAGCACCTCATATGTGCTATGGGTGTCAGCAACAGGAGAGATTCGATGGGCACACGCAGCCCTCGAACGGATGAGCGCTGACGGGGCGCTGCAAGTGTCAAGGAACCCTCAAGTCCGCGCCTGAGGGACGCAGATCAATAGCCTCTGTAGGTGAGGTGGATACATTTCACTATGGTGCGCGGACGTTCTCAATGTCATGATCACACCAACGTTCGCTCACGACACTCGCTCCTCGGGAGATCGGCAGCACGGAGCGGAGGCAGGACGTCGGTCCCAGGGCGATAGAGCCGGGCGGCAAAGGGAGATATCGAACGTAAGTGGAGTGGTATGCCGTCTTCCTGGCCATTTTTGGCGCCATTGTTCTTTTGACCGCTTGGCTGCCCCTCTGGCTGAAAGAGCTGCCGTTATCCCTGCCCATGTTCTGCATCGGCACGGGGGTGTTGCTGACCTGGTCACCGCTTCTGCCGATTGACTGGGCGAACCCGCTCGAGAATCGGTACATCACTGAACGGATGACCGAATTTGTCGTCATCGTCTCCCTGATGGGCGCCGGCCTGAAGCTGGATCGGCCGATCGGTTGGCGCAATTGGGGCATGACATGGCGCCTCCTTTTCATCGCCATGCCGATCACCATTGCGGGCGTCGCGCTGCTTGGTTGGGCGGTCCTCGGCTTGGGCATTGCCGCGGCCCTTCTTCTCGGCGCTGCCCTGGCGCCGACCGACCCGGTCCTGGCGAGCGACGTACAAGTTGGGCCGCCTCAGTCCGGCGAGGAGGATGAGGTGCGTTTCGCGCTTACCTCGGAAGCCGGCCTCAACGACGGCGCGGCCTTTCCCTTCGTCTACCTGGCCATCGCAATCGCGCTCTCGCAGGCTTCGGGCGAACCCTTCTTCGCCAACTGGCTGCTCGTTGACGTGATCTGGAAAGTCAGTGCAGGGCTGGCGATCGGGTGGATTGGCGGATGGGTGATGGGGCATCTCACGTTCCGCCTGCCGAACCGAGCGGCACTCGCCAGGTCGAATGACGGTTTTGCCGCGCTCGGCATTACATGCCTGGCCTATGGTACAACCGAGCTGGCCAATGGCTACGGCTTCCTCGCGGTCTTTGTCGCTGCGGTGGCTTTCCGGGCAGTCGAACGGCGACACCGCTACCATCGCAACCTGCACAGCTTTGCCGAGCAGATCGAACGGCTGGTCATGATGGTGCTGTTGGTCTGCTTCGGTGCCGCGATCGCCGAGGGTACGATTTTCGGCGGGTTGAGCTGGCCCGTCGTATTTGTTGCAGCCCTGGTTCTGCTTGTCCTACGGCCACTTTCCGGCTGGATCAGCCTCGCTGGTCATCCCGCACCGTATCACGAGAAGCTGGCGATTTCGTTCTTCGGCATCCGCGGCCTCGGCTCGTTCTACTATGTCGCCTACGCCTTGGGTCAGGCCGAATTCGACGGGGCTCAGGTTATCTGGGTCACGGTCTGTTGCGTGGTCCTCGTTTCGATCGTCATCCACGGCATCGCGGTTACCCCGATCATGAAGCGTCTTGACCGCTACCGGACTTCAATGCGCAGCGCAACGGGGCCGCCGCGTGGGCAGCCACCGGCGATCCAACGGCCACGTCACTAGAGCATCTTGCGGACGTGCGAGCGAAAGCGTGCGCATCCCACTCTAAAGCGGGAGATCTTCGGTGGTGCGCCGAATGCGAAACCATCTGTAGGCGTAACTCCCGACCTCGATGGTGATGGTTCCATCCTTCTCGATGGTAAAGCCGCCGTGGCCAAAGAGATCGACGAGGCCGTGCGGGGCAACCTGACCGAGGCTGAACGAGACCCGGTGGGATTTGTCGCTCAGATTGTGGATCGTGAGGACGGAGCGATTCCCCCAATCGTGGCGCAGCGCCAGGATTGCGGCTTCTGACACCGGCACCAGGCTCCAGGCCCGAAGACAATCTCCGGCGTCTCGCGTCGCCTGCGGATCAGGTGCTCCATCCAGTTCAGAAGTCCTCCTTCGGCCCGAATGCGCGAAAGACCTCCTGCCGTTCCGCCTCCGTGAGTTTATCGAGCGACCACTCGTCGTGATTGCGGATGAGGTTGGCCCATGCTGCGTCGGCCGGCAGCGACGGCATGGCCCGCAAATTGTGGACCAGCGCCCCCGCATCCTCGCGCACCAGCGCCAATGCCAGCGCCTGGTTCAGGTTGAAGTTGAGGCACATATGCAATTCGTCGCCGCTCTCATCGCCGAAAAAACGGCGCACATCCTCATATTCGAGATTGACCTCGCCCATGAGCAAGGCATCGCCGCGCCGGCGGCCGAGGAAACTGCGGAGATCACGCAGCCAATCGTGCGGCGCGATCTCCATCGGGCGCTCGATTCCCGAGGTCTCGAGGAGGAGGGGGACAGCATCGACACGAAAGCCGGAAAGGCCGATCTCCAGCCAGAAACCGACGATCCTGCGGATCTCCTCGCGCACCCTGGGATTGGCGATGTTGAGGTCGGGCTGGTGCTTGTAGAAGCGGTGCAGACGTGTGGTTCACCACCAGGTCCGCGATCACACGCATGCCGAGATCGCGCGCGGTGCGCACGATCCACTTTGATCGCCCGTCATGGGTCACGGTCTCGCCTGCGAACAGCGCACGCATGACCGCAACGCATTCGGCCAGCCTGTCATTGCGGACGGGCTTTCGAGGCCAGCGATCTCCCGTGATGTGCTCGTTCGAGGCTTCACCGGTGCCGCACGCCATCCAGAAGCGGCCGGGGAACATCTGGCAGAGGGTGGCTGCAGCCTGAGCAAT
This sequence comes from Paramesorhizobium deserti, assembly GCF_001558695.1. GTDB lineage: Bacteria > Pseudomonadota > Alphaproteobacteria > Rhizobiales > Rhizobiaceae > Paramesorhizobium > Paramesorhizobium deserti. Next base: position 524,762 of record NZ_LNTU01000034.1, read on the forward strand.
GATCGCCGGGTGTATCGCTGGCCAGGCGCGGTGACCACGCCGAAAGGCAGGGATGTGGCTTGCAAAGCGGCGCCAAGCCAGGACCAGGCTAAGCCGGACTGGCCCTGTCGCTCGCTCCAGGGCGAGAAGTGATCCGACGACATTGCAGCGCCGAAGCCCGCGGACTCCGCAAGGCCAACCGCATCGAGCAGCGACCTCGGATCGATCTGCTCATGCGAGGCGTGAAAGCTGATAACGGGCATTGCCCCTCCGACACACTGCTGGCCACCGCCCCGTCGAACGGCGATTGGCGTCGCGACTTGTCAAAACTGCTGGTGCGAGAACGGTGCCGGCCGAACTCGGTTACGGAAGCGGACCGTCCGCAATCGATGAAGTTTGCAACAAGCGTCGGCCCAAAGCCGCCGCGGCGGCGATTATGACAGCTGAAAGCGGACTTTCTCCAGAATCGACATCGCTGTCCTTAACCGACACTGCGCCTGAATAGGTAGGTGCTGGTTGCACGCACGTCGCGGCATCCTCCGCCGCACTACTCTGCCGCTCGCGTATATCGACGCGTCGTCGGCATGTGCTCTCGCTCCCAATCCACCATGTAATCACGCGTTAGCGGAACAATGTCGGATCGTTTGGCAAGCTGTACCTGGAAAACCATCATGGAGCGAAAGCGGAATCCGATCTCGCACAAGACGAGATAGAACTCCCACATGCGGCAGAACCTTTCGTCGTAGAGCGCCGCGACGCGCTGCCGATTGGCCATAAAGCGCCTGCGCCAGTGACGGAGCGTTTCCGCATAATGAAGACGCAGGATCTCGATATCGGTGACGATCAGGCCCGAGCGCTCAGCGGCTGAGCTGACTTCGGACAAAGATGCCAGGTCGGCGCCCGGAAAGATGTATTTGCGGATGAACGGATTTATCGGGCCCGGCGCATCCGAAAACCCGATTGCGTGCAGCAGCGCAACACCATCTTCCTTGAGCAGGTCGTTGAGTTTGGCAAAGAACTCGTCATAGTTCTTCTTGCCCACGTGCTCGAACATGCCGACCGAGACGATGCGATCATACGCGCCGGCCACTTGGCGATAGTCGCGCAGTTGAAAGCGGGCTCGATCGGCAAGGCCGGCTGCGGCCGCCCGCGCCTCGGATTTTTTGTGCTGCTCGACGCTCAGTGTGACGCCGGTAACGTCAGCACCCGCTTCCTCGGCCAGATAGAGGCCCAGCCCTCCCCAACCTGAGCCGATATCCAGTATGTCGAGGCCCGGCCGATCGAGAAGCAGCTTTGCCGCGATATGGCGTTTCTTGTTCTCCTGTGCCGTCTCCAGGCCGTCGCTGGCATTGATGAAATAGGCGCAGGAATACTGACGGTCGCTGTCGAGGAAGAGATCGTAGAGTTGGTCCGATAGATCGTAGTGATGGGCGATATTGCGGCGCGCCCGATCGATTGGATTGTACTGCTTGAGCTGGCGCGCCATACGCGACAGCAAAGAGAACCACGGCATCTTCTCGAAATTTTGAAGATTTCGTGCAGCAATCTCAAGGAGATCGTAGAGCGTTCCATCCTCGACGGTCAGCAGGCCGTTCATGTAGGCTTCGCCGATCGAGAGCTCCGGATTCAGGGCAAGCGTATAGTCAAGATGGCGAGCGCGCAGCCGAACGGTACAGTGGGGCGGGGAGCCGTCGCCATAAACGTGCGTTCCTCCTGCACCGTCGATCAACCGCAGGCTGCCAGTGCGGATGGTAGATTTGAGAATTGCGGGAAACAGCATGGTGATCCTCCTGTTGATCGCAAATTTTAGCGTGATCGCGTGCGGCGGAAAGTCAAATGTCCTGCAAAGCCTCTCAGCCAAACGAGTTGTGCTGACGGTCCACGCGTGCGAAGATGTCTGCAGGCCTGTAAAGCCGACGATCTACGCAATGCTCCTTTCTCGGATCACATTCCAGTATGGCGAAAAACATAATCGACAAGTCCGAAGGGCAAAAGGCCGCCGAAGCCAATGTCGAGAGCTTTCGGCACGAACTCGGCCCGTTCGTCGTCGCCGCCAATCAAACACGGATGGCCATGGTGTTCACGGACGCGAAGGAACCCGGCCACCCGATCATCTTCGCCAATGACGCCTTTCTCTCCCTGACCGGATACGACAGGGAAGAGGTGCTCGGCCAGGACTTCAATTTCCTGACACAGCTCGGTGCAGATGCCGCGGCGCTGGAGAAGATAAAGAGCGAGTTCAACGCGCATGCGGTGGGAGGTGCGGAAATCCAATATCGCCGCAAGGATGGCAGCGATTTCTGGGCCGTCGTCTTCATCAGTCCGGTCCGCGACCAGGATGGAGAAATAGTGCAGTACTTCGCCTCTTTCGTCGATCTCACGCTGCACAAACAGGAGCAGATCGAATCCAAAATGCTCATCGACGAGCTGAACCACCGGGTGAAGAACACGCTTGCGACGGTGCAGTCGATCGTTTGGCAGGCATCGCGAACAAATTCCGATCCCAAGGTGATCCGGGAAGCGATCGAAACCCGGCTGTTCGCGCTTTCCCGGTCGCACGATCTGCTGACCCGAGAAAACTGGGTAAGCGCAGGGCTGGTGGACGTGCTCAACGACGCCCTCGAGCCGTTCGGAATCACGAACGGCCGCGCGGAGCGCGTTACGATCAAGGGCGAGAACATCCGCTTCCCGCCGAAAGCCGCCTTGGCGCTTGGGATCGCGTTCAACGAACTCGCAACCAATGCCGTGAAATACGGCGCGTTCTCCAACGCTGCCGGCTCAATCCATATTGAGTGGAAGGTCGAACCGGGAGCGAATGGATCCCGATTGTCGCTGACTTGGCGGGAGGAAGATGGCCCGCCGGTCGCCCCGCCCATACGCAAAGGATTCGGCTCTCGCGTGATCGAGCGCGGCCTGGCTCACGAACTAGGCGGGATTATACATCTCGACTACCGGAAGGAAGGGCTGGTCTGTACAATTGACATTCCCGCTGCATCGGAATCGCTCCATGGATGATTTGCTCTCCGGCCGCCGCGTCCTCGTCGTCGAGGACGAAGTGCTGGTCCTCATGATGATCGAAGACATGCTGGCCGATCTCGGCTGCGAGTCCGTGACCGCCGCCGGCACGATTGAAAAGGCCGTCGCGTCCATGGAAGAGCATGTCTTCGACGTGGCGATGCTGGACATGAACCTGAATGGCAACGATAGCCTCAAGGTAGCCAAAGCGCTGACCGCACGCGGCGTGCCGTTCGTCTACTGCACTGGCAACGGCCATGGCATAAAGGAAGACTCGGCCAACACCCCGGTTCTTCGCAAGCCGTTCAGCTTCGAGGAACTGACCGGAATCCTCACGCGTCTTCTCTCTCGCTGATCGCTGTCGGCGCTCAGCCAAAGGCCTTCGCCCGTAGCCCCGGTTGCTGCAGGGCACCGTAACGCCACCGGGTGCTCCTGCTCAGCGTTTCAGGGCGTCCCGAATCTCGTCCTTGGCCTTGCCTACACCTTTTTGGACCGTGCCCTCAGCCTTGTCTGCCTTGCCTTCGGCCCGAAGTTTTTCATCCCCCGTGCCCTTTCCAATAGCTTCTTTCACGTTTCCGCGAACTTTCTTCGCACTGCCTTTTGCTTCGTCCTTGTGCATTACTCTCTCCTGCGTCCAGACAAAACAAACCGGCGGGACAATCAATCGTTCCGGGTAGGATCTTCTTTTCTCGCTCTGAGCGAAGCATCTCGTCCGACTTCTCGTCAAGCGACCGTGAGGGTGTGACGTGCCTTCACGTGAGAGGCCTCTATATTCCAGAGTGTACGACCGTCTCTTGCAAGCATGATAAGGATTACTGGGCCTAGGTCGCAGGAAGGATATGGGATGTTGACGCCGACTGTGCAGGGAATCAGTTTTGCCACTGTAGTGGTCCTGGTGACCGCAGCTTTCGTCTGGCTGCTCTTGCCATTTTATGGGGCAGTGCTATGGGCTGTAATTCTCGCGCTGTTGTTCAATCCGCTGCACCGCAGAATTGAGAGACGACTTGGTGCTCGGCGAAACCTTGCGGCTATGCTGACCCTATTCGCCTGCATTTGCATTGTGGTCATCCCTGGCTCGCTGATCCTCGCATCCCTCGCCCAAGAGACGACCAGCCTCTATAGCCGCATCAGTACGCGAGAGTTGGATCTCGCCCTCATACTGGAGAATTTTCACAGAGCTTTGCCCTCCTTCATTGTGGATGGGCTCGCAGTCTTCAAACTTGGCAGTTTTGGGGAGATTCAAACTCGGCTGACCTCATTCCTGGGCGAAGCCGCCCAAACCATCGCCACGAGAATAGTGTCCATTGGGCAGGGAACAGCTCAGATTTTCATTAGCCTCGGTATAATGCTTTATCTGCTCTTCTTCCTATTTCGGGACGGCCCTAGATTAGCGGCCACGATCCGCAAAGCCAGCCCGCTCAGCGACCATCATACCAATCACATATTGGGAAAGTTCAGTGAGGTCGTGAAGGCAACCGTCAAGGGAAACGTGATTATCGCGATCATCCAAGGAGCTATCGGAGGCATCGCGTTCTGGATGCTCGGGATTGAAGCCGCGCTTCTCTGGGGTGTTCTCATGGCGGTGTTGTCGCTTCTGCCGGCCATAGGTGCCTTTATAGTCTGGGGGCCTGTCGCAGCCTATCTGCTGATATCGGGTCAGTATCTGAAGGGTGCCATTCTGCTTGCGGTGGGCGTGTTGATCATCAGCATGATCGACAACTTGTTACGGCCACCACTGGTGGGAAAGGGTACACGCCTGCCCGACTATGTAGTCCTTATTTCCACTCTCGGCGGAATCGCGATCATTGGAATGAACGGGTTTGTCATCGGCCCGCTGATTGCTGCCCTGTTCTTCGCCGTTTGGTCTTTATTCACCGACGACCAAATTCGCTCGCAACGGGGGGACAAGTAAGTCAGTCATTCGTCTTTGTCCGCTTTGAGGAGAGCTTGGCTGCACAGGGTGGATGTTGCCTGGCGAGGGCACGTTTGAACGCCCCCAGGTCTCGTTTTGATAGATCCCGCCGCGGGTGCTTGTAGAGACGATAGGAACTGGCGGTCTGTATTCTTAGAGCGGTTCAGGTTGTATCTGAATCGGAGGGGATTCCAGTTTCAGCCGGTTTGTGATTCAAGATGCTGGCTGGGGTGGAGGCCAGCATCGGATGACGCGACCTCTTTCGAATGATCTGCGTGAACGTGTTTTCAGGGCGGTCGAGGCCGGCGAGAGCTGCCGGTCGGTGGCGGCTCGTTTCGGCGTTGCCGTCTCGTCGGTGGTGAAGTGGTCTCAGCGCTACCGTGCGAGCGGATCTGTGGCGCCGGGCAAGATGGGCGGGCACCGCAAGCGTGTGCTGGAGCCGCACCGTGCCTTCATCGCCGAGCGGATCAGCCAGACGCCGCATCTGTCGCTGCACAAGCTGAAAGAAGAGCTGGCGGCGCGCGGCGTGAAGGTGTCGCACGATACGGTGTGGCGGTTCCTGCGCCGCGAGGGGCTGCGGTTCAAAAAAAACGCTGTTCGCCCTTGAGCAGGCCCGTGCCGATATTGCCCGCCGGCGGCAACGCTGGCGTTCTTGGCAGTCCGGTCTCGATCCGACACGGCTGGTGTTCATCGACGAGACCTGGATCAAGACCAACATGGCGCCGCTGCGGGGCTGGGGACCATGCGGCAAGCGCCTGCGCGGCTTTGCCCCGCACGGCCACTGGCGTACGCTGACCTTCCTGGGCGCTTTGCGCCACGACCGGCTGACGGCGCCTTGCGTCTTCGACGGACCGATCAACGGCCAGTGCTTCCGCGCCTATGTCGAGCAGCAACTCGTGCTGGTGCTTAAACCGGGCGACATCGTCATCATGGACAATCTCGGCTCGCACAAGTCGGCCGCCGTCAGGCAGATGATCAAAGCCGCCGGCGCAAGGCTCTGGTATCTGCCCCCATACTCGCCCGACCTCAATCCGATCGAGCAGGCCTTCCGCCAAGATCAAGCGCTGGATGCGCGCGGCCCAGAAGCGAACCATAGAGGAGACATGGCGACACATCGGCGGCCTCGTCTCCTCAATCAAGCCCAGCGAATGCAGCAACTACTTCGTCAATGCAGGATACGCTTCCGTCAAAACTTGAAAGGCTCTAGGATCCGCGAACGATCAAAGCCGGGCAGAATCCAAGCGAGCAGTTTCCCGGGTTTCAGCGGGTGGTCACGGACAACAGCAATTGAGGCAATGTGCTTGCCTAGCTGAGACATTTTGGACCTGGTGGGACTATCGAAGCGGACGTTCATCTCTTCACTACTGTGCTCTAAATCCGGCACATTGAAGCGTCGCGCAGTGTATCGAACGCCCCGCGCTCCCTACAAAGCGGCGAGCGAAGTGCCGGCGGATACGCTGTTTCACACCTCGGTCGTTTGACCCCGCGAGGTCAGCCAGACCAGCATTGCAAGGCCGGCGAGGGCTGAAAAGACGGATCCAGCTAGAATACCAAGCTTGGCGGCATCGAGCATTGCTGGGGCGTATGCAAGGCCGGCGATGAACAGAGACATGGTGAAGCCGATGCCGGTCAGGAAGGCGCCGGCTGCCAAAAAGGACCAACTTAGACTGGATGCCCGGGCGGCGAGGCCGACACGTACGGCGAACCAACTGAATCCAAAAACGCCAACCGGCTTGCCCAGAGCCAGACCTGCAAAGATTGCCAGAGAGACCGGTTGGCCGAGATCGGCCCCCGTGATCGCAACACCTGCATTGGCCAAGGCGAAGATTGGCATGACCGCGAAGCCCACCCATGGGTGCAGCATCGTTTCCAGCCGTTCCACCGGGGAGAGTGATTCCGTAACCGCTCTGCTCGCCTGTCGGAGGTCGCGGTGGTCCGCGGTGTCAGCGCTCCAATGCTCATCTCCCGGATAAGCAAGCACGCGGCCGAGGATGGCACGCAGACGTGTGTCGCTGACCCATACGCGCGTCGGCGTCATCAAACCGAGAACAACACCAGCGATCGTCGCATGGATGCCGGATGCGTCGAAACACAGCCATATTACGCCTCCCAGCAGAAAATAGACGGGAACGCTTCTAATCCCGATACCGGCAGCGCCTGCAACTGCGCCAAGCCCAAGGATGCCGAGGCCGAGCGCAAGCCAATTCAATGCTTCGCCGTAGCCGACAGCCACCACCAGTATCGCCCCGACGTCGTCGAAAATCGCCAGAGACAACAGAAACAGGCGCAGAGCCGGTGGGATACGGGAGCCGAACAGCGCGAGGCACCCGATCACGAACGCCGTGTCGGTGGCCATGACGGTCCCCCATCCATGCATTCCCGGTTGGCCGCCCATCAACGCCAAATAGATGGCCACCGGAACGAGCATGCCACCTATCGCGGCTGCGAAAGGAAGTGCCGCTGTTCGTACAGCTCGCAATTCACCGAGGACAATCTCTCGTTTGAGCTCCAGGGAAATCACGAAGAAGAAGAACGTCATCAACCCGTCGTTGATCCAGTGCCGCAGTGAACGGCTGAAATCCAGCGCACCGAAATGAAGGCCGATCGGCGTCTCCCAAAACGCGAGAAACTGCGCTGACCAGGGTGAGTTTGCCAGGAGCAAGGCGATTAGCACCGCCAGGAGCAGCAGTCCTCCTGCCGCCGCCTCAATCTTCAGAAATCGCGCGAAGGGCTTCGTGACGCGGTCGGCTATCTCATGTGGTAGGTCCGTGCTGCTCCGATCGGTCATGACAGATATTCACTCCCCGCGGTCTGGCGGAACAATCCAAGGAGGTTGGGTTTGCCGCGTGCTGCAGTGGACTACAAAGGTCAAAGGGCCACCATCAGCGCATTGAAGTCACACTCTCCATGGGAGTCGAACTAGGGCGAACGCAAGATCATGTCGCGTTCACTGCACTCAAGCCGCCAGAGCTTCTCGAAACGATACGAGCCGTTTGGCATTTTCGTCCCACAGTACAAGTTTGACGCAGCGCAGGCTCTGCAGAAAGGTGATGCGGCCTATGTCGCGCAGGTCAGGATGATCTCGCAACACCTCCGGCAGACGATAAAACGGCACCTTGGCCGACAAGTGATGCACGTGGTGGATGCCAATGTTTCCAGTAATCCAGCGCAGAGGAAAGGGAAGATCGTAGTGTGAACTGCCGTGCAACGCGGCGTGATGGAAGTTCCAATCGTTGCCCTCGGACCAGTGCGTTTCTTCGAATTGATGCTGAACGTAGAAAAGCCAGACGCCGGCAGTGGCCGCCATCAGGGTGATCGGCAGTTGGACCATGAGAAAGGGACCAATCCCCATGAGCCACATCAGACCGGCGACCGGCAAGGCGACACCAAGATTGGTGGCGATCGTCGACGTCCAGGGCTGTATGCCGGCGCGCATGAGGCCGAATGGCAATCGATACTGACAGACAAACAGCCAAGCGGGGCCGAAACCGAACATCACAAGGGGATGGCGATAGAGCCGATAGCGCAGGCGGCCCCACCAAGACAGCGCGTGATATTCTCCGACTGTGAGAGTATTGATGTCGCCGATCCCGCGCTTGTCGAGATTGCCCGCTGTCGCGTGATGGATGGCATGGGTACAGCGCCAGTAGTCATAGGGCGTTAGCGTGAAGACGCCGATCACGCGCCCTGTCCAGTCGTTAACGCCGCGGCGCGCGAACAAAGTGCCGTGACCGCAATCGTGCTGCAGGATGAAAAGGCGGACCAGAAAGCCGGCCGCCGGGATCGTCAGCAAGAGGCCCCACCAGAAGCCGTACACGGCCGCTACCGCACACAGCGTCCATAAGGCGGCAAAGGGCAGCGCCGTTATGGCTATCTCGACCGTGCTGCGGACGGGGTTGGGTTGCCGATACTGCGCCAGGACCTTTGTCCAGGAGCGGTCGCCGGCCTCAATGGCGGCGCCACCAGAAACATTATTTTCCACTAAATTTCCGAGCCTACATGTGCGCCCAAGCGGAACGCGCGTTACAATCAGGCGCCGATATCGCACCTTTGATCTGATACTCAGGCTGCACGATGGGAAACGAATTTCTTCGCTTTCTTCGCGGTGCGTTTGGCCGAAGCGGGCGCAGGTCGCTGCGCCTCCATCTCCAGGCGGGCCTGGCGCAGCCTTTGAGGCTTGGCTTCGCGACTATCGGCTTCCGCCTTCATGATTGCCCGGGCCGCGCTGTCCGTGAGATCCGCCTTGGTTTGCGGACCCGGCCTAACGGTCCGAAAAAGATTGTCTTTGGTAATGGTTTCGGTCATGCCATCGGCCTCCTTCCATGACGATTTCCTTTCAATCGCATGTTGTGATTGTGCCGGCCGCATGACGCGGCGAGCGGTCAAAGTCGAATTTGATAAGGGGATCGTCAGAGCGCCCTTGGCGCATAACAAGTTCATCAAACAAGATCGATCTATTCGAATATATAGGCAAGTCTGGCGTCCGAACAAGCCCATAGCCAAGAAAATTGATCCGATATTGCTGGAGTCCATAAGAAGAACCTCGTCCTTGAACGAATAGTTTGCGGCAATCCTGGTATTTGACTGCCAAAGAGCCTATATAAGGGTGTGGCTCCATACACCCGGCCACAGAAAAGAACACCCTATGAAATTCCGGCTCCTCCACGACCGCGTCGGCATTCGACGCGTCGATGCCAATCCCATCGCAATACTTCTGATCACGACCGAGGCAATGGTCGCCGATATTCCGCATGAGGTGCGACGACAATCGCCGCACCAACGGCATGGGCGGAATGAATTGCAGTGCCTGAAGGGCCTTGTCGAAGACGACCGGGCATAGCCGGAACAACTGGCAGGCGCCGAACTACGACAAGACGTTCCTCGCCAGCGCTGGACCAACTACCAGCCATCGAAATCGACTCTCGTGCCGCGACCCGCAAAAGCTGTGCTGCGCATCACAAGCCAGGCGGCCAAAGGAGCAGAACAGATGAAGAGCATGCCGGCCCGCCGTTTCACCATTGGACAAGCCGTCCGCATGAACAACAGGCTCGGCCTTTCGCCCTCAACGGCGGAGACCTACCGCATCACAGCGATCCTGCCGGCCAGAGAGGATAATTCACCTCAGTATCGCATCCGCAACGACGATGAGCGTCACGAGCGCGTGACGACGGAAGACAGCCTCGAAGAGCTACCAGCGCCGCCCGCCCCGGGGCGACGGGGCACGAATAAAGGAGCCTGACAATGGCTAAAGGGCAGAAACGCAGCAATCGCGAAGTAAGGAAGCCGAAGCAGGAGAAGGCGCCTGCGAAAGTGGAGGCGCCGCTCGGCTCTCAAGTCAAGCGGGCGGGCAACAGCAATGTGTTGCGCGAGAAGACGAAGAGCCGAACATGAGCGGGCTACATCACCCGGCAGGTGCCGAAGATGAAGGTGATCATCGAATTCTATAGGGTCCGCGCGGTCGATACCGCTCATGCAAGGGTCGGCCGTGTCAGCCGCAGCGTGGCTGATGCCGACGACGCCATCAGGCTGGCCAGATCGTTGCTGCTCTCGCTCGACATGCCGCAGGAACCTGATTTCATCGCGATCTTGGACGATCAGGAGAATGCCTTTTATTGTGCATCCGCCATTCCCGGTCATGAATTCGGTTCAACCCAAACTGCCGAAGTCAGCGTCTGGGAGAACGAGGGCGGCGCTGTCCACAGGCCAACCAGGAGTGCCGCCAACTCAGCACAGGCTTTGGTCTCACTCCCGATATACGGAGATACGCCATCATGACGCTCACTTTCCCCAATAGAAGCCGCAGCTATGACAAGGCCGGACAGCGCGTTCGCTTCATCGGCCATGACGGCATGTTCGAGGTGCCTTTCTTCGTTGAGACCGATGCGCTCCGCACCGTAGCTACCGGCGAAGCGGATTATCTTGCCGCGTTCGATGCAGCGCGCGCCACGATCTACGACGTCGCGCGCGAAATCTACGGGAATGCTCGCAGGACCATATATGTGCTGACGGCAGCGGATTTCCGGTAAGCCGGGGCCCTCTGGACCACCCCGACAGGAATATGAAAAGCTGGATGCTGCCATGACCGTTCGCACCACCGATACAGAGATCACATTCGCGCAGCCCTTCATGCTGAGCGCCTTTGACGCTCGGCAGCCTGCGGGGACCTATCGCCTGGTGGTCGACGAGGAGGAGATCTTCAGTCTTTCCTTTCTTGCCTATCGGCGCACGGCCACGATGTTGCACATTCCAGCGATTTCCGTGCAAAGCGACCGATATCAGGTCGTCGAAGTCGATCCGGAGGAACTCGCGGCGGCTCTAGACGCGGATGCGCTCGCGAGCCGCTCTAAAGAGGACTAGTCACTCATGCAGCACCTTGGTCGAATTCACGGGACTGGTGTCCTGAAATGTGCCGGCAAGACACTTTTCCGCATAGACTACGATTTTGACGGTTTCCTGAGGAAGCCGGCGGAAGTGATCGGCAGCGGCGAGATCCGGATGTCTCCCGACACACTGCGACAGGTATTTGGTCGCGAGGATCTTCATCTCCTTACGGAAGACGGGCGACTTCTGAGCCTTCGCTTCTCCGAGAGGCATTTGCCGGAGGCCAGCGACGCCGCTCATGTGGATATCGCCGGTGATCTGCCGCCGCAATCGGAATGGTGCCACTGACCGCCCGAATCCGCGACATGTGATCGTCGTGCGACTCAAGTGGGACTTTGAACCGTCTCCTTATCCGAAACGTATAGGAGTCGATACTTCAGCAAAATCAGCTCGGCGCCATTCGCGCACAAGCTGGAAAGGCACTCATTGAACTCGATCCTTCGCTTCTCGGGCTCGCTCTTCATCGCCATGGAATAACAGGGCGCCGGTGAGGGAGGAGCTTTTCAGCGTCGAGCGGCTCGAGCAGCACGCGGAAAGCCTCGCTGCCGCGCAGCCGGTGGCCGGCCGCCCGCCGGCCGTCCGGCCCCTACACACGAGACTCAATGATAATGCCGCCATTTTGCTTGCCGCCTATCGGGCCGTTAGCTGCCCGTCGGGTCCTGGCCGAGGAATTGGGCAAGCTGCCCTTCGGTAACCGACCTCATGCCGGTCGTAAATGACCTCTCTGTCTTCCCCAGAGCAAACCCGCGATCGCGTGAACAACTGCGTAGCGCCAATTTTGGACGAAGTAGAATACCCTGATCATTCGTGCCCTCGCGCCGCGACGGACGATAGAACTGGCAACGCATCCTTTTTTTCACTAGGTTTCCCGGAACTGCCAAGCCAGCACTCGCCCTCGCTGCACTGGCTCCGCAACATCGCAGGAATATATGACAACTGCAGAAGTGCGCATCTTTTTTTGAGGAAGTGAGCCACCGTGCCTGATCCAGACACTGCGGAGCACAATACCGAGCCTATGCGGCTCGCAGACTTTATCCGCGCAAACGTCGACCCGATTGTCGCGGAGTGGGTAAAGTTTGCGCAAACGCGCACGCCAGCCAGCGACAGCATGACGAAGTTGGCCCTGAAGGACCACATCGTCGAGCTTCTCGAATTCATCGCGGATGATCTTGAGTCTCCCCAATCCAAAAATGAGCAGGTTCGAAAGTCTCATGGCCTCGGTGTAGAAGATGGCGAGTTTGCCCGGAGTGCGGCAAAAATTCATGCTTCGCTAAGACAGTCAGATGGCTTCAGCATCGACCAGATGGTCTCGGAATATCGTGCGTTGCGGGCCAGTGTCGTGAAACTGTGGGCGGCCTCCAGCCAGGTTGTCTCCGCGACTGATCTTGAAGATATGACCCGTTTCAACGAGGCAATCGACCAGGCCATGACGGAGTCGGTCGCCGAGTATACGAAAATGGTCAATCAGTCCCGCGACCTGTTCCTTGGAATGCTGGGGCACGATCTGCGAAATCCGATCGGGGCCGCCTTGATGGCCGCGAGATTGATCGTCAAGCGCGGCGTGGCCGACAGCAAGGAGAGCAGGCTGTCGGGCCAGATCGCATTATCGATGGAACGGGCGATTTTAATTCTCGATGACCTTCTTGAAGTCACCCGCTCCGCCTTCGGTTCAGAATTGCCACTCGTCCGAACGCCCATGAAAATGGGGGAACTTGGCACGCAGCTCGTTGAGGAAATGCGCACGCTTTCTGGGGGCAAGCGGATCGAGATCGAAATTGAGGGCGATACACAGGGCGAGTGGGACAGGTCCAAGATGGGACAGGTGTTTTCGAACCTGATTGGAAACGCTCTCCAATACAGCCCCAGCGACAGCGCCATAACTGTCAAGATCAACGATCAGGTGGACCGTGTTCTGATCTCCGTGCACAACGAGGGCGACGCAATTCCTCTCGACAAGCAGAAGACGATTTTCGAGTCCCTGACGCGTGGCAAGGACAGTGGCTCCGAAGGCGCCGGATCGACCCACCTCGGCCTGGGCCTTTTTATAGCGCATAAGATCGTAACCGCGCACGGTGGAAAGATTTCTGTCGATTCAGCACAGGAACGGGGGACGACGTTTTCCGCAGTTTTGCCAAAGCGCTGTGCCGACGACAGCCGATTGAAATCAGGGTCCCGAGAGAATGCAGCGCAACATGGGTAATTCGGCCTTTGGTTGCGCGCCCGATGAATTCAGGCCCAGCGAAGCATCCGCACATTTCCGAATGTCCGCAATATAAGGCTTGCTTTCCCGAAGCCGTCTGTCCGCATTCCACCAAGCCTCAGCCTCGGCGAACCGTCCGATTCCTAAGGCGACGCAGACGAGCACGCAATGAGGAAGGCAAAGGTGGCAGCCAGTCCGAGGGCGGAACGAACCGCATGCAAGCCGCCCCACTTTTCCACCAACATCCGGGACGCCGGACCTGCATCCTTGAGGTCGGTATTGTGTAGCTTGTTGTTGGTCGACATCATGGCGACTAGCGTCCATGGCCAATTGGCAATCATCAAGCTCCCACCCACCAGGAACGCAATCACCCCGGTTTGCCACCAGGCGATCAGACCAAGAAGAAGGCCGATCACCGCGAGAGATGCTTGCATTGCAAAGCCGCGCTTATACGAGGGTTTCCATTCCGCGAGCTGTGACCTGTCATCAAGCACGAGCCGCGCAGGCTGCTCAGCGACATTGATGTAGATTGCGGCGCCCGAGAAGAACGCAGCTGTTATCAGAGCGAGAAGGCCAAAAATCATACTGTGCTCCGTTGCGCCATCGTTGTCCGCTTTTGATCTTATCGCTCGAAAGCCGACCGGCGGCAAACCACCCAATGGCAGCAGCCCGTCGATCAATCTCGAAGAGCCGCCATTGCGGTCAAATCTCCGTTCCGCCATCGAGGGTCAGCGCGCCCTCGACATCCACACCGAGATATCGAACCGCACTTTCCGCCCTACAGCCCGTAGTGCCTCCGAAACCGAGCGACTGGGGGCCGGACGAGGCGCTGGAGTGCTTCCCGACGACGGCTGGCCCCGCCTATTTCGGCTTCGGGAGTATGCCGTGGATAGATCCCGCTGCGATGACAGGCTTCATCCTTGAAGCCCTCGAAATGACGGGGAGCGCGGTCTGCTAACCGGTGAGGGCGGCGCGATCGGTTGCTGCCACCGGCAAGCGCGGCCGTACATCGGTGGAGCCGCAAACAACCGCGGCCAGCCTTCGTGCAGCGCTGCCCACACAGGTCGTCCCTTTTCTTCGGCGACCAGCCCCCGTCTGGGGCAGACCGAAGCACTCTCAGCGCTGCCGGGCAGGTAAAAGCTCTGGTAGCGATGGAAACGGCCGCCATGCGGGCACGCGCGGCGGAACGGGCATTGCTCGGGCTCGACAACGGTTCTGGTTCCCCCATACGACCTGCGTGGTTATCATCGGTGCAGATATTGGGGAACCATCTGGGGAATGTCAGTTTATATGCTGCGAAGCTTATTTCACAATTATCGTGCCTGAGACTGGCAAAGGTTGGATGACAGGGGCCTCACCGGATTTTGCCAATGTCTAGTATCGTGATCGTCAACCGCGACAATGTCGACATCATGTCGCGCGGGCTGCCGCTGCCGCTGCGGCTGGCGTTTCGTTTCATCGCCCGGTTCGAGTGCGGCCGCCTGGAAATTGGTCTTCCCGACGGCCGGCGCTACGCTGTTGTCGGCCGGCAGGAGGGGCCTTCGGCCGTCATCGAGATCCGTGATCCGCACTGTGCCTGGCGGATGCTGGCCGGCGGCGACTTGGGTGCCGCGGAGGGCTATTTACGCGGTGAATGGGACACCCCGGACCTGTCCCAGTTGTTGTATCTGTTTGCCCGCAACAGCGAACCCGCCAACGAGCTTTTGAGCAGCAACCGCCTCGCGCGCATGTGGCAGCGCTTCGGTCATTGGCGGCGGCGCAATACGCTGCGGCAGGCGCGGCGCAACATTCACGCCCATTACGACCTCGGCAATCGCTTCTACGCCGCCTGGCTCGATCCCTCGATGACCTATTCCTCGGCGATCTATGATTCCGGGGCCGACGATCTGAGGGCCGCCCAGGAGCGGAAGTACCGCATCCTTGCCGAAGGCATTGGCCTGGCGCCAGACCAGCATGTGCTGGAAGTCGGCTGCGGCTGGGGGGGCTTTGCTGAATTCGTCGCCCGAACCTATGATGCGCGCGTCACCGCCTTGACCATCAGCCGTGAGCAGCACGACTATGCCAGCCGCCGGATCTTCGAGGCCGGACTTTCCGAGCGTGTCGAGATCAAGTTCCAGGACTATCGCGAGGCGGCGGGGATATATGGTAAGCGACAAGGAGACCCCGTCTGGCGTAGGGAGTGAGCGGTCGTATATTGGTAGCGGAC
>NZ_LNTU01000035.1 GCF_001558695.1 Paramesorhizobium deserti
CCATCCGTCGGATCTGGACCGCATTTGGCCTGCAGCCGCATCGTGCCGAGACATTCAAGCTTTCCTCTGATCCGCTCTTCGTCGACAAGGTGCAGGACATCGTCGGCCTCTATATGTCGCCTCCGGACCGGGCGATCGTGCTTTGCGTGGATGAGAAGTCGCAAATCCAGGCCCTGGATCGCGAGCAACCTGTGCTGCCGATGGCACCGGGCGTCGCCGAACGGCGCACCCATACCTATGTCCGCAACGGCACGACATCGTTGTTCGCCGCGCTCGACATTGCCACTGGGGCGGTGATCGGTCATTGCTACAAGCGTCACCGAGCCACTGAATTCCTCGACTTTCTGAAGCGGATCGACGCCGAAGTGCCCAATGGGCCGGACGTGCATCTGGTGATGGACAACTATGCGACCCACAAGACGCCGAGGATCAAGGCCTGGCTCGCGCGCCGCCCACACTGGCATGTTTCACTTCACGCCAACATCGGCATCCTGGATCAATCAGGTCGAGCGGTGGTTCGCGGAGCTGACGCGAAAGCAGTTGCAGCGCGGCGTACACCGTTCCACCGCGGAACTGAAAGCCGACATCGACGCATTCATCGAAACCCACAACGAAAATCCCACCCCATACAAGTGGGTCAAATCCGCCGACCAGATCCTCGCGTCGGTCAAGCCCTTCTGCCAGAAGACAATGAACCGAACTTCAGATTCAAGTGACTAG
>NZ_LNTU01000036.1 GCF_001558695.1 Paramesorhizobium deserti
TCGATGCCGGCGGCGATCTGGTCATCGCGTCGGGCAAGGACATGGTGGCGCATGACGACCGCGAGAAGAGCAAGGGCTTCCTCAGCAAGGGCAGTATCTCCACCCAGAGCTATAACGAGACCACGGTTGGCTCCGAGCTCGGCGCTTCCGGCAATGTAAATCTGAACACCGGAAACAACGTCGTCATCGCCGGCTCGAAGGTGACGGCCGGCGAGGCGATCACCGTCGAAGGCGACAGCGTCTCCGTCATCGGCGCCGCCGAGCAGCATGAGCGCGAAAGCGAGAGCAAGAAGTCGGGCCTTGGTGTCGGCTCCGGCGGCGGCTTCCTGTCGCTGTGGGGCAAGGAAGGCAAGGAGAAGGATTACGACGCGACGCTGAATGCCGGCTCCTCGCTCTCAGCCGGCGCGGATGTGACGCTGAAGGCGCGTGAAAGCGACGTCAACGTCATCGGTTCGGATGTCGAGGCGGGCAACGACATCGCGCTCGACGCCGCTCGCGACGTCAATATCACGCCGGGGGCGGAAGCTTACGCCTCGCATGAGAAGGAAGAGAAATCCGGCTTCGG
>NZ_LNTU01000037.1 GCF_001558695.1 Paramesorhizobium deserti
CCGCTACCAATATACGACCGCTCACTCCCTACGCCAGACGGGGTCTCCTTGTCGCTTACGACCGACAGAGCGTCCTTGAGGTAGAGGTCCATCACTTTTCCTCGCGATCGATCTTCTCGACCTCCGCTCGGGCCGCGTTGATGCTGGCGCGGCTGTCCATGCGCAGGCGATTGACGCTCCTGCGTGTGAAGACCTCGCAGAACCTGGCGAACAGCGCGGGGTCGACAAGACGCGTGCGCAGGGCATTCAAGACGCGGGATTCCAGTTCATCGCGCCGGATGTTGACGCGATTATCGCAGATACCCTTATTCCGCGCCGTCGAGCAGCCGATCAATGTCGCCGAGATCGCGGAAAAGCCACCGCCACAGCAGGCGCATTTGGTCAGGCCGGAGAACAGATATTTGGGGCGACGGCGGTAATTGATCGCCGCAACATCGGCATGGCCATTCTTATCGCGTTCGATCTTGTTCTCTGCCTGGCGCTTCTTCACCGCTTGCCAGAGTTCATCGTCAATGATCCGGTGTTCCGGCGCTTCCTGGATCACCCATTCCGATTCCGGGTTCGGCCGCCTGCCGCTTACCTGTATCCGGATCCCTTATGAAACGCTGACGGTTCCAGACGAGGATGCCGTTTCCGCGTTTCGGATTGCCGTTGATCGTACTGAAGCCACAATCGCCGCCGGTAGGGGCGGGGACGCCTTCCTTGTTCAAAGCCACGGCGATGGTCTTGGCCGATTTGCCGGCGGCATAGTCGCGGAAGATGCGGCGAATAATTTCGGCCTCTCGCTCGTTGATAGTCCGGCACCGCGGATCGGCTCGCCGTTGTCATCAAACTTCCTGACGACATCGTAGCCGTAGGAATTGCCCCCGCCGGATTTGCCGGCCTCGACGCGGCCGCGCTGGCCGCGGCGCGTCTTTCCGGCTTCCCGGCCAGAAAGTATCTCGACCGGGAAATCCTCAGGACGCGACTATCGGAAGGCTGCGGCTCGTAGCCGTTCAGGCGACGAAAAAAGGGGAGCACCATGGAAGAACAAGAAGAGCCGCGCGAGTACATCCTCTTCCCTGAGGGGGCCATCAAATATCTACCGAAGAATGGCAAAAAATATCTCTATGCGCTTAAGGAAGAGGAACAAGGTGTTCCCGAGATAGAAGACGATAATCTGGGAATATTGAATCATCTCGTCCATGCGTTTCCAACTATGGCCAGCCTTCGTTACATCCAGCATCGGCTCACCTCCACCAAGTTAGTGGAGTGGGCGCTCGAGAACGACATGCTCACCTCGGCGTTTGGGACGACTTACGCCCGTCTCATCGACGGTGGCATCGGCAGCGGCGTATCCCGCAGGGCCCTATCGCCCGAACTCCGCCGATGCATGACAACTTATTGAACTTCGTAACAAACGCTATGCACACAATGCCGGCCACAGCTCGCTAACTGGAACTCTAGAGATCGGCTTTGAAGGTGAGAAGTTCGATATCAGTGCTCGTTTCTGGAATGAACCCGCAGCATGCCATCGTCTCCGGTCTTGGGGTGACGCCGCCCCACAGCGTCGGCTATCCCTGGAATGCGCGCTATACGATCGCTTCCGGCAATCTTCTTGCGGATTTCCGATTCAACGTCACGGCTGAATCGCAAGGCCGCCTCCAGGTCTGCCGGCTCTACGAAATGACGGACGATCCCGGCGTGCGGGACATGCTCTCCTTCCTGATCGCACGGGACACCATGCATGAGAACCAGTGGCTTGCGGCAATCGCCGAACTGGAGGCGGATGGGCTGGAGACGACGCCGGTGCCGCAGAGTTTCCCGCGGGACCGTGAAAAATCGGAGGTCGCTTATCAGTTCTGGAACTGCTCCGACGGTACGGACAGCAAAGCCGGGCGGTGGGCAAAAGGGCCGACGCCCGATGGCAAGGGAGAGTTCCAGTATCTGGAACATCCGCAGCCGCTGGGAGAAATAGTCGAGGAGCTTGCCGCTGGTGATCCGCTGCTCCACGGAACTCCGAAAAAGCCGATGCCTCCCGCCACGACATGAATTTTACGAAGGTGGTCGCTCCTTCAGGCAGCCGAACTCGCCTGGGAGCACCACCGACTCGATCCGATGCGTCGGTTAGTTTCAGCGGATAACGAACGGCTCAGTCTGCTTTCAGCAGAGCCCGCGCGAAGCCTTCTTCCGCCACCTGGATCGTGCCGTCGGGCAATTTCAGCACGCGGTCGATGGCGATGCCGTAAGGCGCAGCCTTTCATTAAGTGTCCGCGCGACCGGGCTATGCCGGTCGGCTTGCTCCAGCAACGCATGCGCTGATCGAACTGCCGATCAAACGAGGTTCGGGTTCTGATGGATTTTCCTAGCCTACCGGCGGAGCGCTTCTGAATCGGGGCGGGACTCGGCGTCCCGCTCTATTGGCGACCGCCGCGGTCGCTGGTTGATGGACGCAGTAACTGCCAAAGCGATCTGACCGGCGCAAGCTGACAGAGGTGCAATAACAGACGATGAACCCATGGGACGAAATCCCGACACGGGTGAAGCTACTGCCCCCAATGCGCTCAAGCGCGCAAACTTGATTTAGCTCCTCGTTCGCGAATCTCATCAAGGCCAGCGGCCATGTGCCGCGCGCAAAGGTCGGACATATGACCGCATCGTTCCAACGTATGAAATCGACAGGAAACTGTTGCCATGCGGGCCGTTCCACATAGGGGAGCAAGGGCACTCAAACACAGGCGCCCTTATGCTCGCTTCTCCTTCGGTCTCCTGACCCCACAGTCTGGACGATTAGTCGCGCTTTGTTGCTAGGTTGTGGAGCGGCAAATGTGGTCTCATAGGAGATGGGTGCACTGCCTCTCTATTCAATGTCGCAAAGTTTGGAGATTGCGGCTTGCGCGTGTTGTTCATTTCGCGAACGGTAAAGTTACAGTTCACCGCTCCTTGGCAGCTTTCACTGAATAACAACTGAGCATCGTTGCTTTTATACATATATAATGAGATTTTCCTCTTAACCTATTAGTATCATTTATGTATATGATAGGCCCGGCCGGAATGTTTTCTTGCAATTTTGCTCCGGTCTGATTCTTCGGCCACGAAGGGCAAAAGGGCGCATGGGGACGCAGGCATTGAGATCCTGCGTTTGTGCGAATGAGAGCAATGATTTTTTTTGAGACCCATGATTTTTTTCCTTTCCCGTTCTCCTCTAACCCGTCGAAAAACTCACAAAACCTTGCCGTTGGCGGTGCCCGGCAGGCGGTGACCGCGCACGTGCCTGCCGCTTCGAATCGCCTGCGCCGCTGGGCGGGACGGCGGCTGATCGCGCTGATGCTTGCGGAACTCACGCGAACCACCGCGCTCGCCGGTCTGGGGCTGGCGGCGGTGGCGCTGCTCCATGACGCCCCCGCCCTTGCGCAGTCGAAGGGTGGGGATGGCGGAGGCTCCCATAACACCAGCGGCGGTGCTGGCGGCGGGCTGGGCAAGGACGGCAACCCTGGCAGCACCGGCACCGGCACCGATGGCGGCGGCGGCGGCGGCGGCGGTCCTGGTGGCGGCAAGGGCGGCAAAGGCGGCGACGGCGCAAACAATCCACACAGTGGCGGCAACAACGAACAGAACGGCAAGGATGCCACCGCCGCTAGCGCCGGCGGCGGCGGCGGCGGCGGCGGCGATGGCGGTGATCATGGCCTTGTACAAACCAGTCCCTCTATTGACGCCGATCATAGCGGCAAGGATGGCGGCAAGGGGGGGATGGGGGCAGGTCATCAGGTAAGAATGGCAATCCCAGCTATGGCGGCGGCGGTGGTGGCGGCGGAGCAGGCGGCTATGGCCTGCTATTGACCCTAAGCGACACAACGATCTCCTCGGGTGTAAAAATCATCGGGGGAAATGGCGGGAATGGTGGTGAAGGTGGTTACCCCGGCGACGAAGGCCAAGGGAGCGGCTTCGGCAGCGGCAATGGCGGCGACGGCGGCGACGGCGGCATTGCTGTCTCTGGAAATGCTTTGAGTTTTCCATCTTTGACGCTGACCAACAAAGGAACGATTCAAGGCGGAACGGGGGGCGACGGCGGGGCAACCTATAGGGGGGCGACCGGGGCGGCAGGAATCGGCGGGGCCGGCATAGCGGCTAGCGGCTTCACGATTACCAACGACAGCAGCGTTTCCGGAGGAACTGGCGGCGTCGGCGGCTCTTCCGCGGGCGAGGGAACTGACGGTTACGCGGGTGGCGTCGGCGGGGCCGGCATAACGGGCGCGGACCTTGCCATCACCAACAACGGCCAGATTTCTGGAGGTTCCGGCGGCACAGGCGGGAACGGCCAATACTCTGCCCCTGGCAACGGCGGTGCTGGCGCTGCCGGCATTCAGGCCAACAATACACTGGTCGTCAACACCCTCAACGGCACGATCCAAGGAGGGAACGGGGGCGGCGGCGGGAGTACTCAAGGAAGCTCTGGGGGCAACGGCGGTGATGGCGGCGACGGCATAAGCGGCGCGAACCTGACCGTCATCAACGGCGGCACGATCCAAGGAGGAAAGGGTGGGAATCCAGGAGGCGGTAGCACAAGCGGCAGCAAGGGCGCAGACGGTGTGGCGATCAGATTCACCGGTGGCGTCAATACGCTCGAGCTGCGCTCCAGTTCCAAGATCGCCGGTCAAGTGCATGCCTTCAGCGCCAAGGACACGCTGCGGTTCGGCGGCAGCGACAATTGGGGTTTGAGCCTGTCTTCGATCGACGCGAACATGATAGGCTTCGGGCTGTTCGAAAAGACCGGTTCCGGCACCTTCACCCTTACCGGCACAACCACCAACCATACACCCTGGACGATCAGCGAAGGCACGCTCTCCATCTCCAGCGAGGGCGCGCTGGGCTCGAGCACCCAGGCCAATCCCAGCACGCTTACCTTCGCCGGCGGCACGCTTGAAATCACCGGAGGGGGCTTCGCCACCAGCCCCTACCGCAACATGATCGTCAATGCCGGCGGCGGCACCATCTCCCAGGGGAAGGGCTCCGTGACCACCTGGCAGGGTCTCATTTCGGGCAGCGGGCCCTTGATCCTGAATGGCGGAACGCTGCAACTGACGGCAAACAACAGCTATAGCGGCACCCTGGCGGTCTCGAAAGACAGCACGCTTCATCTGGGCAATGGCGGCAACCAGGGCACCGTCCTTGGAAATGTGGACAACAGCGGCACGCTCATCTTCGACCGCTCGGATACGCTTCCCTTTGCCGGCAACATCACCGGCGGCGGGAAGGTCCTGCAGAAAGGCACCGGCACGACGGTTCTCAGCGGAAACAATGCCATCGGCGATATCGACATCCAGAGCGGTATGCTTTCGGTCCAGTCGGTCGGAAATATGGGCGGCGCAGGCGGGACGCTGGAATTCTCCAATGGCGGCGGCGTGCTGGAGACCACGGGGGCCATCTCGTCCTCGCGCGCCGTGACGCTCACCTCCGACGGCATCTTCAAGACCGAGGCCGCGCTCACGCTTACCGGCGTCGTCAAGGGCGGGGGCGCACTCATCAAGCAGGGTGCCGGAACCCTGACCTTGCAGGGCGGCAACAGCTATACGGGCGGAACGACGATCAACGAGGGAACGCTTTCGATCTCCTCGGACGGCAATCTGGGCAGCGGCGGCAACCTTACCTTCAACGGCGGCACGCTGGAAAATACGCAAGCCGTTTCCGTGTCCCGCAATGTGACGATCAATGCCAGGACGCCTGACTTTCCCGGCGGCGGCGCTTTCAAGACCGACGCGCCACTCACCCTGTCCGGCAACATCGCCGGCAGCGGCAGGCTGACCAAATTGGGCGGCGATACGCTGCTGCTGACCGGAAACGCGACCCACACCGGCGGAACGGAGATTGCCGACGGCACGCTTCAGGTTGGTGATGGCACCGGCACCGGCAGCATCGGCGGCGACGTCGCCATCACTGGGGCCGCCGCCATGCTGCGTTTCGACCTCGGGAAACCCTATACCTTTAACGGCAAGATTTCCGGCCCGGCGGGCCAACTGAAGGTGGACGCGAACACCAACCTGATCCTGACCGCCGACAACAGCTTTTCCGGCCTCACCACCATCGACGCCAACGCCAGCCTGCAACTGGGCACCCGTTCAGCGGCAGGCAGCATCGGTGGCGACATCGCCAACGATGGCGAGCTTATATTCCAGCGAACCGACGACAAGCTGCTGCTTGGCGGCGCAATCTCGGGCACGGGCACGGTCACGCAAAGCGGCGCCGGGACGACGACGCTGACGGGCAGGAACAGCTATACGGGCGCGACCAATGTCAACAGCGGAAGCCTGATCATCGACGGCGACCAGTCGGCGGCAACGGGGCTTACGACGGTCCAGAATGGCGCGACGCTGAGCGGAAAAGGCACGATCGGCGGCAAAGTCGATATCAAGGGCGGCGGCATCCTGCTTTCCGGTGATACTGCGGGGGGAGGCGCCAAAGCGCTCACCATCAACGGCAAGCTGACGGTCGACGCCAACGCAAATGTCAATTACTATTACGGGCTATCACCGGATGGTGGCCCTAACCCGTTGATGATCCAGGTAAACAATGACGTTGACCTGAACGGCATCGTCAACGTCTACACCGGGGCCGGCGTCAAGCTGGATCCGGGCGTCTACGCCCTCATCGATTTCACCAAGACGATGAGCGGCACCGGCCTGACGCTCGGCGCGACGCCGCAGGGCAGCTTCGCGCTGCAAAAGACCAGCCACAGGATCAATCTCATCAATGCCACGGATGCCCCCTTGCATTTCTGGGACGGCGGCGATTCCTCCAACCACAACAACAACCATGTGGACGGCGGCGACGGCACATGGCAATCCTCCAAGGGCAACAGCAACTGGACCGACCTGTCGGGCGTCTTCGACGGCCCCTATCATGACGGCAGCATGGCGATCTTCTCCGGCAGTCCCGGCACCGTGACGGTAGATACGCAGCCGGGCGACGTCACGGTGCAGGGTATGCAATTCACCGTCGATGGCTACAAGATCATCGGCGACGCAATCACGCTCAACCCTGGCGATAATGTCGTTCGCGTCGGCAGCAACAGTCCCGCCAGCGCGAGCTACATAGCGACGATTGAATCGCAGCTCACCGGGCCGGGCAGGCTCATCAAATCCGACGCCGGTATCCTTGTGCTGACCGTCGCCAACGACTATTCGGGCGGCACGCTGATCAAGCAAGGCACGATTTCGGTGAAGTCCGACAACAGCCTTGGCACGAACGGGCTCGCCTTCGATGGCGGCACGCTGCGGAACACCGCCATCATGAACTCTTCGCGCACCATCGAGATATTCGCCCATGGCGGCCGGTTCGAGACCGAGCAGGACCTGACGCTTACCGGAAAGATCACCGGCGTCGGCGGATTGTCCAAGATGGGCACCGGCACGCTCGTGCTGGACAACCAGGGCAACAGCTATATGGGCGGCACCAATCTTGATGAAGGCACGATTTCCGTCACCGCGGATTCCAATCTGGGCGATGCCGCCGGCAAGCTTGCCTTCGATGGCGGCACGCTCATGAACACGCAGCGCTTCGTCTCGCAGCGCGATGTCGTGTTGAAGATCGGCGGAGGCACCTTCCAGACCAAGGGCGATCTGTCCCTCACGGGTCTGATATCAGGTGAGGGCGGCCTCACCAAGATGTGGGCCGGCAAAACGCTGAAACTCGACGGCGCGAACAGCTACAAGGGGCCGACAGACGTGCGGGAAGGCACCCTGCAGATCGACGGCGATCAGTCGGCGGCAACCGGTCTCACCACCGTTTTCAATGGCGGCAAGCTGCAGGGCGGGGGAACGCTGGGCGGCGACGTCGCCGTCAACGGCGGCGGCACGCTGGCCATAAAGGAAAAGGACGGCGACCCTACGGGCACCAGCGCGCTCTCCATCCTTGGCGATCTCACGCTCGCCAAGGGCAGCGATCTCGACTACACCTATGGCGTATCGCCGAGCGGCGCCGGCAACAATGCGCTGGTGCTGAATGTGAGCGGCGATCTGCTGCTCGACAGCACGATCAATGTCTACACCGATCCAGGTGTCACCCTCGGCCCCGGCGTCTACGGCCTCATCCATTATGACGGAAAGCTGACGAGCAAGAATTACACCATCGGTCATATGCCCGGTCAGGATTTCGATATCCAGACGTCGATTCTCCATCGGGTGAATCTCGTCAATACCGCCGGCCTGAAGGTGATTTACTGGGACGGCCCGAACGCCAAACACAATGGCATCATCGAGGGCGGCAGCGGTATCTGGCAGGGAGAAGGCGGCAATCGCAACTGGACGGATGTCAGCGGCTTGCAGGATGACACTTTCCATGACGACAGCTTCGCGGTCTTCCATGGCAAGGCCGGCACCGTGACCGTCGATGAAAATTACACCATTCGCGTTTCAGGCATGCAGTTCGGCACCGACGGCTATATCATCGAGAAGGGCAGCATCACCCTTGCCACCGCGCCGGCCGGAACCATCATTCGCGTCGGCGACAGCACGCCCGTCAGCGCGGGCTTCGTGGCGACCATCGGATCCAGGCTGACTGGTGCGGGCATGCTGGTCAAGACCGATCTGGGCACGCTCGTCCTGACCGGCGCCAACGACTATACCGGCGGGACGGAGATCAAGGGTGGAACGCTGCTGGTTTCCGCCGACAACAATCTCGGCGCTTCCGGCACGAGGATCGCTCTCGACGGCGGCGCCCTGAAATTCGGCAGCTCCTTCGACACGGGCCGGGAGATCATGGTCGCCAAGGGCGGCGGGGTGATCGATACGCAGGGCAACCACAATACGCTGAGCGGCGTGATCGACGGCGCCGGCCGCCTCATCAAGGAAGGCACCGGCACGCTGCGCCTGACGGGTGCAAGCCCCTACAGCGGCCCGCTGTCGGTCGCCGCCGGCCGGCTTGCGGTGGACGGCTCGATCGCCGGCACCGTGACGGTGACGGGCAAGGGAACCTTGTCGGGCAGCGGCGCGGTCGGCGGCCTCGTCAATGAAGGGGTGGTCGCGCCGGGTTTCGACACCATGTTCAGCACGCTCACCGTCAATGGCGACTATACCGGAAAGAAGGGGCAGCTCAGCCTCAATACCCGCCTAGGCGGCGACAATTCGCCCACCGACCTCCTGCATGTGAAGGGCGCGACCTCAGGCGATACCATCATCACGGTGAAGAATGCCGGAGGATCGGGCGCGCAGACCAATAACGGCATCAGGATCGTCGAGGTGGACGGCGCCTCGAACGGCACATTCACGCTGCTGGGTGACTTTAATTATGAGGGCGACCCGGCGGTGGTCGGCGGCGCCTATGCCTACAGGCTCTACAAGGGCGGCAAGAGCTCTTCCGATGACGGCGACTGGTATCTGCGCTCGGAATTGAAAAACCCTCCTTGCCAGGGCGACCAGTGCCAGCCCCACTTCCAGCCCGGCGTGCCGGTCTATGAGGCCTATGCGCATGTGCTGCAGGAGCTGAACGGGGTGGGCACGCTGCGGCAGCGTGTGGGCAACCGCTACTGGAGCGGCGCGGCCAATCCGGTCCTCGCCGAGGGTGACGGGCCGGGCGGCCTTGAAGCCGTGTCTTCGCCCGATGCCGGTGCGGCGCTCGACACGGCCTCCACCGTCTGGGGGCAACCGCTACTGGAGCGGCGCGGCCAATCCGGTCCTCGCCGAGGGTGACGGGCCGGGCGGCCTTGAAGCCGTGTCTTCGCCCGATGCCGGTGCGGCGCTCGACACGGCCTCCACCGTCTGGGGCCGGATCGAGGGAGCGCATGGTCGTTTCGAGCCGAAATATTCCACCAGCGCCATGCAATATGACATCGACATGGTCAAGCTGCAGGCCGGGCTCGACGGCATGCTTTACGAAAACGAAACGGGCAGGCTGATCGGCGGGCTGACCGTGCATTACGGCCATGCCAAGGCCGATATCGGTTCGGTGCATGGCGACGGCTCGATCAATGTCGACGGCTACGGCTTCGGCGGCACCTTGACCTTCTATGGCGAGGACGGGCTTTACGCCGACGCCCAGGCGCAGGTGAGCTGGTATGAGAATGATCTGAATTCCGCGACCGCGCACAGGACGCTCGCCGACGGCAATGACGGCCTCGGCTATGCGCTTTCCCTGGAAGCGGGCAAGCGTTTCGCGCTCACGCCGGCCTGGACGCTCACGCCGCAGGCGCAGCTCACCTGGTCGCAGGTGGATTTCGACGGCTTCACCGATGCCTTCGGCGCCGCGGTGGCGCATGACAGGAGCGACCGCCTGGTCGGCCGCATCGGCATCGCGGCCGATTACGGCATGGCCTGGCGCGACGGGCAGGGCCGGCTAACACGTGCCAATGTCTATGCCATCGCCAATCTCCATCACGAGTTCCAGGAAGGCAGCAAGATCGAGGTGTCGGGGGTGAGCTTTGCCAGCGACAACGATCCGACCTGGGGCGGCATCGGCGCCGGCGGCACCTATAGCTGGGCCGACGGCCAATCTCCATCACGAGTTCCAGGAAGGCAGCAAGATCGAGGTGTCGGGGGTGAGCTTTGCCACGGGCAACGATCCGACCTGGGGCGGCATCGGCGCCGGCGGCACCTATAGCTGGGCTGACGGCCGATACGCGCTCCATGGCGATCTCTCCCTCGACACCAGCCTCGATAACTTCGCCGACAGTTACAAGGTCAGCGGCAATCTCGGTATGAAGGTCAGGTGGTGAGGGGGAGCTCTCCCATCGTTGGCAGTTCTCCACTCAATCTACATTGGGCCAGCCGTAGGGAAGCCTCTGCGTTAACGTCCTCAGAGACATCGCCTCCGTACGGCAGCCGGCCTTATATCCGGGAAATGGCAACTCCCTTGCCAAATTGTATTGCGAGAACTTCAGCGTAGGCCAACTTGAACATCCAGCAGAAGCCGGACCAACTCTGCTTGCCGATGGGTGTCAGTCTTTTCGAACACTCTCTGCAAGTGAGTGCGTGCGGTGGACAGTGATATTGACAACTCATCCGCGACAGATTGCAGGCCGTCGCCGCGCGCTATGCTGAGAGCAACGGCGGATTCAGCTTTGGTGAGCCCGTACAGACGTCGTAAAACCGACTGAGACGCACCCTGTTGGTGCTCAGGGTCAATGATCAACACCAACACGCTGGCGTTTGGGCAGGTGAAGCCGTATTGCTTGGAGCCTAGCGGTAACACATGGATCACCAGTGATCGACAGCCCGAGGGGCGACTTATGGCCAGACTTCCGCCTGAACGGAAGCCGTTATTGTCACCCTTGCCCGCCGCGCCGACCAGGCGTCTCAAGATAATGTTTTCGTTCGCCAAAGCCGCCCGAAGTTGAGACGTCCGAAGCGAAAGCCCGTCACGTCGATCAAATACTTCAATCGCGGCCGAATTGGTAAAAAGGACACGGCCATCATGTGTCGCTAGCACAATGCCGTGCCTTGCGTGTTCCAAGGTTTCAAGCGCCATGTCGCAGGCTTGGCTTAGTTCAGCCAACTTCAACTGCATTTGCAGGGCTTGCTGCAGATGAGGCATAAACAACCGCATTAGCCGGAGTTTTTCTGGCGTTCCAAACGGTTCGTTGCGTAACGGTCCACTACAGCAAAGCCAGCTTACCCGGTCTCGGGTCCGCACCAGGTTCGCGAAGACGACGCTGTTCGCCATCGCCGCCGAGGGCATTGCCGCTATCGGCAGCCGGTCCCGAGAACTCACACAGGAGGAGTATGATTGGGCAAACGGCCGAGTGTTCCAGGGCGCTCTTCCGCCACGCGACCAAATTGTCTTGACGAACACAATCGGGGGTGGAGGCCGGGCTTTCGCTTTTCCTCGTTTCGATAGGCAGATCACTCTAAATATGTGAGCGGAAGGGTTCGATGACCCGCGCCATTACCCGTCCGGGATATACGGCGAGACGTTTGTCCACGAGTTGGTTCATGCCTGTCAAATCTGGCACGTCAGCACGGATATCTCCCTGCTGGCCGATGCTCTCGCCAGTAAGGTGTGCGAGGCGACCGGAGGCAATCCTTATGTTTACGGTCCCGCCGGCTCCGACTACTCATCGTTCAACCTGGAACAGTAGGCGCAGGTCGTCAGCGACTGGTTCGCCCGGCACCATACCGCCAGTAATCCGGCAGACAATTTCGGCCTGAACAGCCAGTCGGCCATCAACGACCCATACTTCCGGTACATCAATGAAAATGTTCGGATCGGCCGGTTTTGATCGATCAACTCGTGAGCAAGCTGGGAATTCAGCGGCGGCAGTCGTCGGGCGGTTTCAACACACTGGGTGTTTTAGTCTCGGCATTTGCTGGAGCGGACCGGGTTTAAAGCATTGGGGCTCAGTGGCCCAAGCTCTGCAGATGAATTCGTGGGATGTGAGGCCCTTGAGCGTCCTCCGCCTGCGGCAACGGCGGAGATGCGGTGGTCGCTCATCGGCGAAGTCGTACTCTCCCCCGGCCCGAAACGCGAGCAGGTCGAGGTCGAGCTATGTGGCTAATTGATGGGTACTCTCGGCCTCGCCAGATGCACCACAACCCCGCCGAAACAGCAATTTATGACAAGCGCGATCGCCCCCATGGTAGAAGCTTAACGGGGCCGGCGGACGACCCTCACCCTGCCGCTGTTTCCGCCGCCGCAGAAGAATTGATCGCGGCCATCGGATTCGAGCCCCGATATGCCTGCTCCGGCGGGCATTTCAAGTCTCTCCAGAACTTCTCCGGTCTGAGCATCGATGTGCCTCAATTCACTTTCATCACTCTCCCAGGTGGCGTGCCAGAGCTCGTTATCGAGCCAGGTCACGCCCGTAACAAAGCGGTTGGATTGGATGGTGCGCAGGATGGTTCCCGTCTCGGGGTCAACCTGGTGGATCTTGCGCTCCCGATATTCACCGATCCAAAGCGAGCCTTCAGCCCAGGCGAGGCCGGAATCTCCACCGCTGCCGGGCGCCGGGATCGTGGCGATCACGCGGCCGCTCTTCGGTTCGATCTTCTGGATGCGATCCTCGGCGATCTGGTAGAGGTGCTCGCCGTCGAAGGCCGTCCCCGCATGGGCGGCGACATCGATCGAACGAAGGGGCTGTCCGGTTTCGGGATCGAATGCGTTGAGCTTGTCCCCGGAGGCGAACCAGACATTCCGGCCGTCGAATGAGACGCCATGCACGTCGCTGGCGCCGGGAAAGGGACCGTACTCACGGATGACTTCGGCTTGAGATCGTTTCATGTTCCTGTCCTCACTGGTTTCATTGACCGAAGAAACTCTAGCTGCCCGGCAGCGGGCCCGGGAGTAACAAGATTGTCGGGAAGCTGGGCACCAGCGGCGCCATCCAGCGGCGTGCCCGGCCACGTCCGATCGACCGCACCTTGCTCGCCGCCGCGAGCTGCTCCAGCGCCCGCTGCACGGTGCGCGGGCTTGTCCCAAGCGCGATCGCCAGGGCCGAACTCGACCAAGACTCGCCATCGGCGAGGAAAGCAAGAACCGCCGCGTGGTTCTCATCGACCAGAGGCGCCAGCACGGCAACTTCGCGCGCGCGGCGCGGTGTGAGCGCAAAGCCTCGCTCTGTCGCGCTCACCTCGACCAGTTCCTTGAGCTCCACACGGAGCCGGCCGATTTCAACACGGAGCCGGGCGCGGTGCGATTCATCGGCATGCCTCGCCCGGAAAGCGCGGGCGAGCAGGTCGGCTCGCGACACGTCTCCGGGCCAGGCCTCACCGAGGGCACGCGCCAGCGCGAACAGGACCGGACGGGTGGCGAGCGGTGCGACCATATCCCTCTCGCGCACCACATTGCGGCATGCATCGATAACGAGCGTCTCCGATGCCAGCAATGTTTCAACCTCGTCGAGCAGGAGAGGGCGTTCCTCGCCGCGTGCAATCAGGCGCGCTGCGGGCACCCTCATCAGGCGGATCGCATTTTCTACCTCCGCTCTGAGTGCCGGGATCGCCGCCTCACGCGCGGCACGCTCCGCCCGGGCGAGCGCAGCCCGCGCTGTTTTCGTCCTGAGAGATCGGATCGCCACGCCTGCAATGATCAGCTCATGGGCGGTCCGCAAGGCGGGGGGAAGCGGTGAGGGGTCGAACCCCGCCAGCAAGCGCTCGGCTTCATCAAGGCGACCAAGCAGGAGCAGACGCCGGATCTGGAGATTGCGCGCATGGGCGGCGTTCATCAGGTCGCCATGGGCTTGAAGCGTTGCTCGCGCTCTTTCAAGCGCCCGCTGTGACCAGATGAGATCACGCGAGACGAGCGCGATTTCGGCTTCAGCGACGACGCACCGCGCGCGAGCCACAGCCTCTTTCTGGCCGAAGGCGCGGGCAGCATTCTTGAGAAGCGCCTTTGCCCGGACGAACTCGCCGAGCTGAGCCATCGCAATGCCGCGCAATGCCAGTGCGGGCGCGTCGTCACGCAGGGCGATGCGCTTCAGGGCGCCGAGGGGATCGCCGGTCGCGAGCGCCCTTGCCGCCGCGGTGATCAGCGAGTCCATCCGAATCCCGTCATATTTGTCACTCCCAGCGGTTGGGCTTCCGGCGCTAACTCTATCCTGTGCCCAATGAAGTCGAAAGAAGGAGACAGGAACGATGGCCTATTTAAATCGGGATACCGAGCCTGCGAACCGCATTTCCCCGCTTTCCGGAGGCGGGAGCGCGACAGCGCTTGTTGCTGGCGAATGGCTGTCATTTGCGGCTGCGCCGACCTTTGCAAGCATGGCGCTGCTCACCGGAATTTCCGGTGAAGACATGCCAGATATGCTCTGCTCGGCCGGGCATGGGGGCTCACCGCTGAGCGGAATGGCCGTGATGTACCTGCTGATGAGCGCCTTCCACCTGGCGCCTTGGCTGAGATTGATTTCCGGCCGGCGATATCGATGAGGCCCCGAAGCAGACCCATGGCCCGATTGGCATTTGCTCATTCAGGTTCGCTCAGGCGATAGCCCACACCCGTCTCGGTCAGGATATAACGGGGCTGATCGGGCGTTTGCTCGATCTTCTGGCGGAGCTGGCGCACATAGACCCTCAAATATTGCACGTCGGTAGCGCCGCCCCAGATCTGGTCGAGAATGAACCGGTGGGTCAGCACCTTGCCGGCATGCTGTACAAGGATGCGTAGGATGCCGTATTCCTTGGGCGACAGCTTGACCTCCTTGTCGCCCAGCCTGACAATCCGTTTGACGAGATCGACCGACAGGTCGCCCGTATGGAAGACCGGCTTCTCGCCCTGCTGCTGCAGTCGGTGGCGAAGCGCGACGCGGATGCGCGCCACCAGCTCGTTCATGCCGAACGGCTTGGTAACGTAATCGTCGGCGCCGGTCTCGAGCGCCTTGACGATTCCCGCCTCGTCGGTGCGGCTCGAAAGGATGACCACCGGAAGCGTCATTCCCTCGTCACGCCATTTACGCAGCAATTCGTTGCCCGGGATATCGGGCAGGCCGAGATCGAGCAGGATAAGGTCGGGCGGACACGTCTCGACTATCTCGATCGCTGTTTTCGCGTTGGACGCTTCCAGGATCGTGTAGTCCTGCGTCGACAGGCCGACGCGCAGGAGCTTCCTGATAGGCGGCTCATCATCGACGACGAGTATTTTTACGGTGGACGTGGTCATGGCATTTCTTCCAGATACGGCTCTTCGGTCGGTATCGGCATGGTGATGGTAAAGACCGCGCCCGAACGATCCTTCCTGTTGTCGGCCGAAATCGTGCCACCCATGGCTTCGACGAAGCCCTTGCAGATAGAAAGCCCTAGTCCCGTTCCCGCGCGCACCCGGTCTTTCTTGCCGACGCGGTAGAACGTATCGAAAATTCGTTCCATATCCTCGGGCGGAATGCCGGGGCCTTCGTCCTTGATCTTGAGAACCACCGAGTCGTCATCCTCCAAGCCCTCTATGCCGATGGTGGAACCCACTGGCGCATATTTGGCGGCGTTGTCGAGCAGGTTGAACAGAGCCTGCTCGAACAATACCGGATCAAGCTTCAGCATGGGCAGGTCGGACGGGATGTCGACATCAATTTCATGGCCGGAGGTGATCTTCCTGGCCCGCTTCAGGGCGCTGCCGACGATATCGCCGGGATAGTGAAGCCCGAGCTGCGGCTCTGTTGAGATGGCGCCGGATTCAATCCTGGTCATGTCGAGCAGATTAGCGATGAAGCGGTTCAGCCTTTCCGCCTCGTCGATCACGGTCGAGAGCAGATCCGCCTTGGCCTGATCGTTGAGCGGGGCGCCGTATTCCTTGAGCGTGCCGGCCGCGCCCATGATGGCGGCGAGCGGCGTCTTCAAATCGTGGGAGATCGAGGTGAGAAGGGCTGACCGCAGGCGGTCGGTCTCGATGGTTCGCCGCACGCGGTCCATGTCCTCGACCAGATGCACCCGCTCGATCGCCAGCGCGGCCTGGTCGATGAGCGCGTCGAGCAGGCGGCGCTGATCCGGCGTCAGCAGCAGCCCGGGCTTGTCGCTGTCGATGCCGACAATGCCCACCGCGCCGCGTCCCGTGCGCATGGGCAGGAACAGGCGATGAGCGCCCGGAAGCGTGTCGGCGCCGCGCCCCGCCGGACGATTGTTCTCCCAGGCCCAGTTGGCGGCCGCCAGATCGGCGTCGTCCAGCGTGTCCTCCGGCGGATATCCGGCCTTGACGGCGATGGTGCCGTCCTTTTCCGGCAACAGCAGCACGACCCGCATCTTCAGCATCAGCGCCGTCTGATAGGCCGTGACCCAGAGGACGTCGTCAAGCGTACCGACGCCGGCGAGCTTGCGACTGAAAGTGTAGAGCGACTCCGTCGTGCGCGCCCGCGCCATCGCCGCCACGGCCTGCACCCGCGCCCGCGCCGCGACATTGGAGACGACGATCGCCACCACCGCGAAGAAGACGACAGCGATGATGTCGGTCGGACTCGAGATGAGCAGCGTATAATAGGGATCGGTGAAAAAGAAATTGTAGCAGAGCGTGGAGAGCACGCTTGTGAAGAGCGATGGCCAGAGACCGAAACGCACGGCGATCCCCACGACGGCCGCGAGAAACACCAGGTCAATGTTCTCCAGGCGGATCCACGGCCATAGAGCAAGACCTAGCCCCACGCATGCCGCCACGGCAAGCGTTGCCACGGCATAGGCGCGAACGTCGAGCGCGGGGGAAGGCTCGGCGGTTCCCACCGTTTTCTTCGGAATGGCGCCGCCGGCGATCTGTTCGCCGGCGATCACATGAACGCTGATATTGCCGGCCCGGCGCACGAGTTCATGCACCACGGAGCCGTGCAGGATCTCGAACCAGCGGGAGCGTGTCGATTTGCCGATGACGATATGGGTGATGTTGTTGGCTTGCGCATAACCGATCACATCGTCCGCGACGCGGCGTTCACTCCCGGGAATGGTGACGGCCTCGCCCTTCAGCCCCTGGGCGATGCGAAGCGTATCGGCAATGCGGTCGCGTTGCTCCTCGGTAAGCTGCGGGCCGCGCCTGGTTTCGATATAGAGCGCGATCCAGGGGGGGCGTGAAGCCGGTCGGCAAGGCGCTTGGCATAGCGCACCAGTCCGGCGGAGCGCGGGTCCTCGCTGACGCAGACCAGGATGCGCTCGCCCGCTGCCCATGGGCCCTCGATGGCGCCTGCCTGCATCTGCGTCAGCAACTGCTCGTCCACCTGCTCGGCGGTGCGGCGCAGCGCGAGCTCGCGCAGCGCGGTCAGGTTGGCAGGTGAAAAGAAGTGCTCCAGGGCGCGTGTCGCCTGCTTGGGAACATAGACCTTGCCCTCCTTGAGGCGGGCGATCAGGTCTTCTGGCGTGAGGTCGACCAGTTCAACGGAATCCGCGCGATCGAATATCGAATCCGGGACGGTTTCGCGGACACGGATGCGCGTTATCTGGGCGACGACGTCGTTGAGGCTCTCGATGTGCTGGATGTTGATCGTCGTATAGACGTCAATGCCGTTGTCGAGCAGTTCTTCCACATCCATGTAGCGCTTGGGGTGGCGGCTTCCCGGCGCATTGGTATGGGCGAGTTCGTCGACGAGGGCGATCTGCGGGCGACGCTCGAGGACGGCGTCGATATCCATCTCGTCGAGCCAGCGGCCCTTATATTCGGTGTGCCGGCGCGGGATGACCTCCAGCCCCTCCAGCAGCGCTTGCGTCTCCTTCCGGCCGTGCGTTTCCACAACGCCGACGATCACGTCATAGCCGTCCTTCTGCCGGGCGCGAGCGGTCTGCAGCATCTCATAGGTCTTGCCGACGCCCGGCGCCGCGCCGACGAAGATCCGGAGCTTGCCCGCGCGGTTTTCTTCCCGCTGCGCCGCCTTCAGGAGGGCTTCCGGCGAGGGGCGCCTGTCCGGATCGCGTCGTTCTTTGGCCATGTATTCCTACCGCCTTTATACCCCTCCGGCCGTCGTCCGAAGGGGTATGCCCTGGAGTTGATCAATCAACCCCGCGGTTGTTCTAGCTCCCCTGCCGATCGAGCGCCAGATTGAGTTCGAGCACGTTTACCATCCGGCTCGTTGCCAGGAAACCTCCCGATGCGAAGGCATGGTCCCTGATCAGGGTTTCCACCTGGACCTGTGAGAGCCCCCGGGCCTCCGCAACGCGCGGCGTCTGATAGAGTGCCGCGTGTTCCGAGATGTGCGGGTCGAGCCCCGCGCCCGAGGCCGTCGCCAGTTCCGGCGGCAGCGGATTTTCCGCCGTGGCGCCGTAACGGGCGATGATTTCCTGTGCGCGGGCAGTCAGGTCGGGGCTCGTCGGCGATTTGTTGCTGCCGCCAGCGCCGGCCGCGTCGTAGTCGACGGCCGACGGCCGCGGCCAGAAATATTTCGGCTGAGTGAAAGCCTGGGCGATCTGCCGGCTGCCGACCACCGTGCCGTCGGGGGCGGTGATCAGCGAGCCTTCCGCCGTTTCCGGCGTGATCGCCTGGCCCACCGCCCAGACGGCGGTGGCATATCCGGCGACGCAGATCGCCATGGTGGCGACGGTTATGCGGATGCTGGCAAGTAGGGCTTCCATGGTCATGGTCTCCGGATTATCCGTTCATATAGATGAAATGTTCAGCGATCGGGCCGAGTGTCGCCGCCGGGAAGAAGGTCAGGGCGCCGACGACGAGGATCGTCGCGATCAGCATGCCGGCGAAGGTGCCGTCTTCGACGCTGAGCGTGCCGCTCGATTCAGCGCTCCGCCGTTTCGCGGAAAGCGAGCCGACGATCGCCAGCGGCAGGATGATTGGGATGAACCGACCGAGCAGCATCACGAGACCGGTCGCGATGTTCCAGGGTGTGGTGTCGTCGCCCAGCCCCTCGAAGCCCGAGCCGTTGTTGGCCGAGGCCGAGGTAAACTCGTAGAGCATCTCGCTGAAGCCATGCGGGCCGATATTGTTCAACGTGTTCTGGCCCCACGGGGTGGCAGCGAAAACAGCGGTTCCCACAAGGATGAAGAAACCGTGGGCGAGAAGCGCCAGCATGGCGAATTTCACCTCGCGCGCCTCGACCCGCCAGCCCAGATATTCCGGCGTGCGGCCGATCATCATGCAGGCGATGAAGACGCCGACGATCATGTAGAGGAACATGTTGATCATGCCGACGCCGACGCCGCCAAAGGTCGCGTTGAGCCACATGCCGATCATCGGCATCAAGCCGGTGAGCGGGTTGAGGCTGTCATGCATCGCGCCGACGGAGCCGTTGCTGGTCGATGTCGTCAGCACGGACCAGAGTGGTCCTCCGGTCGCGCCGAAGCGCATCTCCTTGCCTTCGAGATTGCCGACATTCTGCTCGATCGGAAGGCCGGCGAAGGCCTCCGTCGGGGCGGTCTCGAAATATCCGGCGCCGGTGATCTTGACGAGAAGCAATGCAAGCATGACGCCGAAGACCACCGTGGCATGCCGGATGCGGCCGACGATACGGCCGAACATCCAAACGCACGCCATCGGGATGATGATGATGGCGAACATTTCGAGCGCATTGGTCCAGAAACCGGTGTTTTCGAGCGGATGCGTGCTGTTGGGACCGAAGAAGCCGCCACCATTGGTGCCAAGCTGCTTGATCGCCACGAATGCCGCCACGGGGCCGCGGGCGATGGTCTGCTGGACGCCTTCGAGCGTCGTGGCGACGGCCGCGCCGTTGAACGTCATCGGCAACCCGCCGATGACGAGCAGGCTTGCAACGATCAGGGCGATCGGCAGGAGCACCAGGAAGGATGCGCGCTGCACGTCCACGAAGAAGTTGCCGGACGCCCGGCCGGCGAGCCCGCGGGCAAGCGCGGCCAGCGCCGCGATGCCGGTGGCGGCCGACACGAACTGGAGCCACATCAGCGCCGCAAGCTGCGACAGATAGGAGAGGGAGACCTCGCCGGAATAGTGCTGAAGGTTCGTATTCGTGGTGAAGGAGGCCGTGGTGTTGAAGATCAGGCTGCCTTCGAGCGCTTCCTTCCCGTCGGGATTGAGCGGGAGATATTGCTGCAGCGCCAGGATCGCGAAACACAAGACGAACATGACGACGTTGAAGGCTAGCAGCGATATCATATACTGCTTCCAGTCCTGCGACGCACGTGTGATCGAGCCGCCGATCGACTGGAAGAGGTTGGTAAAGGCGTTCGCGTTGCCTCGTCCGCTGGTGCCTGGGTCCATCGCCCAGGCCATGTAGCGGCCGGCCGGCCACGAGATGAGCGCTGTGCCGCCGACGACGAGCGCGATGAATGTTATTGCTTGTAGCATGGGAATTACTCCGGAATGAGTGGGCTCAGGCCCGGTCGACGGCCGAAATCATGACAAAGAGCAGCCCGAATACCGCCAATCCCAGAAGCAGATAGAGAAGTGTCATTGTCTTGATCCTTCGATCAGGCGAGATGGAGGGCCGTGACGATCATGTCGATGATCTTGATGCCGGCGAACGGCACGATCAGCCCGCCGAGGCCGTAGATCAGCAGGTTGCGTCTGAGCAGCGGACCTGCGCCGATCGGACGGTAGGCCACCCCTTTCAACGCCAGGGGAATGAGGAAGATGATGATGAGCGCGTTGAAGATGATCGCCGACAGGATTGCGCTCTGAGGCGTTGACAGCCCCATGATGTTGAGCGCGCTCAACGGCGGATAGAGCGTGACGAACATCGCCGGGATAATGGCGAAATATTTGGCGACGTCGTTGGCGATGGAGAAGGTCGTCAGCGAACCGCGCGTCATCAGGAGCTGCTTGCCGATCTCGACGATCTCGATGAGCTTGGTCGGATCGGAATCGAGGTCGATCATGTTGCCCGCTTCGCGCGCGGCGACGGTGCCGGTGTTCATCGCCACGCCGACATCGGACTGGGCGAGCGCCGGCGCGTCATTGGTGCCGTCGCCGCACATGGCGACCAGCTTGCCCCGCGCCTGCTCGTCGCGGATCAGCCTGAGCTTGTCCTCCGGCGTTGCCTGGGCGAGGAAATCATCGACGCCGGCCTCGGCCGCGATCGCGGCGGCGGTCATCGGATTGTCGCCGGTGATCATAACGGTGCGGATGCCCATGCGGCGCAGTTCGGCGAAGCGCTCGCGGATGCCGCCCTTGACGATATCCTTCAGGTGGATGACGCCGAGCAGGCGGTCGTCACGCACCACGGCAAGCGGCGTGCCGCCGGCCTTGGCGATATCGTCGGCGATCGACTGGATCTCGCGCGCCGTGCCGTTTCTGGCGCGGGCGTTACCCGTCTTGGGCGCGGCCCGGTCGATATATCTGAGCACGGCGTCCACCGCGCCCTTGCGGATGGAGGAGCCGTCGAAATCGACGCCGCTCATGCGGCTCTGAGCGGTGAAGGGCACGAAGGTGGCATGGAGGCTCGCCATATCCCGGCCGCGGATGCCGTATTTCTCCTTGGCAAGCACGACGATGGAGCGGCCTTCCGGCGTCTCGTCGGCAAGCGAGGCAAGCTGCGCGGCATCCGCCAGCTCCTGCTCGCTCACCCCGGAGACGGGGCGGAATTCGGTCGCCTGGCGGTTGCCGAGCGTGATCGTGCCCGTCTTGTCGAGGAGCAGCGTGTCGACGTCGCCGGCGGCCTCCACGGCGCGTCCCGACATGGCAAGCA
Organism: Paramesorhizobium deserti; assembly: GCF_001558695.1. GTDB lineage: Bacteria > Pseudomonadota > Alphaproteobacteria > Rhizobiales > Rhizobiaceae > Paramesorhizobium > Paramesorhizobium deserti. Next base: position 21,968 of record NZ_LNTU01000037.1, read on the forward strand.
CGTTGAAGCGCACGAGGCGATCCATGCCGGCGATGCCGATGGCCGAGAGGAGCGCGCCGATCGTGGTCGGGATCAGCGTCACGAACAGCGCTACCAGGACGATGACGGGAATGGCGCCGCCCGCGTAGGCCGCGAAGCTTGGGATCGTCGCCACCGCCATGACGAAGATCAGCGTCATCGCCGCGAGCAGGATGTTGAGTGCGATTTCATTGGGTGTCTTCTTGCGTTCGGCGCCCTCGACGAGCGAAATCATCCGATCGAGGAAGGTGGAGCCGGCCGCGGCGGTGATGCGCACGCGGATCCAGTCCGAAAGCACCTGCGTACCGCCGGTTACGGCGGAACGGTCGCCGCCGGATTCGCGGATGACGGGCGCGGATTCGCCGGTGATCGCCGCCTCGTTGACCGATGCGACGCCTTCGATGATTTCTCCGTCCGATGGAATGATGTCGCCGGCCTCCACGAGGACCACGTCGCCGACCTTGAGGCTCGTGCCGGGCACCAGCCTGTACTCGGAACGGTCATCGCCGGAGAGCAGCTTTGCTTGCGTCGCGCTGCGCGAGCGGCGAAGCGAATCCGCCTGCGCCTTACCCCGTCCTTCCGCCACCGCTTCGGCGAAATTTGCGAAGAGGACGGTGAACCACAGCCAGAGGATGATCTGGAAGGAGAAGCCGAGATCGGCGGCGCCCGTTATCAGGTCCTTCACGAACAGCACTGTCGTCAGCGCTGATACGACGGCGACGACGAACATCACTGGATTCCCGGCAAGGCTGCGCGGATCGAGCTTCTTGAAAGCCGCGCCTATGGCGGGGATGAGGATGCGAGTGTCCATGATACTCGCGGTTTTGGACTGGCTCATTGATAGACTCCAGTTGTGATGAGCGAAGGCGCCGCAATGCGGATGCGGGCGATCAGTTCGCCGTGAACAGGGGTGCGAACGTGGAGGCGAGGGCGACGACGATCAGCAGCGCCAGCGTCAGGACGATAATGATGTGCGAGGCGCGGAGCAGCGTCTGGGCTTTGCGGGGATCATCGGGCACGGCTTTCAGGCCCGGCATGGTTCAGAACCGTTCGGGATAAAGCAGCACATAAGTCAGATATGCGGCGACGAAGACGGTAACGGCACCGCCTAGAACATATTCGATAAGCATTCCACGGTCTCCATACCGCACGACGAAGCCGCGCACGGCAAATTGCGTTCCCGCGGAATATGGACCTGGCTGGCATAAAGGTTCGAGAGAGGCCGAAGGGCAAAGATATAAAATTTTATAAATGAAATCGGGTTGCGGCAGATGCCGCTTCATCCCCCTCTGGCCATGACCAGAGGGGGACAGCGTGATTATTCAGCGCGGCATATCGAAGAGCAGGGCTTTGCCGTCCGTCAGCCATTCGATTTCTGGAACGGCCGTATCGGCGATCTGCAGCCCGTCTCCGGTCCTCAAGCTCTCGTCGCCGATTTTTGCCAGTCCCTCGACGATCTGGACAAAGACGAGCCGGCCGGCAGCGACGGGGATGCTGCTCCGATCGCCATCTTTTGGATGGGCGATCGATATCCGGCTGTCGGAGAGAAGCGAAAGGAGCGCATCGCCGGGTTGACCGCTGGTGATCAGCGTCCAATCGCGCGCCTCTTCAGCCTCGGGCAGGCGGATATGCTGATAGTCCGGCGCTTGGTTCAGAACATCCGGAATGAGCCATATCTGCAGGAAATGTGCCGTTTCGGTCTCGGATGCATTCATTTCCGAGTGACGAAGGCCCGTTCCGGCCGACATCAGCTGCATTTCGCCTGGCGCTATGGTGGAGACATTGCCCATCGTGTCTCGGTGCTCCAGTTTTCCCTGAAGAACCATGGTGAGGATATCCATATTATCGTGCCCATGCTCGGAAAAACCCGAACCGGGTGCGACCCAGTCTTCATTGATTACGCGAAGCGGGCCGAAGCCCATCCGCGTGGGGTCCTGAAAGCCGCCGAAGGAGAAGGTATGATAGCTGTCGAGCCATCCCTTCTTCGTCCGGCCGCGGCTCATATTTTCATGGATGAGGATCATGAAAGCCTCCGATTACGATCCGGTGTGCGCATCGCGGATCGCGTAATTGTGGTGAAAGGTTCTGCGGATGTGGTCTAGCGTGTGAGAAAGGTCTGCAGATCCTGAAGTTCATTCTGGCGTATCTCATGTCCGCCGGAATGCGGGCTGAGCTCGACATCGGCGCCCTGCTGCCTGAAATAGGCGGCCAATTCCTGTGTCAGTGGCAGCGGGCAGATCGGATCGCGCTCGCCGGCGGTGATCAGGATAGGCTTGCCTTTCAGCCCGGCTTGGGGCACGGGTGTCCACGGGATGAGCGGATGCATCAGCACGGCCTGGTCGAACAGCTCGGGATGCTTGAAGAGGACAGCGGCCAGGATGTTGGCGCCGTTCGAATAGCCCAGGCCATAGATCAGCCGTTCCGGATGCTTGGCTTTATGGGCGGCAATGAACCCGGCCATCTTTTCGGTGCGCAACGCAAGATCGTCCATGTCATAGACGCCTTCGCCCTTGCGGCGGAAGAAGCGTAGCGCTCCGAATTCCGAAACGTCGCCTCTCGGCGAGACGATACCGGCATCCGGGATGATCTGCTCGACCAGTTTGGTGAACTGGAACTCATTGCCACCCGTGCCATGAAAGGTGAATACCAGCGGCGCTTCCGCGGCCGGAGGTTTCCTTAAAGCTTCATAAGAAGTGATCGTCATTTTCTTCAACTCCAGCGAACGGGACCGGCAGGTTCCGCCGCTTGTTTATTTCCGTGAAATGCCGTCAGTCCTTGATCGGTTCGAGTATTTGCTCGATTTTTTCCCTGAAGGGCTCGTAGCGTGTGGGCAGTTTCAGGGCTTCGCCGAGATGGGCGGTATCCTCGTCACGGTCGAAGCCGGGTTCGTTGGTGGCGATTTCGAACAGCACGCCGCCGGGCGTGCGGAAATAGATCGCCCAGAAATAGTCGCGGTCGATCACAGGGGTAACCTGATAGCCGGTGTCGAGCAGCGCCTTTCTCGCCTCGAGCTGCGCCGCACGGTTCTCTACGGCGAAGGCGATATGGTGGACGGAGCCGGCCCCCTGGCGGGCATAATCGGCCCCGGACAGGGTTTGGATGTCGATGAAATCGGCGCCGTTGCCGCCCGGAATAGCAAAGCGAGACCAGTTGCCCTTGCTCTCCACCTCTTCATAGCCCATGAAGCGCAGGAGTTCGCGGGTGGCGCCGGCGTCTTTCAGGCGCATGCTGGCGCCGTGAAAGCCCCTGATCGCCTCGGCAGTGCCGATCTCGTCATGCAGCCAACCCTCGCGGCGATCGTCATCGACCTCCACCAGCGAGAAACCGTCCTTGTCCGGTCCACTGAACCGCAGTCGCTTTTCGCCGAAGACTTCCGCTTCCTGCAGTCCTTTCACGCCAAGCCCATCCAACCGACCTTTCCAGTAGGCGAGCGATCCCTTCGGAACCGCGAAATAGGTCTCCCCGACTTCGCCCGTGCCGGGACGACCGGCAGCGATATGCGGGAAGGGGAAATAGGTCATCACCGTACCGGGCGTACCAACTTGGTCGCCGTAATAGAGGTGATAGACCTCCGGCGCATCGAAATTGACCGTCTTCTTGATGCGCCTGAGTCCCAGCGTCTTGGTGAAGAAATCGCTGTTCTCCTGGGCGTCGGCCGCGAGAGAGGTGACGTGATGCAGGCCCTTGATCTGTGTCAGCATGGAAGTGCTCCTTAAGTCCGGCGATCCTTACGCCGTTGTTCCGACACAAGATGGGGGATCATGGCCGCGGAGAGAATAGAAATAATGTTAGGAATACTATTCCAAATTATGCAATAATCACGAGATGAACGATCTGAACGACATCCGGGTGTTCCTGGCGGTCGCCAAGCAGCGCAGCTTCGTCGCCGCGGCGCGGCAACTGTCGATGACGGCGCCGACGGTGACCCGCGCGGTCGGCGCGCTCGAAGAAAGGCTTGGCGTACAACTCCTCCTGCGAACGACACGGCAAGTTTCACTGACATCAGCCGGCGCGGTCTATGCCGCGCGTGTCGAGCCGCTGCTGGACGCATTCGACGCGGCGGCGGAAGAAGTCAGGGCCGAGGAGGGTGGAGCCGCTGGGCCGATCAGGCTCAACGCGCCGCTTTCCTTCGGCCAGCGGATATTGCCGGATGTGGTGTCCGGCTTCCGCGCCGAGCATCCCGGCATTTCGGTATCGGCGACCTTGACCGACCGGCTCATCGATATCGTCGGTGACAGTTTCGATCTTGCCGTGCGTATTTCCGGGCCGCCGCAGGACAAATCGACCATCTGGCGGAAGATCTGCCGCGTGCGTCGGATACTGGTCGCCTCTCCAGGATACCTTGCGACGAACGGTACGCCGGAAACGCCCGATGATCTCGACGAGGCGGCCTGCCTTGCCTATGACGAGGAGGCGCTTGCCGAAAACTGGGAACTTTCCCATGCCGGCAGGACGCGGAAGGTGAGGGCGGGCAAAATATTCGCCGGCAACAATGGCGATCTGATCGCGCGGCTTGCGGAAAACAGCGAAGGCGTGGCGCTGCTGCCGTTCTTCATTGTTGAGGAGGCACTTGCCGCCGGTCATCTCGTGCAGGTCCTTGCCGACTGGCAGCCGCCCGAGCTCTGGCTGACGCTTTATTACCCGCCCTATGAGAAACTTCCCATGCGAGTCGCGAAATTCTCGGATTTCTTCGAGAGTTATGTGACGAAAATCCGGCCGCTGTGAATGTGGCGGCCCATGATATCGCGATACCATGCCGAGACCGCAGGAATCGCCGTTTCCAGCAAGGACAGCCGCGGACTAGCGGTCATCCGTGTCAGCCCGAGGCGATCTTAAGTAGATAAGCGTCGTGCCGGAAAAGGAAATCGTGCAGCCGCTCGCCATAGTCGGGCAACACCGCGTTTTTCACACTGAGGCGCGCCGCAAGAAAATTCCGCCAGGTGCGCACTCCAGGGGTGTCAGCGAAGACGCGGGTGTCGGCAACGGCGTCGAAGACATCGAAATAACGGAAAATTGGACCAAATACCGCATCGACAAGGCTGAAGCGCTCACCGTCAAAATACGGCCCGCCGCTCAACTCGTTCTCGAAGCGCACGAACTTCTCTTTCAGCGCCTGTCGCTTGACCTCGAATATTTCCGCGTCCTTGGCCGTCTCGAATCCCCAGAGGTCGATCAGGATCGACGACCCGAATTCGATCCAACTGCGATGCCGAGCGCGTTCGAGCGGGTCGGCCGGATGAAGGCGCAGGCCAGGCTGTGTCTCCTCCAGATATTCGCAAATGACCGAACTTTCGAAGAGCACAGCTTCGCTATCCGCCTCCCTGACGATCAGAAGTGGCACTTTGCCGAGCGGCGAGACTGCACGGAACCAGTCGGGCTTATGCGCGAGATCGACATATTCTCGCTCGAAGGCCACGCCCTTCTCAGCCAGTACGATCGCCGCGCGCTGCACATAAGGGCAGAGATGGTGGCTGACCAGCGTCAGCGCCGGCTTTTTGGCAATCTTGTTCGTCATGCGTCGTCCTTCTCAAAATCAAGTTGAATACCGGCCTCGCTTGCAACGATATGTGGCGCCAGCGAGCAGGTTCCGGTGGCGTGATAGAGTTTCATCCTTCGTTCCTTCAAAAAGCGATTCAGCTGGAAAATGAGGTCATGCCGCGTTACGGGATGCGCCGAAAAGAGGAGTTTCAAACGGGCGAGAGGGGCGCAGTGCATAGGCTCCATCCCCCAGCAAGGCTTGGGCAATGGAAAGCACTATCAAGTAGAACGGATATTCCCAGCCACCGCCCTCGGCGGTGAACACCCAGCCATTGCCGGCATGGACCCAGGTTGCGCCGATCAGGATCGGAATGAGAGCAAGAGCCGCCCAACGGGCCTGAATGCCCAGGACAAGCGATACACCGCCGATCGCTTCGGCCGCGAAGGTAACGTATGCGAGCCAGGCTGGTAGGCCGATAGACTCGAAATAGCCTGCCGTACCGTCAAGGCCGAAGGTGCACAGTTTCAAGACAACGGAATGAGCAAGGAACATTGCGCCCAAGCTCACCCGTAGCAGGGCAGTGCCGAGATTTCCAGCATTCAGCCCGTGGTGGCTTTCGGTCCGCATATGACATCTCCAATCAGCATGTTGCGGTCTTGAGTGCCCAAAGCACTCGGTCCGAGAGCGAAGATATGGGAGGCATCTTTGCAATGCTCGTTGCAATTTTGCTAATGGTGCTTGCATGACTGCATGCAAAAAGGATGATAATCATATCTGTATGGATGACTGGAACGAACTTCGGCTGGTTCTCGCCGTGCAACGGGCTGGCAGCCTGACAGCGGCCGCGCGGGATTTGGGGATTGATCACTCCACCGCGTTCCGGCGTTTGAAGACATTGGAGGCACGGCTTGGCGTGCGCCTGTTCGAACGATTGCCGGGCGGTGTGTATCAGGCTACGGGAACCGGCGAGCGCATGGCGGCAGGCGCCGAGCGGATGGAAGACGAAGCGCTGGCGCTCGATCGGGACGTCACCGGCCGTGACCATCGCTTGAGTGGACGGCTGCGGGTCACCTCATCCGAAACGCTCGCCTACGCGCGGCTTACCTCTTATATCGCCGTATTCCGGCAAACCCATCCCGGTATTGTCGTAGAACTCCTCGTTGACAATCGCATCCTCAGCCTTTCGCGCCGGGAGGCCGACATTGCGCTGCGGTCGATCCGACCAAAGGAAGGCGATCTGTGGGGCCGCAAATTCGCCGATGTAGCCTGGGCGTTCTACGCCTCGACAGCCTATTTGGAAGCAACCGGCAGACCAATTGCAGGCCTTGGCTCGATCGACGGGCATGCACTCATCGGATGGGAGGAGGCCATCTCTGGTATCCAGGCCGCCGATTGGCTGGCGCAGGCTGCCCCGCGCGCCGCCTTCGTTTACCGCACGAACAGCATCGTCAACCAACTCGTGGCGGCACAGGGCGGCATCGGGCTTGCCCTGCTTCCCTGCTATCTTGGCGACAACGACAAAGGCGTCGTACGGGCGGCACAGGAACCGGTATCCGAAATTACCGGAGAGCTGTGGATCGTCACTCATGCCGATCTCAAGGGAACCGCACGCGTACGCGCCTTCTTCGATCTCGTCGGTGAAGGAATTGCTCGCGACCGCGATCTGTTCGAGGGCAGGCGCCCGAGCTCTGGCTGACGCTTTATTGTCCGCTTTATGAAAAGCTTCCCATGCGGATCGCGAAATTTTCCGGATTTATTGAGGCCTGTATGACGACCACCCGGCCGCTTTGAGCAAGACAGCGTGATATTGCCGTGATCCTCACTCGCTGGAACTGCGTAGACCGGCTGCGGTCAAGGCATCGCGTAATTGGGTGATGAAGACGCGGACCTTTTGCGGCACCAGCCTCGTCGTCGGATAGACGGCCCAGATATTGAGTGGTTCCGGAGCGGCGTCCTTCAACTCGATGCGCACCAGGCGTCCGGTTTTGAGGTCTTCGACAACGTTCCAGGCTGCGAGAAGGGAAATGCCTCCGCCGGCCAAGCAGGTCGCGTGGCAGCCCTGGATCGTACTGGAGGAAAAGCGCGCGCTGAGGCGGACCTGTATTTCCCTGCCTGACGAAACAAAAGTCCAGTGGGTGACGCCTGACAACGGCAGACAGATATGCTGGACAAGGTCGCCCGATGAAATGGGAGTTCCGTATCGCGCGATGTAGTCGGAGCTGGCGACGAGCACGCGTGGGTTATCCGCGAGTTTTTGGGCAATGAGGCCGCTGTCGCGCAGCCTGGCAATGCGGATCGCCAGATCGGTGCCCGTGGCGACCAGATCCGGCAGGCTGTCAGTCAGATCGAGCGCGATACGCATTTCGGGGTTTTGTTCCAGTATCTTCGGGATCATCGGAGCGATGAACTTGACCCCAAAAGCAACGGGTGCGGAGACACGTAGAAGTCCCACCGCGGTGCCCGTCTCGGAACGCAACCTGGTCACGGCCTCGCGCTTGTTTTCCAGAAGTGCCTCGGCATAGGGCAGGAATGTCTCGCCCTCGGGCGTAAGCGACAGCGAGCGTGTGGTGCGATGCAACAGCCTCACGCCCAGGGAAGTCTCGAGAGCGGAAAGCCGACGGCTGGCAATCATCGGCGTCAGTCCGAGACGCCGTGCGGCACCTGCCAGGCTGCCGGCACTGACGGCCGCGGCGAAAACCTCGATATCTTGCGTATTCATGTCCATTATATCGAAATCCGTTAAGCAGGTCGGACGGAAAAGGACACTAAAACGCAATTGATCAATAATCTAGATATCGGCTATCGATCTTCTTCCCAAGAGGCAAAAGCATGGAAACGCAGCAACAAAAGTCGCCATCCGACGGCGGAATTAGCAAGACGACCCTCTTCGCCATGGCCGCAGGAACCGGCATTGCAGTCGCCAACATCTATTATAACCAGCCGATGCTGGGACTGATCGAGACCGATTTCTCCAACCAGCCGGCCACAGCACTCATTCCGACCGCAACCCAGCTTGGCTATGCGCTGGGTCTATTCTTCCTGCTGCCGCTCGGCGATATCATTCACCGGCGCAAGCTCATCATCGGTCAGTTCATCGTGCTGGCCGCGGCCCTTGCCATCACTGCCATGGCGCCCTCTGCAGCGTGGCTTGTGGTCACCTCGTTGATTGTTGGGGCGGGCTCCACCGTTGCCCAGCAGATCATTCCGTTTGCCGCAACGCTGGCCGTCCCCGAAAAGCGCGGTGCGACCATCGGCACCGTTATGGCAGGTCTTCTCTCCGGCATTCTCCTGAGCCGGACGCTGTCGGGTTTTGTGGGCGCGCATGCCGGCTGGCGCGAGATGTTCTGGCTTGGGGTGCCACTCGCGCTTGTTGCCGCAATGCTGATGTTTGCGACCTTGCCCGACCACAGGGCCACTTCACGTATGCCATACCATCACGCTATCAGGTCGCTTGCCCATTTCTGGGTCCGGGAACCGGCACTTCGGGCCGCAACCATGGCACAGGCGGCGTTGTTCGGCTCCTTCTCGGCCTTCTGGACAATCCTCGCCCTCTATTTGCAAGGTCCACAATTCAACCTCGGAGCCGATGTTGCCGGCCTGTTCGGCGTCATCGGCGCAGTCGGAATACTCGCGGCGCCGCTTGCCGGCCGCGTTGCCGATCGCCGTGGCCCGCATTTCGTCGTCTGGCTTGGGGGAACACTCACGCTCATTGCCTGGCTTGTCTTCGGTGCCGGGGCTTCGCTCGTCGCGCTGATTGCCGGAGTGATCATACTGGATTTTGGCGTACAGAGCGCACTCGTCTCGAACCAGCATATCATCTATGCCCTCGATGCCGAGGCCCGCAGCCGGCTGAACACGATCTTCATGACCGGCATGTTTCTTGGCGGCTCAGCAGGATCGGCAATGGCCATCATTGCCTGGCGCTATGAGCATTGGTATGGCGTCTGCGTTCTCGGCGGAATGCTCGCGATTGCTGCGCTTGGGGTCAAGGCGCTTCACCACCGGCTGCATGCGCCGGATGATGTCACCGGGGAGGTGAGGTAAGCGCTTATACCTTCATAGTTCCGCTCCGAACAACTTGCGTGAGGAGTTTGTCTGAGGCTCCCCATGATAGGGAGCGCCAACGAAAGAAGGACGGCGCGTTAGCCGTTCAGACAGGCTTCCCCGATTGCTCTTCTTCGAATGTCACCGCTACCGCGGCGTTTGCCGACAAGCGGACCTTCCGCCCCTCGACATCGGCCACCAGCCCAAGATCGACATAATGGTGGTGCCCCTGTGACGGCCTTCGCCGCTGTCGGCTTTGATGAGTTTTATCCGGCCATTCTCGACGCGGTCTACAGTTCCGACATGAACGCCGTCTGCTCCGATCACTTCCATATGTTCCTTGATCCGGCCATCGCTCATGTCGCTTCTCCTTGGTTGTTGCTGGCGTTATTCCGGTCACCGAGTGACGCGCACGCCGGGTTCGCCTTCCTCAACGGTACCGATGATCCTGGCTTCGGAACACCCGGCAGCGATGATCGTTCCCAGCAAATCCTCCGCCCGACCGGTGTCGCATGAGACGAGCAGGCCACCGGATGTCTGGGGATCCGTCAGGATATGCTGTCGCCATGCCGGAAGATCGTCGGGCAGGGTGACATCGGCGCCGTAGCTCGCCCAGTTGCGATGGGAGGCGCCGGTCACCAAGCCCTCGCGAGCCAGTTCGGCGGCTCGGGAAAAGAGAGCCATGTCGTCGGCGCGCAGCGATATTCGCATGTTCGATCCGCGCGCCATTTCCAGCGCATGGCCGAGGATGCCGAAGCCGGTGACGTCGGTGATCGCATGTACATTCGTATCCTGCGCCAGCTCAACACCGATGCTGTTGAGCCGGGTCGTGGACGCGATGAATTCGGCATAGCCATCCGCCGGCAACATGTCTTTCTTGATGGCGGCTGAATAGATCCCGACGCCAAGCGCCTTTGTCAGGATCAACGCATCACCGGCCTTGGCCCCGCTGTTGCGTCGGAGATTTGCGGGAGGGCAGGTCCCGATCACCGCAAGGCCGTAGATCGGCTCGGGGGAATCGATCGAATGGCCGCCGGCAACGGGAATGCCGGCCTGCGTGCAAACAGCGCTTCCGCCTTTCAATATCTCTCGCACCATATTGGTTGGAATCTTGTCGATCGGCATGCCGAGGATGGCGAGCGCCATGATTGGCTTGCCACCCATGGCATAGACATCGGAGATCGCATTGGTCGCCGCGATCCGGCCAAAATCGAAGGGATCGTCGACCATCGGCATGAAGAAATCGGTCGTCGCGATGACGCAGGTTTGGTCGTCGAGCTGCCAGACGGCTGCATCATCGCCGGTTTCCGTGCCCACCAGCAGCCGGGCAAACGGTCCGGCGGCCGGCTGGTCCAGGAGCAATTGTTGCAGGACCGAAGGCGCCAGCTTACAGCCACAGCCGCCGCCATGGGCCAGCGCTGTCAGACGGACGGAGGAGGGGGCGATTGGACTATCCATCATGGTTCCTCAAGTTTCCGGAACGATCATTTGCGCAGCCGCCAGCCCGATCAGGCGGTGATCTCGCGGGCATGGATGGCGTATTTGAACGTGTCGGGATCGAGGCAATCCAGCCTAGCCGAGGCGACCTCCGCCTGTGGATACATCAGGAAGCCGAGCGCCGGCCCGTCCGAACCGGGCAGCGCCACGTCGCGGGCCGAATTATAGGCGATCCAATTGCCCTCCCAGGCGCCGAACAGCGCTTGGCGCGCCGCGACTACCTTGGGATCATTGGCGTCAAGCCCGCCTTCCGCTTCTTCAAGCATGACCTTGCGAACATCCGCCGGGTCGACGGGAACCCAGCCGAAATCGGACAGATGGATCTCGGCGCGGCAATGCTGAGCTTTGGTGACGACCGCATCCTTCGCGCCAAGGCTCTTGTAGCCGAATCTGGATGGCGCCACCCGCAAGCCGTAGACCTCGCGCGCGGGGATACCAGCGGCACGGGCAAGCCCGACATAAAGGGCATTCAGGTCGGCACATTTGCCGCCTAGATCGCCGCTCGCGAGCAACGCCGCGACATTGCCGTCGCCACAACCGCGCGTCGACGCCTTGCGATAGGTGTTCGCGACTACCCAGTCATAGATCAGCTTCGCTTTCTCGACCTCCTTCGTCGCATCGCCGACGATTGTGTCGGACAGCGCCTTCACCGCACCATCGACCGGCACCAACCGGGTTCCAGCCAGATACCCGGCACGTTCCACAAGGGAGAGGGGTTCAACGCCGGCTGGTCGCGACAGGTCAGTTGCGCGGTCGCGCGTGACGACACGGCTGACGATCTCGACGGAGGGCACGGCATTGCTCTTTTCCCAATCGACAAGCAGCATGTCGGCATCATTGGCGGGATCGCGCACGAAACCGGCGGTGGCTGCATTGGTCGTCCAAGTGTTCGCCTGCGGCCGGTTCCAGTCGTCGGCGCTGAAAGTGGGCAGCGGAATCCAGGCGCGCCCGGCGCCTGAAAACTCGACGCGGGTCACGATTTCGAATGTCCGCCATGCCGCGGGCCTCGGTGCGAAGACGGGGCTTGCCAAGCTCACTCGCGGCATTGCCGCCGTTGCCGAGAGAATTGCGCTCATTTTCAGAAATGCACGACGATCAAGCATGATTTCCTCCCGATTGGATTTGAGAATGGCCATAGCCAAACCGGCAGCAGACGCATTGCGCGTCCCGGCGCCGACCTCGGCTTGCATGGATTCAGAACATTGCGGGAAAAGAGGCGGGCGCGCTCCAAGACAGCCAATCGTTGCCGACGGCAAGACACAGAAATCCGATAAGGACAGCCCCGAACCTCGGGAGCGACGGTTAAGCCCACATAGGCATTATTGTCCGGCTGAGGTCGAACGTCAATTTGCGTTCGTCGCTATTTCTTGCCGCGATCAAGCAGAACTTCAGTAGATGATAGGAAAATGTCAGATAGCATTAAATGTGGCGGCATTATTCACGCTGTATTTTCTGATATTTACGACCATGATTTCGACTGAATATTAAGTAGATTATTTTACTCATGTTTGATTACTTCTTCTTGATTTGACAATGGAGCCGGGTAGCGTAAGATTTTATCTGGAAAAGCTGATGATTTGGATTTCGAAGTGCAGCAAACCTATTGAATTCCCGGTATACCGCAGGGGTTTTGCCGGTCTTTGGGGAGGTATCATGCCATGAACATGGAACTCTCGCGGCGCCAGTTTCTCGGAGCAGCCGGCGCAGGCGTTGCGGGTACGGCGCTTGGCGCATTCGGCTTCGGCGATATCGAGGCGGCACATGCCGAGGCGATCCGCGCTTTCAAGCTCGTCAATACCACCGAAACCCGCAATACCTGTCCGTATTGTTCGGTCGCTTGCGGCGTCATCATGTATTCGAAGGGTGATCTGAAGAAGGGCGAGAAAGCCGAGATCATTCATATCGAAGGCGATACCGACCATCCGACGAACCGCGGAACGCTCTGCCCGAAAGGTGCGGCGCTGCTCGATTTCGTGAAGTCGGAGACGCGTCTGAAATACCCGATGATCCGCAAGCCGGGTTTGGATAAGTTCGAGCAGGTTACCTGGGACGAGGCGCTCGATCGCATCGCACGGCTGATGAAGGACGACCGCGACGCCAATTTCATCCAGACGAATGGTGACGGCGTCACCGTCAATCGCTGGACGACGACCGGCTTTCTTGCTGCCTCCGCAACCACGAACGAAACCGCTTGGGAAACCTATAAGGTCGTGCGCAGCACGGGGATGGTGGCGTTCGACAATCAGGCACGCGTTTGACACGGCCCCACGGTAGCCAGTTTGGCTCCAACTTTCGGCCGCGGCGCAATGACCAATTCGTGGACGGACATCAAGAACACTGATCTCGTCATCATCATGGGCGGCAATGCCGCTGAAGCCCATCCGTGTGGCTTCAAATGGGTGACGGAGGCAAAGGCCAATCGCGGCGCCAAGCTGATCGTCGTCGATCCACGCTTCACCCGTTCGGCTTCGGTGGCGGATTTCTATGCCCCGATCCGGCAGGGCACGGACATCGCCTTCCTGCTCGGTGTGATGAACTATTGCATCAGCAACAACAAGGTGCAGTGGGACTATGTCAGGGCGTTCACCAACGCGTCCTATATTGTCAAGGACGGCTTCGCCTATCAGGATGGCCTGTTCACGGGCTATGACGAGGCCAAGCGCGACTATGACAAATCGACCTGGGATTACGTCATCGGCGATGATGGCTATGCCGTGGTGGACGACACGCTGACGCACCCGCGCTGCGTTTGGAACCTGCTGAAGCAACACATCGCCGTCTATACGGCGGAAATGGTGGAGCGGATCTGCGGCACCCCGAAGGAGAAATTCCTGAAAGTGGCCGAGATGATCTCCGAGTGCTCGTCGCCGACCAAGGCGATGACCTCGATGTACGCGCTCGGCTGGACGCAGCACTCCAAGGGCTCGCAGAATATCCGCTCGATGGCGATGCTGCAGCTCATCCTCGGCAATATCGGCATCCGGGGCGGCGGCATGAATGCGCTGCGTGGGCATTCCAATATCCAGGGCCTTACCGATATCGGCCTGATGTCGAACCTGCTGCCCGGCTATCTGACGCTGCCGACCGAGAAGGAGGTCGATTTCGACAGCTATATGTCGACACGCGGGTTCAAGCCGCTCAGGCCGAACCAGATGAGTTATTGGCAGAACTACAGGAAGTTCTTCGTCAGCTTCCAAAAGGCGATGTGGGGCGCTTCTGCGACGCCGGAGAACAATTTTGCCTATGACTGGTTGCCGAAGCTCGATTTGCCCAGCTACGACGTGCTGCGCGCGTTCGAGCTCATGAACCAAGGCAAAATGAACGGCTATGTCTGCCAGGGGTTCAATCCGCTGCTTGCCGCCCCGAACAGGGCCAAGCTGACGGCTTCCCTGTCGAAATTGACATATCTCGTCACGATGGATCCGCTCGATACAGAGACGGCTCGGTTCTGGGAAAATCACGGCGAGTTCAACGATGTGGACTCCTCGCAGATCCAGACGGAGGTCATTCAACTGCCCTCCACCTGCTTTGCCGAGGATGAGGGATCGCTCACCAATTCCGGGCGCTGGCTGCAGTGGCACTGGCCTGGCGGCACGCCTCCGGGCGAGGCAAAGACCGACAACTGGATCATGGCGCAGATCCATATGCGCCTGAAGGACCTCTATCGCAAGGAAGGCGGCGCTTTTCCCGATCCGATCGTCAATCTCGACTGGGCCTATGCGGACCCGGGCGAGCCGACCGCGGAAGAGCTTGCCAAGGAGATCAACGGCAAGGCGCTTGCGACCGTCTACGATACCGCCGATCCGACCAAAGTGCTGGCGGAGACAGGCAAGCTGGTGCCGAGCTTCGCGGCATTGCGCGACGATGGTTCGACGACTTGCGGCTGCTGGATCTATTCCGGCTGCTTCAACGAGAACGGCAACAACATGGCCCGGCGCGATACGTCGGATCCGGACGAAACCGGTGCCTATCTCAAATGGGCGTTCTCATGGCCGGTCAATCGCCGCATCCTCTACAACCGGGCGTCGGCTGATCTGACCGGCAAGGCCTGGGATCCGAGCCGCAAGCTGATCGAATGGGACGGCGAAAAATGGTCGGGCTACGATGTGCCCGATATCGCGCCGACGGCCAAGCCCGAGGAAGTCGGACCGTTCATCATGAATCCAGAGGGCGTGTCGCGTCTTTTCACCCGCGGCATGATGCGCGACGGGCCGTTCCCGGCTCATTACGAACCGTTCGAATCTCCAGTCGCGAACCTCGTCGCACCGAACGTGCGCGGCAATCCCGCGGCGCGGGTGTTCCAGGACGATTTCGCGCAATTCGCCGAAACCGCGTCTGCGGAGTTCCCTTATGCGGCGACCTCCTATCGCCTGACGGAGCACTTCCACTATTGGACCAAGCACGTCTGGGTCAATGCCGTGCTGCAGCCGGAGTTTTTCGTCGAGATTTCGGAGGAACTGGCGAAGGAAAAAGGCATCACCCATGGCGGATGGGTGCGGGTATGGTCGAAACGCGGATCGGTAAGGGCCAAGGCGGTCGTGACCAAGCGGATCAAGCCGCTGATCTGCGACGGTAAGGCCGTTCATGTGGTGGGCATACCGCTGCACTGGGGCTTCACCGGCGCCGCAAGGAAGGGCTTCGGGCCGAACTCGCTCACGCCCTTCGTCGGCGATGCCAATATCGAAACGCCTGAATACAAGGCGTTCCTGGTCAATATCGAGCCCACCACCGGGCCGGTGGCATAGGAGGACGGTAGCCATGTTCCCGCCTGTTCCAAATCCCACCACCCAGCCCGAAGCGCCACGGTTCGGCGAAAAGGATCTCATCCGCCGCTCGGCATCGACGGTCACACCGCCGGCCGAACGGCAGACCGAGGTGGCGAAGCTGATCGACGTCTCCAAATGCATCGGCTGCAAGGCATGCCAATCGGCCTGCATCGAGTGGAACGATACCCATCCGGCGATTGAGACCAATACCGGCATCTATGAGAACCCGCATGATCTGACGCCCGATATGTTCACGCTGATGCGTTTTACCGAGTGGGAGAACCCCGAGACGAACAATCTCGAATGGCTTATCCGCAAGGACGGCTGCATGCATTGCGAGGATCCGGGCTGCCTCAAGGCCTGTCCGGCGCCGGGCGCCATCGTGCAGTATTCCAACGGCATCGTCGATTTCGTCCATGAGAATTGCATCGGCTGCGGCTATTGCATCAAGGGATGCCCGTTCAACATTCCGCGCATATCGCAGGTCGACCACACCGCCTATAAATGCACGCTCTGCTCCGACCGTGTCGCAGTCGGCCAGGGACCGGCCTGCGCGAAGGCATGCCCGACCCAGGCGATCGTCTGGGGAACCAAGGACGAGATGAAGGAGTGGGCCGCCGACCGCGTCGAGGACCTGAAGTCGCGCGGTTTCGAGAATGCCGGGCTTTACGATCCGCCCGGTGTCGGCGGCACGCATGTCATGTATGTGCTGCATCATGCTGATCAGCCGCAACTCTATTCCAACCTGCCTGAGAACCCGCGGATCAGCCCGGTTGTCGAAGCCTGGAAGGGCGTCACCAAATATGCCGGCCTTGCCGTTCTCGGCATCGCCGCCGCAACCGGTTTCATGCACTATCTGGTTGCCGGGCCGAACCGTGTTTCGGAGGAGGATGAAGAAGCGGCGGAGAGGCTCACAGGGGAGGGCCGCTCATGAGCATCGATGTGAAAGCCAATGGAAATTACGAGGTGGGGAAGGACGAGCGTGTCCATCCCGGAAAACCTGTCGTCGTCGATCGCTATACGGCAGGGGCGCGGATCAATCATTGGATCACTGCGACAAGCCTCGTGCTGCTGGCCTTGTCCGGGCTGGCGCTATTCCATCCCAGCCTGTTCTTCCTGACCGGGCTCTTCGGCGGCGGGCAACTGACACGGATCATCCATCCATGGATCGGCGTCATCCTCTTCTTCAGCTTTTTCGGCCTGTTCCTGCGTTTCTGGAAAGCAAATCTCTGGAGGCGGGATGATAGCGATTGGCTCGCGCATGGCCGCGATGTCCTGGCCGGCCATGAGGAGCGTGCGCCCGAGGTCGGCAAATACAATGCAGGACAGAAGCTGGTCTTCTGGTCGATGTCGGCTTTGATCATTGTATTGATTACATCAGGCGTGGTGATCTGGGACCAGTATTTCTCGGTATTCACCACCGTCGAGCAGAAGCGATGGGCGGTGCTCGTGCACTCGATCGCCGCCATCGTGGCGATCTGTGTCTGGATCATTCATGTCTATTCGGCTTTCTGGGTACGCGGTACCATACGCGCCATGACGCGGGGTTCGGTGACCGGCGGCTGGGCGTGGCGGCATCATCGCAAATGGCTGCGCGATTTGGTGGCGAGAACACCGCACGATAAATCGGGGAGGACGCCCGCCGAATAACGGGGCGTCAGGATCGGTCCACGTGGCCCGGCGGGTTCGTGAGGGAGTATCATGAGGCGTAAAACTGCGGTCGCAGCGGATCCGACAGCGATCGGAAATATCTCGTCACCACCGTTTGTGCGTCTGCCCGATCCCGCATTGCTCTTTTCCGCCAGAGCAGCACGTTTCCGGCAGTTGGCCGAAGCTAGCCAGCTCGCATCCTATCTCAATTTCCTTGCAGAGCTTACGGCTGCCCAGCATACGGTCCTCACCGACCTGCCGCTTGCCGAAGCGCCCGACGCGGAAGCGCTGCAGCGTGCGCGCGCCTTCGAAATGCCGCTGCTCGACCGAAATCTCATCGAGAAGGACCCGACAACTGACCGGATATTCGACCAGCTTTTTGCGGTTGCCGATGCAATCGAGAAGCCGCCCGCGGCTGCCGAGGCGCTTGTCCAGGTGGCCGGGGCCGATCCCGCAAAGCGTCTCGCCACGGCAAGGACGCTTTTCACCGGCACGTTGCCCGGAGACGCCATTGCGGAACATATCTTCGTCTGGGCTGGGCTTCAGGTATATTTCGCCCGGCTCGCATCGGCTCTCGACCCGGCTGACGTGAAACCGGTGGCCGATGGCGTCTGTCCGGTCTGCGGCAGTCCGCCCTCGTCCTCGATGGTGGTGGGCTGGCACGGCTCGCATGGCGCCCGCTTTTGCTCGTGCTCGCTTTGCGGCACCTTGTGGCACTATGTCCGCATCAAATGCGTGCTTTGCGGCTCCACCAAGGGGATCGGTTACCAGGAGATCGAAGACCAGGGGGGGGGCGTCAAGGCCGAGACCTGCGACAATTGTCATGGCTGGTCTAAGATCTTCTATCAGGACAAGGCCCCCGAGACCGAACCGGTCGCTGACGATGTGGCAAGCCTGGCGCTGGATCTCCTGATGCGCGAAGGGCCTTATCGCCGTGGCGGCTTCGCGCCGCTCATGGCGGGCTTTTAGGGAAGGGCGTGAAATGGATGCTAATTTCAGCCTGCGCGACATTCCCTCGATCGATCAGCTTCTGAAAGCCTCCGTTATGGTCGAGGCGGTAGACCGCTTCGGCCGGCCGACCGTCACCAACGCGTTGCGGGCCACGCTTGCCAGAATAAGGGACGAAGTGCGCCGGGGCGGCCGCATTCCTTCTTCGGAAACGATAGTGACCGCAGCCCTTGCACGGCTCAATGCCGATGCCCGCTCAACGCTTCGGCCTCTGTTCAATCTGACCGGCACCGTGCTCCACACCAATCTCGGCCGCGCGCTTCTCGCCGATGCGGCAATCGAAGCCGCCACGGATGCGATGCGCGAGGCCGTGGCGCTCGAGTTCAATCTGGAGAGCGGGAGGCGCGGCGAGCGGGACGATCATCTGCGCGAGCTTGTCTGTGAACTGACAGGGGCGGAAGATGCAACCATCGTCAACAACAATGCCGCGGCCGTTCTTCTGGTGTTGAACAGCGTGGCGGTAGGCAAGGAAGCAATCGTCTCGCGTGGCGAACTGATCGAGATCGGCGGCGCCTTCCGCATGCCCGATATCATGGCGCGTTCCGGTGTCCGGCTTGTCGAGGTCGGCACCACCAATCGCACCCATCCCAAGGATTATATCAACGCCATTGGTCCGGATACGGGACTGATCCTGAAGGTCCATACCTCCAATTATCGTATCGAGGGCTTTACCAGCGAGGTGGGCGCGCGTGAGCTGGCCGGGATCGCACGCGACAAAGACGTTCCACTGATCAATGATCTCGGCTCCGGTACATTGACCGATCTTGTCCGTTTCGGGCTCGCGCATGAGCCGACCGTCCGCGAGGCGATCGATGAAGGGGCGGATATTGTCACCTTCTCCGGTGACAAGCTGCTTGGCGGGCCGCAAGCGGGATTCATCGTCGGGCGCAGGGTTTTGATCGAGAAGATTAACAAGAATCCGATGAAGCGGGCACTGCGGGTCGACAAGATCCGCGTTGCGGCGCTGGAAGCAACGCTGAAGCTCTACCGCGATCCAGACCGACTGGGTGAACGCCTGCCGACGATGCGGCTGCTCGCCCGCCCGCAGGCCGAGATCGAGGCGCAGGCGCAAAAGCTGGCGCCATTAGTGGCGCGGGCATTAAATGGGAGCTTCAGTGTTTCGGTCATTGCCTGCGAAAGTCAGATCGGTTCCGGCGCCCTGCCGCTGGCCACGATCCCGAGCAGCGGATTGGCGCTGACGCCGGTCGACGGCAGCGGCAGCGCGCCCGAGCTTCTCGCGGCATCGCTCAGGCAGCTCGACAGACCAGTGATCGGTCGCATCGAACGCGGATCACTGGTCCTCGACCTGCGGTGTCTCGAGGACGAAGCGGGTTTCGCGGCCAATTTCACCCCGGTCTATCCGCCGGCTGAAGAGGTGGAAAGACCATGATCGTCGGTACCGCCGGGCATATCGATCACGGCAAGACCTCCCTGGTCGGGGCGCTGACCGGCGTCGATACGGACCGGCTGAAGGAGGAAAAATCCCGCGGCATCTCGATTGATCTCGGCTTCGCCTATATGCCGACGGGCGATGCGGGCATCATCGGTTTCATCGATGTGCCGGGACACGAGAAATTCATCCACACCATGCTTGCCGGCGCCAGCGGCATCGATTTCGTGCTTCTGGTGGTTGCCGCCGATGACGGGGTGATGCCGCAGACGCGCGAACATCTCGCCATCGTCGATCTCCTTGGGGTGGAACGCGGCATCGTCGCCATCACCAAGGCAGATCTGGTGCAGGAGGACCGGCTGACGGCCGTTGAAGCGGCGATCCGCAATGAACTTGCCGGCACCATGCTCCATGATGCGCCCATGATCGCGGTTTCGGCCGTATCGGGTCAGGGCGTAGCGGCGTTGCGGGACGAAATCATCGCTGCCGCCAGGGGGTTGAGTGAGCGGCAAGCGGCGGGCCGGTTCCGCATGGCGGTGGACCGCTCCTTCACGATCCAGGGTGCCGGCACGATCGTCACCGGAACGGTGCTTTCCGGCGAGGTGGCGGTCGATGATCCCGTGACGGTCAGTCCCTCCGGTCTTGCCGCGCGCATACGTTCGATCCACACGCAGAACAGGCCAAGCAAACACGGCCACGCCGGTGACCGCTGCGCGCTCAATCTTGCCGGCTCCGGCGTGACGAAAACAGCCATTAATCGCGGTGATATGGTGCTGGACCCAGGCCTGCACGCGCCGACCAACCGGATCGATGCGACGTTGCGGGTGCTCGGTTCCGAACCCAAGCCGATTGGGCACTGGTTTCCAGTGCGGCTTCATCATGCATCGGCTGAGCTTGGAGCCCGTATTGTCCTTCTGGCCGATGAGCCGGTGACGCCGGGTGCCCATGCGCGTGTGCAGCTGGTTCTCGACCGGCCGATCGCGGCGGCGGTTGGCGATCGTTACGTCATTCGCGATACTTCGGCCCGCCGGACCATCGGCGGTGGCCGGTTTATCGACCTGCGAGCGCCTGGCCGTAAGCGCCGCACGCCGGAACGTATGGCGCAGCTCGATGCTTGTGCGTTGATGGACCCGCTAAGCGTGGCCGATGCATTGCTCGCCGTGCCCCCGTTTTATGTCGATCTCACCGCCTTTGCCCGGGACAGGGCCATGGCGGCAGCCGATGCGGCCGTGCTGGCGGAGGCTGTGGGCGCGGTGCAATTGCCGCTGGGGGAAACGGTTCTGGTGATGTCCGCGCAACACTGGACGAAATTCCAGGATGATCTTCTGGAGAAGCTTCGGTCGTTCCATGCGGACAATCAGGATTTGCTAGGCTTGGGCGTGGAGCGGCTGCGCATGCAGCTTGAGCCGCGCCTGCCGGTGCCGGCTTTCCGCGCTGCTCTTCAACAGCTGGTGGCGGCGGGAGAGATCGTTCTGGACGGGGCCTGGGTGCGGCTGACCGGCCATCAAGTGACGATGGGACAGGCGGACGAACGTCTGTGGAGCGAGATCGAGCCGCTGTTGGGTGGGCCTGAGCGTTTTCGCCCGCCGCGCGTCCGCGATATTGCCGGATTGCTGGCGATACCGGAGCCGCAGTTGCGCCGGCTCATGAAGCTCGGCAGCCGCATGGGCCGAGTGCACGAGGTGGCCCATGATCATTTCTTCCTGCGCCAAACCGTGGCGGAGATGGTGGCGATCATCGCCGATATCGACGCTGCCTCGGATGCGGGCTGGTTCACCGCGGCGCAGTTCCGCGATCGTGTCGAGAATGGCCGCAAGGTGGCGATCCAGATCCTCGATTTCTTCGATCGCAATAGCGTCACGCTGCGGCGCGGTGATCTTCGCCGCGTCAATCGCAGCCGTCTGGACCTGTTCGGCGATTTGACCAATAGTGTTGTCGGCAAGCATGTCGCTTCAGGAGGAGATGCGTCCCCGGTGGGGCGTCCGGACTTCAAATCCGGGAGGGGCCGAGAGACGGTCTTTGGTGGGTTCGACTCCCACTCTCTTCCGCCATTATCCGGCAGCTCCGGTTCCGGACGTGCGCGATGACGTCCGTTCCAGATTATCTCGAGGCATTGCGGCTGGCGGCGGATGAAGCCCGCTCAGTGGAAGCCGCCTACAGGCGTGAGGCAGCGGCCCGGATTGCGCTGCTCGAGCAGGAGCGCGCCTTTGCTTTCCGCCGAATGAATTTGATGCAGCTCATCGCTGAAACGGTGAGGCCGCGTCAGACTGACGGTGTTGATACGGTCGATGGCAGCGGTGAGGAAATTGCCGTCGCTGGCGCGCTGGCCGCCTTGCGCACAAGGCTCGGCTGGTCGTCGGACAGCGAAGCGCGTGACGCGACGCTTGCCCGCTTTGCGCCGGTGGCCGGCGCGCTCTATCGGGCATCCGTTGGTGATACTACGGACAAGCCGGGAGTTTCTCCAGATGTTGCGAAGAAACTCGCCGGGTTCGAGGCTTGGTATGAGGAGACGCACGGCGTCTCGTTCTGGACACTTTTCGAAAATCCGATGCCAGACACGCCGCGCATCGATTTTTAATGCATCAGCCTTTCAGGCTGCGGGCATATTCCAGCGCCGAGAGCATGTTGACGTGATTGGCGAGCCCCTTGCCGGCGATGTCGAAGGCCGTCCCATGGTCCACGGAAACACGGTCGATCGGCAGGCCGAGCGAAACATTGACGGCCGTATCGAAGGCAACGAGCTTAACCGGGATATGGCCTTGGTCGTGATACTGCGCGACGACGAGGTCGAACGCACCGTGATAGGCCCGATGATAGACCGTATCGGCGGAGATCGGCCCGACGACATTGATGCCTTCGGCCCTGGCCATCTCCACACCGGGCGCGATCTGCAGATCGTCCTCACGGCCAAAAAGGCCGTTTTCGCCGCAATGCGGATTGATGCCAGCGACCGCGATGCGCGGGTTTTCGACGCCCATACGCCTGAAATGCTTGTAGCCGATACGGATCGTTTCCGCGATGCGTTCCGGCGTGGCGCGATCGATCGCCTGTTTCAGCGAGACATGGGTCGAAACGTGGATAGTGTTCAGCCGTTCGGAGGCGAGCAGCATCCAGGATGATTTGCAGCCCGTCAGATGCGCCAGCATGCCGGTGTGGCCGTCATAGTGATGGCCGGCGGCGTTCAGCGCCTCCTTGTTGATCGGGGCGGTGATGATGCCCGCGGCATCACCGGCGCTGGCGAGATCGACGGCGGTCTTGATATATTGGAATGAGGCTTCGCCGCAGCGCGGGGAAAGGATGCCGAATTCTCCGGGTAACCCTTCGACCGGCACATGGATTACCTTGACGCCTCCGGCTGACGCGTCGAACGGCAGATCGACCTTGCAAGCCGCGCGTGCCCGCTCCAGGGTCGGCAGGTCGCCGATGATTGCATAGTCGGCGCGCTCACCGGCCGGCAGGCTCGCCAGCGCCTTGACGGAGATCTCCGCTCCAACGCCCGAAGGGTCGCCCATGGTGATCACGAAGGGCTTGCGGGCGGACGTCGTCGTCATGGCATTTCTCCAGCTTTTCGGTCGGGCTATTTGCCTCACAAATTTACAAAATGTCAACCTTGGAAGACGCTGTCATGCAATGATTTTATTGGAAGTTTTCCTTATAAAAGCACGACATATGCTGCCATTTCCAAAAATTTGTATATACTCGTTTATATCATAGCGCATAAGGATACAGCTTTATGACGAAGCTCCTGATCATAGCCGACGACCTGACCGGAGCGCTCGACAGCGCCGCGCCCTTTGCCGTGCGCGGCCTGAAAACCGTTATCGCCTGCCGCCCGCGGCACATGGAAGCCGCCCTGACGCAGCGGGCGGATGTGGTGGCTGTCTCCACCGCTTCGCGCGAGGGCGGCGCGGCAGCAGCCCGCAGCACGGTTGCCGAGGTCATGCTCGCGGCAGCTCGCGCCGGCATCGACAAGCCGCACCAGATATTCAAGAAGATCGATTCCCGTATGAAAGGGCATGTCCGGGCGGAAACGCTTGAAGCGGCAGAGGCCTGCGGCGCCAACCGTCTCGTCGTGTGCCCGGCGATTCCCGCGCAGGACCGCATCGTTTGGAATGGAGCAGTCCGGGGCAGGGGGGTGAAAGAACCGATTGGAATTGCCGGGTTTTTCCCGGATGTGACTATGGATGTGCTCGCCCCAGATGCGGCGAATGACGAGGATCTGGAACGGATCATATCTTCGGCAGGGCCTGCCGACATGCTGGTCGGGGCTGCCGGCTTGAGTGGAGCGCTGGCGCGGGCGCTCGCTCCTGCGGGTTTCGCGCGGACCGCGCCGCGCCTTCGCGCACCGGCGCTGCTGGCGATCGGCTCACGCGATCCGATCACGCTCGAACAGATCGCGCAACTGAGAGAAAGAACAAATCCGGCATGGATCGGTGCGCCGAATGGTGTGGCATCGGTGAATACTGCCGATGGAGTAGCCATAACCGTTTTGCAAATGCTGCCTTCGAATGAGGTGATCAGCGGTGATCAGGCCAATAGAAATTTCTCCCAGACCGTCCAGAGGCTCCTCGATCGGGGTATTGAGTCGCTTCTGTGCTGCGGCGGCGAGACGGCGGATGCGGTTCTTGCAGGCGCCGGAAACGGCATCATCGAACTCAAAGGGGAACTTTTGCCGGGTATTCCCGCCGGAATTACCGAAATTAATGACAAAAAACTGCTGATTGCTACGAAATCGGGAGGATATGGAGACTTGAATTGCCTTGCGGATATCGCAGAAAGCATTGATTTTGTGGAATCCTGCGAGATAGACTGAAGCCAAAAGGAGCATTCATGTCGGTTGGCAATTCGTCAGAAGATGCAGGCAAAAACGGCCGTTCGCGTTCCAAACCGGCTCTGGCGGAGCGTGTCTATCACATGCTTTACGCCCGCATCTCCAATGGTGATTATCCCACGAATTCCAAGCTTCCACCGGAGCTGCATCTGAGCGAGGAATTCGGCGTTTCGCGTCCTGTCTTGCGTACAGCACTCGAGCGGCTGCGCAGCGAAGGCCTGGTCTATTCCAGGCAGGGCGCCGGCAGCTATGTTCGCGCGCCGCAGGGCCAGGCGCTCGGCTTCGCCAAGGTGGAGACGATTGCCGACATCCAGCGCTGTTATGAATTCCGCATCAATCTGGAAACGGAGGCCGCGGGCCTCGCCGCGGAGCGGCGCAGCGACGACGACGTGGCGGCCATGGAAGGGGCGCTACGGCTGATGGATGCGGCCACACTTTCGCACCAGCATCGCGAGGATGCGGATTTCGCCTTTCATCTGGCGGTCACGACCGCGACCGGCAATCACTATTTCGAGGCGTCGATGCGGGCCCTGCGCGAGCACATCGCTGTCGGCATGAAAATGCACGGAAAGTCGCTGATGTCAGACGGCCCAAAGGGCTTGCACGAGGTTTTCAACGAGCACAGCGCGATTTTTGCCGCCATCCGCGACCGGGACAGCGAAGCGGCCCGGCGCCTCATGCACGATCACCTCGTGCATTCGCGTGAGCGCCTGTTCGGTGGCTCGCTTCTCGATCTCAAGCGGGGATAACCGCCTTCGGTGGTGTGACACCCAATTTTTCCGCCTCGGCAAGCAGAGCGGATAGGATGCCGGGATAGAGCTTCACCCCTTCAGCCACAGCTTCGCGCTTACGGGCAAGCGCCGCCTGGCCGGGAAGCCGGACCGGAGCGCCACCCGGAAGCGGCGTTGAGTTCCTGCAGGCCTCGGCGAGCCAGCCGGTCTGCTTGAGGAAGGCGTCAGAACCGCCAAAGGCCGCCGGGTCGTAGACCGTGATTGTCACGGCGGCATTCGTGCCCTTCGGGGAATCCGCCCGGCCGTAGCCGGCAAGCCCCTGCGTGATCGCCTCGACCGAAAGCGCCATGCCATAGCCTTTCTGCCCGTGATCGCGGCCGCCGGTGGGCAGCAGTGTGCCGCCACGGGTGACGGCATGCGGGTCACTGGTCGGGGTGCCGTCCGCTTCCATCAGCCAGTCCGCAGCATAGCGCCGCTCTTCGCGGATCATTCGCTGCGCCATGTTGACGGTGGTGATCGACGCCGAGATATCAATGAGGATCGGTTCATCGGGCGTCGGAATGCCGTAGGCGACAGGATTGGGCGTAAATATCCCAGTGGTGCCGCCGAAGGGCGCGACCTGCGCACCGGAGGGCGAAGAGGAGGCGATGGAAACCATCAGGCCCTGATCGATGGCGATCGAGAGATAGGCCGCCAGCGCGCCGATATGATGGCTGTCGCCGATGACGAGCGTTGCCGTGCCATATTCCCGGGCGCGGGCCGAAGCGAGCTTCACCCCTTGCGAGGTCAGCCAGGCGCCCGGCAGTCGTCTGCCGCGCCAGCAGATCGCCGCTCCCTTGTCGGAGAGCACCTCCGGCTCGCCATCCCTCGTCATGACGCCGTCGGCGATGCTTTGCAGATACCATGGTGCGAGCGCCAGGCCGTGGGTCATGTGGCCCATGGCATCGGCTTCGACCAGATAGGTCGCAACCGTCTCGGCCTTGTCCTGCGCCAGCCCGGCGGCGCTGAATAGCGCTCTTGCAAAGTCGGTGAGATCGGCAATCGCCAGGCGGTCCATCGTCATGCTCCAAAAACTTCCGGATTGAGAACACGGCGCGGCCGGCCGCCGGCCATCAACTCCTCGATATCGGCGATATTCATCAGCCCGACATTTTCGACCGCCTCCAGCGTGTCGGCGCCCGAATGCGGCATGAAGACGACGCGAGGATGGGAAAAGATCGGGTGAGAAATATCCGGCGGCTCGCTGACATAGGCGTCGATCGCCGCGCCGCCCAGCCGGCTCTCGTGAAGGGCCGTGGATAGCGCATCGACATCGACCACCTCGCCGCGGGCGAGGTTGAGCAGACAGGCGGTCGGCTTCATCAGCGCCAGCTTTTCCGCATTGATCAGCGATGCATTACCGGCACCGCCAAAGACATGCAGCGACACATAATCGGCCCGGGAGAGGAGTTCGTCGAGTTTGACGAGCTCGATCTGGTTTGCCCCAGCAAAAGCCTTGTCGGCATAGGGATCGGTGGCGATCACCTGCATTCCGAGACCACGCGCCATACGGACGAGCGAACGTCCGATATTGCCGAGGCCGACGATACCGAGCACCTTGCCGCCGATCTGCGTGCCGACCTTGCGGTCCCAACCGCCCGCTATGACACTCGCATGGCCGGCGGGGATATTGCGGGCGAGGCAGAGCATCATGCCGATCGCGAGTTCGGCGACAGCATCGGCATTGGCGCCGGGCGTATTGGCGACGGGCAGGCCGCGCGCGGTGCAGGCGGGGATATCGATATTGTCGACACCGACCCCGTGCTTGAGAACCGCTTTCAGTCCGGTCGCTTTCTCCAGCATTTCGGTCGTCACCGGAACGAGGCCGACGATCATGTAATCGGCGCGCGCGATGTGGTCGGAAACGCCGCCGTCAGGCTTGCTGGTGTCGACGCAGCGGATCAGCTCCCATCCCAGCTCCTGCAGCTTCTGCGGCGCGCGCCCATATTTGCCGAAACCTGGCGATGTCGTAAGGATCACCGTCATCACGCACGCCCGTATTTCTTGAGGATGTCGAGGATCTTGCCGTCCTGCTCCCGATTAGGCAGCAGCGCCGGCTGGCGGCTGGCGCCGACGGAATTGTCCATCAGGTAAAGTGAACGTTTGACCAGGGCAGGGGGGAAGCCGAGGGCATAAAGATCGGTGCGGAAATTGGTGTAGATCTCCTGGCAACGCCGCGCCTCGTCGAGGTCACCGCTGTTATAGGCGTTGACGATGCCTGCAAGCACATCCGGCAGCACATTGCCGAGGCCCGAGATGCAGCCCGCCGCGCCGTTCTCCATCGACCACAGCACCAGATGATCGGGACCGGAATAGACGTCGAACCCTTCCACCTCGCGGCCGACGGCCATATAGGCGGCAAGTGTCTCCTGCGAGCCGCCGGAATCCTTGATGCCCGCGATATTGCCATGGTCGGCGAGAATGCGCGCCGTTTCAGGCTCGATATGGTTCTGGGTGCGCGCCGGGATATCATAGAGATAGATCGGCGTTTTCACGGCGTCAGCGACGGTGGTGAAATGCCGGATCAAGCCTTCCTGCGTGCAGGCGATGAAGAACGGCGTGATGACGGCAATGCCATCGACGCCGATACGGTCGAACTCGCGGGCGAGCTTCAGCGTCTCGAAGGTAGCGGGCATGCCGGCATTGACGATCACCTTCACCTGGCCGCCAACCTCATCGACCACTTCTTCCGTCAGGCGCACTTTCTCCTCGAAGGTGAGAGCGGTGAAATCGCCATTGGTGCCGGCGCACAGGATGTTATTCCCGGCCGCGATCTGGCGGCGCACCTGCGCACGCGTCGCCTCGAAATTGATGGTCTCATCCTCGTTGAAACAGGTGACGAGGGCGACATAAGCCGATTTGGTCATGATTACTCCGTGGGTATCAGGCCGTGGCGCGCTTGGCGCGGCGGGCTTGCAAATAGGGGAGGGCGAGCGAGATCACCGAAAGCCCGAGGAAGAGCAGCGTGATCGGCCCGGAAAGGAAGGCGATCAAGTTGTCGCCGGTTTGCAGCAGCCCGCGTCTCAGATTGGCCTCCAGAAGGGGGCCGAGGATGAGGGCGATGCAAAGTGCGGCTTGCGAAAAGCCGTATTTCTGCATGCCCCAGCCCAGGATCCCGAAGCCGACCATCGTATAGAGATCGACCGGATTGAGGTTGATCGCGAAGGAGCCGATGAAGCAGAAGACGACGATCGACATGGTGAGGATACGGCGCGGCACGAGCAGGATCCTGGAGGCGATCGGGATCAAGAGCATGCCGAAGATGAACATGAAGATCGTGGCGAGGAAAGTGCCGCCGAAAATGCCGACGATGATGTCCGGCCGCGTCTCGAAGAGCATAGGCCCCGGCGCCAGGCCCTGGATCATCAGCCCGCCCATCAGCACGGCGGTAACGACATCGCCGGGGATGCCGAGCGCCAGGAGCGGGATGAGCGCGGCGGCGCAGACGGCGTTGTTGGCGCTTTCGGTCGCGGCGATACCTGGTGCATAGCCGGTGCCGAAGCGCTCCGGCGTCTTCGAGGTCCGCCGCGCCTCGTTATAGGCGATCCACGAGGCGGTACCGGAGCCCGTGCCTGGAATGATGCCGATGATGGTTCCGATGAAAGATCCGCGGATAAGCGCATTCCCGCTGTCGCGCATGTCCTGCCAGGACGGCCAGCGACCGGAGACCTTCGCCGGGGCTTCCTCCGCTTTGCCGAGGCGTTCGAGCTGGGTGAAGACCTCTGAAAGAGCGAATAGGCCGATCAGCGCCGGGGTAAAGGAAAAACCGGAGGCAAAGCCGGAAATGCCGAAGGTGTAGCGCAGGACACCGGAGATCGGATCGGCGCCGACGCAGGAGATCAGCACGCCGAGACAGCCGGAAATAGCGCCTTTCAGGAGGTCGCCCGAAAGCGAAGCGATAATCGTGAGGCCGAAGAGCGCCAGGGCGAAATATTCCGGCGCGCCGAACTTCAGCGCGATACTGGCAAGCTGCGGCGCAAGCGTGGCGAGCACGATCGAGGCAAACAGCATTCCAACAGTAGAGGCTATGGTCGCCATCCCGAGCGCCTTGCCGGCCTCGCCCTTGCTCGCCATCGGATAGCCGTCGAGCACTGTCGCGGCCGAAGCGGGCGTGCCTGGTGTGCGCAACAGGATGGCCGAAATGCAACCGCCATAGATGCCGCCGATATAGATGCCGATTAGCATGTTGATGCCCATCACAGGCGCCATGCCGAAAGTGAGCGGGATCAGCAGCGCCACGCCCATCGTCGCCGTCAGACCGGGGAGGGCGCCGATGACGATCCCGCCCAGGGTGCCCAAGGCGATCGCCCAAAGAACCTGCGGCTGAAACAAGGGGAGGAGATAGGCAAGATAGTCCATGGCAATCAACTCGTTGAAGGAGGGCGGCCTGCAGTTGCCGCCCCCGCCTGCGGAAGCAATGGCTTGTCCGCTTGGCTTACTTGTTCATCTGATACATACCGAGATCCTTGATCACGGCTTCCGCGGTATCGCTGTCGCGCTTGGCGCGCGCCTTATAGGCATCCGCATCCTCATATTGAACGAACTCGCCTAAATCCTTCATTTTCTTCTGGAATTCCTCGTCCTCGACGGCAGCTTTCACGCCGTCGCGCAGGATATTGAGATCCTCTTCCGGAATTCCCTTGGGCGCGATGACGCCCTTCCAGGACGACCAGGTGAAATCGATGCCCTTTTCCTTGGCGCTCGGCGTATCGGGGAAGAGATCGATGCGCCCTTCTTCTTCGACGAAAAGCGGTTTCACCGTTCCGGCCTTGACCTGCTCCAGCGCTTCCGCCGGCGAGGCCACCATCGCCTGGATATGACCGCCGGCGCAGGCCGCCATGGCTTCCGAAGAACCGCCGAAGGGGATGGATTCGACCTTGACGCCCGCTGCCTTGGCAAAGGCTTCGGTGGAAATATGGTTTGCGCCGCCGGCGCCGGAATTACCGATCTGCGGCGCCTTCTCCTTGGCATAGGCCATGAAGCTGTCGAAATCGGAGAAAGGAGCCCCCTTGCAGGCGACCATCACCTGCAGGTTACGGCCGACCAGGCCGACGAACTCGATATCATCGATCGTGTAGTCGGCACTGCCCAGGTGCGGCAGCAGCGCGAGTGGGCCCTGTGCGCCGACGCCGACCGTATAGCCGTCCGGACGGGCGTGGATGACAGCCGACGTCCCGATCGCGCCGCCGCCACCGGGCTGATTGCGGACGATGACGGTCGCGCCGGGAATATGGCGCTGCATGCTTTCGGCCAGGAGGCGCATGGAAAGATCAGTGCCGCCGCCGGCCGAATAGGGCACGACGATCTGGACCGGTCGGTCCGGAAAGGCATAGGCAGCGGTGGCCGTCAGCGAGCCGATCAGGGCCGCCATCATGACGATGCGTTTTTTCATGAGTTTCCTCCTCGGGATCATTTGTTTTTCTCCTCCACGGACTGATTTGTAAAAATGTCGATTATGGCAGCCAGACCTGCAGAAGACGGGTAAATCCGAACCAAACCGCTCCGGTGATCAGGACCGGCAGGACGAAGAATTTTGTGGGAGACCGCTCGCCCATGAGCAGCATTCCGGCGACGAAGACCAGCAACGTCGCCGGCAGGTAGCCGAGCGGCATAAAGGCTGCGGAATAAGCGGTGAGCATAACGGCGAAAAGGCCGATGCGCAGAAAATTCCGGCGCTTGGTCCCCATATCATTGCCGGCCGGCTGGTCGCCTGTTTCCGCGGGAACCGGAACTGTCGCGCGACGCGCCCGCAGGACAAGCAATAGCGATAGGACGATGATGGCGCCGATCATCAGCCACGGCAGGAAGGAGGGCCCCGCGATCGTCCCGGCACTTTGACCCCTGATATAGAGGGTTCTCCATGCGGCAAAGGCGGAGAATGCCAGAAGGCCGCAGCCGATGACTATATCGCTTCTGATTTTTCGCATGGCTCCTCCCGGCTTCGGTCAGCCGCGCCTGGCTCCTTAATAGCTGGTCGGATCATGGTCGAAAATAGTAAACATGTCAACTTCACAACGGCGAATTATGGAATATCGATAGAAATTCGGCCGCAAACTTATCGACCAAGGCGCGACCCATGTTCATTTAAATATATGATAATACATTATTTTCCTTCTTATATCGCGACTAAATGTCATTGTTCGCCGAGCTGTCCTTCAAAAGATTCCTGCCGTTTATAAATTGACAAATAAACAAAGACTCCCTTATCCATTAGGCAGAGATGGGAGAAATATCAGACAAGTTCACGGGTTGTGAACCCGTCTGATGGATGTCTTCCCCGCGCATTGCGTGCCTTCCGGCGCGCCTTTTCGGAGACGGAATCATGCTTGCCCTGACGCATCCGCTGGAAATGCAACGTCCGCCAATCGTTAATTTTGGCATTGGTGTATTGCCGAAGCTTAAGGAATGGGTTGCGAGTTGCGGCTTTGCGCGTCCGTTCGTCGTCGCCGATATGGTCAATGCGGCGCGGCTGCCGGTTCTGGGGCTCGCCAATGCCACGTGTTTCGGCACGGTGAAGCCGGAGCCTGACATCGTCAATCTCACGGAAGCCGTTGCGGCGGCGGAGGCGGCAGGCGCGGATGTCGTCATCGGCTTTGGCGGCGGCTCCGCCATGGATCTCGCCAAGCTTGTTGCCGTGATGGCGGGAAGCGGCAAGGGTCTTCATGACATTTCGGGCCCGCATCGCGCGCCGTCAAGGACAGTCGGTCTGGCGCAAATCCCGACCACCGCCGGGACCGGTTCGGAGGTTGGGACCAGGGCGCTCGTCACCGACCCGGCGACACGCAACAAGATCGCGACCGAAAGCCTCTATATGCTGGCCGACATCGCGGTCATCGACCCGGAACTGACCGCAACCGTTCCGCCTTTCATCACCGCAGCGACGGGCGTCGATGCGCTGGCGCATTGTGTCGAAGCCTTCACCTCCAAGCGTTCGCATCCGCTGATCGACGACTATGCCTTGCGTGGGATAGAGCTCGTTGGTGCAAATCTAAAGCGTGCGGTCGACAACGGTGGGGATATGAAAGCCCGTTCGGCGCTGGCGCTCGCTTCGTTTTATGGTGGCGTCTGCCTCGGCCCCGTCAACACCACCGCCGGTCACGCCATCGCCTATCCGCTCGGAACCCGTCACAAGATCGCGCACGGCATTGCCAACGCCCTGATCTTCCCCCACGTGCTTGCCATGAACGCTCCAGCCCAACCCAAAAAGACCGCGCTGATCGCGAGAGCACTCGGCTTTACCGGGTCGACAGGAGAGGAGATCAGGAAGGGCGCCTTGGCATTCTGCCAAGGTCTCGGGCTCGACATGCGGCTGCGCGCCCACGGCGTACCGGAAGAGGATCTTCCCGCCATGGCCCGGGAGGCGCATGCCATCCGCCGTCTTCTGGACTGGAACCCGGTCGATCTTTCGGAGAGCGATATCCTGCAGATCTACAGATCCGCCTGGTAATGCCTTATCGGACCGGTGGGCCGTGTTGATACGTTATGGAGCCAATGAACGTGCCATGTCTGCACAGCGAGCGTGCAGGTCATGTCTGTGGCTAAATCTCAATACGGCCGCCGCTTTCGTGTGTGAAGAGTTGGGTGTTTCGCGCTTCGAGGTCGATACGGCCGATTATGATCCCGAGGCGATCGAGCGCAAGCCGCCCGACCGGCCGAGCGGCTTCGTCGGTAGCGTGAGGCATCCGAGCATGACGTCTCGTTCCGTTCAGAGGTGGAAACGACGCTGGACGGCATCACAAATGGTGCAGTCGGCTTCGTGTCCGACGCGGACCATCGGATGCGCTGGCAGAAAAAACGTGCTGAACTGTTAGCCCGTGCCGGCGGGCTGGATAAACATGCCTAGCGTTACGGATTTGCGGGCGTAGTGCTCTCGAGACGTTTAACTGTAGCGCTCTCGGACGCTGCCTTATGGAGTGCGGCCCAATCGTCGGGCGGATTTCCATCGTCCAGCATTCCTTTGAAGACCTTGTAGGCGTCGGTTTTCGCACCGTAGGTCCGTAGGGTCGTTTCATCATTCACCCAAGCGAAGATGATGATTTTTGCGCTCGTATCGTAGCGAAAGAACAGCCTAAACCGGCCATTCCCGATTACCTCAGTGTCGCCTGCCGGCCAATACCACGGCTTTCTCGGTGACGTCATGGACGAACGTATATCCGGCAAGCGTCGCGGCAATTCTGTGAGGGACAGAGCTAAGCTGCCATTGTACCTAAAAAGCGTCATTTGGGACAAACTAACCGGGAAACTCTGGATGAACGACAGAAAACGATTAGTTCCATAAGATAGATTATCTGATCTGTGTCTGTAGGGGGGGTGGGTTCAAGGATGAAGTGCGACTTGCGTATGATACCAAAGGGTTATCAGTCGCAAGGAAAACGCAATGAGACGCACCTACTCCCATATCGACCTTGATGAACGACGCAAGATTGCCCGCTGGCGAACAGCAGGCTTGGGTGTGGAACTGATCGCCGCGAAGCTTGGACGACATCGTTCGACGATCTTTCGGGAGATCAAACGCAATAGGTTCATCGACAATGATGTTCCGGATCTCAACGGCTACTACTGTGTCACAGCGCATGACATTGCTTGTGGACGTCGTGCAAAGCTGCGCAAGCTGGCGCGCTTCTCTGACGTCAGGCAGTCTGTCATCGACCGGATCATGCATGGGTGGTCACCACAGCAGATTGCAGGACGGATGCGACTTGAGCGACATCCGGTCTCGGTGAGCCATGAAACGATCTACAAGTTCGCCTATTCGCCTGACGGCGACGCCATCAAGCTGTGGCGGCATTTGCCCGAGCATCGCGCCAGGCGCAGATCGCGACATGCAAGACGTAAGCACGGCCAACGCTTTGGCCCGGAGCTCAACATTTTAAGGCGCCCCGACGTCGTCGCCGCTCGCAAGCAGTTTGGGCATTGGGAATGCGACTTGATCCAGTTTCGAAAGAAGTTTGGAAAGGCCAACGTCACATCACTCGTTGAGCGCGTGAGCCGCTTTGCCATCTTGCTCCGCAACAACGACCGGCAATCACGGCCGGTCATGGATGGCCTGATCCGGGTGTTACAGTCCCTGCCCCACCGTGCTCGTCGTTCCATCACCTTCGACCGTGGCACCGAGTTCAGCGATTGGCCCTATCTGCAAGCTGGTATCGGTGCACAAACATGGTTCTGTGATCCTCAGTCGCCATGGCAGAAAGGCACTGTGGAGAATACGAACCGTCGCGCCAGGAAATAGCTTTCGAGAGAGGTCGACCCCCTGTCCGTGACTGATGCCGACCTGATCGAGATATGCAATCGGCTTAACGCGACACCACGCAAATGTCTCGGTTATCGAACACCGGCTGAAGTCTTCCGTAAGAAACTGCTCGCTCAGTTGAGACAGGCTGGTTAACTTGGCGCAGTTCGCAAGTCGCGCTTCGGCATGAACTCACAAGCGGGTGCAGGTAAGCCGCCCCGGCTGCCGCTGCAGCTGCACGGGCAACCTCGCAGGCGGCCATCTCGCCGGCATCAGACGCTTCCTTGGCCGAGTGCAACGCAGCCCAAGCGCTATCACGCAGAAGCTTGGTGCGTTTTGCGCCCTCCGCAAAAGCCTGCCCCCCCTCGACAGCCGCAATTGGCCGCAATTCTTCCAGGTTGAGAATGATCTTCGCGTCGCTCTTCATCCGCCTGCATTCCATTTCAGGTGTGCCCGTGTCTGTGGTGCAGGTCGGGATAATGCGGATGCTTGTGGCGCATAGGTTCATGTCGATGCCAATGTGAATGCGGTTCGGTCACTGGTTCGTCATGATGGTGCTGATGGTGTTCGTCATGAATGTGCGCATGCTCGTGTTCAAGAATCCCGTGATCGTGCCAGTGATCATGATGTTCGGTCAGGTGCAACCACAGTCCAAAGGCCATTAGCAGGCCCGCGATGATGAACTGTGGGGTCAACCCTTCATGAAAGAGCAGCAGGGCCAGCGCCGCGCCGATAAAGGGTGCCAAAGAGAAATAGGCTCCTGTCCGCGCCGTGCCGAGATGACGCAGGCCGAGCATGAACAAGACCAGGCTTACCCCGATGCCAAGGAACCCTGCCACCACACCTGAGAAAATCAGTCCAACGGACGGCAGGGTCGCGCCAACCAGGAGAGCCAGGCCGAAATTGGTGCAGCCTGCAACCAGACCCTTGATCATGGCAATCTGGACCGGATCGGCCGAGGACAATTTGCGTGTCAGATTATTGTCGATACCCCAACACAGACAAGCCAGCGCTATAAGCAGACCGCCGGCATCGAGGCTAAGCCCCTCGCCGTTCCACGATAGCAGAACGGCGCCACAAAGGATCGCTGCGGCACCAAGCAGCAACCGTCTGTCGACGTTTTCACGGAAGACGACCCAGGCGATGACCATCGTCGCTAGCCCTTCCAGGTTAAGCAGCAGCGATCCAGAAGCAGCCGTCGTTAACGACAGCCCGAACATCAGGAACAAGGGTCCGAGCATTCCACCAAAAAGCACCACCGCCGCAAGCCATGGCAGATCAGACTTCGTCAGCGGCGCCTCAACATTCGCGAAGCCAAGCGAGGCTCGACCCCAATGGACCGCGGCGAGGCCAATACCCGCACCCAGATAAAGGATCCCAGCCAACAACCACGGATCGACGAAGCCGATCAATAGTTTGGAGACAGGAGCCGTGGCTCCGAACAGCAGCGCGGCGCCAAGGGCGAACGGAACGCCCGGAAAACGAGGGGACTGGTCATTCTTCCCGGACATATGGAAATTATACATGGACTTTCGCGATCGTCGCTGCCCATTTTCGAGAATGACGCTTAAAGCTTCGCGCCAAGAGCGGCCCCTTTTTAGTCGGCCGATGCGGCGGTGAAAACCGCCAGCTGAGCGGCGAAGGCACGTTTATATGCGGGCCGTGCCTCGCCGCGGGCAACATAGGCGGAGAGGTTCGGATATTCGTCCAGTATACCTGATGATGCTTTCAACCTGAGCAGCACCGTCACCATCAAAAGGTCACCGGCGCTGAATGCGCCATCGAGCCAGTCGGCATCGCCGAGGCGAACCGAAAGGCTTTCCAGCCGTTTTCGGATGCTGTTCTCGAGCGCGCGCAGGCGCTGCTCGTACCAGGGCTCGTCGCGCTCGAGAATCATGGTGAGGGTGCGGTCGAAGATCGGCGGCTCCACGGTGTTGAGCGCGGCGAACACCCACGCAATCGCGCGCGCCCGGGCATTCGCGTCGCCCGGCAGCAGGCCCGTATGGCGCTCGGCGATATGGAGCACGATCGCACCGGACTCGAACAGGGCGAGATCGCCTTCCTCATAGGTCGGAATTTGCCCGAAAGGATGAAGCGCGAGATGCGCGGCTTCCTTCATCGCCTTGAACGAAAGAAGACGAACGTCGTAGGACTGGCCCACTTCCTCAAGCGCCCAGCGAACGCGCATGTCGCGCGCCAGCCCCTTGCCGCGATCGGGTGAGCGTTCAAAGGCGGTAATGGTGGGGATCATCGTTGTTCTCCATGGCTTGTTCGTCTTGAAGACGATTGGCTGAACGAGATTCCGACACCTGACGCGCGAGATAATCCCCGCGTCAGTTCAATCACAGCTCAAAAGATGCGTTTCTTCACCCCGATGAGCTAGAGTTCCGCAGCATCAAATACCGCCGCGACCCAATCGATGAAAACCCGCACACGCGGCGACAATTGCCGGTTTTGCGGATAGTAGGCGGCGAGCGGTAAAGGCGGCGGTGGATAATTCGGCAGGACCTCGACAAGGGTGCCGCGCGCGAGATCCTCCCGGAACCGATAGCGGGGCGCCTGAATCAACCCGTATCCCATCCGCGCCAGATGATGCGCCGTCTCCGCATCATTGGCTGTGACGCGGCAGGAGAGCGTCACCTCCCTCGTCTCTCCGCCGGTCTGGAACTCCATCGGCATCACTCGTCCGGTGCGGGACGACACAAAGCCGATCATCTGGTGTCCATTGAGATCGTCAGGCGAGGCCGGCAGGCCGTGAACTTCCAGATAACGCGGGCTGGCACAAGTCATTTCGGGAATATCGGGAAGCTTGTGCATGATCATGCCACTGTCGTCGGGCTCGCCTGCCCGGATCACGCAATCCACGCCTTCGCGCACCAGATCGACCAGCCTGTCGCCCTGCCCTATATGCAATAGGATTCCAGGATATCTCTCCAGGAATTCCGGCAGACGCGGCAGCAGAAACGCCCGCGTCAGCGTGCCGTGGGCGTCGATCCGCAGCACGCCTGCCGGTTCTCCACCGCGCAGCGCACTTTCCGCCTCATCGATGTCGGCGAGGATCGACAGGCAGCGCCGGTAATAGTCTTCCCCCTCTGGGGTGGGCGCTACATGACGCGTGGTGCGTTCGAGGAGGCGGCTACCGAGATCGCGTTCGAGCCGCCTGATTGCTTCGGTCGCCGTCGAACGCGGAATATTCAGATCAGCCGCAGCAGTTGTGAAGCTGCCGCGGTCGATAACCCGGACAAGAAGACGCATTGCATCGAGGCGATCCATGTTTGTTCGTGATATCCGAATTTACTTGTCAGTAAAAGGGAGATTATTCCGCCAGAAGGGTTCTTTATCTCTTGACCTAACAATGGAGGTCAAGAATGAGTCTGAAGGACAAAACCGCGATCATAACCGGCGCCGGCAAGGGCATCGGTGCGGCAATCGCCCGCCGGCTCGCCCATGACGGCTGTGCCGTCGTTGTGAACTACGCACGCGACGAAGCCGCCGCTCGCCAGGTTGTAAAGGATATCGAACAGGCGGGCGGCAAGGCGGTCGCGATCCAGGCTGATATCGGTGATCCTGCCGGCATGACCAAGCTGTTCGACGCCGCCGAGGCTGCTTTCGGCCCGGCCGATATTCTGGTGAACAACGCCGGCATGATGCGACTGTCGCCGCTGGCCGACGCTACGGACGCGGATTTCGACGAGCATTGCGCAGTCAATCTGGGCGGCACCTTCCGCGGTATGCGCGAAGCTGCCCGGCGGCTGCGCGACGGCGGACGGATCATCAGTTTGTCATCGAGCGTGGTCGGCTTCTACCAGCCGGGCTACAGCCTTTATGCCGCGACGAAAGCCGCGATCGAGGCCATGACGCATGTGCTTGCCAAGGAATTGGGGCCGCGCAGGATTACAGTGAATGCGATCGCGCCCGGTCCGATCGAGACGGATTTTTTCATGCGGGGCAAGTCCGAGGAGCTGGTCGCAAACATTACCCGGATGATCCCCCTCGGTCGCCTCGGCCAGCCTGACGACATTGCCGATGCCATCGCTTTCCTCGCCGGACCTGAAAGCGGCTGGGTCAACGGACAAACCATCCGCGCCAATGGCGGCGCTGTGTAACCCCTACCCTGCAAATCAAAGGAAAAGTTTATGCCTTTCGCGAATTACAAACTGCCCCAGGCTTCACTCTCGACGGCGCAGAAGGAAGATCTGATCCACAAGACGACCGAACTGATGGTCAGCTATTTCGGGGAGGTCGCACGCCCGACCACCATGGTTCTCATCGAGGAAGTGCCCGACGGCGGATACGGGCGGGCGGACGAGGTGTTCGTCATGCCGGAGGAATACCGGGCCAAGGACTGAAGCCAATGAAAACCGAAGCGGGCACCGTTGTGCCCGCTTCGGTTCATCACATTCCTGATCGAGCCGATTGTTCCCACTCAGAACTGGTCCTTGAGGTCCCGCTGCAGAGCGCTCCTTACAAGGCCGATCAGCTCGGAATGAATATCCGCGCGGGACCGATCACCAGCGTCTTCACAGATCGGATCGACCTCCCCTACCGATTTCAAGAACTCGGCAGCCCCTTCCTTGCATTCCGGCAGAAAGCTGAAATGATCGGCGCCAGTAACGGAGGCATAAGTTCCATGAGGCGTCAGCGTCGCCAGATGATCGGCGATTACACCCTCGGGAATGGTGCCGGGGCTGCCGAGATTGATGAAATTCATCGAGATTTTGATTTCCTTCAGGCTTTGCTCGTCATAGGCCTGCGCGAGACCCGGATCGACCAGGACGGCTGATTGGATGCGAGGGTCCCGGTTCGACTGCTCGAAACGTGCCTTGTCGATCGTCCGTAGATCAAGCTTGTCCACTTGCACTTCCTTTTCGTTGATGTAGCCCCTGCCGCCCGCGAACCAGGCGCAGTCCCATTTCGTATATGTGTCGCAGTAGCGGGCATATGTTTCGAGATTGGCGCGGGCGCCGGCAATCTCCATTGCCGCCGCGCCTCCGAGTGAAAAGCCGACGACGCCGATCCGATCGGCATCGATGATACCGCTCCATCGCGGATCTGCGGTCAGGCTGTTGATCAGGGCGGAGAGATCCTGCGTGCGCTCCCATACTTTCGGCGTATTGGCCGGCGTCGAGTCGCCGCTGGTGGTGCCGGGATGATTGGGACCGGCGACGACGAAGCCCGCTTTGGCAAGTTCCGTCGCAAGCCAGCTCATGCCCTGCACGCGGCCGCCCGATCCATGCGACATCACCACCAGGGGAAAGCGCCCTTGGACAAGCGTTGCATTGCGCAAGGCCGGGGCTCCCTTGAAGACTTGATTGTCGCCGATAAGGGCGGGTTCGCCGCCCGTTGTAGCGGGATACCAGATCGTCACAGCGAGATCCCGACCGCGCTGAGGCGCGGAAACGCTTATCTCGTCTACGCCGACTTCGGCAGCTTCGGAGGGAACGGTGAATGCGGCGGTGAACAGGACGGCGGAAAGAAAATACGGGAGTTTCATGGGTGTTTCTCGCTTGTTGCAAAGGATCGGCAATCCATCGCAGAACCTGTGCCCGCCCACGTTCTCGATCGTGATTCAGGTCGTCCCTCATCGCGATTTAGGTCATTATTCCCCAATCGA
This sequence comes from Paramesorhizobium deserti, assembly GCF_001558695.1. Taxonomy (GTDB): domain Bacteria; phylum Pseudomonadota; class Alphaproteobacteria; order Rhizobiales; family Rhizobiaceae; genus Paramesorhizobium; species Paramesorhizobium deserti. The sequence continues at coordinate 62,267 of NZ_LNTU01000037.1, forward strand.
CCGCCACCTCTGAGAGCATGCCTTGATCTTTATTCCACTTCCCTTCGTCGTTGCCCTGTTGCTTGTGATCCGCCTTATCGAGATGCTGCACAGCCAGGAACCGTCAAAAGGCAATCGGCCGTTCCTGGCCCTGATCGGTCTTTGCGCCTTGCAGTCGCTCGCCGTCGGCTTGCGGTGGGGCTATGGCATTACCGAACTGCGCTACATGCTGCCGGTGCTGGCGAGTTGTCTGCCGCCGCTGGTGATGGCCAGCTTCCGCAGCCTCATGCACCGTGAAGAAGCGCGAACCGGCATTGCCCGCTGGCTCCACGCCGCGCCACCGATCGTGGTCATTGCGCTCTTGGCAATGGCGCCCGGGTTGATCGACTTTGCCCTGATCGCGTTGTTCGTCGGATATGCACTGGCCATACTAAACCTCGGCAGGACCGGGCCGGACGCTTTAGACGAGGCGCGTCTCGACCGCGTCCTCTCGGCGCACCGCGCCCTCGTCATTGCCGCCGCATCGCTCTGCCTGTCAGCCCTCTTCGACCTTGCCGTTTTCATGGATTTCGAATGGAGCAAGGGGGCGAATGTCGCCCTGATGGTGAGCAATGCCAATCTTCTGGGGCTCCTCCTTCTCGGGCTGACCGCCACCGTCGCTGCCCGCGCGCGAGCACTCCCCTCCCCGGTCGCGGACATGAACGATGCCGCAGCGCAGGCCGCGCAGGACCGGGAAATCCTTGAGCGGATCGATCACCTGCTGGTCAAGGAGAAACTGTCCCGCGACGAGAACCTGACCTTGTCACGCCTGGCGCGACGGGCTGGCGTGCCGGCCCGGCAGGTGTCAGGCGCGATCAACCGGCTCTCCAGCAGAAACGTCTCGCAATATATCAACGACTTCCGGATCGCCGAGGCCTGCCGGCTGCTTCGCGAAACTGACATGTCCGTGACCGCGGCGATGTTCGAATCCGGCTTTCAGACGAAATCGAACTTCAACCGCGAGTTCCGGCGGGTCACGTCCCTCAGTCCCGCTTCCTGGCGCGACAAGAACCGATCGCCGGAATCCCTACAGTGAACCGAACGGCACAAACAGGATGCCTAGCCCTGCCGCCACGAGTACAACCCGGACCGGCAGCCGGTAAGCCGCGATCAGGCCGTAGGAAACGCAGGTGAGGCCGACGGCGGTCTTGACGGCGGCAAGGATTGCCTCAACCGGCGCTTCGGCCATTGCAAGAAGGTTCGGATTGGCGATCATCGCCAGCGGGATCAGATAAAGCCCTATACCCAGCGCCATCGCCGTGAAGGCCACTTTCAGCCAATCCTCGCGCACCATCCCGGCAGCGATGAAGACCGCGCCACAAACAGGCGGCGTGATGGTCGACAGGAGTGCGAACCAGAACACGAAGAGATGCGCCTGCAACGGCTCCAGGCCGAGCTGCGTCAGCGCCGGCCCGGCCACCGAAACGCAGATGACATAGGCCGCCGTCGTGGGCACTTCCATGCCGAGAATGAGGCAGGCGGCAGCGGTGAGGAACAATGACGGCCACAACATGCCGCCCGCACCCGAAAGGATCAGCGAGGTGATCTTCACGCCAAGGCCGGTGATCGACAGCACGCCGATAATCACCGAAGCGCAAAGGATGATTGCCGCGATCAGCGATACCTGCCGCGCCGCGCCGACCAGGGCATTCTCGAACCGGACCAGCGCCTCGCGCGGGTTGAAGCGCAGCTTGCCATCGAACAGGAGCAGGACGGCCCCGGCAAGTATCGCGAAAGCGGCGGCGTATTGCGGCGTGTAACGGGCCCAGAACATGCCCCACAGAAGGATGGAGAATGGCACCAGGAAGAAGGCGGAGGTGACGAGTACGTCGCGTGGCGCCGGTTTCTGATCCGCCGGTAACCCCTTCAGCGGATAGCGTGTGGTGAAGGCATTGATCCCGACCCATACGGCGAGGAAATAGAGGATCGCCGGCAGGACCGCCGCCGCCATGATGTCGGTATAGGGCGTGCCGGTCAGTTCCACCATCACGAAGGCCCCTGCCCCCATCAGCGGCGGCATGATCTGCCCGCCGGAGGAGGCCACCGCCTCGATCGCGCCGGCGAGCCGCTTCGGGTAGCCGAGCCCGACCATCGCCGGAATGGTAATGGCGCCGGTGGAGGCTACATTCGCAGAGGCCGAGCCGGAGATGGAGCCGAACAGGGCCGAGGAAATCACGGATACCTTGCCTGCGCCACCGTTCAGTCGGCCGGCGGCGGCCGCTGCAACATTCATGAAGCCCTGCCCCGCTTCACCGGCATTCAGCACCGCGCCGAAGATCACGAAGATCGCGACCGTGCCGACCGAGATGCCGGTCAGGCTGCCCCACAGCCCGCCCTCGGCGATCGTCAATGTGCCGAGGAAGCTGGCAAGCGGCGTTCCAGCATGACCGAACTCACCCGGGATATATTGACCGAACAGGCCGTAGAGCAGCGCCAGCGCGGCGACGCTCGGCAGCGCCCAGCCAATGGCGCGGCGCGCCGTCTCCAGCACCACGGCAAGCAGTGTGATGGCGATCCCGGTTTGCACCGGGCCTTCGAGGAAACCGTACTGGTCGGCGAGGCTTCCCTCATTCACCGCCACCCAAAGGCACGCCGCGATCCCCGCCACCGCCAGCACCCAGCCCGAAAGGCGCTTCAGGCCGCTCGAAGGCACGAAAATCAGGAGCCACGGCAGGATCAGCGCCATATGCAGCGGCCGGCTGACGAGGTTCGGCACGAGGCCGGAAAAGATCAGCCCCAGGTGAAAGGCGACAAGCAGCGCGGCGAGAGCCGCAAGAAGAATGCGTTTGGTCATCGATTGGTCGGGCGGGAATGGAACGGCGGGCGAAAGAACAAGGGCACGGCATCCGCCGCGCCCATCGCGATAAGGCCTACATCTGCCCGTCGCTCAATTCAAAGCCCACTTCCTTGTAGTAGCGGACGGCGCCGGGGTGCAGCTTGCCGGTGATGTTGGCCAGCAGGCCCTTGTCGACACCCTTCCACCAGGGCGCCGAGCCGCTCATCGCCGCCTTCTGCTCCCAGAAGGTCTTGGTGAGCTGATAGGCCGTCTCGTCGTCCATCGCTGCAGTGGCATAGGCAACGACGGGCAGAGACGTCGTCAGAATGTCCTTGTCCTGGCCGGCATAGGTGCCGGCAGGGATAGTCAACGGTGTACGCTTGGTCTCGGCTTCCTGCTCAGGCGTCAGCGACAGGATATTGACCTCGGTGCTCGCCGCGACCTCCACGACATTGGGCGCGGGCCACGAACCGGCGGTGACGAAGCCGTCGATCTGTCCGTTCTTCAACGCGTCGACGGCATTGGAGAGTTCCGCGTCGGCAATCTTCACCTTGCCGTCAAGGCCGAATAGCTGAAGATATTTCTCGCCCTCGGTCGCGCCAAACGATCCCTTGCCGAGCAGAATGGTCTTGCCCTCCATGCCGGCGAAATCCTCCGTACCCGAGGCCTTTGACATGACGAAGTGCATGGCTAGCGAGGGGATCGGGAACAGGGCGCGGATTTCGGCGAATTTCGGGTTGCCCTTGCCCTCGAAGGCGCCCGTTCCCTTCTGCGCCGCATCGACCAGCGCCGGCGGTGTCGTGAAGACATAGTCGCCGCCGCGTGCACGCACTTCCATCACATTCTGCACCGAGCCCTGACTCTCCTCGATGGTCATGATGATATTGCCGTCGGTGCCCTTTTTTATGGCCTCGGCGACCTCGACCCCCATCTGGTAATAGGACGAGCCTGCCTTGGCGGATTTATAGGTTATGCGGGTTTCGGCATTTGCGGCGGTGGTGGCGAACCCCAGGACCAGGGCCGAGGTGAGCACGACTTTGACGGCTGAATGAAGCATTGCTGGATGTCCTCCCTGTCTTTACTGCTCCCGCATAGCAGGTGCCATCCCGTTTGGCCAATGCCCAAGTTTTTCTAATGGCTCCCGCAAGGTATCCTCGTTTGTCCAGTCACTTCGGGCCAGGTATATCGGCTGCACTTCAAAACCGGCTGCACGCGCGGCCGATCAGACGGATATGAGGGTATTGGCTGCCATGACAAAAAGCTTCCTTCTGAAATCTGGCGTTCTCGCAGCTGCCACGCTGTTCATCGGCGCCGATGTCAACGCGGCCGGCAGCGATGTCCGGGACCGGCTCCAGCAGGTCGTGAGTGAAGCGGTTCTACCTGTCATGAAGGAATATGCCGTGCCGGGATTGGCCGTGGCAGTTACGGCCGGAGGCAGGCAATATTTCTTCAATTACGGCGTCGCTTCGAAGGAGAATGACAGGGAAGTCACCGAAAACACGCTTTTTGAAATCGGCTCGATCAGCAAGACCTTCAACGCGACGCTTGCCGGCTATGCCGAAGCGGTGGGCAAGCTCTCCTTCACCGACAAGGCGAGCAAATATTGGCCGGCGCTCAACGGCAGTAGCTTCGACAGGATCAGCCTTCTCGAGCTTGGCGCCTATACCGCGGGTGGCCTGCCGCTCCAGTTCCCGAAGGATGTCACGACAGACGAAAAGATGCTCGCTTATTACCGGAACTGGCGCCCGGATTATGCTCCCGGCACGCACCGGCAATATTCTAACCCGAGCATCGGGCTCTTCGGTTATCTCACCGCCAGAAGCATGAACGCGCCTTATGACGAGCTGATGAGCAAGAAGCTGCTTGCGATGCTGGACTTGAGGAACACCTATGTCAAAGTCCCTGAAAACCGCATGGGCGATTATGCATACGGCTATCTGAAGGACGGCAAGCCGGTGCGGGTGTCGCCGGGTGTCCTGGATTCAGAAGCCTATGGCGTACGGACAACCTCGGCCGACCTGATCAAATTCGTCGAGAAGAATATCGACCCGTCGAAGCTCAATCCCGCCTTGCGAAAAGCGATTGCGGCCACCCACACCGGTTATTACTGGATCCGTCCGATGACGCAGAGCCTAGGGTGGGAACTTTATCCCTACCCTGTCGCGCTTGACCGTCTGCTTGAGGGGAATTCCGCTGGCATGGCGCGCAAGGCCAACAAGGCCGAGAAGCTGGACCCGCCGCTGCCGCCGCAGGAGGATATCCTTCTCAACAAAACCGGTTCCACGCGCGGCTTCGGCGCCTATGCCGCATTTGTTCCCACCAAGAGGATCGGCGTCGTGATCCTGGCGAACAAGGCTTATCCCATCCCAGAGCGGGTGAAGGCCGGCTACCGGATATTGCAGGCGCTGGACCGCGAGACAGGCTCTGCCAGCGCTCGCTGACCCATCTTTCGGCGATCGGCAAGACGAAGCCCGCCACGCGCATTTCAGGCACGCAGCGGGCTTTCAAGGTAGAGGCAGCGCCCACCGAAGGAGGCGGCTGCGATTTATTTCCCATCCGGCAGGGTGAAGGCAATGACCTGATCGCTGACGCGCGGCGTCAGAATGGAATTGCCGCCGGCTACGAAGACCACATATTGCTTGCCCTTGTAGGTATAGACGGCAGGCATGGCGACCGCCGGAGCATCCACCAGTGCTTTCCATACCTCATTGCCGGTCTTCACATCATAGGCTCTGACCTTGGAATCCATGGAGGCACCGATGAAGATGAGGCCACCCTTGGTGATCACCGGTGCACCTATGGTCACGGAGCCCCAGGAGTCGGGCATGTAGAAGCCCCATTGCTGGACGGCGCCCAGAGGCTTACGCCACAGGAGGTCGCCCGTCTTCAGATCGTAGGCTGACATTTCTCCGTAGGGCGGATTCCAGCATGGCATGCCGAGCGGGTTAAGGAAGTTCGACAGACGGAAACCATAGGGGCTGCCCCGCATCGGAGCATAGCCACCGGTCTCGTGTGCTCCGTTGTTGGTGACCTGGTTATACTGGTCTCTCGGGATAAGCTGATAAATCTGCACCACCTGGGTGTGATTGACGACGAATGTCTGGCTTTCAGGATCCACCGCACCACCGCCCCATTCGACACCGCCGATGGTGCCGGGATAAGTGAGGGTGCCTTTCAGGCTTGGCGGCGTGAAGGGGCCGTCATAACGCAGTTCCTTCGCCTTGCGGCTGCAATAGCCGAAGCTCAGTGCATCGGCGAGCCAGAACACGCCGGGCCACTTTTCATTCACCACCGGTTGCGGACGGGCGACGAAAGGCTGTGTCTTGGCCGCCACCTCGCCTTCTACATCGGACGCAGGAACCGGTCGTTCCTCGATCGGGTAGACCGGCTCGCCGGTATAGCGGTTAAGGACATAAAGGAAGCCCTGCTTGGAGGTCTGCACCAGAGCCGGAATCTTCTGTCCGTCCTTCTCGATGTCGATCAGCGTCGGCGGTGAGTTGGTGTCGAAGTCCCAGATATCGTGGTGCACCAGCTGACGGCTCCAGATCACGTTTCCCGTCTCCGTATCGACGGCCGTCACGGATGTTGCGAGCGGAATCGGATCGAGCCGGTTGCCGCCATAGAAATTCGGGCTGGGAGAACTGACCGGGAGATAAAGAATATTACGATCCGGATCGATCGACATGCTGGCCCAGACATTGGACGTGCCTGTTTTTGACCACATCTCCTTGGGGATTGCATCGAAGGTCCATTCGAGCTCGCCCGTCCTGGCATCGATGGCGAACACCGAGCCCGGAGGATCGGCGGTATCCGTCCAGTCACGGCCTGCCCAACCTACAATGAGCTTGTCTTTGTAGACAGTCGGCGGCTGAAGGAGGGAAAGCGGCCATATGTTGTTGACCTTGTTCCAGACATTGATGTCGAGAATGCCGTTCTGTCCGAAATCCGCGCAGGGGCGGCCAGTATCGGCATCGACCGCATGCAGCTTTGCATCCATTGTGCCGATGTAGACCCGCTTCTGGCAGGCCTGTCCCTCGACCGGATTTTCGGCTTCCCAATAGGCGACGCCGCGGTTCTTCATATCGGGCTGGGTCAGCGCCTTCAGGACCGCCTGGCTCTTATAGGTCCACTTCACCTTGCCCGTATCAGGCTCGATGGCGACGATGTTGTAGAACGGCGTGCCGACATAGACCGTATCGTTGACGAAAAGCGGCGTTGCCGACCAGACGGACATGGGCACGTCGCCGCTGCCGTCCGACACGTCGCCGGTATGGACTTCCCAGGCCTTTTTCAGCGTGCCGACATTCTGAGGCGTGATCTGGTCCGCGGGAGAATATTTCTGCGCCTTGAGGTCACCATTGAAGGTCGACCAAGTATTGTCGTCGGCCTTTGCCGAGGCCAGCCCAAGCGCGGTCGCCAATGCAAGCCCCGAACACTTCAGTGCGAGGCTTGAATAAAGAGAGACGGTCCTTTTCATGAGGTTGCCTTTCCTTTCACCGTACGTGCGCCGCGGCTGGCCGGAGCATCCTGATGCCTGGTGGCGAGAAGCCAGCCGATCAGGCAGACCGCCATCGCGAGCAAGAGCCATTTGCTGTCCAGGAAATAAGCGGCGAGGGCCGTCCCGAGAATTCCCAGCAGCAGCAGGAAGATGAGCGTCCCGCGCAGCCAACCCCGCATCTTGGGCCACATCGCGATCGCCATTGCGGCAAGCAGGATCGCTGCGCTTGAGGCAATGACCAGGAGAGCGCCTCCGGTGCCGTTTATCCCACTCGAACGGGTGGTATAGGCGATAAGGGATAGAATGAGACCAGCCGCCGCCCCGAGGGCGATCAGACCGGCACTTGTTGCCCGGCTCATTGTCGTCACTCCATGTCTTGGCTGAGAATTGTCACCGCCCAGCATATCTTCAGTTCAGAAATGGCCGCACGCCTCCAGATCAGAACCGGCGCGCATCATCCATTACCTTTATCAGCAAGCTAGAGGCAGATCATGAAGAAATACTTAAGTCAATACTGATGCATTATTCCGTTAATTCTGAATTATATCATATTCTTCTATTTATATTGAAATCACTTCAAATTCTCCTTCGGTATATCCGCCTAGCCCAGCGGCCGACGCAGATGCACGGCTGCACACAACCGTTTTGATGAAATATCGGGAGATGATTCGGTGTTTCATCACCGGACTGGGAGCGAGAAGCCCGCTTCTCACTTTTGCCAAGCGGCCTTGACGCGAGCGCGTGTTCAGCCGACAACCGGCAAATCCGCCTGATACGCCTATGTTTTAAGGCTTGGATTTCGCCCAAAACGGCTGGAATCTAACAAGAAAAACGATCGGAATTTGCAGGAGCATCCCATGTTGCGTGACTTCAGCGATACCATCGCCTTCGTGAAGGTCGTGCAGGAGGGAAGCTTCACCGCCGCCGCCCGGGCATTGAAAACGCCCAAGGCGAGGATCAGCAGAAAGGTCCAGGAGCTCGAACGCCGGCTCGGCGCGCAACTTCTGAACAGGACGACGCGCAGCCTCAGGCTCACCGAAGCGGGCTCGATCTATTTCGAGCATTGCCGAAAGCTGGTGAAGGATATCGAGGACGCCGAGAATGCCGTCGGCGAACTGCAGCAACACCCGCGCGGCTGGCTCAAGATCACCGCGCCGCACTGGCTTGGCACCCGCGCGCTGGTACCGATCCTCAGCGAATTCCGCGAGATCCATCCCGACGTCTTCCCCCAGTTGTTCCTCGGCCATGAAGTGACCGACATCATCGCCAGGGATATCGATGTCGCGTTCCGGGTCTGGGATGGACCGCTCCCGGATTCCTCACTCACGGCAAGGCGGCTCGGCAGCCTGCGGATGGGTATCTATGCCGCGCCATCCTATATCGAGCGCTGGGGAAAGCCCGAGCATCCGTCGGAACTGGAGAACCACGCCTGCCTTGTCACGCAGATCTATTTCGACAGGCCCGTCCATGCCTGGCCGCTGATCAGGGAGGGATCACGCAGCGAATTTCCCATCCGCCCCGTCGCCGTCGCCGGTGATCCGGAAGGATTGCACGGCTTTCTCCTGGCCGGGGATGGGCTGCAATTGTCGAACCACGTGCTCGTCAGGGCCGATGTCGCCGCGGGTCGGCTCGTCCGGGTTCTTCCGGAGTGGTCGGGGCCCGAATTCGGACTATACGCGTTGAGGGCCGGCGGCCGGGTGCAGCCGCCGAAGCTCAAGGCCTTCATGGATTTCCTCCTGCCCCGGCTGGACCTGGAGGCCTGACCGCCCGTCAGCCCGCGGATGCGGAATAATTGAGCGGCACCCAGTCGTAATTCGTCTCGTCGCGCCGCACATGGCCGATGCCGGGAAAGGCGATATGAGCGCCCGCCACCATGTATCTCTCGCTGGCCGCCTCGTCCAACGCCACCGCGCGCGTTTCCACCGCCTTCTTCTGGTCGACGTCGAACTCGATGGCGACACCGGGCTCGTCGAACTGCAGGGCGTCGCCATGGGTGATATCGCCCCAGAACACCAGCTTCCGCCCGCCATCCTCAATGACGATCGAGCTGTGCCCTGGCGTATGCCCTGCCCGCAGGATGGAACCGATGCCAGGCAGCACTTCGCCATTGTCCGCGAACGTCTCGATCCTGCCGGCGTCGAGATAGGGCTGCAGGCTCTCATGCGCCTCGGTAAAGTGCTGCGGCGGCGCGCTGGCCGGCCTCTCCGCCACAGGCGTCTTGAGCCAGAAATCGAGCTCCCGCTCATTCACCCGCACAGTAGCGTTACGGAACAGGCGATCACCCTCCGCGCTCAGTCCGCCGGAATGATCGGTATGAATATGGGTGAGGATGATATCGTCAATCTGATCAGGCTGATAGCCCGCTGCCTTGAGGTTTCCCATGAGCTTGCCCAGCGTCGGCCCGAGATAGGAACCGGTGCCGGCATCGATGAGGACAAGCCGGTCTCCGGCATTCACGAGAAAGGCATTGACCGAAGTTTGCGTCGGCGTCTCCTGAAACGCCGCGGCAAGAGCCGATCGGGCGTGCTCGCTGGTCGTATTGGTATAGAGTTCCGGCAGCGGCAGCGGAACCGTCCCGTCCGACAGCGCCGTCACCTCGAAGCGCCCGAGCCGCAACCGGTAAAACCCCGGCGCCTGGAATGTCTGGAACGGTGCTTTTGCCAAAGCGGGGCCAAAACCGCTCATGCCCGTGCTCAGCACAGCCAGGGCGGCGGCGCCCCGCAACAGGTTTCTACGCGTATACATCTTCATTTCTCCCGATCAATCGCCTTCATCGTTCCGGCAAGGGGTGGGTTCGCCGACTGATCTAAACCACGGCGAATGCGGCGATTAGTGCGGGGGTTCGATAAGGATTGTTCCGCAAACAGATACAATGCCAGTCCTCTTGGGCGCGCACGCGCTCCGCTTCCACGCAAACGTCACCCTGAATGACGGCGACGGCGTCATCGCCCGCATGGGCCTCGCCGTCAACTACGGGAACCAATGGCAGACGACCCAACCGGCCAGACCCGCCGCATCCATGCCTACGGCATCGCCAACCTCTATGGGACCGCAGAGGGCGATTTGCTACCTTGATCCGTATGGAGGGCGTTTCCACCACATCATCCCGCGCAGGAGAAGTCAGCGATGATCATCGAGGCTCCACGCCGCCAGAAGCTCGGGAAAGCGGCTGATTTAATCGAGTCGCATATTGATGAGACCCTGACCTTTTACGCCTTCCCCGACAGCGATTGGCTCAAGATTAGAACTAACAATCCGCTGGTGCGGATCATGAAGGAAATCCGCCGGCGCACCCGCGTCGCGGCTCCTACAACCGAAATAACGAAAAATTCTCAATCTACGGCCAAGCCCGCGCCAAAACCTCAATCGATAATTTCACTGACAGCAATGTCATCTCTGGCAATGTCGGCCTCAGGGTGAGGTGGTGAAGCGGTGCGCTGCATGATCATGTCCGGAGCGGCTTCCACACCACGGGAACCGCTCCGGCATAGCCTTTATCCTTCTGCATCCAAGCGTCACTACATGTCAGCCCGCATGATGGTGTTCCTCATCAGACACAGGCTGATCGTCTGGCGATGATCTTCTGATCCGTAGCTGGCGTACGGATCGACACGCTCACGCACACGCATATATCCCGCGCCCGCCAGCAGATGCTATGAAGTCCTGACGACACGGGATCAGGTGCGCGATAAAAGGGATGCCATGACGGACAAGCCGACGAGGGAACGAAAACGCGGATCAGGCGCTCAATATGTCTATGACATCCTGCGGGAAGAAATCCTCGATCTGGTGCTTCCGCCGGGAAGCCCGATCGATGAAAATCAGTTAGCCGAGCGGCTGTCGATGTCGCGAACGCCCATCCGGGAGGCCTTGGTGCGCCTGGCCGGCGAAGGATTGGTCACTCCCCTCCCAAACCGGTCGACGGTCGTCGCCAATATCGATTTCTTCAACCTCCACACATTCTTCGACGCGCTCACCCTCATGTACCGCGTGACGACACGACTGGCGGGCGAGTATCACACATCCGCGGACCTCGAGATCATCCGTTCGAGACAGGAGGACTTTGCCCGGGCGGTAGAACGCCAGGACGCGCTGGCAATGATCGCCACGAACCGGGAGTTTCATGCGGCGATCGCGGAAGCGGGACGAAACTCCTATTTCACCGGCCTCTTCTGTCGTCTTCTCGACGAGGATCAGCGCATTCTCCGGCTCTATTATTCGTCTTTCAACGATCAGTTGCCGAAACGCTATGTCGGTGAGCACGAGCAGATGATCGCAGCCATCGAGGCGCGAGACATCAATGCCTGCGATCGCCTCGCCAAGGCCCATGCCGATCAGATCGTCAGCCAGATCCAGAGCATGATTTCACGGGGCGCTACCGCCAATATTCCCTTGTGAGAGAGGAATCTTTCGAACGCGCTCACTATTTTGTCGACAAAAATTATACATGATGTAATCTGAACCGGAATGACGGAGGAAACTCCGGCCCGTTGCAACCTGCTTGGAGCGGTTCCTGTTTTGATGGAATCGGCGGAACCGCTCCAAGTGTTTGTTTTGTCGCATTTCCGCGGGAAAAGCAGGCCTGCTTTCCCCCGGCAAAACCGTTCCACAGTTTTCCTGGAAATGCTCTAGATGGAGATCTTCGATGGCTTCCCAAATCTTCTCCGGCTGCATCCCTGCCCTGATGACGCCCTGCAAGGAGGACCGCGCACCCGACTACGACGCTCTCGTCCGAAAGGCGAAAGAACTGATCGCGGCCGGAATGTCCGCCGTTGTCTATTGCGGATCGATGGGCGACTGGCCGCTTCTGACGGACGATGAGCGCATGGAAGGCGTGGAGCGGCTGGTGAAGGCCGGCATCCCAGTGATCGTCGGGACCGGAGCCGTCAATACCAGGCAGGCGGTGGCCCATGCGGCGCATGCCCAGAAAGTGGGCGCCAAGGGATTGATGGTCATTCCCCGCGTCCTGTCGCGGGGCTCGGTCATCTCCGCCCAGAAGGCCCATTTCAAGGCGATCCTGTCGGCAGCACCCGATCTGCCGGCCGTGATCTACAACAGCCCCTATTACGGCTTCGCAACCCGCGCGGATCTGTTCTTCGCGCTACGGGCGGAGCATGCGAACCTCGTCGGCTTCAAGGAGTTCGGTGGTCCGGACGACATGCGCTACGCCGCCGAGAACATCACCAGTCGGGATGACGAGGTTACCCTGATGGTCGGCGTCGATACGGCCGTTTTCCATGGATTCGTCAATTGCGGCGCGACCGGCGCCATCACCGGCATCGGCAATGTGCTGCCGAAGGAAGTCCTGCATCTCTGCGCTCTTTCCACGGCCGCCGCGCAAGGCGATTTCGAAGCCCGCCGCCTGGCGCTCGAGCTTGAAGCGGCGCTCGGAGTGCTCTCGTCCTTTGACGAAGGGCCGGATCTGGTCCTCTATTTCAAACACATGATGGTGCTGAAGGGCGACAAGGAATACACGCTGCATTTCAACGAGACGGATGAACTGAGCGAGAGCCAGCGCGGCTATGTCGAGCAGCAGTTCGCGCTGTTCAACGAATGGTACGCCCGGTGGAGCAGGTCGCTTCAGGCGGAATATAAGCTCGCGGCGTGAGGGGAAGGAACAGCTGGCACAAAGGCTGCCGCCATCAGGGATGTTTCTTCGGTGCGTCCACCTCATAGATAGCGGGCTTTTCCCCACCAGCCGGATAGGCTGCTATGGACCGCGCCTGCAACACGATGCCGTGATGCCGATAGGGTTTTCGGCTGAAATTGGCGATCAGTCTCGTGCGGTCTTCGAATGTGGTCTGCTGGACGAGCCGGTCTTTCGTGAGCCAGCGGAAGTCGACCAGGGGTTGAGTGGCGAGACGCTGGTGCAAGGGGCGAAAGAAGGAATCCTGACGCTTGATGTCCGACAAACGGTTATCCAGCGTATCAAGGCTGAGATTATAGAGCGGCGCAACATTGTACAGAAGCTGAGTGAGCTCGTTTTCGGCGCGGACATTCGTCAGCTTCAGGCTGTCGAACAGCCAGTGATGCGTGGTGATGATCGAACCATGGAATACGGCCTGATAGAGCGGTAGCCGTGTTCTTGGATCGAAATGGACTGTGCGGTAGGGTTCCTTCACCGGCACTTCCTTGAAGAATATCTGCGGCTGCTCCTCCGGATACCAGATCCCGAGATGATAAGGCGAAGACTTGTCCTTCTGCATGTCCTTGTCGCCCCAGCCGATAACCGGCGTCTGCATGCCGTGGGCGAAGAGAACGCCCTCCGCGGTCGTGGCATTGCCGTCCTCAGAGCCGAGCGGCAGCTTCAGCGTCTCGCTGATCCACCGCATGCTCGCTACGTTGCCTGCCACGTTCTCGGCCTGTGACATCGGCCGTCCCGGCGGATAGCTGTCGAAGACCATCCCTGTTGCATAGACGTCGAGAAACCAGCTGTTGAAAGGGACGACCGACAGGATCGACCACATTCGCTCTTCCATCAGCGGGCGGACGCAATCTGGCCGCGTATAATGGCCACGCTTCTGGAAGCCTGCTTGAAGCGAACCGTCCTTGTGCGTGATTGCGCAATCGCGATAGGCGGCATCTCCCAGATGGGCGGCCGTCCAGCTTGGATTGTCCCCCTGTTTCAGGGCCGTGTCATATGAATCGTATGGCGCCACAAGATAACCGGCATCAACGCCGGCTCTGACGGCTTCTGGGTGCCACAGGCCACCCTCCCATCCCTCTCCGAGACCGACCCACAGGTGCTTCAAACCCGCGTCCTGGAACTTTTTGATCGTCGAGATGGAAATGCCGCCGCCCCAACGGGCGGGATCAGGGTCGAGCGCATCACCGAATGCTTCGACAACCTCGCTCCTCAATTCGCCATATCGCCGGGCCAGAAGTTCCATATCGGGCGCAGCCGTCTGCCAGCTCTTCCGCGCCAGCGCGTCCAGAGCGTCGTTGAATGCGCGCACGAGCACGCGCTGTTGGTAATGGTCGGGTTTGCCTTTTGCCTCATTCAGCGTCGCGCGAGCTTCTGCATCGAAGTTGCCGCGCAGATCAGCGGCCAGCCTGTCCTCGCCCGTCAAAGTCGAAAGAAGCCTTTGCCAGTCCTTTACGTCGCCCGTCGACAGAAGCCCTCCGTCCCAGAGATAGGTATGGGGGGCGCCGATCAGCTTCGCGGCTTGCGGTTCAACCGCGATCTTGTCCTTGAGCGTTTGATATTTGCCTTCCGTGATCAGCCAGGCGCGATAACGCTGCGCCCCGGCCAACGGATTGGAATCCCCCAAATGGAGGATCATCGTCATCGGCGAGCCGGGGTCGAGCGTCGTGAAATCATGATCCAGCAAAAGCGCAAGCCCGTCTCCATCGAGCATGAATCTTGCTGCGTTGTTGAGCGGGTTGGTCAATAACCAGGACAGCGAGAATGTCCCATGATCCAACCCCCATAGCGGAAGACTGATATCCTGCGACGTGTTGAACTCCGACATGTGGTCGAGCAGGAAATCCCGCCAGATCCTGTCATCGGCAGGAATGTAGGAGCCCTCGGCGAGTGGAAAGATCAGCCCCTTGCCCATGGCCGTGGCTGGCTGGTGCAGGATCGGCAGGCTGCCGGCCTGCTTTGCTGCGATTGAAAGAGAGAGATCGTCGCCATTCAGATGAAGCGAAATCGTGTAGGCGCCGTCGTCCCAGCGCCAGCTTGCATGGTCCGGATCGGCCTCCAGCCCCGCGACGGAGTGGAGCGGACCGCCCACCGAAACATCGACAGCCGACGTGCCGGCCGGCTGCGCCATGATGGCGAGGGTCTCCGGTTCCAACGTTACAGACCATTTTTCGTTTTGCAACGTAACGGCGGCATGAACGGGAAAGCTGGCAAGCAAGAGCATCCATAAGCCAGCTATCGGTGTGTGAGCGAGGCGCAATATTACCTCCGTCCGTGAATATCGCCCCCTATTCCAATAGGTTTGTGGCGATGGTGTGATCCGCCTCCCGCTCTTGTGAATGCCATTACATAACTGGAACGAGATTTGCTGATCGAGCGCGCCCGATCCAGCCTCGGGCGCGCCAAGTCGGAAGGCGAACACTCGCCTTCCACCGAAAAACAGAAGATATCCGCAACCAGCCGCCACACCCTTGGTTCACTCCCGGCGCAGGTTTTGAATTCCTCGTGTTCTGCCATCAAAGGGTAGCGCCGACCTTTCTCAGATCTGCCAGCACCGGAGCTTTCGGCAGCCAGATCTTGTCGTATTCAGCGATGATCTTACCGGCATCGGCGACCTCGACATCCTTGATCGTGATCACCTTGCCGAACTCCTTGAGCCGCTTGGGCTCGTCGGCAACCGTCGCATCGATCTGCTCGTCGAGCGCGACCTTCGTCAGCCGCGTGACGAGCTCGCGATCCGCCTCGGGCAGCCCCTGCCACACACGTCCGGAGGCCAGTGCGACGCATGGCATGAAAATCGCGTTCATTTTCAGCATCGTCTTCGATACTTTGTCGAAGCGCTGGTTCCAGGAGAAATCGAGATCGGCCTCGAGCCCGTCCACCTGTCCGTTGGACATGGCATCGAAGACGGCCGGGGTTGGGATCGGCGTCGGCGCGGCACCCAGGAGTTCATAGAAATCCTTATAGGCCGGCGTCGTGTTGATGCGCAGCTTCATACCGTTGAGATCATCGAGCCCGCCGATTTCCTTTGCGGTGAAGACGACGCGCATGGTGGTGATGCCCCATGCAAGTCCAATCGTACCTGTTTCCGCAGGAAGAACATCGAGCAGGCTCATGGCGATCGGATCGCGAACGAGCTTGGCCACCTTGGCCGTGGAATCGACGACCCATGGGGCGTTGATAGCCGCGATCGAGGGAATCCGGGAGCCAAGTTCCGCCGTCATGATCCAACCGAAATCGAGCGAGCCGGTCTGCATCTGCTGCATCATCACCGCCTCGGTGCCCAACTGGTTTGCGGGGAATACCGCAAGATCGAGGCGGCCATTGGTTTCGGTCTTCAGCATCTCGCCGACTTTCAGCGCCGCATTGTTCCAGGGGTGCCCGGGCGGGGTGGTGATGCCAAGCCGGAAGGTTCTCTTTTCCTGAGCACGCACAATCGAAGGCATGCCGAGAATGGCGGCGCCCATCGAAGCGGTACTGATGAAATTTCTGCGGGTTATGTTCATGGTTCTTTTCCTCTGAAGGTTAGCGGTTACCCGGCAAAGAAGGTGGAAAGCTGGGGAAAGATCGAGAGCAGGACGAGCAGCAGGCACGCGACGAAAAAGAACGGCAGCGTGACGATGAACATCTTGCCCGGCTTCGCGCCCGTGACAGCGGAAGCGACGAAGAAGGAAAGCCCGACCGGTGGCGACAGAAAGCCGAGCACGAGGTTGATGACGGCCACGACGCCGAAATGAATCGGGTCTATTCCATAGACCTCCGTAGCGATCGGCAGCAGGATCGGCACCGTCATGATCAGCCCCGGCGCGCCGTCGATGACCGTTCCGATCACCAGCAGGATGACGTTCACAAGGAGCATGAAGGTGATCGGGTCGGACGCCACGGTCTGCACCCATGCCGCTACTTTCTGCGGAACCATCCCGTAGACGAGAACCCAGGAGAATACGGCTGCTGCGGCAACCAGGAAGAGAACGACGGCGGAATAGATGCCGGCCCGCAGCAGCATCATCGGAAGCTGCGAATAGGAGAGTTCGCCGATCCAGTAACGGCCGACGATGAACGCCGCCACCACGCCCACGGCGGCCGCCTCGGTCGGGTTGGCGATGCCGGCGAGGATTGAGCCGACGATAATGATCGGGACGAGCAGCGTCGGCAAGGCGCCGAGGACGATCTTCACTCGGGCTCGCATCGTCATCTTTTCGCCCTTCGGATAGCCGTAGACGAAGCCCATCAACGCGATCACGACGCAGAAAAGCACGGTGAGCAATATGCCGGGCACCAGTCCGGCCATGAGCATGGCGGCGACCGGAACCTGCGCCAGAACGCTATAGACGACGAACATGATCGAGGGCGGAATGATGGGACCCAGCATGCCCGCATAGGCGGTAAGACCGGCCGCGAAGGTCTTGTCGTAGCCCTTCTTCTCCATCTCTGGCACCATCATCTGCGCCATGATCGCGACCTGTGCCGTGGCGGATCCGAGGATCGACGCGACGAACATGTTCGCGAACAGGTTCACATAGGCAAGACCGCCGCGCAGGGTGCCGATGAAAGCCATCGTCATGTCGATGATCCGGCGGGTGATGCCGCCGCCGTTCATCACTTCACCGATCAGGACGAATAGCGGAATGGCGATAAGCCCGTAATTGTCGACGCCGCCGAATAGCTGCACCGGCAGGCTGTCGAAAAGCAGCATATTCCCGCTGTCGAGAATATAGGCCATGCTCACCAGCAGGAGACACAAGCCGATCGGCACGCCGATCAGCATTAAAAACACAAAGACGCTGGTGGTGACCATCAGTTCACGCTCTCCGCATTGGTGAAGCCAGAACGAGAACGAGCGGGCGAAAGACCGAGATCTTCAAGAAAATTGGCCAGCGTGTGGACCAGCATGGTGATGGCAAAAATCGGGATGACCATGCTGATAGCCCAGGTCGGCCAGCGCAGTGTCTGCGTCTTTTCGGTATAGAGAAAATTGAAGGTCTGCCCGGCATAGGACTTGGCGTCAAAACCGGCGGACGCGATCCCGACGGGATCCATCCACCGCCAGCACATGACGGCAAGAGCGAAAGCGAACACGGTGCCGAAGAAGCTGGCCGCAGCCTTCATCCGGCGTGCATTGTTCTGGGAGAGTTTGTCGGAGAGGAGCGTGACCGAGAAATCGAGCCTCAGCCTAGTCAGCGCCGAAGCCCCGATAAAGGCAAGCCATACCATCACATAGACGGCCGCCTCATCGACCCAGTAGAGGGGCATCCCCGCGTAACGCGTCCCCACATTCAGGAGAATGAGGGTGAGCAGCAGCGCCATCAATCCGCCGACCACGGCTTTCTCGCAGGCGAATATTGCTTCGGAAAGGCATATGACAAAGCGCACGGGCGCGAAAGGCCGTGATCTGGATGAAGGTGATACTGACTGCATCCACGTTCCCTTGTTTTTTTATAACGTAGATTTTATACATTTCAGGTGTCAATAGCCCCGGAGTTCTTTTTCACCGATGCAGGTCAAGCCATCTCTTAAACACCGCACGCTTTCGGGAGCTCTGCTTGAAGAGATCAGGCAGGGGATTTTGTCCGGCCGCTATGCCGCGGGGACCCAGCTCCGTCAGGATGCGCTGGCCGAATCCTTCGGTGTAAGCCGCATTCCGATCCGGGAGGCGCTCTTTCAGCTCGAGGCTGAAGGACTGGTCAAGATATTGCCGCAGCGGGGCGCGGTGGTCTCAGACCTGTCGCGCACTGAGATCGATGATGTCTTCGAGCTTCGGATCCTGCTGGAGCCGCGCCTGCTGCTGGCATCAGCTCCGAAGCTGACCGAGGAGGACTTCAATCGTCTGAATGACAGGCACGAGAATTACGTCAAGGCCATTTCAGAAAACGCCGTCAACGACTACGGCAGGTTGAATGCGGAGCTGCATATGGCCATGTACCATCTGGCGGACATGCCTCGCACCCAGCAGATCGTGGCCTCTCTTCTCCAGACGAGTGATCGGTATACCCGCATACAGCTTTCCAACATGGCCGCCATGCAACGGGCAATGGATGAACACGCCGAGCTTATCCACCTCTGCCGGTCAGGCCGCTTCGACCGCGCCGCCCGTTTCCTTGCCGAGCATGTCGCGGCGGTCCGCGACGATCTGGTAAGCGCCCTCAAGGTTCCATGAAGATGGCTCCGCTCCGATGGAATGAATCTCCATCGGAGCGGAGCCGTCGATATAGCGGCGGAAATCACTTCACTCTATAAAGCAGTCTGCCGGCGAAAACATGACCTCGCCGGCAGACTGATGAGTGATGTCAAACGGCGCCCTGCGCGCCGACGTAGAGCGCATAGAGGGAGTGGCTGCTTGCCATATAAAGCCGGTTGCCGTTCGGCCCGCCAAAGGCGAGGTTTGCGCAACGCTCCGGCAGACGGATGAAACCGATCGGCTTGCCTTCGGGATTAAAGACCATGACCCCATCGAGGTCTTCCGGCTTGCCCTTCAATTCATAGATCTTGCGTCCGGCTGTATCGGTGCCGGTAGGCTCGTCCTTGAGCGCGCCGTTGCTGCCATAGCCGCACCACAGATTGCCGTCGCGATCCACCCGGAAGCCGTCAAGCGCACCGAAATCGGCGGCATCGACCAGCTTGGCCTTGTTGGATACCGTGCCGTCCGCGCCGACGTCATAGCTCCAGATGCTGCGGTTGGGGGTGCCCTTCCACTCCACTACGTAGAGCTTCTTTTCATCCGGCGAGAAGGCGAGCCCGTTCGGGTTCACGAGATCGGTGATGATTGCGGTCAGCTTGCCGTCGCTATCGATGCGGTAGACGTTCGTCGTCGACTGCTCGGGCGTTTCCTTTTCGCCCTCATAATAGCCGTTGATGCCGAAAAGCGGATCGGTGAACCAGATGGTTCCATCCGATTTGACGACCACATCATTTGGCGCATTGAGCCGCTTGCCTTCGAACGCGTCAGCGAGGACGGTGATCGAGCCGTTCTTCTCCGTACGCGTGACGCGACGTGTGATCGAATGTTCACAGGTGATCAGCCGCCCTTCCCTGTCCCTGGCATTGCCATTGGAGAAATTGGCGGGAGAGCGGAAAACGGTGAAGGTATCGTTCACCTCGTCATATTTCATGATCCGGTTGTTGGGGATATCAGACAGGAGAAGACAACGCTCTTCGGGGAAATAGGCAGGTCCCTCGGCCCAGCGCATGCCCGTGCCAAGCTTTTCCACCGAGGCCGAATAGATGCGGTATTTGGCAAAGCTCGGGTCCAGAATCTCGACCGAAGGGTCGGGATAGCGCTGGTTCAATATGGCCGGAAGCGATTGCCCCCAGGCTTTACCGGCAGCGGCGGCGACAAGCCCCGCGCCGCCAAGTGACAGAATGTTCCGACGTGTCATTCCCATGGCAATTCCTCCTCCATTTTTGCCACCACGTAATCCATTGGCCTGTAAATCCAGGCCTTGTCCGCCCCTCCGGTTCAGAAGCGCGGCACCTTTTGTTCAGTAATGAAGGCGTCGAGCCGCTGCTGCTGCGCCTCCGTCAGCGGCCAGGCCGAGGGCGGGCGCGCATGGCCGCAATCGTGGCCAAGGGCCTTCAGCGCGGCTTTCACGCCCGTCACATTCGTGCCGTTCAGCTCTTCGGCTCGGATTTCCTCGAACACCTTCATGCCGGCGATCAGCGATGCCGCCGCCTCGTAATCGCCACGGGCAAGTGCCGCGTGAATGGCGACGGAACGCTCCGGCCAGACATTGATGAGGCCAGAGGTGAAGCCCCGCGCGCCGACCGCGTAAAGCGGTGGGGCCCATATCTCGGCGAGCCCGCCGACCCAGATGATCGACGGATCGGTGGCACTGATGGCCTCGGAGAGCTTGAGCACGTTAGGGGTTGCCCATTTGACGCCCGCGACACCTTCGATCGCGCAGAGCTCGGCGATCGCCCTGGTGCCGATCGCGTCATTACGCAGATAGAGCATCAGAGGCAGGCCCTCGGCCGCATCGGCGACGCGACGAACATATTCGATGAAGCCGCGCGGCGCGGAGAACGGATCCGGCGGCTGATGCACCATCAGGGCATCCGCACCGGCCTTTTTCGACACCTTCGCCAGATGGCAGGCGTCGTGGACACTGCGCCCGACACCGCCCAGAAGCGGTATGCGGCCATTGATGTGCTCGGCGGCGGAATGGACCATCCGCTCAGCCTCATCCATGGTCAAACCATAGAATTCGCCGGTATTGCCATTGGCCACCAGTATATGGACGCCGGCAGCGATGGCGCGCTCGACGATCGCCCCCTGCAGGGCCGGCGCGATCCGGTCCTCGCTGTCATAGGGCGTGACGAGAATCCCGGAAATACCGGTAAGGGCTTCGTTAAGTTTTGTCATAATCAATATCCAAGCTGTTCCAGCCGATCAGCGCCCGTTGGCGGCGCGCCATTTGGCGAAATCCTGTTTCGACTCTTCCTTGGTGGCGGGGTAGAGACCGATGATGCTGCGGCCCTTGGCAACTTCCTCCATGACGAAATCCTCATAAGCGGTCATTTCCACCGCCTCGTCCGCAATCTCGTCGGCGAGATGCGCCGGCAGCACGATGACGCCCTCGTCGTCACCTACGACGATGTCCCCCGGAAAAACCGGGACATCGCCGCAGCCGATCGGAACATTGAGATCGATGGCCTGATGCAGGGTGAGGTTTGTCGGCGCTGATTGGCGCGTGTGATAGGCGGGCATCGCCATTTCGGCGATCTCAGGGCTATCGCGAAAGCCGCCATCGGTCACGACGCCGGCGACGCCGCGAACCATCAGCCGCGTAAGAAGAATGCCACCTGCCGAGGCCGCGCGCGCATCCTTGCGGCTATCCATCACCAGGACCGCGCCTGGAGGGCATTGTTCCACGCCGGCGCGTTGCGGATGCTCGGGATTACGGAACACCTCGAGCTGGTTCAAATCCTCACGGGCGGGAATATAGCGAAGGGTGAATGCGGGGCCGACCATATTACGTCCCTTCGGCTTCACCGGACGGACATCCTGAATGAACTGGTTTCTGAGCCCGCGCTTGAACAGCGCGGTGCAAAGGGTGGCCGTCGAGACGGTCATCAGCTTGGCATGCGTATCGGGGTTCATTGCTTCTGCTCCTGTGGCGTCTCAATAAATGTCCGGTTCGCCCGCGGCCGGACCGAAGGCGGCGGTGAGGAAATCGAAATCGCAGCCCTTGTCCGCCTGCGTAACGTGACGGGAGAACATCCAGCCATATCCGCGCTCATATGGCGGCTTGGGAGCGACCCATGCGGCGCGGCGGGCCTCCAGTTCGGCCTCGTCCACCAGCATGTCGAGCCGCCGGCCCGGAATATCGAGCCGCACGATATCGCCGGTACGCAGCAGGGCGAGCGGGCCGCCGATGTGGGATTCCGGCGCCACATGCAGGACGCAGGCGCCATAGGAGGTGCCGGACATGCGGGCATCGGAAATCCGCAGCATGTCGCGATGGCCCTGCTTGATGAGCGCCTTGGGGATGGGCAGCATGCCCCATTCGGGGAAGCCCGGACCGCCCAGCGGCCCGGCATTGCGCAGCACCAGGACATGATCTGGCGTAACGTCGAGGTTTTCGTCGTCCACCGCGGCTTTCATTTCCGGATAGCTGTCAAAGACCAGCGCCGGCCCCTCATGATACTGGAACCGCTGGTCACAGGCGGCCGGCTTGATCACCGCGCCATCGGGGCAGAGATTGCCGCGCAGCACCGCAAGCGACCCTTCATGATAAACGGGATTGGAAAGCGGGCGGATCACGTCGTCATTGTAGATCTCGGCGCCTTCCAGCGTCTCGCCCAGCGTCCTGCCCGTCACCGTGATCACGCCGAGGTCCAGCCGATCGGAAAGCCTGCTCATCAGGGCACGCAAGCCGCCGGCATAGTAGAAGTCCTCCATGAGATAGTCCTTGCCGGACGGACGGACGTTGGCGATGAGCGGCGTGACGCGGCCGAGCGCGTCGAGATCCTCAAGATCGAGCGCCACCTTGCCGCGTCGCGCCATCGCCAGGAGATGCACCACCGCGTTTGTCGAGCAGCCCGTCGCCATCGCCACGATCGCCGCGTTGCGGATCGAAGCGTCGGTGACGATCTTATCGGGCGTCAGATCCTCCCACACCATCTCCACGATACGGCGCCCGCAGGCCGCCGACATGCGGATGTGGTTCGAATCGGCTGCCGGGATGGATGACGCACCTGGCAGGCAAAGCCCCATCGCCTCGGCGATCGCCGTCATGGTGGAAGCCGTTCCCATTGTCATGCAGGTGCCGTAGGAGCGGGCAATCCCGGTCTCGATGCCATGCCATTGCGCGTCAGTGATGTTGCCCGCGCGCCGCTCGTCCCAGTATTTCCATGCATCCGAACCGGAGCCGAGAATCTTGCCGGCATAATTGCCGCGCAACATCGGCCCCGCCGGCAGATAGATCATCGGCACGCCAGCCGAAAGCGCACCCATGACCAGGCCGGGCGTGCTCTTGTCGCAGCCGCCCATCAGTACGACGCCGTCGAGCGGGTGCGAACGAATCTGCTCCTCGGCTTCCATGGCCAGGAGGTTGCGGTAGAGCATCGATGTCGGCTTGGTGAAACTCTCATCGACCGAGATCACCGGCAGTTCGACCGGAATGCCGCCTGCCTGCAATACGCCGCGCTTCACATCCTCGGCGCGATGGCGGAAATGCGCGTGGCAAGGGTTGAGTTCCGACCAGGTATTGAGAATGCCGATGAAGGGTTTTCCCTCCCAGTCCTCTTGCCCGAGGCCCATCTGCATCAGGCGCGACCGGTGGCCGAAACTGCGCAAATCGTCGGGAGCAAACCAGCGCGCGCTCCGCAGATCACGAGGGTTTTTTCCCTGCGTTTTACTCATTCATTCAGCCTCCCTATTCGTACCTACAGCACCTCAAGCCAGAGCTTTCCTCATCGGCAGCGGTTTGTGTATGCGCTTTCATTATTAAGATCAACCCTGTCCAAATAAATGGGAGAATGAATTTTTTCCAATCATTATCTCCAATGTTTTGACGGTAAATCGCCTTGACATGTCCTTCCGAGGTGTGCAAACAGCTTATGTATGCGCATACATAACGGAAGCTCGACGGACGCTGCCTTCCATTAATGCGCCGACATGGCCGCCATTCGCAGCGAGCTGGGGAGGAGCCCGGCCGTGATCAAGGAACCGGCTCCGGAAAGAGCCTTCAATCAACAAATTCTGGGAGGGAAGACATGACAGGATTGTTCACCAAACTCGGTCTCGCGGCCGGCCTCGCGCTTGTGACGGCCACGAGCGGTCTCGCACAGGACCTGCCGAAGAATCTCCGCGTGGTTATCGGCTCGACCTCGACCGGCGGCGACACCTATCAGGCGGCGTCCTTCGTCGCCGATGCCATATCAAAGCACTTTGGCATCAATGCCAAGGTGGATGCCGTCGGCCCAACCGAGGCATTCAAGGCGATTGCGCGCGACCGGCGCGGCACGACGATCATGATCCATCACGATCAGTCGTATCTGGGGCATCTCTACGGCGTCAAAGGGTATGAGGACATCTTCGCGACCTACAAGATCGGCCCTACCCTGACGATCAATCCCGGCAATGCCTATCTCGTGCCGAAGAAGTCGCCTTATCAGTCGATCTCCGACGTTCTCGACGCAGCGGCTGAAGGCACACGCGTCCGCGTCGCCATTCAGCCCGGTGGTGTGTCGGAAATCGGATTCTCGGCGTTGAAGAACGCAGCCAAGATCAAGAAGCCCGGCAGCGAAAAGAACCTCGTCCCCGTCAATACCGGCTCCCAGGCAGACAAGGACCAGCTCCTGTTCGACGGTCAGGCCGATGTGATCAACGGATCGGTCCAGTCGAACGAGCAATACACTCGCCTGCCCGAGGACGACCAGAAAGCCATGCGCTTCATCTGGCTGACGGCGGCGCAGGAGACCCTTGATCAGGTCAATGAAGCGGGGCTCGGCGGAACCAGCCGCGAAGCCCTCCTGCAATATGCCACGCCCAAGTCCAGTGTGACGCTGGATGGCGAGAAGGACTTCACCTTCGACAAGGACTTCTTCATTATCTACAACAAGGACATCGATCCGGCTCTCGTCGAGGCGATCGATGCCGGCCTGAAGGAAATCTATGCCGAGGGCGCGATCGAAAAGTCGATGAAGGACGCCTTCTTCGTCCCGCATTTCATGCCTTCCAAGGAGGCGACCACCTATCTCGAAAAGAAGCGCGACGACTACAGGAAAGTGATCGAAGCGATCCGCGAATAGCGGAGGCGAAGGCGCCGGCAACCACTGCCGGCGCCCTTTCATTTCTTGTTTCGCCAAGGCGAATGGTGTGCACATCACGGCAGAATTCTCATGAACTTCACGTCTTTCCCACGTGTTTCCATCAATTTCGAGACGTCGCATCTGGTCTTTCCGACGCTTATCTCGATCCTTCTCGGCATTCTGCTGCTGGCGATCCTGGCTACGCGCTGGCGGGCGATATGGGGTGCGCTGACGACCGGTCCCCACTGGCCGGCGGGCATCGATCATCTGCGTTTCTTTGGAACGATCGCGCTGACCGTGCTCTATTTTCTCGCAATGCCGCAGATCGGGGACCTTTTTCCCAATGAAGGCTATGGCTTCCTGATCGCCTCGATTCCCTTCCTATTCCTGATGTCGCTGCTCTATCTGCATCAGCGCACGCGCAGGTATATCGTCATCACCGCCGTCAATGCGGTGATTGCCCCGACAGTGGTCTGGTACATGCTTTCTACCGTCTTCAACCTCACCCTGCCCTGAGCGCCGCACGACAATCGCATCGGATAAATGTCATGGATTTCCTTTCGCTGATAACGCCGCTTTTCCTGGTTCTGATCCTCTGCGGCACCATGATCGGAATCATCTTTGGCGCCATTCCCGGCATGACCGCGACCATGGCCGTCGCGGTCTGTCTGCCGCTGACTTATTCGCTGGGGCTGGAAAACGGACTTGCCCTGCTGCTCGGTCTTTATGTCGGCGGCATTTCGGGCGGGCTTGTACCGGCGATCCTGCTCAATATCCCCGGAACCCCCGCGTCGATCGCAACCACCTTTGACGGCTATCCCATGACCCAGCGCGGCGAAGGGGAATCGGCGCTCAAGGTTGCGATATTCGCATCACTGTTCGGCGGCCTGTTCAGCCTTGTGGTCCTTTATCTTTTCGCACCGGCCCTGGCTGATTTTGCGATCCAGTTTTCCTATGTCGAAAAATTCCTGATCATCTTCCTTGCGCTTACGGTCATGGCGGCGCTGAGCAGCAGCATGCTGATCGGCATCTTCAGCGGCGTGCTCGGTATTCTTGTCAGCCTGATCGGCGCCTATGACGTCTCCAGGGGTGGCAACGGCGAATACCGGCTGATGTTCGATTTCATGGAGCCATATCTAAGCAGCGGCTTCTCACTGCTGCCGGTCCTGATTGGCGTCTTCGCTCTTTCGAGCATCCTCATCGAAGCCGAGGCCGGTGTTCCGGAAAACGCGGGCGCTAGGAAGATCGCGCTTGACCAGGGTAAAAAATTCCATTTGTCGGTCTTCAGCGGGCAATGGAAGAACCTTTTCCGTTCCGCCTCCATCGGCACCTTTGTCGGCCTGCTGCCGGGGGTGGGTGGAAGTGCTGCTTCGATCATGTCCTATAGCCAGGCCAAGGCTTTTTCCAAGAATCCGAGATCATTCGGCAAGGGCAATCCGGCAGGCATCATCGCTTCGGAAACTTCCAACAACGGGCTCACCGGGGGCGCGTTGATCCCGCTTCTCTCGCTCGGCATTCCCGGAGACGCCACCACGGCGATCCTGATCGGCGCCTTCACGCTCCAGGGCATCCAGGTCGGCCCGCTGTTCATCGGCGATAACCTGGAGATCTGGAATGCCATGATCGTGGCAATGCTTTTCGCCAATGTCTGCATGTTCGCGATCATGTATTTCGCGATCCGCCATATCGCCAAGATCGTCACGGTGCCGAAATACATATTGCTGCCGATCATCCTGATGATGTGTGTGGTCGGTTCCTACACCATCAATTACGGCATCATGTTCGATGTCTGGACGCTGCTGATCTTCGGCCTGTTCGGATATCTCGCCTATCATATCGGGCTTGAAATCGCGCCCTTCGTCATCGGTTTCATCCTTGGACCCTCGGCGGAAATCTATTTCCTGAAAAGCCTGGAATCGTTCGGGACGGTCTCGATCTTTTTCACCAAAAGCTGGATCGCCGTGGTCCTCTGGGTATTGATCGCGATTTCCATAGGCCTGTCCGTCTGGATGTCCCGGAGCGGAGCACGCCATCATGACGAGACATGATATAAAGTCCCGGAATCGCTGCCTATTGCGGGCAGGCGGCGGTTCATGCCAGAAAGGTTGGCGGGGACGGCGGCATTTGCGAACGACCTTCCCTGCCATTTATTGGAAATAGACCGCAGTGCGACGACCGCAGCAACAGCCCGGCGCTTCGGCCACCGGCACACAGAAATCCGGGCCCGTAACCATGGAAATGGTTGCGCGGCTTGCCGGTGTTTCCCAGGTCAGCGTTTCCCGTGCCCTGAACCATCCGGGCAAGGTGGCGCCCGAAACACTGGCGCGTATCCAGGAGGCCATCCGGATCACGGGCTATGTGCCCAATCTGGTGGCAGGCGCGCTGGCGTCGCGGCGCAGCGGTATCATCGCCGCCTTGATCCCGTCGATCACCAATCTGACCTATAGCAGCTTCCTGCGTCCGCTCATCGAGGTCACGCGCAATGCTGGTTACCAGGTCATTCTGGCCGAGACCGGCTTCTCGCTGGAAGATGAGCAGGCAATGGTGCAGAGCCTGCTCAGCCGGCAGCCCGAAGGCATGCTTTTGACCGGCGTCCACCATTCGGCCGAATGCCGCCGGATGCTGCTGGCCAGCGGATTGCCCGTTGTCGAGGTCTGGGACGAATCCGAAACGCCGATCGACGTATGCGTCGGCTTCTCGCACTGGGAAGCGGGCCGGGCTGCGGCGCGTTATGTGCAGAAGAAGGGTTATCCACGCGCCGCGGTCATCACGGCCGGCGATCTGCGTGCCCTCAGGCGCAAGGACGCCTTTGCCCAGGAGCTGATGGCGCTCGGCTATTCGAGCCCGCCGGTTGTTTGTTTCGACACCCCCGCGTCGATTGCCAACGGGCGTGACGGGTTGAAGCAATTGCTGGAGCAAGGGTTCTCCAACGGCGCCATATCCTGCAGTTCCGACCTGCTCGCCCATGGGGCGCTGATCGAAGCGCAGGCACGCGGCCTGAAGATCCCCGGCGAGATCGCCGTCATCGGCTTCAGTGATCAGGATTTTGCAGCGTATACCTTCCCCACCCTTTCGACGATCCGGGTGGATCGTTCCCTCCTGGGGCGCCGGGCCGCCGAAGCGTTGCTCGCCCGTATTGCGGGGAACCCCATCGAGACGCGGCGTGTGGATGTCGGCTTTGAAGTTATCGAGCGTGAAA
This sequence comes from Paramesorhizobium deserti, assembly GCF_001558695.1. GTDB lineage: Bacteria > Pseudomonadota > Alphaproteobacteria > Rhizobiales > Rhizobiaceae > Paramesorhizobium > Paramesorhizobium deserti. The sequence continues at coordinate 90,654 of NZ_LNTU01000037.1, forward strand.
GCGCCTGAGGGGTTAGCGAGCTAGCCCCTATTCCTGCATGACCTTCAATTGCGGCCTGATATTCGCGCGCTGATTTACCCCAGCGCCGAAATCCTGTATGAAATCGCCATTTTCAGCATCCAGGTATATTATTATGAATAGACGAAATCTGCTCAAAGCCTTGACTGGCTTGTGCCTTCCCTTCTGTCGGCCCGCAACTGCGGCCGAGCCCCATTGGGACTATGAAGACAATCATCCGCAGCATTGGAGCGAACTGTCTGCTGAATATAGCAGTTGCGATATCGGCCTCAATCAGTCCCCGATCAATCTTGATCATGGCATCAAGGCTTCGCTGCCCCAACTCGAGATCGACTATGGGGATCACTTCACCTCAGTCCAAAACAACGGTCATACCGTGCTCGTGACGGCAGGAAATGCCAGTCAGTTGGTGATGGATGAAGAGCATTACAATCTCATACAATGTCATTTTCATCACCCGGTGAGCATCTTCTGAAGGGCGTGCGGTTTCCGCTCGAATGCCATTTCGTCCATCATCTCGATGATGGCGAGATCGCAGTAATCGGCGTTCTGATGAAGGAGGGCCGCCGCAATGAAGCATTCGAGCAAATTTTGAGGCTTGCACCGGAAGTCCCTGGGAAAGCGGTTGAAATCCCCGGCGGTTATCTTCCCGTCAAGGACCTGCTTCCAGGCACGCTTCACTACATCCGCTACAGCGGCTCATTGACCACACCTCCATGCAGCGAAGCCGTAAACTGGATGATCTTGGTCGAGCCGGTAGAGATTTCGGCTGATCAGATCGCGCGATTTGCAGCGCTCTATCCCTATAATGCCCGGCCGCTTCAGCTCTCGCATCATCGGCCGATCCTTGAAAATTAGTTATCTGCCGCCGCTGCCGAGCGGCGGCAGCCTACGCTTCACCGGCGATGATTTGACGATGGATGTATTGGTTTCCGCCCGCTCGGCAACCCGGTCGAGAATACCATCGAGCTGCTCCATATCACGCACCAGCAGTTTGGCAATAAAACAGTCCTCGCCCGTCACCTTGTCGCATTCGATGAACTCCGGCGTATCCCGGATCAGCTTCTCCACGATGTGCAGCATGCCGGGCATCGGCCGCACCCGCACGATTGCCTGAAGGCTGTAACCGAGCGCCGCCGGACTGACATCGACGGTGAAGCCCGTGATGACACCCCGGTCTTCCAGCCGCCGCAACCTGTCGGCGGTGCTTGGCGAGGAGAGGCCTGCCTCCTGCGCCAGCTCCTTCAGCGAGATCCGCGCATTGGCGGAGAGAATATCGAGAAGACGGCGGTCCAGATCGTCAAGCATGAGCCCCCTCATAAGGAAAAGCGCGCGATTAGGCTTTGATGATTAGGCAAGTTAGCATTTTCTCCTTACATAATCCATATACCATGGCAGTATCCGGTTCTATCCTCTCACCGTTGTTCAACAAGGTGAGCGTGATGGAAAAGGATATCAAGACCGGCAGCATCGAGATGGCCGCGGCCATGCTGATATCGGGAACGATCGGCTGGTTTGTGCTGATGTCGGGACAACCGGTAATCGATGTGGTGCTGTGGAGATGCCTCTTCGGAGCGCTGACACTTCTCGTCATCTGCGGTTTTCTCGGTCACTTTCGCGCGGGGACCCTGACATGGCGGCTGTTCGCGCTGGCCTTACTCGGCGGCGTTGCGATCGTCGTCAACTGGCTGCTGCTGTTCGCAGCCTATTCCCATGCCTCCATCTCGATCGCGACGATCGTCTACAACACCCAGCCCTTCATGCTTTTGGCTATTGGTGCACTATTCTTCAGGGAAAGGATCACGGTCACCAAGCTCTTCTGGCTGGCTATCGCCTTTGCCGGGATGATCGCAATCGTCCAGGCCAAGCCATCGGGCACATCCACCGGCGCCGATTATCTGACCGGTATCGCCATGGCACTCGGCGCCGCGTTCTTCTATGCTCTGGCGGCGTTGGTTGCGAAGAAGCTGAAAGGCACGCCGCCGCATCTGATCGCATTGATCCAGGTCGTGACTGGCATCGCGATGCTTCTACCCTTTGCCGGTACCAGCGGCTTGCCTGCGGAAGCCTATCAATGGGCGCTCCTGATCGCCATGGGTGCGATACATACCGGGTTGATGTACATTCTTCTCTATAGTGCGACCCAGAAACTGCCGACGCATCTGACCGGCGCGCTTTCCTTCATCTATCCGGTTGCCGCTCTCGCCGTGGATCGCATCGCCTTCGGGCATCTGCTGCAGCCCGCGCAACTCGCCGGATCGGCGGCAATCCTGATGGCTGTGGCGGGCATGACATTCGGCTGGACCCTGCCCCGCCCCCTCCGACATCAAGCAGGCTGAGCATTGTAAAACCAACGTCTGTCGCGTGAGCCCTTCGCATGAAAATATGTGCTTGTTAGCCAATATCGACAGCCAGGATAATCGCCAAATCGGATGGAATAGAAAACCTCGTGCAGAACATTATTATATTGCGCTATACTACTATTTATTAACGGAAATCAATCGTACACTGCCATCATAGAGCTTATCACCTGATAATGAATATTCAGCAGCTTCGCCATTGCGTGTCCCCAGCCATTATGTCATCAAAATAGACTGGCGATAATGTCAGCCGCCGACCGAAAGCTGCACTAATATTGGGGATGGGGGCGCTGAAGGGATGACACTGGTAAGACAGGTTGCCACGACGGCGATCATCCTGTTTGCCCGCTTCATCACGGCGGTCCGCGGTGTGTGGCAGGGAAGCGAGCCGACCTTTCGGCAACGCATCTATTTCGCCAATCATACAAGCCATGGCGATTTCATCCTGATCTGGACCGTGCTGCCGAACCAGCTTCGGCAGATGACGCGGCCTGTAGCGGGATCCGATTACTGGCTGAAATCTCGGGTTCGCCGTTTCATCGGCTGCGACGTGTTCAACGCGGTGCTCATCGACCGTGGACAGGAGAGCCGCAAACAGGCTCCCGTTGACATCATGACGGAAGCGCTCGATACCGGGGCATCGCTGATCATCTTTCCCGAAGGCACGCGGAATCAGACAGACGAGCCGCTGCTGCCGTTTAGGAGCGGACTGTATCATCTCTCAAAAGCCCGTCCTGGCGTGGAGCTCGTTCCGGTCTGGATCGATAATCTCAACCGGGTGATGCCGAAGGGCGAGTTCATTCCCGTTCCCTTGATCTGCAGCGTAACCTTCGGTGCGCCGATGCATGTCGGCGAAACCGAAGACAAGAACGACTTTCTCGCGCGAGCGCGGTCTGCCCTCATATCCCTCTCGTCCAAGTCAACGGCGCTTAGCACATGAATCAGGCACATGCCGATCTCCTGACCCTCCTCGCCGGTATCGCCGGAATTCTCGTGGCCGCGTCCCTCATCGGTTATGTACTGCAGCGCCGTCTTTCCCCTGATGGCTCGAATGCCGTCATCGAGAACCTCAATGCCCGCATAAAAGCCTGGTGGGCCATGGTCGTCCTGATGGCGATCGCCTTCATCGGCGGCCGTGACGGCGTCATCCTGTTGTTCGCCTTCTGCTCCTTCGCGGCGCTGCGTGAGTTCATCACGCTTACCAATGTCCGCCGCGCCGATCATTGGGCGCTCGCGGCGGCGTTTTTCCTAGTGCTGCCCATCCAGTATTACCTTGTCTGGGTGGATTGGTATGGGCTCTATTCGATGTTCATCCCTGTCTATGCCTTTCTGCTGATGCCGATCATATCGGCGCTGCGCGGCGACACCGATCATTACCTGATCCGCGTTGCCGAGGTGCAATGGGCGCTTATGATCTGCGTTTTCTGTGTTTCCCATGTCCCCGCCCTGCTCAGCCTGCAAATCCCCGGCTATGAGGGACGCAACGTACTGCTTATCGCCTTCCTCGTGGCCGTGGTGCAATTGAGTGATGTTCTGCAATATGTCTGGGGCAAGCTCCTCGGCCGTCGCAAGATTGCCCCTTTCCTCTCCCCGTCGAAAACCGTGGAGGGCTTCATTGGTGGTATCATCAGCGCCACGCTGATCGGGGCCGGCCTGTGGTGGATGACACCTTTCTCCATCCTGCAGGCTGGTCTTCTCGCGCTCGTCATCGCCCTGATGGGCTTTTTCGGCGGGCTGGTGATGTCAGCGATCAAACGTGACCGTGGGGTCAAGGACTGGGGACACATTATCGCCGGTCATGGCGGCTTCATCGACCGGCTGGATTCCGTCATTTTTTCAGCCCCGATATTCTTTCATCTCGTCCGTTACTGGTGGTCGCTGACATGATCGAGGATATGAACCGCCGGCCGCTGGCAAGCCGCAAGACCGCCTGGGCGGCGGCGCTGACCCGGCGTCTCGCCGCGACACGGATCACGCCCAACCAGATTTCCGCGGCAAGCATCAGCATGGCGGCTGTCTCCGGTGCTGCTTTCTGGCTTGCGGGGTCAACCGAAGGCGCTATACGCGGCGGACTGTTGATCTGTGCAGCTACTTTCTGCCAACTCAGGCTTCTCTGCAATCTGCTTGACGGCATGGTTGCCATCGAAGCCGGCAAGAAGGCATCCGATGGGGCATTCTGGAACGAGTTTCCAGACAGGATCGCCGATATTCTGATCCTTGCGGGTGCGGGCTATGGCATTGGTGAGCCCGCCCTTGGCTGGGCGGCCGCGGCCTTTGCGGTGTTCACCGCCTATACGCGCGAGCTTGGCCGGGTTTCCGGAGCCCAGCCCGATTTTTCCGGTCCCATGGCGAAGCCTCACCGTATGGCGGTGATGACGGCCGCGGCATTGTTGTCACTGTTCGAGCCATTGTGGAACGGACGCAACGAAGTTCTTATCGTTGCTCTCTGGCTTGTCACCATTGGCGCCGTGGTTACGACATTGCGCCGTGCATCACGGCTGCTCACCCACTTGCGCAGCTGAACGGACAAGTTACCGATATACTTGAATTAGCCGAACCATTCTCTTGTTATCGTTATACAACAATGGTGTACAGATAATTTGTCGTCTGCGAAGTTTGGCGATAAAGTTGAGGAAACGCCCGTATCCCCAAAGGTAAAGTCGTCGTAGAAGACCATCGGAGTAACGCCTTCATACCTTTTCCGAATTTGTTCCGCCCGACCATGGAGCCGGTGCATTATTTACGGTTCCGGATTAGGGACGGTGTCGCGCCCTTGATCTTTTTCATGGCCGAGGTCAGATGGCTCTGGCTGGAAAAGCCGCTGAGATAGGCGACCTGCGCGATGGACATGTCGCGCTCGGCCAGCAGCCGCTCGGCATGGGCCAGGCGCATGCCGAGGAGATATCCATAGGGCGCCTGACCGAACGTCCCGGTGAAGGCGCTGATGAAATGGCTGGGCGAAAGACCGCAGATTTCCGCCAGATCGGCCACAGTGATTTTTTGCGCAATGTTCTCGCGCATGAAGGCTTGTACCTTCTTCGCATTGTAGCGCGAGAGTTCGGTCCTGGCCCTCGCCGCGGGCTGGTCATCGACACCGTTGCGCAACAGATGAACGATGATCTCAGTAATCAACCCATCAACATGTTGCGGATCGGCGTTCTGCACCAGCGCCGCCTTCAGCTTCTGCGCGATCTCGAGGGCAAAAGCATCGGCCGTGCCGGGCGCGGGCATTCGCAAATCGACTGCATCCAGTTTCCGCAGGCGAGACGGTTTGAGCGCAATGATCGCGCTTTCCTTTACCGAGGCCCAACGCGCATGGCTGCGCATATTTGCGGGGCTGATGAAGACCGCGCCGGCCGGCGCATCGAACGCGCAAGCCCCGCCGGCCTCAATCCTGTATTCCAGCCCCCTTACGGGCGCGAGCGTGATTTCCACCAGATGAGTTTTTGTCAGAAACGACTGCGATCCCGGCAATCGCACGCAATAGGCAGCCCCTCCCCTGCGTGTGGTCAACCGTGGGCCCGCATCCTTCGGGATGATATCGAAAATGTGACCGGGACCTTCCGCGTGGCCCTTGCCGGAGCAGGCATTGATGGTTTCATGTGCGGCAAACACTGATCGCCGCCTTTCGATCAATGCTTTGCATACGATGTATCAAGAGGGTCCCATCCAATGCCTGTCTGCGCCGGCCGCGGACGGAACTGCACGATACCCGATTTGCCGGTGCCACTATAATCGCCTCAATTCCCGCCTATGCGGGTGGATGCGTAAGCCATCCTGATTCCCAACCCGCCTAAGGAGAATGGGCGAATGACTTTTGGCTGTAAAGTGGCAAAAAATTGGGGCTTCCTTGTCCACTTTATGACGAAAAAGTGGCCGAGACGGGAGAGAGGCGATCTTACTGTATTTTAGCAACAAAGGATTTTAAATGTTCTATAGCAATATAGGCTGTACTGTCCCAAAATTACGTGATCTATTGGCTCAACTTACAGGGGCAGTAACGGAGGGGCGCGTATATGGAAAGTATACGGGAGGACGCACAAATGAACTATAACAACCGCTCGATTACAGATGTTCAGGTTTCAGGATTGCAGCGTCATGAAGGTTTCGACGGCGCGACGGTGAGCGGCCTGGTTCGGCTGCAGCTTTCAGCGCAGGACGGAAATGAATTCGGCCCCCGCGCCACGATCGAGCTTGCCGCCGACCTCTCGGAGCGCTCGACCCTTCCGGAAATCGAACGGCAGCTCCTGACCGCGGCCCTCGGCGTTCTGACGCGCCTTGCCTCGCTGTCCCCGGATGAAGTCCATGACGCAATGCAGAAAAGCCAGCTTAGGGAATATCTGCCCAAAACGCCATAATGGTTTCAGCTTGGCTGCGGGAAAACCATCTATATCCAAGTCTTCCCTGACCAGCAGAACATATCAACAAGACTTTATATGTCGACCCTCGCTACAGGGGTTGCATATTGTCGGAGTCCTTGATTTCGCGCGATTGCCTCTGATATATACGAGACGTATGTGAACGAGACAATTGCATACATTCCGTATGTCAATAAAGATATACGCCACCATATGCGAAAGGAAGGATATGGCGCACAAGCCACGTAGCGAGATGATTGCAGAAACCAGGGCCAAGCTGGTTACGGCCGCACGCCACGCGTTCGGCACAGTCGGCTACGCGGATGCCTCGATGGACGATTTCACCGCCGCTGCTGGTCTGACGCGCGGCGCGCTCTATCATCATTTCGGCGACAAGAAGGGCCTGCTGCAAGCGGTCATCGCTGAAATTGACGCCGAGATGAACGAGCGGCTCACGGCGGTGGCAAGAAACGCGCCGACCCGCTGGGACGGCTTTATCGATGGGTGCATTGCCTATATCGAGATGGCGCTCGATCCGGAAATCCAGCGCATCGTGCTGCGCGACGGACCGGCGGTTCTGGGCGACCCCACGACATGGGCGATCCAGGCGGCCTGCATCCGCTCGATGGCCGATGATTTGCAGCATCTGGCCGACGAGGGCACGATCACCGTGACGGATCCGGAAGCGATGGCGCAACTCATCAACGGCGCCATGCTGAACGCCGCGCTGTGGATCGCCAATGTAACCAACCCGGAAGCGACTTCGAAGAAGGCGGTCCAGGCCATCAAGCTCCTGCTGGAGGGGCTGCTGGTACACCCCTCTCGCGATGGGGAAAGGAGTAAACCGAAGGTCCGGAGCCTCTAAATATCCCTGCACTTCACGACAATATCCCCCTTTCGAAGTGCGAGGGGGATATGCTTCAAGCCCCCGTCACTCGCCAGATCACATCGCCCACATCGTCGGCGACGAGCAGCGAGCCGTCAGGGCCGATTGTAACACCGACCGGCCGCCCATAGGAGGCCCGCTCGTCAGGTGAGAGGAAGCCGGTAAGGATGTCACGCGACGGTCCGGCCGGACGGCCGTTCTCGAAGGGAACGAACACCACCCTGTAGCCGCTCAGCTTGCTGCGGTTCCAGGAACCGTGCTGCCCGATGACCATGCCCTCAGGGAAGCCGGGCAGCGTGCCGGTGGGGAGCCAGCACAAGCCGAGTGAGGCAGTATGCCCACCCAGCGCGAAATCCGGCTTTATCGCCTTGGCGACCATGGCCGGGTCCTGCGGCACCCGATCGTCGACAATTCTGTCCCAGTAGCAGTAGGGCCAACCGTAGAAACCGCCGTCGCGCACCGATGTCAGATAATCGGGCGGCGTCTCATCTCCGAGACCGTCACGCTCGTTGACGACCGTCCACAGCGTACCGGTCGTCGGTTCCCACGCCAGCCCCACGGGATTGCGCAGGCCGGAGGCGAAGATGCGGCTCTTGCCGGTCTCGAGGTCGAGCTCGTGGATGGCCGCCCGGCCCTCCTCCGCCGCCATACCCTCATCGGCGATATTGGTAAGCGAACCGACGCCGATATAGAGCTTCTTACCGTCGGCGCTCGGCAGCAAGCTTCGCGTCCAGTGCCCGCCCGGCTTGAGGCTGTTCAGCTTTTGCCCCTTTGCGGCAATGCGGGTTTCGCCGGCCTTGTAGGGGAATGCCACCACACCGTCGGTGTTGCCGACATAGAACGTATCGCCGAGGAGAGCCATGCCAAAGGGCTGGTTCAGCTTGTCGAGAAACACTTCGCGGGTTTCGGCCACGCCGTCGCCATCCGCATCCCGCAACAGCGTGATACGATTAGGGCTTTCGCCGATCGCAGCAGCGCGCTTCATCGTGCTGTACTGGGCATAATCGAAAACCGACTTGATGCCTCCCGGCACGCTCAGCGCCTCGGCGGTCAGCACGTCGCCGTTCGGCAACACTTGGATCCAGCGGGGATGCTTCAGGCCGGCTGCGAACGCGTTCACCTTGAGCCCCGCGGCGGCAACCGGCGTCTGCCCCTCGGCCCAACCCTTCGCGGTTGGCATTTTCAACGTCGGAATACCTTGCGGTTTTGCCGGCGGAATGGCCGGTTTGCTGCCGAAGGCCTGCTCCTTCAGATTGTCATTTCTGTGCCGCAAAAAGATCGCGACGGCACCGATCCATGCAACGAGGCGAGCGAAGATAGCTGACAGACTCATTGATCCCCCTTCATTTGGCGTGCGCACTCTATACGAAGCGCGGTCGGGTTTGTACCAACGATATTTATAATATTTTTGCCTTTCAGAGGATGCGGATCACGATCAGCAGAGCCGCATCGGCACTATTGCTGATGAATTTATCATTCTAAGAACTTGCCGAATCATTATGCAATTCGTATCTTTATAGATGTTGGCTATTGGCTTCCTCAGATGCAATGCCCACATCACGCGGCGCGTTCATTCTCCCGCACCGTGGACCGGATTAGTCCGCCGTATCTCCTCCCGCGGCGGGCTTTTTTTATCCGCAGCGCTGCACGAACCAATGGCGTCCGAGAGTTCGGCAGGCCGATCTTCATCGTAGAGAATGCGCTAGGACGCGCCGGAGACGGCTCCGGAGCATCATGGGTGCGCGGCAGGGCGACCATGCCTATGATCGCGCTTCCAGCGCCATGCGTCCGTTAGGACGCACAAAGGACGCTGTAAGTTATTGAATCTACGCATCAGGCTTTCTGAAAATCGATTCCGACTTTCAGGCCGATGCTGTAGCGCCACGATCCAGCCATGTGTTGCGAGAAGATCATCGCGTCCGGCGGCGGCCAGCGCCACCCCGAGAAACAGCAAGACAAGAAATGTGAAACTGGCGGGATGCGATCGTGCCCCAGTCAATTGTGAAATCACGCCGTGGGATGAATTCATGGTTTTCGCACCTATCGCGGTGCGCTCAGGCCCTTCTTTGATCCAGATAAGACAGCCGATGGTTGCCCTGGAGTACTATTCGCACGCTTCCCGTCCCGAGATCTGCTCGATGTGAATACAGAAGAACACATGCGGCGAATGATCGGATACAGGCGGCGTTACCGGTTTCAAAGCACCTGGTTCCCACCAGAAGGCGTGCCTGCTCAGAAGCGACCACGCATGATCACGTTCCACCTTATAGCCGACACGGTCTGGAAGCTCTTCATAGCGGCCACTGGCAAGGACACTTTTCCACTCCCGGCCTCCGTCCTGCTGTTCCACCAGGACGGAGACCAGAGGATTTTCCCGCATCGCATCGATTTTCTTGCCCGGCATCGAAAATGCATAGAGGCAGTTGTTGCTGTAGGCATAGTAGATCGGCACGATATAAGGCCGACCGTCATTGACGCATGCGAGGCGACCGAGATGATTGGATGCCAGAACCCTGGTGCAGTCGGGATCGGACAGCGTTCTAATCCACATCGCCCGGCCTCCCCTCGCTCAGACACACATTGCGCGCAGTGCGTCCGGCTTCAAAAGCACGACGGTGCGTGCGCCCTGAAGCCGGATATGGCCGTTTTCGCGAAACTTGGAGAAGACGCGCGAGACGGTCTCGATGGTGAGCCCGAGGTAGTCGCCGATATCGGTGCGCGACATGGCAAGCTCGATCTGCGGCAGATCGCCCTGGCGCTCGGCCAGATCGAGCAGGAACGCGGCCACGCGCTCGGTGGCGTTCTGCCGGCCGATCACCAACAAATGCTCCTGCGCACGCACCAGCGCCAGCAGCGCGGACGGCAGAATATCGCGGGACAGATCGGCATCGATCGGCAGACGACAGACACGGATTGCCGAATGGCAGATGGCTTCGGCGAAGAAACGATGATGACCGTCGGCCTCGAACCCGAACACCTCGCCCGCCACGTGGAAGGCGCTGATCTGGCGGCGGCCATCGGAGAGAAGGCGGTAGATGCGGACGGCGCCGAACTCCACCTGGTAGAGCGCGGTCGCCCGTTCGCCCTGGGCGTAGATTTCCTTGTTCGGCGAGCAGAAGAGAACCTGATGCGGCTGTGTCGCGAAGGCCGGAGCCATTTGTCCCGGCATGTCATTGCGAGCGATGTGCCCAGCCTTGGAAAGGACTGCTGAATGAGAATGAATGGCGTTGTGAGCAAGCATCTGAGAGCCTCCGGTTGTGTAGGCAATCAATGACGCAGATCGTGTTGCGGAAAAATTCGGTTATGTCCCTACGGGAAACTACGTAGCCGCCGGCGCCAGCAGGTCATCACGCCCCAATAGCGCACGAACCGCCTCGACAAGCGTACGGCCGAGCAGAGGCTTTTCCACCAGGCGGATCGCTCCCCCTTCCGCCACGTCCGGGAGGTGATTGACCAGAAGAACGACGGGTTTGCCGAGTATCCGCAATTTCGCGATATCGCTGGGTTTTGGACCGACCGACCGATCGTCCACGACGATGCAGTCATAGCGTGCCATTCTTTCGCCCATGGTCTCATCGGCGATCGGCAGTTGATCCGTCAAATCCACGCGGCATCCCTCGGCTTCGAGAACGAAGGCCAGCGATTGCCGAAATGTCGGGTCGGACGCGACGATGAGAATAAATGTATCAGCGATCAGCAAGGACATTTCCTAGTTTGGCTGGAGTGCGCCATCGGAATTTATGCGCTGCCATTACGGACAGTCGCCTTGCGATAGATCAAAGCGTTGGAAAAACAGGTCTTGGTCAGGAGGAAGAATCGCCGGCTTCCAGAACCATTCTCACGAGCTCGGGCAGGCTCCTGGCCTTCATCTTGCTCATCACATTGGCGCGATGAACCTCGACCGTTCGCGGACTGATATTGAGGTCATAGGCGATGGTCTTGTTGGGAAGACCGGCCACGATACCGGCCATGACCTGCCGCTCACGATCGGAAAGTTCGCCAAGGCGCATCCGGATCTGGGCTATGGTATCGTTGTCGCGGGGACGTTTCTCCAATTCGGCAATGGCCCGGCCAACCGCATCGAGCAGGATTTCGTCCTCGAACGGCTTTTCGATGAAATCCATCGCGCCTGCCTTCATCGCCTCCACCGCCATCGGCACATCGCCATGACCGGTGATGACGATGGCAGGCAGCATCGCATCTTCTTCACGCAGCCGCCGCAACAGATCGAGGCCGCTCATCTCGGGCATGCGCAGGTCGGTAATCAGGCAGGCATTGCTCAAATCCTTGGCGCCCGCCAGGAAGGATATCGCTGATGGGTGGACGCGCACAGCGTATCCGGAGATCGTCAGAAGAAACGCCAGGGATTTTCTGACCGGTTCTTCGTCGTCGACGATATGGATCACTACTTCACTGCTCATTTCCAAGCTCCTGCTCCTTGTCCGCCAAAAGCGTGAAACGGAAGCTGGCTCCCCCATTTTTGTTACGTTGCATGGTCAATTCGCCCCCGTGCGCTTCTACGATCCTTCGCGAGATGGAAAGACCTATTCCCATGCCGCCTGGCTTGGTGGTGACAAACGGCCTGAAAAGTTGTGCCACCACTTCCTCCGGCACGCCGGGACCAGTATCGGAGATCTCGACCATTACCTCACTCTCGTTGACCGATTCGGTTTTGACCACCAGCTCGCGACGCTCACTGTCTTTCATAGCGTCCATCGCATTGCGCATCAAATTGATGAGAACCTGCTGGATCTGCACACGGTCGACGAGGAATATCCTTCGGTTGGCCTTGAAGTCGAAAACGGTTCGCACGCCCAGTTCGCGGGCCCCCACCAACGCCAGTGCACCGGCTTCCTCGATAAGTTTGTGGAGATCTTCCGGCTGCTTCTCGGTTTCGCCCCTGGTCACGAATTCGCGCAGATGACGAATGATCTGCCCGGCGCGCAGTGACTGCCGGGCGGTTTCCTCCAGTGCTTCGCGCATGCGGGCGGCCAGCACGTCATCCATGTTCCTCAAAAGGCGATTGCAGCCCTGGACATAGTTAGCGATGGCCGAGAGCGGCTGGTTCAGCTCATGCGCGAGCGTCGAGGCCATCTCGCCCAGTTCGTTGAGACGCGCCAAACGGGCGAGCTCGCCCTGGATCTCCTCGAGCCTCGCCTCCGATTCGGCGCGTTCGGTAAGATCGCGGATGAAGCCGGTGAAGAATGTCTGGCCGCCGGCCTTCATTTCACCGACGGCTAGTTTCATCGGAAAGGTCGAGCCATCCTTGCGCCGCCCGACCACGATGCGGTCGATACCGATGATCCGGCGCTCGCCCGTATCGAGGTAGCGATGAATATAGGCGTCGTGCTCACCCTGATAGGGTTCGGGCATCAGGATCTTGACGTTCTGGCCGACGACCTCCACCTCCGCATAGCCGAACTGGCGGATCGCCGCCTTGTTGAAGGAGATGATGATGCCACGCATGTCGATCACAACTGTCGCATCGGGCACCGTGTCCAGGATCGAACGGAGATGCGCCTCGCGGGAAGCAAGCTGTTCCCGAGCGCTTTGAGCCGTTTTTCTTGCCTCGCGATATCCGGCGCCAATGAAAACGAGCGCCACCGAGAACAAAAGGGATAAAACCATCTCTACTAGATTGAGCCCGGGGAGCACGCCAAGCACCCCTGCCACAAAGAGCGCGCCTGCGCCCAGAACCAGGACCAGAAAGCCCGCTATCCTCCCGCTCAGGAAAGCCGCGCCGAAAGCAGCCAGCGCCAGGAGCAGAAGCAGCCATATCGTGTCGAATGCAGTCAAATCCACTTGCCACTCCGAAATGCGCTCAGAGGGCCCTGAGCGCTGGCAATCTAGGCCTGACTTACGGAATGGCCAAGGTCAAAAGCTGGGATGTTCTGCCGCGCCCTCCCCGAAGAAATCATCCCGAAGGTAAACCGGATCGGAAATCCAACGAATAGCGCTCAAACAGCTTCCACGAGCTTCACCTGGTAAGTGTGCATTACGCCGTCACTGCGGATCGAAACATATTCGCCGGCCGCAAAGTGTTCCTCACCGAGACGGAAGCCGATCTCATCGTCTTCTTCGCCTTCCACATAATCGAAAAACCATTGGCCTCCCGGCTTGCGGCGCAGGTGCCCGATGCGGTCTTCCTCTCCCGGTCGGAAACGGCGCACCCGGCAGGCGGTCTGTCCTTTCTTCCATGCCGCAGGGTCGAGACGACCGTCCGATGCAAGTGGAACAACAAGATCATATCCGATGGTCCTGTCGCCTTCGGGATGGTCCTTTTCCCGTGCGAGTTCGAGACGCACATGGGAAAGCCTGGCTTTGTGTTCGGCGGTGGTGATCTTCATCATCGTTCTCCATTCATTTGTTATAATGGTAGCGGCTCCGCTCCCCTTCGCCTTGACGCACGTCAAGGCGTATCCTGCCCCGTCGTGATGATCTTACTCTTCAATGCGAAGGAGCGAGAAATGGTCTTCAACACAATCATGGTTCAGCTCGACATAGATGCTCCGGCTACCCCACCGCTGACATTTGCCCAGGGCTTAGCCAACCGGTTCAGGGCGGATTTGATCGCACTTGCGGCCGCTCAGGCCCATGTCGTCATTCCCGGTGACGATAGTGGCGTGGTGGCGGTCGAACTGTTGCGCCTGCGCACGGCGGAAATCGAGCAACGTCTCGAGGAATTGCAAAAAGAGTTCCTGACCGTGACCGGCAATGGCGAAAACATCTTCTGGCGCGGCGAGCTAGGAGACCCGACCCATTTTCTTGCCATGAATGGCAGGGCGGCCGATCTGATCGTAACCGCTACCGCTGCGCCTGAAAACCGTGGCAACCATTCCCGAATGGTGAATGCGGGAGAACTGATCCTGTCCGCAGGACGGCCTGTCCTGTTCGCGGCGGATAATCTGGCGCCGCTTTCCGCGGATAAAGTCCTTGTCGCATGGAAGGATACGCGTGAGGCGCGGCGGGCCGTCGTCGACGCCATGCCGTTCCTCGCCGGCGCCAGCGAGGTGCTTGTAGCGACCGTTGTGGAGAATGACTGGCAGCTTGCCCGCGAAGGCGCTGAGGATGTCGTCCGTTTCCTGACGAAACATGGTGTCAAGGCGCGCAGCAATGTTCGGGAAGATGACCAGGGAGCCGAGGCGCTTATCGGATTGGCGCATGACATCGGAGCCGATCTCATCGTCGCGGGAGGCTACGGTCGCAGCCGCGTAAGCGAATGGATATTCGGCGGCATGACCGATTCCCTCCTCAAGGACGGATCGCTCCATCGCCTTCTGTCCAACTAAGGCTTCATAAACGGTGCGCGGTTATGAGCGACAGCGTTTCCTTCGCGACTGCCCGCTCCTCGTCCGTCGGAATGACCAGGACGTCGACGGATGAACCCGAAGCGCTGACGCATTCCTCGTTTCGCCGGTTGCGCTCCTTGTCGATCGCGACGCCGAGCCAGCCGGCCGCCTGGCAAATCCGTTTCCGGATCTCAGGGGAATTTTCGCCGATGCCAGCCGTGAAAACCAGCGTGTCCAGACCTCCGACGGCAGCGGCCAGCGAACCGATTTCGCGGCCGGCCCGATAAACGAAGAGATCGACTGCCTGCGCAGCGTGTTCGTCATCCGCATCGAGCAGGCTTCGCATGTTGCCCGAAATGCCGGAAACCCCGAGAAGTCCCGACTGCTGGTAAAGCAGCCGCGAAAGCGCCTCGACGGACAGTTTGCGTTCCTGCAGGAGATAGAGAACGGCACCGGGATCGAGCGTTCCGCAACGGGTGCTCATGACGAGGCCGTCGAGCGGGGAAAATCCCATCGTCGTGGCGATGCTCCTCCCCTGATCCATGGCACAGAGACTGGCGCCACTGCCAAGGTGCGCGACGATCACCCGTCCACCTGCCTCCGGCCCGTAGCGTTCCCGAAGCTTCGAGGCAATATAGCCATAGGAGATCCCGTGAAATCCGAAAGATATTATGCAGTCTTCTGTCAATTCGCGCGGTAGCCCATAAAGTTTTGCCAGTTGCGGACGGCCGGCATGAAAGGCGGTATCGAAACACCCGACCTGAAGCGTATCGGGAAACAGCTTCGCCGCCGCCGCGACGATATCGAGGTTGGCCGGCTGATGGATCGACGCAAGCGGGATCAGATTTCGAAGGGCGGCGAGCACCGGCGCGTCAAGAATCGTCGCGGCCGTGAAATCGCGCCCGCCGTGAACGATCCTGTGACCCACCGTCCCTATGCCAGGGTGGAGCCCGTGAGCGGTGATTTCCGCGACGATCTGCTCGACGGCGGCCTTGATCCCGAGTGCGCCCGGCTCCAGCGGGATCTCCTCGGCTTCTCCCTTGTCGGCCGTCTTGACCTTCAGGACGGGAGCATCATGCAGTGATGAAATCCCGCCTTTCAT
The DNA here is from genome assembly GCF_001558695.1 of Paramesorhizobium deserti. Classification (GTDB taxonomy): domain Bacteria; phylum Pseudomonadota; class Alphaproteobacteria; order Rhizobiales; family Rhizobiaceae; genus Paramesorhizobium; species Paramesorhizobium deserti. The sequence continues at coordinate 106,667 of NZ_LNTU01000037.1, forward strand.
CATGAGCGGGAGATCGGGTTGGCTCCCGAACACAGCAAATTTCAGGCTCGATGAACCGGCATTGAGAACGAGAATGGCATCGCTCATGACGTCAGTCCCCTGCCGTGCACCATCCGGCTATCCCGCAGCTTCCGCCTCCCAGTGCCAGTTGCGCACATCAGGCATGTCTTCTCCATGGGCGCGAATATAGTCGTGATGCTCCAGAAGCTTCGCCTCCATCAGCTGCTTCAATTTCGCGCCTGCCGCTTGCGCGGCCGGCACCCGGTCGATGACGGTTTGGACCAGATGAAACCGGTCGAGGCCGTTCAGCACCGTCATGTCAAAGGGCGTCGTGGTCGTTCCCTCTTCATTGTAGCCGCGTACGTGAATATTGCCGTGGTTTGTCCTTCGGTATGTCAGCCGGTGGATCGTCCAGGGATAGCCGTGGTAGGCGAAAACGACGGGCTTGTCGGCCGTGAAAAGCGCGTCGAAATCCCGGTCGGAGAGGCCGTGCGGGTGAACCTCCTTCGGCTGCAGCGTCATCAGGTCGACGACATTGACGACGCGGATGTTCAGTTCCGGCATATGCTCCTTGAGTATCTGGGCGGCGGCCAGGGTTTCGAGGGCAGGCACATCGCCGGCGCAGGCCATCACCACATCAGGGTCGGCCCCGTCGCCCTGGCACGCCCAGTTCCAGACGCCGATCCCGGTCTTGCAATGCGCTTTCGCTTCATCGAGCGACAGCCATTGCCATGACGGCGCCTTGCCGGCAACGACGATGTTGATGCGGTCCCAGGTGCGCAGCACGTGGTCGGTAATGCAAAGCAGGGTGTTGGCGTCGGGCGGCAGATAGACGCGGACGATATCGGCCTTCTTGTTCAGCGCGACGTCGACAAAACCCGGGTCCTGGTGGCTGAAGCCGTTATGGTCCTGCTGCCAGACGTGGCTGGTGAGAAGATAGTTCAGCGATGAAATCGGCCGCCGCCACGGGATGTCGCGGCTTGCGTCCAGCCATTTCGCATGCTGATTGAACATGGAATCGATGATGTGGATGAAAGCTTCGTAGCAGGAAAACAAGCCATGTCTTCCTGTCAGCAGATAGCCTTCGAGCCAGCCCTGGCAGGTATGCTCGGAGAGAATCTCGAGAACACGGCCGTCACGGCCGAGATGAACGTCCTCGGGAAGGATCTTCTCCATCCAGGCGCGCTCGGTAATCTCGAAAAGATCCTGGAGACGGTTCGAAGCGGTCTCATCAGGCCCGACGACGCGGAAATTGCGGGACGCCGCGTTTGTCCGCATCACGTCGCGCAGGAAGCCTCCCATCACCCGGGTCGCTTCCGCCTTTGCCGCGCCGGGCGCGGCGAACTCCACCGCATGCGCTTTCATATCCGGGATTTCCAGCGATTTGCGCAAGAGGCCGCCGTTGGCATGCGGATTGGCGCTCATGCGCCGCGTTCCTTTCGGCGTGGTGTCACGGATTTCGGCAGACGGCGAGCCAGCATCGTCGAACAGTTCCTCCGGACGATAGCTCCGCAGCCATTCCTCCAGGAGCTTCAGATGTTCAGGATTGTCGGCAAGCCCCGCCAGAGGCACCTGGTGCGCCCTCCAGAAGCCTTCCGTCTTCAATCCGTCGACTTCCTTCGGCCCTGTCCAGCCCTTCGGGCTTCGAAGGACGATCATCGGCCATCGGGGGCGGCCGGTCTGTTGATCCCCGCCATGCCTGGCCTCCCGCTGGATCGACTTGATCTCCCGCATCGCCTCGTCAAGAACCGCGGCCATCCGCTCGTGCATAACGGTCGGGTCCTCGCCTTCCACGAACAGCGGCTTATATCCATAGCCGATGAACAGCGCACGCAGCTCGTCTTCGGGAATTCGCGCCAGTATCGTCGGATTGGCGATCTTGTAGCCATTGAGATGCAGGATCGGCAGGACCGCGCCGTCGTGGCGGGGATTGAGGAACTTATTGGAGTGCCAGGCGGCCGCCAGCGCGCCCGTCTCGGCTTCGCCGTCACCGATGACGCAGGCGACGATCAGGTCCGGATTGTCGAATGCGGCGCCATAGGCATGGGAAAGCGCATAGCCAAGCTCGCCGCCCTCGTTGATCGATCCCGGGACTTCCGGCGCGGCATGGCTCGGAATCCCGCCGGGGAAAGAGAATTGCCGGAAGAGCTTCCGCATCCCCTCTTCATCGAGCGGTATATCGGGATTGAGCTCGCTATAGGTGCCCTCGAGATAGGTGTTGGCGACCATCGCCGGGCCGCCATGCCCCGGACCGCAGATATAGATGACATCAGCATCCTGGTTCCGGATAACGCGGTTGAGATGGGCATAAACGAAGCTCAGGCCCGGCGAGGTTCCCCAATGGCCGAGCAAACGCGGCTTCACATGCTCAATGCGCAGGGGTTCGCGAAGGAGCGGGTTGTCGAGCAGATAGATCTGGCCGACCGTCAGGTAGTTCGCGGCGCGCCAATAGGCGTCGATCCGCTTCAGTTCTTGTTGGGACAGCCGTTTGGACCCGCCTTGTGCTTCAGCATGCTCGAGCATTTCGGACATCCTCGTGGTAAACGGATTTGTCTGTTGCGGTCGTGAAGACCTAACGCGCGACCATGGCTTTCGTTCGGAAGCCAGTGCACTTTAACACGATATCCGAAGTGCCCAAAACAGGGTTGTTTCAGATCAAAACCGGGAAAAAAATGAAGAATCCGCGGACTGTCTTGGCTGGTTTCCGCCTATTTCAGCATGTTGAATTCGCCTATCAGCGTAGCCGCGCAGCGCGGCTGACACTCGACAAAACAACGAATGAGGCGCTTAATTGATCAGCAGAAAACTGCACGCCGAAGAGCGGGATATTGGGAGGAGGAAATGACCGATATCAAATGGACGCTGAAGGGCCGTGAATTTGTCCATTGCAACTGTGCATATGGATGCCCCTGCCAGTTCAATGCGATGCCCACCCAGGGGAAATGCCACGCGATCGGGGCAATCGACATCGAGGAAGGCCACCATGGCGATACGAAACTCGACGGGTTGAAATGCGCCCTGATCGTTTCCTGGCCGGGGGCGATCCACGAGGGCAATGGCGAAGTCGTTCCCATCGTCGATGAACGCGCCACACCGGAACAACGCGAGGCGCTGCTGCGGATCATGAGCGGGCTCGACACCGAGCCTGGCGCTACATTCTTTCAGGTCTTTTCGACGACGTTTTCGAAAGTTCACGACCCGGTCTTTGCCAGGATCGAATTCGAAATCGATGTCGATGGCCGCATGGCCCGGTTGAATGTTCCGGGATGGATCGAAGCGCAAGGCGAACCGATCCTCAATCCCATAACCGGCGCCGAACACCGCGCACGCATCAACCTGCCGCAAGGTTTCGAATATGACGTCTGCGAAGTCGGGCGAGGCTCGGCGGAGACGAAAGGACCCGTGCGGCTGTCGCTCCAGAACTCGCATGCCCAGTTCGCGAGATTGCACATGACGGAAAGTGGCGTCGTCCACTAAACGCCATGTCTGAAGCCGCACTGGAAAAAATCTTGCGGCGGGAGCGAGCGATCGCCGCAACATCATTGGCTGCGCTGACGCTGCTGGCCTGGATCTATGTCCTTTGGCTCGTCAATGGAATGCAGATGCAGCCGATGGATGCCGGCACCATGTCGATGCCTGACATGGACATGGATATGTCCAATGGCGCGGTGCTTGAACCAGTTCTGCGCGCCTGGAACGCTTCCGATTTCATGTTCACGTTTGCCATGTGGACGATAATGATGATCGGCATGATGACGCCGTCCGCGTCCCCGATGATCCTGCTCTATGCCCGTGTCGGGCGACAGAGCGCCCTCCAGGGCAAGCCACTGGCGGCCACCGGCTTCTTCGCCGGCGGCTATCTGCTTGCCTGGACGGGATTTTCGCTTGCCGCGACGATCGCTCAATGGGTGCTGGAGCGCACTTTGCTGATTACCCCGATGATGGCAAGCACCAGCACGGCATTCACCGGACTTGTCCTCGTTTCCGCCGGCCTTTTTCAGTGGACAGGGGTAAAGAACGCCTGCCTCACCCATTGCCAGAACCCGATCGCTTTCATTCAACATCACGGAGGCTTCCGCCGCGATCCGCTCGGCTCCCTGACCATTGGCTTTCGCCACGGGGTCTATTGCGTCGGATGCTGCTGGGCATTGATGGGATTATTGTTCGTCGGCGGCGTTATGAACCCGCTGTGGATTGCCGCCATTGCCATCTATGTTCTTGTTGAAAAGCTTGTCCCAACAGGGCGCTGGCTCCCACGTATTGCGGGAGCGGTCTTGATCGCAGTCGGTACATGGCTGCTGTTGGCTACCGCCGTCGGCGCTTGACCGAACATCAGTTTCCCAACTGCCTGAGCCATGCGTCAAAGGAGGACGGCTCCTGTTTTTCCGGATGAGACCCGGTCTGGACCGGCTGCCCCGGAATGATCGCTTTGCGAGCTTCGCGAGGGCTGTAACCAAACTCCTGACTGAACGCCCGACTGAAATTGGCCGCTGAATCGAAACCGGTGGATTGAGCGATATCGAGGATGCGCTGATTGTTCGCCGGATCACTGAGGGCTGCATGCGCCGCCAGAAGCCGCCGCTTGCGTATATAGTGGTGAACGCCGCCGCTCGGCTCGAACATCTGATAAAGACGCGTCCGGGAAACTCCCAGAACCCGGCAAAGGGCATCGGGCGTAAGCTCGGGCGAATGAAGGTTGCGGTGGACATGCTGGCGGGCACGCTCCATCAGTCCGATATCCGTCTGCTGCTCGGTTGTCGCGCAGGCCGGAGACAAGAGGCAGTTGACCACCATGTCGCGCACGGTCTGCACGACTCTCGGCAGATCCTCGGCCACCAGACCATCCAGCGTTGCTTCGAGGCCGCTGACATATTCGATCAGAAGTCTGGCGAGGCTATCCGACAGGATCGAATTGTTGGCCATGTCCACGATGCCCGGCGTATCAGCGAAAAGATCGCGGGGCATGTAGAGATAAATCGCTTCGGATTCGGTCATGCGGCCGCGAAACGGATGGCCGAGTGACCTGAATTCCACCTTGTCCGGTTCGTTTTCGGCAACGAAGCCATCCACCTCGGTCCAGGTCCGGCCGCTGTGCAATATGCCGACATACCAGTGGTCGATCAGGCTGGCGCGCAGCCTGGCGGCGGAGCGCATGTAGCTATGGGCCGGCATCCGCTGCCTGACGAAAAGCATGCCGCCGAGATTCCATACCGTCTGATCGGCCGGAAACCCATCGTCGGGAGAAACGCCGTCCGGCAGGCTGATCTCGACCAGCGATTCCATGTGCATCTGCCAGGCGCCGAACTGATCCGCGGGCGTCAGATCTCGGGTCGAGAAACGCAATGGTTCGAGAGCCGGCGCGGAAGGCGGACCGGATCGCCCGCGATAGGATGGCTTGCGCGGCCAGCGCCGCCGCTCAAAATCCGGTGATATCGGGATCGGAGAAAATCGTTTGCCGTCTTCCTCAGAGCTCGATGGGCAACTATTCACAGAGTTCTCCCTGTAGAATCAAGCCCTCCGTCCATTCCCCTAAATCAGCATTTGTGCGCATTGTGTCTTTTTTGGTACTCGCCGGACGCTGGGATCACCGGACTCATACAAATCAATTCCTCCAAACGTTGTTCCTCATCGTCCTTTGGACGATGCAGTCGAGCGAAGAGTGCACCGCCCCCGTAGAAATGTACGCCGTGATAATTTTCCGGATTTTGAGATAACGACAATCCCAAAGGGGGTATGTATGAAGTAAAAAGGCTCCTTCTTATAGTTCTTAGGTAGTAAGCAAATATTTTTAATGCCACTACTAGGTGGATTGAAGATTTAATTGTTTATTATTTACTGAAATGGAAATAAGGGGCATAAAAATAGTGGGGTTATTATGGGCAACTTGTATAAAACACGTTTCCGCTCTGCCGTTAACTCGGCGCCGAATGACACCCGTTTGTTATCCAAAAATCAGGTGCAGAGGCGCATCCTTGTTGCCGGCGGAGCGGGCTTTCTTGGTTCGCATCTTTGTGAACGCCTTCTGCGCGCCGGCCACCGCGTCATCTGTGTCGACAATTTCTCGACGGGCCTCAGGCGCAATGTCAGGCATCTGACACGTTTCGATACGTTCAGCACCGTCAATCAGGACATCGTCGAGCCGATCGCCGTCGAGATCGACGAGATCTACAACCTCGCCTGTCCGGCGTCGCCTCCGCATTATCAGGCCGACCCGATCCATACGATGATGACGAGCGTCCTGGGTTCGCTCAATCTCCTGGAACTGGCCGTGCAGCATAATGCGCGCATCTTCCAGGCATCGACCTCTGAAATCTATGGCGATCCGCACATTCACCCGCAGGTCGAAAGCTACTGGGGCAATGTCAACTCGTTCGGTCCCCGCTCCTGCTACGACGAGGGCAAGCGCTGCGCGGAAACGCTGTTCTTTGACTTCCACAAGAAATACGGCACCGAGATCAAGATCGCACGTATCTTCAATACCTATGGTCCCCGCATGCGACCCGATGACGGCCGCGTCGTTTCCAACTTCATCGTCCAGGCGCTGAGGGGTGAGGACATAACGATCTATGGCGATGGTTCGCAGACCCGTTCGTTCTGCTTCGTCGATGATCTGATCGAGGGCTTTATTCGGCTGATGAATTCAGCACCCTCATTCCAGGGGCCCGTCAATCTGGGCAATCCCGGCGAATTCACCATTGGCGAACTTGCCACGCGGGTGATCGAGATGACCGGGTCGTCCTCGAAGATCGTCCACCACCCGCTGCCGGTCGATGATCCGCGCCAGCGCCGGCCGGATATCTCGCTCGCCAAGCGTGAACTGGATTGGCAGCCGAAGGTGCCTTTATCGGCCGGGTTGAAGGAGACGATCCTTTATTTCGACCGTCTTCTCGCACACACGAGCCGGGAACTCGTCAAGGTAGCCTGATGTCCACGCCGCGAATCCTCGTCACGGGTGGCGCCGGCTACATCGGAAGCCATACCGCCAAGCTCCTGAGCTCCAGGGGGATCGAGCCTGTCGTCTACGACAATCTGTCGACGGGCAACCGCTCGGCGGTGTGCTGGGGACCGTTCGTTCACGGCGAGATGCTCGATACGCTCCATCTGGCGCGCACGATTACGCAATACGAACCCGCCGCCATCATTCATTTCGCGGCTTCGGCCTATGTGGGTGAATCGGTCGCGGATCCCTCGAAATATTACCGCAACAATGTCAGCGGCACGCTGTCGCTGCTCGATGCCTGCCGCCAGGCAGGGCTGGACAAGGTCATTTTCTCCTCGAGCTGCGCCACCTATGGCGTGCCCGCAGCCCTCCCGATCGCCGAGACGACGCCGCAGGCTCCGATCAACCCCTATGGCAAGACCAAGCTGATCGCCGAGCACATGCTTGCCGATTATGCCGCTGCCTTCGGCCTGCGCTATGTGGCGCTGAGATATTTCAATGCCTGCGGAGCGGACCCGGACGGCGAGCTTGGCGAATGGCACGATCCTGAAACCCATCTCATCCCGCGAGCCTTGCTTGCCGCGAGCGGCAGGATTTCGCGGCTGGAGGTATTCGGGGACGATTACAAGACCGAGGACGGCACATGCGTTCGCGACTATATCCATGTCTGCGATCTTGCACGGGCGCATGTGCTGGCATTCGACCATCTGGCGAAAGGCGGCGATAATCTCGCCGTCAATCTGGGAACCGGCCAAGGCTCCTCGATCAGGGAAATCCTCGACGCGATCAACCGGGTCACCGGACGGAGCGTCCCGATCGAAATCCATCCGAGACGGGCGGGCGATCCGCCGGCGCTTTACGCAGATCCGAGCCTGGCCCGCGCGACACTGGGCTTTTCGCCTCAATATTCCGATCTCGATACCATCGTGCGAACCGCCGCGCCCTTTTTCGGGCTGGAGGCGCAACCATGAGGCATGTCGCGACCAAGGACCTGGCGAAGTCCCGCGATCTGCAGGTCGAGGTGGGGGTCGAGCCACCGATGGTCGCCGTTCTGTCAGGCTACCGGCGGCTCGAATATCTGGCGGGGGTGGCGGTCTGGGTTGCCGCCCTCGCCTATTTCTGGGCCTGGTGGTTGCAGCCTGAACATCACATCAGCATTCTCGGCTCCGTTACGGTCACCGCCATTCTTGTCTGGGTGACGTTGCTGCCGGCTTATTTCATCGCTGTATTTTATCGAGGCCTCAAGCCGAACGGTCCGTTGCGACTGCCCGCCGGCAGCCGCGTCGCCATGGTCGTGACCAAAGCGCCGTCGGAGCCGTTCCCCGTGGTGGCGGAAACCTTGAGGGCGATGCTTGACCAGGACGTGCCGCACGATACCTGGCTCGCCGACGAGGATCCCTCGCCCGAGACACTCGACTGGTGCCGCAGGCACGGCGTTTTCGTCTCAACCCGCAAGGGCCGGGCCGATTATCACCGGACATCATGGCCGCGGCGCACCCGCTGCAAGGAAGGCAATCTCGCCTTCTTCTATGATAATTATGGCTACGACCGCTATGATTTCGTGGCCCAGCTCGATGCGGATCATGTTCCCGAACCCGGCTATCTCCATGAGATGCTGCGTCCGTTCGCCGACCCCGCCGTCGGCTATGTCTCGGCCCCGAGCATCTGCGACCGCAACGCCACCGAAAGCTGGTCGGCGCGTGGCAGGCTCTACGCAGAGGCAAGCATGCACGGCTCGCTTCAATCCGGCTATAATGCGGGCCTGGCGCCGCTGTGCATCGGCTCCCATTACGCGGTGCGCACCGCGGCGCTGAAGGAGATCGGCGGCCTTGGCCCCGAGCTCGCCGAAGATCACTCGACGACGCTGATGATGAACGCCCATGGCTGGCGCGGCGTACACGCGCTCGACGCCATTGCGCATGGCGACGGACCGCGCACATTCGGCGATCTCGTCACGCAGGAATTCCAGTGGTCGCGCAGCCTGGTGATGCTGCTCCTTGAATGGTCGCCGAAACTCGTCGGCCGGCTGCCGTTGCGCCTCAAGTTCCAGTTTCTGTTCTCGCAGTTCTGGTACCCTCTTTTTGCGCTGTTCATGGCACTGATGTTCGCCATGCCGATCATCGCGCTGGTGAAAGGGCAGAACTTCGTTGGCGTGACATATCCCGATTTCCTCACGCATTTCGCACCGCTTTCCATCATTCTCGTTCTGATGGCCTATCGCTGGCGGGCGGGCGGCACCTTTCGTCCATTCGACGCGAAGGTCCTGAGCTGGGAATTCATCCTTTTCCTCTTTGCCCGCTGGCCCTGGGCGCTTGCCGGGACGATGGCTGCCGCGCGTGACTGGATCACCGGCTCCTTCGTCGATTTCCGGGTCACCCCGAAAGGCGCGTCGGAAGTGGATCCGCTGCCCCTGCGGGTTCTCGCACCATACGGCTTTCTCTCGATCGCGTCCGTATTGCCGGTCCTGCTCATAAGCGATGCAGGAGAGAGCCGCGGCTTCTACCTCTTCGCCATCATCAATGCGGTGCTCTATACGACGCTTTTTCTGGTCATCGTCATCCAGCATGCGCGGGAGAACACCGTAAGGGTGAAAAAGCGCATATACCGCCCCGCGATGGCGGCCAGCCTCCTTTCGCTGATCATCCTGCCAGGGATCGCCACAGCCGAGCATGGAAAAGACGGGCTTGAGGCCCTCGCCTGGGGCGCAGGAAGGCTGACCATTTTCGAAGAGCGCTATTCGGTGGCGGGCGCCGGAATTGGCGGCGAAAGACTACGCAAAACCGTTTTCAAGCCGAGATGGCGTTCCGAAATACCGCGGAACCGTGCGACGGAGATCGAACAATGAAGACCAGCTACACCAATCAGGAGACATCGGGCCACGGCCGGTTTCACGGGTGGTTTCGTGGAGTTTCATGCATCCTGGCGGGCCTCGTCCTGTCCTCCGGTCAGGTCTGGGCTACCGAACAAACCGTCGTGCCCCAAAATGCGCGCGTGATGACAGGCGTCGAGCTTTATACGCTTTATCGCGACAAGAGCTGGAGATGGGCTGATGGCGCGGGGCTGATGCAGGATGACGGTCGCACTTTCAAGGCCGTTGCCGGATCTGGCGCGAGCACCACCTGGGCCGAAGGCCGATGGATCGTCACCGACAGCGGCAAGCTCTGCTTCAAGGCCGCATGGCATACGCAGGCCGGCACGTTTCCCGACAAGACCTGTTTCAGCCACAAGACCCATGACGGAACGGTCTATCAGAAAAAAGAACCCTCCGGCGACTGGTATGTTTTCAAGAATGCCGAACCGACGGATGACGACGAGTTCAACAAGCTCGTCAGGGAAGATCTCGTCTCCGCCGAGCTGGAGGCGATGCAGGATCCGCCGCAGGACAAGCACGTCCAGTGAATGAACCGCCTAAAACGCAAAATCCGGCGGTGAATACCGATATTGGAGGGATACAATGAAAAAGACACCGAAAATAATTGCGCTCTCATGTGTCGTACTGGCAATGTCGGGCGCTGTCATGGCGGCAAACAACGCGCCGCGCGGCATTCCTGACGCCAACTCTTCAACGGCCAATGTTCCGTCCGACAAGCGGCCGGTCATAACCCAGTCGTCCATCGATTTCGGCGCATACGATCCGCATGGTGATTTCAGCGCGGATCCGAATTCCAAGATCGAACATCTGTTCCTGCCCTGGGAAGACGTGGATCTCTCCACGCTTTCCATCGCCGACGAATATGCGCAACAGCGCGGCCGATCGCTCATGATCACGGTGGAGCCATGGTCCTGGTCCGTCGACTGGCGGCTCTCTCCTCCGGAACTTTCCAAGGGGATTCTGAGCGGCAAGTATGATGCCAACATGGCGGCGGTCTGCTCGGAAGCGGCGAAGCTGAAAAGCCCGGTCACCATCCGCTGGGCCCAGGAAATGGACGAGACGGATAACCAGTTCACCTGGGCGCATTGGCGTCCGCAGGACTATGTCGCCGCGTACCGTCGGGTGGTGACAGTGTGCCGCAAGCATCTCGATAACGCCAAATACATGTGGTCGCCGAAGGGCAACGAGGGTCTGGAGGCTTTCTACCCCGGTGACGAATATGTGGACGTGATCGGCCTGTCGGTCTTTGGCTACCAGACATACGACAATGACAAGGCCGGCAGGAACCGGACATTCGTCGAGCTGCTGACGCCGGGATATGAGCGTGTCAAGGATTTGGGCAAGCCCATCGTCGTGGCCGAGCTCGGCTATGAGGGTGACCAGCCCTATGTGCGCGACTGGGCGCAGACCGTGGCGCAGCCGCACCCCGAGTTCCCGAAATTGACCGCTGTCGTCTATTTCAACGATCGCGAAGTCTATCCGTGGCCGGATGGCTACGGGCGTCCGGACTGGCGGGTTGTCCAGGACGCCTCGAACTGAGGCATGAACCCATACGGGAGTAAAGAAATGTCGATGTTTTGTATGACACTGATCGCCGGTGCAGTTTTTGGTGGCTTGGGAATGGCAATTCCTAGCGCCATGGCCGCACCAAGCAAAACAAATATGGATGCAAGCACGGCCACCCCGCTCACCAGCGCGGAACTTTACCGTCTTTATCACAACCGGTCCTGGATCTGGAAAGACGGCGCGGGTTATTTCTCGGTGAAGGGGCGCAAGTTTACCGCCGTGTCGGGCAACGGAAAAGCGGGCTCGTATGGTGTTGGCACCTGGTTCATCACCCAGCCGGGCAAGCTCTGCTTCAGGGCCGACTGGCACACCAAAAGCGGTACGGCGCCGGCGCTGACATGCTTCAGCCATCGGAAGAAAGGCAATGTCATCTTCCAGAAGCGCGAACCCGACGGAGATTGGTACGTATTCAAACACGCCCGTGTAAAAAACGGCGACGAATACGCGAAATTGCGCAGTGGCAACTATGTCAGCTCGCGTCTGAACAAAATCGAGGCTCGGCTGTCGGCCACCAGGTAGGGTTCTTGCCGGGATCGTTCGAGCCATGCCCGTTCGGTCCCGGACTTTTTATTTCAAGGAGGCGGCCAATGGCTGACCGTCTCCCAAGGCCGCCGTGCTTATGCGCCAGTCCGGCGATCCATATCCCTGCGGCCAATGGTATGGCTCCTTGTCGTTGAAATAGACAATGCCGGCCAGCAGCGGAAAAGGATTGCGGCCCGCGGAGAGGCCGGAAATTTCAGAGAACCACTTCTGGCGGTACGCCTTTCCTCCGGCTGCTCCCAGTTCCGCTATGACGATCGGCTTCCCAAAGCGCTCGACACGCCGGTATTTCTCGCTGAAGGTCTCGGCAAAGCCCTGCCGACGCCCGTATTGGTCCAGATCCCATTTCTCCAACCCCCACAACGACACGCCGACCATGTCGACATAGTCGTTGCCGGGATAATAGGCGGCGAGGCCGCGCTCGCCCTTGGGCGACCAGATGAAACGGGCGCGCGGCGTCATTTTCCGGCATGCATCAACGAATTTCCGATAGGCCGCGATATAGCCCCGGGCATCATGACGGGCCCATGGATAGCGCCCGGTAGGGTCTTCCATCTCATGTCCCCAGCGGATCCAGAGATCGCCTGGAAAATCACCTGTCGCGCCGCATACCGCCGCGATCTGGGGATCGAACGCACCTTGCTCGATATCGGCAAATAGCCGATCACCTCCGTCGCGCCAGTTCGCCGCCTTTGTATAGGGCTCCACGGTGACCATAAGGATCCGCCCTTTCTCGCGGGCAAGGCGCATCTTCTTCGCCAGCATCGCCTGGTCGATGGCCTGCCAGTAAATGAAGACATGCTCGATCCGCGGACGGTTCGAATCCTGGAACCGATCATGCGGATCATAGACGCCAAGCAATAATGGCGCATTCCGGTGCGGCCGGGCGGTGGATTCCGTCGGACCGATCGAGACTGTCTTCATTCTGTCAATGCCGGCGCTTCGCTCCGCAGAACCCACGCCGGGTGCCGCAAGACACCAGGCCGCGAAGAGCAAGACTACGATACTGGCACGCATCTGGATAGCTCCGCTACGTGATCAGTCTTATCCCCGAAGGAAGCAGCGCGAGGTCTTTCCGAAGCCGCTTGGGGTGCAGATATAGGGCGCACGACCGAGATAGCTGCGACCAGCCGGCTTGAAGCTTGCTTTCTTTATGACCTTTCTGCTCTGTGCCGGCTTTTTCCGAGCAAGAGATACGCCGGGATAGCCAACCTGCGACACCGACGATGTGGTCAGGGTACTGTCAGGCATGACCGAGCACCCGGCAAGAAGGTTCAAGGCCACAGCAAGACCAACCAGAACTGTCGATTTTCTGAACTTGCCTACCTGGTTTTGTGTCGGTGTTTTCATCGCATAGCACTCCCATTGGTTTTTCGTGTTATGCGAAGGACGGTATCGGAAGCCGCTTAAATCACCGTGGAAATGAAGGTGAAAATTAGCGGCATTCGCGGATGAGTTTTTTAAGAATTGGCGTCTGGATGGTCTGCTTGCGTGCAGTCATCTCGATTGAAAGCCACGGTTGCCAGAGATCGACATTCCCGGGCCTGGCCTTCCCGGCCACGCGCTCATCCTCGCTACATATCATAATTTGAAAGGATCGGCGAACGCTGATTTATGGCAAACCCGCAACGAACGCCACAAACTCATCGAAGACATCGGAATGGTACACCACCACTTCTCAGGGGCAGGCCGGAGTAGACGTTCAACCCCACTCGTCCGGGAAGGAATCTCAGAGTGTGCTATCTGATACGGCTGATCTCGGTGAACGATTTGCGGCGCGCGATGAACTCGCGGAGGAGGGGAAGGAAGAACGCTTTGCTGAACTGCCCGATCGGAGGCTCGGGCTCGATGTAAAAGGAGCGGCCAACGATATCGGTGTTGAATTCATCGAGTACGATCCAGAGGTGTAGATCTGCATCGAGTCCGGCCCGCCGCTTCTCCATGGCCGGAATTTCAGCCGCGAAGCGAGCCTGCTCGGGCTGCTTGGTCGTGATCGGGAAAAACAGAACCAGGTCGCCGTCAGGTCGGGCAAGCCTCACGCCGACGGCGACTGGCCGGTCCTTCCGCCCCTCTGTCGCCCCTTTTCGGGCTTGCCGTGCCCATAAATAGGGATAACGGATGACCGCCGCGGTCTGGATGTCATCATAGTTGCTCACCGGTTGGGCTCGTCGGTCCCCGCATAGGCGTCCACCGCCGCCTCGAATTCGTCGAGCAGCTCACTTGGCATGGTTTTGAGTGTGCCGACTGAACGGGCATCGGATTGCCGCATCAGCCGTTCGTAGTCATCGATGTTAAGAAGGACGAGGCGCGGCTTGTTACGTTGGGTGATCGTGACCGGATGGCGCAATGCCTCGGCGATGATATCGCCGGACTTCCGGGAAAGATCGCTTGTCGAATAGGAACCACCGGTGTGGGGCATGTTGATCTCCAGATGATTTTGCAAGGACACTATAGCATCAGAACCGATACATATCCAGCATTTACAGCATTGTTGTAAATGCTGTGTATTCCGTGGTTAAGGCCTCGCCTGGGACGGCGGGGCCTTAACCGGGAATATCAGTCCCGGTTCGGGCGCGACCAGATGAGCTGGAACCCTCGTCGTTTTCGGATTCTGCATCTCGGCATCGAAATAGGCATCGCAGCTGAAACCGGATTTGTCGTGCTTCTCATCGACATCAACCGCGGTTTCCGGCAGGTTCACGCCGAACACCCAGCCGTCCAATCTATGGGCCAAGGCTTTGAGTAGTGCCTGATAACGCTTACGCACGGCGGAATTCCACTACATGGCGCCCCAGCCATGACCGACGGGCTGCCCCTCTGTCGATCTGGGCAACCAGACCACCGTCATATTGTGGCTCGATCAGGAGATAATCGGGCACATTTCTCGCATCGGATGGAAAAGAAACGATCCTGCATCTGGATAAAAGAGTTTCTTGCCCGATGCGCCTGCGGTGGCAAGATCCCGCTCGATTGCAGAGAAATCACATCCGTCTTTGCCGGGTCAAGCGATTTCCAGGTATAGACAATCTGAATGCCGTCAATATCGGGCCGCTTCAGAATCGCCTGAAGCTTTTCGATATCTTCGGAACTCGTATACGAGGAGGT
Organism: Paramesorhizobium deserti; assembly: GCF_001558695.1. Taxonomy (GTDB): domain Bacteria; phylum Pseudomonadota; class Alphaproteobacteria; order Rhizobiales; family Rhizobiaceae; genus Paramesorhizobium; species Paramesorhizobium deserti. The sequence continues at coordinate 121,690 of NZ_LNTU01000037.1, forward strand.
TCGCCGTCACCGCGTGGACAAAGCCGCATATGATTGGAAAGACGATCGCAACAGCGCCGAAAACGAGCCATCTCTTCATAGTGTTTTCCTCGATCCGGCGTGGTTCGCGTCATTAAAGGTCAGTCTATATTCATCCCGCATGACACAGATGCCGCAGGATTGCGCCAGCAACTGTTGATTCCCCCGCGCATCAGATTGTCAAAGCATCAAAGGGCAATTTTAACGCGCCGCCAGAACGCGAGGTGAGGTTTCGTTGCCTTCCAGATGGGAGAGCACGACGAAGATGAAGATCAACATCCCGGCCATTTCGAGGCCTTCCTCGAAGTTCGTCAATATTCGATAACGAAATGATCCGACACCTTCCAGTTCCGCAACGCTGCCGCCGATCATCTCAAACCCGACAGCCCCGCTCAGAAATACCACGGCGGAAATCACCAGAAGGACTGCGAGCCGTGGGGAAAATGATCGGATGAACGGAACAAAGACCGCTAATCCGAACACGCTGATAACGCCTGCCGGCGCAGCCCAAGCGAAATACAACAGGCCGGTATTCTCCATCCTCAAAGACAGAACGGCGGAAATCTTCTCATGAATGCCTGCGAATTCATCGAATGACAGCAGCATAAAAAGAGCAGCGAGAAAGTACCAATGCCATATAAACCGGCTATTGCGCATTGACGCCTCGCTCCCTGCCCGAAAAAGCAACCCGGCTGCGCAAAACGCCACGATCACCGAAAGCCAGGTGAAAGCACTTTCTTCGGAATCCACGTCAAGTAACCAAATTTTATTGGATAAATCCGCTTCCGTTCCGGAATAGAGAACGATGTCCTGGATGAAACTTGCACAGAGCAGCAGTGCTGAGGCAACACAGGATAACGCGAAAACCCAATTCCACCTCGCGAGCACATCCGTCGTGAACGGAAAGTCTCTATGCGGACTGCCTGTGGATCGGACACTCATGAGATCACTTGATCCTCATGTTCGCGACTTGTCACAAAACCATCATAAATTCGTCGCACTTTCCTCAACAGTTTGTCAACCCGAGGATTCCGAATGGCTCATTTGGGAAGGCATTCCAACCTGACGCTCGGTATCGCCGTCCTTGGAGCGTTGATGCTACTCGTCGTGCTTGTCGCGGCCATGGGCATTGAGATTGCGCTACCAAGGGGCTGACGCCCCGTCGGGGAAAGTAGGCGTTGCCCAATTCCTCCCGTCTGGCGGTGCTCCGGCAGGAGGCAAGAGATTTATTTGCGAACGGTTGGTGGGCGACTTGCGGGACGGTATGGCGCTTGGACGATAGCGCACCGCCGCAGAGATCGGCTTTGCACCGATCGTACTGTTCGTTTTATCCCTTCACATATTCCTGCAATGACCGACCGTACGGCGTTTCGTCCGCCCAACGACGAATCCGGGTGATCCGTATTCTCGATTTCCATTCGAGGAGATCGTCCAGGCATCATTTAAGCGATGCGCGAGAATCCGTCGCTTGACAGCAGGGTAATTATTTTTTACGAATGACGAAATTCGAATTTCGTCATTCATCAGAGGTATCGATGACAGATTCTTCAACGTCGGAAATTGTTGGCCGGCAGGAAAACGTCACCCGGATTCTGGACGCTGCGGAACGGCTGTTCCGGCACTTCGGTTACAGCAAGACTACGGTGGCCGACATTGCCAAGGAGCTGGGCATGTCGACTGCGAATATCTACCGGTTCTTCGCTTCGAAGGTTGAGATCCATCAGGCGATCTGCACACGGATTCTGGACGGGAGTTATCAACTCGCGCTCCAGACAGCCGAGTTGCCGTTGAGTGCGAGCGAGCGGCTGCGCCGCTATGCGCTTGATCAGCACCGTCTCACCGTCGAGACGATGATGGATGAGGAAAAGGTCCATGAAATGGTCATCGTCGCCATCGAGCGCGATTGGCACGTCATCGACAAGCACATCGATCGGTTGAACGAGGTTCTCGCCCGCGTCATCGCGGATGGAATTAAAGCCGGCGAATTCACTGAGCAGGATGCCGGCGTTGCCTCGAAATGCTTCGGCGCCAGCATAGTGACGCTGTGCCACCCGCAGTTGGTTGTCCAGTGTCTTTCCAAGGAAAACCGAGCTCGTCCCGAAGAACTCGTCGATTTTGCTATCAAAGCGCTGAAAGCGTGATCGCCTGCGGCTTTCCCCGCATCGATCATTTGAAATTCACCAGCGCTCGCACCAAGTGGGAGAAAATGTCGTGAAGCACGCGATTGTAGCATCGATACTCGTTTCCGCGGCTCTTTCCCTTGCCGGCTGCTCGGAAGAGAAGGCCGAGGTTGTCGCGGAGACGATCCGGCCCGTAAAGGTGATCGAGGTTGCCGCGACCCGGACGAACCGGGCTCTGGATTATTCCGGCTCCGTGCACGCCCGTCGCGAAATGGCGCTCGGTTTCCGCGTAAACGGCAAGATCACCGAAAGGCTCGTCAATATCGGGGACCGTGTAACGGCGGGCGAGCCGGTGGCGCGGGTCGATACGACCGACTACGTACTTTCGGTCCGCTCCGCCGAGGCGAACCTTGCGGCCGCCGAGCGGCAGGTGGAAACAACGGCGCTCGCGCGCAAGCGCGCCGAAGATCTTTTCGCCAGAAAATTTTCTCCCAAATCACAGCTCGAACAGGCTGAGCTCAGCTACAGCCAGGCGGTTTCAGCCAGGGACGCGGCTCAGTCGGCGCTCGACCAGGCCCGCAACCAGGTGGCCTATGGCACGCTTCGCACGGACCGGACCGGCATCGTCACGGCGGTCAACGCCGAAGTCGGCCAGGTCGTGAGCGCCGGCAATCCGGTAATCACCATCGCCGCCGACGGGGAAAAGGAAGTGCAGGTCGCGGTGCCTGAAAACGATATTTTCGCCTTCAAGCCTGGCAAGACGGTTCAGGTGACCGTCTGGTCGAATGAAGGCCTTGCTCTTTCCGGTGCCGTGCGGGAAATCGCCGGCAGCGCCGATCCGCGCTCGCGCACCTTTGCCGTACGCGTCAGCCTGCCCGATGATCCTCGTGTACTGCTCGGCATGACGGCATCGGTGTCCGCCTCTGCAGACGACGGCCCTTCGATGGTCTCTGTTCCGCTCAGCGCCCTTGCCAAGGAAGGTGAGCAGGTTCTGGTCTGGACCGTCGAGCCTACAACCGCGACGGTGCACGCCCGCCCGGTGAAAGTCGCGGATTTCAACGGTACGGACGCCCGTATTGCCGAAGGCCTGAAGCCCGGTGATCTTGTCGTGACGGCGGGCACGCAGTTCATGCGTGAGAACCTGAAGGTCAAGCTGCCGCAGGATGCCCTGAGCCAGCAGGCCGGTACCGTCGAAAGCGACGCCACCGCCAGCCTGACGCGCTGATCCCCGCTCTCGAAAGCGAATTGACGCCATGACCACGTCTTCCACAGATACACCCACGACGAATACGTCCCAAGCGGAAAAGCGCTCCTTCAATCTCTCGCGCTGGGCAATCGGCCATCCGAGCATTGCGCGCTTCCTGTTCGGCCTGATCATTCTGGCAGGCGCCTTCGGCCTGATGAACATGGGTCAGAAGGAGGATCCGGATTTCACCTTCCGTATCATGGTGATCCAGGCGGCCTGGCCGGGCGCGTCGATCGAGGAAATGCAGGACCAGGTCGTCAACAAGATCGAGCGCAAGCTGCAGGAAACGCCGCATCTCGATTTCGTACGTTCCTATACCCGCGCCGGCAGTGCCGTGATCACGCTCCAGATCAAGGGAGATACCGATGGGAACGACGTGGCCGACGCCTTCTACCAGGTTCGCAAGAAGGTCGGCGACATCCGCGCCGAATTGCCGGCCGGGCTTTATGGCCCTTATTTCAATGACGAGTTCGGCGATACGTTCATCACGCTGCACTCGCTGACCGGGCGAGGTTACAGCTATCCCGAGCTGAAGACATATGCCATTCAGGCCCGCGACATGCTGCTGGCCACGCCCGGTGTGGAAAAGGCCGTCATTATCGGCGATCAGCCGGAGAAGATATTCATCGACGTCTCGTCCAAAGCCCTGGCCGAGCGCGGATTGACGCTCAACGATCTGCGCGACACCCTGGCCGGCCAGAACGACATCGACCCCGCCGGCAATGTCGATACCGGCGAGCGATCCGTGCGCATTTCGGTGGAAGGCGATGTCGACAAGGTCGAGGATATCCGCGAACTGCGCTTGCGATCGGGCGATCAGGTCACCCGTCTTGGCAATATCGCGACCGTGACCGCCGGGCTCGAGGACCCCGCTGCCCGCAAGTTTCGCTTCAATGGCGAGGATAGCGTCCAGATCGGCGTGGTCATGGCCAACGGTTTCAACGTCATCGACGTCGGCGAGGCGGTCGAGGCGACCTATAAGCAGTTCGAGACGTCCCTGCCCCATGGCGTGGAGATCAACCAGATCGCCAATCAGCCGGAGGTCGTGACCGACGCTGTTGGCGAGTTCATGAAGGCGCTCGGCGAAGCGCTCATCATCGTGCTTGTCGTGTCGTTCCTGTCGATCGGCTGGCGCTCCGGCCTTGTCATCGCCATTGCCATTCCGCTCGTTCTCGCCGCGACTTTCGCCGTGATGTATGAGTTTGGCATCGATCTGCAGCGTATTTCCCTGGGGGCGCTGATCATCGCGCTGGGGCTTCTCGTAGACGACGCGATGATCGTTGTCGAGTTGATGGAGCGAAAGCTGGAAGAAGGACTGGTCAAGATCGACGCGGCCAGCTTTGCCTATTCCTCCACCGCCTTTCCCATGCTGACCGGCACGCTTATCACCGCCGCCGGCTTCATTCCGGTCGGCTTTGCCGCATCGACCGCCGGTGAATATGTCCGCTCCCTGTTCTACGTGGTTACCATCGCGCTCGTCATCTCCTGGTTCGTGGCCGTCTATTTCACGCCCTGGCTCGGCTATATGATCCTGAAGCAGCGTCATCACGCCGGCAATCATCACGATGTCTTCGATACCAGCTTCTATCGCCGCCTGCGCTCCACGGTCGGTTGGGCGGTACGCCATCGTATCATCGTGATCGCGCTGACGCTCGCCACTTTCGCCGGCAGCCTCCTGGCCTTCCAGTTCATCCCGAAGAACTTTTTCCCGCAATCGTCGCGTCCGGAAATTCTCGTGGACCTCTGGCTGCCGGAAGGCACCAGCATCAAGGAGGTCGAGACCCAGGCCAAGGCGCTGGAAGCCCGCATGATGGACGATGGTGACAAGCGCTTCATCGCAACCTATATCGGCGAGGGCGCGCCACGTTTCTTCCTGCCGCTCGATCAGCAGTTGCGTAATCCGAATTTTGCCCAGCTCCTGATAATGGCCAAGGACGAGCCGGCCCGTGAGCGGCTGATCGTCAAGCTGCGTACCCTGCTTGCCGAGGAATTCCCGTCGATCCGCTCAAAGGTTGACCGGCTGTTCCTCGGTCCCCCGACCGGCTGGCCGGTGCAGATGCGCATCACCGGACCCGACCGGGCCGAGGTCCGCCGCATCGCCGATCAGGTGAAACAGAAATTCTCCGAAACCCCGATGCTCGGCGCGGTCCATGACGATTGGCTGGAACCGGTACCGGCGATGAAGCTGGTGGTCGACCAGGATCGGGCCCGCGCGCTCGGCGTGACCTCGCAGCGCATCCGCCAGATGCTGCAGGCGACCACCGACGGCGCTCCGCTCGGCGATTTCCGCAACGGCGAGGAAACCGTCTCCATCGTCGCCCGCGAGCCGGAGGCGAACCGCAAGCTGCTGTCAGCTGTCAATTCGGTCTATATCCCCACCGATTTCGGCGGCTTCATCCCGCTGTCGCAGATCGCCAGGGTCGTTCCCGTCATGGAGCAGGGCGTCGAGTGGCGGCGCGACCGTCTGCCGACCATCACCGTTCGCGCCACGCTGCCGGACGACATGCAGTCGAATGACATGGCGCTAAAACTCTATAGCGAGCTGCAGGGCCTGCGTGACGGGCTCGCTCCGGGCTATAAGGTCGAAATCCAGGGCGGCGCGGAAGATAGCGCCGAAAGCCAGGCATCGATCGCCGCCAAGGCGCCGATCATGCTACTGGTCATCGTCGTCCTCCTGATGGCGCAGCTACAGCATTTCGGCAAGGCGATGCTGGTGCTGGCAACGGGCCCGCTCGGTATCATCGGCGCGGCGGCCGCGCTGCTGATCAGCGGTGCGCCGTTCGGCTTCGTCGCCATCCTCGGCGTCATTGCACTGCTCGGCATCATCATCCGCAACTCGATCATCCTTATCGACCAGATTGATCAGGATATCGCGGCCGGCCTGCCCAGGCAGGAGGCAATCGTCGGCGCGGCCGTGCGCCGCTTCCGCCCGATCGTGCTGACCGCGCTGACGGCCGTACTGGCGCTGATCCCGATCTCGCGCGGCGTATTCTGGGGCCCCCTCGCCTATGCGATGATGGGCGGCATTCTGGTCGCGACGGTGCTGACCATCCTCGTGCTGCCAGCGGCCTATGCCTTGTTCTTTGGCCGCGAGCCGAAATCCCGCGCGGCCAACGAACCTCCATTGCAGGAGCAATCGGAGAAAGAGAATTATCAGCAAGCCCTGGCCGCAGAGTGATCCAACGAAAATGCCCGCCTGAGGTTTTCAGGCGGGCATGTCCATCCCGTAGCCGGCTGTCAGAAAGCGCAACCGGCTGCTGACACCATCAATTCTTGACGGTATCTTCAAGGAAGAAACGACCGAGCGGGTTTTGATAGAAATTCTCGATATTCTTCCGCGACACGTTGATGTAGGGGCTGTAATAGAGATCGATCCAGTGGACGTCATCCTTCGCCATCTTCTGGATATCGATATACATCTGCTCGCGCTTGGCGGGATCCATCTCCAGACGAGCGGCGGCCACGAGATCCTTGACCCTGTCGTTCTCGTAGCGGGTCATGTAGTTCATATTGGCATCGTGGCCAACGACGAATGTCGTCTTCTGGTCGGGATCGAGGATGTCGTTGGTCCAGTACATGACCGAGAGATCATAATCACCCGCGACGAGCATGTCCCAGGTCTGGCTCGGGTCCATCTTCTGCAAGTTCACCGTGATACCGACCTTCCGCAATTGCTGCTGCAGCAGAACGGCAATCTGCTCATCGACCTCGTTGCCTGCGTTGACCAGATAGTCGAGGGTCAGATTGCTGACACCGGCAACGGTCAACAGCTCCTTGGCCTTCTCCGGGTCATAGGGGCGCTGCAGATTGTCCGCATAATAATAGAGCGCGCCTTTGGGGACGAAGGAATTCGCAACGTCTCCAAGGCCGAACGTCACGGTATCGACGACCGCCTTCTTGTCGATCGCATAATCCAGCGCTTCGCGGGCTTCCTTCTTGCCCAGGTCACCGTGCGAATGGTTGATCAGCAGGTGATCCTCGCGGGTGGACGTATCGAGATGGACCGTCAGGTTCGGGTCCTTCTTCAATTCTTCGACGCGTGAGAACGGCACGAAAATCGCCGCATCGAGCTGGCCGGCCTGAACGTTGAGCATGCGCGTGTTGTCGTCGGGAACGGAGATCCATTCAACACCGTCGAGCGAGACGCGATCGGCCTCCCAGAAATTCGGATTCTTCTCGAGGATGACCCGATCGCCGCGCCGCCACTCCTTCACGACGAACGCGCCCGAGGCGATGGGGCTTTCGGCATAGGTCTCCTCGCCCAGCGATTCAATGCCGGCCTTAGAAATGATCGAGGCGCCGGGCATGGCAAGCGTCGACAGGAACGGCGCCGAAGGGCTGGCGAGCCTGATGACGAGCGTCTTCGGATCGGCCGCTTCCGCCGTGTCGATGACCTTATAGGAATCGCTCCAGAGCGAGCCTTCATTGTCGCGGATGCGGATGAGGCTGAAAGCCGCGTCCTCGGCCGTGATCGGGCTGCCGTCGGAGAATTTCGCGTCACGCATCTTGAAAGTGTAGGTCAGCCCGTCATCCGATACCGCCCAGCTCTCGGCGAGACCGGGCTCCAGCCTGGTACCGGTCTTGTCGACGCGGACCAGAACGTCATAGACATTCGAGAAGACCCAGAAATCGATATTCTGCGCGGTCTTGATCGGATCGAATGTCGAGGAATCCTCACGGCGGCCGATGGTGAGCACGCCGGCGGCTTCGGCAATTCCGATCCCGGCCGAAAGCGAGGTCATGACGGAGACCAGTCCGATTTTCATCCATTTCTTCAACATCTGATATTCCCCTTTTTTGTTGATTGGTGGTGGTTCAGGCGGCAGCAGGCTCCACATCGGTCTTGGGCGCCAGAAGCTTCTTGTCCGGATCGATATCGGGAACCGCATCGATCAGCGCAGCGGTGTAGGGCCTTTGGGGCCGCGCGAAGATATCCGCGGATAGCCCCTCCTCCACGATTTCGCCGTGGTACATTACCAGCACGCGCTCGCAGAGATTGCGGACGATCGCGAGGTCATGCGCGATGAAGAGCAGCGTGAGATTCATGCGCGCCTTCAATTCGGCAAAGAGATCGACGATCTGCTTCTGGATCGTCACATCGAGCGCTGCCACGCATTCATCGGCGATGATGAGACGCGGATTGACTGCAAGCGCGCGTGCGATCCCGACGCGCTGGCATTGGCCACCGCTCATGCTGCGCGGTTTGCGCCCAGCGAATTCCCGTCCGAGATGCACGAGATCCAGCAGCTCATTGATGCGACCGGGAATTTCCGCAACCGGTGTGCCGTGGATTTTCAGGACTTCGCCCAGAGTTTCGCCGACCGTCAGACGCGGGTTCAGCGCATTGAGCGGGTCCTGGAACACCATGGCCGTCTCACGCCTGAGCTTTGCAAGCGCCTTGCGTGGCTGTTGGGCAATATCAACCCCATCGAAGGCGATATGGCCGGAGGAAAGCGGCACCAAGCCGAGAATGGCGCGGGCGAGCGTGCTCTTGCCGCTACCGGATTCCCCAACAATGCCGATGGCGTCGCCCGGCATGACCTGAAGGCTCACCCCCTTGACGGCACTGACGGTCTTCCGGCCCGGACGAAACAGTGAGCCGCCCGTGTCGAAGCGCACGTGCAAATCATCGATCTCCAGGAGGGGGCGTTCCTTTTGACGAACAGCTGGGCCGACGTTGCACGGTTTCGCTATGTTGCCGGCTGGCAGCGACGGATGGCTGCCGATCAGCATCCGCGTGTAATCGTGCTTCGGCGCGCGCAGAACCTGTCGCTTCGGCCCCTGTTCCACCAGCTTGCCGTCGCGCATCACGGCGATCCTGTCGCAGGTCTGGGCGACGATTCCGAGATCATGGGTAATCAGGATGACCGAAAGCCCCAGGCGTTCGCGGAGATCAAGCAGAAGTTCGAGAATCTGCGCCTGGATGGTCACGTCGAGCGCGGTCGTCGGCTCGTCGGCGATCAGGATTTTCGGGCGGCAGGAAAGGGCCGCGGCGATCATCGCACGCTGCCGCATCCCGCCTGAGAACTCATGCGGATAGTTGTCATACTGCCGGGCAGGATCGGGAAAGCCGACCTGCCGCAATATCTCGACCGCAGCCTCACGCGCCTCTCTGGCGCTTGCCCCCTGATGGAAACGGATGCCTTCGGCGATCTGGTCCCCAATCTTCATCACCGGATCGAGATGGCTCGTCGGGTTCTGGAAGATCATTCCGATCTCCCGCCCGCGAACGGCCAGCATGTCGGCCGGGCTCGCCTTGACGAGATCGCGTCCCCAAAGCGCGACAAGGCCACCATCGATCATCAGCCTACGCGAGGGCAACAGGCCCATGACCGCACGGCAGAGCAGGCTCTTGCCCGAACCGCTTTCGCCGACGAGACCGAGGATCTCTCCTTCCGCCAGATCGACCGAGACATGATCGATCAGCGTCCTTGGAGCTCCCTGACCGTGGAAATTCACGACGAGATCGCGGATTGAAAGAAGCGGCGCCGTCATTCGTGAACTCCTAGCAGATCGCCGAGAGCATCACCGAGCAGGCTGAAGGCGAAGGCGAGAAAAACGATCGAAAGCCCGGGAAAGAAGGTGATCCACCACGCTGTTGTGACGAAAGGCTGGCCTTCCGCCACCATGATCCCCCATTCGGCGGCCGGTGGTTGAACGCCGAGGCCGAGATAGCTGATGGCGGCGCCGTTCAGGAGCACGAGCACGGCATCCGACATCACGAAGACCAGCGATCCGGCGATCGCATTCGGCAGCAGATGGCGGAACATGATGCGCATACGGCTGAAGCCGAGGCTGACGGCGGCGACGGCATAGTCGCTGTTTTTCAGCACCAGGATCTGCGCCCGCACGAGGCGTGCATAGGAAACCCAGCCCACCAGCGCCATGGCGATATAGAAGCTGGTGAGACCCGGCCCCAATATGGCGATGATGGAGAGCATCAGCACCAGAAAGGGAAAGGCGAGGATGATATCGACAATGCGCATGAAGACGGTGTCGACCAACCCGCCGAAAAAGCCGGCAATGGTGCCGAGCATGGTTCCGATGATGAACGGGAAGACAACTCCGATGAACGCGATCTGAAGGTCGATCCTTGTGCCCCAAATGACGCGCGAGAGGATGTCACGCCCGAAATTGTCGGTTCCGAAGGGGTGGCTGAGCGACGGAGGCTGAAGGCGCGCATCCGCCATCTGCACCACAGGATCATAGGGTGCGATCAGGGGGGCGGCGATTGCCATGATGATGAAGAACGCCAGCATCCCTGCCCCGATCGCCAGCGAAAGATGCTGTCCAAACCAGCGGTTGAGACTCGTCGACACGGAAAAGCGGGTAGCCGACACGCTCATAGCTTCACCCTCGGATCGACCGTCACGGTGATGATATCCGCGAGAAAATTGATGAGGACGGTCGCGCAGGCAAACACCATGGCGACACCCTGGACGACCATATAGTCGCGCGAGAAGATCGCCCTGACCAGTAATTGCCCCATGCCCGGCAGGGCGAACACGCTTTCGACAATTACGGTCCCGCCGATCAGCCAGCCGATATTGACGGCGAGAAGGTTGATCGTCGGCACGAGCGAGTTCGGAAGCACATGACGCCAGAAGACGATGCTTTCCGGCATGCCGCGCGCCCGGGCAGCCGTCGCCACATCCGACCGCAGCGAATGGATCATCGCTGCCCGAAGGCTGCGGGTAACGACGGCTGACAGCGAAAGGGCAACCGTCAGGCTCGGCAATGCCAGGTGCCAGAGCTTTTCGGGAAGCGTGTTGCCATAGCCCGAAACGGGAAACAGGTCGAGTTTCACGCTGAAGAAGATAATCAGCATGAGCGCAAGCCAGAACGGTGGGAATCCGATCCCCATGGTCGAGACGACCCGCACCGCCTGATCGGGCAGCCGACCCTGGCGACGGGCCGCGATCGCCGACATCGGAAGCGCGATCAGGATGGAGAGAACGACGCTGGTGATGACGAGCATGAGTGTCGGCTCGATGCGCGTGGCGATCAGCCGTAGCACATCGATCTTGTAAAGGATCGACTTGCCCATCTCCCCGCGCCCTAGGTTCTGGATGAAATAAAAATATTGCAGCCAAAGCGGCTCATCGAGGCCGTATTGCTCGCGAATGCGCGCAATCGCCGTTGGCGTCGCCCTGGTTCCGAGAAGAACACGCGCCGGATCTCCGGGGATAAGGCGCACGAGCACGAATGTGATGATACTGATACCGAAAAGAACGGGCAGAAATTGCAGCGGCCGGTAGAGAACGAACTTATATCGATGCATCGGTTCGACATTCGCCTCTGTCTTGGGGCTTATGATGCAGGTCGCCCGTCACGAGGCTTGACCTGTGCCGGGAGAGGAAAGCCGTCAGTGCGGTATAGTACGCCTCCGGGTTCTCGTAGAAGGGCATGTGGCTCGAATTGCGGAACACGTGGAGTTCGGCATTCGGCAGCGCATTTTTCATGCGCATGGCGCAGGCCGGCGTCAGCTCGTCATGCTCGCCCACGGTAATCAGCACCGGAAGGTCCAGGCCGGGCAGATCCGGAATACGGTTCCAGTCTTTCAGATTGCCGGTATAGAGAAACTCGTTCGGGCCCTGCATGGTCATGTAGGGGCTCATGTTCCAATCGTCGAGCGAACGACGCACCGGTGCCGGCCACTCCGGCAAACGGCAGACATGGCGATAGTTCAACACCGTGATCGCAGCCAGATATTCCGGGTGGTCGATCGTCCCCTGAGCCTCGTGCTTCTGCATCATGGCAACGGTCTCGGAGCCAAGCGCTGCCCGAAGCCGCTCCAATTCGCATATCAGATGCGGCATATCTGCCACCGTATCCTCGAGGATCAGCGTCTTGAGGTTCTCGCGGTATTTCAGTGCATAGTCGATGGCGAGCCAGCCGCCCCAGGAATGGCCGAGCAGATGAACCTTGCCGAGATCGAGCTTACGGCGCACCGTCTCCGTTTCCTCGACATATCTTTCGATCCTCCAGAGCGATGCGTCCATCGGCCGGTCGGATGCTCCGGTGCCGAGCTGATCGAAGGCGACGACGCGATAACCTTTGTCGATCAGGCAAGAATGCGCTTCCCGCAGATAATCGCAGGGAAGGCCGGGGCCGCCGTTCAGGCAGAAAACCGTCTCGTCTCCGCTGCCGAAACTGTAGGTGACGACCCTGAAGCCGTCGATCTCGACCTCGATGCATTCGTCGGGAGCGATTTCACGCCACATAATCAGTCACACCCTTTCGAATTACCTTGACCAATTTTTGAGCATGACTGATTTTATCGCATCGCACCATGTGTACCAGCTATAAGAAGTGATAGGGTACCTGTGGGGCCGCCTTGCCGGAGGGTGGGATGCTTGACGAAATCAGTGCCATCACAAATCGCCTGTCGGTGCGGGAGACGCTGGACGACAGGATCGATGAAGCCTTCGATGCAATGCGTATGATGGGTTTCGAGGCGCTGATCTATGACTATACGCCGACGCCATGCGATATCGGCGGCCAGGTCGAAATCCCTTCCCTGCTCAAATTGCGCAATGTCCCCGGAGACATGTACGATTACTGGTGCAACAGGGAGTATTTCCGCATCGATCCCGTTCAGCGCCTCGCGATGCGGACCTCGGTTCCCTTCTTCTGGGATTATGATCCGGACGTGGAAACCAGGATCACCCGCTTTCTGACCGACGAAACCAAACCCGTCAGCGATTTCCTGCGCCAGCATGGCATGTTGGCTGGCGTCACCGTGCCGGTCCATATGCCACGCGGGGATTATGCAACCGTGACCGGTGTGCGATACGGTGCGCAGCGCGACTTCATGCGCGATGCAATGCGGGTGCTTGCCGATTTCAACCTGCTTGCGCAGGTCTTTCACGAAGCAGCGTATGAACTCTTCGACGACACGGTGCTGAATGGATCGGGTGTGCGCCTGACCGAGCGGGAACGGGAATGTCTCTCCTATTCCTCTTATGGACTTTCGGCGAAGGAAATTTCCCGCATCATAGACCGGTCTGTGCCGACGGTCGTCATGCATCTCAATTCGGCGGCCCGCAAGCTGGGCGCAAAAAACAGGACGCAAGCCGTCGTCCGCGCCACCCAATGCCGCCTGTTGGAGAGGCCCCCTGCCCTATAAGTTATGATAGCTGCCGCGCGCCCTTGAGCGCCGTTATGATTTTCTCCTTGCAACAAGACAGGGAGAACAGGCGTGGCCGACATTCCGTCCCGCGAAGGCTATCTGCCGTTTCGCGACTATCGCACATGGTACCGCATCACCGGCCCGCTTTCCCAGAAGCGACTGCCGCTCGTCGTCGCCCATGGCGGACCGGGCTGCACGCATGATTATGTCGATTCCTTCAAGGAGATTGCGGCCCTGGATGGTCGAACCGTCATTCACTACGATCAGCTCGGCAACGGCAATTCCACGCGCTTGCCGGAAAAGGGGCAGGATTTCTGGACGGTTTCGCTGTTTCTCGAAGAACTCGACTGCCTGCTGGCTCATCTGGGCATCCAGGATCGCTATGCCCTTCTAGGCCAATCCTGGGGTGGCATGCTAGGCTCGGAACACGCCGTTCGCCAGCCTGGCGGCCTCAAGGCCTTGGTGATCGCCAATTCTCCCGCCAACATGAAAACCTGGGTGGCGGAAGCAAACCGGCTCCGGGAGGAATTGCCAGCGGAGGTTCAGGCCACGCTGCTTAGCCACGAGGAGGCAGGCACGCTGACCGCTCCCGAATATATCGCCGCGTCACGAGTCTTCTATGATCGCCATGTCTGCCGGATGGTACCGTGGCCCGAGGAAGTGGCGCGCACCTTCGCGATCATGGATGAGGACAACACCGTCTACCGCAACATGAACGGCCCTACCGAATTCCATGTCATCGGTACGATGAAGGACTGGACGATCGAGGATCGGCTGCACGCGATCATCGCGCCGACGCTTCTGATTTCAGGCCGCCATGACGAAGCGACACCGCTGGTCGTGCGCCCCTATGTCGAAAACGTGCCCGGCTGCCGCTGGGTCATTTTCGAAGAATCGGCTCATATGCCGCATGTCGAAGAGAGAGAATTGTGCCTGAAGACCGTCTCCGAATTCCTCAGGGAATTCGATTAAGTCCCTGAACCGCAACCTCGCCGATCGCGATCACTTTGCCCCCGCTCGTGGAAAAGGCGGGGGCGAGGCAGGAGGATGCAACCGGCGCTGAATTCATTGCAGAGACAGGGCGTTGCAGGCAGCCACCGTCATTTTTCGTGCGATAGGCAAATCAACGGATCAATCTGCTCTTTTCCTGCCGGTGAACATTGCCCGGACCAGATTTTCCTTATGTTCGAGGCTTGCCAGCACCACACCTGCTACATGAAGGGCGATCATCCCGACGGTGAGATAGACCAAGGTTTCATGCGTCTCTTCCACCCACTTGATGCCCCAATAGGCATCGGTCGTCATCATATAACCAGTGGTGGCGATGCCCGAGATCATCACGAGAAGCGCGATCACCATTGCGCCTCCCGCCGGGTTATGCCCGATATAACGCCGGGCACGCAGGTTCAACGTATCCCGCAGGTATCCAAGTACGATGAACGGGTGATAGACAAAGTCCGAGAAACGAGCGTGCCGGGAGCCGACAAGTCCCCAGATTACCCGAAGCGCTAGCAATAAGATGATCGCATAGCCTGAGTAGATATGGGCACTCTTCCATTCATCGCCAGTCAGGAAGGAGAAGGCAAACAATCCGACTAGCGACCAGTGGAATATCCGCACGAACGGGTCCCAAACTCTTACTATCTGCGGCGGACGATCGTCCGCCGCCATTCTCTCGATCGTCGCCATGGTCAGTCGCTTTCGTTACCGACGATCTCGCCATTGGCGGGATTGTAGAGAACTTCGACGCGTTTTCCCTTGGAGTCCTTCGCGTAGACTTCGTAGCAGCCTTTCTCGACCTTCACCTGGCGTACTTCAAGACCAGCTGCCTTCGCCTTTTCCTTGATGACGTCCTCACTCAGCCACTTGTCTTTAGGCGTGTTGCCGCAGCTATGATCTTCTTCCGCGCGCGCCAGACCGGTCGCAGCCGCCGTGAGAACGAGGGTTGCTAAAATGAGCTTTTTCATAAACCGTCTCCGTCAAAGCCCGAGAGGCGTCATTGCCCATCGGCTGCGGCGGACGTTAGAAATTTCCGGCTGACAATTAGCTGAGAGCGGCTGTAAGTCTTTTGTCAGTTTCGAGAGATTATTGCTCGATCATGTATGTCCTGCGTCTGCCCCTGATCGCCCTGTTCCTCGCATCAGTTCTTCTGGTGGGCTGGATGACGGCCCATGCCGATGAAGATCTTCGCCCGCCGAAGGAGAAGTTGGAGGGCGCCGATCTCGACCGGATCCGCAGTCTCGTGCAACAGGGAAAGTTGCTGTCACTCGCGACCCTCAAGGCTGATATCCTCAAGAGATGGCCCGGTGAATTGATCGGTGTCACGGTGGACCAGGAACATGGCAATATTGTCTATGAATTCCGCATTCTGCGTCCGACAGGTCAGATGACCGAGGTCGAGGTGGATGCAGCGACGGGCAAACTTGTCGAAATCGAGAATGAATGATGCACCTGCTTCTCGCCGAAGACGATCCGCTGATAGCCCGCGATATCATCGCCCAGTTGTCAAAGGCAGGCTATGTCATCACCCATGAGAAGGATGGCGAGGCTACCTTGTTCGCCGGGGAGCATGAAAACTTTGCTGCCGTGATCCTCGATCTCGGCTTGCCGAAGCTGGACGGCCTGACGATCCTCAAGCGCTGGCGATCCAACGGACACAACATGCCGGTCATCATACTCACCGCGCGCGGCAACTGGGAGGAGCGTGTCGAGGGTATCGACGCCGGGGCCGACGATTATCTTGCCAAACCATTCCGCATGCCGGAGCTTCTGGCACGGCTGCGGGCCGTGCTGCGTCGCTATGCGGGTCAGGCAAACCCTGTCCTCTCCTCCGGCCCGATCTCCATCGACATACGCCAGAAGAGCGTGACGGTCGATGGTCTGCCGGTCGAAGTCTCGCCTCTCGAATACCGCTGCATCGCCGTGTTGATGCAAAATCGGGATCGGGCTGTTTCGCAAATGGAACTGACCGAGCAGCTTTATGCGCAGGATTTCGAACGCGAGAGCAATTCTGTCGAAGTGCTGATCGGCCGTCTTCGCAAGAAGCTCGGCAAGGACGCGATCCTCACCCGTCGGGGTTTCGGCTATCAGATCGCCCAGGACGAAGCGACATGATCTCCATTCGCAGGCGTTTCGTCTTGATTTCGCTTCTGACCGTAACGCTGTCACTTGCCGCGGCCTCGGCCGTGCTAATCCAGATTTTCGCGGACAGCTATAGCCGACGCGTTCAAAATGAACTCACCAGTCATATCAGCAGGCTTGCGGCCGCGCTGCAGTTTGGTCCGGACGGTCGGCTCCTGGTTCCCGCAAGTCCCGCTGATAACCGGTTTCTTATCCCTTACAGCGGTCTCTACTGGCAGATCGACGATCCCACGGGAAAAAGCGAATTGCGATCGCCCTCGCTCTTTGACCACGCATTGCCATTGCCCGACGACGCCCATTCGCCCGGAACGATCCACACCTATCGGCTGGAAGGTCCGGAGCATCGCGACGTGATGGTGCAGGAGCGGGTGGTCGTTGTTGCAGCTCCTGAAGGCACGCGCCCGATCAGAATCTCCGTGGCGATCGATGCCACCGAGATCGATGCGGCACGTTGGACATTCGCATTGGCGATCCTCCCCTATATCATGGCACTCGCATTGTTTCTCGTCGTCATGTCGCTCGTCCAGCTCGCCTTCGGTCTAAAACCCCTAGGAAGAATGTCCGCCGATCTCCACCTCATCCGCGACCGGCGCGCCGACCGTCTTCCCGGTCCCTATCCGAAGGAACTCCGCGGACTGGCGGACCAGCTCAACCACCTCCTGGAGATCCAATCAGCCGCCATCGACAAGGCGCGTGCAAGGGCGAGCGATCTCGCCCACGGATTGAAAACCCCCCTGACTATTCTTTCCAACAATGCATTCACCTTGCGTGAAAAGGGCCAAACCGCCATGGCCGATGAACTGGACCAACTGGCGAATGCCATGCTCGCACATGTCGATCACGAACTCGCCCGGGCTCGAATTACTCCCACACCTGAACAGCGCCGTGACGATGCGCACGCAGCAAAAATTATCACAGACGTCATCCGCGCGCTTAAACGATCGGGAGCCGGTGAAAAGCTTGCCTGGCATACGGATATTCCCGAGACGCTGCGGCTGCCCATCGATCCGCACGATTTCCACGAACTGGTAGGAAACCTGCTCGAAAACGCCACCAAATGGGCCCGGAAGGCAATCTGGGTGAGAATGGAGAAGGATGATGCCGACTGGCGGCTTGTCGTTGAAGATGACGGCCCGGGTGTACCGGAGGATAGGCTCCCCGAACTGACACGCAGGGGGATGCGGCTTGATCACCTGAAGCCCGGAACGGGTCTGGGGCTGGCGATTGTCAGTGAGATAGCCGAGGTTTATGGGCTGTCGGTTACGCTTGGCAACCGCGTCGAGGGTGGCTTTCGCGCCGAAATCCTCTTCACAAGCTGAACCCCGGATCCCATACGAGAAAGGCTGCGATCGCGTCGGAGCACCAGACGACGTGTCCTCATAAATTTCCGCGCGAGGCATAGAGCAGTTCCGCAGGCATCATGTCTCCGGTTCCGCTCCCATGTTCAAATCCCGATAACGCAGCTCATTTACTACAACGGGACACGTTAAAACGGTTCGATTTTTTTGTTTTCAGGCGCTGATTTGAGCGGTCAGCCGTTTCTGGCTCTCGACAAGAGCAGCAACGAGATCAGCGCATCGATCTTCGTTGAACCGTGTGATCAGGCCCGAGACCGCGATCGCACCCACAAGTCTGCCCGTGGCTGAGCGAAGCGGGACCGATACGGCCGCCACTTCAGGATCACGCTCACCGCGCGAGATCGCGAACCCCGAGGACCGGATCGACGGATCCCCCTCCTCCATATCTGCCGAAAAGGCTAGTAGAACCTTTCCGGTGGCGCCGCGGTCGAGCGGCATGCTAGCGCCTTCGGTGATGGAGTGACGGATCGCCCGGGTCGGCTCACTCCGATAAAGGCAGATACGGCTCATGCCCTCACGAACATAGAAAGAAGCGGTCTCGTTGGTTGCCTCGGCGAGCAGTTTCAACTCTGGGCGAACGATGCCTGCAAGATCGAAGCTCTGACGGTAGTTAGAGCCGAGGCGCCATGTGGTCGGCCCCAGCCGGAAGCGCCCATTCTCACCCCTTATGAGATAGCCGAATTTCTCCAGGGAGACGGCGAGACGAAGGATGGTGCTCTTATACTGTCCTGTCTTCTTCGCGATCCCGGCCAGGCTCAACTCGGGCGAGCCCGGATCAAAACAATCCAGAATCTGCAGTGCACGCTCGACGGCCTCAACGCCTTTAACTTCGGCCATGTCGCGCCTCCCTCCCGCTGAGATTGACAATTTCGGAACTTTCTAGCATATCATTCTGACAGTCGCAATAATGTTCCATTCAGTAGAACGATATATGGGAGGAGGAGCCCATGAAGCTGTCGATCCACGCCTTCACACTTTCGGGTGTGATTACGCTCATCACATCCGTCCGGGCCCGGGCCATCATTGGCGTCGCGATCATCCTCGCTATTACCCCGCTCGACTTTGGAATTTCAAAACATGCTCACCCCGCTTGACGGTATTCGTGTCCTCGATCTGACCAATGTATTGGCAGGACCGTTCTGTTGCCATCAACTGGCGCATCTTGGCGCGGAGGTGATCAAGGTGGAGGTACCGGAGACCGGCGACCTGGCACGGCAGCTTGGCGCGGATCCGGAGTTGAACAGGATCGGCATGGGCGTGTCCTTTCTCGCCCAGAATGCCGGAAAGAAATCCGTGACCGCAAATCTCAAGACCGAGGCGGGACGCGAGGTCTTGCGGCGTCTCGTCGTCACGGCGGATGTGCTCGTCGAAAACTATCGTCCAGGCGTGATGGAGCGGCTCGGTGTCGGCTATGAGACGCTCAAGTCGATACGGCCAAGCCTCATCTACTGCGCCATCTCCGGTTTCGGCCAAACCGGGCCTTGGGCGCATCGTCCGGCCTACGACCAGATCATCCAGGGCACCTCCGGTGTAATGGCGATCACCGGCGACCAGGACAGCGCACCCCTAAGGGTCGGCTATCCCATTGCCGACACGGTAGGCGGACTGACCGCCGCCTTTGCAATTGCCGCGGCGCTGAATGCACCCAAGCGCGGCGGCTTCATCGATGTCTCGATGCTGGAGTCCCTTATCGCAACGATGGGCTGGGCCGTTTCAAACTGGCTGATCGCAGGCCAGCGCCCCACGCCCAACGGAAATGAGAACCTGACCTCGGCACCCTCCGGCACCTTCATGACCGGCACGGGGCCGCTCAACATCGCCGCGAACAAGGACGAGCAGTGGCGGATCCTGGCCCGGTACATTGGTCGGGAGGACCTGCTGAATCGCCCTGAATTCGCCACGCGCGAGGAGCGCAAGCGCAACCGCGTGGCTTTGAAGGCTGAAATCGAAGATGCGCTGAAGGGACGGGACGCGCGCGAATGGGCGCGCGAATTGAACAAGCTCGGGGTACCCGCCGGCGCGGTTCTGGAACTGCCTGAAGTTCTGGAGCATGAGGTGATCCGCGATCGCGGAATGGTGGCCCGGTTCGACGACGTTCCCGGCGTCGGCCGGCCGGTCTCGGTCTTGCGCACCGGCATAAAGATAAATGGCGCTCCCCCGTCGGTGGATGGTCCACCGCCCGTGCTTGGCGCAGATAACGAAGCAATCCTTGGAACATTGGGCTACACTCATGAGGAAATCGCGGCAATGCGGGAAAGGGGCGAGACATGACGGAAGACGCGACTGAAGTCCGCGATTGGTGGCGCACATCGGTCATCGAAATGCGACCGGGTGTCATTCGCTTTCGTGGCTTTCCCATAGAAGAGCTCATCGGAAACGTCAGCTTTCCCGCTATGATCTGGCTCATGGTTTCGGGGCGTCTGCCAAGCGCCGACGAGGCGGCGCTGCTGGAAGCGGCGCTCGTCGCAGCCGTCGATCATGGCCCGCAGGCCCCGTCGATTGCCGCAGCAAGAATGGCGGTTACCTGTGGTTTGCCGCTCAACAACGCAATGGCGAGCGCGGTGAACCTTCTCGGCGACGTGCATGGCGGAGCAGGTCAGCAGACACTCGAGCTTTACTATGACATCGATCAGCGCGCGGAAGCCGGCAAGAGCCTGAAGGATGCGACCGCCGCCGCTGTCACAGACTGGCAGACCAAGCGCACGAAGTTCGTGCCGGGTTTCGGACATCGGTTCCACAAGGAGGGCGACCCGCGCGCGCCACGCCTTCTGGCACTGGTCCGCGAGGCTGCCGCGCGCGGCACTGTCTCGGGCCGTTTTGCTGAAATAGGCAGCGCGGTCGAGGCTTATCTCGGTCAAGGTCGCGCTCGACCGGTGCCAATGAACATCGACGGCGCCACCGCCGTGATCTTTGCTGAACTCGGCTGCGAGCCGCCGCTTGCGCGCGGGCTCTTCTGCCTGTCGCGATCGGTTGGGATTCTTGCCCATGCGTGGGAACAGACCCAGCAGGGCGGACGCAACAAGGGGCCGGTCCCGCCCCGGTTTCTCTACACCTATGAGGGGCCAGAACTCAGGTCGCTCGATCTTCAACACCAAAGGGAGGAAATACAATGAGCTTGAGAACTTTGTGTCGGGCCGCTGCCGTAGTGACGATGATGGCGCTGCCGGGGGTCGCCTTCGCATTCGACCCCGGCAACACCGAATGCATCGCACCCGCCAACCCGGGTGGCGGCTGGGACTTCACCTGTCGTCAGGTCGGCAAGACCCTGCAGGATCTCGGTTTGATCAAGGGTACAATGCAGGTGACGAACCTGACCGGCGGATCCGGCGGTGTCGCCTTCGCGGAAGTAACCGGCAAACGCAATTCCAACAACAACCTGATTGTCGCTGCCTCCTCCGCCACCGCCACGCGGCTTGCCCAAGGCGCTTTCCCCGGCGCAAGCGTGGACCAAGTCCGCTGGATCGCCTCGGTCGGCGCCGATTATGGCATCATCGCCGTCAGCAAGAATTCTCCCATCAATACCTTGCCGGAGCTTATCGACCAATTGAAAGCCGATCCGGCTTCGGTGGCCTTTGCCGGCGGTTCGGCGGTAGGCGGCTGGGATCATCTCAAGGTGCTGATGGCAGCACAAAAAGCCGGTTTCCAGGATGTCAGGAAGGTGAAATACGTCGCATTTGAAGGCGGTGGAGAGGCGATCACCCAGCTTCTGGCCGGTTCGGTACAAGCCTTCAGCGGCGACGCTTCGGAGGCCAAAGGATTTGTCGATTCCGGCGACATCAAGGTGCTCGCCGTCCTTGCACCGGAGCGCATGCCTGGAGATTTCGGACAGTTTCCGACGGCCCGTGAACAGGGCATCGACGCGATCGGGGCCAATTGGCGCGGCTTCTACGGACCCGGCGAGATGGGCGCCGAAGCATATGATTTCTGGGTGAACGCCGTCTCGACACTCTATGCCTCACCGGAGTGGAAGAAGGTCATGGAGACGAACGGCCTTGCTCCGCTGGATCTCAAAGGCGCGGATTTCGAGGCCTTCGTGCAGAAATCGATCACCGAGATCCAGGATCTCTCTCGCGAGATCGGCCTGATCAAGTGAGATGAATGCGGTGCGGCGCGCCGATCGACGCGCCGCACAATTCAAGCCAGAGGGAGGATGGCATGAGTATCACCGACCGGCTGATAGGAGCCACCGGATTAGCAATCGCCGTATTCTTTGCATGGCGTGCCACGCTGATCGAAGAGCCCTTCATCTCGGATCCCGTAGGACCCCGGATTTTCCCGCTGATCATCTGCGTGCTGCTGGGCCTTGCCAGCCTTGGCATGTTGCTGCGCCCCGATCCGGAGCCCGATTGGCCTGCCTTGCCTGGCCTGATGGAGGTGGCAGCCGGAACAGTGGTGCTCGTAGCTTATGCCGAGCTCCTGCCGCAGCTTGGCTTTATCATCGCGACTTTTTTCGCCGCCGGCTATCTTGCCTGGCGGCTCGGTGCATCACCGCTTCGTGCCACGCTGGCGGGAGTTACGATCTCGCTCGGAATTTATGCGGTCTTTCATCTGATCCTCGGGCTTGCTCTGGCCCGCGGCCCCTTCGGCTTCTGAGAGGCGGACATGGATATTCTGGCTTCCCTTGGCGACGGTTTCCTGATCGCTCTCACCTTCGAAAACCTTGCCCTTGCCGCTATCGGCTGTCTTCTGGGCACAATCATCGGCGCCATGCCCGGGCTTGGTCCCTCCAACGGGGTTGCGATCCTGATCCCGCTTGCCTTCTCCCTCGGCCTGCCTGCGACACCGGCGCTGATCCTGCTGACATCCGTCTATTACGGGGCGATGTATGGCGGGCGGATCAGCTCGATCCTGATCAACATTCCCGGGGATGAACCCGCGATGATGACCTGCCTCGACGGCTATCCGATGGCGCGGGCCGGGCGTGCGGGCGAAGCGCTGGCGATTTCCGGCATTGCTTCCTTCGTCGGCGCATTCTTCGCAACGTGGGGTCTGGTATATCTGGCGCCGCAACTGGTGAAAGTTGCGCTCCTGTTCGGACCGGCCGAGTATTTTGCGCTCTTCGCGCTGGCCTTTGCCACGATCGGCGGCGTGGCCGCCCGCAATCAGATGAAGGCGGCTTTCGCCATGGGGATCGGGCTGCTGATTGCCATGATTGGCGTCGATCTCCAGACAGGTGTGGCAAGGTTTTCGTTCAATAACATCCATCTTTACGACGGCATCGATTTCCTTGTGGTGATCGTGGGTTTGTTCGCGCTCTCCGAGGTGTTCATTTTCCTCGAGCACCGCGCGGGAGGCGGCGTGGATGCGGGCCGCGTCGAGATGGGCCGCAGCATGCCGACGGCCAAGGTGATGAAGGACGTGACGCCGGCCATGATGCGCAGCACCGTGATCGGTTTCATCGCCGGCGTGTTGCCTGGCGCGGGAGCATCTCTGGGATCGTTCCTCGCCTATACGGTTGAAAAGAAGATCTCTGACAAGAATGGCACCTTCGGCAAGGGCGACCCGCGCGGCGTGGCCGCGCCGGAAGCGGGCAACAATGCCGCCGCCGGCGGTGCGTTGGTGCCAATGCTGGCGCTCGGCGTGCCCGGGTCTGGCACCACTGCGGTGCTGCTGTCGCTGCTGCTCGCTCTCAACATCACCCCCGGCCCACTTCTTTTCCAGAAGAATCCGGATGTCGTATGGGGTCTGATCGCCGCACTTTTCATCGCCAACATCATGCTGCTGGCGCTGAACCTGCCGTTGGTGAAGTTTTTCGTGCAGGTGCTGCGGGTGCCTACGCGCTATCTCATGCCTGCTGTCGCCATGATTTCTTTCGTCGGCATCTACGGGATCTCCGGTTCAACTTTCGATCTTCTGGTGATGGTCGCCTTCGGTGTGATTGGCTGGCTGTTTCGCAAGGCCGATATCCCGTTGGTACCGGTGATCCTCGGCGTTCTGCTCGGCAAGCTGATGGAGACTAACCTGCGCCGCGAACTGACAATATCGGACGGCAACTGGTGGGCTCTGATCGATAGTCCTCTTTCGATCGCTATCTGGGCTTGCGCGATCGTCGGCTTTGTTCTGCCGATCTTGCTGAGGCGTTATGTTCGCTTCGCAAGAGTTCCCCAAACCGGAGACGATCTGACCGGACAGTGAAGTGCTTTACCGGATTTGCAGTCGGAGCAATTACAGGTCCTCGACTGGTCCGACCGTTTCCGGATGCTTTGCCGGAACGAGCATCGCGAGCTTCAGTTCGGGGTGCCCGGAGAGGGCGAAGCTCACCTGCTCGAAGCATGAAAAGCCATCCTCGGGATGATCGAATGTTCTTTCGCCGCCCTCACGCTCCAGCACGACGCGTTCGTGCCAATAGCGCCTGAACGGTTCGCTGCTTGCGCTGAGCTCGTCGATTAGCCGGATGATTTGAGGATCGTCTACGTGAGCACTCACATCCGCGCGAAACTCGGCGACCACTCGCCTCGCCCTATTGTCGTAATCCCGGATCAGGGACCGCGCCATCGGATGAAGGAAGATATAGCGCAGCAGGTTTTTGTCTCCCGGCCCGTCGAGCCAGCCGAGGAAGAGGCGTTCGGCATCGGCATTCCAGCCACGGGCGGTCCAGCTTCGATCGAGCACATAGGCCGGCGAGGCGATGAAATTGACACAGGTGAGCATGGCCGGCGGGACGTGATCTGTCTCGCTTTCGGTCTGGTCGGGATCGCGCTTTGCGGCCAGCTCGAACATATAGGCCCGTTCGGCCCGGCCGAGCCGAAGCGCCCTGGCGAGCCGGGCGAGCGCCTGCGGAGAGAGGGACATATCGCGGCCCTGCTCCAGCCAAGTGTACCAGGTGACGCTGACGCCCGCCAATTGAGCCACCTCCTCTCGCCGCAAGCCGGGTGTGCGACGCCGTCCGCCGGGAGGAAGACCGATATCCGACGGCAGCAGCCTCTCCCTGACGGACCTCGCGAAATCGCCTAGTTCCTGACGCTGCGTTGGTGGGGCTGACCGTATCATGGTGAGATTTTTACCAGTATATTTTTGGATCTGAAACCAGTTTAACCGCCGTGCTACCGGGCGTCCACGATGAAACAATGGAGGCAGCAATGTTGGAAAACAGTCATGAGGCCCTCGTCGGAGGGCAATTCGGGTCAAGGGCCGAGGCCTATTTGAAAAGCGCCATCCACGCGCAAAGCCCGGACCTGGATGCGATGGTGGCGCTGGTGCGTGATCGAAAGGATGCGCGTGTGCTCGACCTTGGTTGCGGCGGTGGCCATGTGACCTTCAACGTCTCGCCGCTGGTGAAGGAAATCGTCGCCTATGATCTGTCGCCGGAGATGCTCGACGTGGTCGCCCACGCCTCGCGTGAGCGCGGGTTGGATAATGTCACGACGCGGCAGGGTACGGTCGAGAGCCTTCCCTTCGACGATGGCAGTTTCGAGGTGGTGCTCAGCCGTTTCAGCGCGCATCACTGGCGCGATCTCGATGCGGCCCTGCGGGAAGCCGAGCGCGTCTTGAAGACTGGGGGACTGCTGGTAATCGTCGATACGGTCACCTCAGGCATTCCACTCATCGACACCTATTTCCAGGCGCTCGAACTCCTGCGCGACTGCTCGCATGTGCGCAACTACACGCGGGCCGAATGGGAGGCGGCTGTCGTCCGGGCGGGACTTCAACCGCGTTTCGTCGCGGCGTTTCGGTTGCGCCTCGACTTCAGGGCATGGGTCGAGCGCATGAATACTCCACAGCTGCATGTGGATGCGATCCGCTCGCTCCAGCGCGCTGTTTCCGGTCAGGCGTCACGCTATTTCGATACGGAACCCGACGGGAGCCATTGCATCGACGTCGCGCTTTTCGAAGCAGTGAAACGGTCTCGGTGAGAACCGTTCAGGGATTAGCCAATGGCCGTAACCGTCTTTTTGGTCAGATGTCCTTTAGAAGGCGGAGCGCATCATAGATTGCCGCATGCGTATTGCGCGCGGCAACCGCATCGCCAATGCGGAAGAGCTGGAATTTGCCTTCCGCATTGCGCATGACGGATTGCCGTTGCCCGGTAATCAGCTGATCGTGCGATATTTCTCCGAGATTGCTCGAGGCAGGTTTCAGCTCGAAGTACAGTTCATCAAGCGGAATGGTGCCGTGGTTCACAACAACTTGGTCGAACGCGCGCTGCTTCGCAACACCGACATAGTCACTGCCGATATGGGCGATGAGCTGATTGCCGTTCTTTTCGACGGCCTCCAGACGGTAGGTCACCGTAAAGATGACATCCCGTTTCTGCATCGAACGCATGTAGGGCACGAGGTTCATCGCCATGACCTCGGGCGCGAACGAGCGGTCGGGCGTCATGATCTCAACCTTTGCCCCGGCATTGGCAAGGACTTCCGCCGCCTGCAGCGCGGCGTGATCACCCGCGTCATCGTAGATGAGAACGGTACTGCCGGGTTTCACATCACCCGAGATGATATCCCAGGAGGAAACGACAAACTCATTGCCCCTCTTCAACACCTCGTTATGCGGTAGGCCGCCGGTTGCAATGATGACGACATCGGGCTTTTCCGCCAGGACGGTTCCGGCTTCGGCCCAGCTATTGAAACGGAAGGCGACGCCGAGCTTCTCGCACTGCGCCATGCGCCAGTCGATGATCGAGATCATCTCCTTGCGGCGCTCGCTCTGCGCGGTCAGGCGAATCTGGCCGCCGGGATCGTTCGCTGCCTCGAAGACAACGACCTCGTGACCACGCTCGCCCGCCACCCGCGCCGCCTCCATCCCGGCCGGCCCCGCGCCGATGATGACAACTTTCTTGCGATCACGGGCCTTCGCGATTTCATGCGGCATCGTGAGTTCGCGGCCTGTTGCCGCATTGTGGATACAATAGGCGGCGCCACCCTGATAGATGCGGTCCAGGCAATAGTTCGCACCCACGCAGGGCCGGATTTCTTCTTCCCGCTTCTCGATGATTTTCCGAACGATACGCGGGTCCGTCATGTGAGCGCGGGTCATGCCGACCATATCGAGCTTGCCCGAGGCGATTGCATGCCGCGCGGTCGCCACATCGGGGATTTTCGCGGCATGGAAGGTCGGAAAGCCGGTGGTGGCACGAATTTCACCGGCGAAATCAAGATGCGGTGAATTTGCCATGCCCTGGATCGGAATGACGTCCGTCAGGCCGGCGTCGGTATCGATATGCCCCCTGATGACGTTCAGGAAATCGATCATGCCGCTGTCCTTGAGACGCCTGGAGATTTCCAGACCATCTTCCCTGGTCAGTCCGCCTTCGAGCATCTCGTCGCCCGTGTAGCGGACACCGATAATGAAATCGGGACCGACACGCTTGCGGATTTCCTTGAGCACATCGAAGGTGAAACGCAGCCTGTTGTCGAGAGAACCGCCGTAAGGGCCGTCGAGCTCATTGGTCAGCGGCGACCAGAACTGGTCCATCAGGTGCCCGTAAGCCTGCAATTCGATGCCATCCATGCCGCCGGCCTTCATCCGCTCGGCCGCATCGGCATAATCCCCGATGATCCGCTCGATATCCCAATCCTCCAGCTTCTTCGGGAAGGCGCGGTGAGCAGTCTCGCGATGATGCGACGGTGAGACGACCGGCAGCCAGTCGGCCTTGTCCCATCGCGTTCGCCGCCCCAGATGGGTGAGCTGGATCATGATCGCCGCCCCCTGCTCGTGCACGGCATCGGTCAGATCCTTGATCCACGGCACCACCTCGTCCTTATAGACGAGAAGATTGTTGAAGACCGGCGGGCTGTCCTTCGAGACGGCGGCCGAGCCTGCCGTCATCGTCATAGCAACACCGCCCCTGGCGCGCTCCACATGATAGGCGCGGTAGCGCGCCTTGGGCATTCCGTCCTCCGGGTAAGCCGGTTCATGGGAGGTCACGATGATGCGGTTGCGCAGCGTGAGATACTTGAGCCGATAGGGCTGAAGGAGAGGATCGTTCGACATGCCCGGTTCCCATCTGGAGGTTTTCAGGGAGCATAGTCAGGAATGTACATTAGTGTCAATTAAATGATCATGTACGTACCCTACATTGACGGTTATGTACAACCTTGATAGAAAATGCCGATGGAGCAGACCTCGAACGAAAGCGGCTGGCGTGGTTCCCCGGATCTCTGGTTGGAGGCGGCATACGAGTCCTTGCTGGTATCCGGCGTCGATGCCGTCAAAATCATGCCACTGGCAAAAAAGCTCAATCTGTCACGAACGAGCTTCTACTGGTTCTTCAGGGATCGCGAGGAACTGCTTGATACCCTCGTCTCGCGCTGGCGCGAGAAAAACACCGGCAATCTCATCAAACGGGCCGATGCCTATGCCGAAACGATCGCCGAGGCTATGCTGAACGTTTTCGACTGCTGGCTGGATACCGAGATCTTCGACGCGAAATTCGAGTTCGCCGTGAGGAGTTGGGCCCTCCAGTCTCCCGAAATCCTGGCTGAGGTTCGGCAGGCCGATCAGCAGCGTCTCGATACCCTGGCACGCATGTTCGTCCGTTTCGGGGAGGATGAGTCACGGGCCGATGTCAGGGCACGCACGATTTATCTGGTGCAGATCGGATATATCTCGATGCAGACGAGCGAAGATATCCCCGTCCGCATGAAGCGCATCCCGGAATATGTGGAAATCTTCACCGGTCAGACGCCGGAGAAGCGCGAGCTCGACCGCTTTTATTCGCGTCATGGATACGCGGAGTAGGTTGGGCAAACGCTCTCCCGAGCAGATGTCGTAATCAAAGAACGACAAGGACGCGCTATTACTGCGGTGGATTGACCATCCTGTTTTCCCTGAGCCGTTTGGCGGCGAGTTGGACGAACGATCTGATCTTTGCCGCCGCCCTTCTTCCCTCCGGCTGGACAATGTGGATCGGCAGCGGCTCCTCCTCGTGATCGGTCAGTATCGGGATGAGCTTGCCTTCCGCGATAAGTGGAGCGACCTGATATGAAAGGATTCGCGTCAAGCCCCAGCCTCTAACCGCAGCCTCGATCGCGGCTTCATTATTGTTGCACATGAGCCGCGGGGTTACGCGGACGCTTGTTCGTCCGTCTCGTCCAAAGCGCCAATCCGGCGACGCCCATGCGCTGGTGGCGGCGACGATTTGATGCGCCGCCAGATCGGCGGGCACGGAAGGCATCCCTTGTCGGCGGAAATAATCCCGCGATCCGCATATGATACGGCGCACCGTTCCAACACGAACGGCACTGAGACTGGATAGCGGCAAGTGGCCGATGCGGACCGCGACGTCGATGCCCTCTTCGACCAGATTGGTGACACGGTCGAGAAAAAGCGATCGCACTGTTACTGACGGATAAATATCCAGATATTCCAGCAGAATCGGCAGCACGTAAATCTGGCCAAACAGGACCGAGGCGGTTACCGTCAGCGTTCCCGATGGCCGGGAAAAGGAACCCGCCGCGGCGGCATCCGCCTCCTGGATATCGGAAAGGATGCGCCGGCAATCCTCGAGATAACGCTGCCCTGTTTCGGTCAGCATCACGGAGCGCGTGGTGCGGATGAAGAGACGCGTGCCGATGACTGCTTCCAATCCGGCGATGGCACGGGTGACCGCTGGAGGATTGAGGTTGAGCTGCCGCGCCGCCTTCGCGAAATTCCCGGTTTCCGCAACCCTTACGAATACCTGCAGTGCCTGGAAGCGATCCATTTTTCCTCGATGAATTATTTCATACAGTGAAACAGACAATTCTTCTCTTTGGCGGTTCTATCATCATATCAGAATAATCCATAGTGCGCTCGAACCCATTTCAATGTTCCCTTGAAAGGCTGGAGATGAAGCTTTACCACCACCCATTGTCCGGGCATTCCCATCGCGTGCGCCTGTTTTGCTCCCTCCTCGGTATAGAGCTCGAGCTGATCGAGCTCGACCTTCTCAAGGGAGCGCATAAAACGCCGGAATATCTCGGACTTAACCGCTTCGGGCAGGTTCCGCTTCTCGATGATGGCGGCATTCTGATCGCCGATTCCAACGCCATCATGGTTTATCTGGCGAAGAAGCTTGGCCGGAAAGACTGGCTGCCGGAAGATCCTGTCGGGGCGGCGGCAGTCCAGCGATGGCTTTCGGTTGCCGCGGGACAAATCGCATTCGGCCCTGCCGCAGCACGCCTGATCACCCTGTTTGGAGCCAGGTTCAACCCTGAGGAAGTTATCGGGCGGGCCCACGCCATCTTGAACATACTCGACGCCGAACTTCAGGAACGCGACTGGATCGCCGCCGATCATCCCACGATTGCTGATGTGGCCCTTTATAGCTACATCGCTCGCGCCCCGGAGGGGAATGTCGATATCTCAGCCCACTTGAATGTCGGAAACTGGCTTATGCGAATGGAAGGCCTGCCCGGCTTCCTGCCCTTCCGGAAGTCGCCCGTCGGTCTTGCGGCGGCGAATTGAAGCCATTGCGAGCCCTCTGATGCTTGAAAGGCGGCCCATGTCTGAACATGAATCTGAGCAGATATCTTCGCCCTTCCACCCCGGCGAGATTGCCATTCAGGAGAGCATTGGCGCCGCAGACAGGATGGCTGCGATCGGCAATAAGGTCATCCGTGACTTCATGCCCGACCAGCATCGGGAATTCATGGCGCAGCTTCCTTTTCTATTGCTCGGCGCGGTGGACCGGCATGGCGATGCATGGGCGACGCTTGCAACAGGCAACCCTGGCTTCGCCGTCTCGCCCGAGCCGAAGCTTCTCGATGTTCGGGCGAAGCGTGATCCCGATGATCCTGCCGATTCCGGGCTGGAAGACGGTGACAGTATCGGGCTTCTGGGTATCGAGCTTCATACCCGGCGGAGAAATCGGGCCAATGGCACGCTGCGCCGCGATGGTCCGGACGGCTTTACCCTGATGGTGGAGCACAGTTTCGGAAATTGCCCGAAATATATTCGGCTTCGGGACTTCCATTTTGAGGACACCGGGAAGAAGGAACCTTCAAGTGCGATCTGGATGGAGCAGTTGGACGAGCGCACCCGCGCGATGATTTCCGCGGCCGATACATTCTTTGTCGCCAGTTACGCAGACCGCGATGACGGTCACCGGCAGGTCGATGTTTCGCATCGTGGCGGCAAGCACGGTTTTGTACGCATCGGTGATGACGGACGACTGACGATCCCCGACTTCACCGGCAACCGTTTCTTCAACACGCTTGGCAACATTCTCATGAACGGCAAGGCTGGCCTCCTGTTCCTGGATTTTGCAACGGGCGATCTATTGCAGCTTTCAGGTGATGCCGAGGTGGAACTCAAGCAGGATGAAAGCGAATTTTTCCAGGGCAGTGAGCGGTTCTGGAGTTTCAGGCCGCGCCGCGTAGTCTACCGTCCCGGCGCGATTACGTTGAGATGGAGTGCACAGGAGAACGGAGAATCTCCCTTTTCAGGCATGACGGGCTCCTGGGACCAGGCAGAAGGCGCGTCTGCAGGATAGATTCATGCAGCGTTTGGCAAACGCGAGCCATTCAGGGCAACGCAACTCACGCGCTGCCCCACCGCGTCGTTTCGGCGACATCGAGCTTCAGCAACTGACACGGCAAAATTGAAAGGGACCCCTATGTCTTCGGCAGACAACATTTCTGAAAACAGGCCGCCGCTTCCCCCATTTACCCATGAGACGGCGGTCCAGAAGGTCCGGATGGCGGAAGATGCGTGGAACTCACGCGATCCGCAACGCGTCTCGCTCGCCTATACGCCAGATAGTCGCTGGCGCAATAGGGCGGAGTTTCCCGTCGGCCGCTCTGAGATCGTCGAATTCCTCACGCGCAAATGGTCTCGTGAACTGGATTATCGTCTTATCAAGGAACTTTGGGCTTTCACGGAGAACCGCATTGCCGTCCGCTTTGCCTATGAGTGGCATGACGACGCCGGTAACTGGTTTCGCTCATATGGAAATGAAAACTGGGAATTTAATCCACAAGGACTGATGCAAGTTCGGTTCGCTAGCATCAATGATCGGCCGATCCGGCAAGCGGACAGGAAATTCCATTGGCCTCAGGGCCCGCGCCCTCTGGATCATCCGGGGCTCTCTGAACTGGGTCTATAGTGTGGCAGGACGGCGGTCCGTTCCAGGATCGACAATTTGCCCCGCTGTCATCCGGTGCCGACCTATCGGGAGCATGATTGGTCTGCCCGAGATAGGGTCGGTGATGATGCGGCTTTCAAGGCCGAAGACATGGTGCACAGTCTCTTCCGTCAGCACCTCCTCCGGCTTGCCGGAGATGTGCAGACGCCCTCCCGTCATTGCGACAAGGTAATCGGCATAGCGCGCGGCAAGGTTCAAGTCATGCAGCACCATGACGATCGTGGTGCCGCGCGCCTGATTGAGATCGATCAGCAGGTCCAGCACTTCGACCTGATGGCTGATGTCGAGGAATGTGGTCGGCTCATCCAGCAGCAGAACATCGGTGCGCTGTGCAAGCGCCATGGCGATCCAGACCCGCTGGCGCTGGCCGCCGGACAGTTTATCGACCGGACGGTCGGCCAGTGCTGCCGTCTTGGTCGCCTCCAGGGCTGCCGCCACGGCCTCGTCATCCCCGCGGGTCCAGCGCGACAGCATCCCTTGATGAGGATGCCGTCCGCGGCTGACCAGATCGGCGACAGTGATGCCCTCCGGCGCGATGGGCGACTGGGGCAACAGGCCGAGCGTTCGTGCCAATTGCCTTGGCGGCATGCGATGAATCGACTTGCCATCAAGCAGCACATGCCCCCGACGCGGCGAGATGAGCCGGGACATCGTGCGCAATAATGTGGATTTCCCGCAGGCATTGGCGCCGACAATGGCGGTGATCTTGCCGGCCGGCACGTCAAGGTCCAGCCCTTCCAAAATGACGGCGTCGCCATATCCGGCCGAAAGCTGACTGGCGGTCAGGGTGTGGGCGGTCATAAAGAACCTCCGCTTCGGTTGAGCCGTATGATGAGATAGATCAGGTATGGCGCCCCCAGCGCGCCTGTGACAACGCCTACGGGGTAGCGGCCGGGCAACAGGAACTGTCCGACATAGTCGCCAAGCAAGACCAGCACGGCGCCGACCAGGGCCGACGGGATCAGCAGCGATCCGTTGCCGCCAAGCATGCGAGCGGCGATCGATCCGGAAAGAAACGCCACGAAAGAGATCGGACCTGTCACGGCGGTGGCGACGGCGATGATGCCGACGGCCGCGACCATCACGATGACGCGGGTCAGGGCGATGTTGGTGCCGAGTGCCGCAGCGGTATCATCGCCCAGTTTCAGCGTGTCCAGATCGCGCGCCCTGCTCAAAAGCAGCCCGCCGAAAACCGCAAGCGCCAGCAGGACGGGAACCGCCTGGCCGATCTGCGCGCCATTGACGCTGCCCGAGAGCCAGCGCATCGCCTCCTGCAGGTTCCATGCGGGGGCACGGGACAGGGTATAGGCGATGAAGCTTTCCAGCATGGCGGCAACCCCGATTCCCACGAGGATCAGTCGGGTGCCGGCAACGCCATTGCGGAAGGACAGCGCGTAAATCGCAAGCGCCACACCCAGCTCTGCCGTCACGGCAAAGATCGACACCGCCGGACCATTCAACTGCAGAATAACGATGGCAAAGACAGCCGCGGCGCTGGCGCCAAGATTGATGCCGATTATATCAGGGCTGGCAAGCGGATTGCGCAGCATGATCTGGAAGGCCGCGCCGCCCATCCCGAAACTGAGCCCGGCCAGTAGTGACAGAACCGCGCGAGGCAGGCGCAATTGCCCGACGGCGAAGGCGGCGCCCGTCACGTCCTGGCCCAGTAGCACACGCAGGACATCGCCCGGCGCCGTGTAGTTTTGGCCGAGCATCAAGGTCATGGCAACGAGCGCAACAATCAGGCCAAGCAGAAGCACGATCACCATTCGACGCCTGCCCGCGCGGCTGCGGCGGCCATGGATGACGATATCGATGGGAGAGGACAGCGTCATTAGAGATCACGAACCCGCTGGCGTCTGACGATCCAGATGAAGAACGGCGCGCCGACAAAGGCCGTAACAATGCCGACTTCAAGTTCGTTGGGGCGGGCAATGATACGGCCGACAATATCGGCGGCCAGCAGCAGGCATGCTCCTGCCAGCGCGGAGAACGGCAAAAGCCAGCGATGGTCGACCCCGACCAGCAGGCGACAGATATGTGGCACGACCAGCCCGACGAAGCCGATCGGTCCGCAAATAGCGGTGGTCGCACCGCAAAGAAGGATCGCACCGAACGCCGCCACCGCCCGCGCCACCGCCACGCGCTCGCCCAGCCCCGCTGCCAGTTCGTCGCCCAGGGCGAGCGAGTTCAGCTTTCGCGCCGATATGAGGCAAAGCGCGAAGCCCGCGACAAGGAACGGCAGGGCATGCGCGATGGCGCTGAAGGTCACCCCGCCTACTCCCCCGACCTGCCATGAACGAATGCCCCCGGCGATGTCGGCCCGCGGCAAGACAACCGCAAGCACCATTGAGGAAAAGGCAACCGAAGTTGCGACGCCGGCCAGCGCCAGCTTCAGCGGCGTTGCCCCGCCACGGCCCAGCGAACCGATCGTGTAAACAAAAACCGCCGAGACGCCGGCCCCCAGCACCGCAGTCCAGATGTAGGCGTCGGCCGATGCGATATTGAACCATGCGACACCAATCACGACAGCCAGCGAGGCGCCAAGGTTGACGCCCAATATGCCGGGATCGGCCAACGGATTGCGCGTCACCCCCTGCATGATCGCCCCGGCAAGTCCAAGCGATGCGCCGGCCAGACCCGCAAGCAGGGTTCGCGGAATGCGCACAGCCACCGCCGCCTGATCGATACTGTCGACCTTGCCGCCGAGCGCAGCCATGATGTCAGCCCATCCGACGTAGCGCGTGCCGACTGCGACCGAGAGGGTGAGCAGAAGACCGAGGCCTGCGACCATCGCAAACAGCCACAGCACTTTGATTCCATTGGCCCGGTAGGAGGGAATCGCCCGTCCCGAAGTTGTGATGCCGCTGGCAATCATTTGGTTCTTGCGGCAGCTTTGGCCAGCAGGTCCACGTAATCATCAAGAACCCACGAGATCGATAATGGCGTCGGATTGGCCGCCGTTCCCAATGGATCGTGACCCAGCATGACCAGCGCACCATGCTCGACGGCAGGCATTCGCGATGTCAGAGGATCGGCGGCCAACGCCTTCTGCAACTCCGAACCGCCATAGATTACGACAATATCCACATCGTCGAAGGCATCGATCCTTTCGGCGCTGATTCCGCCTGAATACTGCCCGGGCTTCGATGCATCGACAACGCTTTGCGGCGATTTCAATCCCAGATCCCGGAAGAATTTCACGCGTGTATCGTTGGCTGTATAGAAGTTGACTATGCTTAGATTTGTCGTGTCCAGATGGGTGATGAACATCGCCGACTTGTCTTTAAGTCCGGGATGTCGGGCGACGCTGCGGGCTATTTCACCCTCGATCCGCGCGATCAGCGCCTCACCCTCGGCCATCATGCCCAGCCCGGCGCTGTTGAAGCGGATCATCTCGCGCCAGTCGGTCGCCCAGGGGGATTCAGGATAGGCGACGACCGGAGCGATCCGGCTCAGCATGTCGTAATCTGATTGGCTCAGACCGGAATAGGACGCCAGTATCACATCGGGATTGGTGGCAGCCACCGCCTCGAAATCAATGCCGTCACCCTCATCGAACAGCACCGGCTTCTCAGCGCCGAGCTCGGCCAGTCTTTCGGCAACCCAGGGCAGCAACCCATCGCCGTCATCATCGCCGAAATTGGCTGCTGCAAATCCGACAGGCACAATTCCGAGCGCCAGCGGCACCTCATGGTTCGCCCAGGCAACCGTTGCAACCCGCTTCGGCTTTTCGGGGATGATCGTCGTGCCCAGAGCATGCTTGATGACGATGGGATAAGAGGTGTTCTCCCCGGCCCATGCCCAACCGAATGCAATGACCGATACCCATGTCGCGGCAAGCAGTACCGACAAGCGGAAGAACCGCAGCATTGGCGAAACTCTCCATGATGTTTTAAGTTGACTTTTACTCTCAGGTTCATCAGGCAACGTCAAGCCAGCTATCGGCGCCTGTGCAGAAGAGCACCGAAGTTTCCGTAGATTCCTACAAAAACAGGGAAATTTACAATACTGGATAAACACGCTCAAGTTAATAGGCGCGAGGCTACGTCAGACACCCTCGCTACCGGCTCATGGCATGCTGGAATGTTTGGGGCGTCCGGACGCGGGGGATGCTTGGGGATCATGGAGCTCTGGGAAGCCGTGGGTGATGCCGGCGCCCGCCGGTAGTGGGCAACGATAATCAAATTCTGGAACTTGATCATGGAAATTGAAACGACAGGCGGCAACCACAGGCGGGGAAGAGCCAGCTACCGGTATGCGCTGTTACTGGGTTGCACGGCACTCATCACCTTTCCGCCAGTGAGTTCGCTGGCTCAAGAGACTGAAGATTCAGGTTCCATCACCGTTCTCGACGCCATTGTTGTCGATAGTGACGGCGGCGACGACGATGCAAGGTCGATCGTCGCAACAAAGACCACGGGCGTCGGCAAGATGCCGGCGGATATCCTGGAAACGCCTGCTACTGTCTCCGTCATCACCTCCAAGGAAATACAGGAGCGCGGCGCGGAGAGCATCGAGCAGGTCGTGCAATACACCGCCGGTGTGGTGACGGATTTCTACGGCTCGGATGATCGTTTCGACTATTTCAAAATCCGCGGTTTCGCGCCCTTTACATATCGCGACGGACTGGTCATCGGCAGAACCTGGAGCGGGATCCGGGAGGAGCCCTATGCCTTCGAGCGCGTCGAGGTGCTGAAGGGAGCCAATTCCACGGGCTTCGGGGTTTCCGATCCCGGCGGGTCGGTGAACTATGTTACCAAAACACCTAGAACCGAGCGTTTCGGCGAGGTCTATGGCACGGGCGGTTCGTTCAAGCACAAGGAGACAGGTTTCGATTTCGGCGATAACATCACCAAGGACGACACCCTCTCCTACCGCCTGACCGGAAAGTTCCAGCGGTCGGACGCTGAATACGATTATTCGCGGGACGACGAAAATTTCATCATGGGCGGCCTGACCTGGCGCCCGACCGATGCCACCAGCCTGACTTTCGTTTTCGATCACCTGGATAAGGACGGCACCCCCAGCGGCGGCGGCCATCCGCGATTTACGGATTTCGACAGGGATCGCTTCTTCGGCGAGCCGGGCTATAACTACGATACGACGAACAGGAACACGTATAGTGTCATGTTCAACCACGATTTCGGCAATGGTCTGACCTTCCACTCCAACGCGCGCTACAGCAGGGCGGATACCGGATTCGGCTACGCCTATGTTTACGATGCCTTGGGTGCCAGCGACCCATCGGATACCATGGCAGATCGCATCTTCTTCGGCGGCGATGGTTCCAACCGACAGTTCGTCGTCGACGCGCACTTCCTCTATGAAGCGAACTTCGACCAGGTGGAAAGCCGTACGCTTGTCGGCGTCGATCACAACAAGATCAAATCCGAGAACAACAACTATGCTTTATATCCGCCGATCTGGGGTGGGACGGCGTCTGGCATCGATTGGGAGAATCCGGTCTATTCCGGTGTGCCCGGCACCATTCCGCCCACGACCAGCAGAACAAACGACCAGACAACGAAGGCGATCTACCTCCAGCAGGATCTGACCTTCTTCGACAAATTGACCGTGAGCATCGGTCTTCGCAACGATTGGCTTGACCTTGAAGAGAGAAACCGGCTCGCAGGCACCACGGCGACGGGCGATTACAGCGAACTCAGCAAGCGCTTCGGCTTGAGCTACAAGATCACCAACGAACTGGCGGTCTTTACAAGCTATGCAGAATCCGTCGCGCCACCGAGCACGGGGAACGAGCCCACGTCCGGCAAGCAGTATGAAGTCGGGGTCAAATATCGCCCGGATGCATTCCCCGCCTTGTTCAGCGCGTCCGTCTACGATCTAACGATGGAGAACAT
The DNA here is from genome assembly GCF_001558695.1 of Paramesorhizobium deserti. Classification (GTDB taxonomy): domain Bacteria; phylum Pseudomonadota; class Alphaproteobacteria; order Rhizobiales; family Rhizobiaceae; genus Paramesorhizobium; species Paramesorhizobium deserti. The sequence goes on from NZ_LNTU01000037.1 coordinate 159,634, forward strand.
TACGACCTTCGAGGCTCCGACCTACCTGCCGGCAACGGTCGACAAGGTCCGGCACCGTGGCATCGATCTCGAGGCCAAGGCTGAGATAACTGATAACATCAACCTGATCGCCGCCTATTCCTACATCGATTCCAGGATCGTCGAAGACGGTGACGGCCAGTACGATGGCAAGCGCTTCGCGCAGGTTCCGGAGCACCTGGCTTCGATGTGGGGCACCTATACACTGGAAGGCAACGGCACTCGCGGCGACATGACCTTCGGGCTCGGTGCTCGCTATACCGGTTCGTATTACTTCGATAACGCAAATACCCGGAAGTCGGACGGCGCCGTGGTCTTTGACGCCGCCTTCACTTATAAGATTCAGGAGAATACGACGCTCCAGATCAACGCCAGCAATCTCTTCGACGAGAAGCATATCGCCAATGATGATGGCGGCGCATACTACTACAATCCCGGCCGCACGGTTTACGCAACGCTGCGCCAGACGTGGTAGCTACCCCGTCCCACCCGGCCAGTTTCGGGTGGAACATACCGGCATCAGCGGATTTGGTGCGTCCGCCGCCAAGCCGCTGGCGTTTCTCCCGCAATCTGCCGAAACGCCTTTGTCAGATGGGCCTGATCGGAAAACCCGAGTTGGGCCGCAACTCCCGCCACCGTCAGATCGCTCTCGCGTAACAGTTTTTGCGCAAGCTCGATGCGCCTTGCGAGCTGCCATTGCAGCGGCGTCCTGCCCGTCGTCTGCTTGAAGACATGGGCAAACCAGCTCTCGGACAGGCCAACCGTCGTCGCCATTTCGGCGATCGTCAAGCGGCAATCGCTGCGGGCATTGATGCGCGCGATCAGCTTGTTCATCTGCGCCTGGGTGAGCCTGCCACTGGCTTGCCCGCTGTCTTGCTCGGGAATATCCAGCAGACCGGCTACAATGCTGCCGACAAGGCTTTCAGCGTAGACGGCATGTTTCGAAGGGTTCGACACTTCATCGACCAGCAAGCCGGCCAGCGTTTCGATAGCACCAATATCCTGAATTTCCACCGGACGGCGCAATGCCGTCAGTGCAACCGATCTTCCCACAGACGGTGAAAGGAACCTCAGCACTCAGTCCTTGTGCAGATGAAGATCCAGATGCGAGAAGCGATGGGAGGAGGTGAAATTGGTCCACAGGGGGACGCCTGCAGGCACATAGATGGCACGCGTCATGGGACGATCGTATCGTCCTAATCCTCCGTCCTTGTTGGTCATCCGGATATGGGACGCGACGTCGTTGAAAAAGATGACGATGCGCGGATCGGGCGAGAGGTAATAGGCCCTGGCCCCGGACTGGCCTTCCGCATCCCAGAAAACACTCATCATTCCGTCAAGACCGCGCCATTTGACCGGCGCGACCGCCCGAATGCCTTCCGTATAGCAGGTCATCGAATGCCGATAGCTCATTGCCGGAGGCCGTCAGCACTTACCAGGATAGATGGAATACCCTGGCGTGGTATTTCGACAAGGGATCTCATTGTAGCCAGGCTTCTCCAACGGCGTTCAGGAACGAGCGGCGATCACGCATATTGGTCTGAGCGCTCTCTTAATATGAGAATAAATATCATGTTTATTCGTCATGGCAAGGCGCGTGATGTATCCCCCCGTTGGTCCCAGTCTTGCCGTTCCTGACCCGACATCCGTTCGCACAAATAACATACGGTGCGCATGTGTATTGACATACGACACGTATGTTGCAATAAGTTGACATACGGAGCGTATCTCAATGCGCCCGGAAACGCCAGTGCAGATGATCCCAACCTCCCAAAGCGAAACGAAAGTCTTTCATCATCCCGATGACGACGCGTTGCGATGGCCGAGGATCCCGACTGCCAAATCAAGAACAGGACCAACGTAATGACCAAACGCGATGCCATCTTCCCTGCCGGTCGGCAGGCGCTCTACGAGATCAACCGCTATTCCGCGGCGATACGCTCGGGCGACCTTCTGTTTGTCTCGGGTCAGGTCGGCAGCAGTGAGGACGGTTCGCCCGAGCCCGTCTTCGAGAAACAAGTCCAGCTTGCCTTCGACAATCTGGCGGCCGTCTTGAAGGCCGCAGGGTGCACGTTCGACGACGTCGTTGACGTAACTACCTTCCATACCGATCCGGCCAGGCAGTTCGAGACGGTTAACGCCGTTCGGCTGAAGGTGATCGGCAAACCGCCCTACCCGAACTGGACTGCCGTGGGTGTAAACTGGCTGGCGGGCTTCGATTTCGAGATCAAAGTCATCGCGCGAATTCCCCAGTCTACCTGATTGATTCCTTGAGATAAAAGGCCTGCCGAAGGATCGCCCAAGCAATCACGGGGGACGGTCACGGCTCGCAGGCTCGGCAACGACGCTGCGGATGCGGCCCAGGTCGCATCCGCTTAGCGCATCATCGCGGCAACATTTCCCCCATCGACGGTGATGACAGCCCCTGTCGATGTGCGGGCTGTAACAAGATGCAGGAATGCCTCCGCGACATCATCTGCCAGCACCTCGCGCCTGAGAAGATTGCCGCGCATGTATATTTTCGGTGCGACGCCCCTCGCCCGCGCGCGTTCTTCAACCATTTCATCCGTCATCAGGCCGGTTCGGATACGGTCCGGGTTAACGGCATTCACGGTGATCCCGTCAGCTGCATGTTCCAAAGCATACTGACGCATCAATGCCATTAGGGCTGCTTTCGACGTGCCGTAAGGGCCAAAATCGGGCCCCGGATTCACCGCCTGCTTGCTGACGTTAAAGACGATCGAACCGCCAGTCCCCTGACGCTTCATGACTTTGACGACAGCGCGGGCAATATAGTGATGGCTCCAGAAATTCAGATCGAAAGCCGACTTGAACAACGCATCATCCACCGCTGCCAGCGCACCTTGAAAGGCTGCTCCGGCGTTGGACACCAGTATATCCACACCGCCATAGGTTGCCGTTATTTCCGCGATCGCCTTGTCGGCGGCCAACGGGTCGGTCAGATCACAGGTCACAGCCTTGCCGCCCAACCGTTTCGCTTCAGCGCTTACGCGTTCCGCATCGATATCAATCAAGGCAATTTCGGCACCTTGGCTTCTCAATTGCCGTGCAATCGCAAGACCCAGACCACCTGCCCCGCCGGTGATGACGGCAACCTGCCTGTTGAGCGGCTTCTCGGTTTGTTTAGCGAGCTTGGCCTGCTCGAGTGACCAGTATTCTATGTCGAAAAGATCTTCCTCACTCAGGGCCTCGAACCGATCGATCCCTTCAGCACCGCGTATGACCTCAATCGTCGCTTCCGCGACATCCGCGCCGATGCGCGCGGATTTTTGTGTTGGCCCGGCAGCAAACAAGCCGATACCTTCAACATAAAAGACCCTCGGCATCGGATCGAGCATCGTCTTTCCGCTGCCGACGCGCGCATTATTGCGCTCGAAATAAGCTTTATAGTCAGCGACATAAGTCGTTACCGCATCTTTGACGGTCCGACCCCATCGCTCCAGGTCGTCGGCCCTCGGCGCGGGTAAGGCGATGCCAAACCGCTTGATATGGATCACGTGTTCCGGTGTCGCATTGCCGCGCCGAACAAGATCCGCAACATTGGGAGCGCCGCAGAAGTCGAGAATGTCGTCATTCGCGCGATGCTCCATGATAAAACGGCGCGGACGCCCTTCGTCTTTGCCTGGAAGAGCTATGGCTCCACGCAAGATCGGCGCTATTTCCGCGACAGTGGCGAGCCCATCTCTCCGACTTTGGGTGCTTGCCCGGCCAAAGGGATAGGGATCACCTCTGGCAATACGCTTTTCTGCCCTATCAATGGCCTCAATCATGTTTTCATAGGCCGTACGCGGATCCTCAGACCATGTGAATATGCCATGCTTGAGAAGAACCATTCCGGGCGCATCCGGACGCTCGGAGAATGCCTTCAAACAGGCCTTCGACAGATCAAAGCCCGGCATGACATAGGGCACTATGATCATTTCGGGAAACAGTTCGCGGATGATCACTTCCCCGTTCGGCTGGTTGGTCAGCGCGACGATCGCATTGGCATGCGTGTGATCTACATGTTTAAAGGGAAGGATCGCGTGCAGGATTGCTTCAACCGATGGATTGGGTGAAGACGGATCGAGAAGCAGCCGACGCTGCAACATCACCATGTCGTCATCGCTGAGCGTTTCATAATTCACCATGGCTTTCAGCGGCTCAAGATGTAGCGCCGGCAGGCCGCCAGGCTCGATCTTGCCCATATCCCAACCGCTGCCCTTTACGCAGAGCACCTCAACGGGAGTACCGTCATGGTCGGTCAGCGTTGTCTTGACTGACGTGTTGCCGCCCCCATGCAGGACGAGTTTCGGCTCAGAACCCAACAGACGCGTGGTATATGTGCGGATCGCAATATCGCGATTGATGCCGGCCTTCTCATAAGCACCGACAACCGCGGCGTAATCCGCGTCCGACCAATTCGATTTCATCTGTTCGCTCCTCGGTTGGCAATCTGCGACCTAAAAAGGCGCAGAGGTATGCGCTCACGGAAACTCACTTATTTCCATGATATTACAAAGATTTATGGAGATATCTCCTCGCTCTTAAACAATTGACACTATATACTGACATTAGTCAACTCGCTTGATTGGCTTGTTGATTAAAACGCTTTTCTATGCGACTCAGATTCATGACCAACATCAGGAAATCAGCATGACATCGGACGATCTGAAGCCGTCTACGCATGCCATCCCGACTGAATTTGACGACGCTGTCATATGGGCGGCCTGGCTCTATTATGAGGACCAGCTTACTCAGAACGATATCGCGAAGAAGATGGGAGTTTCCCGCGCCACGATCGTGAATTATCTGCAGGAAGCGCGGCAGCGGGGCGTGGTGAGAATTCTGATGAATCCGGAAATTCTCGCCCGCACGGAAATAGCGCACAAGCTCGCTTCCCAGTATGGTCTGGAGGAGGTTCTCGTTATCCCGAGCGAGAGGACAGCTCCAGCGGAAAATCGCTTGCGGGCGCTTGGAACCGGCGGTGCCCGGCTTATGGAGCGCATGGTGAAGCCTGGCGACACCATATGCGTGTCATGGGGCCGGACGGTGCTTGCCATTGCCGATGCAATTGCGCTTTCCCGCCCAATCGAGGGCCTTACCGTCGTACAGGTCACGGGCTCATCGATCGGCAAGCGGGAGTTTTCGGCCGAGCTATGTACATCGATCATGGCGCGCAATTTAGGGGCGACCAGCGTCAACATGCTGGCGCCTGCTGTTTTGAGCAGTGCCGAGTTGCGTGACGCGTTGATGGGCGAGCCCGCACTGGTAAGACAATTCGAGCTTATCGCGCAATCAGACATGATCGTTTTCGGCGTCGGTGGGCTTTCTGCCGAAAGCACGATGCGCATAGCCGACGTGACCAGCGATGAAGAAATAGAGGCATATGCGAACGACGGCGCTGTCGCGGTACTGATCTGCCGCTTCATCGACAAGGCGGGCAAGCAGGTCGTCCGTGAACTTGACCAGCGCGTGATAGGCATCGAACTTGATGAGCTGCGCCGTGTCCCGCGCAGGCTCTGCGTTGCGGGCGGCACGAACAAGGTGGATGCAATCCACGCGGTGCTCGCAGGCGGCTACGCCACACATCTGGTGACGGATTTTGAAACCGCCGAGCTTTTGCTCTCCACATAGGCTGAAGTGGCGCAGGCCGTATCTCACAGCCCGCACAATCCGATCAATGCTTGATTGGCGCGCTGTTCATGAATGCCAGCGTATCCTCAAAAGAACGGATGCCGGCATCGGAGCCAAGTCCCGTGGCCACCAGAGCGGCTGATGCCTGCGCAAAATTCAGTGCTGTCTTCACGTCCATTTTGCGGTGCAGTCCCGTAATGAAGCCCGCATCGAAAGCGTCGCCACAGCCTGTCGTATCCACGACTTCAATCTGGAATGCCGGCTGGCGCAATATCTCGCCCGAAGCATCCATGTAGCAAACGCCGTCTCCGCCAAGGGTGAATACGCAGTGTTTCACACCGCGCTCCAGGAAAAACCGCCCCGCGCCTTCGACATCGTCCGCACCTGAAATCTGCTTTGCCTCTTCGATCGATGGCATGAAATAGTCGATGTAGGAGAAAAGCGGAGAAATGAGATCGAGCGTGTCGTCATTGGCGCCCAACAGATCGAACGTTGTCGTCCGGCCCCGCGCTTTCGCTTCGGCAAGCAATTTGCGGCTAGGCTCACCGTCAAGCTTCGCCAGCAATCCGGTCCCGCCAAGATGGACAATCGGCGGCGCCAGAACCGCATCAAGCGCGCTATCGGCAATCTCGAAATGATCCGACGCGCCGCGCGCATGCAGCGCCGGACGATCGCCGTTGCGGCGGATATTCAGGATCGTCGAAGATGTCGGAACGCCTTTCAGCCGCTGCATCTGTGCCGTGTCGACACCGAAACGCTGCAGCGTCGCCAGAACAAAATCAGCTTTCTCATCGTCACCCACGGCGCCAACCGCCAAACAGTTCAGGCCGAGTTTCGCGAGATCAACAACCGTTCCGCCAGCGGTTCCGGCAACCGTAAGCCTGATCTCATCGATGAACTCCACATTACCGCCCGGCGGAATTGCATCGACCGGCCGTCCGAGAACGTCGAGAATGTAGAGACCAATGACAGATACATCGTGAGACATGAGAACCTCCCCGGATCGCGCGCGGCACAGCCGGCAGCACTGCTGCGGACCGCCGCTGATTTCTTGTTCAATTAGCTTCGATTGCGCAGCGCAAAGATTGTGCCTGCAAGCAGGATGAAAACGCCGACGATGACAAGTTGCAGGGTGCTTGGGATGCCCACGAAAATCAGCACGTTGCTGACGAGTGTTATCAGCAAAACGCCCAGCAATGTTCCGACGACGGTGCCTGATCCGCCCGTGATACGCGCGCCTCCGAGAACAACCGCGGCAATAATCTCAAGCTCCATTCCGGCCAGGTCAAAAGGATTGGCAAGACGATTGCTGGAGACATGGACCACCCCGGCAATACCGGCCAGCAAGCCTGCATAAGCGAAGACAAAAATACGCACACGGAAGAGATTGATGCCGAGGCGTTCAGCAATGGATGGGTTGCCACCGACCGCGAAGATCGCGCGCCCCATCAGCGTGCGCTCAAGAATAAACCATGTCGCCAAGGCGGCAACGACCAGGACCAACACCGTCGCCGGCAAGACGGAAACAACCCCATTCGTTGCCCGGTGCGTAAACAGAGAGGCCTTGCCAAAGGCATCCATCGCGGCGGGGATGTTCATGAACAATGCCGTGCCAACGAAGGTCAGAAGAAAACTGCGTATAACGTACTGCGTGCCAATCGTGACGATCAGCGAGGGCGCGCGCAGTTTTTGAACGAGAAAGCCGTTCAGCGCGCCAAAGCACGCGCCGCCGAAAGCCGCAAGGATCAAAATGATCGCCATCGGCATTTCCGGGAACCAGTTTGTCACCAGCATGGTCAGCGCGTACATGACGAAAGCGGCTATGGCGGTAAAGGAAACGTCAATGCCGCCCGATGCCAGAACAACGAGCACGCCCATAGCGAAGAGACCACGCACCACCGAAGCGCGTAGAATATCGACCATATTGCTCATCTGAAGAAAATCTGGGTTCGCCGCCACGACGACGAGGCAGGTAATCACTGTCAGCGAAAGCGTGAACAGTTCAGGCCTGCTTCCCATAAGGTCCCAGATCCGCAGCAAAATGCCCCTGTGCTGAGCGCTGGACGTCCCTGCCGATGCAATTTCGGTCATTGCGCGATCCCCTTTGCAGTGCTCGCCATGGACTGATAGATCGCGTCTTCGGTCAATCCATCGACATTGTGCGCGGCAACGACACAGCCCTGGCGCATGACAAGGATGCGATCACAGTTCTGCAGAAGCTCCGGCAAATCGTCGCTGATGATGATAACGCCCATCCCGTCGTCGGCCAGGCGTTGGATGATGCGGAAGATCGTGTCTTTCGATCCGACATCCACACCGACTGTCGGTCCGTGCAGAATGAGCAATCGCGGATTGATGGTCAGCCAGCGCCCGATCAGAACACGCTGTTGATTGCCGCCTGAAAGCGATTGGACGGGGATCGAAACATCCGGCGCCACGATCTGCAGATCGGCAACGCGTTCCTCAGCGACCTGTCGGGCGCGTCTGGAACTGATAACACCCAATGCATTGCGCAGCCGATCGAGGATTGGCAGTGTTATATTGTCCTGAATAGGCTTTTCGAGAAACAGCCCCTCCGTGAGGCGATCTTCCGGCACATAGCCAATGCCGTATCGGATAGCGTCAGCGGCTGATTGGGGTGCAATTTCCTTGCCGTTCAACCTTATTCGGCCGGATTGAGCAGGCACCACGCCGGCGAGAGCGAGAGCCAGTTCATTTCTTCCTGAATCCAGCAGCCCGGTAATACCTAGTATTTCACCTTTCCTCAGGCTGAGCGAAACGGATTGAAAATTTTGTTCGTCACCGAGTTGCTCGACCTCCAACATCACCTCGCCCAATTTCGGGTGCGTGCGATATCGGGTCTCGCTGATTTCACGGCCCGTCATCCAGTGGCTGAACTCGGCCTTGCTATGGGTTGCAATGTCGAGATCGGCAACTTTCAGGCCATCACGCATGATGATTGCGCGACCGCCGAGCGACTTACACTCATCAAGCTTATGGGTCACGAAAAGAACGGCAACGCCTTTGCTTAGCAGCCGCTCAACGACCCGCAGCAGATTGGTGACCTCCTGCCGCGTCAGCGACGTGGTCGGCTCATCCATGATAACCAGACGCGCTTCCGAAGCGACGGCGCGGGCGATGGCAATGAGCTGACGCGTGGCAAGCGGCAGCGTATCCGTCCGACGCTTGAGAAAAGCCGGATCCGTTGGCAGATGGACTTCCGCCAATGCGCGTCGCGCAGTTTCATGCAACGCGGAAACATCGAGCTTTCGCGCAAGTCTTCCGGAGGCTTCCACCAGCTGTTCCGTGAGGGCCACGTTTTCCGCCACGGAAAGGTTAGGCAGCAACGACAGGTCTTGATAGACCGTTTCAATTCCGGCACGTAAAGAGCCGATGGCACCGATATCGCCCGCGCGTGCGCCGGTTGGCTCACCATCAATCAGGATCTGCCCTTCATCGGCAGGCTGTGCGCCGGAGAGGATTTTGATCAGCGTGCTCTTGCCGCAGCCATTCTCACCCATCAGGTGATAAATTTGGCCTGCTTCGATAACAAGGCTGACGTCTTTCAGCGCCTTGACGCCGCCGAAGGATTTCTTGACGTTTCTGATTTCAAGAAAGGGGGGCGGAGATGCAGGTGTTGAATCTGTAGCAGGCATGGATAATTCCCGAGACTCTCAGACGCTCATTCCGGGGCTGTCTTGGTGCAAACAGCCCCGGAATACGACCAGGCTGGCTTTCCCTTAATCAGAACGGGAAATCCTTGTAGTTGGATTTGTCGACATCCACCCAGGCCTGCCCCTGCACGATGATGCCCTTGCCCGGTCCCTTGATCACGGTCATTTTCTCATATCCCGGAACGCCGAGATCCATGCCGTCCTTGATCTCCTCGCCCTTGAGGACCAGATCGGCGACCTTGTTCATCACATAGCCGGCGTTTTTCGGATCCCAGAAAAAGATCTGGTCAACGGCGCCCGTTTCGAGATAGGGGCCGGTGTCCTTTGGCAGTCCAAGGCCATAAACGCAGGTCTTATCCTGAAGTCCGGCTTCTTCAACGGCGCGGCCAATGCCGATCACGTCAATAGCCGACGAGCCCTGGAAGCCTTTGATATCCGGATATTTGCGGAGAATTTCCTTGGCCTTTTCATAGGCTTTGTTGGCGTCGTTGAAGGATTCGTTCTTCTCGGCAACCAGCTCCATTTCCGGATACTGCTTTGCGTTTTCCGCCCCGGCATCGACCCATTGGTTGTGCGTCAAGCTGCCCAGTGAACCGACAAAGGAGGTCCATTTGCCCGACTTACCCATGCAGTTTGCAAGAGCTTCGTTAATACGTGTACCAAACGCCTTATTGTCGAATGCCTCGATATCCACGTCGACATTTACGAGGCTGTCGCCTTCATGCGCGATGACCTTGATGCCGCGCTGAGCAGCGCGACGAAGCACGCCTTCAAGTGCGGATGGATCCATCGGCACGACAGCAATCGCAGAAACGTTCTTTGCAACCAGATCTTCCAGAATGCGCGCCTGCTGGGCAGCATCCGCCCTGGCCGGACCGACCTGGCTGACACTTACATCGGCATTGTCTTTGCCATAGGCATCGACGCCTTCATTCATCCGGGTGAACCAGTTTTCACCGGTGACCTTCACGACCGTCACAATGGACGGCTTGTCCTCAGCAACCGCGGCTCCGGCCATCATCGCGCCGGTAAGCATCGTGCAGGCAGCCAATTTGGAAATTATACGCATGTTTCTCCTCCAGTTATTAAGACGCTTATTCCTGTATTTCATTCCCTCGGGCCCGCGCGAGACTCCTCCCCGCCAGCCATCGGGGAATTGGTCATCTCCTCGGTCGCAACCAATAATCGATGTGAACCTGCGCCGACGCCAGAAGCACCAGCAGCAACACGCCCCAGGCCAGGTCGCGGAAGAAATTGGAAATGTTCATGAAGTTGAACAGGCTTGAGAGAATCTGAAGCGCTGTCGCAGCCAGAAGCACGCACAAGACCTTGCCATATCCACCCTCGGGCTTCACGCCGCCAAGCACGGCGATAAGAATGGCGATGAGCACGTATGATCCACCATAATCCCACTTTACCGAAGAGTTGCGTGCGGCAATGATGATCCCGGCGATCGAAGCGAGAACCCCGCAGATCGTATAAGTGACAAGCAGCATGCGCTTCTCGTTGATACCGCCATAACGGGCGGCCCTGGCATTGCTGCCCAACAGCATCAACTTTACGCCGAACGGGGTGTACTTCAGGACAAAAGCCAGCAATGCGGCAATGGCGAGAAACAACGCAAAGCACATTGGCACGCCCAGAACCGGCATGTTGCCGAAATTGTCGAGCGGCTCGATATAACCCAGGCTAATCGCCGATCCATTGGTCAAAAACACCGCAAAGCCAGTAAATACGAGCTGCGTGCCGAGCGTTGCGATCAACGGTGTCAGCCTTGCATAGGCAATCATGGTTCCATTGATCAGCCCGCCAACCAACCCGACCGCAAGCGCCAGCCCGGCAAAGACCCAGGAAAACAATAGCGGCGCCTCAGCGGCCGGAATGAAATGGCGGGTTAACAAAAAGGCAACAATCCCTGCGAGATTGGCCAGAGCAATGCCGGAAAGGTCGATGCCACCATTACCGGACACCATGGCGAGCATGACGCCGAGCGCCAGAAGACCGAGCTCCGGAACCTGAGCCGCCATGGACTGCAGATTGTAGCTGTCCATGAAGTTGGCTCCGGCGAAGGCCGCTCCAGCGGCAAGTACCGCGCAATTGATCAACAGCAGAAAAAGCGTCTGCTTGTCTACGCCATACGACGACACGTCATCTCCTCCCGATATCAGGGGCTCCCACCCCTGGACGAACCTGCGATCAATCAGATATCGCGTTCGATTGAATTATGTCACCTTGTACTGACATTTGTCAGAGCGAGTTGTCGCTTGTCAACATATTTCGCTTTGCAGCCACCGTCCCTCTCTCCTGCGGTCCATCAATAATGCAGGTTATGACATTTGTCGATATGTTACCGAATATTGTCAAATATTTGCAAAGGAGGAAATCGTTCATTTGGGGGCCAATCGATCACAACGCGGCATTGCCGCATGGATTAGGGCTTCGGAGTCCGCCTGCTTGACCTAGCGCAAGGCGACTTCCCCTGTTGTCGGTAAGAAGAAGGCCTGAGCGGAAGTCCGCTTGTTGGGAAGAGCCGCGATGATCATCAAGGCAGTGCCGAACACGTGCTAGCACCTCCCCGGCAGGGTGGTCCGCTCCGTGATCGATAAAGCCGCGTTGCCTGCATTCGTGGCGCGTTAGCCTGGGAAGCAGAATGATGGTGCCCATGTCGCAGACGGCACAGGCCTTAGGACTGAGCGAAGCACAAGCAGCCGAACGCCTCACGCGTTTTGGTCCCAATGCGCTGCCGCAACCGCAATCCGTCTCGCTCATCCGCGTTTTTCTGCGCCAGTTTCTCAGCCCGCTCATCTATATCCTGCTTGCTGCGGCCCTCGTCTCGCTGGTGCTGAATGACATCAAGGACGCGATCTTCATCGGTGCGGTCCTCCTGCTGAACGGCACTATCGGCGCGGTGCAGGAGTATTCGGCCGGACGAGCGGCAGCGGCCTTGCGCGATCTCGAAGAGCCTCACGCGACCGTGCTGCGCGAAGGTGTCGAGCGCCAGATCGATGCGCGCCAGATCGTCCCCGGCGATATCGTGCTGCTCGAGGCAGGCGCACGCGTGCCGGCCGACATCGAGCTTTTTCAGACAGAGGACCTGCAGTGCGACGAGTCGCTGCTGACCGGTGAGTCCGCGCCTGTGAAAAAGACCGTTGGGGAGAAACAGGTAACAGCCTTCGCCGGCAGCATGGTCACCCGTGGCCGGGCGCGCGGCCTCGTGACCGCGACCGGCGCGGAGACTGAGCTCGGCAAAATAGCCGCGCACCTCAACAGGCCGTCAGTCTCCCAACCTCCGCTGATGATCCGTCTTGAGAGGTTTTCCCGGATGATCGCCCTCGCCGTCGGGGTCGCGGTTGCGGCTTTGATCGCTGTCGGGCTCATCCGCGCCATGCCGTTCTCCGACCTTTTCCTGATGGCCATCGGCCTCGCCGTCTCCGCCATACCCGAGGGGCTTCCGGTGGCGATCTCGGTCGCGCTTGCGATCGGCATGCGGCGGATGGCGGCGGCAAACGTCATCATACGCAAGATGCCGGCAATCGAATCCCTTGGCTCCTGTACGCTGATCGCCACCGACAAGACTGGTACGCTGACCATGAACCAGTTGACGGTCACCGACATCCGCCTGCCTGACGGAACCTGCGTAACCTACAGGCCACAAAACGACACTGACAATGTCGATCGCGTACTCCATGCGTGTGCAGAACCGGGCCGAGAGCGAATTGCCGGCTTGCTGAGAGCAGCCGCACTGCCCAATGAGGGCCGCCTGGTGCAAGACGGCAACGGCTGGAAAGGCTACGGCGACACGGTCGACGTGGCATTGCTTGCCGCGGCTCGGCAGACGGGCATCATTCTGGAAGAGGCGACACAGGCCTATCCCCTTCTCACGCGCATCCCTTACGAGCCCGATCTGAAATATGCCGCCTCCTTCCACGAGGGCAAGGCAGGTATCCGCGTATTCGTGAAAGGCGCTCCAGAGACGCTGATCGCCATGTGCGATCGGATGAGCGCATGCGGCACTGCTGTTGCCATCGACCGGGAAGCCCTCATCCGACAGAAAGAGGATATGGCCGCCCGCGGACTGCGCATCCTGGCCTTCGCTGAGGGTGAGATCGCGTCCGAACCGGACGGCCGATATGGTGCCCGTCATCTCGTTGATCTGGTTTTCCTGGGATTTGCCGGTATGCAGGACCCGGTGCGACCGGAGGTGCCAGCCGCGATACGCGACTGCTACGAGGCCGGTATCGAGGTGATCATGGTCACTGGTGATGATCCGGGAACAGCGAGCGCCATTGCCCGGGATGCCGGCCTTCACTTCGCGCCCCACCAGGTGGTGACGGGCCAGGATGTCCGCGACGCGGAGGCGGAAGGCCCGGATGCGATTGATCGCCTGACCCGCAACGCCCGCATCTATGCCCGCGTCGACCCGGCGCAGAAGCTGTCGATCGTCCTGTCACTGGCGCGTAACGGACATTTCGTGGCGGTGACGGGGGACGGCGTCAATGATGCTCCGGCGCTCAAGCACACCCATGTCGGCGTCGCGATGGGACGCAAAGGCGCGGATGTCGCGAAGGAGAGCGCGGACATCATCCTTACCGACGACAATTTCGCCTCGATCGTGGCCGGCGTGCGGGAGGGCCGGGTGGCCTATGCCAATATCCGTAAGGTCGTTTTCATGCTGGTATCAACGGGTGCGGCCGAAGTCGTGCTTTTCCTGCTTGCCTTTCCGTTGGGTCTGCCGATGCCGCTCCTTCCCGTGCAACTCCTCTGGCTGAACCTCGTTACCAACGGCATCCAGGACGTTGCGCTCGCGGCGGAAAAGGCGGAAGGCGACGAACTCACCTATCCGCCACGTGATCCCAAGGAACCGATCTTCGACCGCGTCATGATCCGCCGCCTGTGGCATTCCACACTTGTCATAGGGCTTGGCGGTTTCGCCGTCTTCTGGTGGCTGCTTCAGCACGGTTACGAAGAAACTGAAGCACGCAACCTCCTGCTTCTCCTGTTCGTTCTCTTTGAGAATTTCCAGACGTTCAACAGCCGATCAGAGCATCATTCGGTGTTCCATCAGTCCCTGTTCGCAAATCCATTGCTCGTCCTGGGCGTGCTTGTGGCGCAGGGACTGCATATCGGGGCGATGTACACGCCCGGTCTGCGCGAGGTCCTGCAGATCGGCCCCGTTTCGTTTGCAGACTGGGGCATTCTCCTGCTGATTGCCTCCACTGTGCTGGTTGTCATGGAATTGGAAAAACGATGGGATGGCAGGCGGAGAACCATGCGGCCCGCCACATTGGCGACAGAGCAATCCAGACAGATTGAAAAATAATCCGCAGGCTTCATCCCTTGATGCGGGTCAAGGCCCATTCCCGCCGTTCCAGTTAAATTAATACTTGAAAGGATGTCGTCCACGCCAGCTGAGGCAAACGGACGTCCAATCCTGAAAAGGCGCTTGCTTGAAACGACGTCCTCACATCAACGCAAGTGAGGACGGTCGACGGGCAATTATGGAAAGCTGAAACCATGGCTGAACAAATAAAAAGCATTCTCGTGGGCATAGCCGCGCGAGAGAATTTCTCGGCGACACCAGCGCTCACTTTCGCAATTACCCTTGCAAAGCAGCACGGCGCGTGTCTGACCGTGTGTACCTTGCCATCGGCCTTCTATCTGCCGATAACGAGAACCGGCGGGTCCGTGTCCGCCATTCTCAAGAGCGAGATTCAGCGGCACGAGGAAATCACCCGACAATCGGCAAGCAGCACGAGGGAGATCGTCAGCAAGGCGGGGGTGTCCTGCACCACAGAGCACACGCTCTCACCCCTTGAGCCCAGAACCGGTCGCCTGGTGCGCCTGGCCAGGGTGAATGACGTCACCATTCTCGATGCCGCGGCGATCGACGACAATGCCCAACGCATTGCGATAGAAGACGTTATCTTCGATAGTGGCCGTCCTATCCTGATCATACCGAAAACAGGAGGAAATGCCGTGCCCCAGCGCATCGCCATCGCCTGGGACGGCAGCGCTCGCTCGGCACGAGCGGTCGCCGACGCCCTGCCCTTCCTCAAGCAGGCGGCAGCGATTTTCGTCATAACGGTCACGGGCGAGAAGGATCTCTCACGCATGGCGCCGGGTGCTGATCTTTGCACATATCTTCTTCAACACGGCGTTTGCGAACCGCATATCGAAATGCTTTCGGCCATCGAAGGCGACGCCGCGGCGCGGCTGCGCAAACTCGTCATTGACGAGTCGGTCGATATGATGGTCATGGGAGCCTTCGTCCATTCACGCTTCCGGCAGGCCATTCTGGGCGGCGTCACGCAATCGCTGCTCGATGATGTTCCCGTGCCGCTGTTCATGGCGCATTGATCGATGAGCCGGCCTACTCTGGCCGGCCGGCGATCACTGTTCCAGCGCGCCTTTCCAATATGCCGAGGGCATCCTGCAGCGCGCCGATACCGGCCATGCCGCCGGTCACCAGGGCGAAATTGCAGGCGGCCTCGATCTTCGGTCGCATCGAGCCGGCGGGAAAGTCTTCAGCATCGATTTCGTCGGGCGATATTTCGCCGATAGCCTTCTGGCCTGGTTCGCCCCAGTTCTGGTAGACGGCATCCACGTCCGTCAACATCACGAGAGCATCGGCTCCCAGATTGCGGGCCAAGAGCTCGGCGGCGCGATCCTTGTCGATCACCGCCTCAACGCCGGTCAAGCTGCCGTCCGCCCGGCGAACAACGGGGATGCCGCCGCCGCCGGCGCAGATGACGATCACGCCTTGATCGAGCAGAAGCTTGATGATGGAAACGTCGGGAATATGCTTCGGCAGCGGCGAGGCGACCACGCGGCGGTATTTGTCACCATCTGGCGCGATCACCCAGCCGCGTGTGGCTGCAAGCCATTCGGCCTCACCTTTTTCATATACCGGCCCGACCGGCTTCGTCGGGTTGTCGAAGGCAGGGTCGGCCGGATCAACCTCGACCTGGGTGAGCAGCGTGGCAACCCGCGGACCGTCGGGCAGCGCGTTTTCCAGTTCCTGCTCGATCAGATAGCCGATCATGCCCTCCGTCTCCGCACCGAGCACGTCAAGCGGATAGGCCTCCTCGGATTTGTAGGCGGCCGACTGGAGTGCGAGCAGGCCCACCTGCGGACCATTGCCGTGGCAGACCACGACGCGATGGCCGGCACTCACGACCTCTGCGATCGCTGTCACCGCGCGTTTTACATTGGCACGCTGGTTCTCGGCCGTCAGCGGCTCGCCGCGTTTCAAAAGCGCGTTGCCGCCAAGGGCGATCACTGCAAGCATCGTTCAGTTCCCGATCGTGGCGACCAGCACCGCCTTGATGGTGTGCATCCGGTTTTCCGCCTGATCGAAAACGACGGAGGCAGGCGATTCAAACACCTCGTCCGTCACCTCCATACAGTCGATGCCGTATTCCTGAAAAATCTTTTCGCCCGTCCTGGTCTCGCGATTGTGGAAGGCCGGCAGGCAATGCATGAATTTCGCATGCGGATTGCCGGTCGCCTCCATCACCTCGCGTGTGACGCGGTATTTCTGCAGTTTCTCGATGCGTTCGGCCCAGGCCGATTGCGGCTCACCCATGGAGACCCAGACATCGGTATAGACGTAATCGCAATGGGCCACAGCCTGCTTCACGTCCTCGGTAAGGGTAATCCTTGCACCCGTGCGCGATGCGATCTCCTGGCATTTCTCGATGAGATCGGTATCGGGCCAATATTCCCGCGGCGCGCAGAGACGAACGTCCATGCCGATGAGCGCCGCCCCTACCATGAGCGAATTGCCCATATTGTTGTTCGCATCGCCCATAAACGCGAAGGAAGTCGCTGAGAGGTGCTTATGGGTATATTCGCGCATGGTCATGAAATCGGCCAGGATCTGGGTCGGATGGAACTCGTCGGTGAGACCATTATAGACGGGCACGCCGGAGTAGCGCGCCAGTTCCTCGACCAGATCCTGACCGAAGCCGCGATATTCGATGCCATCATAGATACGTCCCAGTACGCGGGCCGTGTCCTTCATGGATTCCTTGTGGCCGATCTGCGTGCCCGACGGCCCGAGATAGGTGACATGCGCGCCCTGGTCATAGGCCGCGACCTCGAAGCCGGTGCGGGTGCGGGTGGAATCCTTTTCGAAGATCAGGGCGATGTTCTTGCCCTTCAGCCTTTGCTGCTCATAGCCGCCATATTTCGCTTCCTTCAGCGAGGCGGCGAGCCTCAGGAGGAAACGGAGTTCGTCCGGCCTGAAATCGAGGAGCGAGAGGACGCTGCGTCCATGAAGATTGATCGGCATGGTAATCACCTCGGGAATATGAAGATCAGGCGGGATCGCGGATAAGCGGGCAGGTCATGCAATGCCCGCCGCCGCGCCCGCGGCCGAGTTCGGCGCCTGGCACGGTGATGACCTCGACGCCGGCCTTCCGGAGCAATGTGTTGGTGTAGACATTGCGGTCGTAACCCACGACGACGCCCGGCTCCAGCGCCACGACGTTGTTGCCGTCGTCCCATTGCTCGCGCTCCTGAACATAGGCGTCGCCGCCCGTTTCCACGACGCGGAGCTTCTTCACGCCCAGCGCTTCCGCCACCACTTCGGTCAGATGTTTTTCCTCCGCGCGGACATCGACCGTTCCCGCCTTTTCGCCGGGGCGCAGGGAAAAGGCCTCAATACCGTTCACCACCTCGGCGAAAATGGTGACGAGATCACGGTCGCAGAAGGTGAAGACCGTGTCGAGATGCATGCTCGACCGCTCCTTGGGCAGCTTGCAGGCGATGACGCGTTCCGCCCCGTCTCGTGCAAAAAGCGCGCGCGCTATCTGGCCAACGGCATGCGCGGTCGTCCGCTCGCCCATGCCGATCAGCACAGTGCGGTTGCCGATGGGCATGATGTCACCGCCTTCAGCGGTGGCCAGGCCGAAGCTCTGATCGGGATCGCCGAACCATGTGGGGAAGCCGGCGTCACGAAAATCCGGATGGAAGCGGTAGATGGCGGCGATGTTCACCGTCTCCAGCTGCCTTGCATTCCAGCGCATGGGGTTGAGCGTGACGCCCTCGTAGATCCAGCACGTGGTATCGCGGGTGAAGATATGGTTCGGCAGTGGCGGAAGGACGAAATCCTCCGGCGCCAGCACTGACGCCACCACACTGCTGGTCTTCACCGGCAACTCGGCCCTGTTCATCCCACCAATGAGAATGCTCGAAAGCATATCGGCATCGATCTCCATCAGATATGCATGCAGATCGTCGGCCAGCCCCACCCCGACCGTATTGTCGTTGACGCGGCGGTCGAGCAGCCAGCGCCGCGCCTCCGGGATGCGCATGGTTTCGGTCAGCATGTCACGCAGGAAGACCACTTCCGCGCCGCGGTAGCGCATGGCATCGACGAAGGTCATATGCTCGACACGGGCCTGCTTCACCCAGATCACATCGTCAAAAAGCAGTTCGTGGCAGTTGGAAGGGGTGAGCCGCGCCAGGGCCGTACCCGGTCGGTGCACCATTACCCGGCGCAGCTTACCCACTTCGGAATGCACACCATAAGTCAGGGACATGTCGGTCTCCTCAGGCAAGAATGGTTGCAATGCTGAGGCAACCCGTGATGATCACCGTCAGGATGATGAGCAGCGGCCACATGAAGGCGATCCACCGCTCGTAAGGAACCCGGCCGATCGCAAGCGCGCCCATGACGACCGCGAAGGTCGGGTTGATGAGGTTCACGATGCCATTGGCCGACTGATAGGCGGTGACGACGAGATCGCGCCCGGTGCCCACGAAATCCGCCACCGGCGCCATGATCGGCATGCTGAGCACTGCAAGGCCGGAGGACGACGGCACGAAGAAGGAGAGCAGCACCTCGATCCAGTAGATCACGTTGACGAACACCACCTTGGAAAGGCCCGCCGTCGAGACTTCCGCCCAATGCAGGATGGTGTCGGTGATCTTGCCCGCATCCATGATGACGACGATGCCGCGGGCGAGCCCGATGATGAGAGCGACCCCGAGAAGATCGCGCGCGCCGCTCAAGAAGGCGTCGACGAAATTCTGCTCGCCGACGCGGGCGATAAAGCCGATGAGAAGCGCGGAGGCGAGGAACAGGCCGGTCATCTCGCCCATCCACCAGCCGTCGAAAAGCACGCCCCAGATCATGACGACGAAGGTCAACCCGAAGATAGCGAGCACGATCTTGTGCAGGGCTGTGAATTCCATCGCCCCCTCGCCCTCGTGGCCGGCGAGGAAGTGCTTCTCGTTATCGGCCTTGCGGTCGTAGACGAGCGACTTGGTGGGATCGAGCCGCACGCGTTCGGCGTAGCGCATCACATAGATCACGCAGGCGAGCCAGGTAAGGCCCAGGATGACGAAGCGCAGCACGATGCCCTGCGTGAAGGGAACACCGGCGGCATCCGAGGCGATGACCGTCGCGAAGGCGTTCACCGTCGATCCCAACACGCCAACACCCGCGCCGAGCAGGATAATGGCCACCGCCGTCACCGCATCGTAGCGCGCGGCGATCATGATAGGGAGAAGCAGCATATAGAAGGCGAGCGTCTCTTCGGCCATGCCGTAGGTGGTTCCACCAAAAGCGAACAAACCCATCAGCACGGGGATCATCCATTTCTCCCGCCCCTTCAGCGCCGTCATGGCGCCGCGAATGCCGGCATTGATGGCGCCTGTAGAACTCACGACGCCGATGAAGCCGCCGATCACCAGCACAAACAGCGCCACATCGATGGCATTGGCCTGTCCCGTCGCGTGGTTGTAGAGGCCGTCGATCGGCGCCATGATGATGTCGAAGATGCCCTGCGGGTTGGCGTCTGTCGGCGCATATGTTCCCGCGACCGGCACCTCCTTGTCGAGCGCCGGATTGAGGACGCGTTGATATTGCCCTGCCGGGATGATCCAGGTGAGCGCGGCCACAAGGACGATGAGGCCGAAGAGGATCGTGAATGCGGAGGGAAAGCGAAATCTGCGCGGCGCGTCTGCTTCAGTTGTCGTGATGGCCATTATTGTGCCTCCTGCGAGAATAGACAGGCCACATCTGGCCTTCATAGCTCTTTGTAGGTGGCCATTTCCTGGCGAACCTTGATTCAGGACAAATGCGCCCGTCGGCCATGCCGCGGCGGGACCACCTATCTTTGATTACACGCAATGCCGGCGCGTTATGTTGCCATCAGGATGACTATTGTCAGAATGGATAATAAGGCCAAGGCAAGTGAGCGTCTCATGACCATCCGCAATCTCGAATATGCAGCCAACCCGAAATCGGTAGCCCTGTTCGGCGCTTCCGCCCGGCAAGGCTCCGTCGGCCAGATCGTCTTGGACAACATTATCGCGGGAGGCTTCGAGGGTGACATTTGGCCGGTCAACCCGAAATATCGCGAGATTGGCGGCCGGCCCTGTTATGCGGATGCAAGCGAATTGCCGGCAGCCCCCGACCTGGCGGTGATCGCCACCCCACCTAAGACAGTCCCCGGTATTATCCACGAACTCGGCGACAAGGGAACGCGAGCGGCGGTAGTGATCACGGCCGGACTGACGCACGGGAATGGTTTGCGCCAGGCCATGCTGGACGCAGCCAAGCCACATCTCTTCCGCGTCATCGGACCCAATACGGTGGGCCTGATCGTCCCGCCAGCGAAGCTGAACGCCAGCTTCGCCCATATGAATCCGCGCGCCGGCAATATAGCCGTCCTGTCGCAATCGGGAGCGATTGCAACCTCGCTCATCGACTGGGCGGCGGATGAAGGGATCGGCTTCTCGCACATCGTCTCGCTCGGCGACATGGCCGATGTCGACGTAAGCGACTATCTCGACCTGCTTGCCGGTGACGCGGGAACCAGCGCTATCCTGCTTTATCTCGAAAGCATTCCCAATGCGCGCAAGTTCATGTCGGCTGCCCGGGCCGCCGCGCGCCTCAAGCCGGTCATCGCCGTCAAGGCCGGCCGGCACGAAGCCGCGGCGAAAGCGGCAACCACCCATACCGGAGCCCTTTCCGGTTCCGACAAGGTGGTTGACGCGGCGCTCCGTCGCGCCGGCATCCTCCGCGTGCGAGGGCTCGGCGAGCTCTTCGACGCCGCCGAAACGGTTGCCCGTTTTCCAAAGCTCGAACGGTCGCGAGTCGGTATTGTCACCAATGGTGGCGGTGCCGGCGTACTCGCCGTCGACACGCTTGCCGATCTCGATGCCGAGCTTGCGGAGTTCTCCAAGGAAACCATGGAAAAGCTCGATACGACGCTGCCCGCCAACTGGTCGCGTGCCAATCCGGTCGACATCATCGGTGACGCGCCCGCCGAACGATATGGCGCTGCCATTACGGCCGTTGCAAACGATCCGGCGACCGATGTGCTGCTGGTGATGAACTGCCCCACAGGGCTCTCCTCCCCGGCCGAAGCGGCACAGGCCGTCGCGAAGCTCGCCCAGGGCGGAACGATTGCGGACAAGCCCGTGCTCACCTGCTGGCTGGGAGAAAAGACCGCGCGCGAAGGGCGTCGTATCCTTCAGGACGCAGGTATTGCCGGTTTCCAGACCCCCGCCGCGGCGTCAGCGGCGGTTTCCTATCTCAGCGATTGGTCGCGGGCGCAGAAGGCCTTGATGCGGGTCCCCTCAAGCCGCGGCGAAGATGTCGATGGCGATCATGACGCCGTTCTCGATATTTTTCGACACGCTGCTTCCAAGGGCCGGCGCATGCTGACGGAGCCCGAAGCCAAAGCTGTGATCAAGGCCTATGGGATTCCCGTTCCCGAAACAATTGTCGTCCGCACGAACGAAGAGGTAAAAAACGCGGCGGAACATTTGCTTTCAGCCTGGTCCAAGGTGGCCGTGAAGCTGATGTCCGGGACCATCACCCACAAATCGGATGTCGGCGGCGTGGTGCTGGACATCACGACACCACAGGCCGCCATGGATGCGGTGAGAAATATCAAGAAGCGCTTGCAGGCGATGGGAAGCGCCGGAGAGATCGACGGCTTCGTCGTGCAGCCCATGATCACCAGGAAAAACGCGCAGGAGCTCATCCTTGGCATCGGACGTGATCCGATATTCGGCCCCACCGTGCTCTTCGGCGCGGGCGGCACGGCCGTCGAGATCCTGGACGACACCGCGATCGCCCTTCCCCCGCTCGACAATGTCCTTGCCGGCGACCTGATCGATTCCACGCGCATCGGCAGGCTGCTTGCCGGTTATCGCGACCGTGCGCCGGCCGACCGGGAAGGCATCATTCGCGCGCTGAACGCCCTGTCCCGACTGGTCGTCGACTTTCCCTGCATTGTCTCGGTGGATATCAATCCGCTGCTTGCCGACAGTGAAGGGATCGTCGCGCTCGATGCGCGCATCGAGATCGAACCGAATGATGTCGAACGCACAGGCCCCAATCCGGCGCTCGCCATTCGGCCCTATCCGGCGGCTTGGGAAAAAGACCTCGTTCTGGCCGGACAGGAGTATCATCTGCGTCCCATCAAACCCGCGGACGTCTCGCTCTATCCCGCTTTTCTGGCCCAAGTATCGCCGGAGGATATACGCTTCCGCTTTCTTGCGCCGCGTCAGCATTTTCCGGACGAGATGCTGTTGCGGCTTACCCAGCTCGACTACGAGCGCGAAATCGCCTTCGTCGCTCTGCGGAAGGATACAGGTGAGTTGGCCGGGATTGTGCGCCTGTCGTCGGATCCGGACAAGGAGGCGACCGAATACGGCCTTCTCGTTAGAACCGACCTGCAGGGCCACGGACTTGGCTGGGCTCTTCTGAGGCACGTTATCGACTACGCACGGGCCGACGGCCTCGCTGTCATCAATGGTTTGATCCTCGACGAAAACACTAAAATGCTGACCATGGCCAAGGAGTTCGGCTTCGAACTGGCGCGCCACGCCACGGAGCCTGACGTGAGGATTGCAACGCTCCGGCTGCGATGACCAGCCCTGCATCACGGAATATCGGCGCTTTGGCGCAAAACCCATTGCAGTTCCGCAATGAAGCTTGACGCGCATCAAAGTCCGACAATTGCTTTTGCAGTTTGATGCAGATGTCAGGTACGGCCGGTTGTTGAAAAGTGTGCGCCTAAGACCGGCGCATGGGGCATCTCCAACTGGCAACGATACTGGCGGACCGCTTGCCTCCTCCCACATATCTCGCGGGAAAACCCGCTATAATGGGCGGAGACGGCAGCATCTGATGTTTCTTGGAGAAAACAAGGAGTGTGAAGCCATGGCCGAAACTGCCACAAAACTGCCGGTGAAATCCGATAAATCAGTCAAGTCTTCGGAAGGCTGGACGTCTCTCGACAATCTGCGCCGGGAAGTCGACCGCCTCTTCGATAATTTTCATCCGTTCGGCTGGCGCCTGCCATCCGCGGCGCTCGATATCGAAGTTCCGAAATTCAGTCGTTCCGCCTGGCAGATCGCGCCGGCAATGGATCTTGTCGAGAAAGACCACGAATATGAGCTCACCGCCGAACTTCCCGGCATCGACGAGAAGAATATCGACATCAAGCTCACCAACCACACACTGACGATCAAGGGCGAAAAGCAGGAAGAGAGAGAGGAAAAGGAAGGCGATTATTACTTGTCCGAACGCCGCTACGGTTCCTTCCAGCGCTCTTTCAGGATTCCTGAAGGTGTCGATACAGACAAGATCGAGGCCAGCGTCGCCAAGGGTATCCTCACGGTAAAACTGCCCAAGACGGAGCAGGCTCAAAAGGCGGACAAGAAGATCGAAATCAAGGCCGCGTAAAGACAGCCGCAGTCCCGCCGGCGCGCGAAGCATGCCGGCGGGTGTGGTCGCGAGAAGAAACAGGAAAACACAAATGGAACAAAAATCTATATCGCCTCTTCGGATGAATGTGGATCTCGCTGTTTCCATTGCCGTCCTGCGTGATCTCGGCCACTCGGACACCGCGATCGCCCGGTATTTCGGATTGAGCGGCGATTTCCTGAACGAAGAGCATATATCTCCAGCCGGGATGCCCACCGTTTCCGTTGATGCTTCGATCGGTCGGCAAGAGTCCGTGCCTGGATAACCATCTTCAACGAATGGAGGTTCTTATGTACATCAAGTACGGATCCGCATTACCGGCCGCTCTTGTGTTTACCGCAGGTGTGATCGCCGGAACCAGTGTGGGAACAGCCGCGCAGGCCGACACGCCTCATGAACAGCACCATACCGTGTTGGCTCAAACCGCGCCGGCACCTTCGACCGATCCCGCCACACCGCAGGACGGACAGCCCCCTTATTCCGGAATGATGGGGCAACGGGGCCCGGGCATGATGATGGGTCAGGGCGGACCAAACATGATGGGCCCCAACATGATGGGTGGCGGCATGATGCCTGGGATGATGGGTGGAATGCCCATGCGGCCGATGCGGCCTCTCGTGATGAAGATCTTCTTCGCAATTGCCGATACCAATGGCGATGGTGCACTTTCGTTCGATGAGGTCTCGGCCATTCATAAGCGGATATTCGACAGTATCGATGCGGATAAGAATGGAGCCGTAACACCGGACGAGATCAAGCAGTTCATGCAGGAATGAATTGCGAATGACAAAAACAGGTCGCACACAGCGACAATAAGGGCCGGATAATCATCCGGCCCTTATTGTTTAGGCAGCAGCCTGGAAACCAATTCGCCTGCTCTATCGATCTGTCGTTCTATATCGTCAGGAAGTAGCTGAAACAGGATGCGGATCGACCGTTGCCCCTTCCCGTTTTCCCCTCAGCACCACATAGATCGCCGGAATGACCAGCACGGTCAGCGCGGTCGACGAGGCAAGTCCGAAGAGCAACGAGATCGCAAGGCCCTGGAAGATCGGATCCGCGAGGATGACCACCGCGCCGATCATCGCAGCGATTGCCGTGAGCAGGATCGGTTTGAAACGGATGGCGCCGGCCTCCAGAAGCACGTCGAGCAATGGCCGCTCCGGCGTGCGAGCATGGCGGATGAAATCGACCAGCAGGATCGAATTGCGCACGATAATGCCGGCGAGAGCAATGAAACCGATCATGGACGTGGCCGAGAATGGCGCGCCGAACAGCCAGTGCCCGACCATGATGCCGATGAAGGTAAGCGGGATCGGCGTCAAGATGACGAGCGGCAGCTTGAACGAACCGAACTGAGCGACGACAAGGATATAGATGCCCAGGATGGCGACCATGAAGGCGGCACCCATGTCGCGGAAGGTGACCCAGGTCACCTCCCACTCGCCGTCCCACAGGAGCGTGGGATGCGACTCGTCGTCCGGCTGGCCGTGTAACGCGATCTCGGGCTTTGGCACATTGCCCCAATCGGCCTTCTGGATCGCCTCGTCCACTGCCATCATGCCATAGACTGGTGCCTCGAATTGGCCCGCGAGCTCCGCCGTCACCATCTCGGCCGGACGGCCATTGTGCCGGAAGATCGGGTAGGAGGCTGGTTCACGCTTCACCGTCACGATGTCGCCGAGCTCGACCACACCGCGTTCGCCGGGCAGCGCATTGGCCGGGACCGGGGTTGCGAGAGCACGCTCGCCCACGACCTTCTCGCTCTTGGGGAGGGCTACGCGAATAGGGATAGGCTGCCGTCCGCCGCCACGATGAGAATATCCGACGGTGGTGCCGGAATAAAGGGCACGAATGGCATCATAGACATCCCCCTGCTCCACGCGATGGTATTCGAGATTGTCCTGATTGATCTCAAACCGCACCCGTTCATGTGGAATGCCGTAGGAATCGTCCACGTCGACGATGAATGGAACGCTTTCGAACGCCTCACGCACCTTGGCCGCAACCGCCCGCCGCGTATCGGCATCGGGCCCATAGATTTCGGCGAGCAATGTCCCCATGACAGGGGGGCCCGGCGGCGGCTCGACCACCTTGAGCACCGTACCCTCGGGGAAATCAAGCCCTTGCAGACGGTTGCGAATATCGAGCGCGATATCATGACTCGGCCGGTCGCGTTCACCCTTAGGAAGAAGGTTGATCTGCACATCACCCAATTCCGGCGAAGAACGCAGATAGTAATGGCGCACCAGCCCGTTGAAATTGAACGGCGCGGCCGTGCCGGCATAGGTCTGGAACGAGATGACTTCCGGAATGGCTGCGACACGGTTCACAACCTGCTGCAGCACACGATCGGTGTCCTCCACCGATGCGCCCTCGGGCAGGTCGGCAACGACCTGAAGCTCCGTCTTGTTGTCGAAAGGCAGCAGCTTCACCGTCACATGCTTGGTGTAGATGAGACCCAGCGAGGCGATGGTCGCAATCCCCACCAGAATCAGGAAGGTCCACGCGCGAAACCGTGTCTTGAGGATTGGCCGGGCCATGGCGATATAGGCTTTGCCAAGCCGCCCGCCATGGGCATCCTCGTGACTGTGGATGGCAGCATCTCCCCTTCCCGCGAGCTTCAGCATCAGCCAGGGTGTGAGGATCACCGCGACGAAGAAGGAGAACAGCATAGCCGCCGAGGCGTTGGCCGGGATCGGGCTCATATAAGGCCCCATCAACCCCGACACGAAGAGCATCGGCAAAAGCGCCGCGATCACGGTGAGGGTCGCCACGATGGTCGGATTGCCCACCTCGGCCACAGCGTCGATCGCCGCCGGCGCGCGCGGGCGACCGTCTCTCATCGCCCAGTGACGGGCAATATTCTCGATCACCACGATGGCGTCGTCGACCAGGATACCAATCGAAAAGATCAGCGCGAAAAGGCTCACACGATTGAGCGTGTAGCCCATGATGCGTGAGGCAAACAGCGTCAGCAGGATCGTCGTCGGGATAACGACGGCCACGACCAGCGCCTCGCGCCAACCGATGGAGAAGGCGACGAGGAGCACGATTGAGACCGTGGCGAGCCCCAGATGGAAGAGCAGTTCGTTTGCCTTCTCGTCGGCGGTCTCGCCATAATTGCGGGTGATCGTCATCTCCACATCGTCAGGGAAGATCTGACCGCGCACCTCGTCCAGGCGATGGGTGATTGCCTCTGCGATAGCGACGGCATTGGTTCCCGGCCGCTTGGCGATGGCAAGAGACACCGCCGGCACCCGTTCCAGACCGTTTGCCACCTTACGCACCTCGGTCACCCGGCTCTCGTTCGGCTCCGCGGCAAGCGCGACCCTGGCCACGTCACGCACATAGACGGGACGACCGTCGCGCGCCGTGATCAAAAGATTGCCTATGTCGCTTTGGGTCTGCAGTGTCTGACCGGCCAAAAGGGTGCGCTGTCCGCCCTGTTCGCGCACGATCGCCGCCTGGAACGAACGGTTGGCGCCCTCGACTTTGGCGGAAAGCTGCTGCAGCGTGACGCCATAGAGCGACAGCTTTTCAGGGTCGGGCTCGACCTGGATTTCCTCCGGCTGTTCTCCGACGATGTAGGTCAGACCGATATCCGGCAGTTTCGCGACCTCTACCTGCAATTCGCGTGCAAGACGCGTGAGCCCGTTGGCCGTCCAGCGGTCCGCCGCCTCCGGTTTCGGGCTAAGCGTCACGACGACGATTGCCACATCGTCGATGCCGCGGCCGACGATCAGCGGTTCGGGAATGCCGACCGGGATGCGATTCATATTGGCGCGTATCTTGTCATGCACCCGCAGGATCGCGGCGTCCGCGCTCGTGCCAACGAGAAAACGCGCCGTGACCACCGCGCCGTCATCCTGGGTTTGGGAATAGACATGCTCGACACCGTCGATGCTCTTGACGATCGCTTCCAGCGGCTCGGTCACGAGCTTGACCGCATCTTCCGCCTTCAGGCCATTGGCCTGGACGTGGATATCGACCATCGGCACGGAGATCTGAGGCTCCTCCTCGCGCGGCAATGTTATCAGCGCCACCAGACCGAGCGCGAAGGCTGCCAGCAGGAAGAGCGGCGTTAATGGAGAGGCAATGAAGGCGCGGGTAAGCCCGCCGGCGATACCAAGTTTCATGGAATGAGCACCTTGTCGCCTGCGCGCACGCCGCTCAGGATCTCCACGCGTGATCCGCTGCCGTCCGCGAAGGGCTCGCCCAGGATGACGACGACGTCCATCGGGCCATCGGCGGTTGCCAGGCTGACATAGTCCACCCCGTGGAGCGTTTTCACCGCTTCCGGCGGCACGGTAATGGCATCGCGGCTGCCCACGGGAATCCACACCAGCGTGCGCTCGTTGACGAAATAATCTCCCAACCCTTCGACCTCGACGTCAGCGATGACGCGCCCCTCGGATATCTCGGGATAGACCTTGGCGATCCGGCTCTCTTGCGCCGTCTCGCTCTCATCCGTGCTGGCAAGGCCTCGTCGGCCGAGAAGGACCGTACTGCCCTCCTTGATCTCCGTGGCGTGACGCTCCGGCAGCGAAAGCCTGAGGAAATATTTCCCTGTAGCAATCCGCGCCACCTCCTCGCCCTGCAGCACGACGGAACCGAGCGTCACCGGCACGCTGAGCACACGCCCCGTCGCCGGCGCAAGGATCTCACCTTCTCTGGCCTGCTGTTCCAGCACGGCCCTGTTGGCCTGCGCGGCCGCCAGCTGATTGGTCGCCACATCGAACTGCGTCCTCGCCTGATCGACATTCCCCTTCGAGACGACCCCGCGCGAAAAGAGCTGCTGCGCGCGGTCGAGCTCGATTTTCGCGTTGTCGAGCTGTGACGTGATCTCCTTGATTCTTGCCTGGGCGGCGTCGAGTTCAAGCGCGATCTTGTCGTCCACCACGACGGCGATCACCTGCCCTTCCCGGACTTCGCTACCCTCGGATACGCTGATCTCGCGGATCGTCCCACCGGTGCGCGCCCGCGCGGGAACCACCATGCGGCTGCGCACCTGTCCGAATACCGCCTTCATTTCAGGAATGCGTTCCGTCTTGACGGCGAATTCGCCGGCCGCCGCCGGCAAGGCAACGATAGTCGAGAGAAGGGTCAGCAGGGTAAGGCGGCGGCCTCCGAACCATCGCATGATATTCTCCCGAGAGCCAGGAACGCGCATCACGAACCCATATCCTATTTGAAGGCCGCGCCCGGCTTGCAGCCGAGCTTCTTGAAGGCAATTGCCGCCGGGCAGAAGCCGGTCACCGATGCCTGCATCAGGTTGAGCCCGACAAAGGCGGTCAGCAGGTACCAATAGGCGCTGACGTAGAAGCCCAGCGCCAGCGAGACGAGCACGAGAGTGCCCGCAAACATCATCACTGCACGATCGATTGTCATCGTTCTTCTCCAATTATGAACGGGGCCGTCATTCTGCCGGCTCAAGTTCGATTTCCTTGAGTTTTTGAATGCCGAGCAAATGCAAGGTCAGCTTTTCGTAGACAGTTTCTGCCTTGCCTTGCCGGACCTTGCGCAGGAAGTACTTCTCGAAGCCGATCTTGGCCGCGTGAACCCATTTTCCCTGTGAGGACCAGTTGACGTTACGCGGCGGAATCTGCGGCTGTGCCACGAAGGCGATACCCTCGTCGCCGAAATCGGCGAGGCATACTGCATTCCATGACGCTACCGCCCTTGGCAGATCACCTCTAAGAAGCGTTCCGAGATTTTCCGCCGTCGCCGTGACCATGGATTCGATCATGAAGCCGGTCTTGGGCACCCCGACGGGAAGGGGTGTTTTGCCCACGGGCGGGATCGCCACGCAGACGCCGAGCGCGAAGATATTGGGGAAAGCCGGATTGCGCTGATACTTGTCAATGGTGACGAAGCCGCGCGGATTGGTAAGTCCCTCAATTCCCAGGATGGCCGGCACGCCGCGGAAGGCGGGCAGCATCATGGAGAATGCGAATGGCAACTCATGCCGGGTCTTCGTCATGCCGGATTCGTCGACCTCCTCGACATACATCCGGCCCTTTTCGACTTTGGTCACCTTGGCGTTGGTGATCCATTTGATGTGTCGTTCGCGCATCGCGCTTTCCAGCAGCCCCTTGGTATCGCCCACACCGTCGAGACCGAGATGGCCGATATAAGGCTCCGGCGTTACAAAGGTGATCGGCACCTGATCTCGTTTTCTGGCCTGCCGGAGTGCGGTATCCAGGATAAAGGCGAACTCATAGGCCGGGCCGAAACAGGAAGCGCCCTGCACCGCGCCGACGACGATCGGCCCGGGTGCTTTCAAGAGATCATCGAAGGCGCCTTTCGCCTCGACTGCATGGCTCAATTGGCAGATGGACTGGGTGTAACCGTCACGCCCCAGACCGGGAATCTCGTCGAAGGCGAGATCGGGGCCGGTGGCGATGATCAGATAATCATAATCGATGGATGACCCGTCATTCAGTTCAATCCGGTTTTTCTCAGGATGGACGCGCTTTGCGCCTTCCGGCCTGAAGCCGATACCAAGGCGTTTGAAGATCGGCTCCAGATCAACGGTAATCTCCTCCGGCTTGCGCCATCCGACTGCAACCCATGGATTGGACGGAACGAAAGAGTAGACCGAACCGAGATTGACAACCGTCAGCTTATCCGACGGCCGAACATTCTCTTTCATTTCATAGGCCATGATAACGCCGCCAAGACCAGCGCCTAACACAACGATGTGGGACATGGCATTTCCTCCTTGCGCGGAATGACCCGATCCCGCATCTTTTCACTGCAAAGCGGTCGTGGCCTTGATCCGGCTCAAACACAGGAAAGAACAGACAGCCATGCACCTTCGAACACCAATCCAGGCCACCCGCTCTCCCACGGGGATCGGCTTCGTACTTGCATGTAACATTCAAATATTTTAAATTCAAGAGTATGAATGTAAAAGACATGATCCCGGCCTCGAACGAGGCAGCAGACCTGATGCGCAGCCTCTCGCATCCGCAGCGACTGCTTGTGCTCTGTGCGCTTGGAGGCGAGGAAAAATCCGTTGGGCAATTGCGTTCGGAACTCGGCATTGAGCAGGTACCAATGTCGCAACAGCTCATGCGGCTCAGATCGGACGGCCTGGTTGAAGCACGGCGCGAAGGCACGACCGTCTATTACAGGATTGCCCGGCCGGAAGTGCTCACGGTCGTGGAAGCACTCCACAAGGCGTTCTGCAGTCCGGATTGAACGGCTTCAGATAGGAGGGGGGAGGAGAGCGCCACCACCGACTTCCGAAGAGCATGAGCCGGCACTGAATGAGGCGGTGTACCAAATGCCCGCCCCGCTTTCCACGGGAGCTTGCTTCTCCCGCGACCACGCATGAAGAAGAGGTTTCTAAAGCCGAAACTCAGTCCCGATATTATGGATACTATAGCGCCGTGCGTCAGCTAGACGCACGGCGCTATTAGTCATTGAAACTGCGCTATCCAAGCTTTCCGAAAATCGATCCCAACTTTCGGACCTATGCGCTAGCGCAGATCTTCCGGCAGAAGTGCCTCAGGGAAGTTCTGGTAGCTGACCGGACGCAGGAAGCGGCGGATCGACATGGTGCCGACCGATGTCGCGCCAAAATTCGTGGAGGCCGGATAGGGCCCGCCATGAACCATGGAGTCCACGACTTCCACCCCGGTCGGAAAGCCATTTACCAGTACTCTCCCCGCTTTTCGCTCCAGAACGGGAACGAGCTTTTGTGCCGCCTCGGTATCGGCTGCATCCATATGGATCGTCGCGGTCAGCTGTCCCTCGAAATTGCGCGCCATGTGCTGCATCTCGTCGACCGAGCCGACACGGACCACCAGACCCAGCGGACCAAAAACCTCCTCCGACAGCGCATGATCGGCCAGGAACTTGTCACCCGTGATCTCGTAAAGATTCGGGTTGGCCTCCCGGCCTTCCGAAACGGTCTCGTAGATCGGTTTCACCGCGTTACGGCCCTTGAACCTGGCCTGACCATCCCGATAGGCTTTAGCGATACCATCGGTCAACATCGTCTGCGGGCCGACCTGGGACAGCGCCTTTGTCGTAGAGGCGACAAATCGGTCGGCATCGGATCCTTCCAGCACGACGGCGATACCGGGATTGGTGCAGAACTGACCAGCTCCCATCGCCAGTGATCCGGCCCAGCCGGTGCCAAGTTCCTCGGCCCGGGCTTTCGCGGCGCCGGGCAGGACGAACATCGGATTTACGCTGCCGAGTTCTCCGAAGAAGGGAATTGGTTCGGGGCGCTGAGCACATAGGTCGAAAAGCGCCCTCCCTCCCGCAAGGCTGCCGGTGAAGCCCACAGCCTTGATAAGTGGATGCTGGACCAACGCGGTTCCCACATCCCGCCTGCCGCCCTGGATCAGACTGAAGACGCCGGGATGGACGCCGGTTTTGGCGATGGCGGCATGGATCGCCTCGGCGATGATCTCACCAGTGCCTGGATGGGCGGAGTGCCCCTTGACGACAACCGGACAACCCGCGGCTAGCGCCGCCGCCGTATCGCCGCCCGCGGTCGAGAAGGCCAGCGGGAAATTCGAGGCTCCAAAAACCGCTACCGGACCAATCGGGCGTTCTACAAGGCGAATATCGGGACGCGGGGCGGGCTGACGGTCGGGCAGTGCCGGATCGTGGCGACGGTCGAGGTAGTCACCCTTGCGGATATGGCTGGCGAACAGCCGCAACTGGCTGGTGGTGCGCCCACGCTCGCCGTTCAGGCGCGCTTCGGGCAACCCTGTTTCCTGCGTGCCAATCTGCGTGATCGCCACGCCGCGCGCCTCGATTTCGTCAGCGATCGCTTCAAGGAAGTTCGCGCGGAACTCGCGTGTGGAATATGCATAACTCCAGAAGGCCTCCTCGGCGGCTTCGGCCGCCTGATTGACCAGATCGACCGTGCCCACTGAAAACGAGTGGGTCGGGCCATGCGCTGGCTCAGAAGAAAATTGCTCCTTGCTCGCGATCCACTCTCCCGCGATCAGGTGTTTTCCATGGGGTGTGAATTCAGCTCGATCAGTCATTTGCAACATCTCCTTTGTCGTTTTGAGTAGGTTTGAGAGAGGATCGGCTTAACGATTTTTCCTGATGAACGAGGCGAGCCTCTCCACTCCGTCCAAGAGTTTGGCCTCATCTGCAACCGCGTGGCACCAGCGTAGCCAACCGTCTCCTTCCGGACCGAAAGCCGATCCGGGGGCGAGACCAAGGCCAACCTCCGTTACCAACCGCTTGGCGGTTTCAAGAGAGTTCGTTTGCCCCGCAATGCGGAAGAACATATACATCGCGCCGCCGGCTTCCGGGGCTTCGACACCGGGTAGGTCCATCAGCGCGCCTTCCAGCAACCGCCGTGTCTTCGCCAGCCGATCGCGCATCGCCTCCACCTCGCTCTCTCCCCTCTGCAAGGCAATGACACCGGCGCGCTGGACTGGCTCGAAAACACTGGAGAAATTATACTCGATCAGCTTCGCCAGATCCGCGACCAGTCCCGTCGGACAGGTCAACCAACCCAAGCGCCAGCCGGTCATGCTCCAGGCTTTCGAAAAACTGTTGATCGAAATCAGGCGATCATCCGGCTCGCAATGGCGCTGGAAACTCGGCGCCGAACGCCGCGAGGTATCGTAGACCAGACGCTCGTAGACGTCATCGGCCATGATCCAGATACCATGCTTGCGGCAATGCGCGGTGACGACCGCGATCTGTTCGTCGGTGATGGTCCAGCCGGTAGGGTTGTTAGGCGAATTGATAATCACCATGCGCGTGTTCGGCGTCAACGCGTCGAGGAGGCGGTCCAGATCAAGCGTCCAGCGCCCGTTGTGCACGTTCAGTGCCACGCGCTCGACACTGGCGCTGAGAATGCGTGGAATCTCGGTGATGTTCGGCCAGAGCGGCGTAATCGCCACCACCCTGTCTTCCGGTGACAGCAAAAGCTGGGATGCGATCGAGAGGGCTGTCACACCGGATGCAATCACACCGATCCGATCGCTGGCGATCGCGCGATCGTGTAGCCGGGTCATGTAATCGGCGATGGCATCGCGCAGATACGGACGACCGAGGTTCTGGGTGTAGAAGGTCTCGCCGCGTGAAAGAGACTGTGCCGCGGCCTCGCGGATGAACGACGGAGTGGGTTGATCGGATTCCCCGAACCAGAACGGCACGACATCGGTACGGTTCATCGCGCTGTTCGCCACATCACGTATCAGCGAACTGGACAAAGCCTGGATTTGCGCTCGCGCCTGAGCGGGAAATTGCTGCGGCAAGATATAACCTCTCATATTTGTGGATCTCATGGCGCCACCGCGCCGATGGATCGCATCCTTACCCGAATAATGCCAAGCAGCATGTTCAGATTTTTGTGGCCAGCTTGCGAAGCGGACAATGCGCCGGGACGAGTCGTGCTGTCCACGCTCCATGCATGGTTTCGGTTGAGGTCATGATTTCAGAAAGCCGCCTCGAGCATCGCGCGATAGTCTTCGGCGGTTGCTTCGCGCGGATTGGTCTTGTGGCTGTGATCGGCCAGCGCACCGGCGATAATGCGATCAAACAGATCCCCGGTAACGCCAAGCTCGGAAAGGCCGGTCGGCAAACCGATTGTCCTGGTCATGCCTTTGATCGCGGCGCCGATCTCCTCGCCGGAGGCCAGTGCCATCGCATGGGCGATGCGGGCATATTTATTCTCGCTGATCGACGTCGGTGCGGTACGGTTGAAATCCAGCACCGCCGGCATGAAAATGGCATTGAGCGTGCCATGGTGCAGCTTCGGGTTGATCCCCCCGAGCGCATGGCTCAGGCTATGGACACAGCCCAGACCCTTCTGAAACGCCATGGCGCCCATGGTCGCCGCGATTGCCATATTGGCCCGCGCGTCCCGATCACCCGGCTGTTCCGTCGCCAGGCGGATGTTCGCCCAGCCGCGCCGCAATCCCTCAAGCGCGATCCCATCGGCTGGCGGATTGAAGGACGGGGCAAGGTAGGTTTCGATGCAATGCGAAATGGCGTCCATGCCGGTCGCCGCGGTCAGGGTCGCAGGCAGGCTGAGTGTAAGCTCCGGATCGACAATGGCCGCCTTCGGAACCAGATAGGGAGACAGCAGACCGACCTTGCGCCCGTCATCGAGGATGATGATGGCGCCGCGGCCGACTTCGCTGCCGGTTCCAGCAGTCGTCGGAATGGCAATGGTTGGCCATGTTTTTGCGGTGATTTTCTCCATTCCGCCTTCGATCGCGGCATAAGACTTCAACGCGCCGCCATGGGCGGCGAGAATGGCAACGGCCTTGGCGAGATCGAGCGCCGATCCCCCGCCGATAGCTATAATGCCGTCGGCTCCGACCCTGTTGAACAGCTCGGCCGCTGCACGGACCGCAGCTTCATTGGGATTCCCGGGAGTTTCGTCGAAAACGCCAACCGGAGCCGCATTCAGGATCGATTCGATCTTCTCCAGCACACCGAGCTGACGCACGCCCTTGTCTGTAACAACGAGCGGTCGCGAGATTCCGGCAATCTCCAGTTCCGTCCTCAAAGTGGCGAGTTCACCGTAACCGAACTGCACGCGGGTCACATAATTGATCAGGCCCATGGCCCTCCCCTCGATATATCCATATGGCAACCTCGAGCCACCGAAGCTGGCAGCTCAGAGCGGAAATTCGACGTCATTTTCTCAGAATACGGTCGTATGACACTCTGTAAATCCGTTATCTTCGGATACAGATATAACAAAAGGAGAATTTGCCATTGCTCACGCGTCCATTGCCTCTTGTCAGGCTCTCATTACGTCAGATGCTTCTGATTTCCGCAATCGATGACAATGGCTCTTTGAAGCGCGCGGCCGAGGTGATCGGCATGAGTCAACCGCGAGCCACAAAGGCGCTTCAGGAAGCCGAAGAATTGATGAGCAAGAAGCTCTTTCATCGAACCAATCGTGGCCTTCTTCCAACCGCCGCGGGCGAGTGCGTGATCCGCAACGCCAAGACCATGCTGGCGCAGCTGGACAAGATGGAGCAGGAACTGAACGGGATGTCTGCCGGCAGTTGGAGCCGGTTGCGGATCGGAACGATCATGGGAGCCGTTCCTTTCGTCACCGAGATCATCCAGCGGCACCTGCAGCGCTTTCCCCAGACATCCATCGAAATCCTTGAGGACACCAGCGCCGAACTCTTGCGCCAGCTCGACCGTGGGCTTCTCGACCTGGTGATCGGCCGCAGTTCGGTCAGCGCGACACCGCAGCTCTACAATGTCACCGCCTTCCATGACGAACTCCTGACAGTCGTCGCCAACCCGGCCCATCCACTGGTTGGACGCAAGCGGGTCCAGCTTGAAGATCTCGCGGACTCGCGGTGGATCGTCTATACGAGCGCCACGCCCATGCGGATTTCGCTGGAACAGGAATATCGGCATGCTGGCCTTGCCTTTCCACCCACCCTTCTGGAAACGCGATCGGCGCTGACGACGATGGCGCTAATCCAGGGGAACCCCAATACGGTTGCGTTGCTTTCAAGCGATGTCGCGGCGTTTTTTGTCAATTTCGGCATGGCCTGCACCCTGCCCATGCATCTACGCTCGAAAAGCGACCCCTATGAGGTTATCACACGTCGTTCACATGATCTGCCGGAACATGCGAC
This sequence comes from Paramesorhizobium deserti, assembly GCF_001558695.1. Taxonomy (GTDB): domain Bacteria; phylum Pseudomonadota; class Alphaproteobacteria; order Rhizobiales; family Rhizobiaceae; genus Paramesorhizobium; species Paramesorhizobium deserti. The sequence continues at coordinate 196,302 of NZ_LNTU01000037.1, forward strand.
GCGATTCATCGCCGAACTGGTGGCAGGAACCGTGCCACCTAGGACGCCAGCACCGGCAAAGCCGGCAAAATTGCCCTCTGAGTAGCTCCAGCGCCCTGGAAATGGGCTAGGTTGATAGCACTGGCCGATACGAGCTATACTAAAAAAGCTACACCAACTTCGTGATCGTCCGGAATTGTCCATGGATCCGCTGTCTGACGTGCTGTCGCTTCTCAAACCGCGGAGTTACGTATCCGCCGGCTTTGACGCGGGAGGAGATTGGTCGATCCAGTTCGCCGATCAGCACGACCGCATCAAGTGCTACGCCGTGATCTCCGGCGGGTGCTGGCTGTCCGTCGAGGGCGTTGCCGACGCTCTGCGCCTGGAAGAGGGGGACTGTTTCGTGTTGCCGAGCGGACGGCCCTTCCGCATTGCGAGCGACATGAGGCTGGCGCCAACAGATGCTGGCACTATCTTTCCACCTGCGCGCGACGGCGGTGTCGTTACCTATAACGGCGGCGGGGACTTCTTTCTCGCGGGTAGCCGCTTCGCCGTCAGCGGACATAATGCGGGCGCGCTGATGGCGATGCTGCCGCCTATCGTTCATATCCGAAGGGAATCCGATCAGGCTGCGCTGCGCTGGTCCGTGAAGCGAATGATGCAGGAGCTGCATGATCGTGCCCCAGGCGGCTTTCTCATCGCACAGCACCTCGCCCACATGATGCTTATTCAGGCCTTACGCTTACATCTGGCAGAAAAGCCTGGGGACGTGGGGTGGCTTTCCGCTCTTGCGGATAGACAGATCGGTGCATCGATCACCGCCATGCACGCCGACCCCGCGCATCGCTGGACGGTGCAGGAGCTGGCAGAGCGGGCCTGCATGTCGCGATCGACTTTCGCCTTGCGATTCAGGGAAACGGTCGGCGAGACGCCCATGGAGTATCTGACGCGCTGGCGAATGGTGCTGGCGGGAGATCGGTTGGAAAATTCCAGCGATCCGATCTCCGTCATAGCGCTATCCCTCGGCTACGAATCCGAAAGCGCCTTCAGCACCGCCTTCAAGCGGGCCATGGGTTGTTCGCCACGGCAATATAGCCGTGACGGGGATCGGGCCTTGCGGACGCGCAACGGGAAGAAAGCCGCCGCCGACCTGCCTGAATTCGTCATGGGCTAGAACGCAACATTCAATGGGCGCTGAGCATCTCGACCGCTTGATCGAAGTGCCCGTCACGCTCCGCCCAGCGCAGAAATCCCACACGCTCCACCAGAATTTCCCGGGGCGTCGACTTCTGCAGGAACAGAGCCATGGTCTCGTTGATGAAATCATCGAGCGGCATGTAGCCGTCGCGTGTCGACTGACCGGGCGTAAGCTCGGTTTGAACGGCGGGCGGCACGAGCTCGATCACCTCGACCTTGCCCTTGAGTTGCTCGCGCAGCGACACCGTATAGGAATGGACAGCCGCCTTGGTGGCATTATAGGTCGGCGTGCCGCTGAGCGGAACGAACGCGAGGCCCGACGATACATTGACGATCACGGCGTTCGGTTGGCTTCCAAGATGGCCAATCAGCGCATTGGTCAGCCGGATCGGCCCGAGCAGATTGGTGACGATCGTCTTCTCCGCATCGCGCAGATCACCCGTCCTGGTCAGATCCTCCCGGCGCATGATGCCCGCGTTGTTGATCAGGACGTTGAGCGCCGGATACTCGGCCGTCACGCGCCCGGCAAAGACGCTGATTGCCTCCGGCTCCTCGACATCGAGGACCATTGCGTGCATGTGATCCCGGCCGGCGATCGTCTCCTCAAGCGTCTCTCTGCGGCGACCAGCAACGATCACCGTATTTCCAAGCTCGTTGAAGCGCCGTGCCAGTTCCCGGCCAATCCCGGATCCGCCGCCCGTGATGAGAATCGTATTTTCCGTCGTCTTCATTGTCTGTGCTCCATATGCTCCAGTCGTTCGAGGTCAGACGATGCCGCCGTTGGTGAATACCGTTTGACCGTTGATCCAGACCCCGTCACCGCTGCAGAGCGCTGCAATTGCGTCGGCGATATCGGTAGGTTCGCCTATGCGACCATGCGGAGTGCGGGCAGTGAAGCCGGCGATCTGCTCCGGTGTCTTGCCATCGGTGAAAAGCGTGGTGTTCACGACGCCCGGCGCCATCGCATTCACCGAGATCATGCGTCCACCAAGCTCCTTGGCAAGGACATTCGCGAAGAGTTCCTGAGCCGCCTTGGTTGCTGCATAGGGTCCATAGGTCGGCCTGCGCAGTTGTGTAATGCTCGATGAGAGCGCGAGAATGCGTCCGCCGTCGCGCACCCGTCGTGCCGCCTCGCGCAGAACAAAGAAACTGCCTTTCTGATTGACGTCGACCATCCGACTGAAATCGGCATCGGTCATCTCGCTGAACGGAGCGAGACGCATGATGCCGGCATTACTCACGACCACATCCACCCCGCCGAAGGCGCGCTCGGTCTCGTCGAACAGGCTCCGCACCGCATCTGGGTCGCTGACATCGGCTTGCACCCAGATGGCGCGCCCGCCCGCCGCTTCGATCTCTCTCACGATGCCCGCCGCGAGATCGCGATTCTTCTCGCAATTGACCGTGACAGCATATCCGTCACGGGCGAGGCGTTTGGCGGTCGCAGCGCCGATACCTCTCGAAGAGCCGGTCACCAAGGCGGTCTTGCCGTTGGACACCGGCATCTGACCCGTCGTTTGAGCGGAGGCCGGCCCCATCGCCAATGCTGCGGAACCCATCGCAACACCAGCCAGCACCGTCCGTCTCGGCATCTTGTTTTGTCCAGACATTGTAAGCCTCTTTCCTTTTAAGTGCGTTGGTTTTTGTCCGACATTGCATACCGCGTGGGCCGATCGGGAGCTTGCCAAGGCCTGCGCAAAACTTGCTCGATTCTACAGCTAGCGTGATGTTTACGCATGGACGTGCTAGGATTTAGCCACGCTACAGGAGAGATCACATGGACTTGCTCAAACAGGCTGTTCGGAGCTATGCCGGCCAAAATTCCAACAGTGACGGCTTGGCGCTGACGCCTGTGCCGGGCCTCAGAATGATGTGCGTTGAATCGCTACCTGGCGATCTTCATTCAGTGTATCGGCCGCTGGTATGCCTGGTTCTGCAAGGCACAAAGCGCATGACTGTGGGGCGGGAACAGCAGGTCTTTTCCGCCGGTCAGTCGGTGATCGTGAGCGCGGATATGCCGGTCGTCGGGCGTATCATCGAGGCGAGCCACAGCGAGCCTTATCTGGCCATCGCGGTCGACATCGAGATGACGATGCTGCGCGAACTCACGATACAATTAGGCAGCCCCCGTCCACAGCGACCATCCAAGACACGCACCCTGTTTGCCGAGGACACCAATGCCGCAATTCTTGATTGCGTATCGCGGCTGGTGCGCTTGCTCGACCGGCCCGATGCAGTGCCGCTGCTGCGTCCCGGCATCATGCAGGAGCTGCACTATTGGCTTTTGTCGGGACCACACGGGGCAGCCTTGCGGGCTATCGCCGATCCAGACAGCTACGCAAGCCGCCTCGCGGCTGCTGTCGCGATCCTGAGAGCAGAATACCGATCGCGCTTGCCCGTCGATCGCTTGGCATCTGCCGCTGCGATGAGCCTGACCGCCTTCCATAAACACTTCAAGCACATGACATCGTTGACGCCGGGGCAATATCAGAAGCGTCTTCGTCTCATCGAGGCGCGCCGCCTCATGCTGGATGAAGGCTTGTCGGCCAGCGGCGCCGCGTTCGAGGTGGGCTACGAAAGCGTCTCCCAGTTCACACGCGATTACGGCCGTTTGTTCAAAGCGCCACCGAAACGTGATGCCCTTCGCGCGCGAGGTAGGTCGTTCGTCGAAGCCGAACAGGGAGCAGGCACGGGCACGCTTTTTTAGCGCCAGCAGGTCCTCGCGATTGACCAGCCACCCGAGTTGCTCGGCGACCGGTCCTTTGCTGTGGGATAGGTGCGCCTTCGAACTCAGGCGTTGAGCGCCGCCAGCACCCGCTCGGGCAGGAACGGGTAGTGCCGGAGCCGTACGCCGCCGGTAAGCCGCGCAACCGCGTTGGCGATCGCCGGGCCGACCGGCGGCAGGCCGACCTGGCCCATGCCACCCACCGGACTTCCAGCCGTCGGGACCACCGCCACCTCGATGTCGGGCGCCTCGGACATGCGTATGACCCGATAGGTGTCGAAGTTCGACTCCTGCACTTCGCCATCGACGATGTTGATCTGCTCGAACAGCGCGTGGCTGGTTCCGTTCGTGATGCCAACGATGATCATGCCTTCGATATGGCGCGGCTGTATCGCCACCCCCGGATCCACCGCGCACCAGACCTTGTGTACCCGGATTTCGCCGGTTTGCCGGTTGAGCGACACCTCGGCGATCTGTGCGCAATGGGAACCGAAAGCGTCGGAATAGGCGATGCCTAGTGCCCGACCGTCGCGCTCGCGGTCCCAGTCGGCCATCCGGGCGACGGTCTCGATGACGTTACGTGCCCGCGGTTGATCCCGCAGAAGCTCCAGCCGAAGCTGCAGGGGATCGGCCCCCCTGGTCGCCGCGATCTCGTCGATGACGCATTCGATGCCGAACCTCGTGTAGCCCACCCCGACAGCGAACCAGAAGCCGATGTCCAGGCCGTTGTCCTGACGAATATAGTCGATGCGATGAGCGGGAACGGCATAGTTGAAATGCGCGCCCTCGGTCACGACGTCGTCGTGACCACCCTGGCTCTTGAACAGGTCGGGCATCGTCCGGGCGAAAATGGAATCCGCCACGATGCGATGCCGCCAGCTGGTGATGTTGCCATCGGCATCGAGCCCGACCTGAATGTGCTGCGCCTCGAGAGGCCGGAACTTGTCGTGCCGGACGTCGTCTTCACGGCTCCAGATGACCTTGACGGGGCGGCCTTCCACCTCTTTGGCCAGGGACACGGCGTCGACGATGAAGTCCGCCTCGGCCTTGCGGCCGAAACCGCCGCCGAGCAGGGTCACGTTCACCTTGACCTTGTCCGGTGTCGTGCCGACAACCACCGCGGCAAAGCCCTGCGTACCCGTCGGACCCTGTGTCGGCGCCCAGATCTCCACGGTATCGCCGGTAACCAGCGCTGTGGCGTTCATCGGCTCCATTGTGGCGTGGTAGACGAGATCGCTCATGTAATCGGCCTCGATGACCCTGGCGGCCCCTTTGATCGCGGCCTCCGCATCACCTTCGGCGAATGCGTTGACACCGGTTTGGGAGAGGTCGCGCCCCACGCTGCGATAATGTTCCAGAAGCTGGCGGCTCGTATAGTTGCGGATCCGTGAGGACGTGCTCCATGTCACATTGAGCAGGTCCTTCGCTCGCTTCGTCGCCTCCACCGTCTCGCCGATAATGCCGACGCCATAGGAGAGCGGAACGATCTGTGTAACGCCCGGCACAGCCCTGGCTTGGGTATCGTCGATGGCCTCCGGCTGTTCGCCCTGGACGGGCGCGCGCAATACCGCGCCGTACAGCATATCCGGAAGCTGCACGTCCATGCCATAAATCGCGGTGCCGTCGACTTTCGCGGGCACGTCGACGCGGGGGATGTCGCGGCGTCCGATATAGCGCCATTCTTCGCGCGTCTTCAGATCGGCCTCGCTCGCCTGCGGCAGCGGATCGGGAAGTTCGCCGGTCGCAGCGACTTCGCCGTAGCCGAGCGAGCGGCCCGACGGTGCATGCACGACCCTGCCCGGCTCGGTCGTAAGCTCGCTTGCCGAAACGTTCAGCATGCCGGCCGCGCTCGCCTGGATGATCTTACGGGTCTGCGCTCCGATCAGCCGCAGCAGGTCGTAATAGCCGCGCGTGGATTCGCTGCCACCGGTGAGCTGAACGCCGTAAAAGCCCGGATTGCCGTAAGTGTCCGCGTCGGACGGAGCCTGCACGATGCGGACCTTGTCCCAATCGGCGTCCATCTCCTCGGCAATGAGCAGCGGCAGCGTCGTCATGATGCCCTGTCCCATCTCGGAAGCCGGCGACATGATGCTGACTATACCGTCGGCCGCGATGCTCACCCACGCGTTCGGATGGTAGTTGCCCTCGGCGGCTGGCGCCACTGTGGCACCCAAGGCATTCCCGGGCAGGCCGCCGAAGGCGACCACGACGCCGAAGCCGCCAGCCGTAATCAGGAAACTGCGCCGCGAGATCGTGCGGCTGTGGAGCTTGGCTGTCTTGGTCATCGTTCAGGCCTCCCGTGCAGCGCGCTGAATGGCGCTGATGATGCGCACATAGGTTCCGCAGCGGCAGATATTGCCGTCCATGTGCTCGATGATCTCCTCACGTGTCGGACTGGGATTGCTCTCAAGAAGAGCCGCGGCCTGCATGATCTGCCCGGACTGGCAATAGCCGCATTGCGGCACCTGCTCCGCGATCCAGGCCTTCTGAAGCGGATGGCTGGCATCCGGCGACAGTCCCTCGATCGTCGTCACCTGCCGGCCCTCCACGTCCTCAAGCCAGGTCACACAGGCGCGCGTCGGTGCGCCGTCGATATGAACCGTGCAGGCTCCACACTGCGCGATACCGCAGCCGAACTTGGTGCCGGTGAGCTTCAGATGCTCCCGGATCACCCACAAAAGCGGCGTATCGGGTTCGGCGTCGATATCCACCGCGCGCCCGTTGATCGTAAACGCTGTCATGAATGCTTCTCCTCGTATGGCTATCGGCTTGCGAGATAGGTGACGATCGCTGCGCATCGGTTCGCATCGGAGACGCTGGCGGGGGCACCTCTGCAGGACGGTCCCACCATAGAAAGAGTGGTACGGACGAGCTATGCTTTGAAGTCCGTTTTACCTTCGCGATCGTCCGGATAAGCCCTTCGCCACAAAGACGGATCTCGGGAAACTGGGCGGCGTGCTCGCACGGATGGGCGGGTTCATGCCGGGAAGCCGGTATCACGAAAAATTGCCGGTTTCGTTCAGGCTGGATCAAGCGACGACGCAGTGATCGCGATGCACGCCGCAAATGGCCTGGTGATGGGTGTTGTTAAAGCGCGGCCGAGCTCAGTCCGGCTTAACCAGCGCCAGCATTTTGTCAGGAAGTGTCAGCCTGTCACACATCTGCTATGGTAACGGACGGGCAACTTGCCTATATCTGGCGCGCTTTGGCCGGGCGCGTGTTTCACGCGTCCCGCTTGGCGCGTGAACCTGTTCCTTCCATTTCCTTTCAGCCACGGTCCCATGCCAAACGCCATATCCATTTCCAATCTTTCGAAAACCTATGAGGGGGGCTTCACCGCCCTTCACGGGGTCGATCTCGACATCCGCAACGGCGAGATCCTCGCGCTCTTGGGGCCGAACGGCGCTGGCAAGACGACGCTCATTTCCATCGTCTGCGGCATCGTCAACCCCACCACCGGCACAGTGACGGTGCAGGGCCACGATATCATCAAGGATTTCCGCGCCGCCCGGCAGCTGATCGGGCTCGTGCCGCAGGAATTGCATGTGGAAACCTTCGAGACGGTGTGGGCCACGGTCAACTACAGCCGCGGCCTCTTCGGCAAGAAGCCGGACCAGGCGCTTTGCGAGCGCATCCTCAAGGACCTGTCGCTCTGGGACAAGAAGGACAACAAGATCATGCAGCTTTCGGGTGGCATGAAGCGGCGCGTCATGATCGCCAAGGCATTGGCGCATGAGCCCAAGATCCTGTTCCTCGACGAACCCACCGCCGGCGTCGACGTGGAATTGCGCAAGGACATGTGGCAGTTGGTCAGCCGCCTGCGTGAAACCGGCGTCACCATTATCCTCACCACCCATTATATCGAGGAGGCGGAGGAAATCGCCGACCGGGTGGGCGTCATCAACAAGGGCCGGCTGATCCTGGTCGAGGAAAAGACGGAACTCATGCGCAAGCTTGGCAAGAAGCAGCTCACGCTCGAGCTTGCCGACGGCATTGCAGGCCTGCCCGAGGCGCTCTCGCGCTACGACCTCGACGTGGAGGATGACGGGCGCCGCCTCGTCTACCGCTATGATACGCAGGCCGCGCGCACCGGCATCGGCTCGCTGCTTGCCGACCTCAACCGGGCCGGCATCGCGGTAAAGGACCTCGATACCGAGCAGAGCTCGCTCGAGGATATTTTCGTCAGCCTTGTGGAGGAAGCACGGTGAATTTCGAAGCCATCAAGGCCATATATCTTTTCGAGATGGCGCGCATGCGGCGCACGCTCCTCCAGAGCGTGGTCTCGCCGGTGCTCTCCACTTCGCTTTACTTCGTCGTCTTCGGAGCGGCGATCGGCGGCCGCATCCAGGAGGTGGACGGCGTCCAATACGGCGCCTTCATCGTGCCGGGCCTCATGATGCTGACGCTGCTCCAGAATTCGATCTCGAATGCCTCCTTCGGCATCTATTTCCCGAAATTCGTCGGCACCATCTACGAGGTGCTGTCGGCACCCATTTCCTTCATCGAGATCGTCATCGGCTATGTGGGCGCGGCGGCGACAAAATCGCTGATCCTGGGCGTGATCATCCTCGCCACGGCGCATCTCTTCGTGCCGATCGAGATCCGTCATCCTTTCTGGATGGTGTTTTTCCTCGTCGCGACGGCAGTCACCTTCAGCCTGTTCGGATTCATCATCGGCATCTGGGCCGACAATTTCGAGAAACTGCAGCTGATCCCGCTCCTGATCGTCACCCCCCTCGTCTTCCTGGGCGGCTCCTTCTATTCCATCAACATGCTGCCTGAGTTCTGGCGCAACCTGACGCTCCTCAATCCCGTGCTCTACCTCATCAGCGGCTTCCGCTGGAGCTTCTACGAGACGGCGGATGTGAGCGTCGGCGTCAGCATCGCGATGATCTGCCTCTTCCTCGCGATCTGCCTCGCTATTGTGTGGTGGATTTTCAAGACCGGCTATCGATTGAAGACATGAGCCAGATCCGGCCCATGATTTGAGAGCACTTGTCTTCCCCCAAAGCCATGCGCCGGATATGGGGCGCATGGCGCGCGTTTCACACGTGGTTTAACGTTTGATCTTCTCGACGTTGTCCTGTCCCTTGAAGCCATCGTCTTCGGAACTTGCAACTTCACCACGTTTCACACGCTCCGCGAATTCGGTCGTGCCTCCCGTGGCCAATATCTTGGCCTGTCCCACCCATTGCTCGCGATCGATGCGGCCGGGAAAATCAAGGTAACTGCCGATCCAATTGATATTATCGCGGTCCCAGGCCGCTATCTGGCTGAAATGCCAGATACCGAGACCATGCAGCCGCGCTTCGTTCTGCCGGCCTATTCCGTTGATCAATTTCAAATCATCAGCAACGCCTTGAGGCTCTACCGTTCCAAAGGGGCGACGACCCTCATGCTGATCCTCACCCTCAACCTTATCCAGCACTTGCGACAGGCCGGATTTGAGCTTGGCGATATCCATGTCACCCATCGGCTTGTCGTCCACCGGCAGACCGGCCCGAACCGCCCTGGAGTGCTCGGTCTCGCCGCCCCCGGCTAGAACCCTTGCCTGTTCGATCCAAAGTTCCCGCTCGATACGGCCGGGAAACGCCATATGGTGGCCCATCCATTCGGCTTCTGCGGGAGACCAGGCAGCGATCTGGCGAAATGTATGGATGCCTTGGGCATTCAATATGCGCTCGTTTTGCGGCCCGACACCTTTGATCAGCTTCAAGTCGTCCTTATCGGTTGCGTTCTGCAATACAAGTGCAGGTGGCTTCTTGCCGGGGTGGCTGATCCCGATCGAGGAAGGGGCGACGCGGGGCGCGATCGTCCCTGCTCCGACGGCGGCGGCCGCTGCTGCACCAACGGCGGGCTCAGCACGGCCGGTGAGCAGACCGCGCAACAGGCTGCCGAGCAGGCAGCCGATGATGTAGGCGCCGAAAAACAACAAGGCGAGATCGAGCCAATAACCAGCTTCCCCTGGTAGCAGCTTGAAAACCGCGACCGCAAGGCCGATCAGAAACAGGGGAATGCCGATGCCCAACCAGCCTGCTCCGGACCAGCCGGGCTTCTCATGGAGAAAACTGAGCCACCCAATGATGCCGCCAAGAATGAGGGCCAGGAGCAGCCATAAAGAATGAAACTGGGTCAGATACAGCATGACTGTTCTCCTACTTCACGAGAAATTCGATACGGCGGTTCTTGGCTCGACCACTTTGGGTGTCATTGGAAGCAATGGGCTTGGCCTGTCCATAGCCGACCGCCGTAAGGCGCGAGCCGTCGACGCCGGCATTGACCATATATTGCCTCACGGCGTTGGAACGTTGCTGCGAAAGCGCGAGATTGGCTTTAGGCGACCCCTCGCTGTCCGTATATCCCTGGATCTCGACCTTGCCGCTTGGGCAACGTTGCGCAGTGGCTACGACGGAATCGAGAACTCTCGCGGAATCCTTGTCGATCCGCGCGCTGCCTGTTTCAAAGTGGATTGTATCGTTATGGGTAATCTCACTGAACAACGACTGGCAACCGGCATTGTCGATGGGTGCCCCTGGTTTGGCGATCGCGATATCGGCCTGCCCCGTATACCCGTTCGGAAGGGGACCGGTGATCGCGCTTTTGATCGCTTGGGCTGCATTCTCATGAAGCGCGCTGCCACTCAAATTTACAGTCTTGTTGTTTATATGCAGCGCTCCATCGCTGAGACGCGACAGATGCGGCAGGGCAAGAGTTGCAGCGGCTAGTATATCAGTGGGTGCGTTTTCCGCTTTCGTCATATTGTCGATGACGGTATGGGACGCAAAATTACGCTTCGCCGCGGCCAGTATCTCCTGATGTTGTTGATCATTTTGATAGTTGCCGCCCAGGGTCAGCGTTTTTTCCTGCCCGTTGCGTACGGCGCTGAACACCGTGTCATCGGATGGCTGCACCGAAGCTGTCTTCACCGTGCTGTCAGGAGAATTGCCCTGCACATTGACTTGTCCCAGCGCCACATCCTGCGGAGGGCTTTTCAAAGCCGTCATCAAATTGGCGAGATTGGTCCGGTCCTGAGCAATGCCGTTAACCGACAAAGTGCCGTTGCTGAGCGTCATTGAAGCTGTGCTCAGATCCGAAAGCTGCTTTGCCGCAAATTTGGCTGCGTTTTCAAAACCTGCTGGTGCGCCCAGCGCATAGGTAAGCTTGTCGACCACATTGGCGGATGGGTTTTCAGCCTTGAAGCTGTCCAGAATGGATTGGCGAATATCTGGCCGGGGAACATTGCCTGTTAATGTGATGGTGTTGCCTGTCTTTTCGATGCCGAAATTGTAAGGCTGCACCGTGGGAACCAATTTGGCCTCGTTTTTGACAAGCCGCACACCTGCCGTATGGCCGACCGCTGTCGCGGCCTCGCTAATGTCACGAAATGAGAACGCATTTGCTGAAAGGGTTCCATCGCGGCCACTGAAGTTCAGCGAGGGCTTGTCCAGCGCCACCTGCCCAAGAGCACTTGCTGACCGCTGGGACAAATCCCGTTGCATCGGTTCCGTGTGGGTTGCGGCCGTGTAGGCCCAAAGTCCAGCCAGGGGAACGGCTCCCCACCACCATTTGTTGGGTCTATGCATGTTCTCATATTCTCCACATCTGGTTGACCCGGCTGCCTTGGGCGTCTGGCGCCGGGCAAGCTGTGTTCGTGATCACGTCTCGGTCAGCAACCCTACGCTCGCGAGATTGGCCAACTCGACCAATCACTTGAAAGTAGACATCGCTAATCCTCGTCAAGAATAATCCAGATGTTACGCAAAATAGTTAAACCAACCATCGCATTTTCGGGAACTGGTTAAATATTCACTGAACTCATGTCGCCAGTAATTTTACAATTTTCCCTATTATATATTTTCAGACTATTTATTGATCGGCGTCGGACTTCGTTCTTTTCTGCAACGGCGACGGAATCGGAGGCACAAGCGTTTCGTTCGAGATCAGCAGTATGGCTAAAGTCGAACACATGTTCGCGATCGAATATTGCGAAACAGAAACAATTGCCGGTTTTTCAGAATCGGCGACCTTCCCCCATGCGGCCTTGTCCAACCGCTCCGGCCTGTAGGGACGCGGTTCGCCCGCGTCGATACGCGCGAAAAGGACGGCTTATTGGCCAAATTTCTTCAGCAATGCCGCCTCGGCGTATTCGGAACGGTTACAACCATGTCAAAGGGACGCCGCTTCCTCAACCGGAAAGACGGGCCTTGGGTTCATGGATTGGCGGCGCACGCCTTAAGCTGAAGACGAAGGATTTTGTCGTTCTCGTTTGCTACTGATGGAGCGGATATAACGTATGGTCACCGCAAATCCTGCAATAACCATACGCTCAACCGTGGTTGACCGTTTTCGCGTCAAATAGTTCCCGCGGCCATTTCCCCGGCGATATGGTCCGCCTGACGGATCGCCAGCGTCACGATCGTCAGCGTGGGGTTTTCCGCGCCGCCCGTGGTGAACTGGCTACCGTCGGAAATAAACAGGTTCCTGATATCGTGCGTCTGTCCCCATTTGTTGACTACGCCGTCCGACGCCTTCTCGCTCATACGGTTGGTGCCGAGATTATGCGTCGAAGGATAGGGCGGTGTCGGGAAGCTGCGGATTGCGCCGACGGCCTCGTAGAGCGCCTGCCCACGCTGATACGCATGGTTGCGCATGGCGATATCGTTGGGATGGTCGGTGAACGATACATCGGGGATCGGCATGCCGTACTGGTCCTTCAGTTCAGGGTGCAGCTTCACCGCGTTCTGCTCCTGCGGCATGTCCTCACCAACGATCCACATGCCGGCCATGTTGGGATAGTTGTCCATTGCCGAGGTGAAGGAACGGCCCCAGCCGCCGGGATCGAGGAAGGCTGCCATGAAGGGCAGGCCGAGCGACAGGGTTTCCAACTCATAGCCGCCAACGAAGCCGCGCGACGGGTCGTGGATAGCCTCGTCTCGGATGATGCCGGCCATGGTCGTACCACGATACATGTGGACCGGCTTTTCGAACACGGCATAGACCGAACCGGTCGTGTGCCGCATGTAATTCTTGCCAACCTGGCCGGAGGAATTCGCCAGCCCGTCCGGGAACATCGACGAATGCGAGTTGAGGAGCAGCCGGGGGCTTTCGATCGAATTGCCCGCGACGCAGACAATGCGGGCCTTTTGCTCATGCAGCTTGCCGTCCGTGTCGGCATAGACGACGCCCGTCACCTTTCCGGCCTTGTCATGCTCGATCTTCACCACATGGGAATTCGGCCGGACCTCCAGTCTGCCGGTCGCCTCGCCTTTCGGGATTTCGGTATAGAGCGTCGACCATTTGGCGCCCCACTTGCAGCCCTGGAAGCAGAAGCCGGTCTGCTGACAGCCCATGCGGCCGTCGCGTTCGGCGGAGTTGATGGCCATCCGGCCGGTATTGCATTCCTTGTAGCCAAGCTTGTCGGCGCCGGCCTTGAACACCTTGAAATTGTTGTTGCCCGGCAGGCCCTCGATGCCATTGGTGCGGGTCACCCCCATCTTGTCCTCAGCCTTGGCATAATAAGGTTCGAGGTCGGCAAGAGTGATCGGCCAGTCGAGCAGGTTGGCGCCCTCGATCTTGCCATAGGTCGTCAGGTCCTTGAACTCATGTTCCTGAAAGCGCAACGAGGCGCCGGCCCAATGGGTCGTCGTGCCGCCGACCGCCTTGACGATCCAGGCCGGCAGATTGGGAAAGTCCTTGTGTACCCGCCAGCCGCCGCCGGTGGTGCGGTGGTCAAGCCAGGCGAGTTGGGCGAAACTCTCCCATTCGTCATTGATGAAATCTTCATACTCGATGCGGCTGCCCGCTTCGAGCACGACGACATCGATGCCCTTCTGAGCAAGTTCGTTGCCGAGCGTGCCGCCGCCGGCACCGGAACCGATGATGACGACCACGCTGTCGTCGTTGAGATCATAAGGGGCTGCCATGCTATCCTCCCGAAACTGTATGCCCGACGGCGCTCATGCACCGCCTGCCCGCCACCTCCTCCGGCGCGGGCGCATTCGGTCAAAGCCATTGGATGTCGTTAAAGCCGCGGTCGATATAGCCGCCCTTTGAATAGGACTCGCCCTCATAGCCGAAGATCGGCCAGATCTCCTTCTGGTTATAGAGGCTCACCACAAGATCGCCGCGCACCGCTTGAAAGAAGGGCGTTGTCTCGATGTCACGCAGGATGGCGACCCGGTCGTCCTCCCATCCAAGGCCACGATAGCCGCCGCTGCCGGCGCGCCTGTCGAGATCGGCGATGCCGTCCTCGATCAAAGTCCTGTGTGCCGGATCCTCGGCCGCCTTGGCGTCCTGCCCCTTGACCGCGATCGCATAGAAGCGGTCGGCGAGCTGGTCATGCGGGTAGATGTCGCGCGCCAGCACGATCAGGGTCGCCGTCGTTTCCGGCTTGAGCGCCGTCGTCTCCAGCCCCCAGGCATCCCGGGGGCTGATGACCGCACGACCCGATATGATCAGGGCCGCACCGATCGTTCCGCGTTTTAGCAATTCCCGGCGCGAGATGCCGCGCCGGTTTTCATGGACCATGGCCATCTGGCTATCCTCCCATTTCCTTCGCCTGCCAGCCGGTCGGGCCGCGCCCCTCCTCCGGGGCGCGGCTCCGTTATTTGAAACGACCGTGACGCTGCAAAACCTCGATCTTGTAGCCATCGGGATCGGTGATGAAGAAGAACCGCGCGAGCAGCGCGCCGTCGCGGTTGAATTCGACGATCTTGTTGGGAGCAAGGCCCGCAGCCGCCAGCCGCGCATGCTCCGCATCGAGATCGCCCACCGAAACCGCAAGATGGCCGTAGCCATCGCCAAGGGCATAGGGTTCAGTACGCCCCTTGTTGATCGTCAGTTCGACCTCGAACTCGCTCTCGTCATTGCTCATATAGACGAGCGTGAAGGTGTCGAAATCCAGCCTGTCCGCCACCTTGAGCCCGAATGCCTTGCTGTAGAAATCGACAGAACGCGCTTCGTCAAGGACGCGAACCATCGAATGGATTGCTTTCGCCAACGTCATTGTCTCCTTTTATGGGGTGATGCTAATCCGCGATTGCGGAGTGTTGGTAGCAGCCGATTACCGCACGCAAAAAAGAAACACGAAATTTGCGCTATCCGGGCCGATATGTTCCGCCCGCAGACGGCATTTGACGACGGCACGCGGCAGCGGCATATTAGAATCATAATAAAAAAAGGGAGGAACCCATGTGCGAGATCTATGCGGGTCAGGACCCCGAAAGATACCGTCCGATCAACCGCTCCATCCGTATCGGCGGGCATTCGACCAGCATTCAACTCGAAGCGGCGTTCTGGCTGCTGATCGACGAGATTGCGCAGAAACAGAGCCTTTCCACAGCCCGTTTTCTGTCGACGCTTTATGACGAGGCGCTGGAGATCAATGGTTCGATTTCGAATTTCAGTTCGCTGCTGCGCACGAGTTGTCTGATCTACCTGATGGGCGGCAACAAGGGACAGCCACAACGGGCCCTCCGGATCGTTGCCGCCGAATAGTGTATCAGTCGGTTGCAGCGACCGGCGCCGCAAGGAAATCCAACACCTCGTTGACGAAGGTGGCGCGGCCGCGCTCCGGACGATCGAGGTGAACGTAATGCGTAGCTTCCGGAAGTGTCACCGCCCGGACCTCGGCTGCTTGCGTCAGGTCGCGGGCAAGTCCGGCCACATCTTCCGGCCTGCTCCAGAAATCACGGTTCGAGCGGATGATGAGTACGCGTGCTCTGATCGGTCCTGCATCCCATAGCTTTCGGCCGGATGCGAGATCGAAGGAATCCGCCATTGCCCCCGACGGGGCACGGAATGCAGGAGGATCACGATCCGAAGCGGTCGGATCGGAGGCGAGAGCGGCCTCCTGATAGGCGCGGATGACCTCGGGATCGCGCCAACTGGCCTTATCATCGATCGGTATCGAGTTGTCCCAGGACGGTAGGAGGGACGCAGCGGTGTTCAGCCGGTAAGAACCAAATCTCGCAACGTTGAACTGGCCCGGTGCCTCAGGATCAGCCATGCTGCTTCCCGGCCCTAGGGTCGGATGGCCGGCATGAGCGCCATAAAGGGCGTTGTGGATCACCAGGTGGCTCACCTTTTCCGGATGATTGCTGGCATACATGCCGACCCAGTGGCCGCCCGTCGCCCAGCCGAGGAGCGCGACCTTGGGCGCACCAGTGCGGCGCTCGACCGCTTCAACCACGGCCGCAACGTCGCGTACCACTTCATGGGACCGTGAAAGCGGCTCACCCTGCTGCGGTCCATCCTGACCGGGGCGGCTCGACCCGCCATAGCCGCGTGCATCCATGATGAAGACGCGGTGACCGGCACGCGCGAGATCGGCCGCCAGGGAACCGTTCTCCACAGGCAAATCGAAAGAGGGAATTCCCGGCACGCGGGCGCCGTGCAGGAGAATGACCGGCGGTTTTTCCGCTGATGCCAGCGTATCGCGCACCTCGCGTACGCTCAGAGATATACCGGGCTCGCCTGCGACCTTGAAGTCCTCGCGGCTGATTTCGGCGTGCGCGGCGTCGGCGAAAAGAGAGCCGGCGGCAAATGCGCCGGCGATGGCGGTTTTGATGATCGATGGCATATCGGGTCCTTTCATTTCACAACCAATGGAAGGACAGATGAACCTTTCTCATGATATTTCCAGATCGATTCTCAGTATCGTATGATATGTCCATGATATCAAATATCGAACTCAGAATGCTCCGACAGTTCATCGCCGTTGCCGAGGAACTCCATTTCCGCCGGGCTGCCGCCCGACTGGGCATGGCGCAGCCGCCGCTCTCGCAATCCATCCAGAAGCTCGAAACGCGTATGGGCGTCGAACTCTTCGACCGCAGTAGCAGGCGGATCCGCCTCACGGAAGCCGGACTGGTTTTTTTCGACGAGGCGCGCAAGGCGGTCGCCCAGGCGGATCTGGCCGTCGAAGCGGCGCAACGGGCTGCCCGCGGCCTCGTCGGATCGCTGCGTATCACCTATGTGGGCGCAGCTATCTACGATTTCCTGCCCCGCCTGCTGCGCGTTTACAGGACGCGTTTTCCCGATGTCGATATCCACTTGCAGGAACGCCCAACCATGCGACAGGTCCGGGCCCTGCAGCAGGGCGAAGCGGATGTGGGATTTGCAAGGCCGCCCGTGGCCGGCGCCGACGACCTGCGATATCTCTCGGTTCTCACCGAGCCGCTCGTCGTGGCACTGCCGGAGGACCATCCCGCCGCTGCCCGCCCGGTGCTTACGCTGAGCGATCTAGCAGGAGAACCCTTCGTCACCTTTCCGGCACATGAAGGACCTAGCTTTCATGCTCGCCTGGTCGCGGCCTGCGAGAGCGCGGGCTTTTCCATGCGTGTCGCGCAGGAAGCGGTACAGATGCATACGATCATCGGCCTTGTCGCGGCAGGTTTTGGGATTGCTCTGGTACCAGCCTCCATGCGCAACCTGCGCCAGGTCGGAGTCGTCTATCGTGACCTCCGCCAGACGGCCAGTCCGCTGGAGGTGGACCTTGCCGTGCTGTGGCGGCGGGGCGAACCTTCATCGGTGGTCACCTCGTTTCTCGAAACGTTGCGAGGCTTGCGGTTAGAGAGATCGGGGTGACGTCACCTACGGAGCAAAGACCGAGATCGCCTTGGGGTGCACCTTGAAATGCGCCGGCGTGGATGTAACGAGTTCACCATCGGTGTTGACCGGCATCGGTATTTTTGTCTCGATATCGAACTCCACGCATCTGGCCGTGCGAACCTCTTCCCATGCTCCGTGCTTGCCCGAGCGGAAGGAACGCAGCATCAGCGCCAGTTTCCAGAGGTTGGTCATCTCCAGGCTGTAAAGATCAAGACGGCCATCATCGATTTGCGCCGTTTCCTCCACGACATTGCCGCCACCATAGTGCCGGCCATTGCCAACGGCGATCTGATAGGTCTCAGCCTCGATCGTCGTCCCCTTCTCAGTAATCCTGGCGTGGAAGTGATTGGCCCTGGCTAATACCTTCATGGCCGCCAGCGCATAACCAAACCGGCCGAAGCGCTTTTTGAGTGCCGGATCAAGGCCTTGCGCAAGTTCGGTGCTAAGGCCGATACTGGCGACATTGAAGAACGCATGGCCGTTGACGGTTCCTACATCGATCCGGCGCTGACGTCCCTGGACGATGACATCAGCAGCCTGCAGCAAATCCATCGGGATGTGGAGCGTGCGAGCAAGATCGTTCGCCGTCCCCATCGGCATGATACCCATCGGCAGGCCGCTTTCCATGGCCGCGACGGCTGCCGATGAGACCGAACCGTCTCCACCGCACACGATGACCAGATCAGCGCTATGGCGAAGGCGTACGATGTCTCGTGCGATCTCTGGCAGCGCCTCGAATGGCTCGATATTGACCGTCAATCCACCGCGCTCAAGTCGCTTCACGACAGGTGTAATCGACTCCTGGCCACGGCGTGCCTTTGGATTGACGAGAAGAAGTGCGCGTCTGGCGATGATTTTCATTCCTTCGGTGTAAGCAAGTGGTCGGGAACTGCGCATATAGGCAGCCCTACCCCGCCATTTCCACTATTTCGCTTCTGAACGATGTTTGCGGACCCTGGCAGGCACCACGCATGGGATATCTCGTAGCGAGCAGCTTCATCATTCGCTGTAGCCCGCGAGCTGTGTGGCTTCCAATGAGCCACACGATACTCGAAGGCACATTTCGATATCTCCACATAGGGTCGATGACGCCCTGCGGATCGCGGAGCAAATCGAATTTTAGTGTCTCAGCCGCGTCGCGCCGCTTCGATCGTCGCGACGTCTATCTTCCTCATGGTCATCATCGCATCAAACGCACGCCTTGCTTGATCGCCGCCTGCCGCGAGTGCTTCGGTCAATACGCGCGGCGTGATCTGCCAGGATACGCCCCACTTGTCCTTA
The DNA here is from genome assembly GCF_001558695.1 of Paramesorhizobium deserti. Classification (GTDB taxonomy): domain Bacteria; phylum Pseudomonadota; class Alphaproteobacteria; order Rhizobiales; family Rhizobiaceae; genus Paramesorhizobium; species Paramesorhizobium deserti. Next base: position 215,095 of record NZ_LNTU01000037.1, read on the forward strand.
CACCAGCCACAGTCGCTTTCCTGTCCACCATTGCCAACAATGGCGTTCCAGTAGCGGTCCGTTTCCTCCTGATCGTCAGTTGCGATCTGAAATGAGAAGGCTTCGTTATGCTTGAACATGGGGCCACCGTTGAGACCAATACAACGAATACCGGCTACGGTGAATTCAACGACCAGCACGTCTCCCTGCTTGCCATCCGGATAGTTTCCGGGTGCACGAATGATTGCACCCACCGCGCTGTCGGGAAAGGTCTTGGCATAGAATTGGGCGGCGGCCTCGGCGTCCCTGTCGTACCATAAGCAAATCGTGTTCTTTGCCATTGCTTGGTCCTTTCATTCTTCATATTGCCATTTCCTCTCAGAAATAAGAGGCAAAACATGTCTTTCATCAAGTCCATGTATGCTATTTGAGGCAGACAATAGCCAAGCCCCGCCAAGAGAGCGTTTGAAACCGGGATGACGGTTTGAGGCGACCCATGATGCAAGCGTCTGACGTGGACAACCGCGGATCGCCCCCGGATGGCCGCCGGTGTTGGGGACACCTCAAGCGTCCAATGTTAGACTGGGCGACACCTTGTGGATTGGAACGGCACCCTGGAGATTGGAAACATGGCGCTCAAGCGGATGGATAACGTGGGAATCGTCGTCGAAGACCTCGGAGCGACGATTGATTTCTTTCGCGAACTCGGCCTCGAACTCGAAGGGCGGGCCACGATCGAAGGAGAATGGGCCGGACGCGTCACTGGACTGGGCAATCAGCGCGTCGAGATAGCGATGATGCGCACACCGGATGGCCACAGCCGGCTCGAGCTCTCCCGCTTCCTCGAGCCGCCTGTCGTCGCAGATCACCGCGATGCCCCGGTCAACGCCCTGGGCTACCTTCGCGTCATGTTCGCCGTGGACGACCTCGACGATACCCTCGAAAGGCTCCGCACGCACGGCGCGCAGCTCGTTGGCGAAGTCGTCGAGTATAAAGAGGTGTATCGGCTCTGCTACATCCGTGGGCCTGAAGGGCTTCTCATCGGACTTGCACAGGAACTCAGCTGAGCTTTAAACCAAGACAAATGGCCGGAGGTGACCAATGTCAGCGAGCGTCCGGGACCGACCCGCCCGTCAGGCGACCCGTCTGCCCTCCCGCCAGACACCCGCGACTTGAGGAGGAAGACCGGCTTCGGCGCGCACACGCACGAGGTCGGCCCGGCGGCCTACCTCGATCCGCCCGCGGTCATCGAGCTTCGCCGCGCGGGCCGGATTGTCCGAAACCAGGCGAACCGCCGACGGCAGATCGAGAACGCGCTTTTCCGCCAGAAGAAAGACCGCCTGTAGCAGGCTGAAGGGAACATAATCGGACGACAGTATGTCCAGTGCTCCGTTCTCCAGCAATTCCAGCGCCGAAACATTGCCGGAATGCGATCCGCCGCGCACGACATTGGGCGCGCCCATGAGAACCTGTAGCCCTGCCTGACGCGACAGGAGGGAGGCCTCGACCGTCGTCGGGAATTCAGCCAGCGAGACGCCGAGTTCGACGCCTTCCGCCACATGCTCCGCCGTCGCATCGTCATGCGAAGCGATGGCGATTGACTGATGATGACAGCGTTCGGCAATGATGCGCCGATTGCGCGGCGAGTTCGCCTCGCTTTCCGCGATGCGCCTTTCGCGGAAAGCGAAGAATTCTTCGTCGCTCATCTTCTTCTTGCCCTGATAATAGATCCGGTGGGCTTCCAGATTCACGAACTGGCGCTGCCCCGGCGCATGATCCATCAGCGATGCGAGGCGGACGCGGTCGTTGGCCTTTATCCCATCGAAATGATCCACCACGTCCGAGACCGATACCTCGCAGCGCAGATGAATGAAATGCTCGGCGCGCAGCCGCTTGCCCGCATGGGCGGCGGAGATCGTATCGGCCATGGCCGACATATCGGAGGCCAGAAGCTCTGTGTCGCCGTCCAATCCCACCCTCAATGCATCGAAAACCGTCGTTATACCGGCGGTTGCTATCTGTCCGTCGTGCGCCTGCAAGGCCGCGTCCATGTTCCAACGGACCTTCGGGCGCGGCTGGAAATGCGTTTCCAGATGATCTGTATGAAGTTCCACGCAGCCTGGAATGAGGTAGTCGCCTTCCAGGTCCATGCCGGACGTGGAACTGCCGGCGGAAATGTCGCAGATCAGCCCGTCACGGACAAGCACGGAGCCTTTCAGCAAGCGGTCGGGTAGGACGATGTTGCAATTGGAGAAGACGGTTTCATCATTCATAATCGGATAATCCGGCGTGGAGGTTGAAGGCTGTTGAAGTGGAAGGTGACACGGTCAGATCACCAGCTTGCGCAGCTTCTGCGATACAAGGTCCATCAGCGTGACCGTCAGGACGACGATGATCAGGATTGCCGCGGCCTGCGAGTAATAGAAGCCGCGGATAGTCTCGAACATCACCTGGCCGATGCCGCCGGCGCCGATAAGCCCTAGAACCGTGGCGGAGCGGATATTGGATTCGAGCCGATAGAGCGAAAAGGAAATCCAGAGCGGCAGCACCTGCGGAATGACGCCGAAGATCACCTGCTGCACCCGCGAGGCCCCGGTCGTGCGGATCGCTTCCACAGGGCGCGGGTCGATGGCCTCGACGGCCTCGGAAAAGAGCTTGGCCAGGATACCGGTCGTATGGATGAAAAGCGCCATCACCCCGGCAAACGGTCCAAGGCCGACAGCGACCACAAACAGCACCGCGAACACCACCTCATGGATCGCCCGGAAGAAATCCATCAGCCGCCGGACGGGATGGCGGATCCACCATGGTGCCATGTTGGTTGCAGAGAGAATGCCAAAGGGGACAGACAGTACCACGGCGAGAAAAGTGCCCCATAGCGCGATTTGGATTGTTACAACGATCTCTTCGAGGTAGTACCGCCAATCCGAAAAATCGGGCCGGAGGAAGCCGCTGGCATATTGGGCCATGTTTCCAGCATCGGTGAAAAGATAGGTCCAGCGACTCATCTCAGCCGGGGCCCAGCTCAAGGTGAGCGCCGCGACCAGGACGATTAGAACGATGCTATTGCGGTAACCGCCGCGGCCCTGCATGGCAGATTTCGGCTCCACCTTGGCCGCTGCCAATGTCAAATCACCCATTGCGTTCACTCCTTAAAATAAAGGCGGGCTTCATCAGCCCGCCTCGATAACGAATAGAAGATCAGCCGTTGGTGGCTTTGGCGAGCTCGGCCTCGTACTTCGCCTTCTGCTCGGTGAGGTCTTTTACCTTCGCGGTTTTTTCCTCGGCGCTCAGCTTCGCGTCCGCTTCCGTCTGGCCGATGGACTTGGTCAGCTCCATGATGCGGATGGGAAGAAGCTGATTATCGTCGGATGCGCGGAACGGCGCCCATTTCAGACCGGCGAGGACCTTCCTTTCCTCTTCGATATTCCCCTTTGACTTCTCCGTGCCATAGGTGAGGAAAAAGTCACGGATCTTCGTCTTGGTTTCTTCCGGCAATTCCTTGTGCCACACGATAGGGTCGGACGGGATCAGCGGCGAACGCCAGATTTCCCGGATGTTCTCGAACGCCTGCGGGTTGTTCTGTTTGATGAGCGCCATGTTTTCGGTGTTGTTTGTGGCGGCATCAACCTGCTTGTTGGCAACAGCCATCGCGTTGGTTTCATGATTGGCGTTCGTCACGTTCTTGAAGCACTGCTTGGGATCAAGGCCGTTCTTCGCGAAGATGAACGTCATCGGCACCAGATAGCCGGAGGTCGAGTTGACGTCGCCAAGGCCGAAATTCACGGAATGATCGCACGTCAGGACGTCATCGATCGTCTGGATCTTCGAGTCCTTGGGAACGATGACGACAGACCAGTAGCCCGGCTCCCCGCCCACCGGCACGCTTTGAGCAAATATCTGACCATTGGCGCGGTCGACAGCTTCCATCGCCGATTTGTTGCCGTACCAGGCGACCTGCACCTTGTCGAAGCGCATGCCTTCGATCACGCCGGCATAATCCGACGCAAAGAACGGCTTAACGTCGAGACCGGTCTTCTCCTTCATGTCGTCCAGGAATGGCTGCCAGACGGTTTTCAGGTTCTGCTGGGATTCCGTTGAGATAATCCCGAAATTGATCGTGTCCTGCGCAAAGGCTGCGGAGGTCATGGTGAAGACAACGGACATCGCCGCCATGCTTTTCAGTATCGCGTTCATCTGTGTTCTCCGGTTTTGAAGTGGATCAGGCCGGCAAAAGCGTGGCCCGGCGTTTTCTGGATTCCGCCAAGGGGGCGGTCTGGTCGCCCGCCGGAATATCCGGCAGGACGAGTTCTTCCGATGCCGCGCCATAGAGCTCGGCCAGGAAATCGGGGGAAAGGGCGGACGATGGGCCGTCATAAACGATGGCACCGTCGCGCATGGCTATCGTGCGCCGGCAATAGCGGCGGGCATATTCGACCTGATGCAACGACACCAGGATGGTGATGTCGTCCTTGGCATTGATATCGGCAAGAACGTCCATTACCCGGCGGGCGGCAGACGGATCGAGGGCGGAGATCGGCTCATCGGCGATGAGAATCTCGGCTTCCTGAACGAGCGTACGGGCAATTGCCGCACGCTGCTGCTGGCCGCCCGAGAGTGTCGAAGAGCGCTGCGCCGCGACCTGCGGAATACCCACACGCTCCAGTGCCTTGTGGGCTTTGGCCTTTTCAGCCCGGTTGAACAGGCCTAGCGTCCCCCTCCAGCGCGGCGTCCGCCCCAGATGCCCGATAAGCACATTCATGAGCACGGACAGACGGCCGACGAGATTGAACTGCTGGAATATGACAGCCACCCGGCTACGCTTGCCACGACGCAAAAATCGCCCCGCCGACTGCGTCAGCTCGCCGAAAATCTCGATCCGCCCTGCCCCACCATCCCCGGCTTCGAGCCCCGCAATATGACGGATGAGCGTGCTCTTGCCCGACCCGGAAGCGCCAATCAGCGCAACCATTTCACCCCGGGCAAGCGTGAGGCTGACATCCTTCAAGGCACAGGTATTGCCATAGCTTTTCGAGAGGTTGGAAACCGCGACCGCTATCATGCGTTTTCTCCCTGTTTTCCAAGCTTAGGCTTCAATTTGTTGACCTGTTGATGATCGTTGGATGACAGATTGATGAAATTTTCGGTTTTCCCTTCGTAAAGGGTCACGAACTCCTCAGCCGGGAGCTTGCGAAAGTCTTCGAGCGCCTCTGCAAGCCGCGTATGAGGCCAGTCCCACCAGGCGAGGCGGTCCATGCGCTCGCCCAGATCCGCGCTGAACCGATTGCGGATCAGCCGCGCCGGAACGCCGCCGACGATCGTGTATGGTGCAACATCGCGCGAAACAACGGCGCCCGCGCCGATTACCGCGCCATTACCGATCGTGACGCCCGAGAGGATTGTCGCGCCATGACCGATCCAGACGTCATGGCCAATGACGACACGCCGGTTGCGGCGCCATTCGAAGAAGCTTTCCTCATCGCTCGCCTCTTCGAAATAATCACCCGCCCTGTAGGTGAAATGATGCAGCGTGGCGCGCCATGTCGGATGATTGGGCGCATTGATGCGGACCGCCGATGCGATATTGGCGAACTTGCCGATCTCGGCGCACCAGATCGAGCAATCTTCCATGACATAGGAGTAGTCGCCTAGTACGGTCTCGCTCAGGCGCGTCCGGGCCGCCACTTCCGTGTAGCGGCCGAGCGTCGATTGGCTGACGCTAGCCATCTCGTCGATATGGGGAACGGTTTCCGAGAGCTTCGGCATCACGCTGCCCTCCGTGCCGAAAAGCCGGAAATATCGATCATCCGCGTCGCCACCGCGTCACGCACCGGCTGGTCGTGGAAAATGCCGAGAATGGCGACGCCGGACCCGAGCTTTTCGCGGATCATGCCGATCACCACGTCACGATTGGCCGCGTCCAGCGAGGCGGTGGGCTCGTCGAGGAGCAGGATAGGATGATCCGTGATGAAGCCGCGCGCGATGTTGACGCGCTGCTTCTCGCCACCGGAAAAGGTGGCGGGCGGCAGGGAAAACAGCGCTTCCGGCAGGTGCAGGCGGTGCAGCAGATGCGCCGCGCGGTCTCTTGCTTCCGCGCGGTCGACGCCGCGGGTAACAAGTGGTTCAGCCACCACGTCAAGCGCCGCCACGCGCGGCACCGCCCGCAGGAACTGGCTGACATAGCCGATGACGCCCCGCCTCAGCTCCAGGACGAGGCGCGCATCGCCGGAAGCGAGGTCGCGAGGCTCCTCACCAGCCCCGGGGCGCACAAGGATACTGCCCCTATCGACGGCATAATTGCCATAGACCATCCGCAGGATCGACGATTTGCCGACGCCTGACGGGCCGGCCAGCACGACGCATTCCCCCGGGAAAATGTCGAAAGCCACGTTTTCGACCACCGGCAGGACAAGGCCGTCCCGCAGATGCATGGTGAAGGACTTCGCCACATTGCGGACGGACAGCACCGCGTCCTTGTTTTTCTCTTGCAGAACCATGGATCAGGACTCCGGGATCGAGGCGACGAGGAGCTGGGTATAGGCGTGCCGGGGATCGTCCAGCACCCGGTCGGTCAGGCCCGTCTCGACGATACGGCCGTTCTTCATGACGATAATGCGTTGCGACAGGAGGCGGGCAACGGCAAGATCGTGGGTCACGATGACGACGGCAAGGCTCATGTCCGTCACCAGCCCGCGCAGTAGGTCGAGCACCTTCGCCTGCACCGAGACATCGAGGCCGCCGGTCGGCTCGTCCATGAAGATGAGGCGCGGATGGGTGACGAGATTGCGCGCGATCTGCAGACGCTGGCGCATGCCGCCGGAAAAGGCCACCGGCTGGTCGTCGATGCGATCAGGCGATATCTCAACGCGCTGAAGCCATTCGCTCGCCGTTTCCCGGATGCGGCCATAGTGCCGCTCGCCGACCGCCATCAGGCGCTCGCCGACATTGGCCCCCGCCGAAACGCGCATGCGCAATCCTTCGGCGGGGCTCTGGTGGACAAAGCCCCAGTCGGTGCGCATCAGGAACCGGCGCTCCGCCTCCGAAAGCTCGGCAAGGTCGGGAAAGCGGTTGTCCCGCATGCGATAGCGGATCGAGCCGGAAGAGCGCTCCAGCCGCCCGGAGATACAATTGAGAAGCGTCGTCTTGCCCGAGCCGGATTCCCCGACGATGGCAACCACCTCTCCCGGCCAGACATCGAAGGAGACTTTCGTGCAGCCGATGAAGGAAGCGTAACGCCGTTCCAGATCGCGGACGGAAAGTATCGGGTCGCTCACGCCGCGTCCTCCTGTTGGGTTTGCGGGAGACCGGGGCCCCTGTGGCCGTCAGCCTGCCGGGTCTCGCAATGGTCGGTATCGGAACAGACGAACATCCGCCCGCCGCGATCATCCGTGACCACTTCGTCAAGATAGACACCCGTCGCGTTGCAGAGCGCGCAGGGCTGGCTGAAGCGCTGGACCGAGAACGGATGATCTTCGAAGTCGAGGCTCACGACCTCAGTGAAAGGCGGCAGAGCATAGATGCGTTTCTCGCGGCCAGCGCCGAAAAGCTGCAACGCCGGGGAGTTGCGCATCTTTGGATTGTCGAATTTCGGAATCGGAGACGGATCCATCACATAACGGCCTTCGATCTTCACCGGATAGGCATAGGTGGTGGCGATGTGGCCGTGCCGGGCGATGTCCTCGTAGAGCTTCACCTGGATGAGGCCATATTCCTCCAGCCCGTGCATCACGCGCGTCTCGGTCTCGCGCGGCTCGAGGAAGCGGAGCGGCTCCGGGATCGGAACCTGATAGACGAGGATTTGCCCGGCCTTCAGTGGCGTCTCGGGGATGCGATGCCGCGTCTGGATGACGGTTGCCCCGGCCGTCCGGGTCGTCGTAGCAACCCCGGCGGTCTTTGCGAAGAAGGCCCGGATGGAGACGGCATTGGTGGTGTCGTCCGCCCCCTGGTCGATGACTTTCAGCACATCATCGGGGCCGAGAATGGAGGCCGTCACCTGCACGCCGCCGGTGCCCCAGCCATAGGGCATCGGCATTTCACGCGAGGCGAACGGCACCTGATAGCCGGGAATGGCGATCGCCTTCAGGATCGCGCGCCGGATCATGCGCTTCGTCTGTTCGTCGAGATAGGCAAAATTATAGGCCGGGAGCGTCATTCAGCCGCCTCCTGAGTTTCTTCCTCATGCTGCAAAGGGTGGCTTTCGCGGCGGAGTTGCCGGAGAAGGTCAAGTTCGGCCTGGAAGTCCACGTAATGCGGCAGTTTGAGATGCTCGACGAAGCCGGTTGCTTCGACATTGTCGCAGTGCGCGAGCACGAATTCCTCGTCCTGCGCCGGGGCCAGCCGTTGCTCGTCGAACTCATCGGCCCGAAGCGCCCGGTCGACGAGGCTCATTGCCATGGCCTTGCGTTCCGACTGGCCGAAGACGAGGCCGTAACCGCGGGTGAAGCGCGGGGCTTCTTCCGCCGATCCCGTGAACTGGGAAACCATCTGGCATTCGGTGACGCGGATCGATCCGAGCTTCACGGCAAAGCCCAGTTCCGGGCTGTCGATCTCGACATCCACCAGGCCGATCCGTACCTCGCCGACGAAGGGATGGGTGCGGCCATAGCCGCGCTGCGTGGAATAGCTGAGCGACAGGAGAAAGCCTTCATCGCCCCGCGCCAGCGCCTGCAGGCGGAGGTCCCTCCCCGCCGGGAAGGATACGGGATCGCGCGTCAGATCGCCGGGCTCGGATTCGGAACGTGCGTCCGGTTCGATCAAGCCCTCGCTGTTGAGAATATCCGTGACGCGTAAAGCCGTCTCCTCGGATGAGGGGCGCCGTGCGGGCTCCTCCACGGGCAGATCTTCCGCCATCGCCGGATCGATGAGGCGATGGGTATAATCGAAGGTCGGACCCAGCAACTGCCCGCCCGGAATATCCTTGTAGGTGGCGGAAACCCGCCGCTCGATGCGCATAGCGGCCGTATCGATGGGCCGCGACACGCCGAAGCGCGCAAGCGTCGTACGATAGGCGCGCAGGAGGAAGATGGCTTCGATCAGATCGCCCCGTGCCTGGCGCACCGCCATCGCGGCAAGTTCGGAATCGTAGAGCGAGCCTTCGGCCATGACGCGATCGACGGCAAGCGAAAGCTGGCCCACGATCTGCTCCGGCGTCAGCGCCGGAACGGTGCGCTCGCCGCGCCGGCGATCCGCCAGCAGCCTGTGCGCTTTTTCGATGGCGGCCTCGCCGCCTTTTACAGCAACATACATGGCTACACCTCGATCCTGACGGTGCGGGGCAAGGCGAGCGCCTGCGTTCCGCAGACGAGGACGACGTCGAACCCCAGGGGGTAGCAGCTCCTGTTCGCCTGCATCACCTCGATGAAATCTTCGGGAAGTCCGCGCGGCGCGATGACCGCTCTCCCCTCAATGCCGGGCCCGCTCAGGGTCAGACTCCGCCCACCTTCCAAACCAGCAAGGGGGAGAAGCAGCGTTGCCGACCGGTCCGGATAGTCCGCCGTACCCTGCGCGAATTGGGACCAAGTGCTCGCATCGCTACCTTCTTCAAGCACGGCAAAGCTGGCCGCCGCCGCATCCGGCGTCGTCACCGCCCCGGTGTGAAAGGACAGCCACTGGCTCGCCGCCGTTGAATCCGCACCCTCGAACCAGACGGGCGTGTCGAAATCGGCAAGCGTCAGCAGGATCGCAGCCGTGGCGGCAGGAACAGGCGCAGGCGCTTGGGCCACATCGCCCAGATCGGCTATCGTTCCGGGACGCGCGGATGCATCCATCACCGCACGGAACACCGCCTGCGAGGTAAATACCGGATCGGCAAAGCCGCCGTCGAAAATATCCGCCCGCATCAGTCTTCTCCCCGCGCAAGAGTGAAGAAATCGACGCGCGTCGCCGCGGTTTCCTCGGCCAGCTTCAGGCGCTCTGCCTCGGCCATTTCGACCGCCGGCGCGACGCAATCCCGCTCGACGATAGGCTCCCATTCCGGCACCTGCCGCAGGGCGTCGAGATGCGCGACGGCGCGGGCCTTTTCCGTATCGCGCCCGAGCACGATGGAATGGCCGACCTCGCCGGTCGGAAGCTTCACCGTCGCGCGGGTAACGCTCGCTTCTCCGATATTGAACGGGGCTCCGCCGCCGCCAATGCGGCCCCGAACCATGATCGCGCCGATCTCCGGCCCTCGAACGGCGAGCGCCGGCGGCGCGCGCTCACAAATAGTCTCGTAACGCTCCTTCAGCGCCTGCGCTGGCATCGATGCCAGCGCATCGAGCGCGCGCTTACGCGCTATGTCGGCGGGTGATGTCATCATGCACTCCAATTTGTCTATTTGTGTAGACAACTGATCTTTTCTGATTTATAGCCCGGAATCGATGACGGGTCGATGACAGCGCCCGAATTTTTCAGGAGACCTTCTGCGATGAATGTGATGGATGACGGCATTTCCCGCTGGCGGCGGGTCGCGGACGGGCTGCGGGCGGCGATTGCCGAGGGCAGCTATGGCGACCGTCTGCCGCCTGAGACCGAACTCGCCAAGGAATTCAGTGTCAACCGCCATACGGTGCGGCGGGCGATTTCAGCGCTTTCCGATGAAGGGGTCCTACGGGCCGAGCGCGGCCGCGGCACCTTCATCAATGAAACCCAGCCCCGCATTACCTATCCCATCGGCACCCGGGCGCGTTTTTCGGAGAATATGACTCGGCAATCGCTGGAATCGGCGGGACGCCTGATCAACTCCGAGCGGGTCGCGGCTGACAGAACTCAGGCGGCATTGCTTCAGCTCAAACCCGGGGCCTCGCTTTACAAACTGGAAAAAATGACAGTCGTGGACGGCGTGCCGGTTTCACGTTCGACGGGCTATTTTCCCAGCGACCGCTTTCCCAACATCATCGCAGCTTATGCCGAAACCGGCTCGGTTACCCAGGCGCTGAAACAGCATGGGCTCCACGATTACCGAAGGCGAGAGACACGCCTGACGGCGGAACGGGTTTCCCCGGCAGATGCCGAATCCCTTCAATGTGCCGCGGATTCGATCGTCCTTGTCAGCAACGCGATCGATGTCGACCTTGACGATGCGCCTGTCCAGATCATCCGCACACGCTTCCTCGCCGACAGGATCGTACTGGTGTTCAAACCCTGAAGTCCGGATGTCGGAGACGACCAAGGTGAGAGCCCGCTCGTAAAGTCAGCTACAGGTCGCTGTGAGTATGGATAAGAGCCATCGGCGTGCCTGATCCATCCCGACAAGCAGAGCCACACCCTAAAAGGCGGGCCATGCGAGACGGCGCCCGCCGGGAGCCGAAGCAAACAAACCTGCGAGATTGGAGCAGCAAGGCCGATGAGGCCGACGCTCCTCGTCACAAGAGCGGCAATTGCCGAAGCGCAGTCCCAGCCGATGCCGCCCCTTGAACCCTGGCCCCGTTTTTCATGCCATCGCCTGTTTACCGGCCGATGGCTTCGCCAGTGCTCTTCAGGAAGAAATGCATCTTTTCATGATCAATCGGCACGCTGATGGTATCGTCCGGACGGATTCTCGTGCCTGCCGGAACCTGGGCCGTGAAGGCGGCCGGTCCGATCTTGCCGATCGCCAGCGTATGGGGCCCGAGCGGTTCGATATCGGCGATTTTTAAGGGAACGGTTGGAAACGACGGATCGGCGACCATCGTATGTTCTGGCCGGATACCGAGGACGACCGGTTGACCGATAGCTTCCGCCACAAGCGCAGCCCGGCCGTTTGGAACAGGGATAGCCACACCACCGTCGGCGTGGAAGACGAGATTGTCTCCGCCTCTTTCCAGCGTACCCTCGATGAAATTCATGCTCGGCGCGCCGATAAAGGCAGCGACGAAGAGATTCTTCGGCAGCTCATAGAGCGTGATTGGATCGGCGGCCTGCTCTATGCGCCCCTGGCTCATGACCACGACGCGGTCCGCCATGGTCATGGCTTCCACCTGGTCATGCGTGACATAGACGATGGTTGTCTGCAGCCGGCGGTGCAAAAGCTTGATCTCGGTGCGCATTTCAATGCGCAGCTTGGCGTCGAGATTGGATAGCGGTTCGTCGAACAAAAATACGTCTGGCTGCCGCACGATCGCACGGCCGATCGCCACGCGCTGACGCTGCCCCCCGGAAAGCGCGCTCGGCTTGCGGTTGAGATAGGCGCCGAGATTGAGGATGCGCGCCGCTTCCGCCACTGCCCTGTCGATATCGGCCTTTGGTGTTCCGCGCACTTTCATGCCGTAGCCGATATTTTCGGCAACCGTCATATGCGGGTAGAGCGCATAGTTCTGGAAAACCATCGAGCAATTGCGCAGCCCCGGGCGAAGCGTCGTGACATCGCGGTCCCCTATGCGGATTTCCCCAGATGTGGCCTGTTCCAGACCTGCGATCATCCGCAATGTCGTTGTCTTGCCGCAACCGGAGGGGCCGACCAGAACCACGAATTCCTTGTCCGCGATAACCAAATCGAGTGGCGGTATGACCAAAACGCCGCCAAAGGATTTGGTGACCTGCTCCAGACGCACTTGGGACATGTCTTGCCCTTTTCCCGAGCCCCGGCCCTGTTGCTGCGGTGGCTCTTATTTCATTTTGTGGTGACCCACCGGCCGTTTCCTGAAACGGCTGGATCGGATTGTTAAAGCCCGCCCCGGCTCTCGCCGGGGCGGAAAAGAGATGACCCGCTTTATTTCTGCGGCAGGCCCATCGAGGCACGGTAAGCGGCGAGTTGGTTATCGCGGCCGAATTCGTCGGTCAGCTTGTTCCACTGCTCGGCGACGCTGTCGAGCGCCTGTTGCGGCGTGACCTCGCCTGCAAGTGCCTTGGATAGCTCGATTTCGAGGATCTCCGTATAGGAGAAATAGCCCGGCAGGCGCATGTCGAGGGCGATGTTCTGGGCCGTCACCGCATCCTTCTGCGCGCCGAGATATTCCTTCGCCTCGCGCTCGCTGAAGATCTTCGACCATAAATCCATATTGGTCGTATGCGAGATACGGTATGGATTGACGCCGGTTCCACCGGTTATCGCAGCCTGACCGGATACATCCGGGCTGGTCAGATATTTGATATAGTCCCAGGCCGCTTCCTGGTTCTTGGAGGAAGCGGGAACCGCCGCTTGCCAGCCGCCGAATGCCATGAAGGAGGTCTGGATGACGTGGTCGAATTTATCCCACTTCTTGGTCTTGTAGTTCCAGATTTCATCCGATCCCGGCAATGATGCCGAACCGACATTACCGGCGACCTTGGATTGCTTTGGATCTGCGCCGATAACGCCGGTATCACCCCAGCCGATCGATTCCGCGACCTGGCCGCCGGCGAATGCCGCGTTCACTTCACCGAAGGAGAAATTCAACGCGTTTGGTGGCGCGAGCTTGGAGGCGCGAATATATTCCTCGAGGCCACGAACCCAGCCGGGGTTGTTCACCTGGGCATCCATCGTATCCGGATCGAAGAACATGCCGCCCGGATTGTCGGGATGGCTGGTGTAGCCCGCCACATGGCTGAAGAGGAACCAGAACTGCTGGCCGCCACGGCGGAATGCCTCGGCGGTGCCCCACAGGCCCTTGTCCGGCTGCTGGAAGAATTCGGCAATGTCGAGATATTGCTTCCAGGTCTTGGGCGGCGCCAGATCATAGCCGTATTTGTCCTTGAACGCCTTCTGGTTGTCGGCATTCTCGAAGAGGTCGATCCGGTAGGAATAGGTATGCGCGTCGCCATCCATGGTCTGCGAGAGGACCTTGCCGTTCCACACCATCAAGGCTTCGCGATAGACTGGAGCAATATCCTCCCAGTCCGCGCCGGTCTGCATCGCTTGCGGCATCTCCGAGAGATAGTCGGTAAAATCCGGCGCCCATGCCGGAGCAAAAGCGATCACATCGAAAGTGTCTTCGCCCGAGGTCAGCGACGTGACGATCTTCGGATAGAGTTCCGACCATGGGAACTCCACCACATTCACCTTGCCGCAGGTCTTTTCCTCCCAGCCTTTGGCGGCAAGCTGCAATGCCGAGGCGATATAGGGGCCGGTCTGCGTCACGGCGGAAAGCGTCACCCCGCTATAGTCCGGCTCGCAGGCGCTCGCCGATGTGACGCCGGACATTGCGAGCAATGCCATGGCCGTTGAACCGAATAACAATTTCCTCATGTGTTCCTCCCTGGATTAACTTCCGATACCTAAACGGTCACTTGATTGCTCCCAAAAGCAGGCCGGACCGCATGAACCTGCTCAAAATTCCCGCCATGATCACCATTGGTATGATTGCGACCAGAGCGGCAGCCGATATCGCCCACCATTCGTCCCCGCGTTGACTGTTCTGCCCGGCGACGAGGATGGGAAGCGTTTGCCATTTCGAATGGGTAAGGAAGAGAGCGAAGAGAAACTCGTTCCAGACGAAGGCGAGCGTGATCATGAAAGTGGCGATCAGACCCGGCTTCGACATCGGCAGCACGATGCCGATGAAAATCCGCCAGGACGGCACATTGTCGACCATCGCCGCCTCTTCGACCTCGATCGGCAGCGCCTCGAAGAAATCGCGCATCAGCCAGATGACGATCGGCAATGAAAAGGCAATGTAAGCAAAGGTGAGGCCGACATAGGTGTCGACCAGCTTCAACCCTATCTTGCCCATTTCCGTATACATCAGAAACAGCGCGAAGGCCGCGACGATCGGCGGAAACATGCGCTGGCTGACGAACCAGAAGACGATATCGTTATTGCCGAGCACCGGTCCAGGCAGCCGCAGCCGGCTGGAGGCCACGGCAAGCGAGAGCGCCGCCAGGAATGCATAGATCAGCGACAATGCCTGGCCGATGCGGAAGATGTTGTAGCAGATCAGATAGCCGCCGAATGCGACGACCACGAACAACAGCGCCGACAGCAGCTTTACCCGGAAGGTGAAGCGCACCAGCGCATAGGCGGCCATCGAGCCCACCGCCGTGGCGATGAGCGACGCCGAGAGACCGATAATGGTGGATGCGATGAAGGTGTTGTAGAACTGGCCGCGCTCGCCGGAAAGAAGCTCTCTCCAGGCGGACAGGCTCGGCTGGAAATCGACGAACGGAATATAGGTCGGCCCGCCGACAACGCCGAGCGGCGTCTTGAAAGACGTAATCGCCACCCAATAGAGCGGAAAGAAAGTGAAGGCCAGCCAAAGCAGGCATCCCGCCAATGCCCACCAGCGCCCGTTTCCCTTGAGAGTGCGCACGCTCATTTGTGCTTCTCCAGATAGGGTTTCAGGATGGCGAGATAGACCAGACCTATGATCGTGATGAAGATCAGGAACAGAAACGACAAGGCCGAGGTGTAGCCGAGATTGAACTTCTTGAAGCCTTCCTGATAGGCGAAAAGGGTCAGCGTTTCGGTAGAAATACCTGGGCCGCCGCCCGTCATGACGAACACGGTATCGATGATCTTGTAGCTCTCGATCAACCGGATGAACACAACGGCCACGGAGATCGGCAACATCATCGGGAAGGTGATACCCCAGAACTGCTGCCACGGGCTTGCATTCTCCAGCGCCGCCGCCTCGTAGACATCGTCGGGCAGGGTCTGCAGCCCTGCAAGAAGCATCAGGATGACAAAGGGCGTCCACTGCCACACTTCAACGGCAATGATCGCGCCGAGGGCCCATTTCGTTTGTGTGAGGAACGGAAGGTTCGGAAACCCGAAAATGGTCATAAGCTCATTGAGCGGCCCCATGGTCGGGTTGAGCACCTGGCGCGCGATCAGCGCCACCGCGACCGGCGCCACCAGCATAGGCAGCAGAAAGCCGATCCGGAAAAGCCCTTCGCCGGGAACCCGCGCGTTGAGTGCCAGCGCGACCGCGAAGCCGATGACATATTGCAGTGCGACCGCAATGAAGGCGATGATCGACGTGGTCCACGCCACATGCCAGAAGCGGGGATTTTGCAGAAGTGCCGTATAGTTGTCGAAGCCGACGAAGCGCGGCGGTATCGGCGGTACGAGCCGCAGGCTCATGAAGCTCGTCGTCAGGGAATAGATCAGCGGAAAAATAGAAATCACCAGCACGATCAACAGTGCCGGCCAGATGAAGACGTGCTTGATCGGATCGTTGCGGGTCATGCCGCACCTGTCGGCTGCAGCAGCGCATCGATTTCGTCAAGCCATGGCATGGCGGGGGCGGTGCCACGCCGTGTGACGGCGATACCCGCCGTGGCGCAGCCGAAGCGCACCGCTTCCACCGGATCGAAGCCACGCGAAAGCGCCGCGGAGAACCCGCCGACAAACGCATCGCCCGCTCCCGTCGTATCAATGACGGTGCCGGAGGAAACCGCTGGAACATGCACGGATTGTCCGGCGTCGTGATAAAGCACGCCGCGTTCTCCAAGTGTGATCAGCGCCGCCTTCACGCCTTTGGCGAGAAAGAAATCCCCTGCCCTCTTGGCGTCAGCCAGCGTCGTTAGCGGAAAGCCAACGATCGCCGCGGCCTCCGTCTCGTTGGGTACGACGTAATCGCAAAGCGGATAGATCGTATCCGGAAAGGGCTCGGCCGGCGCCGGATTGAACACGGTAACAACTCCGGCGGCATGAGCAATCTCGAGCGCTCGCTGTGCGGCGACGGCCGGCTGCTCCAGCTGTGTGACGAAAACCGCCGATCCTTCGATGGTTTCACGCGCAGCTTCGACATCGTCGATGCCGATCGTCCCGGCAGCACCGGGGTAGACGATGATGGCGTTGTTACCATCGGTTTCGTTGACATAAATGAAGGCGGCGCCCGTTGGCATGTCGTCCATCTGCACGAGCTTCGGCGTTACGCCGGCTTCCGCATAGGTCTTGAGCGCCATCTCGCCAAAAGTATCGCGGCCGATCTTGGAGATGAACGACACCTGGGCACCGGCGCGCGCCGCTGCGACAGCCTGGTTTGATCCCTTGCCGCCCGGCCCAACGGAAAAGCCGCTGCCGGTGATGGTTTCACCAATATTGGGCATGCGCTTGGCGAGATAAGCCGTATCGGCAACGAAAATCCCAAGGATCGAAACGCCGGTTTTCATGCTCGCCTCCGCCTTAAACGGCTTCCGGCGGGATTACGCCCTTGGTGAGCAGGAAGCAGCCGTAAAACCGCGTCTCACCCGTGGTGATCACGCAATAGGCCTTCTTGGCTTCCTCATAGAAGGCAAAGCGCTCGATGCCGTACATCGGTGCGCTCTTCCCCTCAGCCTTGTCGACTTCCGCCTGCACCTCCCGTTGCACCGGCGGAAGCTCATCCGGCGCGCCCATGACTTCCATGCGCCCGACGGAAGGCTGCAACGGCGTGTCGAGCGGCAGTACCGACAGGATCGCCTTCATGGCGCGAGCGGTGGAGACATTGTCGACGCGCAGGAGCTTCCCCAGCCGGGTCTGCCGTGCAATGGCATCGGAAGGGAAATTCGTGTCGGTGAGGACAAACGTGTCGCCATGGCCCATCGAGCGCAGCGCATAAAGCACATCCGCATTCAAGGCCGGATCAATATTCTTCAGCATCAAAACCTCCCATATGCAATTTCGCGACAATGCCTGTCACATCCCGGGGAACCGTATGATCTTGCGGTTTCTCCAACTCTTGCTCCCTACCCGGCCTCCGTGCGTTCTCCTCCCGCCGGTGCGCCAGGTTCGGTCCTACTCGCCGTAGGGGATCCAGATATTCTTCACATCGACCGCCCGGCGCAGGAACAGGACACCCTCGGCGGCAGAGGCATCCATCCAGTCGATGGCCTTGCCGTAATCGACGAATGTCCGCTTCAGATTACCGACCGAGAGTTTTTCCACCTGTGTCGAAAGCTCCGGCGTGCCGAAAGCCCACACGGCATCGACATCGTTATGTGCGGCAAGGGTCTTGGCCAGTTCGGTCGAGGAACCGGTCACGATGTTCACCACGCCAGCCGGCACATCCGACGTTTCGAGAATGGAATAGAAGTCCGTCGCCGCCAGCGGATAGGGCTCGCTCGGAACCACGACGACGCGGTTGCCAACGGCGATCAGCGGCGCAACAAGGCTGATGAAGCCCAGGAGCGGCACCTCCGGAGGACAGATCACGCCCGCCACACCGTTCGGTTCCGGTATCGCCAGCGTCACGCCACGAAGCGGCGGCGTGTGGATCGCGCCCTCATATTTGTCGGCCCAGGCGCCATAGGTGAAGAGCCGCGAGATCGAGGCTTCCACTTCCGCCCTGGCATTGGCGGCGGAGACACCGGTCATCGCTCCGATCCGCTCGGCGAACTCGGTGCTGCGGCCGCTCAGATTCTCGGCGATGTAATAGAGGATCTGCGCACGGTTGTGCGCGGTCGCGGTTGCCCAGCCGGAAGCCGCCCGGGCGGCTGCGACCGCGTTACGGATATCCTTGCGATTTCCCTCGCCGACCTCGCCGAGCGGCTTCCCCTCGGGCGAAAGCACCGAGCGCGAATAATTGCCGTCCGGCCGCGCCTGCTTGCCGCCAATGAAAAGCTTCGCTGTGCGGTCAATAGCCGAAAGACTAAAGTCGCCCGTGACGGGCTTCAACTGGAATTCGACCGGAGCATTGCGCGGCTTACGGTTCAGCCAGGCCTTCGGCTTCAGATATTCGAAGCAGCCTTCGCGCCCGCCCTCGCGCCCGAAACCGGATTCGCGCTTGCCGCCGAAGCCGGCCGCAGCATCGAAGAGATTGGTGGCATTGACCCAGACCACGCCGGCCGCAAGCTTCGCCGCGACATGCAGTGCAAGGCCGATTGTCTCGCTCCACACGCTCGCCGCAAGGCCGTAACGGGTGTGATTGGCAAGCTGGATCGCTTCCTCAGGCGTGCGGAAGGTCATGGAAACGGCGACCGGCCCGAAAATCTCCTCCGTCGCCACAATGGAAGTCGGCTGAACGTTGGAAAGCAGCGTCGGCGGATAGAAGCTGCCGCTCTTCGGCATCTCGATCTCGGCCTGATGCAGCACAGCGCCTTCCGCTATGCCTTTGCCGACCAGCGTCTTGATGCGGCTCAGTTGCACCGGGGCGACGATCGCGCCCATGTCGATGCATTTGTCGAGCGGCGGGCCGACACGCAGCGTCAGCATCCGACGTTTCAACCGCTCGTGGAAGAGATCGGCAATGCCTTCCTGCACCAAGAGGCGCGAGCCGGCGCAGCAGACCTGGCCCTGATTGAACCAGATGGCGTCGACCACGCCCTCGACGGCGCCATCGATATCGGCATCATCGAAGACGATGAAAGGCGATTTGCCGCCGAGTTCAAGCGTCAGCGATTTGCCGCTGCCGGCGGTGCGCTCGCGAATGATGCGACCGACCTCCGTCGATCCGGTGAACGCGATCTTGTCGATATCCGCATGATCGACGATCAGCGCACCCGTCTCCCCCTCGCCGGTGACGATATTGAGCACGCCCGCCGGCAAGCCCGCCATCGCGGCGAGTTCGGCGAAGAGAAGCGCGGTCAGGGAGGTGAATTCCGCCGGCTTCAGCACGACAGTGTTGCCCAGCGCCAGTGCCGGCGCCACCTTCCAGGCCAACATCAGGAACGGGAAATTCCATGGGATGATCTGGCCGACGACGCCGACCGGCACATGATCGGCAAATTCCGTCTCCTGGATCTGCGCCCAGCCGGCATGATGATAGAAATGCCGGGCGGCGAGCGGAACGTCGATGTCGCGTGTCTCGCGGATCGGCTTGCCATTGTCGAGCGCCTCGATGACGGCGATCAGGCGCGCATGGCGCTGGATCATGCGAGCCAGCGCATAGAGATGACGCGCGCGGGCATGACCAGACAGCTTCGCCCAGGATGTTTGTGCCTTGCGGGCGGCGGCGACCGCCTTGTCCACATCGGCCCTATCTCCGACGGCGAGCTTTGCCAGACGCGCGCCGGTGGCGGGCTCGAATGTATCAAATTGCCCGCCCGATGCGGAAGGAATGAAGGCGCCGTTGATGAAATGGCCGAATGTCGATTTATGCCGCTCCAGCCAGGCGCGGGCTTCCGTATCGGCTTCAGGAGCGGGACCGTAGGACATCTCGTCGAAATATTCTGCAACGCTGCTCATCGGGCTCATCCAATCGGGTGCCGGTTGAAGGCGGAATAGGCGCCGGTGACATGATGTTCCAGCTGGCGTTCGATATCGGCGAGCAGGCTCGAAGCGCCGATGCGGAAGAGATCAGGCTCCAGCCATTCGCGGCCAAGCTCGTCCTTCATCAGGAACTGATAGTTCAACACGTCCTTCGCGGTCGAAATGCCGCCCGCGGGCTTGTAGCCCACCTTGAAACCGGTGCGCTCCTCATAAGCGCGGATCATGCGCAGCATGACGAGGGTGACGAGCAGTGTCGCATTGACCCCCTCCTTGCCGGTCGACGTCTTGATGAAATCCGCACCCGCCATCATGCAGACCAGCGAGGCGCGCGCCACATTGCGCAGCGTCTTCAAGTCGCCCGTCGCCAGGATCGCCTTCACGTGAGCCGAACCGCAGGCCGCGCGATAATCCTTCATTTCTTCATAGAGCGCCTGCCAATTACCGGTCAGCACATGCTCGCGGGTGATAACGATGTCGATCTCTTTGGCGCCATCGGCAACCGATGCCTCGATCTCCTTCACCTTGAGATGGTGCGGGGTCAGACCCGCCGGAAACCCGGTAGAGACGGCGGCAACCGGAATGCCGGAATGCTGAAGCGCCTCGACGGCGGCGGCGACAAACCGATGATAAACGCAGACCGCGCCTGTGGTGATGCGGCGATCGCCCATTCCCAACGCATCGAGAATGTCCTGCCGCACAGGCGACATCGCCTTGGCGCAGAGCCGCTTCACGCGCTCCGTCGTATCATCGCCGTTGAGCGTGGTCAGATCGATGCAGGTCACCGCCTTGAGAAGCCAGGCCGCCTGCGCATCCTTCTTGACAGTCCTGCGGCCCGGCAGCGTCGCGACACGCCGTTCCCCGGCGGAAAGATTGACACGGGTATCGAGCGCCCAGGAGAGATCGAGATCCATTCCGGGATTGCGCGGCCAGTGATTGGTCTGCGGCTCCGCTGCAGTGGAGCCGGCCGCCGGCAAAGTGCGGACATTTTCCGACGCAGCCGATCTCATGGCCGTTTCCTTCACACCGAGATCCTCCAACAATCCCACCCCATAGCGATAACGAGGCGATCGGACAGCCTGTTATCAGCTCTTCAAGGACAAGCCACCGCTTCAGACAGCAAATCCATTTGTTATTTTTTTTCCATATTTTTTGTTACATTTCCACCAAACAATCCTCTCGTCAAGCGTATATTCGGAATTTCAAAAATAAAGGTGTTTCGGCGGATCATCCGAACCTGGAGAGATCCACCTCCCCTTCTTCGGTGATAATGGCTTGGAAGGCGTCCAGGGGCGCAAAAAAAGCAGGCTTCAGCTTGCCGATCTTGCTGCTGTCGACCACCAGATAGCTCTTTTGCGCCAGCGAGATAGCCTTCTGCTTCACCGGCGCCTCGTGGAAATGCGCGCATGTCGCACCCCGGCTCACATCGACACCCGCAGCGGAAATGAAGGCCTTGTTGATGCCGAGGGAGTTCAGGGTTTCGAGACCTATCGCTCCGGAAAAGGATGCCGAAGACGGGTAATAAAGCCCACCGAGCAGTACAAGATTGATATTGGCTCTTCGCGTCAGCTTTTCAGCGACATTCAGGGCGTAACATACTGCAGTTATTGGATATTCCGTGGGAATATAATCTATCAGGTTCACCAGTGTCGTGCCGCAGTCGATGAATATCGTTTCGTCGGGACGGATATGGCTGGCTGCATGTATGCATGCTTCGCGCTTGGCGGCGGCATGGCTGTCGGCTGCCCGGGCCAATTCATAGGGCACGTCGCCATCGATATCGGCGGCTGGAACGATATGACCGCCGAGATAACCAAATTGTCCGGGGTTTTCAGCCACATCCCGGCGGACCGTCATTTCCGAAACATTGAGAAGGAGTGCGGCATCCCGCAGATGCAGGACCCGACGCTCCGCCAGAGCCTCGGATAATTCCCTTATGCGTTTTGCCTTGCGGCTAACCATCTGCCCTCCTCGAGGCTGGACCTCCACCCGGAAATCCCGCAATCAAATTCCAACATTTGTGATAATTATAACAAATTGAGGCAAGCTGCAAATGCGCCGAAGGCGATCTCCCGCAAAAGGTTTTGACTTGACACGCTCCCCCTGAAGATGCGGATCGCGCATTCCCTATTCAGCCTCCCGCGCAGGTGATGGCGCGCGGCATGAAAAGCACCCGCGACCGGGTTCTGTCCCAACTTTTGATCCAGAGGGCAAAATAGCCTGTGACGGAAAGTCGTCTGCTAATTCAGCGACTTTCTGAACCGCCCGAGCGCGAAGATGAAAAGCGCCATCCCGATGACGAGTAACGTCAGGAACTGCGGCCAGACCACGCCCAGCCCCGCACCACGGAACAGGATGGCCTGGGCCAGAGCGACGAAATGCGTGTTCGGCGCGGCGAGCATGATGGTCTGGATGATCTCGGGCATGCTTTCGCGTGGCGTCATGCCGCCCGACAGAACCTGCAGTGGCAGCAGGACGAGCATCAGCAGAAGACCGAACTGCGGCATGGCCCCCGCAATGGTGGCGAGGAAGATGCCCAGCGATGTGGTGGCGAAGAGATGCAGCGCCGTTCCTGCCAAGAACAGCGGGATGGAGCCGGCTATTGGCATGCCAAGCACGCCCTCGACCACCAGGATAAGAGAGACCGCCGAGGCCGCCAGAACCACGAGCCCCATCGAGAGCACCTTGCTGATCATGATCTCCAGGGGCGTGACCGGCATCACCAGGAGATGCTCTATCGTTCCGTGCTCGCGCTCGCGGATGAGTGCCGCGCCGGTGAGCACGATCGACAGCATGGTGATGGAGGAGATCAACTCGGTGACCCCGCCGAACCAGCCCTTGTTGAGCTCCGGGTTAAACCGCGCGCGCAGCGTGAGATCGACCGGAATGTCGGCTTCGGCCCGGTAGCGGTTCAGGAACTCGTTGACCTCGCCCGAGACGATCGACTGGATATAACCGCCGCCGGTGAAAGCCTGGCCGACGCGGGTGGCGTCGACATTGAGCTGCACCGTCGGCGCACGACCGGCCAAGAGGTCGCGCTGGAAATTCGGCGGAATGTCAAGCGCGAAGGTGTCCAGTCCGGCATCCATGCGGTCGTCCATCTCCGACTGGCCGATAAAGCGCGGGGCGGTGAAATAGGGTGGATAGAAAGCGGTGACGATGCGCGAGGAAACCGGTGAGTGATCTTCCTCAACGATCGCGATCGCGGCGCGGTTGAGCGTTTCGGGTATTGCCGTCGCCTCCGTATAGACCGCTGCCGTGAAGGCATAGACAATCAGGACGAGGAGCATGGTATCGCGGCGCAGACTGCGCAGTTCCTTGATCCCCAGATTGGCGATGTTGGCCAAGCGCATGATCATCTCGCCTGCTTATGGAGAAGGGCCACCCCGAGGCCGAGGAGCACCGGCGCGGCCACGAGCAGCGGAATGAAGGAGCCGGCGAGATCGCCGAAATCCAGCCCCTTCGAGAAGGTCCCGCGCGCGATCGTCACGAAATAGGTAGTCGGATAGATCTTGCCGATGAAGGCGCCCATGCCTTCCAGCGAGGAGACGGGATCGATCAGCCCGGAATACTGAACGGCGGGAATGATCGTTATCAGCGACGTGGCGAAAATGGCGGCAATCTGACTGCTGATGAAGGTGGAGATCACCAGACCCATGCCCGTCGTGGAGATCACGTAAAGAAGCGCCGCCGCCGTCAATGTGAAAAAACTGCCGGTGAAAGGCACCCCGAAGACCGCAACCGCGAAAGCCGACAGCGTGAAGAAATTAAGCATGGCGAGCGCGATATAGGGCAACTGCTTGCCGAGCAGGAACTCCACACGCGTCACCGGCGTGACGAAGAAATTGGTGATGGAGCCCAGCTCCTTTTCCCGCACCACACTCAGGACGGAGAGCATCGCGGGGATCATGAGCAGGAGAAGCGGAATGGTGGCGGGAACCATCGCGACGACGCTGCGCACATCGGGATTGTAGCGATAGCGGATCTCGAACCGGAAGTTGCCTGACGTCGCCGCATCGCCGTGGAGCTCACGCGCCTTCTGCGTAAGCCAGGTCTGGTGCATGCCCTGGACATAGCCGCTGACGGTCTCGGCGCGCGTCGGCATCGCGCCATCGATCCACGCGGCAACCTCAACATCATTTCCCCGCGCCACCTTCCGTCCGAAGCCAGGAGGAATTTCAATCGCAAGGCTGAGATCGCCATTGGTCATGCGCCGGTCGAGATCCGCGTAATCGGTGATCGGCGCCTGTTCGATGAAATAGCGCGAGCCAGAGAGCTGAAGCACATAATCGCGACTGATCGGGGTATCGTCGCGGTCGAGAACGGCGAAGGTCAAATCCTCGACATCCATGCTGATGCCGTAGCCGATGACCAACATCAGCAGCACGGAACCGAGAATCGCGAGCGTGGCCCGGATCGGATCGCGGCGTAGTTCCAGCGTCTCGCGGCGGGCATAGGCGAACATCCGCCTGGGATCGAATGAACGGCGGACAGGCGACGCCGCAGGGATGGCTTCGGTATCGCCCTGCGTCGGCATCGAAGACGTGCGAGCCGTGCTTTTTTCATCGCCTATGGCGTCTTCGAGATAGCTGATGAAGGCTTCTTCCAGGCTGCCGGCCTTTTTATGGGCGATGATGGCGGCGGGCGTGTCACTCACCAGCACCTTGCCGGCATGCATGAGCGAGATACGATCGCACAGCTCGGCCTCGTTCATGAAATGGGTCGATACGAAGATCGTCACCTTCTCTTCACGCGAAAGGTCCGACAGGATCTGCCAGAAACTGTCGCGGGCGACCGGATCCACGCCGGAGGTCGGCTCGTCGAGGATCAGTATCTCTGGCGAATGGATCATGGCGACGGCGAGTGAAAGCCGCTGGCGCATGCCAAGCGAAAGCGCCTCCGGTAGCACGTCTTGCACCCCTTCGAGGCCGAAGCGCTTCGCCATCTCCTCGATGCGGCCGGCAATCGCGTCATGCGGTATCGAGAAGAGCTTTGCGTGCAGGTCGAGATTCTGCCGGACCGTCAGTTCGTTATAGAGGGAGAAGCCCTGCGACATGTAGCCGACGCGTCGGCGCACGCCGATATCCGTCGGATCGACCTCGCGGCCGAAGAGGGTGGCCGTACCCTCGCTGGCCGGCAGGAGGCCGGTGAGCACCTTCATGGTCGTGGTCTTGCCGCAGCCATTGGACCCCAGAAAGCCGAAGATCTCGCCGCGCGCGATCTCGAAGCTGACATTGTCGACCGCCGTGAAATCGCCGAAGCGGACGGTTACATTGTTCGCTCCGATCACGATCTCGCTATCTCCAGCATCCCGCGGCGGTATGATCACTTCCCGATGCCCGCGGCGCTTTTCCTCCGGAAGCAGGGCAATGAAGGCGGCATCGAGATTGTCGGTGCAGGTTTCGGCGAGCAGTTCGGCAGGCGTCCCCATCGCCAGGATGCGCCCATCCTCCATCGCGATCAACCAATCGAAGCGCGCCGCCTCTTCCATATAGGCGGTCGCGACGACGACGCTCATCCCCCGTCTGTCGCGACGGATATCGTCGATCAGCTCCCAGAACTGGCGGCGCGAAAGCGGATCGACGCCGGTGGTCGGCTCATTGAGGATCAAGAGATCCGGGTCGTGGATTAGTGCGCAGCACAGGCCCGTCTTTTGCTTCATGCCGCCGGAAAGCTTGCCCACCGGGCGCTCGGCGAAGGCCGCCATGCCCGTGCGTTCGAGCAATTGCGCGATCCGGCGCTCCCTTTCCTTCCGGTCATGGCCGAAAAGCCGGCCGAAAAAATCGATATTCTCGAAAACCGACAGGGTGGGGTAGAGGTTCTTGCCCAGTCCCTGCGGCATGTAGGCGATCCGCGAATAGCTGTTCCGGCGATGGCGCGGGTCGGCAATATCGCCGCCCAGCACCTCGATCCGGCCTTCCTGCACGACGCGCGCGCCGGCAAGCAATGACAGAAGGCTGGATTTGCCCATGCCGTCCGGGCCGATCAGACCGACCATGCAGCCCGGCGGCAGATCGAGCGTGATGCCGTCGAGCGCGCGAACCTTGCCGTAGGACAGGCCAACATCCTTGAATCGGGCCACCGCGCCTCCGGCGGAACCGGCATCGCTCAAGCGGTCGCTCACGGCACGACGACCTGCTGCAGCGATGCCGGCCACTCGGCTTCCGGATCGACCTTCACATAGGCCATTCCGGGCAGGCCGGTCTTGACGTATTCGATGTATTTCTTCAGCAGTTCCGGCGAGATCTGCGCCTTGACGCGAAACATCAGCTTCTGGCGTTCTTCCTCGGTTTCCACCGTCTTCGGCGTGAACTGCGCCACATCGGCGACGAAGCTCACTTTCGCCGGAATGACATATTGAGGCATGGCATCGAGCACGATACGGGCCTCGGTGCCCATCGCTATGCGGCCGGCGTGCGCGGTGGGCAGGAAGAAGGTCATGTGAACATCGCCCACATCGGCGAGATTGAGCACGCGGCCTCCCCCGGCAAGCACCTCGCCTGGTTCGGCGATCCGATATTGCACACGGCCAGCCCGTGGCGATCGCAAGACGGCATCGTTGATATCGGCGCTTATGCTCTCAATCGCCGCTTGGGCGGAATCGACGGCGGCCTGCGCATCGACCACCTGTGCGTGCGCCGCGCTGATCGCCGCATCGCTCGCCGCCAGTTGGGCCCGCGCCGCATTGACGGCAGCCTTCGCCTCCATCGCGGAAGCGCGATCGTTGTCCAGGATCTGCAGCGATACATTGTCGGTCCGGGCCAGTTGTTCGGAGCGGGCGAGTTTCCTGTCGGCTGCATCCTGCTGCGCCTCGCGCTGCGCGATCACCGCCTCGGCGGCGGCGCGTTCGGCCTCGCGCTGCGTGACGAGACTTCTCGCTGTATCGATGCTGATGCCGGCCCGCTTGAATTCCGCCTCGGCGCGTCGGCGCTGCGCTTCCAATTGCTCTGTGTCCATTCTGGCAAGGACCTGTCCGGCTTCGACGAACTCGCCCTCCCTGACCAGGATATCCTTGATCCGTCCAGCCATGCGCGTCGACACATCGATCTCGACGGCCTCGATACGCCCGTTTCCGGAGGCAATGCCGTCGGGCAGACCGGGTTTCGCGTAAGTGGTCCACGCATAATAGCCACCGCCTGCAAGAAGCGCGGCGAGAGCAGGAACGGTCCAACCCCTGGTAATCTTCATGGCCGACATGCGCCGGTGCTGAACCACACCGGTCCGGCCACGAAGATCGCTCTTTCATAAGCCATCCGGAGGTCTCCTTCGCTTCACGGATTGAACTCCGCGAAACTCTATGTGAGCCTCCGGTACATACCTTGACCTGAATCAACGGATTGATCGGCGTGGTCACTCCCGGTGTTCAGGCATTCAATCCTGTCCGGCGGAGAATGACGTTGGTCCCGTCTTCGAATGCGAAATCGGGACGGACCTGCAGGAACTCGTCTGTCGCCGTTCGGCACCCTCCATAGTCGTGATAGTCATCGATCAGGATGATACCGCGCGGACTTATCCGGTCCGCCAGGCTGTTGAGGCAATAGGTGACCGGGTCATACCAGTCGCAGTCGATGTGAGCGAAGGCAACCTTCTCCAGCCCTGCCGCCGGGAGGGTATTCTCGAATAATCCTTCATGCAGGCTGACCATCGACCCATCGACGGCGAGGCCGTATTTCATGAAAGAACGGCAGACTTCATCATAGAGATTGTCGCGATAGCCATAATAGATATCGCCTCCAATTCCCTTTGACGCTCCACTGGCGATTGTCTTGTAGCGATCCGCTGCTTTCCGGCCGTCCTTCTCCGACTTGGGTGGAGGTATCATTCCGAAGACATCAAAGCCGTGAAATCGGCGTCCGCGCTGCCCTGCCTGTTCTGAAAGAATGATTGCGCTTCCGCCCAGCGCAATGCCGAATTCGGCGATATCGCCCGGCACGTTCTCTTTCAGAACGTCCTTAAGCGCTCTCTCGAGACGTCTCAGCTTCCAGGGTGAAAGATAGGTGAGACGATCCCGTCGCACCGACCGCGCCGTGGCGCTCAATCGCGAAGTTTCAAGCATGTGGCGCATACGCCAGACGACAGAACTCAGATAGGGCATGTTTCCTCCCAACAGCCCTCCGCGCCGTTATTTATCGATTGGGTGGGCCCGATATGCAACCAGTCAAGCCGGACAAACTGTTCACATTTGGCGCGTCTTGGTGCGGAACCTGGCTATCTCCATGCCTCCTGGAGCGGGATAGCGGTTATCTCCTTGGCGGTTCGCAGAACGAAGCTGGTATAGAAGCGCGCGACATTGCTCTGGTCCCGGAAAAGGCGCTCACACAACGCGTCGAACTCTTCCATATCCGCCAAGCGTAGCATGAGAATGGCATCGGTTTCACCGCTCACACTATAGGCCTGGATTATCGCCGGCTCCCTGGAGGCGAGATCGAGGAAGCGCCGCACGTGCTGTTCACCATGGCGCTCCAGCTCGACCATGACGATAGCTTTCATCCCCCTGCCGGCCTTGGCTGGATTGAGAAGCGCGACGATACGGCTGATGACACCGGTCGACTTGAGGCGCCTTATGCGGCGCAGGCAGCTTGAGGGAGAAAGCCCGACCTCCTCCGCCAGATCCGCATTGGTGCGCGACGCGTCCTCTTGCAACAGCTTGAGAAGATGTCTGTCGATCCGATCCATTCCGGTCCCCTGCTACTGCCTTCATTGCTTGCAATTTTATTGCACAGATGTGGAGATTTTGACCACAAATGCGAACTTTCTCACGCTACTTATCCAGCGTCAAACACGGAGAAATCGCGATGAGAAGGTACGTTGCGTTTTATCAAAAGACGCTGGAAACAATTGAAATCTATTGGGAATTGGTTCGCATTATCGTCCCCATCGCGATAATCACACAATTGCTGCAAGAGCTTGGCGTCATCCGGGCGATCTCTCCATATTTCGCGCCACTCATGACGCTGGTCGGGCTGCCGCCCGAACTCGCCCTTGCCTGGTTGACGGGATTGCTGGTGGGGATTTGGGGCGCCGTGGTGACCGTGTTCACGCTGGCGCCGGTTTCGACGCTCAGCACGGCTGACATGACCATTCTTTCAGCTCTTTTGCTGTTCGCGCATGCCATTCCGATCGAACAGCGCATCATTCAGAAGGCGGGACCCGGTTTCATCGTCACTGCGGCGCTTCGCATTGGCGGCGGTCTGCTCTTCGCCATTATTCTGCACCAGATATTTGCAGCGACCGGATGGTTGTCGGCACCGCTGAAGCCCGTGTGGATACCAATGAACGAGAGCGCTGGTTGGGGCGGCTTTTTTCTGAGCATGCTCAAAACCCTGGCAAGCATGTTCGTCATTCTGCTCGCGCTGAGCTGGTTGATGGAGCTTCTCAAGGTGTCGGGCATTCTGGGCTGGCTGAACAGAGGGCTTGCACCGCTGTTTCGCCTCGCCGGCATCCAGGCACAAGCCGTCCCCTTCACGGCAGTCGGTCTGTTTCTTGGAATTTCCTATGGTGGGGGGCTCCTGATCCGCGAGGCCCGCACGGCCAGCGTTGAGCCACGCCAGATCTTCCTCGCCTGCGTATTCATGGGCTTTGCCCACAGCGTCATAGAAGACACACTGCTCGTCGTCGCTCTCGGCGCGGATTTCACCAGCGTGTTTGTCGGTCGCATCATATTTGCCGTTTTGGCAACTGCGTTGATCGCCCGGGCCATTAAATCAGCTTCTGACAATGTGTTTTTCGATGCATTCTTCCACAGGCAAGAACGTCAGCTTGCCCGGTCGGAATCAGGCATTGGCGGTTGATGATCCGGTTCACGCGGGACGTCGGCAGCCAACGGAATCCGGGACTGCCGACGGGAAAAATCGTGTGTATCCTTAAACGAGCGCAGCGAGCTCTCTGAGATCGTCGATCGCGCCAGGACAGGCAGCCAGAACCGGGGCGCCTTTGGTCAGCCCCTCCCCCTCGGCCGGGAATGGATGGAACGATCCGCCTGCCTCCCGCACCAGACAATAGCCTGCGAGGCAATCCCAGGCATGCATATAGGGTTCGTAATAGCCGACCAGTCTTCCTGCAGCGACGTATGCCAGCATCAGCGCTCCCGAACCGTTGCGGATGAACGTGCCACGTGCGTTCAGCAGGTTGACGACCATCGCACCCACGACATCGGACTGGACATGATGATTTGCGCCAATTCCGGTTACGCCGTTGCGGATATTGCGGCTCCTGTCCAACTCCAGCTTCTTGCCGTTGAGCGTTGCCCCCTGGCCGAGCGCCGACGCATAGAGCTCCTCATTGCAAGGGGCATAGATGACGCCGATAACGGGCTGACTGTCATGGAGCACTGCGATCGAAACGCACCAGCACGGAATGCCATTGACGAACGGGCTGGTACCGTCGATCGGATCGATAGCCCAGGTGAAACCGGATGTGCCGGGAGCGAACCCATATTCCTCACCAAGCACCCCGTCGTCCGGGTGGGCGGCAGCAATGCCGGCCCGGATAAGCTGCTCCACTTCGCGGTCTGCTTTGGACACCACGTCCTGTGGATCGGCCTTCGTCTCCACAATCAAATTTTCCCGGATATTGAAATAGGTAAGCGCCAGGGCTCCAGCTTCGCGGGCAAGAGTTCTGGCCAGGGAAAATCGGGCATCGATGTCGAGGCCAGGGGAAAAAAGCATGAAAGGTTTCCTTCAAAGATGATAATCAGGCGTTGATCAGGGCGATGCCGCGGTTCTCAAAACCGATGCCGACCCGGGCCGCTGGCTCGAAGCAGCGCTCTGTCGCCGGATCCACGACGAACAGCGTTCCGATATCGGTCTCGACCTCGTATTCCACATGATCGCCGAGATAGGCGGCGTGCTTGATGCGGCCGGCAAAAGCAGCGTCATCGGCAAGTCCCAGCTTTATCGCGTTTGGGCGGACAGCAAGCTTGGCGGGGCCTGCGACCGCGTCACGGGCGGGTACGCGGTGGTCAAGGCGCCCGACACGGATCAGCGCGTCCCTCCCCTCGATTTTAAGTACCTCGCAGGCAACGACATTCGCCTCACCCATAAAATCGGCGATGAATGCGGAGGTTGGCATTTCATAGAGATCGCGCGGCGGCCCCTCCTGCTCGATACGTCCCTCGACCATGACGATGATGCGGTCGGAAACTGCCAGGGCCTCTTCCTGGTCATGGGTAACATAGACGGCTGTGAACCCCAGGCGCTGTTGCAATTCGCGGATCTCGGTGCGAACGCGTCGGCGCAATCGGGCATCAAGATTGGAAAGTGGCTCGTCGAGAAGCAGCACCTGCGGTTCGAGAACGAGCGCACGGGCAACGGCGACACGCTGCTGCTGGCCACCGGAAAGCTCGGCCGGCAGACGGTCCCCATATCCGGCGAGCCCCACCTGGGCCAATCCCTCCTCCGCCTTCTTGCGTGCCTCCCTGGCCTTCAGACCCGAGGATTCCAGCCCATAAGCGACATTCTCCAGAACGCTCATATGCGGAAAGAGCGCGTAGGACTGAAAGACCATGGAAACATCGCGCTCGTTGGCCGGAAGCATCGTTACGTCCTTGCCACCGATGAGAATGCGACCTGAAGTGGGATGCTCCAGTCCTGCAAGCATGCGAAGGGTTGTCGTCTTGCCGCAACCGGACGGCCCCAGCAATGTCACCAGCGTTCCTGGTTCGATGGTAAGCGACAAATCCGGAATGGCGGTGAAGGTACCAAAATTTTTGCGAACATGTTCAAACACAACGGCTCCGGCGCGATTGCCATCGCTGTTGCTTGTCGGTCGGGTAATCATGCTGGGTTCTCCTGAGAAATAGGTGTTGTCCGCACGGCAGCAGGTCCTGCAATGCGATTCTCACGTCTCAGCCTGCGTTCGCCGACGAGAAGCTGAAAACCGGCGATGATGACAACCATGACGACAATCAGCATGGAGGAATAGGCAATGGCGACGCCATATTCACCGTTCTCGACCAGGCCGACGATATAGGAGGTCGCCATATTATACTGCGCACTGACGAGGAAGATGACGGCACTGATCGAGGTGACCGCCCGCACGAAGGAATAGACCAGGGCGGCCGCGATCGCCGGCCGAAGCAATGGCAGGATGACTTTCCGGATGGTTCGGAAGCTGGAGGCGCGAAGCGTCAGTGACGCCTCGTCCAGGCTCTTGTCGAGCTGGCTCATTGCAGCCACACCGCTGCGCACCCCTACCGGCATGTTGCGGAAGACGAAGCAGGCGATAAGGATGAGCGCCGTGCCGGTCATCTCGATCGGCGGCAGGTTGAAGGCCATGATATAGCTGATGCCGATGACCGTGCCCGGTATGGCGAAGCTCATCATCAGCGCGAATTCGAACAGATTGCGGCCGACGAATTTCTGCCGGACGATCAGATAGGCCGTCAGCAATCCGACGGCGGCCGTCAGCGGTGCGGAAATCAGTGCGATTTCCATCGTTGTCCAGAACGAATTCCAGGCCACGCCTGTCCAAACGATCGCACCATTTTGAAACCCGACCGAAAAGGCGCGCTCGTAATGCGCGAATGTCAGCGAATTATCGAGCCCCCAGGTCTTCACGAAACCGCCGAAAAAGATCATGCCGTAGACGATGAGCGTGAATGAGATCCAGGGGATGACGATGGCGTGGACCCCGATTGAAAGTCCACGCGGCAAGGCGACATGGGCGCCGGCGTCACCCTTGCCCGTGACGGTGGCGAATCCCTTGCCGGCGAGCCAGAAGCGTTGCGCCAGAAATGCGGTGAGTGTGAAGCATAAGAGGACGATCGCCAGAACGGCGGCACGCGAGGGATCGTTCTGCGAGCCGACCACGGCGAAGAAGATCTCCGTCGACAGGACACCATGGCTGCCGCCAAGCACCAACGGATTGCCGAAATCAGCCATGCTTTCGATGAAGCCGATCAGGAATGCGTTGGCAAGGCCCGGCTTCATCAGGGGCAGCGATACATTCCAGAAGGTGCGCCAGCGACCAGCACGCAACGTCTGCGAAGCTTCTTCCATCGATGGACTCACACCCTCGACCACGCCGACCAGCACCAGGAAGGAAATCGGCGTGAACGACAAGACTTGCGCTATCCAGATGCCGGTCAATCCATAGAGCCACCGCCCCGGTTCAATGTCGAAAAGCTGTGACAGGGTTTGGGTGACCACCCCCGCACGGCCGAAGAGCAGGATCAACGCCAGACCGATGACAAATGGCGGCGTAATGATGGGCAGGACGGTCAAAAGTCGCAGCCCTTTTTTGAACGGAAAGCGAGTACGTGTCGCAACCAGGGCAAAGGCAAGCCCGAGCAGCGTGGAACCGCAGGCTGTCATGATTGCCAGCCAGAATGTACGCCATGCGATGCCACAACGTTCGCCGCCGCCGAGGCATGCAAGGCTCCAGATCGAGGGATCCTTGATGTTGCGAATAAATCCCGAGGGGTCGAATGAACCGTCGAAGCTCTGCAGCGAGCCTACGAACATGCTGCCGACCGGATAAAAGACAAATATGCCGACGAGAAGGACCAGCAGCGATATCGCCGCGGTGATGAAGGCGTCACCTTTCAGCACGCCTCGCTCCGCCAAGCCAAAGGCAAATAGCAGCGTGAAAGCCAGGGTCGCCAAACCCGCGCCGGCCCCCATGGAAGATTGGCCGGTGGTCAAGGGACCAAACAGCCTTTCAGTAAAGAGCCATGTCCAGCCACTGAACCCGATGGCAAGTCCCTGCAGAGCAAGGAAAATCAGGCCGGCCGCTCCTGAAAACACAAGCAAGTTCGCCCGTTTTTTTTCTTCTGTCAGGAAACATGCACCGCCCGCGAACGCAAACAGGGTAGCGATGGCGGAGAGCCACCAGCGGCCGTTCATCATCTCAACGACCATGGGTGCTTGATCTGCTCCGAAGGGAAAAGCGTCAAGCCAGCCAAAGCCATGGAAGCCGGCTTCGATCCTGTACCAGGGCACCAGAAAAAGTCCGGCAAGCGCTATTCCAAATACAATGGCAAGTCTGCGGTCACGACGGTTCACGATGCTGCTGTCCATATCAAGAGCAAGTCCGGGAAAGGCGGAGAGAGGCGATCCCGCACGGACTTGCGTGGAAACAACGGGTCGAACGGTCATTGACGCCTGGCGCCGCAGGAGCCGTTCTCACCGAAAAGGTGCCGCCTGCCACCGGTCGGGCGACCAGGCAGACGGCTTGGCAACGATCAATTGGCGTTTGCGCCAATCTCGCGGTCCCAGCGTTCGAGTAACTGCTTGCGCACCGTCGGATCGCCGTATTTCGTGAAATCGTAATCGATGAGCTTGATGTTCTCGAATTTCGGCGCTTCGGGCGGCACGGTGGCATTCCTGTTGGACGGCAACTGGAATGACTTCGCTTCCCGCATCAGAGACTGAGCTTCCCCCGATAGCGCCCAGTCATACCATTTCCTGGCATTCTCCAGATTGCGGGCACCCTTGATGATGGACATCGAACCGATTTCATATCCCGTGCCCTCGCAAGGGGCGACGATCTGGACCGGGAAACCCTCGACCTTCTGCGCGACGGCATCATGCAGAAAAACAATGCCGATAGCTGTCTCGCCGCGCGCCGCCGCCTTAACCGGGGCCGAACCGGATTTCGTATATTGCGAGACGTTGGCGTTGAGTTTCTTCAAATAATCAAACGCCTGGTCCTCGCCCATGATCTGGACCAGCGAGGCGAGCGCCGTATAGGCTGTTCCCGATGAGTTCGGATTGGCAATCTGAATCTCCCCTTTATAGGAAGAATCCAGCAAATCCGCCCAGCATTTTGGCTCTTTCAGCTCTTTTTTGGCGAAGATATCGGTGTTGTAGCCCCAGCCGAGCGCCCCGGCATAGACGCCGACCGTACGGAATCCGGCACTCTCCGCCTGCTTTCTCGCCCAATCGTGCAATTGATCCAGGAGCGGTGATTTATATTCCTGCGTCAATCCTTCGGAAGCCGCCTGCAGATGCGGATCACCGGTTCCCGCCCACCAGATATCGGTTTTCGGATTGCGCGCCTCGGCGCGAATCTTTGCATAGGTTTCACCCGAGGAAAGCCGGACCATATTGACCTGGATGCCCGTATTCTTCTCGAAATTGTCCTTCATCAACTCGCATATGACGACATCCGCACTGCAGATGAGATTGAGCGAGCCCGCTGCGAGAGCGGCTGAAGGGGACCATTGCAGGCTGGCGGCGAGGGCCGCCATGGCGATAAATATCGAGCGCATTATATTCCTCCCTATAAACGACACCTCCATGTCGACGCTATTGCAAGCGTGTGCAAAGATTTTCTCTTAAAATCATCAATGTCAAGACAGTCGCGAATTTTTTCAACATAACGCCAATAAAAGTGGAAAATAACCCATTGCACAGCGGTGCAACTATATGCAAATTGCTTGTGCAAAGAGCCAATCTTCCAACACCGTGTGCACAAGATGAAACTCCGCAACTCCTCTGTCAGCGCCCGAGAAGTAGCCGCGCGTGCGGGCGTATCGCGATCGGCCGTATCGCGTACATTCACGCCGGGAGCAAGCGTATCGGAAGAAACGCGGCGCAAGGTGCTGGAGGCGGCCGAGGCGCTCGGCTATCACGTCAATCAACTGGCGCGCGGCCTGACCAGACAGGAAAGCGGCATCGTTTGCCTGATCGGTTCGGATCTCGGCACGCCATATCGCGCCAACCTGATGAAGGCCCTGACCCAGCATCTCCAGAACGTCGGCAAGGTGGCCATGGTCATCAACACCGACCGGCTTGACGGCAGCGTTGATCTGGCGCTTCGCCAGGCGATACGATACCGGGCCGACGGTTCCATCATTCTTTCGGGCATGCCTGACAAGTCGATTACCCGGCTTTGCTTAAACAACGGCCAGCGGCTCGTTCTCATTAATCGGGACGATGAGCATGACGGTCCGCTCCATATCAATCTCGATGAAGCCGCGGCAATGGGCGCTGTTCTCATGGCCTTTCTTCGTGCTGGCTGCAGGCGCCTTGCGTTCGCCAATTCGGCAGCGGGAACGCCCAGCCTGATGGCCCGGGAAAAGGGCTTCATTGCCGCCGCCGCGACCATGGGACTGGACGTGATGACAGAGCGCCACGGCTTTACCTGTTATGATAGCGGACGGGTTCTGGCGCATCGGCTTTTGACGCGAAAGGAACGCCCGGACGCGGTCTTTTGTGTCACCGACCTGATCGCCTGCGGCTTTATGGACGCAGCGCGCCAGGAATTCGGTCTCCGCATTCCGGAAGATCTCTGTGTCGCAGGCTTCGACGACATAGAGCAGGCCGGCTGGTCTTCCTATGGTTTGACAACGTTTTCCCAGCCCATCGACGATATTGCGGCAAGGGCTGTGGCCTGGCTCGATCAGGGAGGAAGGAGCGATGCCCAGCCCCTTCCCTCTTTTATCCGCCTTCCCGCATCAATGGTCTGGCGTCAGTCGATCCGCAAGGGATAGAAGTCAGATCTTCCTTGCGCTGTACTTGCTATCGACCTCGTTGATGGCATTCACATTGCCCGCGGAACGACCGTTCTCGTCGAAGGTCTGGGCGAGATAGGCATCGGCAATCGCCTTGGCGAGTTCCGTGCCGACCACTCGCGCGCCCATGGTGATAATCTGCGCATTGTTGGAAAGGGCGGCGCGCTCGGCGGAATAGGTGTCATGGGTCAAGGCGGCCCGGATACCTGGGACCTTGTTCGCCGAAATGCAAACACCGATGCCGGTCCCGCAAACGAGGATGGCCCGGTCGTATTCTCCGGCCAAGACGGCGGATGCAACCCGGTCCGACAGATTTGCATAGAACGGATCGGGCCCGTCGGAGGTGCGGGAGATTTCCGCGACCTCGTGGCGATCCTTCAGGTAATCGGCAAGGATTTTGGCAAGTCCTTCACCTGCGCTGTCTCCGGCAATTGCAAGTTTCATGGATGTCTCCTCAGATTTTTGCGGCGCAACGCGCCAGGATGTCCAGATAGCCCTCGACCTGCCAGGCCGATCGACCGATGAAGAGCCCGTCGATATGCGGGCAAGAGATGAGTTCTTCGCAGTTTCCCGGATTCACGGAACCGCCATAGAGGCAGGGAACTCTCCGCCCCACGATCTCCTCGGCAATGGCAGCGATTTCGGCATGGCGGGCATCCGCATAATCGGCAGTAGCCGGAATGCCCTTTTCGCCGATAGCCCAAACGGGCTCATAGGCGAGGAGAATATCGGCATGCTTCTGCCCGCCCTCAAGACGAGACAAGGCACCGCGCACCTGGCGCGCCAATATTTCCGCCGCCCTGCCGCTTTCCCGGTCGTCAAGTGTCTCGCCGATGCAGATCAGGGGCACTAGCCCATGGCGGACGGCTGCTTCGGTCTTCAGCCCGACCGTTTCATCGGTTTCCCCGAAATATTCACGGCGTTCCGAATGACCGAGTTCCACGATATCAAGATTGCAATCCTTGAGCATCACGGGAGAGATCTCACCCGTCCATGCACCCTGGTCGGCCCAGTGCATATTCTGCGCGCCAACCTTGACGGAAGTGCCGTCCAAGGCCTCCTTTACCTGCCTCACCGCGGTGAAGGGCGGGACGACAAATCGCTGTATCCGTGGGTCCCGTTCGGAATCCGCTGCCTTCAGGCCGGCGGCAAACGCCAGCGCGTCAGCCAGCGTCTTGTTCATTTTCCAGCTGGTTCCGACCCAATAACGCCTTTCCTGGCTCAAACGTCTTCCTCCCGCATTGCGATCTTGATTGTTGTGCCGGCCCGAACGAGTTCGGCCAACGCTTCTTCCGGCAACGGCTTGTCCGATATGATGGTGCTGAACTCCGAAAGATCCCCCAGCACATGCAGGGCGGTATGACCAAAACGCCGGCTGTTGATCAAAAGGCACGTCTGTCTGCTGGATTTCATCATCGCGCGCTTCGTCCGAACGACGTCTTCATCCATGTGATAGGCATACCGGCCGGACGCTGCCGGCGCTGACACAAAGGCAATGTCCGCCCTCAATCGCGACAGGGCTTCTTCGGTCATGATCCCCAGATAGGCATTGAACTTCGGTGAATAGACCCCGCCCAGAGTAATCAGCCTGATGCCGCTCTCGCCTTTGACCCTCTCCATGATCGCTGCATTGTTCGTCACGATTGTCAGTGGCCGCCTTTCGAGAAGCATCTCGCCAAAGACGGCGGCCATGGATCCGTCGTTGACGATAACGGTCATCCCCGGCTCCACGAGATCGATCGCAACACGGCCGATCGCCTGCTTGACTTCGGCGTCCTGCATCTGCCGGAAGCGGAAATCGCTTTCAAACTGGGTGCCCGCGTCGATGGTCGCACCACCGCGAACCTTGCGAAGAACCCCCGCGGCCTCGAGATCATCGAGATCACGGTGAATGGTCATTTTCGAGACGGCAAAACGCTCGGCCAGGTCGTCGAGATCGACGGCCCGGTTCTCGACCAGAAGATTTATGATTTCCTGCCTGCGTTCTTCGCGTTTCATGAGCCAAATCCTGCCGACAAGAGGCACCGGGACATCATCGTACGCGCCAGAGATAACATTTAATTGTCACAGAGTCACATAATTTATGTGATTTCTTTCGATTTCTCGCGTGCATTCTCCTGTCGCCCCAACAATGCCTTCGCGGTCGCCTCATCCGTGATCAGGCCATGAAGTTTGTTGCTGTGAAGAACCGCGCTGATCGCCGCTGTTTTCATCGGTCCCCCTGCAATCGCCACCAGCCGGTCTTCGGCGGCATCGGACAACGGGGCGGCCAGGGTGCGCGCCGTCACGGAAGTTTGCAGGATCCGGCCTCTACTGTCGAAAAAATGCCCCAATAGCTCGCCGACCCCGCCTAGTGCGGCGATCTCCTCGACCTCCTGCCTTTCCAGCATCCCCGATTTGAAGAGATGCGCGTCGGCGTCCACGCTGCCGATACCAACGATCTTGAGATCGGCGCTGCTTGCCAGTTGAAAAATCTCCCGTACGCCCCGCTGGGCAAGGAAGACATCCCTGTCCTCCTCCGAATTGGCGAAGAACGGCACGGGCATGACATAGGCCTGCGTTCCAGTCTTCTCCGCCAACCGGTGCATGACGTCATGTGGATTGGCGGCATAGTTGCGAGTCAGACCGCCCAGGAGCGATACGAATGTCTTGCCGCTGGCTGATATCCGCGGCATCTGGCGCACCGCGGCGGACAGGGTCCGGCCATGTCCGAAACCAATGACCTTGCTTTCCCCGGTTTCGATCTCTCGCCTGAGAAAACGGCCGCCCACATGGCTAAGCGTCGTGAGGGCGAGGCCGTCGTCTCCATCGATTTCCGGTGCGACCTCGCAGTAGTTCAGGCCGAACCGCGTGCAAAGCTCCATTTCCAGATTGGCGCACTCGGCAATCTCGCCTTCAATGCTCACCTTGACCACGCCTTCCGCAACGGCACGCGCAATCAGCCGATGCGCCTTCACCGAAGGGATGCCGAGCCTTTTCGCCACCGCGGATTGGGTCAACCCGCCGACATAGTGCAGCCAGGCAGCTCTTACAGCCAGGGAGCTTTCATAAGCTGACATGGCGAATGCTTCTATCTCCACAATCTCGACCCGCCTGGGCCTCAGGCGATATGAATATCCGATGCGCCGGTATCGATGTAAGGCGCCCAAAATGCAATGCTCTCGGCAATCTGCGGAATGACCTGCCGGTCATTCGGCTCGCGTTCCTTGAATGACAGTTCGAGGCAGATTTCGTTGTCCACGGCCCGGCCCTCCTGA
The DNA here is from genome assembly GCF_001558695.1 of Paramesorhizobium deserti. Taxonomy (GTDB): domain Bacteria; phylum Pseudomonadota; class Alphaproteobacteria; order Rhizobiales; family Rhizobiaceae; genus Paramesorhizobium; species Paramesorhizobium deserti. The sequence continues at coordinate 254,789 of NZ_LNTU01000037.1, forward strand.
AGGGCTTTCAGCAGCGGCTCGGGCTGTATTCTGCCCTTGGCATTGAACTCGGCCGTGAAAGGACGATGCCCGCCCTTGTCCATCAGGCTTTGCTTGATGTGGATAATCGGCGAGACCGGCGGCACGGCGCGCGCCCACGCATAGGGGTCGTAGTCATCCGGATTGTCGGACGTGACGTCGCCATGATCGATATCCGCCATCATCCACATCGGAATTGCCATCTTCGTCGTGGCGATCCGGTCCTGCAACTCCATGCAGGCCTTGATCGTCTCGCCGAATTCGCGCCCGATGCTCATCGGCTCCCAGAAAACATAGCCGAGACCGGCCGTGCTGGCGTGCTCCGCGACCTCGGCCCAACAGTCGATCGCAATCTTGATGAGTTCCTCCCGGCGAACCGGATCATCGTAATCGCGATAGGTAAAAATCGCGAACTGCGTGCCCACGGACGTGCCACCGAGATCTCCGATGATGTCGGCGAATGTCTTGAACCAGTCGATATAGTAGCGTCGCACGTCCCGATCAGGGTGTCCGAAATGATTGAGGCGGCCATAGGGGCCGGTCATGCCCGACGTGACACGCACACCGGTGCGCTGCAAAGCCCTTTCCATCTGGCGGGACAGCCGGCTGATCGTTGACGCCTGCCAGCTCGGGTTGATGAACTCATGGGTCAGTTGCAGATCTCTGATCTTCAGATCCCGCGCCACCGTATCGATGAGATCGTCCGGATCCGCAAACCGGTTGACGAGTGGATTTGTGTTTAGCGACAGAGTGAGGGGCATGTCTTATCTCCGGGGATATTGATGCACTTGCCGCGCGGTCACGCGGCTTTTGCCAGCTCTGACTGAAACCATTCGGCAAAATCCGCCTTCTGCTCAGGCGTCATGCGCAAGCTCTCCTTGGTGCGCCGCCACACCACATCTTCCACGGTCTGCGCCCACTCCTTTCTCGCGAGATAGCGGACCTCCACCTCATAGAGATTGCCGCCGAAATAGCGGCCAAGCCCGTCTAGCGAGGTCGCCTTGCCGATCACTTCGCGCGACCGGGTTCCATAAAGCCGGCCATAGTGCTCCATGAGATCACGCGGCATCCACGGATAATCCGTGCGCAATGTCTCGAAGAACGCCACGTAATCCGCGTTTGGAATTTCTCCGCCTGGCAAGACGGCCCTGGCTGTCCAGTCACCTCCCATTTTCGGGAAGTATTTCTGCAACCGCTGCAAGGCGTGCTCGGAGAGCTTGCGGAAGGTCGTGATCTTACCGCCGAAAACATTGAGCAACGGCACGTCGTCTGTCTCGTCGAGATCGAATACATAATCGCGGGTAACAGCCGAGGGGTTGCCCTGGCCATCATCGAAAAGCGGGCGTACGCCGGAAAAGCTTTCGATCACATCGGATCTGCGCAGCTTCTCCTTGAAATAGCGGTTGACGACCGTGATCAGGTAATCGATTTCCGCCTCATCGGCGGTCACCGTTTCGGGCGCTCCGTCATAGGGAATATCGGTAGTCCCGATCAGGGCCTTGTCGCCCTCATAAGGGTTGATGAAGATGACGCGCTTGTCATTGTTCTGAACCAGATAGGCGTTCTGGCCGCTCCAGAACTTCGGCACGATGATATGACTTCCCTTTACGAGGCGGACCGAACGACGGCTGTTGGCGCCGGCAATCCTTCCGATCACATCATTGACCCAGGGACCGGCTGCATTGACGACGGCACGGGCACGAATGCTGGTAACGGTACCTTTTTGGCTGTCACGCAGTTGCGCCGTCCACATCCCGTTCTCGCGACGAATGCTGATACAGGCCGTGCGGGTCAGGATCTTTGCGCCTTTTTCGGCGGCATCAATGGCATTCAAGACCACCAGGCGCGCATCATCCACCCAGCAGTCCGAATATTCGAACGCCTTTTCATACTGGTCCTGTATTACAGCACCTTCCGGATCGCGGCGCAGATCGATGGTACGGGTGCCCGGCAGCTTCCTGCGCCCGCCCAGATGATCGTAGAGAAAAAGGCCGAGGCGAACGAGCCACGCCGGACGGTCATCGGGGCTGTGAGGCAGTACGAAGCGCATCGGCCAGATGATATGGCTGGCGGAGTTCAGCAGCACTTCCCGTTCGATCAGCGCTTCACGGACAAGGCGGAACTCATAATATTCAAGATATCTCAATCCGCCATGGACGAGCTTGCCGGAACGCGAAGACGTGCCTTCGGCAAGGTCATCCTTCTCACACATGAGAACCGACAGTCCGCGGCCGGCCGCATCCCGAGCGATGCCCGCGCCATTGATACCCCCACCGATCACGAAGAGGTCGTAGGTCTCGGTTTCAGTCATTTACCGCTCCTTGGCACCCGCCAGACACGATCACCGCATGCCGGGAAGCCTTCACACTCGATTAAATCAACGATTTGCCAGGATGCCCCAGGCAGGCGCCACGCCCATGCGAATGGTCCTGTAGGCCTTGAACAGTCTTTGCATCCGTTCCGTATCCGCCTCGCCGGCGATTTCAGCATCTCCCAGATGCGGCGTTACCCAGTCGGCTATGCAATCATCCATATTCCGATAGGCGCCGATGGCGACGGCAGCCATCATGGAGGCACCGGCGGCACCGGCCTCCTCGCGAGAACTGACCCGCACCGGCGCATCGATGGCGGCCGAGAGAATCTGGCGAAGGGCCCTGGAGCGCGCGGCACCGCCGCTGATGCGAACTTCCGGCGGCAAAGCCCCCATCGCCGCGTAACAGTCGCGCGTTGCCATCCCGAGACCTTCGATCACGGCCCGAACCAGATCGGGATAGCGGTGCCGGCTGGAGAGTCCGCTGAAATTGGCCCGCGCCTCAGCATCGACGAACGGTCCGCGCTCGCCCGCCTCGGATATGTAGGGATGGTAGACGATGTCGCTTGGCGTACTTGACGCAAACCAGTGATCCACCCTTGCAATAAGGTCGTTGAGCTCCACCTCGACTCCGAACTCCGCGAGCAGATCCGCTCCTATCTGCAGCAACCAGTCGAGATTGATCGTTGCCCCCATATTCGTCTGAACCTGGGTGACGATGCCGGGGATCGGCAGAGTGATCACATAGCCCGTCTTCTCGTCGTTCAATGTCACGTCGCCAACGGCCTTGGCGCGCAAGTGGACGCCGGTGGAGCCGATCGCCGAACAAGCGGCGTTCTCTCCACCGCTTCTTATCCCGGCTCCAAGCGCCGTCATCACCATATCGACATAGCCGAGACAGACCGGCGTTCCCGCGGCAAGGCCGCAGGTAGATGCGGCTTCCGCACTCAGCGGGTGGGTCGTCTGCGTTCCTTCGAGAACTTCGGGGAGCAGCTTGCGCCTGTGGCTGAGGCCGAGTGCCTCGAGAACGACCGCATCATAATTGCGGGTTCTGAAATTCCCGAAGGTGAAGCTGACCTCCGACGGATCGGTCGCACGCACACCCGTCAGGTTCAGGTAGAGCCAGTCCTTGCAGTGCATGGCCACTTCGGCGACATCGAGCAGTTCCGGGCTATGGCGGTCCATATGCGCCATCTGGCTGCCCTGTTGGCAGGTATTGAGACCAGTGCCGGTCGCCTCGAAACGCGCGCGGTCCGCCTCAAGCCCTGACAGCCGCACTACCGTCGGCGCGGCGCGCGCATCGAGCCACAACCAGGCATCGGCAACAGGCCGATTATCCTTACCGACCAGCCAGGTGCCGTCACCCTGGCCGGTGACGGCGATGACCGCCACCCTTCGGGAAAGATCGTTGATTTTCCGCGAGAGGGCACGAAGTGCCGCGACGCAATCCGCCCATGTGCCGGATAGTGACTGCGTCACCGAACCATCGTCCCCGGCATTGTAGGCATTGCGGACCGACGCGGACGCTATCTGGTTACCAGCGAGTGTGAAGGCAACGGCCTTCATAACCGAGGTGCCTGCATCGATACCAATAATCAGATCCGCCTTTTCAGCCACGACAGACCTCGCGATGCAAAACACGCGCGCCCGATCGAGACGCCGAACCGATTGAACTCATTTCACTCCTCCCTGCGCTCGCTGCGAAAGCCGATGCGGTATCTGGACGAGATTCTGGTGCCGACCATTCACGACGCAGAGGCCGGATCCTTGCTCGTGAGCATGCAACCGCACCTCAAAGGACGCGACAACATTCACCTTGAATAGAGATACCATAAACTTAACACAAGTCTCGTAATTTTTTTCTCTACCGGAATTTTTTTTCATGTAAAATAATCGACAACCTTGCGAAACGTTACTGATATCGCGCGCTCCGGCCCGGGAAACGAATTTCCGGGGAAAGCGCTTTTATGGTCACGCGCAAGAAGCTGCATGAAATAGAGTTTTTGCAGATATGTCAGCCTGTTAATTCAAAAACGGTACTGCAAGATCAGGAATCGCTTTAACGCGCAGCGCAATTCAAGACGCTTTCTGCAGGCGCGAAACAGAGGACGGCCACGGCGTAAAACGAGAATGGGACCGAGGCAGCTCATCGCACCCGGACCGAAAATACGAAATGAGACCCGTTGACAGCTCGCGTGAATTTAACATATCTCTTGCATTAATTAACATGACCATAACGCAGCGATCGCGAAGGTCATGAGTGCCGAGGGAATGGGGAGACTTCCGCTCGGCGTTCGGATGGGAGGAAACCATGGCAAACACAATCAACCGCCAGCGGTGGCGGAAATGCGCAATTGGCGTCCGTATTAGAAGCGGCGACCGCCGAGCATGCGCTTTAGCCGCCCTGGGGATCAACATTCCCAGCCACTGACATCAAACATCAGCGCCCACCGGAACTGCCGAGGCCATACGCTCATGACTGAACGCATCAGAAGAAACGCCGCCCGACCGTCGAAACGCTACATGTGGGCATTGGGAGCAGCCGCGATCGTCTTGGGCGCCATGGCGCTTGACACGAAGATCATCGTGATCGGCTCCCAGCACGATGTTCGCGAACAGAGATTTTCAGCCCAGACTTTTGGCGAAAGCGAGTTCCCGAAGATCAAGGAAAACGTCGAGAAGCGCGCCGTGGACGCCGTCGAACTCGCGAAGGCAATCCAGGAGGACAAGCAGACGGCCGGTCAGAAATACGGTGTGGCGACTTCTACCGGCCCCGTTTTTCCTGTCTCGTTCACAGGCGTGGTCGGTGAGCGTAAGTCTCACTACAACACGGTCGCGATCGAGGGCCTGCCGCCGGAGATCAATGTCCGCGTGCAGACCGGCCCGGCCCTAACGGGAACCGACCTCAGGGATTCCACCGGAACAATTCAGTTCGACCAGTTCACCAACCAAATCGAGTATCAGGACGCCGGTTCGGCAATCAACAACCAGGTCAAGAAGGCGGTGCTCGCCGACATCGACCCGAATGCCCTTACCGGCAAGACCATCGCCGTAGTGGGCGTCTTCAAGCTGGTCAATCCCAAGAGCTGGATCGTGACACCGGTGAGGCTCGAGGTACAATGAGCAACGACCAATCCCCGGGGAAAATCGGCGAGGTCGTGCTCGCCGCGCGCAACATCGCGAAATCCTACGGCAATATTCATGCGCTCAAGGGCGTGAATTTCGACATTCATCGTGGTCAGGTAACGACGCTCTTCGGTGAGAACGGCGCAGGTAAATCCACGCTGATGAAGATACTATCCGGCGTCGTTCGCCCGACCTCCGGCGAGATCGTGCTGGACGGAAAACCCATCACGTTTTCCTCATCCACCGAAGCGCGCGAACACGGCATTTCCATCATCCACCAGGAACTGAGCCTCGCGCCGAACATGAACGTGCGCGACAACATCTTCATGGGGCGCGAAATCCGGACGGCAACGGGCGTGGATTTTGCCGAGGAGGAGCGCCAGACCCAGGCGCTGATGGCCGAGCTCGAGGAAGACATCGATCCGCTGACGCTGGTCGAGGACCTGCGTCTCGGGCAGCAGCAGATCGTCGAAATCGCCCGGGCGCTCTCCGTCAACTCGCGTATCCTGATCATGGATGAGCCGACGTCAGCGCTCAGCGCCTCTGAAGTGGAAGTGCTCTTCAAGGTCATTCGCGACCTGACGAGCAAAGGTGTCTCGATCGTCTATATCTCACACCACCTCGAAGAAGCCCTGCAGATCACCAATCATGCAGTTGTCCTCCGTGACGGTACGATGACTGCTTACGCCGAGCGGAAAAACATCAATCTTGAGTGGATCGTACGCCATATGGTGGGCGAAAATTTCGACCTGGGCTCCCCGCCGACCGACCACACCATCGGTAGCGTCGCCCTGTCGATCGAGGGGTTGAGTGTGCCTGATCCCTCAGGAGCGGATTATAACGTCGTCGACAACCTCAGCCTGTCTGTCCGTGAAGGCGAGATCGTCTGCATCTATGGCCTTATGGGCGCCGGTCGAACGGAGCTTCTGGAAGCTGTCGCAGGACGGCTTTCTCCTTCATCCGGAAAAGTCACGCTGAGGGGACAGAATGTGACCGGCAAATCCATTGCCGAATGCATTCGCAACGGCCTCGTTCTGGTCCCCGAAGACAGGCAGCGTGATGGGCTTGTCCAGACAATGACCGTCGGCCGCAACCTCTCGCTTGCAAGCATCGGCGCGATTACGCGTGTGTTCTTTACGTCTTTTACCAAGGAGGCACAGCTCGTCGGCGACGCTATTCAGCGGGTTCACATCAAGTCCGACGGCGGTGGGGCTGCGATCGGCTCGCTATCGGGAGGCAACCAGCAAAAGGTCGTCATCGGCAAGATGCTCGCAACCGATCCGGAAGTGATCCTTTTGGACGAGCCCAGTCGCGGCATCGACATCGGCGCCAAAGCCGAAGTGTTCAAGCTGCTTGCCGAACGGGCCAAGCGGGGCCTCGCCGTCATCTACACGACATCCGAAGTCGGCGAATGCCTGAGCATCGCGCATCGTATCATCGTCATGCGTCGCGGCCGCATTTCAGCTGAATTCGGCCCTGACGCCACCAAAGAACAAATCATGGCTGCCTCGGGTGAGGCTGTAGTCACGCACTAGCCCCAGTGAAGGAGCGCCAAACAATGTCGGTCACCACTTCCGTGGAAACAAGCAAGCCGAATGCAAAGGGCAAGCGCAAGAAAAGCCTGGTGGAACTGCTGTTCGAAGGCCGCGCATTCTTCGCGCTGATCGCCATCGTCATCGTGTTTTCGTCGATGTCGCCTAACTACTTCACCATCAACAATTTTCTTATCATGTCATCGCATGTCGCCATCTTTGGACTGCTGGCGATCGGCATGCTGCTGGTCATCCTCAACGGGGGCATCGACCTGTCGGTCGGCTCCACCCTCGGATTGGCCGGTGTGGTGGCCGGTTTCCTCATGCAGGGCGTAACCCTGCCTCAGTTCGGCGTCATCCTCTATCCGCCGGTCTGGGTCGTGGTGGTGCTGACGTGCCTGCTCGGCGCAGTCGTGGGCGCCGTCAACGGCGTGCTGATCGCTTACTTGCGCGTCCCCGCGTTCGTCGCGACGCTCGGCGTTCTCTATGTCGCCCGCGGCATCGCACTGCTGATGACCAACGGTCTTACCTACAACAATCTGGGCGGGCGCCCGGAACTCGGCAATACCGGGTTCGACTGGCTCGGCTTCAACCGCCTCGCCGGCCTTCCGATTGGCGTTCTGGTGCTTGCTGTTTTCGCGATCGCCTGTGGCATCCTTCTCTCGCGAACCGCCTTTGGCCGCTGGCTTTATTCGTCCGGCGGCAACGAGCACGCCGCCGAACTCTCCGGCGTCCCGGTCAAGCGTGTAAAGATTATCGTCTATATGCTTTCAGGTGTCTGTGCGGCCGTCGCCGGCCTCGTGTTGTCTTCCCAGCTCACCTCCGCGGGTCCGACAGCCGGCACGACATATGAGCTGACCGCCATTGCAGCCGTCGTCATCGGCGGCGCCGCTCTCACGGGCGGCCGCGGCACGGTCATCGGAACCCTGCTCGGCGCCTTCGTGATCGGCTTCCTGTCGGATGGTCTCGTGATCATCGGCGTCTCCGCTTACTGGCAGACCGTCTTCACCGGCGCCGTGATCGTCATGGCCGTCCTGCTCAACAGCATCAAATACGGCCGCCGCTGGTGATAGAGCGACGGCGCACCAGGCTTTTCCGCGATAGGCAAGGAGGCAAACAAGGGACCGATCGCGGGGAATAATGCCGGAAACCGGCGCAACCTCAGCTCATTGAAAGGGAGTGAGATCATGTTCAATAAAGGCAAGCGCGTACTTCTCGCGGCGATCGCGGCCGCCCCATTGCTCACCAGCACGGCCTGGGCGCAGGACCTGATGACGATCATCGTCAACGACCCGTCCAACCCCTACTGGTTCACGGAAGGTGAAGTTGCCAAAGCAACGGCGGAAAAGCTCGGCTACAAGGCAACCGTCAGCGCGCATAAGGGCGACACCAACACGGAAAGCAACCTGATCGACACGGCAATCACAAACAAATCCGCCGCAATCATTCTCGACCCGGCAAACGCCGACGGCTCGATCGGGGCGGTCAAGAAGGCGGTTGCAGCCGGCATTCCGGTGTTCCTGGTCAATGCCGAAATCAACCAGGAAGGCCTTGCCAAGGCGCAGCTCGTCTCCAACAACGCGCAGGGCGCGGCGCTTGGCGCGCAACAGTGGGTCGAAGCCGTCGGTGAAGAAGGCAAATATGCCGAACTCTTCGGCAACCCGTCCGATAACAACGCGGCAACCCGCTCGAACGGCTACGAAACCATTCTCACTCAATATCCGGATCTCGAAAAAGTCGCCAAGGAAGTCGCGAACTGGAACCGTACCCAAGGTCACGACAAGATGCAGTCGATGCTACAAGCCCATCCCGACATCATCGGCGTGATCAGCGGCAATGATGAAATGGCTCTCGGCGCGATTGCCGCGCTGAAGGAAGCCGGTAAGCTCGATCAGGTCAAGGTCGGCGGTTTCGACGGATCTCCCGATGCCGTTGACGCGATCAAAGCCGGCGAACTTCAGTACACGGTTCTTCAGCCTGTGGCGGTCTTTTCAGCAGAGGCCGTCAAGCAGGCCGACAGCTTCATCAAGACCGGCAATACTGGCGTTGATCGTGAAAAGCAGCTTTTCGATTGCCTCCTGATCACCAAGGACAATGTCGACAAGTACACGGCTCCGTTCGTTCTCAGCGAATGATCCGAAATCACCAGGAGGCGCATAACCGCGCCTCCTGGTGACTTGAATTCGCTGGCTGGAACAATGGCCATGGAACGTGCCGGCAGTCGAGGCTTTTGGGGTTGCGAGCTGGATGCGAAACCGGGTCATCGGGACCTTTGCGTTGCCGGGAGATACCGGATACGAAACCCGAACAGGCAGGTTTCATGGAAAGGGCGATCGTGAAAAAGAAAGTCGACGTCAGGGAAATGCTGTCAGACGAAATGCCAAGCGACAGCAGGCACGCAAGGCAGCTCGCCCGACGCCAATTGATTGCCGAGATCGTGATCGCGGAAGGATCAATTCGAATAGAGGACCTCACGGAACGCTTCGGTATCAGCCTCATGACGGCCCATCGCGATGTCGATGATCTGGTCAGCCGGGGCATCATCCGCAAGACCCGCGGTATTGTTACCGCCGCTCCTACCAGCCTTATCGAATCGAGCGATGTCTACCGCGCCACCCGGCAGTCCGACGAGAAGAAATCCATCGCGCAGACTGCGGTGCGTTTCGTCGAACCCGGGCAGGCCGTTATCCTAGACGACTCCACCACCGTCCAGCAGATGACCACCTTGCTGCCTTCGAAAGTGCCGCTCACCGTCATCACCAATTCGCTGGTTCTTATCAACGAACTCAAAGGGGTCCGCGACCTCAACCTGATCAGCCTTGGCGGGCAGTTCTACAATTGGTGCAACGCATTCATGGGACATATCACCACCAGCGAAATCCGCCGTTTGCGAGCCGATACGGTTTTTCTGTCCCTGGCCGCGATCATCGACGACATCGTCTTTCACCAGTCTCCCGAAACCATAGAGACGAAGCGTGCAATGTTTGAATCGGCCGCCAAACGAATTCTGCTCGCGGATCATACCAAGTTTGAACGGCGCGCTTTGCATCGGTTTGCCGCGCTTGATGAATTCGACGCCGTTATCGTCGACGAGGATACGCCAATCGAGCATCTGTCCCGAATGCGTTCGAAAGGGATCAATGTCGTCGTCGCCGGCGGCAAGCAGCCGGACTGATGCGATATAGGCAACCAGCTGAGAATGTCGACGGCATGCGCTTGATTGCGAAATAAAGGAAGACAGAATGGCGAGCATTCTCGGCATAGACAGCGGATTGACCGTCACAAAAGCCGTCATCTTCGATATCGATGGACGCGTGCTTTCGGTAGCCCGCCGCCGCATTCCGCAGATCATTCCCAAGCCCCGCCATGTCGAGCGCGATATGGAACTCATGTGGGCCGCGACCGCCGAGGCGATCAGGGAAGCCGTCGATGGAATGGGAAGGCCGGCTGGCGATATCATCGCGATCGCCGCCACCGCCCATGGTGACGGCATCTATCTCCTTGATCGCCACAACCAGCCACTGGGACCGGCAATCCTGTCGCTGGACACGAGAGCGATCGATATCGCGGATCAGTGGAACGACGGCGAAACCGCAGAGCGTTCCCTTTCCCTGACCGGCCAGCATCCGCATGCTTCTGCTCCTTCGGCGATCCTTCGCTGGATCAAGGACGATGAGCCGGAACGTTTTTCAGGCATAGCCCATTTCATGGCCGCCAAGGACTGGCTGCGATATCGCCTTTGCGGAACGATCGGCACGGATCGCACCGAGGCGAGCACGTCCTTCACGGATGTGCAATCGCAGAACTATTCTGAGGCGGCCTTCACGCTTTTCGGCCTGGAGGCGTTATGGGACAAGCGCCCTCCCATCGCATCCTCGGTCGATGTTGTTGGCACTGTAACCGGTCCAACGGCACGGCAGACCGGACTTCTCGAAGGAACACCGGTCGTAGCCGGCCTGCATGATGTCACGGCCTCCGCTCTGGGCATCGGAGGCTATCGCGAGGGCGTTGTAGCGATCGTCGCCGGAACATATTCGATCAACGAGACGGTTTCATATAGGCCCGAAGTCGATGCCCGCTGGTTCTGCCGGAATGGCATCATGCCCGGAGAGTGGAACAATATGTCCATTTCTCCAGCATCCACGGCTAATTATGACTGGTTTATTGAGCGGCTTTGCGCCGAGGAAGCGAAAGCCGCTGAACAGGCCGGCGAAAGCGTGCATGCATTGATAGCACAAGAGCTTGCGATGTCGGCGAATGCCGCTGGCGTCATTTTCCATCCCTATCTTTTCGGCTCTCCTTTCGCGGGCGCGTCCAGCGCAGGTTTCTTCGGCCTTAACGCATGGCATGATCGCAGTGATATCATTCGTGCCATCATTGAGGGCATCGCCTTCAACCACCGAATCCATGTCGATGCATTGCGCGACGGTTTCTCACCTGGAACAGCCCGTCTGACGGGCGGCATTTCGAGGAATCCCATGATCGCCGGTCTTTTCGCCGACATTCTTGGAATGCCTGTGGCGGCAACAAAAACGGAGGAAGCCGCGGCTTGGGGCGCCGCCCTCTGCGCTGGCGCTGGCATGGGCGTCTATACCGCGCCGACTGACGATCCCCGCGATCTCTCCGAAATAGAAACACTTCACGAGCCGGATCCGGAGCGATGCGCGGCATACGAGACCAAGTATCAGGTCTTTCTCGAACTGGCCGAAGCGATGAAGCCCGTCTGGCCAAAGCTCCAGAAACTGGCCTCGTCCGCCTCTGATGGAATGAAATAATGAACAACCAGATCGCGGAAAACGCAGATGCCGTTTCTCAAACCGGCTCTGCCGGCGATTATGATGTCGTGATCATCGGTGCCGGCATCAACGGCGCCGGTCTTTTCCGGGAACTTTGCCTGCAAGGGATCAGATGCCTGATCGTCGACAAGGCGGATTTTGGCTCCGGCACGAGCGCTGCCCCTTCCCGCCTTATCCACGGGGGCATCAAATATCTCGAAACCGGAGAGCTGGGGCTCGTGGCTCAATCGACGCTCGAGCGTAATCTGCTCCTGCGCAACGCGCCTCATTGTGTGGAGCCTCTTGCGACCTTCATACCCTCCTTCTCCTATGCGAAGGGAGCGCTTTCGGCGCTGCGTACCCTTGCCGGATCGACCACCGCGCCGCGCAGCCGCGGCGCGCTCCTCATAAAGATCGGCCTTTGGCTCTATGATGTCTATGGCGCGCGCCACCGCGTCATGCCGAAGCACCGCTTCCTGTTCCGCAATGCCGCGCTCAAGGAAATGCCGGAAATAACACCGCGCATCGTCGCAGGCGGGATCTATTACGACGCCAGGATCACCCGACCGGAGCGGCTGGTCTGGGAACTGATCAGGGATGGAATGGAAGCAAACGCCGGTTCCCATGCCAGGAACTATGCCGAGCTGGAGAGCCGCGATGGCGGCGTGCTCACTTTCAAGGACGATCTGGATAACCGCTTTGCCGCTCGCCCGAAGATCGTGGTCAATGCCGGCGGTCCCTGGATCGACAGGATCAATACGAGCCTCGGCGAGCCGACAAAACTGATCGGCGGGACAAAGGGGTCACATATTTTGCTCCGGCACCCCGAACTCGTCGAAAGCCTCAAGGGACGAATGATCTATTTTGAGGCAGACGATGGTCGCATCTGCCTGGTTTACGAATACCTCGGCCTTGTCCTCGTCGGCTCCACGGACATCAAGTCGGATGATCCGGACAACGTCCAATGCGAGGAGGACGAAATCGACTATTTCCTCGCCAGCCTGAAGTCGCTGCTGCCGGACATGCATTTCGATCGCAGCCAGATCGTCTATACCTATAGTGGCATCCGGCCCCTGCCGGCATCGGACGCCAGCCAGCCCGGGCTGATCAGTCGTGATCATTCAGCGCCGGTCCTGTCACCGACAGCAGAACGGCCTTTTTCCATTGTGTCCCTCGTCGGCGGGAAATGGACGACGTTCCGTGGATTTGCGGAAGAAGTCGCCGACACGCTTCTCAAGCAGCTCGACGCTCCCCGCCGGCAGAGCACACAAATGCAGCCGATCGGGGGCGGACGCGCATTTCCTATAGATAGCGCCGCCCGAAAGAACTGGATTGGAGAACGAAGCAAGGCAAGCGCGATGAAGCCGGAGTTCATCGACAATCTTCTGGCGCGCTATGGAACCACGAGCGATCTCATTTTGTCCCACATCCAGGAATTTGAGAACGAAGCACCGCTTGAGCACGTCGAGGGTTATACGCGGGGCGAGATCGATTGGATCGCCCGATCGGAGATGATTGCTCATCTCCCGGATATCGTCATGCGCCGGACGACGACGGCGATTGAAGGACTTCTGTCTCGGCCCGGTCTCGAGGAAATCGCGACAATCGCCGCAAATGCGCTTAGCTGGAACGAAGAGAGGCGTCGACAGGAAATCGAAATGACTGTCGCACTGCTTGAGACGCGCCACGGGCTGATCTTCTGATTTTTGATCGTTCAAGACGCGTCCCGCTCCGCGGCGGGCAATTGCAATGGCAGTGCTGTTCGTTGTAGCCATTCTGACCGCTTGATTTTAAAGGAGACGCAGCATGGACCGTTTCACCGGCGGCTGCCTGTGCGGCAATGTCCGATTTGTGGCGTCGGGACTGCCATGCCGGGTCGGCATTTGTCACTGCCTCGACTGCCGCAAGCATCATGGCGCCCTTTTTCATGCTTCCGCGATCTTCCCTCAGGATGCGGTAACGATCGAGGGCGAAACACGCGGTTATGCCGGGCGGTTTTTCTGTCCCCGTTGCGGCTCGCCAGTTTTCGGGCGCAGCGGAGACGAAATCGAAGTGAATCTGGGATCGCTCGATGCCCCCGACCAGCTGAAGCCGACCTATGAACTCTGGACTATCCGTCGCGAATCCTGGTTGCCGCCATTTCCGCTCGCCAGACGATATGACCGCGATCGCGACGCCACGAGCCGATTTGAGGAGTAGGGTTTCAAACCTGTCGGACGATGGTGCCGATCACATTGGCGAGCAGCCGCGCGGCGGTCAGAGCCGACAGTCCGTCAATGTCGGCGGGAGGATAGAGCTCGACAAGGTCGAACCCTGCGATCCTGGCCCGTTTGCCAAGGCCCGCGATCAGATCGATCACCTGCGTATAGGTAAGGCCGCCGGGGGTACGCGCCGCCACACCGGGCATAATACTTGGATCAAGACCGTCGCAGTCGAGGGTAACGACGACCCGCGCTCCTTCCGGAATATGCCGGAGCGCGGCTTCGATACCTTGGGCGTGGACCTCGCGGGCGGTCACGAAGCGGCTGCCATAGTGCTGCGCCGCTTCGATTTCGGTGTGGCGTGCGCTGCCGACGCCACGCATGCCGACCTGCACGATACCGGCGACATGCTGCATCTCGCTCGCCCGACGCATCGGGCTCGAATAGCCGTAGCGTTCCCCATAGAGCTCATCACGCCAGTCGATATGAGCGTCTATCTGAAGAATCCAGACCGGTCCGTGATCGATAAAGCCGCCGATGAAGGGAATGGGCACGGAATCGTCGCCGCCAAGCAGGATCGGTACGGCCGGCAATGCCAGGATCTCGCGCGTTTTCGCCTCGATCCGCGCCCGGTTGCCGGCGTTGTCATGCATGGCGGTCGGGATGTCGCTGGCGTCGATGCAACAGACCGGCTTGCCATCGAACAGCGGTCCGCCGAGATCGAAATCCCAGTGCTCGACGAGCGCGGCATCCTCCTGGCTGGCGATGCGGATGGCGTCGGCGGCCAATGCATAGCCGCTGCTGTCCTTGCCGGGATAGGTGCTGCCATGACCGGCTCCGAAAATCACCGCTCGCGGGATGCGGCCTTCGGCGAGGCGGTCGGGGAAGCCGAGAAAGTGAGGCGAGGCGATCATTTCCTGATGATGATTCAACTAGATTTCGGGGTTGAGGATTGAGGATTGAGGATGGGTCGTTTGAAGAAGCGAAAAAATCAACGCTGGACCTGCGAGATCACGAGATTAGCCCGCTTTGGAATTTTTGGAAACTGGGCCCTGAACTCATTGACAGGGCCGGCCTTCCTCATGGAACAGCATGGAAAGGCGCCCTCCACCGACAACGAGCGTTATGCCAAAACCGGATCCAGTTCGCCGGACTTGTAGCGCTTCGCCATTTGAGCAAGCGTCAGCGGCGTAATGTCTTCGGCATGTCCCGCCGTGTCAAACTGCTCGAAGCGCTCGCAGCAAAGTTTGGTCAGCGCGATCATCGCGGGCTTCAAATATTTCCGGACATCGAACTCGGCCGGATTTTCGCTCAGCACACGGCGGACCTGACCGGTCATTGCCATGCGGCAGTCCGTATCGATGTTGATCTTGCGGACGCCATTGCGGATACCCCGCTGGATCTCCTCCACCGGCACACCCCATGTCGGCTTGATGGCGCCGCCATACCGGTTGATGATCTCCTGCAGTTCTTCGGGCACCGATGAGGAACCATGCATGACCAGATGCGTGTTCGGCAGCTTCCGGTGGATTGCCTCGATGACATGCATCGCCAGGACATCGCCGTCCGGCTTGCGGGAGAATTTGTAAGCGCCGTGGCTGGTTCCCATGGCGACAGCCAGCGCATCGACCTTGGTTTCGGCGACGAACTTCACCGCTTCATCCGGATCCGTCAGTAACTGATCATGGGAAAGCTGCCCTTCGGCGCCGTGTCCGTCCTCCTGTTCGCCCATGCCGCTTTCCAGCGAGCCGAGCACGCCTAGCTCGCCTTCGACGGAAATGCCGCCGAGATGTGCCATCGTGGTCACTTGCCGCGTGACATTGACATTATAGGTCCAGTCGGCAGGCGTCTTGCCGTCCGCTTCCAATGAGCCATCCATCATGACGGAGGTGAAGCCGGACTGGATGGCTGTCATGCAACTGCCCGGTTCGTTGCCATGATCGAGGTGAACGCAGACCGGAATATGAGGATAGATCTCGACGCATGCATCCATCATGTGTCGCAGCATGATATCGTTGGCGTAGCTGCGCGCGCCCCGCGAGGCCTGAATGATGACCGGCGCCTTCGTCGCATCGGCGGCCTCCATGACCGCCAGCGCCTGCTCCATATTGCTGATGTTGAAGGCCGGCACGCCGTAGCCATGTTCGGCGGCGTGATCCAGCAATTGTCGAAGCGTAATGCGTGCCATGATATTCCTTGTTCCCTCCGATGTTATTGGTGGCGGGCGATGTAACCGCAGACCGTATCGACCTCGTCAGCCGATCCGAATATGAGGCTGGTGCGCCCGTGATATGTTTGCGGCTGTTTTTCGAGGATCGGCTGGCAACCATCCGAGGCCTTGCCGCCGGCCGACGCGCACAGGAAAGCGATGGGGTTTGCTTCATAGACGTGCCGCAGGCGGCCTTGCTCATAGCCCGGACGCAAATCATCCACATAGAAGAACAGGCCGCCCTTCAGGAGAATCCGGTGAAGTTCGCCGACCGCCGCCCCCAACCAGCGCATATTGAAATCGCGGCCGCGCGGCCCGCTCTTGCCCTGCAGGCAATCGTCCACATAGGCCTTCATGCCGGGGCGCAGATGGCGATAGACGGATGCGTTGAACGCTAGATCGCCCGTTTCGCGGGATAGCGCCATCTCCTCCGCGAGGATGAGGAAGCGTCCGCTTCGCGCATCCATGGTGGCGGACACCAGCCCCTTGCCGACAGAAAAGCCGAGATCGACGGAATTGCCATAGGAAACATAGCCGGCAGCGACCTGCTCCCGCCCCGGCTGCAGGAAAGGATCCGTGCCGGCCTGATAGGGCAGAATGGAAAAAAGCGTCCCAAGAGGCGCGCCGAGCCCTACATTGCCAGAACCATCCAATGGATCGATCGCCACCGCATGCGTTCCACCGGCATGCCCCATAATGGGCTCTTCCGCCTCTTCGGAGAGCACCTGCGCCGCGCCAGCGGCAATAAGGAGGTCGACGAAAAGCTGATGTGATCCGACATCGATGCTTTTTTGGCGGTCACCGTCGGCATTCGATCCGGCGAGCCGGCCCGGGTCGCCCGGAAGCCGCCCCGCGGCAATGCGCCTGGACAAAATCGCGGCTCCGCAAAGGATTGCTTCCAGCAGCCTTGCGACCGATTGACGGCCCCTGTCGCCGGCCGCCCAGTCCGTGAGATAGGATTGCACCGGCCTGTGCTTGAAGGCGTTGTCGTCGCCTTCGAGTTCTAGCTTCGAGAGATCAGGCCGTGAATTCATTGACCGCACCTGTCAATTCACGGGCCCGCTTCATGATCGCTTCCCTGGTGATGCCGAATTTTTCATAGAGCACATCGGCGGGCGCCGAAGCACCGAAGCCGCTCATGCCGATGACGTCATCCTCGCTCTCGACATAGCGAGTCCAGCCGAACTTGGCGGCCGCCTCGATGGCAAGCCTTGGCGCGCTACCGAGAACCTCGCGGCGATATTCCCGGGATTGCGCTTCAAACAGATCCCAACTCGGCATCGAGACCACCGCGGCGGCGATCCCTTCTTTCGCAAGTTCTTCCGCCGCCGAAACGGCAAGCGCGACTTCGGTACCTGTTGCCAGCAGGGTTATATCGCGCTCGCCCGCCGTATCCTTGATCACATAAGCGCCCATCGCCGACCGGTTTTCCATGTCCGGCTCCCTGCGAAGCTGCGGAACGTTCTGACGGGAAAGTGCCAGAACGGAGGGTTTATTCACGTCGCGCATGGCGATTTCCCAGCACTCCAGCGTTTCGACGGCATCCGCGGGACGGAACATGTGCAGGTTCGGCAAGGCCCTCAGGCTTGCCAGATGCTCGATCGGCTGGTGGGTCGGGCCGTCTTCGCCAAGCCCGATCGAATCATGCGTCAAGACATAGACCACTCTTGTCCCCATCAGCGCCGAAAGCCGGATGGCGTTGCGGCAATAATCGGAGAAAACCAGGAAGGTGCCGCCATAGGGAATGACGCCTCCATGCACCGCCATCCCATTCATGGCCGCGGCCATGGCGAATTCACGCACGCCGTAGCTGACATAGCGCCCGGCGGAATGCGGGCCGAAATCCGTGTCGACAGCCGGTACCCGCGTCAGGTTGGAATGCGTGAGGTCCGCCGAGCCACCCAGCATTTCCGGCAATGCCGTGGTGATGGTCTCAAGCGCGATCTGGCTTGCCTTGCGGGTCGCGACAGCCTGCGGCGCTTCGAACAGCCGGGCCCGGGCATCGGCAATGGCCTTATCGAAGCTTTCCGGAAGAAGCCCCAGCACACGCCGCCGGAACTCCGCGCCGAGCGCTGGATCCACCGCCGACAGTCGGTCGGTCCAACGGCTGCGAGCCGCCTGCCCGCGTCGGCCGATCGCCCGCCATTTTTCGAGAAGGTCTGCCGGTATTTCAAAGGGCGCCGAACTCCAGCCGATGGCGGCCTTGGCGCCCGCCGCTTCCGCTGAGCCGAGCGGAGAGCCATGCGAGGAATTCATGCCCGCTTTCGTCGGCGCGCCAAAGCCGATGATCGTCTTCAGCGCAATCAATGAAGGCCGACTGTCTTCCGCAATTGCCTGGGAAAGAGCCGCATCGATCGCGGCATGATCATGGCCATCCACCCGCTGGACGTGCCAGCCGCAAGCCGACAGCTTGGCCGGAACGTCTTCCGTGAACGACACAGAGGTCGAACCGTCAATCGTGATCCCATTGTCGTCGTAGAGAACGATCAGCTTGCCAAGCCCCAGATGGCCGGCAAGCGAAATGGCTTCCTGGCCGACACCCTCCATCAGGCAGCCGTCACCGCAGAAGACGTAGGTTCGGTGGTCGATGAGGTCAGCTCCAAAAACATCGGAGAGATGACGCTCAGCGATGGCCATGCCGACCGCTCCGGCGAGCCCCTGCCCCAATGGCCCCGTCGTCGTCTCGACGCCCGGTGTATGGCCGTATTCGGGATGCCCTGGCGTCTTCGAACCCCACTGCCGGAAATTCTTTAGTTCATCAAGGGTCATTCCCTCATAACCCGTGAGGTAGAGCAGGCTATAAAGCAGCATGGAACCATGCCCGTTCGACAGCACGAACCGGTCGCGGTCGGGCCACTTCGGGTCCGCCACGTCAAATTTCAAATGGTTGGAAAACAGGACCGTTGCGGCATCGGCCATCCCCATGGGCATGCCGGGATGCCCCGAATTCGCCGCCTCGACGGCATCGATGGAGAGCGCGCGAATGCAATTGGCAAGCTCGAACAGGCCTGACTTCGACGTGGGCATCTAATCCTCCTTGATGAGGGCACTCGAATACGGCATATGAACAGAAATAACAATCCATAATATCAAAATCACATTTTTTATGATGATTTTGTGGAATCAGCATTCCCAAAGTGGATGTTGGATTGTGATATTCGGTCGTGTGAATGCCGTCCTTTCGCACAACCAACGGCCTTTGCAACGAAACGCCTTTTGCGCAAACTTGCTTGCACAGTGGAGATGATGCACGGAGTGCTCGAGCGGAAGGGGCACGCTGGGCGAAGGGAGAAAACCGGAATGACCAAGATACTCGATGACGCAGAAGACTTCGCAGCCACCGCGCTTGCAGGCTTTGCAAACGTCTATAGCCGCTATGTCCATCTGGTCCGAGGCGGCGTCATCCGCTCCACCAAAGTCCCGCGCGGGAAGGTTTCCGTCATCGTCGGCGGCGGCTCCGGTCACTATCCGGCCTTCGCCGGCTATGTCGGCCCCGGCATGGCCGATGCGGCGGTTGCCGGCGAGATATTCGCCTCCCCCTCGACGGCGGCAATCGCACGGGTCTGCCGCAAGGCCAATCATGGAGGCGGAATCCTGCTTGGCTTTGGCAATTATGCCGGTGATGTTCTCAATTTCGGTGTTGCGGCCGAACGATTGAAAGCGGAGGGCATAGACGTCAGGATCGTGACCGTCACCGACGATGTCGCCAGCGCGCCCGCGGACCGTCATATCCAGCGCCGGGGCATTGCCGGCGACTTCACCGTTTTCAAGATCGCCGGTGCCGCCGCCGAAGCCGGCATGCCGCTGGCTGAGGTGGAGCGCGTCACCCGCCATGCCAATGCGCGCACCACGTCCCTCGGCGTTGCATTTGGCGGCTGCACGCTGCCGGGCTCCAGGGAACCGCTCTTCACGGTGCCTGCGGGTCGGATGGCGATCGGCCTCGGCATTCATGGCGAACCCGGCATTCAGGAACGCGATCTTGTGTCCGCAACGGAGCTTTCGACCCTGCTCGTCTCTACTTTGCTAAAAGAACGTCCTGCCGGCGGAAAACGGGCGGCGGTACTGCTCAATGGTCTTGGTGCGACCAAATATGAGGAACTGTTCGTTCTCTGGAACGCCGTGGAGAAGACACTGCGTTCGCATGATGTCGAGATCGTGCGTGCAGAAGCCGGGGAACTCGTCACTAGCCTGGACATGCAGGGCTGCTCCCTGACGATCACCTGGTTGGACGATGAACTCGAGCGGCTATGGCTTGCCCCTTGCGATACGCCGGTATTCCGGCGTGGCGAAACCTTCCGGACCGAGAAAATTGACATAACCCCGAAGGACGAAGACGAAGCACCCGCCTATCCGCCTTCTTCCGAGGCATCGAGACAGGACGCGGCCTGCCTGGCCGGTCTCTTCAACGTAATTGTCGATGCTCTTGAGAAAAACGAGCAGGAACTCGGCCTCATGGATGCGCATGCCGGCGACGGCGATCATGGTCAGGGCATGCGCCGGGGTGCCACTGCCGCGAAGAAGGCGATCCATGCGGCAGTCGAAAGCGGCGCCGGCGCAAAGTCGGCGCTCGCAGTTGCAGGCGATGCGTGGGCGGATCGGGCGGGCGGCACATCTGGTGCGATCTGGGGATTGCTCTTAAGATCCTGGAGCGGGGCCTTCTCGGATACAGACCGCTTGAACGCATCTGCCATCGCCAGGGGCGCTCGTGCTGCGGCCGACGACGTGACACGGATCGGCGGCGCCAAAATCGGCGACAAGACGCTGGTCGACGCCCTTCTTCCCTTCGTCGGCACCCTGGAGAAGAACATATCGGAAGGACAATCGCTATCGAAAGCATGGAACGATGCCGCGTCCGCCGCACAGACAGCAGCGGAGGCGACGGCGCCGCTTTCCCCGCGCCTCGGGCGCGCACGTCCATTGGCAGAACGCAGCATTGGCCATCCGGATCCAGGCGCCATCTCCCTTGCGCTAATCGCGAAAGTGATAGGGACCCGCATAAGCGAACAAGCACAGCAGGCGTTATCGATCTGATCGTTCGGTACCATCCTCCGCTAAGGATGCTTGCCGCTGGCCAGCGGGGGCATCAAGCCGCCCGCTGAATAAGGATTGAACGGCCGGCAGTCTGAGTTCAGGCTGCTCCCGCTATCTCCAGGACTGCACCAGCCGCCTGTTTGCGCTGCGCCATATGATCGATCAGATCCTTGATCGTGACGAGAAGCAGGCCATGTCTTTCGGCAAAGAGCATGAGCTCGGGTAGCCGCGCCATCGTCCCGTCATCATTGGCGACTTCGCAGATCGTGCCAGAGGGGTACCGCCCCGCCAGACGACAGAGGTCGACGGCGGCTTCGGTATGCCCCGCTCGGCCGAGAACGCCGTCAGGATTGGCTCTTAATGGAAAGATGTGGCCCGGGCGGGCGAACTCTTCGGGGCGGGCGCTGTCTTCGACCAGCGCCCGGATCGTTTTCGCGCGGTCGGCCGCCGAGATGCCGGTCGTCGTGCCGGGGATGTAGTCCACCGAAACCGTGAATGCCGTCTTATGATATTCGGTGTTGCGCGGCACCATCAAGGGAAGATCGAGCGCGTCCAGACGTTCGCCTTCCATCGCCACGCAAATCAAGCCGCGGGCGTAGTTCATCATGAAGGCGACGGCCTGCGGGGTAATGCTGTCCGAGGCGATGATGATGTCGCCTTCATTCTCGCGATCCTCGTCGTCGACAACGATCACCATTTCTCCACGGGCGATCGCCTCGATTGCATCTTCGATTTTAGAGATAGTCATTCCAAGCCTTTCAAGGGTTAGCCGGTGGCCGGCATCTTCGTGCTCGTGACCGAGCGCCAAATATCCCTTGGGCGAACAAGCATCGATCCGCCGACATACGGACGGCGTTCGCTACATTGTTCTCTTCCATCCGGACTATACCGTCGGCTCCGGCATCGCACCGGATCTGCTGACCTTTCGGGGTTGCCGAAAGCGCTCGCGGGCTCCGGGATCTCTCCCGATACCGCCGGTGGGGAATTTCACCCCGCCCTGAGAACATTGCGTAGATAGGCCAGGGGAACAGCGGAAAGCAAGACAAGAACGCGTGATTTTCGATCGATGGCTCGAATTCCGGCGAGAAGTACCCAGACCGGACACGCTCGGCGCACGGAACGCGAATCCGAGATACCGAACCCGCGGTTACGGCAGACGGTACCTGGGAGAAACATTCTCTTGAACGAGAGTTGACAAATGTCGATGCATTTCCGAATAATGTAAAAATCAACTCAGGCAGCGCCTAGCCTGAGGCTATGAACCGGCGCAGATCGGGACGAAATCGGGAGGCCATGCCTTGGAATATCTGCTTGAGGTGGAGGGGCTGCGGAAGTCCTTCGGCGGTGTTGCGGCCCTATCTGACGGGCGTTTGCAACTGCGTGCCGGCTCTGTCCATGCCTTGTGCGGGGGCAATGGCGCGGGAAAATCCACGTTTCTCAAAATCCTCATGGGAATTCACATGCGCGACGGAGGATCGATCCGCCGCCGCGGCATGGAAGTAGCCTATTCGACCCCCGCCGAAGCACTCGCTGCCGGCATCGCTATCATTGAGCAGGAACTGAGCCCGGTGCCGCATATGACGGTTGCCGAGAACATCTATCTCGGCCGTGAACCGTCTGGCCGTTTCAGTGGCATCGATTTCAAGACGATGAACCGCAATGCCCAGGCCTTGCTGGATCGGCTCGGCTTCAATGTCCGCCCATCACAGCTGATGATGAACCTGTCGGTTGCCCAGGTTCAATTGGTCGAGATCGCCAAGGCATTGAGCCACAATGCCGAAGTCATCTTCATGGACGAGCCGACCTCCGCTATCGGCGAGAAGGAGGCCCAGCATCTGTTCGAGGCCGTCAAGCGCCTCAAAACCGAGGGCAAAGGCATCGTCTATGTGTCCCATCGCCTCTCGGAGATCTTCCAGATCGCCAACTCCTACACCGTCTTCCGGGACGGCAGCTATGTCGGCAGCGGCAATCTCGCGGATATCGACAGGCCCGGGCTCATCCGCATGATCGTCGGCCGGGAATTGGGAGACGAGTACATCAAGACCAACGCCCCAAGCGTTGTCCCCGGTATCGAAGTATCCGGTCTCACCGCGCCGGGCAAAATCGATGACGTGTCCTTTACGGCCTGCAAGGGGGAGATCCTCGGCATATATGGGCTGATGGGTTCCGGTCGAAGCGAAATCTTCAACTGCCTGTTCGGCCTTGATCCTACCTCCAGGGGACGCATCAGCGTCGACGGCCGGAATATCACGATCGCGAAACCGTCCGATGCGATGGCCCATGGCATCGCGTTCGTCACCGAGGACCGCAAGCTGACGGGTCTCAACCTGACGGGCAGCGTGCGCAGCAACATCTGCATGGCCAGTCTTCCGGAGCTCAGCCCTCGCCTCAACATGAACCGCCGAATGGAAGCCGATGCCAGCCGGCAAATGGTGGAACGCTTCGACATCAAGGCCGCGCGGGACACGATGCCTGTTTCCGGTCTTTCCGGCGGCAATCAGCAAAAGGTCGTTCTCGGCAAATGGTTTCATCGCAAGCCAAAAATCCTGCTGCTTGACGAACCAACCCGCGGCGTCGACGTCGGCGCCAAGCGCGAGATCTACCGCATCATCTGCGAGTTCGCCGAAGAGGGCGGCACGGTCGTCATGATCTCCTCGGAGATTGATGAAGTTCTAGGCATGTCCGACCGGATCATGGTCATGCGCCGTGGGCGATCCGCCGGGATCTACAACAGGGAGCAATCGAACGCGCAATCGCTCGTTCACCTGTCCACCTGACCTAACAGTCGTGATCCCGACATCGCCGCCATTGAAGAGGTAATATCCGTGTCCACCGAGAATAGTTCGCTCAGCACCTGGTTCGGCTCCGAACAGCGCAAACTTATCATCCAGGAATATGGGATCTTCGTCGCATTTCTTCTTTTGGCTTTGGTTCTTTCGATATCGAACGAATATTTCCTGACGGCGGGCAACATCTCCAACGTGCTGCTACAGACGTCCATCAACGGCATTCTGGCGATCGGGATGACCTTCGTCATTCTCACCCGGGGCATCGATCTTTCGGTCGGTTCGGTTGTCGCCCTGGCGGGTATCGTCAGTGCAAGTTTCGCCACCACCTCCTCGACGGCCGGCGTTCCAGGCGCCCCCTACCCGGCTCTCCTCGCCCTTCCTGTGGGTCTTCTGGTCGGCATCGCCTGCGGCGCCATCGTGGGCATTATCGTCTCGCGGTTCGCGGTGCCGGCCTTCGTTGCCACGCTTGGCATGCTGTCGGCGGCGCGTGGCATGACGCTCCTTTATGGCGGCGGCCGCCCGGTTCCCGCCCTGACGCCTGAGTTCCGCTGGATCGGTACCGGCAACATCCTGGGCATACCGATGCCGGTCGTGCTGCTCGCGATCGTTTTTCTGGTCTCGTGGTGGGTTTTGAACCGCACGCGTTTCGGCCGTTACATCTACGCGGTCGGCGGCAACCCGCATGCGGCCGTTACGTCGGGCATCAATGTCTCGCGACTGCGCCTATCGGTTTACGTCATATCGGGCGGCCTTGCCGGGCTCGCAGGCATGCTGCTTTCGGCCCGAACCGGATCCGCGTTGCCGCAGGCCGGTATCTCGTACGAGCTTGATGCCATTGCCGCCGTCGTTATCGGAGGCACGAGCCTCTCGGGCGGGGTGGGCCGCATCACCGGCACACTTGTCGGCGCTCTGATCATCGGCGTCATGAACAACGGTTTAGATCTGATGGGCGTCCAATCCTATTACCAACAGGTCCTGAAGGGCGCCCTGATCGTCGGCGCCGTCATGCTGGACCAGAAACGGAATCAGGGGGTTTGAAGCCCCTGGCGAAGGGCAGCGGTCGAACCGCATCCCAACTCTTCGGCACGCTGGTGTAGTGGCCGGGAACTCAACGGAGGAGAAAGAGAATGAAAAAGCTTTTGATTGCGCTTGCGGCAGCGACCGCATTGATGGCCTCACCAACACTGGCGCAGGATAAGAAGATTAAAGTCGGCGCCGCTGTCTATGGCCTGAACGCGGAATTCATGCAGATATGGTCGGCCGCCCTGGAAGAGCATCCCGCCATCAAGAACGGTGAAGTCGATCTGACCGTATTCGACGGCCGCTATGACGCCCTCGTCCAGCAGGAGCAGTTCAACACGATGATCACGCAGAAATACGACGCGATCATCTTCGTGCCGATCGACATCGAAGCAGGCGCAACCGCCGTCCAGGCGGCACATGATGCCGGCATCCCGGTTATCGGATCCAACACGCGTGTGAACTCCGAGCTTCTCGCATCCTATGTCGGTTCGGACGACACCGTCTCCGGCTATATGGAGGCCAAGAACGTCCTCGACAAAATCGGCTGCAAGGGCAACGTCGTGATCCTCGAAGGACCGATCGGCCAATCGGCCCAGATCTCCCGTCTGGAAGGCAACAAGAAGGCACTCGCCGAATGCCCGGAAGTAAAGGTTCTGGAAGACCAGACCGCCAACTGGTCGCGTGCCGAAGCCCAAACGCTGATGGAAAACTGGCTGACGGCACATCCGGGCCAGATCAACGGCGTCATCGGCCAGAACGATGAAATGGCGCTCGGTGCGATCGAGGCCATCAAGGCAGCCAATTTGAAGACCGAGGACTTCGCCATTGCCGGCATCGACGGCATCACCGACGCCCTGCATGCCGTCAAGGCCGGCACGATGACATCCATCCTTCAGGATGCCCGTGCACAGGCGCAAGGGGCACTTGATCTGGCGATCTTCCACGCAAGGAAGGGTGACTACAAACCGGAATCCGACATCTGGGCCCAATACCCAGACATGCCTTTCAATGATGGCAAGGAAGCCGTCTACAACGTTCCGTGGACCCCGGTAACGGTGGAAAACGTCGACAAGCTCCTGGAAGCCCGCAAGTAAGCCAACATTGCGGGGCGGCACCTCCGCCCCGCACCGCCAACCGAGGCTTTTCAAAAATGACCGATACAGCTCCCCACATCGATCTAAATTTCCCGCTCTCCAGCAAGGTTGCCCTCGTAACCGGAGGAGGGTCCGGCATCGGTGCGGCCATCGCTTCCGCCTTCGCCGCGAAGGGGGCGAAGGTCGCTATTCTGGATATCGACATATCCATCGCCACCGCCAAAGCCGATGCGATCGGCGGTAGCGCAAAACCGTTCGCCTGCGACGTTTCCAATATGGACTCGGTCAATAAGGCGATTGCCGATGTTCTTGCTGCCTTTGGCCAGATCGATATCGCGGTCAACAGCGCCGGTGTCGTATTCCTCGCGCCGGCGGAGGAACTCTCGCTGGACCACTGGGACAAGACAATCGATATAAACCTGAAGGGGACCTTCCTGGTCACCCAAGCCGTCGGCAAGGCGATGATTGCAGCCGGTCAGGGCGGCAAGATCATCAACATTGCCTCACAAGCCGGCACGGTCGCCATCGAAGAGCACGTCGCCTATTGCGCCTCGAAATTCGGGGTCATCGGCATGTCGAAAACCTTTGCCGCCGAATGGGGACGCCACGGCATCAATGTCAACACCATCTCACCCACCATCGTCCTGACCGAGCTGGGCAAGAAGGCATGGGCCGGCGAAAAGGGCGAAGCCGCCAAAAAGCGCATTCCGGCGGGCCGTTTCGCCTATCCGGAAGAGATTGCCGCCGCGGCTGTTTTCCTGGCATCCGCGGGCGCGGAGATGATCACCGGCGCCGATCTCCTGATCGACGGCGGATACACGATACTGTGAGCATCTGGCTCAAAGCTTATAGGAGACACTATGCAGCGATTCATCAACAATCCCGATGAAGTCGTCGAAGATACCGTCAAAGGCTTCGTAAAAGCCCATTCCGATATTGTTCGCCTTGCGGAAAACCCGCGCGTGATCGCTGCCAGGAATGCACCTTACCAAGGCAAGGTCGGCGTCATAACCGGCGGTGGTTCAGGTCATGAGCCGGCCTTCATCGGCTATACCGGCAAGAACATGCTGGACGCAGTCGCCGTCGGCGAACTTTTCTCGTCTCCAACGGCCAAGAGCTTCTACGACGCCGTTCGCGAAGCCAATGGCGGAAAGGGTGTCGTCTGCCTCTACGGCAACTATGCCGGCGACAACATGAATGTGAAGATGGCGGTAAAAATGGCCGCTAAAGAGGGCATCGAGGTCGCGACCGTCGTGGCCAATGATGACGTATGTTCAGCCCCGCCGGAAGAACGGAAAAAGCGCCGCGGCGTGGCGGGCGAGATCTTCATGTGGAAGATCGGCGGCGCCAGGGCGGCAAGCGGTGCTTCGCTTGAGGAAGTCCGCGCAACCGCCCAGAAAGCCATCGACAATTGCCGCTCGATCGGCGTCGGCCTTGGTCCCTGTACCCTTCCGGCGGTCGGCCATCCGAACTTCCAGATCGAACCCGGCACGATGGAAGTCGGCATCGGGCATCACGGCGAGCCCGGCGTGCGTGTGGAGCCCTTGAAGACCGCGGATGCGATCGCCAGGGATATGTGCAGGATCGTTCTCGACGATCATGCCCTGCCTGAAGGCACCGAGGTCGCGGTGCTTGTTTCGGGCCTCGGCGCGACGCCGCTCAATGAGCTTTATATCCTAAACGACACAATCGAAGCGGAAATCACCGGCCGCGGCCTGAAGATATACCGCACCTATGTCGGCAACTATTTTACATCCCTCGAAATGGTCGGTGCCACATTGACCGTCATGGCGCTCGATGCGGAATTAAAGGAACTCCTCGACGTCGAAGTTCATTGCACAGCGCTTTTGTAAGAAAGTTTAGAAATGCAGACATTCAGCAATACCTCGTCCGGCGACATCGTTCTTGCCATGGCCGACCGTATTATCGAGAACCGCGCCTATCTCAGCGAGATAGACGGCAAGATCGGTGACGGCGATCATGGAGTCAACATGGCCAAGGGCTTCAGCATGGCTGCCGAACGGCTCAAAGGCAGGAAGGTTTCGCTCGGCGAATCCTTTGACACGCTTGGCACGGTGCTTATGACCGAAATTGGCGGGTCAATGGGACCGCTCTATGGTGTTATGTTCACTGAGTTTGCCGAGAAGCTTGAGGGCGCCGAGGCCATTGACGCCAAGGCTTTCAGCGACATGCTTCATGCAGGTCTTGCCGGCATCCAGTCCATCGGATCCGCCAAGGTCGGCGACAAGACCCTGCTCGACACATTCGTGCCCGCCGTGGAAGCTTTTGACATGGCAACCGCTTCCGGAAAGTCATTTTCGGATGCTCTTCAAGCCCTTGTCATCGCAGCGGAGCAGGGCCGCGACTCCACGATCGATCTTGTCGCGAAGATCGGTCGCGCCAGCCGGCTCGGTGATCGTTCGCTTGGCGTGCTGGATGCCGGTGCCACTTCCTGCGCCATCATCTTGAAGGAGCTGTCGCTCGGCGCATCGGACAAGCTACACTGACCGCAGGCCCCTGGGCATGCTACGAGCGTTGAAATCCGAGAGCTGCATGGCCAGGCCGCACTTGGCCGTGCACTGTTGCAAAAACGCTTGAACCGGCCGCGCATCACCGTCATCTTCGACACCGTTATCAGGATGTGAGCGCAGAGTTACGAAACGAATGCCATCAACGAAGAAAGCAGCAGCAAAAAAGGCGGAACCGTCCGAAGGAATGGAGGTCATGCCACTTCGTTATGGTGATGATCCCTATGTCTGGGCCTGTTGGCTCTATTACCAGGAAGGGCGCACCCAAGGCGAGATCGCCGGGATCATGGGAATATCGCGAGCAACGGTGAACAGCTACCTCGCGGACGCCCGTCACCGTGGCATCGTCAACATCTCGCTTGAACCCGAACGGCTCAGTTCGCTTTCGATCGCACAGGAACTAAAGCGTCATTTCGGCCTGACGGATTGCCTTGTCGTGCCGAGCGACGATGGTTCCCGGACCATTATAGACCGCCTGGGTTCAGCCGGCGCGCAGGCGCTGACGAAGCTCCTGAAGTCCGGCGATACGCTTGCCGTTGCCTGGGGGCGCACAACGCTGTCGATTGCGGAAAATCTGTCGGTCTCCAATCTGCAGGATGTGACGGTGGTGCAGGCAACCGGCGGCACCCGTGCGACTTTCACCTATACGCCCGAGCTTTGCGCCTCGGCAGCCGCCACCGCCATCGGCGCCAGGCTGGTTAACATCACCGCGCCGGCGATCGTCTCCAGCGTAGAAGTCCGCTCGGCACTCATGCAGGAGCCTCTGCTGGAAGAACAGTTCGCGGTCCTTGCCCGGGCCAACAAAGCGCTGTTCGGGGTTTCGTCGCTCCGCCCGAATTCCACCATTCATACCAGTGGCTTCTTTGAATCGGTTTCCATCCAGGATTATCTGGCGAAAAACGCCGTTGGTGTCGTTGCCGGCCGGTTCGTGGACTCCCATGGGCATCCCGTCGCCGGCCCCCTGGACGAGCGGACGGTTGGCATTTCGCTGGATATGCTGAAGAACATCGGAACGCGCATTGCTGTCGCCGGAGGGTTCGACAAGGTGCCGGCAATCCTGGCCGCTCTCAGAGGGGGGTATGTGAATGTCCTCATCACCGACGCAGCAACAGGGCGAGGCATATTGAACGCCGACGGCGTAACGGAATTCGACCAGAAGGCATCGCAGCGCTCGCGCGTCAGAGAAACGGTTCAGCTTACGAGTAACGTCCGTACACATATCAAGAAATTCCTCAACAATCCCAATGACGTTGTGGAAGAGATGCTGGACGGTGTGACGAAGGCGCATGCTGCCTACATCCAGCCGATCAAGGGATCGAACCGAAGCCTGGTGGCGAAAAATGGTCCCCGCAAGGGCAAAGTCGGCCTCGTCATCGGCGGTGGCACCGGACATGAACCCTGCTTTCTCGGCTATGTCGGCAAGGGGCTTGCCGATGCTGTCGCCGTCGGCAACATTTTTTCTTCGCCTCCTCCGACGCCCATCCTGGAATGTACGAAAGCTGCGTCCGGCGGTGAAGGCGTTTTGTTTGTCTACGGCAATTACGCCGGCGACGTCATGAACTTCGAAATGGCGGCGGAAATGGCGCAGGACGAGAATATCGAGGTTCGCACCGTTTTGACCACTGACGACATAGCCTCCTCTCCCATTGAGGACCGCGAGGGACGGCGCGGCGTCGCGGGCAACATCTTCGTCTTCAAGATCGCCGGTGCGGCCTGTGACCGGGGACTTTCCCTCGCCGAATGTGAGGCCGTCACCCGCAAGGCGAACAACCGGACATTCACCATGGGCGTGGCGCTCGAGCCCTGCTCGCTGCCGCAGACCCGGCGGCATAATTTCGAGATCGGGCAGGACGATATCGAGATTGGCATGGGCATCCACGGCGAGCGCGGCGTCGTGCGCGACCGGATGATGCCTGCCGACGAGATCACCGACCGGATCATGGACCGGATATTTTCGGAGATGAACGCGGTACCGGGGGACCGGGTTGCCGTGCTTGTCAATTCCTTCGGAGCAACACCGCTTATGGAGCTCTACATTCTGTTCCGACGTGTTGCGCAGCGTCTGAGCGCCAAGGACATCAGCATCGAGGCGAACTGGATCGGCCACTACTGCACGTCGCTGGATATGGTGGGGGCATCGATCTCGATCCTGCATCTGGACAATGAATTGTCGGAATTGCTCCACCATCCTTGTGATACCGCATTTCTGAGAGTGAACTGAGAAGCCGGAGTGAACGGCGGAATTCGGTCGAGTTGAGGAACTCTTATGTCTGAAAGTGCAGCGCGCCGCCTGAGCCGGATGTTCCAGCTGATATCCCTCGCCATCGACGCGAAACAGGATCATCTGTCCGATCTGGACGGAGCGATCGGCGATGCCGATCACGGGATCACGATGTCGCTCGGCTTTGCCGCGGTCAACAGTGAACTCGCCAAGCTCGACCTCGACCGAATGCTGCCTTCCGAAGTCTTTTCCGCAGCCGCGACGGCCTTCCTCAATGCGGTCGGCGCGTCGACCGGGCCACTCTATGCGACAGCTTTCCGCAAGGCAGCGCAGGCCCTGAAGCCATTGGAAAGCCTTTCACCGGCCGATCAGGCAATCATCATCGAAGCCATGGCCACCGGCATCAAGGATCGAGGCAAGGGACAGCGCGGCGATAAAACAATGCTCGACGCCTGGATTCCTGCCGCAGAAGCTGCCGCGAAAGCCGCTTCCCGAGAGGCCACGGCCGCCGAGATGTGGAGCAGCATCCTTGCCGCCGCTCAGGATGGCGCCAATGCCACGAGGTCGATGGTCGCAGCGCGCGGCCGCGCGGCGCGGCTCGGCGAACGGTCATTGGGGCATATGGATCCAGGATCTGCTTCCGCCGTTATCATCCTCAATGCCATGCGGGATGCCTTCACCGAGGGCAGCGATTCGTGAGGCAATGAAAATCAGCTATAGGGCCGATCAATCCGTTCGGCTGCATCACCAAATTCACTTTGAGTTGCCTGGTGCGAATGTTATTTTTGATGACGTTTTCTGCCCGGGGAATGCTGCATGGCAAACGAGATTGGACGCAGCTTAGGCAGATTCGTCGGACTTGAGCAGCCTCGGACTCTCAGCACCCGCTTTTTGCAACTGGCGGAAATCACTGGCACCCGTCTTAGATGGAACGAACCTGAAAACGAAGCTCCGGTCCGGATGGAACGAAGCAACGGCTATCTTCTGTGCCTGCAGCGGCGCTATCTGGCCGAGTACCCATATTGGGTCAACGACAAACCGGTGTCGGCAATGCCGCTCGATGCCGGGCAGTTTCTTTTTCTCGATATGAACGAGGAGCATGCCTCCCTGACGCGGGGCGCCGTGGATTGCGTTTCCATGTATCTTCCGCATGAGGCGCTGCGGCGCTTTCATGAAGAACACGATCTGCCATCGGTGGGAGCGCTTCGGACCGCCAGCGGCGTGGCCTTTAACGATGACATCATCAGGAATCTGGGTGAGTGCCTCGTTCCGGCCTTCGAGCGGCCGGATAGGGTGAGCCAGTTGTTTGCCGACCACGTCGCGCTGGCGCTCACGACCCATTTGAGCGCCTCCTATGCCGAAGGGCCCGTCGTCCTGCGGCCGGTCCGTGGAGGATTGGCCCAATGGCAGGAACGTCGGGCGAAGGAAATGCTGCTGGCCAATCTGGATGGCAATATTGGTCTCGGGGAACTGGCTCGTGCATGCGGCCTGTCGCGCAGCCATTTCGCGCGGGAATTCAAGACCACCGTGGGCATGCCTCCCCTGCGATGGTTGCTGGTCCAGCGAATAGAGCGAGCGAAAGACCTGCTTATGAACCCTTCTTTGCCGATCGATCAGATCGCGCTTCATTTCGGGTTCACTGACCAAAGCCACTTCACCCGCGCCTTTCACAAGGTTGAAGGTGTCACGCCTGGCACGTGGCGACGTATCCGCCGTTTTTAGACGTACTTTGATCGGACGACATCTTCTAATTGAAATTCCTCCCGCAACTGCTCGGCGGCTTTGGATCACGCTTGCGTGAGCCGAAGGCTCAGTTTCCGCAAGACAGCACTTGCGTACAAAAAACAGCACTCCATGCACTGGCCCGTGAACGAGCGATAAGTAGCGTTTGAAGTCGAAGCTGCGGAGGGCTGGCCTTGTTTGGCCGAATGCCACCACGCGGCATTCGCCAGGAGGCCAGGATGACCAACCAACACCAAAGATCCCCAGGTGAGGCAGGAACGAACGGGCACTCGGGCCCCGCTTCCACATTATCACGTCGCACCGTCCTTCAGATGGCCGGTAGCGCCGCATCGCTCGCGGCGATGTCTCATGCGGAGGCACAGTCAATTTCAGAGACGCAGTCCACCGTTGCGGATGCCGGAGCGGCCAGGCCGCTCCAGCTCACTGTCAACGGCGTATCGAGAGAGCTGGAGGTCGATCCACGGCAATCATTGCTCGATGTCCTGCGTGAAACGCTCGATCTCACCGGCACGAAGAAAGGCTGCAACCAGGGCGCATGCGGTGCGTGCACCATTCTCGTCAACGGCAGGCGTATCGTCTCCTGCCTGACCCTGGCGTCCATGCATGACGGCGCCGAGATCGAAACGATCGAGGGGCTGGAAAAGAATGGGGAGCTTCACCCACTCCAACAGGCGTTCGTGGAGCATGAGGGCCTGCAGTGCGGCTTTTGCACCCCCGGTCAGATCATGTCCGGACTGGGCTGCATCGCCGAGGGACATGCGGGATCGCCGGAGGAGATCCGGTTCTGGATGAGCGGCAATATCTGCCGCTGCGGCGCCTATCCGGGCATTGTCGCAGCCGTTGCCGACGCGGCCGGGAGGAGCTGACCCATGTTTCCGTTTGTGCTGGAAAAAGCCGGTAGCGCGGAAGCCGCGATAGCAGCCGCGGCCGCCGGAGCGCGTTACATCGCCGGTGGCACGACGCTTGTCGATCTCATGCGCGACGAGGTCGAGCGTCCAGAGCGGCTCGTGGACATCAACGCCCTTCCCCTGAGCGACATCCGGGCGGATGGCGAAGACCTGGTCATCGGCGCGCTAGCCCGGATGTCCGATGTCGCCACCCATCCAGAAGTAGGGCGCCTGCAGCCGATAATCGCGGAAAGCCTGATCGAAGGCGCGTCGCCGCAGTTGCGCAACATGGCCTCCATGGGTGGCAACCTGCTGCAGCGTTGCCGTTGCCCCTATTTCAGGATGCTCGACGCAGCCTGCAACAAGCGCGATCCGGGCTCCGGCTGCGCGGCGATCGACGGCCTCAATGCCGGCAACGCGATCCTCGGTACGAGCGATCATTGCGTGGCCACACATCCTTCCGATGTCGCCGTCGCCCTCGTGGCCTTGGGAGCGACGATGCGCGTCCGCGGCTCGGATGGCGAACGCAGCTTCGCCGTGGAGGATCTTTTTCGCCTGCCCGGCGATACGCCGCATCTCGAACATACGCTGACCCCGGGCGAGCTCATCCTGGATATCCGTGTACCTGGCGGGCCCTACGGTCGCCGCGCGCGCTATCTCAAGGTGCGCGACCGTGCGTCATACGAGTTCGCCCTCGTCTCGGCAGCGGTGGCGCTCGATGTCGAGGAGGGTCTTATCCGTTCCTCGCGCATCGCGGTGGGCGGGGTCGGCACCAAGCCCTGGCGCCTGCGGGCCTGCGAGACGGCTCTCGCCGGCAAACCCGCGGACCGCTCGAGCTTCGAGGCCGCCGCGCGTCTGGCGACGGAGGGTGTCCGCCCGCTGAGCCATAACCATTACAAGGCCGAGCTATTGCCTCGGACCATCGTCCGTGCCCTCGAAATGGCGGGAGACGTCGCATGACAGTCCGGTTTATCGGTAGCCCCCACACCCGTGTCGACGGTCCCCGCAAGGTGACCGGGAATGCCCGCTACGCGGCCGACTTCAATCAGGCAGGCCAGGCCTACGCCGTCATCGTGAGCGCCACGGTCGGGCTCGGCCGGATAACGGAGATGGACGGCGCCTCGATCGAGCGGATGCCGGGCGTCGTCGCGGTCATTACCCACCACAATGCCGAGAAGCTGCCCTATCTCCCCCACAAGGCGGTCATCGATCCGGCGGAGGGCGAGCGGCTGCACGTGCTGCAGGACGATCAGGTGCGGTTTTACGGACAACCCGTCGCGGTCGTCGTGGCCGACACGCTCGATGATGCCGAACGTGCGGCCGCGGCGCTGCGGATCAGCTATGATGCCCGGCGACCAATCGTCGATCATGCCGGCGACGAAGTGAAGGCGATCGTGCCCGATGCGGCCACACGGCCCGGCGCCAGAACGCTGGCGGACCGGTCGCGCGGCGAGGCGGATGCCGCCGTGGCGAACGCGGCGGTAAAGGTCGACGAGAATTATGACATCGCCCGCGAGAACCACAATCCAATGGAGCCGCATGCGACGATCGCCTCCTGGAATGGTGAACGGCTCACCTTGTGGAGCAAGAGCCAGTATCTGGTCAACGAGCAGGCGGAGATCGCCGCCATATTCGGACTGCCCCTCGAGAATGTCGAGGTCGTTTGCCCCTTCATCGGCGGCGCCTTCGGGACAAGCCTCAGAACCTGGCCGCATGTCACGCTGGCCGCACTTGCGGCGCGTCATATCAGGCGCCCCGTCAAGCTCGTGCTCACCCGCAAGCAGATGTTCTTCACGACCGGGCATCGGCCACGCACGCTTCAGAGGATCGCGCTTGGAGCGACACCGGAAGGTGCGCTTGCGGGGATGGTGCACGAAGGCACCGGCGAAACGAGCCGCTACGAGCAGTTCATGGAGGCGCTGACGAACGTCACCGATTATCTCTATTCCTGTCCCAATGTGCGCACGCAATATCGGCTGGCGCCTCTCGACACGAGCACCCCCAATCACATGCGAGGCCCTGGTGAAGCCAGCGGCATCTTTGCAATCGAGAGCGCCATGGACGAATTGTCCTATAAGCTCGGGATCGATCCGATCGAGCTGAGACGGCGCAACGAACCGCAGCTCGATGAAGCTGAGAACAAGCCGTTCTCCAGCCGCTCGCTCATGCAATGCTACGAACTCGGCGCCGAACGTTTCGGCTGGACTCAAAGAACACCCGAGCCGCGTTCCATGCGCGACGGGCGTCTTCTCATCGGCATGGGAACGGCAACGGCCACTTACCCGGCCTTCCATGCGCCGGCGAGCGCCAGGGTCCGGTTGCTCGCCGACGGAACGGCAGAAGTCGAGGCGGCCGCAAGCGACATGGGACCAGGGACCTATACCTCCATGAGCCAGGTGGCGGCGGAATTCCTTGGGCTGCCGCTGGAACGGGTTCGTTTC
Organism: Paramesorhizobium deserti; assembly: GCF_001558695.1. GTDB lineage: Bacteria > Pseudomonadota > Alphaproteobacteria > Rhizobiales > Rhizobiaceae > Paramesorhizobium > Paramesorhizobium deserti. Next base: position 290,718 of record NZ_LNTU01000037.1, read on the forward strand.
AGGCTCGGCAGGTCGGATTATCCGCAGACCCCTTCTCACGGCGGCTCGTGGACGATGGCATCGGTGGGATCGGCAATCCGGGCGGCCTGTCTGGAAGTGCAGGCGCAAGCAGCGCGCCGCGCGGCGGCGGACGCCGGCTCACCGCTATCCGGAGCGTCGGTGGACGATCTCGAATGGAGCGAAGGGCTTCTTCGACGCCGGGGCGATACGTCACCGGGCATATCCTATCACGACATCGTCGTCAGAGCCGGCGTGCCGATCGAGGCCGGCGGGTCCGCGCAACGCGATCCGAAAGTGGCGGAACAATATTCGATGCACGCCTTCGGTGCGGTCTTCGCCGAGGTCGCCGTCGATCCCGATGTCGGCACGATCGCGGTTCGCCGGATTGTCGGCGCATACGGGATCGGCCGCGTGGTCAATCCTCTTCTTGCCCGCAGCCAATGCACCGGCGGCATGATCGGCGGCATGGGTATGGCGCTCATGGAGCGCACCGCGCTTGATCCCCGCGACGGCCGTCCGGTGAACGCCCATATGGCCGACTATCTCATGCCTGTGAACCTCGATATTCCGGAACTGGAGGCGCATTTCGTCGATGAGGTCGACCCGCACGTCAACCCCTTGGGCGTAAAGGGCCTGGGCGAGATCGCGCTTGTGGGAACCGCTCCGGCGATCGGAAATGCGGTGTTCCACGCAACGGGCAAGCGCGTGCGGACCCTGCCGATCCGGATCGAGGACATGCTGACCGCGTAGAACAACTTTAGGATCGGACACCGGAAGGGCAATTTTGACCCGTCGTACCTGAAAGCCACAGGCACGCAGGGATAGGCTCGGCTGTTCCTTATGCACGGCTGCACGGACTACAGGCCTTTCGCCAATAGGCGTGTCCATATGCACCAAGGAATCGGGGAACAAACCCGAACGGGTTCGGATATGATGGCTCGGGTACCACAACGCTCCGTAAACCGATGGAGAAGGGGATGACGGAGAGGATCGACGGTCATGCAGGCACATTCGATAAAGTACATGATCAGCCTCATTTCAGGATCAGTGCAATACCGTCGGCGGAAATCTCGTTGAGCTGGATGGCCTGGAAGGAACCCGGATCTGGGAGCCCGACGCGGTTCGAGCGCAAGGATGGCTATCTCATGTGTCTGCAGCGGATCGACGTTCCTGCAAATCCACATTGGGTCGATGGCCGGAGCGTTGTGATGCCGCACGTCATCCGCGGACAGTCGCTGCTCGCCGATCTCAACCGGGAACATACCGCAATCGTCCATACGGCGGTCGACTGCATCTCATTTTATGTTTCACGCAGGGCAATCGAGCGCTTCCTCGATGAGCACGGCCTGCCGAGGGTTGCCTCGCTTCGCGCAATTCAGGGTGAGGCGCTGAACGACACCGTCGTTGAAAATCTCGGCAATTGCCTGTTGCCCGCTTTCCAGCATCCGGAAACCGCCAGTCAGCTTTTCGTGGACCATGTCGCGCTTGCACTCCTCTCGCATCTGGTCGCCAGTTACGGGGAGCGTGAAGTCACGATAAGGCCGGCAAGCGGCGGGCTCGCGCCCTGGCAGGAGCGGCGCACCAAGGAGATGCTGCTCGCCAGCATCGACGGAAAAATCGGGCTCGACGAACTTGCACGGGGATGCGGCCTGTCGCGCAGCCATTTCGCGCGGGCCTTCAAGACCACGACGGGAATGTCTCCCATGCGGTGGCTGCTCGTTCAGCGTATCGAACGCGCGAAGGATCTGCTGACGAATTCCCCGCTACCCGTCGATCAGATAGCGCATCAGTGCGGTTTCGCCGATCAAAGTCACTTCACCCGCGCTTTTTTCAGGATAGTGGGCGTCACACCCGGTGCGTGGCGCCGGGTGCGCCAATTCTAGTCTGCATTTCAGAACATACGCGGTCGGATAGGTTGATCCGGCCGCGTTGGTTTGTTTGTCTTGATCAGAACTTCCCGATGACGTTGATGAAGACGCCCCTGTCGTCGAGGGTGAGGTCTCTGAGGTCGTCGGAGAAGACGCCGAAGTTATAGCCGGCGCCAACCTTGAAGTTGTCGCCGACATGGCGGTAGACGGCGAGGAGCGCACCGTAATCGGTGGTCTTGGCCTCGGGCATGCGCATGACGCGGCCTTCGATGAGGGCGTCCCAGTTCTTGACCACGTGCAGATCGGCCCTGACGATGCCGAGATGGGCGGTGGAGGTATACCACTCGGAGAACGTCTCGCGGTCACCGTCGAGCGCCCTTTCGCGGACCTCGCCATAGCGCATGCCGTACTTGCCGCCGATGGACAGCCACGGCATCAGATCATAGGTGAAGTCGGCCGACAGGATGTGGCTGCGCTGGGCGGGGCCGTATTCGTCACCGGTGATGGCGCTGACCTGGTCGACGCCGGGCAGGTCGTAGACCCAGCTGTATTTGAACAGCGCGTTGAGCCGGTCGTTGTCTACCGGGCGATAGGCATAGCCGATCGACGCCTCGACATAATCGCCGTCGCGGAAGGAGCTTTCGCCGGAGGAATCGGAGACCACCGCATCGATATTGGCGAGGAGCCGCCAGTCCTCGCTGGTCTTCCAGCTGACGCCGGCCGCGAACAGATAGGTGTCGCGGTCGCGCGTGCCGTCGTCGGAATCCTCGAAGCGCGCCTCGCCGCGGACACGGGCATTGATGCCGCGCTCCTCGTCCTTGTAGCCGACAGACAGGGAGACCGCCTTGCGGTCGAAGTCGGAGCGCTCCAGCCCGGTATCGGGATTGATCGTGTCGTCCTCGATCGTGCCGATCTCCAGGCCGCCATCGACGGTCCACACCTTGTCGGGCGTATAGACGACGCCATAGGTCTTGGTCAGCGAATGGCGGCGACCGAAGAGATCGTAATTGTTCTCCGCATAGGCCGACAGCGTGTCGTCGAGCTTGCGCCGCATGCCGAGCACGATGGTGCCCCTGTCGGCGCCGTCGAGATCATAGGAGCGGTCGAGATCGAAGGCGCGGTCGGGATCGAGCCGATAGCCGAAGTAGTAATTGTCCTCCGCCGTCGGCGAATAGGTGATCGCCGCCAGCCCGCCAAGGCCGGTATTGCCGTAGGACACCTCCCCCTCCAGGCCGATCTTCTCGGTCAGCTGGTATTTCGAGCCGACGCCGATGCGGTCGTTGCGCCTGACATCGCCGGAGCGCCGCAGCGTGCCCTGGCCGAAGGCGTAGTATTTATGGTCGGCATCAGGCGCGTATTCGAGCCTGACGCCGGCATCGAGCCGCTCGCCGTCATAGCCGCGCTTGCCCGAGGCGACCGCGATCGGCGAGCGTGTGTCGGTATAGGAGACGCCGAAGGAGGCCTTCCAGTACTCGTCGAGCTGCTTGCTGATCGTCGCCTCGCCCTTGCGCCTGCTGCGCCCGCCCGTCTCGCGACCATAGAAGTCGTCGTAATCGCGCCCTTCATGGTAGTCGTCATAGGTGAGCTTCAGATCGACATCGGTGGTGAGCTCGACGTCGGCATGGGCGCCCCAGATGCGCTGGTCGACGGCGATCTGGTCGGACAATGTCGAGAAGCCGGCCTGCTTCTCCTCGTAATAGCCGCCGACGGTGCCCTTCATACCGTTCCTGGTGATGTCCTCCAGATCGACCTGGCCACGGGTGCGCCAGGCCGTCGCCGCGCGGTCGCGCGAGCCTGATGTGGCGACGTCGCTCAAGGTCAGGCCGCCATCGGTGGAGCGCGAGGTGCCGAAGCCCGGTCCCTTGGAATGCGAGACCTCCGCCTCCAGGAAGGTCTTTTCCGAATGGCGGATGACGATGTCGGCGCCAAGCGCCTGCTGGTCGGCGACCCCGGTGGTCTCGTTCATGCCGGTGACGCCGACGCGCACCTTCTCGTCGAACCAGTGCTGCGCCCGGCCGCCATAGACATAGCCGTCCACGTCACCGATCGCGGGCGTGTATTCGTACTGGACGATGAGATAGACCCTGTCGCCGCCGAGCGCCCCCTCGCGCACCGCCGAACCGGTGCCGGTCGACGACGACAGCGGCCGCCTGAGGATCACCATCCCCTGCAGATAGTCGACGGTATAATCCTCGCCATAAAGGAGCGTCCTGCGCTCCTTGACCTGACCGGTCACCTGGTCGCGCACCTCGACGGTCAGCGTCTCGGAGCCGGTGGTGATGTCCTGGCGCTTGAGGAAGTAGGCGGAGCCGCCGGTGCCGAGGAACTCGTCGCGCTGCGGCAGCGTGTCGGGCTGGGCAGCGTAGACGTTGACCTCGGTCTGGCGCTCGCCGAACGCGGTCACGGCCTCCGAGCGGTAAACGCCGCTGGCGCCATAGAGCGCGCGTTCGGAATGCATGAACTCCGTGCCCTTGATGACGGCCTTGTAATTGCCCCACATCACATGGCTGTCGCCGCGCTCCAGCCTGACATAGAACTTGCCGTTGGTCGGCGCGTCCTCGATCATCGTGGAATCGTCGCCATAGACCGGATAATAGGCATCGGGATCGATGCGCCGGAGCAGGCTTCGCGGGTCCCTGTCGTCGAGGCCGCGGAACATGTCCTTGATCGCGCTTTCGCGCGTATCGGCGGCCGCCGTCAAAAGGTATTTGCCCTTGATCTTGCCCTTCACATAGAAGGCCAGCCGGCCCCTGGTGTAGACATCGTCATATTCGCCGGGACGCACGCTCTCGATATTGTCGTCGCCCATGCGCTTGCCAACCGTCAGATCGGCGAGACCGACATAGAACCAGTCATTGTCGGGAATGTTGATGTCGCGGCTGAAGTCGAGGGCGCTGCCCTTCATCGAGCCGAGCACCGCGACATCGACATTGTGGTCGCCCGGCGGCAGGATGCGCTGCACGACGAAGGCCTGATTGCGGTCGAGCGGCACGATGTCGCCGAGCGCGCTGACCTGATAGCCCTCCGGCACGTTGCGGCCATGGACCGTCACCGCCCCGCCATTGACCTGGATGTTGCGCGTACCGGTATTGTCCTCGCCCATCCCCGGCGCCGGCGCGTCGGTGATCCTGTCGCTCTCCCTGGGAAGCTCCTTGTCGGTGCGGGCGATCGTTCTGGGCAACGTCTCGTCATAGCGGCCCTGATCGTCATAGACGCGCAGGATATATTTGAACCGGGTCTTGTCGTTCTCGGTCTCGGGCATCACCCATTCCGCCTCGCCATTGACGGCGACGGGAACGGCGGCCACGGGCTCGTCCTTCAGTGATTTGTCGGCTTCGAAGATGCGGATCTCCGAGCGCGCGATGAAGGCCGGGTAGTTCGAGGTGGCGAGGAAGCGCACCGGCTCGCCGATTTTGTAGACGCGGCGCACCGGCGTGGTCGAGACGTTGAGGATCGGCCTGGCATCGAGCCCGTCGAACTTGACCTGGATGTCGACGGCACTCAAACCGACATCGGTCCTGCGCTGCCGGTCGGCCTGGGCCTTGCCCGGGCCCGCCGGCTTGCCGGTCGCGGCCAGCGTCTCGCCGTCGACGCTGATCGAGAACGGGATGTCGCCGCCCTCGCCCGGGGCCTCCTCTTCGACATTGGGCGCGATCGCCACGTCGCTGACGGCGCTGTTGTCGAGCACCTTGCCGCGCAGCCGGTCCTCGGCGGATGCGCCGGGGACCGTGGCATTGACCACGGCCAGGGCGCAGCCCGCGAGAAGCAGGTTACGCTTTGAGGCCAGGTGGAGGAAGGCGGATGAAGTCAAGGACGTGGTTCTCATTGGCCTGCCTCCACACGGGTTTCGATGTTGAGCTCGTATCGGCCCCTGACCGATTTCCATCGTTGCGTGATGTCCTCCCCGAGGGCGTCGATGCGCTGGCGGGCGAGCGTCGCGTCAGCCGCCGCGCCATAGCCGATGCGCAGCGTCGACGGTTCGCTCTCGAGCGCCGTGATCAGCTGATCGATGCCTTTTTGCCATTGCTGCTTCAGGGTGGTGGTGCCGGGCTCGAAGGCCGCGTCCGCCAGATCGACGCGGACGACGCGGCCGATCGAGGCCCCGAAGTTCAGCGTCGACATCTTGCCGGCGGTCAGCCGGATGACGCGCGGGTTCTCCGTCGTCAGCCGGTAGCCGGTCGGCAGGGTGCGCGGATCGACCTTCATGATGAAGTTCGAACCGATGCGGCTGTCCGGCAAGTCGGCGCAGGCCACATGGAAGCGCCCGTGCTTGTCCGTCGTCACCAGCGCACCGCGCACCGTGGCGATCCGCACGCCCGGCAGCCCCGGCTCGCCCTTGTCCTGGTAGCCGTTGCGGTTCAGATCGTCGAACACCTTGCCGATGATGTCGCCGCAGTCGAAGACCGGCTCGATCATGATCTCGATGTCGGCGCGCGCCTCGGGCGCCAGCGGATTGCCGTCGAGGCCGCTGACGGTCGCCTTGTTGGTGTGCTTGCCCGGCCCGGCCGAGCTCAAGGCCAGCATCTGCAGCCGGATCACCACCTCGGCATTCGGCCCGAGCGCGATCATGTCGAAGCGCACCCGCTGGCCGGCGATATCAGGCGTGACGGCGACGCCGTCGATCGTCGCCGATCCGTCGATGTAGCGGAAGCCGGACGGGATGATGTCGGTGACGCTCACCTGGCCGGCATTGCGGCTGGAGTGGTTGGTCACCTTGATCGTGAACGGCGCTTTCTCGCCGCGCTTGATCTGGCGCAGCCCCGCCTGCTTGATGATCGAGATGTCGGAGGGCTCCGCCGGCGGGATCGTCACCCTGGAGGTCGACGTCGTCGAGGGCACCGGATTGTCGCCGGCGTTGCCCCTGGCGGTGGCCGAGTTCTCCATGCCGTCCTGCATGCCGGCGGCATTGTCGATATCCTCCTGCGTCAGGGTATAGGTGGCGGTGAAGACCTGCGAGCCATGCGCCTGAAGCGTCACGCTTTCCGGCGTGAAGGCCGAAAGCGTCGCCGTCGCCGGCTTGCCGTTGAAGGTCGGCCCGGCATCGACGGGCATGACATCGGTGACGACCTGGCCGCCCGTATTGGTAACGGTGAAGCTGTAGGTGATCGTGTCGCCAAGGCTGGCATAGCCATTGCCGTCGGTATCGTTGAACGTGCCCTGCTTCTCGATCCTGAGGGTGGAAGGCTCGACCGGCGGCACGACGACCGTGTCAGGCGGGCTTTCCACCGGCGGACCGGATGGCGGCGTGCCGGTGCCGGTCGCCGTGTTGGTGACGGAGCCCGCGTCGATATCGGCCTGCGTTGGCTCATATTCCGCCGTGAAGGTGACGCTCTGCCCAGGCGCCAGCGTCTGCGGCCCGGGAGAGACCGAGATCCCCGCATTGGTCAGCAGCGGGTCGTTGACCGTGACATTGGTCAGCGTCACGGCGCCCGTATTGGTGACCACCAAGGAATAGCTGATGGTTTCGCCCAGATCGATCAGGTTGTTGCCGTTCCCGTCATTGAGCGTCGCCTGCTTGTCGATCGTCATGCCGGAGTTCTGGTCCGGCGGCACGGTAACCGTGTCGGGCGGGCCTTCAACCGGCGGGCCGGAGGGCGGTGTGCCCGTCGGGGTCGCCGTGTTCTCCACCCGGCCGGCGTCGATCTCCGCCTGCGAAGGCTGATAGGTCGCAGTGAAGGTGGCGCTGCCGCCCGGCGCCAGCGTCTGCGGCCCGGGCGTCACCGATATGCCCGCATTGGCCAGGAGCGGATCGTTGACCGTGACGTTGGTCATCGTCACATTGCCGGTGTTGCGCACTAGGAAGGTATAGGTGACTGTCTCGCCGGCATCGATGAAGCCGTCGCCGTCGAGATCGTTGAGCGTGCCCGACTTCTCGACCGTCAATCCGGACGCCTGGTCGGGCGGCACCACCACCGTGTCGGGCGGGCTCTCGATCGGATCGCCGCCGCCCGGAGGCGTACCGGTGCCCGTCGCCGTATTCTCCACCTGGCCGGCGTCAATCTCCGCCTGCGTCGGCTGATAGGTCGCCGTGAAGGTGACGCTGGCGCCCGGCGCCAGCGTCTGCGGCCCCGGCGTCACCTGGATCCCCGCCCCGGCAAGCAGCGGATCGTTGACGGTGACGTTCGCCATCGTGACGTTGCCGGTATTGGTGACGAGGAATGAATAGGTGATCGTCTCGCCCGGATCGAGCAATCCGTCGCCGTCGAGGTCGTTGAGCTGGCCGGTCTTCCTGATGGTGAGATCCGACGCCTGGTCGGGCGGCACGACGACCGTGTCCGGCGGGCTTTCCACCGGCGGACCGGAGGGCGGCGTGCCGGTGCCGGTCGCCGTGTTCTCGACACGGCCCGCGTCGATATCGGCCTGTGAAGGCGTATAGGTCGCCGTGAACGTCACGCTGCCGCCAGGCGCAAGCGTCTGCGGTCCCGGTGTCACCGAGATGCCGGCATTGGCCAGCAGCGGATCGTTGACCGCCACATTCGACAGCGTCACATTGCCCGTGTTGATGACGAGGAATGAATAGCTGATCGTCTCGCCCAGATCGATCAGCCCGTCGCCGTCGAGATCGTTCAACGTGCCGGTCTTCTCGATCGTCATGCCCGACGTCTGGTCCGGCGGCACCATCACCGTGTCCGGCGGGCTCTCGATCGGGTCACCGCCGCCGGGCGGCGTGCCGGTGCCGGTCGCCGTGTTCTCGACACGGCCCGCGTCGATATCGGCCTGCGACGGTGTATAGGTCGCATGGAAGGTGAAGGAACCACGCGGTGCCAGCGTCTGCGGACCCTCATCGAGCGTCACTCCGGCATTGACGAGCAGCGGATCGTTCACCGTCACACCCGTCAGCGTCACATTGCCGGTGTTGCGCACCAGGAAGGCATAGGTGATCGTCTCGCCCGGATCGAGCAGGCCATCACCGTCAAGGTCGTTGAGCCTGCCCGTCTTGTCGATGGTCATGGCAGGCGCCAGGTCAGGGGGCACCCTCACTGTGTCGGGTGGGCTCTCGATCGGATCGCCGCCGGGCGTCGTGCCGGTGCCCGTCGCCGTGTTCTCCACCTGCCCCGCGTCGATCTCGGCCTGCGAAGGCGTATAGGTCGCATGGAAGGTGAACGAGCCGCCCGGTTCAAGCGTCTGCGGACCCTCGTTGACCGTCACCTTTGGATCGTTGACGGTGACATTGGTCAGCGTCACCGCGCCGGTGTTCGCTACCCGGAACGCATAGGTGATCGTCTCGCCCGGATCGAGCAGCCCGTCGCCGTCGAGATCGTTGAGCGTGCCCGTCTTGTCGATCGTCAGCCCCGGCGTCTGGTCCGGCGGCACCACGACCGTGTCGGGCGGGCTCTCGATCGGATCACCACCATCAGGCGGCGTGCCGGTGCCCGTCGCCGTATTCGAGACCGAACCCGCGTCGATCTCCGCCTGTGTCGGCGTATAGGTCGCCGTGAAGGTGGCACTCGCACCCGGCGCCAGCGTCTGCGGGCCGGGTGTCATCGAGATCCCCGCATTGGTCAGCAGCGGATCGTTCACCGTCACACCCGTCAGCGTCACATTGCCGGCGTTGGTGACGAGGAAGGAATAGGTGACCGTCTCGCCCGGATCGATAAGACCATCGCCGTCCTGGTCGTTGAGCGTGCCCGTCTTCTCAATCGTCAGCCCCGAGGCCCGGTCCGGCGGCACCACCACCGTGTCCGGCGGGCTCTCGATCGGGTCGCCGCCACCCGGAGGCGTACCGGTGCCCGTCGCCGTGTTCTCCACCTGCCCGGCGTCGATCTCGGCCTGCGAAGGCATATAGGTCGCATGGAAGGTGAAGGAACCGCCCGGCGCAAGCGTCTGCGGACCCTCCTCCACCGACACCTTCGGATCGTTGACCGTCACATTAGTCAGCGTCACTGCGCCGGTGTTGCGCACCACGAAGGCATAGGAGATCGTCTCACCCGGATCGAGTAGCCCGTCGCCGTCGAGATCGTTCAGCGTCCCCTGCTTGTCGATGGTCAACCCAGGCGTCTGGTCCGGCGGCACCACGACCGTGTCCGGCGGGCTCTCGATCGGATCACCGCCATCAGGAGGGGTGCCGGTGCCGGTCGCCGTGTTCTCCACCTGACCCGTGTCGATCTCGGCCTGTGTGGGCTGGTAGGTCGCCGTGAACGTCACCGTTCCCCCCGGCGCGAGCGTCTGCGGACCCGGGGACACCGAGATGCCGGCATTGGTCAAGAGCGGATCGTTCACCGTCACGCCGGTCAGCGTCACATTGCCCGTGTTGGTGACGACGAACGAATAGGAGACCGTCTCGCCGGGATCGATCAGACCGTCGCCGTCATTGTCGTTCAGCGTCCCAGTCTTCTCGATCGTCAAAGCAGGCGCCGCTACGACGTCCGTGTCCGTCGCAGTGTTATTGCTCGTGTTGGGATCAGACGTGCCGGACGGGTTGGTTACCGTGGCGACGTTCACCAGATCACCGGTGAAGTCCGCCGGCACCGTCAAGGTCAATTCGAAGGTGACGGAGCTGCCCGTGGGCAGGTTAACGCCGACATTCCCGATGGCTCCCGCACCGCTCGGTACGCTGCAGGTAGCGCCGTTGGTGGGGCTGCCGCACGTCCATGTCGCCTCGGTGATGCCTGAAGGCAGCGGATCGTTCACCAGCGCGTTCTGGACACCGAACGGCCCGCTGTTCGAGACCACCATCGTATAGGTGACGCTCGTGCCCGGCGTATAGGTGTCGCTGCCGTCAGTCTTGGTAATCTGCGTGTCGGCAGGAAGATTTACAGCCGTAATGGGGCATTTGGCGCCGTCGCCACCGCCTGATGGCGCATCGGAGATGAGCGTCGCCACGCCCGTCGCAACGTCGAATTGATAGAATCCGCCGCTATTGTAACGACCAAAAATACCGTTAGAGGCGCTGATCAACGATCCGAAGCCACCAGAGGTATCAATGCCCGTGCTCCCTACAAGACTAACGGCTCCGGTGTCCGGATCGATCGTATATAGATTGCCGTCGGCGTGATTTTGCGTGTAGATGAGCCCGTTGTGCCAAGCTAGGTCCGCGTTCTGGATCGTACGGTTGAGCGGAATGCTGGTGGCCGTCCTGGTGGTCAGATCAACGCGCCACATCACGTTCGAGGCGCCGTTCTCCTTCACGTAGTAGTAGCCGTCCGGTCCCACCACGCCGGAGGCTACCTGCCCCGAGCCGTTATTGATGCCGCCCCCGACGATAGGACCCTGATCGCTGACGGAGCCATTGCTGCCGATCCGCAACAGACGGTACCTGCTCGTGGTGCTGTCCCAGCGCGTCGCGTAAATATAGTTACTGACGACGTCGTAACCCATCGCATTATAGCCGGGGCTATTCACTCCGCCGATGGCAGAGAAGGTGAGTGGGTTGGTGCTTGTATTGGTCCGAAGGAGCTGCGTGGGCGCGTTGACGCCGAAATACATGGTCGAATCGCACACGAAGTTCGGCTGGGTGCCGAACGTGACCGAGGTGCCGCCGGGCGGGTTGATGCCGACGGCCGACGTGATGTTCGATGCGTCGTTGGTATAGGTTCCGGCGGAGCTGGAGGTTACCGGCACGGTCGCCGTGCACGAAGCCATGCCGGCGGTGAGATTTCCCGAGACATCTATGGTCGATCCGCCGACGGGCGCCGTAACGACACCCGCGGGACAGGTCGTGCTGATCTCGTCGGAGGCCACCCTGAGGCCGACCGGAAGCGCATCGGTGAACGACCACCCGGTCTTCGCCCCCAACTCGCTGGTGTTGGTAATCGTGAACGTCAGAGCCGACACACCGCCGACGGCCAGGTTGGTCGGGCCGAACTCCTTGTCGAGCTGTGGTGTTGCATCGAGGACCGTGATGTTGTCGAAGGCGTGGTCGTTGCCTACGCCGCTGCCGTTGTTGTTGACCATGCGGACGCCGAAGGAGGCGCCACTGATAAGGACGGCTCCGTTCGACGCGTAGGTGCCGGCGCTAGCGGTGGTGGCGCCGACACTGCCCAAGGCAGGAATGTTGAAGGTCGTCGCGCTCGTACAGGCATTGATCTGGGAACCGGCCGGTGTCGCGTTGCCACCCTCATCCACCAGTGAAAACTGAAGCAATGGAGCGGAGGCACCGCAGTTGATAGCGGCAACATCGACGCTGAACGAAAGGAACCGGTTGCTTGTCGGGAACGAAATGTTCGTCGCGGTTTGGAACTCAACGTTTCCGACACCCGGATTGCCCGCCGTGTAGGCTGAAACACTGTAGTTATCGCGAGCAGCTGTCTGGCTCTGGCCTGAGTAGAGGCCCAGCGCCCAGGAAAGCTGCTGTGCCCGGTTCCAATTGTTTTGATTAACGCAATCGGCGACCTGCGCCGCAGCGTCTGTCGGCTGGTTCGCGGAGGCTATCCAGCCGTTACAGGCCGTCAACCAGTTCGGGTGGGCCGTATAAGCCTGCCCTGTCGTCCCCGCGTATCCATTGAGCCTGACGATCGGCGTCGGCCCCGGTCGGTTCTGGAGATTTTCCGTATGGATAGCAAGTGGCGCCTGCGGAACACCCGGCGTGCCCGGATCGGCTTTCGCACTGGAACCGTACGCCACCAGCATCGCCAGAGAAGCCGCCAAAGAGCGTATGAAGGCTCGCTTTGCAGTGACAGGATGGATTGGGCGGGCTGCCGCCGGCAGCAAGACAGTCTGAATCATGAACGGTCCCCTCGATGCGAAACCATCCAGTGACCCGCTTCGCCTCTTTCATGTATCGTCGCAAAAGCCGCGCAGCCCCGCCCGCTGCCGCTTCGACGCCGATTGAGGCAAATCGAACACCGAATAGGTCAATCAAGGGGTAGGAAAAGACAGATTCGCGCGCGGGCGTATTTCAACATCCTACGGTTTTCTTAAGCACTCTCTGAAAATAACCTTCGGATGATGCGATGCCTTAACAGGCCGTTAACGCGGCTTCTTCACGACATCTAGGGAAGCTATTTCGCCCGCCGACGCGGCAAGCGCGTTATTTGCGGTTGGGTCGCGTTACTTGGCTATGGGCGGGGAAACGTCGGAACGGGAGGCGCAACAGCAATTAACGGAAGGCGGTCATCAGAAAGCGCGGCATGGCATTTTTCATCCTGATCTTCCGCGTCAGTTCCTGCTCTGTGAGGGTGGCCAGAATGCCCGTGCGCACCAGCACCCCATCAGCGCCGAAATCGTTTGCGCCGCGGATATCATGATCGAGACTGTCTCCGATACAGACGATTCCGTTTTTGCCAGGCATTCCGCACAGCATCTGGGCATATCGATACATTGGCAGATATGGCTTGCCGACGCGCACAACGTTGCCGCCCAACTCCTCATAAACATTGGCGATTGCACCGGCGGCAGGCACAAGTCCGCCTTCCGCGAGCTTGTGGATATCAGGATTGGTGCAAATGCAGGGGATACCACGCGAAGCAGCGGGGGCAAGAAGATCGCGATATCGCGAAAGCGGGATGCGCTCGGCCTCACTGCCTGCAATGATCACGATATCCGCGCTGGCGGGATCGGCGACATTGGTGGCTTGCAGCCGGTCGGCGAGATTAACATCGGCACCGCTCGATACGGTGAATATGCGCGTCTCGCCGCTGATCTCCACCGGAAGCTCGCCGGAAGAAAGCAATGAATAGGCAACATCACCCGAGGTAACGAAGTGATCAAAGGATCCGCGGGAAAAGCCGAGGCTCTCCAGCCGGCGCGCATTATAATCGCCGCTGCGGCCCGAATTGGAGAATATCACCACGGTCTTGCCGGCGTCCTTCAAGGTGCGCAATCCGGCCGCGGCTCCCCCATAGGCACGTTCATCATCGCGCAGCACACCGAACTGATCGATGAAGAAGACGTCGTAAAGATCGATCAGTCGCGCTAGATCGACCGCTTCCAATAGCTGATTCAATGCTTGTTCTCCTGCCGCAGCACGAGGGCCGCGATACCGGCCGCTGCCTCCACCGAGCGCGGCTCCAGAAAGGGAACGCCGAGCTTGCCATGGCGGATTTCCCGCCAGGCGGAATTGCGTACGCCGCCGCCGACGGTGCGCATGGAGGCAAGCCTGGGGGCGCCAAGTACCGTAAGCCTCTCGAAGCCAAGCCGTTCGATTTCCGCCATGCCTTCAAGGATGCCCTGGAAGAAAACCGCATCATCGGCGGGCCTCGGCGCCAGTCGCGGCGGATAATGCGGATCGCTGATCGGGAAACGTTCACCCGGCTTGAGCAATGGATAATAATCGAGCCCGGTCGGTCGGCCCGGATCAAGCCGCGCGGTCAGCTCTTCCAGACGGTCGTCGCCGATCAGTTGGCGGATCACCGCGCCGCCGCTGTTGGACGCGCCGCCGACCAGCCAAAAATCGCCGATCCGATGGCTATAGATGCCATATTCGGGCGCATTGACCGGGCAATCGGACGCGAGTTTCAGCACCAGCGTCGATCCCAGCGCCGTGACGCCATCACCTCTCTCGGAAGCCCCGGTGGCGAGAAACGATGCGCAGCCGTCCGTTGTGCCGGCAAAAAGCAGGCAGGAAGGCGGCAACCCCAACTCCCGGGCCAGCGACCCTACGGAACAGATTTTCGTTCCGGCGCGAACGACATGCGGCAGCAGACCGCGCTTCATACCTGTCCGTTCGATCCAGTCAGGCCAGCTTTCACCGGAGAGATCGTAGCCGGTCTTGAGCGCATTGTTTTCGTCAGATACGGGCTCGCCCTCACCAAGACGCATGGCGATCCAGTCCGCCTGATGCACCACGTGAGCGACGCCCTCCCGACGTGACAGAAGAATTGCGCGCCCGAGCGCCGTGCTCGTTCCGCGCGCCGGACTGGTGGCGGGAGCGGCCGCATCAATGGCTGCAATCACCGAGGCGTCGGGACACGGATCGTTATAGAGAAGCGCCTCCCCGATCGGCTGTTTGTCCCGGTCGAGTGCCAACACTGTTCCCGACGTGCCGTCGACGGCAATTCCGCGGACGCCGGCAAGCGAAACCTTCGCTGCCAACATATTCAGGCATATCTCGGTACCCCGCCACCAGGCGGCTGGCTCACGGATTTCATCCGGCGTGGCGAAGGCGGATGCGGCGAAGGCGACCTGTCTGCCATCCTCGTCGAGGGCGGCGGCGCGGACACCAGATGTTCCGAGATCGATGCCGATTGCGACAGGATTTACGGTCATCATGCTATTGTGCCGCGGCTCGCCGGTCGAGCGCCTGGCGATATTGCTCGGCTTCCCAATGGGTCAGCTCATGTTCCTGCGCCGCATCGAGATAGCAGATCGCTTCGTCCGCCGGAATACGTGTGACGACCTCGGCAAGGCATCGCGCCATGGCTTCGCCGCCCGGCGTCAGTTCCCGTGCGACGAGCACGCCCCGGCCTGAAGCGATCAGCATCTTGGGCGCGGGCAGGCGCCTTTCGGAAAAATCGTCCAGCAGTTCCGCAATTGATTGCCCGTCCCGCAATACGCCGATCGACGTACCGAGGAAAATCACATGATCTGGATAGAGCGAGCCGGCAAGCGCGATCTTCATCCCGACCGGGCAAAGCGCCGTGGCGTGTGTTTCCGCATCCGCGGCAACACGGTAGCCCGTTTCGGCCGTGGCCGCTTCCAGCCACGGCAGATCGGCAGGTCCAACACGCCTGCGAGGGAGTCCCAGCGCTGTTGTTACCGTTTCAATGCGTGCGGCAACTTCATCGACGGTTTCGCCCACAATGATGATGCCGTGATTGCAAAGGATGAGCACATCGGGTTTTTCCGCTGCAACCTTGTCTATCTCCCGCGCCAGCGGCGTACCCGGCCGCCGGTATGGAACGAGCCGCCAGGAAAGACCTGGCGCACCGCGCGCCATGCGTTCGGCGATCAGCGCCTCCCGGCGTTCCAGCACGGCAAGCGCGATGCTGTTGACACAATGAAAATGCGCGACAACCGGCTGCGGCAAGACCGCATGGAAACTCGTTTCGATGGAAGGCCTGAGCCTGCTTTCGTTGAGATCCTCGACGATGAAATCCGTCGCCTTTTCCGCGCGTGGATCACCATTTCGCAATGCTTCCACGAGTGGCGCTACCGCCACAGGAACCATGATCTGCCTCTCCAGCGCATGGGCCAGCCACGTACCTGAAGCTTTCACACACATGACACCGCCATGCTTGATTGACGTGTTGCCGCCAGCACCCTGGGTGCGCAAGATATTTTGGCCGAGCCGGGCGGAAAGCTGGAGAAAGCGAGCCATTTCCGGCGCGCGGTTCGGGTCAATACCCTTAGAAGCTGCCAAGATATCCTCCCTCTGCCATAGCTGTCACCGGCTGCCATCCACGATCACTACCTCTGATCGATCTCGTTCACGCAAACTATGCATTTGATGCAAAAACGTCAATCATGAAGATGTTCAATCGATAGCACTTGCAGAACCGGACTCCATATGATTATAGTCAATCATCAATGCATGAGGGGCATTGCGGAGGAGCGATTGTGAGCGATCTGGATCGTCACAAGATAATCACCGATCTGCTGCGCGAGCGTTCGTTCGCTTCGGTGCGCGATCTGCAGGAATTGCTGGGCGTCTCCGCCGCCACCATTCGTCGCGACATCGACAAGCTTGATGAAATCGGTGTCGCGCGCAAAGTCTATGGCGGCATCTCCTCTTCCCAAGGGTTAGAGACCCATCAGCTTTCCGCCCGCCCCTATGATGAAAACCGCGATATTGCCGTGGAGGCCAAGCGGGCGATCGCCGAATGCGCGGAAACCCTGGTGCGAGACGGCGATTCCGTGATCGTCCATGCCGGCTCGACCTGCTACTATCTGGGCATCCGGTTGGCGCGGCGGAATGTCCGCATTTACACCAATTCGATGCCGCTGGCGGCGCATTTGGGCGAGCACGGGACATGCCAGGTGACCCTGGCGGGAGGCGATCTTTATCGCGAGCCGGGCATCGTCCACGCCGTTCAGGGCGGCAAACCCGCTTACTTCGCCTCTAAATTCTTTCTCGGCACCCAGGGCATAAGTCCCGAAGGGCTGCTTGAATCGCATCCGCTACTGGTCAAGGCCATCAGCGAGTTGAGCCAATGCAGTGACGAGATCGTCGTTCTTGCTGATAGCCGTAAGTTTGCCATCCGCCCGCGCAACATCGTTCTGCCGCTTTCGCGCATCGGCACGCTCGTCACCGATGACGGCCTTTCCGACGCAAATGCCAAAATGCTCGAGGATGCGGGCGTCAACATCATTGTAGCCAGCACGTCGGGAGAGTGGAATTGAGCGCGCGCGCGTCAGGAGATGCCGATGTGCTTGCGGTCTTCGATCTCGGCAAGACCAATTCCAAGCTGTTCGTCTTCAGCGCCGATGGCGCGCTTCTGGATGAGCGGAGAACGAAGCCGGTGTGGCGCGGGGATGGCGATATCCGTGTTCTCGACGATGACGCTCTTTTTGCCTGGATGCGCGGAGCGCTCGCAACCGCCGTTGCGGATCACGGCGTCAACCGCGTCATGTTTTCGGGCCACGGCTGCACCTTCGCCTTGACGGAAGGCGATCGCCTGGCGCATCCGGTGCTCGACTACGAACAGGAGCCGCCGGCCGATACCGCCGTGCGCATCGAACGCCGGATACCGGATTTCCAGGAGACATTTTCGCCGCGATTGCCGCTCGGCTTCAACTTCGGACGTCATATGCTTTGGCTCCAGGAGCGCGCGCCGGACATCTTCGAAAACGCCGATGCCATTCTGGGATACCCGCAGTTCTGGACATGGAAATTCTCGGGCGCAAAGCTTTCCGAAGTCTCCTATCTCGGCTGCCATTCCCATCTCTGGGCGCCGCTGTGCCATGATTTCAGCTCACTGGTCGACACACAGGGCTGGCGGGAAAAGATGCCCGGCTTTGCCCGCGCTGGCGCGGTGGTGGGCGAATACAAGGTTGCCCTTGCCGATGGCACGTCCGTTCCGGTCAAGGTTCATAACGGCGTCCACGACAGCAATGCGGCGCTCTATTTCTACCGCTCCGCCGGCTTCACCGATTTCACGTTGGTCTCCACCGGCACATGGGTCATCATCTTCAACACGGCCTGTCCGCTCGACGCGCTCGATCGCGAGCGCGACATGCTCGCCAACGTCACGGTAGATGGTGAACCGGCGGCCACCATACGTTTCATGGGCGGGCGCGAATATGATGTGGCGAGCGGAGGCTGGGACCGGCCGATTTCGCTCCGCGCTATCAAAAGCATCATCGAAAAGAATGTCTTTGCACTGCCGTCCTTTGCGCCGGGAGGACCGCTCCCCGGCCTCCAGGGCCAATTCATCGGCCCCGAACCGGATGGCGAGGAAAGGGCTGCCGCGGCCCTGCTCTATGTGGTGCTGATGACGGATCTGTCGCTCGACCTCATCCGGTCACGCAATACCATCATCATCGATGGCGGGCTGGTGAAAACGGGGCTTTATACCGGGCTTCTCGCCCAGTTGCGCCTTTCCCAAACCTTTATGACCAACGCCAACGCGGAAGGCAGTGCGTTCGGAGCAGCCGCGCTTGCCTTTGAGGCCGCCGGCATTACGCCCTTTGCCAATAGCTGCGAAAAAGTCCGACCGACACAAATCGCCGACCTCGAAAGCTATCGGGCCCGCTGGCGAGACCTTGTCGATCAGCGTCGCCACAAAGCATGGGCCGGCATGCATATCCGGGAGGCGCAATCATGACAGCCCCGGCCAGACATCAGGCGGAAGCGGCGCCTCTTCTGGAGATGCGCAACATCAACAAGACCTTTGGCGCGATCAGGGCATTATCCGGCGTGTCACTTTCCGTTCGCGCGGGCGAGGTCCACGCGCTCATGGGAGAAAACGGCGCCGGTAAATCGACGCTGATGAAAGTCCTTTCCGGAGCTTATCGGGCCGATCCCGGCGGAGAGATCCTGATCGATGGACAGCCGGTGCAGACCGGCAATCCGATCAAGGCCAAGGCGAGCGGGATCGCCGTCATTTATCAGGAATTGTCGCTCGCGCCGAACCTGACAGTCGCCCAGAACATGTTCCTCGGCGCCGAGCCCTCGCGTTTCGGGCTGGTTGACCGCCGTGCCAATGAAGGAAAGGCGAAGCCGATCCTCGATCGTCTCGGCGTCAGCTTCTCCGCGTCGACACCCGTTAACCAATTATCACTCGGCGAGCGGCAGATGGTCGAGATCGCCCGTGCGTTGACGACCAATGCGCGCATCATCGTCATGGACGAGCCGACCACATCATTGACGACGCGCGAAACCGACCGACTTTTCGAAGTGATCGCCAGCCTGAAGGCACACGGCATCGCGGTGATCTATATCAGTCACCGCATGGAGGAAGTTTATCAGCTTACCGACCGCGTGAGCGTACTGCGCGACAGCGCCTATGTCGGCGCGCTCGATCGCTCCGAACTTTCGGCATCCAGGCTTGTTTCCATGATGGTCGGGCGTGATCTCTCCTCCTTCTATAAAAAGGAGCACAGGCCTCCGTCCGGCGAACGCAAGGTGGTGCTTTCCGTGCGCGACATGGGGGATGGCTTTCGCGTCCATGACTGCTCTTTCGATATCCGTGCGGGAGAGGTTGTCGCCATGGCCGGCCTTGTCGGCGCCGGCAGGACAGAGCTGGCTCGCCTGATCTTCGGTGCCGACCATCGTCGCTCGGGAACGATTTCTGTCGACGGTCGGGACTGCGACATCCGCAATCCGCGCGATGCGATGGCGGCAGGCATCGCCTATCTGACCGAGGACCGCAAAGGTCTTGGCCTGTTTCTCGACATGTCGATTTCCGAGAACATCAATATCGGCGTCATCGGGCAGGACGCACAGGCCGGGTCGTTTCTTGATTTCAAGGCTGCCCGCAGGCGCGCCGACAGGGCCGTCGCCAGCCTCGCCATCAGAACCAAGGGCACCAGCATCAATGTCGGGGCTCTATCGGGCGGCAATCAGCAGAAGGTGCTTCTGGCCCGTTTGCTCGAAACCAGGCCACGGGTCGTCATTCTTGACGAACCGACGCGCGGCGTCGATGTCGGCGCCAAGTCGGAAATTTATCGCATCATCGATGATCTCGCGCAGAACGGCATCGCCATTCTGGTGATCTCCAGCGATTTGCCGGAGGTCGTTGGCATTGCCGACAGGGTGTTGGTCATGCGCGAAGGGCGGATCGCCGGGGAAATTACCGCCAGTGCCGCAAGCCCAATCACCCAGGAAGCCATCATGGTGCTGTCGACAGGCGCTTCGGAAGATCACGGATAACCAACAATAAGAGCGATGGAACCGCGCGATGACCGCAGTTGAGACAGAACAGACGAGACAGGAAAAGCTGAAGCTCAGGGCAACCCTGACGGCGCTTGGCATGTTGCCGGTTCTCGTGGTCCTGGCGATCGGCTTCGAGCTTCTAAGCGGCCGCTTCATGACCATCAACAATCTGTCGATCGTCATGCAGCAGGCCTCGATCAACATTGTGCTGGCGGCAGGCATGACATTCGTCATCCTCACTGGCGGTATTGACCTCTCGGTCGGCTCCATCCTTGCCGCGTCGGCGATGATCGCCGTCATTATCTCGCTGGTACCGGATTACGGCATGCTGGGCATTCCCGCCGCCATCGCAGTCGGCCTCGCCTTCGGCATCGCCAATGGCAGCCTCATCGCTTTCCTGAAACTGCCGCCATTCATCGTCACCTTGGGATCGCTTACGGCGGTGCGCGGCGTCGCCCGCCTCCTCGGCGGCGATACGACGGTCTTCAATCCGGATCTACCTTTCGAATTCATCGGCAACGGCACGCTCTTCGGCGTGCCCTGGCTGGCCATCATCGCATTGGCTACCGTGGCGATGTCCTGGTTCATCCTGCGCCGCACGGTGCTGGGCACCTGGATCTACGCCGTCGGCGGCAATGCCGAGGCCGCGCGACTGACCGGCATCAAGGTGCCACTGGTGCTTCTATTCGTCTATGGCATGTCCGGACTTCTGTCGGGTCTGGGCGGCGTCATGTCCGCCGCCCGTCTTTATGCCGCCAACGGCCTGCAACTCGGGCAGGCTTATGAACTGGACGCCATCGCGGCAGTCATCCTCGGCGGCACCAGCTTCGTCGGCGGCGTCGGTTCGATCTGGGGCACCCTGATCGGAGCGCTGATCATCGCGGTCCTGTCGAACGGCCTCATTCTCGTCGGTGTCTCGGACATCTGGCAGTACATCATCAAGGGATTGGTCATCATCGCGGCGGTCGCTCTCGACCGTTACAGGCTCAAGGGATTGAGCAGGACGTGATGGTTGGCCGCACGAACCGGAAACTTGCCGGGAAAGCATGACGCGAGGAAGCGTCATTCAACATGGCGTGAGGAGCGCCAATCATGAGGAGGAAGAAATGTCGAAATTCACCAGATTGCTGATGGGAACGGCTCTCGCCGCCGTCATGGCAATGCCAGCCGCTGCCAAGGACCTCGAAAAGATCGGCATTTCGGTCGGTCTCCTTGGCAATCCGTTCTTCGTCGCCACGATCAAGGGTATCGAGGACCGCGCCAAGGAGATCAATCCCAACGTACAGGTCACGTCGGTTTCCGCCGATTACGATCTCAACAAGCAGGTGTCGCAGATCGACAGCTTCATCGCTGCAGGCGTCGACATCATCATGCTCAACGCCGTCGATGCGAGCGCGATCGCGCCTGCGGTGAAGAAGGCGCAGAATGCCGGTATAGTCGTTGCCGCTTTCGACGTTTCTGCCCCCGGTGCGGATGTCACCGTCATGACCAACAACGTCAAAGCGGGCGCGGAAGCCTGCCAGTACATCGTGGACAAGCTCGACGGCAAGGGCGATGTCATCATCATCAACGGTCCGCAATCATCGTCGATCATTGATCGCGTCAAGGGCTGCAAGGACGTCTTCAGCAAGCATCCCGATATAAAGATTCTCTCCGACGACCAGAATGGTCAGGCTTCTCGCGAGGGCGGGCTTGCCGTGATGCAGGGGCTGTTGACCCGCTTTGACAAGATCGACGCCGTCTTTGCGATCAATGACCCGACCGCCATCGGCGCCGAACTTGCCGCCAAGCAGCTCAACCGCAGCGAATTCTTCATCACGGCGGTTGACGGCGCACCGGATATCGAAAAGGCGCTGGCAAGCGGCAATTCGATGATCAAGGCTTCAGCTTCGCAAGACCCTTACGTGATGGCGGGCAAGGCCTTGCAGATGGGTGTCGCGGTGCTGAACGGCGAAAAGCCGGCCGAGCCCACCGTTCTTCTGGATCCGCAGCTTATCACGGCCGATAATGTGGCCGATTACAAGGGCTGGACCGCCGCCCGCTAGCTATCGGGAAAGCCCGCTCCTGCCAACGCTGGAGCGGGCTTTGTTGCAGCGCCAATCCTCAAAGCATGAAATGGTGATCTATGTCGAAACTCGGGGTCCATTCCTTCGTCTGGAGCGCCGGCTCCTCACAAGCCGAGCTTGAAGCCGCGCTGCAGAATACGCACAAGCTCGGCTATAACCTGATCGAGTTTTCCTATCTCAATCCCGCCGAGGTGGATGTGAAATGGCTTGCCCGCCGGATAGGCGAACTCGGTCTAGATGTGGCGATCAGCATGGGGTTGCCGCCGGAAGGCGATATTTCCAGCAGCAATCCGGAGATTGTCAAACGCGGCCAGGCCATCCTTGATGCCGCCGTTGCGCTGACCCGTGATCTCGGCGGCATGAAGCTCGGCGGGATATTGAGTTCCGCCCACGGCAAGCAGGAAGAGCCACTCACCCGGCGAGCATGGGATACCAGCGTCAGCGCGCTTTCAAAGGTCGCCGACCGCGCCAGGGCGGCTGGCGTGACGCTCAATCTGGAGATCGTCAACCGCTTCGAAAGCAACATGCTCAACACGGCGGCACAGGGGCTCGCCTATATCAGGGACACCGGCGCGTCGAACGTCTTCCTGCACCTCGACACCTTCCATATGAACATCGAGGAGGCCGATGCCGGTCTCGCCATCCGCCACGCGGCGGACAAGATCGGCTATGTCCATATCGGCGAGAGCCACCGGGGGTATCTCGGCACGGGCAGCATCGATTTTCCGGCGATCTTCGATGCGCTCGTGGCGATCGGCTGGGATGATTATGTGACGTTCGAATCCTTCTCCTCCGCCATTGTTGACGAGGACCTTTCGCTGAAGACTGCGATCTGGCGCGATCTGTGGACGGATAATGTCGAGCTTGCCAGGCACGCTCACCAATTTATCACCCTTGGCCTCGACACCGCGCGCCGTAAGGCGGAACTCGTGCAGCAGGCGCACCTGCCGGCCTGAACCGCTTCGGTTTTCCAGCCGATAGGCTCGCTTCGTGTGCTGCGAGTAAGGCCTCCAACACCTGGGCGTCACGGGTGCTGGCAAGCGATATCGAATCGGCATGCGCCGCCGAATCCTGCACTGCAACGCATTAGTACATTGACGACCTGCGCGGCCGCTGGTGGTAGAAAGAAGCTATATTATCACTAGGTATTACTAAGTGATAAGAGACTCAGCTATGGCGACAATCCCTTAAGATCGATGATGCCTTGAAAAGCCGTGTCCAGCAGCTCGCAAGCCAGCGCCGGCGTTCAGCGCATTGGATCATGCTCGAAGCGATCCAGCAATATGTGGAGCGCGAGGAAGCGCGCGAGAACTTCAAGCAGGAAGCCTTGGCGTCCTGGGCAGCCTATCAGGAAACTGGCCGGCATTTCACCGGCCAGGAAGTTCGCGCCTGGTTGAACAGTTGGGTACCGATGACGAAGAGGCGGTGCCGGAGTGCCACGAGTAATCGTCACGGAAGGCGCCGCCGAAGGATTGGAGCGTTGCCGCCGGTTTCTTGCCGCCAAAGCCTCTGAAGCGGCAAAGCGAGCCGGTTAGCTATAGAGCGGCAATTCCTGCTTTTGGAAAAGACCCCAGACATAGGCCGGCCGTTTCCAGAATTGCCGGAACTGCGCGAATTGGTGATCGCGTTCGGAGATTTTGGCTATGTCGCGCTATATCGTCATGAACCGGATGACGACGCAGTGTATGTTCTAGCCTTCCGACACCAGAAAGAGGCGGGGTATTGAATGGACGCCTTGGTGGGAATCGGCTGGTATGATTATGTGACGTTCGAATCCTTCTCCTTCGCCATTGTTGACGAGGACCTTTCGCTGAAGACGGCGATCTGGCGCGATCTGTGGACGGATAATGTCGAGCTTGCCAGGCACGCTCACCAATTTATCACCCTTGGCCTCGACACCGCGCGCCGTAAGGCGGAACCAGCGACAATTGCGGGCGTGGTACCTACCTTCTTTGCCGGTGCCCGCCGATGTCTCGCCGGCCCGACTACAGCCTTTGGGAGTGAACGCGCTGCAGGAAATTCTCCATGAGATCTGCCATCTCTTGCAGACAGGTCTCCAGGAGCCAATGGCCCCCGTCGAGCAAATGCAGCTCGGCATCGGGCAGATCGCGAAGATAGGCTTTCGCGGACTCCTCCGGCATATAACCGTCCTGCGGCCCCCATAGGATCAGCGTCGGCGGCCGATGCTCCCGCAGGTAGGCCTGGTAGCGCGGGAACCATTCGAGATTGTCCTTGAGGTCGTAGATGATGCGCACCGCATTTTCGCGCCGCTGCTCCGTCATCAACGGCCAGTGCAGTTCCCACATGTCGGGCGGGATGCGCTCGGCAAGATCAGAGCGAACATCGTTCAGGAACTCATCTCTAAAATGATCCGGGGAGACGAACTCGCGCAATTTGGCAAGCCCGTCCTCTCGCTCCATATTCCAGATTTCCCTGAGACCAGCATATTTCGGCCCAAGCACATCTTCATAGATATCGCCATTTTGTATGATCAGCGCGGCGATCTTATCCGGCCGGCGCATTGCAAGCCGCAGCCCGATCCATGAGCCAAAATCATGGAGATAGAGCGCGAATCGCGGGGCACGCACCGCATCGGTGAACTTCTCCAGGAAGTCTGAATAACCGTCGAAATCGTGCTGGAACTCGGGCGGTTCACGGGTATATCCGCTACCGGGGAAATCCGGCGCAAGCAGCCGCCATTGATCCGCAAGGGCTGGCATGAGGTTCCGGAACTCGTAGGATGAGCATGGATAACCATGGGGGAGAAGCACTGCGGGAGCACCCGCAGGGCCTGCTTCCCTATAGAAGGTATCGACGCCAGCCACATTCACCCGCTTATGGCGGACCCGCCGGTCAGAAACCTGCAACGCCATGACTGAACCTCCTTTTGCTCGCCGTGCTACCTCCAAACTTCGACTTCGTGTTTATCGTTCCCGATCAAAGCGCTTCCTATCCAGAGCATCAGGTCTCTAGCCACCTGACCTGCTCGGGCGTGAGTTCGATATCAAGCGCAGACAGGCTGTCTTCCAGTTCAGCTATCGTGCGCGGCCCGATCAACGGAAGAACAGGAAACGGCTGTGCAACGACATAGGCAAGAGCGATGTGGATCGGATGGCGGCCGAGTTTTCTTGCAAGCTCGATTGCTCTGTCACGGCGCTCGAAATTGCGATCGGAGTACCACACGCGCACGATTTCTTCGTCATCGCGTTTGTCACGTCCGGCCCTATCCGTGAAGAACCCGCGTCCTTGGCTCGACCAGGCGAAGTTCGGAATCTGACGGGATTTCAGCCATTCCTTCCATTCATCGCTTGATGCCGACACACACCCGGCCCAGATCGGGTCGAGCATCTCGGCCAGCGAGAAATTATTCGAAAGGGCGGCCGGCGCCAGCTTTCCCGTTTTCCGGGCATAGGCCACCGCTTCGTCCATCCGTTCATGCGTCCAGTTGGAACCGCCGAAAATGCCGCGAATGCGTCCGCGTTTTACTTCCGCATCCATCGCATCGACGAATTCACTGACCGGAACATCCGGATTGTCACGATGCATGAAATAGATGTCGATATAATCGGTCTTCAGCCGATCGAGTGATTGGTCCAGCTGCTTGCCGATCACTTCGGGATAACAGAGCGGCGAATGCGCCCCCTTGCCGATCAGCACGATATCATCACGTGGCACGTTTCGGCTCTGATGCCAGTCCCCGAAGATCGCCTCTGTCTTGCCAGCACCATAAACATAAGCGGTGTCGAAGAGATTGCCGCCTGCTTCGTAAAAGGCGTCCAGGGTGAGTGATGCCGATGCGAAGTTCGGAAAGAACTCGAAGCCCAGGGCGATCGCCGAAACAGGTTTGGTCAAGCCGGGTATCACTCGCTTCGGTACCGTCTTGCCGGGACGGACAACCGCTCCAGCTAGGTTCAAACTGCGTTTCGCTGCGGTTTCAATCTCGTATTCGAGGCCAATGGCGGCACGCCACTTGTCCATAACCCTGAGATTGCCGACGGAATCCGCCCAGCTCATCCCCGGCGTTTCGAACTCCATTCTGCCGTTTCGAATTGCCTCGCCCGCCGCATCGACTTCGAAGGCGTAGAGCCAGCCGCTCTCATGGACCTCCAGCGTCTCATGTTCCTCACCCCCGAAGATCTCGATCTCGCCGGTGCCACCCTTGTGGCCGGAAGCGAACCAGAAATCCTTGACCTCGATCCTGCCCTCAGAGCCAATGATGCGAAGAACATTATCCTGCTGCGCCATGATCGAGCAGGAGACCTCGGCAACAATCCCGTTCGGAAATTTCAATACCGCCGAAGCCCATTCGTCGACGCCCGAACGGCCGAGATGCGCGACGCCGAAAACCTTTTCCGGCTCGAGGAATGCTTTGTTCTGCGAAGCGCCCGCGATCAGCCGCGCCATCGAGACAGGGTATCCGCCGACGTCAAGAATACCGCCGCCCGCGGTTTCATTGGCGAAAAGGCGGTGATCGGGGCGGAATTTGCCCATGTTGAACCCGAAACTGGAGCGGATGATGCGGATATCACCAATCCTGCCGTCCTTTATCAGGTCCACGATCTTCTTCGTCTGCGGATGAAGGCGATACATATAGGCTTCGCCCGCAAAGACGCCTGCCTTCTTCGCCTCGTGATAGATCGCGTCTGCATCATAGGCTGACAGTGCAATGGGCTTTTCGACAAGCACATGTTTTCCGGCGCGCACTGCCTTGATTGCCCATTCGGCGTGGCCGGTATGCGGCGTCGCGATATAGATCGCGTCAACCTCGCAATCGCTCAACAGCCTGTCGTAGCCGTTTACGATACGCGAGCCGGGAAACGCTTCGGACAGTCCGGGTTTGTCGGGATTGCGTGTGGCAATCGCCACGAGGGCGCCGGTTCTTGAATGGGCAATACCATCGGCGAACGTACGGGCGATGGTCCCCGGGCCGATAATGCCCCAGCGGATCGGCTGCGCGGATATCATGAAAAACCTCTTTTTTTGATCGGGTGACTTGAAGAGAAACTGTTCAGCGAAGACGGTTGCCCTGGCTGTCGAAAAGGAACGTTCGTCGTGCGGAAAGCGCGACAGTGAGCTGGTCACGATTGGCGACGGTGCGCGATTCAGGCCGTTCTATGATCAGCTGTTCACCGCCCGCCGTGCTGGCATGGACATAACTTGTATTGCCCAGATGCTCGGCCACATCGACGTGCACGGTTAGATCGGCGTCACCGGATCCGGCAGTCAGAAAATGCTCCGGGCGAACACCGAGCGTCACCGCAGTACCCTCAGCAATCGGCGTCTTCACCGGCAGCGAAAGACGGACCGCGGGCTCACAGTCGAGCGAGACTGACACGCCCGTGGCATCGGAGCTGGTCACCTTGGTCTCAAGGAAATTCATCTTCGGCGAACCGACAAAGCCAGCAACGAAACGATTGGCAGGATCGTCATAAAGATCGAGCGGAGCGCCGACCTGCTCGATCTTCCCTGCCCGCAGCACAACGATCTTGTCGGCCAGTGTCATGGCCTCCGTCTGGTCATGGGTGACATAGACCATCGTGGTGCCGAGCTGTTTATGAAGCCGCGAGATCTCGACTCGCATCTGGACACGCAATTCCGCATCGAGATTTGATAATGGCTCGTCGAACAGGAAGACCTGAGGCTCGCGCACTATGGCACGACCGATCGCTACACGCTGCCTCTGGCCTCCCGAAAGCTGCTTCGGCCGCCTTTGCATCAACTCGTTGATCTGGAGGATTTCCGCAGCCCGCCTGACGCGCCTTTCGGTATCCACCCTCGGGTTTCCGTTCATCCTGAGACCGAAGGACAGGTTTTCCCCGACTGTCATATGCGGATAAAGCGCATAGGACTGGAACACCATGGCAATGCCGCGGTCGGACGGCTCGGCGTCGTTGACGACCTTGCCACCAATCCTGATCTCCCCTTCCACAATATCCTCAAGTCCGGCGATCATTCGAAGAAGTGTGGATTTGCCGCAGCCGGATGGGCCGACGAAAACGACGAACTCACCATCCGCTATTTCAAGATTAGCACCGTGTATGACCTCCAGCATGCCGTAACGTTTGGTGACATTTTTGAGCGAAAGTCCCGCCATGCGGCCTCTCCGGATTACTTGACTGCGCCGGCGGTGATGCCGGCGATGAAATGGCGCTGTAACAGCACGAAGATGACAAGGATCGGCGCGGTAAGCAGAACCGCTCCCGCCATGATGCCGCCCCAGGAAACCTTGGTGAGGCCGATCAGCGTGCCGAGCGCGACCGGCGCGGTCATCATTCCCGGCCGCGAATTGATGAGCAGCGGCCAGAGATAATTGTTCCAGGACGCCAGAAAGAGAATGATCGCCAGGGCAGCCATCGTCGGTCGTGCCAGGGGCAATGCGACACGCAGAAATATCTGCCATTCCTTCACACCCTCGACTCGCGCCGCATCGAAGAGCTCACCCGGCATCATCGAGAAGGATTGCCGCATGAAAAGCACGCCCAGCGAGTTGAAGAGCGGCGGCACGATGAGTGCGATCCAGGTGTTCGCCAGCTTGAACTCGCGCGCCACCATGATGAACTGCGGAATGACAACCACGGCGAAAGGCAGTGTGATCGTGCCGAGAATGATGGCGATTACGAACGGCTTTCCCGCAAAGCGATAGCGCGCGAGCGCCCAGCCTGCCATGGAGGTCAGAAACACCGAGAGGATCGTATAGATCACGGCGACGGCAATCGAGATGAACATCGCGCGTAGGAAATCCGTATCAGCCTGCAGGTTTTTGAAGTTCTCGATGAAGTTGGTGGAGGGGATCAGCACGATATCCGGGCTGAAGATGCCGTAATCCGGCATGGTGGAGAAAACGAACATCACCCACAAGGGAAACAGCCAGATGATCGCAAGCGGCGTCAAAACGGCGTGAAGCGTGATTTTCTGCCAGAGAAGCGTTTTGGATTTGGATCTCATTTCGGCTCCCTCGCGACCCAGAGGTTGAGGAGTGAAATGGCGATGGCAAGCGCGGCTATGGTGTATGCGATCGCCGAAGCGTAGCCGAAATTCAGCGAAGTGAACCCTTGCCGGTAAAGGAGAAGGCCGAGCGTTTCGGTGCCGCCGCCGGGACCGCCGCGATTGGTGATGAGGAACGGTTCGGTAAAGAGCTGCATGGTGCCGATCACCGAAAGAACGGCGCAGAAAAGAATGATGGGTTTGAGAAGCGGCAGCGTGATGTGGAGAAATTGCTGGCGCTTGCTCACCCGATCGAGCGTTGCCGCCTCATAGACGTCACCCGGTATCGACTGCAGCCCGGCCAGAATGATGATGGCGTTATAACCCGCCCAGCGCCAGGTCACGGCGATGATGATGAGGATCATCGCCGCCGTTGCATTGTCAAACCATGAGACGGGCGCAAAACCGATGGAGGTAATCAGCTTGTTGATAATGCCGAAATCGGCACTGAACATAAGGCGGAAGACGGCGGCATAAGCCACCTCGCCAACAACGACGGGGGCAAAAAAGGCGAACCGATAGAGCGGCCTCGCTTTGAGAAGCGGGGAATTCAGCAGAACGGCCATGACAGTGGCGAGTGCGATCATCACCGGCACCTGAATGACCAGGATGATGAGCGTATTGTAGAGCGCGTTGTAAAACGCCGGATCGGCGACAAGCCGCCCCCAATTGAGCGAAGGCTGGAAACGCCACGGGTTGACGCGGGTATTCTGGAAAGACAGCAGGAACGAGCTGATGATCGGCCAGACCCAGAATGTGGCGAAGATCAGAAGATAGGGGGCAAGGAACGCATAGGCGACCCTGTTCCTCGACGGCATGACGACCTCCCGATGGCAACGGTTGTTGAGAAGGCATGGACGCCCGGTCGCGGATTTGAATAACCGCAGCGGGGCGTCCGGCTTATGCCCCTCACTCTGCCAATGGCAGTCCGGTGGCCGTCTCTATCTGTTTTGCCGCGTCGTCCAGCGCCGCCTTGGCATCGGGATAGCCGCCTGCGAAATATTTCGTCTGGGTAGCCATGTATATGGCGTCGGCATCGGACTGGAAGGGCGTGCCACGGCTGGGCACGATCTTCGGCAGGGTAGCCAGAATATCCGACCAGATGGTCTGCCCGCCCCAATATGGCTGCGGTTCCTTGACGAAAGGATCGTCGATCGCCGACAGCAAAGACGGTACTAGCCCGAAAGACTTCAGCATGGTGACCTGCCCTTCATTGGTGGTCAGGGCATAATCGATGAACTTCCAGGCGGCCTCCTTGTTTTCGGAAACGGAACTGATGGCAAGCGAGGAGCCACCCAGATTGGCGGCATGCGGGCCGTCTTCCGTCAGGCTGGGCATAGGGTAGACGCCCCACTTGCCGGAGAGATCGGGAGATCCCGAGCGAATGGTGCCTTCGTACCAGGCGCCGTACATCTGGCTTGCGGCCTTGCCTGCGGTGTTCGCCTGGATTTTTTCATCCCAGATCGCTGCGGTTATGATGCCCGCATCCTTCATCTCCTTGATCTTTTCAAGGGTCGCGACGCAGGCTGGCTGGTTTATGGTGATGCTCTGACCATCAGTCGAAAAGTAACCACACCCCTGCTCGTTAGCGATCATGCGAAACCATTCGCTGTCGCCGTTAAAGTCCGCCTGCGCCATCACCGTACCGGGATTGGCCGCCATGACCTTCTTGCCTGCGGCGATAAAATCGTCCCAGTTCTTGATGGTTGCCGGATCGACACCGGCCTTTTCATAAAAATCGCGCCGATAGAATACGGCGACGGGGCCGGAATCCCACGGAGCCGCATAGGCAATGCCGTCCATTTCCAGCTCAGTCCGCTTGAAATCGGGAAAAAGCGCCTGTTTTTCAGAAGTGTAGCCCAACGCCGTGAGGTCGGTGAAACAATCGGGAAATCGGCTCCAGAACAGCTCGGCTTCGAAATTCTCGACCGTGACGATATCCGGCAGACCGTCGCCACCGGCTGCGCAAGCCGCAAGCGTCTTGTCGAATACCTGGTCGTTCCCAAGGTCGTGCACTGTGACCTTGATATCCGGATATTTCTTGTTGAAACCTTCAAGTGTCGATTTCAGCGCGGAAGCCGCAACGTTCCAGCTCCAGATCGTGACGGTATCGGACTGCGCCGATGCCGGCGTAACCGCCAAAAGAGCAAGCGATACCGAGGCGCTCAGAAATTTAAAGCACATTGAAAACCTCCCTTTTTCAATTGCCGTTCTTCAGCGAACATGGGCAGATTACCTACGCGGTGAAATCTGTCTCGTAAAAAGGGAACATGGATTTGGCGAAAAGTAAGATTGCCGAAGGAGCAATATACCAGCCTGGAGCGAGCAGCATCGAAGGCTTGCCGACAACCCTGCAGCTTTTCCACACCCACCCGCCGATCATGCCAAGGCCGCACTGGCACGCCCAGGTGGAAGTCAATTACGTGATTGCGGGCTCCGTTCATTACCGGATGGGCGATCACGACCTTCGGCTGAACGCTGGACAGATGTGCCTCTTCTGGGGCGGACAGCCGCATCAGATGGATGAATCCTCCGATGACTCGCTCTATGCCGGTGCACATCTACCGCTGGTCTATTTTTTCCGAATGCGTCTTCCGACTGCCGTATCGAACATGCTGATGAGCGGCGCGACCATGCTGACCTCGCAGACTGACAACGCGGACGACGAGAATTTCGTACGCTGGTTTCGATATGCAACATCCGGCGACACTTTAAAGGCGCAAAATGCCGTGGAGGAGTTGCTCTTGCGTGTCGAACGCATGTTTCTCGAACCCTATTCGATCGTGTCTTCGGCCACCGAAGGAAAACGAATGGAAGACGACGAAGTGACGGCACCGTCAATCGGCGTCGTGCGTATGTGCGACTATATCGCCGCGAATTTTCTTGAGGACATCGATGCGGCCGATATTGCCCGCGCCGCCAACCTTCATCCCAAATATGCCATGAACCTGTTTCGCAAATCGACCGGCATGACGCTGATCAAATATCTGACCCTGTTGCGGCTTTCCCGTGCGCAGGCGATGCTGATGAACTGCACGGTGAATATCCTTCAAGTGGCGATGGAAAGCGGCTTCGGCTCCGTCAGCGCCTTCAACAAGGCATTCCGACAGGTCGCGGGCATGTCACCGTCGGATTTCCGTCGCGACGTTCGTGTAACAAATTGATGTGTGACATATGGCCGGTTCCCGATTGGACCACTTAAGTCCTTGCCGATCACCGTTCCGGGATATCCACCTCTCCCAGATCCCAGTAAAGGCCCGCCATGATGGCCAGCCCTTCGCGGGCGATGTCGACCGGCAGATGTTCATCCGGCGCGTGCTGCGAGCAACCCGGATAGGAATGCGGAACCCAGATCGTGCGCATGTCGAGAATATCGGAGAAGGTATCGTTTGGAAGGGAGCCGCCGAGATTGGGCAGAAGCGCGGGCTTCTTGCCGGTCGTTCGGGCGATCGAGGCGATCGCCCACTTCACCCACGGATCTTCCGGATCAAGCCTGGTCGCATGGAAAATCTCTTCGCGCGAAGGGGCGATCTGCACCATGGATAGCCCCTGTCTGTCGAGATGGCGGCGAACCGCGGGAAGCACTGCGTGCGGATCGACACCAACAACGAAGCGCAGTTGCAACCGCGCCCAGGCGCGCGGCGGAATGGCGTTCACCGGTGTCCTGGGAGTGCCGGTCTCGTAGGCAAGCACCTCCAGCGAACACCAGCCAAAAACACGCTCCGCGGTGGTAAGACCGGGTTCTCCCCACCAGGCGTCGATCTTCGGACCATCCGGCCCACCGTCGATCTCGCAGTCGGCAAGCGCGTCACGCACGGATTGCGGGATTTCCGAAGGCACCAGTTCAGGCACGCGGATCTGTCCCGTAGGCCCGACGAGACTGGCGATGGCATGGGCAAGCTGAACGCCAGGATTGGACAGTGCCCCACCCCAATTGCCGGAATGGTGGCCGCCTTCGCGCGCATCGATCCAAAGGTCGAAGGTAACCCCGCCACGCGAGCCCAGAAACACGGTCGGACGCTCGGCATTGAGCCGCGGTCCATCGGATGCGATGAGGAGATCGGCAGCAAGCCTCGCCTTGTATTTCGCGCAGATTTCGCGCAGACCGGGCGATCCCCGCTCCTCCCCCATCTCGATCAGATATTTCGCGTTGAAGCCAAGCTTGCCACGCGTTTCCAGGACAGCCTTCAAACCGCCGATATTGATGGAATGCTGACCCTTGTTGTCGGCGGTTCCGCGACCATACCATCTGTTGTCAATCCCGGTCATGGCCCATGGCGACAGGTTCGCCTGCCAGCCATCGTCGAGGCCGCGGATGACATCGCCATGGCCATACCCCAGAACCGTGGGTAGCGCCTCACCTTCGATGCGTTCGGCCAGGAGGAACGGCAGGTCGACACCGTCATAGCGGACAATCTCTGTCGAGAAGCCGAGGTCTTCCAACGCCGGTTGCATCTCGTCATCGAGATAGGCCTGAAGCACATCGGCACGATCCGGATTCTGGCTTTCGGTCGGCATGGCGACCCGGCGCGCCAGATCTTCCCGGAAAGCGCCCGTATCGAAATAATTGGTTGCACGGGCGATGGCGGCTTCACGGCTCATGGAAGACATTTCCTTATGCTTGGTATCAAAATGACGGATCGACGAGATGGCAGGCCGCGCGACCTTTTCCAGTGTCGAGAAGCTTGGGAGCAACGCTCCTGCATGCTTCGAAAGCCAAAGGACATCGCGGATGGAAAGCGCAGCCGGACGGCGGGTTCAGCGGATCGGGAAAAGCGAGACCGAGCCCTGTTTCCGGAACGCCCAATCCTGGTTCCGGCGTCAGGATGGAATCCAACAAGGCCCGCGTATAGGGATGACGCGGGTTGGCGAACAGCGTTTGTGTTTCCGCAAGCTCCACGACACGGCCGAGATACATGACCGCTACCCGGGTAGCGATATGCTCGACGACGCCAAGATTATGGCTGATGAAGACATAGGTAAGGCCCAGTTCATTGCGCAGATCGAGCAGGAGATTGAGGATCTGCGACTGAACCGAGACATCGAGCGCCGAGGTCGGTTCATCGCAGACGATGACGTCGGGCTTCATGACGAGCGCGCGGGCGATAGCGACGCGCTGGCGCTGACCGCCTGAAAGCTCCCCCGGATATCGATCCGCGAAACGAGCCGGCAACCCGACAAGATCCATGATCTCCAGCGCTTTTCGACGGCGACCGGCGGGAGAGCCGATCTTGTGAACTTCAAGGGGAAAAGCAACGATCGAAGCAATGGTGCGGCGCGGATTAAGCGACGAATAAGGATCTTGAAAAACCGGCTGCACCTGCCGCGCCAGGTCGCGGCGCTTCAACAGGTGAAGGTCCTCGCCGCCGAAGCGGATGGTACCGGTGGACGGCGGCAGCAGACCCAGAAGAATTCTCGCCAATGTCGACTTGCCACAGCCGGACTCGCCCACGATACCGAGGACTTCACCTTTTTCCAATGCCAGATCGACACCGTTAACGGCATGCAGCGTGCGCTTCCTGCGGAACATCCCTGCATTGACATTGAACGAGCGGGTAACGCCTTCAGCTTGCATCAGAGCAGTCATGCGTCCTCCAGAATGCAGCGCCATGAATGATTTTGAACCTGTCTGGCAGGTGCGGCTGCACTGCATCTCATCTCAGCGTGGGAACAGCGGTCACGGAACGTACAGCCTTTGATTTCGCCTACGAGCGATGGCACGACGCCGGGAATGATGCCAAGCTTCTCCCCAGGCCTGGTCTTGCCGGGCAGCGGAATGCAGTCGATCAGGCCCCGCGTATAGGGATGGCGCGGATCACGGAAGATATCCGCTGCTCCTCCCTGTTCGATAATTTCGCCCGCATACATCACCGCTACCTGATCGGCGATGCGCGCCACGACGCCGAGATCATGCGTGATGAGGATGAGAGCAATACCGAGCTCCTCGCGCAGTTCCGCCAACAATCGCAGGATCTGTGCCTGGATGGTGACATCTAGCGCCGTGGTTGGTTCGTCGGCGATGACCAGCTCCGGTCCACACATCAACGCCATGGCTATCATGACACGCTGTCTTAGACCGCCGGACAGTTGATGGGGGTATTGACCAAGCCGATCGCCGGCCGCCGCGATACCGACCTTGTTGAGGAGAAAAACCGCCCGTTCCCGTGCTTCGGCAACGCTTGCATGCTTGTGACGGCGATAGCCTTCCATCAATTGATCGCCGATCGTATAGGCCGGGTTCAGCGCGGTCATCGGCTCCTGAAAAATCATCGCCATCCGATTGCCACGCAGCGTGTTCAATTGGCCTGCGGTTTTCCGGGTCAAATCTTCGCCGGCGAAGAGCAGTTGTCGCGCGCTCCGCTTTGCCGCGGGGGGAAGGAGATCCATGATGGCGAGCGATGTCATCGACTTGCCGCAACCAGACTCGCCGACGATGCAGAGCGTTTCACCCCGCTTGACGGAAAACGAAATATCGCGAACGGCGTGAAGCGTTCCCGCACCGGTCTTGATATCGACCGACAGACCCTCGACCTGAAGCAAGGCACCACTCATGTTCAGCGTCCTTCCGGCGCGAAGATATCGCGCAAACCGTCGCCCGCCAGGTTGATGGCAAGCACCAGAAGAGCGAGCATGGTACCCGGGATGGCGATCAGCCAGAACGAGAAAAACATGTAGTTCTTGGCCTCCGAGATCATCAGCCCCCAGGATGGCAGAGGTGGCTGGACTCCAAGCCCGAGAAAGGAAAGGGACGCCTCCAGAAGAATGGCGCTCGCGGCCTCGAGCGTCGCCACGACTATGAGCTGCGGCAGCACATTGGGCAGGATTTCGCCGAGTATGATCCTCGGCGTGGATGCGCCGACGGCCTCGGCCGCGGCAACATAGTCGAGCGCCCTCGCCTGCTGGGTCGCGCTGCGCATGACGACCGCGAAGCGGTCCCATTTCAGGAAACCAAGGACGAGAACGATCACCGGCAGGGACCCGCCGACCATGGCAACGACCGCGAGGGCGACCAGCATCACTGGCATGGCCAGCCGGGTGGTGACGAGAAACGTCACGAGAAGATCGGCCTTGCCGCCGAAATACCCCGCCAGGAGACCAAGCGTCGTACCGATGATACCGGAGATCACCATCACTGAGAGACCGATCAGCAATGAGATGCGGGCGCCATAGAGGAGGCGTGAGAAGTAATCGCGGCCCAGATTGTCGGTACCCAGAATATGTTCCAGCGAACCTTTGGCGTACCAGAAGGGCGGTACCGTGCGGTGCGCCAGATCCTGTGCATAGGGATCATGCGTTGCGAGCAGCGGTGCGAAGAGCGCGACGAGCATGATCAGAAGTAGTAGCCCACTGCCCAGAACAAGACTTTTCTGACCGAACAGGCGCTTGCGCATACGCGCGCCTGCCGTCGGTTCCATCGCCAGGTCGAGGGATAATGAGGTGTCGGTCATATCACGATACCCTCAAGCGCGGGTTGAGCCAGGCATTGGCAATATCGCCCAATAGCGTCAGCAACACGTAGAGCACCGACAGAAGCATCACGACGGCCTGAATGACGGGAAAATCCTTGTGGGTAATGCTTTGGTACGCAAGGAAGCCGAGCCCATCGAGCGCGAAGACGGTCTCGATGACCACTGATCCCCCGAGGAGATAACCGAGTTGCACGGCGGAAAGCGCCACGACGGGCATCACGGCATTGCGCAGGGCATGCTTGAAGATGACGACGCGGGCGGGAAGGCCCTTGGCGCGAGCCGTTCGGATATAGTCCGAGGAGAGCACTTCGATCATGCCGGCGCGGACAAGGCGCATGAAGGCGGGCGTGACATAATAACCGAGCGCGATCATCGGCATCACGTAGTGCGACCACGTCGAGCTGCCCGAGACCGGCAACCAGCGTAACATGATCGAGAACAGCATCACCAGGATCAGGGCGAAGAAGAAATTCGGCAATGCCTGCCCCACCACGGCGAGCGACAGCGCAAGGCGATCGATCCAGCTATTGGCGAAAACCGCGGCGAGCACGCCGAGCGGTATGGAGACGGCAAGCGCAAAACCAAGGGACATGATGCCGAGCAAGAGCGTCACAGGCATTTTAGCCCAAACCAGTGACAGGACATCGGTCTTAAAGAAGATGGATTGGCCGAAATCGCCCCGGAGCGTCTCAATAAGCCAGGCGGCATATTGAACGATCGGCGGCCGGTCGAGGCCGTGCAGTCGGCGCGCAGCCTCAATATCGACATCGCGCGCGCCCTCGCCGGCGATCGCGATGGCGACGTCTCCGGACATGCGCAGCAGGAAGAAGGCGATCGCCGAGACCGCCAGCGCTACCAGGAAGGCAAGACCAAGCCGCTTTAGAATGAAGACAGTCATGCTCTGCTCTCTTTCAAAATGTCCGGGGACGTCTCCCCTCCGGAAGAGGGGAAACGAATGCGATCAGGCAGACCTATTTCCAGGTCATTTCCCAAAAGCGCGGCATCTCGTCCGGATAGGCTTTGAAGTTCAGATCGGCGGTCGCGACGTAGTAGACCGGCAGGGAATAGAGCGGCACGGCATAGGCGCGCTCGGCGATAAGCTTCAGCGCATCGCGATAGGCTGCCTTGCGATCTTCCGGAGAAATGGTCGTATCGCCCTTCTTCAGGAAATCACGGACCTCCGGGTCGCGCGTGATGTCGTCTTTTTCGAACCCGAAATAGACCGGCGTCGCAGCGGACACATCATTGACCGAAAATGAACCCCAGGTCTGATGCGTCAGCATCACCTTGTTGGAGCGGATCAGATCACGCATCGCGGCATATTGCAGGAATTGCAGATTGGCGTTGATGCCGACAGCCTTGAGATAGCCGATGATCGCCTCTGTCTGGTTGCGCTCGCGATAGGCGACCAGATCGAGATCGAGCCCATTTGCAAAACCCGCCTCCGCGAGCAGGGCCTTGGCCTTTTCGGGATCGTATTTGTAGACCGGTGCCCCCTCGTCGGTGCAACCGAACTGCGCGGGAAAGCAGATCGTGTTGAGAACGCGGGAGCCTGCGCCGACGATCTCCTTGACCATGGTTTCGCGATCGATGGCGTGGATGATTGCCTTGCGGACGCGCTCGTCCCTAAGCGCTTCCGACGGCGTCC
This sequence comes from Paramesorhizobium deserti, assembly GCF_001558695.1. Taxonomy (GTDB): domain Bacteria; phylum Pseudomonadota; class Alphaproteobacteria; order Rhizobiales; family Rhizobiaceae; genus Paramesorhizobium; species Paramesorhizobium deserti. The sequence goes on from NZ_LNTU01000037.1 coordinate 328,946, forward strand.
CATCCTGCGAGTTCATCTGCATGAAGGCGATGCGCATGGTCTCGCCGGAGACCACCTGCAGGTTCGTCATCGCCTCAAGCTGCTCGGCCTGATCCTTCGGAACATGCATGATGAAATCGACGCCATCCGACAGAACTTCCGCCATTTGCGTCTGCCGATCCGGGATGAAGCGGATCACGATCTTTTCGATCGGCCCCTGCTTTTTCGGAGAATCGGCAAAATAATCCGGATTTTTCTCAAGCGTTATGGATTTTCCGACATCATATTCCGTCACACGGAACGGCCCGGTGCCGACCGGCTTGGCGTTCATGCCCGCCGGGCCGACCTCTTTATAATATTCATCAGGGTGCATGACGACCGGCCCGGAGAGATATTCGATAGCCGCGGGGAACACCTCCTTGGAGATCAGGCGGAACTTGTACTTGTCGATCTTTTCCGCCTTCTCGATCCAGGAGACGTTCTGCTGCGTCGTTACCGCATTTTCCGGATCGGCAACGAAATTCAGCGTATAGACGGCATCCTCTGCATCGAACTCCTCGCCATTGTGGAATTTGATCCCCTGCCGTAGTTCAAACTCGATCGTACGGTCGTCGATCCGCCGCCATGATTGAGCAAGCTGGCCCTTGTACTCGCCGGTATCCGGATCACGGTAGACCAGTGTGTCCCAGACATGTTGGCCAATGATGACGCCGATGCGGACATTGTTGAAATATGGATCGACGCTTTCCGGCGCCTGATCATACGCGAAGCGGATATCATTATCGGCTTTGCCCGCAAGGGCGACGCCGGTGCCGAACATTGCAAGTGCAATGCATCCGATAGCCGCAACTTTCCCAGGATTGAATTTTCCCATTGCCATTGTTCCCTTTGTTGGTGCGAAGAGCCGCCCAAGCTGCACATTTTTGTGCATGTTATATCTGTCGCTGATTATTGAGGCGGGCATTGCCATGCTGCAATATCAATGTTTAGAATGATCCATTGCCAATTCAGCAATGCAACAGACTGATCGAGCCCCTTGCCCCTATGTTGCCCAACGCATTGAGATATTTTCTGGAGGTAGCGCGCACCGGATCGATCAACGGTGCGTCACAACGGCTGCACGTAGCGGGATCAGCCATTAGCCGGCAGATTGCCGCGCTGGAAATGCAATTCGAAACGCCGCTGTTCGAGCGCAAACCTCGCGGCATGGTGCTGACGCCGGCGGGCGAGAAACTTGCCGACTATACCCGTCGCGCACTTCTCGATGCCGAAGATGTGGCAATCGAAATTAAGGGAGAAGCAGAACAGCCGAGAGGAACGATACGTCTGGCCATCAGCGAAGGCCTTGCCAATAGCTTCATGTCGGAAATGATATTCCTCTATCGCCAGAAATATCCGGAAATACGCTTCGATGTTCATGTGGTGACCCCGCCCAACATCGCGGTGATGGTACGCGAAGGCGAAGTCGATATCGGCATCGCCTTCGCCATCGGCGCGGTGACCCCTGTCCACGCGGTGCGGCGCGTTCGCGTGGCGACCGTTGCGTTGATGCATCCATCGCATCCCCTGACCGCGTATGACCGGCTGGCGATGCGCGATCTCGCGCCTTATCCCGTCGCGCTTTCGGCACCGGATACAACTCTGCGCAAGGTGGTCGATCTGCGCTGCGCCGCCGAAGGGGTTTCTCTCCGCGTTGCGATGGTTTCCAGTCACAGTGCCGGCCTGATGCATTTTGCGCGGCTTGGTGGCGGCATCGCTTTCGCTTCGCCCATATCGGCGCGGACGTGGATCAGCGATGGATTGCTGGTCGCACGTCCCTTCAAGGAAGATAACGCTTTCGACAGGAGCCTGGAAATCCAGACCATGGCGGCTCGCAGGCTGCCGCCTCTTGTCAATGATTTTTCCCATTTCCTCGCCGAACAAATCGGCGAACGGACGAAGATTTAAACCCGAAATGAAGGGCGGCAATCTATCATGCAGGAACAGAGCACGGCGATCTCCACCTGGCTTGCGGAACAGCAGGGATCGATGGTCAAACTCCTTTCGGAACTGGTGAACATCGACTCCGGCTCCTATGACAAGGCGGGAGTGGATGCGGTCGGCGCGAGGCTGGCGGGTTTCCTCGCAAAGCAGGGACTTGCCGTGACGACCACGCCAAACGCGCATTTTGGCGACATCCTGCGCGCAGCGACGGAAAGTGCGAGGGATGATCGCGGCCGGCATAACATTCTCCTGATGGGCCACCGCGATACGGTCTTTTCAAAAGGCGAAGCCTCGCGGCGACCTTTCACCGTCGAGGCAGGGCGCGCCTATGCCCAGGCATTGCGGACATGAAGGCCGGTCTCGTCATGAACGCATTCATAATGGCGGCATTCAACCGCTTCGCACCAATGGTGCCACTGGTTGCGTTGATGACAGGCGATGAGGAAATCGGATCTGGCACCTCGCGCCCTTTCATCGAGAAAGAGGCGAAGCAGGCGATCGCCGTTTTCAATTCGGAACCGGGCCGGGCGTCCGGCAATGTCGTCACCGGCCGCAAGGGCGGTTTCACCTATCGGTTCGACATAACAGGCAAGGCGGCACACTCCGGCGTCAATTTTACCGAAGGCGCCAGCGCCATCAGCGAGCTCGCTCACAAGGTCATCGCGCTGCACGGACTTACACGCGTGGATGACGGTATTACGCTCAATGTCGGGCTCGTCAAGGGCGGCCAATCGGTCAATACCACCGCGCCCGACGCGAGCGGCGAAGTTGACGTCCGCTTCGTGACCAATGAGCAGCGTGACGCATTGATCGAGAGCATCGAAGCAATCCTGGGCAGCACGACCACGCCCGGCACCTCGATCAAGGCCGAGCGCAAAAGCGGATTCCTTCCCTTGGTGCCGACCGCAGAAAGTGACGCGTTGACAGAACAATATCTTTCATCCGCACGAGAAATCGGATTGCTGATATCAGGCGAATTCACCGGCGGTTGCGCCGATTCGGGATTTACCGCAAGCGTCGGCGCACCGACGATATGCGGCGTCGGCCCGGTGGGTGGCAAAGCACACACATCAGAGGAATATATAGAGGTGCCGTCGCTTTCCGAACGGGCCCGCGTCATTGCGGCGACAATTCCCAAATTGCTCTGATCGCTTGGTCACTTCCGAAATCGAATTGCGGCGGCTGATCCGTGGACGATGACCTTCGATCATTCCATCACAAATCTCAAGACATTGCACAGGCAGGAGGTGACCACTGGCGCATGGTCGTCGGCTTCTCCGATATCGAATTTCACGGAAGCTCTGTCGTTGAAAGCGGCTCGGCAACCGCTTCCCTCGTACGTCGAGCATTCGAGAAGATAGGGATCGACCGTCGGCACATTGTAGCTGATACCGCCTGCAGGCGCAGACCATCCCAATATTGGAGATAATTGGTGTTCGGTCCGAAGCCGCCAAACGCCAAACGCCAATATGGTCTGTCGCCTCGTCAGGTCTGCCGCTGATCGTAGATTCGCGTCGCTCCTGGCTATTCAGCAACGCTGCTCCACGTTCCTACTTGACACATATATATCTCGGCGGTTATTAGTCCAATCAATAACTGTCGAGTTATATGATGTCACAGCCCCACGATATTCTTTTCAGTACGCTCGCTGATCCGACGCGACGGGCCATTTTCGAACGGCTTTGTCGTGATGGAGATCAGACCGTCGGGGCTTTGACAGCCCAGGCGGGGGTCTCACAACCCGCCGTTTCAAAACATTTGGCGGTCCTGAAACGGGCCGGGCTGGTGCGCGACCGCCACGAAGGTCGTCAGACGCATTACAGTGCCCAACTCAACGCGCTTGCCCCACTGGTCGACTGGACGAACCAGATGGCCGGATTCTGGCAAAGCCGGTTCGATGATCTCGAAGATCTGCTTAGAAGGATGGACCAATGACAGATACCGCAGCCGAAAGGCTCTCCGTCGTCGTCGAACGTGAGATGCCTCATCCACCGGAGAAGATCTGGCGTGCGCTCACACAACCCCACCTGATCGAGGCGTGGCTCATGAAGAACGACTTCAAGCCAGTCGTGGAGCATCGTTTCAATCTCAGCGCGGACTGGGGTTCCGTTAACTGTCAAGTCCAAACGGCTGAGCCGAACAAGACGCTGTCCTATACGTGGGACACCAAGGATCTCCGAAGTGTCGTCACGTGGACGCTCACCCCTACGAGCACCGGGACACGCCTGCGCATGGAGCAGTCAGGCTTCAGGCAGGATCAACAACCTTACTATCAAGGCGCCAAGGTCGGCTGGCCAAGGTTCTTTGAGGCCCTTGAGCAGGTGTTGGCGCGGCCGGATTGAAGCGCGCGGCCCGGTCAAAGAACTGCAGAGCTTGGGAAACTTCAGGGTAATCCAATGAATTGGAACAAATGGTTACGGCAAATTCACCGCTGGCTGTCGATTATTTTTACGATGACGGTCATCGCCAACTTCGTTGCGATGGGACTGGGGGAACCTCCCGCCTGGGTGGTTTACTCGCCGCTGCCCCCTCTCTTTCTGCTGCTGTTCACCGGCCTATATATGTTCGTGCTGCCATATGCCACTGAGTGGCGCATCAGCAAGGAGGCATGAGCATAATGGCTGCCAACACGCCCAGAAAACCGGCGAAGGACGAAAAGAAAGCCGGCCAGTCGGCTCCGACAAAGCCGGTTCTCCTTTCCGGCGGCAACCCCCAGATCGCCAAGGGTGACGGGGACGCGCCCGTGCAGGCCTATATCGCGGCGATGCCCAGCTGGAAAAGCGAGGCCGGGCGCCGCCTCGACGCGCTTATCGTGCGCACCGTCCCCGACGTGCAGAAGGCCGTCAAATGGAACTCACCCTTCTATGGCATCGAAGGCCAGGGCTGGTTCCTCAGCTTTCATTGCTTCGCGAAATACATCAAGGTCGCTTTCTTCCGCGGCGCATCGCTTAATCCTGTCCCGCCCGTGGACTCCAAGGACAAGAACACGCGCTATTTCCATATCTACGAGAACGAGCAAATCGACGAAGAACAGGTGGCGAATTGGATCAGACAGGCAGCCGCCCTGCCGGGCTGGATCCCGTAGCGCCGGTAAAAAAAAGCTTCACAAACAAGCTGCTTTCCGTCTGACTGGCCAAACTAGGCTGAATCGACATTCAGCCTTGAGCACTGGAAAGTGAGAGCATCATGGAAAAAAGCGGCGTGCACGAAGAAAAATCCCCGTCCCAATTGATCGATGAGAAGATAGGCAAGCTGAACGACTGGCGGGGCGAGATGCTTTTCCGGCTCCGCGCCTTGATTAGACAAGCCGACCCCGAAGTGATCGAGGAAGTGAAATGGCGAAAGCCGTCGAACCCGTTGGGGGTTGCGGTGTGGGAGCATGCCGGTATCATCTGCACCGGCGAGACATATAAGGACAAGGTGAAGCTGACCTTCGCCAAGGGGGCCGCGTTGGAGGACCCTTCAAGCCTCTTCAATTCCAGTCTCGACGGCAATGTGCGGCGCGCCATCGATTTCCATGAGGGCGACAAGGTCGATAAAGACGCCCTAATGACGCTCATTCATGCCGCCGTGGCACTGAACATGTCGACACGAGCGACCACACGCCCTGTCTTGAAACCCGCGAAATAGCCTGTTCTTCGAGAACAGGCTCGAAGGCGATCGCACGCGGATCGCCTTGGCTTTTTGCCGCGGGTACTCTTTTCGGCATCCATCGCGTTTGTCGCGCGGGTGACGATAAGCGGCCGTTCGGCCCAGGGTTCGGGGACGCCAATGATGACGGCCCCGGGCTGGTGTGGAAGATATTGAGAAAAATATGATTTTTAGACAATCTAAATTTAGAATGTTACGTTGAAAGGAGAATCCTGGAAGCAAATAAGGGGAACCCATAAATGAGTGCCAAGAAAGCCAACCCGGTCGATGTCCAAGTCGGGTCGCGCATCCGGATACGCCGTCTGATGGTCAGTATGAGCCAGATGCAACTTGCATCTCATCTGGGGATCACCTTTCAGCAAGTACAGAAATACGAAAGAGGCGTGAACAGGGTCGGCGCGAGCCGTCTCATGGCTATCTCGGACGCACTTGGAGTGCAGCCGAGCTTCTTCTTCGAAAAGGACGATAGTTCGCTTTTGAGCGGTGCAAATGGCGACCGACCGAGCACCGGACAGGACACCCTCAAGGGTCTGCTGACAACAGACGGCATTTCTCTCAACAAAGCCTTTGTGAGAATACGGAATCCGGCATTGCGCCGCCATATCCTAGGGCTGGTGAAAGCGATCGCGGAGCGCGAAGAAGCCGACGTGCCGGCCGGCACCATGATCCACTCCGACAAGGATCCGCTATTGTCCTGGCAATAGTCACGTCTCGATTTTCACGAAGTCATTGATCTCGGGGATTCCTTTTTTGACGCATCTTGTCAAAATGCCCGCAGGAGACCCCATGAATTTCAGACTTGTCACATTTGGCGGACTTCGCCTGATCGATGCTTCGGGCAAGGAGGTTGCTTTCCCTCAAAAGGGCCTCCTTGCGATGTGCTGTTTGTTCGACAGCCCGGATCACGAATTGCCGAGGGAGAAACTGGCGAGATTTCTTTGGGGCGATACGCACCGTAGTACCGCCTATGTCAATCTCCGCAAATCCCTCTCCCGGATCAAGCAGAGGCAGGATGAGCTGGGCGCCCATTTCCTTGAGATCGGCCCCAAATCCATCACATTAAATGCGAAAGTGCTGGAAAGTGATTTCCAGGCCTTGTCGCATGTGGACCCGAATGCCTCGCTTGGCGGCCTCAGATCAATCGCCCAGCGACTATCCGGTGGCGAATTTCTCGAAAACGTGGAGCCAGAGAGCGCACCCGCGAGAAAGTGGATTATTCAACAGCGAGAGCGGTTGGCAGGTGAACTGCGCAGCCTCTTTTTCCAGGCTTTGCCCGAGGCTCGGCAAGAACGTGAATTTGGCCTGATCAGGAATGTCGCGCTGCGCATTCTCGCCGACAATCCTTTCGACGAACCGGCCCGCGAGGCCCTGTTCACCGCTCATGATGCGGAAAGGGAGGTGGGTGAGGAACAGCAGGATACCACTGCAGTTTCATCAACGCCCACCGCAAGGATGCTGGTCCCAGCGCAACCGATCCAGCCCCGCGTCCAGGCCGGCGCCGTCCCTGACGGACTCCGCCCCGCGGAATATTCCAGCTCATTTGGCAGGCTGGCGAAGACGCGGGCGGAAATATCCGCCGCGCTCCCCAGGCTCGCCCTGCTTCCACCGATGGTCGCGGACGGAAGTCTCGATCCAAGGGCCTCCGCCCACGCGCTCATAGAGGACATCACCATAGGGCTTTGCGCGCTAAGATCCGTCTCGGTGGTAGCACCTTATACCGCCGCGCAGATCGGCCTCCAGTCGGATAAAGCCAGCACCATAGAGCGCCACGCGATCGATTACATACTCGACTGCCGTGTCTCGCCGGAAACTTACGGCGGGACGCTCTACACGCAGCTTATCCATTTCGCCAATGACGAGATCATCTGGGCCGATCGCTTCAGCCTTGCCCCGGAGGGGCTTCTGATTGGACGCCGGGAAATCGCGATCCATATCGCCAAGGCCATAGCCCGGGAAGTCGAGCACAACCGGATGGCGCGCGAACATTTCATCAGTGACCCGCAGGCTTATCGGCTGTTCCTGCTCGGCCAGCGGAATATCAAGCAGATACAGCTGCCCAATGTGCGCCGGGCGCGTAAATTGTTCCGCCAGGCCATAACCGTGAAAGCGGATTACGCACCGGCGCTGAGCGGTATCGCACGAACGTATTTCATGGAATGGCTGCTGACGGCGCGAGGCGACAGCGAGCTTTTGACAATGGCGGAACGGTTTGCAAGACAATCCATCGCCACCGATGAACGATTGGCCTCCGGTTATCGCGAACTGGGAAATATCCGGCTTTATCAGCATGAATTCGAGGAGAGCATCGAAACGCTGGATCAGGCGGAACGCCTCAGCCCGCACTATGCCGACGTGATCGCGAGCTACGCCGACGCTCTTGCTCAAGCATCGCAGCCGGCGGATGCTCTGGAGAAGATACGGCGAAGCATCTCGCTGAACCCGCTTTGCCCCGATGATTACCTGTGGATCGCGGCCAGCGCCTGTTATTCCACAGAGCAATATGAACAGGCGCTCAGCTATATAGCACAGATGAAGGATCGTTCGCTTGCAGACCGTCTTTCTGCCGCGTGCTGGGCCATGTTAGGTGATCTGAAGAAAGCGCGGTACTTCGTCCGCAAAACTCGAGAGGCTCAACCGGATTTCGCACTCGACAAATGGATTGCCGCCGTTCCATTCAGGGATGAGTGGCAGAAAGAGCATTACCGCGAAGGTTTGCTCAAGGCTGGTTTTTGAAATCAACGAAAGGAAAACGAAATGGCGCAGGTTGTAGTATTGGGGTTGGCGGGAACTGCTGATCTCTGGCTCGTGGATTTCGATGCAGGCACGGTCACGCCGGTCCAGCCCTCGAGCGGTAGTTCGCTCGGACAGGCCGTTGATCTCCGAAATGCTGGAGCCACGATTGTCAAAGGCATCGACTTTGCAGTGAAGGCGAGTTCTGCTTCTTCAATCGCATCCGGCATTTTGGATTGATAAAAGCCCAGTTTCGTAGACGACGGCATACAACTCCATGACGGCTGAAGGCATCTCATCCGGCACCATCGAAAGATGCTATTCGGACAGGATCTACAGCCCGGAAGCCACGTTCGAAACCATCCGCCCCTATCTCGCCCCGCTGGGCGTGACGCGTCTTGCCCGGGTGACCGGGCTTGACCGCATCGGCATTCCGGTATGGAACGCCGTCGTTCCCAATTCGCGGTCGATCGTCATCAATCAGGGCAAGGGCATCAGGGATATCGACGCCAAGGTATCGGCCGCCATGGAGGCCCTGGAACGGTCTGTCGCCTGTGCTCCTGAGATCGATACCGTCACCGCGACACGAGCAAAACTCCTCGCTTCGGGAATGAGAGCCGAGCCGCTGATCTGCCTGACCGCGGCAGGGCATCAGGACTTGGGCGACGGGGAAGAAACGTCCTGGGTACAAGGCAGGGAACTCATCTCCGGCGGCGAGGTCTGGGTTCCCCTCGACGCCGCCCTGCTCGACCGCACAGTCGAAAACTGCCGCTACTGGCAGTCTTCCGATGGGCTTGCATCGGGCAATACCCTCGATGAAGCCATTTTCCACGGGGTTCTGGAGCGGATCGAGCGCGATGCCGAAACGCTATGGAAGGTCACATCCCCCACCGGACGGCTTGCCTGCTGCATTGATCCGCGTTCGCTCGCCGATCCGGTCGTCGATGATCTCTGCGCGCGGATCGAGGACGCCGGTCTTCTGATCCAGCTCTTCGATATCACGAGCGATATCGGCATTCCCTGCTTCGTGGCGATCGTCGGCCCGCGGGCGGCGGCGGGTGCGGCTCCATGCCGGTTTGTCGATGTGGCCCAGGGCAATGGCGCCCATCCGCACCCCGTGCGCGCCGCCATCCGCGCCATCACGGAAGCCGCGCAATCGCGACTGACCTTCATCAGCGGCGCGCGCGACGACATATTCCCCGAAACCTTCCTCCGCCCGCTCCCCGAAGAGACGCGCCGGTTACTGGAGGGCGAACCAAAGCCCATGGACGTTAAAAGGGAAGCCGCAACGGGTGGACTCGAACAGCTTCTGGCCCATGTGCTCGGGCGGCTGCAAAGCGCGGGCATCACCTCCGCGATCGCCCTACCACTGACGCGTGGCGAACATCCCTTCGCCGTCTGCAAGATTTTCATTCCCGAACTCGAAAACCCCGACGGCAAGCGGCGGCGACGCTTCGGCCCACGGGCCATCTCCAGAAGCTTGAGCTTCAAATGAAAATCCTCTTCGTCGGACCGACGCTTCCCGATGCCGCCGATCTGGCGGGCGAAGACATTATCGTGCGGCCTCCGGCCTGCCAGGGCGACATCCTCGAAATCGTCCGCCAGGGAGCGAACGTCATCGGCCTCATCGACGGCAATTTCGAGCAGGTCTCGCCGGTCTGGCACAAGGAAATCCTCCATGCCCTATCCCAGGGCGTGAGGATCTGCGGTGCCGCCAGCATGGGCGCATTGCGCGCCGCCGAATGCTCACCCTACGGCATGGAGGGCATCGGCGGCATTTACCGTCGGTATGAATGCGGCGAGATCCTCGACGATGCCGACGTGGCGCAACTGCACGCGCCTCGCGAGCTGCGCTACCTATCGCTTTCGGTGCCGATGGTGAACGTTACCGCCACACTTGAAAAACTGACGTCGGAGGGAATGATCGACGGCGAAGAGGCGGATGCGCTCGAAAACGCGGCGCGGCGGATCTTTTTCAAGGACAGGACCTATCAGGCGATCACCGACCGTGCCGCCGTGACCGACGCACGGCGCAAGGTGGAAATCCTCGATCTCCTCCTCGCCCGCGAGGTCAACCAGAAGCGCTTGGATGCGCTCGAACTCATGCGCTGGCTGGCTTCGACGCCGGATATTCGCGCATTTGCCCCGACGGATTGGTCCTTCAATTCGACCAGCATGTGGAAAACGGTCTTTGATAATTAAAGGTAGTATCTGCCGGAGCACCTATCTTTCAAGGTGTGTCACGGTCATGTCACGCGCACATTGAGCCTCTTCGCGCTATTTTTATGGCGATCGAAATCAGCCAGTCTGCTCACAAGGTGGAACGCGACATGGATATTACAGAAACAATGGATACATCAAAGGCATTCGCCCCAGGTCGGAGCGAAGACGAATTGAGAGAGCTGATGGCCCTGGCCCGGCTTCTCACATTTGCCCAAGGTACGGCAAAAACCCTCAACGCCGGTTTCGTCGAATATTGTCTCGATATGGCCGTGAGCGGCATTCTCGAGGAACTGCACAGCAACGACAAGTTCAAGCTGCGCAACTGAGATCCTCGTCGCGCAAGAAGCCCAGGACTCGCCTCCCCACCCGGCACATTGTAAGATGTGTCGGGGCGCGAACACCGTTGGCCTGGCGCACGTGCCGCCCCGGAACAGTCGCGCATCGAGGAAGAGCATGACGATGGATGCCGCCACGTTACGCGCCATACAGGCGCCGATCAAGGACCGCTACCGGTCCGACCCCGAGGCGGCATGCTTCACGCTTCGCGCTAATGGTACCCTCGATGGCGAAGGAATTGCCTGCAAGGTGGAAACCGGACGCGCGCTCGCGGTGGCGGGCCTGCATCCGGCAACCGGCGGCACTGGCCTGGAGCTCTGTTCGGGCGACATGCTTCTGGAAGCGCTCGTGGCCTGCGCCGGAGTTACGTTGAAAGCCGTTGCAACCGCACTCGAGATCCCGCTCAGGTCCGGCGCCGTCTCGGCCGAAGGCGACCTTGACTTTCGCGGCACGCTGGGCGTCGCCAAGGACGCACCCGTCGGTTTCGCGCAGATCCGCCTTGTCTTCGCAGTGGAAACGGATGCGCCGCAGGAGAAGCTCGATCAACTCCTCAAGCTCACGGAACGCTATTGCGTCGTCTACCAGACCATCCGCAACGGGCCACCGGTGGAAGTGATGCTGCGCCGGGATATCGAAGGCTGAGGACCCGAAGCTCACCACACGAGCCATCTTCGCGTTTCTAGAATTCTGAAAGGCGAAACCAGCCGCGCCGCGGTATGAAGTCTGGTCCATGCCAGATGGAAAAATTCCTGGAAGCAAGTCTATCCGGCTCCCGCCTTTTCCGTATGAGCCCGCCGCTGTCCGGACGCATCTCCACGGGATAAACCCCTATCTTCGGAACATCTGAAATGCTTCCTTTTTAACCCGAATGGTTGCTTGACACTTTTTTGGGCGGCCCATAAACAATAGCGAACCAAAAGGGGAACTTTCCAAATGACAAATCGCTTGATGATCTCCCGGCGCGCGATCCTGGGATCCGGCCTCGCTCTGGCTGCGAGCAGCAGTTTCGCACCCTTCGTACGTGCAGCCGCACCGATAAAGGTGGCGGGCATTCACGGCTCCCCGGTGGAGAATGCGTGGAACTCCGTGCTCCACAAGGCCCTGCAGGAAGCAGCGGCCGAGGGCGCGATCGAATATGTCTTTTCCGAAGGTGTTTCGGGGACGGACTACCCCCGCGCCATGAGCGAATATGCCGAACAGGGCGCCAAGCTTGTCATCGGAGAAACGTTCCCTGTCGAAAAGCAGGCCCGGCAGGTAGCTGCCGATTATCCCGAGACTGCCTTCGTCATGGGCTCCAGCGGCAAGGAAGCCGGTGATAATTTCGGCGTGTTCGGCACGTGGAATTTCGACGGCGCCTATCTGGCCGGCATGCTCGCCGGAAAGATGACGAAATCGAATGTCGTCGGTTCGGTCGGCGCCATGCCCATCCCCGAAGTCAACATGCTGATCAACGCCTTCGCGGCGGGCGTGAAATCGGTCAACCCCGATGCAAAGCACCTCGTCACCTTCATCGGCACCTTCTTCGATCCGCCGAAGGCGCGTGAAGCAGGTCTTGCCCAGATCGACGCCGGCGCCGATATCCTCTTCGGCGAACGCATCGGTACGGCGGATGCCGCCAAGGAGCGCGGCATCAAATCCGTGGGATCGCTGATCGACTACACACCGCGCTATCCCGACACCGTGTTCGCCAATGCCCTGTGGAACTTCCGGCCGATCTTGAATGCCGCGTTGGTGGACGTTGCGGCGGGAAAACCCACCGGGCGCGACTACACCGCCTATGGATTGATGAAGGAAGGTGGCAGCGACATTGTCTATGTAAAGGGCGTGGCTCCAGCTGAAGCCGAAGCAGCAATGGAGGCGAAGCGCGCCGAGATCAAGGCAGGTGCGTTCGAAGTGCCGAGAACCATGGACGAGCCAAAGTAAATCGCTTGTCATGCAAGGTGATGCAACAGCGCTGGCTCAGGCGATCCGACGCGGACGGCTGAGCAGCGTTCAGGCGATGCAGGCGTCGCTCGAAGCCTGCAATCGGTTCTCGTCGCTCGGAGCGATCGCTTATCTCGACGCGGAAAAAGGAATGCAGGCCGCGCAGGCCATCGATGTAGACCCGCTTCGAGCGGCATTGTCGTTTATCGGCGTGCCGATGCTCGCCAAGGATCTCGGCGCACCGTTTCAAGGTTTTCCTGCCACCGCCGGCTCGCATGCCCTCCCCCGGCAGGGAGGCGAGGTCGATTCAGACCTGGCGCACCGTTTCCGTAAATCCGGCTTTTGCGTCTTCGGCCTGACGACCGTACCCGAATTCGGTCTTTCACTGGCAAGCGAGCCGAAGGCAGGCGCGGTCTGCCGTAACCCGCTGAACCCGGCCTTGACCCCTGGTGGCTCATCCGGCGGTGCGGCCGCTGCGGTGGCAGCGGGTATCGTCGCCATCGCGCACGCCACGGACGCCGGAGGCTCGATCAGGGTGCCTGCCGCCTGCTGCGGACTTGTCGGACTGAAGCCGAGCCGCGGTGCCATGCCCGCCGGTCCCGATTTCGGCAATCATCTTGGCGGCATTGCGAGTGAATTCGTTCTCTGCCGTTCCACGCGGGACGCGGCAGCAGCATTCACCGCTCTGTCCGGCGAGGCACGAGGGCCGTTTCCGCCAGTGGAGCAGGCTCCTCCACCAGAGCGCAAGCTGCGTATTGGCGTACTTCTCGATACCGGGTCGAAGCATCCGACCGATGCGACGAGGCTCGCTGTCGTCGAAGCGGCCGGCCGCGTGCTGGAGCGTGACGGCCACCGGATCGTGCCGATCGAATGGCAGGCGCTCGACGGGCCTGTAGCCGCCAGCGCGCAGGTCTTTGGCGATATTATCTGTGTCAACCTGGTAGAAGCAGCAGCCAGCTTCGGCCTTGATCTCAGCTTGCTGGAGGGCGTGACGCAGGCCGCGGCGGAGCGTGGCCGGCAAATGCCGGCCACGGATATCTGGGCCAGCCTGAATGCAATGGTTCTCGTGAGCCGCGACCTCTGGCGCATTTTCGACGGGATCGACTGTCTTCTTACGCCCATCCTTTCATCAGCGCCCCTGCCGACCGGCTCGTTTCCGACCGATCATTCGGACATCGATCTCCATCTGGACCGCATGGCGGCCTTCGCGCCGCTTGCTTCGCTTGCCAATATCTCGGGGTTCCCCGCCCTGACGCTCGCCTTCGGCGCCGATGCCGATGGCATGCCCTTGCCGGTACAGATCATGGCCCCCATGGGACAGGACCGGCTTTTGCTGCAGCTCGCCGAACGTCTCGAACGCGAAGAGCGTTGGCGACACCGCTACCCCGTTGCAGGGCTCCTCCAATGACGGTTCCAATTCTGGAAATTTCCGGCGTCAGCAAAACCTTCGGCGCCAATCATGCCAATGACGATATATCGATGTCGCTCGCCAAGGGAGAGATCGTGGCCCTCCTCGGCGAGAACGGTGCCGGCAAGACCACGCTGATGAATATCCTGTTCGGCCACTATCTTGCCGACGCGGGCAAGGTTCTTGTCGACGGGCAGGAATTGCCGCCGGGCAAGCCGCGCGAGGCGATCCGTGCGGGCATCGGCATGGTGCACCAGCACTTTTCCCTGGCGCCCAATCTCACCGTCCTGGAAAATGTGATGACCGGTACCGAGCCGCTATGGTTACTGAAATCAGGCGTAAACGCCGCACGCGGCAAGCTCACGGCGATCTCGGAGCGTTTTGGATTGAGGATCGATCCGGACGCACGCGTCGGCGATCTTACGGTCGGCGAGCAGCAGCGGGTCGAGATACTGAAGGCGCTTTATAACGATGCCCGCATTCTCGTTCTCGACGAGCCGACCGCGGTGCTGACCAATATCGAGGCCGAGCGCCTTTTCATCACCTTGAAGGAAATGGCGCAAAACGGCCTTTCGCTTATCTTCATCTCACACAAGCTGGACGAGGTCATGGCGGCGGCCGACCGGATCGTCGTCCTGCGCGGCGGCAGGAAAGTAGCCGAACGCAAGGCCAGCGAAACCAATAAGGCGGAACTTGCTGAATTGATGGTTGGCCATCGCGTGAAACGGCCGATCCGCACGCCGTCGGCACCGGGCGACGTCGTGTTCGAGGCCATCGACGTGACGGTTCGCACGGGCGGTGTCGATCGGCTGAAATCGGTGAACTTTCATCTGCGAGCCGGCGAGGTGCTCGGCATCATCGGCGTTTCAGGCAACGGTCAGACCATGCTCGCTAAACTCCTGTCGGGGACGGTTCACCGCAGTGAGGGAGAAATGTTGCTGTTCGGCAAGGCGATCGGCGATCTCTCCGTAGCCGAGGCGATCGCGGCAGGCATTGGCCGGATTCCCGAAGACCGCAATCATGAAGGCGCAATCGGCGAAATGGCCATTTGGGAAAACGCAATACTGGAACGATTGCCATCCTTTTCGAAGCACGGGCTCGTCGATCGCAAGGCCGGCCAGGAATTCGCCCGCTCAGTGATCGAAGCGTTCGACGTACGCGGCGGAACCCCCACCAGCAGGACCCGGCTGCTGTCCGGCGGCAACATGCAGAAGCTGATTCTGGGTCGCAACCTGATCAATCGGCCGCGCATACTTGTCGCCGCTCAACCGGCGCGCGGCCTTGACGAAGGAGCGGTTGCCGCGGTCCACGAACGTATCCTGGAGGCCAGGAACAAGGGGACGGCCGTTCTCCTGATCTCGGAGGATCTGGACGAGGTCATGGCACTTGCCGATCGCGTCCAGGCAATCGTCGGAGGACGATTGTCGCCATCACTCACCGCCGAAGAAGCCGACGCCCGCACGCTCGGCCTGATGATGGCGGGAGAATGGAAGGCGGAGGCCGTCAATGCGCTTTGAACGACGCGAACATCGGTCACCAACGCTTATTGTGGCTGCGCCTTTGCTGGCGGTTCTCATCGCGCTTGCGCTGGCCGGTGTTCTGATCGCCATTGCCGGCGCTCCGGTGCCGGAAGCCTATTGGCACATCCTGACCGGCGCCTTCGGCTCTCGCCTTTCGGCGACCGAGACACTGACCCGCGCCGCGCCGCTGATACTGACGGGGCTGGCCGCGGCGGTCGCCTTCCGGGCCCGTCTCTGGAATATTGGCGGCGAGGGACAGTTTTATCTCGGTGCGATTACGGTCGCTGGCGCCAGCGCCCACCTTTTGGGCGGACTGCCATCCCTGGTGCAGATCCCGCTCCTGCTGGTCCTCGGCGCCATGGCCGGAATGGTGCTTCTGCTCGTGCCTCTGTGGCTGCGGCTTCGCTTCTCCGTCGACGAAGTCGTCACGACATTGCTGTTGAACTTCGTCGCGTTGCTTTTCGTCTCTTTGCTGATCGATACTGTCCTGAAAGACCCCCTGGCCTTCGGATGGCCGCAGTCGGAATCCGTCGCCGATGCCGCGATGCTGCCCAAGCTTCTTGCGCGCTCGCGTTTGCATATCGGCATCATCATCGCTGTCGTTCTGGCGATCCTCGTTCACCTCGTGCAATCGCGCACGGCGTTCGGCATGCAATCCCGCGCGGCTGGCCTCAACCCCTCGGGGGCGGCTTTTGCCGGCGTGCCACTCGGTATCACGCTCGTTAAGGTTGCCTGCATCTCGGGCGGGCTTGCCGGCGTTGCCGGGGCCATCGAAGTGATGGGCGTGCAGGGTTATGTGACGACGAACCTGTCCCCCGGCTACGGCTATTCGGGAATTGTCGTCGCCATGCTTGCCAATCTCAACCCGCTCGGCGTGGTGCTGGCAGCACTTTTCGCGGCGACCATGTTCGTCGGTGCCGACAGCATGAGCCGCAGCATGGGCATTCCCACCTATATAGCCGACGTGACGGTCGCGCTTTCTCTGCTGTCGATGCTGATCGCTTTATTCTTCACCCAATACAGGATAGCTCGATGATCGCGCTTTTCGACATTCTGGCCTCAGCGGGCTTGTGGGCGGCCGTGCTTCGTATCGCAACCCCTCTGCTATTCGGAACGTTGGGTGCGCTGGTTTGTGAACGCGCAGGTGTTCTGAACCTCGGGATCGAAGGTATCATGACCTTTGGTGCGATGATCGGCTGGTATTCGGTCTATAGCGGGGCTGACCTTTGGACCGGCTTTCTCATCGCGGCTCTTGCCGGCGGCATTTTCGGGCTGCTGCATGCAGTCCTGACAGTGACGCTGGGCCTGTCGCAGCACGTCACCGGCCTGGGTGTGACATTATTCGCCTCAAGCTTTGCCTATTATATCTTCCGGCTGTTCGTGCCGGTGGCCGGCACGCCACCAACCATCGAGCCCTTTCAGCCGATTGACATTCCCGGCCTCTCCTCCCTGCCCTTTATCGGCCCTGCCTTTTTCTCGCAAACCCCGCCCACCTATCTTGCGGTCGCCCTGGCGCTGATCCTGGCCTATTTCCTGTTTCGCACGCCGCTTGGCCTAGCTATGCGGATGACCGGCGAGAACCCACATGCTGCAGAGGCTCAGGGGATCAACCCCATGATCGTTCGCTACGGCGCGCTGATCTTCGGCAGCGCGCTCATGGGCATGGCGGGGGCATTTCTGACCCTGTCGGCCTTTAACAGCTTCTTTCCGACCATGGTCCAGGGACGCGGATGGATCTGCATTGCCCTCGTCGTCTTTTCGTCCTGGCGACCCGGCCGGGCTCTTTTGGGCGCCCTGCTCTTCGCCTTCTTCGACGGCTTCCAATTACGGTTGCAGACGGCGCTGAGCGGCGTTATTCCCTACCAGATCTTCCTGATGATCCCCTACATACTTTCCATTGCGGCCCTTGCCGTCATGGCACGACGAGCCAGAGTTCCCCAGGCGCTCATGCAGCCCTACCGCCGCGGCGAGCGCTGATCATTTTCATTGCGAGAGGCCATTATGTTCGATCTCATCATCCGCAACGGCAACCTGCCTGATGGGCGCAAGGGTTTCGATATCGGCGTTTCAGGCGGCAAGATCACTGCGGTGGAAAAGACGATTGCAGCCGAAGCGGGCGAGGAAGTCGATGCGACTGGCCGGCTGGTCAGTCCGCCATTCTGCGATCCGCATTTTCACATGGACGCGACGCTCTCACTCGGCATTCCGCGCATGAACGTCTCCGGCACGCTGCTGGAAGGCATCGCCCTATGGGGCGAGTTGCGCCCACTGCTGACCAGGGAAGCTCTGGTCGAGCGCGCTCTGCGCTATTGCGACCTCGCGGTCACCCAGGGGTTGCTCTACATCCGCAGCCATGTCGATACGTCCGATCCGCGCCTCGTGACGGCCGAGGCGTTGCTCGAGGTCCGCGAAAAGGTAGCGCCCTATATCGACCTTCAACTCGTGGCCTTCCCGCAGGACGGCTATTTCCGGGCGCCGGAGGGGGCCGCCTCGCTGGAGCGCGCGCTCGACATGGGGATCGATATCGTCGGAGGCATCCCGCATTTCGAGCGCACCATGGACGAAGGTCGCCGCTCGGTCGAGGCGCTTTGCCGGATTGCCGCCGATCGTGGACTGCCGGTCGACATGCACTGCGACGAGACGGACGATCCGCTTTCCCGCCATATCGAAACGCTCGCAGCCGAGACGATCCGTTTCGGTTTGCAGGGCCGGGTGGCGGGATCGCACCTGACATCGATGCATTCGATGGACAATTACTACGTCTCGAAACTCATCCCCCTGATGGCAGAAGCCGAGATCAACGTCATACCCAATCCACTGATCAACATCATGCTGCAGGGCCGGCACGATACCTATCCCAAGCGCAGAGGCATGACGCGCGTACGCGAATTGATGGCGGCCGGCCTCAATGTCTCCTTCGGTCAGGACTGCATGATGGACCCCTGGTATTCCATGGGGTCGGCCGATATGCTCGAGGTCGGGCATATGGCGATCCATCTAGCGCAGATGGGCGGAATAGAAGACAAACGGAAGATCTTCGATGCTCTGACCGTCAATTCGGCCAAAACCATGGGCTTGACGGGCTATGGTCTCGATGTTGGCTGCAAGGCCGATCTCATCGTGCTGCAGGCGGAAGATATTCTGGAAGCCCTGCGCCTGAAGCCAAACCGGCTTTTCGTCCTGAAGGGCGGGGAAATTGTTGCGAGAACCGCACCCCGCATCGGCGAGCTGTTTGTGAAGGACAGGCCATCATCCATTGACAGCGGTCGCGATTTCGTACCCCGATATTAGGCCGTCATTTGGGGCAAATCTCCATCTCAAGCAGCACGGACGCCAAGCATTTCCCGTGCGCGTCGAGCGCAAGCGATCGCGTTACGCCGCCCGTTAGAGCGCCACGAATAACGAAATTAAGTGCGCAGAGCTGCGGCAAAGCGTACCGCGTTATCTCCCCGCCGAGTGCCTCTTTGAAATGAGCGGTGACCCGATCCGACGTGATCTCGCGTTCGATCAATGGCCAGTCCGCGGCACGGTAGGCAATCACCGAAATGTTCGAGATATCACCCTTATCTCCCGTTCGGGCATGAACAAGTTCATGCAGTCTCATCTTGCGCCTCCATCAACTCGACCATGGTCGGAACCTCTGCAGCGGGGATGAGCGTCGAAGCGATTGCAATGATTTCCCGAACTGACCTGGTTACGCCACCGCCCCCGGCGGGCCCATTCAGATAGAGGCTCTCCACCTCTTCCGCGACTCGCTGGGCGGTCTCGCTATCCCTGCAGCGTGTGGCATAACGCAGCCGGATTTCCGCGGGCTCACAAACCCCACTTACCCGGCGCGATGCCACGGAATTGCAGCCGATCAGATCGGCGCGATCCTCCAGGATCCCATCCCCGGCATCCGCCAGTCTTTCGCGCAGAAGTTCGACCGCGAGATGTCCGCGCGCGACGCAATTGGCGCCTGCATAGGAGATCTGCCCCTCGCCCACCCAGCCGTCGCGATAACCAACCGAGACCTTGAATTTGCCCGAGGCGGGGGCGCCTTTCGCGCCCGAAATCAGCACACGATCCGATCCGATCTCATCCAAGGTCACTCCCGAGAAGTCGGCTATAACGTCCGGTTGCAGATAATTCGCCGGGTCATGTATCTCATAGAGCAGTTGTTCGGTACAGGTCGCCCGCGTCACCATGCCGCCAGTGCCAGGCAGCTTGGTGACGACTGCATTTCCATCGTCCGAGACTTCCGCCAGAGGAAATCCGACGTGAGCAAGCCCCGGCACGTGCTTGACCCCTGGATCGGCGAAATAGCCGCCCGTGATCTGCGCCGAACATTCCAGCAAGTGCCCGACCAGCGTTCCCTGCCCCAGCCGGGTCCAGTCGTCCATCGCCCAGCCGAAGCTGTGAACCAAAGGCGCAAGAAATAGCGCCGGATCCGATGCGCGCCCGCAGATAACCACGTCCGCACCTCTATCAAGCGCTTCGACAATACCGGAGACGCCGATATAGGCATTGGCGGAGACAAGCCGGTCACCGAGTGCGCTGGCCGGGGCCCCGGTCTCATCCAGAACGTGGCCACCGATGCGATCCAGAACATCGTCGCCAAGAACGGCCGCGATCCTCAGCCCCGTCAGACCGAGCGCGCGGGCGACCGCGCGAACCCGCTCCGCCCCGGCATGTGGGTTGGCTGCGCCCATATTGGTCACGATACGCGTCCCGGCTTTCGCGCAGAGCGGCAAGACCGCCCTCATCCGGCGCTCCAGAAGCGGATCATAACCGCGTGCCGGATCCAGAAGCCGGGCCTGCTGCGCCAAGGCTATCGTCCGTTCCGCCAGACATTCAAAGACCAGGAAGTCCAGCTCTCCACGTTCCGCGAGATCCACTGCCGGAGCGATCCGGTCACCCTGGAAGCCTGCACCGGCTCCAATCCTCACGACCTTCATGCCAGAACCTTCTGCCGTACCCGTCCCGTGCCGCGCGCAACGAGGAAGATTGCCAAAGCGATAAAGGGGGTTATCGGCTGTGGATATATCGCCAGACCGATGACTACGATTAAAATCGCCACGTCCAGAGCGCGTCTTCCCGTCAACCTTACGCCCGACAGAAGTGCCGGCACCGCGAGCACCAGCGCGAGCCCGGCTGTCACCGCCTCAAGGACAGCGAGCACGCCGCCATTGAGTGTCATGCCGGGATAGAGCAGCAGGAGGAAAGGCACGATATAAGTCACCGCGCCAAGACGCACGGCCTCCCCCGCCGCAGGCAGCCAGTTGGTCCTGGCGATACCCGAGGCCACGAAAACCGCGACACAGACGGGCGGCGTGATGACCGAGATGGTCGCGAAGTAAAACACAAAGAGATGCGATACGAGCGGGTCGATTCCGACCGCTGTCATGGCCGGCGCCAACACGGCGGCGACCAGGACATAGGCCGCTGTCGTCGGCAGCCCCATCCCCATGATCAGACAGACCGCGCCGACAATCACCGAGACGAGGATGGTCGAATCTCCCGCCAGTGCAACGATCAGCGAGGAGAGGGTGACGCCAATACCCGTGAGGTTGATCATCGATACCAGCACCTGGGCACCGGCCAGGAGCACGCCGATGATCACCATGCCTTTACCGGCGTCTTCCAGACCATCGAGTACCTTGACCGCCATCTCCCGCGGCGACAACCGTCCTGCTTCAGTCGCGACGAATGCGACCAGCAGGCCCACTATGCCATAGAAGGCGGAGGTGGAAATCGAACGCCCCAGCCAGATGCCGAACCCCAGCCCCCCGAGCGCGGCGCCAATAGGCAAAACCCGACGCAGCGACAGGATATCGGACCAAGCCGGCAGTTCCTCGGCGGGTACGATGGCGAGGTTCCGGCGAAGGGCGACAAAATGCACGGTCACAAAGACCGAAACGTAAAACAGTACTGCCGGCACAATGGCGGCCAGCATGACCGTGAGATAGGGCATGCCGAGGATCTCGGCCATGACAAAGGCGGCAGCACCCATGATCGGCGGCGCGATCTGCCCACCCGTGGATGCGACCGCCTCGACCGCCGCGGCAAAGGGGCGCGGATAGCCAAGGCGGATCATCATGGGAATAGTGAAGTTGCCCGTCGTCGCGACATTCGCGACGGCCGAGCCCGAGATCATGCCGAAGAGACCGCTTGCTATTGTGGCGATCTTCGCCGCGCCTCCGGGCTGCCGTCCGCCGAGGCGCATGGCAAGATCCATGAATGCCTGTCCTCCGCCGGTATGCAGCAGCAGTGCCCCGAAAAGGACGAAGGCTGCGATCACTGTCGCGGCAACGCCGGTCAGCATGCCCCAGATACCAAGGTCACCGAGAAAAATCGTCTCGGTGACGAAGGCCATGTCAAACCCGCGGTGGCGAAGGACGCCGGGGAGCAGATCACCGAACAGGGCATAGGCCAGCCCGACCACCACCAGCATCGGAAAAATGAGCCCGACCGTGCGCCGTCCGAGTTCCAGCACCGCAAGTACAAGGCCTGCCGTCAAAGCCATATCCAGCTTGGTCGCCCACGGCAATGTCGTCATGATCGCGTCATAGTTCCATACAACGTAGCCGCAAGCTGCCACTGCCGCCGCGCTCAGGACGATGTCGACAGCCAGTCCGACCGGACGCCAGGCTGTTCTCGCACCCAACGGGTAGAGCGCGAAGCCGAGACCCGATACCAGCGCAAGGAAGATCGCACGCTGGATCAGCCCCTCGAAGGGACCGGACGCGGCGGTATAGAAAACGAAAATTCCGACAAGGATCGCCAGCAGCTTCTGGATATGCCCGAGGGCCATGGACCACATCGTCACTTGACCGGTTTCAGTTTTGCCGGAAGCTCGATACCCTGCTCCGCGAACCAGCGCGCCGCGCCAGGATGCAGCGGGACCGTACCGAACTGCACCGTCAGATCCGCCAGATTCTCGCCCTTGAGGCTGGCCAACGCGTTCGCCTGCACGGTCTTGTCCTCCATGACCGCCTTGACGATCTCATAGGCCGTCTCCTCATCCATGGTGGGGGGTGCGCCGACACCGACGCCGAAGCTCCAGGTCGTATAGGCCGGAATACCCTCCGCAGCGCCCTCGGGAATATCGACGACCGAAATGTCGGGCATATCGCTGCGCAATTTCTCCGCTTGCTCCGGCGCCAGTCCGAGGATGGTGATACCGGTCGAGGTCGCGACATCCATCGTCGAGCTGTCCAGCTTGTTGCCCGAGCCGGATTTCACATAACCGGCCACACGATTATCCTTGATCATGTCGACGATATCGGTGGTCGAGCCGCGGACATATTCGGCGCTCAGCCCCAGCGTCTTGAAAACCGCTTCAGTGGTCGATTCCGTGGCCGACCCCTTGATTCCTGGGTTGAACCGCACGCCGGCGAGCCCTTTTAAACTCTCGACACCAGCGTCGGCCCGCACCACCACATTCTGCGGCGCGCCAGTATAGACCCAAAGCAACAACAGATTCTGGGCCCTTCCCTCAAATTCGTTGGTTCCCGCCACGGCATGCTGCGCTACATTGGTCGTCACCAGCCCCAGATCCAGTTGGCCGCGCTCCATCCGGCGGATATTGTCCATCGTAGCGCCGGTCTCGACGACCGAAGCACGAAGACCTTCCGCTTTTTCATTGATCACTTTCCCAACAGCGACGAAATAGCCGTAGTGGCTGGAAGATGCTGAGGTCGAGCCTATGAGCAGGTCCTTGTCCTGCGCAAAAGCCGTGCCAACAAGCATGGTCGCGCCCAGAAGGGCGTAAAGAATGCCTTTCATATATCTCCTCCCTTGATACCCCCATTGGGAATGTCCCCGCAAGGATCGCTCATCCCCAATCTTGCAAGAAGTGCAAAGTTTCCCATAATTGTTGCATGAAACGCAATATTCCCACACTAACAGACTTCCAGGTCGTGATTTCGCTGATGCGCACCGGTTCCTTCCGCGCCGCGTCGGTGGAACTGGGGCTTTCGGCTTCAGCCGTTTCCCGCCAGATTTCAGCGCTTGAGCAGCGTCTTGGCAGCCGCCTTTTCGACCGGGATACGCGCAATGTGTCGCCAACGGCTTCCGGCCTCGCTTTTGCCCGCGTGGCGGAGCGGATGGTGAACACCGCGGAGGACGCGATGGCGGAATATCATGCCTATCTCTCGGCGAAGAACGGACGCCTGACGATCGCGGGTCTTCCATCCGTAACGGCGGGCCTGTTGCCGCGGCTGCTGCGGAGTTTTTCCGTGGAGCATCCGAATATCGATCTGCGTATCATCGATGCGCTTTCCGGCAGCGTCCTCGAGGCCGTCGAGACCGGGCTCGCCGACATCGGATTTACGGCAGGAACCGTTTCCGCCCGCAGCCGTCTGGCGTTTCAGCCCCTGATGGACGATGAGTTCGTTGCAATCGGAGCCCCTGACGGCCCCCTCGCCAAGAACCAGATCCATGATTGGGCCGATCTGGTCGAAATGCCATTCATCGCCATGGCCGAAGGCACGAGTGTCAGGGAGCTGATCGACGGCGCCTGTCAAAGAATTGGCCACACCCTTGCACCGCGTTTCGAAGTCGCCCATCTGGCCACAGCTGGCGCACTGGTCGCCGAAGGTCTTGGCATAACGGCACTGCCAACATTGACGCTTCCCGTTCTGCCAATGGAAAGACTCATCCAACGGCGGATCCGCGATTTCGGCGCCCGCCGCCGCATCGGCCTGGTCCGTCGCTCCGGTCACTCGCTGTCACCCGCAACGACGGCGTTCCTGGCGCATATCCGCAAAACCGGGCTGCTGCATTCGGGGTAACGGCACGACCGACGAAGCGATTAAAATCCCGCCACACTTGTTACTCTCACCATCCAAGGCTTCGGTGCCAGATTAGGTCATGACCAACAACGAGCGGCCGGCCGCGATGGCATAGCGCCTGAAGGCCGGAGGTTCGTCTAATCTGGAGGTGCAGTGACTATGGCTAATTCACCTGAAAACGACCGAAAAAGCGGACATTCCGCCATGCAAAAGCCCCCAATCGTTTCGCCACAGGCCTGGGAGGTTGCGCGTGAGCAGTTGCTCGTAAAGGAAAAAGCTCACACGCGGGCTCGCGATGCACTGGCCGCCGAACGCCGGCGGATGCCGTGGATGGCCGTCGAGCAGACATATACGTTCGAGGGACCATCGGGCCCGGCGAGCCTGCTCGACCTGTTCGAGGGCCGGCGTCAACTGATCGTTTATCGCGCTTTCTTCGAACCCGGAGTATTCGGCTGGCCCGATCACGCTTGCCGCGGTTGCTCCATGGTGGCCGATCAGGTGGCTCATCTCGCCCATCTGAATGCCCGCGACACTACCCTCGCATTCGTCTCGCGCGCACCGCAAGCGGACATCACGCGCCTCAAGGCGCGAATGGGTTGGGATATACCCTGGTACACAATCACCGATCACTTCGACGCTGATTTCGGTGTTGACGAGTGGCACGGCCATAATGTCTTCCTGCGCGATGGTGATCGTATATTCCGCACCTACTTCATCAACAACCGCGGCGACGAGGCATTGGGGAGCACCTGGAGCTACCTCGACATCACTCCGCTTGGCCGTCAGGAAACGTGGGAAGACTCGCCCGAGGGCTATCCCCAGACACCCACGTACAAGTGGTGGAACTGGCACGATAATTACGTCGCCGAAACCTCACCCAACCCCAAATGGGTCGAGGTTTCGGATGCCGGAGAAGCTGCCTTCCGGAACAAAGAATCAGACGTGAAGGAAGACTGAGGTCCGCAGCCGCTGGCAGCGAAAAGCCGCACCTTCAGCCGTGCTGCATCAGATCGAAGGCCAAGGTCAGGCCTTTGATCCGAAGGATGTGAAGCAAACGCCGGGACGGTGCATCCTCGTTCAGACCGTGCGGGCAAAACGTCCGAAGCTGCCGCGCAAAAAGCATAAGGGTTCCCCCTCCCGATGCGCCGCACGCAAAACCCTGCCGATGACGATGGAATGGTCGCCTGCATCGTAAATCGTCGAACGGACGCATTCGAACCGCGCCAGCGTTTCCGGAATAACCGGCGCTCCTTCCTCGTTGCAATCCCACTCAAGCCCCGCAAAGCCGGCGCCGCCCCTGGTGAACCGGACGCTCAGATCATTCTGATCAGCACTCAGCACATGAATGGCATAATAATCGGCCGCGGTGAAAAGATCATGCCGGGTCGAACTTTTTGCCGGAGACCAGAGCACCAGCGGCGGATCCAGTGAAACGGAGGCGAAGCTGTTGACCGTCATCCCCATGGGACCATGCGGCCCCAGCGCTGTCACGACCGTAACGCCGGTCGTGAAGCTTCCGAGCGCGTCGCGGAAGCTTCGAAAATTGGCCGGCTCAGGGACAAACAGATGTTCACTCCGCCCGGACATGTCGCCGCCTCTCGCCGCTCCGACGCGTTCCATCAATGACGCTCCCCAGTGCCGAGCGGCGTTGCCGGCATTTGCGCCGGCACCCGACCGTAGACATGCGGCAGGGAGCAGGTCTTGAGCTGCGGCAGCACTTTCGTGCCGAAGTGCTCGGCTTCCGCGAGATGCGGATAGCCGGACAGGATAAAGGCGCGGATACCCATCTTGCGATAGGCCTCCAATTCGGTGAGAATCTGGTCGGTGGAACCGACAAGGGCCGCGCCACAGCCGGAGCGGGCCCGTCCGATGCCCGTCCAGAGGCGCGGCTCGACATAGCCATATTGATCCGCGAGCTCGCGGGCGCGAGCCTGATGCGCCACACCGAGCGAAGTGCTGTCGTGGGCGCGAGCACGGATCAGCTTGCCATATTCGTCGTCCAGCCTGGAGACGAGATGCTCGGCATATTCACGCGCTTCCTTTTCCGTATCGCGAACGATCATGTGAACGCGCAGACCATAATCCAGCGTGCGCCCGTGCGCGGCGGCCCTTTCATTGACGGCCCGCATGCGCCCGGCGAGTTCTTCCTTGGTTTCCGGCCACATCAGATAGACGTCGCACTGCGCGCCGCAGAGTTCCAATGCATCAGGCGAATAGCCGCCGAAATAAAGAAGCGGCCCGCCATTCTGCTGATAAGGCCGCGCCGGATCGGTCGGCACGCCCTTGAAGTGATAGACTTCCCCTTCGAAATCGATCGTCTCACGGGTCCAGGCCTGGCGAAGGATTTCCACGACCTCGTGACTGCGCTGGTAGCGAAACGCGCTGTCGGCCTTTTCACCGGGAAAATCCGAGCTGATGATATTCAGCGTCAGGCGCCCTTTCAGCATATGGTCGAGTGTCGCCACGGTGCGCGCCAACATGATCGGCTGCATTTCACCGCAGCGGACCGCCGCCAGGAAATTGATACTATCGGTTAGGGGCGCACAGCCGGCGACGAAGCTCAGCGTATCCTGGCCCACCTGATAGGAGGACGGGCAGAGAATATTCCTGAAGCCAAGAGCCTCGGCCTTCCTCACAATCGAGGAGCAGTGCTCGAAGCTTGACCGCAGCGAACCGTCCGGTACGCCAAGATAGGCGTAATCATCGGAGCAAAGCGCCGAAAACCAGGACACTTCCGCAGCGTCGAGATCGCCGGATGTGACTGGAACGACAGTCATGGATTTCTCCTCGCAGCGCAATTTTTCTCTTGCGTAACATCGGCATTGATATAAATCAATAGTGTATCAATTTTTCCATCTTCGGTCACGGACACTGAAAAGTGGATATGAATCAACCGCCTGGAAGTCTTCCGGTCTATCTGCAGATCGTCGAATTATTGGTTCGAGACATCGCGGCGAACCGGCTGATTGACGGTGAAAAGCTGCCGCCGGAGCGGGAGATGGCGGCGGAGATGGGCATTGCCGTCGGCACGTTGCGCAAGGCGCTGGCGGAATTGCAAAGCCGCGGGCTTCTGGAGCGCGTGCAGGGTTCCGGCAACTACGTCCGCGCGATCAGCGATCCGCAGAGCGTCTATGCGATGTTCAGGCTGGAGCTCATTGGTGGCGGCGGCCTGCCCACGGCGGAAGTTCTGGATATCGCGCGGCTCGCCAAGCCTTCGGACCTGCCGGACTTCGGCAGTTCGACCGAGGCGCATCGCATCCGCCGCATCCGGCGGCTTTCCGGCAAACCGGCGGCGCTTGAGGAGATCTGGCTCGACGGGAGCTATGTCGAAGCAATGGACATAAATGACCTCTCGGAATCCCTCTACCTCTATTACCGCAAGAAGCTCGGGTTGTGGATCGTCCGGGCGGAGGACCAGGTGGGACTGGGCAAGGTTCCGGAGTGGGCGCCGCCCGTCTTCGGCCAGCCTGCCGGTGCACCGGTTCCGCTCGTTACGCGTGTAAGCCAGGCGCGGGACGGCGCCCGTGCCGAGGTCTCGCGCACCTGGTTCGATCCCGAAATTGCCCGCTACGTGGCGCGCCTCAAATAGGAAGAAGATATGGCCAGGCTGAATTACGGCATTATCGGCTGCGGGATGATGGGCCAGGAGCACCTGCGCAACATCGCCCTTTTGCAAGACGCCACCGCTGCGGCGATCCTCGAACCCGATCCAGTGATGCGCAAGGCAGCCGCCGAAGCCGCGCCCGGCGCCGTCATGGCGGGATCGATCGCCGAACTGCTGGCCGTGAAGGCGGTGAATTGCCTGCTGATCGCCAGCCCGAACTATCTCCACCTCCGGCAACTGGAGGAAATCGCTGCAATCCGTCCCCTGCCGGTTCTGGTGGAAAAGCCATTGTTCACCGCCCCTGAAGATACCCTGCGGCTGGCAGCACTCAGGGCCGCCTACCCCGCTCCCATCTGGGTGGCGATGGAATATCGCTATATGCCGCCGGTTGCGAGCATGATCGATGAGGCGGAGACGGCGACCGGCGGTATCCGCATGCTGACGATCCGCGAGCACCGTTTTCCTTTCCTGCAAAAAATCGGCGACTGGAACCGCCTCAACCGCAAAACAGGTGGTACGCTTGTCGAGAAATGCTGCCATTTCTTCGATCTGATGCGTCATATCCTGCGATCGGACCCGGTGCGCGTCATGGCGTCGGGCGGGCAATCCGTGAATCACCTTGATGAGGTTTATGGCGGAGAGCGCTCCGATATCTGGGACAATGCCTATGTCATCATCGACTTTGCTTCCGGCGCACGAGCCATGCTGGAGCTCTGCATGTTCGCCGAGGGGTCACGGTATCAGGAGGAAATCTCGGCAATCGGCCCGACCGGCAAGATCGAATGCCATGTGCCAGGTCCGGGCCGCTTCTGGCCGAAACACCTTGGAGAGCCGCCGGTCGCCCAGGTCATCGTTTCGCCGCGCGATCCGAAGGGACCGAAGATGGTCGAGATACCGGTCGACCCGAAATTGCTTGCCGCCGGTGATCACAACGGCTCGACATTCTATCAGCACCAGCGCTTTCAGCGGGCAGTATTGGGGGTTCAACCGGTCGAAGTCACCCTTGAGGACGGTTGGTGGGCGGTTGCCATGGGCATTGCCGCGCAGGAATCCGCTGTAACCGGCAAGGCGGTCGATCTCGCCTCCGTCCGCTATGGGGTGCCCTGATGATCAAGCGGCGGCACTTCGACCCCGGCAGGTTCGGGCGCGCAAGCATCAGTTCCGCCGTGTCAGGCTGCTGCCGTGGACTGGCGTTCGACGATATGACAGGCGAGCTCGATGCGGCGCGCCGGAGCGGCATGGCTGTTGACCTCACCAAGCAGAAGATCGAGCGCCGTGGCGCCGATATCCCGCATCGGAATGTGCACCGAACTGAGCGGCGGGTCGTAGAAAGCCGCCTGGGGCAGATCGTCCATGCCCATCACCGAGACATCCTGCGGCACGCGGTAGCCAGCTTTCTGCAGGCCGAGCATCGCGCCCGCTGCGAGGCTTTCGCCCGCCGTCAGCACGGCGGAAAAATCAAGGCCACGTTCGGCGATGCGCGCGCCGATGGCATCGGCCGCAAGTTCGGGCAGCCAGTCCTGCACTTCCACGATCAGGTCCCTGAAGTCTTTGGCGTCATGGGCCAGCATGGCGTCCTGCCAACCCTCGAAGCGCCGCTCGATGGTGCGCCGGCCGCGACGCATGAGGAACAAGATGCGCTCATGGCCGAGGCGCTGCAGGTATTCCGTGCCCATGCGTGCGGCGGAACGGTTGCAGGGCGTGACGCTCGAAAGTCGCATCAGGGGATCATCGCCGTTGACCAGGACGACCGGCTTGCCAAAATCGCGGGTGAGCGCCAGCACTTCCTCGTCATCAAGGGTCAGGAACAGGAATCCGGCGACGCTTTCATCATCGAGCGCTCGCTGCAGCGCGCCGATACCCTGTGCGTCACCGGAGACGGGTTGCGTGACGATTTCCACGCCAAGAGTTTCGGCACGCTGGTGCAGCCCTTCAAGAACCTGCGCGGTGAATTGATTGCGCACATAATCGATCATCGCGACGCTGCTGGCCGCCAGGATCACCTTTTTGCCAGCAACGGAGGACGGAACGGAATAATTCAACGCCTTCGCCATCTCGATGACCCGGGCACGGATTTCCGGCCGGACGCCTTTTTCACCCGCCAGCGCACGCGACGCGGTGCTGAGCGAAACCCCGCAGCGTGCCGCAATATCATCCAGCCTGACCTTGCGGCTGGGCTTGCCGCGCTTGCCGGTCGTGTCCATGGCGCCTGTCCTCCGAAAACGGTAGGCGGAAAACTGCAAAAAAATTTCAGATTGCGCAATAGAAATTCCTATGTCACCAATTTCAAAAAGCTGCCGGCCAATGCGAGGTGCGCATCGACGGCTGGAATTGGGAGGAAATGCGGGATGCTGCCAGACGGCCGCGCTTTGCGTGAACGCTTGAAACTGCTCGTCGCGGGCATGATGAGCCTGCGTCATGTAGGGCAGTATCACGAGCCCAATCTGGACGGCACGCCCGGCGATTATATCAGTTTCAATTCATGGGAATGGCCGCAGGGCATCGGTCTCTACGGTCTTGTGCGGCTCTCGCAACAGACGGATGACAAAGCGCTGAAGGCGCTGGTGGAGAACTGGTATGCCGACCGCATCGCCGAGGGTCTGCCGGTGCTCAACATCAATACCACGGCGCCGATGCTTGCCCTCTCGCTTCTGTGGCGCGAAACCCGCGATCCGCGCTGGGCCGCCGTCATGGACGATTGGGCCAACCGGATCCTGACGGAAATGCCGCGCACTCCGGAAGGCGGTCTGCCGCATATCGTTTCGGACAAGATCAACGACCGCGAATTGTGGGATGATACGCTCGTGATGGTCGGGCTGTTCCTCGCCTCATACGGTCAGGCCGGCGGCCGCCGGGAGCTCGTCGATGAAGCCTGCCATCAGTTCCTCCTGCACACACGCTATCTTGCCGATCCGCAATCCGGCCTTTGGTTCCACGGTTGGACGTTCGATGGCCGGCATAATTTCGCCCGGGCGCTCTGGGGCCGCGGTAATTGCTGGATCACGCTCGGCATTCTCGATCTGATCGAACTTGCGGATATTCCCACCCCGATCCGCACTTTCCTTCTCGGCGTCCTGGAAACGCAGATCGAGGCTCTGTTGAAACTCCAGGCGCCGTCGGGCGCCTGGCATACACTGCTCGATGACCAATCCTCCTACGAGGAAATCTCCGCGACCGCCGGTTTCGGCTATGGCCTTCTGAAGGCGGCCAGGCTCGGGCTCGGTCCGGCGGGCTGCCTCGAGGCAGGCATGCGTGCGCTCAACGTGCTGCTTGCCAATATCGATGAGACAGGAACCGTCTCGAATGTCTCCTACGGCACGCGGATGGGGCACGACCTGCAATTCTACAAGGACATCCCGATCCAGCCGACCGGCTATGGCCAGGCGCTGGCGATCCTGTGCCTGACCGAAGGCCTGAAGCATACCGGCATTGCAGCGGAGATGGCGGCATGACCATGCGCATCCTTTACGGCGTCTCGCCGAACGACATCCCCTCCTTCGACACGAAGAGGCTAAGGGCGGAGTTCCTGATCGAGGGGCTCTTCACGCTGGGCCGCATCGAATTCGCCTACACCCATGTCGACCGCATGGTCATCGGTGCAGCATGCCCGGCGGAGACGCCGCTCAGCTTCGGCGACGGCGCGGATGTCGGCACGCCGCTCTTCTTCACCGCGCGCGAGATGGGCATCGCCAATCTCGGAGATGCCGGCAGGATCACCGTCGACGGGCAGGAATTCGCCCTTGCCAATCGCGATATCCTCTATATCGGCCGCGGTGCGGAGAAGATTACGCTTGCAAGTGATGACCCGGCCAAACCGGCCCGCTTCTACTTGAACTCCGTGCCCGCTGGCCGCGATATCCCGCACCGCCTGATCACCAGGGACGAAGCCAAGCCGCTCGATCTTGGCGAGGACAGCCGGTCGAACAAACGCCGCTTGCGGATGTACATCCACCCGGAGGTCGCCCCCTCTTGCCTGCTGTTGATGGGGATCACCGATCTCGCCCCCGGCAGCGTCTGGAACACCATGCCGCCACATCTCCATGAGCGGCGCATGGAAGCCTACTGCTATTTCGATCTCGCGGAGGCCGACCGCGTCATCCATCTGATGGGCCGTCCGGACGAGACGCGCAATCTCATCGTGGCGAATGGCGACGTGGTGCTCTCCCCCGCATGGTCGATCCATATGGGCGCCGGCACCGGGCCGTATGCCTTCGTCTGGGGCATGACCGGCGAAAATCAGGCCTATACCGATGTTGCCCCCGTTCCCGTGGCGGATTTGAGATGAATATGGCTGTGACCCCTGCTGCTGATATCGACTATCTCCGCCGCCCGCTCGGCGAAGGCATGCCGCTGACCTATTGGCAGCTCGGCGCCACTGATGAAGAGCGCTATGACGTGCCGGACCAACCCATGAAGGGGGAAATGGATCCCTTCTTCTTCCTGACCAAGCACAAGAACTTCATTCCGCACGAATATCCCTGCCGCACCGCTTTCGCTGCCGAGCGGCGCGGCAAGCGCCCACACGTTACAGGGGCTTTCAGCCTGTCGCGTTTCTGGCTGCCCTTCGCCTCCCCGCGTGTCGATCTCTCCGGCTTCTGGTTCCGCCCGATTGTGATCAGCACCTGGGCGCGGACGATGATTACGGTCAAGGAAGCCAGATCGGCAACGCTGAGGCTCGGCACCTGCGGCGGAGCAGTGCTTTTCGTCAACGGAGCGGAAATCGGCTGGATGGCCGATTATGTCCGCAATCTGGAAGCCGAAAAGGAATTTTCTGTCGAGTTGCAGGCCGGCGAAAACGAGATCACGATCTTCTTCGATGATCTCGCCGAGCGTGACGCGCGCTACTTCTTCCAACTCGATTATGTGTCAGGCCCGAAAGCAGAGCAGGCGCTGCCGGTGCCTGTTCGAGCCAAGATGGCGGCTGAGATCGAAGCTGCTCTCGACAAGATGCATTTCGAACGGCCGGTTTATCGATCGGGCGAGGTGGCGCTTGTGACGTCTGCCGCGCTTTCCGTGGATGCCAGGGCGGAGGTCACGATCGCCGGCGATTTCATGTCGCGCGAAGAACCGATGAAGATCGTACGCGACCTGCAGGCGGGCAAAACCCGCATTATTGTTGGCGAGACGGATACGCTGCCCTCAGATTTCCGGCATTTCCATGTTGATTTGTCGATCGGCGGCTTTACCGCATCACGCGTTTTCGGCGTCGAAATCTGTCACACCGAACGGCAGGGTAAGGCGGCTGCCAACATTGCCGACCGCATCCGCGAAACGCTGGATGAGATTTCGGTCCATGGCGAACCCGACAATGTGACGGCGCTTGCCCGTCTCGGCTCCGGCCGGTTTGGCCCGGAAACCGACCGGATGATCGCCGATACGCTGCCGACCATCGTGGATTGTCATGACTGCGCCGACTTCGCGCTGGTACCGCTTTTGTGGTGCCGGATCGTTTATGAGTCCAATATCGCGCCGGCAGTGGTCGCTGATATTGACGAGGCAATCCTGTCCTATCGCTACTGGATGGATGAACCGGGTAACGACGTACAGTGGTATTTTTCCGAAAACCACGCGCTCCTGTTCCACACCGCCGCTTATCTCGCCGGCGCGCTTCTGCCGGAGGCGCGGTTCAAGCGTTCGGGGCGGACTGGTCGCGAGCAATCAGCTGTCGGCCTCTCCCGTGTTCGCGCCTGGCTCGATCACTTCGGGAAATGGGAGATGGCCGAATTCAATTCCGCGCCCTATTTCCCGATCGATCTCAAGGGGCTGACAGCGCTCTTCGTGTTGGCCCCGGATGCAGATGTCCGTGAACGCGCCCGCAACGCCATCCGCCGGCTTATCACGATCATTGCCCGTTCCGCCCATCACGGTATCCTGACCGGGGCGCAGGGACGTTCTTATGAACACACCCTGCGAGCCGCCGGCTCGCTGGAGCTTTCCGGCATCGCCCGCCTCATCTGGGGAACCGGCAATTATGGCCGACGGGTTCACGCACTGCCGCAAATGGCGCTTTGCCTGCGCGATCGAGGACTGCATATCCCGTCAGAGCTTGCAGCTGTCGCCGATTGGCGGACTGACCAGGCGCAGGAATGGTGCTTCGCCCAGGGGCAGGACCGTATGGCCCGTCTCTACCATTACAAGACGCAGGCCTATTCGATCGGCACGGCGGCACATTACCGCTGGAACGAATGGGGCTATCAGGAAACGGTCCTGCACATCCGGCTCGGCGACAATCCCGATGCGCAGGTCTGGATCAACCATCCGGGCGAGACGATCCATTCAGGCTATGGACGTCCGTCCTACTGGGGCGGGTCGGGCAGTCTGCCGCGCCTCTGGCACTATCGCGGCCTCGCGGTAATGATCTTCGAATGCGCGCCGGAACAGCCCGATTTCACCCACGCCTGGTTCCCGCGGCAGGTTTTTGACGCCTCGATAATCTCGGGCGAAACGGCAGTGGCGCGATCCGGAAACGGTCTGCTGCTGCTGAAAGGCAGCGCACCCTTCGAACTGGTTGGCGAGGGGCCGACAACCGGCAACGAGATCAGACTGCCGGGACGCAAGGCGACATGGATCATCCGGCTGGGCGATGCCAAACGGGACGGTTCGGAAGATACCCTTGCCAACAGTTTCGCAGACCTCTCTCTTTCGCCGGGCGAGAACGACGGGTTCGTCATGAATGACCCGGAGTATGGTCCTGTCGTCTTCCATGCGGATGGCCGCATCACCGCCGAGGGTAAAGTGCTGGATCCAGCCGAGTGGAGCGTCGAAGGCATGGTTAAGCAGCTTCCACCAGGTCCGCTCGGTTCCGGGTGACGGAAGAATAAGGCGGCTATCTGGGAGGGCACCGCCGAATACAACTGACGGATCGACCGTTCATCGAAGGAGGAGACGATGATGAGTAGCAGGACAATTCTCGCGGCAGCCGGTCTGGTGCTGTTTTCAACGACGGCAACGTGGGCCGGCGATGTCCGCATCATGTGGTATTCGGATGGCGTCGAAGGAGAGGTCTTCAAGGACCTGATCAAGCGGTTCGAGAAGGAAAATCCGGATATTCACGTCACCGTCGACGAGGTGGCGTATTCGACCATCAAGGAGCAACTGCCGGTCCAACTCGCGGCCGGTCACGGTCCGGATATCGCCCGTGTCACCAATCTGAAGTCGCTCTCGCAATATTGGCTCGACCTGACGCCATATCTGAAGGACGTCGATTTCTGGAAGAAGAATTATGGCGACCAGCTCGACTGGATGCGTCCCGACGGGTCGGATATCATTCCGGGCTTCATGACGCAGATCACCCTGACCGGCGGCTTCGCCAACAAGACGCTGTTCGAGCAGGCCGGCGTCCCGCTTCCGGGCGAAGGTGCGATCTGGGAGGATTGGGTCATGGCCGCCAAGAAAGTGGCTGACAGCCAGCAGATCCCCTACCCGTTCGCGATTGATCGCTCCGGCCACCGCATCACCGGTCCGGCGATCTCCTATGGCGCCAATTATATCGGTGCCGACGGTACGCCGGCGCCGCTCGACGACGGGGCCAAGAAGTTCATCTCGGATCTGGTCGGCTGGACGAAAGACGGCATTGCCGAGAAGGACGTCTGGGTTTCGGCCGCCGGCACGACCTATCGTCCGGCTGCCGACGATTTCATCAATGCGCAGGTGGCGTTCTACTATGCCGGCTCCTGGCAGATCCCGAACTTCATGACCAAGATCGGCGATGCGTTCGACTGGGTTGCGACGGGCAGCCCGTGCGGCCCCGCCGCCTGCACCGGCATGCCGGGGGGCGCCGGACTTGTCGCGATGAAGGCAACCAAAAACCC
The DNA here is from genome assembly GCF_001558695.1 of Paramesorhizobium deserti. Taxonomy (GTDB): domain Bacteria; phylum Pseudomonadota; class Alphaproteobacteria; order Rhizobiales; family Rhizobiaceae; genus Paramesorhizobium; species Paramesorhizobium deserti. The sequence goes on from NZ_LNTU01000037.1 coordinate 364,888, forward strand.
GGAGGACGTGGCCAAGGTGATGGATTACCTCGCCTCCTCGCCCGTCGCGAAGGAATTCTCCGAACGGACGCTATTCCTGCCGGCAAACAAGGAAGTCCTTGCCGGCGATCTCGATTTCAAGACCGACAGCCAATTGGCCAAGGACGCGTTGAAGATCTTCGTCAAAGCCACCTCGACGACTGCGCCAGAGGCCCAGGAGCTTCCGGGCTGGAAGTGGTCGGACACCTATTATGGCGCGCTTGTAAGCCGTGTCGGCCAGGTAATGGCGGGCGAACTTTCCCTTGATGAAGCCTATAAGCGTATCGACCAGGATATCGCCGATAAGGTCAAAGAAGCGCAGTAAGCCGGTTCCGCCGGCGCGCCACGCGCGCCGGCATCGGAGATGGTGTGAATGGCTGACAATCGAAAAGGATTCCGAAGCACTGCCGGCTCGCTGGTGTTGGCTGCTGTCGAGCGTATCATGGGGATCATCGATATCCCCCTTCGAGGACTGCAGAAGGTTGCAGGCCGAACAGGCATGGCGGCATTCTTCCTGCTGCCCAATATGGCCGTCTTCACGATCTTCGTGCTGATCCCCTTCGTCATCAATTTCGTCTATTCGATGACGGGCGGAGCGCAGATATTCCTCGATCAGCGCCGGTATGTCGGCCTTGACCAATATCGCCAGATATTCTCCTGCACCGATTATCTCGATCCGAACAGCTGTATACAGGACGGCTTCTGGATTGCGGCAGGCAACACGGCATGGTTCGTCGTCATCCAGGTGGCGCTGATGATATTGGTCTCGCTCATCACCGCCATCATCCTCAATCGCGAGATTGTCGGCCGCAGTTTCTGGCGCGCTGTCTTCTTCTTCCCGGTTCTGCTGTCGCCGGTCGTCGTCGGTCTCATCTGGCGCTGGATCCTCGACCGCCAGGGCCTTTTGAATTTCATCCTCTATGAGGCCTTCGGCTCGGAGCCATTCAACTGGCTGACCGATCGTACCACCGCCTTCGCAGCAACCATCGGCGTATCCGTCTGGGCACATATGGGCTTCTACACACTGATCCTGCTTGCCGGTTTGCAGGCAATCCCGAAGGACCTCTACGAGGCCGCTCAAATGGACGGCACATCCCGTTCCCGCGTCTTCCGGCGAATCACGCTGCCGCTCCTGATGCCGAACCTTGTCGTGGTTCTGGTGCTGGCGCTTATCCGCGCCGTGCAGGTCTTTGACGAAGTCTTCGTGCTGACCCATGGCGGGCCAGGCACCAGCACCATGTACCTGATCCAGTACATCTACGAGACGGGTTTTGCCTCGGAGCTCAGGAACCCCGGGCTTGCCGCGGCCGCATCGATCCTGATGGGCGCCGTTTTGGTGGTGCTCACCCTCATGCAGATGGCGGCCTCCCGCCGCAAAGAGAAAAAGGGAGAACGCTGATGTCGACAGTCTGGCAATTCATCACCCGCCGGCGTGGTGGCGAGGGCTGGCACTGGACCGACATCGCCACCTGGGTATGGCTGATCGGTGGACTGATCGTCATGTTCGGCCCAGCCGTCTGGCTGACCCTTTCCTCCTTCAAGTCGCCAGCCGCCCTTTCCAAATTTCCGCCGACGATTCTGCCCTATGTAACACAGGAGGTCCGCGTAGAAGGTTTCGACAAGGCGTTGCCACTCTATGAGGTAAAGCTGCCGGACGGAACCAGCGTCAATCTGGCCGAAAAACGGCGCATTGGCGTCATCGCCCAGATGATCGATCCGAAGAATCCGGAAACGGTCCACAAGATCAATATCAACGACCGCAAGCCGGTGGATATGCTGGAGTTCGCGACGTCCAACTATACGGAACCGTTCCTTCAGTTCGATTTCCTGCGCTATCTCTGGAACTCGGTCTTTGTCACCGTGATGGCGACCATCATCACGCTGGCGATCAATTCGATGGCCGCTTTCGCGCTGTCTAAATACAAGTTCCGCGGCCAGAACCTGATCCTGATCATCATCGTGGGAACATTGATGGTGCCGCTCGGCGTCATCATGGTGCCGCTCTATTCGGTCGTCTCGGCCCTCGGGCTCTTCAACAATCTCTGGGGCGTCATCCTGCCGACGGTCGCAACGCCGACCGGGGTGTTCCTGCTGCGCCAATACATGCTCACCATCCCCGACGAACTGATCGATGCCGCCCGCATGGACAAGGCATCGGAATGGCAAATCTATTGGCGCATCGTCCTGCCGCTCGCAGCACCAGCGCTGGCGGTCCTCGCAATCTTCTCCGTCGTCTGGCGCTGGAACGACTTCCTCTGGCCACTAATCGTGCTCAGCCGCTCGTCGCTCTACACGCTCCAGGTCGGTCTCAACGTCTATGCCGGCCAGCTCAATGTGCAGTGGCAGTACATTCTGGCGATGACGGTTGTCACCATGATCCCCGTCATTCTCGTCTTCGTTTTTTTGCAGAAATTCATCGCTCGCGGGATCGCCACGTCGGGTCTGAAGTAGGGGGTGCCGCATGGGCCGGATCACACTTGAGAAAGTCACCAAGTCCTTTGGCGCTGTCAAAGTCCTGCACGGCATCGACCTCGACATCAGGGATGGCGAATTCATCGTCTTCGTCGGCCCGTCCGGCTGCGGGAAATCGACCCTGCTGCGTCAGATCGCTGGTCTCGACAAACCGACGAGCGGCGACATCCATATTGACGGCAAGCACGTCAACGATGTGCCGGCGGCCGACCGCGGTCTCGCCATGGTCTTCCAGTCCTACGCGCTTTATCCGCATATGAGCGTCAGGCAGAACCTTGCCTTCGGGCTGGAGAATGCCCGAATGCCGAAGGCCGAGATCGAAAGCCGTATTGCCGAGGCAGCCCGCATGCTGGAAATCGGCGAATATCTCGATCGCCGGCCCGGACAGCTCTCTGGCGGTCAGCGCCAGCGTGTCGCCATCGGCCGAGCGATCGTCCGCAACCCAACCGCCTTTCTTCTGGACGAGCCTCTGTCCAACCTCGATGCCGAGTTGCGCATCTCCATGCGCGCCGAGCTCTCGGCACTGCACAAGCGTTTGGAGACGACAATGATCTACGTCACCCATGATCAGATCGAGGCGATGACGCTCGCAAATCGCATCGTCGTCCTGCGTAAGGGGCAAATTGAACAGGTCGGAACACCGCTCGAACTTTACAATACGCCTGCCAACCGGTTCGTCGCCGGCTTCATCGGTGCACCGAGCATGAATTTCCTGTCGGGCAGCATTGCTGCCATTGGCCGCGAAGGCACGACCGTGACCGTGCTTGGCGAAGAAACGCTGACGGTCCCCCGCCCGGCCGACGATGGCATGGTCCAACAGGCAATTGCCGTCGGGGTTCGTCCGCAGCATATCCGTCTGGCCGGACCTGATCAGCCGGGCATCAGCGCCAAAGTTGATCTTGTCGAGGGGCTTGGCTCGGAAACGGTCATCCACGCCCGTGCATCGACAGGCGAACCGCTGCTTGCGGTACTTGCCGGCCAGCATGCCCTTTCATCCGGTGAAGACATCCGGCTGACATTTGATGCCAAGGACCTTCACTTGTTCGATGAAGCCGGGTTGCGGCTTTAGGCAAATCAGATCAGCCCGTACTGCCGCGCCTTGTTGCGCAGGAAGGGCAGGCCGTTGCCCATCACCTCGGCTTCGTCCCTGGCGACCGGCCGCCAGACGGCGAGACCATAGGCGACTTCCGGCGGCATGTTGATGAAACTCTCCATGGCGAGCCCGCCTCTGAAGCCGATGGCTGCGAGCGCGGCATAGATCGCATCCCACGGGCAATTACCGTAGCCCGGCGTGCCGCGATCACTTTCCGAAAGGTGGATGTATTTGAGGTGATCTCGGGCATCGAGAATGCCGTTGGCCGCCCCCTTCTCCTCGATGTTCATGTGATAGGTGTCAAGATGGACGAAGATGTTGTCGGCGCCGACCTGCTCGATCATCTCCACAGCCTGGCGGGCGGTGTTGATCAGGTGGTTCTCGTAGCGGTTCACCGCCTCGACACCGAGCTCGATGCCAAGTGGCTTGGCGTGCTTGGCGGCCGCCTGCAGCACATGGGCGATATTGTCATATTCGGCTTGGGTCGGTGGAACGCCCGTGCGCTCGCCGATGCCGCCAAAGATGACGCCCGACAGTGCCTCGGCGCCCATCTCCGACGTCTTGTCGATGGCGACCTTCAGATAGTCGATTGCCGCGCCGGGACGTACCGACGCCCAGGCGCGCTCCGGCAGGCCGAGCGAGCAGACCGCGCGCAGCTTGTGCCTTTCGAGAAGCGCGCGCGTATGCGCGGCGTCGACGGCGGGTGCGTTGAGGAGGGCGATCTCGATGAAATCCATCTCGTATTTGACCGCCGCCGCGATCGCCTTCTCGGCGCCGGCGCGATCCCAGTTCATGGTCCACATGCTGGTGTGAACGCCAAAGCCTTCCATCGGATTATCCTTCTTTCCGTTTGAAAAATTGAAAACGCGTAGCCGCGAAACGCAGGATCATCACCGCGACGAGAAGAATGCCCCAGACCGCCGTTGCCAGATGCTGGTTGGCGCCCATCAGGTTGAGGCCGGAAGACAGAAGCTGCAGGACGATAAGCGCGACGAAGACCGGGATGACGCGGCCAAAGCCGCCGAACGGATTGATGCCGCCCAGGAAGCAGGCGAGCACTGTGATCAGCAGATAGGATTCGCCATGACCGACGCGAACCGAGTTGAACCGCGCCAGCATGATAATGCCGGCGATCGCGCACATGACGCCGGAAAGCGTATAGACCAGAACGATGACGCGGCGCGTATTGATACCGGAATAACGGGTCGCCTCGATGTTCGAGCCGATCATATAGGTGTTAAAACCGAGTTGCGTCCGCGACAAGAGCACGTGCCAGATCAACACGCAGAAGATGAAGATCAGCAGAGGAACCGGAAGGCCCAGAATGCTGCCATGGCCGAGGGGCTGGATGAAGACCGGAAAGCCGGAAATATCCCCGCCCCGCGTCAGGAACTCGCCGAGCCCGCGCAGGAACATCATCATCGACAGCGATACGAGGATCGGATGGGCGCGCGTATAGGCGATAACCAAACCCATCACCAGGCCGCTTGCCGCGCCCGCGCCAATCGCGAGCAGGCAACCGATGAGGAAGGCGAGCGGTCCGGCGTCCGCGCCGCCATTGCTCTTCAGGACCCAGGCCGCCGTCAGGCCGGCGATGTTGGCGGTGAAGGTGATGGCGAGATTCAGGCCGCCCGTCAGGATCGGCAGGAGCATGGCAAGGGTCAATAGCCCCAGTTCCGGCAGTTGAAAGGCGACCGAACCGAAAGTGGCGCGGCTGAGAAACTGCGGGGAAACCAGACTAAAGAACACGATGACGGCAAGGAGAGCAAAGCCCGGCCCTGCCATCTCCGGCCCCAGAAATGCCCTTACGCGGTCGACAAGCCTCATCATCCGCGGCTTCCTTGCTGGCGCATGAAGGGCAGGAGTCTCTCCAATCTTGTATTCGACAGGGTGATGGCGACGAGGATGATGGCGCCGATGATCATCTTGAAGGCGAAGGGCGAGACACCGGCCAGATTGAGCCCGTTCTGGGTGATGGAGATCAGCAAGACGCCGAGCACGCAGCCGAGCACCGAACCCCGGCCACCGCCAAGCCGCGCACCACCCAGCACCACGGCGGCAAGCACATCCAGCTCGCGGCCATAAAGCGCATTCGGCACCACCTCCTGCGCATAATGCGCCTGGATCAACCCACCGATGCCGGCCATCAGGCCGAGCCAACCGAAGGCGATGAACTGCATTGCCCCAATATTGATGCCGAAGCGGCGCGCCCCTTCCGGATTGTCGCCAAATGCGTAAAGCTGGCGGCCAGTCGTCGTCCGGGTGATGAAGATCCAGGTGGCTATGACGCAGATCACCATGACGAGCACCGGTAGGGTGATCTCGATCCAGCTCCCGTCGGCCATTTCGCGCTCATAGAGGATGACGCGATCGGTCAGCCAGTCCGGCAGATTGTAGATCGACACGCCGCGCGTGAAGAACATCAGCAGGCCGAAATAGATGTTGAAGGTGGCGATGGTCGCGACGATGGAGATGATCCGGAATTTATGGATCAGGAAGGCGTTGAATGCGCCCAGGAGCACCCCTGCCCCGCCGGCGATCAGAAGACCGCTCAGCCATCCACCACCGCCCATCCAGCCGAGCAGGATCGCCGTGACATACTGAACGACGGAGGCGGCGACGGCGAAGGAGATATCAATGCCGCCGGCGATCAGCACCACCAGGAGCCCGACGGCGAAGATGATGTTGACGGCGCTCGAATTGAGCAGATCGAACGCGTTGCCGACAGTGAAGAATGTGTTGGTGGCAACGGAAAGGACAAAGCTGATGACGGCGATCACCGCCAGCAGCGCGAACTCCGTCGCATGGGACTGGATTATTCTACGCATAGACCGCCGCCTCGATATCGGCGAGGGTGCAATCGCGCGGCGTGAAGCGATTGACGATCCGCCCTTCGGCCATGTGCAACACGCGATCCGCGTGGAAATAGACTTCCGGCACTTCGTCCGAGATCAGGATGATCGCCAAACCGCTGTCGGCCAGTTTCGCAATGATCTCGAAAATGCCTGCCCGGGCGCCGACATCGACGCCGACGGTCGGTGCATCCAGGATGAGCAGTTTCGGGTTCGTTGCCAGCCATTTGGCGATGGCGACACGCTGCTGGTTGCCGCCGGAAAGCGTCGAAATCGCATCATCCTGCCGCCCGATCCTGATGCCGAGATCGGCGATCCATTGGGCAACAAGCGCGCGCTTTCGGTCATCGGAAAGGAAGCCGCCGGAGGTGACCCGGTCGAGCGAGGCGATCACCAGATTATCAGCGATCGACTGCGGCTGGATGAGGCCGAGAGATAGTCGGTCCTCCGAGAGATAGGCAATACCTGCCGCTATGGCGGCGCGATTGGAAGAAAATCGCACCGGCTTGCCCTCAAGCCTGATTGTGCCGGAGCGCGGTTTCAGCATGCCGAACAGTGAAAGTGCCAGTTCCGTGCGGCCCGAGCCAAGCAGGCCGGTTATCCCCAGCGTCTCGCCACCCCGGAGCGTGAAGGAGATATCCTCGAATAGCCCGGGCCGTGAGAGCTTCTCCACCTCCAGAACGACCGGATTGGCGCTGACCTCGCGCGAGCGGACGTCGTATTCGAATGTCCTACCGGTCATCAGTTCGGTGATCCGCGACTGCGTCATGCCGGCGGCCGGATAAACACCGACAAGGGCTCCATCCCGCAGCACCGTCAGCCGGTCCGATATCTCGAGCACTTCGGCAAGACGATGGCTGACGAAAACGACCGCAACGCCGGATGCGGAAAGGGTTCTGACGATATCCATAAGATGATCGGTTTCCGATTGCGTCAGCGATGCCGTCGGCTCATCCATGAAGATCAGCTTGGCGTCACCGATGAGCGCGCGAGCGATCGCCACGATCTGACGTTGAGCGATCTGATAGTCCTTCAAGGGCCTGTCGACATCGAGGCTGACGCCCAGCCGCGCCAGCGCTTTGACCGCTATTTCGTGCATGCGGCTGTAACTGATGACGCGCGGCCAGCGGCCGAGCACGGTCTGGAAGGCGATGTTCTCAGCCACCGACATTTCGGGGAATAGCGCAAGATCCTGCCATATGACCTGGATGCCGGCGGCCTGCGCCGTCACTGGCGACATATGCGAATAGGTCTGCCCGTCATATTCGATCGCCGCGCCCGGCTCCGGCCGATAGACGCCGGTGACGATCTTGATCAGGGTGCTCTTGCCGGATCCGTTTTCACCGGCAAGGCAATGCACCTCACCGGGCATGACTTCGAAGCTGACATCCTTCAGCGCCCTGATGCCGCCAAAGGTCATGTTGATATTGCGCAGGGAGAGCAATGGTGCTTGGCTACTCTTCGCCAATTCGGTCATCGGCAGCAATCCATGAAGTCGGGGCACCGCCGGACCAGCCGAAACCAGCCCGGCGGCGGGGAGGATGCTCTGATGGTCAGAGCCCCATGGCTGCGAGATCGGCGACCGTGTCCTTGTTGATCGGCACAAGCTGATCGACGATGATGTTGCGGTTTTCGAAATCGGGCTGGACCTTGCCCAGCCCTTCGATCTCGTCACCGTCCTTAATCTCTTCGCCCTTCATCAGCTTGTCCGAAAGCGTGACGAAAACCTCACCGGCTTGCTTCGGATTCCACATGAAACCGCCTGAAATGGCATCGTTCATCAGGAGTTTCTGGCCCTGTCCGGGCGAGAAGGGACCAAGGACGAAGATCTTGCCGACCTTGCGCCGCTCCTCGATGGCGCGACCGGCGCCGATCGGCCCCTGGCTGCCGAAAGCGAGAAAGCCCTTGAGATCGGGATGAGCCGAGATCAGGTCGAGCGCCGTGCTGCGGCTCTTGTCGACATCTTCGGCCACGCCGTATCGATCGCCGACCAGCTTCATGTCGGGGTGATTTTCCCTGAGGTAAGCGATGGCAGCATCGGCCCAGGCATTGTGCAGCGGCACCGTCAGCGAGCCGACAAAGACCGCATATTCGCCTTTGCCGCCCATCTTTTCCGCCAGCAGCTTGGCATGGGCTTCCCCAAAGCCGGTGGACGAGGCCAGCTCGAAATCCCAGTCAGCACCCTTCTGACCCGGCGATTCATGGGTGATAATGATGATGCCCTGCTGCTTGGCCTTGTTTAGCACCGGCTCAAGCACCTTGGCATCGTTCGGCACGACGCCGATGACCTTGACGCCCTGAGCGATGAGATCCTCGATCGCGCGAACCTGGAGCGCCGGATCGGCGCTGGTCGGTCCGACCATGAAGGCATCGACGCCGAGCTTTTCGCCCTGCTCCTTAATGCCGGCATCCATGGCGTTGAACCACGGGATACCACCGATCTTGACGACGATGCCGACCTTTCCGGCGTCGGCAGCGAGCGCCGCAAACGAGGCGCCGAGCGATAGCGACGCGGCAAGCACGGCTATCAGAAGCTTTTTCATATTTCTTCCTCCTCCCAAACGCCTCCATGCAGAGACGTGAGCCGCTTGTCGCGGTCTCTCATGATGCATCGAGTTGACGCGGAATTCGCATCCTCCAATTCGCCGCCTCCTCAAGCGGCACATGTCATGCACAATCGATATTTCGCTTTTGCACAATCGATGGTGCAATCAATATCAGGTAGAATTAAACTTTCGTCAAGAGCGGATTGGCACTAAGGGAGTTTCAGGAGACAGGGGCATGAGACATCAGGGCAAGAAGAAGGCGACGATCTACGATCTCTCGGTACTGTCGGGATGTTCTCCCTCCACCGTCAGCGCGGTCCTGAACGGCACCTGGCGGAAGCGTCGCATCAAGCAAAGCACGGCCGAACTCATTCAAAGACTTGCCGAACAGCATCGATACACGGCCAATCTGCAGGCAAGGGGGCTTCGGAACTCCCGCTCCGGTCTTGTCGGCCTGCTGCTCCCGGTGCACGACAACCGCTATTTCTCCTCCATGGCGCAGACTTTCGAGGCAGAGGTCCGCAGCCATGGGAAATGCCCCATTGTCGTCAGTGCATGCCGCGATCCGCGGGAGGAACGCGCGACGGTCGAAACGCTGATTTCCTATTCCATTGATGAACTGTTCATCGCCGGCGCAACCGACCCGGACGGCATTCACTTGCTCTGCGAGGCGGCCGGCATTCGACACATCAATATCGACTTGCCCGGAACAAAGGCGCCTTCCGTGATCAGTGATAATTACGAGGGTGCTCGGATGCTGACGGAGGCGATCATTCAGCGTCTTTCCGCGACCGGCCCCGTCAAACCCGACCAGATCTACCTGTTCGGCGGGCGCAACGATCATGCCAGCCACGAGCGCATAAGGGGATTCCGCGATGCCCAGAAACAGCGGCTCGGCGCCGATCCGGACCAATGCATCCAGCCGACAGGCTATTCACCTGATATGTCGCAAAAGGCATTCGAGGCGTTTTATGAACGCGAGGGCCGATTGCCGCGTGGTCTTTTCATCAATTCCTCGATCAATTTCGAAGGCCTCCTGCGCTTCCTGGCGCAGCATCCGCATGAGACTTTCGCCGATATCGTCGTCGGCTGCTACGATTATGACCCATTCGGTTCATTCCTCCCCTTCCCCGTTCTCATGATCAGGCAGGATATCGAACGTATGCTCGCCAAGGCTTTCGAGATCATGGAGGAGCCGCGCCCCGCCGTCGAAATCCACCTGATCCGGCCCGAGCTTGTCCAACCGCGAACGGCTCTGACCGGCCCTCTCGATCTGATCAGGGAGATCGACGTTTAATCGCTGCGGAAATCCTGTTCAGCGAATGTGCCGAGCCCAGGAAACGGGCTCGGCAGGATGATTTTGTCTGATCGCCGGGGCAAGACCAAAGCCCTTGGAATTCCATCGGCCGATCATGAAACCGGCGCATCGATCGGCATTCAGTTTACCGTGAGCGTTATCGCATATGAGCCGGTATTGTCGGAAAACACATTCTTCCCATCGTTGTAGAAGAACACGATTTCGCCGTCTTCGGCCACTGGCCAATCGGAAATTCCCGTGCCGACGAGCCTGTAAGGGCCGGTGCCGATCTTCATCAGACACGCACCGTTATTTGCGCTGAGCAGAAGCGCATTGGGGTCTGTATAATTCGGGACCCCCTCAGGACCGCAGTCCGGGTAGCCGCCTCCAAAATTTGTTGTCCCCGTTACGGAGATCGAAATCTTGTCCGTTCTCGTATTGACGACAATGCCTGTTTTCACGCCGTCCGCCGCATTCGCCGGAAGCGTGCCGGTCCATTTGAGTTGTCTCAGGACCGCGATGTCGAACGAGCCGGAATTGTTGCCATACTCACCCGGCACATCGTTGTAGAAGAATGCGAGGTCGCCGTCGTATCGTATTTTCCAGTCGGACAGTCCTTTGCCGATGGGCGTGAGAGGGCCTCCGCCAGCCTGTCCGCCTCCAACCTGCATCAGAACCGCACCGATATTCGTTCCGGGCAGAAGCGCCTTTGGATCCTTGTTGTTGGGGTCTCCCTCAGGACCTTCTTCAGGAGCGGCCGGCCCGTTTTTTGCCGATCCTTTGACGGTGATCGTGATATTGGGATCGCGGGTATTGAGGGCAAGGCCGGTTTTCACGCCCTGTTCCGCCGTCGCCTCGAGCGTGCCGGTCCACAGTACGGATTTTTGCTGCTCCGCCATAGGTTATTCCTTTCGAAAACGATTTGACCAATTCGGCACGTCTCCCTCGATATTCCGAGATCCGCACCTGCTGCCAAGGCTAAGCAAGAGGAGAGGAAACGGTATTGTAGTTTCTTACAGGTTGCATGGAACGGAGTGTTCGCACCGGTGGCGGGGAAAGTTGCAAATCAGCAAAAAGCCGGGCCCGTTTATTTGGGCCCGGCAGGAGTAGGATGAGATATGCCCAGCCCGTCGAGGTCAGGACGCAAGCCCCGGGAGACCGTCTGCCGGTAAAGCCAGTTGGAAGGAAGATCAGTGTAAGCTCCGCGCCTGCGCGCTCCTTACTGGCCGATCGGAGCGGTTATGCATTCGCCCTCAAAAACTTCCAGCTTCCACTCCCCTCATCTCGATCTTGGGATTCGGTTGTATAGACACCGTACTTCGCGTTGGCCCCCGCGAAACCCCAGCAGACATCGAGGAAACCACCGTTTCCATTAGTGTATTGGCTAAGCAGATGAACCACAGATCCAATATTCACGTTGGATCCGGACACACCGGAAAACACAACCCAATTTAGAGTATTCTCGGATTGTTCGCTTTTTTCGGCGGTATAGACGTTGTACAACTCCGGAGAACTAGCGGACCCATTAATATCCAGATATCCGCCGTCATTGCCGTAGAGATTCCTGAGCTGAATAAGGTCGCCGCTGCGGACGTCGGTCCCGTCCGCCACGCCACTGGCCGATTCGACCAGCCAAGTACCACTACCGCTGTCCCGATCGGACACGGTCGCCGTTATGACATTGTACTTGGCACCTGCAGTATCTGCAGTACCGTAAACATCAAGATAGCCGCCGGTCCAATTCGTATAACCGTTGAGCAGGTGCACCTTGTCCCCGTATTTGAGCGTATCCGCTACCGGTTCGGCTATTTCTCTGGTAACTGTGATATTGAACGAGCCGGAATTGTCTCCATATTTGCCCGGCCAGTCATTGTAGAAGAATGTGAGCTCGCCGTCCTCCCGGATTGTCCAATCGGACAATCCGTTGCCCACAAACCTGTAAGGACCACTGCCGACCTTCATGAGGACGGCACCGACATTTGCACTGGGTAGCAGCGTGTTGGGATTTTGATAGCTCGGATCACCCACCGGACCGAAATCCGATTTGTCCTGCGCATATTTTGCCGACCCCGTGACGGCGATCGTGATCTTGGGATCTCGCGTATTGAGGGTGACGCCTGTTTTCACGCCCGGTTCCGAGCTGGCGTCCAGTTTCCCGGACCAGATGGATTGCTCAGCCATTGACTATTCCTTTCGAAGTAACGCGGCCATTCGGCACGTCTCCCTCGATATTCCGAGATCCGCACCTGCCGCCAAGGCTAAGCAGTAGAGGAGAAAGTGGTATTGTAGTTTCCTACAGGGCATGCGAGTTGCAGTGATGCTGGAGACCGAGACTGGACGAACTACCCGATGCAATTCTGAGGACCGTGAACCGGACATCCATTATCAAAAATGCCGAGCCCGGTGATCGGGCTCGGCAGTCGAAGGGGTGTCCCCCGACTGGTTTAGGCGGGCGTCGTCCCTACTTCGCGGGCGTATGGTAGAAACCGTCGCCATCACGCACGGCCGTCCATCGGCTACTGTCCCAAGTTTTGTAGTTCAGGATGACGTCCTCATGCTCAACGCGGCCTGGCGGGTTGGCGGTCGGCAGCGGCACATGATGGAATTTATTCGTGGCGGAGTCCCAGTTTGCCTGCCAGAAACTGTCGTCCCACGTCTTATAAATGATGATCGTGTCCTGATGCTCGGTTCCGCCGGGATTGGGTCCTGCCGGTGTATGGAGAAAGTTATTCCCGACCCAACGAGCGGTCCAAGTCGTATTGTCCCCCGTTATATAGTTCAGGATTACATCATAATGGCCACCATCGTTCTTGCCGTTCTGCTCCCTCGTCACGTTGATGTTGTACGCGCCGGTGTTGTCGGCGTAGTCGCCCGGAACATCGTTATAGAGGAACGTGAGTTCGCCATCGTATCGGATCGTCCAATCTGTTAGCCCCGCGCCGACCTTCACGAGATGGTCACCGATCTTCATCAGACACGCACCTTCGTTCGCGCTGGGTAGAATGACCTTCGGGTTCGTGTAATTCGGATCGCCTTCGGGCCCGACTTCCGGAAAGCCGCTCCCGAACTTCGTCGTCCCCGTGACGGTGATCGTGATGTTGGGGTCTCGCGTGTTGAGGGTGAGGCCCGTATTCACGCCCTGTTCCGCATTAGCCTGAAGTGTGCCGCTCCATAGGTTTGTTTGTCCAGCCATTGGTTGTTCCTTTCGAAGATAACATGACCAATTTGGTTCTGCTCGATCTATCGAGGTGCGAACCGCGCTCAGGCTAAGCAGGAGGGGAGAGCATGGTTATTGTAGTTTCTTACAGATTGCGGAACCGCAACGCGCCGAATGTTGCGCCACACGATCTGTGACTGGAGCTTTATTGTATCCTTTGCTGTTCAAACCACCATCTGATGACTGTCTTCAAGGTTACGAAGCGCTCACCGCGACGGCAAGTCGGCCTGGATTCCTCTTAGAAAAATGAATTGAATACAATCAGCAAGTTCGGTTCAGTCAGAGAATCAGAAAAATGAACAGAGATAATTTCAAATATCTGTCGATTTTCTTGAGCTTCTCTGAAAGTATAGATAGGGCTGTTAATGATAATGATATTATAAAGATACTTCATAATACGATATCACAGTTTGGATTTACAAATCTGGTGATTTCCGATCTTCCGTCACCATATGGAAATATAGAGGACGTCATTTGCTTTGATAGATTACCTGAAGGGTGGCCGGAGCTTTACACGACACAGAAATACGCCCGTTTTGATCCCGTGGCTCGTATGTGCCGAAACACATTTCGGGCATTCGATTGGAAGGAGGCGCCTTACGATCGAGAACAGGAACCTGGTGCTGGCGAACTTATGGCGTTGGCTCAAGACTTCGGCATGGTGCGGGGTTTTTGCGTGCCGGTTCCGGGATTTGTGCAGCGTACGGCCTGTATTTCGATGAGCGGGCGGTACTCTGATCTGCCGGTGTGCGCCAAGCCGGCTCTTCAGTTCATCGCCACGTACACCGCAGAGAAGATCCGGCAGATCGTGGGGGTTGATCGGCAGACAGTCCGCTCACCATTGACCTCGCGCGAGAAGGAAGTTCTGCGATGGGCCGCTGTCGGCAAGACGGCGAATGATGTCGCAGAAATCCTGAATATCACCGAGCGCACCGTCACCGCCCATACTGTCAGCGCAATGGATAAGTTGGGCGCCGCCAACAAGACGCAAGCCGTCGCGCGCGCGATGCAGCATCAGTTAATTCCACTCGACCTATGAATAACGCGAGTATTTTTCTTCCGCTGGTTTAGCGGCAATCGTCATTGCTTTTGACAGGGGGCGGGCGCAGCCGGCGTGACTGGCTTCCGCCACGACCGGCAAATCGCGGGGAACTTTTCAGGGCCCGCCAACGTTCGTGCAGAACATTTCAATGGGATGGATACAATGAAAACGACAACGACCCTTGCGGCTATTGCAGCCGTTCTATTGACCCTTTCCGCCTGCGCCAACACGATCCGCGGCGCGGGACGTGATACCGCCAATGCCGTGAATGCAACGCAGAGTGCCGGACAAGACGTCGACAGCGCTGCCTCCTATTAGGAGGCATGAATAGCACGTAACCCAGTATCCCACCGGCGGCAGATCAACGGTCGGCCTGCGCGGGGTTATTCCCCGCGCGCCTCATGGTGCGGGATGTCAACCGCAGCCCCGCGACAGTTGCTCTGTCATGAGATGATCCTGTGCAGGCCAGGACCTGTCGCTCGGCTGAACGGGATCCGACACCGTCGGAAAGCGGCTTCATCGTCGGTCTGGTACGGACGGAACACTGGACTGTTGAGCCCTATCCTTCAGCTTCGACAGGAAGACCTGCAAAGCCTCCCCGGGGTCATTCTTCTCTTCGCTCAATACCGTGATGCCCCAGCGACTCAGGACCGCCTCCTGCACAGGGTTCGGATTTGGCATGAAGATGAAGGAGACAGGGCGCTCGCTCTCATAACCAGACCGATGCCAAGTGCTCCACAGCCGGTGCAGCAGAAGCCGGATATTCATGTCCGACATGCTATAACCGATGAAGAGAACCGTCCGGCGGAGCGCATCGGAGCGGAACTTCACGTCCAGCGGGGAATCGAAGGAAAGCCGTTCGAAATAATCGGTTTCAGCCAACACGAGGGAGGTTTCGTCGTCGAAATCACCATGGAATTTGACGATCTCGGTCGTCTCTGGTGTGACCCTTGCCACATCGCGCGCATTGGCAACCTTGACGTAATCCCGGCCGTGGATTTCGAAAGCGACCTCGAGGTTGCGGTCGTAATTCGTCGTGTAGATGATCGGAACATCGAGCGACACGATCAGCGAGTGGATCGCCGACGCCGCGACTTTTTCCCGGGAAACCTGCCAGTGGCGTTTCATCCAGTCACGCAGGCTCTCCATGCTCCCGAGCTTCAGACGATAATACTCCGCGATAGTCTGGTAATTGGCGTCTCGCCCGCCGATCCGCTCCGGGTCGAGCTGCAGTTCTTTCGCCATATGCTCGATCAACACTTGCCAGGAAGGCAGGCCGACGCTCATCGAAACCCCGGCGCCGACAAACAATATGGCGCGCCGCTCTCTTATCGATCGGGCCAACTCATCCAATGGAGACTGCATCTTCGGACCAGGCCGGGAATACGTCTTTGCCGGGGCAGTCTCCAAGAACCGCCCCGACGGCGGATTTGCCGGCTAAATAATTGGCCTGCCGCCGGTGACGGCGACTGTCGCACCCGAGACATAGCTCGACATGGGATCGGCGAGCATCACATAGGTGGTGGCGAGTTCCACCGGCTGGCCGGGTCGCTTCATCGGTACCTGCTTGCCGAAATTGGCGACTGCATCCTCCGGCAGCGTCGAGGGGATGAGCGGCGTCCAGATCGGGCCGGGCGCCACCGTATTGGCGCGGATACCCTTGTCCGCCAGCAGTTGCGCCAGACCGGCGGTAAAGTTCTGGATGGCGCCCTTGGTGGTCGCATAGGCGAGAAGGCTGGGATTGGGATTGTCTGAATTGATCGACGCCGTGTTGATGATGGCGCTGCCGGGCTTCATATGCGCCACGGCGGCCTTGGTCAGATAGAACATGGCGTGGATGTTGACTTTGAATGTGAGTTCCCATTCCTCGTCGGAGATATCCTCGATCTTGCTGAACGAAGCCTGGTGCGCGGCATTGTTGACCAGGATGTCGATCCCACCGAATTCCCGCGCCGCGGTATCGACGATCTTGCGGCAATGGTCGGGCGACTGGATGTCGCCGGGCACCAGCACCGCCTTGCGGCCGGCCTGCTCGACCAGCCGTTTGGTCTCTTCCGCGTCATTGTCCTCGTTGAGATAGGCGATGAGGACATCCGCGCCCTCGCGAGCAAAGGCAATCGCCACGGCGCGGCCGATGCCGCTGTCGCCGCCGGTGATGATCGCCTTCATGTCCTTCAACCGGCCGGAGCCCTTGTAGCTTTTCTCTCCGTGATCCGGGACGGGATCCATCTGGCCGGTAACGCCCGGCATGGGCTGTTTCTGCTGGGGAAACGGTGGTGTCGGATAGTGATACATGGCAGTGCCTGCTCCCTGTCTAGGACGATGACTGGTGATGACGTTCACGGACGAAAAGAACGTCCGGGATCGCGCAATGTTCCGCGCTGTTCTCACGCGGGCTTCACGCGCTAGCCGGTCGCCCCGCTCGGGTCTTTTGGGGCATCGTCATCGCCGCGACGCCGGCAATGATGCATAGGAGACCGGCCCAGGCCGTGGACCCGAGTGTCTCGCCCAGAAAGATGACACCGATAGCCACGCCGATCGGCACGCGCAGATAGGCTTGCGCCGTCGTGCCGACGGAGCCAAGCGTGCGCAGCAGCCGGAAATAGATCACCAGGGCGAGCGCGGTCGAAAATACGGCGAGACAAAGCAAGGCGAGGACTGATTCCCATGATGGCCTGAAGGTCCACGGCTGATCGAAGACGAGGCTCAAGGGAATGAGGATCACGGCGCCGCATAACAGCGAGCCCGCCGCCGGCATGACTGGATCAAGACCCCTAAAATTCGTACCGAAAATCGCAGCCCCCGCATAGCACACCGTCGCCGCCACGATGGCAAGCTGGGCCCAAAGCTGGTGACCGAAGCCGGCAAGCGCTTCAACACCGACGATAAGGCAAGTGCCAGCGATCCCTGCGGCGATACCAAACAGTTTATGCCCCGCAACCCGCTCATGGCGTGCAATGAGAACGGTCAGCAGAAAAGTGAAGATCGGTGTGGTCGAGTTGAGGATGGTCGCCAGGCCCGCGGGCACCGTACGCTCCGCCCACGCGATGAGTGTGAAGGGCAGGACGCTGTTAAGGCACGCCTGAAACAGAAAGCGCCGCCACGTCACGGCATCTTTGGGTAGCGACAGGCCCCGCCAGCGGATGACGGCTAGCAGGATGCCCCCGGCGATCAGCGTCCGCGCGGCGATCAGCGTGATTGGCGGGATGGTTTCGACGCCAATCCTGATGAATGTGTAGGATGCCCCCCACAGGGTGGAGAGCGCCAGGAGAAGCGCCAGATCCTTCGTCGCGCCCAGTTTTGCAATCGTCATGTTCCCATCCGCCTTTCGATGAAGGCAGCCTTGTAACAGCGCCTTATCGTGCAATGCTTCGGTCCCCGCCGAAATATTGACGGCACGCTCTGGGCCGCCAAGTTCCGGATCTGCAATCCACTGATACGAGATAGCACGTAAGATATATCTTGACAGAGGCTGATTAAGCTACAAGATATATCTTAAGCTATGACGCACCTAAGGAGGTTTCCATGCATGCTTATGGCTGTCATCATCACGGCGAGCGCCATTTCGGCCCGCGCCGCTTTTCCCAACATTTCGCCCGCGGCTTCGGGCGCGGCATGGGCGGCGGCTTCGGCCGCTTTGTCGGCGACGGCGAACTGCGGCTTGTCGTTCTTGCCCTGCTCGAAGAAGCGCCGCGTCACGGCTATGACGTGATCAAGGCGCTCGAAGAGCATTCGAGCGGTTTCTACAGCCCGAGCCCCGGCGTGATCTATCCGACTCTGACTTATCTCGATGAGACAGGCCACGCCGTCTCATCCGCCGACGGCAACAAGAAGGTCTATTCCATCACCGATGAAGGACGCACTTATCTCGAGGAAAATCGGAAGGTCGTGCAAGCCGCGCTCGACCGGATCCGCGTTATCGGCGAACGCATGGCTCGCGCCCGCCAGTGGTTCGAAGGCGGTGAAGGGCGCGGGCGCGACCGCGATATCCCCGAGGTGGTGCCGGAGGTGAACGAAGCCCGGCGCGCGCTTAAAGAGGCGATGGCGGCGCGGCTGGATGCGGCGCCCGGCACCCAGCGCAGAATAGCCGATATCCTGCGCAAGGCGGCTGACGAGATCAGGGACCTACCACAGGACCCCGACGATATCGATCTCGGCTGATTGGCATTCCATTAATCCTATCGAACGTCCCCAGCTCCTTCCCGAAGGCCGGGGACGTTCAGCTCCGGCGAAGCTCTTTCCTGATCAGCACCAGGGTCGGATCGTCCGGGTAGGTTTCTGCAACGAAGCCCTGCTCCCGCTCCAGTTCAATCGCGTCGTGATTTTCCCGGTTCTCGATCGATTCCAGCGTTTTGACGCCTTTTGCCTCGGCATATTGGGCGACAAGGCGCAACAGCTCCCAGCCCACGCCCCTGTTCCTGTATTCGGCACGCACGGAGATCGCCACCTCGCCCTTTTCAAGAGCGGGATCGCAGGCCAGCATTGCCGTGGCGATGACCGTTTTCCCCTCCTCGGTGAAGGCCAGGAAATTTTCCGTCCTCTGGTGATCGACCTGCGTCATCGCGACGATGCGATCATGGCTCACCTCCTTCATGGCGCCCAGAAAGCGGAACCGCAGGTCTTCCGGCGTCACATGGGCGAAGAATTCCGCCAGAGCCGCCTCGTCTTCCGGACGAACCGGGCGGACATGGAACGCAAGCCCCGTACGGGTGGTGATGCTGCGGCTCCATCCGTTGTCGGACTCCGGGCCGTTGCGCCGCGATGCATCGGCCGTGCCGCGCGCTTTTTCCAGTTTTTGACCGGCCGGCTCGATGATGACCTTGAGTGCCTTGCTGCTGGCGGCATTCCCGAACGTGTCATAGGCATCGAGAATCTGGTCGAGCTCGAAACGGTGGGTAATCAGCTTCTTCGGGTCAATCTTGCCGGACTGGACGGTCTTCAAGAGCATCGGCGTGCTTGCGGTATCCACCAGCCGCGTGGTGATTGCGATGTTGTGCGACCACAGCTTTTCGAGATGGAGATCGGCCTTGACGCCATGGACGCCGACATTGGCGATGATGCCGCCGGGAGCCACGATCGCCTGGCAAAGCTCGAAGGTAGCCGGAATGCCGACCGCTTCGATCACCGTATTGGCACCGCGTCCACCGGTCAGCAGCATGACCTGCTGGGCTGCCTTGTCGCCACTGCCTTCAACGGTGCGGGTCGCGCCGAAGCGTTTGGCCATATCGAGCCGGTTCTGGTCCAGATCGACCATGATGATCTCTGCCGGAGAGTAGAACCGCGCCGTCAGCAGAGCAGCCAGCCCGATCGGCCCCGCGCCGACAATGGCGACAGTGCTGCCCGGCTCCACCTTACCATTCAGCACACCGCATTCGAAGCCGGTCGGCAGAATGTCGCTCAGCATGACGAGCGCTTCCTCGTCAGCCCCCTCGGGAATGGGATAAAGGCTGGTATCGGCATGCGGAATACGGACATATTCGGCTTGCGTGCCATCGATGGTGTTGCCGAGGATCCAGCCGCCGGTCGCGCAATGCGAATACATGCCCTTCCTGCAATATTCGCATTTTCCGCAGGAGGAGATGCATGAAATCAGCACGCGATCGCCCTTCTTGAACTGCGTCACGCCAGCGCCGGTTCCCTCCACGATGCCGACGCCTTCATGGCCGAGGATGCGTCCGGGCGCGCAGGTCGGCACATCCCCTTTCAATATATGCAGATCGGTGCCGCAGATCGTGGTCCTGGTAACCTTCACGATCGCGTCGGTCGGCGCGCTGATCTTCGGAACGGGCCGCTCCTGCAGTGATTTCCTGCCAGGGCCTTCATAGACGAGAGCTTTCATTACCTTCTCCATTGGTCGTGCGGACTGCTTGCAATGCTGCGCCAAGGCAACCGGAGCCTCCTTGACCCGGATCAATGGGCGTCCGCGATGCAAGCGGCCGCATCACGCCGCGACGATGGCTGTCTTTATGGCTTCAGCGGAATGTTTTGCGAGATCCCGGTCGATCTGTCCGACCAGCTTGCCGCTCAGGGTGGGGTGGAAATGCCGGCGCAATTCGCCAAGCGTTCGCGGATCGGCCACGATCACCACATGCTGGAAACTTCCGGCCAGCGCTTCGCGGTTCAGATAAGCGGCGGCAGCGGCGGCGAAATCATCCTCCGCCAGACGTGCGATATCGGGATTTGCCGTGCTGCTGCGATGCCGGCCGCCGGAGCCACCGCTGACCTCCTCGAGGTTCGGCGCGGGCAGTTCGATGAGTTCGATGCGTGGTTCGTGCCCCTTATTGCGGAGGATCCGCATCTTTTCGCCGTCGAGGACCGCGACAATTGCTCCGTTGGGTAGGATCATCTCGTTTTTCTCCTGTCATGACTGTCAAAAGGAAAATGGACCCGGTCCGACAGGGACGGCCCGATCGGCAGAGCTTCCTGCCAGTCATGATCGCCCTCCGCCGCCATACCGGGGTTGAAACGCGGCGCGGGCGGATAACGCGTATAGCGTGGTACCGACGCGGAAAGTCTTGCTGGATCGTCAGACATGGCATTCTCTCGCAGATTGGCTTTGAGATTGCAGCGGCGCGGGCTGATCTGCCTTGATTTCGGTCAAGACGGACGATTTCGCCAATGTTTGATCCGCGTCAACGAAAGAGGCACCCTGGAATGGTTGGATGACACGCTTGCTGCGAGCGGGTCGAATTCGAAAAGCGTCGCGATATATAAGGGGTGGGAGCCTCGCCGATGCATCGGAGCGGTCAAGCAGTGAAACGCGGCAGGCGCGCTGCGGTCCTCCGGCTCTTGCGCTTCTCGGGAGCTCGAGGCGAAAGAACGGAGGACGCGGCGCTTCTCCGAGCGGAAATACTACCCTTGGAGTTGCATATGGCATGAGCCGATCAAGGAGCCTTGGATGATCGTGGATAGCCAGCAGGCCGCAATCGCGCTCCTCGCCGATCCTGCCAGCCATGGCATCGACGGGCCGGTCGAAATTATCGAAACGCATATTTCCAGGATTTTCCTCGCCGGCGACCGCGCCTTCAAGATGAAGCGGGCGGTGAAACTGCCCTATGCCGATTTTTCGACGGCGGAACTGAGGCTTGAAGCCTGTAGGAAGGAGTTGGATCTCAATTCCGAAACCGCCCCCGGACTCTATCTCGGCGTCAGGTCGATCACACGGGAAGAAGACGGACGGCTTTCCTTTGACGGATCGGGAAAACTGGTTGACGCAGTGGTTGAGATGAAGCGGTTCGATCAGTCCGCCCTGCTCGATCGGATGGCGCTTGCCGGAACCTTGACGCCTGAACTGATGACCGGGACCGCGCGCATGATCGTCCGCTTCCACCGTACCGCACCCGTCGTCCACGGCGGCGGCGGCGCGGCGAATCTCGCGGCGGTGCTCGATATCAACAAGGCCGGCTTCTCGACCAGCCATGTCTTCTACGCGACCGAGATCGAGGCTTTCGACGGTTTGTTCCGCAAAACACTCGCCCGCCATGCGGCGCTGCTCGACCGGCGCGAGACGGCCGGCAAGGTACGCCGCTGCCATGGAGACCTGCATCTGCGCAATATCTGCCTTCTCGACGGCGAACCGCGTCTCTTCGACTGCATCGAGTTCAACGACCAGATCGCGACGGTCGACGTGCTCTATGACCTCGCCTTCCTGCTCATGGATCTCTGGCATCGCGGCTTCCCGGAACTCGCCAATCTCGTCATGAACCGTTATCTCGATGAGGCGGACGATGAGGACGGCTTCGTGCTGCTGCCGCTGTTCATGGCCGTGCGGGCGGCGGTGCGCGCCCATGTGACCGCGACGCAAATCGAGGAAGCAACCAGCCAGTCCGCGGACCTCGCTAGCGAAGCCAGGTCCTATTTCGATCTCGCGCGCGATCTGCTTCACGAATATCCGCCGCGGCTTATCGCGATCGGGGGTCTGAGCGGTTCCGGCAAGACGACGGTTGCCGAAGCCCTGGCGACGCATGTCGGCCCGCCGCCGGGCGCGCGGATCCTTGAAAGTGACCGCATCCGTAAGGCCATGCATGGCGTGCCGTCGGAGACGCGTCTGCCGGACAGAGCCTACCGGCGGGAAGTTTCCATCAAGGTCTATCGCGAGATGGCCTGGCGAGCCGGACTCATCCTCTCCGAAGGCGGCTCGGTCGTCGCGGATGCCGTCTTCGACAGGCCCGATGACAGGAAATTCATCGAAACGCAGGCGCGCGACCGAAACCTACCGTTTCTCGGCATCTGGCTCGAAGCCGACCCCGCGCTGCTCTGGCAGCGGATCAGCGAGCGCACGAGCGGGCCATCAGACGCCACCGTCGACATCCTGTCGAGGCAATTGCAAAGACATGCCGGTAATGTTGCCTGGCGCAAGCTCGACGCGGCACGCCAACCCGCGGATATCGGCGCCGAAATACTGGGCATGCGAACGGCCTGACGATGCCAAAGTGATAGGCGTCGCAAGCGCGGCGAAATATGTCGCTTCAAAAGCTTCCAAGCCGGAAAAAGGGGATACTAATTTTTCGATGGTGCTGCGCGATGGCGACGGGTTGTCGCGGCGAGCACCCTCCGGCGGAAAGGCAATGCTCATTTGACCGATCCCATTCGCATCCGCCGCGCTGACGGCGTCCCCGAAGCGATGATGGACCGCAAGAGCCGTCGCCATAGACCTTGTCACGAGCCCCTCTTGGGGCGAAAATCCAAAAACATTCGCGCTTATCCACTGCCAATTTCCAACGTCGGCAGATGTGTGGGGTTTACGCTGAAAACCCGGCCACAGAGGCGGGAAAGGGGGACGGAACAAATCACGAATTGATGCGAAATCTGCGATAAGAAGCCCGCCAAGGCTTTGATTTAACGGCATTGCCGTTTAGTTTGCCGCAAATTTCGCCGCTCGCCCCGGAATAAAAAACAATGTGCCGGGGCGCTATAAGGGCCAACCAGAGAAGGAACAAGGAAATGAGCAACGAAACGAAATATCTTGCCGGTCGGGTGACAGCAGGCGGCATGAGCCGCCGTGAATTCATGGGCCGCGCCATGGCCGCCGGGCTGACGCTGACGGTGGCAAGCCAGCTTTTCACCGAAAGTGCGGCGGCCCAGGAGCCGAAGCGCGGTGGTCATCTGAAACTCGGTCTTGAAGGCGGTGCCGCCACCGATTCCAAGGACCCGGCAAAATTCCTATCGCAGTTCATGTTCGTCGTCGGCCGCTGCTGGGGAGACATGTTGGTCGAATCCGATCCGCATACCGGTGCGCCGGTTCCCGCGCTGGCCGAGTCCTGGGAACCCTCGGCCGACGCCGCAACCTGGACCTTCACCATCCGCAAGGGCGTGCAATTCCATGACGGCAAGGAACTCACGGTTGACGATGTCGTGGCGACCCTGAAGCGCCATACCGACGAGAAGTCAGAATCCGGCGCACTCGGCGTCCTGAAATCGATCAAGGATATCAAGACGGACGGCGACAAGCTCGTGCTGACGCTGAACGAAGGCAATGCCGACATGCCGCTGCTCCTGTCGGACTACCACCTCATCATCCAGCCGAATGGCGGCGTCGACGACCCCGGTGCCTCGATCGGCACCGGCCCTTACAAAATGGCAAGCTTCGAGCCGGGTGTTCGCGCCACGTTCGAAAAGAACCCCAATGACTGGCGTTCCGACCGTGGCTATGTGGATTCGATTGAGATCATCGGCATGAACGATGCGACCGCCCGCATCGCCGCGCTTTCGTCGGGCCAGGTGCATTACATTAACCGCGTCGATCCGAAGACGGTTGACCTCCTGAAGCGCGCGCCGACCGTGGAAATCCTCAATACCTCCGGTCGCGGCCATTACGTCTTCATCATGCATTGCGACACCGCGCCTTTCGACAATAACGATCTGCGGCTGGCGCTGAAATATGCGATGGACCGCGAGACCATGGTCCAGCGGATCCTCGGCGGCTATGGCAAGGTCGGCAACGACTTCCCGATCAACGAAACCTATGCCCTCTTCCCGGAAGGCATCGAGCAGCGGACCTATGACCCCGACAAGGCCGCTTTCCATTACAAAAAGTCCGGCCATAGCGGCTCCGTGCTGCTGCGCACCTCGGAAGTCGCGTTTCCAGGCGGCGTTGATGCGGCGGTTCTCTACCAAGAAAGCTGCAAGAAGGCCGGCATCAATATCGAGGTCAAGCGTGAGCCGGGCGATGGCTACTGGACCAATGTCTGGAACGCAAAGCCGTTCTGTACCTCCTACTGGGGCGGCCGCCCAACGCAGGATCAGATGTATTCGACGGCCTATCTCTCGACCGCCGACTGGAATGATACGCGCTTCAAGCGTCCGGAGTTCGACAAGCTGCTTTACGAAGCACGCTCCGAACTCGACGAGGCCAAGCGCAAGGACATGTATCGCGAGATGGCGATGATGGTCCGCGATGAGGGTGGGCTGATCCTGCCGATGTTTAATGACTTCGTGAACGCGGCCAGCAAGAACGTGAAAGGCTACGTCCACGATATCGGCAACGACATGTCCAACGGCTATGTCGCCACCCGGGTGTGGCTGGAGAGTTGACGCCTGAAATTCCGGAACACGCGCCGCAGGCCCGTCCTGCGGTGCTTCCCGATCCGTTTCAGTGCGAGGCCTCTTGTCCATGTCCGAATCCGTAGACACCGGGATCCTGCCCGACCAGAAAGAACCCGACCTGAGCTACAGGGACCGTTTTCCGCTGCTGGCGCTCATCATCCAGCGGCTTTTGCTCAGCGTTGCCCTGCTTTTTGCCGTTTCCGTCCTCATCTTCGGCGGTGTCGAGGCGCTGCCAGGCGATTTTGCCTCGACCTATCTCGGTCAATCCGCGACACCGCAGGCCGTCGCCAATATCCGCAAGGATCTGGGCCTCGATCGCCCGGTGGTCACCCGCTATTTCGAATGGCTCGGCAATGCGGTGCAGAGCGATTTCGGCACCTCCTGGGCGAGCCGCAATTCGGTAAGCGAGCAGATCGGAAAGCGGCTTGGCAACTCGCTGTTCCTCGCGTTCTGTGCGGCGATGATATCGGTGCCGCTGGCGGTGGGGCTCGGCATGCTGGCGGTCCATTTCCGCAATCGAATTCCCGACAAGATCATCAACGTGTTATCGCTTGCCGCGATTTCCCTGCCCGAATTCTTCATCGGCTATCTGCTCATCCTCTTCTTCGCCGTCAAATTCGGCATGGCGACCTTCCCCGCCACCGTTTATGACAGCATGACCTTTGTCGAGCGCCTGAAAGCCGTTGCCCTGCCTGTCGCAACGCTCGTCCTCGTCGTACTTGCCCATATGATGCGCATGACGCGCGCGGCGATCCTCAGCGTCATGTCCTCGGCCTATATGGAAACGGCGGAACTGAAGGGTCTCGGCGCCTTCCGCGCGATCGTCCGCCACGCCGCGCCCAATGCGGTGGCGCCGATCATCAATGTGGTGGCTCTCAATCTCGCCTATCTCGTCGTGGGCGTCGTGGTGGTCGAGGTCGTCTTCGTCTATCCCGGCATGGGCCAATATATGGTCGACGCAGTGACCGTGCGCGACATGCCCGTGGTGCAGGCCTGCGGCTTGATCTTCGCCGCCGTCTATATCCTCTTGAACATGTTGGCGGACATCCTCGCTATCGTCGCCAACCCAAGGCTGAGGCACCCGCGATGAGACTACGCGATATTCCCGTCACGGCCTGGATCGGCATAGCAGGCATTCTGCTTGCCTTCATCTGCGCCATCTTCGCACCCTGGCTCGCCCCTCATGGCGAAACGGAGATCGTCGGCAGTGTCTGGCAACCGCCGGATGCGCAGTTCGTCTTCGGCACCGACAATCTCGGCCGCGATATCCTTTCCCGGCTGGTCTTCGGCGCGCGAACGACGCTGCTGGTGGCGCTCGCCGCCACCATCATCTCCTTCTCGCTCGGCGTCATACTGAGCTTCACCGCCGCCACGTCGCGCGGGCTGATCGACCAGGTCCTCTCACGCTTCAACGATCTGATGATGTCGATCCCGATGCTCATCTTCGCGCTGGTCGTGCTCGCCGTCCTGCCGCAGAATCTCGTCGTCCTCATCCTCGTCATGGCCATTCTCGATTCCACCCGCGTCTACCGGCTGGGACGGGCTGTTGCTCTCGATGTCGCGGTCATGGAGTTCGTCGAGGCGGCGAAGCTGCGCGGCGAAGGCAGGCTGTGGATCATCTTCCGCGAGATCCTGCCCAACACACTGTCGCCGCTTCTGGCCGAGTTCGGCCTGCGCTTCGCCTTCTCGATCCTGTTCCTCTCCACCCTCTCCTTCCTCGGGCTGGGTATCCAGCCGCCGGCGGCCGACTGGGGCGGCATGGTCAAGGACAACAAGGACGGCATCATCTTCGGCATATCCGCCGCGCTCGTGCCGGGAGCGGCGATCGCCATTCTGGCGATCTGCGTCAACATGGTGGTGGACTGGCTGATGAAACGAACATCCTCGCTCAAAGGAGGACGCGGCGATGCATGAAGCTCTTCTCGCCGTCCGCGATCTCAAGATCGAAGCGAAGATCTATCCGCAAGGCGAAGCCCCGCGCGACGTCACCATCGTCGACGGCGTGTCCTTCAAGCTGCAGAAGGGCAAGGTGCTCGGCCTCATCGGCGAATCCGGCGCCGGAAAATCGACGGTCGGCCTGAGCGCGCTCGGCTATGGCCGCGGCGGCATCCGCATCACCGGCGGCGAGGTGCTTCTGAACGGCCAGGACATATTGAAGCTCGGCAAGAACGGGCTCAGATCATTGCGCGGCGCCAAGGTCTGCTACGTCGCGCAATCGGCGGCCGCCGCCTTCAACCCGGCGCACCGCCTCGGCGAGCAGGTGATCGAGGCGAGCGTCGAGCACGGGATCATGAGCCGCGAGGAAGCACGCGAGCGGGCCACCTATCTCTTCCGCGTGCTCGGCCTTCCCAATCCCGAAAGCTTCGGCGAGCGCTATCCGCACCAGGTTTCGGGCGGGCAGCTGCAGCGGGCGATGACCGCCATGGCGCTTTGTCCCAACCCCGAGCTCATCGTTTTCGACGAACCGACAACCGCTCTCGACGTGACGACCCAGATCGATGTGCTCGCGGCCATCAAGCACGCGATCGAGGAGACTGGCGTCGCCGCGCTCTATATCACCCATGATCTCGCCGTCGTCGCGCAGGTCGCCGACGACATCATGGTATTGCGCAACGGCAAGACCGTCGAATACGGCACCGCCAGGCAGATCATCGAGGCGCCGAAGGAGGACTATACCAAAGCACTCGTCAGCGTGCGCGAGATGCAGCATGAGGAAGCAGCCGATCAAACGAAACCGCTTCTGAAGCTCGATAATATCAGCGCCGCCTATTCCAATGTCGTGCAAGTGCTCTTCAATGTCTCGATGCATCTGCCAAAGGGGCAGACGCTCGCCATTGTCGGCGAATCCGGGTCGGGCAAATCGACGCTCGCCCGCGTCATCACAGGCCTGCTTCCGCCCAGCGAAGGCAAGATCGTCTTCGAGGGCGAGGATCTGCCGAAGGCGCTGGCACAGCGCACGCGCGAGCAATTGCGCCGCATCCAGATGATCTACCAGATCGCCGATACCGCCATGAACCCGAGGCAGACCGTGCGCGACATCATCGGCCGGCCGCTTACCTTCTATTACGGCATGCATGGGCGCAAGAAGACGGAGCGCGTCGCCGAACTCCTCGATCAAATCGAGATGGGGCCGCAATTTCTCGATCGCTATCCGGCCGAGCTCTCCGGCGGCCAGAAGCAGCGTGTGGCGATCGCCCGCGCGCTGGCGGCAAAGCCCGATCTGATCCTTTGCGACGAGCCGACCTCGGCGCTCGACCCGCTGGTGGCGGAGGGCATTCTGAAGCTCCTCATGCGGCTGCAGGCGGAGACCGAGATCTCCTATGTCTTCATCACCCATGACATCGCCATCGTCCGCGCCATCGCGGATTCCGTCGCCGTCATGCATCGCGGCAGGCTTGTTCGTTTTGGGCCCAAGCACGTTGCCCTCTCGCCGCCCTTCGATGATTATACGGACCTGCTCCTGAAATCGGTTCCTGAGATGCGGATAGGCTGGCTCGAAGAGGTGCTGAAAACCCGCCGCATGGAAAGCGCCGGCAATTAGCCGGCGGTCTCTCTTCCATCCGCTGAACCGCCCTTTTCTCCAGGATTGATGACAATGGCAGCACGTCCTTTCACCGTAATCGAGAACGAGTGGATCACTCTTGCCGACGGTACGCGGCTTGCCGCCCGCATATGGATGCCGGAAGGGGCGGAGGCCGATCCGGTGCCCGCCGT
The DNA here is from genome assembly GCF_001558695.1 of Paramesorhizobium deserti. Taxonomy (GTDB): domain Bacteria; phylum Pseudomonadota; class Alphaproteobacteria; order Rhizobiales; family Rhizobiaceae; genus Paramesorhizobium; species Paramesorhizobium deserti. Next base: position 393,684 of record NZ_LNTU01000037.1, read on the forward strand.
CCTGGAATTTCTGCCCTACCGCAAGCGCGACGGTACGTTACCGCGCGACGAATCCACCTATCCCGTATTTGCCGCGGCTGGCATTGCCGGCATACGCGTCGACATCCGCGGCTCCGGTGAATCCGATGGCGTGATCGACGGCGAATATACACCGCGCGAGCTCGACGACGCCTGCCAGGTGATCGCCTGGATCGCGGCGCAGAAATGGTCGAACGGCAGTGTCGGCATGATGGGAATATCCTGGGGCGGCTTCAACTGCCTGCAGGTGGCGGCCCTGCAGCCGCCTGCGCTGAAAGCGGCCATTTCCATCGCCTCCACCGTCGATCGCTATAATGACGATATCCATTACAAGAACGGCTGCCAGCTTTCCGCGCAATTGTCCTGGGCGGCAACAATGCTCGCCTATCAGTCGCGCCCGGCCGATCCGGCCATCGTCGGCGAACGTTGGCGGGAGCAGTGGCTGGAGCGGCTGGAAGATGAGCCCTTCTTCCTGGAAGAGTGGCTTGAGCATCAGCGGCGGGACGCCTTTTGGCAGCATGGATCGATATGCGAGGATTTCGCAGCCGTCCGCATCCCCGCGCTTGTCATCGCTGGGTGGGCCGACGGATACCGCAATACGCCGCTGATGGCGGTCGAGGGTCTCGGTGGGCGGGCCAAGGCGATCCTCGGACCATGGGTCCACAAATATCCGCATTTCGCCTGGCCGAAGCCGCGTGCCGATTTCCACGGCGAGGCGATCCGCTGGTGGAACCATTGGCTGCGCGACGAACAGAACGGCGCGGAGGAGCTGCCTGAGGTGCGTGCCTATATTCTTGATGCTCCACGTCCGGCGCTACGCCGGAAATTCGACCCAGGCCGCTGGATCGCCAAGCAGGAATGGCGGCAGCCGGATATGGAGGAGCTCCATGTCTCGGCCACGGGTGCTCTCGATTTCGACCCGCGGCGAGACGGAGACGCGCGCGACGTCTTCCTGAAGTCGCCGCTCGATCTCGGCACTACGGCGGGCGAATATTTCACGCTCAAGCCGGATGCGGAAATGGCGGGAGATCAAGGTCTCGACGATGCGCGATCCCTTGTCTTCGAAACCGCACCGCTTGCGGAGGCACGCGACTATCTCGGCCGCCCGGTCCTTATGCTCGATGTTGCCTGTGACGGCGATTGGGCCAACCTTGCCGCGCGTCTTGTTGACGTCCATCCTGATGGAACCGCAATGCGTGTCAGCTTCGGTGTTCTCAATCTCGCCCACCGCGAGGGCAATGCCGATCCCAAGCCGATGCCCAGGGGTGAGAAGGTCAGGATAACGCTCGTCCTCGATGCCTGCGGCTATCGCTTCCGGAAGGGCCACCGCATCCGCCTTGCCCTCTCCACAGCCTATTGGCCGATGGTCCTGCCTGCTCCCACCGATCCCGGCCTGACGATCGACCGAGCGAGCCTCGAACTCCGCCTGCCGCAACTTGGCGCGTATCAGGATACCGATATGCCGGAGCCGGCCAACCCCGATCCACTGCCGAAATATATCGATCATGAGCCGGCGGAAACCCGACGCTCGGTCGAGCGCGATCTTGTTTCGGGCAACACGCATTACCGGATCCATGAGGATACCGGCCTGTCGGCACATCCCGATACCGGGCTAGCAACCCGCCAGATCCGCGACGAGGATTGGGCGATCACGCCAGGCGATCCGCATTCCATGACAGGCATTTCCACCTGGATTTGTGAAATGCGGCGTGGCGACTGGTCGGTGCGCACCGTCTGCCGCGCGCGTCTTGCTTGCACGCACGAAGACTGGCTCTTGAGCGCCCATGTCAGGGCCTATGAGGGCGAAACGCTCATCTTCGAGAAAGGCTATGAGAAGCAGATCGCTCGCGATTTCATGTGAGGGGTCGCGTTGCCATGGCTTACGCCTTATGAACGTCGTTTCGCCGGGAATGCCTCCGGGTCCGATGATGTTGCTTTGCCGCCGCCTCGCATTTGCGTCGGAACTCCTCGACCTCCGATGCGGGAAGATGCTCGATTCCGATGAAACTGTTGTGGCCGGAACTGACGCGGATCAGCTCATCGAGCTTGGCCTGTATGGCCGCCCCGTCGCGGTTCTGCGTGTTCTGGATGAGGAACACCATGAGGAAGGTGACGATCGTCGTGCCGGTGTTGATGATCAACTGCCAGGTATCTGAAAAGCCGAACACCGGCCCGCTCAAGGCCCATATCAGGACGATAAGACAGCAAAGGAGAAAAACGGATGGCCGGCCGGCTGCGTTGGCCACCGCGTTTGCAGCACTTGAGAACGCTTTTTCCATTCTAGATTTTTTCATCGATATCAACGACCCGGGGATCGACTGCCATGAGGAAAGATAGTGCATCCGGGATGATCGGCCGGCAAGCGCCAAAAGTTCCCCCTGCTGGCGGAACAGACGATAAACTGCGCCACAAGTTGACAAAGCAGTGGGAACACCCTATCTATAGCACTCGATAGTTGTTTGCTGATATTTTGTTTTTGCTGGCGCCTCGTGTGCTTTCTTGACGAACTTCCCACTGCAATAATCGAAGTGAATGCCTTCCGTGCGTCGTACGGAGGGAACGAATGTTGCTAAGGAAAGGGTTCGTTATGACCACTGGCACAGTTAAATGGTTCAATTCCACAAAGGGCTTCGGCTTCATTCAGCCTGACAATGGCGGTCCGGACGTTTTCGTCCATATCTCCGCAGTCGAGCGCGCCGGAATGCGCGAGCTCGTTGAAGGCCAGAAGATCGGCTTCGAGATGGAACGAGACAACAAGTCGGGCAAGATGTCCGCAGGTCAGCTGCAAGCTGCCTAACGGTATTTGATCTCACCATGACCACGGATGTACTGGCATGGCATAGATGAAATCCAGGGAAGGCCGGGCAATCGCCTGGCCTTTTTTCATGCCGGGGAAACCACCGGTGATAGTTGAGATGGATTTGCAGCGACAAGGATGATGCCGGATTGAGACATGCAACAACTGACGGTGGCTTTGCCGAACGCCGCAAAGCCGCGGCCGAAGCCAAGCAACAGCTCCTGAGAAAATTCGAAGCCGCACCGAAGCTCGATGATCCCGAAATGCTTGCCAGACGAGAAGAGCGCTTGGCGATTTCGGTTGCGCGCGAAGCGCGAAGCGCCGAACGCAAGCGGTTGAAGCAGGGAGAGCACGACCGTCGGCTGGCGGAGGCGGCAGCCCTGGCCGAAGCGGCAAATGCCGAGGCCAAAGCCATGGCAGAAGCACGGCAGGCTAAAATGAACGGCCACATCGCGCGTGTCCTGGCAGATGATGCAGAGCGGAAAGCCGAGCGCGATCGCCGCTACGCCGCACGCAAAGCCCGCCAGCGCTAAATCACTGGACCGGAATCCACGATGCCTCGGGAAGGATCGGTCGGCTAGTGCCAAAGACCTCGATCAACAGACGGGGCGGTCGCCTTCGGGGACACAGTAGACAGTACGAATTCCTGATCAGCATCGACAATATGCGACAGAAATTGCCACTGTAATGAAAAAGTAGTTCTTTGCAGAACCTTTTGTTGCGATCTTTCTCCAAGTCGGCAATCTTCGAATAACAGAGCCACGAATCATCGCACACCTGCAAAAACAACTTAGCTTCCAGGGATACTGTGACGAAGAGCCAACATATGAAGCGCGAAATAGGGCTGATCGGCCTTACTTTCGTGGCCGTGAGCGGCACGCTCGGTTCTGGCTGGTTGTTCGCGCCGCTTCTTGCCAGTGAGCAGGCCGGACCGGCTGCGATCATCGCCTGGGGTATCGGCGGATTGGCAATTCTCCTGATCGCGCTCACATTCGCCGAGATTTCCGCCATGCTGCCGGTCCCTGGGGGCATCGCCCGTGTTCCGCAGTTCAGCCATGGCAATGTGGTGGCGATGGCGATGGGGTGGAGTGCCTGGATTGGCTACAACACGACGGCGTCGGTCGAGGTGGAGGCGATGCTGCGCTATCTCGCGCCGCATCTCAACTGGATCAGCGGCGACATCTCGCATGGGCCGACTCTTTTCCTGGCGATCGTGCTCCTTGCCATTTTCACACTTATCAACGCCGCCGGCGTGCAGTTCTTCTCCAGGGTGAATTCCACCCTGACCTGGGCGAAGATCGCCATTCCACTGGTCATCATCGTCACGCTTCTGTGGTCGCGCTTCGACACCGCCAATTTCACCAATACCGGCGGCTTTTCTCCGTTCGGCCTGCACGGGATATTCGCCGCCGTATCGACGGGCGGCATCATCTTTTCCTATATCGGCTTTCGCCATGCCATTGACATGGCCGGCGAGGTCCACCGGCCCGGCCTTACAATTCCCCTGGCGCTCATCCTTTCGGTCCTGATCTGTTTTATCGTCTACGCCAGCCTGCAGCTCGCCTTCATCGGCGCGTTACCGACCGACATGCTGTCCGGCGGCTGGAACGGTCTGCTGATGAATGCCCAGTATGGGCCGATCGAGGCGATCGCCACCTCGCTCGGGCTTCTATGGCTCGTCAGCCTGCTCAATGTCGGCGCCGTCATCGGCCCGTTCGGCGGTGGTCTGGTAGCGACCGGCTCCAATGCGCGTCTCGCCTATGCGCTGGCGAGGAACGGCTTCTTTCCAAAAATTCTCACCAAGCTTTCCGAGCGCGGCATTCCACTGCTGGCGCTTCTCGTCAATTTCGCGTTCAGCACGATGGTCTTCCTGCTGCTGCCATTCCAGGAGATCGTGCAGTTGAACAGCTCCGCGATCGTTCTGTCCTTCGTCGTCGGCCCGGTGACCGTCGTTGCGCTTCGCGATCTGTTGCCGGACCAGCGGCGTCCGCTGCGCCTGCCCGCTGTCAGCTGGATAGCCGCGCCGGCATTCGTGGTGTCGACACTGGTCATCTACTGGAGCGGATGGGACACGCTCTGGCGCCTCGGCCTGGCGCTTCTGGCAGGCCTAGTGCTCTTCCTGATCCATGCGCGGTGGCATTCTCCGGGCAAGCTCGACTTCCGGGAAGCGAGCTGGCTCCTTCCCTATTTCGCGGGGCTGGGTCTGTTCTCCTACTTCGGCACTTTCGGCGGCCGGGGTCTGTTACCCTTCGGCTGGGACATCGCCGCGATCACCGTTTTTGCCCTCGCCGTCTTTGCCATGGCGATCGCCTGCCGCCTGCCGGCGGAGCGATGTATCGAACAGATAAAGGGCCTCAAATCCGTCATGCCCAGCCCCGAATTGAAGGAATAATCGCTGTCGAGATACAGCATGTGCCGGCTGGACAATCAATGCTGCATTGCATCAGAAACATTGCTGCCATGCAATATTGTGCATTCCAATTTCGGCGATTTGGTTTATTTTCAGTTTCGAAGATAGAGCTTCGCAAGGGTTTACCTCCTCCCAAACCCGCGCGATTGAGGCTGGCACCTCCTCCTCCCAGCCAGCCTTACCCTAACGACACCCGCCGCACCTCCTCCCGCGGCGGGTGTTGTTTTTTGTGCTGGATGTCCAGCTTGACCCTGTCGTTTCCCTATTCCGCCGCTTCCGCCCAACGTCTTGCCGTCTTCGCATCCTTAACCGGCGGCAGGCCGAACATCCGGCGATATTCCCGAGTGAACTGCGGCACGCTCTCGTAACCCACGGCGAGGGCCGCGCCGCTTGCCGATACGCCCTCCGCAATCATCAGCCGCCTCGCCTCGATCAGCCGCAACTGTTTCTGGAACTGTAGCGGCGAGAGGGAAGTGACAGCGCGGAAATGCTGGTGGAAGGAGGACGGACTCATTCCGGCCACCGTCGCCAAATGCTCAACCCGCAAGGCCTGGGCGAACTCGGTCCGAAGCATGGCGACCGCGCGTGCGACGCGTCGGACATGGCCATCCGGATAGCCGAGACGCCGAATCACCGTTCCGTGGCATCCCGTCAGGAGCCAGTAATGCATCTCGCGTACGTGCTGCGCCTGCAGCACGGGTACGGATGCCGGACGTTCAAGGAGGCGCACCAGCCGCAGCGCCGCGTCAGAGACCTCGGCATCGGTTGACTCGACGCGGATCGGCGCCATATTGGCCACTGGAGCCGTCTTCATCTCCACCATCAGCTCCGCGATCACCGCCAGATCGAGATCCAAGACGAGCGACAGATAAGGCGCAGCGATGCTGGCCCGCATGACCTTGCTGACGGTCGGCACATCGGCCGCAATCAGCATCGTATCACCGGCCCCCAAGGTGAAGGTCTGATCGCCCATCGCGACCTGCTTGCTTCCCTGCACCACAAGAGCGACGAGCGGCCGCGAAATCGCATAGTCCAGCCCACTGGGCATGGTCGCCCGAATGACCGTCAGGCCCGGAATGGGGGTTCGGGCAATGCCGGCCGGATCGGCGTGGGCCTCCGCATAGCGGCGGACAGCATCAAGCAGCGTATCCTTCATGCCCTAATCCTACCCATACCAATTGCTCGGGTAAACCGCATTTGGAGGAATAAGCAAGAAATGTCGAGCTTTCGGCAACAAGAGTCATGCCGGTGGAGAGATATAGGAGCCGTCACAACAAAAGGAGACGGACCATGACCAAGATCGCTCTCATTACCGGCGCCAGCCGCGGACTCGGCCGCAACACCGCGCTCAGCGTCGCCCGCAAGGCCAGCGACGTCATCATCACCTATCAGAGCCGCGAGGCGGACGCTGAGGCTGTCGCCACCGAGATCGAAGCGATGGGCCGCAAGGCGGTCGCGCTGCAACTCGATACCGCCGACGTTACCGGCTTCACCTCCTTCGCAGATCGCCTCCGGGCAGCGCTACACCAAACCTGGCAGCGCGAGACATTCGACCACCTCGTCAACAATGCCGGGCATGGCGATATGGCGCTGATTGGTGACACTGGGGAAGAACAGTTCGACCGGCTAGTGAACGTCCACTTCAAGGGTGTGTTCTTTCTCACCCAGAAGCTACTGCCGCTAATCGCCGATGGCGGCCGCATCGTAAACCTCTCCTCCGGCCTGACTCGGGTCTCCTATCCCGGCTTCGCCGCCTATGCGGCCGCCAAGGGTGCGGTCGAGGTGCTCTCCCTCTATATGGCGAAGGAGTTGGGCGGCCGTGGGATCACCGTCAATACGGTGGCGCCGGGTGCAATCGAAACCGACTTCGGCGGCGGCGCGGTCCGCGATAATCCGGAGATCAACAAGATCTTCGCTGACATGACCGCGCTCGGCCGCACCGGCGTGCCGGATGATATCGGGCCGATGATTGCAAGCCTGCTCTCCGAGAACAATCGCTGGGTCAATGCGCAGAGGATCGAAGTATCGGGTGGCCAGGCCATTTGAGTGGAGCGGTGAATTTCACTCAACAATACTTTCTCGTTTCCGCAAATGTCGCATCATAGCTTATAAACAGCCCGAATTTGAACGACGCTATTTTCATAAAAATAGCGGACAATTACGGAAAAACTTCTTGTGAACTTAATAAAAAGGCCCGCTGCGGGAGGAGGAGCAGCGGGCCATATCTTTGAACACGGCAGGGAGGAGAGCGCCATGTTCAGTATTGAGTTCAGGGAGGAGCCAAAGCATTGAACTCAATGATTCGGTATATAGCACATGTATAAATAATAATCGAAGCAAATATGGAAATGATGGTTATGAAACCGTTCATTCGACAAAATGCGTGGGGAATAGATAAATAAATACCACGCCTATCATGAAAGTTACAATAGGTATTTTTGCGTCTTCTATGGATAATCTGAGATCTGTTTCAGACGCCTCACATTTATCACAAACGAGGACGTGACACGTTCCATCTTGCCGAATATTCCCTTTACAAGAACAAGTTCGGTCCGCATTAAAGATAAAGCTTATTTCTATGGAATAATTGATTACCGCAAGTAGAACGTACAGCCAATCTCGTTCGATACCGGAGAGGCGACGGGAGCGACAATCTACACGCCCCGCCCCATCAGGCACGCGTTCCCGTTCAACTCGCCTGCGCTCCCTGCATGCTGATGATGGCATCCGCCTCCTTGCCGTAGAGCTCCTCGAAATGATCGAAGCACTTCGAGAAATGGCCCATACCCTGCGTGGCTGAGCGCAGCGAACGCGCCAGCTCATCCAGCGCACTGCCGGGAACAAGAGCCCGGAAAACGTCCCATCCTTTTACGGTTTCGTTCCGATCGAAGCCGAGGACCTGGCCTTTAAGGGCGGAGACAATCGGCACGAGGTTGCCGGAATAAACGGAGGGAATATGGATCTCGACCCGTAGGATCGGCTGCATCAGCACGGCCGAGGCCTGCGCAAGCGCCTGCCGCACACCCATCTTCGCCGCCGCCCGGAATGCGAAATCCGAACTGTCGACGGAATGATGCTGACCGTCGGTCAGCGTCACGCCGACATCGATCACCGGAAAACCCAATGGGCCCTTTTCCATCGCCTCGCGCGCGCCCGCCTCGACGGCAGGTATATAGTTTCGCGGGACGGCGCCGCCCTTGACGGTTTCGGCAAAGGTGAAGCCGTCACCGCGCCCGGACGGACGAACCGTCAGTTTCACATCGGCGAACTGGCCTGCGCCACCTGTTTGCTTACGATGGCGGTAATGGATGTCAGCCGGTTTCGTTATCGTCTCGCGATAAATCGCACCGGGCGCCCGGTCTGTCACATCGATATGGAAGACTTCGGACAGCGTTTTGCAGATGTCGCGCAGATGCATCGGTCCCTGAACGCAGACGAGGTGCGCGCCGCTCCCTTCCTCCTGCGTGACCAGAAGACCACGATCCGTTTCGGCAAGCTTTGCCAGCGTCCCTGAGAGCTTGGTCTCGTCGCGCTCGTTGGCTGGTGTCAATATCCGCTCGAGCATCGGCGGCGGCGGTGCGGTCCATTCCGGCGGCAGCGCACAGGCATCGCGCGTCAGAAGCGACGGCACGGGCAGATGATCGGACTTGACGGCTGCGACTATCGTGCCTGCCCCGGCCACCGGAACGGGCTTCCCAGTGGCGGGATCCTGTACCGCGCCCAATCCAGATCCCCCCAATATCGCCCCCTGCTTGATCCCATCACCAAGCCCACGGACGAAAACCACCTTGCCGACGCTGGGGCGATGATAGGCGTGGAAGCTCACGCCGAGCAATGCATCTTCATCGACATTGCCGGAGGCGGCGAGGCGGCTGCGAAGCACGGCGGCGGGTGGCGCCTCGTGACGGAGCGCCTTCATCAGCCGCATCATGCCGTTGCCATGGCTTGCGGATCCGACGAGAACCGGAACGATCCTGTTTTCCCGCAGAACCCGCGAGGCGATGGCATAAATGGCATCGCTTGCCGGCTCGCGGTCCTCGATCAATTCCTCCAGCAGCCAGTCGTCATATTCGGAAAGGTGCTCCAGAAGCTCGACCCGCGCCTCGCGCTCGCGTTCCGCGACGGTTTCCGGCATCTCGATGAGCGCCGATGGCTGTCCCTCCCGGTAGCGCCAGGCACGTTCCGAAATCAGATCGCAGCTGCCGACGATCCGGTCGCCCTCGCGGATCGGAACCTGCCTGAGGAGCAACGTATGGCCGGCATAATCCTGCAGCGCGGCGATGACGTCCCTCAACCGTCCCCTGGGCTCGTCCATCCGGTTCACGAAGAGGATGCAGGGAGTGCCGGAGGCCTCGATCTCCCGCAGATACGGTGCGGCCAGAACGGCCTCTTCCGGCGTGGGCGAGACGCACAGGATGCAGGCATCGCTCGCCAGAAGCGCTTCCTGCACATGGACCAGGCTCTCGCCGGCCCCCGGCGTATCGAGCGCACACCATGCCTCGTTTCCGAATTCGAATTCGGTCAGACCCAGCCCATATGGAGAAGTGGATTTCTTCGGCGCGCCTTCCAGCGCGCCTAGTCTTTCCACGAGCGTGGACTTTCCGGTCTGCGACGGTCCAAGGACTGTGAAGCAACGCATCGGCTATCCTCCCTCTGCCAATGATCATCGATCCTTTCCATCAGGATGCCCCCATATGGCGCGAAGCGCCAGAGACAAGCGCCTTTTCTTGGCGAGCGGGACGTCACGTTTTGCGACCTGATGAATCGGCCATGCAAACCGGCGGTTTTAATAAAAATTCATTGCCCCCTCATAATTGGGAGGTATCGATCTAGTTGAGCATGTGCTATTTATACCCACCTATTATACCCACCTAGCGGTGAAATGGACAGGATTTGGGGGGGGTACCATGGTTGATCGGATTCATCCAAAGCAGCAATATTCGGTCGAATACTTTGCGAAAAAACATCGCATTACACCTTTTCAGGCTGAAATGATCCTCCGCCATGCAGGCGGGGCGAGGGAGGCGGCCAATGAGGAAGCGATCAAGTTCAAGGCCGCATTGCTATTGCCGTTTCGCGTCGATGGCCGCTCGCACGAGCGCCGCATATCTCAGTCATAGTCCGCACAACCGCTGGATGGCGACTGACCGGGCGCAAGCAGTCCCGCCATCCCGACTGGAGCTTCCGGTTTGCCACCGGCAGCGCCGGTAAGGCGCCGGGTTCATGCGCCGTATTTATTCTTGTTGCACCGCAAAAATGCCATTACTCTCATGATAATATGCGGCACTGGCCATCCCGTCGGTTTCGAACCAGGCGTGGCCGTCCGCACGCGTCGAAACATTGCGTCTTTCCGTTGAAATCCTGTCCTTGAGGGTGATGCCTAGTGAAGATTGTCATTGAGAACACCGTCTGCCTGAACACCGGTGATGCAGCCATTCTCCTGGCCATCAGACATATTCTGAAATCGACATGGGGTGAAGATTTGCATTTCCTGGTTTTCGACAGCCAGCCCGCGGTGGCGGCGCGGCTTTACCCCAGGAAGGACTATCCGGACATCGAATTCCACAAGCTTCTCTCGGAATCGATCTTCAAATACAGATACGATGACAATGTCCTGAAGAACGCGCTCAAACCGGCCTATAACCGTGTTGCTCTCCAGGCTTTGCAATCCTACGGCAAAAGCCGCCCTGTCGGCGAAGCCCTGTTCGGGGCGGAGGATCGCCGCGGCCTTGCCATCTATCGCGATGCCGATCTGGTGATCACCACGGGCGGAACCTATCTCGTGGAGACCTACAACCTCGAAAGGCGCATCAACCAGTTCCGCATCGATGCGGCTTTCGGCAAGGATCCGGTGTTCTTCACCCAGTCCCTGGGACCATTCAACAAGAGTTCCAATCGCGAAGCGCTGAAGCCGGTTCTCGACCGTAGCCCCCTCATCCTGCTGCGCGACGCCCGCTCGCTGGAGCACATTCGCGATCTCGTGGACGATCCGGAAAAGTGCCATGTGGTTGCCGATGCCGTCTTCGCCCTCGCCGACACGGACCGGATCAAGGGTATTCTCGCTTCCAGGAAGCCGTCGGCCAAGACGGGACGGGTCGCCATTTCCGTGCGGCACTGGAACTATGTCAAGGACGGTGAAGGCGGCATGGAGCGCTATATCGGCTCGATCCGCGAGATCGCGACGGCGCTCGTTCGCGACCATGGCAAGGAGGTGACCTTCGTCTCCACATGTCAGGGCGTGCCCGAATATGCGCATGACGATTCCAAGACCGCGCGGGCCATCGTCGAAGGCCTCCCCCCCGAAATCGCCAAGCACGTCGATGTGGACGCCTCCTTCCACACGCCCGAGCAACTGATGGCGCTCGTCAAGGGCTTCGATTTCGTCGTCGCCACCCGCATGCACATGATGATCATGTCGCTTTGCGTCGGCACGCCGGTGTTGCCGATCGCCTATGAATTCAAGACGCGCGAGCTCGCCAAGCGCATCGGCGTCTCGGACCTTCTTCTTGACATCGATACCGTCACCGAGGACGAAGCAAGCCAGAAGCTCGACGCCTTTGCCGGCAATCTCGAGCATTACCGCAGGGCCAGCCTTGAGGCGGTGCTTCAGGAGTACGCTTCAGCGATGTCGGCGACCGAGCTTCTGCGGCCTCTTCTCCCCCAACGGTCAGCGAAGAGCCGTGACCTTGGAAAGGACAGCCAAAAGCGCCCTGCGCGGCTGCGGAAAGAGAAGAGCGAGGGCGAGGGCGAGCGCGTAGTTTAGAGCCACCGCCAGGATGACGGCGAGGAGATCCGATTGCTGGGTAAACCCGCCCGGCAACAGCTGATAGCAGCCCCAGGCAAGCAGCGCCGAGATGATGAAGAGGCCCTGCACCATGAGGAAATCGCCCGCGGTGACCGGGCCGACACGCTGCATCAGGACGGCGAGGACGGGCACGCGCAGCACATAACCGCTGATCGCATAGGCGGCGGCCACGCCGACAGCGCCCCATTGCAGCCCGACGACGAAGGAAAGGACCGTCGTCAGCGAGGAATAGATACCCCACCGGAACATCGTCTTCGTTTGGCCCTGGCAGATGAAGATCCAGCCGGTGGTGCTGGAAATGGGCTGGATGAGACCGGCGATCCCGAGCCAGGCGAAGATCGGGGCAACCGCCAGCCACCGCTCCCCGAAAAGAAGGCCAACCACCTGTCCGGAGGTCAGGGTCAGCGCTGCAATTCCCGGTATGGTGACGGCCGCGAGCAGCCAGTTGGTCCGCATATAGATATCGCGGAACCGCGCCTTGTCGTCCTGGATGCGGCTCAACAGCGGGATCATGACGCGCGTCAGTGGCTGGTTGATATTCTGCAGCGGGAAGAGGAGAAGCTTGTAGGCGCGGTCGTAATAGCCGAGCTCGACGGCGCCCGAATATTTGCCGATCAGGATGTTGTCGAGATTGCGCGAGAAGAAATTGACAATGTTGAAGCCCGTCAGATTGGCGCCGAAGGATATGATGTCGGAATCGACGCCGAGCACCGGCCTGTCCGGTTTCCACTTCGCCGCGCGCCAGGCGGCGGCGAGCGCCACGATCGCTGAGACGGCCGGTCCCAGCACCAGCGACCAATAACCCATTCCCGCCAGGGCCGCGGCGATGACGGTGAGCAACCCCGCCAATGCCGTGATCACGTCATTGATAGCGAGTTGTCCGAACTGCAGTTGCCGGTTCATCAGCGCGAAGGGCAAGGCGGCGAGGCTTCCGAAAAACAGCGGCAGACCCGCCGCAATGGTAATCCCCGTCATGCGCGCGTCGCCATAGAAGGCCGCAACCGCCGGAGCGAGCGCCGCAACCACCGCCGTACAGCAAAGGCCGACGAGCACGCTCAGCCAGAAGACCTGGTTGAGCTGTCTCTGATCGATTTCCTTGCGCTGGATGACCGCCTGCTGCAGCCCGAGATTCTGAAAGAGCCCGACAAAGGCCACGATCGGCCCCACCGATGCGATCAGACCGAAATCCTCCGGCGCCAGCAGGCGGGCCAGAATGACAACGGAGAGGAACTGCAAGGCCATCTTGATGGCTTGCGCGCCACCGGTGACGATCCCGCCACGAAGCGCGATCCTGCCGAACTGGGAATGGTCCGCTTTCACGCGACAGCCCTTGTCTCGGCAAGCCGGGTGAGGATCTCAGCCAGACGATCCGCCAGTGTCTCCGCGTTGAAATCCGCCTCGACCTTGTTTCGGGCGGCGAGCGATATGCGTTCACATTCTGACGGATTAGCGGCGATCCACGCGAGTTTGTCGGCCAATGCTCCCACGTCCTTTTCCGGTGCGAGAAAGCCGGTTTCGCCATCTTCGATGAGTTCGGGAATGCCGGAATGATAGGTACTGACCACCGTCAGGCCCGCGGCCATCGCCTCCATCAGCGCGACCGGGATGCCCTCCACATCACCATCTGCAGCGGTGACGCTGGGAAGCAGGAAAACATCGGCGTCGCGCAGCGAACGTTTCACCTCGCTATGCGGCCGCGGACCGGCGAAGGTCACCCGATCCGCAATCCCCAGATCGACGGCCAGACGCCGCATGGCCTCCAGAAGCTCTCCGCTTCCGATAATCGTATAATGCCAGTCGATTTCGGGATGCGCTTTCGAGAGAACGGAAACGGCGCGAAGGGCATATTCGATCCCCTTCTTTTCGGTTAGGCGGCAGACCGAAATCACCTTCAGCGTGCCCTTCTCCCAGGGATGCCACGCATATTCGATTTCATCGGTCCGCACCCCCATATGGTGCACCAGAACCTGATCGGGGGATGCCCCCTCATCGATCAGGGCCTTCTTGAAAATCTCGTTCACCGTCAGTTGCAGCCCGCCGCGTTCAAATACGGGCCTGTAGCGCCACAAGGTCTTGTCGTGCAGTGGAACCCCGACGTCGTTTCCGTGGAATATGGTGACGAGGGGAGCAGCGATCTTCCTTTTCTTCATGGCGCGGGCAACGCGCAGCCCGTTATTTCCGAAATGAGCGACGATCGCATCGAAATCGCGCAGCTTGTCCGCGAAGAGGACGTCGATCGCCGTAGACGATTTGTCCCAAAAGCGGCCGGACCATTTTCGCAAATAGGGGCGCAAGCGTCCGGCGCTCCCCCACCAGCAGACTGTGTTATCGGCCAGGATCTGCCAGTTACGCGCGCCGCCAGATTGGCCGAGTGCCTTTTCGTTGCAGATCACGCCGACTTCGAACCCTCTCTCCAGCAGCGCATTGATCTGATCGAGGACGAAGGTTTCCGACAATGACGGGAACCGGTCTACGACGACGCCGATCTTCATCTTTCTTCCGGCTTTCGAAAATCCGCGAGGGCCCGTGGTTGCGCCTGTCACGCCGCTTGCCTGGTGTTGTTGCCTGAAGCCTTATCGAGAATATCGAGGAAAGTCGCGAACTGGCTCTGCGGGTCGAGTTGCGGCCGCTCCGAGAACATTCTTGCCGCTTGCGAGAGCCGCTCATATTCGGCGTCGTCCGTCCATAGCCGGCGGACCGCGCCGACCCATTCATCGAGCGGGGCGTCGTAATCGAGTACCACCCCTCCCTCGCCGATCGCCTCCGGCAATCCGCCGCGCCGCGACCCGACGACGGGAATGCCACTGCAATGGGCTTCCGACGCGACGCGACCCCAGGCCTCTTCCCATTTGCTGGGTGCAAGCAGGATCCTGGTGCGTCCGTAAACGGTCTTCATGTCGCTGGTGCGGCTCTCCAGCTTCACGTTCTTGAGCGGCGCGATGATCCGTTCGATCTGCGCCCGGTGATCGGGACCGAGCTTCCAGCTTTCCACCATCAGGAACGGAATATCAGGGCATTGCTCGGCAATGCGCACGGCAAGCTCGAACCCCTTTTCATTATAGGGATTGATGAGCGTGACATAGTCCCGCGTCGTCGGGGTGCGGTAGAGTCCTGGATCGATGGTCGGCGGGATGACGGTGGCCTCGACGCCGAATTTGTCCTTATAGGCCTGCGCCGTAAAGTTGGAATTGGCGATATAGTGCGCCGATGGCAACTCCCTGAGATCGCCAGCCAGCTCATGGAACTCGACATTCCTGAGATAGACCACCAGCGGCACGCCATGCGCCTGTAATGCCTTGCCGATCGGCACTGATTTGTGACACTGCACCACCGCCACTTGAGGCTTCAGACGCTCGACGGCAAAGCCCGCGGCCTCCCAGGGAAACCAGGCGCGGACGACAGGATATCCAGGGAAATTGTCGACGACAGCCGGCTGCCGGAGCAGCTTCATCTTGGCGCGCGCCTTGAAGCCGAAAATCCCGTCGCCGAACAAGGCCGCAAGCACCGCCGCTTCGTGCCCCTGGGCCCGCAACTGCTCGACGAGGTGATGGGTGCTCGATTGAACGCCGCCGTTGAATTCCGGGTAGTAGCCATTGCCGCCGGCAAACAGAACTCTCATGAATCAAGGTTCCTCGTTATTTGGCGCCTGCGGCCTGCGCCAGCGCCTGCTCTTTCGGTGCAGCCGGTTCCGCCGCCACGGCCTCCGCTGCCTTTCTACCGATGCTGTGATATTCGAGCCCATAGCGCGCCATGACCTCGGGGTCGTAGAGATTGCGACCGTCAAAGATCACCGGGGTCTTCAGCGCCTCGCGCATGGCGTCAAAGGACGGCGCGCGGAAAATCTTCCATTCGGTCGCGATAAGCAGCGCGTCGGCGCCGCGCAGCGCCGCCTCCTTGGTCCCGCAAAGCAGCAGGTCGTCGCGCTGGCCGTAGATGTTCTGGCATTCCTGCATCGCTTCGGGGTCGAAGGCCTGTACGGCCGCCCCGGCTTCCCATAGCGCCTCCATCAGGACGCGGGAGGGGGCTTCGCGCATGTCGTCGGTGTTCGGCTTGAACGCCAGGCCCCAGAGCGCGAAGGTCCGGCCCTTGAGATCGCCGTTGAAATGACGCTTCAGCTTGTCGAACAGCACCGATTTCTGCTGATTGTTGCGCTCCTCGACCGCCATGAGCACCTTGGGCTCGAAGCTGACGCCTTCCGCCGTCTTGATCAGGGCGCGGACGTCCTTCGGGAAGCACGAGCCGCCATAGCCCAGCCCCGGATAGATGAAGTCGTAGCCGATGCGCGGATCACTACCGATGCCCCTGCGCACGGCCTCGATATCGGCGTCGAGCCTCTCGGCCAGGTTCGACATCTCATTCATGAAGCTGATCTTGGTCGCCAGCATGCAGTTGGCTGCGTATTTGGTGAACTCGGCGCTGCGCACATCCATCACGATGATACGCTCGTGATTGCGGTTGAACGGCGCGTAGAGCTCCCGCATCACCTTCTCGGCCTTCTCGCTGCCGGTGCCGATGATGATGCGGTCGGGCCGCATGCAATCGGCCACCGCCGAACCTTCCTTGAGGAATTCCGGATTGGAGACGACATCGAAGGAAAGGTTTTCGCGGCCCCGCTCCTTGAGGACCCCGGCAATGGTGGCTTTTATCCTGTCGCAGGTGCCGACCGGCACCGTCGATTTGCTGATAACGATCTTCGGCGCTTCCATTTCGCGCCCGATGGCCTCGGCGACGGCGAGCACATATTTGAGATCGGCCGACCCGTCCTCGCCAGGCGGCGTGCCAACCGCGCTCATGATAATTTCGCCATGCTTCACCGCAGCCGCGGCATCGGTCGTGAACCGGATACGGCCCGCCGCGTGGTTTTCCCTGACAAGGCTCTCGAGGCCTGGCTCATAGATCGGAATAATGCCCTGGTTCAGCCGCTCCACCTTTGCGGCGTCGACGTCCACGCATGTCACATCATGCCCGACCTCAGCCAATACGGCCGCCTGCACGAGGCCGACATAGCCAATTCCAAAGACCGTCAAATTCATGTCATCGTGTTCCTTGCAAGGCGCCCGGATCATTTAATCCGGACATCGTAGGTGTCAAATCAGGGGTGCAGTATAACCATCCCTGAAGAAAATAGCGCTGATTTTAAGGCGATGGAGAATATCGGAACTCACATCGCGAAGCGGTGGACCAGCCTGCGGAAAATCCAAATTGCTCGCTATGACGGAACTCCTCGTGCACATTCCCAGCCGCGAATTGAATGGCATGTCAAAGACGATAGAAAAATGATGCTGCAGTGCAATACAACAACATCTCATCCCTGAAATATTTCGTGTGGATTCGCCGTATGCGTGGTCATAATTCCAACATGTCCGCGGCTATCCGCGGCTTAAATTATCGCGATTACGCCGTGTCTTCCATCAAAACAACTTCTCAGGAATCCCATGATCTTTGCCAAAAGTCACCCGCCGAGAGGTAACGGCCGTGAACATTTTCGTCCCTTGCTGGTTCGGTCAGTTCCAAACAATGCGGGAGAAGATGGATGAAACGATTATTGCTTGGAGCGACGATTCTTGCAGGCATGCTGATGCCACAGGCCCATGCCGCCCAGGGCGATACCGCCGAGGCGACCCTGGAAGGCGAAGGGATCACCGGAACCGTCACCATGACCGAGACACCTTCGGGCATCGTGCATGTGGTGGTCGATGCCAAGGGCGTACCGGCGGGCGTGCACGGAATACATGTCCATGAAACCGGCAAATGTGACGCAGCCGGCGGTTTCGAATCCGCTGGCGGGCACCTCGCCGGCGGCCTGCAACACGGTCTCCATGTGGAAAACGCGCCCCATCCTGGCGATCTGCCGAATGTCCATGTCCAGGAGGATGGCGTGTTGCAGGCGGAATTCTTCACCCGCGGCTTCACCCTGGGCACGGAAGGAGACCAGCGCCTCAAGGACGATGACGGTTCGGCGATCGTCCTGCATGCCGGTCCCGACGACTACCAGAGCCAGCCCTCGGGCGACTCAGGCGATCGCATCGCCTGCGGCGTCATAAACGAATAGCAAAAAGCGCCTGACGTTTTCATCATGTGGAAGAAGGAGATAGCTTGCGCCAGATCAAGGGCGGCATCCCCATCTCAAGCACATAATGGCACACTGGTTTTCAAGGTAACGTGCCGGTATGTGGCTAATTTGTAAGAGCGCCTGAATATCTGTCCGGCGCCGAGATGGAGGAAAAGGATGGCATTCAACGGCAAGCCGGTTCTGGTAGCGACCGATCTCAGCGCCCGCTGCGACCGCGCTGTTGATCGCGCTGCGACATTGGCGCGTTATTGGCGCACCCGCTTGAAAGTGGTCCATGTGCTGGAGCCGGGCGCCAAGACAAAAGACAACATCAAGCTTGCCGAAGAAGCAGTGCGCGCGATTCTCCCGGATCCCGAAGCGGATGTCGATATCCTGCTGCCCGTGGGCAGAGCCCCCGAAACCATTGCAAGAACCGCAAATGAAACGTCCAGCGGCATCATTGTCACCGGCGTAGCGCGTTACAATGATATCACCGACTATTTTCTCGGAACCGCGGTCGACTATGTCATCCGGAATGCAAGCGTTCCGGTTCTGGTCGTGAAGCAGCGTTTGCGGGGCCCCTATCGCAGGCTATTGGTAGCGACCGATTTTTCCGACTGCTCGCGCAGGGCTCTCCTGGTTGCTGCGGAGCTGTTTCCGGAGGCCTCCGTCCATCTCGTTCATGCCTATCACGTGCCCTATGAGACCTGGCTCAATTCGGAACGAGGACGCCGGGAGATACAGGAAGACGTGCAACGCAATCTGGATGATTTCCTGAACCATCCATCGCTGCCGAAAGATCTGCGTGAGCGGATCAACGTCAAGCTGGACTATGGCGAAACCGCCGCTGTAGTGGCGAAAGCCCTGGCCGACACCGACGCGGAACTGATCGTACTCGGCACGCGCGGCCACAACAGCCTTGGCCATGCAACACTCGGGAGCACGGCGGAATCGCTTCTCTCGTGGGTCGAGCCAGACACTCTAATGGTCGGAGAGCCAAAGCCGGCGACCTCGGATCGTCCATAATCCGACACACAACCGTCCAATGCCGTACGCATTGAGCTTCCAGAGCTTGCTCAAACCGAGGGCATGTTGCGGTTCGCGGACATGTCTGGATGTCGTGGATGGGAATCCAGCCCGGAGATGCTTTGTCGACTGATGCCGGGGTTGAGTGGAACCTTGGCAAGGAGACGGCGTTGGATGGCGAGATACCTCTGTGAGGCCACTGGAAAGGAACGGCATGCAGACCAAGCTTCTTGCCCAAAACGACGGACAGCGGACCTTTGCCGTCGTTCTGGAAACAGGCGACGAATTGATGGCCTGCATGAAGGATTTCGCCAGGCGCGAGCAGCTTTCAGCCGCTCAATTTTCCGCGATAGGCGCCTTCAGCGATGCGGTGATGACCTATTTTGACTGGGAATCGAAGCAATATCTGCGCAATCCGGTGAAGGAACAGGTGGAGGTAGCCTCGCTCAACGGTGATGTCGCGCTTGCGCCGGACGGTGGCCCGGCGGTCCACGTCCATGCCGTGCTCGGCAGGCGCGACGGCAGCGCGGTTGCCGGCCATGTGGCCGAGGGGCATGTCCGTCCCACACTTGAGATCGTGCTGACGGAATCTCCCGCATATCTCAGGAAGAAGCACGATCCCGAAACCGGTCTGGCCTTCATCCGGCCGGAGGAGTGAGCGCCTGTCAGGGGAGATCGCCACCATCGATGCCGATCACGTGGCCGCTGACATAGGAGTTGGCGTTACTGGCAAGGAACAGAACCAGGGATGCGACCTCCTCGGGCGTTCCGACCCGTCGCATGGGATAGGGCGCGACGAGCTGTTCGGTCGTCACTTTCCAGTCTCGCCTGACGCGCTCGAGCATCGGTGACTCGATCGGCCCCGGAGCGATGGCGTTGATGCGCACATCGCGGCCATATTCTTGCGCGGCGGCGCGTGTCATGTGGATGACGGCCGCCTTGGAGGCGCCATAGGCAAGAATGTTGGGAAAGGCGTGGCGGCCGCCGATCGAAGCCATGTTGATGATCGAACCTTTCGAGCGCACCAGATGCGGCAGCTCGTATTTCATCGACACGAAGACACCGCGCAGGTTCGTCGCGATCTGGTCGTCGAAGCCGGCAATATCGGTTTGGGCGATCGGCGCCGGCGGCAGGTCTATGCCGGCATTGTTGAAGGCGATGTCGAGCCGGCCATGGCGCTCCACGGTTTCCGCCACGAAGCGTTCCATCTGGGTCGCATCACGCACATCCGACCTGATATAGACGACATCGCCGCCTGCCGCGCGAATGCGGTCCTCCACCTCACGTCCCAGCGCCTCGCGTCGACCGTTGAATGCGACTTTGGCACCGGCAGTGGCGAGCGCTGCTGCGGTGACGGCGCCGATACCCGACGTGCCGCCGGTGATGATTGCCACCTTGCCTTCCAGCGGGCCTGGCGCTTGCGCGGTGGCGGGAGAAGCGGTCAGTCCCGCGCCAGCCGCCGCACCGGTGGCAAGCACGCCCGTGACGATGTGGCGGCGTGAAAGGATGAGGTCGGAAGAAGTCGTCTCGCTCATTGGCCGGTCTCCTGTTCGCGTGATCTGTAGAGAGGCTAGGCGAAGCTATTCCGTCGATAAAGCCATGCTGTCTTTCAGGATTTTAAAGCTGATGTTAATAATCATTCCATGAGTCAGCCACTTGATCCCTTCTCCGGCTTCTCAGCCTTCCTCGCCGCGGCGCAAGCAGGCAGCTTTACCGCCGCCGCCGCTCGGTTGGGCGTCTCGCCGGCGGCGGTCAGCCAGGCGGTAAAGGCATTGGAGGCGCGGGTGGGAACACCCCTGTTCATCCGCACGACAAGACGCGTGGGCCTGACGGAAGCAGGAGCCGCCCTCTTCGCCCGTGCCGCCCCCGCCGCATCGGAGATGACGGCAGCGCTCGAAGCGGCAAGCGCATTGGGCAGCGAGCCCTCGGGATTGCTGCGCCTGACGGTGCCGCGCATGGCAGTCCCGCTCGTCATCGAGCCTGCCATAGGCGTGCTCAGACAGACGTACCCCAAAGTCGCCGTGGAGATTGCCATCGAGGACGCTACCGTCGACCTGACAGCGCGCGGTTTCGATGCGGGAATTCGTATCGGGGAATATATCGAACCCGGCATGGTCGCGGTAAGGCTGACCCGCGACATCACCTGGTCGGTCATAGCAAGCCCCGCCTATCTCGCCGCGCATGGCGAGCCGCAAGAGCCCGAAGACCTGACCGGCCATGAAGCGATCCGCTACCGCTTTCCCCGCTCGGGCACGATCTACCGTTGGGAATTCGAGCGTGACGGCAAGGCGCTTTCCGTCGATCCCAGAGGCAGCCTCATCGTCAATGACAGCGCGCTTCTCGTCTCATGGGCGCGCGCCGGCCTTGGCCTCGCCTATGTTGCTGACATCACCGTGGAGGCCGAGCTTGCAGCGGGTACGCTCGTCCGCGTGCTCGAGCCGTTCCTGCCGAAGACCCCGGGCCTTTTCCTCTATTTCCCGCAACGCGCCCAGACCCAGC
Source organism: Paramesorhizobium deserti (assembly GCF_001558695.1). Taxonomy (GTDB): domain Bacteria; phylum Pseudomonadota; class Alphaproteobacteria; order Rhizobiales; family Rhizobiaceae; genus Paramesorhizobium; species Paramesorhizobium deserti. The sequence goes on from NZ_LNTU01000037.1 coordinate 415,291, forward strand.
CCAAGCTGCGCGCCTTCATCGATCTGGCGAAACAAGTGCTGCGGCCCCAGCATTGAACGGGTAGAGCCACGAAGCTCCTCAAAAACTTGGCCAAGGCTAGACCAACGTCTTTGTTGAACGATATTCTAAGCGAAAGTCGCGATTGAATGTGTGCCAGACACGATGCGACGCGCAGGAGAACCCGATGAGCATTATCGTTAAAGTCGGCGAAGCCAAAACCCGCCTTTCCGAGCTGCTTGCAAAAGTGGAAGCAGGCGAAGACGTTATCATAGCCCGCGGCAACAATCCTATCGCGCGGCTGTCACGCATCCGGCGCGAGGATGAGACCGAGGCCACCATTGCCGAAATCATGGCGTCACGCGCCAGCCGTAAGCGGACCACGCAGGAAGAGATCCGTGCCTGGCGTGACGAAGGCCGCCGTTTCTGATGGCCTTTGTCGTAGATGCATCGATTGCCGCTGGCCGATTTCTTCGCGGCAAATAGACGAACAGTCAGTTGCCGGGACACCCGCGGCCCGGTGATCCTCACCAGGCCGAAGGCTTCAGCCTATCGTTCGATCGTCTTGTTCCAGCGGCTATTCCATTCCGACCGCTTGGCGTTGATTGCATCCCAATCCAGTGTCATGGCCGTTTTCATGTAGCCGTGGAAGGTCTCGAGCTTCTTTTCCGTTTCCGGCGTCGTCGCCTTGGCCTTCGGGTTCGAAGGCACGATGTTGCCGGCGGCGAGCGCCTTGGACTGAGCCTCGGCCGAAAGGAGATAGGCAGCGAGCTTTTGCGCCAAGTCCGGCTCGGAATTATTGGCGATGACGCATTCCGCCACCATCAGCATCACCGAACCTTCCTTAGGCTGAGCATAATCCACGGAAATGCCCTTGTCCTGAAGCGTCGAGACGGCGGTCGGTGTCAGCGGAAAGATGGCTGCGTCGCCCGTCTGAACCATTTCGGAAATCTTGGCCGAGTTTGGAATATATTCGAGAACGTTCTTGCCGATCGTATCGGGGAATTTCTCGAAACCGGGTTCGACATTCTCCTCATTACCGCCCTGGATGCGGTTGAACATCAGGAAAGCATGGAGGCCGAACGAGGATGCTGCGGCTGACTGGAAGACGACCTTGCCCTCAAACTTTGGATCGGCCAGATCCATCCACGATGTGGGCGCTGCCCAGCCGTTCTCGTCGAACATCTTCTTGTTATAGGCAAGTCCGGTCATGCCGAGATCGATGCCCGCCGCCATGTCGTCTTTCAGCCGCGTGCTGGGTGCGATCTCGTCCAGTTCCGGACTGGGCTTCAGCTTTTCGCACAGGCCCGCGCCGATAGCGCGCACCATCACGCCATCGTCGAGGAACATCAGGTGCATCTGCGGCTTGTCCTTGGCCGCGGTCGCCTTGGCGAGAATATCGGCGGATGTGCCGGGCACGACGACGATCTTGACGTCGTTTACCTTCTCGAAATCCGGAAAGACCGCCTGCAGATAGGTGCGTTCGAAATTGCCGCCGTTCATGCCGACATAAAGTGTCTTGGTTTCCGCCAGGGCGGCACCGGAGGCGGTAAGCGCCAGCGCGGCGATGCCGGTGGCCAACGCGGTTCGATGATTGATCATATTCTCAGACTCCCCTTTGTTGCGGCTCTGGCTCCCGCTCCGCACCCGAGCCGTGAATGGTGCGGTCGATGGATTGCCGCGCATCCGCGGCGAAGCGGCTGATGGAGAAGGCCCCGATCGGCGTGGTGGAGCGGCCGTCGCGCACGAGCTCGGCCAATACTTCGCCGACGCCCGGCGCGATCTGGAATCCCGCCCCGGAGAAGCCGAAGGCATGGATCAGGCCCGGCGTCGTGCTGCTTGGCCCGATCACGGGATTTCTGTCGGCTATCATGCCCTCCGTCCCGCTCCATGAGCGGATGACATGGGCGTGTCGGAGCCCTGGAAACAGCGCCGCGGCGCGGTTCATCATGGTGAGCGCGGTTTCGCCGCGCGGGCGAGAGAAATCCGGATCGGCGAGCGGCTGAACGCGTTCGCCGCCGACGATGCAATTGCCGCGCTCGACCTGTCGCGCATAGACCCCGCCGCCTTCCATGCCGATATTGACGGTGAGCACGGGCGCCAGCGGCTCCGTCACCACCATGGACGGATAGATGCGAGTGAGCGGAACCGGCTCGCCGAAAAGCGCGGCGAATTCATCTCCCCATGCCCCCGCACTGTTGACGACCACGGGGGTATAAACGTCGATTACATCCCCGGCCTCCAGCACAAACCCCCCGCCATCACGCGTGATCTCCCTGACCGGGGTGTTCTCCAGCACATGCGCGCCGGCGCGCCGGGCCGCCGCGGCAAAGCCGCTCGCCACGAGGCGCGGATTGGCATGTCCATCGCCGGGGCAGAAAGAGGCACCGACAATGTTCTTTCCCAAAAAGGGAAAGCGCCGGCGTAAGTCGTTGTGACCGATAAGCTCGAGGTCAAGGCCGTAGTCCGATACCTTTGCCGCATAGGCTTCAAGCGAAGCCATGTCGGTCTCGTTCGCCGCAAGCTTCAAATGGCCGGAGCACAGATATTCGCCGTCGATCCCGATCCGCTCTTTCAGACGCGGCCAGATGGCGTGGGCGCGCTGTGCGAGCGGCAGTTGCTCGGGCGGACGGCCCTGCCGGCGCACGCCGCCATAATTGACGCCGCTTGCCTGCGCGCCGCAATAGCGGCTGTCGATGAGCGCCACGCTCATTCCCATCGCGCGGAGGGCCAACGCCGCGGATGAGCCGACGAGGCCACCGCCGATGATCGCGACATCGACATTAAGACGCCCCCTCATTGGGCTGCCTCCTGCTTCTCATCGGCAAGCGTCATAGGCAGTGGCTTGACCGGGGGCTGCGCGCGCAGCCGTCCCACGGCATCGATGCCCCTGCCCGTCTCGGCGGCAAGAATTTCGGCAGCCGACGCGCCGCAGAAGCGGCCCTGACAGCGGCCCATGCCGATGCGGCTCACTGCTTTCAGCCGATTGATCTCGTCGACGGCAAAATCCCGCACGGACTGGCGGAGCGTACCCGCGGTTACTTCCTCGCAGCGGCAGATGAGCGTATCGTCGGCAACGCGTTTTGCCCAATGCGCCGGATAGGGGAACGCCGCTTCCAGCACATCGCGGAAACGGCTGATGCGGGTGAGCTTGCGCTCCAGGTCCAAAGCCCGTACCGGCGGGTACGGCAATCCGCGGTCCTCAAGAAGGGCCAGCGCCGCCCGCTCGCCGGCAAGCTCCGCCGCATCGGCGCCGGCAATCCCCGCGCCGTCACCGGCGAGATAGACGCCCACGACGCTGCTGCGCCCGCTGATGTCGCGCTCGGGCAGCATGGCCCGGTCGCGTTCGTTGAAGGTAAACCTGCAGCCGGCAAGATCGGCGAGCTGGGTTTCCGAACGCAGCGCCAGCCCATAACCGACGCTGTCGCAGACCAGGCTTCGTTCATGTCCGCCCTGCCGCCAGCGCACGCCCGTGACGCGGGTTTCCCCCACGATGGCGAAATCCTCGACGGCGTAGTGAATGGCGACCCCACGCAACCGCAATTCCGCGGCAAAACGCATCCCGCGCAGGATAATGGCCGGTTCGAGCGCCAGACCGCGCAACAGATGGCGTTTTGCCATCAGCGGGGTGGCATCGAGTACGGCGGCGACATTGACGCCCGCCTTCATATATTGCCAGGCAACGAGATAGAGGAGCGGCCCGGCGCCGGCGAAGACAACGCGGCTGCCGATGGCGCAGCCCTGACTTTTCAGCGCGATCTGCGCGCCGCCCAGGGTGAAGACCCCCGGCAGCGTCCAGCCCGGCACAGGCAGCACACGGTCGCTCGCGCCGGTGGCCAGGATGAGGCCGTCATAGGCGACCTTCCTGTTCCTGCCGGCGAGCGCGACATGTGCTTCACCATCACCGAGGCTCCAGACGAGCGCTTGAGGCCAATAATCGATGCGGCCTTCGAACGCCGCGAAATCGCGGTGCAACCGCTCGGCCTTCGGCGCTTCCGAGCCGTAGAGCGAGCGTGTGCTGCGCCCGTCATCGACGAGCCGCTGACGATAGATCTGCCCGCCACAGGCAGGCGCTTCATCGACGACGAGCGGGCGCAAGCCGGCGGCTACGAGAGCCCCGGCGGCGCGCACGCCCGCCGGACCGGCCCCGACGATGAGAGGTTGCGGCCGCACCGTCATGAAGCAGCTCCTTTTCCGGTAAGGATTTCCATGCCGGCGACAAGCGGCGTGGTGCAGGCGCGAACGCGTTCACCGGTGCCAAGCGTCACCCAGCAATCCTGGCAGGCGCCCATCTGGCAGAAGCCGGCGCGCGGGTTCCCGGAAAATTCGCTGACACGAACGGCGCTGGCGGCATTCAAGATAGCGGTGAGCAGTGTATCGCCCTCCCTCCCCACACAGGACCTGCCATCGAGCGTGAAGGGAACCGGCGCGTGATCCTGACGGGCGATCCGATGGAAAAGCTGCATGGTATGTCTCACTTTTCGCCGACGAGGATCTTGTCGAGCCCGAACACGCGGTCGAGCACCAGCATGGCGATGGCGGTCAACGCGATCATCAGCGCCGAGACAGCGGCCATCATCGGGTCGATGGAATCGGTGGCGTACATATACATGCGTACCGGCAGCGTGACGGTCGCGGGCGAGGTGACGAAGATCGACATGGTCAGTTCATCGAAACTATTGATGAAGGCGAGGAGCCAGCCGCCGGTGACGCCGGGCAGGATCATAGGCAGGGTGATGCGGCGGAAGACGGTGAGCCGCGAGGCACCAAGCGTCATCGCCGCCTGCTCGGCGCCGCGGTCGAGGCCGGAGAGCGCGGCAATGACGAGCCGCAGCACATAGGGCGTGACGATGATGACATGGCTCATGACCAGCCAGGCAAAACTGCCGGTCACACCGACAAGCGCGAAGAAACGCAGGAAGGCGACGCCGAGCACGAGGTGCGGAATGATCAACGGCGAGAGGAAGAGCGCATTGAGCGCATCGCGACCGGCAAAGCGATAGCGGTCGATGGCGAGCCCCGCCGGCACGGCAATGGCGGCGGACAGCGTTGCGGCAAGCGTCGCGAGCCACAGCGAATTGCCGAAGGCTGTAATGAAATCCGGATAATCCAGAATGGCGCGGAACCAGCGCAGCGAGAACCGCACCGTTGGTATGGTCAGCGTATTCTCGGGCGTGAAGGCGACGAGGCAGACGACGACGAGTGGCGCCAGCACGAAGGCGATGACGAGCGCATGGAAGAGGAGCGCGAGGGGGCCGTTCTTCTGCATGGCGCTCACCCCAATGCCCGGCGCGCGCGCGCCTCGACGGCGCGATTATAGGCCAGCATGATGACAAGATTGGCGAGGAGCACGATGATGGCGATCGCCGCACCCATCGGCCAGTTCAGCTCCTGCATATATTCGTCATAGACGAGCGTCGCCGCCATCTTGAGCCGCCGTCCGCCGAGGAGGCCGGGAATGGCGAAGGCGCTTGCCGAAAGCCCGAAGACGATGAGGCTGCCCGAGAGAAGGCCGATGCTGACCTGCGGCATCACCACGCGCCTGAGCGCCGTGAAGCGCGAGGCACCGAGGCTCCAAGCCGCCGCCTCCACCATCGGATCGAGCTTCTGCAGCGCGGTCCATACCGGGATGACCATGAAAGGCAGCATGATATGGACGAGCGCGATGACGATGGCCGTCTCTGTATAGAGGAGCTTTACCGGTCCGAGACCGACAATCCCAAGCGCCGCGTTGACGAGGCCGGTGGAGCCGAGCAGCATGCTCCAGCCGAAGGCGCGAACCACCACCGAGACGAGCAGCGGGCCAATGATCACCAGAAGGAAGATCGACCGCCAGGGCTTGCGCATCCGCGACAGGATATAGGCTTCCGGCATGCCGATGAGAGCGCAAAGCAGCGTCGTCAGGAGGGCAAGGCGCAAGGTGCGCCAGAATATATCGAGATAATAGCCGTCCGAGAGGATCTGCCCGTAATGGGCGAGCGTATAGCCGTCGCCGATGCCGGTGTCATAATTATAGGTGAGGAAGGAAAGGATCACTGTCAGAACGAGCGGCACGATGACGAGCCCAGCGAAGAGCACCGCGCCCGGCGAGACGAGCAGCCAAGGTGTCGTGGATGACCGGTTCAAGCCGACAACTCCACCGTGGCTTCGACACGCAGGCTTGCCGGCGCCCAGTCGATCCCGACAAGCTCGCCTTCCTGCGCCGGTTCCTCGCCATTGTTCGGCATCGAGACGGTGATGAGGCCGGCAGGGGTCTCGACGTTGAAGAGCCAATGCCCGCCGAGAAAAAACCGGCTCGCCACATGTCCGTTGAGACGCGCATCGCCCTTCTTGAGAAAGAGCTTTTCCGGACGGATCGACGCCGTCACCGCGGTACCGGGCTGAATATCAGCCGTTTCGCTGGCCAGCATCGCGCCGGCGACTTCTACCGCGCCGGACGCCCCGGCGGGCCACCAGATCCCTTCGAACCGGTTCATCCGGCCGACGAAGGATGAGATGAAGGCCGTCGCGGGCTTTTCATAAAGGCGATAGGGCGCGTCGACCTGCGTCATCCGCCCCGCCTCCATCACCACCACGCGGTCGCTGATCGACAGCGCCTCGGCCTGGTCATGCGTGACCATGATGGTCGTCGTGCCAACACTGCGCTGGATGCGGCGCAATTCGAACTGCATTTCCTCCCGCAGCTTGGCGTCGAGATTGGAAAGCGGCTCGTCGAGCAGGAGCACTGGTGGCTTGATGACGAGCGCGCGGGCAATGGCGACGCGCTGGCGCTGTCCCCCGGAGAGCTGGCGCGGATAGCGCTCCGCCATGCCGCCAAGATGCACGAGTTCAAGGATCTCTCCGACGCGTTTGTCCCGCTCGGCGCGCGGGACTTTACGCATCTCCAGACCGAAGGCGACATTCTGCGCCACCGTCATATGCGGAAAGAGAGCGTAGCTCTGGAAGACGACGCCCAGCCCGCGGCGGTTCGGCTTCTCATGCGTGATGTCGCGCCCGTCGAGCATGATGCGGCCGCTGGTTGGCTCGACCAGCCCGGCGATCATCTGCAGCGTCGTCGTCTTACCGCACCCGGAAGGGCCGAGCAGCGAAACGAATTCGCCCCTGGCGACACCGAGGTCGACGTCGCGAACGGCCGCGAGTTCGCCGTAGAGCTTGTTCACCTGCTCGAGCGTCAGGAAAGCCATGCATCCACCAACAGCACAGTTTGAAACTGTTCAAAGGAGGCTGCAGCAGCCGCTCTTAGTCAATTCCTAATTCCACTTGGCAAAATTTTTCTTGATATTATTCCGATATATGGAATTTTTATATCATTATGGTCCAACTGTTTTCCATTTATCGGATTCGGAATGATGCCTGACCAGGAGAAGGGATTATCCAGCCTGCGCCGCGCGCTCGCTCTTTTGCGCATTGTCGCCAGAGGCGATCCGGCGGGCATGCGGCTGAAGGATATCGCCAGTGCAGCCGGTTGCAGCCAATCGACGGCGCATCGCGCGCTGCAGGATCTGATGGCGGAAGGTTTTGTCGAGCAGGTCGAAGGCGGAAAGCGCTATCGCCCTTCGCTCGATTTTTTCGTGCTCGCCGCGCGCGCCGGACAGGCAGGCGGCATACGCGATCTCGCCCGGCCGGTGCTCCTGCGGCTTGCCACCACTTTGAGCGACACGATCTTCTTCCTGGTGCGCAATGGTTATGACGCGGTATGCCTCGATCGCGTGGAGGGCCCCTTTCCGATCCGGTCCTTCACTGGCGACATCGGCGGCAAGGTACCGCTCGGTCTCGGCCAGGGCAGCCTGGCGATCCTCGCCCATCTGCCCGAAGCCGAGCAGGAGGAAGTCATCCGGTTCAATATTCCGCGCCTCATCGATCGCGGCTTCCTCGACGAGGCGGGCCTGCGCGCGGCCATAGCCAGGGCGCGCGAACAGGGCTGGGTCAACTTGAACACCGGCCTCATTCCGGGAATGGCGGGGGCGGGCGTGCCGGTCATCGACACGCAGGGTCGCCCCGTCGCCGCGCTCAGCGTCGGCACGCTGGCCGAACGGCTCGGGCCCGAACGCCTACCCGGCGTGGTGCGTATCCTGAAGACCGAAGCGGACAACCTCGCCGCCGGACTCAACCCGTTCGACGTGACGCTACGCTATCCCTTGCGGAGCCTTAGCAACGTTCGTCCATAATCGGCGTCAAAGCGGGAGGGCGAAGGTCTGCTTGACGATCTCGCTCGGCACATCCGTCTTGACGTTCTGGATACCGTTCTTGCGGGTGAGATGCGTGGCCTGGAAGCGCCTGTAATCATCGAGATCAGCCACCACCACACGCAGCAGGGCGTCGCTTTCGCCAAGCATGATGTAGCACTCGACGATTTCGGGAAGCCGCCGCATGGCGGCGATGAAATGGTCGATCGTCTCGGCGTCCTGCGCCGTGAGCCAGACGCGCGCGAACATCGACAGCCGCAATCCGACCTTCGCCTGATCGACCACGGCAACGTAGCGGCTGATGATACCCGCATCCTCCAGGAGCTTGACCCGGCGCAGACAGGGAGACGGCGAAAGCCCTACTCTTCTCGCGAGCTCGATATTCTGCAGCCGCCCGTTCTGCTGCAGTTCGCGCAGGATACGTTTGTCGATTTCATCCAGGACCATTGGAATATATCAGCCTATTAGCGCCCGATTGGAAAATTCTGTGCTAAATTTTGATATATCCTTGGTATCTTGGCAACCCGGTTGCCTCATCATCCCGCTAGTCTCTCCATAAGAGCGAAATGGAGAGATGGCCGATGGAATGGGAGTGGATAGCGGCGGTAACGGGCTTTGCGCTGGCGATGGCCGGCACACCTGGGCCGAACAATACCATGGTCACCGCGTCGGGAGCAAACCACGGCTTTCGGCGGACGCTGCCATTCTTATCGGGGATAGCGATCGGGGTAGCGATCATCATGCTGGTCGTTGCGGGCGTCGGCTCCTCTCTGGTATCCGCGCCCGGTATCCGCACCGTCATGAAGTGGGCGGGGCTCCTCTATCTTCTCTGGCTTGCCTGGCGGATCGGCGGCGCTCGGCCGAAAGCGGAAGGTGCCGCGCAGCTCGAAACCACGCCTCTTACCCTGATGCAGGGCGCACTGTTCCAGCTGGTCAATCCAAAACTATGGGCCATGGTCGCCGGGACCGTGGCCACCTATGGCGGCACGGCGGAAAGTATCGGCCCCTTTGCCATTGCCATCACCTTTGCGATCATCTTCGGCGTCGCCACTTTGGCGAGCACCGTCGCCTGGACATTGGTGGGCGTCGGCGCCGGACGCTTCATCAAGAGCGACCGCGCCATGCGCCTCTTCAACTGGACGATGGCTGCACTGCTCGTCCTGTCGCTGATCCCTGTTCTGGTTGAATAAGAGATTGCCTATGCCGGCAACGGCTCCGCCGTCGGTTCGGAAGGTTTCACCTTACTTCGGGCCGCGGCAAGAGCATCGGCCAGCGTTCCGCGAAAACGCACGACGGGCGGCCTCACGCCATGGACCAGAAGCATGCGGCGGACTGGCCGCGTCGCCCCGGCGACATAGACCGCCGCGCCGTGCCGATGAGCCTTACGCACGAAACCCTGGATGGTGGCCGCTCCCGTCGAATCGAGGATCGGCACCGCCGAGAAATCGATGACATAGGCCTTGGGGTGCTCGCCCAGACGGTCGAGCGCCGCGCCGACGGCGGCCGCCGCGCCAAAGAAGAAGGCGCCGGAAATCCGGAAAACGGCGATATCCGGATCGGTCGCCAGATCCGCCTCATAGGGCTTGCGCTCGCCATTGGCGCTGTCAGCCTTGTCGTCCTCGGCAAGGGGACGGGCATTTTCCACCTCAACCGCCTGCGCCATGCGATGCAGGAAGAGCAGCGCGCTGATCGCAAAGCCGACGAGGATACCCTCGGTCAAATCACGGAAGGTGACCAGCAGGAAGGTGACGAGCAGCACGACGGCATCACCGGGCGAGGTGCGGACCAGCGTTGCGAACTCATGCTTCTCGGCCATGTTCCAGGCTACCACGGCGAGCACGCCGGCAAGAGCCGCCAGCGGAATGTAGGAGGCGAGCGGTGCTGCGACGAGCATGAACAAAAGCAGGAAAACCGAATGCAGCATGCCGGAAACGGGGCCACGCGCACCGGAGCGGACATTGATGGCGGTTCGGGCGATGTTACCGGTCACGCAGAACCCGCCGAAGAGCGGCGACGCCACATTGGCAAGCCCCTGCGCCACCAGCTCGCAATTGGAACGGTGCCGGCGGCCGGTCATGGAGTCCGCGACGACGGCGGAAAGCAGGCTTTCGATACAGCCGAGCAGCGCGAAGGACAGGGCACTGGGGAACACCTCGATTACCTTGGCAAGCGACAGCGGTGGCAGATGCGGCATCGGAAGCGACTGCGGAATGCCGCCGAAACGGGTGCCGATGGTCTCGACCGGCAGACCGACCAGGGCGGTCGCGACAGCGGCAACCGCCACCGCGATGATGAAGGACGGCCAGTGCGGCCGGTAACGACGGATCGCGACGATGATGCCGATCGTGATGATCGCGACAAGGATAGCCGATATGTTCGCCGTCGGCAGCGCATGGCCGATCGCCTCGAGCTTGGGCAGGAGCGGCCCCGGCTCATGCTCCAGCGTGAGGCCGAAAAGATCCCTGATCTGGCTGGCGAAGATGATGACCGCGATACCGGCGGTGAAGCCGACGGTCACGGGATAGGGAATATATTTGATGAAGGTCCCGAGCCGCAGGAGTCCGATCGCCAAGAGGATCAACCCCGAGAGAAGCGTGGCGAGCAGAAGCCCGTCGACGCCGTGCTGCGCCACGGTCGCCGAGACAAGCACGATGAAGGCGCCGGCCGGGCCGCCGATCTGGAAGCGGCTGCCGCCTAGCGCCGAGACGATGAAACCGCCGATGATCGAGGTATAGAGTCCATGTTCCGGAGCGACGCCCGAGGCAATGGCGATCGCCATGGAGAGCGGCAGGGCGACGATCGCCACCGTCAGCCCCGATAAGGCGTCCGCCTTCAGATCCGACAGGCGATAACCTTCTCTCAAAAGGGTAACGAGCTTGGGCGTATAGAGCTCGGAGAAACTTGCCCTGACAGACCGGGTGGCCATGACAATCCTTTCGCATAATAACGATACGGGCGGGATCGTCGGCCGGGTTGGGGTCGGCGCCGCTCTGCGGCTTCAAAATCAGCGCTGTTCGTCCGGCGGCTGCTTGAGGCGAACGCCTCTCCCGCCACCACTGCTGACAGCATTTTCGCCGATGAGCTCGATGCCTGCGCGGTCGAGCGCCTCGACGATCTTCGTCAGGGAGTCGATCACCCCGCGCACATTGCCCTGGCTTGCCTCCATGCGCTGAATGGTCGGCACCGACACGCCGGCGAGTTCCGCAAGCTGTCGCTGGTCGATCCCCAGGAGCGCGCGGGCAGCACGCATCTGCGCGGCGGTGATCACAAGACGCCTCCTTTGAAGCTTTAAAAGAGCGATATCATCAATGCAGATTGATGTCTAGAACATCAGTACTGATGGCTGCGCACAAATAGCATGACGGGCTCCTCCATATGGGAGGAGCCCGCCGCTCAAACACCATGATGGGTTTCAGCTACCGCACGAACTGCTTGATGAAGTCCTCTCCGAGCCCAACCTTCCGGTAGTGCTCGATACACATGTCGATCTTGGTGAAAACGTCCTCGAAGCCGGTGTGATCGCCGTTTTCGTCGACATAGTACATGCAGCCGGAAATATTGAAGAAAGTGATCATCTCCTCGACATCGTCGGGCACGGTGAGCGTATGCGTTTCGCCCGGCGGCTCGAACACATAGGAACCTTCGGTCGCGATCCAGTCATGTTCGAGGTAACGCCATTTGCCCTTGATGACATAGCCGTGCACCGGACCGGGATGGCGATGCCGGCTGAGGATGCCCGAACGGCGCACCCGCAACAGGTTGCACCAGCCGCCCTGGACCGTGTTGAGCATCAGCGGGCGGAACCAGACATTCGGCGCCTGCGGTACCCAGACGCGCTCATCCTCCGGCAGGGCTGTGGTGACGATCTCGGGCGGCGAAAGGGGGTGGACGGAAACATAGGACATGATCTTCTCCTCGTTTGATCAGGCGGCGGCATATCCGCCATCGACGGGCAGGATGACGCCGGTGACGAACCGTGCTGTTTCGGAACACAGAAAAACAACAGGGCCTGCCACGTCCTCCGGCGTTCCCCAGCGACGCATCGGCGTGCGCTGGATGATAGGGTCGGCACGCTCGGCATCCTCATAGAGCGGCCGCGTCAGCTCGGTAGCGATCCAGCCCGGCGCGATCGCGTTGACGCGGATGCCCTCACCCGCCCATGCGACGGCGAGCGCCTTGGTCAGCTGCGCCACGCCGCCCTTGCTTGCGGTATAGGCGGGAACCGCAGGCCCACCGAAGAAGGAAAGCATCGAGGCGGTGTTGACGACCGCACCCTTGCTGTCGGCAAGCAGAGGCCTCGCCGCCATGCAGACCCGCATCGTACCGGTGAGGTTCACATCGACGACTTGCGCAAAGGTCGCGGGATCGAACTCGGCGCCGGCGCGTCTGATCAGCCCGGCGCAGTTGACCAGCGCATCCAGACGGTCGAACGAGGCAAGGAGCGCCTTGACCGCATCCTCGTCGCGCACGTCGAGAACTGAGCCGCTGAGGCCTGTCCGCTTCGGCATGGCTTCGATCTCGGCGGCGTCGACACCGGTAGCCGTGACCTCATAGCCGGCATCGCACAGGGCCTGGGCCGCGGCCAATCCAATGCCGCGGCCCCCACCCGTCACCAGCGCTTTCTTCATTGATGAACCTCTTCCCCAAGAAACTGCAAGACCTCCGCCCGCCTCGGTATGGGTGCAACCGCGCCATAACCGCAGGTGGAAAGCGCCGCCGCCGCATTGGCATATCCGGCAGCCTCCAATGGGCCCTCGCCCAATACGAGCATGGAAAGGAACGCTCCGTCAAACGTGTCGCCTGCGCCGGTGGCATCCACCGTTTCGACCGCGATGCCTTTGACCCGCCATCGCCCGTCGCCTGTCGCGACAAGAGCGCCTTCGGGTCCAAGCTTCAGCACGACCAATGGCACTCCGAGACGAAGATAAAAGTCCACAATGGCTTGCGGCTCGTCGAGCTCCGTCAGCACGGTCGCGTCTTCGAGGCTCGGGAAGATGACGTCGCAAAGCGGGATGGTAGCGTGGCTGATGGCACGGGCCCGGGCAAGCGGCCAGAGCTTGAGACGCAGATTGGTGTCATAGGAAATCCTGACCCCATTGGCGCGCGCCTCCTCGATCGCCGCGAAGACGGCGTCGCAGGCCGTGGCGCTGATCGCTTGGCTGATGCCCGATAAGTGGAGATATTTTGCCGAACCAATATAGTCCATCGGCAGCGCCGCTGGCGAAAGCCGGCTCGCCGCGGAACCAGCGCGCAGATAGCTGAAGACATGGCCCTCGGGTCCGTGGCTCACGAAATAGACGCCCGTATGCGCTCCCCCGTCCCGGATGACGCGGCTTGCATCCACCTTTTCTTCGTGCCAGAGCTTCAAAAATTCATCGCCGAAGGCATCCGCCCCGAGCGCTGTGACATAGCCGACACTCGCGCCTTGTCTCGCCGCAGCAATGGCGGCATTCGACGTATCGCCGCCATGGCCCAGCCGGTAATGGGCGCCGTTTTCCTGCCCGCGGGTCTGATTGAATTCGATCAGCGGCTCGCCAAGCGCTATGATATCAAGTGTCATTATCGTCCTCAGATGCGTCCGTATTTCGCCAGGCCCTGACGCAGCGATCCGGCCTGGATGATCAGCCGGGCCTGTTCGAGCTCGCGCTGGTCGATCTCCTGGGCCATGGCAAGGACGGCTTCCGCGTGCAGGCGCGGCACGACGACGACGCCATCGATATCGCCGACGACGATGTCGCCGGGATGGACGATGACGCCGCCGATCCGGACCGGCTCATTGGCGCAATAGGTGCGGAACCGGCCAAGCGTGGTGCCAGGAGAAACGGAGCGCGAGAAAACCGGGAAATCGTAATCCCTGCGGATCTCGGCGATATCGCGTACGCCGCCGTCGAGGATCGCCCCCTCATGCTTGTTGGCGACCGCGCCGGCTGTCATCAGTCCGCCCCAAACGGCGACATTCTCCTCGCCGCCGACCGAGATGCAGATGACGCTGCCCGCCGGGCTTTCGTCGATCGCATCCAGCGCGTGTTGCGGCGGCACGAATTCGTCCGATGGCGCCTCCAAAATGGTAACGGCCGGCCCGACGATCTTGCGATCGTTGATGCGTGGTTTGATGGCCTCGTCCATGAAACCACCCTTTCCGGTGATCTTGTCGACGGCATCGGCCACCGAGGCCGTCGCCACGCTCCGGAAGCCTGTGATCAATTCATCCAACGTCATTTCGACTTCTCCTGATCAGGTGTTGTTAAGCGTTTCGGAAGGGACGTCTTCCCATCGGTTGACCCAGTTTCTCGGCCTGTCACCCGCGAAGACGCGGGCGATTTCCTCGCTCGCCTTGCGGCGGAGATCCTGGACGGATTGCTCGGAATACCAGCCCGTATGGTCGCTCAGGACCACGTTCGAAAGCCCCAACAGCGGGTTGTCTCTCGCCGGCGGCTCCGTCTCGAATACATCGAGCCCCGCGCCGAATATCCGGCTTTCCGCCAGTGCCTCGTAGAGCGCCTGCGTATCGACAAGCCCGCCGCGCGACGTGTTGACGAGGATTGCCGTGGGCTTCATCAGATCGAGGCGTGCTTTGTTGATGATATGCCGGGTATCGTCGGTAAGCGGTGCGTGCAGCGATATCGCATCGCTTTCCCCGCACAACCGTTCGATGCTGCAGAGATCCGCACCCTCCGGCGTGGATTTCAGGAAGGGGTCGTATATTAGCGTATTCTCATATCCAAGCGCCCTCGCCTTACGATGGAAGGCATGGCCGATCCGGCCGTATCCGACCAGCCCCAAGGTTCCGCCCCGCAGCCGGTACATCGGCTCGGCTCGCGCGATATTCCAGCCGCCATTGCGTACCGTCCGGTCCCGCGAAACGATCCGGCGGGCGACGGCGAAGAGCAGTGCAAGCGCGTGGTCGCTCACTTCCTCGACCCCGTAATCTGGAACATTGGCGACGAAGATATGCCGCTCGGCCGCGGCCTTGCGGTCGACATTGTCAACGCCGACACCATAGCGCACGATTGCCCTGCATCCGGGCATCGCCGCAATGGCCTCGGCATCGACGGGGCTTTCACGCACCAGGACGGCATCGGCACCGAGAACAGCGCGCCGGACCGCTTCCGGATTGCCATTGCACGGCCTTTCGATCACACGTGCACCGAAGGGCGCGAGAACGGCCTCTTCTACTTCCGTCCCGCCATAGCCCTCATCGAGCACGATGACGAGGCGGGATCGTGTTTGCTGGTCTGACGTCATGATGCGCGCCGTACCTGTTTATTGGGAATTGGCCTGGGCGCCGGCGGCAGCTTTCAGAAGCTTCGACACCCATTCGGCGCCGATCGACCCTTCGAGTTGCTTCTGGACGGCCGGCTGAGCAATATCGCGAAAGGCGGCGATTTCCTCGGCCGTCGGCACATAGACCTCCATGCCGGCCTCGGTCAGCACCTTCTGAGCCGAGAGATCCTGCGCCCTGGTCATGTCGCGATGGATGTCGCGCGCCTGAACCACGCAACTGTCGATCGCCTTTTTCTCGACATCGGTAAGGCCCTCATAGAAGGTATCGCCGATGAGATAGGCGTGCAGGCTATAGACGTGGCCGTCGAGCGTCGCATATTTCTGGCTCTGGTAGAGACTGGCCGCCATGATATTGGTGACGCCGTTTTCCTGCCCGTCGACCGTGCCTTGCGCAAGGGCTGCCGGAAGCTCGGCCCAATCGATCGCCGACGCGCTCGCCCCCAGGCTTTCCACGAGGGAGATAAAGACGGGGGCCGGCTGCACGCGCATCTTGAGCCCCTTCATGTCTCCGGGCGTCTTGATCGGATGCTTGGAATTGGTGAAGTGCCGGATACCGTTATCGGCATAGGCGAGAAGGCGGATGCCGGTTTCCTCCCGCATCGCATCGGCGAATTCCTTGCCGAACGCACCGTCGAGAACCTTGTAGGCTGTCTCGTGGTCGGGGAAGATATATGGCAGCGCGAACACGTCGAACGGGCGATAGACGCTCGATATGCCACCGTCGTGGACGACGGCCATTTCGAGGGTTCCCAAGCGCAATCCCTCAAGCGCCGTGGTGGCGTTGCCGAGCTGGCCGGCAGGAAAGATCTGGACATCGATCGAACCATCGGTGGTATCCTCGACGCATTTCTCGAAGGCCAGGGCCGCGGCATGCTTTGGCTGGTCGGGACGACCCGGCTGATAATGCGTGTATTTCAGCACCTTGGTTTCGGCAGCGGCCATGCTCGTTCCGAGCGTGACCAATGCGGTCGTCAGCAGCATGAGTTTCCTAAACATCTCTCTATCCTCCTGTTTGAGAGCGAACCCTTTTTACCTGACGTAACCGAAGGCATTCGGCAGCCAGAGTGTGAGCGTCGGAAAAAGCACGATGAGTGCGAAAACGACGATTTCGGCGGCGAGCATCGGGATGATGGCGCGCGCCAGCGTGAAGATCGGAACCTTGGCAACGACGGTGATGACGAAGAGCACGGCGCCGACCGGCGGTGTGATCATGCCGATGGTGAGATTGAGAATGACGACCATCGCGAAATGCAACGGATCAATGCCCGCATTCTGTGCCAGAGGCGCCAGGATCGGCACGAGAATGATGACCGCCGGAAGCGTATCCAGGAACAGGCCGCAGACGAGCAGGAACAGCGACACGACGATGAGCAGCATCAGCGGCGATAGCCCCAGCGCGGCGATCTCCTGGCTGACCGTCTGCGGGATCTGCAGTACCGTCAGCATATAGGCGAAGATGCTGGCCATCGACACGACGAGCAGGACAGCCGAAGTCATCAATGCCGTGCTGACGAGAATGCGCGGCACCTGGCTGATCGACAATGTGCCGATGACGAACCGCCCGACAATAAAGGCATAGACCGCGGCCACGGCGGAAGCTTCCGTCGGCGTGAAGACGCCCCCGTGAATACCGCCCAGGATGATCACCGGCATCAGCAAGGCCGGAAACACTTTCCAGGAATCCCGCAGGAACTGGCCCCAGGCGGGACGCGGCAACGCGAAGGTGAAATTCTTCTGCCGGCTGATCCACCAGTTGACGAAGATGAGCGACCCGCCCAGCAGCAGGCCGGGCACGATACCGGCCAGGAACAGCCCGATGACGCTGACACTGTTGTCGGTCAGCGCATAGATGATCATGATGATCGATGGCGGGATGATCGGTGCGATGATAGCGCTGGAAGCCGTCAGTGCCGCCGCATAGGCCGTGGGATAGCCGGCCTGGCGCATCATCCGGATGATGACCGAGCCCGGACCAGCGGCATCCGCAAGTGCCGAGCCACTGATCCCGGCCATGAAGATCGCCATGATGACGTTGGCATAGCCAAGGCCGCCACGCACATTGCCGATCAATTGACAGGCGAAGCGCACCAGCAGGTCGGTGATACGGCCGCCCGTCATCAATTCCGCCGCGAGGATGAAGAACGGCACGGCCATCAGCGGAAAACTGTCGATGCCGCTGAAGAGACGCTGTGGCACCAGCATGGGCGAGAAGGTTCCGCCCCAGATGAGGGCCGCGATGCCCGCCCCGCCCATGGCGATCGAAACCGGGACGCCGACGACGAGCGCGATAATGAAAACAGCGAGAAGAACCGTGGTCATGCCTGTTGCCTTTCCACGGCGGAAAGCGTCAGCGCCTCGTTGGGCGATTCCGGGGCTATCTCGGAAGAGTGGAAATCACGATCGACATACCGCCTGAAGCCGAGAACGAGATGGACCGCGCATAGAAGGCAGCCGAGTGGGACGCCGAGATAGACGATGCCGAGCGGAATGTTGAGAACCGGCGATACCTGGCGCATGGTGAACTGCGCATACTGGAAGCCGTACCAGGCTACCGTCACCAGGAACATAAGGACGACGACGGCGATGACGATGCGCAGGCGGCGCGTCATGGCGACGGGCATCATGTCCTGCATGATCTCGACGGCGACATGAGACCCGGCCCGCAGCGCAAGGCCCGCGCCGAGATAAGCGACCCAGATCATCATGTAGCGGGTCAGTTCCTCGACCCAGGGAAGCGAAAACCCCGCGAGATAGCGCAGCCCGACATTGGCGAACACCAGCACCGTCATGACAAGCATTAGCCCGCCGACGACGACCTGATTTGCCCAGACAGAGGCGCGATCGAACTTTGAAAGCATATGGATCCTCCCAGGAAGGCGCCGGTTGGCGCCTCCGCAGCACAATCACTTGAGGTAAGGCTCGGCCTTGACCGGCAGGCGCCAGATCGTGAAGTTCGGAACCTGCGGATTGTCGAAATCCATGTCCTGATCTACCCAGAGATGAAGATGGTTCGAGATCACATGCAGCGTGCCGTCGGGCGCCCAGGCGAGCGTGTCGGGCCAGACCATTTCAGGGTGATAGGCGATCTGCGTCAGGCGTCTCGTTTCAGGCTCCCATCTGAGGACACCGTTGAGCTGCAGCGCGGTGAGATAGACATTGCCATCCTTGTCCGCCGTCAGCCCGTCTGTGTTGGAGGGCAGGACGACTTCCTCGCGAATGGCCGCCTGCAGCTCCGTCTCAGAGATTTTCGGATCCTTCAAAAGGGCGGTCGGCAGCGAATAGAGCGTATTGCCCGTCAGATTGGTCCAATAGAGCGTCTGCTTATCGCCGGAGAGCGCAATGCCGTCAGCGCCGGTGCGCATGCGTCCGTTCTTTAGAACCTGACGCCCATTAATCGCGAAGCTGAAATTCGGCTCGTCATTGGTGAATTTGGTGCCGTTGAGAACCCTGCGGGCCGTATTGGTGTTTTTGTCATAGACGATCAGGCCACCGCACAAGGGGTCGCTGAAAATACCGCTGTCGGTGATGTAGGCGAAACCCGAGGTGTTATCGACGACGACGTCGTTGAGAAACGAGCACTTCTTGTCGGAAACGTCGGACGGGAAGGAGAGACGCTGGATTTCCTTGCCCGACTTGATGTCCCAAAGGACGAGCTTTTCATCGTTCGGGCCAGACGGCGCGCCGGCGATATGGCCCTGGTCGAGGATCCACATCACGTCGTTTCCGTCGATCTCGAAGCCGAGTACGGCCTTCAGCCCGTCGGGATTCTTGACGTCGTTGAGCGCCGGCGAAGGAAATGGCTGGAGTTCAAAGCCCTCGCCCGATTTGACCAGCCTGGAGACCGTCGCCGGAATATCCGGTCCGCCCCAGCGCGCCGTGGTGACATATATGTTGCCTGCGGAATCGAACTTCAGGCCCTGCACCAGCGCCTTGCCGTTAAGCGCGCTTTCGCGCCAGCGACCGGCGGCATCCTTGTCCTCAAGTTTGTAAGCCAGACTGTTCCAGCGCGTCACCACCTCAGGCTTCCCCTCTTCAGCCATTGCGGGAGCACCGAGAGCCAACCCAGCCAATGCGGCGGCAAACGCCATCCCATGAATTTTCATGTCTGAACCTCCTCCCCTGTTCGCGGCGCCTTCCTTTTATGACGCCAAACTGCTACCTTAGGTGCTAGTTGCGAACTAAGGTAGCAGTTTCCCGGCAGCTGTAAAGAGGGTATTTAAGGATGGTCAGATAGATCGCCGGCAGCCCATCCCTAGCGTGAATGAAAAAGAGAGAGGCAGAATGAAAAAAGTCATCCGTCCCGGATTCCTCGTCGACGAAGTCGTGAGGGCAATCCGCGAGATGATCGTCGAGGGACAGGTACTGCCGGGTGAGCGGCTGTCCGAAAATGCGCTGGCCGCCGACCTCGGCGTATCGACGACGCCTGTGCGGGAGGCGATCGCGCTTCTGCGCCGCGAGGGACTGGTGACCGTGCAGCCGCAGTCGGGCACCTATGTCTTCGAACTTCAGCCAGGTGAGCTCAATCAATTATGCGAGCTGCGCTTCGCCCTGGAGCCGGCCGCGGTGCAACTGGCCCTCGACAATCCGGCTTCGACGCTCGCGCACGATCTCAAAGCCATTGTCGAGAAAATGAGGCTGGCGCAGGATGAAGGACGCGTTCGCGATTATTTGTCACTCGACACGGCCTTCCACGACACGATTATCGCGGCTTCCGGCAATCCTTATATCGCCAGCGCCTATGCGCTCATCGGCGCCAAGATGGCGGCGCTGCGCAACCGTCTCGGCAAGGATCCGCACCATATGCGGAAATCCATGCGCGAACATGTGGAGATCGCCGATGCCATTGGCAAGCGCGACCTGGCGCGCGCGACACAGATCCTCGTGCGCCACATCGCCCGCAAGGAAGGTTCCTATTGGGAGCACCTCGATCCCCGCAGCATCAGCGCCCCGGATGTCCCGGAGCCTGCCTCGGGCACGTCCCACCGTTCAGGCTCGTGAACACCAAGGTATCGGCTGATGATAGCAACGAAATAATTGGCGCATCGCATTCAGGCGCTATGCTAGAGTTCGGGAAACCAGTGCGAGCCTTTCATGACGGAGCAACACCACAGCCATTTCCGGGAGCGAATGATCATCCATGGAGAACTGGATGCCACTTCGTTCATTCCCTGGATCCAGCGCCATGCCGCCAAGCTCGGGCTTTGGCAGGCTGTTTCCCATACCAGTTCCGACCGGATAGAACTCGAGCTTGCAGGCCCTCCGGATCTGATCGACATGATGGAGATGGGTTGCTCGCTCGGCCCCATCGATGTCTGGGTCGAGACCATATATCGCACACCGCTCAAGGGCGAAACCAACTGACACATATCGCCAAACGTGCAGCGGCTTTGGACCCATGCCCCCTCAGGGTAGAGATGGCTCAATTTGGCTGTCCGCACATTCTGTGCACTTAATTTAATCAATGTTGCCAATGCAGAAAAATCATGCAAACGTCGGGACCCTGAGCAGCAAGCCGTCGTCTCGACCTCGGATTTGCATCCAGCAACACATTGATATTTCTGGAAAGTCGATACATGTCGTCCGACACGGCGGGTTCTTGGACGCCAATCGCCCTTTCCGCGGATTTACCAGCGGGAACCGTAATGCCGGCACGGATACCAGCCGGGCCGATTGCCCTCTGGCGCAGTCAAGCCGGCCACGCCGTGGCTTCGGCGGATAGATGCCCTCATCGCGGCATGCGCCTGTCGCATGGCTTTGTTCGCGGCGAAGCCCTTTCCTGCATCTATCATGGCTGGAGCTACGGGAAGACCGGAAACTGCCTGCGCATCCCGGCCCATCCGAGCCTTACGCCACCTGAAACGATCCGCGTGGCAACGCACGATGTCGAGGAATCGGACGGGATCATTTGGATCGCCCTCGGACAACCCGCGGCTCGGCCGCCCCGTTTTGAAGGGCTCGTTCCCCTGCGCTCGTTGACGGTGAATGCCAACGTCGCAGCGGTCGAAGCCGCGGCAGGCGCGAAAGCCGATCCGGAAGGTCTCGTCAGCCCCTCGCAACATCCGCAGGAGATCCGGCTGCTCCTCGCACCGCAAGACGATCAGACGCTGATCCATGTTCTCCTCGATGACAAAAGCAGTCCGTCCCGGCGGATCGCCGCCTCGCGTACTGCCGAAAGCCTGCGGCGGATGGCCGAAGACCTTCAGGCAAAAGTGCAGGCGTCATGACGGGAGGGGCGATGCGCGACGAATGGTATCCGGTTGGCCTCTTCAGCCAGCTCGACCGAAACGGACGCAACACGGTCCTGATGGGTGAACCCATCACGGTGGCGCTCGATGCCGAGGGTGCCGCGACGGTAACATCCGGTAGTGGGCGCGCTCTGCCCGTGCGCGTTCGCTACGGCCACGTCTGGTCAAGTCTCGGCAATCCCCGGAAGGAACTTTTTGCAATTCCCGAGGCCGATCAGCCCGGCCGCCGCTTCGTCGATGTCGGCGTGGTTCGCGTGCGTTGTTCGCCGCTGCGGGCGGTGGAGAACTTCCTCGACATCGCGCATTTCCCCTTCGTGCATACGGACATCCTTGGCGCGGAGCCGCACACGGAGGTCGAGGAATACAAGGTTGAAATCCGCAAGGACGAGGACGAGGTCTGGGCGACCCAGGTGAAATTCTACCAGCCGCAGGCCGCGAAGTCGGCAAACGGCGGCATCACGACGGAATATATGTACCGCGTTCCGGCACCCACCTGTTCCGTACTTTACAAAACCTGCCCGCCCCGTCCGGGCGAATGGGACGTCATCACCCTCTTCGTCCAGCCGCTTGCCGAGGATCTGTGCGACGTCTGGCCCTGGATGGCGCTCTTCGACGATGCCACCCCGATGGCCGACCTCATCCACTTTCAGCAGACCATCTTCCTGCAGGATCGGTCGATCCTGGAAAACCAGATCCCCCGGCTCCTGCCGCTCGATCCCGGAATGGAAATTCCCACACGAGCCGACCTGACGTCGGTCGCCTACAGGCGCTGGCTGAAACGCCACAACTACACATATGGCGCACAGTTGGTGGCGCAATGAAGCTTTATGACTACGTCCTTTCGCCCAGTTGCTACAAAGTGCGCCTGATGGCAGCGCTGATCGGCGTGAAACTGGAAATCAGGCCGGTGGATTTTCATCCCGGTGCCGAGCATCTCGGCCCCGAACTCATGGCGCTCAACCCGGCGGGCTCTATCCCCATACTGGAAGACGGAGATCTGATCCTGACCGAATCCACGGCCATGCTTGCCTATCTGGCCGCGAAGGCAGCGCCTGAATGGCTGGGCAGCGGCGCGCCGGAGGAAACAGCGCGCATACAGCAATGGCTCTCCTTTTCGCACAGGCTGACAGCCAGCCTTGGCGGCGCGCGCCTTCATGAGATGCTGCTGCGTCCCGGGGATATCGCCGCGCTTCAGGCACAGGGCATCGCAGCGCTTCGCGAGTTGGAGGCGGGCCTCGTGGAACAGGGCTTGCGCGGCATGCGCTTCCTTGCATCCGACCGGCCGACGATTGCCGACATCGCCTGCTTTCCATACGTGGCTCTCGCGCCGGACGGCGGGATCCTGCTCGACCCCTACCCCGCGATAAGGCTCTGGTCCCGCGCCATCCGTGGCCTCGATGACTTCATCGAGATGCCCGGCATCCACCGGCTGCACGAATTGAATCCCGAACCCCAAATCGAACCGGGCGCAGCGTGACATGGCCGGCTATCTTCTGAAGGATTGCGCGGCGGTTATCGTCGATGAGGGCAAAGGTCCGACCGTCCACCGCAATGTCGATCTGTTGACGAATGGTCCGGCGATAGAAGCAATCGGCGAAGGTCTCCACAGGGCAGAGCTTCCGGCCGGTACGAACACGCTGGATGCCACCGGCTGGTTCGTCTATCCGGGCCTCGTCAACACGCATCACCACTTCTTCCAGTGCTTCGTGCGCAACCGCGCGGATCTCGACTGGACGAAGCTTTCGGTAATCGAATGGCTCGACCGCATCTATCCGATCTTTTCCCGGCTGACCGAAGACTGTTTCTACCATGCCTCGGTTACGGCAATGGCCGAGTTGATCAAGCATGGCTGCACGACGGCCTTCGACCATCAATACTGTTTCCCGCGACACGCCGGCAAACGGCTGATCGACCGGCAGTTCGAAGCCGCCGATCTTCTTGGCATGCGCTTTCATGCGGGCCGTGGCGGCAACACATTGCCGAAATCCGAGGGCTCGACAATCCCGGACGCCATGCTGGAGACGACGAACGAATTCATTACCGACTGCGCCCGTCTGATCGACACCTATCATGACGCCGGTCGTTTCAGCATGCGGCAGGTGGCGGTCGCGCCATGCCAGCCGGTCAACTGCTACAGGGAGACTTTCGCGGAATCCGTGGCACTGGCGCGCGATCGCGGCGTGCGGATGCATACCCATGTGGGCGAGGGTGAAAGCCCGGTGATCGAAGCCCGTCACGGTGTGCGCACGGTGGATTATCTTGAGGAACTCGGCTTTGCCGGTCCCGATGCCTTCTACGCCCATTGCTGGGAATTGACCCACGACGAGCTGAAGAAGATGGCGGCAAGCGGCACCGGCGTTTCGCACTGTCCTGAGCCGGTCTATCTGGTCGGCGCCGAGATCACCGATATTCCGGCCATGTCGGCCTTTGGGCTTCGCGTGGGCCTCGGCTGCGACGGCGCCGCCTCGAACGACAATTCAAACCTGATGCACTGCGTGCACTCGGCCTACATGCTGCAGTGCCTGACCGCATCGACGCGCACACACCCGGTCCCCGCCCCGATGGATTTCCTGGGCTACGCCACGACCGGCGGCGCGAGTCTCCTCGGCCGTGACGACATCGGCCGGCTCGCGCCCGGCATGGCCGCCGATCTCTTCACCATCGATACCCGGCGCATGGACTATGTCGGCACGCGACATGATCCGCTGAGCCTGATTGCCAAGGTGGGCATCGGCACGCCGACCGACATGACCATGATCAACGGTCGCATCGTCTGGGCCGAGGGTGAATTCGTCGGGCTCGACGAGGCACGGCTGTTTGCGGAGGCGGAAGCCGCGCTGACGACTGTGGAATTCTAGATAAAAAGGGGAACTGACATGCTGACGAACCTTACCCGCAGAACACTCATGAAGGGAGCGGCCGTTTCCGGTCTCGCCGGAGCGCTGGGCGGCCGGGTGGCCTTTGCGGCCGACGAACCGCTGGGGATCACTCTCGTGGTCCCCTCGCCGATCGGCGACGTCGGCTGGGGCCACGCGCTCGCCGCAGGACTCGAACCGGTCAAGGCCGCCTATGGCGACAAGGTGAAAGTCACCGTCATCGAAAATATCCAGGAAGGTCCGGATGCCGACCGCATCATGACCAAGACAGTCGCTGACGGGAACAAGTTCCTGATCGCCGGCTCATTTGGTTATCAGAACGGCGCCTTGCAGATCGCCCGGCGCAATCCCGACGTTACCGTCCTGCACGCTTCCGGCTTCCAGGTGGCGCCGAATTTCTCGCCGTTTGCGGCCAAATATTTCCAGGGCACCTACTTGCTCGGCATGGCAGCCGCCGCGCTCTCCAAGACCGGTAAGCTGGGTTCGGTATCCGCCTTCGCCATCCCGGAACTCATCACATCTGTCAACGCCTTCACCCTCGGCGCCCAGGCGGTGAAGCCCGATATCGAAGTATCGGTCGTCTGGGTGAACTCCTGGTTCGATCCGGCCAAGGAGCAGGAAGCCGCGAAGGCCCTGATGGCGCAGAAATGCGATGTGATCTTCTCCAACGCGCAGGATACGCCATCCGTCATCTCGGCCTGCGAGGACGCCGGCGTTTACGGATTCAATCTCAACTCGTCGATGAAGAAATATGCTGAGAAGACCTATCTCGGCTGTGTGGCGACGGACTGGTCGCCGTTCTTCAAGGCTTCGGTGGACGCTCATATCGCCGGCACGTTCAAGGGTGCCAACGCCTTTCTCGGTGTCGCTGACAAGGTCGTCAAGGTCGTGGACTGGAATCCGGATATTCCGGCCGATGTCATGACGAAGATCAAGGAGATCGAAGCAAAGATCGCCGACGGCAGCTTCTCGCCCTTCACCGGGCCGATCACCAAGGCCGACGGCAGCGAAGGCGTAGCCGCTGGCGCAACGCTCACCGACAGTGAGATCGTCGCGATGGACTGGCACGTCAAGGGCGTCACCACCCCTCTGCCGAAATAAGTCATGACCGCACCGCTCCTGTCGCTGCGCGGCATCTCCAAGAGCTACGGCCAGATCCGGGCCAATCAGGCTATCGATCTGGACGTGCCCCCGCGGTCGATCCATGCCATCCTCGGAGAGAACGGGGCGGGCAAATCGACGCTGGTCAAGCTGATCTATGGTGTGGAGCAGCCTGACAGCGGGACCATCATGTGGAAGGGAGCGCCTCTAAGCCTTGCCTCGCCGGCGGAGGCGAGGCGCGCCGGGATCGGCATGGTCTTCCAGCATTTCTCGCTCTTCGAGACCCTGACCGTCGTGGAGAACATTCGACTGGTCGTACCGGGCAGGAAGGCCGATCTCGCGGAACGCATCCGGACGCTCGGACGCGACTTCGGCCTTGAGGTCGATCCGTTCGCCCATGTGCACGCGCTTTCCGTCGGCGAGCGGCAGCGGGTGGAAATCATCCGCTGTCTGATGACCAATCCGAAGCTCCTGATCCTCGACGAACCGACATCCGTTCTGCCACCCCAATCGGTGGAGAAGCTCTTCGACACGCTGCGTCGCCTGCGTGACGGCGGCGTATCCGTCCTGTTCATCTCACACAAGCTGGAGGAGATCCGGGCGATTTGCGACCACGCGACGATCCTGCGCGGCGGGCGCGTCACGGGCCATTTGGACCCGCGCGAACACGATGTCCATGATCTCGCCCGCATGATGATCGGCCGCGACATGCCGGAACCCATGCCGGCGCTTGCCCGATCCGGCGGAGATAAGCGGCTGGAAATCATCGGCCTCGACTATCGGCCGGACGACCCGTTCGCCGTGCCGCTCTCCGGGATCAGCCTCACGGTGCGTTCCGGCGAAATCCTCGGCATAGCCGGAATATCCGGCAATGGGCAGACTGAGCTCGCCGCGCTCATATCTGGTGAAACAGAGCTGCCGCGCGAACAGCGCGACCGGATCTACATGATGGGCAAGGACGTCGGCGCGCTTGATGCGGCCACGCGCCGCCGGCTGGGATTTGCCTTCGTTCCCGAGGACCGGCTCGGACGCGGCGCGGTCCCCGAAATGTCGCTCGTGCTCAATGGTCTGCTGACCGCGCATCCGCTCAAATTGTTGAAGCATGGTCTCATCGACAGGAAAAACGCGGCGGCGTTCGCCGATGAGTGCATCCGCCGATATGATGTCCGCACGCCCGGCCCGGAAACAGAGGCCGGCGCGCTTTCCGGCGGAAATCTGCAGAAGTTCATCGTCGGCCGCGAGATCATGCTGTCTCCAAAACTGTTGTTCGTGGCGCAGCCGACCTGGGGCGTCGACATCGGCGCGGCATCGGCCATCCGCAGAAGGCTTGTCACCCTGCGCAATGAAGGCATGGCCATTCTCGTCATTTCCGAGGAGCTCGAAGAGCTTTTCGAGCTCTGCGATTCCATCCAGGTGCTGCACAATGGCAAGCTGAGCCCGCCGCTCGTCACCCGCGACACGCGCCCGGAGGAGATTGGCCGATATATGATCGGGGCTCGTTCGCCATCCGGGAAGGTCTTGGCATGAGCGCCTTCTCCGGGACCATCCTTCCCGTATTCGTCCGCCGGGAGCACGCTTCGCTTACCGCAACCCTGCTCGCGCCTCCCCTCGCCCTGGCCACGGCCGCCATTCTCAATCTCGGCCTTTATGTGTTGATGGGTCGTGATCCTGCTGCCGTCATATACGCAATGCTGCTCGAGCCGTTCCTTTCCTGGGCCTCGTTCTCCGAAGTGCTGCTCAAGGCGGGTCCTCTTCTCCTCATCGCACAGGGGCTGGCAATCGGCTTCCGCGCCAAGGTGTTCAATATCGGAGCGGAGGGCCAATTCATCCTGGGCGCCATCTTCGCTTCGGCGATTCCGATCTGGTTCCCGCAGGCGACAGGGCAGTGGATCTGGCCTCTGATGCTGCTTCTCGGCGCGATCGGCGGAGCATTCTGGGCCTCGATCACCGCTTTTTGGCGCGTCAGGCTCAATGCGAATGAAATCCTTGTCTCCCTGATGCTGAGCCTCGTCGCCGCGCAATTGCTCAACTATCTGCTGCTCGGTCCCTGGAAGGATCCGGCAGGATTCAATTTCCCGCAATCCGTCATGTTCCAGTACGACGCCATGGTGCCGATCCTGATACCGGGTACCCGTGTCAATGTCTCAGTGCTGCTGGCACTCATGCTCTCGCTCGCGGCCTGGGTCTTCATGCAGCGCAGCTTCACCGGCTACAAGCTCCAGGTCGGCGGCCTTGCGCCGCGCGCCGCCGGTTATGCCGGCTTCAGCGAAGGGCGCGCGATCTGGCTTTCGCTCCTGATCGGCGGCTTCGCGGCCGGACTTGCCGGCGCGGCGGAGGTCGCCGGCCCGCTCGGCCAATTGCAGCGCTCGATCTCGACCGGCTATGGCTATGCGGCCATCATCGTCGCCTATCTCGGCGGCCTGCATCCGATCGGCATCGTCTTCTCGGCGCTCTTCATGGCCGTGCTCTACATCGGCGGCGACAATGCCATGGTGTCGGCGAACCTGCCGATCGCCGCCGTCCGCGTCTTTCAGGGCAGCCTTCTTCTCGCCTATCTCGTCGCCGTCGCCTTCGTGCGCTATCGCCTCGAATGGCGCCGTCCCGCCTACCGGAGCCCGTCATGAACGCCATCGAATTCATTCTGGCCGGCATGCTCGCGGCGGCGACACCCTTTCTCCTCGCCGCACTCGGCGAGCTGGTGGTCGAACGGGCCGGCGTGCTCAATCTCGGTGTCGAGGGCCTGATGGCGCTCGGCGCGGTACTCGCCTTCATCGTCGTCTATCACGGCGGCGGACATGTTATGGGTTTCGTTGCCGCCGGTCTCGGCGGCGCCGCGCTTTCCCTCGTCTTCGCCCTGGTCGTACTCGGCTTCCGCGCAAATCAGGTGGCGGCGGGCCTTGCAATCGGCATCCTCGGTCAGGGGCTTTCCGCATTGTTCGGCAAGTCCTATGAGAGCCTGACGGTCAAGGGGCTGCCGAAGCTCGCCCTTCCCTGGCTATCGGACATTCCTGTCGTCGGCGGCCTGTTCGTCCAGGATGTGGTCGTATGGCTTTCCCTAGCCGCGACGCTCGCCATCTGGGCGACGTTAGCCTATACGAAGACCGGCCTCGTCGTGCGGGCGATCGGCGAAAATCCGAAGGCCGCCCATGCCATCGGCTATCCGGTCGTCGCCGTGCGCTTCGCCGCCGTCGCATTCGGCGGAATGATGGCGGGCTTTGCCGGCGCCTATGCAGCGGTGGTCTATACGCCGCTCTGGGCCGACGGCATGATCGCCGGGCGAGGCTGGATCGCGATTGCCCTCGTCGTTTTCGGCACCTGGCTCACCGGTCGGATCTTTCTCGGCGCATGCCTCTTCGGCGCCGTGTCCCTGATGGGCCTTGCGGCCCAGGCAACAGGACTGGACGTTCCATCGCAACTGCTTTCGAGTTTGCCTTATCTTGTCACAATCGTCGTGCTCGGCATCATTTCGGCGGACCGCCGCCTGCTGAAGCTGAATGGTGTCGCCTCGCTCGGCGAACCCTTCGATCGTTAGGATTCTAGGCAGCAACGGCCGCAGGCTCACTCTTTGGAAAGGGCTTGAAGGTCATGGCAATCAGGAAAGCACCGATGCCAATGCCCCAAGAGCCGATATAGAGCCAGCTGTAGGTGGCGAAGGTGTCGTAGATGAAGCCTCCGGCCAGTGGCCCCGTCGCCATGCCCAGACTACCTGCCATCGCCGTGCCGCCAATGACGGTGCCCATCATCCGCAACGGGAAATTCTCGCGCGCGAGGACGGCATAAAGCGGCATGACGCCGGCATAGATGAAGCCAACCATTGCCGCCACGGCATAG
Source organism: Paramesorhizobium deserti (assembly GCF_001558695.1). Classification (GTDB taxonomy): domain Bacteria; phylum Pseudomonadota; class Alphaproteobacteria; order Rhizobiales; family Rhizobiaceae; genus Paramesorhizobium; species Paramesorhizobium deserti. The sequence goes on from NZ_LNTU01000037.1 coordinate 444,811, forward strand.
AACGCGCCGAGCTGGCTCACGAAAGCATAGGCCAGCACGCCGAAGGCCTGCAGGAACAATCCCCAGACCAGTGTGCGCTTGGCGCCGAACCGGTCTCCCATGAGGCCAAAGGCGATGCGGCCGCCCATGCCCGCCAGCCCCTCCACGCTGTAGATCGAGACGGCTGCAATCATGGGGATGCCACAGGTGAGCGCATAGCTCACCGTATGGAAGATCGGGCCCGAATGGGTAGCGCAGCAGAAGAAGTTCGTCAAAAACAGGATGATGAACTGAGGCGATTTCAGCGCCTGCCTCACGGATATGCCGGATTGCTGTTCTCCGCCGGGAGACGCCATGGCATTCGAGGCTTCAAGAGCCGGCGGGCGGCGCACCAGGAGCGAAACCGGGATCATGATGGCCGCGGCCAGGGCGGCGATGATCAGAAGCGACGTTCTCCAATCATAGATCGAGACCAGCCATGCGGCGAGTGGCGACATCGTCATTGGCGCCATTCCCATTCCCGCCGATACGAGCGATACGGCAAGGCTGCGATGCGTCTCGAACCAGCCGGTGACGCAGGCCATCATCGGCGCGAAGATCGCCGCGGTCGCCGCGCCGACCACGAGGCCGAAAACGAGCTGGAACTCGATCAGGGATGTCGCCCGGCTCGCCAAGGCAAGCGCTACCGCCAGGACGATCGACCCGATCAACACAACAGGGCGGGGGCCCCAACGGTCTGACAGCGTACCCCAGATCATGCTTGCCAGCGCCAGGGCGAGGAAGCCGATCGTCATGGTGGTGGATACGCCAGTAACGGACCACCCGGTTTCGCGCGAGATCGGCAGGAGAAAAACCGGCAGCGAGAACATGGCGCCGATCGCGACGCAGCCAAGAAGGCCGCCGGCCGCGACGATCATCCAGCGATAGGGACTTTGTGTCTGGTTCTGTGCATGCATCATGAGAACACCTCCCGGCAAGTTCAATAGCGCCAGCACCCAAAGGTGCGGTTCTCCTGCAAGACGAACGAGCCGCCCGAAAGCCGACACGCCCGACGGAGAAATTTTCCAGATCAGCCAGGGCCGGGACAGCCGACAGGCCGTCGATCGTAAGGCTACCAAGAAATCGGCGGACAGATGATGAAATCGCGGAAAGTCACCACAAAGCCCTCACACTCAGGACAGCAACATATGATGCCGACCGCCACCGAGGCTGCGGGCTTCAGATAAGTCAGCCGAGCCGCCTAGAATTTCAATACCGGCGCTCTGACAATTGCAGCGCGTCTCTTGACGTCGCGCGCGACATTGCTAATTAAAGGATGCACCCGCCTTCCAGACATCGAAACGCGGGATGAACATTGGTGCCGGGCCCCTCTGGCGAGAGTTTACGGCGCTCTCGTGATGTCGGTACCGCCAGCAAATCAAGCCGGCGGATTAGCTAACATGAAAATTGATCCCATGCCTGATGCATGCGCCCTTTCGGCCGTGCTCATTTTTCTTGCCAACCCCTCTTTCCCAACCAATGCCAGCGTCATTCGCTCGAACTCGAAGGAGATCGGACGATGATGCTCAACTATTTCAAATGGCCCTTCATTGTCACTGCCGTCGGCCTGGCGCTCGGCGCTTGGCTCGGATGGCAGTCAAGCGGCACGCTCGGCGGCATGGCGACCGTGTTTTTCATCTGCACCGTGCTTGCGGTGCTCGAAATCTCGCTGTCCTTCGATAATGCCATCGTCAATGCCAACAAGCTCAAGGACATGACCCCTGTCTGGCAGAAGCGCTTCCTGACATGGGGCATCATCATTGCCGTTTTCGGCATGCGTATCGTCTTTCCCTTGTTAATCGTGGTCATCGCCGCCGGGATCGGACCGATCGACGCGGTCATTCTGGCCGCGGTCAAGCCCGAGGAATATGCCCGCATCATGCACGAGGCGCATCTGCCGATCGCCGCTTTCGGCGGCACCTTCCTGATGATGGTCGGTCTCACCTATTTCTTCGATCATGAAAAGGATGTGCACTGGATCCAGTGGCTCGAAAGCAAGATGGCGCGATTTGCGACCATCAAGGGTATCGAGGTCGCTTTCGTCCTCTCACTCATTTTCAGTTTCTCGACGCTGCTCGAACCGGCCGAAGCCCACACCTTCGTTTACGCGGGCATTTACGGGCTGTTGACCTTCCTCGTGGTTGAGATCATCGGCGGGCTGCTCGACGCCTCGCAGGAAACGATGAGCGCGGCCGCCAAAGGCGGCTTCGGTGCTTTCCTCTATCTGGAAGTGCTTGATGCCAGCTTCTCCTTCGACGGCGTCATCGGCGCCTTCGCGCTGACGCAGAATCTTTTCATCATTGCAATCGGTCTCGGCATCGGCGCCATGTATGTGCGCTCGATGACAATCATGCTGGTGGAAAAGGGTACGCTCAACGAGTACCGCTACCTGGAACACGGTGCATTCTACGCCATCCTGGTTCTTTCGGTGGTCATGTATTTCCAGACGCTGATCCATATTCCGGAAGTCATCACCGGCCTTGGCGGCGCGGCCTTGATCGGCATTTCGCTCTGGTCATCGATCCGCCACAACAGGCGGGAACGCGACGCTGAGATAGCCAGCACATCTGACGGTGACCGCCTGCGCGTCGAGGCATAACCCGAACCAAATATATCGCTACCAGGCGAAGGGGCTACGCCGAGGCGTCAGCCCTTTCTGTTTGGCGGAATGAGAACGTCATCTGCCAAAGTGAGCATTTCTCGCGCAATGTTAAGGAGCATGGCGAGCCTGTTGTTCGTCATACGCAAGGGTGACGATTGATCCGCTGGTTTCAACCGTGCTTTTCGGCTCCACGGTCGCCAGAGCAGCCGAAATCACTCCCGTCAGTTTATTTACCAATGATTGTTATCTCTGGTGGAGCTTTCCGTCAGATCTGGATTCCAGCGCAACAGGGGAATAACAGTTCCCGACGATAAAAGACCAAGCTCGAAAAATGGTATTGCGACAAACGGCCAAGCGGCATCTGAAATATGCGAGCATCCGCGCCGGCCTGGAGGGGGCCGCCCTGCCGGGATTACAGTCATTGCTTCCCGCATCTGGGGGTCGTGGCGTGATCTTCACCCTCCATCACGTTCGTCCTGAGCCGAAGGAGAGCAATTTCGCGCCCAACGCTCATCTCTCGATCACGCCCGAATTCCTCGAGGAGGCCATCCAGGCGTCCCTGGAGTGCGATCTGGTTCCTGCCCATCTCCACGATCTGCCATCGCTGCTCGCCGACCCCGCCGACAAACGGAAATTCGTGGCTTTCACACTCGACGATGGCTATCGCAACAACGCCGAGTTTGCCGCTCCCGTCTTCGGCAGGTTCGGCGTTCCCTATACGATTTTCGTCAATCCGGGATTTGTCGAGCGAAAGCGGACGATGTGGTGGGAGACGGCTGCCGCGCTGGCACATAAGGCTTCAGCATTCCAGTTCGATTTCGGGAGCGGCCCCGTAGCCGTCAAATCGGCCACGACTGGGCAGAAATTCGCCGCTTTCGAGCGACTGGCCTCGTTCGTTCAGTTGATTGACGAGGACGAGGCCATCGCTCGGATCGACAACGCGGCAAGGAGCCATGACATCGATCCGACGGCTATCGTCGACACGCTGGTTATGAATGAGGCCGAGTTGCGCGAGCTGGCAACGGACCCCCTCGTCCATTTTGGCGCACATACGGTTACGCATGTAAACCTCCGCCGCGTCACCCCGGAACGCCTGCGCCACGAGATCAAGGGTTCGGCCGCTGCTGTCGAACGCTATGTCGGCCGTCGACCGCAGTCCTTTTCATATCCCTATGGCGTGCGGAGCGCCGTAAGCGATCGCGAAGTGTCGGCAGCGGCAGAGGCCGGGTTCTCCGCAGCTGTCACGACGCAGCCCGGTGTGCTGGGGCCGGCCAGCATCGAACAGCCCACCGCATTGCCCCGTGTATCGCTCAACGGACATTATCAGAAGAAGCGATATGTAAGGGCGCTGATCTCCGGCCTGCCTTTTCAATTCCTCCAGTAGGCCCGGCGCCGATCGGTTCGAGCTTCTCAGCCTGTTCGTAAATCTCCACGTCCCAGCCGATCAGGCGAAAACCTCGAGCGGCTGCAGGCCGGCAATTCCAGTGCCTATGATCACAATACGCATGGCTGCCTTGCATCCATGACCCGGTGAACGATCCCGGGCCGCGAGTGTTCCCGCGCCTTGGGGCTTAACGTGGATCTAAAACGGCTTTCTTCCCAGCTACCGCACTGCATCGAAAAACTAGAAATTCAAATGGTTGATATACGGCTCGCCTGACGAGGCTCGAGCTCCTGCCCGTCCGTATCCTGGTTTCTGCGTTCCGCAAACCTCCTGACGGAGATAAGGCCGAGAGCGGGCGCCACCAGGGACGCGCCGAATAGCAAGAGCGCGGCGCTTGCAGCGCCATCCGCACCACCCGGGTCGCTGATCCCGCCCAGGTTGGCCACCAGGCCTGCAATCGCAGCACCGAATGCGGTTGCATAGAGCTGGACGGTGGTAATCGAGCTGGCTGCCAACCCCTGCTCCGACATCGGCGTCTCCTTGAAGACGTTCGTCACAAGGTGCGGCCAGGCGATACCGATGCCCAGCCCGGCCAGGAGCAGTCCTACGCATATCGGTGTCAATTGCCATCCGACACTGCCCGGCGCCGGAACAGAAAGCAACAGAACCACAAGACCGGCCAGGACAAATATGGGGCCGGTACGGATTGCACGAATCCCCGCCTCATCGGACCGCCCCGCGCTCAGCATCGAGCCGAGTGTCCAGCCCATTGCCATCAGCGCGGCAAGATAGCCGGCGATCAAAGGCGACTGACCGTGCAGGACCTGAAGGAAATAGGGGATGAAAATCTCGGTCTGCATTCCCGTTACCAGGAGCGCGATCGTCGCGAAAAGCGCAACCAGTCGTCCGTCCGTATCGAGCGTCCCTTTCGGCAACAGGCGGGTACGCGCGCCTCGTTCCACCCGGATCAGGAGTACCGCCAGCAGTGTGGCAATCACCAGTCCTGCTCCGTTCCACAGGGGATTGGCGCTGATGCTTCCCGCGGACACCGTGACCACGGAAGCAGTCAGCAGGGCGAGCTGCGGCAGAGGCAGTGGCGAAGGCTCGGCCACGTCGCGGCTTTCCCTCGGAAGCACCGCGATCGCGACCGTTCCGAAAACCACCGAGAAAGGAACCAGCGACCAGAAAGCCGCCCGCCAGATGTTCAGTTCCGCAAACACGCCGCCAGCGGCGGGACCAATCAATGTCGATACGCCCCACATTGCCGAGATCAGGCCGATGGCGCGCGACCACAACGTCTCGGGATAGACGAGGCGGACAACAGCGTAAGCCAGGGCCAAGAGAAGCCCACCGCCAAGACCTTGAACGAAGCGTCCAGCAAGAAGCAGGGGAAAGGCCGGCGCCGTCGCACAGATCAGGGCTCCCGCCACGAACAAGGCGGTGGCGGCTGCATAGGCACGCCCCGCTCCCACGCGGTCAAGCAAGCGCGACGACAGCGCTGCGCCGAGAATCGAAGCAATCACGAACAGAGTCGTGGCCCAAGCGTAATATTCGAGCCCGCCGATGTCTCCAACAACAGACGGCAGTATCGTGGTCACGATGAAGATATTGACGGCGTGCAGCGTTACGCCGCCCGCCAGAACGATGGTGTAGACGGCGTTTCTGCCGTCGAGAAGCTCGCCCCAGCCGGCTTTCTGGGACGCAACGATGGTCGGTTCTTGCGTGCTCATGTCAGACCTCTTGCAGCGGCGCTGCGGTTCAGTGTGTCGAGGATCCGGCGGGTGGCGATCCACCCGCCGGATCCTTGCGATCAGCTATGCGGCGGGGCCTTTCACCCACTGCGGCGTTGCCGCGCGGAACTCGGACGGCGCGGCGAGCAGAGCGGCAGTTTCACGCTCGTAGTCGGCGAACCAGGGCTGCTTTACGAAGTCCTGACCGCTCGTTTGATCGGCGGCGAGCTGAAACACAACGATCGCATCGGGATCATTGTCGTCATAGCAGTAGTAGTAAGTGAGTTGGCCGGCGCTGCGGCCGACATAGTCGCGTGCGTATTTTTCCCAAACCCGCTTGACGTCGTCGCGTCTGCCAGGTTTTGCCTTGTGCCTGATGTAAAGTGCGCTTTTGGCCATGATCGTCTCCTCGAACTCCGCGGCTTGCGGCCGCCGTTGGCGGGCTCGGTGCCCATGTGCGTATGACGCTCGAGGAGAGGTGATTGTGACATGTGGGCATGAAAATCTCTGACGGAATTTCGAGGCGTCCGGCGGCACCCGTTTTGAAAGAGGTTCCGCGCGGGGCTCGCATGATCCAAGGCGACAGCCGCGATTGCCGCATTTGTTTTGTGATTGGTCGCACAATCTCATCCTTTCCTTCAGGCGGCGTACTCGATGACAGTCATCATGCATGTCGCCGTGGGTAGAGGCGGTGGCAGTGAAAGGCTCATGTCCCTGGGTTCGCAGCGTCGAACGCAAACGCAACCGTCACCTTGCCAATCGGGAGACACCCAGACCGTGTCGCGCAGGGCTCCCGCGAAGTGACGGCCACTGATCGGGGTAGAATTTGAACCTGCAGAGAACTCTTAAGCAGGACCCACAACTTCAATCCTTTAGGTAGATTTCTGTTGCCCGGAACTTTCCGTTCATTCTCTTGCATTGAACAATCACGTCGATCGCGACCCTCAACAATCCATCAATGTCTTCACGATCCAGATTGCGTCCCCCTTCAGATTCTTTCACGAGCAGCGTCAACTGCTGGAAGGCCAGTGCGGCTGAATCGGCGTGAACGGTGGTTATCGAGCCTGGGTGACCGGAATTGACATTGCGGACGTAATAAAAAGCCGTGCCATCACGCAACTCCTGCAGCAGAATGCGGTCCGGCCGCATGCGGAGGCACGACTCCAGTAATTCTTTGGGGGTAGCCCCTGAAAGTCCCTGTCCACCTTTCGAATAGAACAAGCGCACATGGTTGGGCTGCGAAATGACCAGTTCCGGCGTGTCCTCGATCGAAATTATCCGCTCCTGCTCCGGAATGTGCTTGATCAGCGCTTTCGAGAGCGTCGTCTTGGCCGATCCGGTTGCCCCCGAGATGATGACGTTTTTCCGTGAAATGACGGCTTGACGCAGAAAATCTTTATAACGGCCCGCTCGGTATAATGTTACCAGTTCCTGATCCTGCGTTGAGATGCCTTCGTTGACCGCGCGGGACTCGGAGAAAAACTCCCTCTCCTCCAGGTCATCGAGCGTAAATGTGACGGAGGACGGTTTTCGGATGGTGATGCTGACCGTGTTTTGGGTGGTTGCAGGTGGAATGACGATCTGAATCCGTTCGCCGCCTGGTAATGTCGCCGACAGGATTGGTCGCGTTTCATCAATGGATTGATTGGAGAAACTGGCCACGGCCCGGGCAAGGCGCATCAACTTTTCGAAGGTGAGCTCCGGCAGATCATGGGTCCGCCACCCACCGGCGCCTTCTGTCAGTAGCTGCCCGGGCCGGTTTACGATCACATCGTAGAGGGATGGGTCCTTCAAGAACGGCGCAAACGGAGCGAGCAATTCGCGGACGACTGCCGCATCGGGACCCTCGGTCATGTCACTCCCCTACTTTGTCACCAATGTCGATTGTGGGCTGAAGTCACCCAGCACCGCCCGATCGAGAACGCGATTTCTCGGCTCGGTTACGCGCAGCCTGTAGACGCCGGAAAAATCAAGATCGCGCGCAACGAAGATCGAGACGAGTTCACCCTGGTGCTTGTTAAGCGTTGGCGGAATATTGACCGACTGCTCGACAGCGATCGCGGCTGCCTGCTGACCTGCGCTCGTCGTGTCCTGGGCGCCGACGCCCCTGTCCTGCAGGCGACTGTTGGCATAGTTCGCGGCATCGCTGACGATCGAGAGAAGAAGCGCACTTCCGAAGCGTTCCCACCAATGGGTGTCAACATAGCCATCCACGCCTGCGCGGCCGAGCGCATCGGTCGCGGGTGATGCCAGCGTGACAATCACGCCCTTGGGAGTTTTCGCGCGGTTCCATAGGACAAAGAGCCGCTTCTGACCGCGCTGCAAACCGCCACGGTATTCGCCGACAACCTGTGTGCCTTTCTCCATCAGCACGACCCGACCATTGTCCGAGAGGACATCCCGGTTGATCACGCAGCTTGTGAAGCCGGGTTGATCAGACGCTAGTGCCGTTTCCAACACGCAGGGTATCGAGGTGCCCATCGCGACAATGTAATTCCGATTGCCGAGCGTGCCGGCACGCGAGCCCTCAAGTCGGGTAGGTCGAAGCAAACCGCTGAATCGTTGTTCGTCATTGCTGGCACTGTTCTGACCCGTCATGCCGCCATCAATCGGCAGGAAAGTGCTTTCGGTCGAGGTAGCGGGATCTTGGTCGTCGCGGCGAGATACCGTGTTCCTTTGCCCGCCACCATAGGCCATGACAGGTGAGCGGCGGGCGGAATCGAGCAACGTATCCTCTTCCGGCACCTCCTCGGTGACGACTGGTGTCGGCAGCTTTACTTCCGGCTCTGCCCGAACGGGCTCGACCTTTTCCTTGGCCGGTTCGAAGTTCGTCGTCTGCCGAATGACCACCCGCTCCGGTCGGGTGGTGTCCGCCGGCGTTTTCTCGCCGCTCATGGACCAGAGCGCGAAGGCGACAAAGGCAACGACCGCCGCAGCGACAGCACCCCGCTTCAGGACGGGATTGTTGTCGATCTGCCTGCCCGTGAGGGTCTCGGCGCGCTCGCCGGGTATGCGGCTTTCGTCTTCTTGGATCATGGCCGTCTCCTATTGCACCCCGCTACCGTCGGTCCGAACGACGCGCTCGACCGACGGTGAAGTCGTGTTGGTGTCAGGGTTGATGCCGACCCGGTCATAAGCCTCGTTGAAGACGCAGAGCACATCCCGTCCCCGGCGCAGGATAAACTTTCGGCTGATCGCATGGACCAGCACCAGATTGCCATCGACAGATTTCGGCACCAGGCTCTCTGAGCCATCGGAGTTCTCGATGTAGATTGCCGGCATTTCCTGATTGCCAACAAAGGCGAAGGTCGTCGCCTTGCCGTTGTCGTAGACACTTTGCGGCTCGAGCGCCTGGGAGCCCTGCGCCGAATAGCGCCAGTTCCGTGGCCCATAGGCTTCATGAAGCGCCAGCACATTGTCGGCTTCCTTCGCCTGTGCGGTAAGGGAGCGGGCAGCGGCGACCCGCCGCCGCCGCTCGATTTCGTCCGCCGGATACCGGTATTTGACATAGAAGTAGGTGTTCTGGCCGACTTCCACCGTTCCATCACGCACAGTAAGCTCCATCTGATAGCTGCGGGTCGATCCGGACCGGCGGGTGGTCACGACCGAGATATTGGTGACTGGCTGGTTCTCCCGGGGCTTCAGAAACAGGATGTTCCCTGCTGGCGCGACCTCCCAGGCGACGCTGTTGCCGAGAGCGACATGGGCAATCTCCTCGTCGGCCGCGAATTCAACCTGCACGGACGACCGCAGGGAGCCAATGATCCGGGTGATGTTGTATGGCTGGTAGTCGACAAATCGGATGCGACTGTCCTGAGATGCCCCACGCGGAATCTCGAGTGCGTGCGCCGTGGTAGCCGGGCCGGCAAGAATGAAAGCGAAGATGGCAACGATCCGCATCAGTTGATCGCCTCCGGATCGGCGCGATATTCGCTAACGGCAAAACCGAGAGGGTTCACCAGCCGGTCGGTCGACGACATCGGCGCGTTAACATAGGCGAAGGTGAGCGTTGCAACCCAATGGGTCGTCCGGACTTCCTCGCCGCGGGTGATCGTGCGCATGTAGCGGACGGAAACGACGTTCGGGTTAATCAGCGAGATCGAGGCGATGCTGATGCGCACCGTGGCACTGCGCCGGTAGGTGTTCTGCGGCGATTCTGGATTGCTGCCGCGATAGTAGATTCCGAACCGGGCCTGCTCTGCCTGAGTGGACAGCAGTGCGACGGTGCGGAAATTCTCTTCCACCTCACTCCAAACGTAGCCTTCGCGGGCGCGCACATATTTTGCCGCGAAGTATTTGGTCACTGCCTCGTCGTAGGTTCCCGCCGTCGAGGTCAGCGCCGAGACGACGTCGACGATGCCAGTTGAATTGTCGACACGCACGATAAACGGCTCGACTGTTTTCAACGGCGTCAGGCCGGCGACGGCGAAGATCGAGGCGCCGGCAAGGAGACCCGCCACGATAGCGATCGACCAGGCGACACGCGCCGAGCGTTCGACCTGGGTCATGCGATCCTGATCGAAGTGCCGCGCCTTTTCGAAGTATGTCTTCAGTTCGTCGCCCGAAACCATCGCGCTACCCCTTGCACGAACGATAGGATGCATCGACGTCGAGATGGGTGAAGGCCGGAGGCTCTCTCCTTGCCCCGACATAGGAGGCCACGCGCGGCAAGATTACCGGACTCGTGTCGGAATGCTTCTGTTTGAGGTCGCTATTGTCGTCCCAGTGCCAAATGGCCCGGTTGAGGGGGCGGCGCGAATAGCCGTCGCATTTCGGGAGTGAATAGGTCATTGACGCGCAGCCGCTTAATATGGTCGCCATGCATAGCAGCAGGATTGGTCTGATCATTCCTGGATGACTTCTTTTGTTCGTGCGAAGGGCATCATCAACGCCCCCCTTTCGATGTGAATGTCCGCCCTACCGCGCGAATCCCGCGCCCGGCGGCCCGGAAACCGCGTGAGGCGGCCCAGACAAGCGAACTCCCGTGGGCATCTCGGGTTGCGCCAGCCCCATAAGTCAGCGAAGCGCCACCCGCTGCGAGCGCCGAAGCGATAGTGGGAAGCTGATAAAAGACATAGAGAGCTGCGAGACAGATGGCGCACAGCGCAGTCGGACGCATCAGCACATCGGTATATCCCTCGATGGCCGTGAAGGTGGCGTCGATACAAGTGATCAGCAGCGAGCCGACGGCGACGACGAGAACCTGAAGAATCACAAAATTTACAAGTTGCCCGATCCATGCCTCTGTGAAGCGCCGTGTGGAGTGAAACATGGCCAGCGCCACGAAGACCGGGCCGATCGCAAGCACGATGGCGAGCGCCAGTCGGGCGTAGAGGGAAACAATGTAGCCAATCGCCGCGACGATAAAGCTTGCAAAAATGACTAATATTCCTCCAACACCGGTGACGATATCGATCGGCCACGATGCCCGAGACCAAATGTCGGTCGCCGACGCGTGCCCCTTGTCGAGCAGGCTGTCGAAAGTCGAAGCGCTCGGGGCCGTGCCGGTGTTCAGCGCCTGGGAAATCTCACGCGGCAGGACGTCGAAGAAGACTTTTGTGACATAGATCTGATATTCGCTGGCGTTCTTCACCAGTATGACGATGATCGCGAGTTTGATCGCCCGGTAAGCAAAATCAAGGATCGGCTCCTGGACCGATCCGCGAAGAACGAGATAGCCATAAAGGACGATATAGAGGGTGATAGCAGCGGTCAGAGGGCCCGAAATCCATTCGGACACGTTCGAGGTTCCTTCGGAAATGAAGTTTTCCAGCGGCGCCTTGAACTGTTCATCAACAAATCTAAACACCTCATACACGGGCTTACCCTCCCAACGATTGCCGCATGCGCTGGAGCCGCAACTTGCCGCCGGTGGCTTCGGCGTTCCAACAGTTTGGCGTATCGCGAAGTTCGCCTGGATTGTTGCGGCATTTGGCAATAATGCGGGCAAGCAGCGCCTCATCGGCGGTCAGTTCATCGACCGTGTAGGTCCGCTCCGTTTGCCGCGAGCAGGCAGCCAGGACAACAATCATGAAGAGTAGGAAACTTTCCTTCATCGCAGTGCCTCCCTCATCATGTCCATACGCTGACGCCAGTCTTCGGCCTTGCGTTGCTTGTCGACCTGGGCTTGCGCCTGCTGCACCATGCGCAAGGCCTCGATACGCAGCACGTCCGTCTGAAGGAAAGCCGTCTCTGCCTGGAGCCGCGCCTGCAGATCGGCGATGTCCTTGGCGTCGTTCGCCGTCGCAATCTTCTCGCGCAACTGGTCGATACCACCGATGCGCTTGGTGGCTGCGTCGTAAATCTGCTGCCCGAGGCTCATCTGCCCGGCATTCTTGTTCTGTATGCGGGCAAGCTCCATGGCATAAAAATCGTCGGCACTGGTCCGATAGGTCGAATTGCCTGCAAGGAATTTTGCGGCGGAGCCGGCGAAAACGCCGGTGCCATTGCCCTCCAACAGCCCCTCAATGGTATCGAAGTCCGCCGGCAACGCCTTGCGAATTGCTGGATCATTCAGGACGCTTGCGACGTCCGCCATGTCGGTCAGCTTGTTGAGCGAGCCGTGGAGCTGCTGCGCTTGCTCGATCTGCTGATTGAGTGCATCGAGCTGCGACTTCAGCTCAGCGATCGTCTGGATGTGTTTGGCAATCGCCGTCTGGTCTATCACAGGGATCCCTTGCCCTGCCGCAGTGCCGGCGGAGAAGACGAGCACCGTCGCAAGAGCTGCGCCGTGAAGTCGATAAGAAACCATCAGTTCGCACCCCTTCGTTGCTGGAAGATTGGAAGCCAGTCCTTGGCGTCATCGCCGACCTTGGTGCGGATCGCATCGGCAAGTTCGACATTGCTGGTGCGGCCGGAGAGAATGGCGAGCTCGTCGTCGAAGCCGCTGAGGTCCAGCTCGGCGATAACGCTGCTGTGGCCCTGCTTTAGGACGAACCGTCGGCTCTCGACGGAAAGCTCGCCTGCGATCAGCTCGTATTCGCGCTCCGTAAGCTTGAAGCCATCGATGTAGTCGCCGCGGTCGCCGCGCGCGTTCGGCAAGAAGATCTGCGTCGGGCATTGCTCGATGATCGTGTGCGCGATCGGCGAGACGATCGCATCGCGCGGGCTTTGCGTCGCAAACAGCATGAGGCCGTTCTGCTTGCGGATCGTCTTGAGCTTGTTCTGCGCGAGATCGCGAAAACCTTCGTCCTGGAGCGCTTTCCAGAACTCGTCGATGACGATGATGATCCTACGGCCGTCGATCAGTTGCTCGACGCGATGAAACAGGTAAGCCATCAAGGGCGTGCGAATTTCCTCGTTGTCGAGAAAGTCGGTCATGTCGTAGCCGATGAACTTGCCGCCGACGCCGAATTCACCAAGGCCGATATCCTCGATGACGTTATCGAAGACCCAGCCGAGCGGCCCTCCTCTCTCCCACCGCCGCAGCCTCGCCGCAACGCCTTCGGGATCGGTGTTATTGAGGAAAGTCCTGAGCGCGCCGATCGTCCGGCGTTCCGCCGGAAGATCGGCGAGGCCGTCAATGGCGGAAGCGATGTCGCGGAGCTCGGTTACCGTCAATTCCCGGGACGATGAGCCGACGAGTTTGCCGACCCATTGCGTCAAGAAAACCTTGTTCTCCGGTGTCAGGTCGAGGGCCGTTAAGGGCGCGCAGCCGGTTGGGATGCCGTTCTTGAGGGGCAGATAGCTGCCGCCGGCTGCACGCACGTAAAGATCGGCGCCCCTGTCCTTGTCGAAAAACACCACGTGCGGATCATGCTTTTCGAGTTGCGACAGCATGAAGTTGAGCAGCACTGTCTTGCCGGTGCCGGACGGCCCGCAGACAAAGGTGTTGCCGAGATCGCCGTAATGGAAATTAAAGTAGAAGGGCGAACCGGACGTGGTCTTGAGGAGAGCGACAGCGGGGCCCCATTCGTTGCCGTCTTTCTGGCCGATCGGATAGGAGTGGAAGGGTGACAGCGCAGCGAAGTTTCGCGACGTGATAGCTCCAGACCGGGCGCGGTAGCGAAAGTTGCCGGGCAACTGTGCCCACCACGCGGCCTCAAGCCCGAGATCCTCGCGCGCGACGACGGCGCCGCCGCTGGTCAAGCTGGCGCGTGCCTTGGCGAGATTGTCAGTCAGCTCTTTCACTGTGGGGCCAAAAACCGAGAGCGTCAGGTGATGCTCACCTAAAACAAAACGGTTGGACTCCAGATCATCCATGGCATCGTCGAGTTCCTCGATCTGCGAGGACGCCTTATCGCCACTGCTGACCATCTGATTCTGCTTGCGGCCCATGATGGTGCGTGCATCGACCTTGGAGATGAAAGAGAAGGATTGTGACAGGATGAGTTCGAATGGACTGGTGAGCACATTATCGAGCATGCCGGTCTTGGTGCGGGCAGGATATTCCTTGAAGCTCAGCATGCCAGCAAAGCGGCTTGTCGCCTCGTGCCGGATTTCAATGGTCTCCCGGCCGACGATGACACGATCCGAGTAGATCACCGAGGCAATGCGCCCCTGGGTGAGTGGAATTGGCTCTCGCCGGCCGCCGACGAGCTGATGCAGCACCTCGCTCGGCTCCGAGAACACGAAGCCATCGTGCTCGTAGAGGGATAGTACGCGCGGCCCGAAGTGCTTCAGAGCAGCGGTGGCGTCCATAACTTTATCCCGAAGCTGCTTGAGAGCCTCCTCGTCCAGTTCGACACCCGCCTGACGCGCCCTTCGCAGCCGCGACAGGAGCTTCGCGGCCTTGTCGGCCGGATCGCGGTTCGGCGACCAGAGGACCGTCAGATAGAGATCGTTGCGGAACAGGTCCTCGCCCACCATGCGCTCGCGGTACTTATTGTTGAGCGCAGCCGAAAATGCGGTCGTGAAGGTTCCCTCGGGATAGTCGCTGTCCCGGCGACGAATGAGATGGGTCCACAACGCGAGCCGCTCGTCCGCGATGTTCCGGTAGAGCGTATTGAGGTCGCGATGAAGGGCGTTCAGGTTGAGAACGTCGGCGGTCTCGAACGAGACCCCCTCAAGCGCGATCATCACCATCAGTGCGCGGGAATCGAGTGCGATTGTCGATTCATCGACATGACGGATATAGGGGATGAAGGTCTCCGGGCCGAGTTCGCGGGACCTGAGGGTTGCACGCTTAAGCAAATCCAAGGTCCCTTTCGTCAAAGCGTCGAGTGAGTCTCAACGGCGAAAGCGTCGCCCCGCCCCAATAGAAGCTGTTGCGTGAGCGGCCGCGTGTTTCCACCCAGGCCAGCAGGATGCGGAACATATTGTGGTCGTGCTTCACGAGCGCGCGAAAGACGAGATGAAAGACCACTCCGACAACCAGGTAAGCGATCGACCCGGCGACGATGTAGAGGATCGTCGTGAGCATGATGTTCACCCCCATGGCTTCCATCGTCACGCCGGCGATCATCGCCGGCCGGGTGCAGGCGATGAACAGCATGTCTTCCTCGGGCATCGGGCGCGCCATCGCCATCGGGTCAGCCCCCGACGATGGTGTTCACGAGTTCGGTAGCGCCGAAGATCCCTCCGATGCCGATAATCCAGAATCCTGCTCGGCGGAGGTCCATGTAACCGAACATCCAGGCGATGCAGATCACGATCACGGCGATGACGGCCAGCAATTTAGCGATGTTGCCGGTCAGCATATCGACGATGTTCTGCAATACGGTTTCGATGCCGGCGGCCTGCGCGAAAGCCGGCTCGGCCAGGATGGCCACGATAGCGACGGCCATTGAACCGCAAGCGGCGATTGGGCGGATACGGGAACTCAAAGTCATTCGCTCTGCTCCATTTGGCTGTTCTGAAACACAAGGACGGAAGATTTCCGTCGCGAACCGAAAACGTCCCAGGACGGCGTCGAGGCGGCTTCCGCCTGGAATTCGTCCTTGCTGGCATCGACAGCCATGCCGGTCGGAGGCGCTTCGTCGATTCCCCTCCCCTGTCCGCCATCGCTGATCGTTAGAACCGCAAGCGTCTTGCCGAGCCGCCTCACTTCCTCGCGGACCTGCTCGTCGTAATGGACCATCGCGCCGACGGAGGGATCGTCCCGTCCGTACCAGGACTGCAGCATCACCTGCTCGGCGCGTTTCGGATCGGCGCCAGCCTTCACTGCTAGTCGATAGTAGCCATCGAGAAGGGTGGCGGTGGCTTGCAGATTAAGGCACGGATCGAATGCGTCGGAGATCGACAGCTTCAGCTTTCGAAGCCCCTCCATGCCGATCCCGCCGAGGCCAAGCTGGATATCGTCGCGTTTGATTGCTCGCGACGTGGCGATTTCGATCGCTTCCGCCCTGGTTGACGGTTGTTTCAACAGCGGCTGACCGCTGTTGATCCGGATCGCGTAGGGTTGGAACCCACTTTCCAGGCTGACGACGCCGGCAAGTGTTTCGGCCGCGACGATGGGGGCGCAGATCCGCGCCAGATCGACAAACGCAACATCCATGGGTCAGTACCAGACCCTTTGCTTGCCGACGCCGTCGATCGTCACATCAATATAGTGCGGCTGCTGGCGCACGTTTGGCTGGGTGGCGATCTGTGCCATGCATTGGAACCGCCCGCCCTCCCGTTGCCATCGCGCTGACAAGACGGAGCCACGGTTATATCCCTCGTCATCGCGCCCGAAAGAGCAGAAGCGTCTGCTCACCGGCTTCAGCGTTGTCGAGATGCAGGTGACATCTCGGCCGCGTGGACCGAAAGAGCCGACCAGGCGGTAGCCGACATTGCAGTAATAGGGCTCGTAACCGGGCCGCGAGCTATGAAAGCCCGTGCCGCTGCAGGTTGGAAACGACCTGCCCTTTGCAAGCCAGTCCCACAGCTTGTGGATGGGTGTACGGCATTCAGCGTATTGCGTCGCTCCGCCAGGGTTGGAAAGGCATAGGATAACCTGGCAACCCCACTCATCGGCTCTCGCGTTACTATCGAAAACGAGAGAGAATGGCGCTAGACTGACTGCGGTGACAAATGCGTTGACGAGAGAGTTTTTCATGATCGCCCACCTTTACAAGCATAAAGTACCTCGTGGTGGATCCACCCGAGAGAATGCGACTCGTTATACTATCAAATATCTGATAGTTTGATCGATGGCAAGCGCACTCAAACCGGAAATGCAGGAGCAACGGTTTTCGGCACTCTCCTTGCAGGAAGTTTTCGACAAACCGTTCGAGGGAGAGACGCCGCAGTCGCGGCTGAAGCAGATCGGCATGATGACGGTGCTCTATATGATGCACCAGAGGGGCGAGAAGCTAACCCTTGCAACCATCAAGAATATAACGGGAATGACGCGCAACACCGTAAAGGAATCGATTGACCCACTCGTTGCGCGCGGCATTCTGCAGGAGACGATTGTGAAGAACTCGGCAGGAAGAGGAACAGCCTGGCAGTATGAGTTTCATCCGGACATCTTCGAGAGATTGAAGTTTGACTGATATAAGCCAATGGGCGATCGCTGCCGACTACTGATCGAGCAGCGCGAAGGGTCGCAGATGAGAATTTCCGCATTTTTGGTCAACTTCAAGTCGAGCCAGACAATACCGTCGCATTCAGTCGAGGCCTTCAGCGATGTTCATGCCGCACCAGGATCAATACCGCTAAAATCCGCAAACTTTTGATGCGGTAAGAAGCTCCGCCGCAGCTGAATCGGCACAAGTCGAGCATTTGCGATCATAGCGCCAAAGCTATTCCTGCTGCAGGCCTACGATCTCCGTTCTCGGCAGGCCCATAACGCAACCAAAAGCTGTGCGTCAATCTCTCGAAATCGACAGGTTGCACCAAACTTCTCCTTCGACGACATCTATTTAAGAGAAAGGTTGCTCAGGAAATCCTCGTGGAACCAAGCAACAAGCCGTCATCCACCTTCAATGCCCGGACAAACGGCTTCTCCTTTCACCCGGTGGAAAGGATCATCCATGACGGAACTGCAAATCATCGAAGCATGGCGAAACGCTCCGCGTCTTAACTCGTTTGCCGGGTTCTTTGAGCGAACAGCACAAGGGCTCGCGAATATGCCTGATCTGGCAACACCAGAGCCCGATATGAACCTGCTGGAGTTCGATATCGATTGCATGACGTTCTGGGATACTCATCGACGTTTGTGGGGCCATTTTGATCACCACTATTTTGCAAGCATCCCCTACCGGCTCGAAGAGGAATACCGGCTGGCCGCAGCAATACTCTTGTTTAGCCTATCTGCGTGGGGATGCAGCGGGCAGGCCGCGACGATCTATACCCTGGGAGCGGGTGCCGGCACCCTTGCACGAGCCTTGGCAAGGCTCGGCGATGGTAGACTCAAGACCCTGAACTGCAGTCCGACTGCCGGTAATCGTGCCTGCTTTTTCGCACGACGGGGAAGCGAAGACGCGTATTTCTATCATGGTCCATTCTTCGAACTGGACGACGAACGCTATGCTGCCGATGAAAATCTTCAACCGTTCCGAGATGGTTATGATCTGGTGCTGGAGGATACAACCTTCCAGATGTACGGCCGCGACCGGGAAGAACAGCTCTCTGTCATAGCACCGCGAATTCGGGCCGGCGGCTTGCTGGTGCAAATTCAAAAGCTCATGCATCCGGACATGAAAACCTACCTCGAACGCGAGCGCCAAAAGGACGAACAATTCAAGTCACGGTATTTTTCTCAGACACAGATCGTCGCAAAGAAACGCGATGTCCTCGATACCATGGCGGATTTTCAGGTCGATCTGAAGAGCTCCATATCAGCTCTCGGCTCGTGTTTCGACTATTCCGCCATCACATGGAATAGCGGCAATTTCTATACGATCGTCTCCTCCAACTCATTTGCCTCTTTACGCGATTTCATCACGTCCATGGTGAAGCCGGCTATACCGCCAGAATATTGCTATGAGCTTCCGCCGCGCTTCTTCGCGCGCGAGGGAATGTCACCGGGACCGACAGACTGGACGTGGCGAGCTCCACGATCGGCCACGCCGAAACCTGAATAACGATCTCAAGCAATTGCGGCGTTCAGATGCAAACATGGAGGAACAAGTCAATGGACAGCCATCGAGCGATCGTGGGCGCCGATGAGGATCGCGACCATCACGCCATAACTGACCTCAGAAATACCTTATCGTATCTAATGCCGCATCTGGATAAGTTCTGGAGCCGCCCGCTCAACGACTATGCACGGGCGGTCTATGATGTCGAACACCGCCGAACCGGGTGCCCACCTCGTGACGAGGCCATATCCTTCCTGCTGAAATGTGTCGAACGGGTCGCCCTTGGATCGGGAGCTGACGAGCAGGAGGCGCGGCAGGCCGCAGATCAATTGGTTGCCTCCCCGATCATTCAAAGCGGACCGCATTGCCATCTCCTTATCGAGCCGGATGCCTTTTACACGCATCTGTTCAGCCTGATCGGCCTCGGCGCACATAGGCTCCGGTGGCATATCTGCTACAACGCCTCGACCGTAAAGTTCATAGAAAGACCGAAAAAGGGACCCGGCTGGCTTCACTTTGAGGGCGAAGCGATCAATGTCTTTGGACTTACCCGAAGCCGGATGGATTCCTACAGCATTTGCGGCTTCAATGGCCCCTATCGCTTCATGCTGTCGGGACGAAAGAACAGAGAGCCGGCGAACGCAGCCGCGGCCAGGCTCAAGGCTTTCCTACCGAACACGGAATTCTCGTCGGCCGCAAATGCAATCAAGGCGGGCAACCAGGCGATATGGAAGAAGGCATTTCCGCCGCAGGTTCGGCTTCTTCAACTCGACGATATCGATGTCGCTGATCTCGTGGCCGAACATCTTGAGGAACCGGGATCATGGCTTTCGACGCGATTCATCGGCAATGGATTGTTCGCTCACACCATTCTTGAGGAAATCGATAATCTCAACGCCGGACCGTGGGCGAGATGGATCCGCCGCACCACTGATCTCTTCTGGGGGCTGGCGGAGGGGAAGATCTTTCCATTGCGATTGGGGCGGAATGTTCTTTCGGGTGGATATGGATCACGGTTCGCAGTCCGATTCTCCCCGGTAGACATCGCTGTCGCGCTTCGCCAACGAAAAATAGTTCCCAGCCTGCTCACGACGTTTCTGGTGACATCCATCCTGCCGGGCGTGCGCGTTCTCGGCGGCTGCCGGCAAACCATCTATTATCCTCTCATGCGTTATATCGTTGCCAACGCACTTGAAAAATTGAGCGAACGGGACCTGCTAAATGCTCTCAGCGGCGATGTCTGCCCCGGAGTATGGGGGCATCGCGTCCTGAAGCCGAGCGAGGCGTATCCTCTTCTGGAGATCGAAAAGAACGGGAGCGTCCTGGATCTGCTGACGAACTACGGCGAGCAATCGTTGGCGCAGGCGTGCGGGGACCTTGTCAGCTTCACGAGCGATCCGATCTGGGCAGAGCTCTCGATGTGCATCGCAAATGGAACCATTCATGCTCAATCGCCCGAATGGCGATGGGCACAGCTCTCGTAGAACCCCGATCGTGAGGGTTGCCCATTACTCTGCCAGCAGCGGTTCTGCTAAACCTATCGGAGTCGGATATGGCGACAAATAAGCAGGAAGTCTCGATCAGACGCCTCTCGATGGATGAGATTGATGTCTTCCGCTGCATTCGCCTTGAAGCGCTTTCCCGCGAACCATCCTCATTTGCAAGCCGGTATGAGGATTGGGACAATCTTCCCGACGATGAATGGCGTCAACGGCTGAATAACCCTGTCTTCGTCGCGTTCCTGAATGGTCAGCCTGTCGGCATCATGGGGCTATCGCGCCATCATCCGAGCAAAATGGTACATCGCGCTACCCTCATCAGCGTCTATGTGCGCAAGAGCCAACGTGGGACAGGGATCGCGGAAAACCTTCTGAAAGCGGTTGCGGATTATGCAAGAAGCATTGGAGTTTTGCAGCTTCAGCTGGCTGTCAGTGTCGAGAATCCGGCGGCGATGCGCTTCTATCAACGGCAGGGGTTTATCGAGATTGGCCGGATCCCCGGCGGTTTCCTGGATGACGGCAGGGAAATTGACGAGATAATTATGGTGCGATGCCTCAATTAAATGGTCAATTTCCCTTGACGGTCGAGTAGGCCGAAGCCACCCTTAATAGGTTCAGCCCATCCACCTCATTGACCAGCGTTAGCGTCTTAAACCTGTCGATGATCCGTTTTACCCATTCTTCTCCAAGCAGTTCGGGAACGGCAGATGGCCAGCGCCCGCCGGGATTATGGAATACCGCGAGTTACACCACAAGCCGTGGCGCATGTCTACGGGATCATGGACTCGGATGTCGCCATATATTGCGTCGTCGACGGACGGCGCAACATGCAGTCCTTCCTCGGGCGCCGGCTCATTCGATAAAAAAGCCGGCCCCGGCTAGGAATCTGCCGGAGATCGTTTCGTTGTTTTCCAAGGTTCGTTGATCCATTGCTCAACGTCCTTGCGAGACCGACGCCCTACATCATGCCGCTGACCGTCATGTCATTCCTAATGGCAGTCTCCTTTCATTCCGCGGCCGCGTTGAGCGGAGGTAACTCGAACTCCGCCTCGATCAACTCCGCAGAGGACGTCGCCGGCAACCGCCATCCCTTGATCAGCCCGTAGATGGCGGGGATCACCACCAGGGTCAGGAGGGTCGACGAGATCATGCCGCCGATCATCGGTACGGCGATGCGCTGCATCACCTCAGACCCGGTTCCCGTGCTCCACAGGATCGGAACGAGACCGGCCATGATAGCGACGACCGTCATCATCTTGGGCCGAACCCGCTCCACCGCGCCGAGCATGATCGCCTCATAGAGATCAGCACGGGTGAAGCTGCGCTTCTGCTTGGCGCGTTCTTCCCTCAGTTCAGCCAGCGCTTGCTGAAGATAGATGAGCATGACCACGCCGGTTTCGGCGGCGACGCCGGCAAGCGCGATGAAGCCGACGGAGACCGCGACCGACATGTTGAAGCCGAGCCACCACATCAGCCAGACCCCGCCGACCAGCGCGAACGGCAAGGACAGCATGACGATCAGCGTTTCGGTCAGCGCCTTGAAGTTCAGATAGAGCAGCAGGAAGATGATGAGTAACGTGACCGGCACGACGATCTTCATGCGTGCCTCGGCGCGTTGCAGATATTCGAACTGGCCGCTCCACCCAACTGTGTAGCCGGGCGGTAGGGTCACCCGTTCCGCAACGGCCTTTTGGGCATCAGCGACATAACCGCCAAGATCGCGGCCGGTGATGTCGACAAAGATGTAGGTCGCAAGTTGGCCGTTCTCGGTGCGGATCGAGGTGGCGCCGCGCGTGAGCCCGACCTTGGCCACCTCGCCGAGCGGCACCGCGCCGCCGCGAGGCAGCGGCACCTGCACATCCGTCTCGATTGACTTGGGGTTCGAGCGCAGATCGCGCGGATAACGAATGTTGACCCCGTAGCGCTCTCGGTCCTCAACTGTCGTCGTCACCGTCTCGCCGCCGAGTGCGATCGCTATAACGTCCTGGACGTCGCCGACGGCAAGCCCGTAGCGGCCGAGCGCCTCCCGGTCCGGAACGATGTCGAGATAATAGCCGCCGATCACACGCTCGGCATAAGCGCTCGACGTCCCCGGTACGGTTTTCAACGCCGCCTCGATCTGACGCGCGATCTTCTCCATCTCGGCTAGATCGGGGCCGAACACCTTGACACCGACGGGTGTGCGGATGCCAGTCGACAGCATGTCGATGCGGGCGCGGATCGGCATCGTCCAGGCGTTCGACACGCCGGGGAACTGCAGTGCCTTGTCCATCTCGGCTTTGAGGCTGTCGATAGTCACGCCCGGCCGCCACTGCTCCTTGGGCTTCAGATTGATGATCGTCTCGAACATTTCGGTCGGAGCCGGGTCCGTGGCTGTCGCCGCGCGTCCGGCCTTGCCATAGACGGAATCGACTTCTGGGAAGGACTTGATGATGCGGTTCTGCATCTGCAGCAGTTCCGCTGCTTTGGTCACCGAGATCCCCGGCAAGGTTGTCGGCATGTACATCAGCGTGCCTTCATCGAGGCTCGGCATGAACTCGGAGCCGAGCTGGCGGGCCGGCCAGATGGATACACCGAGCACGACGACTGCGAGCAGGATCGTCAGCGTCTTGGCTTTGAGCACGCCCCGGATCACCGGACGGTAGATCCAGATCAGGAAGCGGTTGATCGGGTTCTTGTGCTCCGGGATGATCCGACCGCGCACGAAGACCACCATCAGCGCCGGCACCAGCGTCACCGACAGGAGCGCCGCTGCCGCCATGGCAAAGGTCTTGGTGAAGGCGAGCGGACCGAACAGCCGGCCCTCCTGCGATTCCAACGTGAAGATCGGCAGGAAGGAAACCGTGATGATCAACAGGCTGAAAAACAGGGCTGGCCCGACCTCGCTTGCCGCATCGATCAGGGTCTGCACCCGCGATTTGCCCGGTTCGGCCCGCTCGAGATGCTTGTGTGCATTCTCGATCATCACGATCGCGGCGTCGATCATGGCGCCGACGGCAATCGCGATGCCGCCAAGGCTCATGACGTTGGAGCCGAGGCCGATCGCTCTCATTGCCGCGAAAGCGATCAAAATGCCGACCGGCAGCATCAGGATGGCAACGAGGGCGCTGCGGAGATGAAGCAGGAAGACGACGCAGACGAGCGCGACGATGATGCTTTCTTCGACGAGCGTGCCCTTGAGCGTTTCGATCGCCGCCTCGATCAGATGCGAGCGATCGTAAACCGGCACGATCTCAGCGCCGTTCGGCAGGCTGCCGGCGATGTCGGCGAGTCGCTGTTTGACATTGTCGATCACGGTGAGCGCATTGGCGCCGAAGCGTTGCAGCACGATTCCGCTCGCAACTTCGCCCTCGCCATTGAGCTCCGTGATGCCGCGCCTTTCGTCGGGACCGATCTCGACGCGCGCGACATCTCGCAGCCGCAGCGGCACGCCCTGGGAACTCTTGAGGACGATGTTCTCGATATCGGCCTGCGACTTGATGTAGCCGCGGCCCCGCACCATGAACTCGAACTCGGAGAGTTCGAGTGTGCGGCCGCCAACGTCACGATTGCTGGACCGGACCGCGTCGCGGACCATCGCAAGCGAAATCCCCTGAGCGCGCAGCCGCAGTGGATCGACGACGATATTATACTGCTTCACAAAACCGCCGACGCTTGCGACCTCTGCGACCCCCTCCGCCTTGGAGGCGCCGTAACGCACGACCCAATCCTGCAACGAGCGCAGTTCGGCGAGTGTCATCTCCTTCGCAACGACAGCATATTGATAGACCCAGCCAACACCGGTCGCATCCGGCCCAAGCCCTGGCGTCGCGCCCTGTGGCAGGCGTTGCGCCGCTGCGTTGAGATATTCGAGAACGCGGCTCCTTGCCCAATAGGGATCGGTGCCGTCCTCGAAGATCACATAAACGAAGGAGACGCCAAAGAAGGAGAAGCCGCGAACCACCTTCGACTTCGGCACCGTCAGCATTGCCGTCGTCAACGGGTAAGTGACCTGGTCCTCGACGACCTGCGGTGCCTGGCCGGGATAGTCGGTGTAGACGATGACCTGCACGTCGGAGAGATCGGGGATGGCGTCGAGTGGAAGCGTCTTCAGCGCATAGAGGCCAGCCGCGACGGCAAAGGCTGTGCCTACGAAGATCAGGATGAGGTTGCGTGCGGACCACGCGATCAGCCGGGCGATCATGGTGTCGCCTCCGCGCTCGTCATGCCATCCAACGCGGCCTTGAGATTGCTCTCCGCATCGATCAGGAAGTTCGCCGCAACAACGATCTTATCGCCCGCCGCGATCCCGGATCGGATCTCGGTGAACCCGCCGCCCTGCTGGCCAACCTGAACCTGCCGTGGCTCGAAGCGTCCGTCGCCCTTATCCACGATGACGACCTGCCGGCTTCCGGTATCGATCACGGCATTGTCGGGAACGGCCACGACCTGACTGCCGCTCCCGCTGGCGATCTCGACATCCGCATACATGTCCGGCAGCAAGATGCCGTCAGGGTTAAGGATTTCGATGCGCACCTTCGTCGTGCGGGTGTCCGTCGCGACCTGCGGATAGATTAGAGCCACACGGCCGGTGAAGGTCTCCCCCCGCCGGCTCCGCAGTCGGATGACGGCGGTCGCGCCAACCTTGACCGCGCCGAGCTGATATTCGGGCACGTCCGCCACGACCCAGACGGTCGAAATATCGGCGATCCGAAAGAGAACATCGCCGGGTGCGGCCTTCATCCCCTCCACGGCGTTCCGCTGAAGCACAATGCCGTCGCGTGGTGCCCGCCATGTCATCGAAAGCGGCACCTTGCGTGTCCGTTCGATCTCGGCGATCGCTTCGGGAGGGACACCGAGATTTTCAAGCCTTTGACGGGCACCGCCGAGCGCTCCATCCCTGCCACCACTGTTTAGGTCGGTGAGGAATTGGGCGCCGGCGGCAGCGATTTCGGGCGAGTAGAGCTGAAGAAGAGCTTGGCCCTTGGCGATGCGATCGCCGGTCGTCACGCTCGCGACGGTGTTGATGAAAGCGTCCGAGCGTGTTGCAACGACGGTCACGCGCCGCTCGTCGAGCTGCACCGTTCCGGGCACGCGCACCGGATTGACAATCACTCGTTCGGCGACAGCCTCCGTCCTCACGCCCGTCCGCTGCAGCTTACCCGGAGCGACCTTGACCGAAGAGCCATCCTCGTCCTCGTAGACGGGGATGTAGTCCATCCCCATCGGATCCTTCTTGGGTGTCGGCGAGGTGTCCGGCAAACCCATCGGGTTGCGGTAGTACAGCACGCGCTTCGCACCATCATTGGCGGGTGCGGCTGCCGCCTCCCTGTTCGCCGGCTCCTCCTCGAAGCTTACATCCTCGTCGGCATGAACCGCAAGGAAGTCCCGGCCATCGGCGGTCTTCTTCGGCACGGCGGAATAGAAGGGCTGACCGTCCGGATCGCGGTAATAGATGACAGGCCCTGTTTGCGCGCGACCGGCACTCGCCGGCAGAATTCCGGCACTCTCGAGCCAAGGAACGGCGCGAAGCCATGAAGGGTCAGGCAGCGCGAGATCGCGATGCCCGGCCCAATAGCCTCCAGCCCCCGCCGCCAGAACGGTGGCGAGGGTGAGGCCAATTCGGGCCGCCCGGTTCATGGCACGGCCTTGAACACGAGCTTGTTTTCGAGCGTGCCGGTCTCGCCCTGCACCTTGGCGCCGAGCGACAGCCGCCAACCACCCGCCATCGAGATTTGCGCCTTGAAGCGGTAGACGCCGGGCTCGGTCGACGGCAGCGCTTCGATCGGCGCTGCCATCATTTCCATCCCGTCAGGCGCCATATCGACGCGCTGGGCGAAGATCACGGCGTCCGGCACGGCTTCGCCCGAGCGCTTGTCGACCAGGCGCACGGCGATCACGGCCGCATTGCCTTGCTCGATCTCAGGCTGGACGAGCTGGAACTCGTAATCCTGGATCCCGGCCCAGGCGTTGGAGGAAAGGCCCGCAACCGCAAGACCCATCAGCACCGCAGAGGCGGTGCGCTTCATTGCAAAAAACTTCATTGTTCAATTCCCGAGTTTCATCATTGATCCGCGCAGGCGCACGGCTTGACTCGTGGCAACAAGCCACGGCGTTTCGCCGCACGGCAGTCGGCCACACGGCAGACGGCTCAAAACGAGCCGGCGATGAACTCAGGTTCTGGGAGGTCGTGGAGGGGGTGCTTCGGCCAGGAGATCGCGCGCGGCGTCATCCCATGGCGTAAGCACGGTCACGGATACGGAAATGGCCCGATGGGATGCGCTGACCGCTGGCGCGCTCGGGAAACATTTGGCCACGCACAAAGTCACCAATGGACACGACTTCTGGCAATCCGGCAGCGACTGCTTCTGTTGAGGACAGCCCGGCATGTCCTCCATCGCCGCCATGGGCTCGGCACCCATCATCGCCGCAGCCGATGGAGCAGTCAGAAGGCTCAGGACCGCCAGGATCGAGAGCAGACGGGGGAGCAAAGACCAGATTTTCACGCACGCAACCTCGCACATTGTGCGGCGCAAGAAAAGATGGCGAGGATCACATAAGTGTCAGGAAAGCAGGACTGATTGCCGCAAGCAAATCAAACGGTCACCTGAATTACCTGAATCAATTGAGCGATGAGTGCTGTCGAGATCTCGGAGTCCGTCACTATAGGTAAGCGAGTATCAAGCTCTGTGGGGCGACGTTGGGCTGGGTGCATCGCTTAGCTGGGCCGATGGCCGCTATTCGGTTTTCGGCGAGGCCTCGGCGCCGGGGCGGTGTGGGAAGAGTTCGGCGACAGCTATGGCCTCGGTGCCAAAATCGGCTTCATGTATAGAATGAACCCGCTGCGCGGGAGGGCCCCCGCGGTTGAGGTAGAGGGCACAGGCCGGTCGTCGCGCGTGCATTGAGCGTGGTTTGGCTGAGGCAGAGCATGACGGGCTTCTTCAACAAGGAGTCTGACCAAGTCAGCGACCGGCCTCGAAGACTGGATAGATCGAGCGGAGAAACGCGTGATGGCGTCGCTCGCCAAAGGCGTCGTTCTCAAGGACAAGGCTGCGGTTCAGCTTGCGATCACCTCATCCTGGTCTAATGGCCAGACCGAAAGCCAGATTACAAAGCTCAAGCTCGTCAAACGGCAGATGTATGGCCGCGGAAAACTCGATCTGCTGGGAGGCCGCGTCATCGGCGCAACCTAAAACGTCACCAAAATTGCGTCAGAATATTCCACGTCGAAACATACTGAAATCAATGCATGGCCTGCCGGCCTAAATAACCGCCACCTGATGTCGCATATTGCGCACCTCCATCAGAGCCGACACGAATGCCCTGACCAGGCGCGCCTTCTGCATGTCGGGCCGAAACAGAAGATAGCTCTTGAAATAGACGGCCGGTTCGAATGGCCGCAGGATCAGGCCGCGTTCGGCGAAGCCATCCACCGCGAGCGGATTGACGATACCTGCCCCAACACCTTCGAGAGCGAGTGCGCAGGCAGTGATGGCGAACGGCGTCTCGATCACAAGGTTGGGTTTGGCGCCTGCATCCTCACATAATTTGTCGAATTGAAGCCTGGCTCTGTCTTCGGGAGAAAGAGCAACATAATCGATCCCGTCGAAATCCCGTGGATGGATCACCTTCTTCGACGAGAGAGGATGTCCGGACGGGAGGGCGCACAGCGCAGGGAAACTTCCGAACACCTGATGCTCGACTCCGGAAAGGTCGACTTCGTCCGCAGCCAGCCCGAGATCGAATTCCCCATCGACAACATGATTGCGGACGGAGGCCGATGTCATGATGCTGAGGGTTACAATCGCAGACGGAAAGGATTCTTTAAATTTGCGGACGGCTCGGGGGACTACCGTGGAACCTGCCGCAGCGAGGCTCGCGACACGGATATGCCCTGAGCCGAAATCGCGAATACGCGCCGCCGTGGAGCGCAGCCTGTCGAGTCCTCGGAAGCTTGTCTCGACGTCCCGATAGAAGATCTCCGCTTCGGGCGTCGGAACCAGTCTCCCCTTCACACGGTCGAAGAGCGGAAAGCCTATCGCCGCCTCCAGTTCCCCGATCAACCGGCTCACAGCCGGCTGCGTTACGCCCATCAGCTCCGCCGCCCTGGAAGCCGTTCCCGAAATGATGACCGCCCTGAAGGCTTCGATCTGCCTGAAGTTCAACTTCGTAGCCTATAAGGTTTGCGCATGGACCTAGACGCCCTCGTCAATTGTCCTTCTACCACCACCGTGGCAGATTTTCCTCCGAAATCGAAAGAGGAAATCCAATGCGCGACCGGACGCTCTGCGTTAAACGACCTGAAGTCTCCCATGAAGGCTTCGCCAGCCTGGCTACCCCGACCTACCGGGCCTCCACCATCGTTTTCGACAGCGCGGAAGCCTACGCCAATCGGTCGAAGCGTGGACCCGACGGCTATACCTACGGTCTTCACGGAACGCCCACATCCAGAACGTTGGAGGCTTCCATCACGGCGCTCGAGCAGGGACTGCGCACGGTGCTTGTTCCTTCCGGACAAGCCGCCATTACCGTGGTCTTCCTCTCAGTGCTCATGCCCGGTGATACTGTCCTCATCCCTGACAGCGCCTATCCCCCGGTCGCCAGCTTCTGCGAAAACTACCTGAAGCCGCGCGGCATCTCATATCGGATCTATGACCCGATGATCGGAGCTGGCATCGCGGATCTCATCGATGACAGCGTCAAGCTCATCTGGACGGAGTCGCCCGGCTCGACGACAATGGAGATCCAGGACATTCCCGCCATCGTCGCCGCGGCGAAGGCGCGCGGCGTTCTGACGGGCTGCGACAATACCTGGGCGACGCCTCTCTATTTCAAGCCGCTGGCGCACGATGTGGACTTCTCGTCTATGGCGCTGACGAAGTATGTCGGTGGACATTCCGATCTCCTGATGGGTTCGATCGCCGTCAAGGACATGGCACTCCACAAGAAGCTGAAGGACACCATGCGCATGATCGGCATGGGCGTCTCGCCCGACGACTGCGCGCTCGCATTGCGGGGGATGGAAACCATGGGCGTTCGCCTCGCCCATTCCGGCCGGGTCGCCCTCGACTTCGCCAAGAGGATGGCGAGCCGACTGCCTCAAGGGCTGGTGCTACATCCGGCGCTGTCCGGTGCCGCCGGACATGCATTTTTCCAGCGAGATTTCTCGGGTGGGAGCGGCGTGTTCAGCGTCGTCATCCCTGCTCATGCCGAGACCGCCCTCCCCGACCTGCTGACAGCGGCGCAGACCTTCTCCATCGGGGCGTCCTGGGGCGGCACCCATAGCCTTCTTGCCCCCATGACCATCACGCGCGTGACCGACCCCGCGGCTCACTCGGGCACCATCCTGCGCATCAATATCGGGCTCGAGGACGAGAACGATCTTTGGGCGGACCTCGAACCGATCGTGGAGGCGGTCGCCGCGGCGCCCCCGGTGGCCAGAACCGCCTGAACAGCATCACCAACCCAATCAATAATAAAGGGAACGAAGACATGAAGAACTGGACAATCGGCATTGTGGCGCTCGCCGCCGCGCTTTCCACCACGGCCGCCCATGCTGGCCCGACGCTCGACAAGGTGAAGGAAAGAGGTCACATCGTCTGCGGCGCAAGCCAGGGCACCGTCGGCTTCGGGGCACCCGACGACAAGGGTTACTGGCGCGGCCTTGACGTCGAAACCTGCCGCGCGGTGGCAGTCGCCGTTTTCGGGGACAGGGAGAAGGTGGAGTTCGTACCGCTCAGCGGACAGCAGCGCATTCCAGCGCTGCAGACCGGCGAGATCGACATTCTCCCGCGGACGCTGACCTGGACGCTGCAGCGGGATGCGAACGGCATCAATTTCACCACGCCCAACTACTACGAATTCACTGGATTCATGGTCGCGAAGGCGTCCGGCGTGACGAAGGTGGAAGAGATGACGGGCGCCTCTGTCTGTGTCCAGACCGGTTCGACGACCGAAGTCGTGGTGAACGACGTCTCGTCCAAGCTGAAGCTCGATCTCCGGCCGGTCGTATTCGACAACGTCGCCGCGACCCGTCAGGCATTCTTCTCGGGCCGCTGCGACGCCCTTATCACGGATGCCTCCGCGCTCGCTTCTGTCCGGGCAACCCAGTCCAGCAACCCTGACGACTACGTGATCTTCCCGGCCACGAAATACATGGACGCGCTCACGCCCGCCGTGCGGCATGGCGACGACCAGTGGATGGACATCGTGAACTGGTCGATCCAAGCGCTCCTCAATGCCGAACTCTACGGAATCACCCAGGCGAACGTGGACGAGATGCTGGAGTCCGACGATCCTCGCACGAGACGCTTCCTCGGCGTCGAACCCGGCAATGGGAAAGCTCTGGGCCTGGACGACAGGTTCGCCTACAACATCGTCAAACAGCTCGGAAACTACGGCGAGATGTTCGAGCGCAATGTCGGCAAGGGCAGCCCGCTCAAGGTCGATCGGGGCCCGAACCGGCTGTTCATCGACGGCGGCCTGATGTTCCCAATGGCTTTCCAGTAGGAGGATCGGCCGATGCTGACCGGTCTGCTGGATAACAGACGCTTCAGGAGCTGGGCAGGACAGATTGTCCTGCTCGGCGGCTTCGCCGCCCTGATCCTGTGGCTCGTGACCAATACAATTGAAAACCTGGATGCCCGAGGGATCAAGGTCGGCTTCGATTTCCTCCAGCGTCAGGCAAACTTCCCGATCTCGGAGAGCGTGCTCCCTTACAATCCGTCCGATAGCTTCCTCTGGGCCTACATAACAGGTCTCGGGAATACGATCTTTATATCGCTCATCGCCATCTTCTTCTCAACCTTGCTTGGGTTGATCGTCGGGCTGGCAAGGCGTTCGCGGCATCCTCTCACTGCATACCTGTCCGGCGTGTTCGTAACGACGGCGCGCAACATGCCGCTTATCGTGCACCTGCTGTTCTGGTACGCGCTGGCGACAACGATGCTTCCCGCACCACGACAGGCATATAATCCATTGCCTGGCGTCTACCTCTCCCTCCGCGGGCTTTATCTTCCTTCGGTCGGTTTCAACGGATCCGGGCTGGCGATCCTCCTCGCCACCACTGTCGTTTGCCTCCTGGCGTATCTGCTGTGGAACCGCCTGCGCGATCGCGTGTATCGGGCAGGTCTGGGGAGGCCAGTCGCTGCCGCTTTGATCGTGCTCATACTCTCGGCTGTCTACATCGTCGTCAGAACGACTGGCGAGGTGAGTACCCCCGAGATGAGGGGTTTTAACTTCGCTGGCGGCTTCCGCTTGAGCTCCGAGTTCACGGCGTTGATGGTTGGCCTCGTCATCTACACCTCCGCCTTCATAGGCGAGATCATCAGAGGCGGCATCGACGCGATTTCCGCCGGCCAGTGGGAGGCGGGACGCGCGGTGGGGCTTTCGGAACGGCATGTGCTGACGAAAATCGTTATGCCGCAAGCGTTGCGCATCATCATTCCACCAATGACCTCGCAATACCTCTCGACGATCAAGAACACGACCCTGGCGCTTGCCGTGGGGTATCCGGAGCTTGGTCTCGTCGTGGGCACCGTCATCAATCAGACCGGACAGGCGCTGGAGAGCATCGGAATCCTGCTGGCGGTCTTCCTGACGCTGAGCATCGCGGTCTCTCTGTTCATGAACTGGTACAACGCCCATGTGGCGCTGGTGGAGGCCCGATGACCGTCGTTCAAGCGAACTCCTTTACAACGATCTCAACGACGGCCGCGCCGCCCAAACGCCGTAGGCGCTCCTTCGTGACATTGCTGTTCGGTGACCTGACGGCAAGCTGCCTCACTGTCCTCACCGGTTTCCTGCTTCTCTCGTTCGTCCCCGCACTCAACTGGGCGATCATCGATGCCACCTGGGTGACGACCGACCCCTCGACCTGCCGTCAGGGAGGAGCCTGCTGGGCATTCATCCTGGCGAAGTTCCGGTTCATCATCTTCGGAACCTACCCACCGGACGAGCAGTGGAGGCCACTGCTGGTGATGGCGCTCATGCTCCTCATGGTGCTTGCGTCGCTTTCACCGCGGCTATGGGGAATGAAGCTCCTCTGCGCCTGGGGCGCGGTGATCACTGCCATGCTGCTCCTTATGTGGGGCGGCGTGATGGGATTAAGCCCAGTGCCCAGTTCCGCCTGGGGCGGACTTCCAGTCACGCTTCTCCTGGCATTGCTCTCGCTTGGTCTCGGTTTCCCCTTCGCCGTCATGCTCGCCCTTGGGCGGCGTTCCATCCTGCCAGTCCCGCGCCTCCTCGCGATATTGACGATCGAGCTTGTTCGCGGTCTTCCCCTGGTAGGACTGCTGTTCGTGGCCTCCATCCTGCTGCCATTGCTGCTCCCTGCCGGGTGGTCGATCGACAAGCTTGCTAGGACGCTTGCCGCCCTCACCGTCTTCGCGGCCGCCTACCTGGCGGAGGTTATCCGTGGCGGCCTCCAGGGCGTTTCGCCCGGACAGGCTGAAGCAGCCAAGGCACTCGGTATCCCGTCATGGAAAATCATCTGGCATATCGTTCTGCCACAGGCGCTGCAGAAAGTGATTCCGCCGCTGACCAATACCACGATCGTCATGGTGAAGAATACCAGCCTCGTTCTGATCGTCGGCGTCTTCGACATGCTGAGCGCCGGCCGGGTCGCGGCGACGGATCCACAATGGCCGGCGCCGTATGTCGAGAGTTACATCTTCGTTGCCGGTATCTACTTCCTCATCTGCTTCGGCATTTCGAACTACTCCCGTTGGCTGGAAAGCTGTGTTCAAGCAAGGAGCTACCGATGAACGTAGATGCTGAGGCCGCCATTCGGATATCGGCTCTGAACAAGTGGTACGATACCTTCCAGGTGCTGAAGAACATCGATCTCGATGTCGCGGTCAGCGAGCGGATCGTCGTGTGTGGTCCGTCCGGCTCGGGGAAGTCGACACTGATCCGCTGCATCAACCGCCTGGAGGAGCATCAAGAGGGCCGGATCCTCGTGAACGGCACCCCGCTGGACGACAGCGTGAAGAACCTCGACGCCATACGCCGCGATGTCGGGATGGTGTTCCAGCACTTCAACCTGTTCCCGCATCTCACCGTGAAGGAGAACTGCGCCCTGCCGCAGATCCTGTCGCGAGGAGCACAGCGACGTGAAGCGGAAGAGCGGGCCATGAGCTTCCTTACCAAGGTCCGGATACCGGAACAGGCGGAGAAGTATCCTGGCCAGCTGTCAGGCGGGCAGCAGCAGCGTGTCGCAATCGCTCGCGCCCTCTGCATGATGCCGAAGATCATGCTCTTCGACGAGCCGACGTCAGCGCTCGATCCGGAAATGGTCAAGGAGGTCCTCGACACGATGGTGGCGCTGGCCGAGGATGGCATGACGATGATCGTGGTCACTCACGAGATGGGGTTTGCAAGGAAGGTGGCGGATCGGGTTGTCTTCATGGAAAGCGGCGAGATCGTCGAGATCGGCAAGCCGGACGTCTTCTTCGACGCGCCAACGCAGGTGAGGACTCAGAACTTCCTGCGCAATATCATGCACTAAAAGGTCCGGAACAGGCGGCGCTTTCGACGGGTTTGCGGATCTTTCGCTGCCCCCAGGGGCAAGACGCATAGGCCGAAAGGCGGTGCCGGCAGATTCCACGTCCGTAGCCGACTTTGGTAGCAACGCGCCCCAGGTCGGATACTGAAGGAGGCACCGGCGCATCGTGAAAGCGGAATGCCTCTACTTGCAAGCCTTCGGCATTCATGATTACCTCTGGTTGTTTTCAGCCATGGGGGGTTTTTATGAAAACGGTTCTCACTCTGCTTGCCGTATTGGCATTCACTTCATCCGCGCTCGCACACGGCGGCGGTTGTCGGAAAAGCTCGCCGCCTGGTTGTTTTCAGCCATGGGGGGTTTTTATGAAAACGGTTCTCACTCTGCTTGCCGTATTGGCATTCACTTCATCCGCGCTCGCACACGGCGGCGGTTGTCGGAAAAGCTCGCCGCCCGGTCAATGCTGCCATATGGACAACAGCACTGGCACAGTTCACTGCCATTAAGCAGCGGACCGCGGACAGACATAACCTTACCTCCGGATGAGCGATGACGTGGCTTTATATCGCAGAGGGAGCCATCTCTGCTGCCCTTCTCATTTGGACGTTCGTTTTGTTCTGGCAGGCACGCCGTTGACCGGTACGACTTCGGCGGGTTGTGTTTTTTT
>NZ_LNTU01000038.1 GCF_001558695.1 Paramesorhizobium deserti
CCGCTACCAATATACGACCGCTCACTCCCTACGCCAGACGGGGTCTCCTTGTCGCTTACGATCGACCGAACGCCCTCTAGGTCTTTCATCAGGCGATGGTTTCTGGGCTAAATCCAAGCTCGTTTAATATCGTCGCCAACGTCATGCCGTAATAACCTGTCCAGTGGAATAGGAAGCCATCGATCCTCGAGATGCCCTGGGCCTCACCAATTCTCGCGATCAACAGCAGGCACCAATAGTGCGCTTCTCTGCAGAAATTCGCGTCTTCGAAGATCGCTTGCGGGTTTTCAACGAGCCCATCAATGTGGATGCCCGGGAGCGACATGGATGACGGTGTCCAACGCGGATGCATTATCGTGTTTCTGAGGTTGGAGAATTGGAATATCCGGTCGATGAGCGTAGCCTGATCAGTGACAAATTGCTCGGGCGTCATTGCGATAAGATCCGCAAATTTCCTGGAGAGAGTCCCGCTGCGCTGTTCAAGGCGCTGCAGGATTGCTGCGCTGCCTAACTGGTTTCCACGCACGTGGAAATAGGTGTTGGCGAACGCCTCCAGGCCGGTGAGGCTCATGACGAAGCTCTGAAGGCCAGAACCACGCAGTTCGTTCGCGCTTTCCTGTTCAGACATCGCCCGCAGATGATCCGAGGCAAGCCGGAAATACGTCGAAACAACCGTGTACACTTGCTCGAGCTGTACCGCCGCCTTATACGGATCGCCATCTTTCCGCACCTGTGTAACGGTCCCGTCTTCCCCAACCTCTAGATCGAAATGCGGCATCTGCTCCTCCAAAATACGGCCTAGTGCGACATAGACTAGAATCTAGTCATTGCTGCCGCGAACGGGAATGAGATTAGTCTGAGGTAGGGTGAGATTCATGTTCGATCATGATGATGTGAAATTCTGAATCGAAATCACATTGAAAGAATTGAAGCATCATCAGGGTGAGCACCGTAAATCATCTCGAAGTGACGATCCGCGAATGTCTTCATTTCCTCGCGGGTGCCGTTCTGGCTCAGCCAACGGTAGTTGTAGTTAAATCGCCCCGGTTTTTGGATCCATTGATCCGTCATGTCGTAAGTAACGTTGGCGGCGTAGAAGCTATCGAACACGTTCTGAACAGACTCTTCACTGCGACCTGAAACCAATCTTGGAAAGATGCCGTCGTCGTCTTCTTTATCAATGAACAAGGCGCCATGCCGATCAAACAAAAATAACGCGTGTTCCGATACGCGCTCACCTGCCATCCAAGCGCCAGGCCAGCAAAAGAACTCTGGTGTCGCGAGCTTATCCTGCATGAATGCAAGAAAATGGGAGAAAAGTACCCGAACGGGGGTATTCCCTACCTTAAAGTCGAACGTTTCAAGCTCACCCATCAAGCCATGGAGAGCAGCATCTTCTCTGATCCAGTCTGTGCACGCCGCGGCGATTTCCAGCGGCGATGCGTTTAATGAGTAACGAGCAAGCTCACTTGTGACGGCGACGTACTCCTCCCGACTGTAGTGCCGGATCGCGGTGGTTGTCCAAGGACATTGAATCCTGATCAAGGTTGCCAGCATCATGAATCTGGCACCTGGATCGGTGTCAGTTATAAATGAGCGGAAATGCGGCCATATCTCAAAAGGAAAACCTGCTCCAGGATTTATGGCCATATCGCATACCAGGAGGAACAGCCCAACGGTTGGGTGGGTCACCGAAGCTGGTCGGTCTAATTGCGTCGCTTCAAGGAACAAGTTAAACGCTGACTCATAGACCCCGTGAAGCATTCCCATTTGTTTAAAGTCGTCAAGCTCCAATCGACCATTAGAAGCGAATGCGAGATATTGCATTTGGCTAAAACAGGCCTGGCCTTCAAATATCTCTCGCGTACCTACTCCCCATAATTCGATGGGAGATTTGAAGTAGAAGCCCGTTTCCTTGGCCGCTCGAAGGGCGTGAAACTCATCTTCCCATCCCTTCGGATGAGGTAGTACCTTAAATTCGGGGTCGACGGTGGCGCCTAAGACGAGGATATTGTTGCCATAAGCTATCTGGTGTGCGTGTCCAACCGATTCAAATAGGGGACTGTTGCTGATATCCTTAGCGGAAGCTGAATTGTACGTTAGAGCCCGGAACGCTCCGAAATCGAAGTGATTATTGACTATACGATTGGCGAGACCGGTAACGTTCTTGACAGTGCTTGGCCCTGGCAGCGTGAGCGCCAGTTCACGGACCGATTTTTGAAAGCCGTATCTCTCCAGCAGCTCCTTTAAGTGCGTGTAGTTCGCGTGTGCTTGTGTCGGGTATGTGAGGCTAAGCATTAAACCATGCGTTGATCCAACATGCTGCCACCAGTGGATCGTCTCGTGAAGAAAAGTCGAGAACGCCTGTACGGTTTCAAAATTCGATCTTTGAGTCGACTGACTGCCGTTGGCAATGCCGCCCAAGGCTTTATGGACCTTCGGAGACAGCCGTAAAACGAATTGAAACGTGTTGTAGGAGCCGTGCCCATCAAGGGTCGCGTGAAAGGAGCCACGTTCGGCGGGGGTCAGAAGGCCGGACTGGAGGTTTATCGCCATCAGCTTCCCAGAATATGCGACGGTGAATTTGTCCGGAGATATCCGGGTTGCATCAGCTCAAATTATTCGGACTTTATCGTAGTTCAAATTCGAAAAATCGACGACGAGCTTCTCGTCGAAATGGTCGCGAAAATCCAACGCATCGGCGCCTTCGAAAATCAATCCTCTGTCCCTAAGGCTTCTAAAGACCCTCGAGACGGCGGAGATGAACACAGGTATCACATTTAAGTAAATCTGCTTCTGAGGATACCTCTCCCGTTCTGCTTTTCGGAGAACGTCGTCGAAATGGAGGCCAGCGCGCAAATGTTGGATGAGAGACTGTCGATTAGCGCTACTTAACTTGTTTTCCAATGCAGGTGATTGGAGCACTGGGTCGACGCGCATGAGGAAGTCTTGGATTTTATAAAACTGTCGTGCTGTCGAAGCTGGGTTCACCAGCCGATGGCTCACCAAAAGAAATTCGGCCCCTAGAAAACGACGAGGACCGCCTGGTTTGTTCATTTCGGCGTTCCAACTGGAAAAAAGCTCATGGTCACGGTGATGGAGCGCATTTCTGAGCATAATCAACACGGCGGTGTCGGGATTTACGAAGTAATCGAAATCGGATTTATCGACATCGTACAGGCTGTGAAGCGCTTCCAATTTTGACTCGAATGCTCGGTCTAAATTTTCAATAGCCTCTTCCAAATCTACATGCTTAAGTGTTTTGAATGCTAGATTTGCTTCGCTATATCGCCTCATGGTGGTCGCAAGAACCCGAACGGCATTTTGTTTGATCTTCATCGCTTTTTGCGGACCACGCCTTCAATAAGATGAGAAGTGATCATTAGGGTTTCTTGCAGACCAGTATCGTTTCCGTTCGCATGCGCTTGCTTAGACTATCGCCCGTGACCGGAAGATAGCGGTTGGCAACGGGCAGGTCTCGTTCCCTCATTTCAACTAGTTCCATTCCCGCAATCCGCGCGCTTTCAGCGACCCCTTGAGCGTTGTTGATAAAGGTACCTTTAATACAGCTGTTGCCCACCACATAAGTCGACGAACCGCCGGACTTCAGCACACGCGCAATTTCGGCGGCCATGCTAAGAAGGTCGAGTGCATATCTTTGGATTATTCCTTCAATCCTACCGGGAAGAGCGGAACGTCCACGCATGGCAGTCACCACGGTGTCTACCTCGTTTTTCTGGTCGTGGCTGTCAGCTTTTCTTTCGGCTCCGATTGACGAAGACCTTACCAAACGGAGCTCCGGGATCGAATGGCCTAACCAAACGAGAGACATGCGGTGACCTCTCAAGTAGTCAATCGCGTTCAGGTAAGGTGGAGATGTGATGACGGCATCGATTGTAGCATCAGGAAGATCGAGCGCCCGAGCATCTCCCTTAGCAATCCTTGCCGTACCCGGCGGCGGATTCTCGACGAGACGCTGACGCAGCTGGCCAACCGAACGCTCGAAATTCGGAACCACCTCGTATTCGGACTCGGTCGCCACCCGGTGAGGGCGGCTATCGGTAGCGGACACGATGAACCGTCGTCTCGTCGCCATGGATGAGAGGCTGCGATCTGAGCCGCAGCTTCAGGGCGTCATAGATGCGGGAGAGATGCTTTTCGCTCGAGCCGATCACCCAGTGGCCCAGAGCGCCACGGCTGACGGGAACGCCGGCGCGTTCGAATGTCTGCGCCAGGCGGTAGAGCGGCGTGCCGTCGACATACTTATGAACGAGCGCGAAGGCCAGCGTCGAAGCCGTGGCGATGCTGCCCGGCAAGGGCTGCGTCGGCATCGGCGCGGTCACGACCGGCGTGTTGATGCCGGTGCGGTCGCAATGGCGGCAAGCATATTTGAAGCGCACATTCTGCAGGACCTTCGCCTTCACCTCGATATGAAGTTGCTCGGTGACGGTCTCGCCCATGCGATGCATCGGGTGACGGCAGCAAGGACAAGCCTTCTCGTCGTCGGCAAGGTCATACTCGACGCGCTCGCGCGGCAGGTTGTCCGGCAAGGCCTTGCGGCCGCGCTTCTTTCCCGTCGCCCCTGGGGTCGCCGGCAAGCCCGTGTCCGGCAGGGCAACGACATCGCCATCTTCGTTGTCGGCGGCGTCCTCATCGCCAAACTGTTCAGCTTCATTGAAGAGGCGATCAACGTGCTTTTCACTGCGTGGCGCAAAACGATGCAGCCGTGCCAGCGCCAGTTCTTCCTCGAGCTTGACGACGCGCTCCGTGAGCTGACGGTTCTCCGCCTGCAGCGCAGCAATGCGCGCCATCAACTCTTCAACAGTCGGTTCGCCGGGTCGATTCATCAGATTCTTGAATCGAAAGCATGCCGCCGCGTCAACCGCTCAATTCGAAAGCCCTCAACCGGCAACCTGATATTGCCGCACCGGATGGCGGACCATCGCATCGATATCGATGCCGTCGAGGATCCAGTGCAATTGCTCGGTCGTAAGCGTGACCACCGCTGCCTCGCGGCGCGGCCACCGGAACTTGTCCTCGGTCAGCCGCTTCAGGACCAGCACAAAGCCGGACCGGTCGAAGAACAAGAGCTTCATCCGGTCGCGACGGCGATTGCAGAACGCAAAAACCACCGGAGCAAACGGATCGAGCGCCATCGTTTCCTGAACCAGAACCGCAAGGCTGTTGATGCCGGCCCGGAAGTCGATCGGCTCACGGTGCAGGTAGACTTTCAGATCAGCGCCCAGTCTGAACATGACCCAACGCTCCGATGATCGCCGTCAATGCATCCACATCACCGCATTCCAGCGTCAACTTCACGCCGTTCGGCAGTGACGCGCTCACCTTGGCTGGAGAGGAAAAAGGCGCAGCCCTTTTCGATGCCGACCCACGCACTCCATCGCAAGTCCCCGGCAAATCCACCGCAGCCATGCTGCTCTGTCGCAGCAAGGCCCGATGGGAAGTGCTTTCAATCTGAACCGGGATAAACGCCGGTGATGAGGACGGCGGGAGAGGCTGGGTCTGCGTGCGTTTCTTTATCCACTTGCGCAGAAGGTTCGCATTGACCCCATGTTCGAGCGCAAGCCTCGATACCGACACGCCAGGCTCGAGGCAGGCCGCGACAAGACGGTCCTTCGATGCGGGGTCGTATCGGCGTCGCCCGTTCCGGCCGACAAGTCTCACACGCAGTTTCTGCTCATCTTCTTCCATCACTTGGTGTCCACCTATTTTGGTGGACACCTCATGCATCAGAGCACTCAATGGCAAAAGGTGCGGGGAAATTCGCGCTTACTCTCCGCAAGCAGAGAGAGCCCATCTTTGGGAATTCCGACATCCCTCAGGCGTACAGGGAGGTTCAGGCGCACAGGCAGCAATGCCAGTCCTTCGATGAAACGGGAAATCCGCTCGGCTTGATCGGCGGCTCAAGGTGAGGAAAAAGGCAAGGCGCCAGCTCGGCATAGGCATCGCCACACGCAGTCGCGTTGAAGCGCAGGACATGCGGCAGCACCAGACTGTTGGAAAGGCCGTGCGCAACATGATAGCGGCCACCGACCGGGTAGGCGAGAGCATGGACGGCAGCGACTGGCGAATTGGCAAAGGCCTGGCCGGCCAGCATGGCGCCGATCAGCATCGCCTGTCGGGCGGCCAGATTGGTTCCGTTCACGACGGCAATCTCGATATTCGCCCCGAGAAGCCGAAGGGCCTCCTTGGCAAGGGCACGGGAAACTGGATTGTTGTTTGCACTCGCGGAGGTGAACGCCTCGATGGCATGCACCATGGCGTCGATCCCCGTCGCAGCCGTCACGACCGGTGGAAGGCCGATGGTCAACTCCGCGTCGAGAAGGGCCGCATCCGGTAGCAGCACCGGCGATACGACGCCCTTTTTCTCGTATGCGCCGGTGGTGACAATGGAAATCGGCGTGACTTCAGACCCGGTGCCCGCCGTTGTCGGCACGAGTACCAGCGGCAGGCGCTGCCCACTGACTTTCCCCACACCATAAATATCGCCGAGTGCTTCACCGCTTTTGCAGAGCAGGGCCACCAGCTTGGCGACATCGAGCGACGAGCCGCCGCCGATGCCAAGCACACCGGTTGCGCCGAAGGCAATCGCCTGCGCCACAGCCGCATGAATGATCGTTTCCGGTGGATCGGCGACAACGCCGGTGAAGGTCGATGTCTCAGCGCCGCCGTTCGCAAGGGTTGCCAGGGCCGGCTGAACGAGTCCAGCTTTGACGACCCCATCGTCCGAAATCACCAGAACACGCGGCCCAAGTCGGGTTTTCGTCAATTCCGAGAGCTTGGCGATGCAACCCGGCCCCGCAATGATCTGCGGGACGGTCGCGAATGTGAATGTGGACATCGTGCCGTTCTCTCACTGATGCCATTTGACGAGCGGCTGGTAGTGATGCGGTTGGCGCATGACAACAAGATCCTTTCGCCGGACGATATTCGTCGGATAGGGCGTCTCGAGATTGGTGGTATCGACCGCTGCCGCAGCAATCCCATCTTCATCCAAAATCGGTGATTCCTTGCGTGGAAAAGATCGTTGTTCAATAAGCCTTCTTCGATACGCTTTGCATCAAAGCCGCAAAGTGACTTCGATTAGAAGTCGCCGAACCCGATTGCGATAGACTGGAATTATGCCGTTTGCCTCCACATGGCTCGTGATGGTAGCGTCGCCTTAACATTTTCGGCGGTATTTATGGGCATGAGCCCGAACCCGCCGACCGATCTTACGACGCCCAGGTATAAGCGTCATCGTTTTCCCGCAGAGATTATAGCGCATGCGGTTTGGCTGTATTTCCGCTGAGCCTGCGCCATGTAGAAGATCTGCTGGCGGAGCGGGGTATTGAAGTCTCGTTCCAGACTGTCGCGGAGTGGGCTGCCAAGTTCGGCCGAGACTATGCCCGCTCCATCCCGGCGGCGGTCCAGGGGAAGTTTTGCCGACAAGTGGCATCTCGACGAAATGGTCGTTTCCATCAAGGGCAAAAAATACTGGTTATGGCGGGCCGTCGACGCTGATGGTTATGTTCTCGACGCTCTGATCCAGAGCCGCCGGAACAAGAAGGCGGCCCTTCGGCTGATGCGAAAGCTACTGAAGGCCCAGTGCGTCACACCGCGTGTTATGATCACCGACAAGCTCAGATCATCCTACGATGTGGCCAGAAGAGAAATCATGCCCGGTGTCGAGCATCGTTCGCATAAGGGGTTGAACAACCGGGCGGAGAACTCACACTTGGCTGTCCGACGACGAGAACGAGGCATGATCCGGTTCAAGTCGGCAGGGCAATGCCAGTCCTTCGTATCCATCCATGGCCCGATCGCCAACCTTTTCCATCTTCACCGCAAACATCTGACAGCCGCCGATCACCACGATATTCGTGCTGCCGCTATGGCGGTCTGGAGCCAAATCGCCTTGACGACTGCCGCATGAAGCGGCCCCGCCCTGGGCATCCTGTGCCCAACCCAGGTTAAGGCGACGCTACCGTTCCATAAATAGGCGTTATCCCACGATTGAGATTGCGCTCGTCGCTTCAGATACCATTCAAAAGCAACTAGAGGAAACGAGAACGGGCGAAGGCGGTCCTAAAAGCGCTATGGCATTTGTCATTCATATGCATTATCATCTCACCGAAAAGTGGAGATCGCTATGGCTGCAAATGCACTGGTGCAAACTCGTATTGATGCCGAGGTTCGGGATCGTGCCTCGGCAGTACTTGGAAATATGGGGCTTACGGTATCGGACGCGGTTCGGATCTTACTCACCCGGACGGCCAACGAGGGTGCGCTGCCGCTTGAACTTCTTTCAGGCAGTGAGGCCCATGACACTTGGTTTCGCACCAAGGTACTTGAAGCGCTGAACGATACTCGGCCGGACGTCTCGGATGACGAAGTCGAGGCACATTTTGCTGAACGTCGAGCGGCAGCCCGCCTTAACGCGGATGCTCGCAAATCGTGAAGCTTGCCTGGGCTGCGTTCGCGTTATCGGATCGCGACGCCATCTTCACATACATAGAAGCAGAAAATCCGTCGGCCGCCATTCTGGTCGACGAACGGATCGTTGCTGCCGTCCGTCGGTTGGTAGATTTCCCCGCGAGCGGTCGTGTTGGCAGAATTGCGGGCACCCGCGAACTGGTAATTAACGGCACGCCGTACGTCGCGGCGTATGCAATTACCGAAACAGCGGTCCGCATTCTTCGCGTCCTCCATGGCGCGCAGGAATGGCCAGACACTTTGCCAACGAGCTAGGCTTTGTTCTCGATGCTGAGAATCAACGGGTCGATGGTTCGAATTGGTTCAAGAGCGCTACGAAAAAACCAACCATTCAGGTGCGCCAAGGAGGCAACAGACGCTAACAGGCCAAAATGTCGAGCCCGGCCACCAAGTTCTGCGATCCGCCTACGAAATTCCTTCCTGCCAGGCTTGGTAGACGGTCCTGATGCTGGGATGAAAACCCAGGCTGCGGGCGAGGGACGTATCGACATGCAGGTACCAGGGATTTGAGAGAGGCTCGCAACTTGAGTCCAACCGCTTCCCCACCATGCCCGCGAGTTCGTAGATGGAGGAGGGCGCCTCGTCGGCCAAGTTCACGATGCGCCGATCGAAATCACCTTTGAGCGCCAGCGTGATTGCTTGTGCGATATCACGATGGTGGATCGTGCTCATGCGTTGCGCCGGATGCCAGGTGCTGACGTGCTTGGGAAGAGATTGGAGATGTCCGTCACCGTCGCCATAGACGAAGGGGAAGCGAAGGATGGACCAGTTCAACCCGCTTTCGCGCAGTTCCTTTTCCGCGGCAACCTTGCTTGCGGGATAGGCGTGCTGGGGATCGACCGGGTCGTCTTCCCTTCCCGGATGCGGATTGTCCTTGTTGTAGACGTGGCTGGTGCTCGACATGATGAACCGCGCGTCGGGAGCGTGGGTCTTCACCGCAGCGATCAAGTTGCGTGTCCCATCGAGGTTGCTTTTCCAGATGAGATCGGTGTCTTGTGTGCGAAACACGGCGGCCAGGTGCACGATTGCGGAAACCCCCTGGGCGGCGTTCGCCAGGGTTGAAGGGTCGAGAATATCGCCCGTTACGGCATCTATTTCTTCAGGGCAGCTTTTGCCCGCCC
The DNA here is from genome assembly GCF_001558695.1 of Paramesorhizobium deserti. Taxonomy (GTDB): domain Bacteria; phylum Pseudomonadota; class Alphaproteobacteria; order Rhizobiales; family Rhizobiaceae; genus Paramesorhizobium; species Paramesorhizobium deserti. The sequence goes on from NZ_LNTU01000038.1 coordinate 9,615, forward strand.
GGAGCAGGGCTCGGCAAGCGTAGCCGGTCTCCACCAACCGCGGCAGAAGTCGCTCGCCAACGAGCCCGGTGGCTCCGGTGATCAATACGGACATTCGCTCAATCCTTTCGCAACAAGGCCTGCAGTCGTTCGGTCGCAGATCTGAGGACACGGATGGTCGTGGCCAGATCGGCCTCGTCGATCCCGCCGAAGGCAGCATCGTGAATGAAAGAAAGATCAGGCATCCGGCGCCACAGCGCCTCGCCGGCGGCTGTCAAAGTCAGCAGACGTTGACGCTGATCGCCTCCATCCGCGGTCTGCGCGACCAGGTCCTTGCGGACGAGCGTGGCGATGATTCCGCTCAGGGTCGCGCGTTCCAGCTCGAGTGCGCGACCGAGATCACGCTGGACGGACGGGCCGTTGTTGACGAGATACCAGAGGACATACCATTGCGTGGATCCCAGATCGAAAGGCCGCAGGCGCTCGTCCATGAGAGCCCGGCCCGCGAAGTAACATCGCTTCGTCCATGCTCCCACGGAGAGGTCTTTGGTGTCCGCCTGATCATGCATGTAAACGGCCTGCTCATTTTGTTCGCTACCATACGATAATCGCAAGGTAGCGAACGACTGTCAAGGCTCGATGCTGTCGGATTCGGATGAAGCGATCTCAAGGGGCCGGGCCAGAAAGCTGGACAGCCGTCTTAGACGCAAGCGACGCGATCAGGCCGGCAATGACTGTGATGACGACGACGTCGTTGGGGCGCTATCGCCACCGCTTCACATGGTCGACGAGCGCCCGAAGTTTCGGAGCGAGATTGCGCCGGCTGGGGTAATAAAGAAAGAAGCCGGCAAACGGAGGGCAATAGTCCTGAAGGAGAGGGACGAGTTGACCGGATGCGACATAGGGTTTGAACGTGTCTTCCATACCGAAGGTGATGCCGCCACCGGCACAGGCCGTGCGGATCATAAGCCACATGTCGTTGGTGGTGATCTGCGGGTCGACAGCCACGTCGAACTCGCGCCCGTTTTCGCCGAATTCCCAGCGATAGGGTGCGCTGTGTGGCGCTGGTCGCCAGCCGATGCACCGATGCGTTGAGAGTTCCGAAGGATGCTTGGGTCTGCCGAAACGTTCAATGTAGGACGGCGCGGCGAAGGCGCCCTGGCGCTGGTCGCCCGAGACTGGAACGGCAAACATATCCTGATCGATGACCTCGCCCAACCGCACCCCCGCGTCATAGCCTTCCGCCACGATGTCGAATTCCTCGTCCGTGACCGTCACGTCGATCTGAACTGAGGGAAAGGCATCCGCGAAACGCGCCAGAAGTGGCCCCGAAATGAACTGCTCGGCGATGGACGACACTGCCAGCCTCAACAGTCCGCTCGGTGTGCTGTCGCGGTCCGCCGTCGCGTCGAGCGCCAGTCCGACTTCGGAAATCGCCGGCGCCACCCGATGATACAGTTGTTCGCCGGCCTCCGTGAGACTGACACTGCGCGTCGTGCGCCGCACGAGCGCGACGCCCAGCCGATCTTCAAGACGTCGGACAGCCTGGCTGACCGCTGGTCGAGTGACGCCCAGATTCTCCGCGGCCACACGAAAGCTGCGCGCTTCGGCGACAGCCAGGAAAACGGAAATGCCATTCAGATCGATTGCCATTGGTTAGATAGATTTACCAGAGTGGTCATCATTGGGCAAATTGTCCGATCTCATCGAGGCGCCTACCTTAGATCATACGAGCTAGGACGCGAGGCCTGTCGACGGTGCACGCAGCTTCAGTGCCGGTCGATGGGTCTCATCAAACTCTCAGCAGCCAGGAAAGGACTGTACCATGACCATTCTTCCGACACGCCAGTGGGTCGCCGGCGCGAGCCGTAGAGCTCTGATCACACTGGCATTGCTGTCGCTCGCCCTGCCGGGCACAGCCATTGCAAACGCCACGGCAACGCAGGTGCAGGCTGCGGACAGTGCGGCTATCGAGCAACGGAACAAGGCGATAGTCGAAGCCGCCTTCGAAAAATGGCGCGGGGGCACCTATGTCTTCGGGGAGCTTCTCGCTCCCGACGTCGTCTGGACGATCCATGGTTCCGGGCCGGTCGCCGGCACGTATCGCAACCAGAAGGACTTCATCGAGAAGGCCTCGCGTCCCCTGACCAGCCGGCTCGCGACCCCGATCGCGCCGGAGGTGCACAACATCTTTGCGGACGGGGACACGATCATCATCCGCTTCGACGGAACGGCGACCACGACGTCGGGCGCACCTTATCGCAACCAGTTCGTCTGGATACTCAAGATGAAGGACGGCCTCGTCCTCAATGCGGAGGCCTTTCTAGACCTCGTTGCTTATCAGCAGGTGGTCGACAACAACGCCCCGCGGTCACAATGACCGACGCCTGCGGTTCGGCAGACCTGAGCGTCTGCCGACCGATAACCGCGCATCCGTGCGCCATGGCTTCCAAACCGAGAACAGCAACGCTCAATGGAGCAGGACCATGCGACAGGCACTTGTAGCAATCATCACGGCCACCCTTTCATTTCAATCGGCAGAAGCACAGGAGACCAATTTGCAGCCGAACCATCCCTACGCAGGCATGTGGGTCACCGACGACAACCGTGTTCGCCATGAACTTCTGCCGAACGGACGCTATGTCGAGGCCCGCGGCCAGCGGGAGCGAGCTTATGAGGGTCGTTACGAAGTCGACGGGACGCATATCGAGTACTGGGACGACACGGGCTTCACCGCCGATGGCGATTTCGTCGATGCCAACACACTGCACCATGGCGGCATGATCTTACGACGTCAGCCAGCAACGCCTTGACATACCTGTTGACAGGGGCAGCGCCCACTCAGTGCCGCCCTGTCATTGCGACCTGTCCACTTCTCGGAGGAGGTTGATGAAGGCTCGTAGTGGTGACGGCATGTGCCGGCTGCGCGGGTAATAGAGCGCCAGGCCCGATGTCGGCGGACACCAGTCATTGAGCACGGTCACCAATTGGCCAGATTCGAGTAACGGTCGGGCAAAGTATTCAGGTACATAGGCGATACCGCGTCCGTCTGCGGCTGCCTGCACGAGAAGATCGTTGTCGTCGAGAGTGAGATTGCCCGGCACGTCGATCGCCACTTCGGCGCCGCGTCTGGAAAATTCCCAGCGGTAGCGCTTTCCACTGGGCAAACGTTGGCGGATGCAGCGATGCGCATGTAAATCGTCGGGCGTGTTTGGCCTTGCCTTGCCGTCGAGATAGGACGGCGCCGCCACGGCGATGAAACGGACGTCGCCGCCGAACTTCACCGCGACCATGTCTTTCGGAACTGTTTCCAGCAGGCGTATTCCGGCGTCGAAGCCCTGTTCCACGATATCGACCAGCCGGCCTTCCGATACCAGATCAAGCTCGACATCGGGATAGAGATCGAGAAAGCGTGGAACGACGTCGGTGAGCAGGATACGGGCGCCGCTCTTGTTCGCATTGATCCGCAGCGAGCCGCTTGGGGTTCCGCGCTCCTCCGAGAGGGTATCGAGTGCTTGATCGAGATCCTGCAGAACCGGGTCGAGTCGTGCGAGCAGGCGCGCGCCGGCCTGCGTCAGCGATACGCTGCGTGTCGTCCGATTGAAGAGGCGGACGTCCAGCTTTGCTTCCAATCCGATAATCGCGTGGCTGAGGGCGGAGCGCGAGACCCCCATGATGTCGGCCGCTCTGCGGAAGCTTTGGTGATTGGCAACCGCGGCAAAGGCGGCAAGGTCATTCAGACTAGGGCGTATCATTCGTGATTTATCCTCACCACTTCATATCAAATTGGCAGTCTTATATCACCAATGCTGCGGGTCTACATTCGGCGATGAACAGATGAGGAAAATTACATGCCAAAGACATGGTTCATTACCGGCGCTTCTTCCGGGCTCGGTTTCGAGATGGCGCAGCAGTTACTCGCCCAGGGGCACAAGGTGATTGCGACGCTCCGCCGCTCGGGACCGCTGACGCAACTTGAGCAGGAATATCGCGAGCGCCTGGATACCGTTCAGCTCGATCTTGTCGAGCCGGAGAGCATTGTCTCGGCCGTCGAAGGAGCCTTTAAGCGGCATGGCCGCATAGACGTTATCGTCAGCAACGCGGGCTATGGCCTGTTCGGTGCTGCGGAAGAGCTCACGAATGAAGAGATCGACCGGCAGATCGCCACGAACCTTACTGGTTCCATTCATCTGATCCGTGCTGCACTGCCCCTTCTTCGAAAGCAAGGTGGCGGGCGGATCGTTCAGGTCTCGTCCGAAGGTGGGCAGATCGCATATCCAGGCTTCAGCCTCTATCACGCGACCAAGTGGGGCATCGAGGGCTTCCTCGAAGCCGTGGCACAGGAAGTGGCTCCCTTCGGCATCGACGTCATCATCGCCGAGCCGGGACCAACCGGCACGAATTTCGGAGCCAATCTCGTCTGCGCGAAACCGATGGATGCCTATGATGAAACTCCTGCCGGCGCCGTTCGCCGGGCAATCAGCGAGGGCAGCTTCGAGATCAAGGGGGATGCGGCACGCACGGTGTCCGCAATCATAGCGGCCGCCGAGAGCGAGACGCCGCCATTGCGGCTGGCGCTGGGTAGCACGGCCTACTCGTCCATCTCAAAGGCGCTCTCCGCACGCCTGTCTGCCCTTGAGGCACAGCGAGACGTGGCAGATTCCGCCGACAGGCAGGATCTGTGAACCGCAGCGGTTCGGAACCAAGGACCTCGAGAACAGGAAAGAAGATAACATGTCCATTCGACCAGCTATATTGGCTCTCGCCTTCAGTGTCTCGTCTTCTGCTTTCGCGCAGGCAGCCGCTGAAAACCAGGTTGTAGGCACTTGGCGCATGGTATCGGCAACCATCGATCCTGGAGGCAAAAATATCGCTGCCTATGGAGAAAAGCCCAACGGCCTTCTTGTCTTCACTCCCGACATGCACTTCGTGGAGGTTCTGACCGACGCCGACGTCCCGCGGTTTGCTTCCGATGCTCGCGGCGAGGGGACGGACGATGAAAATCGCATTGCCATGTCCCGCAGCATCGGGTTCTTCGGCACCTACACCGTCGATGAGAACGGAGAATTCAGCGGCAATCGCGTGGAGGGGGCGACGTTTCCGAATTGGATCGGCAGCGTGCGAACACGTGATGATCTTACGCTGGTCGTACAGGGCGATCGCATGACGGAACGGTTCCGCAGGCCGGAGGGTACTGAAATCAAAATCGAGTGGCGGCGCGTCGAATGAGGACCGGAGGCCGGGCTCAAGGCGAAGTTTGACTCAAAATGTGGGCAGCGAGCACGAGGCAGTATGGCGCACGTAATGACAACATCATTACAATGCTTGTAAAGATGTTGTCATTACGCTATATGGGGTGAAGATAGGAGTTTGTTATGGCCACGTCACACACCAATAAAAGTCCAGATGTCAGCGTGCCGCTGAATATCCGCATTAAGCCAGCGACCCGTAACCTGATCGACCGTGCCGCCGAGCTGCTTGGCAAGACGCGCACGGATTTCATGCTGGAGGCGTCCGAGCGCCGCGCCGAGGAGGTGCTGCTCGACCGTACCATATTCACGGTCAGCCCCGAAATCTATGCCGAGTACCTTACCCGGCTCGATGCGCCCGCACAGCCTAATGATCGCCTGAAACGCACAATGACGTCCAAAGCTCCGTGGGATGAGGCGTGACCCTCAGCGCACCGGCACCACTTGCCGACCATCACGAGCTGGCTGAATTCAATTCCGGCGTTCCTGAGCTGGATAACTGGTTGCGTCGTCGCGCCCGCGCCAATCAGGCAGGCGGCGCATCGCGCACCTTCGTCGTGTGCGAGGGCAATCGGGTCATCGCCTACTATGCGCTCGCCTCCGGAGCCGTAAAGCAGCCGGAAGCACCAGGCCGTTTCCGGCGCAACATGCCCGACCCGATTCCGGTTGTCGTCCTCGGCCGCCTCGCCATCGACGAGACCTACCAGGGGCGCGGTATCGGCAGAGCATTGGTGCGCGACGCGGGCCTGCGCCTGCTCAATGCCGCTGAAGTTCTCGGTATCCGCGGCGTGCTGGTGCACGCGATCTCCGATAATGCGCGAGCCTTCTACGAGGCGGTCGGCTTCCTGCCTTCTCCGTCCGACCCGATGATGCTGATGGTCGGGCTGCATGATCTCAGTAGCGCGCTGAATCCCTGACCTCCTTCAGCTGGCTCTCACAATTCGGATGTGATTTTGGTCATCGCCGATGACTATTGCGGACGACCTCTTTGCTGAAACTAGCGCCGAAATCAGCGCGGCCGCCGAGACCCTCTTCCCGCCGTGATAGTTGCCATAGCTGGTGTTGCAGCAGAACGTCTCGCTTTGTTATTTTTGCGAGCATTGCCGCAGGAGATTAGGTCCAATCTACATTCAGGGTTCTCAACGCGGTTTGGCGTTGATTCATTGCGTTCCGAAGGTTCTGATTCGGAGCGCGACGAATGGCCAAACGGTACGAACTGACGAACGCCCAGTGGGAGCGCATCGCTGCGCTGTTGCCGGGTAAGGCGGGCGATCCGGGCCGCACTGCCGCCGACAACCGCTTGTTCGTCAACGGTGTCCTGTGGGTGCTGCGCTCCGGCGCCCACTGGCACAATCTGCCGGTGCGGTATGGCAAGTGGAAAAGCGTCCATATCCGCTTCTCGCGCTGGGCCAACAAAGGCGTGTGGGAGCGGGTCTTCAAAGCCCTCATCGACGATCCCAACAACAAATATCTCATGCTCGACACCACCCTGGTTCGCGCCCACCAGCAGGCAGCGACCGGAAAAGGGGGGACCAGAACCAGGCTCTGGGGCGTTCCCGAGGAGGACTGACCACCAAGATCCACATGCTCGCCGATGCGCTCGGCCGGCCACTGCGCTTCATCCTCACCGGCGGGCAAGCGCATGACATCGTCACTGCCCCGGCGTTGCTCAACGGCATGAAGGGCACTGCCGTGATCGCCGACAAAGCTTACGACAGCAACAACTTGCGCCGCATCATCGCCGAGGCAGACATGCTTGCCGTCATCCCTTCCAAACGATCCCGCAAAGTACCGATCCCGCACGACACCATCCTCTACAAGACCCGCAACCGCATCGAACGCTGCTTCAACAAGCTCAAGCACTTCAGACGCTTCGCCACACGCTTCGATCGTCGCGCCGTCCATTTCCTCGCCTTCATCCATCTCGCCGCAGCTATGTTATGGATGCGATGAATGTCGATTCAGCCTAGCTCGATACGGTCCATCGATCTGCGTCTCGTGGATGATCTCGTCGATTTCGTCCGGGGGGCAGGGCTTCGTGCTGGACTTTTCTGACAAGAGCTTTTCCGACTTCTTCGCCTCAGAGCTCAAGGTTAACATCGACGACCCAAGGTATGCCGTGAACGGAGGGTCGAAGGGAAAGCGACTTCGCTATTTCCTGCAGCATTGCGATGATGCCACCGCCGTTCGTACCCTCGCGGCGCTTTGGGAACATCGTTCGGAATATCTCGCGCGCACCGCCAGCAAGGCCCCGATCGTCAATGCCGAAACCCGCTACCAGGGGCTGATTAATCGACTTTCGGGCAATTCCGCTCCGCAACCAACTGCGCCCGGTGCCACGGCTACCGCCATCGATCGTAAGAGGGTTGAGAAGGCCAAGTCGAATCTCCTGCAAATCACCGAGCTTACCCCACAAGCGCGGGGTTACGCTTTCGAAGGCTTTCTCAAGGACCTCTTCGACGCTTTTGGGCTAGCCGCCCAAGAACCCTTCCGCCTCCGCGGCGAGCAGATCGACGGCAGTTTCCAGCTTGGCAGTGAAATCTATCTGCTCGAAGCCAAATGGCAGGGTCAACCCTCTTGGCCAGCCAGATGAACCTCTTGTGCTTCGCCCAAAATCTCAACGGCTCCTCGATCGAATGCTTACGTTAAGATGGCAGGCTGCCGACTACGAACATATTGTTCTGATCATCGAAGTGTACGAGCTGCGTGACGCTGCCCGTGTTGAAATCGAGGATGAGCGGCGGTTGGGCTGTGATTTGGGATGTGCTGCGCTCGTGCTGACTTTGTGACTGGAAATCGGGGATGATTTGGCTTGGAATTGCCATGCCGAGCTGGACACCACCTAGTAAAGTCAACATGATTTCATTGTTGATTTGAAAGCTGCCTTGACCATTATTCAACACCGAGGAAGCGGTTGTGATTGCAAGAGGTTGCAATTGTCCGTTGATGTTGAATCCTCTGGCTAATCCTGAGGTGATGGTGCTGTCGGAGCTGTTGGTAAGCTGAATGGTATCAGGTAGGCTGGTTGTACCGGTTTGATTGATAATACTGCCATCAAAGGTAAATGTCTGTCCGGATAATGCCGGCGCCTGAGAGTTGATCTGCAAAATTTCATAGGCTTGTAAGCCATATGACGATGTATAGACCGATATGGAATCGGTCCAGCTTATGTAGATAGTGCCCACTGCTGAGGTTAAAAGCGCCACAATTTGGTAATCCGCCGAATCTTGAGGCTGCAAAAGCGCCACGGACATTCCAGTATTCGATATGGTTTGAGACCCCGCCTGGTCAATTTGGATTTCGAGGGAAAAGTCAGTCATAGTCGCTATCCGGGACGAAGCGTTGGAAGTCGAGGTTTCGGGGGCATTTTCCGGTGGTGAATGCGTTTGCCCGAAATGCCAAACCGGTCATTCCGGACAAACGATTTTTCTATGCAAGCGTGGCTGCTACCAGCTTATCGTCAAATTGTCCGGGCCGGGCGTGGCCGTAGTGTTTGTTACTGACACACTCTGGCCGTTGATGGGATAGACATCAGCAACGCCTATTGCCGCCACATGCGCAACGGCTGCTCCGCCATTGATCGAAATGGTGTAGGGCGTGGCCACACCAACTACGGTGAGGTTGTTTGTCACGGTGTTTGCACCAAGATTAGCAGTATGCCCGCGTGGGATTACTTGATTTGGCATTGGATGTACTTTCTCGATGGAGTTTTGCAAAAAGAAACATCTGCGTCATTCAGGAGATATGATTTACTGAACGACGCAGATTCGTTGCTAGCTCAGGATAAATTGGTTCTGCTGATCGTTATACGTGATGCCGGCAGTCGTATTCGTCGTATACTGTACGGTCAAAGCGTTGCCGGAGACCTGCGAAATGACGATGCCGTTGTTAGAATAGCTTGACGTAAACACCTGGATAGTTTCGATCGGGGTGAACAATGCCGTCTGATTATACAGCACGCCAGCGGCGCATATGGGGGCGGAAACCGTCGTGCCGTTAACGCTGGCCCCTTGAACCAAACCGGCTGTGACCATTGCCGTCCCACTGATAATAAGACTCGGATCGTTATTGACGATCTGATACTGGGTTGGGCCAACGACCCCAGAAGCACCCGCGTCGAAATAACCGGCAGTGTTGAGGGTGTAGCTGCTGCCGCCAATTGCAGTGGCTTCTGAGCTGGTCACAATCACTGCTCCTGACTGGGCGTTGGTTGTGGAGGAATAGACAGAATATTGTTCCGTCCATGTGATGCTGTTGGCCATTTGTGGTGTAAAGGTGATCCATGCGGTAGGCTTGCCACCTGCGGACTGCTTGACAATAGAAACGCTTTGGCCCGAGGCACTAAGTGCACTTAGTCCGGCTGCGTCAAACGTGATGTTTAGTTCGTAGCTTGGCATTTTACGTTCCTCTACGGGCACCCAACGGCGGCACCCCTGCGTGTTGATCGGGTTTGGTTCGATGAGGCTTTTCGTCAAGATTCCGGCCAATTACATTTGTGATCTCATGCAATGTATGGATTTGCGCTTTCAGAAAGACAACCTCGAGTACATGGTACTCGGATGAACATTTATGTTCTTCTGCGCCATTCACATTAACTTCTGCGAGGTTCAGTCTTTCTGTAATGATGGGGTGTCATGCCGAAATGTCGCCGGAAAGCCGTCGCGAAGTTGCTAGGCAAATCATAGCCGAAATCTGCTGCGATCACGCTGACGGGTGTATTTGTTAGTCTCAATTGACGCGCAGCGCCCTCCAGGCGCACCTTCCGTTGCCACGCCGAGGGCGGCAGGCCCATTTCCCGTTTGAACATCGCGTTCAGTGTGTTGTGATTGGTGTTAAACATCTGCGCCAGCGCCCGTACTGAAGTATCTTCAGCAATATTGCCGACCATGTAGGCACAGCATCTCTCTACCAAGGCGACACGCGAGTACCGATATTGTGGGTCTTTAAGCGACTGGGCCCGACATTGTGCCAAAATGCGCGCATACAGTTCCGATGCTAAAACTGGCCAGCTTAAGTAGTCCGCAAATCCAATCATGAATGCGTCGTGCCGATTACTGGGCTCAGGCTCAATGAGCGCGATGTTGGAATAGGCAGCGCTGAATTGCGGAAGGTGAGCGTTGTTGAGATCGGGAAAGTGGCGTCGGCAGTCGAAAATGACGATCTGCTTGTCCGCTACCTCGCTGTCAGGCTTGGTCTCAACAATATCGAGCTTTGTCGTGCTACGGATATTATGACGTAGTAGCTCATCGAGACCCATATCCTCTGACTGGACCATGAGTTGAAAGGTTTCTAGCCCGCGATGGGTCGTCGTGCGAAAGAAAGCGATATGACGAACAACGCCCCCCAATATCTACAAATTCCCATGCCGAGTGCAGGTTTTCTATAGAGCAACTTAGGGTTAAGGTAGTTGCCTGAGAGGTTAGATTCTTTTGCGCCTAGCATCTTAAATTTTGCGGGATTCATCTTCTCGGCAATCATAGGATCGTCTCGATGCACTGGCCCGTGCGCTCCAGGAATTGGGAGGCCTTATCAAGACGCTTTCTCTGCTGCGCTTCATCGACGACGAGCACTGTCGCCGGCGCATCCTTATCCAACTCAACCGCGGCGAAAGCCGCCACAGGCTACCTCCTGCGCCGCGCTGTCGTCCGCTCCGGCGAGATTTTCGACGACAAAACACTGTTGAGCTGGGTGAAGGACACCACCTCAGTCGTCTCCGATCTTTTGCCAGGGCCAGGCGATCGCCGGAAACGCCTTCGCCGCTACGGTGACGCTCGTTGCACCTGATCGGGTGGCGCCCCGCCTTTATGAAAACGGTTGGTCCCGACGCAGGCCTTCATGTCCGCGCGCCGGAACCAAATGGCGCGTCCGCATCTGAGCGGCGGATTGCCAGCGGTGAAGACGATCTGTTCATCGCTGCGCATGCGCAGCACCTCATGCGGCATGATCAGCGGCCGACGGCTGAGCTGCCTCGATCGCGATCGTGATAATTCTTTCATCCCCGTGGGATGGTTCGTCTGATCCACCTCGACCGTGGTGTCGCCGCAGCGCTTCGAAATGTAATCGGCCGTGTCCGGATCGTTGATCGCGGCAAACGAGATCCACGATGCGGATTCGAGCCATTTGCTCGTCGCGTCACGACCGCCATAGGCTTCGCGCATCTGGCCGATCGGCTGGAAGATCATGGTGAGCGCGATGCCGTATTTCTGGCCGGCGTCGCGAGCGGTTTCAAGGATGCGCAGATATGTGACGCCCAAGCACTTCCTGTCGGCGTTCGGCATGGAAACCCTGCGGGGTTTGCCGGACATCGAGGCGCTGGAGGATGCGGGATTGCTGAGCAGAGCTGCGTGCAAGAGGTGCCGCTTTCAGCCGAGGCGGAGAGCGAGGAGGAATAAGGTTGCTGCCAAGGGTTTGCGAGGGTATTTGGGTTGTCGCGCTCTGTGTGGGCCTCGTCCGATCACTTCAGCCCGGCGATGTTCCGGTGAAGCACGTCTGAAAACTTCTTCAACCCGCCTTGCTGAAGTGCGTCCACGAACGCCTCAACCGATGGCATCGTCTTGCGAAGATTGTGTCGCGCACGTTTGACGCTCGAGACCAGTGCGCCGGGAAACGCCGCATGGAGATCGATCAGGAAATCATCCGGCGACTGGCTGGTTACGCCGTAAGGCATGAGATCTCGTGCTGGAAAATCCTTGAGGTTCCAGGTGACGATGACTGAAGCTTTCCCGGCGATGGCGGCTGCGAGCACATGCCGATCGTCAGAATCCGGTAGTTTGAGATCGGCGACCAACGGACGATAATCCGCCACCTCCGCTTCCGGTAAGACAGCCTTCATCCTGTCACGCGTGGCCTCAAGGCGTTCTATTGGCAAGCCAGTCGTGTTGGCGGCAAGATTGCGCATCCACTCATCATGGATGTCGTCGGTCCAGCGCGCCTCGACGAGGCCGTCGAAGGCGCACTGGATCAGGACGTTGCGCGGATGGAAGGGATAGACGGACGGTTTAGAGGCCATGTGTCTGGATGAGGACCTCTGTGTCCTCAGTAAGCGCTTCCATCGCGGCCTGATGGGTGTCGAGCTTGGATTTCAGTGCGAGCACGTCCTTCAGCAAGGCGCGGCGGTGTTTGCCGACGGCGGCGAAACACGATACTTCTACGAAGATCGGTTTGGTACTTCATGGCTACTTGCGAGACAGGGCGATGGTTCGTTCATCGATCCCCTGAATGGAAGGCAATTCTGGCCCATCAGTCTGAATTCATCATTGTCCCGCATTGCCGCCGACCTATGTGAGGCGACTACTGAGATATATTCAAGGGATAAGGACCACCCCTTTGCAGGAGCAATCATCCAGAAATGGCGGTCCTCCTCATTTTCTGGGCGCGGCTCCAAAATGTTCCACCGGCGAAGCTAGCGGACAGGCCGGGGGAACAGCCAATTACGACATGAACATGCATCGTGCTATGGAAAGAAGGCTCCGGCGGAAACTTGGCACCCTTCGCATTCGGGCTTGATTGGGAGATTGCCTCTTTCGTTCCTGCCCATGCACCGCAGACCTTGCCTAAGACCCGTCGCTAGCTAGCGACGACGTTAAGGACAGTCTTAGGCCATCACCGCGCCATCCAGCAAATAGTACCAACCGCGTGGTTACGGAGGCGCCACGACGTCGGCGGTAGTTGATTGCGAATTTGGGGAGCCGCAATGCTACTACATGTGCGATGTGGCTATGGAAAGGCATCGGTAGCGTAGAGAGGGAGGCACGCAATCCTCAAAGGGTCTTGATGTGCGCAAAAATGTGCATATATTGTGCTTTTAGATGAGTGGAGATTAGTTATGGCGCAGGCTCAGGTAGCACATTCCTACGCAGTTGTTTCCGGCTTTGTCGATAGCCTTCAGGAACCGCGCACGCCCTATATCTCGCCGTCCCGCCTCTCGAAGGCGCTCGGCGTTAAAGTCGCGAATCTTGCAGAATTGACCGGCGTTCATCGCAACACTCTGCGCAATCCCTCTTCAGAACGGCTGCAGGGCAGGATGCGGGAAATGATAAAGGCCATCTCTGCAGTGGCCGAACTGACGGGCGATCTTCAGAAGGCAATCTATTGGTATCGGAACGAACCGATTGCCGATTATGGTCATCGCACGGCCGCAGAGCTCGTTGCCGATGGTGAGATCGAGGCTGTCCTTGCGTATATCCGGGACTTGGAGAATGGAGCGCGCGGGTGAAGATCACTCGCATCGGTCCACACGAGGTTTTTCACCGTTATCTGACACCGAAATGGGCATTTCTTCCTATCAGTGGAGCTGGCGCTGCCGTCGATGGCGGCCGTTTCAATCGTCCCGGCGTGGAGGCTCTTTATCTTTCCGTGGCGCCCCAGACCGCACTTTAGGAATATCGGCAGGGTGCCAGCATCACGCCGCCGGCTACGCTTGCCGCCTACAAGATCACGCTAAGCGAGGTTGCTGACCTGTCGGAGGGCTTCGATCCGCTTTATTGGGATGCGGCTTGGGCTCAGTGGCACTGCGCATGGCGGAAGATCGCCCGCATCGACAAGAAAGTGCCTCCCTCCTGGAAGCTGGCCGACGAGGTTATCTCAGCCGGCTTTCGCGGACTTCTCTTCCCGTCGCTACGCCACGCTGGCGGAACCAATCTGGTGATTTTCACTGCCAACCTCGTTGCGGGCGATGAAGTATATGTTCACGATCCAGATAACCGGTTGCCGCGCGATCAATCGTCTTGGCTGCGGTAGCAGCACATTTTCAACAGACTGCCGTGTCGCGGGGATCCGCTCCAGCAGAGCCGGTCAATGACGGAGATCGCGGAGCCATCAGTTTGGTATCAGATACCGAGGATTCACCCATCCCTCGTAGCCTGAATCCTTCACTCGGATATGCACCCATCCGGCTTCCGTCCCAATGATTACAACCGACACCCGGCGTTGGTGCAGCGATCGCAGTGTAAGCGGATCTCTGTCTTTGATGCCTTTGCTACTCTGTAGCTTGTCTGTAGGAACAGAATTCGGGCGTGCATATTCCAGCATTCGATTGAGAACGGCGCAGCCGATGGCGACCTCTGTCTGCTGAGCGCCGAATGAGCGTGCCCGCAGCCGGCGGCCGATGATCGATTTGTACCGACCGATCGCGGTCTCGACCAGCGATCGCTTGCCATATCCTGTAGCGACTTGCCACTTCAACCGGCCATCGGCGTTTATCGCCCCATGTAGGTGCTCGTCCAAGCGGTGTGGATGACCGCGATTGACGCGCCGCAGCCAGGGCAACGTCGGCCATCCGGCTGCAGGCAATGCCTGCAGCCTTTGTGAAATCTAAATTCCCGATCCGTCGAGTTCCTCTTCATCCTTGCCCTCCCACGCGGAGGGTAAGGTCAACTGATCGAGATTGGCTGCCGGCATGGGCATCCAGCATTTCAGTTCCGGTTCAGCGTATGCGATAATCCGGCCCGGCACGGAATCAGAAGAGCGCCAGGCTTCTCCACCGAATCGATCACCCCTTGACCAGTACACGAGATCAACGGCTCCCGGTCCCTGTTCGGATGGACGGATAGTAACGAGGATGCGACTGCCGTCCCTCGGTGCGGATCGCATATGTCTCCAGCGATCTGGCTCTTCCATTGTTGCCTCCGTCTTAACGAATGGCGAGTGTCACCTCGCAAGCGTAAGCAGTCAACGCCTACTCTCAGCGGGGAGGCTCAGCACTGCAATACCTGCTATTGAGGGAAGAGTGCTTGTCTGTCTTCGGCCGCAAATCGGTCACGCCAGCCAACCCAAGTTTGCACCTTGCTGATAATCTGTCACAGAGCGGAAATAATGAATAAGCGGGTCGTGGGTTCATATCCTTCAACTGCAAAGGATTGTGGAAATGCGGATTCCGACGTGAAGCCGGACGCGGTTCCGATCAATTACCGGACACCATTCCGACATGAAGTCGGACAGGATTCCGATTAATTGCCGGACAGCCTTATCGCGGTGGAATAGCAAATCGTCGGTTCTTATCCCTTCCCTTCGTCCTGAGGACGTGCGGGCACGTCCTTCGGATCAAAGGAAGAAGGCTTCGCCCACAGCGGGTTTTCAAGTCCCGACCAAACGGGAAAATCAGGAGATTGAAGCCATGACGACCACTGTCATCATTGAATTGAACAAGCTGGACGCCGACCCCAGGAACGTCCGCAAGACATACAATCCAGCCTAAATTGCCGACCTCGCCGCCAATATCGACGCGGAAGGGGTTCTGCAAAACCTCGTCGTGCGCGCTGGCGAGAAGCGCGGCCGCTACTATGTGACCGCAGGCGAACGTCGGAGAAAGGCGCTGCTGCTCTTGGTAGAGCACGGCAAGATCGCCAAGAACCATCCGGTCGAATGCAAGGTGCGCGATGGCGCGAAGGCAACGGAAACCAGCCCGTCGGAAAACATCTTTCGCGAGGACATGCACCCGGTCGACCAGTTCAAGGCTTTCTCGGTCATGGCGGACGAGGGGAAGTCCATAGCCGACATTGCCGCCCATTTCAGCGTCACCGAAATCATCGTGCGCCGCCGTCTGGCGCTGGCGAAAGTATCGCCCAAGCTACTTGAGCTTCACCGTGACGGGGCAATGACCTTCGACCAGCTTTCCGCCTTCACGGTTTGCGATGACCATGAGCGACAGGAACAGGTCTGGAACAATATGCCGGGTTGGAACCGTCACGCCAACCGGATCAAGTCCAATCTCGTGACCGGCGAGATTGCCAGCACGGACCGGCGCGTAAGGCTGATCGGTGGGCTGGACACCTATGAACAGGCAGGCGGTGCCGTGCGCCGCGATCTCTTCGATGAGCAGGGCGGCGGTTATGTGCTTGATGTCGCATCGCTCGACAGGCTCGCTTCGCAACGGCTGGACGACGTTGCCGCGCCCTTTCGTGAGCAGGGCTGGAAATGGGTGGAGACGGCATTCGCGCGCCCGGATTGGATTTTCAACATTCCGCGCATCTACCCCCAGGAGGTCGAGCTTTCCGCCGAGGATCAGGCCGACCACGACGCGCTCGTGAGCGAACGCGACGATCTGGCCGAAGTGATCGGCGATGATGACGCCGACGAGAGTGCCGGTGAGCGTCTCGCTGAAATCGACAGGCGATTGGACGAGCTTTCCGGGAAACAGGAGGTCTATCGGCCCGACGATATGGCTCGTAGCGGAGTGCTTGTGTTCATCAACCACTCCGGCAAAGCGGAGGCCGCGATCGGCATCGTCAGGGAAGAGGACGAAGCCGGGGAACCGGAAGGCGATAGCGACGAGAACGGAACCGAAGGCAGCGACGCCAGCGCCGAAACCGTTACCGCCGGCGGGGGAAACATCGAGGCCGGCAAAAGTAGCCCGAAGTTTACCCATCCCCAGGCCCTGATCGAGGTTCTGACCGCCAAGAAAACCGCAGCCTTGCGGGTGGAACTCGCGCACAATCCCGATGTGGCCCTTGCCGCTGTCGTCCACGCGATGCTGTTGCGCGTCAGCTATGGCGGATACCCACGCGGGCGGCTGCATCTTGCAATTCCGGCTTATGCGGATTAAATGTGGTTACGTAACCACGATGTTGGAGGCTCGCGATGACCATCACCACGCTGTCAGGCCGGGAGCTCAATCACGACCTTGGCCGCGCAAAGCGCGCCACCAAAGACGGGCCTGTCATCATCACCGACAGGGGGCGGCCTGCGCATGTCCTTTTGTCGTTCGACGAGTACAAGCGGCTTACAGGCAAAATGCGGACGCTTGGTGACATGCTGGCAGCGCCGGGGGCGGAAGACGTTGACTTGCCGCTCCCTGAGCGCACGGAACGTACCCAGCCGGTCGACCTGTCCTGATGCTGTTGCTCGATACCAATGTCGTGTCCGAACTGCGCAAGGTCGCGAGCGGCAAGGCTGATCCCAATGTTGTGGTCTGGAATGAAACCGTCGATCCGGCCGAGACCTTCATTTCTTCCGTGATCCTGCATGAACTGGAGATCGGCGTCCGGCTGGTGGAGCATAATGATAGAGCCGCCGGCAAGGTGCTGCGCAACTGGCTGGAAAATACTGTTCTCACCGCGTTTTCCGGCCGCATCCTGCCTCTGGACGAGGCGGCGGCCGTTCAGGCGGCCCAATGGCATGTGCCCAATCCGAAACCGATCAATGACGCCTTTATTGCGGCGACGGCCTTCACCCGTCGCATGACGCTGGTCACGCGCAATATCAAGGATTTCGAGGGCATGGGTGTCGCGCTTGTGAATCCCTGGGATATGCCGGCATAGAAATCGTCTGCGCCATATGATTGCATCGCGACCGGTTTTCCAGCCGCAGCGCCGCCGGGCGGTGCGGCCGCGGCCGGAGCGAGCTGCAGGCGAGCGATGAGCCAAGCGGAGGAAACCCGCGCTCCGATATTGCTCTGTAGGGTTTTCCGATAGTCTCGATCTCGGAAGATACCGAGACTGGCGAGGTGCGCGAAACTCATCGGCAGCCCAATCTCCAGCCCTTCCGCGATGACCCCGATTGCTGGCTGGTCGCGTCGATCGAGGACTACGATCTCGAAAACGACACGGCGCGGCCGGGCCCGATCTTTTCCGAACGGGTAATTTCGCCGCCGGCTCCGCCTGATATCACCAGCGCCGCTGATGCGCTCGCCGTCATTCTCAACGACCGCGGCCGCGTTGACGTCGATCATATCGTCGAGCTGCTGCACCGTGACGCGGAGGCGGTGATTGCCAAACTCGGCGAGGCCATCTTTCGCGATCCGGCCGACGGGGCATGGCAGACCTCCGACGCCTATCTTTCCGGCCCGATGAGGCGGAGGCGATCACGCCGGCGCTGATATTTGCGGGTCATCTCGGCGCTCGCATGGCCGAGGTGCTTCTGCATGAAGCGTTCGTCGACTTCGGCCGAGGAGGCGATATTCCACCATCAGAGCTGGGCTGAAGGCCAATTCGAATCCGGGGCAATGTCCACTGTCCGAGGACAAAGGACAACCTGTACCAGTTGCGCGGTTTGACGCGGAAGTCCGCCCGCCGGACATGATAGGGAAGGAAGGAGCGCCAGAGTAGGCCTGGCGCTCGCATTTTTGATCAGAGCACGCGGACGTTTTCCGCTTTGGATTTTCCGGTCTTGCGATCTTGACCCAGGTCATAGCTGACGCGCTGTCCGTCGCTCAATGCGCCGCCCTGAACTGCGGAGATATGCACGAACACATCCGTTCCGCCATTTTCGGGTGTGATGAAACCAAACCCCTTCTCGTTGTTGAAGAATTTGACCGTGCCGTTCGCCATGATGTGATCTCCAGAATTCAGCGATGAACGATGGGCTGGAAACCTATAGGCGTGTGACCATAGCGGCAATACCTTCTTTTTCTCTCGGGCGAGCAAGCGGTAGTTCTTGGATGTCACTGCCGCTTCGGTTGACCGTGACGGCATCCCCAACCCGACCGGCAAGCGCTGGAACGACACCACCATCCGGGGCAACCGTATCATCAGTTCTGGCATCCTCAATTGGGAGCTTAGATCGAGGTCATCCGTTGGAAGTCACGTGCCGCATTAATTCAACGGGTTGCAAGCAGCGTTTTGATGTAGAGCTCGCGCAGTTCAAGCGCGAGCGGGCCGGGCTTGCCGGTGCCGATCGGCTGACCGTCGATGGAAACAACGGGCATGACGATGGTCGAGGCGCTGGTGAAGAAGGCCTCGCGGGCGCGTAGCGCTTCTTCCACCGTAAAGGTGCGTTCGACGAAGGTGAGGTTCTTTTCCTCCACGAGGCGCAGGACGGCACGGCGCGTGACGCCGGGCAGCACCGCATGGGAAAGCGGGCGCGAGACGATTTCATCGGCTTGCGTGACGATGAAGGCCGTCGAGGACGCGCCCTCGGTGATAACACCGTCTTCTATCATCCAGGCCTCGCTGGCGCTGGCTTCAGCCGCCGCCCGCTTCGCCAGCACCTGTGCCAGCAGCGAGACCGACTTGATGTCGCGCCGTGCCCAGCGCAGATCGGGCACGGTGATCACATCGGCGCCTTTGGACAGAGCGGCATTGGCGCGCACTGGTTTGGCTTGCGTGAACATCACCACCGTCGGCTTCAGATCGGCGGGGGAGAGGAAATCGCGCTCGGAGACGCCGCGCGTGACCTCGATATAGATCAGCCCTTCCAAGAGGCCGTTGCGTGTTATCAGCTCATTCTGGATGGCCGTCCATTTCGCCGGCGAATATGGGTTGGGAATGCCGATTTCGCGCAAGGAGCGATCGAGCCGCTGCAGATGCGCCTCGTTGTCGGCCAGCCGACCCTCGATCAGTGCCGTCACCTCATAGATGCCGTCGCCGAAGAGAAATCCCCGGTCCATGACCGGGATGGATGCCTCCTCAAGGGGAAGGAACGTGCCGTTGACATAGGCGATACGGGGAGAAGATGCGGCTGGCATTGGGATGTCTTTCTGGTTCGTGAGGGAGGCAAATCGGGTTCGTTCTTTAGCCGCATGATCTTGTCCGGAAGTCTGCAACTTTTTGCTATCGCTGACCTTCGGTTCGGGATCACGCTTTAGCGCAGCATGGTGGACATGGCGGAGAGGCAGTTGATGATGCGCACCGCAGCCTCGACGGTCGGTGCACGGAAACCGAGTTCGTCGCCTGAGAGCCGCTCGAGATCGGGCCACTGGCAGAAGAGATCGGCGAGCGCCGGCGTCTGTGCCCGGATGCGCGCCTCGATGGGGCCGGTCAGCCTGAAAGGCTGCACCTTTTCCAACTGACTCACCGCGTCCTTCATTCCTTCGCGGATCGCGGTCCGCGCGCGCTCGGGTGAAAGGCTCGTTCCACTGTTGCAGCCATGGGCTCGCTTGGTTTCGACGAAGACCGTGTTCGGGAAAAGCGCGCGGTTTTCTGAAATGAACACATCGTCGCCGCTTCCCAGGATTACGGGCACGTCATACTCTCCGGCGAGCGCGCCGTAGATGCCGGCTTCGCCGAGTTCCATCCCGTTCAACTCGATCCGGGCGAAGGCGAAGCTGTTGATGGTGTGGGCGAGAATGCCGCGGCCATGCGCGCGCGAGTGATAACCGATCAGGCAAACAGCGTCCACGCCCTGCTCGACACCGGACATCATGCTCAGGTAGCGCGGCTTGCCCTGCACGGCGAGCGCGCGCGGATCGAGGAGATCGGGCGGCATGTTGCGGAAATTCCCATGGGAATCGTTGACCAGAACCTCCGTCGCGCCGGCATTGAAGGCGCCCGCGATGGCGGCGTTCGCCTCCGCGATCATCAGAAGGCGGGCGCGCTCATATTCGGCATTGCCGGGACGGGTCTGCTCCGGATGATAGACGCCGGCAACGCCCTCTATGTCGGTGGAGATGAGGATTTTCACTGCGGTTGCTCCATAAGCGTGGCAATATGGCCGCCCATCACGTCGAGAAGCGCGCGGCGGCAATGCCCGTCACGCCCCGTCACCGTTTCGGCGTGCCAGAGCGAATGGATGATCGCCTGCTCGGCGCTGTCCGCCACCGCCTGGAACAGCGGGTCGATAAGCGCGTCGTGCAGCATCGCGACATTTGGCATCGGACGCGCCGGGTCGAGCGGCAGCGTATAGGCGGTCGAAAAGGCGAGCGCGATGTCACCGCTGCCATGGCCGAAGACCGAGCCGGTGCGCGCCAGCCCCGCCCCGGCGCGCAAGGAAAGGCGGCGCAATTGCCGCGCGTCGAGCGGCGCATCGGTGGCGATGACGAGGATAATGGAGCCCTTTTCCGGCTCGCCGGTCGCGGCAAGCCTTTCGACCAGCATCGGCCCGATGGCCCGGCCGGCAAGGCTCAACTGCTGCGGTCTTCCGAAATTCGAGAGAACCAGCGCGCCGACGGTGTACTCCGCACCATCGGCGCTGGGCACCCGCCGCGAGGCGCTGCCGATGCCGCCCTTGACACCGAAGCTCGACATGCCGCGCCCTGCGCCCACAGCGCCTTGCATGAAATCCGGCCCCGCGACGGCATAAGCCGTGAGATAGTGCTCCTCGTTGACCGCCATCGCCTGGATATCGTTCAAATAGCCGTCATTACATTCGAAGACGAGCGGATTGACAGTGGGCAGCCGCCGCCCGCATTGCGGATTGGCCGCCACGCATTGGCGGATCTGCGCCTGCGCGACCGTTCCGACGGAAAAGGTGTTGGTCAGGGCGATCGGCGTTTCCAGTACGCCAAGCTCCTCCACCTGCATCAGGCCGATGCTCTTGCCGAAGCCGTTCAGCACCGTGGCGGCGGCGGGAACGCGGTCGCGATAGGGATCGCCGCCATGCGGGCGCACCACCGTCGCGCCAGTCTGGAGAGGACCTTCGGCAATGGTTGCATGGCCGACTGTGACATCAGCCACATCGCTGATCGCGTTGCGCGGGCCGGCTTTCAGCGCGCCGATGTGAGGCGGCTCTATGGAATCGGGTTTCACTCCCGCCTCCTAGGTGCGATCAATCTTCGGATCGAGCGCGTCGCGCAGGCCATCGCCGAGAAGATTGAACGCCAGCACGGTGAAGAAGATGGCGAGGCTCGGAAACAGCGCCACATGGGGCGCGTTGACCATGTCGGCACGCGCATCGTTGAGCATCGCGCCCCATTCCGGCGTCGGCGGCTGCGCGCCCATGCCGAGGAAGGAGAGGCTGGCGGCGGTGATGATCGAGGTGCCGAGCCGCATGGTGAAATAGACGACGATGGAGGAGATCGTGCCCGGCAGGATGTGCCGTACCAGAATAGTCCAGTCGGACGCGCCGATGCTTTTGACCGCTTCGATATAGGTCATGTGCTTCAACACCAGCGTATTGCCGCGCACCAGGCGGGCGAAAGCAGGGACGGAGAAGACCGACACGGCGACCACTACATTGATCATGGAACTGCCGAGAATGGCGACGACGCCGATCGCCAGCAGGATGCCGGGGAAGGCGAAGAGCACATCCGATATGCGCATGACGATGCGGTCCCACCAGCCTTCGTAATAGCCGGCGAGGAGGCCGAGCGCGGTGCCTACCAGGCCGCCGAGCGCTACAGAGAGAATGCCGGTCGCCAGCGAAATGCGCGCGCCCATCAGGATGCGACTGAAGATATCGCGCCCGAGCGGATCGACGCCCAGCCAGTGCGACCAGGAGGGGCCGGCATTGAGCTGGTCGTAATCGAAATAATTCTCCGCATCGTAAGGGACGATCCAGGGCGCCAGCACGGCGAGGACTATCAGGAGCGCCACGAAGGCGAGCGCGGTGAGCGCCACCGGCTGCTTGCGGAACTTGCGCCAGAATTCACTCCACGGCGTGCGGACGGTCTCGGAAGCAGCGGCGGTGCCGGGGTCGAGCGGAACGGTTTGCGTCATCGTCAGCTCACTTGTAGCGGATGGTTGGGTTGATAAGGCCATAGAGCACATCCACGACGAGGTTGATCAGGATGAATTCCAGCGAGAACAGGAGCACCAGCGCCTGGATCACGGGATAGTCGCGCTGGTTGACGGCGTCGACCAGCAGGCGACCGAGCCCCGGCCAGTTGAAGACCGCTTCCACGACGATCGAGCCGCCGAGGAGGAAGCCGAACTGCAGGCCCATCATGGTTACGACAGGGATCAGCGCATTGCGCAGACAATGTTTAGCGATCACTACACGTTCGTTGAGCCCTTTGGCCCGCGCGGTGCGCACGAAATCCTCCTGGATCACGTCGACGAAAGAGGCTCGCGTGAAGCGCGCCATGACGGCGGCCACGGCAGCGCCGAGCGTCAGCGACGGCAGGATGTAATTTCTCCAGCTGTCGGCGCCGACGGTCGGCAGCCAGCCGAGCTGGACCGAGAAAACCTGCATCAGCAGCATTCCGAGCGCGAAGGCCGGGAAGGAAATGCCCGATACAGCCAGCGTCATGCCGAGCCGGTCCGGCCACTCATTGCGGTAGACGGCGGAAACGATGCCGATACCCATGCCGAAGGCGACGGCCCAAACCATGCTGGTGATGGTCAAAAGAAGCGTCGGCATGAAGCGTTCGGTGATCTCGGTTGAGACCGGACGGCGCGTGCGGATCGACGTGCCGAAATCACCCTGGATGAGATTGCCGAAATAGGTGACGAACTGTTCGGGCAGTGGCCGGTCCAGGCCCAGTTCGCTGCGCACCAGCGCTACCGTCTGTTCGTCGGCATCCTGTCCCGCCGCAAGCCGCGCGGGATCGCCCGGCAGCATGTGCACGAAAAGGAACACGAGTACCGAAACGATCAACAGCGTGGGAAGCAAGCCCGTCAGCCGTTTCAGAAAATAGTAGAGCATGGTTCAAGACCGATCTGCGATGGATGAAGGTGGAGCCCGGCGCGCATCCGGGGGTGTGATGCGCGCCGGGACGGAAAGCCGTTTACTCGGAAACGGCGATCTCGCTTGCGTCGATGTTGCCGTCGGGCTGGACATAGATGCCGGAGAGACGCTGGGAGGTGGCGTAGAGGATCTTCTCGGTCACCAGCGGCGCCCAGGGCGCATCCTTCATGATCTGTTCCTGTGCCTGGCGGTAGAGGTCCGTCTTCTCATCGTCCTTGGTCGTGCGCAGGGCCTTCGCGAGAAGCTCGTCCACCGTCTTGTTGCTGTAGTAAGAGGTGTTGCTCAGTCCGGGAGGCCAGGCTTCCGTCGAGAGCAGCGGACGCAGCGCCCAGTCGGCTTCGCCCGTCGAGGACGACCAGCCAATATAGTACATGCGCACCTTGGCGGTCTGGGGATCGGGCCAGGCGTTCACCAGCTCGGTGCGCTGACCGGGTTCGAGCGCCTGGATCTGCACCTTGATGCCGACCTGGGCCAGCTGCTGCTGCAGGAACTGAATCGTCTTTTGCGCCGTAGTGGTGGTGTAGCCGCTCCAAAGCGTCGATTCGAAGCCATCAGGATACCCTGCTTCCTTCAGCAGTTCGCGCGCCTTGGCCGGATCGTATGGCCAGGGGTCCATCTTGTAGGCAAAGGCCACGCCTTCGGGCACAATACCCTGAGCCGGCGCAGCGAAGCCGTTAAAGGCGACCTTGGCGAGTGCCTCCTTGTTGATGGCGTAGTTGATGGCCTGGCGGACCCGGAGGTCATCGAACGGCTTGTGCAGCATGTTGAAGCTGACATAGCGCAGGATGATCGACGGAGCGGTTGTCACATTGAGCTTGTCGTTGGCCTCCAGCGCGGCCGCCTGCTCATAGGGAAGCGTGAAGGCAAAGTCCGCCTCGCCGGTCTGCAGCATGGCGGCGCGGGTGTTATTCTCCGGCACCGGTTTCCAGGTGATGGAATCGATCTTCGGATAACCCGCCTTCCAATAGCCGTCGAACTTCCTGCCCTTGATGTAGTCAGTCTGCTTCCAGTCCTCGAACACGAAGGGGCCGGTGCCGACCGGATGGAGGGCGATGTCCTTGTTGCCGTATTTGGCGAGCGCGGCCGGCGAGAGCATGGCGGCCGATGCGTGGGCGAGCGAATTGATGAAGGCGCTGAACGGCTCCTTCAGCGTGATCTTCACCTCATGGGGCGCTGTCGCTTCCACCTTTTCGATACGGTTGAACTGGTTGTAGCGCAGCAGCTTGTTGTCCGGGTTCAGCACCCGCTCGAGCGTCACCTTGACGGCTTCGGAATTGAAGTCGGTGCCGTCGTGGAACTTGACGCCTTCGCGTAGCTTGAAGGTGTAGACAAGGCCGTCGTCGGAGACGGTGTAGCTCTCGGCCAGCACCGGCTGCACCTTCAGATCCTTGTCGAAGCCGAACAGGCCTTCGTAGAACGATTTGGTGACGGCGGTCGTCAGCGTCGTGTTGGTGTTATAGGGATCGAGCGTCTCGGGCGGGTTGGAGATGGCCAGCACCGGATCCTTCTCGGCGAGCGCCGGCGTCGCGCCGAGCGCCATTACGGCGAGAAGACCCAAGGCCAATCGTCGACCTCGGTGGAGCAGAGTTTTCATAACATTGTTCCCTCTGTTGTTAGCGGTTGAAATTGCATCAGCGACCGAAGACGCCGACGGGGTGACGGGCGACGAAATGGCCGGGGCCGACCTCGACAAGAGGCTCGACCACGGGCTCGTCGCCGATGGTACGGACGGGGCTTGGCAACTCGTCGGTGGCAGGCTCTCGGCGCAGGTGCCGGCGCGCCGGATCGGCAACGGGGACGGCGGCCATCAGCTTCTTCGTATAGGGGTGCCGCGGATTCTCGAAGATCGCCTGGCGTGGGCCGATCTCGACGATCTGGCCGAGATACATCACCGCCACGCGATGGCTGATACGCTCGACCACCGCCATATCATGCGAAATGAAGAGATAGGCGACCCCGAGCTCGCGCTGCAGGTCGAGCATCAGATTGACGATCTGCGCCTGGATCGAGACGTCGAGCGCCGAGACCGCCTCGTCGGCGATCACGACTTTCGGGTTCAGCGCCAATGCGCGGGCGATGGCGATGCGCTGGCGCTGACCGCCGGAAAATTCATGCGGGTAGCGCTGGGCGTGGGCGGGCGACAGGCCGACTTTTTCCAGCAGCCATTCGACCCGTTCCCGCGCCTGGCGGCCGCTGGCCGTGCCGTGCACCAGGAGCGGCTCCTGAATAGAGAAGCCGACTGTGACGCGCGGGTCGAGCGAGGCGAAGGGATCCTGAAAGATGAACTGGATGTTGCGCCGGAGATTGCGCAATTCGTTCTTCGGCAGGTCGAGGATGTTGCGGCCGTCGAACTCGATCACGCCGCTCTGGCTGTTGACGAGACGGAGCAGCGAACGGCCGGTGGTGGACTTGCCGCAGCCGGATTCACCCACCAGCGACAATGTTTCTCCGGGATGGAGATCGAAGCTGACCTTCTCGACGGCATGGACCCGCCGCGTCACGCGGTTCAGGATGCCGCCGCGCATGTCGAAGCGCGTCACCAAATCCTTCACCCGCAGGATGGGTGCCGCACCCTGTTTCACCTTGTCTTGAGGCGTGGCTTCCTCGGCGGGAGCGTTGCTATCTACACGCAGCAGGTCGAATTTGCGGGGGGCGTCCGTCCCGGTCATCGCGCCAAGTTTGGGCACGGCCGACAGAAGCGCGCGGGTATAGGGATGCCCTGGTGAGGAGAACACCGTTTCGGACCGGCCTTCCTCCACCTTGTCACCGCGACACATCACCAGTACGCGATCGGCCACCTCGGCGACCACGCCCATGTCGTGGGTGATGAACACCACGCCCATTTTCATCTCTTCCTGCAGCATGCGGATCAGTTGCAGGATCTGCGCCTGGATGGTGACGTCGAGCGCGGTGGTCGGTTCGTCGGCGATCAGCAGCGAGGGCTTGCAGGAGAGCGCCATGGCGATCATCACGCGCTGACGCATGCCACCGGAAAGCTGATGCGGATAACGGTCGAGCACGTTGCGCGCCTCGGGGATTCGCACCAGGTCCAGCATCCGGAGCGCTTCCGCCCGCGCGGCGCTCGCGCTCTTGCCCTGGTGCACGCGGATCGCCTCGGCGATCTGGTCGCCGGCGGTGAAGACCGGGTTGAGCGACGTCATCGGCTCCTGGAAGATCATGGCGATATCGGCGCCGCGAATGGAGCGCATCGTCGCATTGTTCGCCCGCGCCAGATCCAGCACCGCGCCGGAACGGCGGCGGAAAGTCATGGCTCCGGAAGCGATGCGCCCGCCGCCATGCTCCACGAGCCGCATCAGGGCGAGCGAGGTGACCGACTTGCCGGAGCCGGACTCGCCGACGATCGCCAGGGTTTCACCGCGTGCGACATTAAAGGAGAGATCGCGCACAGCCGTCACCGTGCGCTCCGACGTGGAGAAGCGCACCGTGAGGTCCTTGACCTCCAGCACCTGTCCTTCGGCCAGGACAGGCGGACGAGCGGCTAGGGGAGCGGTCAGGGTTGCGGAAGAAGACATGGATGATCCACTCGATCAGAACGAAGAGGTGCCGGACGGATGCGCGAAGATAGCCGTGTGAGGAACCTCACCGACACGGGCATAGCCGCGATACATCCCCTCGGTGTTGAAGGGCAGCGAGACATTGCCTTTCGCATCGACCGCGATCAGGCCGCCGCGCCCGCCGACCGGCGGCAAAATCTCCATCACGATCTGCCGCGCCGCCTCGTCCAGTGTCGCGCCCGCATAGGCCATGCGCGCGCAAAGATCATGGCTGGCGACCGTGCGGATGAACGCCTCGCCGTGCCCGGTGCAGGAAACCGCGGCCGTCCGGTTATCGGCATAGGTTCCGGCGCCGATCAGCGCGGAATCGCTGATGCGCCCCGGCCGCTTGTTGGTCATTCCGCCGGTGGAGGTGGCGGCGGCGAGATTGCCGTGGGCGTCGAGCGCGACCGCGCCGACTGTGCCAAATTTACGGTCCTCGTCCAGCGGCTTGCCGCCGCCGTCATGGTCGAGAACGGCCGTTGTCGTGCCCTGGACGCGGTGAAGCTGCTCACGCCGGAATTCGGTGGAGAAATAGCGGGGTTCCACCATCTCCAGCCCCATCTCGCGTGCCATGGCTTCCGCGCCGCTGCCCGCCATCAGCACATGGTCGCCCTGGTCGAGAACCGCGCGCGCGGCCAGAACCGGGTTGCGGATATGGCTGACACCGGCGACGGCGCCCGCACGCAATGTCGCGCCGTCCATCACCGCCGCATCGAGTTCATGGGTGGCGGCGCGGGTGAACACGGAGCCGTGCCCGGCATTGAAGAGCGCGTTGTCCTCAAGCCGCTGCACCGCGCGCCCGACCACGTCAAGCGCCGCCGCACCGTCGCTCAGCGCCTGCTGCGCCTCGGCGAGGATTTCGGCGAGCGCGGCATGATAGGCGGCTTCCTGGGCAGGCTCGATGGCTGCGCGGGTGAGCGTGCCGGCGCCGCCATGAATGGCGATAACGGGTTGTTTAGTGATCATTCCGGTTCCTTGCGGGAGGATGTGGTGGGGCCCGTCTTCTTGGCGGCCGATCTTTCGGCCACAGGACGCAGCCCGTCGGCATGGTTGCCATGAAACCAGGGCAACACGGCCTCGGTGAGTTGTTGCGCCGCCCTGACCGATGCGCCCGAAGCATGGGCCACGGCGCTGTTCAGCGCCTCTATCAGCGCCAGCGAGCTTGCGTCGGAGCTGGCGTAATATTGGCTGTCTGTATTGCCATAGAGCGCGATGCTTGAGAGCGATGCGATGGGCGAATTGGGGCCGTCGGTCAGCGCCAGAAGACCTATTCCTGCCTCGTGTACGCGTCGTGCGAGCAGCACCGTATCGGAAAAATAGCGAGGAAAAGCGATGGCGATCACCAGATCGTCGGGCTTCAGGCGATGAAGGGCGCGCGCGGCGTAGGACGATCCTTCGACATTCGCGAGCAACTGCACATTCTCGCAATAGAGTTCGAGATTGCGTAGAAGCAGGCCGCCAAGCCAACTGCTCGAACCGAAGCCGATGATGAAAATCCGCCGCGCGGCAAGGATGGCGTCGACGGCGCGGGCGCACTCGTTGGGATCAAGTCCCTGCCGGGTCCGTTCGATATTGCCAGCCATATCGGCGAGTGTCGCTGTAAAGACATCGGCAACACCGGCCGATTGGTCCAGCTTGCTGCGCAGCTTCTCCACCGGCGCCAGCGCTGCCTCGAAGCCCAGCACCAGCGCGGCACGGAACTGTGCATAACCCTCAAAACCGAGCGCCCGGGCAAAACGATTGGCGGTGGCGACCGAAACGCCGGTCGCGGCCGCCAGTTCATCGATCGGCATGGCGGCGACCCGCAGGGGATGATCGAGCACGTAATCGGCGATCTGGCGGTGTGACGGCGACAGCGCGGCATGCGCGATACGCTGCGCTATGGAGGGGTTGCCGGGAAGCGTCGCCATCTTGAGTTTTGTTCCACCTCGCCTCCGCCGGTTCAGCCAGCGGATGACTAAAAATTTTCATTTTGAGATTACTAACGATATTTTTTTATCGTGCGCAAGGGGGATTGCTATTTTTTGCACACTGGATCGGCGTGATCGCTTTTCGGGCAAAGCCTGGGAAGCCGACTTTTCAGTGCCGTATGGAATGTGCCCTGCGGTGCATGGTCATCGAACTGTCATTGATATGAGACGCTGCTGTCATCTTGCGGGCCTAGAGAAGCGCACGCTTTGGATCGCGATGGAGCCGGACATCTCCCGGTCGCGCGGTTCATTGGCATTCCGAATTATCGCGAGAGAGCAGACCCGTGCGGATCATCCAGATTACCGACACTCACCTCAGCCCGTCGAAGACCCATTTCCACAGCAACTGGCAGCCGCTGGCCGACTGGATCGCCGGCGAGAAGCCGGAACTTGTGATCCACACGGGCGATCTGTCGGTGGATGGCGCGGGCACCGAGGAGGATCTGGCCTATTCCGTGAAGCTGCTCAACGCGCTTCCCGTTTCCGTGCTCAGCGTGCCGGGCAATCACGATATCGGCCACATGCATGACGAGGCCCAGCCGGTCGATGCGGAGCGCCTGGAGCGCTGGCGCAGGCTGGTGGGGCCGGAATTCTGGTTTCAGGATACCGACAACTGGCGTCTGATCGGCCTCAACAGCCTTGTTTTCGGCATGGACAATGCGGAAGAAGGCGAACAGTTCGCCTGGCTGGCGGATACGCTGGCAAGCGCCGCGGGCCGCCGCATCGCCATCTTCGCCCACAAGCCCTTATTCGTCGACATGCCCGAAGAGGGCGATACCGGCTATTGGGGCGTCCGGCCGATGGCGCGGCAGAAACTGCTGGACCTCTTCGACCGGTACGACATCGCCATGCACGCCAGCGGCCATCTGCATCGCGCCTGGACCGGCCGGCTGCGTGATACCAGCCTGGTCTGGGCGCCCGCGTCCTCCTTCATCGTCGGCGACATGGAACGCGAAATGCCCGGCGAGAGAATATTGGGCGCCGCTGTCCACACTTTCGCGGACGATATCCAGACCGAAATCGTCGAAATCGCGGAACTATCTCCTTTCGTGCTCGACGACGTAGTCGAGGAAGTTTATCCGCGCGCCCGGCCGGAGGTGAAAGAAGCAGCGGTATGAGTGCTTTTTCCCTCAAGAACATCTCAAAAAGTTACGGTCCTTCGCGGATTCTCGACGACATCACGATCGAGGCCGGGGAGGGGGAGTTCATCGCGCTGGTCGGGCCTTCGGGCTGTGGAAAGTCGACCCTGCTGCGTATCGCGGCCGGGCTCGACCATGGCGATGACGGCAGTGTCTCGATGGGTGGTCGCGATATCACCGCCGAACATCCCGCCGACCGCAATGTCGCGATGGTGTTCCAGTCCTACGCCCTTTATCCGCATCTGACGGCGGCGCAAAACATCGCGGTGCCATTGACGATGCGCAACCTCTCCGCGTTGGAGCGCATGCCGTTCGTCGGACGCCTCATCCCCGGCCGTGCCGAGCGGCAGGTGGCGATCCGGCAGCAGGTCGCCACGACGGCGGCCAGTCTCAGGATCGACCATCTGCTTGATCGCAAGCCCGGTCATATGTCGGGCGGCCAGCGCCAGCGCGTGGCCCTGGCGCGGGCGCTGGTGCGCCAGCCCGGCGTCTTTCTCATGGACGAGCCGCTTTCCAATCTCGACGCGAATCTGCGTGTGCATACCCGTGCCGAAATCGTCGAGCTGCACCGGCGTGCTGGCGTGCCGACGCTTTATGTCACGCACGATCAGGCCGAGGCGCTCAGCATGGCGGATCGCGTAGCGGTGATGATGGGCGGCAAGCTTCTGCAGATCGACGAACCATCGCGCATCTATGACGATCCCAGACATATCGAGGTGGCGCAGTTCATCGGCAGCCCGCGCATCAATGTGCTGGATGCCGTCACATCCGAGAACGGCGCCGTCGTTCTGGGCGGCAACGTTCTGGTGGAGGGCGTCGCCGGGCCGGTCGGCACGCCCGTGCAGATCGCGATCAGGCCGGAGCGGATCAAGCTGCGCCCGGCTGGTGGAGGCGGCATCCCGGCTATCGTCTCGCGTCTTGAATTCCTGGGTTCGGAAGTGATCGTGTTCACGCGGATCGATGGCAGCGATGGCAGCTTCACCATGAAAGCCGCGCCGCAGGATGTCGCGCATGTCGCCGCCGGCATGCCGGTTACGCTCGAGGTCGATCCTGGCGCCTGCCTTGTCTTCGGCAAGGATGGTTTGCGTGTTCCCCTGCGCACTCCGATCAAGCAGATGGCCCATGTCTGAGATCGCGGCCGTCATTACAGGACCGTCGGGGCAGTCGCCCGCCCGTCAGGCGGCTGCGCGTGCGGCGAAACGAGAAGAGCGTGTGGCCTGGCAACTGGCCGCGCCAGCCATTATGCTCATCCTGCTGCTGGTGCTGCTGCCGACCCTGGCGGTCTTCGTCTTCAGCCTGACCAATTACGAGCTGGGCTATGACGATTTCCAGTTCATCGGCTTCGAAAACTACGCTGAGCTCTTCGGCGACCGCACCTTTCTGATTTCGCTGAAGAATACCACGCTCTATACGGCAATCGTCGCGCCCCTTTCGGTTCTGATCGGCTTGGGTGTCGCCCTGCTGATCGAAAGCGAGACGCGTGGGCGGGCGTTTTTCCGTACCGCCTATTTTCTCCCGGTTGCTTCGCTGCTCGTCGCCATGGCGACGGTGTTCCAATATCTGCTTCACCCCACCATCGGCCCGGTGAATGCTATTTTGTCGATGCTCGGCATCGCCGGCCCGAACTGGCTGGGAAGCAGCAGCACCGTCCTGATCAGCCTCGCCATCATCGGCGTCTGGCAATCGGTCGGCTTCAACATGGTGTTGTTTCTCGCTGGGCTTACCGCCATTCCGCGCGAGCTCTATGCGGCGGCGCAGGTCGATGGCGCCAAAAGCAGCTGGGAACGCTTCCGGCTCGTTACCTGGCCGATGCTCGGACCGACCACGCTCTTCGTCACCACCATCAGCATCATCAATGCCGTCAAGGTGTTCGAGACCGTCAAGACGCTCACCGAGGGCGGGCCGAACAAGAGCTCGGAAGTGCTTTTGTGGACGATCTATCAGGAGGGCTTCGTCTATCTGCGCGTCGGCTATGCCTCGGCGATGACGGTCATCTTCCTCGCCGTGCTCATCGTCCTGATGATCCTTCAGTACAGGGTTGTCGACCGGAAGGTGCATTACGCATGAGCCTGCTGTCACTCATTTCACCGCGCAACCTGCGCCTCGCCCTCCTCTCTCTGGGAGCGCTCGTCTTCCTGGCGCCCTATATCTGGATGCTTTCGACGGCGGCGAAATCGCGCGAGGAGATCTTCTCCTCGTCACTGTCGCTCTGGCCGCACCACTGGGCCCTTTGGGAGAACCTCGGCAAGGCGTTTTCGCGCGTGCCGATGCTGCAGCTTCTTTTCAACGGCGTTTTCGTCTGCGCGCTGATCTTCTTCGTGCAGGTCGTCATCGCCATCCCCTGCGCCTACGCCATGGCGAAGCTGAAGTTCCGGGCGGCGCAGACGATGATGACGCTGGTCATGCTGGGACTGCTCGTCCCCATCCATGCGACCGCTTTGCCAATCTATGTGGCCCTGAACAAGACAGGCATGCTGAACAGCTATTTCGCCCTTTCGGCACCGTTCTTCATTTCGGTGTTCGGCATCTTTCTGTTCCTGCAGTTCTTCCGCGCGATGCCTGACGATCTGATCTCCGCCGCCCGGCTCGACGGCATGTCGGAGGCGGCGATCGTCAGCCGCGTCATCGTTCCCAATGCCTGGCCGGCGGTAACGGCCTTCGCGATCTTCTCGGTCGTGGCGCATTGGAACGATCTGTTCTGGCCCCTGATCGTCGTCACCAGCACCGAACGTGCCACGCCGCCCCTCGGCCTTCTGTTCTTCCGCGCCGCCGAGGCAGGCGACGATTACGGAGCGCTGATGGCCGCGACGCTCGTCGTGACGCTGCCGTTGGTGGCGGCATTTCTGGCGGCGCAGCGCCGCTTCATCGAAGGCATCACGCTGACAGGCCTGAAGGGCTGACCAGCCGATCGACAACTTGTGCTAACTCAGGAGAGAACCATGCACTTCTTGCGAAAGACGATTGCCGCAGCGGCGATCGCGACGGGGCTTTGCGTGCCGGCCTTCGCCGAGACGACACTCAATGTGCACTATCCGATGCCTGGATTCTTCAAGGATGTGATGGACGTCATCTCCAGGAAGTTCATGGAGGAAAACCCGGATATCCGCATCAACTTCGTCAGCCCGTCGGCGACCTATGAAGAGGGCATCCAGACCATAATGCGCCAGGCCGGGACGTCGGAATCACCCGACATCACCTTTATCGGCCTCAACCGGCTGCGGATGCTCGCCGAGCGCAATGTGAATGTCGATCTCAAGCCGTTCATCACCAGGGATGGCAATATGGCGGAGCAGGGCTTCAGCGACCATATCCTGCGCCTGGCCCGGGTCGGCGATCAGCAGGTCGGCCTCGCCTTCGCGACGTCCAATCCGATCATGTATTACAATGCCGATCTGGTGCGCGCCGCGGGCGGCGATCCCGATCAGCCGCCGAAGACCTGGGACGAGGTCATCGCGCTTGGCGGCAAGATCAAGGCGCTCGGCAACGGCAATGACGGTATCGATTTCCGCTGGCAGGGCGACGACTGGATGTTCTCCGCGCTGCTTTTCGGCGCCGGCGGCACGATGCTCTCTCCTGATGAAAAGAAGGTCGCCTTCAATGGCCCGGAGGGAAAGGCCGCGGTCGAGCTGGTCAGCCGGATGGTCAAGGAAGGCGGCATGCCGGTTTTCACCAAGCAGGCGGGCGAGCAGGCCTTCGTCGCCGGCAAGGTGGGCTTCGCCTTCCAGACGACGGGCGCATTGCGCAACACGATCAAGAATGTCGGTGACAAATTTGATCTGCGCACGGCGCAGATACCGCTGCTCGATCCTGAAAAGGGCAGGCTGCCGACGGGCGGCAATGCTGTCGTGATCCTCACCAGGGATACGGCGAAGCAGGACGCCGCCTGGAAATTCGCCAAATTCGCCGCCGGCCCCTACGGCGCTTCCGTGGTCGTGCCGGGAACGGGCTACGTGCCGAACAACGAGCTTGCCGCGAAATCGGATGAATATCTCGCCGATTTCTACGAGAAGAACCCGCTGTTCAAAGCCGGCCTCAGCCAGATGAACCTGATGATCCCATGGTATGCCTTTCCCGGAACGAACGGCGTGAAGGTGACGCAGACCATCGTCGACAATCTCTCGCGCGTCGTAGAGCAATCGGCGACGCCGGATGAAGCGCTGGCCGATGCGGCCGATGAGGTGCAGAGGCTACTGCCGCGGCGCTGAGCGCCATACCTGATCAAATTGCTTCGCCATATACGGCGGCAACCGATCGACAGAGAGACCGGCGATTCGGCTGGTCTCTTTTTTATCAAGCCGAGTTCTTGCGGCGAAGTTCGGCTCATTTCCCGGCACGTTCCGAAAGACTTCAGTTTCAAGGGTGACGAGCAAGCCCACTACAGGCGTTCAGCGAGCATTCTGACGAGCTTATCTCTTAAACGCCAAGCCATCAGCACCGAGGATGCCGTCAAGCTTTGGAAACGCGGACGGCCCGATGCCATGGAGCTTCGCGAGGTCCGCGCGGGTCCACTTGGCGAGGTCACTGGTGGTGAAAATACCGTTGTTGATCAATGCGCGTTGGGCAGGTTTTGACAACACCGAGAATGACTTGCCGAGACGGGAATAGTCGAATTGGGCTGTCTTTTCCTTGTCGCAGGGTTGCACGTTAACTCTTCCTCCGTCTGCATCTGTAGCCAGACGAGACTATCATAGGGAAACATGTGCGTGGAAGCTGGACGTGTGC
Source organism: Paramesorhizobium deserti (assembly GCF_001558695.1). Classification (GTDB taxonomy): domain Bacteria; phylum Pseudomonadota; class Alphaproteobacteria; order Rhizobiales; family Rhizobiaceae; genus Paramesorhizobium; species Paramesorhizobium deserti. The sequence goes on from NZ_LNTU01000038.1 coordinate 44,510, forward strand.
GTCGTAACGGATGCACGGCGTATAAGGAATATGCCGAAATTTCCGCGCCTTGCACTGCCGGAAAACCAATGTTAGAGCAACTTTCGATTCAAATTGCGCGATTTTTCCGCCGAAAATTGCGCTAACCTTTTCAAAAAAGCCGAAAAATATCGCGGCATTCGGCCTGATTTCCGCGAAAAACAAAGTGGAGGAATACATGCAACGTCGTCATTTCCTGATGGGAGCTGCGGCCCTTTCCGTATTGGGCGCCTCGAATGTCAAATCCCTGGCGCAGACCGATGGGGCGCTCGAGAAGACCAGCCTGACACTGGGCGTCGGCGGCAAGCCCCTCCTTTACTATCTCCCGCTGACGATCGCCGAGCGCCGCGGCTTCTTCAAGGAAGAAGGGCTCGATGTTGCGGTCAACGATTTCGGCGGCGGCTCGAAATCCCTGCAGGCGCTGATCGGCGGATCGGTGGATGCGGTCACCGGCGCTTATGAACACACCATCCGCATGCAGGTCAAAGGTCAAGATATCCGCGCCCTGTGCGAGCTCGGGCGGTTCCCGGCCATCGTGATTGCCGTGCGCAAGGAACTGGCGGACAAGATCAAGTCGCCCGCCGATTTCGCCGGATACAAGATCGGCGTCACCGCGCCGGGCTCCTCGACGGCGCTCACCGCGCAATATGCCATGGTCAAGGCCGGGCTGAAGGCGAGCGATGCACCGCTCATCGGCGTCGGCGGCGGTGCCAGCGCGGTCGCTGCCGTCAAGCAGGGGCAGGTCGATATCATTTCCCACCTCGATCCGGTTATCGCCAAGCTCGAAGCCGACGGCGATATCGAGGTTGTCATTGACACGCGCACAGAGGAGGGCACGAAGGCGCTGTTCGGCGGCTCGAACCCGGCGGCGGTGCTTTACGTCAAGAAGGAATTCGCCGACGAGAACCCCAATACGTCGCGGGCATTGGTCAGAGCCTTCACCAAATCCCTGAAATGGATCCATGCGGCCTCGCCCGACGAGATCGCCGATACGGTGCCGGCGGAATATCTCCTGGGTGACAGGCCGCTCTATTTGCAGGCGGTCAAGAACTCGATGCCGACCTATTCCCTCGACGGTGTGCTTACCATGGAAGGCATGCAGTCCGTGCTCAACACGCTGAAGACACTCGATCCGCAATTCGCCAATGCCGATGTCGACCTCGCGGCGACCTTCGACGGCCGCTTCGTCCAGGGATAAGCGGTGTCAATGAAGATCGAGCAGGAGCCCCAGGGCGGGGGAGGCGGGCATTCGCAATCCCATGCCGTCGAGCTGCAGGATGTCGCCATTGCGTTTCCGATGACCGACGGCACACGCTATGAGGCCGTCGGACAGACACAGCTGAAGGTAAAGGACCGCGAATTCGTGGCGATCGTCGGGCCGACCGGCTGCGGCAAGTCCACGCTGCTCAATGCGACAGCCGGTCTTCTTGTCCCGGCTGAGGGGCGCGTCAGGATCTTCGGCAAGGATCACACCGGACTGAACAGGCATGCTGGCTATCTCTTTCAGCAGGATTCGCTGATGCCCTGGAAGACCTCGATCGACAATGTGGCGATCGGGCTCGAGATCGCGGGCACGCCGCGCCGCGAGGCGCTGGAGAAAGCGCGCGCCTGGATGGGCAAGGTGGGGCTCGCCGCCTTTTGCGACCGTTATCCGCACATGCTCTCGGGCGGCCAACGCAAGCGCGTCGGCCTGGCGCAGGTATTGATCCGCGATCCCAAGATCATCCTGATGGACGAGCCTTTCGGACCGCTCGATGCGCAGACGCGGCTCATCATGGGTGATCTCCTGCTCGATCTGTGGTCGGCCGACCGCAAGGCGGTGATGTTCGTAACCCATGATCTCGACGAGGCGATCAGCCTTGCCGACCGGGTCATCATCATGTCGGCGGGCCCGTCGTCGCGGATCATCGGGGATTACACCATTCCCCTGCCGCGCCCACGCGAGATAGCCGACATCAAGTCGGAGCCGCAGTTCCAGGAGATACATCGCGAAATCTGGAACGCGCTGAAGGAAGAAGTGCTCAAGGGTTACAGACAGGTGGAAGAGCGGCAATGATCGACAAGCGCATATTGTTCCTGCTGCAACTGTCGGTGGCGGTGATCGTGCTCATCGTCTGGCACGTCGCGTCGACGACAACGCTTTTCGGCGATCCCAAGAACATCCGCTTCTTCTTCGGCGAACCCATTGCGGTGGGCCAGAGGATCATCGACTGGTTCGCCGACGGTTCCATCTGGTATCATCTCGGCATCACGCTGACGGAAGCCGCGCTCGCCTTCATCATCGGCTCCGTAGGCGGCGTGATCATCGGCTTCTGGTTCGCGCGCAAGCCCCTGCTCGCGGCCGTTTTCGACCCCTATGTGAAAGCCGCCAATGCCCTGCCGCGTGTCGTGCTCGCGCCGATATTCGCGCTCTGGCTCGGCCTTGGCATCTGGTCCAAGGTGGCGCTCGGTGTGACGCTGGTCTTCTTCATCGTCTTCTTCAACGTTTATCAGGGCGTCAAGGAAGTGAGCCCCACCATTCTTTCGAATGCCCGGATGCTCGGCATGAACGGGCGCCAGCTCTTGCGCCATGTCTATCTGCCTTCGGCGATGTCGTGGATGTTTTCCTCGCTCCACACCTCCGTCGGCTTCGCCGTGGTCGGCGCCGTGGTCGGCGAGTATCTCGGTTCGGCAGCCGGGCTCGGCTATCTCATCCACGAAGCGGAAAGCGTCTTCGATGTCACGGGCGTTTTCGCCGGCATGGTCGTGTTGACATTCTTCGTGCTGCTTGTCGATTGGGTTGTCAGCCTGGTGGAGAACCGCCTTCTCGTTTGGCGACCGAAGCCGGCTAACTAAAAAGTGTGGCGGAGAGCGATCAGTCGCCCTCCGCCTTTTGAGCAAATCCGAGAAGAGTGGGAGCCGGACCTATCTCAAACGGTCAAGCGGTTATTCGGCGGCGATCCTTGTCACGCCATTCACCTCGATCAGGCGCTTGAGGATCGCGCATTCATCGGCGGTCAGGTCGGTGAGGGGCGGGCGCACCGGTCCGGGGTTCTCGCCCAGAACCTTCAGGCCTGCCTTGATGATGGAGACCGCATAGCCCTTCTTCCTGTTGCGCAGCGCCACCAGCGGAAAGAAGAAGTCCTTCAGGATCTGGTCGACAACCGCCTGGTTGCCGCTACGCAGTGCCCGATAGAACGTCTGGGCGAGTTCCGGCACAAAGTTGAACACGGCGGAAGAATAGGTGGTGACGCCGGCGGCGAAATAGGCCTGGGCGTAGACCTCGTGGGTCGGCATCCCGCCTACATAGACCAGCCGGTCGCCGAGCTTGGTCGTGATCTCGATCACCTTGTCGACATCGCCCACGCCGTCCTTGAAGCCGACCAGATTGGGGCACTCGTCGCAAAGCCTGGCCAGGCTGTCCGCCGTCAGGATCGCATTGTCGCGATTATAGACGACGACGCCGATGCCGACCGCCTGGCAGACGGCCCTGACATGCGCGATCAGGCCTTCCTGTTCGGCAAACATGAGATAGGGCGGCAGGAGCAGCAGCCCGTCGGCGCCGGCTTTTTCGGCGGATTTGGCGATTTCGACGGCCAGAGCGGTACCGTAACCCGTGCCTGATATGATCGGCGTCTTGCCCGCGGAGACTTTCGCGGCGCGAACGACATCCGGTATTTCGGACGGGTTCAGGGAAAAGAACTCGCCTGTACCGCCGGCGGCGAAAAGGACGGCGGCGTCATAACCGGCCAGCCATTCGATATGTCGGCGATACCGTGCCTCGTCAAATTGCAGATTGTCGTCGAAATGCGTGACCGGGAAGGAAAGCAATCCCGAACCGATCGCCTGCTTGAGAGCCTGTAGATCCATAATATCCTCTGGAGCAAACCACGTTGATCCCTGCCTATCATGTCATATGTCATCATACAAGTCAGGATCGATATTCCTTCCGTGCTCGCTCGGTTCAGCCGCTGGACGGCTTCTCCATGGCAAGGCGCAGCCGATCGCGGCTGCTGCCCAGATGCAGCCGCATCGCCGCGCGCGCGGCATCGGGGTCCTGATTTCTGATGGCGAGGTAGATCTGCTGATGTTCCTGGCTGATCCGCTTGAGATATTCCTGCTGGGTCGCGCCGTTGAGCTTGTGCGTCTGCATCCGCGCGCGCGGAATGAGCACCTCGCCCAAATAGTTGAAAATAGATAGAAAATGCTTGTTCTTCGTGGCGCCGGCGATCGCCCGGTGGAAAGCCAGGTCGGGATGAATGGAGCTCTCACCGCGGGATATCGTCTCCTGCATCAGGTCGAGCGCGTCCCGCATTTTCCCGAGATCCTCATCGTCCCGGCGTATGGCCGCAAGTGCCGCCACTTCCAGCTCTATGCTGATGCGCAGTTCCATAACGCTCAGGATTTCTTCCACCAGTTCAAGGTTTTCTTCCTCGATGCGGAAGGCATTCGAGGGGATATCCTTGAGAACGAACACTCCGACACCCTGTTGTGATTGAACCAGGCCCTTGGCCTTGAGGTTGGAAACCGCTTCGCGAACCACGGTGCGGCTGACATTGAATTCGGCAATCAGCTCCTGTTCGGTCGGAAGCTTATCTCCGCGCTTGTAGCGGCCGGCGGCAATCCGCTGCGCGACTTCCTTAACGAGTTGATCCGTAAGCGTTTCTTTTTTTCCAAAGTCTGCCATTCGTTCCACTCTCGCGCCCAGTCGCGTAGGATCATCCTTCATTGCCGTCAGAACCGGCAGGGTGCGCCAATTGGTTATCACATATTCGCGCCGAGGGAAATTTGAGGCAATTGCCAAATACGATGTCATACAAGATCATCGTTGCATCGAATTGCCGTGGCATTCAAGGGACGAGCACGGCCGCGCCCTTGAGGCGGCCGGCGCGCAGATCCGACAGTGCGTCATTGGCGCGTTCCAGCGGGTAGGGGATGGTGTGCGTGCGCACGCCGGCTTTTGCGGCTAAGGGGAAGAACTCGGTCGCGTCCGCGCGGGTCAAGTTGGCCACCGACACGAGCTGGCGCTCCTCCCACAGGATGGAATAGTGCATCGACGGAATGTCGCTCATGTGAATGCCGCCGCACACCACCCGTCCGCCCTTGCGCACGGCTTTCAGCGCCGCCGGAACGAGCGCCCCGACCGGAGCGAAGATGATGGCTGCATCCAGCGGCACCGGCGGTGGCCTGTCGGAGCCGCCTGCCCAGGCTGCGCCGAGGTCCAGGGCAAAGCGCTGCGCCGCTACATCGTCCGGCCGGGTGAAGGCATGGACCTCACGCCCCTGCCAGACGCAGACCTGCGCTATGATATGGGCGGCTGCGCCGAAGCCGTAGAGCCCGATCCGCTTTCCGTTCCCGGCCTTTTTGAGCGACCGCCAGCCGATCAGCCCCGCGCAGAGAAGCGGCGCGAGCGAGACCGGATCGGCTTCCGGATCGAGATCGAAGGCGAAATCCGCATCGGCCACGACATGGTTGGCAAAGCCGCCGTCGCGCGTATAGCCGGTGAACAGGGGCCGGTCGCAAAGGTTTTCCGCGCCCGAAAGACAGAAGGAACATGCGCCGCAGGTGTGGCCGAGCCAGGGCACGCCGACGCGGCGGCCGGTTCTTGCCCGATCGACGCCTTCCCCGACCCGATCAACGATGCCGACGATCTCGTGTCCCGGCACGAGCGGCAGCTTCGGGTTCTTCAGATCGCCGTCGACCACATGAAGATCAGTGCGGCAGACCGCGCAGGCTTCGACCCCGAGCCTTAATTCGCCGCGCCCGGGCAGCGGGTCCGCACGTTCGGTATAGACCAGCGGCTTGCCCACTTCTTCCAGTATCATGGCCTTCATGACGGCTGGTCCTTCATCCCGATTATCCTGCGAATGATGCGATCGAAGACGAAAAGATCAGCAGGCAAGCGTATCCGGCTGCACCCGCCAGCAGGCTGAATGCCGCGAGCGGCATTGAGAACCGCAGCGGGCCGGCGGCCATGGCAAGAGCCAGCCGGACGATCCCGTTGGTGAGGAGTGCCGCAAGCACGGCGATGCCCGCCACTTCGGCGGAAACGGATTGCTTGACCAGGCGAAGGGCGCCCAGTACCGCGACATCCACGTCGAAGGCGCCGGAAAGCGCGGTTGTTGCCAGCAACCCGCTTGTGCCGAAGGCTCCCGATAGCGCGGCGCTCGCCGTTGCCACCACCGCGAAGAGGAGCGCAAAGAGAAGGAGCGCACCTAGTTCGAAAGGGTTGCGGGCCGTGGCGCCGGAGATGCTTTCGTCGCTGCCGCGCATCAGCATGAATGCGCCGCCGAGCCCGAAGCAGGCTGAAGCGACGAGCACCGGCACGGCGATCGTGGCGAGAACCCGGGGTTCGATGATGGCGACGATCGCCGAAACGCGTAATATCGAAACCATGGCGGCCAGGCAGGCCGCGCCGGAAAAGGGCAGGGGGCGTGCATGGCCTTTGGCGGTGCGCGCCAGCGCCAGGGTCATGGCGGTAGACGAGACAAGGGCGCCGGCCAGAACGCTGACGAGCAGGCCGCGGGTCTCGCCAAAAACGCGCACGGCGATATAGCCGAGAAAGGAAATCGCGGCGACAAGGACGGTGAAGAACCAGATTTGCCACGGGTTCAGGCCGCCCCATGGGTCGATGGGGCGATCGGGTAGAAGCGGGAGGATGACGGCGGTCATGACGGCAAGTGTCAGCGCGGAGCGAAGCTCGACCCATGTCAGCTTCCGCAACAGGCCGTGCAGCAATTCCCGGCTGGCAAGGATTGCCGCCAGTCCCGCCCCGCCGCCGGCCGCCGCGCTGACATCGCTCGCGACCGCCAGCGCTCCGAGCGCGAAAACGCAGAGTGCCGCGACAACGCTCGTTACGCTGAAATCCTCGTCACGGGTAGCTTCGCGGGATTTATACCACGCGAAAATGACCGCGAAACCCAGGAAGCCGGCGATGAGCACCGCGGTGGAGCCGAGCGCGCCGCCGAGTGCCGCGAATATCCCACCCAGGAGACCGGAGATGCCGAAGGTGCGGATACCGGCGGTGCGGCTGTGATCAGGTGCGTCCCGCTCGCGCCAGCCGCGTTCGAGGCCGACGAGCAGACCGATGGCGAGCGCCAGGCCGAGCTTGGCGATCAGCGTTTCCATCTGCTTGCATCAGCGGGCGAGATGCGGACGAAGGTGGATGAGAAATATGCGTTTTTCATCAAATCTTCTTCCTTTCGGCAAAAAATAAAATCCTGTCGGTTTTTGTGCAATGCCGCTTTGACGCCAGTCAAGACGAATAGAAAGAGACGTTACGCATCTGTCGCATGATTGAAATGGAACGATGCGACCATCCCCATTTCGGAGGCAAGATCGCATGCGGCTCGCTGTCTACAATGTCGAAAACCTGTTTGACCGCGCCAAGGCTATGAACCTTGGAAGCTGGGAAGAAGGCCGTCCCGTTCTCGACCGCTTCGCGGCGCTCAACGGTCTGCTCGGACAGGTGAGCTATGGCGGCGGCGACAGGGCGAAGATGGCGACGCTGATGATCGAACTCGGGCTGGAGAAATCCGATACCGGGCCGTTCGTTCTCCTGCGTCGCAATCGCGGAGGCCTGCTCAAGCGGCCGAAGACGGGCGGAATAGAGATCACCGCCGGAGGGCGCGCCGATTGGGTCGGTTCCCTGGAGCTCCGCGACGAGCCGATCAACGAGCATGCCATGCGCAACACGGCCCGGGTGATGAGCGACCTCGGCGCCGACGTGCTTGGCGTGGTCGAGGCTGAAAGCCGGCCGGTTCTCTCCGCCTTCAATCGCGAAATCCTCTCCGCCATAGGTGGCGCGCCCTTTCGCCATGTCATGGTGATCGATGGCAATGACGAGCGCGGCATCGATGTCGGGCTGATGAGCCGCGAGGGCTATCCGATCGGCGCAATGCGCAGCCATGTGGACGATCTTCTTCCAAATGGTGAGCCGGTCTTCTCCCGCGATTGTCCCGAGTTCGAGATCACGACACCGGGAGGTGCGCGTCTCGTCGTCATGGTCAATCATCTGAAGAGCAAGGGCTATGGCGGCAAGGCCGCATCCGACGCCAGGCGCAAGGCGCAGGCTCGGCGGATCGCCGAAATCTATGAAGGCCTCATCGGCCAGGGCGTCGAATATATAGCCGTCATCGGCGATCTCAACGACACGCCCGGCAGCGCTCCACTCAAGCCGCTGATCGAGAACACCGATCTGACCGATATATTCGAGCACGTTGCCTTCGATGATGGCGGTTATCCCGGCACTTATGGCTCCTGCACCGCAGCCAACAAGATCGACTATATACTGCTCTCGCCCGCGCTTTATGCCAAGGTCGTCGCCGGCGGCATTTTCCGCAAGGGAATGTGGCCGGGCGTGCGGCCGAAGAAGTGGAATGTCTATGATGAGCTGAAACGCCCCGAGGAGGCGGGCTCGGACCATGCCGCGCTGTGGGTCGATCTCGACATCTAGGAGTTCTTGGCGCTTGGTCATTTATTCGATAGGTTCGCGCGGGCGAGGTGGCAAGATATGAGTGATGCGGCTATGGCGACCGGGGATATGGGCGAGCGGAAGGGGAGCGCGGCCGAAGTTTTCGCCGCCTTCCTCAAGCTTGGGTTGACTTCCTTCGGCGGACCGATCGCGCATCTCGGTTACTTCCGCGACGAATTGGTGGTGCGCCGGCGCTGGATAGACGAGAAGGGCTATGCCGATCTCGTGGCGCTCTGCCAGTTCCTGCCCGGCCCGGCATCGAGCCAGACCGGTTTCGCGCTGGGCCTGGTGCGTGGCGGACCGCTGGGCGCCGCCGCTGCCTGGGCCGCGTTCACTCTTCCTTCGGCAATCCTGCTCGTGCTTTTCGCGTTCGGTGCGGCCTGGTTCGGCGGGCCGGTCGGCTCCGGCATCATCCATGGGCTCAAGGTCGTGGCCGTCGCCATCGTCGCCCAGGCGGTCTGGGGCATGGCGAAAAACCTCTGCCCCGACAAGGAGCGCGCCACCATCGCGCTCGCAGCCGTGCTCATCGTGGTTCTCCTGGCGGGATCGCTCGGACAGATAGCGGCGATCGTCGTTGGCGGCCTTGTCGGTCTCTGGCTGTGCCGGACTTCGGGTGAAGCGATCACCGGGCATGTGCGCTTTCCCGTCTCGCGCGCCGCGGGTGCTGCGGCGCTTGCCGCCTTCTTTATCCTCTTGATCGGTATACCGATCATCGCCGCGGCCATCTCCAGCCAGGGGCTGGCGGTCTTCGACGCGTTCTATCGTGCGGGATCGCTGGTGTTCGGCGGCGGCCATGTCGTCCTGCCGTTGCTCGAGGCGGAAGTGGTGCGGCCCGGCTGGGTATCGGCCGGTGAGTTCCTGGCCGGCTATGGCGCGGCGCAGGCCGTGCCAGGCCCGCTGTTCACCTTCGCCGCCTATCTCGGCACTGTGCTTGGGCCCGAACCCAACGGCCTGCCGGGAGCTGCCATCGCCCTTGTCGCGGTGTTCCTGCCGGGGCTTCTGCTGCTGATCGGAATCATTCCGTTCTGGGATGCGTTCCGTGCGCGGGCGAGCGCCCAGGCGCTCATGCGCGGCGCCAACGCGGCGGTCGTCGGCATTCTGGGAGCCGCGCTCTATAACCCGGTCTGGACCAGCGCCATTGTCGGCCCGTACGAATTCGCGCTGGCGATTACCTGCTTTGTCCTGCTCATGGCATGGAAGTTGCCGCCATGGATCGTCGTCCTGGTCGCGGCGGCGGGCGGTGTGCTTATTGGCTCCGTTGGAGCAGCACCGGGGCCCTGATTTCGGGCCACGGGCTGGTGTGTGGATCGCAGCCGAGCGCTGTCAGAACCGGAGGGTGGCGGAAATCGTGCCGGAAAGATCGTGACCGGCGCGCGACAGGGTGCTGCCGATGCTGGCGGCGAGCGTCAGGTCGGCGCTGACGTCATAGCTCAATCCCGCTTGAACCCGGAAGGCGTCCCGCTCGCCGATCCGCTTGCGGGTTTCGAAACCGGCACCGGGATAGCCGGCAAAGCCAGCCTCCTGCGCCAGTTCCTTGTTCAGCAATTCGTGGTCCCAGGTGAGCTGTGCGGAAGCCTTCACCATGGAACCCGACGGCAGCGGCACATCGAAGCTGCCGTTCATCCCCAGGCTGGAACGCAGCGAATTGAAATCGGTCTCGCCCAGCCATAGGCGGCCGGCATCGCCGTGCTCGGTCAGGTACGGACGCGACAGATGCGTGAAGCTCAGTCCGGCGACCGGACCGAGGCTTATGGTGCCGCTGAGCGCCCAGCGGTAGCCGCCGGCGGCGGCAAGCGTGGTGCTGTAGCCAGTCCAGTCGGCCTCTCCTCTGCCACTATAGCCGTTGAAGCTGAAAGGGCGTGTCATGCTGGCGTCCTCGATCCCCATCCGGGCAAGGCCGGACAGCCAGACGCCCGCCAGCGGGTCTTCCGCATAACGCGCGTGCAGGCCGAGATCGAAGGCGTTGACTTCTCCCTTGCCGGTTTCCGGCGCCTTCACAACGATCGTCTGCTGGCTGAAAGCACCGTGGAAGCCCAGCACCAGATCCGGATAATCGGCCGCCTGCCGTTCTGCTCCGAACACCAGACCATAGCCGGAGCCGTCATAGCCGACGACTGCGTCTCCGCGTTTCTGATCAAAGCCGCTGCCGAACGGCACGGCAAAGGCGCGCCATCCGCCTTCCTTTCCCGCCTGTGGAATGATCGCCACGAGTGCGCCGGAGGTGACGCTGTCGGTGATCTGCCGCTCGCGATCGACGGAGGCGGCAAACATCGCGCTGTAACCCGCCGGCGAGAGCACGTTCAACGCGCTTGCGACCGTGCTTCCGTCCGTGGCCGAGAAATCGAGAGCGCTATAGAGCGGCTGCATGCCCGGCCCTGCTTGCGCGACGATCTTGTCCAGTGCCTGGCCGGCCTGCCGCGTGTTGTCGTCACGACCATATTGGCTGTAGGCATTAGCCTTGCGGTCGATTGTCAGCTGATAGCTGTCCGCGCCTTGCGGTGAGGCCTGCAATGTCAACGTCGGTGACGTCAATTGGCCGCCCTCCACTGTGCCGAAGGCGCCGGTGATGGAGCCGGCCCGCAGCGGGCGGATATTGCCGATCGTCCAGCCATTGGCGTACCAGCCCCGTGTCGGCGCCAGCGCCAGTGTCAACCGCCCGTCCAGCGCGGCATTACCGCTGACGGTGAGAACGTCATAGGCGTCCTTGCCGCTCACATCGATCAGCAGCTCACCGGTGCTTTCCTGCGTGTAGCCGCCGACAATATCAGTGCGGCCGATGGAGCCGATGCCGCCCGGTGTCACGGCACCATTGTTGACGAAGCCGCTGCCGGCATCGTTCAGCTTATAGTTGCTACTGCCGGCAAGCGTCGCGCCCGGCACGATCTCCATGCCATAGATCTGATGATTGCCGTTGAGCTCGGTATAGCCGCCGGCGGCCTTGAGCTTCAGATTGGTGATGCCCTTGATGTCGTCGTTGTAAATGAAGGTGAACCGAGGATCGGCGTCGTCGATCGCAATCCCGTCTTCGTCGGCCAGCAGCCCGAATGTCATTTCGGTCAGGCGTTGCTTGCCGTTCTCATCCTGCTGGTCATAGAGCGAAATGGTATCGCCCTCCAATCTGGCGCCTCGCAGGACGTTGATGCGATTCACCAGCGCGTTCGACGAGATGTAGATCGCCGCCTGGCTGCCGGCCAGGCGGCCGCTAATGTAGACCTCATCGACCAGTGCACCATTCAGCTCATCGAGAAGCGGGATCGGTTGTCCCTGAAAGGTATCAATAAAGGAGCCGCGATACTCGCTTCTATTATTTCCCAGAATGTTGTTGCCGAAATCGAAGCTGGCAGCGATGCCGCCTTCGCCTAGCGCCTGGATGTCGCCGCGCTGGATGAAATCATGATCCTTGCCATACGTGAACATTACGCCCCGACCATTGATCCCGTCGGCATAAATCCGTGTACCCGGCCGCACGGTGAAGCCATTGTCCTCGCCATCGATGCGGACGCCGGCACCCCCTGCTCCCATGGTCAGGAGATCGGCGCGTTGAACCACCTCGCTATGGCTGCCATGGATATGCAGCCCGAGGCCGAGCGTAGCGATGTTGTACCGGCCGGGGATATAGGCGGTGCCTTCCGTGTTACGCAGGAAGAAACCATGATCGTTGACCAGAGTCTTGCCGTCGCCATAGATCGAATAGCCGTAGAAATTGCGCCGGTCGATCGTGTAGCCCATATCCTGCAGCGCGGCGAGCTCGGCCTCCATGAAATTGGTGTAGTTGCGATAAGACTGATGGCTCATTAGGCTGTTTTTCAGCTCGCTATGGCTCATATAATCGGGATCAAGGAAATCCCCGGCAAAAGTGTGCGCCAATATGTTCACCGGAACACCGGGCATCGCCCCAACGAGGACTTCATTGACACGGTCTCCGGCAAAATAGCCCTGGTCCTTGCGCACATCGAAGGCATCCGGGTCATAGGGGTTATTGCACTTTGAGCACAAAACAGCCTGGCTAGGCCTGCTAGGTCTGCCATTGTCGTCGCGCAAATGCTCGGCCCAGCTGCCGATCGTAGGGCCAAAATAGGGGGTAGCCTTATCATTCCAATCATCGATTCCGCTTAAAATTCCGAGACCATGAGCCAATTCGTGGAAAGCGACAGCGGCAAGGTCGGTATCACTGGAGCGCGGAAGTTGTGACGGCATATAAGGAATTGTCTCGAAGGGCATTTTCCCGAGGGCGAACTGGGCATCGGAACCGAAATCCCGTTCACCTGGGTCCTCTCCTTGCAGTGCTGCCTGCAGCTTTGTGAGGCTGGAGGGATCGTAGGACGTATAGCTGCTTCCGCCTGAAGCGCCTTCGTCATCATAGGTGCCGACGTTGATGATCGCCGGGAGATGGCCTGGTTGAGGCTTGATGATCTCCGCCCAGTAGCCTAAGGCGGCAAGGACTTTCTCTTTTTGCTGTGCATTCTGGTTCCATGAAGATTTATAAGCGTCATCTGGAATGTCTGGATCGCCTGCAAACGGGCCATCGTCCTTGTCAAAGAATCGCACTTCGAAAACCGCAGTACCTTGCGGGTTGTAGATAATCTGATTTTCCAGCGCCATAGCCGGAAAGGCGGGAATTGAAAGCAAGAAAGCCGCAAAAAATCTCATTTCGCCAACCTGTAGTAGAATTAAAATATTAGTTATAAATAATATTTGGAAATAGACTGGCGTGTAGCCAGGAAAACAGGTTTGTCCTCCCAATGAAATATCGGCCTCAGGCCGTAAAAAATAAACTATTTTTAAATATTCGCCCGGCGTCAACGCCATTAATTGGGCCGTATATCGTTGTATGGCAATAAATTGCGGGCGGTTCCGGTTTGCGAAGCGGGACCGCCCGCAAGAGTATCAGATCTAACCGACCATTGTATTATTCGGCTGCGATTTTAATTGCCTTGTTCAGATGAAGCGTGAAGCCGGTTTCGCGCGGATCGCCCAGCTCAGGTCGAAGCTGCATGCTCGGGATCAGATAATCGCCGGCGTTCTGCTGCCGATAGGGGATGGGCGCGATGGTGCCGAGCGTGCGCATCCTCTCGCGCAGGTGCTCGGCCATCGTTTCGAAACCTGTGTCGTCGAGTCGGTCGACCTTGTAGGCCACGAAAGGTGGCAACACATCATAGCCCGGATAATAGAGGATGCCGTGGTTGATCGGGAACAACAGGTCGTCAATGGGGCCGTTGACCCCGCGGGCCGAATAATGTTCCTCCCAACCGCCGGCGGTTACGATCAGCATCGCCCGCTTTCCGGCCAGGGTGCCTTCGCCGTAGCGGTCTCCCCATCGCTTGTCGCTGTGCTCACCGACGCCATAGGCGAAGCCGTAGGAATAGACGCGGTCGATCCAGCCCTTGAGGATCGCCGGCATGGAAAACCACCAGAGAGGAAACTGCAGGATCAGGACATCGGCCCACAGGATCTTCTCCTGTTCGGCTTTGACATCGGGTGTCAGCGAATTGTCCGCCAGGGCCTCGCCGGATGCCTTGGCCGGTTTGAACCGTGCATCCGGCGCCAGTGAAGGGAAATCCGCACGATCGACCTCGGATTTCCAGCCCTCGGCATAGAGATCCGACACCTGCACCTCGTGGCCCTGGGCCTTGAGTTCATCGACGGCAATATCGCGCAGCGCACCATTGAGCGAGCGCGGTTCGGGATGGGCGAAAACAAGTAGAACTTTCATGGGTCACAATCCTTGTTCGGGAAGATGACCTATGAGGTAGCCAATGCGGAAGCGATCCGGTAGATATGGATAATGCATAGGATTATTCCGAATAATGGATAAATCGGATATCACGCTGGAACGCATGCGCAGCTTTGTCCGCGTCGCCGAACGCGGCAGCCTGTCGGCGGTGGCGCGCGAGTTCGGGATCGGCCAGTCGACTATCACGCGGCATCTGCGGGAGCTGGAGGAGGCCGTCGGCGTGCCTCTTCTCTCAAGAACCACGCGACGCGTCACCCTAACCGACGAGGGTGGTCGCTATTATGCCAATTGCGTCCAGATTTTGCGGCTTGTCGAGCAGGCGGGGGACGAGGTGCGGGGCACGCGCGGCGCGCCGGCCGGCACGATCCGCATTTCCTGCACGGCGGCCTTCGGCGTCCTGCATGTAAGCCGGCTCATTTTTGCCTTCCAGGATCGGTATTCCGATATCGGGGTGGATTTGAGCCTCACCGACGAGCGGATCGATCTCGTGCGCGAGGGCGTCGATATCGCGCTCCGCCTAGGGCCGCTGACCGACAGTTCCATGAAGCTCAGGTCTCTCGGCCAGTCCCGCCGCCTGCTGGTCGCATCGCCGGATTATCTGGCGGCGCGCCGAAGGCCGTCCTCCCTGCAGGACCTCTCCGGCCATGAGGGCATCCGCATGTCGAATGTGGCGGGAAGCGATACACTCATCCTGCAAGGGCCGGGCGGCGAGCATCATGCGGTACCCTTCGGCGGCCGTCTTCGGGTCGACCATGGGCTGGCCGCGCGCGAGGCGCTTGTCGCCGGACGCGGCATTGCGCCCGCCCACCAGTGGCTTGTCGACGATCTCCTGGGCGAAGGCCGGCTCGAGCCGATATTGCCGGACTATTCATTGGCGTTCGTGCCGCTCAACATGCTGATCGTGCCGGAACGGGCAGGCATCGCCCGGGTCCGGCTCCTGGTCGACTTCATCGTCGAGCGGATCGGCGATGTTCCCGGAATTGAGCGGTCGTGACGGGATGCTCAGGGTTGACCTAAATGGTCCGACCGCGCGGTGCTACGCCAGTTGCCCCTTATCTGCATTCGTGGGACTGATGAAGCCGCCAATGGGCGCTTCATGCGGAAGGGACCAGCCGAAATAGACCTCCGCCTCGATGATCCTGCCGTCCCGTATGGTCAGGATCTCGGTGTTGCGGAAGCGCCGGCCCTCATCCGCCGTTCCTTCGTAGGTCACGAAAACCGATCTTCATGCTCAACGAGGTGGATGAAGCGGAAGTCCGAGATCGTTTCGCTGTTGGGCCAGCAGCGTTCGAAATAGGTTTGCCGGTCGAGACGATTGTCAAGCGGGCTGGTGAAATGAAAGTCGCTGCCGATCAGCGCCTCGATAGCTGCGCGGTCATTGTCGACATAAGCCTGATAGCTCCTGCGGGCGATTTCTGTGAGGGCGGTCATCACGGATCCTTTCTGAATGCAATTTGCAAGCAGTCTATTAATATATAAACTGCTTTCAGATTGCAACCAGATTGGCCGTGGCCGTCTCAATCAGACTGTGACCTCCTTCGGCTGCTTGATGGCCATGAAATAGAAGAAAAGGGCGGCCAGGACCAGGAAGAACAGGCTATCGGGGCTGGTCAGGAAGACCGTCGGGTCGCCATCGCTGAGCGCCAGCGAGCGGCGCAGATATTGTTCGAGATCCGGCCCGAGGATGAAACCAAGCAGCAGCGATACGGTGGGATAGTTCTGCTGGCGCAGGAAGAAGGCGAGCACGCCGAACACCACGGCCAGCGCCATCTGGAAGATCGAGAAGGTCGCGGCATAGCTGCCGACGAGCGCGACGACGGCGATGCAGGCATAGAGAAGTCCCTTCGGGATCGAAACGATCTTCACGAAATAGGGTCCGAGGAGGAACAGTGTCAGCGGAATGAGCACCAGCGCGCTGACGAGGAGCGAAGCGAACATGGGGGCGACGAGATCGGTCTGCGTCTCCAGCAGCCGCACGCCCGGCTGGAGGCCATTGATAACGAGCACGCCAAGCACCACCGCCGTTGTCGGATCGCCGGGAATGCCGAACATCAGCATCGGCACGAAAGCGCCGCCGCACATGGAATTGTTGGCGGCTTCCGCCGCGGCGATGCCTTCGCGGCTGCCGTGACCGTAGAGATCAGGACGTTTTGAGCGGCGCTTGGCGTCGGCATAGGCGACGAAGGCCGCCATCGAACCGCCGACACCCGGCAGAACGCCGATACCGTAACCGAACAGGCTGCTCTTGAGATAGGTATAGGGGCCGATTTCCCGGAGCTGCGCCAGGGTGGGAAGGAAATCGCGGCGACGGATCACCGCCGCTTCCGCGCGGATGGCAGCGGCCTGAATGCCGTCGCGGTGCAGTTGCGCCTGGTAGAGAACCTCGCTGATGGCGAAGGCGCCGATGATGAGCGGCATCATGTTGATGCCTTCGACCAGCATCTCGGTACCAAAGTTGAAACGCGCGATCGGCTGCATGACATCGATGCCGATCGTCGCGATCATCATGCCGAGCAGGGTAGTGACCAGTCCTTTCGCGATCGCGTCGCGCTGCATGATGACGATAACGACCAGCGCGAAGAGCACGAGCGAAAACTTGCCCGGCGTCTGGATCAGGAGCGAGAGCTTGGCGGCAAGCGGCAGGAACAGCATCAGCATCAGCGCGCCTAGGCTGCCACCGACCATCGAGCCAAACGCCGCATGGCCGAGCGCATTGGCGCCCTCTCCCCTTTTCATCAGGGGATAGCCTTCCATGGAAGTCATCATCGACGAGGGCGCGCCGGGAATATTGATGGTGGTGGCGGTGATGCTGCCGGCATACATGCCCGACATGAAGATGGCAGCGCACATGACCAGCGCGGGAACGACATCCATGCTGTAGGTGATGGGCAGAAGCAGCGCGATCGCCAGCACCGACGTCAGCCCCGGCACGGCACCGAAGAACGTGCCGACCGCGAAGCCAACCACCATGGAAAACAGCACGTCGGCGCGGGCAAGCGCGCCGAAGCCTTTGAGAATTTCGAGGAAGAAGTCCATCAGATCACGCCCATCAGGGTTGGTAGCCGGATGCCGAAGGCAAATGCGAACAGGCCATGGAAAACCGCCGTGACCGCGACAGCATAGAATATCTGCCGGATGATCCGCCCGTCCTGGAACTGGAAGAGGCGGAACAGGGCCAGCACGAAAAGCAGGGTCGACACGCCGTAGCCGAGCGGCTTGAAGGCGGCGATGTAGAGGACCGTGGCAAGCACGATCAGGAAGGGCTGCAGGAGGCTACCCTCGGGTTGCTCATGCTCCTGCGTCAGGTCGCTCCAGATGATGCGGGCGAGGCCCGCATACATGATGAAGGCGATGACAAGCGGCATGAAGGAGGGGCCGGCGAGACCTTCGCTGATCTGCGGCACGATCCGCAATGCGGCCGCGATATAGACGGTGGTCAGGATGAATAGGAACAGCGGCAGGAGAAGACGGCTCTTCCACTGCAGTCGGGGCGTTGTCATGGGCTCCTCCCAACTGGAACGGTTGCCGGCGGGAGTTTCCCGCCGGCATGTATTGTCATTTCTTCAGGACACCCTCTTCCACCAGCGTATCCATCTGCTGGAAGAGCGTCTTGCTTGTTTCATCGGCCCATTGCGTGACCTGATCCGAACCAAGCCAGCTCGGCGTGACGCCGACCTTGGCGGTCCATTGCTGGAACTCGTCGCTTTCCAGCGCCTTCTTGTAGGCATTCTCGATCTTCTGGACCACGTCGTCGGGCGTGCCGGCCGGCGCGGCAATCACGATGAAACTGCCGATCCGCAGCTTCAGGCCTTCCTCCTTGGCGGTCGGAACCGTCGTGAAGGTGGGATTGGTGGTATCGGTGAACTCCACGATGCCGCGAACGTCGCCATTTTCCAGAAGCGGCGCGAAATCGCCGAGGCTGGTCGCCACGACATCCACCTCGTTGGAGAGGATCGCTTCCTTCTGCGGCGCCGCGCCGCCGGGATAGGCGATGATCTTGAATTCGACGCCCGTCTCGTCCTGGAGCTGCAGGATCGCCAAATGCAGACGCGAGCCGATGTTCTGGATGCCGATCTTCACCTTGCCGGGATTGGCCTTGGCGTCGGCCACCAGGTCGCCGATGGTCTTATAGGGCGATGTGGCGTCGACGATGATGGCGTCGGGCTCGCTCGTCACGCGGGCGATGAGCTTGAGCTTGTCCATCTTGTAGGTCGGCAGCATGCCCTGCCAGGGGATCGTCACGACGCTGTCATAGGTGAGCGCGCCGATCGTATAACCGTCGGGGCGGGCCTGCATGAGTTGTGAAATGCCGGTGGCGCTGATGCCGCCGTCGATGTTCTCCACATACATGGAGCCGCCGATATCCTTTTCGGCGATCGTCGTCAGCTTGCGGACGATGGCATCCGTGCCGCCTCCCGCACCCCAGGGAACGATCACGCGGATGTCCCTATCCGGATATTCCGCAAGGGCGGCCGTGGATGTGAATATCCCCACACATGCTGCGGCCAAGATAGCCGCGAACTTCCTGTACATAATTCTCTCTCCCTGATTGGCGGGTGGCTTGCTGCACACGCATCTGACTGGATGCGCCTTGATCGGTAGCCTGCCTTGTCCCGCTCTCCTCCTCTCCGCCCGATATGCAATATTCCGGCGGTATGCGATGGCACCTCGACGCCGGTTAGGTGGCGCGACGAAGATCCGCGCAAGTCATATGATGACCTACAACGGCCGTCAAGCCGACTTGTCGTCCGTCGGTATGTTTCGGCGGCGCGTCAGTACGCGATAGCGCTGCAGCGAGCCGCCGAGATGGAGGCGCATTGCTTCCCTTGCCGCCCGCGGATCGCGCGCATAAATCGCCTCGGCCACCGCCATGTGCTCGCGATGAAGCTGCGTGTCCCTGTTCTCGATGTCGTCGGTGCCGTCCATGTTCCGCAGCTTGGAGCGTGGTATGGTGCGGCGGCCGAGATGCGCCAGGAATTCCTCGAAACGGGCATTGTTGGTTGCCCGTGCGATCGCCATGTGAAATTCGAAATCGGCCTGCACGGTTGCTTCACCGGCGCGCATCAGTTTTTCGAAAGCATCGAGCTGCGCCTGGATTTCCGCCTCCTGGGCCGGTGAGCAGCGCTCCGCCGCGAGGGCGGCCGCTTCGATCTCGACAGAGGTGCGGAGCTCCAGTTCCTCAATGATATCAGATATTTTCTTGTTCACCTGGGTCAGCAGCTGCAGCTCCGGAACCGCACGCCGCGGTTGCGTCACGAAGACGCCGACGCCATGGCGCGATTCCACCAGGCCGTCCGCGCGCAGCGCCGCGATCGCTTCCCGAATCACGGTACGGCTGACGCTGAAGCGCTCGATGAGGGCAGGCTCGGTCGGCAGCTTGTCGCCGAGCTTATAGGCGCCGCCGGAAATATCCTCGCGCAGCGCTTCGACCACGTCGGCCGAAAGGCTTCTCCTTGCCTGCTTCGATCCTATTGTCTCCATTGATTTGGATGCTCCTCGTCCCCACCCAAAATTGCCTTTTGCGGACGAGACACCGGTCCGGGCCGCATGTCGAGTTTTAGACCATGCGCACGGGAGTACAAGTGGTACTATTATTTTCGACATGTCATATGATGAGTTGGTGCGGTGTGGCATTGCTCTCATGCCTTGAAGAAGGGCACCGGCTTCAGGATCTGGTTGCGCTGGCTGATGAGATAACCGGCCTCGGCGCTCAGCTTTAGATATTCCACCCAGGCGGGATCGGCCTGCAGCGCCGCCCGCTTGGCTTCGCGGTCGGTTGCGTTCTCATAGACCCAGATGTGGACATAGGCGTTGACGTCACCGGTCTCGGTCGCGGCATAGACGATCGGCTTGCCCAGATGTTGTGACTGGATCGGCCAGCCGTGCTTTTCATAAAGCGCTAGGTGCTTCTTGATGGTGCCCGGGCGGCAGGTATAGGTGCGATGGTCGAGGATCATGCTTTACTCTCTTGCGTTGTTGGGTTTGAGGATTTGAAAAAGCACCATTCGCTCCGGCAGAGATCGACCAGGCTGTAGATGGTCATCACCGCGCCGGCGATGGGGATCGAGACATAGAGGAAGGCGACCGGCACATTCAGGATAGGCGTCACGGCGCGGCTGCGCAGCGTCAGGTCGAGCCCCTTCCAGGTCATGAGCGCGAGAAAGCCGATCGAAAGCAGGCTGACGACCACATGGAGGAGGGCGCCGCCGCGGCTTTCACCGAGGATGGCGCTGAGCCAATCCACGCGGAAATGCTCCTTCTCCCGCCAGAGAGCGGCCGCGCCGATGAACACCATCCAGGCAAACAGCGCCTGCACGACCTCGTCGAACCACGCCATCGACCCGAGCTGAAAATAGCGCGACACCACATTGGCGAAGACGATGACGAACAGCGCGGCCAGGCAGGAGCTGGCGATCGCGCGCAGCAGCAGGCCGACCATTCTGTCGATCATTTGGAGCGACTGCATCTCACGGCCCCATGACGAGCGTTGGAAGCCAGGTGGAAACCGGCTGGATATAGGCGACGGCGAGAAGGACGAGAGCGAGCCCTGCGAGATAGGGCAGCATTGCCCGGCTCAGCCGCCCCACCGAGAGGCCGCTGATGCTCGACACGGCGAACAGCACCATGCCGACCGGCGGCGTCAGCAGGCCGAACATCGAGCACATGATCATCACCACGCCAAACTGCACCGGATCGATGCCGACCTGGGTGACGACGGGCAGGAAGAGCGGAACGCAGAGCACGATCACCGCAATGCCTTCGAGGAACATGCCGAGGACCAGCAGGACGAAGACCACGATAGCCATGATGATCACGGGATCGCTGGAGAGATGCAGCATCCCTGTGATGAGCTGGTTGGGTATGCGCTGCTGGATGAGCAGCCAGCCGAAGAAGCCGGCCGCGGCGATGACGAACATCACCCGCACGGTATGCAGCAGCGTGTCCCAGAGGATCGCCGGCAGATGGGACGGCGTGATCTCGCGATAGACGAACATGGAGATCACCAGCGCATAGGCCGAAGCGGCGACGCCGGCCTCCGTCGGCGTGAAAAGGCCGCCGAAGATGCCCGCGATGATGATGACGGGCGTGAACAGCGAAAGCGCCGAGTCGGCGAAGCTGACGGCGATCTCCCTGAGCGAAGCGCGCGGCTCGCACGGCATCCTGGTGAAGACGGAGATCAGGTAAACGGAGATCATCAGTGCACCGGCCATGAGCAGGCCGGGAACGACGCCCGCCAGGAACAGCTTCGTGACCGAAACGCCGGTGATCGATGAATAGAGCACGAAGGGTATGGAGGGTGGAAAGACCGGGCCGATCGTCGATGAGGCGGCGGTGATCGCGGCGGAAAATTCGGGATCGTACCCCCGGTCGGTCATCGCTTTCATCTCGACCTGGCCGAGGCCCGCCGCATCGGCGACGGCCGCGCCCGACATGCCTGAAAAGATCAGGCTCGCCAGCACGTTCACCTGACCGAGCCCGCCGCGAATATGGCCGACGCAGGCATTGGCGAAGCGAAAGATGCGCCGGGTTATCCCGCCGGTGTTCATGAGATTGCCCGCCAATATGAAGAAGGGAATGGCAAGCAGGGTGAAGGCGGTGGTGGCCGAGAACATACGCTGCGGCAGCATCGATAGAATGCCGAAATCGCCGATGGCGACATAGAAGCCGGCGGCGACCACGCCGAGCGCGATGGCCACGGGCACACCAAGGAAAATAAGGAAGAGCAGACTGAGAAAGATCAAAAGCGCAATCATGAGCACCATCCCGCGAAGACGGAGGCAGGACGAAGCCCGCCCCCGTTCCGCCTGCTATTTCTGAAGGAAGCCGAGGAACGTCTTCATGTTCTCCTCGCCGGAAACGGCGGCGAGACGTTCGCGTGCCGGCCCCACTTTCTCGGCAAAGGCGGTGAGATCCGGCTTCGTCACCTTCATGCCCGACGCTTCGAGATCGGCGATTTCCTTCTGCTCCTGTTCGAGCACCAGCTTGCGCATCAGGGCGCCAGCGTTGGCGCTTTCCTCACGGATGATGGCCTGCTGTTCCGGTGTCAGCTTGTCCCAGCTGCCCTTGGAAACCACATGGATCATGCTGTTATAGACGTGGCGGGTCAGCGCCAGGTGCTTCTGGAATTCGTTGAGTTTTGAGTGGTAGATGACGCCGATCGGATTTTCCTGGCCGTCCACCACGCCCTGGTTGAGCGCGTTCGGAAGCTCGGGAAAGGCGATCTGCACCGCATTCGCGCCGAGCCCCTCGATCGCGGCCACGATCTGAACCTCCGGCGGCGTGCGGATCTTCATGCCCGCGACGTCCTCCGGCGCGTTGATCGGCCGGATATTGTTGGTGATGTTGCGGAAGCCATATTCCCAGTGGCTGAGCATGACGAGGCCGTCATTTTCGATCTTCGGCGCCGCCCATTCCGTAAACGGGCCGTCGAGCACCTGATGGGCATGCTCGTAATCGCGGAAGGCAAAAGGCGTCATCACAGTCCCGAAGGCCTTGTTGTATTTGTCGAGGGCGCCATGGGTCGGCAGGTTCATGTCGATGGCGCCGAGCACCGTCTGCTCAAGCTGCTCGGGCGGGGAGCCAAGCTCATTTGCCGGGTAAATATCGATCGCGACGGCCCCGCCGGTCCGCTCCGCGACATTCTTGGCCAGCTGGACCGAGGCGGTGTGAGCCGGGTGGCTTTCGGCGGCGAAATGCGCAAGACGAAGCGTCACATCAGCGGCTCTCGCCCGGATAGGCAATACGGTGACGATGGAGGCGGTCGCGGCCGCCCCCAGCAGTGTACGACGTGTAAGCATGATTTCCTCCCTTTGCATGCTTGTTGATCAGGCTTTGGGATCGGGTAGCCTGGCTTCGATCCCCGTGAGTTGCTCATAGGCCTTGATGACGGCCGTGCAGCTTTCGCCGGCATGTCCCATGATCGAGGCGAGCGCATAGGTCTGATGCACGGCCTCGGCCATGAAGCCCGGCAGGCCGGCCTCCTCCAGCCAGTGGGCGTAGTAGCGGACATCCTTCTGGGCGTTGGCGAGCGACATATGCGGCGTGAAATCGCGTTTGAGCGTCATCTCACCATAGAGATCCATCATCCCCGACCGGCCTCCGGCGGCGGAGATGATGCCGATCACCTTGCTCATATCGAGCCCCTCGCGCGCGGCCAGCGCGAAGCCTTCGCACCAGGAAGCGACATTGGCGAAGGCGATATAGTTGTGGATCAGCTTGAGGCGGATCGCATGGCCGGCCGGGCCGACATGGAAGACATTTTCCGCATAGCAATCGAAGATCGGACGCAGACGCTCCAGAAGATCGCTCTCGCCGCCGAAGAGGATGTTGACCTCGCCGCGATCCGCGTGGGCGGGCGTTCGCGTCATCGGCGCTTCCGCATAGGCGATGCCGCGTGCCTCGCACTCACGTCGCATCAGGTCGACATGCTGGGGCGAAACGGTCGTGTGGTCGAGGAAGATGGTCCCTTCGCGCATGGAATCGAGCAGGCCGCCCGGTGACAGCGCCAGTTCGCGCACGGCTTCCGCCGTGGTGATGCAGATGGCGAGAACATCGGCCTCCCTCGCCATCGCCGCCAGATATTCGGCGCGGCGCGCGCCCTCGTCGACGGCGCGCTCGACGGCCTTTTCGTCGAGGTCGTGCACCGTGACCTCCAGCCCGTGCTTGAGCATGTTCTTGACCAGGCCGCGGCCCATTCCGCCAAGCCCGATAAAGCCAATGCGTGGCGATGCGTGATCGTCCATCAATCTCCTCCCGAAATCCGCTCCCAATGCCGCCAGGATGTCTGGCTCGCGGCGAATGAAGCATAAAACATATTGTCAGACAACTGTTTTATTGATACCTGTTTAATTAAATCCGGCAAGCTGTTGTCGATCAGGGATATTGGCGTTACGAAATGCTGATGAGCTGGTTCGGCAGAAAGAGCCGGCGAAATGGGAAAGAGATGTCGTGTCGCAACAGTCAGAACTCTTCGGGAAGATCGATCGTCCGCGCCGCCTGCCGGACGAGATCGCCAAGAATATCTCCTCCGCCATCGAGGCGGGGCAACTGAAGCCGGGAGACCGTCTGCCGACCGAGCAGGCCCTTTCGGATCAGTTCGGCGTGGCCCGGACCGTGGTGCGCGAGGCGATCTCGCTTCTGAAATATGACGGCGTCATCCAGTCCCGCCGCGGCGTCGGCGCCTTCATTGCGGAGGTTGGCGGGCGCAGCGCCTTTCGCATCAGCCCCGCCTGCTTCGAGAAGCGGAAACAGCTTGCGCAGCTCCTGCAATTGCGCACGGGGGTTCAGGCGGATGCCTCGGCTCTTGCCGCTACCGCGCGGACCAGTCTCCAGCTTGCCGGGATCGGCGGGTTTCTGCAGGAGATGATCTCGGCCGTGGCGCAGGGGGATAATGCCATCGAGAGGCGGGTCGATGCCGAATTCGCTTTCTATAGGGCAATCACCGAGGCCTCCGGTAATGATTATTATGTCGAGTTCGTCGGCATGATCGAATCGAAGATCGCCGAGAATCTGCGCTCCGTCGCCATCAAGAATGCCAGGGCAGCCGAATGGGGCGGGGCGGTTCTGGCGGAGCACCAGACGGTGTTCGACGCCATCAGCGCCCGTGACGCGGAAGCAGCCCGCGGCGCGACCCGCACCCATTTCGAACGAGCGGCCCAGCGGCTTATCGACCGCGCCGACATTGCGGATTTGTGAGACGATGCTGAACCAGATCAATCCCGAGACCACCCTGCGCCACGGCGGCAGGATCCTTGTCGACCAGTTGAAGATCCAGGGTGTGGAACGCGTCTTCTGCATCCCTGGCGAGAGCTATCTCGCCGCGCTCGACGGCCTCTACGAAAGCGGCATCGACACGATCGTCTGCCGTCAGGAGGGCGGGGCGGCGATGATGGCCGAAGCCCATGGCAAGCTGACGGGGTGTCCCGGCATCGCTTTCGTCACACGCGGCCCCGGCGCCACCAATGCGTCGGCCGGCGTGCATGTGGCGTTCCAGGATTCGACGCCGATGATCCTGTTCGTCGGCCAGGTGGCGAGGCATCAGCGCGATCGCGAGGCCTTCCAGGAGGTCGATTACCGCCAGATGTTTGGTCCGCTCGCCAAATGGGTCGCCGAGATCGACACGACCGAGCGCATTCCCGAATATGTCAGCCATGCATTCCATGTGGCGACATCGGGCCGGCCGGGGCCTGTCGTGCTCGCCCTTCCGGAAGACATGCTGTCGGCGGAAGCACTGGCCGCCGACGTACCCGCCGCGGTTCTGCCGCGCATGGAGACCTCGCCCGAAGCAATCGACGACATTCTTGCCGCCCTTTCCAAGGCATCGCGGCCGCTGGTGATCGTCGGTGGCGGCGGATGGTCGGCTGAGGCGGCGGCGGATCTCGCGCGGTTTGCCGAGGCGCATGATCTGCCGGTCGGCGCGTCCTTCCGCTGCCAGGATTATCTCGACAACCGCCATCCCTCTTATGTCGGCGATATCGGCATCGGCATCAATCCGAAGCTCGCGGAACGGGTCCGTGATGCGGACCTGCTTCTAGTGCTCGGCGCGCGGCTCGGCGAGATGACGACGAGCGGCTACAGCCTCGTCGGCATTCCGGCGCCGGCTCAGGATCTCATTCACGTTTATCCCGATCCGGATGAGCTGGGCCGTGTCTATCGTCCGACGCTGGCCATCAGCGCGGCTCCGGCGCAACTTCTCGGCAAACTTGCCGCTACCCGCCCCGCTTCGCTGCCCGCCTGGAGCGAATGGCGCAAGGCGGCGCGTGCGGATTACGAGGCCTGGCGGATGCCGGCTGAAACGCCGGGGTTGCTCAAGATGGAATATATCGTGCGGCATCTCTCCGACACGCTGCCTGAGGACGCCATTCTCACCAATGGTGCCGGCAATTATTCAGCCTGGCTGCACCGCTATTTCGCCTACAAGAAATGGCGCACCCAGCTTGCTCCCACATCCGGTTCCATGGGGTACGGCTTGCCGGCGGCCGTTGCGGCAAAGCTCGCGCATCCCGACCGCGACGTCGTCTGCCTTGCCGGCGACGGCTGCTTCCAGATGGCGATGCAGGAGTTCGGCACGGCCTGCCAGTATGGCGCGAACATTATCGTCCTCGTCTCCAACAACGGCATGTACGGCACGATCCGGATGCATCAGGAGCGGCACTATCCTGGCCGCGTTTCGGGCACCGATATGATCAATCCCGACTTTGCGGCTCTGGCGAAGAGCTATGGCGCCTATGGCGAAACGGTATTGCGCAACGAAGATTTTCCGGCCGCGTTCACCCGTGCCCGGGAAGCGGGAGCGCCGGCTATTCTCGACCTGATGGTCGATCCAAAGGCGTTGTCTCCGAGGCTTGTTCTCTGAGGTGACACGGGAGTGAGAGTTATTCCAAGTTCGGCGCAATCGATAAATGTGCCGTTGTGGGAAGCGTTGTGCCGATATTGTAGAAACCACAATTAATTGGGGGTTAAAGATATCCACAACGAAAGAAAACATTATCCTTTTACTTGGATTCTTTCGGAATAACGCTGAGATGGCCAAAATATAACTTGAACAAAGCAGAGAATCACTCTCTTATCATACCAGTCGACGGGTCGCTCCTCCCACTCTTCACGTCGACTGTTCCCCTCTGGAGGTCATAACCTTCAGCATTGGCCGGACTTTTTAAGTCCGGCCTTTTTTATTGCATTGATTGTTGCCGGGTGAACTTACGGGGCCATCCTCAGAGCCAGGACAAAGCAGGCGCTGGCGATGATGCCGGTGATGGTGCGTACGTGGTTCCAAGCCGTCCAGCGGTCGAGATAGCCGGTCCAGTGTTCGGCACCGGCCGGGCTTGCCGGATCAACGACGGCAAGCGCCTCGTTCATCGGAACGTTGAAGATCATCGTGACCAGGATGATCCCACCGAGATAGAGCAGGCTGCCGGCAAGCAACATATAGGCGCCGGGCTGGCTGAGATTCAAAAGAGCGGCCATCGCCAGAATGACTGCAAGAAGTGCCGTTCCGAAAAACAGAATGAAGAAGATCGGGTTGAGTACGGTCACATTGATCGATTGCATGGCGGCGGTCCCGCCCTGCGGCGTGAGGCGGCCGAGCGCCGCCATCACCACATTGGAGAAGCCGTAGAAGAAGCCTCCCATGACGCCGGAGCCGATCGCGGCGAGAAAAACGGCTGTTGGCATGATCCTGTCCATTATTGGTTCCCTCCCCAAATGCCTGAAGCGGCCATCCGCCTGGCATAATCCGAAAAATCACGCGGCTGCCTGCCGAGCGCGCGATTTACGCCATCGCTCAGATATTCGTTGCGGCCGTCCAGCACGTTGCGGAAAAGATCATCCAGCAGCAGCACCAGATCTTCCGGCACGGCCTCTTTGCGCAACTCCGCAACGTAGTCATCCACCGAGACGGGAATGTAATCGATCTTGCGGCCGGTGGCTTTGGCGATTTCGCCGATCGCGTCCGCGAAAGTAAGAAGCCGCGGGCCCGTTACCTCATAGATCTGGCCGACATGACCGTCCTCCGTCAGCGCCGCGACGACGACGTCGGCAATGTCTTCGACGTCGATAAACGGCTCCGCGACGTCGCGGGCGGGCAGCACGACCTGTCCGGCCCTTATGCCGTTGCCCATGAAGCTCTCGCTGAAGTTCTGTGCGAACCAGGATGCGCGCACCACCGTCCAATCGGCGCCCGATTGCGCGATCAGCTGTTCGGTTCGCTGCGCTTCCGGCTCGCCGCGACCTGACAGCAGCACCAGTTCGCGGATGCCGCTCGCGACCGCCTGGCGGGCAAAGGCATCGACCGTTTCGCGGCTCCGGGAACAGCGAGGTCCGGATGATAGGTGATGTAGACGGCCGACACGCCGGCAAGAGCGCCTGCCCATGTCGGCCTGTCGGTCCAGTCGAAGGACGGGTTCGCCGAGCGGGAGCCGATACGCACCGGAACTCCCTGTCTGGTCAGTCGTTCGGCGACACGCCGCCCCGTCTTGCCGGTGCCGCCTAGGATCAGGATCGGGCCCTGGTCATGATGATTGGTCATCGTCGTTTCCTTTCTCCACAAATATGAGTAATCCTCATATTTGCAAATGTGATAAACCCTCATATTATATCCGTCAAGCGAAACCTGAGGAATCGATGACGACATGAGCCAGACGGAAAAATCGCAAGCTGCTGCAGCACCGGCGGCCGCACGCAAGCAGCCGACGCAGCAGCGCAGCCGGGAGCGGGTGGAGCGCATGCTCGAGGCCGCCGCGGCGCTGATTGCGGAAAAGGGCAGCGATGCGTTGAAGATGGGCGAAGTCGCCGAGCGGGCGGGCGTGCCGATTGGCTCGCTTTACCAGTTCTTCCCCGACAAGAGCGCCATCATCCTGACGCTGGCCGAACGCTACAATGCGCTCAGCCGCGAATGCATCGGGGAGGGGCTTGCCGATGTGCGGGATATGGCCGGGCTGGAGCGCGCCTTCACCGAACTGGTCGACACCTATTATGAGATGTTCCTGGCCGAGCCGGTCATGCGTGACATCTGGTCGGGAACGCAGGCCGACAAGGCGTTGCGGGAAAACGAACTCGCCGACAGCCGCATCATCGGCGGAATGCTGGCCGATGTTCTGATGCGGCTACATCGGGAGGGGGATCGGGAAGAGATCGCGACGACGGCTTTCCTGATCATGTCGCTCGGCGAGGCGACCATGCGGCTCGCCATTTCCGTGACGCGCGAAGAGGGCCAGGCGATCGTTGATGCCTATAAACGCATGGTTCTGAGAGAGATGCTGGCGCTCTGACCCTGGGCCGATCCGTCATGCCCGGGTGCGACCGAGCATGTTGCTGAGTTCCTTGGGGTCGGCGCAAAATATCCGGGAGATCTTCTGGTTCGGGTGTTCGCCTGCCCATTGCGCCGCCAGGGGTTGGGAAATGGTCACGCATTGCACACGGGGAAGCGGATTCGAAAGCACATGCACCTCGCATAAAGGCTCGGTGGAAAGGCATGCGACGACCGCGAGGACGGATTCCATAACTGCGATCCTTTCGTCGTTTGACCGCGACGACAATGCCGACGTGGAGGATAAGCCGCTGGCAGAGATAGGACTGTAACAGCCGCCTCAGCGAAATGGTTCCATTATTTGTCCCGTTTTAAGCGGAACCCAATTCCGATGGGCCGGAAGGTAGTCAGATGGTTGACTTCACCCGTTCCCAGCCATTTGCGAGGTGAACGTCCAGTTCGCGGGCCAGCGTCTCGGCATCGCGGGCTTCCAGCGCGGCCATGATCCGCTCGTGCTCGGCGACGGCCGCCGCCCAGCGCTCCGGCCCCTCATGGCCGACGAAGCGGATGCGCTTGACGCGCGATTGCAGCAGACCATGCACCTCTGCCAGCGGCGCGTTATCGGCAAGAGCCACGATGCCGGTGTGGATCTGCTGGTTGAGCTTGTAATATTCCAGCCGCTCGCCGGCCTGATAATGGCGCACCATGGCATCGTGGAGATCGCGCAGCCGGGCTATTCCCTCGTCGCTCGCCTTTGCGCAGGCGAGGCGGGCGGCCAGCATCTCCATCGACCGGATGACGATCAGCATGTCCTCGATATCCTTGGCCGAGAACCGCTTGACCATCGCGCCGCGGCTCGGCACGAGTTCGACGAGCCCTTCGCTTGCCAGGAATTTCAGCGCTTCGCGCAACGGCGTGCGCGAGACGCCCAGTTCCTCGCCGAGCTGGTTTTCGTATATGCGCTGGCCGGGCTGCAGATCGCCCTCGATGATCATGTCGCGCAACCGGTTGACGATCTCGCCATGCAGCGATTGACGGGAAATTGCCGTGACCGCACGTCGCCCAGCCTGTTCGATCACCTCCGAAGCCATCGTCTTTTCTCTCCCGCTTCCGTTCCTGCCGGACCCGCTCTGCGTGCTCGGTGTCCCTGTCGAAATCCATTTTCGCATTGGGAACGGCAAAATGATACTGCTTTCCATGTATTATTTTTTATACTGTATACAAAATGCTTGCGTATGGGAAATGTGGCTTGTAGTCTCCGGATGTCCATCGAAGAAGGAGGAGCTTTCATGGCCACAAGCGAAACGGGTGTCGAGACGCGGGCGGACCGTCCTGTCCTGGCTCTCGCCATGGGCGATCCGGCGGGCATAAGCCCGGAGCTGACCGCGCGGATACTCGCCTTGCCCGAGCTCCTGAGTGCCGCGCGTTTCGTCGTAATCGGTGACCGCCGCATCCTTGAGGAGGGCGCGGCAATCGCCGGAGTCGCGCCCGATCTCGATTATCGCACGCCGGCCGATTTCTCCGCCGATGTCACCGACCGGCCTGTCTTCGTCGATCTCGGTCATCTCGACCCTGCCGATGTCACGCGCGGCGAGGCGACGCTTGCCGGCGGCAGCTTCGCCACCGAAAATTTCCGCTTCGCGCTGCTGCTGGCAGATCAGGATCGCGTCGATGGGGTCTGTTTCACGCCCTTCAACAAGAAGGCGATGCGCTATGCCTATCCCGGCTATGACGACGAGATCCGTTTCGTCTCCGATGTGCTCTCCTTCGAGGGCCGGATGCGTGAGTTCAACGTGCTCGAGCGGGTCTGGAACGCGCGGGTGACCTCGCATATCCCGCTGTCGGCGGTCTCAAGCCACATCAGTGAGCAAGCCATTCTGGCTGAGATCGATCTGACCGCCACGTGCCTGCGTCTTGCGGGGATCGACCAGCCGCGGATTGCGGTGGCGGGGCTCAACCCGCATGCCGGCGATGGCGGCAGCTTCGGGATGGAGGAGATCGAGGTGATCGAGCCCGCCGTGGAGCGGGCGAAGGCGGCGGGCTACGCCGTTGAGGGGCCGTTCCCGGCCGACACCGTATTCCTGCGCGCGCTGAAGGAAGGTTTCCACGCCGTGTTGACCATGTATCACGATCAAGGCCAGATCGCGATGAAGATGATGGGCTTCGACAAGGGCGTGACCATGATGGGCGGGCTGCCGTTTCCGCTCTGCACCCCCGCTCATGGCACGGCTTATGACATAGCGGGTCGTGGCATCGCGGATGTGGGCGCGTCGCGCGAGGCAGTGCTGCTTGCGGCCAAGATGGCGAGACGACAGGCTGCGTTGAGAGAAGCGGCCGAATAGACCGATTGATGAAACGGGATCGAACCGCCGGGATTGGAGCTTGTGGTGGGACGATTCAAAACCTGGGAGGAACCGACATGCTTAAGAAGATTACCCTGGCGCTGCTTGCGATGACGGCCGCGGGGCCGGCGCTTGCCTTCGAGCCGACACGGCCTGTTGAATTCGTCGTGACATCGGGTCCGGGCGGCGGCACCGACAATTTCGCCCGCACGGTGCAGTCCATCATCGCCAAGCATAAGCTGATGGACGCACCCGTCGTCGTCACCAACAAGGGCGGCGGTAGCGGAGCTGAAGGCTTCGTCTACGCCGCGGGCTACAAGGGCGATCCCTACAAGCTGACCTTCGGCACCAATAATGAATATCTCCTGCCCAGCGTCGCGGCCGTCCCTTACAAGCCGGAAGACCTGACGCCCGTCGCCACGCTGGCGCTCGACGAATTCCTCATCTGGGTCAACGGCCAATCGGAGTTCAACGACGTCAAATCCTTCGTGGAGGCGGCGAAGGCGAAGCCGGGAGCGCTTCAGTTCGGCGGCAGCCAGTCCAAGGATACCGATCAGATCCTCGTCTCGACGATCGCCGATGTGACCGGAGCGCAATTCCGCTATATTCCGTTCAAGAGTGGCGGCGAGGCGGCGGTTCAACTGGCCGGCGGCCATATCGACGGCAACGTGAACAATCCCAACGAAAATCGCGGCCAGTGGCAGGCTGGCATGGTGAAGCCGCTCTGCGTCTTCCGGCCCGATCGCTTCCCGCAGAGCGACCCCGTGCATGACGGCAAGGGCTGGCACGATATCCCGACCTGCGCCGAAGCGGGTCTGGCGATCGACAATTATCGCATGCCGCGTACCGTCTGGCTGCCGGCCGGTGTGGACGAGGATGCCGTCGCCTTCTATCGCGATGTCCTGAAGAAAGTCTCCGAGACACCGGAATGGGCGGACTATGCCGCCAAGACGTCGCAGACATCGCAGTTCATGGCCGGCGACGACTTCGTGGCCTATCAGGCCAATGACCGGGAGAATGTTCTGAAAGTGCTCAAACGCGAGGGCTGGCTGGTCGAGTAAGCCCCGATCGGGATGGCGCCCCAATTGGGGCGTCTCCTAACCCGCAATGCCTGGGAGGCGAGCATGGCTGAATCCGAAAAGCAATCCGTGTCGCGCAAGACGATGGAAATCGTCACGGCGCTCCTGACCGCCGGGGCGGGTCTCGCCATTTGCTTCGGCTCGTGGCGAAGCGGTATCGGCTGGGCCGAGACTGGGCCGGAAGCGGGCTATTTTCCTTTCTATGTCGGTGTCCTGATCATCCTCGGTAGTCTGGTGACGCTGCTGCGAACCATGTTCTTCTACCGGCATGAAGGCGAGATATTCCTCGATATCGAGAAGGCCAGGCCCGTTCTCGGTTTCTTTCTGCCGCTCGTCGCCTTCACGGTCGTCTCACTGCTCCTCGGCCTCTATGTCGGCACGGCGCTCTACATATGCGGCGCCATGATGTGGCAGGGCGGCTATCGCTGGTGGATCAGCGCTCTGGCGGCGCTGGCCGTCACCGGCCTCTTCTACCTCATCTTCGAGATCGGCTTTCAGGTTCCGCTGCTGAAGGGGCCGATAGAGGGCTGGCTCGGCATCTACTGATCCGGCGATAGACCGTCGGAACCGCTTGGGAGGAAACAGGCGATGGGCAATTTCGGCTATCTGATGGACGGCTTCGCCACCGTCATCACCGCGCATCACCTCATGATCATGATGATCGGGGTCATGCTGGGCATCCTGGTCGGCGTTCTGCCGGGTCTCGGGGCGCCGAACGGCGTTTCGCTGCTCCTGCCGCTCACCTTCACGATGGATCCGATCTCGGCCATCATCCTGCTCTCCTGCATGTATTGGGGCGCGCTCTTCGGCGGATCGACCACCTCGATCCTGTTCAATATTCCTGGCGAGCCTTCCTCGGTGGCGACCACATTCGACGGCTATCCCATGGCCAAGAACGGCCAGGCGACGCGGGCGCTGACGCTTGCCTTCATGTCCGCCGGCATCGGCGCGCTTGCCGGCGTCGTCATGATCACGCTGCTTTCCGGCTGGGTCGCACGCTTTGCGCTGCAATTCTCTTCGCCGGAGTTCTTCGCCGTCTATTTCCTCGCTTTCGCCAGCTTCATCGGCATGAGCGCCAATGCGCCCGCCAAGACCTTGGTGACGATGATGCTGGGCTTCGCCTTTGCTACCGTCGGCATGGATACGATTTCCGGCGGGCTGCGCCTCACCTTCGGCATTCCGGATCTGATCAAGGGCATCTCCTTTCTCGTCGCGGTCATGGGGCTCTTCGGTATTGGCGAATTGCTGCTGACGACGGAGGAGGGGCTGCGTTTCAATGGCATCAAGGCGCGCGTCCGGCCCATTGATGTCCTGAAGACGCTGAAGGAGATGCCGCGCTATGGCTGGTCGATCCTGCGTTCGACGCTGATCGGCATCTGGATGGGCATCACGCCCGCCGGACCGACCGCCGCCTCCTTCATGAGCTATGGCCTCGCCCGGCGCTTCGCCAAGGACAAATCGCAGTTCGGCAAGGGCGACCCGCGCGGCATCGTCTCACCGGAAACGGCTGATCACTCCGCCGGCACGTCGGCGCTGCTGCCCATGCTGGCGCTCGGCGTTCCTGGTTCCGCGACGGCGGCGGTGATGATGGGCGGATTGATGATCTGGGGTCTGACGCCGGGGCCCATGCTCTTTATCGACAGGCCTGACTTTGTCTGGGGCCTCATCGCTTCGATGTATCTCGGCAATGTCGTCGCCGTGCTCCTGGTGCTGACCACCGTTCCGCTCTACGCCTCGATCCTGCGGGTGCCGTTTTCGATCGTCGGGCCGGTGATCGTCGCCATCATCTTCTCCGGCGCTTATCAGGTGGCCAGTTCGACCTTCGACATGTGGCTCGTGCTCGGCTTCGGTATCCTTGGCTATCTCTTCAAGAAGCTGGACTATCCGATCGCGCCGCTGGTGCTGGCCATGGTTCTCGGCGACAAGGCCGAGGATGCTTTTCGCCAATCCATGCTGATGTCGAACGGATCGCTGACGATCTTCTGGTCGAACCCGCTCGTCTCGACGATCATGGCCCTTGGCGTGCTGATGCTCCTTTGGCCACTGATCGCCAAGGCGGCCGGCCTGCGCCGCCCGCGCCGCCCGGCGACCGGACATCCCGCCAAGGTCTGACGTAACGGCCCATCTCAGTTCCGGAAGGATCGCTCTCCATGAACTTTCATGATTATTTTGCCGGCGCGGCCCGGCCCGTCGAGGCGTGCATTGTGGGTACCGGCGGGTTCGGCCGCAGCTTCCTGGCGCAGGCCGCGCGCGTTCCCCTGATGAATGTGCGGATCGCGGTCGATATCGACAGCGCCACGGCCGCGGCGGCGCTGGAATCCGTGGGAGCCGATAAAGTTGTCGAGTGCCACAGCGCGGAGGATGCGAGCCGCGCCTGGGCTGAAGGAGCTTCCATTGCCGCCGGCGACCTCGCCCATGTCATCCATCTGCCTTTCGACGTGCTGGTGGAAGCGACCGGCCATCCCGAAGCGGGTGCCCGCCATACCGAATTGGCGATCGAAGCCGGCAAGCATGTTGCGCTCGTCTCCAAGGAGGTGGACAGCGTCGTTGGTCCGGGCCTCGCTGCTCTCGCTGCCCGGAAGGGCAGGGTGGTGACCCCGGTTGACGGAGACCAGCC
The DNA here is from genome assembly GCF_001558695.1 of Paramesorhizobium deserti. GTDB lineage: Bacteria > Pseudomonadota > Alphaproteobacteria > Rhizobiales > Rhizobiaceae > Paramesorhizobium > Paramesorhizobium deserti. The sequence continues at coordinate 79,498 of NZ_LNTU01000038.1, forward strand.
GAGCCTGTTGATCGGTCTCGTCACCTGGGCGGAAGTGCTCGGCTTCGAGATCATCTGTGCCGGCAAGTCAAGCGAATATGATTTCGTCTTAGACCCGGCGGCCGGAACGCTGACGAGCAATGGTGTTACCATCGATACCGCAGGTTTCGGCGATCTGCTCGAGCTTGGCGAGCAGGACGTTGCCGAATTCGTAACGGCGCGGGCGAAGGCGGCGGCGGAGCTGCCGCAACGCGCGGTGCCCGATCTCTGCGAACTTGCCGTTGTATCCCATTTCGTCGATCTCGTTCCCGACCGGCCGGATCTGCACTGTCCGATCGCACGGATATCGGAAGTGCCGACCTTCCTTTCGACTTGGGATGATGGCGGGCTTCTCCAGGGCGAGCGGCGGATGGATGTTTTCCACTGCCTGCGGCTTCCGGGCGAAATCAGCTTCGCCGGTGGGGTCTTCGTCGTCATCCGCTGCCGCGATGCGGCGAGCTGGGAACTGCTCGCCGGAAAAGGGCATATTTTGAGCCGGAATGGCGCAACCGCCATGGTCTATCTGCCTCGCCATCTCCTGGGACTGGAGGCGGCCACGAGCGTACTGGAAGCCGGGCTTAAGGGGCTTTCCAGCGGCGCGAGGCATCCTCGCCCGCGTTTCGATCTCATCGCAATCGCCGATGCCGATCTTGAGGCCGGGACATTGCTGACGGCGACGGGCCATCATCACGCCATCGAAAATGTTTCATCGGCGCTCGTGCCGGCGGGACCGCTCGAGGCGGAGCGACCGGCGCCGTTCTATCTCGTCGCAAACCGGCGGCTGGTCCACCCGGTAAAAGCCGGCAGCGCGATCCGTCTCGGTGACATCGCCGCGGAGGATTCATGCCTTCTCGATCTGCGCCGGCGGCAGGATGCCTTCTTCTTCGGAGCCGATTTGCAGAAGGCGCGCGAAAACGCTGTCTGAAGAGACAAAAGCCAGCCAAGGCTACAGTCATTCTTGGAACCTTCGCGGGAATGAGATGTTTGGCCCTGAAAAGGGCAGGAGTCATGGTCAAGGACAAAGATCCCGAACAATTCACCTATTCCGGTGAGAAGGCCCGCCAGGGCGAGATCATTCTCAGGACGCGGACGCGCCGCATCATCTTCATCGCTGGGCTGGCGGGGATACTGCTTTTCGCACTGATCCTGCGATTTGCGTTGTAGAACGCTAAATCCGCTCGCCACTCTTTCTGTCGAAAAGATGCAGCGCGTCGATCGGGCAACCGAAGCGTTGCAGCGCGCCGGAGGTGATCGCCGTCTGCTGCGGCAGGCTGGCGACGAGCTTCTGGCTTCCCACGGATCCGGAGACCACGCGTTCCGGCCCGGTCAGTTCCACAATCTCGATCTTTGCCTCGATGGAGGGCTGATCGCTTTCCTGCGCGATCGGATATAGGGCTTCGGGGCGGATTCCGATGACCACCTGCCGACGGGCTTCAGTCGAATGCAGATGCGCGGGCAGCACGATCCGCGCATTTGAACCGTCGATCGAAAGCGTGTTTCCCTCGAATGTCGCGTCGAGCAGGTTCATCGGCGGCGAGCCGACGAATTCCGCGACATAGAGCGTTGCCGGGCGGTTATAGATCTCTTCCGGCGTCGCCAGTTGCTCGATCTGGCCGTTGCGCATCACCGCGATGCGGGTGGCGAGCGTCATCGCCTCGATCTGGTCATGCGTGACATAGACGATGGTGGTGCCGAGCATCTGGTGCAGGCGCTTCAGCTCCGTGCGCATCTCCATGCGCAGCTTGGCGTCGAGATTGGAGAGCGGCTCGTCGAAGAGGAACACCTTCGGGTCGCGCACCAGCGCCCGGCCGATGGCGACGCGCTGGCGCTGCCCGCCGGAAAGTTCAGAGGGCTTGCGGTCGAGCAGGTTTTCGATCTGCAGGATCCCGGCGGTCTTGCGCACGGCGTCCTCACGCGTTGCGCGCGGAATTTTGCGCATTTCGAGGCCGAAGCCGATATTGCGGGCGACCGAAAGATTTGGATAAAGCGCATAGGACTGAAATACCATGGCGATGTCGCGGTCCTTCGGGTGCACGCCATTGACGGAACGGCCGTCGATGCGCACCTCGCCCGCCGTCGGCTCCGCCAGCCCGGCGATGATGTTGAGGAGCGTCGATTTTCCGCAGCCGGACGAGCCGAGCAGCACCAGGAATTCACCACTTTCAAGCGAGATGTCGATGCCTTTCAGCGTGTCGACACTGCCATAGCGCTTGCGGATATCGATCAGGTCAAGCGCGCTCATCGGCGTTCTCCTTCACGCTTAAGCCGGGACCGGCATCGTAACGGCGCGGCAGGGTGGAAATGGCGGTCGAGGCGATGTGCACGCCATATGTCAGGCTTTCGCCAAGCGGCTTGCCAAGGGCGTGGGCGGCAAGAAAGGCCGCGTTGAAGACATCGCCCGCGCCGATCGTGTCGATGACGGACACATCAGGGGCAGGTGCCTGCCACTGCCGGCCATCGGCGTCGAGGCCGAGCGCACCTGCGGGGCCGCGCTTGACGATGACGAGCGCGCCGGCGGGCATAAGGCTGCGAAGCATGGATGCCGCCTCTTCCGGCGACGCCTTTCCGGAAAGGGCCGTGGCTTCAACCTCGTTGAGCAGCAGACAAGCCGAGCGCGACAGCCAATTTCTCGCCGCCTCGCAATTGGCGTCCGTCCAACCATCGAGCGGCCAGCCGGTGTCGAGCGCGACGCGGATATCATGCGCATCGGCGAGATTGAACAGCGCGTCATATTGCGTCGTCAGCGCGTCGGTGAGGAAGCTGCCGCAGACGAGCAGAGTGCCGCCGGCGAGCGCCTCCCAGTTCAGCATGGCGCGCACCTGCGGCCAGTCGAGCGCGGGGAGATGACCGCGCGTCGTGAAGAAGGTGCGCTCGCCACCCGGATGGGTGATGCCGATGGAAAGCGTGGTGCCGACGGGCGCCACCGGCCAGGCAGCGGAATGCGGCGCGAAGGCCTCGCGCAGCCAGATGCCGAACTGGTCGGAGCCAATATTGGCTGCGAACTGGTAGTCGAGGCCGAGCGCCGACCAGACGAGCGCGCTGTTGCCCGCCGCGCCGCCGACGCGCAGCTCGTCATGATCGACGATGATCTCGGTGCCGGGCGTCGGCCAGGGCGTGGCCGGGCCCATGATCAGGTCGACATTGACATTCCCGACGACGGCGAGCGGATGCATCCCGTTCATTCGCTTCTCGTGATCTTGGACGAGCGCACCGGCGTGCCGGCATCGGCGACGCGCGAGGCGGCGAACTCGACCATGAAGCATTGCGCGGCTGGCAGCAGCGCGAAGATCGCCGCCATGCCGCTCGACGCGGTCACAGGAACGCTAACGATACCATCCACCGGCGGCTCTCCCGACGCGTCGAAGACGACGACGGGCGATCCTGCTTGTGCAGCGTCACGCGCCATGCGGGCGACGAGTTCCGATGTCGCTTCCTTTGCCCGGAACAAGACGATGCCGACCTTCGGCCCCAGCATCTCCATCGGACCGTGGCGCAACTGCCCGCCTTCCAGCGAATAGCAGGGCAGGCGCGAGAGTTCCGTCAGCCCAAGGGCGATGGCTTCCGCCACGCCCTGCATCCGACGTCCGGATGTGACGATGGTCGAGACATCGCGCATGGCATCGAGCGCGGTGGATAAATCAGGTACCTGTGGGTGCGCTAGAAGAGTAAGGGCTGGTTGCTGATCTTCTCCCAGTGCCGCGAGTATCGCCGCGTGAAGCGCGAAGGTCACCGTCAGGCTGCGGGTCGCGGCGAAGGCGTGCTCTGTTCCACCGGCGCCGACGAGGTTCGGCAGGATCCTAGCCATGGTCGAGCCCGCCTCGAGGGTGAGGCCGAAGACATCCTCCGGCTTGCTCCCTTCCGAAATGCCCGCTTCCGAGAGGAAGCGCAGTACTTCGGCGCTTTCGCCCGATTGCGAGGTCATCAGGATGGTGCGGCCGGCAAGCGGCAGCGACTGGTTTAACTGTTCGGAAAGCGGCAGCGCCACGGCGTCGACGCCGAGCTCGCGGTAAAAAGGCTCCATGGCACGGCCGACAGCATGGGAGCCCCCCATGCCGAGAAGCAGCAGCCTGCCGGTCCGCTTCAGCGAATTGGCAATGACTTTTGCGGTTTCGCCGGCATTCTCGAAAGAAGCCAGGGCGTCGCCATGCTGGCGCGCCATTTCCCTGTCGATCGCCATCAGGCCCGCCGGGCGCAAGCTGTTCACAGTCATATTCATCCTTTGACGCCGCCTCCGGTAAGCCCCGAGATCAGGGCGCGTTGCATGACGAGGCCGATCACCACAGGCGGCAGGGCGGCGAGCACGCCGGCTGTCGCGATCAGCCCGTAATCGGATACGCGGCCGCCGGCGAGATCGGCGATGGCCACGGTCAGGGTCTTGGCGCGCTGGTCGGAGGTGAAGAGCAGCGCATAGAAGAATTCGTCCCAGGCAAGCAGGAAGGCGAAGAGCGCCGCCGTCGCCATGACGGGCGCGGCGAGCGGCAGGGTGATGATGCGGAGCACCTGGTCGAGCCGCGCGCCGTCCATCATCGCCGCGCTTTCGATTTCACGCGGGATATTGTCGAGCCCCGATTTCAGCAGCCATGTGGTGAATGGCGCCAGAATGGTGAGGTAGACCATCGCCAGCCCGTAGACGGTATTGAGCAGGCCGAGTGCTGCGAGCGCCATATAGAGGGGCACGGCGAGCGCCACGGGCGGCAGCATATAGGTGGCGATGACGATATAGAGCGACCAGGTGACATCAGGGGTGCGCGACACGGCCCAGGCCGCGGGAATGGCCACGGCCACGGCGGCCAGCGTCGCCATGCCTGCAACCTTGAGGCTATTCAGCAATGCCGAGATAAAGGCCGCGCCGGCGCTGTTGCTGGTGGTGGCGAGCAGCAGCTCATAGCGGGAGAAGTCCACGTCCTGCGGCCACCAGTGCAGCGGCTTGGCAATGAGATCGTTCGTCGAGGAAATGCTCATGACGAAGAGCCAGAGGACGGGCGCGAGCACGACGATAGCGAGCAGCAGCGCACAGACATGGATGAAGATCTGGAAAGCGAGGCTGCGGCGCTCCATCAGGCTGTACCTCCGGCACTTTTGCGGATGAGCGCGGCATAGGCGACGGCGAGTATGGTCACCAGCAGCGTGACGATCAGCGCCAGCGACGCGCCCGATCCGGCGCGCTGGAAGGAAAAGGCTTCCTGATAGACGAGGATGGAGAGCGTGCGGGTGCTGTTCGCCGGGCCGCCCCGCGTCATCACCCAGATGATGTCGAAGACCTTGAAGGCCTCAATGGTTCTGAGCACCAGCGCGACCATCAGCGGGCCGGCGAGATAGGGCAGGATCACGAAGCGGAAGCGAGACCATGCACCCGCGCCATCCACCATGGAAGCCGCCATGATATCGCGCGGGACGGCCTGCAGCGCGGCCAATGCGATCAGCGCGACGAGCGGAAAATTCTTCCAGCAATCGGCGATGATCAGCGCCGCCATGGCGGTGCCGGGCTCGCCGAGCCATGAGCGATAGGTGTCGAGAAGGCCGATCTGCGTCAGAAGAGCGTTGAGCGCGCCATATTCGGGATTATAGATCAGCCGCCACAGCGTGGCGTTGACGACGGTCGGCAGCGCCCAGGGCAGGATCATCAGCGCCCGGAGCAGGGTGCGCCCCCTGAACTCCTGATTGAGCAATAGGGCGGCGAGCACGCCGAGCACCATTTCCGCCGTGACGGAAAGGACGGCGAACAACGCGGTGATGGTCAGGGCGCGCTGGAAATTGGAGCTGGAGATCAGCTTGGCGTAATTCTCGATGCCGACGAAGCTGCCTTGCGTTCCGATCAGCCTGGCATCGGTGAAAGAGAGCCTGACGGTATCCACCAGAGGCCAGCCGATGACCGCGATCATCACGATCAGGAGCGGCAGCATCAGGAGCCAGGCTCTGGTCGTGATCCAGGTTTGGGACATGAGGTTACGCCTGAACTTCTAGTTATCGTCATCCTCGGGCTTGTCCCGAGGGATCTACGACAGAAAAACATGGATCGGTGCGGTCGTAAGCCTGTCACGGATGACGGTGCTTTTTTCCGTGGATCCTCGGGACAAGCCCGAGGATGACGGTCAGGGATGCGCTGCCTCCCCATCAGGGGGAGGTGGCGCCGGGCTGATCAAAGGCCGCTGTTCTCGGCAGCCGCCTTCAGCGCGTCTTCCGGGCTCGACTGGTCGAGCAGCGCTTCCTGAATGCCCTGCTGCAGAGCGGCCGACAGCTCCTGATATTTCGGTGTCGTCGGACGCGGATACATGGCGGCGAGAGCGACCTTTGCCGCCTTGATCAGCTCTTCCTGATCCTTGGTGACATCGGGGTCCTCATAAGAGGCGGCCCAGATCGGCAGGCTGAGCTTGGCATAGGCGTTCTGCGTCTCCTGCGAGGTCATGAAGGCGATGTATTTCCAGGCCTCGTCGGGATGCTTGCTTGTCGTGGTGACGCCGAGGCCCATCGAGCCGTTGACGGCCGAAACCTCGCTCTTGCCTTCGACGCCGGGAGCGGGAACCACGCCGACCTTGCCGGCGACCTTGCTCTCCTTCTCGTCATTGGCGAGATTGTACATGTAGGTCCAGTTGAGCGCGAAGGCCGCTTCGCCATTCTGGAAGACGCGGCGGACGTCCTCTTCCAAGAACTCCTTGGAATTCGGGTTGCTGACGCCGGACTTATAACTGTCGACCATATAGTTCAGCGCATCGAGGCCGCCATCGGTCTGGAAAGCCGGCTTGCCGTCTTCAAGGAACTTGCCGCCATAGGCGCTGACCAGCGTCGTGTAATCGCAGATCGCGGCTTCCGCCTGAGCCCAACTCCAGGCAATCGGGTTTTCGAGAAGGCCCTTTTCCTTGATGAGCTTGGCCTGATCCTGCAACTCCGCCCACGTCTTCGGGGGCTCGGAAATGCCCGCTTTTTCGAGGATTTCCTTGTTGTAGAAGAGATATTTGGTGTCGAGGATCCAGGGCATGCCGTAGCGCTTGCCCTCATATTCGACCGTCGTCCAGGCACCGGGAAGAATGCCGTCCTTCATTTCCGGCGTGATGCGGTCGGTGACGTCGACCAGCACCTTGTTCGCGGCATATTCGGCAGGCCAGATCACGTCGAAGAGCACGACGTCATAGCCGCCGCCAGAGCCTTGCGCGAGCACGGTCTTGTCGTGCAGGCCCTCATAGGGGACGAATTCGAGATTGACCTTCACATCCGGATTGGCCTTGGTGAAGGCGTCCGTCATGGCGCGCACATCCGCCTCGCTATAGGCGGCCTGGGCCATGAAGAGCGCGTTGAGCGTTGTTTCCGCATAAGCGGGCATCGCCTGGATGCCCAGGAGAAGCGTTGCGCCGAGAAGCGCCGTGTTAATGGATTTCAGCATGTCATCCTCCAGTTTCTGGCTTTGAATCTCGCTATCCAACTTTGGAGCGTGCACCGTGCGGACGCTGTTCGACCGACCAGAGCTTCGTTCCCCGGGGCTTTCCAGGCCCTTCTTTTAAGTCAATTGTCTTGACTTATTTGTTGAGCAAGATTTAGCTCAAGTCAAGAGGGTTCGAAAATGAATGATGCGCGAGTGATCAGGGCGACGAGCGGCACCAATCTGGGAGGCGCCAGCGCGCATAACAGGCGGGTGATGGTGGACGCGCTGCGCCTCAACGGCGCCCTGTCGCGCGCCGAGCTTGCCCGTGCGACGCGGCTGACGAAACAGACTGTCTCCAACATCATCGAGGAACTGGAGCGCGACGGGCTGGTGCGATCGCAGGCTTCCGTGAGAAAGGGGCGCGGCCAGCCGGCGACGCCTTATGAGCTCGTGCCGGAAGGCGCCTATGCGCTTGGCCTGCAGATCGACCGTTATGTAAGCCGCGTCATCGCCGTCAATCTGGTGGGCGAGGTGCTGGTGCAGAAATCCGTCGAGCTTCCGCCGGGTGGGCCGGAAAAAGGTGTCAGGATCATCCTGGATCTGATCGAAAGCGCGCGCAGCACGCTGTCGGACGCCGTGCCGGAGGCGGAACGGCGGCTGGTCGGGCTCGGCGTCGCCATGCCGGGGCCTTTCGGCATCGATGGCGACGACGACAATCAATGGATGATGGCGAGCTGGCAGAATTATCCGCTGCTAGAAATGCTCGCCACCGGAACGGGGCTCGAGGTGGCGCTGCAGAACGATGCCGCCGCCGCCGCCACGGCGGAAAGGCTGGTGGGCTCGGCCCACGGTCTCGACCACGCCATCTGCATCTATCTCGGCTATGGTCTCGGCGCCGGCCTGATCCTGAACGGCGAGCTCTATAGCGGACAGAACGGCAATGCCGGCGAGATCGGCATGAGCCTCGCCCCCGGCGAAGCGGGCGCCAGGCCATTCGTTGCACCGCTGGAACACCAGGCGTCCCTCGCCTCGCTTTGCAAGATTCTCGATATCGCTCCCTCCGATCCCCGGCTTTTCGACAAGATCGAACGGGCGGCGGAAAAGCCGAATGAGCAGGTCGAGGAATGGATGAAAGGCGCATCCGAACGGCTGCGCTGGATGGTGCATCTGCTCGAAACGGTCTTCGATCCGCAGACGATCATATTGTGCGGCGGGGCACCGCGCGTGCTGATCGATCAGCTGATCGACCACATGCAGCCGCTCCTGCCGTCGCTGGCGGCGCGCAGCTCACGCGCGCTGCCGCGCATCCAGCCGGGGCTCGCCAATCCATGGGCGGTCGCGCTCGGTGCCGCCGCCGAGCCGATCGCCAGGGCGTTCGATCCGCGTTTTTCCGCGATCCTCAAATCCCGCTTCGGGGCGTGAAGTGGATCAGGGCTCACCGCGGATCCGGCGGATGAAATACCAGACGCCGACAAGCGCGAACATGATCATGACGGCTGCGAGGGCGTATTGCACCGGCCCGCGGCCGGTTGCAATTGCGGCGAGGCCGGTGGCGACGCTTCCGAGTGATCCCAGCGCTTCCGGTTTGGCAAGGATCGATGTAACCGATGTGTCGCTCTGCCTCGCCTTCGCCGTTGCGGAGCCCGCTCCGTTGGCGGCGGGACTGTCCTTGTTTTCGGCGGCAAGCGCCAAAGCGCGTGACCGGACGCGTTCAACACGTGAAGTCCAGCCCGTTCCGAACGTGTCTGCAGCCATCAATGTCTGAAGCCATGCCTGACGTTTGTCGCACAATGCATTGATGACGTCCGCAACGTTTCGGCTTTCGGCGGCGCGGATCGTCTGCATGCCGATCACGCCATCCTGGGGGACGCCGATGATCTCCTGCAACATTATCGCCGCGCGCGCTGGGCCGGAATTGACCGCAAAGTCGAATACCGCGTAATCGAGACCCGCTGGCAGCTCATCTCCGTCTATCTTGTTCCAGTATTCCACCTTGTAGATCTGGGTCGCCTCTGCTTTGCCAAGATTCTTGACATCGTCCGGCGAGACGGCGTGTCCTCGCCAGGCCGAAAGCGTCCGCAGGGTAATGCCCATATTTGTAGGGCCGCCGGGATCGGCGGGATTGTCAGCATATCCCCCCTCTTCCTCGAATACATATCGCATGCATTGGGGGAAGGTTCCTTGTGCCATGCCCGTTCCTTCCAAACTAAAATTGAATAGGAACGTAATATAGAAGACTTAAAGTTGAAATTTTCATAATATACTGGATATATCTCGATATAACGGTGATATTTACTTCACTCACTACTCCAATGCCGCAGCCGGACATTTTCACAAGTCGGCTGTGCTTGGAATGGGAGGTCTGCGGTATAGGGTGGCTGGAACGGGCCAGATAAGCACGATGCAGCGGGAGCGTTTCCGCCGATTCACCGGCCAACCGTCCGATCTGATCGTCCCGAGCCTCAGCCGCGGCCTTCCGAGAATTCGGGCGGAACGCCGTTCCCACCTTTTCCTGAATTTGCTCAGGCCCGCCATGCGCTTTCGCTCTTGCGCTCATAATGGTCGAAAGCCTTGACGAGACCGTCGAGCACTTCGGCGGAGGTTTCGAACATGGCCTTGAATTGCGGTTCGTCCACTTTCTCGATGTCTTCGCGCAGATGCGTTGTCGTCTCCTGCAGCCTGGCTTTCGTCTTCCGGGTGTGGTGGTGCGGGTCGCGTTCCTCGGGTGACATGATCTATTCCTTTCATTCCATGCATCAACTTCAGGACCGATCGACGCATTCACGGACAAGTCCCGCATGTTCCGAGGAGGCAGGATGAAGGTCGTCCATTTTCGCGTCGCGACACTTGATCAAGATCAACTCTACCTCCGGTTTAGTTCCGTAAGCTGGAGGGTTCCCTCGTTCCGGGGTTAAACGCATGAAGCAGCATTTGGTGCGGCCGCGCCGCTCGCTGTTTCAATTCGTGATGGGGGCGGCGCGAGGAACAAAGCATAACCTGCCCGCGTTACCGCAGAGGACCCGAAAGGGCGCATGCGGCCAACCGGACGAGGTGAAATTGGCGCCAAGAGCGAATTGGAAAGGTTTTCTGAAGGTCGGCGAACTGGTCTGTCCGGTCGCCCTCTATACGGCCGCCTCGACATCCGAGCGCATCGGCTTCCACATGCTCAACCGGGCGACGCATCATCGCCTGCGGCGTCAATATGTCGACAGCCAGACCGGTAAGCCGGTGGAAAGGGATGAGCAGGTCAAGGGCTATGAAATCGGTAATGATGAATATCTGATGCTCGAGCCCGAGGAGGTGGCATCCGCCGTGCCGGAGAGCGACAAGACGCTCAGCATCTCCGATTTCATCGCCTGCCGGGATATCGACAGCGTCTATTTCGACAAACCCTATTATCTGGCGCCGAGCGACGAGCGAGCCATGGAGGCTTACGTTCTGATCCGCGAGGGCATGCGTGCGAAGAATGTCGCGGCGCTGGCGCACACGGTTCTCTTCCGTCGCGCCCGCTCGGTGCTGATCCGCACCCACGGCGACGGGCTGATCGCCACGACGCTCAATTTCGATTACGAGGTGCGCGCGGCGCGGGAAGCGTTCGACGAGGTGCCGGATATCACGATCAAGGGCGAGATGCTCGATCTGGCCAGACATATCATCGACACCAAAATGGGCAAGTTCGACCCGAGCGAATATGATGATCGCTATGAGGCAGCCCTTGCCGAGCTGGTCAAGGCGAAGCTGGAAGGCAGGACCATCGAGGTGAAGACGGAGCGTCCGGCCGGTAAAGTGGTCGATCTCATGGAAGCGCTGCGCGAAAGCGCCGGGATGAGCAAGAAGAAGGCTTCGGGCAGCACGGCCAAAAAATCCGCCTCTGCAAGGGCCAAAGCCAGGAAAGAAACTGCCGCCAGCAGACGCAAGGCAAGCTGATCCATGGCCGACCTCCAGACATATCGCACGAAACGCAATTTCAAGACGACGCCGGAGCCCAAGGGGCGTAAGGCACGCAAGACCGGTGACAGCTATGTCATCCAGAAGCACGCCGCGCGACGTCTCCACTATGATCTGCGGCTTGAACTGGATGGCGTTTTGAAGAGCTGGGCGGTGACCCGGGGGCCAAGCCTCGTTCCCGGCGAGAAGCGGCTTGCCGTCGAGGTGGAGGACCATCCGCTCGAATATGGCGATTTCGAAGGGACGATCCCGAAAGGCGAATATGGCGGGGGGACGGTCCTTGTCTGGGATCGCGGCAGCTGGACGCCCGTCACCGATGCGAAGAAGGGGCTCGCCAAAGGCCATCTCGAATTCGAGCTGCACGGCGAGAAACTTTCGGGACGGTGGCATCTGATCCGCATGGCGCGAAATCCCCGCGAAAAGCGCAGCAACTGGCTGCTGATCAAGGGCGAGGACGAGGCGGCGCGGCCCGAAGGCGCTCCGGATATACTGGAGGAACGCCCTCGGTCGGTTAAAACCGGACGCGTGGTCGAGGAGGTCGCCGGCGAGGAGCCGGGCTGGTCCTCGAAAACGGGAAAGATCGAGCGCAAGGCGACGAAGCGCAAGACCAAGGCCGCTCCGCCAGCGACTGCCGAGGAGGCGCAACCGCTTCCCGATCCCGTAAAGATCAAGGGCGCGAAGAAAGCCTCGATGCCCGCATTCGTCGAGCCGGTGTTCGCCACCCTACAGGCCAAGCCGCCGATGGGTGCTGAATGGCTGCACGAGATCAAGTTCGACGGATACCGGCTGCAGGCGCGCATCGAGGCCGGGCGGGTCAAGCTCCTGACCCGCAGCGGATTGGACTGGACGAAGAAATTTGGCAAGGAAGTCACCGAGGCGCTCCGCGATCTGCCGGTCGGGTCGGCGCTGATAGATGGCGAACTGGTGGTCGAGACCGACGCCGGCGCATCGGATTTTTCCGCCCTGCAGACGGACCTGAGCGACGGGCGGACCGACCGCTTCGTCTTCTATGTCTTCGATCTCCTTTATCTCGACGGATACGACCTTCGCCGGTTGCCGCTCATCGAGCGCAAGAAGCTTCTGGAACGGATCGTCGGCGCACAAGCCGGAATGATCCGCTACAGCTCCCATTTCGAGGAGCAGGGCAGCCTCGTGCTCACCCATGCTTGTCGGCTGAGCCTGGAGGGCATCGTCTCGAAAAAGCGGGATGCGCCCTACCGGTCCGGACGCGGCAAGGACTGGATCAAGTCCAAATGCTCGGCCCGGCAGGAGTTCGTGATCGCCGGCTATGTCCCCTCGTCCACGTCGCGCAAGGCGATCGGCTCGCTGGTGCTGGGCTATTATGACCACGGCAAGCTCAAGCATGTCGGGCGTGCAGGGACGGGGTTCACCGCTTCGGTTGCCGAGGATCTCTACCGGCGGCTGGAGCGCATCCGCATCCCGTCAAGCCCCTTTGCCGAAAAGCTGACGGCGGAAGAAGCAAGGCAGGTTCGCTATGTCAGACCGGAGAATGTCGCCGAGATCGAATTTCGAAGCTGGACAGCCGGCGACAATCTCAGGCATGCTTCCTTCCGGGGCTTGCGGGAAGACAAGCCGGCGGAGAGCGTCGTGCGGGAAACGACGAAGATGGCACCTACCACATCGAAGCAGCCGCGGCGCAAGGTCCGGCTCACCCATCCCGACCGCATCTACTGGCCGGACGAGGGCGTCACCAAGGAAGGCCTTGCGGATTACTACACCGAGGTATGGCGGCATATCGCACCGTTCGTCGTCGGCCGTCCGCTTGCGCTGGTGCGGTGCCCGCAAGGCATCACCGGGCACTCGTTTTTCCAGAAGCATGCCTGGAAGGGGCTCAACCCGAATATCGTGCTCGTGAAGGACCCAAAGGATAAATCGGGTGAGCCGATGATCAGCATCAACGATCTCGACGGGCTGATCGGGTTGGTGCAGGGCGCCGTGCTGGAGATTCACCCATGGGGCTCGACCAACACCGACTGGGAGCGGCCGGACATGCTCGTGATGGATCTCGATCCGGGCAAAGGCGTCGCCTGGAAGGCGGTGATCGATGCCGCGCAGGAGACACGCGAAAGGCTTGCCCAGGCGGGGCTCAACCCCTTCGTCAAGACATCGGGCGGCAAGGGGCTGCACGTCGTGGCGCCGCTCGAACCCAAGGCGAACTGGACCGCCGTGAAGGCGTTCACCAAATCGATCGCAGATGCCATGGCGGCCGATAGCCCCGACCTCTATGTCTCGACCATCACCAAATCGAAGCGGCGCGGGAAGATCCTCATCGATTATCTGCGCAATCAGAGGGGCGCTACGGCGATCGCGCCCTATTCGAGCCGCGCGCGTCCCGGCGCGGCCGTCTCGACCCCGCTGACCTGGGACGAACTCGGCCCCGATATCGGCCCGGCCTATTTCACCGTCAACAACATGCCCACCCGACTGGCATCTCTGCGCAAGGACCCGTGGGACGGCTTCCGCGTGGCGGCGGTGCCTCTGGAGACGCCGAAGAAGCGCAGGAAGAAGGCCGCTTAGGGATTTTCGTTCCGGAACGGCAGAACCAACCACAACGGCTCTTTCCCAAAAACTTATCCCACAGTTCCTGTCCTGCCCTTATCCTTGCCCTCAGTTCTTCCCGCGGGAACGTGGCTCGCGACGGCGGGTCTCGCGGGGAAGGACCGGCGCCTCCGATGGCGGGAAAACGTATCCCGTCGTCCGGGGAGGCTCCGTCCAAGGGTTCCCCTGCCGGGACTACGCCCGGTGTGTGCTGGACGAGCACTTAAGGGGAAGGCCGAGACGGGACGTGGCAGCCGCAAGCTGCCGCGACGATCCCTAGCCTTCCCCGAAGCGGAACGGACGGAGACGGAAATCGCCGGACGGGCGGTCCTGTGACCGCGGTCGAACTCACTACCAAGGATCGAGCGTTCGCATGACCGCCCGTCTTCCCATTCCCGGTTCGGGGCGTTCTTTCTCAATGGCCAGACGCGGAAAGCGGGCGTGGTGATGATCACCTGCTGTCTTCCGCTGCCAGCGGTAAGCTCTTAAGGGCCCTTCGTTTATTTTAAGTGGAAATGCTGGCGGGACAGCGCGCCCTCTGCCCTGCTACGGGACATGTCGCCATCGAGGCAACCACGCGAGCTTGAGGATAACGCGAACTCCTACCAGTTGGTGAACGATCCATCGGTCCGCCGCAGGTGCGGCGGCTCGGAATACTCGAAAGGCATCTTCTGAAGCTCTGCCTCTTTGACGTCGATGCCAAGCCCTGGAGCATCAGGGACAACGTAGAAGGCACCATCCATCTCGATCTGCTTCGGGAACAGCGTGCGATTGTCGAAGCCCCAGTGTTGTTCGGCCGGGCTCTGACGGCATTCGAGCCATCCGAAATTTGCTACCGCGGCACCAAAGTGAACGGATGCGGCGGTGCAGATCGGGCCCAGCGGATTGTGCGGCATCAGGTCGATATAATGCGCCTCGCACCAGCCAGCGACCTTCATGGCCTCGGTGAAACCGCCGACATTGCAGATGTCGATGCGGCAGAACTGCATGATGTCACGTTCCACGTAGGGCAGGAACTGCCATTTAGAGGAGAATTCCTCGCCAATAGCGAAAGGCACATCCGTCATCCGACGCAGAGCCTCGTAAGCTGAGGGGGTTTCATCACGGATCCCTTCCTCAAGGAAGTCAATCGTGCCCTTAGGCATCTTCTGACAGAAGGAGGCAGCTTCCGCAACCGTTAGACGATGGTGATACTCGACCCCTAGCGTCAGGGTATGTCCGACTTCTGCCCGTGCCCTCGTCACCCATTCAGCCGTGGTCGCGATAGATTCTCGAGGTTCGAAGTGATCGGTGTTTTCCTGCCCAGTCGCGATGAAGCGTACGCAGTTCCAGCCTGCCTCCTTCAGCATCACCGTCTGCTTGACCATCTCCTCGCCGGGCTCCGCCGAGGTCGTGGCGAAAGCTGGCACAAGGTCGCGCTGCTTACCACCGAGCAGTTGATAAACCGGGACACCAAGCGCCTTGCCCTTGATATCGTGGAAGGCGATGTCAAGCGCTGCGATTGCCGCCGAAAGCACACGACCGCCCTCGAAGTATTGGCTGCGATACATTTCCTGCCACAGCGCCCCGCAGCGCATCGGATCACGGCCCAGCAAGAACTGCGCGTAGTGATCCAACGCGCCGGCCACAGCCTTCTCGCGGTAGGAAAGGCCTGACTCTCCCCAGCCGTGGATACCGCTGTCTGTCTCGACCTTGACGACAAGCTGATTTCTGGCACCCACGCGGGCGATGTAGGGTTTGATCGCGGTAATTTTCATTCAATCATCCAGAACGTGGAAGGCTTCAGCGAAGCAGGTTCGGTAGCCAGGTCGACAGCGGCGGGAAAAGGATAAGAAGCAGGATGATGCCGATCTCCGCGAGGATGAATGGCATCAGTTCCCGCATCAGCGGCGTCATGCGGATGTTGCCGATCTTCATCAGGATAAAGAGAACAACACCGACAGGGGGCGTGATAAGTCCCATGGCAAGGGACAGGATGATCACCATCGACGCCTGGATAGGGTCGATACCCAGTTGAAGAATAGTCGGCATCACCAACGGCACGAAGATAAGTAACGCTGCGCCGATATCGAGGAACATGCCGAGGAACAGCATCAGAAGCATCACGCCCAGCAGGAACAGCATGGGACTGCTTTCGAAATAGGGGGCGATAGCCGTTACGACTCCACCGATTCCCAACAGGTTGAGCGCATAGGAAAGGATCGATGCAGCAGCGACCAGGAGGTAGATCGTGGCACTGCCTCGTGCCGAGACGATGAGTGCATCCCAGAGATCGGCAAAGGTGATTGACCGGAACAGGAACAGGCCGAGCAGAGCTGCAACGAAGACAGCAATACCTCCACCCTCGGTGGCCGTGAACGCTCCTGTCACCATTCCGCCGACGATGATGAAAGGCAGAAGCATGACAGCTGTGCCTTCAAGCAGGAGCCTCGGAAGATCCTGTCGGCTTACGGTCACGAGGGATTTTGGTAGCCCGCTCCGCACCGATTTTATGAAGATGACCAGCGCACAAGCCAGGCCGAAGAGCACGCCGGGCACCACTCCTGCTACGAAGAGATCCACAACCGAGAGACCAGTCACCGCGGCCATTATGATCGCCAGGCCGGACGGTGGGATGATTGGACCGATAATGGAGGACGCGGCGGTAACCGCCGCGGAATATTGCTTCGTGTATCCTTCCTTGGGCATGACGGTCATGAAAAAGCGAGCAAGCGCGCTGGCATCCGCGACGGCAGAGCCGGACACGCCGGCAAACAGGACCGAGGTACCTACATTGGTATAGGCGGTGCCCCCGGGAAGGCGGCCGGTAAAGATGGAGGACAGATAAATGAGGCGGGTGGTAATACCGCTACGGTTCATGATCTCCGCGGCGAGTATGTAGAATGGCATCGCGAGGAAGACGAAGCTGTCTACCCCGGCAAAGAAGCGGGTGATGATGACCTGCAGAGGGATGCCGGCCAGCCAGACCCCCAATGTCCCCCCAAGCCCAAGCGCCATCGCGATCGGAATTCCTCCCAGCAACAGCACCATCGAAAGGATTGCAACCCAAAGCATTTTCAGTCCTCGAGGGGGATGAGGGGAGCGGAGTCAGTCATTCTCTTCGATGCCAAAGCCCGAGATCCAGCAAAGGACAATCTGAACAAGGATCAGTACGGAGCCGACGGGGATCGCCATGTAGGGAACAATCATGGGCATGCCTGAGGCCGCTGCATTCTGAGCAGCGTTTCGCATAGCAGCCGACCAGCCATAATAGGCGAGCAGCACGAACAGAAGGCCACCAACAGCGTAAAGAGCACCGCGAACTGCATGTCGGTATTTCAGCGACACGATGTCCTGGAGGCCTTCCACTGCCATGTGTTCGAGACGATAAACCGCCGTTACGCTACCCAGCATCATCAGCCACATCATGATGTAGCGCATTGTTTCTTCGCCCCAGCTCAGCGACGTTCCCAATAGGTACCGGCCACCAACCTGCGTGAAGTTGATGAGACAGACCACGAGCAGGATAGCCGCAGCGATGAGTTCACAACCTCGGGCGAGGCAGCGGGATATGTCGCGGATTTTCATGGTCGGGGATCCAACAAAAAATGAGGGTGCGCCGGCACCATGGCGGCACACCCTGGCAATCACTTAATCGACGTGGCCGTAGACTTTCTTCTCGGCGTCGGCGACAGAGGCTTCCATCTTCGATAGCAGGTCCTCACCCACCTGCTCGGCAATGTATCTCCGGACAGGCTGGTAAACGGCGTCCTTGAACGCGTGCTTCTCTTCGGGAGTGGAGGTGTGAACGATGACCCCCTTTTCCTCAGCAATCATCTTGGCGTAGATCCAGTCGCCCTTCGTCTTTTCGACATTTTCGACCGTCGCCATCACGCGCGCACCTTCCCGGACAATCGCCTGATGTGCTGGACTTAGCGCGTCGAACCAGGCCTTGTTGGCCACGATGATATGAAGGCCAAGAACATGTTCATTCAGCGTCAGATGCTTTGCAACATCAGCCGCTCCGCCAGCATAGAGGACGGGCGGAGGATTCTCGAGACCATCAACCACACCCTGCTGCAGTGCCATCACAGCTTCGGACCCGGCGATGGGAGTGGGGTTGGCTCCAAGCGCCTTCACCATTTCCATGTAGACGGGGCTTTCCATCGTTCTGATCTTCAAGCCCTTCATGTCATCCGGCGTCTTGATCGGACGAATATTGTTGACGAAGGAGCGGAAGCCATTCTGCGAGAATGCAAGAGCCTTGATGTCTGTCTTCTCCTCGATGTCGTTCAACATCCATTCGCCGAATTCACCGTTCATCACTTCCCAAGCCACAGGGGCCGAGCGAAAGAGGTAAGGTAGCGACCAAACCTGGATCGGCTGGTAAAAGCCCGCGAAAGCGCCGTCTGATGGGAGAGTCATCTCAAGCGTTCCGGCCTGAACCATTTCAGTGGTGTCTCTTACGGACCCCATCTGGTTGCCGGGAAAGAGGCGCACGGTAAGTTCACCGTTGCTCTTGTTCTCGACATAGTCCTTGAAGGCCTTCGCCGCGTTGTATTCAGGATTATCCCCCTCGAACATTTCGAAGGCGAACTTTATCTCCGCTGCCGACCCCGCGGTGGCACCGAACACCATGGCAGCACTCAACACGAGCGCCCGTGTAATGTGAGATCTTGATTTGAACATCCGCGATTACTCCTCCAACCATCTGCGTTTGTTTCACCTATGAAAATTCAGAAATTGTACAAAGTCAATGTGCATTGATGTATGATCCCAACTACGCTAGATGAGTCAGGTGTTTCGAAGAGAGGCGAACGTTGATGTTGAATGGAAATTCTGAACCTGCCGGCGTCGCCCAACGGGCTCTTATGGAGGAGTCGTTTCAGCCTCTACACGAGCGGATGCGCGAGGACATCATCAACGGCGTCCTCACAGAAGACTCTTGGCTAAAGACCCATGATCTCGCTCGCCGATACCAGGTCAGCACAAATCCTATTCGCGAGGCCCTGCATCAGCTCAGCGGGGAAGGCTTTGTCATCATTCGTCGCAATCGCGGAGCCAGGGTCAGGACATTGGACGAAGCCTTCGTTCGGAACATCTTTGATATTCGCGCCTTGATCGAGCCCTATCTCGTCAGCCTGTTCGTGGAACAGGCAACGGAGGAAGACCTGGCAGCCATGGAGCAGGTTCAGTTACGCATAGAAGAGCGACCTGCGGACCAAATCGAATTGGATCGGCTGGATGATAGCTTCCACGGGATCATGTATGATCGACACTTCAACCAGGAAGCGTTAGCGATCCGGCAACGTCATAGCGAGGTCGTTCGGGGACTTGCCCGGCGATATCCCGTCAGTCCAGCTCGACGCCTTGCCATGATCGAGGAGCACAGGGCGATCATGGAGGCGGTTGCGCGTCATGACGTGAAGGCAACACAGGAAATCGTCGAGAAGCACGCTCGCGCGGCGGAACGAAATCTCATTCAGCGGATGAGGCAAGCGGTTAAAGGATCACCACCGGCCTGGGCAGGTTAGCAAAACCTCATCCTCAGCACTGCTGGTGTTGGCCGCTAGTGACAGCCAATCTCCCCCGCGCGGGGGAGATGCCCGGCAGGGCAGAGGGGGCGCTGTCCCGTCAATGTTTCCATTTCAACGTAAAGTACCAAGAACAATAGAGAAATAACTACCTCTTCGCCTTCTTCTCGGCCGAGATGCTCTTGCGCAGGGCGTCCATGATGTTGATGACGTTGCTCGGCTGTTCCGGTTCGGGCTCGGCTTTCGCCTTGGCGGGCTTCTTCCGCCCCTTCTTCTTGGCGGTGATGATGTCGAGCAGGCGGTCCTGCACCGGGTCCTTCACCATCGAAGTATCCCAGGGATGCGTGCGTTCGTCGATCAGCTTTTTCAGGAGCGTCATCAGCTTCTTGTCGGCCGCGACCTCCTTGATATGCCCGAAATAGGCGTCGGGATCGCGCACCTCATCGCCATAGCGCAGCGTCCACACCACGATGCCGCGTCCGCGCGGCTCCAGCATCACCGCCCGTTCCCGGCGGTACATGACGAGGCGTGAAATGCCGACCGTGTCAGTCGCCGCCATGGCATCGCGGATGACGGAGAAGGCTTCCTCGCCGACCGGGTCGTCCGGCACCATGTAGTGCGGCGTGTCGTACCAGATCCATTCGATGCTGTCGCGCGGCACGAAGACGTTGATGTCGACGGTCCGGGTGCTTTCCAGCGCCACAGATTCGAGTTCCTCGTCTTCCAGGATGACATATTCGTCCTCGCCGCTCTGATAGCCCTTGACCTCGTCGTCCTCATCGACCGGCTTTTCCGTCACCGCGTCGATATAGCGGCTGACGACGCGGTTGCCCGTCCCGCGGTTGAGGGTGTGGAAGCGGATCTTCTCGCTCTCCGTCGTGGCCGGGGTCATCGCCACCGGACAGGTCACGAGCGAAAGTTTCAGATAGCCTTTCCAATAGGTGCGGCGGGCCATGGCGTGCATTCCTCGACTATCAGGAGAATGATCGAGGATGTCGTTTGTTCCAGTAGGAACAATAGGCCGGCTGACGAGTTGGACGCCCGAGAGGTGATCATCATGCCCAACACAGCAGACATTCTCGTCGAAACGCTCATCAACTGGAAAGTGGAGGTGGTCTTCGGGTTGCCGGGCGACGGCATCAACGGCATCATGGAGGCGTTGCGCACGCGCCAGGACCGCATCCGCTTCGTGCAGGTCAGGCACGAGGAATCAGCCGCCTTCATGGCCTCGGCCTATGCCAAATGGACGGGCAGGCTCGGCGTCTGTCTTGCTACCTCTGGTCCCGGCGGCACACATCTCCTGACCGGGCTTTACGATGCCAAGCTCGACCAGGCGCCGGTGCTCGCCATCACGGGCATGCAGTTCCACGACTTGATCGAGACATGCACGCAGCAGGATGTCGACCTCACGCGCGTTTTCAATGATGTCGCCGTCTTCAACGCGCAGGTCACCGACGCCACCCATATGGAAAATCTCGCAGGCCTCGCCTGCCGCTCCGCCCTGGCCAAACGCGGCGTCGCCCACCTGTCGATCGCCAGCGACGTGCAGGAAGTTCCGCTCAGCCAGTCCAAGCGTTCCAAGCGCAACCGGCCCTCGCATGTGCCGGACAGATGGTTCGAGGGCAGCAGGTTGCCCGATCCCCGCGAACTGGAAAGGGCGGCGGAGATCCTCAACAATGCCGGCAAGGTCGCCATTCTGGCCGGGCGTGGGGCACGGGGCGCGAGCGCCGAGCTGGAGCGGACCGCTGATCTGCTCGCGGCGCCGGTCGCCAAGGCGCTGCTCGGCAAGGCGGTGCTGCCCGATCAGCATCCCTTTACGACCGGCGGCATAGGCATTCTCGGCACGCTTCCCTCGCAGGAGGCGCTGGAGGAATGCGATGCGCTGCTGATCGTCGGCTCGACCTTCCCCTATATCGAATATTATCCCAAACCCGGAAAGGCGCGTGGCATCCAGATCGACCGGGACGCGCAGCGCATCGGATTGCGCTATCCGGTGGAGGCGGGACTGGTGGGAGACGCCACGGAGACCTTGCGGCTCCTCAATGACAGGCTCACACTCAAGAGCGATCGCAGCTTCCTTGAGAAAGCTCAGGCCGGGATGAAGCGTTGGCGCGCAGCAATGACGCTTGCCGAGAGCAAGGACGATGTACCGCTGAAGCCCCAGCTGGTGGTGAAGGCGTTCGGCGATCGCCTGCCCGACAATGCCATCCTCGCCACCGATTCCGGCCAGAACTCCGAAATTGCCGCGCGCCATATCGATATCAGGGAGGGGCAGGATTTCGGCGTCTCCGGCACGCTGGCCTCGATGGCTTGCGGACTGCCCTATGCCATCGCTGCCGGAATAGCCTTCCCCGAACGGCCGGTCTTCGCCGTGGTCGGTGACGGCGGCTTCGCCATGCAGATGGGCGAGTTCTCCACGGCCGTCCGCTACCGCATTCCGCTGAAGGTGCTGGTCTTGAAGAACAACATGCTGAACCAGATCGCCTGGGAGCAGATGATGTTCCTCGGCAATCCGCAGTTCGGCTGCGAATTGCAGCCGATCGATTTCGCGATGGCCGCCGAAGCGATGGGCGGCATCGGCTACAGTGTGGCGCAGCCCGATCAAGTTCAATCGACGCTTGATGCCGCCTTCGCCGCCGAAGGGCCTGTCGTGATCGAGGCGGTGGTCGACGCCTATGAGCCGATGATGCCGCCCAGGATGCCGCCGGATTATGAAGGCAATTTCCGCAAGGCGCTGCCGGAAACGCCGGGGCATGAGCTGATCGGGGAAAATATCGGCGAGGAACCGCTGAAATCGCTGATGAACCATGAGTAGCGGGAGGAGAACGGATGGCGCTCGACCTGATCTACGCCCGCCACCGCATGGTCGACAATCAGCTTGCCCGGCGCGGCATCAAGGATCAGAACGTCCTTGATGCCATGCGCGATGTCCCGCGCGAGGAGTTCGTCGATCCCGGCTTCGAGGAATTCGCCTATGAGGACGGGCCGCTGCCGATCGGCGAGGGGCAGACGATTTCTCAGCCCTATATCGTCGCGCTGATGATCGAGGCGGCCGGGATAGAGCCCGGCGACAAGGTGCTCGATGTCGGCACCGGCTCTGGATATGCGGCCGCAATCATGGCGCGGATCGCCGGACGTGTTTTCACGATCGAGCGGCATGCGGCGCTGGGCAAGACGGCGCGCCGGCGTTTCGAAAAGCTCGGTTTCGACAATATCGAACTGCGCATCGGCGACGGCACGAAGGGCTGGCGGGAGGCCGCGCCGTTCGATGCGATCATCGTCGCGGCCGGCGGGCCGGGGCCGCCGCAGATGCTGATGGACCAGCTCGATATCGGCGGGCGGCTGGTCATTCCGGTCGGCCCTGAAGCGCGCAGCCAGCGCCTTTTGAAGATCACCCGCACGCGCGGTACCAAATTCGAGGAGGAGGATCTGGGCGGCGTCATGTTCGTGCCGCTCATCGGAGAACAAGGCTGGGGAGAACAACGTCAGGCGGACGACGAAAATCCGGGCACCGGGCATTCTTCGCTTCGTCGTTCGCCTGCTCTCAGTCTTCCGGCGATGATCGCCGCCGCCGCGGAACCCTTGCCGGAGATCGACAGCCCGGCTTTTGGGGAATTGTTCGACCGCTTCGCCGACAGGCGCGTCGTGCTTCTGGGCGAGGCGAGCCACGGCACGTCCGAGTTCTATCGGGCACGGGCGGCGATCACCCGAAGGCTCATTGAAAAGCACGGCTTCACCATCGTCGCCGTCGAGGCCGATTGGCCGGATGCCGCGGCCGTCGATCGCCATGTGCGCCACCGGGCGGCACTGGCCGATGGCGAATTACCCTTCCGGCGCTTTCCCACCTGGATGTGGCGCAACGCTGATGTCGCGACCTTCATCGACTGGATGCATGAGCATAACCGGGATTTGCCGCCCGACCGGCGCGCCGCCTTCTATGGGCTCGACATCTACAACATGCGGGAATCCATTGCCGCGGTGCTGAGATATCTCGACGAGGTGGACCCAAAAGCCGCGGCAGCCGCGCGTGAGCGCTATGGCTGCCTCACCCCTTGGCAGAGGGAGCCCTCCACCTATGGCCGGGCGGTGCTGACGTCGGGTTATCACAAATGCGAGCAGGCGGTGATCGAGCAATGCCGCGCGCTTCTGGAGAAGCGGATCGATTATTCGCTGAAGGACGGCGAGGCTTTCCTCGACGCCGCGCAGAATGCCCGGCTGATCGCATCGGCCGAGCGTTATTATCGGATCATGTATTATGGCGGCGCGGAATCCTGGAATCTGCGCGACACTCATATGTTCGAAACGCTCGAGCATCTGCTGGAGGCGCATGGGCCGGCGTCGAAGGCCGTTGTTTGGGCACATAATTCCCATATCGGCGATGCCCGCCATACCGAGATGGGCACGATCCGCGATGAACTGAACATCGGCCAGCTCTGCCGCGAACGCTACGGGGATGCGGCGGCCCTAATCGGCTTCGGTACGCATACGGGAACGGTGGCCGCGGCCCGGGATTGGGATAGCGATATGCAGATCATGCAGGTCAGGCCCTCGGATGACGAAAGCTATGAACGCCTGTGCCATGATGCCGGGAAATCACGCTTCCTGCTCGATCTTGGCCGTGACGAGCCGCTGCGCCGTCGTCTGCTGGAACCGCGGCTGGAGCGCTTCATCGGGGTGATCTACCGTCCCGATACCGAGCGCATGAGCCATTACGCCCATGCGTCGCTGCCGCAGCAATTCGATGCGTTCGTCTGGTTCGACGAAACCTCCGCCGTCACGCCGCTTGGGCCCGAACACGTCAGGCCCGATGTGCCCGAAACCTACCCGTTCGGGCTGTGACGGCCTGCCCTAATGCTTCACGTCGGGATCGGGCCACATGCGGCGGATATCGGCGGGAAGGGCGTCGCGGACTTTCCTGACCTGTCCCGGTTCGACATAATGTGAAAGGACGTGGAAGACCGCTTTCACCGCAGTATCCGGATTAACCGGACGGGCGCCGGCCAGACCCTCCTCGACATGTTTCATGAAGTCATCCAGCGAGCGTTCCTGGCTGGGCTGGTGCGAGGGTTGATATTGCTCGTAATAGGTGCCGCGCACCAGAAGCGGCAGCTGCACGCCGAGATGGGCGGCAAGCTCGGGCATCAGCAAGTCTCTCGTGGCGCGGGTGACCACGCCGAGCGTTTTCCAGGCCAGCTGCCGGTCCGGCCCGACCTCGTCCATGATCTCGTCCAGCCAGGTGTTGGTGACGTGAACTGTCTTGTCGAAAACTTCCAATCCGTTGGCGCTCATCGTTGGCTCCTCTCTTGGGGTGACGTCATCCCGTCCCCCTCATGCGCCAAACGACCAAAAGCCGGGATGGTTTCACATCGATTTGCCTGAAGTTTCATCCGCCGGGGCCGGCTGCGCCTCCTCAGGCACGAGAACGGGGCCAGGCTCGGATGTTGCGACCGAAAGTGGCTTGGCGACGCCCCTCTTCTCCTCGCGCACGAAGGTGAAGAAGCCGGAGATGATGATCAGCACGATGCCCGTCAGCATCGGCAGGTCGACCGTGTCGTGGAAGACGAGATAGCCGAACAGGATCGCCCAGATCATCTGGCTGTATTGCGGGGAAGCGATGGCGCTGGCAGGCGCGCGCTGGGCGGCGACCATCAGGAGAATGTTCGCCAGCGCGGCGAGAAGGCCATAACCGGCGAGATAGAGCCATTGTTCCGCCGAGGGGCTTGCGTAGTTGCTGACCGTTAGCAGGCCGCAGATGATGATCGGCCCGAAGAGGCCGCTCGAATAGAGCGTGATGCGCTTTTCATGCTTGCCCATGACGCGCAGGATGACGATGCCGACGGCGCCGCTGAAGCCGGCAAAGAGCGCGCCGAGATGGCCGAGAGAAAGCTCGCGGAAACCGGGACGCAGCACGATCATAACGCCAATGAAGCCGATCAGCACGGCCGACCACCGCTTCCACCCCACCTGCTCCTTCAGGAACAGGACGGAGAGGATCGTCACGAAAGCCGGCAGAAGGAAGATCAGCGCGAAAGCCTCGGCCATCGAGAGATAGGTGAAGGCGACGACGCTGCCGATCACGCCTGACGTGGCCATGATCGTGCGAAGCAGCCACATCGGCTTGTTGCGGGTGATGAATATGTCGCGCCAATGCTCGTCCCCGCGTTTCATGAAAGGCAGGGCCGCCAGCCCGAACACCGCTCCGAAAAAGGCGATCTCATAGGGCGAAAGGCCGCCGTCGAGGAATTTGACGCAAGCATCGCTGAACGCGAACGCGGCATAGGCGGCAAAGGCCAGGAGAATTCCGTTCAGCATGACGGGTTCCAGATGAAAAGAGGTGGGCGCAAATGGGAGTGGACGAAGGCAGGCAAACCTTATTCGCATGCCTGGCATAGCCAAATTTTTGTTCCGCTACAAAGGCAAAATCAGCACTATTGCCATGCAAAATTGAAGGCGCCGGAAGACATTCCCTCGTCAGTCGGGCGCAATCATATCCGCCACATATCCGGCGATTGCCAGGCATGAGGTGAGGCCGGGGCTCTCGATGCCGAAGAGATTGACCATGCCGGCTACGCCGTGGTCCCGCGGGCTCTGGATCATGAAATCGGCGGCCGGCTCTCCGGGGCCGGAAAGTTTCGGCCGGATGCCGCTATAGGCGGGCTGCAGGCTGCCATCCGGCAATGCCGGCCAATAGGAGCGGATTGCCGCGTAGAAGCGCTCGGCCCGCCGCGGATCGACCGTATAATCAAGTGTA
Source organism: Paramesorhizobium deserti (assembly GCF_001558695.1). Classification (GTDB taxonomy): domain Bacteria; phylum Pseudomonadota; class Alphaproteobacteria; order Rhizobiales; family Rhizobiaceae; genus Paramesorhizobium; species Paramesorhizobium deserti. The sequence goes on from NZ_LNTU01000038.1 coordinate 105,644, forward strand.
TCGACCCATTCCACATCGGGGCCGAAGCGCATCCGCCCTTGCTGGTCGAGTGTCAGGTGTACGCCCAGCCCGCCATCCTCCGGCACCGGATAGATGAGATGCGAGAAGGGTGTCTTGCCGAGCGCGGAGAAATAATTGCCCTTGGCGAGATAGCGTTTCGGAATATGGGCTGTCGGCATGCCTTCGATGGCGGCGGCGATCTCCTGCGCGCGGAGCCCGCCGGCATTGATGAAGCGGTTGGCCAGAACCTCATAGGAATGGCCGGTTTTCGTATCCACCGTCCGCAAGACGATACCCTCGCTCCCCGCTTTGCCGGAAAGCAGGCGGGTGTTGAAGGCGACAGCTCCGCCCTTCAACTCCGCATCACCCTGCAGCGCCAGCATCAACGCATGGCTGTCTATGATGCCGGTCGAAGAGGAGAACAGCGCCGCGGTGCAGGCGAGCTCCGGCTCCATTGCGCGCGCCTCGGCCGCGGAAAGGCGCCTGAGGTCGTCGACGCCGCAGGCCGCCGCATGACCAGCGATCATATCGAGCTTGCCGTGCTGGTCCTCGTCGCAGGCGACGATCAGCTTGCCGCAGCGCGCATGGGGAACGCCATGTTTCTCGGCATAGGCGTAAAGCGCCGCACGGCCTCTGACGCAAAAGCGCGCCTTGAGGCTTCCGGCGGGATAATAGATGCCGGCATGGATGACCTCCGAATTGCGCGAGCTCGTGCCCGTGCCGATCATGTTTTCCGATTCGACGACCAGCGTCTCGTAACCGCGCGTCGCCATTTCCCGCGCCACCGCCAGGCCGACGACGCCCGCGCCAGCGATCACGCAATCGATTCTGTCCATCATATTCCCTTTGCCCAGCCGCTTCCGTCCGCACGGTCCATCCAGAACTTTGCACAAAATCATTCCGCTTGCTGCATGGAAAAAGGCATATGAAGCGATGGCAGCACAGCGATTGGGCAGCGGGTGGCAAGCCGCGCTGTTCCCCCCGGGATTTGACCTTTAGGTAAGAAATAATCTTGCCTTCGCAGACGATTTGGCTTTCTCTCCTCTCACAACCCAAGAGAGGGAGAACAAGAATGACTCTACCCAAAATCAATCTCCGCGCCGCCATCCTGCTCGGATCGCTGCTCATCGGCGCGAGCCCGGCGCTTGCCGAAGCCGTCCTGCACCGCGGCAATGCCGGCGAGCCGCAGACGCTCGACCAGGCGCAAACCTCGATCAATATTGAGGAATTCATCCTCAAGGATCTCTATGAGGGGCTGACCATCTACGATGCCGCCGGCAAGATCGTTCCGGGTACGGCCGAAAGCTGGACCATCTCCGACAACGGCGGCGTCTACACGTTCAAGCTGCGGCCCGATGCCAAATGGTCCGATGGTTCGCCGGTGACATCAGACGATTTCGTCTTCTCCTATCAGCGGATCCAGGATCCGAAGACCGCGGCTGGCTACGCCAATATTCTCTATCCGATCAAGAATGCGGAGAAGGTGAACAAGGGCGAATTGCCGGTCGACCAACTCGGCGTCAGGGCGGTGGACGACAAGACCCTCGAAATCACGCTCGAGCAGCCGACACCGTTCTTCCTCGAGCTCCTGGCGCACCAGACGGCGCTGCCGGTCTCGAAGGCGAGTGTCGAGAAGAATGGGGCCAGTTTCGTGCAGCCGGGCGTCATGGTCTCGAACGGGGCTTTCAAGCTTGTCGCCCATGTGCCGAACGACAGCCTGACGATGGAGAAGAACCCGGAATATTGGGACGCCGCCAATGTGAAGCTCGATAAGGTCATCTTCTACCCCATCGACGATCAGGCGGCTTCGGTCCGCCGCTTTGAAGCGAAGGAGATGGATCTCGTCTATAATTTCTCCGCTGACCAGATCGAACGCCTGCGTCAGGCCTACGGCGACGCCGTCCACGTCTCGCCGACGCTCGCGACCTATTATTACGCCTTCGATTCACGCAACGAGCCGTTCAACGACGTGCGGGTGCGCCGGGCGCTTTCGATGGCTGTCGATCGTGATTTCCTGGCCAAGGAGATCTACAGCGGTTCGCAGATTCCTGCCTATTCGATGGTGCCTCCCGGCATAGAGAACTACGGAGAGCCTTCCAAGGCCGATTTCGCCGACATGTCGCAGCTCGACCGCGAGGACAAGGCGATCGAGCTGATGAAGGAAGCGGGCTATGGCGAGGGCGGCAAGCCGCTCGACATCGAAATCCGCTACAACACCAATCCGAACCATGAGCGCGTGGCGACGGCGGTGGCCGACATGTGGAAGAACACCTTCGGCGCCAAGGTCTCGCTGCTCAATCTCGACATCTCCTCGCACTATGCCTACCTGCAGGAAGACGGCAAATTCAACGTCGCCCGCGCCGGCTGGGTCGCCGACTATGCGGATGCGGAAAACTTCCTGGCCTTGAGCGTCAGCAGCAACAAGACGTTCAATTACGGCAAGTTCAACAATGTGAAATACGATGCGTTGATGAAGCAATCCTACACCGAGCGCGATCCGGCGGCGCGCAAGATCATCCTGCATGAGGCGGAGAAGATCCTCATGCAGGAACAGCCGATCGCGCCGCTCCTGACCCAGGCCGATCTCTGGCTTGTCGCCGACAAGGTCCAGGGATGGCAGGACAATGCGCCTAACCAGCATCTGAGCAAATTCCTGAGCGTTAGCCAATAAAAGCAACAACGCAAATTGCGGCACGTGGCGGCTTTTGGCCGCCACGTCCCCTATCCGGACCATGCCCATGCTGCTTTTCATTCTCCGCCGATTGGCGAGCGCCGTGCCGACATTGTTCATCGTCGTCACGCTGTCTTTCTTCCTGATGCGGTTTGCTCCTGGCGGCCCGTTCAATCTCGAACGCCCCCTTCCGCCGCAAACCATGGAAAACCTGATCAAGACCTATCATCTCGATGAGCCGTTGTGGCGGCAATACCTGACCTATCTCGGCAATGCCGTCCGCGGCGATTTCGGACCAAGCTATATCTACAAGGATAACACGGTCGCCGAGTTGATCGGCAAGGGCCTGCCCTATTCCGTCGAACTCGGCACCTATGCGCTTCTGCTTGCGTTGGTCGGCGGTGTGCTTGCCGGCACGATCGCGGCGCTCAGACAGAACAGCGTGCTCGATTTCATCATCATGTCGGTCTCGACCATCGGCGTGACAGTGCCCAATTTCGTGGTGGGTCCGGTGCTCACCCTGATCCTGGCGATCATGCTCGCCTGGCTGCCGGCAGGCGGCTGGGGAGACGGTTCGCTGCGCTTCCTGATCCTGCCGATGCTGGTGCTCGCCCTGCCGCAGCTTGCCGTCTTCGCGCGGCTGACGCGCGGTTCGATGATCGAGGCGCTGAATACCGATCATATCCGCACCGCCAAGGCCTATGGCCTGCCGTCGCGAAGCGTCGTCGTCACCCATGCCATGCGCGGCGCGCTGCTGCCTGTTGTCTCCTATCTGGCGCCCTGCGCCGCCGCGCTTCTGACCGGTTCGGCCGTCGTCGAGACGATCTTCACCATTCCGGGCGTCGGCCGCTATTTCGTGCTGGGCGCCATCAACCGCGACTATACGCTGATCATGGGGACGGTGATCCTCATCGCCATCTTCGTCATCGTCTTCAACCTGATCGTCGACATTCTCTACGGTCTTCTCGATCCGAGGGTGCGCCATGACTGATCTTGCCCATCCATCGATACCCGAGACCAGGAGCCGCAGCCTGTTTCAGCTGGCGCTTCTGCGCTTCCGGCGCAACCGCGCCGCCATGTCAGGCTGCATCATGCTGGCGCTGATCGCGCTGTTCTCGTTTCTCGGGCCTTATTTCGTCAGTCATTCCTACGACCAGGTCTTCCCCTCCTATGTGCTGGTGCCGCCGAGCCTCGAGCCGCGACCGGATGCATCAGCGCTTCAGGACGTCATGGAAAGGGTCGCCGCGCGCGCCCGCGTCGAGCTGAAGACATTCGACGTCGAGGGACAGAATTTCACCGTCACCGTAACGTCCGACAGGCTGATAGATCCACGCACGACACGCTATTTCGATCGGGCGAACGAGTTCAGCGATACGCAGGTGGTGGAGACGAGCGGCGACGAAAGGTCGATGACGCTGACCGGCAAGGTCGTTCGCGAATTCTTCCCCTTCGGCACCGACAGCAATGGTCGCGATCTCCTGGCGCGTGTCATGCTCGGCGGGCAGGTTTCGATCGCCGTCGGCCTGCTGGCGAGCCTGGTTTCGCTGGGCATCGGCGTCCTCTACGGCGCCACCTCCGGCTATATCGGCGGGCGCGTCGACAATATCATGATGCGGCTCGTCGAAATCCTTTATTCGCTACCCTTCGTGTTCCTCGTCGTCGTGCTCGTCGTCTTCTTCGGGCGCAGCTTCGTCCTGATCTTCCTCGTCATCGGCGCGGTCGAATGGCTCGACATGGCGCGCATCGTGCGGGGGCAGACGCTGGCGCTGAAACGGCGCGAGTTCATCGGCGCGGCCGAGGCCCTGGGGCTTACAGACTGGCAGATCATACGCCGTCACATCATCCCCAACACGACAGGCCCGGTCATCATCTTCGTCACCGTGGTGGTGCCGAAGGTGATCCTGCTCGAAAGCTTCCTGTCGTTCCTCGGCCTCGGCGTGCAGGCGCCGCTGACGAGCTGGGGCGTGCTGATCGCGGATGGCGCAAACAATATCCAGTCCGCGCCATGGCTTCTGATCTTCCCGTCCATCTTCTTTGTCGTCACGCTGTTTTCGCTGAATTTCGTCGGCGACGGCCTGCGCGACGCATTCGATCCAAAGGACCGCTGATATGACGCAGCCAAGCGAAACCATTCTCGCTGTGCGCGATTTGAAGGTTCAGTTCTCGACGCCGGACGGCGTGGTCGAGGCGGTGAAGGGGATTGATCTCGATGTCAGGGCCGGCGAGACGCTGGCCGTCGTCGGAGAATCGGGGTCAGGCAAGAGCCAGACCATGATGGGCATCATGGGGCTGCTCGCTAGGAACGGCGGCGTCACCGGCTCGGCCAGATATCGCGGCAAGGAGCTGATCGGCCTGTCGCCCAAGGCGCTCAACGAGGTTCGCGGCTCCAAGATCACCATGATCTTCCAGGAGCCAATGACTTCGCTCGACCCGCTTTATACGATCGGGCGGCAGATCGCCGAGCCGATAGTCCATCATCGCGGCGGCAGTTTCAAACAGGCGCGGGCGCGTGTCCTGGAGCTTCTGGAACTCGTCGGCATTCCCGAGCCGGAGCGGCGGATCGATAGTTACCCCCACGAACTCTCCGGTGGCCAGCGCCAGCGCGTGATGATCGCCATGGCGCTGGCCAACGAGCCTGATCTGCTGATCGCCGACGAGCCGACGACGGCGCTCGATGTCACCATCCAGGCGCAGATCCTCGATCTCCTGCGCTCGCTGCAGGAGCACTTCGGCATGGCCATCGTGCTGATCACGCATGATCTCGGCATCGTCCGGCACTTCGCCGAAAGGGTCGTCGTGATGCGGCGCGGCGAGGTGGTGGAACGGGGAACAACCGCCGATATCTTCGAGCGGCCGCAGGCCGATTACACGAAAATGCTTCTCGCCGCCGAGCCGAGCGGCAGGAAGGAGCCCCCGCCGGCCGGAGCGCCGATCGTTCTCGAGGGGCTGAATGTCACGGTGGATTTTTCGCTCGGCCGCGGTTTGTTGGGCGGCCCGGCGGTGACCTTCCGCGCGGTCGACGGCGTCAGCATCAGGCTCCGGCAGGGGCAGACGATCGGCATCGTCGGCGAATCCGGATCGGGCAAGTCGACGCTCGGCCGCGCCCTGCTCAAGCTCATTCCGGGCAGCGGTTATATCAGCTTCGGAACGACCGATATCTCGAAGTTCGATCGTGGGGCGATGCGGCCGCTGCGCCGCCAATTGCAGCTGGTGTTTCAGGACCCTTACGGATCGCTCTCGCCGCGCCAGACCGTCGGTGATGTCATCACCGAGGGGCTGTTCGTGCACGAGCCCGAATTGAGCAAGCAGGAGCGGGACCAGCGCGCCGCGATCGCCTTGCAGGAGGTTGGCCTCGACCCGGCCTGGCGCAATCGCTATCCGCACGAATTCTCGGGCGGCCAGCGGCAGCGCATCGCGATCGCGCGTGCGATGATCCTGAAGCCCAAGGTCGTCATCCTCGACGAGCCGACCTCCGCGCTCGACCGCTCAGTGCAGGGGCAAGTGATCGCGCTCCTGCGTGATCTGCAGCAGGCGCACGGCCTTTCCTACATCTTCATCAGCCACGACCTTTCGGTGGTGAAGGCCATGGCTGACTACGTGGTGGTGATGAAGAGCGGGCGCATCGTCGAAGAGGGCGAGACGGACGCGATCTTCGAAAAGCCCGGCGCCTCCTATACGAAGGCGCTGATCGGCGCGGCATTCAACATCTGAAGGCGGCGCTTCAGTCCTTCGTACGCTCGGCGTGCACGCTTTCGGCAATGCGCCTGAACGTATCCTCGGGCGGCCGCCAGCCGGTGGCTTCAAGAAGAAGTGGGCTTGCGACGAGCCCGCCGGTGACGGCCTGCCAGCGCTTGGACTGTCCGGCAAGCCCGGCCAGCCGCTCCAGCCATGATTGCGGAAGGGGAAAAAGGCCCGCCCGCCGGCCAAGCCCCATGCGGATGGCGGCGATGATCTCCGCCACCGACAGCGGCGCGGCATCGGCCACGAGATAGGTGCCGCTGTTCGTGCGCGGCTCCCGGACGGCATGCAGGATGGCGTCGCAGAGGGCCTGCCGGTCGAGGAGCGAGCGCCGGGCATCAAGCCCGGCGAAGGGCAGGGGAAGGGGCAGGCGGGCGAGGCGGATCAGCATTCCCATATTGCCGCGCACGTCGGGGCCATAGACGAGAACCGGGCGCAGGATGGTGAATTTCGCCGTATCGGCAAAGATCGAGGCGATGGTTTTCTCGGCGGCGAGTTTTGCCCGCCCGTAATCGTCCTCCGGCTGAGCCGGATCCGTTTCACGCACGATGCCGTCGCGAACGGGTCCGCATTGCGCGCGGATGGAGGAGACGAAGAGGAATTTGCCCGGAATGGCATCATGCGCGGCTTCGGCCAATCTTTCCGCCAGCACCTTGTTGACCGCCTCATAGGCTGCCGTCGCCTGCTTGCGTCCCGCATGGGCGATCGCCGCCAGATGGACGACGTGATCGCATCCGGCAACCAGCGCCTTGAACGCTTCCGGCGGAGCATCGGACGGCGGAAGCATTGCCGTCTCGACTTCTTTCGAGGGAAGCTTTTCCGGCGTCCGCGATGCCGCGCGTACGGCATAGTCGGCTTCCAGTAGGAAAGGTACGAGGGCGCGTCCGATAAAGCCGGAGGCACCTGTCACCAATATGCGGGCTTTTCCTGCGGTCATCGGATTGAACCTGTCTGAACGGGCTGGCGAGGAAGTCGGGAAACTGATCTATAGTTCATAAAATCAGTAGGATTTTCGACGGATTAGAGAGCTAAAAGGGGCAGGAACATTCTTCCTTCTTCTTGCGTTCGGGCAGCATGTTTTTGGCGTCTGGAGAAGGCATTCCGTGATTCCATCCTTTTCTTCAATCCAACCATTTGCAGGCGGTTGCGGAGCCTCTTTCAAGACAGTAAGACGCCGAAAACTGACCTGTCTCTTGCCTTATCTATACCATCCGGGCACGCTACGTCATCACGGTCGGTAAGCCAAACCTGAACGGAATCAACCCGTCATGAATCAGAATTTGACGCATTTGCAGCGTCTTGAAGCCGAATCGATCCATATCTTCCGCGAGGTTGCCGCGACATTCGCCAATCCGGTGATGCTCTATTCGATCGGCAAGGATTCCTCCGTCATGCTGCATCTGGCGATGAAGGCGTTCTATCCGGCGAAGCCGCCCTTTCCGTTCCTGCATGTCGATACGACGTGGAAATTCCGCGAAATGATCGCCTTTCGCGATGCCCAGGCGCGGGAGCTCGGGTTCGAGTTGCGTGTCCATATCAATGAGGACGGCGTCAGGCAGGGTATCAACCCCTTCGTCCACGGCTCCAACACCCACACCCACATCATGAAAACCGTGGGCCTGAGGCAGGCGCTCGACAAATATGGCTTTGACGCCGCTTTCGGCGGCGCGCGGCGCGACGAGGAGAAATCCCGCGCCAAGGAGCGCATCTTCTCCTTCCGCAATGCGCAGCATGGCTGGGACCCGAAAAACCAGCGTCCTGAAATGTGGAAGGTCTATAATACCCGTATCGCCAAGGGTGAATCCATCCGCGTGTTCCCGCTGTCGAACTGGACCGAGCTCGATATCTGGCAATATATCCTGCAGGAGAACATCCCGATCGTGCCGCTCTATTTCGCGGCCAGGCGTCCGGTGGTCGAGCGCGACGGGATGCTGATCATGGTCGATGACGAGCGCATGGAGCTCAAGGCCGGCGAGAAGATCGAAGAGCGCATGGTGCGCTTCCGTACGCTCGGCTGCTATCCGCTGACCGGTGCGATCGAATCGACCGCGGCCACCTTGCCGGAGATCGTCGGCGAGATGTTGATCGCGCGCACCTCCGAGCGGCAGGGCCGTCTCATCGACAAGGATGAGGCAGGCTCGATGGAAAAGAAGAAGCGCGAGGGATATTTCTGATGAACAGGATCGATCTGCCCGCCGTCGTCGACGAGATGGATGAAGTCCTCGCCTTCATGGCCGACCAGGAGAAAAAATCGCTCCTGCGCTTTTTGACCTGCGGCTCCGTGGACGATGGGAAATCGACCCTGATCGGCCGGCTTCTCTACGATACCAAGCTCATTTTCGAAGATCAGCTCGCCGCCCTGCAGAATGACAGCCGCAAGCATGGCACCAATGGCGACGATATCGATTTCGCGCTGCTGGTGGACGGGCTGGAGGCCGAGCGCGAGCAGGGCATCACCATCGACGTCGCCTATCGCTTTTTCGCCACGCCGAAACGCAAGTTCATCGTCGCCGATACGCCAGGGCATGAGCAATATACCCGCAACATGGCGACGGGGGCCTCCACGGCGGATCTCGCCATCGTTCTGGTCGATGCCCGCCAGGGCGTGCTGACACAGACGCGGCGGCATTCCTTCATCGCATCGCTGCTCGGCATCCGGCATATCGTGCTGGCGGTCAACAAGATCGACCTCGTCGACTATTCTCAGGATGTGTTCGATCGCATCGTGGCCGATTACACGGGCTTTGCCGCCGATCTGGGTTTCGCCACCATCCAGCCGATCCCGATTTCGGCCCGTTATGGTGACAATGTCACGTTGAAATCGGAAAAGCTCGGCTGGTATGACGGGCCGGCGCTGCTCACCCATCTCGAAACGATCTCGCTTGATGAAACCGATGCGGCCCGGCCGTTCCGTTTTCCGGTGCAATATGTGAACCGTCCGAACCAGAATTTCCGCGGTTTCGCCGGAACGATCGCTTCCGGCACGATCTCGGTAGGCAGCCCTGTCGTCGTCGCCAAATCCGGCAAGGCATCGCGGGTCAAGCGCATCGTCACGCAGGACGGCGATCTCGAGCAAGCCGTCGAGGGGCAGGCAGTGACCCTTGTCCTGGAGGACGAGGTGGAGGTATCGCGCGGCAACATGCTGGTGGCGCCCGACGCCCGGCCCGATGTCGCCGATCAGTTCGCGGCCCATCTCGTCTGGTTCGGCGAGGAGGCGATGATCCCCGGCCGCCCTTATCTCCTGCGTACCGAAACCGATCAGGTGAGCGTCACCATCACCGATCTCAAATACCGCATCAACATCAACAGCTTCGCTCAGGAAGCGGCGAAGCACCTAGCGCTGAACGAGGTCGGCGTCTGCAATCTTTCGACCGGCGAGCCGATCGCCTTCGACCCTTATAAGGAGAACCGCTCGACCGGCTCCTTCATCATCATCGACCGCATGACCAACGCGACGGTCGGCGCCGGCATGATCGATTTCGCGCTGAGGCGCGCCTCCAACGTGCATTGGCAGGCGCTCGATGTCGACAGGGATGCCCGCGCCGCGCAGAAGAGCCAGCGCCCGGCCGTCCTCTGGTTCACCGGCCTGTCTGGTTCGGGCAAGTCGACGGTCGCCAACCTTCTGGAAAAGCACCTCCATTCGCTTGGGAAGCACACCTACATTCTCGACGGCGATAATGTCCGCCACGGCTTGAACCGTGATCTGGGCTTCACCGCCGAGGACCGCGTGGAGAATATCCGCCGCGTCGGGGAGGTGACGAAGCTGATGGCGGATGCCGGGCTGATCGTGCTCGTCTCCTTCATCTCGCCTTTCCGGGCTGAGCGACGGCTGGTGCGCGAACTCCTGCCCGAAGGGGAGTTCATCGAGATCTTCGTCGATACGCCGATCGAGGAATGCATCAAGCGCGACCCGAAAGGCCTCTATGCCAAGGCGCTGCGCGGCGAGATCAAGAATTTCACGGGCGTGGATTCGCCCTATGAAAGACCGGAGAATCCGGAAATTCATCTGAAGACGAGCGGTCGCACGACGGAGGAACTCGCGGCTGAGGTCGAGAAATATCTCGGTGACCACGGTATCATCAGCAATTTCAATGCCGATTCCTGGTCGATCTGAATGAGCGCTCTTTCTCCCGCCGACGCGGCGATCGACGACCATGCGCTTCTTGTCCTCATGGAAAGGGCCGCCATCGACGCCGGGCGCGCCATCATGGAGATCTATGCCGGCGATTTCGATGTTGCGCTCAAGGGCGACAATTCACCGGTGACACATGCCGATAAGGCGGCGGAAGCAATTATCCTGACGGCGCTGCGCGAAGCGACGCCCGATATTCCCGTCGTCGCCGAAGAAGAGGTATCGGAGGGACGGACGCCGGGTCATCTCGGACGTCGCTTCTATCTGGTCGATCCTCTCGACGGAACGCGTGAATTCGTGGGGCGGAATGGCGATTTCACTGTCAATATCGCTCTGATCGACCATGGCGTGCCCATCCTTGGCGTTGTTCATGCGCCGGCGCGCGGGATGCTCTTTTCCGGCGGCCCGGATGGCGCGCGCGAGGCCGCGGTCGATGCAGAGGGGCGGTTCGGGCCATATCGCCAGATCATTGCACGCGATTGCCCCGCGCGGATGGTCGCCGTCGCCAGCCGCTCGCACCGCACGGCTGAAACGGATGATTATCTCGCCGGCTTTGATATCGCCGAATGCGTTTCGGTCGGCTCCTCGCTTAAATTCTGCCTTGTGGCGCGGGGCGAGGCGGATATCTATCCGCGCTTCGGGCGGACCATGGAGTGGGACACGGCGGCTGGAGACGCGGTCCTGCGCGCCGCTGGCGGCGGGGCGTGGACGACCGAAGGCCAGCTCCTGCTCTACGGAAAGCGCGAACAGCCCGATGACTGCGATTTCGCCAATCCATCATTCATCGCATGTGGCAGGTGGGTCCCGGCGCAATCCTGACGGTGCGTCGGAAAGGGCCGGGTCAAAGACCTATTTATGGTTCATCATGCGGAGGAACTTTTCACTTTTGCCCCGACCGCCGCAGGGTACGGATTCAGTACTTTCCATTCTTTCCTTTATAATGGAGCGCAGCTCTATAACGGCCATTCCAATAAGATAAGAGAAGAATACATGCCGCGCGTCGAGCGCCTGTTCCATAATATATTCAAGATGAGAGGCGGCGATTTTCTGATCTTCGAACTTCAATAAATCAAGATTCAACTTTTTGAGCGTTTCAATCATTTGGATAATCATTACCCGCTATCTTATATGAATTCCAATATCGGTAATAAATAGCACATCGCGGGTGCTGTTTGTAATTGCTATGTTTTTCTCACGGAAAATAGGGAGCTTATAAGACGGGTGTTCCGCCTTCGCGATTTTGACGGCGATCGATATTTTTTCGGCCCATTTCTTGCCATTGTATCGTGGATGAGATGGTGGCAGGCAAGTTTATAATGGTGTCAGACGCCTGACAGATATGTTCCTGTTATAAGGCTCTATATATATTATACGTATAGTTCTGTTTTATATAATTTCTATAATTACAAGTATTTTAAAATGGATATCGTTTTTTATTGTGCCTTATTTTCTTTATCTCGCTTCAATTATGCTTCTGCACAAGATTTGCACGCGCCATTGGGCATTGGATGCCCTTCCACCTATACCAGGGAGTATGAGAACGAATTCTGCTATCTGGTCCGCAAGGATGTGCGGATCAACGGAGCAGACGACGAAAACCAGGACATGAGGAGCCGCGGGATGCAAAAGACCCCGCCAGCGCCTCCATTATACCGCCTGGAATGCCGTCCCAAGGCAAAGGCGAATGGCGTTCAGATCCCGCCTCCTCCCTTCGAGCCCAAAAAATGATCGGATCGCCCCGCGGATGGCCTGGATGGTGCGCTGCATGCGCCGCCTTTCCTGCCGGTGATCAATATCCCTGCGTCCTCATCTCGTCGCCCAGCGGGCTGCTCAGGAAAAAATCCTTCTCCTCGGGCGTCACCAGGCCGACTTCGTCGCAGTGCTTGATCTCAAGGGCCATAGCATGCCTGCCGGCGGCGCTTTTGGCCGGAGCCAGAACGGCATCCACGATTTCCTTCTCGCATTCGGAGATCAGGCGAGGGGCCGCGGCGTGCTTCTCAGCCCTCGGGAGGTCCGTAAAGATGACAACGAGGGATGCGACGATGGCAATGATGCAGGTGCCCGCGAGAAATCCTTTCAACCGAAGATCCAACGGTGCCTCCATGACTGATCCTCCCGCCGATGGAATTGTAGTCGGGCTTGAAGTCCAAGGCCAGCATATCCGTGCCGGCTTGCCATGGGCATATGAGAACGGCATCTTGCGTTCCGCTCGTATTTGTTCATGCAATCGTGTATGACTTCCGCATATTTTAGTCGGTTTTGATGAAGAAAGGGTTTTGTTATGTCCTTGCGTCTCAAGATTTCCACGGTCGGCGAACCGGTCCTCCGGCAGGTCGGACGGGAACTGACGGTAGACGAAATCAACTCGCCGTCGACGCAGCAGCTTATAGAGCTGATGCGCGAGACCGTGCGCGATGCTCCAGGTGTCGGGCTTGCCGCGCCTCAGGTGGGCATGTCGCTGCAACTGGCGGTCATCGAGGATCGGCCCGAATATCATCAGGGTGTTTCCGAAGAGGACCTGGCCGCGCGCGAGCGGAAGCCCGTGCCTTTCCACGTCGTCATCAATCCGAAGATCCGGCTTCTGTCAGAGCCGGACGTGGTTTTCTTCGAGGGCTGCCTGAGCCTTCCAGGATTCACGGCCATGGTGCCGCGGGCCCGTCGCGTTGCGGTGGATTGTCTTGATCACAGGGGAGAACCCGTCCGCATCGAAGCGCAGGGCTGGTACGCCCGCATTCTCCAGCACGAAATCGATCATCTGAACGGAACGCTCTATATCGACCGGATGCTGAGCGGCAGCTTCGCCTCGGTGGAGAATTACAGCAGATACTGGAAAGACAAATCGGCCAAAGAGGCGGAAAAGCTCGCTTCCTGCCGGTGCGGACAAGGCTGACGGTATTTCATGGCCGGCCGCGGCCGCCTTCCCGTAGCGCTCAGACCTTGTCCCCGGCTTCGGGGGCGGGTTGCTTGGTAAAGGACCGGACGTCGGAAAACTCCTTGGTATCGCGGGCAATCTCGATGGGGCTGGTCACGTAGCGCGTCAGCAGTTCGCCCACGGAGCGGAGAGCATCGAGGTGGATGCGCTCGTAGCCATGCGAGGCATCGACGCCGAAGGTGACGAGCGCGGTGCGGATATCGTGGCCGGCCTCGAGGGCGGAGGCCGAGTCCGAGCGATAATGGCGGAAGACATCCTTTCGATGATCTATCCCGTTATCCCGGCAGAGCTCCACCAGCTGCTTCGTGAGATGGTAGTCGAAAGGACCAGACTGGTCGGCCATGCAGATGGTGACGCCGAACTCGGAGGAGTTCTGGCCGGGAGCGCTGGTACCATTGTCGACTGCCACCAGCGATGCGACTTCCGGCACGATAACCGAGGAGGCGCCGACGCCCACTTCTTCGGCGATGGTGAAGAGCCAGTGCACGTCGACAGGGGCGACCGCGCCGGAACGCTCGAAGGCTTCTATCGTCGCGAGCATGATCGCCACGCCTGCCTTGTCGTCGAGATGGCGGGAGTTGATGAAGCCGTTGTCGAGGAATTCCGGCTGCGGATCGACTGCAACAATGTCGCCGATCTCGACACCCAGCGCGGTCGTTTCCGTAGCGCTGGTGGTTTGCGCATCGATGCGCAGTTCGACGAAACGCCAGCCGGTCGGTTGGGTGTCCACTTCCTCGTTGAAGGTGTGGCCTGACGCCTTGAGCGGGAGGATGGTGCCGCGCAGGATATTTTCATATCCATAGATGGTGACGCGGGCGCCCTCGGCAAAGCGCGCCGACCAATGGCCGATCGGCGCGAGTTCTAGGCGGCCATTGGGTTTGATCGCCTTCACCTGCGCGCCAAGCGTATCGATATGCGAGACGATCGCGCGAGCGCCTTCGCGCCTGCCGCCCTGGCTGACGGCGCGGATCGCTCCGCGTCTGGTCAGTTCCGGCTTCAGGCCAAGCCTTTCCAACTCGCGGCTGCAATAGCGGACGGCATTATCGGTATAGCCGGTCGGGCTGTCGATCGACAGTAGCGCTTTCAATTGGTCCAGCAGGTAGTCGGCATCGATCCTGAGCTTGTTCATGCAATTGCCTTGGTGGAAGCGTCCTGAAAGCGTCGGGCCCGCGACAGCGGAAACAACAGGTCAATGAAGCGTTCGGCCGTCGGTTGCGGCTCGTGATTGGCGAGCCCCGGCCGTTCATTCGCTTCTATGAACACATAGTCCGGCTGTGACGGTGACTTGATCATGAAATCGATCCCGGTAACGGGGATATCGATCGCCTGCGAGGCGCGGCAGGCCGCCTCCACCAGCTTCGGGTGGACGATATCGGTGACATCATGGATGGATCCGCCGGTATGCAAATTGGCGGTCTTGCGCACCAGAACCTCTTCGCCTGCCGCAGGGACGGTTTCCAGCGTCTTGCCGGAAGCGGCAAGGCAGCGCCGGGTCTCTTCATCAATGGGGATCGTGCTTTCGCCGGCGGTCGCCGCCGCGCGGCGGCGGGATTGCTGCTCGATCAGTTTTTTCAGGTCCGTCTGCCCGTCCCCCACCACATAGGGCGGACGGCGCACCGCCGCCGCTACCAGCTTGTGGTCGATCACGACCAGCCGCAGGTCCTCTCCGTCGAAGCAGGATTCGACCAGCACCCGGTCGCTGATCTCGCGGGCGGTGGCGACGGCACGTTGCACGTCCTCCATTTCCGTCAGGCCGACGGAGACGCCGCGGCCCTGCTCGCCGCGCGCCGGCTTGACGACGACGCTTTGGTGCCGGACCAGGAACTCTCCAAGTGCGGTCTCATCATCGGCGGTTATCTGCTCCGGCACGTTGAGCCCGGCGGCCGAAACGACGCGCCGTGTCACAGCCTTGTCGTCACAGATCGAAACGGCAACGCCCGATGTCATCTCCGACAGGCTCTCGCGACAATGGATCGAGCGGCCGCCATAGGTGAGGCGGAAGAAGCCGCCGGCCGCATCGGTGATCTCGGCATGAACGCCGCGCCGCCGCGCCTCGTTGACGATGATCCGGGCATAGGGATTGAGCGCGTCGTATTCCTCCAGCGGGGAGGCGAAGAGCTTTTCGTTGATCGGGTTTTTCCGCTTGACGGCGAAGACGGGAATACGCTCGAAACCCAGCTTCTCGTAAAGCCCGATCGCCAGTTCATTGTCGTGCAGGACGGAAAGGTCGACATAGGCAGCGCCGCGCGCCTGGAAATATTCGCAGAGCCGCCTCACCAGCATTTCGCCGATCCCCGGATGACGGGACTGCGGATCGACCGCCAGGCACCAGAGTGAAGATCCGCGCTCGGGATCATTGAAAAGGCGATGGTGATCGACGCCCGTGACGGTGCCGATGATCTTGCCCGTCGCCTCCTCCTCGGCGACGAAATAGGTGAGCGAGCGGCTGTCGCGCTTGGCCCAGAAGAAGTCGGGGGAGACCGGCACCATGCCGCGCGATGCATAGATCGCGTTGACGGCCCTGGCATCGGCTTCAGAAGCGAGCCGGCGAATGAAGAAGCCTTTCGGCCGCCGTCTGCCGGCCCGGTAGGTCGAAAGATCCAGCCGATAGGTGTGGGACGGATCGAGAAACGCCTCCTGCGGCGCCAACGACAAAAGGATATGCGGGTCGCGCACATAAAAAGCGATGTCACGCTGGTCCTGTTGCTCCTGCCGCAGAACGTCGACGATTTCCTCATTGCTCGTAAAGGTCTGGGCGAAGATCAGGCGCCCCCATCCGCAGTCGAGCACGACCGATTTGCGCGCCGCATCTTCGGCGTCGCCACCGCCTTCGATCGGTCCCTTCATCGAATGGAGGCGAAGCCGTTTCAGCCGATGGTCCAACGCCCCTTCGCTTCTTCCGCCATTTCCTCTTGTGCTGACAGTTTTCGTCATCTCTTCAGATCCCGTGTGTCTGTAGCCACATTTCGAGCAGGCCCGCCTGCCACAGCTCGGAGCCGCGCAGCGGCGTGATGTGCTCCGCCGGCGCAGCAAACAGTTTATCGAGATAGTCCTTTCTGAACAGCCCACGTTCGCGGGCCGCATCGGATGTCAGGGCATCGCGAACCATGTCGAGATAGGGACCATCGACATATTTCAACTGTGGAACCGGGAAATAGCCCTTCTTGCGGTCGATCACATCAGTGGGAACGACCATGCGGGCCGCATCCTTGAGCACGCCCTTGCCGTTGCCCTTCAGTTTTTCTTCAGGAGGAATGCGGGCGGCAAGCTCCACCAGTTCATGATCGAGGAATGGCACCCGGGCCTCCAGGCCCCAGGCCATCGTCATATTGTCCACCCGCTTTACCGGGTCGTCGACGAGCATGACGTTGGAATCGAGCCGCAGCGCGCGGTCGACCGGCGTGTCGGCGCCAGGGCGCATGAGTTCCGCCTCGATGAAGGTCCGGCTAAAATCTTCGCCGTCGATCCAGTCCGGGCCAAGCTGGCGTTTCAGCGTCTCGTGCGAGCGGTCGCAGAAGACGCGGGCATAGTCGTCCACGACGTCGTTGGAATTGGCCAAGGGTGGGTACCAGTGATAACCGCCGAACACTTCATCGGCTCCCTGTCCGGACTGCACGACCTTGATGTGCTTCGAGACCTCCTGCGAGAGCAGGTAAAAACCGACATTGTCATAGGAGACCATGGGCTCCGACATCGCGGCGAAGGTTCCCGGCAGCGCATCCATCAGGCGATCTGAGGGGACGAAAATCTTGTGGTGATCGGTGCCGAATTCGCGGGCGATCAGGTCGGAGTAGACGAATTCGTCGCCTTTTTCGCCATTTGCTTCTTCGAAACCAACAGAGAAACTCATCAATCCTGTCTGGCCTGCCTCGGCGAGAAGGCCGACGATGAGGCTGGAATCGACGCCGCCCGAGAGCAGCACGCCCACCGGAACATCGGCCACCATGCGCCGTTTCACCGCCAGCCGCAGCGCTTCCAGCACGCGATCGCGCCATTCTTCGCTGGAAACATTGCTTTCGGCCGAATCGCGCTGATAGGGGGGATTCCAATAGCGACGGTCGGAAAATTGTCCGTCAGGCTCGATGATGCGGATAGTGGCGGGCGGCAGCTTGCGCACGCCGTTGATGACGGTGCGCGGCGGCGGAACCACGGCGTGAAAGCTCATATAGTGATGGAGCGCCACGCGGTCGACGGAAGTATCGATATCGCCCGCCTGCAGCAGCGCGGGCAGCGACGAGGCGAAGCGCAGCCTCTGGCCGGTTTGGGCGAGGTAGAGCGGCTTGATGCCGAAGCGGTCTCGCACCATGATGACACGGCCGTTGTCCCGTTCCTGGATGACGAAGGCAAACATGCCATGGAAGCGCTCGACGCATTTCTCGCCCCAGGCATGCCAGGCCTTCAGGATCACCTCTGTATCGCCGTGCGAGAAGAAGCTGTAACCCTTTGCCTCGAGTTCACGGCGCAATTCCGGATAGTTATAGATGCAGCCGTTGAAGGCGATCGTCAGGCCCAGCATGGAATCCACCATCGGCTGCTGGGCTTTGTCCGAGAGGTCGATGATGCGCAGCCGCCGGTGGCCGAAGCCCGCGTTGCCGTGGGAAACGATGCCCGAACCATCCGGCCCTCTCGGGGCAAGGGCTTCCATCATCTTCGAAATCGCTGGAATGGATGGCGCGACGCCATCGAATCTTACTTCACCACAGATGCCGCACATTCGCGGGTCCATATCCTCCATTGTCGGTTGCTAATTTGCATTCACAGGTTCATATAGTTAGAGTTCAAATGATTTGAAGTCAAATGAAGCGCCATGAGCCAGGAAATTTCATCCGCCGTTCTCGCCGAGTCCGTATCCCCGGAGGAAACGCGCAGCCTGCTGAAATCCATCCGCCGCATCGTTCGCGCTAACGATCTGCAGTCGCGCGCGCTGGCAAAATCCATCGGGCTGACCGGGCCGCAACTGGTGATCCTGATGGCGGTGGCGGAACTGGGCCAGGTGACGACAAAGGCGCTGGCCGATCATGCCGATCTGAGCCCGGCAACGGTGGTGACGGTGCTGGAAAATCTGGAGCAGCGCGCCATCGTGCAGCGCTACAGGTCCGACACGGATCGCCGCATTGTTTTCACGCGCCTCACCCCGAAAGGGCAGCAACTCATTTCTCACGCTCCGCGCGTGTTCGGCGATGGGTTCGCCCGGCGTTTTGCTATGCTTCCCTCCGGTCGAAGACGCGAGCTGATTACCAGCCTGACGACGCTGGCGGAGCTCATGAGCGCTGCTGGTGGGAATGGTTCTCACATTTAAGCATTTGTTAATGTTCAACTACCGCTTGATGCTGCCGCTGAGCCTCACCAGCGCTGCCAGCAGGAGATTGGCGCCCTTTTCGATATCCGCCCAATCGGTCCATTCCCTCGGGGAGTGACTGACGCCGCCACGGCTCGGCACGAAGATCAGCGCGGCCGGACATAGTGCCTGCATTGTCTGCGCGTCGTGTCCCGCACCCGAGGGCATTGCCAGCGCCTCCAATCCCAACCGGCTCGCCTCTTCCTGCAGCAAGGCGGCGAGATCGCGATCCAGCTGGACCGGTGCGATGCGGCTTTGCTCGACGATGCCGGCTTTTAGGCGATTTGTACGGGCAGCCGTGCCAATTGCCTCCCGCAAAGCGGCATCGACTGATTCAATGAGCGCGGGATCGGTATCGCGGATATTGATGACGAACTCGGCCTCGCCGGGGATGGTGTGGATGAAATTCGGGAGCAAATCCGCTTTGCCGATCGTGACGCGCGTATTTTCACCTCCGTGAGTGGTGATGATTTCCGGAATAGCCGTGCCGACCATCGCCAGGCCGGCGAAGGCATCGGCGCGCATATCCATCGGCGTCGTGCCCGAGTGATTGGCTTCACCTTCGAAACGCACACGAAGATTGCGGACCCCGGCGACCGAACGCACGATGCCGACCGATAATCCCCGGCTCTCCAGGACCGGGCCCTGCTCGATATGCAGTTCGAGAAAGGCGCGGATATCTCCGCTGCTGCGCTTTGCATCCACTGCATCGGTGGCATTCAGCCCTTGGGCGGCCATGGCGTCTACCAATGTGACGCCGTCGGCATCGCAGGCCCGCGAGACCCACTTGGCGGTCACGATGCCGGCAATGGATTGGGAGCCGAGCATGCCGCCGAAGCGCCCTTCCTCTTCGGCTGTCGCCACGACCTCGATCGCCAAACCCGGAACAAGACCGGCCTCCCGGATCGCGCGTACGCATTCCAATGCGGCTGCCACGCCGAGAGCCCCGTCGAAGGCTCCGCCTTCCGGGACCGTATCGAGATGTGATCCGACCATGATGCAGGGGCCATCCGCCGGGCCGAACCGGCCGAAAAGATTTGCGACAGCGTCGCGGCGGACGGTCAGGCCCGCAGTGCGCATCTGGTCCGAAAGCCATTCGCGGACGGCCATGTCGGCGTCGCAATAGCCGATCCGATTGTAGCCTCCCGTTTCCGGATTGAAACCGAAGCCGTTGATGCCATCGAGCAATCGGCGCAGACGGTCGGGATCAATAGCGAGATGATCGAGGAGCATCGTTTTCCCGTTCGTTTTGAGAGCAAGTGGTGGCGGCCCGTCCCACCGGAATGGCAGGCGCGCTAATTTATCATGATAAATGCTTGCATGATGTCAAATTATCAGAATTAATTGTGGGCAAGCACAGAAAGGGGAACCGTTATGAAGAATATTCTGGCTGCTGTTCTCGCCGCGGTGTTTTTGGCCGTCGCTCCACCGGTGTCTGCACAGACACCGCCCAACGCCCTTATCGTGGGGCAGATAGCCGAGCCGAAATCGCTCGATCCGCAGGCCGTCACCGCGGTGAACGACTTTCGTATCCTGGTGAATGTCTATGACGGGCTCACCCGCTACAAGGAGGGCACGCTGGAGGTGGAGCCTTCCCTGGCTGAAAGCTGGGATGTATCCGAAGACGGAAAGACCTATACGTTCAAGCTGCGCTCCGGCGTCACCTTTCATGACGGCTCGCCCTTCAATGCCGAGGCGGTGAAGTTCAACTTCGACCGCATGCTCGACGAGAAACATCCCTATCACGATACGGGGCCGTTCCCGCTGGCCTTCTTCTTCTCCTCGGTCGAGAAGGTTACCGCGCTTGATGATCTCACTGTGGAGTTCAAGCTCTCGGAGCCTTATGCGCCATTCCTTTCCAACCTTGCCTATCCCACGGGACTGATCGTGTCGCCGGCGGCCGTAGAGCAGCATGGCAAGGATTTCGGCCGTCACCCGAGTGGTACAGGCGCCTTCAAATTCGAGGAATGGCAGGCGAATTCGCGCGTGGTCGTCACGCGCAACGAGGATTACTGGGATGGCGCTCCACCGCTCGAGGCCATCATCTATCGGCCGATCACCGACGCCAACACGCGCATAGCCGAAATGCTTTCGGGCGGTCTCGACGTGATGGTGGAGGTTCCGCCCGACAGCCTCCAGCAGTTCCGCGATGATCCGGCCTTCACCGTGCACGAGCAGATCGGCCCGCATTTATGGTTCCTGATCCTCAACACCAAGGAGGGGCCGTTTGCCGACAAGAAAATCCGCCAGGCGGTGAACCACGCCGTCAACAAGAAGGTCCTGGTGGAGAACGTGCTTCAAGGGACGGCTGAGGTTGCGGCCGGGCCGACACCACCGGCATTTGCATGGGCCTATAATGAGGACATCGAGCCATACGCCTATGATCCTGACCGCGCGAAGCAATTGCTCGAAGAAGCCGGATATGACGGCAAGGAGCTCACCTTCTATGTCACCGAGGGCGGCTCGGGTATGCTCGATCCCGTGGCGATGGGCACCGCCATCCAGGCCGATCTGAAAGCAGTTGGCATGCCGACGAAAATCGAGACCTATGAATGGAACACTTTTCTCGGAAAGGTGAACCCCGGCCTCGAAGGCAAGGCGGATATGGCCGAGATGGCCTGGATGACCAATGATCCCGATACCTTGCCGTTCCTCACCCTGCGTACCGAAGCCTTTCCGGACAAGGGTGGTTTCAATTCGGGCTATTATTCCAACGAAAAGGTGGATGAGCTCCTCAGCCAGGCGCGGGCCGCCAACAGCCAGGAGAAGCGTGCCGAGCTCTACAAGGAGATGCAGACGATCGTGCATGAAGATGCGCCCTGGCTGTTCGTCGCGAACTGGAAGCAGAACGCCGTTACGCGCGCCAATGTCGAAGGCTTCAAGTTGCAGCCGTCCTTCTTCCTGATGCTGCAGAAGATCGCCAAGCAGTGATGTGGTAGGCGTTCCTGGCGGCAAACCCGCCGGGAACGCGTTCGGATCCGGAGGCCGCCGCCATGGCCAGCTATATCGCCAAGCGCCTGTTCGCAGCCATTCCCGTGCTGCTCGGATTGTCCATGATCGTTTTCCTGATCATGGCGATGATCCCGGGCGATCCGGCGACGGCCATTCTCGGTTCCTACGCGACACCGGAGAATGTCGAGCGGCTGAACCGGAGCCTTGGCCTCGACAAGGCGCTGCCCCAGCAATATCTCGCCTGGCTGGGAAATCTGCTTCACGGGGATTTCGGCAGGTCATACGCGCTCAACCGGCCGGTTCTCGACGAGGTGCTGGAGCGCTTCTCCGCAACGCTCATCCTCGCGGGCACGGCGCTCATATTATGCACGGTCTTCGGATTGCTGGCAGGCATTGTCTCGGCCGTACGCCAGTTCGGCTGGGTTGACAGGGTCGTGACCTTTTTCGTCCTGATCGGCATATCCATACCGTCTTTCTTCCTCGGGCTGCTGCTGATCCTGCTGTTCGCCGTGCAATTGCGCATCCTGCCGGCGTCCGGCATGTACGCGATCTATGGAGGCGGCGATCTTGCCGATCTTCTCAAGCATCTGCTGTTGCCCGCGGTGACGCTTGCCGTCGTCGCCACCGGCGTGGTGGCGCGGCTGACGCGAACGGCCATGCTCGAAGTCTTGAGGCAGGACTTCATTCGCACGGCACGGGCGAAAGGCTTGAGCGAACGTAAGGTGATCTATCGCCACGCGCTCAAGGCGGCGATGGTCAGCGTTGTTCCGGTGATCGGTCTTCAGGCGGGCTTCGTGCTGGGCGGCGCGGTCTATATCGAGACGGTGTTCCAGTGGCCGGGCATCGGCGCGATGCTGGTCAAGGCCATTTCCACGCGCGACCTTCTTCTCGTGCAGGGGGGCGTGCTGTTCGTTGCCGCCGCCTATGTGTTCGTCAACCTCATCGCCGACATCGTGCAGGCGGTCCTTGATCCGAGGCTCAAGACATGAGCACGCAGGCATTGGAAGTGGGGCCGCCAAAGGACAGCGGTCAGTCGCGCACGGCCTGGCGGCTCCTCATGAACAACAGGCTGGCGGCCGCAGCCTTCTATATCGTCGTCCTGATCGTGATCATGGCGCTGATGGCTCCGATCCTGCCGCTCCATGACCCCGACACGACGAGCCCGGCCAACCGGCTGCTTCCGCTGTTTTCCGAAGGTCATCTGCTCGGCACCGATCATCTGGGACGGGACGTGCTGGCGCGCCTTGTCTGGGGGACGCGCGTTTCCCTGTTTGTCGGCATTTCCGCTGCCCTGGCAGCGGCGTTCTTCGGCTCGCTGATCGGTCTTGTCGCTGGTTATGCGGGCGGGCGGGCGGACAATCTCATCATGCGCGGCATCGATATGCTGATGGCGTTTCCCTATATCCTGCTGGCGCTGGCAATCGTGGCGGTGTTGGGCCCCGGTCTGCTCAACGCGCTCTACGCCATCGCCATTGTCAACATCCCGTTTTTCGCCCGCAATGTGCGCGGGATCACACGCGGTCTTTCGCACAGGGAGTTCGTGGACGCCGCGCGCCTTTCCGGCAAGAGCCACATCGCGATCCTGACGACGGAAATCCTGCCCAACGTGTTGCCGATCATCGTCATCACCATGTCGACGACGATCGGATGGATGATCCTGGAGACGGCGGGCCTGAGCTTCCTCGGCCTTGGCGCGCAGCCGCCGCAAGCCGATCTCGGCTCCATGCTCGGGCAGGGCAGGGCGCTTCTCTTCACCGCTCCGATGATCTCGGTCATTCCCGGCGTGATGGTGTTTCTGATCGTCATGGGCGTTAATCTGCTTGGTGACGGCGTGCGCGATGCGCTCGATCCACGGCTGCGGGCGGGAGCGCTCAGCCGTCCCATGCCGGTGACCCGTATTGAACGCCCGCATGTGCCCGAACCGGACGAAACGGCAAAGGCTTCGGCACTCGCCGTGACGGGTTTGGAGACCAGCTTCGAACAAGGCGGCGGAAGAGAGGTCGCAGTGAAGGGGATCAGCTTCACGTTGCGCAAGGGCGAATGTCTTGGCCTGATCGGCGAGAGCGGGTCGGGCAAGAGCGTCACGGCGCTTTCCATCCTGGGCCTTGTCGCATCGCCGCCCGGCGTCATTACCGGCGGGGCCGTGACGATCGAAGGCCGCGACGTGCTCTCGCTTGACGAGACGCAGATCGCTTCGTTCCGGGGTGGCAAGGTGGCGTATATTTTTCAGGATCCGCTGACGACGCTGCATCCGCTCTTCACCGTTGGCGAACAGGTGGCGGAGGCTGTTCGGGCGCATCAGCCGATCGACCGGGTCGGCGCGCATGAGAAGGCGGTCGAACTCCTGCGGACCGTCCAGATCCCCGATCCCGAGCAGCGGGCACGCGCCTATCCGCACGAACTCTCCGGTGGCCAGCGCCAGCGCGTGGGCATCGCGATGGCGCTGGCCAACGATCCAGATATCATCATCGCGGACGAACCGACCACGGCGCTCGATGTCACCGTCCAGGCGGAGATACTGCGGCTGCTCCAGGCCCTGCGTCGCGACAGGGGGCTGGCGCTTCTCTTCATCACGCATGATTTCGGCGTGGTGGCCGAGATCTGCGATCGGGTGGCGGTCATGCGGCATGGGGAAATCGTCGAAGCGGGAGAAACGGCGACCGTTCTCGGTGATCCGAAACATCCCTATACCAAGCGGCTGATCGCCTGCGTTCCCATACCGGGGCAGGGGCGGGCCTTTCTCGACGCCATCCGCGCGCTGCCGTCAGCCGACACGGACCGGGGGCGCGGCGCATGACAGAAACGAGGAGACCCGTGGATGCGATCAGCGTGACCAATCTCACCAAGACGTTTGCCGGCGGGTGGTCATTGTTCCGCGGACGTGGTCATGAGGTCAGGGCCGTCAGAGATGTCACGCTGGCGCTGCGGCCCGGAGAAACGCTCGCGGTGGTCGGCGAGAGCGGTTCGGGCAAGTCCACGCTCGCGCGGATGATGGTGGGCCTTGAGAAGCCGACATCGGGCGACATGCGCATCGCCGGAAAGGATGCGGCGGCGCTTAGAGCCGAAGGGCCGCGCGCTTTCGGGCGTGTGATCCAGTATGTCTTCCAGGATCCGGTATCCTCTCTCAATCCGCGCAAGACGATCGATGCGATACTCGATCCGCCGCTGCGGCTTCTGAAGGGGTATGACAAAGTCCGGCGCCGGGCGCGCATGAAGGAACTCATGGACGCCGTGCAGATGCCGGCCAATACGCTGGAGCGCTATCCGCACGAATTTTCCGGTGGCCAGGCGCAGCGCATCGCCATCGCCCGGGCGTTGGCCGCGGAGCCGCGTATCATCGTGCTCGACGAGCCGGTTTCCGCCCTTGACGTATCCGTTCAGGCGCAGACGCTCCTGTTGCTGGAGGATCTCAGGGCGGAATTCAAGATGTCCTATCTGTTCATCAGCCACGACCTCGCGGTGGTGGAAAGCATCTCCGACCGGGTCGCGGTGATGTATTCCGGTGAGATCGTCGAAACAGCCTCTGCTGAACAGCTTTTCAGAACGCCCCGGCATGAATATACGAAAAGACTGTTGTCGAGCGCGCCGCGGCTGAAACCGCCTGGACGTGGTCGATTGGAGGGCGGATAGCCGCATATGAGTGAAATGGCAGTGCGAGAAGAGATCATTGCGGAAGTTCCCGCGGTTATCCGCCGCCGAAAGCGGCCGGATGCGGTGGCGGACCAGATTCGGGACCGGATCGTCGAACACGGCCTTTCGCCGGGAGATCGCCTGCCGCACGAGTGGATCGAACCGGAAACATGGCATGTCTCGCGCGGAACGCTTCGCGAAGCTCTGAAGATCCTGGAATCGCAGGGGCTGACGCTCAGCAAGACCGGGCCGGGCGGGGGTATATTCGTGGCTTCCGTCGAGACCGAACAGGCGATCCGGCTTCTCGACAATTTGTTTTTGCACAAGCCTCCGACGATTGCCGATATCTATGCCATCCGCAAGGAACTGGAGCCGCTTTTGGCCGCGAGCCTGGCGGGAAAGCTGGCGCCATCAGCCTTCGCATCGCTGCAGGCCAATATCCGCCTTTATGAGGACGAGCCCGCGACCGTTGAAGAAGAATACCGGCAGAGGATGGCCGAGCTCGATTTTCACGACGAGCTGGCGCGGCTTTGCGAAAACCGGTTGCTCGGTTTCCTCTGCCGGTTCCTGGTCAGCTTGTTGCGGGACATGGCCGTCTGCCGGGAAGTGTACCAACAGCATAATCCCGTGCTGCGTGAGACAGGGCTGCACTATCAGGTGGCGTTGCTGCGGGCGATCAAGGCGGGCGACGCCGGGCGGGCGGCGGCGATCATGCGTGAGCATATGATTACGGCGGAAGCCTATATGCTGGAACGGACGGAGATCCGCCGTGGTTACCGATCCAAGCGGTAAGGGGTCATGCTTTAACAGGCGAAGACGCTACTCTGCGGCAGGCAGCAATATGCCGGGCTGCGCGCCCGAAAACGTCTTGAAATGAAGTGGCTGCATCGAAACGTATCCGTTGCGGGCTTCGAGCACATGCGAATAGACGTTCTCGCCGTTTTCGAATGTCGGCAGCTTCTCTTCATGCATGACGCTGATGACGATGGCATCGGGGCAGCGTGCCTTCAGCGCCGCATGGAAACGCCTTTTGGAGGCCGGATCCAGCGCCCCCGCCGCTTCGTCGAGAAAGATGATGGAAGGCTTGTGCAGCAGGATGCGGGCCAGCACGACCTTCTGTTTCTGTCCGCCCGACAATACGATGTCCCAGGGGGAGCCGCCGGCATCGCCATCGTTCATGCGTTCGATAAACTCGCCGAGATCCGCTTCATGAAGAACGGCGGCGACCGCGAGATCGCTGAACATGTCCGCATCATCGGGCAGGCAGATGATCTGCTTCAATGAAACCGCCGGGAACTTCGCTTCCTGCGGAGCATAGATGGAGGTTGCATTCTGCGGATAGATGACATCGCCGGTGCCATAGGGCCAAAGACCGTTTAATGCCTTGAGGAAGGAGGTCTTTCCCGAGCCGGAATCGCCCCGCATATAGACCCAGTCGCCGCCGCGCATGTTGATGATGCCGGAGCGCAGGAACGGCGCCTCGCAATCCTGCCCATGCATGAGGGTCAGATTGCGGATCGTCAGGCCGAACCGGGGATGCTGCTGCGCGAAGGTGAAGCGGCTTATGCCGGAGCGGGCATAAAGTTCGGCTGGTTCCTTCGCATTCTCGATGGCTCGCGCGAGACCGGTCACGCGATTTGCATTGGCGCGCAGATTGGCGATATCGGGCATGACCTGGATGAGCCAGGAGCAATCGTTGATCATGCCCGCGACCAACTCCGCGCCGGTCACATAGTTGCGGAAGCTGACGGCGCCGTTCATGTAAGGCAAAAGACCGGGAATATAGGCGACGATACGATTGGAGAGAAAACCATATGCCGAAGAAAAGGCAAGATAGGTTGCGCTGAACCAGTTGAGCCGGTTCCAGGTGCTGTTGACATCCCTGTAAAGGCGGTTGTTGACCGAGCGTTGCACGGCCTCGCCATTCGATGCGGAAATCTGGAAACTGCGCCGCAAAAGCGTCGTCCATTCACCGCGGAAAGAGCCTTCCGCCTGCTGTATGCCGAGATTGAGCCGTTCCAGCCTGCGCCCGATCTTGATCGCAATCAGCATGCCAAGCGGCACATAGATGATGATGGCGGCAAAAGCCAGAACGGCGCCGGCGTAGGAGCCGAGAAATTCCAGCCCGCGGACTTCCGTGGAGATTTCCAAAAGCTTCTGACCGACAAAGAAGGCGGACAGAAATACGCCGACGAGGCCCATGACGAGGCCAATGACGCTACCGGTCATGCCTTTGATCGATTCCTGCAGGCGCTGGTCGATATTGTCAGGCAGGTCTTTGCCCTTGCCCTGCTGCAAATGGAAATGGGTGTGGTTGCCGTCGAGCAGCGCATCGGAAAAGCGGTCGTTCAGCCATTTGCGCCATTGGCGATGCAACGTCGCAGACAGGAAATGGCGAAAGCCGACAAGCAGCACGTCTTTTGCCAGCATCAGTGCGATCAGGACGCCGGCATTGGCCACAATCGCGAGGAGCGGATCTTCCGCCGAGGCGCTCGCGACATTGACGATGGAATTCATCATATGGCCGGAAGCTTCCGCCACCCAGACGGTGGTTTTGCTGACAAAAGCCGTCAGAAGGAAAATCGCAGCGGTGAGAGCCCAGGCTTCCTTCCAGCGCTCCGACATCCAATAGGCGCACATCAGCCCCCGAAAAGACGTCATCTGCGATACGGCAGATCGCTCCCGTGCATGTGAGGAATGGTGTGCACCCCGCCGGCTGTCCTTCAAACGGTACCTCGTTTCGCTACGACCATAACGCATTATAACATATTGCAACAAACAGTGTTTAACGCAATGTTAATAATCCACACAATTCGGGAGCATGTTTGAAGGCTGGTGTAGGGTGGCGCCGTGCGCTGGACCTCAGGCGCCTGCCTGCGCGGCACCAGATGTCTTTGACCGTCTGAATTTTGCCGCGAAGGCCGTGGCTTCCTGCAGGCGGTCCGCGTCGAGGCCAGTCCGGTATCCCAGCCGCTCCATCAGCGCCTCGACCTTGCAGGTATCGACATTCCCTTCCGCGCCGGGGGCATAGGGACAGCCGCCCAGCCCGGCGATCGCGCTGTCGAACACCCGCAATCCCAATTCAAGGCTGATCTCTATGCTTTCGCCGGCCCGCCCGTTGGTGTCGTGGTAATGGCCGGCCAGCCGTTCGGCGGGCGCGATGTCGAGCACCGCGTCGAGCATGGCTGAGATGGTTTCGGGCCGCCCCTTGCCGACGGTATCCCCCAGGCTCACCTCGCGGCAGCCTAGCGCCAGCAGGTTTTCGGTGAGGCGCGCCACGGCGTCCGGCGCGATCGGTCCCTCATAGGGGCATTCCACGACGCAGGACACGTAGCCCCGCATGGGAATGCCGGCCGCGCGCGTCGCCTCCGCCAGCGGGCGAAAACGTTCCAGGCTTTCGGCGATGGAGCAGTTGATGTTCTTGCGGCTGAAGGTTTCCGATGCGGAGGCGAAGATGGCGACCTCGTCGGCGCGCGCCGCGACTGCCGCTTCGAAGCCCTTGAGGTTGGGTGTCAGCACGGAATAGACGACATCAGGCCTGCGCCGGATGCGTGCCATGACCTCCGACGCATCAGCCATCTGCGGAACCCATCGGGGCGAGACGAAGCTTGTCGCCTCGATCCGGGCGAAGCCGCATTCGCCCAGCATGTCGATCAATTCCACCTTCCGCGCGGTCTCGACGAAATTCGCTTCGTTCTGCAGGCCGTCGCGCGGGCCGACCTCGACGATTGTGACGTCCCTGCCCATATCCGTCACCGCATCCGTTCAGGCAGCCAGGTCACGAGATCCGGCAGCGCGACGCAGATCAGCAGCCCGACCATCTGCAGCAGGAAGAAGGGCAGAATACCGCGATAGACCGTCGTCATGCTTATGTTTTTCGGCAAGGTGCCCTTGATGTAGAAGAGCGTGTAGCCGAAGGGCGGGCTGATATAGCCCATCTGGATCGTCAGCGCGAAGAGTACGCCGAACCAGATCTGGTCGAAGCCGTAGAACTGGATGACCGGCAGGAAGACCGGAACCGTCAGCAGGATGATGCCGATCTCGTCGAGCACGGTGCCGAGGAAGACGAGGATCAGCATCATCAGCGCCAGCACCACATAGGGATTGGCGTCGAGCCCCTCGAGCAACCGGAAAAGCGTATCGGCGCCGCCGAGTCCGGTGAAGATGGCGACATAGGCCTTGGCGCCGAGGGTGATCCAGAGGATCATGCCGGTCGTCTTCGCCGTGCCGCGCGCGCAGTCCCACAGGGTTTCGCGGGTCAGGTTGCCGCGCAGAAGCGCCGCGATCGCGGCTCCGAGGACGCCGACGGACGCAGCTTCCGTCGGCGTCGCCACGCCGAAGAAGATCGAGCCTAGCACCATGACGATGATCATCGAGGGCAGGATCAGGGTTTTCAGCGAGGCGAATTTCTCCGCCCAGGTCGCGCGCCGTCCGTCGTCACGGGCCGGGATGGCCTTGGGATTCAGAAAGCCCGTAACCACGATATAGCCGATATAGAGGAGGCCCAGCAGGATGCCGGGCACGATGCCGGCGATCAGCATCTTGCCGATCGAGACCTGCGCGGTCACCGAATAGACGATGGTCAGCACCGAGGGCGGAATGAGGATGCCGAGCGTGCCGGAGGCGCATATGGTGCCGGCGGCGAGCTTCGGATCATAGCCGCGTTTCAGCATTTCCGGCAGCGCCAGTATGCCCATCGCCGTGACCGCGGCGCCGACAACGCCGGTCATCGCGGCCATGACCAGGCAGATGACGACCGTGCCGATCGCAAGCCCGCCCCGAACCCGGCCGAACCAGAGCTCCATGGCGGTGTAGAGGTCGCGGATGACATCGGACCGCTGCAAGAGCAGCGCCATGAAGATGTAGAGCGGAATGCCCAGCAGCGCCTCGGAATGCATCGTGTCGAACATCTGCAGGACGAGCACGACGAGCGCATTCGAATCCCAGAAGATGACGGTGAAGAGCACCGACAGGCCACCAAGCACGAAGGCGACGGGCAGGCCGGCCAGCAGGAAGAGGCTCAGACCACCGAACATGACGATGAGGATTTCGGTCGAGGACATCAGATGGCGGCCTCCGGATCGGCATCCCTGTCGGCGAGGGCGGATGGGTCGAAGAGAATGCGAAGCCATTCGACCGTCGCCTGGAGGCCGAGAAGCACCAGCGCCACCGGGATGAAGAGCTTGACCGGCCAGATCGGCGGGTTCCATGAGGAATAGGAGGTCTCGCCATATTCCCACGCCTGCGCGGCGAAGGGCACGGCGTAAATCAGCAGGATTACCGAGAACGCGATGATGATCGGGTAATTGACGAGTTCGAGAAGACGCCGCACGCGGGGCCCTGCCGCGTGCTGCACGAGGTCGAGGCTCACATGGCCGCGCTCATGCAGGAGATAGGGGCCCACCAGCAGGAAATAGGGTCCGAAGACCAATGTCGCCAGTTCCATCGCCCATGAGGAGGGGGCGTTGAAGACATAGCGGGAAACGACAGCGAACAACATCGCCGGCACGATGACGAACATCAGCAGGCTCGCGGCCTGGAAGATGAATCTGTTGAGCGCGGTGACCGCGTCGTAAAGGATTTGAACCGGTTTTGGCATGATCGCTCGACGGCTGGGAACGGGTGGGGCGCGCTGTCGTTGGCGCGCCCGCGGGAAGGCGCTAGGTCAGGAGACCGAGTTCTTTCATCTGCGCGATCTGGCTGTCCAGTATCTTGTTGGCGAGCTCATCCTCCTTGGCAGCGCTCCGCCATGCCTCGACCGCCCTGGCGCGGTTGGCGGCCACATCGGCATCGTCGAGTTCGATCACCGTCACGCCCTGCTCCTTGAAGGCAGCCAGCGCGCTTTCATCGGTCTTGGTCTTGTTCGCCTGATAGGCGTCGGAAATCTCCTTCGCCGCGTCCGCCAGCGCCGTCTTGAAGTCATCCGGCAGGGCATCGAACGCCGCCTTGT
This sequence comes from Paramesorhizobium deserti, assembly GCF_001558695.1. Classification (GTDB taxonomy): domain Bacteria; phylum Pseudomonadota; class Alphaproteobacteria; order Rhizobiales; family Rhizobiaceae; genus Paramesorhizobium; species Paramesorhizobium deserti. Next base: position 136,987 of record NZ_LNTU01000038.1, read on the forward strand.
TGGCGACATAGGACGTGGCCGTCGTCGGCTGGTGGACACCGGGCAGGATGATGTATTTCGCCACCTCGGCGAGACCGGCGTCCAGGTTGGCCTGCAGGTCGCCACGATCCGCGATATCGATCAATCCTTTGTCGAGACCGGAATAGACTTCGGCCGTCGGCAGCGGCGTCACCGCGACGCCGAAGGCGCCCATGACCGTCGAGGCAAGGCCGGTGAAGCGGCCCTTCTTGCCGTTGAAATCGGCGATCGTGCGGATCTCGACCTTGGAATGGATCGGTTCCTGGTCGTAAATCGTCGGTGCGATGTAATGCAGGCCGGCGGGGGCATAGGATTCGCGCGCCATCTCGATGCCGCCGCGATCGTAGAACCATGCGGCGTAGTCCTCCGACTTCTTGTAACCGAAGGGAATCGTGCTGGTGAAGGCGTGGGCGGGGATCTTGCCCGCCGTATAGCCGTCGAAGGTCTTCATCATCTGGAAAGCGCCGCCGCGCACCGCATCGAAGGACTGCGCGGGCGGCACGATCTGACCGGCCGAGAACAGTTTCAGCTCGAAGGCGCCGCCGGTTTTCTCGGCCACCTTCCGCACGAACATTTCCTCGTATTGCTGCGGCGTGGTGCCGCCGTCCCAGAGCGACTGAATGCGCCAGGACACCTTGCTGTCTTGCGCGATCGCCGGGGTCGCGAGCCTGGTCGCCGCGACGGCGGCGACGCCGCCGACCGTGAGTTGCAGCAGCGAACGCCGTGAAATGTCGATTTTCATTGTCTACCTCCCTTTATTAAGAAAATTCCCGCTCCGTGGAGCGCCTCCTGTGGTGAGCCTTAGGCCCGATGGCGTAGCGTCTCCTCCCACGAGCCGCCATCCGTCACGGATGCCGCAACGCCTCCAGCAGATCCCGCGCCCTTTCAACGCGAACGTCGTGGTTTGCCGCAAGCTCCCTCGCCACCGTCTCGATTTCCGCACCGACGGCGCCGGCCACGATGGCGATGTTGCGGGCATGAAGCGCCATGTGGCCGCGCTGGATGCCTTCCGTCGCCAGCGCCCGGATGGCCGCCATGTTCTGCGCGAGACCGAGCGCCACGCAAAGCTGCGCCAGTTCGGCGGCGGAGCTGATGTTCAGTATTTTCAACGCCAGCTTTGCCAGCGGATGGGTCTTCGTCGCGCCGCCGACGATGCCGACCGCCATGGGCAGCTCCAGCGTTCCGACAAGACGCCCGTCCTTGTGCTTCTCCCACGTCGTCAGCGAGGTGTAGTGGCCCTTGCGCACGGCCCAGACATGAGCGCCGGCCTCGATCGCGCGCCAGTCGTTTCCGGTCGCGACGATCAGCGGATCGATGCCGTTCATGATGCCCTTGTTGTGGGTCGCGGCCCGATAGGGGTCAATCGCGGCGAACCGGTAGGCTTCGACCATGCGATCGATGATCTCCTCGCCGGACAGTTCCTTCGCGGCCAGTGCGTCAGGCGTGATCGCCACGCGCGCCCGCGCCAAGCGCAGGTCGGCGAGATTGGAGAGGATCCGCAGCCGCACCGTGCCACTGGTCAGTTCCTCGACCAGCGGCGCCACGCGCTCCGCCATGGTGTTGACCGTGTTGGCGCCCATCGCGTCACGAACATCGACGATCAGGTGCATGACCGCCATGGCGCCGCCGGGCGTTTCGGGGAAGACATGCACCTCGATGTCGCGGCAGCCGCCGCCGAGTTCGACAAGAACCTTGTCGCAGGCATTGGCTGCGGCGATGATCCTGTCGCGCTCGGCAAGGATCTTGAGGCGCGCGCCATGGGGATCGGAAAGTCCGACGATCTGCACCTGCGCCCGCATCAGCGGCGGGGTCACGGAGGTCTCGAAACCGCCGCAGCCGCGCACGATGCGCGCCATGAAGGAGGCGGCGGCGATGATCGAGGGCTCCTCCACGGCCATGGGGATGATGTAGTCGCGGCCGTTCACGGTGAAGTTCGCGGCAACGCCGAGTGGCAGCTCGAAGGTGCCGACGACGTTCTCGATCATGCCGTCGGCGGTTTCGACCGGCAGGGCGCCAGGTTCGGCGAGCAGCGCCGCCTCGTCCTCGCCGAGGCCTGTTGCCTCGACCACCTTCCGCCACCGCTGCTGCGGCGTGAGGTTGCGGAAACCTTCCAGACGCGAGTTCGCGACGCCCGACTGCGCTTTCACCTGTATCCTCCCATATCGGTCTTCCCGGCGGCCTGTCCTTGAACTCATGCACGCCGACTTTTCCGCAAGCTCGCAATATTGTACCATCATCGCAAGGTACAGTTTGCGGCTTTACCGATTAAATGTACCAGTCGAATTTCGGGGACAGTTGGAGTGCCGCGATGTCGGGCGAGGAGAGCAAGGCCGAACAGATCACGGCGCGCATTGCGCTTTCGATCGACGAAGGGGTGATGCCGAAAGGCACGCGGCTGCGCTCGCTCAGAGCCGCCGCCGCGACCTATGGCGTGTCGAAGAACACGGTCGTCGAGGCCTATGACCGGTTGATCGCGCGCGGTTATGTCGAGCCGCGCCACGGCGCCGGGTATTTCGTCACCGGCATCCGCCCGCGAACGGAAGACCCGGTCACGGCACGCCTGGTGGAGGCGGTCGATATCGCTACGCTGCTGCGCGAGCAGCTGGAGCACAGTTTCACGGTGAGGCTCGGCGAAGGACGCCCACCGGCGGAATGGGTGGAGCGGTCCGTGCTCAAGAGCCACATCCGCAACATCGCCAGCGGACAGCGCGGGCTCTTCGAGCATGCCTATGAGAGCCCGATCGGCTTCGAGCCGCTGCGCGAAACGCTGTCGCGCATGCTTGCCGAACGCTCCATCGCGGTCAGACCGGAACACATCCTCCTGACGCTCGGCGCCAACCACGCCTTCGACCTGATCATCCGGCAGTACCTGCGCGCCGGCGATGTGGTGCTCACCGACACCCCAGGCTACTATCCTCTCTTCGCCAAGCTCAAGCTCGCCGGCATCCGCATGGTCGGCGTCCAGCGTGGCGCCGAGGGGCCGGACCCCGACGATCTCGCCCGCAAGGCGCAGGCGAGCGGCGCACGCTTCTTCTTCACGCAATCGCTCGCTCATAATCCGACCGGAGGGTCGCTGACGCTCGGCCGCGCCCACGACATACTGAGGATCGCCGAGAACCTGGATTTCATGGTGGTGGAGGACGACGCCTTCGGCGACCTCATGCCGCCGAGTGCCGCCCGTCTTGCTGCCCTCGATCAGTTGCGGCGGGTCATCTATGTCGGCACTTTCGCCAAGATTCTGTCGGCGAGTCTGCGCGTCGGCTATGTCGCCGCCTCGCCGGAGATCATTGCTCATCTCGTCAACATGAAGATGCTGACCATCGTCAATTCCTCCGGCTATGTGGAGCGCATCGTCCATGCCGTCCTGAACGACGGCCATTACCGCCATCACCTCAAGCGGCTCAACGGACGGGTCAAGGAGGCACAGCTTTCCGCCGTCCGCATTCTGCGCAAGCTCGGCCTGCGGCCCGAGATCGAGGAGACCGACGGCTACTATATGTGGGTCGCGCTTCCGCAGGGCGTGGACGACATCGAACTGACGCGCCGCGCGGCGCGGGAGAGCATCTTCCTGGCGCCGGGTTCGGTGTTCGAGATCGGCGGCGGGTCCGGTGACCGTCGCTTCCTACGGCTTAACGTCGCATATGTTTCCGACACCCGCTTTCACGAATTCGTCCGCCGCGAACTCGCGTCCCCGTTTGGCGCACCGCCATAAGCAATCGGCACGCGCCGGCAATCACCTGCAGCCGATGAACGCCGCCACAGCCACGCGCTCAACTGACCGCTTTGGGGCAGTCGTCAGTACCGACTGCATCAATATGCCGTTTCTTTGAGAATCCACGATCTGAACGCGGCGATCTTCGGTTGGACGTGGCTCGACCCGGGATAGACGAGATAATAAGCGAATTCATCGAGGAGGACGGTATCTGCAAGTCGCACGAGGCGGCCCTCGTTGAGTTCAGTCTCAATCATCGCGGCGGGCAAAAGGCCTGCGCCTTGCCCACTCAGCACGGCTTTGAGGAGGAGACCCGAATCGTCGAACGACGGGCCACGAGGTACTGGGATGTTCTCAACGCCTTGCGTTTGGAACCAAAGATGCCACCCCTTTCGCTCGGCGTCGTGAATATGAGGCCAATGGATCAAGTCGGCAGCGGAGGCCTGCCTGCCTCTTTCGTCCACGAGCGATGGGGCCGCTACCGGCACGATTTCCACCACAAGGACCCGGTAGCTGTGGAGGCCCGGATATCGGCCGAGGCCATGGCGGATCGCCACGTCCACGCCATCTCGGGAGAAATCCGCAAGGGCACTGCTTGTGAGGACCCGCAGATCGATGTCTTGGTGATCATCCTGAAATCGCTTTAGGCGCGGGACGAGCCATGCTGCGGCGAAGAAGGGTGTGACACTGACGGTCAGAGTCGTGTCCGCCGCCGTCGCGACGCGCTGCGTCGCCTCGGCCACCTGCCTGAAGGCGTTGCGGATCGGCGGAAGGTAATTCTGCCCTGCTTCTGTTAGGAGAATGCCGCGATTGATGCGGTGAAACAACTTCGTCCCTAGATGCAGCTCCAGGGTTTTGAGCATCTGGCTGACCGCGCCTGGCGTCACGCACAACTCTGCGGCAGCGTTCTTCACCGACAAATGTCGGGCGGTGGCCTCAAAGGCGCGCAGTGCGTTGAGTGGAGGAAGCTTGCCCTCAATCATTTAGATTTCCTAATCCGAAAGGCGCAGAATATCTGGTTTGCACATAGAAGACATATGGACTTTGTTAGAGAAATGGCTCTTCTTCGTCAGGAAGTCAATTTAGCTCATCTAAATGTAATAGTAAAAGCTGATGTTGGTGACCGCATCCAACTGCGTCTGGATGAACCAAGCCGGATCCGAACAAGAGAGATTGACATGAACGTGCTGTCCGCCGCCCCTCACTACCTTGAACTCTCCGAACTTGCCGCGCGCCTGAAAGCGGGTACCGCGTCGCCGGTGGGCGTCACGCACACGCTGCTCGAACGTATCTCTCGGCTAGATCGTTCGCTGAATGCCTACGCTATCGTCACCGCGGATGATGCGTTGGCTCAGGCCGAGGTGGCGGAAGCGGAAATCAAGGATGGCCGCTATCGTGGGCCGTTGCACGGTGTGCCGGTTGCGGTGAAGGACCTGTGCTGGGTTGAAGGCCATCCGACAGCGGCTGGAATGTCGATACACCGGAATTTTCGTCCATCTGAAAACGCAACGGTGGTGCACCGCCTCAAGGAGGCCGGCGCTATCATCCTCGGCAAACTTCAGCTGACAGAAGGCGCCTATTCGGATCATCATCCGTCCATCACCCCGCCGAAGAACCCTTGGAACCTGGACTATTGGCCCGGCATCTCATCGAGCGGTGCGGGTGCAGCCACAGCTGCGGGCCTGTGCTACGGCGCGATCGCCTCCGATACCGGAGGATCGATCCGCTGGCCTTGTGGGGCGAACGGTCTTACCGGCCTCAAACCAACCTGGGGCCGCGTCAGTCGTCATGGTGTTTTCGAGCTTGCCGCGACTCTGGATCACGTCGGCCCGATGGCGCGTAGCGCGAGGGACTGCGCCCTGCTTCTGGCGGCAATTGCTGGCCCTGACCCGAAAGACCCAACGGCGCTGTTCGATCCCGTGCCCGACTATGCCGGTCTGGCCGATGAGGGTGTGAGCGGGCTGCGCATCGGCATTGACCCTGGCTGGAATGGCGACGATGTCGATCCAGGCGTTAAGACGATACTCTCCGAGGCGGCGGAAGTCTTTCGCTCGCTCGGTGCAACGATCGTGAAGGTTGCCTGTCCCGACGTGACGCAAGCAGTCGCCGACTGGACTCCCAATTGCGCGGTCGAGGCAGCGGTCGCCCACGAAGCGACCTACCTGCCGCGCAAATCGGAATATGGGCCGGTTCTGGCGTCGGTCGTGGAAGACGGCCGCGCACTCTCCGGTACTGATTACCAGAAAATCCTGATCCGGCGCTTGGAGCTGCGAGGCAGGATGGCCGCCTTGTTTGGCACCATCGACCTCCTGCTTACGCCGGTGCATCCCTTCGCTCCACTCAGTCTCGAGACGATAAAGACCCTCGGCACGCAGCCTGATCTCATCTTCAAGCTCCAGCGCTACACCTGCCCCTTCAACATGACCGGCAATCCTGCGATCACGCTGCCGGGCGGCTGTACCGACTCCGGGCTGCCGGTCGCTTTCCAGTTGGTGGCGGCGCATCTGGGCGAGCCGACGTTGCTTCGTGCCGGCACAGCTTTCCAGGACGCAACCGCCTGGCACTGCCGTCATCCGCGCGCCTGACGGATCTCCATCATGAGCAGCACGTCCGTCGACCCCGCTTCTGGCATTTTCTATGGCTGGTTCGTCGTTGCCGCCGCTTTCACCGTAACCCTGCTTGGTTTCGGCAGTGCCTACACCTTCAGCGCCTTCTTCGAATCGCTTCAACGGGAATTCTCGGCCTCAAGGGGCTCGACTTCGCTCGTGTTCTCGCTGGCCGGATTTCTGTATTTCGGCATTGGTGTGATCAGCGGGCCGTTCGCCGACCGGATTGGCTCACGCGCCCTGGCTGTCATCGGCATGGTCCTGCTCGGGGCGGGACTGGCCTTGGCGGGCGTGGCCCGCAGTTTGACGGAGGTTTACCTGGCATATGGTCTTGGAGTCGGGCTCGGCGTCGGGCTGTCCTATGTGCCGGTGCTCGGCACCGTGCAGCGGTGGTTTACGCGTCGTCGAGGCTTCGCATCGGGAATTGCCGTGAGCGGGATAGGTGTCGGAACACTCGTCATGCCGCCGCTCGCTTCCTGGCTGATCGACCTTTTGGATTGGCGCGCAAGCTACATTCTGCTTGGCGGCCTCGCCGCGACGATCGGCGCCGGCATGTCCTTCCTGATCATCGATGATCCTCGTGATCGCGGACTTGCTCCGGATGGCGATCCCATCGTATCCCGACAGGATCCGACCCCGCCACAGGGCGCGTCTATTGGCGAGGCGATCCGGTCGCCGCGTTTTATTGCGCTCTATGCCGCCTGTCTGTTCTGCTCGTTCGGGGTGTTTGTTCCGTTCGCCCATCTCGTGCCCTACGCCCTTGATCACGGCATTCCACAATCTTCCGCCGTATTGATCTTTGGAGCGATCGGTGTGGGCAGCACCGCGGGGCGCTTCCTGCTCGGGGGGGTGGCGGACCGGCTCGGGCGACAGGCGTCGCTATTAGTGATGTTCGTCGGCATGGCACTCGCCATGGGTGTTTGGGCGCTATCCACACAGGCGTGGCAACTCACCGTGTTCGCGCTGATGTATGGACTGTTCTATGGCGGTTGGGTGGCGTTACTCCCAGCCGTAGTGATGGACGATTTTGGCGGGCGAAACGTCAGCGGGATCATTGGGGTTCTTTATACCAGCGTCGCATTTGGAACCCTGGCTGGTCCGAGCGCTGCCGGTCTGGCATTTGATTTCACCCAAAGCTACACGCTGCCCGTCCTGGCAAGCGTGTGTGCCAACGTAGCAAGCGCCTGCATTGTTGCGGCTGCGTATCGTTCCAGCATGGTCGGAGGAAGAAGCCTTCGGACTCCCTTGCTATAGCCCGATGTGCAGACCAGCATGAGCAACAGGCGACATAAGTTTGATGAAACCTGGTTGGCCGTTTCCTCGACGTCTGGCGAGCAGGCTGACGGTACCGCTCAACGTTCCGGTGTGCGAAAATCCAGTATACCGTCGGGTCTATGGAGGTTCTGGCGGTATTTTTGACGCCATCACGCTGAAATCGTTCAATCGCGACTCGCCGGTTCTATTGTCGCTTTGATGGATGGATGGCGTATAAGCCTTTTTGCTTCCAAGTGAATGTGAAGGGTACCGACGAGATAAGATGCTTACCCTACGGCAGATCGAGGTCATCCGGGCCGTTATGGTTGCTGGCACCATCGCCGGCGCCGCGCGGCTCATGAATGTGGCGCAGCCAGGCGTCAGCCGGACGATGAAGCACATCGAAAGTTCTCTCGGTATCAAGCTCTTCATCCGCAAGGCGGGACGCTACGTTCCGACCCAGGAGGCGCGCGATATCTTCGCCCAGTTGCAGGATGTGCACAGGAAGGTCGAGGATCTGCAATTTTCGATCGGCCAGCTCGAGCGGGGCAGGGATGTCGAACTGGCGCTCGGGTCTGTCCCGAGCATCGCCAATGTGATGGTTCCGCGCGCGGTGGCGGCGGTGCGCCGGCGTTATCCCGATATCCTCGTGAATTTCGAGATACTGAAGATCGAGGAGGCGATCGACTATCTCATGCTGGCCAAGGGCGAGGTGGTGGTGATGAGCTATCATTTCGATCATCCTTCCATCACGTTCGAGCCCCTTGCCAAGGGCCGGCTCGTCTGCATTACCGCCAAGGACCATCCCCTGGCCGCAAGGAGCGTCATTTCGGCCCGGGAGATTGTCGAATATCCCCTCATCGGCATCGATCCGAGGGATCCTTATGGGGCGATCATGGCGGGAATATTCGAGCGGGAAAACCTCGAATACCGGATATCCATCCGGGCACGGTTCGGCACGACGGTCTGCGCGCTCGTCAAGCAGAATCTCGGCATCGCGGTTATCGATGCCTTCACCGTGGCCGATATGAGCGATCAGGGATTGGCGATCATCCCGATCAGCGATGAAACGAGCTTTCAGACCTATGTCGCCTACCGAGCCGACGCGGCGCTTTCGAGCTATGCGGAGACGTTCGTCGCACTGCTACGCCAAGTGATGAAGGATCATATCCACAAAGCCTTTGTTGACGTCCAAATATAACATAATGATATAATTGATCGAAATCTTGGTATTTGCGTTATGGTGTGATTTTTGACAGACAAAAGAAGACCTTGTCGCTAGAAGCTGGGAGAAGCGCATCCATTCCGGGAGGAATGGATGCGGGTTTCAAGGTCCATCGGCATTTCGATGTTAAAGGGAGGATTGAAGATGATTGGTAAGCTCATGGGAGCGGCTGCCGCTCTCGCGTTGCTCGTTGGGGTAGCCTCGGCGGGCGATTTCCCGGATCGGGATATACAGGGGATCATTCAATGGGGGGCGGGCGGAAGCACCGACCTCGTCATGCGATCCGTTTCACCCGAGGCCGAAAAAGTGCTCGGCCGCAGCATCATCATGACCAACAAGACGGGCGGCGTCGGCGCCATCGCCACCCAGTTCGTGGCAAGCCAGCCAGCGGATGGCTATACGCTTCTAATGAGCGCAGAAAATCCGCAGCTCTACAAGGTCATGGGTCTGTCCAACCTGGATTACGGCGATTTCTACCCGGTAAACGTGCTTGCGCGCGGCGTGCCGGTTCTCGTTGCCAACAACGATGCGCCGTTCAACACGATCAAGGAGCTCGTTGACTACGTTCAGGCCAACCCAGGAGCGGTCAGGATGGGTTCCACCGGTCCGGGCGGACTTCCCTCGGTCGTCGGCGGGATGCTGGCCGCTGAGACCGATTTCAAAGTTACCGCCGTACCCTTCGACGGTGATGGTCCGGCGCTGACTGCCATGCAGGGCGGAGCGGTCGATTTCATGCCCGCCGTGCTGGGCGTGGCGGCGGAACATGTGAAGGCCGGCCGCATCAAGGTGCTCGGCATCATTGACGAAGAGGCAAGCCCGATCCTGCCGGATGCGAAGCCGATCACGGCCGATTATCCCGAGTTCAAGAAATACCTGCCCTGGGGGCCGTTCTTTGGCGTCTTCGTCAAGCGCGATACGCCCGACGACGTGAAGGCCAAACTGGTGGAAGCCTTCAAAGCGGGCGCGGAGAAGGCCGATTTCCAGAAGCTTCTGAGCGACCGCGGCTATGTGCTGCTCAACATCTCCGGCGATGAGGCGGATGCATTCCTGCGAAAATGGCAGTCGACCACTGCGTGGGTCGTCTATGATGCGGGCATCGCGAAAAAGTCACCCGAGGAATTTGGTATCGCCAAGCCGTGACAGGCCCGATCGGCCCGGGCCTCCGGGCTGATCCACCTTGGCACGGCGGCACCCGCCGTGCCCATAAGGGCTGGAGGAGACAGACTATGAAAAATCAAAAGACGAGGCGGCCCGGCGAAGTCGTGTTCAATGCGGTTCTCTTCGCATTCAGCCTGTTCATATTCTGGCAGGCATATGGCATTTCCGGCTTTTCGTCCCTGAGTTCGGCGGGCACTTTCCCGCTGGCCATGAGCGGAATCATGATCGTGACGGCGGCGAGCGTATTGTTCCGCTCGATGCGGCTGTCCGTGCCCCAAGGCGGCTTCGCCGCCTTCCGGCGCGAGGTGCTGCCGCCCGTTGTCCTCATCTTCAGCCTTTTCATCCTGGCCTATTCCATGGCCATGAAATCGCTGGGCTTCCTCGCCGCCTCGTTCGTTTTCCTTCTTGCCTCTATCTGGTTTCTGGAGCGCGGCCGCTTTTCGCGTGCGCTCCTCCTTTCCATTGTCTCGATCGTCGGCGTCTATATCGTCTTCCGGCTGATCTTCCAGGTGGTGCTGCCGGAAGGGATCATCCCCGAACGGGCGATTGCGGCCGCCATCGGCGACTTCCTCAAAGGAGGCGCCAAACCATGATCGACGCGTTTTCCTATCTTTTCATGTCCTGGCTCCAGCCGGAGCTTCTGGCGCTAACCGCTATCGGAACTTGCGCGGGCATCTATATCGGGGCGATACCGGGGCTCTCCGTCACGATGGCCGTTTCCATCCTGATCTCGTTCACCTTCGGATGGCAGGTCAATCACGCGCTGGCGCTGATGAACGGCATCTTCATGGGCGGCGTCTATGGCGGCTCGCGCACCGCGATCCTGCTCAATATTCCGGGCGCTCCCGCCGCAATCGCGACTGCGCTCGACGGTTACCCGCTGGCAAAGAAGGGCGAGGCGGGAAATGCCATCGGTCTTTCGACCGTCATGTCGGTCCTTGGCGGGTTCATCGGCATCATCGTGTTGGCTTTGGCCGCCCCCACGGTGAGCGAGTTCGCGATCAAGTTTCAGCCGCGCGATTACATGCTGCTGGCGGTGATGGGCATCCTGCTGGTGGGGTCGCTCTCCGGAGAAAGCCTCGCCAAAGGCATCTTCGCCGGCGCGCTCGGCATGTTGCTCGGCACCGTCGGGCTCGATCCGATGACGGCGGAACAGCGCTTCACCTTCGGCTCGGTTGAGCTGATGAACGGCATTTCGCCGGTTGCCCTGATGATCGGCCTCTTCGGTGTGTCGGAGGCGCTGAACCAGCTTCATAGCTTGCATCTTCCGGCGATCCGGCAAAGGGTGGACAAAATCATTCCCTCGCTCGCCGACGTGAAGAAATACCTGCCCTTGAGCTTGCAAACATCCGCCATCGGCGTTTTTATCGGCGCTCTGCCCGGAACGGGCGGCGATATCGCCGCGCTGATGGCCTACGACCATGCCAAGCGAGTCACCAAGGAGCCGGAAGTGCCGTTCGGCGAAGGCGCCAAGGAAGGGCTCGTCGCGCCGGAAACGGCCAACAATGCCGCCGTGGGCGGCGCCTATATCCCGATGCTGACACTTGGCATTCCCGGTGACGCGGTGACGGCGATCATCATCGGCGCGCTTTTCATCCATGGGCTCAACCCCGGTCCGCTCTTGCTCGTGCAAAAGCCGGACATGTTCTGGTTCACGGTCGGCAATCTGACGCTCGCCAATATCTTCCTGCTGATCTTCGGCCTGACCGGCATCAGGATATTCACCAGGATCATCGAATGCCCGAAAGGCGTTCTCCTGCCGCTGATCCTGCTCCTGAGCGTGGTCGGCGCCTATTCGATCAACAATTCGGTGTCCGATGTCTGGTGGATGCTCGGTTTCGGCGTGCTCGGCTATTTCATGAAGTTCTACGGCTATCAGGTGGGCCCGGTCGTACTCGGTATCATCCTGAGCCGGCTGATGGACGACAATTGGCGCCGCGCGATCATTTCGGAGCGAGACAGTGTCAGCGACTTCTTCTTCAACATGCTGGCAAGCCCGCTCTCGGCCACGCTCTTTGCCGCTATCGTGCTGATCCTCATCAGCCAGACGCCGTTCTGGAAGAAGTTCCGGGCGGGAGGCTCAGCCGTGCCGAAAAACGGCTAGCAAAAAGGAACAGAGAAAATGCAGCGCTCCGCCATCCGCCTGGGACTGATCGGCGACAACATCGCCCGATCCCAATCGCCAAGGCTTCATGTGCTGGCGGGGCGGCTCTGCGGTCTCGATATCAGTTACGAACGGCTGATCCCCGCCGATATGGGCCGGGATTTCGATGCGGTCTTCGATCTTTGCGTCCGCGATGGTTTCCGGGGCATCAATATCACCTATCCCTATAAGGAGCGGGTCGTCTCGCGCCTAGCGGTCGACCAGCCGGCGATTGCCGCCATCGGCGCGTGCAATACCGTCGTCTTCGACGCCACGCCGCCGCACGGCTTCAATACGGACTATACGGGCTTCATGAGCGCTTATCGCGGGGCGTTCGGCAAGGCCGCGCCCGGCGCGGTGGCGATGGCCGGGGCGGGCGGCGTCGGCAAGGCCGTCGCCTTCGGGCTTGCCGGGCTCGGCTGCCCTCGGCTCGCCCTTTTCGACCGGGACCGGGAAAAGGCGCATTCGCTCAAGCAGTCGCTCGTTGAAGCCAGCTTGGCCGTCGAGGTAGAGATAGCGGGATCGATAGAGGAGGCCGTGGCGGGCGCTGATGGCCTCGTCAACTGCACGCCGCTCGGCATGGTCGGTTATCCCGGAAGCGCCATTCCGGCAAATCTGCTTGGACGGCAAAGCTGGGCCTTCGATGCCGTCTATACGCCGGTCGATACGCAGTTCCTCACCGATGCCCGCGCCGTCGGCCTTTCGGTTATCAGTGGTTACGAGTTATTCTTTCATCAGGGCGTCGATGCTTTCCGCTTCTTTACCGGCGCATCTGTCGATGCGGCGGCGTTGCGCAAGGCGCTGCTCGAGCCCCATGCGGGGCCGGAGGTGGCGGCATGAAAACCTCGATTGCCACCGTCTCGATCAGTGGCGATTTGAGCGAGAAGCTGGCGGCGATAGCCGCTGCCGGCTTCGATGGCATCGAGATTTTCGAGAACGATTTTCTGACCTTTGACGGTACGCCCCGCGAGGTCGGGCAGATGGTGCGCGATCATGGGCTCGAAATATCGCTTTACCAGCCATTCCGCGATTTCGAGGGGATGCCGGAGCCGCAGCGCGCCCGCGCCTTCGACCGGGCGGAACGCAAATTCGATCTGATGCAGGAACTCGGGGCGGAACTCGTCCTCGTCTGTTCCAATGTCTCGCCGCTTGCGCTGGGCGGTATCGACCGCGCCGCTGACGATTTTCGGGAACTGGGCGAGCGCGCGGCCAAGCGCGGCCTGCGAGTAGGCTTTGAGGCGCTGGCCTGGGGCCGTCACATCAACGACCATCGCGACGCCTGGGAGATCGTCCGGCGCGCGGATCATCCGAGCATTGGTCTCATTCTCGACAGTTTTCACACGCTCGCCCGCAAGGTCGATGTCGACACCATCCGGGCGATCCCCGGCGACCGCATCTTTTTCGTGCAGCTTGCCGACGCGCCGCTGATCGACATGGACCTGCTCTACTGGAGCAGGCACTTCCGCAACATGCCGGGCGAGGGCGACCTCCCGGTGATTGATTTCATGCGCGCCGTCGCTGCGACGGGCTATGACCGTGTGCTGTCACTCGAAATTTTCAACGACCAGTTCAGGGGCGGATCGCCGAAGCTCATTTCGGTCGATGGCTATCGCTCGCTCGTCTACCTCGCCGATCAGGTGCGGCGCCTCGAACCGGCGACCGCGTTCGACGTTCCCGACATGCCGGATCGGGTCGCGGTTTCCGGCATCGAATTCGTCGAGTTCGCTGCCGACGAGAGGGAAGCGGACGAACTCGGCACGCTGTTGCACACCATGGGTTTCGAACGCGCGGGTGAACACATTCACAAGGACGTGGCGCTCTGGCGCCAGGGCGGCATCAACATCGTGCTCAACACCGAGCGGGAGGGGTTTGCTCATTCCTCCTATCTCGTCCACGGCACGAGCGTCTGCGACATCGGCCTCAAGGTGGACGATGCCGCTGCGACGGTAGCGCGGGCGCGGGTGCTGGGCGCTGAGCCTTTCGAGCAGGCGGTCGGGCCGGGCGAACTGAAGATACCGGCGATCCGCGGTGTCGGCGGCGGCGTCATGCATTTCATCGATGCCGGGAGCGAACTGGCGCGGGTCTGGGACATCGAGTTTCGCGCCGCGACCGACAGGGAGGCACCGATCTCTTGCGGGTTGACGCGGATCGACCACATCGCCCAGACCATGCGCTACGAGGAGATGCTGACATGGCTCCTCTTCTACACCTCGATCTTCGCGACGCATAAGACGCCGATGGTTGATGTCATCGATCCGGCGGGACTTGTCCGCAGCCAGGTCATCGAAAACGACAGCGGCTCGCTCCGCATCACCTTGAACGGCGCCGAAAACCGCCGGACGCTGGCTGGCCACTTCCTTGCCGAGAATTTCGGCTCCGCCGTGCAGCATATCGCATTTGCTACCGACGATATCTTTTCCACGGCGGCGGCATTGAAACAGAACGGCTTTTTGCCGCTTGTCATATCCCCGAACTATTATGAGGATCTCGACGCCCGCTTCGACCTTGACGACGCTCTCATGGAGCGCCTGCGCGCCGATCATATCCTTTACGACCGCGACGAGCACGGCGAATATTTCCAGCTATTCAGCCGCAACTATGGCGAGGGCTTCTTTTTCGAGATCGTCGAGCGGCGCAGCTACAAGGGATACGGCGCCACGAACGCACAATTCCGCATCGCTGCCCAGAAGCGACATATGCGTCCGAAGGGTATGCCGCGCATTTGAAAACGCCGAGGGACGTTTGTGGAAGGGTCCGGTGAGCGTTATGTGCTCCCATTCGAGCGATGAGACGTGAGGCCCGAGGTCAATCTGTTCGCCGTTTGCGATTTGCTCGGCGACGATTTCGCCGAGCTCCCATGTGTTCCGATAAATGATGACGACGGTGAGGAGGTTGAGGCCAGCAATTCGGTGTTGCTGTCCCTCGGAGACCCGTCTCGGATTTCGCCGCCCCCCGGATTGTTCAATAATATGGCTTGATGATTCAATTGTCAGTCGCAAGCAAAGCATTCAGAGGATGCGCGAATCCATTGAATGGATGGAAAATGTCACGGAGATCGTGACACGTAAAATGCAAAGAAATTTCTTCTAAGAATATTCGGCTTTCATCACCATGATATTGGAAAAAATTCTCGTATGGCAGTAGAGATAGATATGTACTTCAGAATATTATTCTCGTGCGTTGCGATAGTTATATTTAGCGTCCACACGGATGCGACTGTCAGGATGGCTGACGCCCAGCCGAAACCATCTTCCTCAATTCTCATCGCTCACCCAAAGCAGGAACGGTACGTCCTGAATACAGCTGAAAAACAGCGCGTCAAAAAAGGCGTTCTCGGATGGCTAAAGCATCCAGAAACTGCGCGGTTTCGCCAAATTACAGCTGTAAAGGGACAGAGGAGTGTCACGGTCTGCGGATATGTAACTGCGAAGAACCTCTCCAATACATTTGAAGGGCATATCGAAAATAAAGGGTATGTCCTGTTTATAGGGACTCTCTTTAGCCGAGGATTTGTGATGACAGGGGTGGCACTTGGAGACCAGGCGAAGGTGGTGACGCGGACTTGCAACGAAGACGTCTTTGAATAGCCCGAGGACCGCGGTCGCTAAAGGATTGGCGCTTTGCTGCATCATAATCAGTCAGATCAACGCGAAAAATACCCCGGCGCCATGAACGCAGCCGGGGCAAATTAAGTGTCTGTGTGTGGCGGGTCTATACTCGATACGAATCCCTTTCATGCGGCCACGATTTGAGGGAATGCCGGTAGACCACTGGGCCAGATCGCCCCTTTCGCTCTATGGCTGGCAGCTAACGCTCCCCAGTATCACCGCATCCGTTCAGAGCGGGATCAAGGTGAAGCGGGCATGAAACCCTACCGGATTGCTGCCCTGCTGATCTGTCTGGCGCTTATGGCGACCGCGGCACCTTGGCTCGGGACTATTCCCACGGTGAGGCCAGCGAAAGAATAATCGGACCAATAGCTTTTGATCAGATCGTCTTATTGCCATTTGTTACTATTTGAAAGACTTTCACCGTTTCTTGAGAATGGACGAACGTATCAAAACGGTGCAGATTAAACCCACTGATGTTCCATCCCATCAGTTATGAGGCCCGGCCCCACCCGCACGCTACCTCTGCCGGGCCTCTACTGCCCTTGATATCCAGATGCCCCGGACAACCCGGATTATTGGGCCCCGCAAACGACCTCAGTGCAATCCGCCGACGCCTAGCAGTTCCTCCACGGTTTGATGGTTCTCGCCGAGCTCACCCGACGTACCGGACCATGCCACGCGCCCGCGCTCCAGGATGAGCACGGCGTCGGCAAAATCGAGGGCGCTCTGGATGCGTTGCTCGACCAGCACGATCGTCACGCCGCCCGTCTTCGCCAGTTCTGAGAAAGCGGCCATCAGTTCTTCGCAGATGACCGGCGCGAGTCCTTCGAGCGGCTCGTCGAGCAGGAGCACACTCGGCTTGCCGAGAATGGTGCGGGCGGTCGAAAGCATCTGCTGCTCGCCGCCGGAAAGCTGAGAGCCGAGATTCCTGCGCCTTTCGAAGAGTCGCGGAAACATATCGTAGGCTTCCCGCAGGGCACTGCGCGGTCTGCCTTTCAGCCCGACGAAGAGATTTTCTTCCACGGTAAGCGTCGGGAAGATATCGCGCGTCTGTGGCACATAGCCGAGGCCGCAATGCGCGCGGGGGGCACTCTGCAGGTTGGCTATGTCGGTGGCGCCGATCCTGATCGCGCCGTGATAACGGCGCGTCTGGCCGGCGAGCGTTGCAAGGAGCGTTGTCTTGCCCATGCCATTGCGGCCGAGCACGGCAAGCCGCGAGCCCGCCGGGACGGAAAAGGAGACATTCTCCAGAATCCGCATCGGGCCGTAGCCGGCGGAGAGATTTTCGACCTCAAGCGACGCTGCTGACATAGGCATAGCTCCCCAGATAGGCTTCGCGCACCCGCGCATCCTTTGTCACTTCGGCGGGCGAGCCGTCGAAGATGATCTCGCCCGCGGCAAGCACGATAACGCGCCTTGCGAAGCGGAAGACGAGATCCATGTCATGCTCGATCATCAGCACGGCGAGATCGGCGGGCAATTCGGCGAGCGCCTGCTCAATGCGGCCGGTGTCGCTCTGCGGCACGCCCGCCGCGGGCTCATCGAGCAAGAGCACTTTCGGCCGGAGCGCCAGTGCGATCGCGATTTCCAGAAGGCGCTGCTGGCCATAGGCGATCCGGCTGACCTTGCTTGAGGCAAAGTCATGCAGGCCGAGCTTGGATAGAAGTTCGCCCGTCTCTGCCGTAACATCGGGCATATGGCTGAAATGGCCAAGCATCTGCGTGGACCGGCCGTCCCGTTGCAGGATGGCGAGCGCGACATGTTCTGCCGGCGTCATATCCTGGAAAAGCCGCGTGACCTGGAAGGAGCGCACCAGCCCCTTGCGCACCCGCCGCATGGGGTTGAGGCCGGTGATCGTCTCGCCGCCGAGCCGGACCATGCCGGAATCGGGCCGAAGATTGCCGGTCACCAGGTTGACGAAGGTGGTCTTTCCGGCGCCGTTCGGGCCGATCAACGCGACGCGGTCGCCCGGATTGAGCGAAAGCGACACATTGTTGGTGACGGCAAGACCGCCGAAAGCCTTCTTCAGATTGCAGACTTCGAGGATGGACGTCATCGGCGTGCCTCCTGTCTCCGTTCGAGGAAGGCGCTGGCCGTGCCGTAGAGGCCGCGCGGGGCGAAGAGGACCACGAGGATGAGAAGGGCGCCGACGATGGTCAGCCAATGGAATGGATTGGCGGCGGAGACGATATCCTCGAACCACAGGAACGAAACGGTGCCGATCAGCGCCCCATAGAGAGACCCGGTTCCGCCGAGAACCAGCATGACCAGCGCTTCCGCCGAAAGAGTGAAGCTCAGGCTGTCGAGGCCGACGACCTGTGTCGAGATCGCATTGAGCGCGCCACCGACACCGGCAACCGCGCCGGAGATCGCATACATCCGCATGATCGTTCCATGAACCGAGGCACCCATGGCGCGGATGCGTATCGGGTCTTCCTTGATGCCGCGGCACAACATGCCGAAGGGGGAGCGCACGACCAGCCGAAGCACAATCAGGACGACGAGCAGAAGCACGACGCCGAAGACATAGGCTGTGCGGCTCCAGAGATCGAATTCAAAGAGGCCGAGGAGCGGATCGGGCGCAATGGAGGCCAGCCCGTCGCTGCCGCCCGTCCAGGACGAGGCCTTGTTCGCGGCTTCATGAAAGAGGTGGACGATGGCAATCGAAAGCACCAGTTGCGGCAGTCCGTGGGCGCGCAGCACGATGACGCCCGACAGGAGCCCTGCGGCGGTGCCGGCAAGAATGCCCACCGCCATCATGGCGAGCGGATCGGTGATGCCGAAATGGACCGCCGCCATGCCCGCTGCATAGGCGCCCGCGCCGTAAAGCGCCGCATGGCCAAGCGTCGCCACACCGCAATAGCCCGTCACCAGATCGAGCGAGAGGACGAGAAGGGCGATGGAGATGATGCGGGTGAGAAGCGCCAAGTTATTCGGGAAAAGGAAATAGCCGGCGATTGCAGCGGCGATGACGATGGCGACACCCAGGAGATCGCTTCCGGCGAGCCTCACGCGCGCGGGTTTGCCGGCAATGGCATTTTCATTCATAAGCGCAGCCATTTATTTCGCCCTTCCCGCGAGACCGCGCGGGAAGACGCAGACGATCGCAATGACGGCCAGATAGAAGAAGAATTCGCCGAATTCCGGCATCAGGTAGCGGCCCGTCGTATCGATGCCGCCGAGCAGCAGGCAGGCGAGAAGCGCACCGGGAATGGAGCCGGCACCGCCGATCGAAACGACGACGAGGAACGTCACCATATAACGGAGCGCGTAATAGGGCTCGACCGGCAAAAGCTCGGCGCCGACCACGCCGCCGAAGGCCGCGAGCCCGATCGCGATGGCGAAACTGACCGCATAGACGATCTGCGTCCGTACACCCAGCGCCGCGGCCATCGCGGCATTGTCGACGGACGCGCGTAATTTAACGCCAAAGGCGGTCTTCTCGATGAGATACCAAAGTGCGCCCGCCACCACGAGGCCGCAGAGGATGGCGAAGAGCCGGTGCGTGGCGACAGCACGAAAGCCGAGATTGATCGAGCCTTGCAGTTCCGGCGGCAGCGGTATGGTCTTCAGCGTTGGCCCGAAGACGAAATTGGCGATGCCGATGATGCAAAATGTGATGCCGATGGTCATCAGCACCTGCGTCAGCTCCGGCGCGCCATAGATGCGCCGATAGAGCAGGCGTTCGATAGGGATGGCGATGAGGATTGTGCCGAAGACCGCGATCAGCACCGCCACGCCATAGCCGACACCTAAGTCACGGGCCGCGTAGGAAGCGATGTAGCCGCCGATCATGGCAAAGGCGCCGTGGGCCAGATTGACCACACGCATGAGGCCCATCGTCACCGATAGGCCGATGGAGATAACGAACAGCACCATGCCGTAGGCAAGGGCATCGACTGCAATGCTCAGCACGGTTTGCATGAAATAATCCCACATTGGTCGGGAACGGGTCAGCCACGGCGGCCCGTTCCCGGTATTCTTCGGTGTCCGGATTAGTTCGCGGCGGCAAGGCCGGGATCGCCCTGCTTCTCGAAGGTCTGGATCTCCTTGTTGTAATAGGTCCCGTCGTCGCTCTTCGCGACCTCACGCAGATAGATGTTCTCGGTAATGTGCCGACTTTCGGGATCGATTTCCACCGGACCGCGCGGGCTTTCCCAGGCGAGCCCCTTGACCGCATCAACAGCCTTTTGCGCGTCCTGTTCGCCGTCGGTCGCCTCGATCATCTTGTAGATGACGTGCATGCCGTCGAAGGCGCCCACCGCCGGGAAGGAGAGTTCGGCGGGGTTGCCGATCGCCCTGCTGGCGGCTTCCACGAAGGCTTTGTTTTCCGGCGAATCGTGGGCGACCGAGTAATGGAAAGTGGTGAGGATACCGAGTGCTGTGTCACCCAGCGCCGGCAGGTCGGATTCCTGTGTCAGATCGCCCGGCGCGAAGAACTGGATGCCGGCTTCCTTCAGGCCGTTCTGGTTATAGGCTTTGACGAAGCCCAACGTCGTCGGTCCCGACGGCAGGAAGGCAAAGACGGCCTGCGCCCCAGAATCCCGGATGCGCTGCATGATCGGGCTGAAATCATTGGTGGAAAGCGGCATACGGATCGCTTCGACGACCGTTCCGCCCGCCGCCGTGAAAGCCGCCTTGAAGGCGTTTTCGGCATCGACGCCGGGACCATAGTCGCTGACGACCGACATGACCTTGTCGACGCCCTTGTCGCGCGCGACCTGGGCGATCGGTGTTGAGGTTTGCCACAGCGTGAACGACGTCCTTACGACGAACGGGCTTTTCGTCACGATTGCCGAGGTGGCGGCATTCATGATGACCATGGGTACGTTGCCCTGCGTCAGAAGCGGGGTCACGGCCATCGCGTCGGGCGTGAAGTAGAAGCCCGTCAGATATTGCACGCCTTCCTTGATGATGAGTTCCTGCGCCAGCGCTTTCGACTGGGCGGGATCGGGCGCTGGAACGTCGCGGTAGATGATTTCCACCTTATCGTCGCCGACCGTGTCGCCGTGCATCGCCATATAGGCGTCGATCCCGGCCTTGAAATTCTTGCCTTGCAACGCGAACGGCCCCGAAAACGGGCCGATCACACCTACCTTGATCGTGTCGGCATGGGCCATGCCGCCAAGGCTGACAGCCGCCAGCGCGGCCATGATAATCCGTCTCATATTTCCTCCCCCGGTCGCTCGTTGCTCTCAACCGGTTTTCTTGTTCCAGAACCTCTATTCCAGTTTGCCATGCGGAACGGTGATGTAAAATGAAATAAACGGCTCAACGCATAATGCAGGGGTTATGTAATCATTCGATTGGCGGCTGTCCGAGGCGGCGAATGCTGCGGGCCAGCTCGCCGGCCAGATGGAGGGCCGCCGCCGTCGCTCCGACCATCTGCGGCAGGATCAGCCATTCGAGGGTCCAGGCGGCGCCGGAACGTTCCTGTTCGTGAACGAGCGCCTGATGCATGCCCGAAACCTGCACGGCATTGAAGCGGGCGAGCGCTACGAGCGTTTCCGCCGCAATCGGGTTCTGCTTGTGCGGCATGGCGGACGAGCCGCCGCCGCCCGCTAGTTCGATCTCTCCGCCCGTTTCTGTGAGGAGGGCGACGTCCTGCCCGAATTTGCCGAGACTGCCGGTGATCGATGCAAGACGATGGGCGATTTCGACCGTGCGGCTCCTCTGGGAATGCCATTGCGGCGCGTCGGCGAGCCCAAGTTCCTGGGCAAGCGTTGCACGAACCGCCTCGGCCCGTTCGCCAAGCTTCTCGAGCGTTCCCGCCGCGCCGCCGAACTGCACCGTAAGAAACTCCTTATCCGTTCTTCCCAAATGGTCCAGATAAGTTATGAGCGGATCACGCCATGACCGCAGCCGGTCGTGGACACTGATCGGGATCGCCGGCTGCATTCGTGTGTAGCCCATCAGCCGGTTGCCGCCAAAGTCCTTTTCAAGCGAACCCATGACATCGATGATTGCCGAAAGCCGCGCGACGAAGAGATGGAAAACCGCCTTCAGCCGCAGCATCAGGCTGGTATCGACGGCATCCTGGCTCGTCGCGCCGAAATGGACGTACGGTGCGGCATCGCCGCCCACCGCCCCGCGCAATTGCTGAACGAGCTCTGGAACGATCACGCCGTCCCGCGCGACCGCCGATTTCAAGGCCGGGGTATGGGGGGGAAACTTCGCGCAGATTTCGCCGATCAGCGCCGCCGCCTGTTCCGGGATGACGCCGTGGCGCGCCTCGGCTTTTGCCAACGCCGCCTCGAAGACGAGGATGGCGCGCAAATCCGCTTGTGCCGAGAAATGAGCGGCGATTTCCTCGTCACCCATCAGGCCGGAAAAGAGCGGATGTTCAAAAAGCGAATAGCTCATGAGGTCGGCTAAATATCGACAAAGACCGTTTCCTGCTCGCCCTGCAGGTGAATATCGAAAGTATAGGCCGGGCTCTCGCCCGAGGCAATCAGCGTGGCGACGCGCTGCCGGTGCTCGATGCGCGAAAGGAGCGGGTCTTCCGCATTGGCCTCGCCCTCGTCGGGAAAATACATGCGGGTGTGGAGGCCGATATTGATGCCGCGCGCCGCGATCCAGAAGGTGATATGCGGCGCCATCCGCCGCCCGTCCTTGAAGGGCACGCGACCCGGCTTCACCGTCTCGAAGACGAATTCACCGGTCTTGGCATCGGTGGCGCGGCGTCCCCATCCGGTGAAGTTGGGATCGGCCGTGCCGCGCAGCTCCGACGGGCTGTTATAAAGGCCGGCGCTGTCGGCCTGCCAGATTTCCACCACCGCGTCCTTGAGCGGCGTACCGGCGCCGTCGATGACCCGGCCACGCACCGTGATACGTTCGCCCTTCGTCTTGTCGTTGACCATCGCTGCGCCAAGGTCGCCCGCATAGACGCCGGGAATATCCGCGAGGTTCGGTATCAGGCCGATATGGACATAAGGGCCGGCCGTCTGCGAAGGAGTTTCCTTGAGATAACCGAGATCCTGAACCATCAGTTGCCCTCCCTCCGGTTTTCGAAGAATGTCGAGCGACGCCCGCGCAACACGATGTCGAACTTGTAGGCGCGCGCGTCCATGGGGATCGCGTTCGCCATGTCGAGCGGGGCGATGAGCTGTTCGACGGCGCGCTTGTCGGCAATGGTATTGACGATCGGGCATTTCCAGATCAGCGGATCGCCCTCGAAATACATCTGCGTGATGAGCCGCTGCGCGAACCCATGACCGAAGACCGAAAAATGAATGTGCGCGGGGCGCCAGTCGTTGACGCCGTTCGGCCAAGGATAGGGGCCGGGCTTGACGGTGCGGAAGCGGTAATATCCATCCTCGTCGGTGATCGTCCTGCCGCAACCGCCGAAATTGGGGTCGAGCGGCGCCAGATAGCTTTCCTTCTTGTGGCGGTAGCGCCCGCCGGCATTGGCCTGCCAGAATTCGAGCAGCACGCCGGACATCGCGCGGCCGCGCTCGTCCATCACCCGGCCATGGACGATGATCCGTTCGCCGATGGCGGATTCGCCGGGCTTGGCGAAATTGTGGATAAGGTCGTTGTCGAGTTCGCCGAGCATGGACTGGCTGAAGACCGGCCCGGTGATCTCCGACAGTGTTCCGTCCATCGACAGAAGCGCTTTTTGTGGCGACCGCAATATGGTCGTCTTGTAGCCCAGCGCCAGCGCCGGCGGATGCCAATCGCGGTCGCGCGGGAAAAAGGCGCCGGTTTCCGGCTTTTTGTTCGGAATGGTCGACATATCCCCTCCGTCAGGCCGCTTTTTCGGCATCCATCTGCTCGAAAACCTCCTTTGCGATCCTGATGGCCCGGTTTGCCGCCGGAACACCCGCATAGATCGCCACGTGGAGCAATGCCTCGCCTATATCCTCCCGCGTTGCCCCCGTATTCGCCGTCGCGCGCACATGCATCGCGACCTCCTCATCATGGCCGAGCGCCGCCAGAACCGCGATCGTCACCAGCGACCGCTCGCGTTTCGTCCAGCCCGGCCGCGACCAGACGTGCCCCCACGCCGCCTCGGTGATGAGTTCCTGAAACGGCCGGTCGAAATCGGTCGTCGACGATTGCGCCCGGTCAACATGAGGGTCGCCGAGGACGGCCCGCCTCGTGAGAATCCCCTGTCGGTAACGTTCCGAATGGGCCCGCATTTCACCCATGGGCTTTTTCTCCATTGTACACTAAGTCGGTGAAGGCGCGGATGACGGAAACGAGCGCTTCCGGCTGCTCCACGCAAGGGATATGGCCCGCGCCCTTGATCACTTCATAGCGTGCGTTCGCAATGAGTTTCGCCGTTTCGAGGACGAGGTCCGGCGGCGTCGAGCCGTCCTGGTCGCCTACGATGCAGATCGTCGGCACCGCGATTTTTTTCGCCGTTTCCGTATAGTCCGCATCGCGGATCGCCGCGCAGGTTCCCGCATAGCCCGCCGCCGGCTGGCGGACGAGCATGTTGCGATAGCCGGCGAAGGCGGCATTATCGCCCATGCGGAAGTCCGGTGTGAACCAGCGTTCGAGTACGGCATCGGCGATGCTGGCGATGCCGTTTTTTTCGACCTGGGCGATGCGCGCGTTCCACATCTCCGCCGTGCCTATCTTGTGCGCTGTGTCGCAAAGGATGAGCGCACCCACGAGGTCCGGGCGGACGGCATGAAGCCCTTGCGCGATCAGCCCGCCGACGGAAAGGCCGCAGACGATCGCTTGCTTGACAGCCAGATGATCGAGAAGTCCGGCAAGGTCGCTGACATGGTCTTCCATCGAATAGGGCGTCTTGCCGATGTCCGACAGGCCGTGTCCGCGCTTGTCATAGGTGAGGATGGCGAAATCGCCCACAAGGCGCACGATCACGTCACGCCAGATCCGGAAATCCGTGCCAAGCGAATTGGCGAAAACGATCACCGGTTTGCCGGTGGCGCCGATCACCTGATAATGGAGCGCGATGTCGTTGATAGTGGCGAACTGCACGGAAATTCTCCTCCCTCACAAAACTGGAACTTTCACTTGGTTAAGTAAAATGATATTTCATGGATAATAGTTAACTCATAGGTTATGAGACTCCGTGATCGACAGCCGTGTAAAATTCCGGCATCTGCAAACTTTTGTCGAGGTCGCGCGCCAGAAGAGCGTGATGAAGGCGGCGGAGCTTCTGCATGTCAGCCAGCCGGCGGTCACCAAGACGATCCGCGAGCTTGAGGATGCGCTGGGCGTTTCCGTCTTCGAGCGCGAGGGGCGCGGCATCAGGATTACCCGTTATGGCGAGGTTTTCCTGCGCCATGCAGGCGCCGCGCTCACGGCATTGCGCCAGGGGATCGACGCCGTTTCGCACGGGCGGGTGGGCGATGCCCCGCCAATTCGCGTCGGCGCGCTGCCCACCGTTTCGTCGCGCATCATGCCGCGGGCGATGACACTGTTTATGGGTGAGGAGACCGGAAGTCGGGTCAAGATCGTGACCGGCGAGAACGCGGTTCTGCTGGAGCAGTTACGGGTGGGCGATCTCGATCTGGTCGTCGGCCGCCTGGCGGCGCCGGAAAAGATGACCGGTTTCTCCTTCGAGCATCTTTATTCCGAGCAGGTGGTGTTCGTCGTGCGCGCCGGCCATCCGCTGATGGAAGGGCGGCAATCGGTTTTCGAAGGCCTCGAAGCCTATCCCGTGCTGATGCCGACACGCGCCTCGATCATCCGCCCCTTCGTCGAGCGTTTCCTGATCGTCAACGGCGTCGCCGGCATCCCACATCACATCGAGACCGTCTCGGACGCCTTCGGCCGCGCTTTCGTGCGCCAGAGCGACGCGATCTGGATCATCTCCGCCGGCGTGGTGGCGGCCGATCTCGAAGACGGCACGCTGGTCGCCCTCGACCTCGACACCACGGAGACACGAGGCCCGGTCGGGCTCACGATGCGTAACGACGCCGTCCCCTCGCTGCCGCTTTCCATCCTCATCCAGGCGCTGCGCGAGGCAGCGAAGCAGGTGAAGCTGGATTAGGCACTGCTCGAAGGGCAATCGCGGCGGCGCTGAAATGCGCTGGGCGACCGGTATGCGCCGCCTCGGACGTTCGCTGGCTCTCGATCCTGTCCTGAAAGCAGTCGTTCGCTGCAAGCTAGTCGAAGGCCTTGAAAGGTCGGAGAGCAGTCATTCGCCAGTCCGAATTGGGGACACCGCGCTTGACAGAGGCAGCCGTGCCCGCGTGGGCTGAGATTTTGGTCGAAGGCTCCGGCGCGAAGAAGCTGGCTGTGAGCCACCCCCCTTTGGAGCGGGCCGCCCGCAAAAGCTTGAACGAAAAGCGGGGACGCAATCTCCCCGGTGTTCTTGGCCGAATGTGGCGGCGCATGGGCACCGGACCGGGCTGCGATTGGCAGGAACCTGCATTATTCACTGTGCAGCGAACATTGCCTTTCCGGGCCTAGTACAGGGTAATCAGCCTGAGCTGCTTTTCTTCCGGTTTGTATTCCATCGAGGCAAGGAGGCGGATATGGCCGCTCGCTTTCCGCCGGGGCAGCTCGATGTTCACATTGAACTTCGCGACATCGTGCTGCGCATCGAAGGTCATGTTGTAGATGTGACACCAGAGCAGTCGGCTACTGACAGGTGCGTGATCTCATAACCGTAGCGGATCAGCATCCGGTGTTTGCCCCTACCGGAAATCGGCCGCGGTAAGCGTGTAGGAGGTGCGGCGTCCCTGGGAATAAGCCTCGCGTGCGACGTCATGGATCGAACTGCGTGCCGAATCGAAGGCCGTGAGAAAATCCCTTTCGGACAGTGGCGTCCTCCCGGGTTGGGCCAGCGCTGCGGTCTCCACAAAGAACGGTACCTCGAACATGCCGTCATGTCCGATGAAGCGAATCGCATTGCGCACTTCGTCAAAGCTGCGGCTCGGATTGGGAAATTCGAGGGTCACGGTCGGCGTTCCTCAGAGCTATACGGTGTGATCCGCCGGCGTGCCATCAGACACCCCGTCGCGGCCGCATTCTTCATTCAGGCGGTTAAGGCAAAGCATGCCGTCAGTGGCGACCGACCGGCTGAGGCCGGTCATGTCCTGTCCGTTTGGGCTGGCTGGAACGCCGGTGAAGACATGGTAGACGGTCCAGGATCGGTCGATTCCCCCTGCGGCGGCCATATTGTTCGTCGCTTGGAGCGTGACCCGATGCGCCGCCTTCATTATCCCAGACGTCGCTCCCGCGGACGCTTCGCTCCCGTTCGGTCTCGTTGCCATGTGGATTCATGATCGTGGCCTTTCTTTATTGGTCACTTCGACATCGATGATGCCGGAATAGAGTGCCGCGCCAGTCGCGTCGGTGATCGCCATGGCGTCCGGCCGTTGCGGCATGTCGAGAGTCAGCGAAAGCCGCCGCCCGACTTCAATCGCGTCATCAAGGTCGACAGCCTCTACCGTCTCGCGGCCGACGACGGCATGTGCGTCATCTGAAACCCGTGTGCGATAGAATTCGATCACGACTTTCAAGGCTATCGTCCTTTGCACCGCAGGAGCAGCATTGGTTCAGTGTTTGCCTCTGCCTTGGGACGCTTTGGCATTTGCAGCGCCCTTAATGTGGTTACCGAAGGTACTTTCAGGCTTGGGCGAAGCTTTCTCCTGCTTCGGCTTTCTGATCTCGCGATTGCTTCGCTTCTGGCCCTTAGCCATGTCCGAACGTCCTTTCGATGAGGGTTGCGTCGCTACCGACCTGTGAGATGTCGACCGGCTCGAGACTGTCCTGCGTCGTCACCCGCTCATGGCGCTCGTCGTCATTGCGGATGCGGTACTGCGGCGAATTTCCTCGCGGCGGCAGTGTGCCAGTGATACGGTAAATGTCGGCTGGCAGAGCGGGTCTCCCGAAACCGTCCTTCAGCCGGACAGTCTGCCCAATCGTGAAGAGATGGGTTAGGGCCTCACGACGGGCCGGGTGGGTTGTGCGTCGGATGGAGTTCGTAGATATCATGACTGCTGGTGATCCTTTTCGAGTGCGGCGTCGAGATCAGCAGGATCAATCGGCACCATCTGATGGGTGTGGCTATCAATGCCGATGGCCGGCAGGTGAATAAAGGCGCTTACACGTCTCCAGGCGAGGCGGGAGGGTATCTCCAACAGTTCCTCATCCTGTTCGACGCGATAGTCCCCGGCAGGCTGCGGCGCGTCGAAGACAGGCAGCATGAAGGGTGCGGAGAACCGGACGATCATCTGGGTGGTGCGCGTTGTCATGGCTCGATACCTCCGCAGAAGCACGCGGGGGCGCCTCCTGCCTCATTCCCATTCGAACCGGAACGAATTCCCGTGCTGCCAGTACATCCGTGGTCAGCGACGGGGTTCATTCCAGGGTTCGAACAGAGCGATATGCGCGCCGGACCGGCGCTTTATGCATTCGCTATCGAGAATTCGGTGGTGAATGGCGGGTCTCTGACACCGCGAAGCCAAGTCGGCCAAATCAACGAGTTTTATATATGGACTGCGGCTGTCTGTTAAGCAAGGTGGGGGCCGATTTTATTTCGTTGCGATTCGTAAAATGCACTGCGGTAAAAATAAAATACCCTAAAAATAGCGGAAAATACGTATCGCAAACAACCAAAGTCCTACAAACCATAGTGGTTCAATTATTTCTACACTCCAGTTTTTCATGGAAATACCTTTAGCTTTTCATTCGGATAGCACACCTCGCCATGTATCTGAGGGCGCCCCTTGAGATTCCGCCCCCTCCATGAGGCCACTCCCTGAAGCTATTCAACACCGGCACACTATGCTGCTGACGCAACCGCAATGTATAGGCGTGGCGGGTTTCCCCCGTCACCGGGTTCGTCTTCCTGTGCCTGCTTCCATTCCGATGGTCGCTGCAGGTAGCGCCAGGATCGTATCGAATATACCGGCAGTCAATTGTCCTATCCGCCCGTGGTCGATAGAAAGTCCTGGGCAAGTTAGAGACCGTAAGAGGTCTGAGAGCCCCCATGCCGGGTTCATACGAGCGGTAAGAGGTTGGGGAGCCGTCGGTCCGCTTTCGGTTACGTGACCAGGAAAAATTCAACCGTCAGCGTGCAGAAAAGGCGACCATCGACCAAATCGGGTGGTCGATGGCCGCCGAAAATCGCTGGCCGGCGATCAGCGCTGGAAAGTGAGGTGGACAATCCCACTTTCCGCCGTTTCTGTCCTGACGGTATAGCCGGCCTCCAACCCGCGCAACTCGTCCCAGAGGCGTATGCCCCGCCCCAGCAGGATCGGAGCAATGGCGACATGGAGACGGTCAACAAGTCCGGCCTTGAGATAGTCGCGGACCATGGTTGGTCCGCCACCTATCCGAACATCCCTGCCGTTTGCGGCTTTCTCGGCCCGCTGCAGCGCATCAACCGGGTTGGCCGCTATGAAGTGGAACGTCGTGCCTCCAGCCATCTCGATTGGTGGCCGCGGCTTATGTGTGAGGACGAAGACCGGGCAGTGAAATGGCGGCTCGTCTCCCCACCACCCCTTCCAGTTTGGATCATCGGGAAAATTGTGCAGCCCGAACTTGCCCGCCCCCATGATCTCGGCGCCAATGTTGGCGAAGTAATCCTTCGCATACGCCTCGTCGAGGCCGGTGGTGCCTTTGCCGCTGGTGTCCTTGAGCACGCGCTCCCGAAACGTCCTTGTCGCCACATACGCGCTAACAAGGCGCGACCAATCGGGGCCGAACGGGTTTTCGGGTGTCTGATCCGTCGTTGTTGCGAAACCATCGAGCGAGATAAGAAGGTACGACACGTACTGCCACTGAGCTGCTCCTAATACTAAGGTAATTACCTTTATAATATTCGCTCAACACTAAGGCA
The DNA here is from genome assembly GCF_001558695.1 of Paramesorhizobium deserti. Taxonomy (GTDB): domain Bacteria; phylum Pseudomonadota; class Alphaproteobacteria; order Rhizobiales; family Rhizobiaceae; genus Paramesorhizobium; species Paramesorhizobium deserti. The sequence goes on from NZ_LNTU01000038.1 coordinate 166,485, forward strand.
AGTACCTTTTTAACCTTGACCGGCATGGCCTGCCGCTTTACCAAGCCGTATGCCTTTCCACTCGACCCCACTCGACCTTGCCTTCCATGCTCTCAGTGACCCGACACGCCGGGCGGTGGTGTCGCGGCTCGCGGATGGCGAGATGCCGGTCAGTGTCCTCGCGCAGCCCTTCGACATGGCGCTGCCCTCCTTCTCTCAGCATCTCAAGGTGCTGGAAGATTGCGGATTGATCGCCACCGAGAAACGCGGTCGCAGCCGCTGGTGCCGACTGGAGCGGGCGCGCTTTGAGGAAGCGGCAAATTGGATGGCAGCGGAGCGCCGACGCTGGGCCGAGCGGCTCGACCGGCTGGAAACCTATTTGGACAGGACGGAAGAAAACGACGATGGAAAAGCTGTTTGAGACGTGGTCGCTCGATCGCGAGGTCGTTCTGGTCAAGGTGTTGAAGCACCCGCGCCATAAGGTATTCGCCGCCTGGATGGATCCGGAAGCGCTGGCACAATGGTATGGCCCGGTAGGCCTCAGCATCGAGAACCACGAGGCCGATATCCGCGAAGGTGGCGTATGGCGTTTCGACATGGTCGGCGAATTCGATGGCCAACAACAGCGCTTCCCCAATCTGATGCGCTTCCTGAAGATCGTCCCCAACGAACTGATCGTTGTGGACTACGGCACCCCGGACCCCAATGATCCCGGGCGCTTTTATATGTCTATTACTTTCGATGAGCAGGCCGACGGCAAGACCGTACTGACCATGCGCCAGCTTCATCCCAGTCGTGAGCGGCGGCAGGCGGTCATCGGCTTTGGCGCGGTGGAATATGGGCTGCAGACGCTGGACGGCCTTGCTGCCTGGCTAGATGGTTGAACGCCGCCCATTTGGAGTTTGGTGGCGGCCGGCATGATATCATAATGGACGGCTTTCAGGACTTTGCGGCCCGGCCCTGACGATCGCAAAGAGGTCAAACCGTATATTTGCTCCACTAGTAAGCCAGCCCGACATAATTCTCGGCGAGCGCTGTCGCCGCCGCGCTGGAATGGGTGAGGTAGTCGAGTTCGGCTTCCTGGATTTTCTGGTCGAAGTCGCTCGTCTCGGGGAAGCGGTGCATCATCATCGTCATCCACCAGGAAAACCGTACCGCCTTCCAGACGCGGGAGAGGGCGCGGGCGGAATAGGCGTCGATCCCGGCGGTGGAACCGTCGCCATAATATTCCATCAGCCCCTCGAAGAGGTAGTGGACGTCGCTTGCCGCGAGGTTGAGCCCTTTGGCGCCGGTCGGCGGCACGATATGCCCGGCATCGCCGACGAGAAAGAGGCGGCCGAAACGTAGCGGCTCGGCGACGAAGGATCTGAGCGGTGCGATCGATTTTTCGAAGGACGGCCCGGTGGTCACCGCCTCGGCGTGATGTTCAGGAAGGCGGCGGCGCAATTCGTCCCAGAACCGCTCGTCGCTCCAGTCCTCGATTTTTTCGTCGAGCGGGCACTGGATATAATAACGGCTGCGGGTATTCGAGCGCATGGAGCAGAGCGCGAAGCCGCGCGGATGATTGGCGTAGACAAGTTCGTGGTTCACGGGCGGCACATCGGCGAGGACGCCGAGCCAGCCGAAGGGATAGACCTTCTCGAAGGTGCGGATGGCGCCTTCCGGAACGGATTTGCGGCTGGGGCCGTGGAAGCCGTCGCAGCCGGCGATGAAGTCGCAGTCGATACGGTGCGTTATGCCGTCTTTCTCGTAGGTGACATAGGGTGATTTGCCGGCAAAGTGGTGCGGCGTGACATTTTCCGCCTCGTAGACGGAGATGCCGCCCGAGGCTTCGCGTCTGTTCATCAGGTCGTGGGTCAGCTCCGTCTGGCCATAGATCAGGACCCGCTTGCCGCCGGTGAGGCCATAAAGGTCGATACGGTGGTCGCGTCCGTCGAAGGCGAGCGAAATCCCGTCATGCGGCAGGCCCTCCGCGTGCATCCGGGCTCCAGCGCCGGCCTCGTCCATCAGATGCACCATGCCTTCCTCCAGCACGCCGGCGCGCACGCGGCCGAGGATATGGTCCTTGCTGGCGCGGTCGAGAATGACGTTCTCGATGCCGGCATTGGCTAGAAGCTGGCCGAGCAAGAGGCCCGACGGACCCGAGCCGATGATGGCGACTTTTACTCGCATGGTCCCTCCCAACATTCATTTTAGCGAATTTTGGAGAGGGAAGCCTGTTGCCACAATGGATTTTCCGGTCAAAGAATTGCACTTTTCGAACAAAACGCGGCGCGAAAGCGATGACGAGGCATATCCCGACTTACGATCTATACGGCGAGAAGCCGGGCAAAAAGTCCGAATTCTGGCTGCATTGCGAGACAATTCCATCAAGAAGCAGCCTGCATCACTGGGAAATCGGCGCGCACCGCCACGAGAGCTTCTTTCAGATATTGTACATTCAGGCCGGTTCGGCAGAGGCGCTGTTCGGTGGTGAAACCCATGTGGTCAGCCCTCCGGCCATCGTCACCGTGCCGCCCGGCGCCACCCATGGCTTTCGCTTCTCGACGGATATCGAGGGGCTGGTCATCACCATCGTCACGGCGCAGCTCGGCGTGTCGCCGGGCGAGCGCAGCCAACTTGGCCAATGGCTTTCCGCTCCGCGCCTGACGCCACTTGCCGAAGGCGACGATGATTCAGCCTATGCCGTGAAGACGCTCGAAAGGCTCGACCGGGAATGCGAGGGTGGGCGCGCCGGCAACAACGGTCTCATCAAGGCCTATCTGACGACGATCCTGACGCTCGCGGCGCGGATTTCGGCGGCAGGGGGTGAAGAAGCCAAACAGGAGACGGGAGAGAACGAGCGCCGCGTCGAGCGGCTGAACGGCCTCATCCACCGGCACTACCAGTCGCATAAGACGGCTTCGTTCTACGCGCGGGAATTGGGTATGTCGCTCACCCATCTCAATCGCGTCGTGCGCGAGGCGACGGGGCTGAGCACCCACCGGCTGATCGCCCGCAGGCTGGTCGAGGAGGCCAAGCGCGATCTGGTCTTCACGCTCACCAGCGTCCAGGGCATCAGCTTTCGCCTGGGCTTTAGCGATCCGGCCTATTTCTCGCGGTTTTTCCTGCGCGAAACCGGCATGACGCCACGCGCCTACCGCAATGCGGAACAGGATAAGCTCGCGGAGAACCCCGCTTCTTCGGAGAACTGACCTGGATTTTTGAAAGAGCCCTATCGCAGCATTGTGCGCAGGTCGCTTTGCACCTTCAGCATCTCGGGCAGCATGAGCTGGATAAGATCCTTTACCTCCACTTTGGCCACCGGCGCGCCGATGTTGAGCGCGGCCACCACCGTTCCGCGGTGGTCGAAAACGGGGACGGCAATCGAGCGAAGTCCAAGTTCCAGCTCCTGGTCGTTGACGGCATAGCCCTGCTTACGGATTTGCCTGAACTCTTCCATGAGATGGTCGGGTTCGATATGCGTAAAGGGAGTTCGGGGCTTCAGTTCGGTTCGATCAAGCACTGATCGGGCTTCAGCCTCGTCCAGCCATGCCAGCAGCACGCGTCCCATCGAGGCGCAATAAGCGGGCAGGCGACTTCCGGCCATCAGATTGATCGACATGACGCGCCTTTGTGAGGCGCGCGCGATATACACGATTTCGGTTCCGTCGAGCACCGAGGCCGAAGCGCTTTCGCCCACAGCATCGGACAGGCGGTTGAGGTGCGGCTGGATGATCGTCGGCAAAGGCGTCGCGGAAAGATAGGCGTGGCCAAGGCGTAGCACTTTCGGCAACAGCATGAAGAACTTGCCATCATATTCTGCATAGCCAAGCTCGGCGAGGGTGAGGAGGCAACGTCGCGCTGTCGCCCGGTTCAGCCCGGTAATCTTCGAGACGTCGGCAATGGAGAGCCGCGGCTTGTCCTCGCCGAAAGCCTCGATCACCTTCAGTCCTTTGGCAAAACCGCCGACAAAATCCGTCTCGCGCATGCGACGCCTCCAATATGATACATCCATTTTGTGCGGTATACGAACAAATGTCAAATAACGCACAAACTGATTGACCCCGAGCCGGCGGTTTGGCTAACTCCAGCCGGGTTGATGCCGGGAGATGGCGCGAAGCATGGCTTCGTGTGCCTGCTCGCCGGCATGGAGGTATGATGGACAAGACAATCGGAAGTCTGGCGGAAGCGGTTGCCGAAATCGGAGATGGCGCGACCGTCATGATCGGAGGTTTCGGCGGCTCGGGCGCGCCGATCGAGCTTATTCATGCCCTGATCGACAAGGGATCAAAGAACCTGACGGTGATCAACAACAATGCGGGCAATGGCCGTATCGGCATTGCCGCGATGATCGATGCCGGCATGGTCAGGAAAATGATCTGCTCGTTTCCACGCTCGTCCGATCCGCGTGCATTTACGGACAAGTATCTTGCCGGTGAGATCCAACTTGAGCTGGTTCCCCAAGGTACGCTCGCCGAGCGCATCCGTGCCGGAGGTGCCGGTATTCCGGCGTTTTATACGCCAACGGCGTATGGCACCGAACTTGCCGAGGGCAAGGTCATCGCGGAATTCGATGGGCGGCCTTACGTTCAGGAGCGCTGGTTGAAAGCCGATTTCGCGCTGATCAAAGCGCATACCGGCGATATCCACGGCAATCTTACCTACCGGATGGCGGCGCGCAATTTCAATCCATTGATGTGCATGGCGGCCGCGAAGACCATCGCGCAGGTGTCGAAGATCGTGCCGCTTGGCGGCATTGAGCCAGAGCATGTCGTGACCCCCGGCATTTTTGTCGACCGCGTTGTCGAAGCCGCCAATCCGCAACAGGAGGAAGAGCTCATTCGGGCAGGAGTGGCCTACGTATGACCATCGATACTCGCGAGGACATCAAGCTTTCCAACGCCCAGATCGCCTGGCGCGCGGCACAGGATATCGTTGATGGCGCCTATGTAAATCTCGGCATCGGTTTCCCGGAAATGGTTGCCCGTTATCAGCCTGAAGGTCGCGAGGCGATCTTCCACACCGAAAACGGCATTCTTGATTTCGGTGAAGCGCCGCCGGAAGGCGAAGAAGACTGGGATCTGATCAATGCGGGCAAGAAGGCCGTGACCTTGAAGCCGGGCGCTGCTTTCTTCAATCATGCTGACAGCTTCGCCATGGTGCGCGGCGGCCATCTCGGTGTAGCGATCCTCGGTGCCTATCAGGTCGCCCAAAACGGCGATCTTGCCAACTGGCGCGTTGGCGCCAGGGGGGTGCCTGCGGTCGGCGGCGCGATGGACCTCGTGCATGGAGCAAAGCAGGTCGTCGTTATCACAGAACACGTCACCAGGAAAGGTGAGCCGAAACTGGTGGAGCAATGCACTTTCCCGCTGACGGGCGTTGGTTGCATCACGCGCATCTATACGAGCCATGCCGTCATCGACGTCGATAAGGGCCGTTTCGTGTTGCGTGAAAAACTGACGGCGATCACGTTGGAAGAGCTTCAGGCCATGACGGGCGCGAAGCTCCATATCGATGGCCCCGTCGCTGATCTCGTCGTTCCTGAACTGTGAGGCTCACCATGAGCGAAGCCTATATCTGCGATTACATCCGCACGCCGATTGGTCGTTATGGCGGAGCACTTTCGTCAGTTCGTGCCGACGATCTGGGCGCAATTCCGCTCAAGGCCCTGATGGAGCGGAATGGTTCCGTCGACTGGGATGCCGTTGACGATGTCATATTTGGTTCGGCAAATCAGGCAGGCGAAGATAATCGCAACGTCGCACGCATGTCGCTGCTTCTGGCCGGGCTTCCGGTCAGTGTGTCGGGTACCACGATCAACCGTCTTTGTGGTTCCGGCATGGATGCGGTCATCACCGCCGCCCGTGCCATTAGGGCAGGCGAGGCGGAACTGATCGTCGCCGGGGGCGTGGAAAGCATGAGCCGCGCGCCCTTCGTCATGCCGAAGGCAGATAGCGCCTTCTCACGCAAGGCGGAAATCTTCGACACGACCATCGGATGGCGCCTCATCAATCCCTTGATGAAAAAGCAGTATGGCGTCGATTCCATGCCGGAAACCGGAGAGAACGTCGCCGAGGATTACAAGGTATCGCGTCAGGATCAGGACGTTTTCGCGCTCCATAGCCAGGAAAAAGCTGCCGCTGCGCAGGCTAACGGCCGCCTCGCGATGGAAATCGTCTCAGTCCCGGTCCCGCAGCGCAAGGGCGATCCGGTGATCGTTGAAAAGGACGAACATCCGCGTGCAGCAAGCATCGAAGCGCTCGCAAGGCTTGGTACGCCCTTCCGCGAAGGCGGTACGGTGACGGCGGGCAATGCATCCGGCGTCAACGATGGTGCGGCAGCGCTTATCATTGCTTCTGAAACCGCGGTGAAGAAATATGGCCTTAAGCCGATAGCCCGCGTCATCGGCGGTGCGGCGGCGGGCGTTCCGCCGCGTATCATGGGTATCGGACCGGCTCCGGCAACGAAGAAGCTTTGCGCTCGGACCGGCATCGCGCCGGGTGCTTTCGATGTCATCGAACTGAACGAAGCCTTCGCCTCGCAATGTCTTGCCGTTTTGCGTGAACTCGGAATCGCCGACGATGACAGGCGCGTCAACCCGAATGGCGGTGCAATCGCCCTCGGTCATCCGCTTGGCATGTCCGGTGCGCGCGTCGCCGGAACCGCGGCACTGGAGCTGTCGCTCAAAGGCGGCCAATATGCGCTGGCAACCATGTGCATCGGCGTGGGCCAGGGTATCGCAATCGCGCTCGAGCGCGTTTAGAGCTGCCGCCAGACGGCGGCGTCGAAACAACCTGATATGCCAAGATCAACTTTATCCGCACGACCTGGATCGGCGGGCCAAAGGGATGCGTTCATTCGGTCTACACATCCTGCCAGCGGGGAATGAGCGCGGCTTGTCCATGCAACTGCCCATGCTTGTCGACCAATTGCCACACAGTGACGTGATCAACCCGGAATCGTCTTCCCGATTTTGCCACGCGTACTCCACGGTAATCCGAGATGTAGCCATCCCGTACAACGATGTCGAGCAGACGCTGCCGTTCTTCACGATCCGGCAGCTCGGCTGAAAACCGCGACAAAAGCGCGGTGAATTCATCCCAATCATATTCGAAACATGACTGAGCAGTCTTGTTTGCATAGATGAAACGGGGATCGGCATCGGTATTGTGGGCCAGCAAGCCGAAAGGAGCGTCTTCATAAAGCCATCGCGCTGCACGCGAAGCTTCCTGTTCTCCGGGCACAAGCGATTTCCTTGTGAACCTGAAATAGCTGTCCGAGAGCAGGTTGAAGAAATCCAGATCCGTGCTTTTTCCCATAATATCTCCCATGGAATCGCAATGTTGTTCTCTGCGATGAATGCGGCAATTCAGCGTTACAGATTGGTGGCACGCGGACATGGGCGCACAACCTGTCCTGCATCGAACAGCACTTCGAGGAGTATCTATGGGCGCTGGCGGCAGTGCGCAACACAAACGCCGGAACTGGCAAGCCGATGATCAAAATGCAGAGTTCTCTAGTGGCTGATCATCCAGGGCCTCGCGCCGACAAAGGACTTGGACCCGTCCGGCCGGCGTGTGGTCCTTGACGAGCGTTCTGTCGAGCAGCAGGAACATCCGGGGCCATGAGAACGCTCGGAAAGCCTGTTGCTCTTCGGGGTGTGCCTGGCCTGCTCATTGACGGCGTGTGCGGCGCGCAGCCCCGTTTCCATCGAGGCAATGTTGGGCATGCGCAAAATAACGCGGCGAGCGGATTGCCCGCAGTCGGGGCAGTCGCGCGGCTCGGCGGATTTGGCCATGGGGCGGAGTGCGGTAAAGACACCGCACTCCGCGCATTCGTAGTCGTAGAAGGGCATCGGGAGCACCTCAGAGGTCGGGAGCGAGCGGGACGGAGACCGAGCCGTCGAGGAACTTCGTCGGCCCGTCGCTGCCTGGCATGATGTCGAACTCGAAGATATCCGTCGGTAGCCACAAGGTCGCGCAGGCATTGGGGATGTCGACCACGCCCGAGATGTGGCCCTGGACCGGGGCCGTGCCGAGGATGGCATAGGCCTGGGCGCGCGAATAGCCGAACTTCGTCAGATACTCGATGGCGTTGAGGCAGGCCTGGCGGTAGGCGATGTGAACATCGAGATAATGCTGTTTGCCCGCCTCATCGACAGAGATGCCTTCGAAGATCAGGTAATCGTCGTATCTGGGCGTGATGGGGGAAGGGCGGAAAATCGGGTTCCTGATGCCGTATTTGGCCATGCCGCCCTTGAGTAGCGACACCTTGATATGCAGCCAGCCGGCCATCTCAATGGCGCCGCAGAAGGTGATCTCGCCGTCGCCCTGGCTGAAATGCAGATCGCCCATGGAGAGCCCGGCGCCGTCCACATAGACGGGGAAATAGATCTTCGAGCCGCGGCTCAGATCCTTGATGTCGCAGTTGCCGCCATGCTCGCGCGGCGGCACGGTGCGGGCGCCTTCCGCCGCGGCCTTGTCGCGGGCCTCACCCTTGAGCTTGCCCATATGGGCGGTCTCGTCACCATTGGGGAGCGTGGCAAGTGCAGGTACGCGCTCGGGATCCGTGTCGAACAGTGCCTTTTCGCGTGCGTTCCACGCCTCCAGCATCTTCCTGTCGGGCAGGCAGCCGATGAGCCCGGGATGGATGAGGCCGGCATATTTCACGCCTGGCACGTGGCGCGAGGAGGTGAACATACCGTGGAAATCCCAGATGGACTTCTGTGCTTCCGGAAAATGTTCGGTGAGGAAGCCACCACCGTTGTTCTTCGAGAAGAAGCCGTTAAATCCCCATAGCGAGTTTTCGACGGCGCCGATGTCGAGGATGTCGACCACCAGGAGATCACCGGGTTCCGCACCCTTGACGCCGATGGGGCCGGACAGGAAGTGGACCTGATTCAAGTCGACGTCGCGCACGTCGGCCGCGTCGTCGTCGTTCTTGATCTGCCCGCCCGTCCAGTCATAGGTCTCGACCCGAAAATCGTCGCCAGGCTCCACCCAGCAGGCCATGGGGATGTCGGGGTGCCAGCGGTTGTGGATCCTCTCGTTCTCGTAGGGTGAGGTGGCGAGATCGACCTTGATCAGTGTTTCGGGCATGGATGGCTCCTTTTTGTGAATGATGAACGGTCAGACGGACAGGAAGGCGGCGACTTTCTTTTCGTCGATGCCTTCCCGCCGGCTTTCGTGGACGAATTCGCCGTTCTCGATGACGAGCACGTGGTCGGCGATGTCGAGCGCGAAGCTCAAGACCTGCTCGGAGACGACGATGGAAAGGCCACGCTCGTCGCGGATGCGGCGCAGCGTGCGCGCCATCTCCTTGATGATCGAAGGCTGGATGCCCTCGGTCGGCTCGTCCAGCAGCAGCACCTTGGGCCGCGAGGCGAGCGCGCGGGCGATGGCGAGCTGCTGCTGTTGGCCGCCGGAGAGATTGCCGCCGCGCCGGTTCCTCATCTCCAGGAGCACCGGGAACAGCTCGTAGATGTCGCCGGGCACGGCGCTTTCGCCGGTGACGGTCAGCCCTGTCTCGATGTTCTCCTTCACTGTCATGGTGGAGAAGATCATGCGCCCCTGCGGCACGAAGGCGAGACCCTTGGCCACGCGCTCGTAGGGTTCGGAAGCCTCGATCGCTGCGCCGTCGATGCGAATGCCACCCGATTGCGAGGGCAGCATGCCGATCAGCGACTTCATGAGCGTGGTCTTGCCCATGCCGTTGCGCCCCATGATGGCGACGATCTCGCCCGGTCTCACATCGAAGGAGACGGAATGGATCACCTCGCTCTGCCCGTAGGCGACGGAAAGATTGTCGACGCTCAACATTGTCTAATGCCCCAGATAGACTTCGATGACCTTGGGATCGTGCTGGACATGGTCCATCGAGCCCTCGGAGAGGACTTTGCCCTGATGCATGACGGTGACGCGGTGGGCGATGTCCTGGACGAATTTCATGTCGTGCTCGATGACGATCACCGAATGGTCCTGGATGATGCGGTGCAGGAGTTCGGCCGTCTTCACGCGCTCCGAAACGCTCATGCCGGCCACCGGCTCGTCGAGCATCAGGAGTTCCGGGCTCTGGATCAGGAGCATGCCGATCTCCAGCCATTGCTTCTGCCCGTGGCTCAGGATTGCCGCTTCCGTCTTGAGCTGGTTCTTGAGGAAGATCATCTCGGCGATCTCCTCGACACGGCTGACCACCTCGGCATCGCGCTTGAAGGCGAGGGCGCCGAAGACGCCGCGGCCGCGCGGGAAGGAGAGCTCGAGATTCTCGAAGACCGTCAGGTCCTCGTAGATCGACGGGTTCTGGAATTTCCGCCCCACGCCGGCATGAACGATCTCGTGCTCCCTCATCCGCGTCAGCTCCTTGTCGCGAAAGCGAATGGAACCCGCGGTGGCCTTTGTCCGTCCGCAGATCAGGTCGAGCACGGTGGTCTTGCCGGCGCCGTTGGGGCCGATGATGACGCGGATCTCGTTCTCGTCGACGTAGAAGGAGAGGTCGTTGACGGCCTTGAATCCGTCGAAGGAGACGGTGAGGCCTTCGACGGAGAGGAGGAAGTCCTTGGACGTGGAGGCCGGGTTGGTCTGTTGCATGAGTGAGCCTCCTATTCAGCGGCCAGCTTGACGGCTTCGACCGGTGCGGTGTCGGGAGCGGGCGACGGAGGCGATTTCCGCGTCAGCTTTGCCAAAAACGGCTCGACATGGGACCGGTAGAGCCCGGCAAGCCCATTGGGGAAAGCCATGACGACGGCGATGAAGAGCCCGCCCATGGCGAAGAGCCAAAGTTCCGGGAAAGTTTCGGAAAAGCTGGTCTTGGCCCAGTTGACGATGAGCGCGCCATAGACCGCGCCGAAGAGCGACAGCCGCCCGCCGACGGCGGCGAAAATGACCATCTCGATAGAGGGTACGATACCCACGAAGGAGGGCGACATGAAGCCCACCTGCAGGGTGAACATCGCCCCGCCGATGGCCGAGAAGGCGGCTGCCAGGCAGAAGATGAAGATCTTGAAATCGGCCACGCTGTAGCCGGAGAAGCGTACCCGGTCCTCCTTGTCGCGCATGGCGATGAGTAGCCGGCCGAACTTCGACATGCGCACCATCTGGCCGAGAACGAGGACGGCAATCAGGAGGACGGCGTTGACGAAATAGAGGATGAACTTGGCGCTGTCGGTGCGGATGTCCCAGCCGAGCAGCGTGCGCAGGTCGGTGATGCCGTTGACCCCGCCGGTATAGCCCTGCTGGCCGATGATGAGGATGGTGAGGATGGCGGCGATGGCTTGCGTGATGATGGCGAAATAGACGCCGCCCACTCGCCTTTTGAACATCGCCGCGCCGATGACGTAGGCGAAGACGACCGGCACCAGGATGACGGCGGCGGCCGCGAAGGGGAAGGATTTGAACGGCACCCACCAGAAGGGGAGCTCGGTCACCTGGTTCCAGTCCATGAAGTCGGGGATGCCGGGGGTGGACTGGATGGCCGTATTCTCGGGGCTGGAGGCCTCGAGTTTCAGGAACATGGCCATGCAGTAGCCGCCGAGGCCGAAGAAGATTCCCTGGCCGAGGCTCAGGATTCCGCCATGCCCCCAACACAGCACCAGACCGACCGCCACGAAGGCATAGGTGAGGTACTTACCCACCAGATTGAGGCGGAAGACGTCCATGGTGACGGGAAAGACGATCAGGATGAGCGCGGCCACGATGGCAAGCGCAATCCATTCGCGCCTTGTGTAGAGGGTGGTGTTCATGGCGTCGTCTCCCGTCAGCGGCGCATCTTGAGGGTGAAGAGACCTTCCGGCCGCAGCATGAGGATGCCGACCACGGTGAGAAGTGTGAGAACCTTGGCCATGGAGCCGGACATGAAGAATTCCATCGTCGACTGCGCCTGGGAGATGGTGAAGGCGGAGGCAATGGTGCCGAGCAGGCTCGCAGCCCCGCCGAAGACGACGACCAGGAAAGTGTCGACAATGTAGAGCTGGCCCGCTGTCGGCCCGGTGGAACCGATCATGGTGAAGGCCGAACCCGCCACGCCGGCCACACCGCAGCCGAGGCCGAAGGTGAGGCGGTCAACCTTCTTCGTGTTGATCCCGACCGCGCCCGCCATGGCGCGGTTCTGCACCACCGCGCGCACCTGTTTGCCCCAGCGGGAGCGGAACATCAGGAGGAAGACGGCAAGCGAGATGAGCATCGTGAGCGCCATCACGAAGATGCCGTTGATGGGCACCTCGATGATGTCGGTGAGTGCGAAGGAGCCCATCATCCAGTCGGGTAGGCTCACCCCCACCTCGCGCGCGCCGAAGACGGAGCGGTAGAGCTGCTGCAGGATAAGGCTCAGGCCCCAGGTGGCGAGCAGCGTGTCGAGTGGGCGCCTGTAGAGATGGCGGATCATCGCCCACTCCACCAGGATGCCGAGCGCGCCGGTGACGATGAAAGCGAGCGCCATCGCGATGAAGAAATAGGCGGGAAAGAGTGCGGGTGCGTAGGCTGTCACGAGCCCCGAGCAGAGCCAGGTGACATAGGCGCCCAGGATCATGAACTCGCCATGGGCCATGTTGATGACGCCCATCTGGCCGAAGATGATGGCGAGCCCCAGCGCCATCAGCACGAAGACGGAGAAGAGGATCAGCCCGGCGAAACCCTGCATCGCCAGGATGGAGCTGAATTCGAGAAGGGTGTAGTCGCCGATCATGTTCGCCTCGCGCAGACTGGATGTGCCGGTGGAACGCTGTGAGGGAGAGCCCCTCCGGACGAGCGCCGGAGGGGCCGGGTCGAAAGGTTTATTGATACCCTGCCGGGAACGGATCGGGCTGCACGAGATCGGCGGTCTCGAACACCACCTCGTACTGTCCGTCGTTCAGCGCATGGCCGACGCGGGTCTTCGACCACAGATGATGGTTCTCGTGGATGCGCACATAGCCTTCGGGCGCCTTGGCGAACTCGATGCCGGGAGAGGCCGCACGCACTTTGTCGATGTCGAAGCTGCCGGCCTTCTCCACCGCCATCTTCCAGAGCCAGGGACCGAGATAGGCGGCCTGCGTCACGTCTCCGATGACGATTTCGTCACCCCACATTTCCTTGAAGGCCTTGACGAATTCGGCATTGTTGTCGTTCGGCAGGCTCTGGAAGTATTTCATGCAGGCATAGGCGCCCACGATGTTCTCGCCGCCGATGCCGAGGATCTCATCCTCCGTTACCGAGATGGTGAGAAGCAGTGGCTTCTCCTTGGTCATGTCGATGCCGGCCGCCTTCAACTGCTTGTAAAAGGCGACGTTGGAGCCGCCGACGACGATGGCGTAGATGACATCGGGCTTGGTCAGCTTGATCTTGTTGATGACCGAATTGAACTGGGTGTGGCCGAGTGGGTAATATTCCTCGCCCGACACCTTGAGGCCCAACTTCTCGATGTGCTTGCGGGCGATCTTGTTGGAGGTGCGCGGCCAGATATAGTCGGACCCCAGCAGATAGAAGCTCTTGGCGCCCTTGTTCTGCACCACCCAGTCGATGCCGGCGATGATCTGTTGTGTCGCTTCTTGGCCCGTATAGATGACGTTGGGAGACTGCTCCAGCCCCTCGTAGAAGGTCGGGTAGTAGAGCATGCCGTTATATTGCTCAAAGACCGGCAGCACCGCCTTGCGCGAGGCGGACGTCCAGCAGCCCATCACTGAGGCCACCTTGTCCTGCACGAGCAGCTTCTTGGCTTTCTCGGCGAAGGTTGGCCAGTCGGAGGCGCCGTCCTCCTGGATGAAGTCGATCTGCCTGCCGAGCACGCCGCCTGCTTCGTTGATCTGCTTGATGGCGAGTTTCTCCGCCTGCACGGAACCGGTCTCTGAAATCGCCATCGTGCCGGTGACCGAGTGAAGGATGCCGACCGTCACCTTGTCGTCGGTCACTGCAAGCCCGGTTGTATTCACCTCCGCAGTCGGATAATCGGCTGCGTTCACCTTGCCGCCAAGCATGCCCATGAAAGGCAGGGCGCTGAAGCCCGCCAGCACTTGGCGGCGTGTGGCTGAAAGTGCTTTTTTAGGAGTGTCGTCGCTCATGATGATGCCCTGTCCCGTTAGCCAATTGTCAAAGCGTGCTGGCTTGCTGGATGCCAACTGCTGCAATTTTGGACATCAAAGCGATTTGCCTATCAACGGGGCATTTAACGTATTCACGTTGCCCGAATTTACCCGTAAGCTGCGGGAAATGACGGAGTGTGAGGGCGGCGAATAAGGTGAATGGAGGGGCATTGAAGGCCCCCGACGGATGTGGAGGGTTAGAACAAGGGAGAGTTTTTGAGGGACAGGCCTGCGCTGTTGTTGCGGGCCGTCAGGGTTTTGGGGAACATATGACTGCAGGGTTCAAGGTTACCCGCACCAGACGCACCTACAATAAGTGGGTGGCCAATCAGACACTTGAAGACTTTGCGCTGCGCTTCACCGCCCACAGGGTCCGCAAATGGTCTGCTTGGCGCATCGCCAACACTGCAATCGGCGCGGTCTCGTTTCTCGCGCTGGAGGCGATCGGTGGAACGTTGACGCTGAACTACGGCTTTGAAACCACTTTCTGGGCTGTGGTTTCGAGCTGTTTCGTCATATTTCTTCTGGGAATCCCTATCTCCTACAATTCGGCGAAATACGGCGTCGACATCGATCTTCTGACGCGCGGTGCCGGCTTCGGCTATCTTGGCTCGACCGTTACATCGCTGATCTATGCCAGCTTCACCTTCATCTTCTTCTCCATAGAGGCGGCGATCATGGCGGCCGCGCTGGAGTTGTGTTTCGGCATTCCTCTTGCCGCTGGTTATCTGGTCAGCGCGCTTCTGATCATCCCGCTCGTCATTCACGGCATCACCTTCATCAACAGGTTCCAGGCCTGGACCCAACCCTTCTGGCTGTGTCTGCAGGTGTTACCTTTCGTATATATCGGCGCACAAAGTCTTCCCTCCGTGCGGGAATGGACCGGCTATACCGGCCTGCTCGGCCCTGTGGACGGCACATTCTCCTTGCCCTTGTTCGGCGCGGCGTCGGCCGTCGTCTTCTCGGTCGTCGCCCAGATCGGCGAGCAGGTGGATTATCTGCGGTTTCTGCCGCGCAAGCTGCACACCAATCGCGTTGCCTGGTGGACGGCATTGCTTGCGGCGGGGCCGGGATGGGTGGTGATCGGCGCATTGAAGATGCTGGCGGGTTCGTTCCTGGCCTACTACGCCTTTGAAAGCGGCGTTGCCTTTCATGACGCTTCCGAACCGACGCAGATGTATCTGACCGTATTCCGGGACATGGTTGCCAGCCCCGAATTCGCTCTGGCGCTGACCGGCATCTTCGTCGTTCTGTGCCAGGTGAAGATCAACGTTACCAACACCTATGCCGGCTCCATCGCTTGGTCGAATTTCTTCTCCCGTCTCACACACAGCCACCCCGGCCGGGTCGTGTGGGTGGTGTTCAACGTGGTGATCGGTGTGCTGCTGATGCAGTTCGGGGTCTATAAGGGGTTGGAGCAGGTTCTCGGGCTCTACGCCATCATCGCCGGGGCCTGGCTGGCGGCGATCGTCTCGGATCTGACCATCAACAAGCCGCTCGGCCTGTCGCCTCGCTATATCGAGTTCAAGCGGGCGCATCTCTATGACATCAACCCGGTCGGCTTCGGGGCCGTGGCCATCGCCATTCTGCTGTCGCTGATGTCTTATCTCGGCTGGTTCGGGAGCGTGGCGGCTGCGCTCTACGCCCACGTCGCCATCGGCTCCGCCATTCTGCTCGCGCCCCTGATCGCCGTTGCCACCGGCGGGCGCTACTATCTTGCCCGGACCTCATCCGCGTCCGGTTCGCAACAGACATTGCAGTGCTGTGTCTGTGAGCACAGTTTTGAGGTGGAGGACATGGCTGCCTGTCCCGTGTACAGGGGGCCGATCTGTTCTTTGTGCTGCTCGCTCGATGCGCATTGCGGCGACCGCTGCAAGGAAAATGCGCGTTTCGCGGAGCAGATCGGCATATTTGCCAGAGCGGTTTTCCCACCCCGCATCGCTTCCCTGGTCAGTTCGCGGATCGGTACATATCTCGGCATATTGCTGGTTGTCAGCGCTGTGATCGCCCTGGTCCTGCTGGTGGTTTACTACCAGTCCACGGCCCGCGACGGCCTGCCGCCGGAGCTCGTTTCGCTGATGTTCCTCCGGTTGTTCGTGATCATCTTCGTTATCGCTGCGGTCATGGTCTGGCTCTTCGTGCTGGCCCATGAGAGCCGTGTCTTTGCCGAGGATGAAGCGCGCCGCCACACGACCTTACTTATGGATGAGATCGAAGCGCATGAAGAGACTGACCGGCTACTTCAAAAAGCCAAGGAAGCTGCCGAGTCGGCCAATCAGGCCAAGAGCAAATATATCGTCGGTCTCAGCCATGAATTGCGCACGCCGCTCAACTCCATCCTCGGCTATGCGCAGTTGCTCAACCGCCGCGACCTGACGCCGGAGATCGTCGCTAATGCCGCGCGCACCATCAAGCGCTCCGGCGAACATCTGGTCGGGCTGATCGAGGGGTTGCTCGACATATCGAAGATCGAGGCGGGGCGAATGCAAATCTACCGTGACAAGACGGCGTTGCGCCCCTATCTCGACCAGCTCGTGGACATGTTCTCCCTTCAGGCTGCCGAAAAGGACATCCGCTTCGTTTTCGAGCCGGGGCCGTATATCCCCGACTATGTCTACACGGACGAGAAGAGGCTGCGGCAGATTCTGATCAACCTCCTGTCGAACGCAGTCAAATTCACCGAAGCTGGGCAGGTGTCGCTGCGCGTAACCTATCGCAGCCAGATCGCCATTTTTGAGATCGAGGACACCGGACCCGGTATTGCTGCGGCGGATATCGAGCGCATCTTCCTTCCCTTCGAGCGGATCGAGGATGCGAATGGGAGCGGTCATCCGCCCGGCACAGGACTTGGCCTGACAATCACCAAGCTCCTCGTCGAGATCATGGGCGGCGGTCTGAGCGTGAAGTCGGATCCCGGTGTGGGAACCGTGTTCACCGTGCGGTTGATGCTGGGCGCTGCCACCCGCCCCGATGATCAAAAGCGCCCCGCAGCCGCCATTGCCGGCCTCAAGAGCGGGCCGCACAGCGTCCTGATTGCCGACGATGACCCGGTCCAACGCGCGCTCATCACAGACATTCTGGTGCCTTTGGGGTTTGAGGTGACTGCAGTTCCCAATGGCCCCACCTGTTTGGAGGCCTTGAATGAATTCCGACCGGATATCCTGCTCCTGGATGTGGCCATGCCCGGCCTGTCCGGCTGGCAGGTGGCACGCATCGTGCGGGAAGGCATGCATCCGCTTTTGCCGATCGTCATGATTTCGGCGGATGCGGGCAACGAGCGCAACCTCAACGATTACCGACGCTTGCATGATGGTTATCTCATCAAGCCGTTCAGCATCGATGATCTGGTCGAACAACTGAGCTCAACGCTTGATGTCGAATGGAACTATCACCCGCAACAGGTTTTGCGCAGCAGTGGAGTCGGTTGATGTATGGAGAACTGCATGGGCGCGGCACAACACAGTGGCCAGAGAGAATCGCGATGAAACCGCAGGCGCAATCAGCCCCTGTCGTTCTCGTGGTCGACGATTCACCCGATACGCTCGGAATGCTCACGGACGCCCTCGATCTGGAGGGCATGAAGGTGTTCCTTGCCGATAGCGGCCGCGCCGCCTTGAACCTCGCACGGGATATCGAGCCGGATATCATTCTCATGGATGCGAAAATGCCGGGCCTCGATGGTTTCGAAACCTGTCGCATACTGAAAACCGAGATGGGGATGGCCGACACCCCGGTCATTTTCATGACGGGGTTCGGGGACAGCGAGCATGTGGTAAACGCTTTTGCGTCGGGTGGCGTCGACTTCGTCGTCAAACCCGTTCCACTGGTGGAGCTTTTGGCGCGTATGCGGGCGCATCTGGCCAATGCACGCCGCGCGCGCTCGGCGCGCGATGCGCTCGACAACACCGGCCGGCGCATCTTGGTCACCGATGCGGCGGGCCGGGTCCTGTGGGCAACGCCGCAGGCAAACGATCTCCTGATACTATGCGGTATTGCCATCGAGGAAGGCAGCCGGCTGCCGTGGGAGCTCACCGACTGGCTCTTGTCGCAAAACGCAAACGGCAGACAGGCCTATCTTTTTCAACGCAACGGAAAGCAAATCGAGTTTCGCGCCGCTGGTGGCGCGGAAGGTTCGGAGCGACTGGTACGGCTGATCGATCGTGATGCCGGAACGGACGAAGAGCGCCTGGCCATCGCATTCGGATTGTCGCTGCGCGTCGCCGAGGTGCTGCTATGGATCACGCATGGTAAGTCGAACAGAGAGATCGCCGAAATTCTCGATCTGTCGCCACGCACGGTCAACAAGCATCTGGAACAGATCTTCGACAAGCTGGGGGTGGAGAACCGCACCGCCGCTGCGACCATGTCGGTGCGCATTCTATGGAATGAATAGGCTGATGCCTTGACCATCGGGTGTTATCGGTCGAAACCGAATTGCATGCCTTCTACAAATCGATCTGGATGCTCGGTGCGCCGGAAAAAATCAGCAAGATTGACAAGGAATTGGCGCGCAATCGGTGCGGCACGAGGTTGTCACCCATGTCTTAGGTACGATCTGTTACCTATGTCTCCGGGCTGGACCCCTAATTTCGTTGGTCGGAGTGAGAGGATTCGAACCTCCGACCCCCTCGTCCCGAACGAGGTGCGCTACCAGGCTGCGCTACACTCCGTGACCAATGATGGCGGCTTATAGCGCTGCGTTTTTCCGCCTGCAAGACGTTTCGTCAAAAAAACGATGTGAACCTTCCCCACATGCTTTTGGACGGATTCCATTGGCTGCGAGCCGGGCGTAGGCTATGTCTGAAAATGAAGCCAGCAAGTGGAATCGCGAAGCCGGTGCCACAATCAGAAATTATCCGGGGTGAGACATGACCGACCTTGTTGTCAGCTTTATCATGAGCGGCGGCGTCGGTTCACGGCTTTGGCCGCTGTCGCGAGAGGATTTCCCGAAACAGTTTCACGACCTTTCCGGCCAGGGATCGATGCTGCAGAAGACGGTCCGGCGGATGCGTGCGCGCCGGGCCGGATCGGCGCCGGCTTACCTGCTCGCATCGGAGCTCCACGCCGCCCGCATCGGCCAGGATCTGGCCGGCATCGGGCTTGGCGGCGGCAGGCCGATCTTCGAGCCGGTGGGCCGCAATACGGCTGCCGCCGTGGTGCTCGCCACCGAGATAACGTCGCGCGAACATGGCGATGCGCTCGTCCTGGTCGTGCCCTCCGATCACGAGATCTCCACCGATCGCGATTTCTGGGACACGGTCGAGGCAGGCGTGCCGGCCGCCCTTGACGGGCGTATCGTCGTTTTCGGCATTCGGCCGGACAAGCCGGAAACCGGCTTCGGCTATGTCGAAACCGGGCCTGAAAATGACGGAGTGCGCGATGTCGTCCGGTTCATCGAAAAGCCGGACGAGGCGGCGGCGAAATCCTATCTGCAGCAGGGAAATTTTTGCTGGAACGCCGGCATTTTCTTGTTCCGCGCGAGCGTCATGCGCGAGGCTTTCCTGACGCATGCGCCGGAGATCTGGCACGGCGCGGTGGCGGCGCTCGATCAGGCGGTGACGGATGTGTCCGGCACCTACCTGCCATACGATCTCTATGCCGCCGTGCCTTCGATCTCGGTGGATTACGCGATCATGGAGCATATCCGCAATATCGGGCTGGTCGAGGCGCGATTCCGCTTCCACGATCTTGGTTCCTGGCAGTCGCTCCTCGACATGCGCGCCCAGTCGGGCGAGCATGACGGCGATGGCAATGTCGTGGTGGGCGATGTTGTCGCCATCGATTGCGAGCACAGCTATCTGCGCAGCGAGGGGCGACTGATCTCGGCGGTGGGCCTGCGCGACATGGCGGTCGTCGCCACGGAGGATGCGACCTTCGTCGCGCCGATCTCCGAAAGCCAGCATGTCCGCAAGATCGTCGAGCAGCTGGAGAAGACGGGGCGGCTCGAGACGAAATTCACGCCCGCGCCCGACCGCATGCCGGTGGCGGGCGCCTATGCGGACCGCGTGCATCATTGGCTGTTCGAGGAGACCCTGCCGCTCTGGTCGACCGTGGGCGTGGACGAACGCCATGGCGGCTTCTTCGAGGTGCTGTCGCTCACCGGCCTGCCGATCGAGCGGATCAAGCGCACGCGCACCATGGCACGCCAGATCTATGCCTTCGCGGTGGCCAAGGAGATGGGTTGGGACGGCCCGGCGAGGGAACTGATCGATCACGGCATACGCTTCATCAAGGCGCATGGCCGCACCGAGCGCGGCGGCTGGGTGAAGACATTCAATCCGGATGGCAGCGCGGCGGACCCGACCGAGGATGCCTACGACCAGTCATTCGTTCTCTTGGCGCTGGCCCATGCCCATAAGGCGGGACACAGGGATGCCCTGCCGCTTGCGACGGAGACATTCGCCTTCATCGACGAATATCTCGCCGATGCGCGGTGCGCCGGCTTCCTTGAGGAGCCGGCCGATCGTGACAGGCCGGACTGCATGCGCCGCTCCAACCCGCACATGCATCTGCTGGAGACTTTTCTCGCCTGGCATTCCGTCACGGGCGAGCGCGGCTTCCTCGAGCGCGCCGCACGCATCGTCGATCTTTTCCGCTGTCGCTTCTTCGATCCCGATAGCTGGACGCTGGGCGAGTTCTTTACCCAGACCTGGGAGCGCATGCCTGGCGAGAAAGGCGAATGGACGGAGCCGGGCCATCATTTCGAATGGGCGTCGCTGCTTGTCGCATTCGCCGCTGCCTCCGGCCAGAAGGATGTGGTGCGGCTCGGGCGCAAGCTCTATGCCTCGGCCATCGCCAACGGGCTCAACCGGGCAACGGGCCTTGCCTATAATTCGGTTTCCCGCCACGGCCTGCCTATCGACCGCAATTCGCGCAGCTGGCCGCAGACCGAGGCGATCAAGGCGGCCATTGCGCTCGACGGCAATGGCGGACCTGATCTGAAACCGGAGATAGAAGCGCGTGTCGGACGCCTGTTCCGCTGGCATATCGAGCCGGCGCCGAAGGGTCTCTGGATCGATCTGATCGATGAAGAAGGGCGCGCGCGGGCCAATGACGTCCCCGCCTCCATCTTTTATCATCTCGTCTGCGCACTGACGCAATATATGGATTTTGCCAGGAAGGTTTAGGCCGGAACGACGGTCTAACGGTTGACGACGCTTTAGCAGCCCGCAAGGTAAGGGGATCAATATTTCAGAGCCGGGGCCGGTGGCGATGACCGAGGCGGGGCTGATCTGGAGCCGCATCGAGGCGGCGCATGGCCGCCATCATCTCGACCAGTCGCTCACCGATGCCGAATACGAGATCAACTCCTGGAAACTGGAGGCGGGCGTCGACGGCCAGTTCCACGAGAACGCGCGCGGCCGGCTGATCGGCAGCGTCTGGGTCAATTACGGCACCGCCACCGCCGACATCGCCTCCTATTACGGCCATGGCCGCATGGAGGTGGGCGGCACCGGGCTGGGCGCCGCACTGACCTGGTATGACGATGCCGGCTATTATCTCGACGGGCAGGCGCAGCTCACCTGGTTCGACAGCGACCTCACCTCGGCCAGCCTGCGCCGCAGCCTCGCCGACGGCCTGGACAGCCTCGGCTATGTCGTCAGCCTGGAGAGCGGCCAGCGCATCGCGCTCGACGAGCACTGGCTCCTGACGCCGCAGGCGCAGCTCACCTATGCCGCGCTCGACCTCGACGGCTTCACCGATCCCTATGGCGCGAAGTTCGCCTACGACAGGCCCGGCAGCCTGACGGCGCGCATCGGCCTGGCCGCCAACTACCAGAGCAGCTGGCAGGACGCCATGGGCTTCACCCGCCAGGCCGACCTCTACGGCATCGCCAGCCTCCACCGCCAGTTCCTCGGCCGCAACAAATGGAGCGTCTCCGGCGAACGCTTCACCACAACGGAGGAAAACGTCTGGGCCGAAATCGGCGCCGGCGGAACCTACAACTGGAACGACGGTCGCTACGGCATGTTCGCCAAACTCGCCGCACAATCCACCATCGAGGACTTCGCCGAAAGCTACGCCCTTTCAGGTAACCTCGCCTTCAAGGTCAAATGGTGAGGGGCAACCGGGCATTCCGATGTGGGGATTGCCCGATCCGCTCTCAGCCTGCGGAATAGCCGAAGGTGACGGCCGGCTCGGCCGCCGTCTCGACCCAGATGCTCTTGGTCTGGGTATAGGCCAAAAGTGCCTCCCTGCCGCTCGACCTGCCATAGCCACTCTTGCCGAAGCCACCGAAGGGCGACATCACGCTGATCGTCTTATAGCCGTTGATCCAGAACGTGCCGGCCCGCACCTGCGAGGCAATCCGGTGCGCACGGGCTACATTCTGTGTCCACACGGCGCCCGCCAGCCCGTATGGATTGTCATTGGCGAGGGCGATCGCTTCCTCTTCCGTGTCGAACGGGGTCACGCCCACGACGGGACCGAACACCTCTTCCCTCGAAAGGGTCGCATCCGGCGCGACATTATCGAGAATGGTCGGGGCGAAATAGAAACCGCCGCTGCTCTCCAGCTCGGCCGGCCTGCTGCCGCCGGTGACGAGATGGGCGCCCTCGCCGACACCCTGCCTGACCATCGCGCTGATCTTGCCCCACTGGCGCAGATTGTTGATCGGGCCGATTTGTGTCGTCTCAAGACCGGGATTGCCGACCGGTATCCTTTCCGATGCCCGCGCGTAGCGTTCGACGAATTCCGCATGAACGGAGCGATGGACGAGCAGCCGTGAGCCGGCGACGCAGCTCTGACCGGCGCCGCCGAAGATCGCCGACTGTGCGCCCAGGGTCGCCCGGTCCATATCGGCATCGGCGAAGACGATGTTGGCGGATTTCCCGCCGAGTTCGAGGATGCACGGCACGAGGTTCTGAGCCGCTGTTGCCGCGATCAGCGCACCAGCCTGCGCCGAACCCACGAAAACCACCAGTCCCGTCCGGCGATCCGCGATCGCCGCCTGGCCGGCGGTGACGCCCTGGCCGGCGATGACGTTGACCAGACCGCGCGGCGCGCCGCCTTTTTCGCAAAGCAGGCCGAGGATGAGCGTGCTGAGGGGTGTCAACTCGGATGGCTTGATGACAACGGCGTTGCCGGCGCAGATGGCGGGAGCGATCTGCCAGCCGCCGGTGAAGAGCGGCGCATTCCAGGGTGTGATCTGGACGACGACGCCAACCGGCTCGTGCCTGGTATAATTGAGATGCGAGGTCGGCACGGGGATGACGTCGCCATGGAGCTTGTCGCACCAGCCCGCGTAATATTCGAACATCTCGGCGACACGGATCACCTCGCCGCGGATATCGCGGATCGGGCGGCCCGCCGAGCGGCTCTCGATCTCGGCGATATCGGCGGCATGTTCGCGGATTTTCCGGCTTATCTCGGTCATCACGCGGCCACGTGCCGATGCCGTCAGCTGCATCCATTGCCGCTGCGCCTGGGCAGCCGCCTCCATCGCCGCATCGATGACTGACTGGTCCGCGTCCCGGAAGGTGGCGAAAGGCTTGCCCGTTGCCGGATCGGTCAGCGTCAACTCCTCGCCGCCGCCGACGACGATCCCGCCATCAATCAGGCTGCCGATTTCCTCCATACCGCTGAAGTCCTTCAGGATTTCCCTGATCCGTTGCCCGGGATCGCGCGTAATATCCAGATTACCCATTTTTCCTCACCCTTACTTTGACGTTTGGAAGTCGCCCATTCGTGTGAAGTCGTCCTTGTCCTCCAGTTCCGCGGCGTCGGCCCAGAGTTCGGCGACCAGATCGGCGACGGGCAGATTCACGCCAGTCCGGGCGGCAAGTTCCCGTGCGAGGCGGACGTCCTTGCGCATTAGCCCCATGGAGAAGCCGCTGTTGAATGTGTTGGACATGATCCAGGTCGGGAAATGCACCTCGCTGATCATCGAGCGTCCCGAGGCGGCGTTGAGCACCCTTAAAGCCGCTTCCGGATCGAGGCCGGCGGAGAAGGCGAGTTTCAGCCCTTCCTTCGTGGTGATCATGTGGGCTGCCGCAAGCAGATTGTTGACCAGCTTCGCGACATTGCCGGCGCCGCTGGGGCCGACATGCAGTGCCTTTGCCGCCATCGCCTCGATCACCGGGCGGGCCAGCGCGACATCTTCCTCGGCGCCGCCGATCATCATGGTGAGCTTGCCCGACGCCGCGCCGCCAGGGCCGCCGCTGACGGGAGCATCCAGGAAGCCGTGGTCGAGGGCGTTGAGCCGGAGCGCCAACTCGCGGCTGACATCGGGCTCCGATGTGGAGGTGTCGATGATGATGACGCGGTCGCCATGGCGGTTTTTCAGGGTATCAATGTGGTCGTTGACGACGCTGGCGACATCCTTGGCCGTGGGCAATGAGAACACCAGGAATGTGCTTCGCTCGAAAGCATCGGCGATGCCGTTGACGGGGACAACGCCCGACTTTTCGGCAAGCGCCTTGCGTTCATCGGAGAGATCGAAGCCCAGTGTCTCGAAGCCCTTTCCCGCCAGGGTCTGCGCCATGCCGAGCCCCATGCTGCCCAATCCGATGACGCCGACGATTGTCTGCTTTTCCTTTGACATACGGTGAACTCCCTTGGTCAGCCGCCAACATGGTCGGCAAGGTCGCATCAAAGCAAAGGAGGTGGTAGACGATGATCCGGGAACAAGGCGTTGCCGGGGGAGCAACGTGATGCTCAGCTTTTGAAAGCCGACATCTGCGAGGCCAGATAGGTCGCCAATTTTTCCACGGATGCCGGCAGTCTCCTGCGAGCCTTCACCATCAAATGCGCGCTGGCCTCGAAGAGCAGTGGGTCCGAAAGCTCGACGACGCCCAGAATACCCCGCGATAGCTCCGTCGTGACAGCGAACCTCGGGAGAAATGTCACGCCCAGGCCTGCACTGACGAAACGGCGCAGAATGTCGATCGAGGGTGTATCGAGCAGCGGCGCAACCGCCACGCCACGATCGGCGGCAACGCGTTCCACGAGCTGGGTGACGCCATGGCCCTTGCTGAGCATCGCACAGGGCGTTGCGAGGCATTCCTCGAGTGCTATCCGGTTTCGCGAAAGCAGCGGATGGCCAGGCGGTGCAACGAAACAGAGCGATTGCCGGGAAATCGCCAGCGAACGGATGCGCGTATCGATCGGTGGATTGTAGGCGATGCCGATATCTGTATCGCCGTTCGCCACGCTGTCGAGGATATGCTCGGTGCTGCCGAGCTGCACATCATATCTGATGGTAGGGTAGACCGCGACGAACGGTTTCATACCATTCTCGATGAGGTCGCCAAGAAAGCCCTCGCCGCAGCATATGCGGACGCGGCCCTGTTGGACACCTCGCAATTGATCGAGCTGCTCGGCGAGCAATTCATGATCTTCAACCACGCGCCTGGCGTGGTCGAGAACGAGCTGCCCTGCGTCGGTAAGCTCGACGCCGCGGCTCGTTCGGTCGAATAGTGGCAGGCCGATATTGCGTTCCGTCTCGGCGATCTGCCGGCTGACGACGGAAGGCGCCACATTCATGCTCTCCGCGGCGCTGCGGATCGAGCCGAACCGCACCACCGCCATGAAAATCCGCAGCGCCTTGGCATCCAGTGTTTCCATGGGAATAGCGTGGGCCAGGAGACAGCACGAGTCAATCAGCGTTGCTGTGGGAGCAACACCTTGCCGGTGGCAAATCCGTCAGGCAGCGCGCAGCCGCTCCTCTACCAGCGAAACCCACATGTCCGCGCCGAGCGGAAGGAGCTTGTCGTTGAAATCGAAATAAGCCGAATGCAAGCCCGGATTGGAGCCGTCCTTTCGCGCTCCGAGCCAGAAATAGCAGCCAGGAATCTCACGCAGCATGAAAGCGAAGTCCTCGGCTGCCATGCTCGGCAGGGCGTCCACGACCTCGATTCCGTTGACGCGGGCACCGAGCTCGCGCACGAACCGCGCGCAGTCCGGATTATTGATCGTCGCCGGATATCGCGCGGTATGGTCGACATCCGCCGTGCAGCCGAAGCCTGTCGCCACCGAAGTGGCGAGCCCGCCGATGCGCTCGGCGATCTTCCGGCCGACATCTTCGTCGAACCAGCGGGTCGTCCCGCGGATCACGACCTCTTCCGGGATGACGTTCCAGGCATCGCCGCCATGGATCTGGGTAGCGGAAACGACCGCGGACTGCAGCGGCGAGACATTGCGGCTGGCGATCGTCTGCAGGCCGGAGACGATCTGGGAGGCGGCCACGATCGGGTCCGCGCCCTCATGCGGCATGGCTCCGTGCGCGCCGCGCCCTCGGACCTTGATCTCGAAGGTGCCAAAGGCCGCCATCATTTCGTCGTCCCTGGCGACGCAGCGCCCGAGATCGAGGCCCGGCCAGTTATGCATTGCGTAGATGTCGTCCATGGCGAAGTCGCGGAAAAGCCCGTCCTCGACCATCGCGCGTCCGCCGCCTTCGCTTTCCTCGGCCGGCTGGAAGATGAAGTGGACGGAGCCATCAAACTGAAAGCGGCTTGCCGCCCGCGCCGCCGCAAGGGCCATCGCCACATGGCCGTCATGACCGCAGGCGTGCATTCTGCCTGATGTCTTCGACGCGTAGGGAACACCGGAATACTCGAGGATGGGCAGCGCATCGATATCGGCACGGATGCCGATGGCCCTGGAGGACGTGCCACGCTGCAGCGAGCCAACGACCCCCGTCTTTCCGTAGCCGGTTTTGACGGAATAACCCCATTCGGAGAGCTTCCGGGCGATGAAATCAGACGTTCCATGCTCCTCGAATGCAAGTTCGGGATTGGCGTGCAGATGATGACGCCATTCCACCGCTTCTTCGATTTCCGCTCCGGGAATGCGGGGCTCACCCATTCTGTGTTCCTTTCTCCGGCAGATGCGGCGTAGACCGCCGCATCTATCCTGTCAGATCAGCCGCTGACGCGCAGCATGATTTCCGCGATCACGGCGGAGCCAAGATAGGTGCCGAGCATGACGCAGATCGCGACAATCACGATCTTCCAGCCGGACTTTCGCGCAATGTCGAATTCTCCCTTGGTCAGGGCAAGGCCGCCATAGGCGAGTGCGGGTGTCGCCAGAGCAAGGAAATTCAGTGCTTCGACCTTGGCAACAACCCATTCCGCGCCGGGAATGCCGGGAATGGTGACGACGATCGCCAAGAGAGAAATCCAGGCAACGCTAGGCAGATAGAACGGCACGAAGCGGGCGAGGAACAGTCCGGCGACTGAGACGATATAGAGGATCGCCATGCCGGGCAGCGCGGTGAGCGGATCGGTTCCCGTGCCGACCCAGTTCGAGACGAGGCCGATGATCGATACGATCAGAAGCAGAACGGAATAGCGGGCGACGTCGATCTTGCGTTCGTCCTCGCCATGCAGCGGAAGCGACTGTTCGGCGGAAGAGGTGTTTGCGGTATTGAGGCTCATGGTTTCCTCCTATCG
Organism: Paramesorhizobium deserti; assembly: GCF_001558695.1. Taxonomy (GTDB): domain Bacteria; phylum Pseudomonadota; class Alphaproteobacteria; order Rhizobiales; family Rhizobiaceae; genus Paramesorhizobium; species Paramesorhizobium deserti. The sequence goes on from NZ_LNTU01000038.1 coordinate 193,887, forward strand.
GGCTGCGGCGTCTTGCGGGCGGCACTTCTTGTAGAGCCACTCCGTCAGGGGAAGCGCGACGAACAATCCGACATAGAGGCCTGTCGCGTAGGTGAGGATGTTGCTCGCGGCGGCAAGGGCCAGGATGACGTCCTTCTGCTCCGGCATGATGGAAACCAGGCTGCCGGTGCAGGCGGCGAGCATGCTGCCCGAACCCACGCCGCAGGACATGGCGAGGGCCCGCATGTCGAACCAGCCGAGGCCATGGATGAGCGGAGGCATGATGGCGAAGACGAAGGTTCCTATCAGTGTTCCCGTCGCATAGACGCCCATTGCGCCCGCGCCTTCCGGACTGTTGAGGCCGAACTTGTCCGCGATGACGGCAAGGTTCGGCTCACGGTCGATCGAATAGGTCGCGCCGATGGATTCGCGTCCCATGCGCAACAGGAACACCGCGATCGGGAAAGCGATGAATATCGTTCCCAGATTTCCGATCTCCTGCAGGATGAGCGCCGGGCCGGCCTTGATGATCTCCTCGATCTGCGGCCCGACGGTCGTGCCGAATTTCGCGATGAACGGCATGATGGCGATAGTGATCATCGTTCCCGACAGCTTGACGGCCTTCGGCGGAATGAGCGCGGCCATCTTTTTGAAAATATAGGGATTGAGGGCAATTCCCATCGCGAACGCATAAAGGATGGGAAGGAATACGACCGTTCCGATTCCGATCGAGATTTTCCGGATGCCAATCAACTCGGCGATGATGACGAGGGCGAGCACGATGGCGTGAAGCCACCAGCCTCCAGCTGTCAGGGAACGTTGACTCATATGATTCTCCTCTGGTCGAAGCACATTGGTTATTATTGGTTTTCGTGCGGAGAGCGAGTATGAATTCCAACTGGCGGTTTTGTAGTCCCCTGACGGGGAACGAGGCGTTGCCGGCCGAGCAACGCCGCCGCAGTTGCTCCGTTCACCGACACTTCATCAGGCACCGATCCCAGTGCGGTTCGCCACCGAAACGCTCGACAAGCGTATCGATCAGGAGCCTCACCTTGCCCGGGACGTTGGTCCCCGGTGGGCGCACGACATAGATGCCGAATTCGGGAGTCGGATAGTCGATGAGCAGTGGCTCGAGTGCGCCGGTATCGATCTCATCGGCAAGCAGAAAGGTCGGTGTTTCGGCGATGCCCAGTCCCGCCTTGGCCCATTCGATGATGGTTTCTCCGCTGTCCGAACGAAGACGACCGGTTGGGCGCACCGCAATCCATCGCTTGCCGGAGCGGAATTTCCATTCAGGGCTACTGCGACCGGTATAAATGAGGCATTCGTGCCTTGTGAGGTCCGCCGGCATGGCCGGTCGTCCGTTACGGGCGAGATAATCCGGACTGGCGACCACCAGGGACCGGGCGGGAGCAATTCTGCGGGCCACCAGGCTTGAATCCTGCAGCACGCCGATACGGATGGCGGCATCGTATCTTTCACCGATCAGATCGACGATCCGATCGGTGAAAGATACGTCCATCTCAAGTCTTGGGTGACGCCTGCTGATATCCGCCAGTATAGGGGCGACATGACGAACGCCGAAAGATAGAGGTAGAGACAGGCGCAAGCGGCCGACCACTTCTCCGCTATGCTGGGTCACCGCCTCGCGCGCCTCGTCGAACTCGGCAAGAATACGTTCACTGCGCGCCTTGAACTCGAGCCCCGCTTCCGTCGGGCTGATTCCGCGCGTCGTCCGGTTCAGGAGCCGGGTACCGAGATCGGCCTCCATCTTCCCAATGCGCCGGCTGATGATGGATTTGGAAATGCCCAGATGCACTGCGGCGCGATTGAAGCCGCCATTTTCCACGACTTCCACAAAGCACCGCATATCGTCCAGATCGATCATGAAAGTGTTCCTGTGAGAGCAACAGTTTGGTGCTCATTTTAAGCATTCTGGTGCGCAATTTGCATCACTATTTTATCGCCACCACATTGATCAGGAGCATCCCAATGTCGAAAGTTCACGTTCTCACCAGCAGTGTGCTGGGCGACGCCTCCGTTTCCAATCAGCTGGTCGACGAGACCGTCTCGCATTTGCGTTCACAGGATCCCGGTATCGAAGTCACCACGCGTGATCTCGGCGGCAATCCGGTTCCCCACCTGACCGTTGACTCGGCAACCGCCATACGCGGCGCCGAACCGGCGAATGCCGAGCAGGCTACCGCCCAGAAGCTCTCGGATGAACTTATCGCAGAGTTAAAAGCTGCAGATATTATCGTCATCGGTGCGCCGATGTATAATTTCGGCATGGCGTCAACACTGAAGGCGTGGTTCGACTACGTGCTGCGGGCAGGCGTCACCTTCCGCTATACGGAAGCCGGGCCGGAAGGTCTTGTCACCGGCAAACGGGCGATCGTCGTCCTGACGCGAGGCGGCCTCTATAGTGAAGGCCCGGCGCAAATAATGGATTCCCAAGAACCGCATCTGCGCAATCTGCTTGGCTTCATCGGAATTACCGATGTCACTTTCGTCAGAGCGGAGAAGCTTGCATTCGGCCCGGAAGTTCGCGCAGAGGCCATCGAGGCAGCGCGCGCCCGGATCGGGCAGGCCGTCAAGGTTCAACAGTTTCAGGCAGCTTGAAACAGTCGATGACGGCATGGGCAACTCCCGCGAAGCATCGGAGTGGTTTTCGATCTGGCCGAAAATCACTCCGGAGCCGCCCATGCCGCTCCGCCTTGAGGCGGATCAGGATTTCAGCGCGGTCACCACGACTTCGATGAGCGCGCCGCCGCCGAGATCGGCAACGCCGACCGTGGCACGGGCTGGCAGGTCTTCGCCGAAGACTTCGGTCCAGACCGCGTCCATCTCCTTTTTATGGGAAAGATCGGTGACGAAGATCGACGCCGAAACAACCTTGGGGATGTCGGTGCCGGCTTCCTTGAGATAGGAAGCGATCTTGCCGAGAATGTTGCGGGTCTGCTCGCCCATCGACACGCTGGTGTCGTCGGCGATGGTGCCGCCGACAAAGACGAAGCCGTTGGCCTCGACGGCGCGATGCATGATGGGCGTGCGGATGTTGCGCGTGATCGTCATTGATTTCTCCTGTTTTTGAGCTGAAGTCAGACCGCTGAACGGCCGGTGAAACGGTCGATCGCAAGATCATTGATTGGCGTGTTCGTTTTGCCGGTGGTGATCATTTCCGCCATGACGGCCCCGGTGCCGGGACCGAGCTGGAAGCCGTGGAGCGAAAAGCCGAACTGATGGTAGAGACCTTCGTGCTTGCTGCTTCGGCTCACCACGGGAAGATCGTCCTCCATGCGGGCTTCAATGCCCGCCCAGGCGCGCACGATCGTCGCGTTGCGCATCACGGCGAAGAGCGCGAACACGGTTTCCGCGCTCTCATGCAATTTTGCCCAGTCGAGCACGGTTTCGTTGGTTTCGGGATAGGGCGTTCCGAGATGGCCGCCGCCGATCAGGACGGTTCCATTGCGGAATTGCTTGAAGGAGAGTTTGCGGCCGCGCAGAATGACCACCGGCTTGATGAAATCAGGCACGCGCGAGGTGATCATCAGCATCGGCGCGACAGCCTTCATGGGCACCGGCTCGCCAAGATCGGCGGCGATGCGTCCGGCCCAGGCGCCTGCGGCATTGACCAGGATGGGCGCCTCGAATGTCTCTCCGCCCGCATCGACACGCCATAGGCCATTCTCTTGGCGGATGTTGGTGGCGGCAACACCTTCCCGAACGGTTGCACCCAGCCGCCCCGCTTTGCGGCGGAAAGCGGTGGTGGTACGGGCCGGATTGGCGACGCCATCGCGACGCGAGACGATGCCACCGGGGCAGGTTTCGGCGACCGCCGGTACCAATCGGCGCAATTCCGCAGCACTGATCAGTTCCTCATGGGTGAAACCGTGCCGATTGAGTTCGGCCACGCGGTCGCGGCAGGCATCGAGCTCTTCCTCGTTTTCGGCCACCAACACCTGGCCGTGATTGTCGAAATCACAATCGTCGTCGAGGAGATCGCCGATATTTTCCCAGATGTCCATCGAGCGGATGGAGAGGGGGATTTCGGCAATGTGGCGGGCAAGCTGACGCACGCCGCCGGCATTGACGCCGGAGGCGTGACGCCCAGCATAGTCCTTCTCGATCAGCACCGGGCGGAGGCCGCGCAGGCAGAGATGCAAGGCTGTCGAACAGCCGTGAATACCCCCGCCTACGATGATGGCATCCGCCCGCGTGATCATCAGCGCACCACCGCCTTGGTCGCCTCGTCGGTCTTCGGCAATCGGGCGAGCTCCGAGAGCATGATCGGCTTGACCGGCGCGCGCAGGCGGTAATAGCCGATCTCCTCCGGCGTCTTGCTACGGGCTTCGGCCATGAGTTCGGTTACGGTCAGGCCGCAAAGCCGGCCCTGGCAGGGGCCCATGCCGGCGCGCCGATAGGCCTTCAGCTGGTTGGGGCCCGTCGCGCCCACCGCGACGCTGTCGCGGATATCCTGCGCCGTCACCTCCTCGCAGCGGCAGACGATGGTGTCGTCTGACGGAATGCGGAACTGTTTCGTGGGGCGAAAGAGGAGATCGAGGAAGAGGCGCCCCTTTTCCGCCTTTGCGACAGCGGTTTTCAGGTCCGCCGCGCTCGGCAGGCTTGCGCCGGCATCCGGCTTCAATGCATCGATCGCGGCACGGGCGACGACGCGTCCGCGCGCGACGGCTGCAAGTGCGCCGCCGATGCCCGCGCCGTCGCCGGCGATGTGGACGCCCGGTACGGAGGTTTCGGCTTTGCCATCCAGTTCCGGGGCCCAGCAGAGCTGAATATCGTCCCAATGGTGCTTCACCCCCGCCGACATGGCGAGATTGACATTGGGCACGACGCCTTGATGGAGGAGTAGCACATCCACCGGAACGGTCGTCTTCTTGCCCTTCGCCTCGAAGCTAAGACTCTCGACATGGCCTTCGCCCGAGGCCACGAGGCTGGTGACGCCGCTGACAACCCGCGTTTTCCTGCGGACCTCCCGCATCATGGCGAGACCCTTCAGGAAATAGGGCGAGGTGATGAAGGCCGCCGCATGGGGGAGGGCGCGACGGTAATTGCGCTTGTCGGTGGTGTCGAGCACGAGATCAATCTTGCCGCCCATCCGCAGGATTTGCGCGCTCAGGAGCCAGAGCAGCGGCCCCTGGCCGGCGATGACCGTCCTGCCTTCCGGTAGAAGTCCCGAGGATTTGAGCACGGTTTGCGCCGCGCCCGCAGTCATCACGCCCGGTAATGTCCAACCGGGGATGGGAAAGGGACGCTCCAGCGCGCCGGTTGCGATGATGACGCGCTTCGCCTTGATGAGACAGGCGCCGCCACCCACCGAAATGCCGATCTCCAGATTGCGGTCGAGGCTCCAGACCGTCGCGCCCTGCAGGATTTCCGCGCCGCTCTTGCGCAAATCCTCCACCAGCTCCTTTCCGGCCCAGTAGTCCTTGCCGAGCAGGGTCTTGTCCTGAACGGGCGTGGTGGTGATTGCCCGCCAGACCTGCCCGCCCGGACCTTGGTTTTCGTCGAGAAGGAGCGTGGAAAGACCGGCTTTCGCCGTCAGTGCGGCCGCCGCGAGGCCGGCCGGACCAGCGCCAATCACCGCCACATCATACTCATCGCGTGCTGGAGTCATCGGCCGATCTCCCTTCTGCCTTTCTGGATCTCGATTTTCATGCCTTCGCGCACCGGCACGAGGCAGCCTTGGCGGTTGCCGACGCCATCGATGGTGACGAGGCAATCGAAGCAGACGCCCATCATGCAATAGGGCAGGCGCGGCGCGCCGCTGACGGCGGTCCGGCGGCGTACATCGAGGCCCGAGGCGAGCAGCGCGGCGGCCACCGTGTCGCCTTCGCGCGCCGTGACACGTTGTCCTTCGACTGTGATCTCGACCGGTTTTCTCCGGTCCTCTTCAATGCGTTTGAACATGCAGCTTCTCCCATGCCCCGCGTCAGTAATATCCACTCGATTTGGCCTCGGACTTCTCGAAACGCTTCACCGTGAAGGCGCCGAGCCTCGTCTCGTCCAGCGCGCCGGCGGCAATCATCGGAGCGATCTCGTAGGCGTGATTGGCGGCAAGCGTCACGCCGGAATGGCAGCAGGCGACAAAGGCGCCGGGGCAGGTTTCCGATTGCTCATAGATCGGGAAACCGTCTTTCGGCATGACGCGGATGCCCGACCAGCTGCGCACCACATTGAGCCGCCCCAGAAGCGGAAACATCCGTTCCGCACGGTCGGCCATGACCGAGGTGATCCCCTTGTTGGTGACGGTATCGTCGAGGAGATCTTCCTTGCTGTCGCCGATCATCACCGTGCCCTCGTCGGTCTGCCTGATGGTCGAAACCGGATGTGGCAGGAAAGGCTGGGTGCGTTCGGTGACGATCACCTGCCCGCGGGTAGGACCCATCGGCGCTTCCAGCCCGACCATCGGCGCAAGCACCTGATTGGCATTGCCGGCGGCAAGCACGATCTTGCCGGCCGCGATATCGCCCTGCGCCGTCGTGAGACGAAACGCGCCGTTTTCATAAACGATATTGGAAACCGCGTGTTCGGGCCGGTATTCGACGCCGAAGCGGGCGAGGCCTGTATGCAGCGCGCGGAAGGTGCGCAGCGAATTCACATGACCATCGAGCGGACAGAAGCTCGCGCCTGTCACTTCTGGCCCGATATGCGGCAGCATTTGCTTCATCTGAGCGTGGTCAAGGATCTCGATCTTGTAGTCGACGCCGCCGGGCTGAGCGCGCAGTTTGCGGAAAATCTCGGCGCGGCCCTCCAGCTCCTGATCGCTGAGCGTAATGTGGAAACCGCCATTCTGCTGCAGGCAGACATCGAGCCCTGTCTGTTCCTGCAGTTCGGCCGCAAGCCTTGGCCAGCTCCGCGCGCCATGCACCGTCCATCTCGTATAGGCGGGCATGCCGAGACCCTTCGACTGCACCCAGACGAGAGCGAAATTGGCCCGCGAGGCGCGCTTGGCGATATCGCCTTCATCCAGCACGCAGACCCGCTGGCCGATGCGGCCCAGGCCCCATGCTATGGCCGAGCCGAGCAGCCCGCCGCCGACGACAGCGACGTCATATTCCCTGGACATCTTTACGTTTCTCCTTATCTGCTGCGGTCGCTATGCCCGGCGAGGACGCGATCCAGTCCGTAGATACGGTCGAGCAGGATCAGCGCGGCCATGGTGATCGCGATGACGCAGGCGGAGACAGACGTTACGAGCGGATCGATATTGTCCTGCACGTAGAGGAACATGCGTACCGGAAGCGTCTCGGTGCCGGGGGCAGCGAGGAAGATTGTCATGGTAACCTCATCGAAGGACTGGATGAAAGCGAGCGCCCAGCCGCTGACGACACCGGGCAGGATGAGCGGCAGCGTTACCCGCCGGAACAGGGTCCAGCTGCCCGCTCCGAGCGAGATTGCGGCCATCTCGACGGAGCGGTTCATGCCGGTCGCCGCCGCAAGCGTCAGGCGCAGCGCGAACGGAAAAACCAGGATGACGTGGGCGATGATCAGCGCCGTGAACGTGCCGCCGATGCCTGCCTGGGTGAAGAAGCGCAGGAAGGCGATGCCCAGCACCACATGCGGGATCATCAGCGGCGAAAGGAACAGCGCCGAAAGCGCATCGCGGCCCGGGAACTGGTAGCGCGCGATGGCGAGCGCGGCGGGTATGGCGAAGAAAAGCGCGATCAGGGAGGATGCCGCGCCGAGCCACAGGCTCACCCAGAATGCATTGATGAATTCCGGATAGCTGGCGATGGCGCGGAACCAGCGCAGCGAGAAGCCATTGACGGGCAGGGAGAGAAAGCCCTCCGGGGTGAAGGCGACAAGGCATACCACCACGATCGGCGCGAGCATGAAGATCACGAAGAGCGTGTGGAAGATAAGGGCGACCGGTCCGTTTTTGCTCATCGGAAAGCCTCCGCATAACGGCGTTCGATAAGGGCGTTGCTGCTGACGACGATCAGCACGATGGCCATCAGAAGCAACACCGCGACAGCGGCGCCGAGCGGCCAGTTCAGCGTGTTGAGAAACTCGTCATAGGCGAGCGTGGCGGCCACCTTCAGGCGTCTTCCGCCAATGATCGCGGGCGTGGCGAAGGCGCTGGCGCATAGCGAGAAGACGATGATACCGCCGGAAAGGATACCCGGCATGATCTGCGGCAGGATGATACGGCGGATGATGGTGAGCGGACCGGCGCCTAGCGACATGGCAGCATTTTCGATCTGCGGGTCCACCCTTTGCAAGGCTGCCCAGACCGAAAGCACCATGAACGGCATCATCACATGCGCAAGCGCGATAATGACACCGGTCTCGGTGAACATGAAGGGGATGGGCGTGTCGATCAGGCCGATCGACATCAGCGCCTTGTTGGCGATGCCGTTCTGTCCACCGAAGAGCAGCGCCCACCCGAGCGTGCGCGCGACGACGGAAATCAGCAGCGGCCCGAGGATGATCAGCAGAAAGATGCCTTTCCACGGCGCCCGCATGCGGTTCAGGATATAGGCTTCCGGCGCACCGCAGATCGCGGTCAGGAGCGTCGCCGCGACGGCGATGCGGAAGGTGCGCAGGAACATCTCATGGAAATAGGAATCCGACCAGATTTCCCGCCAGTTCTCGAGAATGAAGACGGGTTCGATGCCGGTATATTGTCCCCATTTGTGGAAGGAGAGCATGATCGTCATCGCGAGCGGGATCAGCACCACCGCGATGAACAGCATGAGGGCGGGCAGGAGCAGCTTCCAGGGAACGGGATATCTGGCTGGAGCGGCGGCGCTCATCGGCTTTCCCCCGCGCGACGAAGGCCCATATCGTCCTTACGCCAGATGAGAGAAACGGTTTCACCTTCTTCCGGCTGGGGTTCGCCATTGTTCTGGCGCACGACGATCGCGGGCCCGCATTCGGTCTCGCACTGGAACAGCCAGTGATTGCCCTGGAAAATACGGCTCACGACACGGCCCTTAAGGCTGTCGCTCTTTGGCGAGGCAAAGCCTACTTTCTCCGGACGCACCGTGACGGTGACCGGGCCGGACGGCCCCGCCGGCGCCTGCCATTCGCAGGAGCCGAAAATGAGCTTCTGCGCCCCGTCAGACAGGCGGATTTCAGCAGGAAATTCGTTGGTCTTGCCCAGAAACTGCGAGACGAAGGCGGAAGCCGGGCGCTCGTAGGTTTCCTGCGGCGTGCCAATCTGTTCGATGCGGCCCTTGCTCATCACCACGATACGGTCCGACAGCGCCATGGCTTCGGTCTGGTCGTGGGTGACGAGAACGGTAGTGGTCCCGAGATTGCGCTGGATCTGGCGCAATTCGATCTGCATGTCCTCGCGCAGCTTGGCGTCGAGATTGGAAAGCGGCTCGTCGAGCAGCAGAACGTCGGGCTTGATGACGAGCGCACGAGCCAGCGCCACGCGCTGCTGCTGCCCGCCGGACATGCGACGCGGATAACGGTCACCATAGCCATCGAGCCCCACCATGGCGAGTGCGTCGCGCACCTTCCCTTCCCGTTCCGCGCGGGCGATGCCACGCATCTCAAGGCCGAAGGCAATGTTTTCAGACGCCGTCATGTGCGGAAAGAGCGCATAGCTCTGGAACACGATACCGAGGCCGCGCTGCGCCGGTTTCGTGCTCAAGAGGTCGCGTCCCTCCAGATGAATGGAACCGGCGGTCGGATCCACGAAACCGGCGATCATCTGCAGCGTCGTCGTCTTGCCGCAGCCGGAAGGCCCAAGCAGCGAGATGAATTCGCCCTTTTTGACCGAAAGGGTGAAATCCTCGACGGCGATATGATCGCCAAAGCGTTTGTTGACATGGTCGAGAGCGAGAAAGGCCATGTGCAGTGCTGTTTCCCTGTAATACGAATGAACTGGAGGGCACCGGCTTGGGCAGCCGGTGCCGACGGCCCTCTTTTGAGGAAGCGGGTTTTAGCGCTCGACCTCACGGTTCCAGCGCTTGGTCCAGTCCTCGCGCTGCGGGTTGATAGCCGCCCAGTCCGGGTTGTAGAGCGCGTTGACGCGATCACCGATCGGAGCCATCTTGCCGAGACCTTCGGGGATCTCGACTTGTCTGTTGACCGGGCCGTAGCCATAGTCGCGCAAGAGGACGAGCTGCACCTTGGATTCCAGCATTGCCTTGATGAAATCCGAAGCAAGCGGCGAAGCGTCTGGCTTCTCGATCGGGCAGGCCGAAGCAAGCAGGGTCACAGCCTTTTCTTTCGGATAGACGAAATCAACGGGGAAGCCGGTATTGGCGAAGGACTGGACGCGCCCTGTCCCCCACACAGCCAGCACGGCCTGACCGGACTGGAAGAGTTCCGTCATCTTGCCGGGCGAGGGCTCGTAGGCGAGCACATTGTCGTTGACCTTTTCGGTCATCGCCTTGAAGCCCGGTTCGATATCGTTTTCGCCGCCGCCGTTCATCTTGGCGAACATCAAAAGCGTATAGAGGCCATAGGTGTTGTTGATCGGCGGGATGACGATCATGCCCTTGTATTTCGGATCCTCCAGATCGGCCCAAGAGGTGGGCGCGGCCCAACCCTGCTTCTCGAAATAATCCTTGTTATACATCAGGCCCGTGGCGACGAGGCCAATGGCGACGGCGCGATCGTCCTTGAAGCGGGCGGCATCATAGAGATCATTGGTTGCAAGCTCATCGATCGTCTTGCAAAAACCGAGCTCGATCGCCTGATACATCGGGCCGTCGTCGAGCAGCGCCACGTCGATCTGCTGATTGCCTTTCTGCGCCTGTAGCTTGGCGAGCGTATCGGTCGAATTGCCGGCGACATATTCGACCTTTACCCCATGTTTCTTTTCGAACTCCGGAATGACCTCATCGCGCATCGTCTTTTCGAACGAACCGCCATAACCCGCGACATACAGCGTCTTATCCTGAGCCGAAGCCGGTCCGAAGGTAGCCGTGAGCGCCACAACGCTCGCAGCCGCAAGAAACCCGGATAGTTTCATTGATCGTTCCTCTCATTTTTGGATCGCTGGCACGTTTTGCTTTTTAGGTTGTGCCTTCCCCTGCCTTGGAACCATTCCAAACCGTCGCTTGACCGTCAAATTCATAATGGTACGCTTTGCATAACCAAATATTATGAGGGGAAGTCATGGCGCGCGTGAATCTGCGGCAGGTGGAAGCGTTCCGGGCGGTGATGCTGTCGGGCAGCGTCACGGCGGCGGCGAGCCATATGGGCGTGACCCAGCCGGCGGTAAGCCGCATGCTTCGCGATCTGCAGAGCGCGCTCAAGATGCCGCTTTTCGAGAAGAAGGGCAGCGGCCTGGTGCCGACCGCTGCGGGAAGTGCGCTCTATACAGAGGTCGAACGATCGTTCCATGGATTGGACCGCATCGTCACAGCCGCGGAGGAAATACGTACGCGCCGTACGGGCATGTTGCGTGTCGCCGCTCTTCCGGCTTTGGCGAACGGCTTCATGCCCCGCTTTGCCGGCAAATTTCTGATGGAGCGGCCCAATCTCAATCTTTCATTGTTCGGGGTGATCTCCCCGATCGTGGTCGACTGGGTGCTCAATCTCCAATGCGACGTCGGCTTTGCCGAAGTGCCGATCGCCCATGCCGGATTGCCCATCGTGCAGATGCCCGCGCTGCCGCGGGTGGCCGTCATGCCGGAGGAGCATCGACTTGTGGAAAGAGAGATCATCACGCCGGATGATTTCGAGGGCGAAAACTTCATCTCGCTGACACCTGGCAGTTCGAGCCGGCACCTGATCGATACGATCTTCGCCAAACACAACGTATCCCGCATCCTGCGCGTGGAGACGGCGCTCTCCGAAATCATGTGCGGCATGGTGGCCTCGGGCCTGGGCGTCGCGATCTGCGATCCGTTCACGGCGGCGGAGTTCTCCGGCCGTGGCGTGGTCAGCCGGCCGTTCCTGCCCAAGATCGATTTCGATTTCGCCGCCGTGTTCCCGCCGCAACGCGGTCCTTCGCCCGTGGCCACGGATTTCGTGCAGGCCTTCGTTCAGCACGTGACGCAGAGCGCGGCCAGCGAACCTCAGCTGGCTTGATGGGGTTAATGCTTGCGGGATGGGAGAGGGGGCTCTCCCGTCATTGGTCCTGCGGCAGTGCGTCCGCGCTATATTGCGTGGCGAATTCCGCTGTGGGCGGGATCGGCCTGATGATGTCGATCAGCACGCCATTGGGGTCGGCGGTGATGAAATGCCGCTGTCCGAAAGCCTCATCACGCAGTTCCTGCAGGATCGGCAGCCCCGCGCTTTTCACCCGCTCATATTCACCGTCGACGTCATCGACCTCGAAATTGAGGATCACGCCCGAAACCTGCCCCCGCCCCGCTTCCGGAATGGTTTCGTGGTGCCCGTCAAGGATTGCGAGGTTGATGCCTTCATCCTCCCGTGATTGCAGATGCACATACCAATCGCTTTCGAACTTCGGCTCGAAGCGGAAATGGTCACGATAGAAGGCGGCCGTGGCCGCCACGTCGTCAGTCATGATCACGGGATAATAGCTGGTCGATCGCATGGGTCTTCCTTTCCAAGACAATTTCACATACAGTCTGCATGTATCTGTAGTTAACATACAGGCTGCATGTATGCAAGAGATCAAAATGCGCCGCTCCAATCGCGAGCGTTCCGAAGAGACGCGCGAAAAGCTCATCGAGGCGGCGCGGCGTCTTTTTGTGGAGAAGTCCTATGCGGAGACCGGCACGCCAGAAATTGTCGAGGCGGCTGGAGTGACGCGCGGCGCGCTCTATCACCATTTTGCGGACAAGCAGGCGCTTTTTCGCGCCGTGGCGGAGCAGGAGGCCCGACGGGTGGCGGAGGAGATCGACGCAAAGGCCAGTCCTGCGCTCGCGCCGATCGAGGCATTGATCGCGGGCGGCAATGGCTTCCTCGATGCAATGACGGTTCCCGGTCGTACGCGCCTCCTCCTGCTCGACGGGCCGGCTGTTCTGGGGCGCGTCGCCATGGACGAGATCGATAACGACCATGGAAACCGCACCTTGCGCGAGGGATTGCAGGCGGCGATGGAGGAGGGCGCCATCCGTCCCCTGCCGCTGGATGCGCTCACCACGTTGCTTGGCGCTGCCTTCGATCGCGCGGCTCTCGCGGTGGAAACGGGGGCCAATTCAGATGATCTGCGCCTGGTTCTTGCAGAAATGATCCGCGGCTTGGCGACTGTCCACGAATAGCCGGCAAAATCAGTGGCTGTCCGAAGCAAAGGTCAATGCGAGATTTCAGCGTCGCAGCTTTTTCCATAGAGACAGGGCGGCCAATATCAGGAACAGGCCGGCTGGGAGAATCCACAACGATCCGCTTGCCGTCAGGTTGGCGCCGTCTGGCGTCCCGCAACTTGATGAACTCTGGGCGATGCAGTCTCGCCAGCGCCAATAGCGTTCGTAGGAGATGTAAGCAAACAGCAGCGCAAGGAACAAATAAAAGGCAGGCTGGACGAAGCGCATTTCCAAATCCGTAGGCTGATGTGGTGAATTTGTTCGTTCGGAGCGGGTCTGAAAATGAGACGAATTTCAGATTCGGGTGATGAAAAGGGGCCAATCTCATACCCATCCCGGCCGCGCTGGAAAAGGCAGTCGCGTGGCATCTCCGGAAGAATCATGCGTCGAAAGCGCACAAGCGGTTCGGAGAACAGGGTCTGCCAGCCGAAGGACGAGACTGCGGCAAGCTATACCACTTCGGTCAATGCGAGGATCAGCGTCAGCACCAGCATTCCCGCCGCCAATCCTATCATCATGATTTCGAGGATCGACATTTTATAGCCTTCAACGTGTTGACCGCCAGAATTGGAGGCCTTTTCGAAGTAAAACTCAGATGAGATAGAAATAGAACGAATATTTTCGAATAGGGATAACCTATATTTAAAGTTATACTCTTTCGAAGTTTTGGATCGGGCCGGTGTCACATTTTTTACAGGGACAGGTGGTCGATATCAGAAGCAGCCAAGCGCATCTTTCAAAATTTGGTGCAATGGGATTGAGGAGAGGGATAATCTTCATATTGATGTCGGCCGCATGGAAGAAAGGGTAGCCGGGGTGAATTCAGATCACCCAACCTGTAGCGGGTCCGGCAGATTGCTCATAACAGCGGCGCTGATGGTGGAAACGCACAAGCGGTCTCTTGGGCGCAGGATTAGAGCCTGTTGATCGCGGCTACTATTTCCTTGCTGAGAGCCCGATTGCCAGCAGCAGTCAGGTGCGTGCCGTCAGTGTAGTAGGAATCGACGTTCGGATCGCGGAGCCACGGTTCCCATACGTCAATGAATGGTACCGCCAGTTGCTGGAGATACCTTTGAAAGCGACTGCGGTAGGGCGCGTATAACTGCAGTTCCGGATCGATCTCCGAGGTCATCTCAAACAATGTGGGCATGATCACGACGAGTGGTAACGAATTCTGTCGTCTAATCGTCGCAATCAAGTTGGCGAAATGTTGCATATTTTGCTGGAATTGCCAGTCTCGATCTGAGGGGGCGGGTTCATTTCCCTGATCTTCCAAGCCCATGAAAATCATCAGGCGTGGGATTAAAACTCTCTCAAAGAGTTCACCAATCGCACTGAAAGGCTTTTGGCTCGGCTGACCTGCGTTTACGCCCACGCCATCACCGGTGCTTGTTGGTTGAAGCAGATCCGCTGAGCCTATCTGTAAAACGGAAATTTTACTGCCAAATGTGCCGAACCGACGCACATAGGCAAATTCGTTGCCAATACCCCAAGATACGGCGGAGGCGTTCATCACTTCGACATTCTGGCCCGATCTACGAAGCGTACTTCCTACCAATTCAGAAAAGATTTGCGTTTGGTCAACACCAGTCACGCCGAATGTTATCGAGTCGCCTAAGAAAAGAATCCGCGTGACCCCATCAGCGGGATGTAAGGGTAGGTCGTTTGAGCGTTGATGAAATGCGTTTATTTTTATCCGGCCTCCGCGCCGGTACACATCCTGGTTCGCAACCATCAGATAGCCGATCTCAGGATCGGATTCGAATAGAGGCGGATTACCTAGCCCCAAAATTAAACGTAAGCTGATTTCCGCCCCTATTATCAAAGCCACTGATATAAAAATGGGAATGAGTAGGTTGCGCGTGGAAGACATCTTAACCATAATGCGGCACCGATGGCTCCACGTATGGATCAGACTTAGAACTTATTCTTGCATAATATATGGCAGGAAATAGAAATATAACCATATGAATCCACGCAATAACTATTTCATTTGTGAAATGAGTTATTACCAATATAGCGGGTACAACTGAAAGCATGTATATAATTTGACTTGTAGTGCTTCCGTTAATGGCGGAATTATATATTCCTCCAAGGAGAAATGCTATCAAGAAGAATTTAAAGGCGCCAAAATACCAAAACGACGCAAACGCATCCGCCATGCCGGTCGCTGTCGAGCCGGTCGGTGGGGTATGGTTGCCGAATATAGAGGGCAGATTTATCAAAAGAGCCCTTTTGAGATTAGCTCCTACAAGTTGCGCAGGCACATAGCTGAATATGGTTGAATTCCAGTGATGGAGACCAAAATCGAACGTTTGGCTCTGATCAACATGCTCGATGGCAATCAGTGCATTTTCCATCTCTGGTCCGCCTTCTTTCAGCAGGCGCTCCCAGTTTTCTTGCAGGTCAATATTCGAAATGGCCTTCCATCCGCTTGTGGTCTCGCCATACCAGGTCGATTTTCTATATTCCTCTGCTCCCAGCAAGCCGATCAGGCTTAGAGCAAGTCCGGCAACCACGGCAGTTCTTGGAACGGCTCGCCGCCTTTGAAACCAAAATGCAAGTGCGATAAGAATGCAGAATTCCGCCGTTTCCCCACGCCGCCCGGCAATAAAAATGCGTTCTAGATAAAAGGCGGAGTCAAACAATATGATGTAAAGTGCAAATAAAGACCTGCGATGTGCATAGCATATCAACGCCAAGGCAAAGCCATATGTAAGTAGTTTTGCAAAGAACAGGTAAGCAACGGCTCGGCCTGTCAGGATACCCCGTAGGCGTTCGTCGTCGGGCAGGCGGCCAAATTCAAAGAAGAAGTAAGCGCCAACAAGCGATAGAAATCCTGCCGCCTTCAATAAGCGATATTCGCTGAACGCGTGATCCTTCAGAGGGCTTGTTCGTAACCCAACGCTCCAGCCAATTCCACACATTGCGAGACAGATAGATGAAAACGCTAATGTTTTCGAAAGACTGGCATCCGGAATAAATCGACTATTAGCCAATCCGGGTAGCTGCGGTAGAATAAAGGTGAGGAATATTCCCGCAGCAATGAATGGATACTGGTAAAAACGTCCGCGTACGAGCAACCCGTGAAAAAGCATCCCGAGACAAAGTATTGTAAGTATCCATATAAAGAGCCAAGACATCTTCTCTCTCTGAATTTTGTTGTAAATCAGCATCGATGCGAAGATGCGTCAATTCGACCATAAGGCGTAACGGCCGCCAGGCCGTTGCGTATCAGAGTAGGCAAGGTTGGGCATCGGAACAGACCGCACAGCTTCAAACCAGTATTGCGGGTTGGCTATGCGGCAGAAGATGCCAGAATTCAGCGTTGGTATAGCGCCAGCATTTGGAAGCGGCCTTATATGGATATGCGATGTGAGCAGCAGCTAAGGCCGCTGGGAAATTCTGCAGGTCTCCTCCCTGAGATCGTCGAGGAGCATGCGGATGTGGCCCCGCCATCCTCGATAAAACTTCGCTGTCTACATCTTTCGCAGCAGTTGGTACTTCTATTTCCCCATTGTACAGACCCGAATTTCGGAAAAGCCGAAATGGGATGCTTCGCATTAGGATGGAACTCTTGTCATCGGATAGCTAATAGGAGGGCTTGATGTCACCGACGAGAGATCGGCAATTGCGGCTTAATCGGGCGAGGCGCCATTTTCTTGGTGTGGCGATCGCAACGGGTGCAAAGATTGCGGCGCTGGGCGCCGTGGCAACGACAATATCTTCCCTGCCGGCGCGTGCTCTGGGAACCAATTGGGGAAAAGATCCCGGCGGCGGTGGCGGAGCTCATTGTTTTCTTCGTGGTACCTCCATCACGACTCCCACGGGAGAGGTGCGTATCGAGGACCTCCGGACCGGTGATCTTGTTGAAACCGTGCGTGGCGGGGCAAAAGCGGTCAAATGGATCGGCCGCCAGAATTTCAGGAAAAGTGGGCCCTCCTGGCCCGAGAGCGTTGTGCCGGTCCGCATCGCGCGGCACGCGCTTGACCGGCAGACCCCGCACCGGGACCTTTATCTGTCACCCAATCACGCCCTGTTCATCGACGGCGTCCTCATTCGCGTGAAGGAACTTGTCAATGGAAGGTCGATCGTTCCGGCCCTTCCTGCGGGTCTGGAGACGATCGAATATTTCAATATCGTGTTCGATACGCATGAGGCGGTTCTGGCTGAGGGAGCGCCCGCCGAGACCTATCTCCTCGGCACCGACAACTACGAGAGCTTCACGAATTTCGTCGAATTCGAGCGCCTCTATCCGGCCGAACAGCGGCTGGCCATGGTCCCCTTCGCGCCCATCGTCGGCTATGAGGGCGGCCGCCAGCATCTGAAGGCTCTTCTTCGCCTGGGAGCATCCTGCCTGGTTCCGGTGCGTGATCCCATCCGGGAAGCCTATGAGAGAATTGCCGCTCGTGCCGAACTGTCACCGGCCGAGATCTGAGGATGGGTTCACCCGATCGAGGTGCGTTTTACAAATGCACCTCGATATTGCTTTCCTCGAGTTTCTTCAGGAGCGGTTCCTTCGGCATCTTGTCGGTGACGAGAACGTCCACGTCCCGCAATGAACCGAGCTTGACCAGCGCGCGCTTGCCGAATTTGCTGCTGTCGACGGCCAGAAGCGTTCGATCCGATTGCGCCAGCGCCGCCGAAACCGCCGCGACCTCGCCATGGTCGTCGTCGCACATATCGCCATCGTCATCGATGCCGCTCACCGAAATGATCGCGTAATCGAATTTGAACCTGCGGATATATTCCGCGGTATCCTCGCGGAATACGCCGCCATCCACCGGCCTGACAAAGCCGCCGGGAACAGCAAGCACGAAATTCGAATTCTCGCTCAGGATGGTGGCGACCCTCAAGCTGTATGTCACCACACGCAAATCACGTCTTCTGACCAGCGCATGGGCAATGGCTTCACATGTCGTGCCGGTATCGATGAAGACCGCAGCGCCATCAGGAATGATTTCGGCCACCATCGCGCCTATCCGCTCCTTCTGCGGGGCATTGTCGACGCGTCTCTGGCGATAGGTGAGGGGATCGACCGGCGTCGCGATCGCCGCTCCGCCATGCAGCCGGCGCACCTTTCCCTGTTGCTCCAGCGCCATCACATCGCGTCGCGCCGTCTGGGTGGTCACCGAAAAAAGCCGTGAGATCTCTTCGATCGAAATATAATGGTTTCGCTCGATATAGCGGAGGAGATAGGCCTGCCGATTCTCTTTCTGACCGCCGTCTCCGGCTACCGGATCGCCTGTCATCATCCCGTCCATGCCCCGTCCATTTTTTCTGAATCCGTGCATTCATTTGTGCTGCCTGGGTCCGGGGAATGCAAGGTTCTCCCAGCGCAATGTTGTCAAACTGACATATATCCAAGCTAATGTTGGAAAAGTGACATTGCCAATATGTCCGTTCAAACAATCATCAGTGGGGCCAATATGCAGAAGCAGAAGAAGACGGGCAGTGCGCGGGCAGCTGCCAAAATCGGCGTGGCTGTCGGGGCTATCATCGCGGCGATGCCGGCGGAAGCGGCGGACAACACATTGAGGATCATCTCCTTCAACACCTGGGGGGCGAGGTCTCTCATCCCGGCGGCTATCGATCTCTACAGCGCCGGCAAGTATGACATCATAACCATACAGGAATACAACGCCGATTATGGCAACGATCTCGTAGCCAAGCTGCCTTATACGGTGCATTCGTATAGCGACACGGGGGTAGCGTCGGCCCTGCCGATGACCACCGGATTAGGCGGTGTTCAGAATACGCCTTACGTGAAACTGGAAGCGGAGGGCGGCCGGCCTGCGACCATCGTCGCCACCGAGCACTTGAACTACTGGGACAACCCTTTCGATCACCGCGTCAGAGAGGCGAAGGAACTGAACGACTGGGCGAGGAGCGAAACCGCGCCCATCATCCTGACCGGCGATTTCAACGCGGGCGACGTTTCGGAACGCGGCCTCCTGGAAGTGGTCCAGCAGGAGTTGATGATGACCCGCGCCAGGGAAACCGGGAACGCGGACTACAAGGCATGGACGCTCCAATACGTGGCGCGCAACCATCCTATCGGTTCCGAAAAATATAAAGCCGCGGAAGCGTACATAAACAAGACGTCGGACACGCGTCCAACGGATCTGTTCACGGACGAGATGTACCCCGTCTTGGGAAATACGCCCAACACCATGAACATTCTCAAGAAGGATTTTCAGATCCTCCAGAATCCGGAGGATAAGGAAAAGTTCGCCCCGCATGAACTTGCGGATGGAAGCACCACTTGGCCAAGCGTTGGGGAAGATGATGAGGCGTTCAAGTGGCCATCATGGGGCCGCACGCAGATCGACCATTTCGTGGCGTCGCGACCCTACGCGAAGTGGTGGGAACTGGTCGATCCGGCCGACGACAAATATGTGGGCGGCGTTCTCGATCAGTCGGTGAGCCAGAAGCCCGATGGCACGCCTCTCTCCGATCACGAGCCGGTGGCGCATGAAATCCGCTGGAAAGGCCCGCGGGTCGAAGAGACCGGCGATGGGACGGCGCGGCTGGCTTTCGACAATCAGGCAAGCGGTTTCGACGGCGCGGGCGAGTTCAAGCTTTCGCGCAACAATAACCGCACGGACGTCTATCTGGGACAATTGTCGGATGCCAATGGTCAGCCGGTCTATCGACGCCCGGAGCAGGTTCAACCGATCTCGGACGACCAGTTGGCCAAGCTGGTTTCCTATACGATCTATGACCGGCACGATACCACGCCTTACCTGGAACAGTTGAAGCCCTTCATTCCCGAAGACAAAATGGACGTCTTCAACCAGCGCCTCACCGAACTGCTCGTTGGAGCCGAAACTGGCAATGGAGCTTTCCGCAAGGTTATCGATCAATATTTTCAAACGCATCGCAGCGAATTCCCCGGCATCAGCGACTATACCAAGCTTAGCTGGGAGCAATGGGGGAACATCCTCATCGATCATCTGAAGGCCGACCTGACCTTCCAGACGGTTCCAACCGATACGGCTACCCCCGCCTGGAATGAACTCTGGGCTACGCTTGGTCTCGATGATCCGGCGGTGCGGGCGCGCTTGAGCCAGCTGACGGGCCTCGATTTCGAGAGTGATCCTTACGCGCCGCTGAAGCTCCAGCTCGATTGCTTCGACAAGCAGCATCTGTCCCTGCAGGGCGCCAAGGACATGTGCGTGGATGATCATAGTCGTTTCAAGGACATCGCGATTGCCGACGGCAAGACCGTGGCGATCGATGAGAGCGAGGCGCTGGGTTCACCGGACGGCACCATCATCCTCGCCAATGGCGGCATCCGCACCGCGGGTCCGGACGACGATTGGGCGGCCTGGGCGGATCCCGTCACCAGGATCGACAAGGCCGTCCATCTCGCCGGGCTGGGCTGGATCGATGTCTCGCATCCGACCGTGCCGGTCGAAATGGTGCAGGCAATCTCCGGCCAGGGTACACTTGAAAAGCGCGGTGTGGGCACGCTCGATCTCATGGCCGCCAACAGCTACACCGGCGGCACGATTGTCACTGACGGCACCTTGCGGGCCCGCGTTGACGGCGCATTCGTCGATAACACGGCCTATGCAATCAATGGCGGCGCGCTTGATCTCAACAATTTCGATCTCACCGCTTCCTCTCTTTCGGGCCAGGGCGGCGCGGTGAAGCTCGGCAGCGCTTCGCTTGCCGTCAATCAGGCGGCCAACACCCGCTATGACGGCACGATCGAGGGTACGGGCGGCCTGACGAAGAACGGTAACGGCTGGCTTATCCTCAACGGCGCCAGCAGCTATACCGGCGGAACGCTGATCAAGGGCGGCGGGCTACTGGTTGGAGACAAGGATCATTCAGGCGCGCGCCTTTCCGGTCTTGTGGACGTGGGGTCGGGCGGCACGCTGGGCGGCGCCGGCACTGTCGGCGGATTGACGGTCGCCGGCGGCGGCACGCTCGCGCCCGGCGACGGCATAGGGACATTGTCGATCGATGGTGATCTCCTGCTCAAGACCGGCTCGACCTATCTTGTCGACATCGCGCCGGACGGCTTCAGCGACAAGGTCGTGGCGACGGGAACGGCTACGCTCGAAGGCGGCGACGTTTATATCGCCAAGCTCGCAGGCACCTACATGCCGGGGCAGCGCTATGCGATCCTGACCGCCAATGGCGGTATCACCGGCACGTTCGGCAATTTGAGCCAGAACATGCCGTTCGTCGATCTCGGCCTCGCCTACGATCCGCGCAACGTCTATCTCGACATCGCGCGCAACGAGGTCGCCTTTCCCACCGTCGGCGTCACGCGCAATCAGAAGGCGACGGCGGCGGCTGTCGAGGCGCTCGGCGCTGGCAACAAGGTGTTCGATACCGTCGTCCTGCAGGAGAGCGAGGCTAATGCTCGTTGGGCTTTCGACCAGCTGTCCGGCGAGCTTCATGCCTCCGTTACGACAGGGCTGATCAATGACAGCCGTCTCATCCGCAATGCGGCCAATGACCGTATCCGCGCGGCCTTCAATGACGTGGCGGCGGCCGATGTGCCGGTGCTGGGCTTTGGCCCGGATGCCAAGCCGCTGGCACAGGGCGACGTGCCGTTGATGGCGGCCTGGGGGCAGGCATTCGGCGTCTGGAGCGAGACCAAGACCGACGGCAATGCGGCGCGGCTCGACCAGTCGACCGGCGGCTTCGTCACCGGCTTCGATGCGGCGGTGGCGGAGAATTGGCGCCTCGGCGTGCTGGCCGGCTATAGCCGCTCCAGCTTCGATGTGGATGGCCGAGGCTCCGGCGACAGCGACAATTATCATGTCGGTGTCTATGGCGGTGGCCGGTTCGATGCGCTTTCGATCCGCTCCGGCCTTGCCTATAGCTGGCATTCCGTCGAAACGTCGCGCGCTGTGGCCTTCTCCGGTTTCGAGGATCGCCTCCGGGCCGATTACGACGCCGGGACCTTCCAGGCCTTCGGTGAACTCGGCTACCGGATCGATACGAGCCGCGTTTCCTTCGAGCCCTTCGCCAATCTTGCCCATATCATGGTGAAGACTGACGGCTTCACCGAAAAGGGCGGCGCGGCGGCGCTGACGGTCGAGAGCGAGACGACGGATACGACCTTCACCACGCTGGGTCTGCGGGCCTCTGCTCCGCTGATGCTCGGATCGGTCGAGACGCAGGCCCGCGGCACGGTGGGCTGGCAGCATGCCTATGGCGACATGGCGCCGGTTTCGACGCTGGCCTTCGGCACTGGCGATGCCTTCTCCGTCACCGGCATTCCGCTCGCAGAGGATACGGCGCTGGTCGAGGCAGGCCTCGATTTCAAAATCAGCCGCCGGGCAACGCTGGGCGTGTCCTACACGGGGCAGTTCGGCTCGGATCTGAGGCAGAATGCGATCGACGCGAAGTTCACCGTCAATTTCTGAGGCGGTCGTTCTCAGCTAAATTATGGCCTCGCATGCGAAAATGCATGCGAGGCCATTTTGTGTCGTCCAGCTTCGTATTGCGTCCAGGGAAACCTATCCAGGCGCCATCCGCTCGAATTTCTGCAACGAGGCATCGACCGCGTCCCAGGCGTGGCCGCGGATGCTGTATGTGACCACCTGGGGATTGAATTGGCCTGGGTCGTCAAGGCTGCCGGCATGGACCGCTATCAGGTCTGGCCTGTTAACGGTGGTCAAATAGACCGGTGTTCCACAGGTCAGGCAGAAGGCGTGGATCTTCTCGTTCCCGCCATCTCCCGTGACCCGCCAGTTCTTCGCATCGCCCGCGATAGTCACATCGGCCCGCCGGAAGGTCAGATAGGATCCGTGACCCGTGCCGCTGCGCTTCTGGCAATCTCGGCACTGGCAGTGGTTTTCGAAGATGGGTTCACTGCTGGTTTCGTAGCGGATCGCACCGCATGCGCATCCGCCCGTGTAGGGCCTGGTCATTGCCGTTCTCCTGATAGCAGACTTCCTGATTGACGCTCGACGGGTCAGGCGGCTTTTGGCTTGGCGAAGACGTCAAGTCCGCGGCCGGTTTCCAGGAAGGACTTCAGGCTGGAGAGGACGACCGGCCAACCTTTGCTGATGCCCTTCGCCATGCCGCTGCCGGCTTCGAGTTCGTCATGCGTGACCGTCAGCCGGGCCATGCTCTCATATTCCTCGATCTCGAATGTCACCCGGCTGTAGCTCGCGGGATCGGCGGCCTGCGAAGCGTTCGCCCAGGTGATGACGAGACGGTTCGGCGGTGATATCTCGACCACCTTGCCGACGAGTTCGACAGTCCGCTCGTCATTGGCGCGGATGTGCTCCCAATTCGATCCGGGCTTCCAGTCAGAGACGTTCTCATGGCCCCAGTAGCGCCTGGCGAGTTCCGGTTTCGTTATGGCCTCGAACACCTTTTCCGGCGTCGAGAGAATATAGGTCACGTAGACAAAGCTGATCGTTTCTTTGGTCATTGTCATTCTCCTTCGAGTTCTTTCTTCAGATCGTGCAGCAGACTGAGCCGCCGGTGTTCGAATTTACGTACCCATCGCTCGTAGACCTCATGGATTGGTACGGGATTGATGAAGTGCAGCTTTTCCCGGCCGCGCCTGACCGTGCTCACCAGATTGGCCTCCTCCAGTATCCCCAGGTGCTGCGTGGCGGATTGCCGGGCCATGTCCAGATCCTCGCAAAGCTGGCCGAGCGTCTGCCCGTTCTTCTCATAGAGCCGGTCCAGCAGCGTCCTGCGTGTCGGGTCGGCCAGCGCCTTGAAAACCTTGTCAGCGTCCATCGGTCTCACTCGTTATGTCGGAGCATAATATGCAGGTAAATGCCTGCATGTCAATGGTGAGGCTGCATTCGGTTCGTTGCGATCGAAAGCGCGAACAAGGATGGCCCACATTCGCGGCCTCCTTTTCAAGAAAAGCGGTTGTAAAATTGGCTGACGCAAGCCAATTGCTGAATCTTCGGTACGGGCGCTGAAGGCGGCCGACTCCAATCCGAAAGCGAGATTAAGAAGAATTTCAATGAAGAGATTTCCGCTTGCGTTCTGGGCACCCTCTGCCTGTTTTGGCTTTTCGTCGGGATCGAGACGCATTATCGCGAGCACGATACCGATTACCGGCTCTTCCTGAAACAGTGGCCGTCGCTGCTGATCGTGTTCCCCAATCCGATCGCCTGCGGGGAATGCGACGTCGCGATATTCGTGAACCTGCCGATCGAGCGCGTGGAGGATATCAAGCGCTATTGTGCGACGCGTTTCGGTCTCGACAATCTACGCATGTGCCACGCGATCTTCTCCGAGAAACAGCGGCAGGTGCGCTCGCCGCTTCAATCGAACGCGGCGATGGCTGCGGTCGCGGCGCGCTTCATCGAAGAGGAGAATGTGGAAAGTAACAGCAACTGGGCCGCGCCGGCGGTCAACGACAAGGTCTTCATGCCCGAATGCATGCTCCCGCTCGCGGTCTCCTGGCGTAACAACGCGGATGGTCAGCCTCGGGTCAACGTATACTGTGCAGGAACTGGCAGGGCCACGCCTGAAGATTGCTGGGACGCCAGCCTGCCGGTGAGGTAGAGCCAGGTATTTGATTCCAGGCTTTGAAGGTGGTTGCCCCTCCGCAACCAATCACAGGGAACAGCGCTCCTCCAATCTTGTCAGTCCGACGACCTGGGGTGTGCCGATACAACGCCGAATTATGCTCGCCGATAAGTATTGCTATCCATTGACGATTAGCTATTTCACCAATTGCTATTTCAAGGGCTGGTTGGCGCCGAAGAGCGCTATGACTCCGCGCCTGGCTATCGATCGCTTGAGGATTTTAAAACCCAACTTGTCCGGCGGGCGGCTTAGTTTGATGCGCCGTGCTGGTCCAGTCCGAGGGGTCGCTTCAATCCCGGGCCACATCCCAGCACAAGTCAATGTCTATCTACCTTTCCCCAATTTCCCGCTTGACAGCAAACGGCTTGATCCTGTTAATGCGTATTAGCAGCTAATACGCATTAGCAAGGCAAGGAAAGATCGGGAGGTTATCGCGTTGGCAGGCCCTAAGCGCTTGACTCAGCATGATATTGCGAAACTCGCCGGCGTCAGCCAGGCGACTGTTTCGCTTGTGTTGAATGGAGCTCCGATAGCTCTTGCGCGCATTCCCCAGGAGACCCGCGAGCGGGTTCAACACGTGATCCGCACGACCGGCTACGTAGCCGATCCGATTGCTCGCCGCATGGCGAAAGGCCTCAACCGCATCCTCGGCGTCTTCACTTACGAACCGGCATTTCCGAGCGAGCAGGCGGACTTCTTCGCGCCCTTCCTGCTGGGCATCGAGGAAGAGGCGCAACAACAGAATTACGATCTCCTGCTTCTGACCAGTGCCGGCGTCGGCGGCGACCGTAAGATCTTTTCCGAAGGCAATCGGCTGAGGATCGCCGACGGTTGTCTGGTGCTCGGCCGCGAGTTCGACCGGACCGAACTGGAGCGCCTGGTTTTGGGGGATTATCCGTTCGTGGCCATCGGACGACGTGAGGACGCTGGCGGGCCCGTTCCTTACGTCGGCGGCGATTATGCCGCGGGCACGCGGCAGCTTGTCGAGAAAGCTCGGTCGCTCGGCCATTCGAAACTCGCCTATATCGGACCGAAGGGGCCGGCGGAGTCCATCGCCGACCGCTGGCGAGGCTTTGTCTCCGCGCTGGGGCAGGGGGTTGAGCTTGCCTTGCATATAGACGCCGTCAATCGGCCGGCCGCCGAGATCCTCGATGCGATCGCCGGAAGCGGTGCTACGGCCGCCTTCTTTATCGAACTGGCGGATGCCGTGCGCGTCGAGGCGCTCGCGCGCGAACGCGGGCTCGAAGTGCCGCAAGATTTCTCGATGGTCGTGCTGGGCAGTCACATCCGGGCAGGGCGCAGCCCCGTGCGCTTCACCTCCTACGAAATCCCGCGCGAGGAGATGGGCCGGCAGGCAACCGCCATGCTGGTGAACCGCATCGAGACCGGGAGCGCCGGCAGCCAGGTTCTCCTGACCTGCGAGCCCGTCGAGGGTGAAACGCTTGGACCCGTTCCCATGGGTTCCACAACAAAACGGACTTAGAGACGTGAAAGAAATGCAAGCAGATATTCTGGTGGTGGGCGGTGGTCTCGGCGGCGTGGCGGCCGTGCTTGGCGCGTGCAGGGCGGGCAAGAGCGTCATCATGACCGAGGAATATGACTGGATCGGCGGTCAGTCCACCAGCCAGGCGGTGCCCTCCGACGAGCACAGCTGGGTCGAGCAGTTCGGCATCACGCGTTCCTACCGAAAGCTTCGCAACGGCGTCCGCCAATACTACCGCGATAATTACCCGCTGACCGAAGGCGCCCGCGCCTGGGGCGACCTCAACCCTGGCGGCGGCTGGGTAAGCCGCATCTGCGCCGAGCCGCGCGTCAGCCTCGCCGTCATGGAAGCCATGCTAATGCCTTACCGCGGTGCTGGCCGCCTCAAGGTGCTACAGCCCTACCGGCCGGTCGCTGCAGATGCGGATGGCGATACGGTGCGCTCCGTTACAGTCCGCCATCGAGACACGGGCAAGGAGGTTACCATCTCCGCCGATTATATTCTCGACGCGACCGAGCTCGGCGACCTCCTGCCGATGACCGGAACGGAATATGTGAAGGGTTTCGAGGCGCGGTCCGACACCGGCGAGCCGAGCGCACCCGCGGAAGCCCAGCCGGACAACCTTCAGGCCGTCTCCATCTGCTTTGCCGTTGACTGCGTGGACGGCGACCAGACGATCGACAAGCCGGAGAACTATGATCACTGGCGCAAGTACCAGCCGCATTTCTGGGGCGGTCCACTGCTTGGCTTCACCGCGCCGCATCCGCGCACGCTGGAATTCACCACGCGTTCCTTCACGCCGAATGTCGACGATGATCCGTTGCTCGTCGATGCCGATCAGCGCAAGGGCGGTGGCGACGAAAATCTCTGGCTCTTCCGTCGCATCGCCGCGCGCCGCAACTTTCAGCCCGGCTTCTACCAGTCGGACATCTGTCTCGTGAACTGGCCGATGATCGACTATATGGACGGCTCCATCATCGACGTTTCCGAGGCGGAAAAGGCGAAGCACCTGAAGTCGGCCGCCGATCTCTCCTACGCGGTCTTCTATTGGCTGCAGACGGAAGCGCCGCGCGTCGATGGCGGGCAGGGCTATCGTGGCCTTCGTCTGCGCGGTGACATCACCGGCACCGAACACGGTCTCGCCATGGCGCCCTATATCCGCGAAAGCCGCCGCATAAAGCCGGTCACCCGTATCACTGAACAAGATCTTTCCTATGCGGTCCGTGGCGAGAAGGGGGCCGTAAACTATCGCGACAGCGTCGGCATCGGGATGTACCGCATCGACCTGCACCCCTCGACCGGCGGCGACAACTATATCGACGTGCCGTCCTGCCCGTTTGAGATTCCGCTCGGAGCGCTTCTGCCACAGCGGATGAAGAACCTCATTCCGGCCGGCAAGAATATCGGCACCACCCACATCACCAATGGCTGCTACCGGCTGCATCCGCTCGAATGGAACATTGGCGAGGTGGCCGGCATGCTTGCGGCCCATTGCCTCGAGAAAGGCATGACACCCCATCAGGTGCAGGCGGACGATGAGCGGCTCCACGACTTCCAGCGGGAACTCACCCGCGAAGGCATTGAAATCCGCTGGCCGGATATTGCCGCCTATTGATCAAACCCATCTTTGGAGGAGGAACGGGAATGAACTATCACAGAACCCTGAAATCGGCGGTGGCAGCACTTGCCATCGCGATGCCGCTCGGCTGGGCCAGCATCGCCAACGCACAGGATGCCGTTAACCTGCGCATGACCATATGGAGCGCCAACGAGGCGCATCTGAAGCTCTTCAACGAGATCGCCGTCGGCTTCAAGAAGGATCACCCGAACGTCACCGTGACCTATGAATCGCTGCCGTTCGATACCTATACCACCGCGTTGACCACACAGATCGCCGGCGGCAATGCGCCTGATATGGCCTGGATCTTTGAAACGGCGGCTTATGACTTCGTCAATTCCGGTGCGCTCTACCCGCTCACCGATACGCTGAAGGCGAGCCCCGGCTACAATCTGGAGGAAGTGAGCGCGACGGCCACCGAGCGCTGGTCGAAGGACGGCGTCCTCTACGCCTATCCCTTCTCGACCTCGCCCTTCGGCGTCTTCGTCAACAATCATCTCATCAAGGCGGCCGGCGCCAAGACCCCGGCCGAGCTGATCGCGGCGGGTCAGTGGGATTGGGAACAGGCAATCTCGACCGCGTCCGCCGTGGGCAAGACCGGTAAGGGCGGCCTGATCGTCCGCGACTTCAATTACCAGATGTGGCAGAACGTCGCCTCTGTGTGGGACGGCTGGGGAGCATCCCCCTGGAGTGCCGACGGCAAGACCTGCACGATGGCCGAAAAGCCGATGGTCGACGCACTGACCTTCATCCATGACGCGATCTTCGAGAAGAAGGCGATCCCGGGGCCTGGCGAAAACATCGACTTTTTCGCCGGCAATGCGGCGATGACCATCACCCAGATCAGCCGTGCCTCGCTGCTGCCGAAGGACAATCCCTTCTCGTGGGATCTCGTACCGCTGCCGAAGGGGCCAGCCGGTGACTATGCGCTGATCGGCCAGGCTGGCATCGGCGTCATGCAGGCGGGCAAGAACGCCAAGACGGCCGCTGAATTCGTCGCCTATATGACGAACCCCGAAAACTCGGCCAAGCTCAGCCAGTTCTTCCCCTCGGCCCGCAAGTCGCTCTTGAACGCCGAAGTGCTGAAGAAGACCAACCCGCTCTTGAGCCAGGAGCAGATCGACAAGGTCGTTATCTCCGGCATCGAGACCGGCAAGGTCATCCCCGGTCATACGGGTTTTGCGCAGATCCAGCAGGCAGTGCGTTCCGGCCTCGATGCCGTCTGGCGTCCCGATGCGGATATCGCCGGCACGCTCCAGAAGATCTGCGGCCAGATCGGCCCGCTCCTGAAGCGCTGAGGGACGGACGATGGCTGTCGCGCAAGATCATGCTCGTCCGGAAAGCCGTTCCTCATCGCCGTTCTGGACGATTGCCCGACGCGACAGCCTCGCCGGGTTCCTTTTCATTGCCCCGCAGGTGATCGGCATCATCGTCTTCGTGCTGATCCCGCTCGGGCTGGTTTTCTGGTATTCACTGCACGAGTGGAACGTGCTCGCCAATACCTTTACCTATACGGGCGCGCAGAACTACCGGATGCTGATCGAGGATACGAACCTCGTTGAAGTGCTGGGCGCGACCGCGATCTTTTCCGCCGGTCTCGTCGTTCTGAACCTGTCGCTGGCGCTGCTCTTGGCGGTACTGCTCAACCAGAAGCTCGCCGGCATAACCATTTTCCGCACGCTGTTCTTCTCGCCGGTTGTGGTGTCGCTCGTCGCCTGGACGATTGTCTGGGGCTTTCTCCTGCAGAAGAACGGCGGCATCAACGGCATGCTGCAGGTCTTCGGCATTGAAGGGCCGAACTGGCTGCGCGAGGAGACGACAGCGATGATTTCGGTCATCGTCGTGCAGGTCTTCAAGAATGTCGGCCTTAACATGATCCTGTTCCTGGCCGCGCTGCAGGGCGTACCGAACGAGCTCTATGAGGCCGCCCGCATCGACGGCGCGCCGGCATCCAGGCAGTTCCGCCGCATAACCCTGCCGCTGATCAGCCCGACGATCCTGCTCACCTCGATCATCACTATCGTCGGGTCGCTGCAGGTCTTCGCGCAGATCGCGGTTCTGACTCAGGGCGGGCCGGGCATGTCGACGACGGTGCTGGTCTATTACCTCTACCAGCAAGCTTTCCAGTTTCATCTTTTCGGTTACGGCTCGACGCTGTCGATCCTGCTGTTCGTGATTGTCGCCGTGCTGACCTTCGCCCAATGGCAGATGCGCAAGAGGATCGTCTTTTATGAAAGCTGAGCTCTCCCCGCGTCTGAAAACCGTTCTCTACGGGGTGATGTGCGTATTGCTCATCCCCTTCGTCTTCCCGACCTGGTGGATGGTGACCTCATCAGTGAAGCCGATCAGCGATATCTTCGCCTTTCCGCCGCAGCTCATCCCGCGGAGCTACGACTGGACAACCTATTCGAAGGTCTTCGAGCTGCAGCCCTTCGTGCGGCAATACTGGAATTCGGCCTATATCGCCGCGATCGTGACATCAGGCACGATGGTCGTCTCCTCCATGGCCGGCTACGCCTTCGCGAGGATCAGGTTTCCTTTCGCCAACACGATCTTCATGATCGTGCTGCTCGGGCTCCTGATCCCGTCGGAAGTGACGATCGTGCCGCTCTTCCAGATGTTCCTGAAGGCCGGTATGGTCAACACCCATTGGCCGCTGATCCTGGTGCCGATCTTCGGCGCACCAAGCGTCTTCGCCACCTTCGTCATGCGGCAGTTTTTCGTTACGCTGCCGGCGGAGCTGGAAGAGGCCGCGCGCGTCGATGGCCTCGGCCGTTTCAAGATCTTCCGCAAGATCGCCCTGCCGCTCGCCAAGCCAGCGCTGGCATCGGTGGCGATCTTCACCTTCCTGCATTCCTGGAACCTGTTCCTCGAGCCGATCGTGTTCCTGTCGAGCGCCAACAAATTCACGCTGCCGCAGGCGCTGACCCAATACACAGATGCCTATGGCGGACCGATGTGGAATATCCAGCTCGCCGCAGCCACGCTGACGGCACTACCGGTACTCATTGTCTTCATCATCGCGCAGAAGCAGTTCGTCGAAGGGCTCGCGCATACCGGTCTCAAAGGTTGAAAAACCAGGGCTGAAGAAACGGAAATCTGATTAATGGCTGAAGTTACCCTTTCCCGTGTCCGCAAGAATTATGGCGCCGTCGACATCATCCACGGCGTCGATCTCGGCATCGACGACGGCGAATTCGTTGTGCTGGTCGGCCCGTCCGGCTGCGGCAAGTCCACGCTTCTCAGAATGATTGCAGGACTGGAAAGCATCACCGGCGGCGAAATCAAGATCGGCGGGCGGGTGGTCAACGACCTCGACCCCAAGGATCGCGATATCGCCATGGTGTTCCAGAACTATGCGCTTTATCCGCATATGACCGTTGCCACCAATATGGGCTTCTCGCTGGAGCATCGCGGGACCGGCAAGGCAGAAATCGCGGCCCGCGTGCAATGGGCGGCCGATATCCTCGACCTGTCGCATCTGCTCGACCGCTATCCGCGTCAGCTTTCCGGCGGCCAGCGCCAGCGCGTCGCCATGGGCCGCGCCATCGTTCGCAATCCGCAGGTCTTCCTGTTCGACGAGCCGCTTTCGAACCTTGATGCGAAGCTGCGCGTCGTCATGCGCGGCGAAATCAAGAGCCTGCATCAGAAACTCAAGACTACGACCATCTATGTTACCCACGACCAGGTGGAGGCCATGACCATGGCCGACAAGATCGTCGTGCTGAATGGCGGCCGCGTCGAGCAGATCGGTGCGCCACTCGATCTTTATGATAGGCCGGCGAACCAGTTCGTGGCCGGCTTCATAGGCTCGCCGGCGATGAACTTTTTGACCGGCACGATCACTGCTGAAGGGTTTGCTGCGCCGGGCATCCTTCTGCCGCTGCCCGAAGCGGCATATGAATTCCGCGGCCGGGAGGTGGTCCATGGCATAAGACCGGAGCACTTTGTGCCAGACGACGACAACGGCGTGCCAGCGGAGATCGTGCTTGTCGAGCCGATGGGCTCGGAAACTCAGGTGACGATGAAGCTCGGCGAAACGCAGGTCACGGGCATCTTCCGTGAGCGCGTCTCCCTCTCTCCGGGTGCAACGATCCACGTTCGCCCGGACCTCGCCAATATCCATCTCTTTGCGGCTGATAGCGGCCAGCGTCTGAACTGAGGCTTTCAAGATGCCGACCCATCCGGGTCAAGCTCACCAAGGCGCTACGCCGCAGCGAATTCCCGGATATCATCTCGCTCATCCGCCACAACATCGAACTTATCAAAGCGCGCTTGGGGCAGAGGGCTTGGCGCTGAAAGCGCACCTCGACGCCCCATCACCGCGCGACAGGCACGACTGTCGCAAACTCGCCGAAGAACGGCTTTTCTTCGAGAAGCTCGCGAGGGTTGGCGTGCCGGCGGTTAGACCGATGCAACTCGGAGATGGGATGCGGCTATACGGCGCTCTAATTGCATGAGCTGCCGGTATGGCCTGCATCAGACATCAATGTGGCCAGGCAGTTGCCTGACCACGATCTGACAACAACGCTAGCAGAGCAGGGTTGACATAAAGGTTCTCGCGTCCGGCCTTCATTCCCTGCAGAAACCCTTCCGAGGTCAGTGCCTTGAGATAAACGGCGGCGGTCTGGCGTTTGGCCACGCCGGACTCGACCAGGTCGCTAATCCGGCAATAGGGGTTCACGAAGATCAACTCGGCCAGTTCGCGGGAATAAACTTTCGGCAGGCTCTACCGCATCCGTGTGACCCGTCTGTTCCAGCAGGTCGCGGATGGCGTGGATTTTTGCGGTGGTCCATTGAGCCGTCGTCCTGACCGCGTCCAGCATGAACAGCACCCACTGCTCCCAGGCTCCTCCGGTGGTGACGTCCAGCAGATACCTGTAATAGAGCGCCTTGTTCTGAATAATGTGCCGGCTAAGATAGAGCACCGGGATATCCAACAGCCCTTTGTCTACCAGATAGAGCAGATTCAGTACGCGTGCCGTTCTGCCGTTGCCGTCGACGAAGGGATGGATGGCCTCGAACTGATAGTGTGTCACGGCAAGACGAACCAGCGGATCCGTTTCTTCGGCCGCGTGGATATAGCGCTCCCAGTTTGCGAGCTTCGCGCGCAGAAGGTCCGCTCCTTCCGGGGGGTATAGATCACGGTGCCCGTCGCATCGTTCATCAACGCGGTGCCGGGCGTGTCGCGGATATCGAGATCAACGCCCTTGATCGTGCGGCAGGCCTCAACAGCGATGGCAGTCGAGAGCGGGCGTTGCTTTAGCATCTCGAAGCCGCGATGCAAGGCCGTGCGATAGCGCAGTGCCTCCTTGGTCGCGGGATCGGCCTGACCGTCGCTATTGTTGGCGAAGCGGAACAACCGGTTGGTCGTGGTGACGATGTTCTCGATTTCCGAGCTGGCTTGGGCCTCGAGTAGAGGGATTGAGCTGATTAGCACCGCCTGATTGGGGATGAGTTGTCACGAGACTCGCAGCTCCGCCAAGGTGGCCCGCGTCTCGATGCAGGCTTTAAGTATCGCTTTTGTCTCGAGGTCCTGCGCAGGCGGGTAATTCTTTGTCTCGATTGAACGAACGGTGAATGGCGAGACGGAAGCAATTGTCCGTGATTGGCTTATATTGTTGACGAGGAGAAGTGCTCCGAACGGGTCAACTCAGCTTTCGAGGGAATCCCGCAGCCGGTAGTAGGCGATCATGGCGGATGCATAGATCGGGTGCAGATCGTGAAGCGGCAACGGCTTGATATCGGTTAGCTTCAGGGGCAGCGGGTTCACCGTCGAATTGAGGAGATGGGCACCGATCGCTGTGCCCAACGCGCTCGCCATCGCCACGCCGCGCCCGTTATAGCCAAGCGCCATCGTGAGGCCGGGTGCCGGCTGGTGAATATGCGGCAGGTGATCCCGGGTCATCGCCACGCGCCCCGTCCAGCGGAATTCCAGCGATACGGAGCGGACCTCGGGAAAGAATGCGTGAAGAGCCCCGACAATGCGGTGATAATCCGCAGGCGAACGCGGATCGGAGAAGCTGCCGCGTCCACCCATCATCAGCCGATCGCCCGGCCCGATCCGGAAATAATTGCCGACGCGGCGGCTGTCGGAGACAGCGCTTCTTTCAGGCAGGATGCGCTCCAGGAGATTGCTGTCGAGTGGCGCGGTGGCGATTTGGAAGCTGTTGGCCGGGATCACCGTCGCCTTTAGCCCCGGCCATAGAGAGCTGCTGTAGCCATTGGTGGCGATGACGACATTGTCGGCCACGACTTTGGCTCCGTTGCTGAACATGACCGCCCAGCGCGAGCCGTTGCGCTTCAGTTCTGTCGCTTCGCTATTGCCATGAACTTTTATGCCGGCGGCAAGCGCGGCGCTCGCCAGGCCGCGTGCGTAGTTCAACGGATGAATACTGCCGGCCCGCATGTCGATCCAGCCGCCGACAAAGCCGATGCCGCCGGTCCTGCGTTTCATAGCCTGTGCGTCCAGCATCTCGACCGGCGCGCCGCGCGATTGCCACTGCAGCATGCGCTTTTCGAGCGTGGGCAGGTGCGATTTCTTGACGGAACCCTGTATCCAGCCTTGGCGGATCGGCTCGCATTCTATGCGATGCTTTTCGATCAGGGAAAAGACGGTATCGGCGGTGCGGCCGGCAAAATCCGTCGTCGCCTCGCCAAAGACCGCGTCGAGCACGTCCGGGTCAAGCTTCAGTCCCGGAATGACCTGTCCGCCGTTACGTCCGCTGGCGCCGAACCCGGGGCCGACCATATCGGCGACGATCACCGATGCGCCGCCCTCGGTCAGGCTCAACGCTGCAGTCAGGCCCGTATAGCCAGCGCCGATCACGACCACATCGGCCGTGTGGGCTCCTTCAAGCGCGGGTGTCGCGGGCGCGGGATCGGCGGTGGCGGCCCAGAGGGAAGAAGCAGGGTCGAGCATGAGAAGTGACCTGTCGTTTATACGGGATGCGTCACGCGGCGCAGGAAGTCCTGTGTACGCTCGTGCTTTGGATTGCGCAGGATCTCGCCGGCCGGCCCTTGTTCCACGATCCTGCCACCGTCGAGGAAGAGGACGCTATCGGCCACTTCGCGCGCGAACTGGATCTCATGCGTGACGACGAGCATGGTCATGTGCTCCTCGGCGAGCGCACGCATCACCTGCAGCACCTCGCCGACCATTTCGGGATCAAGCGCCGAGGTCGGTTCGTCGAAGAGGATCGCCTGTGGCTGCATGGCAAGCGCACGGGCAATGGCGACGCGTTGCTGCTGCCCGCCCGATAATGAGCCGGGATACGCATTGACCTTGTCGGCAAGCCCGACGCGCGTCAGCAGCGCCACCGCCCTTTCACGCACTTCGGCCGCATCCTGCCTGAGCACATAGAGCGGTCCCTCCATCACGTTCTCCAGAGCCGTGCGATGAGGAAACAGGTTGAAGCGCTGGAACACCATCGAAACCCGGGTGCGGATATCATGAATGCCAGAGGATTCCGCGTCGACCGGCTGGCCGTCGATCGCGATGCGGCCGCTCTGATAGGTCTCAAGTCCGTTGACGCAGCGCAGAAGCGTCGATTTGCCGGAGCCCGATGGTCCAATCAGGCACACCACCTCGCCCTTGCCGATCCCGGCCGTGACGCCCTTCAGCACCTGATGACTGCCGAAGGATTTGTGTACGTCGTCGAAACGGATCATGGGGCCTTCCCCATCGCGATCTCGACGCGGCGCATCACGAAATTCAAGGGGATCGTCAGGCAGAGATAGAGCAATGCCACGAGGGTGAACACGGTCATGTTGTTGAAGGTCGATGACGCAAGCATTTTGCCCTGCATGGTCAGTTCGGCGACCGAGATTACCGATACCTGAGAGGAATCCTTCAGGAGCATCACAACATTGTTCGCATAGGGCGGCAGCACGATCCTGAAGGCCTGTGGCAGCACCACGCGACGCATCATCAGCGGCCGCTTCATGCCGATCGACTTGGCTGCCTCCACCTGACCCTTGTCGACCGCCTCGATGCCGGCGCGAAACGTCTCGCCGATATAGCAGGAATAGGTCAGCGCCAGGCCGATCACCCCGGCCTGGAAGGCGGTCAGATCGATACCGATCTCCGGCATCACGAAATAGATGTAGAAGAGGATGACCAGGATCGGAATGCCGCGCACGAACTCCACGAGGACGCGTGTCGGTGCGGCGAGCGCGCGGATGCCGGAGGTCCGAAGCAGTGCCCAGACAAGACCGAGCACGGTCGCCAGGCAGAGGGCGAGGATCGTGACCGCGATCGTCAGCCATAGCCCCTTGAGAAGCAGCGGCATGTATTCCGCGGATTGCGTGAGAAACTTGCTCATGAATCGCTTTCTTTGCGACGATGCGGGTCATCCTTCGGCGGGGAGACGCGGTGCATGGATGCGCTCTCTCGTGGCGTTCGGTTCAAAGCCCGTATTTGGCGAAAATCTTTGCGAGTTCGCCGCTTTCCTTCAGTTTGGCGATGGAAGCATTGACCTTTTCCAGAAGCTGCGGATTGTCCTTGGCTACGGCTAGGGAGACCTCGCCCTGTTTCAGCGGTTTGTAACCGTCGACAAGCCGTATGCCGAGGTCGGGGTTTTGAGATATCTGGTAAGCGATGATGGGCTGGTCGCCGAAGCCGGCCTTGATACGGCCAAGCTTCACGTCACGCATGATGTCGGCGATCGAATCATAGAGTTTCACTTCGCTGAAGGTGCCCAGTTTCTGCAGGGTATCGGCGAATGTGGTGCCGATCTGTGCGCCGACCGTCTCGCCGTTCAGCTCTTCGATCGTATAGTTCTCCGGGTTGGCGGCGGCGACGAACATCGCGTCGCCATAGGTGTAGACCGGCGTGCTGAACTCGACCACCTGCCTGCGCTCCTCGGTCGCGAACATGCCGGCGGAGATCAGATCGATCTTGCCGGTGGTCAGGGCGGGAATCAGCGCCGAGAAGGCGGTGATTTCGAATGTGGCGCTGTCACCCGTGTCAGCCGCGATCGCGCTCGCCAGATCGACCATGGCGCCCGTCGGCTTCTGCGTCGCGGTATCGACGAATGTGAAGGGCACGCCCGTCGTCGTGATACCCACCTTGATCGGATCCTGGGCGAAGACCGGCGTTGCGGCCGCCATGACAAGCGCCGCGGCACAGGCGGCAATAAGTTTCAGTTTCATGAAATTCCCCTTGTCTGATTCGTTGTTTTCGTTCGGAAGCGAGCAGAACAGGCTAGCTCAGCTACATTCATCATTGACAGATTTTCACAATAATGAAATTTCTGCCATCTGCAATTGGTTAAGCGGAAATTTTTCATTTTCGTGAATTCAGGATATGAAGTGTGTGCTAGTCTGCCAGAAAGGGCGAGTTTCTCCCGAAAATCGCCGAACATCCGAGAGATAATGGGCCGGCATCGAGGAGATCGAAGGCCTTTTCAATATTGTGAACGAGAAGGTCTGATCGTTAATGACAGCTCCAGGTTCTTCGACGGCTCCGGCTCCGAGAGTTGCGCAGGAAGATGGCGAGGAGGATCGCAGCCTCGGTCTTGCGGTGCGCCAGGCGCGCCAGGCGCGTGGCCTCTCCCTCAAGCAGGTCGCGGATCGCGCCAATATTTCGGTCGGGCTTCTGAGTCAGATCGAGCGGGGCATCTCTTCGCCCTCGGTGCGGGCATTGCGGGCGATTTGCGGGGTTCTGGACCTGCCGGTCCAGGCGCTGTTCGGCGGCGAGGACGATACAGGCAGCCAGGAGGCTCACCGGATCGTCCGGCTCAATCAAAGGCGCAGTGTCGATTTCGGCAGCAAGGGCATGATCAAGGAGTTTCTGACCGTTCATGACGAGGGCGCGCTTCAGGTCATGGAGATCGCGCTGGAGCCGGCGGGCGGTTCGGGAGACGAGCCCTATAATCATGATGGCGAGGAATGCGGTGTCGTCCTCGAAGGGCGCCTGGAACTTTATATCGACGGCAGCGTCTATCGCCTTGGTGAAGGCGACGCGTTCCATTTCGAAAGTGCATTGCCGCACAAGTTCCGCAATCTGGCGAACGGCCGGACACGCGTGCTGTGGATCACCACGCCGCCGGTGTGGTGAATTCGGGCTGGAATGATCTATTCGTCAGTCAGGTTCTCAGAACCAGTCTTCCCGCCGCCGGATCTCGGCAGCAATGATGGATTCATCCCTGCGCAATGATAGATGACGTGCCGCAGCGAGAGCCTGCTTCCACTCGTGAAGCGCGCGGTCCTTCCGGCCGTCCAGCCAATGCGCAACGCCCACCCAGAGCCCCAACTGCGCCGCTCCTACAGGGAATACCCTACTGTAACGCTTGAGTTCATGAAGCGCTCGTCCCTCCCAATTGTCCCAGCGGTCGTATCGATCAGAAAGACCAGCTTCGCGCCCGCGCAAGAACACTTCCAACGCGCCGGAGATTCCAACCAGGATGCTGTGAGAAGACGGTCTGGGCATCTCGCGCAGCAGGCGCAGTGTCTCAATCGCGGCTTCAACACTCTCGGCTGACTGACCCACCCGGGCGAGTGCGAGCGCAAGCGCGCCGCTGGCCGTGATCCGAGCCGCGAGATCGACCGAGCCGGGCATTGCGGATGTTATCAGCCGCAGGATATCGACCGCTTCACGCGGTCGGTCCGTGTGCAGCACGCACAATGCCTTGCAGCGCAGGGCCCAGATTTCTTGCTGTATGTTGCCGGCATTCTGCGCTCGCGCAAGCAACGCCAGGGCTGTTGGTTCCAATGCAGCCTGGTCGCCTCGATAATAAAGGGACCAGAAACGCATTCCTTGCGCATTGCACCATCTCAACTGGTCTCCGGCCGTCAGCGCAAGGCTTTGCGCCTGATCAAGTCGCTGATCGACCATTGACCATTCACAGCGTCCAAGTCTCCAGAGCGCATCGAGATTACATACATGAGAGTGGATCGCAGGGTCGGCGAGAGCAACCGCCGCCTTCTCGGCCTTTGCCATGAAATGGGCGCTCGCCCGCCGCCAGCCGAGCATGCCAAGACCGCACGCCAGCTGTGCGGATGCCACCGCCATCTCCGCGGAAACGCCAGTGCGCTCCGCGTGAATAACCGCCCCGACCAGATTGCACATGCCGCTGGAAAAGCGCAGTTCGAAATAATCCACCATCGCCGCCTGATTCAGGCAACGGGATAATTCGCTCTCCCAGTCGACCGGATCCGGCATATTGTCCCGTGTGGGCAAATCCTGGGATCGGGGAAAGACCTGTTGGGCTACGAGCCGCGAGCCACGGCCGATCAGACGGATGAGAATTTTTGCGGGAGTACGCGGGACAGGCTTACCCGCCATTCTGAGCGCATATCTGATCGCCACGCCTTGAGCATGGATGTCGCCGCGGCTGTAATGGGCTTCGGCCATCTGCCGGCGCCAGCGCACCGATCGAAGCCTTTGTTCATCGCTCCAAAGCTGGCGGTTGGGCTCGTGCTGCAAACAAATTCCTAGAAATGCCTCAACTTCCCGGAAAGCGCCGATCTGCAGTGCATTTGTTGCCGCCTTGTCTGCATATTTGACCGCCTTTTCGTAGTTTTCGGCGGCATTGAAGTGTTGAACGAGGTCCGCGATGTCGGCTCCCACTGCGTCCGGTCGGCTCAGTTCGATCCAGCTCGCCAATCTTTCATGCAGCCGATGGCGCAAATCGCCGGGAATGGAGCCGTAGACCACGTCCCGGATCTGGTCATGACGGAATTCATAATCCGCCGGATCGGCACCTTGCCGCACGAGATGCGCCGCGAGAAGGGATTGAATCGGGGCATCGATGTTATTTCCATGCAGTGCCCTGAGGGTGGCGCCCGTGAACGAACGCCCGATCACCGCCGCTGCCTTGATGACATCCTGAGCCGCGGCGTCCAGACGATCGACACGCTCTCGTATGACCCGTTCCACACCCTCGAAATATCGCAGGTCGTCAAGCGGGCGAATGGATTGCCAAGACCCGTTGCGCTCCGCGATCAGGCCCTCACTCTTCAATGTCAGCGAAATCTCTTCGGCGAAAAACGGGTTGCCGCCGGCCAGTGCCGCGACGTGGCGGGCTATCTCGTCCTGTGGCGGCGCGCCGCCGAGCGTGCGGGCAACGATTTCGTGGATCGATGCGTCGCTGATTTCCGCCAGTTCGAGAATGCGGAAGAACCGTGCGGGATCATCCGATTCCATGTCCGTCGGCACCGCGCTCGCTCGTTGCCGCAGATTTCTCAACTCCTCCGGCACCTCCTCCGCACGAACACACAGGATAATCAGGAGTGACGACAATGACCCGAGCACCCACTCGACGAGCCGCCATGAGGCGGAATCGAGCCATTGGCTGTCTTCCAGGACCAGTATCAGCGGGCGGGGAGCCGATACGCCTATTATCTCGCCCAGAAGGCGCATGGTCGCATCGGCGCGATGCGCACCTTCCAGATGTTTCGTTCCCTCGTTCTGAGGGATCTCGGTGGCCAACACGTCGCCAAGAAGCGGCAGGCGTTCGACTATAGCTGGGTGATCCTGAACACGAATGCGGATATTCTGGAACACTTCGAAGCCGTCGGCGTCCACCGGCAAACCGACGAGGGATTCCAGCACGCGTCGCCACGCCAGCAGTGATGTGCGCCGTTTGTCCCGTTCAGCGCGGGATACCGACACCATCATACCGTCTGCGCGCAGATCGTCCGTGAAGGCATTCACCAGCGTGGTTTTGCCGATACCTGGCTGGCCCAGCACGACGACAAGACGGTTGGTTCCGGCAAGCGTCTCGTCAAATGCCTGTTTAAGGAACGCCAGTTCGCGTTGACGACCAATCGGCCTCGCCGGTGGCAACACTGCCCGGCTTGGCTCCAGCGGATGAAACACGGGCGCCATATCGCCGAGCCCCTTCAGCTGGAGCGTGCCGCGCTGATCGAACGAGAACCCGCCTCTGGCCGCCCGTTCAGTCTGGGCATCGCACAGAATGTCGTTGGCGACCGCCGTCATAAGCCGGGCAGCGCGGTTCATCGGTGGGCCGAAAACCATCAGCTGTCTGCGGTGCGGGCTTCCAACGACACGAAAGAGCGCTTCGCCTGTCGCCACACCAATCGAAACGGTCAGGCCAAGCTGTCGGACGATTGCATCAATAGCGCGGGCGGCATCGACGGCGCGCTGCGGGTCGTCACGGTGAAAGGTGCCGCGCGCGCCGAAGGCCGCGACAAAGACCAGCCCCTTGTCGTCGAAAA
Organism: Paramesorhizobium deserti; assembly: GCF_001558695.1. Taxonomy (GTDB): domain Bacteria; phylum Pseudomonadota; class Alphaproteobacteria; order Rhizobiales; family Rhizobiaceae; genus Paramesorhizobium; species Paramesorhizobium deserti. The sequence goes on from NZ_LNTU01000038.1 coordinate 234,883, forward strand.
ACAACTCCCCCGGTGGACCGCCTCGCTCACGCAGTGCTTCCTGGAGTGAGGCGCACAGGGCCTGATGGCGCGATAGTGCGAGGGGAGTACGGTGTTCGAGCCCGGAGATCCGCGCGAAGAGAGCTGAAATAGGCCTGATTTCGGCCAGCGCATCCAGCCGCGCCGCCAGCCTTCCCCCTTCGTCAACATCAGTCCCCGGCATGTCATGATGATCTTCCGGCGCCAGCCCGGCTGCAACGTCACGCAGTTGCGGGACCAGAAAGCCTGCCAGCCAATGGGAAGGCAGGTGTCGATCCCTGCTCTTTTCGCCCGGATGCGGAATCTTTGTATCTGTGGCCGTATCGCCCGCCAGGGCATTGGCCGCGTCTTTTGAAAGGACATATTCCCAGCTGCGTGCCGCCGCCATCGCCTTGGCCGCCTCGACGATCGCGTCGCCACCGGCGACGAGGTGCCAGATTGGTTCGCCGCCCACAATGGCGGTCCAGAGCTGACCCGCACCGATGCCGAAATGCAGCGCCGGTTCTTTTTCCCCTGCGGCGGCCTTCGGTCGTTCATCACGATCACGGCAGATTGCATCGGTGCATTCCGTGGCTGCCCGGACGGCTCCGACAAAGCCTTCATGATCGGCCGGCCAATAGGCGAGCAGGGAATCGCCAGCGAAATAAAGCACCTCGCCGCCGCGTGCACCGATCTGTTCCGCGCATCGGGTGTAGGAGAGGGTCAGCAGCTTCGGTATTTCTTCGAGCCCGCCATGTCCGCGCCGCGCCAGCTGTTCGACCAATGCGGTAAATCGCGAGACATCGATGAAGAGCACCGCGGCTGGAAACTCTGTGGCTGCAGGACGTTCTCCCCGCGCGCCATACAGCCTGCCGAGCAGACGCAGCGGCAGAAAACTTGCCAGCAGTTCGTTCCTCTCATCCATGGCCAGCGTTCCCACCTGGCTGCTCGCTTTTGGAGGTGCCGCAAAGGCGGCGTGCGGTATCTTCTCTCGATCCGGCGGTTGCGAGCTGCCCAAGGCCGGGGATTTTCGCACATATTTGATCGATAGCTAATAACTATCGCAAGGGACCGGAGGATCGGCCGGCAAGACAGGCAAAATCGCTATACAAATTTGCCGGAGGGAGTAGATTAGAGGTCGCCATTTACGACGTGCATCGCATCTGAGGGGAAGCGTTATGCGAAGTTTCGTGAGTGGGGGCGGCATTTCAATCGGTTATGATGATGTAGGTAGGAAATCTCTCCTGCTCATCGCATCGGCACGGAGCGAGGATGATGGGCTCCGGGCTTGACACCGACTCGCGCACCGCGTGGATCTCGCAAGGTTTCGAGCGCCTTATTCATCGTGTCCGCGGCGCTCCCGCGGCCGTCCATTTCGATGTTCTGATCATCGGCAGCGGCTATGGCGGAGCCGTCACGGCCGCGACATTCGCAGGCCGGCGTCAAGGCAACGTTCCTGTTCGTGTTGGGATGCTGGAGCGCGGCAAGGAATATTTGCCCGGCTCGTTTCCGACCGGTCTCGGCGAACTGCCACGCCACATCCGGCGCGAGCGCAACAATGAGGGCCTGTTCGACATCAGACCCGGACCGGAGGTGACGACGATCGTTGCCAACGGAGTTGGCGGCGGCTCGCTGATAAACGCCGGCGTGATGGAAATTCCCTCGCCGAGTGTTTTCCAGAAGGGGTGGCCGAACCAGCTCGCAAATCTGGCCGGTTGGCATTCATTCTTCGACCGCGCCTCTGACCTGCTCGGCGCACGCGTGGACGGTGTACCCAATACTATTACTGCGCATGCCGATGGGCTGCCGCAAAAATTCAGTGCTTTCAAAAGTATGGCGCCGAGTAACAGGTTTCGGCCGGCGGCGGTCACCATCGCGATGGCCGGTTCCACCAGCACGGGTAATGTCAGTCTCAACAAATGCACGCGTTGCGGCGATTGCGCGACGGGTTGCAATTTCGGCGCAAAGAACTCGCTGGACGTCAATCTGCTCGTGCGTGCCCAGCAGAACGGCGCGGAAATATTCAGCGGCGCGACCGTGCTCAATATCGAGAAGGATGGTGCCGTCGGCTGGATCGTCAATGCCGTGCACACCAACGCCACGCTTAGGGCACGTGATGGAGAGGTTCTGAGGATCAGGGCGCGGAAGGTCGTGCTGGCCGCGGGTACCCTCGGCTCCAACGAGATCCTGCGCAGATCGCATATGATGGGGCTATCGATTGCGAATGAGCAACTCGGCGAGCGCTGCTCGACCAACGGTGACATGCTGGTCGTCGACTATGGCACCAGGGCGGCGGTGAACAGTGTGGCGGATGCCGCTGTGCAGCCCTCGAAACGTGCGGTCGGACCCACGATCACGGGCGTCATCGATCTCCGGGACACGGCAGGTGTTCTCATCGAGGAGATGGCGGTTCCGGCGAGCCTCCGCCTCGCATTCACGGAGATCTTTGCGACGACCAACACTTTGCACGGTCTGGACAAGATCGACTGGTCAACGCATCGGCAGGGCTTCCCGAATGACGACGCTTATGCCGTGCCGCGCAAGTGCATCGAACACTCCGCGCTTTATGCCGTCATGGCCGACGACGGCGCCGCCGGCAGTATGGAACTCGATGGCGCGGTATCCGATGATCGCGACGGAATTGCGCGAATACGCTGGGAAAAGCTTCCGGATCTGCCAATCTTCGACACGCAGGTGGATATATTGACCGGACTTGCGAAGAACTCCGGTGGACGGATCATGGCAAATCCCCTTTGGAAATTGCTGCCGTCGGAGCTCACTTGGCTGCTGCGGGAAAAGCGTGGACCACTGACGACCGTGCATCCACTCGGGGGCTGCACCATGGCCGAGACGGGTTCCGAAGGAGTCGTGAACCACCTTGGCCAGGTGTTCTCAACCGGGACCTCAAGCGCGGTTCATGATGGGCTGGTCGTGCTTGACGGGTCGATCATTCCAACGGCGCTCGGAACAAATCCCGCGCTCGCGATCTCGGCGGTTGCGCTGCGCGCCGCCGAAGCGCTGGCCCTGGAATGGGGATATGACGTAGCGCCGCCGGCCGCTCCGGTTGCGGCCCTGGTCCGTCCGATATTTCGCTCGACCGATAGCGCTGTTCCGCCAGCAAAAACGGAAGTGGAGGTGATCGAGCGGATCGTCGGGCCAGTGCGGTTGAAGCTCAAGAACGGTGCTACCGGTTCTTATATCGTTGAAATGACCCTGCGCTTTCTTCCCAAAGCGTTGGCTGATCTCACGCCGAGCATCGGCGGCGATCCCGTTCTAAAGGTTGCTGCTGATCAGTCCGATCCGGTGGCGCGCAGCGCCATCCGTATCTTCCCGCGCGCCGAGTGGGAGATGCTCGAAAAGAGCTGGGACCCACCCGGCCTGAGAGAACAGAAACTTGATGCCATCGCACATTTCAGCGCGCCGCTCACCGGCGGTCTCAGGGTGTTCGAGCGACAAAGAAGCTGGGCTCTCGGCCGTATCGGGCGCGCGGGCAAGGCATGGCTCTTCAACCGGGGCCTGCGCGATATCTATCAGGCGATTGTCGACGGCGATGGAGGGCCGGGACCGCTGGCCCGCATCAAGTCAGGTCTTGCCATCGCCAGCCGCTCGGGAGAAATCCGTGCGTTTCGCTATGACTTGAGGATAGGGATACCGGACGCCGGTGCCAAGATCGCGCTCAATGGCGACCATGTGGTTGGCACAAAGACGTTCACTTACGCTCGCCGGGGCAATCCATGGAGACAGCTCATGGAAGTGGCGCTCGAGCAGTTCCCGGGTCTCACCGGCTCCACTCCGCACGTCCTGAGGCTCGACCTGGGATACCTGGCGCGCATTGGCGTGCCGCTTTTCCGGATAACCGGGCAGAGCGATGGAATCGGTGCGATCGGTGAACAAGTTACCGTTCTCGGTTATTTCCTGCGATTGCTGCTCGGCCAGCACATCTGGAGTTTCCGCGCGCCCGACAAGGACGTGGATCCGGCCAATGATGTCATCGATTTTTCTCCCCCGGCTACGCTTCAGCTGCCCGGCGGCGGTTCAGTGACAGCGCAACGAATCCCGATTCCAATGGGTTCCGAGAAACCCAACCTTGGGGGCGGGCGTGTTCCCGGCGAGGTGCTAATTACGCGTTATCCTCATCCCGGCACCATCAGGAGACCGGTGGTCATGCTGCACGGCTACAGTGCCGGCGGTACCACCTTTGCCCATCATGCGGTGAGCCCGAACTTCGCCAGTTATCTCTGGAACACTGGACGCGACATCTGGGTGGCGGATATGCGGACCAGCCCCGCCCATGCCACCGCAACGCAAGCCTGGAGTTTCGATCAGATCGGGAAAGAAGACGTCAAGAAGGTCATCGAAACCGCGGCCGCCAACTCGGTGGATGGAAAGGTCGACGTGATTGCCCATTGCATGGGGGCGGTCGTCTTCAGCATTGCCGCGCTTGAAGGCAGGCTGAATGACCTTGTCGACCGTGTTGCCTTCACGCAGGTCGGGCCGCTTGTCGTCTTCACGCCGGCGAATGTTTTTCGAGCCTATGCGATGCGCTATCTGATCGATTTCCTGCCGGACAAATATGAATTCAATCCCAAGAACCCGACCCTCGCCGACGATTTATGGGATCGGGTGCTTTCCACGCTGCCTTACCCGGTCGAAGAGTTCGATGTTGAAAATCCGGTCTGCCCCTGGAAGCGCACTCCCTGGACAAGAACGCGGCATCGCATGGATGCGCTCTACGGTCGTGATTTCAACGTCGCCAATATGGAACCCGAGATGCTGCGGTTCATCGACGAGCATTTCGGCGCACTCAGCCTCAAGACGGTAGCAACCACGCTGCACTTCGTCAGATATGCCCTGATGACCAACCATGAGGGCCGAAACCTGCTCGTATCGCGCAGGAAATTTCGTGAGAATTGGGTCTTCCCCGCATTCAGCGTGCATGGCGCCGAAAACGGGCTCTCCCACGTTTCAACTGTCGATCGTATGCAAAAGATCCTGGATGATGCGGGTCGGGTCTATGTCGCGCCGTTCATTAATCCGGGAGCCGGCCATCAGGACGCGCTGGTCGGTACCAAGCGTCATGCGACCTTCCAGAAAATCCAACAGTTCTTGGATGCTGATATTCCGTCCCAGCCAACCGACGGAAACACGAAGAAAACCGCTTATCCGCCGTGGATCGGGCCGATCATCACCGAGGAGAGGCCAGATACGCCGGCGCTTGTGCTGCGGGTCGGGTCGTTGCCGTCTCACCGGATGGCGGACGGCGTGGTCATGCTGCGTGTCCAACAATCTGGCAATCAAATCCTTCGACCCGACAATCCCGCTTTGCCTTGGGATCTGGCATATATCATCGATCACATGGTGGTACACAGATCGGCAGCGCTGGAGAACGGAGGCTGGGATGCGTTCGAAGCGCCGCTTCCGACGATCATGCCCGGCCATGATCCCGCTCATCCCGGCAACGCGCTGCTGGTCCTGATCGTCTATGACGAACCGAGCGAATTGTTTATTCCGGCCCGGGGTCTTTTCCGGGCAGTGGCAAGTGAGAGGCAGGTCTTCTGGTTCGACCCGATTGGCCACCGCGATGAAAAACCCGATAACTCGTTTCTGTTTGAGAGCTTTGAGCAGATGGCAGAGGCGACTTTCCGCGCTCTGGTGACGCCACGGCTTCATTCCATGTCCGACGACAAGGCAGAAACGAGGCAAGGGAGACTTGCCTATCGTGGTCTCGCCAAACTGAAGAGCGTCACGTTTGAACCTGATCCGCAGCCGGTTGCATCCGGCGGGTCATCCATGATGATGAATTTCGAACTGCCGGCAGGGCAGGGAACACTCGAACGTCTGATCGATATGGATCGCGACTTGTTGAACGGGGTGGTTCCCTACGATGCGCCGACCAATCCGCCCTCGGCGCCCATCGAGGCCGGCACCAGCTTTTCGCTCGCATCGTGCCAATATCCGGCCGGGTTCTTCGATGGGCCCGTCGCCGGCCGATCCTATGTTCGGATCGCCGAACACCTGCAGGGTACCGTGGGGATCAAGCCGCGCTTCATGTTGTTCGTGGGTGATCAGGTTTATGTCGATCCGACGGCGGGGCTATACGATCCGGCGAGTGAAGACGACCGCTATCGGCTGCCCTATGAGGCGTGGTTGAGACAACGGGACGTCCGCAACGCGCTGCGCCAGATCCCGTCGTTCATGCTGCTCGACGATCACGAGATCGTCGACAATTGGGAGCCGCTTTCGGACCCTGACGATGAAACGAACCAGGAGACGAAGAAAAGGGGTTTGGAGGCGTTCCAAAAATATCAGCGCGGTATCAGGCCGGGTCTCGAGGCTTTCGATTTCGACGGGTTTCATTTCTTCATGCTTGATACCCGAACCGAACGGACACATCGCAAGGTCGACAATCTGGCAAACGCGCATTTGTTTGCGTCTGATCCGGCCCAGCCAAACAACACAATGGAGAGGTTGAAGGACTGGCTATCGACCGCACCGGGGCCGAAATTCGTCGTCACACCTTTGATGCTGCTGCCGCGTCATCGCCGGGCGGTGCAACGCGACCGGCGTCTAGATCCGGGAAATCTCAGCAGCCTGCATTCCGACGGTTGGGACGGATATCCGAACTCGTTGCGCGAGGTGTTGACGCACATCGCAACGAACCAGATTCACAATGTGGTCTTTCTATCCGGCGACGAACATCGAGGTTGCATCGCGACGATTGACCTGCTCGATGCGGCCAACACTCCAGTTACCCGCATTCACTCGATCCATACCGCTGGGATGTATGCCCCTTATCCTTTTGCGAATAGTATCGACGAGGAGATCGTAGACAGTGAGACGATCGACATCGCGACTGCGTCCGGGAGCTTCAAATGCGTCGTCAACGCGACGCGGCCACCCCCCGGCGACGGCGCAACCTTCTTCTTCGTCCGCAAGGTCGGCGCCGACTGGAAACTGGATTGCGAATTCGCAGATGGATGGAGCCGGACGCTTACGCTGTGACCTTTTGGGACGGGCGGTATTGCTACCTTCCTCTTCTTACCCGTCAATCCATTCGAGCGCCACGCCTTGCGGGTCTGTCCAGGCGATGGGAACGCCATTATCGGAAAGCAGGAAGCGACCCGGCGCCGGAGCCTTTCGGGTGCGATTGGAAATTTCCGGAAAGACGCGGGGTGACTCATTGGAAATCCAATGCTGGCAGAGGGACATTGCGCGCGCGGCGAAAGCATCTCTCTCGGCCTGATTTGCAATATAAGTCAGGACGGCCGTATGAAAGATGACAAGAGTGGCATCGGCCGGTGCCTCCTGGCAGAGCCTCTCCAGGTCATTTCCGATCAGATCGCCTTTTATGAGCCGCAGCTTCTGCGCCGCTGCGATGCGCAACCCCGCCCTTAAATTTGCCAGACGGTCCTCTTGTTCGGGCCAGACCAGTGTTTCCAGCCATGTGCATTGCGATGGATCAGCGGCATCGATCGGGTTGATATCCAATCCCGCGCGCCAGATAATTTGCGGCATCGCTGTAGGAATAGGTGCGGCTTGATTGAGAGAACAATTGAAAACAGGATAATTTAATTGTGGCTTGGCTGGGTAGATCGACCCGCGCCCGTAGTTGTAACCGTAGAGATCCGGAATAAGGCATAAGCCTGCAGACGCACCGACCTCGATCAACGCCAATGGCTGTGGCAGGTGAGTGAGCAAGGGCAATAAGACAGCGCACCGTGCAGGTTCGTTGGTTTGCGTCGAGCGTAACAGCATGACAGAACGCACCATATTGGAATGGGCCAAAAGCGTTCTACGAAAGTCTGGCCAATCCTTGGGAATCCCGAACAGATGGCGTATGGCAGCAAACAGCAGGTTCGGTTGCTGCTTTTCCTTCGGCAATGTCATGAGGAATCCAATAGCGGTTCGGTCTTCCGCGACGCCCTGCGCCAGCGTCTCGTATAGCGATGAGCGGCCACGGGCCTCCTCTTCAGCAAATCTGGCGTAGCGAGCCGAAAGCTCGACTGCGTCCTGCTCGCTCATATTTCACATCCATCGTAGTTTGATCTTTTGCGGCCATGGCTTGTTTAAAGCACGCTCAGGAAGGAAACAATAATCAGCCGTCACCTCGACGAAAACCAGCGATGAGGTGCCACGTCTGATGATGATCACCCTAGAGAATATTCGATGAGCCGAACCGGACGACAGTTACTGGCGATTCTGGTTGTTATGCAGAGTGGAAAATCTTGTATACAAAAAAGTTGACTTTGCGCGCATGACAGATGATCTTACATACGAAATTTGCTGTGGAGCTGAATGAGGGAGGAACTCGAATGGCCGGCAACTTCATGCGGCTGGTTGGCGTCGCGATACTGGCCGTATCCGCTACAGGAAGCGCGGCCGACGCAAAAATCATCGATTTTCGTATTCTTGAAACAATCAGCCCTGCCTTTGAAGGGACGGCTTTCGGCAAAGCAGGCGCCTATGAACGTATCGACGCGGTGGCGGAATTCGCCATCGATCCGAAATCCGAGCGCGGTCAAAAAATCGTCGATCTCGACAAGGCGCCTGTCGACGCCATGGGTATGGTCCGCTTTTCAACGGAAGTAACGATCTTGCGTCCCGTTGACGCGACAAAGAGCCAGGGCGTGCTTTTATATGAAGTCCCAAACCGTGGCAGAAATCTCTCTTTCACACTGATGAATCTCTCGGACACGTCCAGCTTGCCAAAGACGGTGGAGGATCTGGGTGATGCCTACTTGATGAAGGAGGGCTATACGGTCGTCTGGAGTGGCTGGCAGACCGGCATTCCGGAAGATCTGGTAAACCTCTCTTTGCCCAAATTGTCCGATGTTACGGGACTCTCGCGTGAGGAGTTCGTGTTCGACAAGGCCGAGCCCGTCAGCGTGGCGAAGCTGACTTATCCGGCAGCCGATTTCGATCCCAAAAAAGCAACTTTGTCAGTGCGCCTGAGGGCGGAGGAGCCCCGCGCTGTCGCACCCGGTCTTTCATTCAGATATCTGTCACCGACATCGATCGAGATCACCCGCCCGCAAGGGCTGGACGCGGGAGCGATCTTTGAGTTCACCTATCCGGCCAAGGATGCGGTGCCGGCCGGCTTGGCGTTTGCCGCGACGAGCGATCTCGTTTCTTACCTGCGTGGCAATCCCGGGCACGATGCACCTGCGATCCTCACCGGGGTCAAGAGCACGATCGGTCTCGGCATCTCGCAGTCCGGCCGCTTTCTGCGCGATCTCATCTATCAAGGCTTCAATTCGGACGAACAGGGCACCCGGGTATTCGACGGTGCCATGGCACATATTGCCGGGTCACGGAAAAGCTTCACCAATTATCGCTTCGCACAAGCTGGCCGCTATTCGCGCCAGCATGAGGATCACGATTTTCCGGGTGACCAGTTTCCCTTTACCTATGCAGAAACAACCGATCCGCTCAGTGGACGAAGCGGCAGTATTCTGAGTGCTTGCAGCACCAATGATACCTGCCCGAAGATCATGCATACGGATACCTCAACGGAGTTCTGGCAGGCGCGGGCCTCGCTCATCTCGACATCACCGACCGGCGAGCCGCTCCAGATGCCTGAAAATGTGCGCCTCTATTTCATTGCCGGAGCACCACACTTTACGAGTTGGACGCCGCAAGGCGAGCAGGCATCGATATGCCGGTTTCCAGCTAATCCTCTGAGCTCTGCGCCGGTTATGCGCTCTCTGCTCGCCGCGATGCGTAGCTGGGTTCTCGATGGGAAAGACCCGCCTGCAAGCGTCTATCCTTCGGTGGCGGACGAAACGCTGGTGCCGTTAGACGAATTGAAGCTGCCCGTTTTTGGGCAAGACGCCTATACGCCGGTCTATAATGTCCTGAGGGTGCGTGACCATGATACCCTACCGCCCAAGGACGGCCCTTCCTATCCGGTTCTTGTGCCGCAGCTTGATGAAGATGGCATTCCCATCGGTGGCATCAAGGATCCGGCGGTCGCTGCTCCGCTCGGCACTTATTGGGGTTGGAACCTTCGCAAGGATGGTTTTGCTGGCGGCGATCTTTGTGGGCTGAATGGCAGCTACATTCCGTTGCCGATATCTGGCCAGGAAGCGAAAGGAGATAGCCGCAAACCGGTGGTCGACCGTTATCCCGACGCGGACGCGTATCTGAAGGCCCTTTCTGCGGCCAGCGACAAACTTATTGCCGCAGGAGTGATGCGCGCAGAAGATACCGACCTCATCCAGGAACGCGGCAGGGCAATGTTCCCACAGCAATAAGGGCGATCATTTCTGATCCGGGTCTGTCTGCGATGGGGCGTCCTGTCTTGCAGCGAAATCCGACAAGATGGCGCGCTGGCCCTTATGGATCCGGCGCTCGGCCTCGGTCAGCGAAAACCAGCCTGCTTTGTCAACTTCGGGAAATTCTTGGAACGATCCTGATCGTGGTGGCCATTCCATGCGGAACGTGTTGCTGGTGATCGCCGCGACATCGATTTCGGGATCAGCCTCGACTGCCCAGGCGATGACGATCTTGCCGCTGGGCTGCCTGTATTCATCCAGACGTTCGAAGCGCCCGTCGATTTCGACGCCGAGTTCCTCCCTGGTCTCGCGCCGCGCGGCCGTCAACTCGTCCTCTTCCTCATCGATCAGGTCCTTCGGTATCGACCAGGCGGCTTCGTCCTTGCGCGCCCAGAATGGCCCGCCCGGATGGACGAGCAGCACCTCGTAGCCGCTTTCGACGCGGCGGTAGATCAACAATCCGGCGCTGCGTTCCGCCATGCCGATTTTCTCGCTGAATTGCAGAGAGGAAGGGCCAATGATGGCCCTCCCGAGATTATACGAAGCCCTTGGTCAACTCCAGCGCCTGGCGTTCGAACAAGCGGCGATAGACTCCGTTCTCGCGCCGGATGAGCTGCGCGTGATCGCCTTCCTCGATCACGCGGCCGCGATCGAAGACGAGCAGCCGGTCGAGCGAGCGCACGGTCGAGAGCCGATGCGCGATGACCAGCGTCGTCCGTCCGACCATCAACCGTTCCATCGCCTCCTGGATCAGCACCTCCGATTCCGAATCGAGGCTCGATGTCGCCTCGTCGAAGATCAGGACCGGCGCATCAGCCAGAAAGGCGCGGGCGATCGCGACCCGCTGGCGCTCGCCACCGGAAAGCTTGACACCGCGCTCGCCGACCAGCGTCGAATAGCCCTTGGGCAGGGCACTGATGAAATCGTGAGCGCTTGCAAGTCTTGCGGCATTCTCGATTTCGCGCATTGACGCGCCTGGCCGGCCATAGGCGATGTTCTCCGCCAGCGAGCGGTGGAACAGGATCGGCTCCTGCTGCACGATGGCGATCTGGCCGCGCAGCGACGACTGCTCGACTTGCGCGATATCCTGACCGTCGATCAGGATGCGCCCGTCCGTGACGTCGTAAAGCCGCTGGATCAGCTTGACGAAGGTCGTCTTGCCCGACCCCGAATGCCCGACGAGGCCGACACGCTGGCCCGCGGGGATCGTCAGCGAGAAGTTCCTGTAGAGCGGCGTGACATGGCCGCCATAGTGGAAGGTGACGTTCTCGAAATCGATACGGCCTTCCTCGATGGCGATCGGTCGCGCACCCCGTTGGTCCTCGATGCCGAGGGGCTGATCGTGGATCTCGACCAGTTCCTCCATTTCGTTGACCGAGCGCTGGACATTGCGCACATGCATGCCGACATCGCGCAGATAGCCCTGCAGAACAAAGAAGGCCGTGAGCACGAAGGCAATATCGCCCGCGCTTGCGCGGCCGCTGCTCCACAGAACGATCGCGAAGCCGATCACCGCCGCACGCAGAACGAGCAGCGTCAGCCCTTGCATGGTTCCGTTGATCGTGCCGCGCACCCAGGTGCGCCGCGTGCGGTGACGCCACTTCCCGACGACCCTGGCAAGACGCGCATCCTCGCGCATCTCCGCGCCAAAGGCCTTGACGACCGGATTGCACGAGACCGCGTCGGCGAGCGCGCCGCCGAGCCGCGTGTCCCAGGCATTCGCCAGGCTTGCGGCCGGCGCGACATAGCCGAGTGATAGCGCAACTGTCAGCGTGACATAGACGATCGAGCCGATGGCGATGATGAGGCCCATCATGGGCCAGTACCAGCCGAGCAGCAAGGTCGAACCCACCAGCATGACCGCCGAGGGCAGCAGCGCCACGAGGATGGTGTCGTTCAGCAAGTCGAGCGCCCACATGCCGCGCGTGATCTTGCGCACCGTCGAACCGGCGAAGCTGTTGGCATGCCAGTCGGTCGAGAAGCGTTGGACGCGATGGAAGGCGTCGGCGGCGATCTCCGACATCATTTTCAGTGTCAGATCGATGATGCCGATGAAGGCGATGTGCCGCATCACAGTGGCGGCGCCCGAAAGGCCGAGCAGCACCAGAAAGGCGGTCACGGCCGCATTCCAGGCGATCTCGTCAGTGGCGGCACCGCGCGCCACGGCGTCAACCAGATGACCGGAATAAAGCGGCGTCAGCACGTCGGCCATTGTCGCGACGAGCACAGCGCCGACAATGACGGCAAGCCTTGCCGGCTGACGGCGCCAATGGACGCTCAGGAATCGAAACACATCGCGAAAGGCGTTGCCCCGCAGGGCATTGCGGAAGGAAGTCATGGTGTCAGCCGGATGCGGCACGCATCCGGTCCCAAATCAGAAATTCATGAAAAATGGCGCCGGACGCAAAACACGTCTTCAGGCGGTGCCGGTGTGATGCCAAGCGCATCCCATATGGGAGGGGCTCGGGCGGCAGCTGCCTTGACGTTGCGGCGCGGTAATCGGCAGGTGGTGACCTAGCCGCGCATGCGCTTCAAGCCGCTGCCTTTATGAGAAGAATAGAATGCTGGCATTCTTAGCCTCCCTTTGAAGGACAGAAACGGGAGGAACTTCATAACCGCGCAAAGTAATTTCGCCAAGTCCCCTTATTTCTTTCCTCCTGGAGGTGTGATCCGGGTGCAACAGGTCGATCGAGTGTGGTGCTGCACCCGCATAAGTTGAATGGAGGTCGACCAATTTTGACTTGGAAGGCATCTGCGGCATGATACCGTGATACTATGAAGCGATTTTTCCGTCCCGGAGGCATCATGTATTCCAAGGTCAGAGCTCTAGCGATAATCCTGCTGTTCATTGCAGGCGGTCTTTATCCGGGCCAGGCAGCGCTGGCCGAACGGGCGGCACCTTCAGGTGGCGTGCTGTCGCTTCTCCCGCCGCCGCAGACAACAGACCATTCCGTCGCCCTTGCCGGACGCACGCTCAAGTATCAAGCCAAGGCCGGTACACTGTCGCTTTTGTCGGGCAAGGGCGATGTCACCGCGGAAATCTTCTACGTCTCCTATACGCTCTCCGGCGAGACCCCCGACGCCAATTCGAAGCGTCCGATCACCTTCGTCTTCAACGGTGGTCCGGGCGCGGCATCCGCCTATCTGCATATCGGCGCCATTGGTCCGCGCATCATCGCGACCGCCGCCGATGGTGCGTTCCTCCCGCCGCCTCAGACGCTCGTGGATAATCCGGATAGCTGGCTCGACATGACGGACCTCGTCTTTGTCGATCCGGTCGGAACGGGTTACAGCCGCGAAGCGCCCGGCCAGGAGACGCGCAATTTCTGGGGCGTCAACCAGGATGCGACGTCCATGGGGGCATTCGTCCGGCTTTTTCTCACCCAGACCGGCCGCATGGGATCGCCGGTCTTCCTTGCCGGCGAAAGCTATGGCGGGTTCCGGGCGGCTTTGCTCGCCAAGACGCTGCAGGAAGACGCAGGCGTCAATGTGAACGGTGTCGCGCTCATCTCACCGGCGCTCGAATTCATGCTGGTGCGGCCGGACGAATTCGATACGCTGCACTGGGCGCTCGAACTTCCGTCGTTGGCCGCGGTGCGTCTGCAAAGCGAAGGTGTTGCCGGCGACGCGCTGCAAGCGCGATTGGCCGAGGTCGAGCACTATGCGCTCGGCGATTATCTCGCCGCCCTGACCGGCGGGCTGGAACAGGGCGGCCAACACGCAAGCCAGCGTGTGGCGGAGATCACCGGCCTGCCGCTCGATCTCGTCCAGCGGAACTTTGCGCGTATTTCGACGGGGCTTTTCGTCAAGGAGTTTGCGCGCAAAAAGGGCGATGTGCTGAGCGCCTATGACGGCACGATCGCAACGGCGGATATCGCCCCCGACAGTTCAAGGAACAATGGTCCCGATCCGGTGCTCGACCGCAGCGTACCGGTGCTGACCTCGGCCTTTGTCGACTATGCGCGGAACGAGCTGAATTTCCACACCAATATCAGCTATCGGCTCCTGAACGGCGAGATCAGCCGTGCCTGGGACTATGGCATCGGCTCACGCCAGGGCTATGCCGGCGTCATGAACGATCTCCAGCGGGCGCGCTCGCTCAATCCCGCCCTCGGTGTGCTGATCATCAACGGCTATACCGATCTCGTGACGCCCTATATGACGTCGCGTTATCTCGTCAGCCAGATTCCTTCCCTTCCAGGCGCAAGGCGCATCCGCGTCGCGGCGGTGGAAGGGGGGCATATGATGTATTTCAGGCCGGAAGGTCGACGCGCGCTGAAGGAACACGCCTCGGAACTCTATCGTGGGGTCACGGAATGATCCGGAGTGCAATCGCGTTTGCGTGCTTGACGTGGTGGCCACCCCACGCTCATTCTGCATCTGCGATCGGCCGGAACGGGAGTAAACGGCAGGGCCGCATTTAGACATAGTTCAGGCCTCGGGAGGAGCGCATGGACGAGCACCCATTCGATCGCCATGCAGATCGGATTCAGGCCGCGATTGCGTCGGACGCGACGGCCAGATCCGCGCTGATCGCCTCCTGGCGCCGCTCCTGCAACCTGCACCGGCTTGATCCCGCTTACCGCAAATCCCCCAAGCGCTTGTCTGACGCCCAGTTGAACGAGGCACGGCAGAGGATTGAACCGCTTGTCGTGGCGGCCAAATCCAGCCTGGACAGACTTTATCTCGCGGTGGGCGGGGCTGGATGCTGTGTTCTGCTGGCCGATCGCGATGGCGTGCCGGTCGAGCGGCGCGGAGCCATTGCCGATGACGATACGTTCCGCGAATGGGGCCTTTGGACGGGCGCGATATGGAGCGAGGACAGCGAAGGCACCAATGGCATCGGCACCTGCCTGGTGGAGCAGCGGGCGCTCACCATCCACCGTGACCAGCATTTCCTGACGCGCAACACGGATTTGAGCTGTACGACGGCGCCCATCTATGATCACGAGGGGAATTTGGCCGCGGCGCTCGATGTGTCGTCCTGCCGGGCCGATCTGACGGAAGGGTTCGTCAATCTCATTTCCATGGCGGTGATCGATGCGGCGCATCGGATCGAAATGGACAATTTCCGCATGGCTTTCCCCAAGGCGCGGATTTTGCTGGCGCCGGTCGCTGAGAAGAGCAGCAGGGCGCTCGTCGCGGTCGATGCGGATGATCTCGTGATCGGCGCGACCCGCGCTGCCCGTCTGGCGCTGGGGATCACGCCCGGTTGCCTGAAGAAGCCGCTGCCGGTGAGTAGTCTCTTCGGCTCCACGATCGAAGCGGAGAATTTCGCCGATGCCGAACGCGGCGTTCTGCAACGGGCGCTGGCGCGTGCGGATGGCAATGTCTCGGCCGCGGCCCAATCGCTCGGCGTTAGCCGCGCCACGCTGCACCGCAAGCTGAAACGCCTGGGTATTGAGCGCCCACATTGATTTTGGCGTCGGCAAGTGTCGCAGGATTGCGACACTTCGCAGATCAATCGCCTTGGGTTGGGCTGACAGCAAAGGCTGCTGCGGCGATGCTTCCTTCGGAACGCCGCATCCAGCGGCGTCGCTTCTCGGGAGGAAGACATGAACAAGGTAGAATTTTCCCGCACGGTGAAAGTCCCCTTCGCCAAGCGGTATGACAATTTCATCGGCGGCCAATGGGTCGCGCCTAAGTCGGGACGCTATTTCGAGAACATCTCCCCGGTGACCGGCCGGCCGCTCGGCGAAATCGCCCGCTCGGATGCGGCTGATGTCGAGGCCGCACTCGACGCCGCCCATGCCGCCAGGGAGGCCTGGGGACGCACGAGCGCCGCCGAACGGGCGCTGATCCTCAACCGCATCGCTGATCGTATGGAAGAAAACCTCGATCTTCTGGCGCTTGCCGAAACCTGGGACAACGGCAAGCCGATCCGTGAAACGACAGCCGCCGACCTGCCGCTCGCCATCGACCATTTCCGTTATTTCGCCGGCGCTATCCGTGCCCAGGAGGGTGGCATCTCCGAAATCGACCACGACACGGTCGCCTATCATTTTCATGAGCCGTTGGGCGTCGTCGGTCAGATCATCCCATGGAATTTCCCGCTGCTGATGGCCTGCTGGAAGCTCGCCCCGGCGCTCGCCGCCGGCAATTGCGTCGTCATCAAGCCCGCCGAACAGACGCCCGCGACTATCATGCTGTGGGCCGATCTCATCGGCGACCTCCTGCCAGCCGGCGTGCTCAACATCGTCAATGGCTTCGGCCTCGAAGCGGGCAAGCCGCTGGCCTCATCCCCGCGCATTGCCAAGATCGCGTTTACCGGCGAAACGACGACCGGTCGGCTGATCATGCAATATGCCAGCCAGAACCTGATTCCCGTCACGCTGGAATTGGGCGGTAAGTCGCCCAATATCTTCTTCGGGGATGTGACCGCTGAAGATGATGATTTCTTCGATAAGGCGATCGAAGGCTTCGTCATGTTCGCGCTCAATCAGGGCGAGGTCTGCACTTGTCCGAGCCGGGCACTGATCCACGAAGACATCTACGATGAATTCATGGAGCGCGCGCTGAAACGCGTCGAGGCGATCGTTCAGGGTGATCCGCTCGATCCCGCCACGATGATCGGCGCGCAGGCATCCTCCGAACAACTGGAGAAGATCCTCTCTTATATCGACATCGGCCGTCAGGAAGGTGCTGAGGTTTTGACCGGCGGCGAGCGCAATGAACTGCCGGGCGACCTTGCCGGCGGCTATTACGTCAAGCCGACTGTCTTCAAGGGCCACAACAAGATGCGCGTCTTCCAGGAGGAGATCTTCGGGCCGGTCGTCTCGGTCACGACCTTCAGGGATGACGACGAGGCCTTGTCGATCGCCAATGACACGCTCTACGGCCTCGGCGCGGGCATCTGGAGCCGCGATGCCAATCGCTGTTATCGCTTCGGCCGCGCCATCCAGGCGGGCCGCGTCTGGACGAATTGCTATCACGCTTATCCCGCCCATGCGGCGTTTGGCGGCTATAAGCAGTCCGGCATCGGGCGCGAAACGCACAAGATGATGCTCGACCACTACCAGAATACGAAGAACATGCTGGTCAGTTACAGCCCGAAGAAGCTCGGCTTTTTTTAAACTTGGCAAGCCTCGGAGCGGCGCGGCCATGCCGCGCCGCCTGGTTACTTTGATGTCGCTTGATCTCACCTGGAAGTCTGCAGCTTCCTCGGGATCCTGCATCGGGAGGATCATATGACCGGTAAAGTTTCGGCCACAACCGCTGCGTTGCAGTTGCTTGAGGAGATCGTAGCGGATCACGGTCCCGTCCTCTTTCACCAGTCCGGCGGCTGTTGCGACGGTTCGTCGCCGATGTGTTATCCGCAGGACGATTTCATCGTCGGCGATAATGACGTGCTGCTTGGGTTTATAGGCGATGCCCCGTTCTATATCAGCGCCTCTCAATTCGAGGTGTGGAAGCATACCGATCTAATCATCGACGTGGTGCCCGGGCGCGGCGGCATGTTCTCGCTCGACAATGGGCGGGAAAAGCGGTTCCTGACGCGCTCGAAGGTCTGTGCCGTCAGATAGAAAGCCGTCACGGACACTGGCGATGCAGTCTGCCCCTCATCAATAATCATTCCAAATTAAGACCTTGGGAACCCAGGAGGCTTTTCTGGCGTTTTCCAGCCTATCCAGGTTCAAAGCTGTTCCTGGACCTGTTCTGGAGAGACGACACAATGGCCCGGAGATCCATCTGGCGCGGCTATGGCTACGCTTGGGTAACGCTCGCATTTTTTGTTCTGACCATTGTCGGACATTGGATGTTTGGCTGGTTTGCTTTCGTGAACGAACAGCGGAGCCACGGTGAAGCAGCTACCTTTGGTCCGTATGCCGTCGAGATGATGCGCGATACGCTGGAGAACTGGCAGTCGGAATTCCTGCAACTCCTTTGGCAGGTCGGCGGACTGGCCTTCCTGCTCTTTCTGGGCTCCCCCCAATCGAAAGAGGGCAATGACCGCCTGGAAGCGAAAGTGGACGAATTGCTCCGGCATCTCGATCAGGAGCGCGGTGAGGCGATCATCCACGAGATTGATGATCGTTATTCCGGCAGGCATACCGACGAGCCGCATGCCCATCTGTGATGGCTTCACCGCGCGATGGCCTGATCGCGCGCTACGGAAAGCATGATCATGAGGCCTTCCGGACTCCAGTCCCGTGTGATCCGGCCGCCGAGCGGGCCGAGGGTGGCGCGCATCAGGAGTGTGCCGAAGCCTTCATCCGCGGGCTCGGATTCGACGGGTGGGCCGCCGCGCTCGCGCCATGTCAGGACGAACTGGCCGCCATCTTCACGGCAAGTGATGTCAACACACCCCCGCGCAGCGGAAAGGGCGCCATATTTGGCTGCGTTCGTTGCAAATTCATGCAGGAGCAGCGCGAAATTCGTCACCGCCGTACCGCTGAGCGGCAGGTCGGGGCCAGTGATGACGGCGCGGGGTTCGCCATTATCCCTGTCCTCCTCGAACGGCAGCAGGATCGACCGGATCAGGGCGTGAAGCGTCGTCTGTCCCTCACCACCGGCGGTGGCGTCCCACATCTGGGGAAGGGTCAGAGAGTGGGCCTGGGCCAGCGCGGCGAAACGCTCACGCACCCCGGAGATGAGTTCCTCGGTGGAGCCGGCCGACCGGGCGCTCAGCGTCACCAGGCTGCTGGAGAGGGTGAAGAGGTTCTTCACCCGATGGTTCATTTCCCGCAAGAGCAGGCGTTGCTGCTCTTGCGCCTGCTTGCGCTCGGTGATGTTGCGGGCGATTTTCGAGGCACCGACGATCCGTCCCTGGGCATTCCTGATGGGAGATACCGTCAGCGAAATATCGATCAGCGTGCCGTCCTTGTGCTGCCGAACGGTTTCATAATGGTCGATACGCTCGCCGCGACGGATACGCGCTAGGATTCGCGGTTCCTCATCCTGCCGATCCGATGGCATGAGTACGGTGACCGGTTGGCCGATCACCTCATGGGCTTTGTAGCCGTAAAGGCGCTCCGCTCCGTTGTTCCAACTCGTGATGATGCCGTTGAGGTCCTTCGACAGGATGGCGTCGTCGGAGGACTCGACGATAGCCGCAAGCCGCTGCGCCGTCTCGTCGGCGATCTTGCGTCCGGTGATGTCCACCAGCAGGTTGACCGCACCGGTCAGTTCGCCGGCTTCGTCAAAAAGCGGCGTCGGAAAGGCGAGGAAAGGCACGCGGTGACCATCCGGCCGCTCGGCGGCGGCCTCCATGCCAGCGATCGCCCGCTTCTCCTTAAGCGAGATGGCCATCGGGCATTCGTCATGGGGCGGGGACGTGCCGTCGGGCCAATAGAGCTTCCACGATCCGCAAAACCGGTCTTTTCCAAGTTCGGGCCGAACGCCCCACAACTCGGCGGCGGCTTCGTTATAGAAAGAGATGCGTCCTTCGGCGTCCGTGGTGTAGAGCGCCGCCTGCAGCGTCTGCAGGATTGTTTCGAATTCCTTCTTCCGCCGCATCAGGGCCCCGCGGGCCTTATGCTGTTCGGTGTGGTCGCGAAAAACGTTGATGGCACCGGCAACATTACCATCGGCATCTTTCAGCACCTCGATCGAGAGCAGCACCACAATGCGGCTCTTGTCGGGCCGTTCTATCACGATTTCCCGGTCGTACACGCTGTTGCCGGTCGCAAGCGCCACGGCCATCGGCCACTCCAGGTGGGGTATTTCGGCTCCTTCGACGTCAAGAAGGCGCCAGGAACCGCAGAAGCGCTGAGCGGGATCGCCGAGACGAGGAGAGCAGCCCCACAGTTCGGTCGCCGCCCGGTTGTAGCGGATGATCAGGCCATCCCGATTGCAGACACAGACGCCGACCGGCAGAAGCTCGAACAGCGGATCATTTGCATTCACATCGAGCGCACCATCCGCAAGCTGCAGCGCATTGGAAAGATCGGCGAAAGGGTTCATCGCATGCTCCGGAACGTGGACACTGAAATCCGGGGGCCGAAGCCGCTCGGTTGAAGCCGCTGCACCAGCCGACTACCTTATTCAAGAATATCATGCGCAACGGCTTTTTCCAGTGGGCTCAAGACTTGCGGATATATCGGAGGGCTCAGCTGCCGTCCCTGTCCAGTTCCGGATAGTGGCGGAAGATGCCGAATTCATTGAAGGCGAGACGCCGTTCGGAGGTAAGGTATCGTTTGATGTTCGGCCTTTCCCTGACCGCATCGCGGAGGGCGGCCAGCGCCGGATATTTTTCTTCATAACGTTTCATGGCGCGGGGGAATGCATAGAGCAGTCCCTCGATCACCTGGAACAGCGAAAGATCAACATAGCTCAGGCTATCGCCGACGCTATGTCTGTCGCCATGCGGGTTCTGCCGCAGCACTCGTTCGAAATAGCCGAGATATTTCGGCAGCCGCTCATCGATAAAACTGGCGGCACGCGCCTTGGCGGGATCCTTCTGCTCTTCGTAATATTGCGAAACCGCGATCGGATGATGGGTGTCGTGGGCTTCGACCAGGAAATCGGTGATCGTCAGTTGCAGCCCGTTTGCGAAAAAGCGCAGCGTCTCATCCTGCGGGGCAAGCCCGAGCTTTGGCCCGAGATAGAAGAGGATATTCGCCACATGCGAGATGAGCACATTGCCATCCCTCAGGAACGGTGGGGCGAAGGGAATATGCTGTTCCGTGCGGCTCGCCATGATCTTCATCATCGCCGCGGTGTCCTTGCGGGCCACGTCCACATAGTCGGCGCCGGCTTCCTCCAGCGCCAGCCGGACGAATTCGCCCCGGCCCGGAATGCCATCCCAATAGTAAAGCTCATAGGCCATGCGATCGTCTCCCGGTCTGCTTACGTGGAATTTCAGCTAGCATTTGCACCGCTGAGGCAAATGGACCGGAAGGAGAATAGGTTCCCAAACGGGAATTGGGAACCGCTTCATGGCTTGCTGCTGGGCCTATGGCTTCAGATCGATCGCGGCCCTGAAGCTGCCGTCCATGTAGAAAGGAACGGATGTGTGTACATGCGCGATCTTCCAGCTTCCCTGTACCTTCTTCAAACCGAGCGTCTGACGAAACCAGAGATCGACGTTCTCACCATCTGTCTTGGTTCCGGACATATGGATGAGCCCCGTTGAGAAGGCCGCCTGGTCGCCAACGGCGATCTCGACGTTGCGGGCTTCGCCGCCGATCGGACCACGCCAGGTAGAGAACCAGGCTTCAAGATCTTCGGCATCATCACCCCTGAACTCCAGTGGCGGGGCGAGTGTGAACTGCACGATATCGTTGGTCAGGTGTCTGCGTACGCCTTCCGCATCCTTGTTGCTGATCGCGTTCGACCAGGCGGCGATGACACCTTCCACCTCATGCTTTTCGCTGGCTAGAACCATCTTTGCTGTCCTCCTGTCAGTTGGGTCTGTCCCAAGGACGAACGGACAGGCACCGATCCGACAGGGTCGAAGAAAATTCTGCTGGGGTGAAATAATTCAGGCGGAAGCGCCGGTTTGCGCGAGCTGGTCGAGATGCATGCGGATATGGGCGGCTTCGGCCGCAGTATTGGCGAGGGAGATGGCGCGGTCGAAGGCGATGCGTGCCTCCTCGTTGCGGCCGAGCTTCATCAGCAGACCGCCCTTAACGCCGAAATAGTGGAAATAGCCGGAAAGCCTTTCCTCCAGCGGTTCGATGAGGGCGAGCGCATCGGCGGGCCCGCGCACCTTCTCGACCGCGACCGCGCGGTTGAGCGTGACGACAGGAGAGGGGGTGTGTGTCTCGAGCGCAGCATAAAGCAGTTCGATCTCCCTCCAGTCCGTATCCTCGGGACGCGCCGCGCGGGCATGCAGCGCGGCGATCGCCGCCTGGATCTGGTAAGGACCAGGGCGTCTGTGCCGCATCGCCTTGTCGATGAGCGCCAAGCCCTCCGCGATCATCTGCCTGTTCCAGCGGCTGCGGTCCTGGCTTTCGAGCAGGATGATCGCGCCGTCGGCGTCGAAACGAGCGGCTGCGCGGGCATGCTGAAGGAGCAGCAGCGCCATCAGTCCCATGATCTCGGGTTCAGTGGGAAAGATGCGCAGGAGCAGCCGTGCCAATCTTATGGCTTCGTCACAAAGCGGAAACCGCGCCTTGGCCTCGCTCCCACCTGCCGAATAGCCCTCGTTGAAGATGAGATAGACCATGGCGCTGACGACCGCCAGCCGCTCCGCCCTTTCGATCGGGCCGGGCGTCTCGAAAGGCAGATCGCCCGCGCCGATGCGCGCCTTGGCCCGGGTAATGCGCTGCTCCATGGCGCTTTCGCTGACGAGGAAGGCGCGCGCGATCTGCCGTACCGGCAGGCCCGAAACGATCCTGAGCGCCAGTGCGATCTGCTGCGTGGCAGGGAGATCAGGGTGACAGCAGATGAAGAGCAGGCGCAGGATGTCGTCGCGATAATCGGCGACGTCCATCTTCTCGGCGACGGCGGATTCGGTATCTCCGAGGTCGGACAGCTGCTCTTCGGGTGGCAGTGCCTGATGCTTCGCCTGGCGCCGCACCACGTCGATCGCGCTGTTGCGCCCGACGAAGATCAGCCATGCCGTTGGATCGCGCGGCGGGCCATTTTTCGCCCAGCTCTTGAGCGCCTTCAGGCAGGCCTCCTGGAATGCTTCCTCCGCCGTGTCGAGATCGCGGAAATAGCGAAGCAATGCGCCCACCGCCTGGGGGCGGGCGGCAGTCAGCGCGGTGTCGATCCAAAGGGTGTCGTTCATGTCTGGCCTGGTGCGGGATGATAAAGCATGATTGGTCGGATTTCATAGGAGCCGGTGCCTGGATTGGCGCGCGCGAGATCGCGTGCGGTATCGAGCGCAGCATCGAGCGATGCGGCCTCGATCACGTAGAAGCCCAGGAGCTGTTCCTTCGTTTCGGCAAACGGCCCGTCTATGACGAGCGGCGCATCGCCGTTCTTGCGCAGGGTGGTCGCCGCCGTCGTCGGCAGGAGCCGGGCGACGGGACCGAGCCTTCCTTCCTTGGCAAGCCCCTCCTGCACGGCCATGAGTTTTCCCATGACCTCGTCTTCTTCCTCCTTGGACCAGGAGCCGACGACGTCTTCCGAATTATAGCAAAGGATCGCATAGAGCATTGGCACATTCCTCATCTCGTTCTCAGGACGAATGAGTATGGCCTTTCCCGACATCAGGTCGAGAATTTTTTGTTTCTGATGCGGTGGCTTATCGCATGGCCCTGCCGCCGCCGATGATCAGATTACTCCAGTCAGCGATGAAACGCTCGCGCTGCGCATGATCCTGGGCGGCGAGAAGCTCCGGGCCGATGCGGATCGGCCGCGCGATACCGGATTGGACGAGCGTCAGCGGGCCGTCGACATCCGGCGGCAGGGGACCTTTTTCGGAAAAGAAGAAGGCCTTCTCGCGGGCGACGGCCTGGCCCCGCGGCGATAGCAGATAATCGAGAAACCGGGCGCCGAGATCGCCGCGCGTCGCATTCTTCGGGATCATCGCGCCTCGGCTGAGAATCAGCGTGTAATCGCGGGGTAGGACGATCTTCAACTGCGGATTCCGCTTGTGCTCGGCATAGGCGTAGGAGCCGAGAATATTGTAGCCGATGTAGAAATTGCCGCTCGCCACCTGCTGCAGGACCTCGCTGTTACAACAGCGGACAGCGGCATCGGCACGGCTCATGCTCTCCAGAAGACGGCCATAGACGGTGGTCGTCTGCTTCGCGTCATAGAAGGCGAGCAGATAGCCGATGCCGGACTGGCGCAGATCATAGGTGCCGATCCGCCCGCGATAGAAATCGAGCTTGCGGCGAAGCAGATCGGCGAGCTCCACATGCGTCCGGGGTACGTCTCCGGCGGGCACCAGATTGCTGTTATAGACGAAGACGGACGGCTCGAAAGTGAAGCCGAAGACCTCGTCGCGCCAATTGGCCCATGGGGCGACGCTTCCGGTCCGTGGCGAACGATGCGGTACGGCGCAGCCGTCATTGGCGAGTTTAACCAACTGGTCGACGGAGGACGACAGATAGATGCTGCCAAGCGCGCTCCCATTGCCGCAGGCCTTGTCCGCATCATTGTAGAGATCGTTGGTGACATATTCGACATATTCGACGGCGATCTCGGGAGCCATCTTCTGGAAGTCGAGGATGAGCGGTTTCATCGCGTCGATGTCGGTGGCCGCATGGATGGAGAGCACGTCGCGTTCGACCTCTCCGGCCGCGAAGAAGTGGCGGCTGCCCTCCAGCGCATTTGCCGAACCGGCGAAGAAAATGACGGCCGCCGTGGCGGCGCAAAAGCGGATCAGAGCATTCTTCATTTCTGTTTCCTTACTTCTGCTTCTCCGCTCGCCAGGGGAATTTCGAGATAGACGGTGAAGCCGCATTCTCCTTTTTCGCGGAAGCCGAGATTGCCGCCATGGGCGGTTGCAACCTCTGACGCAATGGCGAAACCAAGGCCGCCGCTGCCCTCATGCGCCTTGGACGTGACGAAGCGCTGCGTCACCTTTTCCCATTCCTTGGGCGGAATGCCCGGCCCGTCGTCCTCGACTTCGACACGCGCATTGTCTTTGTCGCTGACGACCCGCACTTCGAGGCGCGATATCGTTCCATGCCTGAGCGAATTGTCGATCACGTTGACAATCGCCTCGCGTAGGGAGACCGGATCGCCCAGCACCATGGGCGCTTCGTTGGGCGCCTCGAACGAGACCACGATATCTGGATCAATGGTGATCGGGATGGCCGCGCGGAAGGCGCGCCTTGCAATATCCACCAGATTGACCGGCGCCAATTGCACCGATTCCGAACGGTGGATCACCATGGCGTGGCTCAAGAGCTGGTTCGTCAGCCGCGCCAGTTCATCGGCACGCTTCTTCACCCGGGCGAGATGCCGGCGGCCGGATTCGTCCATCTGGTCCTGGCCGAGCAGGTCCACCTGCGCTGAGAGCGCAGTCAATGGCGTCCTGATCTGATGGGCGGCATCGGCGATGAAACGCTGCAAAAGGTCCACCCGCTCGTTGAGCCGGCCCATGAAATGATTGATCGAGGCTAGGAAGGGCTGAAGTTCGCGCGGCGCCTCGACCTCGACCGGGGTCAGGTCCTGCGGATCGCGGCGGCGCATCGCGGCGCCCAGATGGGCGATCGGCTGCAGCGAGTAGCGGATGGCGAGCATGGTTCCCGCCAGGGCGAGGAGGCTCATCGCCGCAACGAGAATCGTAGCCCGATAGGTCAGCTCGCTGGCGAGCGCCCTGCGGGCCTCCGTCGTCTGCGCAACAATGACATGAGCGAAGCCCGAGAGGGTGGGATCCGAAAGCGCGCGGGCGACGATGGTGAGGCGAACCGGAACGCCGCGAAATTGCGTGGAAGCAAAGACCGGATCGGCGCGGACTGTATCGAGATCGATATCCGTCTGGAGATCATCATAGCCGGTCAACGTCCGCCCGGCGGGGTCCACGACGCGGTAGAAGATACGGTCGCTCGCCGCCAGCCCAAGCAGTTCGAAAGCTGATGATGGCAGGTTAATGACGAGATGGCCCGCGTCGACGGTCAGGCTTTCCGCCATCTGGATCGCCGCGCCGAGCAGCAGCCGGTCATAGGCGTCGTCCGCCGCGGCCCTGGCGTAATACCAGGCGGCAGTGATCAGCAATGCCGCTCCCGTGCACAGGACGAGGGCAACCCTTAGCGCCAGACGCCAGAAAAGCGAGGGCTCACGCCGTGTCATCGGAGACCAGCTGGTAGCCGAGGCCGCGGACGGTGACGATGCGGGCGCGCGAACCCTCAAGTTTCTTGCGCAGCCGGCCGACATAGAGCTCGATGGCGTTGTGATGGCCGGCCGGCTCCTCGAAGCCGAAGAGCTGGTCGAGCAGTTCGTCCTTGCTGAAGACGCGGCCCGGGCGCGTGGCGAGGATTTCCAAGAGCGTCATTTCCCGGCGCTTTAACTGCACCTCGCGCTTGCCGACCCGTACGCTGCGGCTCGATCGGTCGAGGACGATGTCGCCGCACTCGATCAGATTGGTCGCTTCCCCGGCATGGCGGCGCAGGAGAACGCGGGCGCGCGCCTCCAGTTCGCGGAAATCGAACGGCTTGACGAGATAGTCGTCGGCGCCGAGATCCAGCGCTCCCACACGATCCTCGATCTCGGAACGTGCCGTCAGCACCAGGACGGGGATGGACTTCCTGGCCTGGCGCAGGCGGCGCAGGATCTCGAATCCATCGAGGCTGGGGAGCATGACGTCGAGAATGACCAAGTCGTAATCGGTGAAATCGAGGATGTCGGACGCGGCCTGGCCATCGGTTTCCCAATCGACCGTATGCCCGACCGTCTCGAACCGGTGGCTGATCGCCTCCCCCACGTCCTGGGTATCCTCGACAAGAAGAATGCGCATTTTGATGCATTTGCACGGAAAATGGCGGCAATCAAGAAGAAGCGCGTGGAAACGGCCACCGCTGGATTCTCCCGTGACAGCATGGTGACAGGTTTCCCTTCTATGAATGCAGCAGCCTGTCCGCGGGAGAAGGACCGGACAGCGGCGCGGAGGAAATCGCGAAACTCACCCGAATACGGAAGCCAGGAGCTTCCGCGGGGTTCTCTGCACAGGGCCGATGCATCGTGACTGCATGCGATGCGACGGCCTGCATGCCGTTGTGACGAGATCCGGCATCCGGCGTAGGCCGATATAATCAACGTGGGAGAGGATTATGATGAAATTGAAGACTGGAGCCCTCGTCGTCGGCATGCTGTTCGCGGCGCTGGCGGGAAACGCGATGGCGGAGCCGGCGAAGCCCGAATGTCTCGCCGGGGCAAAGCCCGGCGGCGGCTTCGACCTGACCTGCCGTCTGGCGGCCAATTCGCTGCTCGAAGCCAAGCTGATTAGCAAGCCCATGGCTGTCACTTATATGGAAGGCGGCGTCGGCGCGGTGGCCTATAACCACGTGATCGGCAAGCGCGGCTCCGACGGCAATCTGATCACTGCTGCTTCTTCCGGCTCGGCGCTGCTGATCGCCCAAGGCAAGTTCGGCCAGTATGACGAGAACGCCGTCCGCTGGCTCGGCGCGCTGGGCGCTGATTACGGCGTGCTGGTCGTCGCCGCGGATTCGCCGATCAAGAATCTTGGCGAACTGATCGAGGCCTACAAGGCCAATCCTTCCGATTTCGCTATTGCCGGCGGCGGCGCCGTTGGGTCGCAGGACTGGATGAAGGGTGCGATCCTTGCAAAGGCCGCGGGCCAGGATCCGAAGTCGATGCGCTACGTCGCGCTGGAGGGCGGTGGCGCCGTGCTGACGGCGCTGGAGGGCGGCCATGTCAAGGTCGGCTCCGGCGATGCCGCCGAGATGGTGCAGCATCATACCGCCGGAAAAGTCCGCATCCTCGCTGTCATGTCGCCGGAACGCCTGCCGGGCGAACTGGCCGAAGTGCCGACCGCCAAGGAGCAGGGCGTCGATATCGAATGGCCGGTCTGGCGCGGCTATTACGTCGGCAAGGATGTTTCCGATGCCGATTACAACTGGTGGGTGGATACCCTCAACAAGCTGGCTGAGACGCCGGAGTTCAAGAAGGAGCGCGAGGCGCGCGGCCTTTATGAATTCACCCTCATCGGCAAGGATTTCGACGATCAGGTGAAGTCCGATGTCGCCCGCTTCAAGGTGCTTGCCAAGGAAGCAGGCATGTAATGACGTGAAGCGGTTTGCCGGTATCCGGCAAGCCGCCTTTCCTCTTCGTGCAAACGACGGAGAAAATCGATGTCGGACAAAACAAAAAGTACATCCCTTGCCGGAAGAGTAGGCGGCGTCTGTCTTCTCGCCCTGGCGGTCGCCTATGGTATCGGCGGCAGCCGGATCGAATATGCCTTTGCGTCCGATCCGCTCGGGCCGCGGGTGATGCCGGTCGCGCTGGCGATCGTGCTTGGCATCTTGTGCCTGTTCTACCTGCGAAAGCCGGGAATAGCCGAGGCTTTCCCGACCGGACCGCTTCTCGTCAAGACACTCGCCGTTCCAACACTCATCATCATTGCCGTACTTCTTCTGGAGCCGCTCGGCTTTGCTGCGTCGATCTTCATCCTGACGGCGGGAGTGGGCTGGGTCTTCGGTGCGCCGCTGCGCAAGGCGCTGATCGGCGCCGCCGGGCATGCTCTCCTGTGGTGGTTCGTCTTCTCCTGGCTGCTTGAGGTCTATCTGCCGAAGGGCACGCTTTTCGGCTAAGCCGGAAGCGGGGAACCTGACCGAGGATATTTCCATGAATCTCGAATATCTCTGGGGCGGCTTTTCCGTTGCCCTCACACTGCAGAACCTGACAATCGGCTTCATCGGCTGTTTCATCGGCACGATGGTCGGCGCACTGCCGGCGATCGGCCCGATCAATGGCATCGCGCTGCTCTTGCCGATCGCCTATACGATGGGCCTGCCGCCGGAAAGCACGATGATCCTGCTTGCCTCGATCTATTGCGGCGCCGAATATGGCGGGCGGATTTCGTCCATCCTGCTCAACGTGCCGGGCGACGCCGGCGCAGTGATGAGCGCCATCGACGGCTATCCGCTGGCGCGCCAGGGCCGTGCCGGCGAGGCGCTGATGCTGAGCGGGCTTGCCTCCTTCGTCGGCGGCATGATCGGCGCGACCGGTCTGGCGCTGTTTGCACCGCTGCTCGCCGGCCTCGCCACGGGCTTCGGTCCGGCTGAATATTTCGTGCTGATGGTCTTCGCCTTCGCCACGCTCGGCTCCATGGTCGGCAGCCAGCCGGTGAAGACGCTTATCGGCTGCACGCTCGGGCTGATGCTTGCGACGGTCGGCCTCGATGCGACGTCCGGCGCCTACCGCTTCACCTTCAACGAGCCGGAACTTGGCGACGGCATCGAGTTCGTGGTGCTGGTGATCGGGCTTTTCTCGATTTCCGAAGCGCTTATCATCCTCGAAAACCAGGCTTCAGGCTTCACTGTCATCAGGCAGCTTGGGCGGATGATCGCGCGGGCCGACGATATTCGCAAATCCGTCGGTACTGCGTTGCGCAGCGCCGTGATGGGCTTCGTCGTCGGCGTGCTGCCGGGCGCCGGGGCCTCGGTGTCGAGTGCGATCGCCTACACCACCGCCAAGCGCCTGTCGGACACCGAGGGTACTTTCGGCAAGGGCGATGTGCGTGGCCTGGCGGCTCCAGAGGCCGCCAACAACGCCACCGCCTGCGGCGCCTTCGTGCCGATGCTGACGCTGGGCGTGCCGGGCTCCGGCACCACCGCCGTCATGCTCGGCGCGCTGATGCTCTACAACATCCAGCCGGGTCCGATGCTGCTCACCGAGCGTCCGGAGATTGTTGGCGGCCTGGTCGCCTCGCTCTTCATCGGCAATATCCTGCTGTTGATCCTCAACCTGCCGCTCGTCAACCTGTTTGCCCGTGTCTTGACGGTGCCGAACTGGCTGCTCGTGCCGGGCATCCTGGTCCTGTCGATCGTCGGTGTCTATTCCACCCACGCGTCGAGCTTCTCGGTGCTCCTGATGCTCGGGATCGGCATGGTGGGCTGGCTGTTGCGCAAGCTGGGCTTCGATATGGCGCCGATCATCCTCGGCTTCGTGCTCGGCCACGTCATGGAGATCAATCTGCGCAACGCGCTGGCGATCAGCGGCGGAGACATCTCCATTCTGTTCCAGAGCAAGATTTCGCTGGTGCTGTGGGTGCTTGCCGCTGCAATGGCCGCTCTTCCGGTTTTCCTGAGCCGGCGGGCGAAGAAGCGGCTGAAAGCCACCGCGCCGGCCTGACCGGCGCGGGTATCCGTCATTTTCTCAAGGGGTCGGCTTGTCCGGCCCCTTAACTGTTTCGGGCGCGGCGAAATATTGCGGATGCTGCTGGCGCAGCACGGCGATGATCGAGTTGATGCGTGACAGATGGTGACGCATTGCCGCTTCGGCGCGCGCCGCGTCGCGGTCGCGCAGCGCATCGATGATGGCGGCATGTTCCTTGATGACGACGGGCTCGTTGAAGGCGAGGCTGAGATAGCGCACCCGGTCCATCTGCGCCTTTTGCTCGTTGATTAGCGTCCAGACGAGGCCGCGGCCCGATCCTTCGGCGATAGAGCGATGAAAAGCATCGTCGAGATCGTGGAAGAGCTCGCGCTCATTGACGTCGACCGCCTTGCGCTGGCGCTCGACGATATCCTCCAGGCAGTCGATCAGCATCTCGGAGCGATGCACGCAGGCATCCCTTATCACCGCCGCTTCCAGCGCCTCGCGGATGAAGCGGGCATTGAGAACGGCGGCCTCGGAGATCTTGCACACCTCGGTCGCCCGCTTGGGCTGTATGCGGACGAATTCGATCTGCGCAAGCCGGATGAAGGCTTCGCGCACCGGCTGGCGCGAGACGCCCAGTTGCTTGGCGATCTCGGCTTCCGAGAACTTCGCGCCAGGTGGCATCTGCAGGGTGAGAATGGCCGAGTGCAGCGTCGCGAAGACACGATCCGCGATGGTCGGATCCCCGATTTCCGGCTTTTCCGCCAGCTTTTCCTCCTTGGTCGAAAGTAGGTCCATTTCGAGCCGTTTTCCCTATTTACAAATCTACCATACCAGTTTTTACTAAGAAGGCCAGCCGCCGCCAGGATCGAATTTCCGGTCCTTTCGTGGGTACTGATAAATGATTTTGGGAGGGAATGCCTGCATGTCGATGGCGCAGCAGCGCGCGCGAGGGCGTGAAGAGACATTGTTGGACGTAGACCGGCTTTTCCCGGCCGACCCCGGCACGCGTTCCGTGGCGCGCGAACTTTACGCCCATATCCGTGATCTGCCCATCGTCAGTCCGCATGGCCACACCGATCCGCGCTGGTACGCTGAAAACGAGGCCTTTCCCGACCCGGCGCAGCTCTTTGTCGTGCCGGACCACTATGTCTTTCGCATGCTGTTTGGCCAAGGCGTGAAGCTCGAGGAACTGGGCGTTCCGACGCGCGACGGCACGGCTGTCGAGACCGACAGCCGTAAGATATGGCGTCGCTTTGCGGAGAATTATCATCTGTTCCGCGGCACGCCCACGCGTCTCTGGCTCGACCATTCCTTCTCCACGCTGTTCGATATCGATGTGGTGCTCTCGGCCAAGACGGCGGATTTCTACTATGACCGCATCGCTGAGCGGCTGGCCCAGCTGGACTATCGGCCGCGCGCGCTTTTCGAGCGTTTCAACATCGAGGTGATCGCCACCACGGAGAGCCCGCTTGACGATCTGCGCTGGCACCAGAAGATCGGCGAATCCGGCTGGACGGGCCGGGTGATCACCGCCTACCGGCCGGACGCGGTGGTCGACCCAGCGTTTCAGGGTTTCCGAGAGAATATCGAAATTTTTGGCGAAATCTCCGGCGAAAATGTTGGAAATTTTGCCGGTTATCTCGACGCACATCGTGCCCGCCGCCGCTTTTTCAAATCGCTCGGCGCGACTTCCACGGATCACGGCCATGCGACGGCGCGCACGGAGAACCTTGACCGTGGCGAGGCCGAGCGGCTCTATCAGAAGGCGCTTAGGGGGGATATTTCAGCCGAGGAAGCGGATGCCTTTCGCGGCCATATGCTGACCGAGATGGCGCGCATGAGCCTTGATGACGGCCTGGTGATGCAGATCCATCCAGGCTCCTGGCGCAACCATTCGCAAGCGATCTTCAACCGTTTCGGCCGCGACAAGGGCTTCGATATCCCGACGCGAACGGATTATGTCAAGGCGTTGAAGCCGATGCTCGATGTGGTCGGCACCGAGCCCGGCCTTTCCGTCATCCTGTTCACGCTGGACGAGACCGCCTATTCGCGCGAGCTGGCGCCGCTAGCCGGCGTCTATCCCTGCCTGAAGCTCGGACCGGCCTGGTGGTTCTTTGACAGTGCCGAAGGCATGCGGCGCTTCCGTGAACTGACGACCGAGACGGCGGGTTTCTACAATACCGTCGGCTTCAACGACGACACGCGCGCCTTTTGTTCGATCCCGGCGCGCCACGACGTCGCGCGCCGGGTGGACTGCGCCTTTCTGGCGGAACTGGTGGTAACCGGCAGGCTTCGCGAGGACGAGGCCCATGAGGTGGCGCACGATCTGACTTACCGGCTGGTGAAGGAGGCCTACAGGCTCTAGCCAGCGATTTATCAACGGGGCAGGTGCCCAAATCGGGAGGAGAAGACATGAAATATTTTGGAAAATTCAGCGCCGCACTGGCGCTTTCCGCATCGCTGCTGGCGTCGATCGCCGCCGCGGGTGCGCAGGAGCTGGTGCTGAAATCCGCCGACACCCATCCGGACGGCTATCCGACTGTGGAAGCCGTCAAATATATGGGCGAACTTCTTAAGCAGAAGACCAATGGCCGCATCGGTATCGAGGTCTTCCATTCGCGCCAGCTCGGCGAGGAGAAGGAAACCATCGAGCAGACGCAGTTCGGCGTCATCGATCTCAACCGCGTCAACATGGCGCCGTTCAACGGCATCGTGCCGGAAACCGTCGCGCCTTCGCTGCCCTATATCTTCCGTTCCAAGGAGCATATGCGCACCGTGATGGATGGTCCGATCGGCGACGACATCCTGAAGGCCTTCGAGGCGCAGCAATTGATCGGCCTTGCTTTTTATGATTCTGGCGCGCGTTCCTTCTATAATTCCAAGAAGCCGATCAAGACGATCGACGATCTGAAGGGCATGAAGTTCCGCGTCATCCAGTCGGATCTCTTCGTCGACATGGTCAACGCGCTTGGCGCCAACGCCACGCCGATGGCCTATGGCGAGGTCTATTCCGGCATCCAGACGGGGCTTATCGACGGCGCGGAGAACAACTGGCCGAGCTATGAATCCTCCAAGCACTACGAGGTCGCCAAATATTATTCGCTCGACGAGCATTCCATGTCCCCGGAAGTGCTGGTGATGTCGAAGAAGAGCTGGGACAAGCTCTCGCCGGAGGATCAGCAGGCGGTGCGCGAAGCGGCGAAGGAATCCGTCGGCAAGATGCGCGAACTCTGGGATGCCAAGGAAAAGGAATCGCAGAAGATTGTCGAGGAGGCTGGCGTCGAGGTCACACACCCTGACAAGCAGCCCTTCATCGACGCGATGAAGCCGGTCTACGAGAAATTCGCCAATACCGATGTTCTGAAGGATCTGGTGAAGCGTATTCAGGAGACGCAGTAAACACGGAAGCGAGAGGGCTTTTTCGGAAGTCCTCTCGCAAGTTCCTCGCAGGCACCGACTATTTGGCCTTCGGGCCGTCTTCTCCCCGGTGGGGAGACGGACGTCGAGGGGAATGTCAGTGCCTCTTCTCCCCGATGGGGAGAGGGTGGCTCGCAAAGCGAACAGGTGAGGGGACGCGAAAAGCGTCGTTCACTATTCAGAAATACATCAAGGATCGTGTCATGCAGACCGCCATGCGGCAAAGCGCTGCCGTTCTATCCCGCATCTCGACGCTTGCCCTATGGGCAGCCGGCATCGGTCTCGTCCTGATGACGGCCTTCACCGGATGGCAAGTGTGGGCGCGCTATGTCCTCAACGCTTCGCCAAGCTGGACCGAGCCGCTTTCCGTTCTTTTGATGAATTGGTTCATCTTCCTGGGCGCCGCCGTCGGTGTGCGTGAGGGCTATCATCTCGGCTTCGACGTGCTTTTGTTCCTGCTGCCGGAGAAGGGCAAGGCGGTGCTGCGCACGATCAGCGATATGGCGGTCCTCTTTTTCGGCGTAGGCATGGTCTGGTACGGCTTTGATCTGGCGCGCGGCACCTGGTCGGCGGTGATGCCGTCGCTGCGCCTACCGGTCGGCGTCGATTACCTGCCCATCCTCGGCGGCGGCGTTCTCATCGTTCTTTTCACACTTGAGCGTCTCGCACGCCGCTTTTCCGGCCAGGAAAAGCTGGACGTCGAGATGATCGACGCGACGGCCTGAGGCAGATCAATGGCACTCACAGTTCTTTTCGGCACTTTCGTCCTGCTTCTCCTGATTGGGACGCCGATCGCGTTCTGCCTGGGGATCGCATCCTTCGCCACGGTTCTTTATCTCGGCATTCCGCCGGTGGTGGTTTTCCAGCGCATGAATGCCGGCGTCAGCACCTTCGCGCTGATGGCGATCCCGTTCTTCATCTATGCTGGCGACCTCATGGTGCGCGGAGGCATAGCGCAGCGGCTGGTCGCTTTCGCGGGTTCCCTGTTCGGCCATCTGCGCGGCGGGCTGGGGCAGGTGAATATCGCCGCCTCCACGCTTTTCGGCGGCATCTCCGGTTCCGCTGTGGCGGATGCCTCGGCGATCGGTGGGTTGATGATCCCGCAGATGAAGGCGCGTGGCTATGGCGTCGATTATGCCGTCAACGTCACCGTGACGAGCGCCATCATCGCGCTGATGATCCCGCCCTCGCATAATATGATCATCTATTCGATCTCGGCGGGCGGCATGATCTCGATCGCCGATCTCTTCACCGCCGGCATCATTCCCGGGCTCCTGCTTGCGGTCGTCCTGATGGTTGCCGCCTGGGCCGTCGCC
Organism: Paramesorhizobium deserti; assembly: GCF_001558695.1. Classification (GTDB taxonomy): domain Bacteria; phylum Pseudomonadota; class Alphaproteobacteria; order Rhizobiales; family Rhizobiaceae; genus Paramesorhizobium; species Paramesorhizobium deserti. Next base: position 269,513 of record NZ_LNTU01000038.1, read on the forward strand.
AAAAGACGTGGCTATCCGCTCGGACAGTTTCCGGGGTGGGTTGCGGTTGCGCAGCTGGCGGTGGCCGCCATCCCCGGCCTGATCCTGATCGGCATCATTTTCGGCGGCGTGCGTTCAGGCGTTTTCACCGCGACGGAAAGCTCCTGCATCGCCATCCTCTACGCGGTCCTCATCACCATAACCGTCTACCGTTCGATGTCGCTGAGCGACTTCGCCGAGGCAACGATGGGCGCGGTGCGCACCACGGCGATGGTGCTCCTCATCATCGGTGCCGCCGCCTCCTTCGGCTGGCTGCTCGCATTCCTGCGCGTGCCGGCAACGATGATCGCCTTCATGCAGTCGATATCGAGCGAGCCGCTTGTCATCTTCCTGCTGATCAATGTTCTGCTGCTCTTCCTGGGCACCTTCATGGACATGTCGCCGCTGATCATCATCACCACTCCGATCTTCCTGCCGGTCGTCCAGGCCTATGGCATGGATCCCGTGCATTTCGGTGTGCTGCTCGTGCTCAATCTCGGTATCGGCCTGTGCACGCCGCCCGTGGGCGCGGTGCTTTTCGTTGGCTGCGCGGTGGGCAAGATCAGGATCTGGGAGGCGATGCGCACGATCTGGCCGTTCTATTGCGGCGCGCTCGCTGTGCTGATGCTGGTCACCTACATCCCGGCGCTGTCGTTGTGGCTGCCGAAACTGTTTCATTAGAGCATGATGCCGAAAAGTGCGTAGCAGTTTTCGGATGACATCATGCGCCCACGCAATACGAGGTATGAAATGACGGATCGACAAAATCCCCTTCCATGGGTCGAGACCGGGGGAGGGGTAAGCCGCCGCGTGCTTTCCCACACGCCGGAGGTGATGCTGGTGGAATTCCGCTTTGGGCCCGACGGGTTTGGCGCGCCGCACCATCACCCCCATATCCAGGCGACCTATGTACGCGAGGGCCGCTTCGAGTTTACCATCGATGGCGTTGCGCACATCGTCAGCGCAGGCGACACGCTGATCGTGCCCTCCAATGCGGTGCACTCCTGCCGGGCGCTCGAGCCGGGAACATTGATCGACGTGTTCACCCCGCGTCGCGACGATTTCCTCTGATCATATCCATATCCCAATTCGAAAACACGAGGAGGCAGAGATGCTGAAAACCGAAACGCGCCAGGCTATCGACCCGCGCCATGCAAAGACGCTGGACACGGCGGCGCTTCGCAAGGAGTTCCTGATCGAGGACCTCTTCACCGAGGGCAGGATCAATCTCGTCTACAGTCATCTCGACCGCATGATCGTCGGCGGGGCGGCGCCAGGCGCGACCACGCTTGAGCTCAAGGAGACCAAGGAAACCGGCACGCCGGGCTTCCTCGACCGGCGTGAGGCCGTGATCGTCAATGTCGGCGGTGAGGGCACGGTCTCGGTCGGCGGCACGGATCATACGCTCGGCAATCGTGACATGCTCTATGTTGGCATGGGCGCCGGCGCGCTGACCTTTTCGGGCAAGGATGCGCGCTTCTACATCCTTTCCGCGCCCGCCCATCGCGCGCTGCCGACAAGGCTGGTGCGGATCGCCGACGCCAAGCGTATCGATCTCGGCGACCGGGCGACCTCCAACGAGCGCTCCATCTTCCAGTTCGTTCATCCCGACGTGATGGAATCCTGCCAGCTCGTCGTCGGCATGACCAAGCTCGCGGAAGGCTCCGTCTGGAACACGATGCCGGCCCATGTCCACGACCGGCGCTCTGAAGCCTATCTCTATTTCGACCTGCCGGAGGACCAGCGCGTCTTCCATTTCATGGGCGAGCCCTCCGAAACCCGCCATATGGTGGTGAAAAACGAACAGGCGATCCTTTCGCCGGGCTGGTCGGTGCATTGCGGCGCCGGCACCGCGTCCTATACCTTCATCTGGGCGATGGCGGGCGACAATGTCGATTACCGCGATGTCGATATGGTGAAGATGGAGGATCTGCGGTGAGCGGGCTCTTCGATCTCTCTGGCCGCCGCGCCTTCGTAACCGGTGCGAATACCGGTATCGGACAGGCGATCGCGCTCTCGCTTGGCAAGGCTGGTGCGCAAGTGATCTGCGCCGGCCGATCCTCGATGGCCGAGACGCTTGATCAACTCGAGGAAGCCGGCGCGACGGGGTTCGAGTGCCTGACCGATTTTGCCGACAAGGACGCCGCCGTCGCAGCTTTCGGGAAGGCGGCGGAGGACCACGGCTCCATCGATATTCTCGTCAACAATGCCGGCATCATCCGGCGTGCTGACGCGGTCGATTTCACGGAAGCCGACTGGGACGCGGTGATGGACGTCAACCTGAAGTCCGTCTTCTTCCTGTGCCAGGCTTTCGCCCGCGATGTTTTCGCCCGACAGGCGGAGGGGACCATCATCAACATCGCCTCGATGCTGTCCTTCCAGGGCGGCATCCGTGTCGCGTCCTATACGGCTTCCAAGAGCGGCATTGCCGGTCTGACGAAGCTGCTCGCTTGCGAATGGGCTGGCAAGGGCATCAATGTCAACGCGATCGCGCCCGGCTATATCGCCACCAACAACACCGAGGCGCTGCGCGCCGACCGGCAGCGCAACGAGGATATCCTCAAGCGTATTCCGGCTGGCCGCTGGGGTGAGGCGTCGGATATTGGCGGTGCCGCGGTGTTCCTGGCATCGAAGGTGGCGCGCTACGTCCATGGCGCGGTGATCCCAGTTGATGGCGGGTGGCTGGCGCGGTAAGTCGTTAATCGGCTACCGGCCTTGGGGCCTGTGGGTCAGCCGCCCCTCATCGTCGATCAGTATGAGACGCGCGGGGCGGCATCTCCCCATTGCCAGAGCACGAGATTGAGATCCGTCTCCTCCGTGCCCGACGCATAACTCCGGACAAGCAATGCCTGGTAGCCTTTGGCAATCAGCCGCCGGGCAAAGGCTTGCGTCCGTGCCTTTCCAGTTGTCTTCATCTGATCGCGCCAGGTGCTATCGGCAAGGGTGGCGGCATCCATGCCTTCCGCTCTAAGGGCCGTGTCGTCTCGGCTGTCGAAGACGTGGTCGATCTCCGCTTCGTAGGAGACGAGGGTGGTAGGCTGAAGTTGCCGACCTGGTTTGCCTCCCTGAGCGCGGTCAGCGCCGATAGCGATGTGTAGAGCGCGGGCGTTCCCTTCGGATTGAAGCGTCCGCCATAGAGTGCGCCCCCACGTCCCGAGAGCGGTTCATGCGCATAGACCGGATTGGGGGCGCGAAAAAGCTGGCCGCAATAGGGCATTGCCGATGTCAGGCGTGAACGCCGGCATCGACCGCGTCGATATAGTCGAGCACCTCGTCGGCGCGTCCGCTGCGCACCAACTGCATGGCGGTCTCGCCGGAGAAGCCGGGCAGCGGCTCGGACCGATACCAGGCATAGGCCATCAGGGCGGAGCCGAAACGCGGCTCGACCTTGTTGAGGACCTCGACCATCTCACGCAACCGCTTCTGTGTCCTGTCGGAGCGGACACGGTCCTTGCGCTGCACCGCATCCCGACCGAGACCCGCGGTTCGCGCCACTTCCTCGCTGGTCGTGCGCAGCGCTTCGGCGATCTTGCGCGGAGCAAAAAAGCCATTGTCCGCATACTGAACCAGTCTTATTTCGCCTTCCTCGAGTAGTGCCGCATATACTGACGTAATATAGCGTCTAAATGTGCGGTATTCGAGGAATTGGAGCTGGAGCCGCCTTACCGCAGCGCTTTTCCATCCGCGTCAAAGAGGTGCAGCTTGGCCGGATCGGCGGTCAGGCGCGCCTTGTCTCCGCGCTCGAAGGGCTGGTTACCGGGAAGCTTGGCGATCAGCGGTTCCTCGCCGGACAGGCCCTCGACATAGAGAAGCGTGACCTCGCCCAGCGCTTCGATGATCGAGATCGTGCCCTCGATGATGAAATCCTCGCCAGTGGCGATCATCAGATCCTCCGGCCGCACACCGAAGCTCACCGCCGCGCCCTTTTGCGTTTCCGGCGTGGCGATATCGAGCGTGATCTGCCGGTTCTGCGGAAGGGCGACCGTGGTCTTCGCGCCGGTGTCGACGATCGTGGCGGGAATGATATTCATCGCCGGCGAACCGATGAATTTGGCGACGAAGAGATTGGCCGGGCGCTCATAGAGCTCCATCGGGGCGCCGACCTGTTCGATAACACCGCGTGACAAAACGACAATGCGATCGGCAAGCGTCATCGCTTCCACCTGATCGTGGGTGACATAGATCATGGTGGTGTCAGGCATTGCCTCGCTGAGCTTGGCGATCTCGATGCGGGTCGCCACGCGAAGTGCGGCGTCGAGGTTCGACAGGGGTTCGTCGAAGAGGAATACCTTCGGGTCGCGGCAGATCGCCCGTCCGATGGCTACGCGCTGGCGCTGGCCGCCGGAAAGTGCTTTCGGCAGGCGGTCGAGATAATCGGTCAGTTGCAGGATATTCGCCGCCGAGCGCACGCGGCGATCGATCTCCTGCTTCGATTCCCGCGCGATGCGCATGCCGAAGGCCATGTTGTCATAGACCGTCATGTGCGGGTAAAGCGCATATGACTGGAACACCATGGCGATGCCCCTTTTTGACGGCGGAACATCGTTGACCATCTCGCCGCCGATTTCCAGCGTGCCGCCGGAAATATCCTCGAGCCCGGCGATCATCCTGAGAAGGGTCGACTTGCCGCATCCGGAGGGGCCGACGAAGACGATGAATTCGCCTTCCTCGATTTCCAGGTCGATCCCGTGGATCACCTTGACGTTGCCATAGGACTTCTGGATGTCCTTCAAACGTACTGCCGTCATAGTGTCCCTCCCTCCGGTCAGCTTATTCTTGCGAAGAATGCGTCATATGCGGGCAGCTCTATCTTGTCCTGACGCAGCAAACCCGAAAAACCATGATGATCGAGAGGCTCGACGTGCCCCTCCGGCCGGGCGATGAACCGCTCTTCCTCCGACAGGTTGAAGGCGCAGAAGATCGTCTCGTTGCCGTGACGCCGGACGAATGACAGGACAGGCCCCTTCGTCTCCATGAATTCGATATCGCCCCTTATCAGCGCCGGATGGTTGCGGCGGAAGGCGAGCAGGCGGCGATAATGGTTGAGCGTCGATCCCAGCACATGCTCCTGCGCATCGACGGCAAGCGGCAGGTGCTCGCGCGGCACCGGCAGCCATGGATTGCCGTCCGTGAAGCCGGCCGCATGGCTGTTCTTTTCCCAGACCATCGGCGTGCGGCATCCATCACGGCCCTTGAAATCCGGCCAAAACTGGATGCCGTAGGGATCCTGCAAATCTTCGAAGGCGATGTCGGCCTCGGTAAGTCCCAGCTCCTCGCCCTGATAGATGCAGACCGAGCCGCGCAGCGAGAGAAGCAGCCCGGCCAGAAGCCGCAGATAGCGCTCGGGATCGGCCGCCTGTGCCGCCCAGCGGGTCGCCGGCCGCACCACGTCATGGTTGGAGAAAGCCCAGCAGGCCCAGCCTTCAGGAGCAGCTATCTCGAATTCACCGACGATGGAGGCGATGCGGTCGGGCGACAGCATGTCGGGCGACAGGAACTCGAAGGCGTAGCATTTGTGCAGCTTGTCGCCGCCGGAGGTATATTCCGCGACGAGTTCCAGCCCGCGCTGTGCCTCGCCCACTTCGCCGATGGCGGCGATCGCCGGATATTCCTCCATCAGCGCGCGCAGCCGGCGCAGGAAGCCGAGGTTCTCCGGGCGGTTCTTATCGTATATATGATCCTGATAATTGTAAGGGTTGACCGCCGGTGTGACCTTGGCATTGCGCTTTTCCGGCGGCAAAGGCGGGTTATCGCGCAATTCCTCGTCGCAGAAGCAGAAATTGACCGCGTCGAGACGGAAGCCGTCGACGCCGCGCTCCAGCCAGAAGCGGGCCACATCCAGAATCGCGTCCTGTACCTCCGGATTATGGAAATTCAGGTCCGGCTGCGAGGTCAGGAAATTATGCAGGTAATATTGCCGGCGTCGCGTGTCCCATGTCCAGGCCGAGCCGCCGAAGACCGACAGCCAGTTGTTGGGCGGCGTGCCGTCGGGCTTGGCCTCGGCCCAGACATACCAGTCCGCCGTCGGGTTGTCGAAGCTCTTGCGGCTCTCGACGAACCAGGGATGCTGATCGGAGGTATGCGAGAGAACGAGGTCGATCATCACACGGATGCCGAGACGGTGCGCCTCGGCGACGAGATGGTCGAAATCCTGCAGCGTGCCGAACATTTCGTCGACGCCGCAATAATCCGAGACATCGTAGCCGAAATCCTTCATCGGCGAGGGAAAGAAGGGCGATATCCAGATGGCGTCGACGTCGAGCGAGGCAATATAGGGGAGTTTTTCGGCAATGCCGCGCAGGTCACCGATGCCGTCGCCGCTCGTGTCGCGGAAGGAGCGCGGATAGACCTGATAGATGACCGCGCCGCGCCACCACTCCGGGTCGGGTTCCAGTCCGATGGGAGCGCGGTAGGGCGCGTTGCCGTCACGAATTGTCGTCGTCATGAAGAATATGCCCGTATATGTTCAACCGCCCTTGACCGATCCCGCCAGAAGGCCGCGGACCAGGAAGCGCTGGAGACTGAAGAAGACGATCAGCGGAACGATGATCGTGATGAAGGCGGAGGCAGTGAGGATTTCCCAATTGCCGCCGCGCGATCCCAGGAGATTGACGAGGCGCCCGGTCAGCACCAGCTGGTCGTCGCGCGAACCCAGGAAGACGAGGGCGACGAGCAGATCGTTCCACGTCCACAGGAACTGGAAGATCGCGAAGGAGGCGAGCGCCGGGAAGGACAAGGGCAGCACGATCTTGACGAAGATGTCGAAATCGCTGGCGCCATCGACGCGCGCAGATTCCATGATTTCCCTGGGAAGACCCGCAATGTAGTTGCGAAGGAGATAGATGGCGAGCGGCAGGCCGAAGCCTGTATGAGCGAGCCAGATGCCGAGATAGCCCTTGGGCGATACGCCGAACTGCGCCCCGATGTCGTTATAGAGCCGGAGGAGCGGAATGAGCGACATCTGCAGCGGTACGACGAGAAGGCCGACCACCAGCGCGATGAGAAGCGCCCGGCCGGGAAATTTCATCCAGGCGAGCGCATAAGCCGCGAAAGCCGCGATCAGGATCGGGATGACGGTGGAGGGGATCGCCACCGTCAGCGAGTTGATGAAGGACTGGCCAAGGCCCTGGGCGCTCAGCACTTCGCGATAATTGTCGAGCGTGAACTGCGGCGGCACGGAGGTGGTGTAGAAGATACGCTCGCCGCGCCGTCCCTTCATCGGTTCGGCGGAGGAGATGGTGAAATCGCCGTTTTCCGCCACCGTCATGGTCACTCCGTCGGACAAGGTCGCGGTCTCTCCAGCCTCGAACTCATCAGGCGTTTGCACGGAATTGCCAAAGGCGGACACGGTGCCGGTGCCGCCGTCGAAGACATTGCCGGTAATGACATAACGGCCGTTCTGCTCGACCTGGGTATCGGGCGCCGGCGCGCGGTAGACCGCGTTCTGCTTGGACGGCGCCAAGGCCGTCCACCATCCGGAAACCGCGATCTGGTCCTTGTCGCGTAAGGAGGAGATCAGCAGGCCGGCCGTGGGCAGGGTCCAAAGGACGACGAGGAAGAGAACCGTGAGATGGACCACGAAGGTGAGGGGCGAGCGGCGTGAGGAAGACCCGATCATCTCAGCGTCCCTCCATCTCTTTGGCGGCGTTGCGGATATTCCAGACCATGATCGGGATGACCAGGATCATGATAATCATGGCAATGGTGGCGCCGCGGCCGAAATCGCCGCCGCCGCGGAACATCCAGTTGAACATCAGATTGGCGAGCACCTGCGTGTTCCACTGGCCGTTGGTCATCGCCAGCACGATATCGAAGACCTTGAGAACCAAGATGGTGATGGTGGTCCAGACCACGGCGATCGTGGCCCAGATCTGCGGCACCATGATCTTAAAGAAAATCTGGAGACCGCTGGCGCCGTCGATGACCGCCGCCTCGATGGTTTCCTCGGGGATTCCGCGCAGCGCCGCCGACAGGATCACCATGGCGAAGCCGGTCTGGATCCAGATGAGGATGACCATGAGGAAGACGTTGTTCCAGAAAGGCAGGGTGATCCAGGCTTCCGGCGTGCCGCCGAAATAAGTGACGATGGCGTTGAGGATGCCGATCTGCTCGGTTCCTTGCGGGCGGTAATCATAGACGAATTTCCAGATCACCGACGCACCCACGAAGGAGATCGCCATCGGCATGAAGATCAGGGACTTGGCGATATTGCCCCACCATATCCGGTCGGTCAGCGCGGCGATGATCAGGCCGAAAAAGGTGGTCGCCGCCGGCACGATGAGGAGCCAGAGAAAATTGTTGAAAATCGATTGGCGGAACTCGCCGTCGCCAGCCATCCAGCGGTAATTGCCTAGACCGACGAACTGCTGTCCGTCCTTGCCATGGAAGCTGAGCCAGGCGGATTCGATGACGGGATAAACCAGATAGACGGTCAGTGCGAGGAGTGCGGGGGCGAGGAACAGCCATGGTCTGATCATGTTGCTTCTGCGCAGATTGCGTGAAGCGGCGGCGCCGCTGCGGCCCTTTGAAGGGAAAATCCAGTCCAGCGCCCAGTTGCTGGCGATGAAATAGATCGCACAGCCGGCGACCCCGATGATCATGGTGAACAGGGCAAAAAGAAGCTGCTGCATTCGGATTCCTCCCCCGGGTTGATTACGCTGGACGGCGGTCTTGAAAGCCTCTCACCGGTTCTTCGGGCGACCTCTCCCCCGCAAGCGAAGGTGAGGAGACGCAGCGGCAATGCTTGGCGCCTCTCTTCTCCCCCACGACGTGAGGGAGAAGTGGCGAGTGTAGCGGGCCGGTGAGAGCAGCTTGGCTCCTACTTGATGGCATCCCAGGCTGTCTGCGCTTCCTTGGCCGCATCCTCGGCGGACTTGCCGCCGACAAAGTCGACCATGGCAGTCCAGAAGGCGCCTGCGCCGATCTTGCCTGGCATCAGGTCCGAACCGTCAAAACGGAAGGTGGTGGCCTCCGCCAGGATCTGGCCCTGCTTTTTCAGGATATCATTGGCATAGGTATCAGGATTGACGGCCTTGTAGGGCGTGAGAAAGCCCGATTGCGCCATCCACACCTCATGTGCGATCGGCGTCTTCAGGAACTCGATGAAGGCCTGCGCGGCGGGGCTGTCCTTGGTAATCATGGCGAGCGTGCCGGCGCCCAAGACCGGCTTGCCCAACTCCGGCTTGCTCGCATAGGGCGGGAAATAGAAGAAATCGGCATCCACGCCCAGTTCCGTCCCCTGCGGGAAGAAGGATGAGATGAACTGCGCCTGATGGTGCATGTAGCATTTCGGCGGCAGCGAGAAGAGACCGTCAGGGCTTTCTCGGAAATCGGTCGTCGCGACCGCGGCGGTGCCGCCGGCGACGAATTTCGGATTTTTGGCGAACCAGCCGAACTCATCGATGGCATTGACCACCGCAGGGTCGGTAAAGGGTATTTCGTTGGTTACCCATTTATCATAGGTCTCCGGCGACGCGGTGCGCAACATCAGATCCTCGACCCAATCGGTGGCGGGCCAGCCGGTGGCGCCGCCCGAGCCGAGACCGATACACCATGGCGTGCCGCCATCGGCGACGATCTTCTCTGTCAATGCCTTCAGATCCTCCATGGTCTGGGGGATCTCGTAGCCCGCGTCCTCGAAATTCTCCGGCGAATACCAGACGAGCGATTTCACGTCGGCCTTGTAGGGGAAGGCGTAGAAATGCTCTTCGCCATCCTTGCCCTTGTAATTGCCGAGCTGCACCCAGGAATCGCCGGCTGCATAGTTATCAAGGACGAACTTCTTCGTGTCTTCGCCGAGCGGAGTGAGCAGCCCCTTGGACGCGAGATCGGCGATGAGGCCGGGCTGCGGCAGGATGGCGATATTGGGTGGACTGCCGGCCTGGGTGTCGATGACGATCTGCTGTTCGTAATTCTCCGAGGACGAATATTCGAGCTTGGCGCCGGTGGCGTCCTCGAAATAGGCGGCGAGGGACTTGAACAATGTTTCGTCCTCGCCGCGCCAGGGGCCGAACACCGTCAGGGTCTGGCCGCTCAGATCATGGCCGGCCTTGAAATCCTCATAGCTCTTCCAGTTGAAGCGCGCGTCCTCGCCCGGCTTGAACTTCAGATCCGCGGCCTGGGCAAAGGTGGCGCATAGCGCAGCCACCGCAACGCCCAAAAGAAATGTCCTTCGCATCGAATATCCTCCCTGCCTCGATCGAACACGGTCAGCACTACTGGAACGGTCTTCAAGCAGACACGGCGAACCAGCCATGTCACTCAAAGCGCTTTGGTCGAACTGAGGACATATCGCCTGCAGCCAAGAGTCAAGGAAAAACTGATGGTTATGAGAAAGAACATCTCATTTGCTGCGCTGCAGCACAAATTTTGGGAACAAGTTTCTGCATTTTCCGCTTTCATTTGAAATGGGGCTGTAGTTTTATAAACGGAGGAGAGGGCTGAAAACCCATAAGAATGGACGCTTTTCCAAAGCGCTTTGAATCGGGGTAACCATCTTGAACCTCAAGGAACTGGCAAGGCTGCTCGATCTCTCGCAGACAACGGTGAGCCGTGCCCTCAACGGCTATCCCGAGGTAAACGAGGCGACGAGGCAGCGTGTGCTTGCCGCGGTGAAAACCACGGGCTATCGCCCTAACCGGGCGGCACAGCGCCTGGCGACGGGCAAGGCCGGATCGATCGGTCTTGTCATGCCGACGGGAACCGGAGATGGTACGGATCTGCATTTTGCCGAATTCCTCTCCGGCCTTGGTGAAAGTGCCGAGATACGGGACGTGCAGCTTGTCATCGACCCGAGCCGCGTTGGAAATGAGGTTGCTGCATTCCAGCGGCTTGCGGCGAGCGGCACGGTCGACGCCTTGTCTCTTTCTTATGTGCGCTCCAGCGATCCCCGGATCGAGGTGCTTAAATCGCTGAAACTGCCGTTCCTCGTCCATGGGCGGCATGTTGGTTCCGAGCCCGATTATCCCTTCATGGATATCGACAACAAGGGTGCTTTTCGCGATGCGGCGCGCCTTCTCATGCAACTGGGCCATAGGTATATCGCACTGCTCAATGGTCCGGCCGAACTGAGCTTCGCCGTCTGTCGTCGCGAGGGCGCGTTCGAAGCGCTTGCCGATCACGGCGTCGCGCTGGAGGAAAGGCTCTGCCAGCACAGTGCGATGACGGAGGAGAACGGCTATCGCGGCATGATGCGGTTTCTCGACATGCAGGAGCCGCCGACCGCCGTTCTGTGCTCGAGCATCGTGCTGGCGCTTGGCGCGACGAGGGCGATCCATCAGAGCGGACTGCAGATAGGTCGTGACATCTCGATCATCGCCCACGACGATGTCTTTCCCTATTTGAAGCCGGAGAATTTTTCGACGCCGCTGACGACGACGACGTCATCGATCCGCGCGGCCGGCGCCCGCATAGCGGAGCGTCTTATCGATGAAGTCGCGGGGCGCAAGGGTATGCCACAACAGGAGATCTGGAAGGCCGATCTCATCGTGCGGGCCTCGACCGGCCCGGTTCCTGCCCGCAGGCGCCGGGGAACAAAACGACACATCGAAGCTGCTGAGTAGATTCCACGGAGTCGGGCGGCGGCGCGAGGTCATTTGTCTTTTGGATCTGTAACGTTTCAGATTGATCTCTAGCCAGGGTCCGGCAGTCAACGGTCACATCGCCTGTGGATGCAAATCTCAATATATTCAATCGGTTGATTTGAAATTGAATCTCAATCATTTCTTTCCGCGGAATAGGGGCTTGCATAAGAAATCATTTTCAATACGATCATCTGTAACGTTTCAGATTGGGAGGATATCAGATGCGTTATGGTTTGATTGCGGCTCTGTCCGCCTCGGTTGCCTTTGCGGGTGTTTCGCTTGCTGGAGCGGCCGATCTCGAGGTCACCCATTGGTGGACGTCGGGCGGGGAGGCAGCGGCGGCGAAGGTGCTTGCCGAGGAGTTCGACAAGCTGGGCGGTGACAAATGGGTGGACGGCGCGATTGCCGGCAGCGGCAGCACGGCGCGTCCGATCATCGTCAGCCGCATTCTGGGCGGCAACCCAATGGGCGCCACCCAGCTCAACCATGGCCGTCAGGCGGAGGAGCTGGTGCAGGCGGGCCTGATGACCGACCTCACGGAGCTTGCGGAAAAAGAGGGTTGGGCGAATTTCATTCGTCCCAAGAGCCTGCTGGATTCCTGCACCTTCGAGGACAAGATCTATTGCGCTCCTGTCAATATCCACTCCTGGGAGTGGATGTGGACCAATCCCGATGCCTTCAAGGAGGCGGGTGTGGAGCCGCCTAAGAACTGGGAAGAGTTTGTCGCCGCCGCTCCCAAGCTCAAGGAAAAGGGCATAACGCCGCTGGCGACCGGCGATGGCTGGCAGGTGAACGGTATCTTTACCGTCCTGACGGCCGCCCTTGGCGGCAAGGACCTTTATCTCAAGGTCAATAAGGACAAGGACGGCGAAGCCGCGCGAGGGCCGGAGATGAAGAAGGTCATCCAGGCATTGGCCGATGCGCGCTCGATGGCCGATCCCGGCTATGTCGGCCGCTCCTGGAACGAAGCCACCAACATGGTGATGACGGGCAAGGCTGGCGGTCAGATCATGGGCGACTGGGCGCAGGGTGAATTCAGCACCGCCGGCAAGGTCGCTGGTAAGGATTATGACTGTCTCCCTGGGCTGGGCGACCATGCTCTGCTTGATACCGGTGGCGATGCTTTCTATTTCCCCAAGAACAGCAATCCCGAGGTCACCAAGGCGCAGATGAAGCTCGCCAGCATGCTGGTTTCGAAGCAGACGCAGGTTGCCTTCAATCTCGCAAAAGGATCGCTGCCGGTCCGCGGCGATATCGATATGGCGAGTGCCAATGCCTGCATGAAGAAAGGCATCGAGATTCTCAACAATCCCGAAAACATCATTCCTTCCACTGATCAGCTGCGCGCCCCGGACACGCAGGGACAGATTGAAGGGTTGGCGGCCGAGTTCTTCTCCAACCCTGACATGAGCGTGGAGGATATGCAGGAGCGCTTCGCCGAGATCGTTGAGTCTGCGTATTGAGGACAGGCTGTAGGCGCCCATGTTCCACCCCTTATCCGGCCACTTCGCTGCTACCTTCTCCTCCAAGGGGAGAAGGTGGCGGAGCAAAGCGAGGTCGGATGAGGGGTGCTGAGCGACGTGGCCGGGCGAGGGGATGCCTGCGCTTTTTAAGGAGAGGCCATTGATGGCTGGTGACAGAAAACCGCTCGGACTTTTCCGCAATCTCAACGCCAAGATTGCCGCGCTTCCGATGATCGCGACCGTGCTCGTCGTCTTCATCGGCTGCACGCTGTGGACGGTCGTTTATTCCTTCACCTCGTCGCGTTCGCTGCCGATGCTGAACTTCGTCGGCATCGACCAGTATACACGGCTATTCAAGTCATCGCGCTGGATGGTTTCGGTCGAGAACATCGCGATCTACGGCTGTCTGTCGCTGGTCTTTTCCATCGTTGTCGGCTTCATCCTTGCCGTCTTCATGGACCAGAAGATCCGCTTTGAGAACACGTTCCGCACAATCTTTCTCTATCCCTTCGCGCTGTCCTTCATCGTCACCGGTCTCGTCTGGCAGTGGATCCTTAATCCGCTCGGCATCGAGAAGGTGGTGCGCGATCTGGGCTTCGAGAGCTTCAACCTTCCCCTGCTGACCGATCGCAGCCTCGTCATCTACGCCATCGTTATCGCCGGGCTCTGGCAGGGGACAGGCCTCGTCATGGCGCTGATGCTGGCTGGTCTGCGCAATATCGACGAGGAAATCTGGAAGGCGGCGCGTGTCGACGGCATTCCAACCTGGAAAACCTATGTCTTCGTCATCATCCCGATGATGCGCCCGGTCTTCGTCACCACGCTGGTGCTGATCGCGACCGGCATCGTCAAGCTCTATGACCTCGTTGTCGCCATGACCAATGGCGGCCCGGGCATCTCCTCGGAAGTACCGGCGAAATATGTCTACGACTTCATGTTCGCTTGGGCCAATCTCGGCCAGGGTCTCGCCGCGTCCACCGTCATGCTCACCACCGTGCTGATCATCCTCATTCCCTGGGCGATGCTCGAGTTCGGCGGCCGGAAAGGAAGGGCTGGATAAGATGGCGGAAGCAACGGCAATCCAGACACGTTCCCACGCCCATACGGAGCCTTGGGGCGCCAAGCCCAAACGCATGTTCGCGCCCTCGACCATCATGGTCTATGGCGTGCTGATCGTGGCGGCGCTTTATTACCTCCTGCCGCTTTACGTGATGGTCATGACATCGCTTAAAGGCATGCCCGAAATCCGTCTCGGCAACATCTTCGCACCGCCTGTTGAAGTCACCTTCGAACCCTGGGTAAAGGCGTGGAGCCAGGCCTGCACCGGGCTTTATTGCGAAGGCATCAGGACCGGCTTCTGGAATTCGGTGAAGATCACCTTCCCCAGCGTCATCGCCTCGATCCTGATCGCGTCGGTCAACGGTTATGCGCTCTCCAACTGGAAATTCAGGGGCTCGGAAGTCTTCTTCACGATCCTGCTTTTCGGGGCGTTCATACCCTATCAGGTGATGCTCTACCCGCTTGTCATCATCACCCGAGAGCTCGGCATCTTCGGCACGCTCACCGGCGTCGTCGTCATCCATACGATCTTCGGCATGCCGATCCTCACCTTGCTTTTCCGTAATTACTTCGCTTCGCTGCCGCCCGAGCTCTTCAAGGCCGCGCGGGTGGATGGCGCGGGTTTCTGGCGTATTTTCTTTCAGATCATGCTGCCCATGTCCCTGCCGATCTTCGTCGTCGCCATCATCCTCCAGGTAACCGGCATCTGGAACGACTTCCTGTTTGGCGTGATCTTCGCAGGCACACCGAATTTTCCGATGACGGTACAGCTCAACAACATCGTGAACTCGGTTCAGGGCGTCAAGGAATACAACGTCAACATGGCCGCGACGATCCTCACGGGCGCGGTGCCGCTCCTCATCTATTTTCTCTCGGGCCGCTATTTCGTTCGGGGTATCGCAGCCGGGGCGGTGAAGGGATAATGCTTATGAAGATGGACACCAATGTCGGTACAAGCGTCTCGATCCGGGACCTGTCGCTCAGCTTCGGCTCGGTCAACGTTCTGCGCAAGCTCGATCTCGAAATAAGGGACGGGGAGTTCCTCGTGCTTCTGGGGCCGTCCGGCTGCGGCAAGTCAACGCTTCTCAACTGCATCGCCGGCCTCCTCGATGTCTCCGAGGGGCAGATCATCATCAAGGGCAGGAACGTCACCTGGGAGGAGCCGAAAGACCGCGGCATCGGTATGGTATTCCAGTCCTATGCGCTTTATCCGCAGATGACGGTGGAGAAGAATCTGTCATTCGGACTGCGTGTCGCCGGCGTGCCGAAAGAGGAAATCAAGAAACGCATCGCGCGCGCCGCCGAGATATTGCAGATCGAACCGCTTCTGCAGCGCAAGCCCTCCGCGCTTTCCGGTGGCCAGCGGCAGCGTGTGGCGATCGGCCGGGCGCTGGTGCGCGACGTCGATGTCTTTCTCTTTGACGAGCCGCTTTCCAATCTCGATGCGAAGCTGCGCTCGGAGCTGCGTGTCGAGATCAAGCGTCTGCACCAGAAGCTCGGCAACACCATGATCTATGTCACGCACGACCAGATCGAGGCGCTGACGCTCGCCGACCGCATCGCCGTGATGAAGGGCGGCGTGGTACAGCAGCTCGACGATCCCATGACTATCTACAACAAGCCGCGCAACCGTTTCGTCGCCGGCTTCATCGGCTCGCCCTCAATGAACTTCATCTCCGGTACGCTTGCTGAGAAAGCGGGGAAACCGGTTTTCCGTGCGGATGATCTCGAGGTCGCGCTCCACGGCTATGAGGCCGACGAGGCGCTGGCGCCCGGGCGCGAAGTTGTGCTGGGCCTCAGGCCCGAGCATATCCGCATTGGCGGGGAGGGGAGCGACGGGCATGAGGCCATCGTCGATCTCGATGAGCCGATGGGCGCCGACAGCCTCGTCTGGCTGAAAGTGGCTGGCAAGCCGCTTTCGGTCCGCGTCGAATCCGGCAAGCGCTATCGTCCGGGCGAGAAGGTCAAGGTGCATTTCAATGCGCCCATGGCTTCGGTGTTTGATGCGAAGAGTGAAGAGCGGGTTTAGAGCGGATTTTTATTTTGATGGAATCGCTAGGCACCCCCTCTGTCCCGCAGGTATCTCCATTCGAAAAGAACCCAACATCGTGAACATGCCCGCGTATCCAAAGACCAACTCCACCATCGACCTCGCGGGCGAATGGCGGCTGCGCGATGTCGGTGACCGCCATGATGTGCCGATGCCGATCCCCGGCGATGCCATATCCGCGCTCCATGCGGCCGGGGCGATTCCCAATCCCTATTTCGGCCGCAATGAGTACGAGCTGCGCTGGATCGCGGAGGAGGACTGGCTGGCAAGCCGCACCTTCACGATCCCGGCGGATGCGCCGCTCGAAGGCTGGCATCTCGATGTCGATTGTCTCGATACGGTTGCGGAGGTCCGGATCAACGGCAGAACCGTGCTGGAAGCCGCCAACAGCTTTCGCCGGTTTCGCGTGGATGTCTCGTATGCGCTTAAAGCCGGCGAGAACCGCATCGAGATCCTGTTCCGGTCGAACGTCAGAGCCGCGCAGGCGTTGCAGGAAGCACAGCCATTCTACGTGCCTTATCATGCGGGCAATTCGCCGATTCCTCACGGCAACATGCTGCGCAAGGCCCAATGCCATTTCGGCTGGGACTGGAATATCGCCATCGCGCCCTTCGGCCTTTACGGACGCATCGCGCTCGAACGCGTCGACAATATCCAGATCGGGCAGGTGCTGGTGCATCAGGCGCATGCGAATGGTTCCGTCCGCCTGACGGTCGAATTCGAGGTGGACGCAAGGCACGGCGACAGCCTCAGCTATGCGCTTGAGTTCGACGGACTGGTTATATCAGGACATGCTGATATTTCCGCCGGCGCCAACTGGCTGACGGAAAGCTTTGACATCGACAAGCCGAAGCTCTGGTGGCCGGCGGGCAGCGGTGAGCAACATCTCTATCAGCTCGACATCCGCATTGGTGCGCTCACCGAAACCCGCCGGATCGGCCTGCGCCGCATCGAACTGGTGACGGAGGCGGACGAGGGCGGCAACCGCTTCCTCTTCCGCGTCAATGGGCGGGACATCTTCTGCCGCGGCGCCAACTGGATTCCGCAGGATGCGCTTCCCTCCCGCATCAACAGGCAAGCGACTGGGCAACTGCTGCAATCCGCCATCGATGCCAACATGAACATGATCCGTGTCTGGGGTGGCGGCTTCTATGAGCCGGACTGGTTCTACGATCTCTGCGACGAATTGGGGCTGATGGCCTGGCAGGATTTCATGTTCGCCTGCAATCTCTATCCCTCGACGCCGGAATTCCTTGCGGAAATCGATGAGGAAGCCCGCTATCAGGTATCGCGCCTTTCGCACCACGCCTGTATCGCCCTCTGGTGCGGTGACAACGAGCTGATCGGCGCGCTCAACTGGTTCGAGGAATCGCGCAAAAACCGCGACCGCTATCTCGTCAGCTACGACCGGCTCAACCGCACCATCGAAACGGCTCTCAAGGAAACGCTGCCCGAGGCTAATTGGTGGCCGTCGAGTCCATCGCCGGGGCCGATGAGCTTCGGCGATGCCTGGCACGACGATTCCTCCGGCGACATGCATTTCTGGAGCGTTTGGCATGAGGGGAAGTCGTTTCACGAGTATCGGAACGTCAATCCGCGTTTCTGCTCGGAATTCGGCTTTCAATCCTTCCCCTCCGTGTCCGTCATCCGAACATTCGCCGGGGCTGAGGATATGAACATCGCCTCGCCGGTGATGGAAGCACACCAGAAGAATGCCGGCGGCAACGCGCGCATCGCCGAGACGATGTTCCGCTATTTCCGCTTTCCGGAAGGGTTCGAGAATTTCGTCTATCTGAGCCAGATCCAGCAGGGGCTGGCGATTCGCACCGCGGTCGAATATTGGCGCTCGCTGAAGCCCCATTGCATGGGCACGCTCTATTGGCAGCTCAACGACACCTGGCCGGTGGCCTCCTGGTCGAGCCTCGATTACGGCGGCGGTTGGAAGGCGCTGCACTATATGGCGCGGCGCTTCTTCGCGCCGGTGACCGTCGGCGCGATCCCCGACAAGGACGGACAGGAAGTGAGTTTCCATGCCGTCAATGATACTCCGCACCCGGTTGTCCTCGATCTCGAAATTTTAGCGATCGACATGTCGGGCGATGCGGTGGCGCTGCAGCAGGTCAGAGAGACCGTGGCGACCGACCGTGCCGTTCCGATCGTCTCCATTGCGCTCGATGAAATCCCTGAAGCGTCGATCCTGCTCTATCGCTGGTCGGCCTCGGACGGGAGCGCAGGCCGCGATCATTTCGCGCCGCAACCCTACAAGGCGCTGGCGCTGCGGGACGCCCGCATCGGGATGGTGGTGACGACCACCGCCGAGGGGCTTTCCATCACGCTCGAAGCCTCGGCGCTGGCGCTCTTCGTGACGCTCGAATGCGAGGCGCGAGGGCGCTTCTCCGATAATGTGCTCACCCTTTTCCCTGGCGAACAGACGACCATCGCTTTCATCGCCACGGAACAGGAAGCGGCAAAGGCCGCGGCGACCCTGGTCATACGCGATCTCCATTCGAGCTCTCGCCCGCAATTCCAGTCATAATGAGGAACGAGAAATGACAGAATTCTCCTATCAGCTTTATAGCTCGCGCAATTTCCCGCCGCTCGACGATACTTTTGCCATGCTGAAGCATGCCGGCTACAGGAATGTCGAAGGCTATGGCGGTGTCTATGGCGATCTGACTGCCCTCAAGAAGGGCCTGGACGACAACGGTCTTTCAATGCCGACCGGCCATTTTGGCATCGACATGCTGGAGAGCGAGCAGGACCGCGTGTTGGAGATTGCGGAAACGCTTAGGATGAAGGCGATCTATTGCCCCTATCTTCAGGAGGAACTTCGCCCGGTCGACGCCGCCGGCTGGAAGGCTTTCGGCGAGCGCCTGCGCAAGGCGGGCGAACCCTACCGCAAAGCGGGCTATATCTTCGGCTGGCACAATCATGATTTCGAGTTCCAGCCGCTCTCCGACGGCTCGGTCCCGCAGCAGCTGATCTTCGAGGCAGCGCCCGACCTTTCCTGGGAAGCGGACATTGCCTGGGTCATCCGCGGCGGCGGAAATGCTCTCGAATGGATCGCCGCCTATGGCGACCGGATCACCGCGGTACATGTCAAGGATATCGCGCCCGCCGGCCAGAACGTGGATGAGGATGGCTGGGCCGATGTCGGTCACGGCACTGTCGACTGGGCGGGTATCATGAAGGCGCTGCACAAGACGCAGGTGGAATATCTCATCATGGAACACGACAATCCGAGCGATGCCGAACGCTTCGCCGGTCGTTCGCTTGAGACGGCAAAGCGCCTCTGGGCCGCGGCTCACTGAAACAGAGACCCGAGCGGTCTACGGAAGGGAAGGCTGCTCTACAATTTATGAAAGTCTGGAGACCTACATGGCAAAAACGCTTGGTGTCGGCATTATCGGCTGCGGTAATATCTCGACCACCTATCTGAAACTGGCGCCGCTCTTCAAAGGTATAGAAATGCGCGCCTGTGCCGACGCCAACCCCGCGGCGGCCAAGCTCAGGGCGGGGGAATATGGCATTGTCGCGCAGAGCGTCGACGAGCTTCTGGCGAACGATGATATCGACATCGTCGTCAACCTGACGATACCGGATGCGCATTTCATGGTGACAAAGCGCATCCTGTCGGCCGGCAAGCACGCCTATTCGGAAAAGCCGCTGGTGCTTTCGCTGGGAGAAGGGCTCGAATTGAAGAAGCTCGCCGACGAGCGGGGGCTGAAGGTCGGCTGCGCGCCGGATACCTTCCTCGGCGGAGCACACCAGCTTGCCCGCAGGGCGATCGATGAGGGCAAGGTCGGCAAGATCACCTCCGGCACCTGCCATGTCATGAGCCACGGCATGGAGCACTGGCATCCCAATCCAGATTTCTTCTTCAAGCCCGGTGGCGGGCCGATCCTTGATCTCGGACCCTATTACATCGCCGATCTCATCAATCTAATCGGCCCGGTGAAGCGCGTCGCGGCACTCATCTCGATGGCGACGCCGACCCGCACCATCACCTCCGAACTCCGCAAGGGCGAAGTCATTCCAGTGGAGACGCCGACCACCATTCAGGCATTGCTCGAATTCGCGGAGGGCGCCACCATCACGCTTTCGGCAAGCTGGGACGTCTGGGCGCATCGGCACGACAATATGGAGCTCTACGGCACGGAAGGCTCGCTTTTCCTGCCCGATCCGAACTTCTTCGGCGGCGACGTGCTGATCGGTCTTCCGGGAAAGAAGAAGATCAAGCCGATGAAGGGCTGGAAGCATCCCTTCGGTGTGCCCAACCAGAAACATCCGCAAGGGGCGATGGCCAATTACCGCACGGCGGGTCTCGCCGATATGGCCGCCGCGATCATTGAAGGCCGCGACATGCGCTGCTCCCTCGAGCGCGCCCTGCATGGAGTGGACGTGATGTTGTCCATCCTGCGCTCGGGTGAGGAAAAGCGTTTTGTCGACATTGAGACGACCTGCACGCGGCCCGAGGCGCTGGGCATAGCGGAGGCCAAAGCGCTATTGCGTAAATGAAGTGGTGAGGGCGCACCGGAGCGATACGGTTGCGCCCTTTCAGGATTTTCCTTCAGTCCGGGGTCTGCTCTTCGCTTCGCTCCGTCTCATTCTCAATTCCGGTAATCAATTTGCGCAGAAGATCGGCAAGCGCCTCGCGCTCTTGTCGGTCCAGTACCTGCAGAAACCGGGATTCGTTGGCCATATCCATGCGGAATGCCTCCTCGGCACGCGCCACACCGGTCTCGGTCAAAGCCACCAGAACGCTACGCCCATCACTTGATGACTTTTCGCGCCGGACCAGCCCCGCCTTCTCCAGCCGGTCGAGCCGGTGCGTGAGCCCGCCTGAGGAAATCATCAGCGAGGAATATATTTCCGTCGGGGTCAGGCGGTAGGGCCGCCCGGCACGCCGGAGGGTCGCGATTACGTCGAATTCGCCACGGTCGAGACCGAAGCCGGCGAAAGTGGCCTCAATGCTGGGGCGCACGAGGTTGGACAGCCGAAAGGCCCGCCCAAGGATCGCCATCGGCTCGGTGTCGAGATCGGGTAATTCCCGGGCCCACTGCCGGCGCCGCCGGTCGACATGGTCGCCCTTGGCGTCATCTTCGTTCTCATTGATCCTCTTCGTCATTCGCTTCCTCGAATAATTCGCACGGACGAAACATACACATGGAGGCTCGGCCCGAAAAGATGTCTCGACAAGAAGATATATATCTTGACAAGAAGATAGTTTTGGTAGATATCTTCTCGTGAAGATAATATTGTCAACGCCAGAAGGAGAGGCAGCATGTTCAGGATCCTTCGTCATCGGGAGCCCCAGCCCGGCCAAAGCCGAACCGTCCGCTTCGAAGGGCGCGATCTCGGTGGTCCGGTGTCATTTTTCCTTGTCGATGCCGAACCGGGCCAGGGATCGGCACTCCATGTCCATCCCTATCAGGAGACGTGGGTTGTGCGAAAAGGAGAGGCAGAATTCACGGTTGGCGAGGACCAGACGCGCGCTTATCCCGGTGATATCGTCGTTGCGGCGGCCAATATTCCGCATCGTTTCGAAAATGTCGGTGCGCGAAGGCTTGAACTGGTCTGTATTCATCCAAGTGACACGATCATGCAGAAAAATCTGTGAAAACGAACTTATTCCGTGGGAACGCAAAGGAGAGCCGCAATGCCCAAGATGATTTTCATAAACCTGCCGGTGAGGGATATCGCCGCTTCGACCCGCTTTTACGAGGCGATCGGATGCAAGAAGAACGAGCAGTTCAGCGACGACAAGGCATCCTCGCTGGTCTGGTCCGACACCATTACTTTCCAATTACTGACGCAGGATTATTTCGCGACATTCGCGACGAAGCCCATTGCCAACGCGCATGAAACCGTCGGCATGTTGATTGCCCTTTCCTGTGACAGCCGTGAGGACGTGGACAGCATCACAAAGGCCGCCGCGGCCGCCGGCGGCAAGGCCGACATCCGCGAGCCTCAGGACATGGGTTTCATGTATCTTCGTACATTCGAAGATCCCGATGGCCATGTCTTTGAGCCTGCCTGGACGGACATGGCCGCCGCCGCCTCCATGGGCGAATAAATCAAAATCACCCGATGCTCTGCAACGAACCGGGATCGGCGCCGCCGATCCTGGCGAGCACCGCCTGGGCCAGCTTGCGTCCGGCGAGCTTGAAGCTCTCGTCGACGACGATCAACTCGGGACGGAACCATGGCAGGATGTCGGAGGACTGTTTCGAAGCGACGTCGACATCCGATCCCAGGCGCAACCCTGCTGCTTCCAGGCCGGCCACGGTCGCGATCGCCGAGGCGCTCGAGCCGCAGACGATGCCATCGGGACGGTCGCTCCGCCGCATGATCGCCTCGGTGCGCTGGCGCAATATTTCGAGCGGCGCATCGATATCGATCCCCGGCAGGATGGTTCCGGTGCCGCCGCTTTCCCGTACGGCGTCGAAAAACCCGCTCACCATGTGCCCGTAATAGGTGAGATGCGCCGGCGGCGTCAGGATCGCCAGCCGCCGGCGTCCCCGTTCGACCAATCTCGCGACCACGTCGCGGGCGAAGCTGTAATTGTCGAAATCATGGAACGGATGCTCGATGCCCATGTCGGTGCGGCCATGGGTGGCGAATGGCACGTTGTGTTCCGTCAGGTAGCGCACGCGCGGATCGTCCGGTTCGGCGCGCGAGAAGATGATGCCATCGGCCGAGCCTGTCTCGACGATATAGCGGATCGGCTCCATCGGGTCCTTGGAGTGGGAATAGGGCGTGACGATCAGGTGGTACTGGGTATCGGCCAGGACTTCGGACACACCGTGGATGACATGGGAGGTGAAACCCATGATCTCGTCCTGCGTGTTGAGGACAAGGGCAATGACATTGGTCTTGCCGGTGCGCAGGCGCACGCCGGCACGATTGGGTCTGTAGCCCACCTGTCTCGCGATCAGCTGAACGCGCTTCCTGGTCTCTATGCCAATCTCGGGCGCGTCCTTCAGCGCCCGGGAAACCGTGGTGACCCCAAGACCCGTCATGAAGGCAATCGTCTTCAAGGTGGGCCGATCGTTCTCCTGCGCTCCCTGACCTTCCTTCTTGCCGCTATCTGCTTCAGTCTTCATTCACAATGGTCCGCCCGTCGCGCCGAAAGCTGTCCTTTCGCTTATACGACCGGGTGCCGAAAACGCAAAGGTTTCGGGCGGGCGAGTGTGGATTTAAAGCCGGTTGGCTTCGTAGTCGCTGCAGGAATAGTCCAGGATAGACAATCCGTCGGCCAGATAGTCGGCAAGAAGCGGCGTGCCGAAGAGATAATCCGCCGTGTGCTCGTTATGCTCCCGCGCGGCATCACTGCGCACGTCCTCCCAGTCTTCGGTGGCATGATCATCACGTCCGAGCCACATCAGGGCGACGAGGTCGATCTGCTCGTCGACGGAAAGATTGGCGATGAGCGAGCGCAGCTCCTGCTCCACCGCATCGTTTTCATGATCCTCGAGGACCGCGGTGCCGCGGTCGTCTGACGGGTTGGAGCCAGGATCAGGTTCGGTGACGACGTCCTTCGCATAATATTCCCGTGCTTTCATGATGATGAAGCAGACCGTCTGAAGCGGAATGGTCAATTCCATGTCGCCGGTCTCGGTCTGAGTGGTTCGTCGCGTCATTTCCATCATGCCTCCGTGCCGAATGGAGAAGTAACGCACGCCCCGACGCGCGGTTCCTTGCTTGAAGGGGTTGGACATTCCGGTCGGGGTGGTCAATATCGTCACCGCAGTCATTCGATGCGGGAGGAACAAGCGCATGAACAGAATAGATCTCGAGGGCCAGCACGCGATCGTGACCGGAGGGGCGCAGGGGCTGGGCTTTGCCATGGCCACGCGCTTCGTGCGATCCGGCGCGTCGGTGACCCTGTGGGACATGAATGCAGAACTGCTGGAGACGGCGAAAGAAGCGCTTGGGTCCGCCGCAAGGACGGTCGTCGTCGATATTGCGGATCATGAAGCGGTTGCCGCCGCGCATGCGAAGACCGAGGCCGAGGGCGGCCCCGTTTCGATCCTCGTCAATTCCGCCGGTATTGCTGGTCCCGCCGCATCGCTCGATACCTACGATATCGCCTGGTGGAATAAGATCATCGACATCAATGTCAACGGCACCTTCTACGTCAATCGCGCCGTCGTGCCGGGGATGAAGGAGCGCAATTACGGGCGCATCGTCAACATCGCCTCGATTGCCGGCAAGGAGGGAAATCCCAATGCGTCGGCTTATTCGGCCTCGAAGGCGGCGGTGATCGGGCTCACCAAATCACTTGGCAAGGAGCTAGCCGGCTACGATGTCGCCGTTAACTGCATCACGCCGGCGACAGCGCAGACGCGCATCCTGGAACAGCTGACACCGGAATTCATCGAATATATGCGCTCGAAGATTCCACGCGGCCGGTTTCTCGAAGTGGAGGAGGCGGCTTCCATGGTCGCATGGCTGGTTTCGAAGGAAAACAGCTTCACGACCGGTTCGGTCTTCGATCTCTCAGGTGGTCGCGCGACCTACTGACCTTCAGCGTAGCGCCCGGCGCTGCTCGGGCGTCAATGGTCTTATCCGGTGGCCATGCAGGAGGAGATAGAGCTTGGCCGTCTCCTCCAGCTCTTCCGTCGCGTATTGCGCGTCGAGCAACGTCTTGCCGGCGACCACCGGACCATGATTGGCGAGCAGGACCGCATGGCTCTTTTCGGCCCTTGTCGCCACGGCCTCGGCGAGCGCCTTGTCGCCCGGCGGATAATAGGGGACGAGCGGCAGTGAGCCAACGCGCATGACATAATAGGCGGTCAAGGGCGGCAACACATCCTCGGGGTCGATATTGGCGAGAATGCTCACCGCCACCGAATGAGTGGAATGGAGATGCACGACGGCGCCGCTCTCGCGCCGCTGGCAATACATGCACTGGTGCAGAAAAGCCTCCTTGGTCGGCTTGTCCCCGTCAATATGCACGCCCTCGGCGGAAAAGCGCGAAAGATGTTCGGGCTCGAGGCTGCCAAGCGAGGCATTGGTCGGCGTCATCAGGATTTCGCCGTTCGACAGCCTGGCGCTGATATTGCCGGTGGAGCCGAAGGTCAGTCCGCGGTCAAAGAGCGATTTGCCGACGCTGACGATCTGATCGCGCAGTTTGGTCGCTTCCGAAAGAATGGCGCTCATTTCAGTTGGTCCCATGCCTTGAGGAAGAAATCGTCCGCGCCGAAATTGCCGGATTTGAGGGCGAGCGCGATTGGCGAGCCGCCGTCGAGGCTGCGCGTCCAGGGAACGCCGGGATCGATCTCGGGGCCGATCCGGAGCGCGGCGACGCCGAGCCCGTTGACGACCGCGCCCGACGTCTCGCCGCCGGCGACGATCAAGCGGCTGAAGCTGTTCTCGCGCAGCGTTATAGCGACTTCCGCCAGAAGATGCTCCACGAGTCCCCCGGCGCGGTCACGGCCGAGCTTCTCTTGCGCCGAGCGGACCTCATCAGGATCCGCGCTGGAATAGGCAAGCGGGTGGGGGTGGCCGGCGGAAGCGAGCCAGTCGGCAACACCTGCGGCGGTGGTGTTTCCCTCGGCGATGGCGATCGGATCGATTTTCAGGGCAGGGACACCCGCGGCGATCGCCGCGGCGATCTGCCGTCGCGTCGCCGCCGAACAGGAGCCAGCGAGGATGGCGGCCCGCCCGGCGGGCGCTGCGAAGGTCGTATCGGCCTTCCTGGTAGCCAGCTTGCCCGCCCGGCGGAAATTCTCCGGCAGGCCGATGGCGATGCCGGAGCCGCCGGTGATGAGCTTCATGTCGGCTGCGGCCCGTCCGATCGCCCGCAAATGATCCTCGGTGACCGCGTCGACAATGACGAACCGGTCGCCCTTCGTTTCAGCCTCGGTGAAAGCGGCTGCGATCGCCTCGCCGCCCCGATCAACAACGGAGTAGGGAATGAGGCCGACTGGCAGTTTCGTCTGCTGCTGCAGCACACGAACGAGATTGGCGTCCGTCATCGGTGTCAGCGGATGGTCCTTCATAGGGCAGTCGGAAAGCAGCATCGAGCCGACGAACAGATGCCCTTGATAGACCGTTCGGCCATTGGCAGGAAAGGCCGGGCAGGCGAGCACCAGGGGCGCATCGAGAAGGCCGGCAAGCGCTTCCGCGACCGGGCCGATATTGCCTTCAGGCGTGGAATCGAAGGTCGAGCAATATTTGAAGATGATCTGTTCGGCCCCTGCACTGAGAATCGCGCGGGCCGCATCGAGCGACAGGCTGACCGCTTCCGCCGCGGGAATCGTCCGCGACTTAAGCGCGACGACGACGGCCTCGGCATCGCCGAAGTCGAAATCCGCCGGCGGTACGCCGACCACCTGCACCGCGCGCATTCCTTCGCGCGAAAGCGTCAGGGCAAGATCCGTCGCGCCGGTCAGATCATCAGCAACCGCACCCAAAAGCATATTACTTATTCCTCCCTTTAGTTCGCCACATGATCTTGTCCGAAAAAGTCTGCAACCTTTTGCTGACGCTGACCTTCGGTTCGGGATCGTTTTATGCCGTCGCCCCGGCGATGATTTCATAGCCGGTGTCGACGATCAGTTTTTCCTCCGGCCTCCGGCTGCTCTCCAGAAGCTTCTCGACCGCGATCCTGCCGATATCGAACCGGTGGGAACGGATGGTCGAAAGCGGCAGGGGAAGCACCTGGCCGATATCGAGGCCGTTGAAGCCGAACAGGCCGAGCTCCCTACCGACACTTATGTTCGCGCCGAGGCAATGGAAGAAGCCGCCGACGGCCATGTCGTCATTCGAAAATACCACGACATCGAGGTCTGGCTCCCACGACAGGAGCGCGGCAAGCGTCTTGCGGCCGGCCATGGTGGAGCTTGGACCGTCGAACCGCTCTTCGGCGGTCAGCCCCAGGTCGGCCTCGGCAAGCGCGGCGCGGACGCCTTCGTAGCGCAGGCGCGCGCGGTGATCGGCGTTCCAGTCATGGCCGACATAGCCGAAGCGCCGGTAGCCGCGTCCTATCAGGTGCCTGCCGGCGTCGAAACCGGCCCGGCGCTGCGAAAGACCGACCGCGATATCGATCGGCTCGGCGTCGATATCCATCAATTCGGCGACGCGGACCCTGCTGTCGGCAAGCATCCGCCGGGTGGCATCGGTATGCTCGAAGCCCGTTGTGATGATGGCGGCGGGCTGCCATGCCAGGAGCGAGGAAAGAAGTTCCTGTTCTTTCACCGGATCGTAATCGGTCACGCCGATCAGCGGCTGATAGCCGGTCGAGGCAAGCGCGGTATGAATGCCGCGCAATACCTCCGGAAAAACGATATTGGAAAGCGAGGGCAGCAGCACCCCGATCAACGGTGCGCCCGCCGAGGCAAGCGCGCCAGCAGCGCGGTTCGGGACATAGCCGAGTTTGACGATCGCCTCCTGCACTCGGACGCGCGTCGTCTCCGCAATCGATCCCTTGTTGCGGACAACGCGTGACACGGTGATCTCGCTGACCCCGGCCAGCCTTGCCACGTCAGTCAGCGTCGGCGCACTCCGCCGCATCTCTGTAAATCTCCTCCACCAGCGAACGCGTCCGAAATTTATGACAGCGCTAGCATTTTACCTTGCACCATGCCGAAGCCTGTGTCTAGAATAAATGGTAGCGCTGTCATAAAGCGTGTTGCTGCATTGTCTGGGAGGAGATCGTGAAGCAGTCGAGCATTGCCGTTGTCGGCCTGGGCTCCATGGGGCTGGGCATGGCCCGTTCGCTGCTGCGGACAGGGCTCGATGTGTCGGGCTGCGACATCAATCCCGCCGCGCTCGACGGGCTTAAGGCAAGTGGTGGGCATCCGTTCGCGACACCTGCGCAGGCCTGCGAAAACGCCGATATCGCCGTTATCGTGGTGGTGAACGCGGCGCAGACCGAAAGCGTGCTCTTTGGCCCGGATGGCGCCGTCGCGGTCATGAAACCCGGCTCGCTCATCATCTCTTCGGCGACCATGTCGCCCGCCGATGCGAAGGCCCTGGCGGCGCGCGCGGCGGAGAAGGGCATCCATATCCTCGATGCGCCGATCAGCGGTGGCGCGGCCAAGGCCGACGAGGGGAAACTGACGGTGATGGCTTCCGGCTCGGCCGAGGCATTCGCCAAGGCAAAGCCGGCCCTCGATGCCATGGCGGAGACGGTCTATGAGCTGGGCGATGCCGTTGGGATCGGATCGTCCTTCAAGATCGTCAATCAGTTGCTGGCGGGCGTGCACATCGCGGCGGCCTGCGAGGCGATCACCTTCGCCAAGAGCCTCGACCTCGACATCACCAGGGTGTTCGAGGTTATCACGAAATCGGCCGGCAACAGCTGGATGTTCGAAAATCGGGTGCCGCGCGTGCTTGCGGGTGATTACAACCCGCGCAGCGCGGTTTCGATTTTCACCAAGGATCTCGGCATTGTCTCCGACCTTGGCAGGAAGCAGAAATTTCCGCTGCCGATCGCCAGTGCCGCATTGCAGCTTTTCGTGATGACCGAGGCGGCCGGAATGGGCGGTGATGACGATGCATCGGTGGCAAGGCTTCTTGCCCGCATCGCCGGTGTCACACTGCCTGGCGTGAAGGAAGAGATCTGACATGCCGCGTTTCGCCGCCAATCTGACGATGATGTTTGGCGAGTATGCCTTCCCCGACCGGTTCGGGGCAGCGGCTGCCGCCGGTTTCACGGCAGTGGAGTATCTTTTCCCTTACGATTTTCCGGCCGAGTTCATTGCCGAAAAATTGTCGGAAGCCGGGCTGAAGCAGGCGCTCTTCAACCTGCCGCCGGGCGATTGGGCAAAGGGGGAAAGGGGGCTTGCCGCCTTGCCGGAGCGTGAAGACGAGTTCCGCCAATCGGTGAAGAAGGCGATCGACTATGGCCGCGTGATCGGAACGCCGCTGTTGCACATGATGGCGGGTATCGCATCACCGGACGATCCGGCGGCCCGGATTGCTTATCGCGATGCCGTTGCCTTTGCCGCCGATGCCGCGGGTGCGGAAGGGATCGGCCTGGTGATCGAGCCGATCAACGGGCGCGACATGCCGGGCTATTTCCTCAATGATTTCGATCGGGCGGTGGAGATCATCAGCGATCTCGACCATCCCAATCTCAAGCTGCAGTTCGATATCTATCACCGCCAGGTGATGCGGGGAGACGTGCTGACGGCGTTGCAGGAGATGATGCCGCTCATCAGCCATGTGCAGATCGCGTCCGTGCCGAGGCGCAATGAGCCAGGAACCGGCGAACTCGACGATTTCAGGGTTCTGCGGGAGCTGGATAGGCTGGGTTACCAGGGCTATGTCGGTTGTGAATATCGGCCGGGCGGGGAAACCGTTGCCGGGCTCGGCTGGCTGAAAGGGATATGAGCTTGCAATGCGTGCCGCTTCCGGGATTACTACCGATGCACCGCAGCAACGGCGGGTGAGGACGAAGGGACGCAGACGACGCGATTGAATGCCCCTATGGGGAGCGGACAAGGGAGGATGACCGCGAATGAATGTGCTGGTGATAGGCGCCGCCGGAATGGTGGGCCGCAAGCTGGTCGAGAGGATCGCCGCGGAGGATGGGGTCCTGGGCGGCTCCATCGATCATCTCTGGCTGGTCGATGTGGTCACCCCGCCGGTGCCGTCGGCGCTCGAAGGCGTTGCGACCGCGGCGGCAATGGATCTCTCGGCGCCCGACAGCGCGGCAAAGATAGCGGGCTTGCGCGCGGATCTGATCATCCATTTGGCGGCCATCGTCTCAGGCGAGGCGGAGGCGGATTTCGAGAAGGGCTATCGCATCAATCTCGATGGCACGCGGGCGCTCTTCGAGGCGATCCGTCTGGAGGGGCAGAAGGAACCCTATTGCCCGCGTCTTGTCTTCGCCTCCTCGGTCGCGGTCTTTGGCGCTCCGTTCCCGGAACAGATCGGGGACGAATTCTTCACCACGCCGCTAACCAGCTACGGCACGCAGAAGGCGATCTCCGAACTGCTCCTGTCCGATTATTCCCGGCGCGGCTTCTTCGAGGGGATCGGCATCCGGCTTCCGACGATCTGCATCCGCCCCGGCACGCCGAACAAGGCAGCGTCTGGCTTCTTCTCCAATATCCTGCGCGAGCCGCTCGCCGGCCAGGAAGCGGTGCTTCCCGTCGACGAGAATGTCCGCCACTGGTTTGCGAGCCCGCGTTCGGCGGTCGGGTTTTTCATTCATGCCGCGCAGCTCGATCTCTCCAATGTCGGGCCGAGGCGCAATCTGACGATGCCCGGTCTGTCGGCCCTGATTGGCGAGGAGATCGAGGCTTTGCGGCGCGTGGCCGGGGAAAAGGCCGTCAAGCTGATCAGGCGCGAGCGCGATCCGGTGATCGCCGGGATCGTCGCGGGCTGGCCCACGAATTTCGATGCCGCGCGGGCCGCGGCTCTCGGATTCAAGGCTGAAACGAGTTTCGACGAAATCATCAGGATCCATATCGACGACGAACTTGGCGGAAAGGTTTGACATGGCGTCAGCGGGAAAATCGGGAGAGGGGAAGATCGCGCTGGTGACCGGCGGCGGCACGGGCGTCGGCCGTGGCATCGCGGAAGCGCTGAGCGCGGAGGGCTATACCGTCGTCATCAGTGGCCGGCGGGCCGATGTCCTCGACGCGGCTGCGCGCGAGATGGCGGCGAAGACGGGAGGCTCGGTCAAGCCGATCGCTGCCGATGTCGGCGATCCCAAGGCCGTCAAAGCCCTTTTCGACGAGATCGAAAATACCTTCGGCCGTCTTGATCTTCTCATCAACAATGCCGGCATCAATGTTCCGGCGGTTCCGATGGAGGAGATCACCTTCGAGCAGTGGAACGCCATTGTGGCCGCGAACCTCACCGGAGCATTCCTCTGCACGCAGCAGGCGATGCGGCTGATGAAGGCCCAGAAGCCGCGCGGCGGGCGCATCATCAACAATGGTTCAATTTCCGCGACGACGCCGCGACCGTATTCCGCACCCTATACGGCGACCAAGCACGCCATAACCGGGCTGACGAAATCGACCGCGCTCGACGGGCGGGCTTTCGATATCGCCTGCGGCCAGATCGATATCGGCAATGCATCCACCGATATGACGTCGAAAATGAGCAGCGGCGTCCTGCAGGCCAGTGGCGAGACCGCGAGCGAACCGACGATCCCGGTCGCGCATATCGCCAATGCGATCATCTACATGGCGAGCCTGCCGCTCGATGCGAATGTGCTGACACTGACGGTGATGGCGACCAAGATGCCGCTGGTCGGACGAGGATAGCAAACAACGCCATATCGGCAGAAAACGGGGAGCATTTCTGCCGCGGCGTATCGGAAAGAGAAATATCTGCACTCTGGGAGGAGCGGAAATGGCAGCGGTAAATTTCGTCGACGTGAGGAAGTCCTTCGGGGCGGTTCCCATCATCAAGGGCGTCGACATCGAGATAGACGATGGTGAGTTCGTCATCCTGGTCGGGCCGTCCGGTTGCGGAAAATCGACCCTGCTGCGCATGCTGGCGGGGCTTGAGAACATCACCGCCGGAGAGATCCGCATCGGCAACCGCGTGGTCAACACGGTTCCACCCAAGGACCGCGACATCGCCATGGTGTTCCAGAATTATGCGCTTTATCCACACATGACCGTTGCCAACAACATGGCCTTTTCGCTCAACCTGAAGGGCACCTCCAAGGAGGAGATCAACAAGCGCGTCAAAGGGGCGGCGGAAATCCTCGGACTTTCACGCCTCCTCGACCGCTATCCCAGGCAGTTGTCGGGCGGCCAGCGCCAGCGCGTGGCCATGGGCCGGGCCATCGTCCGCGATCCGCAGGTCTTTCTCTTCGACGAGCCGCTTTCCAATCTCGACGCGAAGCTGCGCGTCGCCATGCGTGCGGAGATCAAGGAACTGCATCAGCGGCTGAAGACCACGACGGTCTACGTGACGCACGATCAGATCGAGGCAATGACCATGGCCGACAAGATCGTCGTCATGCATGACGGGGTCGTGGAACAGATCGGCGCGCCGCTCGACCTCTATGATACCCCGGCCAATCTCTTTGTTGCCGGCTTCATAGGGTCTCCGGCGATGAACATGATCCCAGGCAAGCTCAGCCCTGACGACCGGACCAAATTCGTCACTGGCAACGGCACCATATTGCCGGTCTCCAATCCGTCCGCGAAGGCGGAAGGACGCGAACTGATCTATGGCCTGCGGCCCGAATATATCCATCTCGATCCGGCGGGGCTGCCGGCCGAGGTCGTGGTGATCGAGCCGACGGGCTACGAAACGCAAATGATCGCCAAGCTCGGCGGCAGCGACGTGACTTGCGTGTTCCGCGAGCGTGTGCAGGCTAAGCCGGGCGAGACGATCAATGTTAAGATCGACGCCGCTCACGTTCATCTGTTCGATGCTGAAACCGGGGAGAGACTTTCGAAATAATCATCAGCGGGCGATCGGGAAGGACGAGGAGGAGATGTCGTCCTGAAAGCCTGCGGGCAAAACCCCTGCCGCGGCAATCACCATTCGGGACGGTGGGTGCCGGAGAAATCGGGTCCCGTTATTGTGAGGAGGAGTAGCATGACCATCAAGAGACGTGATTTCATCGCCGGTTCCGCGGGCCTTGCCGGGCTCGCCGGGCTCAATTCACTGGGCATCCGCCCGTCATTCGCGCAGAGCGAGCCGACCTACAAGCCCGAGGAAGGTGCAAGCCTCAGGCTCCTGCGCTGGACGCCTTTCGTCCAGGGCGACGAGGATGCCTGGCTCGCCAATACGAAGAAGTTCACCGAGGCGACGGGCGTTCAGGTGCGCATCGACAAGGAAAGCTGGGAGGACATCCGCCCTAAGGCGGCCGTTGCCGCCAATGTCGGCTCGGGCCCGGATATGGTGATGTGCTGGTTCGACGATGCCCATCAGTATCCCGACAAGCTCATCGACATGACCGAACTCGCCAACTATCTCGGCGACAAGTATGGCGGCTGGTATGACGGCGTTCGCGGCTATGCCGTACGTGACGACAAATTCATCGCCATGCCGCTGACGGCGATAGGCAACGCCGTCTGTTATCGCGACAGCCATATGAAGGCGGCGGGCTTCAGCGAGTTTCCGAACGACACCGCGGGCTTCCTGGAACTCTGCAAGGCCTTGAAGGCCAAGGGCACGCCGGCCGGCTTTCCGCATGGCAAGGCCGTCGGCGACGGCAACAACTATGCCCATTGGCTCCTGTGGAGCCATGGCGGCAAGATGGTCGACGAGGAAGGCAAGGTCACCATCAACAGCCCGGAGACGATCGCGGCCATCAACTATGCCAAGGAGCTCTACGCCACCTTCATTCCGGGCACCGAAAGCTGGCTCGACATCAACAACAACCGCGCCTTCCTGGCCGGGCAGATTTCGCTGACGGCCAATGGCGTGTCTCTCTATTATGCCGCGAAGAAGGATCCGGCGCTCGCCGAGATCGCGGAGGACCTGCGCGCCACGAACTTCCCCGTCGGTCCTGTCGGCAAGAGCGTCGAGCTTCACCAGACGAGCTCGATCCTGCTCTTCAACCACTCGAAATATCCGGAAGCTGCCAAGGCCTACATCAAGTTCATGATGGAAGCCGACCAGATGAATGCATGGCTCGAGGGTTCCAGCGCCTATTGCTGCCAACCGCTCAAGGCCTTCGCCGACAATCCGGTCTGGAAATCCGATCCGATCCACGCGCCCTATGCCCGCGCGTCGGAGACCCTGCGGCCGAACGGCTATGCGGGCCCGCTTGGCTATGCCTCCGCGGGAACAATGGCAGACTACGTGCTTGTCGACATGTTCGCCACGGCGGTTACCGGCCAGATGTCGCCGGAAGATGCCGCGGCCGACGCGGAAAAACGCGCCAACCGCTATTATCGCGTCTGACGCGCTTTTCGCGGGATCGCGGACGGCTTCTCCCGGAGAGGCCGTCCGCCATGCCGAACGATGTCTCCCAGAGCCTGGTGTAAGCAGCTGGCGGACGGGAGCAGGAATTCACCGGAGATGTCCGATGTCGATCACCCTACCGTCCGAGAAGACCGGCTTTTCATTTTCCGCTCTCATGCAGAACGGAAAAATGCTTGCCTTTCTGTTCATGTTGCCGGCGGCTGTCTTTCTCGTCTGCTTTCTGACCTACCCGCTGGGGCTCGGCGTCTGGCTCGGCTTCACCGACACCCGCATCGGGCGTCCCGGAATATTCATCGGGCTGGAGAATTACGAATACTTGGCAAGGGATTCCGTCTTCTGGCTGGCCGTGTTCAACACGATGCTCTATACGATCGTCGCCTCCATCCTGAAATTCGCCTTGGGCCTCTGGCTGGCACTGCTTCTCAACGAGAAGCTGCCTTTCAAATCCTTCTTCCGCGCGATCGTGCTCTTGCCCTGGGTGGTGCCGACGGTCCTTTCGGCGCTGGCCTTCTGGTGGATCTATGATGCCCAGTTCTCCATCGTCTCATGGTCGCTGATGGAGCTTGGCATCATCGACCGGCCCATCAATTTCCTCGGTGATCCCAACAACGCACGTGCATCGGTGATCGCGGCCAATGTCTGGCGCGGCATTCCCTTCGTCGCCATATCGCTGCTCGCCGGGCTGCAGACGATCCCGCAGTCGCTGCAGGAAGCGGCCTCGCTCGACGGGGCGACGAGTTGGCAGCGCTTCCGCTATGTGACGCTGCCGATGCTGACGCCGATTATCGCCGTCGTCATGACCTTTTCGGTGTTGTTCACCTTCACGGATTTCCAGTTGATCTACGTGCTGACCAAGGGCGGACCGGTCAATGCGACCCATCTGATGGCGACGCTTTCCTTCCAGCGCGGTATTCCCGGTGGACAATTGGGTGAGGGTGCGGCGATCGCGGTGGCGATGATACCCTTCCTGCTCGCCGCCATCATGTTCAGCTTCTTCGGTCTGCAACGCCGCAAATGGCAGCAGGGCGGCCAGGATTGAGAGGTGATCGAATGACCACGCAACCCAATACCGCACCAGCCGTCCTGCACGATGACGCGGAAGGCATGAGCTATCTGAACCGGCTGCCGCGGCGGATCGTCGTCTTGTACCTGCCGCTTGCCGTCTTCGTCTTCGTGCTCTTGTTCCCGTTCTACTGGATGGCGATCACGGCGGTAAAGCCGAATGCGCAGTTGACGGACTATAACAATTACAGCCCGTTCTGGGTTGTCCAGCCGACGCTTCAGCACATCAAATATCTGCTTTTCGAAACCTCCTATCCGGGATGGCTGGTCAATACCATGGTGGTGGCGGCCTGCGCGACGGTTCTGTCGCTCGCCGCGTCGGTCTTTGCGGCCTACGCGATCGAGCGCATCCGCTTCACCGGCGCACGGACGACCGGGCTCCTGATCTTTCTCGCTTATCTCGTGCCGCCGTCGATCCTGTTCATCCCGCTGGCCGTCATCGTCTTCAAATTCGGCATCTATGATTCCAAGCTGGCGCTGATCTTCACCTATCCGACCTTCCTCATTCCGTTCTGCACCTGGCTCCTGATGGGCTATTTCCGCTCGATCCCCTTCGAGCTTGAGGAAAGCGCGCTGGTCGACGGTGCATCGCGCTGGCAGATCCTGGTGAAGATCATTTTGCCGCTGGCCGTGCCGGGGCTGATTTCCGCCGGCATTTTCGCCTTCACGCTTTCGTGGAACGAATTCATCTATGCGCTGACATTCATCCAGTCGTCGGAGAACAAGACCGTTCCCGTCGGTGTTCTCACCGAGTTGGTGCGAGGCGACGTCTTCGAATGGGGCTCGCTGATGGCCGGTGCGCTCTTCGGGTCGCTCCCGGTGGTGCTGCTCTATTCCTTCTTCGTCGACTATTACGTGTCTTCGATGACCGGAGCGGTGAAGGAATAACGCCGATCCCATCTGCTTTCATTCCGGCCGAACAAGGCGCTCGGCCGGAAATGCTGTCTGCAACAGTCGTTTTTGTGATAATCACTACGGTAACGATGCCGCAGACGGGAAGGATCACAGCCGCAAATGGTTTTGCAGGGCTTTGAGAAAAGCGAAACCGGGCATGGCCCGCGAAAGCGCAGCCTCTATGAAGAGCTCTACGAGCGGCTGAAAGAGAATATTGAAGCGGGCCGGATCGCCCCCGGAACCGTCCTCCTCGAAGGCCCGTTGGCCGAACTGCTCGGCTCAAGCCGTGCACCGGTTCGCCAGGCGCTGAAGCTGCTTGCCGGTGAAAGCCATATCAGCCGCTTCGAAGGGCGTGGCTTCGTCGTCGGCCCCCAGGGCACGCCCGCGAAACGCGTCGATCTCGTCGAAAGTCTTGGCGATCTCGTCAATTCCGAGCGTCCGTTATTTGCCTGGCAGACACTTTATGAGGAAGTGGAGCGGCGGATCGTCACTCGCTCCTTCTTTGGGCGCGCCCGCATCAACGAGATCGAGCTGGCGCGTCGTTACGGCGTCGGGCGGGCGGTGGCCCGCGATGTGCTTTTGAAGCTCGAAACGCTGGGCATCACCGGCAAGGATGAGCATTTCCGCTGGACCATCGTTCCCCTGGACGACCGGCGCATCACCGAGCTTTACGAGGTGCGCGAGCGGATCGAGCCATTCGCCATCGCGCAGGCCATGGATGCCGTCCCGGACAGCGAGATCGACCGGATGTTAGGCCGGCTGACCGAGGCCGCCAAAGCCTATCCGCAGGTCCCGGTCGATCTCCTCTATGATCTGGAGTTCGATCTTCACATCCGCTCCATGCAGGCCTGCCCGAACCGGGAGATGATCAGCATCCTGCAGCGCACCCATTGCGTCATCACACTCTCCAAGCATGTGCTATGGCATCAGTCACGCATGCCGGAGAACGATCCCTTCATCGCCGAGCATATCGCGATTTTCGAGATGATGCGCCGGCGGAACGAACGGGACCTGATGCGAGCGATGCGCGATCACATCGCCAGTTCACGGCCCAAGGTGATCGAGCGGGCCAAGGAGGTGCGCAATTCCGTGGAGCCGGAGGATTGCAGTTTCATCGTCTAAACGAAACTGCTCCAATAGATCAGGTGACGGCGCCGATCTGCCAAGGGACGAATTCGTTGTCGCCATAGTCGTAGGTTTCGCTCAGCGTGCGCTCGCCCGAGGCGACGGCGATGATCCTTTCGAAAATCCGCTCGCCCGCTTTCTCGATCGTGTCCTCGCCGGTGACGATGCCGCCGCAATTGATGTCCATGTCTTCCTGCATGTGCGCATACATCGTGTTGTTGGTGGCGATCTTGATGCAGGGCGCGGGCTTGAAGCCGGAGACAGAGCCACGCCCCGTAGTGAAGCAGATCACGTTACAGCCGCCCGCCACCTGGCCGGTGACCGCAGCCGGGTCGTAGCCCGGCGTATCCATGAAGACGAAGCCCGGCTCATCCACCTGCTCGGCATATTCATAGACGGCCCTGAGCGGCATGGTGCCGCCCTTGGCGACAGCGCCCAGCGATTTCTCCAGGATGGTCGTCAACCCGCCTGCCTTGTTGCCATGGGAGGGGTTGTTGTTGAGTTCCGCGCCGTTTTTTTCCGTATATTCGCGCCACCACTCAATGCGGTCGAGAAGCTTCTTCGCCACATCCGGCGTGACGGCCCGGCGGGTGAAAAGATGTTCCGCCCCATAGATCTCCGGCGTTTCGGCCAGCACCGACGTGCCGCCCTGGCGCACGAGGAGATCGGAGGCGTAACCGAGCGCCGGATTGGCCGAGATGCCGGAATAGCCGTCGGACCCGCCGCATTCCAACGCAAGCTTGATGCCGGAGAGCGGCTGCGCCGTGCGTTTGGCCGCGTTGATCTCGGGCAACATTTCCCGGATCACCGCGCAGGCCGCTTCGATCGTCTTGCGCGTGCCGCCGACTTCCTGGATTGTCATGGTGCGCAGCCGGTTGCCTTCCTCCAGCTTGTAATAATCGAGAATCGGCTTGATCTGGTTGGTCTCGCAGCCGAGCCCGATGATCAGGATGCCGCCGAAATTCGGATGCCGAGCATAGCCCTGGATGGTGCGGGCGAGATAACGGTAGCCGACGCTGTTGGTGTTCATGGCGCATCCGCCGCCATGGGTCAGCGCGACGACGCCATCGACATTATCGAAACCGTCGAGCCCGCCGCTGCGATTGAAATGGTCGGCGACATATTTCGAGACGGTGGCGGAGCAATTCACCGTCGAGATGACGCCGATATAATTACGCGTGCCGATGCCGCCCAGGCCCCTGTCGAAGCCCATGAAAGTACGGCGCTGGCCTTCCGGCACCATTCCGGTTTCCTTAATGTCGACGCTGAACTGATGGTCGTGCTCGGAGGCGATCATCGCCAGGTTCTGCAAATGGACATGTTGTCCCGGTGCGATGGCCTGTGTCGCGATGCCGATCACCTGCCCGAATTTGCGCACTTCTTCTCCCGGCGCGATCGCCTTGATGGCGATCTTGTGGCCACGGGTTATGGTCTCTTGCGCGGTGAGATCCTTGAAGCCCGTGGAACTCCCGGCGGGAATGGCCTCGCGCGCCACGGCCACATTGTCGAGCGGGTTAAGAAGGATGACGGGCGCGGCTGAATTCGACATGGTGATCTGTTTTCCAAAAATGACTATTGCGGGCAATAAACAATCAGTCAGGCGCGCGGTCGTCAAGTCTCATCGCGGGCAAAGGCGCCGTTCTCGCACCCTTCAATACGGCATCATACACGTTTTAGTATTGCGCCGGTTGACAAGTTGCACCGGCTTTTCCATCCTCCCGCCTCAAATTAAGATTCCGTAAAGGGGAATGGAGATGAATTTCAGCAAGATCCTGCGCCGGTTTTCGATAGGCGCCATCCTCGGTTCTCTGGTATTGGGAGCCACTTTCGCGGTCGCACAGGCTCCGACGTTTTTCCGTATCGGCACCGGCGGCACCGCCGGAACCTACTATCCCATCGGCGGGCTGATCGCCAACGCGATCTCCGGTCAGGGGGACAAGGGCGTTCCGGGCCTTGTCGCTACCGCTGTATCCTCGAATGGGTCGGTCGCCAACATCAACGCCATTCAGGGCGGTTCGCTGGAATCCGGCTTCAGCCAGTCCGACGTTGCCTACTGGGCCTATACGGGCACGGGCCTTTACGAAGGCAAGGGCAAGGTCGAGGACCTACGCCTGATCGCGACGCTCTATCCCGAGACGATCCATCTCGTCGCCCGCAAGGATGCGGGGATCAAATCCGTGGCGGATCTCAAGGGCAAGCGCGTCTCGATCGATGAGCCGGGTTCAGGCACCATCGTCGATGCCCGCATCGTGCTGGCCGCCTACGGCCTTACGGAAAACGACATCAAGGCGGAACATCTGAAGCCTGGTCCGGCGGGCGAGCGCCTGCGCGACGGCGCGCTGGACGCCTATTTCTTCGTCGGTGGTTATCCGACCGGTGCTATTTCAGAGCTTGCGACCTCGACCGGCATCTCGCTGGTGCCGATCTCAGGCCCGAAAGCCGATAAGCTCCTCGAAGAGTACAGCTTCTTTTCCAAGGATACCGTTCCGGCGGATACTTATAAGGGTGTAGAGGAAACGCCGACCATCGCCGTTGCCGCCCAGTGGGTGACGAGCGCCAAGCAGCCGGACGATCTCGTCTACAACATCACCAAGGTGATGTGGAACGATGCGACCCGCGCCGCGCTCGATGCGGGTCATGCGAAGGGCAAGCTGATCACGCTCCAGAATGCGGTCACCAGCCTCGGCATTCCACTGCATCCGGGCGCGGAACGCTTCTACAAGGAAGCCGGCGTCCTGAAATAGGCGCGTTCAAGCTAAGATCGACAGACGGCGGTCGCGGAAAATTCCGGGGCCGCCGTCTTTTCAATGATAAGATTGTAAAGGCGTAACGGAGCGATATCGGCATGGCGGCAGACGAGAAATCTTCGCTATCTCCCATGGAACTGGACGAAGCCAAGGCGCGGGAGTTGGAGGAACAATTCGATTCCGAGATACGGTTCCGTCCGCTGGCCCCGCTTGCGAGCCGTCTGGTCGGCACGCTTCTGGTCGCC
This sequence comes from Paramesorhizobium deserti, assembly GCF_001558695.1. Classification (GTDB taxonomy): domain Bacteria; phylum Pseudomonadota; class Alphaproteobacteria; order Rhizobiales; family Rhizobiaceae; genus Paramesorhizobium; species Paramesorhizobium deserti. The sequence goes on from NZ_LNTU01000038.1 coordinate 309,620, forward strand.
CTGTCGATCTTCCACTATTACACCGCGGGCTTCGGGCTTCTGCCGGAGATGATCCATCGCGGCATCCACCTCTCCTTCGTGCTGGGGCTCGTCTTCCTGGTCTTTCCCTTCACTCGCAGGGGCTATGACCAGCCGGCGACTTCCAGCCTGCTCAGACCACTCGGCATCTCCATCATCGACTGGTTCCTGGCGATCGGCGCGGTGGTGGCGGTGCTGCATGTGCCGCTGATCCCGCTGGACGATCTCGCATTCCGGGTCGGCAATCCGACGACCACGGATGTCGTTCTCGGCGGTCTGCTGATCGTCGTGCTGTTGGAGGCGACACGGCGTTCCGTCGGCTGGCCGCTGCCGATCATTGCGCTGATCTTCATGGCCTATGCGATCTACGGTCCCTCCATGCCGGGCATCCTGGTCCATCCCGGCGCCAGCATTTCGCAACTGGTGGATCATCTCTATCTGACTACCCAGGGCATTTATGGCATCGCGCTCGGTGTTGTCGCCACCTACGTCTTTCATTTCGTGTTGTTCGGTGTCTTCGCCACACGGATCGGACTTGGGCAGCTCTTTCTCGACTGCGCCGCCTGGGTCGCCGGCCGTTTTGCCGGTGGCCCGGCCAAGGTCTCGATCTTCGGATCGGCATTGTTCGGTATGATTTCCGGTTCCTCGGTCGCCAATACCGTCACGGTCGGCTCGCTGACGATCCCGGCCATGAAACGGCTCGGCTACAAGCCGCATTTCGCGGCAGCTGTCGAAGCGGCTTCCTCGACTGGCGGGCAGATCATGCCGCCGATCATGGGCGCCGCCGCCTTCCTGATGATCGAATTCCTCAACCTGCCTTACACGACCATCATCCTCGCGGCGATCGTGCCGGCCTTCATGCATTTCTTCGGGGTGCTGATCCAGGTGCATTTCGAGGCCAAGCGCACGGGCCTCAGGGGCATGACGCCCGAGGAAATGCCGGATCTAAAAGCGGCCTTCAAGCGCGACTGGCCGGCCGTTATTCCGCTGGTGGCGCTGCTTGTGGTTCTTCTGTCGGGTTATACGCCCTATCTGGCTGCGTTCTGGGGCATCACGCTTTGTGTTCTCGTTGGCCTTCTCAACCCGCGCAAGCGCATGTCGATCGCCGAAGTCTTCGAAAGTCTGCGCGACGGCGCCAAATATGCGCTGGCCGTAGGCGCGGCCGCAGCTACCGTCGGCATCATCGTCGGCGTGGTGACGCTGACGGGCGTCGGCTTCAAGATCTCCTATATCGTCACATCCACGGCGGCGCAGCTCGCAGGCTGGTTTGAGGCATTTATCCCCGCCGCGCTGGTCGGCCCGCAGGCGCTGACGCTTCTGTTCACGCTGATCATGACCGGCATCGTCTGCATTCTGATGGGCTGCGGCATTCCGACGACGGCCAACTACATCATCATGGCGACGATCGCAGCTCCCACACTCGGGCTGCTCGGTGTCGAGCAGATCGTGGCGCATTTCTTCGTCTTCTATTACGGGGTGCTTGCCGACATCACGCCACCGGTGGCGCTTGCAGCCTACGCCGCCGCCGGCATGGCCGGCTCGGATCCGTTCAGGGCGGGCAATACCGCATTTCGCCTCGGTCTCGGTAAGGTTCTGGTGCCGTTCGTGTTCGTGTTCTCTCCGTCGCTCTTGCTGGTGACGTCGAATTTCACGTGGTCGGCATTCGCTATCGCCTTCATCGGCTGCGTGGTCGGCATCACGTGTCTCGGCGCCGCGCTCTCGGGCTTCTTGCTGGTGCGGACGAAATTCTGGGAGAATATCCTGCTGATATTCGCCGCCATCCTCTTCGTCGTGCCCGAGGTCTATTCCTCGCTATTGGGTGCCGCGCTTATCGTCCCGGTGCTCATCAGGCATGTTCTGGGCATGAGGCGGGCACCGGTGCCGGGCTGAGGTGCAATGCACGATCATCGCGGGAGGCCATGTTCATCATAGTCCATGATCTCGTCGGCAGACTGTTGCGTGATGGCGGGTATCGTATTCCAGCGGTGCCGAATCGCGGCAAGTTCTTCGAGAAGAACAGCCTTGCGGAAGGGAGCGGCAACACGGCGTAGCCGTTCCTCCAGCGCATGCCGCACCGCCGTGTCGATATCCTCCCTCGTCTGCCGCGCAAGGGTACGGGCAAGCTGTTCCGTCAGCGGATCCTCGATTTTCAACATCGTCGCGGCTTTTTTTGCGCTTGGCTTTGCCTGATCTTATCCAAAAAACTGCAAATGCACTGAATTATTGGTCCGTTCAGCGCCAAAGTTCCGATGCGAATATGCATTGTGGAGTGGATGGATGTCCCTTGAATACCCGCATCGGTAGAATTAATGTGCCTCGCGCGCCATTTCAGTTGACAAATGAATCGTTTTAAAAAATCATATTATATAATTTAAGTCCGGGAGGCGGCGACAATTTCCTTGAAGCGATATGCGCATTTGATTCTGCATTCAGGATCGAAAGGGAAGGGTTTGCCAATATCCGGATTTGGGTGGGATCGGTCGCCTGCACTCCGGCAACAGCCAATACGGCTGGGGCCTGAGGCGGTTGCCGGCTGAAATGCGATCATCAACTGGGAGGATATCCGTGAAGATACTCAAGATTGCTTTAGCAGCGCTTCTGGCCGTGGCTGGAATGGGCGCTAGCCAGGGTCTGGCACAGGACAAGGGCACGATCGGCATCTCGATGCCGACCAAATCATCTGCGCGCTGGATCGCCGATGGCGACAACATGGTGAAGATCCTGCAGGATCGCGGCTACGGCACCGACCTGCAATACGCGGAAGATGACATACCCAACCAGCTGTCGCAGATCGAGAACATGATCACCAAGGGTGTGAAGGTTCTCGTCATCGCTGCGATTGACGGCACGACGCTTTCCAACGCGTTGCAGCAGGCCAATGATGCCGGTATCAAGGTCATCGCCTATGACCGCCTGATCCGCGATTCCGCGAATGTCGACTACTATACGACCTTCGATAATTTCCAGGTCGGCGTGCTGCAGGCGACCTCGCTGGTCGATGCGCTCGGATTACCCGATGCGGCAGGCCCCTTCAACATCGAGCTGTTCGGCGGCTCGCCTGATGATAACAACGCCTATTTCTTCTATGACGGTGCGATGTCGGTGCTGCAGCCTTTGATCGACAGCGGCAAGCTCGTCGTCCAGTCCGGCCAGACCGGCATGGACAAGGTCGGCACGCTGCGCTGGGACGGCGCGGTCGCGCAGGCCCGCATGGACAATCTTCTGTCCGCTTACTACACCGACAAGAAGGTCAATGCGGTCCTCTCGCCCTATGACGGCCTGTCCATCGGCATCCTCTCTTCGCTTCGCGGTGTTGGCTACGGCACGGCAGATCAGCCGTTCCCGTATGTTTCGGGTCAGGATGCGGAGATCCAGTCCGTCAAGTCGATCATTGCCGGCGAGCAATATTCGACCGTGTTCAAGGACACGCGCGAACTGGCCAAGGTCACGGCCAACATGATCGATGCCGTGCTTTCGGGCAAGGAGCCGGAAATCAACGATACCAAGACATACGACAACGGTGTCAAGGTCGTTCCGTCCTATCTCTTGAAACCCGTTCTGGTCGATAAGAACAATTGGAAGGAAGTTCTGGTCGGTTCCGGTTATTATACGGAAGACCAGCTTCAGTAAGTAGCGAACCATACGCTGGGCCTCGGATTTGATGCCGGGGCCCTTCCTGCCGTCCCGATCCGCCCGGCCCTGGGTTCGTGGCGACGGAGGCGGCTGATACATGCGGGTGCGGATCACAATGAATACGATCCTTGAAATGCGTAACATCTCCAAGAGCTTTCCTGGTGTGAAGGCCCTGGACAATGTCAATCTCTCGGTCGCCGAGGGAGAGATCCATGCGGTGGTCGGCGAAAACGGCGCCGGCAAATCGACCCTGATGAAGGTGCTGAGCGGGGTTTATCCCCACGGCAGTTATGAAGGCCAGATCATCTATTGTGGTGAGGAGCGACAGTTCCGCGGCATTCACGACAGCGAGCGGGTCGGCATCATCATCATCCATCAGGAACTGGCGCTCGTTCCCCTACTTTCGATCACAGAGAATATTTTCCTGGGCAACGAGCAGGCGCGATACGGCATCATCGACTGGGAATATTCAGAGAAGCGGACGCGCGAACTCCTGAAGAAGGTCGGGCTCAATGAAGACCCGGCGACGCTCATCACCAACCTCGGCGTCGGCAAGCAGCAGCTGATCGAGATCGCCAAGGCGCTCTCCAAGGAAGTGAAGCTGCTTATCCTCGACGAGCCGACGGCGAGCCTCAACGAAAAGGACAGCGACGCGCTTCTCGAACTGCTTCTGGAATTCAAGGCGCAAGGCATTTCCTCCATCCTGATTTCCCACAAGCTCAACGAGGTGGAGAAGGTTGCCGATCGCATCACCGTGCTGCGCGATGGCTCGACGGTCGAAACCCTCGAAAAAGACGATATCAGCGACGACCGCATCGTCAGGTCCATGGTCGGGCGCGAATTGTCGGATCGTTATCCCAAGCGCACGCCGAATATCGGCGAAACGCTGTTCGAGGTGAAGGACTGGGTTGTCTACAACCAGCTCCATCCCGATCGTCAGATGATCAAGGGCATCAATCTCAACGTCCGCGCGGGAGAGATCGTCGGTATCGCCGGGTTGATGGGCGCCGGGCGCACCGAATTCGCGATGAGCGTCTTCGGCAAATCCTATGGGCGCAATATCGGCGGCGAGGTCTTTCTCCATGGACGCAAGGTTGATGTGTCGACAGTGGGCAAGGCCGTCGAGAACGGCATCGCCTATGTCACCGAGGACCGCAAGACCTACGGCCTCAACCTCATCGACCACATCAAGCATAACACGACACTTGCCAATCTGAAGGGCGTTTCACGCTCCGGCGTCATCGACGATTTCGCCGAACTGAAGGTCGCCAACGACTATCGCCGGAAAACCAATATCCGGTCCTCGAATGTCTATCAGCTGACGGGCAATCTCTCCGGCGGCAACCAGCAGAAGGTTGTTCTTTCGAAATGGCTGTTTGCGGCGCCTGAGCTCCTGATCCTCGATGAGCCGACGCGCGGCATCGATGTCGGCGCAAAATACGAAATCTACGAAATCATCAACAAACTGGCGAACGAAGGGAAGGGCATTTTGGTCATATCGTCCGAAATGCCCGAACTTCTCGGCATATGCGACCGCATCTATGTGATGAATGAAGGTCGTCTCGTCGGAGAAATGCCAGCCAGCGAAGCCAGCCAGGAAAAGATCATGCGTTCGATCGTCCGCGCTGAGGGAAGGGTGTAACAATGAGTGAAATCGCATCGGCGGAAAACAAACCGGCCAAGCCCAAACAATCGCTGTCCCTCTACAGCAATTTCCGCGATTACGGATTGGTGATGGCGCTGATCCTGATCATGCTGTTTTTTCAGTATACCACCGGCGGCACGCTGTTCCGGCCGGTCAATCTGACCAATCTGGTTCTGCAGAACAGCTACATCATCATCATGGCGCTCGGCATGCTCCTGGTGATCGTGTCCGGACATATCGATCTGTCCGTCGGCTCGGTCGCCGGCTTCATTGGCGGCCTCTCGGCCGTGATGATGGTGCAATGGCACATACACTATGTGCCGGCGACGCTCCTGTGCCTTGGTGCAGGTGCCCTTATCGGCGCCGCCCAGGGATATTGGATCGCCTATCACAAGATACCGGCCTTCATCGTCACACTTGCCGGCATGCTGGTGTTCAAGGGGCTCACGCTGGCGCTTCTGGGCGGCCGGTCGATCGGTCCGTTCCCACCGCAGTTCCAACTGCTCTCCTCAGGCTTCATTCCGGATTTCTTCCCTGGCTACGGCATTCACGTCACGTCCATGCTGATCGGCATCCTCCTGGTGGCGTTCCTGATCTATTCGAGCGTGCGTCGCCGCATCAAGCGCGAGCGCCACGGTTATGAGGGCGAGCCTCTCGTGCTGTTCGCCGCGAAGAACCTGATCATCGGCGGTCTGGCCCTGTTCCTGTGCTATCTCATGGCGACCTACAAGGGGCTTCCGAACGTCCTCATCGTGATGGCTGTGCTGATCGGACTGTTCACCTTCGTCACCCGGCACACCACCATTGGTCGCCGGATCTACGCGATGGGCGGCAATGAGAAGGCGGCCAAGCTCTCCGGCATCCACACCGAGCGGCTGACCTTTCTCACCTTCGTCAATATGGGCGTTCTGGCCGCGCTGGCGGGATTGATCTTCGCCGCCCGTCTCAATACCGCGACGCCCAAGGCGGGTCTTGGCTTCGAGCTCGATGTCATCGCCGCGGTCTTCATCGGCGGCGCTTCCGCCATGGGCGGCGTCGGCCAGGTGATGGGAGCCGTCATCGGCGCCTTCATCATGGGTGTCATGAACAATGGCATGTCGATCATGGGCATCAATATCGACTGGCAGCAGGTGATCAAGGGGTTGGTCCTGCTCGCGGCTGTCGTCTTCGACGTCTACAACAAGAATAAATGATCGGTGGAGGTTCCTGTTTCCATATGGGAGCAGGAACCTTTCCTATGCCTGTCCCTGTGCAGACCTGAACAGGGCTGATTTCCTGTTTTTCAGGAATAGCGCAGATGCCGCTCGACATTCTGGAGATGGGCGCGCATGGCGGTCGCGGCACCGACTGTATCCCGGTTGGCGATGGCATCGATGATCTGGTCATGTTCGGCGAAGCTGTGATGATCGACCGGCGGCCGGACCGGTGTGTCTCGCAGCCGTCCCCAGGTCACTTCGCGCTTTACAGCATTGAGCGTATCGAGAAGGCCCAGCAGCAGGCTGTTCTGTGTCGCCTCGGCGATGGTGCGATGAAGCCTATTGTCCCATATTTCATACTGACGCCATGACGGGGCCTGGCGGGTGCGCACGATACAATTGCGCATATCCGCCACCTGCGCCGGAGTGGCGTTCAGCGCCGCGCATCGGGCGATCTCGGGTTCGATCGCGATCCTCGCCCCCATCACTTCAATCGGATTGCTGCGCCGTGCCATGGCGCTGATATCGGCCACTGTATCGATGGGCCGGCTTCCGGTGAAGGTACCCTTGCCTACATGACGCCAGAGTTGACCCTCGGCCTGCAAGTCGGCGAGCGCTTTACGGAGCGCCGCGCGGCTGACGCCGAGAATTTCCGCCAGCTCGCGTTCGGGGGGCAGGCGTCCGTCGCTCGGCAACTCCGTCTCCAGGAGGAAGCCACGCAATTTGCGCGTTGCATCCGATTGCCTTTTGGTCTCAGTTGAATCCATCATATTTATGAACCAATTTGTAGATTGGTTCAGTTTATATTCGGTTGATTCATCTCTGTCAATCGTATGCGAGCCGCGATCTTTAGGAGAAGCTACTGCTCATTTAACACATTGAATTAAAAGGAATAATTATTTCATACCAAGGAATATATGTGCGTGATCGGCGTGTGGTGTACGGGAGGAATTCAGGGCCATGTTGACTCTGATGGCGATATCAATCTATTTTAATATAAGAATTGGTTCGAATTGCGTCAGGAGGAGATGCGCTCGGCCAATCGCTATGGGAGGAATAGAGATGTATAGATTTGCTGCCAGATTGAGAGCGGCCGCAGCCGCTTTGACCTTCGGCGGGCTTCTTGCCGGCACGCCGGTAGAAGCTTTGGCTGATCCAATCCGCATCGCGTTCGGCGATATTGCGACGGTCGAATCCCTGCATTTGCTGATCGCTTTCGAACGAGCCAAGGAAAAAGGGCTCGAGCTCGAAGTGACCTATCTGAAATCCGAGGATATCGCGGCCCAAGCGGTGGTCGGCGGGCAGGCCGATATCGGCATCGGCGCGCCCTACGCCCTGATCCAGAAGGTCAATGCGCCGATCCGCATGTTCCTGCAACTCAGCCAGCTGCGGTTCTACCCCGTGGTCAATTCCGAGTTCTATAAGGACTGGAAGGATCTCGACGGCCAGGAGATCGCGGTGCATTCGCGCGGTTCGGGCACGGAAGCCATCATGCAGCTGATGGCCGACAAGCATGGCATCACCTATTCCAACATTTCCTATGTGCCGGGCGCTGAAGTCCGCACCGGTGCGTTGCTGCAGGGCAATATCAAGGCGACGATCGTCGATTCTTCAGGCAAGCGTATTCTCGAGGACAAGGCGCCGGGCAAGTTCGTCTTTCTGCCGCTCGATGACGTCAGCGCGACCGACGAGGCGCTGTTCGCCAATACGGCGTTTCTCCAGAAGGACCCACAGGGTGTCGAGACGCTGATCGAGGCGATCCTCACCACCTGGCGTGAAGTCGAGGCCGATCCGAAATCCGTGCTGGTGCTGCGCGAGAAATACAAGCTCCTACCCGATGCCACGCCGGAAATGGTGGCCGATATCGAACCCTATTTCACCGAGGCGGCAAAGCTGGGGCTGCCGGTCAACGGCGGGGGCGAAGAGGCTGCGCGCGACGATTTCGAATTCTACACGGTCTCGGGTGCGTTGACCGGCAAAGCCGACGAGCTCAAGGTCGGGGATTTCTGGGAATTCGGGCCGCTCGATACCGTGCTTGCCAAGATTGGCACCAAGTAAAGGGGCGAGACGATGTCTTCATCCGTTAATTTGGGAGACGTGACTGGGGTGCACAAAAACCCGATCAATGTCGTCCAGCTCCTCGGCCGGGCATTTGACGCCAGGCCGGCGCTTTGGTCGGTCGCGTCTCTCGCTCTTCTCTTCAGCGCCTGGGAGATTGCCGGCCTGATACCGATCAGTATCGCGTTCCCGACCTTCTCCGCGACGGTGGCGGCTTTCGTGGAAATGGTGCTCGACGGCACGATGGCGCATGCCTATTTCCTGACGTTGCAGCCCCTTATCCTGGGCATTGCCATTTCCGCGGTGTTCGGCATCGTCATCGGCGTGGTGATGGGGCTTTCGCAGAAAGCTGAATGGCTGATGGCGCCGGTCTTCATCGTGCTGCAGGCAGCACCCATGGCCGCCCTCGTGCCGCTGGTGACGTTCGTCTATGGCATCGGCCTGACGGCAAAGACACTTGCGGTCATCATGCTGGCTCTGCCGGTCATCGTGCTCAACTCCTACAAGGCGGTTCGCCACGCCAACCCGTCGCTGATCGCCATGTGCTGCTCGTTCCAGGGCACGCGTCTGCAGCAGATCGTCAAGATCATCATTCCCGATGCCTCGCCGGTCATGTTCGCCGGTTTGCGGCTGGGGATTGCCGCCGGATTCATCGGCGTCATGCTGGCCGAACTGCTGATCACGCCTACGGGTGTCGGCGATCTCATCACCTATCACCGCTCCGTCGCCAACTATGCGCATATGTACGCAGCCGTGGCGTCCATCATCGTCGTCTCGACCGTCACGCTCGCCGGATTGCAACGTTTCGAGCTCCGGTTCCTACGTCCTGAAAAGAGGAAGAGGTAACATGCCGCAAGCCGTTCGATCCCATGTCCACATCGATGCCGCGGCGACCAGCGACGATCCCGTCGTTGAGGTGCGGGGCGTCTCAAAGACCTATGCCGACGTCGAGGCGCTGCGTAATATCGACCTCGATTTCGCGCGCGGCAAGCTGACAACCCTCCTGGGGCCGTCGGGATGCGGCAAGACCACGCTGCTTAAGATCATAGCCGGGCTGATCCCCGCCAGTTCGGGGGAAGTCCGTGTCAACGGCCGGGTCGTTACCGGTCCAGGTCCCGAACGTGCTTTCGTCTTTCAGGATTTCGCCCTGATGCCCTGGGCAACCGTGATGCGCAATGTCGCCTTCGGGCTTGAGCTGCGGGGTGTCAGCCCCGCAGAACGCAGACGGGTGGCGATGCAATATATCGAGAAGGTGGGGCTCGCCGGTTTCGAGGACAAATATCCGCATGAGCTCTCCGGTGGCATGCGCCAGCGCGTCGGTATCGCCCGTGCCTTCGCCGTCAACGCGGACGTGCTGCTTCTCGACGAGCCTTTCTCGGCCGTCGACGAGCAGAACCGCCGCAAGTTCCAGGAGGATCTGCTCCGGCTGATCGAAATCGAGAAGAAGACCTTCATCTTCGTCACGCATTCCATTGAGGAGGCCGTCTATGTCTCGGACCGCATTGTGTTGCTGTCGCCGCGCCCCGGCCGGGTATCGCAGGTGATCGATCCAGATATTGATCGAAGCGCTTCGCCGGATGACATTCGCCGCGCACCAGCCTATCTCGACACCGTCGAGGAGATCTGGGACGGGCTCAGGCAATATGCGGATTGAGGTGCGGCGATGACTATATCAGGACACCGCATCCCGATGATGGCGTCGCTCATCGTGTGGGGACTGCTCTGGGAGATCGTCGGTCGGCTCGATCTGATCTTCCTGATCCCGCCGCTGAGCGGGATCTTCGAGGCTGGGATAAAGTTGGTGCAGACCGGCTCCTGGCAGGCGGCCTCGATCATCACCCTGCGCAGCTTTGCGCTCGGCATGACGTTGGCAATCGGCGTCGGCGTTCCGCTCGGTATTCTCATGGGCCGGTTCAAGGCCGTCGACAATCTGATGGGCCTCTGGGTCAACATGTTCGTCAGCGCACCGCTCTCGGCCCTTGTTCCCGTGCTGATGATCCTCTTCGGTCTTGGCGAGACGACTGTCGTCGTCACGGTCTTCCTCTTCGCGGTCTGGATCATCGTCCTCGACGCGCGGGCAGGGGTCATGCAGGTGCCGTCATCGTTGATCGAGATGGGCCGCAGCTACGGGGCGAATGGCTGGACGCTCTTCGTCAGGATCATCCTGCTTTCGGCCTTGCCGGAAATCCTGGCAGGCATCCGCATCGGTCTGATACGCGGGGTCAAAGGTGTTGTGATCGGCCAGATCCTGGTATCGATCATCGGCTATGGGGAACTGTTCGAGCTCTTCTCCCGCAGTTTTGAAATGGAGAACTTCTGGGCTCTCACCATGATTCTGTTCGCGGCGGCGATGCTCCTGTCCGCGCTGATAGAAATCTTCGAAAAACGCATCGAATATTATGCTGGAGAAAGATAATGAACGTGCATACCTCTGGAGAAAAATACCTCTTCGCGCCTTTGCCCATTCCGACCCTGCCGGTCTCGGGGAGCGACGCGCTGTTTCCGGTTCATCGCATCTATTGCGTGGGCCGCAATTTTGCCGATCACGCCATCGAAATGGGCCACGATCCCAATCGTGAGCCGCCGTTTTTCTTCCAGAAGAATCCGGACGCGCTTCTCCTCTCGGGCGAGGATTTCCCCTACCCATCCCAGACAAGCGACGTGCACCATGAAATCGAGCTGGTGGTGGCTTTGAACCAGGGCGGCACCGACATTCCGGTCGAGAAGGCGCTGGAGCACGTCTATGGCTATGGCATCGGCCTCGACATGACCAGGCGCGATCTGCAGGGCGAGGCCAAGAAGCTTGGCCGCCCCTGGGAAACCGGTAAATCCTTCGAGGCGTCGGCGCCCTGCACACCGCTCATCCCGGCTTCGAAGATCGGCCATCCAACGGCGGGATCCATCTGGGTGAAGGTGAATGGCGAGTTGCGCCAGAGCGGCGATCTCAACCAGATGATCTGGAAGGTGCCGGAGATGATTTCCTATCTCTCCGGGCTTTTCGAATTGCAGGCGGGCGATCTGATTTTTGCCGGCACACCCGCAGGCGTCGGCGCGGTTGCGCGCGGCGACACAATTCATGGTGGCATAGACGGGGTCGGCGAGATTCACACGCGCGTCGTGTGATTTCCGCCGACTGCCGGGCATCGCCGTCTGTAAAGTGGGTGGCGATGCCCGGCTGGAGCCGCAATGACTTTGCGAGGCCTCCGATGGCGGCCGCGTTCGTCGCTGTTCTCCGGTTTTGCTTCACCATCTCCGCCCGGTGGGGGTTCCGGCCAGGCGGGTTTCATGGATCGCTTCATGTACAGCATCGCCTTCCTGCTTCCTTTCGCTATCGGTCTGGCGCTCGTCGGCTGCATTTCCGGCTTCCTGGCGGGGCTTCTGGGTGTGGGCGGCGGCATCGTTGTGGTGCCGGTACTCTATCATGTGCTGGCGGCGTTCGATGTCGATGTCGCCCTGCGCGCCCATATCTCGGTGGGAACATCACTGGCGACGATCATCCCGACATCCTTTCAGTCGATCAAGGCGCATCGCGCCCGTGGCGCGGTGGACACGGCATTGTTGAAATGGTGGGCACCCTTTGTCGCGCTCGGTGTTCTCATCGGCGTCGTCCTGGCGGGTGTCTCGCCGGGCGCCCTGCTGACCGCCGTGTTCGGGATCGTCGCGGCGCTGGTCGCGCTGCACATGCTGCTGACCCCCGAAGGGATGCATCTGGTGAAAAGCCTTCCGGCCAAGCCGTTTCAGGCGCTGATGGCCACCGCCATCGGAACGATTTCCACGCTGATGGGCATTGGCGGCGGCACTTTGACCGTCCCCACATTGAGCCTGTGCAATTACCCGGTGCGACGCGCCGTGGGAACGGCTTCCGTCATTGGTCTGATCATCGCCCTGCCTGGTGCCATCGGCTTCGTGATCAATGGCTGGAAGGCGAGCGGCCTTCCGCCCCTCTCACTGGGCTATGTCAATGGTGCCGGCTTTGTCGCCATTGCGCTTACGAGCATGCTCTTTGCGCCGCTCGGCGCCAGGACGGCTCACACGATCGACCCCAAATGGCTGCGCCGGCTCTTCGGCATCTTTCTCGCTATAACCTCCGTGAAAATGCTTTTCGACGTTTATCGTCATTGGATCGCATAGATCCAGGCGGTCTCGTTGAGGAAGTCCGTTCATCCGGCTGGCATCGTTCGTCCCCGCTGATCACGTAAATGTCAGGGCCGATGCCGGCATTTCGCCGAATAAACCGGATAAGACTCGGTCAGCGGCCAAATGCCGCCACGCGTCCTACATCGAAGAGGCTCAACATGGTTACGCGCCGCAGCTTTGCCGCCCTGCTTGCCAGCGGTCTGGCGATGCCGTTCGTCCTGCGTGCTCATGCGCAGGCAATCGAAGATCTGCGTGGCAAAATCGAAGGTATGACGCAACTTCACTCGCTGCAGGTGCAACGCGGCGAGGACGTGCTTTTTGCCGAAGCCCCTCGCGGGCCGGGCCTCGATGGTTTGGCCAATATAAAATCATGCGCGAAAAGCCTGGTAGCCCTGCTTCTGGGAGTGGCGATTGACCGCGGTGAGATCGCCGATGTCAAGGCGCGGCTGGGCGATGTCGCCCCTGGGATCATTCCCTCCAACCCAACCGAGGGGGTGGGGGACATCACGATGGAGGATCTCGTCAGCCTGCGGGCGGGGCTCGAACCCACTTCAGGCCCCAACTATGGCCGTTGGGTGAGTTCGGACAATTGGCTTGCCTTTGCGCTGCGGCGCCCGATGGTGGCATCTCCAGGCAGCCGCATGATCTATTCCACCGGCACAACCCATATTCTGGGCGCTGCGCTCGCGGAGGCGACGGGAGAGAGCCTGCTCGAGCAGGCGCGTTCCCGGCTTGGCGCGCCGATGGATTTCGAGGTGCCGCCCTGGACCCGCGATCCCCAAGGATATCACCTGGGCGGCAACGAAATGGCGTTGAGCCCCCGGGCCATGCTCAAGATCGCCGTCATGCTGCGTGACGAAGGGCGATTTGAGGGTCGGCGGGTGGTCCCGGCAAAGTGGATAAATGCCTCGCTCGTTCCCCGTGGCCGGTCGCCCTTTTCCGGATTGGAATATGGATATGGCTGGTTTTTGTCGGAGTCCGGCTTCGTCCTCGCAAGGGGCTTTGGCGGGCAGATCATCGCGGCGCATCCTGAACGCCGGCTGGCCATCGCCATCACGTCGGACCCGACACAACGGGCCCGTTCCGAGGGATATTTCGGAGAGCTGATGGGGCTTATCGAGGGACCGATCCTTGCCTTGGCGTAAGGGCATATCTCTTCCATCCGCGTTGCATCCAGTACGCAAAGGATGATCCGGCTAGCGACAACAGACCCTTCAAGGCGATGGCTCCAATTCATCAAAGCCGCGGTGCGAATTCTCTTATGCGCTCAATGATCTGCTCAAAGATGGGGCGCTCTCGATAATACAAAGACCTCGTGCTGTTATAGGCTGCCTGATATTCGGCGAAGACCGCCTCGTCGGTGATATTGAAGGCTGGGTTGACCGTCAGATCCCGCTCCTCAGAGCGGAACCGCTTTTTCTTATGAGCGAAGTAGCTGTCGCCGCCGAGAAATTCGAAGACCTCGGTGTTCCCGAGAAGCGCATAAACATCATAATAATGGCGCAGGAAGTTGGCGGGAAAGTCGCCGGTTTCGCGCTGCTTGCGGAATTTCGTGGAGATGGTTTGTAGCTTTTCCACGAGTGTATAGCCGGGATGATAACAGGCGATGCCGAGCGCGCGATTGTCCGTGATGTCCACCTTGTCGGCTGCGAAATCGTATGCCCATGAGCTGATGTCGACCGGCCGGTTCGGTGTGAGATCGTCGAACCCGAGTTCCAGGAGGACGCCTTCCTTCAGGTCCGTTTCATCGGAGGTCGCGGCGGGATAATGCAGCCGGATGCCGCCGCTTCGAAACTTCTCGTCGTCGAAGACATGATCCCGCTCGACGCTCACTATTCCGTCGATCGAGATTTCTTCGGCAAGCCTGTCATAGAAGTTCCGCCGGCTTTCGATCTGTTTCGGCTTATCCTGATTGCGGCCTATAGCAACAGTCATTCCCCCAGGTGGATTTATCCTGAGATCGATGTCTTCGGAGAAGCGGTTGATAATTCCGAAACCCTTGGAGAGGGATGTGCCACCTTTCAATTCAAAGGAATAACCAGCCTGCTTCAGGCGGAAGAGGGAGAATGCCTATTTCCTCGCCGACAATGCGGAGCAGGTCAGGAAATTCCGGATGCCGGTGTAGATAATCAGCCATCGACAGCGCCCGTCTCGGTGAAAACGTTTCTGAAGAACTTCTTCGCTCGCACGCCGCCATAGTCATCAGCGGCCTGCTGCAAAGCACCTTGATCAAGCTCTCTCGCCACCACCTTCGCGCGTTCCAATACCTGGGTTTCGTCCTCGGCAAGCCGCTTTAGATTATTGACCAGATCGACCAGGAGGAATTCTTTCGTTGCAACTGCCGGAAATTCGGGCTTCATCCGGAAATCATAGACCCGGTTGCCAAGCTTGAAGCGGCCATGGCGCTTCCTGTTATACACAACGGTTTCGTTATAAAGCTGTGTGGCGCCGACGCCGAGCGCATTATAGGCATTAGGCGTCAGCAGCAGAAACCGCTTGTCCCTAAGAAACGTTTCCACGAGATCACGGTCACTGGCCGGAGCGCGTCCGAAGCTGGTGGTTTTCGGGCGCATATAGACGCCGCCGGAGAGCTTTGTCAGCTCGCCAGCGTCCAGCAACTTCCTGATGTCCCGATCCACCGAGGTAGTCCATCGCGTCAGGTCCTCCCTGCGGTAAACCTTGCCCGGGACAAGGTTCTGTTTCAGTTCGTCCAATCTGGCCATGTTTGTCACCTGACTATCCAAGATAGGGCAGAGGGCAGAGGGCAGAGGGCAGATTGTGCAAGTATTTTCATTAAAAATTCATGCACATCGGAAGCGGCGGTTGGGTTACGCCGCTTCCCAGACCTTATTGAGAATGCGTGCTGCCAGTGCAGCCTTGTCCTGTGGCAGGAAGCGGCCATAGTGATTGACCACCATTTCCGGCGTGTCCTGGATTGCGTAACTCGCCTGTTCGTAGGAGCCCGTCAGCTTCAGGATATGGGTAGCCAGAACATCTCGGACATTGTGCGGTCCGTGGGGAAGCAGTCCCTTGATAGCGCCGCGGCCGGTATAAGGATTGTAAATACCGTATCGCTGGATCACCAACCGCCACGCCTCATAGAAGCTCGTCTGATTATAGGATGCGTCCTTGCTTGTCGTCTTCACGGTCTTGACAAACAGCGTGCCGGGATCCTCGGCGCCAGCTAGCAGCACGCCGCGATGGCGTTCGATATAGGCGTTGAGATATGTGTAGAGGTCCTGGAGATCCGGAAGGATAAGCCTGAACGGTTTAGAGCCGAAGAACGAAGAGTTGGCGTTTTTGAAGGCGTTGGACGGGATCAGCACCCCCCAACCTCGGTCCCGCTCGCTCCAGCGGATTTCGCCACGCTTCGTGTCTTCCAGCCGACGTTCCGATGTTGGGAAGTGACCGCGTGGGCATACGAGCAACTGCCGAAGATTCTTCTGGCGTAGGCCGAGATGGAGTCCAAGGCGCAGCATCAGGAACGACCGGACCGCTTCGGCCGCCGCGCGAGGATATCGACGCTCGTCGGGCATCCGCTTGAGGATCTCATCCGTGATCTTGCGGTATTCGGCCAGTGGGCTTTCCGCCTCGAGTATGCACATGATTGGTTCGAACGGATCGCGATGAATACGCGCCACCCGCTGAATTTCCCTGGATCGCTGTGAGGCATGCTTGAAGCAAACATCGCAAGCTGCGTGCCAGTTCTTCCGGGCGAATGCAATCTCAGCGCTTGTGATCAAGCCTGGTATCGGCTTCACATTCCCGACCAGTTCCGGGTGTTGCCATATCCAGCCGGTGTCCGGTCGAACCATGCCGAGGAGAACACTCAGCATGTCCTCTTCCCATTTGGTATAGAAGCCGCGGCGCCTTTCGCGCCATTGCAGGTACCAGTCCCAAATGCCTGGGAAGACGAGCAGGCCGAAGGTCAACTGGCCAAGCGGAACTCCGTACCCTTTCACAGCGCTTTTCGGCGATGCCGCCAGAGCGCCGAACATCAGGCCGAGATGCTCGATCTTTTGCGAGGCCGTCTCTTCGCCCCAAACGCCATTCCGCTGAAATCCAAGCGTCGTCAGCGTGGCCGTCTTGAAACGGACCAGGTTTGCCATTTCCATTGCCAGCCGGGGAGGGGCATCGACAACGCCGGCAAGCAGATCAGGATCTTCGATCGAACCGCCATCTGCGTCTACATTATAATCAGGAGCGCCTGTAGTGGATCGAGATGAGAACGTACCCCCATAGGAAATGGCGGGAAAACGAATAGCGTATCGCTGTCTGGTTGCTGTGGCCTGAAAGCGCCGTAATCGGTGGAGCCGGAGATGATCACCCGGCGAACCCATTCCAGAATTTCTTCGCGCTTGCTGAAAGGCAGGGTATTGAAATCGTCCGGCAGATGCCATGCGAGCCGCCGCCGTTCGGCGGCGAGGATCGCCCATCGCCGGTCCGAACCGATATCGCGCAGGCCGTCGGTGAAATACCGTTCGCCCTGCCGGCGCAGGCGCGCGATGCGGTGTGGCGGTATGCCTCCGAGAATCTGTGGATCGATTTCCAGACCGAGCAATAACTCCAGCCGATCCAGCAAGCGGTTCGCTGACGCGGAATTGCTACCGACCGACATTGTCCAACGACATCGATCAATGCCTTAGGGGTCATTCCGCCCCAGCCGGGGCTGCCCTAAAAACGCCGCCATGTGAAGCACTTGATGTGTGCCGTCAGGCAATGCCACGCGTCACATCCTGATGGGGATGTTGAGCAATGGAATTTCGCGCGTGAAGGTGCCAGCTGGCCGTTCTCGATCTTACACACTTGAGTGAAACCCCTTAAAGAAGTCGCTTCTTCTCCTAGGATTCCAGCCGCGGTGGCGTCTCAAGCTGAAGGGCAACCTCCTCCCATCGTTCCGCGAATGGACCATAGGCGGTCTTGATCTCCACGCCCACGGGCAGTTCCGGGCACTCATTCTCGCCATTGCTGCCCCAATTCACCCAACCAGACTGGCGACGCTGGACAATCTGGAATGCGCCGGAGGGTTTTGAGGTCCACCAGATCATCGCTCGGCCGCTTTCCTCGTGATATTCGACCGTCTTGTCGGCCGGGCCTGGGAAGATGGTTTCATGCGGTACGGCGGACACGTCGATTGGCTTATCCGTTAGGATCCAAGGCCGGTCTCGGAGATCGGCCTTCACATGGGCGCTGGCGCGTACCCTGGCCAGCCGGTCGCGCAATTCCGCCTCGCTGAGCACGCCTTCCCAGGCGCAGAAGAGGCGCCAATAGAGGTCCCAATGGGCCGATTCGATATCCGACAGGTGGCCGCGGAATTCCTCGAACTTCTGGCTCTGATTGTCCGAATTGGCGACAGTGTCGGTGACCATGTCAACGAGCTCGCCGGCATAGGGATCGCCAACCCGGTAGCGCGTGCCGCCGAAGGCGGCGAAGCGGTCGAAGACCAGTTCGCCCTTGCCGCCCTCGAACTCGTCGCCCACCGTGATCTTGTTGGTGACAGAGCGGCCGTTGATGACAGTCTGGAAT
The DNA here is from genome assembly GCF_001558695.1 of Paramesorhizobium deserti. GTDB lineage: Bacteria > Pseudomonadota > Alphaproteobacteria > Rhizobiales > Rhizobiaceae > Paramesorhizobium > Paramesorhizobium deserti. The sequence goes on from NZ_LNTU01000038.1 coordinate 327,833, forward strand.
GGATCGACCGTGTAGCGGCGCTGAAACCAGGAGGTGCGATAGGTGAACTTCCAGTCGATGCTGAAGTGCTTGTCCTTCAGCTCCTCCAGCAGCCCGTCCGGAATCACGCCATGCATGCGGTAGTGATGGAGGACCGGCCCCCGCTCGACCGTCTCGATACGCACCGTCGTATGCTCCGGCGGGTTGATCAGGCCGTTTTCCGGCGTGAAGAAGGGACCGTAGAAGCCGCCGATGGCGTTGTTGCCGGAGGGCAGGAGCTCGAAGCCGTCCGCCAGCGCCTTGAAATGCCGGATGCCCCATTTCGACGAACCAAGGCCCTTCGCCGTGCCAGAGCAGAGCTCAAGGTCAAAGGCGCCAGTGTCAAGGCGCGCAAAGCAGTCGGCCTCTCTGCCTTCGAGGGCGGTGATACCGGCCGGCTTTTCGGACGGATCGACCGGCGCCTCCAGCGTCAGCCGGCAGGTGCCGGCAAAGCTGACGCAAGCGACGAAGCGCGTCCTACCAGCCACGGCGTCGGCTTCGAGGCGCTGGCACAGCACCCGGTTGCCGGCATCGTCTCGCGCCCACCACAGTGGCTCGCCGAGTTCCGCCGCGACCTCGAACACGACGGGTTCATGATCGCGGGCGCCTTGAAGCGGGTCGATGATGAGGACGGAATAGGCCATGGTATGTCTCCGAAAAGTATCGAGAAAAAAGCCTGCCCACGGGCGCAGGCAGGCGAGAGGAGGATTAGGATTTGCTCGGCGTTTTCGGCCCGCCGGAGCGCAGGAACAGCGGGCGCTGCTTCAGGCTGTCGATGGCAACGGCAAGGATGATCACCGCGCCCTTGATGAGGAGTTGGGTGAAGAACTGCACATTGAGCAGGATGAGGCCGGTGGAGAGCACGCCGAGGATGACCGAGCCGATCAGCGTGCCGACGATGCGGCCGCGCCCACCAGCAAGGCTCGTGCCGCCGAGCACCACGGCGGCGATGGCATCGAGCTCGTAGCCGGTGCCGGCCGTCGGCTGGGCCGAGATGACCCGGGCGGCGAAGATCACGCCGGCAAGCCCCGCGCAGGCGCCGGCCAGCACGTAGACCGAGGTGACGACCCGCTTGACACGCACGCCGGCGAGCTTGGCCGCCTCAGCATTGCCGCCGACGGCATAGACGTGGCGGCCGTAGCGCGTGCGCTCCAGCACGAACCAGACCACCGCATAGACGACGACCATGATGATGACCGGAACGGGGATGGGTCCGACATAGCCGTTGCCGAGATCGCGGAAGTTGAGACCTGACGAGACGATCGGCTGGCCGTCGGTGATCGTATAGGCAAGGCCGCGCAGGAAGGTCATCGTGCCGAGCGTCACAATGAAGGGCGCGAGCGCAAGATAGGCGGTGAGCCAGCCGTTGACGAGGCCGCAGAGAGCGCCCACCGCCATGCCGGTCAGCACCGCGAGCGGTGCCGGCACGCCGGCAATCGCCGCGATCACCGCGACGACGCCCGAAACCGCGATGGTCGAGCCGACTGAGAGGTCGATCCCGCCCGTCAGGATGACCACGGTCATGCCGGCGGCAAGGATGGCGTTGATGGAGATGGCGCGGGCAATGTTCAGGAGATTGTCCACGCGATTGAAGTTGGGCGCGATGGCGGCCATCAAGAGGACGAGCGCTACGAGCACCATGAGGATGCCGACGCGATCCCACCAGCGGGCAAAATCGAAGGGTTCGCGCGCCGGCTTTGCCGGGCTCATCGCATTGGTCTGATCGCTGTTCATACGTGCACTCCCGTCCTGGCTGCTTTCGCCACCGTGCCGGTGGCATGCAGCATCACTTCTTCTTCTGAGGTTTGAGACGACTCCAGTTCGGCGACGATGCTCCCCTCGCGCATGACGAGCAGGCGGTCGCTGATACCGATCGCCTCGGGTAAGTCGGAGGAGATGACAAGGATCGCCTTGCCCGCGCGGGCCAGGCCGTCGATCTGTTCGTAGATCTCCCGCTTGGCGCCGATGTCGACGCCGCGCGTCGGCTCGTCGAGGATCAGCACGTCGCAATCGCGCAGCAGCCAGCGGGCGAGGGCCGCCTTCTGCTGGTTGCCGCCCGACAGCGCCTTGACCGGCAGGTCGATGGCGTTGAGTCTCAGCCGCAGCCGCTCCATCTCGCCAAGCACGGCCGCGCGCCGCTCCTGTCGCCGGATGACGCCGGCCGACACGAAGCGGTCGAGCGAACTGATGGCGACGTTGTCCTCGACGGCGTGGTCGAGAAAGAGGCCCTGCTCCTTGCGGTTTTCCGGCACCATGCCAATGCCATCGGCGATCGCCTCTGTCGGATCTGCCGGAGCGCTCGCGCGCCCGTCGATCTCGACGTCGCCCTGCGTTCGCGCATCCGCGCCAAAAATCAGCCGGCCGACTTCCGTGCGGCCCGAGCCGATGAGGCCGGCCATGCAGACCACCTCACCGGCACGGACCGTCAGATCCACCGGGCCGACAGCCGGACCCACGAGGCCTTTCACCGTCAATAGCGGGCGCCCCGGCTGGCGCGGCTCGTGATGATAGAGGTCGGCCACGGTGCGCCCAACCATCATGCGAACCACGTCGGCCGGGCTGATCTCGGTGAGCATGCCACTGCCGACATAAGCGCCGTCGCGGAAGACGGTGACCCGGTCGGCGAGTTGCCAGACCTCTTCCATGCGGTGGGAAATGTAGACCATGCCGACGCCGGCCGCGCGCATCTGCCCGATGAGCTTGTAGAGCTCGAGCGCCTCGGCGCGCGAAAGGGCGGCGGTCGGCTCGTCAAGCACCAGCACACGGGCATTCTCGCCGACCGCGCGAGCGATCTCGACCATCTGCTGCATGCCGACGCTGAGCGAGCCCAGCTTGCGCCGCGGATCGATCGTGGAATGGATGCGCGCCAGTTTTTCACGCGCCTCCCGTTCCATCAGTGCCCGATCAAGCATGCCGAAGCGAGTCCTTGGTTCGCGGCCGAGCGCGAGGTTCTCGGCGACCGTCATCTCGGGCACCGTGTTGAGCTCCTGGTGGATGATGGCGATGCCGTGCCGGGCGGCATCGCGCGGCGAGCGGATGTCGACTGCCTGCCCATCGATGTGGATGGTGCCCGTGTCCCGCTCGATATTGCCGGCGAGGATCTTCATCAGCGTCGACTTGCCGGCGCCGTTCTCTCCCATGAGCGCGTGCACCTCTCCTGCCCGGAGATCGAAACGTACATCGTTCAGAGCGAGCGTCGCGCCGAACCGCTTGGAAATGCCTTCAAGGTTCAACAGGGGATGGGACATGTCATGTACCTCGCATCGGGTGGCTGGAAGCGGGGGAGAGACCGCTTCCAGCCGTGGCCGTACGCTCGCGTCTTACCAGCCGGAATACTGAGTGACGTTCTCGCGGTCGACGAGCACGCTCTCGATCAGCATCGTCTTTTCGGCGGGCGGATTGCCGGCAGCCATGGCTTCCGCCACCTTGACGGCCTGGCGCACCATCTCGGCCGGGTTCTGCGTCGCCGTGCCGATGAAGGGCGAGCCCTCCCGCTTCAGTTCCTCGACTGCCTCCGGGCTGCCGTCGACGCCGGTCACCTTGATCCCGCTGGCCTTGCCGGCCTGCTCGACGGCAAGCACCGCGCCGAGCGCCGATGGGTCGTTCATGCCAAAAATGCCGGTGACGTCCGGATTCGCCGTCAGCATGTCGGTGGTGACGGCAAGGCCCGAGGCGCGGTCGTTCTTCGAGGCCTGCTGGCCGACGATCTTAATGTCCGGATAGTTCTTGGCGACATTCTTGCAGCCAGTGATGCGGTCGATGATGGTCTGGATCGGCGTGCCGTCCACCAACAGCACCTCCCCCTTGCCGCCCATTTGCTTGAACAGATAGTCGCAGGAGCGTTCACCCGCCTGCACCGCATTTGTCATGATCACCGCATCCGCCCCCTTGGCTGGGGTATCGACCGCGATCACGATGATGCCGGCCTCCTTGGCACGAAGGATGGCGGGCTCGATGCCGGCCTCGTCGACGGCGGAAATGACGATGAGGTTCACGCCCTGCTGGATGAAGGCGTCGATCTGGGTGTTCTGATTTGCAAGGTCGAGCTGCGCATCCTGGGTGTTGACGGTGGCGCCGATCGCCTTGGCCGCGTCTTCCGCGCCCTTGGTCATGGCCGAAAAGAATGGGTTGGACATGTCCTGCACCATCAGGCCGATCTTTTCGATCTTCTTCGAGACATTCTGGGCGGCAGCCGGCTGAATGGAGCCGAGGGCAAGGACGGATGCCGTTGCCGCAAGCTGCAGATAGGTTTTGAATCGCATGGTTTCCTCCTTTTTGATCGCCCGCCGTGATGTGACGGACGGCCTCCTGGCGTTAAGTTTCGCGACAATCACCGCGATGTCTGCATTTCCGACTCCAAAACCTAATCGTTTAGGTCGATCGTCGGAATTCTCTCCTCCCCGGCATGGTTTTCCGCTCAAGCCGCCTGAAAGGAACCGTTCCTGCCGCCGCCGTGCAGCGCGCAGCCGCACGAACCGCGCAGCATCAGCCGCGCCGGCACCTGTTGGTGATGCTCTGGCAGGTAGACCGGGCTCGGGGGCTTCCCCTTGCGCTCGGCCGCCTCCTGCCTTTCTATGATCTCGCGCAGCATCATCGCCGCCCGCCGACCAATCTCCGCACTTTGCTCGTTGAGCACGGTGATTGGCGGATCGGTGAGCGTCGACCAGGCAAATTCGTCATAGGCCACCACCGCCATGTCGGCGGGAATACGGATTGCGCGTTCGCGCAAGAGCTCCATCGCGCCCAGCAGCAGCGGGTTGTTGCCGGCGATGAGAACATGCGGCGGCGCCTCGCGACCGTCCAGATGCCGCGCCAGCGTTTCGCGGGCCGAGGCCGCGTCGTTGGCCGTCTCCAGAACGACGAGGTTCGCGCCGTGGTGGAGCGCGGCCTCACGAAGGCCGCTTTCGCGACCAAAGCGCGATGACCATTTCGAAGGATAGACGAGGAACAGCCAGTCCTTGTAGCCATGCTCGGCGAGATGCTGGCCGACCATCAGGCTGGCCTCGTGGTTGTTCGTCGTGACGCTCGGGAAATGCGCGGCCTCCGGCGGCGGCGAGGAATCGACGAAGACGACGGGAATGTCCCATTTCGCCAGGAGCTCGGTATGCTCGGGTTGGAGCGTCAGAGCGGAGATCACGCCGGCCGTTCGCGATTCGATGAGACGCTGGATCATGCGCGCTTCCAGCCGCGCTTCATAGGCGCCGTCGACCGCGACGTCGCCTATAACGACGGTCCATTCGGACGGATCGAGCGCCTGCTGGATGCCGTCCATAAGGTCGAGATAGTAGGAGTTTGACGTGCTCGCGGTGATAACCGCCACGGAATCCCGCTTGGCCCGCCGCAATTCCTGAGCTGCTCGGTTCACGACATAACCGAGTTCGCGTGCCGCCTTGAGAATCTGCTCGCGGCTCTGCTCGGAAACGCCATCACCACCGCCCAGCGCGCGCGAGACCGTGAAGACAGAAAAGCCAGTTACCCGGCTGATATCTCGGATTGTTGAACGCGCCAAGCCATCCTCCCAATAGCCAGCCTAAACGTTTAGGTAAACTACAGCAATTGTCGGAGACGTCAAGGCCATGCACCATAATCGGCAGATCGATGGCAAACGCTAAGACCCGATGACTGTCAGGGGGCTCGCACTGGAGAATTACTTTTAGGGTAACTCTTAGGGTGTCATTTCGCCCCGAGCGGGAACCGACCCCCTTCCTGACCTCCCGTGTTTTTCGCAAATGTTCTTCGACACCAAAAAGCAGCGGGTGACGTGCCGGACGGCGAGGGTGAGATGCAGGCGCGCTCGTCCCATCATGGCTGGTTGCGGGAACCGATTCACCTGGCTACTTGCTTTCGGTCAGGAGGGCGGACCACGCCAGTTTTCGCGCAGGATTGAGTACCGCCGTCTGTTATAGACGCGCCCCACCATCTTCAAATGCATTATTCCCTTTCGCCAACCACAACGCCCGCGCCTGTTCGGCCTGATCGCCCTTGAGCTTTTCGGCCATCCATAGAAGCGCGCCGAAGATCATGGCGCGATCATCGCCGGTCAGTTCAACGACGCCTGATTTGACGACGAGGCGCCCAGTTCGATCAGGTGTCGTGTGCGCCTGCGGCGCTCAACTTGCCAAGTGCGCATATCATGCCGTGCCTGTGCTGCCCTGTGCCGGTTGCGCGCCGCCCGGTTGCGTTTGAGCGCTGCTGCTGTCGCGAACATTTGGCTTTGCAGATCGCTGCGATTTGCCGCGAAAGAACGTGGCCCCACGTTTCGCCCATGCAGCCTTCCTGTCCATATCGGTGGTTTCTGCAAGCCGGCCCCTCAAGGACAAGCCGCTGCGCGGTGGCTGAGCCATCCTTGACTGCCCGCCTTCGCCCCGACATTTCGCAGGGAAGCTGAATAAGGCGGGAGTGGGAGCGCAGCGCTCCACTTCCGACGAAGGGAAGGGCGGCGGAACCGTCGCGATAATGAAGAAAACAGTTTGCGGAATGTACCGTTAGGTGGTACATTGTGACAGTGTTGGAGGCAGGGAATGATCGCAGGGTTTCGGGACGAATGGCTGCGGGCGTTTTTCGTGGATGATGTTCATTCCCGCAATATCCCGGCCGATCTCGAAAGCCGGTTGTTCCGCAAGCTCCAGATGATCGACGACGCGGCGACCGATCAGGACTTGCGTGTGCCGCCGAGCAATCATTTCGAGAAGCTGAAAGGCAATCTCGAAGGTTTCCATTCCATCCGCGTGAACAAGCAATGGCGGCTGGTGTTCCGATGGGATGGAAACAAGGGCGAAGCGTCTGGCCTCTATCTGGACGACCACAGCTATCGATGAGGTGACAGGAATGCTTATGACCGCACGTAAGCCGGCGACAGTCGGAGAAATCCTGGTGGAAGAGTTCATGCAGCCTTTGGGATTGACGCAATCGGCGTTGTCCGAGGCAATGGGCGTTCCGCGCAAGCATGTGAACGAGCTTTGCAATGACCGGCGAACCGTCACGGCCCCGACCGCGCTCATACTGGCGCGCGTGTTCGGCAATAGCCCCGATTTCTGGCTGAACGTGCAGCGCCGCACCGATTTGTGGGAAGCGATGCACTCGCCGCGTGAGCGTGAGCGAATCGAACGGGCCAGACCACTGGCTTCGGCCGCTTGAAGGCGGATTGCGATTTGATGCGGTCGCCAGTCCATCGCTACCAGTGATGGGGTATGGTCCCGACGAAGCTCTGGCGCGGGAAGGCAAGAGCGCCAATGTCTTCGCCCCAACCTCTTCGGACACCGACCGATTTGCCGTATGGGTGCAGGGACTCGGCTCCTGGGTGGAATGGGACGGTGATGGCAATGCCGCGGCGTTGGATCGGTCAATCGGCGGTCTGCTGATCGGCGCGGATGGCTTCGTCACGGAAACCTGGCGACTTGGCGTTGTTGCCGGCTACAGCCACTCGTCCTTCGATTTGGATAAGCGCGCCTCCTCGGGCGACAGCGACGATTATCACCTTGGGCTCTATGGCGGCACCCGATGGGGCGCTCTCGGCTTCAGGGCAGGTGCCGCCTACACTTGGCACAGCATCGAGACCGTGCGATCCGTCGCCTTTCCTGGCGTTAGCGACCAACTGTCGGCCGATTACGACGCGGGAACGACCCAGGTGTTTGGCGAACTTGGCTATAAGGTCGACCATGGCAGCTTTGCCTTTGAGCCGTTTGGCAATCTCGCCTATGTCAACGTCCACACTGACGGCTTCAATGAGAACGGCGGTGCTGCCGCACTTACAACCCTCAGTTCCGACGCGGACGTGACTTCACCACGCTCGGGTTGCGCGCCTCGACAGGCTTTAGTATCGGAGCGATCCAGGCAACAGCAAGCGGCATGGTCGGCTGGCGTCATGCCTTCGGTGACGTAACGCCGTTGTCCAGTTTCGCATTTACTGGCAGTAACGCATTCACGATTGCCGAACGCCCATCGCCGAGGACGCCGTGCTGCTTGAGGCTGGACTTCATTTCAGTCTTTCAGCCAAGGCCTCTCTGGGCGTCTCCTACTCCGGCCAGATCGCCAGCAACGCCGGCGACCACGGTTCCGGGCGGATTTTTCCGCGAAGTTCTGACCCTTGGCGAAACCTTTGGAAACCTGCTCTTGCCAATGAAGTTATCACCGACCTCTCACTCGAAAGCCTCATTAAATAGCTATGGCAGGCCACACGGGAACCGTCGCAAGTCTTCTTTGAGTATACCCGGCCTGAACATCAGCCTTGAACACGGCGCAACCTTGGCCTTGACTCGGCCGTAGACCGTCTGCAGTCTTCATGCCAGAGCGTCCTTTTCACTGAGCGATCTACCTTAAAGCCTGTCTCACAAATCGGGGTTTACCTCTGCCGGACCGGGAGCTTTGTCAGGCTGTCGCTTCTGGGGCATTGTCCACGCTTGGTATCCGTCCGGTGAGCACCGCAGGTAGCTCGAAGCTGACCTCCGACTAGCGGTTTGATCGGAGGGCCACGATTGCTGCTGCGGCTGTCTCGGACAGCTTCGCCATCTCGCGATCGGGCAGCGCCATGTGCTCTGTGGCTATTTTGAAGAGGTAGTCGGCGATGTCTTCTGCTTCAGCATTACTCTGGAGAGCTTTTGTCCACCTGACCGAAGAGAAGGAAATTAAATTTCTTGGGATATGAAAATTGGGCCCATAGAAATGGAATTGCTGGACTGGTCGGAAAGGCGCAGCATAATTCCGCAGACTATTAATTTGCAGAATAATTTTTGGGTGATTTTTTGAAAAAAACAATTTTGTCTCTATCTATCATTTTTGCTGCCTTGTCCGGGACCGCATTTATCACGTATGCGGATACGGTTCCCGCTACAACGGCGGATACTTTGCCAACATGCGATTACAATAATCCAACATTCCCCTGCCGTGATGGGCATGGACGCATATGCACCGATGGCTCCCCTGGCGTGTTGATATGCTCCCGTCCTCATTAAGATTAAATTTTGCATTCATGGAGGTAATTATGAAAAAAGCAATTTTGTGTTTGTCAATTGTTTCTGCTGCATTAGGCGCTGCAATGGGGGTATCCCAAGCAGATCTTATTGGCGTGCCTAGAGGGCCTGGCGGCCCTGGAACGCCAACTTGCCAGGATTTGCATGATGCTAACCAGGCTGGCTATTGTTTGGATCAGCAGGGCACACTGCTGTGTTATCGTTCGAGTGATAATACATATCAGTGCAAACCTGCATAGAACTTCTAACTGTCAGTAATTGATGGTAGATTTAGTAATCTCGGTCGCGTCCATAGACGGTAAGCACGACACAGGACGCGACCGCAGAGACTTTTTTCAGTGGGCGGAGCGGCTGACGGACCATAGCTGTGTCAGCAAGCACGGTGACAAACCGGATATTTGCCGAGATCAGCCGATCGATCTCATGAAGCGCGATCTCCGGCTTGATGCGGGACGCGCGCAATCGCTCGGCAACGCCAGCTTTTGCCATCCGATCCTGATCGCCGGTCCAACTGTCGGGCATAACAGCCACAGGCCAACAGGAACCTCGTCGCGTGCCAGTGTCAATGACACCAGCGTCTGGCAGTTGGCGCGGTCTCTCAGCATAGATGCATATTGTGGTGCGACCCCAACAGAATGGTCGCTCTTCTTCGGAAGAGCTATACGCGCGATGCTACATCGATATTTCAGGATCTGTTTTTTTGACGAAATCCCTTTCCCGCCTGACCGTAATCGCGGCCTTGTTGCCCTTGACGACGGCATGCATGGCCGTCGGCCCCGACTATGAGAAACCTGTGGTGTTGGCGCTGTCCAAATGGAATAGCAAAGCCAGTACGCAGGCTCCGCGCCTTGGTGACTGGTGGAAGAACCTCCACGATCCCGTACTCGATCAACTGGTCGCGGATGGCATTGCTACAAGTCCCGATGTCGCAACTGCCAAGGCAAAGGTGCGGCAAGCGAGGGCCAATTATGCTTCCGCAGGCGGCGTTCTCTTTCCTTCTCTGGACGGAAGCGGAAACTACATGCGCTCCGATAACGGTTCCACGGCGGCGTCGAGCCAATCGAGCCTAGGTTTCAAGACCCAGTGGGAGCTTGATTTGTTCGGGGCCAATCATCGAGGCGTTGAAGCCGCCTATTACAATATCGAGGCGGCGGATGAACAGCTTCGTGGGGCGCTCGTCACCCTGATTGGCGATATCGCAACCAATTATGCGCAGCTGCGTGGCGTGCAGGCAAACATCGCCATTGCGCAACGCAACGCGGCATCGCAGCGCCAGACGGTTGTTCTCACGCGCAGCCAGCTTCAGGCCGGTCAAATATCGCAAGTCGATCTTATTAGTGCCAAAACGCAGGCGGCATCCACGGAAGCCCAGATACCCGGCCTGCGGATCAATTACGCGACCTATCTCAACAAACTTTCCGTTCTGACGAGCCGCTCCTCGTCCGCGCTCGCGGCCGTGCTCGACAAAACCCACCCCATTCCCTCCGTTCCGCGCAAGGTTTCAGCCGGATTGCCGGCCGATCTGCTCCTGAGCAGGCCGGATATTCGCGCGGCCGAACGTGAATATGCGAGCTTGACAGCCAGCATCGGACAGAAACAGGCAGCCCTTTATCCTAGGATTTTGTTGAGCGGCGACATCAATACGGGCGGCGCGAAGATCGGCGATCTGGCCCGGCTGTCCACGATCGGGTGGAGTTTCGGGCCGAGCCTCAGCGTGCCGATTTTCAACCGTAGCAAGCTGAACGCCGATGTCGAAGTGACCAGAGCCGCTCGCGACCAGTCTTTCATCGCCTATCGCAAGACCATCGTGACGGCGCTCGGCGAGGTTGAAAATGCAAGCGTATCGCTCAACCAGAATCGCTTGCGTGTCGCCCAACAGCAGCGAATCGTGAGCAATAGCCGCAAAATCAATGAACTGACCCTCGATCAATACAGGGCCGGCACGAAGAGTTTTATCGATGTGCTAACCGCGCAAAGAGACCTCCTGAATGCGGAGACCGGTCTTGCCCAGGCCAGAACGGACCTCGTCCTCGGCTACGTCGCCCTGCAGAAGGCGCTGGGGGGTGGCTGGAACGGCCGCATCGACGTCAGCAAACCGGAAATCGTTGACGGCCCAACCGGACCGCATTTCGTCAAACCAGCGATACCGGCCTCGCCGGCAACAGATACAAGGCCGTCATGAAAACCCGGTCAAAGCGACGCTTCCGCTGGCATCATTGGCTCCCTATTCTGACGGTATTGCTGATCGGAGCCTATTTCACTCTCCGCCACTGGACGCAGGATGAGCCGATTCCAAGCACGACGACTGTCCGGCGCGGCGATATAGAAAACTCGGTGCTTGTAACAGGGACGCTGCGGCCGAAAAGGCTTGTGGGCATCGGCGCGCAAGCGACAGGCCGGATCCTGTCTCTCAAGGTGAGACCCGGACAGAAGGTCAAGGCGGGCGAGGTCGTGGCACTCATCGATTCGACTAACCAGCAAAATGAGCTCAACAAGGCTCAGGCGACCTTGCAGCGAAACGAGGCCATTCGCGATGAGAATATCGCGAATCTCGAACTGGCGCGGCAGGATCTTGCGCGCAATCAGATGATGATCGGCAAGAATGCAGTCGCCAGATCCGAATATGACAAGGCCGTCGCCACGCTGAAATCGAAGCAGGCGCAGCTTGCCAACAGCGAAGCAGCCATTGCTGCCTCGAAGGTCGATGTGCAGATTGCCGAAACCAACCTCGCTTATACTCGTATTACGGCTCACATCGATGGTACCATCCTGGTCACGGTGGTTCAGGAAGGCCAGACCGTCAACGCGCAACAAAGCGCGCCAACTATTGCAATTCTGGGGCAACTGGACGAGATGACCGTGGAGGCGGATATTTCCGAAGCGGATATCACCCAGGTGCATGAAGGGTTGCCGCTCTACTTCACCATTTCCGGCCAGAATTCAAAGCGCTATGAAGCGAAGCTCGAACGGATCGAGCCGGCGCCGGATTCCATCGTCAATGACAAGAGCTTCAGTTCGAGCAGCAGTGCTCCTGCATCGAGCGGGGCGATCCCGTCGGCTATTTACTACAAGGGAATATTCAGTGTTCCAAACTCGGACGGGTTGCTCAGGACCTATATGACGACCGAGGTTCACATCGTTCTCGCCAAGGCCACGAACGTGCTTCTGGCTCCCGTATCTGCGCTGCGGGCATCGGGTTTATCGGATAAGGCGACCGTTCGCGTGATCACGGGCAACGGCGCCATAGAGGACCGGGAGGTCGAGACCGGTATTACCGACAAGGTCAATATCGAAATCCGCTCGGGCTTGAAGGAGGGCGACAGGATTGTAACTGACAATCAAACGCCAGCTCCAGCGGTCGCCGTCGGTACGTGACATGAGCGAAACCCCTCTGATCGCGCTCAACGGCATCACTCGAGTATATCCTTCAGGTGATGAATTCGCGACTGTACTTCACCATATCGATCTCACCATTCAACGCGGAGAGATGGTGGCCATCATCGGTGCGTCCGGCTCAGGCAAATCTACGTTGATGAATATCCTCGGATGCCTCGACCGACCCTCCGAGGGGGAATATCTGATCTCTGGACGCTCGACCTCGGAGCTTGAAGCTGATGAGCTGGCGGAACTGCGGCGCGAGCATTTCGGCTTTATTTTCCAGCGCTATCATCTGCTGAATGAACTGGACGCGGTGGGCAATGTCGAAATCCCTGCCATCTATGCCGGGCAGCGCCGTGATGTGCGTCGCGAAAAGGCCGAAGCCATCTTGCAGCGTCTCGGCATGGGCGAGCGGAAGCATCACCGGCCGAGCCAGCTTTCTGGCGGTCAGCAACAGCGTGTCTCAATTGCCCGCGCGCTGATCAACAATGCCGATGTCATTCTCGCCGACGAGCCGACCGGAGCGCTCGACAGCCACAGCAGCGAAGACGTCCTCAGCATTCTTCAGGAGCTGAATCGGGAAGGGCGTACAATCATCATCGTCACGCATGATCGCAATGTTGCGGCGCGTGCCCAGCGCATCATCGAGATCAATGACGGTATGATCATTGCCGATAGGCGAAATGGTACCGTCCACAGCGATGGCGCGAGCAATGCCGACGTGCATAGCAAGCTGGAAAAGCCGAAACCGTACGGCGGGATGCGTGACCGTTTCAACGAAGCCTTTGCGATGGCTTTGCGTTCTATGAATGCACATCGCATGCGCACATTCCTAACGATGTTGGGCATCGTCATCGGCACAGCGTCGGTGGTCTGCGTGGTGGCTCTCGGTCAGGGTTCCCAGAAGCAAATTCTCGACCAGATCAGCGACCTCGGCACTAATACGCTCTATATCAGTCCCGGTCGGGGCTTCGGCGATCTGAAAGCGGCGCAGATCACAACACTGACGGTGGCAGACGCGATCGAGCTTGCCAAATTACCTTATGTGATGGCCGCCACGCCTGCGAGTTCAACCACATCAACGGTGCGGGTGGGGGGCAAGGAAGTCAGCGTGAGGGTAAGCGGTGTGGGCTACCAATACTTTGCCACGCGCAACAGCAAGCTTCTGGAGGGGCGCTTCTTCGACAGGCAGAGTGTTAACGATATGGCGCAGGAGGCGGTCATTGACGAGAATGCGAAAAAAACCCTCTTTCCCCATGAACGTGGTTCGGTCATCGGCAAGATCGTTCTCCTGAAAGATGCGCCGGTACGTGTCATCGGTGTCGTCAAGGCAGAGGAAGCGGGGATGGGTGGGGCGCAAAACCTCGAAGTGTTCCTGCCATATACGACCGTGCAGACACGCATGACAGGATCTCGCACGCTGCAATCCATTGTGGTGCGCGTCAACGATACGATGGATCCGGCCGAGGCCGAAAAGATGGTGACGGCCTTCTTGACAAAGCGCCATGGCGAGCAGGATTTTTTTATCTTCAATACGGACAGCTTGCAGAAAACCATCCAGGCGACGACGGGGACCCTTGCCCTGCTTATTGCCTGCATCGCAGGCATATCGCTGTTCGTCGGCGGTATCGGCGTGATGAACATCATGCTGGTCGCAGTCTCCGAGAGAATTAACGAGATCGGCGTGCGCATGGCCATCGGTGCGCGCCAGAGCGATATCCTCCAACAATTCCTCATTGAAGCCCTACTGGTCTGCCTGATCGGCGGCGTGCTCGGTGTTTTGATCGCCGCGGGGTTCGGGGCATTTTTCGCCCAGTTCAGCACCATGTTTCAGCTTATCTATTCGCCGGCTTCAATGATCATGGCGCTGGTGTGCTCGAGCTTGATCGGCATCGGTTTCGGCTTCATCCCCGCCCGCAATGCATCAAAACTGGATCCCGTCGTGGCGCTGGCACGCGATTAGCCGGCCATTGAAAAATTTTCTTGCCCTCGCTGGGAAATAATCAAGCGCAACCGTTTCACAGACGGAAGCGGCAACCAGACCCCGTTTGGCGGGGGGCGCGAACCAGGGTGGTGTCGAGCTGAGATATTCGTTCTTGAGATCGTCGATGAGGGCTTTGAAGCCCCGCTCCCACATACTTTTCCATGGGCGGCGACTGGCATGATCTTGGCGGTGGGCTGACGGAAGGCGACGAGGCATCCGTTTCGCTCCAGCCGCTGGCCCGTATCGACGACACTTATGAACGGGCCTGGGCAGCCGACTGGATCGCCGCATCGGTGCTAATAGCATCGCGCCGACTTACTTCGACTGCGACGAAGGCTGAAAAACCTCGCGCATACCACCATCCGTCGGATCTGGACCGCATTTGGCCTGCAGCCGCATCGTGCCGAGACATTCAAGCT
>NZ_LNTU01000039.1 GCF_001558695.1 Paramesorhizobium deserti
CGCCCGGCCCGTCACCCTCGGCGAGGACCGGATTGGCCGCGCCGCTCCAGTAGCGGTTGCCGACGCGCCCGCGCAGCGTGCCCACCCTGTTCAGCTCCTGCAGCACATGCGCATAGGCCTCGTAGATCGGCACACCAGGCTGGAAGTGGGGCGTAGGTCCTGGTTCCAAATGCGAGCGCAGATACCAATCGCCATCGCTTGGATCGGTAACTCCACCCTTATAGAGCCTATAGGCATAGGCGCCACCGACCTTTATCTGATCGCCGGCGAAGATATAATCGCCGGCAAGCGTAAACGTGCCATTCGAAGCGCCGCCGACATCAATGATCTTGATGCCTTTATCGGTCTGCGCGCCGCCGCCGTCCAGGTTCGTCACCTGAACATTGGTCTTGCCCGAAGTGCTGCCTGTGACGACGAGCAGATCCGTCGGCGAGTCGTCACCGCCAAGCACGGCCTCGATGGAAAGCGTGCCGCCCTGCCCGATATAGTCACCATCGACGGTCAGCGTGCCGATCGAATTGCCTGGCGCAATCGTGCCGCCGGCAGCGTTCAGCGTCGTGCCAACGATGCCGGCGCCCTGCAATTGTCCACCGAGCACGTCGATCATGCCCCCGAGCCTTTCATTGACCTCCAGGATACCCTTGTTGACTTTATGGACGCCGGTCAGACCGGAATAATCACCATCGAGAACTGTCTTGCCCGGGCCCATCTGGTCAAAACCGCCCGTGCCGGTGACGGCATTCTTGAAGATGACATCGTCCGAGCGGTTGAAAGCGAGCGTCCCGTCATTGGTGATCGCGCCTTCGACGCTACCCGAAGTGCCGCCTTCGCCAAGTTGTAATGTACCCTCGCTGATTGCCGTGCCACCGGTGTAGCTGTTTTTCCCCGCGAGGATCAGCGTGCCGGCTTCGGTCTTGACGAGCTTGCCTGATCCTGCCAGCTCCGAGGCGATGGTCGCCGTCGTCCCGGCTGCACGCCCCCCAAGCCCGGTGCGGATGATGGTCTCGGCCGCACCCAGCCTGATCGCGTCACCCTCGATGCGGTAGCCATCGACAGCGAACTGCATGCCGGAGACCAGGATCGGGCCACCGCTGCCATCAACCGTCACTTTACCAGCGGGGAGGTTCCGGAAGATGGCGAAATTGTCATCCATCCATTTACCGTCGGTCGTCCCTGGCACCCCATTAGTCCAGCTGTTGTTGGCGAGGTCCCATGTCCCATTGCCACCTTTCCAGTAGTTTAAGACGACACCATTTGTGCTGATCAGATTGACCTCGTGCTCGATGCTCGTATCTACCGCCAGATCGTTTGGATCGATATTCCCGGGCACTTTACCCAGATCAAGCCCATTGTCGGTGAGCGCGCCGCCATAATCGAACAGCCGGTAGAGCCCCGGGGTAAAGCCGCCGTGATCGGTGATATTAAGCACGCCATCCAGGACCAGATCGCCCATCACATTGAAGAGGCCGGGATCCGCTGCCGCCTGCGGCGCGCCGAGCGAAACATCAACATTGGACGCGCTCGAAAGCGTCAGATCGCCGTCGATGGTGAGCCGCTCACCCTGGCGCCCGAGAAGCGTGCCGCCATCTGCGACGGTCGTCGAGCCGACTGTGCCCGTGCCGCCGAGCGTCCCCCCCGAGGCGACGTTCATGGTGCCGCCGAGCGGGCCATCCACATACAGTATCCCGTCCGACACGGTGGTCTTGCCGGAAAAGCCGCCGCTGCTGCCCGTCAGCGTCAGGGTGCCACCGCCATCCTTGACGAACTGGCCGGTCCCGGTCACATTGCCCGACAGCGTCAGATCGCCGTTTGGATCGGTCAGGAAGGTGCCACCGCCGGCATTGACTGTCACGTTGCGCGAGGTGGTGATCTGTTTGGTGCTCTGCAGCGTACCGCCATTGAAGGTGAGAGCGCCTGCCGGCGTTTCGTTGGCACAGCCGAGACTGCAGTCGAAGGCTACGGCCAGCGTGCCGTCATTGAGCACCGTACCGCCGGTATAGGTGTTCGTGTGATCGGAGAGTATCAGCTTGCCGGCACCGTCCTTGATGAGGCGGCCTGCTCCGGAAAGCTGGCCGCCCAGCGTCACGCTGGTCGATGAAGCGGTTTCGATCACACCGTCCGTGTTGAATTTAACGGGATCAGCGTAGTTGGTGGTGGAGGTGACGAGCAGTGTGGCGGTAGATCCGCCGCCTGCAACGGTCGTATCGAAGACGAGCCCGCCCGAGCCGAGATTGTCTCCTGTGGCAATCGACAGTGTGCCATCCGCGATCGTGATGGTGCCTGTATAGCTCGCGCTGTTGCCCACGTTCGCTAGCACCAATGTGCCGGCGCCAAGTTTGGTGAGCGCGCCTGTGCCGCTGATCGCTTTCGAGATCGTGAAGGATGAATTGGCGACATCGACACCCCCGCCGCCCGTGCCGACCGTTAAATTGCGCGATGTCGCTGCATATCCGCCCGTAACCTGCAACGTGCCGCCGGTGAGTGTCAGCCCGCCGGTTGATGCACCGAGATTACCATCGGCGGACACCGACAGAACGCCGCCTTTGATCAAGGTGCCGCCGGAATATTCATTGGCACCGCTCAGCACCAAGATACCACGGTCCCCCTTCACCAGTGGCCCAGTACCGATAAGTTTGGAGTTGATCGTGGCGATATACGCTGCGCTGACATCCGTGTGATCGCCGACGCGAATGAGAGTCTCTCCCGTTGTCGCATCAGGTACCAGCGTAATGGGTTCTCCCTGCACCGTATAACCATCAACCGAAAACTGCATACCGGAGACGCGGATCGGACCCGCGGTGCTGCTGTCCACCTGCACCGTACCGCCTTGGCCCATGAAAATCGCGAAGCTGCTGTCGCTGAAACCGCCATTGGCGGAGCCGTCGGCGATCGTCCAGTTGGTCAAGCCGCCAGCGGCCTGCCAGGTGCCCGATCCACCGTCGACCTTACATACACCGCCGGAGCAGTCGGGCGCGGTATGGCTGCCGTCCCAGAAATTATAGGTATTAGTGACGGGATTTGTATTGTTATAGAGGTTCACGCGATCGCTGGTAATTTGCAGACTCAAATTGGATTGGCTTGGGGTGACGCTGCCGAGCGTTAAGTTGCTTCCGTTGATCGTTCCATGAACAAGGCCGTATATGCCTGGACCGAAATCCTGCCCCGAATTGTTCTCGATGGTCACGACACCGCCATTCAGATTCACGGTACCGTTGACCTGGACCATCAACGCGTCATGGTTGCCATTGGGATCGATTCCGTATTTGTAATCCAGCTTCGCACCGTTCTGTACGGTGAGATCGCCATTGATGGTCACCCTGTTGATGCCATTGGCGTTGCTGTCCTGTGTAAGCAATGTACCGCCGTCCAGCATCACGCTGCCGCCGATCGTACCGGTGCCTGGGTTGCTGCCCTCACCGCCAGCCAGTGTTGCACCATTGTTCACCGTGACCAGACCCGTCGCTTGGGTTTGATCACCGTTAATGACGAGCTTGCTGTTGGCAGCAATATCCGTACTGCCCTTGTAACTGTTGTCGCCGCCCAGGGTCAGTTCAAGACCGTCCTGTACCATAACCAAGCCGGCGCCGCTAATCTTGCCGTCATAGGATAAGCTGCCCGAACGATCGAAAATAAGCTTGGTTGTTGTGTTCGTGAGCGCGACGCTGCTATTTGCGCCGCCGAGCGTGCCTGTCGCACCGCCGTTACCCACATGCAGGTCTCCCCCGCTGATTGTCATGGCGCCCGAATAACCGCCATTGTTGCCGGTAAGGATCAGATTGCCGTTGCCGGTCTTGGTGAGAGCGCCGGCGCCAGCAATATCGCCCTCCACGTGCAGAACGCTGTTTGATTTAAGCGTCCCCGCGCCAGCCATCGTTATCGCGCGCTGCGAGCCGAATGTCAGCCCGCCCGAATTCGTGTTCTCCAGCGTACCGCCATTAAAGGTGATCCCACTCGATGAGGCACCAATATTGTTCTCAGACGATATGGAGAGCACGCCACCATGGATGAAGGTACCGCCGGTATACTGATTGGCGCCCAAGAGCACCAAGGATCCCGCACCATATTTGTGGAGCGGGCCGCCTGCACTAAGCGACTGGGAAACAGTGAACGTGTTATTTTGATCGGCGATGTCAAAACCGCCGCCCCCGGCGCCCCAGACGACGGGACGGGTGCCAAAGTCCGAGAACGTCGTCCCCGTCACCTGCAGCGTTCCGCCGTTGAATGTGAGCGATGCATTTGCAGCGGGGTTAAGGCCGAGCGCCCCGAGCTGGGCATTATCTGAAACGGACAGCACGCCACCCAGCAACTGCCATCGCGACATATAGTTTGTTGTGTTCTGCAACGTCCAAAGCGCTGTGCCCGTCACCTGAAACCCAGTGAAAGCGGCAAATTGAGTGGTGAGCTTGGTTACGTCAAAACTGGAATCCGCCGTGCCACCGAGCACAAGCGTCGCCTGTGCGGCACTCGCATCTACCGAACCGTTGCCGAAGTCATAGCCCGCCCGTAGTTCGAGAATGTTGTCGCCACCTGTAAAGATGATGGCTTTTCCATCCGATGCCGGGGTGCTGTTGGTGCCGGAGGCGACTCCGGCTAAACCTTTCAAAATCTTGCCGCTATTGATAATATGAAGATTGGAACCGACGATGCCGTTCCCGCCGGCTCCGGCCGTTGACGAATCATTGATGCCCCCACCACCATTACCGCCCTGAATGGTGCCGGTGTTGGTTATCGTCAACCCATCACCGAAGATGCCGTCCCCGCCGGCTCCCGCGGTTCCAAGGAATGGAGTGACGATATTGCCGATGGCCCCGCCTGGGTTGCCACCGTTCCCCCCCTGGATAGTGCCAGCGTTGATGATTGTTATCGAACTGCCAAGAATGCCCGCGCCACCTAGGCCTCCGTTACCACTTCTATAACCGGACACACCTGCGGTACCCGTTGCAGCGCCACCATCTCCGCCATTCCCACCCCGAATTTCGCTGACAACGCCCTTGTTTTCCAGGGTTCCGCCTGGCAGCATGAATTGCACACCAATACCGCCGCCACCTCCGGCGCCTGCCCATCCTGCGTTAAAAAGCGGGCCGTTGTCACTTCCAGCGCCGCCTAACCCGCCTTCACCACCTTCAATGGATGATGTGTTCTGGATCAGCACTCCTCCGTTCACCACCATTCCGTAGCCACCACCACCACCGCCACCACCACTACCTCCGGCGAAGGCATTGCCGACACTATCCTTACCCGCTGAGCCGGCGCCACCCGCGAAACCGACGATCGGTGCGGAATTGGTGTACGAAGTAGTAATGGAAGGCCGATTGGCCCCACCATCCCCACCCGCACCGCCATCGCCACCGCCATTGAGACCAGCCCCACCAGCACCGCCACTACCACTACCGGCACCAGAACCACCACCCCCGCCGCCGCCGCCGCCCTCGCCGTCCCATCCTCCCCCGGGGCCCTTACCTGGAGAGCCTGGCATACCAGGCGCCCCGCCGCCGCCGCCGATGCCCGAGCGAGCGCTCGTCGCAGATCCGTCTCCGCCGTAGCCGTAGTTTTGGGATTGTGCTGATGAAAGCAGCGCCATTTGTATCAGTGCGATGGCAGAAGCCGAACAAAGCAGTCTTGCAAGACATCTTTGAAGAGCCGGCTTCATCAAGGACGTATCCGAGCGTGTATTTCCTCTCTTACGAAAGAGGTCTCGATCTATCAAAGAGGATGCATAAGAGGCTCGGACGCAAGAAAATCTAGTAAGTTTTGCCATGCTATTCATTCTGACAACCCCCAATTCCAGCGTATTTCTGAATGCCGCGCAAAACTCAAGCAGACAACACTTTCCAGATGCGGACTACACATCATGCTTACGAATATGATTCAGAATATAGAATCTCCTATCACATATGTAAAAAATTGCTATATTTTGTAATAAATATTAGAAAGTGAAATTTGACAACATTCGGTTAAATATTGAATACATTTCCGCAAAAATCAAAATTACCTTCGCTTGGAGTGCGGTTTTAGCTTGGCCATTTGTTGGGTAATCAGGCTCTTGCCCCCAAAAAGCACAGCTTAATTTCTGCTCCTTGGATGCATTCAGGCAGAGCAATACAACTGAGAAAAATCAGATCAACGAAGAGGAAATAATCGGACATAGCAAAGTGCTTTGTCAGGAGCATTCGACATGAAAACCCAGATGCCGGGTCAATTCATTACCATCGGTGGCTTGCGTCAAAGCTGGTGCCAATCAGGGATGAAATATATGCCGCCCAAATTCGTGCATCATCTAAGAGCCTGATTCAAAATTATCCGGTGTAATTTCATATTTTTGCGATTCTGCGAGTGAAGAGCTGGATGGAGGCGATGAAGAGCCATGCGGTTGCGGACGCGATGGTCTGTTCGAAGTCCTTGGCGAGGCGCCGGTTCCGATTGAGCCAAGCCAGCGTTCGCTCGACGACCCAGCGCCCGGGCAGCACGACGAAGCCTTTCGCGGTATCCGATCGCTTGACGATCTCGACGGTCCATTTGCCGATGCGACGCAGGGCGTCCCTGAGCTTTTCGCCCGCATAGCCACCATCAGCAAAGACATGGCGCAGCCACGGGAAGCGACGGACGATCTCGGCCAGCACCAATGGCGCGCCATCACGATCCTGGATATCGGCAGTGTGGATCACGGCATGGACCAGATTGCCATCGGTGTCGGTCAGGATGTGGCGCTTGCGTCCCTTGATCTTCTTGCCCGCGTCATAGCCGGAAGGCCCGCCGCTTTCCGAGGTCTTCACACTCTGGCTGTCGATCACGCCGGCGCTGGGCGAAGCCTCCGGCCTGCAGCTTCCCGACCGATCAACAGCAGGCTATGGTTGAGCGAGAGCCACAGGCCGTTGTCGCGCCACAGATAAAACCAGCGCCGCACCGTCGAGACGGGCGGAAAGCAGGGCGGCAGCATCCGCCACGGCAGCCCGCCGCGTAGTAGATACAAAATCGCCTCGATAATGCGCCTGAGCGGCCACTTGCGCGGACGCCCCACAGACGAGGGCGGCGGAAAGAAGGGCTCGAGCACCGCCCATTCGGCATCGGTCAAATCGCTTGGCAAAGCCAGGTCTGCACGGGCATATTGCGCCCGAGTGGTATCGGTCCACATCGTCGATCTCCGGAAGTTTGTTGCAAAACCCCTGAATCAACGACTGGCGCTAGCGTCAAGCTAACTAACTGATACCACTCAACTTAATTTCGGATCAGGCTCTAAGAATCGTCCGATCATGCTTATGTAAACGGTTTCCCACTTTGTGGAGCCGATTTGACAGGCTTCAGCCGACCATGGCCTTTGGGGCCATGGTCGTGGTGTTGTGGTCTGCCTCGCAGCGGGCGCCGCCCTAGAGTGTCGTGTGGAGGTCGAAGTATGTGGTTGCGCCTGGAGCGATGTTGGAGGCTTCAGCCGACCATGGCCTTTGGGGCCATGGTCGTGGTGTTGTGGTCTGCCTCGCAGCGGGCGCCGCCCTAGAGTGTCGTGTGGAGGTCGAAGTATGTGGTTGCGCCTGGAGCGATGTTGGACCAGGTCGTGCCGTTCGTGCTCAGGATGTTGTAGTCGACCTGCAGTTGGCCTTTATCGTCTGCCTGCTGGCCATTCGTATATCCGGCCATGGCCCATTGCGGCAGGTATACCGCAACCGATTGTCCCGACAGCAACGGACTGCGGGCATCGACATTATAGGTCACGGCAATGATGTTGCGTGCCGGATCGGACAAAGGCAGTCCGTACACACCGGATACATAGCCGAAGACTGTAACGACATCGCCCTGTTTCGCGCCATAGGGCGGGATGGAGACCTTCAGCCCCTGGCCCGTGATATCGCCCGGCCCGACCACATTCTTGGTCTTCGTGATCACCTTCGGCATTTGCGGCCCACGATTAACGGTCTGATAGGGGCCCGTCATCACAGGACCGCCGCTCGTCGTGAAGGCAGACCCGCCGGCCGGTTGCGATTCCTGCTGCCCCGTCGTCACATAGATCAGCGTATTGGAGTTGGTCAGGTCCAGGGCCGCATACGCCACCGGGATCTTGAAGTCCGGATCCACCTTCCCTTCCCAGACCACGCGATTGTTGAGCACCAGCGCCACAGGATCGTCTTTGTTCACGTTGCTGCTTGTGGGAATGGTCACATTGAAGGTGGGAACGCCAGGCGGAATGGTGAGAACACCGTTCTGCAGCCCACTGACGACGATAGGCGCCGGCAGCCGCCCGCTGCCGCTTGCGATCGCAAGCTGTGCCGCAGGGGAGGTAAAGTCATTCCACTGCACATTGACACCGAAGTACGTATCGTTCGCCGATCCGATCAGGAATGTCGCGACACCACTGGCATCGGTCTGCATCACGTAGGTCTTGCCGTCCGGCGCTGACAGCGGCTTGCCGGTCGTGGCATCCCACATCTCCACCCCGGCAACAGGCGGGGTGGTTGGCAGTTTCACCGACTGCGGGGTGGTCACCTGGTTCAGGATCCGGGCCTGGCACTTGATGACCTGCGTCGTATCGGTGATATCCACATCCCATTCGCTGAGGCACGATGCCTTGTCGATCTCAATCCCGCTCACCCCTTGTGTCGGCTGCGATTGCGTAAAGCTGATGACGAGATCGGGATCGGAATGGTCGTTGGCGCCGATCCGCGGGTTGAAGCATGTCGTCGCGATCACCGCATTGGCGATATCCTCTCCATCCAAGGCGGTGACCGTGTTCGTGGCGACACCCTGCCCGCCGGTGACCTTGGAGGTCGGGCTGGTGAAGGCGAGCCGGTCAGACGGGTAGCCGTGCCAGGTCACCACCGTGCCATCCGGCATTGGCTCGCCAGCGCTGTCGGTATAAGTCACCGTCAGCGGATACGGATCGCCGATCGTGCCGTCGCCCTGAGGGCCGAGAACCATCCTCCCTTCCTTCGCCGGCTTGTCCAGTGGAGGCGGCTGAAAGAGGAGCTTCAGGGGATCGGAGGTGGTTGAGTCCGCGGTCACCGTCACAGTGACGGTGGTCTCGACATCCCCGGTGATGCGCAGGGCGTTGGTCATGACGCCGTCGGCATCCGTCGCGCCATTCGGCTCCGCCAGCTCCACCGTCACGGAGGCATTGTCGGCGACAGCCTCCCAGTTCACCGGATGGTAATGAGCGACGGGATCGCCGTTGTACTCCCTGAACGTCGCCTGCAAGAGATGCCATTCGCCTTCCGCCAGCGGATTGTCATCCCAGGAGACGAGATCGATGACTTCCCCGAACTGCGGCTTGGTAACAGGCGTGAACGTCAGCTGATAGGGAGACGATACCGCCCAATTGTCCGCGTCCGACGAACGGGCGTAGACATTGACCGTGATCTGCTTGTTCGGCCCATAGGCCGTGATCTGCGTGGTCTCGCCGAGGTTGGTGATATTGGGCTCGAACGTGAACATGTAATCCGGATCGTCGTCACGGTCTGTCGACCACACAACCTCCTTGATGGTGACGTCGTCCGGTCCGGTATAGATCGCATTGAGCGGATGGGACGGCAGATAAAGCGGCAGCGAAGCGCCGTCCGGTGAGGTGATGATGAGACCGCTACCCTGACCTTGCCCAAAGCTCAACACAAGGTTTGGATCGGAATGATCATAGAGAGGGATGGGACGGCAGATAAAGCGGCAGCGAAGCGCCGTCCGGTGAGGTGATGATGAGACCGCCCTTGAAGTTCGGTGTCAGGGGGGTGTCGGCATGGTCGTTGGTGCCCACTTCGGGATTGAGAACCCCGATCGTCGAGATCAGCGCCGTGAAATCGACGCCCGCCGCGGCCGTCACATAGATAGAGGCCTCACCTTTGTCGCCTTGCACCCGAGACACGTTGGAGGCGTCGCCCTGCAACGGATTGCTGCCACCGGAGAAAGTCAGCCGGTCATCCGGTATGCCGTTCCAAATCACTGGTGTGAAGGCCGGCATATACTGGCCCTTGCTGTCCTTATAGGTGCAGGTTAGCTGGTGCGGTACGCCCGCCGTAAGATCGTTGCCATCAGTGGATTGAAGCTGCATGGAGCCCAGCCCCGGCACCGGATCTGTCTTGGCCGAGAACTGGATTGTGAGTGTACCGATGTCGGGTTTTGTCCCGGCTTTTGCCTGGATGTAGGCCACGGCGGAACCGGACCCGTCATACTCGACACTGGTGACAGTGGTGCCGTCGGAAAGCGTGGTGGTCTGAGTTGGGTTGAGCTTGACGCCGGAGGTCGTGCCGCTCAAAAGCGTCCAATCGACCGGCTGATTACCGTGCTTCTGGCTGCCATCTGCTGTCTGGTAGGTTGCCTGCAACAAATGCGGCGTGTTCTCCGACAGCGGATTGCCGTCGAGTGACTGGATGGCCAGCACATTTCCAGAAGGCGCTGCCTCCTCCTTCAGGCCGAAGTCCTTCTGTCCGATAGGCACATCCGGATTGTCGGATTGGGCGTAGATGGTGATCGTCATGTCCGGCTCCGGCTGAGGGCCATATATAGTCACGGTCACGGTAGAGCTCAGATTGCCCGTTACGTCTGTTGGGTTCTTGGGAGAAAAGACGAATTGATAGCCGGGATCGGAGGCAAATCCCCACCAGTACATGGAACTCATCTGGTCGCTGGTGTTCTGATTAGTCGCCGTCAATTGCACCGGCGTATACATCGGGATCGGATCCGGTCCCGAAATCTCGATCCCATGCGAGGGCTCTTCACCAAATTGGAGAGGATAAAGAACACCCCAATCATAGACACGGGTCTGGTCGTTGAACCCCGAAGTGAAAATCATCGCTTTTGGAATGGGGGTCGTTCCATTGGCCTCGACCGAATTGGTCGCAATACCAGGCCCGTTACCCGCAATCAGCGACCAAGGCCCCTTGGAGAAGCTCAGCCGGTCCGATGGAAACGGTCTCCACTCCATCGTGCGGGAGTTCAATCCACCATACCCAGCGGTGTAAGTGGACGTTATCCCGTGTAGCTGATCGAGGGTTAGTGGCTGGGTTTCATCGGACGTGACAGCCATGCTGCCCTGGCCCGGCAGGGTCGCCGAAGTGCAGAAGACCGTAGCCTGACGGGAAAACACCGGGTTCGTGCCCGTTGCCGTTGCGGTTATCTTGATATAAACCGGCTGCGAACTGACCACCCTTATGCCGTTCGCGGCGAAACCGCCATCATCGACCTTTGTCGGGTCCGTGGTCAGCAGCTGTACCGTGGCGCCCGATGGGGGGGATCCATCAAAATCAACGGACCATGTGATTGTCCCGTTCCAGTTCGAATCCTGAGCGAGGTTGCCTGCGTAATCCGTAAAGCTCGCCAAGAGCGGGTGGACGCTTCCGTCTGTCAGAATCGTATAGGCTGCACGCAAATCGAGAGCGAAAATGTTTCCCGCCGGCGGTGAAGCGCTATTAAATCTAAGATCCAGTTTGGCTGGTGGGATGCCGAGGGATGGATCATCCGCCAGAGCATGAAAGGAATTGGTATAATATCCATAGTACCCACTACTCGGATTCGGGCCGAAATATGTAAGGGTCGTTTCGAATAAACCGTTCGGGGACCGGGTGGACCGCAGCGGTTCTATCACATACATCAGATTTGGCGTATTATACCCACCAAAATAGTTATTAACGAACGACCAGACGATAGCCTCTACGTTGGGGTCGTCGCATTTCGCCTGGATCTTCACCTGGGAATACATATTGAATTGGGAATTATTTGACGGAGAGACGAATTGAATCGTTGTGCCAGCCTTCTCGCCGGCTGCTGCCCCATGGCTGCCGCTCACCTGCGTCTTCCTGGGTGATCTGTCTGGAGCATCCTGCCCAACGGGAGCGCCGGTATCCGGCTGTGTGGGCTTGCTGGAATGCTTGTCGGTCTGGCCATCCGACCGCGGTTTCTTTGGATCTTTTGCCATGCCTGTTCTCCTCCTGGGTATACGAGCGCCGGCGCTTCAGCCGTCTCGCCCGGTTGGATTAATCAATGATCGTCAGTTGCAGTGCATCGCCTCGACTGCTCTTCGCCATGTCCATGCGGGATCTTGGTAGGTGATTTGAACATATGCATTCTCCCTCCGGAGTAAGGGCGTCAGACATCCGCCCGGTGCTCCCAGGAAACGTCATTCGCACGATCAGCGGATGTAGTGGCGCGGCATTAGCGCCACTATTGGTTATTTTCCGCGTTATACTCCGCGTATTGTTCGCATGCGCCTGATCACGGATGCGCAGTTCGGCTTACTGCCTCATGAGTCAGGCGTGAAATCAATCCGCACCGGGTATAGTCCATTCATCCGCGGCTGCAGGGAGTTCGTTCCATTATATGTGTACATAATCCACATATATCCCGGGTAACCCGCATTACTTCCACAAAAATTTTCTAATACTTTTGAGTACGGAATTGTAATAGGCAAATAGGTTTTACCATCGGTTCCGTAATTCTTTACGAACTGTTCTCCCGTCTTTGCATTAAAATTCAATATTCTTGTTTGCATGGTTTCCGTGTCACCATCCGGCAACCAGCCATTTAACCAGGCCGTTACTCGTATGATATCATTATCTCTGTAGTTATCCTTGCCATTCAACTGGGGTGCCGGGATGGCGAGCCGCAGCACGAGGGCTGCTGAATCCAAATCATCATAGGTAAGTGCGCGGTTCGGGATTGGGACGATGTAATGTCTCTTGTCTGAATCCGCGTTATCAACCCCTGTATCGAGCATAACGGGCAATAAGGAAGAATCCGAAGGTAGCGTATCAGGCAGATCATCCGGTCTGGCCAACGGCACGCCATCGAAATCAAATGAATTCACCTGCGAATAATAGCCTTTCGACTCGCCAAAAATCATATACGCTATGCTATTATTCTTTGGCGAAAGATATCCAAATGGGAAGTCAACCTCCAGCGAATTACCGTCCCAGGACTTTATTGGCTGAATCAGCCGTCCTCGTTTGTTTGTATCACTCCCTGAAAGCGTCCATATAATATAATAACTATTTGTAGTTGGCGGTTGCTTTCCCGAAAAAGCCATAGGTACGCTAGCCGACATCTGGCTGTATTGCTTAGCTGGCTGTTCCTCACTGCCGTCGAGATCCGGTACATCGAGTTTGTTGTTGTCTTTCGGTATTTTGGGCTGATTTAGGGTTCCGTTATCGTTGAAGGTTACGAATGCAACTGGCTGATAATTGAAGACACCAAGCCCAACATTATTCTCCCGTTCGACGACCTCGCTCGGGGGCGGTGGAGGTGTCTGCGGATAGGCGGTTATCGTCGTTATCGTCGTATATCGTCCGGCCGCGAGAATGGACGCAAAGCCATTGGCATCCGTGGTCGAATGGCCCAAATCACGCGCTGCCGGAGGAATTCCATTGCCTTTGCTATCGGGTACCCAGTACAGGACCCTGTTACCTATAATGTCGGCCTGCCAATATACATCGATCCCTTCAGGCGCAGCATTACCTTGGCTATCAACGACTGACGCAGTCAGCTGGATGACGGTTTCGGCCGGCGGCGGTTGTGTCTCATCACCATCACCAAATGTTTCCGCGTTTTGCGTGGGCGATGTGACTGCGCTAATTATGTATTTGATATCGTCATTGTTCGCCATTTTTCTAACTCCCTGTATTGAAAATGGAATGCTCAGCGACAGCGTATCCTGCTCCGGAAGCGCTGCCGCTGAATGGCCCTTACGTGTTCAATTTGTAGGTGAGATAACTGCCGGCGAAGAACCACGAGGCCCGGTTTGTCGGAGTGTCCTGATACTTATTGAGAGGCGTAATATAAAGGTCGAGATAGGACTCGGATCCCCTGCCGTTCATATCCGCCCCATATCCGCTAAGAAATCCAGAGGGGATCACCGCGGAATAGGGCGAATTGCCAGTTCCGACCTTTAAAAACTTATTCACATCCCCCTGCGGATCCGGCCAGGCCTGATAGCCAGATTTGTCAACGCCATTGGGATAGAGAGCAAAGAACAAATACCATTTGCTATCGAGGACGTCGCTCGGCATCTCGCTCTTCACCACAACCGGGAGCCCGCCCAGCTTCCAATTCAACAAGTCGTCTCCTGAAATCCATGAGCCTGGGCGTACGGTCCAGTCGGTCACCCCCACCAAAGCACTGGAAATATCCGACCGACGATTGATTTTCGGAGGATCGTTGGCAGGCGGCATATTAGCAATTTCGCCGCTTGTGCCGAACGATTGACGACTTGATCTATAAATATAGGGTTTAGGCCTATCTGTCTGGGCGTAAAGTACCGGCGTGTTATGAAGCTGTTCGTTGTCGGTCCCATTATAGAGAATACCGGTTGGTTCCCAATCGTTTTCGGGCAGATCCGGTGCGTTTATATCCGAAAATAGCAGATGTTCACCCTGACCTTGGAGGACAAGGAAGGTCGTATAATCCGGTGTTCCCCAGGTCGACTGCGCAATCGCCGTACTGGGATCAGGCAAGTGCAGCGCAAACGTATTGCCGCCGGTCACATCCAGCACCCCATTCACAGCGTCGGTTGTAACTGCTTGCCGCATCTCTTCCGGAGTAGTGTCGGTTATACTGGCAATAACGACGGGTTGGCTGCGAACCGCGTAGGTTTGCTTCTCCGCGCCAGGGACGGTGGCGCTTGCGGTGACCTTCCAGGTTTGCGTTGAAGCGAGCCTTAGGGTTGCCTTACCGTCCGTTGTGGTTCTAATGGGATACCATAGGGCTTGTCGGACGCCCGGGGCGGCGGGATAATCCTGCCCCACCATGGTCGTGCTGCGGAAGCTGGGTCCTGGTACAGCGGGCGTATAGTCCCATTGAACTTCGGCGCCGACAATGCCATTTCCCTGATAATCGGTCAGCTGAATCGTCAATAGGATGGTGTGTGCATCATCAAAATGATCGGGAGGCACGTTATTTTGATCAACTATGGGCCCCACGACAGCAGCGGAAATAGGCGTAAGCGTCGACGTTTTGGTAGGGTCGTTGGGATCGTCCCACTCCTGAAAGGTTATCGGCTTCGTGATTGGCGTGTCTGATGCCACTTGCGCTTTAATGCTGACGGAGCCCTTCTCCGCATCCGCGACAGTGATCTTTCCAGTCGCCTGCAAGGTGGATGCATCAATGGGTACCTTTGGTTCCATGGTTCCTTTTGTAGGGGTAAAGATGACATATCGATCGTTGGGATCCGGCGGAAGGGTCGCGACACTAACCACAACTGGATATTCCACGCCGACGGGAGCAACCGTTGCTATGGTCTCCCATTTTGCATCGTATAGGTCTGCCATAATCTTGATCTCCTATTTATTGTTCTCAATCACCCGGTATGGCTGCCCTCGAACCCAATCGCGTAGCAAACAAACGTCACGGCGAGGCTGGCGGGTAAGGCAGCACAAGATCATCCAACAGCCAGAATCGTAATCTGCTCTGACCGGCATAAAGTTGACGGATCGTCGTGGTCGCGGAAGATCCGCGGCCCGAACATCTTCAGGGAATCAGGATAAAGAGCCCACAGGTCTGGAATACATCGTTATATTTTTTATTATATTTTCCGACCGCAATATTCCCCATATATAGAATTATTTTGTTGCCTACAGACTCCTCCTCCTACACAACGTTATTCACTATATACCTACAGATCACAGCACTTTGTGAAATATAGTTTTGTTTATCTTTAAGTAAACGTGTCATATCAAGCTTCATGCGGCAAGTTTTTCCCATTAATAAGGAAATTTTTATTTTAATACAATGAAGTATATTAGATGTCGGATATCGGTTACAGGAATGCGGGTCAGGCATGTAGCGCTATCATGATCTGGCACTCCGCCAGCGGAGATCACGTGTAATCGCATTACCGCGCGCGATACCCCATCAGAGACCGGTGGCGGTCAGAGCACTTGCGCTTGCCTACCGCCGGTTTCGTGGGTGCTGAGCTAAGGTTGCTACTCTTTGAAGCGGAGAATGAATGACCGCTTGCATGCGGAGAGCAAAATAAACCTGCTCCTATACGCACCGTCTGATGAAGACCCAGGGCCGATGGGCCACGCCGCTGACATTCATCTCGGCCATTTCCTTGCTTTTCTCGGGTGACAAAACAAAGAGAATCGCTTCTATCCTTTCGATATCTGGAAGATGGATTGTCATTCAGGATAGACCCTGGAACAGAATGAGATGTGAGACTTACGGCGACTACCGAGCGGGCCGGCTGACCTACCAGTAAGGATGATGAATGTTCTCTAAGCTGAAAGGCATCATTCCAGCACGAGTAAAGGACGCAACAAAACATAAGGAAAGCGCGCCGGCTGTCGGAACGCGGATCGCTTTCTCGATTCCCGGCGAACCCGAAGACGGCTTTCTCTCGCAGATTGCTCTGTTCGACCTCGCGCTTCGCCAGATGTCCCAGCCGCTTCGCGACGCGCGCGTCATCGCCCACTTACGCGGCGGCGAGGCGACTGTGGTTCCGCTCCGCTGGCGGCCGCATCTGAAAAATGTCGAACTACGCTTCATCAAACCCGCTCCCGATCAAAAGCCGGCTTATGCCACCCAGGCGATGGACCGGTTCCGCATCAATGAACCGGATCTCGATGTCGTGATCCTCTGTGACGCCGATACGCTTCTACTTGGCGGTATTGATGATGTCCTACGGCAACTGGCTCTTGGAACGCCTGTCGCGGGTGTGATCGCCCATTTTCCGCCTCCGGATTTCCAGGATCCCAACCAGGATTGGCGCGACCTGTCGAAGCGGATCATAGGCTCATCGGTTACCTTGCTTCATCCCTATACGCTAGTTGATCCCAACCTAGTGCAGGGGCAGGATCGGCCTCTGGCGCCATTCTATCTCAATCACGGTTTTCTTGCGTTCCGGGCGGATGCGCTCAAGGAGTTCTCAAGACGATATATAGATATGCGGGCTCGCGTGGCCGGACATATGACAAAATATCCGCAATTTGTGGGCCAGGTGTCGTTAACGTTGACGCAGCATGAACTCGGATGGAAGCCAGCCGCCCTTCCCATGCGCTACAACTTCCCAAATGACGCGCGGGCGCTTGATTTGCACAAATATGAAGCTGGTGATATCCGGGTGCTTCATTATCTGCGCGAACGCAGCTACAAGCGTAATGAATTAAGCAGCAGCGACACCGCATTCTACCGGTTCATGAAACTGGAACTGGATGCCGCTGACCGGATCGTGCAGAGCGCTCTGCAACGCATCACTGGGGGAGAATACCCCTTTTGACGCAGCCGCAAACCCGCTATTCAAGATGCGCTGATAATGGAAGACGAATGACGGCAACCACCGTGAAAAATGGGACCGAGGCCAAGAAATTCATCGTAACCTGCCACGGTTGGAGCGCAAGCAACTGGCTTGCTTATGCGCTGAATGCCCATGACGATATTTCCTGTGCGCATAGCAGCGCGGCCATCGTCGCCGACGATCCCGCCATTTTTGACGGCGACGGCCTGAGGGAAAATATCCCAGTGCTGCGGAAGGGGTATATTCAACGTCAAACCAAGCCAATTTCGGATGTTTATGCCGAAATCGCGGCAAGCCATCCCGCCCCCTTCATAGGCTCGGTCCATACGTATCGGCTTCGTGATCTTCCGGTGCAAAGCGAATGCTTCGGTCCTCCGGATACCGCCTTCCCAGTGGTCAATCTGGTCCGCCACCCGCTTGATCTGGTGGTCTCCGGCTACGGCCAATTCAAGGACTTGTTTCCAATCGATCTAAACGAATTTGCTTGGACCCTTCGCAAGATTGCCGATCACGGTTTGGACATCATCGAGGACGTCTGTGCACGCCATGACAAGCGACCCGGCGACTTCGACCAGGTTTGCTTTTTCGGTGCCTGTGTTGTCCTCGGCAGTCTGCAGCTCGATCTGAAAGCGCGGGATAGAATTCAGCAGCCCCCTGCGAATACGTCCTGGGATTACCGGGGTGCAGTAAAAATGGAGGAGGTGACACGCTCACCAGAGACTTTGGCCGAATTGATCGAACGACTGACCGGCGAAACCGGACTGGCGACACCGGCCTATCTGCGAAAGGTCTCCTCAATGGGCCGGATCAACACACATCATCATTCGGCTCGCCCCAGCAGCGTCGAACGATGGCGGGATTTGGAAGACTGGCAGCAGGAAGCCTTCAGCCGTTTTCTTGATCACTTTGGTCTGCGCGCGGCCTATATTGAAATGGGCTATAATTTTGATTTCATGGATTAATTGATGAGCAGATGGCTAATGTTGTAATCTTTGGAACGGGCCAGATGGCCGAAGTGGCTAAATTCTACCTGGACTGGGAGGGAAGCCACAAGGTTGTCGCCTTCGCGGTCAATCAGGAATATCTGAGGGAGCCCCTTAAGGACGGACTTCCTGTCGTTGCCTGGGAGGGGTTGGAAAGTTCCTTTTCCCCAAGCCAAGTCTCGCTTTTCGCGCCCATAAGTTACAAAGGCGTGAACCAGCATCGCGTGAATAAATTCAATGAGGGGCTTGATCGAGGCTATGACTTCATCAGCTTTATCCATCCCAAGGCCCATTACTACGACACACCCGTCGGCCGGAATACCTTCATCATGGAGGCTAATGTAATACAGCCACATGTCACCATCGGCGACAACTGTATTCTGTGGAGCGGCAACCACATTGGTCACCATACACATATCCTCGATCATACTTTCATCGCCTCCCATGTCGTGGTGTCGGGAGGCGTCGAGATTGGCATGCGCTGCTTCATCGGCGTAAACGCCACAATCCGCGACAACGTGAAAATCGGGCATGCATGCGTCATCGGCGCGGGTGCCATCGTGCTGTCCGATTTGCCCGACCGCGCGGTCGTGCCCGGTGAGAAATCCGAGGTATCTCGCCTGACCAGCGACAAATTACGAAGGATATGAGACCGTAATGCGGAACACCCCTCTATTGGAGCGCCGGGGCTTGATCGTCAGACCTGGTCTGCTGGGGGACGGTTGGTCCAGCCACTGCCAGATGCCGACGCCATACCGGTTGAATCGGGCCACGCTCCGCATTTTTTTCTGCAGCCGCGACATGCGTAATCAAAGCAATGTCTTCTGGGTGGATGTCGAACCGGAGCCACCTTTCACGGTCAAGCGTGTAGCAACCCGCCCATGCCTGACACCTGGAGTGCTTGGTGCGTTTGATGCAAGCGGAGTGATGCCGACGGCTACTGTCGACCGGGACGGTGAATTGTGGATGTATTATATCGGTTGGACCGTGCGCGCCGACGTGCCCTATCACAACGCGATCGGTGTCGCCCGTAGTCAAGATGGCGGTGAGACCTTCGAGCGCTTCCTGCCTGGGCCGATTCTCGGGGCCGGTCCATTTGAACCCTATTTCTGCGGAACTGGTGAACTCGGCCGAATCGATGGCCAATGGGTCATGTGGTACATGAGCGCCACTGGCTGGCGGGTGGTTAACGGCAAGCCAGAGCCACGGTATCACTTGAAACAGGCTTGGTCGGAAGACGGCATTATTTGGAAGCAGGATGGCAGTATCGCTGTGGACTATGCCTCCGATGACGAAGGCGGCGTGGCCCGCGCTACAGTGCTGAAGCGTGCCGATGGCTACCACATGTGGTTTTGTCATCGCGGCATTGCCAATTATCGCGGTCATGGTGCCAATGCATACCGGATTGGCCGTGCGGTATCGCTGGACGGGCGATCGTGGAAACGTCTCACCGAAGAGCCCGCCTTCGCCGCGCCGCCGCAAACCGACGATTTCGACGAATCCATGGAGTGCTATCCGGCGGTCTATGAAAATGCGGGTAATACGTACATATTTTACAATGGCTCGGATTTTGGCCAAACCGGCATTGGCTATGCAACCCTCATGGAAGGCACCGTGGCTTGACGATTGTTTCAGGACCGATGGACCCGAAGCCAAGGCTCGCTTTTGTCGAGGACAAGACATTTTCGATGATGGCGCTGGCTGCTGCTTTGGAACCGGCTATCGCCGCCAACCACCATACCAATTTTGGCCCTGTCTCGCTGGCGCTCGAAAATAGGCTTTCCAGTCTGAACGGGATCGGCCAGACGCGCGCTACCTGCTGTACGTCCAATGGTACGGTGGCCTTGCATGCGGTCATGACCTGCTTCGTGAACCAGATAGGAAAACGGCTGCGCTGGGCGGTCAGTGATTTTGGCTTTATGACCAACTTTATCGGTCCGCTGACAGGGCATACATTGGTTGAATGCCGTGAAGATGGGTTCATTTCCATCGACAATTTGAGACGACTCGACCCATCATCCTATGACGCGGTACTGGCGACAAATGTCTTTGGCCTACATGAGAACTTCGATGCGGTATTCGATTTCTGCCAAATAAATGGCAAAGCCCTGATGATCGACAACGCGGCCGGTTTCCGTGCGCTCGCGCCATATCACGAAAACGTGGCGGCGTACGAAAGACTTCTCTGGGCAGAAACCATCAGCCTACATCATACCAAGCCATGGGGCATGGGCGAAGGAGGTGCGGTATTCCTGCCGGCTTCCCTGCTGACAACCTGCCGGGCGGCCATCAATTTCGGTGTTGGTGATGGCCAGTATCTGGACCAGCTCGACACCTGCACCAATGGCAAGATGAGCGAGATGGCCGCGGCTCAGATCACGCTAAGAGTGCAGGATCACGAAACGTGGTCTCCCGCCTATCGTGAGCAGGCGGAGCGCATCTTCGAACTTGGTCGTGACGCCGGGCTTGTTCCGCTCATCGACAGTCTGCCGCGCCGTGCTGTGCCAGGCCAGATTGCTTTCCGTTCGCAACGACCTGTCCCCCTTGCAGAAGTGCAAGCCTTGCCAATCCCGGTGCTGAAATATTATCGGCCGGGTCCGACCTCGAATGTTATAGCCCGGCGCCTCTATGATCATGTGGTGAATGTGCCCAGTCACGGCCAGATGGTTGATGTGCCAGATCGTGTTCTGGTCGCTGCCTTGGCGAGCCTTTGTGGGTAAGGCATGAAGACAATTTGCATTATTCAGCCATATGTCTTTCCTTACCTTCCTTATTTCCAGTTGGCAGGTGCGGTTGACGAGTTCTGGGTTTTTGATGATGTGCAATACATCCGTCGCGGCTGGATGAATCGGAACTATATTCTGAACAATGGGCAGCGACAGCTTTTTACACTTCCAATCAGCAAGGGTCACCAGGGTGATCTCATTCTGGATAAAAAACTGCCCGAGAACTTCGCCAGCAGTATCGAGGGCCTAAAGAAAAACCTGTCGAACGCCTACGCCCGCGCACCTTATCTTGAAATCATACAAGCCATCTTCGATGCCTTGGCCGCGAAGCAATGGCATTATTTTCTTGATTTCTCAGAGATGACACTTGGAGAGATATTCCGCCAGCTAGGCATCGAAACCGCAATTCAGCGGACATCCAAGCTTCTTATCCCAGACAATATTCATGGTGCTAATCGGATTATTGAAGTATGCCGCCGCGTCGGCGCCAACCGCTATGTGAATCCCATAGGCGGGGTTTCGCTCTATAATCACGATGTATTCGCGGCCAAAGGCCTGCAACTCAATTTTCTGGAAGGCATCCTAGCGCCATACCCCCAGCATGGTGTACGCGAATTTGAGCCTGGCCTTTCGATCCTGGACTTGATCGCCTGGACAGATCCTGCTGACTACGCCTTCCAATTAAGAAATTTCAAGCTGCGATAGGTTACTTGATTTTGTCTCGATTAAGTAAATTTCACTGACAATAGCCAAATCCCGCAATAACGAAATCAAATATTACGCCGTGGCTCCAACAAATTGCCGGGATAACGCAAAGAAACTGCGGCAGCAGTTGCTGGGCAAGCGATTGGCAAGGGGCGTGACAAATATATTATCTCGGATACATGCTATTCGATGCAGCTTTCAAGCTACCATGAGCGGTAGAGCTCTCTGTCGACACTCGTTCCATACGCGTTAGCAAATCCACGGTCGGCCCATTCGCGGTTTGAAAGATCATCAAACCGTCGAGATAGTGACATCTTCCATCCTTCATAATGAGGATTGACAAATGTTTTGTGTGGTAAAAACGCGGACATTATCAACATTTCACCCGCTCGTATTTGCAATATTTCACCAACCTTATCTATAGGATCAAGGACGTATCCCCGCTCGGTATGCCTGCCTGGTAATAATCCTTCCATGTGCCGTCCAGGCAAGACTACCAATGAATGGCTATCTGCACCTGCATCGGTCAGGCTAAACCAGACTACCATGCTGTTCCGACTCGATCCCATGCTTGGCCAGTCCTGGTGGAATGGCAAGCCAAACGAGTTTCCAGTGACATCATGGCTGGTATAGTGTGTCACGATAGGACCACAAAAAACCGGCTCCACGACACCGAGTTCGCGCACCATAATTTCAATATCGGGATGTAAAAATAGGCGTGCCGTTCCCGGCAGCTCAGCAAAACGCTTTAAAAGATTCCTGTTACGGTTGACGTCATCAGTAAACCTGCGCTGGAAGCTAGCCTCAAACTGCTCCCGGAGAACGGTCGTCTGTTGGATCAGGCTTTGCAATTTAACGATTACAAAACCATCTGTTTGGAATTTCGCAACGAACTCCCTCATCGAAATCCCGCGGAGGGCGTCTGGTTCATCGACCACGCTCAAAAACCAAATTCCTTATCTGTGGATAGTAGCCTCCGGAAAGTCTAACCACATCGTGGTTCTCGAGTAAAGTTAGCCCATGATGACGAAAGAACTCACAAAAATACTCTATTCGGCTAGCAGGAACCTCAATAAACACGCGATTGATCCCCGCAAACATTCCTGTTAGCGCGGCTAAAACAATTTCCTCGGAACCATCGACGTCGATCTTAACAGCGGTGGGAGGCGGGATCCGTGATGCTGTAACATCGGTCACGTTAAGCAGAGCTATCTTTTGCCTGAAAATCTCACCTTCAACAGCATGAACCCTTTTTGTATGCTCTCCCGCACCGAAAAGCCTCATGGACATATCGGCAATGCGCGTTTCAGGCGCGATTCCGAAATTCAAGGCGGTAAATCGCCCATTGAGCTGTTCGCGGTTGAGAAATTGATTGAGGTTTAAAATGCTGAAGTTTTGCGGATCTGGATCAAATGCAATGACTTTGCAATGCGTTAGTAGACAAGCATAAATTGCAAAGTGACCGATTGATGCCCCGAGGTCCCACAGCACGTCATCCGAGTTGAGATTTGTGAACCAATTCAGTAGTTCTGGCTCTATCTCAAAAAACCGCTCCGCCCAAACCTTTGTTCGACCGTTTGTGACCGCCAGGTCGAAATTCTGTCCATTCACCTCCCGTCGGAACACGGTAACTTTCTCCGAATGAAGGTGAACGGTCACAGCGTTGAAGTCCGTCACAGCAAGGTCCTGTTCATTATCGTTTCGATCGCACGTACGCACATTCATCTGACGCCTAATGTTGTTCACTTCTGTAAACCTACCACACGATTTTCCGACTATCACAAATCGAATAAGGTTGCATATCGATAGCGATTGCCAGTACCGGATGACGAGTTCTTCATCATATTGGTTGGGAGCCGGCAAGCTTGGTCTCTGGCACCGGTGGACAAGCCCAAAGCTCTAACCGCGTTTTGCTGTTACTCGAGTGTAACCTCTCTTGACGGCCTTCGCCTGTTGCGCAAACCAACTCCTTATTCCGCGCATCAAGGATGCGCCGAGCTTTTGCCGCGCAATTCCAGGGCCAGATCCGGCCGATCCGAGGTCAGTTGTCGCAATCCCTTGTTCATCCAAAAGGCGATGTCGGGTTCGGTGTTCGGCACCCAAACGCAAAGCAGATCTGGCGGCAGCATCGCGGTGATCCGGTCCCATGCGGTGTGAAGCAGGGATTTTTCGATGGCGATGATATCGGCTACAGCCGAAAGCCGGCGAAGCGCCGGCTCAAGCCCTCCCATGATAACGGCCGATCCCGTATTCATCGAGGCCAGGCGGCGCATGCCGGGCGCGATGTCGCGGACCTCCTCGAGCGCTTCCGGCGTGAAGCCTGTGAGGATGCAGCGCTCCTCCATTCCAGCATCGCGTATCGCGGCGATCGCCCTCTCGGCCAACCCGCCATAGAGATCGCCCGTGAGCGTGTTTTTCAGCTCTACATGCAATTCCATGCCGGTGGGCTTGAAGATATCAAGCACTTCCTCGAGCACCGGCACGTGCTCGTCGCAGCTTTCGCGAAGAATGGTGTTGCGGCGGGCTTCAGGTGTAAGTGCCGCCACATCGCCGCTGCCGAATGTCGTACGGTCAAGCGTCGCATCATGCAGGACGGCGATCTCTCCATGGTTGGTCAGGTGAATGTCGAACTCGACCGCGTCTATGCCGAGCTCGGCGGTCTTGCGAAAGCCTGAAAGTGAGTTTTCCGGCCAGAGATTGCGGGCGCCGCGATGCCCGGTGATCAGCGTCATGCGTCGGTCCTCATTGGGTTGGTATTGGCAAGCGCCGTCAGCGGATCGTCGGGTCGAGCTGGTCGCGCAACCAGTCGCCGAGAATGCTGATCGACAGTGTCGTGAACATGATGACAAGCGCCGGAGCGAGCATGATCCACGGCGCGGTTGTCAGATATTCGCGGCCATAGCCCACCATGTTCCCAAGGCTGGTCATCGGGGGCTGGACGCCGAGGCCGAGGAAGGAAAGGCTGCTCTCAAGCAGGATGATCTCGGGAAAGGTCAGCGTCATGGAGACGATCAGCGTCGAGGCGATATTGGGCAGGATATGCCTGATATAGATGCGCGATGGTTTGGCGCCGAGTTGGCTGACGGCGGCGGCATAGCCCTGGGCGCTTGCCGAGATCGCCAGCCCTCGGGCGATGCGGGCGTAGCGTTCCCATCCGTAAAAGCCCATCAGGCAGGTGAGAAGCAAGAGCGAGTTGCCGAAGAACGCAAGCACGGCGAGCGACAGGATCAGGAAAGGCAGCGCTGCCTGAAAATCGGCCAGCATCAGCACGCCCTGTTCGACGATGCCGCGGAAGTGGGAGGCCAGGAAGCCGAGAGACGTGCCGAGAAAAGCCGAAATCAATGTTGATCCGAAGGCGATCAGCAGAGAAATCCGGATGGATTCGATGAGCCGGGAAAGCACGTCGCGGCCGAGTTCATCCGTGCCAAGCCAGTGCGCGGCGTTGCCCGGTAGCGCAAGCCTGTTCTTCAGGTCGAAGGCGGTGATGCCATAGGGCCGGATGAAATCCGCGGTAAGAGCAATGACAATCATTACTGCGATCCAGAAGATCGCGATACCGACCATAACGGGCAGCCTTGCACCACGTTTTCTCTCTGCCGTGGCCGTGATGGATGCGAGCGGCGCGTCTGTCATTCCCATCCCTCCTCAGGCTTTCGCCTGATTGCTGCGCAGGCGTGGATCGAGAAATCCGTAGAGGATGTCGACCACGAAATTGGAAACCACCATCGTTGCCGCGATCAGGAGGATGATGCATTGGACGATCGCCAGGTCGCGATTGGCGACGGAAACGACAAGCAGCCGGCCAACGCCCGGCCAGGAAAAGACCGATTCAACCACGACGGCGCCAGCGACAAGCGAGCCCACCATGAAGCCGACGATCGTGACGACGGGGATGGCCGCATTCGGCAGGGCGTGGCCGCGCACCACCCGCGCCCAGGCAACACCCTTGGCGCTGGCGGTGCGGATATAGGGCTGACCGAGAACCTCGATCATGGCGCTGCGCGAAAAACGCGCCAGAATACCGGCGCCGCCGATGCTCATCGTCAGGATCGGCAGAACGGCATGCGTCCAGCTGTCCTGCCCGCCAGAGGGCAGCCAGCCCAGCGTCACGGAAAAGATCAGCACGAGGATCAGCCCCAGTACGAAACTCGGCATGGTGAAGCCGGCGATCGCGCCCGCCATGACCATGCGATCGATCAGGCTGTTGCGGTGCAACGCCGCATAGATACCAGCGGGAATGCCGAGTGCGAGTTTCAGGATGAGGGCCGGTATGGTCAGTTGCAGGGTTGCGGGAATGCGCTCCGCCACCAGTTCGACGGCCGATTGGCCGTCACGCATGGATATGCCAAGATCGCCTTGCAGGATCGCGCCGAAATAATGCAGATACTGCAGCCAGATCGGATCATCGAGGCCCCAGTTCTTGCGGAAGGCGGCGATCGCTTCCGGTGGCGCGTCGGGTCCCATGATGATCTGCGCGGGATCACCCGACATGCGTAGGACGACGAAGGCGAATGTCACCACCAGAACGATGGTGAGAAGGGCGCGGAATATCCGGGTCAGCAGGAACGCAAACATCACATCATCCGGCCGGCGGGTGCGTCAGAAGCCACGAGATGGCAAGCAACGCTGTGGTCTCGATCGATCGGCAGCAGTTCGGGCGTTTCACCGCGGCAGCGGGCGTT
The DNA here is from genome assembly GCF_001558695.1 of Paramesorhizobium deserti. Taxonomy (GTDB): domain Bacteria; phylum Pseudomonadota; class Alphaproteobacteria; order Rhizobiales; family Rhizobiaceae; genus Paramesorhizobium; species Paramesorhizobium deserti. The sequence continues at coordinate 26,297 of NZ_LNTU01000039.1, forward strand.
GCCATGGCGGCAGCGCGGGTGAAAGGCACAGCCGGTCGGGCGCGCCGCGGGGTTTGGCGGCTCTCCCTGCAGGATGATCCGTTGTTTCAGAGGCGTTCCCGGAACGGGTACGCTGGAAACCAGCGCCTGCGTATAGGGATGCAGCGGCTCGCGGAAAATTTCATCGGAGGAGGCTTCCTCGACGATCCGCCCGAGATACATCACGGCAACCCGGTCGCTGATGTTGCGCACTACCTTCAGATCATGGCTGATGAAGATCATGGCGATGCCGCGCTCCTCCTGCAGGTCACGCAAGAGGTTGACCACCTGTGCCTGGATAGAGACATCGAGGGCCGATACTGGCTCGTCGCACACCAGCAATTCCGGTTCACAGGCAATGGCGCGAGCGATGACAACACGCTGGCGCTGACCACCGGAGAGTTCATGCGGATAGCGATCCGCCTGGTCCGCACGCAGCCCTACCGCTTTCAGGAGTGCAATCACGCGCTCTTTTCGTTCCTCGCCGGTCCCGATGGCGTGAATCTCAAGCGGCTCGCCAATCTGGACGCCGATGGTCAGACGCCGGTCGAGCGCGGCGAGCGGATCCTGATAGACGAGTTGCATCCGAGCACGCAAACCGCGCCACTCCGCCGTCTTTTCCCGAGGCATCCTTGTTCCGTCAAAGGACACTTTCCCCGCGGTCGGCTGCTCCAGGCCCAGGACGAGACGACCGGTTGTCGACTTACCCGATCCGGATTCCCCGACAATACCGAGTGTCTTCGCCCTGGCCAGCGAGAGCGAAATACCATCGACTGCTCGCACGGTGCTGGCCGGCGAAAACGGCCCCCGGCGCGATGTATATGTCTTGACCAGGTTTTCCGCAGCAAGAAGGGTAGAATTCATATTAATTCCAGCATGCTAAGCGCCTCGGCGGATTTTCTGGATGAATGTCGGGGCGCATCTTCCAGAACGGGATGGAAGCAGGCAACGTCGCAGTCCTCCTCAAGCCTGGAAAGGATCGGAAGCGACGTCCGGCATTTTTCCGTGGCGCGGCCGCACCTTGGCGAGAAAGCACAGCCCCTCGGCATCTTGCCGGGTTCCGGTACCGTGCCCTCCACCGGTTTCAGGCGTTCGCGGCCGGCATCGAGGCGGGGGATCGCCCCGAACAGGCCGCGCGTATAGGGGTGACGCGGCGAGCGAAACAATGCGGCCGTCGGACAGCGCTCCACGATGCGCCCGGCATACATGACGCAGACCCGCTCGCAGATTTCGGATACGGCGCCGAGATCATGGCTTATGAACACAACAGCCATACCCGCCTCGGCCCGTAGCCTCGCCAGAAGATCGAGGATCTGCGCCTGGATGGTGGCATCGAGCGCGGTAGTCGGTTCATCGGCGATCAGAATATCCGGGTTTCCGGCGAGCGCCATGGCGATCATGGCGCGCTGGTTCTGGCCGCCCGAGAATTCATGCGGGTAATTGTCGAGCCTGCGTCCCGCATCGGGAATTTCGACGAGTTCCAGAAGCCTTTTTGCTTCCGCACGCGCCGCTTTCCCCGTAAGTCCACGGTGCAGTCCAATCGCTTCTTCGATCTGCCGGCCCACGCGGATCACCGGATTGAGCGAACTCGACGGGTCCTGGAAGATCATCGCGATGCGGCGGCCACGAACGCTTTCGAGCTGCCGCTGCGATGCGATAACCAGATCGTCCCTTCCCAGCATCACCTGGCCCGAAATCGTAGCTTTCTTCGGCAAAAGCCCGAGGGCGGCAAGCCAGGTGACGGATTTGCCACAACCGGATTCCCCGACGAGGCCGACGGCCTCGCCCTTTTCGATCGTCAGATCAACGCCATGAAGGACCTGCACACCATCGAAGGCGACTTTCAGATCCCTGATGTCGACCAGAGGCATGTGATCTTCCATTGCATCTCTCCGCGCGGTTTTCAGCTCCAGTTCCCTTTGCGGAAATCCATGGCGAAAGCAGACGCAGCCTTCCACTTGATCGCCTTGGGCTTTGCAGTGAAGACGGCGTTCTGGTGCAGCACAGTATAGGCGGGATCCTCACGCTCGCAGATTTCCAGCATGCGTTTGAAAGCCTGGCGACGCTTCTGCCGGTCCGTACTCGTTTCCAGCACGACGGCAAGCTGGTTAGCTTCCTCATTCGTCCATTCACCGACCTGCTGCTGCTGTCCATTGGGACCATGCTGATTGACGATGGAGGAAACTGGATCATTAAAAGGCGCCGAATTCGACCAGTCGCGTACCGCGCGGGTCGGCGTCTTTTCGAGAATCTGCTGCCAATTCTCCTTCATCTCGATCTGCACGTTGAGACCGACCTGCTTCCACATCTCGACAAGGATCTGACCGGTCGCCGTCTGGTTGATGTAGTAGTTGTTGAGCAGGCGATAGGGGATCGGATCGCCCTTATAGCCGGCGTCCTTCAGCATCTGCCGGGCCAGCGCTGGATCATATTCCGGCACCGTCCAATCCTTGATGAACATGTCATCATAATATTCCCACTGGAGACCGGCAGGCACGCGGGTACGCCCGGCCCAAAGGGAATCGACAATGGCCTGACGATCGATGGCATGTGTCATCGCACGGCGAACGAGCGGGTTGGCGAGCTGCTCATGGTTCTTGTCGAAAACCGTAAGGCGGTGATTGAGAATGGTGCTGCCCTGCACCTCGAACGCGCTGTTCTGTTCGATGCTTTCGATCTGGTCCGGTGGGATATCGCAGGCGAACTGATATTCGCCCGACAATAGGCCGTTGATGCGCGATGCGACCTCCGGCACTTCGACGAAACGGATGGATTTCAGAGGCGGCCGGCCGTCCCAATATTCGTCATGCGCCTCGAGCACGAGCGAGTTGTCCGGTTTGAATTCAACGACCTTGTAGGGGCCGGTGGTGATCGGCTTGCGCGACCAGTCGAGATAGCTCTTCGCCTCTTCCCAGCCTCGGCGGCTCATGATCTGGCTGCCATAGCGGGCAATACGGCCTTCCATTGTCACGTCAGGCGTGCCGTTGACGAAGCGGATCGTATATTTGTCGACGATCTCGACACCAAGCAGCGACGGCCACGAACGACGGGCGACGGCTGGAACCTCCGCGGGCAGTTCCTTGGTCTGGCCATTGACCGGATTGGTCTCGCGGACGAAGATCGTCTTGCCCTCGCTCGGCTCGGTATCTCCGAACATCCTCTCGCGGCCAAAAGAGAAAGCCACATCTTCGGCGGTCATCTCGTCGCCATTGTGGAATTTGACGCCTGGGCGCAACTTCAGTTCGACGGTCTTGTCATCGATGCGCTTCCACTCGGTGGCAAGCCCCGGCACGGAACCAAGGTTGCCGAGCCAGTCCCGATTGAGCAGCCCTTCCCACAGATGGGTGAAGAATGTGCGTTCGCCGACATTCGACTGCTCGCGCAGCACGTCCAGCGTGTTGGTGTTGGAAATCTTCTGAACCGCGATGGTCACCGACGGGCGTGAATCGCCCTGAGCAATCGCAAAGCGCGGCAGGATCAGTGAAGCAGCACTTCCTGCGGCGAGACCCAATGCGCCGCGGCGGGTGAAGATTGCCATGAGTTTCTCCATTGGTTCATTGCCTGACGACCGCACGCCCGCGAATGGGCGCGATGTGGAGTGATCTCCAGCCGGCACAGACAAGACGTTTGAAAAGCGCCCCTTCGCGCATGATTACGAATGAGCATGACTTACGCGTTGCTCGTGCTGCAAATCGCCTCCGAATGGACGACACGATCGGCAGCACGTTCCTACGCCTCGAAGCCTCGCTCTGGGCGGGCAATCTGGCGGCAGGTTATGTCAGCGGGATGAACCCTCTATTGCGGTTTTGTGAAAACTGCAGGGGCGTCACAGCCGTGAATAGCAGGGTCCTCGCGTTTTCCCGCAATGGTCGGCGATAAGGCGATGATGGGCTTACCGGGCTACAGCGCCACTCCGCTCGCGCCGTCGAAGACATAGACCTTCGCGCCATCGGCGACGGCTTCGAAATGCGCGCCGTAGTGGGCCGGGTGATCGCCATCGACCACCGCCGTCACCTGGGTGCCGGCGAATTCAAAGAGCACGTGCGTCTGGGCGCCGGTCGGCTCCACCAGCAGCGTCCGGCCCGCGACAATGCTGCCTGTGCCGGTCGTCGCGAAATGCTCGGGCCTGAGGCCGATCTTCACCGGCTGGCCGCGCCGGACCTTTCTCTGAGGCGCGATCCGGATCGCCGAACCGTCGCCGAGCCGGACAGCCGGTTCGCCATTATCCGCATCCACGACGCCGTCCAGAATATTCATCGCCGGGGAGCCGATGAAGCCCGCCACGAACAGATTGGCCGGCTGGCGGTAGAGTTCGAGCGGCGTGCCCACTTGCTCGATATTTCCCTGATTGAGAACCACGATGCGGTCGGCGAGCGTCATCGCCTCGATTTGGTCATGAGTGACATAGATCGAAGTGGTGCCCACCTTCTGGTGCAGCGATTTGATCTCGGTGCGCATCTGCACGCGCAGTTTGGCATCGAGATTGGAAAGCGGCTCGTCGAAAAGGAACACCGCCGGGTCGCGGACAATGGCCCGCCCCATGGCGACGCGCTGGCGCTGGCCGCCTGAGAGCTGGCTCGGCTTGCGGTCCAGCAGATCCGTCAGCGCCAGCATGCGCGCCGCCTCCCCTACCCGCTTTTCGATCTCGGGCTTGGCGACGCCGGAGAGTTTCAGGTTGAAGCCCATATTCTCGGCGACGCTCATATGCGGATAGAGCGCATAGGACTGGAAGACCATGGCTATGTTGCGCTCGCGCGGCGTGAGCGGGTTGACCACCCTGCCCCCGATCATCACCTCGCCGTCCGTGATCTCCTCAAGCCCGGCGATCATGCGCAGGAGCGTGGATTTTCCACAGCCGGAAGGGCCAACGAGCGCGATGAATTCGCCATCCTCGATCGATAGAGAGACGCCGTGGACGACCTCCAGCGTTCCATAGGATTTGCGGATGTCTTTGAGTTCGACGGATGCCATGGTGCTGCTCCTCAACCTTTCACCGCACCGGCCGTCAGGCCCGCGATGATGTGCTTCTGCGCCAGAAAGAAGACGATGACGGTCGGAAGGATCGTCAGCGTGATGAAAGCGAGCACGAGCTGCCACTGCGTGCCGAACTCGCCGCGATAGACCATGATGCCGAGCGGCCAGGGATATTTCGTCTCCGTGTTCAGCATGATCAGCGGCACGATATAGCTGTTCCAGCTATTGACGAAGGAGATGATGCTGACCGTGGCGATGATCGGCCGCGAGAGCGGCAAAGAGATATGCCAGAAGAAGCGGATATAGCCGCAACCGTCGACGAATGCGGCCTGGAACAGCTCCTCCGGCAGGTTCCGGAAATAGTTCCGGAAGAGCAGGATGCTCATGCCAAGACCGAAGGCGACCTGCGGCAGGATCACCCCCCAATAGGTATCGAGCAGACCGAGATCGCGGATGCGGATGAAGAGCGGCAGGATGGCCGTCGCCACCGGAAACATCAGCCCGATCAGGAAATAGTTGAGGAGATGATTGGCGCCGAAGAATTTCACGTGCGCGAGCGTGAAGGCCGCCATCGCCGAGACGACCACGGTCAGGAACACCGTCATCACGGCGATGAACAGCGAATTGACCATCTGCCGCCAGTAGCGGTCGCCGAACAGAATATCGAGATAGTTCGACCAGAGCCATTTCGACGGCAGGCCGAAGGGATTGACGCGCAGTTCGCCCAGAGACTTGAACCCGCCGAGCGCGGTGGCAAGGAGCGGAACGAGCACCAGAGCCGCGACGAGCGTGAGCGAGACATAGAGATAAAGGCGGGTTCCCGCACCCATGCGGATGGATGTGCTTTGATCAGTCATGGCGCATGAAAATCCGTTTGTAGCCGAAGGCGAGCGTGACGCAGATGACGAAGAGGACGACGCCGACCGCGCTGCCCAGGCCCACCTGCATGCGCATCACGCCATAGGTGTAGAGAAAGGTAACCAGGGTCTGCGTCGAGTTCAGCGGTCCGCCGCCGGTGAGCGGCATGATCAGGTCGAAGAGCTGCAGCGAGCCGATAATGGCGAAGAAGACGGAAATGCGTACGGTGGAGCCGAGCAGCGGCAACGTCACATAGCGGAACTTCTGCCAGCCCGTCGCCCCGTCGATCTCGGCCGCTTCCAGCACGTTTTTATCCACCGCCTGCAGGCCGGCGATGAAGAGCATCATGTGGAAGCCGAAATATTTCCAGATCACCACCGCGAGGACGGCGTAAATGGCGAGGCTCTTGTCCGCCAGCACGTAAGGCGTGGCGACGCCGAAGAAACCAGCGATCGCGGCAAAGAGCCCATAGTCACCGTCATAGACGAAGCGCCAGATGAGGCCGGCGGCGACATCGGCAAGCACATAGGGCAGGAAAAAGATCAGCCGGAAGGCGATAACGCCGGTGATCCGGTGCGCCAGCATCATGGCAAGCCAGATCGCCAGCGGGATCTGTAGAAAAAGCGATACCAATATGATGAGACCGTTGTTGATCAGCGCTGTGGAAAAGGCCGCGTTGTTGAACAGCACCTCGAAATTGCGCAAACCGACAAAATTCTCGGGCGGTCCGTAGCCATTCCATCGATAGAGGCTATACCAGGCGGCTTCTCCCATCGGCAGGATGACGAACAGGGTGAAAAGAAGCAGCGCCGGCGGCAGGAAGAGGAGGAGGACCGGCAGGCGTCCTCTCACCGTCGGGCTTTTGTAGCGGGTTTTTGCCATGGGTGCCGAGGCCGATGATGCCGTCATCGTGGCGGTTGCGTCGGTCATGCTAGTGGTCTCCGTTGCGTGAACTGGAGGCACCCTCCTCTGGCCTGCCGGCTATCTCCCCCCAGAAGGGAGGGAGATTGGCTGACATTACTCTCCGCCTTCATTCAGCAAGGTTTGCAATTGGCGCCACGCGTTGATGAAGGCTAATCTCCCCCTTGTGGGGGAAATACCCGGCAGGGCAGAGGGGGATTACTGTCCCGCCAGCGTTTGCGGTACTATTCCAGCTCCAGCGCGTCCTGGATCATCTGCGAGCCCTCCTCCGGCGACATCTGTCCGGTGAGGATTTCGATGGTGACATCATTGACCACGCGGCCGACCGCCGGGCCAAGATCCTGGTCGAAATAGTTCTGATGCCATGTAGAGACTGCAAGCTGGTCAGCCGAAGCGCGCATCAGCGGATCCTTTATCCCGTCTTCGGCGCCTTTGGCTGCAGGGACAATCATTCCGGCAGCTGCTTGAATGCGCTCGTTTTCCTGATTGGTCAGGTAGCGCAGGAAATCCACCGCTTGCGGCGGCGCTTTCTTGGTAACGGCCCAACCATTGAGGCCGCCCAGCGTATCGGTCGCCTTGCCTTTGCCGCCCTCGACCACTGGAAAGGCGAAGCGCCCCAGAATTTCCGGTGCAAGGCCGTTGCCGTCGGCGGCATGGGTGCGCTGGTTCGCCTCGGTGTTTTCGAAACTTAGAATCATGGCCGCCTTGCCATCGCCGAAGACGCCAAGCGTCTGCTGCCAGTTCGCGCCGAGATAGCCGCCCTGGAAAGGCTCTAGTTTGCCAAGTTCAGCAAGCTGCTCGCCGGCCTTGATGATGGTGGGGTCAAGGAACCCCTCTCCTTCCTTGTTCTTGGCCGCCTCGAACACTTCCTGCCCGCCATTGCGCATGACGAGATAGCTCCAGTAGAAATGGAGCGGCCACTTGTCGCCGCCTCCGCCCGCGATCGGCGTGATGCCCGCCGCCTTCAGCTTCTTCACCGCATCGAGGAAATCGTTCCAGCTCTTGATGTCCTCGGCCTTCACGCCGGCTTGGTCGAAAAGCGCCTTGTTATAGAAGAAGCTGACGGTTCCCATTTTGTAGGGAACCGCATAAATCTTGTCATCGAAGGTGAAACCCTTCACGGCCGCTGGGTTGTAGCTCTTCACCCAGGCGCCGTCATCGGCGCTCATCGCCTCGGTCAGATCCATCAGCGCACCGGTTTCGGACTGCTGTTTCAAGACGCCCCCGCCCCACGAATAGAAGAAATCCGGCGCGTCATCGGATTGGAGCAATGTCGGCAACTTGGCCTTGAAGGCCTCGTTTTCCAGAAATTGCAGCTGAATATCGACATCCGGATGCTCGGCCTCGTATTTGGCGGCAATCTCCTCCCAGACCTTCACATAGGACGGCACGGTTTCCAGATGAAGCCATTTTACCACCGTCTGGGCCGCGGCCGCACCAGTGCCGAGGAGAAATGTCATGCCGGTCACGGCGACAAGGGCGGACAAATTTCTGGCGCGAAGGGGCGCCTTCCCATTTCCATGGATCATTGCTGTTTCCTCCCGGGGGAACATCCTCACCAATTTTTCCCCAATGCGGATTAATTCAACTGACAGCTTCGCGAAAGTCAACGCCAATTCCATATTTTCTGCCAGTTGGCTTGACACATGCCCTCTCTTGCCGGTTATTTAATTCGCATTCCGGCGTAAATTCCGAGTCGGCTGTATTGGACCATCACGCGAGTACCCCTGCCACATCATGAAGACAGCCGACCCCGAACTCATGCGAGCGATCAATCGCTTCAACGTGCTGGATACGATCCGCCGGCATGGGCCGATTTCGCGTGTGGAAATCAGTGAACGCTCGGAGCTTTCCACGACCACCGTTTCGGCGATCACCGGCGCGCTGCTCGATGACGGGCTGATCCTGACGCGGCATGAAGGCGATCTGCGTAATGCTGCCGCGCGCGGTCGGCCGCGTGTGATGCTGGAGCTCAATCCCGATGCCGCGCGCGTGGTCGGCGCCAAGATCGCCGCTCACAGCATGGTCTTCGTCGTCACCAATTTTTGCGGTGAGGTGCTGTCGCAGCTCATATTGCCGATCCGCGTCAACCGCCAATCGATCGCTGTCATCGCCGATCTGATCGAAGACGGCGTGCGGCGCTGCGTGGTCGATGCCGGGCTTTCGCTCGGCGACGTCGATTCCATCTGCATCGGCCTGCCCGGCGTTGTCGAGCATCGCACCGGCATTGTTCGGTCAAGCCCGATCTTCCGGGAAACGGACGTGGATTTCGCCAGCGAGATGACGAGCAGGCTCAATGTGCCGACCATCCTAGAGAGCGACGCGCATGCCATCGCGCTTGCCCATCACTGGTTCGGCAAGGCGCGCGATCTCGACGATATGGTGCTGGTCTCGCTGGAGCAGACGCTCGGTCTCGGCGTGCTGCACCACGGTCAGCTCTTTCGCGGCGCGGGTGGCCTCAGCCACAATCTGGGCGATCTGGTGCTCGGCATTGGACCGAAGGATATCGTACGGCTTTCCGCCCTGGCCGGCGAAAGCGCCATCCTTGGCGACCGGCCGGATGGCGGCGGACGCCTTGCCGAGGCGATGCGGCTCGGACGCGGCATGGCGCTGGCACAGACGCTGATCGCCGCGGAGGACAACACGCTGATCGCCGCCGCCACCAGCGCGGGGGAGGCGGTGGGGCTGGCCGTGGCCAATATCGTCACGCTTTTCGGCCCGCCGCGCGTCATCATCGTCGGTTCGAGCCTGTCGCTCGGCGCCGTCTTTCTCGATAGCCTGCGCGAGGCTTACCGGCGCGCCATTCCCTCCTCGATCCAGACCGTCGCGGAACTCGTCTTCGATGAATCCGCCGACGAAACCTGGGCGCAGGGAGCGGCCGTCGTGGCGCTATGCGAACTCTACGAGTCCCCCTGGGGGACGACCGGCCCCGCCCCGGCTCTCTGACGGGCGATCATCGCCAATTCTCACTGCTTTCAGTTTGGAGGAGACTGATGGAAAAATTAGGCATAGGCATCATCGGCTGCGGCAATATTTCGTCTGCCTATCTGAAGGCGATGGCTTCCTTTCCCATTCTCGACATTCGCGGCATCGCCGATTTGAACCGCGATCTAGCCGCCCAGCGCGCGGCGGAATTCAACGTGCCCGCCCGCGAAGCGAACGAGCTCCTTGCCGACCCAACGATCGAGCTTGTTGTCAATCTCACCGTTCCAAAGGCCCATGTGGCGGTGGCGATGCAGGCGCTTGAAGCCGGCAAGCACGCCTATTCGGAGAAGCCGCTCGGCATCAATTTCGCGGAAGGCAAGAAGCTCGCGGACTTCGCCGCTGCCCGCGATTTGCGCATCGGCGCCGCGCCCGACACTTTCCTCGGCGGCTCGCACCAGACGGCGCGCGCCATCGTCGATTCCGGCGCGCTTGGCCAGCCGGTCGGCGGCACCGCGACCTTCATGTGTCCCGGCCATGAGCGATGGCATCCGAACCCGGATTTCTATTACGAGATCGGCGGCGGCCCGATGCTCGACATGGGGCCTTACTATATCACCGATCTCGTCAATCTCCTCGGGCCGGTCGCCCAGGTCGCAGGCTTTGCCGTCGCACCGCGCAAGGAGCGCGTGATTACCAGCCAGCCGCGCAATGGCGAGCGCATTCCCGTTCACGTTCCCACCCATGTCACGGGGGTCATGGCGTTTAAAAACGGCGCGGTGGTGCAGATCGGCATGAGTTTCGATGTCGCCGGCCACAAACATGTGCCGCTCGAGATCTATGGCACGGAGGGCACGCTGATCGTGCCGGATCCGAACCATTTCGGCGGACAGATCGAGTTTCTCAAGAAAGGCGGCGCGTTCGAGCCTCGGGAGACGATAGAGCCCTATGCCGACGGCAATTACCGTTCGCTCGGCGCCGCCGATATGGCACACGCCATCCGCTCGAACCGCCCGCACCGAGCCAACGGCAGCCTCGCTTTGCATGTGCTGGAGGTGATGGAGGCTTTCGGGAAAGCCGCGGAAACCGGCACGACAATCAGCATCACGACCGAAACGGAGCGGCCCGCGCCGCTCTCCGAGTCCCTCGTTGATGGCTATATCGGTCGTTAGAGTTAAAGCAGAATGGAAAACTCAGTGGGACTGCGCCTCTTTCTGCCCTGCAGGGAATCTCCCTCCCCTACAGTCGTCATCCTCGGGCTTGACCCGAGGATCCACGGCAAAGGGGCGGAAGCGGTACTATCAACAGCGACGGGATCATCAATTGTCGACCCGGATATCAACCCTATGCGCCTATTGGAATGCGTCGGTGCGGTGGCGAGTTCAGCGCCTCTCAGCCGTGGATCCTCGGGGCAAGCCCGAGGATGACGAAAATGGAGACTCAGGAGGAGAAAAACACTATGCGTGAAGCACTCATCGTCTGGGGCGGCTGGAGCGGGCACGAACCACAGGAATGCGCCCACATCATCCGCGACATGCTGCAGGAGGACGGCTTCAAGGTCTATCTGGAGCACTCGACCGAGGCTTTCGCCGACCCCTCGATCCATGATCTCTCGCTGATCGTGCCGATCATGACCATGTCGAAGATCGAGAAAGAAGAGGTGAAGAACCTCTCGGAGGCCGTGCAGAATGGCGTCGGCATCGCCGGCTATCACGGCGGCGCGGGCGACGCATTCCGCGAAAGTGTGGAATATCAGTTCATTATCGGCGGGCAATGGGTGGCCCACCCCGGCAATATCATCGATTATACCGTCAATATCACCCGGCCGGACGATCCGCTGATGGAGGAGATCAGCGATTTCCCTTATAAATCAGAGCAATATTACATGCATGTCGACCCGTCGAACGAAGTGCTGGCGACCACGACCTTCAATGGCGATCACGCCGCGTGGATCGACGGCGTAGTGATGCCGGTGGTCTGGAAGCGCAAGCACGGCAAGGGCCGCGTTTTCTACTCTTCGCTCGGCCATGTGGCGAGCGAATTCGACGTGCCGCAAATGCGCACCATCTTCCGCCGCGGCGCTAACTGGGCGGCGCGATAGCTGATAAAGACGGATCTTCGCCTTTTCCGCCCTGCCGACTGTTACTTTGTGTGACGGTAGGGCTACCGCACATCCCGTCATCCATATTGGCTCTCCAAGAGAAAACCTTTTCTCTATTGACATCAGTAATGAGAAAAGGTTTTCTCAAGATAAATCGATGGAGGCTGGACTGGATCAGGAGGTTGGAAAAAAGGGGCGGATAACCATCCATGATGTTGCCGCCGTCGCGGGGGTGAGCATCTCCACGGCATCGAAGGCTCTCAACGATACCGGCCGCATGGGAGAGGAAACGCGGGAGCGGGTAAAGCGCATCGCAAGGGAGATCGGCTTCCGACCCAATGCGCTGGCGCGAGGGCTCTTAAGCAAGCGCAGTTTCACCATCGGCTTGCTGACCAACGACACCTATGGACGGTTCACCCTGCCGGTCATGGCCGGCATTTCGGAGGCCCTCGTCGATCACGGCGTTTCGGTTTTCCTCTGTGCGATCGAGGACGATCCGGCCCTGGGGCAGATCCATGTCGATGCCATGCTCGACAAGCAGGTCGACGGCATCATCGCATCGGGCAAGCGGCTCGACCGGTCCCTGCCGGTCGATCTTTCGAACCTGCCGGTGCCGGTCGTCTATGCCTTCACGGAGGGAACCCCCGATAGTGTGACGTTCCGCTCCGATGATGCGCAGGGAGCAGGGCTTGCAGTCGAATGGCTGATGAAGCTCGGCCGCCGCCGCATCGCCCATATAACAGGGCCTGAAAGTTTCTTCTCGGTGCGCGAGCGCGCCGGCGCCTATCGGGAAATCGCGGGCGATACGGAGCCGGTGATGTACGGCGTCTGGTCCGAGAGTTGGGGCCATGAAGCCGTTGCGAAGATATGGGGCAGGAATGGCGAAAAGCCGGATGCGGTTTTCTGCGGCAATGACCAGATCGCCCGCGGCGCAATCGATGCCCTTCGCGAGTGTGGCATCCGGGTGCCGGAGGACGTGTCAGTGGTCGGCTTCGATAATTGGGAGATCATGGCCGAGCAAACGCGACCACCTCTAACCTCGGTGGACATGGGATTGAAGGCATTGGGCCGCGAAGCGGGCCTGACGGTTTTGGCTCTTGCGGAAGGACGTCCGGTGGAGGCCGGTGTGCGGAAGCTGCCTTGCCATCTCGTAGTGAGGCAGTCGGCATAAAGTGCATGCAGTCGGCGCAGGAGGTGCGCCATTTTGGGAGGGAAATCATGATCAAACGTTTATTGGCAGCAACCGGCATCGCGACGCTGTGCCTGATCACAGGCGCATCAGCCGCCGAAAAGATAGATATGTGGGTGCGCTCCGGCATCGGCGACTCCTTCAAGAAAGTGGTGGAAGCCTATAATTCCACCCACGAAAACCAGGTCGCCGCGACCGAGGTGCCGTTTTCCGAATTGGTGCAGAAATATGCAACGGCGATTGCCGGCGGACAGGCCCCCGACGCACTTTCAATGGATCTGATCTATACGCCGGCCTTTGCCGCGGCCGGCCAGCTCGAGGACCTGACGGATTGGGCGAAGCAGCTCCCCTATTTCAGTTCGCTCTCGCCATCGCATGTCCGTCTCGGGACCTATCAGGACCGCATCTATGGCCTGCCGCTTTCGGTGGAGACGTCGGTCTTCGCCTGGAACAAGGATCTCTACAGACAAGCCGGGCTGGACCCGGAAAAAGCGCCCACAAGCTGGCAGGAAATCGAGGCCAATGCGGAAAAGATCCGTAAACTGGGCGACGATACCTATGGGTTCTATTTCTCGGGCGGTGGCTGCGGCGGCTGCATGATCTTCACCTTCACGCCACTCGTCTGGGGCTCGGGCGCCGATATCCTTTCCGCGGACGGCAAGACGGCGACGCTCGATACGCCACAGATGCGCAAGGCCGTCGACATCTACCGCGGCATGGTCAAGAAGGATCTGGTGCCGGCGAGCGCGGCGAGCGACAATGGCGTGAACTTCCTGAGCTTCACCAACGGCAAGATCGGCCAGCAGAGCCTCGGCGCCTTCGCCATCGGCACGCTGGTGACGGAGCATCCCGACATCAATTTCGGCGTCACGCTCATTCCCGGCGTCGATGGCGGCACGTCCTCCTTCGCCGGCGGCGACAATTTCGTCGTCACCAAGGGTACAGGCAAGCTCGATGCGGTGAAGGAATTCATCGAGTATGTCTACTCGATGAAGGGCCAGAAGGTCATGGCGAAATATGGCAGCCTCCCGACCCGCGGCGATATCGCCGACAAGGTGCTGGAAGGCCTCGACCCGCGCATGCATGTCGGGCTCGAAGCCATCAGTGTCGCCAAGACGCCTTATACGCTGCAGTTCAACGATCTGATCAACAGCGCGAACGGGCCGTGGGCGACCTTCACCAATGCAGCCATCTTTGGCGATGATGTGGACGGCGCATTCGCGAACGCTCAGAGCGAAATGCAGTCGATTATCGATAGCGGGCAATAGCCTCCCCGGGGCAATCTGGTCGGAAGGCTCCAACCTTCCGGCCGCTTTTCAGACATGATGCGGAGCATTCAATGACCGGTGCTGGTCGAAAACAGCAATCGTTTTCGCGAAAACGACGGCGCAGATCGCAATGGCGCGGCCTCCTCTACATCGTCCCGGCGATGGCCCTCGTCATCGTCTTCTTCGTCGTGCCTGTCATCTTCACGGGATGGATGAGCCTCCACAACTGGCCGCTGATGGGAACGCAGCGCTGGATCGGCTTCAACAACTATTTTCGCATGTTCAACGATAGCCGCTTCATGTCGGCGCTGAACTTTACCGCCTATTATACTGTAATCGTTACCATCGCGATCTTCGCTATCGCCTTTCCACTCGCCACATTCGTGGAACGGCAACGGCGTTTCGTCAGCACCTATCGCACCATCATCTTCCTTCCCGTCGTCATCGGCCTGGCAACGGCATCGCTGCTATGGGTGTGGCTTGCCAATGTCGACAGCGGTTTCATCGGTCCCGCTCTCAAGGCGCTCGGTCTGGTCGAACGAAGCCCGAACCTGCTTGCGAGCTTCGACAGCGCCTTTCTGACGATCATCGTCATGGTCGTCTGGAAGATCGCGGGCTTCACCATGATCATCCTGCTGACCGGCCTGCAGGCGATACCCGCCGAACTGACCGAAGCGGCGCGTATCGATGGCGCGAGCCGCTGGCAGCGCTTCCGCTATCTCACCTTGCCACTGATGCGCCGGACGATTGCGCTGGCGCTGATCATTTCCGTCACGGGCTCGATCCTCGCCTTCGACCAGTTCTACATCATGACGTCGGGCGGACCGCAAAACCGGATGATCTCGGTGGTCTACTACATCTTCAATCAGTCTTTCGTGTCGTTCAATCTCGGCTATGGGGCGGCGCTCTCGATCGCGCTGCTCATCATCCTGGTGCTGATCAGCATCGCCCAGCTTCGACTCCTGAAGGTCGGGGAGGAACGCCCATGAGCACCGCAAGGAAGCGCCGGGCGAATGGGGCATTGCGCGGGCTCGCCGCCTACCACGGCGCGGGGATTATCATCGCGCTATTCTTCCTGGCACCACTGGCCATCACGTTCCTTGCCTCCTTCCGGCACGGCACGGAAGCCCGCCAGCCGGCGCTGCCGCCCTGGCCGACAAACGGCTTCAGCCTCGATTCCTATCGCTCGCTCGATACGTTCGGTGCAGGCATCTGGCAACATACGCTCAATTCACTCGCCGTATCGCTCGCAACCGTCGTGCTGACGGTCGCCGTCAGCCTGCTCGCGGGCTATGGCTTCTCGCGCTACCGCTTTCCGCTGAAGAACGTGCTCTTCGTACTTGTAATCGCGACGCTGATGATCCCGTTCCAGTCGATCCTGACGCCGCTCTTCATCATCCTCGCGAAACTCGGTCTCAGCAATTCGCTGATCGGTTTGACGCTGGTCTACGTCACGCTGCAACTCCCCTTCTCCGTCTTCATGATGCGCAATGCCTTTGATGCCGTCCCGAAGGAGATCGAGGAAGCGGCGCGCATCGACGGTGCGCGCGATCTTCGCCTGCTCATCCGTGTCCTCCTGCCTTTGGTCCTGCCGGGTGTCGCAACTGTCGCGATCTTCGCCTTCCTGAACGCCTGGAACGAATTCCTGGCCGCCCTCGTGCTCCTGTCGAGCAACGAGAAATACACATTGCCGGTGCTGATGATGGCGGTGCGTGCCGGGCGACTTGGCGCGATCAACTGGGGCGCGGTGCAGGCAGGCGTCGCCGTGATGACCATCCCCTGCCTCATCGTCTTCTTGGCTTTGCAACGCTATTACATGCGCGGGCTCATGGCCGGCGCCGTCAAATAACTCTCAAGAAATTGGACAAGTCATGACCAAGCACAAAAGAGACCGCCAGTTCCGCCCCCTCCCCGTTCCGAGTGTCGAGATCGCCGGCCTGTTCGGCGACCGGCAGGATGCCATTTGCAACTCGACAGCCGAAACGCTGCTCGACCGCTGCGTCGAGGCGGGCATGGTGCGGGCGATCGACATGAGCCAGCCCAGCCCCGGCATCGTCATCCCCATCCAGCCTTGGGACGGCTCTACGCAGATGTTCTGGGACAGCGATCTCGGCAAATCGATCGAGACCATAGCCTATTCCCTCTACCGCAAGTCCAATCCACGGCTGGAGGCTCGCGTGGATGCTATTATCGACATGTATGAAAAGATGCAGGATGAAGACGGCTATCTGAACGCCTGGTTCCAGCGGGTGCAGCCCGGCCGCCGCTGGACCAATTTGCGCGACCATCACGAACTTTACTGCGCCGGCCATCTGATCGAGGGCGCGGTGGCCTATTACCAGGCAACCGGCAAGCGAAAGCTCCTCGACATCATGTGTCGTTATGCGGACTATATGATCAGCGTCTTCGGCCGTGGCGAGGGGCAGCTTCGCGGCTATTGCGGCCATGAGGAGATCGAGCTGGCGCTGGTGAAGCTCGCCCGCGTGACGGGCGAAAAGAAATATCTCGACCTCGCCAAGTTCTTCATCGACGAGCGAGGAACCGAGCCGCATTTCTTCACCGACGAAGCCATTCGCGATGGACGCGATCCGGCAAAATTCATCCAGAAAACCTATGAATACAATCAGGCGCATCTGCCGGTGCGCGAGCAGAAAAAGGTCGTCGGCCATGCCGTGCGCGCCATGTATCTCTATTCCGGCATGGCGGATCTCGCGACCGAATACAAGGACGACACGCTGACATCCGCTCTCGAAACGCTATGGGACGATCTGACGACCAAGCAGATGTACATTACCGGCGGCATCGGCCCTGAGGCGTCGAATGAAGGCTTCACCGACTATTACGACCTGCCGAACGAAAGCGCCTATGCCGAAACCTGCGCTTCCGTCGGCCTCGTCTTCTGGGCGAGCCGCATGCTCGGTCGCGGCCCCAACCGTCGCTATGCCGATATCATGGAGCAGGCGCTCTATAACGGCGCGATGGCCGGCCTCTCGCTCGACGGAAAGACCTTCTTCTACGAGAACCCGCTGGAAAGCGCCGGCAAGCATCACCGCTGGGTCTGGCACCATTGCCCCTGTTGTCCGCCGAATATCGCGCGGCTTCTCGCCTCGATCGGTTCCTATATGTATGCCGTCGCCGACGATGAGATCGCCGTTCATCTCTATGGTGAGAGCAAAGCCCGTTTCGAGGTCGGCGGTGCGAAGATCGAACTTGCGCAAAAAACGCGTTATCCCTGGAACGGTACCGTCAGGTTCGAGATCACTACGGATGCGCCCGCCCGCTTTGCCTTGTCGCTGCGCATTCCAGGCTGGGCGAAGGGCGCATCCATCAAGGTCAATGACGAAATGCTCGATCTTTCATCGGCGACGGTGGACGGCTATGCCCGCATCGAGCGGGAGTGGAAGGCCGGCGACCATGTCGATCTCGATATTCCGCTTGAAACCCGCGCACTTTGGGCGAACCCGCTGGTACGCCAGGACGCGGGCCGCGCGGCGCTGATGCGCGGTCCTCTCGTCTATTGCGTGGAAGCGGTCGATAATGGCGAAGGCCTTAACGCCATCGAACTGGCAGGCGATCTGGCCAAGGCAGAAAAAACCACCGAAATTGCTGAACTCCGTGGCGCGGTCGCCCTTGACCTGCCCGTCAGGCGTGACAAGGCCGATTGGGGCGATGAACTCTATCGAACTTCACCGCCCGAAAAGCAGGAGGTGACGGCGCGTTTTGTGCCCTATGCCTTTTGGGACAACCGGGCCCCCGGAGAAATGCTGGTCTGGATGCGAGCGGGTGAGTTGAACGGTGAATAAGACAGCTCAAACCGGCGTTGTGCTAACGGATATCCGCAAGAGCTTCGGCAATGTGGACGTCATCCACGGTATCAACCTCACCATCGCGGAAGGCTCCTTCGTGGTTTTCGTCGGCCCTTCCGGCTGCGGAAAATCGACGCTGCTGCGCATGATCGCAGGACTTGAAGACGTAACCGACGGCGAGATTGCGATCAACGGACGCGATGTCACCGATCTCGATCCTTCGGAGCGCGGCATCGCCATGGTCTTCCAGTCCTACGCGCTTTATCCGCATATGAGCGTGCGGGATAATCTCGCCTTCGGGCTCAAAATGGCCCGGACAAAAGCAAACGAGATCGAGACGCGCGTCAATTCCGCCGCGTCCATCCTGAAAATCGATCATCTGCTCGACCGCCGCCCGGGACAACTCTCGGGCGGCCAGCGACAGCGCGTCGCAATCGGGCGGGCGATTGTGCGCCAGCCCGACGTTTTCCTCTTCGACGAGCCGCTCTCCAATCTGGATGCGGAGCTGCGCGTCTCGATGCGCATCGAAATCGCCCGCCTGCACCGCGAACTCGGCAATACGATGATCTACGTCACGCACGATCAGACCGAGGCGATGACGCTTGCCGACAATATCGTCGTCTTGCGCAATGGCCGGGTCGAGCAGCAGGGAAGCCCACGCGAGGTCTATGAAGACCCCAATAATACATTCGTCGCCGGTTTCATCGGTTCGCCGCGGATGAACCTCCTCGACGCGACATGGACCGGCCAGGACCATATCGATTTGGCCGGACGGAAGATCAGATCGCCGCTTGCCGCACAGTCGCCACAGGAAGGCGAGAAAATTACCTTCGGCATCCGCCCCGAAAACCTGGCCGTTACCCAGGAAGGGAACGAGACGATCCCGGCGACAGTGGACTTCGCCGAATATCTGGGCGGCACCCAATATCTCTATTGTCAGCTCGATGACGGCCAGCCGCTCGTTGCCGAATATAGGTCCGGCCCGCCTATCGAGACCGGAAGCAGGATCGGCCTCTCCTGCGCCGCGACCCACCATCGTATCTTTGATACGACGGGCACCAGGGTCAGATAGGCCGCCCGACCACAATTATCCGAAGGAGAGGCTTGACCTTCCCATCGTTGTAACCGTTAATGCTTGCCTCGCCTCATAATGGACTCGAATCTTTTATAGGTAATCGCAGAGGCTGGTGTGGCCTTGAGAATGTGGGCACCATGTATCGGATCGCATTGCGAAAAATGCTGGTTCTGCTTCGTCTGGTGATCATCATGTCACTGGCGGGATACACATTGCCCGCTGCATCGGCTGCGATGCATGGCTTGTCGGTTGGTCCGGAACACGTCCATTCCGACACCCACGATCATGACATGACAAGCGGCGAGCATGCGCATGAGGATAAAAAATTATCCTCCAACGAAATGCCAGAGGCCGCTCAACAGAAATGCTGCAGTGATTTCTGTGTAGGCTTTGCGATCATGATGCCCGCCGATACCGTCAGCGAACCGGTCATCTCCGCGATCCGGCAATTCGCCGACGATGATCAGGCATATTTAGAGCGTTCTCCTTTTCATCGACCGCCCAATATCTGAACAGGACAACCCGTTCTGCGGGTCTGATCGTGCGCATGAGGCGTGAATAACGCACAGCGCCGTTGCAATCTCCTATTCGGATCACACCATGAAACCCATGTTTTTGGTGGTTGCCGTGCCGCTCTTCGCGAGCGGATGTGCTGCCACATTACCTCCCGAGGTCATCGCTTCGGATGACCTTGCCGACACACCGGCCGAAGTACGCCCGGTTCGTTATTTGAGCCCGGTGGCGGGCTATACGCATCGCGCTCCGATCGACCCGAAGCCGTGGCGCAGACAGAACGATGCTCAGTCTCCCGAAGGAGGCGCATCATGACTGCTGCAACGTTCAAACTTATGGCAACCCTGACGCTCCCGCTCGTTCTCGGCGGTTGCGTTTCAGCCGCTGAATATTCAGCCCGTGAATCCGGATTTATGTCCGTGGAGAACAAGACGGCCGAGGCCATCGGAAAACAGACCGTCTGGGTCCAGAACCGCCAGCAGGCACAAATGGTCTCCGATCGCGTCAAGACGCTCATGTCGAAGAAAACGATCGATATGGAGACCGCCGTCCAGGTCGCGGTTTTGAATAACAAAGGTCTGCAAGCGGCCTATGTCGAACTCGGGAATTCGGCGGCCGACGCCTGGCAGGCGGTCATGCTGATCAATCCGACGGTCTCCATCGGCCTGACCGGGATCGGCGCACCTGGACTTGAGGCGTTCCGTTCAGTCGAAGGGGCCGTCGTCTCCAATGTCCTGGCGTTCGCCACCCGCGAAGGAAATATCGCGATCGCCGACACCCGCTTCCGGCAGGCGCAACTCAATGCGGCCTTGCGCACCTTGCAGCTTGCCGCGGATACGCGCCGCGCCTGGATCAATGCCGTCGCGGCCTGGGAAAATGTTGCCCAGCTCAATCAGGCAACGGCGGCAGCGGACGCGGCCTCTGAACTTGCCCAGAAACTGGGCGAGACGGGCGCCATGACCAAGGCAGCACAAGCCCGCGAACACGCCTTTTATGCTGAACTGACCGGACAGGCTGCACGGGTGCGGCTTAACGCCCGGCTCGCCAAGGAGGAACTGACACGGCTGATGGGCCTCTGGGGTTCCGGCATCGACTATGAGGTTCCCAACCGGCTGCCGGCCCTGCCCAAAAAACTGGAGAACCGGGATCTGATCGAGGCGGAGGCGCTGCAACGCCGTGCCGATCTGCAGGTCGCCAAACTCAATCTGGAAGCGACGGCCAAGTCCTACAAGCTGACCGAGGCGACCCGTTACGTGACTGATCTCGAAATCCTCTCCGGGTTCGAGACCGAGCGCGAAAAGGAGGACGGCAGGACAAAGACCGAAACGACGGGTCAGGCCGAGCTGGAATTCGTCATTCCGATTTTCGATTCCGGCAAAGCCCGCATGCGCAAAGCGGAGCTGGCCTATATGCAGGCAGCCAATCTGCTCGCGGAAAAGGCCGTGAACATACGTTCGGAGGCCCGCTCGGCCTATCAGGCCTATCGTGCGAGCTATGACATCGCCCGTCACTACCGCAACAGCGTTGTCCCGCTTCGCACCGCGATCGAGGAGCAATCGCTTCTCACCTATAATGCGATGATTTCCAACACGTTCGAACTGCTCGCCGACAGCCGGGAGAAGATCAATGCCAACCTCCTGGCGGTCAATGCGAAGCGCGATTTCTGGTTGGCCGCAGCCAATCTCGCACCCGCCATCTATGGCGGTGGCGCGGGAACGAGCGCAGGCGAAACCGAGAACGCGGCGTCCGCCGGTAACGGCGGTGGCGGACACTGAAGAGAGGAAGACAAAATGCTCAACAGAAGACAGATCCTCGGCGCAAGCGCCGCGTTGGTATCGACAACCGCCTGGGCAAAGACCTCCAATATGGGCTTGCCGGAGGCCGCGGTCATGGCGACGGCGGAAACCCAGACACCTATCCGTCCAACCTCGGGCCCTGACTACACGCCCGTGGTGACGCTGAACGGCTGGACCCTGCCTCATCGCATCAACAACGGCATCAAGGAATTTCACCTTGTCGCCGAACCGGTCGAGCGCGAGGTGGCGGAAGGCATGATGGCCTATCTCTGGGGTTATAATGGCCAGTCGCCAGGGCCGACGATCGAGGCCGTCGAAGGCGACCGGGTTCGGATTTTCGTTACCAACAAGCTGCCCGAGCACACGACCGTCCACTGGCACGGCATGATCCTGCCGTCCGGGATGGATGGGGTCGGGGGCGTGTCGCAGCCGCATATCCCTGCCGGCAAAACCTATGTCTACGAATTCGATCTCGTGAAATCGGGAACCTTCATGTACCACCCGCACTCGGACGAGATGGTGCAGATGGCCATGGGCATGATGGGTCTCTTCATCGTCCATCCCAAGGATCCGGCCTTCATGCCGGTCGATCGGGATTTCGCCTTCCTCCTCAATGCCTTTGACATCGATCCGGGCTCTTACGTCCCCAAGGTCATGGAAATGACCGACTTCAACATGTGGTGCTGGAACAGCAGGATATTTCCAGGCATCAGCCCGCTTGTCGTTTCCAAGAACGACCGGGTGCGCGTGCGTGTCGGCAATCTCACCATGACCAACCATCCGATCCACATGCACGGCTATGATTTCGAGGTTACCTGCACGGATGGCGGCTGGGTGCGCCCGGAAGCCCGGTGGCCGGAGGTGAGCATCGATATCCCCGTCGGTGCGATGCGGGCCTATGAGTTCGACGCCAAATATGAGGGGGACTGGGCGATCCACTGCCACAAGTCGCACCACACCATGAATGCCATGGGGCACGACATTCCCACCTTCATAGGCGTCGATAAAAAGGCTCTCACCCAGAAGATCAGAAAGCTTCAGCCGGAATATATGCCGATGGGCACCAATGGCATGGCCGATATGGGCGAGATGGAGATGGAAATCCCGGAGAACACCATCCCCATGATGACGGGTTGGGGGCCGCACGGCCCGATCGAAATGGGTGGCATGTTCTCCGTCGTCAAGGTGCGCGAAGGCATCTCCGCTGACGATTATTCCGATCCCGGCTGGTACGAAAACCCACCCGGTACACAGGCCTGGGAGTGGACGGGAGACGTTCCTGACGCGACCAAGGCCAAAGGCGCGAAAACCCAGATCACGCCAAAGCCGATGAAGCACGGCTGAATTCAACTTCTTCTGTTCGAAACAACCAAAGGATCAACTATGAAAGCCCTCATTCTCGGATTTCTTGCCGTCACCTTCGCCTCTCCGGCTTTCGCCTCGGGCTCGCACGCCGGCGGGCATGGCGAAGCCATGGCCGTTGGCGAACCCGGCAAGAAGGCCAAGGTGACCGCTACCATCCGCGTCACCATGAAGGAGACGGACGACGGCAAGATGCTTTTCACGCCGTCATCGTTCAAGGTCCGCAAGGGCCAGACGGTGCGTTTCGTGATCAGGAACGCGGGCGAACTCGACCATGAGTTCGTTCTCGATGAGGAAAGCCAGATCATGGAGCACAAGGCGACGATGGAGAAGTTCCCGGAGATGGAGCACGACGACCCGAACGCCATTCGTCTGGCATCAGGACAATCCGGTGAAATCGTCTGGAAATTCAGCAATGACGGCATGTTCAAGATCGCATGCCTCATTCCCGGCCATTACGACGCGGGCATGCACGGCGATATCAACGTCGCCAAGAAGTAGATCCCACCAACAAGGAAGCATGACGATGAAAAATCCGACAAGGATCCTGATTGCCGCAGTCCTCTCGATCGGAAGCGCCTATGGCGTGATGGCGGAAGAGTTCACCAAAGGCACCGTAAAGAAAGTCGATGCCAAGGCGAAGAAGGTCACCCTCATTCACGAGGAACTGAAGACCCTGGACATGCCCGCGATGACGATGGTGTTCCGCGTCGAGGACAAGGCGCTGCTGGATAAGCTCAAGGAGGGCGCCAAGATCGAATTCGTCGCCGAGCGGGTCAACGGAAAGCTGACCGTCACGCAGGTGAAGTAGGCGCGATCCGCTGCCTGCCTATCCCACGGACGTGGCCGCACGCACGGCCACGTCCGTGAAATATCCAAGGTGGTATTGGCGGCTTTATCCCTCGGCCTTCATCGTCTTTGCCATCTTCAGCAAAGTTTCGCGATTGGTGCCGTGCTTGTTGATGAGATCACGCGCCTGGTTCGGCGAGAGATCCGTATGTTCGGTGAGATAGCGGATCTCATTGTCGACGGCGCTGTCGGAATTCAGCCAGTCGATATTCGCTTTGCGTTCGGTGTCAGCCTCACTATTTGCCATGACCTTTCCTCCTCGTCGGGAAACTGACGCGAGGCGGCATTTGTTCCGGACCGTTCTATCTTCCGACGACAAGCTGATGGCGGCCGGTGATCCACTGGCCAATATAAATCAGGACAGCGCAGCCGATCGGAGAGCCGATCTCATTGACCAGGCTTCCCATCATCTGCGAAAGTTGCTGTGGCGTCCCGGCCGCCGCCGCGGCCTGGATCGTCAGGGCAATGATCGCTCCACCGAAGACAAGTCCGACGATAAGGCCGGCGCCCACATAGAGCGATGGCTGATGGGCGTTCTTTTCTATGAGTTTCGCGAGCAGCCATGCAAGGAGGCCGTATTCCACCGCTCGCAGAATGCTGATCGTCCCAAGGGAGAGGAACCCCGGTTTGTCGGCGATCTGCAGCAGGTTCAGCATCACTTTCTGGCTGGCTTTGGCAAGGGAGACCGCCGCCGGCGCGAAGATGAACGCGATGATACCGGATAGCGCAGCTCTCGCCTTGCTCAGGAAA
Source organism: Paramesorhizobium deserti (assembly GCF_001558695.1). Classification (GTDB taxonomy): domain Bacteria; phylum Pseudomonadota; class Alphaproteobacteria; order Rhizobiales; family Rhizobiaceae; genus Paramesorhizobium; species Paramesorhizobium deserti. The sequence continues at coordinate 50,699 of NZ_LNTU01000039.1, forward strand.
AGCCCGACGGCAACACCCGTGCATACGAAGAAGGACCAGGTAACCCCTTGTGCAAGATCGGCCAGAAATGAAATTCCCGGAAAAGCGTTACCCGTGATGAGTTTGGACGCCAGGATCAGTCCTTGCATAAAAAACCCGAGGAAAATGGCCAGAAATGCAACAATGGCGACCTGATGTAACGAACGCTTAGCCTGACCCGGCGACGTCGGCGTCGGATCTTCATTCATCGGATCTTCATTCAGAAGTATCTGTTGTTCAGACATTGGATTTCCCTCCAGGGCGAAAATCACGCAGCATGATCAACGCGGCGCCCCCCGGCCTCAGCAGCTTAGGCATGTCCGCGTGCTTGGGCGAGCGCTTGGCGCGCCGCACACCGGTAAATGTCTATGGCTGCATCGACATATATTTTGTACACTAATTATTGCGGTGTCTACATGCTGGGTGCCGGCGACGACGGCACCCCGACCACGACGGCAGACCCGAGCTGCGGAGAATTGTCCCGAACCGCTCGCGCTCCGCTTGGCCTAATTCTATGTTGCACTTGGGTAACACAAGTAAATGAACTGACCCCACGCACGGCTTCGCGGGACGGGCATGGGGCCAGTCACCCCCATAACCTCACGGTTTTAAGGGCATAATACTATATCGCCTTCAACCTAAGCGTACAATCGATCAGAATTAACGCTTTAAAGTGTAGTTAAGATACATAATATCCTCTAGCCAAATCCGAACTCCATTTGTAGTTTCGCTACAGGGGGTGCCCAATGAAAGAAAAATATAAGCAAATCTCCAATATCGTCGATCAGTGGAGCGACACCTTACCTTTCCCCGTCGATTTCAAAAAAAAACGCAGAGCTATCGTAGAAAACACATATCTACAATTCTTCATGGGTCTGACGACGCTTGGCTTCACCAAGGAAGAAATCGAGACTGCGACCGGTGGATTATATAGCCTTGTTGAGAGACGCCTTGATGCAAACTACAGATCGGGACTGGTCATTCTAAAACTGAACACACACGCTGTGTCGCGCGAGCGGTAATTTTTCTACGCCATCGCAAGTCATCGGCGGAATCTGAACTAATTCGTCAAGTTCAGACGATACGGTAAACCTGTCCGGTCGCGGCATCGCGGCACATATCCACGCGGCTGCCGTCCCAATGGTAATCGAGATGGCGGCCCTGGACGGGATGCCTCGCGCAGTCGGGATAGAACAATCCCACGCATTCTCCGCCTTGCCGGCGCTGGCTCGGATAGACCAGCCCGTCTGAGCCGGCCGCACGCAATTGCCGGCCGAGCACCTGGCTTTCCGAATAATCATCCGGATCGAGCGCGGCCAGATAGACCGGATTGCCGCCACGGATATCATGCAGTCGGGCATCAATTCCGAGCACGATTTCGCGGAACTGCGATGTCCAGCCCGCCGGCTCACGCGTGCGCGCCATGAAACGGGCGTGGTGATGGATCGTCTCGAAAAGCGCCGTCTCAAAGGTATCGCCGACATAAAGCACACCGTATGCACCGTCGCTGAAGCGGCTGGGCCGATCGACACTGATATGGGTGAAAGGCGCCATGAGATAGCTCGCCCCCTGTCCGGCGACACGGCGTTCAGGGGGGACCAGGTCCAGATTGCCGATCGACTCCATCAAGCGGGGATTGGTCTTCTGTTCCGCGGCAAGAATGAGCGGCCAGTCGGCGGGATCGGCGATATCCTCGAAAAGATCGATCGGCGGAAACGAGCTGCGGATGATGCGGACAGCCCTGTCCCACCGAACGGGCGTGACGGAAATGGTTGCGATATCGATCACCAGGCGCCGCGTTCCGCATCGAGATAGCGCCGCACCCGCATGAGGTCGGTCAGCTCGCCTCCCAACATGATATCGAGCGCCGAGCGCTCCCCGAAGGCCGTGTTGGACGCCTTCACCCAGGCATAGCCACGCTGCGGCTCACGGAAGATCAATCGAAGCGCCTTGTGAATGCCCACCAGGTTTGAAAGCCGCGCCTTGGTATCGCGATCCATACGGCCGAGTTCGCCAGCCTTCCATCGCCGATAGGTGCGCACCGGCAGATCGAGCAGCACCGCCGCCTGATCATCCGTGATCTCCCATAGACGGAAGAGATTGAGGGTGGCGCGAAACATCGCCCCTGCCTCCTCGTCCGTTATGGGTGCGGAGGAAAAGTCCCGCTGTCTGGTATCGATCGGCACAAGGGCAATCATGGTACTATCTCCTATATGGCATAAAATATGGGGAATAATGCCAAATGGCAAGCCGCGGGAAGGAAGAGCCTGTAATCTCGGCTATAGCACAATGACCTTGTTTCCAATCTTCACCCGCCGGTAAAGGTCGATGACATCCTCATTGCGCATCCGGAAACAGCCCGACGAGGCCTGTCGGCCCACCGTCTCTGGCTCGTTGGAACCATGGATCCTGTAAAGCGTGTCGCCGAGATAAAGGGCGCGCGCGCCGAGTGGATTATCCGGCCCGCCGGGCATGTGGACAGGCAGATCCGGTCGCCGGGCCAACATATCCGCAGGCGGACGCCAGTCCGGCCATTCCCGCTTTGCCGAGATGTATTCCGTTCCCGTCCAGCCAAATCCCTCGCGGCCTACCCCAACCGCGTAGCGGATCGCCGTTCCGTTGCCCTGCACGAGAAAGAGCGTGCGACGGCCGGTATCTATGACGATCGTTCCCGGCGCTTCATTGCTGGCGTAGCGCACGACCGTCGGATCGGAAACGGCGGGGGCCGCCCTATCGGCGTTGCCGCGCCCCGCCGGCCGTGAAAAACCATCGGACGGCTGCAGCAGAAAGCCGAGATATCCGTCCCCCATTCTCACCGAGCCGGTCTTCTTGTCCAACGCTGGTGGCGCGTCGCCCAATGGCTGCGCGGCGACCGTTGGGCCATACAATCCGGTAAAGCCGAAGAGGCAAAGCAGCATTATCCCTAAATACCTGGTCATGGCTCGAATAACTCCTGGCAATCGGCATCAGATCAGATTGGCGGCGACGAGACTGTTCGCCGTACGCTGGAAACAGCTTTCGGGTATCGGTTCGCCGACGGAAGCGCCGGCTGCGATCTTCCGCGCCAGATCGCCATCCCGCGAAAAGGGGGTGCCCTGTTCGCTAGCCTGACGAAGCATCGTCCGCGCCGCATCGCCAGCAGCCCGGCACACGATGATCGGCACGGGCGTTTCACCTCTTAGATAGCGGACGCCGACGAGCAGCTCGTCCGGCTCGCCGATCAAAAGCGATGCATGCTGCAATCCGATCCTGGCGCCAGTCAGCTCGCGGCGCTGACGCAAGCGCTCACGGCGCAGGAGCGGATCGCCCTCCATATCCTTCTGCTCCCGCTTGCTCTCGGTTCTCGTCATCCGCATGTCGCGCCGGAACAGCCACCGCTGCAGGAACACGTCACATAACCCCACGACGAGGAAGACGATCACCGCGGCGATGATCAGCGGGCGCAGCATCGCCATGAATGTCGGCCGCGTGCATGTCCCGGCGCAGGCAGGCGATTCAAAGAGCGCCTGTATACCGGCGCGGAAGACAACCACGAAGGCGGTGGCAAGCATCAGGATCTTGAACAGCGACTTGCCGAATTCCACGATGCTCTTTACCGAAAAGAGCCTTTTCAGGCCGGAGGCTGGATTGATCCGGTCGAAGTCCGGCTCGACCGGCTTGAACGAGAAGACGAATCCCTTCGTTATAGCGATATTGGTGAGGATGCTGGCAGCGACAGTGATCGCGAGCATGGGGATAATGGTGTTCAGCACTCCCTCCGCGGAAATCGTGCTAAGGCGATGCCAAACTTCGGCGAACGGCCTGTCATAGATATGCGACGCTTCATCGAGCATCGATCTGGCGCTGATCTCGAGCCTTGGAATGAAAAACGCCAGAAAAACCGTGCAGCACAGGATGTTGATGCCGGAGACCAGATCAGGACTGTGCAGGACCTGCCCCTTCTTGCGTGCGTCCCTGATCTTTTTTTCGGACGCAGGAAGTGTTTTTTCCTCACTGGTCTCGTTCAAGGTCACACATCCCGTAAATCATTGCGGAGCAGCGACGATGCGGCTCTTGGCAATTGCCTAAACACGCCGATTGATTAGTATCCTTGCAAAGAGAGGATGCGGGATGAAAATTCGTCGATTCGGTCATCTTGCCGTCGCTGTGGCGGCCGCCAGTCTTTCGGCTTGTACGACCACAGGCACAACGACCGAAACCGCCGAAAAACCCGGCAACGATCCCTCTCGCCTCATGAAGATCGCCAGGGATGTCGAGACCCGTGGCGACAGCACGACGGCAATGGCTCTCTATGAACGTGCCGCCGAAATGTCCAGCGATCCTTCGGTCAGCATCAGGCTTGGCGAAGCGCGGCTGAAAGCCGATGATCTGAAGGGGGCAGAGGAAGCCTTCCGCGCAGCCCTGCAAAAGAGTCCGAACCAACCGCAGGCCATGCTCGGGCTGGGCACGGCGCAGTTGCGCAATGGTGAAGCCGAAGCCGCGGTGCGCACCCTCGCCCCTGCCGCAGAGGCCGTCGGCACTGTTGCCGCCTATAACAAGCTCGGCACCGCCCTGGTTCTGGCGGGTCGCAGCGACGAAGCGAAAGCCGCTTTTAGGAAGGCGGTCACGCTCGAACCCGGTAATCTTGATGCCCAGACCAATTTGGCGCTGGCCGAGGCATTGTCGAACGAGGCGGATGCCGGTGCGACAACGATGCGCGGCGTCACCCAGTCGCCGCTTGCCCAACGCCGGCATTTCATCAACTACATCATCGTGCTGAACCTTGCCGGCAGGACCAACGAGGCACGCGCCGTCAATGTTCCCGATATGTCGAAGGCCAGCAAGGAGCGGGTATTGAAACAAGCCGCGAAACTGCGCTCGATCAGCAACCCGGCCGAACGCGCCCGCGCGATAGGGCTGCTGGCATCGGCCTGAACGGTTAAATCCCAATCCCGGCGTCAATTCGAAAGCTGTTCCTCATTTCCCAGATTTTGCTGTCGCCGTCTCTCCTCGGGCGTTCCCGAAATATAGGATTGCGCGGCGCGGGCGACGGGAGCAGCCATTGCCGGCCCCATGTCGCGCCCCCGCAAGAGATCCTGTTCGCGTGCGACCATGAACTGAAGATTGAGATTGTTGGCACAACCCGATGGCAGATAGAGCGGCTGAGCCGCCGTGTCGGGCGTGGTGCAGGCATCGGGCACCAGTACCGCCTGCGTCCGGGGTTCGTCATAGCCCTTGCGAACGGGGCCTTTGCGCACCGGTCCTTTGTCCGCAACGCCATCCTCCACCGAGATATAGTGGTAATCCGGCGAATAAGGCTGCGCCTTGCTCGCGCAACCGGCAAGCACGGAGATGGCACAAAGGCAGAATGCCGTCTTCATCATGGACCCACGGCTGCGATAGCGATCACTCGACATAAAACCCATACCCCTTGTTGACGGTGGGCTTTGCAGCCTGCGATTTCGCGGTTTCGCGGGGAGCCGAGAGCGCTCCGGACGGGCTGTCCAGCGGTGTCTTCAGACGGCGCTCGGAAGAAGGCGTTACGAGATAGGGCGTGATCAGGATCACGAGTTCCGTCTCGTTGCGCTGAAAGCGCTTTGACTTGAACAGTTCGCCGAGGATCGGGACATCGCCGACGACTGGCGTTTTTTCGATCTCATGGCTCTCCTGTCGCTGAAACAGTCCCGCGATCGCAAATGTCTGACCGCTGCCGACCTCCACCATCGTGTCGGCACGGCGCACTTGCAGGGACGGTACGTTGAGGCCGCCGATCGACACGCTGCCGGCACTGGAGACGCTGCTGACCTCAGGACGCACCCGGAGCGCGATGCGGTCGTTGGGCAGCAATGTCGGCGTGAACAAGAGCGAGACACCAAACTGCTTGTATTCGATGCCGATCTGCCGATCGCCTACAGGGACGGGTATCGGAATTTCACCGCCTGCGAGAAAGCTCGCGGTCTGGCCGGTGACCGCCGTAATGTTGGGTTCGGCGAGGATCGTCAGGATGCCGTTATCCTGCAAGGCATCCAGCAGGACGTCGACATTGACGCTCTTCCCGTTATTGATACCCTCGGCTCCTCCCGAGACATAACCGAAGGAAAACGAGCCGGTATTGACGAAGACGCTCCAGTTCAGCCCGTATCTGAGCAGTTCGTTGCGCGAAACCTCGGCGAAGCGGACACGAATATTCACCTGGTTGGGACCGACCATCGTCGTGTTATTCAACGGCGGGGTATCAGGCGGGGAATAGCTCTGCAGCACGCTGTTGGCATCGAGCGCTTCGCCGACATTCCTGGCCTGGCCCGTTCCCACCACCTGACCGCCGAACAGGCTGATGTCGATCGTCGTGTTGGGCTGCAGCGCCTGCATCGATTGCTGCTGCGCGGTATCATCCCCAACCACCTGGATGCGCACGGTGCCGCGCATGCTCTGATCGGGGCTGAGCGCAATCAAATTGGTGGTGCCGATCTTCGCGGCATAGACATAGACCACGCCTGGAGAGACGACACGCACGTCGGCGATCTCGGTATCGGCGAGAAAGACCGATTCCACCGGCTGATCGAACCGCAGGATCTGGCCCTGGCCCTTGGCCAGCTCGATCGCCTGCCCAGCATTGGCATCGACCTTGACCGACTGCGCCATGCCCGGAACGGAAAACGCCAGGCAGATTGCCGCCAGGAGGAGGATTTGTACGGGGATCAGTCTTGTCATCAATGCTTGAAACCTGATTGCACGTTCATTCATGGGCGCGATTTCCAGGAGCAAGGCGGCGCACTTTCGACCATCAGTTCAAGCCTGGGACGACGCGGCGGGCTCGCTATTGCGAATCTGGCGTAGCGACGGGGGCGGGAGGGAAATGGCGCCCAGGGACTGGACACTGAATTCGGACGCGATTTCCTGGTAGGAGAGGACGGGAAGCCTGATTTCATTGCGAACGAGCAGATTGCGCAAATGCCTGCGGATATCCATTGATGTGAGTACCGCCCGCACAGCATCCGGGCTGGCCTTTTCACCATATCGCCTAAGCTGGTCGATAATCGGCTTGGAAATCTGCTCAGGAACGCCGGCAAAGCCCCCTGCCTCTCCGCGCTCGAGCGCGGCGCGCAAGGCTTCCTCGGCATGCCGCGTCAGGACGTAGGCCGAGATGACGCGGTTCATTTCGGCATTGCGATGGCTGATTTGCCTGGCGAGCGCCACCCGCGCATGCTCGACCAGCCCATAAGCCGTCGGGACGCGCGGTCCCCATTCCACGATCGCTTCCAGGATGGCCCGGAGATTGCCGATGGGAATATCCTCTTCAACCAGGCGGCGGAGGACTTCCGATATCTTCTGGAGAGAAGCGACACTCACCGCCTCCTTGACCAGATCCCCATAGTCTTCCTCGATCTGCGTCAGAAGCAGCCGCGTTTCCTGAAGTCCGATGAAATGCGACGCATATCGGCGCAGCACATCGGCAAGAACGTGGGCCAATACCGACGACGGCTCCTCGAAGCTGATCCCGGCGTTGCGCAAGGCCCCGGCATGGACGTCCTCGATCCAGACGGCCTCACGATCCCCCGTCGGTGCCGGACCGCGCCGATAGGGTATCTTCATCAGATCGAGGTCCACCGGATCGCCGGTCAGAAGCAGATAACCCACCGGAATCGCCCCGCTGACCACCGGCACGCCTTCGAGATCGACGCGGAAATCCTCTCCGTCCGATCGGGGATCGGCCATCAGATCGATGGCGGGCACGCTGACGCCGAGATCGTTGAGAAGATCGTGGCGCGTCCGGTCAGCCAGTTGCCGGAAAACCTGCGGATGCACCTGCGCCGCCAGATCGCGGCCAATCCAGGCAACGAGGCGCGAAGACAGCTTGCTACCCAGGACAGCCGCTTCTTCTGCATGATCGGCCTCCCGCGCATTGGTCAGGATTTCGGGTTCCTGCTGCTCCTCGGCCGTTCCCGGCGAACTCCGCCGGTGGATGAGATAAGCAAGCCCACCGGCGCCCGCGCCAAGCCCGAGAAATACGAAAGTCGGAAAACCCGGGACGAAGCCCATGGCGAACAAAAGGGCTGCGGCAAGCGCCAGCGCTCGGGAATCGGCGACCAGCTGACCGACGATTTCCGAGCCGAGGTCCTGCTCACGTTCGGAGGCGACGCGAGTGACGACCACGCCCGAGGCAACCGCGATCAGAAGCGCCGGAATTTGCGTGATCAGGCCGTCGCCGACCGACAGGAGAGAATAGGTCTGCGCGGCGTCGGAAAAGCGCATGTCATGCTGCATCATACCGACGAAAAGGCCACCGATGAGATTGACGACGATGATGATCAGCCCGGCGATCGCATCGCCCTTGACGAACTTCATGGCGCCGTCCATGGCGCCATAGAACTGGCTCTCTCGCTCCAGATTGCGGCGGCGCAACCGTGCCTCGTCCTGGTCGATGTCGCCGTTCCGCGCCTCGTTGTCGATGCTCATCTGCTTGCCGGGCAGCGCATCGAGGGTGAAGCGCGCGGCCACTTCGGCGACGCGTTCCGCACCCTTGGTGATGACAACAAACTGGGCGATGGTGATGACCAGAAAGACGACCAGCCCGATGATCACCTGACCGGCGATAACGAACTCACCGAAGGCCGAGACGATCTGTCCGGCATCGGCCTGCAGAAGAATCAGGCGCGTCGTGGTGATGGAGAGCGAAAGACGAAAGAGCGTGGCGAGCAGGATGACCGAGGGCAGCGCGGAAAACTGCACCGGCTTGAAGATGTAGAACGCCACGACCAGGATGAGCAGACTGAAGGCGATGTTCAGCCCGATGAGCATATCGACGAGGAATGTCGGCATCGGGATGATCATCATCACGATGGCCAGCATCATGAACGCGGCGATGACGACGTCGGAGCGCTTGGCGGCCCGCCTGGCGAACCCGTTCAGGGCGGCGACCGTGCTCATGCGGCGGCCCTGTTCTTGAGACAGTCGAGAAATGTGAGATGAGCCCGCGCATTCTCGCCGTTAAGCCATAGCGCCCGGCTTTTCAAAAGCTGGAGATCGGCGGTGTCCTCCCCCTCGATCTCGCTGATCCTCTCTATTGCCGAAAGCGCGCGGTCGGCGGCCCCTGTCTCAAGAAACACCGTGGCGAGGGTACGCAGGATACCGGTGTCCTCGGGCGCGATCCGCGTCGCCAGAAGCAGGAAAACAAGCCCGCGATCACGGTTTCCCCCGCGGCAATAGAGATAGCCGAGACCATGCAGGAACTCGGCGCTCTGGCGCGTATCGACCGTCACTCCGCCATCTCCCACCCGCCAATCTCCGGATTGTCCGCCTCGCGGCCCATGCGGTCGTGTAGATCACGGCGGCTCTCGATTTCCTCGGCGAGAACGGAAGCGGTGATCGAGGCGATTTCCGCCTCGATGCCCAGACCGGGCAACAGATCCTGCATGACGTGCTCGAGGATTTCCTGCGACCGGACGGCGCTGAACATGCTGGGATCGCTGACCTTCGGTTTCGCCAGTCGGGAGATATCCTCCCGGATCGGGTTCCTGGCCCTTCCTCCCGGTCGCTGCGCACTCCCCAGAAGCGCTTCGAAGGCGTCCACATGTTTGGAGACGACAGTTTCCGTTACGCTGCTTGCGGCAGACAGCCCCGCTTCCCTACGCTGCCAATCGCCGTTCCGGCGTAATTCAAGCGTCATACCTGTTCCCCGCGGCCTTTCCGGCCGTTCAGAAAGTTAATGTAAATTCCTCGTCGTTCTTGCGAACCACCATGCGTCCGCTGCTGATATCCTTGATCACCCATCCGTCCTGCAGCACCGCGCCCGGATAGAGCCGCGCGCCGTTGGCCGCGACGGCATAAGGTGTTTCTCCGAACCATATGGCCTGCAGATTGAACCTGGGCTTCATCTTCGGCGCCTCAGGACCGACCTCGCTCGCCAGGACATGGGTACGGCCATAGGTCTGATCGAACCACTTTTGGATATCGACCCAGTCATTGTGCCGCTGCGGTGGCAAGCTGCCTGTTACGATCAGGCGCGCGCCGTCCGTGTCGACGGTGAGATGATCCAGCCCCTTTGACTGGAGCTTTTCGGCCAACGCGGTCTCCGGCGAATTCGTCGCTAACGCAGTCGATGTTTCGATCGGGTCTGTGGCTTGGGCCGTGCGCACGGCACCAAGCGCCGCCAGCTCCTGCCGCGGCTGGAACATTCCCCCGGCGCCGGCATTGACCGCCGCGATGAAGATCAAGGACAAAACCGCGCTCCCCGCGATCCAGCGTCCACCGGGAATATTAATGCGAGTGGAACGCCGGGCTTGGCGGCCAGACAGTTTCACTCGCGCGTCGCCAAGCTGAAGCTCGGCGGGCAATGAAACCCGCGCACCATGGCCTACCGGTATGTGGGGGCCGCGCACCACCGTGACCGGGCCGCCGGTCGCCTCGATGAGAACCGCCGAGCGCTCCAGGCGTAGGGTCGCGTGATTCGCCGCCACCCCGGCATCGCTGAGCATCAGATCACATTCAGATGTCGAACCGATGCGCCAGGCCATGCCCTCCAGCGGGATGGAAACGCCCTGATGCACGCCTGCCGTCACATGAAACCGCACATCGGAATGAAGAACCGGAAGTCCAGCAACAGATCCCATGATCTTAACGCTCCAGCTATAACGACCTGACCGTTCACGACACCGCGGCGGGCATTACCGCTCCGGCTCGGATAACAAGGGAATAACTCGAATTTACGCTGGAAAATCCGCGGATGGCGCATTGCCACCCGCGGATCTCAAAATTTGGATTATTGCGGACGCTGCTTGGCAGCGTCGAGAGCCGCCTTCTTTTCCGTCGTGATCTCGGTCACCTTGGCCGACTTTTCGATAGCCTTGTCGAAAGCCGCTTCCATCCTGGAGATCGAAGCGTCCGAACCGGTCGACGAGGGGATTCCTGATACGCCGCTCATATGAATGTTCCTTCAGATAGTGGACATTTGAAGACGGTGAATTGCATGCCTGCGTGCCCCCGCAGGTCCGGAGCTTTCGCTGCGAGACGCAACGGAACCATCACGGGCAGCCGCAATCTAAGTGGTTTTAATGAAGTGGCAACCCAATAAATAGGGGTTCAATTTTGACCGATCCGTGTCATAAACGCGCAAAAATTCGGGATAACGAATTCATAAACAAAAATTTTATTGTATCAGTTCGTTTTCTCCGGCACGTTTTGAACGAAAATTAGCGAAATCACATATTGTATCAACCTGTTGTATTTATTTATACATTTTTGAATTGACGAATAATTGTCACTTGATTTCGAAATCTTTGCCTATAGTCTGACCTCCAAGTAGAGGCATGGGGCGGCAAGCTCCAGCCGTTACACTCTGTAAGCCCCTTCCCGCTCGATTCGGAGGCCTCGTGCAGACAGCGATGTTCATGATGGACAAGATTGCTGGCAGACGATGGAGCATCGCCCTGGCTGCGAGCGGGATTGCGTGGCTGGCCGCCACGTCCTTCGCACATAGTGCTGAGCTCGATCTCCTGGACAGGCCTTATGCCTATGTGCTCATTGATCAGGATGCGCCCAGCGCGCTAAGGGAGTTCGGCCGCAATCTCGGTATCCCCATCGATATATCGGATAGGGTCCGCGGCCAGGTGCGGGGCGAGATCAGGGCAAGAACCGCCGGCGAATTCCTGCGCGAGCTTGCCGCCGCCAATGGCCTCGTCTGGTATTTCGACGGTTCTGTCCTGCATGTGAATTCCAGCGAGGAGTTCACCACGCAAATCATCGACGCGGGCCGCGCCAGCGGCGCGACGGTCCTTGACGAGATGCAGCGCCTGCGGCTGACCGATCCCCGCTTTTCCATCTATTTCACGCCGCATTCTTCCGCGCTGCGCGTATCCGGCCCGCCATCCTATATCGCGATGGTCCGCCAGGTCGTGTCGACAGTCCAACCGCCGCCACAAACGCAGGCTGATGATCCCCGCGTGCGGGTGTTCCGCGGCGGGCGTCGCGACGAGCTCGTCACCAGCCGCCCGACCCTGACTGCCGAAACGGCGTCGCGCGAGCAGCTTTCAGATACCACCAGTCAGCAACGATAGGAGAAGCGAATGTCCGTTCAGCCGGTCAATGCCACAGCGAATGTCGAGCCGACGCCGGACCAGGCCAACCAGGAAGCTTTCGATGCCGCCCTGGAGCAGGCCATGAGCCAGGCCGGCACGACACTCATCGGACAGCTTATGATGCAGCAATCCAATGAAATCCTGAACGAAGCGATGTCCGACGAATAATCCGCTCGCCTGGAACAGGCGCGCTTTGAAAAATGGAGCCGATCATGCCCGGAATCCAGACGATCACCGCCCTGCCGGGAGCTGCCGCCGATACGGGACCTCTTTCGCCCGTTTCGCAAAACGCGCAGAACCTCTTCGAGTTCATGGCTGAAAATGTGCGTATCCTGCCGCAGCAGGCAAGCCCCGTCGATCTCGGTCGCACCATGCTCAATGACCTCAAGGGGTTTGTCGAGCGCAGCGGCAGCTTTTCGAGCCGGGCGCAACGCCTTATCGACGGCCAGGACACCCCGACCCCGGCCAGCTTTTCAGCCAATGTGAAGGAATTGGGGAACAGCGCCTCCTCGACGGCGCCTCAGGCGGAGAGCGTCGGAGACAAGCAGATTCAGCGCGTCGTCGCCTCCCTCGGCATGATGTTCGACCATTCCATCGAAACCCAGATGGTGGTGCGCGGCGCCACGCAGGTTTCGGGCGCCGCCAACACCCTTCTCAAGGGCCAATGATCCAGTTGCCAGAGGGAGACCGCGGGTGCGGCACATTGCAGTAAGATGGGTGATGATCGCCGCCACCGCGATTCTGCTTCAGGCGTGCAAGGCGGAGCTCTATTCGAACCTCGATGAACGCGAAGCCAACACGATGGTGGCGACGCTGTTGTCCAACGGCATTTCGGCAAGCCGCGCGGTGCAAAAGGACGGCAAGCTGTCCGTCACCGTCGAGAAGAGCCAGTTCGCGCAAGCCGTCAACATTCTGAGCGAGGCAGGCCTGCCGAAGGAGCAGTTCGCGTCCATCGGCAGCGTCTTCAAGCAGGAAGGGCTTGTCGCCTCTCCGGTTCAGGAACGCGCGCAGATGATCTATGCGCTGAGCGAAGAGCTCTCGAAAACGGTGTCCGAAATTGACGGCGTTCTGTCGGCGCGGGTCCATGTCGTCCTGCCGGGCAACGATCCGCTCCAGCGCAATGCCGCGCCGGCATCGGCTTCTGTCTTTATCCGCCACGAACCGAGCCTCGACATCAACGCCCTGATACCGCAGATCAAGACGCTCGTGGCCAATGGCATTGCGGGATTGACCTATGAGAAGGTTTCCGTCGTTCCCGTTGCCGCTCCCGTGTCGCGGCTTGCGCCGGCTCCCACCGAGCTCACGCCTTTCCTCGGCATCTGGGTTCTCGATGCCAGCATGAGCCGCGTGATCTGGATTTTCGGCGGGCTCCTCGCCGCCATATTGGCCCTTGCGGGGGCACTCGCCTACACTTTGTGGCGAGATCGCGGCCGCAAGACCTATCAACTTGAACCGATAAGCCCGAATAAATGACAGCGGCGGAATTCGTGGGAGCTGAAAAAGCCAGGGAGCCGGCGGAGCAATGGGCCGGCATTGCCGCGACACCGCTGCGCTTCTTGCATCCCTCACACATTGCCGCCTGCTTCAATGGCGTCGTCACGCCGAAGGCAGCCGAGCAACTTGCGGCTTCTCCCCGTATTGCCAAGCGTCTGGAGCGGCTGGTCGCCGATCACCATGGCCTGCCCGCATTTCCCGGCGAAATGGCCGTCGATGACGGCGATTTGCGGCTGATGCGGATGTCGTCTGACGAGTTCCAGGAATTCGCCTGGTCCGCGGGTGCGATCTATTGGGCCCATGTTCTTTCAGGAGAAATCCGCGCCAACGCTGTCGCGGCATTGAAGGAGATCGTCGGCGAGGCAACCTTCACGCTTGCGCTTGCCCATCGCGATCTCGCCGGCGGCGAACCGAAGCCCGACGATCCGGAGGCGCTGAGGGAACACGTTCAGCGTGACGGCGATGCCTGCCTTGCAAGCTGGTACGCATCGATGCCGCCCGCTCTTCATGCCTGGCTGCGGTTGAAACTACCGGAAGATTACTCCTTGGCTCCGCCCGCCAGCGCGGAAAAGCGCGAGAAATGCCTGGCCATCGCGCGGCGTCTCGCGCAATCGGGCGATGCTGCAGATATTGCCGACGGTCGCCAATGAATGCACTTCCTTCAAAGCCGCCGGTGAAGATCATCCGGCATGAGGATGCCGATTGCTGGAGCGACGGTTATGCCTTCCTGCAAGCGGCCAAACAGGAGGCGGAGCGCCAGCTCAGCGCGGCGCGCGATGCCTATGAGGAAAGCCGCAGGCAGGGGTTCGAGGCAGGGCGACAGGAAGGCGAACGCGAAGCCGCCGCTCTCCTTGCCGGCATTGCGGCGAAGGCCAATCGCTATCTGGCGGGGCTCGACCAGGAGGTGGTCGATCTCAGCCTTGCCGTTATCGAGAAGCTGCTGGGGCGCTATCGCGATGCCGAAGTCGTCGGCAAGCTGGCTCAGCAGGCGCTCACTGCCTTTCGCCGCGAACAGCAGGTGACGATCAGCGTTGCGCCTCATATTGCCGATGAAGTGGAGAAGCTGATTGGCGAGAGCCGTCCGGACATCGCGCAAACCGGATTTGCCGTGGTGGCGGATGCCCGCCTGACCGGCAATCAGTGTGTCATCGCCACTCCCGTCGCGGTTATGAGTGCAGGTCTCGATTCGCAGCTGTCTGTCATCAGGGCAGCGCTCACCGCCGCGCATCAGGAGCCCGAATCCGATGGCGCGTGAGATGGCGACGCTAGGCTTCAACCAGCGTATGAGACAGCTTCACCAGACTGTCCTTGCGACCGAGACGCGCCCGTTGAATGGCCGGGTTCGCCGGATAACGGGCATCATCGTCCATGCCACGGTGCCCATGGTACGCATTGGTGAACTCTGCCATCTACGCGATCCGATCTCGGGCCGCACCGTGCCTGCCGAAGTGATCGGCTTCGACGATGAGGAAGCGGTGCTGACGCCGATCGGCGATCTCGACGGCATGTCGACACAGGCCGAGGTCATTCCCATGGGCTATGCTTTGCAGGTGCCTGTCGGCCCGGACCTGCTCGGCTGCGTTCTCAACCCGATGGGAGAAATCCTGAACCGGGAAAGCAAGACGGAGACGCGCATCGCCGCCTATTACCCGACCCACAATGCACCGCCACAGCCGCTTTCCCGCGATCTCGTAGACCAGCCCCTGCAATTGGGTATCCGGGCGATCGACGGTTTCATGACCATTGCCCGCGGCCAGCGCGTGGGCATATTCGGTGAGCCCGGCGTCGGCAAATCGGCCTTGCTCTCCAGCATCGTGCGCGGCACGCAGGCCGACATTATCGTCATCGCGCTCATCGGCGAGCGCGGACGCGAAGTGCGCGACTTCATCGAACGCCAGCTCGGCCCGGAGGGGAGAAAACGGTCCGTCGTCGTGGTGGCCACCTCCGACCGCCCGGCCATGGAGCGGGTCAAGGCCGCCTATGGGGCGACCACGATCGCTGAATATTTCCGCGATCAGGGCCATCACGTCCTGCTGCTCATGGACAGCATCACCCGGTTTGCAAGGGCGCAGCGCGAGATCGGCCTGGCGGCGGGCGAGCCGCCGACCCGACGCGGCTTTCCGCCGTCGCTCTTTGCCGCCTTGCCGAAACTGCTGGAGCGCGCGGGACCCGGCGCCGGCGGGTCGATCACTGGGCTTTATACGGTGCTGACGGAGGGCGACGGCACGCTCGACCCAGTCGCCGAGGAAACGAAATCCATTCTCGACGGCCATATCGTGCTGAGCAGCGAGCTCGCCCAGCGCAATCACTTCCCGGCGATCGACATCTTGCGCAGCCGCAGCCGATTGATGGACAGCGTGACCTCGAATGAGCATCGGGCGAGCGCCGCTTATATCCGCGAGCTTCTGTCACGCTACGACGATATCGAACTTCTTCTCCGCGTCGGCGAATACCAACGCGGCAACGATCCGAAATCGGACGAGGCGATCGACAAGCGGCAACGCATCGAGGATTTCCTGAAGCAGGAGACCGGCGATCCCGCCGCATTCTTGTCCACGGTCGCGCGAATGGGTGAACTCGCCTCATGACCAAGGAGCGGAACCTCGAAAGGCTTCTGAAACTGCGCCGCATACGCATGAGGCTCAGCGAGAATGCGCTTTTGCTGCAGAACCGGGCTCGGCGGCAGGCGGAAAGCGGCGTGGACGAGGCAATCCAGAACATTGCCCACCATGACGATGTCTGGCGTGAACAGGAGCAGGCAACGATCGATCAGATGGGGCTTCAGCCCGTCAGCAGCCAAATGCTCGCGCAGGAACGCGAGAAGATGGCGGCGCTCGCCCAAAAGGCGGACGAGCTGAGAGAGGCGGAGCAAGCCGCAAAGCATGTCCTGGCAGACGAGACACAGCGGCAGCAGGAAAAGCTGGGGGAACACCGCCAGCGGCTGCGCGAGCATGACAAGGTCCTTTTGATGACACGGCAGGATCTTGAGCAAAGGCAGAGGCAAGCGGCATTGCAAAACGAATTGGAAGAGGAGGAGCAGACAGCCTTGCGTGCTGCTCCCGGTTTGGGAAGGCGCACGAGCAAGTGAGGGCGGAACAGATTCATGCGGCTTCCGCTGCGTCGGAAGCCCTAGAGGCAGCCAGATGGCTCCCAAAGGTGCCCATGGAGTGCGTCGAAAGCCTGAATACGATTCATTGCCCCCGCCCGCCGCTGCGCCTGACGCACGAAAGCCAGACGGTCGAAATCCGCATCGCCGATCCCTCGGCGTCGATCACCCGGCCGGCAGTCGAATTGCCGCTGACGATCGGCCCGTGGCAAGGGAACCTCGCCCTGCCCTTTGTGATTGCGGAACGGATCCTCGAGCCGGTAACGGGCGGGAAAATGGCTTCCGACCTCTCCCCTGACTTGTTGGCGCTTCTTGCAGAGCATGTTCTGGCGGATGCGCTCGACAACATAGAGAGCGCCGTCGAACAGCCGATCCATTTTGACGGTTCCGGGAAACCGCAAGCACCATTGATCATGACGGCGTGGAAAGTGGCGTTTGGCAATGTCTCGGCAACCGCCGAACTGCATCTGCCGGCCGGCGCGCTGGAAGTCCTGGCGAACTTTCTCTCCCGCATCTCCCCGCCCGCGCAGAACGCGATCGGCGACGATATTCCAGCGTTGTTGCAAATATCCGCCGGCCGTCAGTCGCTCACCTCTGCCGAGCTCGTCAGCCTTCGGCCGGGCGATATCGTCCTCATGGATGAAGTGCGGGAAAATGAGGCGAAAGCGCTTCTCGCCAGCCGATATGTTGCACGCGCGCTCAAGGGTCCGGATGGCTACAGGGCCGCCGGTCCGTGGCGCAAATCCAATCAAAATCAGGGAACAATCATGGAATCGAAAAGCCGGGCCTCGGGCAAGCCGCAAGCGGAAGACGTCGATCTCAACGATCTGCCGGTCGAACTGGTGTTCGAGATCGGCCGCCGGGAGCTTTCCCTCGGTGAAATCCGGCAGTTGGGGGAAGGCAGCCTGCTCCTGACTTCACCCGGCGTCGACGGCGCTGTCGATATCCTCGCCAATGGCCGTCGCATCGGCAAGGGCGATCTCGTGAAGATCGGTGAGGGCTTGGGCGTTCGAGTGGTGCGTATCGCCGAAAATGGATAGTGCCTCCTCGAACCTGTTACCGATCATCCTGCTGGTTTCGACGATCGGGCTCATTCCGCTCGCGGTCGTGACGATGACGGGCTTTCTCAAGATATCGATCGTGCTTTTCCTGATCCGCAATGCATTGGGCATCCAGCAGTCGCCGCCCAATCTCGTGCTTTACGGAATTGCGCTGATCCTGACGGTCTATGTCACGACGCCGCTGGTCGGAAACATGTACCGCCTGCTTGAAAGCCGCCCCATCGATCTGCAATCGCTCGAAGGCGTAAGGGAAGCCGCCGAGCGACTGCGTCCGCCGTTGCAGGAGCATCTGTCCCGGTTTACCGACGACAAGGAGAAGGAATTTTTCCTGAACGCCACCGAAAATGTCTGGTCGCCGGAAGCGCGTGCCGATCTCAGGCCGGATGATCTCGTCGTGCTGATCCCTTCCTTCGTCAGTTCGGAGCTCACAAGGGCATTCGAGATCGGCTTCCTGCTTTACATCCCGTTTCTCGTCATCGACCTCATCGTCTCGAACGTGCTGATGGCGATGGGCATGATGATGGTTTCGCCGACGCTGATCTCCATCCCGCTCAAGATATTCCTGTTCGTCGCCGTCGACGGCTGGTCGCGCCTGATGCACGGCCTCATCCTCAGCTACGGGTGAGCGGGATGGGGCAGGACATCTTTCTCTCCCAGATGCAGAATGCGCTGCTGACGGTTCTGCTGGTTTCGGCCCCTGCCCTCGGTATCGCCATCCTGATTGGCATCAGCGTCGGCCTGATACAGGCATTGACGCAGATTCAGGACCAGACGCTGCCGCAGGCCTTCAAGCTCGTCGCGGTGATGCTGGTGCTCATCGTTTTCGGACCGGCGCTCGCCCTGCATGTAACCAATCTCGCGGGCCAGGTGCTTGATGCCTTTCCCGTGGTGACACGCTGAGCGCCCGTGATGGATCCAACGGCCGCGACCTATTCCATCATCGAGTTCGCCTATCCCCTGCTGATCGCCACCGCCATGGCGATGTCCCGCGCGCTCGGCATGGTGGTGCTGACGCCGGCTTTCACGCGTCTCGGCCTCACCGGTCTTCTCCGGTCGGGCGTGGCGATCGCTATCAGCATTCCCGTCATTCCAGGCATTTTTGCCACGATGGCCGAAAGCCGTGAACTCACAAGCATCATCATGACTGGCCTGATGATCAAGGAATTCGTCATTGGGATCATCATCGGGATCGCCTTCGGCATCCCGTTCTGGGCAGCCGAGGTCGCCGGCGACCTTGTCGATCTTCAGCGCGGTTCCACATCCGCGCAGCTGGTCGATCCCCTCGCCATAAGCGAAACCAGTATTTCGGCGACACTGTTCAACATATCGCTCGTGGCGCTCTTCTTCATGTCGGGCGGGTTTCTCCTACTCCTGGACGGCTTCTATAGAAGCTACGATCTGTGGCCGATCGTCAGCTTCACGCCCGTCATGGGATCACAGGCCGCTTCCGCCCTGCTCAGCGCTCTCGACCGGATCATGCAGATCGCCCTGCTCCTTGTCGCCCCCGTCGTCCTCGCCATGCTGATCGCGGATCTGATGCTGGCCTATCTTTCGCGCCTTTCGCCACAGCTGCACATTTTCGACCTTTCGCTCGCGATCAAAAACCTGCTCTTCTGCGTGCTGATCCTGTTCTACGCGACCTTCCTCGTCCCCCTCATGCTTTCGCAGATAGGAAGCCTGTCCGGCACGTTCGATGCGCTGCGCACAATCGTCTCAGACACCCCGGCGCCGGACACCGCACCAGGGCGCTGAACTCGCTGCGCCGCTCAAGCCACGGGGATATCGATCCCGAGCTCCCTCAGCACGACATCGATCTGCGCCACCGATGAGGGATGGGCGTCGCCGGACTGGATGCTGGCTGCGAGGCTCGGCACATAGACCGGGGTGCCGGTATACTGATAATTCAGCTCATCGGGATCGGTATATTGAAAATCATTGTCAGCAGTGGCGGTCAATTTTGAGATATCGCCGTCAAAATCGTCGAGCGTATGATGCAGGTTGTCCCGAAGCGCCTCCAGGCTCTCATGGGGCATATTGTTCAGCCAGTCGATGAACTGCTGGCGATCCGCTGGGTCATCGAGCTTGAACCCCTTCATCTCGGCATAACGGGCAAGGATCGGCACGGGGCTGAATCCGTCGCCGCTCTGGTCGACCAGAGCACCGGCAACATCCTCGTCAAGGCCCGCATGTTCCAGGAAATTCTTTGACGTCTCGGTCATGTAGACGTTGGAGGCTCGCGTGTCGGTAACGATCATCTGGCCGATGACCGCTGCTCCGACGATCACCAGCCCGGCGGGGCCGAACATGGTGCCGGTGCCGAGCGCCGCCATTACCGTACCGCCGGCCGCCACCGCGGACAGGCTGCCCATCAGGGGATCGCCGCTTCTGAAATAATCAACGGCATTCCAGGCATCAAACCCTCCGCTAAGCGCGCCAAGGAATTTCACCGCCGGCCTGCTTGAACTGCCGAAGTGCCGCACGGCGGCGGAATCCGCGTCGATACGCTCCATTCCGCCGAGGATTTCCACGGTGCGCTGGCCAAGTCCAACGGCGTCGATGACCACCTTGAGGCCGTTCTTTAACGTCGGGTCGTTCTGCAAATTCGTTGCCGAATTCGCAAGCGTTGCCCCCGTCGCCGCAACACCGACCATGCGCAACAGCTGCCCGGGAACCGTGGTGTTGGCGAAGGACCGGATACCGCTCGAACTCCGCAACCCATTCAGGTCACTGTCCAGCTGCGCCATCTTGGCCCTGGCCTGCTCGACCGTATCGCCGGGCTCGGGCAGTGACTGCTTGACGGCATCGATAGCCCGGTTCATGTCGCTTTCCGGGATGCCCAACAGCGACGACAACCTGCTGTTCTTCATGTCGTCAAGGCTTGCGCGAGCCCGTTCGAGACTGGCCGGGTTATTAGCGTCGAGATCGCTGAAGGACGGCAGAACCGTTCGCCGGATGATCTGGGTAGTCGCCTCCTCGGCCAACTTGCGACCACGGTCGGTCAGACGGGCCTGTCCGCTCAGGAAGCTGACGACCTCAGGCTTGTCGAGCAGTTCGGGGTTCTTCTTCATCGCGATGTCGATCGCCATCGCCGTCTTCTCGTCCGACAGGATCTGGCTAATCTGCTCATCGACCGCGGATTGCTGCGATGCCAGCTCCGGCGGCAGATCGCCGAGCGCCGTCAGCTGCTCAAGAAGCTTCTCGCCGTTTTCAGCAATTTCATCTTCAAGACGCTGCTCCGTCTCTTGCCATTCGGATCCTTTTTCCGTCTTGTAATCCTCGACGGCCTGCTCGAGCTGTTCCGGCGTCATCGTCGCACCGTGATTGGCGATCAGCCACTGCAGCTCCTGCATATGGGCGGCATAGGCATCGACGCTGCCGTTCACCGTCGTGGCATATTGCTCGACATTCGGAATGATGTTCTCAGTGACGAAATTCGAGCTGCTGGACCCATATTGCGCAGCTACGGCCAGCGGATAATCCAGGCGGGAACCATTGGCGATCGCCGGTGGTATCGAGTTGATGTTATAGCCGCCCAAAGCGGCGAAGCGTTCGACGACGGCATCGGCACCCGGCGTGCCGCCGATACGGTCGATGATCTTCATCAGGTCTATCTGACCATTCATACCGATCAACTCACTGCCGATCATCTCCTGACGCCGGGTATTTGCAGCCTCGATCGTCGGCATTGATGCGGACAGGAGATCAACGGCGAGTTTCGGATCGGCTCCGTCCGTCAGCCTTTCCAGATTCGCCATCACCGTCGCTGCATCTCCCTGATCGCTGGTCGCAGTCTCCGGATCGTAGTCGGCAAGCGGCTGCGTCGCCCAATCCGCGGCGTCGCGGATCAGCTGATCGGCATCCGCGGAGCGCAGCAGCACCTGCTGCAGATCGGGCGGCGCTGAGGCATACGATTCACTCAATTGCTGGAAAGCTTTGTCCGGCTCTCCCGTCGCATTGGCCGCATCGATGATTCGCCGGGCCCTGTCTTCGAGATCGACGCCGGCATGGGTGGAGGGGCGCAAGGTGATGCCGAGCTCGGTTGCCGCATTCTCGATCGCTGTCTGCGCGGGCGCGGCGTCCTGCCATTCACGATCAAAAAGGCGCTGCAGGGCATCGCTGCGCTCGTCTTCCGGCAGTTGCTCGATATAGTTCTTCACATCGCCGGTGATTTCGGCCGTTTCGGCGTCATAATCGATATCGGGATCATCCGAATATTGGATTTCATTGCCGCGGTCATAGATCTCGCCGGCGAAGACCTCTTCCCGGTCGGTCTCAAGACCACGTTCCTCGATCGCCGCGGTAACCGCGGCGCCAGCCGGACCGGCATCGCGCCAGTCGCTCTCGGCCAGGCGCAGGGCAGCCGCCTGCCTTTCCTGCTCCGGCAGATTGTCGAGATAGGTCCCGACATCCTCCTGCATGGCGCGGGTTTCCACATCATAATCGATCTGCGAGGGATCATCGGCATATTCGAGCTCGTTGCCCCGCTCATAAAGATCGCTGATGAAGGCCTCTTCGCCCTCCGGCACCCCGTTACTGCCGGTGGGACCGTTCGCCACGATTTCCGGCGAGCTCAACGGAACGATCAGAACCTCGTTGGGCATGATCACCGCATCTGATGTGCCGAGCTCAATCCTGTTGGTCGCCAGCAGGTCATCGAGACTGACATTGTTCTCGCGGGCGATCTCCCACAGACTATCGCCATTCTCGACGACGACGGCTTTTTCGTTGAGCGGATCGATCTCGTCGGCGCCGCCTGCCCGCGCGCGTTCGTTTACCGCTTCATTGATCTCGGCCATGAACAGGCGCTGCTGCTCATCCGAAAGGGCGGAGGTGCGATTGCCGGCTGCGTTGTAACGGTATTTTCCATCGATATCGATGCGGTAGGACATGATCGATCTCCGGTGATCTTCCCTGGGGCAGATTTTCCTGCTCCCGGATCGGCATGACTGAAGCGACAAGAGGTCCGGCCACTATGCTCAGCGAGCATAATGGTTTGATGACAGGCAGATGAATTATCCGGCGGTCGGAGCGGCTTTCCCTTATCGCGGGAGGCGGTCGGCACGATCGTTATTCTATTTTTCCGACGACAAATCGGGGTAGATCAGAAAATTCCTCTAAAACATCGCCGAAAAGCTTCCATTCGGATAATTTCAAATTGATACGGGTTGATTTTATATTTCAGGGTATTGCAACAAAGTGATGACCATCTCAACTCGTTGACGCTGTGGATTGTGTCTTGACGTCGTCACCTTATGTCACAAAGCGGATCGGTTCCCCAGTCAGAGAGACTTGACCGTTCAGACCCACCGCGGCCGTATCACGCCTTGATACTCCCCCTTGACCCTTCAATGTATCATGGTATGATACCTTCCAAAGGGGGCTAGTGATGATCCGTTCTTACAGGGATGGAAGGACTGAAGCCGTGGCGAGCGGAAAGGCTCCAAAGGGCTTCCCTGCAGATTTGGTAAGACCAGCCATTCGCAAGCTCACCATTCTTGAGAATGCTGTTCTTCTCGATGATCTCCGCTCTCCTCCAGGCAACCGCCTTGAAGCGCTAAAAGGTGATCGCAAGGGCCAGCATTCCATTCGTATCAACAATCAATGGCGTATCTGCTTCATTTGGGCGGATGCAGGCGCCGAAAACGTCGAGATCGTCGACTATCATTGAAAGGAAGCGCCATGGCCAGTATTCTTCCGCCTGTCCATCCCGGCGAAATTCTGCGTGAGGAGTATCTCATTCCGTTGGGCATGAGTGCCGGCGCTCTCGCCAAGCGTCTCAATGTGCCTCGCACGCGCATCGAACGGCTGGTTTCCGAACAGACGGCGGTTACCCCCGATACGGCTTTGCGTCTCGCCAAATTTTTTCGCACCACGCCCGAGTTCTGGATGAACATGCAGGCGAGCCATGATCTCAAGATAGAAGCCGCTGAGCTTGCGAAGGAACTCGCCGCGATCCGCGAACTGGAAGCTGCTTGAGGCGGTGCCTTCAATTCTGCGGCGCGGCTACGCTTTCAAAGTGCCGGGTGATCTCGGCGCCGGTGGCGATCCAGACATCGCTCTTTGCTTTGACGTGTTGCAAAAAATCCCTGAGGAGATGCCAGCGCATCGGCCGACCTGAAACCTGGGGATGCAGCACCATCGTGGTTACTCCGCCCCAGCCATGCGTGGCTTCGAATTCGTCGATCCAGAGTGACAGGACCTCCCTGCGGCCGAAGAGCGGGCGCGAGCTCGTCCGGCTCGTCATGCCGAAGTTCCAGTCGTCGAAGGCAAAATTGACCGGGATCTCTACCGGACCCGACCGACCATCGGCCAGCCGATGCCGATAGGGCAGGATATCGTCGCGAAACGAGCTGGAATAGCGGATTCCGCTTTTTTGCAGGTAAGCCAGAAGCTCCGGGAAATTCTCGCCGGACGGCGCGCGATACCCGATAGGCCTGACGCCCAGAACTTTTTCCAACGCCTCGAAGCCCCGATCGATTTCCTCCATCGCTTCTTCGAGCTTCGCCCTGTCCGGCATCTTGTGGAGATAACCGTGATGGCCGATCTCGTGACCTGCTTTCACAATAGGTTCGCAGGCCGCAGGATGGGCAAGCGCCGTCCACCCCGGCAGGAAAAAGGTGCCCTTCACCTCCAGCTCATCCATCAGTTCCAGGATTCTTGCGATGCCCACGCGGGCATCGTAGCCGCCATGCGAGACTGTCACCATCCGGTCGACATTCGAGGGATTGTTGCCGATCCAGGCAGTCTCCGCATCAACGTCGAACCCGATGAAGACAGCGCTTCTGGCTCCATTCGGCCATGTCATGGCCGGTGTCGGGAACGCAGGGTTCAAGGGGCGCGGTGAAAGATCATATGTCACGCGGCGTTTCCTTCAGCAAAAAACCGGCCTGCCGTCGGCGTTTCCAGCCAACAGCGTTTTGAGACGGCGGCAATCATCAAGCCTCTCAAGGCTGTTCACCAAATCCCAAAGTCTGGTGACCTCTTTGTCTTCCAATGCCATTCCAGCTAGTTGACGGAACTTCTCCTCGATGGCCCAGGGCTGCATCGGCCTTTCCGCCGATCCCGTTGCGCGCGGCACCATGCGCGAGACACGACTTCCGTCCGAAAAAGTGAGGATGACGACCGGCTCGTCCA
Source organism: Paramesorhizobium deserti (assembly GCF_001558695.1). Classification (GTDB taxonomy): domain Bacteria; phylum Pseudomonadota; class Alphaproteobacteria; order Rhizobiales; family Rhizobiaceae; genus Paramesorhizobium; species Paramesorhizobium deserti. The sequence goes on from NZ_LNTU01000039.1 coordinate 75,565, forward strand.
GAGGCTGCATCGTTCCATCGATCTGGAGTTTCATCCGCCCCATCATCGGGCGAATGCGTGGGTCGGACCTGCATTCAGAGGAATAGGCCGCCAGCCCCGCCGTTCCGAAAATGCACCGCGCGGCAAGTGCATATGGAAGGCTCATCTGTGTGCTGGAGAGCGGTCCGTTTTCCTTCTTGCCGCACATATTCATGAGCATTTCGCTCATGCGCAACTCCATGGAGACGATCTCCTGCGGCCGCCGTCCGGTTTCCGACAGCAGGTCCTCCAGCGCGTCGATAGCCGAATGGGTTCCGCGGCACGAGGCATAGGGCTTCAGCACCGCGCGCCTGATCTTCCAGGCCTCTCCCAATGCCTCGGCAAGCTTTCCAGGCTCTCCGGATGTCTTGTTGAACGCGTTGAAGAACCCTCCCCAGACATCCGAGAAAACCTTCGAAGGACCTGCAAAGCCTTCCGCTGCAAGTTGAGCAGCGAGAAGACCGCCTTCCGCAGCACGCCCGGCATGAATTTTCTTTGCCTGCGATCCGTCGTGGATGAAACCCCAGAGCCCCGAAGAAAAGCTGGTGGCCAGCGTGATCGCATCGCGGCAGGCAGCGGCAGGCAGGTTCCAGAGATTGGCGACGGCCGCTGCCGCGGCCAGAGTCCCGCAGGTCCCCGTCGAATGCCAGCCGAGACCGTTATGTCTGTCATAACCGCCGGCCGCCTCCAATACGCGTCTGCCGACATCATAGCCGGCGACGACGGCGGAGATAAGCTCGCGTCCCGTGACGATCCGCCCGCTTCGCGGCAAGGCTGCCAGAACGGCCGGCAGGACGACGGCGCCGGAATGGTCGCATCCACCGGAATCATCGAGCTCGAAGGCGTGGGCGGAAATGCCGTTGACAAGAGCGGCGTCACGCGACGACGTGAAATCCTGCGTGCCCCAGATGCGCGCTTCGCCGCCCCGATTGATCACCTTGCGCGCGGTGGCGAACTCCCGCGAGCGCGAGCCCGCCAGGGCCGCGCCCAGCGTATCGGCAATATGAATCTTGGTCTTGGCGATCACATCGTCGGGTAGGTCCTCGAAACGCAGCGTCGCGACAAAGCCGGCGAGGCGGTCGATCGGACCTCCGCCAGGCACTGGGGTGAGCATGAACGATATCTCTCTTGTCTACGCGGAGAAACAGTATCGAGCCGAGCGCCGGGCGAATGCAGGCAGCTATCTCAGGGTTCCGACCGCAAGAACTCTCTGGAGCGCGGTCCCGGCGCATCGACATGCGCCGGGCCTCGGTTAGCGGCGCGTTACTTCACCGGCTCGCCATTGATGTAGATGCCGTCGAGCATCGCGTTTTCGAGGCCGTATTTGGCGAAGACCGCCTTGTACTCGCCTGACGCCATCAGCTCCTTAAGCGCTGCAGCATAGGCGTCGCGCAGCTCCGTATCCTTTTTGGAGAAAGCGATCCCCTGATAGACCGCCGTGAAAGGCTCGCCGACAATGATGTAAGTGTCCTTTTCCAGATCCACGAGATAGGGAAGCGTTTCCGACCCTTGAACCGCGCCGTCGAGACGTCCCTGCTTCAACTGTGCACGGGCATCGGCGGAACCTTCCGTACCGACGATCTTCAGGGCAGGCTTGCCCTCCCCTTCGCAGTTCTTGGCGCTCCATTTGGCGGCCTCGTCCGGGAAGGATGTCCGGCGGCTCATGCCGACGGTCTTGCCGCAGAAATCCGTCGGGGTCTTGAACTCGTCCTTGCGTGACGCGGAGGTATAGAACTGCGCGCCCGATTTCATGTAGTCGACGAAATCGAGCGTATCGCGGCGCTTCGGCAGATCGCTCATGCCGCTGTGAATGAGATCGACGCGACCGGTATTGATCGACGACACCATCTGTTCGAAACCGATGTCGGACCATTCGATGGTCGTCCCGAGCTTCTTGGCGAGCGCTTCTTCGAGATCGATATCAAGGCCCATAAGCTCGTTGGTTGCCGGATCCCGGTACTCCATCGGCGGATAATTCGGCTGGTTGGCGACGACGATCTTGCCGGCAGCCTTGTATTTCTCCGGCAGTCCTTCGGCCGTCGCAGTCGAGCCGACGGCGCATGCAAGGGCGATGAGTGCAAACTGTTTTTTCATGATCTTCCCTCTGGTGGTTATCAGTTGTGAACGGCTTTGATGAACTCTGCCGTACGAGTGCTCTTTGGCATGCTGAGAACTTGAGATGCCGGGCCGACCTCCTCCATTTTTCCGGCTTCCATAAACGCGACGGTGTTCGCCACATTGCGGGCAAAGCCAAGTTCGTGGGTGACCACGATCATGGTCATCCCCGATGAAGCGAGATCCTTCATCACGTCGAGAACCTCCTGCACCAGCTCCGGGTCGAGTGCGGAGGTCGGCTCGTCGAACAGGATGAGATCGGGACGCATGCCGAGCGCGCGGGCAATCGCCACGCGCTGCTGCTGTCCGCCGGAAAGCTCCGATGGATAATGGCCGGCTTTGTCGGCAAGCCCGACACGGTCGAGCAGAGCCATCGCCCTGTCCCTGGCTTCCGCCATCGGCTCGTTCAGCACCTGCACCGGGCCTTCGATGATGTTTTCGAGCGCCGTCATGTGCGGAAACAGGTTGAACCTCTGGAAGACCATGCCGATGCGGCGGCGCTGCCGGGATATCTCCGCGTCGCTTATTTCGTGCAGATGATCCCCGTCGCGCCGGTAGCCGATCAGTTCGCCGTTGACCCAGATCGCGCCGCCATCCATGCGCTCAAGGAGATTGATGCAGCGCAGGAAGGTGCTTTTCCCGGAGCCGGACGGGCCGATGATGCAGCAGACCTCACCCTTTTTTACCTCGAGGCTGGCGGCATCGAGAGCACGAAAGCTGCCGAAATTCTTGGTGACCTCAACGGCTTTTACGAGAATGTCGTTGCTCATATCCCTCTCCCTCAGATCGTCGCCCGGATCGACTTCGCGCCGCGTCCGAAATAGCGTTCGATATAGTGCTGGCCGATGGAGAGAACCGAAACGACGACCAGATACCAGAAGCTGGCAACCAGCAGCAGTTCGAGCACACGGGTGTTGGCAAAGTAGATGATCTGCGCGTTGTGCAGGATTTCGGAATACTGGATGACACTGGCGAGCGAAGTCAGCTTGACCATGCCGATCACTTCGTTGCCGATGGGAGGCACCATCACACGCATGGCCTGCGGCAGCACGATCCGGCGCAGCATCTTCATCTGCGTCATGCCGATGGTGCGCGCCGCCTCATACTGGCCGCTGTCGACCGAGAGCAGGCCGCTGCGCACCACTTCCGAGGTGTAGGCGCCCTGCGAAATCCCAAGCCCCAGCATCGCGGCCACGAACGGCGTCATGACATCGACGGTCCGGAACTCGAAAAGACCCGGAATCCCGATGGTGGGAAAGATCAGGGCGAGATTGAACCAGAGAAGCAATTGCAGAAGAGCCGGCGCGCCACGGAACACCCAGACATATCCGACGGCAATCGAGGACAGCACCGGATTGCCTGATATTCTCATGATGGCGATCAGCACGCCGAGAATGATGCCAAGCGCCATGGCGGCGAATGTCATGATCAGCGTGTTGTAGAGCCCCTGGAGAATGGCAGGTGCGAACAGGAATTCCGCCACATAATTCCATTCGATCTGCCCCATGGCGAAGGCGCGGACCAGCCCGGCCAGCAGGGCGAGCACGACCGCCGCGGCCACCATGCGGCCGACATGCCGCTTCGGTACGAGTTTCAGATGAGCGATTTCATAGCGCTGGTCAGCGACCTGCGAGACTTCCATCACCATGATGCCTGTCCTCCTGCTCTTTGGCCCGGGGTAGCGGAAGTGGCTACCGCAGCGGAGGAACTGTTGGCGAATTCGCGTCCGGTTTCCAGCGCCTTTTTGAAGCGGTCGATCTGCTCGCCGACACGTTCGGGCGCCGTCGCGCCATAGCCTGTCCTGCTCGCCACGGCGCGGTCGAGTTCTATCGCTGCAAGCATATCTGGCTTCAGCCTGCCGTCGATCGCAGGCAGATCGGCCTCCGTCAACCCGGACAAATCGTGGCCCCGTTCCTCGCAATAGCGCACGACGGCGCCGGTGATTTCATGGGCTTCGGCGAAGGGGATATTCTGCGAGACCAGCCAATCGGCAATCTCGGTTGCCAAAGTGAAGCCTTTCGGCGCTTCCTCGCGCAAGCGAGCCACGTCGAACTCCAGTGTGGCGATCATTCCGGCAAACGCCGGAAGGACCACGTCGAGAATATCGATCGTCTCGAACAGCGTTCGCTTATCCTCGGCAAGATCGCGATTATAGGCCAGCGGCATCGCCTTCATCGTCGCCAGGAAGCCGGCCACATTGCCGATCATCGTGCCCGACATTCCGCGCGTGAGCTCCGCGATGTCGGGGTTTTTCTTCTGCGGCATTATGGACGAGCCGGTGGAATAGGAATCATGCAGCCTGATCCAGCCGAACTGCTTGGAGCTCCAGATGCAAATTTCCTCCGCAAGCCGGGAGAGGTCCACGCCGATCATCGCGCAGATAAAGAGGAATTCCGCGACATGGTCGCGGCTCGCGACGGCGTCGATCGAGTTCTCGCAGGCGCCGGCATAGCCGAGTTCGAGTGCCGAGAGGTCCGGGCGGCGGGCGATGGCTGATCCGGCGAGCGCCGCGGCGCCGAGCGGCGACCGGTCGAAGCGACGGTCCCAGTCCCTGAAACGTTCGATGCTGCGCAACAACGACTGGGCGTGCGCCATCAGATGGTGCCCCAACGTCACGGGTTGCGCCGGCTGCAGATGCGTGAAGCCGGGCAGGATGGTCTTCACATGCTGCGATGCCTGATCGACAAGCGCGTCCTCGATCGCGACGAGACCGGCTGTGATCTCACGAGCCATCCTGCGCAGATAGAGCCGGGTGTTGTTGGCCGTCTGGTCGTTGCGCGAACGCCCGGCCCTGAGCTTGCCGCCGAGTGCGCCGAGACGGGCGATCAGAAGCCGTTCGAGGAAGGTATGAATGTCTTCATCGCTATCCCCCGGTACTTCCTTTCCATGCACCACATCCGTTTCGATGGCATCGAGAGCCAACTGGATCTCGGCCAGTTCGGCCGCATCAAGCACATTGGCACGATGAAGTTCGTTTGCATGAGCGCGCGATCCCGTCAGGTCCTCCGGGAAAAGCCGGAAATAGGAACGCGGCGCGCGCGACAGATTGACCAGCGCTTCGGAGGGGCCCGCCTTGAAGCGCCCACCCCACAGCTTGGTTGGTTCCGTCATATCTGATCCCCTGCTTGTTTGTTGTTTAGGCAATGCTTTCACTTGCCTGCTTTTCAAACAAGCGACATATTTGACTAGCGATATGACAAAAACGACTAGGCGTGTCCTGGCAGGAATAAGGGAATTGGAGGCAATGGCGCATGGCAGGCTGAGGCTGCCCTCTACCACGGCACTTCAGGTGCTTCTGGCGATTGCCGAGCGGGGGTCCACGTCGGCCGCGGCGGAAAGCACGCATCTGTCGCAAAGCGCTGTCAGCAAACAGCTTCTGACGCTGGAGAGCCTCATCGGCAGTCCGGTCTTCTCGCGGACCGCAAAGGGGATGATCCCGACGGCGGTCGGCAAGATTTATATCGAGCATGCCCGAACTGCCATCAAGGCGATGGAGGACGCGGCGCTGCAGTCAGCGCGGCTGAAGCCCAATCCTCTTACCCTGCGGCTACAGGTATTGCCGATCTTTGGAGACCGTTGGCTTCTGCCCCGGTTCGCCGAATTCACGGAAAAACACCCCGAAATCGACGTCCAGTTCACGACTTTTGTTTCCGAAACGCAGACGGAGCAGCCGGACGGCGTCTTTCGTTTCATGCGCGCCGCATCGCCTGGCGAAAATGCAACCTATCTCTTCGGCAGAGATGTCCTCATCGTCGCCACGCCGTCATACTGGAAGAAGATCGGCATGCCGCACGCGTTGGAGGATCTGGCGCGGGGGATAATGCTGGAACATCCGCAGACCATGCTGCTCTGGCAGGATTTCGCCGCCGCGCATCGTCGCCCGGATATCGCGCCCCGACATACGATCCGCTTCGGCTATTATACGATGGTCATCCGCGCCGCGCTTGCCGGTCAAGGCATGGCTCTCATCCCGCGTTGCCTCATCATGGATGAGCTGGAATCCGGTCGCCTGATCAATCCATCCGGAATGGGATACCGCAGCGAGATCGGCTACTGGTTCGCGACACCGCAGGACAAGCCCCTTGGTCCCTCAATGCTGATCTTTCAGCAATGGCTTCTGGCGGAAGCGGCCAGAATGCCGCCCAACCCTCCTGAAAATCAGGCGTGAGTGAGCTCAGCGGCAAATCGCTGTCAATCTTCCGCAAGTTCGCGCAACGCGTCCTTGTCGAGCCGGTAGAAGAGCTTTTCTTCTTTCCGCGCGGCCCCGAGATCGTCGTAGAAAGACAAGAGCCCCGTATTCTCCCTATCCGCCGTCCAGTCGATACGCCGATATCCCCGCTCCACGGCGAGAGCCGCCAACCGCTTCATGAGCAGCCGTCCGATCCCCCCTCCGCGATGGGCCTGCGACACGAAAAGCTCTTTCAGGAACAATCCGGAAGCCAGCCCAGGCCCCGGATAAATTGCCGAAAAAGCGGCAAATCCGATCAGATGCCCATTATCCACTACGAAAATTTCGGTACCCGGAGGAAGTTTGGCCAAATCGGTGAGAATGGTTTCGCGCGGCGGACACCATACGCGGTAATATTGCTGCATCTCCATGAAGAGGGCAGCTACACCCGCATGATCTGCCATCATCATCAACCGAATATCCAGCATCAATCCCTCTCCAGCCCGATTCCGACATTTGCATCCCGCTGAGCAATCTCCCGAGTAAATGTCGGAATCGAAAAACCACCAGATGAAAAATGCGTAGCGCCTCCCGACAGGGAACGGAAGCCGTTCAGGCCGTATATCCGCGAGCAGCCTTCCATCGGACAGGCACGTTTCCATCCGGTAACGAAAAAGTTCCTGAAGCCTTCCTCATAACCATTGTCTGGAAGAGGCATAGTCTCTATATGACAAACTCGTAAGGATGCTTATGAGTTTCCGGCTTTTTTCCGATGAATTCCCAACCGACCCTCGGTTTCCTGTTGCATGAAGTCGCGCGGCTGCTGCGGAAGCGGTTTGAGCAGCGCGCCTGCAATCTCGGTTTGACGCGTTCGCAGTGGCAGACGCTGGCCTTTCTCTCGAAGAACGAAGGAATTCATCAGGCAGGGCTGGCCGAAATTCTCGAAATCGAGCCAATCACGCTGGCCCGCATTCTCGACAAGCTGGCCGAATACGAACTGATCGAACGGCGCCCGCATCCGACCGACCGCCGCATGTGGCTGCTTTACATGCGCGACAAGGCACGGCCGCTCTTGAGCGACATGCGCGAGATAGGCGACGCGACACGCAGCGAAGCGCTCGAAGACATATCCGACGCCGACCGCGATCACCTCGTTGAAATCCTGACACAGATGAAAAAGAACCTCATTCAGGCCTGCCGCACGCCGGTGGGCGATGGAAAGACGGACAATGGCTGACGGATCCACCCCCTTGCGTGAAACCGCAAACCCGGACAACACCGCTGAAAATGCTCTCCTGGAAAAGAATGCCGAAGCGCCCTCTCCGATGACGGAGCCGAAAGAACAGCGGGAGATACCTCAAACCGCTGTGAAACGGGCGAAGCGGCGCGGACGGCTGCGCCCAGTTCTCTTTGCGCTGCTGCCGGTCGCTCTTTTCATCGGCGGGTATTTCTATGTTACCGGCGGCGAAATCATGTCGACGGACAATGCCTATATCGAAGCCGATGCCGTGGGCGTCTCGACGGACGTTTCCGGCACCGTCCAATCCATCGAGGTGCATGAGAACGAGCCCGTAAAGGCTGGACAGGTGCTGTTCCGGCTGAAACCCGATTCCTTCAGGATTACACTTGACGGCGCCAAGGCGCAGCTCGGCGCGGTCCGAAATCAGATCCTCACGCTGAAGGCGAACTACCGGCAGTCGCTTGCCCAGATCGCCCAGGCCGAGGCCGACATTTCCTTCTATCAAAAGAACTTCGAGCGCCAGCAGAATCTGGTGTCGAGCGCCGCGGTGTCCCGCGCATCCTATGATCAGGCCAGGCACGATCTGGAAAGTGCCGAGCAGAAAGTCGATGTGGCGAAGGCCCAGGCCCAGGCGACGCTCGCCCAACTCGGCGGCGAGGCCGATCAGCCGGTCGAGCAGAACCCGCTCTATCTCCAGGCAAAGGCGGCCGTCGACAACGCGCAACGCGAACTCGATGACACGGTGGTGCGCGCGCCCTTCGACGGTGTTGTAACGAATGTCAATTCACTGCAGGTTGGCGCCTATCTCGAGGCTTCGCAGCAGGGCTTCTCCCTCGTTTCCACCAGTCATATGTGGGTCTCCGCCAAGCCGAAGGAGACGGAGCTCACTTATGTAAAGCCTGGCCAGGCCGTAACGATTACGGTGGATACTTATCCCGGCATCGAATGGAAGGGCAAGGTCGCCAGCATCAGCCCTGCATCTGCTTCGAGCTTTGCCCTTCTGCCGGCCCAGAATACCACCGGCAACTGGGTGAAGGTTGTTCAGCGCATCCCGATGAGGGTCACGATCGAGGATGCGGTCGGAAAGCCGCCCCTGCGGGTGGGCATGAGCGCAACGGTTGATGTCGATACAGGCCATGCGCACGGCCTGCCGGACTTCGTGTCAAACATTTTCGGCCATTCGGACAGCAGTTATCATGGATAACGTTCGGGCTTCGAGCGCCGTCCCGGTTGTCAACCGGGGGGCGATCACTGCCTGCGTCATTCTGGCGGTGATCATGCAGGCGCTGGACACCACCATCGCCAATGTGGCGCTGCCTTATATCCAGGGCAGCGTCTCGGCGAGCGCCGACCAAATCAACTGGGTGCTGACCTCTTATATCGTGGCGGCGGCTATCATGACGCCACCCTCGGGCTTCCTTGCAGCCAAGTTCGGCCGAAAGCGCGTGCTGCTGACGGCGATCGCTGGCTTCGTCATCGCCTCGATTCTGTGCGGCCTCGCCCAATCGCTGACGCAGATCGTCGGTTTCCGTCTGCTGCAGGGGCTTTTCGGCGCGGCGCTCGTCCCTCTGTCGCAGGGCATCCTGCTCGATCTCTATTCGGTCGAGGAGCGCGGCTCCGCGATGGCGCTTTTCGGCGTGTCGGTGATGGTCGGCCCCGTGCTCGGGCCGGTGATCGGCGGCTGGCTGACGGAGAATATCAGCTGGCGCTGGGTCTTCTACATCAACCTGCCCATCGGGCTTCTCGCTTTCGCAGGCATCATTGCCTTCGTCCGGGAGACGGCCATCGACCTGCGCGCCCGCCTCGACTGGTTCGGCTTCGGCATGCTGAGCATAGCCATCGCCGCTCTCCAGCTCTTCCTCGACCGAGGCGAACAGCTCGACTGGTTCTCCTCCGGCGAAATCATCATCGAAGCCCTGGTCTGCGCCAGCGCCTTCTATCTCCTGCTGGTGCACACATTCACGGCGGAACGCTCCTTTATCGATCCGCGCCTGTTCCTGGACCGCAACTTCGCCATCAGCATGCTCTTCATCTTCGTCATCGGCGTGACCTATCTGGCATCGCTGGCATTGATGACGCCCTATCTGCAGACGCTGATGGGCTATCCCGTTATGACCGCCGGCATTGTCATGGGGCCGCGCGGTCTCGGCACAATGCTGTGCATGTTCATCGTCGGCCGCCTGATCGGCAAGGTGGATACGCGCTGGCTGCTCCTGACCGGGCTTGGCCTCACCGCATGGGCCATGTACGACATGACCGCATGGACGCCCGAGGTCTCGCAATGGACGATCGTATCGGTAGGCTTCATCCAGGGCGCCGGCCTCGGCTTCCTCTTCGTGCCGCTCACAACCGTTGCCTTCGCCACGCTGCCCGCCCATATGCGCGGCGACGGTACAGGCCTCTACAACCTCTCACGCAATATCGGTTCGAGCGTCGGCATCTCCGTCGTTGCCGCGCTGATCGTGGAAAATGTGCAGACCAATCACGCCTCGCTCGTTTCCTATGTCACGCCGTTCAACCGCGCCTTCGAAGCACCGGCGGTCATGGAAAGTCTCGATCCGATGAAGGCGGCAGGCCGCGCCGCCCTCGACAGTCTCATCACCTCTCAGGCGACGATCATCGCCTATATGGACGATTTCAAATTGCTGATGCTGATGTCGCTCCTGGTCATGCCGCTGGTCTTTCTGCTGCGCAAACCCGCAGCAGCGCCGGCCTCGGTCGACCACAGCATCGCGATGGAATAGCGGGTTTTTAGACGATCGAACTGTCGATGATGACGATCGGGCGACCCTTCGAGCAGGCCTCGATGCGCGCATTCACGCGATAGACGTCACGCAGGAGGTGCTCCGAGATCACCTCCTCGGTCGGCCCGCTGGCAATCATCGAGCCATCCGCGATGACGATCGTCTGCTCGCAATAGCGCAGGGCATGATTGAGATCATGCAGCGCGATCAGAACCGCCATGCCGGATTGCGACGACAATTCCTTCATGAAGCCGAGGACCTCTACTTGCCTGAAGAGATCGAGGGCGGATGTCGGCTCATCCATCAGCAGCACTTCCGGATTGCGGACGAGCGCCTGCGCGATCGAGACGAGCTGTCGCTGCCCTCCCGACAATTCGCCGAGGCTCTTGAAGGCAAGCGGCTCGATCTTCAGCGCTGCGAGAATACGGTCAATCTCGCGCAGCTCACTGTCATGCACTTTCAGACTGGAGCCTTGCTTGGCCGCCAGCAGCACTGATTCATAGACGGTCAGAACCGCATTCGCGCCCGTGTCCTGGGGCATATAACAGATGGTCTCCGCCCCCTTTGCCGTATCCGACAAATGGACCAGCCCCGGGCCGGAGATGAGGCCGGCGATGCGCTTGAACAGCGTCGACTTGCCGGCCGCGTTTGGGCCGATGACGGCCGTCATGCTGCCGCCCTTCAGCACGCCGCTTGTCACATCGGCAAGCACGATGTGCTTGCCATACTTCGCGCCAAGCCGTTCGACAGCAATGCTCACCATGAGCGTTTCCGATGCGTGAAAATGAGCACGAAGAAGAACGGCACGCCGACGAGCGCCGTCATCACACCGATCGGCAGCACAGCGCCGGGAATAAGCGTCTTGCTTGCGACGGAGGTGGCCGACAGGAGCAGCGCACCGGTGAGGACGGAAGCGGGCAGGAAGAAACGCTGATCCTCGCCCACCAGCATGCGCGCGATGTGCGGCCCGACAAGGCCGACAAACCCGATCGTGCCGACGAAAGACACCGGGATCGCGGCCAGAAGGCTGACGGTCAGCATGGTTTCCAGACGCAGGTAACGCACATTGATGCCGAAGCTCGCGGCCCTGTCCTCGCCCAGCCGCAACGCCGTCAGCGCCCAAGCGCGGCGCGCGAAAAGGGGAACGGTGATGAACAATGTCGCGGCGGTTATCGCCACTTTCGGCCAGGTCGCCTTGGTGAGGCTGCCCATCGTCCAGAAAACCACCGCGGCGAGCGCCTGTTCGGACGCGAGATATTCGAGCAGCGACAAAAGCGCGTTGAAGGTGAAAACCAGCGCGATACCGAGGAGCACGATCGTCTCGACGGTCACCCCTCGCATCGACGAGGCAAAATGGATGAACAATGCCGCTAGCATCGCCATCAGGAACGCATTGATCGGCACCATGAACTGCAGGGCAACCGGAAAGACCGCAACCCCGGCGACAAGGGCAAGAGCGGCGCCGAAACTCGCGGCAGCGGAAATCCCGAGGGTAAAGGGGCTGGCGAGCGGGTTGGCTAGGATCGTCTGCATCTGCGCGCCGGCGACCGAAAGGGATGCCCCGACGGTCAGCGCCATCAGCGCGATTGGCATGCGGATATCCCAGATCACCACCCGGAGCTGATCGTTGACGGCGTCAGGGTAGAAAAGCGCGCTTAGCACATCGGCAAGCGCATAGTTCGCCGGCCCGAGCGCCATGTCGACCGAGACGCTCACGAACAGCCCGGCGACGAGCGCCGCTATGATGAGCGCGCGCCGGAAAACCAGCGCGCGATAGGTATCGCGGGTGGTGCGCAACCCGCTATCCTCGGAAACGGCCGTCATTATCCCTGCTGCCCGTCCTTGAGGGAAACGAAATAGCCCGGCTCATAGTCGAGCGGCAGGAACCGCTCGTGCAATTCCTTGAAATTCGCCACCGGATCGAGATCGGCGAAGAGATCCGGGTGCAGCCATTTCGCCATCTCCTGAATGGCCACGAACTGATAGGGATTGTTGTAGAACTGGTGCCAGATGGCATGGACATTGCCGTCCTGAACGGCTTTTACGCCGGTAAAGGCCGGACGTTTCGTCAGCGCCTCGAGCTTGCGGCGTGCTTCCTTCTGATCGGCGCCGTAACCCACGCCAACCCAGTTGCCGCCCGGCACATAGCCTTCCCAATTGCCGCCGGTGACGATGATCTGGTCCGGATTGGAAGCGATGATCTGTTCCGGGTTAACCGTGCCGAACGTGCCCGGAATGATACCCTTCGCCATGTTGATGCCGCCTGATATCTCGACCATCTTGCCGAAGTTCTCGTCGCCGAAGGACATGCAGCAATCTTCCGAATAGCCCCCGGCGCGCTCGACGAAGACCAGGGGCTTCGGCGGATTGGCCTTGGCCAGAACATCGGTAACCCTAGCGATGTTCTCGGCGCGGAACTTGACGAATGCCTCGGCCTTATCCTCCTCGCCGAAGAGTTTTCCGATGATGCGGATGCTGGCTTCGGTATTTTCCATCGGTTTTTCGCGGAAATCGATGTAAACGAGCGGAATTCCCACCTTCTCCAGCTTCTGGATATACCCGGCTTCCTCGGTCGCGGTCTTGGCGTCAATGTTCATGATGATGACATCGGGCTTGAGCGCCACCGCCTGCTCGACGTCGAAGGTGCCGTCCTTCATTCCGCCGAAGGTCGGCAGCTTAGCGATCGAGGGATATTTGGCGAGATATGCGGCATAGCTTTCCGGATCGGCCTTCGGCAGATCGTCGCGCCATCCGACGACGCGCTTGAACGGATTGTCCCGGTCGAGGATCGCGGTGAAATAGACCTGGCGGCCTTCGCCGAGGATGACGTGCTGGACCGGAACGTTTACCTCGACCTCGCGGCCGGTTATATCCTTGATCGAAATCTTCTCGGCAAGCGCTCCGCTTGCCAGAACCAGCCAACCCATGGCGGCAATCACTGCCCTGCCGAACAAACGCATCTTTTTAGCTCCGTGGAAAACCGTTGCTTTCTATTATTTCATGACTTTCTTGGTCAATATTTATCTTTTAGAACGCTTCCAAGGCACTGGGTCAGGTAGGCGATGGACGGACTGGCAGACGGATCGAATTTCAATCTTCGGGATGAAATCAAGGCCTATTGGTCGGAGCGGGCGGCGACGTTCGACCAGTCTCCCGGCCATGAGATATTCTCCGAAGAGGAACGGGAAGCGTGGCATCGCCTCATCGTCGGGCATCTCGGCGAAGGCAGGGGCCGGACCGCGCTTGATCTCGCCAGCGGCACGGGCGTGGTATCACTTCTGCTTGACGATCTCGGCTTCAATGTCACCGGCATGGACTGGGCGGAACCGATGCTCGAACGTGCCCGCGCCAAGGCAAAGGCCAGGGGGCGGGTGATCACGTTTCGGCTCGGTGACGCGGAGAACACCATGGAGCCGGACAATCGCTACGATGTCATTACCAACCGCCATCTGGTCTGGACCCTGGTCGATCCCCAGGCAGCATTCGCCGAATGGCTGCGCATTCTGAAACCGGGCGGCTCAGTCCTCATTGTCGACGGCGACTTCGTCAACACCACGCCATTTGAGCGGCTTGTCCAGAAACTCGCAAATCTCACCCAACGAATGGGCTTCACCCGTCCGTTGGCGATGCACCAGCCCCCGCAGCTGATGGAGACCCATCGCAGCATCCTCTCGCGTGTGCATTTCGCCGGCGGCGCCCGTGCGGAAGCGGTGGTGGAACTCCTGAAGAAAGCGGGTTTTCAGGACATTACAATCGATACCGACATGCGCCGGATCCACCGCGCCCAGGCCAAACATATGGGTTTCTGGAAAGGCATGGCGCGCGGCGCACAGCACCGCTACGCCATCAAGGCTACCAAAGCGGCGTAACGGAGCCTACCCCTCACCACCCCGCAGCCATGCCATGCTTGCTTCCACGATGCGGTCGATCGGCTCGGCGATATCCTGCCGCAGCACGAGAGGCTCGCCGGTGGGCGGCTCCAGCGTCGCAAGCTGACTGTCCAGCATGGCAAGCGGCATGAAATGGCCCGTCCTATGCCCCATATGCTCGCGCAGGACGGCGAGACTGCCGTCCAGGAAGACGAAGTGGAGCGGCGATCCGGCGGCCTCCCGCAGGCGATCGCGATAGGTCTTTTTCAGTGCCGAGCAAGAAATGACGATACCATCAGGTGCCTGCGCTAGCCGCGCGCCGATCTGGTCGAGCCACGGCCAGCGGTCATCGTCGATCAGCGGAATGCCCGCCGACATCTTCTCGATATTGCTCTGGGGATGAAGGCTGTCGCCCTCCAGAAACGGCAGGCCGAGCTTCTCCGCCAATGCCGCGCCGACCGTTGATTTGCCGGACCCGGAAACGCCCATGACAATGATGCGCATCATTCCCTCACACGCTCGCCGTCATGCCGCCATCGACATGCAGCACCTGCCCATTGACGAAGGAAGAGGCATCGCCCGCCAGAAAAACGGCGGCCCCGACCAGCTCCTCAACATTGCCCCAGCGCCCGGCGGGCGTGCGCTTTTCCAGCCAAGCGGTAAATTCCGGATTGTCGACCAGCGCCTGATTGAGCGGCGTTTTGAAATAGCCGGGCGCGATCGCGTTGATCTGCAGGCCATGCTTCGCCCAGTCTGTCGCCATTCCGCGGGTTAAATTACGCACCGCGCCCTTGGTCGCCGTATAGGGTGCGATCGAGGGGCGTGCCAGCTCGCTCTGCACCGAGGCGATATTGATGATCTTGCCGCGGCCGCGGCCGATCATGTGGCGCGCTGCCGCCTGCCCCGCATAGAAGACACTGGAGATATTGGTTTGGAGAAGCTGCTGCCATTTATCGACCGGGAAATCCTCCAGCGGCGCGCGGAACTGCATGCCCGCATTGTTGACAAGGATATCAATCGGCCCGATCTCCGCTTCGATGCCGTCGATCCCGGCCTTGACCGCTTCCGGATCGGTCACGTCGAAAGGACAGGCATGGGCCTTATGGCCGGCCCTTTTCAAGGCTTCCACCGCCGCATCGACCTTTTCCGCATCCCGCCCGTTGATGACGACCACCGCGCCATATTCCGCCAGCCCGGTCGCCAGTGCGAGCCCTATACCCTGGCTCGACCCGGTGACGAGAGCAAGCCTGCCCTCAAGATTGAAAAGCGAAAAAGCCATGTCTTCTCCCTATGACGCAAAGATGGGAAGGGGTGCTTAAATGTGACCGGCGAGATGCGCAAGCTTATGGGAGAATTCGCTGGACAACCGTCTGCAAACTCACGCGGATTCGCGCAACATGATCTCGGCATTGAGCAGGATGCGTTCGCCGGCAGGCAGGGGCGCTGTCGCATGCGAGCTCTCGCCCAGCTTATGCATGAGGAGCGCCATCGCAAGCCTGCCGATCTCGTTATAGTTCTGCGCCACCGTGGTGATCGGCGGGCAGGCATAGCGCGACAGCGGATGGTCGTCATGGCCGGCGATTCTTAGATCGCAATCGGCATCGCGGCCGATCTTCAGCCCGGCGTGATAAGCGGCGGAAATCGCGCCGAAAGCCACGCGATCATTGGCGCAAAGCACCGTATTGGTCGGCAATTTCTTTCCATTTTTGAGGAATTTCAGCATTTCGTCATAGCCGAATTTTTCGAAATCCCAGGTTTCCACTTTCTCGATCGGCAGGACCACTGGCTCCATCTTCAGCCGCTGCATCGCTTCGACATAGGCGAGCTCACGCGTCGTGGCATTGGTATTGACCGGCGGCATGCCGAGATAGCAAGGCGGCTCGCCGGAGCGGCAGAGATA
Organism: Paramesorhizobium deserti; assembly: GCF_001558695.1. Taxonomy (GTDB): domain Bacteria; phylum Pseudomonadota; class Alphaproteobacteria; order Rhizobiales; family Rhizobiaceae; genus Paramesorhizobium; species Paramesorhizobium deserti. The sequence continues at coordinate 91,619 of NZ_LNTU01000039.1, forward strand.
GTCGACGATGAGATGGAAGCTCTGGCGATTGTTGGTTCCGACGAAAGGAGAGGTCTCGTTGAGCGGCGAGTCGACATAGATGAGCGGTATCGATGCGCCGAGCGAGAGGAGCTTTTCGTGATGGGATTGGGCGCCGAGCGGCGCGATGATGGCGCCCGCAACATTCATCGATTTGAAGGTCTCGATGGCGCGCTCCTCGATCTGCGGGTTACCGTCCGAGGAGAGCACGAAGGCAAGAAACCCCGCCTCGTTGGCGATCAGCTCCACCCGCCGCGTCAGCGCCATATAGAACGGATCGGTGGAATTCGGCACGATGATGCCGAGAATATTGGTGCGGCGGCGGTTGAGATTGACCGCGAAGATATTCGGCCGGAAGCCCGAATCCTTGATCGCCGCCTCGATCCGCTCGCGCGTCTTGCGACGCACCGAACCCGGATCGTTGAAATATTTCGAGACGGTGGGACGCGACAGCCCGACATACTCGGAAAAATCTTCCATCGTCCTGATCGGTTTGTCGGTCAAGTTCCAGTTCCTTTTGGCTGTCGGTGCACTTCAGCACCCCCTCTGCCCTGCCGGGCATCTCCCCCTCAAGGGGGGAGATTGGCTGACGCGGCGCATTGGCCTTATCCTTCAACGTCTGAGATTGGTGCCGATCGTTTAGGAAGGCGTAATCTCCCCCCTTGAGGGGGAGATGCCCGGCAGGGCAGAGGGGCATTTCAAAGCGATTCCCCCCGAAAATAAAGCACCCTACCCCCGACAAGCCTCGAAATAATCCTCCAGCACCTTGTCGACAGCGGCGAGCACCACTCCATCCGCAGTCGGTTTCGCCCTACCCTCCCGTACCGCCAGGTACAGGCCCGCGAGATACTGGCTGATGAGCGTTTCGGGGATCGCCACGCCGCTCAGCAGCCCGAACAACTCGTCCACCGCCGTCGTTACCCGAGCGTTGGGCCAATAGTACCGGATGCGGTCGCTATAGCTGAAATGACGCTGCAGGCGCTGCTCGCCCGGAGAACCGTGGTAATATTTCTCCCAGTTCTTCGGCTCCTCCGTCAGCACCCGCTCCATCGTGGCCCGCAAGGTCTCCTTGCGTTTTCCCGGAAACAGGAACTCCGCGATTTCATCGAGCCCGTAGAATGCCTCGCGCAGCGCGAAGGTCAGCCCCGGCCCGACCTTGAGAATAGCGAAGCCGTCACTGACAAGGGTGCGCAGGGCTTCGCGCGTCTGATAGTCAGTGGAATGCGCCTCGAAGACGAGGCCCGGAAGCCGGTCGAGCGTAGAACTCAAAGCTTTCGCCTTTTCCGGCTCGTAGGCAATCACATTGTGGTTGCCGAACTCCACACCCGGCTGAACCACAGCGCCGACAACGCGCGGGAAGGCATCACCCACGCCGGCTGCCTCGAAAGCCCTGCGATGCACCTCAACCGTCGCAAGCGCCGCCTCCGGCCTGGTGACCTCGAGCACGTCGAGCTCCTCCATCGCGCCGCCGGGAATCGGAACCTCGGTGCCGATAATATAGACGGGCTTCACCGTACCGGCCGGTACGGCCTTTTCCGCCACCGCCGCGAGGCTCGCGGCGCGCTCCGCCGTAATCGCATCAGGAAGCGCTATGGGTTCGCCCGCGCAGCCCATGCTGGTGTCGAGATGCAGCTTGGTGAAACCGGCTTCGGCATAGGCGCGGATCATCACCCCAGCCTTTGCCATGGCTTCGTCTGCCAGCATATGCTTCCATGGATTTGGACCGAGATGATCGCCGCCGAGGATCAGCTTTTCCATTGGAAACCCTGTCTTGGCCGCGATGCGCTCTACAAAACGGCGAAAATCCGCCGGCGTCATGCCGGTATAGCCGCCATCCTGGTTGACCTGGTTGCAGGTCGCCTCGATGAGGAGATGCGTGTCTCGCTTCAGCGCGGCAAGCATGGATGCTTCGATCACCACCGGATGCGCCGAGCAGACAGATGGAATGCCACGCATCCCCGGACCCACGCGCCATTGGGCGATATCGGAAAGGTGATTTGCTGCCATGCTTCAACTCCTCTGGGATGCGATGAGCGCGTCGAGTTCCGCGCGGGTCGAGGCGCCCTCCATGGGGCCGACCATGGTGACCGCGCGCGCTCCGGACGCATTGGCATAGGCGAGCGCCTCGCGCGGGTCGCTGCCTGCGAGCCAGAAGGTGACGAATGTCGCGCCGAAACAGTCGCCTGCACCGGTCGGGTCCACTTCCTCGACCTTGAAACCAGGGAGCGTAAGGCTCGTTTCGGGGTCGAAATAGCTGGCGCCGGAGGCGCCGCGCTTGACGACGATCGCCCTGATGCCGGTAGCAAGCAGCTCCGCCACCGCCGCCTCTTCCGTCCTTGCCTCAGTAAAGAGCATCAGCTCCGCCCCGCTCGGTAGGAACAGATCGGTCTGGGCGAGCACTGTTTTCAGCGCGTCGCGCATGCCGGGGCTGTCGAGTATTTCCGGGCGGATATTCGGGTCGAACGACACGGTCCCACCACGTCCCTTGATGCGCTTCACCGCCGTCAGGATGCTGGTGACGATGCTCGGCGCGTAGAGCGCCGATCCCATGACATGTAGATGCGTGCAGGTGTCAATGAGCCCCAATGCGTCCGGTGACAATTCAATCGTGCCGCAGGCGCTGTGACGGATGTTGAAGACAAAAGCCCGGCTGCCATCCTCGCGATAGCGGACGAAGGCGCTGCCCGTCGTACCCTGCGGTACGATCTCGATGCCTGAGATATCGACGCCGTCGCGCTTCAACCGGTCAAGATTGACATGACCGAAATCGTCGTCGCCCACACGCGAGATGATCGCACAATCCTGTCCGAGCTTGCCGACCTGGTCGATGAAGATGGCCGGTGCGCCGGAAGGAAAAGGTCCGATCAGAGGCACCGGTTCGCGAAAGCCATTGCCGCGCTCCGTGGCGACGATCTCGACGAGCACTTCGCCGATAGCGAGAATTTTCGACATGGATATGGATTGCCTGTTCTGATTATTGCTTTGCCCGCTTGGAGCGCACATCCAGCCAAACGGCGACAAGGATCACGAGGCCCTTGACGATGAGCTGATAGAAATACGGCACCGAGAGCATGTTCATGCCGTTGTTCATGACGCCGATGATGAGCGCGCCGATCAGCGTGCCGACCATGGTGCCGACGCCGCCGGCGAGGCTCGTACCGCCCAGTACGGCGGCGGCGATGGCGTCAAGCTCATAGCTCACCCCGGCATTGGTCTGGGCCGAGAACAACCGCGAGGAAAGCAGAATGCCGCTGATGGCCGCCATGATGCCTGAGATCATGAAAATGGTGATCTTCAGCCGGTCCACCTTGATGCCCGAGTAGAGCGCCGCCTCGCGGTTGCCGCCGGTGAGATATGCCCTCCGCCCGAAGATCGTCTTGCTGAGCAGGATGTGATTGAAGAGGAACAGCACAGCGACGATCCAGATGATGATCGGGACGCCAAGAAAATTGTCCGTGCCGATGGCCGTCCAGTTCGGGTCGGTGATCATCTCAGGCGCGCCATTGGTCGGCAGGCTGACCAGCCCGCGATAGATGCCCATCGTGGCCACCGTCACGATGAAGGACGGGAGCATCAGCTTGGCCGTCAGCGTGCCGTTGATCAGGCCGAGAACCGCGCCGGTCAGAAGCGTCAGCGCGATGGCCGGGGCAAAGCCGAGCCCGAAGACGAAGCACTGCGCGCCCACCATTCCGGCAACGGCGATGATCGAGCCGATGGAGAGGTCGATCTCGCCGAGCAGGATCACCCAGGTCATGCCGAATGCGGCGATGGCGATAACCGACACCTGCTGTAGCACGTTCAGGAAATTCGCCACCGACATGAAGCGGGGATTGACCACGGAAAAGATGACGCAGAGCATCGCGAGCGACAGGAGAATGCCGCCATATTGCTTCATCGCTCTCATCATCGCGGCGTTTGCAGCATTTGTGTTGCTCATGATGTGGAACCCGTTGCGAATGTCATGATTTTCTCCGGCGTGCGGTCCGTGCCCGAAAGCGTGGCGCTGAGCCGACCCTCATGCATGACGGCGATGCGGTCGCTCATGCCGATCACTTCAGGCAGTTCCGAGGAGATGAGCAGGATGGCCGTGCCTTCGGCGGCGAGCTTGCGGATGATCTTGTAGATCTCGAATTTCGCGCCGACATCGACGCCGCGCGTCGGCTCATCGAGGATGAGGATTTTCGGGCGCGTGAGCAGCCACTTCGCCAGCACGATCTTCTGCTGGTTGCCGCCGGAAAGAGCGCCCGCCTGGGTCTCAAGCGAAGCCGTCTTGATCGCCAGCCGCGCGACTTCGTCGTTCGCCGCCTCGCGCTCCCTGCCCTGGCGCAGAAAGCCGAACAGATTGGAGAATTTCTTCAACCCCACCATGGAGATGTTAGAGGAAACACTGTGGCTCAGCACCAGCCCCTCCTCCTTACGGTTCTCTGTGACGAAGGCGATGCCCTTGACGATAGCGTCTGCGGGGGATGCAATCGCAACAGCCGCACCATCGATGGCGACATGGCCTGCCGACGCGCGCTTGATGCCGAACAGCGTGTTCATAACCTCCGACCGGCCGGAGCCGACAAGCCCGAAGAAGCCGAGGATTTCACCTGCCCGCACATCGAAGGAGATATTCTCGAACTCACTGTCGCGCGAAAGGCCCTTCACTTCGAGAACCGGCGTACCCGCCGGTACGGCAACGTCGCGGGCGGGGTAAATCTCGTTCATGTCGCGCCCGACCATCAGCGCGATCAGTTCCTCGATGGTTGTGTCCTGGCTCTCGCGGGTGGCGATATAGCTTCCATCGCGTACGACCGTGATGTCGTCGCTGAGGCGCATGATTTCCTCCATGCGATGCGAGATATAGATGACAGCGACGCCCCGACGTTTCAGCTTTTCGATGATACCGAAAAGGATTTCCGCCTCGCTGTCGCTTAAGGAGGAGGTAGGCTCGTCCAGGATCACCACCTTCGCCTCGATGCTGAGCCCCTTGGCGATTTCCACGAGCTGGCGCTGGGCAACGGAGAGATCGCCGACCTGTTGCGTCACATCCACCGGCAGGTGGAGTTCACCGACGAGCGCCGCCGCCTTCGCCACCAGCGCCCGGTCGTTGATGAAACCCGCCGTCGCCGGTTCCCGCGTCGCGAGGATATTTTCGGCCACCGTCAAATTGTTGCAGAGACTGAGTTCCTGAAAGACGATCGTCAGCCCCGCCCGTGCCGCCTCCTGCGGATCGGCTGGCGCATAGGGCGTACCGTCGAGTACGATGCTGCCGGATGTGGGCTGATAGACCCCGGCGAGGATCTTCATCAGCGTCGACTTGCCGGCCCCGTTCTCGCCGAGGATGGTATGAACCCTCCCCCGCCGGACCTGCAATTGCATGGATTTCAGCGCCGTCACCGGCCCGAAGGATTTGGTGACATCGCGGATATCGAGGATGATATCGGAAGAAGCCATCGTGGTGTCCTTACGTCCGTCCGAAACACCCCCTCTGCCGGGCATCTCCCCCTCAAGGGGGGGCGCCTCCATTAATGCCCGGCATCAATCGCAGGCGTTGAAGGATGGGCAGCAGCGGGATGTATCAGCCAATCTCCCCCTTGAGGGGGAGATGTCCGGCAGGGCAGAGGGGGGTATAAAGGCCACACACCCCTGCTATCCGCCTCAAGAAGGATTACTTCTTCTTCGTATAAACGCCGGGAATGATCGGCTGGTCAGCCGGAACTTCATCACCGGCCATCACCTTCACCGCCGTATCGACGGCGAGCTTGCCCATCTGATCCGGGAATTGCTGGATGACGCCGACCATGTCGGGATCGTTGTCCACGGCGGCGATCGCCTCCGGCATGCCGTCGAAGCCGATGACCTTGACCTTGCCGGAGAGACCGGCCGATTTCACCGCAACGGCGGCGGCAAGCGCGGCGTCGTCGCCGAAACCGAAGATGCCGTTGATGTCAGGGTTGGCCTGCAGCATGTTCTGCGCCGCCGAAAGCGCCTCGGCGCGGGTGATGCCGGTCTGCACCGCGACGATCTTCATCTCCGGGTGCTTGGCGATGGCCTCCTTGAAGCCCTTGACGCGGTTCACGACCGACTGAACAGTCGGATAATCGATGATCGCGACATTGCCCTTGTTGCCAAGTTCCGCGGCCATCAGCTCGCCAGCCTTGACGCCGCCGGCATAATTGTCGGTGCCGATATAGGAGGTCACCTCCGCGCCCTCGACCGGCACGTCGACGGTGATGACCTTGATGCCGGCGGCTTCCGCCCGCTTGATTGCGGCGACCGCGCCCTTGCTGTCGACCGGCGAGATGATCAGCACATCGATGCCCTTGACGATGAAATCCTCCACGTCAGCGAGTTGCTTGTTCAAATCCTGATTGGCGATCGAGATTTCGAGCGGAACGTCCTTGGCCTTAGCCTCTTCGGTGATGGCCTTGGCCAGCTCGTTATAGAACGGATGCTGCTGGGTCAGAAGCGAGGCGCCGATGCCCTCCGCCTGGGCGGCAATGGTCATGAGAGAGAGCGCCGCGGATGCGAGCAGCGGCTTCAAGATACGAGAAAAGGTCACGAATTCCTCCCGAATGTTCGATGGAGCCCAACGCTACGACGATCCGGCAGGCGGGCCCTTGGCCAGCCGACGCCGGCATACCAATCATAAAACTTTCCACGCGTCAAATTTAATTTCGATATACGTAAATTAACGGGAGGAGCCAAACGGGCGTCTCGTTCTTTAAGGCGCACCGGTCATTGGCGCGCCTCCGTCAGTTGTTCCAGGTTGTCGAGCCCGGCGCGGAAGAACGCCTTCATTGCTTCGGTTGCAGCGGCGTCATCCCGACCCTCGGCGGGGTAATTGCCCGTATCGGCGCGGTAGAAGCTGGCTTTCCAGACGACTTCGCTGCTTCCCCCCTCTGAACGGACAGAAAGTGTCGCCGAGTAGGAGCTTACCGGAAGCGCCTCCACATTCTCCTTGGCGAGGCGATAGGAATAGGCGTGTCCGGCAGCGTCATACTCATCAAGGCCCTCGGCGATCCGGCCGCCGTCCTTCAGCTCGATCGAGCGTTCCGCTCCGGCGCCATTGCCGCCCGTTCCAGTGCAGTTCACTACGAGAGGGTGCCACGCCGCGAGATTCGCGAAGTCGCCGATGACGGCCCAGATGGCTTCCGGAGACGCGGCAATGGTGACCTTCTCCTCCACCTTCTGCGGTGTCGGACCATGCGCGAAGGCAAATGATGTTCCGATTGCGATAAACAGCGCGGCGAGCAATTGTCTCATTGAGCCATCCTTTCGTTTCTGGAATGAGATGAACCAGGGCGCGGCTGACGAAGACGGAAGATCGGCAGGGCGCCATAGCTGGCAAGAAGTGCCGCCAGGGCAATGGCGGCCGGGATGGGGCTGAGGTCGGCCGTGGTCCCGATCATGCGCGGAGAGGCGCTTTGCGCCACCGCCGCGTCGAGCCGGGAGGCATCTTCCAGGCGGACATAATCAAGCCCTGCCCGGCGCGCCAGCGTCTGAAGATACTCCTCCCGCACCGAGGTGAGATGCTCGTTGCCTGTTGGAGCCTCTCCACCAAAAGGGGCGTTGCGGGGATGCCAGCCTGGACGGCTCGATGCATCGGCCGGCGGCAGGCCCATCCTGTTCTCCTGTGGTACGTCAGCCATGGCGAAGAAACCGGTCTCCCGGCCCATATCGTCGAATTTCGGGATCGGCACGAGGGCATTTCCCCCCACACCAATAAGAAGCCCCCTCACCTCGCCGGCTTTTCCTTCGAAAGGCGGTGGGCCCGAGGCGGAGAGCGGTGGCGCTTCATGACCGTCGGTCAAGAAAACGAGATCAGCGTCCAGGCTGCGCGCGATCTCCAACGCGCTGTTCAGACCGGAGGCGATGCGACTGTCGCCTTCCCATGCCATGCGCCATTCGAGCGAGCCAATTGCCGCCTCAGCCACAGGATAATTGTCGCAAAGTTCGACCGGCTCAAACAGGAGGAAGCTGCGGCGTTCGGTGAAGATGCCGAGCCCGACGCGCGAGCGGCATGGCAGCTGTGCGATCAAATCGCGCAATGTTCTCTTGACCGCGTCGAGGCGAGGCGCCGGGCTGCCGTCCAGCACATAGTCACGCGCGTTCATGCTGCCGGTGACATCGACGACAAGGAGAAGGTCATATGCTGCGCGCTGCATCGTCCAGCTCGGTCTCGCCAGCGCGATACAGAGCGCGACAAAGGCGGCGATGAGCAGGATGAAGCGGAAGTCCCTGACGGCGCGGGGCATCATGGCAACCCCTTCGGCAAGCCGGGAAGATCGGTCCATAATTTCTCCGGCGTTTCCTGCGGCGGCTCTTCGGAACTTGGCTGGATTTCCGGAAAGTCCCGCACCAGACGCATGGCGACATCCAGATTGTAACGGGCATCCCAAAGATCCGGACGAACCGAAAGCGCTGCACGATAGCCGTCCTTGGCCAGATTGATGAGCGGGATTGCCTGGTCGATCTTCATGTCCTCGATGAGGCGCAAGGCTGTTCGCAGCCGCGCATTGGCGAGGTCGTACTGGATCGCTGCAAGAACCCGTCGGTCGCCGCTTATCCTGACCGCCGGCACGAGCGCCTGCGCCTCATCGAGACGCCCCCGCCGCATCAGGAATTGCCCGCGGGCGAGCAATATCTCCGGTCGCGCCCTGTCGCCGACGGCGATATCCCGCCCGGTGGCAAGACCCGAAATCACGCGATTGTCGTTCCATGCCGAAAAGGCTAGCCAGCCCGAAACGGTAAAGGCGGCAAAAGCGACCACCAGCGTATTCACCAGCAGGATACTTTTCAGACGTTCCACAGACAGCAAGGGAACGCCAGCCCATCTGTTCCCGGAATGATGAAAAAGGGAGGAAAGATCAACCACGCTTGCCTCCCGAAGCCAATGTGAGCGCCGGCCGGTACGTCGCCCGAGACCGGCCCGTCAGGCCGCGCTCGGCAAGCTTGGCCAGCGCGAGCAGCGCGACGGACACAGCAGCGGCTGAATAACAAAGGTGCGAGAGATCGCGGCGGGGCATACGCTCGAAATAAAGGAGGGGCCGCATCTCCTGCCTGTCGATTTCGGCGATCGCCTGCTCGACGGCCCGCGGCGAACCTGCTTCGAAGGCACGATAGGGAACACCAAGAGTGGACAGGAAAAGGTGGAGATGGCGTTCAGGGTTGGTCTGCGGCATGTCCGGCTGCCTCGGATCGGGTGGATCGAAGATACCGCGGCTGCCCTTGGTCCGCAGGAACAGCCAGTAGAGATTGAGCGGCATGCGGGCGGCTATGCTGCGTAATGTGGCCTGCACCTGCCGATCTATAACCGCAGCGCCGTCAGAAACGAGAACAACCGCACGCGAGGCATCAGCGGTATTCTCATTGAACATGGTCATCGCGAGCACGAGGCCGCGGCCGACATCCGTCTTGGCCAGACCCGGCCGGTCAATCGCGGCGACTGCCGCTCTGACCGTATCATGATGCTGGGTGAGTGGTAGGACAGGCATGGGCGAGGTCGAAAAAGCCGCCACCCCGATGCGGTCGTGTGGCCGGCGCGCGACAAAATCCGAAATGAGCCGCCTTGCGGCCGCTGATTTCGAGACCTCGCCGCCGCTCGGCAGACGATTGGCGAAGGAATTGTCCATGCTGCTCGATCGGTCGAAAAGAAGCACGATGTTCGCTCCCTTGCCCACCCGCTCGACGAGTTGCTCCCGTCTGTGGAGACCGGCAAGACCGAAAATGATCATGGTGATTGCCAGAGCGCCGGCGATGCGCAATCCGATATCCATCACAAGGGAAAGCCGATCGTGGGGAATAGAAGCCAGTGAAGGATAGCTGGAGATGGAGAGCACCGTCGCCGCGAATGGCAGGAGCGCGAGCGGCAGGAGCAACAGCACGGCCGGCGTGTCGACGGTAAAATTCACGACAATCCCCTTTCCGCTTCGGCAAGACGGGCGCCGAGGTCAATGAGCACCGTCCGCGGCAGATCAGCCTCGGCGCCCCTGGCGTCAGCACCGAAGAAGGCGCGCCTCGACGCCTGGAAGAAGCGGCCGATCTCAGGCTCGAGCGGCCGGAACGCTGGTGCCGTTTTCAGGAAGGAAGACAGGTCATCGGCGAGCACCGCCCGCCCCGCGGTCGCATCGAAGGCGCGGTGCAGGCAAAGAAGACCGGCGCGATAAGCCTCTGCTCCCGATCCGCTCCTGAACGCCCGCCGGGCTGCGCGAACGGCTTGCACGAACGGGCGCTTGCGGCGCGTGGAAAAGGGCCACCATGCACGATTATAGGCGAGAAGGCCAAGCAGCAGCACCGAGGCAATGCCGGAGGCGATTGCGAGCGAAAGCCACCTTCGGACCGGGAGTATCATGGGGCCGGTATCGTTGCGAAGATAGACGGGGTCTCCGGTCCCGCGAGGCATGATCTCGCGCAACGGCGACATCAGAAAGCTCCAAGCCGGCACATTGGCCTCGACCCGATGTGCTCCATCCGTCGCGGTGACGGAAAATCCGGGTATCGCGAGTTCCCTTGGTTCGAGCGGCGCATAGAAGATCTGGTAATCCAGCGCGAGGCGATAGCGGTGCAGACCGCCATTGATTCCCCTGTCGTCCACCGCGACCGTTTTCAGGTCGAGCCAATAGGTGACGGGTCGCGGCCTCGGCAAGGAGCCTGCTTGCAGCGTGAACGGCTCATCCAAGACCACATCGACCTGGAGACGGATAACGTCGCCGATGAAATAACCGAAGGGCCGTGGGCCCAGAACCTCGATCGCACGCACCTGCCCTGCGGCTTCCCCCGTGACGAACATCGCAAGCAGGGCCAGGAAGAGGCGGACCGGCATGGCGCTCATCCTCCGACCAGACTTTCGGTCAATTTGTCCGGATCGAACCGGTCGACAAGATGAACCGGAAGATGACCACGCGCGCTGAACAGCCGGTCGAGTTGGACAAGACGGTCCTTGCGGGCGTTGCACCATTGGTCCCGCACGGCCGGACGCATGATCGTGAGCCGGCGACGGCCGGTTTCGAGATCCTGCAGCTCGACAAGTCCCCAGGCAGGAAGATCCTCGTCCTCGCCAGCATCGCGGATGACAACCGGCACGACGTCATGCCGCCACAATGCGTCGAGCACGCCTTTCAGTTGCTCAATGGAAAACAGGAAATCAGAGATCAGAAAGACAAGGCTGCGCTGCGTGGGGAGCCAGCCCGCGGTCTCGGCCAGCCCCCGCACGCTTGCACCACCTGGTCTGGCGTGGACCAGCCGATCGAAGACCTCGACCTCAAGGCCACGCCGACGCGCCGGCGGGATTAGAACATCTTCCCGAACCGATGAATCGCAACCGATCAGGCTGAAACGGTCGCCCGTCTTGTAAGCCGACAGGGCCAGTGTGGCGCAAAGCTCCGCTACAACAGGCATGCGCCGGACATGGCCCTCGAACCCCATCGAGCCCGAAAGATCCACAAGAGCGACCAGCGTGATCGCGCTGCGCGGGGCGAACTGACGCACCTGCACCTCGCCCATCGGATCCTGAAAAGTCCTGCGGAAATCGATGCGTCTGGGATCGGGATGCCGGAGCAGCGGCACATGACGCCGGAACTCGCCACTGCCTCCTTCTCCGGAACCGCGGTGCGCGCCCGGATGCACGCTGCTCGGTCGCCAGCCCAGCCTGTAGGGGATCGTCGACAGGGGCGGCAAGGTCACGACGCGTCCGCTCATGGTGCGGCCACCTTGTCGAACACCGCCCGGCACAGCGCGCGCACGATGGGCTCGCGCCGGAACTCGTAGACCGGATCAAGAAAGATCCGGTGGGCCATCACTTCGTTGAAAACATCCCGCAGATCCTCGGGAACCACCATGTCGCGGCCCTCGAGCCACGCCCGCACACGTGCTGCGCGCACGAGGAAAGAGACGCCGCGCGGACTTGCACCGCCAAGCACGAGACGATTCGTATCGACGCCTTCAATTTCGATGCCGTGTCGGTTCGGCCTGCGAACGGCCTCCCACAGCGCCACCGTGTAGGCCTCCAGCGCCTCGCTCGACCTGATGCCAACCTGGATCGCGCGGGCGACGATGGGGAGTTCCTTGAAGTCAACAACCCCTTCACGCACCTCCGCGACCAACGCATCGATGTCATGGAAACGTGGATCGAAAATCAACCGCCGCCGGTCTTCCTCTCCGACGGGCATCGGCACCTCGATTTCCATGAAAAAGCGGTCGCGCGCGGCGGCGGGGAGCTCGAATGTCTCTTCCCGCTCGACTTTGTTGCGGTCGGCGAATACCTGGAGAAAGGGGAACTTGAACTCCCGATCATAGGCCGTAATGCTGCGCTCCGCCATGAGGCGCAGCAGCAATGAATGGACCTGCGGCCGCGCGCGATTGATTTCGTTGAAAAAGAAGACGGAAAGATCATTGCCCCCCGCCAGGAGCGGTCCGGGATCAATCCGCGGCTTTCCCGACTCGGTGAGATGCGCGTGATAAATGAGATCGCCGGGCATCAGGTCCACTGTGCCCTCGACGCGCTGGAACTGGCCGCCTATGGCTCTCGCCAGGGCACGCAGAAGCGTGGTCTTGCCGACGCCGACATCACCCTCCAGCAGGACGTGCCCGCGGGCGAAGGTGGCAATGGTCAGTAACCGGATAACCCGCTCCTGCCCGAGAATGACCTTTGCTATTTCCTGCTGGAGGGCTTGGGCGCAGCCCCGCGCATCGCTCAGCGTCGTATCCACGTCGCGTGCCAAATGCATATTGGTTTTACCACTTCATGGTTACGCTCAAGACGACACGACCGAATGGACAGTGCGGAGGTATTTCCCCGCCTTCCCATTCGATACGCGGCGATGCCCCGCTGGCCTCCTGGTCAAGCACCATGGTGCCGGTCTCTGGCGCAACCAGGAGGAGTGGCATGTTTTCACTGAGCAGGAATTTCGCTGACGTCGTAGACGAACTGCCCCGTCTTCTTGAAATGCTCTACCCGTTTCTGATTGCGCTCCTCCATGGCCTTGATGGATTCTTGCTGCTTGTTCAGCTCCATCGGATCATGCTTCGGATCATATTTCGAACCGGCGATAACAGCCGGATAACCGGGCTTCGGTTCCCAGCAATTGCCCGGAGCCTTGCAGTTGGTGCCGTCATAAGCTCCCGCCGACGACGCGATGAGCGCCAGCGCGGACGCCCCCGCCGAGGTGATAATCGCTCGATTGACCCGCTTGGAAATAGACATCTCTGTTCTCCTCTCTCGTTTCCATCACCTTGTCATCAACGCCTGTCGCCGGCGTGATGTCGCTGATTCAATTGGGCATCGGACTACATTCGCCCGTAGCCGCGATGTCCGTCGGTTTCTTCCGGTCGGCGGAATACGGCTTGAATACCTTGCGCTGTTCCTCGTTGAGCCACTTCGCCTTCTTTGGATCATCCTTGTAGAGGTGGCGCGTCCAGGCCATGACAAGCAGCATCTCGTCCAGCGTAAGCGCGCTGTATTGAGGTCCCATCTGGCCTTGCGCGCCGCCATAAATCGTCTCGAAGAGACCCTTGTCCGTTTCGTTCTTCGGATAGGTCCAGTAATCGTCGTTGAGACCCGGCCCGAGCTTGCCTTCCCCGAGATGTCCGTGACAGCCGGAGCAGGCTGTCAGGAAAATCTCCTCGCCCTTCGGCAAGCAGGCGGGGTTTTCATTATAGGGATTGATCCCGGTTTCGAGGAACGTCTTGACCGCTTCCGTGTCGCGTCCTTCCTCCAGCGCGTCGTCAAGGTTCAATACCTCGCCGGTAACCGTATTGTTGAAGGTGAGCGCTGCATGGGCGCCCCAGGCACCTCCCACACTGGCAAGCGCACCAAGGAGAATCCAAGCGACTGTTTTCCGTTTCATCCTGCTCTATCTACCCGTCCGTTTTTCCAGAACCTGCTGCTTAATGACCCCCACTGCTTGCGCGGGCAGCTACGTATTTGGCTGCAGGAGCGGGATTCCCTCTTCCTTGAGAATGGCTTCGATCTGCGGCCGCACCTTCTGCAATGCCGCATCGATCTCGGCGCGCAGTTCGGTATCGCCCTTGCGCACGGCGATCGACTGGTCGAATTGCTGCGGTATAAGCTCTCCGCTTTTGGTCAGGCCGTTCTGGTTGACGACCTTCATGGTCAACGGCGTCGAGGAATTCTTGACGTAGCGCGCCACATCGGGGGCGAATGCCACCGCGGCATCGGCGGTCCCGTTCGCCACTTCCGAAACAAGCCTTTCGCCACTGACTTGCGTGTACTGATTGCGGCGATCGGTGAAGTTCACCAAGGAATACTGGTAGATCAGATTGTCTTCGTAGAGACCGGTCTGCTTCAGCATCACCTCGGCAGGAGAATGGAACTGGTAGCCGATCGTCTTGACCTTGCGCAGATCCTCGTCCGACCAGTTGTCGATCTCCAATTCGCTGTCGGTTCGCGTAACGAAGACATAACCCGTCCGGTAATAAGGACTGGTCGTAAGTACGCGCGGATCACCGTCATCGACGCCCATCACAACGTCGCAAGCACCCTTGTCGAGGAAGTCGCGGACGAGAAAGATCGAGGGCTTGTCGGTCCAGACGAATTCCGGCTGGCGGCCCATCGCACCGGCGATAGCCACCGCGATGCGATTTTCGAAACCGCTGCCGTCCTTGATCGTGTAAGGCGCTCCTTTCGTCGAGACGCAAATGCGAAGAACCCCGTCAGGCGCCTTCAGATCCGTCGCCACGGTACCCTTGACCGTACCTGCCGCCGAGGCAAGTCCCGTCGACAAGACAGCGCAGATCGCTAATCCTGCGGCGCCCCGCAACGATTTCGATCGATATCGCCTGGATATCGCCGGAGAGACCGACACGCGGTCCCTTTCAATACTGTTCATGATTGTTTCCTCCCAAAGCCCCGTTCCCGGAGCGCTTTTACGGTTCTTGCGGATCGTGGCGCGGACACCCGCGTGCGTGTGGCGCGGGTGTCCGACTTCCGCCGAGGGAACGTCGGCGCTAGGGATCACGCCGACAACGGCGAAGAATGAGAGCGGCGTCCGGGACCGGTCGAGCGCCACCCGTGTTCACTCAGGGCGCATATTCGCCGACAGTGAGGTCGTTGTAGGGGCTTTTCCCATCGAGCGAGAAGACCATCACGCCACCGCCCATCTGCGTATAATGCTGCAGGTTCTTGAAGGCCCCGACCGCGCCAAGTCCGGCTGTAGGGTCCTGCAGGTCGAACACCAGCCCAACGCCCGGCCATCCGCCGACACCGTACATGACGGCGACATACTGGGTGCCGTTGTGCTCATACGTCATCGGGTTGCCGATCACGCCCGAGGGAAGCTTGAACTTCCAGAGCAATTCGCCGGTATCGCTGTCGCGTGCCTTGATGAAGCCATCGAGCGTCCCGTAGAAGACGAGATCTCCGGCGGTGGCAAGGGTTCCGCCCCAGACCGCGAAGCGCTCCATCTTGTCCCATTTGAACTCCCCGGTGATGGCGTTGTAGGCCTTGATCTGGCCAAGGCCCTCGTAACCCTGGCGGTCGCCCTTCGGGCCGGGATACATGTTCAGCGTCGCGCCCACGAAGAACTGTCCCGCGCGATAGGGCAGCATGAACGGCTCCCAGTCCATGCAGATGTGGTTGATCCCCATGAAGAAGAGCTTGCGCTCGGGATCGTAGGAATCGTGGCCCTGATTGTGGTAGCCCATCGCGGAGGGGCAGATGTCGCGTGACATGTGATCCATGCGGGTCGCATATTCGGGATCGCGAACCGGCAAGCCGGTCTTGAGATCGACATGGGTGAAGACGTTTACCGTATCGTCGATCTTGTCGGCGGAGATCAGCTCGCCATTTTCGCGATCAAGCGTATAGACGATGCCGTTGCGGTCGGGATGGGTGAGCAGCTTGCGCATCTTGCCGCTCTTGTCCTCCTGCTCGCTCAGCATGATGACGTTGACGCCGGCATAATCCCATTCGTCATGCGGGGTCTTCTGGTAGCCGAACTTGGCCTCACCGGTATCGACATCGCGCGCCATGATCGTCATGGTCCATTTGTTGTCGCCGGGCCGCATCGTTTCGTTCCACGGCGCCGGGTTGCCAGTGCCGTAATAGACCATGTCGGTCTCCGGATCGTAGGCATACCAGCCCCAGTTGGTGCCGCCGCCGATCTTCCAGGCGTCGCCTTCCCAGGTCTCGAGCCCAAGACCCTTCTGGCCGTAATGAGGATTGCTCGCATTGAAATCGTCGCCGATGAGCACATCCCGATCGGAGCCGGTGGCATAGGCGCGCCATTTCTGCTCGCCGGTCTTGACGTCATAGGCGGTGAGATAACCGCGCACGCCGAGCTCGGCGCCTGAGGAGCCGACCAGCACCATGTCCTTCACGACGAAGGGCGCGATGGTCAGCGTGGAACCGACCTTGATGTCGGAGTTCTCCAGCTTCCAGTATTCAGCACCGGTTTCCGCATTGAGAGCGACAATATGCCCGTCAAGTTGCGTCTTCAGGATGAGAGGCGGCACCGTCCCGTCGCCCGGCCAATAGGCGAGACCACGGTTCACGACATCGCAGCAAGCAACCGCACGCGCCAGCGGATCCTGTTTCGGCTTATGGTGCCACAGGATTTTGCCGGGATTGTTCAGGTCCAACGCAAAGGTCGAGTTTGGAAACGCGCCGTGGACGTACATCTTGCCGTCCACGACGAGAGGCGCACCCTCATGGCCATGCAGCACACCGGTCGAGAAGGACCATGCAGCCTTCAGATCGCGCACGTTGGATTTGTTGACCTGATTGAGCTTGCTGTAGTGGTCCTGGCTGTAGTTCTTGCCCGGCATCACCCAGTTTTGCTCATTCTGCGACAGCTCGACCAGCCTGTCATTCGCGTTCGACGGCCGCGCTCCGCCGAACTGGACGCTGGCGACCACTACAGAGGCCAAGGCCACCGCCGATACCGATGTGAATAACGAATTCATGAATTTTCCTCCCGTTTCCGGGCTGCCGCCCGTGCATCAATTTTTGGCTTTCCGGCTGGGTTACTGAATAACCGGAGCAGTTATGCCGTTGAATCCGATAGGGTTTCCGCAGTTCAACATTGCGTTCCAGTCCGCCGAGCTGCTGCCGATAGCAACACCGCGGTCGCAAATCCTAGAAAGGTGGAACTGCCAGAGGTGCACGCATTGAAATCCTCCCGAGGCTCATGACCTTTGAAACACCCCGCTTGTCAGCGGGAGGCTGCAGTAGATTCATTTTATGGGAAGCATTTCCGACAGCGTGTCACGACCTAGCCAGGCGAGCAGCGGGCACCATATTACTGCCCACCTCACTTAGCCTCCGAAAGGCGATCATCGCTCCCTTAAAACGATGAGGCCCTGTGAAGCCAGAAACAAGAAAAGCCTACTTACACTTCAAACGACTGTCATTAGACATGCTTGCAAAAAGGCAGCGGACTTTCTGGCAACTTCACCCTTTGTAGTGGCAGCAAAATATCCCAATGGAAGGGAACTTCTGGCAAGCAAAGATGCCGTAGATTACCACGTGCGGTCTGGCTATTATAAATGTTCCACCTATGGATTTTCTTGTGAGGTCAAGTCGCGTCACGTCGATCCTGGTGGCCGAAGCCTGGACGGGTGACGACGGGAAATCGGACGATGTGCATGATATTGGCGGCCCGGCTTCAATTGGCGTTCACGCTAGCGCTCACGCTGACGCTCGCGGCATGCGAGGAAGAGCCGGAAAGCGAAGAGGCGCTGCGCCCGGCGGTCCAGGCGAATGAAGGGAGGACGATTTCGCAGAAGCGCTGGCTCGACCTCAACGAGCCGACGACGCCCGAGCTTTGGCTGGCGAGCCGCGAGGCTGGGACCGATCTGGCGCCCTCGGCCCCCGACGTTGAAGCCTTTCGTGATCTCCTCGCGCGCGCCGAGCGACGCTACACCGAGACGCCACGCATGATAGCAAATCGGGCCGTGCAGCTGGAGGAGATGCTCGCTGACCGGGGTATCGACGAAAATGCGCGCCAGGTGATCAAGGGCCTCACCGAGGCGGGCGCCGATGACAAGGGACGCGGCTTCGGCGAAACGGCCCAACATTATTTCAATGCCCGTGCAAACGGCGCCAGTCGAGAGGAAGGCCTGCGTCTCATACAGCGGCCAGAGGGAAAAACGCTGCGCTGATCTAACCGGAGGAGGATGGCAGAGCTCACCATGAAACACGAAATCGGCACACTGGCCCCTGCCGTGCGGGGATTTTCAGCAGCAACCGAAACGATATCCGGCCGCCTAACGCGCTGGCTCTGGAATGATCGCTCCATTCGGTGGCAGCTTCTCGCAACCTTCCTCCTGATCAATCTCGCAGCCGGAATCGCCGCCGCGATCACCGTTATCTACAACGCGCAGCGAGCGACCGAGATAGAGATCGCGGCATCGATGGAAGTGGCGGAACGTTTCGTCCGTGGCAGCGTCGAACACCTTGTTCAGGCCGGCAATCGTCTTCCTGCCGCTGAGGGTCTCCTGCAGATCAGCAATCTCAGGCACGTTCGCATCCAGGTCCTCGATAATGAGGGCAATCTGGTTTCTTCACTGCCGGCCGCCGCCAACATTGATGAGTCGGAAGAGGAGAGTGAGGTTCCGCACTGGTTCTCGGCTCTTATCAAGGTTGAGGGTCTACGCCGCGAAGTTCCGATCGTGTCCGGCAACCACCGTCTCGGGCTGGTTGTCCTGGTCGGCGAAGCGTCGGACGAAGTGGCCGAGGTCTGGCAGGACGTCACGGATCTGGCGATCGTAGCGATAATTCTCAATCTCGCGGTAATCGCGACACTCTATTTCGCCCTCGGCCGTATACTTCATCCGCTGGTCGACGTCTCGCGGGGACTGCGCGAACTGGAGAGAGGACATCTTCGTGGCCATCTGGCGCGCCCTAAAGTGCAGGAACTCCAACAGATCGTCGATCGCTTCAACGCACTGGCCGACCACCTTGCAGCCGCCAATGCCGATAATGCGAGAATCAATCGCCGATTGGTGACCATCCAGGACGACGAACGCCGTCAGGTGGCCATGGAGTTGCACGACGAACTGGGACCCTGTGTGTTCGGCATCCGCTCCAAGGTTGCCTCCCTGAAAAGACTCTCGGCCGACCTGCCCGGCGAGGTCGCCGACAAGATCCGGAAGCGCATAGACGAACTGAGCGAAATCACCGATAAGATCCGCACCATGAACCGCGATCTTCTCAGGCGGCTTCGCCCGATGGCACTGGGCAATGCCCCGCTAGCCGATGTGATAGCCGGCCTTCTGGCTGATTTTGAACGACATGGCGCTTCCTGCAATTTCTCGATCGAAACATCTCACCTGGCCCGGAGCTATGGGGATTGTATTGATCTCACAGTCTATAGATGCATGCAGGAAGGCATCACCAACGCCATTCAGCACGCACAGGCGAAGCATGTGGAAATCAAGCTCATCGAGCAGACGCGTCCAGGCGCCAATGACCCTGCTCCGGCTGCCGCTAACGAGTTACGCTGCATGATCCGGGATAACGGACGCGGCATCGCGCCTGGGACGCCGGCCGGCTTCGGCCTGACCGGCATAGAGGAACGGGTGCGCGCCATTGGCGGCAGTTTCGCCATCACCAATCCACCCGGCGGAGGTACTCTCCTCGACATCTCCCTGCCCCTGGAAGAACAGCGGCAGTTCATCACTGGTCCGGATCAACAGGCGCGAGGTCGGATATGACATGCGTCCTGATCATCGATGACCACTCCATCGTTCTGGAAGGTTGTCGGCATCTTCTGGAGGATATAGGCATCGGCAAGATATTCGAAGCCAGAAGCGTCATCGCGGGATATCGGCTGTACCGCCGTGAGCAGCCCGACGTAGTCATCGTCGATCTTGCCATGCAGGGTCAGGGGCTCGGCGGCCTTGACCTGATAAGGCGGATGCGCCAACAGGACAGCCGGCTTCCGATCCTGGTGTTCAGCATGCACGGCGATCCCGTAATCGTCAGTCGTGCGTTCGAGGCCGGCGCGACAGGATACCTGCTCAAGGATAGCCTGCCGGAAGACATGCTCGAAGCCTTTGAGACCGTGCGCCGCGGCAAGCCATACCTAAACCACGACCTTGCGGTTCAGGTGGTACTACTGGAGAGCCGCAACCGCAGCAATGTGCCTGCCGATGTGACACCGCGCGAATTGCAGGTGCTTGCCCTGCTAGCTGAGGGAAAGTCCTACAGCGAGATCGCCGACAATCTGGGCGTGAGCTACAAGACCGTCGTGAACGCATGCTCGCAGCTCAAAGCGAAGCTCGGAGCGCGAAACCTGCCGGAACTCATCCGGATGTCGCTGGAATACATCTCATCCTCGCCCGGTCGGAACGGAAGGACCGAGCTAGCCCACCATCGTGGGCAGTTGCGGGGGTAGAACGCCGTCCGCGGCCGATACCCCATCAAGATCATATCATTGTGCCGACGGGGAGCCGCCGGTCCCGAAGCCATTTGCGGCAGGTTCGGCAATCAATCCCTGAGCGACGCATTAACTTCATCTCACGATGAAGGATCTGCAGGCATGGACAACCAGTTGGTGCTTGTTCTCGCGACCGCCGCCGGCGCGGCATTAGCTTCCCTGCTGGGAGCCGTCATCGCGATCCTGCTCCAGCCGACGACACTGCTACTCTCCATCTTCGTGGGCTATGCCGGCGTACTGATGGGCACCTTCGCCTTCGAGATGATGCCGAAAGCGCTGGAGCAATCGACACTCCTCACCGCAACAGCCGGTTTCCGCCTCGGCTTCGCCCTGGTCTAAGCGCTCGATCTCCATGTCAATCGCGGCGCGATGGGCGGTGCGGAAGCCTCGCAGAAAAAATGGGTAAAGGGTTATCACAAGCGTCGCACACCACGCGGGGGCAAGGTGACGGTGCTTGCCGGCGCCACCAGCGCCGAGGAGCTAATTGAAGGCCTTACCATTGGCGTCAGCTCGGTCATCGATCCGACAGTGGCACTCATCACCGGTCTGGCGATCGCAATCGACAATATCGTAGAGGCGCTCAGCATCGGCGAATTGCTACGTGAGGAAGAGAGGGCGCACTACGCCTGGCCTGTCATGAAATGGACTGGTCTGATCGGGATCTCAGTATTTGGTTCCGCTTTAGCCGGATGGTTTCTTTTCCGCGGTTTGCCCGAGAACGTACTCGGCTTCCTGCTTGCCTCCGGCGCTGGAGGTATGTTCTATCTCACCGTGACAGATCTTGTCCCGGAAGCAGAGGAACATCACTATGAGGAATCCGCTGCAATCTCCGTCGCGGCCGGGTTTCTCACTATTTTCGTCTTGTCCGAGATGGTGTGAGCGATGATCCGGCCCTTTCAGGCACTTGCGGGATAAAGCCTTGCCGGTGCACCGGAGTGTCGGCTATTCGCGCCAATCCTGGCCGGTCCAAGCGGCAAGCCTAGCGACGACCGACAGCATCCTTGACGGAAGCAAGTGCGAGGTCCGGATATTGCGCGTCGATACGCTTCATATCGGCAATAAATTCAGTCTCCATCCAGCTGCAGATGTCGAAAACGACCGGCATTTCCGGATTGCGCGCGGTGACCAACTCGCACGTCCGGCCGGTTTTCATGACCGGGCCGACCGGCACGAGTTCACCGCGCGCCAGAAGGTAGGACACGACATTGAGCCAGCCGAGCGCGACCCCCTGCCCGAGTAATGCCGCCTGAACGACGACCGTATAGTCGGAAAACTGCAGGCCGCCAGGCTTTCTCTCAGCCCTGTCATCGGAAAACAGGCCCGACCAGTCCGGTTCCGCATTGCTGAGATTGATGATGCGGTCGACAGCCGGCAGGAAGGCGCCGGCGGGAGCATCCGCACCACGGAAGTGAGGAGCGCGGATCGGCACCAACAATTCAGGCATGACGGCGCGAGCCACATGGCGAGGCCCGCTGCCGTGATCGAAGCGCATGGCGATATCGACGCCATCGACAGATCCGCTGAGTGGCCCACTGATAAGCTGGAAGCGGATATCGACCTTCGGGAATTTTTCCTGGAAATCCGCCAGCCGGGGCATGAACCAATGCGTCGCGAAAGCCGACGAGGCCGACAGAACGACCGTTTGAATGCCTGAGCGCTGTGGCTGCCGCACCCGCAACAATGTCTTCTCGATTTCATTGAAGCTCGCCGAAATTCCGGAAAAAAGCGCACTTCCTTCCTCCGTCAGAACGGCGCCGGCACTCGTCCGGCGGAACAGGGCGATGCCCAGATGCGCCTCGAGCCGTCCGATCGTCCGGCTGACGGCGGGACCGGTCACGCAAAGCTCCTTCGCGGCGCGGGCAAATGTGCCGCAGCGCACCGCTGCTTCGAAGGTGACGAGCGCATTCAAGGAGGGAAGCAGGTGGCGAAGCCTTGCCATTACAAAATGTAACCTCCCCGATTACCATTTGTGGAATTGCGGCACTCTGCCCGCTCCTGTTCACTGAATGCGTGCTTCCACGGTTCGGAAGCTGATTTCGTTGAAAGAGAAAGGCAGGCCGGATGTCCTTCAAGCGTTTCAAGGTTCTGACATTCGACGTGGTCGGAACGCTCATCGATTTCGAGACAGGCATTCTCGATGCCTTCCGGTCGATCGGCGGGCCGGCGGCGGCAAAATTGACGGACGACGATATCTTCGCACCCTACCTGGCCGGCAGGGAGAAGTTCCCCGGACGCTCCAGCCAGGTCATGCGCGACGTCTATCTGTATGTCGCGCACGAACTTGGACTTACCGCCACCGACGGCGCGGCAGATGCGTTCCAAGCGTCCGTCCTGCAATGGCCGGCCTTCGACGATTCCGCCGAAGCGCTCGACCGGCTCCGCCGTCGCTTCCGGCTTGTTGCCATGACCAATGCCGACCGGGTGGCCTTCACGGCTTACGCGCATACGCTCGGCTGGCCGTTTCACGACTCCGTCACCGTCGACGAGGCGCAATTCCCGAAACCCGATCCGCGCTTTTTCTCCTATAATCTCGGCCGCCAGTCCGCCTTCGGCTTCAGGCAGGACGAGATCCTGCACGTGGCGCAGAGCCAGTATCACGATATCGGCGTGGCACGGTCGCTCGGCTATTCCGTCTGCTGGATCCAGCGCCGCATGAACCAGGAAGGCTTCGGTGGATCGCCCCATCCCGGTGAGGTGACGGAGCCGGATTTCCATTTCGCCACGCTCGGCGAACTTGCCGATGCCGTCGAGCGTGAATAGGCCGGAAGGAAAGGTATGGCCCATGCCAGATTCGGCCCATCCCCAATCGCTCTGGCGGGACACTGCCTCGCTCGCGCCGCGCCCGGTTGCGCTTTTGAGCGCGCTTAAGGCGGACATTGCCATCATCGGCGGCGGGTATACCGGCCTCTCCGCAGCATTGCGCGCAATCGAGCGCGGCCTGCATCCCGTCGTGCTCGAAGCAGCCGGGATCGGCTGGGGCGCTTCCGGCCGCAATGGCGGAGTCGTCTCCACGAAATTCCGTGTCTCTCTAAGCGACATTGCCCGGCGCCATGATCTCGAAATCGCCCGCCGCATGCACCGCATCGGCCATGAGGCGATGGACCGGGTCGAGCGGAATGTGGAAGAACTGAACATGGCCGATGCCGGCTTTGTCCGCACCGGCAATCTGCGCTGCGCCCACAACGACCTCGCCCAGTCCCGGCTTGCCGCCGAAGCGGAGACGGCGCGGAAGATGTTCGCAGACAACAGCCTGACCATACTCGATGCCGACCAGGTGCGGGAGGAAACCGGTTCGGCCGATTTCGTTGGCGGTGTGCTTTCCACCCACGCGGGTATCATTCACCCGCTGAACTATGCCCGCGGCCTTGCAGCGGCCATACGCTCGGGCGGCGGCGAAATCTACGAGCATTCGGCGGTACTGACGCGCAGCAACAATGGCAGCCGGGTGATCCTGACAACGGGGGGTGGTCAGGTCGTTGCCCGGCATGTATTGATCGCCACCAACGGCTATTCCAACATTACCGCCGCCACGGCGCCGGTGCGCGGAACCCTCATTCCCTTCCGCAGTGCCATGATCGCGACCGAGCCGCTCGACCCGGGTCTCAGGGCCACGCTCATGCGGCACGGCCGGAGCTATAGCGAGTCCCGGCGCATGATGCGCTGGTTCCGACCGGCGGGCGACCGGATGTTGTTCGGCGGGCGCGGCGCCTTCGGGCGCGAGGATTCCGCCTCCGCCTTTCATGCCCTGGAAACCGCATTGAAGCGGATGTTCCCCCAGCTCGTCGGCACCGCGATCACCCATCGCTGGTCCGGGCTCGTGGCCATGACGATCGACAGCTTGCCGCAGGTCGGTATGCTCGACGAGCGAACGGGCTTCGCTCTCGGCTACAATGGCGCAGGCATTGCCATGTCCAGCCTGATGGGCCGTCGCATTATAGACCTGATGCTCGGAGACAGGCCCGATCTCGGCCTGATGGAGCGGAACGGACCGAGGCCGATCCCCCTCTATTTTCTGCGGGAACCTGCGGTTCGCACGGTCGCAGGCTGGTACCAGTTTCTCGACCGTATCGGTCTTTGACGCCGCCGACATGGACATGGTCACAACGCACTGCATATCCGCAAGGCGTCTAGCATCGCGGCATGGATATTCCGGCTGGAGACGGCGTCGCCGATGCGGTGCAGTTCGAAGCCATTCTGCCGCAGGCGCGGTTGCGGCGCCACTCTCACCATGGCTTCGAGGTTGGTAACGCCGTCATTGGCCGATTGCCCGCGCAGTCCGAAATAGACCTCGTCCATCGGCACGCTGCCCTGCTCAACGATGACCTGGTCCACCAGGACACTCGTCACCTCCCGCGATATCTCGTTGAGGAAGCACGCCTCGAGCCGGTTGTCCCTGCGCTGGACGGCGAAAAGGCGACTTTCGAAAACAGGCTTCACGCCGATCTGCAGGAAACGCTTCTTCCATCGCAGCCGCTCGGCATAGGTCAGCTCCTCCGAAAGCTGGGCATCGATGGAGACATAGGTGACCTCCGCTCCCGCTTCGCGGGCCTGCTCGGCGGCAAGGGGACCGGGATGGCGGCCCGTACCATCATAGATCAGGACCTTGCCGCGCATCGGAACCTGCCCGGTGAGCACATCCCAGGTATTGAGACATAAATCCGCCCCTTCCTTAAGATCGATCTGTGGCAAGCCACCCGTGGCGAGGATCACGACATCCGGCTCGAGCGCCGCGATATCGGCGCTTTCCATATAGCTGTTGGTGTGAACAGAAACGCCGAGGCGCTGCAGTTCAGCCTCACGCCACTCGACGATGCCCAGGAGATCACGACGCCATGAGCCTGTTGCACCGATGCGGATCTGTCCGCCGAGATCGCTGCCCGCCTCATAGAGTGAAACGGCATGGCCGCGCTCGGCGCTGACACGGGCCGCCTCCAGTCCGGCCGGCCCTCCGCCGATGACGATCACCTCGCGGGCGCCCCCTTCCGCTTTCTCAATGACATGGCGCAATGTCAGTTCCCGGCCGGTCGCCGCATTGTGCAGGCAGGACGGGCGATAGGGCGATTGGCAATGCGTAGCGCCGACACAGGGGCGGATTTCGGCCTCGCGCCCGCTGGCGAGCTTTGTCACCAGATGCGGATCGGCGATCTGGGCGCGTGTCATGCCCGCCATGTCCAGCTTGCCTTCCGCGATGGCGAAACGCGCTGAAGCGACGTCCGCGATCCGCGCCGCGTGGAACACGGGAAGACCGACCTCGCGGCGGAAAGCGCCGACCGGCTCGACCCATGGCGCCAGAGGCGAGCCCATACCGGGCATGTTCTCTTCCGCCAGTGCTCGCGTCGTATCCATCGTGCCATAGATGGCGTTGAAAAAGTCGACGGCGCCCGCCTGCTTGAGGATGAGGGCGGCCTTGACACACTCCTCGAATGGCAGGCCGCCATCCGGGCCCTCATCCACCACGAAACGCATGCCGACCAGGAAATCGTCTCCAACCGCCTTTCGGATGGCTTCATGCACCATGAGGCCGAAACGCAGGCGGTTTTCCAGCGAACCGCCGAAACGATCGGTGCGGCGGTTGGTCAAGGGTGATAGAAATTGGCCGATCAGGTGGCCGGCCGCCAGTGTCTCGATCCCGTCCAGGCCGCCTTCCTTGCAACGCAGCGCGGCCCGCGCATAGGCCTTCACGACACGGTCGATGTCGTGTTCGTCCATCTCCTTGGGAATGCTGCGGTGAAGGGTCTCACGCACCGGCGACGGTGCGATGGTCGAAAGCCTGTCCCCCGCATAGGGATCGCCCCGGCGGCCGAGATGGGTGATCTGGCACATGAGCGCCGCTCCCAGATCGTGCATTCGCGTGCTGAAACGCTGGAGATGCGGGATGATCGCATCCGTGCCGACATTGAGCTGGCGGAAGATGTTGGGCGAGTCGCGATCGATATTGGACGAGCCGCCGAACATGGAGAGCGCCAGCCCGCCTCGCGCCTTTTCCTCGTGATAACGCTGGTAAGCTTGCTCAGGCATGCCGTCGACTTCCAGGCCACAGGCATGGCTGGTGCTCATGATGCGGTTACGCAGCGTCAGCTTCTTGATCGTCAGCGGCTGCAGCAGCGGGTCCTTGATATTCGTCCTGGCTTCCGGGCCGTTCATTTCTTTCTCCTGCCGAATTTCGGCCGAGCGCCATCAACCGCGCGAACGAGTTCGTCCGCACGCCGCCGTCGCCGGCCTGTCTGGTTAAATTCCGTGGTCCAGGACCCGAGGTCCGGGCCTATATTCATTCGATCCTAAAGTACCTGGCTCAAAAACTGCCTCGTCCTGGGATCCTTCGCCTTGGTGAAGAATTGATCCGGCGGACCGTGCTCGACGATCACGCCGCGATCGGTGAAATAGACATGGTCGGCGACCTCGCGGGCGAAGCCCATTTCGTGGGTCACGAGAATGCAGGTCATCCCCTCCGCCGCGAGTTCACGGATGGTCAGGAGCACCTCTTTCACCGTCTCCGGGTCGAGCGCGGCGGTCACCTCGTCGAAGAGCATGATATCGGGACGCATCGCCAGGCTGCGCGCAATGGCGACGCGCTGCTGCTGGCCTCCCGAGAGCTGGCCTGGATAGGCGTCCTCCTTGCCTTCCAGCCGCACCTTGGCGATTAATGCGCGCGCCCGTTCCTCGACCTCTCTCCTCGGCTCCTTGAGAACCAGCACCGGCGCCATCATGACGTTCTGCAACGCGGTCTTGTGCGGGAAGAGATTGTATTGCTGGAAGACGATGCCGACCTTCCTGCGCAGGGCGAGGAGATCGAGCTTTGGATCGTTCACCTCCTGCCCTTCGACCTTGATCGAGCCTTTCTGGATGTTGTTGAGGCCATTGATGCAGCGGATCAGCGTCGACTTGCCGGAGCCGGAAGGCCCGATGATGCAGACCACCTCGCCCTTCCTGACGTCGAAGCTGACACCCTTGAGCACCTCCACTGCTCCGAAGGACTTGTGAACGTCCCGCAGCGATATGATCGGCATGTCCGGCGACCAACTCGCCTGCGGGCCCGCTTCGCGAGCATTCGAATTAATTTGCAAAGACATATTTACGCTCAAGCTTCCGCGTCAAGAGTGCGATCGGGTAGATGTAGGCGAAGAACAGGCACAAGAGGAAAAGGTAGAACGGGATCAGGAATTCCGGGCGCGCACCCGCCGCTTCCATAGCGGCCTGCGCATTGCCGACCGCCTCACGCACACCTAGAATCGAGGCCATCGGCGTCGCCAGCGCCAGGAGTGCATACCAGTTCATCCAAGGCGGGATGGCGCGCCTGATGCATTGCGGCAGGATAATCCAGCGCAATGTCTGCCCCCGGCTGAAGGCCAGGCTCTCGGCGGAATCCCACTGCCCTTTCGGGATCGAATTGATCGCTCCGCGCACGATCTCGCTGATATTGGCCATCACCGGCAGCGAGAAGGCGAAGGTGGCCTTTACCCAATCCGGTATGATGATCGTACCGCCGCCAGGCAGACGGATCTCGAATGGCATCAGGAACATGATGACGAACAGGATCACCAGCCATGGCGAATTGCGGAACAGATGCGTCACCAGCCACGCCGGCATCCGCAACAGCCGCGACCGGCTGATCTGCAGGAGACCGAGACCGACGCCGAACAGCGTCGCCACCGCCATGGCGATAAAGCTCATCAGCAGATTGAGCCCGAATCCCTTCAGGATGAAAGGCAGCCAGAGAACAAGCGTGCGTATCGCCGAGGGACTTGCCGGCTGCGGTTCCGACTGGGCATAGGCAACCGCAAGCGAACCGAAGAACGCCAGCACCAGCCACATGCCTTGCCGCCAGTGGATTCGGGAGCAGAAGCCGCCTTCGGCAAAGCGCCGTCTTTCGATACGGAAAGCCTCGCCCTTCATTGGCCGTACCCCGGCAGCGACAGCCTGCGCTCGATGAAATGGAGCCCGGCTGCCAAAAGCGACACCACGAGCACGTAGAAGAGGAACAGCAGAAGCATCATCTCCGGAACGTTCACATTGTCCGACCAGACCTGATTGAGCGTGTAGGTCATCTCCGGGACGGAAATGACGTAGGCAAGCGATGTGGTTTTGGCCAGGCTGACCAGATTGTTCGTCAGCGCTGGCAGGCTGATGCGGAATGCCAGCGGCAGGATGACGTGCAGATATGTCTGCCATTTCGTCATGCACAGGCTCTCGGCGGCTTCCTTCGTCGATTCCGGCACAGCCTCCATGCCGGAACGGAAGATCTCGATATTGAATGCACCGCCGAAAATGCTGAGCGAAATGACCGCCCACATGAAGGAGGAGATCAACGGCTGGTAATAGCCTCCCATGTCGACCTGCGGCGTGAACGTGCCGAGGGCGAAATAGAAAAACAGGAGCTGAATCATGGGCGGGGTGTTGCGGAACGCCTGGATATAGGCGTCCATCAAGACGCGCAGGACGGGGGACCGGGCACCCTGCGCCCAGGCCCCCAGCACGCCGATCACCAGCGACAGGACGATCGACCAGAATATCAGCTGCAGCGACACGCTGATGCCGGAGAGGAACCGCTCATATTCATAATGGTCGTAAAAGACGATGAAGTTCAGCCCGGTGCGCTCGTAGAGATCCTGAAAGAATGGCGCGATCAACTGGAACATTTCAGCTCCCGCGGCCGATCAGGGGTCGATGTTCTGTCCAGCATCGGTTCAGTTGCCGGCTTTCAGATAGCTCGCATCCCACTTCGCCTTGTCATGCTGCTCGGCGATCCAGTCCGACGGCTTCACATTCCATTTCTTCTCGAGTTCGAGCAGCTTTCCGGAAGCCTGCCAGCGATAGGCCATGCCGGACATGAACACACCCCACGCCCTGTCCAATTCCTCCAAGGGAACTGCTGCAGCCCAAGGATTGTTGTAGAGGACGGACACAGGCATTTCGTAGCCCTCCCACTCGCCGGAAGCGAGGTCGGCCGTGATGCTGGCATCGTCATAAACCCAGGCAACACATTTTCCCGAACGCAAAGCCTCCTTGCCTTCTGTGTTGCCCGTAAAGGCGACGACCTTGGCCTTGTATTCCGTCTCAATGGTCTTGTTGTAGAAGACACCCTGCTTGCCGCAAACGGGCTTGCCCGCAATGTCTTTCCAATCCTTGATGATGCCTTCCTTCGCAAGCAGCGTCGGACCAGATGTCCAGTACGCGGGCTCTATTATTCCGACCACTTTGCGCCGATCGGCGGTATCATACATGCCCCCGATGATCAGATCGATCTTGCCCTGCTGAAGGAACTGCATGCGGTTGGCGGAGGTGATCACCACCGGCTCGAGCTTGACGCCGAGAGTATCGGCGACCGTGTGGGCGAGATCGATCTCGATGCCCTGCATCGATCCGTCCGGGGAGGGAAAGGACCAGGGCTTGAAAGCGCCGAGCACGCCGACACGCACCGTTCCGCGGTCGATGATTTCCGTCAGCCGCGAACCGGCCGCCTGCGCCCCATTGATGGAAAGCACCGTGCTTGCGGCAAGCGTGAGGGCGAGGGCGGCAATGCTCTTCAATGTGTATCTGCGTTCCATGCTTCTATATCTCCCATTGCTGATGTCGTTGCCCTTTCAGGCATCGGATCCGATCCCGTGCGGAAAACCGTCTTCTGGTACCGGATGAATTTGTCGACTTCCCCTGCGGTTTTTTCCCGCGACCAACCCAACAGATCGGCGATGGAATGTGCGGCCTCTTCCACTTCACCGCGGGTCAGATGGCGGCGCCAGGCGAGGCCGGTCCTGGTATAGAGTATGCCCTTCAGGTCGCGCGCATGTTCGGCGGATACGGCCCGGCGGAAAGCGACGCGCCTGTTCTCCGTCAAAAGACTTGAGATGCTGGACCAACCGCGGTCCGGCGGGTTTGCGCTTTGCTTTCCCGCGGAGGCATAGGAAGGCTTCAGTTGCTTTTCGGCAATCCGCCGCATCTCGCGCCCGGCGCTCAGATGCGTCATCACCGGGCCGGCCGTCATGGCGAAAATGCCGGGCCGCCCCGCACGGGCGAGATCATGAACCTCCCGCGTGCGCCGGCCCATCGGTTGCCGGATGTCGAAAGTCAGGGGCCGCACGCCGGCCCAGGTGAACGCCACGTCGCGACGGCTCAACCCCAGTCCGGGAAGCATGAAATCGGCCTCTGCGAGCAGGAAATCGATGTCTTCGTCCGTGGCTGCCACGTCGCCGGCATCGCCGTCGAAGGGTGTCTCTGTCGGTCCGAAATAGAAATAATCGTCATGCGAAGGCAGGCAATAAAACGGCATGCCGCCGCGATGGATGGTCGCGATCCCGAAGCCACGATAGGCCTCGGGCAGCCTGACTGCGATATGGGCGCCTTTCGTTCCGCGGATCAGCCGGGGAGCGGCCTCGCCAGTCATCGTGCCGCCATTGACCTCATCTATCCAGGTGCCGGCCATGTTCATGACGAGAATGGCGCGTATTTCGGCGGTTTCGCCACGCTCGATATCCGAAAGCCTGACGAGCCAGCCGCCCTGTTCTCTCCCTATGATCTCTGCCTGGCAGAACAGTCGTATCTCCGCGCCATTTTCCTGCGCATCGAGCGCAGCATCCGCGCACAGCCGTTCCGGCCAGTCCATGATGTATTCCCGATAGGTAGCAACGGAACGCAGCCCCTTAGGATCACGCAAATGGCGGGCAAAAGGCAGATGAGCTTCAAAGCCCTTCGTCAGCCGACGATAATCCAGCGGCGGCTCCGGTGGCCCGAGACGGCGCAGCAAACGGAAACCGACATCAAGATGCCAGCCGCGGACCGGGCTTTCGGGATAGATGGGAAAGCACATGGTGAAGGGCTTGCATCGGCCCGGTTCCCGTTCCACGAGTTCCGCCCGCGCCTCCATTCCGGCCCGGGCCATGCGCACCGCCTTGGCGAAGCGCAGCGGATGCAGCGCAAAGGTGGCGACGGGGCTGGGTGTCTCGAAATAGCGAAGGCCGCAATGCAGGATGCGCGAGGAGCGGCTGGATGCTCCAGCGGCGAAATCGCGCTTTTCAACGAGCAAAACCCTGTATCCGGCCAGCGCAAGTTCACGTGCCGTGCTCGCACCGTTGATGCCTGCGCCGATCACGACCACGTCGTAATCCCTGCCCTGCATCTCGGTAAGCTTCGGCAGCATTGGCAGCCCGTTCCCTGGATGATCAACCACGCCAATAAAGCGATGATTCCGCAATGTGCAAAATAGAATTATCAGCTATTGGTATGCGCGAAATGCATACCAATCAGTGCGGCAGTTGCGCCAGGAGCCGATTGCGCCTTTCAGCCATCAGCTCCAGCAGGGCATCTGCGGCTGGATTGGCCACCCGCGTTTCCGGTCGCAGCAATGCGACGTTGAACGGGATTTTCGGGGCGAAGGGTATCAGCCTGACCCTGTCGTCCAGTTGCTCGACCGCCGTATAGGGATCGATGATCGCTATGCCGATACCCTGCTTCACCATCTCATATGCCGAAACCGAGAAGGTGGTCTCATAGGCGGCATCCACCTTGACACCGCTGGATTGCAAGGCTTGGTCGAGGAGATGCCGTGCCGAGACGAAGGACGTCCAGGAGATGAACGGCCCCTGATGCAGGTCGACCGGGCCGAGCCGGCTGCGATCCGCGAGCGGGTGGTCGCGTGGGACCGCCGCGATATAGGGCGCATCGCTGAAAATCTCGGTGCGGAACCCGGAACGCCTGAACGGCGTCTCCGCCAGGCCGAAATCGATCTGCTGGGCGGCCGCCCATTCTTCGATCTTGACTGACATGCGCACATTCAGCGTAACCTTGGTCTTGGGCCAGTCCTGGCGGAACCGCGCGAGCAGATGCGGCACGAAATTGATGCCGAGGGCGGGCATCACCGCAAGGCTGATCTTGCCACCTTCCCCGCTCGCCAGCCGTGAAGCGAAGCTGCTCAGCGCCTCAAGCGAGACATAGGCGCGTTCGATTTCGTCGAGCAGCATGTGAGCGACGGGTGTCGGGGTGACCTGTCCCCTGCGCCGCTCGAAAAGCGAGACGCCGAGTTCATATTCCAACCTGTCGAGGAGCCGGCTCACGGCCGGTTGGCTGCGCCCCAGAAGCTCCGCCGCCCCGCTCACCGTGCCGGTCAGCATGACGGCGCGGAACGCCGCGTAATGCAGAAGGTTCAACGTACTTTTCAACGGCGTATGATCCTCCGCCGGATTCATCAGAACGATGTGCTCGCATTGCGCATGAGGTTGAGATTCCGGGCAAATAGCAAGCGGGCAATGACACGCATCATGAACGCACATTGTCACATGCTCCGGCAAGTGCCCGGATGTCATCTGCCCGTTATGATTGCCTCTTATAGCTTCGCCCGTTGAAGGAGGCGGGGTTTCGCCTTCCATTGCACAGCTGTGCAAAGGGCAAAAATGGATAACGGAACTTTTCTGCGCATTGCCGGCCTGTCGGCCGGATATGGCGCCACCCGGGTGCTGGAGCGGCTGGATCTCGATATCCGCAAGGGCGAATTCGTCGCCCTGCTCGGCTCGTCGGGATGCGGCAAGACCACGCTCCTGCGGGCCGTCGCCGGCTTTGCAAAGCCCTCCGCCGGCTCCATCATCGTGGCGGGACGGGACGTCACCCGCCTGCCGCCGGATCGACGCGGCATGGCGATGGTCTTCCAGTCCTATGCGCTCTGGTCGCATATGACGGTCGGGCAAAACATCGGCTATGGGCTGAAGCTGAAGGGACTGCCACGTACTGAAATCGCGCAGCGCGTCGGCGAACTGGAAGAGATGCTTGGCCTGACCGGTCTTGGGAGCCGCAAGCCAGCAGCTCTCTCCGGCGGGCAGCGCCAGCGTGTGGCACTCGGCCGGGCGCTTGCGATCAACCCGCAGATCCTGCTCCTCGACGAGCCGCTTTCCAATCTCGATGCGCGCATCCGCCTGAAGGTGCGCCACGATATCAGCGCGCTGCAGAAGCGGCTCGGCATCACCGCCGTCCACGTCACGCACGACCGGGAGGAAGCCATGGTGATGGCCGACCGGATCGTCATCATGGATGCGGGCCGCATCGCCCAGCAGGGCACGCCGGAGGAGGTCTATAACCGCCCCGCCTCGCCTTTCGTCGCTGCCTTCATGGGCGCGGAGAATGTGCTTGAGCTTTCGGGCAATGTCGACGCCAGCGCGGTCGCGATCAAAGCGGGAGCGAACAACCACCGTTGTCTGCTGCCGCTTGGCGGCCGGACGCTCGAAAGCGGCATGTTCGAAGCACGTTTCCGGGCCGAGGCGGCGGAGCTGATGACGGGTGACGCCCCTGCCGGTGCGCCGGGTCAGGCGCTAGAGCTTTCCGGCCGTGTCGAAGCGGCGAGCTATCCCGGCGGCATCTGGCGGCATTCGATCCGCATAGGCGAAGCTCAAATTCTCGTCGATGCCCCTCGCCCGTTCGAGCATGGCTCCGCGGTGCGCATCCGCATCCCCGCGGAAAAGCTCTTCCTTTTCAACACGCGGAGCGCGCATGAGCGCCCGCACGCCCATTCCCTGCACGACGGCCGCAAAGGCCGCGTCCTGGAAGCATCCGAGACGTGATCATTCATCAATGGAGACGACACCCATGAAGAGACTCCTTCAGGCGATGCTGGTTTTGGGCCTTGCGGCCTCACCGGCCAACGCAGCGGAACTTACCGTCATCACCGCCGGCGACCAGAACATGGTCGACTACATCAACGAATATCTCGCACCGCTGTTCGAAGAACAGAACCCGGGAAATACGGTGCGCGCCGTCGGCACCGGCCCGGGCGACGCCGGATCGCAAAAGATCCTTGAGCGTTTCGAGGCACAGAAGAAGGCCGGTGCGGAGAAATGGGACACCGACGTTGCCGTCGTGCACGAGAAATTCGCCGGCCCGATGATCGAGGGCGGCTATCTCGAGGCCTATCGTGACAGGATCGCAACCGGAAAGATGGTCACGCGCGCCAATGCCGACATGGCGCTCGGCGCGAAGGTTACCGGCTATGTCATGCCGATGTTCAACAGCCAGACGGCCATCGCCTATAATCCGGCGCTCGTCTCCAATCCGCCAAAGAGCTACGAGGCGCTGGCGGCCTGGGCGAAGGAGCATCCCAAGCAGTTCGGCTATAATGGCATCAAGGGCGGCGCTTCGGGCGTCAGCTTCGTCATGGGCTGGATCTATGCCTTCGGCGACGATGCCGACAAGCTGATGAACGGCCCGTTCGACAAGGCCGAAACCGCCAAATGGGACAGTGCCTTCGCCAGCCTCGGGGAATTCACCCAGAACGCCACGCTCACCCCCGGCAATGCCGGCACGCTCGACCTCCTGTCGCGCGGCGAAATCGCCATGGGTCCGGTCTGGGTGGACATGTTCTATTCCTGGCAGGCCAACGGCCAGCTGCCGCCCGATTTCAAGCTGTTCCTGCCCGCGCCCGGCATGCCAGGCCAGCCGATGCACTACGTGATTCCGGCCAATGCGCCCAACAAGGAACTGGCGGAGAAGTTCGTCGAATTGGCAACCAGCCCGAAGGTGCAGGCCGAAGGCATCGTCAAGCGCTTCAACTGGTATCCCGGTATCGACGCCGAGCATGTAAAAGCCGAACTCGACGAGGCTACCTGGAACAAGCTCTTCGTCGATATCACGCCGGAAGACCTCGCCAAATACGGCAAGCCCTTCCCGATCGCGCCCTACAACAACGCGATCCTGGAAGCCTATGAGCGCCAGGCGACCAACTGAGCCTAACCCGCAATCCAGGCCGTCCGGATATCCGGGCGGCCGCCCATCCGGAACGACCGAATGCCCAAACGCCTGATCGGACTGGTCCTCGTTCTCCCCGCCCTGGCGGTGATCCTGCTGCTCTTCATCGTCCCGCTCGCCGCCTCGGTGGTCGGCGCTTTCGAAGAGAAGAACAGCTATGGCCTTGGCAATTTCACCAAGGCCTTTGAACTCTATCGTTCCGATGTGATGTTCACGGTGATGATCGTCAGCCTTTCAACGGTCCTGATCGGTCTTTTTTCCATTGCCATCGGCGGCTATCTGACGCTCGGTGAAAACCCGCGAGCCGTCGCGATCCTCCGCTGGCTTTACCGCTGGCCGATGTTCATCCCCTTCATCGTGGTCGGCCAGGTGCTCAGAACGTTTCTCGCCAAGAATGGCCTGATGAACAACATGCTGGTCGGCGCCGGCATAATCACGCCGCTGCAGGCGGCAAGCTTCCTCGACTGGCGCGGCATCGTCATCGCCTTCGTGTGGAAGCAGACGCCCTTCGTCACGCTTTTGGTGGCGGGCGCGATGGCCTCCGTCGACCGCGGCACGATCGAGGCCGCGCGCAACCTCGGCGCCTCGCGCCTGCGCATCCTCCTCGAAATCCTCGTGCCGCAGGTGACGACCACGCTGATGGTCGGGCTCGTCCTCTCCTTCGTCACCATGATGTCCGTGCTGTCCGTACCGCTGATGATCAATGCCCAGTCGCCGACCATGATCACCGCCGATATCGCCTTCCGCATCAATGCCTATGGCGACTATGGCGTCGCCAACGCGCTCGGCCTCATCTCGCTGGCCGTGACCGCCTGCGTCGCCTGGTTCTATCTGCGGCACAGCATGAAGGAGCGGGCATGAGCACCGCCGCCATTCCCGAAACGAATGCGCCCGGCTTCCGCCTTGATCTCTGGTGGATCCCGCGCGCCATCGTCCTCGGTCTCATCGCCTTCGCGATCTTTGGCCCGCTCACCAATCTCCTGCTGTGGACGGTGGCGGAAAAGTGGTATTTCCCGCACACGCTGCCGCTCGAATATGGCTTCAGCTATTGGGGACGAGTATTCTCGCCGCGCGGCAATGCTATGGAATCGCTGACCAACAGCATCCTGGTGGCCTCGCTCACCGTCGTCGTTTCGCTGGCACTGGCCATCCCCGCGGGCTACGCGCTGGCGCGGCTCAGATTGCCTTTCCGGGCGGCGATTCTCTTCGCCTTCCTCATCCCGCAGGCCTTTCCGAACCTGCCGGTCTATGTGAACATCGCCAGGCTCTTCTATGAGATCGGCCTCAACGGCACGATCGCCGGCGTCGTGCTCGTCCACGCCACGCACGGACTGGTCTATGCGGTCTGGATCGCGACGGCCGCCTTCGCCGCCGTTGACGCCGAGCTGGAACAGGCGGCCCGCTCGATAGGCGCCGGCGCACTGCGCGCCTTCCGCGAAGTGACGCTGCCGCTCGCCGCGCCCGGCCTGCTCGCCAGCGCCATCTTCGTCTTCCTGGAATCGCTCGACGAGTTCACCGGCAGCTATTTCGTCGGCGCCCCTGATGTGAACATGCTGCCGCTCCTGCTCTATACGGCGGGGGCCGGAGGCAATTATCAGGTGGCGTCGATCACGGCGCTGCTGCTCCTCATCCCTTCGGTCGGCTTCATGCTGGTGGTTGAACGTTTCCTGAAATCCGACGTCCTGTCGAAGGTAGGCCATTGAGAATTCCGCCGACAGAAGAAGAAACCCCGTCTCGCGGCTTTGTCAGCGCCCAGCAGGTCGCCCGGCTTGCCGGTGTCTCGCGTTCGGCGGTATCGCGGGCCTTCACCCCCGGCGCTAGCATCGCGGCGGAGACGCGCGAAAAGGTAATGCGGGCAGCCATGGAACTCGGCTATCAGGTCAACGATCTGGCGCGCGGGCTGCTCGCCAATCGCAGCCGGCTGGTCGGCCTCGTCGTCACCAGACCGGAGCTTGGCTTCCGCGCGCATCTCGTCTCGGCGCTGACGCAGGCGCTGATCCGGCGGGGGAGCGTGCCTTTCCTCATCAATACCGGAAGCTCCGAGCAGGAAATACAGGCAGCGCAGGCGGCACTCTTCGGCTACCGCGCCGAGGCGACGATCGTCCTGTCCGGCTCTCCGCCTTCGTCCTTCGTCGAACTGGCCCGGCAGAACGGCCAGCCTCTGGTGATGATCGGCCGCTCGGAACCCGATTGCGATCATGTCCGCATTGATAATGCCGCAGCGGCAAGAAAAGCAGCCGCGCTGTTCGTGGCGCGCGGATCGCAACGGCTCGGTCTCGTGGCATCGGCTTCCGGCACGCCGAGCATCGTCGAACGCCAGCAGGCCTTCATCGATGAGGCAGGGCGGCTCGGAGCAGAAATCTTTCAATCCCATGGAAGCGATTCCGATTATGCCGGTGGGCAGGAAGCGGCCGCGCAGCTCTTCGACCGTGAGGACCGACCGCAGGCGGTCTTCTGCGTCAACGATCTCATGGCCATGGGCCTCATCGACACCGTTCGCTACCGTTTCAGGCTGAAGGTGCCGGACGATATATCGGTGATCGGCTTTGACGACATTCCGGAAGCCGCGTGGGAGGCTTACCAACTCAGCACCTTCAGGCAGGATCCCGATGCGATTGCCGCTCACGCCATCGAGCATCTGGACCGGCGCCTCGCCGATCCGTATACACCGCCCTCCACGGCGCATCTGGAAGCCAGATTTATCGAGCGGCGGAGCACGATGCCGGGTGGCGCTCAACACAAATGGCAATATGGAAATATCCCATGAAGATCATTCAGGTCTCCGATCTCCATCTTCGCGTTCCAGGCGAACTGCTCTTGGGGATAAATCCTCTGGCACGGCTGGAAGATTGCATCGCCGATCTCAATCGCAACCACGCAGACGCCGACCTCGTCGTCTTCTCAGGCGACCTCACGAATGATGGCGAACCTTCAGCCTATGCCGCACTGGCGGAACGGCTCGCCGGGCTTGCCGCGCCGTTCCGTTTGATGCTCGGCAATCATGACGACCGCGCGGCCTTTCGCGCGGCTTTCCCCGACGCGCCAGGTGACGACGGCTTCGTACAATCTTCCATCGACCTGCCGGATGGCCGGATCGTGCTGCTCGACACGCTGGAGACCGGCCTTATCGAGGGCAGGCTATGCCAAGAACGGCTTGCCTGGCTCGATGCCGCGCTGGCGGATGCGCGAAGCGCGTTGCTCTTCCTGCATCATCCGCCCTTCTCCATCGGCGTGCCTTCCCTCGACAAATGGCGATTGTCCGACGCCGGGCGCCTGCGGGACGTTCTCATTCGCCACAACAATGTGAGGCATATTTTCGCCGGCCATGTGCACCGGTTCGCCGCGGGCAGCTGGAGCGGCATCCCGTTTGCAACGGTGCGCGCCACCAGTCTGCAGTCGGCACTCACCTTCAGCGGTCCGCACGAGGTCAGCTCCGAGGCGCCGGCCTATGCCGTGATCCTGGCCTACAACGACAACATCGTCGTCCATATGCACGAGTTTCCCTGCCGGAACCCGGCGGAGGTCTAACGTTTCGCTGTCGCCATCTGCGCCGCTTCATCCTTCCATTCCGGCAATGGGAACAGGCGGTCGTAGGCCCAGTTGAACACGAGAGCATAGGCCATGTAGAAGGCGGCGAAGGATATATCCATCAGCAGCGCCTCCCAAAGGCCGATGCCCAGATACCATGCGATTAGCGGCAGCAACACGATCAGCAGGCCGAGCTCGAACAGCACCGTATGCGCTATTCGAACCAGCGCGGTCTTTCGGGTCGTCCCGCGAAGGCGCTGCATCGCCTGATCGAAAATCCAATTGTAGATGTAATTCCAGATCGTAGCGAGCGTAGCGCTTGCGACCCCGACCACGCCTATATCGTGCAAAGGCTTATCGAAGGCCCACGCCCCAAGCGGCGTGACCGTGGCTAACCCGATGATTTCAAAGCTGATCGCGTGACGAATTCGATCGCGTGCCGTGCGCATCCATACCCTCCTGGGAAACATTCGGGTCGTCCCGAACAGTCGTCCCAGAGGTCTGGGGAGGTCGTCCTCGCTTGTGCCCGATATAGATCAATGGGGAGACCGTTACAAGGAAGCGGCGCTATTCGGCCAGACCTGCCACTCCCATTGACATGCTACCATGGTAGTATTAGAGATGGTCCGCAGACGCCGAGCCGCCTCGTGGTGGAATACGGGAGGAAGAAGAAATTGATAGCAGTTCGCGTGCGCGCGCCGCATTCCCTGGAGGTCATCGAGGTTGACCGCTCCGAGCCAGGCCCGAACGAAGTGCGTGTGATCGTGTCGACCGCCGGGATTTGCGGCTCCGACATTCATATCCTGCACGGCTCCAATCCCTTCGCCAAATATCCGCGCGTCATCGGCCATGAATTTGCCGGCACCGTCGCTGCGGTGGGTAGCGCGGTCACCTCCGTTGCCATTGGCGACCATGTCGTAGTCGATCCCGTCATCTCCTGCGGCCATTGCTATGCCTGCAGCATCGGCCGCTCCAATGTCTGCGCCAATCTAGAAGTCATGGGCGTGCATCGCGACGGCGGTTTCGGCTCGGAAGTCGTCGTGCCCGCCGAAAATGCGGTGAAGGTCTCGAAGGACCTGCCGATTGCGGTGGCGGCGCTTGCCGAACCATTCTCCATTGCCGCCAACGTGCTGTCGCGCGCCGGCTGCGACGAACGTGACACAGTCCTCGTCTACGGCTCCGGTACCGTCGGACTGACCGTCCTGCAGGTCGCAAAACTGAAAGGCGCGCGGGTCATCGTCGCAGATCCGGACAAGCGGCGCCTCGAACGCGCGGAACAGTTCGGCGCCGATCGGCTTCTACAGACGGGTAAAGACGAATACCAGCAAGCGTGGCGACCGAAAATGACAGGCTCGGACCGACATTGGTCATCGACGGCGCCGGGATTCCAGCCCTTCTCGAAGAGGCCTGCCGCGTGGCAAGCCCCGCCGGACGGATCGGCATTCTTGGATTTTCGCCGGCCCCCTGCAATGTTTCACAGCAGGAGATCGTCAAGAAGGAACTGACGCTCGTCGGCTCCAGGCTCAGCCGGCGGCTTCTGCCGGAGGTGGTAGGGTGGCTGGAAAGCGGTCAGTTGAAGCCGGAGCCGATGATCACCCAGACATTCCCCGGCAGCGATGCGAAGGATGCCTTCGCGCTGATCGAAGAGGCGCCGGAAAAAACGGTTAAGGTGCAGCTGGATTTCAGCTGATTGAAGCGCGACTCAAGCCGCGGGACCAAACATGGCCCACCGATATTCGGGCGGGCATGAACCAAGGGAGGATAACATGATCAAGACGACCCTGAAGAGACGCGGCCTGCTGGCCGGCCTGCTTGCAACCTGTGTTGCCCTGACCGGACTGACGCCCAGTCTGGCGGAAGCCAAGACGCTGAAGCTCGGCCATCTCGGCAATGAGGATAATTCCTGGCACAAGGCCGCGATGAAATTCGCCGAGGAGGTGAAGGCGCGCACCAATGGCGAGCTCGAAGTGCAGGTCTTCCCGAACGAGCAGCTCGGCAAGGAAACCGACCTGATCAAGGGGCTGCAGCTCGGCACCGTTGATTTCACCATCACCGGCGAATCCCTGCAGAACTGGACGCCCTATGCCTCGCTACTGGCCGTTCCCTATGCGATCCGCGACAGCGAGCATATGCGCAATGTGGTCGAAGGCCCGATCGGACAGAAGATCGCCTCCGAAATCGAGACCAAGGCCAAGCTGGTACCGCTCACCTGGTTCGAGCGCGGCCCGCGCGAACTGACCTCCAACAGGCCGATCAAATCTCCCGACGAGCTCAACGGGCTGAAGCTGCGCGTGCCGAACGTGCCGCTGTTCGTCTCGGTCTGGGAGGCGCTCGGCGCCAAGCCGACGCCGATGGCCTTCTCGGAAGTCTTCACCGCGCTACAGAGCCATGTCATCGACGCCCAGGAGAATCCCCTCGCCCTGATCCGCTCGGCAAGCTTCTATGAAGTCCAGAAATACGTGAACATGACCGATCACGTACGCAGCTGGATCTATCTCGTCGGCAGCCAGCGCCTGATGAACAACCTGACGGACGAGCAGCGCAACGCCGTCATGGAAGCGGCCAAGGTGGCGCAGGCCTATGAACACGAGCTATTCCTTGCCGATGAGGAACGCTTCAGAAACGAACTGCAGAGCAAGGGCATGGAGTTCGTCGAGGTGGACAAGGCAGCCTTTGCCGAGAAGGCGAAGGACGCGGTAGTCAAGGCGCTCGATCCGGAAGTCCAGCCGCTCTATGAAGAGATGCTGACGGTCAAG
Source organism: Paramesorhizobium deserti (assembly GCF_001558695.1). Taxonomy (GTDB): domain Bacteria; phylum Pseudomonadota; class Alphaproteobacteria; order Rhizobiales; family Rhizobiaceae; genus Paramesorhizobium; species Paramesorhizobium deserti. Next base: position 133,023 of record NZ_LNTU01000039.1, read on the forward strand.
TAGACATCCAGGCGCTTGCGATGCGGCTGCCCTTCGCGGGCGGCCGCACCGATGCGATCGTTTTCAGGGATTTGAAGCCATGAGAAATCTGCTGGGAAAAATCATTGAGGGCGCGGCGGTCCTGTGCCGGGTTGGCACGGTCGTCGCCTTTGCAGTGCTGATCGTCATGGTGACCCTGCAGGTGCTGGGCCGCATCCCCGGAATCGCGGCTCCGATCTGGACAGAGGAAGTCTCGCGCTTCGCCCTGCTCTATCTCGTTGCCTTCTCCTGCGGACTGGCGGTGCTGGACGGCGAGTTGGTCAATGTCGATCTCCTGACCTCGACCCTGCCGGCCAGGGTGCAGGCCGCCATCGACAAGCTGGTCGACATCGCCGCGATCGTTTTTGCGCTGGCGATCATTCCCGGCGCCTATGCCTATGTGATCAATAGCGTCGGCGAGCGTGCCCGCTCGTTCGATGCGCCCATGGTGATCGTCTACAGCACCATCCTTATCATCCCCGTCTCGCTTGCCTTCTTCTATTTCGCCCGCCTCCTCGGCTTCGGCAAACCGATGCAACATCAGGAGACGCTGTAATGCTGGTCGCAGCCCTTTTCGGCACTTTCGTCATCTGTCTCGCGCTCGGCGTTCCCGTCGCCATCACGCTCGGCATTTCCTCGGCTGTCTATCTCTACCTCGCCGATATCGACCTGACGGTGGTCTCGCAATTCATGTATTCCGGCATGGACAGCTTCGTGCTGCTGTGCATTCCCGGCTTCGTGCTGGCCGGCAATCTGATGAACAATGGCGGCATCACCGACCAGATCGTCCGCTTCGGCAATGCCCTCGTCGGCCATATACGGGGCGGGCTCGGCCTCGCCAACGTTACGGGATCGATGATCTTCGCCGGCATCTCGGGAACGGCCGTATCGGAAACAGCTTCGATCGGCGCGGTGATGATCCCCGCCATGAAGAAATCCGGCTACGGCGCCGGCTTCGCCTCGGCGCTGACAGCTGCCGCCTCGACAGTCGGCCCGATCATTCCACCTTCGGTGCCGATGATCATCGTCGGCACGCTGACCGGCCTTTCGGTCGGCCGCATGTTCCTGGCCGGTGCCATTCCAGGCCTGATGATGGGGCTCGGCATGATGCTGACGGTCTACATCATCGCGCGGCTGCGCAACTATCCCAAGGGCAAATGGGTCGGCTTCCGCGAGGTGCTCGTCTCCGGCAAGGCCGCCTTCTGGGCGGTGCTGATGACGCTGATCATCATCTTCGGCATTGTCGGCGGCGTCTTCACGCCTACCGAAGCGTCGATCGTCGCCTCGCTCTATGCCTTTGCCATCGGTCTCTTCATCTACAAGGGCTTCACGCTGAGCCAACTGCCGCGCATCATGCTCGAATCCGCCATCGGCTCGGGAGCGCTGATCCTTCTCGTTGGCCTCGCAAACGTCTTCGGCTGGATACTCACCAGCGAGCAGATCCCGCAGATGATCGCCAGCGCCATGTTGTCGGTGACGGAGAACAAATTCCTGATCCTGTTGATGATCAATATTCTGCTGCTCTTCGTCGGCACCTTCATGGAGACGATCGCGGCCCTCATCATCCTCTTCCCGCCGCTGCTCGCGGTGGCGCAGCAGGTCGGCGTCGATCCGGTGCAGTTCGCCATGATCGCCATCATCAATCTGATGATCGGCCTGACCACCCCGCCGGTCGGCATCTGCCTGTTCGTCGCCGGCAATATTGGTAAAGTGCCGTTGCGAATCATCAGCCGCGAGGTCCTGCCCTTCATCCTCAGCAATCTGATCGTGCTGATGCTGGTCACCTTCGTTCCGGCGCTGTCCCTGTGGCTGCCTTCCCTCTTCTTCGATTGAGCACGACCATGACCGAGAGACTTGGCACCGCAACGCTGCAAAACGCGAAGGCCTGCCTCCCCGGCTTCGACCGGACGAAACTGCGGCCCGGCATCGTTCATATCGGCCTTGGCGCGTTCTACCGGGCCCACGGCATCGTCTATAATGACGACGCGATCGAGAGCGATCCGGCGTCCCACAGTGGCTGGGGCATCATCGGCGTCAGCCTGCGCAGCCCTTCGCAGCGCGACAAGCTTGGCCCCCAGGACGGTCTTTACACCACGGTCGAGCGCTCGGCCTCCGGCGACAAGCCGCGCATCATGGGCTCGCTGCTGCAATCGATCGTGGCGCCGGAAGACCCGAAAGGCCTCGTCGAGATCCTGGCGAACCCGGGCATCCGCATCGTTACCATCACGGTCACGGAAAAGGGCTATTGCCACGATCCGGCGACGGGGCGTCTCAATCCGGCCCATCCCGATATCGTCCATGATCTGGAACATCCGGAAACACCCGTCTCCCTGCCGGGCTTCATCGTTGCGGCGCTGACATTGCGTGAAGCGCGCGGGATCGCACCATTCACGGTCGTCAGCTGCGATAATCTACCCTCAAACGGCAAGCTGTTGCGCGGCCTGATCCGTGATTTCGCCGCGCTGCGCGACGACCGCCTTGCCGCATGGATCGAGAGCAACGTTGCGTTCCCCAGCACCATGGTGGATCGCATCGTTCCCGCCTCGACCGATGACGATCTCCGGTTGACCCAGGACCTCATAGGGTTCACGGATCTGGCGCCTGTCATCCACGAGCCCTTCCGCCAATGGGTCATCGAGGATATTTTCGACACCGCCGAGCGGCCCGCCTGGGAGCGAGCGGGAGCGCAGTTCGTCGCCGATGTCGAGCCGTTCGAGCTGATGAAGCTGCGCATGCTCAACGGCACGCACTCCTCGCTCGCCTATCTCGGCTTTCTCTCCGGCTACGAGACCATCTCGCAGACGGTGGCCGATCCCGTTTTCCAGGATTTCCTCGCCGGTCTCTGGCATGAGGAAATCATCCCGACGGTTCCAGCCCCAGCAGGCACCGATCTCGCCGCCTATGCTGGCCAACTGCTCGAACGCTACGCGAACCCCGCCATCAGCCACCGCACGGGGCAGATCGCCATGGACGGTTCGCAAAAGCTGCCGCAGCGCCTACTCGGCACCATCCGCGACCGGCTGAAAGCCGACAAGCCCTGGGACCGGCTGGCGCTGGCGGTCGTCGCCTTCATCTTCTATGCCGCCGGCACGGACGAAAAGGGCCGGCCGATCGACGTCAGGGATCCGCTGGCCGGCCAGCTGAAAGCTGAAGGCGGGGTCGATCCGGCAACGCATCTGCGCCGCGTGATCGCAATCGGGAGCATCTTCGGCGCCGATCTCGGACGCGATGAACGCTTCTTCAACAAAGTCGAGGCTGCCTATCGCAGCCTTCTTTCCGGCGGCGCCCATGCCGCGATCAGCGCAATCAACCAGACAGCGAAACAAGAGAAATGACAGATCAGATCGGAGCGATCACCATGGAGGAAACCTGGCGCTGGTTCGGCCCGGAGGATGCGTGCGAACTGAAGCACATCCGCCAGACCGGCGCGCGCGGCATCGTCACCGCCCTTCACCACATTCCCTATGGCGAAGTCTGGACGGTCGATGAGATCAAGCGCCGGCAGACAATCATAGGCGCCGATCCTTTGCTCGGGCTGGAATGGCGGGTGGTCGAGAGCCTGCCGATCCATGAGAACATCAAGCTCGGCGCCGGCAATCTGACGCTGCTCTTCGACAATTACCGGCAGTCGCTGCGCAATCTCGCCGAATGCGGCCTGAAAGTGATCTGCTACAATTTCATGCCGATCCTCGACTGGACCCGCACGGAGCTTGGCCAGCCCCTGCCCGGCGGCGGCACGGCGCTGCGTTTCAACTTGCATGAATATGCCGCCTTCGACTGCTATATCCTGAAACGCCCCGGCGCCGAGGATGAGCAGGACAGCGCCACGCTGGACAAGGCCCGCGCATGGATGGCCGCATCGTCGGAAAGCGACCGCGAGCAGCTGCTCACCAACATCATGGCGGGCCTGCCCGGCGCCTATGACCGTTACGACGTGCCAGGGCTGCGCGCCATGCTCGAGCGCTACAGCGATGTCTCGCGCGATCAACTGCGCGAGAATTATGCCCGTTTCCTGCGCGAGGTAGTGCCCACGGCGGAAGAGGTCGGGATCAGGCTCTGCGTGCACCCGGATGATCCGCCGCGCTCGCTCTTTGGGCTGGACCGGATCGTCTCCTCTGCCGAGGACATCGATTTCGTCCTTTCGGCGGTCCCCTCACCTGCCAACGGACTGACGCTCTGTTCCGGCTCGCTCGGCGCCAATCCGGCCAATGACGTTCCCGCGATCGCAGAGCGCTTTGCCGACAAGATCCATTTCGCACATCTGCGCAATGTGAAGAAGGATCCGGACGGCTCGTTCATGGAGGCTGATCACCTTGGCGGCGACACCGATATGGTCAAGCTGGTGCGCGTGCTCCTCGCCGAATGCCGCCGCCGCAAGACCGAGGGCCGCGAGGATTGGCGCATTCCCATGCGCCCCGACCACGGCCATGAGCTGATCGACGATCACACGCGCAAGACCCATCCAGGCTATCCGATCATCGGCCGCCTCAGGGGCCTGGCGGAGCTCCGCGGCGTCATGGCCGCTGTCACGGCGTTGGAGGGCGCCGGGGCGTGATCAACACATCACCTGTCCGGCGATCGACCCGACTGCCGGCCGCTGGATAGGGAACGGGAGGAGAAACCTTGTCAGTTCGTCAGGCAACAGACTGGCCGAGCGCGATCGATCCGAAAGCGCCGATCGGTACGCAGGTCCACAGCCAGATAAAACGGGCGATCCTGACGCTCGAATTGGCGCCGAACGAGGGTTTGAGCGAAAAGGAACTGTCGCTGAAGCTCGGCGTCAGCCGTACACCGGTGCGCGAGGCGCTTATCAAGCTGGCCGATGAGGGACTGGTCGACATCTTCCCGCAGCGCGGAACCTATGTCTCGCCGATCCGCGTCGCGGAAGTCATGGAAGCGCAGTTCATCCGCGAGGCGCTCGAAATCGCCGTGGTGCGTCGTGTCGCGCGCGGAGCCGATGCGGCCTTCGCCGCCCGCCTCGACGAGCAATTGCGGCTGCAGAAACAGGCCGTTGATGCGCGGCAGCTCGACGATTTCATGGCGCTCGACGACCAGTTTCACCACGCATTTTCCGACATCGCCGCGCTGCCGCGCAGCTGGAAGGTGATCCAATCGGTAAAGAGCCAGCTCGACCGGGTGCGCTATCTGAGTCTGCCGCAGCCGGGACATATCGAACAGCTCTATGTGCAGCATGCGGATATCGCGACCGCGGTGAGGGCCAACGACCCCGACCTAGCGGCCCGGTACATGAAGACGCATCTGAGGCAGGTCTTTCATTCCATCGACGAGCTCGTCAAGCAGCATCCATCGCTGTTCGGGGAAAGAGCCGGCTCCCCGGCCAGGCGGTGAGGCTTTAGCTTTCTTCTCCCCGTTCGAAGTGCTTTCCAAGGGCCAGAGCGATCAGGCTCGCGAGAATGGCTGCTACGAGAACGGCTACCGCGGCGGCAGGCCAGCCATGGGCATCGATCGCCGCGCCAATGGCGACAGGACCAACGATCTGGCCAAGATTGCTACCCTGCATGATCAGTCCGATGACGATCGGGGCGAGCATGGCGGACGATGCAATCACTGATGCAGATGAAAGGAGTGTCGCCGGGATCAGGCCGCCCACGGCTGAAAACACAAGACAAAGCAGGAAAGTCGGCGTATCGGCGAACACGGGTAGGAAGATGCCCAGTGCCGAAACGCCCATGACGATGCTGGCACAGACGATCAATGCCGGACGGCCGACGCCACGGGCGAGAAGATAGCCTGCCGCCAAATTGCCGATGATGTTGGCTCCCGTCGCGAGTGCGCTAAGGAGACCGGCGGTCTCGTGTGCCACCCCCATGCGTTGCATCAGCAGTACCGGCAGGAAACTGAAAAGCGCAAAGAACATCAAGCTATAGAGCGCGAAGCACGCCGCCAGCAATTGAGGACCACGACCACGCTTCCCTAGGACTGCAAGGGCATCTGTGACAAGGTTGCGCCAGGAAGGCATCTTGCCTGTCTCGGCGCGCGGCACGAGAATTGCGATCGCAATCATCGCGACCCCCGCAACACCGGCGCTGCACCACCAGAGTGTTCTCCAATCGCCAAAGAGCGGACCAGCGGACATGGCGATCGCCATGCCAGCGGGCATGAAGCAGCTCCACAGGGCAAAGGCGATATCACGCTGACCGGCAACCACAACGCGCCGAAGGATCGCCGGACCGGCGACGGTGATGAGCAGGAAACCGAGCCCCTCAATCACCCTGGAGGCGACAAGCGCCGGAAAGGAAGGCGCTACCGCCCCAAAGGCAGCGCCAAGAAAGACTGCAAACAGGCCGAAAGCCATGATGCGGCGATCACCGGCGCCGGCAATAATGGTGCCCGCCGGAATACCACCGACCAGGCCGAGAAGGGCGAAAACGCCCGTCAGCCATCCGACCGAAGCCAGATCGAGCCCAAGTTCGGTCTGCAGCATGGGGGCGGCGATGGCAACCTTGCCGACTTGAAGCGAAGCAACAATCCCCGCCCCAACAACGGCGCCGATCACCGGCCAATGCGTGGCCCGGCCTGGCTGAGACAAGACCGCGACCATCGTCACGCCGCCTCCGTAACCCGGGCAGCAGCAAGAGCACGGGCGAGTTCCGCGACGTGACGTCCCTGAAACCGAGCGCCATCGAGCTCGTTGCCGCTAGGCAGACGATCGCCTCCATTCCCGTCATCGGCGAGTGTCGATGCCCCATAGGGCGAGCCGCCGGTGATCTCGTCCATGCGCAACTGCCCCTTGAAACTATAGGGCAGGCCCGCAATCAGCATCCCCAGATGCAGGAGCACAATATGCGTGGATAGGATGGTCGTCTCCTGACCGCCATGCTGGCTGCCGGTTGAGGTGAAGACGCTTCCGATACGTCCGACAAGCGCATCTCTCGCCCAGAGCGCGCCGGCCTGGTCCAGGAAATTCTTCATCTGGGCTGCCATGTTGCCGAAACGGGTTGGCGTGCCGATGATGATCGCATCATAATCGGCCAATTCTTCAACCCTGGCGATTTCGGCCGTCTGGTCGAGCTTGTATCCGGCTTTTCTGGCGACCTGTTCGGGGACGATCTCCGGCACCCGCTTGAGCACCGCCAGAGCACCGGTCTCGCTTACGCCTTCCACAACGGCTGCTGCCATTTTTTCGATATGGCCGTAGGACGTATAATATAGCACAAGAACCTTCACCATCATCGATCCTTTCGATTGCAACTGCGTTTCGAGATAAAATGGCGCTTCTGCTCTATCTACAGAAGTAATATAATTTCGATGAAATCAATCGATTGGATAGATCATGCTGGATGCGCTGACGCTGGACCAGATCAGAACCTTTATCACCGTTGCGGAGAGCGGAAGCTTCCGCTCTGGGGCCGCCCGGCTGTCTCGCGTCCAGTCGGCCGTCAGCCATGCTATCGCCAATCTCGAGACGGAACTCGGCATCACGCTGTTCGACCGCTCGGGACATCGCCCTGTGCTGACGGCGGAAGAAGGCCCTTCTCGTCAATGCTCGCGATATCCTCCTCCGGGTGGATGCGATGCGTGCCCGGGCCAGAGGTCTCGGTGAAGGTGTCGAACGCGAATTGTCGCTTGTCGTGGATACACTTTATCCGATCGACGAAATCGGTATGGCGCTGATGGAAGTGCGAGCAGCGCATCCCTCGGTTTCGATCCGGCTGGCTGTCGAGCCGCTCGGTGGCCCGATTGCCTCATTGCTTGAGAAACGCAGCACGCTTGCAATCGTGGTGGGCGAAAATTTCCGCGATCCGCGCATTGTTCTGGAAGCACTCTCGTCCGTCGCGCAAGTGGCTGTCGTTGCAGCCAGACATCCGCTCGCAGTGCAGCAGCATGGTGAAAGTATCGGCTTGCCCGATCTTGCGGATCATCTGCAAATCGTCCTGACCGATCCGACGCCGCTGTCGGAAGGGCGGGACTTCGGAGTTCTTTCTCCCCAGACTTGCCGCGTCAGCAATCAGGAGACCAAACATGCGCTCATTCTTGCGGGCCTCGGCTGGGGTCGCTTGCCAGGATGGCAGGTCGAGCAAGATCTCGATGAAGGCCGTCTGGTACGTCTTGTCACCAAGGCTCTGGGACGGCGGAGCCAGGTCACCTCGGAGGCATATCTCGCCCATCGCCTGGACGAGCCTCTCGGACCGGCAGCGCAGGCATTTCGCAAGGCGCTGACGCAAATCTCGATCGCTTCAGCTACCTAACCGAACCTGCGCAACGGGCATGCATATAGGATGCCGGACCGGCCATGGCCGGCCCGGCAGTCATCGTTACGACCTCAAAAAGGCAAGCAGATCGGCGTTGAGCTGCTCCTTATGGGTGTCGGCGAGGCCATGCGGCGCGCCGGGATAGACCTTGAGCTCGGCATGCGGAACCAGCCGCTTGGAGGCGCGACCCGCCGCGTCGATCGGCACGATCTGATCGTCGTCGCCATGAACGATCAGGGTCGGCTTGTCGAACTTCTTCAGATCCTCGGTGAAATCGGTCTCGGAGAAGGCCTTGATGGAGTCAAAGGCATTCTTGTGGCCGGCCTGCATGCCCTGCAGCCAGAAGGAGTCGATCATGCCCTGGCTCACCTTGGCGCCAGGCCGATTGAAGCCGAAGAATGGGCCGCTGGCGAGGTCCCGATAGAGCGTCGAGCGATCGGCGATACTGGCGGTGCGAAGCCCGTCGAAGACTTCGATCGGTAGCCCGCCGGGATTGGCTTCTGTCTTCGCCATCAAAGGCGGCACCGCCGAGATCAGGCCAAGCTTGGCGACGCGGCCCGTGCCATGCCGTCCGACATAGCGCGCCACCTCGCCGCCACCCGTCGAGAAACCGAAGAGCGAAACATTGCGCAGATCGAGCGCTTCGATCACCTGCGCCAGATCGTCGGCATAATGATCCATGTCGTTGCCGTCCCAGGGCTGGCTGGACCGGCCATGGCCGCGACGATCATGGGTGATGACGCGGAAGCCGTTCGAGGCGAGATGGAAGGCCTGGGCTTCCCAGCTGTCGGAGCTGAGCGGCCAGCCATGGCTGAGGACGACGGGATCGCCCTTGCCCCAGTCCTTGTAATAGATCTCGACGCCGTCTCGGGTGGTGATGGTGCTCACGGTTCTTACTCCTGATGGTTGGGGTGTGGGGGTTGAGAGGATATGTCCGCCGGCCGTTCCGGTCGCGACGGCAATTAGTGGTAGAGCCGCAATGCTCGCGCCGGCGACCAACACCCGCCGCCGGGAGACGTTGCTTCCATTCATGGGTTGATCGGATGAAACGACATCCATAACGCTGCTCCTATATATATCATGCACGATTAAATCGTACACGATACAAATACGCCGATATTTGCCAAAGTCAAGCGTCTTCGATAATATCGTTTGCGATATAAGTGATCACGATCAGGTGACGAGGTACACCCATGCCCAACGCAAAAGACGACAAGAAGCCGGATGATGTCCTGAATCTGGGCAATTTCCTGTGCTTTGCGGTCTACTCCGCCAATCATGCATTCAACCGCGTCTATAAACCCCTCCTGGACAGGCTCGGCCTTACCTATCCGCAATATCTGGCTATGGTCCTGCTCTGGGGCGAAGACAACCAGACGGTCGGCGGGCTCGGCGAAAAGCTCTTTCTCGAATCGAGCACGCTGACGCCCCTGCTCAAGCGGCTGGAGGCGCTGGGACTCGTAAAACGCAGCCGCGACCTCGCGGACGAGCGCCAGGTACGGGTTCAGCTGACCGACCAAGGCCGCGCCTTGCGTGAGAAAGCGGCGGAGGTTCCGCAATGCATCCTCGAAGCTTCAGGGCTGGAAATGGGTGAAGCCAAACGCTTGCTGGCCGAAATCACCGCATTGCGGAATACGCTCGACCGCACCGGCCGCGGATGACGGATGACGGATGACGGATGACGGATGATAAACGATCAAACCAATCCGAAGGACGCTATGCCCGCCTTCAGGAGCCCGTCGCGAACATGTTGCGCGTCGGTCTCGCGGGCATAGTGCAGTGTCCCCATGAAGGTTTCCAGATTGAACTTGGGATCGAGCTTTTTGACCTGGTCGAGATGCGCAGCGGCGGCGATCTCATCACCCAGCCAACCATAGCACGCGGCGGCGAAGGCGCGCTGACCGGCATCCATAGCCGTGAGATGCATGAAAGCTTCGATCGCTTCACCATATTGGCACGCGGCGAAATGTGCCTTTCCAAGGTGGCTCCAGAACCGCTCGGGATGATGCGGGTTTAACTGCATGGCCTTGCGGATCCACTCGACCCCTTCTTCCGGCCGGCCAAGCCATGTCAGAAGCTCGCCCTGCTGAACCACGACCAGATCGTAATTCGGGTTGAGCGCGAGGGCACGCTCCTGATGATAGCGCGCCGTCGTCAGCGCGTTGCTGTTGACGTTCACCGCGGCGAGGATGCGATGGACGTCCGCGTCATTGTCATCGAGGGCCAGCGCCTGGTCCAGTTCGGCACAGATTTCGGTCCATACCGCATCCTTGTCCTCGCACCAGCCATGGACCCAGGCCTGCCCGAGAATGCAGGCGCGCCAGGCATGGGCGTGGGCGTAATCCGGGTCGAGTTCGAGGGCCCTGTCTATCAGGACCTGCGCCCGTTCATTATCCGCAATGGTGCTTCGGTGGTGCAACACCTTGGCGGCAAGCACGCATTCATAGGCCGCCATATTTGCGGGCTTCGCGCGCGCGAGTTGGTCGCGCTGCGCTGCCTCCACACGGCCGGGCAGCGTTGCCGCGATCGCAGCAGTCACTTCATCCTGGATTGCAAATATATCGTCCAGCTTCCGGTCGTATTTGTCCGCCCAGATATGCGCGTCGCTGGCCGTATCGATCAGCTGAACCGTAACACGGACCCTGTCGCCGATCTTGCGAACGCTCCCTTCCACGAGATATTGGGCGCCGAGCTTTTCCGCGACCTCCCGAACGTTCACCGCCTGGTTCTTGTAGACGAAGCTGGAGTTGCGCGAGATGACGAACAGTTCGTGGTGGCGTGACAATTCGGTGATGATGTCCTCCGTCAGGCCGTCCGCGAAAAATTCCTGCTCCGGATCGCCGCTCATATTGTTGAATGGCAACACGACGATGGACGGTTTGGAGACGGGTCGCGTTGCCTCCAATTCGGTCTGTTGAGGCGGATGCGAAGGATAGTCGAACCCGATGCGGTAGAGGCGAATTGGGCGGCTGATATTCTTCAGCATCTTCTCGCCCAGATCCTCGATCGGCACTTCAAGACGGTCGGCGATCTGTGTCGCGACCGCCGCGGTCACGCAAATGCCGCCGATATCCGCAAGCTGTTCGATGCGCGAGGCGATATTGACCCCGTCCCCAAAAATATCCTCGTCATCGAATATGATATCGCCAAGATTGATCCCGATCCTGAATTCGATCCGTCTGTCCTGCGATACGTCGGAATTGCGGCGTTTCATGCGCTGCTGGACTTCCACGGCGCATTTCACCGCGTCGGTCACGCTCTGGAACTCGACGAGCATGCCGTCTCCAGTGGTCTTGATGATCCGTCCCTTGTTCTTGGCGATCGCGGGATCGATCAGTTCTATGCGATGGGCCCGAAGGCGAGCGAGCGTGCCGGATTCGTCGGCCTCCATTAACCGACTGTACCCCGCCATATCGACGGCCAGAATTGCGGCTAACCTCTGTTCCATCGCCTTTAACCAATGCTTGAGTTTACGCCGCATGAGTCGGCAAATCCAGCAATTTGACCTGCAAGGCGCGGAGGTTTCCGAGAAGACGCCCCTTCTTCGGAAAACCCGTTCCTCAGGTCGAGGACGATACGCTTTCCCGAGGTGCGACTTGCTGTTGCGATCCGAGGCTGGAGCGCGCGCCACTCCGGCTTGCCCTCTGACTCAGCCAGACGCTGGCGATGACGACCGCCACGCCTGATATCTGCATCGGGCTCAGGGCCTGACCGAGGATACCCCAGCCGAGAAGGACTGCGGTGAGCGGGCTCAAGAAGCCCAGTGAAGAGACCGCCGCCGGCTCAAGCCGCGCCACGCCACGGAACCAGAGAATGTAAGTGATGGCGGTGAAGAGCACGAGATAGGTGAAACCCATCGCATTGGGGAGCGTCGGCACCGGCAATGCCGGTTCGAACCACAGCATGACGGGAAGAAGCAGAATGCCACCCGCCGTCAGCTGCCAGGCAGCGAAGCCGAGCGGAGAAACCGGCGGCTGCCACTTGCGGGTGAGAACCACGCCAAGCGCCATCGATACCGCACCACCGAGCGCGGCTGCAATGCCCAGCGGATCGAGCGCCGCCTCGTTGCGCAGGACCAGCAAGGCAACGCCGGCCATGCCCGCCAGGGCGGCAAGGATGGACGTCAGACGCACGGCCGAACCGAGTAGTGCGCTCGCGAGGAATATCACGATCAGAGGCTGGATGGCCCCCAGCGTCGCCGCTATGCCTCCGGGTAGCCGGTAGGCCGCGACGAAGAGCAACGTCTGGAAGATGGAGAAATTGAGCGCACCGAGAATGAAGGAGCGCAAGAGCCAGATGCCCTTCGGCCATTGCCGCACAAGCAGGAGCAGCAGCAGTCCCGCCGGCAACGCCCGTATCATGGCGACGGTGATGGGGTAGCCCTGTGGCAGGAGCTCGGTCGTCACGATGTAGGTGCTGCCCCAGATGCAGGGGGCGAGTGCCGTCAGGAGAAGGTCGGAAGTTCGGGACATTGGTGTTTCCTCAGGAAATGCTTGACGACGCTGCGGCACTCAGACCGTTTCGAGGACCCGGGAGACCGGGAGCCTCGGCTTCTGCGGCCAGTTTCCTTCGGCAGGATGCCCCACAGCCATCAACATGACCGGGATTTCGTCGGCTGCAAGCCCAAACTCCCGTACGACCAGTGCCGGATCAAACCCGACCATCGGCCCTGTGGCGAGACCATGCGCCGCCGCGGCGAACATCAGGAAGGCGCCGGTAAGCGAAGCAGTGCGGATCGCCTCGTCACGCCGCATCTGCGGATCGCCGGCATAGGTCCGTTTCACCGCGTCGGTCCATGACTGGGCGACGGCCGCCGGCATGATGCCGGCCTCGACCGCTGGCTTGAGCCGCTCTCCGAGCGCTTCATGCGAGGGCATCTGGCCACAGATGATGTAGGTGACAGCCGCGTCCGCCACCTTGGCCTGGCCATAGGCTGTCGCCTGTAGGCGCGCCTTCGCCTCAGGCGTGCTGACGGCGATGAAGCGCCAGTTCTGCAGATTATATGCGGTGGGCGCGCGCGTGGCCAAACGGGCGAGTTCGTGGATTTCCTCCTCTGCAAGGGATCTCAGGGGATCGAACAGATTGGTGGAGACGCGATTTTCAATAGCGGAGACGATCTCGTTCTTCATGATATCTGCCCTTTCGGCTTGTTTCGGGCGGGTTCTCCCGCAGTCCGGGCAGAGATAATTCCTTTCCCCTCACTATATAATCCGCTATCCAGTATGGAGACTGATCACTCCAGGTGAATAATCATGGATCAGCTTACGGCATTGAGAGTATTCCGTCAGGTTGTGGAGCGAGGCTCCTTTGCCGATGCGGCAAGGCATATGCGACTGTCGCCAGCGGCCGTGAGCAAGAATATCGGCGAGCTCGAGGTACATCTGAATGTGCGGCTCCTGAATCGCACGACGCGCCGGATGAGCCTGACGGAAGCCGGCACCCGCTATTTCGAGCAGGTGGCCCGCATCCTCGACGATCTTGCGGAGGCCGATCACTCGCTGGGTCCCCTCCAGCAGATGCCGCATGGTCTTCTGCGCATCAGCGCGCCGATGACGCTCACGCTCACCCGCCTGTCCCGTGCGATCGTCGGTTTTCTCGCCCGCTATCCGGATCTGACGCTTGACCTGCAATTGGAGGATCGCCGGGTCGACATCGTCAAGGAGGGTTTCGACCTCGCGATCCGGGGAAGTGACGGGCTGGAGGATTCAAGCCTCATCGCGCGCAGACTGATGTCGCTACCGCATGTGGTGTGCGGCTCACCGGCCTATTTCGAGCATGCTGGCCATCCCCGGACACCGGAGGACCTCCGCAACCACAATTGCCTGCAGTTCACCCTGTCGGGTCATGCCAGTGAATGGGATTTCACGCGCGAGGACCGCACCGTCCGAGTGCCCGTCCGCGGCCGCTACAAGGTGACCAGCAGTCTCGCCGTTCGCGACGCGCTCCTCGCAGGCTTCGGCGTGAGCCTCATTCCCTGGCTTTACGTCAAGGACGACATCGCGCAAGGTCGGTTGACGACCGTTCTCGACGACTGGTCCCCCAACGAAACATCGGTCTACGTCGTCTATCCCTCCAGGCAATATGTGCTGCCGAAGGTCCGCGCCTTCGTGGATTTCCTCATCGAAGAGACGCGGGAGGAGGTGTGACTTTCGCTCGACGTGAGCATCAAATGTCTTAGGATAGCGGCATGTCAGCTTCCGTGGATCCCGCAGGGCGGCCATACCGCCAGCTCGCCCGTAACGCCCGCCTCGCCAATGTGCGGCTCGATCGCGCGTGCGCGGCATTATACGCCGGCGAATGGGAAGCGCCGCGAACTTCCTTCTTTCCGTCGATCAAGGAGACAATGATCCATCTTCTCAACGCCGACCGCTTCTATATCGACGCGCTGCGTGGCGAACGCCCCGGGCCGCCGGATGCCGGCAACCGCGCATCAGCGGCCGAATTCGCGCACGAACGGGCACAGGTCGACGACTGGTTGATTGCGTTCTGCGAAAGCCTGACGGCGCAAGACCTCTCGTGCAGGATCCAAATCCATTGGCCGACGAAAGTCATCAACGAAACGGTCGCCGATACGCTTCTGCATATTTTCCTGCACGGCCAGCATCATCGCGGGCAGATCCATTCCATGCTTTCGGGAACAAATGTTCCGCCGCCCCAGATCGATGAATTCATCCTGTCGGGAAACGATGATGCGCGCGTCGACGATCTCAAAACGCTGGGCTGGACCGAAGACCGGTTAGCGCAATGAATGGGATACGCATACGGGACCAAGCCCGGTCGGTCTCTCCTACACGCGTTGTCGCACCCCGTCATATCGACTAGCTTTCCACCGCTGGGAAAACTATGTGTTTTTGCAAATGCTATGGAGTTGATCCTTGTCGCTCGCAGAGACCGTAGCGAAACCTTTCGCGGAAGTCGCCACCTTGGAAGTGCCGGCTGTATGTCAGGCTTGCGAGGCGCGACATCGTGGCGTCTGCGGTGCGCTCAAGCCTGAAGAACTTGCCTATTTGAACAGGTTTTCCTCCAGACGCACGGTTGAAACGGGTGCCGAACTGGCCGGAGACAGTGCCGAGATCACCGCCTACTGCAATCTTCTTTCCGGCGTCGTCAAGCTGACCAAGACGCTCCATGACGGAAGGCAGCAAATCGTTGGCCTGCAGTTTGCTCCCGATTTCGTCGGTCGCCCGCTCGGGTCGCAGAGCACCGTCGATGCCCAGACAGCCACCCGGGTTTCGATCTGTTCCTTTCCCAAATCGGCCATAGACCGGATGATCGATCGTTCGCCGCAGTTGCGCGAGCGTCTCCTCGACCAGACCCTCAAGGAACTCGACGAAGCGCGGGAATGGATGATGACGCTCGGCCGCAAGATGGCCGATGAGAAGGTCGCGAGCTTCCTTTATCTGATAGCAACGCACTTCGATCCCGAGGCGCCGGGCGCCGAAGACGGCATATGTTTCGATTTGCCGTTATCCCGTGGCGAAATCGCTGATTTTCTTGGACTGACACTCGAGACCGTCAGCCGCCAACTATCGAAACTGCGCAAGGACGGCGTGATTCTGATGGAGGCGCCCCGTTCCGTGACCGTCACGGATATCAAGCAATTGCGATGCCGCGCCTGCATCTGATCCCTCCCCTTCCGCACGACTATTGAAGTGCGACATAGGCGCCCAACTGTTCACGCTCGAACGCAACCTGACGGCGCAGTCCGCGGAAAAACGCCCTCAACATATATCCCATAGCTTCCGGATTCTCGACCATGTTCCGGCGGCCGGCCGTGAGCGCCTCCGCCAGTTCCTGGGCGTAGGTCTCGTCCTCGGCGTGCTCGGATCTCAAGCGCGCAATGATGGCGGGCATCTCGATGCGATCGGCGAATCTTGCCTCGAACAAGGGGTAAACGACGGCTTCCTTGAAACGGTGCGCTTCCGTTACAAGCACCTTCATGACAGCCGCGAGACGGAAGCAAGTCTCTGAATCCACTGCATTCGGCAGCGAGTCTGCAACTGCCTCGAGCTGATCGCAGAGGACCGACTGCGCTTCCAGAACCCTCGCCATGACCTCCATCGGCTCGCCGCGGAACAGCACGTCCTCTCCCCGGGGCCATTGCGTGCGCCCGTACCCGTGAAACGATCGTATTCGGCTTCTCATCTTATGCGCTCACGATCTGAACCAGGAATTGCGCGGGATGATGTGATTTCCGGGAACGTGCCGATCATGGCGATACCGCGTTTTGATCCAGATCAAACGATCCTGGCCTTTCATCGATAACAGTTGAGAACACCGCGACCGTTGTCGGTGATCTTGCTCATTGGGGGTGTCGAACCGCCATGCCTTGGGGACATATCCATGAACTACACATTTAAGCATTCGACTGAGATCGTGGCTCTCAGCATAGCCGCGTTCCTAGCGTTGCTCGGCGCGGCTTTCGCCCAGGACGATCTTTTCAAGGCGCATATGTGGGTGGCGTTCTTTACGCTGCTCGCGGGCACGGTTCTTCTGATGCGCCGCACCCAGATCGTTTCCACCAAGGCGGAAGCCGAGAGCTCCTTCTATATGGATGACGTGATCCGCTATGGCGCGATCACCACGATGTTCTGGGCTGTTGTCGGTCTGCTCGTCGGCGTCGTCGTTGCAGCCCAGCTCGCCTTCCCCGACCTCAACATCGAACCGTGGTTCAATTTCGGCCGGCTGCGCCCGCTGCACACCTCGGCGGTGGTCTTCGCCTTCGGCGGTAACGCACTGATCTGCACGTCCTTCTATGTCGTCCAGCGCACCTCGCGCGCGTGGCTCTTCGGCGGCGATCTCGCCTGGTTCGTCTTCTGGGGCTACCAGTTTTTCATCGTCATGGCGGCAACCGGCTATCTGCTTGGCATCACGCAGAGCCGCGAATATGCGGAGCCCGAATGGTATGTCGATGTCTGGCTCACCATTGTCTGGGTCGCCTATTTGATCGTGTTCCTCGGTACGATCTTCAAGCGCAAGGAACCACATATCTACGTCGCGAACTGGTTCTACCTGTCCTTCATCGTGACGATCGCGATGCTGCATCTCGTCAACAATCTGGCGATGCCGGTATCATTGCTCGGCGCAAAGAGCTATTCGGCCTTTTCCGGTGTGCAGGATGCGCTGACGCAATGGTGGTATGGGCATAATGCGGTCGGCTTCTTCCTGACCGCCGGCTTCCTCGGGATGATGTATTATTTCGTCCCCAAGCAGGCCGGGCGGCCGGTCTACAGCTACCGCCTGTCGATCATCCACTTCTGGGCGCTGATCTTCCTCTACATCTGGGCGGGCCCGCATCACCTGCACTACACCGCCCTTCCCGACTGGGCGCAGACGCTCGGCATGGTGTTCTCGATCATGCTGTGGATGCCGTCGTGGGGCGGTATGATCAATGGCCTGATGACGCTCTCCGGCGCCTGGGACAAGCTGCGCACGGATCCGATCATCCGCATGATGGTGATTTCGATCGCCTTCTACGGCATGTCGACCTTCGAGGGCCCGATGATGTCGATCAAGGCCGTCAACTCGCTGTCGCATTATACGGACTGGACTATCGGCCACGTCCATTCGGGCGCGCTCGGCTGGGTCGGCATGATCTCCTTCGGCGCCCTCTACTATCTGGTGCCGAAGCTCTGGGGCCGCGAACGGCTCTATTCGCTCCGCCTCATAAACTGGCACTTCTGGCTGGCGACGCTCGGCATCGTGGTCTACGCCGCAGTCATGTGGGTGGCGGGCATCCAGCAGGGCTTGATGTGGCGCGAATACGATGAACAGGGCTTCCTGGTCTACTCGTTCGCCGAATCCGTCGCCGTGATGAAACCCTATTACATCATGCGTGCCTTCGGCGGTCTCCTCTATCTCTCCGGAGCGCTCATCATGGCCTGGAACCTGGCAATGACCATCGCTGGACGCGAGCGCGCCGAACGGCCGATCGCAACCAGCATGGCCGTTCAACCTGCAGAATAAGGAATAAAACCGTGAGTCTTCTAGACAAACACCAGATACTTGAAAAGAACGCGACCCTGCTTCTTGTCGGATCGCTCCTGGTCGTCACGGTCGGCGGCATCGTCGAAATCGCCCCCTTGTTCTATTTGGAGAACACGATCGAAAAGGTAGAGGGAATGCGGCCGTATACACCGCTGGAGCTCACCGGGCGCAACATCTACATCCGTGAGGGTTGTTATACCTGCCACAGCCAGATGATCCGCCCCTTCCGCGATGAGGTCGAGCGTTACGGAAATTACAGCCTGGCGGCTGAATCCATGTACGACCATCCTTTCCAGTGGGGGTCCAAGCGCACAGGACCGGACCTCGCGCGCGTCGGCGGCCGCTATTCCAACGAATGGCATGTCCAGCACCTGGCCGATCCGCGCTCCGTCGTGCCGGAATCGATCATGCCGAGCTATGCCTTCCTGAAGAGCGCGCCGCTCGACATCAAGAACATCCAGGCCAATCTCGTGGCCAATGTGAAGGTCGGCGTGCCCTATAGCGATGAAATGCTGGCCAACGCCGAGGCGGATCTCAAGGCGCAGGCGAATCCCGACGCGGATACCTCCGACTTGCAGGCACGCTATCCGAAAGCGGTCGTAGGCGATTTCGACGGCAATCCAAAGGCCGTAACCGAAATGGATGCGCTCGTTGCCTACCTCCAGATGCTCGGCACGCTGGTCGATTTCTCGACCTATGACGAAGCCGCCGGTTACCGTTGAGGGAGGGCGCCATGGATTATCACATAATGCGCCAATTCGCCGACAGCTGGGGCCTGCTCGCCATGGTGATTTTCTTCGTGGGGGCCGTCCTTTTCACCTTCCGCCCAGGCAGCCGGAAGCTGGCAGACGATGCTGCGCGCGTCCCGTTGAAAGAGGACTGAAACAAAATGGACGATGCAAGACATATCGATGGAAAACGTATCGATGAAAAAACCGGCGTCGAGACGACCGGCCATTTCTGGGACGGCATCCAGGAACTGAACAATCCCCTACCCCGCTGGTGGCTGTGGACGTTCTACGCCACCATCATCTGGGCCATCGGATATACGATTATGTATCCAGCCTGGCCGATGCTGACCAGCGCCACCGGGGGATATCTCGGTTATTCCAGCCGAGCCGAGGTGCGCGACGAACTTGCAACGGCCGAGGCCGCCCGCGGCAGCCTCGTGGAGGCGGTCAGGAGCGAGGACGTGGCGCAGATCGTCGCCAATCCCGTGCTCAAGCAGTTTGCAATCTCCGCCGGCGCCGCCGCATTCAAGGTCAATTGCGTCCAGTGTCACGGTTCCGGCGCGCAAGGCAGCGCGGGCTATCCGAACCTGAACGATGACGACTGGCTGTGGGGCGGTGATATCGAGTCGATCTACACCACGATCAACCATGGCGTCCGCTATGCGGCGGACGAGGAAACCCGGCAGTCGGAAATGCCCTCCTTCGATGGCGTCCTGACACCCGACCAGATGGCGGATGTCGCCGCCTATGTTGTCAGCCTCTCCGGTACTCCGAAGTTCCCGGACAAGGTCGAGGCCGGCGCGACCCTGTTCGCCGAGAACTGTGCCTCGTGCCATGGCAGCGACGCCAAGGCGGCGAAGGGCGTCGATGCCGAAGCCGTCAAGGATCTGGGCGCCCCCGATCTTGCGGACGCGATCTGGCTCTATGGTTCGGGCGAAAATGCCGTCGTGCAGCAGATGATGCATCCAAGGAACGGCGTGATGCCGGCCTGGGGCGCGCGTCTTGGCAACACCACGGTCAAGGAACTGGCTGTCTACGTCCACTCGCTCGGCGGGGGGCAGACGGTGGCGGCCGGACAGTAGCCGGACCGACCGGAAGCGCAAACTCACGAAACTGGGCCCTGCCGGCGGAATTTTGGCCGGCAGGGCAATTTAGCGGAAGAATGGAACGGACCGTGACGGTCAACGTGCGAGAAGTGCAAGAAAGCGGGAACGAAGCGATCGAACGGGTCGACGCCGAGGCTGTCAACTCGGCCAAGGTCCGGCAGCCGCTCTATGCTGCCCGAAAGAAGATCCATCCGAAAAGGGCATCCGGCGCATTCCGGCAGTTCAAATGGCTGGTGATGGCCATCACGCTGGGCATCTATTACCTGACGCCGTGGATACGGTGGGATCGGGGTCCCTATGCTCCCGACCAGGCCATCCTGGTCGATATCGCCAACCGGCGCTTCTATTTTTTCTCCATTGAGATCTGGCCACAGGAATTCATCCTGATCGCCGGCCTCCTCGTGATGGCGGGCGCCGGGCTGTTCCTCATCACCTCCGTGGCCGGGCGCGCATGGTGCGGTTATACCTGCCCACAGACCGTTTGGGTGGACCTTTTCCTCGTGGTCGAACGTGCCGTCGAGGGCGACCGTAACGCACGTATCAAGCTCGACCAGACGCCCTGGACGTTGGACAAGATCACCAAGAAGCTCGTCAAGCACCTGATCTGGATCGCCATCGGCTTTTTCACCGGCGGTGCGTGGATTTTCTATTTCGCCGATGCGCCGACCCTCGCCAGGGATTTCACCCTCGGACAGGCCGCGCCCATCGCATATTTCACCGTCGTGATCCTGACTTTCACCACCTATGTCTTCGGCGGCTTCATGCGGGAGCAGGTGTGCACCTATATGTGCCCGTGGCCACGCATTCAGGCGGCGATGCTCGATGAGGATTCGCTCACCGTCACCTACAACGCCTGGCGCGGCGAGCCCCGTTCAAGAGGTGCCAAGAAGAGCGTCGCGGCTGGAAAGCTGGTTGGCGATTGCGTTGATTGCAACGCCTGCGTTGCTGTCTGTCCACAGGGTATCGACATTCGCGACGGCCAGCAGCTTGAATGCATCACCTGCGCGCTGTGCATCGACGCCTGCGACGGCGTTATGGACAAGCTCGGCAAGGAGCGCGGCCTGATCTCCTACACGACGCTTCTCGACTACCAGCACAACATGGACATTGCCACCGTCGGCGGGACGAAGCCGATCAACCCGGCTCTTGTCCGCACAGCCGAGGGCAAGCTGACGGAAGAGGTGAAGAATTTCCGCCTGGGTCACATCTTCCGGCCGCGTACCGCAGTCTATTTCTCACTCTGGGTCCTCGTCGGCATCGGCATTCTCACCATGCTGATGAGCAGAGGACGGCTGGAACTCAACGTCCTCCACGATCGCAATCCGCAGTTTGTAACGCTATCCGACGGCTCGATCCGCAACGGCTACACGGTCAAGATCCTCAACATGATCCCGGAGCCTCGCGCGTTCACCATGTCGATCGACGGATTGCCGGATGCGACCATGTCCGCTCCGGATATCGCGGAGGCTTCCGACGGGAAGGTCTCGGTCGAGGCCGAGCCCGATCGCGTCCGCACCTTCAAGGTCTTCGTGGCGGTGCCTGCCGGCTCGCTCGACGAGGAAATTACCCCGTTCGAGTTTCATGTCGTCGATAAGGACGGCATGGAGAGCGCCGTCTACAAAACCACCTTCAGTGCACCGGAGAAGAAGTGATGTCGAGTTCTGCCCCTCGTGAATTCACCGGCCGCCACATGTTGATTGTGCTTGCCCTGTTTTTCGGGACGATCATTGCCGTCAACGTGACCATGGCCGTCTATGCGAATACGAGCTGGACCGGCCTTGTCGTCAAGAACTCCTATGTCGCAAGCCAGGAATTCAACGAGAAGGCGGCACTTGGCCGGGCCCAATCCGCGCTTGGCTGGCGCGGCACCGTCACCTACCGAGACGGCAGGCTCAGCTACAGCCTGGCCAATGCCGAGGGCGCGCCGGTGACGCTGACGAGCGTGAAGGTAACGCTGCGGCGCCCGGCCTATGAAGCCGAGGACATGACGGTGGAACTCCAGCCCCATGGCAACGCTTTTTCCACTCCGGTCGCCGTGCGGGACGGGATCTGGATCATCGACGTCGAGGCCGGGATCTCCGGTCGGGCACCTTACCACGATATCTCGCGCCACCATATCACGAATGGAACCCTGCAATGAGCTGCTGCGCGCCTGGCCTCGAACCGAACGCCGTTCTGGGCGAGGGACCTTCTTCGGAAGAGCTTCTGCTCGCAAGCCGCGCACTTGGCAACGGACTGCGCCAGATCGACCTCTCCGTCCCGGACGTCCATTGCGGCGCATGCATCCAGACCATCGAACAGGCGATGGCCAAGCTCGATAATGTGGAGAGCGCGCGCGTCAACCTCTCGACGAAACGGCTCATGGTGCGCTGGCGTGAGGACAAAGCGCCACCACCGGTCGCCGCCACGCTCCGCAAGCTCGGCTATGCGTCCCACCTTTTTGATAACGATGCGGGAGAGGACAAGACTTTTTCGGAACTCATCCGGGCGCTGGCGGTGGCGGGTTTCGCCGCGAGCAATATCATGCTTATGTCGGTGTCGGTATGGTCGGGCGCGGAAGCGGCGACCCGCGATATGTTCCACTGGATATCGGCCATGATCGCGGCCCCCGCCCTCGTCTATTCGGGCCGTGTCTTCTTCCGCTCGGCCTGGGGTGCGCTGCGCGGCGGGCACATGAACATGGATGTGCCGATCTCGCTCGCCGTGACGCTCGCCTTCGCGATGAGCCTCTACGAGACCATCAACCATGGCAGGCATGCTTATTTCGACGCTTCGGTCTCGCTGCTCTTCTTTCTGCTCATCGGCCGCACGCTCGATCATATGATGCGCGAGCGGGCACGCTCCGCCGTCGTTGGCCTGTCGCGGCTCGTGCCGCGCGGAGCGCTCATCGTCACGGAAACCGGGGAACGGGAATACAGGCCCATTTCAGAAATCAGGGAGGGCACTAGGCTCATTCTGACGACCGGCGAGCGATCTCCGGTGGATGCCCGCGTCGAGGAAGGCTCATCCGAGCTCGACTGCTCCATCGTATCGGGCGAAAGCGCACCGCAGGCGGTCCACCAGGGCTCGATCATCCGGGCGGGAATGCTCAATCTGACCGCTCCGCTGACGCTTTCAGCAATTGCGACGGCGAATGAATCCTTCCTCGCCGACATGGTACGACTGATGGAGGCCGCCGAGGGCGGGAGGGCCCGCTATCGGCGTATCGCGGACCGTGCCTCCCAGATCTATTCGCCTGTCGTGCACATCATCGCCTTTCTCTCCGCGCTTGGCTGGATCGTGACCACGGGCGACTGGTACCGCGCCATCTTCATTGCCATCGCCGTTCTCATCATCACCTGCCCGTGCGCGCTGGGGCTCGCCGTGCCGATGGTGCAAGTCATGGCGGCCCGCAGGCTTTTCGAGAACGGCATCATGGTCAAGGACGGTTCCGGACTGGAACGTTTGGCGGATGCCGACACGATCGTCTTCGACAAGACGGGAACGCTGACCCTCGGCCAGCCGCAATTGACGAATTCGCACGATGTCGATCCCGAAATGCTGGCGCAGGCGGCCCTGATAGCCTCTTACTCCAGCCACCCGCTGGCAAAGGCATTGGCACAGGCGGCGAAGGGGATCAGGAGCAAGGCCGCGCGGTTCGAACATTTCAAGGAAGTGCCGGGCTGCGGCCTGGTGGCCGTTTCGGGCGATGCGACCTGGCGGCTCGGACGGCGTGAGTGGGCGGCGGAAGGTAACGCTGGCGCGGCCGATGCGCCCCATGGCGGACCGGAAACCGTTCTTTCCCTGAACGGCCGCATCGTGGCGGCCTTCCGCTTCGACGACCGGGTGCGCAAAGACGCGGCCGAGACGGTGGCCGAGCTCAAGAACAGCGGCATCGATATCGAAATCATTTCGGGCGACCGCTATGACGCGGCCGCTGAACTCGCCACCCGGCTCGGCGTCCCGGCCTTCACTGCAGGCGCCCTCCCGGGCGAGAAGGTAACGCGCATCGCAACCCTCGCGCAGCATGGCCACAAGGTACTGATGGTCGGTGATGGGCTCAACGACGCGCCCGCCCTGGCAGCGGCGCACGTCTCCATGGCGCCGGCGACCGCCGCCGATATCGGGCGCAACGCCGCCGATTTTGTCTTCCTGCGGGAGAGTCTCGGCGCCGTACCGTTCGCCATGGAAGTCTCGCGTCAGGCGAAGACGCTCATCCGGCAGAATTTCGTTCTCGCCATCGGTTATAATTTTCTCGCCGTGCCGATCGCGGTCATGGGTTATGTGACGCCGCTCGTCGCCGCGCTCGCCATGTCGTTCTCATCGATCATCGTGGTCGCCAATGCCATGCGGCTCAGGGTGAAGGCGGCGCCCCAGAAGGGCGCGACAGCTTTGGCTGGGCTGGCTGCGATTTTTGCGGGACATATGTTGCAAAGGTCTTCCAAATGACCAATCTCGTTGTCCTGATCCCCATCGCGCTTTTTCTCGGAGTTCTCGGCCTGGTGGCGTTCCTCTGGTCGCTGAAAAACGGCCAATATGACGATCTCGACGGGGCTGCGGAACGCATCCTGCTCGACGATCCCGCAGAAAAGACCTCCGATGCGGTCTACCGCGGAACCATGAAGCTGGACAACCGCCTGCCAGCGGGAGAATAATGACCTGTCCAAATCTCGGTCGTGACAATCTTTGACATATGTCGACTGGTTACAGGCACGCGCCCTCAGAATTGTTTATGCCGTGAAGCGACGCACGCCAGAAGATATAACCACTGGCTGCGCCACTGATCCCCAATCCCGCCGCATAAACGGCGGCGGCCTGATGAAAGGGATCCGAAACTGTCACGAGAACTGCCATCACGCCTGTCAATGCTCCACCTATGACATAGGCGGCCGGCCCGGGAATCCCTCGCCAACGGCAAAACGCCGTTAACGCCAATGCCGGAAGGAAAGCCGTGGCGGCAGTTATCGCCGTCATTATGATCAGGGATTCAACGAAACTATCCATGGGAGCCAATGCGTCTCCCGCGAGAAAACGTTCGCTGCCAATGAAAAACCATTGAGCGGTATACCAATAGAAAAGATCGATGACGGCCTGAACAGACGAGGCGATCGCAAGACCAAAAGCGAAATGCTTTGCCAGCGTGGGCCATGCCGGCGATCTCTCCGAAATATCTCTTCTGTAGGAGGGCATGGTTTTTTGTTATCATCTGATGAATTTCGCGGATATGGCGGGCCGACATACTGCATCCGGACCGATCAGGGCAATAATCAATCTCTGTCAATACATTAACCGGATCACATATTCGATCGACCGATAGCAATTCGTGTTCCCAACTGGCGACTGCTCCGGCGCCGCTTTGTTGCATTGCAGCACGACGCTGCCTATGGTTGGCTTCCTCAAGGGCGGGCTTGCCACCAATTGAGAGGTCGACGATCGCATGAGCGCCATCATCGCCGAACCGAAATCTTTTCGCCCCGACATCGAAGGATTGCGCGCCCTCGCGGTTCTGGGGGTGATCGCCTTCCATTTCGGCGTCACCGACCTGCCGGGCGGCTTTGTCGGGGTCGACGTCTTTTTCGTCATCTCGGGCTATCTCATCACAAAGCATCTCCTCCAGGAGATAGACCGGCGCGGCACGGTCGATCTCCTGACCTTTTATGCCAGGCGTGCCCGTCGACTGCTCCCCGCGTCCATCTTCGTCATTCTGGTTACACTGTTCGCCGGCTATTTCATTCTGGCGCCGTCGGAGCAGCAGCTTTATTCGAAAGGCGCGTTGTTTGCTTCCACCTACGTCATCAATCTGTGGCTGATCCGCTGGTCTCTCGACTATTTCGCCCCGGATGCAAGCAACAATCCCTTCATCCATTTCTGGTCACTGTCGGTCGAGGAGCAGTTCTATCTGGTCTGGCCGGCGCTCCTCCTGCTCCTCGTCCGGGTGCGGGCTGACAGGCGCAGTCTCTTCATCATGATGGCCGGCATCGCCGCCATTTCCTTCGCAGCTTGCGCTTGGCTTACGGACGTCTCGCAACCTTGGGCCTTCTATTTCTCACCGTTCCGTGCCTGGGAATTCGCGCTCGGCGGCCTTGCGGCAATGACGTTGTCGGAGAGCTGGGCGAAGCGTTCCGCCATCTCGCCTCTACTGGGCTGGGCCGGCCTTGCCCTGATCCTGGGAACCTACCTGACGGTTTCGGAAGAAGACCCCTTCCCCGGTTTCATCGCGCTGGCACCGGCAATGGGAACGGTGATGGTGCTTCTGAGCGGCATGCGCGAAAGCCGCGTGGCGCCAAAGAATATTCTCGCGATGGCGCCCTTTCAGTGGACGGGAAAACTCTCCTATTCCCTCTATCTCTGGCATTGGCCGGTGATCGTTTATGCAGCGATGCTGATGCCCGACATGAGCATCGTGCAGCGCCTCGCATGCCTGGCATTGACCTTCGTTCTATCGATCATCAGCTATCACCTCGTCGAAAACCCCATCCGCAGGAATGCCTGGCTCGTCGCCGGCACCGGCCGTTCCATCGGGCTCGCCGCGATCCTCACCGTGAGCGGCGCTGCATTGGCCTATGGCAACGCCAAATTCGCGGGCCGTAATTTCAATCCTGAACAGCAGCTGATCGCTACAAGCGCCGAACGCTCATCAAGCGTACGGCAGACCGATGAAAGCTGTGTCGCCGATCTCGAGACGGTCAAGCCGAGGCCTTGCGTGTTCGGGGCATCCATGTCGGATAAGACCGTCGTCCTCTTCGGGGATTCCCATGCGGATCACTGGTCGACACCGCTGATCGAGATCGCCAAGAAGGAGGGCTTCCGCCTCATCACCTATATGAAGTCCTCCTGCCGCGCGACACGGATGACGACATACAATATCAAGCTCAGACGCGATTATACGGAGTGCGATGATTGGCGGGAGCAGGCGATAAAGGAGATCATCGCGATGAAGCCGCAAATGGTCATCGTCTCGCAGCTTTCGATCAGTCACTTGGACGAGGAAATCAGCGACCCCTCCGAATATCCGCTTCGCAAG
Organism: Paramesorhizobium deserti; assembly: GCF_001558695.1. Taxonomy (GTDB): domain Bacteria; phylum Pseudomonadota; class Alphaproteobacteria; order Rhizobiales; family Rhizobiaceae; genus Paramesorhizobium; species Paramesorhizobium deserti. The sequence goes on from NZ_LNTU01000039.1 coordinate 160,081, forward strand.
CAGCAATGGGCCGAGGGCATAACATCGACGGCGGAGGAACTCAGCGATGTCGGCATCGACGTCGTCTACCTCCGTGATGTCCCAACCCATAAATCCTATATCGACAAATGTGTCGCGCGCGCGCTGTGGCAAAAACGAGAGCCGTCGGTCTGCGACACGCCGCGCGCCGAAGCAATGGATGATGCGGATGCAAAGACGGAGAGGGAAATCATCGCGCGCGTCGAGAATGCACGCTATGTCGACATGACCGATCTCTTCTGCAGCGAGACAACATGCCAGGCGATGATCGACGGCAAGCTGACCTTCCGCGACAGGCACCATATCGCGACACCTTACGCTGCATCCCTGGCAGCGCCGATGGAACGGGCGGTCTTTGAAAACCAGATGGCGCACATCCAGAACGGCAGGACCAATGCGGCAAAAGACAGAGCCGTCCCGATGGCTCGATAGATGTGGCTTCTATGTCGTGGTCATGAACCGATCGAAGACCGTTTCAGACCCTACCTGCCCGCCCTTGAGCATCAGCCGTGTGCCATCACGCTGGGGATCGGCGGAACGTGCGGTGCAGATTGCAACACCGTCATCGAGCTGATTTTCGAAGGCAAGGCTCGAGAAACCGAGACGGCGGACGAGAATGCTCGACGTATCGCCGCCGGCAATGCCCAGGGCACGCACCGCCTGCCTGTCGAGAATGGCCGCCGCGAGGTTAGCCAGTTTGCGCGCGAGATCGGCACCGTTCAGGCCATAATCCTCGTCGGGGACGAGATGAGCGAGAACATTATCTCCCGCCGCGAGCGCCTCGACACAGTGCGCAATAAACCGCTGGCGTATCGTTTCGTGCGAAAGGTCCATCGGGCGGATCGGCATGCGCTTGAAACCCAGGGCCGCCCGCACCTGGGCGGCGGTTATTTCGGAACGGCTGCCGGCGATAACGAGACAAGGACCGTCCTTGCCCTTCTTTCTGCTCGTCGATGATTGCGCGACCCGCGGAGCCTCTCCTGCCGTTAAAGCTTCCGCCACGCTGCTCGCGCCGATGACCAGCAACGGTCTGCCGTCATTTCCGAAATGCACCAAGGCGCTGCCGATCGTGGCGAGATGTGCCTGGCTGCAGGCGTCGAATAGGATGTGCCGCTCCCCCGCACGCATCAGGTCTTCCAGATGCGCCGCCAATGCTGTCGGCGCCGCCTTTATCACCGGCAGCGCTATGAGTCTCAGGTCTTCCAGTCCCTGCTTTGCGAGGTGGTGGCGCAGATCCGCCTCCGTCATCGGTGTGACCGGATGATTGCGCATGACCGGGTGGCGGTCTATCCGATGAACCTGCCCGTGCGGGCCACGGGCGAAGAGATTGCCAAAAGCACAATAGCGGCCGAGGCTCGGCTGACCGCCGACGACCGCCACGAGTGCGGGAGCCAGATGATGCTCAAGGACACTGACCGCCCTTCCGATGCTGCCGATATCAGGGCTGGAATCGAATGTGGAGCAAACCTTGTAGTGGAGAATACGTGGCGAAAGCACCTTCAGCACTGGCGCCAGCGCATCAAGCCCGGCGGCGATGGCATCCGGAGCAAGTGCGCGAAACTCGGTGGCAAAGCCGATCGCGTCCAGATTTTCCTTGGCAATGGCTCCGGGATCCGGCGGGGCGAGGAACAGGCGCACACGCCGGCCAGCGCGGGCGAGCGTCGCCAGCGTATCGGATGCGCCGGTGAAATCATCGCCGATGAAGACATAGTTGACGCTCACCATCAGCCTCCGAAGAAGCCAAGGGCGCGACGCAGCTCCGGCCGGTCCCTGGCCGCCTCACCAAGCGAGAGGCCCGAGGCAATCGCTTCATAAGCCTGGCGGAGGCCCTTCACCCCGGCGGCAGGCCCATCCGGATGGGCGAGAATGCCGCCGCCGGCCAGGAACATGAAGTCGGCCGAGCCGACGGCCCGATGCGTTACGGGCAGCGTGCCCGCCCATTGCCCGGAGGAGAAAACAGGCAGCACCGCATCCGCATCATCCACCGCATCCGCGGCAAGCGGCTTCAGGCAGCGGCGGGCGGCGGAGGCCACCTCCTCGGCGGAATCAGAGAACTTGCCGCCGATGCCGTGAACATGCAAATGATCGATGCCGGCAAGACGATAGAGAGCCTGATAGGCATCAAAGCCGATGCCCAGGGCAGGATGCCGCGCAAAGGCGCCGAAGCCGTTGCGATGACCATGCAGGGCGAGCGGGGTAGCGCGGCGCAGACTTTGCAGGGCCGAGAGGCCGCACCAGTTGAGGCTCGCCATCACGCAAGCGCCCCCTTCCCTTTCCACGAGCTCCGCGTGCCGGCGCATGGCGTCGGTCTCGTCTGTGATGTTGAAAGCCACCATGACGTCACGGCCACTCGCTTCCCGATAGGCGCGGACCTTGCGCATCACCACTGGCACCCGTTCGGCAAGAGGCGCATGGTCCGGATCTGCGCAGACCTCGTCATCCTTGATGAGATCGACCCCCGCCTCGCAGAGAAGTCCCACCAGATCGGCGATTTCGGATGCCCGCATGCCGACATTCGGCTTGATAATGGTGCCAAAGAACGGACGATCCTCGACATTGAGCCGGCGGCGCGTTCCATCGACGCCAAGACGCGGCCGCTCGAAACGCGCGCGATAGGCCTCCGACAGCGCAACATCGGTGAGCCGTAGCCCCGTCACCTCTCCGAGATCATAGAGATTGCCGGCGAGCGTCGCCGCAAGTGTCGGCAGGTTGGCGCCGATATTGGCGGTGGGAAAGGCGATTTTCACCTTCGCCCGCCGGTATGGACCGGCAATGCCCTTGCGCTCGAGATAGGCGCTGGCGAGGCTCGGTTGTGCCACAGGCTCCAGCTCCTCGACCGAAAGCACTTCGGCGGCGGCGCGCTCGCGCAGTTCATCCGTCTCTCCCGCGACGCGGACGAAAGTGCCGCTCGATTGCTCGCCAGCCATGATCGCCGCCACCTTCTCAGGCTCCAGCGGCGTCTCGATCAGGTAATGCGCCTCTATCCTCATCGCCGCCTCACAGGGTGGAAAGATCGGGGAACGGGCGCACCGGATCCGCGCCGTCCCAACCCTCGGATGACTGGCGGATCAGGTCGAACAGCCGGCCTTTCGGCCCCATCACCTCCGATAGCTCGATCACCGTGCCGGGATGCGCTTCCCGGTCGAAATAGACGAAACGGCCATTGGCACCCACCTTGCCGCTCATCTTCTGGCCGAAACCCTCGGCTTCCATACGGGTGAGATCGGCATCGTAATCCGTCGTCCAGTAGGCGACGTGCTGCAGCCCCCTGCGGCCGGCGCGCAGGAAATCGCGATACATCGAGGGCGCGTCGTTGCGTGTCTGGATCAGCTCCACCTGCAGGGGACCGCTGTTGGCGAGCGCGACGGAATTGTGGACCTCATAAGACTTACCGTCGTAGCGGTAATCCTCGATCGGCACCCGGGGATTATAGAACCAGGGGCCGACGCCCATGACCGAGTGCCAATGGGCCATCGCAGCCTCGATATCGTCCACCACATAGCCGAGCTGGCGGATCGCGCCCAGAAATCTGCTCATATTCGAATTCCTATTGCATCATGAGTCTTGGGAGCCAGGTCGAAATCGCGGGAACTGCGGAGACGACCAGCAGCGAAAGAAGAAGCGGTATCAGGAAGGGCAGCACGCCACGGATCACCGCATGCACCGGCATCTTGGCGACGATCGACACCATGTAGAGGCTCATGCCGATCGGCGGGGTGAGCAGGCCGATCATCAGGTTGAGCACGAAGACGATGCCGAGCTGCAGGGGATCGACACCCGCCGCGTGGAGCGCGGGAGCGACGATCGGCGCGATGATCAGGATGGCGGCGATCGATTCCAGCACCATGCCGACGACAAGCAGCAATATGTTGACCAGAAGCAGCAGAATGAAAGGATCGTCGGAGAGGCCGAGCAGGAATGCGCCTGCCTTGGCTGGTACGCGGTCGAGGGTGAGCACCCAGGCGAAGACGGCCGCCGCCGCGACGATGAAAAGGATGCTGGCGGTCGCCTCCACCGTCTCGCGCAGGCTTTCCCAGACCTTTTGCGGCGTCAGCGTGCGGTAGACGGCAAAGCCGATCAGGAGGGCATAGGCAACGGTGATGCCCGCCACTTCGGTAGGACCGAACCAACCGCTCAGAAGGCCACCGATGAGGAGCACGGGCGTAAGCAGCGCCGGGAAGGAGACGAACGCTTTCCTCGCCACTGCACGCAGGGACGGGCTGACCACATCGCGCGGCAAATCGTAGAGACGCGCGATGATTGCGACCTGGACCATCAGGAAGAGCGTGATCAGAAGCGCCGGAACGATGCCGGCGATCAGAAGCTGCACGGCGGAAACATTGGCCACGCTCGCATAGATGATGATGGGGATGGAGGGCGGGAAGATCGGCCCGATGGTGGCGGCGGCGATGGTGATGCCGGCGGCGAAGTTCTTCTTGTAGCCCTGGCCGGTCATCTGGTCGATCTGGATCTTGCCCAGCGCCCCGATATCGGCAAGGGCAGCGCCCGAGACGCCCGAGAAGATGAGGCTGACGAGGATGGAGACCTGGGCTACCGCGCCACGGATGCGACCGACGAGGAGGCGCACGAGATCAAAGATGTGGGTCGTCACCCCCATCGCGTTCAAAAGGCTTGCAGCGAGGATGAACAAGGGAACGGCGAGCAGCGGTGTGGAATCGAGCGCATTGACCGTGCGCTGGGCCAGCACATTGATAGGCAATCCATAGACGGCGATCACCACCGCTGAGGAAAGCCCGAGCGAGACGGCGACCGGCGCGCCGGCCACGAGCGTGACGGCGAAGACGAGAAGAAGGACGAGACTCATGATGCTGCACTGTCCTCCGGCATGTCAGCGCTCTGGGTGAAAAGCCCGGCAAGGCGGAGGAGCGAAATCATGAGAAGCAATATGAAACCCAAGAGCGCTGGCGCGTAGAACAGCCAGTTGGATATGCCGATGGCAGGTGTTGCGAACTTTCCGGCACGCGACAGGAAAGACTGGAAGCCATAGAGGGTCAGCAGGCAAAAGGCCGATATCGCGATCTCGATGAAGGCGAGCACATAGCGCCGAAGGTGCTGCGGCAGCATCATCGGCACGAGATCGACCGCCACGTGCTGCCCGCGCAGGGCGAGGAGCGGGACGGAGAGGAAAACGAGCGCAATGCCGCTGAAGCGCGCAAGTTCATCCGCCCATGGCATGCCGAGATTGAAGATGTTGCGGCCGACGACCTGAGTGACGATGAGCAAAGCCATCAGGGCGAGCAGAAAAATCGCCATGGTGCGGCAGGCAAGCGAGACCGCTTTCAAGCCTCCGCCAGCCGTCCTGACAACGGAACCGATACGCATCATATTGCTCTTCGATCAACGCTCACTTAGCTGATCGCCCTGATTTTCTCATAGAGCGCGCCGTATTTCTCGCCGAAGCGCTCCTGTACGAGCTTGTCGACGGACGCGCGGAAGGCATCGATCTTGAGACCTTCCTCGGGGCCGATCACAGTCATGCCGAGATCACGCAGTGCCCGGGTATCCTTCTCCTCATTCTCCTGGATCGCCTTGGTGGCGCGTTCGCGGATTTCGACCGCGGCTTTCGTCACGGCCTCCTTGTGCTCATCGGAAAGCCCCTGCCAGGCGTCCTCGTTCATGACGACCACCTCGGCATTGGACATGTGTCCCGTCAGCATGAGGTGCGACTGCACCTCGTAGAGCTTGACGTTGAGGATGACATTCACAGGGTTTTCCTGGCCGGCGACGACACCGGTCGCAAGCGCGGTCGGCACTTCCGACCAGTCGACCGGGACGGCCGCAGCTCCAAGCCCCTCGACGGCGGTCGTATAGATCGGGAACGGAACGGCGCGGATCTTCTCGCCGGCAAGATCGGCCGGCGAATAGACCGCCTTATTGGCCGTCAGATTGCGACGGCCAAAATAATGCGCATAGATCACGCGCACATTGGCCGCCTTGATCAGCCCCTCGTTCAACTCCTGCATCACCGGGGAACTGACGTCCACCACCTTCATGAGATGGTCGACATCGCGATAGAGATAGGGCGTGTCGAGAGCGGCGAAGGGCTCATAGAGCGAGCCAATGCCACCGGCCGTGTTATGTGAGAAGGCGATCGTGCCGAGTGAAACGGCTTCCGCCAGTTCCTGCAGCTTGCCCAGCTGCGAGGACGGGAAAACCTCGACGGCAAGATCGCCGCCGGAATATTTGGCGACCGCTTCGGCGAACCAGTCGGCCTGCGCGCCGGCAACGCTCGCCGGCTCGTTGTTGTGGCCATAGCGCAGCGTCACCGACTGCGCCAGCGAGGGGCCGGAAAGCATGGCGGCGGCGCTGGCGCCAAGGCCCAGCGCGAGCGCCGTCCGGCGACTGACAGGGCGTCCGCCAAGGTGTATTGAATTCCGGTTCATCGAATCCTCCCATGACATGTTCTGACGTTTTTAAGGCGGCGGCCCATCCGGTCTCCTCCCCGGGTCGCTGCCTACTTGACACAAGGCTAGGAACTCGCATGCTTCTGGTCAAATGAGAAAATTTGAGGTTTTTTGAGGTGTCATCAGATCAGGGGAACAACTTGCCGGCACCGCTCATGGCCGATATCGCCGAAGCGGCACAGGTTTCGCTGGCGACGGTCGACCGGGTGCTGAACAGGCGCAAGGGCGTGAAGGCGCGAACCGTCGAGCGCGTGCTCCAGGTCGCTTTCGATCTCGGTTATGTCAGCGAGGCGGATCACGCGCGGCTCGTTCATCCGCGCCCGCCGAACGTCGTCTTCCTGCTGCCGATGGGCGGCAACCCCTATTTGAGGCTGTTCGGCGACAAGGTTCGCGCCATCGCCCAGTCGAAATCGCGCGATGAACCGCAGGTGCGGTGCTATTTCATCGAGAGTTTCGATGCCGGCGCGCTTGCCTCAGCCATCCGCCACCATGCCGGCTGGGCCGACGGCATCGCCTTCATGGCGATCGACCATCCGCTGGTGCGCGAGGCGGTCGAAGAGGTCTCGGCCGCCGGCAAGCGCATCGTCACCATCGTCTCCGACCTGCAGCATTCGCTGCGCGACGCCTATGTCGGCCTCGACAACCAGGCTGCCGGGCGCACCGCCGGCTATCTGCTCGGCCGGTTCTGCCACCGGCCCATGGGCAGCGTCGCCCTGGTGGCGGGGAGCCGCAACTACCGCGCCCACGCCGAGCGGGAAATGGGTTTTCTCGGCCTGATCGAGGAACTCTATCCCGGCTTGAAAGTCATCGGCATGCGCGAGGGGCATGACGACCGCGACGAGAATTATCGTCTCACGCTTTCGCTTCTCGAGCAGAACCGCGATCTCGTCGGCATCTACAATGTCGGCGGCTCGTCCGACGGCATCGGCCGGGCATTGCGGGAAAAGAACCTGTCCGGAGAGATGGTTTTCATTGGACACGGGCTGACGGCGGATACAAGGCGGCTCCTCATCGACGGCACCATGGACGCGGTGATCAATTCCGATCCAGACGTGCTGCTGGCGACCACGCTACGGCTCTTCAGCGACCTCCAGCGCGGCGGTATTTCCAACCCGTCACTGCTGCCGCCGGTCAAGATGGACATCATCTTCCGCGAGAACATTCCACCCGTTCAATCCGTCGCCGGCGGCGCCGCAACAAGGCGCGGCAGGCACCCGTTTTGAACCCTCTCACAGCCAGACATTCGGCGCTCCGACAGTCCTTCTCCAGCATCGAGAAGGCAAGGCTCAAATATTTTATGCGCTGAAAAGCAAAATTTAACCATATTTGGCCATCTTTTCTCAATCATACGGGTCAAACTGAGGGAAATCCGGAAATCACGCAGTAGCGGTCGCTCGCCGGCCTGAAGATCTTTGCGGGATTTCGGCTTTGTAAGCGTTGTGAGTAAAACTGTTCGTGTACAATCCTTGCGCAGTTTCCTGCGTCCGCTGCTGATAACGATCCTCGGCGCCACTTTAGCGGGTGGAGCCATGTGGTCGGTGGCCGGCATGGTCGCGATGACCAGCACTCTTTCTTACGGTTCAGGTTCGTTTTTGCCCAAGCCGCAGCTCTACTCCTTCGAGAAGATGAAGGTGCAACGGCCGGATGAGCAGGCCATGAAGGACAAGGCGCTGAAGTTCATCGCGGCTCTGGAGGCGTCCGTTGCGCCCGTGAGCGTTGCTGGCGGCAAAGTCGCCCGCCACCCTGGTCGACCCGATTCCGCCAAGCCGCAGAACCTCATGGCAGAGGTTGGCAAACCCGCCGCGGAGCGGTTTGGGCCGCGCGCACCCGGCTCGACCGGCCAACCCCAGAACTTGCTGGCCTATGCGGCTCCTGTTCCGGGGGCCGCGGCTGGCGCCGCCCTGTCTACCTGGCTGGCGGCGTCATTGCGGGAAAAGTCCGCCGCATCGCAGGATGCAGATACCGACACGGACGAGGACGTGGCCGCCCTGCCCGGCTTCGACGGCAATGCTTCCGACATTCCTCTGCCGCAGCTTCGCCCGCGTGGCGAGGAAGGTCGCCGGCTCGCCGCAGAAATGGCGGAATCCGCCGTCCAGCCGGTCGAAGAGCCGCCGCGGCCGAAAGCCTCCCCCGAACGCGAGACCTCGAAGCCGCAGATGCTCGCTTACGCACGTCCGGACAACCCTACGGAGAGGGCGAAAGGCGGCGGTTTCGGCAAAACGCTGCGCGATCTGTTCGGAGGCAGCCCCAAGCCGGGAAACGGCGTGGCGGTCTATGATATCAGCGCCGCGAAGGTCTATATGCCCGACGGCAGCGTGCTCGAGGCCCATTCCGGCATCGGCAAGATGGCCGATAACCCGCGTTACGTCCACGTCAAGATGAACGGCCCTACCCCGCCTCATACCTATAATCTCAGGATGCGCGAAAAGCGCTTTCATGGCGTGGAGGCCATCCGCATGCTGCCCGTGGACGGCAAGAACAAATATGGCCGCGACGGCTTCCTGACCCACAGCTATCTGCTGCGCGGCAGGGAGGCGCAGTCCCACGGATGCGTCGCATTCAAGGACTATGACCGGTTCCTGAAAGCCTTCAAGCAGGGCAAGGTCAAGCAGCTCGTCGTGGTGCCGAGCCGGGGAGAGGCGACCATGCGCCTCGTCTCCAACGGCCGGAGCCTCTGAGGAGCCGATATTCTATCCAACGTGATAGCCGCCATCGACCGGCAGCGTTACGCCGGTCACGAATGCGGCCGCCGGCGACGCCAGGAACAGCACCGGGCCGACGAGATCTTCCGTCGTCCCCCACCGTTTCAGGGCCGAACGGTCGCTGATTTTCTTTTCGCTGTCAGGAACCGACCAGAGCGGTTTCGTCATTTCGGTGCGGTGATAACCCGGCGCGATCGCATTCACCCGAACCCCCTCACGCCCATATTTATGGGCAAGCGCCCGGGTGAGACCGACAATGCCTGTTTTGCTTGCGGTATAGGCGGGCACCGTCTCGTCCGCCAGATAGCTCAGCATCGAGGCGACATTGACGATGCTGCCTTTGGCTTCCTTCAACAGCGGAAAGGATTCCCGCGACAGCCGCATGGCGCTGGAGAGGTTGATGTCCATGACATCCATGAAGGTTTCCTCCTCCCACTCGGCATCCGGCCGTGCCACGCCCTGGCAGTTTACCAGAACATCCAGCCGCTTAAGGCCGGAGAAGAAAGTGGTGACTGCCTGCTTGTCGCGGACATCCAGACGCTGGAATGAGATGCCGCCCCGCTCCTCGGCCTTCGCGGTGGCGAGCCGCCTTTCGGAACTGCCCGTGGCGATCACCGTCGCACCGGCCTCGGCAAAACCCTTGGCGAGCGAAAGGCCGATACCACTGGTGCCGCCGGAGACGACCACCGTATTGCCGGAGAACAGTCCGGGCCTGAAAGCCTTTACTTCCTTCATCCTATCCTCCACTCTTAAACCAGTGCTTCAAGCACTCTGACGACCATCTCTTGGGTCACCGGCATGGGCTCGTTATGGATGATCTCGCCCGCCCGGCAAGCGCGTCTGGCGACGATGGACAGTTTTTCCGGCGTCGCATCGACAATGCCGATATCAGCAAGCTTCGTCGGCAGGCGGACGGAAAGACAGAACCGCCGCACCCGCTCATATTCGTCGTCCAAATCATGCAGCTTCAGCCCGGCGAGCACGCCGATCGCCACTTTCTCGCCATGCAGGTGATGGTGTACGTCGTCGAGCTCGCAGAGCCCATGATGGATGGCATGAGCCGCCGCAACGCCACCGGATTCAAAGCCGATGCCCGATAAGAGGATGTTCGCCTCGACCACGCGTTCGAGCGCCGGCCCCGCATTCTTCGTATCGCATTCCTGCAAAGCCGCCGGCCCGAATTCAAAGATCGTATCGCGGCAGAAGCGCGCAACTTCATAGGCGAGCGGCACGCCCGGCATCTTCATGCAGTTGAAAGCCCCGCTGCGGCGGCAGGAATCGGCCTCGTACCAGGTGGCAAGAGCATCACCAATGCCCGCGGCCAGGAAACGAGCTGGCGCCCTGGCGATGAGGGCGGTATCGACCATGACGAGATCGGGATTGCTCGGGAGGAACGTATCGTAGGCGACCGTGCCATCCTCGTTATAGACCACTGCAAGTGCACTGCAGGGCGCATCCGAAGCAGCAATGGTGGGAAAGACGATGACGGGCAACGCCACATCGCGCGCGGCCGCTTTCGCGGTATCGAGCGCCTTGCCGCCCCCTGCCCCGATAATGACTGAGGCGCCCGCCGCCTTTGCGGCATCAGCGAGAGATACGATCGCTATTTCCGAACACTCGCCGCCATGGCGGACGATCTCGACCGCCGGTCCTTCTGCGAAGGCGGCTTCAATATCGGCCTTCAGCAGATCAAAAATGCCATTGTCGAGCAGAACGATCGCATTGTCGCCGAAAGCCTTCGCCTCAGCGCCGAGCCGCGCGATAACGCCGGGGCCCTGGATATAGCGGCCGGGAAACCGCGCGCCGCGCACCATACCCGCCTGATCCGCCTTCACCAGCATACGTAACCTCCATCGGCCAGCACGATTGAGCCGGTCAGAAGGCTCGCCGCATCACTCGCCAGAAACAGGATGACCGAGGCCACCTCGTCGGTGCGGCCAAGCCGGTTCATCGGCGTGCCGCCGACCCAGTGGCGGTACATCTCCTCGTCTTCATAAACGTATTTGTTCATCTCGGTGTCGATATAGGTCGGCGCGACCGAATTGACGCGCACGCCGCGTGCACCCCATTCGGCGGCAAGCGACTTCGTCAGATGATGGACCGCGGCCTTCGAGGCGTTGTAGTTCGCCTGCTCCTGCGGCCGGTTGACAATGAAGCCCGACATCGACCCGACATTGACGATCGAGCCGACGCCCTGCTTCAGCATCGTGTTGCCGAAGGCACGGCAGCACCAGAAAACGCCGTTGAGATTGACATCGATCACCTTACTCCAGACCTCGTCGGCCATGGTCTCGGCCGGATGATTGGAGATGGCGATGCCGGCATTGTTGACAAGCACGTCGATCCTGCCATGGCGGGCGAGAATGGCATCATGCACCGCTTGGACGGCCTTGACATCCGTCACATCGAGCACTTCGCCATCGACCGGATAGCCCTTCCCTTTCAGCACATCGGTCGCGCCGGCGAGCAAATCCGGGTTCATGTCGGTGAGCACGACGGTCGCGCCGGCCTCGGCGAGCGCTTCCGCGGTCGCAAGACCGATGCCGCGCGCGGCACCCGTGATGACGGCAATCCTGCCGGTGAGCTTGAACTTGTCGAGATACATGTCAGGCGATCCTTGAGACGGATACGGTTTCGAACGAACTGGAAAGAAGCGGCCGGAGCGTCGCTACGAGATCATGCGGATCGGCATTGATGGTTCCGACGGGAAAGACGATGTCGGGGCGATGCGGCTCCGGCCAGCCGATCACGGTCATACCCGCCGCGAGACCGGCGCTGGCGCCGGGTGCGCTGTCTTCCACCACAATGCAGGCGGCAGGCTCGACACCGAGCAGCCAGGCGGCGCGCAGATAGGGCTCCGGATGCGGTTTGCCGGAACGCACGTCATTGCGCGTGACGCTGACGAGGCCCGGCGTCTGCAGGTCGACGGCGGTGAGATTGGCATCGGCGAGTATCCGGTCCGAATTCGAGACGATGGCCATGGCGGCACCGGAGGACCGGACGAGCCCCAGAACCGCTTGCGCACCCTCCCGCATCCGCAGCACGCGCGCCCTTTCGATATAAAGGGCGTATTTCCGCGCCACAAAATCATCGAGCGGCGGTGCGAAGCCGATCATCTCCGCCAGCAAGGCGTGGCAGTCGCCGATCGTTCTGCCTGTAACGCGTTCGGCATAGCCGTCGGGCACTGCGTAGCCGAAGCTTTCGACAGCGGCCGCCAGCGTCTCGAAATGCAGGACTTCGCTGTCGATCAGCGTTCCGTCCATATCGAAGAGAACGGCTTTGTTGCTCATGACGACAGCCGGTCCAGATCATCATAAAGCGATTGGCTATGGAAATAGAGTTTTTCGAAGAAGGCCTGCATCGGCCGGTAGACCTCGGCCCAGGCCGGATCGGGCATGACCTCCTCCGCATAGGTTACATAGGCTTCCGCCGCATCCTCGACGGTGGAATAAAGCCCAGTCGCCGCTGCCGCCATTGCCGCGCAGCCGACAATGCCGCATTCGGCTTCGGCGGGAACGAGGATCGGAATGCCGTAGACACTGGCCTTGATCTTCATCCAGAGCTTGGTCCTTGCCCCGCCGCCCGAGGCGATCACGCGCTGCAGCGGTGTCCCGGAAATACCGTCGAGGATGTCGATATGGCGCTTCACGGCGAAGGCCACGCCTTCCAGCACCGCCCGGTGCATGTGGGCGAGCCCGTGCGCCGCACCGATACCGAAGAACTGGGCGCGCGCATTGCGGTGGTCGCCAAGCCGCTCACCGGCGAGATAGGGCATGAAGAAGAGACGGTCGCAGCCCGCCGGCGCCTCGGCCGCCTTGGCCACGATATCCTCATAGCTCACCTGCTTCTCATGAAAGGCGCGCCGTGCCCAGCGCATGGCGTCGCCACCGGATTCAAGCAGCATGAAGGCACCCCAATTGCCTTCGACGGTGCCGACATTGGAAACCACAGCATTGAGCAGCGGCTTTTCGGCGATTGCCGTGATGATGGCGGAGGTGCCCATCACCTCCGAGCCGATGCCTGGCCGGCAGACGCCGGAGCCAAGCAGCGCCACAGGATAATCTCCGCCGCCGACAAGCACCGGCGTGCCTTCGCGCACGCCCGTCTGGCGTGCCGCCTCCGCTGTGACATGCCCCAGAATCTCGACAGGATTGCGCAATGGCGCGAGCTTCGCCCGATCGAGACCAAGCAGGCCGATCATCCGGTCGGACCATTCGCCGGTGCGCGGATCCATCAGGAAGCTCGCGCCGCCCTCGGTGCGGTCCATGGTGATTTCGCCGGTGAGCCTGAGATTGATCCAGTCCTTGGGCATCAGCACCGCCGCTGTCCTGCGCCAGGCTTCCGGGTCCATGTCGCGCAGCCATTGCAGCTTGAAGCCCGGCCAGGCCGGGGCTGCCGGATTAGCGCTGTCGGCAAGATAGGTCTCCGGCCGATGCGCCTTTTCGAACGCCTTCACATGGGCGACGGTGCGCTTGTCGTTCCAGAGCGGCGCCGTATCGCGTGCAAGATTTCCGCGATCGTCGACGAGCACCGTGCCGTGCATCTGGCCACAGGTCGCGACGGCGGAAATGCGCCCCCGCGCATCCGGCTCCTTTGAAAGCAGGTCGCGGATCGCGGCAACGACCCCGTTCCACCAGTCCGCCGGCCGCTGCTCGGACCAGCCGAACTGCGGCACAATCTGCTCGTGCTCCCGCGCGCTGATCGCCAGAACCTTGCCGCGCTGGTTGACGAGAGCGGCACGCACGCTGCCGGTCCCGACGTCGATGGTGAGAAACAGTTCTTCGGACATGGATCTCCCTACTCCGCCTCCTCCGTGACCTGATCACAGGCCGGCATGGCCAGGTTCTTAACGACGCAGCCAGTTGGACGCGTATTGCAGGAGCATGGCGCCGATGATGATGCAACCCATGAAGACCTGCTGATGATAGCCGGGCACGCGGGCAAGATTCATCATGTTCGCGATGATACCGAGCACGATCACGCCGATGAAGGTATTGAAGGCGCCGCCGCGTCCGCCCATCAGGCTTGCGCCGCCGATGACGACGGCGGCGATGGCGTCGAGCTCCGCTCCCACGCTGATATTCGCCGAGCCGACGCCAGTGCGGCTTGCCGAGACGATGCCGGCGGCGGAGGCGAGAACGCCGGAAATCACATAGACAGACATCGTGTACCAGGCGACCGGGATGCCGGAGAGCCGCACCGCCTCGACATTCGAGCCGATCGCCTTCACCAGGCGGCCATAGCGGGTGAACATCAAAACTGTTCCCGCAACGAGGAAGACAACGGCCATCAGGATGACGGGGTATGGAATGCCCGCAAGGGCGCCCGAACCGAAGGCGGTGATCACGGCGCCTCCGTCGCCCATGACGATCGGCTGGCCGGCGGAGATAATCAGCGAAAGACCGCGCGCAACGGTCATCATGGCCAAGGTGGTGACGAAGGGCGGCAATTTCAGAAATGCGACGAGCACGCCGGACACGAGGCCGCAGCCGGCACCCGCAAGGAGGGTCGCGGCGATGGAAAGACCCGGCCCATATTGCTGGATGAGGATCGCCGAAAGCACGCTGCCGAGCGCCGCGACGGAGCCGACCGAAAGGTCGATACCGCGCGTCAGGATGACGAAGAGCATGCCGATCGCCATGAGGCTGGTGCCGGAGATCTGGCGCAGCACGTTGATAATGTTGCGCTCCGTCAGGAACACGTCCGACATGCTGGCCGCCACGATGACGAGCGCCACAAGGATCGCGATCGTGCCGTAGCGCTGCAGGATCTGGCTGATGTTCAGCGACGGGCGGGCGGTTTCGGTAACGTCTGTCATGGCGGTACTCATCAGTTCACAACCATCATTTCGGGCGTAGCGGCGCTCGCCATCGCGAGCTTGAGGAGATTTTCTTCCGTATAGTTTTCCGGGAGAAGCGTGCCGGCGATCTCGCCCTCGCGCATCACCAGGATGCGATCGCACAGCCCGAAAAGTTCGAGATGCTCCGACGAGATGACCAGTACAGCCCGTCCCTCGGCGGCAAGCGATTTGATCAGCGAATAGATCTCCGTCTTGGCGCCGACATCGACACCGCGCGTCGGCTCGTCGAAGATCAGGATATCGCCGTCGGCATGGAACCATTTGGCGAGCACCACCTTCTGCTGATTGCCGCCTGAAAGGCTCGACGCGGGATCGTTGAGGCTGCCGGCCTTGAGACGCAGACGGCTGGAGAGTTCCTCCACCGTCGCCCGCTCCCTGGAGCGGCGCACGAAACCAAAACGGTTGACGAGCGGCCCGAGTTTCGCCAACGTGGCGTTCACGCGGATGGGGAAATCAAGGATGAGCCCCTGCTCCTTGCGATCCTCCGGCACGAGGCCGATGCCGGCCTTCACCGCGTCACCGGGGGAGCGGATCGCCCTCTCCTTGCCGTGGATGAAGATGCGGCCGGAATGCGCGCGCTCGGCGCCGAAGACGAGGCGGACAAACTCCGTTCGGCCGGCGCCGACCAAGCCGCCCAGACCGACGATCTCGCCGGCCCGCACGCTGAGCGAAACGCCCTTGATGAGGCCACCGTCGGAGAGGTTTTCGACACGCAGCACCTCGTCGCCCGGCTGGCGCGCGACATCCTCGCCGAAAAGCGCCTTCAGCGAACGGCCGACCATCATCCGGATCACCTCGTCGATTTGGATTTCGGCCTGGTTGACGGTCGCGACCGAAGCGCCGTCCTTCATCACGGTGATGCGGTCTGCGATGCGGAACACCTCATCAAGCCGGTGGGAAATATAGACGATGCCCACGCCCTGCTCGCGCAGTTTCCGGATAATGCCGAGCAGCCGCTCGGCATCTTGGACTGAGAGCACGGCCGTCGGCTCGTCGAAGACGATGACACGAGCATTGCGCGACAAGGCCTTGGCGATCTCCACCACCTGCTGGTGCGCGACAGAAAGGTCTCTCACGGTTGCGCCCGGATGAATGGAAAAGCCGAGACTGTCGATCAGCTGACGCGCGCGGCGATTGAGGTCGCGCCACGAGATGATGGAAGGAATTTCGGAGAGGAAGATGTTCTCTGCGACGGTCAGATCAGTCGCAAGCGCCATTTCCTGATGGATGATCGCAATACCCTTGGCGATTGCATCCGACGGCGAGCGGAAGTGCGGCTCTTCTCCTCCGACCGTGATGGTGCCTGCGCTGGGAATATGTTCGCCGCCCAGCACGCGCATCAGCGTCGATTTTCCGGCGCCGTTCTCGCCGAGAAGCGCATGGACCTCCCCTGCTCGAAGCGTGAAATCCACGCCGCGGAGCGCATGAACGCCGCCGAAGGATTTCCGGATGCCGGAGAGTTCTACGAGATTTTCCATTGCGCGAATGCTTCTTCGGGGTCAGTTCGACTGCCGCCGGCAAGTCACGCAGGACCCGCCGACGGCTTCGGGAGACTGGGCAATCAGAATACGGCGTCGGGCTTGTAATACTGATCGACATTGCCCTTGATGATGGCCACCGGCGTCGTATAGGTGATCTTCGGCGTGTCGGCCGGCAGATCGCCATCGAGCGCCTTCTTGGCAAGGTCGACCGCGGTGGAGGCGACGAGCGCTGGATCGTTGAGGCCGGTCGCGCCGTAGCCACCTTCCTTGATCATCGCGAGCGCTTCCTTCTGGCCGTCGGCGGCGGCAACCAGAAGCACCCCATCGAGTCGGCCCGCCTGTTCCAGCGCCTTCTTCGCGCCGAGCACCATGGAATCGTTCTCGCCCAGCACGACATTGATATCCGGGTTGGCGACCAGAAGATCTTCCATGGCCTTGAGGCCGCCTTCATGGCCCCACAGGCCCCAGCCCTGGCCGACGATTTCGACGCGCGCGCGACCTTCGTTCCTGAGCTGGCCTTCGAGCAGTCCGGCAAGCACGCCGAGACGACGCTCCTGGCCGACTTCATTGCCCTTATCGCCGGACAGGAGCGCGATCTTCAGATCCTTGCCCTTCGTCTGGTCGGCCAGCCACTGGCCGACAAGCATGCCGTTGCGGCTGTTGGAGGACTGAACCAGCGTTACGAAGTTCGCGGCCGGATCGAGCGTCGAATCGATTACGAATACCTTCACCCCTGCCGCCGAAGCGGCATTGACCGCCGGAACCATGCCCTTGCTGTCGCGCGGATTGACGATGAGCGCGCCTATGCCCTGCGCGACCATGTCCTCGATGTCGGCGATCTGCTTGTTGAGATCATTCTGCGCATCGGCCGTGATCACCTCGCAGCCGAGTTCCTCGGCATGTTTCTTCGCCGCTACTTCCTGCGCGGCGAAATAAGGCGCATCGAGCGTTTTCATGGAAATGCCGATCTTGCAGTCGGCTGCCTGCGCCGAGCCGATCGCAAGCAGCGATACGGCGGCGGCCAAGGCGACGTTGCGGATAGTGTTCTTTCTGCGGGTCATGATTTCTCCTCCGGGTGAGCGCGTTCCATCGCGAGCCATTTCCTCCTGGCATTTATGTAGCGTAGTTACCAAATTTTTCATCGTCAACATAAATATTCAAAATTTTTTGGCATGTTCGTGCCGCAAATTTCTGCTTGTGCGTTCATCAGCAATATTTTATGTAATTTTACTACCTAAATTGGAGATGGATATGTTGAGAGAACCGGTCACGAGCATCGTTGACGCAGACAAGGGCGGCATGAGCGGCAATACAGGACGCTATGAGAAGCGGCTGAGCGACCTCGCCGGTCTTTATGAGGACGCCGCCGCCCATGCGAATCTGACGGAAAAGCTCGGCAATCCCGTCGTCTATGCGGTCGAGGATTTCCGGCCGAGCGACCGTGCCGGCGACCTGATCTACGGCGTCACGCGTATGAGCCCCGGCCGCGTCAGTGACGAATTCTTTCTCACCCGCGGTCACATCCACGCCAAGGCGGATCGCCCGGAAATCTATTTCGGCCAGAAGGGAAAAGGCCTGATGCAGCTCGAATCGCCCGAGGGCGAAACCCGCATCGTGGAGATCGGACCGCAGACCATCTGCTACGTGCCGCCCTACTGGATCCACCGTTCCATCAATGTCGGCGACGAGGATCTGGTGATGGTCTTCGCCTATCCCTCAGACAGCGGTCAGGACTATGGCATCATCGAAGCCTCGAACGGCATGCGGCACCGAGTGAAGACCGATGGCAATGGCGGCTGGACCCTCGTCGAGAACCGGGATTATCGCCCCCGCAATAGCGAAACGGCTGCCGCCCTGATGAAACGATACGCATGAGCCGGTCGAACAGCCCGCAAGGAGAACAATTCATGGAAAATCCCATCAACCTGATCGCCGGTCTCGGCGTCGTGCCCGTCATCGCCATCGAGCGCGCCTCGGACGCCGTGCCGCTCGCCGATGCGCTTCTCGAAGGCGGGCTTCCGGTCGCGGAAATTACCTTCCGCACGCAAGCGGCTGCCGATGTCCTGGCCGCCATCCGCGACGCGCGGCCGGAGCTCTGCATCGGCGCCGGAACGATCCTCGACAAGGGCAGCCTAAAGCGCGCGATTGACTGCGGCGCCCGCTTCGCGCTCGCGCCAGGCTACGATCCCGAAATCGTCGAAGCCGCCAAGGCTGCGAGCCTGCCTTTCTGCCCTGGCATCATGACACCGACGGACCTGACACTCGCCAGCGCACGCGGCGTTCGTCTGGCGAAGTTCTTCCCGGCCGGCGTGGCGGGCGGGCCGAAGGCGCTTTCCGGCATCGCCGCGCCCTTCGCTCATCTCGGCATGCGCTTCATCCCGACCGGCGGCGTAACCGAAGCGACGATCGGCGAGTGGCTCGCGGTCAAACAGGTGATAGCCGTCGGCGGCACATGGATCGCCAAGACGGAAGATATTCGCGAAGGCCGTTTCGCGGAGATTTCCCGCAATGCGGCGGCAGCCGTGAAGACGGCCAAGGAAGCCTTGGAGAAACGCGCGTGACGCAATATCAGCCAGCAACCCAGCCGACGCTTTATTTCATCGGCGTCACCACGGGCAAAAGCTCGATCATGAAGGTTTTCCCAGCCTGGGCGGAATATCTCGGCCTAAAGGACGCCGTCATCAAAGGCATCGATTTCAAACTGCATGACGATCCGGCCGCCTATCGCGCCGCCGTGGAATTCATCCGCGACGATCCGCTTTCCATGGGCGCCCTCGTCACCACCCACAAGATCGATCTCTTCGCCGCCTGCAAGGATCTCTTCGGCATCATCGACCCGCACGCCTTGCTGATGGGCGAGACGAGCTGCATTTCAAAGCGCGACGGCAAGCTCGTCTGCCATGCCAAGGATCCGATCTCCTCGGGGCTCGCGATCGACGGCTTTTTGAGCGAGGGCCATTTCGAGCGCACCGGGGCGGACCTCTTCTCCATGGGCGCAGGCGGCTCGACGATCGCGATCACCTGGCACCTGATGCGCCGGGCGCGCGGCGGGGACGTGCCCGGCCGCATCGTGGTCTCCAACCGCAGCAAGCACCGGCTCGACGAGATCAAACGCATCCACGCAAGCATCGAAAGCGATGTTCCTGTCGACTATGTGCTTGCCCCGAAGCCGGAGGACAATGATGCAGTGCTCGCCGGCCTCAAGCCGGGCTCGCTCGTCATCAACGCAACCGGCCTCGGCAAGGACGCGCCCGGTTCGCCGCTGTCCGATGCGGCCATTTTTCCCGAAAAGGCGGTCGTCTGGGACCTTAACTATCGTGGCGATCTCGTCTTCCTCGATCAGGCGCGGGCACAGGGGAAAGCGCGCGCGCTGCAGATCGAGGACGGCTGGACCTATTTTATCCATGGCTGGACGCAGGTGATCGCCGAAGTCTTCGCGATCGACATCCCCACTTCCGGCCCTTCCTTCGACCACATTTCCGACATCGCACACGAGGCCGCAGGACGATGAACGCCAACGCCCGAATTCTCGTCACCCCCCGCTCGCTGACCGCGGAACCGCACCCGGATATCGAGCGGTTGCGGGAGAACGGCTTCGATATCGTCTATTCCAAGGCGGGCCAGACGCCGACCGAGGGTGAATTGCTCCAGCTCGTGCCCGACTGCGTCGGCTGGCTGGCCGGCGTCGAGCCGGTAACCCCGCGCGTCATCGAGGCGGCGGCAAACCTCAGGGTCATCAGCCGCAATGGCGTCGGCATCGACAATCTACCGGTTGATGTGCTGGCGAAGCGCGGGGTGAAGGTGATGATCGCCGAGGGCGCCAATGCGCTCGGCGTGGCCGAGCTCACCATCGGCCTCACGTTCAGCGCGCTGCGCGCCATTCCGCTCGCCGATGCCGGCATCAAGGCCGGCAACTGGCCGCGGGTGCGCGGCTTGGAAATCCATGGCCGAACCGTCGGCATCATCGGCTGCGGCGCGATCGGTCGCGAGGTGGCGCGCATGGTCGTGGCGCTGGGCGCGAGCGTGATCGCCTATGATCCGCTCCGCCCCAATCTCGACCTGCCGTCCACGCATTTCGCCTATCGCGACATCGATGAGATCGTCGCGAGCGCCGAGATCCTCTCCCTGCATTGCCCCCTGCCGAAGGACGGCTCCGCGCTTCTCGATCGCCAGCGGCTCTCGTCGCTCCGCGACGGGCTTTTGCTCGTCAATACGGCCCGTGCGCGGCTGGTCGACGAGGATGCACTGATCGAGGCGCTCGACCTCGGGCGGATCGGATGCTATGCGACCGACGTTTTCGAACCCGAGCCGCCGGTCGATCTCCGCCTCGCCGCCCATCCGCGGGTGATCGCGACCAGCCATATCGGCGGCTTCACGGCGGAGAGCGTCGATCGCGCCACGCGCATTGCCGCCGATAATCTTCTCTCCGCATTACAAAACTAATGGAACGGACGATGGCGGGAATGCTTCGCGAAAAGCCATTCGAAGGGGCGCTTGCCCTTGTTCTTGCCGGCAAGCCGGGCCCAGGCGCAACCTTCTACTGGCTCGGCCAGGCGGGCTTCGTCATCGACATCGCCGGTAAGCGTCTCGTCATTGATCCCTATCTTTCCGATTCCCTCGCAATCAAATATCGCGGCGCGCGCTACCCGCACCGGAGGATGATGCCGCCGCCGATCGCGCCGGCGGAGCTTATGGGCGCCGATTACGTGCTTTGCACCCATGCTCACACGGATCACATGGATCCGGGCACCCTGCCGGCGCTTTTCGCCGCCAATCCGGCCACCGCGCTGATCGCGCCCCGCGCCGTGCGCGCCGCCGCACTGGAGCGCTCAGGTCTGCCTGAAACGCGCACGCGTTTCGTGGACGCCGGAGAAACGATCAGCCTCGGGGACGGCCTTGAGGTCATTCCGACCCGCGCGGCACACGAGACGATCGAGCGGGACGCGGATGGCAATCATCGCTTTCTCGGTTTCCTCATCAAAGGCCAGGACGTGACGCTCTGGCATTCCGGGGATACGATCCCTTTCGACGGGCAGGTCGAGGAGGTATCACCGCATCGGCCTGATATCGCGCTGCTGCCGGTCAATGGCCGCCGACAGGAACTCTCCTCGCAAGGCGTTCCGGGCAATCTGAGTTTGGCGGAAGCGGTGGAACTTACGCGCGCAATCCGCGCGCCCAACATGATCGCTCACCACTACGGCCTTTTCGATTTCAACACGATCGAGCCAGAACTGATTGATTCCATGGCACAATCTTTGGACGACGTCAGGATCGAGCGAGCAAGGCAGGCGATTGCCTTCGAATGGACCCTGACATAGAGTCTCCTCAGAAGGGCAGACATATGGATACGGATTCGCGCATCGACAGTCGGAACCAGGGTGGGCGGAACATCATCGAGGTCATCCGCACCATGCGGCCCGAATTGCGCAAGTCCGACCGCAAGGTGGCGGATGTCGTGCTGGAAGACCCGCGCCGCATTCTCAACGCCACGGTCGGCGAAACGGCGGCGCTTGCCGAGGTGAGCCAGCCGACCGTTCTGCGTTTCACCACCGCGATCGGCTGCAGCGGTTTTCCCGATTTCAAGATCCGCCTTGCCCAGAGCCTGGCGCTCGGCACACCCGCGACCCATTCCGTCCTGCTCGACACCGACCAGCCGGAAACGGTCGCCGAAAAGATCTTCGACTATACGATGACCAGCCTCGACTGGGCACGATCGCGCCTCGACAAGCAGGCGCTCAACAAGGCGATCGACGTGCTGACGGCGGCGAGATCGATCGTCTTCTTCGGCTTCGGCGCTTCGGGTATCGTCGCGCGTGACGCGCAGCAGAAATTTCCACTCTTCGGCGTCCCCTGCGCCGCGGAACTCGATTCCCACCAGCAGGTCATGGTCGCCTCGATGATGAAGCCGGGCGAAGTGGCCTTCGTGATCTCCAACACCGGCACGACGCGCTCGATCATCGAGATCGCCCGCATCGCCCGCGACAGCGGCGCGACCGTCATCTGCCTCACCGGCTCGGACTCCCCGCTGACGAATTATTGCGACGTATCGCTGATCGTCGAGACACTGGAAAACACCAATATGTATACGCCGATGATCTCCCGCATCGCGGCGCTCGTCGTCATCGACATCCTCTCCACCAGCGTCGCCATGCGCCGCTCGCCGGAGCATCAGGCCCGCGTCCACCAGATGAAGCGCCAGCTCTCCGACATGCGCCGCATGCAGCCGATCTGAGGCTCGCAACCACCAATAGTTGTTCACAAATAGGTGGACCAACCTTCCCCAAAACAATGCAATTCTGGTAGGTAAGGTGACGAACGCCACCCGAAACGAGTAGGCTGCCCGTGCAACATCTGATCCTTGCCGACCAGCTGATGGCAGTGCGCCGCAGCATGTTGATCTCCATCCCGGTGAGCTTCGTTCTCGGCCTGACCAGCGTGCTCGTGGCTTTCTATTATGGGAACGGGCTGGCGGGATTGTGGTGGTTTCTCACATCCAGCCTCGTCAATGGCGCCCGGGTCGTTTTGTGCCGGTTTCCCGTACGGCCGCTCGACGCGGACAAGCCCGCCGAGCCGAAGAACTTCGATCCGGCGTCGGTCAAGCGGCATCTTTTCCTGCAATCTGCCATGGCCGGCGTGTCGGGCGTCGTCTGGGCCTTTATCGCCGTCCTGTGCGACGGCTACACCGCTCCGCAATCGATTTTCTACCTGACCGTTCTCTGCGGCATTACCGCAGGCGCCATAACCCACGGTTTTGCTTATGCGCGAATGCCGATCTGTTATATTGTCCCGGTTCTGTTGTCCGTCGCCGTCTGCCTTGTCTATGCAGGCGGGTTCGATCGCTACTGCCTGGCGGGGACGACCATCCTTTATCTCGCGGCACTGACACGCGGAGCCCGGGAAAGCGAGGCATTGTTCCGGCAATCCAGCAGGTTGAAAAATGAAGCGACGGCGATGGCGGAATCGCTCGCGGCAGCCAAGGATCAGGCGACCAGGGCCGCGACCGAGATGGAATACCGCGCCACTCATGATCCGCTGACCGGGCTCCTCAACCGCAGCGGGTTCATGCAAGAGGCCGCATGTTTCGCATCGTCCGGCACCACCAGCTTTGCGCTCATGCTTCTCGATCTCGATGGTTTCAAACCCATCAACGATGCCTTCGGACACAAGGCGGGCGACCGGGTTCTGGTGGAAGTCGGCAGAAGGCTCCGGGAAAGCCTTCCGGGCCACGTTCTCGTAGCGCGCCTGGGTGGGGACGAATTCGCCATCCTGCTGGACCCGGCGCTCTGCGAGGAAACACCATCGATCCTGGCCACCAAGCTGATCGCGACGGTCTCCATTCCATTCGCCAGCTTCGATGCCGGCCGGATCGGCATCAGCATCGGCGTCTGCACATCAGATCAACTGGATGTGGACGAAATGCTGGTGCGGGCGGATGCGGCTCTCTATCGGGCGAAGGCGCAAGGGCGCAACCGGCACTATGTGTTCGATGACGATTTGCGCGACCACCTCGCGATGCGGCGCGACATCGAGCGCGATCTCGCCAACGCGATGACCAATGATGCGCTGGAGGTCTGGTTTCAGCCTATCCTTAGCGAGGGAGGACGCAAGCTCACGGATCTCGAAGCGCTTGTGCGGTGGAACCATCCGAGACATGGCTGGATCTCCCCCACCGATCTCGTCACGGTCGCATCATTCTCGGGACTGGCGGAACCACTCTTCCGCTATATCCTGCGTGACGTGTGCACGATGATGCAGACTCTTCGCGCCATGGATCTCACCCATCTGCGGATAGCGATGAACATCTCTCCGCGCGAGATCTCGCAGATCGCGGTCGACAATCTGATCATCACAAAGCTGCGTAAGCTCGATCTGCCCCCGTCCATGCTGGAGATCGAGATCACCGAGGATACCGCCAAGGATATCCGCGCGGTGCAGGACAAGCTCACCGCTTTGGCAAAAGCGGGCGTGCGGATCGCCGTGGACGATTTCGGGGTCGGCTACTCCTCGATGTCGTCGCTGCGGCAATTGCATGTCGACCGCATCAAGATCGACGGCTCCTTCGTGCGCGGCATCGCCGGTTCCGCCGACGACCGCAATGTCGTGCAGTCCATCATCACCCTCGGCAAGTCGCTCGGGATCGAGGTGGTCGCCGAGGGCGTCGAGACGGAGGCGAGCCGGAATATCTTGCGGCAGCTCGGCTGCTTGATCATGCAGGGCCATTATTTCGCAAAGCCGATGCCCCACCGCGAAACGATCGAATGGATCAACCAATCGAGATCTTTTGTGAGATAGTTCCGGCATCAGGCTGTTCACCGGAACCGAGTTCCGGTGAACAGTCCTATCCGGTCCTTTTTCAGGCAGCCTGTCTCAGAGTGTCGAGTGCATCGTCGAGCGAAATCTCGCCCCTGAAAGCGCCATTCCCGGCAGGCGCTTCACCGCGCTCGATGGCATGGGCGAACCGGACCGCCGGATCGGCTTCCAGCTTATCGAACAATCGCTGAAGCGCCGGATAGTCGCGGCGGTCGATCACGTCGTGATATTTCGTCCAGCGGGCGATGCCTGCGAAATAGGCGTCCGCCAGCGACCGATGGTCGCCGAGCAGCCAGTCGCGATCGCCGATCGCCGCCTGCAGATCGGCGTGCACCTTGGCCAGGATGGCCGAGCCATAGGCCCGCAGCGCCTGCTTCTCCGCACCTTCCAGCCCATGTTCGAGAGCATACCAGAGCGGGGCGAAACCGCTGAAGAGACTGGTGTTGAGATAGGCCAGCATCTGGTTGAGGCGGTCGAACTCCAGCGTGCCCTGCTTGTAGCCTAACCCCTTGTCGATGCCCCGGGCGGCGAGATGATTCAGGACCGCCATGCTTTCGCTGATGATAGCGCCCTCCTCCGTCATCAATGCCGGCGTTTCGGCGACGGGGTTGATGCGCCGATAGGCATCGCTCCCGATCACCTCGCTCATCATGTCGATGCGGCAGAGCCGATAGGGCTCACCCAGCCATTCCAGCGCGACGATCGAACCGAAGGAGCATCCCGAAGGGATGCCGTAAAAGAGGATCGGTACCATTTCTGTCTCCATATTTGCCTGTGCGAGGGTTCATTCCCTGCTGGAAAACATAGATTCATGGACGTTGCTCCTGTAGACCCTATGTTATCGCCTTAAAGTCTCCATTCATGGACGATCGTCATGCTCAATCTCAATGATCTCCGGATGTTCGTTCAAGCGGTGGAAAGCGGCGGATTCGCTGCAGCGGCCAGGCGGCTCGGCTCGCCGAAATCCACCATCAGCAAGCGGGTGGCGGAACTCGAAGCCGAACTCGACGTTCGCCTCATCCACCGCACTTCGCGCAGCTTCACGCTTACTGAAATGGGGCGCGAGTTCTACGACCATGCCCGCGCCGCGATCATCGAAGCCGAAGCGGCGCATGACGTCGTGCGCCGCCGAATGGCCGAGCCCATCGGCATCGTCAGAATCACCACGTCGGTCCCCGTCGCGCAATTCCGGCTCGCCGATCGGCTGCCGGGACTCTTGCGGGCCTACCCGAAAATTGAGGTCCAATTGCACGTCACCGACCGTTTCGTGGACCTTGTTCATGAGAATTTCGATATCGCGGTGCGCAGCCATAGATCCCCTCTGCCGGATTCCGGCCTCGTGCAGAGGCGGATGTCGGTTGAACGGACCATCCTGGTGGCGGCACCTGCCTATCTCGACCGCCACGGCGTGCCGCATACGCCACGGGAACTGGCAGAACACGACGGCGTCAATGGAAGCCTCACGGTGAAGCACTGGCTGCTGCACAACCGGGCGAACGAAGAGATCGTGATTACCCCGCGCTCCAGCTTCGCAACCGATGAAGCCGGCATGCTGCTGCAGGCGGCGAAAACGGGGCTTGGCATCGTGTGCGTACCGGAGACGATCGCGCGAGAAAGCCTCGATCGCGGTGAGCTGGTCCATGTCCTGCCCGACTGGTTCGAGAATACGATCACGACGACGATCCTGACGCCGCATCGACGCGGACAGCTGCCTGCCGTCCGGGCCGTCATCGATTATCTGGCGGAGTCCGAACGGTCCGAGCCGTCCAGTTGACGAAAATGTCTACGCCGATGTCAGCCGGAACCGCCGCGGCTGCAGCGAACTCTGAAACCATTCCACAAAGCTGGCAATCGAGAAAACCGGCAGGCCGGTGACCTCGCGAATGTCGGCCGCGTAGGGGATCATATTGGTGCATTCGAGCACAATCGCGCCGAGATCGGCATTGGCGCGGGCAAGCTGCAACGCGGCTTCCACATTATCCCGACGCGCCGCCTCGACATCGAGCTCCTCTTCATTGCCGAGGATGACGCGGGTGAATTCAGTTCCCGCCTCCGTCGAGCTGATCGGCGTACCGGCCGGTACGCCGGCCTTTTTCAGATGCAGTGGGGTCAGCGTCGAGGCGGAGATCGTCAGGATGCCGGCGCGTTTCGTCTTCGGCAGAAGCCGGTTGACGAGTGAGACCTGCATCAGCGACGAAGTCGCCACCGGCACGCCCACGGCGTCCGCTAGCTCCTCCTGGAACAGCGACAGAAACCCGCAATTGGTGATGCCGTCGACGCCGTCGGCCACGAGTTCACGCGCCGCGCCGATGAACACATCGAGCAGGCCTTCGGCGTTCCTCCGCACCACGCGATCGGGCGAGGCCCCGCGGACGATCTTGTAATGAACGGGAAACGGCCAGGTCAGCGCGTTGCCCATGTCGCCAACAATGCGGGGAAAGCGCGCGTCGAGCATCAGGATGCCGACCGCTGCGCCATAGATCGATTTGCCGCCTCTCGCCTTCATAGCTCATCCATCGTCTTGAACTCCGGTGTCCTGTAATCCTCGTCGGCAAAAAGCCGCGCGTGGCATTCCCTGACCGCCCGCGCGATCTCTTCCCGCCGCCGGACGATATGTCCATCCATCAGCGCGCTGGCGGAGGTGGCATCGCGCGCCGCGATCGCTGACAGGATTGCGCGGTGCTCGCCTTGGGTACGGCCGCGGCGGCTCTCCATATCCACCCAACGGAAGAAGCGGATGCGTGCGTTGATATTCCCGAGTGTGCGCAGCAGTTCAGCGTTGCCGGCAAGATCGGCAATCGTCTCGTGGAAATGCTCATCCCATGCCAGCAATTCTTCCGGCGAGCGGCCCTCCTCGCCCGCAGTGCGGTCGAGAAAGCGGCCGAGCTCAGCGAGCGCACCATCGCTCGCGCGCTCGACCGCCAGTTGGACGGCAAAGCGCTCGATCGCCTGGCGCAGCTGGTAAAGATCCTGAATCTCCGTGACGGAATAGGTCCGGCAAAAGAAACCCTTGCCGCTCTCGAAGGTCAGGAAACCTTCCGCCACCAGCCGGTTCAGCGCCTCGCGCAGCGGCGTGCGGCTGGCATTGAGCGCGCGCGACAGCGCCACCTCGTTGACGCGCTCCCCCGGCCGCAACCGGAAATCGACCGCCATCGCCCGGATGTCGGAGTAGAGCGTCTCCACCAGACCTTCTTGAGTGCGCGGCTCCGTTGCTTCTCTATTCACGGCTTGACTCGCTTCACCTCTCAAACCAGTATTCAGGCCTGTATACAGTTTTTCCCATCGATCGGGAAGCTGGTTCATTCCACGCTCGATCGACACTTCCCATGGTATCCAACACGATGAATTCACCGCTTTCACAAAATACCCTGACCGGCGCCGAGGCGATGGTGAGGATGCTCGACGCCTATGGCGTGAAACACATGTTCGGCCTTTGCGGCGACACGACGCTGCCGCTCTACGATGCGCTGTTTCGGCTCGATCACGGCATCACCCATCTTCTCACCCGCGACGAGCGCCACGCCGCCTATATGGCCGATGCCTATGCGCGCGTGACCGGGCGACCGGGCGTCTGCGAAGGGCCGTCGGGCGGCGGAGCCACTTACATTCTGCCTGGAGTGGTGGAAGCGAATGAAAGCTCCGTTCCCGTGCTGGCGATCAACAGTGATGTATCGACCACCTCGCATGGCCGCTACCCGCTGACCGAGCTCGACCAGGTCGCTCTGTTCAGGCCGGTGACCAAATGGAATGCCTCGCTCGATGATGCCCAGCGCCTGCCGGCGATGGTGCGCCGGGCCTTCCGCGAAATGATGACTGGCCGTCCGGGCGCCGTGCATCTGGCGCTTCCCTTTGATACGCAGAAAGCACCCGTGACGCCGGATGAGATCTGGGCCGACCCGCGCCACCAGACCTTCCCAGCCCTGCCGGTCGCGCCTGAACGCGGTGCAATCGAAGCGACCGTCGATGCGCTGGTTTCGGCCAGGCGGGCGCTCGTCATCTGTGGCGGTGGCGTCGTGCTGGCGAATGCCATGGCACCTTTGGCGGAGATCGCCGCCCTGCTCGACCTGCCGGTGGCGACCACGGTTTCCGGCCAGGGTGCGATCGCTGAGACCGATCCGCGTGCCGTCGGCGTCGTCGGCTCCAATGGCGGCGTTGCATCAACGCGTGCCATCGTCGAGGAGGCCGACCTTGTTCTCTTCATTGGCTGCCGCGCCGGCTCCGTCACGACGGAGCGCTGGCGCAACCCGGCGCCCGGCGCAAGGATCGTCCATATCGATTCCGATCCAGCGGTGATCGGCGCTAATTATCCGACCGAGGCGGCCATTGTCGCCGATGCGCGGCTGGCGCTCGAAGCCATTCTCGCCGAGCTCAAGAGGCGCGGCGTCAAGGGAGCGAATGACGGCATGGAGCGCGCTGGTGCTGCGTGGCGGAAGAAGCTTGCCGCGTTCGAGCCGCTGGCCGCCTCAAGCGAGACGCCGATCCGGCCGGAACGGGTGATCGCCACGTTGCAGCGCCTGCTTGGCCCGGATGCGATCATCTGCGCCGATCCCGGCACGCCCTGCCCCTATTTCTCGGCTCATTATCGCTGGCCATCTGCCGGTCGGCACTTCATTACCAATCGCGCCCATGGCGCGCTCGGCTACGCAATGGGCGCGGCGATCGGCGCGCATGTCGGGCGGCCGGATGTCAAGACTGTCGCGGTAATGGGCGACGGCTCATTCGGCATGAGCGTCGGTGAGCTGGAAACCGTCGTGCGTTACCGGATGCCGATCACCTTCATCACGATTTCCAACGGCGTCTATGGCTGGATCAAGGCCGGGCAGCGCTCGGGCTTTGGCGAGCGCTTCCACAATGTCGATTTCACCCGAACGAACCACGCCGCCGTCGCTTCCGCCTATGGGTTGAAAAGCTGGAAGGTGGAAGACCCGGCGGAACTTGAAGCGGTTTTGAAGCGGGCGCTCGAAACAGGTGAACCGACGCTCGTCGATATCATCACCCAACCGCTTGACGAGGCTGCGGCGCCCGTTTCGGAATGGGTGGCCTGATGACGGAGAAGGCCGGGAAGAAGCTGCCCGTCATCGTCATCGGCGCTGGCATCGTTGGCGTCTCGACGGCCATCTGGCTGCTGCGCGACGGCCACGACGTCATCCTTGTCGATCGCGGCGAGCCCGGCGACGGCACGAGCTATGGCAATGGCGGTGTGCTCGCCTCCAGCGCCGTCGTTCCCGTTACCGTGCCGGGCCTGCTGCGCAAGGCGCCGCGCATGCTGCTCGACCCCGATCAGCCGCTTTTCCTGAAATGGTCCTATCTGCCCAGGCTGACGCCCTGGCTGCGCGCCTATCTCAAGCATTGCACGCCGGAGGATGTCGGGCGGATCGCCACGGCCCTCGCGCCGATCGTCGGCGACAGCCTTGCCGATCACCAGGCACTCAGCCACGGCACCGGCGCGGAAAAATGGCTGACGCCCACGGATTATGTCTTCGTCTATCGTGACCGCGCGCATTTCGAGAGCGACGCCTTCGGCTGGTCTATCCGCCGCGACAACGGCTTCCGCTGGGACGAGTTGGAAGGCCGGCTCGTCCGCAAATACGATCCCGCCCTTGCCCCTGATTTCGACTTCGCCGTGCGCCTCGGCAATCATGGCCGCATCAGCGATCCGGGCCGCTATGTCAAGGACCTCGCCGCCTATGTCGCTGCAAATGGCGGACGTATCATCAAGGGTGAAGTCAGTGACGTCGTGCGCGAAAACGGCCGCGTGACCGGCGTGCGCATTGGTGGCGAAACGCTTCCCTGCTCGACCGTTGTACTGGCGACCGGCGTCTGGTCGAAGCCGCTTTGCCGCAAGCTCGGGCTCGATGTGCCGCTCGAAAGCGAACGCGGCTATCACGTCGAACTCTGGGAGCCAAATATCATGCCACGCTCGCCGGTGATGGTTGCGTCGGGCAAGTTCGTGGTCACGCCAATGGACGGACGGCTCAGGCTTGCCGGCATCGTCGAGTTCGGTGGGCTTGATGCCCCCGCTTCCCGCGCGCCATTTGACCTGCTCATCAAGCAGATCGAGGCGGTCATACCGGGCCTCGCCTGGAAGAAGGAGACCGAGTGGATGGGACACCGCCCGGCGCCCGCCGATTCGATCCCGCTGATCGGCGAAGTGCCCGGCGCCAAGGGCGCCTATCTCGGCTTCGGCCATCATCATATCGGTCTCACCGGCGGGCCTAAGACCGGACGCATATTGGCGCAGCTCATTTCGGGCAAGACACCGAATTTAGACCTTGCACCCTATGCGCCTTCTCGTTTCCAATAAGAATCGAAAAATCAGGGAACCACACGACACATTTGCCAACAATGGGAGCATCAATGAGATGACGCGTTTTTCGATCTTCCTCGCCTCGACGGTTGCCGCCGTGATGACAGCGGGTACCGCCAATGCCGAAAAATGGGATATGCCGCTCGCCTATCCCGCCACCAACTTCCACTCCGAGAACGCGGCCGCCTTCGCCAAATGCGTGGGCGAAGGGACAGGCGGAGATATCGAGATCGTCACCCATCCCAACGGTTCGCTGTTCAGCGGCAACGATATCAAGCGCGCGGTGCAGACGGGCCAGGCGCCGATCGGCGAACGCCTGATTTCCGCCCATGCCAATGAGAACCCACTTTTCGGCGTCGATTCCATTCCCTTCCTCGCCACCTCCTATGAAGCATCGGACAAGCTGTGGAACGCGGCGCGCGACAAGGTCGCCAAGGCCCTGGAGGATCAGAACCTCGTCTATGTTTATGCCGTGCCGTGGCCACCGCAGGGCTTCTATTTCAAGAAGGAAGTCAACTCCGTCGCCGATATGAAGGGCGTGAAGTTCCGCGCCTATAATGCGGCGACCGCCCGCATCGCCGAACTGGCCGGCATGGCGCCGGTGCAGATCGAGGCAGCTGAGCTCAGCCAGGCACTGGCGACCGGCGTGGTGGAGAGCTTCATCTCGTCGGGATCGACGGGCGTCGATTCCAAGGCCTGGGAAAGCCTGACGCATTTCTATGACGTTCAGGCCTGGCTGCCGCGCAATGTCGTCTTCATCAACAAGGACACCTGGGACGATCTCGACGAGGCGACGCAGAAGGCGGTCTCGGATTGCGGCGACAAGATCGCCGCCGAGGGCACGAAAAAGTCTCAGGAATTATCGGCCGGCTATCTCAAGACGCTGGCGGAGAACGGCATGAAGGTCTCGCAGCCGAGCGAAATGCTCAAAGAAGAGCTCGCCGGCTTCGGCAAGACGATGACGGACGAGTGGCTGCAAAACGCCGGCGAGGACGGCAAGGCAATCATCGACGCCTATCGCGCCGAATAGTAGCCCAGAGC
Source organism: Paramesorhizobium deserti (assembly GCF_001558695.1). Classification (GTDB taxonomy): domain Bacteria; phylum Pseudomonadota; class Alphaproteobacteria; order Rhizobiales; family Rhizobiaceae; genus Paramesorhizobium; species Paramesorhizobium deserti. Next base: position 192,225 of record NZ_LNTU01000039.1, read on the forward strand.
CCCGTCCGGGGCGTCTCCTATCTGGTCCGAAGGATCCGGAATGCCCAAAGCCGCGCATATCATCCGCCGCAGCCTCGATACTGTCTATGACGGGGCCGGAGCCCTGGCCGCCATCTGCCTGGTCGCCATCCTCCTCGTCATCAGCCTCCAGGTGATCGCCCGCTGGGCCGGCATTCCGTTTCCCGGTTCCAGCGAATATGCCGGCTATCTGATGGCCGCCGCATCCTTCCTGGCGTTCGCCCACACGCTCAACCGCGGGGCGCATATCCGCGTCAATCTGTTGTTGAGCGCATTGGGCGAGCGGCGCTTCTGGGGCGAGTTGTGGTGCCTCGCCATCGCTTCCGTGGCGTCCAGCTACCTCGCATGGTTCGCGGTCAAGACCGTCTACTGGTCGCGCAAGCTGCACGATGTCAGTCAGGGTCAGGATGCAACGCCCTTGTGGATCGTCCAGACGCCGGTGGCGATCGGCGCCGTCATTCTCGCGATCTGTTTCATCGACAATCTGGTGACGCTGTTGCTTACCCGCCGCGACAATATCCGCGCCGACCTCACCGAACAGAGCAGGGCTGAATAGATGGAACAGTTCTACGCCATCGGCCTCTTCTTGCTTGTCCTGTTCGTCCTCCTCGGCTCGGGCGTCTGGATCGGCCTTGCCCTGCTGGGCGTCGCCTATTTCGGCATGGAGATATTTACCAACCGCCCGATCGGCGACGCCATGATGACGGTGATGTGGCGCTCGGCCTCCTCCTGGTCGCTGACGGCGCTGCCGATGTTCATCTGGATGGGCGAGATCCTTTACCGCACACGCCTCTCGGAGGACATGTTCAAGGGCCTGTCGCCCTGGATGGCGCGATTGCCCGGCGGACTGATGCATACCAACATTGCCGGCTGCACGGTCTTCGCCGCAGTTTCCGGCTCGTCCGCCGCCACGCTGACCACGGTCGGCAAGATGACAATCCCCGAACTGCGCAGGCGCAATTATCCCGAACGCATGGTGATCGGCACGCTCGCCGGCGCGGCGACGCTGGGGCTGATGATCCCGCCATCGCTGACTCTGATCGTCTATGGCGTCAGCATCAATGAATCGATCACCAAGCTCTTCATCGCCGGCATCATTCCCGGCCTCGTCCTGGCGGCGATGTTCATGGTCTATGTCGGCCTCGTCTCGCGGCTTTCCAAAAGCTATGATCCGCAACCGGAGCCGCCGATGACCTTAATGGAAAAGGTCCGGCAGTCACGCTTCCTCATTCCGGTCCTTCTCCTCATCCTGCTCGTCATCGGCTCCATGTATGCCGGCATCGCGACGGCAACGGAGGCGGCGGCGATCGGCGTCATCGGCTCGCTCATCCTTGCCGTCTGGCAGGGATCGCTCACAATCAAGACATTCTTCGAAACGCTGATGGGCGCGGTGCGCACCTCGGCGATGATCGCCCTGATCCTCGCGGGCGCCGCCTTCCTGTCGCTCGCCATGGGCTTCACCGGCCTGCCGCGGGGCTTGGCGGCGGCGATTGCAGCCATGGAGCTTTCACGCTTCGAGCTCCTTTTAGTGCTGATGGCCTTCTACATTATTCTCGGCTGTTTCCTCGACGGCATCTCAATCGTCGTCCTCACCATAGCCGTCGTCGAGCCGATGATCCGCCAGGCCGGCATCGACATCATCTGGTTCGGCATCTTCGTGGTGCTGGTGGTGGAGATGGCGCAGATCACCCCGCCGATCGGCTTCAACCTGTTCGTCCTGCAAGGGATGACGGGTCATGAGATGAGCTTCATCGCGCGTGCCGCCCTGCCGATGTTCGCTATCATGCTGATGATGGTGTTCCTGCTGATCGCCTTTCCGGAACTTGCCACCTGGCTGCCCGACAATATGCGCCAGACGGCGGCCGGCGGATGATGCGGAATGATCCTCGTTGATGCGCTGGCCCATGCGGCACGCCATGGCCGCCTCATTCTCGTGCTCGGCCTTGCCGTCGGCATCGCCCTTCCCGGCTTCGCGCTCGCCATGCGGCCGTGGATCGGCGAGTTGATCGCTCTTCTTCTTTTCATCGCCGCGCTTCGCGTCGGCCCCCGTCAGGCGGTGGGCGCCTTGCGCGATCTCGGCAATTCGATCGGCATCGCCCTGCTCTTCCAGATGGCGTTGCCGCTTGCGGCGCTCCTTGTCTTCCACCTCGCCGGCTGGACGGGAGCGCTGGCAACCGCCCTGGTGCTGATGATGGCGGCCTCTCCCATCTCCGGTAGTCCGAACCTGACCATATTGACAGGTAATGACCCCGCACCAGCCCTGCGCCAGCTTGTCATCGGCACCGCGCTGCTGCCACTGACCGTCATCCCTGTCTTCTGGCTTTCGCCGGCGCTCGGCGACGTGGCGCAGGTGCTCTCGGCCGCCGGCCGGCTGCTCGCCATCATCGCGCTCGCCGCCGTCGCGGCATTTACGATCCGCTGGTTTTTCCTGAAGACGCCTTCGCTACGCACGATCGCCGCGATCGACGGCCTTTCGGCAATTGCCATGGCGGTGGTCGTCGTCGGGCTGATGTCGGCCGTCGGCCCGGCGATCTGGGAGACACCATCCACTTTCATGGTAGCGCTCGCGGTCGCCTTCGCAGGAAATTTCGGCCTGCAGATCGCCGTCGCCCTTCTCCTGCGCCGGGCCGGCAGGAAGCATCTGGCCGCACCGCTTGGCATCATCGCCGGCAACCGCAATATCGCGCTGTTCCTCACCGCACTGCCGGCGAGCGTCATCGACCCACTGCTGCTCTTCATCGGCTGCTACCAGATCCCGATGTATCTGACGCCGATCCTCATGGACTGGCTTTATCGAAAGGGGAAAGCAGCCTGACGGCACCCGAAATTCATTCCGTTAACAGCTTGACCCCGTTCATCTCAGCCACGATGTCGGAGAGCATCGGCACATAGTCCTCCGCATGGCCGGTATTGACGGCAAGCGCGTAGGAGTTGCGCACGGCCGAGCCGACCGGATTGGCAAGGCCGGCGGCATTGGCGAAGGCAGCGAGATAGGTCGTGTCCTTCAGCGCATTGACAAGCGTGAACTTGTGCGCGTCGCGGTCGCGTTCGAGGACATATTTGAAGAAGGTCTGGTAGAACAGGCAATCCATGCGGCCGCCGCGAATGACGCTGTCGAAGACGGCGGGCGTGATGCCCGCCTTGGCGCCGAGCGCCAGGGCCTCCGCATAGATCGCGGCATAGCCCATCGAGACGAAATTGTTGAGGAGCTTCATCGTATGGCCGGTGCCGACCGGCCCGGTCTTCACGATGCGCTGGCCAAAGGCCTCGAGCACCGGCCAGGCGCGCTCGACCGCCGCCGGATCGCCGCCCACCATGACGTCGAGCGTGCCCGCCTCCGCATCCTTCGGCGTGCGGCTGAGCGGCGCATCGATCAGCGTGATGCCCTTGGGCGCAAGGTCTGCGGCAAGCCTGATCGTGGAGGAAGGTTCGGATGTGGAGCAGTCGCAGATGAGCAGCGGCTTGCCGGCCGATGCCAATCCTTCCGGCCCCTTGATGGCGGCCTCCACCTGCGGACTGCCGGTAACGCAGATCACCACGATATCGCTCTTTTCGGCAAGGTCGCGCGCGCTCGTCGCTTCTGCCGCGCCACGGGCTTTCAGGTCCTCGACCGGCGCGCGGTTGCGATGTCCGAGCACGGTCAGAGGCCAGCCCTTCTCGACGATGTTCTTGGCCATGCCGTGTCCCATCAGCCCGACGCCGATGAAACCGATCCGTTCCTTGCTCATGCGGTCACTCCTCCCGTTCGCGATACTTCTTGTTCAGTCTACCCGCAGAAAGTGACGGCCGTCACCCCATATCAAGGGACCTGCGCGCCCGTTGCCGTGACATAAACCGAATAGACCGACTTCGTCGCTGCGATGAACAAGCGGTTGCGGCGCGGACCACCGAAGGTGACGTTCGCCACCACCTGCGGCACCAGAATCTTGCCTAGGAGCGTGCCATCCGGCGCAAAACACTGCACGCCATCGCCGGCGCTGGTCCATACATTCCCCTCCGTATCCACCCGCATCCCGTCCGGCACGCCCTTGCCGATGGTGCAGAACAGCCGGCCGTTGATCAGGCGCTTGCCGTCTTCGACATCGAAGACCCGGATGTGGCGCGGCAGGGCCTCGTCATTGCTCCCTCCTGAATCGGCGATGTAGAGCTTGCTCTCGTCAGGCGAAAAGGCGAGCCCGTTCGGTTGAACGAAATCGTCCACGACGGATTCGAGCGTTCCCGTTTGGGGATCGAGCCGGAAGACGTTGTGCGCCGCCTGCTCCGGCTCGGCCTTGTAGCCCTCGTAATCGGAGAGGATGCCGTAGGTTGGATCGGTGAACCATACCGAGCCGTCCGAGCGCACCACCACATCATTGGGCGAATTGAGGCGCTTGCCCTGATAGCTGTCGGCCAGGACGGTGATCGTCCCGTCGATTTCAGTGCGGGTGACACGGCGCGTGCCGTGCTCGCAGGAGACGAGCCGCCCCTGCCGGTCGCGGGTATTGCCATTGGTGAAGTTGGACGGCGCGCGAAAGGTCGAGACGCCGCCATCCGGCACCCAGCGCAGCATCCGCTGGTTCGGAATGTCGCTCCACACGAGACAATTGGCATCGGCAAACCAAACCGGCCCCTCCGCCCAGCGACAGCCGGTATAGAGCTCCTCCAGATCGGCGTTCTTGACGATGAGACGGCGAAACCGCCGGTCGTGGATCTCATAGATCGGATTGTGCAGCATGCGCCTGCTCCTCATATAAAGATTTAAAAATGGCAACGCGCGGCATCAGGCCCGCCCACGCTTTCGTCCGCCCGCCACCATGATCACCGCGATGATGATGATGCCCGTCATGACGAGGCGGATGCCCGCGCCGAGACCATAGGTGTTGAGCATGGAGACGACGAGAAACAGGAACAGCGACGCACCCCAGATGCCGGGAACGTTGGAATCGCCGCCGGCAACGGCGGTGCCGCCGATGACGACGACGGCGATCGACATCAGGAGATATTCCGAGCCCATATTGAGCGCCGCGCCTCCGGAAAAACTCGCCAGCAGATAGCCGCAGAGGGATGCAAGCACCGCACACAGCACATAGGTCGCGAGGCGAACGCCGTCGACAGGAATGCCGGCCATCCTCGCGGCGGGAATGCTCTGGCCAATGGCTGATATCCAGCGCCCGTAAACGCTTTTCTGCAACAGCACCCAGGCAATCACGGAGAGCACGAAGGCGACAATGGCGACATTCGGAATGCCGAAGAAGCTGGAAGTGGTGAAATCGGCCAGCAGCGCCGGCGGTTTGATCCGGATGCCGCGATTGGTCCAGATTGCCATCGACTGAACGATGAAGCTCATGGAAAGCGTCGCGATGATCGGCGGGATGCGCAGGAGCTTGATGAAGGCATAATTGCCGATGCCAACGGCCACACCAAGCAGAACCGCCACTCCAAGGCCAGGCAGGATCATGGCATTGTCCACACCCATCAGCTTCAGCGCCACGGTACCCGAGAGCGTCATCATTGCCGGAACGGAGAGATCGATATTGCCCGGCCCCAGCGTGATGACGAACATCTGGCCGATGCCGACGATGATCGAAAACGCCGCGAAGGTAAGTGCCGCCTGCGACAGGCCCGCCGCGCTGGCCCCGCCGGTGAACATGATCGTGATGAACCAGACGATGGCGGTCGCCGCGAAGGACCATATCCATGGCTTCTGGACAAGCAAGCGGAGCGCGTTCATCGGCCCTTCTCCCGCTTTTCGAGCCGGTTGAGAAGCAGGCGGAGCGCGAGAACGATAATCAGGATCGCGCCTTGCGCGCCGATCTGCCAGTCCGGCGAAATCCTGAGGAAAGAGAGAAACGAGCCGGCGAGCGTCAGTGTCAGGGCGCCGATCACCGCGCCGACGGGCGACACCCGGCCGCCGACGAACTCGCCACCGCCGAGAATGACGCCGGCGATGGAGAGCAGCGTATAGCGGAGCGCGATATTGGCGTCGGCCGACGTGGTCAACCCGACCAGCGCTATGCCTGCCAGAACGGCGAAGAAGGCGGCAAGTGCGTAAGCTCCTCCGCGCGCGGCAATGATCGACCAGCCGGCGCGTTCGACGGAACGGGTATTGCCGCCGACACCACGTATCAGCACGCCGAAGGACGAACGCATGACAATGAAATGCGTGACAACGGCGATGACGATGCTGGCAACGATCGCCATCGGCACGAGCGGTGGCTTGGACGTCATTAGCAACCGCGCCCAGACTGGCGCCTGGCCGCCCGGCGCCGGCAGGATCAGCACGGCGAGGCCGCCCCAGACGAAGCTCATGCCGAGGGTGACGACGATCGACGGCAATTCCCTGACATGGATGACGATACCGAGCACGGCATAGGCGGCGATCGCTGCCAGAAGGATGGCGGCGCCGATCAGCGGGTCGGTGGGCAGGAAAGTAGCAGCGACGCAGGCGACGAAACTGACGAAGGTGCCCATCGACAAATCGAGGTCGTTGACCGTCATGATCAGCATCTGCGCGATCGTCGCAAGAGTGATCGGCACAGCAAGATTGAAGAGAAGGTTGAGCCCGGTATAGCTCATGGCGCGCGGCTGCAGGTAGAAAACCGCGCACAGGAGAACGGTCAGCGACAGCGCCGGGATCAGCAGCCGGACGCTATCGGTCGATAGGTTCAATTTCATGCAACGGCTTCCCTGGTCACGGCTTCGGTAAAGGAAGCGGCGAGGATGTTTTCCTCATTGATGTCATTTCGGGTCAGTTCCGCGACGATGGCGCCCGAGTTGAAGACATAGACGCGGTCGCAGATGCAGATTTCGTCCATTTCGGTCGAATACCAGATGAAGGTCCGGCCGTTTTCGGCTTCACTGCGCACGATATCATAGACCTCTTGCTTGGTGCCGATATCGACGCCGCGCATCGGATCGTCCATCAGCACGATCGGCGCGCGGACCGCCAATGCGCGGGCAAACAGCACCTTCTGCTGATTGCCGCCGGAAAGCGACAGGATGCCGTTCTCCATATCCGGGGTGCGGATCGCGATCCTGCGCTTCCATTCCTCGCCCAGCTCCACCTCATGCCGCTCGTCGATGAGCGAAGCGCGGGAGAGATCGGTGAGCGAGGCAACACTCAGATTGTTGAGAATGCTCCATAGCGGGAAGGTGCCGTTATAGCCGCGATCGCCGGCAACGAAGGCCACCTGCGGGTTCCCGCGCCGCAGCCAATTACCGCTGCGCGAATGATAGAGGTCCACCAGCATGTCGGTCTGGCCATGCCCGCTCAACCCGGCAAGCCCGACGAGTTCTCCGCGAAAGGCCTTGAACGGCAGGCCGCGCCCGTGACGCGGCGGTAACGACAGGATGGGCTCCGATGTGGTGAGCGCGCGCGCCACCCGCGCGTCCTTCTTCTCCGCGACGACGCTTCCCATTGCCTGGACGAGCCCGGCTTGCGTGAATTCTGCGGTGGGACGATCGGCAACGACGCGGCCATCCTTCATCACCACGATGCGGGTCGCCGTCGAAAGCACTTCGCCCAGTATATGCGAGATGAAGATGACCGAGCCGCCACCCGCCACATAGGTGCGGACATGCGCCAGCAATTGCTCAGCGAGGCTCGCGTCAAGCGATGAGGTCGGCTCGTCGAGGATGACCAGCTTCGGCGCCTGACCGACATCGGCGAACGCGGTGGCGATCTCCACCATCTGCCGCTCGGCGATCGAAAGATCGCCAACAGCGCGGGAACAATCGATGCGGTGGCCGGGAAAAATCTCGTCGAGCTTGCTCCGGATGGCTGCGGCGGCCCGGCCGCGCCAGCCCCAGCCGGTGAGCGCGCGGTGCATGATCCGGGTGTTTTCAATAACCGTCAGGTTCGGACAGAGCGACAATTCCTGGAAGACACAGCGTATGCCGTGGCCGCGCGCAGCAGCGATCCCTGTGCGGCCACGCTCCTCGCCTTTATAGGCGATCGTGCCCTCATGCGGCGAAAGTCCGCCATTGATGACATTGACGATGGTCGATTTGCCCGCGCCATTATGGCCGACGAGGCCGACGCATTCGCCCGGCCGAATGACGAGATCGACGCCGGCAAGCGCGCGCACCGCGCCGAAGCTGACCTTGACGTCCCGCGCCTCGACCACCGGCACGGATTGGGAATGGCTGTTCATGGCCTGGTTCAAGGGCTCTGTTATCCGGATTTCACGTGGCTTCATCCGCCCTGCAGCGGATGAAGCCGAATTGGCGGGGCGGTGCTCCGGTTGAGCACCGGCCGTCCGTTCACTTTGCGCTGTCGATCACCTTCTGGGCATCTTCCAGCGTATATTCGACATTGGCGACGCCGCCCTGCGGGGTCTTCTCCAGATTGGCCTCGAGATTGTCCTGGTCGATGCGCAGGAACGGCACGACGAGGTCCTTCTTGACCTCCTTGCCGTCGAGGATCTGCTGGGCGACCCAGAAGGCGAGCGTTGAGACGCCGGGCGCGATGGAAACCGACATGGTTTCGTAGCCGTTGGCGTCCTTCTGCTCCTTCCACCAGGCAAGCTCGTCCTGGCGGTTGCCCATGATGATGATGGGCGTCGGGCGCTTGGCGGCGGCAAAGGCCTGCGCCGCGCCATAGCCGTCGCCGCCCTGCGTCACCACGGCAGCGATTTCCGGCAGGCTCGGCAGGATGCCGGCGACGGCGCGCTGCGCGACATCCTGCGCCCAGTCGCCATGGACCGACCCGGCGATCTTGAACTGCGGGTTTTCCGCGACACCTTCATGGATGCCGCCCGAAATCGCGTCATCGACGAAGACGCCCGCCAGCCCGCGGATTTCCAGAAGATTGCCGCCGTCGGAAAGCCGCTTGGCGAGATATTCGATCTCGCTACGCCCCATTTCCTTGAAATCGACGGCGATGCGCCAGGCGCAAGGCTCGGTGACGATGCCGTCGAAGGAGACGACGGTGATGCCAGCATCGCAGGCTTCCTTCACCGCACCGTTGAGCGCCGTCGGAGATGCGGCGTTGAGGACGATCGCGTCATAGCCCTGCAGGATCATGTTCTGAATCTGCGCGGCCTGCTCGGTCGCCTGGTTCTCCGCCGTGGTGAAGGCGTCGGCGGCGGACACGACGCCGGCCTTCACCGCTTCACCGGTCACCTTTTCCCAGCTCGTCAGCATCGCCTGACGCCAGGAATTGCCGGCATAATTGTTGGAAAGTGCTATCTTCTTGTCAGACGTATCCGCCAACGTCGCCGCTGGAAACGCGCACGCTATCGCCACCGATGCCAGGAGCATCTTTCTGATATTCATTGTCTCTCTCCCTCATGGCCCGCCGTTGCGACTGGCCCGCTATGTCCTCTTCCCCTCGTGGGGTAGAACCGCCTTTGAAACTGAGCTTCCTCCTCTCAGTGCCGGCAGGATGACGAAGATCGGTGGTATTGTACAGGCGCATTGAGGCAACCCATTTGCGGTATGTTCTCAAAAATCTGCGGGATCCCGCAAGACGGAATGGCCCTGAAAAGCGCTAAATCGGGTATAGAGGTGGTGCCTATCGCCGGGGAGAGGCGAGACGGGACGATGGAGGAGGAAGCGCAGATGCTCAGTCCGGCGCCTGCCAGGCTTTTGGACCATTATATCGGCATATCGCGGCTATTGGCCGGGCAGCTCGATTTCCATTCGGCCATCCAGGCGGTGGCGGCCGAGATCAGCCACATCATCCCGCACGATCATCTCGATGTGTGCATCATCATGCTCGACGGCAAATATCACACCGCCTATGAAACCGGGCTGGAGACCGCCTGGGGCAAGCCGCCGCCGGCGCCGCTTGCCGGCAGTCCAATCCGGACGGTGCTCTGGGGCGAGGATGAATTTCTCCTGACAGGCGACGCCTGCAACGATCCGCGATTCCATTTCGAAGGCGCCTTTTCCGCGCCCATCCAGCAGCAATCGCTTCGCAGCCGGCTGCATGTGCCCCTGAAGGTGCGGGGCGACGTCATCGGCGCGCTGAGCTGCTCGAGCCGCACCGCCGATCTTTATACGATGCAGGATGTCCACAACGCCCAGCCGATCGCCGATCTGCTGGCGCCCTATTTCTTCGCGCTTCGCGCGGCGGAGCAGGCACAGCGCTCCGCAATCGTGGAGGCGGAAGCCCGCGCGCGCGAGGAGGGCCTGCGCCTCGGCGCGTTGCGGCTGACCGAGGCGCTGGAGACCGAAAGACAGCGCATCGGCATGGACCTGCACGACCAGACGCTTGCCGACCTCACCCGGCTGGCGCGGCGGATCGAGCGGCTGACGCATCTGCCGGAGGTTACAGGGGAAACACTGGAGCCAGTGTCGCGCGGATTGCAGCAATGCATGCAGGACCTCCGCCAGATCATCGAGCAGGCGAAGCCTACCGTCCTCCAGCTTTTCGGCTTCGCGCAGGCGGTGGAAAATCATCTCCACCGCTCGGTCAGCGAAAGCGATTCCTACATCGACTGGCAATTGACGGATGATACCGGCGGGGCGATCGACAAGCTCGACCAGACGGTGAGCATCGCGCTTTTCCGCATCGTCCAGGAAGCCATCAACAATGCCGTCCGCCACTCGCGCGCGAGCCGGATATCGGTCTGGCTCCATGTCGTGAAGGGCAACATCGCGATCGAGATCAATGATGATGGACAGGGATTGGAAATCGCCGGCGGGCGAACCGGCAGCGGCCTGGAGAACATGCGCACCCGCGCACGGCTGATCTCCGCCAAATTCGATATCAGGACAAATGCGGAGATGGACGGAACCTGCGTCAGCGTCATGTTTCCGGTGCCCGCATCCGATCATGGGAGGTGAAAGATGAAGGTTCTGATCGTCGAGGATGATCCGCTGCACCGCTCCTATCTGCACGAGGCCGTGCGCGCGGCGCTGCCGGAATGCGACAGCGTCATCGAGGCGGAGAACGGAACCGTGGGCGAGCGCATCGCGCGCGAATATAAATCCGCCCATATCGTCATGGACCTGCAGATGAGCCCGCGCAACGGGATCGAGGCGGCCCGGACCATTTGGAAGGAGCGGCCGGAAACCCGTATCCTGTTCTGGTCCAACTATTCGGACGAGGCCTATGTGCGCGGCGTCTCGCGCATCGTGCCCGATGGCGCGGCCTATGGCTATGTCCTGAAATCGGCTTCCGACGACCGACTCAAGCTGGCGCTGCGCAGCATCTTCATCGAGGCGCAATGCGTGATCGACCGCGAGGTGCGCGGCATGCAGCAGAAGAGCCTCGGGCAAACGAACGGCTTCACCGATTCCGAATATGAGATTCTGGTCGATATCGCGCTCGGCCTCACCGACCGCGCCATCGCCCGCCGCCGTAATCTGTCGCTGCGCAGCGTGCAGAACCGACTGCAGCATCTCTATGAGAAGCTCGGCGTCCATCATCCATCCATGCCGGAGCACGAGGAAGGGCGGTTCAACCTGCGCTCGCGCGCCGTCACGGTCGCCTTTCTCAGGAAGCTCCTGAACTATAGCGCCCTGGAGCGGGCCGAAGCCGAACTCGGAGAGTGGCTTCGCACCCGTTAGATATTAGCTATTCTTGTTTTGGTGGAAACACCAGGCGCCCTGGCCTTCGAGGCTCCCCTCGACAAGTCCAGGCTCGCACCTCAGGATGAGGCTACCGCGACATTGCAACCCCTTCACCCTCATGGTGAGGTGGGAGCGTGAAAGCTGCCAAGCAGGCTGGCCGCTCCGAGAACCAACGGGCCGGAGCAGACGCCGGCGATGCATTTCGCTCTCGCACCGCGATCGACCATGAAGGCCAGCATCTCGGGATCGCTTGCCGCCGCCACCGTGTCGTCCGGCTGGGGATGATACCGATGCGAGCGGGCCGGTGGCCACGGTCAAGTCTTTCTCCGTCGCGACAGGCGAAAGAGGATCTGATCAGCCGTCAACATGAAGATCAGCGTCAGGCCGACCAGCGGAAAGATGATGCCGCCCACGGCGAGGATGGCGATAAGGCCGCGGAGCACCCAGCGGTCGGATGGCATCGGCGGCACGCCCAGCGAGCCCTTCGGCCGCCGCTTCCACCACATGATCCCGGCAGAAACGGCAAGCACGACGATTCCCGCGCATGCGGCGAGCAGGACAAGCTGGTTCGCACGGCCGAACTCCTGCCCCATATGCACGTTGATGCCCCATTCCAGTCCTTTGCCGAGTAGCCCGTAATCCGCGAAGCTCATGTCGATGAGTGGCTTGCCCGAATATTGGTCAAGATGAACCACTCGTTGCTGCGAGAGATCGTCGGGATAGACCGAGCCGGTGTAAACACCCTCCGGCGTCGCCGGAATATTGACCGCATAACCGCGATGAAGGCCGAGTTCATCGAATATGGCGATGGCCCGGTCTAGCCCGATTGGCCTCGTCCCGTGATCGTGCGCCGGAGATTGCGGCATTTGTGCCTGTTCGAGCGACCATGTGGTCTTGGCCAGATGATCGAGATGCTCGTCGGACATCGGCACGGCGATGCGGACGCCCGCCGGATAGCCGAAATTGTTGCCGTTCGCCCATTCATTGACCTTGGCGCCCCAGACGCCCGACCAGGGCATTCCCGTCACAGCAAGGAATAGGATGAAGAAGCCGGCGAAAATGCCCGTCACGGCATGCAGGTCGCGCCAGAAGACACGGCGCTTCGGCGTTCCGCGCACCGTTACCACCCCGCCCGTCTGCCGGCGCGGCCACCATAGATAAATGCCGGTCAGGACGAGCAGGATCGACCAGCCGCCGGCGATCTCGATCAGCGCCCGCGTGAAGGAGCCGAAATATTTGAGGCTGTGCAGATAGCGGATCGTCCACATGATAGTGCCGCGGTCGGAAAGCGCACCCAGAACCTTGCCGCTGTAAGGATCGACATAGACGGCAAGCTTCTCGCCGCCGGGACGCGCGACGGTGATTTCGGCGGATGCGGTGGTTTCAGGCGGATCGGTGAACTTGACCGCCGTCCCGGGATGGGCGGCGAGCGCGGAAGCGACCATTGCCGAAGGCGCGACCCGGCTTATACTTTCCTGCGCGACGACGCGTTTCAGGTCGCTGTGCACGATGGCGTCGATCTCATCGCGGAACAGATAGAGCGCGCCGGTGACGGCGAGCGTGATCATGAAAGGCAGAACGAGCAGGCCTGCATAGAAATGCCAGCGCCATACAGCGCGATAAAGATCGGACGCGGACCGCATGGCTGCGCCAGCATCGCCCCGCCCGAGTGTCAGATCGGACATTGAATCTCTCCAAACGTGGTTCTTGAATCTGAACGGAGGTCAGAGAGAAAGCGGCGGCGCCCTTGGCTCGCCGATCAGGCCGCGAAGGAATGGCCGCTGGGAGCCGAAAAAGGCCGTATCGACCTTCCCCGCATCGGAACGAAACAACGCCGGCATGCCGGGACCGGCATTGAGGACTGCCGTGGTTGTGCCCGAAACAAGCTGGCAGAGCGAGGCGCAAGGGCACTCCGGCGCCTTCTTTTGCGGCAGATCGCCCTGCCCCTCGCTTTCAAGAACATTCGCCCCGTCCGCTGCGCAGATGACATGGAGCGGATCCGCCGCCGAAGCGGCCATGGCGCTCTGGGCCAGAGCGCCGAGCAGGCTCTGCAGCACCAGAAGCCAGACAATCAGCACGGCAAAAGCGCCTGCCGACAGCCTGTCTTTTAGAAGATACCGCATATGTTTCATGCTTAACGCCTGCCACACATTCGTCGAATTGTCATTGCGGCAAAACAACTATCGGCACATTTGCATTCATGATTGACGGCGATCGAACGGAACGCAGCCGTGATCTATTGCACGGTTTTGTCCGCAAATGCGCCTGTTCGCAGGGGATCGGGACGCGACGCCACAAGGATAAAACGCCGGTAGAACAATGTCCTCAGCCTGTTGCGCAATTCCGCTTTCCGACGTTGCGCCTTGACGATCGCGCCACGCGTGGGCAGTCGTATGTCCTTAAAGCCGGCTTCCTCCACCAGAGGCACGAGCCTTTCGACCGTGAGTCCGTCACCGAACGGAAGGCGCTTCATGATGTCTGCGTGCCGTTCACTCATCGCCCCGTCGTAGTGGGGATCCTGGCCGATGAAGCGTTCCAGTACGCGAACCGCCAGGGAGGCCAGCTTCCCCACCGGCGTCAGCTTCGCCCAGTCCCCATCGAAGACGAGCAGCCGGCCGCCGGGCTTCAAGACGCGGAACCAGTCGGCAAGCGCCTGCTCCGGTTCCGTCAAGGTCCAGACGAGATGCCGGCAGATGACTGCGTCATAGGTTTCGTGGGGTTCCATTGTGCGTTCGGCATCGGCGAGAATGAAGCGCACGCGTTCGTTGCCCGCGTGCTTGGCGCGCGCAACGTCAAGCATCGCCTCCGAAAAGTCGAGCGCCGTCACCTCATGGCCGAGGGAAAGCAGGACTTTCGTCACCTCGCCGGTGCCGCAGGCAAGTTCCAGCACCTTTTGCGGCGCGGCCCCGATCGCATCGCGCACCGCAGCCGCCCAGGCATCCAGTTCCGATCCGGGCGGGATGCGATGTCCGAAAGCCAGGTCGAAGGTCCGCGAGCGCTTCGACCAGTACTCGCGGATGTCTTCCTTCAGATCATGATTGCGGATGTCCATTCATCCCTCCCCTGAGGCCGCGCCGAAAGTGAGCGCTATATCGTCCCGCGTGACGTCATGCAGCGCCTTATGGACCGAGACCTGAATTGTTCGCCCCCCTTGCATAACCAGAACAACCGTCTCCTTCGGCGGGCAACCGGGTACATGGCAGGCGAGTTCATTCACCGAGACGACAGCATCATCGGGCAGAGCAAGCGCCTCCCGCGTCCATTTTTTGATAGCGCGCGCATGGCTTATCACCGCAGGTGTGCCCCGCGCCAGCGGATTGACGAAGGGGCGGCTCATGCTGATCTCCGTTGCTTTCTGGATGAACGCGGCGCCAATACCTCGAAAAGGTCGCGGATCGGTTTTAGCGGCATGTCTTGCCCGATCAGAACCACGCGGCTGCGGCGGTCATCATCCGGCCATCGGTCGAGGCGCTGCCGGGGATAGAGCCGACGCTTTACCGCATGGGCGATCAGAGGACGCTCCGGATCTTCGGTAAGGGCGAATATGCCTTTCAGGCGCAGCAGACCGGAATCGGTATTGCTTGTTACAATGTGGAGGAAGGTATCGACCGCACGCGGATCGAGCGGCACGTCATGAATAAGACTGATTGCTTCGATCTTGTCGCCATGCCTGTTCGGATCATGGGCGTGGTCCGGATGCCCGACAAGCGCCTCCATCGCAAGCCATCCGGGAACGTCCTCGGCTTTGCCGGATATGGAATAGCCGCGCACGCCGAATAGAGCCGGCAAATCGAAACCGGCTCCATGGCGGTCATGATAATGGGCAGCCGGGTTCAGCATGCGAAGGTCCTCGATCCCGTCGTAACGCTCGCCAAGAAGATCGGTTTTCGTCAGGACGACGTGATCGGCGAAGGCCAGTTGCTTCCAGCCTTCGAGGAAGCTCTCGAGCGTCGTGCGGCCCGCTATGGCATCGAACGCCGTAATCACTTCCGTGAGGTAATAATGGCGGGCAACGACATGGTCTCTCAACCCCATGGCCGTCACGCCTCCGGAAATGATGCTGTTGATGATGGGGCCCGGATCGGCGAGCCCTGTGGTCTCGATCACCACGCGCGAGACGATCGGTATTTCATTGCGAAGCCGCGCTTCATGCAATTCGTAGAGCGACTGCCGGATATCGCCGGTCGCCGTGCAGCAGATACAGCCAGTCGTGGTGCGGAAATAGGTTTCGGAACCGGCACGAACGAGATCATGATCGATCGGAACAGTTCCGAACTCGTTGATGATGACGGCTGTCCCGGCCATCCGGGAATCGGCGAGAATCTCATTGAGCAGCGTCGTCTTGCCCGAACCAAGGAAGCCGGTCAGAAGCGTTACGGGCACGGGATCATAGAGCCGCTTCATCTCATTATCCAGCGCCTCGTTATCCGGTTTGCGCCGCCGCGCGAACAACCTGCTTATCATGGTGTCCTGCCCTGGTTTAACGGGGTGAATAAGAGACTTGCCCAGCCTAATACCGGGCAAGCCCGCTCGATCAGCTTCCGAGGATGGCGTTCTTGATCGTGTTCACGTTGTAGCGGAACATGTCGATATAGGTGGGCGCCGGACCGTCGCTTCCCGAAAGCGCGTCGGAATAGAGCGTGCCGCCGACTTTCAGGCCTGTTTCCCTGGCGATTTGCTCAACGAGGCGCGGATTGGTGATGTTCTCGACGAAGATCGCGGACGCCTTGTCTTCCCTCACCTGATCGATGAGCTTGGCGACATCGGCTGCGGACGCTTCAGCTTCCGTGGAAATTCCCTCTGGTGCAATAAACTTCAGCCCATATTCGTGCTGGAAATAGCCAAATGCATCATGCGAGGTGATGACCGTCCGCTTTCCTTCCGGGATCGACGCGATGGTGGCTTTCACCTCGGTCTGGAGTGCGGCAAGCTTCGCGAGATAGGTCTTGGAATTCTCCGTATAGGTGGGGCAGCCGGCCTTGTCCGCCGCGCAGAAGGCGTCGGCGATGTTCTTCACATAGATTTCCGCGTTCGGGATCGATTGCCAAGCATGCGGGTCGAACTCGCCATGATGATGGTGGCCTTCATGACCATGATCGCCATGTGCGTGACGATGTTCCTCTTCTTCGGCCTTGAGCGGCTCGATGCCCTTGCTCACCTCGACCACGGGAGCCTTGGTGCCGCTGGCTTCGATCAGGCGCGACATGAAGCCTTCGAACTGGAGGCCGTTGACCAGCACGACATTGGCCTTTTCCAGCGAAGCGGCGTCCGCCGGGCGCGGCTCATAGACATGGGCGTCACCATCGGGACCGACCAGCGAAGTGATCTTCACCCGATCTCCGCCGACATTCTTCGCCAGATCGGCGATGATGGAGAAACTCGCCACCACTTTCAGGTCGGCGGCCGAGGCGGCGGTGGCGAAGCCGCAAAGGGTAAGCAGGCTGGCGCAGGTGACAAGGCGTAACGTCCTGAACATGGAAATCTCCTTCTATCGATCAGGCTGTTTTGTGGCGGCCGGAGGTGAGGGCGCTGGCAAGCATCCCCCGCCGGCCCGCCAGGGCGGAAAACGCATAGATGACGCCGGCCGTCAGGATGATTGCCGGCCCTGAAGGCATGGCGGCGTGATAGGAAAGGAGCAGGCCGCCGATTGACGAAACCACGGCGATTGAAATCGCGATCAGGCACATGGCGCGGACCTCGTTCGACCAGAAACGGGATGCGGCCGCAGGCAACATCATCAATCCCACCGACAACAGGGTCCCGAGCGCCTGGAAGCCGCCCACGAGATTGAGCACGACCAGGATCAGAAAAAGAAAATGCACCGGCGCGCCTATCCGGCTCACGGAGCGAAGGAAAAGCGGATCAAGGCATTCCGCCACCAGTGCGCGCCAGAAAATCAGCAGAACGACGAAGGTGACGAGGGCAATGCTGACGATCAGGGCCAAGGCTGCGTCGTTCAACGCCAATACTGATCCGAAGAGGACATGCATGAGATCGACACTCGAGCCTCGCCAGGAGACCAGCAAGACACCGACGGCAAGAGAGATCAGATAGAAGGCCGCCATCGAGGCGTCCTCCTTCTGGATGGTGAAGCGGGCGACCACGCCGGAACCGAGCGCGACGAGCAGCCCAACCAGCAAACCACCGATTGTCATGGGAATGATGTCGAGGCCGAAAAACACGAAGCCGAGGGCTGCGCCCGGAAGAATGGCATGCGCCATCGCGTCGCCCGTCAGGCTCATCCGCCGCAACATCAGGAAAACGCCCACCGGCGCGCAGCTCACCGAAAGGACCAACGAACCGAACAGCGCGCGCTGCATGAAACCATATTGCAGAAACGGGGAAAGCAGCATGTCAAACATGCGCGGCAACCTTCCCGTATTTCCGATCAAGGACCGCCGCCTGCTCTTCGCACCACCCGGACGCGTCGTCCCATGCTTCCTGAAATCCTCTCGCTCGGGCGAGATTATCGCGCGTGAGCACCTCCGGCGTCGGCCCCCACGCCACCGGCTTTCTTGCCATCAGAAGAGTTCTTGGAAAATGCTCACGCACAAGCGCATGGTCATGGAGGACGCACAGCACCGTCCTCCCTTCCGCGACCCAACCCTTTATTAGCGCGACAAGATCGACGATTGTACGCGCGTCCACGGCATTGAACGGCTCATCCAGCAGGATGAAGTCCGCATCCTGAACCATGGTGCGCGCGAACAGTGCCCGCTGCATCTGGCCGCCGGAAAGGCTGTCCAGCGCGCGTTTCTCGAAGCCGTCCAGGCCCACCGCATCGAGGCAGCGGCCAAGCGCCACCCGGTCGTCAGCCGAGACGCGCCCCAAAAGGCCGCGCTTCTGCCAATACCCAAGTGAGACGAGATCGATCACGCGGGCTGGAAACGTTCGGTCGAGCTCGGATTGCTGCGGGAGATAAGCCAGCCGCTTGAAGCGCGTCACGCATGAGCCGCTGATCGGCTTGAGGATGCCGGCGATGCCCTTCATCAGTGTGGATTTGCCCGATCCATTCGCGCCGACGATCGCCGTCAGCGACCCCGATTTGACCTCGCCGCTCAGGTGATGAACGGCGGCGTGGCCCTCATAGCCAAGCGTCAGGTTTTTGAATTCTACGCAAATGTCGCTCATCGCATCCTCGGGGATTGACAGCGACTGCATATGTAATGTTATTACGTTCGTCAAATAAAAAGTAACGAAATAACGTATCAGACGCACCCTTCCCGTCCTGCATCCAAGAAAGGAACCCCATGAGACTGTCTCTCGCCCGAAGCCCACTGACGGCTGCAGTAGCCGCGACGTTTGTCCTCACCGCGCAGGGCGCGCTTGCAGATGACGATCCCGAAACGAAGAAAGCCTGGCGCCTGTTTGTCGCCGACCATACGCAGCCGATCGTCCGTGCCATCGATTTCGAAACCGGCAAGGAGCTTGGCCGCTATGATGTGAAGGGCCATGCGGCGCTGACCGCCAGCGCCTCCGGCCAGACCATATTCGCCACCCAATCGGAACATGACATGGTGAATGTCATCAAGAGCGGCATCGAATTTTCCGATCATGGCGATCATCGCGATCTGGACGTCTCGGATGTCGCGCTTCTTCCGGTTACCTTGCAAGGCCCGCGCCCGAGTCATGTCGTCCCGCACGGGGACCATGCGGTCATCTTCTACGACCGGGGCGGCAAGGCGGACATTATCGATGAAGCGGCACTCCTCGAAGGCAGGACGGACGTCCGTAGCGTCGATACGACAAAGCCCCATCACGGTGTTGCCGTGACCATGGGACGTCACGTCCTTGTCTCCGTCCCGGACACGCAAGCCGACACACCGCCGGACAAGCTGCCACCCCGTATCGGTCTGCGGGTTGTAGACAAGGACGGCAAGCAGGTCGGCGAGATGGCCAAATGCACCGACCTGCATGGCGAGGCGACCTCCGCGCGCCTCGTTGCTTTCGGCTGCAAGGAAGGCGTGCTCGTCGCCCGTCCGGGCGGCGCCGACGGTCCGAAGCTGGAGATGGTCCCCTACCCCACCGATTTCCCCAAGGGCTATACCAGCACGCTGCTCGGCGGCAAGGCGATGCAGTTTTTCCTTGGCAATTACGGAGAGGATAATGTCGTCCTCATAGACCCGGATAATGAGAGCCCCTACCGGCTGGTCGAGCTTCCAACCCGGCGCGTGGATTTCCTGCTCGATCCGGCAACGCTTCGCAATGCCTATATCCTGACTGAAGACGGCAACCTTCAGGTGCTCGACGTCATCAAGGGCGAGATCGTCCGCAAGGGCAAGGTCACCGAACCCTACAGCAAGGATGGCCACTGGCGCGATCCGCGTCCGCGCCTGGCAGTTGCCGATGGCCAAATCGCGATCACCGATCCGCGGCACTCGACCGTCCGGGTGATCGATCCCGAAACGCTAAAGGAAATCCGAACGATTCCGGTGGAAGGCCAGCCCTTCTCGGTCGTCGCCGTCGGCGGTTCCGGGGCTGACCACGGGCACAGCCATGACCATGCTCATGATCATGATAACCCGGTCTACAAAGGCTATTTTGACGACAGCCAGGTCAAGGAGCGCGCCCTGTCGGACTGGGCGGGCGATTGGCAATCGGTCTATCCCTATCTGCGGGATGGAACGCTCGATCCGGTGATGGCGCACAAGGCAAAGCAGGGTGACCAGTCCGCGGACGAATACCGGGCCTATTACGAAATCGGCTACCGGACGAACGTCGAGCGGATCGAGATTAAGGGCGACACGGTAGAGTTCTTTGAGAACGGGAAGCCGCTTGAGGCCCGCTATGCCAACGACGGCTATGAGATCCTGACATATAAGAAAGGCAATCGCGGCGTGCGCTTCATCTTCAAGAAGATAGCGGGTGACGAAGCCGCCCCTCAATACATTCAGTTCAGCGACCACAAGATCGCACCTGAGGCCGCCGACCACTATCATCTCTACTGGGGCAACGATCGCGCCGCCTTGCTGGAGGAAGTGACGAACTGGCCGACTTACTATCCATCCTCCTTGAGCGCGAAGGAGATCGTGCGTGAAATGATGGCGCACTGACCGGGGCATCCACTCACATCGCCTGCGTCCGGCCATCAGGCCGGGCGCGTCCTCTCCAAAATATCCGGAAGATCAAGGGGTTCCGCCATGCTCGACACAGCCAAATCCTCCAATCGCCTTCCCGTCACGGTCCTCTCCGGCTTCCTCGGAGCCGGCAAGACGACGCTTCTCAATCACATCCTCGCCAACCGTGAGGGAATGCGTGTCGCCTTGATCGTCAACGACATGAGCGAGGTCAATATCGACGCCGCGCTGGTGCGTGATGGCGGAGCGAACCTTTCCCGCACCCAGGAGCAGCTCGTGGAAATGACCAATGGCTGCATCTGCTGCACCTTGCGGGACGATCTTCTCAACGAGGTTCGGGCGCTCGCCGAAGCGGGCCGCTTCGACTATTTGCTGATCGAATCGACCGGCATCGCCGAACCCCTCCCGGTGGCCGCGACCTTCGACTTTCGCGACGAGAATGGCCACAGCCTTTCAGACCTCGCCCGGCTGGACACGATGGTGACGGTCGTCGATGCCGCCAATCTCCTCAAGGATTACGCCTCGTCGGACTTCCTGTCCGACCGCGGCGAAACGGCCGGCGACGGCGACAACCGCACGCTTGTCGATCTGCTCGTCGAACAGATTGAATTCGCCGATGTCGTTATTCTCAACAAGATCAGCACCGCCACGCCGGACCAGCGCGACGCCGCCCGCAAGATCATCGTCGCGCTCAATCCTGATGCGAAGCTGATCGAAGCCGATTTCGGCAAAGTCGATTTGAAGGAGGTGCTGGGCACAAACCGCTTCGACTTCGCCAAGGCCGAAACACATCCCCTCTGGTTCAAGGAACTGCATGGTTTCCTGGACCATGTACCGGAGACGGAGGAATATGGCATCCGCTCCTTCATCTACCGCGCCAGAAAACCCTTCGATCCGATGCGCTTCCAGGCATTCATAGACAAGCCATGGCCCGGTGTCGTCAGGGCCAAGGGCTTCTTCTGGCTCGCGACGCGGCCACATTATGTCGGGGAAATCAGCCAGGCGGGGGCACTGGTGCGCACCGGCAAGACGGGGCTGTGGTGGTCATCCGTCCCGAAGGAACGCTGGCCACAGGATCCGGGCTTCCTTCAGATAATGAAGCCTTATCTTGATCCCGTCTGGGGCGACCGGCGGCAAGAGATCGTCTTCATCGGCGCCGATCCGATGGATGAAGCCAAAATCCGCGCCGAACTTGACGCGTGCCTTATGGACAGCCCGGTTTTCGTGCCGGAGCTCTGGCGCAATCTTCCGGACCCGTTCGCAAGCTGGGAGCGGAGCGCCGCATGAACATGACGATTACTCGGCTGACTTCCCACTATTTTCGGGCACATAGATCATGCGGCCGTCATCGAGACGATAGGTGATGCCGGCCCGCACCCCCTGCCCTTCGCCGATCTTTCCGTTGGCTTCGTAGCGGGTAAGTTCGCGGCCATCCTTGACGGTGATGCGCATGTCCGCCTCGCCGGGGTTTTCGATAACGGTCACCTTCTGCGATGAGAACGGATTGAGCGGATTGGTGACGATCACGATCATCAGGATGCCTGTTACCACGAGGAAGAGGTCGATCAGATTGACCACCGACAGGATCGGATCGTCTGCGTCGTCATGGTCGAGGAAGCGCATCAGGCGGCACCTCCGGCGCGTTCCAGCGCGCGCAGTTCCTCGAGCAGCCACCGGCGTCGGATCGTCAGGACAAAGAAGGTGATGCTGGCAGCAACGAGCGCCAGGATCACCGCCGAAAATGCGACGACGAGGTTGTTTCCGACGGAGGCCGCATTGCCCTCCCCCAGCGCCAGCAGGGCCGGTCCCATAGGGATCATGGTGGCGACAAGCCCAAGCATCGGCGCGGCGCGCGAGACGATGCGCAGCCATTCCAGCCGCTTCATGATCTTGAGTTCCAGATCATCGCTATGGACACCGCTGCCCGCAAGCACCGAGCGGTGATTTCCGCGCCAGCGCTGCACGGCTTCCACGAGAAACATACCGAGCACGACGAGGGCATAGACCAGTGCCCCAACGATCAGGGCAAGGACCGGGAAAAGGAAAAGGCGGGAAACCTCGAAAAGGCTGAGTTCAAAACTGCTCATGAAACACCATTGCTTGCGGTTAATTATGGACGGCGCGCATTCGCACGCCATTGCCAGCCCGCGCCAATGGTGACGAGGCCAAGCATGAGAAGAAGCGACAGCCACTGCCGCCATTTGTCGGATGTTTCGCCCTTTGGCGGAACCTGCTCCAGCACCTGCCCCTGTATCGGCTGCGACGCGTTGGCAACCGGCGACGTGTTACTCTCCGGACCAGACGGGCTCTGGTCCGCCTCAGCCGTCGATGCTGAAAGGCCGAAACCGGCGGCAAGCTGCTCGATGAATGCCTTGGTCAGCGGTTCACCCACATCGACGCCGTGATCGGCGGCAAGTTCCTGCCAGCGCTCCGCCAGCTGCCGGCGGGTCGCATCGGGAGCATCCCAATAGCCCTTGCGG
Source organism: Paramesorhizobium deserti (assembly GCF_001558695.1). Taxonomy (GTDB): domain Bacteria; phylum Pseudomonadota; class Alphaproteobacteria; order Rhizobiales; family Rhizobiaceae; genus Paramesorhizobium; species Paramesorhizobium deserti. The sequence continues at coordinate 215,299 of NZ_LNTU01000039.1, forward strand.
ATCGCCTCGACCATGCGCTCGATCATCTGGGCTTGCGCGGTCGGGTTATGCTGCTCGAAATAGTCCTTCATGCCGAGATTGCGCGTGTCGGCCACATAGGTATCGAACATGGCCCGCCATTGATCGGCCCGCACCGTGGAAGGATCGACCACTTGCCAGCCGAACAGATTGTTGGCGGCATTGAGCATGGCGAGCGTCCCGGCATAGCCCTCCGCCTTCATGCCCTCGATCCAGTGCGGGTTCAAATAGCGCACGCGCAACTCATCCGAGAGGAAGCGCGCGAGCGGCGTGGTCGCCGGGGCTCCATTGCGCAGGTCCGAGACGTAAAGCGACGGGCTCTCGCCGTCGAGATGGCGGATGGCGAGCGACAGGCCGCCCATGAACTCGAAGGGATGGTCGGTGGAAAGCACGCCATGCAGATTGGAGGAGCGGGACATGACGACCGCCTGCGCCCCCTTCAACTGCTCGCCAAGGAGATTGGCGCCCTTCGGACTGATGCCCCATGCCCGGGCACCAAAGGCAAAGCGGGTGCCGTCGAGGAAGCGCTGGGCAAGCGTCGAATCTTCGTCCCATGTGGTGGAGCGCAGGGCCATCTCCGGCAGGCCGGAACCGTAGCTCCCCGGCGCATTGCTGAAGATGCGCAAGCGCGCCTGCTCTTGCGCCTCGGCATGCGAGACGCCCTTTGCGGCAAGCGCCGCAGCGATACGTCTGCTGTTGGTAGCGACCGGATTGCCGCTTCCATCCAGCGCGGCAATTCGATCGATCGCATCGGCCAGAAGCCGCATGAAACTGTCGAACTGGTCGCGATAGACGCTGGTCACCTGCACCACCACGTCGATGCGCGGCCGGCCCAGTTCAGCCACCGGGATGATCTCCAGCGTGCGCACCCGACCGCCGTCGTCCCATACTGGTTTCAAGCCCAGCGCGTGAAGCACCTGTGCCTCGGTGACGCCGAGATGGCGCACCGCCTCCGACGACCACAGGCTGAAGGCCAGCTTCGTAGGCCACGTCCCGCCATGGTCCTTGCGAAAGGCTTCAACGAGTTGCCCGAAGGCCTCGCCGCCTGCCTCGTAAGCTGCCTTTGTCGGTATCCGGTCCTGCTCGAAAGCATGGAGATTGCGACCGCTCTTTACGTCGGGATTGCGGATGGGATCGCCGCCCGCGCTTGAAGCGATGAAGCGGCCTTCCAGCCCCGCCAGCAGCGCCTCGATCTCGCCCGGAGCGGCGAGATTGGCATCCAACGTGTCGGCACGTGATAAAAGCCCCTTTAGCGGCTCATCCAGCGAAGCCCGGTCCGCGCCGTCACGCAGATATTTTTGCAGCGTTGCGAACGGCGCCGTCTCCTTCAGCTTGGCAAAGTCATCTACAAACAGTTCGTCGCCACTTGCGCCCACGGCATCATAGAATGGCTGGCCCAACTGCTGCATGACGGTCGCCAGCCGGTGATCCGGATCGGCGGGCAGGCCGAAAGTATGAAGCCCCAATGGCATCGCCGTGCGCGCAAGCTCGTGAAGATGGTCGTGCAGGACAGGCAGGAAGGCAGCGAAATCTCGCCTCACTGCCTCTTCGGTCCAGCCGAGATCGGCATGCATGTTTGCCTTGATCGCGGCATCCGCGATCTCCTTCGCGGTCCTGTCGCGAACGGCGCCCTCATCGAGCTGCGCATAGTCATGGATCAGGTGATGGATGTCGCGCAACTCGTCATAGAGGCCGGAGGGCGCGAAAGGCGGGGTCTGGTGACTGATCGTCACCGCACGACCGCGCCGCCGCGCCTGAAGCGCCTCGCCCACATTGTCCTGGATATAGGGGTAGAAGACCGGCACATTGCCGACCGCGAGAAACGGATCGTCATCGGCGGCAAGCCCCCTGTCCTTGCCCGGCAGCCATTCCTGGGTGCCATGCGTGCCCAGATGGATAATGGCGTCCGCGCCGAAGGCCTCATGCAAATAGAGGTAGGCCGCCATGTAGAGGTGATCGGGCGGGCTCGCCGTGTCATGGTAATGAGCGCCCATCGTCGCTGCGCGCGGCATCTGCGGCATGATGAGCAACTTCCCGCGCTTGAAGGCAGGGATGATGAAACTGGGCCGTCCATTCACCTCGCGCACAGCCCAGTGTTTTTCCGGCTTGCCCCAATGGGAAAAGGCGCGGCGCTTTTCCGGGGTCAGCGTCGCAAGCCAGCGCTCATAGGTCTCGACCGGGAGAGTCACCGCGAGATTGCGTTCGATGAGGTTCTCCAGCGGCACCGTGCGGTAGAGGCCGCCCAGCATCGCCTGCCCGGCGGCGATCATCTCCGCCTCCGAAAGCGGCGCAGTATCGTAGCCTGCCCGCGAGAGCCGCGCGGTGATGACCTCGATGCTCGCCGGCACATTGAGGTTCGAGGCGGCGAGGTTCTTCTCTCCGGCGGGATAGTTCCAGAAGAGAAGCGCCAGATGCTTCCTCGCCGCTGGCTTGCGGCGCAGGGCGACGAGGCCTTTCAGTTTCCCCACCAGCGCATCGAGCTGCGCCGGGATCGGGACCTCCGCCCCCTCCTCTACAGCCGTCAGCACGATCGGGTCGATCATGCCCCAGCTTTCGGGACCGGCGAGAAAGACGGCCGCCGTTCTCGCCGGAATGCCCGACGCCGCCATGGCCCATTCCCGCAAGCCGCCTTCGCGGAAGCCAACCGTCTGGATGACGGGTATATCGAGATCGAGAAACTCGGCGCTGCGCGCCGATCCATTCTGCATATGGGTGAGGTTGACGATAGCGTCCGTCTTTGCCGGTCGCGCCACTTTCGTCAGGCCCTCGGGATCAGCACCATCGAACCAGAAAACGAGCGGTATCAGCCCGGCGGCCTCGCTGCGCGCGATGAGCGCATCGATCAGCCCTGTCTGCATGCCGGAAACCGCATTCTGATGGATAACAAACCCGACCTGGCCCGTCGCGTCCTTCCAGCGGCTGGCACCCCAGGCAAGATAGGCGTCGAGCGTCTGGAAGACATGTGGCGCCACCGGATGGTAGAAGCCGGTGGCCGGGAGCCGTTCCGCCGCCGCGAAACCATCGAGGTTCCCGCCCTCCTTCCAGGAGCGGACAAAGGCGAAGAAATTGCGGAAGTTCTCCGTCCCGCCTCCCGCATAATAGCCGATGAGCGCGGAAGCTTCGCGTGGCGCGATCCCCTTCCATGCGGGCCGGCCGCCACCAATGGTAATGGCGGGAACCGCCGAAGCGGCGAGCCTTCCGCCCAGCGCCTGTTCGACGCGTGCGCGATCATTGGGCCGAGGCACGTCGAGAACGATGAGGTCCGCGCCGGACAGCCATTCATCCGGTGGCGTCCTCGCCGTTTCCACATCGATGGATTCGAGCGTGACACCGGCCTCTTCTGCGATGGGACGGAGCGCCTCGAACTTGGCCGGCAGGACGAAGCTGTCGGTCACCACGCGCACGACCGGGCGGGAAACGTGCGTGGCATCCTGAGCGTGCGCCGCTCCCACAACGAGAACAAGCACCAGATGAATCAGGCACAAGATACGCATGTCAGAACTTCGCCCGCATACCGATAAAATACCGCCTGCCCTCATCCGCGAAAGCGTAATCACCGGACTCGTCGGCAAGCCTGATGTCCCCGATATTCTCGATGCCGAGTTGGAGGCTGGCATGGTCGTTCAAGGCATAATCGCCATAGACCGAGATCAGCGTATAGGCCGGCTGGCGACCCGACGCCGTCGTCGTCTTCTGCGAGCCGATATAGTTGACGCGCAGCGAGGTCTTCAGCTTCTCCACCGGTTCCCAGCTCACCGTCGCGTTGGCGGCGTGGCGGGAGCGGTCGGGCAGGCGTTCGCCGGTTGTTTTATCGATTGCGTCGAGCCAGGTGTAATTGGCGTCGAGCCGCATGTCCCACGGCAGTTCGACGCCGCCGCCGATCTCGACGCCGCGAATGCGCGCCTCATCGACATTCTCATAGGACCAGATCGCGCCGGGAGCACCGGCGCAGCGAGTGACGCAGACCGCCTGGATGAGATTGTCGACATTGTTCTGGAATGCCATGGCCCGGGCCGACCAGATGCCCTGTTGATACTCGAAACCGGCCTCGAAGGAGAGATTCGTCTCCGGTTCAAGATCAGGATTGCCGACGATGGTGAAACGGCCGCCGCCGGCAATGGCCTCGTATTCGGGCGAAAGCTGCTTCAAGGTCGGCGCCTTGAAACCCGCGCCCACACCGCCCTTGAAGGTAAGCGCATCGTTGACATGGTAGAGAAGATAGGCCCGCGGGCTCGCATGCCAGCCGAACGCATCGTGATGATCGAAGCGGCTGCTGGCCACGAGCTCCCATTGATCGCCCAAGAGGATTTCATCCTGAATGAAGGCGGCAAAATGCGTCTGCTCGGCCTGTCCTGTGTCGTTGACGGTGGGATCGTCAAGCCGTTCCCGGCGGACCTCGCCACCGATCGTCACCTTATGGTTCTCGAAGGGCGAGAAGCTGGCATGGGCATCGCCGACCGTATCGGTGAATTTCTGCGGACCGGAGACCGGCGCGCCGTCGCTGCGCTCGTTCTCACGCTCCAGCATGGAGCTGTAGATGCGAACCCGGCTTGTGCCCCAATCCCAATTGCCCTCATGCGACAGCGAGATACGCTGCCGTCGGATATCGTCGTCAGAGCGGTAGAAAGTGGGGAAACGTCCGGCGCCTTGCGTATTGCGCCAGCGTTCCTCATACCCCGCGCCGTAGGAAAGATCGATGCGCTGCTGCGCATCCGGCGTCCAGGTCAGTGTCGCGTTGCCCGTAAAGGCGTCCTCATCGCCCAGGGAGGACAGCCTTGGATCTTGCGGAGAAACCAGTTCCTCGCGGCCGCGGTACTGGCCCCAGATATTAAGGCCCAAAATACCTGGAACGATTGGACCGCCGGCATAGCCGCTGACATTATAGCCGTCGCCGCCCCGGCCATGCTCCGTCAGCGAACCGAAGGTCGAGACCGAGCCGCGCCATTTGTCGGTCGCCTGCCGTGTGATGATATTGACCACGCCGCCCAGAGCCTCCGAGCCGTAAAGCGAGGACATCGGCCCGCGAACCACCTCGATCCGCTCGATCGCTTCGGGTGGCACCCATCCCAGCTCATAATCCGAGTGGGCGATGGCCGAAGCCGAATTGCTGACGCGCATGCCGTCCACCAGCACCAGAGTCTGTTCCGGCAGCATGCCACGGATCGAGATGCCGCGGCGACCAAGTCCGATGCCCGTGAGTTGGACCCCGGGCGTGCCCTCGATCGCCTGGGCGAGGTCATGCACCGGCCGCTCACGCAACTCTTCGCCGCTGACGACCGTGACGCTTGCCGGCGCATCCTTCAGGAATCGTTCGCCCGAGGTAGCCGTAACGACGATGGGTTCGAGCAATATCGTACCGTGTTCAGGCGTCTGAGCATAAGCGCCGGTTGGTCCGGAGGCCGCAATAGCTACAAGAATAGAAAAATTCCGCAACAACCGGTCGCGCATCGACGCCCCTTCCCACCGTGAATCGTTAACTTTTTGTTATAACATCTCGCTATGTTATGAAATAACAAAACGCAATAGGGAAGGTTTGTGCAGAGAGGCGCCAGCGGCAGTCAGACGAACCTTTACCGCTTCAACGGCCTGATCGCTGTCTTGCAACCGTTCGCCGAAAAGAAATTGCTGCGGCCAGGAAGCAACCGCAGCCACGTGGCCACTGTCTGATGGCCAATCGCAAACTTCGCCTGAACGACGTTTAATAGGGGAGTTGAAGGGCTACAAACCGCGTCCCTCTCGCCGTCATTCTCGGGCTTGTCCCGAGAATCTACCGCAGCTTAATCTGTAAGGACGGTAATCGCTTATCTTTTTCTTTATGGCAGATTCCCGGGACAAGCCCGAGAATGACGGCAGGACAAAGCATTGTTCCGCCAGCGTATCCATTCTACCTGAAAGACTCTAACCGGTCATCAACCGCCCGGCGCGAACCGCGCGAGCGCGCCCTTGTAGATTTTGGTGCCCGGTGTCGCATAGGCGCCGCGTTTGCTGGTTGAAAGCCCCAGCGCCACCAGCATTTCGGCCTGCTTGACGGCGGCGCTGACGCCGTCGACAACCGGCAGGCCGTATTCCGCCTGCAGGGCGCGAGCGAGATCGGCCATGCCGGCGCAGCCAAGCACGATCGCCTCCGCCCGGTCGTCGGTGATGGCGCGATCGATCTCCCGCTTGAGGCGGTCGATCGCGCCGGAAGCCGCATCCTCCAGCGACAGAACAGGGATATCGGCCGCGCGCACCTTTGCCCGGCCCTCCGCGCCATAGCGGCGGACCAGCGCCTCGATCGGAATGCGGGAGCGCTCCAATGTGGTGACGACGGTATAGCGCTGAGCAATAAGGGATGCCGCCGTCAGCGCCGCCTCGCAAATGCCAATAACGGGAATTCCGGCGATCGCCCGCGCCGCGTCGAGGCCGGTATCATCGAAACAGGCGATGATGGCCGCTTGCGCGCCACGGCTCTCACCATCGGCAAGCCGCTCCAGAAGTCCGGGCACTGCAAGCGCCTCGTCGTAATAGCCTTCGATCGAGACGGGCCCCATCAGCGACGTGACGGCCTCGACCTCCGTATCGCGACCCGCCACGCCGATGGCGGCCCTGCGGATCGTTTCCGTCATGCTGGCAGTGGTATTGGGATTGATGAGGAGAATGCGCAAAATGAAAGTCCTAACCCATGCGGGCGCTGCGACGACGCAGGATCATGATGACCGCCAGCGCCAGAAGGATGATGGTGAAGGAGAAGAGCGTCGTCACCGTGCCGAGCGCATAGAGCACCGGCGTCGTGACATTGGTGGTCATGCCGTAGATCTCGAGCGGCAGGGTATTGTAGGTTCCCGCCGTCATCAGCGTGCGGGCGAATTCATCGTAGGAAAGCGAGAAGCCGAACAGGCCGACGCCGATCAGACTCGGCGCGATCATCGGCAAAAGCACATGACGGAAAGTCTGCCACGAGCTTGCGCCGAGGTCGCGCGCGGCCTCCTCGTAAGCCGGCGAAAAGCGGTTGAAGACGGCGAACATGATCAGGACGCCGAAAGGCAGCGTCCAGGTCAGATGTGCGCCGAAGGCCGAGGAATACCACGCGGGCCTGAGGCCTAGCTGCTGGAAGACGACGCCGATGCCGAGGCTGACGATGATCGACGGCACGACGAGGCTTGCGACGCTCAGATAGAACAGCGCCGACGCGCCCTTGAACCGGCGCCGGAAGGCAAGCCCTGCCAGTAGCGAGACGACGACCGTCACTACCATCACCATCAGGCCGAGTGAGAGCGAGCGCGTGAAGGACGCACCGAAATCCCCGACGGCCTGCCGCTCGAAAAGATTGCCGAACCAATGGAGCGAAACGCCGTTCAGCGGGAAGGTCAGCCCGCCATCCGGCCCTTGGAAGGATAGGATGAGGATCGCCGAGAGAGGCCCATAGAGGAACAGGACGAAGAGCGCGAAGAAGGCGGCGAGGATGTAGAAGCCGAGGCTGCGTTTCTCGTGATGCATCTCAGAGCTCCTTGCGGATATCGACGACGCGCAGGATGCCGGCGACCATCAGAAGAACGAGGATGAGCAGCACCACGGCATTGGCGGCGGCTGCCGGATATTGCAGGAGCGACATCTGGTTCTTCATCATCAGCGCGACGGAAGCGCTCTGCCCGCCGGACATGACCTGCACGGTGGAGAAATCGGCCATCACCAGCGTGACGACGAAGATGGTGCCAATCGCCATGCCGGGTTTTGCCAGCGGGATGATGACATTCCATAGCGTCTGCCAGCCGGAGGCGCCTGCGTCCCGCGCGGCCTCGATGAGCGACCGGTCGATCCGCATCAGCGTGTTGAAGATCGGCGTCACCATGAAGAGCGTATAGAGATGCACCATCGCCAGCACCACGGCGAAATCCGAATAGAGCAGCCATTCGATTGGCGCGGGGATGATGCCCGCCTGAACCAGCGTCGAATTGACGAGGCCGTTCCTGCCCAAGACCGGAATCCAGGAGATCATGCGGATGATGTTGGAGGTGAGGAAGGGCACCGTACAGACGAGGAACAGCACCATCTGCATGGCGGCGGTGCGCACATGGAAAGCGAGGAAATAGGCAACGCAGAAGCCGATCACCAGCGTCAGCACCCAGACGATGGCCGCATATCTGAGCGTGTTCAGATAGGTCTTCCAGGTGACCCATGAGCCGAGCGTGTCGGTATAATTCATGGTCATGAAATCGGGATAGATGCCGGCGAAATCATAATCCCAGAAGCTGACGATGATGATGGTGAGGATCGGCAGGACGAAGAAGAAGCCGAGGATCAAGGTCAGCGGCAGCGCCTGCAGATAGGAGGCGGCAGCAGCCGCAAGCCGGCCGAGTCTTTCGGCGGCGGGCTTGGCCGGTTTTTCCATCTGTGCTTCGTCTTCCACGATGGCTGCGGTCAATTCATGATCTCCGTGCCTTTGAACCTGGAGCGGTTCATTTCAAGATGGAAACATTGGGCATGATACCGGAACGGCGAAGCGGTTTTCCGCTTGGATCGTTCCGGAATGGATCCTCGCCATTCCAGCAGCGGCCGGACATCAAGGCCACCGCTATCCCTGCCGGCCGCTCTCCCCGCACGCGGAGAGAGGGTAAGGGTGAGAGCCTTATTGCCGCTAAGCCGCAATAAATTCGTTCCAGCGACGGACCATGTAGCGGTCCTCGTCCATCACGGAATTCCAGCAGGCGACCTTGCCCATGCGCTCCTCGAACGAGCCGCCGTCGCGCACCGCGCCTGCCTTCTCCATGATCTTGCCTTCCGGCGAGAGGATATCGCCCTGGGCCGGCTTGCCCTCGACCCAGTAGCCCCATTCGTCGGGCGACATGAATTCCTTGGCCGTTTCCATCGCCGCCGAATAATAGCCCTGGCGGTTGAGATAGGCGCCGACCCAGCCCGAGAGATACCAATTGATATATTCATAGGCCGCATCGAGCTTTGCGCCTTCCAGATGCCTGGCCATGCCGAGGCCGCCGCCCCAGGCGCGATAGCCCTCCTTCAGCGGCTGATATTTGCAGGCGATGCCCTTCGAGCGAACCGCCGCCACGGCCGGCGACCACATGGACTGGATCACCACCTCGCCCGAAGCCATCAGGTTGACGCTTTCGTCGAAGGACTTCCAGAAGGCGCGGAACTGGCCGTCCTGCTTGGCCTTGATCATGAAATCGATGGTCTTGTCGATCTCTTCCTTGGTCATGTTGCCCTTGTCGGCATATTTGATGTTGCCCATCGCCTCCATGATCATGGCGGCGTCCATGATGCCGATGGACGGGATGTTGAGGATCGCCGTCTTGCCCTTGAAGGCCGGGTCCATGATATCGGCCCAGCTGGTGATGTCGCGGCCGACGAGATCGGGACGGATGCCGAGCGTGTCGGCATTGTAGATCGTCGGGATCAGCGTCATCCAGTTGGTCGGCTCCTTGGCGAAGGCCTTGGCATCAGCCGCTTCGACGAAACCGACCGTGTGCGGCGCCGTGCCCTGCGCGATCACGCTATCGGGCGTCAGCTTCCCGTTGATGAACAACGGCACGATCTTGTCGAAATATTTGATCTTCGAGACGTCCATCGGCTGCATCACGCCCGACGGAAACACCTTCTTGGCGATCCAGTATTCGATATCGGCGATGTCGTAGCTATCCGGCTGGGTAACGGCGCGCTGCGCGGCGGCGTCGGAATCCGTCGCCGTCATCTCCAGCGTGATGCCGAGATCTTCCTTGCACTTGTCGGCGATGGCATTGATGTTGGAAACGCCGGTGCCGAACTGGCGCAGCGTGATCGGGTTTTGCGCCCAGATCGTCGGGAAGCCGGTGATGATCCCGGAGCCTGCGGCGAGACCCGCCGCCGCAGCGCCCGTCTTCAGCAATGTGCGGCGGCTGATGCCGGCGCTGTTCATTTCGGTTTTCTTCGTCATGTCCTGTTCCCCTTGCTTGTGTTTGCGGACTGGTTGTCGATGGTCATGAATCGAGCGCGCCGAGGATTGATGCGTCCCCTGCCGCCCAAGACAGCGGAATGGCTTCGCCGACGATGACTGGGCTGGCGAAGAACGCCGCGTCGTCGGTGATCACGGTGAAATCCTCGATGCCCGCTCCCGTGACGGAGAGCTTCACCGAGGCGCCCTGATATTCGATGTTGGAGACGATCGCGGTGAAGCCAAAGCCCTGGCTCTCCGCCGCGCCGATGCGCACACGGTCGGTGCGGATCCCGACATCGACGGCCCTGCCCGCCTCCATCGCCCTGCCGCTTGCCACCAGCGTCTGGCCGCCCGGAACCTCGAAGGTCACCAGCCCGTCCCCATGACCGGTGACCCGGCCGGAAACCACATTGTGATCGCCCATGAAGCGAGCGACGAAGGCGGTTGCCGGTCGCTCGAACACCTCGCGCGGCGCTGCCGCCTGCTCGATCCTGCCATCGTTCATCACCACGATCAGATCGGCGAGCGCCATCGCCTCATCCTGGCTGTGGGTGACATGAACGAAGGTGATGCCGAGGCTCTTCTGCAGCCGCTTCAGTTCGGCGCGCATGCGTATCTTCAGGAAGGGATCGAGCGCGGATAAAGGCTCGTCGAGAAGCAGGGCTTCCGGATCGGTGATGAGCGCACGGGCTAACGCCACGCGCTGCTGCTGCCCGCCGGAAAGCTGCGCCGGACGCCTGGTTGCATAAGCCTCCATCTGCATCAGTTTCAGCATTTCGAGCGCCCTAGCGCGGCGCTCGCCCTTTTCGACGCCCTTCATCTTCAGGCTGAACGCGACATTGTCGATAAGGTCCATATGGGGAAACAGCGCATAGGACTGGAACATCATCGCCGTGCTGCGCCTAGCCGGCGGAAAGTCCGTCACCACCTTGCCGCCCAGACGGATATCGCCATCGGAAATCGTCTCATGGCCGGCGATCATCCGCAGCGTCGAGCTCTTGCCGCAGCCCGAAGGGCCGAGCAGACAGCAGTAGGCCCCGGCCGGGATCTTCAGGCTGATCCCGTCGACAGCCGTCGCCGAACCATATTTCTTCGTAACGGAAACGATATCGATTTCGGCAGCTTGCATCCGGGGCTCCATGTTCACGATAAACAAAGCATAATGCGTGCCAATCGCGCTCGCCCTCGACACCCCCTTGATATCGCCGGTTATTTTCCGTCAGCTTCCGGGAACGATATCCCCGCTGATTCCACACTGCACAAAATCTAGGCCGTTTGTTCAGGATTACAGGCAAAATTGTATGCAATCTCTATTCAGCTCTGCATTCAAAATCTCCGTGCCTTACGCTACGATTTGAGCTAGAAGGCGAAGCAGGAAAGCAGGGTCTGATTTGGAAACCACAGCGATCAAAACCCGGGGAAACGCCGCGAAGGAAGCCGAGCGCGCTGTCGTGATCAGCGAAGCGCTGCAGGATGCCATCGTCGAGCGTCGCCTGCCGCCGGGCATGAAACTCGTGGAAGCAGAAATCGGCTCGTTGTTCGATGTCAGCCGGACCATTGTCCGAACAGCGCTTCAAGAACTGAGCTTTCTCGGCCTAGTGCGCATCGAGCGCAATCGGGGCGCCTTCGTCGCAAAGCCCTCCCCCGAAGAGGCGCGGCAAATCTTCGATGCGCGGCGGCTGGTCGAGCCCGGCATCACGATGGATGCGATCAAGCAGGCCAGCAATGACGATCTCGCCCATCTCAGAAAGCATCTGCAGCATGAGAACGAGGCGATGAGCCAGCGGGGTCTGAGCGCGCGCCGCATGGAGATACGCGCCTCCGGCGATTTCCACCTGCTTCTGGCCTCGATCGCCGGAAATCTCATCGTGCAGCGTTTCATGAGCGAGCTCATCGCCCGCTCATGCCTGGTGATCGCGCTCTATGGACAGTCCGGCGCTTCAAGCTGCGGACATGACGATCATGTCGAGATCGTCGATGCGATCGCCGCCAGGGATGCTGCAAGGGCGGTTGCGCTCACCCAGCATCATATCGATCACCTGGAAGCGGATCTGAACTACCGGTCCAGCGACGATATCGAGCTGCGCCAGGCATTGAGCCTTTAGCGGATATTCCCTGCTCGAGCCCAGGAAACGCCGCGGGATTTAAAGCACTTCAATTTTATCTAAGGAATGCAACGCGGAAAAGAAAGCGCAATGATCAACATAAGCCAAATGTCGCAAATGCGGATTCCGGCCTCGCGACAAGGGATGATGATCCTGATCCGTCAGTTTGCGCCCATGTTTTGGACTTTTACGGCATCTATAACCCAATCGTCGTTGACTTGATGTGCATAAAGTCTCACCTTCTTTGACCTATTCTGAAGAGCCCAATCCAGTATCACTCTAGCAAACGATGATCCTACGTTGAAGTCGGGACTGACGAACTTGAAATCCGTCGTGATGCTATCGCCGTCTTTTATGACTGAAATCGTTGCGGTCCGAGAACTACTGGTCTCGCCTTTGATCGCGGCAACCGTGCATAGGATAATACTGAATCCCTCAGAAGGTTCGTCAAATTGAGGAACGTCTCTGCTGATCAGAGTCGGCGCGTTTAAGCTTATTGCGGACTTAGGTAGTGTTACTCCATCAAGGGATTTTGTTTGGGAATTCTCTGTAAAACCGGGAAAGATTATGGTAACATTTAGGAACGAATACCATATTATTCTCTCCGCCAGATCTGTACCAACAGAAAAAGTGTTATGTAATATATTTAATACCTTTCCTCCACTCGCTGAAAGAAATGCTATTTGCGTATTATTTTGTTCATTTACAGATGCGAATATCCCCGATACCCATCCTGAATACACGATTGAGTTTGAGTTCACTTTAAACTCCTTTTCTTGTGTAAAGAAAGAAATAACTCAAAACTAAGTTCTAATATTTTGTTTTTTTATCTATAGCTTCCTGTAACCCACGTTGTTGCTGATGTGATCCACCAAACAGTTCCCATGGATTCATCATCTGAGTAGCCAGTCATATTAATTTGAATTTTATTCACTAGGGAATCCCAAAGTATATTTAAAGTAATTGCTACACCAAGACTTATTTTAGTATCTTTAATTTCCCAATCCCTGTTCGTGCCATTAGTCTCAAGAAATGAAACATAAGTTCTATGTGTTCCATCGGTCATGCCGACGATTCCAGTAACTTTACCAGTAACTTTTCCCTGCCAAATCATGGTGTTTCCCATCCTACCTGAAATCATACATGCTCGGAAGCGCGATGGCGTATATAAATATGAGTCGGCACTGTGTTTTATGAAAGATTCCATCAATTGTTCGATTTCTTAACTGAACTGATCCAAAAAGAATCAGGAACATTTCCATATTGGTAGCCATCTATGGTGATTTCAGTTCCATTCAGAAGCGAATCCCAAAGTATATCTAGGGAAAATGACTGTCCAAGGCCGAATGTAGCGTCAGCAAATTGCCAGTTTCGTGTGGTTCCATTGGTCTCATGTATTGTAATATAAGCATTTCCCGTTCCATCCGTTAGGCCGTTGAGGACCGTAACCTTTCCGACTGTTTCTCCACTCCAAGCCATGATACGCTCCATCTTCACCTTAAATAATATTTATCACCGAGAATATGCTCGCATCTACAAAATAATTGTCGATGCATCTTTCTTTGATGCCATTGATCTGTTTCAATCATGGCAGAATATAACACGATTTTGGCCTTGGGTAAGCGGATGATTACTATTGAGTTATTTAATGCTTATTCTGATATATTATAGCAGTTAGCTTTGTCGCCAGCCCATTCATGCCGAACAACATCTCCCTAGCAGGCCGTTGAAAAAGGGCGCTCGCGCTACGGAGCCCGGCTAGGCGGAAACGTTGGCGCTACATGCCCCCTCTGACCAGCAGACCAATGGCATTTCCATCAAAACAGGAACCGCTCTGGCCCCGAAATGGGAAAAAGCCAATGCCGCGCGTGTGCGATCACCGCGCGTTTGCCGCCACCCATCTGTGCCATTGATCCTCGGTGCCGTGGAAGGCGTTGAGATCGATCCTGCCATCGACGCCATGCGAAAGGCCGGAGCCTGAATATTGCCAGAATACCCATTCCCTGCCGGGATAGACCTTGGAGGGATGCGCGGCCACGGAGCGCAGCCAGAAGGGATAATCCCGGAATTCGCCCTTCAGGTTGTCGCGGTAGAAGTCCGGCGCGGTGTAGATGATCGGGCGCTGGCCGTAATGCCGCTCCAGCCTGTCCATGAAGACCTGCATCTTCTCCAGGACTTTCTTGCGCGGCAGGCGCTGCTTGCAGCGGGATTCACCGTTCCATTCCACATCGATGACCGGCGGCAGGGCGCCCGGCACCTTCGGGACATTGCGGATGAACCAGTCCGCCTGCTCGCTGGCAACCCGGCACCAGTAGAAGAAATGATAGGCGCCCCGGCGCAATCCGGCCTCGCCGGCCTGACGCCAGTTCTTCCTGAACATCGGATCGAGATGATCGCCGCCGTCGGTGGCCTTGATATAGACGAAGTTCGCGCCCTGCGAGCGCAACTTCGCCCAGTCTATCTCGCCCTGCCAGCGGGAAACGTCGACGCCGTGCACGGCAAGGGATCTCGGCGAGACCCGTCCGAAATTGATGGGCTTGGCGTCGCGGAAACGATGCCGGTAAACCTGCCCTCGCTCGAATGTTCGGGCCGGCGGCTTGGACGGCACCACGAGAGCGACCGGCTCGGCCGCAGGCGTACGCGTTTCCGGCATCCTGGCCATGGGCACCATTGCATCGGGTATCGGAGCCGACGGCGCCAATGCCGTCATCTCTTCCGGCTGCGCTTCGCTCGAAGCGGCCGTCCCGATCTCGCCCGGCGGCACCACGTTTCCCGGCTTGACGATGGAGCTTGTCGTCTCAAGCGATGGTTTTGCCAGAATCTCGTCCACACCCGCGCCGGTGGACGTGCAACCGACCAGAACCATGCAACCGAAGACAATGGCCGACACGCCCGAGAAACGCATGAATACCTTACGCAATTAAGAGACTCGCGAGACTCGACGGCGTCGGCCCCCTTTCAGCAAGTGCTAAGGGTAAATTATCAATAAAGATTGAATCGGTTTTTAACCATGGCGCCGAAAGCGGGCCTTGGGGGCAAGCTCCCGAGCAAATGTCGGGATCGAAGGACCGTTACAGACGCGGACCGCGAGTCTCATCCGCAGTCCTCTATCATATACCCGTAAAATAGAGATTTAACTGCATCTTCAACGCACAGTTGCCGTCTTCCGTTGATCGTGAAACTGTTCACGCAGAACGGATGGCACAGGCAGATGGGCGCCGATCCGAACTGGCCCCAAAAGGAGGAAGCATGGCAACCAATACCAAATACGACAACACCGTTCTCATGGTGAACAAATCCAAGGCCGTGATCGGGATCGATAAGGATCCCAATTTCGACGATATGCGGCTGGTCTTCGATGGTGTGGTGTGGCCGGACCCGTCAACCGGCCCATACATGCTGGAGCCAGGAAAGCAGGTTCACGTCGGCGCCGGCTATCCACCGGACTATCTCGCCTATGCGACGGATATGGGTGTGGGCATCAACGACGCCCGCTTCCTGGAAATCGCCGTGGGGCCGAGTGATGTCACGGATTCGAAGGTCTGGACGGTCGTCAGCGACAGCGGGGACGATGGAAGCGGTCTCACCTATGATGTGGAGGATCAGACAGCCCTCTCGATGACGATGATCTGGCACGGCGAGTGATGAAGTGTTGCGTGTGACGAGCTAATTTACAGGAGAGAAGCCATGGCAAACAGCAAAGCCGATTTCAACAACACCATACTGATGATCAACAAGGCCAGGAGCGCCATCAAGATCGACCGGGATCCGAACTTCGACGACATGGAGCTCATCTTCGATGATGTGACCTCGGGGAGCCCATATATGCTCCAGCCCGGAAAACAGGTCCATGTCGGCTCTACCTATGGGAACGATATCGGGGTGGTCATCACCTATGACAACAGCGACCGCTACATGGAGATGGCCGTCGGCCCGAGTGAAGCCACCCAGGCCCAGGTCTGGAACCTAATGGCTGATGGCGGATCAGACGGAAACGGTCCCCTCGCCTATTGCCTGACGGATTTAACCTATTATTCGATGACAATGACCTGGAGCGATAAATAGTTATCCAGAGCAGTTCTCGTTAACGTTCGGCTTCTCACCCCCCTCTGGCCTGCCGGCCAGAGGGGGGTGCCTGGCGTTTTCACCAAACAAAAGCGCTAAATATCTCCGTCCCTTACCGCCACGAAGAAATCATCCTTCCCCACCTGCCCGCCTTTCAGCACGATTTCGAATTGCCGGTTGCCATCGGCAAAATGAGCGAGACAGACAGGAGAACCGGGCGATTGCGGGATGGGGTGGCGCAAGGTGAGTGCCGCCACGCCAAGCGCATCAAGCGCATGGCTCGACGTATCGCCGCCCGCGACGATGACGCGGTTCAATCCCTGTTCGCTGGCCAACCTCTCAAGCATGGCCCCAAGCCTTTGCCCGACTCGGTCGTTGTCGAGAATGGGCTTGCCGGCATTCTCTGATGCATGGACAGGACCGAGCGCCGTGTAAAGCACCGGGCTGGCGCCACCCTGCAGCACCTCCGACGCCCTTGCCAAAGCCACCGCCTCCGCCTGGTCACCCCCCTGCCCAGAGGCAAGCGCGACGTAATCCACCTCGATCGGCGCGAAACCGTTTACTACAGCATGGCGGATCTGCCGCTCCGTGGTCGGCGAGCAACTGCCCGAGACGACGGCGATGCGGGCCGCCGGATCGAGCGGCTCATAGGGTTTCGCAGACCCGACGATGCCCGCCTCGCGCCATGCCTCGATCAGCGCATATTCGACACCCGACGACCCCACGACGAACGGCCCGAGACGGTGGCGTTCGTTCCACAGCATCTGCCCCACGCGCTTCTGGCTCGAACTATCTGCCACGTCGATGAGAACCGCGCGGGCCGATGTACCGAAGACCGCATCAAGCTTTTCACTTGCCGCGCCATTATGGATAGAGGGCAGATCAACGAGGCCGATTGGAAGGCTGGTTTGATAAGACAAATGAAGACGCAGATCCGCCTCCCCCATCGGCGTCGCCGGGTGGCGGCTCATCACCGGGTGGCGGTCGATGCGGAAGACCTCCTCGCCGAAGCGGGCGAACAATTGACCGAAGAAGGTGTAGCGGCCGAGCTGATGCGCGCCGACGACAATGGGCGCGACGTTCTGGCCGAAGCTTTCCAGGCCGACCTCCAAGGCCCTCCCGATGGAACCCTGATGCGGCGCGCTGTCGAAGGTGGAGCACACCTTATAATGGCAGATCGGCGCACCAAGGCCGGCGAGCCAGCGGAATATCGCGGGGAGCCCGGCATCCATCCAGGCTGGCGGCTTGCTGCGACTGTAACCGGCAAACCCGATGGCCCGGGCATGGGAAAACCGTTTCAGCCAAGCCTCATCCGGCTGCTCAGTGAACAGCACCGTTTCGACGCCGTTGCTGCTCAGCGCCTCCATGACATCGGTCGAGCCGGTGAAATCGTCGCCGTAATAGCTCAGGAGCGGTGCAGTCATGCCAGCCTCGAGCGGAAGGCACCCGGTACCCCAACAGAGATCGGATGGCTTTTTGCATAGAGCCTGCTCATGGCGTCAGTTCCTCCCGGGCGACTGTTTTCATTTCGCCGATATCTATCAGGTCAAATATCATCAGATCAACTCATTATACCAGTTGACATCATGATAATTGCTGGACATATTCGCCGCAACAAAGACGGGAGGAATTCCATGAAAATCGCATTGCTTGGCGCCGGTGGAAAAATGGGTGTGCGCCTTGCGACCAATCTGAAAGGCTCGCGCTTCGACGTCGCGCATGTCGAGATCAGCGAAGCCGGCCGGAAGAGGCTGAAGGACGCGCTCGGCGTCGATTGCGTTGCAACCGACGAGGCGCTGGCCGGCGCAAAGGCAGTCGTTCTCGCCGTGCCCGACACCGCCATTGGCGCGGTTTCCCGCGCGATCATCGACAAGCTCGAGCCCGGGACGATGGTCATTGCGCTCGATGCAGCCGCTCCTTTCGCCGGCCATCTGCCGGAGCGAGACGACATCACCTATTTCGTCACGCATCCCTGCCATCCGCCCATCTTCAACGACGAGACGGAGGTGAAAGCGCGGCGCGATCATTTCGGCGGCGTGGCGGCGGCACAGTCGATCGTCAGCGCCTTGATGCAGGGGCCGGAGGAAGATTTTGCGCTGGGCGAGGAAGTCGCCAAGACGATCTACAAGCCGATCTTGCGCTCGCACCGGGTCACCGTCGAACAGATGGCGATGCTGGAGCCGGGCCTTTCCGAGACCGTCTGCGCCACCCTTCTCGTGGTGATGCGTGAGGCGATGGAGGAGGTCATCCGCCGCGGCGTCGACCGGGTCGCCGCGCGGGATTTCCTGCTCGGCCACATGAACATCCTTGCCGCCGTCGTCATGGGAGAGATCGACGGCGTTTTCTCCGATGCCTGCAACAAGGCGATCGAAAACGGCAAGCCGCGCCTGATGCGCCCCGACTGGCTTGATGTGTTCGAGCCGGCGGAAATCGCGGAAAGCATCCGCCGCATCACCTGACAAGGTCATGCCGAACCGGATGCAAACGTGAAAAAGGGTGAAAACCACGCATAGAATCCAGGGAAAATCGGTCAATTCTGGGAGGAAAATCATGACTGTTTTCACGAAAATGCTGCTTGCAGGCATAACTGCGGTTACGCTTGGTCTGTCGCCGGTCACCGCCAGTGCGGCGGACCTGATCGCGATCATCACGCCGTCGCATGACAACCCGTTCTTCAAGGCCGAGGCCGAGGGGGCGAAAGCCAAGGCCGAGGCGCTCGGCTACGAGACCATCGTGCTGGTCCATGACGACGACGCCAACAAGCAGAACCAGCTGGTCGACACCGCGATCGCGCGCGGCGCCAAGGCGATCATCCTCGACAATGCGGGATCGGACGCTTCGGTCGCCGCCGTGCAGAAGGCCAAGGACGCGAAAATCCCGTCCTTCCTGATCGACCGGGAGATCAACGCCACCGGCATCGCCGTCGCGCAGATCGTCTCCAACAATTATCAGGGCGCGACGCTGGGTGCGGAAAAATTCGTCGAACTGATGGGCGAGGAAGGCAATTATGTCGAACTCGTCGGCCGCGAGGCGGATATCAATGCCGGCATCCGCTCCAAGGGCTATCACGATGTCATCGACCAATATCCTGATATGAAGATGGTATCGCGCCAATCCGCCAACTGGAGCCAGACGGAAGCCTTCGCCAAGATGGAATCGATCCTGCAGGCCAATCCCGATATCAAGGGCGTGATCTCCGGCAACGACACCATGGCCATGGGTGCCTGGGCCGCGCTGACGGCGGCGAAGCGCACCGACGTCATCGTCGTCGGCTTCGACGGCAGCAACGACGTGCGCGACTCCATCCTCCAGGGCGGCATCAAGGCGACCGTGCTTCAGCCGGCCTATCGCCAGGCGGAACTCGCCGTCGAGCAGGCCGACAAGTACCTCAAGACCGGCTCCACCGGCGAGGACGAGAAGCAGTTGATGGATTGCGTCCTCATCACCCCGGAGAACGCCGGCAAGCTCGAGACCTTCGCGCTGACGGATTGATCCGAACTATCGGGTCTGTGTGTGAATGCCCCTCATCCGCCTGCCGGCACGTTTTCCCCGCACGCGGGGAGAAGGAAGAGGTGGCAACGTTCATGCCCCCCCTCTCCCCGTCCTTCACGGGGAGAGGGAGAGGGTGAGGGGCGAAGTCGGGGAACTTGCGAATGAACGCATCCATGAAAATACTCGTCGCTGTCTCGATGACCGCCATCCTGCTGGCGACGGGCGGCTGCAAGATCAAGAAGAACGAGCCGCCGGCCAAGAAGGCGGACAACGGCGTCGAGATCTTCTTCGACAATGCCGGCTTCAACGCCGATGAATTCATCGCCGGCATCTATCAGGAAAAGATCGCACCCTATTTCCGCGACAATGCGCATGATTTCAACGAGGTCCGGACGGCGATCGCGACGGACCCGCAGGCCGCAGGCAGGAAGTACGGCCACAGCGAGAATCCGGTTCAGACGCCGTGGAGCTTCCCCGTTCGCATCGAAGGCACGATCATTGACGCCAACACCAAGTCGCGCGCCGCGTTCGTCTCGGTCGACACCGATGGCGATAGCAAAGCCGATGCGAAGGTCCAGGTTGGTCCGGTCTTCAAGGGCACCAGCTTGCGCGATGTTCTGCCCTTCATCCCGTTCAGCGCCTTCAAGAACCAGATCGAATACGCCAATGTCGGCCGGTCGCTGAACAAATATGTCTACGACAACAATCTCTCGAAGCTGCCGCGCGACGATCTCGTCGGCAAGCAGATCTTGGCAGCCGGCGCCTTCACCCTGCCGCCCAAGGGACAGGAAATCGTCGTTACCCCCGTTGAGGTCACATTGAGCGGAGGCGCACAATGAGCGAGCCCGCGCATGATACCGTCCTCAGCGTCCGCAAGGTGACCAAGGTCTATCCCGGCACGATCGCGCTGAAAGCGGTCGATTTCGACGTGCGCAAGGGCGCCGTCAACGTGCTGGTTGGTGAAAACGGAGCGGGGAAATCGACGCTGATGAAAATCATCGCCGGCGTCGAAAGCCCAAGCGAAGGCGAAATCCTGCTCGATGGCGAGCCTGTTCGTCTTGCCAGCACGAAAGACGCGATCCGCCACGGCATCGGCATTGTCTTCCAGGAGCTGAACCTCTTTCCCAACATGACGGTGGCGGAGAACATCTTCATCACCCGCGAGCGCTGCCGGCTCGGCTTCGATATCGACACGGCCACGATGCGCGAGGAAACGCGAAAGCTGATGCGGCGGCTGGAACACGACATTCCGCCCGACGCTCTCGTCGGGAATCTGCGTATCGGACAGCAGCAGATCGTCGAGATCGCCAAGACGCTGTCGCAGGACGCGCGTATCCTGATCATGGACGAGCCCACTTCGGCGCTCAGCGCGGCGGAAGTGGAAATCCTGTTCCGCGTCATCAACGAGCTTAAAGCCCAGGGCGTCGCCATCGTCTATATCTCGCACCGGCTGGAGGAACTGGTACGGATCGGCGATTACATTACCGTGCTGCGCGACGGCAACATCACCGGTTCTCGCTCGATGAAGGATGTCGACGTTCCGTGGATCGTCCGCAGCATGATCGGCGCGGCCTCGAAAGATTATGCCAAGGCCGGCGACCATGTGACCGGCGGTGAGATCTTCCGCGCCGAGGATATCACGCTCGCCCGCCAGGGCGGCGGCTACACGGTCGATCATGTTTCCCTGGCGCTGAACGCGGGGGAGATCGTCGGCATTTACGGGCTGATGGGCGCGGGGCGCACCGAACTCTTTGACTGCATCATGGGCCGCTATCGGGGTGCCGGCGGCAAGGTGTTCATCGCCGGCAATGAACTGGCCAAGGCCGACGTGGCGGCGAGGATCGCCGGCGGGCTGGCGCTGATCCCCGAGGACCGTAAGGCCGAGGGGCTGGTGCAGATCATGTCGATCAGCGACAACATGACCCTCGCAAGCCTTCGGAATTATGTGCGCGGCATCCATATCGACCGCGCCAAGGAGCGCTCGGCGGTCCAGCGCTTCGTCCGCGACCTCGCCATCAAGATCGCCAGCCCGGATCACGAGGTGGCGTCACTTTCGGGCGGCAACCAGCAGAAGGTGGTGATCGGCAAGGCGCTGATGACCGGGCCGAAAGTGTTGCTGATGGACGAGCCAAGCCGCGGCATCGATGTCGGGGCCAAAGCGGAGGTCTTCCGTACCATGCGCAAGCTCGCGGCCGACGGGCTGGGCATCCTGTTCGTTACCTCAGACCTCGAGGAGGTGATGGCGCTGTCGGACCGTATCATCGTCATGTCCAAGGGCCGGGTTACCGGCGAATTCGACCGCGCTGAGGCCACCGAAGAGGCCGTCGTCGCCGCTTCCAGCATCGGCCATGAGGTACATTCCGAAGGGGTTCACGCTTAAATGGAAACGGCGGGTTTTCATATTTCCATGAAGCGGCCACGGCACCGTCGAGGCATGGATCCCAGTGACAAGCACTGGGATGACGGCGGTTTGGTTGTTGGCCAACCATCTCCAACCTTCTCGCCTGCAGGGCGTTTTTCGGTAGGGCAAAGCTACCTCCACCCCGTCATCCCAGTGCTTGTCACTGGGATCCATGCCTCACCCTTTCAGTCGCGACCAGGGTTCGGAATGACATTCTCCAAGCGGCTTCATCAAAACAGGAATCGCTTGCCTCGCCCTATAACCACGGAGCTTCACCCATGAGCGCCACGCTAGCCAGACCGGCCACCGCCCCGAATTCCGCGTCGGTTCTGATGATGCTCCTGCATCTGCGCACCTTCATCGCGCTCTTCGCCGTCATCATCTTCTTTTCCTTCGCCGCGCCGAATTTCCTCTCCACCGCCAATCTCGTCATCATGTCGAAGCATGTGGCGCTGAATGCGTTCCTCGCCATCGGCATGACCTTCGTCATCATCACCGGGGGGATCGACCTTTCCGTCGGCTCGATCGTCGGCCTCTCCGGTATGGTCGCGGGCGGGCTGATCCTCAACGGGCTTGACCTCGGCATCGGCTATACCGTCTACTTCAATGTGATTGAAATCATTGCAATCACATTGCTGCTCGGTGTTGCCATCGGTGCAATCAACGGCCTGCTCATCACCCGGCTCAATGTCGCGCCGTTCATCGCGACGCTCGGTGTTCTCTATGTCGCCCGCGGCCTGGCGCTGCTTTCGTCCGGCGGACGCACCTTCCCCAACCTGGTGGGCAATCCGGAACTCGGCACGACAGGCTTTCCGATCCTCGGCTCAGGCACATTGCTCGGCATGCCGATCTCGATCTGGCTCCTGATCGTGGTGGGCTTCTGCGCGGCTTATCTCGCCCAACGCACGCCGCTCGGCCGCCAGATATACGCCGTAGGGGGCAATGAGCGGGCGGCGGCTCTCTCGGGCGTCCGCGTCAACCGGGTCAAGATGTTCGTCTATATGTTCTCCGGCTTCTGCGCGGCGATCGTCGGGCTGATCATCTCTTCGGAACTGGTCGCCGCCCATCCGGCGACCGGCGAGACATTCGAATTGAACGCCATCGCCGCTGCCGTACTCGGCGGTACGTCCATGTCCGGCGGACGCGGCAGGATCGGCGGGACGATCGTCGGCGCCTTCGTCATCGGCATTCTCTCCGACGGTCTCGTGATGATGGGCGTCAGTTCCTTCTGGCAGATCGTCATCAAGGGGCTTGTCATCATCGCCGCCGTCGTGGTCGACCAGTTCCAGCGCCGCATGCAGCAGCGCATCGCTCTGCAACAGCAGGCGGCCATGGGAGGATGACGATGGTAGGCAAGACATTGAAAGGCGGATTGATAGGTTGCGGCTTCTTCGCTCACAATCACCTTCATGCTTGGGCGGCGGTGGAAGGCGTCGAGATCGTCGCGCTCTGCGACCGGGACGAAAAGCGCCTTCGCGAGGCGGCCGAGAAGTTCGGCATCACCAGGCTCTATGCCGATGCGGCCGAGATGCTGGCGAAGGAGGAACTCGATTTCGTCGATATCGCCACCACCGTCGCCACCCATCGCCCGCTGGTCGAACTGGCGGCAAAGGCCAATGTGGCCGTCATCTGCCAGAAGCCCTTCGCGGAGACGCTCGCGGATGCGCGCGCCATGGTGGATGCGTGCAAGACGGCGGGCGTACCGCTCATGGTGCATGAGAACTTCCGCTGGCAGGCGCCGATCCGGGCCGTGCGGGAGGTCATCAATGCCGGTACGCTGGGCGATATCTTCTGGGGCCGGGTCTCGTTCCGCTCGGCTTACGACGTCTTCTCCGGCCAGCCCTATCTGGCGACCGAGGAGCGCTTCATCATCCAGGATCTCGGCATCCATATCCTCGACATCGCCCGTTTCCTGTTCGGCGATGTCGCGCATCTGAGCGCGACGACGAGACGCGTTAACCCTGCCATTCGCGGCGAGGATGTCGCCACCATTCTGATGAGCCATGAGAGCGGCGCGACCAGCATCTGCGATTGCAGCTATGCGACGCATCTGCCGGAGGAGCTTTTCCCGCAGACGCTTGTCGAGATCGACGGAGCGAAGGGAACACTGCGTCTCAACGCCAACTACCAGATGACCATTCATGCCGACGGCCGCACGGAAACGCGGGATGTCTCACCGAAGCTTTTGAGCTGGGCGAGCCGACCCTGGCACAACATACAGGAAAGCGTGTTCAACATAGAGCAGCACTGGGCCGATTGCCTGACCGGCGGGCGCGAGCCGGAAACATCCGGCGCCGATAATTTCAAGACCATGGCGCTGGTTTTCGCGGCCTATGAATCAGCGGTCAACAGCCAGAAAGCAATCGATGTGAGGCGAATGGCATGACGTCCAATCGCCCGAGCGAAGCATATGCCCTTTACGGCACGGAGGAACCGCCGCAGCGGTTCAGCACGCTTCGCGCCGGCGACCTCACCGCTGAACTGGTGGACGGCAACCTCCGCTATATCCGCTTTCGCGGCCATGAGGTGCTGCGCGCCATCGCATATGTGGTGCGCGACGAGAACTGGGGCACCTATACGCCCGAGATCACTGGACTTAACATCGAAGAGGAACCGGGCCGTTTCACAGTGCACTATCAGGCGCGTTGCGGTGTTCTCACCTATGAGGCGGTTATCTCAGGGCATTCCAACGGACATCTCGTTTTCAACGCCGTTGCCACGCCGGACAAGGATTTCACCACAAACCGTTGCGGCTTCTGCGTTTTGCATCCAATCGTCGGCGTCGCCGGCAAGCCGGCGATGGTCGAGCACAGTGATGGGTCCCGGCAAGAAACAGTCTTTCCCGATCTGATCGAGTCCTGGCAGCCCTTCAAGGATATCCGCGCCCTGACGCATGACGTGACGCAAGGCATTACGGCCACCTGCACTTTTGCGGGCGACGTGTTCGAGATGGAGGACCAGCGCAACTGGTCGGACGCGTCCTACAAAACCTATGTCCGACCGCTGGCCCTGCCCTGGCCTTACGTCATGCCGGCGGGCCAGCCGAATCGGCAGGCGGTGGATTTGCGCATCACGGTGGGGAACGGTGTCGAGGCCGCGCCTTCTCGCGACGGGCCGGTTACGATCGAGATCAGCAAGGTGGATGGCGCACGAAAACATCCCGAAATCGGGCTATTGGTGGATCCAGATGAATTTGCCGCCACGGCTGCAAAGATTGATATGTTGCAAGCCCTCGCGCCGCAGTTCTTGCTTCTGCATTTCGACCCGACGGCAGGACATGGTGAGAAAGAACTACAGGCATTCGCCAAATTGCAACGGGAAAGCCAGGTTCCGGCCACGCTCGAATATGTCGTCGCCTGCGATGGCGATCTGATCGAAGAATTCTCAAAACTTGCAGCGATGGTGCGCGACACAAATCTAGACCTCGCCGCACTTGCCGTCTGCCCCTCGGTCGACCGGCAGTCGACGCCGCCGGGAAGCGAATGGCCGCCCTGCCCTCCGCTTGGCGAGATCTACAATGCCGCGCGCCGTGCTTTCCCGGATATGCCGCTCGGCGGTGGCATGTTCAGCTATTTCACGGAATTGAACCGCAAGCGCCCGCCCGTGGAGATTCTCGATTTCGTCACCCACGGCACCAACCCGATCGTCCATGCCGCCGACGATATCAGCGTCATGGAGACGCTGGAGGCGCTGCCGGATATCTTCCGTTCCGCGCGCGCCATCATCGGTGACGGCAAGACCTATCGCCTCGGCCTCTGCTCCATCCCGATGCGGCAGAACCCCTATGGCACCCACACGATGGGCAATCCGGACGGGCGGCGCATCACCATGGCGCGGAGAGACCCGCGGCAGCGGGGCCTGTTCGCCGCCGCCTGGATGCTGGGCTACGCCGCGCGCGTTGCCTGTCACGATATCGCCTCCGTCGTTCCCGCCGCGCTGACCGGCCCGCTCGGCATTCTCGGGCAATCCGGCCCGCTCCCGATCCACGCGGTCATCCGCGAATTGTGCAGGCTGTCGGGTAAATCCGTTGCATCATGCCGTTCATCCGATGAGACGCGCGCGCTGGCGCTGGCTGCCGATGAAGGCGATGGCAGTCGCACCCTCTTCCTCGCCAATCTCACGCGGGCTGCGCAGCAGGTGGAAACCCGCGACAGCCTCGGCTTCACGCCGGTCGCGGCATCGGTGCTCCATGCCGGAAATTTCGGCGCGACATTCGACAATACGGAGGAGGATTGCACCGAAGGTCGCCTTTTGCTGCCGCCCTATGCGGTCGCGCGCATGCGGCTTCGCCGGTGAAAGAGGTGCGGATTGGGCTATAAGCCGCGCCGGCCAGTGGTTATATGATTGGTTGAACCATATGGATTGATTCCCAACGGATTCTCTTTTTGGAGGCCGTCGATCGAATGACACAGCATGACGAACGCATAGTCCGGCGCAAGCTCTCCGACGAGGTCTTCGATCGCCTGCGCGACCTGATCGCCAGCGGCGAGTTCGGCCCGGGCAATTTGATGCCCTCCGAGCGGGACCTGATGGAGCGGTTCGGCGTCGGGCGCCCCGCCATCCGCGAGGCAATGCAAGCGCTCCACAATATGGGGCTGATCGTGGTGTCGCATGGCGAGCGGGCCCGCGTCAGCGAACTCAACGCCCGTACCATGTTCAAGCAGATCGACGTGGTGGCGCGGACGCTGATGTCGACCACGCCGGAAACGCTCGATCATCTGAAGGATACGCGCCGTTTCTATGAGCGCGGGCTGGTCCGGCTTGCCGCGGAACGGGCGAGCGACGCCGATATCGACGAACTGGAGGAAATCCTCAAGCGTCAGGAAAGCCATTTCGGCGATCCGCGCCTCTTCATCGCCGACGACATCGCCTTTCATCGCAAGATCGCCGCCATGTCCGGCAATCCGATGCTGGAGGCCCTGAGCGAATCCATGCTCAACTGGCTCTTCGAATATCATACCGAGATGCTGATCTGGACGGGCAAGGAAGGGATAACATTGCGTGAGCACCGCGCCATTCTCGGCTGCATTCGCCAGCGCGATGCGGACGCCGCGGAGAAAGCCATGATCGTCCATATAGACCGCTCGGGAACGCTTTACTCCTATCCTCCGCAGGGCAAACGGTGACAGGCGATGGGAGTGGAAAACGGCCCCAGGCTTCATCTGCGTGTTACACGCGGCTTCTACAGTTTGAAAACGCTCTAAAATGCGGGAGCAGTTTTCAAACTGAGGAAAGCCAGATGAACGAACACCTTTCACAGCAAGCCCTTTTCAGGACAAGCCAGTTGGAAGAAGCCGACGGCGCGCCGCGCAACCCGACCGACAATCCGACCATGGGAGAGATCATCAGCGCCCGCTTTTCGCGCCGCGGCTTTCTTCAGGGCTCGCTTGCGGTTTCCGCCATCGCAGCGACGGTGAGCCCGCTGGCGCTCCTCACCGCCGAAAACGCCAAGGCCGATAGCGGCTCCGCCTTTTCGTTCAAGGAAGTGGAAGCCGGCGTCGACGCCAAGCACCATGTCGCGGAAGGCTATGACGCCGATGTGCTCTTGCGCTGGGGCGATCCGCTCTTCGCCGATGCGCCTCAGTTCGATCCGTTGAAGCAGACGGCCGAGGCGCAAGCCAGGCAGTTCGGCTATAACAACGACTATGTCGGCTATATCCCGCTCGACGGCTCGGCTACCCACGGCCTGCTCGTAGTCAACCACGAGTACACCAATCCTCATCTGATGTTCCCCGGCCTCGTCACTATTGCCGACGGCAAGGTCGTGCAGAAGCCGCTCAGCAAGGAGCAGGTCGATGTCGAGATGGCTGCCCATGGCGGCACGATCGTCGAGATCGAGAAGGTCGACGGCAAGTGGAAACCTGTCCTCGACAGCCGCTATAACCGCCGCATCACCTCCAATACCGAGATGCAGCTTTCCGGTCCTGCCGCCGGAAGCGACCGGCTCAAGACCACAGCCGATCCGGCGGGCACCAAGGTTTTCGGCACCGTCAACAATTGCGCCGGCGGCGTGACGCCGTGGCACACCTATATCATGGCGGAAGAGAACATTCACGGCTATTTCAGCGGCGAGTTGCCGGAAGGCCATCCCGAAGCTGCCAATTACAAGCGCATGGGCATTCCCGAAGGCTCTTACGAATGGGCGAATTTCTACGACCGCTTCGACGTCTCCAAGGAGCCGAACGAACCCAACCGCTTCGGCTGGGTGGTCGAGGTCGATGCGCTCGATCCCAATTCCGTGCCGAAGAAGCGCACGGCGCTTGGCCGCGTCAAGCATGAAGGCGCGGAGTCGATCGTCAACAAGGATGGCCGTGTCGTCTTCTATATGGGCGACGACGAGCGCTTCGACTATGTCTATAAGTTCGTCACGGCGGGCAAGTTCAACCCGGACGATCGCGCCGCCAATATGAACCTGCTCGACGAGGGTACGCTCTATGTCGCCAAGTTCTCCGAGGACGGCACGGTCGAATGGCTGCCGCTCGTCTTCGGCGAGGGCCCGCTGACCGCCGAGAACGGCTTCCAGAGCCAGGCCGACGTGCTGATCGAGACCCGCCGCTCCGCCGATTTGCTCGGCGCGACCAAGATGGATCGTCCCGAGGATGTGGAGCCGAATGGCGTCACCGGCAAGGTCTATGTCATGCTGACCAACAACACCAAGCGCACCGACGAACAGGTGGATGCCGCCAACCCGCGCGCCAAGAACGCTTTCGGCCACATCATCGAGATCACGGAAGCAGACGGCGACTTCGCCGCCACTAAGGGCACCTGGGAAGTGCTCTTGAAATGCGGCGATCCCTCGATCGCCGATGTCGGCGCCACCTTCTCGACCGAGACGACCAAGAACGGCTGGTTCGGCATGCCGGACAATTGCGCGGTGGACTCGGCCGGACGCCTCTGGGTGTCTACCGACGGCAACAGCAACAAGGCGACCGGGCGCACCGACGGGCTCTGGGCCGTCGACACGCAGGGCGAAGCCCGCGCCACCTCGAAGCTCTTCTTCCGCGTGCCGGTGGGTGCCGAGATGTGCGGCCCGCTCTTTGCGCGGGATGACGAGACGGCCTTTGTCGCCGTGCAGCATCCCGCCGATGGCGGCGAGGACTGGGAAGGCCATGGCCGCCCGTCCTATTACGAGGACCTCTCGACCCGCTGGCCCGATTTCCGCGACGACATGCCGACGCGCCCGTCGGTCGTCGCCATCACCAAGCAGGGCGGCGGCAAGATCGCGATGTAAACTGCTTCAATGCTTCTACGCTCCCGCCCCATGGCGGGAGCGTAGTCCTATATGACGATACGGCTCCCACATTCGCGTTCGCGTAGCCTACTGCACTTCGCTATTGATTTGATCCCGGGCGGGCAGGAGCGCAATTTGCGACCAGACCCATTGCTCCAACGCTTCGGAAGTACCGACAAGC
The DNA here is from genome assembly GCF_001558695.1 of Paramesorhizobium deserti. Taxonomy (GTDB): domain Bacteria; phylum Pseudomonadota; class Alphaproteobacteria; order Rhizobiales; family Rhizobiaceae; genus Paramesorhizobium; species Paramesorhizobium deserti. Next base: position 244,699 of record NZ_LNTU01000039.1, read on the forward strand.
CGTACTGCGGTCACCTCGAGCCCGCAGCCCGGCAATCGATCGGACAAATCTACCAGCGTTCCATCCGCAATCCGTCTCCGCACCAATGAGAGCGGTAACCAAGCAACGACGATCCCTGTCATCGCCATTTCCAGAGCAGCCAGGGTCAGTGCGGTTTCAGCCTTTGGCTGGAGTTGGAACTCTTGTCTGAGGTGGGACAAAACCAATCTTTCCATGACCCAACCGAGAAATACTTCCGTTGGATAAGCGACATACGGCAACTCGTTCAGCATGAGATGACGGTTCAGCCAGTCAACCTGACGTGCGGCAATGGTCGGAATTAGTCGATCAGTGCCGATTGTCACGGTTTCGACGAAATCCGGACGGACAGGATGATCGGTACCCGGCAGGCGATAGAGGATGGCAATGGCTACCTGTCGTGAGAGAAGAAGCGCCAAGCATTCATCGAGATTTGCAGAGCGGATTTTCACAAACGTATCCGGTTGATACGCCTGAGCTTTCTCTATGAGCGAGGGGGTCAGGGTGGCTGTGAGCGCATGCTGACTGGCCAAGACGATGCGATTTGCGGAGGTTTGCGCGCCCCTTTTCAGATCGACAATCAGTTGCCGCAACAGGCTGATCAATTGCGCAATCTGTTCACGCTGATTCTCGGTGGTGGGGCGCAGGTGCACCGGCTTGCACCGACGGTCAAAGAGTTCAACGCCGACATAGTCTTCGATCTGCTGAATGCGTCGCGAGAATGCAGATTGTGTAAGACGACGCCGCTCTGCGGCCTCGCTGAACGAGCCGGTCTCCGCCACAGCGAGGATGTCTTCGAGCCACTCTAGTCGCATGCTCATCTATGTTGCATATTTTGCATAATATCTCAATTATTTCGAATTTGAGTCGGAGCAAATGATATGGGAAAGTCTAAAAACGCAACTTTTGAGGCACTTTCTTATGCACCTAGCTCGGTTTCCCCGCATTTTTCTGGCCCATCTGCCGACGCCGCTGGAACGATTGGAGCGTCTGTCGCGCGAACTGGGCGGCCCGGATATCTGGATCAAACGTGACGATTGCACCGGGCTCTCCACGGGAGGGAACAAGACGCGCAAACTGGAGTTCCTGATGGCCGAGGCCGTGGCTCAGGGGGCAGACACGATCATCACGCAGGGAGCAACGCAGTCGAACCACACGCGCCAGACGGCGGCCTTCGCGGCAAAGCTGGGAATCGCCTGCTACATCCTGCTGGAGGATCGCACCGGATCCAATGATCCAAACTACAACAGCAACGGCAACGTATTATTGGATCACCTGCACGGGGCAACGACTGAGAAACGACCTGGCGGCAGCGATATGCAGGCCGAGATGGAAATGGTCGCAGACAGGCTCCGAGCCACAGGCCGCAATGTCTATATCATTCCGGGTGGGGGATCGAATCCCACCGGTGCTCTTGGCTACGCGAACTGTGCTTACGAATTGGTTGGGCAGGCGAACGACCGGGGTCTGATTATCGATCACCTTGTTACGGCAACCGGCAGTGCGGGAACTCAGGCCGGGTTGATTACAGGCCTTAAGGCGATCAATGCGCAGATTCCACTGTCAGGTATGGGCGTTCGTGCACCGAAGGACAAGCAGGAGGAGAGCGTCTTCAACCTCGCCGAACGCACCGCGGAGAAGCTCGGTTGCCCGGGGGTTGTCAAGCGGGATGATGTTGTTGCTGACTGCAGTTACGTTGGGGCTGGATATGGCGTGCCGGGCCCGGACACACTTGAGGCCATCGCGATATTTGCGAAGCTCGAGGGTATTCTGCTTGACCCGGTGTATTCTGGCAAGGCGGCGGCGGGCCTGATCGATTATTGCCGCAAGGGACGATTCAAGGCGGGAGAACAGGTAGTCTTTCTCCATACCGGCGGCTCGGCGGCTCTCTTCGGCTACGATGCCGTCATTTCCAAAGCACTTGCCACGGCAACGGTCGGCTGAGAGAGATGTGTGAACGATGGTTCTTCGTCGCGTAGGCATTCTGGGAGGCATGGGACCGGAGGCAACCGTGCTGCTCATGCAAAAGGTGCTTGCCGCAGTTCCGGCGCGTGACGACGCCGATCATATCCCGCTGATCGTGGATCAGAACCCGCAGGTTCCGTCCAGATTGCAGCGTTTAATCGATGGAACCGGCGATGACCCCGGCCCGGTCCTGGCTGGTATGGCGCGCCGCTTGCAGGCGGCCGGGGCAGAAGCGCTGGCAATGCCCTGCAACACTGCGCATCATTATGCTCCGGCTATCCGCGCCGCCTCGACCGTACCGTTGATTGATATGGTAGAGCTTTCGGCCGTTCGGGCACGGAAACTGGCTGACAGGGGTGGAAAGATCGGCATCCTTGCCTCACCCGCCGTGCGTCTCATCAAATTGTTCGAACCCGCGCTCGCGGAAGCGGGACTGCACCCTGTCTACGTTGATGACGATGCTGCGCTGGTGTCGATCATCCGTCACATAAAGGCCGTCGGACCAAGCGACGAAGCCAGGGCCGGACTGACTGAAGCTTCGGAAAAGCTGCTGGCCCAGGGTGCGATAGCGCAGATAATCGGCTGCACGGAGTTTTCACTCATCGCGGAGGCCGTGGCACCGGGTGCCCGCGCTTTCGATACCCTCGATTGCCTTGTCGAAGCAATCGTCGAATTCTCTGTGTCGAATGGAGAACCATGAATCCGATGGTGGAAAGCGGACTTTCGCCATGATGAAAGGTGGACAGCGATTTTCGGCAGATGTTCTCGTCGGAATCTCAGGGGGTCCTTGTTATCGGCCTCGAGAGCCTACTGCTGTTGATCATGACACAGGTGCTTGCCGCATTCGTTATGTTTTGAAGGTATTGAAACAGGTTCGCGGGGAATGCGGGCCTTCTGATTATTGGGAGAGCCACCATGGGCGTTACATCGACACAGCCTGACCAGCCTTGGATCTGGAGCGAGGAGATCTGGCGCCAAAAGGTAAACAAGGTCAGAGCCGGACGTACCCTGAAACCGGCACGTTGGAAAAACGACGCAAGGATGGCGGTTGCCATTTCCTTTGACTCGGATCACGAGACCCTCGAATTGAAGAATGGGGGAAACTCGATTGGCCGTCTTAGCCAAGGTCAGTACGGCGCCCGCTCTGGCATTCCGCGCATCCTGCGACTTCTGGAAAAATTTTCCGTGCCGGCGTCTTTCTTCATGCCGGCCGTCTCAGCGATGATAAATCCGGAAGAATTGAAGGCCATCATTTCTGCTGGCCACGAGATCGGCATCCATAGCTGGATCCACGAGTTCAATTCCGGCCTCGACGAAGAAACCGAACGTGAACTGGCGCTGCGAGCATCCGATGTGCTCGAGAAGCTATCCGGCATCCGCCCGGTCGGGATGCGCACCGCGTCGTGGGACTTCAGCCCATACACGCTAAAAATCGCCCGCGAAATGGGACTGCTATATGATTCCTCCCTGATGGCGGATGAGGAGCCGTATGAGCTTCTGGAGGACTGCGAGCCGACTGGCATTGTCGAAATCCCGGTCGAGTGGATCAGGGACGACGCGCCTTATTTCGCGATGGACCGGATGGCCGCTGCGCGGCCTTACGGCGCCCCGTCAATGGTCTGCGATATTTTCGCCCGGGAACTGGAGATTGCATGGGAGGAAGGAGGGCTATTCCAACTCACCATGCATCCCCATCATATCGGCCACCGCTCGCGAATCTTCATTCTTGAGGAAATCATCCGGCTTGCCCAGTCGAAGGGGGATGTCTGGTTCTGCACACATGCCGATTTGGCGCGCTACTGCGCCCAGGAATGCGGCCTTGTTGCCGCCGCACAACCCACCGGCACATGAGGTCAATGAAGTTCGACAACCAATAAAAAAAGAGGGTGAAGACATGAGAACAAGACTTGCATCAATCGCCGCCGTCGTAATTACGCTGATGACATCAGCCGCGTTCGCACAGCCAAAGAATACGCTGACGATCGATCTGCCCAACGATGCGGCTACACTCGACCCGCATCTGCAGTGGAACACCGACAGCTACACCGTCTACCGCAACATCTTCGATAACCTTCTCACTCGTGACGTTTCCGGCAAGATCATTCCCCAGATCGCGACCGAATGGGACTACGAGAACGACACCACCATCACGTTCAGGATCCGCGACGACGTCACATTCCAGGATGGTTCAAAACTGACTGCGGAAGATGTTGCCTTTTCGATCAACCGCATCATTGATCCTACCCTGAAAAGCCCGCAGCTTTCTCAGTTCGATCAGATAGATACGGCCGAAGCTGTTGATCCGACGACGGTGAAAGTGACGACGAAGTCCGCCTATCCCGCACTGCTCGCCCAGTTGGTGAAGCTGTCTATCGTTCCCAAGGCATATGTCGAGAAGGTCGGTGATCAGGAGTTCAATCTCAAGCCCATGGGCAGCGGTCCCTACAAGCTTGCCGAGTGGAAGAAAGGTGTCGAGACAAGTCTTGAGGCCTACGACAACTACTGGCGCGGCCGGCCACCTTTTGAAAATGTTGTATTCCGCGCGGTACCGGATGTTTCCACGCGCATTGCCGACTTGAAGACCGGCAAGGCGGATCTAGTCCGCGACTTGCCACCGGATCAGGCATCCAGCATCGAGAACGATCCCAACACCCAGCTTCTGTCCGTCCCGACCGAACGTGTGGGCTATCTCTACCTCAATGCCGAAGCCGGCCCAACCAAGGATATACGCGTCCGCCAGGCCATCGCCTATGCGATCGACAAACAGGGGCTCGTCGATGCCCTGCTCGAAGGCCACGGTGCTCCGGTTAATATCGTCGGCGCAAAGCCGATCTTCGGTTTCACAGAGGAAGTGAAAGGCTACCCATATGATCCTGAAAAGGCTGCAGAACTGATCAAGGAAGCTGGTGCGGAAGGAGCAGCGGTAGAGTTCCTGACCTCGCCGTCCTACAGCCGTGCTCTCGTTGAGGCTATCCAGCAGATGCTGAACGAAGTCGGCCTCAATGTTGAGATCTCATCGAGCGATCAGGCTACCTTTTTGAAGCGCCGACAGGGCGATGCCGAGAATGCCGGCAGCCTTGCCTTCGGTGCATGGTCTTGTGCCTGCCAGGATGCGGACGGGATCATATATCCGCTGTTCCGTAGTGGCAGCATCTGGGCCAAGTACAAAAACAAGAAGTATGATGTCCTGGTCGACGAGGCACGTTCTATTCTCGACGACGAAAAGCGCAAGCAACTCTATGCGCAGGCCTATGAGATCCTCCGCGAAGATGTCCCCGGTCTCGGACTGTATCAGGTGTACGCGCTTTATGGCGCAGCCAAGAACTTGAAGTGGGAGCCGTCCGCCAACGAGGCCATGTTCGTCATGGATATGAGCTGGCAACAATAAAGTCAGGGAGGGCGATCATGTTGAATTACGCCGCCCAACGTCTGATACAGGCATTCGTCGCGATGTTCGGTGTACTCACGATCGTCTTCATTGTCATGCATCTCTCGGGGGATCCGACCTTGCTTTTGGTTCCCCAGGATGCATCGGCAGAGATGATTGCCGAATTGCGCCACCAACTCGGCTTCGATCGGCCGGTCTGGGTGCAGTATCTGGATTATCTGTATGGGCTGCTCCACCTGGATTTTGGCGTCTCGGTGGTCCAGCGCGTGCCAGCTCTCGACATCGTCGCATCGCGGCTGCCCTATACAATCCAGCTCGCCGCTGGAGCGCTTGTGGTTGCAATCGGTTTCGGCATTCCCGCCGGCATCGTCATGGCGACAATGCGTGGTAGTGTGATCGAACGCATCCTGACGGCCATCGTCGTGACAGGCCAGAGCGTGCCGACCTTTCTCTCAGGCATTCTACTCATTTTCATCTTCGGTGTGACACTGCGCTGGCTGCCAACGTCCGGCTCCGGAGAATTTTCCGCACTGATCATGCCTTCAATCGCCCTTGGTGCTCTTTCCATGTCGACCTTCGCACGCATGACCCGCATCTCGATCATCGACGAACTTGGCAAGGATTATGTCCGAGCCGGACGCGCTCGCGGCCTGTCCCTGGGATCGGTCGTGGTGCGCCACGTGCTGCGCAACGCCGCGATCCCGGTCATTACCATCGCGGCGCTCGAAATCGGCAACCTGCTCGCCGGTGCTGTCATCATCGAAACCGTGTTCGCCTGGCCGGGTATAGGACAGCTTGCGATCCAGTCCATTCAGTCGCGCGACTTCATGATCGTTCAGGTCATCGTGCTTTTGATTTCGTTCGTCTACGTACTGACCAGCGTGCTGGCCGACTTTGTCTACGCGCTCGTCGACCCCCGAATACGTCTGGTTCGTTGAGGAGACTGCCGTGCACACAGCCCTCCCCGCTCTGGGCGTCCGCCTTCGCCGGGTTCCCCTTTCGGTCGCCTTCGTATCGATCATCTTCCTGATGGTCGTGCTTCTGGCGATCTTCGCACCCTGGATCGCACCCGCCGATCCGAATAAGCAGACCCTGCTTGCGCGTCTCAAGCCACCGGGCTTCGAACTGCGCGGTGTCACCTATTGGCTTGGCACCGATGATCTCGGACGTGATCTCCTGTCCCGCACCATTCACGGTGCAGGCGTGTCGCTCTCGGTTGCGGTTCTGTCCGTCGTCGTCTCGACACTGGTTGGCGTGACGCTCGGCATGGTCGCCGGCTGGTTTCGCGGCAAGATCGAGATCATTGTCATGCGCCTCGTCGACATCATGATGTCGATTCCCGCCATCCTTCTGGCAGTGCTTACTGTCGCCGTCCTCGGTCCGGGCTTCCTGAACCTGGTGTTGGTGCTCGGTCTCACGCGCTGGCCGCGTTACACCCGTGTTGCCTATGCGCAGACGCTGCAGATCTCGAACCTTCCGTTCATCAAGGCATCGGAACTCGCTGGAGCAGGTGCTGCGCGCATCCTCTTCCATCATGTTTTGCCGAATATTGCCGGTCCGATCCTGATCGTTGCGACCGCGGAATTTGGCCTCATGATCCTGATGGAGGCGGGGCTTTCCTTCCTGGGGCTCGGAATTCAGCCGCCAGCGGCCAGCTGGGGTTCCATCATGAGCGTCGGCCGCCAATATCTCGAGCGGGCATGGTGGATCGTCGCTTTTCCCGGAACCTGTCTTTTCCTGCTCGTCTTTTCCGTCAACGTGCTTGGCGACTGGTTGCGGGACCAGTTTGACCCTCGTTCCCGTTCGCGCTGAGGTTTTCAAAATGGAATTCGAAAACAAGACCATCATCATCACTGGTGCAGCCGGGATCTTCGGCTGCTGGATCGCCGCCTATTTCGCCAGGGAAGGCGCGAGACTCTGCCTGAGCGACATCCGCATGGACGGGCTGGAAAAGGCGGTAGCGGAACTCGGCCTTGACCGTTCGAAAGTCCTGCTGCACGCCACCGAGCTGACAAGAGACACCTCAATGCTGGAATTGGTCGATCTCATACGCCGCGAATGGAAGGCGCCAGACATCCTTGTCAATAACGCTGGCATCTATACCCGCTTCAGCCTGCTCGAGATGGAGTTTTCCGACTGGGATCGCGTCTTCGGCGTCAATCTTCGCGCGCCCTTCGTGCTGTCGCGCGAAATGGCCAAACTGATGATTGCGGAAGGAAAAAAGGGCTCCATCATCAACATCTCGTCGGGCGCGGCGCGCAAGATGAACCAGAATTCCGTGCCATATTGCACATCGAAGACAGCCATCGAGCGGCTGTCCAAAGGATTCGCTATGGAGCTTGCCGAATACGGCATCCGCGTCAACGTCGTCGAACCGGGCTTCGCACCGGGCAGCGAAGTGAGCGAGCTTTCCGATGAATACGTCGCCAACATGCTGAAGAACATTCCGCTCGGACGCTCCAGCGGTCCGGAGGATGCGCCGGGCGCAATCGCTTATCTGTGTTCGGAGAAGGCCGCCTTCATCACCGGTGCGGTTCTTTCCGTCGACGGCGGCAATTCGATCGGCAACTACAAGCGTCCCCCGCGGGCGGCCGATGCCGGCTGAGGAGAACGGAATGGACGTTGCCGCAAATCCGCTGCTTTCCGTCGACCGGCTTACCATCGATATCGCCGGCGCACATGTCGTTGATGAGGTGTCCTTCACCGTGGCGCCAGGCAAAGTGATAGCGCTCGTGGGCGAGTCCGGCTGCGGCAAATCGTTAACCTCCTATGCCATGCTCGGCCTGCTGCCACCTGCCGCGCGCCGTACCGAAGGTCGGATCATGCTGGAAAACGTCGATCTGGCGGTCATATCCGAGCGTCGGTTTCGCAAAGTGCGTGGTAAGGATATCTCGATTATCTTTCAGGAGCCGAGTGCCTCACTTGATCCGCTGACGACAGTGGGTGAGCAGATCGCCGAAGCCTACCGTGTCCATCACGGCGTCTCGAAAACCGAGGCTTTTGAAAAGGCGCGGCAGATGCTGGTTGATGTCGGCATCCCCGATCCCGGCCGGCGGATGTATCAATATCCCTTCGAGCTGTCGGGTGGCATGTGCCAACGCATCATGATCTCGATCGCACTGATCTGCGGCCCTCGCGTGCTCATCGCCGACGAACCGACGACCGCGCTCGATGTGACGATCCAGGCGCAGATCCTTGATCTGATGAAAAAGCTGGTCGCCGAACGTGGCACGGCGATCGTGCTGATCACCCATGACATGGGCGTAGTCGCCGACATTGCTGACGACGTAGCGGTCATGTATGCCGGCCGGATCGCCGAGATCGCGCCGGTGCATGCGCTCTTCCGCGAGCCGAAACATCCTTACACGGCGCTGCTTCTGGCCAGCGTGCCGAAACTCGATGACGCACCGAAGGCGGACCTTGCGACGATCGAGGGAATGGTGCCGAACCCAAGCGAATTCGGCGTCGGCTGTCGTTTTGCCGATCGCTGTCCGCTCGCCACCGACAAATGTCGCTTGGAACAACCGTCGCTGGTCGATTGCGGCAACGGGCACCGTTCCGCCTGCTGGCATATCGACCGCTTGGCCGAAATCCGCAAGGTGGCGACATGAACGGGACGAAGAACGTTCTCGAAATCCGCGACGTCGCGGTACATTTCGGTGGCCGCAGTGGTCTTCTTTCCGGCACCGGTCCGGTGGTGAAAGCGGTCAATGGTGTCGATCTCCGTATCGGCCATGCCGAGACTGTGGCACTGGTCGGCGAATCCGGCTGCGGCAAGTCCACGCTATCCAATACGATCGTCGGCCTGCAAGCGCCGGCTTCCGGCAGCGTCAGGATCAACGGAGAGGAAGTCGTCGGAGCTGGCAAGAAGAAGCTTAATGATATCCGCCGCAAGGTGCAGATGATCTTCCAGGATCCGGCTTTGTCGCTTGATCCACGTTCGACGGTGGGTGCGACGATTGCCGAACCGATGATCGTCCGCGGCGTTGCAAGCGGCAAGGAACTGAAAGCACGGGTCGCGACGCTCCTGCAGCAAGTGGGCTTGAGGGCGGAACATGCGGATCGTTATCCACACCAGTTTTCCGGCGGCCAGCGCCAGCGCATTGTCATCGCCCGCGCGCTCGCGCTCGAGCCCGATCTCGTCATTTGCGACGAGCCAGTCTCGGCGCTTGACGTCTCGGTCAGGGCACAGATCCTGAATCTGCTTGTGGCGCTGCAGAAGCGCACCGGCGTCTCCTATCTCTTCGTCTCGCATGACCTTGGTGTGGTTCGTCATATTTGCGACCGCGTCGTGGTCATGTATCTCGGCCGCTTCGTGGAGATGGCGGACCGGGATACATTTTTCGCCAATCCGAAGCACCCCTATACCAAGGCGCTGATGTCGGCGGTGCCGGAAGCTGATCCCGTCGTACAGCGATCGAAGGAACGGCTTATCCTCAGCGGCGAACTGCCGAGCCCGGCAAATATCCCCTCCGGTTGCGCCTTCCACACGCGCTGCCCATTGGCTACCGAGATCTGCTCCAGAGAACGCCCGGAACTGACGCCGCGTGCCGACGGCGCACGCGTCGCCTGCCATCATGCTTGAGAAATTGCCATGACCGATACCCCGACGACTGAAACTCTCCAGCTGGCTGGCCTTGAGGCCGGGGCGGAAATCCGTATTGACTGCTGGGGCATCCCGCATATCAAGGCGGCGAGCGAAAAGGACTTGTTCTTCGTGCAGGGCTTCAACGCCGCTCGCGACCGGCTGTGGCAGCTCGACCTTTGGCGCAAGCGCGGCCTCGGGCTTCTGGCGGCAGACTTCGGTCCGGGTTACCTGGCGCAGGATCATGCAGCCCGCCACTTCCTCTACCGCGGCGACATGGCGCCGGAATGGACAGCTTACGCACCTGATACTGAGGCGATCTGCACCGCCTTCGCCGCCGGAATCAATGCCTATATCGCCCTTTGCGAGGCCGAACCCTCCCGCCTGCCGCCGGAATTTGCGATGTTCGGCACCAAGCCGGCCCGCTGGCAGCCATCCGATGTAGTGCGTATCCGCAGCCACGCGCTGACCCGCAACGGCCTGTCGGAAATTCTGCGCGCCAACATCATGGCGCTAGCCGATGCCGAGACCGACCTGCTGCGTTGCGAGATTGATCCACCGACGGAGATACACCCGGCCGAAGGCATTGCCCTCGCCGACATCCCGCTTGAGGCGACCTGCCTCTTCAAGCTCGCGACGGCACCAGTGACGTTCGACAAGGCCCGGCTTGACGCCACCCTCGACGACGTCTGGAAATGGACCGAGGTCACCGATCTGGGCGACATCATCCTGCGCGTAACGGAGGAAGGCTCAAACAACTGGGCTGTGCATGGTTCACGCACCGAGACCGGTCGGCCCATCCTGGCAAGCGATCCTCATCGGGCACACGCAGTGCCGTCGCTGCGTTATCTCGTGCATCTCCAAGCGCCCGGACTCAATGCCATCGGCACCGGTGAACCGACCGCGCCCGGTATTTCGCTCGGCCACAATGAGAAAGTCGCCTTCGGGCTCACAATCTTCGGTGCCGACCAGGAAGACGTTTATGTCTACGAGACAAGAGACGGTGATCCGGATTGCTATCGTTATGGCGACGGCTGGGAGAAGATCAGCCGCATCGAAGAGCGGTTCGTGGTCAGGGGCTTTGCCGACCAGACTTTGACACTCTCCTTCACGCGCCACGGGCCAATTCTGCACGAGAACCCGAAGAAGAAGCAGATCATTGCCATGCGTTCCGTCTGGCTCTCGTCGGGTTCTGCCGCCTATCTGGGCAGCTTGTCCTATATGCGCAGCACGTCGGTGAAGGCTTTCTGCGACACGCTTTCCCACTGGGGTACGCCTTCGGTCAACCATGTCAGCGCCGATGTCGATGGCAATATCGGCTGGTTTACTGCCGGCTTCACGCCGGTGCGGCGCAATTGGGAAGGCCTTTTGCCAGTCCCTGGCCATGGCAGTCATGAATGGGAGGGCTTCCTGCCTGCCGACCAGTTGCCCCGTAAATACAATCCGGCCGAAGGTTTCGTCGCCTCCGCCAACGAGATGAACCTGCCCGCCGATAGAGATCCGAAAGCCCCGTCGATCGGTCATGAATGGGCCGAGATCAGTCGTGCCAAGCGAATCAGGTCCGTGCTTGCCGCCGATCCGAAACATACGCTGAAGGGCTCAATGGCGTTGCAGACGGATACCTATTCGCGGCCCGCCTCGGTGATCTGCGATGTGCTGGAAAAGGTGGCCGTTCGTCATCCTCTTGACGAAACACAAAAGCTGACGCTCGTCCTTTTCAATGGCTGGGACTACCAGCTAGGGGTGGGAAGTGCTCCGGCAGCGCTCTTCGAGGTCTGGTGGACGAAACATCTGCGGCCGGCGCTGCTCGCGAAATTCGCGCCAAACCCGTCTGTACGCCAACTGCTTCTGCCGGGCGATGTCGACCGCATGCTGTCCTTGCTGTCCGAACCCGGCTCAAATTGGAAGGAAGCCGAGCGGGACAGCATGCTGCTCACAACGCTTTCCGCCGGCTTTGCCGATTGCGAAAAGCGGTTCGGTACTAATCCAGCGGCTTGGCGATGGGGCAGCCTTCACAAGGCGCTCTTCGAGCACGCGACGAGCCGCATCAACACCAAAGGGATGGCCGAGTGGGATGTCGGACCGCTGCCGCTCGGCGGCAGCCGCTCGACACCTATGCACGCCGGCTACCGGATCAGCGATTTCGGCGTCAGCGCCGGCGCTTCGGTGCGGCTCGTAATGGATGTCGGTGACTGGGACAACAGCGTTTGTATCAACGCTCCCGGACAATCGGGCGATCCACGCTCGCCGCATTACCGGGATCTCGCTGGGCCATGGTCCAGGGGCGAATTCGTGCCGCTGGCTTATAGCCGCGAGAAGGTGAATGCCTCGACTGCCGTGTTGATCGAACTTCTGCCGGCATCCGGGGACGAGTCAAGATCATGAAACTCCCAATCCAGATGGACGAATTCGATCTTAATTCACTTCTCGATGAACTGCGGCTCTGGGTCGAGATGGAAACACCGAGCTGCGACGCGGCTGCGGTCAATCGCCTGGGGAACCGTGTTGAGATGCTGGCCGCGCAGGCAGGCTTCGCAGTGGAGCGGAAGCCCGGCACAATGGGCTTTGGCGACATTCTTGCCATTCGTTCGTCTTTTCCGGATGTTGCCGATGCTGACAGGATATTGATCCTGGCCCACATCGACACCGTTCACGCAACGGGGACGCTCGCTGAAAAGCTCCCGTTGCGTCAGGAGGGGGACAGGCTTTACGGCCCCGGAATCTACGACATGAAATCCGGTGTGCTGATGGCCCTGGAGGCAATGAAACTGGCAACGTGGGCTGGGTGCAACTGTGCCGTTGACTTGCTGATTGTGCCTGACGAAGAGGTCGGATCGAAGAGCTCACGGCCTGTCATTGAGGAATACGCGAAGAAGGCGGCCTATGCGCTGGTAGTCGAACCCGCCCGCGACGGAGGCAAGATCGTCACAGCGCGAAAGGGCGTCGGTATATGCGACATCATTGTCCGTGGTCGTGCCGCCCATGCGGGGGTACGCCCGGCTGACGGCCGCTCTGCCATACGCGCCGCAGCTCGGTTGGTGCTGGCACTCGATGCATTGAACGATCCTGTTCGGGGTGTCACAGTGACAGTCGGAACGATTGAGGGTGGAACAGGACGCAATACCGTGCCGGCGGAATGCCGGCTGCAGATCGATCTGCGCCTTCCCGATATCGCAACGGCTGAGGAAGTATTTGCGAACATCAATGCAATGGCTCCGGAAGATCCGGATATCACCTTCGAGATAAAGTCGTATCTGACTCGACCACCATTCATTCAAAGCGCGCAAAGCCGTGCCCTTTTCGCTGACGCGGCAAAGATTGCACATATGCTAGGGATCCCACTTAACGGCATGACAACCGGTGGCGGGTCAGACGGCAATTTCACCGCGGCACTCGGCGTCCCAACACTCGACGGACTTGGAGCAGATGGCGGCGGTGCGCACACATTTGACGAACATATCCTTGTCAGCAGTATTGCACCGAGAACCGCACTGCTTGCGAACCTGATCGTGATGTTGGATCGGCAATCTCCCGCGCCGCTTCACGTAGCGCCGGGTCCACATTGGAGATCGCCGTATAGGTGTTTCGGATAATTGGAAGCTGCGAATAGAGCAACACCGCGATCACAGCCGGCACGTAGCCAATGCCGTGACCGATAAGCGACAGGATTGGGATCGTGATACCGAACAATGCAACCGAGGGAATTGTGATCATCATCGAGGCGGCGTAAAGTATCACAGCCGCGGCGCGTCGATTCTGACTAATGGCTATTCCAATCGGCACGCCAGTGATCAGCGCCAGCCCGACAGCCACGCCAACGATAGCAATATGCAACCCTGTCGCCGGATAATCACAACATTGATCGACTATCGCTTTTTTAAATTGTTATTTGACAACAAAGAATTTCTGAATGAAAAAGACGAAAAATATGGAATATAAACTTAAATTGCCAAATTTATACATATATAATTCTTTGTGTATAGGCAATTGATCTTTTTGTGATTTATATCCAGAGTCCGCACAGCACATGCCGGCGCGTGAACAACCAGAGAAAACAACTGCCAACTGCCGATACCCCGGGGTCCCGGTCGTCACCGATGCCTGGACCTTGGTGGCGACCGACGCCTGAAATCGCCGTTCAGGTTTGATCCTTCTCCAGAAACGCCTTCAGCACCACGGCCTGGTTGTGCTGCTCGTCCTTGGCTCCATAGAGAAGTGTTACGCAGCCTGCGCCGCCGCGCTCACGCAAAGTATCCAGGTCGTTGCGACGCTCTTCCAACTCGATTTCGTAGCGGCGGCGGAATTCTGCCCACTTCTCCGGGTCGTGTCCGAACCATTTGCGCAAAGAAGATGTCGGGGCGATTTCCTTCAGCCACAGATCGATCGCGGCATCCGCTTTCTTGAGGCCTCGCGGCCACAAACGGTCGACGAGCACGCGCAGACCATCGCCTTCCGCCGGGGGCTCATAGACACGCTTGAGACGGAGCTTCATGGAAACCTCATTGGCTCGCACCCACACGGGACAGCGGTGCCATTGGAGCGCTGTTCACTGTCGACGCAAATGAAGCGCCTCGGCAATCTCCACAAATATGGACAAGGCAATGTCGTTGGCATCACGCTCTAAGAACCATACCTGCAGGACCATGAATACGATGCAGCTCTGACTGTGCAAAGCCTTTTTGCAGGAGACGGTCGAGATATGGAGCTTACGTCGTCTGCTTCAACTTGAAATGCCCTAAAACCGCGCGTTTGCAACAATGCAGGGCCCGTCCACCGGCACAGCTGCGATACCCGGAATGAAACCGACCGCCATGCCTGCCCGCTGCAGATGCAGGGTCGCTTCATGCGCCGATCCGAAATCACCGGATTTGAGCCAGACCAACCGCTTGCCCTCTTGAGCCATTGCCACGGCATGCTGCGAAGCGCCGGACGTTGCAATCCGCTTCGCTTCACGGCGGGCGAGCTGCAGGATATCCCCGGAAATATCCTCGTCGTACAGGATGATTTCGGCTGCCTGCAGCGCCCTCACCGCCTTGAGTGGCAGAAGCTCCGCGTCGTGCGACCTCACCTCGATAACCGTCGCTTGCGCCGGTTCCACGCCGCCTCTTCCGGATGACAATTCCCGCAGGAAAGAGCGCTCGTCCCGCAGGGAAGGTGCTTCATCCGCGGCAAAAGCCCGATCGACGAAACGCTCCCAGAACTGCCGCCTGCCCTCGCCCGGCGCCAACCGCTCCACCACCGCCATGCGCAGGCGCTGCGCCAGATCGGTCCAGGCGGACAGGGATTGCGGCAGCATGGCCTCGATCCGGCGGCGGATCGCCTGCGCCAGGATGGGGGCCGCGCCGTCGGTCGAAATGCTAACGACCACCGGAGAGCGGCTGACGATCGAGCCGAACTGGAACTGGCAATAAGCGGGCTTGTCGATGATGTTGAACGGAACGCCGGCCGCACGCGCCGTACCGGCGAAAGCCTCCGCCTCCTCCTCGCTCTCCGCATCCGCGATGGCAAAGGCGAAGACCGGCCAGTCGGCGCCCTGCCAGGAAGAGTTACGATGCAGGAGCCTTTTAGGCCCGTGCGCCGCCAGAAGCGCATGCATTTCCTCGCGGAGATCGTCGTCCGGCGCGTGGACTTCCACCGTCGCGCCGCTCATCACCAGCAGCTCTGCCTTCCAGGCCGCTGCCGCCGAGCCGCCGGCGACCAGCGCCCGCTTTCCCTTCAGCGAGATGAACAGCGGAAGAACCGAGAGAGGCGCGATCCTGGCTGCGTCCTCCGTCGCCTTATTCCGCCGCCTGAACCTGGTGTTTTCGATGACACGCATCCAGTATCTCCCTGATTTCGGAGCGGCATGATCCGCAATTGGTCCCGGCCTTGAGCGCCGCACCGATTGCGTCCACCGAGCCGCAACCGCCATCGATGGCGGCGGCGATCTGGTTGATGCCGACGGAAAAGCATGAGCAAACGATGGCGCCGATATCCGGCTGGTCGGCACCAGGCCGCCCGGCCATCACCGCGATGCGACGCCGCGCCTCGCCATGCGTGGCGCCAAGCTGCGCCACGGCCCATGTGCGCGAGACGGCCACAGGCCGGCGGGCCACATAAAAGGCGAGCACCAGTCTTTCCCCGTCGAAGAAGGCGATGCGGCTGTCGCCGGTCTCCCGGTCGAAATAGGCGAGCGCCTCCAGATCGTCCGGCAGCCGCCAGGTTCTCCGACACCATGTTTCCCAGCTCTCCGGTGCCTCGGCAAAGGCGCATTCCATGCGGAAACCGTGCCCGACCCTGGCGAAGGCGAAATAATCCGCCCCATCGGGCAGCGGACGGTCCGCCGATACGGCAAAGCCGTAGGAACGGACCTCATAAGGCTCGACCGAGACCGCCACGTGCTTCAGCGCCGGCTGGCCGGATGTGGGATCGGTGACGGAGGGCACCAGCGCGTCGACGCGTCCGTTGGAGGCGAATTGATCGGTCCAGTGCATCGGCACGAAAACCGAACCGCGCGGTTGCCGCGCCGTGATCAGCGCGCGGACGACCACCTTGCCGTGCAGGCTGGCGACGCGCACCAGCGTGGCGTCGGCGATGCCAAGCGCTTCCGCATCCGCCGGATTGATCTCGGCGAAGGGCTCGGCGAGATGGGCCGACAGCCGGGCGCTCTTGGCCGTCCGCGTCATGGTGTGCCACTGATCGCGAATGCGGCCGGTGTTGAGTACCAGCGGGTACGCAGTATTGACGCGCTCCGTCACCGCCGATTGGACGGCGATGAACCGCGCCTTGCGATCGGGATGGTAGAAGCGGCCATCGGCGAAGAAGCGGAAGTTACCCCCCTCTGCCCTGCCGGCCATCTCCCCCTCAAGGGGGTAGATCAGATGATACGGTCCTCCCTTTTCATCCTTCAGCGTCTGCGACTGATGCCGAACCTCGATGACACCGTAATCTCCCCCCTTGAAGGGGAGATGGCCGGCAGGCCAGAGGGGGGTGCCTCGCACTGGCGCCGGCCATTGGAAGGGTTGCAATGCATCATAGGCAGGCCCGGAAATTCCTGCGTAATCCCCGATATCGAAATCCCGCTCACCCTCGTTCTCGAATGCCGACAACGCCGCATGTTCGGCAAATATCTCCGCCGGGCTCTGGAAGGCAAACGCCTCACCGAAACCCATCCGCATCGCCACATCGCAGATGATGCGCCAGTCGGGTCGCGCCTCACCGGGATGAGCTAGGAACGGCCGTTGCCTAGAAATCCGCCTCTCGGAATTCGTCACCGTACCGTCCTTTTCGCCCCAGCCGGCGGCCGGCAAAAGAACATGCGCATATTGCGTGGTGTCGGTGTCGTGCATGATGTCGGAGACGACAACGAACGGGCAGTTACGGATAGCATCCGCAACCGCATCCGCGTCCGGCATCGACACCACGGGGTTGGTGCCCATGATCCAGAGCGCCTTGATCCGTCCATCAGCCACGGCCTTGAACATGTCGACCGCCTTGAGGCCCGGCTTGTCGGCGATAACGGGCGCGTTCCAGAAGCGCTGCACACGCTCGCGGTGCTCGGGCTTCTCGATTTCCATATGGGCGGCGAGCATGTTGGCGAGGCCGCCGACCTCGCGCCCGCCCATGGCATTGGGCTGGCCGGTCAGCGAAAACGGCCCCATGCCCGGCCGGCCGATGCGGCCCGTCGCCAGATGGCAATTGATGATGGCGTTGACCTTGTCGGTGCCCGAAGAGGACTGATTTACCCCCTGGCTGTAGCAAGTGACCACCTTGTCCGTGGCCTCGAACACCCCGTAGAAGTCTTCGATCTCCCCATCCGAAAGGCCGGTGAGGGATGAAATATCCGCCTCGTTCGCTCGCGCCGCTGCCAGAGCGTCCGCGAAACCATTGGTATGGTCGCCGATGAATTCAGCGTTCACCGCCTGGCTGTGGGCGAGATGCACCAAGAGACCGTTGAAGAGGGCGACATCTCCGTCCGGGCGGACGGCGAGATGCATGTCGGCGATGTCGCAGGTCATGGTGCGGCGCGGATCGATGACGACGACCTTCATCTCAGGGCGTGCCGCTTTCGCCGCGGCGAGACGCTGATAAAGAACCGGATGACACCAGGCGAGGTTGGAGCCGGTCAGGATCACCAGATCGGCCTGCTCCAGATCTTCATAGACGCCCGGCACGGTATCCGCGCCGAAGGCGCGCCTGTGCCCGGCGACGGAGGAAGCCATGCAGAGCCGCGAATTGGTGTCGATATTGGCCGAGCCGATGAACCCCTTCATCAGCTTGTTGGCGACGTAATAATCCTCCGTCAGAATCTGGCCGGAGACATAGAAGGCCACCGCATCGGGCCCGTGCTCGGCAATGGTCTCGGAAAATTTCCGCGCCATCAGCTCAAGTGCCTCATCCCAGCCGGCACGCCGGCCGGCAATTTCCGGGTAAAGCAGCCGTCCGTCGAGATCGATCGTCTCGGCCAGCGCCGAGCCCTTGGAGCAGAGCCGGCCGTAATTGGCGGGGTGATCCGGGTCGCCCCGGACGCTGAGGCCCCCGTCATCCGCCAAGGTGGCGATCACGCCGCAGCCGACGCCGCAATAGGGGCAGGTGGTCCGGGTGGACGTTTCCCCCGGCCCACCTGCCGGCACTTCTCCTCCCAAGAGCTCGAGCGCCACGGGCTTACTCCGCGGGAACGCCGGCGGGATCGATGATCCGGCCAGAAGGCGCGGCGCGCTTGGCGCCGGTGCGCCCATGCGTTACGTAAAGCGTCAGGCCGACGAAGCTGAGGCCGCCGACGAGATTGCCGATCACCGTCGGGATTTCGTTCCAGATCAGATAATCCATGATGGAGAAATTGCCGCCGAGCATCAGGCCCGAAGGGAACAGGAACATGTTCACGATCGAATGCTCGAAGCCCATGTAGAAAAACAGCATGATCGGCATCCACATGCCGATGACCTTGCCGGAAACGGAGGTCGACATCATCGCGGCGACAACGCCGGTCGACACCATCCAGTTGCAGAGCACGCCGCGGATGAAGAGCGTCAGCATCCCGGCGGCGCCATGTTCGGCATAACCGAGCGTGCGACCCTCGCCGATATGGCCGATCTTCTGGCCGACCTCGTTCGGCTCCACGCTGAAGCCGAAGGTGAAGGTGATCGCCATCATCAGCGCGACGATCAGCGCGCCGGCGAAATTGCCGGTGAAGACCAGGCCCCAATTGCGCAGAACCCCGCCGAGCGTCACGCCCGGACGCTTGTCGATCAGCGCGAGTGGCACGAGGGTGAAGACGCCGGTCAGGAGATCGAAGCCCATGAGATAGAGAAGGCAGAAGCCGACCGGAAAGAGGATGGCGCCGGCGAGCGGCTGGCCCGTCTGGACATTGATCGTGACAGCGAAGGCGGCGGCGAGCGCCAGGATCGCACCGGCCATGAAGGCGCGGATCAGGGTATCTCGCGTCGACATGAAAACCTTCGCCTCGCCGGCATCGATCATCTTGGTCACGAAGTCCTGGGGTTGAACATAAGACATTGCCGTTTCCTTGTTGTTGGAATGATCCAGCGATCAGCGGTTTCGCTATTCCGCCGCCGCGAGCATCAGGCGTTCCAGCGCGATGAAGAGCTTGCCGCCCTCGTTCTTCACGGGGATCGTCCGCACCTCGCCCTCGTCGGCGCCGAGCGCCTTGCCGCTCTCCAGCGAGATCACCCAATTGTGCAGCGGACAGGTGACGGCGCGGCCATGGACGATGCCCTGGCTGAGCGGTCCGCCCTTGTGGGGACAATGATCCTCGATCGCGAAGACGTCGTTCTCCGCCGTGCGGAACACCGCGATCTTGCCCTGCGGCGTCTTCACACAACGTGCGCCGCGCAGCGGAATGTCGGAAAGGGTGCCGATTTCGATCCAGTTCATGTCCATCTCCCTCACTCCGCCGCCTGGCGGTATTCCACCGTCGCCATCGGGTTGAACTCGTGCTTGTCCTTGCCCGAGACGCGCTCGGACCAGGGATCGACCTGGGCGAATTTCTGGGAGAAGACGAAGCGGTCGAAATAGGCCTTGCGCTTTTCGGCATCATCCATGATCTGACGGCGGATCTCGTCGAGCCCAACGCGCTTGGCCCATTTGTAGATGCGCTCGAGATAGCGGGCCTGCTCGCGGTACATCTGCGTCAGCGCAACGATGTGTTCGAGCGCCTGATCCTCGGTCTTCACCAGGCCGAGGACCTCGGTTCCCTTGATGTCGAGACCGGCGGCACCCGCGAAGTGGATCTCGAAACCGGAATCGACGCAGATAACACCGATGTCCTTGCAGGTCGCCTCGGCGCAATTGCGCGGACAGCCGGAAACCGCCATCTTCAGCTTCGCCGGCGTCCACGAACCCCACATGAACTTCTCGATGCGGATGCCGAGGCCGGTCGAATCCTGCGTGCCGAAGCGGCACCAGTCGGAACCGACGCAAGTCTTCACTGTCCTGAGGCCCTTGGCGTAGGCCTGACCGGAGACGAAGCCGGCCTGGCCGAGATCGGCCCACACAGCCGGCAAATCCTCCTTCTCGATGCCGAGCAGGTCGATGCGCTGGCCGCCCGTCACCTTGACCATGGGCACGTTGAACTTGTCGACCACATCGGCGATGGCGCGCAGTTCCTTCGAACTGGTCACCCCGCCCCACATGCGCGGCACGACGGAATAGGTACCATCCTTCTGGATATTGGCATGGACGCGCTCGTTGATATAGCGCGACTGGTAATCGTCGGCATATTCATCCGGCCAGTCGCAGACGAGATAATAGTTGAGCGCCGGCCGGCACTTGGCGCAGCCGCAGGAGGTCTTCCATTCCAGCTCCTGCATGACGGCGGGGATGGTCTTCAATCCCTTCGCCTTGATCAGACGGCGCACATCGTCGTGGCCAAGATCGGTGCAGCCGCACATCGGCTGGACGGCGGCGGGATTATATTTGTCGCCCAGGGTCAGCGTCATCAGCTGCTCGACCAGGCCGGTGCAGGAGCCGCAGGAGGCCGACGCCTTGGTGTGAGCCCGCACGTCATCGAGCGAGGTCAGCCCTCTCTCGTTGATCGTGCCGACGATCTTTCCCTTGCATACGCCGTTGCAGCCGCAGATTTCCGCATCATCCGGCAAGGCTGCAACGGCCGCCATAGGGTCCAGGGGGGATCCTCCCTGATAGGCCTGGCCGAAGATAAGCGTCTCACGCATTTCCTTTACGTCGGTGCCCTTGCGCAGCATATCGAAGAACCAGGCGCCGTCCCCGGTCTCGCCGTAAAGCACCGCGCCGAGGATGCGGTTCTCCTTCAGTACCAGTCGCTTGTAGATGCCGGCGCTCGCATCGCGCAGCACGATCTCCTCGCGGTCTGGCGCCTCGGCGAAATCGCCGGCGGAATAAAGGCTTACACCCGTAACTTTAAGCTGTGTCGCAGTCTCCACCGGGCGGAAGGCGGCGTCTTCCTTGACAAGCGTCTTCGCCACCACCTTGGCCATGTCATAGAGCGGCGCGACGAGGCCGTAGCAGATGTTCTCATGCTCGACACACTCACCGACGGCAAGGATATCGGGATCGGAGGCAACCATCTGGTCGTTGACGACGATGCCACGCTCGACATGCAGGCCCGCGTCATTGGCGATGCGCACTTCCGGGCGGATGCCGACCGCCATGACCACGAGGTCAGCGGGATAGGTCGTGCCGTCATCGAGGAGCACGGCTTCCACATGGTCGGTGCCAAGAATGGCCTTGGTCTGCGCCTTGCAATGGACCCTGATGCCGCGGCTCTCGAGTTCCTTCTGGAGGAGATAACCAGCCGCCGGGTCAAGCTGGCGCTCCATCAGGTGGCCCATCAGATGAAGGACGACCACCTCCATGCCGCGCAGCCGCAGCGCAGCCGCCGCTTCGAGGCCGAGAAGCCCGCCACCGATCACCACTGCCTTGGCGTTCGGCTTGCCGGCAGCCGCCACCATGGCCTCGACATCATCGAGGTCGCGGAAGGCGCGCACGCCGGGCAGGTCCTTGCCGGCAACGGGAATGATGAAGGGCGCCGAGCCGGTCGCCACCACCAGCTTGTCATAGGGCGTCTCCCCCTTGGCGGTGACGACGAACTTGCCCTTCCGGTCGATCTTCGTGACCGTCTCGCCGAAGCGGCAGTTGACGCCCTGTTCGGCATACCATGCGGCATCGTGCGTGACGATCTCACCATAGGTCTTCTCGCCGGCAAGCACGGGCGAAAGCATGATGCGGTTATAGTTTCCGCGCGGCTCGGCTCCAAAGAGCGTGACGTCGAAGGCATCGGGTGCGGCCTCGAAAAGATGTTCCAGCATGCGGCCCGAAGCCATGCCGGCACCGACGACGACGAGTTTCTGTTTTGCCATTATCATTTCCTCCTATTCCGCCGCTTCGGTGCGGACCGCCTTCTGGCGGGCAATGCGTGCAAGGCGCTTTTCCTGGATCGAGCGAAGCTGATCCTCATCGGGATTGGCGCCGCCTTCATAGGCTTCCAAAAAGTCGAGTAGTTCCTCGCGATAGGCGTAGTAATCCGGGTGGGCGAGCAGTTCCTTGCGCGTCCTCGGCCGCGGCAGGTCCACCTCCATGATGTTGCCGATCCGGGCATTCGGCCCGTTCGACATCATCACCACGCGGTCAGCGAGAAGGATCGCCTCGTCGACATCGTGGGTGACGCAGATCGCCGTCACCTGGGTGCGCTTCCAGACATCCATCAGCACTTCCTGCAGCTCCCAGCGGGTGAGCGAGTCCAGCATGCCGAAGGGCTCGTCGAGCAGCAGGAGCTTGGGCGAGAGCGCGAAGGCGCGGGCGATGCCGACACGCTGCTTCATGCCGTTGGAGAGATCGGCGGCGAGCCGGTGCATGGCGTCGCCAAGACCGACCCGCGAGAGATAATATTCGACGATATCCTTTCGCTCGGCCGGCGATGCATCGGGATAGACCTTGTCGACGCCGAGCGCGACATTCTCGCGAGCGGTGAGCCAGGGCATCAGCGACGGCGCCTGGAAGACGACGGCGCGGTCGGGACCGGCGCCGCTCACCTCGCGATTGTCGAGGATGATGCCGCCCGACGTGATCGGATTGAGGCCCGCGACCATCGAGAGAACCGTGGACTTGCCGCAGCCCGAATGACCGATGATGGAGATGAACTCGCCCTTCGTCATCTTCATGTCGAAGCCATCGACGACCGTCAGCGGCCCCTTCGGCGTCGGATAGACCTTGCTGACCTCGAAGAACTCGACATAGCCCTTCTCCACCGCCGAGCTGGCCTTGCGCGCGTAAGCCGCCGGCAGCTTTTCGGGCCGCGGCTTCTGGGTGATCGGCACGACGTTCGGCAGGTCGATCTGCCGCTGGTTCTCGCTGGCGCGGCTTGCTCCCAGATCCATCAGATAGGCCGTCACCTCGGCGCGGATGCGGATGAACTCTGGATCGGAATTGAGCGCGCCGCGATCGCGCGGACGCGGGATATCGACCTTGAAGCTTTGCCCCAGCGTCGCCATCGGTCCCGGCGTCAGCGGAATGATGCGGTCGGCAAGCAAGATCGCTTCATCGACATCGTTGGTGATGAGGACGATCGTTCTTTTCTCCTTCTGGCAGATCTCGGCGAATTCGTCCTGGAGCTTGGAACGCGTCAGCGCATCGAGCGCGGAAAGCGGCTCGTCGAGCAGGAGCACCTCCGGCTGCATGGCAAGCGCCCTGGCGACCGACACGCGCTGGCGCATACCGCCGGAAAGCTCCGCCGGCTTGCGGTCGACCGCGTGGGCAAGCCCCACCATGTCGATATATTTCCTGACGATCTCCCGCCGTTCGTCCTTCGGCTTGTCCTTGTGAACGCTGTCGACGGCGAGCGCCACGTTACCCCTGACGGTCAGCCACGGCATCAGCGCATAGGACTGGAAGACGACGCCGCGCTGCGGTTCAGGCTCCGTTACTTCCCGGTTCCTGAAGAGAACCCCGCCGCTATCCGGCCGGGAAAGTCCGGCCAGCAGGGAGATCAGCGTCGACTTTCCGGAACCGGAGAAGCCGACGATGGCGACGAACTCGCCCTCCTCCACCTTCAGATTGACGTCTGCCAGCACATCGTTGCGGCTTTCCCCAGCACCGAAGGACTTGCAGACGCCGCTCGCTTCGAGAATGGGCATCCCGAGCTCCTACCGGTTCGAAGAGAAGGTGAAGGCCTGCTGCAGCGCGTACATGACGCGGTCCAGCATGAAGCCGATGATGCCGATGGTGAGCACCGCCACCATGATGCGGGCCAGCGAAGCGGCGGAACCGTTTTGAAACTCGTCCCAGACGAACTTGCCGAGCCCCGGATTCTGCGCCAGCATTTCAGCGGCGATCAGCACCATCCAGCCGACGCCGAGCGACAGGCGCAGGCCGGTGAAGATCAGCGGCAGAGCGGAAGGTAGCACCAGCTTGCGGACCGTCGTCGCCGTGGAAAGCTGCAGCACCTTGCCGACATTGACGAGATCCTTGTCGATCGAGGCGACGCCGAGAGCTGTGTTGATCAGCGTCGGCCAGAGCGAGCAGAGCGTGACCGTGACGGCGGAGATGACCAGCGATTTCGGCAGCATTTCCGATGGGTTCGTATAAAGTGCCGAGATGATCATGGTGACGATCGGCAGCCACGCGAGCGGCGAAACCGGCTTGAAGATCTGGATCAGCGGGTTGATAGCGCCGTTGAAGGTCCTGGAAAGGCCCGATGCGATGCCGAGCGGCACGGCGATTGCCGTGGCGATCACGAAACCGAGGCCGACGGTGAGAAGCGAGGTGAGGATCTGGTCGATATAGGTGGGCCGCCCCGTATAGACGCGCTCCTTCACCTGGTCGGCTTTTCCCTCGGCGACGAGCTTGGCATTGCGCGCATCCTGCCGTTCGTAGAAGGCGGCCGCCTTCGCCCGCTCCGCCAGATGATCGTTCCAAAGCACATGCGCCTGCTCGGCGACCGCGACGGGGCCGGGAATGGCCCCGAGCGACGTCTGCACGCGCGGCGCCAGAACGCCCCACGCAAGAAGGAAGGCCAGAATGCCCGCCAGCGGGATGAACAGCACCTTCTTCAGCTCGGCGAATTGCTCGGACGCGTTGTCGCCGGCAAGGATCCGCAGGATGGGCGCGAGCCAGCCGAGGCCGAAGGCGTTCAGCCAGACGGCGACCCGGTTGATCCGCTGCAGGAGCGCCTCCCGGCGGGCAGCGCGCACCGCGCTGTCCTGGCTGATGATGTCGGTGGCATTGGTCATGTCGCTGTTCCTTGCAATGCGATCTCGTTTCGGCGGCCGACCGGGTCAGCCGCCGACGACATCCGCGCCTTCGATTTTCTGGTCGCCTTTCAGGCCGATCTCGAGGGTATCGATGTATGCGTTGGGCTGGCGGCCGTCATAGGCGACGCCGTCGATGAAATCGGATGTCGCCGCCTTGTAGCCGTCGGCATCCCAGGGGAAGTCTTCCTCCCTGGCCTGGCCCTCGTCGACCAGCATCCGGGCAGCTTTCAGATAGATATCGGGCAGGTAGACCGACTTCGCCGTCTCCGCATACCAGGCATCGTCCTTGTGCTCCGGGATCTGCCCCCAGCGGCGCATCTGCGTCAGGTACCAGATGGCGTCGGAATAATAGGGATAGGTCGCGAAATGGCGGAAGAAGACGTTGAAATCAGGCACTTCGCGCTTGTCGCCCTTCTCATATTCGAAGGTGCCGGTCATGGAATTGGCGATCACCTCCGCGTCGGCGCCGACATATTCGGGCTTCGACAGGATCTCCACCGCCTCCGGCCGATTTGCGTTGTTGTTCTCGTCGAGCCAGATCGCGGCGCGGATCAGCGCCTTGGTGAGCGCCAGCGTGGTGTTGGGATATTTCTCGGTGAATTCCCTGGTGAGGCCGAAAACCTTCTCCGGATTGTTCTTCCAGATCTCGTAATCGGTGATGACGGGAACGCCGATGCCCTTGAAGACGGCGGCCTGGTTCCACGGCTCGCCGACACTGTAGCCGTCGATGGTTCCGGCCTCCAGCGTCGCCGGCATCTGCGGCGGCGGCGTGACGGAGAGGAGCGCGTCGGCCTTGATCTGACCGGAGACGTCGCTCGGCGAATAATAGCCGGGGTTGATGCCGCCGGAGGCAAGCCAGTAGCGCAGCTCGTAATTATGGGTGGAGACGGGGAACACCATGCCGAGATTGAACGGCTTTCCCTCGGCCTTGTACTTCGCGATGACCGGCTGAAGCGTATCTGCCTTGATCGGATGCTCGGGCTTGCCGTCGGCATCGTGCGGAATGTTCGGCTTCATCATCTCCCAGACGGCATTGGAGACGGTGATGCCGTTGCCGTTCAGATCCATGGAAAAGGGAGTGACGATATGGGCCTTGGTGCCGAAGCCGATGGTGGCCGCCAGCGGCTGGCCGGCCAGCATATGGGCGCCATCGAGCTCGCCGGTGATCACCCGGTCGAGCAGCACCTTCCAGTTGGCCTGCGGCTCCAGCGTGACGAACAGTCCCTCATCCTCGAAATAGCCCTTCTCATAGGCGATTGCCAGCGGCGCCATGTCGGTGAGCTTGATGAAGCCGAATTTCAACTCGTCCTTTTCGACATCGAGCATCTCGGCATGAGCGCTGCCTGCTGCCATGCCGAGAAGCAGGGCCGCCATCGCGAGGGAGCATTTCAATCGTCTTCCAGGCACCATGTTTCCGGCCTCCTTTGCCAGATCGTGTTCTTTGTTCCCCATCGTGCTTTCGGCATTCCCAGCCTTTTGCACGTGCGTCCGCATTTCCGGAAAAGAGGCCCACAAACAGAAAAAGCTGCCAAACGAGCAGTCGCGCCCGAACGGGCAACGATCGTCGTTTTGGCAGCTTTGCCTTTGAACGCCCTTCATTGGACGTTTCTATATGTGAGTCCCCTCCGGACTTGAAAATAAACAAGCACGAATCGTGCCAATTTCAAAATGGAATTTTTAGTTCAGTGTTATCAGTTACTTAATCCGTATCCGCAGGAGCGGAGCCCAAAACCAGCTAACCCCATAGCAGCCTAAATTTTCGCGCTCGGCCCAATTTTTGTGCAGCGCAGAAAAATGCGCTTATTTTCCGCGATGCTGGTTTTGGCCGGCGATATAGGCGTCAATCGCGTCGGGATCGAAGATGCGGCCATCGAAGAAGCCGTCGGGACCCAGCACCAGCCCGGCCTTCGATGCGCCGACATGCTGCGGCCTGGAAAGCGCGCCCTCCACCTTGAGATTGGCACCCGGAAGCGGCGTCGGAAGAGGCTTGAGCGCGCGGCGATAGATATCCGGCCGGTAGGAATCGCGCGCGATTTCCGCATTCTGCGGCGAATGCCGGCTCTGACCCCAGCGCACCATCTGGCTGTAGAACCATAGCGCATGGCTCTGCCAGGGGAAGGTCGCGGCCTTTTCATGCCTGACGAAGAAATCATCGACCTGCACGATGCGATCGGGCCGGGTGGCCAACGCACCGGTCAGGCAGCCGAGAAGAAGCTTCGCATCGACATCCAGCCAATGCGGGCGTGACAAGACGGCCGCCAATTCCTCCGCGTTTTCCGATCGGCCACACCATTCGGCCGCACGATAAAGCGCCCGCAGCAAAGCATCGAGTACGTCGGGATTGGCATCCGCCCAACGTGCCGTCACGCCCAACACCTTTTCCGGACTGTTGCGCCAGATCCTCGCCTTGACTGTGATGATGCGGCCGCCTCCCTGGCTGACGGCGACGCTATTCCACGGCTCGCCAACGCAGCACATATCGATATTGCCCGAGGCGAGCGCATCCGGCATCAGCGGCGGCGGCACGACGATGATCTCGGCGTCACGTTCGGGATCGATCCCGCAGGCGGCGAGCCAATAGCGCAATTCGTAATTATGCCCGGAGAAGGGATGCACCACCGCGATGCGCAACCGCTCCGCCCCGCCGCGCGCCGCGATCACCGCCTTGAGCGCCCGCCCGGCATCCGCCGGATCGAGATCGCCGGTCATTCCATGCGCCGCCATCTCCTCGTAGAGGGGCACGGAAACGGTCACGGCATTGCCGCCAAGACCCAGCGCCATCGGCGCGACCATCGGGACGGAGAGCGGCGAAAGGCCAAGATTGGAGGCGATCGGCATCGGCGCCAGCATATGGGCGGCCTGGAAATGGCCGACCGCCACCCGGTCGCGTATATTGGCCCAAGATGTCTCGCGCACCAGCTTCATCTCGATGCGCTCATCACGGGCAAAGCCCTTTTCAGCAGCCGCAATGAGGATCGCGCTGTCGAGAAGCGGCAGGAAGCCGACGGAGATTTCAGCACCATCCATCATCGTCATTTCTCCAGCAGGCCGGCGGCCATCACGAGGCTTTGCGCGATCTCGCCGATCTTGCGGTTCTGGTTCATGGCCGTCTTGCGCAAGAGGCGATAGGCCTCCTCCTCGCTCAGGCCCTTCGATTTCATCAGGATGCCCTTGGCACGGTCGATGATCTTGCGGTTCTCCAGTTCGCTGCGCGCCTCCTCCAGTTCACGCGCCATTTTCGAGAAGGCGTTGAAACGGCTGATCGCCATGTCGAGGATCGGCTTGACGCGCTCCTGCCTGAGTCCGTCGACGATATAGGCCGAGACGCCGGCCTCCACCGCCGCCTCGATCATGCTCTGATCGGATCGGTCGACGAACATGGCGATGGGCCGTTTGACGGAGCGGGAAAGCTGGAACATGCTTTCCAGCATGTCGCGATTGGGGTTTTCCAGATCGATGACGATGACATCGGGGCGAAGATTTTCGATGATGCGCCCTACCCCTTGGGCATCATGAATGACGGTAACATTGCCATGACCGGCCTGCCGCAACCCTTCCTCGATTATTGAGGACCGGATGGCGTTCTCGTCGATCACCAGAATGGTCAGGTCGCTATGCGTCATGGCGCATTCATGCCGCAGGTCATGTGTTTTCGCAATGCAATATTGCTAAAACAATTTGCAAATTTCGTTATGCATAATTTTTGTGCTACTTGCAATTTTGAATGGCTTCCCTTTAGGATTCAAAAACGCCATTCGCTTGACCGATTTCGATTTAATCACCATGATTAGAAGTAAATCAAAATCGAAGGCCCGATCGATGGCACAGACAGGAACCAAGGTTCTGACCGCCCATATCCCGCTTCCGCTGGCCGATAAGGTCGATCAGATGGCTGAACGGCTGGAGCGCTCACGCGGCTGGATCATGAAGCAGGCGCTGTCGGCCTGGCTTGCACAGGAGGAAGAGCGGGAACGACTAACCCGCGAGGCCCTCGCCGATGTGGATTCTAGCAATGTCATCGATCAGCAGGCCGTACAAGCCTGGGCGGATAGCCTGAGCACCGACGACCCGCTCCCGCTGCCTCGCTGATGGAGCTGAAATGGACCAGCAAGGCGCTCTCCGATCTGGCACGCCTATACGACTTCCTGGCTCCTGTGAACAAACCGGCTGCTGCTCGCGTCGTGCAGGCACTGACAAAAGCCCCGGCCGTCCTATTGGCCAACCCGCGCATTGGCGAACAGCTCTTCGAGTTCCAGCCGCGTGAGGTCAGGCGGCTGCTCGTCGGCCATTACGAGATGCGTTACGAAATTCAGGGGATGACCGTCTACGTGCTCCGGCTGTGGCACACCCGAGAGAACCGCTGAAACGGCTTGAGCTATGGCGCCTTTCCGGCTTCGATACGGGCGCCATTCTCGTCAAAGACATGCAGGCGGTCGGGTGCGAAGCGAATATCGACCGCCGCTCCGCTCGCGGGCGCCTGGCGTTCGAGCGAAAAGGCCTTGATATGCACGCCATCGAGCCGCAGATGCAGGATCGTGCCGAAGCCGGTCGGCTCGACGAGTTCCACCACCGCCGGGATACCCCTACCATTTTCGCCCACGATGACATGCTCCGGACGGATGCCGATGGTGATGCGGGCGCCCTCGGCAACGGGATAGGCCCGCGCAAGCCGGATGGTGGTTCCGTCGCCAAGCACCGCCTCCGCCGCATCACCTGCGTGGCGGTAGCGCGCCTCGAAAACATTCATCGCCGGCGATCCGATGAAGCCCGCGACGAAGAGATTGGCCGGCCGGTCATAGAGATCGAGCGGGCTTCCCACCTGCTGGATGACGCCGCCATTCATCGCAACGATCCGGTCGGCGAGCGTCATTGCCTCGATCTGGTCATGGGTGACATAGACGGAGGTAGCGCCCAGTTCCTTGTGCAGTTTCTTGATTTCGGCGCGCATGTGCTCGCGCAGGCGTGCATCGAGATTGGACAAGGGCTCATCGAAAAGGAACGCCTTGGGCTGGCGCACGATGGCGCGGCCCATGGCCACACGCTGGCGCTGGCCGCCGGAAAGCGCGCGCGGGCGGCGCTGCATGAACGGTTCGAGACCGAGCTTGCCGGCCGCCCCGTTCACCGCGCCCGCGATCTTCTCCTTCGCGGCTTTGCGCAGGCGCAGACTGTAGCTCATATTGTCCTTGACCGACATGTGCGGATAAAGCGCATATGACTGGAACACCATGGCGATGTCGCGGTCCTTTGG
This sequence comes from Paramesorhizobium deserti, assembly GCF_001558695.1. Classification (GTDB taxonomy): domain Bacteria; phylum Pseudomonadota; class Alphaproteobacteria; order Rhizobiales; family Rhizobiaceae; genus Paramesorhizobium; species Paramesorhizobium deserti. The sequence continues at coordinate 275,127 of NZ_LNTU01000039.1, forward strand.
GTCGAGATCGTTGACCCGGCGTCCATCGATGCGGATGGTGCCCGATGTCACCTCCTCGAGCCCAGCGATCATGCGCAGCAGCGTCGATTTTCCACAGCCGGAAGGGCCGACGAGAACGACAAACTCGCCATCGGCGATATCGAGATCGACGCCATGAAGCACGTGGAAATCGCCATAGGCCTTGCGGATATCTTCGATATGGATGGATGCCATGGAAGTCAGCCTTTTACTGCGCCAGCGGTGAGGCCCTGCACGAGATAGCGCTGGATGAGAAGGAAGAAGAGACAGGCCGGGATGAGCGCCAAGACGCCCGCGGCCATCATCTGACCAAAATCGACCGAAAATTTCGAGACGAAGGACAACAGCCCCACCGGGAACGTCGCCGCCTGATTGCCGGAGATCAGCATCAGCGCGAAGAGCAACTCGCTCCATGCCGCGGTGAAGACGAAGCCGAGCGTCGCCGCGATGCCGGGCAAGGTCAGCGGCAGGATGATCTGCCGGAAAGCCATGAAGCGCGTCGCGCCGTCGATCATCGCCGCCTCCTCCAGATCCTTCGGGATGCCGTCGAAGAAGGACTGCATCAGGAAGGTCGCGAACGGCACGTTGAAGGCGACATAGACGATGATGAGCCCCGTCAGGCTGTTGGTGAGCCCCAGCGGCGACAGCATCTTGAAAATCGGCGCCACCAGCATGACCAGCGGGAACATCTGCGTCAAAAGCATGAGCGCCACGATCCAGTACTTCGCCCTGAAGGTGAAGCGCGACAGCGCATAACCGGCAAGGGACGCAAGGATCGTCACGATGATGGCGGTTCCGCCAGAGACGATGACGCTGTTCTTGAAAAACCTGGGAAAATCACTGTGAACGAGAACGAAGCTGAAATGCTGGAAGGTGGTGCTCGACGGCCAGAGCCTCACGCCTTCCGAATAGAGAAGCTCGTTCGGCGTGACCGACACTTTCAGAAGCCAGAACAGGGGAAAAAGCGCGACGACGATATAGGCGAGGATCGCCAGCCGGTGCGCTATTGTGAGCCCAAGGCGTTTCTTTCGCATCAGTTTAGCCCCTCCTCAGCATGGCTTGGCGCAGAAGCACGATCAGCATGGAATAGACGAGCAGCAGGATAAGGAGGACCAGTGCGATCGCCGAGGCATAGCCGAAATCGAGCCTGCGGAAGGCCTGTGTGAAGATGTAGCTCGCCACGATCTGCGTGCGGTCGGCGGGGCCGCCATTGGTCATGACGATAATGAGATCGGCGAAATTCGATATCCAGACCGTGCGCAGGAGAATGGTGATCGCCATGGTCGGCGCGAGGAACGGCAGCGTGATCGAGAGGAAGCGCTGGAAGCCGTTGGCGCCGTCGATCGCGGCGGCCTCGTAGAGATCGCGCGGGATCGCCTGCAGGGCGGCGAGCATGGTGATGGCGAAGAACGGAATGCCCCACCAGACATTGGCAATGATCGGCCCCCACATGGCAAGGTTCGGATCGGAAAGAATGTTCGACGGTTCACCCATCAGGCCGAGGGCGGTGAGCCAATGCGGGATCGGCCCGACCACCGGGTTGAACAGCCAGGCCCAGTTGAGGCCGGAAAGAAAGCTCGGCACCGCCCAGGGCAGGAAGACGAGCGCCTGCGCCAACCCCCGCCCCCGGAACGGCTTGTCGAGCAGCAATGCCAGGATCAGCCCCAGGACGAATTGCAGGAAGACGGAGGCGCCGGTCCACCACAACGTATTCTTCAAGGCGCCGAGAAAGGCGCGGTCCTTGGCGAGCGCCTGGAAATGCTCGAGCCCGACGAAGCCGCCTGAGAACGGGTTCAACAGGCGGATATCGCGGAAGGCATAGGAAATGCCGAGGACCAGCGGCACCAGCATCACCGCCACGATCAGGATGACGGCGGGGGCGGTGTAGAGATAGGGTTCGAGAACACGCCCCAGCCGGTCGAGCACCGGCCGGTGCTCCGGGTGTGCGTGTGCAACGGTCACGCTCATGAAATCATCTTGCCTTTTCCACAAACACGTCTCTCTCCTTGGGACCACCGCGTATGGCGCCAAGGCCCCTCATCCGACCCTTCGGGCCACCTTCTCCCCGAGTGGAGAAGAGGGTGCAAACAGCGCTACTGCATCTCCTCTCCCCCTTGGGGAGAGGTGGTGAGCGCAGCGAACCGGTGAGGGGGCGGCTGCGAGCGCGGAATTACTTCGCCAGGAACTTCTTCTGTGCCGCCGTCATGTAGTCGGCCCACTCCTTGGCCAGATCCTCCGGCGTGATCTCGCCGAGCATCGCCTGTTGGCTGGTCTTGATGACGAGCGAATCCTTGAAGAAAGCGAATTCTTCCAGATAGGTCGGCATCACGGTCGGCACCGCGTTCGGGTCGGCGAGTTCCTCGAACCAGCCTTTGAACTGCTCGCCGGCATAGAACGGATCCTTCTCTGCGGAGGTATGAACCGGCAGCGCGCCCGTCCGCTTGTTCCACTCGATATTGCCTTCCGGACCTTCGAGCGTTGCGATCAGCTTCCAGGCGAGATCCTTGTGCTCGCTTGAGGCAAACATCGACCAGCCGGCGTAGCCGATCGTCGGGAAGGCCTTGCCCGCCGGGCCTTTCGGCATCGGCACGACGCCGTAATCCTCAGGCTTCATGCGCTGTGCGATTGCGATCAGCGCGTCGGGGTCCTGGTCAAGCATGGCGCAGGTGCCGGAATAAAAGCCCGCGACGATTTCGTTGAAGCCCCAATTGACACTGTCTTTCGGCGCGTAGCCGTTCTTGTAGAGATCGACCATCCAGGTCAGGCCCTTGACCCAGCCCGGATCGGCAAAGGTAGAGGTGCCGTCCGACTTGAAGAACTCGTTTGATCCCGCATTGGCCGCGCCGAACATCACCCAACCGTTGAGGCCGCCCGGACCGCCGCGCATGCAATAGCCTGATTTGCCCGGCAACGCAGAAACCTTCTTCGCGACCTCGACGAATTCATCGAGCGTCTTCGGCGGCTCGGAAACGCCTGCCTCGGCGAAGAGCTTCTTGTTATAGAAAAGCGCGCGCAGATAGAAGCCGTAAGGCAGCATATAGGCCTTGTCTTCGACCGCGCGGCCCAGCTCCAGCGCACGGCTGGTCAGGCCGGACGTATGTTCCCATTTTTCCAGATAGGGTTCGAGGTTTTCCAGAGCACCGTTGTTGGCGTAGAGCGACAGCCAGGTGTCGGGCATTTCCATGACATCCGGCGTTTCGCCCGCCGAAACCATGGTGGCGAACTTTTCGAAAGCCTCGCCCCAGGGCAGCGAGATGATCTCGACCGTCGTGCCGGGATTGGCCTCCTCGAACTTGGCAACGAGGCTCTTCAGCGTCTCGGTGCGCTCGGGGCTGGTGATGACCTCCACCAGCTTGAGGTTTTCGGCATAGGCAGCGCCCGACATGAGCACTGTCGCCAGCATTGCGGTTATGAGCTTCTTCATTGTCGTACTCCCCTTTTTATGATTGATGTTTGCTACTGGTTACAAGGCAGCCGCTATCGCTCCTTCGAGATCGCTCCACAGCATGTCAGCCCCTTCCAGACCGACATGGAGGCGGATCGACCGCGGGCTGATGCCGAAATCGACGGCGGAATTGGGCTGTGCGGCCTGCGCAAGGACGATGCGGCCCGGAACGATCAGGCTCTCATGCCCGCCCCAGCTCACACCGAGCTGAAACAGCGACAACGCATTGGTGAAGGCGGGTATATCGGCGCCTTCCCTGAAAATGAAAGAAAACAGGCCAGACGTTCCGGAAAGGCCCGGCGGCAGCTGGTTGCCGAGGCCGGGATGGCAGACCGTCTCCACCGCATCATGATCCGCCAGACGGCGGGCGATGGAGAGTGCTGCCGCCTCATGCGCCTTCATGCGCATCGGCAAGGTGCGCAGGCCCCGGATCAGGAGCCAGGCATCGAAGGGTGAAAGCTTGCCGCCGAGATAGGGATAGGCGATGCTTCTGATCTTCTGGATAAGCTCCCTCGATCCGGTGACGACGCCCGCGACCACATCGCTATGGCCACCAAGATATTTCGATGCGGAATGGACCACCAGGTCGGCGCCGAGCGCCAGCGGCTGCTGGAAGATCGGGCTCGCCCAGCTGTTGTCGATAACGCTCGTCACACCATGCCGGCGGGCGAGCGCGGCCAGGGCGCCGACATCATGGGCTTCCATCACCCAGCTCGTCGGGCTTTCCATATAGAAGAGCTTCGCGCCCGGCAACGCCTTCGCTACCGCCTCCTCGTCGAGACCATCCACATAGGCGACGTCGATACGGTAGCGCTTGAGAAGCGTGCCGAAGAGCCGATAGGCGTCGGGATAACAATGTTTCACGCAGACGATGCGATCGCCGGGCTCAACGAAGGAAAGCACGGTCGAGGAAATCGCCGCCATGCCACTGGCGAAACCGAGCGCATCCTCGCCGCCTTCGAGCTTCGCAAGCATTTCTTCGAAATGCCTGACCGTAGGGTTCAGCCCGCGCGTATAGGTTGGACGCACCTTCTCACCGCGATAGGTCGCCTCCATCTCGGCATAGGACGAGAAGGTGAAAAGTGAGGTCTGAACGATGGGCGGCACCACGGCCTCGAAGGCATTGCCTTCGTCATGGGCGACGATAAGGGAGGCCTGATCGATGATATCGACGCCGCTTTTCATTTCGCCATGTCCTTGATGTCTTCCTCAACGACCTGCAGGATCGCTAATGTCTTTTCGCGCGCTCGGGCGGGGTCGCCGGCGGCGATCGCATCGTAGAGCTGGCGGTGAAAGGGGAAGGAGCGGCGGGCGAAATCCGGCCGATCGAAAGGCCGGTCCCAGAACCGCTCGAACGCCTCGCGCATCTGCTCCAGCAATTGCGGGAACAGCGAATTATGCGTGGCGTCATAGATCGCCAGGTGAAAGGCCAGATCCTCGCGGCTCGAAGAGCCTTTCACGTTGTGGGCGTATTCCATCTCGTTCAGCCGCGCCTCGATGGTTGCCAAATCTTCCGGGGTCCGCCGGATGGCGGCGAGCGCGCCGGCTTCGGCCTCGAGCCCGCGACGGACGTCAAGCGTCTTGAGGAGCGCATCGCGCAGATGCATGGCATCGATCGACAGCGGCATATGCACCGTGCCGGCGGAAACGGCGCGCAAGAGATATGTTCCGCTGCCCTTGCGGGATTCGACGACGCCCAGCGCCTGAAACTGACGGATGACTTCGCGCACCGTCGAGCGGCCGACGGCAAGGGCCTGCATAAGCTCGCGCTCGGCCGGCAGGCGATCGCCCGCCTTGAGCTTCGAGCGTTCGATATAATCGGCAAGCGCCTTGAGCACGGCGCGCGTGCGGTCCGCCGGCGGCAATGGCTGCAGATCAGGCCTGGTGTTGCCGATATTCATGCTGTCCAGCCTCGTCCCCACTTGCTCCCGAACCGCCGAAATTGGTCTGACATCTGATAGATTGCATGGGGGAGAGGCAGGCGTCAAGCGAGGTCTTACAGCATCAATTCTTTGACAAACTTTGCCAATATATGTCATAATTGTTCAAAAGGAGGTCGCATGGCGACGATGAACATATCCTTGCCCGATCTCATGAAAGATTGGGTCGAGACACAGACCAAAACAGGCCGGTATGCCAATGCGAGCGATTATGTGCGCGACTTGATCAGAAGAGATCAGGAACGGAACGACAAGATTGCAGCAATGCAGCGCCTTGTTGACGAAGGACTGGAGAGCGGCGGGCAGCCGGTCGAAGGATGAGCTTTTTGCGGCGGCCTTGGCTAGAGCCGCTAAGCCACGTGGCCACTGAGAGCGGGCTTTCGCCTTTCTCTTCACGCCGAAGACGATATTATCGCTATTGCCGAGGAAGGTGTGCGCCTATCATGTTGATCATGTCGGCGATATATTCGTCGTCCGCGTGCGCCACGGACAAGAGGATTGGGCGGGCGATGTCCAAACCAGCCGCCCGCTTGTCCTTGAGCAGTGATCATTAGCTGCATTGCTTCAGAAAGCTCACTCTCGCCAAGCTCTCGTTGAACGTTCGATGGCACGCGGTTGAGCGCCTCAAGTCGCTCGACCATATCCCGGACTCGCTACTGCACGCTACACTCTCCTTTCGCGCAAAAAGTTTCGGGCCGATGTCGGTTCGGCCCAACTTCGTTCGTCATTTAGGCATGGAGCCTGCAAGGCTGCCTCAAACAAAGGAGACAAGACAATGCGTGTAATGGTTCTGGTGAAGGCGACGAAGGACAGTGAAGCGGGCGCGATGCCCTCCGAGGAGCTGCTCGAAGCCATGGGCAAATACAATGAAGAGCTGATCAATGCCGGCATCATGCTGGCAGGCGAGGGACTGAAGCCGTCTTCAAACGGCAAGCGCATAGCCTTTGACGGCTCGAGCCGCGCTGTTATCGACGGGCCGTTCGCAGCGACCAGCGAGCTGGTCGCAGGATTCTGGCTCTGGCAGGTCAAGGATATGGCCGAGGCGGTGGAGTGGGCCAAACGCTGCCCCAATCCAATGCCCGGTCCGAGCGAGCTCGAAATCCGCCCGGTGTTCGAGCTCGAGGACTTCGGCGAAAGCGAAGCCGTGGAACATCACCGCAAGCTCGGTGAGAAGATCACAGAGAATAAAATCTGAACGGTCCCACTGCGGCAGATGCAATCCATCACCGACTGCGGGCGTTGGCAATGCCTGCAGTCGGCGCATTATTCATCAGGAACGGACGAATAGGGATTTCTTCAGAAAACCCGCTCGCTCTCGCCAGGTTCGACCTTGCCGTTAAGCACTTCAAGCTGCCCGACCAGATCCTGGACCCGCTGCTGCGCCGACGCGGCATCCGCCATTGCAACGCGCAGGTCCCGCAGAAGAGAGTGGAGCTGCAGCGTATCGAGCTTGATCGGATTGTCTTCCGACGGGCCAGGCCCCTTCCCCACCAGCAACCATGATGGGCTGACGCCCAGAATGCCCGCCATCATTGGAACCCGGTTGGCGCGTGGCGCGGCGCTGTCGGTTTCCCAGGCTCTCCAGCTCGATGTCTTGACGCCGAGCCGGCGCGCAGCCTGTGCGATCGAGAGCTGCATCGCCTCGCGGGCCAGCGAAATACGGCCCCCCATTGTATCCTGTGCGAATTCATTATCGGGATGATGATCGAAAATCGCTCTATCCTCCTGTCTCGCCTGAGTGTTGTCCTGAACCTTCCGCAAAGCATGGGACGAGCGCCTGGCCTTTAACGGAAGCTCTACCCGAAACGGTAGAAACGGATGGCGCGCGAGAAGCGCATCGCACCATCTCCGGCAAGCCACTGGCTTGCCCGATGCCCCGCCGACTATACGCGGCTATTGTGAAAATTCTGCCACGGCGATGCCGGGCGAAGAAAACAGGCACAACTCCAAGTACCGGCTATTCCCTGTTGGGGTCAACCCCTGGAGAGGTATTAAGAAGAAGCCGGGTCCCTTTCGAGGCCCGGCCCATCAGATTTTCTATCGTTATTTGCCGGTGTGTCAGGCGCGCGGCAGCACCGTCTCGACGGCGTCGAGCGTGGCGGAAACCACCGTATCCGCCTCCTCACGCGTCAGGCAAAGCGGCGGCGCGAAGCCCAGGATATCGCCCTGCGGCATCGCTCGACCGATGACGCCGCGCTCCGCCAGCGCCGTTGCGATCCTGGGGCCTGTCTTCAGCGTTGGGTCGAAGAACACCCGATCGTCCTTGTCGGCGACGAATTCCACCGCCGCCATCATGCCGTCGCCGCGCACTTCGCCTACATTGGGATGGTCCGCCAGCGCGTTGCTGAGGCTCCGCCGGAAATAGGCGCCGGTCTCGCCGGCATTGCGGACGAGGTCGAGCTTGTCGATCAGTTCGAGATTGGCGATGCCCGCCGCAGCACAGATCGGATGCGCCGAATAGGTCCAGCCATGGCCGAGGGGGCCGAGTTCGTCCGACCCCTTGACCAGCACCTGCCAGACCTTGTCGGAGACGATGGTACCCGAAAGCGGCGCATAGGCCGAGGTCAGCCCCTTGGCGATGGTGATCAGGTCAGGCTTGATACCGTAATGGTCCGAGCCGAACATCGTGCCGAGACGGCCGAAACCGGTTACGACCTCATCGGCGACGAGCAGAATGTCGTATTTCTTCAGGACGGCCTGGATCTTCTCCCAATAACCGGCCGGCGGCGGCACGATACCGCCCGTGCCGAGAATCGGCTCGCCAATGAAGGCTGCGACGGTTTCCGGGCCCTCGGCCAGGATCATCTCCTCCAGCCTGTCGGCGCAATATTGCGAGAACTGCTCTTCGCTCATCGAGCGATCCGGCCGGCGGAAATAATAGGGCGCTTCGGTGTGCAGGATCGGCGCGCGCGGCAGATCGAACGCATTGTGGAAGAGCTCGAGGCCGGTGAGGCTGCCGGTCATGACGCCGGAGCCGTGATAGCCGCGCCAGCGCGAGATGATCTTCTTCTTCTCCGGACGTCCGAGAATGTTGTTGTAATACCAGATGAGCTTGATGTTGGTCTCGTTGGCATCCGATCCCGACAGGCCGAAATAGACGCGGCTCATGCCCTCCGGCGCGCGGTCGATGATCATCTTCGCAAGCGTGATGGAGGCGTCCGTGCCGTGCCCGACATAGGCATGGTAATAGGCGAGGTTTTTCGCCTGCTCGGCGATCGCTTCGGCGATTTCCTGCCGGCCATAGCCGACATTGACGCAATAGAGGCCGGCGAATGCATCGAGGCTCCGGCGACCGGCGCTGTCGGTGATATGGACGCCCTCGCCATCGCGGATCACGCGCGTCGGCGTTTCACCACGCGCATGCATGCCCATGTGGGTCGACGGGTGGAAGAAATGATCGCGATCCCAGGCGGTGAGTTCGTTCGAGCGGTCAAGCATGTCGATTTCCTGTCAGTTCGTATTTCAGTTCAGGTCGAGGCAGAGATATTTGAGTTCGGTGAAGGCTTCGATGCCGTGGCGCGAACCCTCGCGCCCGAGGCCGGACTGTTTGACGCCGCCGAACGGAATGGGCGCGCCGGTGATCTTGACCCGGTTGAAGGCCACCATGCCGTATTCGAGCGCCCGTCCAAGCCGCAACATGCGGGCACCGTCCCTGGTGACGACATAGGCGACAAGGCCATATTCGGTATCATTGGCACGAACGACGACCTCTTCCTCGGTCTCGAATGACGTCACGGCCGCTACCGGCCCGAAGGTTTCCTCGCGCATGACCAGCGCATCATCAGGAACATCGGTCAGAAGCGTCGGACGATAGAAGAGCGGCCCGGCCTCGTGGCGGCCACCGCCGGTGAGACAGCGAGAGCCGCGCTTCAGCGCATCCTCCACCTGCTCCTCCACCTTGCGGACGGCGCGCTCGTGCATCAGCGGGCCGATCTCCGCGTCGCTTTCCAGACCCGGCGCGACCTTCAGCGCCGCAATCTTCTCGGCAAAAGCCTTGCAGAAGGCGTCATAGACCGGCCGCTCCACATAGATGCGGTTGGCGGCGAGGCAATCCTGACCGGAGGTGGCGAATTTCGCGCCGATGGCGATATCGACGGCGCGCTCCACATCCGCATCGGCAAAGACGATCAGCGGTGCGTGGCCGCCGAGTTCCATAACGAGGCTCTTGACCGTCGGCGCGCATTGCGCCGCGATCAGCCGGCCGATCTCGGTCGACCCGGTGAAGCTCATGGCGCGGACGCGGGCGTCTTCACAGAGGCGCCCGACGATCGTCGCGGCATCACCAGTGACGATGTTGAACACCCCGGCGGGAATGCCCGCCCGGTCGGCCAGTTCCGCAAGCGCCAGCGCCGACAGCGGCGTTTCGGAGGAGGGATGGGCGACGATGGTGCAGCCCGCGGCAAGGGCGGCAGCCGCCTTGCGCGTCAGCATGGCGGACGGAAAATTCCACGGCGTGACCACACCGACCACACCCACCGCCTCGCGGCGGACCATCATCTCGGCATCGGCCAGATGGCTGGTGACGCTTTCCACATTAAGCCGCTTCGCCTCTTCCGCGTACCACTCGATGAAAGAGGCGGCATAGTCGATTTCACCCCGCGATTCGGCGAGCGGCTTGCCCTGTTCCAGCGTCATGATCAGCGCCAGATCTTCCTTCGCCGTCAAAATCAGATCGTGCCAGCGGCAAAGCCTGGCGCTGCGCTCGCGCGGCGGAAGATCGCGCCAGCCAGGGAACGCCCTGGCGGCGGCATCGATGGCCTGATCGGTCTGCTCCACTCCAAGCCGCGCAACCCAGGCAATGGCCGCACCCGTCGCCGGGTCGCGCACCTCGAAGGTCTGGCCTGCCTGCCCTGCTGTCCAGTGCCCATCGATATAGGCCAGTTCGCGCAGCATGCGGCGATCGGTCAGGCGGTCGATATCAGGATGACGGTCCGGACGTGCGAAATGAGCGGACATGAAAGCTCTCCCAGGCTTGTTGGTCAGGCAAATCCTGACAGGAATTCTGGGAGAAAGAGGCTGTTTACAGTGCGACTTGAGGAGAAATCGTCTCGATTTCGCGCGTTTTGCAGAAAGATGGACTAGGCCTGAGGCGACACGAGATCGGCGACGGGCAGGACCGCATCGTCCTTGACCGTCCTCGTCACGATATAGGTGAAATAGCGGTCGATGCCGATCTCCCGCTCCAGGAGGTCGTCGATCAGCCGCTGATAGGCGTCGATATCGCGGGCCACGACCTTCAGGATATAATCGACGCCGCCGCCGACCGACCAGCAGGCCACCACCTCCGGAATGGTCTTCACCGCACGTTCGAATCGGTCGAAATCCGCCTGCCGGTGCGCGCCCAGCGTCACCTCCACCAGGACGGTCGCCACCGGAGAGACGAGACGCAGCGCGACACGGGCATGATAGCCGGTGATGATGCCCGCCTTCTCCAGCCGCCGCAGCCGCGTCCAGCAGGGCGTCGGCGAAAGCCCCACCCGTTCGGCGAGCGCCAGCTTGGTGATACGGCCGTCGCGCTGGATTTCGTCAAGGATGCGGATATCGATCGGATCGAGTTTCAGAGAAGCCATTTCATGTCCATCGTGAGAGCCTGACAAACATGACGCTGTCATTTTTCGATTGTCAATTGCACTGACTTCGATCACTTATGAAATCATGACAATATGGCGACCCGATCCCACCACCCTGCGCCGGCCGGCCTATCTCTCGCTTGCCGACCAGATTGCTCATGCCATCTCGGAAGGGAAGCTCGAAGGCGGCGCGCGCCTGCCCCCTCACCGGCGGATGGCCTATGAGCTGGATCTGTCCGTGCAGACGGTGAGCCGCGCCTATGAGGAACTGATCCGCCGCGGCCTGCTCTCCGGCGAGACCGGACGCGGCACCTTCGTGCGTCCGCAGCGGCGCGAGCCGGATCCGCCCTATCTGCCCGAGCGGCTTGGCGAGGTCATCGATCTGTCGATCCTGAAGCCGGTCTGCGAGACAATGCATCTGGACCTGATGAAGAAGGCGCTTGCCCGGCTGGCGGAAACGCTGCCCCCCAGCGCCGCCCTCTCCTTCCGCCCGAATGTGGTGTTTCCCCGCCATCGGGCCATGGCGGTCGAATGGCTGAAGGTCTGCGGGCTTGACGCGCCCGCCGCGAATATAAGCCTCACCAATGGCGCGACGGCGGCGATGACGGTGGCGCTGATGAGCGCCGCCCCTCCCGGCTCGACGGTCGCGACCGAAGCAATCGGCCATCACACGCTGACGCCGCTCGCCTCCTATCTCGGCCTGACGCTGCAGGGACTTGCCATCGATCAGGAAGGCATCTTGCCCGATGCGCTCGATTCCTGCTGCCGGAACACCGGCATTCGTGCGGTCTTCATCCAGCCTTCGGCGATCAGTCCTACGGCGACGTTGATGGGCGCCGAGCGCCGGGAGGCAATCGCGGAAGTGGCGCGGCAGCACGACATCGCGATCATCGAGAGCGATATTCTCGGCGCCCTCGTCGAGAACCGTCCTCCACCGGTCGCGGCCTTCGCGCCCGAGCGGACCTTCTATTTCACCAGCTTCACCAAGACGGTCGTCCCCGGCCTGCGCATCGGCTATCTCGTGGCGCCGGACCGCTATGTCGCCGCGGTGGCCAACCGGCATCTGGTGTCGAACTGGATGGCGACGCCGATGGTGGCGGAAATCGCGACCCGCTGGGTTGCCGACGGCACCGCACTGGAACTGGTCGATTGGCAAAGGGAGGCCTTGCGCAAGCGCCACCAGATCGCCGCGCAGATGCTGCCCGACATCCCGTTCCTCTCCCACCCGCAGAGCCTGCATATCTGGCTGCCCCTCAGCGGCGAACGCACCGAGGAAACTTTTGTCTCGCATGCGCGCCTGCAGGGCGTGGCTATAGCGCCGGGCGCCTCCTTCCGCATCTCGCCGGATGAGAAAGGCCGCGCCGTCCGCATCTCGCTCGGCTCCACGACCGAGGAAGAGCTGCGCACCGGCCTCGGGGTCGTCGCCAATCTGTTGCGTGGAGATCCCGAACATCTGCTGCTCGCCATTTGAGCAATCAGGCCGTTTTGTCATCACACTGACTTTAAATTGTCATGATTTGATTTTTGGAATTGACATGATTTGCTGAGTGCCCCATCGTCTGCGCAAAAGCTGTCTCAATCAGGGGGAGACACGCATGGCATCTGCCAATGCAGCACCGATCATCGAGATTAACGGCATCAGCAAGAGTTTCGGCTCGTTCAAGGTGCTCGACGGATTGTCGTTCAAGGTCGCGCCCCGCGAAAAGCTGGCGCTGATCGGGCCGTCGGGCTCGGGCAAGACGACGATCCTGCGCATCCTCATGACGCTGGAGGGCATCGACAGCGGCGATATCCTTGTTGAAGGCGAAAACCTCTACAGCATGCCCAAGAATGGCCGCATGCTGCCGGCCGACGAGCGGCATCTGCACAAGATGCGCACCAAGATCGGCATGGTCTTCCAGCTTTTCAACCTGTTTCCGCATATGAGCGTGATCGATAATGTGACGCTCGCGCCGATCCTGACCAAGGGCGTCAAACGCGCCGATGCCGAGCGCCATGCCATGGAACTGCTCGATATGGTCGGCCTCGCCGACAAGGCGAAGGCGATGCCGGCGCAGCTCTCAGGCGGCCAGAAACAGCGCGTGGCGATCGCTCGCGCGCTGGCGCTCAGCCCCAGGATCATGCTGTTCGACGAAGTCACCTCCGCTCTCGACCCCGAACTGGTCGAGGAGGTTCTCAACGTGTTGTGGCGGCTTTGCGAGGAGACCGACATGACCATGCTTCTCGTCACTCATGAGATGGGATTTGCTCATGATTTCGCCGATCGCATCCTGTTCTTCGACAGGGGGAAGATCGTCGAGGAGGGCAAGCCGGACGAGATTTTCCGTCATCCGAAGCAGGAAAGGACGCAGGCCTTCCTGAAGAAAATCATCGCGGCAGGACACCGCGTCTGAGCGACCCGTCCGCCGTGATTAGCGTAAAACCAAAGGAGCTGGGAACATGATCAACATCAATCGTCTGGGCGGTGCCGTCAGTGCCGCCGTGCTTTCATCCCTTCTTTTCGCCATACCGGCAAAGGCCGAGGACACGCTGGAGAAGCTGAAGGAACAGGGCTTCGCGCGCATCGCCATCGCCAATGAACCGCCATTCACCGCCGTCAATCCCGACGGCACCGTTTCGGGTGCGGGCCCCGATGTCGCCCGTGCCGTCTTCAAGAAGCTGGGCGTCAACGACGTGGTGGCCTCCATTTCCGAATATGGCGCGATGATCCCCGGCCTGCAGGCCGGCCGGCATGACGCGGTGACCGCCGGCCTCTTCATGAAGCCGGAGCGCTGCAACGCCGTCGCCTATTCCGAACCGATCCTCTGCGACGCCGAGGCATTCCTGGTAAAGAAGGGCAACCCGCAGGGCTTCAAGAGCTACGCCGATATCGCTAAGGATTCCTCGGCCACCATCGGCGCGCCGGGCGGCGGCACGGAAGAGCGTCTCTCGCTTGAAGCCGGCGTCCCGCGCGACCGCGTCATCGTCGTGCCGGACGGCCAGAGCGGATTGAAAATGCTGCAGGACGGTCGCATCGACGTCTATTCGCTGCCGGTCCTTTCGATCAACGATCTCGTCAAGAAGGCCAACGATCCGAACATCGAGGTGGTAGCCCCCGTCGTCGGCGCGCCGGTCTATTGCGATGGAGCGGCCTTCCGCAAGAACGACACCGCGCTGCGCGATGCCTTCGACAAGGAGCTGGCGGCGATGAAGCAGTCTGGCGAATTCGCCAAGATCATCGAGCCCTACGGCTTCTCGGCCGAGGCCGCGATGTCGACGACGCGCGAAAAGCTCTGCTCGGCATCGAACTGACCGCGCGCCATTCCCAACGCTCCAGCCTGCTCGCGGCTGGAGCCTTCTTTCTCAAGGTTTAGTAAAGAGGCGCGGTGCCTATGGGCCAGTGGGCCGGTTATCTGCAGCTTATCCTCGACGGCGCGCTTGTAACGATCAAGCTGACGCTGATGGGATCGGCTCTGGCGCTTGTGATGGCATTCATCGCAGGACTGGGAAGATTGTCGCGGTTTGCAGTCGTGCGCTGGCTTGCCACGGCCTATATCGAGTTCTTCCGCGGCACCTCCATTTTCGTGCAGCTCTTTTGGGCCTATTTCGTCCTGCCCTTGTTCGGCTTTTCGCTGACGCCGCTGCAGGCCGGTGTGCTGGCGCTCGGCCTCAATGTCGGCGCCTATGGCGCGGAGGTGGTGCGCGGTGCGGTCAAATCCATCGGCAAGGAACAGTATGAGGCATGCGTCGCGCTCAATTTCAACCGGTGGCAGACGCTTCGTTACATTATCCTGCCGCAAGCTTTCGTGCTGATGCTGCCGACATTCGGCAACAATGCGATCGAGCTGTTGAAGGGGTCCGCCGTTGTGTCGCTCATTTCGCTCGCCGACATGACGTTCCAGGCGCAGGTGGTGCGCGCGCAGACCGGCAACACGCTGTTTCCCTTCCTCACCATCCTCATTCTCTATTTCATCATCGCCAGCGTCATCTCCTTCGCCGTCCGCTGGCTGGAGCGCTACATGACGCGCGGCCTTGACGGCGTCAGGTCATAGGAGGCTACGATGGAATGGGATTGGGCCTTCGTCATGCAGATCCTTCCGACCCTCTTCGAGGGCGTGAAGATCACCATTCTCGCAACCCTGCTCGGCTCCATCGTGGCGGCGGCGCTCGGTCTCGTGATCGCCATTCTCCGGCGTTCGAAATACCGGCTCATCTCGATGCCGACAGGCTTCATCGCGGAGTTCATCCGCGGCACGCCGCTTCTGGTGCAGCTCTATTTCATTTTCTACGTGCTGCCCGACATGGGCATCACGCTGGCGCCGCTGGTGGCGGGCGTGATCGGCCTCGGGCTGCATTATGGCACCTATGCCGCCGAAGTCTATCGCGCCGGCATCGAGAATGTGGCGCGTGGCCAGTGGGAAGCCGCAAAGGCTTGCAACCTCACCGCCTTCCAGACCTGGACGCGGGTCATCCTGCCGCAGGCATTGCCGCCAATGATCCCGGCGCTCGCCAATTATTTCATCGCCATGTTCAAGGAAACGCCGCTGCTCTCCGCGATCACAGTGCTTGAACTGATGAACCAGGCGCGCAGCATCGCCAATTTCAACTACCGCTATATCGAGCCGATCACCCTCGTGGGCGCGTTCTTCCTGGCCATCAGCCTGATTTCAGTCATCGGGCTGCGCTGGCTCGAACGCCGCTATGGCCGGATCGGCTGAGGAGAGGATCATGGATGTTCCCGCCGCCATCCGGCGCACCGAAATGCCGCTCGACTATGACGACCGTCCGGTCGAAAAGCGCGTTGGCCTCATCATTCTGGCGACCGATCACACCACCGAGCCTGATTTTCGGAGAATGGTGGCGAGCGACCGCATCGCGCTCTACACCGCGCGCGTCGCCTACGCCAATCCGACAACGCCGGAAAACCTGCGGCGCATGCAGCCGGAACTCACTAGGGCGGCAAGGCTGATCCTGCCAGATGAGGAACTCGATGCCGTCTGCTATTCCTGCACATCGGCGTCGGTCGTCATCGGCGATCACGAGATCCAGTCGGCGATCCAGGCCGCGAAACCCGGCGTTCCCGTCATCACGCCGACGCTTGCCTCGGTCAAGGCGCTCTATGCCGTGGGCGCACGCCGCATCAGCATCCTTACGCCCTATACGATCGGCACCAGTGCGCCAATGGCCGATTACTTCATCACCAGCGGCTTCCATATCGCGCGCTTCACCTGCTTCGGCCTTGAGGACGACCGGCAGATGGCGCGCATCAGCCCAGCCTCGCTCATCGCGGCGGCCCGCGAGGCGATGTCCCCCGATGCTGATGCGCTGTTCATTTCCTGCACGGCGTTGAGGTCAGCAGGCGTTGCCGCCGAAATCGAACGTGCCATCGGCAAGCCCGTCATCACCAGCAATCTGGCGACGAGCTGGGCGACGTTGCGCATCTGCGGCGAGACCGTGCCGCAGCCGGAACTGGGCCGCTTGATGAGCCTGCCGATGGCTGCCTGGTGAGACCATGTCCGACAGACCCGTCACCCTCGCCGAGATCGAAGAAGCACGCCGTGCCATCGTGGGCCGGATCGTGCGCACACCGACGCTCCCCTCGCCTTCCCTCTCCGAACGGATGGGCGTGCCGGTTTATCTGAAGCTCGAACACCGCCAGACAACGGGCAGCTTCAAGCTGCGCGGCGCATCCAACGCGATGCGCCGTCTTTCGGCCGAGGAGAAGCGCCACGGCGTCACCACGGCCTCGACCGGCAACCACGGGCGGGCGCTCGCCCATGCCGCCAGGCTCGAAGGTGTCCGCGCCGTCATCTGCATGTCCCGCCTCGTGCCCGGCAACAAGGTGGACGAGATCCGCCGTCTCGGCGCCGAGATCCGCATCATCGGCAATTCGCAGGATGATGCCCAGGAGGAGGTCGACCGGCTGGTGAAGGAAGACGGCCTTACTATGGTGCCGCCCTTTGACAATCCCGCGATCATCGCCGGACAGGGCACGATGGGGCTCGAGATCGTCGAGGATGTACCGGAGGTCGACACGGCCCTTGTACCGGTTTCCGGCGGCGGGCTCGCCGCCGGCGTCGCGGCAGCGGTGAAGGCATTGCGGCCGCGGGCGAAGATCATCGGCGTTTCCATGGCGGCAGGGGCCGCCATGCGCGCCAGCCTCGATGCCGGGCACCCCGTTCTTGTCGAGGAAAGCGAGAGCCTTGCGGACTCGCTCGGCGGCGGCATCGGCCTTTCCAATCGCTACACCTTCGCCATGGTGCGCGATCTCCTCGATGACGTCCTGCTTCTTTCCGAGGACGAGATCGCCGCCGGCATCACTCATGCCTATGCGATGGAACGCGAGATCATCGAGGGTGCGGCAGCCGTAGGCATCGGTGCTCTGCTTGCCGATCGCATCAAGGCATCTGGTCCGGTCGTCGCCATCCTTTCGGGCCGCAACATCGACATGACCCAGCATCGCCGTGTCGTCTGCGGCGACAAGCATATGGAAGAGACCTGACCATGCCCCGCATGACGATCCTGACCGAAGCTGATCTCCGGAAGATCGTGCCGCTCGATCGCGACGCAATTGCCTGTGTCGAATCCGCCTTCGCGGCGCTCTCGACCAAGGCCGTCGCCATGCCGCCGATCCTCAGGCTCGACATTCCGGAATATCGCGGCGAGGTCGACGTCAAGACCGCCTACGTTCCAGGGATCGAAGGCTTCGCGATCAAGATCAGCCCCGGCTTCTTCGATAATCCGAAACTCGGCCTGCCGAGCGTCAACGGTATGATGGTGCTCCTGAGTTCGCGCACCGGCCTGGTGGAAGCACTGCTTCTCGACAATGGCTATCTGACCGATGTGCGCACCGCCGCAGCCGGCGCGGTCGCCGCCAAGCATCTGGCGCGGCCTGATGCGGCCGTCGCGGCCGTCTTCGGCGCTGGCGTCCAGGCACGGCTGCAGCTTGAAGCGCTGACCCTCGTGCGCCCCATCCGCGAAGCGCGCATCTGGGCACGCGACACGGACAAGGCGCGGAAAACAGCCGCGGACTTGCAGGCAAGACTCGACATCGGCGTGAAGGCCGAAAGCGACCCGGCAAGCGCCGTGCATGACGCCGATGTCATCATCACCACGACGCCGGCGAGCGAGCCGGTCTTGCGTGCGGAATGGCTGGAGCCCGGCCAGCACGTCACCGCCATGGGCTCGGACGCCGAACACAAGAACGAGATCGATCCGGCCGTCATCACCCGGGCCGACCTTTATGTCGCCGACCGTCTCAGCCAGACCCGGCTTCTGGGCGAACTGCACCATGCCATCGAAAAGGGTCTTGTCGCAGCCGACGCCCATTTCGACGAACTGGGCGACATCATCTCGGGGAAGGCGGTGCGACGCCCCTCCCCGCAAGCCATCACGCTCGCCGACCTGACCGGAACCGGCGTGCAGGATACCGCCATCGCCACGCTCGCCCGTGACAGGGCAAAGTGCGCGCAGATCGGAACAGTCTTCGAAAGCTGAACGGGTTTAGCCCGACAAGGAAACGACCAAATGAGTGAGCCAAATCTGAAATTCACCCGCCAGGAATATGCGCAGCGGCTGGAAAAGACCCGCGTGGAAATGCAAAAGCGCGGCATCGATCTCCTGATCGTCAGCGATCCGTCCAACATGGCCTGGCTCACCGGCTATGACGGCTGGTCGTTCTACGTGCACCAGGCCGTCATCATCCCACCCGAGGGTGAGCCCATCTGGTATGGGCGCGGACAGGATGCCAACGGCGCCAAGCGGACGGCTTATCTCGCCCACGACAATGTCATCGGCTATCCCGACCACTACGTTCAGTCGACCGAACGCCATCCAATGGACTATCTCGCAAAGATTATCGCGGAACGCGGCTGGGACAAGATGACCATCGCCGTGGAGATGGACAATTACTGGTTCTCCGCCGCCGCCTTCGCCTCGCTGCAGAAGCACCTGCCCAATGCCCGCTTTGTCGACGGCACAGCGCTCGTCAACTGGCAGCGCGCGGTGAAGAGCTCGCAGGAACTCGACTATATGCGCAAGGCGGCGCGTATCGTTGAATTGATGCATGAGCGCATCGCCGAAATGGCCGAGCCGGGCATGCGCAAATGCGATCTCGTGGCGGAAATCTATGATGCCGGCATTCGCGGCACGCCGGAATTCGGCGGCGATTATCCAGCCATCGTTCCGCTGCTGCCATCGGGCGCCGATGCGGCCGCCCCGCATCTGACCTGGGACGATCGTCCTATGCAGAAGGGCGAAGGCACATTCTTCGAGATCGCCGGCTGCTACAACCGCTATCATGTGCCGCTGTCGCGCACGGTCTTCCTGGGCAAGCCGACGCAGGAATTCCTCGACGCCGAGAAGGCAACGCTCGAGGGCATGGAAGCGGGACTTGCCGCCGCCAAGCCGGGAAATACCTGCGAGGACATCGCCAATGCCTTCTTCGCGGTCCTGAAGAAATACGGCATCGTCAAGGACAACCGCACCGGCTATCCGATCGGCCTTTCCTATCCGCCGGATTGGGGCGAGCGCACGATGAGCCTGCGGCCTGGCGACAGGACGGAGCTGAAGCCCGGCATGACCTTCCATTTCATGACCGGCCTCTGGCTTCAGGACATGGGCCTCGAAATCACGGAAAGCATTCTCATCACCGAAACGGGCGTGGAATGCCTTGCCAATGTTCCGCGCAAGCTGCTTGTGAAGGATTGAGGCTTTAAAATGCTTGCCAGCCTTTTGCCGCCCTCCCCGATCGTGCCGACCGTCGCTTTCGACAGGAACGGCGTTCAGCACGGTTTCCTGCGGCTGCCCTATAGCCGCGACGACTCTGCCTGGGGGTCGGTGATGATCCCCATCGCCGTCATCCGCAACGGCAGGGGCCCTACCGCGCTTCTGACCGGGGGCAACCACGGCGACGAATATGAAGGGCCGATCGCGCTCTTCGATCTCGCCCGCACGCTCGATCCGAAAGATGTAAATGGCACCGTGATCATCGTCCCGGCGATGAACTATCCGGCATTCCGGGCGGGAACGCGCACGTCTCCCATCGACAAGGGCAATCTCAACCGCAGCTTCCCCGGCCGCCCCGACGGGACCGTGACGCAGAAGATCGCGGATTACTTCACCCGCGAACTGCTGCCGCGTGCCGATATCGTGCTCGACTTCCATTCAGGCGGCAAGACACTCGACTTTGTGCCCTTCGCCGCCGCCCATATCCTTGCCGACAAGGGGCAGGAAGCCCGCGCCTTCGAAGCGGTGAAGGCATTCTCCGCCCCTTGGTCGATGCGGATGCTCGAGATCGACGCGGTCGGCATGTACGACACGACGGCCGAAGAAATGGGCAAGATCTTCGTCACTACCGAGCTCGGCGGCGGCGGCACGGCCCGGGCCGAGACGATCGCCATCGCCAAGCGCGGCGTCATGAACGTGCTGCGCCATTCCGGCATTGTCTCGGGCGAGATCGAGCACCGCGAAACGCGGTGGCTCGACATGCCCTTTGGCGACTGTTTCGCCTTTGCCGAAGAGGAAGGCCTGATCGAGACCATGGTCGATCTCGGTGACCCGGTGGCTGAGGACCAGATCGTCGCGCGCATTCATCCGGTCGGACTCGCGGGTGCTGCACCGGCGGAAATCCGCGCCAGGATGGGCGGCATCCTCGCCGCGCGTCATTTCCCCGGCCTCGTCAAGCCGGGCGATTGCGTGGCCGTGGTCGGGGTGGTCGAATAGCGACGTTATTCAGAAGCCTTCTCACGGGTCAGGGCCGCGAGATAATGGCCGCGCCAACGCAGGAATGTCGCGTCAACACCCGTGACCGGCGCCTCCGTATTGTCGACATGGCTGAAGACAACCCCTTCCGGATGTTCGCTCAACCAGGCTGGCGCCTGGCTGGTGTCGTCGAGGATATCAATGGGCGTGGTTCGGGCGGCGGCAAAGCTGATTTCGCCATTATAGCCGCCGACCCATGCCACGGGCCGCTCATTCAGGCCCGGAACAGCCTGGACAATGCGTGAGGGATCGTTCTGCTGCCAGATCGGCGCCAGGCTCATCTGCGCGAACAGGAAGGCGACAAGCCCAACAATGGCCCCGGCCGCAAGCCGTCGACCGTCGCGCGCCCGCATGATGCCCCAGCAGGCGAGACCGCAAAGCAAAAGGCCGACCGGCGGAAGGACGGTGGTAGCGGGATCGAAGCCGAAAGTCGCGCGAATCTGGGAGGGAAAAAGCGCGCCGGCAAGGAAGATGATGCCTCCGGCAACCATCAACATCGCGCCTGCGGCTAACGGAAATTTCAGCGCATCCTTCCTCTCCGCCGCAGCGCTCTCGACAAAGCCAGCGATGACGAGCGCCGCACCCGGCAGCGAGGGAAAGAGGTAATAGGCCTGCTTGCCCGCCGAGAGCGAATGCAGGATCAGGGCGGAGACGAACCAGACGAGGCCGAGCCGAACGCTTTCCGACTTTAGCGCTCTCCGCCATACGGAGCGCGACCATGTGGCGCTGCTCAACGTCCAGGGGAGCAGCAGCGCCGGCAGCAGCGCGAACAGGAACCAGATCGGACGCGGATGCCCGAACTTGCCCTCGACGCGGCCGAAAGTCTGGGTCCAGACCAGTTCCCAGCCCGAGGACTTGCTCATTTCAATGAAGGAGGGCACGACCCACACGGCGTTGATCGCCGCGCCGCCCAATATGGCGGCAACCACCAGCAGCGTCCATTTCATACGCGAAACCGGCAATTCGCCCATAACCCAGAAGGGCGCCAACAGCGCGACCGGCGCCGTGTGCAGCAGGATGACCGGCCCCTTGCTGGCGAAGCCCAGCGAGACGCCGAGCAGCAGCAACAGAAGACCGGAGCGCATGCGCCCATGCGCGGCCGTGACGGTACCGATGATGGCAATGAGTGCGCCACAGGCGAGCATCGTGTCGAACATGAATGCCTGGCCGAAGATTGCGAACATAGGCAGGCCGGCGAGTATCCAGTGCGGCTGCCCGACGGGCAGAACCCCTTCCCCTTCGTCGCGCGCCAGAATGCCGGTCAGGACCCGGAGGAGCAGAATTGCGGCCGCGCCGAAGAGGATAGGGATCAGCCGCGCCAACATCTGGTTGGGACCCGTTATGTCCCATATCTCCTCGACCATCGCGAAAAGCAGCGGTGTCTTGTGGGTATAGGGGACACCGTTCAGCGTGAGGAGAAGATGATTGTCGGTTATATAGGATTCCCATTCGACGGCGAGATAACGCGTTTCATCGATCGCCAATGGCGGGCGCACCCAGAGGGCGGCGACTGCGACGAGAAGGAACACCAGCGCCGGAACACCGCCGGCCCATGATAGGCCCCTTGCGCGGTTCAGCGCGAGGGACGTGGAAGACGGTTGGGGGACCACGAACGATTCCTGCTTTTTTGGAGGATACCACCTGCTCTCGGCCGATAGACTGATGGTCTCACCGTGGCGGCAATATGACGGATAATTGCAGATCAGGGAGAATTTTCCGGCGCCCGTTTCCTTCTCGCGCAGGAGCGGCAACGGCAGTTGTTATTTTTCCCCCTTCGGGCAGGATTTCAACACCACCGGCTTGCCCGGCTCACTGCCGAGCACCCGGCACGACCCGTTGGCGCAAAGCGTCCAGCCGCCGCCGGTCACTCCCGATGACGCCAGGCTGACGGAGGGCTGCGGGGGTATCTCGGGCCTGTAGCGCCACCAGCCGTCTTTCAGGACAGCATTCTCCGGCGGGTCCATTCCGGCACCCGAACCCTTGACCCTCGCTTCGATGATCTGCAGCCCTTCAGGGGTGACGCGCCAATCCTCCTGCCAAGGGATTTTCTCGACGCTATGCATCCACGACAACATGAAGGCGGCGGTGGCGATCCTCGTCACCGCGCCGCCGGCAAGGATGCACAGGCTCATGATCTGGAACGAGCGGGCGCGACCGCCTGTCGCGTGCGCCACCAGTGCCAGGCAATGAACAGCACACAGCCCGCGATACCGATCTCGTCGCTGAGGGGTATCGCTGCGATCATCAATGCGGCTGCCACGAAGGCCCACACGCGCTCCCACCATTTAAGCCGGCCGCGCAGATAGCCAATCGACGCCGCGCCCCACATGAGAATGGACAGGAGCGCCTTGCCGATCATATAGACGACGGCCGGCCAATAGCCCATTTCCGCGACCAGCGGCCCTCCATCCTGAAGCATGATGACAGGCGCATAGACCGCCATGAAAGGCACGGCGAAACCAGCCACGGCGATGCGGATCGCCTGCATGCCGATCTTCATGCCGCTTTCCCTGGCGATCGGCGCCGCGGCGAAGGCCGCGAGTGCCACGGGCGGCGTCAGGTCGGCCATGATGCCGAAATAGAACACGAACATATGCGTCACGATCAGCGGCACGTCGAGTTGCAGCAGCGCCGGGCCGGCGATCGAGGAGGTGATGATGTAATTGGGGATCGTCGGGATGCCCATGCCGAGGATCAGGCAGGTGATCATTGTCAGAATAAGGGAAAGGAACAGCGAGTTCTCGCCGATCGCGACGATAACACGGGCAAAGCTCGATCCCGCGCCGGTGAGAGCCAGAACACCGATAATGATCCCGACAAGCGCGCAAGCGATACCAACCGGCAGGGCATTCTTGGCACCCTCGCCAAGGCTCTCAAGACACAGGCGCAACGTCTCCCGTCCGCCGCGGATGAGGAAGTTCAGGACCACCAGCGTTGCGAGCAGAATGAGGATCAGCGTGATGCCGCGGACCTGAAATCCGAGGATGTTGAAGCTCGTCCCGAATGCCGCCGCCGACATCAGGCCGAGCGCAATCCAGAACAGGACGCGCAGCGGCAGGGCAAGTCTGCCGGACAGGGGCGCGCCCAGGATAATCAGCGCAGTCAGGCTCAAACCCACCGTGCCCGCAAACAGCGGCGTATAGCCGGAGAACAGAAGCCAGACGAGTGCCACGAGCGGCAGGATCAGATACCAGCGTTGCCGCAACGCGCCGATCGCGCTCGGGCATTCGCTTTTCGGCAGACCCTCCAGCCCCAGCCGGCCAGCCTCCAGATGAACCATGACAAAGACGGTGATGAAGTAAAGCAGGGCGGGAACGATGGCTGCCTTCACCACCTCGATATAAGGTACGTTGAGCGTTTCGGCCATGATGAAGGCGACCGCGCCCATGACTGGCGGCATGATCTGACCGCCCATCGACGACACGGCCTCAACGCCGCCGGCAAAGGCCGGCCTGAAGCCAAAGCGCTTCATCAACGGAATGGTGAAAGCGCCCGTCGTCACCACATTGGCCACGCCCGAACCGTTGATCGTGCCCATCAGGGCGGAGGAAAAGACCGAAACCTTGGCCGGTCCACCCTTGGTATGGCCGACAGATCCCAACGCCACATCGGTGAAAAGCTGGATCATGCCGGCGCGTTCGAGAAAGGCGCCGAAGAGAATGAACAGGAAGATATAGCTCGACGACACGTAGATGGGCGTGCCGTATATGCCCTCCGTGCCGAGATAGAGCGCCTCGACAACCTGTGCGAAATCATAGCCCCTGTGATTGAGCGGGCTCGGTAGATATTGGCCAAACAGGCCATAGGCGAGGAAGAGCCCGCATATAACCGGCAGCGCCCATCCCATCATGCGCTGGCCCGCGAGGAAGACGAGCGCCGTCACCAGCACGCCCGCAACGAGATCGGCTGTGTTGGGATCACCGGCACGCAGGATGAGATCGGAATAGAACACCCAATGATAGAGGCTGAGCACGAAGGCAAGCACAGCCAAAATCCACCAGAAGACCGAGCGCCCGCCGGTCGCCGTGCGGGCATTGGCGTAAAGGCCGAATAGCAGCAGCATCAGGAAGCCGACATGCACCGACCGCACGACCTGGCTCGGAAGAGGCGAATAGGCCGCCGTCCAGAGCTGAAACGTGGAAAAGGCGACGGCAATGCCGAAAAGGATGCGTGCGCCGGCGCCCGCACCCCAGCCCGGAATATGTTCAACGGCCTCCGCGGCCGTCTGCTCGCTTGAAGACATCAGCGGCGCTTCCCAAAACGATCAATCGATTGCGCGAAAAAGGGCAAGAGGCGGGATGATTCCCGCCTCCGCGCAAAGGGATTATTCGATCCCCTTTTCCTTGAAATAGCGTTCCGCGCCGGGATGCAGCGGTGCCGGCGAGACGATGGTATTCTTGTCGAGCTTGATCATCTTCGCTGCCGAATGGGCCGCGGCAAGCTGGTCGAGATTTTCAAAGAACCGCTTGGTCATCTGGTAGACCAGTTCCTCGTCGAGATCCTCGCGCGTGACGAGATAATTAATGACGGTGGCGGTCGGAACATCCGCATCCTGGCCCTGATAGGTGCCGGCCGGGATGGTGCTGGCCACATAGGGAGAGCCGATCTTTTCGACGATAGCAGTTGGCACCTCGACGACGGTGATAGCGACCGAATTGGCGAGATCGCGCAAAGATGCGACCCCCAAACCGGCAGATTGCAGCGTCGCGTCAAGCTGACGGTTCTTCATCAGCTCGACGGATTCGGCGAAGGGCAGATATTCCACCTTCCCCAGGTCTTCATAGCTCAATCCCGCCGCCGCAAGAATGGTGCGGGCGTTGAGCTCGGTGCCCGATTTCGGCGCGCCTACCGAGAGGCGCTTGCCCTTGAGATCGGCAAGCGTCTTGATGCCGGATTCCTTGGAAGCGACGATCTGGACATAGTTCGGATAAATCGCGGCGACGCTGCGCAATTTGTCCAGCTTCTTGGTGAAGCCCGCATCCGCATTGCCTTCCCATGCGTCGCGCAGGGAATCGCCGAGCGTGAAGGCGATCTCGCCGCGGCCGCTGTTGATCAGATTAAGGTTCTCGATGGATGCCTTGGTCGACTGAACGGAGGGACGGGCATCGGGAATATCGGCATAGACCTTCTCCATGGCGACGCCGAGCGGATAGTAGACGCCGCTCGTTCCGCCCGTCAGGATATTGATGAACTCCTGCGACTTCGCCGCGACCGCGCCAAATCCGATCGACAGAGCCGCAGCGGCAGCGATCAGCAGTTTCCCTTTCATTCCACGCATACGAATAAACCTCCCGTTTCAATATGCTGCCGATCGCCGGACGATCGGGCTTCCCTCCAATTAGTTCGTCATCGGGCGGGAAAAGCAACCTTTAATGTATGTTTCAAACGGTCATGTCAAAGGCGCAAGCGGTACAGCCATCGGATCGTAGATTGAGACACGATGCTGAAAATATCGTCCTGACCTGAAGCGCTTCAGCCTGTTTTGCCTCATGAGTATCTTTACGGTGGATGCTGGTCGAGAGCACAACACCGACAGCGTTGCCAACACTGTTCGATACCGCCTATCCGACACTGATAAACCTTGCGGGCAGCGGCGATTCCTTACAACCATGCTCTTTGAAGGCCGCAGTCGGCGCCGTCTCATAATCGGGTTGCGCGCTTCGAGGCGCGAGTGTCCCTTTCGCTTCAAGACATGGCTGGACTGGCAGCCTTCCACCTTATTTTCATTTTAATTTGGGGATGCTCTAGCAGGCCGTTGAAAAAGCGTCTCGCTTCATTTGCTCGCGCATGATTCACTGAGCT
>NZ_LNTU01000040.1 GCF_001558695.1 Paramesorhizobium deserti
CCCTGCTGACTGCGGTCTGGCCCCGCGACAGCCATTTTGCCAGGCAGTGCCTTGCCCGCCTTGACCGGGCCTATGTCGAGGCCCGCTATGCATACCGCTACGAAATCACCGGTGAAGAACTGGCCTGGCTCACCGAGCGTGTGAAGGTGCTGCAGGAGACCACCGCCGCGATCTGCGCTGCCCACCTCAATGGTCTCGACTGCGCGGGAATGGAGAAAGCCGAGCCGCGCCATGACCATCAGGAGACCTGAGCGTCAGTCACTGTCATGGATCAGAGTCCGAGCCCCCGCCTGGACGTCGGCTATCTTTCCAACAAAATGTGAAACTCTGGCTGCCGTCCGCGGCACCTGAGCATTGCGCGGGTGCGTTGGCTTTCATCATGCTCGGCCGCCTCGATGCAAATCGACTCGCGGCCCTATTTCGATAGGAACCGCTTAGCGCCCAATTCCGGACATTTCGGCCGCACGCGGAATCAACCGCGAGGCGGCCTTCTTCACACGCGCAGAACCGCACAACCATAGGGTCCCAGAACCAGCCGGCCGTTCACCGGATCGCCCGAAAGGAGGTCCGTTCCAGCGGGAACAGAGCTCAATTCGACCGGCCCCGCATCGCAATTCAGCAGGAAAAGCAACTTCCTGTCTTCCGCCCCCCTTAGGACGACCTCCACGGCAGACGGCAAGTCCGGCACCAGCGGCTGGACAACCGCGTCGAGGACATGGTCCACCAGACCTTCGACGAGGGACCCGGTCAGGGAGGTCCCGACGTAGCAGGCCCGGCCCTTGCCGACCTTCCGGCTCGTCACCGCAGCCCTGCCGCTCGCAAAGCGGTTCGACCAGTGCCCCAGAACCTCGACGTCGTCATCGAACACGAGAATCTCGTAAAGATGTGCGGCCTCGTGCTCCTGGTTACCCAAGGTGAAACGATAGCGCCTTGATGCAGAACTGGACGGCAGGCGCTTTGCCGGGTTGTGAAGGCCGAACTCGGTTCCATGGAGGCCGAACAACCCGTCAGCGCCGGGCTCCGTGACCCGGCCGAATTCCTCGACGCGCACGCCGCAGAGTTTCGACAGGCCCGGGCCGGGGGCAAGGTCGGTCGGGATGTGATTGTTCTCATCCCGCGTGCCGGTCATCGCCCCAACGACCAGAGTTCCGCCATTGCGGACGAAAGCCTCGACATTCGCGTTCCACGCCTGCTTCCACATGACCCAATGCGGTACGTGGAGCACCTTGATCCTCGCAAGATCGTCCTCGGGATGGATGAAGCCGCAGGCGATACCCTTCGAGTAGCAGTAGCGATGGAGCAGCGGTCCATCCTCAAGCGGGCTCCGGCCATGTCAGGGTACGGTGTCGATATCTGTCTGTCTGAACTCATCTGCCGTGGCCAGAATGGGTACGTTGTAATATTTGGCGCATGCATAATGCAGGCAATCACCGAGATTGAGGCCCCGGCGGCCCACGCGATAGCGATGCGCGGCGGTAAGAGCGATCCGGGTTGTCGCGTCCGCGGGCGGCAGATCGCGGATTTCGATTCCGCGCTCTTCGAGGAACTCGATGACGATCGGTTCCACCTCCACTACGGCGAGGCCAAACTTGTCGGGGCGCGCAAGGCCGAGCACCGCCTCAAGCACGGCAACCGGGGAGGTAAAGGCGGCCTTCGCTGACGAGATCGCAGCGGAGACGCGCTCCGCTTCCGGCTCGTCGGAGAGAAGCGCGATGATGGCGCAGGCATCGACGAACATCAGCTTTCCCACAGTTCGTCATAGGCTTCACGGGGAAGCGGCTGCCTGGCTGCCGCATCGAGTTTGACGCCATGTTGTTCGCGGAGCCGGGCAGCGGTCTCTAGTGGGGTCTCCTTGTGACGCCGACGTTCAATCGCCTCCTTCATGGCGATCACGATCGCATCGGTAATGCTGACGCCGGCCATATGGGCGAACTTGCGCGTGAGCGCGTCCGCTTCCGGATTGTTGACGTTGATCGGCATGGCTCACTCCATGTAGATAATCTCAGAAAATAATGTAGATCGCTTCGCCCATTTCTGCAAGGTTTCTTGCAACGAGGGGCGAGAAAGACCGCATGACCGAATGGGAAAGGCGCCGCGCGCGCCCCGTCTGCCATCGAAGCCTGGAACCATCACGCTGCTGTCAATCGGCTCGGAATGCGGACCCTGGATCGGCGTCCAAACGGGGGTCTGACGCGATCTCGATGATTTCCGCGATCATGCTGCGCCGATCAGCCTTACCTGGAGAAGATCGATCTTGCCGCGCCCATAGATCTGGCGCTTCACCAGTTTCAGCTTCGTGATCTGTCCTTCCGTCTGGCCGTTCGACCACGGCTCGATGATCGCAGCACGGACAGCGGCTTTGTCGCGCGCGATGCCGCTGGCGAAAGAGGCGATCAGGCTAACACTGACTTCGGCGATCCAGGGTTCGAAATCGGCGGCGATGATCACGGTATCCGCCTTGCTCAGATGATCGCGCGCCATGGTCATCGAGCGGGCAACCGTCCTGGCCGACGGAACCTTGCGCAACTGATCGGACGCTTGCTCCGCCCGCCGACGCCGCGTAGCCCATTCGGCGACGACGCGCAGAGCCCCCCGGAAGCCTCGCGCCTTCAACCGCCGCCAGAGTTCGGCACCGTTGCGGCAGCCCAAGGCCCATTGCTCGTCGAGAAAGGGAAGATGGGCGTCGAGTGAATTTTGCCGGACCCGGAACGCGTCGGTTCGCTCGCCGCGCACGATCTGGCGGACGAGCTTTCGGCTGTGGCCGATGCGACACACGATCTCCTTGATCGGGATGCCGCCCGCAGCGAGCTTCATGACGGCAGCGTTCGTCTCCTCACGCCGCAGAAAGCCTTCATACTGCAGCCTCTCCGTGCAGGTGAGCAGTTCCGGATCGACCTTGCCGGTCCCGATTGCAGTCCGGATCGCCCGCATCGACTTGCGTACGGCATCGAGGAACGCGGCGCTGGCATTTTCCATCAGGTGCCAGCGGTCGGCGACCTGGACCGCGTCCGACAGGGCTTTCGCTGTCGCTTCTCCGTACCCGCCGCCGCGATCGCGCGCCACGATCGTGATACCGGGATAATCGGCCAACCACGCCTCCACCGTTGCAGTTTCCCGATCGGGCAAGAGTGTCACGATCCTGCGCCGTTCCACGTTCCAGGTCACATACGATGCTGCCGTAGCGGTGGTTGCGGCGGAACGCCCAAGCGTGTAGCCGAAGCCGTCATTGTCGCGTGCCAGATTACGGCTGGCGGCGCCCGACGACAGATCGCTGTCATACCACATGGCCTGCCTGCCCGTCGACATAGACGCCGCCGGCGCCGATGCATGTGAGGGTGCTGCCGATGCCATAGCCAGTGGTGTCGGCCTTGCCGCGGCCATGGGAGGAGGAGACGTCGGTGGAGACGGTGCGCAATCACGAGCTCATCGTAAACAGCACCAATGAATTGGGGCTAGCAAGCGCATCTCCCTATATTGTATGACATAGTACCAACATTCTGATGTTAGGGAGCGAGATGAGACGAAGACGCGACAGTTTGGCAAGCGTTGTGGCGAAAGATATCGCCCAACGCATCGACACAGGTGAATATGCGGTGGGAGCCAGAATTCCCATCGAGACGGAGTTTTGTGAGATCTACAATGTCAGCAGGACAGTCGTTCGGGAAGCGATCGCCTATCTTCGTTCCGAAGGGCTGGTCGATTCTCGCCAGGGAATTGGGGCCTTCGTTACCGGCCGGGGAAACGTCACCCTGAAGATACCGCCTGAAGCCGCGGAAGAGCTGTCTGAAATCATCGACATTCTTGAGCTGCGGATCGGCGTCGAAGTCGAATCTGCAGGTCTCGCGGCGCAACGTGCGAACCGAGACGAATTAGATAAGATACTGGAGAACCTTGAGAAAACGGCGGACCCGGATGCTTTCAACCAGAATCCGCGCCAGCTTGATTTCAATTTTCACAAGGCGATCGCCCTCGCCTCGGGCAACGCATACATGCCCCGTTTCATGGATTTCGTCGGGCCGGTGATCATTCCACGTAGCCAGTTAATCCACTCTACCGTGCCGAAGATCACCCGGGAGTATCTTGCCAAGATGACGGACGAGCACCGGCGCATCGCTGTCGCAATCAAGCGGAAGGACGTGCTCGGCGCGCGCGAAGCGATGCGCTTCCATCTCGCCGGGAGCCTGGAGCGCTATCGGGAACTTCAGCCCGAAAAGTGAGCCATGGCTGAAATTGTCTGTTGACAGTCATCATACAATTGAAATAGTGAACTCCTGTCGAATGGGAGTGAGGTCTTGGGAGCCTTCGGCGCCAGCTGGAGGAAACCCGACTTTTTTCAACGGCGCCAACACAGGCTCCGATACAAGGGAAGGCCCATAACCTATCGAGCTGGAAATTTGGCACTCAATGCCAATGGGAGGAGCGATGGGACATCTAAGGAGTTTTTATCTGAGGTTGCTGGAGTACGTGGTTATCACCAGCATCCTCACAATCCTGCTTCTTATCTTTGCGAATGTTTTCCTGCGCTATGCATTCAACTCGGGCATATTTCTGGCCGAGGGCATCGCGCGATTGCTGTTCGTATGGATGACCTTCATAGGCGCGCTTCTCGTTCTGTATGATCGAGGGCATATCGGCGTCGACATGGCGGTTCGCAGGTTACCTTTGCAGCTGCGCCGCGTGTGCTTCGTGCTGACCCACGGGATCATGATCTATGCCACGTGGCTGCTGCTAAAAGGCAGCTGGGCGCAAGCCCTCATCAATCTTCATGTCGTTTCAACAGAAACGCGGCTTCCGATTGCCCTGCTCTATCTGGCTGGCGTGGCGTTTGCTGCCGCAAGCGGTCTTTTCCTGGTTTGCCAGCTTCTCCTGATGCTCACGGGCAAGCTCACCGATGAGGAACTCGTTGTGAGCGTCGGAGAGGACGAAGCCGAGGCGGATCGGATGGCGTCCGAACTTCATCGAGATGAGCTCGCCAATGCCAGGGGTGGGTTCAAATGACGATCGCGATCTTCACCGGAACGCTGCTCCTCGCAATCGCCATCGGTGCGCCCATTGCCTACGCGCTTATCATCACGGGCGCCGCACTCATGTGGCAGCAAGGGCTATTCGACGGCCAGATTCTGGCGCAGAACATCCTCAACTCAGTTGACAGTTTTGCGATGATTGCGGTCCCGCTGTTCATTCTGGCGGGAGAAGTCATGAATGCCGGAGGGCTTTCCCGCCGCATCATTGCCCTGGCTAAGGCTCTCGTAGGTCACAGGCGGGGAGGATTGGGTTATGTGGCAATCTTCGCGGGCGTGCTGCTCTCGAGTCTCTCTGGCTCCGCTCTCGCTGATGCGGCATCTCTCTCCGCCCTCCTTCTGCCGATGATGGTTGCGGCCGGGCACGACAAGGCGCGCGCCGGCGGTCTCATAGCCTCATCCTCCATAATCGGCCCGATTATCCCCCCGAGCATCGGATTCATTGTATTCGGTGTCGCCACGAACCTGTCCATCAGCAAGCTTTTCCTGGCCGGAATTGCCCCCGGTCTGATGATAGCTGCGGCACTCGCCGCGACATGGTTCTTTGTAGCAAGACGGGAAGACGTCGAAGCAGCTCCGAAAGCAACGGCAGGCGAGCGCCTTTCGGCATTCATCGACAGCCTGTGGGCCCTGATGCTGCCGATCATCATCGTCGTGGGGCTGCGTTTCGGTGTTGTCACACCGACCGAAGCCGCGGCGCTAGCAGCTGCCTATTCGTTGTTCGTAGCGCTTTTTGTCTATCGCGAACTCAAGATCTCGGATCTTCCTGACCTCGCGCTCCGCGCCGGTAAAGTAGCTGCGGGGGTGATGTTTCTGGTAGGGGCCGCGGCCATACCAGCGTGGATGATCACCATCGCCGACATTCCTGGCCAGATCGTGGATATGATCGGTCCGTTCATGGACCATCCGAGACTGCTCGTCCTCGTTCTGATGCTTGTCATCATCGTCGTGGGCACGGCTATGGATCTTACGCCAACGATCCTTCTTCTCGGACCGATCCTTGTGCCGGTTGTCGTTCAAGCGGGTGTGGATCCGATCTACTTCGGCGTTCTGTTCATGATTAACGGCGCAATCGGACTCATTACGCCGCCCGTGGGAACCGTGCTGAACGTGGTCTGCTCCGTTGGCGGCATGAAATATGAGGCGCTGCTAAAAGGCACGTGGCCTTTCTTCCTGGCGCAGCTGCTGGTGCTTTTTCTTCTGGTTGTGTTTCCGGAACTGGTCACAGAGCCAGCTCGCTGGATCGCGCACTGACCGAGTCACGAAGCCTTCAACTTTAACCAAACAAAAGGGGAGTAAAATGAAACGACTTGTTGGAATGGCCATGGCCCTCGCGCTGCTGGTCGGCGGCGCCGAGGCACAGGAATACCAAAATCGCACGATCAAGTTTGCGGCAACCGGGCAGGAAGGCACGCCTCCTGTTCTGGGAATGCATATCTTCGCCGAGAAGCTGGCCGAACGCAGCGGTGGCAAGCTCAACACGCGCGTCTTCTCGAATGGTGTGTTGGGAGGTGACGTGCAGGTGCTCTCATCACTTCAGGGCGGTGTCGTGGAAATGATGGTCTGGAATGCCGGCAACATGATCGCCCAGGAGAAGGACTTCGGGATATTCGACCTTCCCTTCATCTATCAGGATGCGGACGTCATGGACCGCCTACTCGATGGCGAGGTCGGCAAGTCGCTGACCGACAAGCTGCCTGCCCACGGCGTTATCGGGCTCGCCTTCTGGGAGCAGGGCTTCCGCCTCCTCTCGAACAACCGGCGCGAGGTCCACAATCTCTCTGACATATCTGGTCTGAAGATCCGGGTGCAGCAGAATCCCTTGCTGGCGGACATGTGGGCGGCTTTAGGAGCAAACCCGACGCCGCTGGCCATCACCGAGCTCTACACTGCACTCGAGACCGGAGCAGTTGACGGTCAGGAAACCACCGCACCTTTCATGCTCGGCTCGAAATACTATGAGGTGCAAAAATATATCACTGTTACGCGACACAACTACAATCCTCAGATCGTCCTGATCGGGAAACCGTTCTGGGATCAGCTTAATGACGACGAAAAGGCCTTGATCATCGAAGTCGCGCGTGAGACCGCCATCGAGCAGCGCAAGATCTCGCGCGAGGCACAAACCACGGCACTCGACAAGATACGCGCCGCTGGCAATGTCGTCACCGATCTGGACCCGGCCGCCCTGGCCGAGATGCAGAAGGCCGTTGAGCCAGTCATCGAAAAATACGCCAAAACCTTCGATCCGGAACTCACCAAGACTGTTTTCGAGGCAGTTGGCTTCTCCCTTAACTGAAAAATCAAGCCGCACACGGCACGCCCGTGTGCGGCTCCAACCTGACCGGATTTGCTCATGAAGATCTCCTTTGCCCAATTCTCCCCTGTTCACGGGGGCACCGCCGCCACAACACGCCTTGTCGCGCAAAAGGTCCGCGAAGCGGCTATAGACGGAGCGCAGCTTATTGCGTTTCCCGAGTGCTTCCTGACTGGCGGCTCTTTCGACGATCGCGAAAGCCTGCTGAATGCGGCCGTCAATATCGAGCGCGGCGATCTGGAGCCGATCATCGCCGCCGCACGTGAGACAGGAATATTGGTCGTGGTGGGCTTCTATCAGGCCAAAGGCGACCAAGCGCTCAATACGGCAGCTGTCATCGGCCCTGAAGGCATAATCGGACTGCATCATAAGATGCACCTGCCCTTCATGATCGGCGACCGGTTCGCGGAAATCCCCGATGTCAAAGGGCCTTCGGTATTCGATACGCCCATCGGAAGGATCGGCGTCGCAATTTGTTACGAAATCCGGTTCCCCGAAGTTGCGCGGACACTGGCGCTGGAAGGGGCCGAACTTATCGTTCTTCCGGCAGCGTGGCCTGAGGCGGCACGCATCCTGCCGGATCTGTTCACGACAGTGAGGGCTGCGGAGAACTTCGTGTTCCTGCTGGCGGTGAACCGCAATGACATAGACCAGGGGATGGCCTTCATGGGATCCAGTCATGTCATCGGACCGGACGGGCGCGAAATCATCAATGCCGGCATGAAGGATGGCATTTTCTCGGTCGACATAGATATCGATAGTGCTCGCGTTAAGTCGATCATCCGGGAGCCTGGCGTTTACGAGGTACATCCGTTCCGAGACAGGAGGCCGCAGGACTACCGGATCTGCGCGATGCCCAGTGCGGTCTGATGCAATGCTCGATAGTTCGGCCTTGAGACAGAAACTCCAGGCAAACGAAGTCGTTTTTGGCATCAACGTCTATTCCGGCGCCCCGGCCGCAGTCGAAATTGCGGGACAAAAGGGACTCGATTTCGTGTTCATCGATGCCGAGCACACGGTGCTGGGTCTCGATTCGCCCATGGAGCGCATGATCCTTGCTGCGCGGCTCGCAGGTACTGCTCCCCTGGTGCGTGTACCCGACAGCGGCGCGGTGGGATTGCGCAAGGCGCTCGAACTGGGCGCGGCAGGTGTCATTGTCCCCCAGGTCCATACGGCGGAACAAATGCGGAGAATAATTGCCGCGACCAAATTCCCCCCGCTCGGACGACGAGGTGGAGATAGCTCCGTTCGTTCCGCCGGCTATGGGGGCCCAGGCTTTGATTGGTCCTCCTATACCGAGCAGGCGAACCGCGAAACGCTGATTATTCCGATGGCAGAGAGCTTCGAGTTTTTCGAGGAGATCGACGACATACTCGATGTTCCGGGAATCGATGCGGTCCATTTCGGTCCGGCTGATTATGCGCTTTCCCGCGGAATCGAAGTGGATTACGCGATGAACCATTCAGTGGTTCGGATGGCGATGCGTGAGCTTGTTTCCAAATGCCGACCACGGGGGATCAAGGTGATGCTGCCTTGCTTTCCTGCCGAGAGCACCAAGGTACAGGAGCTGATGTCCGAAGGCGGGGACATGCTACTTCTGGGCAATGATCTGGGTTTTCTACACCAAGGTTGCGCGAATGCCGCGAGCATCGCCCTTAGCACGCGGAGACAAGCATGATGATCGTGCATCCGCGTGCAGCAGCGTCTGATGACGCGGATCTGTTCAACATGTTGGCGAAGGTGCAGCCTGCATCTCTCGGCCATTATCTTGCTTCCGGTTCCATACCGTCCGGAATCCGGGCGCTAGCGCCCGTGCAGCGTATGGTCGGGCGTGCCATGACGGTCAAGCAGCCTCTCCCGGACGGCGTACCGGTACACCTCGCACTCGATGAGCTTCGTGAGGGTGATATTCTCGTCATTGATCGACAGAGCGACCATCAGGTCGCATGCGTCGGGGAGATGGTCGCACGTGCCGCGTTTCACGCCGGCGCAGCCGGTATCGTCGTGGACGGCGTTGTCACGGATATCGAGGAGCTCGCTGCGCTTGGGTTGCCGGTCTATGCGCGCGGCACAAGCGTGATCACCACGCGATCACTTGGCGTGCCCGGCGCAGAACTGTTTGGAACAGTATCGATCGGGGGCGTGGCGGTTTCAACCGGAGACATTCTGTTCGGGGACATGAACGGCATTCTGTGCCTCGGCGTCTCGCACGTCGACCTTCAAGACTTGATCGAACGCGCCTTAGCCGATGAACGGAGAGAAGTCGAATGGCGACAAAGGTTGGCTGCCGGCGAATCTCTGGCTGACTTGAACGGAACTCGGCAGCGTGCAGCGAGTGTCTGCTCTGTGGCGGTCACTCCTTGATTTGGCATCTGCTGCACGCCTCGCGTGGCTCGGACCCGTGTTCTCCAGACCGTCGAGGTGAGTGTTCCGCAATCGTTGACTGGGAGAGCCGGCTTGACAACCTGTCCATGATACCGCTCTACGTATCATTATAACTTTCCGAACTTCGCAAGACGCGGGCATAGCTCATTCCGCGTGTCACCGACGCCGGAAAGAAGTGGTAAGCAAGAACGGTCACCGAGCATGGAAAGAATATCAAGCGATAACAATCGCCGGCGTTATGGGACGCTGACCCGTCATGTCCACGACACGCTTAGAGAGGGCATACTCGACGGCAATCCCGCACCCGGCGAGAAACTGCCGAGTGAAGCCCAGTTGATTGAGCGTTTCAATGTGAGCCGAACTGTCGTGCGCGAGGCGATTGCCCATCTGCGCGAGGAAGGACTGGTCGATCCACGCCGGGGAGCTGGCGTGTTCGTAATAGAACCTGCCGATGCCGTCGGCCCTGCATTGGCCGGGATCGATTCTAACCGTATTTCTTCGGTTGTTGAGGGATTGGAAGTCCGTACCGCCATTGAGGTAGAGGCAGCCTATCTCGCCGCCGCGCGGTGCTCGCCGCTTCAGGAGGAAGCGATCATCCGCTGCCATCGCGAAATCGGAAAGCTCATCAAAGAAAGAAAGCCGACCATTGACGCCGACTTCGCTTTCCATCTTGCGATCGCCGAGGCAAGCAACAACCGTCGCTTTATAGAAATATTGAAATCACTGGGAGTCGAGATGGTTCCGCGCGCCGCTCTTGAGGGGCCGGGTGCTGTCACTCCAAACGCTTATCTGGAGCGCCTGCATGAAGAGCATCGCCTGATCGTGAAAGCCATCACGGATCGGGATCAGATGGCCGCGAGGGAAGCGATGCGAGCTCATCTCGCCGGAAGTCAACAGCGCTATCGCTCTTATCTGAACGAAGATACTAACTTATCATAATAAGTTTATTGACATGTATTTTTAAAAGGGCATAACCGTGGTGCAGCGGACATCAGAAAGGTTGTACCATCCATGGATTTCTTGACTCTCAAACAAACCCTCGGGGCCGGCCTTCTGTCGTTCCCGGTCACCCATTTCAATTCCGAAGGGAAATTCAACCCCGACAGTTATGGCGAGCATGTCGAGTGGCTCTCAGGCTTTGGAGCGGCTGCACTCTTTGCCGCAGGCGGAACGGGCGAGTTCTTCTCACTGGCGCCGGACGAAGTTCCTGCGGTCGTCAAGGTCGCCAAGGCAGCGGCAGGCGCAACACCGATTGTAGCGGGCTGCGGTTACGGAACCGAGGTTGCCGTTTTGATCGCGAAAGCTGTCGAGAAAGCTGGCGCGGACGGGATACTTCTACTGCCTCACTACCTGATCGACGCTCCTCAAGAGGGCCTCTATCGTCATATCAAGGCCGTCTGCCAGGCCACCGCGATGGGCGTCATGGTCTATAACCGCGACAACTCGGTCCTGCAGGCAGACACTCTCGCTCGGCTTTGCGATGAATGCCCTAACCTGGTCGGCTTCAAGGATGGCACTGGCGAGATCGGGCTCGTCCGTCAGATTACCGCGAAGATGGGTGACCGGCTTACCTATCTTGGCGGCATGCCGACTGCAGAACTTTTTGCCGACGCTTATCTGGGGGCAGGCTTCACCACTTATTCTTCGGCAGTGTTCAACTTCGTGCCTGGCCTTGCGGTGGAATTCTACGATGCCCTGCGCGCTGGCGAACGGGCCAAGTGCGAACGGATTCTGCTGGATTTCTTCTATCCATTTATGACGATCCGGAACCGGGCTAAAGGCTATGCGGTTTCCGCGATCAAGGCAGGCGTTCGGATTCAGGGGTTCAATGCGGGCCCGGTCCGCCCCCCTCTGAACGATCTTTCGGCCGAAGAGATGGACATGATGGCTGAACTGATCGCGCCATATAAGCGCTGAATGAGTAAAACGGCGTGTCGCCTCGGCCAAATCGGGGCGACGCTTCTCAGGGAGGGACAGAGATTAGCTCCCGGCACCCAGAAGCAGCTCGGTCACGCCTCGGCCGAGATGAACCGCAAGTACCAGCGCCGCCGCGATCGGTTCCGTACCAATCTCACCAGGGCGAGCGGCCTCTGAAAACCCCTCCCCTGCCCGCCAGCAGCTAAGTTGTGGGGTTGAGGCCGGCGAGATTTTCGACGTCGCGCTTTGAAACTTCGCGATCCCATGGCCATCCTGGAAATCCGTCCCCGGAGTTGGGCCATGAGCAACCAAGTCTATGGGTGGGATTGACCTCTTCGATCCGAACACTCATATATGGTCACATATGACCACTTTGCGGAGTGCCCAATGTCGACTGTAAGCTTGAAAGATGCCAAGGCCGGCCTCTCGACCTATGTCGATGAAGCGATCCGGGGCGAGTTCGTGACCATCACGCGGCACGGCAAGCCGGTCGCCGCTCTCGTGCCACTGGCGGCGGCCGAGATCGCGCAACGCACGCTGAAGCCTACACGACGGAGCTTTGCCTCGTATTTGAAAGAATTCCCCGGCGGCGAGTTTGAGCGCAATCGGTCGCCCGCCCGAGAGGTCGACCTTTGAAGGGATACCTCCTCGACACCAATGTCGTCTCCCTTCTGTCACCGTCACAGGGTGAGGCGTCGTCAAGGTTTCTTTCTTGGCTCGACGAGGCTGACGCAAAGGCAGAACTCTTTCTGTCGGTGGTGACGGTCCACGAGATCGAACGTGGCATCACCCTGCTTGAACGTAAGGGCGCCACGGCGAAGGCGAGAGAGTTGCGGCGTTGGATGGATGGCCTCGTTTCCATTTATGAGGATCGCATTCTTCCTATCAACGCGGTAGTCTCCACGAGCTCCGGCCAGCTCGAAGCCGCGGCGGTTTCGTCTGGACATAGTCCGGGAATGGCGGACGCACTCATCGCCGGAACCGCGCGTGCGCACAATTTGACAGTCGTGACCTCCAACCTCCACCACTTCGGCCATTTTGGCGTTGATGTCATGCCCGCACCGGTTTAAGGCTGCGAAGTCAAGTCAGCGCTAAGGCGGCGCCGGACCGCAGATATCAGCGCCGACGCGATCGGTTCCGCGCAGCCTCTCCCTTACTAAGTGCGGAATGGTCCACGAGGATCTTGGCACCGCCAGCGAATGACCATTCGAAACTCGCTACCGCCTCTTTGGGCCGACAGACTAGCCCATCGTGGATTTGTCGCCTGGTTATCCTCGTGGTCAGCCGCAGGTGGCGCGCTCCAGTGTTCCAGCAGACGTTGTGAAGAGGTTCAAACGCGTCTCGCGGTAGTCCTCGGTATGGGGCTGGCCCGGACCTATGCCCCGCACGACACTGGACCGTTGACCTCGGCCCAACTGATGATCGAGATGTGTGGACGGAAATTGAGGATCATCTCGCCAAGAACGACGTGCGCGGGGCGGCAGCTCTTCTCAGGCACTATCTGGAACACTTCTCCGAGGAGGCCTATGATCGGCTGCGCGCAAATGTGAAATTTCGTGGCGATGCCCAGTTCATGCTTGGCGACCTTTTGCCGAACGCCACCGCAACGTTTGGGACCTTGCTGAAGAAATCGAAATCGGCGGCCAACTCTTGGAACAAAAGGATGTTGTCGAGCGCATCACATCTATCGAAGCGGCTTTCTCGGAGGCAAAGGTCAAGACCGGCTATGACAACTGGCAGGTCAACGCCGCTGTTCACTTCAACGAATGGGCCGACCTGAAGAAGGAAGATTTCGGACCGGTTGTGGCGGCGTTTCGGGAGTTCACCAATTCGTATGCGTGCGACGCCTGCGGCGAAAGTATTCAGTCTCACCGGAACGCGGCAAGAAGGAAGCGCTGCGTTGCGGATGTGGCAAACTGAACCTCAATCTACTCGAAAAAAGCGCCTAACTGGCGCTACCAGCCCTATGCCTCTAAGACCATGAAGACTGGTCTTTCGGAAGCCGGCCGTCGGGATCATGGACGGCTACTGAATCCGCGCCCGTCAGATTCGCAGGATATAGGACGAGGTTCGTCCCTCCGATATGACGCAAAGATGGGAAAAGCAATCCGCGTAGCCCGGACGAAATAACGGCATCAGCGAGTTTCCACGATGCCGGAACGTTCTTGTCGATACGTGCAATTTTGCGCCACTGGCAATCCCACTCATTCCATGCGGGATCCCAGTGATCTGGATCGAACCCCTCGGATAGATCGGCAACCTCTTCCAACGTAATCTTATATGCTGCGAGGGTGGCGGGCGGCGTGATGGTGGCGCCCTGCCGATATTCCTCAAGCGCTGTTTGCGGAGCCTTCGACAGGTACAACGCTTCGACGCCAGGCCGATTGAAGCGGCCGCCATCACCTGCTGCTCCGGCCCCGCTCGTCGGCAGGAACGCCCATCGCGGTGTAAGATATCGATGGTAGACGGCGTCTGGACCGATGCGGGTGATCTTCACCCACGGGCTCCGTTCTCAAGATCGCGAATATAGGCCAGGACGGCATCAGCATGACCATCCGCGACGAGCTCGGCCGCAGTATGGTGGTCGTAGTCGGCGATCGGCTCATTTCGATACCAGTAGATCGCTTTCTGGATATCGCCTGTTAGTTCAGCAGCAGCCGATATCACCTTAATCATCTCTCGCATCTTTAATTGCAGACGTTCCGATGATGGATTGCGCAGCGTGTTGCGATGGACGCCGGTCAGCTCCGCTAAAGCCATGACCCTTACGCCGAGCACCTCGGAAAAGCGTGCCGGCGAGATATAGGGTGTCCTAGGTTCCTGGAGGCTGTCCACGAACTTCGATACTACTACGTTTGCCTGTTCGGCATGGACGGGTGACATGACTAATCTCCGCACTGTTTGCTGCACAATATATGCACATTTTTGAGCATATCAAGTTAAATCGCGGATGCATCACCTGCCCGCAATGCCCTGAATCGCAACACCGACGTTCAGCAACGCGGATTTGGCGAAGCGACACACGATGAGCGTAAACGGGCATCCTCGATCTGGCCAAGGAGACGCACATAATATCTATGAGCATCAGTTGGAACGAAATCGTCGAGGTTTTTCGGACTCAGCCATGGTGGGTTTCAGCTTGGGCCCTGGACTCTTCGACGCGGGAGAGAACAAGGCAGTCCCTGGCCACTGGTATTGGGATGAACTGAACCGACATGTTCTCTGCCTGATGATTGACCAGGCAATGGGCCGAGAGGCAGCGGAGCTGTTCTGGACTGCATGCCTCGGCGACTATTTTTACGGCGTAATTGAACCGCACCGGATTTGCCGGAGAACGGCGCCTGGTCGTAGGTCAGCGCATAGGCATCGCGCTGGGCCGAGCCGACCCTGATGCCAATGGTGCGGATGCGCCGCCGCGTGACCGAGAGGTCGTGGCCGTTGGCCATCAAGATCGTGTCAGGGCGGGTTACTGACCGCGTTGTCCGCTGATTAAAGGCGGAGAAGCGCAAAACCGCCTTCTGGTGGAGAAGCGACTGGCCGATATCCGCCGGCCATATCTCGGTGCGGATGGCAAGACTATCGTCGACAGAAAATTACTGTGGGTTGTGGTGCTCCACACAGTAGCGAATGAATAGCAACCGTCGTCACTTGCCAGTAATGAAATTTTCAATTACTGTGTACTAATTCACACGGAAAGGATCACCAATGCCGTCACTAGCAGTCACAATGAAAGGGCAGGTCACGCTGAAGCGAGATCTGCTGCAACATCTGGGCATCAAGCCTGGCGAACGGATCGAGTTCGATAAACTTCCCAATGGCGAGCTTCGGGTGAAGGCGGCGAGGCCAACCGGCACCATTGATAACTTCATCGGGCGGCATGCCGGCAAGGCCAGAAAGCCGATGACGATCGAGGAGATGAATGAGATCGCCGCTTCCAGTTGGGCGGGTGAAGAGTGAAAATATCGGTCGATACAAACATCCTCGCTCGCGCTGTGCTGCAGGATGATCCGGCGCAGGGAAAAGCCGCCGGCCAACTGTTGAGGGAAGCGTCGCTGATCGCGGTTTCCTTGCCCTGCCTGTGCGAACTCGTCTGGATATTGCGAAGGGGCGCCAAGCTGACAAAGGAAGAGATTGCGGTAACTATCCGTGATCTGTTGGATGCTGGGAATGTCGTAATGAACCGGCCCGCAGTCGAGGCGGGGCTAGCGATCCTTGAGGCGGGAGGTGATTTTGCGGATGGTATCATGGCCTATGAGGGTAATTGGTTGGGCGGAGAGACTTTCATGTCATTCGACAAACAAGCAGTCGAACTTCTGACTCAGCAGGGAGAGACAGCAAGGCTGCTGTCCTAATCTCACTCACGTGCATTGGAGCATGCTAAAGGAGGCACCACGCTTCCATTCTGCCGTCTCGAACGCCCGTCGCACGGTGCGCGCCATCCTGCGCGAGGCCAGCGTCAAGCTCGGCACGCCCTCGCGCACCGCCTTTGCTGATCGCGTGCGCGAGCTGGGCTGGCACCGACGTCGAGCGATGGGGATGGTCGAGCCGCTGCTTACGATCCTCGGCTCCATGCTCAAGGAGTTCGCCCGCCTGACCAAGCAGGTTCAGGGCATCGTGCGCAAGGAGGAAGTCTGTCGGCGACTGATGAGCGCGCCGGGCGTCGGTCCGATCACCGCGCTCACCTTCCGCGCCACGATCGACCGGCCGGAGCGCTTCGGCTCCTCGCGGGCAGTGGGAGTCCATCTGAGGCTGACGCCGGCGCGATACCAATCCGGTGAGACCGACATACCGGGCCCAGTCAGCCGCTGCGGCGACGAACTTGCCCGCACCGCCCTCTACGAGCACATTCGCTGCTCGTGCGCTCGAAGAAATGATCGAGTTTGCGCGCCTGGGGCATGAACATCGCCAAACGCCGCGGCATGGCGCGAGCCCGCGTTGCGGTCGCCCGCAAACTGGCCATCATCCCGCACCGCATCTGGGCAGACGCAACCGAATTCCGCGTTGGAAAGGAAGCCGCCGGCCCCATATCGGCATGAAAATAGGACAAGGAACAAAAACGAACACAGACAGTGGTTCGCCCAGAGAGGGCGATCCGGATCGTTTCCGTGAGGACGATGGGCAAGGCGATCTCGTTAGCAGGCACGATCCCGGGCGAATTCTCCAAGGCCGTTCAACAGATTGAGACGCCTCGCTCTCCTGACCCCATCATGCGGCGCCCCCGCGCGGACCGCGGAGAGAAGCGAGTGGCCCGCGGGGCGACATGATCCGGAAGAACGACAGGAAAAGCTTGACCTCACCGACCCCAATTAGAGAAGCCTGCTAGTCAAATGATCCATTCTCGTAGGGAAGACTGTGCTCTGACCATTCCTCTTTCGGTATTGGGTCGCCGACGACAAATTCGAATGCTGTCACTTTCTTATGGTCAGGCGTCAAATCGCATTTAAACCGGAGGCGCAGCCAACTTTTCCCGCTATGCACGGCCGCTCCGTCAGCGGAAAAAGAGTTCTGTTCAAGCTTGGTATCATCCATCGCATAGGCAACGATGCGGTCGGGCTGCAGTGCCTTGTTCGATTCGGCGACTTGGGCCATTGCTTCGAGGTTGCAGAGTTGCTCAACCTGTTCAGCGGGCGCAAGCTGAGAAAGAGCCGCTCTCGCTTGGCTATTGCGGCGATCGGCCAGCATTGCATCAGACAACATGCGCGGAGGCTTTATGGTTTGCGACGCCCCGCCGCTCGGCGTTTGCGCACGAAAATCTGTA
The DNA here is from genome assembly GCF_001558695.1 of Paramesorhizobium deserti. Taxonomy (GTDB): domain Bacteria; phylum Pseudomonadota; class Alphaproteobacteria; order Rhizobiales; family Rhizobiaceae; genus Paramesorhizobium; species Paramesorhizobium deserti. The sequence continues at coordinate 17,399 of NZ_LNTU01000040.1, forward strand.
GATTTCACGTTTTCTTCCAACGGTTCTGTCATCCTCGCGGCCTTCCCGGCTCGCAGCACGGGCACCTGCGGGAATTCAGGTTGCGGAACCACAGGCGAACCTATCACCTGCGCAACAATCTCGACCGATATGCTTTCCACAGATGGAGCAGGCACTTCGGGAGTAAAGGGTAGAAGCAGAATTACGATGACTAGAGCGGCGTGAAGAAACGCGGATACTAAAATGATCTTCGGTGCCATGTCGCGCTCTGGCGGTGTGACACCGGCAATCGAAATATGCGGTGAGTTGCCCGGCGGCATTGCCCTTCAAGTTTCCTACGCAAAGCTGCGGGCCGCATCTGCTGCGACACTCAAATTGATCAACTATTCGGTGAGCATACTGGGTTTAGCATCCTGTTCAATGACCGCTTCTGATGCTGTGGACGGCTCCTCCACCGGCATCGCGACGTGCCCATCATTGCGGTGTTGTTAGCCCTCAGTTTGCGTGGACGATGACCAAGCGATTGCGCAAGTCCGGCCCACAAGGTTTCCACCAGCCGTTCCTCGCGCTCTGTCGCAAGCGCTTTCGTCTCTCTGACGCGGCTGTGGCCGATGTGGCGGTTGGCTTCGTCCCAACCCGCTTGCAAAAGAGCAAGCTCGGTTTCCTTACCGGCGCGCAGATAGGCGCGTTCCGGATATTGGCGAAACTAGAAGTCCAGATCCTTCACAACGCAGATCGGAACGCACCGTTGCTGGCCCGGCAGCTGGATCTCGACGCGCGGGATTTCCACTTCCGCCATCAATCTTGCATCGAGTTGCTGCTGGTTCTTGCAACATCGCAGTGTCTCTACATGGGCCGTCGGCCATCCCCGCCGCAGACCAAGCAGCGGATCGGCAAGATCAACCTCCACTGATTGCCACATGCCGGCCGGTCACACCATTGTGGCCGCCTCTCATTCAAATGATGCTGCGACAATCCGCCCCCGGCTTTTCTGCCGACCACAGGCGTGAAATTGCGCTGGCGCAAAGATCGTAACCGACATTTCTGGTGATGGTTCTGCAGATCCTGGGAAAAATATCCAGGAGATGAGGAAACGAACCATGATCCATCATCACCCCATGGGCCGCGACGGCCAGTCCCGGGCGCTCGCCGTGAGCACCGTCGCCTTTACCGTCTGCTTCGCCGTCTGGACCATCTTCTCGATCATCGGCGTGCGGATCAAAGACGAACTCGGACTGAGCGAAACCGAATTCGGGCTTCTCGTCGGCACACCCATTCTCACGGGTTCGCTCATCCGGATCATGCTCGGCGTATGGGCCGACCAATATGGCGGACGACCGGTCTATGCCGTGGTCATGCTGTCGGCAGCCGTCGCGACATTCCTCCTGTCCTACGCCGAAACCTATCCGCAGATGCTTCTGGCGGCGCTCGGCGTCGGCATTGCCGGCGGCTCTTTCTCGGTCGGCGTCGCCTATGTCTCACGCTGGTACGAAACGGGAAAACAGGGAACCGCCCTCGGCATCTTCGGCGCCGGCAATGTCGGCGCGGCGGTCACCAAGTTCTTCGCGCCTTTCGTCCTCGTCGCCTATGGCTGGCAGACGGTGGCGCAGGTCTGGGCCGCCGGCCTGGTCGTCATGGCGATCCTCTTCTGGTTCACCACGTCAGACGATCCCGTGACGCGCGAGCGCCGCGCACGCGGCGAGAAGCCCCGAAGCGCCTGGCTGGAGCTGGAGCCCCTGAAGAAGCTGCAGGTCTGGCGCTTCGCCCTTTATTATTTTTTCGTGTTCGGCGCCTTTGTCGGGCTGTCGCTGTGGCTGCCGCGTTATCTCATCGGCGTCTACGGCCTCGACATCACGACGGCCGGCATGATTGCCGCGGCCTATTCGGTACCGGCTTCCGTCTTCCGCGCCTATGGCGGAGTGCTCTCCGACAAATACGGCGCAAGAAGGATCATGTATTGGACGTTCCTCGTCTGCGTCGTCGTCACCTTCCTTCTGTCCTATCCGCCCACCGACTATGTCGTACGGGGCATCAACGGGCCGTTCGCCTTCCATTTCGAGGTCGGCGTCATTCCCTTCATCGTGCTCATCTTCATCCTCGGCTTCTTCATGAGCCTCGGCAAGGCCGCGGTCTACAAGCACATTCCCGTCTATTACCCCAACAATGTCGGCGCGGTGGGCGGTCTCGTCGGCATGATCGGCGGCCTGGGCGGCTTCGTACTGCCGATCGCCTTCGGCGTCCTCAACGATTACACCGGCATCTGGACGAGTTGCTTCATGCTGCTCTTCCTGCTTGTCGGCATCGCATTCATCTGGATGCATCTCGCCATCCGCCGCATGGAGCGCGGAGCCACCGAGCCGGAGCTTCGCGCGCTGCCCGAATTGCCGGAAATGCAGGAGGTCCATGGGCCGAAGCAGGTCGGCGCGCTCGGACCCCATCTCATCGACGACTGGCAGCCGGAAGACCCCACCTTCTGGGAAAAGACCGGCCGGCGGATCGCCCGGCGCAATCTCTGGCTCTCGATTCCCTCGCTGCTTCTTTCCTTCGCCATCTGGATGGTTTGGTCCGTCGTGGTGGCAAAACTGCCGGCTGTCGGGTTCAACTTCACGACCGACCAGCTCTTCTGGCTTGCCGCGCTCCCCGGCCTTTCCGGCGCCACGCTCAGAATCTTCTACTCCTTCATGGTGCCGATCTTCGGCGGAAGATTATGGACGACGCTCGCCACCTGGTCGCTGATGCTGCCGGCGCTCGGCATCGGCTTCGCGGTGCAGAACCCCGATACGCCCTATGTGGTGTTCCTTGGTCTTGCCCTGCTTTGCGGCTTCGGCGGCGGCAATTTCGCCTCGTCCATGGCCAATATCTCCTTCTTCTTGCCGAAATCGGAGAAGGGCAACGCCCTGGCGCTTAATGCCGGCCTCGGCAATCTCGGCGTCAGCGTGGCGCAGTTCGTGGTCCCGCTCGCCATCACGGCCAGCGTGTTCGGCTGGCTCGGCGGCGGACCGCAGGCGGCCGCCGGGACGGATGCGACGGCACGACTGTGGCTGCAGAACGCCGGCTTCATCTGGGTGCCGTTCATCGCGGCTTCCGCCTTCGCGGCCTGGTTCGGCATGAACGACATCGCCTCGATGAAGGCCTCGTTCGCCGAGCAGGCGGTCATCTTCCGCCGCAGGCACAACTGGATCATGTGCTGGCTCTATACCGGCACCTTCGGCTCCTTCATCGGCTATTCGGCGGGCTTCCCGCTGCTTGCCAAGACGCTGTTCCCCGAGGTCGACGCGCTGCAGCTTGCGTTTCTCGGCCCCCTCGTCGGCGCCATCTCGCGCTCGGCCACGGGCTGGATTTCCGATCGCTGGGGCGGCGGGCGCGTCACCTTCTGGGTGTTCGTGGCGATGATGGCCGGGGTTCTTGGCGTGCTCTACTTCCTCGGCATCAAGGATCAGCCGCATGCCTTCTGGGGCTTCTTCGCAAGTTTCATGCTGCTCTTCTTCGCCACCGGCGTCGGCAACGCCTCGACCTTCCAGATGATCCCCGCGATCATGCGCCAAGAGATCGCAAGGCTCGAGCCGGGAATGAGCCCTCCGGAGCGGCTGAAGCAGGCCGAGAAGGAATCGGCCGCCATCATCGGCTTTACCTCGGCGATCGCGGCCTATGGCGCCTTCTTCATCCCGAAGAGCTACGGCAGCTCGATCGCGCTGACAGGCGGCGCCGAAGCGGCACTGTGGGGCTTCTTCGCCTTCTATGTGAGCTGCCTCACCATCACCTGGTTCGTCTACACCCGCCGCGGCGGCCTGCTCCACGCGGTGGAGCGGGTCCGTCAAGTCCCGGCCGTTCGTGCGGCTGAATGAAAGGAGCAAAACTGAATGAGCCACTTTCTCGACCGCCTTGCCTTCTTCCGTAAGAATGTTGCCGAGTTCTCTGATGGTCACGGCATCGTCACCCACGAGAACCGCGACTGGGAGGAGAGTTATCGCAAACGCTGGCAGCACGACAAGATCGTGCGCTCGACCCATGGCGTGAACTGCACCGGCTCCTGCTCTTGGAAGATCTATGTGAAGGGTGGCATTGTTACCTGGGAGACGCAGCAGACCGACTATCCCCGAACGAGACCCGATCTGCCCAACCATGAGCCGCGCGGCTGCCCCAGGGGCGCGAGCTACTCCTGGTATCTCTATTCCGGCAACCGCGTGAAATATCCGCTGGTGCGCGGACGGCTCCTGAAGCTCTGGCGCGAGGCCCGTAAGGACAAGGCGCCGGTCGCGGCGTGGACATCCATCGTCGAGGACCCGGAGAAGCGCGCCTCCTACACCTCCATCCGCGGCCATGGCGGCTTCGTGCGGGCGGACTGGGACGAGGTCAACGAGATCATCGCCGCAGCCAACGCCTATACGGCCAGGCGATACGGCCCGGACCGGGTGGTCGGTTTCTCGCCCATCCCGGCCATGTCGATGGTTTCCTATGCGGCGGGCACGCGCTATCTGTCGCTCCTCGGCGGCACCTGCCTTTCCTTCTACGACTGGTATTGCGATCTGCCGCCCTCAAGCCCGCAGACCTGGGGCGAGCAGACGGACGTGGCCGAATCCGCCGACTGGTATAATGCCGGGTTTCTCATGCTCTGGGGCTCCAACGTGCCGCAGACGCGCACGCCGGACGCGCATTTCTACACCGAAGCGCGCTACAAGGGCACGAAGAGCGCCGTGGTTTCGCCCGACTATGCCGAGGCGACCAAGTTCGCCGATATCTGGCTGCAGCCGAAGCAGGGTACCGACGCAGCACTTGCGCTCGCCATGGGCCATGTGATCCTGAGGGAATATCACCTCAACCGGCAGGTGCCTTATTTCGCGGACTATGCGCGCAAATATACCGACCTGCCGATGCTGGTGCGCCTGGTCGAGAAGGACGGCGCCTATGTGCCCGAACGCTTCCTGCGCACCTCCGATTTCAGCCGCAATCTCGGCGAAAGCGAGAATGCCGACTGGAAGACCGTCGCCCTCGACGAGATTTCGGGCAAGGCAGTCGCGCCCGGCGGCACGGCGGGGTTCCGCTGGGACAAGAAACAAGGCCACTGGAACCTGGAGGAGAAGGACGGGAAAGGCCGAGAGACGCGCCTGAAGCTCAGCCAGATCGACGGGGAAAGTGAAACCGTCACCGTAGCCTTCCCCTATTTCGGCGGCCGCGCGACCGAGCACTTCGTCAAGACGGAGCATGGCGAAATCCTCACCCGCAACGTTCCCGCCAGCCGCGTCAAGCTCAGGGATGGCGAGGCGCTGGTCGCCACCGTCTTCGACCTTCTCTGCGCCAATTACGGTGTCGATCGCGGGCTGGGTGGCGACAATGTCGCTGCTTCCTACGACGAGGACGTGCCCTGCACCCCGGCCTGGGCGGAAAAGATCACCGGCGTGCCGCGCCAGGCGATCATCACGGTGGCGCGTGAATTCGCCACCAATGCCGAAAAGACCAATGGCCGCTCGATGGTGATCCTCGGGGCGGGGCTGAACCACTGGTACCACATGGACATGAACTACCGCGGCATCATCAACATGCTGGTGCTTTGCGGCTGCATTGGCCAGTCCGGCGGCGGCTGGTCGCATTATGTGGGGCAGGAGAAGCTGCGGCCGCAGACCGGCTGGCTCCCGCTCGCCTTCGGGCTCGACTGGGGCCGCCCGCCCCGGCAGATGAACGGCACTTCCTTCTTCTACGCCCATACCGACCAATGGCGCTACGAAACGCTGTCGGTGGCGGAAATCCTCTCGCCCACCGCGCCCGCCGGCGACTGGTCAGGCAGCCTCATCGACTACAATGCCCGCGCCGAGCGCATGGGCTGGCTGCCATCCGCACCGCAGATCAAGGCCAACCCGCTGATGATCGCGGCAAAGGCGCGGGCCGCCGGACTAGAGCCGAAGGATTATGTGGTGCGGGCGCTGAAAGCGGGCGAGCTCGAGCTTTCCTGCCACGACCCGGATCATCCCGACAACTGGCCGCGCAATCTCTTCGTCTGGCGTTCGAACCTGCTCGGTTCATCGGGCAAGGGGCACGAATATTTCCTGAAACACCTGCTCGGCACCTATCACGGCGTGCTCGGCAAAGATCTGGGCGAGGAAGGCCAGGAAAAACCGAAGGAAGTCGCCTGGCATGACGAAGCGCCCAAGGGCAAGCTCGACCTCTTGGTGACGCTGGATTTCCGCATGTCCACCACTTGCGTTTATTCCGACATCGTGCTGCCGACCGCCACCTGGTACGAGAAGAACGATCTCAATACCTCCGACATGCACCCCTTCATCCATCCGCTGACAGCGGCGGTGGACCCTGTCTGGGGTTCACGCACCGATTGGGACATCTACAAGGGCATCGCGAAGAAGTTCTCCGAAATCGCCCTCGAAGTGTTGGGGGTAGAAAAGGACGTGGTGCTGACGCCCATCCTGCACGATAGCCCCGGCGAACTGGCGCAACCCTTCGACGTGAAGGACTGGAAGCGGGGCGAGACGGAGCCGGTCCCCGGCCTCACCATGCCACAGGTCGCGGTGGTGGAGCGCGACTACCCCAATCTCTACAAGCGTTTCACCGCGCTCGGCCCCCTCATGGAAAAGCTCGGCAATGGCGGCAAGGGTATTGCCTGGGAGACGACACATGAGGTCGAACTCTTGAAGGCGCTCAACGGCACCGTGCTCGAAGAGGGCCCGGCGAAGGGGCTTGCCAGGATCGAGACCGACATCGATGCAGCCGAAGTCATCCTCACGCTCGCGCCCGAAACCAATGGCGAGGTGGCCGTGCGCTCGTGGGAAGCGCTTTCGCAGCGCACCGGCCGCGACCATGCCCACCTCGCGCTCCCGAAGGAGGACGAGAAGATTCGTTTCCGTGATCTGGTCGCCCAGCCGCGCAAGATCATCTCCTCGCCGATCTGGTCTGGGCTCGAAAGCGAGCATGTATGCTACAACGCCGGCTACACCAATGTGCATCAGCTGATCCCGTGGCGTACGCTGACCGGCCGCCAACAGCTCTATCAGGATCATCTGTGGATGCGCGCCTTCGGCGAGGGCTTCGTCACCTGGAAGCCGCCGGTCGATCTCAAGACTGTCGCCAACGCGCTCAGGAATAATCACGACGGCAGCCCGCATGTAGTGCTGAACTTCATCACGCCGCACCAGAAATGGGGCATCCACTCCACCTATTCCGACAATCTCCTGATGCTCACGCTCAATCGCGGCGGACCGGTGGCTTGGATTTCGGAAGAGGACGCGAAGAAGGCCGGTATCCGCGACAATGACTGGATCGAGGTTTTCAACTGCAACGGCGTGCTCACCGCGCGCGCCGTGGTCTCGCAGCGCGTCAATCCCGGCATGTGCATGATGTACCACGCGCAGGAGAAGATCGTGAACACCCCTGGCACGGCCATCACCGGCCAGCGTGGCGGCATTCACAACTCCGTCACGCGGGCTGTGCTGAAGCCGACCCACATGATCGGCGGCTACGTTCACCAGGCCTACGGCTTCAATTATTACGGGACCGTCGGCTCCAACCGCGATGAATTCGTGATCGTGCGCAAGATGGTGGGCGCGGTCGATTGGATGGAAGAAAAAATGGAGGCCGCAGAATGACCATTCGCGCCCAGATCGGCATGGTGTTGAACCTCGACAAGTGCATCGGCTGCCACACCTGCTCGGTAACCTGCAAGAATGTCTGGACGAACCGCGAGGGCGTCGAATACGCCTGGTTCAACAATGTCGAGACGAAACCCGGCATCGGCTACCCCAAGGACTGGGAGAACCAGAAACGCTGGAAAGGCGGCTGGAAGCGCCGCAAGGACGGCAAGATCGAGCCCCGGATCGGCGCCAAATGGCGGGTGCTCGCCAATATTTTCGCCAATCCCGACCTGCCCGAGATCGACGACTATTACGAGCCCTTTACCTTTGACTATGGGCATCTGCAGAACGCGCCGCTCTCCAGGGCCTTCCCGACCGCGCGTCCGCGCTCGGCCATCACCGGTGAGCGCATGGAAAAGATCGAATGGGGACCGAACTGGGAAGAGATACTCGGCGGCGAGTTCGAGAAGCGCTCCAAAGACTACAATTTCGAGGGCGTGCAGAAGGAAATCTACGGACAGTTCGAAAACACCTTCATGATGTATCTGCCCCGGCTGTGCGAGCACTGCCTTAACCCGACCTGCGTGGCGTCCTGCCCCTCCGGCGCGATATACAAGCGTGAAGAAGACGGCATCGTGCTGATCGACCAGGACAAATGTCGCGGCTGGCGCATGTGCATCTCCGGCTGTCCCTACAAGAAGATCTATTACAACTGGTCATCAGGCAAATCGGAGAAATGCACCTTCTGCTTTCCACGCATCGAGGCGGGAATGCCGACCGTCTGCTCGGAAACCTGCGTCGGTCGCATCCGGTATCTGGGCGTGCTGCTCTATGATTCCGACGCCATCGAGAAGGCGGCGAGCACCCCTAACGAGAAGGATCTCTATCAGGCCCAGCTGGACCTGTTCCTCGATCCCAATGATCCGGAGGTGGCCGCCCGCGCCCGCGCCGACGGCGTACCAGAGACCTGGATTGAAGCCGCCAAGCGCTCGCCGGTCTACAAGATGGCGATGGAGTGGAAGGTCGCCTTCCCCCTCCATCCGGAGTACCGCACGCTGCCGATGGTCTGGTACGTGCCGCCGCTATCGCCCATCCAGTCGGCCGCCGAGGCCGGCAAGATGGCCCTCGACGGCGATATGCCCGATGTGCGTTCGCTGCGCATCCCGCTGAAATATCTCGCCAATCTGCTTACCGCCGGAGACGAGGAGCCGGTGGCGAAAGCGCTGGAGACGATGCTCGCGATGCGTGCCTATATGCGGGCGAAGACGGTGGACGGCGTGACCGACGAGGCTATCGCCCAAAAGGTGGGCCTTGGCGCGCACCAGATCGAGGAGATGTATCGCATCATGGCGATCGCCAATTACGAGGACCGCTTCGTCATCCCCACCTCCCACCGGGAACTGGGCGAGGACGCCTACGATCTGCGCGGCTCATGCGGCTTCTCCTTCGGCAATGGCTGCTCCGGCGGCGACAGCACTGCGAGCCTCTTCGGCGGGGCGAAACAGCGCAAGGCCAGAAATCCAATGGAGATCGTCTGATGAAAACCTTCAAAGCGCTCTCGGCGCTCATTTCCTATCCCACGTCTGATCTCGTTGCCGCGCTGCCCGATATCCGTGACCTCCTTCATGAGGAAAGGCTACTTGCGCAGGAGCGGCTCGCCGATCTCGACCGTCTTTTCGGCTGGATAGAGGAAACCGGGCTCTATGAGCTGGAGGAAACCTATGTCCTTCTGTTCGACAGGTCGCGGGCGCTTTCGCTCAACCTGTTCGAGCATATCCATGGCGAGTCCCGCGACCGCGGCCAGGCGATGGTCGACCTGAAGGCGCTTTATGAGCGCCATGGCCTCCATATGGGGTCGGAAGAATTGCCGGATTTCCTGCCGTTGTTCCTGGAATTCCTTTCCATTCTGCCGCCCGGCGAGGCCCGCGAACATCTTGGCGACGCAGCGCATATCGTGGCGGCGCTCAATGAGCGGCTCACAAAACGGGAAACGCCCTATGCGGCGGTATTCGCGGCAATAGAGGATCTGGCGGGCGAAGCCTCGCCCGTTGAACTCGTCGCCGATGACGGCGTCGCTCCCGACGATCTCGCGGCACTGGATGCCGCGTGGGAAGAAACCGCGGTCACCTTCGGCCCCGGCGAAGCGCTCGACGGCTGCTCGCGCGACCGGCTGGCGATGCGCATGCGTGCCCATCAGCGCCCCGGCGGAACAGCATTTGGAGACAATGTAAGTGGAGACCAGGCAAATGTTTGAACATGTCAATTATGCCGTCTTCGGCCTCTATCCCTATCTGTGCCTGACCGTCTTCCTGGCCGGCAGCCTCATACGCTTCGATCGTGAGCAATATTCCTGGAAGAGCTATTCCAGCCAGCTCCTGCGCGGTCGGCAGCTCCTCTGGGGCTCGAACCTGTTTCATGTGGGCATCCTCGTTATCCTGCTCGGTCACATGGGTGGCCTGCTTACGCCAATATGGATCTGGGATTTCCTGGGCGTCTCGCACGGGGCAAAGCAGTTGCTTGCCATGATTGTCGGCGGCATCGCCGGCGTCGCCTGCTTCATCGGGCTGACCCTGCTTTTGCACCGGCGTCTCTTCGATGCGCGTATCCGCAAGACGTCGAAACCCAGCGACATCGCCGTGCTCGTCATCCTCTATGCCCAGCTCATTCTCGGGCTTGCCACCATTCCCGTCTCGGCCGGGCATCTCGACGGCGAAGAGATGGTGAAACTCATGAGCTGGGCGCAGGCGATCGTCACATTCCAGCCCGGGGCGGCGGACCATGTCGCCAACGTACATCCCATATTCCGGGCGCATCTCTTCCTTGGCATGACGATCTTCCTCATCTTCCCGTTCACGCGCCTGGTGCACGTCTGGAGCGCGCCGGTGTGGTATCTCGGGCGGCGCGGCTATCAGATCGTACGGACGAAGCGATCTCCGGCGGAGCGCGCGTGATGACGACGATCTGCATCGACCACCGCGCCTCTCAGAGCGCCAGCCCGAAGCGGAACGCCCCCGCTCCAGTGAAGCCAACCACCCGACGCCCGACCGTAGCGGTCAACGGCGCCACCATTCCGCATGCGGCGATCGCCCGCGAGGTGCAGAACCATCCGGCGGAAGATCCGGACACCGCATGGGCCGAGGCGGCGCGCGCCTTGGTCATTCGCGAACTGCTCCTGCAGGAGGCCAGCCGGCTCGGTCTCATGCCGGAGCCGGGCGAGGAAGGCGAGGGACGCCGCGAGACCGAGGAAGAGGCGCTTATCCGTACGCTGCTCGACCGGGAGCTCTCGGTGCCGCAAGCGGATGAAGCCTCCTGCCGGCGCTATTTCGAGAAGAACCGCAGCCGCTTCAAAAGCCCCGATCTTTTCGAGGCGGCGCATATTCTCTTCTCCGCCGACCAAAGGGATGAAGCGGCATTCGCCGAAGCGCGCCGGTCCGCCGAGGCGGCGCTGGAGTTGCTGGCCTCGAACACTAAGCGATTCCCGGATCTTGCCCGCGAGTTCTCCGCCTGTTCCTCGTCCCGTGATGGCGGCCATCTCGGCCAGTTCACGCGTGATCAGGTCACGCCGGAATTCGCTGGGGCCCTCGACCCTCTCGAACCGGGCGAGATTGCAGCCGCACCGGTCGAGACGCGCTACGGCGTGCATGTCATCCGGCTCGACCGCCGCATCGAAGGTCGCCCCCTCCCCTTCGAGGCCGTGCGGGAACGGATCGCCGACTATCTCACCGAGGCTGTCTGGTCCCGAGCGGCGGCGCAATATATCTCCCTGCTTGCGGGGAAGACTGCGATCACCGGCGTCGATTTCGACGGCGCCGGTACACCGCTTGTGCAGTGAGGATGCGATGTTCGGCGAACTGATTGCCCGTCTCGACCGGCCGGAAATAGCAGCGGAAGCGCTGGCTGCGCTCGATGACGCCGCGCTGGAAACAACCATCCGGACCTATGCCGCCGACAACGGTATGGCCATGGCCGATTGCCTGGCCGGCATCGTCCGGCGTTTCCTCGACCGGGCCGATGACGACACCTGGCTGCAGCTTGTCGGCATCATGGGACGAGCTGACGATCCGGGCCTTGCCGCGCTTGGCGCGATCCTGCGACACTGCGCCCATGATTTGCAACCGGCCGCTGCGACCTGAGCGAACACGAAAGGCGATGCCATGCTCCCAGACATGCCTGTGATAGCAGCCATCCGCGCGGAGGGCGGCGAACCGCTCGATACGGTCCTTGCCGAAGTCGCCGCCGCGCTGCGCTCATCCGACCTCAGCATCGGCGGCATCCTGCAGGAAGAACATTACGGCTTCGATGGCGCACATCCTATCACGCGGCTGCGCGACCTCTCCGACGGCACCCTCATCCAGATTTCGCAGGATCGTGGACGCCATGCCCGTGGCTGCCGTCTTGATCCGGGCGCGCTGGCCGAGGCCTCGCGCCGCCTTGAAGACACCATCGAGAGGGGCGTCGACCTTCTTATCCTCAACCGCTTCGGCAAGTCCGAGGCGGAGGGAACCGGCTTGCGTTCCATAATCGAGCGGGCGATCCTGGCCGGCACACCCGTGCTCATCGCGGTTCGGGGCGAATATATCCCCGCATGGGAGGATTTCCACGGAGGCATGGCAACCTGGCTCCCCCCTGAAATGGGCGCTGTACTTGGCTGGTGCCGCGCCGTTACAGGTTTCGACCGGATGCCGGCCCGCGCATCCGATATGATGGCGAGTTGAACAATCATGGTCCGCATCGGCATTCTTACCATTTCCGACCGCGCCAGCCGCGGTGAATACGAAGATTTGAGCGGCACCGCCATCGAGGCCTGGCTGAAGCGCGCCGTCACCACCGAATGGAAACCTGTCCGGCGCATCGTACCCGACGGTATCGAGACGGTGCGCGATGCTCTGCTTGCCCTTTGCGACGAGGAACGCGTTGATCTCGTTCTGACGACCGGTGGCACGGGACCGGCGCCCCGCGATCTGACACCTGAGGCGATGTGCATGGTGATCGAACGGGAATTGCCGGGCTTCGGCGAGCTGATGCGCCGCGTCAGCCTGGAGTCCGTACCGACAGCCATCCTGTCGGGGCAGATGGCGGGCACGCGCGGACACACTCTCATTATCAACCTGCCGGGCAAACCCGCCTCGATCGACGTCTGCCTGAATGCGGTATTCCCGGCAGTACCCTATTGCCTGGACCTGATCGGGGCCGGTCGGATAGAAACCGACCCCAGACTGTGCAAGACATTCCGACCCGCCTGATCGACTGCCGACACTCATCCCGTTGCGCTGCGCTCTAGCGCGGAGGAACAGGCGCACGCGGACAGCTTCTCGTCAAATAACGGGGATGTCGAAATGCAGAACGTCTTCCCTTGTCCCCAGCTTTGAGTAGAGAGCAATGGCAGGGGGATCGGTGAGGTCGGCCTGAACATATATCACATAGGCTCCGCGTGCGGCGGCAATCGCCTTCAACCGTGTGATAAGGCTGGTGGCGACACCCCTGCGGCGATGATCGGCCGCGACCGCTAGATCATAGATGTAGATTTCACTACGCTCGCGTTCGAATTTTTTCAGCTCATATGCCGCGAGGCCACCGATGACAGCGCCGTCCTGTAACGCGGCCAGGGCTATGAACTGATCACCGCCCAGCAGCTCCCTGAGATATCCGTCTTCCGGCTGCGCCGCCACATATGTGTCCTTCTCGCCGAATGCTTCGCCGAATATCGCGAGAAGTCCTCGAAAAAGGCGGATATCCCGCGCCGAAAGCGCATGAACGGAAAATTTGGTGTCGCGCGGCACTTGTCTATCTCCTGCTATACAGCTCAGCCAACCCATCGCCTGAATTCCGAAGAGAACGGGCGCCCTGCCGGTTGCATCCATTTCGACGGCAGCGAGTTAATCTCTATCAGACCCGAATGAAAGGTTTGCAGAGATGAGATACGGACGCTTTGCGGCAATGATCGCAACTTCCACGGTCGTCATGTTCGGACTGATGTATCTGAACACCTATTCAATCGATCATGTGGTCTACAGCCAGACGCGAACCTGGATGGCTGTCGTCATGGGCGCGACGATGGCCGCCATCATGCTCGGCTTCATGTGGTCGATGTATGGAAGCCGCGGGATCAACGCAGCGATCTTGATCGGCAGCGTGATCGCTTTCTCGGGCGCGCTGTGGCTTGTCCGGTCGCAGGAAACCGTTGACGACGTGTCCTACATGAAGGCCATGATCCCGCACCATTCCATCGCGATCATGACGAGTGAACGGGCGCATATTCGTGATCCGCGGGTTCGCGACCTCGCGGACAAAATCATCGAGTCGCAGGAACGGGAAATCGGCGAGATGAAGCAGCTGATTGCCGAACTTCAACGAAACCCGCCTCCGGACAGTGCGCCCGATATATTGTCCTATCGCAAGCGTGGAGCGCCACCGCCCGGATAAGCCTTGCAGATAATGCGCGCCGGCCAGAAGCCGGGACACTGAACAGATGGACTGCTAACCCGCCTCGACTTCATCCAACAGCCATTGCCGGAACGCCTTCATCGCCGGCGTTTCGCTGCGGGATTTCAGCCGCGTCAGCCAATAGCCGCCCGTCAGTGCAGTTATTCCGAATGGCTGAACGATGTGACCTTCCTCGATCTGGCGGGCAAACATGGCGACGGGGACCAGCGCGACACCTACTCCTTGAATTGCGGCATCCACGAGCGTCAGCGAGGAATCGAACATCCAGCCGCGCAGGCTGGGCGGCTGGATGCCCGCGGCCCTGAACCAGATCGACCATTCATCCATGCGATAAGAGCGCAACAATTCCTCGCCCGCCAGATCCTTCGGCGCTTGAAGCCGCCCGGCGATCGCGGGCGCGCAGACCGGCGAAAGCGGTGCATCCATCAGATGGATCGCGTCCGTTCCATGCCACGCGCCATCCCCGAAACGGATGAAGAAATCGAGACCGTCGAGGAGAATGTCGGAGCGGTTGTTGTTCGTCTTTAGGCGGAAATCCACATGCGGATGCATGTCCTTGAAGGTCTTCAGACGTGGCAGCAGCCAGCCGATCGCGAAAGTTCCGACCACGCCGACAGTCAGCACCTCCCGAAAATTGCCCTCTTCGAACTGGCTGAGCGTCGCGCTCATTCGGCGAAACGCGTCAGTCAGAACCGGCAGCAAAGCGTGGCCCTCATCGGTCAGTGCCAGCCCGCGCGGAAGGCGCGTAAAGAGGGTCACGCCCAATACCTCCTCCAGCGCCTTCACCTGATGGCTGACAGCTGTCTGCGTGACCCGGAGCTCGAGCCCGGCACGCGTGAAGCTGCCATGCCGTGCGGAAGCCTCGAAAACGCGCAGTGCATTAAGGGGGAGTTGCGATACGTCCATTATCCGTTTGACCCAAGTTTTTCTCATAGCAGAGCGAAGAAATCATCGTTTGTCTAGGGCAATTGCCCCGCGCATATTCGCCACGGCAGGCAGCCGCCGAGCTTCATGAGGGTTCGACTGCCCGCCTCGACCTCCCACCCAAGGACGGAAAAACAAAATGACGATATCCCTTTCCCGCCGGCAGGCACTTGCCGGAAGTCTGCTCGCCGTTCCGGCATTGGCCTCGCTGACAAGCGCCGCACGGGCGCAGAGCGGCGGCAAGCTGGAGAACGAACTCGCAAAGCTTGAAGACAGGCATGGCGGCCGTATCGGCGTCGCGATCCTCAATCTCGCCACCGGCGACAAGATCGGACATCGTGCCGACGAACGCTTCCTGCTGTGCAGTACCTTCAAGGCCCTGACGGCAGGCTATATCCTCGCCCGCGTCGACAGAGGCGAGGAAGAGCTCGACCGGCGGATCGTCCATGCGAAGAAGGATCTGGTCACCTGGTCGCCGATCACGGAAAAGCACGTCGGCGGCGCCGGCATGTCCGTGGCCGAGCTCTGCCTGGCGACCGTGACCCTGAGCGACAACACCGCCGCCAATCTGCTGCTCAATAGCTTCGGCGGGCCGGCGGGGCTGACGGCATTTTTGCGCTCCATCGGTGACGAGACCACGCGGCTCGACCGTTTCGAAACCGAGCTGAATGTGCATGAAAAGCCGGGTGACCTGCGCGACACCACGACGCCCGCGGCCATGCTGGAGACGCTGCGCAAGCTTCTCTTCGGTGACGTGCTTTCCCGCTCCTCGCGCGCCCAGCTTGCCGCCTGGATGGTCATGAACAAAACGGGCGACGAAAAATTGCGGGCGGGCTTTCCCGCTGACTGGATGATCGGCGACAAGACCGGAGGCAATGGCGACAAATACGGCAACAGTAACGACGTCGCGGTCGCCTGGTCACCGGACCGGGGCGCCGTCATCGTGTCAGCCTATTGCGAGATACCGTCGGTCTCCGAAAAGGAGCGCGCCGCCATTCTGGCCGAAATCGGGCGGATCGCTTCGCGGGTCTAAAATCGGAATGATCGAACCGCATCGGCACCAACGCCGGTGCGGTTCGATCGGCGTGTCACCGGGCCGCTAATTCTCCAGATCGGATTTCATGCGATCGAGAATAGACATCGCATGGGCGGCGTACTGGCCGATCCATCGGTCATGAATCTGCTTGATCGGCAGCGAATTGAGATGGTTCCACCGTTCGCGCCCTTCGCGCCTGACGATGACCAGTTCGGCCTCTTCCAACACCTTGAGATGCTGCATGACGGTGCAGCGGTCCATATCCGCGAACACGTCGCACAACATGCCGGTGGTGCGCGGTTCATCCTTCAGCTGATCGAGCATGGCGCGCCGGCGCGGATGGGCCAGCGCCTTGAAAATACGGTCTTCCTTGGCTTCGCTTGACATGTTATGTTTTTATAACATACGCTCCTCTCATGCAATAGGGAGGTAGCCCATGAAACCGGAATTCAGGGTTTCCGCGCGGATAGCAAAGCCGGTTGCCGAGGTATTCGATGCGGTCGTCAACCCGACGAAGCTCAGCAGCTATTTCACCACCATCAAGGGCGCGAGCGCACCGCTCGTCGCTGGAACGACGGTCGTCTGGTGGGGTGAAATTCCCGTCGAGGTGGATGAGGTGACCAGGGATAGACGCATCATCCTGCGCTGGGACGGGCCGGGTTCAGCCGATGGCAAAGCCATCTACAAGACGCGGATCGAAATGGATTTCAAGCCGCTCGAAGACGGCGCAACCCTGGTCACTATCGCCGAGACGGGATGGCGCGAGGATCTGCAGGGCCGGCAAGCCTCTTACCTCAACTGCGAGGGCTGGACCCAGATGCTGTGCTGCATGAAGGCATTCCTCGAGCACGGCATCAACCTGCGCGAGGGTTATTACGAAAACGAACTGAAGGGCGAGCCTGGCTGCGAGCCCAAAACGGAAATCCTATGAAACAGGAGAAAAGCGCAATGGCTGCGAAAATCCATGGCGGCGTCGACATCGCCATCAAGGTGCCACCGCATCAATATGAGGCGACCATCGCCTTCTATCGCGATGTCATCGGCCTGAAGCCGATAACCGCCAAGGCTCCCGCCGTCGGCTTCGAATTCGGCCCCAACAAGCTATGGATCGATGAAGCTCCCGCGATGAGCCAGGCCGAGATCTGGCTGGAATTCTTCACGGACGATTTCAACGCGGCGGCCGATCATCTCGGCAAGGCCGGCGTCGTCCGCTGCGATGCGGTCGAGCAACTGCCCGAGGGGTTCAATGGAGGCTGGATCACCAGCCCGGCGAACATCGTGCACATGATACGCGAACCGGACGCCTGGTAACTGGTAGCCCCGTGACGGCTGGAACTGTCGCGGGGCCGAGGAACCGTCATTAGCAATGCTTTATATGTTTTAATCGCGATAAAGCAAATAACATCAAAATAATAATACTATTTTACTTGAAATATCATTCAACAATAGAAGTGCTATTTTCTTACATAAGTTTAACTATGTGACAAAAACAAAAGTTCCTATCATGGATTTTGTGACAGAATAGATCATCATCTTTTTGTCCAAAAGGAGTTATCACATGAAATTGAGAACTTTGTCTGCCTGTCTCTTGTCTGCAACGATCATTTCTTCTTTCGCTGTGGCTCCAGGCTTTGCCCAGACCCAGCCTAACACGGCTGCGGCTGCGCCTTCGCAACCGTCCCAGCCGACGCCGGCACAGATAGCCGCGATCAAGAAGCTGAATGTCATCTCCGATGAAGGCTATTCGGCGGTTCGCGGGATCGCCCTTGCCAGGCTCGCCATTTTCCAGGGTCAGCCGGACCGTGCGAAGACTATCCTGACGACAGTCAAGCAGAATCTCGACCAGGCCCAGGCCAGCACGGCTGATCTGGCTGAGAAGCTCAAGCAGGCCGGCGGGCCGCAGGACGAGATCGCCGCGATCCAGTCGGGCCAGGTTCCGATCGATTTCGCGGTGGGGGTCGATGACGACTACACCGTGACGCCGGAGAACGCCAAGCACATCGCCAATGCCAACCAGCATCTCGGCAGCGGCAACACGCAGAAGGCCGTCGAGGAGCTGAAGCTTGCCAATAGCAATGTCTTCGTCACGGAAACCGACGCGAAGCTTCCCGTTCTTGAAAAAGCGGTCGACGACGCGCTGGCCCAGCTCTCGGGCCAGAAATATTACGAAGCGAACCTGGCCCTGATGAAGGCCGGCGACGGCATCACGGTGCGTTCGCTTTCCCAGAACCAGAATTCGCCAAACACGTCCAGCACGACGACACAGCCGGGCGCGGCTCCCGCTCCCTCGGGAAGCGCCAATTAATGGACCAATCGTGACAGGCCCGCACCTGATCCATGGTGCGGGCCTGTCATGAATATCCTTTTCCGAGCACCACCCACTCCCAGACCAGATCGATCGCATTCCATCACGGCGGCGATCGCCTTCTCCAGCCCGCACGTTGCATTCCGCGGAAGCGCTGCTATAAGGCACCCAGCCTGATGCAGGCATCATCTGCTGGTTGGGGAGGACGCTATGTCTCACGACGCCCTCTTCCAATTGGGGATGGGCTCAGTCGAACTGGACGCCACCCAAACGGAAGAACCTTTCGCCACGCGCGCAGTGAAAGCGTGCGTAAAGGTGCTTTATGCCGTTCGCCCGAGCGAGCGCATGGGTTTCACGGCCGTTGTCTGTGCGATAGCCGACCTTCTCCGTAGAGAAAAGAGAAGCCGGGGAACAGCGCCGAAACGCTGATCTCCTCTGCGGGATATCCGATACCCCCGCAAGAGCCCGACGGCTCGATCCAGATATTCGAACAATAAGATCGAATTCACCGCCATGGGCAACCATGGCCTTCCGCAATCTGCCATTTGCTGTTTCACGGGATCCCAATGGAGAAGATCCAGACCCCCTATTACCTGATCGAGAAAAGCAAGCTCCTGCGCAATCTCTCGACGATCAAACATGTTCGCGAACATTCCGGCGCGAAGGCGCTTCTGGCGCTCAAATGCTTCGCGACGTGGTCCGTCTTCGATCTCATGCGCGACTATATGGATGGCACTACATCCTCCTCGCTTTACGAGATGAGGCTCGGCCGCGAGAAATTCGGCGGCGAGACCCATGCCTATAGCGTCGCCTACGCCGATCACGAGATCGACGCGGTGATAGCCAATGCCGACAAGATCATTTTCAATTCGATCGGCCAGCTCGAGCGCTTCGCCGATCGCTCGGCTTCCCTGAGCCGGGGCCTGCGGCTTAATCCGGGCATCAGCTCGTCGAGTTTCGACCTGGCCGATCCCGCGCGCCCTTTCAGCCGGCTCGGGGAATGGAATCCCGAAAAGATCGCGGCCGTCCTCGACCGCGTCAACGGCTTCATGATCCACAACAACTGCGAGAACGCGGATTTCGCGCTGTTCGACCGGATGCTTCACCAGATCGAGGAGAAGTTCGGTTCGATGTTCTCGAAAGTCGACTGGATAAGTCTCGGCGGCGGCATCCATTTCACCGGCGATGGCTATCCGCTCGATGCGTTCTGCGACCGGCTCAGGGCTTTCTCGCAGCGCTATGGCGTTCAGGTCTATCTCGAGCCCGGCGAAGCCGCCGTTACCAGAAGCACGACGCTGGAAGTCACGGTGCTCGACACGCTGTTCAACGACAAGGACATCGCCGTCGTCGATAGTTCGGTCGAAGCGCACATGCTTGACCTCTTGATCTACCGCGAGAGCGCCAGAATGGCGCCCGGGTCCGGCGACCAACGTTACATGATCTGTGGCAAGTCCTGCCTTGCAGGCGATATTTTCGGCGAATTCGCCTTCAACCACCCCCTGAAGCCCGGCGACCGCATCTCGATCGAGGATGCGGCCGGTTACACCATGGTCAAGAAGAACTGGTTCAATGGCGTGCAAATGCCATCGATCGTCGTGCGAGAACTCGACGGCAGCCTGCGTGTCGTCCGCAAGTTCTCATTTGAGGATTATCTGTCGAGCCTGTCCTGAGGCTCTTTCCGGTCTGTGAAGAAGAAAATGGAGGCCCCAGCCTGAAATGAAAAAGAACGTCCTGATCATTGGTGCCGGTGGCGTGGGCCACGTGGTTGCCCACAAATGTGCCCAGAACAACGATGTGTTGGGCGACATACATATCGCGTCGCGCACCCTCGAAAAATGCACCGAGATTGTCGCTTCCGTCATGGAGAAGAAGAGCCTGAAGACGGAAGGCAAGGTGGAGGCACATGCGCTCGATGCCATGGATGTGGAGGCGACGAAGGCCCTGATCCAGAAGACGGGGGCGCAGATCGTCATCAATGTAGGCTCGGCCTTCGTCAATATGTCGGTTCTGTCGGCCTGTATCGCGACGGGCGCAGCCTATATCGATACCGCGATCCACGAAGATCCGCTCAAGATCTGCGAGACACCGCCATGGTACGCCAACTATGAATGGAAGCGGCGGGAGGAATGCGAGAAAGCCGGTGTGACGGCCATTCTCGGCGCCGGCTTTGATCCCGGCGTGGTCAATGCCTATGCACGGCTCGCCAAGGACGACTATTTCGACCGCATCGACTCAATCGACATCATCGATGTGAATGCCGGTGACCACGGCCGCTACTTTGCCACCAATTTCGATCCCGAGATCAATTTCCGCGAATTCACCGGCCAGGTATGGTCCTGGCAGAATGGCGAATGGACCTCGAACAAGATGTTCGAGATCCGCAAGGATTGGGATCTGCCCGTCGTCGGCACGCGTCCGACCTACATGACCGGCCATGACGAGATCCATTCGCTCTCGCAGAACCTCGGCGTACCCGACGTCCGTTTCTGGATGGGTTTCGGCGAACGCTACATCACCGTCTTCACCGTGCTGAAGAACCTCGGCCTTCTCTCCGAGCAGCCTGTCAAGACCGCCGAGGGGCAGGAGGTCGTGCCGCTCAAGGTGGTCAAGGCGGTGCTGCCCGACCCGTCGTCGCTCGCTCCCGACTACAAGGGCAAGACCTGCATCGGCGACGTGGTGAAGGGCGTCAAGGACGGCAAGGAGCGCGAGGTCTTCATCTACAATGTCGCCGACCATGAGGAGGCCTACGGTGAAGTCGGCAGCCAGGGCATATCCTATACGGCGGGCGTGCCTGCCGCGGCGGCTGCGATCCTTATTGCGAAGGGCGACTGGGACATCAAAAAGATGGCCAATGTCGAGGAACTCGCGCCGCGGCCCTTCCTGGATCTCCTCAACCGGATCGGCCTGCCGACCCGCATAAAGGACGCAGATGGCGACAGGCTGCTGACATTCGAGAGCTAAACCCTCCGAAGTGGACGGCATATGTCCCGATAAGGGCGATAGAGCTTGCAGGGGACTGCCAATCACGGCGGTCCCCTGCTTCATTTAATCTCTACTCGAACATCCCCTTCGGTGTCTCGCCTTTCAGGAAAGGCTCTATAAAGGCGGAGAGCAGATCAACCTGCCCGATGACCGCGGTGTGTGATGTCGCCGGCATGACGGCCAACCGTGACGCCGGCAGCGGCTTGCCCATATCACCCATGACGCCGCCGCCAAGCAACCGGAACATGGCGATCGAATGTTCCAGCGTCGCCACGTCGGCGTCGCCGCTGATAATGAGTACCGGCGCCTTGATGGCTTTGACGTCATTCTCCCACGCCATCGGCTCGTGCTCGAGTGCGATCAGCTTTTCGACCAGGGCTGGAAATCCGTCGGGATTGGGCGCCAGCTTGCGGTAATCCTCGGCAAAAGGCATGTTGACGAACATCTCCACGGTCATTTGCGGAATGAAAGCCTTGAATTCGGGCTGCCAGCCCTCGGCGTCATAGGCAGCCGATGCCGCAACGAGCTTGTCCACCTTTTCCGGATGACGAATGGCGAGCTGCAACCCGGTCGCCGCCCCCATGGAATAGCCGAACACATCCGCCTTTTTCAGGCCGACCTGATCCATGAAGGCCGCAACATCATCCGCCAGATTGGGATAGGTGATCGGCCGGTCGATATCGGTGGTGCGACCATGGCCCTGGAATTCGAGCGCGTAGACCTTATGGGTCTCGGCCAGCTTGGGAATGATTGCGCCCATGGACGGGATGTTCATATAGGCACCGTGCAGCACGATCAGCGGAGCGCCCTCGCCTGCAACTTCATAATACATCCGCATGCCGTTGACCTCGACCCGCTGGCCCGCCGGCCGGGTTTCGGCAAGGGCAGGTATGGCAAGAAGCAAAGCCACTGCAATGAAAGCTGTACGGAACATCGATCTCTCCTCTCTATCTCGCGCGTTTTCGCGGCGATGTTGATAAGACGAAGGGACCGTCCGCAATCCGACAGTCGGATAAAAATTATTGCAGCCACCACCGGTACGGAACTGGTGGTACGCCGACGTCGTCCGCCCCGGTCAAAGGACATCACGCAAGAAACGTTAAATCGCCGGCATATCGTTGAGATGGCAGGCCGATAAATGCCCGGGCGCTATCTCGCGCTTCACCGGTACTTCAATCCGACAACGATCCATCACAAATGGGCAGCGCGGATGGAAATGGCAGCCCTTCGGCGGATTGAGAGGGCTCGGCAATTCGCCTTTCACCGGCTTGAAGCGTCGCTTGGTCAGCTCGATGCGCGGCACCTCGCTCAACAGCGCCTGCGTATAGGGATGATTGGCGTGCCGGAAAATCGCTTCGACCGGAGCCTCCTCGACGATACGCCCCAGATACATGATGGCCACACGGTCGGAAATATGTTCGACGACGCCGAGATCGTGGCTGACGAACAGATATGTCAGGTCGAGCCTCTCCCGCAACTCCATGAAGAGATTGATCACCTGCGCCTGGATGGAAACATCGAGAGCCGCAACGCTTTCGTCGCAGACGAGGAAGCTCGGCTGCACGGCAAGAGCACGTGCGATGTTCACCCGCTGCCGCTGACCACCCGAAAGCTGGTGAGGATAGCGATTTTTCATGGACGGATCGAAACCTGCAAGTCCTAGATAGTGGTCGACATAGGCCTGTCTCTCACTCTTTTTGACCAGACCATGGGTAAGCGGCGCCTCGGACACGATCTCCTCGATCGTCATCCGCGGATTGAGGGCCGCCATCGGGTTCTGGAAGATCATCTGCGTGGCAAGCGCTGCCGCGTGCCTCTTGGCCGCCTTCAGATTGTTGCGATCGACGCCCTGCCAGATCACCTGGCCATCGGTCGGCGGAATGATCCCGGCAATCACCCGACCAAGTGTCGATTTCCCACAACCGCTCTCGCCGACGAGGCCGACGACCTCCCCCTTGCGGATGCGCAAACTGACGTCGTCAAGCGCGTGCACAACCGGTTGTGCCTTGGCGAGCCGCAGGCGAAGCGCGATCTTCGCCGCCAGATCCGGTTTCGATCCGAAGCGGCGCGTAATGCCGCGAGCTTCGACGAGAGGAGGCGTCTCTTCACGCATCAGGCATCTATCCTTGTCATGGGATGGAAACAGCGGAAGGCGCGGTGGTCTTCCGCCATCAGGTCGGGCATCACCGCGCAGGCCTCGGTCGCCCGATCGCAGCGCGTGCGGAAGCTGCATCCCGACGGAAGGCGGCTGATGGCGGGCGTCATGCCGAGGATCTGACGCAGCGGCTCACCGCGGCGGTTCTGCGACGGCACGGACATGATCAGTCCTTTTGTATAGGGATGGCGCGGATCGCCCAGTACATTCCTGACACTGCCCATTTCCACGAGCCGGCCCGCATACATCACCGCGATATCGTCGGCGACGCGCGAGACGATGGCGAGATCGTGGGTGATCCAGATGACCGCCGTGTTCGACTGCTCCGTCAGCTTCTGGAATTCGGAAATGATCTGGCTCTGGATCGTGACGTCGAGAGCCGTCGTCGGTTCGTCCGCGATGATCAGGTCTGGATGGTGGAGGAGTGCGATGGCGATCGCCACGCGCTGACGCATGCCGCCGGAAAACTCGTGCGGATAGGCGGAAAGCCGCTCTTCGGGACTGGGTATGCCGACAAGACCGAGCGCATCGCGTGATCGCTGGCGGGCGACTTCCTTCGATACCGGGTCATGCGCCAGCACGGCCTCGATCATCTGGGTCCCGATCGTCAGCACCGGATTGAGCGTCATCATCGGATCCTGGAAGACCATGGCAATCCGCTTGCCGCGCAGCCGACGCATTTCCCCGTCGGAAAGCGTGGCAAGATCGATGCCGTCGAACAGGATCCGCCCGGCCGCCACGCGCCCCGGCCTGTCGAGCAGGCCCATGATGGAGAAGCCGGTCACCGACTTTCCCGAGCCGGATTCGCCGACGAGACCGAGCACCTTGCCGCGCTTGAGACTGAAGGAAACGTCGTTTACCGCGCGCAAGCCCAGCTTGACGCCGAATTCGGTCACGAGATTGCGGACTTCGAGGAGATGAGACATTAGACATTCCTCGGATTGAGAACGTCACGCAGCCGGTCACCCACAAGATTGATGGAAACGATGGTGATGAGCAGCGCTATGCCGGGGAAGAAACTGATCCAGTAGAGACCGGTCAGGAGATACTGGTAGCCTGTGGAGATCAACATGCCCAGCGACGGCTCTGTGACCGAGGCGCCGAGCCCGAGGAAGGACAAGGTCGCCTCGAGCCCGATGGCGCGGGCGACCTGCATGGTGGCGATAACGATAACCGGCGCAAGGCAGTTGGGCAGGAGATGCCTGAACAGGATGCGCCAACCCGGCAACCGGAATGAGCGGGCGGCCTCGATATATTCCTTCTCCCGCTCGACAAGGGCCGTACCCCGAACTGTCCGAGCATAGGTTGCCCATTCGGCGATGATCAAGGCGATGACCACGTTGAGCACGCCCTTGCCGAGAATGGCGAGCATCATGAGCGCCATCAGGATCGTCGGAAAGGACAGTTGCAGGTCCACCAGACGCATGATCGTGCTTTCGGTGCGGCCGCCGAAATAGGCGGCGATAAGACCCACCGTCGTGCCGATGATGGCAGCAGCAAAAGCCGAAAGAATACCGACGGTAAGCGAGGTCCTCAAACCATAGAGAATGCCGGACAGGATGTCCCGCCCTTGGCTGTCGGTGCCCAGATAATAGGTTAAACCAGAAAAGGATTCCGACCCAGGCGGCAGCCGACCGTCGAGAATATCGAGCTGCGTCAGATCATAAGGGTCCTGCGGCGAAATGAGAGGCGCGAACAGCGCCAGCAGCACGATGATGATAATAAGACAAAGCCCCGCCACTGCCGCTGGCGATCGCAGGAAATCCTGCACTTGCCGCCGCAACCTGCCCGGCTCCGGCGGAGCTTCGTATGCTTCTGGAAAAGGGGAAATGGTCATGAGCATCAAGCCTTCGCGTCGAGCCGGACGCGCGGGTCCAGCAGCGTGTAACAGACATCGATCAGGAAATTGAGGGCGACGAACAAAACCACCATCATCATCAGATACGCGACGATGACAGGCCGATCGAGTAGGTTGATGGAATCGATGATGAGCTTGCCCATGCCCGGCCAGGCGAAGATGCTCTCCGTTACCACCGAGAAAGCGATCAGCGATCCGAATTCCAGTCCGATGATGGTCACCAATGGGATCATCAGGTTCTTCAGCACATGCACGAAGATGATACGTCGGTCGGCCAGTCCCTTCGCGCGGGCGAACTTGATGTAGTCCTGCGGCAACACCTCCTGAACCCCGGCGCGCGTCAATCTCAGGACGAGCGAGGTCTTGAACAGAGCGAGGTTGAAGGCCGGCAGAAGCAAGTGCGCCAAGCCGTCCCTGGTGAGGAAGGACCACTGCACTCCCAGCATTTCAGCGGTGGCACCCCGACCGTTGGTGGGCAGCCAGTGCAGTTCGACCGAAAACACCATGACCAGCATGAGCCCGACCCAGAAGGTCGGAAGGGAGAAGCCCAGAATGGAGCCGCTCATGATGATGCGGGAAGAAATACGGTGCGGGTGGAGCCCCGCATAGAGCCCGAGCGGCAGTCCCACAACGATCGCGATCAAGAGTGCCGAGATCGCCAGCTCGAAGGTGGCGGGCAGCCTTTCCAGGATCAGCCCCAATGCCGGACGCCCATAGACGAAACTGTCGCCGAAATCACCGTGCATCAGCCCTTGGAGAAACAACAGATACTGCTTCCACAAGGGCTGATCGAGCCCGTAATGCGCGATGAGCCGCAGCCTCTCGGCCTGATTGGCATCGGGATTGATCAGGATGTCGACGGGATTGCCGATAACGCTGACCCCGACAAAGACGATCACGGTCATGGCAAGGATTACGAACAATGCCTGGATCAACCGCCTTATCAGGGAGATGGCCATGGTGCCCTTCCTTTCTCACGCCACCGACAGCGAAAGTCCGTCGCGTTGGGGATCCGCCGCGCCCTCGGATACACCGTCTTCAATCCTGATCGCATGAAGGGCGGCAAAGGCATAAGTCTGCGGCGAACGGGCGACATCATAGCCTTCCTCGCGCAACTCCTTTTCCACGGAACGGCGAATGCGGTTGCAGATGTCGATCTTGCTCGATACGCCGACCACGCGCGGCGCCACCACCGCCTCCAGAACCGACATGTCGAAGTCGATGATGTTCATCAGGCATTGCGCGACCGTCGGCGCAATATAGCTGCCGCCTGGTGCGCCGACCACCACATAGGGCTCATCTCCCCTGAAGACGATGGTCGGTGCTGCCGAACTCGGCCTGCGTTTTCCCGGCGCGATCGATCCCGGTTTGCCAGGATATGGATCGAAGCGGCTCATGGTGCCGTTGTACATGAAACCGAGCCCTTCGGTGATCGCGCCAGAGGGGCTGCCGAGCGTATGCGTCATCGCCACCGCGTTACCGTATCTGTCGATGACGGAGACATGGGTCGTCTCGCGCTGCGAGCGATCCATCCGGCGCACCACGGCACGTTCGCCCGCCTTGATTGCCTCGGCATGAGCCGCCGCATGGCTCTTCGATATCAACCGCTCATAGGGCACCGGCACATAAGCCGGATCACCCATATGGGCATCCTTGTCGATGGTCATGCGCTTCATCGCCTCGAACAATATCCGCACATGCTCGGTGCTGCCATGGCGCATTGCGCGAACGTCGAAATTCTCCATGATGTGGAGGAGTTCGAGCATGGGGAAGCCGGAGCCGGGCGGCGGCGAGGTGGCGATGCGGTGGCCACGGTATTCACCCCATATCGGCGCTGTTTTCGACAATTCGTAACGCGCGAGATCCTCGCGGGTAATGAGACCGCCATGGGCGGCAAAATCCTCGGCGATCTGCCCGGCGATTTCTCCGAAATAGAAGATGTCCGATCCACCGCTTCGCGCGATCCGCTCAAGTGTGTCGGCCATGTCAGGGTTTCGCAGGATATCTCCCACCTCACGCAGCCTGCCGTCCTCATGAAAATAGACCCGGCGTCCGGTTCTCGAAAAGCGCAGCTTCTCGCAGGTGTTGGCGAAACCGTCCGAGGACTGGTCCTTGCTCCAGTACCAGTGCATATGGTTGCGGACCATGAAGCCGTTGCGGGCATAGTCTATCCCAGGCGCGATCACATCGGCCCAGTCGAAGCTGCCATAGTCGCGCAGCGCCGTCTCGTATCCTTTCAGGGATCCCGGCGTACAGACCGCGAGATAGCCGATATCGGAGATGTTGCCATCGAGGATATAGCCGAAGCCGTCACGGCTCTGCCCCTGAACCTTGTCGGCCCACATGTCCGGCGTGGCGGCCAACGGTGCGCGTGCATAGAATTCGAGAATGTCATGAACGCCCTTGGAGGGCATATAGACATGCATCGATCCAAAACCGCCGATACCCGCCATCTGCGGATCGACCACGCCCTGGACAAACGCGCAGGCCAGCGCGGCATCGACCGCATTGCCCCCACGTTCAAGCACGGCAGCCCCCGCTTCCACGGCTTCCGGCTGCGGCGCAACGATTGTCGCGTTCTTCATTTCATGCGTCTTTCGGCCAAGACCTTCGTCAGGAAGGCTTTGACATGACCGAGTACCTTCATCCGGTCGTGGGAAATGCCGGCGACCTTATCGAGCGTCACGTTGACCCCGACGGCGCGGAAGGATGATGCCAGCGCTTCCAGCCGCTGCGGACGGGTCTCGCCGGCATCATTGGCGCCCTCCATATAATAGGCGCTGCCGGGCTTGTGGGTGATTTCCCAGGTTTCGAGATCGGCGTCGCCGACGACCATGTGAACAGGGACCCTAGCCAGCGCCTCGTGATCGAGCCGCCTGCCGAAGCGCGCTTCCATATCACGAATGCCCACCCACCAGTCGCGGTTGGGATCGAGAAGCGTGACGGAGCCTGGCGCGCCGACGGAAGCAGCCCACAGCCGGTCCGGATGCAGGATCGCGAAGCGATGAGCGAAGTGCCCCCCGCCGGAGAAGCCGAAAATGGCGAATTTCGACCAGTCCTGATCGTATTTCGCCGCCATTTCCTCCACCATGGAAAGCACGGCGAGATCGTAGCGAATGTCGCCTTCCTGCATATATTTGTAGCCCGACCTGGCTCCGTCACCTATGACATTCACCGGGAAGATCGGACAAAGGATGGCGCAATCATTGTAGAGGCCGAATTCGGCGAAGCCGTCGCGAAATTCGATGGCTGACGTCCGGCCCGTACCATGCACCGCGACCAGGAGATCGATCTTGCGGCCATCGGCCGCCGCCGGCGGAACGTAGAGAAGAAGATGGAGTCTTGGATCGATGGTCGAAGCGAAAATCGCCGTATG
Source organism: Paramesorhizobium deserti (assembly GCF_001558695.1). GTDB lineage: Bacteria > Pseudomonadota > Alphaproteobacteria > Rhizobiales > Rhizobiaceae > Paramesorhizobium > Paramesorhizobium deserti. The sequence continues at coordinate 46,035 of NZ_LNTU01000040.1, forward strand.
GCCATAGTCATAAACGGCCCGCGCCCGGGCGGCGGCGCCGCTCGTTCCGAGTTCCTGCATGCTGGTCTCCTGGAGGAAAAGGTGGGGCGGACGACCTCGTGCCGCCCGCCCACGTCACACTTATTGTGCGGGCTCGACAAAATAGGCGAGCGTATATTTGTCACCGCGTGGAGTGTAGCGAATAGTCTTCTTGGCGCCCAGCACGACATTCTCATAATGCATGGGCAGCAGCCACAGCTTGCCGAAAGTCAATTCGGAAAGCTTCTTGAGCAACGGGAGCCGTTCCGTCTCGTCGAGTGTGGAACTCGCCTTTGCCAGGACATCATCGATTTCGGGATCCGAGACGGCGCCACCATTGTAGCGGCCGGTTCCCTTCTCCTCGTTGCGTGTGGCGACGAGCGCAACGGTCGGATTGGTCGTCTCGCCCGTATTCACGCCCCACGATCCGAAATAGACGCTGAATTTGCCGTCTGGATAGGCTTCCGAATACATGGACCAGGGCTGGACTTCCACCTGCGTCTGGATGCCGATGCGTGCCAGCATCTGACCGACCGCCTGGAGGACTTCGCTGTCCTTTACATAACGTCCGGATGGACCATGCAGCGTCAGACGAAAGCCGTCGGGATAGCCCGCCTCGGCGAGAAGCGCCTTGGCCGCTTTCGGATCATACCCGACGGGTTCGATCATCTCCGAGTGCCCTGCATAACCCTCGGCGACGAACTGATCGGCGACCGTGCCGTTCTTCTGCATGACACGGTCGACGATGGCCGGCCGGTTGATCGCCATCAGCATGGCGCGGCGCACGCGCTCGTCCTTCAACGGATTTTCGGTCAGTGCCGAACCATCGGCGGCCTTTACGAAGGGTGACACGTTCCTGCCGACATCCATCCCGAGATAGACGAGGCGCGACGACTGACCGTTGATCACCTGTAGCGCATCGCTTTGCTCGACGCGCGACATGCCGTCAGCGGGCAATGCCTCGACGATATCGATCTCACCGGAGAGCAGTGATGCGAGGCGGGCGCCGTCGTCAGGCAGGAAACGCAGGGTGACATCGGACCAGTGGGAAGCGCCCGCGAAGTAATCATCATTACGCTTCAGAATGAGCCGGTCACCTGGATTGAATGAAGAGAAGATGTATGGACCAGTGCCGACGGCACATTTTCCACCGTCGAAATCCTGAACCGACGCATCGGCACAATCAGCACTGATGATGCGGATGCGGCTTACGGAATTCAGGAGCAGCGGATCCGGCACGCTGGTCTCGACAATCACCGTCATCGGATCCTTTGCGGTCACATTGGCGATGTTACGGGTATAGGAGGCGAAGCCCTGGCTCGGCTTGTCGCGGGCCCGAAGCAGGGAAGCAACGACATCCTGCGCGTCAAAGGCACTGCCGTCATGGAACTTCACGCCCTCGCGCAGCTTGAATTCCCAATGGGTGGGGTCGATGGCTTTCCACCCGGTCGCAAGCTCAGGCTCATTGGCCGAAGTGCCGGTAAGATTGATGAGACTATCCCAGATGTGGCGCGAGGTTGCGTTGTTGGGCGCCGAGCTGTCCTCGTGGGGATCAAGCGTGGTGGGCGTGGTGGACATCCCGATTGTAAGCGGCGCGGTCTCTGCCAATGAAATGCCGGGAACGGCGGCTGTTGCCAGCAGCATCAGCGCCGCTGATTTCCAGATTTTTTTGATCATGGTCCCTCTCTCTGTCGGTTTGATCTACGCCGATCTTTTTGCCGGCTTCGATGAACGGAACGGCCCCGCTTCTTCGCAAATGTTTAGAATTGTGTCACAAGGCTGTCAAACCGAAATCATTCCTGTTACATTGAACGTAACGCGCTAAACGGCCGGATTTGAAGGGCTTTACGGTGCAGTCCATCACATGGAGAAAGGCAGGCCATGCGGGAAGATTCGTCGATACTTCAATCTGTTGATACGGCAATCTCCGTGCTCATGTCGGTTGCCAAGGCACCCGACATCCGCCTGTCCGAAATCGCCCGAAATCTCGGTGAAACAAAACCTAGAATCCTTCGTATGTTACGCACACTGGAACACAGGGGAATGGTGCAGAAGACCCAAAAAGGCGGATTTCGTCTGGGCAACACCATCATCGTTCTCGGCACGGCCGCATCGACGCAGGTCGATCTGGTCAGGATCGCTAGTCCGATCATGGAGGATGTCGGGCAGAAGGTGAATGAAACCGTGCAGCTCCGCATAATCGACAATTCGGAAGCGCTCTGTATCGCCAAGTTCGAGCCGACCCGGGATTTGAGGGTTCACGCCATGATTGGCCGGCGGCGGCCACTCTATGCGGGATCGAGGAAAGTTCTGCTGGCATTCCTTCCGCCGCAGGTTCAGCAACAGATGCTGCCTGAACAACTCGATCGCTTCACGCCGCGAACGGTCACACACCGCCCAAGGCTCATTGCCCAGCTCGAGGCCATTCGAAAGACCGGACATTGCATCACGCGCGGCGAGGTCAGCGAGCAGATCGTTTCCGTGGCGGTCCCGGTCCTTGCCTTTGACGGATCAGTAATCGCCGCGCTGAACATCGCCGCCCCTGCCTTCCGCACGCGGGAAGACGACCTTCAACATTTTACAACACTGCTGAAGGATGCTGCCCGGCAAATCTCGAAAGGCCTGGGCTGGTGATTTCTTCGGATATAACAGCGCTGTAGGCGGCATCGGTCGGTGCAGGACGGCCATCAGGGGGGCAGACCTCGGTGCTGCGGCCGGAGCAGCGAGAAAATCGTGTTCGTGGAGTTACGCGACTTGGAGTCGTTGGGTCGATAATAGCAGAGTGTTGGCGTTATTGACAACACTTGCAAGCGTTGTCATAAATGACAACATGAAAGCGATAAAGATCACCGAACTCAAGAACGTCCAGGCCGATGGCAGCAGCATCCAGTTTGTTATCTGGAAATTACCGACGCCCGTTTCCCCGACGACGCACGGCTTCAAATATAGAATGGTCTATATTCGCCACGGCGAACGGGTTGTTGGTTTCGACAATGAGCGCGGAAAAGGCGATCATATGCACTTGGACGGCCAGGAGTTTCCCTATCGCTTCACAACACTCGACCAACTCATAGAGGACTTCATGGCCGAGGTAGAAAAACGGAGACAGTCATGAGGACATTGACAATCACGACGAATCCCGACTGGAAAGCGGTTCTGCGCGGCGCCGGTCAGCAAGCCAAGATCGGCTTGACGGAGGGGGCATATCAGGGCGAAACACTCAACTTTGAAACCCCCGGATCGTTCTTTGCGCATCTGACGGAACGCCGCTGGCAGCTTCTCAACGAGCTTTTGGGTGCGGGCACAATTGGCGTGCGGGAGCTGGCCCGCAGGCTTGGCCGCGACGTCAGGCGCGTTCATGAGGACGCCGCTGCATTGGTCGAGATCGGCTTGATCGAGAAGGATGAACGAGGTGCCCTGCATTGCCCGTACGAGAATATCCACGTTGATATGGTGATGACGCCGGCGAAGAAGGTCGCGTGACATCTTAGCCGACTGCCGCGGATGGCGGACGGTCCGAGGGGAACCTCTGCCTCTCCCCTCACACTCCTCTCCCGCAAAGGCCCCAACTAAGCGATCGGGTTGGAAGCCGACTTGATCTCGATACAGCTATGTCCGCCACAGCCGGCACGGCATGCCCGATCGTCCTTGAATACATCAAAATATCTGATATGCATCGAGTTAGGAGAAGGATATCGCGATGAGCAACCGGTTTCTGATGATAACGCCGGATAATGGGAAGGAGGTCCTGAAGTGCCTTTCGGCCCCGGCGCGCTTGTCAATGCTGGAGCTGCTGCATATTCGGGGTCCCTTGAACGTCAACGACATCGCGGAGATCCTCGACCTGCCGCAATCAACGACCTCCACCCATTTGAACCTGCTCGAAGAAGCCGGACTTATCCGCACCGAAGTGCAGAAGGCAAAGAAGGGCAGCCAGAAAATCTGCCACACGGTACATGACGAGATCGTGCTGTCCTTCGCCAGCCCCGCCAGGACCGCCGCCGAGGCGATTGAGGTCGCCATGCCGGTGGGGCTTTACAGCGGCTACGATGTCGCCGCGCCCTGTGGAATGTGCGCGCAGGACGGCATCATCGGCTATCTCGACAATCCCGACACATTCCTCACGCCTGACCGGATGAAAGCCGGATTGCTGTGGTTCACCAGGGGGTATGTCGACTATCAGTTCCCCAACAACGCCCGGATCAAGGGTTCTGAAGTCAAGGAATTGGAACTGATCCTGGAACTCTCCTCGGAAGTTCCGGGCACCTCCGACAACTGGCCGTCCGACATCACGCTCTCGATCAATGGCAAAGCCATTGCCACCTGGACCTCCCCCGGCGACTTCGGCGACCGGCGTGGGAAATATACCCCCGACTGGTGGAAGCTGCGCGGCAGCCAGTATGGCGTCCTGAAGTGTTTTCGCGTGACATCCGGCGGTACGTTCATCGACGGCGTGCGCGTTTCCAACACGAGCCTCGAAGACCTCGACCTTCTCGGACACCGATCTATCCGCCTGCGCATCGAAGTGCCCGAAACCGCGGAACATCCAGGCGGCATCAATATTTTCGGGCGGGGCTTCGGCAACTACGATCAGGACATCGTCCTGCGGCTGAAAACCTGACACATGGCGTGGTGCCTGCCGGCGGCAGCGGCAAGACCGGTTGACGCCCGTTCAATCGCGTGTATCATATCCTCAATAATGATATATATCTGATTTTCAGATACATTGGGAGGAAGCATGCGGGCAGCCGGAACCGTTCACAGCGGCTATGTGATCAGCACCATCGATCCACGCCTTTACGGCTCGTTCATCGAGCATCTGGGGCGTGCCGTCTATACGGGGATCTACGAACCGGATCATCCGACCGCCGATCGCAACGGCATGCGCCAGGACGTGATCGATCTCGTTCGCGAGCTTGACGTGCCGATCGTACGCTATCCCGGCGGCAATTTCGTTTCGGCCTATGATTGGGAGGACGGAATCGGTCCGCGCGATCAGCGCCCTGTCCGCCTCGACCTCGCCTGGCACAGTTCGGAGTCCAATCAGGTCGGCATCCATGAATTCGCCGACTGGGCCGAGGCCGCTGGCACAGAGATGATGCTTGCCGTCAATCTCGGTTCGCGCGGCCTCGATGCGGCACGTGCTTTCCTCGAATATGTCAACCATCCGGGCGGCAGCTACTGGTCGGACCTGCGGCGCAAGAACGGCCGCGAAATGCCCTGGGGCGTCAAGATGTGGTGCCTGGGCAACGAGATGGACGGCCCGTGGCAGATCGGCCAGAAGACGGCGGACGAATATGGCCGCATCGCGTTTGAGACCGCCAAGGCGATGCGCGCCTTCGACAAATCGATCGAGCTCGTCGTCTGCGGATCGTCGTCGCCAAAGATGCCGACCTATCCCGCATGGGAGGCGACAGTGCTCGACTACACCTATGATTCCATCGATTACATCAGCCTGCACATGTATTTCGACAATCACGCGGGCAACACGGCCGATTATCTCGCGCAGAATGCCCGCCTCGACGATTATATCGGCACGATCGCCGGCGTCATCGCCTACACCAAGGCGAAGAAGCGCTCGAAAAAGAACGTCTATATCAGCTTCGATGAATGGAACGTCTGGTATCATTCCCGCGAGGCCGACAAGCAGGTGCTGGAGGGCCGCGAGGGCTGGCCCCACGCAGCGGCGCTGCTGGAGGACATCTATAATTTCGAGGATGTGCTGCAGGTCGGCTGCATCCTCAACACGTTCATCCGCCGCTCGGATATTGTGAAGGTCGGCTGCCTGGCGCAGCTCGTCAACGTCATCGCGCCCATCATGACCGTTGCGGGCGGGCCGGCATGGCGGCAGACGACCTTCTTCCCCTATCTCTACGCCTCACATTACGGGCGCGGAAACGCGCTGCAACTGTCGCTCGACTGCCCCGGCTATTCCACCGATTTCGCGGAAGACGTGCCCTATCTCGACGTTTCGGCGGTGGAAACCGAGAAAGACGGCGCCCTCACCTTCTTCATCGTCAACCGGCATCAGGAACAGGCGATCGAATTCGAGCTCGCCCTGCAGGGGTTCGGCGAACGCAAGGTGATCATGGACAAAGTGATCGAGGGCCACGGGCTTCGCGACGTCAACGGGCCGGAAAAGGAAGCGGTGGCGCCACGGGAGGGAACGGGCGCGAGGGCGTCCGACGGCAGGCTCAACGTGACCCTGGCGCCGCTGAGCTATCGGATGATCCGATTGGGTAGCTAAAGCGGGACGGACAGTAGAGAGGAGGAACCGTGTCGGCATCGATCGAAATCGCCAACGTCACCAAACGATATGGCACGCTCACCGTGCTGGACGATATCTCGCTCTCGATAAGCCCAAGCGAGTTCGTCGTTTTCCTGGGCCCGTCCGGCTGCGGCAAGTCAACGCTCCTGCGGATGATCGCCGGCCTTGAGGACGTGACCGAGGGAATGATCTCGGTGGGCGGTCAACGGGTGGACACGCTTCCTCCGGGGAAGCGCGGCGTCGCGATGGTCTTCCAGTCCTATGCACTCTATCCGCATATGACGGTGCATGAAAACATGTCCTTTGGCCTTGAGAACATCGGGGTAGCCAAAAAGGAAATCGAGAAGCGCATCCGGCTTGCCGCCGAGACGCTGGAAATCGCGCATCTGCTCGACCGGAAGCCACAAAAGCTGTCGGGCGGACAGCGCCAGCGCGCCGCGATCGGCCGGGCCATCGTCAAGGAGCCGAAAGCTTTTCTCTTCGATGAGCCGCTGTCGAATCTCGATGCGGCCTTGCGGGGACGGACCCGCCTGGAGCTGGCCCAGCTGCACGCCCGTCTCGGCAGCACCATGATCTTCGTCACCCACGACCAGGTCGAGGCCATGACCCTCGCCGACCGGATCGTCGTCATGCACAACCGCAAGATCGAGCAGATCGGCACACCGATGGAGATCTACCACCACCCGGCAACGCGTTTCGTCGCCGGTTTCGTGGGCTCTCCAGCGATGAACTTCATCCCCGTTCAGCGCATCACACAGAACGAAAACGGCACCGCGGTCGATGCCGCCGGGATTGGAAATCTCGATACGGCCATCCGCCTGCCCACCGCCTTCTCATCGCAAAGCGCCACGCTCGGCATTCGCGCCGAAGACATATCCGTCTTGTCTCCCGGCCAATCCGGCGTTCCCCTCATCGCCGAAGTGGTCGAGCGCCTGGGCGACCGCACGCTGATTTACGGCCGCCTTTCCGATGGCACGAAACTGACGGTCGAAGCCGACGGCCGCAACGAGGCCAGCGCCGGCGACCGACTTGAGATCGCGCTGGACGCATCCGCGATCCACCTCTTCGATGCCGACGGCATGGCGCACCACCCAGAGGGCGAGTGACATGGCTGAAAGCTACCGCCGCGGCCACCCCGGCCATGCTCTCTTCATCCTGCCGTACCTCACGGCTTTCGTCGTGCTCCTCGCCTTCCCGCTCTTCTGGAGCATCTGGCTGAGCCTCCACAAGGTGGATTTGTTCGGGCCGGGGCGGTTCGTCGGGCTCACCAACTACACCAGGGTCCTGGCTGATCCGGTCTTCCTGCAGGCATTCCGCAACACCATCCTGTTCGTCGCGCTCAGCGTTCCGACCCTCGTGGCGCTTGGCCTTTTCCTGGCTCTGGCGTTGAACAGAACCACCCGCACCACCTCCTTCTTTCGCGGGCTTTTCTTTTCCTCGTCCGTTCTGTCAGTCACGATCGTCACGCTGATCTGGCGTTTCGTCTTCATCCCGAGGGACGGCCTGATCCCGGTCATTTTTGAACAGCTCGGCCTGCAGCCGATCAACTTCCTGTCCACCTCCGGCTGGTCGCTGTTCGCGGTTGGCGTGGCAACGGTCTGGTGGTGCCTTGGCCTGCCGATGATGCTCTTCCTTGCGGCGCTTCAGCAGATCCCGGCGGACCTCTACGAAGCCGCGGCACTCGACAATGCAAGCCCCTGGCGCGTACTGAGACGCATTACCCTGCCATCGATCGCAAGGACGATCATGCTGGTGACGATCATCCAGATCGTCATGCAGTTCCAGCTTTTCGGCCAGGCGCAGCTGATGACGAATGGCGGCCCCAACGGCACGTCGCGCCCACTCGTCATGTATATCTACGAAACAGGCTTTATCCGCTGGGACGTCGGCAAAGGGGCGGCTGCCTCCGAGCTTCTCTTCCTCATCATCCTGTGCGCCGCCATGGTCCAGTACATCATCTCGACCAGAAAACCGGAGGTCAGGGAATGAGCCGGGATCAATCGACTTACAGGCCCGAAACCCTGACCGCCAGCCGGCCGCTGCTGTGGATCGCCGCTCTCCTGTCGGTGGTGATGATGGCCCCGGTCGCCTGGCTGGTCGGCCTTTCGATCAAGAACAACCGGGAGCTCATGCTGGGAACAGAGTCCGTTTTCCGGCTGCCCTACACGCTCGTCAACTATGTCAACATCCTGCATTCCTCCCAGGCCTTCGGCTGGTTCTTCAACAGCATGATCGTCGCCATCGGCCAGACGATTGGCGTGCTCGTCCTGTCGTCTCTGGCCGGCTACGCCTTCGCCCGCCTCGAATTCCCGCTCCGGCGGACGATCTTCGTCATCGTCCTCTTCGGGCTCGCGGTGCCGGAACAGGCGGTCATCATCGCCCGTCACCAGATGTTCAACTGGTTCGGCCTCCACAACAGCCATCTCGGCCTGATGCTGCCCGGCATGTCGTCGGCCTTCGGCGTGTTCCTGATGACCCAGTTCTTCCGGGCGATCCCCAAGGAGATCGACGAGGCAGCGTTGCTCGACAACGCTTCGCAATGGCGCATCTTCTGGAAGATCATGCTGCCCTTGACCCTGCCGGCGCAGGCGACGCTCGGCATCTTCACCTTCCTGCACGCGTGGAACGATTACTGGTGGCCGCTGATCTCCGCCACGAAGAAGGAGATGTACACGCTCACCATCGGCATCGCCTCGTCGCAAACCAATTTCGCGCAAAGCGAAGGGCTCGGATTCCTGAGCGCACAGGCCGTCTTCGCCAGCCTGCCGGTGCTGATCGTCTACATTTTTTTCCAGCGTCATATCGTGACCGCCGTTTCCGGCGGCGCCGTGAAGTGACTTCTATACCGGCCGGGAGGAGTTGGTCGGTAGGTTGGTTTTTAGCTGCATGATCTTATCCGAAAAGTCTGCAACTTTTCGGGATCATGCTCAAAGGGAGAGGCAGTATCATGCGACGTTTTCTTTTATGCACAGCAGCAATGGCCGCTCTGAGCTGGAGCAGTTTTGCCCATGCCCAGACCGTAATCGAACTTCAGCGCTTCTTCGGCGCCTGCGAAGCCGACTATGGCAAGGTCACGGACGTCTCCTCCGCCGTCGGAGAATGCGGCATCATCACTTCGCTCATCAACAAGTTCGGGGCCGACAACCCCGATATCGACGTTAACGTGACCACCGTCGAATGGCCGGGCTACGATCAGCTAAACGCTCAGCTCGCGTCGGGCGCCGCACCCGATGTGGTGTCGATCCACTATTCGGCAATCTCGGATTATCAGGCGCGCGGCCTGATCGAACCCGTCGATGAAATCCTAGCAGCGCAAGGCATCGATCCCGCGAGCTTCACCGACGCGGCGCGGAGCGGCGTCACCAAGGAAGGGCAGATGTTCGGCCTGCCCTTCGACAACTGGACCATGCTCTTCCACGTCAATCTCAACCTCATGAAGGAGGCCGGCCTCGTCAACGCCGACGGCACGCCGATCCTGCCCAAATCGATCGACGAATTCTTCGCCCAGGGCAAGCAGTTCAAGGAAAAGACCGGCAAGCCTTATCTCGTGCAAATCCTCGCAAACGAAACCGCGGTTTACGCCCGCATGCTCTACACATTCCTGCAGCAGCAGAATTCCGATTTCTTCGCCGATCCGACGAAGATCAAATTAATGACGCCGGAAGCGAGGAACGTCGTCGAATTCATGAAGCGGATTAATGATGAAGGGCTTACAACGCCCGGCCTCGATTATGCCGCCGCCGTTTCCGCCTTTGCCAATGGTGCGGGCGGCATCGCCGTCAACGGCACCTGGCTGATCGGCGACTATGTCGCGCAATCCGAAAAGAGCGATACCGCGCTTGCGGGCGGCTATACCGTTTATCCCGTCCCGCAGCTTTTCCCCGAACGCGACAGCACATACGCCGACGGCCATGCCTGGGTACTGCCGAAGAAGGACCGTACCGCGGAACAAACCGCCGCGCTCGGCAAGCTCTTCAAGTTCCTCGCCGAGAATGATTTCCAATGGGCCCGGACCGGCCATCTGCCCGCGGTCAAGGCGGTCTTCGACATGCCGGAGTTCAAGGCGCTGCCCTTCCGCGATAATATCGCGAAGATCGCCGAAACCGGCAGGTCGCTGCCGGCGGAAGTCCAGCGCCAGTTCGCCATTCAGGACATCATCGGCGATGAAATAGGCGCGGCGATCAATGGCGACAAATCAGTAGATGACGCCTTGGAGAGCGCCGAGAGCCGCATCAACGACCTGCTGGCTAATATCTGAAGTCTGGACGACACCAGGCATATTTGATCAGGCTTGCATGATGGCGTGGAGGCCAACATGCAAGCCAAATCGATTATCAGTCAGCCGGCCCGAAATACCTGGTTCGCAGGTCATCGATCTCGCCGGCATCAAGAGCCCCGAGCAGTTCAACGGTCAGCGACCGGGTCAAGGGACTTTGACGTGGAAGGGCGAAGCCGTATTTGTCCTTCTCGAACAGTCTCCCCACCACATCCACCGGCTGATCAGGGTGGGTATGCGCATAATATTCGAGGACCGTCGCGTCGTGGATGATTGCGGCCACATCGCCGTTCACCAGAGCCTCGACGGCATTGTCGATTCCAGGATAGACCCGAACGCGCAAACCCTCCTCCCGTGCAAAATCCTCCTGGACCGTGCCGTCCATCACGCCGACCGTCTTGTCCGCCACATCGTCAAGGCTGTTGATCTGGCTTGTAAGCGAAAGGGTCGTCATCACGCTGGTGACTGAAGAGGTCACAAAGGCAAGGACGGCAATGCCGCAGACAAGCCAAAGCCCCTGCCAGATGCGCCCGACCCAGCCGAACAGGTTCTTTCGCGAGGGGGGCCTGCCGGATGTGGCGACAGACATTACGGCGTAGAAGCTTTCGGCGATGCCGTCGCGCCAGCGCTTGGGGAAGGATTCATCGAACCGGCGATCGAAGAGCGTGAGGAGAAGCGTCGCAACTACGATGATCGAAGCGATCCAGGCATAGGCTTTAAGGAAGCCGGCATCGCTCAGCCCCGCGATCAGACCGCCGAAGTTGCTTCCCCGCTCCGTCCCGACCATGAGGCGATCACCACCGTCAAACCAGGGTTGGGTAAAGTCGACACGCCTGGCCCGGGATTGGTTGATGGTCAGGTTCGTCACGGCGACATCCAAATTGCCGGAGGCAGTCGCCTGAACAAGATCGTGAACGGTTTCGAACTGGACGTAGCGGTATTGACGACCGAGTTTCGCTGCGACGTTCTCCCAGAGATCGACCGCCATACCAGTGAAGCGTCCGCTATCATTCATTACGAAAGGCGGATTGACGAAAAGGCCCACCTTCAGCGGCTCCGAAGGCTGTTGCACCTGGGCCGTAGCCATCGGCAACAGAAACATCAGCAGGAGCATGAATGAAATTGACGACCTTTTCATTGCCTGCCTAAACATCCACCCCTTCCATCTCAATCATGCAGATATACTAAGGATACGCCTCATTATATAGTTTATTCATGGTAATTATTCCTACTATTTGTTAAAATCGCTTATATATACCAAGTATTCTATATTATAGAAAGTATATATACAGCAACAACCTCATGTCACTTCAATTGAAGTGTTATTTCTATTATATTTTACTATTAATTCAGCAAATAAGATTTCGTAACTTCGATTACATTTAAACCGAAGTTATCGCATATTATTTTTTCTTGCCACAAGTTAGACTTTTATGCAACATTCGACGTCCTGGGTGGCGGGCATCAAATGATGCACGGAGAGGGATACCGATATATTCAGTAAGCCGGCTTCGGCTTGTTCATCCTCACCAATTAATTCCCCAAGACGGGCTGAGTTATTGGGTGCGCGAGCCACCTGTCGCCTATGCGCAAAGCAGGTGCCATCCTTCCGGTGCTCTCCTTTCGACAATCAATCGTACCTGGAGAAAGCAATGAAGAAATCAATCGTGACAATCGTGCTCTCGGGCACTTTCGCGCTTTCGGCGTGCCAGTCGTCATCGGATCCGAACGTTCGGGCGCAGAATGCGGAATTCGGCTGCATCGCGGGCACTGTTGGCGGCGCGATCGTGGGTGGCCTCATCGGCAGCACCATTGGCGGCGGAACCGGACGGGTCATCGGTTCGGCAATCGGCATCGGCGGCGGCGGCTATCTTGGCAACCGCCTTGCTTGCGGCTGAGACAGGAAGAGAGGGACAACACGATGAAATCCATAATTGCGACGATGGTTTCCGCGCTGCTGGTTTGCACCGGCGCAGCCATGGCCCAGGAAGCCATGTACAAGGGGCAACAAGATCATATCGACGCCGATAAGAGCGGCGAGGTGAGCCGGCAGGAGTATCAGGCTTTTATGACGAATGCCTTCGGAAAGCTGGATGCCGATAAAAACGGCTCTCTCAGCCAGGCCGAGACGGCCAACATCCTGACTGCGGATCAGTTCGCGGCAACCGATGCGAACGGTGATGGCCGCGTCAGCAAGGACGAGCTCATGAACCGGGTAATGCAGGATTTCTCTGCGGCAGACAAGAACGGCGACGGCAGTCTGCAATAGCCTTCCGGCCGGCGCTCAAGCCGCTCTTGATTGCCGGCATGCTGACCATGGACCGGATGGAGGACCTATCGCCCTCGGTAAGGCAGAGGAATGATTATGCTTCGATACATGGCAATCGCATTTTTTGCGCTGATGCTTGCCGGCTGCGTGAGCCCGGAAGAACAGCGCGCAATGGATCAGGACAAGTGTTCCTCGTTCGGGTTCGCGCAGGGAACAGACGCGTTTGCAAACTGCATGATGCAGCAAGACAGCCAGCGGGCGGATCTTGAGCAACGGCAATGGGAAGCGGATGAAAGGGCCGATGCCGAGCGCAGCCAGCAACGTTCACGAGACAATTATATCGATCCAACCCCGCAATACGACAGGGACGGTAATCCGAATTTCGATACGCAAGGCAATTATCAAGGATGCCATGGCATCGGCTGCGAGGTCGATACACCGGACGATTCTTGATGACCCCACAGCAAAAAAAGAGGAAGACCAAGATGTCCCCATTCATCGGCTTCATCCAGCGGCATGCCATAGCCATCCTCACGGGACTCGGAATGACGCTGACGCCCGCTTTCGCCGCGAGCAAAGCCTGCGACGGTGTCAAGATTGAAATGACGACGGCGCGCAAGCTGGCTTATGCTCCTCTCGTCGCCTCGGCGATGAACACCAAGATCAAACCTGCTCAGGTAGAGTTCAGCGCCATCATGGAAAGCGGCAACTGGAGCGCCGCTTATGTCTCCACGCCGGTAAGCGATGACGGCGTGATGTTCTTCCAGACGGTCAACGGCAAGAAGCGGTTTCGTGATGTGTGGGGCGGCTATGCCGAACCGTCGGAAAAACCTGAGCTGGTATCCTGGGCGAAGAAACTTGGAGCGCCAGAAAATCTGGCAAGATGTTTCGCCGAGACCGTCACGAGTGATGAATGATGACGGCGACAATGTACTTGAGCTCCTGCCGATCAACAGCTGTATCCCAAACGGAGGATAATCAATGAAAACCGCGATACTGACGGCTGCCATGGTTCTCACCATGCAGGCTCCGGCCTTTGCCGAGGACAAGTGCGCCGATGCCCAGGATCAGGCCACCATGAACCAGTGCGCCGATGCTTCGTTCAAGAAATCCGACAAGAAGCTCAACACGCTCTACAAGCAGATCGAAGCCCGCCTCAAGGATGACGCCGATACCAGGAAGCTTCTTATCAAAGCGCAGCAGGACTGGGTCAAATTTCGCGACGCGGAATGTACTTTCCAGACCGCAGGGGCCGCCGGAGGAAGCGTGATGCCAATGCTCACCGCGCAGTGCATGGACGGCCTGACGCAATCCCGTGTCAAGGATTTCGAGAGCTATCTGAATTGCCAGGAAGGCGACATGAGCTGCCCCGTTCCGGCCGCGAACTGACAGATTCCACCGCTGATTTGATTACGATAACGCGGCGGCGTGCTCGTCGCCGCCATCTTACCTTGCTGCTAATGCTCCCTGAAGGCCATGGTTAGGATGTGGTCCTCCGTCATCTCATTGCGGCTAAGGACGCCGGCGAGACGTCCTTTGGAAAGAACAGCCACGCGATCGCACAGCGCGAGAATTTCAGGAACTTCCGAAGAGGCCATCACAACCGTGAGCCCATGTTCGGCTTCACGCGCGATGATACTATAGAGATCGACCTTCGCGCCAACGTCAACCCCGTGCGTGGGCTCATCGAGTAGAAGTAGCCGGGGATTGGCCATAAGAGCGCGAGCGAAGATCACCTTCTGCTGATTGCCGCCCGAGAGGGTCGAAATCCGCTGATCGTCCGACGCCATCCGGATACCCAGCGATGCGCGGAATTCCTCCATGCGCTGCTTTTCGCGGGAACTGTTTTTAAACGGACTTCGGGAAAACCGCCGCAAGCTGCTGATCGAGGCATTATCCCTCACCGAATGGAGCGGCAGGATACCAGCCGTTTTGCGACCTTCCGGCACAATGACAACGCCCGACCGAACAGACACGCTCGGATCCCGGACAACGTGTTTTTCGCCGAAAAGCTTGATTTCGCCTGATTTCAGTTTCCGCACGCCATGGATGAGATCGAGAAGCTCCGTACGCCCGGCACCCACCAGACCGAATAGACCGAAAATCTCTCCCTTGCGCACTTCAAGATCAACCTCATGGAGATGTCGGCCATCACTGACGTTCTCCAGTTTGAGGGCGATTTCGGTTGCCGGTATGTGGCGCGGCCGGTGTTCGTAGATCGCGGGTTTACCCGTCATGTCAGTGACGATTTGTTCGCGACTTGTTTCCCGCGCCGGACCCTCACTGACGATAGACCCGTTACGAAGCACGACAATGCGATCGCAGAGCGCCAGCGCTTCTTCAAGACGATGCGTAATGAAAACGATGGCGGCGCCCCTGTTGCGCGCCTCACGCACATAGGCCGTAAAGCCCTCGACCTCATGCGGCGTGAGCGAGGATGTCGGCTCGTCCAGAATGAGCAGGCTCGGGTCACGCGCCGCGGCCCTGGCGATTTCGACCAGTTGCTGTTCCCCCGCCCTGAGCGTTCCCGCCTCCCGCAACGGATCAATATTTGAGGCACCAACCCGAGCCAGAATTCTTCCGGCGGCCGTCCGCATGGCCGACCCGTCGACGAAGCCAAGCTTCGTTTTCGGCATGCGGCCAAGATGCAGATTCTCGGCGACGCTCAGCGCACCGATCACAGACAGTTCCTGATGCACGAAGCTGACACCTGCCGCGATACCTTCCGCAACGCTCAAGAAGCAAATCGGCTTGCCATGCATTTCGATGCTTCCAGCATCAGCTTGCAGCCCGCCGGAGAGAATTTGCATGAGCGTCGACTTGCCGGCACCGTTTTCGCCCAGAAGTCCGACGACTTCCCCTGGATAGAGATCGATATCCACGGAGCGGAGGACATGGTTGCCGCCGAAACTCTTGGCAATGCCGCGCGCGCTGATGAACGGCGCACGCAGCAGCGAACCGACGGTAGAATGGCCAACCGGGGAGATCACGTCACTTGGCATCGGCTGGCGTCAACAGCTTGCCGACAACCGGGATGACCTTGGACGGCGGTTCCTTTCCGGCCACCAGGTAGTTGTAGAGCATGACACTGGCATCAAGCGCCTGCTGATAAGGCGCCTGGTCAAGCAGACCGACCATTTCGCCCGTTTTCAGATACTGCATGTTATCAGGTGTATGATCAAAGCCGACCACGCCGACCCTGCCCGTCAGGCCGAGATCCTTCACGGCCTTCGCCGCACCGAAGGGCCCACCGGCGGTAACATAAATCATCGAAATATCGGGATTGGACGTCATCATGTCCTGGGTCAGCGAATAAGCGGCCTCAGCCTTATCCTTGTTCTCGAACGGGCCGACAATTTCGATCTCTGGAAATTCGGTCTTGAGATAATCGATGGCACCATTCATGCGCTGTGTGTGCTGGGTCGCACCGAAATAGCCCGTGATGACGCCCAACTTGCCTTTGCCATTCATCCGCTTGGCGATGTATTCGCCGATCTGCCTGCCGGCCGACGTCGCATCCTGTCCGATAAAGGCCAGACGCTCGGAAGGGGCAGCGCCTTCGGCTATGATGTTGAAGACCGGCACGCCCGCCTCGGTCGCTTCGTTGATAATGCGCGCTGTGCCGTCGAAGATGGGAACGACGACAATGCCGTCATATTTCTTGGCAAGCGCGCCTTCGATCCCGGCCACGACAGCTTCCGCCGAAAGCGTATTGCCGAGGTCGACGAAGTCCACGGTTGCGTTGGAATTCGAGAGATAGCCGTTCGCAGCGGCCGCGCCCTCCGTGACCGGCGTCCAGAACGGATTGTTCTGGAATGACAGGAACGCAATCTTGATCGGACCCTTGGTATTTTCCACCGCGGCGATGGTACCGCCTTTCGGCGGCTCGGCTGCGGCGGCGGCAAAGGTGAGGGATATGGCTGCGAGAGCAGCGGATACCGTCGTCTTAACAGATTTCCAGTTCATGAATATTTCCTCCCATATGAAATTTCGGATTAGTCTTCCTCCGCCCCGCGCTGCAGGCCGTCGAGGCCCACCGCGAAGATGATCACCAGCCCCTTCGTCACCACCTGCCAGTAGGCGGAGATGCCGAGAAGCACGAAGGCATTGTTGAGAAGGGCCATTAGCAAGGCGCCGATGATGACACCCACGATCGAACCGCGCCCGCCGCTCAACGCCGTACCGCCGAGGATGACGGCGGCGATGACGTCAAGCTCGTAACCCATGCCGAGATTCGGATCGGCGCTTGCGAGATTTCCCGCCAGGATCAAGCCTCCCAATCCTGCAAGAAACCCCGAGAATGCGAAGACGAACAGACGGGTACGCTTGAGATTGACTCCCGCAAGGCTCGCCGCCTTGGGATTGTCGCCGATGGCATAGATCTCCCGCCCTCGCACGGTTTGGCTGGCAAAGATGTGCACGGCAACAGCCAGGACAATCATCACGAGAAGCGAAACCGGAATGCCGGCGATCCGTCCGGCACCGACAAATTCGGCGAAGCCGCCGAAGGTGACGGGAATACCGCCCGTCATCAAAAGCGCCATGCCGCGCGCGACAGATAGCGTGCCAAGCGTAGCGATGAATGGATTGATGCGAAACCGCGTATAAAGCACGCCGTTGACGAGGCCGCAGGCAAGCCCGGTCAGGAGACCCGCAACCAACCCGACTGTTTCGCTTCCCGTATCGCGCATCAGGACGGCGGCCACGACCGCTGAAAGTCCGATAACCGAGCCAACCGAGAGATCAATGCCGCGCGCGATAATTACCAGAGCTTGCCCCAGCGCCACGATGGCGACGACCGATGCCTGGCGGCCGACATTCAACAGGTTGCGTGGCTCAAGGAAATAATCGCTCGCAAATGAAAGATAAATTGCAACAGCCGCCAGCATGACCAGCACCGAGGCTTCCCGCTGCCGGCCCAATGCCCTGATCGCTTCTACTCCTCCCACATTTCTCTCCCTTAGCGTCGGCGGAAAACCGGCTGTCGTTTTTCTTTGAATGCCGCTCGGCCTTCGGCGGCATCGGACGTAGCGAAACAGATGGTCTGAAGATCGCGCTCATATTCGATCGCCTTCTCAAGCGGCATCGAAACGGCTGCCTTCAGGTTGAGCTTGGCCGTCTCCGCGGCGATCGGCGCACGCGCGGCAATCGTTTCGGCGATAGCCCGTGCCCGAACAAGCAGTTCGCGCTGCGGCACGACTTCGCTCACCAGCCCCCAGGAAAAAGCCTTCTCGGCCGAGATCGGATCACCGGTCATCAGCATCAGCGCCGCATTGGACGCGCCGATCGAATGTGAGAGATGTGCCGCCATGCCACCACCGCCGATCCAGCCGAGCTTGATCTCGGGCGCGGCGAACTGGGCGTTCTCCGAGGCCAGCCGGATATCGCAGGACATGGCCGTCTCCAGTCCGCCGCCGAAAGCATAGCCATTGACGGCACAGATGCTGGGTTTCAGGAGCGCGCGAAACGCATCGCAATAATCCGGCCGGTTACGGAACTCCCATGGGGTTTCATAGCTATCGAGTTCCCGGATATCAGAGCCCGCGCAGAAGGCGCGTTCGCCGGCGCCCGTCAGTATGACACAGCGTATCGTATCGCTGTCATTGCATGTCTTCACGGCAGCAACGATGGCGTCCGCCATCTCGGGCGTCACGGCATTGAGTTTCTGCGGCCGGTTGAGCGTGATGACCGCAATCGCGCCATCGACCTCAAACACAATATCGTCGGTCATCTGAGCCTCCTATCGTTCGCCGCCGGTGTCGCGATATCCGCTATAAAGTTTCTGAAGGGTGGAAAGCGTGTCTTTCGCCGCGGCGCGCGTCTCGAAGGCCTGCCGCAACAGCGCGGAGGCCTTGCCCTGGAAGGCGATGTATCCGTCATGCCGGGGGCGGACATAGGCCGTCTCCAGCGTATTGGCGGTATCGAGGTAGAACCCGTTCCAGCGGGCATTCACATCAGGATCATGCCATGCTTCGCGGCGGGATGGCTGACCATCATGGGCGGGAATGAACCCGATCTGCGCCTTTGTACTCATCAACCACAGCAGATGATTCCTGAGCGCCGGCGTCACCTCGCATCGCCTGGAAATGCCGATGCCTGTTCCGCCAAGCGTCGAACCCGGACGACCTCCCACAACAGCGCGAGGCGCATTGTGGAATGCGATAGGATGACCGTCGGATGGCACCGCATAATTCACATAGCCATAGATGAGCGGGCACATGAGGACGTCATCGTGTTGCGCCATATGGCCCAGAATGCCGATCGGATTCATGTCGCGAACCGCCGCCGGGCTGCGCGCCGCAAGATCGAGCATCAATTCATAGACTTTCTCACCCATTCTTTCGGAAACGAGCACATCCGGATCGGCTTCGGCGGGCGGCTCACCGAACGCGGCGGCGATGGACAGGAAGGAAAGGATGGCGTGAGGCCCGGCAAGCGACAAAGCCACCTTGCCTGTTTCCTTCGACAGCCTTGTAACCTCATCCCATGTCACGGGCACGGGTGCGGCCAGAAGATCGGCGCGCAGTGCCATGACCTGCGTGGCTGCATCGAGCGGCAGTGCCCAGTGAGCGCCGCCGAAACGATAGCTCGCAAGTGAGGGCCCGATACTGTCGGCTTCGAGTTCTGCTACGCTCTCCTGTCCAAACACCTCTTCAAGGGGCCGGAGGCATGCCGACTTAACCGCCTCGCCGACATGCGGATGATCGAGCACCACCAGATCGTAGCGTCCGCAGAGGTCGGCGATCGGATGACTTTCGAAGCCCTCGAGCGGCTGCCTGTCCCATTCGATGGCGATGCCCGCTTCGGCAAGGGCGGGAAGCCCGGCGGCGGCAACCAGCGCGTTGTATCCACGCGGGTGATCCCAGGTCAGGGCCTTGTAGCGCTTCATGATCAGGAGGCCCCAAGGGCGATCGCGCCCGACTTCGCCAGCGCCTCGATCCTGCCCGCATCATATCCCGCCTCCTCCAGCACCTCGCGCGTATGCTGGCCGGTCAGGGGCGCGCCCCGATCGACCGTCGATGGCGTTTTGGAGAATTTGATCGGAAAGCCTGGCGTCTTCACCCGTCCTTCCGTCGGATGATCGTATTCGACGAAAGTGCCGTTGTGCCTGATCTGCTCGTCCTCGACCAGATCGGCATAGCCATAGACCGGGCCGCACCAGATATCCACGGCACGCAGAAGCGCAAGCCATTCCGCGGACGTCCTGGTCTTCAGCTTCTCACGGGTCTTGGCGAAAATCTCGTCACGCCGCGTCCAGGTGTCGACATCGTCGACCATGGTCAGGAAGCTTTCTTCACCGATCACTTCGCCAAGCGTCTTCAGTTTCGGAAAGGCGATGATGATAAAGCCGTCGCTGGTGGCAAAGGCGCCATAGGGAGCGCGGATATAGACATGCGCATGCGGTTCGGCCGAACGCGTCTGCGGCTTACCGCCGACGGTGAAGACCGACAGTTCCTGCATCTGAATGGTGGTGATTGCATCGAACATGTTCACCTGGACGAGTTGCCCCTCGCCCGTCCGCTCGCGATGCAGGAGGGCGGCCAGCGCGCCCTCGAAAGCGTTATAGGCCGTGACCGCATCAACCAGATATTGGCCGGCGGCCGTCGGCGGTTCGCCCTCGCGCCCAGCCGATAGCATCGCACCGGACATGCCCTGCAATACGAGGTCCTGTCCCGGACGGTCGACATAGGGGCCATCTTCACCATAGCCGGAGATGGAGACATAGATCAGCCGCGGATTGATTGCGGAGAGCGTTTCGTAGTCGACGCCCAGCCTTTTCGCGACACCGGGACGATAGTTTTGAAGAAATATGTCAGCGGACTTCACGAGGTCGATCAGTACCTCCTTGCCGCCAGGTGATTTCAGATCGACCGCCAGGGACCGCTTGTTGCGATTGAGCGAGAGGAAGGACACATTGATTTGCTTGCCCTCCGCACCGCCGGCGGCAACGTGGCGCTGCCATTCGCCGGCGGTAGGCTCCACCTTCACCACATCGGCGCCAAGATCACCCAGTCTCTGCGCTGCGAACGGGCCCGCCATTGCGATCGAACAATCCAGCACGCGATAGCCCGACAATATTCCCATTGCGCAATTCCTCTCATGCGATGTCTTTCGTCGGCCGGACAGTACGCAAAGTTTTACGTTTGTCTAGAGTGAGCGCTAACATTTTTCATGAAATTTTTAATCCATGGCCATTGACAGGAGGATGCGTTAGCGCTCACATTTTTTATTGACCGACCTTCCGGAAATGAATAACAAATTTATGGGTGAAGGCAGCGGAAGGTCGCTGTGGAGGAGGAAATCATATGTCGAAACGTTGTTCAGGCGCCCGCTTGAAGGCGCTTGCTGTTGCATTGCTGGTCCTGCCAGCGGTGCAGGCACAAGCACAGGATCGTGCAGAGCTCATCGGCGCACTGCCAGAGAAGCTTCAGGCACTTTATACCGATGCCATCGAAGTCGGTCCGTCCATGTATTCGGATTTCAAGGCACCAGCCAAACCCTGGCGCTGGTGCCATTCCGAATCCTATATGGGCAATCCCTGGCGCGTCACATTCAATGATGAACTCAAGCGCCTGGTCGAGGGTGCGAAATCGGCGGGCGACGTCTCGGAATTCGTCGTCTCGGATTCCAACGGCGACGTCACCCAGCAGATATCGCAGATCCGCGCCTTTATCGAACAGGGCTGCTCGGTCATCACAACGATCGCCGGATCATCGACGGCTCTCAATGCCGTTATCGAGGACGCCTACAAGGCGGGCATTCCGGTCATCACCAGTGCGGGCGCTGTTACCACACCCTATGCCATCAATGTGATGCACAACCAGAACCTCTGGGGCTACCAGATGGGCGAAGGCATCGCCGAAAACCTGCCCGATGGCGGAACGATCCTTCAGGTCGAAGGCATTTCCGGCCATCCGTTGGTCCAGCAGGAAAATGCAGGCCTCGAAAAGGCGGTTGCCGAAGCCGGAAATCTGACCATCGCTCGCAAGGTCAGCGGCGAATGGACCGGCACGACAACGAAATCGTCCGTGCTCCAAGCGCTTGCGACGACCCCACAGCAGATCGATGCCGTCTGGTCCACCGGCAGCGAAGCCCGCTTCATCGCCGAGGCCTTCCAGCAGGCAGGCCGCCCTTTGCCGCTGATCACGGCCTCGATCTCCGGTGATGCACTGGGCTTCTGGCATGCGAACCAGGACAATTTCAAATTCTATGGTGGGGAAGTCTCTCCACACGTCGCAGCACAAAATGCATTCCGCGTGGCTTTGCGCATTCTCGAAGGCCAGAAGCCACTCATCAATACAATTATCGCGCCGATGCCAACTATCACGCAGATCGATCTACCCACCTGGTACAAGGACTGCATGAAGCCGGACTCCGCCGCTATTTTTCCCGTTCCGCCAACGGACCCTTTCCCTGAGGAGCTGCTGAACGGCTATTTCTCGAATGGCGCGGCGACACCGCTCTATGATTTCTCAAAGGTGCCGGCTTCCTGCGCCGATTGATCGCGCTTGCACGGTCATGGCCGGAATCCGGCGATGCCCGTGCAGCGACGGCATTGAAAGACACTGAACATCATGCTTGAGACGGCCAAACAGCGTACCCATTCAAGCAACCCGCCATCGCGCATTCACCAGGCGCTGCAGTCGGCTTGCGGCGGCAATGTCAGGCAGGCATCGCCCGTCACATCGCTCGTCATTGAGAATGTCGGCAAGCGCTATGGCGAAACTGTCGCGCTTGCCGACGCGACCCTGAATTTCCGGCCCGGCATCCACACCATTCTCGGCGAAAACGGATCCGGCAAGAGCACCATGCTGAAGGTCCTGTCCGGCGTGATCGCTCCCTCGGAGGGACGGATGGTGCTCGACGGGCGGACCATTTCCGCTTCCTCGCCGCGCGACATGCAGGATCTCGGTGTTTCGACAGTCTTCCAGGAAGTGTTGATCGCGCCGCATCGCGCTGTCCTCGACAATATTTTTCTCGGCTATGACGGCTTCTTCCGAAGATCACTCGACAGGGCTCGGCGGCGAACTGCCGCAGAAGGCCTTCTTGCCCTTCTCAGCCGGTTCCCGATCGATCTCGATGTCCCGGCCGGCACCCTCGCACTGGCGGCGCAGCAGCTTGTGGTGATCGCCCGGGCCTTCATACGCCTGCCCTCGATCCTGCTGCTGGACGAGGCAACGGCGGCGCTCGACTATGCCGACCGCGATCTCGTATTCGAAGCCGTCGAGGATTATGCCGGGGCCGGCAATATCGTCATCTTCATCTCGCACCGCATGGAAGAGGTCAAACGGCTTTCCGACCGCGTCACCGTGCTGCGCAGTGGCCGGATCATCGAAACGATCGAGCGTGACGGCATTACCAGTCAGAGGCTGCTCGATCTCATGGCGCCGGAGGCGCATATCCATGTCGAGTGACGCCGTCATCCTGCAATACGAAAACCTTACACTGGCGGCGGGGCGTACCCCAGTCTCAGGCATGTTGCGTGCCGGCGAGATCAAAGGCCTTGCCGGGCTCGAAGGTCATGGGCAGGAGCAGTTCCTGCTGGCACTGGCGGGCTTCGACCAGCCACAAGGCGGCACGGTCCGCATCAGGACGGCCGGCGAGGATTTTGCGGATTATTCCAGCCATCATGCCGCCGCGCGTCACGGCGTCGTTTATCTGCCGCGCGACCGGCGCTCGACCGGCATTTTCCCGGTTCTTTCCGTTCTCGACAATTTCGGCATTCCTTCCATGCCGCGCTTCTCGCTCGCCGGTATTCTCAACCGTGGAAGGCAGAAGGAAGCGCTCGCCGCCTATACGGATTTCCTTTCGATCCGCTATCCCTCGATGACGGCTCCCATCTCGGCGCTTAGCGGCGGCAACCAGCAGAAGGTCCTGCTTGCCCGGCTGCTTGCCCTCGAACCGCGGGTAATGCTGCTCAATGATCCGACCCGGGGCGTCGATCTCAACACCCGGCTGAAATTCTATGAGGCCTTTCGCCAGCTTGCCCGCGACAAGGGCATCGCGCTCGTCATCCTGTCGAGTGAGATCGAGGAGATCCTGCAGATCTGCGATACGGTATCGATCTTTCGCGATTTCGAGCGCACAGAAGTGATCGAAAAGGAAGCCATGACCATGAGCCGTGTCATCGCCGCCATGTTCGGCCAAAACGAGGTGGCCCTATGACCGCGCGATCGGAAAGCCCTGGCAGGCTCGCCCGTTTTTTTGCCGAAAGGCAGGATACGCGGCTTGCGGCCCTGCTTTTCATTGTCCTGTTGGCAGCCAATATCTGGCTCAATCCTGCACGCTTCATGCCTCATAACTGGGGCTCCGTACTCGGACTGGCCGCTCCCCTCCTCCTCGCCTCTCTCGCCATCACCATTCCCTTTCTGGCTGGCCGGGGCTCCATCGACGTCTCGGTCGGCCCCCTGTTGGGGCTAATCAACGTGATCATCGTCAAGGGATTGATCATGACGGCGGACGTAACATCTCCGCTGGTGATCGTGCCAGCGGCCCTGCTGATCGGGCTCGCTTCCGGCGTACTGAACGGCTTTCTGGCGGCGATCCTGCGCATTCAGCCGATCGTCGCCACCCTTGCAACCTATTTGATCTATGCCGGACTGGCGCTGGCAATACTCCCCTCCCCGTCAGGCTCCGCTCCGGCTTGGCTGACGGCACTCGCCGGCCCCTGGTCCATACTGCCGATCGGCCTTGCCGCGCTCGTCTGGCTTTTCGTGAAGCGGCTCCCCTATTACGACCTGCTGATGGCGACCGGCAGTGACGATCGCGCGGCTTTTACGGCAGGCGTCAATGTGCCGGGCGTGCGATTTGCCGCCTACCTGCTTGCCGGATTCTTCGCCGGTCTTGCCGCACTTTCACTGACGGCGCTGATCGGCTCCGGCGACCCAAACATCGGGCCAGGCTACACGCTCATCGCGATCGCCGCCGTTGCCCTTGGCGGGGTGAGTCTTGCCGGCGGGGTTGGCGGCATGACTGCGGCATTCCTCGGCGCCGCCGATATCTTCCTGCTTCAAAGCATGCTGACGGCCTTCAACGTTTCAACATTCGTGCTGCAGATGGCTTATGGTGCGGTTCTCGTTCTTGCGGTCTGCCTGAATTCGGAAAAACTGAAACGCCACTTCAAAGCCCGGGCAGCGCCGCGATGAACATGATCCTGAAGCACCTGACAGGCAATCGGGCACTGGTCGCCTATGCAGGGGTACTCCTGGTTTTCGCCGTCGGGGCCATGCTGATCCCCGGCTTTGCAAGCCTCTTCTCGATCCGGGCCATGCTGATCCTCGCCTCGCTCCTGGCGATTGCCGCGCTCGGGCAGACCCTGGTCATGATCCTGGGCGGCATCGATCTTTCCATTCCCTTTGTCATCGGCTTTGCCAATGTCGTCTTCGCCAGCCTTTACGGCGGGGGCATGCCAGCCTGGGTCGCCCTCGCGATCGTTCTCGCGGGGGCGGCGATGATCGGTGCCTTCTCCGGCGCGATCTCGGCAGCGCTGTCGATCCATCCGCTCATCGTGACGCTGGGCGTGGGAACCGTGGTCCAGGCGCTCGTGCAGATCTGGACGCGCGGTCTGCCGACGGGGTCCGCTCCTCCCTTCATCAACGAATTCGTTTCTCTCGGCGGCTCTGTCGGTCCGCTGCCTTTTCCCTGGCTTATACCGTTCACCCTCGCCCTGACGATCGCGACGATCTTCGTCCTGCGCAGAACCATTTACGGCCGCAAGCTCTATGCCCTCGGCTCCAATCCGAAGGCGGCGGAACTCGCCCTTATCCGGCCCGTCGTCATGTGGGCCATGACATTTTCGCTGAGTTCCATCTTTGCGGCCCTTGCCGGCATTTTCCTTCTGGGGTTCACCGGCTCGTCCAGTGCCGGCGTCGGTACGCCTTATCTCTTCCAGACCGTTGCGGCCGTCGTCATCGGCGGAACAGCGCTCATCGGCGGGCGCGGCGGTTTTATCGGCACGATCGCCGGCGCCATCGTACTGGTAGAGCTCAGAACCGTACTCATCGGCATAGGGCTTTCCGAAGCCATGGTGCAATCGGCGCTGGGCGTTCTCATTCTGCTTCTCGTGGCAGCCTACGGGCGCGACCAGCACATTCGCAACCTGATCTGAGGAAGCCAGCGATGGATGAACGCCTTGCCAAAACCATAGAAGCGTTAAAAGCGTCCGGCGCCGACTGGGGGCTCATCACCAGTCCGGACGGCGTCGCCTATGCGACCGGTCATGTCACCTCGATTGAAGCTGGGCCTTCGCCCTTTGCCGGAGGACCGTGCCTCGCGATCATCGGTACCGGCGGCCAATGTGGCCTCGTCGTAACCAATCTGGAGGCGGGCCCGCCAAGCTGGGCTGACCGGATCGTCACCTATGAAGGATTTTCCTACAAGCAACCGACCGACATCTTTACCAATTACTGGAAGGCTGCGGCCCAACTCGCCAGGGAATTGGGTCTCGGCGGCGTGATCGCCATCGAGGAACAGAGCTTTCCCCTGTCACTTCTGCCGCTCATCGAGCGCTTTTCACGTGTCTCCATCGAGCCTGCCTTCAAGCGTGAACGGGCGATCAAGACCGGAGCCGAGATCGAACTGTTGCGTGAAGCGGCGTTGACGGCGTCGGTAGGGCAACGTGCCTTTCTCGAGGCCGCGCGCGCCGGCCGCAGCGAACTGGAAATCTTCGCTGATATCAGACTGGCAATGGAGAGCCGAGCCGGCGAGCGCCTGCCGGTAACAGGTGATCTGATTTCGGGTAGGGAACGCACATCCGCCTTCATGGGCTGGCCGGGCAACCGCCGGGTCGCCGCCGGTGATCCGCTGATCTGCGACCTTGCTCCCCGTTTGAAAGGCTATTGGGGCGACAGTTGCGCCTCGGCCATGATCGGCGCTCCCTCGCCCGGCTTCCTCAAACTCTATTCGGTAGCCAAATCCGCGCTGGCGCTGGCGGCCGAGACGGTGCGGCCGGGCATCGTCATCGGCGAACTCGACCGCAGCCTGCAGGATCACGTTGGCCGCCACGGCTATTCCTACGCCCACCATTCCGGCCATTCCATCGGCACCAGTGTCCATGAATGGCCGCGGATCGTCGCCTATGAACAGGAACCGCTGAAAAAAGACATGGTCGTCATGGTGGAACCGACGGCTTTCGATCCGGAAATCGGCGGCGTGCGGCTCGAATTCATGCTGCACGTGACGGATAATGGCTGCGAAATTCTGACGGATTTCGCGCATCAGCCGGAGATTTAGAGCCGGATGCAATTGGATTGAGCCGGGCATCCTGCCCTAAATCTTTTGCTTTAACCGCATGATCTTATCCGAAAAGTCTGTAACTTTTCGGGATCATGCTCTAACCGCTCTGTCTGATCATCAGCTCGAAGCCGACATCGATGCGCTTTTGAAAAGGCGCCTGCCCTTTCATGGTTTCCAGCAAAAGCCTGCCCGCCTCGCGGCCAATCCTTGCCGATGGCACGGCGACCGTCGTCAGCGGCGGGTTGAGATGACGTGCAAGCTCGAAATCGCCAAAGCCAGTGATCGCGAGCTTTTCCGGTACAGGCAATTCGCGCCGCACGGCTTCGAGCAGCGCGCCGGAAGCGATGATGTCGCTCGAAAACATGATGGCATCGGCATCCGGATGCTCGGCGCCGACGCGTGAAAGCATTTCGATACCGGATTCCATCGCCAACGGCAGATCGTGCGCGATGCACAGCCGCGGCTTTTCGCCTGGGAAAAGCGCCTTCATCGCCGCGACAAAACCGTCCCGGCGCTCCGCCGCACGGCTGTCGCCCCGCCGCAGCAGGCCTGCGAAAACGATTCGCCGGCGGCCCGATCGGACAAGATGCCGGACCAATTCCGCAATCGCCTCATTATTGGAGAATCCGACCAGTCCATCGATCGGCCTTGCCGTCAGATCCCAGCCCTCGACGACCGGGATGCCGGCGCGACGCAGGAGATTAACGCTGTTTCGGGTATGATGTGTGCCGATGATGAACATACCGTCAGGGCGTCGTCCGAGCAGGCTTCGGATCACCGCCTCCTCGCGGTTGGACTGGTAGTCCGTATTGCCGAGAAAGATCTGATAGCCCTCGGCGTTCAGCACATCGGAGAAATGTTGGATCGTCTCCGCGAATACCGAGGCGGAGAGCGTAGGTATGACAGCCGCCACTGTATTGCTTTTTGCCGATGCCAGATGGCTTGCCGCCAGATTATGCACGTAATGCGTCTTCTCGATCGCTTCCTCGATGAGCTTGCGCGTCTCGGCGGTGACGGTTTCCGGAAAGCGCAAGGCGCGCGACACGGTCTGCATCGACACGCCAGCGGCGGCGGCGACTTCCGCCATGGTTACGCCGGATCCCTTCCGGCGTGCCTTTCGAGGAGGGGAAGGCATATCGGTCACTGTCGGAACGGCCTCACACAGACGGGATTACCGATTTCGATGCGCCGGCCCGTGTCCGCCAAGGCGCCGGTCTCCTGATCCCGGTTGAAAATGACGATGCAATCCTCGTTCTGATTGGCCACCAGCACCAGGCGTCCGTCGGGCGTCAGGGTGAAATTGCGCGGTGTCTTGCCCCCCGACGGGGTGTGACCACGCGGCTCCAGATGTCCCGTTTCCTGATCGACCGCGAAACAGGTGATGCTGTCATGCCCACGATTTGAGGAATAGAGAAAACGCCCATCGGGAGAAAGATGGATATCGGCACCGTGGGTCTCGATATCGTGCGGTGCCGCAGGCAACGTCTGGACGAGGGACAGAACATCGCCATTGCGCTCGATCAGCGAAACCGTGGAATCCAGTTCGTTCGAAACATAGACGAACCGGCCGTTCGCATGCTGGGCGATGTGGCGCGGCCCTGCACCATCGGGGAGTTTCACCGATGAGATTCTTTCCGGCACGCCCTCCGCCGTGAGCCTGTAGAGAATGATTTCGTCGAGCCCCAGATCCGCGACGAGCAAGGCATCGCCCCGCGGCGTTTCGACCACGCAATGGGCATGGCTGCGCTCCTGCCTGTCCGGCACATGGAGAGCCGCTCCGGGATGCGCTGCACTTCCGCATGGGGCGCCAAGCCGACCGTCCGCTAGGATCGGCAGCACCGTCAGCGACTGATCGGGACCGCCCGATCCCATGGCATAGTTGGCGACCAGCAGAAAACGACCGTCGCTCGAAATTGTGTTATGAGCGGAGATGCTGCCGAGTGTCGGCTGCTTGTTGAGATAGACGACCTCGCCATCCTCAAAGCGGTAGGCGCTGACCATTCCTTCATGCCAGCCGAATACCTCGGAATTGGCATAGATGGTGGCTGTGTCTGCGTCGACGCTAAAGAAGGTCGGATTGTCGATCGAGCCCGTCGAGGCGATCCGCTCGACTTCAAGGCTCTCCTCATTGAGGGAATAGATGGTCAGACCTTCACCGCGCGCGCCCTGGAAATAAGGCGCTTCCCGGTTCAGCGATCCGACTGCCAGAAACAAATTCCCGCTCACCCGATTCCTCCCTCAGTAGTTTGATCCAAATGAGGTGCTTTCATCGCGGCCGATAGTCAAGGAAAGATGCACGGGCAGCATTGTTAGTGCATCACCCAGCCTCCGTCGACATTGAGTGTCTGCCCCGTGATGAAACCTGCCGCGTCCGACGCAAGGAACATCAGCGCATTCGAAATGTCGCTCGGCATGCCGCGCCTCTTGACGGCCTGGTGATCGAGCACGAAGCGGGTATAGCCTTCCGGATCGGGATGGATCTTTTCGGCATCGGTCGGAAAGGCCCCCGGCGCGATGGCGTTGACGGTTATGCCATACGCGCCGAATTCGCGCGCCCACGCACGCGTGAGGCCGACCAGCGCTCCCTTGGATTGAACATAGGGCGAAAGATTGGTCCAACCGCCATAAAACGTCACGCTGGCGATATTGATGATGCGACCCCAGCCCTTCTTCCGCATATGAGGCAGGGCGACCTGCACGCAGACAATGCCGGCATCGACATTAACGCGCTGCACCGCCTGCATTTCTTCAAGCGAATAATCTTCAAAAGGCTTGGAGGGATAGATGGCTGCATTGTTGATGACGATGTCGAAGCCACCCACTTCGGCAGAAACTGCTTCGAGTTCCCGCCGCAATGTGGCCAGATCCGAGAGATCGATCGTCCGGATCATCAGTTTCCGAAGTCCCTCCTGTTCGGCCTTCCCGGACAGGTCGGCGACCTTCGCGGGATTGTTGTCCGCCGCCACCACCTTAGCACCGGCCCGAAGCAGATTTAGCGTCGTCTCCATGCCGAGCCCCCCGGCTGCTCCGGTATAAAGGATGGTCTTGTCGGTAACCGATATCATCGGCGATTCCCTTTTGTTTTGATGTTATTCCTCAGCGCCCGCGAAGCGGCAGATGGTGGCCCGACGGCTGCGGATAATCCTCATTGGGCTGAGCGGCAATGGCGCTGATCCGGCGCTCGCTTGCGGCGATGGCGGCGGCATCGGGAAGGACACGCATCACCGTGTCGTAGCGCCGCTCCTCGCCATGCTCGAGCCATATCAGCTCGCCGCGCTCGCGCGCCGCGCCATGCCCCTGCACATGGTTGGTGGAGGGCTCGATGCCGAGCGCATATTGCCCGGCCTGAAAGTTCTGCCATTCATACATGCAGGGGAACTGATCCCTGCGGGTCACCACTTCGAAACCGATGCCGAGCCTGCCATTGACCAGCGCTACGGGGACCTCG
Source organism: Paramesorhizobium deserti (assembly GCF_001558695.1). Taxonomy (GTDB): domain Bacteria; phylum Pseudomonadota; class Alphaproteobacteria; order Rhizobiales; family Rhizobiaceae; genus Paramesorhizobium; species Paramesorhizobium deserti. The sequence continues at coordinate 76,549 of NZ_LNTU01000040.1, forward strand.
CCATCCCTATCCGCACGCATTTCGTGCTGCCAGACCTGCTCGTGGAACCGCATCCGCGGCGCCGGCATGGTGCGATAGCCGGTATTCTGCTTTCTGTAATTTTCGCCCGCATGGGCTGCCCAGACGACATCGCTAATCGGCGCGAGATAGCGTGAGCCTTCGGCAAGCACCGGATATCCGACATTGATATGATAGCAGTACATGTGCGGTGTGCGATAAAAGCCGCGGTTCACCACCCTGTCCTGCAGGCGGATTTCATTCGTGCCGGCCTTGATCTCGATGCGACGCGAGAGCTCCAGATGCTCTCCGAAGACAGTGCCCTGTGTGACAATGCCCTCGCACCAGAGATAGCAATCATCGCCTTCCCAGCGTTCGCCATAACCGACGAGCCTGGCCGGAATGGTGCCGACCCGGCCGTGGATCGAATGGCTGATCGATTTCCTGGGACTGTAATTATAGTGATCAGCCGCCTCCTCATACATGAAGAGGATATGGTCGAGGCCGCAGGTGACCATCAGGCCGGAGAAGGAGCGCATCCAGCCGAGACCGCCCTCCCCCTCATATTCGTGCAGACCGGGGTGCTTGAAGCCGGCCGGGGAATGCCAGCCGATCGCCATGCCCCGATAGTCGCAATCGGCTATGTCGAGGGCCCGGTCGACGAGGACGGTGAAGCGAAGGCCCGTTCCGGAGCGGAACTCCAGCATGCGGATGCCGCGTTCGACCCCGTCGCCGAGCGTCATCAGCCGCACACCGAAGAATTGCGAGAAACCGCCGGCGCTTGCCGCCATATCCCGGCGCGTTTTCGCTTCACCGTAGAGTTCAACCATGCCTGTTTCCTGAAATTAAGGATGCGGCCGTGAACCGGCCGCCTTTTTTGATCAAAGTCCGAGCGCGCGCAGCTTGCCATCAAGGAATTTCTTGGCCCGTGGCACATCGGCTTCATCCAGGTGCTCGATGATCATGGGGATGTTGGGATGCTTCTTTGCCAGACGCTTGAGGTAGAGATCATAATTCAACGAGCCGAGGCCAGGCGCGGGCAGTTCGATCTCGCCGACGCCACGGAAGGTATGGCTTTCCAACGCATCCTCGTCGCCGATATCCGCATGCTTTTCCGTCTTGTCGGAACCCGACCGTTTGACGTCCTTGGCATGGGCGATCTTGATCTTGTCCGACAGCGTATCGAACACCTGATCGAGGATCTCATCCATCCGGTCGATATTATGCGCCTCGAAATAGTTGGTTGGATCCATCAGCAGGCCGAGCCCCGGATGGTCGACCTGGGCAAACATCTTCACCGTCTCCTCGACCGAACCAACGACATTGTTGACATAGGTCTCCAGCAGGAAAACCGCGCCGTGATCATAGGCGTGCTGGGCGAGATCGGCGATGACCTTGCGGCACTCCTCGAACCCCTCCCCAGTCTTGTTCTTCGGATGATGCACCCAGTCGGATTCGGTATTGTAAGTCCCGGTCTCGGAAATCACGTATGGCGTGCCGAGATATTGTGCATGGCGGATGATCTCCTTGAGATATCCGACCCGGCGATCACGTTCCGCCTTGTCCGGGTGGATGATGTTCGTATAGCCGGAAATACAGGAGATCGGCAGGTTATGGTCGCGGAAGGTCTCGCGGATCCGCACGCACTTCTCCTTCGTGATCTGCCCCGCCGAGAGATCGATATCCCGAAAATGCATGTCGAGCTGCACGGTATTGAAGTCGAGCGCCCGGATCTTGCGTGCCGTCTCCTCCAGCCCATAGGGAAAATAGCCGCTGAAAATGCCCACCTGCATCATGATCTTGTTCCTCCCATAATTGATTGGCCTAGTTGATTGATATCTCGTTGAGCCTGACGGTCCGCTTCTTCGCGATCGAGCGGTAGCCCGCCTCCACCAGGGCAACAGTCCTGACGTTGTCGGCCACCGAAAGCGCCGGTGGCTCGCCGCTCTTCACGGCATATTGGAGTTGCTCCATCACGCCGGTGAAGGCGTGCGGAAACCACATGGTCTCCCAGGCGGGCGTCACCCACTTGCCATCGGTCGCGCTTTTCGAGGCATAGGAGAGCGTCGAGGCCGAGCCATCGGGCCAGCCGATCGTCCCCTGGGCGACACCATCCGTCCCCTCGACCCGCCATTTGATATAATTGTCGTGCTCGAAGCCCTCTTCCCGTGGGCCAGCCCAGACATCCTCCATCGAAACCGCCAGTAGCCCTGAGCCAAACGTCAGGGTCGAGACGGTGATCCCGTCGCCATGCGCAAAGCGCGTGCGCGGGTCGCTGCGCGCCAGCGTGGTGATCGTCTCAGGCTCACCGAAGAGAAACCGAAGAACATCGAGATGATGAACGCTCATATTGGCCAGCGTCAGCCGGTCATAATCCTCAAGGAAGGTCTGCCAGTGCGGAATAGCCCGCATTTCAATGGTCGCCATGACGGGCTGGCCCAGTTCGCCACGGTCCAGGATCTGCTTGAGAACCCGCATCGATTGATCGTAGCGCATGTTCTGGTTGACGGAGAGGATTTTGCCTGATTTCGCCGCCTCGTCGCGCAGCGCGATCGCCTCCTCCAGGCTCAGGGCCAGCGGCTTTTGTGCAAGAATCCCTTTGATATGCGGCTGCCGCAAGGCCTTGCGGATCAGGTCCGGTTGCTGGTCGGGCGGAAAGGCGATGTCGAGAATCTCGACATCCGGATCAGCGATAAGCTCATCGGGTGTCTCATACACCACCGGGATGTGCCAGCGTTCAGCAACCGCTTTCGCCTTGGTGAAAGTCCGCGAAGCAATCGCCACGACCGGGAAGCTCGCCTGTGCGTACGCCGCGAGATGGCATTCCGCCATGATCATTCCCGCGCCGATGCAACCGATTTTATAATCCTTCACCCGAACGGGCGGGTCGGGCGTGAAGCCCCTCGCGCCTGACATGATGTCTCCTCCCTGGCATGCTTATGGTGGCCCGAAGAACCTCCCCCTTCAGCGCTGCGGATACTGATCTCCAAAATGATGTGAGTCAACATCAAAATAAATCATTTTCCATCACCAAGCGAATTTTATAGCGCGAGTCGGCGAGCAGCAGTGCCGCAAGCTTTTTGAAAAACGTGTATTTTCATTGTTGAAAGAGCCGTTCCCTATAGAAGCCGCTTGATTTCCTGCTCCACGAAATCCATCATTTTACATCATTTGGAGAATAGACTTGCGTTTCACACTGACAGACATCGCCCGCGAGGCGGGAGTATCGAGCGCCACGGTAGACAGGGTCCTCAACAATCGCAGCGGCGTGAAGGAACGGACGCGCGAAATCGTTCTCGATGCCGCCCGGCGACTTGGCTATCTCGGCAGCACGGCGACCGGTTCCCCGACAACCCCTATCAAACTGGATTTTGTGCTTCCAGCCGGCACGAATGCCTTCATCGCCAGCCTGCGCTCACAGATCGAACGGCAGGCCGCGGCACAAAAACAGCTCGACGTGCGCGTTCATTCCATCGATGGCTTCAACCCGGACCGGCTGGCGAACACACTCAATGACCTGCAGGGCAATACACAAGGGGTTGGGGTGGTTGCGCTCGACCATCCGACCGTGCGCGAAGCGATGCGCGCCCTCGCCGGCTCTGGCGTGCCCGTAGTGACCCTCGTGTCCGATATCCTGCATGTGCCGAGAATCTCCTATATCGGCATCGACAACCGTGCCGCCGGGCGCCTCGGTGGGTATCTCCTGGGGAGGCTGATCGGAGACAGCGAAAAACGCAAAGTAGCTCTCTTCGCCGGATCGCTCTCCTATCGGGGCCACGAGGAACGTGAGATGGGCTTCCGGCACGTTCTCGTGGAGGAATTTCCCCAGCTGGAGATCGTCGAGTTGCGGGAAATCCATGATGACCGCGATCAAGCCTATACGGGAACGCGCAAATTGATGGAAAGACACCCCGACCTGGCCGGCATCTACAATATCGGAGCCGGCAATCAGGGAATCGGGCGGGCGCTCCTCGAAATCGGCAAGAACCAGTCCGTTATCTTTGTCGGACACGAGCTGACCGACGGCAGCAAGGCGCTGCTGCTCGACCGCACCATGGATGCGGTCATCGACCAGAACCCAAGGATAGAAGCGCGGGAGGCGCTATCAACATTGACGCACGCCATCCGCGGCGAACCGATCGACTATCATCCCCCGCGCCTGCAGGTGATCTTCCGCGAGAACATTCCGGAGATATAGGCGGAGCTCGAACTGTCAGCGTCGACCATCCGTCTTCGCTCGGGAATTCAGATCTCTTCGAGCATATCCGCGGAAAGAGAAGAGGAAAGCCGGCGGAGACGGCCCTCGGCTACAAGAGAATCGACCAACCGCCGCTCGGCGGCGAAGGGATGCCATTCCCAGCCCACATGATCGAAACCGGTCAGCACAACGTCGTCATCGCGCGCCGCAAAGCCGGCGAGGATTTGGGCAATGACGATCATGCCGCTCGACGGCACGACGTAGGGCTCAGGCGCAAACCGCTCGAGATCGCGGTCCAGTTGCTCATGCACGGTGGCGGGGATAACCCGGTGCAAACGGCCCGTTTTCTCGGTGAAATTCTCGAAACTTGCGGTGTAATCGTCGCAGAAATCGTCAAGGTCGGGATGGGATCTGGCCAGTTCAGCCCGCATTCCGGCGAATTTTTCACCAGCGCGCACGCTCCAGATCTCCCGTGCCTGCCGCACGCCGTCGCTCGTCTTCCAGCCGTCGCCATCGAGCATCGCCCGCGCCGGACGGCCGGTATTGCAGACGGCGACCACATCCGTTTTCGTTCCGCCGGCGCCGATGGAGCGGCAATCGTTGAAGCGGATCACCACATCGGCCGCATCGATCAGGGCGCCACCCCTGGCCGGTATCCCGCCATTTCCCACGATCATGATGATGCGACCTGCCTTCAAAGACCGTTGCTCCCATAATGACGCATTTCAAGGCGGAGACGCCGGGCTGCCAGAACAGCACGTACCGCGGAATTAGCATACATCTGTGAAGCTGGCGACACGCCCTTGCGCTCCCGGCATTTCATTGCGTGTGAAGAGCTTGAGCAGGCGCCCGATAGCTTATCCGTATCTTTTTGATGTGGGATGTCGGAACCGAAGCGCCTCGTGCGTCCTATGGACATCAGCAACAGGAGAGATTCCGATGAGTGTGCTTAAAAAAAAGGCTTCCTCGGCCATCATCGCGGTGAGCGACATCGAGCGGGCACGGCGCTTTTACAGCGATACGCTCGGCCTCGAACTCAACGAAAAAGGCATGGAGGGCGTGCTGGTCTATAAGACCGGCGCGACCCATCTTGTCGTCTACCCTTCCGAATTTGCCGGCACCAACAAGGCCAACGCCGTAGTGTGGGACTGCGGTGCCGATATAGACGCCATCGCTGCCGATCTGCGCGCCAAGGGCGTGAAATTCGAGCACTATGAGATGAATGGTGTGACTTATAAGGATGGCGTCCACGACGCCGACGGGTTCAAGATGGTCTGGTTCAAGGATCCTGACGGCAATATCCTGCATCTGAACAGTGCATGAAACACCCCGTTATGCCGATATCGGCATAACTTGCACCGGGAGGAATCGTATATGACGCATTCCAACTCCTATGCGCTCGGCTTCACGACCCTGGACCACGAGATCGAGAACGTGTCCCTGACGGTGACAGGCGCCCTGCCCGACTGGCTGAGCGGTAGCCTGATCCGCACCGGTCCCGCTCGGTTCGAGGTGGGCAAACAGGCCTATATCCACTGGTTCGATGGCCTCGCCATGTTGCACGCCTTCGCGTTCGACTCGGGATCGGTAAACTATTCCAATCGGTTCATCCGATCACGGAGTTGGTGCGAAGCCGAGGAGAAGGGCCGCATCGCGCGGGGTGAATTCATGACCGATCCGTGTCGGACGATCTTCGGCCGGGTGGCAGCGCTTTTCGCCCCAAAGCTCACCGACAACGCCAATGTCAATATCGGGGTGCTCGGCGAGCGGATCGTCGCGCTCACCGAGACGCCGATGCCGATCCGCTTCGATCCGCAAACGCTCGAAACGCAGGGACACCTCACGCTTGGCGAAGCGGTGAGGGGGCAGCTCTCCACCGCTCACCCACACAGCGATGGAACGCGCAGTTACTCTTATGTAATCGAGATGGGGCGCAAGAGCATCTACCGCCTGTTCGTCGATGAGAACGGGCAGCAGCGCGTGCTTGCCGAACTGCCAGCCGATCAACCGAGCTATATGCACTCGTTCGGCATGTCGGAACGCTACTTGATCCTCACCGAATTCCCGTTGCTCGTGAACCCGCTCCGGCTGGCGCTCTCGGGCAGACCGTTCATCACCAATTACCGCTGGCAGCCGGAGCGTGGCACGATTTTTACCGTAGTCGACAAGACAAGCGGTACGGTGGTAGCGCGAGCCGCGGCGGCGCCCTGCTTTGCCTTCCACCACGTCAATGCCTTCGAAGAAAAAGATGCGGTACATGTCGACTTCCTCGCCTATCCAGACGCCGGAGTGATCGACCGCCTTCGCCTCGATCGGCTGCGTGCCGGCGGGCCGTCCTCCGCGGTCTCGACGCTGACCCGCTTCTCGATTCCGCTGGGCGGGGCCGATAGCGGATTGCAAGCGGTGGAGGGAGAAATTCTATGCGACACGCCTTTCGAGCTGCCACGCATTGATTACCCGCGTCACGCCGGCAGGCGGCATAGCCACGTCTGGGGTGTCGGCCAAAGCGATGCGGCGACATTTCTCGATATGATAGTGAAGGTCGAGCTCGCCGGCGCGACGCCCCTCGTGCGGCGATGGCATCAGGACCATTGCTACGCCGGCGAACCCGTATTCGTCGCCGGCCCGGGAGGCAATGCCGAGGACGACGGCATTCTGCTGTCGGTGGTGCTGGATGCGCGGGCGCAGACGTCGTTCCTGCTCGTCCTCGATGCCGCGACCCTTGCCGAACGCGCAAGGGCCGCGGTGCCGCACCACATTCCGTTCGGCTTCCACGGCAATCACTTTCCAGACCCGGCCTCCCGGCCTCGGTGAGGACGCCCGCAGCACGGTAGACCTTCGGAGGGTTGACGTTGGAAGACTGAAAACTATACGCGTGGTTATAGTCGCGCCAGGCTTCGGCTACCCGCGCAGGCGTTTGCGCCGTTAGCTTTTGGCAGCTTGCCTTATCGGACATGAATTGCTAGCCCTTGCGAATGTCGGCAGAAAAGCCTTCCCACACCGCCAATACCAACGCCGCCTATATCCGGGACTGGCGCCATTATGCCGCCTGGTGCAGACGTCGAGGGCTGGAACCGCTGCCGCCGGATGCTGAGCGGATCAGCCTCTACCTCATCGCCCAGGCCTCTCCCGCCGAAGATGATGGCGCGGCGGCGCTTTCGATCTCCACCATCGAGCGCCGGCTGGCGGGGCTTGCCTGGAATTTTGCCCAACGTGGCTTCGCCTTCGACCGCAGGGACAGCCATATTGCCGAAGCCATAGTTGAGATCCGCCGCCATCGCCGTCCGTCAGCCACCAAGGAGACGGTGAGCGCCGAGGATATTCTGGCCTTGATCGGTACCCTTGGCTACGATCTTCGGGGGCTGCGTGACCGCGCCATTCTACTGATCGGTTTTGCCGGCAATTTGCGTCGTTCTGAAATCACCGGCCTCGATATCCGCCAAGGCGACAGCACCGACGGTACTGGCTGGATCGAAATTCAGGAAAAAGGTGTGCTTGTGACCCTCAATGCCAAGAATGGCTCGCACACGGTGGAAATCGGACGCGGCCCATCGGAACGCTCCTGCCCAGTCGTGGCGCTGGAGAAGTGGATGCACTTTTCCAGGATATCCCGCGGACCGCTTTTCCGCCGCATCCTGCGCGACGGCAAGACGATCGGCACTGAGCGGCTCAACGACCGGCATGTCGCCCGTCTGGTCAAGCAGACGGCGCTTGCCGCCGGCATTCGCGCCGATCTTCCCGAAGAGGCCCGGATAGCCAGATTCGCCGGCCAGTCGCTGCGCGGCGGCAAGCGGGGCGCTCCCGCCAGGCCGAGCCGGCCATAGCCAGACAGCCCTACCACACAGATAAAGCAATCGAACCCATGCGAAGAATCTGGCGCCCTCTGCTCGTCCTCCTCTTGCTCCTCGCGGCTTTCGTCTATCTAACCAATACGAGCCTGCTTGCCTCCAGATCGGCCGGCGACCCCATTCTGCTCGCGCATCGCGGCATCGCCCAACGCTTCGATACGACTGCTCTCGAGAACGACACCTGCACAGCGGAACGGATTTTCCCACCGACGCACGCATTTCTGGAAAATACGATCCCTTCAATGCGCGCGAGTTTCGAAGCAGGCGCCGATATCGTCGAGATCGACGTCCATCCCACGACCGATGGCAAGTTCGCGGTCTTCCATGACTGGACGGTCGATTGCCGCACCGACGGAACAGGCGTGACCCGCGAGCATTCGATGGCCGAGTTGAAGAAGCTCGATATCGGCCATGGCTATACGGCGGACGGCGGCAAGACCTTTCCGTTCCGGGGCAAGGGCATTGGGCTGATGCCATCACTCGACGACGTGCTGAACGCATTTCCCAACCGTCGTTTCCTCATCAACGTCAAGAGCCGCGATCCCGAAGAGGGTGCGAAGCTTGCCGCCGCGCTGAAAGCTCTCCCGGCGAACCGGCGGGCGCAGCTCATGGTCTATGGCGGCGACGAGCCGGTGACCCGGCTCAAAAGCGAATTGCCCGAGGTGAAAACCGTCTCTCGCGGTTCGCTCAAAGCCTGCCTCATCCGCTATATCGCCTATGGCTGGACCGGGATCGTGCCGGAAACCTGCCGCAACATGGCGGTTCTCGTTCCGATCAATGTTGCGCCATGGCTGTGGGGCTGGCCGGATCGCTTCCTCAACCGTATGGAAGCCGCTGGCAGCACGGTCTTCCTTCTCGGCCCTTATGGCGGAGGCGCATTCTCCACCGGCATCGACACCCCGGAAGAGATCAAGCAGCTTCCTGTCGGCTATTCCGGCGGCATCTGGACCAACGAGATCGAAATGGCAGCCGATGCGCTGAAGTCGAAGCCCCGGTAGACCGGCGCCTATCAGCCATCATCGCCGGCTGCCGAGCGGAAGCGTGCCTTGGCGCGTTCCACGTGACGGAAAAAGGCTTCCTGCGCCCGGTATTTGTCGCCGGAAGCAATCGAATCGACCATTTCACGATGCTCGCGGTTGGAAACCGCCAGCCCCCCTGCCTGGACAAGGCTGCGGACCCGGCAAAGATGCAGCTTGTCCACCAGGGTTTTGTATTCCCGCATCAGGACGCTGTTCCCGGTGGCCGACATCAGATATTCATGGAACTCCAGATTGGCATGATAGTAGCCGTCAAAGTCGCGCGCCGCCGCCAGTCCGTCCATCGTATCGAGCCGGGCTGAAAGCTTCTCGAGCATCCGGTCTGTCACCTTCTCCGTCAGTAGACGTCCGGCAAGGCCGAAGATCGCGGCGCGGACATCGTAGATCTCCAGGGCTTCCGCAGTGGAGATCGCGCGCACGAACATGCCGCGATTTCGCACCATGGTGACGAAACCGCGCGCTTCGAGGCCGCGCATCGCTTCACGGAGCGGTCCCCGGCTGGTGCCGAAACGGTTCGACAGGTGGATTTCGTTCAGGCGCTCTCCCGGCGCGATCTCGCCCGCGAGGATCAACCGCTCCAACTCGCGCTCCAGATGCGCGGTCAAAGACCGTGTAGACTGCCGACCCGCTTCCTCCTGAACGGCAGCGGTCGCAGTGTCCAATTCTGTCGTCATCCCTGACTCCGACAATGCGCGCCCTTCCCGTGCGTATTGGAGGCCGGATGGCGACGGGCGCTCACCGGCCTCCCGCTTCATTATCTGACCGCCGACGCTCTCGCGACTTCACACGATTCAGCCAGACTTTCAAGCCGCCAACTCGTTTGCAACAGCGCCTCGGTCCGCGCTTCGCCAATCACAAGAGCGGATTGCACCCGGAATTTGCGGTCCAGTTCTTCATCGGAAAGCGGCCGTTCACGGCTGCCGATCGCCCGCTCCACATGCTTTTTGAGCGTCGAACCGTCGCTGAAGGTCACCTTGATATCGACGGAGGCCTCGTGACAGTTCGCATCAGCAACAGCAACGACGCGGTCGCGAAGCGCGACGATTTCCGGAAGGTTCACCACCTCGTCCGTAAAGGCGGTAGGCGCGCCATCGCCGCGCAGGAGAGCGCTGGCAGCGGAATGATAGACGCTGAACTTGCCCTCCAGGCCCGTCTTCGGACCGCGCTTGCCGGTGAGCTCGAGCACCAGCGGATGGGTCGTGAGCTCGACTTTTTCGATCTCATGCACCCGATCGCCGATCTCTTCGCCGATCTGCAGACAACCGTCGATCGTCGGATGAATCACGATCCCACAGGCGAAGGGCTTATAGCTGTTCAACGCGGCTTCCCACCGTGTACCGAGATCATCGAGGATTTCGGCGTAGTCCTGCTTGTCGGACATGACATTGGCAAATCCGCGCGGCGCTTCCAGAGCCCGCAACGAGCTGTCGTACCCCGCTTCGGCCAAAAGAGCGGCGAACATGCCGTTCTGCGCCGCGCGTCCCGGATGAAAGCTCTTCGTCATGGTTCCGAACATTTCACGCAAGCCTGCCGACTGCGTTGCGGCAAGGCCGATCGCCCATGCCATCTGCCGTTCATCGAGGCCCAGGATCTTACCGACGGCGACGGCAGCGCCGAACACGCCTGTCGTCCCGGTAATGTGCCAGCCGCGGTCGTAATGCGCGGGATAGACGGCGTTGCCGATGCGACATTCCACTTCCACACCGATGATCAGCGCTGTCAGAAGATCGTATCCGCGGATGGTACGGTGTTCCGAAAGGGCGACAAGTGCCGAGGCAACCGGCCCGGCAGGATGGATGATCGTCTTCAGATGCGTGTCGTCATAGTCGAGCACGTGGGACGATATGCCGTTGATCAGCGCTGCATGCAGCGCATCGAGACGCTCGCCGCGACCAAGGACCGTCGAAGAGGCTGGACCCGAAAACGGCAGAACGGCCGCAAGCGCCCGATCGACCGTTTCATGGCGGGCTCCGCCAACGGCACACCCGACCCAGTTGACGAACGTCCGCAAGCCTTCGCGGCGGACCTCCGCGGGAATGTCACTCCCCTTCAGCCCGACAATCCATTGGCACAGTTCGGCCGTCACCGCCGTCGTCTGTGACGGGGCATTGCGGCTGTGTAAATTCATTGCTTTCTCCTATTGCGATCGGCGTTTGGATGCCGGTGAATGTGTTGACAATAATTTGCATTAAAGCTGCTATCAACCAAAAAATTCCTATATTGTTGACACAAGAGAATAGATACGATCGATGCGTCTTATCCGATTTCAACTTTTAGTACGCATAATTGCTTGTTTTTTCGGGAATATCGCCTAGGATACCACCGTCAAGAATCAATCCGATTTTTGCTAACACAATTTGGAACGATAAAAGTGTTGACAATTTAAATTTCAGGGCTGTTAAATGGAGAGAACGGCGACTACGAGGGGCATGGGGTCGCCGTCAAATCCAAGGGAGGAAGGAAATGCTGAAGAATTGTCTGACTGCGACAGCTATTGCCATATCGTTCGGTGGCACTGCGGTTGCGCAGGACTATCCGGTGAAGTCGGTCACGCTGGTCACGCATTCGAGCCCTGGTGCGGGGGGCGACGTATTCCTGCGCGAACTGGCAAAGGCCTTATCGCCGGTCCTCGGCGTGAATGTCGTGGTCGAGAACATTACCGGCGGCTCCGGCGCAACGGCCATGGCACACATCGCAAAGGCTCCGAAGGACGGATCCATTCTCTACGGAACAACGCCGACCTTCATCTACACGTCCCTGCTGTCCGATCCCGAATATAGCTACAAGGATCTCGACCCGGTCGTGAATGTGTTCGAGGATCCCGAGATGATCTTCACCAGCGCGAAGGGTCCGTTCAAGACCCTCGAAGATGCGATGACCAAGGCGCGCGAAAGCCGCGGCACCTGGGGAGCGGCCAATCCGGCATCGCTGGAACGGCAATCCATGGAAATGTTGAAGACGGCATCGGGCGTCAACGCTGCCGTGGTCACCCACGAAGGCGGCGGCGACATGATGATCAACGTGCTCAATGGCACGCTCGACATCGGTGTCGGTGAAATGCAGGAGCTGAAGTCTCAGGTCGAAGCGGGCCAGGTCCGCATTCTCGCCGCGCTGACCGCGGAGCGTGTGGCGGACTATCCCGACATACCGACGGTCAAGGAGCTTGGCTATGACGTGGCGGTTCGCAAGTTCCGGGGCATTGCGGGACCGAAGGACCTGCCGGCCGATGTGATCGCGGCCTGGGAGGCAGCGATTCCGCAAGTCCTTGCCAAGCCGGAGTTCAAGACCTGGTACGAGACGAACAGCCTTCGGCCCGATTTCATGCCCCAGTCCCAATACCGCAATTTCATCAACGGTTTTGCGGATCAGACGAGTGACTTCCTGCGCTCTGCCGGCGTCACGCAATGACCCTGAAAAACGGTGGGCGCAACAATCAGCGCCCCGGAGGAGATGCAATGATCACGCGCAATATCGTCGGCGGCATCGCCACGACCATCATCGGGGCGGTTTATCTGTATCTCGCCCTGCACATCCGGGTCAGCGCACTTGCGGATGGCTTCGGCCCTCGCGGCATGCCGGTCATTTATGGTTGGCTGGTTACCGGGCTCGGCCTGCTTCTTCTCGTTCACTCGGCCATCGAGGTGGCCCGGCTAAGTCCGGAAGCTCGTGCTGTCCTAAGCGAAAAGGAATGGGCTGGCCAGGGACGAAAGATCCTTCAGGCGGCCGGTCTGTTTGCGATTGCTATCGCTTTTTTGTTCGCTGTAAACATCCTCGGCTACCCGCTGACCCTGGCGCTGCTCATTGCGGCCGTGGCCGTCTACATGGGTGCACGACCGGATCTTCTCCTCCTGGTCATCGCCGCCGGGGGCGCCGCGATGATGTGGTTCATTTTCGTCGGACTTTTGGACGTGCGCATGCCGCAAGGCATCTTCTCCTCGCTGGGTTTTTGAGCTCGATCACGAGCGGATGAACCTTCGCCATCCTGGAGCATATAATGGAATCTCTCTTGGATACGCTGCCGCATCTGCTTGATCTTTCGTTGATCCTTGCGGCCTTCATTGGCGTCACCTGCGGCATTCTGGGAGGTGCCCTGCCAGGTATCTCTCCCTCCATCACCATGGCTTTGCTGCTGCCCTTCACCTATGCCATGCAACCGGTCGACGCGATCGTCATGCTGGCGGCGACCTATATCGGGGCCGAGTATGGCGGCTCCGTCCCCGCGATCCTGATCCGCACACCGGGGACGAATGCTGCCGCGGCAACGGTGCTCGACGGATATGCCATGAACCGTCAGGGCAAGGCTGGACTGGCGCTCGGCATCTCGCTTTATTCCGGCTTTCTCGGCTCGATATTCGGCCTGCTGTTATTGATCATGCTGTCAGAGCCCCTGGCAAATCTGGCGCTCGCCTTCTCACCGCCCGCCTATTTCGCCCTCGGCATCCTCGGCCTCAGCGTCATTGCGACCTTATCGGGCGACTCCATGCTCAAAGGGCTGATTGCCGCTCTCTTTGGACTCATGATCGCGACGATCGGAACCGACCCCGTGACCGGGTCGAACCGCTTCACCTTTGGAAATTCCGATCTTCTAGGCGGTATCGAACCGGTTCTGGTCATGGTCGGACTTTTTGCCTTGAGCGAACTTTTGGCGCAGGCGGGAACGCGCGATGACATCGACCGCATCACCTCCCGCCCCCGGATCGAATTTCCCGGCCTCAGGCTTGCCCGGCGCCTGATCAAGCCCCAGGCGATAGGAGGCACCATCGGAGCCTTCGAAGGCGTCATGCCCGGCGCAGGCGGAACGATCGCTTCGTTCATGGCCTATAACGAGGCCCGGCGCTGGTCGAAGAACAAGGAAGAGTTCGGCAAAGGATCGCCCGAGGGCATCGCCGCTCCGGAAACGGCCAACAATACCGTGGCGGAAACCGCGCTTGTGCCTCTTCTTTCCTTCGGCATCCCGGGCTCGAATTCCACCGCGATCCTTCTCGGTGGTTTCCTGATACACGGCCTGCAGCCCGGCCCCATGCTCTTCGAGAAGTCGGCGGATGTCATTCACGGCCTTTACGCCGGTATACTCGTAGCGATCTTCGGCATGGTCGCTGTCGGCATTGCCATTCTTCCGATCTGCGTCTGGATGGTCAATCGGCCCCGCGCCTTCCTGAATGCCTTCATTCTGGCGCTGATCCTGTCCGGTATCTACACGATTCATGAGGGATTGACCGATGTAGCTTTCATGCTCTTTGCCGGCGCCTTCGGCTTCTTCATGCGGTTTCTGCGCTTCCCGTTCCTTCCGACCGTGCTGGGGCTTGTGCTCGGCTTCCTGGTGGAAAGCAACTTCCGCCGGTCGCTGGTCCTGTCGGGCAATGACATGTCGATCTTCGTAGGCGACTGGGTTTCGATCGTGCTCTTGACGGTCGCGGCGCTGTTCATCGGCGGCTCCATCATTCAGCGCGGCATTTCCTTCTTCAAACCCTCGCCAAAAACGGCCGAGGCTGAACAGATAGGCGGCTGATCCATGCTTGATACCATCCAAACCCGCTCCGTATCGGAGCGCCTGGCCGATTGGGCGACGGAACTGGAGCCCGGTGCGCTCCCCTCCGCGACCCGCGAGAAGGCACGTGATATCCTCGTCGATATCGTCGGCCTGTGCATTGCCGCCCGCAACACGGATTATGTGAATGCAACGCGGCAAGCCGTCGAACCCGGCCACCATACGGTGATCGGCCATGCCTTCACCGCCTCCGCCCAGGGCGCGGCCCTCGTCAATGGCACGGCCGCGCATGGCGAGGACTTCGACGACACCTTCGAAGGCGGCCCGGTCCATTCCGGCGTGGTGATCGTGCCCGCGCTGCTGGCCGCCGCGGAAACCTGGAAGCTGGATAATGCCAGCACCATGCTGGGTATCTCCGCCGGATGCGAGCTCCTCTGCCGTCTGGCTCTGACCGTGCCGAAAGCCGTGCATAAGGCGGGCTTCCACCCCACTGCGGTTCTCGGCACCTTCGCGGCGACCTTCGGCATCTGTGTCGCCTGCAGGGCCAGCGAGAACATCACCGTGAATGCGCTCGGCATCGCCGGAAGCATGGCTTCCGGTATCATCGAATATCTCGGTGACGGCAGCTGGACGAAACGGATGCATCCGGGTTGGTCGGCACAATCGGCTTTGCGCGCCTACAGCCTCGCGCGCGCCGGTTTCATCGGCCCCCGCCAGGTGTTCGAGGGAACGCACGGTGCTTTCACGGCCTTTGCACCCTCCGTGAAACCGGCTATCGACCACCTGTTCGAAGACCTGGGCACACGCTTCGTCAGCGATACGATCACGTTCAAGCCATACCCCTGTGGAACCATGATCCAGCCCTACATCGACTGCGCCATCGCCCTGCGCCGGAGCGGCGCCCCGCTCGAGGGCATCCGATCGATCACCTGCAAGACGGCGGAGGGCATCGTCCATCGCCTGTGGGAGCCGCTGCCTTTGAAACGCCTGCCGCCCACCGCCTACGCCGCCAAATTCTCCGTGCCCTTCGGCGTGGCGCTCGGTCTCGCGCGTGGCCGTGCCGATCTCGGCGACTACACCGAAGCGACGATCGCCGACCCCGCACTCACGGATATCGCAGGCAAAGTCGGATTTGAAATCGATCCCGCCAATCCCTATCCCAAGGCCTTCACCGGCCATGTGCGCATTACCTATGAGGATGGCGGGATCGTCGAGCATGAGCAGAATTATATGCGCGGTGGTGCGGCACATCCTCTCACCCGGGCCGAGATCAACGCCAAGTTCGCCGCCAATCTTGCCTTCGGAAACTGCGCCGAGAGCGACCGGCTGTTGTCGATCTGCGATGGCATTGCGGCAGGCGAAGGCGACTACAGTGACATCGCAGGATTGGGAATAGCATGAGCGCGCGGACCGTAGCACTCGTCACCGGAGCCTCACGCAATATCGGACGTGCGATCGCCGTCAGACTGGCGCGGGACGGCTCGGATGTCGTCGTCCATGTCGGCCGGGACAAATCCGCGGCTGAAGAGACCGTCGCGGAAATACGTGCCGTCGGCCGGCGGGTTCACGTCGTCAGTGCCGATCTGACAGCTCCCCCGACCTGCCGCGCCCTAGTCGAAGAGGCCGTCGCCATATTCGGCGGCCTGGATATCCTGGTGAACAACGCCGCCATTCGCCCCGAGGCCCCGTTCGAGGAGATCACGCTCGCGGAATGGCGGCGGGTCATGGCGCTTGCGCTTGACGCGCCGTTTTTGGTCTCCCAGGCAGCCGTGGCGCCACTTTCGCAAAGCGGGCGTGCCGCCATCGTCCACATCGGCGGCCTCACGGGCCATACGGGCGCGGCCAACCGGGCGCATGTCGTTGCGGCCAAGGCCGGGCTTGTCGGCCTTGGCAAAGCGATGGCCCACGATCTCGCGGACAAGGGCATTACGGTGAATTGCGTCGTGCCGGGGCTGATCGACACGGCGCGCAAGGGTGGCACCAGTGGCGCGCCGGCGCACCACGCCCACCGCGCCAACCTGCTTGGCAGGCGAGGTACGGCGGAGGACGTTGCCGAAGCCGTCGCCTTCTTCTGCTCACCGGCAAACCGCTATGTGACGGGACAAAGCCTGCATGTGAATGGCGGCGCTTTCCTGCCATGAGAAGAAGCAGATTGTGGTTTTCCCAGATCCTGGCGCTTTTCGCGGCTGCGGCGGGCGGTGCGCTGTTCAACTGGACAGGCATACCGATCGGCTGGGTTCTCGGATCCCTGATTGCCGCCGCATTGTGGACGAACGCCACCGGCGGCCCGGGTCTTTCTCCCAATATCAGGCGTCTCGGCCAGCTGGTGCTTGGATGCGCCACGGCGTCCATTCTCACGCCCGCCCTTCTCGGCCAGATGGCGAATGCGCTGCCGGCGATGGTTCTCGCCGCCATCTTCGCCAATGGCTTCGCGTTTCTGCTGGCGCGGCCGTTCGCCCGCATTGCAGGCGTCGACAGGCTGACGGCGATGCTTTCCGTCCTGCCCGCGGGACTAGCGGAAATGGCGGGCCTCGCCCAGGACAGGAAAGCGCGCGCTGACGTCGTGGCCCTGGCCCATACGGCACGGGTAACGCTGATCGTCCTTACGCTGCCGGCGCTCGTCGGCGCAGGCAGACAACCGCTCGTCCCCGGAGACGGATCGGCCTGGGCGACATTGGCCTGCCTGACAATCAGCCTTGGCCTCGCCTGGATGATGAGCCGTGTCGGACTTCTGAACCCCTGGATCGTGCTGCCGGTGGTCGTCGGCGCCGTATTCGTTCTCTTCGGGATCGAGCTCGCGGCCCTTCCGCCGTTTGTCGTCATTGCGGCCCAGATCCTCATCGGCGCTTCGCTTGGCGCACGCCTGCCGTTCGACAGCTTCGCGCGCATGCCGGCCGTCCTCCTTGCGGCCATGTTTAGCACGCTTGCGCTCTTCACCGGAATGCTGGTGACTGTCGGACCGCTCCTTCACTGGGTCTATGACGTCGACATGACGTCACTTTCCCTGGCGCTTGCGCCCGGAGGGCTTGCTGAAATGCTGGCCGCGGCCAAGGCCGTTGGCGCCGATGTTCCCCTGGTTCTCGGGTTTCAGCTCCTGCGTTCCCTGCTGACCAACACCGCCGCGCCGATGATCATCCGTGCCGGCGGCCGCAACAGCGATCCGCCGATTGCATGAACATCATCCCGGCAGGTGCCGCCACAGGCTGAAGACAGTCGGAAGCACTGCGAAGGCCGCGGCAATCGCAAAAAGCACGAAGAGGAAGACGAGTTCGATCACCAGGCTCTTCGCACCTCCCTTTCGGGAGGAGATCATCTCCGGCGATCCGGTAACGGAATTCGGGTTCTCGCGCATAGGTCTCACCGCCGCCGGACGAAGCACGCCGCGACGCCTTTCTTGGCCTCGTTCGCGCGGTAGCCCGCCGTATTCAGCAGTTCCAAGGTGAACCGGCCGTCGGCGAGCTGGAGATAGAGCCTATAGGCGCCCTCGGCGGCGCCCGATACCCTGGCTGTCAGAATGCCTGCCGGCGCGAAGGACAGGCGATATCGTGAAAATCTCCCTCCCTACGGACCCGCCAACCGGAATCATAATCCTGGAATACCCAGAATACCGGAACCATCTCGGAGACGCCGCCGGATCGCGGCACATTGGTATGAGAATGTAAGTTCATGGGCTCATACTCCTGGAAGAGCCCAAGTCTTATGTCCGATCGATACATGAATTCGAGATGAGCCCGCAGGCAAAAAAATAAATGGATATTGATGCAGGCGGCCGCCGGCGGGGCGGCGGCCTTATCTGTTTGTTTTGCCGCCTTCATGCGGACGTCAGGTGTGTCTACCTGACTGCAAACGCTCTATCGCGCCTCTTCCTTCGTCAGGAGCAGCTTGTCGATGCGGCGACCATCGAGATCCACGACTTCGAATCGCCAGCCATTCTTGCTGAAGCTTTCCCCCAGTTCGGGGAGGCGCTTCAGCTCTTCGAGAACGAGTCCCGCGAGGGTCTGGTAATCGATATCGTCGTCGAGGGGAAAACGCATGACTTCGGCGAATTCGTCGATCGGCATCCAGCCAGCGACCAGATACGAGCCATCCTGACGGCGGATCATCGCCCGCTCTTCGGTTTCCCCTCCCCGAAACACACCCATGATGGCTTCCAGAATATCACCCGGGGTGATGATCCCCTCAAAATGCCCGTATTCGTCGAAGACCAGCACCATACGCGTGGGCGACCTGCGGATGGCTTCGATCACACTGTTGGCCATCGCCAGATCCGAGACCACCGAAGGCTCCCGGACCAGACTGCTGATGTCGACACGCCCGCCGGTCGACACGGCATTATAGAAATCCTTGACGAAGAGAATGCCGATCACCTCGTCGTCACTTCCCTTCCTGACCGGAAGGCGTTGATGGCTTGTCCCGTGCAACTGAGCGCGGATCTCGTCGAAGCTGTCTTCGAGATCAATCACCTCGACGTCCCTGCGCGGCGTCATCAGCGCCCTGGCGGTACGGTCGGCAAGCCGCATCACGCCGGAAATCATCGCCGATTCCTCTCTCTCGATGACACCCGCGCTCTGCGCCTCGGCAAGAACCGCCTTGATCTCCTCGTCGGTAACGCCCTCATTCGTCTTTCCCGACTGACCGAGAAGCCTGAGAACCAGATTGCCGGAGGCATCGAGCAGCCAGACCAGGGGCGCAGCCAGTTTCGATAGAAAGACCATGGCGGGAGACACCTTGCTCGCGATACCTTCCGGATTGCGCAGCGCGATCTGCTTTGGCACCAGTTCGCCGACGATCAGTGAAAGATAGGTGATGGCGACGACGACGGAGCCGACGCCGAGCGTATTGGACAGCGCGGGCGACAGCCCTTGTGATGCAAGCCAGCCGGCGAAGCGAGAGCCGAGAGTGGCCCCGGAAAAGGCACCGGCAAGAATCCCGACAAGGGTGATGCCGATCTGAACCGTCGAAAGAAACCGGCCGGGATTGTCGGCCAGTAGCAGGGCAAGGCGGGCACCGTTGCTCCCCTGATCGGCAAGAACCCGCAAGCGGGCCGGCCGCGATGAAACGACGGCGAGTTCCGACATTGCCAGCACACCATTCAAGATAGTAAGCAGGACGACGATTGAGATTTCCAGGAGCAAATTCAGCCTGTTTGGTTGATGGCGACGACCCGAGGATAGGGTGAAACCCGCGGGATGAAAAGCTCTCTCCCCAATGCAACGCATTTAGCAGCGGCTGCACCCGCCGGGCTGAAGGCTACCTTCGTTTTCCCTTGCCGCGCAATTGCCTGGCATAGACCACGCATTCGTCGATCATGCTTGCGCAGAGGGAATTCAGACTGGTGGGCGTGTTGTTATCGCCGGAAAACGCGACTTCCGCGACGCGACCATCAACCATCCGGACCTGGGTGCTGCAGGAGCCGCCCGGAGCCACGTTAACGCCACCACCCACGCCGGGGACCGAACCGATGCCGACCGTTGGCACCGAGATGTTCAGGCTTCCCCGCGATATATTCCGCTGCTGATACGTCCATATTTTTCCCGCATCTCCGGCATTGACAGTGGCTGTCGGAAAGCCGGCGCACATCCGTATCTGGGCTTCGGTCAGGCCGACTAGCCCCCTTCGCGCTTCGTGCACCGTGGCGTCTTCCCCGATCGTCGCCGACGTGTCGGCGGGGATGGCGCAGGACGCCGCCGCCAAGCCAAAGGCCGAGGCAATCACAAGCCTCAAGATTTGCCTGAGATGGTGCTCCATGACAGTCCCTGCACACGCATTGGGGGTAACCGGCTCGCCCACGAACACCCCGAACCACGGCAAGAGGGCGTTGTTCCTCCGATCGGGTCGTCACCAATATGGGTCGTTTGCGGAAGGGGCGGAATCCTGCGTTAAGCTCTCGCGAGATCATCCAGAATTGGAATGTCGCCTTCACCATGCACTATCCTTAAGTGTGCCACAGGGTCTGCTTTTCTGCGATCTTTCAATTTGGGTCAAAACGAAAGCTTTAACTTCATATTGTGACCGTCCACTGGAGGTGTGACATTGTTTCTCTTTTGCTGGGACGCATAGTATGCAATGGCTATGGACCATGAGACTCCGGTCCCTCATCACCTGTCTGCTCTCGATCTTCGCGATCCTGGGCATATTGACTGCACCGATGGCGATTCCATCGGATGCGGCAGCGATGGCGATTGAGCCAATGGCGCATATGGATATGTCAGCCATGCAGAACGACATATCCTGCTGCCTGGATCAGAAACAGTCTGTGCCGGACTGTCAAAAATCTTGTCCGCTGGCGACTATTTGCATGGCTAAGTGCTTCCCGGGCATTGCCCAGCGGGAGTTTGGCACGCTTCGCATTGAAGCTCGCTCCAAAATAAATCCATACAGCGATCCATTTCTAGATCCTACGACCGGCTACCCGCCAGATCGGCCGCCGAGAACCTGAATTCATCGTGTCCTTTGGGGACTTGTAACTGCTTGGCTTAGCCGAGCGTTAATGCGTGGCTTTGCGCCATAGCCATCCCGTGCTTTCGCACGAACCTACGATGAATTCAGGAAAATCAACAATGACGCTTTTCACTTTTAGGCCTGCGGTTGCCGCAGCGCTGATCGGCCTGACCTTCACAGGCCTTTCCACCCTGGCCTGGGCTCAAATCCAGGACTATGAGTTTCAGCTCGTCAGAAACGAGATCAAGCAGGGCAACGCGGCCGAGATCGCCGTGCGCCTGGTCGACAAGCGGTCGGGCCAGGTCGTCCCGGACGCGGTCATCTTCGCGCAGCGCGTGGACATGGCACCCGATGGCATGGAGATGATGGCCGCGCCGATTGAGGCTCTGCCGTCGACGGAGCCGGGTATCTATCGTTTCAAGGCGCAGATTTCCATGGCAGGCGGCTGGCGTCTGTCGCTTGGTGCCAAGGTTCAGGGCGAGACGGACACACTCGAAAACAAGCTCGAGTTCAAGGCCGTCGAATGAGCAGCGTCGGTCGAATTGGCCTCACCCTCGTCGCCATAATGACGGCGGGGGCTGGAGGTCTATGGGCCGGGCAGCGTGGTATCGCGCTGCCTGACCTTTCATGGCTCCGCGCCATCATCGGTGTCGAACTTGTCGCGGCGAAAGTCGAGACGCCGACGGGCACAGGGCTTGTCATTTATTATCGCGATCCGGATGGCCGCTCGGCTTATTCGATGACGCCGAAGGAGACCGCCGACGGGCGCGCCTTCGTGGCGGTGCGACAAAACGAGGACGTATCGTTCGAGACGGTCTCCGGAAAATCAGCCGCTGCCCCGGACGCAAGCGAGCGGAAAATCCTTTATTACCGCAACCCAATGGGGCTGCCCGATACATCCAAAGTGCCGAAGAAGGACTCGATGGGAATGGATTACATTCCTGTCTACGAGGGGGACGAAGCTGACAGCGGTATCGTTAAGGTTTCGTTGGGCAGGCTGCAAACAATCGGTGTGCGAACCGCAGTGGCAGAGCGTAGTGCGATTGAGCGCAAGATACTTGTCCCCGGCACAGTAGCGTTCGACGAACGGCGGATTCAGGTCGTTTCCATGCGGGTGGATGCGTTTATTGACAACGTTTCCAGCGTCACAACCGGAGACCGCGTCAAAAAGGGGGATGACCTCTTCCATTTCTACTCGAAGGATATCGCCAGAGCAGGAGCCGAGTATATCACGGAACTGCGCGGAGGTAGCAGACCGGGACTCGATACTGGTGGCGACCGGCAGTTGCGCAACCTCGGTGTGTCGGAAGAAACGATCCAGGCAATCGGCAAGGATCGATACGTGCCCCGGAGCATAACCTACCTGTCACCGAGTGATGGTGTCGTGCTTGAACGTAGCGCTACCGCCGGCATGATGGCGGAGGCTGGCAACGTACTGTTCCGGATTGCTGACACATCCAGGGTTTGGGTGATCGCCGACGTCCCGGAATATGATGCCGCCGCCATCCGTAAAGGCGCTCAAGCAACCGTCCGGGTGCGAAACCTGCCCGGCAAGGCGTTTAAGGGCACGGTCGACCTGATTTACCCCGAGCTACAGGCCCAGACGCGAACGGCCAGGGTGCGGATCGAGCTTCCCAATCCAGAGGGATTACTTCTCGCCAACATGTATGCCGAGGTCGAGATCGCATCCGGCGAGCCGAGCCCTGTTGTCGCCGTGCCGAACAGCGCTGTCATCGATACCGGTGACCGCCAGATCGTCTTCATCGACAAGGGTGAAGGCCGCTTTGAGCCGCGTGACGTCGCTGTTGGCGTACGCGGTGATGATCGAACGCAAATCACCAGGGGAATAGAAGTGGGTGAGAAGATCGTTGTCGCCGCGAACTTCCTGCTCGACGCCGAAAGCAACCTCAACGCTGCGCTCAATACGCTGACGGCAAGTGAGGGACAGCCATGATCTCCAAACTTATTGCCTGGTCTGCCCGCAATCTTGTGCTGATCTTCGTCGGAGCTGCACTCGCGATCGCGGCGGGCGTCTATTCAATTCGCACGCTTCCCCTCGATGCCATCCCCGACCTCTCCGATGTGCAGGTTATCGTCTTCACCGACTATCCTGGCCAGGCGCCGCAGGTGGTCGAGGACCAGGTCACCTATCCGCTGACCACGTCGATGCTGACGGTGCCACGATCGAGGGTCGTGCGTGGCTTTTCCTTCTTCGGCGTCTCGTTCGTCTACGTGATCTTTGAAGATGGCACCGATCCCTATTGGGCGCGGAGCCGCGTGCTCGAATATCTGAATGCCGCCGCAAGCCGCCTGCCGCAAGGAGTATCGCCGAGCCTCGGCCCTGATGCGACCGGGGTGGGCTGGGTCTACCAGTATGCCCTCGTGGCCAGGGAACTGTCGCTTGCCGAACTGCGCTCGCTTCAGGACTGGGTGGTGCGGTTCGCGGCGTCCAAGTCAGAAGGGGTCGCGGAGGTCGCGAGCGTCGGCGGCTTCGTCAAGCAGTATTCAGTCGTCGTCGATCCGGCCCGGCTCAGGGCCCAGAATGTGACGCTGAAGCAGATCGCCAACGCCGTCCGAGCAAGCAACCGCGATGTCGGCGGTCGAACCGTCGAGATCTCCGAGTTCGAGTTCATGGTCCGGGGCAAGGGCTATCTGCAGGGCGTCAAGGACATCAAGAACATCGTCCTCATAACCGAAGGCGGCACGCCGCTGCGTCTCGGTGATGTCGCGCGGGTTGAGGTCGTTCCCGACGAGCGGCGCGGCATCACCGAACTCAACGGTGAAGGCGAAGTCGCAAGCGGCATCGTGCTGCAGCGTTTCGGTGCAAATGCGCTGACCGTGATCGAGAATGCCAAAAGTAGTCTCGCGGCGGTCAAGGACAGCCTGCCTGCAGGCACGGAGATCGTGCCGGTTTACGACCGTTCCGAACTGATCGAGGCCGCGATCGAGACGCTGAAGGGCACGCTCGTCGAGGAGTCGATCGTCGTTGCGCTCGTCACGATTGCCTTTCTCCTCCATGTCAGAAGTGCGCTTGTCGCCATCATCATGCTGCCGATCGGTATCCTGATGTCCTTTGTCGCCATGCGCGCGCTCGGGATTGGGGCCAATATCATGAGCCTCGGTGGCATTGCCATTGCCATCGGCGCCATGATCGAGAACGCTCACAAGCACCTGGAGTGCGCACCGCCTGACAAATCCCGCACGGAAGTGCTGATCAAGGCGGCAAGCGAGGTCGGTCCGGCTCTGTTCTTCAGCCTGCTGATCATCACCGTATCGTTCCTGCCGATCTTTACGCTGGAATCGCAGGAGGGCCGGCTATTCGGGCCGCTTGCCTTCACCAAGACCTTCGCCATGGCGGCAGCCGCGCTTCTATCGGTCACGCTCGTGCCGGCGCTGATGGTCGTGTTCGTCCGCGGCAAGATCGTGCCGGAGCACAAAAACCCACTTAACCGTTTTCTGATATGGGTTTACCGGCCGGTCATCTCCGTCGTTCTTAGGACGAAGACGGTGACGATACTGCTTGCTGTGGCAGCGCTCGCCGCCACCGTCTGGCCCGCACGCCATATCGGTAGCGAATTCATGCCGAGCCTGAATGAAGGCACACTCATGTATATGCCGACGACGTTGCCCGGCCTGTCGGTGACCAAGGCGGCCGAACTGATGCAGACGCAGGACCGCATCATCAAGTCGTTTCCTGAGGTCGAGACGGTGTTTGGCAAGGCAGGCCGTGCACTGACCGCCACCGATCCCGCCCCGACGGAGATGTTCGAGACGATCATCACCCTGAAACCGAAATCCGAATGGCGGCCGGGCGTGACGATCGACAGCCTGAAACAGGAGATGGATGCAGCCTTGCAGTTTCCCGGTGTTTCCAATGCCTGGACGATGCCGATCCGCGCCCGCATCGACATGCTGTCAACGGGCATCCGCACGCCAGTCGGCGTCAAGATCTACGGCGCTGATCTGAAAGAGATGGAGCGGATCGCTCGCGATATCGAGACGGTCCTCAAAACCGTGCAAGGCACATCAAGTGCCTATGCGGAGCGCGTGATCGGAGGCTACTACCTCGATATCGTTCCAGACCGGGTGGCGCTTGGCCGCTACGGTTTGAGCGTCAGCGACGTTCAGGATGTAGTGGGAACGGCGCTTGGCTCGGAGGTGGTCACCTCTACGGTTGAGGGCCGTGAACGATACGGCGTGGCGGTGCGTTATCCGCGGGCCTTGCGCAGTGATCCGCAATCGATCGCCCGCGACGTCCAGGTTGCGCTTCCGGGCGGCGGAACCGTGCCACTCGGTGAAGTGGCTGAGATAAAACTGACGCGCGGCGCGACGACCATTCGAACGGAGAATGGCCAGCTCGCCGTCTATGTCTTCGTCGATATCGCCAATCGCGATCTTGGCGGATATGTTGCTGAAGCGAAGGAAGCGGTTGCGAAGAGTGTGAAGATGCCGGCTGGATATTCGGTCGGCTGGAGCGGCCAGTACGAGTATCTGGAACGGGCGAAGGCGCGGCTGGCTATCGTCGTCCCGCTCACGCTGGCACTGATCTTTCTGCTGCTATATCTGAACTTCAAGCGGCTCACCGAAACGCTGATCGTCATGCTGTCGCTGCCCTTTGCGCTCGTTGGCGGCATCTGGCTGATGTGGTGGCTGGGTTTCAATGCCTCGGTGGCCGTCGTCGTGGGGTTCATCGCCCTTGCAGGCGTTGCGGCCGAGACCGGGGTGATCATGTTGATCTATCTCGATCAGGCCCTGAGAGAGCAGCGGGCCGTCTGCGAGGAGGAAAGGCGGGTGTTCACGCGCGCCGACCTGCGGGAGGCGATCATGGTCGGGGCGGTCGAGCGTGTCCGGCCGAAGATGATGACCGTCGTTGCGATCATGGCGGGGCTGGTGCCGATCCTCTGGAGCACCGGAACCGGATCGGAAATCATGCAGCGGATCGCCGTGCCGATGATCGGTGGTATGATCTCATCGACGATCCTGACGCTCGCGGTGATCCCCGCAATCTACGGATTGGTCAAGGGCTGGCGGTTGTCAGAGAATTCCGACAGCCAATCGCCCGCCACCGAATCCGAGTTCACCCTTCTAAAGGCAGCGGAATAAAGGAGGATGCCATGATGAACGATATGATGGGCGGCGGCATGGTATGGGAATGGGACTCATTGAATATCGTCTATCCAAGACCGAGCATTTCCACGGTCGTGTCCGGCCCGTGGAAGTGCCTCGGCCAGCCGATGATACCTCTTACCGGCGAACGGGGTGCGCCTCGCGGGGATGGCGCTTTTCCAGCGCATCGGCATGATGAGCCCGTCCGGTGGCGCGCAAACGCTTGAGATAGGCCGGCAGTTCGCCCCGGCAGTGGAACGGGCCGCCTTCGCGCATGACGGTCATCAATGGATCGATATTCGTCGAGCTCTGTTTCATCATCTCGCCACGCCACTCCTCCAGCAAGCGGCTTGCATGCGCGACCATTTCGGGATGTCGGCCAGCTACATTCTCCTGCTCATGCGGATCGTCCGTCAGATTGAAGAGAGTGGTCGGCCCGAAATCCTTGTATCCGTCATGGTAGGTGCGCAGCATCAGCCAATCCGCGCCATCGCGGTTAAACCTGACGCCGCGCTGTGCCGCCCAGGCGCCCTGGCTGGTGATCAGATACTCTCGCCCTCCATCATTCCCGTCCAGCAGCGCTGCATTGAACGAACGCCCGTCCCAGATGTCGGGCACCTTGCCTCCAAGCCGCTCGATGAGCGTGGCCGGCCAGTCGAAATGATAGTGCAGCCCCCTGTTCACGCCCCGCATCTCGTTAGCGCCCGGCCAGCGAATGATCAGCGGCACGTTGCAGGTGAACTGGTCCACCGTCTGGTGATCGGCCCAGACATTGAGCTCGCCCATATTCTCACCGTGATCCGCACCGATGACGATGATGGTCTTGTCGAAAAGACCCTGCCTTTTCAGTTCCTCGATCAGGAGGTCAACATAGCCGTCCGCATAACGGATGCCGGTATCGTATCCGTCGAACCAGGCCTTGGCCTTTTCCATGCTGTCGATCGGCGTCGGCGCGCGGGGATAAAGCGACTGTTGATCATCCTCGGTG
Source organism: Paramesorhizobium deserti (assembly GCF_001558695.1). Lineage (GTDB taxonomy): Bacteria > Pseudomonadota > Alphaproteobacteria > Rhizobiales > Rhizobiaceae > Paramesorhizobium > Paramesorhizobium deserti. Next base: position 103,652 of record NZ_LNTU01000040.1, read on the forward strand.
AAACCCGTCGGCTCTAGCGGGCTGTGCGGTCCGTAACCGGCGACCCCCTTGGCAAGCACTTCTTCGGTCAACCATTGCGGTCCGGGTTCATCGGCGAACGGGTCGCCATAAGCCTCGGGCACGCGATAGGGCGTATGCGGATCCCAGACATTGACATGCAGGAACCAGCTTTTGTCGGAGCCGTTGCGGCGCAGCCAGTCGATTGCCTTGGGAACGACCTCATCGGCATTCTCCATCCCGACTTTTCCGGGGTTGATCACCTCGTTGAAACCGGCATACCAGTGCCAGCATCCATGCCGCTCTCCGAAACTGCTAACCGTGGCGGTATGATAGCCGAGATCGCGAAGGGCTTTCATCCAGCCATGATAGTAGAAGGTCCCCGCCCATATACGATCCGCACCTTCGTGGAAGGGTTCGCAGGCGGTTCCCCCATGACCGACGACGCCTGTCTTCATTCCGAAACGTCCACTCCACAGTGCCGTGCGCGAAGGATGGCAGGGGACGTCAGAGACATAGACATTCTCGAACCGGATGCCTTCGGCGGCGATGCTGTCGATCGCCGGCGATGTGTTCCGGTGGTATCCGTAACAACCGAGGTGATCGCGACGCAGGCTGTCTATGTCGATATAGAGAATGTTCATGGATCGTCCCTGTCAGATAATGGCAGGTATCGCCATCCGGTCGCCTCATGGCCGGTGGCGATACGAAACTAATCGGCAATGAAGAGATCGACGGTATAGAATTCCTTGGGCGGCAGTGGCTTGTCGAGCTTGCCGAAGGACGTGAAGAGCTCGTTCATGCCCGAGAGCCATTTGTCGACCGTGCCGTCCCTGGTGAAACCGACAAGCTCGGCGGTGCTGAAATATTGGCCGTTGGCGGCATCCGCCTTGACGGCGTCAACCGAAACGCCAAGCAATGTCGCCGTCAATTCGATGGATTTCTCCATGTTCCTGGCGCGGAAATCCATGGCTTTCTTCAAGACGCGGAGATATTTGGCGGTAAGTTCAGGCTGTTCCGTCACCACCTCGTTGCGGGCGACCATGGCGGTCGGAAAGCTGTGCTCGGGATAGAAATCCTTGCTGCCGGCAAGTTCCTTCATATCCGGCACGTTCTTTTTGATGATCCCGATCAGCGGATACCAGATACCGGCAGCATCGATCTGTTTTGACGAAAACGCAGCCACGACGGTGCTCGGATCCATCTTGATCTGCTGGATATCGTCAACGGTCATTCCCGCCTTTTGCAGGGCGAGCCTCAACACCATGTCCCCGGAGGTGCCTTCCGGAACGCCCACTTTCTTGCCCTTCAGATCCTCCATGGAGTTGATGCCATCCTGCGCGATCACGCGATCGGCAAAGCCGATCGAGTTGATGGCGACCACCTTCGTCTTGCCGCTCGCAGGCAGCCACAGCGCGCCCGGTCCAATATAGCCGAAATCGAGGCTACCCGCGCCCAGCGCCTGGATCTGCAGAGGACCGTTGGTAAAGACTTTCAGATCGGGAGCAAGGCCCTCAGGCTCCCAATAGCCCTGGTCCTCGGCGATCGCATAGAGACTGCCGCCGTTGAAATCAGCGATATAGCCGATGCGGACCGTCTGTTGATCGGCGCGGGCACCGCCGCCACCAAATGCAAGTCCTGCGGCTGCCAGGGAAGTACCTGCCACGAATTGTCGTCTGGTGATGCGCATTTCAGTTCTCCTCCAAAGCTTTTTGTTCTGTCTGAGATGCATGCTGGTGATAAACCTCATGCCAGACGCTGTTGCGAATGGCGGCGAACTCAGGTGACAGCCGGATTGCTTCGTTACGCGGATAAGGCAGGCCGACGTCGATAATCCGATGCAATCTGCCGGGCTTTGCCGCCATGACGATGACCCTGTTGGCGAGATAGACGGCCTCATCGACATCATGGGTGATGAACATGACCGTCCGCCGCTCCCTGCTCCATGTGCTCAGAAGCTGGTCCTGCAGCTGCACGCGGGTCAGCGCATCCAGCGCACCGAAAGGCTCGTCCATCAGCAGGATTTTTGGGTTGACCGCGTAAGCGCGGGCGATCGCGCAGCGCTGCTTCATCCCGCCCGAGAGCATTTTCGGCAGGGCATCGGCGAAGCGCGACAAGCCCACCAGCTCGATGAAGTGATCCGCGGTTCTCTTCCGCTCCGCACGTTCCACGCCAGCGATCTTCAGCCCGAACTCGACATTTTCCTGAACGGTCAGCCAGGGGAAAAGCGCATATTGCTGGAATATGACGCCGCGCTCCGGTCCCGGACCAGAAACCTCGACCCCATCCACCAGAACTGCTCCGGCGCTGGGTTTCATCAGGCCCGCCGCGATGTTCATGGCCGTCGATTTGCCGCAGCCGGACGGGCCGACGACGGTGACGAATTCCCCATCGGCTATGTCGAGCGACAGGCGATCGAGGGCAAGAAATGCCTCACCATGTCCGAGGTCGAACTGACGCGATACGCCCTGAAAGGAGATCTTCGGCTTCATACGCGCTCCTGCCATATCGTGAGTTTGCGCTCGGCAAAAAGCAGGAAGCGATCCATGATCAAACCGAGAATGCCGATGACGATGAGGCTGACGAAGATCGTCGGCAGATCGTAATAGAGCTGCGCCTGCTGCATGCGGAATCCAAGACCCGATTGCGCGGCGATCAGTTCGGCCGCCACCACGGTCGCCCAGGAGGAGCCAAGGCCGATCCGGATGCCGACGAGGATGAAGGGTGTCGATGCCGGTATGATGACGCGCCAGAAGATGGTGCCGTCCTTTGCGCCCAGCACCCGCGCGGCATTGATCAGCGTCTTGTCGACGCTGATCACGCCCTGATAGGTCGCGACCACGCTCGACAGGAACGAAGCCAGAAAGATGACGAATATCTTCGGCGCCTCGTCTATCCCCATGGTGACGATCGCAAGGGGAATGACGGCGAGCGGCGGTATCATGCGAAAGAACTGGACGTAGGGCTCGATCAGCCCGCGCGCCACCTTGTACCACCCCATCAGAAACCCGACGGGGATGGCAAGGACTACCCCGAGGAGAAAGCCCGTCAGAACGCGCCTCAGGCTTGCGAATATATCGACCGGCAACTGGCCGCTGCGGACGAGATCAACAGCCCGGGAAAAGACTTCCCCCGGTCCAGGCAGGCCGACGACCCCGAAATGGGTGACAAGCGCCCAGCCGGCAAGCCCGACAGCAAAGGCGCCGCCATTGAGCGCCAGCAATGCCGGATCGGGAAAATATCTCCACAGGCTTTTCGCCATGGGCCGTTGCCCTCTCGATTGCGCGCGTGCCAGCTTTGCCGGCGCCACCGCGCTATTGATGTGCCCCTCGGTCATGCGTGGGCCACCCGAGGCATCTTCATCGGCTCCGAACGCATCAGGCCCTGCAGCATTTCGTGCGTAAGCTCCTGTTTGAGCCCGGCCATCCGCGGTTCGTTCCAAAGATTATTGATTTCGGCTGGATCCTCCTCAAGATCGAATATTTCGCCATATGGGCCTTCTTTATAAACCGTGATCTTATAGCGGCCGTTCACATAGGAAATCAGGTGCGGCATGCCGGGATTGTGCCGGTTCTCGCACAGAATGAAGTCACGCGCGCGTTCTTCCCTCCCGGTCCAGACGCCATGTTGGGAAACGCCCTGCAGGCCTGCCGCCTGATCGCCGAGCCCCACGGCTTTGAGAACCGTCGGCGTAAAATCGACCAGGCTCTGCAGGGCATCGCTGACAACGCCGGCGGGCACCGTGCCCGGCTGGCGCACAATCATCGGAATGCGCAGCATGTCCTCGTAGTGGAACGGCCCCTTGGCCACGAGCCCGTGCTGACCAAGAAAATGACCGTGATCGGTGGAAAAGACCACCAGGGTATTCTCGGCCATGCCCAGTGCATCCAGCCTGTCGAGGATCCGGCCGATCTCCTGGTCGAGAAAGCTCATCATGCCATAATAGACCGCCATGTCATTTTTCAGCTCGTCGACGGGGTAGAGGTGGCTGTCGCAGCCATGCGCCTCGAACGGCTTGTGCCAGGCGCGGAAGTCCGGCGAAACCTCCTGGGTCATGCGGAAATGCGGCGGGTTCCTGTCGTGTTCGCCCGGCACCAGCGCTCCCGGCTCCATATCGGCGGGATCATACATCGAGGCCCAGGGTTCACTCACCGCATAGGGCGGGTGTGGATCATGGAAGCTGGTCCACAGGAAGAACGGCGCATCATCTCTGGAGCGCTCGTCGAGATAAGCGAGAGACCGTTCTCCGGTCCAGCGTGTATAGTGCAAGTCCTGCGGCAGCTTCCACGAGCGGTCGCGGCGGGCCCAGTAGGGATGGTCCGCAAAGGTGGTCGGCGCCATGCGGGATTTCGCCCCGGCGACGGGCTGGAAATATTCCTGCCAATCCGCCAGACCATGCTCTTCGAGCCAGATGGCGTAGTGCTGGCCGACATGTTTTTCGTCCGCATGGTTGCGGGCCAGTTCTACATGCTGAAAACCATACCACTGATCCCTGAAGGCGCGCCAGAAATCGAGATCACGCAGGGTCGGATGCGCCTCGATCGAGGGACTCTCAACCGTCGAGACCAGCGGCTGGAAATGCGCTTTTCCGATGAGGCCGGTGTTGTACCCGACCCTTGTCAGCCTTTCGCCGATCGTCGGGACATCTTCGGGCAATTTGACGCCGATCGTCCACGCGCCGTGATGCGACGGATAGAGCCCGGTAATGATGCTTCCGCGTGACGGCGTGCAGACGGGGCTCGGACAATAGGCGCGCTCGAAACGCATGCCTTCCCGGCAAAGGCGGTCCAGATTGGGCGTGCGGATCTTGTCGTTGAGCACGCCAAGCGTCGAATAATGCTGCTGATCCGTTGTGATGAGAAGAATATTCAGCGGTTTCGGCACGCCTTGCTCCAGCTTGCCAGCGTTCCGGCCGGCTAATGTTCAACATCGGATTGGATTTGCCGACCACGCGCCAAGAAGCGCCTCTCCCGACCACTACGCGCCATCCTCCCAAATGGCCCTCCCGCGTTTCGGCATTTGATTTTTGTCAGCATTCCGCGATTATGTACAATGCCGAGAAGTACGGAATTGATAAGAAAAGCTGATCGCATGTTTGAACGGTTGCCGGATTTGAAGCGTATGCTTGTTATTGCAGAATGCGGCAACCTGCACGCAGCAGCGCAGCGCCTGAATATCACCCAGCCCGCGCTGACCCGCTCCTTGCAACTGCTGGAAGAGCAGTTCGGCGGCAAGCTGTTCCTGCGCCAGCCGCGTGGTGTGACACTGACGCAGTTCGGCGAACATGTCGTCAATCACACCAAGCACATCCTGCGCGAATGCCAGGTCGCCGAAGCGGAACTCGGTACGCTCCTGCAGGGCGAGGCCGGCACGCTGAAGATGGCGGCCGCCCCCGTCTGGGTCTCTTATCTGCTGCCGCCGGCGATCGTGGCCGCGCAGAAGCGCTATCCCGCCATGCAGATCCACCTGCTCTCGATGGATTACGCCGATGCGATGCCGCGCCTCAGGAATGGCGATCTCGATATCTTCTGCGGTGGTTTCACAAGCGAGGAGATGCTGCCGTCATTTCTCGCGCGCAAAAGATTCTTTCAGGCACGGATGCATGTCATTTGCCGGCAGGATCATCCGATATTGCGGGAATCGCCGAAGGATCTGGAAAAGCTGCTCGATTATCCCTGGCTTTCCTATCAGAACGACTGGGGCTATCTCGATCTCGCGATGGAACGCATCGAGGCCAGGACTGGCCGGCGCAAGAGCGCTTCGGTCTTCTGCGAAACGATCATCGCGGCGCTGATCATGATACAAGAAGGCGATTACCTCTCCTATCTGCCCGACAATTTCATGCGCATCGTGCCCGGCTTCAATTTGCGTACGGTCGCCGTCGATATGCCCGGCGACACGTTCCACTCCGGCATCATTTTCCGGCGCAGCCTGGAGCAGAATCGCGCCTTTCAAACGGTGGTCGCTGTCGTCGACGAAATGATCAAAAGGAAAATGGACCCGGGAACGCGAGGGTTTTCGCTTTAATCACGTAACGACCGGCCGCCGGCCAAGCCGAAGCGGCTTGCTCCCAATTGTCTCGTCGAGAGGGCCTGCAATCTCGATCCCAGGCAGACGGTTCGTCGTGAGCGCCATCAGACGCAAATAGGTCAACAATTTTACTGGAAATCTGCATGCGGTTTCTAAATAATAGTGCAGCACTTATTCAAAAAGGTTACTCACTCATGCCGCGCAATCATACTCCACCCGACACCATCGACGGAAAAGCCGTCAAGAGCCTCGTGGATGCACACGCAATCGAGAGTGCGATCGTGCTCGGCCAGCCTGGCGGATGGGCCGTACTGGTGCGCTATGGAACCAACGAACGCGCCGTGTCCGCGCAACGGGAACGGCGGCCGCGTCTGTGGCGAAACCTCAACACGGCTGCTGCTTTCGTGCGTGATGAGCTTAGGGTTTCGCGCTTCGAGGTCGATACAGCCGACTACGATCCCGAGGCGATCGAGCGCAAACGCCCTGACCAGGCCGAACGGCTTCGCCGGCAACGCGAGGCTGCTGAGCATGATGCGTGGTTCCGCTCCGAAGTGGGGGGGACGTTGGATGGCATTGCGAATGGCACGGTCGGTTTCGTGTCCGACGAGGACCACCGAAAGCGCTGGCAGAAAAAGCGTGCTGAGTTGCTGGCTCGCGCCAGGCGAGCCAGATGAAGCGGCTCGTCTGGTCCGAAGACGCCGAAACCGATCTTGATGCTATCACCAACTACATCGCACGCGACGACGTGATAGCGGCGATCGGTATGCGTGACGAGATTGAAGGGCAGATCGAGAGGCTGCGGGAATTCCCCCTTTCTGGGAGGGAAGGGCGCGTCGAGGGTACGCGCGAACTGGTGGTGACGCACACACCGTTCATCGTCGTCTACATTATGGGCGACGCCGTTCAGATTGTTCGTGTCCTTCACGGCGCACAACAATGGCCACCGCGCGCTTAGTTGAAGACCTGCACGATGCCCTTATGCCCGCGACATTGAGCGTAGCGGCGAGCTATCATGCCACATTCCGTGAAATGCAGAAACGCGCGGAAGTAAGCCGATATAGAGTTTCACCGAACTGCCTATGACTTGGTCGCCTCTAGCCGTAGCTTGAAAGCTTCGTCCTTGCTTGCTGCGCGACGCAGCCATGCCCGGTTGCCCGCCCGTTTGATGGCGAGATCGGCGATGTCGAGCGAATAGACGGTGCAGCCGGTGGTGGTCAAGAACATCAGGGTATCGCCAGCAAGATCCGCCAGCCTGACCCCGGTGCCGCGCGCGACCACCTGTCTGGTCGTGATGGCGCGGTCGAATAGCGGAGCGGATCTTGTTCTATTTACCCGCTTGACTCGTAGGGAAGGATTGAGCGGAGCGCTCCAGGTGCCCGACCCAAAACGGGAGCCTGATCGGTTAAATCATTACAAATAATTAATAAGTTAATTCATTTTGTGTTCATATTGCAGGCTAAATATTACTCGCACGCCTTCGACGGCGCATCTGAAATGAGTAATGGAGTTTTATAGCCATGAAAGCAATTCCTTTGTATATAGCCCTTGCATCATCGATAATTCTTGCGTCACCCGCGCTTGCGCAAGAAAATGATGATGCTGACACCAGCAACTCGGCAGTTGAGTCGTCCGAATCTTCACAGAACAGCTTTGGAAAAGAGCCCGTCGATCTGGCGAAATTTTCCAGAATGGACGAGCTGAAGGCTGCTGACACGAATGGCGACGGCACGCTTTCACGCGAGGAACTCGAAGCTCTGGCCATGAAGCGCATCGCATCGCGCGCCGCGGACCGCATGGAGCGCCGCCTCGACGTCAATGGCGACGGCAAGGTGACGCTTGAGGAAGTGGAAAAGCAGCGAGGCAAGGAATTCGCCGCTCTCGACCGCAACGAGGACGGCAAGCTCGATCGCAAGGAATTGCGCGCCGGCAAGCGCTTTCATCACGGTGGCCACCATGACAGGCATCACATGAAGCGCATGCACCAGCCGCAGTAAGCGGCGGGGGGAGCCCGGGCCTTCGGGCCCGGGCTTTTTGGTGATTACGCTATGCGCGCTGCCGGCCGAGGACCGGCCGGAGGTGACGGCGCCGGTAAGCCGACGGCGTGACGCCAACCAGTTTCCGGAACAGGTGACGAAATGCCGAGGGCTCGCAATACCCGACTTCGATGGCGATATCGTCAAGAGACATGTCGGTCGTCTCAAGAAGCTGCTTGGCCTCCTCGATCCGCAGGGTCCGCACATATTCCATTGGCGACTGTCCGGTCGCACGCTTGAAGCGCCGGAGAAAGTTCCTCTCGGCAAGGCCGCTTTGGGCGGCCATAGCCCCAACCGGATTGGGATTGGCATAATTATCGGCCACCCAGAGCTGGGCTGCCGTGACAGCCTTGTCCTCATGGCGGCGGCCAACTGTGAGCGCCGCGAATGGGAGCTGCCCCTCGTCGTGCCAGCTGAGCAGGAACAGCTTCGCGGTACGCCGTGCTTCCTCCGGCCCGGCAACGCGGCCGATCAGATAAAGCAGAAGATCGTGCCAGGAGGAGAAGCCTCCCGCCGTGACCAGCCTATGGCCTTCACCCGCGTGCACGAGGATCCGCTCCTTGCGGAAGCGGATATCGGGGTGGCGGCGTGCGATCGCGTCGGAATAGGCCCAGTGAGAGGTGGCCTCTTCCCCGTCGAGCAGGCCGGTTTCAGCCAGAAGCATGGAACCTGAGCAAAGCGAGGCGACGATCGCTCCGCGCTTATATGCCGAGCAGATCCAATCGATGATCGGAGCATAGGAATTCGGTAGCGGCCGCCACGGATCGAGCAACATCTCCGGAATGATGATGATATCGGGTTCGGGATGGTCGTCGAGAGAACCGTGGGGCTGGATAAGCAGCCCGTGGAGATCGTTATAGGGCTCGCCGTCCACTGACAGCAGCCGGGGCAGAAAGTATTTCCGGCCCGGCTCTTCGCCATGCAGATATTCCCAGAGAAACCCCACCGAAGCCAAGGCGTCCATGATGATAAACGCCCCGGCACCGACATGCGGCGTTGCTAGCACAGCCGTGAACAGAGGTTCATGCGCTTCGGATTTCATCGGCCGATGTCCGATTTGAACCGCTTCTCTCCGAAACAAACCTATCAGAAAAAGCGCCGTGCGAATAGATCAAGCAGTCACAGGCAGCGGAGAGGACCGCGCCTGAAAACCAGCAAAATGGAGAGTGACCGATGAACACTGCAACAGCGGTGCGCGAGCACCCTGCTTCTCTTGACGAGAGCAAGACACAGGCCGTTACCAGCAGCAATACGTCTCTCGCACAGAGCGGCGCACCAGGGCGTGGGATATGATCATGAGCACGGTCGAAACCACCCATAGTGCATATGAACCCTCCACCGGAAGCCGGATTGGCGCTTTTGCTTCCACGGTCCTGGCGATGTTCGGTGCCCGTCTTGCCGCGCTCGTCGCGGCACGGAGCGCACGGCGCACAGCCCGGCTGCTCGATAATCTCTCGGACAGCCAATTGAAGGATATCGGCCTGTCGCGATCCGATATCTGGTGGATCGTCCGTTCGGAACGGGGCCAGGCAGGCTCCAGCGTCGAGCGCTCCTAACAATTAGCCACAAACCTCCGCCCCTGCTCCGCCAGGGGATACCACTCGGCTCCAGAACCGAGTTACCGGCCTCGCTGCGTAAAGGGCGTACGGGGAACGGAGATGCTTTGCCCTTCGAAACAGAAACGGGAGAAGGAACATGAGAAAAACACTTGCCATCGCAGCATTTGCCACCGGAACAGCCATGTTCGCCGGCACCCCGGCAAGCGCGCAGGAAATGCCCACGGTCGAGCAGACCTACAGGGATATCGAGGCGACGTTCGGCACGGTGCCCACGCACTTCAAGGCCTATCCGAAATCAGCGGTCGCAGGCGCCTGGGCGATGACCAAAGGCCTGGAGATCAAGGGCGACAACGCCCTCGAACCAAGGGTCAAGGCGCTCATCAATCTGGCCGTCGCGGCGCAGATTCCATGCCGCTACTGCACTTGGTTTGAGACCAGGATGGCCAGGAACCACGGCGCGAGCGAAGAAGAGATCGCCGAGGCCGTCGCCCAGGCAGCCTATGTCCGTCACTGGAGCACGGTCCTGAACGGGCTGCAGGTCAATTTCGAAACCTTCAAGACCGAGTTCGGCGGCGAGTAAGACCGTGGCGCCCGGCTGAGCGGCTGGGCGCCCCTTTCCCGACGATACGCGGCAGAGAGAACATCCATGGACATTCTCATCAATACAGCCAATATCCTCTATGTCGTCGCCTATTTCACGATGGACATGCTGCGGCTGCGCATCCTCACGACGACAGCTGCTTGCTGCCTGGCCATCTACTTCTATAGCCAACCGGTTCCGATGCTGAACGTGGTGGCCTGGAACGTGTTCTTCATCTTTTTGAATCTCGCCCAGATCGCGCGGATCATGCTGGCGCGATACCAGAATGCCAGGATTTGAGGGCCCTTCCCACCGGACGATCCGGATGGAACACCAGGTTCCCGGACAATCGGCGGCACAACGAGGATTGCTTTACTTCCTGAAAGCGCAGCACTACCATTCTAGGACCTTGCGCGGTCAGGTGGAGGACCGGTCGCGCGGTGCAGGCACTCAACAAAAATAGAAAATCCCAAGGGGAGAGTGCCTGCAGAATACGGGTTTTCCGTCTTTCGACTTCATAGAATTCGCGGGAAGATCTCAAGGGAGGAGCATCATGACCAGATTGTCCATAATCGGCATCACGGCCGCCGCCGCCATGTCGCTGCTGTCCACCTCGGCGCTGTCGGAGCCCGAAACCGTCAGCGGTCCGCCGGACGAGCCCGAATGCTTCGTGCCGTGGAGCGCCGATACCAAATTCTTCAAGTTCCCGACCAAGGACGGGCCCTACCGCATCGCGCTCGCCAACGGCTATATCGCCAATACCTGGCGCATCCAAATGATCCAGACGGCGAAGGCCTATGCCGCGCAATCCGATGTCACCGCCAAGCTGAAGGAGTTCAAGGTCGTTTCGACCGGCGAGGATGTGCCGGCGCAGATATCCGCGATCAATAATTTCATCGATTCCGGCTATGATGCCGTCATTGTAAACGCGCAGAATCCCACCGCCTTCACACCCGTTATCAAGCGGGCAAAGCAGGCGGGTGTCGTGCTTGTCGCCTTCGACAACACGCTCGACACCGAGGACGCGATCAACGTCAACGTCGACCAGAAGGGCCTCGGCGTGCTGTGGGGCAAGTGGCTCGACACGCACCTGCCCGACGGCGGCAAGATCCTTGAAGTGCGGGGCGTTCCCGGCACATCCGTCGACACCGACCGCCACAACGGCATCCACGAGACGCTCGACGCATCAGGCAAGAAGTGGGAGGTGGTCGAAGTGCTCGGCAAATGGGACGACCCGACGGCGCAGAAGGCCACCGCCGACGCCATCGCCGTGCACAAGAAGTTCGACGGTATCACCGCCCAGGGCGGTGATACGGGCGTCGTGCAGGCGATGATCGACGCCAAGCACGCGTTTGTGCCTTTCGGCGGTGAGACCGAGAACGGCTTCCGCAAATTCTGCGCCAAATACGCTTCCGAAGGGCTCAAATGCTCCTCCGCCGGCACTGGCCCCGCCCAGGTGGCGGTCGCCATCAAGACGGCGATCGCAGCACTCGAGGGGAAGGTAGTGCCGCAGTCGGTCAAACTGCCGCTTGCGGTGGTCGAGGACCCGGATTTCAAGGAGAACCAGGACTATTATCCCGACCAGTCCGACAATTTCTTCGTCGGTAATTCCTTCCCGACCTGCGGGATCAACTTCACCGCGCAGGAGATCATGGGGCAGACAAAGGAAAACGAGTGATACCTGCATAAGCGCCGTCAGAGCCGCAACTGGGGAGGAGCGCATGGCCGCAGATATGGGGGACGCCAGGCCGCCACTGCTGAGAATGGAAGGGATATCGAAGCGTTTTGGCGGCGTGCGTGCGTTGGAGGAAGCGGAACTGACTGTCAGGGCGGGCCGCATCCATGCCGTCCTGGGAGAAAACGGCGCCGGCAAATCGACCCTCATCAAGATCCTGGCAGGTGTTATTTCGCCGGACGAAGGCCGGATGCTGCTCGACGGCGGGGAGGTCTCCTTCGCCTCGCCGGCCGAGGCGAACCGCGCGGGCATCGTCTGCATCTTTCAGGAATTGTCGCTGATCCCCGATCTGAGCGTCGCCGACAATATCGCATTGTTCGATCCGCCGAGGCGCTTCGGCCTCATCGACCGGCGCGCGCAGCGTCGGATCGCGGAGGAGGCCTTGGCGCGCGCCGGCGCGCCAGACATCCACCCCATGGCACTCGTCAAGGACCTGCCGCTCTCGCGTCGCCAGATGGTCGAGATCGCCAAGTCGCTCGCCCGCCAACCGCGCATCTTGATCCTTGACGAAGCCACCTCAGCGCTGACCGCGGCCGACGTCGCCAAGGTCTTTTCGGTGCTGAAACGGCTCCGCTCGGAGGGTCTGGCGCTCCTCTACATCTCGCACCGGATGCACGAGATCGCCGAGCTTGCCGACGAATGCACGGTCTTTCGCAACGGGCGCAATGTCGCCAGCTATCCGGCCGGCACGAAGACCGACAATGAGGTTGTCGAATTGATGATCGGGCGCGAATACAAACATGTTTTCCCGCCGAAGCCGGTATCGCCGCCGGCCGCGCGGCCGGTTCTGGAATGCCGGAACCTCAGCTGGAGCGAACGGCTGCGCGACATCTCCTTCTCCGTCCGCCAGGGCGAGGTGGTCGGGCTCGGCGGCCTCGATGGACAGGGACAGCGCGAACTCCTATTGGCGCTGTTCGGGGTCCTGAGGGGATGCGGCGGGAAGGTGCTGGTCAACGGCAAACCGGTGGCGCTCTCGAGCCCCGGCCAGGCGAAGGCGGACGGCATTGGAATGGCGCTGATTCCGGAGGACCGCAAGACCGAAGGCCTGATGCTGCCGATGAGCGTGCGCGAGAATCTCTCCTTCGCATCCCTCGACCGCGTCTCCCGCCACGGGCTGATCGACCGCGCGGCGGAAGACCGGCAGATCGAGGAGATGGTCCGGCTCCTGGCGATCCGCGCCGGCAGCCTCGACATGCCGGTCGGCGGGCTCTCCGGCGGCAATCAGCAGAAGGTGGTCATCGCCAAATGGCTGATGCGCGCGCCCCGCATCATCCTGCTCAACGATCCCACGCGCGGGATCGATGTCGGCACCAAGCAGGAGATCTATCAGCTGTTGCGCCGGCTGGCGGATGCCGGCGCCGCCATCCTGTTCTATTCCACCGATTATGACGAGCTGATCGGCTGTTGCGATCGGGTTCTGGTGCTCTATGACGGCATGATCAAGCGCGAACTGGTGGGTAAGGAGATCACGGAGCACGCGCTGATCGCGACGGCGCTCAACATTTCCGGGGAGCAGGCGGCATGACTGGCGACTGGCGATACCGCCTTGCCCGGAACCGCGGCACGCTCCTGGCATTCGGCATTTTCCTGGCGATGTTCACGATCTATGTCCTGAACCATCCCGCGGGTTTCACCGCGAATGTGGTGCAAACCGCAACGAACAAGGGCGTGCTCCTCGCCTTCGTGGCGATGGCGCAGGCGCTGGTGGTGATCACCGCCGGTATCGATCTCTCAGTCGGCATGATCTTCATCCTGACGAATTGCCTGGCTTCCTGGATCGTCGTCGGCACGCCGCTGCAGACAGCGCTTGGCGTTGCGGGCGTGCTCGCGGCGGGATTGGCGTGCGGCGCGCTCAATGGCGCGATCGTCATCTATGGCCGACTGCAGCCGATCGTGGCGACGATCGCCACCGGCGCGATCTATTTCGGCATCGCCTTGTGGCTGAGGCCTTATCCCGGCGGATCGGTCAATGAAGGCCTGGCCGATGCACTGACCGGAAAACTGTTCGGCATTGTCCCGGCCAGTCTTGCCGTGCTGGCAGGTGCCGTACTCATCGTCTGGGCCCCGTTCAGCCGATCGGTGCTGGGGCGCGCTGCCTATGCGGCCGGATCGGCCGAACCCGCCGGCTATATGTCCGGCATTCCGATCCGTCCCGCCAAGTTCATGGCTTATGCGCTCGGAGGATTGCTGGCGTCGATCGGCGGACTTTTCCTCACCTTCTTCACCTATACGGGCGAGGCGGCCTTTGCCAGCGGCAACGCCTATACCCTGTTTTCCATAGCGGCTGTGGTGCTCGGCGGCGTCTCGCTCTATGGCGGAACAGGGAGCGGCGTCGGCGCGATCTTCGGCGCGCTCGCCTTCCGAACAATCGGCGATCTCCTGTTCGTCTTCGATCTCGACCCGCTATGGCAGCCGCTATTCCAGGGCGTGGTGCTACTGGTGGCCGTCAGCCTGGGGGCATTCGGGCTTTTACGCGTGCGCAGCCGTTTGGAGTGGTTCAGATGAGCGAAACCGCGAATCTCGTGGGAACACGCTGGCTGCGACGCGTCGATCCAGCGGTTGCGACCGCCTTTGCCTGCATCATCCTGCTGCTTGCGTTCGGCAGCCTCTATTCCACCAACTTCCTATCACCCGAATATCTGCTCCAGCAGCTGAAGGTCGCCTCCTTCCTCGGCGTCATCGCCACCGGCATGATGCTGGTCATCCTGCTCGGCCAGATCGATCTCTCCGTGCCCTGGGCAGTGGCGGTCGGCGGCATGATGGCCTGTGCGGCGGCCGCCTATGGCACCGTCGGCGTCTATCTCGCCATTCCCTTCGGCGTAGCATGTGGCGCAGCAATTGGCCTCGTCAACGGCATCGGCGTCGCCTATCTCCGCATCCCTTCCATGATCATCACCCTTGCCACCAACGCCGTCGCGCAAGGGCTGATGGTCGTCTATACAGGTGGCTTCTCTCCGAGGGATTCCGCAACCGCCGCAATGCGCTTCCTGGCAACGGGTTCTCTCCTCCCCGGCATTCCCAACGCCGTGGTGATCTGGGCGCTGATCGGCTTCGCCGCAGTCTTTCTGCTGACTCGCACCACCTTCGGCCGCTCCGTATATGCGATCGGCAACCGCGAGCGCGCCGCCTATCTCTCGGGCATCGATACGCGACGCATTGTCATGGTTGCTTTTATTCTGTCGGGCGCGCTCAGCGCCTTTGGCGGCGTGCTGCTTGCCGGCTATGCCTCGAAGGCGGCCCAGGCGATGGGCGACGCCTATCTCCTGCCGGCAATCGCCGCGGTTGTCCTCGGCGGCACCTCGATCCTCGGCGGGCGCGGCTCCTATCTCGGTACGATCGCCGGCGTTATCCTGATCACCGTGCTGCAATCGATCCTCTCGGTGATGCAGATGCCCGAAGCCGGCCGGCAGGTCATATACGGCATATTGATCGTCGCCATGCTGCTGCTCTATGGCCGCACACCGGCGCTGCGGTGACTCTTTGCAAGGGAACCAGGAGAAAATATCATGTCAGAGGCGACACCGGACGATACCCGCAGGCTTGCCGGGCGATGCATGTGCGGCGCTGTCCAATACAGCGTCGCCGATGCTTTCATCTATGCCGCCAATTGCCACTGCCCGGATTGCCGGCGGGCGACCGGTTCGGCCTTCAAGCCTTTTGCCGGCATCGAGCGCGAGAAGCTGGCGGTTACCAAAGGCGCAGATCAGCTCCTGATTTTCGGTGGAGAAAAGAACCATGACGCGCGCTACCAATCATGCGGCTCCTTCCTCTATTCGGTGGTTCGCGACGGCGCTTTTGTCCATGTCACCCTGGGTTCTCTTGCCGATGAGCCGACCATCGGGCCGAGCGAGCATATCTTTGTCGGCTCCAAGGCATCGTGGTTCACCATCGATGATGATCTTCCCCAGTATGATCGTCATGTCGCGGATGGCCCGCCGATCAACCGCTGAACGGAAATTCCGGTTGATCCGAGGTATGTTGGTCGCCTATGTTGTTGTTGATGCGCGGGCATCCTTAAGCGGGGTCAGCGGACAGTTTTCTAGAAGGATGATCTTTGGTTTGTCGGCGACATTCCGAGCGGGCCAATAGGTGAAACGTGCCGGCAGGAAGCACCGCGTCTCGCCAACCGCTATCGATCAATAACGCAAAGCGAATCCGCTGCGGCGACGGATTTTCCTCGCCGGCGGATATATCGGAATTATGGAGGCGAGGCCCCGTCGGCCCTGCCCCCGATTGGTTTTTTCGAAGCCGACGCAGCCGCTCGCGCGCTCCGGAGGCGGGAACCGCCAGAGAGGTCCGGCAATGACCCAGCGCTTCGACGACGCCCGCGTCCTCATGTACAGCCACGACACATTCGGGCTCGGCCATCTGCGCCGTTGCCGCACCATCGCCCATTCGCTGGTCGAGGATTTCCGCGGGCTCCAGGTGCTCATCATCTCGGGTGCCACCATCGCCGGCGCCTTCGACTACCGTGCTCGCGTCGATTTCGTCAAAACGCCGAGCGTCATCAAGCTGAGGAATGGCGAATATACCTCGATGGAGCGCCATATCGACCTCAACGAAACCTTGAGGATGCGACAGGCCATCATCCGCCGCACGGCCGAGACTTTCCAGCCCGACATTTTCATCGTCGACAAGGAGCCGCTCGGCTTGCGCGGCGAGATCGAGGACACACTCTCCTATCTCAAGGCGCGCGGCACCACCCTGGTCCTCGGCCTGCGCGAGGTGATGGATGCTCCTGACCTTCTGGAGGCGGAGTGGCGCAAGAACGATGTCATGCGCAAGATCGGCCTGTTCTATGACATGATCTGGACCTATGGACCGCCCGATTTCTATGACCCGCTGGTCGGTCTGGACGTGCCGCCGACCATCCAGGCGAAGATGAAATTCGTGGGCTTCCTGCAGCGGCGCCTGTCACATGCGGAACTGCCCGGCCACAAGCCGGAAGGCGACTACATTCTCGTCACGACCGGCGGCGGCGGCGATGGCGCCGATCTCATCCATGATGTCATCCATGCCTATCAGCAGGATCCGACGCTCCAGCACAAGGCGCTGATCGTGCTCGGCCCCTATATGCCCGCCCACAAGCGGCAGAAGCTGATCCGCAAAAGCGCCGGCATACCCTTCATCAAGATGATCGAGTTCGACAACCGGATGGAAGAACTGATCGCAGGAGCCAGGGCGGTGGTGGCGATGGGCGGTTACAACACCTATTGCGAGATCCTGTCCTTCGACAAGCCGGCGCTGATCGTGCCGCGCGTCAGGCCGCGCGAGGAACAGTTGATCCGCGCCCGCCGCGCCGCCGAGCTCGGCCTGGTGCAGATGCTGTTGCCGGAAGAGGCCGAGGACGCATTGCGCTTCGCCGCCGAGCTCAAAGCGCTGCCGGATCGGCCCCGCCCCTCGCAAGGCGCTCCCGATCTTCGCCTCGAAGGCCTCGTCCATATCTCCGAGATTGTCGGCGAATGGCTCGAACAACGATCGACCCGTCATCTCGCCCTCGTCGAGGGCAGGAGCTGAACCCATGCCCCCCCGCCGCAAGATCGTGGTGGTCCTGAAGGGATATCCGCGCCTGTCCGAAACCTTCATCGCGCAGGAACTGCTTGGCCTGGAACGTGCCGGGATCGAGCTCATCATCGTCGCGCTCAGGCGGCCGACCGACGGCAAGCGCCACCCGGTGCACGATGAGATAAAGGCATCCGTTCACTATCTGCCGGAATATCTGCATGAGGAGCCGCTGCGGGTTCTCAAATCGCTTCTGGTTTGCCTGCCTCAGGCCAGTTTCAGGCGCGCGTTCGGCACCTTTTTCGCCGATCTGCGCCGTGATTTCACGCGCAACCGTATCCGCCGCTTCGGACAGGCGCTGGTGCTCGCGGCCGAATGGCCGGATGACGCCGGCTGGCTGCACGCGCATTTCGCCCATACACCGGCCTCCGTCACCCGCTACACCAGTCTTTTGCGCGGCCTGCCCTGGACGTGTTCGGCCCATGCCAAGGACATCTGGACTTCAGCTGACTGGGATCTGGCCGACAAACTCTCCTCCGCGCGCTGGACGGTGACCTGCACCGAGACCGGCTTTCAGCATCTGAAAAAGCTGGCGAACGGCAGCTCGCGCGTGCATCTAAGCTATCACGGGCTGGACCTTGCGCGTTTCGGTGATTTCCAGGGAATACGCCCGCCGCGCGACGGCTCCTCGCCCGACGATCCCGTCATCATCCTCAGTGTCGGCCGAGCAGTGGAAAAGAAGGGCTTCGATACGCTCCTGCAGGCGCTCGCTCTCCTGCCGCGCGACCTCGCCTGGCGTTTCGAGCATGTCGGCGGCGGCGACCAGCTCAACCGGCTCAAGGGCTTTGCCCAAAAGCTCGGCATCGCATCGCGTGTTTCATGGAACGGAGCGCTCGCGCAGGAGGATGTCCTCCAGCTTTATCGCAGCGCGGACATCTTCACGCTCGCCTGCCGGATTGCTTCGGACGGCGACCGGGACGGCCTGCCCAATGTGCTGGTGGAAGCGGCAAGCCAGCGGCTGCCCTGTGTATCGACGAATGTCTCGGGTATTCCCGAACTCTTGACGGACGGCGAGACAGGCGTGCTCGTCCCGCCGGACGATCCGAAAGCGCTTGCGCGGGCGCTAGAGTACGTGATCCGTGATCCGACCCTGCGCGTCCGCCTTGGCGATGCCGCGGAGCGACGCGTCCGCGTCCATTTCGATCACCAGTCGAGCATCGGCCAGCTGAAGAACCTGTTCGAGCAGGAATGGCAGGCAGCGACATGATGCGCCCGCGCGTCTTCTTTTACGTCCAGCACCTGCTCGGCATCGGACACCTTGCCCGCGCCAGCCGTATCGCCGCCGCGCTCACCGCCGCCGGTTTCGATGTCACCGTGGTCACAGGGGGCGTGCCGGTCGCCGGTTTCCCGGGGCCGGGCATCCGCACTGTGAACCTGCCTCCCGTCGTTACATCCGACGAGAGTTTTTCCGGCCTGGCGGATATCGAGGGAAAGCCTGTCGACGACGCCTTCAGGGAAAAGCGCTGCCGCATGCTGGTCGAGGCGTTCCAAAGCTGCAGGCCCGACATCGTCATTCTGGAAGCCTTTCCCTTCGGCCGCCGCCAGATGCGTTTCGAACTGCTGCCCCTGCTCGACGCCATCGGCAACATGGCGCCGAAACCCTTCGTCGTCGCGTCGATCCGCGACATCCTCCAGGAGCGGGTGAAGCCTGGACGGAGCGAGGAGACGGCCGATCTCGTCAATCGGCATTTCGATCTGGTGATGGTGCATGGCGATCCTGCCTTCGCGACACTCGGCGAAACATTTCCACTTGCCCACCAAATCGAGGCGAAGATCGCCTATACCGGCCTGGTGGCCGCGCCGCCGCCGGCGCCGGCTTCCGAATCCTTTGATGTACTGATTTCCGTCGGCGGCGGGGCTGCCGGGCGAAATCTTGTCGGATCGGCGGTCGCGGCGGCGCGAAACACCCGGACAGACCTGAAATGGGGGCTGATAACTGGTCCCAATTTCCCGAAAGACGCGTTTGAAACAGTCCTCCACGAAGCGCCGCCGCATCTCTCGGTCTTCAGGTTCCGCGAGGATTTCGCGAACCTCCTGACCGGCGCCCGGCTTTCCGTCTCGCAGGCTGGTTACAACACGGTTGGTGACATCCTGCGCGCCGGATGCCGCTCCCTACTCATCCCGTTCGCCTCCGGCGGCGAAACCGAGCAAACGCGTCGTGCCCTGGGCCTTCAAAGGCTCGGCCTGGCAAGCGTGCTGAAGGAAGAGGAGCTCAACGAAGCAACCCTTGCGGCGGCGATCGAACAAACCCTCGCGAGCGAACCGAAGGCCCTTCGCCTCGATCTCGATGGCGCGCCAGGCACGGCACGGGCCTTGCGCGAGCTCTTGGGCGTCAGACGCTCCCTATCAGCATGAAACGGGTGTAGTTCTTCGTCGGCAGCGCGCCGGAAAACCGCACCTCCCGCAGCGCCGCCATCGCTTCGAAGGCCTCGAGCGAAGCCACGCAATTGATGTGTGTCGGCTCGCTGAAATAATCATTGGACTGCAGGAGGACCAGCGTTCCCTCGGGCAGCATATCGAGCCAGCCCCGCACATCCACGATGTGCTCGCAGCTCGAATTGATCACCATATCAGGCCGTTCTGCCGCATAATCGAGCGTATACATGTCGCTCGTCCGTGCCCTAAAACGCTCTCCGGCCGTGCGGTTCAGGGTCTCGGCGATCTCCGCCACATGCGGGTCGATATCGATGCTCTCGATCATGCCAATGTCGAAGCGACCATCCTCGAAGAGCATAGCCGGCAGCACGCCGTACCAGCCGCCCAGTACCCATATGCGCCCGAATCGGCCGCCGCAGCTCTCGAAGAGCCTGTCCCGCGCCCACATCTTGCAGGCGACCTGCTTATGGTTGAAGGCATTGGCGATCTCGGCCTCGGGATGACGAGCGACGACGCGGGCGAGCCCCTCGACCAGCGGGCTCGCCGTATAGGCGGCAATTCCTCTCGCCAGATCATAGGCGTGCTCGTGCCAGTCCACGCTGGCGTCATCATCGGTCCGGGTAGCGTCCATCATGGGCTTGTTGTATGTTGGGATTTTGAACGACACAACAAAATCTGAAAAGTAAATCTCATCGCATGGATTTGAATACGAACGAAGCTTCTACGCCGCTGGCCGATGGAAAGGACCTGCCGCATCTCTCGGGTCCGGCGGCATTCATCCGGCAGGTTCTCGCCGCCCATTTCGTGCGCGACTGCCCGCATATCGTGGAGATCGGCGGGCATATCAGGCCGGTTACCGAATACCTGACCCACAGACCGCTTTCCGTTCTCTCCGTCGACCCGAAGACCCCCGCCTATGAGGCGGATGAGCTCAACGGCCATCCCTGCCGGGTTCGTCACGTCCCCCGGAAGTTCCAGGAAGTCGAATACGACTATGCTCCGGGCAGCTACGGGCTGGTCCTGCTCGGCTATTCGCTAAAACCCTTCGGCAGCCGCGAGCCGCTCGGGCAGTTGCTGTTCTCATTGATCGACAATGCCCGAGTGGTGGTGATCGAATATCCGCCGGAGCTCGACCGTGCGTCCTCGCAGGTCCCCGCCATCGTCAGCCGGCCCAACCTGAAGGTCCATTGCAGCGTCGAACTTGTGCTCGACGACGAAGCCATCGCGGGATCGCCCTTTGCGAAGAGGCGGTTCTACGTGCTGCATCCTTCCACTCGCTAGTGGCGGCTGCTGATGGAACCAAGTCTCGCCCGCTATATCTGGTCGCATACCAAGAGGCAGCAGCTCTGGATCGTCGTGATCGTCGTCCTGTCGATGATCCCCTATTTCCTGTCGTTCGATTTGCCCAAGCTGATCGTCAACGGGCCGATCCAGGGCGGAGGCTTCGAGGCTCCCGGCGCAACACAGCCCTTCATGGAGTTCAGCCCCGATCTGCCGTTCATCGGCGAGATCCATATCTTCTCCGGCTTCGAGCTCACTCGCGAGGGCATGCTGGTCGCCCTCAGCCTGGTCTTCCTGCTGCTCGTCATCATCAACGGCTTGTTCAAATTCTATATCAACACCTACAAGGGCCGTCTTGGCGAGAGGATGCTGCGGCGCATCCGCTTCGAGCTTGTCGATCGCGTCCTCAGGTTTCCTCCACAATATTTCAAGCGGGTGAAATCCGCCGAGGTGGCGAGCCTGGTGAAGGACGAGGTGGAGCCGCTCGGCGGCTTCATCGGCGATGCATTCGTGCAGCCGGCCTTGCTCGGCGGCCAGGCGCTGACCGCCATGCTGTTCATCATGGTGCAAAATTTCTGGCTCGGCATGATGGCCTTCGCCATCGTGAGCGTGCAGATCGTGCTTATCCCGCAGATGCGCAAAAGGCTGCTTCGGCTGGGCCGTGAACGGCAGATCACCGCGCGGGCGCTCTCCGGCCGGGTCGGCGAGATCGTCGACGGCATCGGCACCGTGCATGTCCATGACACCTCCAATTACGAGCGTGCAGACATCGCCGCCAGGCTCGGACGGATCTTCAAGATCCGTTACGATCTCTATCAGTGGAAGTTCCTGGTCAAATTCCTCAACAATCTGCTGGCCCAGGTAACGCCTTTCCTGTTCTATCTCATCGGCGGCTATCTGGTTCTTCGGGGGCGTCTCGATGTCGGTCAGTTGGTGGCCGTCATCACCGCCTATAAGGACCTGCCCGGGCCGCTCAAGGAACTGATCGACTGGGACCAGGCGCGTCAGGACGTGCAGGTGAAATATGCGCAGGTCGTCGAACAGTTCAGTGCCGAGAATCTGATCGAGCCGGAAATTCAGACCGTCAGATACGAGCCTGTCGGTGCGCTGAGCGGCCCGCTTGCCGCCGTCAATCTCTCCCTGGCCGATGACGGCGGGGCGACACTGGTCGAGCGGGTCTCCTTCGAGATCCATCCGGGCGAGACGGTCGCCATTGTCAGCACGACGGCCGGCGGCGCCGAGGCCGTTGCGGAGGCAATAGCGCGCCTGAACAGACCGGAAGGCGGCAAGGTGACGGCAGGCGGCGTCGACCTGCTTGAACTACCGGAAGCGGTGACCGGACGACGCATGGCCTATGCCTCGTCGGACGTCTTTCTCTTTCACGGCAGCCTTCGCGACAATCTTCTCTATGGATTAAAACATGCACCGCTGAGACCCGCGACCTATGAGGGGGGCGAGGCCGAGTTGCGCCGCTGGAACATCGAAGAAGCACGCAAGGCCGGCAATCCGGATTTCGACCTCGGCAGCGACTGGATCGACTACGGTGCGATAGGCGCCAGCGGCCCGCAGGATCTCTTCGCCGTGGTCCGCAATGTGCTGAATGCAGTCGTGCTGTCGCAGGACATATTGGATCTCGGCCTGCGCTCCCCCATCGAACCCAAGCGCCACAAGGCGCTCATCGACCGGGTGCTGGAGCTGCGGAACGCCCTGCGCGCACGACTGGAGGAGGAGGGCCTGAGCGAATTGGTGGTGCCGTTCGAACCCGGCGCCTACAATAAGGAAGCGACCATCGGCGAAAACCTGCTTTTCGGCGTTGCCGCCGGCCCGGCGCTTGCCGATAAGGCATTGGCCGCCAATCCTTATTTCCTGTCGATCCTGCGGCGGACCGGCCTCGGACGAACCCTCTATGAAATGGGGCTGGAGATTGCTGAACAAGCGCTCGAACTCTTCGCCGATCTGCCGCCGAACCATCCCTTCTTCCAGCAGCTCGCCTTCATGACGCCCGAGGAGATCCCCGCCTACGAAACCCTGCTGCAGAAGCTCACGAATAAGCCTTTCGAAGCCGTTTCACCGGCCGACCGCGCCATGATCGTGGCGCTGAGCTTCGCCTATATCGAGCCGCGCCACCGCTTCGGCCTGTTGAGCGAGGACCTGATGGAGCGGATCGTCGAGGCCCGCAATCTGTTCCACCAGGGACTGCCGCGAGAACTGAGAGGCCAGATCGAGCGCTACGATCCGATGACCTACATCACCGCGGCCAGCGTCATGGACAATATCCTGTTCGGGCGCATAGGCCACAATCATCCGGATGGACCGGAGCGCATTCGCGCGATCGTCACAGAAATCCTGGAAACGCTCGACCTTCATGACGAGGTTCTGGATGTCGGGCTGGATTTCAACGTCGGCGCCGGCGGCCGGCGTCTCACCGGCGGGCAGCGGCAGAAGGTCGATGTCGCCAGGGCCTTGCTCAAGCGCGCCGATTTCATCGTTCTAAACCGTCCGCTCGCGGCTCTCGACCAGCGCGCACAGGGTCAGATCCTGCGCAATGTGCTGGAAGAAGCCAGACGTGGCGGCCACTCACCTGCCGTCATATGGGTATTGTCAAATCCGGCTATGGCGGCGATGTTCGACCGCGTCATCGTGTTCAGCGCCGGCCGGCTCGTGGAAGACGGAACGCACGAGACGCTCTTGGCGGGAAATGGTATCTTCAAGGAGCTGCTATCGTAGCAGACGAATTCCGGGAAAGGTTGCGACGTGCTTCTCAAAGATGAAGTCGGAATGCTGCAGCGAATACCCCTGTTCTCCGGCGTCGAGCCGGCGAAGCTCAAACTTCTCGCCTTCACTTCAGACCGCGTCAGCTATGGTCCGGGACAGATCCTCTTCAAACAGGGCGATGAGGGCGACGCCGCCTATGTCATCCTGTCGGGCACAGCGGATATTCTGGTCGACTCGGAAAGCGGCCAGATCAAGGTCGCCGAGGCCGAGCCCAACTCCATCGTCGGCGAAATCGCCATTTTGTGTGATGTCTCGCGGACAGCAACGGTGCGGGCGAGCGGACCTCTCGAGGTCCTGCGCATCCGCAAGGATCATTTCCTGCGGCTCCTCAGGGAATTCCCTGAGATAACGATCGAGATATTGCGTGCCTTGGCCGACCGGCTGAGCCACACGACGGCGGAACTGATCGATGCCAGGAGCGGCAGAGATTAGGGCGATCACGATCCATCATAGCAAAGGGGCAGGATGAACGACGATACGTTGCTGGTGAAGTTCTGGGGGGTGCGCGGCAGCGTTCCGGTATCAGGGCCCGAATTCCTGCATTATGGCGGCAATACCGCAAGCATCGAATTGCAGTGCGGTGGACATAGGCTTTTCCTCGATGCGGGCTCCGGGCTACGCCCGGCCGGTGAGATTTTGCGGGCTGGTGGCGTCACCGATATCGACCTGTTCTTCACCCACTGTCATTACGACCATATCATCGGCTTTCCCTTTTTCATGCCGATCCACGACAAGGACGCCCGGATCAACGTATGGTCGGGGCACCTTGCCGGACGGATGACGACGCAGGAGATGCTGACCGAATTCATGCTTCCGCCCTGGTTTCCGGCAAAGCTCGATGTCTGCAAAGCCAATATCACCTGCAACGACTTCATCTCGGGCGACGTGCTTCAGCCGCGCGAGGGCATCACGATACGCACCGGCAGCCTCAATCATCCCGGCGGCTGCATCGGCTATCGGATCGAGTGGGGCGGACGGGCCATCGCCCTGATCAGCGATACCGAGCACGAACCGGGCAAGCTGGATCCGGCGGTTCTCAAACTGATCGAAGACGCCGACCTCGTCATCTATGACTGCACGTATCTCGAAGCCGAAATGGAGCGGAAACGCGGTTATGGGCATTCCACCTGGCAACAGGGGGTGAAGCTTTGCGAGGCGGCCGGCGCCCGCGGCCTGGCCATGTTCCATCATGATCCCAGGCGCACCGATGAGGAGCTCAAAGCCATCGAGCAGCAGGCAAAAGAGGCTTTTGCGGGCGCCTTCGCCGCGCGCGACGGGCAGGAACTGAAATTTTCCCGCCGCTAAGGCCTGGGCAGTCCAGCCAGTATTTCACGCGGAGAGCGCCAGCGAACCCCGTTGCGGGACGTCACCTCGAACAGGCGCTCCATGAAAGAACACACCGCCTCATCATGCACCAGATGATGGGTCAGCAGGCCAACGGGATCCCCCCCGGCGAAAGCCCGTTTCAATTGAGCGACGATCTCCCCGACCAACACCGCATGATCGCGGCAGCCGCGCGTGCCGTGCCAGTCCATCACGTCGATATTGCTATTGACCAGGCGGATCGGCGCGGGTTTCGGCGGTCCGAACACGGAAAGCGCCTCAAAGCCCAGCCGGCCGAGCTCCGGGACCAGACCGATATCGATCCTGTTCCATGGCGGCACCAGCATGGGAATGACACGCGCTCCATGGAGCTTCGTGATCACGCCCAGCCCCCGCGCCAGCTCTTCCAGGACGACATCACGCGGGCGATGCGGCCCCAGCTCCTGCTTCTTCTCGCTTCCAGACGCGTGGTTTTCATGCGCCCAGCCGTGAACGGCAACCAGGGCATGTTGCGCTCGGGCGAGCCTCGCTGCCAGTGCTTCCCCGGTGAAGGCGGGGACGACCGCCAATGTCACGGGCACGGCATAGTCCCCTGTCAGGTCGAGCAGCCGATCCAGCGCCGCAGTCGGTTCAGCCGCATCGTCGTCCCGCAGCCAGAAGTCGGCCACGCGCCCGGCATCGCTCCAGCGATCAAGCTCGTCATGCAGCAATTGCCAACCGCCGATCATAGCGCGGGGACCTTCGGCAGCATGGCGAAAAGGCGGGCGGCAGCGGCTTCGAGAGACCGTTCGCCATGCACGAAACGCCGGGCTGCATCGGACATCGTTTGCCGCTCCCGCTCGTTCATCAGCAGCCTTTCGATGGCGGAGGCAAAAGCTCCTATATCATCCGGCAGGGTCAGCAATCCGGTCCGCCCGTCGACCACCACTTCCGGCACACCGGCGACATGCTGCGCCACGACCGGCAGGCCGGCGGCCTGGGCTTCGAGATAGGCCAGCCCATAGGCTTCACCGCAGCCTGGCCAGACATAGATGCCCCCGCCCGCCAGGATATCCGCCACGGCGGCTGGCTCCACACGGCCATGCCACTCGATCCTTTCCCGCGGGAAACCGGCGAACAGCGCGGTCACTTCGGCCCGCACAGGCCCATCACCAACCACGGACAGGCTCCAGGAAAGATGGCGGAGCCTGTCGAGGGCGCCGGCGAGCATTCGGTAGCTTTCGAACTTGTCGCCGGACCGCATCATCGCGGTGCAGACGAGACGCGAAGGATCGGCACCCGGCTTTTCGGGAAATCCTGATGCGTCGATGAAGGGCGGCAGCAGGCCGAGGAAGGCGTCAGGCACGGCATCGGCAAGCCCGTCGCGGTCCCTTCGGGTGAAGCAGATATTGAGCGCCGCCTGACTGACCGATCGGGCCACGGATGCCTGCGTCTTCGCCCATAGCCCCTCGTCGCGCCGCCTGGAATAGGAGGCTTCCGCCGTCACATAGGGGATGCCGAACGCAGCCGCCATGCCAGGCCCGAGCAGGTCCGGCGCCTTGTAATAGGGATGATAGGTGAACCAGAGATCCGGCGCGCCCTCGCGCTTCCAGAGCGCCGTGAGTCTTGCGGCCTCTCCGGCGGCTTCGGCTTCAATGGCGGCGAACCGATGCTGATCGGGATCACGCTGATAGGTCGAAAGCGCCGATGCCAGTTCGACGCCATGTCCGCCCTGCTTCAATGCCCTCATCAACAGTCGTGCCATCTGGCGGTCGCCTGAGGGCACCGGGTGGGCGGGCGATTTCATGGGCGCGTGGAAAGCAATTCGCATTGTCGGGAGTCTATCGTCAGGCAATCGACGCAAGTCAAGCGCATGCAGCATTCCCTGATCCGCAATCAATCGCAATGTGCTAATTATAAAGGATGAAACAGCCAGTCGCGCCTGAATCGTTCATCGATACGTTGCCCGTCTTCCGGGAGTTCGGAAATGTGGCCGATATCGGCAATTACCAGCCGCTCCCGCCCGGCTGGGCACTGGCGCTGGCCGACATCGTCGATTCGACCGGCGCCGTCGCGGCCGGCCACTACAAATCCGTCAATATGGCGGGCGCCAGCGTCATTTCCGCCCTGCTCAATGCGCTCGACCGGCGCGACCTTCCCTTCGTGTTCGGCGGCGACGGCGCGCAAGTGGTGGTGCCGCCCTCCGCCATCAGTGTCGCCCGCGATACGCTGGCCGCCGTCCAGACCTGGGTCGCGGAAGAACTTGATATGACCATGCGCGCCGCGCTGGTGCCAGTCGAAGACATCCGCGCCGAAGGCCTGGACGTGCTGATCGCCCGGTTCCAGCCTTCAGCGGACGTGTCCTACGCCATGTTTGCCGGCGGCGGCGGCAGTTGGGCGGAAGCCCGGATGAAGGCCGGCCGCTATCGGATCGAACCGGCCCAGGCGGGAACGAGACCGGACCTGACCGGCCTTTCATGCCGCTGGAACCCGATCGACGCCACGCTCGGTGAAATCGTCTCCATCATCGCCGTGCCGGGCCCGGCGCACGACGCACACGCCTTTCAGGATCTCGTCTCCGATCTGATCTCCCTGACCGGCCAGCAACAGCGCGGCGGCCATCCCCTGCCGGCGGAAGGGCCGGAGTTCGGCGTTTCTTCGCAGGGACTGGATGCGGAAGCCCGCGCGAACGCGCCCGCCGGCCGGCGGTGGATTTCCAAGCTGTGGATATCGGCGCTCATGTTCAGCACCATTGTCGCCGACAAGCTCGGCTGGAAGATCGGCGGCTTCGATCCAAGAGCCTATCGGCGCGAGGTGGCCAGGAACTCGGATTTCCGCAAATTCGACGACGGGCTCAAGATGACCATCGATGTTGGACCGGCGGTGCTGCGTCAGATCGAGGACCGGCTGCAAGAGGCCGAGCGCGCCGGCATCTGCAATTACGGGCTGCACCGACAAAATTCGGCGCTGATGACCTGCATCGTCGCCTCGCCCATGCAGCGCGATCATGTCCATTTCATCGATGGGGCAATGGGCGGCTATGCCGTGGCAATGACGAACCTGAAGGCGAAACTCACCTGAAAGGACATTGCTTCGGCACGCCCGGCGATGACTTGCGGGTGGTGGGCTTCCACCGCAGGCATAATTCCGGGCGGCTTGCTGGTTTCTTCGGCCTTGGCAAAATATGACTGACCTGCCACGGAACTTTCATCCAGCTGTGGTTAGAGCCTCGGCGGTTTTGAACCGCCCCAGGTTTTTGGACCAGCGGATGATCTGAACCCTTCAAACTGGACCATTTTTGGTTAGAGTTTTCCGGTGATTTTCCTGGCTGGGAAAGGAATGGAAGACGATGAAGGCATCGCAGTTTTCGGATGCTCAAAAGGCATTCATTCTGAAGCAGGGTGACGAAGGGGTATCGGTTGCGGAGATCTGTCGTAAGGCGGGGATCAGTCAGGCGACCTGGAAGACGATGAAGGCATCGCAGTTTTCGGATGCTCAAAAGGCATTCATTCTGAAGCAGGGTGACGAAGGGGTATCGGTTGCGGAGATCTGTCGTAAGGCGGGGATCAGTCAGGCGACCTATTTCAACTGGAAGAAAAAGTACGCCGGGCTCTTGCCGCCTGAGATGAAGAAGCTGAAGCAACTTGAGGATGAGAATTCGCGATTGAAGAAGATCGTCGCGGATCTGACGTTGGACCGCGAGATGCTGCAGGATGTTATCCGGCGAAAGCTCTAAGGCCTGCTCGGAAGCGAGAGGTGGTGAAGGGCATGTGCCGCGATTGGATGATTTCGATCCGGCGCGCCTGTGGAGCGTTGAACTTCGATCGGTCGACCTACCGCTACACCTCTCGCCGTCCCGATCAGGCCGGTCTGGAACGTCGTATTCGTGAGATCTGCGAGACCCGTGTGCGTTACGGCTATCGTCGCGTGCATGTGCTGCTGGAACGCGAGGGTTGGGGCACCAACATCAAGCGAACCTATCGCATTTACAGAGATTTAGGCCTGCAGTTGCGCAACAAGACGCCGAAGCGCAGGGTCAGGGCGAAGCTTCGGGAAGATCGTCAGACAGCTGTCGGCCCGAACGATGTGTGGGCGATGGACTTCGTGCACGACCAGCTCGCCACCGGCAAGAAACTGCGGGTGCTGACGGTGGTCGGGCGAAGCTTCGGGAAGATCGTCAGACAGCTGTCGGCCCGAACGATGTGTGGGCGATGGACTTCGTGCACGACCAGCTCGCCACCGGCAAGAAACTGCGGGTGCTGACGGTGGTCGACACCTTCTCGCGCTATGTACCGGTGCTTGATCCGCGGCACAGCTATCGGGGTGAAGATGTCGTGGAAACCTTGGAACGGGTATGCCGGCAGGTCGGCTATCCGAAGACAATCAGGGTGGATCAGGGCACGGAATTCGTGTCCCGCGATCTGGATCTTTGGGCTTATGCCAAGGGTGTCACGTTGGACTTCTCGCGTCCCGGAAAACCCACGGACAACGCCTTCATCGAGGCGTTCAATGGCCGCTTCCGGGCGGAGTGCCTGAACCAGCATTGGTTCCTGACCCTTGCGGATGCCCGCGAAAAGATGGAGAATTGGCGTAGAGACTATAACGAGGTTCGGCCACATGGTGCGATCGGCAACAAGGTGCCGATCTCGCTGATGAAATCGGGAGGCGCAACCAGCCCGCCTCCCTGAAGGGAAGCCGGACAACTCCAGCCTCCGCTGGTCCAGAACGTGGGGGCGGTTCCCAGCCAGGAAAATCCACCGGAAAACTCTAACCATAACTGGTCCAGTTTGAAGGGGGCAGATCACCGGCAATATCGGATGAAGCGGTTCGCGCGGGGCATCGGATACGGGCTTTCGCCAACTGGCCTGCCTGCGCCCGATCGTCTGAGCCGCTGATATCCGCCAGGCACACCCCTATAGGCAAGCGCGCCATCCGAGCGATCGGGGCCGGCCACCTCGGCGGAACCGAGCCCATCGGAGATCACAAGGCGGCCGGGTCCGAGCAAGTCACGAACGGAACGCCGTAGAGCCCGACATTCCGATCCTGCGAAACGAAATGCGCTCCCTCCACCACGGCCTGTGCCATGAGCAGATGATCGAAGGGATCACGGTGATGAAGCGGAAGAGTAGCAAGAGTGACAAGATGCGCATCCGTGATATCCAGCCGATCGAATCCCTGATCCGGCAAGATCGCAAGAATCTCGTCTATATCGGCCTCGAGTTTGCCAATCCGCAGCTTCACGGTGATTTCCCAAAGGGAGACAGCACTGACGAGGACGTCGTTCTCAGCATCGCCGATAAGACCACGCGCATGGCGACCGAGTTTTTCGTCGTCGTTCAGCCACCACAACAAGGCATGCGTATCGAGGAGTAACCTCACGCCTCGTCTTCCATGGAGGTTAGGACGTCTGCCGGCAGGCTGTCGAAGTCTTCGGCAACTTTGATCTTCCCGCGCAACGCGCCGGGCTTGCGAACGACAGTGTCCTTTGACGGCGGCCCGATTTCCGCGACGACCTTATGATGGGAGGTGAGAACAAACCGCTGTCCATCCTCGACCTGTTTGAGGAAGGACGTCAGGTTGCCGCGAAACTCCCGCACGCCGACACGGCGGGGAGATGGTGTCTGTGGCCGGGACTGAGGCATGGCGGGCTCCGTTTGAATGGGAAATGTGTACACAATTCCTCCAAAATGCAAGGGGTTCCTCGGCGAGATGAGAATGGCGCCATCTCCTTTGAGTTCCCAGACATTGATGCCGAGCCGACGGGCCTTGTCGCGAAGGTTGTCGGTGATGCCGGAACCGGGGAAGACGATGACGCCTGATGGCATAACCGCCAGTATCTCATCGTTGCGCCGGAATGGGGCGGCTTTGGCGTGCTTGTTCCAGTCGGGTTTGAAGGCGATCTGGGTAACCTTGCGGGCCTCGGCCCAGCAGGCGGCAATACGTTCGGCACCTTTGGGAGAGCCGCCGTGCAGCAGGATCATATCCGCGTGCTTGGCATTCCGGAACGTATCGGAATCGGTTTATCGATCCTGTTGTTCGGGGTCCCAGCGCTACTGCTGTGGGCGGTAACGATCCGGCTCATGCCTCTATTGGTGAAAGGCGGGTGGGCACCGCAAACCGCGTGGTGGTTCCTTGCTGGTTTTCTGGTCCTCGGCCCGCTGCTGGTCGCAGCGTTGGTCAGCACCTGGGCGGCCCCGCTGGCGCCTTCTTTTGCCGGAATTCTGGATCATCTGCGAGTACGCCGCATCGCTCCGGCCGACTGGACGCTGGGGGGCTATGTCTTCGTCTTCATGAGTGGCGCCACCCAGTTGAGCGGCGATTTCACGCAGCGTCAGGTCCGGGTTCGATGAATGAATGCCGGCGACCAACGTCATCAAGCGATCCTCAGGCTGACGGGGAGGAGACTTGCGCAGCAAAGTCGGATCGGCCATGTGCTCCGCTACCAGCCACTTCACGGCGCGGCGAAGACGTTCCGGCGTCCAGTCGAGGCCTCGCTGCTTGAGCACGCGGGCGATATCGTCCCACGTGTGATCTGGTCGCATGCGCCGCACGGTGGGAAACCATTGGTTGACGGTGGTCTGGATGCGATCGCCGTAGGCCGCTTTTTGCGCTGCAGTCATCCTGGCCAACGCTTCAGGGCGTTTTTCCCGGATACCGGGGTTGCCCGGCAGTCGGCCCTTCGCTTTTGCGGCCCTGATACCGGCCTTCGTTCGCTCCGAGATCAGCGCGCGCTCGAGCTGGGCCACGGCGCCAAGGACCTGTAACGAAAACATTCCCTGCGGCGTGGCCGTATCGATGGGATCGTGCAGTGAGCGAAAATGTGCTTTTTTCGCAGTTAAATCCTCGATTACTTCAAGCAGATGGCCAACGGACCGCGCCAGACGGTCGAGCCGCACGACAACGAGCGTGTCGCCGGCGCTTATCTCTCGAAGCAATTTGGAAAGTGCAGGGCGCGCTCGCGAGGCGCCTGAGCCGTGCTCCTGAGGTGGCTGAAGAACTTCGCGCTGTTGTTCGTATGCCTTGCGAACGTCGTAAGCTAGGCCGAGAAACATGCCCTCCTTGTCTGTCACGAGCGGGGAACGTTCATTGACGTCATGAACGACCTCATGCAACCAGCGCAGAGACGTGCAATCGCCAATCAGAAGAATGCCGGCATGATTTTTCAGCACGTGATAGGAAAGCAAGCAGGTTCACCCTTTATGGCCATTATCGGCATATCAACTGCAACTGAAATGCACCTCACTCGACCCATGGATCGATGAGTTCGATACCAAAGCCTTCGAAATCCTTGGTGTTGCGTGTCGCAAGAGCGAGGTCGTGGGCAATCGCGGTGGCTGCGATCAAGCCATCCATTGATGACATACCTCGGCCGCTCCGCTTTGCATCGCCCATCAAATCACCCCACGCCAGAGCAACACGTTCGTCCACCGGAACGACGCGGTGCTCGAAACGTTGTGGCAGATCCCGGGCGAGCCACTCGACCAGTGCATCGCGCTTTCGTCCGTTGTCCATGAGGGCAACACCGCGACGAATTTCCGCAATCGACACAACACTGATAAAGGAGCGGTCCTCGTCGAGTCCATCCAACCATTCGAGAACGCGGCCCTCGGGACGCGGCTTTGTCACTTCTGACAGAACATTGGTGTCGAGCAGGAGTCTCACAGCGACAGATCACGTGGTTCGTCGCGTTGACGCTCGAGGTCGAGACCGGCGCCGCGTAGTGGCGACTCCATCAGAAACTCAGCGAGCGTACCTTTGCGCGCGGTCTTCCGCTGCCATTCTTCGGCAGAGACGACAACGACGCTAGGCTTGCCGTTTCGGGTGATCGTCTGCGGCGTGGATTGCGCGCGGTCAATGACTTCTGAGAGTTTCGCCTTCGCGTTGGCAACGGTCCAGCTTCTCTCGTCGTGTGGTGATGGCTGCATTGTACATCTCCTGACCATCATGACTATAGTGACTATATAATCCGCTGGCGAATAAGTGACAAGGGGCTGCGAAGAGGGGAGGGGAGCTACAGCCCTGCCGCCTTCGTCAAGTTGATGCGGAAACGATCGCGCCGGCGCTGGTAACGGCGGGTCATTTCAGCGGACGCATGGCCGAGCTGCTTCTGGACATAACGCTCATCGACTTCGGCCGACGAGGCAAGGCCGGCGCGCAATGAATGACCGGAAAACTTCAGGTCCCGCTCGATCTCCGGAAGATCCCTACGTATGTTTGCGGCCATCGCCGTCTTTTTGACGAGGCGGGCGACCTCCTGGTCGGCGAGGCGGTCCGGTCCGACGTCTTTGCCCTGGCCGCGGACGCGGCGAAACAGCGGTCCCTTGGCAATCCGCGCGAATTTGATCCAGGTCTCGACCGCCGTCACCGGGCAGGTGCTATGGGACGAGCCGCGACCGATTTCGACCTCGCGCCAGCCGGTCTTGCCGCGCAGCGTCACCAGCAGGCCTTTGTCGAGGATCTCGATCCAGCCGCGGCCGTCTTCTGTCTGATCACGGCCAAGGTCGAGCCCGGTGATTTCCGAGCGGCGCAGGCCGCCGGCAAAGCCGAGAAGCAGCATGGCCCGGTCACGCATACCGCGCAACGTGCCGCGGGGAAACGTCTCCAGCATGGCGATCAGATCTTCCGGCAGGATTGCCTCCTTCTGCCGGGGCGGCGCGGCATGGGTGTTGCGGATGCCGGCGATCACGGTGGCAATATGGCGGTCCTTGCGGTCGAGCGGCTGGCCGCGCTGTCTGTAGTTCCAGGATAACGCCGACAGGCGGCGTTCGATGGTGGCGACAGATGCCTTGGACGCTTCATTGGCGCCGGAGGCGAGCGCCGTGATGTAAAGTCCGACCGTCTGGGGATCGGGCGGCAGTACATCCAGGCCCTGACGGCGGCACCAGCTGGTAAAGTGCTTCCAGTCGGCGGCGTAAGCGCGGCGGGTGTTGGCGGAACTGGCGGCCTCGACATAATCGCGGGCCCGATCCGCCAGAGGCTCGAGATGGGCCGGCAGGGCAGGGGGATCGGTCGCAATATTCCCCATATCCCGCACGATATCGACGATGTCCGGCAGGTCGTCGGAATGGGTCATCGGCCGGCTCGCGGCGTTCGAACCAACAGCCCGGCATTGCCGATCCCCAGCACCATCCAAACGATATAGGCTGCGCTCAGCCAGATCATCAAGAGCTGCAGCGCCGGGCGCAGGAATTCCTCGATCGCGATGGGCGACAGGCCCACCGCCACGCGGATGAGCTCGGTGGCCAGGATGCCGGCAAGGCCGCCCGTAACGAGGGCGGCAGCGGCTGTGATCACCCCGGCGACGAGGTACTTGCACCCTGCGGCGCAGAATTGAAGACGGGGCACCAGAGCGAAGAGCGCGGAGAGGATCAGGAACACCGACAGGGAGCGCGTGTCGAGGGTTGTGTAGGGGGTGAGGAAATCCATGACGAACCGGACAGCGCCGTCGATCGGCCTGCAGGAGCGGCCGATGACGCCAAGGCCGAGGCTGACGGTGAACAAAGCGCCGGCGAAAAGCCCGTAGAACCTGCCGTCCTGCGCGGTTGCCGCCTGCCAGGCATGCCCTTTGTTGCGCCGTTGGACTGGCATGCATTCTCCTTCGTTTGTCTTCGGCTGGCCGACGAGATCCCACTCGTTCTGCTGGCGGTCCGGCCTCGTCCTTTTCTGGACGCTACGCGGTGATTTGCGCTCTTTTCCAAGTGAATCACAAAACGAACGATAATTATTGGCAGCGCGAACCGTGCTGCAGTTCATTTTAAGTTACGCTCCAGTTCGTCGCGGCGGGTTGGGCCCGTTACGCTGGCATACATGCCCGACGTTCTGAAATCGCTCGGGCTGGTGCCGTAGAGCCGCCGGAAGACCTTGGAAAAATAGTTGGGGTCCTCGAAGCCGCAAAGCGCGGAGACCTCCTTGACCGGCATGTCCGCAGTCTTGGTCAACAGCTTGGCGGCGCGCCGCAGGCGTTTCTGCAGAACGAATTCAGCCGGCGGAAGGCCCTCGCTGGCGGCGAAGATGCGGGAGAAGTGGGCCCGACTGAAACCCGCCACCTCTGCAAGCTCATCAACGGAAAGCCGTTGGTCGAGATGGGCTTCGATATGGCTCAGCACATGCTGCAAGGCCCGGTATTCCTGGGCGAATGTGGGGTGCGATCCGAATACATCATCATAAAGCACCATGGCAGCCTCGTAGGCGATGGCGGATGCCGCGCCCGGCGTTTCCCCGTCATGCATCAGCCTGTGGCAGCAATGGGCCAGCTGGTCGACTGTCTTCTCCTGCAAGCGCAGCAGAGGCCCGGTAATGGCCAGGATGGACCGATGGATGCGGAGCGCCTCTTCGCCATTCATCGAGATCCAGAAGAATTCCCACCGCTCCCCCTGGTCGAGCCAGTAGCGATGGTAATGGGGGATCAGCAGAAGAAGGGTCTCTCCCGGGCGGACAACAGTCGTACGGTTCTCGTAGCGCAAGTTCCCTTGCCCGCCGATGCAATGCTGAAGCACCGTGAAGGGCGCCAGCCCGCGTTTTCTTCCGTCCCAGTCGTAACCGCTGCCGTCACGGATTTCATAGCCGCAGCTCGTCGGCATGGTGTGAAGGGTCTGCCGTCCGCGGGGCAGGGATACGGTGCGCATCGCAGGACCTGCATCAACGAGATCCTGAAGCACAAAATTACCCATGAAAGCATAATCCTTCTCTATCACCAGCTGCGAATATACGCATAATCCGGTTCGGAGGAGAAGTTGAAGGGACAGTCGTGTCTCGGACGCGTGACGCAAGGCCCATGTTTTACGGGCATATTGCCCAGCGATCGAAGGCCAGTCAGCAACACGCGGCGTTCCTGCGCTTCAATGCTTCAATCGCTAGGAGGATGCGAGGGATGAGTTTCAAAATCGCTATCATCGGTGCCGGCAGTGTCGGCTTCACCAAGAAGCTCTTCACCGACATCCTGTGCGTCGCGGAGTTCCAGGACGTCGAGTTCGCCCTGACGGATATCAGCGAACGCAATCTCGGCATGATCCGCGACATCCTGGAACGGGTGGTCGAGGCGAACGGCCTTCCAGCCAGGATAACCGCCACCACGGATCGCCGCCGGGCGCTCGAAGGGGCCCGCTATGTGATCTCCTGCGTGCGGGTCGGCGGCCTGGAGGCCTATCAGGACGATATCGCCATTCCGCTGAAATACGGAATCGATCAGTGCGTCGGGGATACCATCTGCGCAGGCGGGATTCTCTATGGCCAACGCAACATCCCCGTAATCCTGGACTTCTGCAAGGACATCCGCGAGGTCGCCGAGACCAACGCGAAATTCCTGAATTACGCAAATCCGATGGCGATGAACACCTGGGCGGCCATCGAATACGGCAAGGTGGACACTATCGGCCTGTGCCATGGCGTGCAGCATGGGGCGGAGCAGATCGCGGAGGTCTTGGGCGCTAAATCGGTTCGCGAGCTCGATTATGTTTGCGCGGGCATCAATCATCAGACCTGGTTCGTGGATTTGCGCCTCAACGGCCGGAAAATCGGCAAGGACGAGCTGGTCGCGGCGTTCGAGGCGCACCCGGTCTATTCACAGCAGGAGAAGCTGCGTATCGACGTGCTCAAGCGGTTCGGCGTCTATTCCACGGAAAGCAACGGCCATCTGTCCGAATACCTGCCCTGGTATCGCAAACGTCCCGATGAGATCACGCGCTGGATCGATATGTCCGACTGGATTCATGGCGAAACGGGCGGTTATCTGCGCCACTCCACCGAAACCCGCAACTGGTTTGAGACCGAATTCCCACAGTTTCTCGAATCCGCAGGCAAGCCTATCGATCCCGGCAGGCGGTCCAACGAGCACGCGAGCCATATTCTTGAGGCGCTGGAGACCGGACGGGTCTATCGCGGGCATTTCAACGTCAAGAACAACGGCGTTATCACCAATCTGCCTGGTGATGCCATCATTGAGTCACCCGGTTTCGTGGATCGTTTCGGCATCAACATGGTCTCCGGCATCACCTTGCCGGAAGCCTGTGCCGCCACCTGCATGGCTTCCATCAATGTCCAGCGCATGTCCGTACATGCCGCGATCTCGGGTGACATCGAGCTTCTCAAGCTCGCCGTCCTGCATGATCCGCTGGTCGGCGCCGTCGCAACGCCCGAGGAGGTCTGGCAGATGGTCGATGAGATGGTGGTGGCTCAGGCCCGCTGGCTGCCGCAATATGCCTATGCGGTTCCGGCGGCGCGGGAGCGCCTGTCGAATGCCAGGGTGAAGACGCGCGAATGGTCCGGCGCGGCACGGCGCGGCGTCCGTTCCATCGAGGAACTGCGGGCGGAGAAGTCTGCTCTCAGACAAGCAGTTTGAGGAAACTGCCAGAAGAGGCCGCGGGGAGGGGAGTTTCCGTAGTCTGGATAAGTGGAGGCGCGGCGCGCAGGAAATGCGGGCTCGAAGGGAGGAATAGGACGATGCGACATCAGCGGAGAATGCGCAGTAGTGCGGCGCTCACCGTCGGCATATCGATGTTGGCCATGAACGCCAATGCTTTTGAAACCGGCACGCCACCAGAGCCGCCACCGTTTCCGGCCGAGGCCAAGATCACCTATGTGGCGCGCGATTCCATTCTCGAGTTCAAGGCGCTGCCTGCCTATAGCGAGCCGGACTGGGTCACGGAGAAATTCGTGAAAGCTAGCAAGTTGCCGCCGTTGGAGGAGCGTCTGCCCGAGGAACCGCTGGTCTATAAGACCGGCAATATGCCGGACGGTCTTGGCGTCTACGGCGACACGATGCGTCATGTGGTCGGCGGACGTCCCGAGGGCTGGAACTACATGGCGGGGCAGAGCCAGGGGTGGGGCGGTCTCGACATTGCGCTATCCGAATGCCTGACGCGCACAGCGCCGCTGTTCCAGGTCAATGCGCAGGATACCGAGCCGCTGCCCAATCTCGCCAGAAGCTGGGAGTGGTCGAAGGACGGTCATAAACTGACCATGCACCTCGTGAAGGGGGCGAATTGGTCTGACGGCCAGCCCTTCACTGCCGATGACGTCATGTTCTACTGGGAAGACGCGGTTCTCGATCCGAACGTCTCGCCGCTTGGCGGGGGCGCATCGCCGGAAGCCTTCGGCGAAGGCACGACTCTCAAGAAGGTTGACGACCATACGGTCGAGTGGACCTTCAAGGACGCCTTCCCGAAGCAGTATCTCTATACGATGGCCTATCCAAATTTCTGCCCCGGACCGGCTCATCTCTTGAAGCCGAAGCATCCGAAATATTCCGGCAATACCTATGACCAGTTCAGAAACGCCTTTCCGCCGGAATTTATGAATATGCCGGTGATGGGCGCCTGGGTGCCGGTGGAATACCGCCCCGACGATATCATCGTCCTACGGCGCAATCCCTATTACTGGAAAGTGGACGAGAAGGGACAGCAGCTACCCTATCTCAATGAGGTCCACTACAAGCTCTCGACTTGGGCGGACCGCGACCTTCAGGCGGTGGCGGGATCTGGCGACATCTCCAACCTCGAGCAGCCTGAAAACTTCGTCGCATCGCTGAAACGGGCGGCTGATCCCAATGCACCGGCCCGGCTCGCCTTCGGGCCCCGCCTGATCGGCTACAATCTCTTGATGAATTTCTCCGCCAATGGCTGGGGCAGTCCGGATGAGCGCGGACAGGCCATTCGCGAACTCAACCGTAACCCGGAGTTCCGCAAGGCGATCACGTCGGCGATCGATCGCAAGGCGGTCGGCGACAGTCTGGTGAAGGGCCCCTTCACGGCTATCTATCCAGGCGGGCTTTCTTCCGGCACCAGCTTCTATGATCGGGCGTCGACGGTCTATTATCCGTATGATCTGGAAGGTGCCAAAGCGGCGCTGAAAGCACTCGGGCTCACCGACACGGACAATGACGGTTTCGTCAACTTCCCTAAGGGAACCGCCGGCGGCAAGAATGTCGAAGTGGTGCTCCTGGTCAATAATGGCTACGCGACGGAAAAGAGCCTGGCGGAGGGCCTCGTTGGCCAGATGGCGAAGCTCGGCATCCGCGTCGTCGTCAACGCGCTCGACTCCAACCAGCGGGATGCCACGCATTATTCGGGCCGCTTCGACTGGGCGGTATTCCGCAACAGGACGGAACTATCCTCCGTCGTCCAGAACACCGAGCAACTGGCGCCGATCGGCCCGCGGACCAGCTGGAACCATCGCGCGCCCGAGGGCAAGGAACTCGACACCATGCCCTTCGAGGCGCGGATGGCCGATCTGGTCCGGCGCTTCATTGCCTCGCAGGATAATGCCGAGCGTGCGGACCTGA
This sequence comes from Paramesorhizobium deserti, assembly GCF_001558695.1. Taxonomy (GTDB): domain Bacteria; phylum Pseudomonadota; class Alphaproteobacteria; order Rhizobiales; family Rhizobiaceae; genus Paramesorhizobium; species Paramesorhizobium deserti. The sequence goes on from NZ_LNTU01000040.1 coordinate 143,160, forward strand.
TGAAGCAATATCAGAAGATCTATACGGAAAACCTCTATACGATAGGGCTGACGGAATATCCGGGTGCCCTGATCATCAACAAGCGCTTCTCCAACGTCCCGCCCGGCACACCGATCTACATGTTCAACTGGGCGGAAGACGCGATCATCCGCGAGCGTCTGTGGGTCGCCTCCGACCGCCAGGGCAGGTACGAGCTCTACCCGGAGCAGCTTCCCGGCAAGCCCGGCGATGATGGCGCGATCAATTAGCTCCCCCTCCCGAGCAACGCTACCGGCCGCGCGTGAAGCGCGGCCGGACGGAATGATCCGACGGTCGCCGATGCCGGCCATCCAAGCGCAGAGGCAAGAGAATGCCTAGATTTCTCCTGATGCGGATCAGTTCGGCCATACCTGTGCTCTTGATCCTGAGCGTGGTGACATTCGCGATCATTCAGGCGCCGCCTGGCGATTATGCCGATTACATCCGTTCGCAATTGATGAACCAGGGAGGTGCATCCTACGAGCAGGCCGAGGCTCAGGCCCAGGCCTATCGCGTTGAACATGGGCTGGATAAGCCGATGATCGTCCAGTACCTGAACTGGATCAGCGGCATCATCACCCGTGGCGATTTCGGCTACAGCTTCTACTACAACAAGCCGGTGGCCGAGGTGGTCGGAGAGCGCCTGCCACGCACATTGGCGCTCGCGCTCGTTTGCCACATCCTGGCATCGCTGTTGGGGATCGCCTTTGGCATCTGGGCTGCCACACGCCAATATTCGTGGGTTGATAACCTCTTATCCGCCATCTCCTTCCTGGGCATGACGATCCCGCGCTTCCTCATGGCGCTGATCCTCGTCTACCTGATGGTGTTCCACTACGATATCTCGCAGATCGGCAGCTTCTTCTCGCCGCAATATGGGGGGGCGCCGTGGTCCTGGGCAAAATTTGTCGATCTGGTCCAGCATGTCTGGCCTGTGGTCGCCATCGCCGTCTTCGGTGGGCTCGCCTACAACATGCGCGTCATGCGCGGCAATCTGCTCGATACGCTGAACGCGCAATATATCGAAACCGCCCGGGCAAAAGGGCTCTCCGAGGGCGCCGTCATCATGCGCCATGCGGTACCCAACGCGGTGCATCCCCTGGTCATGTATCAGGGCGTCGTGCTGCCCTACATGCTGAGCGGGGAGATCGAGACGGCCATCATCTTCGCCCTTCCGACGGTCGGACCGGCGATCGTCGGCTCCATGGCGGTCGGCGACGTCTATGTCACCGCCACCTTCATGATGGTGCTCGCGGCGACGCTCGTGATCGGCAACATCATCGCCGACATGCTGCTCGCCCTGTTGGATCCCCGGGTCCGCGAAACGGGGAGCGCGTGAGATGGTGGTATTGAACGAAACGCGGACGGATACGGCTGTAACCGGCAGGCTTGGCGCCGCAACCTTCAACGAGAGTTACGGCGCCTTGGTCTGGCGCCGCTTCAGGCGGTCATTTACCGGCATGATGGGTCTCGTTCTCGTTATTCTGCTGGCGCTGACGGCGATCTTCGCGGATTTCGTCGCCCCGATGAGCCCGATGGAAACCGACGTAAGTTTTTCGCCACCGCAGGCCATCAGCTTCCGCGAGAAGGATGGCGGCTTCAGCATCCGTCCCCGCGTCTATCCCATAGCCGAGACGCAGGAACTGGATCCTGTCACCTTCCAGCCTGTTGTCGGGCCTGATTACGACAATCCGCTCTATCTGGGTCTTTTCGTCAAGGGCGCGGAATATCGCCTCTTCGGTCTTCTTCCGATGGACCGGCATCTTTTCGGGTCGACTGACGGCCGGCCTGTGCATTTTCTCGGGACCGACAAGTTCGGCCGGGACGTGCTGTCGCGCGCCATCCATGGCTCACGCATATCGCTGGCAATCGCACTGAGTGTGGTTGCGATCGTCACCGTGATTGGCACGAGTGTCGGCCTGATTTCCGGCTATTTCGGCGGCGCCGCCGATATATGGATCCAGCGCTTCGTGGAAATCGTGCTCGCCTTTCCGCAATTGCCGCTCTACCTCGCGCTCACGTCGCTGATACCGGTGACGGCGCCCACGCACGTGTTCCTGACGTTCGTGGTCGTCGTGATGTCTGCGCTCGGCTGGGCGCAGATGTCACGCGAGGTGCGCGGCAAGACGCTGGCATTGGCGCGGATCGAGTATGTCCGCGCGGCGATCGCCGTCGGCGCCACGGACCGCCGCATCATCTTCCAGCATATCCTGCCGAATGTGATGAGCCATGTCATCGTCGCGGTAACCCTGCAAATCCCCACGGTGATATTGCTGGAATCGTTCCTTGGTTTTCTGGGCTTCGCCGTCAAGCCGCCGCTCATCTCATGGGGGCTGATGCTGCAGGATACGGCGACCTATTCCGTCATCGGCTCCTATCCCTGGATCCTGACGCCGGTCGCCTTCGTGCTCGTCGCGGTCTTTGCCTTCAACGCCTTGGGTGACGGCCTGCGCGATGCCGTCGATCCTTACTGAGGAGGATGCGTCCATGACCCTCCAAGCGATCACCTCATTCGCCCCGCCAGAAAGGCTCGATAACAGCGAACGCCCGGGAAGGCCGCTGATCGATGCCCGCAACATCGCCGTCAGCTTCAAAGTGGAGCAGGGGATGGTGGAGGCCGTGAAGGATATCTCCTTCCAGCTCTACCGGGGGGAGACGATCGCCATTGTCGGAGAGTCGGGCTCCGGAAAATCCGTCACCGCGCGCACGGTCATGGGGCTTTTATCGAAGCGCGCCACCATCGCGTCTCAGGCCCGGATTGAATTCGATGGCGCCGATATCTTGAAGTTCTCACCGCGATCGAGGAGGGCGCTTCGCGGCAACCGCATTTCGATGATCTTCCAGGAACCGATGAGTTCGCTCAATCCGCTCTATACCGTCGGTAGCCAGATCGTGGAAGCGATCCGGGTCCATTCCAGGATGAGCCGGAAGGCGGCTGGGTTGCGCGCGCTCGAACTCTTACGCCAGGTGCAGATTCCGGAGCCGGAGGCGCGGCTGAACCAGTATCCGCATCAGCTTTCCGGTGGCCAGCGGCAGCGCGTCATGATCGCGATGGCGCTCTCCAACGATCCGGATGTGTTGATCGCCGACGAGCCGACGACGGCGCTTGATGTGACCGTTCAGGCGCAGATCCTCAACTTGATCCGCCGCCTGCAGCGGGAAAGGGGAATGGCGGTCGTCCTGATCACCCACGACCTGACCATCGTGCGCAAGTTCGCCGATTACGTCTATGTCATGCAGCATGGGGAAATGCGCGAGCACAACACCACCGCGCGGATATTCGAAGAGCCGCAACATCCCTATACCAGGAAACTGCTCGGATCGGAGCCGCACGGCGCGGCCCCTCCGCTTGATCCAAGGGCAGAGCCGCTTCTGACTGCCGCCGGCGTGCGCGTAAGTTTCATGATGCGCCATGGCGGGTTCTTTAGACCGGACTTGAGGGAGCTGGTGGCAGTGGACAGCCTCGGATTGACGCTTCGCCGCCATGAAACGCTGGGCTTGGTGGGCGAATCCGGCTCCGGCAAAACCACCTTCGGTCAATCGCTGTTGCGGCTCAATGAGCCGACGCAGGGCAAGATCCGTTTCGACGGGGAACGCATCGATGGCCGCTCACGCGCCGAAATGCGTCCTCTCCGGTCCCGGATGCAAATCGTCTTCCAGGATCCGTTTGCCTCGCTCAACCCACGCATGACCATCGGCCAGATCATCGAAGAGGGCCTGATCGTAAACGGCCTCGGCGCGACCAGGCGCGATAGGATCGACAGGGTTCGTGACGCGCTGGAGGCGGCGGGCATGCCTGATAACATTCTCTCGCGCTTTCCGCACGAGTTCTCCGGTGGCCAGCGCCAGCGTATCGCCATTGCCCGGGCCGTGGCGCTGGAACCGGAATTCATCCTGCTTGATGAGCCGACATCAGCCCTCGACCTGTCCGTTCAAGCGCAGATCATCGAGCTTCTGCGCAAATTGCAGGACGATCGGGGTCTCAGCTACCTCTTCATTTCCCATGATTTGAAGGTGGTGCGGGCGCTGTGCCACCGCGTCATCGTCATGCAGCACGGACGTATCATCGAGGAGGGACCCGTGGGCGATGTGCTGTCCCATCCGAAGACGGAATACACGCAGCGGCTCGTCAGGGCTGCTTTTGAAATCGCCTGATTGCCAGAGGAACGACATGACAACACATCCCAAAATTGCATTCATCGGCGCCGGTTCGACGGTGTTCATGAAGAACATCATCGGAGACGTCTTGCAGCGGCCGGCCCTGTCCGGAGCGATGATCGCGCTGATGGATATCAACCCGCAGCGTCTCGAGGAAAGCGCCGTCGTCGTCAACAAACTCATCTCGACGCTTGGCGTGAAGGCCAGGGCGGAAACCTATACGGACCAGAAGAAGGCGCTTGCCGATGCGGACTTCGTCGTCGTTGCCTTCCAGATCGGCGGCTTTGAGCCCTGCACGGTTACGGATTTCGAAGTGCCGAAAAAATATGGCCTGCGCCAGACCATCGCCGATACGCTTGGCGTGGGAGGCATCATGCGCGGCCTGCGTACGGTGCCCCATCTCTGGAAAATCTGCGAAGACATGCTGGCCGTATGCCCGAACGCGATCCTGCTACAATACGTCAATCCGATGGCGATCAACACCTGGGCAATCGCCGAGAAATATCCTTCTATCCGGCAGGTAGGGCTTTGCCACTCGGTGCAGGGCACGGCGATGGAACTCGCCCACGATCTGGATATTCCCTATGAGGAGATCCGCTACCGGTCCGCGGGCATCAATCACATGGCCTTCTTCCTGGAATTCGAACATCGCCAGCCGGATGGCAGTTACCGCAATCTCTATCCCGATCTCCTGCGGGCCTATCACGAAGGCCGTGTTCCGAAACCTGGCTGGAACCCGCGCTGCCCCAACAAGGTGCGTTATGAAATGATGAGGCGGCTCGGCTACTTCGTCACCGAGAGCTCGGAGCATTTCGCCGAATATACGCCCTATTTCATCAAGGAAGGCCGCGAGGATCTCATCGAGAAATTTGGCATTCCGCTGGACGAATATCCCAAGCGCTGCATCGAACAGATCGAGCACTGGAAGGACCAGGCAGCAAGCTATCGCTCGGCGGAGCGGATCGAAGTGAAGCAGTCGAAGGAATATGCCTCTTCGATCATGAATTCCGTCTGGACCGGCGAACCCTCGGTCATTTACGGCAATCAGCGCAACAATGGCTGCATCACCTCGCTTCCGGCAGCATGCGCTGCGGAAGTGCCGTGCCTGGTCGATCATAACGGCATCCAGCCGACGATCATCGGCGAATTACCGCCACAGCTGACGGCGCTGATGCGCACCAACATCAACGTGCAGGAACTGACGGTGCAGGCGCTGATGACGGAAAATCGCGAGCATATCTACCATGCCGCGATGATGGATCCGCACACATCAGCCGAGCTCGACCTGGACCAGATCTGGTCGCTGGTGGACGATCTGCTCGTCGCGCATCGCGAATGGCTGCCGGAATGGACGCAGAGCGTGCCCCGGACCGGGAAACAGAATCAGGCGGCATGACCGGAGGCGGCGGTATGCATCCTTACTGGGCTGCTTTTACGAGATGCTCCGCCACCTGTACTCAACGGTAAACCTGGCGGTATTCGTCACTATCCGGCAGAGATTGCGGTTCAATAGGTCGGGAAACCGGCCATCCACTTTGCCCGCCAGAGAAATATTGACAATGGCACTCATGTTATCTACCACCCCCTAGGTCATCCGCAACCCGCTTGTGCCGGGCAAGCAAAACGGGTTGGCTGTCATAGGGGGTTTATATGGAATCACGCTTCGGACTGACGACCGCCCTGGCTTTGATCATGAGCCAGGCTGCTGTCGCCCAGGATGCGATCGAACTGGAGCGCATTGACGTAAACACCGGTTCTTCGACCTCGACAATCGGCAAGCTGCCGGAAGACTATGCGGGAGGTCAGGTAGGGCGCGGCGGCCGTGTCGGATTGCTCGGCAACCGTGATTTCATGGATACGCCGTTCAATATCACGAGCTATACATCGCAGACGATCGAGAATCAGGGGGCGCAGACGGTCGCTGATGTCCTGGCTAACGATCCCTCTGTCAGAAGCACCCATGCATCCGGCGGCATGCTCGATTCCTTCTATATCAGGGGCTTTCCCTTGAATGAGGGGAATTTCGGCGAGATCGCTTTCGACGGCGTCTATGGTGTTGCCCCGACCTATCGCCTGTTCACCGATTATGCCGAGCGCGTCGAGGTGCTGAAAGGGCCGACGGCGCTGCTTTACGGTATTTCGCCCAACAGCAGCGTGGGCGGCACCGTCAATATTGTGCCGAAGCGCGCCGGGGATGTCGATCTCACGCGAGTGACCACCAGCTACATGTCCGGCCTCTATGGCGGCACGCATCTCGATCTCAGTCGCCGTTTTGGCGAGAATCGGGAGTTCGGCGTGCGCTTCAACGGCAGCTATCATGGCGGCGATACGCCGATCGACGACCAGACGCGCAAAGTTGCTGTCGGTTCCCTCGGTCTCGATTATGAGGGCGAGCGGCTCAGGGCCACGCTCGACATCATCGGGCAGCATGAGGAATTCGACGCGCCGCAGCGTCCGTTCTTCCCGACCGCTGGCATCGATGGCATTCCGGACGCGCCGGATGGCCGCCTCAACATTCAGGAGCCGTGGGAATGGTCGAAGAGCCAGGACTTCTCATGGCTGGGGCGGGTCGAATATGATCTGACCGACGATATTACATGGTTTGCTGCCATCGGCGGCGGCAATTCCCGCGTCAGGCGGCTGTTCGGCACCCCGACGCTCCTCAATTCCGCGGGCGACGTCAGCGTGACGCCGCAGAATTTCATCTTCGATGTCGACCGGACGACGGCGGAGACCGGCGTGCGCGCCAATTTCGACACGGGCGACATCGGCCATACCGTCACGTTGCAGGCCAGCGGCCTTCGCCAGCGCCTTTCACGCGGCTCCAACAATGGAACGCCTCAGTTCACTAATATCTACAATCCGTTTCCGCGGCCGGAGGAGGACGTGCCGGAACCCGATCACGTCCCCAAGGTTTCCGAGAACACCTTCTACGGCTTTGCGCTCTCCGACACGCTATCGATAATGGACGATCGTGTGCAGCTCACATTAGGCGGTCGCTATCAGCGTATCGACACGGAAAATTACAATCCCGCTTCGGGCGTCGTCACCACCTCTTCCGACGAGGATGCGTTCACGCCATTGGTTGGTGTCGTCGTCAAGCCGTGGGAGAACGTTTCCTTCTACGCCAACTATGTGGAGGGCCTCAGCGTCGGCGACAGCGCGCCGACCACGGCGGTCAACGCCGGAGAAACCCTTCCGCCTTATCGGTCCAGGCAATATGAGGTCGGCACCAAGGTCGATCTGGGGCGCGTGGCGATGACCTTCAGCGTATTCCAGATCGAAAAGCCCTTCGGTCAGCTTGAAACGCGTGGGAGCGATCTGGTCTTCGTCGAGGGCGGCGAACAGCGCAACCGCGGTGTCGAATTCAACATCTTCGGCGAAGTCACACCCGAGGTCCGACTGCTCGGCGGCGTCAGTTATATCCAGGCTGAATTGACGGAAACGAACGACGCCGCGACGCTTGGAAACGACCCGATCGGCGTGCCCTCGTGGCAGGTCAATCTGGGTGCGGAGTGGGATACGCCCTTCCTGCCCGGGCTGACGCTGGCCGGCAATGTCATTCACACCAGCAAGCAGTTCGTCAACACCGCCAACACGCTTGAAATCCCGTCCTGGACTCGGCTCGACCTTGGCGCGCGATATCGCACCGAGATCAACAAGCGGCCCGTCACCTTCCGGGCGGAGGTCGAGAATGTCTTTGATCTGGACTACTGGTCCGGTGTCGCGAGCTTCGGCACCCTGTCGCAAGGCGCGCCTTTGACCGTGAAGCTATCACTGACCACCGATTTCTAAGGAAGAAAGCGCCCGGAGCGGGCGCTTTCATTTCACGACCCGCTATCGGACAGGCTCACCGCATAACCCGGTCGATAAGGCATCGGCAGGAAGCGGCGGTGGTATTCGGCGAATGTGGCATCCGGATCGAGATCGGCGAAAAGGTCCGGGTGGAACCATTTCGCCAGTTGCTGGACCGCGATGAACTCATAGGGGCTGTTGTAGAACTGGTGCCAGATGGCATGGAAATTCCGTGTCTTCTGGGCGGCGATACCGGTATAGGCGGGACGCGTGGTGAACCATTCGAGCTTCTGGCGCGCCGTGTCCGGATCCGCACCTGGACCAAGCGGTATCCAGTGGCCGCCGGGCATATAGGCCTGCCAGTCGGCGCTGGTCACCACCACATGCTCAGGGTTGGAGGCAAGCACCTGCTCGGGGTTGAGCTGGCCGAATGTCGTCGGGATGATGTCACTTCCGATATTATGACCGCCGGCGAGCTCGACATATTTTCCAAAATTTTCCGCGCCGAATGACAGGCAGCAATCGTCGGAATACCCGCCGATCCGTTCGATGAAGACCTTCGGGCGCGGTGGCTTGGCGCGGGCCAGCACGTCGGTCACCCGGGCCATCGCCGCATGACGGAAGGCGATGATTTCTTCCGCGCGCGCCTCGCGTCCCATGATCTTGCCCAAAAGGCGGATGGTTTTCTCGGTATTTTGCAGGGGATAGTGACGGAAATCGATATAAAGCACGGAAATGCCGAGCTGCGCGAGCTTCTCGACATAATCGGCATCTTCATTGGCGCGCATCGCTTCCAGATTAAGCAGGACGACATCCGGCTTCTGTACGATGGTGGACTCGATATCGATCAGGCTGTTCTCCTGACCTCTGAACGAGGGAATATCGGCCAGCTTGGGAAAGGCCTCGAGATATTGCCCATAGGTTGCCGGATCGGCCTCGATCAGATCGTTGCGCCAGGCGACGATACGCGCCAACGGGTTCTCCGGTTCCAGCGAAGCGATGAGATAAAGCTGCCGCCCTTCACCGAGTAGGATGCGCTTGACCGGCGCATTGATCTGCACCTCGCGGCCCGCGATATCCGTGACGGTGATGGGCTTCTGCTCCTGCGCGAATGCCAGCGCGGGAACCAATGCGATCATGACCGCGATCACGGCAGCCAGTGCCGAAGCCATTTTCCTCACGATAATACTCCTTTACCCAAAGGCCGGCGCGACCTCAGCCACAGGCCGAGCGCGATCAGGAATGACACACCATAGAGGCTCGCAACAAGCGGAAATGCCGCTTTGAGGCCGAACCATTGGGTCGCCACGACACCGGCGATGATGCCGGCGACCGAGGCGGCCTGCTGGCAAGTCTGCGCGAGGCCGAGGACCGATCCCTGCCGGTCGCTTCGCGTGGCCGCCGAAATGAGCGACAAGAGCACCGGCGTCGTTCCGCCCAGAAGGGCGCCCCAGATGAAATAGAGCGCCATGAAGAGGCTGATGCTCCTGGTGAGGCCGGCAAGCCCGGTGACGATCAGGCAGACCGCCGAAATCAACACGCTCCATCCAAGTATGTAAGGCAGGGCACGCCCTTCGAAGAGCCGCGCCCACATGGGCGCGCTGATGACGAAGCCGAAGGCAAGCAACCCATAGCTTAACCCCGCCACCGAATGATGGGCGTTGAACACATCCGTCATATAAAGCGAGAAAGGAACCTGCAGCACCATCCGGCTTGCCAGAAGCATTCCCATCAGCACGAGAAGCCCTGAGAGGGGAGCATCCACATTCGCTATTTCAGGCGTTATGCTCTCCTTTGGCTCCCGCGTTGCATCTGCCCCGGCGGGAGGCGCCGGTAGGGTGGCCCAGGCGACGCCGGCGCAAAGCGCGCAGACGACGCCGGCGGTGAGATTGACGGCGGTGAAGGGCAGGGCGTCCAGAATGAGGCCGCCAAGGAAGGCGCCGCCCAGCGAGCCGACATTGGTCGCCACCTGCAGCCAGGCGAAGAGGCCGGCGCGATCCCGGCCACCGGTGACCTGCACGCCATAGGCTTGCGCCGGGGCGATGTAGCCGGCGCAAGCCCCTTGCAGGAAACGCAGCGCCAGGATGGTCCAGACGTCCTGGGCAAAGGCGACGAGCAGTTGCGTGACCGCCAGGCCCGCCAGCGCCCGCACCATCATCAGCCGGTTGCCGTAGCGGTCCCCCATGCGTCCCCAGAAGGCGCTGGTCAACGAGATGCCGAGCATCGGGCAGACATAGACGCCGATCCCCGCGAGGCTGAACACGCTATCGGACGAGCTGAGCGCCCTGATATGGATCGGCCAGAAGGGACCGCTCATCTCCATGGCGCCCATGGAGATGAACTGCAGGCCGAAGAGCAGTGCGAAGACGGGTCCAAAGCCGCGGAGCGCGGCAACCGCATTGGTCATTGCGCGCTCGCCAGCGGATTAGGCAATTGATGCTCGACCCGGTAGTCGCGGTAGCGCTCCAGATGCATGCGCAGCACCGAGCGCGTGGGCCAGGGCCGCTCAAGAAAGGCCTCGCGCTCCTCGGCCCAGAAGGCATCGGACAGCATGCGTGGCCGCAATGCATCGAATGCCTGCTCGGTTTCGTCGCGCAAGGTCCGCCACAAGATATCGTCCATCAATGCATATTGCTCGCTCAGGCACAGGGCGATCTCGTGAAGATGACAGACGAAGCAGGCATCGATCACGAATGATCGTACGAGACTGATATCGTCATCGAACGTCGTTGGCAAAATCCCTTTGCGGCTGAACGGCTTCAAATCATAGCCGCGCTCCCTGAACAGAGGCGCGAAACTGCGGCCGTCGCCGAAATCGCGGATGAGCAGCTTCCGCGGCAGGCCTCTGTGATCGAAAAGGATCGTGCTGTTCTGCTGGTGCGCCTCGAAAGCGATTCCGTAAAGCAGGTACATGGCTAGCGCCGGGCGGATCACGGTGCGCGCATAGGCGTGAAAGAAGGCCACGACGTCAGCTTCGGTTTCGCTGCCTCTCCTAGCGATGAGTTCGCAAATGAGCGGGCGGCCATCAACGGGACCTGCCGTCAGGAGGGCTGCGACGGTTACCGGCAGAAGGCCGTCGGTACGCGCCAGGGCATCGACATTGCGATAGACCACCGACAGGAATCGACCAGGATGCTCGTCGCCGGTTTCTGGATGGTGGAGGATCGCACCCACTTCCTCGACGAAGATCTCCAGCCCGTCTCCAAGATCGTCCTCTCCGGATAGGATGTCGGAAATCAGCGTGGAGAGGCGTGGCCCCATATGGATTGATTTCGCCTGCAGCGTCCGCTGCTCGCTGGTCAGCCAGATCGCGACCGGTAGCTTGATGAAAGGCCGGGGTTCCTGCGTTTCCGGCAGCATCGTCCGGAAGGACATGGACGGCAGGGTTTCGATCTCCGGCCCTGCGGGGTCGAAAATGCCGGCCTCGATCTCCGGCGCGAACTCGCGGCGCACGAAATTCTCCAGATGCCATGCATGGACGGGGAGCGGCAGCCAGTCATCGGGTGATTTGCCGCGCGTTAAGAGACCATCCGCCCAGCTTTGCCAAAGATCGGGAAAATTCTGCGAAAACCATTCCGAATAGCTGCCGACATGCGGCATTTTCTCGATATAGGCCCAGTCACGGCGCAAAGCGGCGATGCGCAGGCGCACCCGGGCATCGAACTCCGGCGAAAGGGCAATGACGTCTTCCGTCGCCAGGCCCGGCTTGGCTTTCCAGGTCGGGTAAAAGGGATGCCCTTCGAGCGCGCCCCACTGGTCGAGCGTCATGGCGGCCAGGTGTGGCGGCAGGCTTTCTTCGAGATAGCCGAGGAAATCAGGTGCTCCGGCTTCGGTTATCTTCCGGCGCAATTGGGCGCTCCAGTTCTGCCTGTGGCGGCGCGCGAGGATATCGTTTTCAATGCTGTTTTCCACGTCATGCAGCAGATGCTCCAGACCATCGGGAGCCGGTGAAACGGCAAGGCAGGGTGCGATCTCTTTCATCAAGGCGGCCGGATCATCGATCCTCTGCCGCGCGCCGGAGCTGTCCAGTACCTCGATCTGTCCACGGTTTCGCAATGTTCCGGCGGGTGCGGAGCGAAGGTCGGTGAAATGCAGCACCCGGCGCGTTGGCCAGAGCGGAAGCCGGGCATCATGCCCGTCGCGCGTCCAAAGCAATGCGTCGGGATCCAGCAGACGCTCTGCGAAAAGGCAGCGGACAAGCCGGCTGATTGCGTTGTTCCTCGCATTGGCGAGAAGCGTCGCATCATTCTCCTGGTCGTGATCCGTCGGGGAAATCAATCTCTCGTCCATTAGGCTGCCTCCGGCCAGTTTGATGGGACATAATCCGGCGCGCCATTGGCGAGACCACCATGATAATCGCGCGCCCATCGATAGGTTCTGGCGATCGCCGGAACCGGTACGCCGAGCCGCTCGGCAATTGTGACGAGCAGCGCCTGCCCGAAGGCGATATCCTCGTGGAAGGCGCGGCTTTCGCGATCGATGACGAGCCCCGGCCCGTGCGGATTGGGGATGAGCGGCGCAAGGATATCCGCATAGGCGCGGTTCGTGCGCAAAAGCGTATACATCGTTCGATCGTCCTCGATCTGGTCGCCATAGGCCTCGATCAGTTCCTGCCGGAGCGGCTTTACGGAACCGAGATCTATGCCGAGACGCGCCTCGCTTGCCCGCCGAAGCGCCTGGTTTTCCGCATCGCAGGCTTCCAGCAGCTCGGCACCCGCCTGCGGACAATCGCTCCACCAGCAAAGGGGGTGGTCGAAAGGCCTTTTCTCGAAAGGACCGCCGGGGCCGATCAGCCCATAGAGCACGGCGGGGTGCATCAGGGCATTGCCCGGCGTCAGCGTGATTTCGAGATAGTCCTGCAAAAGCGTGACGGGCGCATCGTAGAGGCGGTTCAGCATCGCCGTGAGCGCGGCGCCGCTCGCGGTATTCTCACGGCGATGCAGCGCCACGAAGAGCTCGGCCTTCGCGCCACCCATCCGCACGCGCTCGCCTGCAATGAGGTCGAAGGCGATGTGAGGCACGTCCTTCATGCCCCAGATCACTATGTTGTCATGGCTCGCGAGAGCCTTTGCCGCGAGCCAGTCGAAGCCGCAGAAGCCGGGGATCGCCCCGATATAGACGCTCCTGTCCCGCGGCAGATGCGGCGCGATCCGGGAAAGGAGGGCGGGCCGCGCCTGTGCCGGCTGCGTGATGATCACCAGATCGGCGTTCTCGAGTGCTTGGCCGGGGTCGGTTCCAACATGGTCGGGACGGGCGCTCAGTATCTGGCCGTCCCTGGTCTCTGCCTGCCAGATGCCATTGCCCTTCGCCCAGCGCTCGGCGAGGGCGGCGTCGCTGGTCAGCACGGAAACCTCGATAGCCGGTTTCTTCTTGAAGAGGACCGCGTTCAGATGACCGGTGCGCCCGGCGCCACAGATCGTCACCTTCATGCGGCTTGCGCCTTTTCGATCAGCCAGCCATCCAATTGGGCGGCAATCGACGGATCGAACAGGCTGCGTTTTGCCATCCACTCGTCGTCGAAGATCGTGCCCAGATATTTCTCGCCGCCATCGGCAACCGTGGTCACGACCGTTCCGCTGAGCTTGCCCAAGGCGATGAATTCCAGCGCCTTGTAGATGGCGCCGCCCGTCGAGCCGCCGACGAGGAGACCCCTGCGCCGGGCGATATAGCGCGCCGTCTCGAAGGCCTGCATATCGGTTACCTGTACGCCTTCGTCGATGCAGCTGTAATCCAGCACCTTGCCGACCTCGTCTCCCGCCGGCGTGCCGGTCCCCGACTGATAGTAGGGATGACCCGGTTTGCCGAAGACGATCGATCCGGCGGGCTCCACGGCGATTGTGCGGATCGCCGGATCGTGGCGCTTGAGGCGCTGGGAGATGCCGGTCATCGAGCCGCCGGTGCCGACACAGCCGACGAAGGCGTCGATGCCGTCCGGAAGCTGGGCCAGGAGCTCCTCCACATAACCGGCATAGCCCTCGGGATTTGCTGGATTGTCCGACTGGTTCATGAAAAGGGCGCCTGGGAGCTGCGCGCCGAGTTGCGCCGCCAGCCGCTGCCGTTCCACGACGGCCACCTCGTCCTCGCGAAAATCGCCCTCGACATAGCGGATTTCGGCGCCGAGCGCCCGCATCATGCGGATCTTGTCGGGTGCCGCATGGTGATCCACCACGGCGATGAAACGCAGGCCGAATTCCAGCGCCGCCAGCGCCAATCCCGTGCCGGTATTGCCGGATGAGGATTCGACGATCGTTCCGCCGGGCGCGAGCCGCCCATCCTGAAGGGCGGCGAGAACCATGCTGCGCGCCATGCGATCCTTCATCGAGCCGCCGGGATTGTTCTTCTCGATCTTCAGCACCAGCGTGCTGTTCCGGTTGGGGACGGGGATCGACATGACAGGCGTCTGGCCGATCAATTGCGTTATGATCGTATGCATCGTCTATACCTCTTCAATCGTGTCGTGGGCGAGCATGAGCCGTCCTTCTGCATCCCGCAGAACACGCAGGCGGGCAGGAATCGGATGGCGGTGGAATTCGTTTTCGAGGAGATCCATCTGGTAGCCGGCGGTATTGGCAAAGACCAGGAGGTCGCCGGCTTGCGGCGCGACCGGAAAGGTCAGCCACCGGTTGCTCAGCACATCGTCGTCCAGGCAGCTGTGACCGGCGAGATAGGCGCGGATCGGATTTGATGCGGCAGGCGATCGCCTGGCCGGGATGAGGATGGGATCGACCAGGAACTCGGAGGCGAACCAGGTTTCGCAGGCGCTGAAGCTGCTGCCTTCGACGAAGATGACATGGGCCTCATCTCTGAGGGCCTTCACCCGGGTTATCCGGAAGGCGGTGATGGCGGCCTGATCCGCCAGGGCGCGGCCGGGCTCCATCGCGAGGATCAGCCCTTCACTTGTGAGATAGTTTGCGACAGTCTGCCCTTCGCTGATTTCCGCCTGCAAAAACCGGCGCAGCCAGTCCACCGATGAAAGAGCGCCGCCATAGGGATAGAAGGAGCCCGGCACTTTCCCGGTGCGATAATCCTCGGGCGCCTGCGTTGCCAGATGGGCCCGATATTGCTCCTGATCGACATACTGGATGGGCAAACCGCCACCGATATCGATCATTCCGGGGGAAAAGCCCATGCTCCGGGCTTCGGCAATCAGCCCGGCTGCCTCTTTCAACGCCGCCACCCGATCCTCCCAGCGATAACCGCCGAGATGGAAATGCAGCCCGTCGAAGCGCAGCCGGCTTTCCCCGGCGATGCGGGTGAGGCAGCGGACGATGGCCTCCGCCTTCATGCCGAAACGGCTCTTTTCCTGGCTTGCCGGCTGCAGGCGCAGGAGGATCGGCCGCGTGCCCGTTTCTGCCGGCAGGCAGCCGATGAGATCCTCCAGTTCCTCCGGAGAATCGACCGATATCAGCGCGTTGCAGGCGACGAGTTCCTCATGGAAGGCCTTGGTCTTCGCCGGCCCGGTTGCGACGAGGCTTGCACCATCGGCTCCCAGCCGCCTGGCGTCACGAAGCTCGTAGAGGCTGGAGATGTCGACACCCGCGCCCGCATCGAGTGCGGCTTGAACAAGCCCGGGCGATTTGTTGACCTTCGCCCCATAATAGATCGCATGCTCGACGCCCCGTTCGATCAACACCTCTCTTAGGGCGGCGAGATTTTCCCGGAGCGCGTCCGGCCAGATCAGATTGAGCGGAGAGCCATGACGCGCCACCCAGTCGAGAAGCAGCGCGCCCTCCAAGGCTAGAAGATCGGCGGTCTCGGATCGCAGGATCGGCGGCAGGCCGGCACCGAGTTTGTGGCAATGGAGCGTCATGACCATTCTCCCACAGCATGCGCCGGCATGGCTTCCGCTCGGTGGTGTTGATGCAGGACCTCCAGCGGTACGTCGCAGGCCGGCAGGGGACGGTCAAAGATGTGCCGTGTCGTCTTGCAGGGAAATTTCCGGCCGCTGCGCGCCATCGCGAAGATGCTTGCGGGCGTGATCGTCTCACCCTCGCGCCAGCTCTCCACGCGCACGGTGCCGTAGTCGAGGAGCAGCACCGGCACCGCGGCAAGGCCGAGGCGATGAGCGACCGTCAGCCGATGATGGCCGTCCATCACGAACAATGCATCTTTCTCTGCTGTTATCGGGGTTGTCCATGAACCGGCGCGGAGGATCTGGATTTCCAGCTCGTTCACCCGGTCGGGGTCCACCTCCTCGGTGGGAATCAATCGGTTTGGAGAGACAAGGCGGTAATGCATGCGGCGCACCTCTCAGGACCATGACGATGGCAGATCAGGATACTTGAGTCTTTTTGTCAAGTTTATGGTGATAACCGGACCGTCTCGGATTTCAGTAAAATGGACGATCCCGGGAAAACCGCTGGCTACGGAAGACGTGTATAATCGATGAGTGTGACAAGTAATTTGATGTCGGGATCGACAAAAATCGAATTGTTCTTAGGTTTGCCGATCGCCGCCGGAGAATCACCGCCGTGAGAAACTGCCACTTTCGTCATCCTGACTCTGGTTTGGTTGGTTGCGGCGTTCACGTTGCTTCTCCTTGTCATCCGAGCGCGCGGGGTCATTCACCTGAAAGGCGTGTTCAGCGCGGAAATTGATGAATATGACGGTTTCTGAAACTCTATGTTCCTATTTTGTTCTCATCTAAAATAAGAGTCAAGCGGAAAAGGAATGATTTCCTATTTCGAGGCACGCACGATGGCGGTGAGCGTAGCGGTAGCCGGTCTTGTCGGCGGCATGGAATGTGGCGCCTGTCTTTCATGAAGTCGGCACTCCGTTTAGACCTCGCCCGATCACTTCAGCCCGCTGATGCTCCGGCGGAGTACGTCTGAAAACTGCTTCAACCCGCCCTGCTGGAGACCGTGACGGGCGGTTTGGAGGCCATGGATCTCGATCAGATCCTCGGTGTTTTCCGCACTTGATTAGGTAAGCCGCAGGCAGTTCTTCTCTCAATGTCCTGCCTCGCACTGCGGCAGTTGTCACATGGGGCAGACGAAGCGTGCGCGCAGTTTCAACCGAGGATCAGTTTACAACGATATCACTGTCCCGTATGGGCTTTTTTCTTTTTGGGGGTGTGGTTGAAGTTGTACCAAATTGCGAACTTTTTCAGTGGGAAACAGCCGAAAGCGTTTTCAGTGAAGCCTTGGCTGATCGTCCACCCCATAGGATTGAACGGGGATGATCAAGCCATCCAAACTTATGCGGCACGGAAAACATCCAGCTAGATCGGTGTTGAAGCATGCTCGATCTTGTTTCTGGTGACGGCGACGTCCAGTGGATCGCAAACAGAGGAGGTATTGCTCACTCTATATGGGCGCCGGGTTCGCAAACCTTTGCTGCGAATGTGCATTTAGTGGAGATTTTTCTCGTGCCCGTTAGCGGGATGGAGTTCAGGATCGGCGGCAATCGGTGGCAGGGCATCGATGTTCAGGCAGGGGGGGTTCTGGTCGTTCCGGCGAATGTTGAGGGTTTCGCCAGTTGGTCCTCGGTGAAAGAAAGCGCAATCGTCGCTTTGCAGCCTTCCTACCTGCAAGACTTGGCCGCGTGTGAAGCCGAAGCGGTAGAGCCACAATGGTCAGCGCCGATCAGGGTCGATGCGTTTGCTCTTGGTATAGCCCAGATAATGAGGGCGGAGTTGATGCGGAAGGAGAGGGCAAGCCTGCACTATCTCGACGCACTTCTCACGCAACTCGGTGTCCATCTGCTGCGCGCGAACACGCACGACAAGTCGTCAGCAAAGGCAAAAGGCAAGCTCTCAAGCTACAATGCGAAGCGCGTTCAGGTGTTCATGAAGGAGAACTTGTCACGCAAGCTGACACTGGCCGACCTTGCGGCGATCTGCGATCTCTCCCCCAGCCACTTCGTAAATGCCTTCAAGGCGACATTTGGGCAGTCGCCTTATCGCTATCTCCTGGGTCTGCGCCTTGCCTATGCCGAAAAGCTCTTAGCCGGACGCAATATGACGATCGTGCAGGTTGCACATCTCAGCGGGTTCTCGAGCCAGAGCCATCTGACTTCGGCAATGAGCAAATACAAAGGAGAGACGCCGTTTAGGATTCAGGGCCGAACCGATAAATAGCTTCGGTATTCTGGAAACTGCACCACCAGCTTCTGCGAAAGACGCGTCCGAGTTCTCTCCTGGTATCGCCATGGCTCTCGAATTTCAGGAGAAGCTGAAAAAAGCCGTAAGAATCTGAAATACAGCGGCCGGCAATTCTGGCTTATTTCCGTAGGGTAAGATTGGGATCAATTGCCCCGGGAATGCTGGTTGGGGCGGTGGTCCTTCTTGCGGGCAGCGGTGAGGCCGGATGTGGAGAGAGGGGATATCGAAGGGATGGGGCTCATGAACGGTCCGGAAGACAGATTGTGGTTCTGCCTCTTTTGGCCAGCGTTTGACGCTCTGGCGAACAGTCCGCGCGCATGATCCGTGATGTGGCTGCGAACATGCAGCAATCACTTTCCGACGCGGTTGGCCAGAGGGTGCGGCAAACATTCGAGCTTCTTGAAGCGCGGTACGGAGGCGAACTCCCTGAAGTCAAGCGCGACATGCTGCTTGCCAACTGCATCTACGGTCTCACGTCCGTGATCCACGCGAACGACGCGCCTGAGGATCATCTGGCGGCGATACGATCCTATCTCGAACAAATCATTCCGGCTGAGCGGGCAGCGAAGGCGCTCAAGGCTACGCCTGCGTCGGATGACAGCTGGCTCGTCAGCGTGCTTGAGCGCATTGAGGCGATCGGCAAAAAGCACGGTCATGCGCTGCTCGCGCAAGGCGCCAGTGGCAAAGCCATTCCGTTCATTAACAGAGATGTATCGGCGGCAGGGTCGGCGGAACCCGCTGCCGTCAAAGGCAATGCGGTAGAGGAGGCACTCACCCGATGACGACGCCCTTGCAAGGAAAGACCAATCGGCGCGAGCCGGCGTGTTTGACAGGAAGCCGGGTTGGGGGCGCGGACGGGAGCGGTCGGTCGCATCGCCGCCGGTTGATGGCGGTGATGCGGATGGCGCATCGCGTGCTTGGGATAAAGCGAAGTGGGTTGGGGCTCGGCACATTCGGCTTCGGCGGCCTGACCGCGATCGTCGCGTTCAGCTTTTCCGCGCCGGCGCAGGCGCAATACCAGGCCGGGGGCGGTTCGGCGACGGCCAGCGGCTCCATCGCCATCGGCATGTCGGCGGGGGCTTCCAATCTCAACGCCGTTGCGATCGGGACCCGATCCGTCTCGTCATCGCAATATACGGTGGCGATCGGCCAGGATGCGCAGGCGACAGGCCCCGGGGGGGCAGTGGCGTTGGGCGCAGGCGCTATCTCGAATAACATCAATTCAGTCGCGATCGGTGTCAACGCCCAAGCCACTGGCCCAGGGGGCAGCGCGCTGGGCACCGCCTCCCTGGCTTCGGGAGGAAACGCCACCGCAGTCGGTGTCGGCGCCACGGCCAGCAATTCCTATGCCTGGGCCGGAGGCTACGGTTCCGTCGCCAGCGGCCTCAATTCCTTCGCCGGCGGTCGGGGGGCGGCTGCCAGCCAGCAGAATGCTGTCGCCATCGGCTTCCAGTCGGTCGCGTCGGCGGTCAACGCCATCAATATCGGCGGGCGCACTCTTGCGGGGGGAGGCGCCCTCGCGGAGAGCGCCATCGGCATCGGCACGGATGTGACGGCGTCTCAGGTCGATGCCATTGCAATGGGGCGCGCCAGCCAGGCGACGGGCCTTGCCGCCGTCGCCGTCGGCAATGCGGCTCGGGCGACAGGGAACAGCGCGCTTGCGCTCGGCGTGCAAGCGGTTGCCGTCGGCGGCAGTACGGTTGCCGTCGGTCAGGGCGCTGGCGCCGGTTCGACCACTGGCAATGCCAGTTCCGTTGCGGTCGGCGTCGCGGCCGGGACGCTCGTCAGCGGCGGGCAGAACTCCGCTGTCGGCGGAGGTATCCCAAGCGTCCTGAGAGGCGCCGGCTCCGGCGTCAGCGGAGCACGCAACGTCGCCATGGGAACTGGCGACGGTTCAGTCACTTATGACGGCGCGCTCGCGGCTTCGGCGGGCAATCTGGTGACGGGCAGCGACAATATCGCCATCGGCACCAATGCGGGTATCGGCGTTGGCAGCAATGCAACGACCTCGATCGGCTACAATGCCATGGCGACCGCCAACAATACAATCGCGGTTGGTCCTCAGGCGAATGCTACGGGGGTAAATTCAGCAGCGCTCGGCAATGTCGCCAATGCTTCGGCCGACTTCGCGCTGGCCTTGGGCAATTCGGCCGTGTCGAGTGGCTTCGGTTCCGTTGCGGCTGGTTCGGGAGCACAGAGCACGGCCGTCTCCTCGGTGGCGGTCGGTAATAATGCAGCCGCAACTGCCGCGAATACGGTAGCGGTTGGCCTGGGCGCGGCTGCAGACTCAGCCGATGCGGTGGCCATCGGCACGAATGCGAGGGCAACGGGCGGCAAGGCGGTCTCCATCGGTTCCGGAAATATTGCCAGCGGGGACGGCGCGGTGGCGATCGGCGATCCCAACACCGCCTTCGGGGACGGCGCGATCGCGCAGGGCAAGGACAACACCGCGAATGGCAACGGCTCGGTCGCGATGGGCAACACCAACATGGTCGGCGGCGGCGGTCAGGCGGTCAGTACCCCTGGAACGGCGGCGCAGGGCGCGGTCGGCATCGGCTATCAGAACACCGTGATCGGCCAGGGCTCGGTCGCGATCGGCAGCACCAGTAGCGCGCTGGCGGCCGGCGCGGTCGCCTTCGGCGACACCGCGGTCGCTAACAATGCCGGCGACGTGGCTCTCGGTTCGGGTTCGGTTACCGCCGTGGCCGTCGGTACCCCAAGCGCCACTATCAATGGGACAACCTACAATTTCGAGGGCATCAATCCGACCTCGACGGTCAGCGTCGGTGCTCCGGGCGCGGAACGCACCATCACCAATGTGGCGGCGGGCCGCATTTCCGACACCTCGACCGATGCCGTCAACGGGTCACAGCTCTTTGCGACCAATCAGGCGATCACCGCAGTCGGGGGCGACCTTGACACGCTCGGCATGAGCGTATCGACGGCACTCGGCGGTACGTCGGTCTATGATCCAACTACCAATCAGGTGACCGCAGGGCTTGCGGTCGGCAGCACGACCTATAACAGCGTGCAGTCCGCCCTGAGCGCCGTAAGCAGCACGGCTTCAGCCGGCTGGAACCTGCAGGCGAACGGCGATGCCGCCACGAATGTCACCCCCGGCGGGACGGTGCAGCTCCTCAGCGGGCAGAACATTGCGATCACGCGCAGCGGAACGGATGTCACGATTGCCACGACGCCGGCCCTCACAGCCGACAGCCTGACGCTGTCGAGCGGGCAGGTGTTCAACGCCTCCGGCCTTGATATGAACGGCACGGGCATCACGGGCCTTCTGCCCGGAACGATTTCCTCGACTTCGACAGAGGCGGTCAACGGCTCCCAGCTCTACGGCGTGTCCCTGAGCATCGCCAATATTCTCGGCGGCGGCGCCATCGTGAACCCCGACGGCAGCGTCAGCAATCCATCCTACACGATCGCTGGCAATACCTACACCACGATAGGAGATGCCTTCACCGCCGTTCACAACAATCTGACCACCTTTGACGATGCCATCAACGGTGGCGGCATCAAATATTTCCATGCCAATTCGACCCTCGCGGATTCAAGCGCCGTGGGCACCGATTCGGTCGCCATTGGCCCGCAGAGCATCTCAACCGGCAACAACAGCCTCGCCGCTGGCTTGAACGCCCAGGCGAGCGCCGATGGTTCGCTGGCCATCGGCCAGAACACGCAATCGTCGGTGCTCGGGTCCGTGGCATTGGGTTCGGAATCCGTGGCCGACCGCGCTGTCGCACCAATTTCCGGCAGCATCATCTCAGGTACGAGTATCGTTCCCTACAATACGACTGACAAAGCCCTGCTCGGGGCGGTCTCGGTGGGTAACTCCACGTCCTACCGGCAGATCACGAATGTTGCAGACGGCACCGAGGACCAGGATGCGGTCACCCTTCGTCAGTTGAAGGGGGCGCTGACCTCATTCGCGGTAACGCCCACCGAGTATTTCCATGCCAATTCCACGGCCTCGGATTCCCTTGCGGTTGGCATGGATTCGGTGGCGATCGGCCCGCGCACAACGGTCAATGGCGATAATGGCATCGGCATGGGTAATGGCGCCATCGTTCAGATGACGGCACCAGGCGGCGTCGCCATCGGCCAGAACTCGACCGTCAATCTGGCTGACGGCATAGCACTCGGCACGAATGCAACGTCGAATGGCATCCAGGCAACGGCACTTGGCGCAGGCGCCACGGCCAACGAACCGGGCAGCGTAGCTCTTGGTGCAGGCTCGACAACCGCCGCCGCTGTCGCGACCACCGGTACCACCATCAATAACGTGAACTACACCTTCGCGGGCACCGCTCCGACGAGCACGGTCAGCGTGGGGGATGTCGGCAACGAGCGTACGATCACCAATGTCGCGGCGGGCCGGATCAGCGCCACCTCCACGGACGCGGTTAACGGCAGTCAGCTCTACGCGACCAACCAGGCGGTCGACAGCCTGGGTAGCCAGATAGGAAGTATCGGGCAGACCGCCGCCAATTCGGTGCAGTATGATACGATCATCAGTTCCGACGGGTCAGTCACCAAGACCAACAACATTACATTGCAGGGCGGTGACCCGAATGCTCCCGTGTTGATCCGCAATGTCGCGGCGGGCGTGGAAGACAACGATGCGGTCAACGTCAAGCAATTCAACGACGGAATGGCGACGACATTGGCGTCGTCGAAGTCCTATACGAACGACCAGGTAAGCTTGGCGGTCGATAACGCAAAGACCTATACCGACCAGGTGGCCGGAAACACCCTGCAGCAGGCCAATGACTACACCGATTCCAGGCTCAGCCAGCTCAATATGGACATAGGCGATATCCGGAAGGAGGCGCGCCAGGCCGCGGCGGTCGGTTTGGCTGCGGCGTCCCTGCGCTACGACGATCGGCCGGGCAAGCTCAGCGTGGCGGTCGGCGGCGGTTATTGGCGCAATGAGGGGGCGGTTGCATTCGGCGCTGGTTATACCAGCGAGAACGGTCGCGTCCGCGCAAATGTGTCCGGCACGACCGCAGGCGGCGCATGGGGCGTTGGGGCAGGCCTCAGCGTAACCTTGAACTGAGGATCGGAACGGCATGAGCAAGTGGCGGGCTCCCGCATATCCGGAAAGCTCACGCTTATCCCCAGCACTTGTCGCAGTCATGTGCAGAGGACATCGAGCCGGCACAAGGCGACTTGTGCTTCTTGCAGGAGGGGTTTCCATTCTTCTGGTTGGCGGTTCATATGCCGCCAGCCAGGAAATGGCGGCCTACAGAATAAAGCCGTCGGAGGTGGCGGTGCCGCAAGGTGTTCCGCTGGGCAGCTATCGGCGGATCATCCGCCCCTTCGAAAACTGGGACCTCATCTGCGATGAGGACCTTCAGGCCAGGCGCAGGGTATGCAACATCAGCCAGTCCTTCATCGATCAGAAAAGCGAACTCGTGTTCAGCTGGTCCCTGGCTGCCGATGAAAAGGGTAAGCCCTTCATGATCTTGCGCGCGCCCTCACAACTTGGCACGGGGAGCAAGATCTCCCTCGGGTTTGCCGGACGGAAAAAGCCCGTGGATGTCCAGTTAAACGCATGCGACAGCACAATCTGCCTCAGCTATCTGCCCCTTGGTCCGATCATGCGGCAGCAGATTGAAAGCGAGGCCAGCGTCAATATTTCCTATTCCATCCCGTCGGGAGCAAACGTCAGCCTTGATGCCCCGATGAAAGGCCTCAAGGCCGCACTGTCGGCCATCAATTAGAAAGAAAACAAATGACCCGCCAATCCATTCAGGACCGGATACTGACCGCCTCAGAGAACTCGGCGCCGGGCGAGCTGCTGGCAGAACCGCCACTGGCGCCTCGGCCAGCCTGGCGGGCTGCGCGATATATCGCGCTTGCCGGGGCGTTCGCAGTCGTGGTCGCGGGCGCAGTTGTCCTCTCGTTCCGTTTCTATCCGGCGCTAGGGGAATTCGTTGCGGGCACAGCTTCGGCACAATCACAAGCACCCGCTGAAGACAAGCCAGGAGAGGCCGGCGCTGGCGCAGCCGCCCAGACGCCTTTTCAGAAGCATGCCAGTCAGGCAGGTATACGGACCTGCGCCAACGTCTTCGCCGCGCTCGGGCAGGCGTTGACCCTTGGCACGACCTATACCGAGCAAACGCAGTGGAACACCTCATCGCCCGATACGCATCCGGTGCAGGCCATCGCCGGAATGACCTATGACCTGCCCGATTACAAGGCGCAGGCCGCGGGTGTGGTGTTCGCTTCACCGGTAGGTAAGAGCTGCGAAGGTGGCTTCGTGCGGGTGGCGCCATTCCAGAAGACCTGCCAGGAAGTCATGCAAACGCTTCCGAAAGGAAGCGTCCTGGCGGATAACCTTTCCAACACGATGCTTTTCAATCTGGCCAACGATGGCGGCCAGGCTCTTCTGGTTCCAACCGGAAACAGCTGCGTTGTCGTCTCGGTGGCCAGACTGGCGGGATAAAAACCGGAATGCCGGATATTGACCGGCATCAGCTTGGGAGTACGAATATGCCGATAAACCGTTATCTCTGGTTCGTCCTGATCGCCATCTTTGTCGGCCTTCCGATCGGAAATGCCGCGGATTTGGTGACCTCGCCGCCTGAACCTGCCGGTGAGGAAAAGGGCATATGGGGAGCGATAGCCTTTTCGCGTGCAGATGGACGGCACGGCTTCTTTTGGGGTGCCGACAAACGAAAGGAAGCCGAAGATGCCGCGCTCGAGCATTGCGGGAATGCGAAAGGTCGGGCTTGCAGCGTAGTTAAAGTATTCCGCAATCATCGCCACTGGGACGATGACGACGGTACGGGCTTTCCGTATGAGCATTGCGCGGCCCTTTCGGTAGGTAATGTTCGAGCGGAAACACCGTTCTGGGGTGCCGCATCGGCAACAACGCGTCGTGAAGCTGAGCAGCAGGCAATGAGTCTCTGCGGGGGCGAGGGGAAGCAGTGCAAGATCCGTGAATGGGTCTGCACCTAATCGCATAGTGCCTGCCGATATTTTCTGGTTTCCAGCAATTATCTATGTGCTCGTTTGGCTTGTAAGGTCAGGTTGAGAGCGCTTCTTGTTCCTTGGACCGGGTTATTTCATGGTTTGCTGAAACACGGGCATCGATTGAAGGGCAATGCCGGTTTCTTCATCCTGGCCAAGACCCGGCACAATAAGCTCCCGCCAGCGTGCCGGGTCTCATCCGGGCTGCTTGTCATCACGCGTGGTCTTAGCCGGACGACATGGTTCCGGCGAATGGTAATACTGACGTTGCCCCCGGAGAGGTTGGACAGGGTAGCGTTATCTATTGCCCCTCTGTTTGGCCTACAGATCGCGCGGGAACAGTTTGAGGCACGGCAGGCCGCGAATTGGCGCCGCACGCAGATCATGACGGCATTTGCCGGGCCGAAAAGAGATTGGACGGCCCTACGAGATCTCCACGCTTTATGGCCAGAAGGCGCTTCGTGGCAAAGAAGCGCTCGCGAATGCGGTCACGAACTTGCTGGACCGTTCACTGAACCGACGCCGACCGTCGTGCCGCCCTCCTATTGCGCGCCAACGCCTTCCAGATAGGTGATGATCGCGGCGCGCTGTTCCGCGTTGGGGATGCTCACAGTCATTGTCGTTCCCCGGACCATTTGGCGGGGTGATGTGAGAAATGTATCGAGCGCCTGGCGGTCCCAGACGACGCCGGACTCTCGCATTGCCGCCGAATAGCGTGCTCCTTCGACGCTGCCGGCCGTTCGGCCGATTATGCCGGACAGATGCGGGCCGGCTCTGTTCTGCCCGGCCTCCATGGCGTGACACGTGCCGCAGCGTTGGCGGAAAAGCCGCTCGCCGTCGGCTTGTTGGGCGGAAGCGGCATCCGGCAACAGCAGCCCCGCGACTGTCAACAATGCGGCCATTGGCATGCGTGGACGCGAGAGACACTTGATCGTCAGGGCTGCGGCCGCATTCCGGAAGAGAACGATGTGGACGCGAGTGATGACGTGGGAATGGTTCATGAGATCACCTTTATGGTTGGGGGAGGATTTCGCTTCGACGCTGGCTGGCCATCCCTCATCGCTGGGTGTGCGGAGGACGGCAGGGAAATAGCAATCTAGCGGCCGGCTTTACTCGCTTTGGCGATTTCTAAGGGTCGGCTGCATGTTCCACAGGAGTGGCTTCAAGTCTGGACCGGCCGGGATCTCAGGCCGGGCAGGTCCGCGGCTTCGGATACCGGCGTTGGTGCTGGGGCAAGCTGCTCTGTCATGTTGATCAGCGGCAGCCGGATGATCGCCCGAAGGCCTTTGGGCCGGTTCTCGAAGATGATGTCGCCTCCGTGATGACGGGCGATGGTCCGGGCAATGGACAGGCCAAGCCCGACGCCCCCGGTATCTCGATTGCGCGACTGCTCCAGCCGGAAGAAAGGCGCGAAGACCTGCTCCATCGCGGATGTCGGGATGCCGGGCCCGACATCTTCGACGACGATGTCGAGGCCGTCGTCCTTGCCGACCACGCTCACAGTCGCATGCTCACCGTAGCGGACTGCGTTTTCGACGAGGTTGCGGATCGCTCGGCGCAGCGAGTCCGGACGGCAGCGATACAGCACCCTGGGACCTTCGCTGACGGTAACGTTCTGGCCAAGTTCCGCGAGATCGTCGCAGAGGCTGCCTACCAGCGCTGAAAGGTCCACCGTCCGCGTCGTCTCGACCGTGGCATCCTCGCGCGCATAGGCGAGCGCGGCTTCGGTCATGATTTGGATTTCCTCGATGGTCTTCAGCATCTTTTCCTGGAGGTCGTGGTCCTGGACGAATTCCGCACGTAGCCGGAGCGACGTCAGCGGTGTGCGCAGGTCATGGCTGACGGCCGCCAGCATGCGCGTGCGATCCTCGACGAAGCGCTGCAGGCGCTCCTGCATGCGATTGAACGCCTCGGCGGTCTGGCGGATGTCATCAGGTCCGGATTCAGGCAGGCGCGGCACCGCTTCGCCGCGGCCAAACAGTTCGGCGGCATTGGCAAGGCGGCGCATCGGCCGGGCAATCGCCCGCGCACCGAAGATGGCGATCGCCGATAGGATGAGCGCGGTGAGCGCCAGCGAAATCGCCGATTGCGTTGTCCAGAAGGCATTCGGCATTGCCTTGGCATAGGCGGCATTCAGCCAGGTGCCGTCATCAAGGCGGACGGAAAGGCCCATGCCGTTTGGGGCGGCGTCCATATAAAGAAACTTCGCCGGCCGGGAGAAGGGCCTGCCATTGCCGGACAGATCCACCATGCGCGGCGGCACGGAAGGATCGGCGGCGTCGACCGCGGTCGAGGCCTGTCCCCTCATGTAGGCGGCATACTTGCCGGCGACGATACCGGGCAGCGGCTTGGCAAGCTGCGTCAAGGCCTCCTGTTGCCAGGCGAACGGGTTGCTCGGCCCGTCGCCCGAGGTCCAGAAGCGTGTATAGGCCGTGCCGCTGACGTTGAGGATGTCGGGCCGAAGCGAAGGCGGCGTCGTGTCCAGCAACAGCGCAAGCGAGGATGTGCGGCTGACGAATTCTCCCTTCGCTGCCGCATGCAGGGCCTGGCCGCGCTCGTCCCAGAAAGCGAGAAAGGTGATGGCTTGCGACAGCGCAAGCGCGAGCAGCACCAGCATCAGGAAGCGTGCCGCCAGGCTGCGGCTCCATAGTTGCATCATGCCTGGGCCACCTCGGACGTGAAGCAGTAGCCGCCGCCCCAATGCGTTTTGATCAGCATCGGATTCTTCGGGTCCGCCTCGATCTTCTTGCGCAGCCGGCTCACCTGGTTGTCGATGGCGCGGTCGAAGCCATCGGCGGTGCGCCCGACCGTCAAATCGAGCAACTGGTCACGGCTGAGCACGATTCCGACGTGGTCGATAAATGCACTCAGAAGACGGAATTCGGCGGTGCTGAGCGCCACTGCCACCCCGTCGGGTCCGACCAGTTCACGGCGGCCAACATTCAGTGTCCAGCGA
Source organism: Paramesorhizobium deserti (assembly GCF_001558695.1). Taxonomy (GTDB): domain Bacteria; phylum Pseudomonadota; class Alphaproteobacteria; order Rhizobiales; family Rhizobiaceae; genus Paramesorhizobium; species Paramesorhizobium deserti. The sequence continues at coordinate 171,173 of NZ_LNTU01000040.1, forward strand.
TCAAATCGCAGCGCATTGGATTTCAGCCGCCCACGTTGCGGCGGCAGGCTATTGACGCGCCTGAGCACTGCCTTGATGCGCGCCAGCAATTCGCGCGGATTGAACGGCTTGACCAGGTAGTCATCGGCCCCGATCTCCAGGCCGACGATGCGGTCCACCTCTTCCGCCATGGCGGTCAGGAAGATGATCGGAACGTCCACGGTTCCGCGCACATACCGGCAGGCGGCGAATCCATCTTCGCCTGGCATCATGATATCCAGGACGATGAGGTCGGGAAGGCTGCGTTCAAGCAGTCGTTTCAGCGCCGCCGTACTGTCGGCAACGCTGACGCGGTAGCCCTGCTGGGTGAGATATTTATCGACGAGATCGCGGATGTCCCTGTGGTCGTCGACGACCGCGATATGTTGCGCGGCTTCCATGCAATACTCCAGACGTGTTGCCAAATAATCGGCCAGTATCGACGATATCTAGTCTGCGTCTATACAGATGATCACCGTCCGCGCCATAGCGGCAATCTCGTCCGCCATCAACAAAGCGTGAGAAGTGTAACGAACTGTATCAATACCCTCCGCCTGCGACACCTTGTGATGAACAGCCGGTCGCAAGACAAGCTTCTGCGACAGCTTATGCTTAGCGTGACCTCGTCGCTAGCCGGGATTTCCTCTGGTCACGCCATGTGGCGTCTGACGATTGGAACCCTCGCCAGCCTTTGACAGAAAGGAACGCAAATGGCCAGACTGACCATCAATGGCACGCCACAGGACGTAGAAGTCGATCCGGACACACCATTGCTTTGGGTGATCCGAGAGCAGATCGGGCTTACCGGTACGAAATACGGTTGCGGTGTGGCCGCTTGCGGTGCCTGCACCGTCCATATAGACGGCGTCGCCACGCGCTCATGCGTGCTTCCGGTGAGCGCGGTCGAACCGGACCAGCAGATTACCACGATCGAGGGGCTTTCACCGGATAGTTCGCATCCGATCCAGAAGGCGTGGCTGGCGCTCGACGTGCCGCAATGCGGTTATTGCCAGGCCGGTATGATCATGGCCGCGGCGGGCCTGCTTTCGCAGAACCCGAATCCAACCGACGAGGATATCAACGCCGAAATCACCAATATCTGCCGCTGCGGAACCTACAACCGGGTACGGGCCGCGATCAAGCTGGCCGCAAATGACGGCGACACCACGCAGCGTGGATGAGGAGGACTGCCATGAATGCGATAATTTCCATTTCCCGCCGGAGTTTCATCGTCGGCGTAGCTTCGACAGCCGGTAGCCTGTCTCTCGGTTTCCACCTGCCGTTCATCAAGCCTTCACTTGCTCAAGGCGCCGTGATGGAGCCGGAGCTCAATGCCTGGGTGGTCATCCGGCCCGACGATACGGTGGTGATCCGCATTGCTCGATCCGAAATGGGACAGGGCACGTTGACCGGGCTGGCTCAACTCGTCGCCGAGGAGCTGAATTGCGACTGGTCGAAGGTCACAACGGAATATCCGTCGCCGGCTGAGAATCTCGCGCGCGATCGCGTGTGGGGCAACTTCTCGACGGGAGGCAGTCGCGGCATTCGAGAATCACATGACTACGTGCGCATGGGCGGCGCGACCGCGCGCGAGATGCTGATCGCCGCCGCCGCCGCCGAATGGGGGGTGCCCGCCAGTGAGTGCGCCGCCACGCTGGGCACGGTCACGCATTCTGGATCGAACCGGACTGCCTCTTATGGCCAATTGGCTGCCGCCGCCGCTCAGGTGACGCCGCCCACCGATGTCCAGCTCAAGGATCCGAAAGATTGGACGATCGCCGGCAAACCACTGCCGAGGCTCGACACGGCTGACAAGCTGAACGGCGCCCAGGTTTACGGCGTCGATCTCAAGTTGCCCGGCATGGTCAATGCGGCCGTCCGCGCTTGTCCCTATTTCGGCGGCAAAGTGGCGAGCTTCGATGCCGCAGCTGTCGCCAGCATGCCGGGCGTGCAAAAGGTCGTTCAGGTCGACGAGACGGCGGTCGCCGTAGTCGCCGATACGTGGTGGCGGGCGAAGACGGCGCTCGACGCACTGCCGGTTGTCTGGGACGAGGGTCCCAACACCGGCGTGTCGAGTCAGACGATCGCCCATATTCTGGAAGAGGGCCTCGAGGCGGACAACGCCTTCGTCGGTGCACAACAGGGTGACGCACCGGCGGCGCTCACTGGCGCCACGAAAGTGGTGAGCGCGGTCTACAGCTACCCCTACCAGAACCATGCCACGATGGAGCCGATGAACGCTACCGCGCTCTACACGCCGGAGAAGTGCGAGGTGTGGGTGCCTACCCAAAACGGGGAGGCGAGCCTTGCGGCGGCGGCCGAGGCGGCGGAGCTGCCCGTGTCTCAGTGCAATGTTCACAAGATCCATCTCGGCGGTGGCTTCGGCCGGCGCGGTATGCAGGATTACGTCACGCAGGCCGTCCGCATCGCCAGGGAATTTCCCGGCACGCCGGTGAAGCTCATCTGGTCGCGCGAGGAGGACATGCTGCAGGGGCGCTACCACCCCGTCACGCAGAGCAGGCTCACCGGTGCGCTCGATGCCGACGGCAACCTCACCGCGCTGCACATGCGCATCTCGGGCCAGTCGATCCTTGCCGCCGTCATGCCCCAGCGCATGCAAGACGGTATGGATCCGATCGTCTTCCAGGGGCTCACGGCCGACAGCCCGGAAGGGCACCTCGGCTACACGATCCCGAACCTCCTCATCGATCATGCCATGCGCAACCCGCCCATTCCGCCGGGCTTCTGGCGCGGCGTGAACCTCAATCAGAACGCGATCTACGTGGAGTGCTTCGTGGACGAGCTTGCCCACGCGGCCGGGGTCGACCCGCTCGCTTTCCGCAGAAAGCTGATGGCGAACCATCCGAAGCATCTCGCGGTGCTTGAGGCGGTGGCCGAACGGATCGGCTGGGACACGCCGGCACCGGCTGGCGTGCATCGCGGCCTGGCCCAAATCATGGGTTTCGGCAGCTATGTGGCCGCTGCGGCGGAGGTCTCGGTCACTGATGGACAGCTCAGGATACATCGCATCGTGGCTGCCACCGATCCCGGGCATGTCGTCAACCCTGCGCAGGTGGAGCGCCAGGTCGAGGGCTCTTTTGTCTACGGCCTCTCCGCCTGCCTCTATGGCGAATGCACCGTGAATGGCGGCCGCATGGAGCAGGAGAACTTCGACAGCTATGAAGTCGTCCGGATGGCCGACATGCCGGAGGTCGAGACGATCATCATCCCGTCGGGCGGCTTCTGGGGCGGGGTCGGCGAGCCGACCATCGCGGTTGCGGCTCCAGCCGTCCTCAACGCCATCTTCGCGGCAACCGGCAAGCGCATCCGCTCGCTGCCGTTGAAGAACCATGATCTGGCCTGACATGCGCTTGAGGAACGGGCATGGCTGGGCCTCCATGCCCGTCCTTCTGGGTGTGCTTGTGGTGGGTGCGCCGGCTTGGGCCGATGCGCCGCCCGGCGCGGCTGCCTGCACGGGCTGCCACGGCTCGGCGGCGAGCGGCTCGGCGATTCCTTCTCTGGAAGGCCATGCCGCCGCCGACATAGTCGCTCAGATGCGGGCCTTTCGCGGCGGTCAACGCACCGCAACGGTGATGGATCGCATCGCCAGCGGCTTTTCAGAAGAAGAGACGCGCGCCATCGCAGAGTGGCTCGCGCAGCCGGAGGCAGTACGCCATGCCGAACCGTAGGGTCGTGATCGGCGGCGCGGCGGCCAGTATCGCCACGATTGCACTTGCCGCACCTCATGTTCATGCGCGGACCCCACCCCGTGTGGTCGTGGTCGGCGGCGGCTTTGCCGGGGCGAGCTGCGCCCGCGCGCTCAGGCTCATCGATCGTGATCTCGCCGTCACGCTCATCGAACAGAATACGAACTATATCGCATGTCCGTTCAGCAATGCCGTCCTGGCCGGGTTGCGCAACATTGAGGCGCAGTCCTTCGGCTATGGCGGATTCGATGGTATCGAGATCGTGCAAGGGCGGGTCGCCGCCGTTGATGCCGAGCAGCATCGCGTTCTCCTCGACGACGGATCGACCATTGACTATGCCCGGCTGGTGCTGGCGCCCGGCATTGATCCGCGCTTCGATGCACTGCCGGGCTATGACGCGACCGCCGCCGAGATCATGCCGCATGCCTGGAAGGCTGGGCCCCAGACGCTGCTCTTACGCGATCAGCTTAGGGCAATGGAGGATGGCGGCGTAGTCGTTATCTCGGCACCGGCCAATCCGTTCCGCTGCCCGCCCGGTCCGTACGAGCGGGCAAGCCTGATCGCGCATTACCTCAAGACCAACAAGCCGCGTTCCAAGCTGATCATTCTCGACGCCAAAGACGGCTTCTCGAAACAGCGGCTGTTCGAGGCCGCCTGGCGAGAGCTCTATCCGGGCCTGATCGAATGGGTGCCGTTATCCTCCGGCGGCAGGGTCACGGAAGTTGATCCGGCGACCAGAACCCTGGTGACCGAGTTTGATAGCTACAGGGCTGATGTCGCCAATGTCATTCCGCCTCAACATGCAGGCAGGATCGCAAAATCGGCCGGCGTCGCAGACCAGACGGGCTGGTGCCCGGTCGATCCCGTAACCTTCGAGTCGCGCCTGCGGCCTGGCATTCACGTCATTGGCGACGCGGCGATCGGTGGAGCGATGCCGAAATCCGCCTTCAGCGCCAACGCCCAGGCCAAAGCCTGCGCGGCAGCGCTCGCAGCCCTTCTCCGGGAAAGGGAGCCGACGCCGCCAAAGCTCATCAACACCTGCTACAGCCTTGTCGCGCCCGGTTATGGCATCTCGATCGCCGGCGTCTATCAGCCGCGCGATGGCCTGCTTGCGGAAATAGAGGGTGCTGGCGGCACAAGTCCGCTCGATGCGGCCGCGGAAGTTCGCGAACTGGAGGCCGCCTATGCGGAGGACTGGTTCCGCACGATCACCAGCGAGGCCTTCGGATGAGCAGGATGGTCGCCCTTACCCTGGCGGGCGTGCTTATGACCGCGCCTTCTGCCGGCGAGGAGGCACTGACCTATGCGGTGGAAGGTGATGCGATCATGCAGCCTCTAACCGGCGAACGAGGTGATCCGGAGCGTGGCGCGGCGCTGCTTTCGGATCGGCATCGCAGCCTGTGCACACTTTGCCATAGCGGACCGTTTCCCGACCCGCATCTGCACGGTACACTCGCGCCCGATCTCACCGGCGTCGGGGAAAGGCTTTCGGAAGGTCAGATCCGGCTGCGCGTGGTCGATATGGGGCGGCTCGTGCCGAATACGATCATGCCTTCCTATTACCGCGTTGCCTACGAGGAGGGTCAGCGGGTTTCAGCCGCCTGGCGCGGCAAGCCGATCCTGACAGGCGCCGATATAGAAGACATCGTCGCTTACCTCGTAACGCTGAAAGGATGAAGATGAGCGGTTCACAGCCAACTCATGGTTACTTTCGTCCGATGCCACGACGGCAGTTGCTTGCCGCCGGCATTGCCGGCCTGGTGGTCATAAGCCTGCCGCGCCGAGCGCTCTCGCGGCCCAGCCTCGAAGAGGCGATCCGGATTTTCACGGGCGGCGCCGAGGTGCTGGACGGTCGCGTTCGACTGGAGTTGCCGCCCCTCGTTGAGAATGGCAACGCCGTCGGCGTCACGGTTACCGCCGAGAGCCCGATGACGGCGACCGATCACGTGCGCCGCATTGGCGTCTTCAACGAAAAGAATCCGGAGGCGAACGTCGCTGTCTTCCATCTTGGGCCGCGCTCGGGCCGTGCCCAGGTCTCGACGCGCATCCGGCTCGCCACCTCGCAGACCGTCGTTGCGGTCGCGGAGATGAGTGATGGCAGCTTCTGGTCGAGCCGGGCGAGCGCGATTGTCACGCTCGCCGCCTGTATCGAGGATCTTACATGACGGCGAGGGCTCTCATAAGCGTGCCGAAGACGGCCATGCGCGGCGAAATCGTCGAGATCAGGGCGATGACCGCTCACCCGATGGAGACCGGGTACCGCACGGGCCTCAACGGCACAAACATACCCCGCAACATCATTCGCCGCTTTGCCTGCACCTATGACGGGGAGGAGGTGTTTTCCGCCGATCTCTTTCCGGCAATATCTGCCAATCCCTTCATCGCCTTCACGCTCATTGCCACGACAAGCGGCACAATCGAGTTCGTCTGGACTGACGACGACGGCAAGACGCAAACTGCGTCGGCCGATATCACGGTAACCTGATGCGCATCCTCTGCGGGGTTGCGGCCATCTTCGTGGTGCTCACCTGCCATATAGCCGCGGCTGACGGCATCGAGGACGAGGACAGACGATCAGGCTTCGACTTCATGGCGCCCGAGACGCGCGCGCTGCAGTCCGACGATACCAGCAATCCGGGTATGCTATGGGTACTGCAGGGCGAGCAACTCTGGCAGCAGGCGGAAGGCCAGGCGGAAATCGCCTGTTCCGGCTGCCATGGCGACGCCAGCCGGACGATGCACGGCGTTGCCGCCCGATACCCTGCCTATGATGAAGCAACGGGGCGGCCGATCGATCTCGCCGGGCGCATCAATTCCTGTCGTGCCACGAGGCAGCGGGCCGAGCCACTTGCGCCGGAGTCGGATGCGCTGCTGGCGCTCACCACCTATGTGGCGCATCAGTCGCGTGGCATGCGGGTGATGCCTGCTGCCGATCCGCGCCTCGCGCCCTTTCGCGAGAATGGAAGACGGCTATTCCAGAGCCGCATAGGCCAGCTTGATCTCTCCTGCGCCTCCTGTCACGACGACAATTGGGGCAAGCGGTTGGGCGGCGCCCCGATTCCGCAGGCGCATCCGAACGGTTATCCGCTTTACCGGCTGGAGTGGCAGGCCGTCGGCTCTCTGCAGCGGCGTCTGCGCAATTGCATGATCGGGGTCAGGGCCGAACCCTTTGCCTTCGGCGCACCGGAACTCGTCGATCTCGAGCTCTATCTGACCGAGCGGGGCAGCGGGTTGCCGATCGAGACGCCGGCGGTGCGGCCGTAATCCGGCCTGCGATACACATGGTTACAACTTCGATCGCACCTGGCAAATTCCTGCGACAACCTCCGCCTATGGTCCTTCATGTCATTGTTCTCGTTGCGCTTGCGCAAAAGCGCTTCCTGTTTAGGCCAGAGCGCGCTTGTCGTCGTGATCAGTAACGCATCCTGTCAAAGCAGAGGCTTGGAAAATGCGTCATTTGCCCAATCCTGAACATCCGCCCTACGTGTCGGATCGTTTGTCGGCCATCAGTAATTTACCAGCCCAATTTCTGATAGGCGCATGTGTCATGGCCGTAATCATGATCGCGCTCTCGTTTGCCGATTTTATGCCAACGGATGAAGAAACGGCCAGGATCGTAGATGCCCGGACCATTGGTACTGTGGGCTTGACGGCACAAAACTGATCGGCGGCGCAAAGGCCGCGTAAGGATCGGGAATTCCCTTGCACCGGTCCTGGAACTCCAGGAGCGACGCCACGTTTGGAAGAAGAGCGGACGGCACCCGCATGCTCTGCGGCGGCAATTGTCCAGACGTTGGCGATCGGAGCAAGGATTCAGGAGGGTGGAGCCACCGTCTTGCTCGTTCTCGAAACAGAAGCCGAAATGGTTTCAGCAAGGAGGACGCAATGACGACAACCGAGTCCGAGGTGAGAGCCGTCCTGGAAAGCCGCGTCGAGGCATGCCGCGCAAAGGATATTGACCGGCTTATGTCGCTTTATTCACCTGATATTGTCTATTTCGACGTCGTACCCCCGCTTTATTTCAGTGGAACCGATGCCGTCCGGAACAATTTCCTGCGATGGTTCAATGAATACGAAGGCCCCATTGGTCTCGAAACCCGCGAACTGAACATTGTTGCGAGCGAGAATGCCGCGTTCGCGCGCATGCTTCACCAGGACATGGGAAACGCCAATCTGACCGAGAAGCAGAAAGGCTTCTGGCTCCGATCGACCGTCTGCTGTGAGCGGTCGGATGGTGGTTGGTGGATCACCCACGAGCATATCTCCCTGCCCGTCGATTTCAGGAGCGGAAGCGTGCTTATGAACCTCGCCCCGTAACGACGCCTTCTGAAACGGCGCGAAAATCGGCGCAGCGAATTGAGGAGTGTCCCTCCCGCTGCCCTTCTACAACCCGGGCAGTGCTGCGAAAGGATCGACTGCCGGGACCCCGAGAGGTTCGAAATGTCGGAGATTTCGCGTCAGCACAGTCAGATTATGTGTGCGCGCTGTAGCAGCGATGGCGATGTCCTCAAAACCCGGCTGATGGGCTCGGGCGTCATCCAGAATCTGACCGGCGGCATGGGCACATTGCAGGTCAAATGGCAGCAGTTTTTCCGCATAGAGATGCTCAATGGTTTCCCACCACTCTGTCAATTGCCGTGCCTTCGTTGCCCCCTCGCGCTCGGCCTTGGCAATTCCTGACTCTACCTCTGCCGCCGAAATGACAGACAGGAACAGTTTGTCGCTGGCTTGATCCAGCCACTCCACAAGCTGATCAAAGTTTTGGCGCTTGGATGGTGCCAGAGCTGATATGACGTTGGTATCGACCAGGAACATCAGAGATCGACAGCACGGCTCGGCTTGTTCCTCCGTGACTGGATATCCGCTTCATCCCCTGGAAAGGACGCCAGCAATCTGCCGAAGCTCGGAACATGCGTAAGCTTCTCATACTCCTCGAACGAAAGGACGACCGCTTCCTTCTTGCCATGTCGCGTGATGACCGACGGGCTCCCACGAAGCGCCTGATCGACAACGGCCGAAAGCGTTGCCTTGGCGTCCCTGAGCTGAATCTCTTTCATGGAGAACTCCTAATAATGACTACAGTAGTCATATAAAGGAGCCAAGGTTCATATACAAGCGTTTCTGTCCGGGATCGCATACAAACAACGTTGGGGCGACACCGAAGCGGCCGGCGTTTCGCCAATCGCTGTCATGAACTTGCGATGAAAGGTGCATTCCAGTTAGATTCCAGGCGGCCCATTGAAGCGCCGATCGGGCTGACCGAATGTAAGCGTGTTGGTTCCCTCACCAGGAGAGATGAGCCATGTCGAAGTCCATTTTCATCTGGAGCAGTGCCGCCCTCATTATTCTTGCCCTGGCGGCTTTCGGTGGCTGGGTATTCAGCCTGCCATCCGCCAGCGCCACCGCCGAGGCACCACTGGTACCACAGGAGGAAATGGACGCCATGCTCGCTTCGCTCAAGCCTGTGAAGCGCGAGCGGCCGCTCGTGGCCGTGATCGGCATCAACGACGCGACCGAGACGACGGACTATCTGGTGCCGACCGGCATCCTGCGGCGTGCCGATGTCGCAGATGTGGTGATGGTGGCGACCGAGGAGGGGCCGATCCTCCTCTTTCCGGCGCTCAAGGTGGAGGCAGATACGACCATCGCGGAGTTCGACGCCGCGCATCCCGACGGAGCGGACTACGTCATCGTCCCCGCCATGAGCCGCGACGACGATCCGGCCGTGCTTGCCTGGCTCATGACACAGGCCGAAAAAGGCGCCAAGATCATTGGCGTTTGTGCCGGCGCCAAGGTGGTCGGTGCGGCGGGTCTTCTCGATAGTCGGCGCGCAACCACCCACTGGTATTATCTGCGCGAAATGCTCAGGCGCAGCCCGACCATCGAATACGTCGCGGATCGGCGCATGGTTTCGGACGGAAGCGTCGTGACGACGACGGGCATAACCGCGTCGATACCGATGATGCTTACGCTGATCGAAGCGATCGCAGGCCGGGCAAGGGCGGAAGGGATCGCCCGAGAACTCGGGCTTGAGCAGTGGGATGCGCGGCATGCAAGCGCCGCCTTCAAGCTGACCCGACCCTTCGCTACGACGGTGCTGGCCAACAGAATGGCCTTTTGGAACCGGGAAGAGCTCGGTATCCGTGTCGAGGCAGGCATGGACGAGGTGTCGCTCGCCCTGGTCGCTGATGCCTGGTCGCGGACCTACCGATCCAGTGCCATCACATTCGCCTCTTCGGCGTCAGCCATCGTGACGGCCAACGGCATTCGCGTCATCCCCGACCGGGCGGTATCGAACTGGCCTGAAGACCATCGCGTCTCAACCTTTCGCGATCAGCCACCGCTGAATGCGCTTGACCGGACACTGGAGGCGATCGCCGCCCGCTACGGCGAGCGCACCACAAACGTGGTCGCGATGCAGCTTGAATACCCTTGAACATGGGGCCAAGTTCCACCTTCTCCAGCGATTACTCGACCACATTTCGCGCGAAAGAAGGTCGGCTCTCCTCAATGTCTGCTATGAGCGGGATGTCCAAATTCTAAAAAAGTGATTCCTTGATTACCGATCCGCTTCACATTCTCAAAACCATCTATGGCTATGATGCCTTCCGTGGCCGGCAGGCGGAGATCGTCTCGCATGTGATGGCAGGTAACAATGCGTTCGTCCTGATGCCGACGGGCGGCGGAAAATCACTTTGCTACCAGATTCCGGCTCTCGCGCGGCCCGGCATGGGGGTCGTCATTTCACCGCTTCTGGCGCTCATGGCCGATCAGGTCTCCGCGCTGCGTCAGGCAGGTGTGAAAGCCGCCGCGCTCAATTCCGACCTCGCCGGCGACGACAGGCGCAATTTGTGGCGCGACATTTCCGCGAGAACACTCGACCTGCTTTACGTCGCGCCCGAGACCCTGCTGAAACCGGATGTCCTGAAACTTCTGAATAGCGTACCACTCTCCCTGATCGCGGTCGATGAGGCGCACTGCCTGTCGCAGTGGGGGCACGATTTCAGGCCATCCTATCGTCAACTCGATGCGTTGACCGCGCATTTTCCAGATATACCGCGCATGGCGCTTACGGCGACCGCCGATGCACCGACGCGGGCGGAAATCCTGTCGCATCTTGAGATCGACGAGCGCGATGCCTTCATCGCTGGTTTCGACCGCCCCAACATCCGCTACGCGATCATGGAGAAGGACAATCCCCGCGCACAGTTGAAGCGCTTCCTCCAGGACCACGAAGGGGAAAGCGGTATCGTTTACTGCCTTTCAAAACGAAAGACGGAGGAAACCGCCGAGTGGCTGCGCGGCCTCGGCTATGACGCCCTTCCCTATCATGGCGGCATGGAGAAGACGGCGCGGGAGGCGAACCAGGCGCGGTTCCAAAAAGACGAAGCCGTCATCATGGTAGCGACCATTGCCTTCGGCATGGGCATCGATAAGCCGGATGTGCGGTTCGTCGCTCATATCGACCTGCCGGGGAGCATCGAGGCCTACTATCAAGAGACGGGACGCGCGGGGCGCGATGGGCTGCCGGCCGAGGCAATGATGCTCTACGGCTATGAGGACATCGTCCTGCGCAGCCGTTTCATCGAGGAATCCGAAGCGCCCGACCAGCGCAAGCGCATGGAACGGCTGAAGCTCGACACGCTTCTGGGCCTCGCCGAAACGGCGAGCTGCCGCCGGCAGGTGCTGTTGTCTTATTTCGGGGATGAATGCGAGCCATGCGGCAATTGCGACACCTGCGCGGAGCCACCAATCCTGTTCGATGGGACGATCGCCGCCCAGAAGATATTGTCCTGCATCCACAGAACCGGGGAGCGGTTCGGGCAGGCCTATATCGTGGATGTGCTTCTCGGTGTCGACAACGAGCGGATCAGACAGTTTGGCCACGACCGGATTTCGACTTACGGAATCGGATGCGAGCATGACAATCGCACCTGGCGGGCCATCATACGCCAGCTGGTCGCCGGACGGCTTATCGACGTCGACTTTTCCGGGCACGGCGGTTTGTCGATCTCGGAGACGGGCAGGACGTTTTTGCGCCAAAAGCAGACCCTGATGCTGCGCGTGCCGTCAAAATCGCAATCGTCCCGTGACCGGGCCTCGCGCAGGCAGGCGGCGACGCAGTCCCTGCCGGAGCGCGATCAGGCGCTGTTCCAGGCACTGCGCCAAAAACGGCTGGAGATCGCACGCACGCAAAATCTACCGCCCTATGTGATATTCCATGATCGCACGCTGATGGAACTGGTGGCCGCCCGTCCAGCCTCACGCGCACAAATGGCAGATGTACCCGGTGTCGGCGAAACAAAGCTTGACCGTTATGGCCCCGCTTTTCTCGCCGTTATCGCCGCGCATGGCGATCCCGATTAAGCGCTTGGATTAACGCGACACCGTAGATTACGGGCAGAGGCACAGGAGCAATGGAGGGCGGAATTCACTTAGACGCCAATCCAGTTCCGACCGTGGCTTTTGCTTCATCAACGTCATCGGGAACGCTGGCTTTAAAGAGCCACCGGGAATTAAGCATCGTCGAAACGCTGCAATTTCCGACGACACTTACGCTCATTACGCCACTGCGCTACTATGGAATGCGCGACAGGCAAATGATGATGGCGTGACCTCGACCGATACCAAACCAGTGTCAGGAGCAACAGTGGCGCAACCCTTTGTGGAGCCGTGCAGCCGCGGCGTTATCGAAGCAGAAGCCTGCCCGCGAGAACTCGGGCGAGAGGCCTCGCCTCGGCGCCGCCGTATGGTGCTTGCCGCCTGCGTGCTCGCGTCCTCAATGGCATTCATCGACGGATCGGCGCTGACCGTGGCATTGCCGAGATTGCGCGCCGATTTCGGAGCGGACCTAACCTCGGTTCAGTGGGTTCTCAACGGATATGTGTTGGCGCTTGCCTCTCTGACACTCATCGGCGGTGCGCTCGCGGACGTCTATGGCAAGGCTCGCATGCTCAGGTTCGGCTGCGTCCTGTTCGGCCTGGCGTCGGTGGCTTGCGCGCTGGCGCCTTCGCCCGACTGGCTGATCGCCGCCCGCGTCATGCAGGGAACAGCCGCAGCGATCGTCACTCCTGCCAGTCTCGCCCTGATCGGCGCCACCTATCCGCGCACCGAGCGAAACCGGGCGATCGGCGTGTGGGCGGCGGCATCGGCCCTGACCACAGCAGGCGGTCCCGTCCTGGGCGGGTGGCTGACCGAGACCTTCGGCTGGCCGTCCATATTCTGGATCAATCCGCCGCTCGCACTCGCCGCAGTGGTGATCTTGCAGGCCTTCGCGCCGGAGGATCGCCGTGAGCAACGCCAGTTTGACGTAATCGGCGCCGCCATTCTCGCGGCGGCGCTCGGGGCGTTTGCCTGGGCGCTCAGCCAGATCGGCCCCAGCGAAGCTGGCACCACCGCAGGCGCGCCAGCGCAGTCGGGCACGGTGCTTGCGATCGCCGCCGGGCTCGGCATCGTCGGGCTCGCCGTTTACGCGTTCTGGGAGCGCAGAAGCGAGCACCCGATGACACCACCCCGCCTGGTGGAGAACCGTATCTTCTTTGGTCTGAATCTCGCGACGCTGATGGTCTATGCCGGGCTTTCGATCATGTTCTTCCTGATACCTTTCGACCTCATCGACCGCCGCGCCCTATCGTCGACGGATGCAGGGCTGACATTCCTGCCCTTCACGCTCGGCGTCGGACTGCTGTCGAGGGTTTTCGGCGGGTTGGCGGACAAGATCGGTGCGCGAGCCATGCTCATTGCGGGGCCGGCAGGCGCGGCGCTCGCCTATCTCTGGATGGCGTTCGGCCAGGACGCCTCCTTGATGCTCGGCGTGATCGGACCCATGACGCTGCTTGGCCTGTCCTTTGCCGTGCTCGTGGCACCGCTCACCGCGTCCGTCATGTCGAGCGTGGATCAAGCCGACGAAGGGCTCGCATCCGGGGTCAACAACGCGGCGAGCCGGATCGCGCAGCTTGTCGGGGTGGCGCTGGCCGCCGGCGTCGCGTCCTTCGCATTCGGCTACGAGATTGGGCTGGTCACGGCGGCGATCTTATCGATTGCCGGCGCCCTCACAGCGGCAGCGATGGTACGTCCGGCTGCGGAAATGCGCGCAGCTGGTGACAGACATAACTAGAGTCTGTCAGAACTCAACTGAAACGCAGATAAGGGAAAGCGCATAATCCTGCCGCCATTCTCGGGCTTGTCCCGAGAATCTGCCATAAGAACAAGACAAGCGATTACCGTCCTGACAGATTAGGCTGCGGTAGATTCTCGGGATAAGCCCGAGAATGACGGCCAGAGGGACGCCGTTTCAAGCCAGTTCTGACAAACTCTAACGCCGGTTCTACCTCGTGTATCCAAAATGGGCGCCATGGCTGCAGTCGCGATGTTTTGAACAAACACAGGACCGCGACAAATGCGGTCCTGTGCAAATTATTGGATGAGCATCCTGTCCACCCCTATAAGGAATATAAGTACCGGACGCGGATCCAGGAGCCGCGGGCTAGCTGAACTGCGCCATATAATATCTGCCTTCTTCCGTGAGGCAGTGCCCGAGGCGCCATTCGGCGGGCACGCCTTGCAGGGTGTAGACCACACGGTCGAGCCGCATGAGGGCCGTTCCGGAGCTAACCTGCAGTGCGGAGGCTACATCGGGTTCCGCGTCGCTGATGGTGATGAGCTCGTCGCCGCGGCCGAGCAGCACGCCGAATTGCTGCGCCAGCACCGTGAGGTGCTGCGATGCCTCGTCATGACTTTTCAGTCCAGGGAACAGCCTTGCGGACAGCACCACATCCTCCACCATGTAGGGCTTGCCATTGTTCGACCATACCCGCCGGATCTGATGCACCCGGTCGCGTGCGCGCAGGCGCAGACGCATGCCTTCGCTCTCGCCGACGGTCGTCTCATGAACGCTCAGCACCTCCACGTCCCCGTCCATCCGCCTGCCGTCGCGACTTCTGAGTTTGCTGTAGCGTGTCGCGTATTCCTCCGAGGTCTGATCGTTCACGAAAGTGCCGCGGCCCTGCCGGCGGGTGACGAGCCGCTCCGTTTCCGCTAGGTCCAACGCCTTGCGCATGGTGCCCGGACTGACGCCGAACTCGCGAGCCAGTTCGGTCTCGTTGGGAATGGCCGTGCGTGGCTTCCACTCGCCATTGGCCACCTTCTGGGCGATTGCGTCGCGCACCTGCAGGTAGAGTGGACGATTTGAGAAACGGCTGGTTGGAAGCTCGTTACTCAACGCATAGATTTCCGATGCTTCTCTCATGAATGGCTCCTTTGTACTCCACCTGCTTCAACCTGCGCGGGACGGCACTAACGTGTCATCCCTTCCTCCGCGAGTCAGCACAAAAAGTGCCGATTTTTCTGGAATAATTATGAGTAAATATAGGTTTATAGAAACTATCAGACGGACAGTGTCTGATCTTGCGATATGATGCCAGTGCATTGCTTGAAGAACGTTATCTGTTTGCTACTACTTTGGCCTTTGACAGATAACGGATATAGGACTCGGCCGACCTGTCGATGATTGTCTGCAGGCAAGTTGAAATTACGAGAGATGGCCGGAAGGTTATGATTAGATTATCATTTTAGTTCATAATGATATTATTATGAAAAAGTAGAGCAGTGCTGCCAGAGAGGGCTGCGCATTGAAGCGGGATATGGGAAAATTCATGCTTTATCGTTAATGGTTAGCGCTTTATTTTCCGCCTGATGGCTACTCTACACCGATAGCAAGGCACGGCCTAGTTGAACATCTCTCCATTCACAGGAGTTCAACTGTTGAGAAGATGCTTTGCAGGTGGCCTACGCTTTCGCGCAAATTCCCTTAAGAAACTTGAGGATAAGAGGATGCTCTTGCGGGGATTTAAAGCCTGATTGAAAATGCGATGTCGCCACGCATAAGCGACTGCCGGAAATCATCCACCTTGCCTTTGCGGGCGTTGGGAGCCGTTCCGTTGGTGTAGCCACAGGACGGAAGAGCTGTCGCCTGCGCGATCGAGCGACGTGTCAGATTCGTCTTCACGCTGGCGATGCGAGCCGCGAGAATATCGCTCCGAGGTCACAATGCCGGGCAGAGGCCGTTGTGCAGGACATCTTCGCAATAGGGCGAACGCCGGAAATTGTCGTAATAGAGGGTCCATTCGCCCTTGTTGGCGGCGCGGTAGGGACCGAATTTGAAATACTGGTTCTTGCCCAGTCCCTTGTCGGCATGGCCGATGTGCCCTTTGACGGTCACGATGGGTTTCCTATTCGCGAAGATCTCTATATGGCCGGATCCGTCCGGCCCGGGTTTGGTGAATATCGCGAAATCGACCCAGCCGGAATCCGGGGAAGGCAGCGGATTGCCATGGTTGGTAACGGAGATCGCAGCCGTGCAACTCGAAAACAGGGCGCCGTCCTCGGGCGTCCAGGTCGCGTCGGTGGCGACCAGCGCGCGCATCTGATTGGTCTTCGGCCGCAGCCATACAGGCGTTTGGCCGGTGGCGCATGTCGCAGCGGAGTTCTCCGACGTTGCCGCGGCGGGCGTGGCCTGGGGCGCGATATAATTGGTCTCGACGGTCGCGAAGAGCTTTCCCTGCCTCAGCCGAAGCGCCAGGAAAGGGCTGAAATCGCCCTCGGCGCCCGGATCTATCTCGCGTTTCCATTGCGCGATGAGATAGCGATGGTCGTCCTGCGGGATCGGCTCGCCGAATTTGACGGTGAAGCCGTACCAGACACCCTGGTCGTAAGGCACGCGCAAATCCGGCTTTTCCCATATCTCGGCGCGTTCGCTGCAGGATTTTCCGGCAGGCGGGCAATGCGGGCGCACCGTCAGCTTGAGCGCCCCGCCGCTGACGGCCACGTCGCGCTGGAATTCGACGGTGCCGGCGCTCTGCTCGAAATTTTCCTTATAGTAAAGCCCGCCCTCAGGCGCGAAGTCGTACCCGTCAAAACCGTCTTTCAAAAACATATCGGCCCCCGCCGGATTTCCCGCGCAAAGTAAAGCAGTCAGACTAGCGGCGAGAAATAGCTTGATTTTCATTGAAAATCCTTAAAGGCAGGGTCGCGTGGGGGTAATTTCTTGGCGTCGCGATGCAGTAATATGACCTGTTCGGCGTCGGATATTCTATCGTATGTCTCCTCAAGGCTCCCGTCATCCTCGCCGAGCGTGGCTTCGGACAGATCCGGAAAGAGGACCGTGAATTTCTGCTTGACCCCGGCGAGCTTCTCCTCGCCGATCGTCACCCAGCTGCCATTGCCGCAATAATTGGCGAAATCCTTGCTGGCGATGACGCGGTAGGGCGAGTTCTTGGTCAAGGCCTGAAGCCGCTGGACTTCATTAACCGCGGAGCCGAAGACCGAAAAGGTCAGGCGATCGGTAAGCCCGACATTGCCGAACATCACATTGCCAACGTGCAATCCGATACCATAGCCGATTTCGGGCAGTCCTTCCTGGCTTCTGCGAGCGTTGAGTTCGGCCATTCGCGACGTCGCCTTGTGGGTGGCGGCGAGTGCGGCCTGACAGGCAACCTCCGAGGGTGCGCGATGCCGTTCGCAGGGATAGACCGCCAGGAAACCGTCGCCGAGAAAGCTGAGGATCTGGCCACCCGCCCGGTTGAAGGGTGCCGCGATCGCATCGAAATACTGGTTCAGCGTTTCGATATAGAGGTCGCGGCCGGCCGTCTCGGCAAGCCTGGTCGAGTTCCGCATGTCGGCCATGACGAGGGCCGCGCGGACGGTGTCGCCCTCGCCGCGTTTGATTTGGCCGTCGAGCACGCGCTTGCCGGCATCACCGCCGAGATAGGTGGTCAGCATGTTGTCGGTGAGCTTTTGCAGGACGGCCATCTTGCTGGCGACCGCCAGATGGTTCTGCATGCGCAGCAGCGCCGCGATCATGCTTTCGGAAAAGCCGGCCGGGCTGTCCGTCGACCATGATCCGATCATCCCCTGCGTCGAGCTGTTGCTGAAGGAACTGCCGCCAAAGGGGTGAACGAAGGCCAGATAGTCGGTAATGCCGATCTGCTTCAAGTCATCAAAAACCGGAAATTCTGATGGGACGTCTGGATGTATGCGCCGGCGCATATGATCGAGATCGTTGCTCATGAGATGATAATAGGGGCTGCGCAGGAAACGGTCGGAATGACCGGCGAGATTCTTCCGGAAGCCTTCAACCTCCAAACCCTCGCCGCGCCGCCATGTGAAGCCCAGCGCATCGTAGAGCGGATGCAGCATTGAAAAACTCAGATGCACGCGCGCGAGCGGCAGCCCGGCCGCGGCGAGCCGCTCGCAAAAGCCCATGACGATGGTCTTGAGATCGGCGCCGGCGAGCGAGGATTCGGTCAGCCAGTCGGCGACCTTGTCCATCAATATTGTGGAGATCTCGGATTGTTGCGTGCTCATGCCGAAAAATTATCGTTCAGCCGCTGAAATTACAAGATAGCGCCGGCAACGCGCCTGTTCCGGCCCGATAACTTCTGCGTTAGATGGTTACGACAATTTTGCCGAATTGTTCGTTCGATTCAAGAAACTGGTGCGCCTCGACAATCCGCTCGAAAGGAAAAATCCTGGCGATGATCGGCTCCAGCGCACCTGATTGCAGGCCCTCGAGGATGAATGTCTTTGCGGTTTCCAGCCTTCTGGGATCACCGATGATTTCATGAACGAGATAACCACGCAGGATCAGGCTCTTGCTCAAAACGGTAAACAGCGGGAAGGGCGTCGGTTCGGAACTCAGGCCGCCATATTCGATGAGAATGCCACCTCGTGACATCGCAGCTGTCAGGGGCTCGAATATCGGGCCGCCGATCGGGTCGAATACAACGCGTACGCCTTGCGGCCGCGTGATTTCCTTCAGCCGCATCTCCAGATCCTCCTCAGCGGAAGCGATGACGTGGCTGGCGCCGGCGTCGAGTAGAGCCTGCTTTTTGGCTGATGTCCGCGTGACAGCGATGGAGGTTGCGCCAACCATGTTGGCAATCTGGATCGCGGCGAGCCCGACGCTGCTCGATGCCGCGGTGACGACGACAAAATCCCCGCTGCTGAGTCCGGCAATGTCGATCAGCGCGCCATAGGCGGTGAGATATGGCATCCAGACGGCTGCCGCCGATACCCAGCTGAGGGATGGCGGGTGTTTGACCACGAATTCCGCGGGGAATGTAATGAGTTCGCCATAAGCGGGCCATCGCACCATCGATATCGGCGGGATTATGCTGACGGCGTCACCCGGTCGGAAGCCATCTACTCCCCGGCCGACGTCTTCGATGACGCCGGCTGCTTCAAGGCCGAGACCCGACGGGAGGGTCGGCGTTTCGATATAGGTGCCCTGACGCAGCAATGCTTCGGCCCGGTTGAGGCCGAGCGCCTTGGCGCGGATCCGGACCTCGCCCTCACCGGGGCGGCGAGGGTCGATGTCCTCTATACGGAGAACCTCGGGGCCTCCATGCTCGTGAAAACGAATCGTGCGTGCCATAGCCAAACTCCAAAATGATCGAATGGAATTAGCTATGACAACGGGCATTTTCCCGATAAATGGTGTTGTGGGAAGAACAGTAGAAACCAGAGGTTTCGAATATGGATCGTCTTACGAGCATGGCCGTGTTCATCAAGGCCGTCGATCTCGGTTCCTTTGCAGCCGCTGCCGACGCGCTCGATCTGTCCGGACCAATGGTCGGCAAGCATCTCCGGTTTCTGGAAGATCGCCTTGGCGTACGCCTTATCAACCGGACCACCCGCCGCCAGAGCCTGACGGATTTCGGACGTGCCTATTATGAACGTTGCCGGGCCGTTCTCGCGGAAGCGGAGGCTGCCGATGCGCTTGTGACCGATCAGCTTTCCCAGCCGCGTGGCAAGCTGCGCATCACCATGCCCGCACTGTTGGGCAGGCGGTGTGTCGCGCCCATTCTGTTAGCGCTCGCGCGGCAATATCCCGCGCTGGAACTCGATCTGTCGTTCAGCGACCGCATCGTCGATCTCGTCGAGGGTGGATATGATCTCGCCATCCGGACGGGAAGGCTGGAGGACAGGGCCGGGATGATAGCGCGCCGCATCGCGCGCCATCACATGGTTGTCTGCGCAGCACCATCTTACATCGAAATGCACGGGCGGCCGGACTGGATAGAGGATCTCGACGAACATCAGGCGATCCTCTATAGCCGGCCGGGCTGGGTCCACCCATGGCTGTTTCCGCGCGATGGTGAGCCTCCGGCGGAAGTCACGCCGGTTAGCCGGTTGCGGCTTGATGATCTCGAGGCCATTGCCGATGCGGCGACAGCCGGTATGGGGCTCGCCTGGCTGCCTTCCTGGCTCATCCGTGAACATGTTCGGACAGGCGCGCTTGTTCCCCTGTTGCCGGACCAGCCGTCCTATGTCTTCGAAAATTACGCCCTATGGCTGCGGACGCCGCATTTTCCGTTGAAGACCCGTCTTGCCGTCGATGCGCTGGCGGCTGGATTACCGGCGTTGATGACGTGAAATCAGGCTTTCACCAATGTCCGGCATTCCAACCCGAGACGCTCGAAGACATTGCGCGTGTCGACGATCAGCGGCGCCCAGTCCGCGATCGCCTTGTAATCGACGTCGTCGTGATCGGTGGCGACCAGCACCGCATCGAAGTTTCTCAACGTGGCTTCGGTCAATTCGACCGAACGCCGTCCCTTCAGCGCCATATGTTCACGCGTAGCCGGGATTTCGCCCACATGCGGATCATGGAATTCCGCCTTGCCGCCGCGCTCCTCGATGAGCTCGATGAGCCGCAAGGACGGGCTCTCGCGTGTATCCGGCACGTTCTTCTTGTAGGCAAGCCCGATGATGAGGATGCGAGAACGGCTGAGCGCCTTGCCGGCGTGGTAGTCGAGCGCTCTGGCAAGCACGTCGACAACATGGCGCGGCATTGCTGTATTGATTTCGGCCGCCAGCTCGATGAAGCGAGTCGGCAGTTCATATTCACGGGCCTTCCAGGTGAGATAGAATGGGTCGATGGGAACGCAGTGCCCGCCGAGACCGGGGCCGGGGTAGAATGGCATGTAGCCGAAGGGCTTGCTCTTCGCCGCTTCGATCACCTCCCAGATATCGATGCCCATGGCGCCGAAGACGACCTTCAGCTCGTTGACGAGGGCGATATTGACGGAACGGAAGATATTTTCCGTCAGCTTGACGGCTTCGGCCGTCGCCGTGGTCGAGACGGGTACGACGGTTTCCACCACGCTCTGATAGAAGGCCTGCATCACGACGGAGGCTTCCGGCCCGTCGCCGGCGACCACCTTGGGGATGCTCGCGACCGCGAAACTGCGATTGCCCGGGTCCTCGCGTTCGGGCGAAAAGCCGATGAAGAAATCCGTGCCCGATTTCAGCCCGTTCTTTTCCAGGATGGGCTTCATGACGCCATCGGTCGTGCCGGGATAGGTGGTCGATTCAAGCGCGATGAGCTGGCCGCCGCGCAGATTACCGGCGATCACCTCGACGGTGTTGCTGACAAATGAGAGATCCGGCTCGCGATGCCGCGTCAGCGGCGTCGGCACGCAGATGATGATGACGTCGCAATCAGCGAGTTCGGCAAAATCGGCCGTGGCGCGGAACTGGCCGTCGGCAACCTTCTCGGCGAGCGCGCTGGACGTCACCGCCTCTATATAGGAGCGGCCGGCATTGAGGGCGTCGACCTTCTCCCCATCGATATCGAAGCCCGACACTGGAAAACCCGCCCGCGCGATGGCGATGGCGAGCGGCAGCCCAACATAGCCAAGCCCGATTACGCCCACTTGCGCGGTACGTGTCGAAATCCGGTCCAGAAGGCGGTCATATGAGGATCGAGAGGCGTCCAAGGATCTGCTTTCCATGATGCAGGCCGGCCACTCGCCACCATGGCGAAAACGGCCTGATCCTTCGACAATGCTTATTGCGGAAAGTGGTCCCCCGCAACCAATTCCGGCACAACTCGCTAATAATCCAAATATAACATCGGTTTAGGGTTTTTGGAGGATCTTTGCCTTTACCGATGACGCCGTCGGTTCGAATCCCTCCCTCTCCGCCATTAAATTACGCTAAAGCGTTGTTTTTATTCGAAAAGCCCTAAAGAGCACGACGACTTCCCCCTTCCTTCCCCATTTTGCAGCGTGGATGACAGCGAATTTCAGCGAACAGCATGTTAGCGCTACGACGGCCCTGTGAGCCTCGCCGTTATCCTGGCAGCTGCAATCAGCGCGCAATCACAACCACCGCGACATCCCGAACACCTCATCGCAATCCCGAAATAGCTATCTCACATAAGGGCATGCCGCCGCCTACTGCAAAAGGTAGTCTGACTTTCGCGTAACGAAGACAGTGCTCCCATTGAACCCCTGCCGTTCCGATTCTGGAATAATGCAGGCGTTCATTCCTAATCTCCCTGATCTCAGGCCGCGCGTCATCGTTCGCCCGCAAGGGCGTGCGCGGCCTGAAATTGATGGACACGAAGGCAATTACCCTCGATGTTCCCAAATTGTTCTCAAGACGAAATACGGGTTTCACAGTTTCACTGCTGGTCCGTCACGGCCTAACGGAGTGCCGGCGTTTTTCGACCATGGCTGCATGAAAGGAACTATACCGAGTGTATATAATCGCTGCTACCCACACAACGACACCTGATTTGAGCCTGCGTCCATTAGTCAGGAGCAAGTTTTGCTAAATTTGCTAGAGGATAGTCTTCTGTATGATGGTGTATTTACTGCAATTCCACTAAGAGATTAAAGTACATTTGACGATGAAGTGAAATATATCAACAATGTTGCGAGAGGTAAATTTTCCTCTGTAGATCGATTATGTATATTTAAACTGAACGGAGGAGTAACTATGAAGAAGTATTTATCTGTTGCTGGAATTTCGGCGATTGTCCTGTCTTCAATGATTGGATTTGCCATTTCTCAGGAGCCAGCCAAGAATCCGCTAAAGCCGGGTGAAAAAGATTATTCCAGTTTTTGCCAAAACAAGGCGTTTGGAACTGCGTTTGACGGCTACGTCCGATCGGTTTTGCCCGCCTTTAATGGCGCTAATCAAGTCTCAGTACTGATCACACCCGATAGTAATAAGTCTTCGATTGTGCAAGAATATACAAGTCTAGCATTGGACACTTCTGGAGGATCTGCGCTTTACACCGGCCTGTTGTCTATGCTTGTTTCAGGCATGCACGGGACGTTTTATTGCGATGGCAACGGTAAAGTCTTGACTATAATTGTTGGGTCCTAGTTTCTATCTAAGTCAAAGAAGATAGACATTTTGCGGCCCGGAATTATTTAATCGAACGTTCTTTTCAGGAGACAATGTGATGCGCAGAATAATCGTGTCCGCATGGGCTGGATTGGCTGTCCTGATGGTTACCCTTAGTACAGCACATGCTCAAACCCATGAAGCGAAAATATATTGGCAAAATGATACTCGGGACCCTTATGACGTAACGCTCGTTGCCTCTAGCCACAAGTGCGTTATCAATCCAGGTCCAAGCAAATTTACAGTTGACGAGCGAAAGACTTATTCAATCCCCGTCGTAATCACTGATGAATGTTATGAGTGGGGTGAAGTCACGTTAACGTGGGATTATTCTCAAAAGAGGAGCCGTTTTTCCGGGATATTCTTCAACTCATATTTAAAGGCGAGGATATATTACGACGAAACTTATGGAGAAGTGGGGGGTTCCGATATAAGTAAACAAACTGCACGTTTTGCTAAATCAAATGTGAGAATAACTATCACCCCGTCTGAGACGCCTGATCAAGGTGATGATAAGCGAGAGTGGTTTCGGGCCAAGTGCAGTACAACCCAGGAATCCTGCTTGAATAATTTCGTGCCTACCGTAGGTCATGTTGGTAGAATTATCGTGCCCACTGTGAGCGGTGAGATTATCTCTGTGGTGCCCGCCAACGGCGGTATTTATGGCCGATGAGGTTCTAAACACCGGATAAGCTGTAGACTATTCCTGCCCGCGCCCATAATTGGTTGCGGGCACTTTTTGCGTTTGGAACTTAGTCATTGATCCCTGCGTTTGGTGCCGATGAATCGAGGCTATTTCAGTCCACCGGTTACAGTTGCGCTGCTGATCGATCGAGTCGGCGTTTACCGCAACGTGTTATCTGCGGAGGAAGCGGCGCGACTGCTTGTCGGCTATTGGCCGAAGAAGGGGCGCGCCAAGCGTTTCGCTGCCATGCGAGCCTGCCTGGAGGTGGGCGAGGGAAGGGCAGATGCGAAAGTCGCGAGAGCGGCTTTCATTGCTGCGGTGCATGAAGCTGAGATTTATGTCAAAGATTGAAAGTTCCAGCGTTAGATAGGAGACACCATGGCCGAGCCGAATATCGACCAACCCAAATGGCTGAAGGCTGTTGACGTCGATCTCCAATACACCACCGAAAATGAAGCTGTGGGGGTGATGGTTATGATCGACAGCGATGGCAATCAGGCTCGGTACCTGATTGGACCGGAATCAGCCGAAGGCATCAGGCAGGCAATGGTCAATTATCTTGATATCCATGCGGGCGTCCGCTGAGTTATCCCACACCGGATGGCGATGCATATTAGCGCCGCTTGAAAAGTTCAGTGGCAGGTCACTCTGTGTACGCAAAAACGGAAAAGAACAATAATCTGGCAGCAAATTACTCGACCGCCTTAAGGATGATTGGTTTCTGATTGCAATCAGGGCTATTATTGCGCGTTAGCGTTGAGGGGCTTTGAAATGATGGGGTGGGGCAAAACAGCAAAACGGGGGAATGTGCTTATTGCCGGTTTTTGGGGGCTAGCATGTTCAGTGACAGCGGCGGAGGCTGAACTAACATTCACGCCGGGTAGTGTGCCCGATGGGCAAAGGTACATTCTTGTCTCTGGTGAGTTCGACTACGGGCAAGACCTTGAGGCATTTACCCGGCTCGTTAAGGCTCATGACCCCACCTTTGTCGTCTTCCACTCAGACGGCGGAAACCCTGTCAAAGCGATGGAATTGGGGCGCTCAATTCGGGCCATGAGGCTTGAAACATTGCAGCTCAAGCAGCTCGAATGCTCTTCGGCCTGTGCTTTGGCTTTTTTTGGTGGAGCGCGCCGGTATGCTGAGCCCGGTGCAATCGGTGTCCATAAGGCGTCGTTCTCAAGTGCAGCTGATCTTAACCGGGATGATGCTGTCTCAAGGGTACAGGAACTGACCGCGCAGACCATCACCTACATGATCGAGATGGACATTGACCCCGCGCTGCTGCAGCTCTCGCTCCAGTATGACAGCGACGACATACGCTATCTTTCAAAGAGCGAAATGCAGGCATACCGAGTGACAAATGTCATGAGCGATACGCTCGCCATGGCACCGCCTGTTTTGCCGGCAGCACCTTTAAAACCTCAAACACAGGCTTTGCCAGACAGCCGGATAGCACCGGCAGACCCGCGATTTCATATTCCTGTGGCGCAAACCGGGAAAGTCAGACATCCCTCAGGATCGGTTTTTCTCCGAGCAGATACAAGCCAAGGCAGCCCAAAGCTCCTAGAGCTTCGCAATGGTATTCGGGTAAAGGTTCTTCAGGTTGATGACCGCTGGTACAAGGTCAGCGTCAAAGGTCATCTCGGCTACCTGCACCACAATTGGGTCAAGGTGGACCAGTTCGTTGGCGGCCCATTTGAAAATCGGTATATCCAGATAGCAAGCTTCGATAATTACACCGAAGCCGAAAATTACATCCGGAGTTCAACGCTCCCCTTGGCCGCCTATCTGGCAACAAACCACTGGTTCGCTGTAACGCTGCCAATCACCTATCCGCCGAAAATTGCCGCCGAGGCTGTAAAAAAGCTAAAGGCAGATGGAAGCGTTCCAGCGGATGCATTCATGACCGTCGGCAACACCTATGTGAGCAAGGTGTGCTGCCAACAAAAAACCCAGCCGGAGTAGGGCTGATCGGCAGGCGACCACCGGAGGCAAGCCGAGACTGTTCGGCATATCCAAACGCGGCAATCGATATTTGCGAGCGAACCTGATCCATGGTGCACGTGCGGCGCTCCCTCAGCGGGCTATCTCCGCCTATAATGCGGTCTGATATACGTTCCGTCGCGGCGGTAGTAGCCCCGAACATAGGTTGAGCCACCATAAGAGTTATAACTGCTCCCATAACTCGGTGCCCAAGATCCATATCCATCATAGCCTCCTGGCCTTGATGCCGCGCTTCGGGCTCCGCAGCGGTTTCCAGCCGCATCCAGACTATCAGGTGTTGGGCAATTGCCCGTATATGTCCGAGGGTAGGAAGGATAATATCCGCCACCGCCATAGTTATGGGCGGCAGCTCCTGCAGCGGCGGCAACACCCGCAACCGCGATCCCGGTCATAATGGAATTGTCGGTTGCGATCAGCTTTTGACACTTCTCGACCGTTGCTCCACGGCGGACAAGCAGCTTGGCTACTTCGAGCCGATAGTTTT
>NZ_LNTU01000041.1 GCF_001558695.1 Paramesorhizobium deserti
ATATCACGCCGGGGGCGGAAGCTTACGCCTCGCATGAGAAGGAAGAGAAATCCGGCTTCGGCATTCAGTTCGGCTCGAGCGGCAGCGGTTTCTCCATCGGCATCGGCGCCAAGAAAACCAAGGACGAGCTGAACGAGGGCGCGGCGACCAATGCGGGCTCCCGCCTGCAGGCGGGCCGGGACATCACCATCAATGCCGGCCGCGACGCCAATCTGCAGGCTGCCGAGGTGGCGGCCGACCGCGACGTGGCGATCACCGCCGAGCGGGATGTGAACCTGCTCGCCGCGCAGGACAAGTCGAACTACGAGGCGATCCACGAGGAGCTCTTTGCCGGTGTGACGGTTGCTGTCGGTTCCGGTCTGGTGAGCGCGGCTCAGAGCGTCGGTCAGGCGGCGGAGAAGATCGGCGACGTTTCCGATAAGTATTCCGCCGCCAATGCCGCCTTCGCTTCGATGAAGGCCTATGACGCGCTCGACAACCTCGCCAATGGCGGCAGCATGGCCTCCGTTTCGGTGACGGCGGGCTTCACCCACCAGAAGAGTAGCACCTCGTCATCCGCCGAGGTGCCGGTGGTGACGACGGTGACGGGCGGCCGCTCGGTCTCCATCGAGGCGAAATCGGGCGATATCAACAGCCATGGCGCGCAGATCGCGGCGGGCTATGACAGTGATGGTCTTCTGACCGATTTCGACGATGAGAAGGCGGGCGATATCTCGCTTCATGCCGGCAAGGACATCAATCTGGAAAGCGCTGAGGCGAGGAACGAGACCTCCAGCAAGTCCAGTTCCTCGGGTGCAAGCATCGGCGTTTCGGTCGCATGTTTTTGAAGAATGAATTACTATGAAAAATCAACCCGCAAGACGTGATTTTCTTTTTGGAACATTTTCAACTATATTTTCAATACTTGGATCATCTGTTTCATCTCCTGGAAAGGAACCTCCGTTAAAAAATATAAATTCAAACAAAGGAAATAATATAATGGCGACTGCTAGATTGGATAATGTTGAGATATATTATGAGATACACGGAGAGGGGCGACCTCTGGTTTTGATTGCCGGCTATACGTGTGATCATACTTTTTGGGAGGGTGTTCTTCCACATCTGGCAAAGCGCTTCCGGGTGATAACCTTCGACAACAGAGGTATTGGATCGACCGCGGATCATGGGGAGCCCTTTTCGGTGGACACCATGGCTGCCGATGCCGCCGGATTGATCAGGCATCTTGGATTGGAAAAGCCCGCTGTGGTCGGGCAGTCTATGGGCGGAGCAATCGTACAAACTCTGCAGGCCCGCTTTCCCGAAATCTGCGGCCCGTGCGCGATATTGAATTCATCACAGCGATTTGACACGGTAGCGATCAAGGCGTTGGAAAGCCTGTTGGAACTTCGGAAGGCAAATGTTGACTTCGATCTTCTGATTGATGCGACATTACCTTGGCTGTCGGGCAGCGAATGGCTTTCCAACGGAAAAAATATCGCTGATTTCAAGCACGCCCTTTTAGCCAATCCCGCACCACAATCGGTTGCCGATCAAGAGCGCCAACTGATTGCGCTCAAATCATTCGATGCCCGAACGTGGAACAAACCCTGGAAACATCCGGCTATGGTTATTTCTGCGACAGAGGACAGGGTAGCTTCCGTTCATGAAGGAAGGAACCTTGCCAGAAGTCTGAATGCGCGATTTGCCGAAGTTCCCGGTGGGCATGCCAGCCCCGTCGAGCAGGCGGGAAAGGTCAGCGAATTGCTCCTGGCGTTCTTGCACGGATAGCCGACATCATCAGACTATTGGCCCGCAACTCACCAGCCCAGAGCCATCGCCATCGAGTTCGCCCGCCGAAAACGACGGCAATGCCTGCAACGTGACTTTGCACGAAAAGCGCCCGGCCAAGGCCGGGCGCTTCACCACCGCGAGTTTTCCATCACCCTTCCGATAAAGATGAATACGGAAATGCCTATATGCTAGGCGACCAGTAGCTCCATATGCTCTTCGTTGTTCTGGTAACCGTGATCCACCACGTCGAAGCCTTGGTAACCGTCACCGCCAGGGGAATGCTCAATCTCCCCAAACTTCATAACTTCCACGTGATCCCTTCCATCGGAAGGAAGCTGCGGAATGTCGTCGCTCAAAGTTTTAAAGAAACCGACAATATCCTCCGCAGACAAGTGGTGGAACATGTTCTCCTGACCATCGGAGCCAGAGGTTTCGCGCACTGCAAAATCCAGATTGATTCCCTCATCGGCCAATTGGAAATCCACTAAGGCAGAACCCTGCGCGTGTGTGTCACCAGCGACGTCCGCCAGCTCCCCGATGTCACCATCAGCGCCGCCAGCACCGATATGCGCAATCGAGCCACTGTTCCAGCCCCAGGCGCTTTCAACGGGGGTAGTAACCGGCGTATCCGAGAAGTAGCCGTCACCAACGCCACGAAAGACCTGAAGACCATAATCCGAACTGAGATGCACCCAGTCCAGAACGCCATCACCGGTAACGTCTTCGAGGGAGGTGGAAGCATATGCATTCCGGCCCGCATTGCTCCCGCCGGTCCAATCGTCCACACCGGACATATCGGTGCTGATGCCCGAATAGCCAAAGGTTCCGTCGGACCTCCCCTCCAGAACCAGAATGGAACCGTTCTCGCCGGCAATCAGGTCGGAAAGGCCATCGCCAGTCACATCGGCCAGAAAGGTGGAACTGTGCAGGTCATTGCTGAACGACGATACTGGCATGTCCTCCGGGAAAAAGGACATAAAATTTGTCGTCGCGGATACCGTTTCCAATGTTCCATCTGTCAGAAAATACTGAACATTGATGACGGAATCTGAACTGTTGATCGAGACCAGCGCCAGACCATCAGAACCCGCGTTTCCTATAAAGGTCGTACCACCGTTGGCAAAGCGAAGCTCATAAAGGTCACCAGAGGTAATCGCCGCCGTCGAGAACGTTCCGTCGCCCTGGCCCTCATAGACGCTAACGGTTCCATCCCAGGCGTTGCTATGGACCCAATCCGGAATTCCATCACTGGTCACATCCACCAAAAAGGTGGAATAGGAAACACCCGCGCCACCGCCGGTCCAGCCTTGATCCGGCGCAATCTCACTCATGTCCGTCACGATTACATTTTCCGTGTCGAACGTTCCGTCAGCCTTGCCGGCCACGACGCGGATCTCCTGGTCTTCCGCGTTGCCGTTGACAAGATCAGCAACCCCGTCCCCAGTCACATCAGCAATGCCGTTCCAACTGCTAGAGTTCTGCTCTGGAGAGAAGCTGCCCTTAAAAGCATCACCGAGATAGGTGGATTGCGAGGGAGTCAGCGATACAGCTCCATCCTGTTCGAAGAAATAGACATTTACGTTCTGATCATACTGATTCATCTGAACCAGGGCTATGTTCCCCTGATGTGTTTCGCCGGCGTTATCAGAACCGGTCCCGGGCGCATCCGCCCCGGCACTATGTTCGCTCCACCCATTACGAGCAGCGATAGTATTAAAAATATGACCGATACGTTCCGCCATTTGTGAATATTCATCGCCCCGACCAGCAAACCGGAACGCATCTCTAAAATGATTTTTCATCATTATCCCCTAGACTATTTCTACCAATATAATCCGGCAAAGGCAGATAGCCTTCGGCTTCGCTCCTTCGTGCGAAGCCGTCGCCAGCCACCGCACGATTTCCCTAATAAACGGAATCATGAAGCAGGCGGCCATGGTTAGATAGTGTAGCGACACCTGAATAGAAGAGGATTTGTTACGCTCGGATACAAACCGTTTCAAGCGATCCGCTGCCATTTGAATGACCGCGGCTGACACCCTAACTCGACGTGCAAGCTGCCCGCAGGGTTGTCTGCAGCAACAGCGCGCACGACTTTATCAAGCGGCTCGCAGTTAGATACATATTGAGGCTTATGATCATGAATAGACGGTATTTTCTTCAGACTTTAAGCGCCCTACCCTTTGCACTGTATAAACCTGCAACCGCGGTTGGATCCGAATGGGACTATAAGGATAATGATCCACAGCATTGGAGCGAACTATCAGCGGAATACAGAAACTGCGGCGTCGGCCTCAACCAGTCTCCAATTGATCTCGATCACGGTATCAAAGCGACGCTCCCCCAGCTTGAGATCGACTATGGGGACAATTTCACCACCGTTGAGAACAACGGCCATACAGTGCTCGTCGCCGCGGGAAAAGGTAACCATCTGATCGTAGATGAAGAACGTTATGAACTCGTCCAATGCCATTTCCATCATCCCAGCGAACACCTTCTGAAAGGTGCGCGGTTTCCGCTGGAATGCCATTTCGTCCATCGTCTTGCCGACGATGAGATCGCCGTCATCGGCGTGCTGATGAAAGAGGGCCACCGCAATGATGCGTTTGAGGAAATACTGACACTCGCGCCGAAGAAGTCCGATGAGAAGGTGGATATTCCTGGCGGCCACCTCGCCATCAAGGATCTGCTTCCGGACACCCTTCATTATATCCGCTACAGTGGATCACTCACGACGCCTCCGTGCAGCGAAGCGGTAAACTGGATGGTGTTGATCAAACCGATCGAAATCTCAGCCGACCAGATCGCTCGGTTTGCTGCGCTTTATCCCAATAATGCCCGCCCAGTTCAACCTTTGCATCATCGCCCTGTCCTCGAGGATTAGACCGTATTGACGTGAAGATTGACTACGCCGGAAAGAAACCGTCCCGGAGCGCGTCGAAAAAGCCCTCGTGGTGTTGACCACTTCTGAGCATCCTGGCGCGTTCTGGAGGCATAATCCGGCTGACATCATGGCCGAAACCTGAATTGTGAGTTGGCTCCTGAGCAGGTTTTTATCAACACATGAGCCTCCACCATCGCAGTGTCTTCCCGGCACATTTTCATAGGAGTGCTCCCCGTTTCACCGGACATTTCGGCTAGTTTGATTTAGCCCTGATGAACTGCCGTGGGGAAGCCATTTTGAGCGCGGAGGGGCTCAACGGCGTCGGCGTCAGCCCTGCGGGCGGCGCCTATGCCAGTGCGGGCAGGTCGAACGCAAGCGGGACGACGCAGGTTAACACCCATGTCACCGGCACGGGCGATATCAAGCTCGAATCGGGCCGCGATACCAATCTGAAGGGTGCGGTCGTCTCGGGCGAGACGGTGACGGCGAATGTCGGTCGCGACCTCAACATCATCTCGG
Source organism: Paramesorhizobium deserti (assembly GCF_001558695.1). Classification (GTDB taxonomy): domain Bacteria; phylum Pseudomonadota; class Alphaproteobacteria; order Rhizobiales; family Rhizobiaceae; genus Paramesorhizobium; species Paramesorhizobium deserti. The sequence goes on from NZ_LNTU01000041.1 coordinate 5,174, forward strand.
TTCCCGACACGGGCGAGACGAAGAACAGCTCGGTCTCGGCCGGCTTCTCCCTGAGCGGTCCGGGGCAGAAGGTAGGAAGCCTCGGCCATCTGGGTGGCGTGATCGGCGGCGCCCTGGGCACGACGCCGTCCGTCTCCGGCGTGCAGCCGGGCTTCGGCACCGGCTCGGGCGAGACGAACTGGATCTCCGAGCAGTCTGGCCTGATCTCGTCGGGCAAGATGGATGTCACCGTCGGCGGCAACACGCATCTGGGCGCCGGCAAGATCATCTCGGAATCGGGCGATCTCACCCTCGACACCGGCACGCTGACGCACGAGAACTTCTCCGGTTCGAAGCAGTATGAAGGCTTCGACGTCCAGGCCAATATCGACACGACGGGCGGCAAGGGCACGCTCGAGAACGCGCTCGGCAACACCACGGCGGAAGGCTCCTACAAGCTCGACGACACGCGGCAGGAAGTCCGCGCCACGGTGGGCGAGGGCGAGATCACCATCCGCGACAAGGACAAGCAGGCGGCACTGGAGGCCGAAGGCAAGACCGAAGACCTCGCAGCCCTCAATCGCGATCCCGACAAGGCTTACGAAATCACGAGGGATGAGCATGTCGATGTGGAGTTCTACTTCTCCGACACTTCGGTGAAGGCGGCGATCGCGGCGGGCGCGGCAGTCACGGAAATCATCGGCGGAGCCCTTGACCATATAAGAGAGCCGGAGCTTTCCAAGGCGATCCGCAACAACGAGATCGATCCAGCCACTGCGTTGCAGCAGCTGCGGTCAGGTGCTTGCGGCGAGCAGCGCGGCGATGCCGGCTTCGATCTGTGGGAATGGATCGTCCCCACGGCCCATGCGGCGGACTGCACGCTTACGACGCTCTCCGGCAAGCCGATCGTCATTCATGACCGCGAAGGCTGCTTCGAAGCACTGACCCTGGCTCTCTATAACCAGACGGTTGGCGCTTCGGGCAATCTCGACAGTTTCAGCCGTGGTATCGCGAAAGGCGTCGCCTCGCAGGGTGAGGAATTCGCGGCGCTGGTCTCCGATCCGGCCGGCATGGCCAAGACCATTTCCGGCGTGGCGATGGAGATCGCCTATGATCCCGTAGCGGCCGCAGCGAAATACGGCTATGGCGCCGCTGACGGCCTTTCCGAGCAGTCATTGCTTTATCTGCAGGCGCTCGCCAATGGCAATTACCAAGCCGCCGGCGAATATCTCTCCGGCCTCGCCATCGATCTCGCCATCAAGGTTGCGGCACCCGTTGCCGGAACTGCCATCGGCGCAATCAAGGCAGCGGATAAGCTTGCGGCGCTCAGAAAAATTGAGAAAATTGAAAAGGCGGCCACAAAGGCGGGAGTGCCTGACGGAGTTTCTTTTGGCCGGAATGCAAACCAAGATTATCATGTTTGGCGTCACGTCGAAGATGAGCTTGGTATGAGCCGACAGCGAGTCCAAGATGCAGTCGTTGCTGATCTACCGCCTGCTGGCAATCTTTCCAGCGGTCTTAACGTACGCTTCGTAACCATAGATGGTGTGCGGTTGCAGTACAACGCCTTCAAGCTGCCTGATGGCACGATAAATATTGGACGGATCCATGAGGCAAATTGAATCGACAGAGGTAGAACTTATTGCATTCCTTGCCCAAATTGGTGGTGTTCAGCTTGCGTTGCCCAGCAAGCAACTAGTTTGGGTGGTAAATCCAGAAATGCGGTCAATTCGTGCTGATTATTGCCCGAAGGGATGTCGTGTGCGCTCGGTCGCTTCATATGAGTTTGAAGATGAAGACGGAGTTCCGATTGTCACCACATTGCTCCTGACGGAAGATGGCCGGTTTGGAGAACTCGACTTCTGGAAGGTTAACGATGAACCCATCATAAGCTTGCCATCAGCACCTCTCTCATGACCTATCAGCTTCAAGTTTTCCTGCCGGGCCTCATGACCTTGATCGCAGCTTTCCTGCTCTCGCTCGGGTCTGTGGACACAAAACCCGCCTGACTCCAGCGTAAATCTTGCTTTCACCGGTATTCCGTTCGCGGGATCGGGTGATGTGCACGCTTCGGACGGCACAGGAACGGCTGGGTCAGCATCAGCATTTTCGCACTTCCCTATTGCCCCAACTAAGGCAGTCAGTACCGGTGCAGGAAGTGCAGCGGACGCTGCGCGTCTGCGTATGCAGCTTTGGGTAGAGGAAGCTGCTGGTGTACGAATGCCACAGACCAATGCCGGCTCCAGCCTGCAGGCGGGCCGCGACATCACCATCAATGCCGGTCATGACGCCATTCTGCAGGCTGCCGAGGTGGCAGGTGCCACGGCCACGACCAATGTTAACGGCGTCCAGCGAACAAGCTATACTTTAGGGAATGTTCGTGTTTGGGCCGAAGATGGCGGAAAAACAATTATTACTATTCTGAGGATTGGCTCCCAATGACCTGTGGTTTCATATACCGTGACATGATCGAGGAAATTCGCGCTGTATGCTTCCAGCATGTTCAAGGACTAGTCTCGGCTGATGACGTGCAGCGTGTCGTACAGCGCGGGGAATTGACGATTGTTGCCATTGAAGAAAAGGATATTCGCAATTTTCTGACGAATGTCGAAGGGCTGCTCGAAGAGATCAAGTTTACAGTTGACGATGAATTGCAGTTGTCTGAATCTCAGAAAGTAGCTCAACAAGTGCTTTTGTGGCTCTCGGAACGTGAGAACAAGGGGAGTCGTTACTCGTCTTCTGACTAATGTAGTTCCATACCGACGGCGCAGAATGTGTTGGCGTTCGCGTCTTGTACGGTGCTTGCGCGACCGGTGTGCAGCCGGGCTTCGGCACGGGCTCGGGCGAGACGACGCAGCGATTCTTGGATTAACCAAGGTCTCGGGGGTCGAGCGAAGCATCGCCTTTGGACATACGTTTGAAAAACATGTTTTGCAGCAAGGCGAATTTGCCGGATTAAACATTCGGACACGCGAGCAATTTGTAAAATACATCGAAAATGTATGACCTTGCCCCCAAGTTTTATCCAGTTTTGAGTTTGCTCCGGCATTTTAACGGGAGCACGTCTGGATTGATAGCAAAGGGAAAATATACGAATGGGATAAGCAGCACGGTGCGTTGGAGGTCTATGACAAGACCGGTAAAAAGCACCTTGGTGAGTTTGATCCTAAAACCGGAAAGCAAACGAAGCCTGGAGATCTTGGGCGGTCAACGCCAAAATAGGGGATATTTTATGCAAAAGGTTGAAAGATACATTGCCGCCTTTGAGAAATCTGGCAGTAGGTTTCTTGTAAAAAAATGCGCATCCCAAGCGATGACTTAGAGTATCTTAAAACAATATTCGAGGTAAAAAATGATGATCCATTTATGTATGATTATTACGATGTGACTGAAGATCTGGCGGAAAAGCTGATGGCGAGGTATGGATTCGAATTTTCCTTTAGCGAATTCGATTACGCTCTCGGAGCAGAGGCAGCTTAGTTTCGACGGCTCGGGCGGGCTCGTTGGGCTAAATAGCTTCGCAAATAATAGGATCACGAGTCCGACGATGGGAATTTATTTAGTGGTCAGTCTGTTTCAACGGGATGGTGATGGGCTCACGAATATGTTGCAACTCGAGGAAAGTGATCTTCAGTTTTTTCGTGAAACGTTGAATGTGCCCGAGGAGGATCCGCTTCTCTACGGAGAATATCAAATTAACCCAGAGGCTAATGAGAAGATTTATCAGCGGTATGGGTTTAAGTTGGACTTGGACAAGTATGATTGTTTCGCTGGTTACAAAACAGATAAGCTGTGAAGACAGCGTCGCTTGAAAAGTTCCTTAGCGCTCTTGTAAGCATCCTTTTCGCCTTCCATCCGTTCGCAAGTACCACGCTTGCGTACGGCACCGGCAATATCGCCTCGGCCTCCGGTATTTGCAGCGGCAATGGCCTCTCCATTGAGACGAAATCGGGCGATATCAACAGCCATGGCGCGCAGATCGCGGCGGGCTATGACACTGACGGCCTCCTCACCGATTTCGACGATGAGAAGGCGGGCGACATCTCGCTCAATGCCGGCAAGGACATCAATCTGGAAAGCGCTCAGGCGAGGAACGAGACCTCCAGCAAGTCCAGTTCCTCGGGTGCAAGCATCGGCGTTTCGGTCGGGGTCGGCCTCAATGGTGTCGGCGTCAGCCCCACGGGCGGCGCCTATGCCAGCGCCGGCAAGTCGAACGCAAGCGGGACGACGCAGGTCAACACCCATGTCACCGGCACGGGCGATATCAAGCTCGAATCGGGCCGCGACACCAACCTGAAGGGTGCGGTCGTCTCCGGCGACGCTGCGGTGCGGCTTCTCCGAAGCTGCCTTTCATCGCAGCGCGGGTGGCGGCGAGGGCTGGACCGTGGTGGAGACCTATAGCGACCGCGCCATCTCCGGCGCATCGCTGATCCGCTCCGGCATCCAGTCGCTGCTCGCCGATGCGCAAGGCCGCCGCTTCGACATGGTGCTGTCGGAGGCGCTCGACCGCATCAGCCGCGATCAGGAGGACGTGGCCGGCGTCTTCAAGCGCCTGCGCTTTGCAGATGTTTCCATCTTCACCCTGTCGGAAGGCGAGATCAATGAGCTGCATGTCGGCCTGAAAGGCACGATGAACGCGCTGTTCCTGAAAGACCTCGCCCTCAAGACGCGGTAATTGTGCCGATCAGTGCACCCGCAACGGCGCCGATGGCGATCGTCAGCAGCAAGGCAGGCGCGATCGGCATGCCATTTGCTAAAAATACGGTGGAGTGCTCCCCGTTTCACCGGCCATTTCGGCTAGTTTGATTTAGCCCTGATGAACTGCCGTGGGGAAGCCATTTTGAGCGCGGAATGGGGATGGATTTCGTTATACAACTCTACGACGGAACGCCCACGGGACCGGTTTTGAGCGCAAGCTTCTTTACCCATGGCATCCCTGGACTGGACGGCAAGTCTTTATCCACGAGGTGATCGAGAAGAAGGATGCAGCGGTTTTCCGCTGCACGCTTTCTGGACAGTCATTGCATCGTTGGCTGGAGATTCCGGCGTGGATGTTCGAGCGGGTAGTCAGCGCGAGCTGGCGCATCACGGATGCTCCGCACGTCGATCTTGCTGCGCTTGGCGCCTTGGCAACCCTTCTCCGGGATTCAGAACCCCATCGCAATCTCTGGCGATGGGCGCAGCATTGGGCTCTCACGACGCGAATCGGGGAGATGTCCATGCCGCGCAAGCCCACGACATACCAGTTCGATCTGTTCTCCAAGCCGGACGATGCCGAGACGATGCAGACGCCGCGATGGCAGACGCTGCCTGCCGAGACGCGTCAATCCGTGACGAAGCTGATGGTGAGCCTGATCCTCGATCACGTCGAAGACATGCGCTCTCCCGGAGAGAGGGAGGCGCGTGATGATGAATGAGAAGATCAGGCCGCATCATCTGGAGAGGAAGGCAATTCTGTATGTGCGCCAATCGTCCGCCCATCAGGTCCTGCACAATCGCGAGAGCGGCGCACTTCAATATGCCATGCACGGCCGTTTGACTGCGCTCGGCTGGTCTCGCATCGAGACGATCGACGACGATCTCGGTCGTTCGGCCGCCGGCGGCGTGACACGCGCCGGTTTCGACCGGATGGTTGCCGAGGTCTGCCTTGGCAAGGTCGGTGCGGTGGCCGCGCGGGAGGTGTCGCGGTTTGCCCGCAACAGCCGTGACTGGCAGCAACTTATCGAGATGTGCCGCGTCGTTGATACCGTGCTGGTCGACCAGGAGACGGTCTATGCACCGCGTCAAGGCAACGACCGGCTACTGTTGGGGCTGAGGGGAAGCCTCAATGAGTACGAACTTGATCTTTTGCGCCAGCGTTCGCTCTCGGCCCGCTATGAGAAGGCCCGCCATGGCGAACTCGTCGTTGCAGCCCCCGTCGGCTTCGTGAAGGTTGGAGACCGGATTGAGAAGGATCCCGACCGCCGCGTGCAGGAGGCAATCATCATGGTATTCGACAAGGTCGCGGAGCTCGGTAGCGCCCGCCAGGCCCTGATGTGGTTCCTCGAGCATGGGCTGGATTTGCCCGCCAAGCGCAACAATGGCGATGTCGTCCGGCGTAGGCCGAACTATGCAACCATCCACCGAATGATCGAGAACCCGATCTACGGCGGCGCCTACGCCTATGGTAAGTCTGGTGTCGCACCTGGATTTGGCCCGTCTCCCGTTCGGCCTGGCGCTCGCCGCAAACCGCGCGAGGAATGGCTGGCGCTGATCCCGGGCAGTCATGAAGGTTATGTCAGCTGGGAAAGGGCAGAGGCGATCCGCACCATGGTGAGCGACAATGTGCCCACGAGCCGGCATCACGGAGCGCCCAAACATGGCGAATTGTTGGCTGGCCTTGTTCGCTGCCGGCGTTGCGGTCGAAAGCTCACGGTGCGATACACGGGCACAAAGCATAACATTCCGCGCTATTCCTGCTGGCGGGGACTGCTGGACAATGGCGAGCCGCGTTGCATTGCTTTCGGCGGACTGCGCGCCGACGATGCGATCGAGGAAGCGCTTCTGCGTGTCGTGGAGCCCGGGGCGATTGCTGCGGCTGCCGAAGCTGAGGCGCAGGCAGCCAGTCGCCGCGACCAGGTCCAGAATGCCCTCGGCCGCGATCTGGAAGCTGCCCGCTACGCCGCCGACCGCGCCTTCCGGCAATATGACGCTGCCGATCCTGAGAACCGCCTGGTTGCTGCGGAACTGGAGATGCGATGGAACCGCGCTCTCGCCTATGTCACTGAGATCGAGAGCAAGATCGCCGCGCATGATGCCGCAACACCGAAGTCATCGCCTGCGTCGGCAACGGACCTCCAGGCCTTGGCTGCGGACCTTCGGTCCGTCTGGTCGGCGCCGACAACGGATGCCAAGCTCAAGAAGCGCATCGTGCGCACAGTGATCCAGGAGGTGGTCGCCGATATTGATGATGAAGCCTCCGAGATCGTCCTGCTCGCCCATTGGATTGGTGGCGCCCATACCGAACTTCGCCTGCCGAAGCGGCGCCGCGGACAGCGCAACAGCACTTCCGCCGACATCATCGTGGCCATTCGGCAACTGGTGCTGATTGCCAGCGACGACCAGATCGCCGGCATTCTCAACCGCAACAGCCTGGTAACTGGGCATGGCAATCGCTGGACCCGGGAGCGGGTCACGGCGCACAGGTCGCATCACAAGATTCCGGTCTTTCGGCTAGCACCAGACGGGAACGAACCATTGCTTAACCTCAACAAGGCGGCGCGCCTACTTGGCGTAGCACCGAAGACGCTGAGGCTCGCCGCTGAAGCCGGCGAGATCGAGGGCGTTCATCCTTTGCCGGATGGTCCGTGGATATTCAGTCGCTCAGAGCTTGGAAAGCCGCTTGCCCAGCAGATTGCTCATCGCGCACGACAGAACCCCAAATACCCCGCGGGATCGCATCCAGATCAGCAAAACCTATTCCCTTCAACGACATAGACAGATGGGTGTTATGAAACAGGATTGTAATCTTCAATCCATCCGTCGATGAGCGGGAGCACCGTTTCGGAGTCCGGTAGAGCTGATAGGCGGATGTAATCCCGTTTCAGAGTTTTCACGAATATCTTCAATCCATCCGTCGATGAGCGGGAGCGCCGTTTCGGAGTCCGGTAGAGCTGATAGGCGGATGTAATCCCGTTTCAGAGTTTTCACGAATGCCTCGGACATGCCGTTCGACTGCGGGCTGGCCACCGGCGTGAAGCAGGACGTCAGATTGAGCGCCTGGGCAAACAGCCGTGTCTCCCGTGCGGTATAGGCCGAACCATTGTCCGAGAGGTGCTCGAGAGCATGCGGGGCTCGGGTTGCGCGGAAGCGTTTTTCGACCGCCTCCAGCATCATGTCGCGCACGTCGGAGCCGGATATTCCGGCATTGGCGACTGCTGTCCAGGCGATGATCTCGCGGTCGAAGGCGTCGATGATGAAGGCGAGACGAACGATCTCGCCATTCCAGCAGGTGAACTCCAAACCGTCGGAGCACCAGCGCAGGTTCGAGCGCATGACCATGACCTTGCCGTCGTGGAGGCGACCCTTGCGGACGATCTCGCCATTCCAGCAGGTGAACTCCAGGCCATCCGAGCACCAGCGCAGGTTCGAGCGCATGACCATGACCTTGCCGTCGTGGAGGCGACCCTTGCGCACGGCCGTGTGCTTCTCCAGCAGCATCGCGTGGTTGCCCATGATGCGGTGAACCCGCTTGGCGTTGACGACAGGCTGATCGGCGGCCCGCCTTTCGCGATTGAGGAGCGCGGCGATCCGCCGATAACCATAGGTTGGCCTTTGATCCACCAGCCTGCGAATGACGGGCAGAAGCTCTGCATCCTCGGCCTTGTGATAGGGCCCGCGCGGCTTCGATCTGCCTTTTTAACCGCTCGATGAGGTTCGAGCGGGAAACGCCAAGCGTGTCTGCGACGGTCTTCATCGGGAACCGTCCTTCGACAACAAGATCGGCCGCAATATCCGTTTTTTTGAGTCCGCTTTGGACAGGGCTTCGCGGAGTATCTCGACCTCCATCGTTTTGCGGCCGAGCATGCGCTCCAGCTCGCGGACGCGGCCATAGGTTGGCCTTTGATCCACCAGCCTGCGAATGACGGGCAGAAGCTCGGCATCCTCTGCCTTCCGGTAGGGCCCACGCGGCTTCGATCGGCCCTTGAGCCTGTCTGCGAGATTGGAGCGGGAGACGCCCAGCGTGTCTGCGACGGTCTTCATCGGGAACCGTCCTTCGGCAACAAGATCGGCCGCGATATCCGTTTTTTTGAGTCCGCTTTGGACAGAGCCTCGCGGAGTATCTCGACCTCCATCGTTTTGCGGCCGAGCATGCGCTCCAGCTCGCGGACGCGGTCCTCCAGCTTCTTCACTTCCGAATTGCCGACAACCGGCTCGTCAGAATCCACCGCTGCAGCACCTCCCTCGCTCAAGAGCCTGCGCCACCGGTAAAGCAAATTGGGCGCAACGCCATGGCTGTTGGTTTCCACGCAGAACTGAGCCGGTTAGGCGCATAATTTCCATTGAGAATTGAGCCATGACCGGCTCGTCAGAATCCACGGCTGCAGCACCTCCCTCGCTCAAGAGCCTGCGCCACCGGTAAAGCAGATTGGGCGCAACGCCATGGCGGCGAGCGGTGGAAGATACCGTCTCGCCTGGTTCGAAACTCTGCTCGATGATTGTTAGTTTCTGCTCGGCTGTCCACCGCCTACGGCGGACATCACCGGTCAGCAATTCAACGTGTCGATACGCGTTAGACATAAGCCTGTCCTCAAGCCTGTGCTTGAGCCTTTCTGCTTATGCCGAATGTCCGGTCGAAATGGGGGGCAGTTCATACGGCGACCAGCATGCCGCAAAGGGCTGTCACGCTGCCGACTGAAAGGTCGATATTGCCGGTCAGGATCACGAAAGTCATTCCGATCGCGACCACCCCGGTCACGGCGGCCTGCTGGAAAAGGTTGGCGATATTGATCGGCGTCAGGAAGTTGGGTGACAGCACCGCGGCGACCGCAACGACGATCAGAAAGATCACGATGAAATTATATTCGATCGCCAGATCGACGAGGCGGCGGCCGATCTTCGGCGCGGGCGCGGCTCCGGTCGTGATATCAGTCATGATGCTGCTCCCCGAGAAGCTGATGTTTCAAAATCGTGTCCTGATCGGTGGTCGCCGGATCGAACCGAGCGATGTTGCGGCCTTCGTGGAAGATCCAGATCGTGTCGCATGCCGCGTAAAGCTCATCAAGCTCGGAGGATGCGACGATGACCGCGGCGCCATCTGCGGCCAGCTGCTCGACCAGACGGTAAAGATCCGCCTTGGCGCCGATATCGAGGCCACGGGAGGGCTCGTCCAGCAGCAGGAGCTTCGCCCCCTTGATGATCCATTTCGCCAGGACAATTTTCTGCTGGTTGCCGCCGGAAAGCTGCATGACCTTCTGCTCCGGCGAGACACGGCATCCTGATTGATGGTGAAGGCGTCGTAGGTGGTGGCGAGACCCGCATCCTGTTGCAGGTCTTCTCGAAGACGGTAATCGGGCCGATCTTCTTCGAATTCATCCAGCGAAAGGGTGACGACGGCTTCGGCGAGGGCAATTTCCGCGCCCTTTTTGAATCGATCGAGGAGGATCAAATTCGCCGCGGCGTTCTGAACGCCGAGCCGGTCAAATAAGAAAGGCGGAGCCGGCGAGAGGAGCCGCGTCGCAGCGAGAATCGGGGCTTTAGCTTCTCAAATCTCTCGACCGACTTCACTAAGCACCTGTCGCAGCCATCGATGTCCAGGATCTGCGTCGTGTCGTGCGTGCCAGGTCTGCACCACTCGGAATGATGGAATATCCAGGGGTGGCGGAAAAAGTCGGAGCGGTAGCCGTCCAGCCAACGGTGCGAAGAGACGACGGGGTTCCGTTGCCACGAGGTCGGAGGCATCGACCAGCATGGGTGCCATCAGGAAATGGCCGACCGTCACGACGACATTCCTTTTCAATCTTTTCTTAGCGAGCACGGTGTCGACATAGCCACTTGGAGTGCCCCTCATCGAAACCTGAAGATGGCGTAGCGAGAGATAGCGCTCGAGGTCAGGCCTGTCGCCCAGCTCGGGATGATCACCACGGCCGGCGCAGATGAAGTCCTCTTCGTAGAGCAGTTCTTCTCGCATATGGGTCGGCGGCTGTGGGAAGTTGCCAGCGATGAGTTCGACCGCGCCGTCGTCCAGCATCGGCAAGCCGACACTGCGGCTTGTATTGCGGACCACTAGAGAAACGCCTGGTGCTTCGCGATCGAGCCGTGCGGTCAGACGCGGAAGAAGCACGAAGGCGGCATAATCGGAGAGACCGATCATGAATTGCCGTGTGCTTTCGGTCGGATCGAATGCGCCACCGCCAAGCAGGACACCCTCAACCTGTTCGAGAATTGAACGCACGCTTGGCGCGATGTCCTGCGCCAGCGGCGTCGGCATCATGCCGCGTGGCGATCGAACGAACAGTGGGTCTGCGAACAGAGCCCGGAGGCGGTTGAGCGAATGGCTGACAGCCGGCTGTGTCAGCCCAATTCGTTCGGCCGCACGCGTAGCGTGCCCTTCTGCAACAAGGGCGTCGAAAACAACCAGCAGATTGAGATCGACGTTGGCGATATGAATCTTCTTCATCAGGATAATACTAATAATGAATTGGATTTATCACAATCATCGATGCAAGGTTCGGCCGGAATAAAAAGGGTGGATGGAAGAGTTGGAGAACACGAATGTCAGGTTCCAGCACCGTAGCAACGGGAAAAGCAAATTCTCGCCGACGCTTTATGGAGGCGGTCTTCGTTGCAGCAAGTTCTTTCGCCATCAGTCGGAGCGGGCAAGCCATGGCCTCGGAAACGCATGAGGATCGATTTTCACGTGGCCTGGAAGTGCTCCGCCGCATCGGCGGCGAGAATTTCGATGGGCCGATCAATGCACTAGCGGAAACCTCCGCCGATCTTTCGCGCTTTACGGTCGAATACCCCTATGGTGATGTCTTGTCCCGCCCCGGGCTCGACCTCCCGCTAAGACAGCTATGCACCATCTCCATGTTGCTGGCCGACGGAAGCGCCCAGCCGCAACTGAAGTTTCATATAGCCGGCTTCCTTAACGCTGGCGGCGAACCTGAAGCGATCGTGGAATTGCTCTTCGTATCGGTCGCCATGCTGGGGTTCCCCGCGACGATCAATGCCGTCGGCATTGTTCGGTCGATATTCGCCGAACGTGAACTGGCATTTCAGCCCATCGAACCCGCGACAAATGACGGAGCGAGACGCGCACGGGCTGGACGGGAGATGCTGGGGCGGCTCGTGGGGGGCAACGCACAGGACTATTTTGACCGCTTTGCCGGCGCTGCGCCTGACCTCGCGCAGCTCTCGATCGATTTCGGGTTCGGGGAGGCGCTGGCTCGTGAGGGCCTCGATCACAAGACCAAGCTGCTCGCAATTATCGCGATGCTTGCCGCGAGCGGCAATCGCAATGATGCGCTGCGTCTTCATCTTGCCGGCGCTATCGCCAATAGCGTGACACGCGAAGAGATCATCGAGCTGCTGATACAGCTCAGCGTCTATCGCGGGTTCCCATCGGCCCTGAACGCATTCTCTGTCGCGCGGGATGTCTTCGCACTCGGTGTCCAGCCGCTTCAGGTCAACGTCCCCGCGCCCGTCGATGCGGAAAGTCATTCGGATCGATTGGAGCGGGGGAGGGCTCTGCTTGCGAAAAGCTCGGCCGCGTCAGGCGATGCCGTGGTCCGTAGTTTTGACGATATCGCACCGGATCTCGGGCGCATGATCGTCGAGCATGCCTATGGCGAGGTGTTCTCGCGCGATGGCATTGACCTAAAGACACGTGAACTCAGCGCCTGTGCGGCTTTGGCCGCCATCGGTTCCGCGACGACGGAAACTCCTTTGCGCGTCCACATCAACGCTGCCTTGAACGTTGGTGCGAGCCGGGAAGAGATCATCGAAACGCTAGTCAATCTCGCAGCCTACAGCGGCTATCCAGCGACACAGCAGGCGATCCGCATCGCCGCGGAAGAGTTCGCCAAGAGCAACCCGTCCTCGCGACAACCTAAGGAAGAGAGTGAATGATCGACCGACGGTCAATGCTTTCCGCAGTCATCTCAACCGCACTCTTGCCGCCACCGTTGGCCATCATCGTTCCCGCCACAGCGCGGGGCACTAACCGGGTCGAACGTCTATGGACGGGTTTCAGCTCGGCGGTTGGTATGGGGTTCGACAAGAGCGGGAACCTCTATGTGGCGGAATGGAGTGCTGACCGCATCTCGCGCATCGAACCGAACGGAAGGCGCACGACATTCGCGGTTGATTTGCCCGAGCCATCGGGCCTTGCGGTCGACGCGGAGGGCAACATTTACGTTGCATCGTATTCTCGCGACGAGATCTATCGTTTCACATCCGATGGCAGCCGGGAAACCTGGCTTACCGGGCTCGCGACGCCAGCAGGGCTATCCTTCGATCAGGCAGGACGGCTGCTTGTCGCCAACCGACGCACCAACGAGATCCTGGCTTTCGATGCTACCAGGTCCCGCAGTGTAGCTGTCTCCGGTCTGAGAACGCCGGTCGGGGCTGTTCAACGTCCTGACAATGGTTTCGTCGTCTCCAATATCGGCGGTGGCGTGACCATCGTGCGCGGCGACGGCCGCCGGTTCGAGACCGGGGAGGTGTTGCGCACGCCAGGTCCAGGGATCGCACAGACTGCAAGCGGTCGAATCTTCGTGGTTGATTACGGCGGCACGGGCATTCATGAAGTCTTCGACGACGGTCGTGTAAGCTTGTTTGCCGACGGTCTTTCCAGCCCGGTGGGCCTCACAGTCTCGCCATCGGGCGATCTCTTCTCGGCCGACTGGGGCAATGGCGCTATCTATCGCATCAGACTCATGTGACGTCGGCGTCACATCGCCGTCCAGCGCGGCCACACGTGCGCTTACGTTTCACACCCTTTGAAAAGGTTCGCTTTGCTGGTCTCTGGCTCCGTTCTGATGATCTCCAGCGTATCTTTTCCCAAAGGGATAAGGGCCTTGAACTTGCTGGCAAGCGGACAAAGCTTCGATCTGGTTCTGACACGTTTTGCCCTTGAGCCGCGTTGCGCGCTGTTCCTGAAAATCAGACGTGGATTGTTCCGGATGGTGTCGCTTCAGCGGTAGCGACCGCTTTGCCGCCGATTATACGATATTGCGCGAAATCTGGCTGAAATCTCGTGAAGGTGATGCTTCTTCTGGCCATTGCGAAACGGTACTCGCCTTTAAGCGGTGGCGGCGAGCGGAAAGGACTGTCGGGCTCGGCCTGACGTAATGCGCCGATCCGCCATAGACGTCGATCAACCACCCATCCAGTGCAGGGCGATGCCTGCAAGGGCGCCGACGAACAGCACCGCGCACGCGACCGATTGGACGAAGAAACCGGGCCCACGCTTCTCCACGGCTTTGCTGTAGCCAGTGAGGTACAAAATACGCCCGCCGATCCAGACAAGCCCGAGCGCGGCGGCTGCGATGTCACTCAGATAAGCCGCACAAAGCCAAAGCGTCACCAGGAAGACAGGCATCCATTCGAGCGTGTTCATGTGCACGCGAAACACGCGCTCAAAGTCGGCATTGCCGGTCGTTGCCGGAAGTTTGATATTGAATCTCTGGCGCGCTACCACAACGCGCCACGACAGAAAGAAAAGGAATGCAGCAGTGAGCAATGAGACGATTGCAGTGTAGTACAGCATGACGATATCCTATATTGTGTCCGGCTCATCGGCTTCACCCGTAGGGCCTTCACTCGCAGATCATGAAGAGGACTTCGCAAGCTGATCCAGGGACCACGTTCCTCGTCGAGGATGCGCAGCTGTCAGGCCACCCTGCTAGTCAGCAAGTCCGCGAACCGCTGGAGATACAGTGGCCAGCCCTGATCACCGGCAACTCCGTCGCGCTCGCTTTCCCAGCCTTCGCCATGGCGTTCCAGGTTCCGGTGCTCAAGCTCGACGCGGGTCCGGTTCGCTGTCTCGGCGGTGAACCGTACTTCCCACTCGCTGGTCTTGTTCGGGTCGGTCTCGATCCGCCATTGCGGGCTAATATCCCAGCTCAAGAGCACCCGGTTAGGCGGTTCATAGACCAGCACGCGCGCCCAGCGGCACTTGCTGCCGTCCACGCCACGGTCAACGATGTGGCCGCCGACGCGGCGCTCGAACACGGTCTCCGCGATCGGGACGGCCAGCAAGTTGTGCTCCGGAGGTTTGAAACTGCCGAAGTCTTCCGTGAAGACCTTGAATGCATGGTCGATCGGCACCTCGACCACGACGGACTGTTTCACGGACGCGATTGGTATACGAGTATTCATCGTGACTCCTCCGGCGGTTGCTCGACGGTCAGTTTGTAGGCCGCCAACGTTCTGCTCCAGAACCGGTCGAGCCAGGCACGCATCTGGCCAAGCCCGTGCGGGTCGATGTGGTATATGTTGCTGGCCCCCTTCGGTTCGGCACGGACCAGCTGCGATTCGCGCAGCACCTTGAGATGCTGTGAGACGGCTGACTGCGAGACTGTTAACTGCCGCGTAATCTCTGCGACCGAGCGCGGACGCTCCGCGATCAATTCGAGAATATGCCTGCGGGTCGGGTCACCGAGGGCGGCAAGTTGAGCGCTATCAGTAGTCATTGCTTATGATTAGTAAACACTAATCATTGTGTCAAGCGACGTCGTTCGCGGGCAGTGCCTCGGTTTGCAATTTGACGACTGGGATTGGACTCAGAACAGTCAAGGTGCTGGGCTTGGCGGCCATTCGTGACCGCCGGGGACTCATGAAGGCCGGAGCGTCCATGTTTGAAACACCGAAGGGCGCTTCCCGGCCGCCGCCGATTCTAGTGCAGATGCCGCAGCTTGTCGGGGTTCCGCACCACATAGATCGCGGCGATCTTTCCGCCCTCAATTTCGAGCGCGGTTGTCTGGATTTCGCCATCGGCTTCCAGCGTAATAAATCCAGGCAATCCGTTGATGAAACCGACGCGAACGAGCTTCGAGCCGTTCTTACGGAACACGGCTGCCAGAGACTCGTGCGCTCTCATCACCGCGTCAAACCCAATGATCGGCTCCATGGCAGTCGGGCGCTTGCCTCCGCCATCGGCGTGAAGGCCGATATCGGCAGCCAACATCGCGCGAAGCGCCTTCATATCGCCGCTGCGTGAGGCAGCGAAAAATGCCTCGGCAAGCTCAAGGCCACGCTGTTTCTCCACTTGGAAGCGCGGTCTTGCGTCCCGGACGTGGGCGCGCGCGCGCCTAGCTAACTGACGGCAGGTCGCTGTGTCCCGCTGGATTGTCTCAGCAATTTCCTCAAATCTCTGCCCGAACACATCGTGAAGCAGGAAAGCCGCGCGCTCGAGCGGGGAGAGCCGTTCCAGTGCGAGCATGAGTGGCAGCGTGACGTCGTCCTTTTCCTCCGCTTCCACAACTGGTTCTGGAAGCCAGGGGCCAATATAGGTCTCGCGCTGGCGTCGCACGGTTTTGAGCTTATCAAGACAGAGGCGCGTAACCGTCCGGCGCAAAAATGCTCCCGGCTCGCGCACCTTTGCACGGTCAGTGCCCATCCAGCGGATGAAGGCGTCCTGCACCATGTCCTCAGCATCCGCCACGGAGCCCAGCATGCGGTACGCGACGCGGATAAGCATCGGACGCAGCGGCTCGAAATCAGCCGCTGCGTCTTCTCGTGACGCTTGCGCCGTCAAGCGGCGGTTGCCTTGGCCGGCGAGGGCGCTGCGGTTGCGGGATCAAGTCTGGCATCCATGATCGGCCTCCTTTGGTTGGTTCCGATATCTTGACGACGCTGAATCCAACAAAGTGACATGCGCGTCAGATTTTCTGCTGCGGCCATTCCACGAGTCCGCGCTTTTGACTACTGATTCACACGGGGATGGTGCGCTCAGCGAAGCATCAAGATACCATTTGCCGCCGCTTCCGACTTTGATGGCCAGAGGAACTTGGTGTCAATGAACAGCGGTAATCCCGCCCTTGTTGCGATCCGCGGGCGGCGCCCTGTGAATTGTGCCGAGATAGCGTTCCAGAATACCCCAGTCGTCGGTGCGTCCGCGAAAGCCGATATGACCATCCGGGCGCACGAGGATCAGCGTACCGTCCCCTGCGTCATAGGCGCGACGGAGCCTTGTCCCTTCCTCTTGATCGCTGTTGATCCTGATCATCGTGACTGGAAGTCCGTGGCGGTCCAAGTGCCGCTCGGCTGTCTTGCCGAAGACGATGAGCGTGAATGCCGTGGGGGAAAACAGTTCGTGTAGGCGCCGCCCTTGCCAAACGCCATCCGGGGCGCGGTCGCCCGCTCTCGCGCTTCTACTGCTGTTCGTCTGCTCGCTCAGCCACGATCGATCCCGATAGTGCTGGTCGAGTTGCGAGAGCTGTCGACTGACCCGGCGCTCCAGAAACCGGCTGCGAGTGAGCAGCCAGAAGGCCGCGTCGCGGGCGGCGCGGGCCAGCGGGTTGCGTAACGCGAAACTCCTGCGGCGCTGCTCGACCTCAGCGATCACCTGCGCACCGATAGGCCACCGTTCGGCATGGTAGGTCTCGAGCAACCGGGAATCAGCCAGGCCGCGTTCGAACAGGGCGAGCTTCCAGCAAAGATTGAACGCGTCGAGGATGCCGGTGTTCATCCCTTGCCCGCCGAAAGGCGGAAAGACGTGAGCCGCATCCCCAGCGAGGAAGACTCTACCGCTGCGGTATGCTCGCGCGTGGCGCACCTGAACCCGGTAGAGGGACCGCCATTCTACGTCATTGATCTGCGGGGCGCTCAGCCTTGCACCGCGCGCGCGGAGCAATTCGGCGGGATCGAAGCTGTCTTCGTCGTCTTTCTCTTTTGCATGTTCAGTAACGTCGACGAAAAGCCGCCACTGACGGGGATCCTCCGATATCCGCATCATCATCATCGGACCTTCCCGGCCCAGCACCGTCGCTGACATGTCGGTCGACAATGGCGATTCCAACTTCAAGTCAGCCAGATAGAAAGCTTGTCCGGTTCCGAAGCCTTCGAACGCGATTCCCGCAGCGCCGCGGACAGTGCTGTGCGCGCCGTCAGCACCGATCACCCAGTCATAGATAGTCCTGCTTCCATCGGCGAATGTCGCGACCGTCTCATCGGCGCGATTTTCCACGCCGGTGCATTCAGTGTTCCATTCGACCTGGACACCCAGGCAACGCGCGCGTTCTGCGAGCAAGTCGTCAAGGACCGATTGCGAGGCGACATAAGTATGAGGAAATCGGCTCTCGGGCGGGTACGGATCGAGACGCCCGACAAGGCCGCGTTCGTTGTAGACGACCGATGCGCCAAGACGGAGACTGTGCGTTTCCAGGTCGCGAGCGACACCGAGCCGGTCGAGCGCCTCCATCGTCCTCGCTTGAGTTCCGAGCGCCCGCGATGTCGTTGCCGTACTTTTTCGTTTGTCGACGATCCGGACGTCGCAGCCCCAGAGCTTAAGCGCGATTGCCGAGCACAATCCTGCTGGTCCTGCTCCGACCACCAATACTGACATCGCGGTACCCCGCTTTCATTTGCTCCGCTGCCTTGGCCGACGGGCGCGCATTGGCAATGACCGGTCTATACGCCGCCGCTGCGTGCTGTCCTCCTCGCCACCGCGATCTTGCCACGCAGCTCGTCGTGAACCACCGACGGCGCGACCCGCAAGATTTGTCCTTCGGCGTCGCGCCCGGCCGGTTTTTACTCTTTGCTCACTGGTTGAGGCGCCCCTGCTGTCGGAGCGCTATCTGATTGCCGTCGGGGTCCAGTGCCGTTGCCCGCACGCCGTATGCATAGTCCTCGGGCTCGGGTTCGATAAACGGCACCCCGCGCTCCTTAAGCATGGCAAAATCCTTCCGGAGATCGTCCGTTTGAAGGAAGATCATGCCGATCTTGTCCGTGTCGGACGCCGCGCGGCCTCCGGTGCCGGGCCAGAGCAGGACGGGCAATCCCTGATGTTTATAGTGTATCACCAAAAATCGACCTTCTGGTCCCGGATTATCGGCCATCAACTCGAAGCCGAAATTGGTCGTATAGAAGTCCAACGACCTATCTTGGTCCGATACGAATAGCGTCGCGAACATGACTTTGCTGAACATCTGCATTCTCCAAGGCTGCTGGGACGCAGTGTTGACGATCGGCAAGCGTCAAATGTGACATGCACCCTAAAAAAATGAGCCGTTCCAGCGCGACGGACGCGACTTCGGAGGGACTGAGAAACCGACCCCACTCGGTCCGATCGAGCAGCGATAAGGCGAGATCGGACGGAAGATGGATTCAGAATGAAGTCCACCCTTCTCTGGCTCCGACACGCATAGATGTGTCAGCTCACGAGAAAGCCGTTATATGCTAGGCACCCGAGGATGCAATGCGCTAAGAGTCGGCTGGGCAGCAGCCGGAAAATCTTCTCTGAGAAAGCGCAGATGGATTGGAATTCGATACAAATCGCCATTGTCTTGGTTCTCGTGGTCGTGGTCTTCTTCGGCTTCATCCGGGAGCTGATGCCTCCTGATGTTGTTGCCATGAGCGCCGTGGCTCTCCTGGTCGCGCTCGGGATTCTCAATACAGACGATGTCTTGAGCGTGTTCAGCAACAGCGCTCCAGTGACGGTCGGGGCGATGTTTGTCCTGAGCGCGGCACTGGAACGTACCGGTGTCATTGACAGCATAGGTCGAATGGTCGCCGGCGCGGCGAAATGGTCTCCGCTGGCGGCGTTGGTTACGATGATGGTCAGCGTGATGGTGATGTCGGCGTTCATCAACAATACACCGGTGGTTGTCATCCTCACACCGGTGGTGATCAGCCTGGCTACCGCATTGAAGCGGCCTGCCTCCAAGTTTTTGATACCGCTATCGTTCGCCAGCATCTTTGGCGGGACGACCACGCTCATCGGCACGTCGACCAATATCCTGGTGGACGGGGTCGCGCAGGAACAGGGCCTGGCGCCGTTCGGTATGTTCGAGATAACGGCCGCCGGTGCGATAATGGCCGCCGTGGGCGTTGCCTTCTTGGCGGTCGCCGGACGTTGGCTTCTGCCGGATCGCGACAGCCTGGCCGCCTTGCTGCCTAAATCGGAAGATCGCAAATTCCTGGCAGAGGTGCTGATTCCCGTGGACTCCACTCTCATTGGCAGGACGCTCAAGAACGCCGGCTTTACCGAAGAGCGCGGTTTCAGGGTTGTGGACGTCCTGCGTGACGACGTTTCCCTTCGCTGGAACCTGGACGATCTGGCGTTGAAGGCCGGTGACCGGGTCGTGGTCCGCAGCAAGGTTGGAGATATGTTGGCCCTCCGTGAGGCCAGCGCCGTTGCGTTTGGCACCGGCGAAACACACGCGGTCGAACCGATCGGAACCCGCGAGACTGTCGTGATGGAAGGCATGGTAGGGCCGCAGTCCCGCTTCATCGGCCGTCATGCGGCTGATCTCGATCTTAGGCGCCTGTATGGCGCCTATATGCTGGCAATACATCGCCAGGGCGAGAACATCGGCGGGAATTTCAATGACGTCCGATTGCGGATGGGTGACACGATCCTGCTTGAAGGTCCGGCTGAGAGCATGCGCCGGATGTTTGACTATCGGGAACTGGTCAATCTGGTTCAGCCGAGTGAGAAACCCTTGCGGCGCAATAAAGCGCCAATAGCGATCGGTGCCGTCCTTCTGGTGATGGGGCTGGCCGCGTTCGAGGTGCTTCCCATCGTCGCGCTGGCCCTGATGGCGGCGGTAGCCGTAATAGCGTTAGGGTGCCTTGAGGCGGAAGAGGCCTACACATCGATCAGGTGGAGCATCCTGTTCCTGATCTTTGGTATGCTGGCGCTCGGCATCGCCATGGACAGGACCGGCGCTGCGCGCCTCGTCATTGAAGCATTTGCAAGTCTCGTCAGTTCCATGGGACCGCTCGCCGTCCTTTCAGCCGTCTACCTGATCACATCGCTTCTCACCGAGATGATGAGCAACAATGCTGCCGCCATCTTGCTCACCCCGATTGCGGCGGGACTTGCGAACGCGCTCGGTGTCGATCCGAGACCATTCGTTGTGGCTGTGATGTTCGCCGCCAGCGCCAGCTTCGCCACGCCCATCGGCTATCAGACGAACACCTTCGTGTATAATGCCGGCGGCTATCGCTTTACGGATTTCATAAAAATCGGCCTGCCGCTCAATGTGCTCATGTGGGCGACCGCGACGGTTGTCATCCCAATCTTCTGGCCATTGTAAGCATGGACACGCGATCCACGCTGTAGCAACGGCGACCGCCGGCCAACGGAATGGAGGGACATTGCGAAGGATGCGGTAAGTGCGGCACCGGAAACGTCCGACTTGTGGTGTAGAGGCGATCCTGCAATCATGCCGCCATGATCGGCGATCTGCATATTCTGCGCCAGCATGTCCTGCTTGCCGGACGGCTGTTTCTGAACTACGGCGCGGTGCTTGCCGCCACATGGATGGCCGGCACCCTGCTCGCTACACTTTTGATGATGCTTGCGGTCGAGATCGGTTTCACCAATCGGCTGGCCGGGTTGATCGCATTGGTACCTGTTATCCTGTTGCAGCTGGTTCTGTTCGTCGCCATGTTCGTGATCCTGCGCGATGGGCTGCCGGTGCTGCGCTTCCGCGCAAGGCGTCACCGCGACGCGCCGGTGCCGGAGGAAGGCGCCGCAGAGACCCATATGGGCATCGGTATGCTGGCGGCGGCGCTGCTTGCGGTGCTCATCCCTTTCTACGGCTATTATGCCGGCTGGGGCCTGCTGGGAAACACGCTGCGGGACTATTCGAAGACCTTCCTTGCTACCTCGATGGAGCGGATCGAATTCTCGGATACCCCGACCGAGCGCGCGCCCACCGCGCTAGAGGTGGACAGCACGCTTTGGGTCGTGGCCGCCGTTCTGCTGATCTGGGCGATCCGGCGTGGCGCCAAGGCCATGCACAAGCGCAACGAGGCGGGGATCTGGCCCCTGCTGGTCGTCGCCTGCGAGGCAAGCTGGGCCGTGCTCGGCCTTTATGTAATCTCGAGCTGGCAGACGAGCTTCGTCGAATGGCTGGCCCAGCTGCCTTCACCTGGCGAATTATGGCGAAATCTGCTCCCGCCCGCCTCGGCCGAGGTGGTGAATGCCGCGACGCGTCCGGCGGACTGGCCCCCCGTTTTTCAGCCTGGCCCGTGGCTGACCGCACTGTTCTGGTATGCGCTGCTGCCACTGATCTGGTTCAACCTCGGCGCCATCGTCTACGGTCACGACTTGAACCTGATGAGCGAGGAAACTCAACGCTCGGCCGGGAGGGTGCTGGAACGCTGGCGGGCGCTGCCAAAACCGCTGCGGGACTTCATCGGCCATTTCTGGGTTGGACTCGTCAAGCGCTGGCACGCGGTGGCGAACGGGGTGTTGCTGGCTGGATCGGCGGGTTTCGCGCTGACCGTCTCGGTCCTGGTGCTTTGGCGACTAGCCGATTGGGCCGGCCGCTGGGTCTGGGTTGGGCTGGCCGAGTTGATCGGGCCGCGGGATTTGCCGGTCTGGCAGGTGGTGCAATACCCGTTGAACCTGCTGTTTGGCGCGCCCGGCCAGCCGCAGGACGGGGTCGTGGTCTGCGTCATGCAGTTCTGTATCCTCGCTGCCGGACTAGAACTGGCCGGACGCGCCCAGGCGGCTACTGCAGCGCCCGCACCGCGGGCGTGATCGGAAATTCCAGCCCATCGGGGCGCGTCCCCAGGGCCGAGACGCGCAGCTTGGCCCCTTTCAGCAAATCGGCCGGCACCAGGAACAACTGGTCAGACAAAATCTCCTGGCCCTCCGGTGGCGCATTATAGGGCACGGGCGTGCAGCGCCCCTTGCTTTCGCCGTCGGGAGAGATCGCCTTGATTGCCCCATCGGTATTGGCTGTCTGCAGTGGCCGCCAGACTCGTCCCGACCCGTCGCTCAGGCTCACGTCGCAGCCGATCCAGGCTTGCCGCGCCGCCTCATTGCTACGCAGCGCCAGGCGCACCACGATGACCGCGCGTTCGGGCCGGCTGGGCGCGGTCGCCGCCCAGACCTGTGCGACCCGGACATGGACCCCGTGCAGCTCAGCCCCGGCTTGACCCGCCTGCGTTATGTTCCATTCGCGGGCGCGGCGCAGATCCGTAATATCGGTCAGCGCCCCGATCGCGACGGTCGCCAATAAGAGCAGCATGGCGAGGATGATCCAGACAAGATGCTTCATGGATCGATCCGCACGAGTGGCAGCTTGTCGGCGGGCAGCGGCGGCGGGGCGAGATGCAGGGCGCTGTCGAAAACCGCGTTGAAGCTATTGGTCAGGACCATTTCGCCGCCCGCGATCTCGTCCTCAGGCAGTTCGAAGACGGCGATGGCGCGATCCGTGAGGCCGGGCTGGAACCATCGGCTGTCGAGTCCGGTGGGAATGCCTTGGGCACGCCGCGACAGGGCGTAGTCGCGGCCGCTCGCGCCACGCCAGGTGGCGCCGATCTGCTGCGAAGCCACGGTGGCCTCGGCCTCGATCTCGGCGATCAGGAACACGCCGTCCGTGTCGCGGACGAGATCCCTGCCAAACCGCCGGAAGGCGATCCGTTCGGCGAGGCGTGCGCCGGTGAAGCGAGCCCGAAAGCTACGCGCCTCGCCCGTTTCACCCGTCGCGAGATGGCTGCGAAAGGGCTGGACGACGCTGTTGTAATCCGGCGCCGTCTGCATCATCACGCCCAGCAGAGCGCCGCCGACCAGCACGATTGCGATGTTGGCAGGGCGGATCATGGCGCTCCTGCCGGCGTTATGGACATGCGGGCAGCCGGCTGGAAGAGCAGCCAACTGGACTTGCCGTAGAGGTTGTCCCTGAGCTTGAAAGTCTGCCGGTGAAAGGTCAGCGAGACCGGCCCGGGCCGCCAGTCTGGCGGGGTCTGCCAGACCAGCGTGATCCGTTCGGCAAGGCGCGGGTGTAACTGCGCCAGCGGTTCGCCGTCGCGGTCGAGGATGATGTCCGGCTCGGGCAAAGGGGCGCCGCCGACGGTAAGTTCGGGGGGATGTGGCGGAAAGCCGAAGACAGAGCTTTCGGTGTCGCCGGTCAGGTTCAGCAGCCGCGCTTGCAGCAGCAACCGCTTCGGTTTGCCCTCACGTTCGGGCGGTGCCAGCGAGAGAGACAGCGGCGTGATCTCGACCCAGCCCAGATCGATCGGCTGCCCGGGGGCGATCTGAGGCGGATCCTTAGGCACCCGTGCGTCCTCGACCTTCAGCCAGAGGCCGAACAGTATAGCAGCCATAACGCCGACCGAGGCAGCCAGGCGCCCCTTTAGATGTTGAAGCAGGGAGGTTCGTTGCTTTCCCGTCATGTGGGGATCAAGGCCGGCGCCACTGTGCCGGCACAAGATCCGGGAGCGAAGGCTCGGCGGAAGCCGGCCGGGCGAGAATATTCTCTCTCTCCGCCCGATGCCGCCGCAATGCAAAGGCTGCGACGTCCGGCTCCGTCATGTGACGCCGGCTTTCGCCGCGATCGCGACGCGGCTCCGGCTTTTCCAAAGTTCCGACCATGCGAACGGTCACATACAGGCTGCCCCTCGATGATGAGACGGCAGGCCGAAACAAGGTGTTTCAGATGATGCTGCATGACGCGTCGAGGGGCCGGCAGCGCGAGCAGCATTTCAGACGCAGAGACGGGCTCCATCTGCCGGCTTATGAGATTTTCGAACGCCGCGAGGGCATCGCCGGGGATTTGTTTCACCACGAGTTTTCCTCAGCGCTGAGCTTAGGTCAATCATGTTGGAGATAAGCATAACAATCAAGCCTGCGTGCAAAATTCCGACATGATCGAACTTGTATAAAGCTCAACTCAGGGCGGCGATGCACTCAGTTGCATTAGAAGCCGGTCCATCATCCGGTCACAACAGCCAAGCTGCCCCATGGTGATGT
Organism: Paramesorhizobium deserti; assembly: GCF_001558695.1. GTDB lineage: Bacteria > Pseudomonadota > Alphaproteobacteria > Rhizobiales > Rhizobiaceae > Paramesorhizobium > Paramesorhizobium deserti. The sequence goes on from NZ_LNTU01000041.1 coordinate 29,568, forward strand.
ATTCGTCAGGTTTATGGCCCTGTCCTTCCATATTGCCCGGCCCACAAACCACGGCGGGGATGCCGAGTTGCGCGAAGTATCCTGCCTCGGTGCCATAGGTGACCTTGATCGTCTCATGCGAGCCGCTCAGCGCTCCCACACGGCGGACCACACGGTGTTCAGGAGCGATTTCGAGGCCCGGATAGGAATTGGTGACTTCGATTTTGATCTCCGCCGTCCTGTCCCGCACGCGGAAGGGGTGGAGGATCTGGTCTACCTCTTGCCGCAGCCGCAACAGAAAAACTTCTGGGCTATCGCCGGGTAGATGGCGCAACTCGAAATCGATCGACGTGCGATCGGGAACGATATTCAGGGCGGTTCCACCCTGCATCCACCCTGCATGGACTGTAGAATAGGGCACGTCATACCCCGCATCCTGCGTGACCGAAGCAGCATATTCATCCTGTATCCTGCGTAGGGCCATGATGAACTCGGCGGCGATATGCAGCGCATTGACATAGTGCGGTGCCAGGGACGAATGGCCGGCGCTGCCGCGGCATGTAGCCCGCAACGCAACCTTGCCTTTGTGCCCGGTGGCTGGTCGCATTCCCGTCGGCTCGCCGACAATGCATAGTTCGGGCTGCCAGCCGAGCGCCTCATATCCTGGCAACATCTGCCGGATGCCGACACAGCCAACCTCTTCATCATAGGAGATCGCAAGCATCAACGGTTGCTCGGGCGGCCTTTTCGCCGCCCGAGTGGCGAGCGATAGCATCGACGCGAGATAGCCTTTCATATCCGTCGTGCCCCGACCGTAAAGCTTGCCGCCTTCGCATGTCATCTGGAATGGCGGGCGGGTCCAGTGCTGCCCCTCGACCGGCACGACATCGCTGTGCGCCGACAGGATGACGCCGCCTGGTCCATCGGGGCCAAGTCGCGCCATCAGTCCCGCCTTGCGCCCGGAGGGATCGGGCAGACGATGGGTCTGGAAGCCGGCTCCAATCAGATGCCGTTCCGCGAAATCAATCAAATCCAGATTGCTGTCTGCACTAATCGTGGGGAAAGCAACCAGCCGTTCCAATAGTTCCAGCGTGGCTGCATAGGGCGCGGCCGTATCAGTCATGAAGGTACAAGTCAGGAGAGGGAGTGTGTTCCACTGCCAGCTCGATGATCTGCGATGTGTGATGCATTTCGCCCTGTTCGGTGACGACGACACCCCAGCCTTCCTCGGCCTTGATGCCACGCATCTCGGCAGTGGCCGAGGGATCGCGGTATCCGCCACCATTGCAGTGAGATACCGGTTTGAAGCGGTTCCTGGCCGTTACCGGGCCAATATGCATGGGTTCCAAGAGCGTATCGTATCGAGCGTCGCGCAATCCTGCCTCCCCTTTTGATCTGCGCCAGCATAGGAAGTACGAGATCGAAGAAAAGTCAGGATTGCGAAAGCTCTGCTTCGGCGCAGCCTAATCTCGACACGGTGATTTCCCGAGAGGCTGGATTATTCAGTTTTGATTTGCGAAGATGATGCAAGCAGCCGGAGGACGGGTTCGCTCATGGTCCAGGGACTGCCATCTCATTTGACGACACGTTCCGTGCCGAACACACCTTGCTCGATGACGAAGCGGCGGCAATGCTCGAGGAACGCCTGCACCGTCTGTGTGCGATGCTCGGCATTGGGCATAGCCACGCCCATGGTGAGCGGCTTCAGATCGCTCTCCAGAGGCACGAAAACCAGCGGCTTGCCATCAGGGGACATCGTATTGAGGGGCCGCATATTGGCAATGCCATAGCCAAATCCGTTCGCCACCATCGATCGCATCAGCGCTATGTCTCCCGTGCGCTCGGCGATATTCGGTCGCAAACCTCTGTTCTGAAACGCCGAGAGGAAATATTCACGGCTGAAGGGGAGGTCGAGCAGAACCATTGGTTCCTCGACGAGCTCTTCTGGCGTAATGCCCTTCTGTAACGCGAGGCGATGCCCGGCTGGCAGCATGGCATAGGCGGGCAACTGCATCAGCGGCTCGAACGTCAAATCCTGCGACAGTTCGAGATCATACGTCAACGCGACATCGATCTCACCGCGCTGCAGCATCTCAAGCAACTGGCCCTGATGGCGCTCGAACTGCCTGACACGGACCTCCGGAAAGGCATCCTCGAATTTTCGGCGAAGCTCGGGGAGAACGATTTGCGCAAAGGTCAGCAAACAGCCCACCGCCAGCGGGCCGCGGACCTTTTCAGAAATATCGGCGGCGATATCGTGAAGAGCATCCGCATCACCGAGCAGGCGCTGAGCCTGCTTGAGGAACACGCGCCCGCCCGCGGTGAGCGAGAGGCCATGTGAATGTTTGCGGACAAAAAGCTGGATACCGAACTCTTCCTCGAGCTGGGCAATCGATGCAGAAATCGAGGGAGGCGAGACATTAACCTGTTCCGCAGCCTTGGCTATCGAGCCGGCCTCGCCCACGGCAACGAAATATTCCAGTTGTCTAAGCGTGAAGCGGAGTGGCATGGATGGCTATATCGCTGGTTTCTGCTTTGGAATCAAGCGATCGGCATCCCTTCAATGTTTGATCAGGTTGTCTTGAGCGCGCTGTATCTGCCGAGCGAATGAAGCGACAGATCCCGCTTATCGTTCGGTATCATGCTGTCGAAATGGCGGCCTGCGTGTAGCTGCCCCGTCCGCTTCAAGACCTTGTCGCGGAAACGGATCTGAGCCGCCTTTTCGATCCAATCTTCGTGGCTCGGCTCACTCGTTTTGGAGTCCCGCCTGTTACATGTCCTGAATGGCGGGACTGTTCGTCGTAAAGAATACTGAGGCCGTCCCCCTCAAGCGGCCGCGCCGCCGTTAGAAGCAGTGCGACCGATATTGCCTCACATGTCGACCCATTTGCCGTCGCGAACGACGTGGAGATCTATCTCCACTGCCATGTCGATCTGGCCAGCCTCGTCGAAGGAGATGTTGCCGAGTATCCCATCATGATGAATGTTGCGGATGGCCTCGCTCAGCGCTCCCTTGTCCTCTATGCCGTGCTCCTTGATGACCGTAAGCAGGATTTGCGCCGCCTCATAGGCATATTTCGCATAGGATCCCGCAGGCTCGGCAAAACCCTTGGCCTCATAGGCCTTTTCAAACGCTTCCAGCTTCGGGTTGGACTGTACCGACGGGGTGCCCACGATCGTGCCCTCGGCAGCAGCACCGGCGATCTCGATGAACTTCGGATCGAAGATCCCCGATATACCGTACATCGGCAGACCGCCCATGCCGAGGTCCGCCATCTGGCTGCGTACGAGAGCCGCCTCGGTCACGACACCACCGAAATAGACGGCATCTGGAGCCGCCGCCTTGGCAGTGGTGAGCATGGCGCGGAAATCCGTGGTTCCTACCGCCGCGGCGTCGGATGAAACGATCTCACCGCCAGCCGCGGTGAAGAACTCGGTAAACCATTTGGTGTTGGCCACGCCATAGTCCGTGGTGTCGGAGATGATCGCGATCTTTTTGACCTTGCCGTCTTTGATGATGGCTTCGGCGAGAGGCTTGTTCTCGTTGACGAGCGTAGGCGTGACACGCGTAACGTTGGGAAGGTTTTGCTCGGTGATTTTGGGGCTGACGGCGCCCCAGATGATGAACGGCATCTGCGCGCGGTTGAAGACGGGCATGGTCGCCAGGGCGACAGGGCTGTTCCAGTGTCCGGTTGCGCCGACGACGGCCGGATCATTCACGAGCTTCTGGGCTGCGGATACGCCGACACTCGGGTCGGAAGCGTCGTCGAGAACCACAGCCTCTACCTCGTAGGGGTAGCCGGCAGCATTGGCCTGCTCGACAGCCAGCAGGAAGCCGTTGCGTGCGCCGAGGCCCTGCTGGGCGTTGCCGCCCGACAATGGCCCGATGAAGCCCAGTTTGATCTGCTCGGCCTGGGCTTGAGCAACGCCCAATGCGAGTGCAAGCACGGAGCTGGCAATGAAGAAGGATACGCTTCTGAGCGCTTTTAGCCTGGTTTTCATGTTCCACCTCTAAAGGGATTATCTACCGCAATGCCTGCGGCCTGCCGGTCGTTATCGTCGGCTTAGGCGAACTCTAATTACCTGTGGTGTGTTGTGAAATTCGGAAATTGCTATTCGTGACTTCGGAGATTCATTATGGGCGCTCGCCGGGATCGCTGATAGTCCTCCCCCAATTATAAGAAGAGGCGGAACGGATGACGGAACTGTTTGTCCAGCAATCAGTGAACTGGATTACCCTTGGTTCTATCTACGCCTTGCTCGCCATAGGGTTCAGCCTCATCTTCGGCGTTCTCAACGTCATTCATTTTTCCCATGGCGATGTGGCGATGACCGCGCCTTTCATCGCACTGGCGCTAGTGCAGGCGCTGGCCGTGGCGCTGGGGGCTTCCGGGCCGGTCTGGCTGGTTCTGGCAACCATTGCCGCCGTCATCGCAGTGGGTCTGATTGGCGCTGTGCTCGACAAGGTCGTCATTCGTCGTTTCCGAGAGGCGCCGGCGATGATGGCGTTGGTGGCGACGGTGGCGCTTGGCATCGTCATCCGTGAACTCATCCGCCATCTCTATCCGCAAGGATCCAACCCGCATGCCTTTCCGCGCCTGGTGTCAGGTGTGGCATTCGAGATCACCGGTGTGTCGGTAAGCTGGTTCGCCCTCCTCGTCGTCGGGCTGACGACGCTGTTGGTAGCGTTATTATTCGTCTTCCTGCGGCTGACCCCGCTTGGCCTGCGCATCCGCGCCGCATCCGAGGACCGGGTGGTCGCGCGGATGATGGGGATACGCGATGGCCGCGTCTTTCGGGCGACTTTCTTCATCGCCTCCGCGATCGGCGCGATCGCGGGGTTGCTCTTCGCGAGCTATGCGGGCGTCACACGGTTCGACTTCGGCGTGATGGCCGGTCTGCTCGGCTTCTCGGCGGCGGTTATCGGCGGGCTGGGCTCGATGCCGGGCGCTATCGCCGGAGGACTGATCATCGCCGGCATCGAGGTGCTGGCCCAGACCTTCGTTCCGGACGGAGCGTCCTATCGGCTCGTCTTCGTCTTCATTCTTGTCATTGTCGTGCTTGTCTTCCGCCCCGCCGGCCTGCTGGGGCGAACCATCATGGAGAAGGTCTAGCAATGGGACTTTCCGCTTCGCCCGCTGCTCCAGGAGCAGCCGCTGCCGCCGCATTTACAATCCTGTCACAGCTTTGCGGCGCCGCCTTTCTCTATGTGCTTCTCAAGGCTGACGGTAGCTGGCAGGTGATGGGGCTCCTCGCATTGCTCGGTGTCGGTTTCTTCCTGCTTGAGCGTTTCCCCGGGATAGGCGAATTCATCACGGCCAGCCTGACGCGCGTTCCGCTGGTGACGGCCGCGACGGCCGCCATCATCGTTTTGGGCTTTCCGTTCGTGGTGGGTTCCAACACCTATATACTGCATCTGCTGATCGTGGCGCAGCTCTACGCCGTTCTGGCGCTGGCCCTTAACTTTCAGCTAGGCAGCGCCAACATCCCGAACTTTGCCACCGGCGCTTCCTATGGAATCGGCGCCTACGTATCGGCTTTGCTGGCACTCAATTTCGGCATGAGCTTTTGGTTGACGCTGCCCATTGCAGCGCTGGCCGCGACTTTGTTCGGCTTCATCATAGGCATTCCTTCCATGCGTACGCGCGATACCTATCTGGCGCTTGTCACGATCGCCTTTGGCGTGGTCGTGCAGCAATTGCTTAACAATTTCGACTGGACAGGCGGACCCAATGGTCTGGTCGGCATTCCCGCTCCCAGCCTCTTCGGCCATTCCTTTGCCAGTCCACTACAAGTGTTCGGCTGGAAGCTTCCGAGCCAGGCGAACTTCTATTACCTTGCCGCAGCGCTGGTCGTGGTGGCGGTCGTGACGGCGCAGCGTCTCCACGGCTCGCGCATCGGTCTTGCCTGGAACGCGCTGCGGGCGGACGAGATCGCCGCCAAAGCGCAGGGCATCAACGTTGCCTGGTACAAGGTGCTGGCCTTTGCGGTCGATGCCTTCCTGGCGGCGTTCGCCGGCACGATCTATGCCTTCTACGTCTCCTATATATCGCCTGATAATTTCACCTTTCTGGTCTCGGTGACCATCATGACGATGGTCATTGTCGGCGGTATGGACAATATCTTTGGAGTCATCGTCGGGGCGTTCCTTCTTACGATCCTGCCCGAGAAGCTGCGCGCCTTCTCCGACTATCGCCTGCTCTTCTTCGGTGTTGTCGTCATCGGCTTCCTCATGATCCGTCCTCAGGGACTGTTTCCGCAGCGTCTGCGTCAATATGGAGTCCATCGGTGAGCGCGCTTCTCAGGGTTGAGAATGTGACTATGCGTTTCGGCGGGCTGGTCGCGCTGAACGACGTCACTTTCTCCGTCAAAAAGGGTTCAGTATTGGCGGTGATTGGGCCGAACGGTGCCGGAAAGTCGACATTGTTCAATGTCGTGACGGGGGTCTATAAGCCGACCGCGGGCCGGATGACGTTCGACGGCGCGGACATCACCAGCAAGCCGTCCTACGAGGTGGTGCGGCGAGGGATCGCCCGCACCTTCCAGTCATCGCGCCTTTTCTCGGATCTCAGCGTGCTCGACAATGTCATCATTGGAATGCATACGCGCACGAAGACCGGCGTCCTGGATGCGCTGTTCCGCCCCGGCGCCTCACGCCGCGAGATGGCTGCCTGCGTCGAGAAGGCGGAAGCATTGCTGCAGGCCGGGTCGGGCGATCTCTACGAGCAGCGCAATCGCCCCGCCGGTACGCTGGCCCAGGCCGACCGGCGCAGGCTGGAAATAGCCCGTGCGCTTGCCTCGCAGCCAAAGCTGATCCTGCTTGATGAGCCGTCGGTCGGCATGGACGATAAAGAAACGGATGCGCTGGTGGCCGATATCAAGAGGCTGCGCTCCGGGCATCCCGAACTGTCCGTGATCCTGATCGAACACGATATGCGTGTTGTCGGCGCCTTTCCGGAACACGTTATGTGCATTGACTACGGGAGTCGCATTGCAGAGGGCAGTTTTGAGACGGTGCGCGCCAATCCACGCGTGCAGGAAGCCTATCTGGGAAAGGCAGCCGCCCATGCTTGAGTTGAAAGACGTCGATACCGCCTACGGCGCGGTCCCGATGCTGCGCAATGTGACGATAAGCGTCGGCGCGGGCGAATTAGTCTGTCTGTTGGGGCCGAATGGCGCGGGCAAGACGACCACTTTCATGACTATCTGTGGTGTCGTGCGTGCGCAGCGCGGTCGCGTTGAGCTCATGGGCAAGGACGTTGCAGCGCTTGGCACCGAGAACCTGGCCGCACTCGGTGTCGGCGTCGTTCCCGAAGGGCGGAGGCTATTTCCTGGCCTGACTGTGCTCGAGAACCTGCGCCTTGGCTATGACGCCGTCTCCGGCGGCAAACTGAACTTCGAGGCCCAGCTCGATAAAATGTCGAGCCTGTTTCCGCGCATCCGGGAGCGGTTGCGGCAGGAGGCGGGGACGTTGTCGGGTGGGGAGCAGGCCATGGTCGCGTTGGCGCGGGCCCTGATCGGCGAGCCCAGGCTTGTGATCATGGACGAACCGTCTCTGGGACTTTCGCCTAAGCTGATCGGCGAATATTTCGAAATCACCCAGGAAATTCACCGCTGCGGAACGACCATTCTCCTGATCGAGCAGAATGCCGAGATGGGTCTCAGCATTGCCGATCGCGGCTATCTTCTGGTCAAGGGGAGGGTGGCCCAGGAAGGGCCTGCCAAGGAGCTGCTGTCGTCGAAGGCGGCCAAAAGCCTCTATCTCTGACCTCACCCTGAGATGGATCGAGAAGTGTCGGCGCCCGGCAATTGGAGCACCCGATTTGCTTCAAGCAAGTCGGGTCCTCCGGATTCTTGTTTTATCGCACGACCGGGCGGCGTTCGCCCTGGTCTCACTCGTCTCCGGGTACGCCGTAGGATGGGGCCTGGCGCGGGTCGAGGGCGCGCTGGATATAGGCTTCCAGTTGGGGTTTGTAGATATCCCAGGCCGTCGCAATTGCTTCGATCGGGCAGCCATCAGTCCAGTCGCAGCGCAGATCGGCGACAGGCCAGCTGACCTTGTCGACGAGCTTGAGTCCTGCCGAATGCACCGCGCCGGCTTCGCCGCCGGCCGCCAAGCCTGCGCGCATCGCGGCAATCAGGCGATCGCCCAGATGGCCCGATGAGGCGAGGAAACCATCGACAATTGCCTGCGGGACGCCGTCATTCGCCAATAAATTCCCGCCCGAGGCAACATTTTCACCCTGTGCCTCGGCCCAGATACCAAGGGCGTTCGGTCCGGAATGGATCGCCGTGCGTCCCTCGCAATCAACCGCGAGCACCTGCCGGTACTCGATGAACCTGCCCTGCTTCTTCACTTGGGTGATGGCGGCTTCGGCGCTCATTCCCTGTTCCATCAGGTCGAGGGTGAGGGGCCCTAAGGTCGGATCCGTCACATTCTGCGAGGCTACCGCGCCAACGCCGGCGCGCACATAGGCGCATCGCGCCGCTACGGCGGGAGAGGAGGAGGAAATGGCGATGCCGAACATGCCGGTATCGCGACAACGGGCGACGAGCGAAAAGGTCATGGGATCACTCCGGGATCACGGCGGTGGCGTCGATCTCAACCAGCCATTCGGGTCGCGCCAGCGCCTGGACGACAAGACCGGTCGAGACGGGATACACACCTTTGATGTATTCGCCCATCGTGCGATACACCGCTTCGCGGTGCCGGACATCGGTCAGGTAGACCACGACCTTCACAAGATGCTCCATGCGACCGCCGGCTTCTTCGATGAGCTGCTTTATATTCTGCATCACCTTGTGGGTTTGTTCGACGGGATCGTGGCTATCGATATTCACCGCATCATCCAGATTCTGCGGGCATTGGCCGCGCAGCCAGACGATCTTGCCGCCCTGGGTCACCACTGCCTGACAGAGATCATTGTTGAGGTTCTGCTCGGGATAGGTGTCTTTCGTGTTGAACTTGCGAATTCGCGTATGCGCCATTCTGGTCTCCATGGATAGGGGTACGATTGCTCAGGCTTTGTCGCCGACTGGTGCAGAAGCACGGGCTGGACGCGTGATCTGCGTTGATTGTGAATTATCGGCCGTCGCGTTGTGAGGATCGTTGGATCTGTGCCTCGCAGCTTCATGGTAGGCGAGATATTTGCGTTGTGTGGCGATATGGTCCGCCAGGAACCTGGCGTCGTGCCAGACGCCCCAGATGAAGCTGGACCCTCTCCGTGATTGCCAGGGCAGCCCCAGGAAATAGATACCCGGTTCCGTCGAAACACCCCGCTGATGCTTCGGCTTGCCGTTTTCATCGAATGCGTCGACCTTGAGCCAGCTGTAGTCGACACCAAAGCCGGTCGCCCAGATGATCGACCTTATCCCGGCCTGAGCCATATCCAGCTCAAGGATCGGATTTGTCACGCATTCCGGATCGGCCTCGATCTTGCGGGCCCTCGGCTCTTCCGGGAGGTCGAGGCCATTGCGTGCGACATAAGCATCGGCCTCGTCCAGCAGCGACAGGTAGTTGGCATCCCCGCGCGCGATATTTTCGGCGAGATCCGGCGCGAAGGCGATGACGCCGTCCCTATAGCTTCTCGTGCAGCCGACGAGAGTCATTCCCTGCGCGGCAAGACGCCGGAAATCGATGGTCTCGCCGCCGCGCGCACCGCTCACCGCGATGGTGACATGCTCCATGCCGGGCCTCGGCGTTTGGAGGTCCCACTTGCCGAGTACACCCAGCCACCAGCAGAAATCGCGTCCGCGGTAGGCGCGCGGAGGACGGTCGTGCGGACCAACCGACAGGAAGACGTTCCGGCCTGCCCGCAGCAGTTCGTCGGCGATCTGCACGCCCGAGGATCCGGCGCCGACCACCAATACCGCGCCTTCCGGTAGCTGCTGGGGGTTGCGGTAGGCACTCGAGTGTATCTGGATCAGCCCCGCATCTCCGGGAACGACAGGCGGGATGACGGGACGCTGAAATGGTCCGGTGGCGGCAACCACGCTCTTTGCCGCGATCACGCCCGCCGAAGTCTTGATGCGGAACCCAGCCCGGCCGACCTCTCTTCGAACGTCTCTGACCTCCACGCCGCAGCGGATCGGCGCTGCGATCATTCTGGCATAAGCGACAAAATAATCGGCAACAGCTTCCTTATGAATGAAGGCATCGGGATCGGCGCCGGGAAACTCCATCCCGGGAAAGCGATCATGCCAGGCGGGACCATTGGTGACCAGGGAATCCCACCTCTGCGAGCGCCATCGCTCGGCAATGCGATGCCGTTCGAGGACAAGGTGAGGTATGCCGCATTTGCTCAGATGCTCGCTCATGGCCAAGCCGGCCTGGCCGCCACCGACAACAAGCGTGTCTACTTCTTCAACTGACATATTCGCGCCCTTTCTGGCTTCTCCCGACATCTGCGCACTGGTCTGCGTTCTCAATGCTGGTCTAGCGGAGGGGCGAAACGGCGAAAATTACGATTTCACGTGGTGATGGTTAGGTTGATCCTAAATGCGATCGCCGGCCTGGTGGGTAGCGCCCGAACTCGTCCATACCGAGGACTTGGTGCTCAAAGAGACCCAATGGTCGAGCAAGCGCATATGCTACTCTTGTTTCGCCCGGTCCATCGGCCGCATGGCTCATATGGCCCGGTGGAAATCGCATTGTCCGTACCCAGCGCCTGCAATCCTTTTCCGTACATATGAACGATGCGAAGATCGCGCCGCATGTTCAATTCAGTTGCAGCCCGGCTGGTGATTTCCGATGCCGCCATCATCAAGCGGTGAGGATTGCGTAGGATCTTTTCCGCCAATGCGCTATCTCGGCTCACGTCAAGGGAACGGTGCAAACTGGACAAATGGCACAAATGGAACTATCTTTAGCGAGAAACCCATAAGGAGTGCCTGGGATGGTCAGTTCAAGTCCTGAATCTGAGCGCCGTGATCGAAACATCGCCGATCGCGTAGCCGCCAAGGTATCGAACGCCCTCAAGACGGAGAAGGGTTTCGGTCCCGGCTCTCTGGCTTTGTCAGCCCTTATCGCTGGCGAAGTTGCCGAGGTTGTTGCCAGGCTGCCGGCCGAACAGCGTCAGGAACTCAATGCGCACAGCGCTGAGCTCAAACAGCGCATCCGGCGCGTGTTCGAAAGCTTCGGACGCGAACGATCCGGCAGAATCCCGCTGAGTCTTCCTGATGAAATAGAGCCCTCGAAAGGTGAAGGCCTTGGAGCCATAGTCACACCCGAACAGGGTCAGAAAGGCTTGGCTGCGATTGCAATTCACCGGAAGCTTGAGGACTGGGCGGGAAGAGTGGCTGGCGCCACAGAGCTTAACCGTAACTATGGAGTGGCGCGTTCGTCCCTTAACCGCTGGCAACACGAGGGTGACGTCATTGGATTGCTCAAGGGGACGAGGAAACATGTCTATCCTGTCGAGCAGTTCGTAGATGGCCGACCTGCCCGCGGTATTCGGAAGATCATCCAACTTGCCAAAAGCGAGCGTATGGCCTGGCTCTGGCTGAGCCAGAGGAATCCCGTACTAAATGGACGCAAACCTATCGATCTCCTGAAACAGGATCGTGTAGGTGAGGTTGTCGAAGCCGCTGCGGCGTATTTCGCCGCCCAATGACGCTCGATCAACAGATCCTGCAGAGGCTGGTCGTTCGGGTTTGCGTTGATGACTACGTGCGCATCCTCGCCCGAGGGCATGTTGCGACTCCGCTTGGTATGGGGTTCGGTAAGACCCGCTTTTCAAGCCCGCGGAACAGATTCAAGCTCCTGTATCTGGCGCAGGACGTGAAAACGGCGGTCGCCGAGACCATCATCCGCGACCGCTTCGAAGGGAAATCCGAGCGCCTGCTCCTGCAGGAGGAGTTCGATCGATATTCCATCGCCAGCGTCCGCAACGCCCGTCCGCTTTTCTTACTAGATCTGCGGTTCGAAGGCGCAAGCCTGCTGGGTGTTTCAACGGACGCCGTCCGCGCAAAGGCGCAGGCCGCAGGCAGGCGTTTCAGCCAGAACCTCTACGACCAAACCGATCTCGACGGAATTGTCTACATGTCGCGCATCACCAACAAACAATGCGTGGCCGTCTACGACCGCGCCGTCGAGACCAGTCTCGACGCCGACAGCCCGGCAGCCAATCTGCCGGAACTCGCCTGCCTTCCGTCCGTCGTCGAAGAACTTCACGTCACAATCATGCAGAGACCGTGACTAGCCAGAGCCAGAATTGAGGGCATAGCGTTGGCTTCCCGCCACACAACGGTAAGGGAGATCAGATCGTGAACACAAAACGGATGGTGCGCTAAATTTCTCATTGAGTGTGGCAACAGCCATTCGGCATGTTGGGCCGAACGGGTTAATAGCGCCACAATCGGCTATCCCGGTGACCTGCCACGGGTATAATCGCACAGCGTAAGGACGCCCACGATCAACCGGTGGCGAGGAACCTAACGGGTGCCGTTTTTGTCGCCGATGGCCTTTCTGCGGGCCGATGGCGGCATTCTCCTCGTCGCTGTCATGCTGTTTCGGCGCGGTTAGACATGGGCGCCAACAATCTGCTTGCCTATGGAAACCTCATCAGGCCAAGGAAAAACCTCTATTCCCTCGATAGACCCGTTCATCTCAACCGGTTCCAGAGGTTAGGCACCTTCCTTTCGGTTCCTATCGACTTGACGAGCCAAAACGCACATGAGTTCGAACATGATCGTCGCGCCGGCGATCGATGTCATCCCCGCGAGATCGAACGGAGGAGACACCTCGACCAAATCAGCGCCCACCAGGTTTAGTCCATCGAGGAGACGAACAAGCTGCTGTGCTTCTCTTGTCGAGAGGCCCCCGATTTCGGGCGTGCCAGTTCCTGGAGCCATGGAGGGATCGATTGAATCGATGTCGAAGGTAACATACGCTGGATCCTCGCCAACGATGTCCCTTGCTTCGGCCATGATTTCATCGGGACCACGCCGGCTGAACTCCTCCATGTAGATTATTCGAATTCCCTGCGCGATCGCCCAATCGTGTTCATCAGGGCCATAAATTGAGCCCCGAATACCGATCTGCACCACGCGTCGTGGGTCGAGAAGTCTTTCTTCAATGGCACGCCGAAACGGAGTGCCATGAGTGTAGGCGTTATTTCCGAAATAGGTATCATTCGTATCGGAGTGGGCATCGAAGTGGATGAGGCCGACAGGTGCCTTCCGTGCGACGGCCCGCAACACAGGAAGCGTCGCCAGGTGATCGCCGCCTACACATAGGGGCAACGCCCCTGCCGCGACAATTTCTGCGACACCAGCTTCGATCAGACGCAAGCTATCCTGCAGATCGATCGGATTGACTGCGAGATCGCCTACATCGGCTATGTTCGCGACCTTGAACGGTTCCGTCTTGAACACGTGGTGGGTGCTCCGCATCAGACTCGAGTAGTTGCGGACTTCACGCGGCCCATGTCTTGCTCCGGCACGGTTGGTTGTTCCCCCGTCCCAGGGAATACCGGCAAGCGCTATATCGAGGCCTTGGGAGGCGGTGACGGCCGGCAGCCGCATGAATGTGGCGTGCCCTGCAAATCGCGGGACCTTGGCGGCGTCGACTGGTTGATGGAAATTCTCGCTCATCTGGCGTCCTATCTGAACTCTTCATTGACGATTTCGACGACCCTGCTTACGCAGTCGGCAAGTAGCCATTCGCCCTTCTCGGCGGTTGATCCCTCCGTCATGGAAAGGACGCCAGACGGGGGAACTTCCGCGGGCGGTTTCGGGAAACGGTCATACGGACGGAACTGGGCTGGCCCGTCATGCAGCGCCCGTGAAAGATCGACGAGATCTGGACGGAGTGCCAGCATGATAGAGGTTTCGATAACGCTTGCATGTTCGAGTTCAATTCCCGGGTAGCCGTTCGGAAAGATGCGGTCGATCGTTTCGGGTCGCGCGAATTCCCAGTGATCCATGCGCAGAATGGTAAGGTCCTTGTCGCGTCCGATGGTTTCCAGGGCGAGCTCGATCCCTTCGATCGACGGCCAGATATTCTCATAGTGCCCGTTGAGCACGACGATGCGCCTTACCTTCTGCCGGTAGAGCTCGACGAGAGAGAACGTGTGCGCCGACAGATTGATTGTCCCGGGAAACGCTGGACCACCGCCTGAGCGAGGCTGGGACCGGTTGCCATATGGAATCGTCGGCGCCACCAGTCCGCCGGTTGCACGCGCAATACGCTCGCAGATAGCCGTCGGGATTACGACATCCACATTGAGCGCCATGTGATGACCGTGCTGCTCGGTTGGCCGAGATTGAATCATCGGCAAAGACCGCGGCCGTATCGGCCGTCGCGATATCCTTGATCTGAAGATCCTTGAGCGACAGTCCCGCTTCCTTCAAAGTCATCTGCAACAACAGCCGCGCGGGAATATTGAGCTCCGCGGCGACGGTCTTGCCCTTCAGATCCGCCACGGTCTTAATCTGGTCATCGGTAATGACGCCATCGCCGCCGACGGACTCATCGATGGTGCCGATGATGATGCCGGGCGTATCCTTGTCGCGGGGACGTCCCTGGTATTCCCCTACCGAGCGCATCTGTAGTTCGATATCGCCTCGGGCCATGGCAGCCATGACGTTGGCGAGGTCATCCTCGAATTTGATGCTCACGTCGAGCCCCTGCTGCTCAAAGCAGCCGTTTTTGATGGCGACGTGAACCGGAGCAAAGCCGAGCCATGTCGGCGCGAGTATGCGGATCTGTTCGGCGCCGTATGCTGAGGTGGTGGCAATGGCGATAACAGCCGCGCTGGCGGCAAGCCTGCTAAAGGTTCTCATGATCGTTCCCCATTGGTATGTTTTATGGAGACAACGTGCCACGCCACACATTGAAGTAAATCAAAATGTTTGCGATCTTACATCGAGGATTCTCGATGTTGGGGTTGCGATGCGTCGTTTGGACAATATTGATATCAGGCTCTTGCGCGTGTTCGTCGCGCTAGCCGACGCGCGCGGATTTGCTGATGCACAAATCGCATTGAATCTCTCCCAATCCACTCTAAGCACGCATCTCGCGGAGCTCGAAAAGCGGATAGGCGCCCAGCTCTGCCTTCGGGGCAAGCAGCAGTTTCGGCTGACCGAGGCCGGTCAAGCGACCTACAATGCGGCTCAGAAGCTTTTTCTGGATCTGGATGACTTCACGCTTCGTGTCAGCTCTGCCACCGGGAATCTTTCGGGCCGGCTCAGGATCGGAGCGTCCGACGGCACGTACACCAGCGAGCAACTTGGTCTTCACGGTGCGATCGATCGTTTCCTGGACAATGGTGTTGACGTCTTCATCGAGCTCAAGCTCGGCACGCCATCCGAGCTTGAGCAAATGATCGCGGACGGTGAGCTGGATATCGCAATCGGCCCTTTCTCTCAACGCGCGCCTAGCGTCACCTACCTTGATTTCGCATCCGAGCCGCATTCACTTTACTGCGGCGCGAAACATCCGCTCTACGGAAAGAAAGACAGTCAAATCGACGCGAAGGACATAGAAAGCAGCCGTTTTTCTGTTCGTCGTTATCGCCATTTCGATGACCTTTATCTGGTCGGTCATCCAAGAGCGAACGCTTCCGTTGTGGAAATGGAAGCTCAGGCGATGATGATCCTGTCGGGCCATTTCATCGGCTTTCTCCCCTGTCACTTCGCGGATCCCCTGGTAAAACAAGGCCGACTTCGCGCCTTGAAACCGGCGAGCTTCGACTTCTCGTCAGCGCACCGCATTGCCTATCGAACACAGAATGAATCCAACCCGATCATTCAGGCTTTCCTAAGCGCATTGAAAAAGCTGGATCGCGATCCTCAGTGACCCGGGAGTTCCTTGGTCGGAGAAGTTATCGCGTAGCAGGGGGTTCATTGCTGCCAGGACGACAGTCTCCTGATGGGGGGCAATACCCTGACATCCCATCAGAAGACCGCGCCTCCAGACACTCACCTCTCTCGCGTCGGCGGTTAGTTCAATCCGTTCAGATTAATCAACCCTGGAACACCCTACGAGCAAATGAGCTCATAGGAGAGCGTGAGAGTTTTCTACGGGCTAGGCAGCCTTCGATGCTGCTTCGGTTTCATCCCACCGCAGGACGGTTTTGAGTTCCTGATCAATTGCAACTGCCTGGGCTGCCGAGGTTGCGGGCATCGGCATGCGCGGCAGTCCGCTGGCAACGCCCTGTTGGGCCAGGCAGTATTTGACATTGGCCGGCAGATTGTCGGCGTAGATCGTATTCCAGAAACGAAGCAGGGCCTTGTGGATCTCCCGCGCTTTGGCGTGGTCCCCAGCCTGTACCGCATTCCACAGCGTGACACATACGCCTGGAACGGCAGCCGGGTTCGCGGCAATCGTGCCCTGTGCGCCAATGGCGAAGGAGGGATAGAGCAGAGCGTCGACAGCGGTGAAGATCAGCTTGTCTTTCGGCGCGGTGATCAGGAGGTCGGCCATCAGCTTGAGGTCGCCGGCGCTCTGCTTGACGCCGATGACGCCCGGAAGTCCGGTCATGATCCGCACGAGCAGCTTGGGGCTCAGATAGTTCCAGGGAACGACGTTATAGATGATGATGGGGATATCGGTTTCCCGCGTCAGCCGTTCGAAGTGCGCATAGGTCGCGTCTTCGTCGGGTTTGAAGACGTAATGCACCGGCGTGATCTGCAGCGCCGCGACATTGAATTTCGTGACGGCCTTGGCTTTTTCCGCGGCATCGCGTGT
The DNA here is from genome assembly GCF_001558695.1 of Paramesorhizobium deserti. Taxonomy (GTDB): domain Bacteria; phylum Pseudomonadota; class Alphaproteobacteria; order Rhizobiales; family Rhizobiaceae; genus Paramesorhizobium; species Paramesorhizobium deserti. The sequence continues at coordinate 46,237 of NZ_LNTU01000041.1, forward strand.
GCTGTTGGCGATGATGCCGGCGACGATTGGAATGCGGCCATTCACCTCTTCGCTGGCGATTTCGATCGCGCGCGCCAGCTCGGCGGTTGAAAGCGTGTGGCCTTCGCCCGTGCTGCCGCCAAGGCAGATGCCATGGACCTTCTTGCGGAGCATGAAGCGTACATTCTCACGCAATGCAGCCCCGTCGACGGTTTCGTCGGCCTTGAAGGGCGTGACGAGTGGAGGGATGATGCCTTCGAGTTTGTGTGACATTACAGTTTCCTTTGTTGCTGTCTGGCCTTGTGGCGCTGGCGCGCCATACCGGTGGTTGCCTCCGTGAAACCATGGTGCGGCCTGTGGAGGCGAAATTCGGTTCAGTCGGCGACTTCCGCCGTTCCAAGCGCGTTCATGACGCGCTTCGTCTGGTCTTCGTGCTGCTTGATGAAAGCGGTGAAATCGGCGGTTCCCAGCCAGACAGCGCCAAAGCCGCGATCCTTCATGCCGGACTGAAAGCGCTCGGAATTGAATGCCTTGTGCACCGCGGCCTCGATTTGGGCGACGAGCGCGGGATCCATGCCTGCAGGACCGGCAATGCCGCGCCAGGTGCCGCCGGTTACGGCTTTGCCGGTTTCCTCCTCGGCGGTCGGGACATCAGGATATTTCTCAAGCCGTTCGGCACTGAGCACGCCGACGGTCTTGACGAGGCCTGCCGAGGTCAGGGAATCCGTCTCGGGGATCGAGCAGAGGACAACGTCGATGCCGCCGGAGACGAGCTCCTGTAGCCCTGCTGCCGAGCCTTGGGCGGGAATGAGATTGATCTTGGCGACATCAACGCCTTCCTCGAGCATCAGCGAGACGAAGGGAATATCCCAGCTCGCGCTGCAGGTGCCGCCGCAGGAGATCTTCAGGCTGGAGGGATCCGCTTTCAGCGTCGCCACGATATCCTTGAGTGATTTGATCTTGGAATTGGCCGCCACATGCACGGCTGCGGGATCGGCGTTGAACTGGGCGACAGGGGTGAAGCTTTCGCTGGTGAAGTCGGCCTGCCCGAGTAGCTTGAACTGGGCAAAGGGCGAAAGCTGGCCAAGCGTATAGCCGTCCTTCGCCGCCGTGCTGTAAGTCGTGTAGCCGATCACGCCACCGCCCTGGCCCTGGTTGATCACATTGAACGGCTGTCCGGTATTCTCTTCGAGTTCACGTGCGAGCAGGCGCATCGTGTAATCACTTCCACCCCCCGCACCCGCAACCGCAATCAGCGTTACCGGTCGTTCGGGCCATTCGGCACGTGCCGGCGTCGCGACGGCCAGGACAACGCAGGCGGCGGCAGTTGTCAGCAGGTTTCTAATCGAAGTCATACTCTCCTCCCTATATTCCATATTGTGGAACAAAACATTTAAGTGAATTCACTTATACCCTATTAGCGGATTTAATATTTCGCAATGGTCAAAAACATGTTTTTTGGGATATGAGTTACAATTTTGTGCTGTATTCCGAATATCAAGGGTAGCGCGTGGAGCGGCAATGAGCGGCTGCCCATGCAGATCGATGTGTCTTGAAGATTGGAAGCTGACTGACGCGATGCGGCCGGCGCTACACGTGAGAGTGCATCTCACGCTTCGCAGCGCCGCCGAAGGCTTTCATACCGATGGCGGCCAGCCAGACCACGATAGTGAAGACGCCGATTGCCGCGGCGATCGGTCGTTCGAAGAAGATCGTGAGATCGCCTTGCGATTTCAGCATGGTGGTCATGAAGGTCTGCTCGATCAGCGGCCCAAGAATCAGGCCGAGAATGGCCGGCGCGAGGGGAACACCATTGGCCTCCATCAGATAGCCGAGAACACCGAACAGCGCGATCAGACCAACTGCAAACAGCGTATTCTCCACCGAGAAAGCGCCCAGGATACAGAACATCAAGATGACGGGAGAAACGTAGTTCGTCGGTAACTTGAGGATGAGGCCGAAACCCCGGATACACAAAATGCCGAGTGGAACGATCAGGAGATTGGCGATGAAGAAGATCGCGAAGATCGTATAGATTGTCTCGGGATTATTGAGGAACAGCGTCGGACCGGGATTGATGCCCTTGATGAACATGACGCTAATGACGATCGCGGTAATCGCATCGCCCGGAATACCGAAAACCGTGGCCGGAATATAGGCCCCGCCAAGCGAGGCATTGTTTGCAGCACTTGCCGACATGATACGCTCGACGGCGCCTTTTTCGTCATCGTTGCGACCAATCCGCGAGCCGCGCCGCGCGATGGCGTAGGAGATCCAGGCCGCGATATCCGAACCGGCTCCAGGTAGTGCACCGACCACGGTGCCGATCAGGCCGCCGCGCAGCACGCCCACCTTATGTGGCCATAGCCGTTCGCTTATGGTCGAGAAGATCGGTCCCATGCGGTGCGTATTGGCGCGGCCGTGAAATTCGGCATTGGCATTGCGCAACAATTCCGAGATGGCGAAAAGGCCGATCAGCACGGGTATGAGGCCGAGCCCGCCCATCAGATTGGTGGAGCCGAAGGTAAAGCGCGGGATGCCGGAAACCGGGTCCATGCCGATTGTTGCAAGCGAGAGCCCGAGGAAGAGTGACGCAAGACCCTTGAGCAACGAAGGACCGGCGACAAAGGTGGCGCAACTCAGCCCCAATACGCCCAACCAGAAATATTCAACGCTGGAGAAAGCGAGAGCTATGCGGGCAAGCGACGGCGCGGCGAGCGTCAGCACGATGGCGCTCAGGAGGCCGCCTGCGGCTGAAGCGAAAAGACCTGCTCCAAGCGCCATGACTGTCTTGCCCTTGAGCGTCAGATCATGTGCATCGTCTGTATAAGCAGCGGATGCCGGCGTTCCAGGCATGCGCAGCATCGCGCCCGGAATGTCGCCGGCGAAGATGGCCATGGCCGACGCCGTAATGATTGAGGCGATGGCCGGCAATGGCTCCATGAAGATGATGAAGGGCACCAGAAGGGCGGTTGCCATCAGCGCGGTCAGGCCCGGTATCGCGCCGATGGCGAGACCGTAGACAGCGGAGGCAAAAATCACCAACAGAAGATGAGGATCGTTGATCTGTTGAAGAATTGTGAACGGGTTCACCATATCAGCCATCCGGAAATCGAGGTGAGGGGGCCCCAGGGGAGCGGCACATGAAGGATCGAGGCGAAGCCGATGTTCATTACCGCGGCGACCAGAAAGCCGACGATCAGCGCTTTCGTCTTCGGCGCGCCGCTTGCCGCGATAACGGACGTGAGGATTAATGTCGCCGTGATGAGAAAGCCGAGGAGATCCACGAACGCGATATAGAAGACGATCACACCGGGAATAATCCAGAAGCGCAGGGCGAACCTCGCGCTCTTCGTCCAGTCCGGCGGAACCACGATCGGTGAGGTTTTATGGTTTCGCAGCCCCTGCCAGACGATCGCAAGTCCGACCAGTGACAGGCCGGTGCCGACGAGGAGCGGGAAGAAGCCCGGACCATAGCTGAGATTGCGTGGCGCGGCGAATGTCCGGGAATAGGCAGCGACGAAGATGCCCAATAGCATGAACACCATGCCGACGATAAGGTCATGCACTTTCATTGGATTCACCCGTCCGGGTTAAAATAGGACGGGCGCCCTGGCGAACCCGCCCCGTCAGATATCATTGGCCGTAGCCGAGCGCGCCCATCACACGTGCGGTCTCTGCCTCATGCTGCTCCATGAGCGCCTTCAGTTGCGAGGCATCGAGCCATTTCACGCCGAAATTGGCCTTTTGCATCGCAGAGCGGAAATCCTCCGACTGAACCACAGCGTGGATTGCGTCTTCCCAGGCCTTGACGGCATCGGCAGGCATGCCTGCCGGGCCACCAATTGCGCGCCAGGTGCCACCGTCAACCGGGTATCCCACCGTGGTGCCGGCGAGCGGCACATTCTCGAAGCCTGCGACAGGCTCGGGGCTCAGGACGGCAAGCGCGCGGACACGGCCAGCCTGCATCAGTGACGATGCTTCAGGCAGTGACGCCGTCTGGAAATCGACGCCGCCGGAGGCGAGCTCGGTCAAGCCGCTGGCCGCCCCTTGCCCTGGTATCCAGTTGATTTTCGAGACGTCGATCCCGTAATCGAGCATCATGCCGGCAACAGGAATGTCCCAGACGCTGCCGCAGCCGCCGCTGCAATGAATCTTGAAGGTGGCCGGGTCTGCCTTCAGTGCATCGAGCGCCTCCTTCAAATTGCTGAACTTGGAGTCCGCGCTGACCAGCAGCGATGAGGAATCGCCGTTGAAATTAGCGATCGGCGTGAAATCGGAGCCTTTGAAATCCGCCTGTCCGGTGAGCTTGTATCCCGCATAAGGGAAGAGCAGCCCGACCGTATACCCATCGGGTTTCGCATTGCGAAGGTTGGTAAGCCCAACCACGCCGCCGCCCTGGCCCTGGTTTATGATGGTGATCGGCTGTCCGAGCCCTTTTTCGAGTTCGCGCGCCAGGATGCGCGTCGTGGTATCGCCACCGCCGCCGGCTCCTGCCGGAACGATGACGGTCAGCGGCCGTTCGAAAAAGCCAGCCGAGGCCGCGCCCGTAGCCGCGGCCAATATCATGAAAGACGCAGTAAAGGTGCGGAATGTGCCCATCGATCTCCTCCCCAATCTACAGGTTCATTCGAGGGATATGACGATATTATAGATATGTCAATCCCATATTCCGGAATAAGAGAGGTTTTCGTCTGCTATATGCCAAATCTAGCGGCGTCCATTCCATCCCAGCTCTCGGGAAATCTGGTCCGCGGTCTGAATGACGGTCGGCGCCAGTCCCTGGATGCGGGTTAGCGGCATGCGTTCGGCCGGTCCCGAGACGCTAACTGAAGCGAAGATCTGCCCGCGCGAATCGCGGATCGGTGCTCCGACGCAGCGGATGCCAATCTCGTTTTCTTCATTGTCGATCGCATAACCCCGCTCGCGGATTTTCCTGAGGTCATCGAGCAGTGCGTCGATGGTGGTCAGGGTATATTCCGTGCGCTGCTGCAAGCCCTCCTCGGCAGCGACGCGGCGGATGAGATTATCTTGCTGAAACGCGAGAAACGCCTTGCCAACGCTGGTACAATATGTCGGCGCGGCCTCGATCGTCGTCAGCGTGGTCAGGCGCGTCTCGCCCATTTCCTCGCGTTCGATGCAAACCATCTGGCTGCCGTCGAACATATGAAGATGAACGACTTCGCCCGTAATCTGATGGAGATTGAGTACATGGGGCCGGGCATGGCGGTTGAGGTCGAGATTGGCGAGCACGACGCTGCCGTAGTAAAACATCTTCAGCCCAAGACGATAGTCATGCCGCCGCCCGTCCTGATCGATCAGCCCGATATCGCGCAGTGACGCCACGATCCGATGGATCGTCGTGCGTGGCATGCCGGTCATCTCGACGAGATCGGTGATCGAAAGCTGGCCCTTGGCCCGGGTAAAGCAATCGAGCACCGCCGCCATCTTGTAGAAGGATTTGGTTCCGCCGTCGCGCCCGCCGTCGGCGTCCGCCTCTTCGGCCCGCGGTTTGTCGCTCATATCATTCATTGCCGTTTGATGCTCCTGTCGGCCTGTTGTTGCCCCGCGAGATTGTGCCATTGTGCTCAATAATTGGCCAGTCTCGCGCCGAGATTCTTCCACATAGCAGATTTTATGATCGAGGCATCGATATATGTCGCTCTTTCCGGGATTCAAAATTCGATGTTGACCATGCACATTTATAGTGGCACAAAGTGACAAAAATTTCTGACTAATCCCAGTATGTGGGATATAAAGCAATTCTTGCGATTGCGTAGAGGGAGGAATCGTGAAAAAGCTGATCAATGATCCGCGTGCGGCCGTTCGCGAAATGCTGGAAGGTCTCGCCGACGTTTCCCCGCATCTGGCATTGCTTGCCGACGAGAATGTCATTCTGCGCGGCGATCTGCCAGAGCCGGCAGACCGCAAGGTTGCTGTCATTTCCGGGGGTGGCAGCGGACACGAACCGGCTCATGCCGGTTATGTGGGTGAGGGAATGCTGACAGCCGCGGTTGCCGGCGACGTTTTCACATCACCGAGCGTCGACGCGGTTCTCGCGGCCATCCTTGCCTCCGCCGGACCTGCCGGCGCGCTGTTGATCATCAAGAACTATACCGGTGACAGGCTGAATTTCTCGCTCGCCGCGGAGCTTGCCCGCAAAGAAGGAATCCCGACAGAAACGATGATCGTCGCCGACGACGTGGCCCTGCGCGATATCGTGGCGCGCGACCGCCGGCGCGGCATTGCCGGTACTGTTCTCGTCCACAAGATCGCCGGTGCCGCTGCCGAGAAGGGCTTGCCTCTCGCCGACGTTGCGCGGTTGGCGCGTTCGGCAGCCAGCGAGGTTGCGACGATGGGTATCGGGCTGGGTGCCTGCACCGTGCCTACCGCCGGAAAGCCGAGCTTCGAACTAGGCGAGAACGAGATCGAGTTCGGTCTTGGCATTCATGGCGAAAAGGGCGTGCGGCGCAGTCACATTCAGAGCGCGGACAAGATCGTAGACCAGATTGTTGACACGCTGCTTACCGATATGGGTCCGTTCGGGACGCGAAGTGTGGCTCTTTTTGTCAACGGGCTTGGCGCAACGCCGCCCATGGAGCTTTCCATAGTTGCGCGTCAGGCGCTTTCGGTCTTGCGGGCGCGTGGATGCCGGGTGGCAAAGGCATGGGTCGGCAATTTCATGACCGCGCTCGAAATGCCGGGGTGTTCCCTGTCGCTTCTTCCCCTCGATGAAGAACGGATTTCTCTTCTCGATGCACCGTCCAGGGCGGCGGCCTGGCCTGGACCGGGTGATATTGCCGAACGCCGCAACAATGTGATGTCGGCGCACCCGGCTGCCGATGCAACGCCGGAGACGTCTGCTCCCGGGCCGGTTTCCACGCAGCTCAAGACAGTCGTTGACGCGGTGGCCGATGCACTTGAACAGGCGGAGAGCCATCTGACCGAGTTGGACAGTCTTGCTGGCGATGGTGATCTCGGTGCCAGCATGGAACGAGGCGCCCAGGCATTGCGGGCGCTGCCGTCTTCCGCTTTCTCGACGCCAGAGACGCTCTTCGTCGCCATGGCCAATACGCTTCGGCGCACCATCGCCGGCAGCTCCGGTCCTTTTTATGCCACGGCGCTAGTGCGGGCGGCCCGGCGTCTTTCTGGCATCTCCATGCCGGATACCGCGCAATGGGGAGCGGCCTTCGCCGATGCGGTCCATTCCGTTTCCGAGATCGGTGGCGCGAAACCGGGTGACCGGACGATGTTTGACGCCTTGTCCGCCGCGCTCGATGGATGGCGGCAGGCACAGGAGGCGGGCGAGACAGGTGAACGCTCCTGGCAGCATGCGGCCGCGAGCGCCCGTGAAGCTGCAAAGGCCACCGCCAACATGAAGCCGCGCCTTGGCCGCGCAAGTTATCTCGGGGACCGCGCGGTCGGCACGCCCGATGGCGGTGCAGTAGCGGTCGCGATCTGGATGGAGGCCATAGCCGAAGTCTTGAGAGCTTCGGCTATCCAACGCGCATCTGCCTGAAATCACGCCCGTCTGAAAATCAGAAGCTTTCAGGTCACGAGCCGGACGCCAGTACCGGAGGAGATAGGCGCCAGGAAAACTGTGTTCGCGGGCCAGTGGGAGCCCGCTTCAAAGGGAGGAAAAATCTATGAAATCCATCTTGCTGGCGTTTGTCGCCTCGGCAGCCATGCTCATCGCCGGAACGGCGTCCGCGCAGGAATATACAATCAAATATTGCTTTGCCGATGTCGACCAGCCGGGGGAAAATGCCGCAGCCGCCCATGCCTATGTCTTCAAGGATGCACTGGAGCGTCTGAGCGGTGGGCGCATGAAGGTCGATCTCTTCCCCAACGGCCAGCTTGGCGACGCCAAATCGATGGCGCAGCAGATCCGCCGAGGTACGATCGGCGTGGCAAGCTTTTCGTCGGGTGTTTTCGCCTCGCTCTATTATCCCAAGCTTGGCGTTCTTGATTTGCCGTTTCTCTATAGCACTCGTGCGCAGATGGTGGACACGCTTTCGACCGACAACGACTATATGAGAAAATTGGTCGACGACATCGCGGCGGAGACCGGCGTACGGATCCTTGGCTTCGAACCCTACGGTTTCCGCAATTTCACAACCGCATCCAGGGAGATTCGGGAACCGGCCGATCTCGCGGGGCTGAAGATGCGCACGCAGGAGATCGTGCCGCACCAGGAGATGATGCGGGCTCTCGGTGCGACACCGACGCCCATCCCGTTCATGGAGCTTTATTCGAGCCTGCAGACCGGCGTCGTCGATGGCGAGGAAAATCCGCTCGCGACAATCCTGCAGCAGAAGTTCTACCAGGTGCAAAAACATCTGACCCTGTCAGGGCATCTCATGACCATAGCGGGCATTTTCGTCAACGAGAAATGGTACCAGTCGCTTCCAGATGACCTGAAAACGGCCGTGGTGGCAGCCAACAAGGAAGCCTCGCTCGCCTATGCGGGCATCGGCGCCGTGCAGGATGTGCTCGCCCTTAAGGCATTGCAGGAAAATGGCATGCAGGCTTATGCGCCGACCGCCGAACAGATGGCGAAATTTCGGGACGCGACAACAGGCACCGTGCGCGGCTGGGCCGAGAAGGAGTACGGCAAGGAATTCGTCGGTGGGTTCTTCAGCCATGTGGAAACAGCGTCCAAATAAGGGCGCTTTCGTCGATGCCGGCGTGCCGATGGCGCGCCGGGTCCTTCCACGGGGGATGAGATGACCAGGTTTCTTTCCGTCTGCCGCTTTGCCGACAAACTGTTCTTCTGGCTCAACGCCATTATCGTAGGCGCGATTCTCGCGGCAATGTCCGTCCTCGTCTTTTATGGAATCGTGGCGCGCTATGTGCTCGATGCGCCACCATTTTGGGGCGAGGAGACGGCGCGCTTCATGATGTTCTTTCTCGTGCTGACGGGAAGCGCCCTCGCCATACGGCTTTACCAGCATCCGCGGCTTACCATGTTTGCCGATATGCTGCCCGTTCGCGGCGGCAAATGGCTCTCTGTCATAAGCGATGCGGTGGTCCTGGGAACGCTCATCGTTCTCCTTGTTCAAGGTATCCAGCTTGCCATCGAGGAAGGGATCATGCGTACGCCCGCGCTGCGCATCTCCTATTTCTGGATCTATCTCGCCTATCCCGTTGGTGCGGGGCTGGGGCTCCTGCAACTGATCGGAGCGCATCTTGCACCGAAGCTTGCCGAAGAGATCAATGATGGCGGGGAGGGCACCCATTGATGGTTTCGCCACTTGCTCTTCTGCTCGTCACGTTCTTTGCCATGATGGTGGCCGGCGTACCGCTTTCTTTCGCAATGCTGGCAAGCACCATAGCACCTACGGAAGGGATGAGCCTCGGCAAGTGAGACGCCGGTGCGCGCAGCTTTTCGCTGCAAGCGCGCACCGCTTGAGGCGGCCATGGCCAGTCAGAATTTCTCTAGAATGCGAATGCTCACAACCCATTCCGGAGAGACCGACCATGACCATTTCCAACACTATACCCGCTGATGCCGTACTGGTAGCGATCGACATCGCCAAGGTGCGCAATGAAGTTCTGATCGAAGTACCTGGTGACAAGCGCCGTCGTCGGCTGCAGGTCCTTAACAATCGCGCGGAACACGATCGGCTGATTGAGATTCTCCAATCGTATGGTCGACCGATCGTTTGCGGTTTCGAAGCAACTGGTAATTATCACCGACCCATCGCATGGCGGCTGGCTGAAGCGGTCTTCGAGGTGCGGCTGGTGTCATCATTGGCTCTGGCTCGAACCAGGGAGGCTTTGCATAACGGCTGGGACAAGAACGATCCCAAGGATGCGCAGGTGATCTTGCATATGCTTAGGATCCAGGCGACGCAGGCCTATCATGATCCGCTGCGTGCCGGCATCAACGACGTACAGGAACTGTCGAAGACGCATGAAGCGATCGCCAAGGCCAAGACCGAGATCCAGCATCGTATCCTGACGCATTACCTGCCGCTGTATTTTCCCGAGATCGAGCGCATCAGGGGAAACAGCCGTAGCGATTGGTTTTTCGCGTTTCTCGATGCCTTTCCAACACCGGCCAGCATCACGGCGCTGACGAAGGAAGAGTTCGTAACAGCAGCCTGGGATGTCGTCGGTCGCAAGGTCAGCAAGACACAGATTCTTATGGATATTTACGAGATGGCGCGTACATCGATCGGACTGCCGCTACCGCTTGATGCCCCTGCCATTCGCATGTTCCGGATGGTTGTTGCCGAAGCACGCAGCCTGATCCGGCAGCGCAATGAGATCGAGGCCCAGGCCGATGAGTTGCTGCGGCACAGTCACGACTATCAACTCCTACGGCAGATCCCGGGCATCGGGCCAATCAATGCGCTGACGATCATTGCCGAAGCCGGAGATCTTCGTCGCTTTCACCATCACCGCCAGTTTCTCAAGTTCTGTGGACTGGACCTGTCGACACAGCAGTCTGGCCAATACCGCGGTCAGACCCGGCTTTCAAAGTTCGGCAATGCTCGGCTGCGGCGCACCCTGTGGATCGCCGGGCAAGTTGCTGTCCGCCAGCGAGAGAACGGCTTCCGGCACAAATTCGAACGCTACATAGCAAGAGATCGCGACAATCCAGATCTGCGCCGTAAGGCAATGACCGCAATTACCGCCAAGATGGCCCGTGTCGTGCACGCGGTCATCAAAGGTGGTTCAGACTACCGGCCCTTTGTCGAAGGGCGGGTGCCAGGTGGAAGAACCACTGTCAGCTAGAGCCGTGAGGGCATCGCAAACGATGACCCTGTAGATAATGCTCGGGTCTTCCGCCTGGATCAGAAGCTCGTGTTGAGGACGGTGAGGGCCACAATGATGGACCCTGTGTTTGCTATGGACGAGACCTTTTCCCTTGCTCGTGGAAGCCGCCTGGTTCGGCCATGCATCTTGACGAGCGCCATGCAGCGAGAGCATGCTGGCGGACAGAGACGTTTTGACCCTCTGCCTCATTTCCTTCCGCTCTTAGGACGTTGTCTATTTCCTCTTTGTCGGGCAGCCGCTCTATCTCGTGGTGCAGCAGTTCTTCATCGGCATAGACAGCTTTACCCTGCTGGCCATTCCCTTTTTTATGCTCGCCGGCGATCTCATGGTCGTTTCTGGCACTGCGGAGAGGATGCTCAAATTCTCCAATGCGATCGTTGGCCGTTTTCGCGGCGGCGTGGGCTATGTGACGATTGTTTCCAGCATGCTGTTTGGCGGCTGCTCGGGTTCCGCCATTTCCGAGATCGCCGGTCTCGGGCGGATGCAGGTGCGCATGATGGAGAGCGGTGGTTTTGCTCGGCCCTTCGCTACGGCGCTCGCCGTTGCCGCTTCCATCAAGGGAGCCATCATTCCGCCCAGCATTCCGATGGTACTGGTCGGCGCGATCACTGGAACCTCGATCGGCGGGCTCCTGGTTGGTGGTGCGGTGCCCGGCGTTCTTGTCGCCGTCGCGATGGCGATCGTCGTCATTCTCACATCGCGCGGGATGCGCCCGGCACGGGACGAAAAATTATCGCCGCGTGCATTCGCCACCATTTGCCTGGAGTCGGTCCCTTTCCTGGCCATGCCCTTCATCATACTGGGCGGCATATTGACGGGCCTCTTCACTCCGACGGAAGCATCGGCGGCCGCGGTCGCCTACGGCCTCCTGTTGCTCGTGGTGAGCAAGGGCAGTGCACTCGACTGGAAAAACCTCGTCCTGCTCTTCGTGCGCTCTGGCACACTCGCTGCCGTGGTTCTCTTGCTTTCTGGTGCATCCGCGGTCTTTTCCTGGGTGCTGGCGGCGGAGAAGGTGCCTGAGCTTATCGCCAGCCTCCTGTTCGGCATCACCGACAACAAATATGTGATCCTCCTGATCATCAACGTTTTCCTGCTCCTCTGGGGCATGGTCATGGACATGCTGCCGGCCATCTTTATCATCGTGCCTATGCTGATGCCGCTTGCGGTAAAGCTCGGCATAGACCCGGTGCATTTTGGCGTGGTCGTCGTCTTCAATCTGGTGATCGGCCTCATCACGCCGCCCTATGGAGCGGCCCTTTTCACCGGCTCGATCGTCACCCGTGTTCCACTGGAAAAGATCGTCCGCAGCATGTGGCCTTTCATGCTGGCGGCGATCGCGGTCTTGATGATCATCACCTATATTCCACAGACCGTGCTGTTGCTGCCGCGTCTGTTCGGACTGAATTAAACTATGCGGGGAAAGAGTATGGATAGCGATATTGCGCGCCCGATCACGAGCCTGCCGGCGTTAATCGTCAAGGAACTTGCGAGCCTGGTCGGCGGCCGCATTTCGGTTGCACCATCCGATCTCTATGTGCGTGGCAAGGGAGAGTGCTATCATCCCTCCTTTCCACCAGACATTATCTGCTTTCCCGAAACCACAGAGGAGGTTTCCGCGGTCGCGAAACTGGCGCGGCGCGAAAGCATTCCGGTCGTACCGTTCGGGGCGGGAACTTCGCTTGAAGGGCACACGGCCGCCCTTCAAGGCGGTATCTGCATCGATCTCAGCCGCATGGGTCGGATCATTGAGGTCCGGCCGGAGGATATGGACGTCACTGTCGAGGCCGGCGTGACGCGCAAGCAGTTGAACAGTTATATCCGCGATACGGGCCTGTTCTTTCCCGTGGACCCCGGCGCCGACGCAACGATCGGCGGCATGGCAGCCACCCGCGCGTCTGGCACCAATGCGGTGCGCTACGGCACGATGCGGGAGAATGTGCTGGCGCTTACCGTGGTCCTGCCTGATGGCTCCATCGTCAAGACCGCCAATCGCGCCCGCAAATCGTCGGCTGGATATGATCTCACCCGGCTTTTCATAGGATCGGAGGGGACGCTCGGGATCATCACCGAGATCACGCTCAAGCTCCACGGGATTCCCGAGGCCATCGTCTCGGCGGTCTGCAGCTTTCCCAATGCCGCTGCGGCGGTGAACGCAGCGATCGAGACGATCCAGAGTGGCATTCCGGTCGCCCGGATTGAATTCATCGATCAGGTGGGTATGGATGCCGTCAATCGCTTCGCCGGGCTTGATTATCCTGTGGCGCCAGCGCTGTTCTTCGAATTCCATGGTTCCTGGACTGGCGTCGAGGAACAGGCGGAAAGAGCAGGCGAGATCGCCACCGCCAACGGCGGTGCGGCCTTTGCCTGGGCTTCGTCGCCGGAGGAGCGCAGCAAGCTCTGGCAGGCGCGTCACGATTTCCATTACGCCATCATGGCGCTGCGTCCAGGAGCAAAGATCTGGGGTACCGATGTCTGCGTGCCGATTTCCAGGCTGGTGGACTGCATCGAATTCGCACGGACCGACGCCGCCGATGCTCCATTTCCGGTAAGCACACTCGGGCATGTCGGCGATGGCAATTTCCATATGAGCTACGTGATCGATCCCGAAAACGCAGCGGAGCGGCAAAAGGCGGAAGAATTGGCTTCGCGGCTGGGTTTCCATGCGCTCTCGCTCGGTGGCACCTGCACCGGCGAACACGGCATCGACTATGGCAAAACAAAGTTCATGATGGCCGAACACGGCGCACCGGCCATTGCGCTGATGCGCCTCATCAAGTCTTCGATCGATCCGGACGGGCTATTCAATCCGGGAAAGATTCTGCCTGGATTCAATCACTTTGATCGTGGCACCGAGTTCACCGATCGAGCGTGACCTACCCGGTCGGCTATGAGAGCGTTTCGCAGTTCAGCCGCGAAGTAAGCGGCTCTTCGGCGCACCGGCCCGGCAAGACACCGGAAAACTGCAGAACATCGTTGATCCTGGACCATAGGTTAGCTCGGAGCACATGCGTGGATCCGCTCGTGCCGCGATAGCTTTTCTCTACCCCCAGATCATCCCATTCGATGGTCGCGCCCTTGTGTTGCCCGCTGCTGGTGATGACGATCCGCGATCCCGGGGTTTCGCGGAGCTTGGGCAGCAGACGCCGAACTGGAGCTCGAACCCCTGCCGGGTGGTCTTCCACGTCGGAACCGTCACGCCGGCATTGTTAATCAGCGCGTCGATGCGCGGCGCCTTCGCGGCGAGTGCCGCCGCGCCGCGTATGCTTTCGATATCCGCCTGATCGAGTGGCAGGAAGGCGAGATCGGCGTGGGGGGCTTCCGCCCGAATGCTTGCCATGGCGGCCTCCGCCTTTGCCCTGTCGCGGCGGGCAAGCAGTACGCGCACGCCGCGTTTCGCCAACACGCGTGCCGTCTCCAAGCCGATGCCGCTGTTCGCGCCGGTGACGAGGAAGCATTTGCCCGACTGCGGCGTGCAATCGGAGACGGAGGTACGCCTGTTCAGGACCCACTTAAGCGACGGAAAGCGCTGAGTGATAAACGTCAGCTTTGTTTGGTAGATGCCCGAAAGCCACCAGTCGGCAATCGGCCCCTAACGAACCGCTATACATCTCGAAAGGTCTCTCAACTCAATCTCGTTCGAGAGCGGGAATAAACACGTATGCTTCTATGTTGCAGTACGAAATAATTCACCACAGTCACCGATGAAAAATATCTCTAGTGAATCATAGGAGAGACGTGTTTGTTGCAACTAATGATTAAATCCTGCCCCCGCAACCAGTTCAAGCATAAATCATTAGAAATTGACGTATAATCAGATGCTTAGGCCGCCTCACGGCGGCCGTTTGCATTTGCCACGTAGCACACTATCTCGAACACCCTTTGCCCGGCACGGCAGCTTTGCGCCGCCAATGTCGACCATAGCGGTAATCTTTGCCGATGTTCGAAAGCTGACATCGTCGGTGAACACATCGGAAGTCGCGGTCTGTATTCGTAGCATCATCCCGAAGGCCAAGTGCATCTCATGGATTTCCATGAGATGCGTCTGAGCGGCGGCGGGATTACGGTGAGGCGGTGCGTTCGCCAGACCAGATACCGAGAACAAATGCTATATTGAGCGCTGATAGTCCCCAGGCTTCCCTATTCGGCAGGAGGAACCAAATGATGCGCGTCTGGTCGCACCGTCCGCGATTCTCGTATCTGGGGCTTTTTATTGTGTCCTATGTGTTGGGCAGCGGATTCGCCCAGTCGCTCGCGATCGTACCGGGAACGGGTATTTCCATTTGGCCTCCGAGCGGGCTTTTCATCGCCACGCTTGTCCTCACCCCCGGCCCAAGCTGGCCGTGGTGGGTGCTGGGAGGCTGCCTGGCTGAACTGTTTAGCAATGCCCTATGGTTTGATAGTCCGCTGCGTGCAGCCTTTCTGATCTATACCGGCAATGCTCTTGAAGCGGTGGTCGGCGCATGGCTCGTGAACCGGTTCTGCGGGCGACCGGTTCGGTTGGAAACCCTGCGGGAAGCTCTCGCATTTATCGTGGCGGGCGCAGGAATTGCGCCTGTTATAAGCGCGACTATCGGAAGTGCGACGCTTGCTTGGTTCGGCGT
The DNA here is from genome assembly GCF_001558695.1 of Paramesorhizobium deserti. Taxonomy (GTDB): domain Bacteria; phylum Pseudomonadota; class Alphaproteobacteria; order Rhizobiales; family Rhizobiaceae; genus Paramesorhizobium; species Paramesorhizobium deserti. Next base: position 61,602 of record NZ_LNTU01000041.1, read on the forward strand.
CCAGTCGCAATCCTTCGTGGCGGCCTGGCCCTTGTGGTGGATCGGGGACGCCACCGGGGTCCTGATCGTGGCGCCACTGGCGCTGGTCGTGTTGCAGAACTGGCGCGGCAAAGCTCGGTTCTCGGCCGCACAATGGGTGGAAGCCTGCATCGTGGGACTGATATTCCTCGGTGTCGCCGCCCTTTCCCTGAGTGGTTACCTGCCCTTTGCCTACATCATCATGCCGCCCCTCCTTTGGGTGGCGGTGCGCTTCGAGTTCAAGGGCGTCGCCGTAACCCTGACCTTGCTTGCCCTGATCACGGCGGTATTCACAATATCCGGCGTCAGCCAATTTGCCGGTGATCCGGGGTCGCGGAGGCATAAGCAGGTAATGCTGCAGCTATTCCTGGCCATCTCGGCATTTTCGGCGCTCATCGTGGCTGCCATATCCCGACAGCATCAACTGGCGGTGCTCACATTGCACCAAGGCGTGGACGCATTGCGTGAGCGTGAGCGGGAACTGTCACAGCTCGTAAACATGGTTCCGAGCCATGTCTGGCGTCTGACACCCGATGGCGAACCGACTTTCTTCAATAAGCGCATGGTCGAGTTCATTGGCCTGGACGTACCGGAGATGGACAAACCGGGGATGACCCGGCTGGCGGCGATGATAGAGGCTTCCATTCATCCGGACGATGCGGCGGGGTTTAGGGACGCAATCGGCCGCAGCCTCGTGACCGGCGAGCCTTTTTCAATGCGTTATCGCCTGCGCCGCGCCGACGGCGTCTATCACTGGATGTCAAGTCAGGCGGAGCCGATGCGCGATCAAGACGGCCGCATCGTCCAATGGTACGGCTTGTGTCATGATATTGACGATGAGGTGTACGCTCAGCAGGCGTTGCACGATCGGGAACGGGAACTTCGGCAGCTTGTCGACACCTTGCCGGTCCACATCTGGAGCTGGACGCCGGCTGGCAAGCTGGCCTACGTCAACAAGCGATCTTCGGAGGATCTCGGCCTCCCCGGGGCTAACTTCGAAGATATGACGAGGGTGGCGCAAGAGCTGATTCATCCCGAAGATGCTCCTGAGGTGCTGCGTGCATCAGCCAACAGCCTCAAAACGGGCAACACCTTCATTAAGCGATATCGTCGGCGCTGGAAAGATGGCAGTTATCGCTGGATAGAGGCGCGCGCACAGCCCTTGCGCGATCAAGATGGAACAATCGTGCACTGGTACCAGGTTTCCATCGATGTCGACGAAGAGGTGCGCGCGCAGCAGGCGTTGCGCGACCGGGAACGGGAGCTCCAGCAGCTTGTGGACATGGTTCCCGTCCAGATCAGGCGTCTGACGCCGGAAGGCAAGCCGACATTCTTCAACAAGCGCCTGCTCGATTTCTTCGGCTTGAGGGACGTATCGCAGTTGGACAAGCCCGGCATGACCAGGCTCGCGGCGGCCTTGCAGACCCTCGTCCATCCCGAAGACGCAGCTAGCCTGCTGCAGACGGTCCGCCACTCCCTTGCTACCGGCGAGCCCTATTTTATGAAATACCGCATGCGCCGCGCGGACGGCGAATATCGCTGGGTCGATGGTCGCGGTGAGGCGGTGCGGGACCAGGATGGAGCTATTCTTCAATGGTATGCCATTTCCATCGATATCGACGATGAGATGCGTGCCCAGGAAGCATTGCGCGCCCGGGAGCGCGAGCTCCGGCAACTGATCGACGCCGTGCCCGCCTTGATCTGGGCCACAACGCCGGATGGAACGCCGTCCTACGTCAACAAGCGCTTCAGGGATGTAACGGGGGCCACCCTCGAGGATATCACCGCACCTGATGGATCGCCGTCCCTGAGCGTGATCCATCCCGACGACAGAGATGTGGCCCGCCAGGCCGTCAACCATTCATTCAAGACAGGCGTCCCCTATGTTCAGAGATATCGTCAGCTCCGATCCGGCGGCAATTATCGCTGGACCGAGACCCGCGCGGAGCCGTTGAGAGATGATAACGGCGCCATCCTCCAGTGGTACGGCGTTAGCGTGGATATCCACGATCTGGTGATCGCGCAGGAAGCCCTGCAGCAAAGCGAGCGGCAGCTGGAGCAAATGATCGATGCCTTGCCAATCAACATCCTGAGCTTCGCTCCTTCAGGCAAGATCACCTATACCAGCAAGCGGTATCTGGAGAATGTCGGTTCGCCGATGGCACATATTCGGGATTTCGATGCGCTCGCCCGGGACCTCGCTCATCCTGAAGATTTCTCGTCAATGCACCGGAGGGCGTCGGATGGCTTTGCGACCGGCCAGCCTTTCGTGAACCGGTTCCGCCGGCGCGACAAGCAAGGCGTCTATCGCTGGATAGAGGCTCGCGCACAACCATTGCGCGACGCGAATGGCGCGGTCGTGCAGTGGTATATCATTTCAATCGACCTCGAAGACGAGATGCGCGCGCAGCAGGCGTTGCGCGAAAGAGAGCGCACACTCCGCCAGCTTGTCGAAACGCTACCGGCAATGCTCGATTGTGTCGGGCCGAATTGCGAGCCGATATATCGCAGCCAGCAACTTCGCGAATTCCTGGGATACGAGCTTGAAGAATTGGGCGGAACGGAAAAGTCCCGATTGACCGGCACCCTGGAGACAAGCGTCCATCCCGACGACCTGGCTGGTGTCAAAGAGAAATACGCGCATTCGCTGGTCACCGGCGAGCCCTATGCGCGGAGACATCGCCTGCGCCGCTTCGATGGCGAATATCGCTGGGTCGAGATGCGCGCCGCACCGATGCGCAACGCCGAAGGCGCCATTGTGCAGTGGAATGTCATCTGCCTGGACATTGATAGCGAGGTTCGGACGCAGGAACAGCTGCGTCTGGCGCAAGAGAGCCTCGCACGTGCCAGCCAGGCGGCAAGCCTTGCTGAACTTTCGGCATCAATCGCCCATGAGGTCAATCAGCCATTGGCGGCAGTCGTTGCCAACTCGCATGCCTGCCAGCGCTGGCTCACGGCCGAGCCGCCAAATCTGGAACGTGCTCAGAAGACGGTGGAGCGTATTATTCGTGACGCAAATGCCGCCGCCGATGTGGTGAGCCGCATTCGTGCCTTGTTCAAGCAATCCGTGGAGACAAGGACGAACGCGACGCTCGACAGCGTTATTGCCGAGGCGCTTGAGCTCATGGCCGAGGAGGCGTTGCGGTATCGTGTTCGCATGGACGTCGATATCGAAAGCGACCTTCCGCTTGTCGCGCTCGATCGCGTCCAGATTCAGCAGGTTCTGATCAATCTCATCCGTAATGGGATGGAGGCGATGGATTCCACTGCGGGCGACAGGGTTCTCGGGATACGTGTGCGCAGGGTGGAGGATGCGATCCAGACGGAGATCAGCGATCGCGGCGGCGGCATCGAGTTTCCGGAGAAAATATTCGAGCCGTTCTTCACGACGAAGCGGAATGGAATGGGCATGGGGTTGGCGATCTGCCGATCCATCATCGAGTCTCACGACGGCCGGTTGTGGATGGAGAAGAACGAGCCGCACGGAGCAAGATTCATCTTCACGTTGCCCGTTGAAGCGAAGGCGGCGGCATGACGGCTAAGAATAACGGACTTTCGTCGTCCATAACGGGTGCGCTTTCAAGAAATATCGGGCGATCTCGTCATATCTCCAGGCGATGCATGGATTTCCATAAGGTGCGCATGGGGTATGGCGGGGTTAGGGTATGCCGTGAGCTCGCGATAACCGCGTCTCATGGGAGGTTCTGGGCGGAGGAGAGAGAACTGCGTGGGACGATATTCATCTTCACGTTGCCGGTCGAGGCGAAAGCGGCGTCATGACGACGGATAACCAAATTGTCTTCATCGTGGACGATGATGAACGCATTCGGGAGGCGCTTGGTGAACTGCTTGCCTCGCACGGCATGCGTGCTATCGCGTTCGAATCGGCCAGCCGCTACATCGGCGCGGAAAAGCCTGATATCCCAGCCTGCCTTATCCTCGATGTCGAGTTGCCCGATATCAATGGCCTGGATCTGCAGAGGCAGATCGCGGAGGGGGATCATCCGCCGATCGTTTTCATAACGGGACATGGCGACATCCCGTCTTCGGTGCGTGCGATCAAGCACGGCGCGGTGGATTTCCTGACCAAGCCGTTCTGCGATGCGGATCTCATAGCCGCGATCCACGCGGCGATCGCCCAGGATCGGGAGAAGAGATCGGAACGCGCCGAACTCGGCGTGCTGAGGCAACGCTATCTCGACCTGACGCCTCGGGAGCGTGAAGTGCTGCCACTGGTGGTGAGCGGTCTTCTCAACAAGCAGGCGGCTGCTGAACTGGGGATCAGCGAGGTCACGCTGCAAATTCATAGAAGGAACGTCATGCAGAAAATGGGAGCGGCATCGCTCGCAGATCTCGTGCGTATCGCTGAGCGGTTGGAAATACCGATCACTCATTCGCGCCGGGCGGGAGGGGGCGGCACATGAGTAAGCGAAGACCGGTTATCGCGGTTGTCGATGACGATCCAAGGCTGCTTGAATCACTGCAGGATCTTCTGGAGTCGGCGGGCTATGCCGCGCACGGCTTCCCGTCAGCGGGATCGCTGCTCGCCAGCGGGCTATCGGGCATGGACGTGCTCATCACGGATATCGGCATGCCTGGCATGGACGGCTTTGAACTTCGTGATCTGGTGAAGAAGGCACGTCCAGAACTCCCGGTGTTTTTGATCACCGGCCGCCACGAGATAGCGGACCAGGACCGCGCCCTGGGCATCCGCGGTTTCTTCCGCAAGCCTTTCGATGCCCAGGCCCTGCTTGCGGCCGTCGGAGATGCCTTAAACGATCGAGAAAATGGAGGGTGAGCATGAGAATTGAACAGCCGCTCCCGCGGAGATCGGCACCGTTATCGCAGCAGCGAAGAAGTGAAGCGGAGCCGCCGCTCGTCATTATTGTCGATGACGATGCATCCGTTCGGGAGGCACTGGCGGAGTTGATCCTGTCGGTGGGTTTCCAGCCGGTTTGCTTCGCCTCGACGCGCGAATTGCTTGAAGCCGACGTATTGGATAGCCTTGGCTGCCTGATCCTCGATATTCGCATGCCGGGAGCAAGCGGTCTCGATTTGCAGCAGCATCTGGCCCAGAACGGCAATCCCAAGCCAATCATCTTCTTGACCGGGCACGGCGACATTCCGATGACCGTCCAGGCGATGAAAGCCGGCGCTGTCGATTTTCTCACCAAGCCGGTGCGGGACCAGACATTGCTTGATGCTGTATTTGCGGGCATTGCGACGGATGCCGCACGGCGGGCGGAAGCAGCGATCGTCAAACGCAACATCGAGCGGCTTGGGACGCTAACACCGCGCGAGCGCGAGGTGCTGCATCAGGTGGCGCGCGGACGCCTCAACAAGCAGATCGCCTTCGACCTTGGTATCAGCGAAGTGACTGTTAAACTGCATCGCGGCAATGTCATGCGCAAGATGGAAGCTGCTTCCATCGGGGAGCTGATCCGTGCATGGGAAACATTACCCGCGCCGATGCGCGAGGCAGGCACGACCAAGACCTTGGCTTGAACCCGGCGACCGGATTGCCAGGCGCCGGAAGAACGGTTGCGGATGGGAGGTTTCCTTCAGTGTCCCTGCAATGCGCGGCCTTCAACGGTGGGAGGTCTACTACTCCTGACCGCCGTGTCTGAGCGTGATCAGGTAAGTGCCAGGCCTCCATCGACGGCGATCACCTGCCCGGTCACCCACTCCGATCCCGGATCGGCCAGATGGATAATCCATCTTGCGACGTCGTCCGGAGTGCCGCGTCGTTGGAGCGGTATCTGCTCGCGTTCCGCTTCCTCGATAACCGCTGCATGCTCAGGAGAGAGCCCCATCATGCCCGTCAGCGCTCCCGATTCGGTCGGGCCGGCAGCGACGGCGTTGACACGCACGCCCTGTGGCGCGAGTTCGAGCGCCCAACAGCGGGTCAGGTGTTCCAGCGCCGCCTTGCTGGCGGCATAGTGGGAGAGACCAGCCCCCGGCTTGTGGCCGAATGTGCTCGAGATATTGATGATGGCTCCCCTCGCCGTCGCCAGATGCGGAAGTGCCGCCGCAGCCAGCAGGCTTGGACCGACGACATTCACGGCAAAGATGTTCGTGATCTTCTCAGCGGTAACGTCGCCCAGAGGCATGAGAGCGCCAGCGCCGGCATTGTTGACGAGAATGTCGAGACGGCCCCATGTGTCGATTGCCTTCGCAATGGTGCGCGGGGCATCCTCGGGCTCCGCGGCATCGGCGACGAAGCCGGTTATGTCTGGGTGCTCGGCGACCGTCTTCTCCAGCATCACCGAGCGACGTCCCGTGACGATGACCTTCGCACCTTGGCTGGCAAAGCGCAGCGCTGCCGCGCGGCCGATACCGGAGCTTCCACCGGTGACGATGACGACTTTGTTATCTAGTGCAGACATGAACTCGATCCTGGTTAGCTTCCTGGCTGGGTAGATTGTCGGGGTGGCGGGCTTCCGGCGAACGTTCAGGAAAAAACACCGTGATCGGATCGCTCGCCGGGAAGGTCAGTTGCAACAACTACGACACGCGGACTCATTAACCCAATGAGTCCGCGCCTTGGTTCGCCCTTACTCAACTAGCGATCAGTAGTCCCAGAAGACCGGCACCCAACGAAAGGCGTCGCCGTCAACCGCCACCCGTCCAACGGACGGGAACGGCAGGTGAGTGGCCACCAGCTGTTCGCCGGTCGCCGCCAGCTCCGTCAGAAGACGGACACGAACGCGAGCCGCCTCTTCGGGGTCGTGCTCGAAGCCGTTGTACCAGTCGGGATGATCGAACCCGACCGCAAAAATGGCATCACCGGCAAATGTCAGGCCTTCGCCGCCAGATGCCAGACGGACGATACTGTGTCCGGGAGTGTGGCCGCCAGTGCGATGGACGACCACTCCTGGCGCCACCTCATATCGATCATCGAATTGCCGCAGATGGCTCCGATATTCTTCTATGAACCGCTTGGCGGTTGCCCTGAGTGCGTCCGGAAAACCCTGCGGCATGTGGACATGGGTGAAGTCGGGCGACTCCCAAAATTTGACCTCGGCGGCCGCCACGTGGATCCGCAGGTCCGGCCGCAGCCGGTCTTTCACGCCTTCGACGAGGAGACCGCCGATGTGGTCCATGTGCAAGTGCGTAAGCACCAAGTCGGTCACGGACGCAAGATCGATACCGGCTGAGTCCAGCCGCTTGACCAACTGTCCGGCCCGCGGCAAGTTCAAATTCGGGTCCAGTCCCAGCCCGGCGTCGATCAGTATCGTCTGATCACCGCTACGCACGAGGGCCACGTTCAGCGACCAGTCGAAAGCATCCGCCGGCAAGAACATGTCGCCCAGCCAGGCGGCCCGGGCGGCGGGGTCTGCGTTATGTCCCAGCATTTCTGTTGGGAGCGGCAGTACTCCGTCGCTGATCACCAGCACTTCAATTTCGCCGACCTGCACCGCGTAGCGCGACGGCACCAACTCTTCGGTCCCAGGCTTGCTAGGGTGTAAGGTGTTATTCAGGTTCATGTTTCTCTCCTGTTGATCCGCCGCCTACACGGGGCATCTTTGCGTGTTCAAATCTGTTTCAGAAATCCTAGACTTCATTCGTCGTAGGGTGTCGTCAGTTCCGTTTCGTCGGTGTCAACGACGAATACCGCCAGCAGGCGGGCGGGCTCGGTTGTGCTGGCATTTTCGCTGACGCCGTGGCGGTCACCCGGAAGCTCGGCAAAGCTTTCGCCGGCGCGATAGGTGGTTATCGGACCATCATTGACCTTGCTGCGGATCGCGCCCTCGAGAACCGTCGCGTAAATGAAGGCCGAATTCGGATGCGTATGAGCCGGAGACATGCCGCCGGGCTCATACTCGACCAATACGGCGCGCATGCTCTTGCCCGGCACGTTGGGCAGCTTGTGATCGAAGACCAGCATGACTTTGTCGCCATGCGAGCCGCCGGCCAGGGCCCCGGTCGCGAAGGTGGCGAAGAGGGCTGTGGCAAAGAGAAATGTCCTGTTCATTGTCTTGGCTCCAGTTGGTGGTTGAGGATGGGGGATCGCCGGCGCGGGAGGGGAACGGCCGGCGACCGGGCTCTCGCCAGAAATGGGCGCGAGCCTATGACCTGATGAACGCGAGCAGGTCGGGATTCACCACATCGGCATGCGTGGCGCACATGCCATGCGAGAAGTCCTCGTAAACCTTGAGCACGCTGTTTTTCAGGAGCTTTGCCGATAGCGGTGCGGAATCGGCAAACGGCACGATCTGGTCGTCCTTGCTGTGCATGACAAGCGTCGGCACGTCGATGGCCTTGAGATCCTCGGTAAAATCGGTCTCCGAGAACGCCTTGATGCCATCGTAATGTGCCTTCGCACCGCCCATCATGCCCTGCCGCCACCAGTTCTGGATGACGCTCGCAATGGGTTCTGCGCCCGGCCTGTTGAAGCCGTAGAACGGACCCGAAGGGAAATCGACGTAGAACTGCGTCCGGTTCTCGGCCAGTGACTTGCGCAATTCGTCGAACACCTCGATCGGCAATCCGCCTGGATTGGCCGGCGTCTTCACCATGATCGGCGGCACCGCGCCGATGAGGACTAGCTTTGCCGCGCGTTCCTTGCCATGGCGGGCCACATAGCGGGCCGCTTCGCCGCCGCCGGTGGAATGGCCGATATGGATGGTGTTCCTGAGGTTGAGATGCTCGATCACGGCCGCCACGTCAGCGGCATAATGGTCCATGTCGTGGCCGTCGCTCACCTGCGACGAGCGACCGTGGCCGCGCCGGTCATGGGCGATAACGCGACATCCTTTATCGAGGAAATAGAGCATCTGCGTATCCCAGTCGTCGCCGCTCAGCGGCCATCCGTGGTGGAAGACGATCGGCTGGGCATCCTTCGGTCCCCAATCCTTGTAGAAGATTTCGGTACCGTCCTTGGTGGTGATCGTGCTCATTGTCATTGTTCCTTTGTCTGAATGGTCAGAGGGAAGGTTTTGCGCCCGTTGTGCCTGCGCGGGCGCAGTCATTGGCAGACCAGCCGCAACCGTGGCGGCCAGCGCACCCAGCAAGACATCACGGCGTGATGCTCCTGATGGGGAAAGAAAGCTGTCTTTCAAGGTTTCGCTCCTTCACTTTGAGCACGCGGCCCGCGCATGTCTGGTGGATCAGTGCCGCTGGAGCGAAGCCTGGCTGAACCAATCTTCGAAGCGCTTCGCGCCGATACGCGGATTGTCGCCAGGGACGAGCGACCGGTCGTCCAGTTCCGTGCCGAAATAGCGGGCGTGAGGATCCGCGATTACCTTGCGGGGATCGTTTGTTGCCTTCAGATAACGCGCGACAAGGTCGCTCATGCGGACCGGTTCGGGCCCGGCGATCTCGATCATGCCGTTGATCGGCGCGGAGAGCGCCACATCGGCCATGACGTCGGCGACGTCGTCGGACGCGATCGGCTGGAAATAGGCGGAGGGGAGGGGAACAGTATCCCCGACCGTCGCGGACTGAGCGATGCCGCCCAGGAACTCGAAGAACTGCGTCGAGCGAACGATGGTGTAGGGTATTCCGGATTGCTTGATCAGTTTTTCCTGGGCCATCTTGGCACGCAGATATCCGCTATTAGGCAGACGTTCGGTCCCAACGATCGAGAGCGCGATGTGGTGCTTCACACCAGCCTTCGCTTCCGCGGCGAGCAGGTTTCGACCGGAGGTCTCGAAGAACTCAAGGACGGCCTTGTCCTCAAACGAGGGGGAATTCGCCAGATCGAGGACAACCTGCGCTCCTGCCAGAGCCTCGGCCAATCCTTCGCCCGTAATGGTGTTCACGCCGCTATTGGGCGATGCGGCGATCACTTCATGGCCCTTCTTGCGCAGCCTCTCGACCGTCTTCGACCCGATGAGCCCGGTGCCGCCAATAATCACGATCTTCATATCGAACCTCCTTGTTCGCATTCCATGGGTTGAGTTATCTGCCTGGATCGGCCAATCGGGCGGCTCGCATCACGGCGCCTTTGCGGCGTCTTCGATGAGCGAGGTGACCTCGCCGGGATGCGAAACCATGAGCGCGGGATGTGCCCGCGATGACCACGGGTTTTCTCCTGTTGCGGTCGTCTGACATGCAGGAGAATGCGCCGACTCGATGCGCGAGCCTATCCAACAGACGGATCGGTCATATGATGCGAAGGTCTAGGACCGATGCTTCCAGAGAAGGGGGAGTTTGGGGCGGGAGGGGGGTATCAATCTGGTCGAAATGGCATGAGGCAGCGGCCAGCATTCACAAAACCGGGGCTCCCGGGGAGGCGCAATAAGTTTTCCCCTTCGGTGAATGGCCGACGGTGTTCGATGATGCCAAGATGACCACGGCGCTCCTCAGTCGCTTGAGCCATCATTGCGATATTGTTGAAGCCGGAAAAATCCTGGCGCTTCAGCGTCAGGGGCCACCATGGGGGCGGCGATGGAGAGGTGGTAGCCGGCCTCATATGTCCCGTTGACACCCATGTGAGGCCGGTTTCCGTTTACAGACCGACGGCCTTGCGCAAGGCATCGTTCATGCGGCCCTGCCAGCCTCGTCCAGTGGCTTTGAACCGATCGACAACATCCTGATCCAGTCGGATGGTCACGGGCGTCTTTGGCTTCTCAAGGCGCGGACGGCCTCGAACAGCCTTCTCCATCTGCTCTGCCAGACGCGGGAAAGCTTCCTTGAATGGCTTCGCCTCGGCGATTTGCTCGTCGGTCAGTTCCGGGTTATCCGGATCAGCTTCGATCATCTTTTGGATTTCTGCCTCCTCTTTCTTTGTGAGGGGGCGCTTAGAGGAAAACTTGATGCTCATAGGAGCCTCCTTTCCTTCTGGCTTGCGGGGCGCATGGAGATCACCGAAAGGGCTTCGGAGCCGAGAGGGCGAAACACCACGGCAATGATGATTTGGCCGTTGAATTCGCCAATGGCAACAAAGCGGCCTTCCTTCGCAGGGGCAACCTTGGCCGACAGGAAGAACTCGAAGTTCAGATCAGCGAAGTCCAAGCCATGCTTGTCAATGTTGGTCAGTCGCTTAGGTTCGTCTCATGTGATCTTCATAAAATGTACGTACATTAATTCGTGCTGTTACGCAAGAATAATCGTATATACAATTAATGATTTTTTGTACGTACAAGCTGGAGAACCCATTCCTAGCTAGACGCGATCTGGTCGAGTTCGGCGAACGACATACCAAGCTCCGCTTCAAGCCGCACAAGCCGTCGGCTGACCATCGGCTTGGAGATGCCAGGCACAGCGCGGCCGAAGCGGCGCCTCCCGCATCAGCAACTTTGATGAGTGTCCGGAGATCTTCGATATCCACTCAGCGTTCCTCATTCTGCGACACAGCTTGGCACAGACAAGGACTACCGTACCACAAACAGGAATGACAGGGTTCATCCCGCGACAACGTCTCGGAGGGCCCATGTCTTTTGAGCAAACGCGCTTCAACAAACCGCCAACACAGGATGAACCCATGACCTTTCGTAACGGTCTCGACTCACTTCTCCGCCCCGAAGACTCCGTCCTCGTTCTGATCGATCATCAGCCTTACCAGCTGGCGAACCTGAACAGCCACGATCCGCAAGCTGTGGTCAACCAGACGACCGCGCTGGCGAAGCTGGCAAAAGCCTTCAATGTTCCGACCATTCTCACCAGCGTTATCGCGGCGCGCGGCGGACTTCTCTTTAAGCAGATCACCGACGTATTTCCGGACCAGGAAGTCATCGATCGCACCTGGGTGAACACCTGGCAGGACGAGAATGTGGTGAACGTCGTCAAGGCGACCGGCCGCAAGCAACTGATCATCGCCGGCCTGTGGACCGAGGTCTGCGTCGCAATGCCTGTCATCCAGGCCGCCGGCGAAGGCTGGGATGTGACCGTGATCACTGACGCGTCGGGCGGGATTTCGAAGGAGTCTCACGAAGTTGCCATCCAGCGAATGATTGCGGCCGGCGCGAACGTGATGACCGTGATGGCGCTTGCTGGCGAATGGCAACGCGATTGGGCGCGCACCGGGCATGTCGAGGAGCTGACCCAGATTCTCATCCAGCACTTCAGCGGCAGCGGCATCGCCTATCTTTGGGAGCAGCAGTTGCTCAACACGCCGGTGCCGACCACCAAAGGCGGGCACTAGAACCTAACGGGGATGACGGGGTTCTCGATGAACGTATCGCACGAGCCCGGACGGTGGGGTGTATCTCGTCGTCCCTTTTCATGACAGGTCGAAGTCCGAAGCACCGGCTTGATTGTACGCATGATGAATTTCCAGCGTCAGTCGCCGGCGTAGACTGACAATATCCAGGGGCTAAAAATGGAAATCGGTATCGACAGTTTTGCAGCCATCCTGCCGGATCCGATCTCCGGCAAGCTTCCTTCGGCGACCGAGCGTATGGCCGAACTCATCGAGGAGGTCGTCGTCGCGGACCGCGTCGGGCTCGATGTCTTCGGCATAGGCGAGCATCATCGCGAGGAGTTTCTCGATTCTGCACCGACTGTCATTCTGGCCGCGGCAGCGGCGCGAACCAGCCGGATCAGATTGACGAGTGCAGTGACGGTTCTGAGCGCTGCCGACCCGGTGCGGGTCTTTCAGGAGTTCGCAACCCTCGATCTGATTTCCGCAGGCCGTGCGGAAGTCGTTGCCGGCCGAGGTTCCTTCGTGGAAGCCTATCCGCTGTTCGGTCTGGACACACGCGACTATGACGACCTTTTTGCGGAAAAGCTCGATCTGTTTCTCCAGCTTGGCGAGACGACCAATGTGACATGGGAAGGTCGCTTCCGTCCGGCCCTCAAGGGGCAAGGCGTTTTTCCGCGTCCGCATCAACCGCGGCTCCCAATATGGATCGGCGTAGGTGGCACACCGCAATCCTTCGTTCGTGCCGGTGCGCTTGGCCTTCCGCTGATGATCGCGATCATCGGCGGGAGCTTCGAGCGCTTCCGTCCGCTTGTCGACCTTTATCGCGAGGCAGGCGCTCGCGCGGGGCATAGCCCCGAGGTGCTCAAGGTCGGTGTTCACGCAATGGGATTCGTCGGCGAGACCGATATCGGAGCCAGGGATGCATTCTTTCCCGGCTGGGCACATCTCACCTCGAAGATCGGTCGTGAGCGCGGCTGGTCGCCCCCGTCGCGCCAGCAATTTGACGTCATGGCAGGCCCGGATGGCGCATTCCTGGTCGGTAACCCGAAGACGGTCGCTGCCAAGATGCTGCGGGCCAGCGAAACGCTTGGCGGCGTCTCGCGCATCACCTTTCAGATGAGCACGGCCTCCCTCGACACGGCAGCGATGAAGCAATCCATCGAGCTTCTGGGCAACGAGGTGGCGCCGATCGTTCGGCAGGCATAGGTGCCAGGTCGTATCGCAAAGCGGGGAACGCCGAATGGATATCGAAGAGCTGCGGACATTCGTCGAAGTTGCCGATGCCGGGGGCGTTTCTCCCGCAGCACGTCGTTTGGGTATCTCCAAGTCAATGGTCAGCCGGCGCCTCATCCGGATTGAGGAAGCGCTTGGCATTCAGCTCCTTGCACGAACGACCCGTGGCGCCGGTCTCACGGAAGCCGGGACTACGTTTCGAGAACATGCCGCCAGAATTTGTGCTGAGATCGACCTTGCGCGGGAAACGATCTCGCCTGCTGGTGACCTTCGCGGGCGCTTGCGGGTGGCCGTCCCGCTGACATCGGGCCCGATACACTTTGCACCCGTGCTCGCGGAGATGGCACGCCACCATCCGCAGCTTCAGATCCATGCCGAGTATAGCGATCGGTTCGTCGACCTCATCGCCGATGGGTTCGACTGTGCAATCCGGGTCGGTGCCCTGCGTGACTCGAACCTAATCGCAAGACGCGTCGGTCAGATTTACGGCAAGCTGGTAGCGAGCCCGGATTATATCAGGATGCATGGTTCACCTGAAAAGCCGGACGAAATCGCCGCTCATCAAGCCCTGGTCGGTGCTGAGGCGTGGCGATTTATGGATGGCGACAAGGTCGTCACTGTGCAGCCGCAGGGTCGCTTCAGTTCCGACAACGGCGCGGCGCTCGCCAGCGCGGCCGTAGCTGGGCTTGGTATAGCGTGGCTTCCCGATTGTGTTACCCATGAATACCTTGCGTCCGGCGCGCTCGTTCCGGTCATGACCCGTTTTCCGCTACCGGTCGGTGGGGTCTACGTCGTTCGGCCACCCAGCCCGCACCCGGCGCGAAAAGTGCGCATCCTCTCGGAGTTCCTGATCGAATCATTCGAAAGAAATCCGCATTTGTAAGATCTGCGTGTTGACGCATCGGCTGCGCATTCCGCTTTTTGCGACACAGCTCTCCTGGATTGCCGAATGGAAGGAGCGGTTGGACGAGGCGGGCCGGGCAAGAAAGTCGGCGCGGGGTTGTTGCGCGATGCCATTCTGCGGACGCCGCAAGTGGCCGACATTGCCGGGGTCCGCGCACTCGTGGTTCACGCCAAGAACGACGCGGCGCGTCCGCTCTATGAGCGGTTCGACTTACAGCCGTCTCCCACCGATCCGCTGCATCTGTTCGCGCTTGATGGGCGGCCAGATCGATCTCGGCCTTAACGCGGATATCGGCGGCGGGATCGCTGGCGAAATAGTTTCCCCATGTCGCCCTGCCACCAGACGGTGATGGTGGCATCTTCGTCCGGCAGATAGACCTTCGCGTGCGGAAAGCTAACCGTAGGGTATCGTCGCAGCAGACTTAGCTGCCGCTCTCCGTTAGCGTGTCGACCGCGGAAGCGGCACTGATGCTCCCTATAAAAGCGTTCGGCAACCCAACCGTCCAGCCTTCGCCGTCCAACCCCATGATACGGATAGTCGGGTTGAATGATTTGAATAGCGCGCGTCTATGACGCTCCTTGCGGTTATCCAAGTGCTTTGGCGGGGCTTTCCAACGACCGATTGGTGCAGCGACATCATGCACTGTACTTCGTTGGGGCCTCAGAGCGTACCAGTTTTTCTGTTCCCGTGATTAGTCAGAAGGTTTACTCCTTTCCCGGCTCTCTTCTCATTAGAAAATCAACAGGCTGTTGGCCTAACGTATCCGGGAAAAGGCAAGCCATAAGCCACCGCAGACCAGGAAACCTCCACCGAGGCGCCCGATCCGACGCATGGCCTGGGTGCTCAGTCTCCGCCCGATGCCGCCGGCCGCCATCGCATACGAGCCGTCGGAGACGAGAGAGAAGAGGAGTGCCGTGCCACCCAGAACGGCAATCTGTAATGGTTGGTTCCCCGCGGGGTCGATGAATTGCGGCAGGAGGGCGCCGAAGAAGAGAAGCTGTTTCGGGTTGCCGAGTGAAACGAGCAGACCCTGCAGGAAGAAGCCGCCGCGTGCGCTTTCTGTGCGCATGTCGCTTCTCTCACCGCTTGACCGGATCATCTTCCAGCCGATCCAGCAGAGATAGGCCGCGCCCAGGAGTTTGATCCAGGCGAACCAGTTGCCGGCAAGCTGGATTAGCCAGGTCAGGCCGACGCAGGCCACCGCGACCATGATCGAGAGGCCCACGAGCGTGCCGGCGACATTCAAGAGCCCGGCTCGCACGCCATGTCGGACACCATTTGCGACGATCAGCATGTTGGTCGGACCGGGCACGACAGTTGCTACGGCAAGCACAATTACATAGGCGGTATAGGTTTCAGGCATCATGGCGAAGCTCCTCCGGGGGGCGAGGATGCATGACGAGAGAAACTTGTCCAGTGCAGAGCACGTTGGCCTGGCTTGAATGTTCCGCTCAGCTTCCTTGGCCAGTCGCCCCGCCCGACCGTCCACGTTACCACGGACGCTGCGCATATTTTTTTAAGGACCATCACCAACGAGCGAGGCGACTGGCGGCAAGGGCTCCGATGACTGCAAGTATGGAGACAGCAATCGTATACCAGGTCGCCACGAAAAGCGGGGAATCATCGGTGCAGTGCGCGGCGTAGAATGTCGCGGCGATACCTCCCGCGAGCAAACCCGCGACCGCTCCGGCAAGCGCGGGTGAGGTCGGTGCGCCATGGCGCAAGACCATGAGAAAGATGGCGAGCGGGCCGATACCGATCAGTGGGATAAAGGTGAGGCATACCATGCTGTTCGTCCCGATCAGACGGGCTGACCATGTCGCGGGCGGCAGGGCGAAGAGCTCCAGGATTATTGCCAGCACTAACAGAACGGGCGCTGCCGCAAGATAAGGCAATGCCCGGCGCCATGCGCTGCCCGGCCGCGACAAAGCCTGGGCGGCAATGAAGGCGCTTGCCGCGAGCACGACCGTAACGACGAATTTGAACAGGAAGCGGATCGTCTCGGCGGCGGCGGCGATATCAAGCCGGGGACCCAGCGTCACGAAAAACACGATGGCGGCAGCGGCAATGGCGATGGCCACAGCACTCCGCCAGGTGGTCGAAAGCGACGGCTTGCGCGGCTGTGTATCCGCCGCCAAGGCTTTGATCAGTTCGTTGGTATCCATCTCAGTTCCGCCCAAACCGCTTGGCGATCGCCGCCAGCCCGCGATGCAGCGCCACCCGCACTGCCGTTTCAGTCATATTGAGGCTCCTCGCCGTCTCGCCGATCGAGCGCCCATCGACGGAGATCGCCGCAACCACCGAGCGCTGGCCGGGCGCCAGCATCTCGAGCGCGCGTCCGATCTCACGGTCGCTGACGGTCTCCGGCTCCGGGGTGGCAAAAACATCCGCGATTTCGCCGATCTCCACCTCCACGCGACGACCGCGGCGGCGGAATGCGTCGATCAGCTTGTAGCGAGCGATGGCGTAGAGCCACGGCGTGATCGGCTTGTCCGTGCGCCATGTGTGGCGCTTCGTATGGACCGCAAGCAGCGTTTCCTGCACGATATCCTCCGGGTCGATCCCGCCTTGGCCGGCTTTTCGTCGAGCCAGACCACGTACAAGGCGGGATGCCCGCTGCAGGAACTCGCCATAGGCGCGTTCATCTCCCGCAATCGCGGTTCGCATCAACTGGGCAAGTTCTTCTTCGTCCTTGCCGTTCAAGCCTCGCTCCTCCCAATACGCTCGCAAGCGGCCCTTTGTTACAGGGCCGGCAAAATTCGTGCGCACGGCGGAAAACGCCAATCACGAATTCGTGTACAGCGAAATGTAACACAAGGCGACTTGCGAGCGAATTGGTCATGGCGCGCCTGGAAAGCCGGCGCGCCGAGCAACCAACCCGAGGAGTAAGATATGTCCATCAGATCAACCGTGAGTTCGGCCTTTCTGGCCAGTGCCGTCGCGACCGCGCTTGCATCGGCTGCCGGTGCTGCGCCGCTGTCGCAGGAGCAGGTGAAGGAGGCCATGGATAAGGGTATGGAGAAGTGCTACGGCGTCGCCATGGCCGGCCAGAATGACTGTGCCGCCGGTCCGGGCACGACCTGTCAGGGCACCTCCACCGTGGATTATCAGGGCAATGCCTGGAAATTCGTCGATGGCGGCACCTGCGCCACCATGAAGCTGCCCGGCGATCGCATGGGCTCGCCCGAGCCGCTGACGCGCGACGTTCCATCATAAGTTCAGAGTTCCAGATCATTCGCCGGAAAGGGGAGGTCACGATGAACGATTTGACGGCACATCCTGCAAGGGGCGCGTCGGAAGCCTCCTGCTTTCCGGCGCATGCCACGGAAGGGCTCGCCGGCACGAGTTTCAAACACGAGCACCTGCCAGCGATCCTTGCCGCCGGCAGGCAGCATTGTTTCTTCGAGGTTCATGCGGAAAATTACATGGGTGCCGGAGGCCCGCCGCATGATGCGCTAACCCGCATCCGCCGCGATCATCCCGTCTCGCTGCATGGGGTATGCATGTCGATCGGCGGGCCGCAGCCGCTCGACAAGGCGCATCTCGGACGGTTCAAATCGCTCATCGGGCGCTATGAGCCGGCGCTTGTCTCGGAGCATCTCGCATGGTCGACCCATGAGACGACTTTCTATAACGACCTGCTACCGTTGCCTTATACGCCGGCGACGCTGACACGCGTCGCCGATCACGTCGACGAGGTGCAGGAGGCGATCGGCCGGCCGATCCTGATGGAAAACCCGTCGACTTATGTTCTCTTCGCGGAATCGACGATGAGCGAGACGGCATTCCTGCGCGAACTGGTGAGGCGCACGGGATGCGGATTGCTGCTCGATATCAACAATGTCTTCGTTTCAGCCACCAACCAAGGCTATTCCGCGCTCGATTACCTCGCGGATTTCCCGCTGGAGCATGTGGGCGAAATTCACTTGGCGGGCCATGCCGAGCAGAGCGATGACGAGGGCGAGTTGCTCCTCATCGACAGCCATGATGGCCCGGTCGCCGATGCTGTGTGGAAGCTCTTCGACCGGGTGATCGGCCGGAGCGGCCCGATCCCGACGCTTGTCGAATGGGATAGCGCCATTCCTGATTGGCCGGTGCTGAAGGCGGAGGCCGAAGCGGCCCAGGCGATCCTTGATCGCCATGCAGGCAGCACCACGAGGGAAAAAGTCCATGCGGTCGGCTGAACAGCACGGGCGGGGTATTACCCCGTTTTCTTATGCGGATGATTTCACGCCGGCCCTGCTCGACCCGGAACGGGCGGCGCCTGCGGCTGTCCGCGGGCCAAACGGCAAGGCCGCGAAGAAGCGCTATGATGTTTATCGCAACAATGTGACGGTCAGCCTGATCGATGCGCTGGCGGCGGTGTTTCCGGCAACGCAGCGCATTACCGGCACGGATTTCTTCCGGGCGATGGCGCGGTTCCACGTGCGCGCCACGCCGCCGACGTCGCCGCTTCTGTTCGAGTACGGCCGTGATTTTCCGGATTTCATCGAAAACTACGAATATGCGCGTCAAATGCCTTGGCTGATGGATGTGGCGCGGATCGAACGGGCATGGCTCGACGCCTATCATGCCGCGGATGCCGAGCCGTTGCCGCCGGAATCGCTGGCAGCGGTTCCGGCGCCGCGTCTGGCCGATGCGGTTCTGACGCCGCATCCCTCGACGCGGATCCTGCGCTCGCGATTTCCGGCGGTCAGCATTTTCGCGGCGAACCGGGGCGATGGTCCGGTCGGTCCCATTGACGCGGTGGAACCGGAGGATGCACTGGTCACTAGGCCTCATCTCGAGGTGATCATTAGGCGGCTGCCACCCGGTGGCGCGATCTTTCTGATGCATCTCATCGAGGGCGGATCGCTCGGCATGGCCGCCGCCGCCGCGCTCGAGGAGAGCCCGCAATTCGACCTCACTGCCAATATCGCCGGGATGGTTGGGGCAGGCGCATTCACAGCAATTGGAGGAGACGAAAATGATGGCCACTGAAGGGCAGTCTGCCGGCAACCGTGGCTGGCCCGGGCTTCTGGGACAGGCCGACGCCATTGTGCGTGCGATTGCCCCACCGTCTCTGACACAGCTCGTCTTGCGCCTGGCGCTCGCCGTTCCCTTCTGGCGCTCCGGCATCAACAAATGGGACGGGTTTCTGCAACTGAACGATGTCGCGGTGCTTCTCTTCAGCAGCGAGTTCAAGCTGCATCTGCCGGGTGGTCCCTACGCCTTTCCTGCACCCGTCGCCATGGCATTCGCAGCAGGATCGGCGGAAATCCTGCTGCCCATTCTCCTCGTCTTCGGTCTCATGACACGATTTGCCGCACTGGGACTTCTGATCATGACCATCGTCGTTCAACTGACGGTGCCTTCCGGTTGGCCGCTTCACCTGACCTGGGCGGCAATGGCACTCGCCGTCATGGCGAGGGGTCCGGGCCGGATTTCGCTCGATCATCTGATCGGCAACCATGAAAAGTAGTCGTGAACATCTGACGTTTGGTACCCGAGCCGAAATTCCGGTTTCGCCCAACCCGATCATTTGCTGATGGCACCTGCAATTTTCCAGTGCTGATCGCTGCTCATGCCAAACCGGATGGACTGACGCTGGGGATCAATACGATGACGCACTTTATGAGCATGCTGACCAATCTGAAGGGGACGTTTGCCGCAGATGATTTTTCGTGGATTGCGGCAACGCAGGAAGATCCCATTCTGTATTTCACACGTGCCGATTCCGACATCAAGACACTTGGCGTCCTCCTGCACTGTAGCACGAGCGCCCGCGCCTCCAGGCCCGCCAGATCCTCCCGGTTGTCTGATATGAAGGTTGTGCGGACAAAATGTTTGGCGATCTCGGGATCGGTTCGGCAGAAGCTGTTGGTCAGCTCCTCGCCAAGCTCGGGCCTGTCAGGGTTGCCCATGATCGCCGGCGCCATCGCCGCGGACCAGCCCATATGATTGCTGTCGAGAAAATCGAGCAATTCCTCGATCTGATCCGCGCTGAACCCGCCAATATAGCCGTCGTCGTCAATATAGCGCGGCGACGGGCCGATCAGTACGAGGTTTTCGAAAAGCTCCCGAGCTTTCTTGGCGGCCAGAATGCCGACCATGGCGCTGACCGAATGTCCCACGAAAACCCCGCCATTGATGTACAGCGCCTGCCCTAGCTCGACGATATCGTCGGCATAGCCCGGCAGGTGGTTGTACCTGGCGGGAGAGAAAGCGGACAAATCCGATCCACCCGCACCGACGTTGTCAAACAGGACCGTCCGGAAGCTGTCCTCGAACGCAGGCGCGATGAAGCGTCACATATTCTGGTCGCAGCTGAAGCCATGGGCGAACATCATCGAGTGCGTGCCCGGGCCCGCGATCTTCACGTTATTGTGGATGAGCACCGACAGCAAGCATCCTCTGGACCTGACGATCCCCGATCGTTTTCATCCACTTAAGGCATCTGATGCGCATTGACGATGCCAGAGCTGACAACAAAGACGAGTCGATCACGGAACAATTGGCTTGCGCGCGCGTTGCGTTGTTCATAATCGAAGATTCATCGGAATTTTTCGGTCGCCAGCGTTTCGTTATGCCTAGCCTCGCCGAAGAAGAAGCATCAGTTTGAACCAGGTGGGCAAATGTCGAACGTCGAGGAATTTCCAAACGCCTCACGCAGGCTGACTGAGTACGATGCCTTCGTCGCTGCCGCACCTACGTTGCTCGAAGCTATACCAGGTGCTGTCTACGTGTGCGATCACGACGGATGGCTTGTGCGTTTCAATAAGGAAGCCTCGAAGCTATGGGGAAGGGTCCCGGCAGTTGACGGAGCGAAGGACCGCTTTTGCGGATCCCACCGCTTGTTCCGCCTGGACGGTACCCCGCTTTCCCCCGACGAATGCCCGATGGCCGAGGCCGTAAGGGCCGGCGTGGCGACACACAATGCTGAAGTCGTGATGGAACGGCCGGACGGCTCTCGAATCATTGCCCTTGTGAACATCCGCCCCTTGCGGGACCATCGCGGCCAGATTCAGGGAGCCGTCAACTGCTTCCAGGACATTTCCGAGCGCAAGGCACTGGAAGGTGAAGTGCGAAGTAAAGCCGCGGACCTCGAAGATTTCTTCGAGAACAGCGCTATAGGTCTTCACATCGTGAGCGGTGAAGGCATTATCCTGCGGGCCAACAAGGCAGAGCTCTCCTTGCTTGGCTATGACGCGGACGACTATGTCGGACGCCACATCGCGGAGTTCCACGCCGACGCCCCGGTTATCGGCGATATCCTGCACCGGCTCTCTTGCGGAGAGAGGCTTGATCGTTATCCCGCGCGATTGCGGGCTCGGGACGGTTCGATCAAGCATGTCTTGATTACCTCGAACAGCCGATTCAGCGACGGAAAATTCGTTAATACGCGCTGCTTCACCACCGATGTTACAAGCGTTCATGAGGCTGAGACTGCGCGGCGCGAGAGCGAGGAGCGCTTGGCGGCTACCTATGAGGCCGCAACCATCGGGATCGCCGAAGCAGACGCGGAGGGCCGGCTGCTTCGCGTTAATGACGCCGTCTGCAAGATGTTGGGACGCTCTCGCGAAGAGCTCCTGAACATGACGTTCTTCGACTACACGCACGTGGATGACCGTCAGCACGATTCCGCGCTCTACGCGCAGCAGATCCGCGGTGAAATCAGCCATTACTCCATGCGCAAGCGCGCGGTGCGACCGGATGGAACACTTCGATACCTCGATGTTTCTGGGTCCTGCGTACGGGATGCCTCCGGCCAATTTCGCTATGGGGTCCGCGTGATCCAGGACGTGACAGAAGCCAAACGCATGGAGGATAAAATCCTTCGGAGCGAACGCCAGATGCGCGAGTTGCTCGAGGCACTGCCGGCGGCCGTCTACACGACCGACGCCGAGGGAAGGATCACCTTTTTCAACCAGGCTGCGGTCGACATGGCGGGACGGACACCGCGACCAGGAGACAAGTGGTGCGTCACTTGGCGCCTCTATAATGCGGACGGGACGCCGCTCCCCCACGACCAGTGCCCCATGGCTGTCGCGCTCAAGGAAAATCGACCTGTCCGAGGGATAGAGGCGGTCGCGGAGCGTCCGGATGGCACACGTGTCCCATTCATCCCCTATCCAACGCCGTTGCGCGATGCCGACGGCAGGCTAGTGGGCGCGATCAACATGCTGGTCGACGTGACAGAACAGAAAAAGGCCGAAGAGTATGCCGGGCGCCTTGCGGCGATCGTCGAGTTCTCCGACGACGCGATCGTCAGCAAGGATGCGCAAGGCGTTATTCAGACCTGGAACGCAGGCGCGGAACGTCTGTTCGGATACGAAGCGGCGGAGGTCATAGGCAAGCCCGTCAACATTCTGATTCCGCCGGATCGCCAGGAGGAGGAGCCAGAGATCCTCGACCGCATCCGCCGGGGCGACCGTGTCGTTCCCTATGAGACCGTCCGCATGCGCAAGGACGGGAGCCTCATCGACGTCTCGCTGACGGTCTCGCCTCTCAAGGACGGCCGCGGCAAGGTGATCGGCGCCTCCAAGA
Organism: Paramesorhizobium deserti; assembly: GCF_001558695.1. Lineage (GTDB taxonomy): Bacteria > Pseudomonadota > Alphaproteobacteria > Rhizobiales > Rhizobiaceae > Paramesorhizobium > Paramesorhizobium deserti. The sequence continues at coordinate 84,371 of NZ_LNTU01000041.1, forward strand.
TTGCAAGGGATATTACCGCCAAGCGCCGCCACGAGGAGCGTCGGCAGTTACTGGTCAACGAGCTGAACCATCGGGTGAAGAACACCCTGGCCATGGTTCAGTCTCTGGCCTCACAGTCTTTTCGCGGTGAGGCGCACAGCCCCGCGTTCCAACAGTTTGAAAGCAGGCTGATTGCTTTGTCGCGCGCCCACGACGTCCTGACCCGCGAGGATTGGGAAGGCATCCAGCTCGACGAACTGATCGTCCACACGATCGCGCCAATTTGTGTCCGACCTGAGGAGCGCGTTCGGGTTTCGGGGCCTGTCTTGCGTCTCAGGCCGAAACTCGCGCTCTCACTGTCGATGGCATTTCACGAACTTTGTACAAACGCGGCCAAATACGGCGCCCTGTCAAACGACACCGGCTGCATCGAGATTGATTGGCAAGCCGTCGGGGCTGACGGGACGCGTCGTCTCCAATTGCGCTGGGAGGAATTTGGTGGGCCGGAAGTCCAGTTGCCGACGCGGAAAGGTTTCGGCAGCCGCCTTCTCGAGCGTGCGCTTCATCGTGAGTTCGATGCGCAGGTGGCGCTCTCATTCGCGCCCAGCGGGGTGGTGTGTGAAATCGCGATGCCGTTGACATGATTGCTTTTGCCATATCGTTTGCTTGAAGGGGTCGAAGGGATGAGCCATTCGGAAAAGAAACTTCGCGTGCTTGTGGTCGAGGATGAGGCGCTCGTCGCCATGTTCGTCGAAGACATGCTGATGGACATCGGCCATGAGGTTGGCGCTGTCGTATCACGGATGCAGGAGGCGCTTGACGCTGCAAGGACGGGCACATTCGACCTGGCGATTATCGACGTCAATCTGGACGGAAAGCCGAGTTATCCGGTTGCAGAATTACTGAAGGAGCGTGGCATTCCGTTCGTGTTCGCGACGGGCTATGGCGCCAGCGGTCTGGATTCAAAGTTTGCTGGCACCCCCGTTCTCGCCAAACCATTTGCAATGGTGGATCTACAGAAGTTGTTGCGGCAGATCATCAGAAGATGAACCGTTCATCGACGCGAGTACGTGATGATTTTCACTGCAGGTTGGCTTTGAACCGCGCCGGGTTTGCCGGAGGCTATTTCGTTTAAGTTATGCGGCCATGGCTGGTTCATCCAGCATGGCGTAGTACTGCTCTTCGGCTTCCCCGCCGCTCCCGTTGTTGACGGCCGGCTACGCCACGGCGGCCGTGTCGACATGACACGAACAGCCTTGGAGGGTCTTGGCAGGAGCCTCTCGGTAACGGACGAAGTGGTGATCGAGGCGGCGGGCAACTGCATGGCGGTGTCTCGTGTCCTGTCGCCTTTTGTGCGCAGAGTGGCGATTGCCAATCCGCTGCAGGTCAAGGCGATCGCACAGGCCCATGTAAAGACCGACAAGATCGATGCGGGCACTTTGCCGAGCTTGCATGCCGCGGGTTATTTGCGGGAGATCTGGACGCCGGACGCAGCTACCGAGCGGATGCGGGCCTCGTGGCGCGGCGCTACCAGGTTGTTCGGCATCTGACACGGATCAAGAGGTCCATTCCATCCTGCATGCCCATTTGATCCCGACGTGCCCGCATGCCGATCTGTTCAACAACCGGGGGCGGGACTGGCTCAAGCGCCAGCCTCTGCACGCGGATGAGCAGATTGCAATCGAGAGGCATATACGTGAACTCGACCGGCTTGGCGAAGACCTTGCAATCCTCGACCGACAGATCGCCGAAGGGACGACGGATGATCCGGCGGTCAGGCGTCTGCTCACGATCCCCGGGATCAACCTTACCGTAGCGACCGGGCTGATGGCTGCCATCGGTGACATTGGCTTCGTTCAATCCCCACAGGCTCAGTCCCAATGATTTTTTCGAAGCCGTGGAACGATCATGCCTTTCGAAGGTTTTCTGTCCATCCCTCTCGAAATTCTGATCGGAGTCACAAATGCCCGCTGAAAAGACACTCAACGACCTTTTCTTCGATACGCTCAAGGACATCTACTTCGCCGAAAAGCAGGTTCTGAAAGCTCTGCCGAAGATGGCGCGTGCTGCCCAGTCGGAAGAGGGTAAAGCCGGCTTCCTGCAGCACCGCGAAGAGACTCAGGGCCAAATCGAGCGTCTGGAACAAGTGTTCGAACTGCTTGGCAAGCCGGCCCGCGGCAAGACCTGCGAAGCCATTCAGGGGATCATCGCCGAGGGCGAGGAAATTATGGAGGACTACAAGGGCACGGCCGCACTCGATGCTGGCCTGATCTCATCGGCGCAGGCGGTCGAACACTATGAGATCGCCCGTTATGGTACGCTCAAGGCCTGGGCCAAACAGCTTGGCCTGAAGGACGCTATCCCGCTTCTCGATGCCAATCTCCAGGAGGAGATCGCCACAGATCAGAAGTTGACGGCACTCGGCGAAGCCTTGGCAAATGCAAAGGGAACCCAGAAGAAAGCCAGCTAACGGGTCAAGCCAAATCAGGCCGCCTTCCAGGGCGGCCTGATTGTCTTTGAACGCATTGGCGCCTTCCGGACAGCCCGACCGAGGAACATCATCATGACCAAGATAGCCCCCGCCAAGTCACAGGACGGCAAAAACGTCAGCGCCACCATCCACGACATGAAACTGCGACGGGGGGCCGGCGGCGAACTTCACCAGATTGCTGAAGGCGATGCGCCTGTGCTGACGACCGCCCAAGGCGGACCGGTCGCGGACGATCAGAACTCGCTACGGATCGGCTTGCGCGGGCCGCTCGTCATGGACGACTTCCACTTCCGTGAGAAGATCTTTCACTTCGACCACGAGCGCATTCCCGAACGGGTAGTTCATGCGCGCGGGTATGCCGCCCACGGCTTCTTTGAAACCTATGAATCGCTCGCCGCTTATACCAAGGCCGACCTTTTCCAGCGCCCTGGCGAACGCACGCCGGCCTTCGTGCGGTTCTCGACCGTCGCTGGCAACAAGGGGTCGGCAGACCTTGCCCGCGACGTGCGAGGCTTTGCGGTCAAGCTCTACACGCAGGAGGGGAACTGGGATCTCGTCGGCAATAATATCCCAGTCTTCTTCATCCAGGACGCCATCAAGTTTCCCGATCTGATCCATGCCGCGAAACAGGAGCCCGACCGGGCCTTTCCGCAGGCGCAGACCGCCCACGACACTTTCTGGGATTTCATCAGCCTGACGCCCGAAAGCATGAACATGGTCATGTGGATCATGTCCGACCGGACCATCCCTCGTTCGTTCCGTTTCATGGAGGGGTTCGGCGTTCACACGTTCCGGTTCGTCAACGCCAAGGACGAGTCCACCTTTGTGAAGTTCCACTGGAAGCCGAAGCTCGGTCTCCAGTCCGTCGCCTGGAACGAGGCCGTTAAGATCAATGGTGCCGACCCGGATTTCCATCGCCGCGATCTGTGGCAGGCGATCCAGTCCGGCAACTTCCCGGAATGGGAGTTGCAGGTGCAGCTTTTCGACCAGGATTTTGCTGACAGTTTCGATTTCGACGTGCTCGACCCCACGAAGATCATTCCCGAGGAAATCCTGACGCCCGAACCGGTCGGGCGCCTCGTGCTCGACCGGATGCCGGACAATTTTTTCGCCGAGACCGAGCAGGTCGCCTTCATGACGCAGAACGTGCCGCCGGGCATCGACTTCAGCAACGACCCGCTGCTGCAGGGCCGCAACTTCTCCTATCTCGACACCCAATTGAAACGTCTCGGCGGACCGAACTTCACGCACCTTCCGATCAATGCGCCGAAGTGTCCTTTCGCGCATTTCCAGCAGGACGGCCACATGTCGATGCGCAATCCCGTCGGCCGGGTCAATTACCAGCCGAATTCCTTCGGTGAAGGCCCGCGTGAATCGCCAACCCGCGGCTATCGCCATTTCCCCGCCGAAGAGCAGGGAACCAAGGCGCGCTTGCGGCCGGAGAGCTTTGCCGACCACTACAGCCAAGCCCGGCAGTTCTACGTCAGCCAGACGCCGCCAGAGCAGCGCCACATTCAGGCTGCGCTGACCTTCGAGCTCAGCAAGGTTGAGACGCCAGCGATTCGCGAGCGAATGGTATCCCACCTCCGCAACATCGACGAGACGCTGGCAACCACGGTCGCCCACAAGCTCGGTCTCCAGTCGATGCCCAATCCGGCCCCTGCCGCCGTGCCACCGCGTCAGGATATGGAGCCCTCGCCGGCACTCAGCATCGTCGAGCGCGGTCCGAAACGTTTTGAGGGCCGAAAGCTTGACCGATGGCGTAGACGCCAAGTTGCTGAAGGGTCTTATGACCGCTATCGAGAAGGAAAAAGCAGTCTGCGAGTTGATCGCGCCCAAGGTTGGCGGCGTCACCGCCTCTGATAGAACGTGGATCGCGGCGCAATATATGATCGACGGTGGACCGTCCGTACTGTTCGACGCCGTCGCGCTACTGACTTCCGCCGATGCAATCGACGACCTGGTGAAGGAAGCGATGGCGCGCGACTTTGTGGCGGACGCCTTCCAGCACTGCAAGTTCATCGGCTACGACAATTCGTCAACGCCATTGCTGGAGAAGGCAGGCATCGCCGACGCTCTCGACGAAGGCGTCCTCGCTCTAGCTGGCGAAGGCGGCCTTTCCGGTTTCATAGCAGAGCTCGGCAAGTTGCGTGTCTGGGGGCGCGAACCATCGGTGAAGTTCGGCACGGCTTCGTAGCCTTTAGTACGGTTTTAGTAAGAGGACGTGTCCGCACTGAAGAAGAACCGCAGCCCACACCGTCTGGTTCAGCGCCGGCCACGATATCCCGATCGAGACCAGATGCACCTGAAAGGCGCGAACGTCTTTCAGCCCAAGCCGGTCCAGGGACCGGCCAAAGTAGCGCGAAAACTTCGCCACGGCGTGCACATAGGATCGTTGCGTGGCCGGCGACAGATTACGGATCGTCATGTCCTCGATCATGCGCCGGCGAAGTGGGCTCATCTCGGCCATCTCATTGCTCCTGTTCTCAAGATTGCGCTTCAACAGCCGCAATCCTTCAAAACAGAAGCGTCGCCCGCAAACCGGGCCGCCAAATGCCGCGTTAGCGGCTTCGTTCAATCCCCACAGGTCCGCGCAGGTCTTGCGGGCAGGGTTGCCACGAAATGCGGCGGTGCTCGCGCTGGGTCCTGGCTTCGCCGCAAGCTGCGTAACCCTTGCGAGAGCGACGTGACCGCCTCCAGCCTGATCCTCGCTTTCATAACAGCGTAGCGGCTGATCGAGCTGTGGCTTTCTCGCCGCAACACGGCCCGGCTGTTAGCGCTGGGTGGATACGAACACGCACCTGCACATTACCCGTTCCTAGTGCTGGTCCATGCCTCGTAGATTGCGGGGCTATGGCTGCTTGCCTGGAACCGGCCAATCAACCCTTGGTGGCTTGGATGTTTCGGCGTGTTGCAGATTATGAGACTCTGGGTGCTCGTAACGCTAGGCCGCCGATGGACGACCCGCATCATCGTTCTGCCGGGCGCACCGCTCGTGAGAAGCGGTCCGTATTGGTTTTTCTCACACCCGAGATAGCCGTCCTGCCGCTGGTCTTGCCGTATTATGCATTTTTGTTCACGATCGTGAACGCCATCCTCCCCTTCGTCCGCATCAGAGCCGAAACTGCAGCACTCTCAGCCTTGTGCTCGACGGCAAACAAGACGTCCCCGGGTCCCACTTCTTCAAGAATCGCATAGAGACGAGCCAGGTGAGACCATCAAGCGATATCCGCCCTAGTCCACCTGCGACAAGTCGTCTTGGGATAAACAATTTCTTTGACAGGTTAGATGTGCCGAGATTATTTGATTGTCGCGCTCCGAAGTGCACTTAATTTCCACTAATGTAGAGATTAAGAGTAGTAAAACGCTGCTTCACGCTGGTATGGTTACTTTACTTTATGGTTTCTGCAGGCGTTCTAAACTTCTGCATCTCAATTTACTTTTGCTATCAGCGCCATGGCGGCGATCTATTCCACTCGCATCAAGGAAAACAGGGCCGCCTGACTTCGCCGATGGATTCGTGACGGTTCGATATCAGTCGAGTAGCCACCGTAGAGGAACCGAACCGCACCGAATTCGTTTTGGCCAAGCTGCGGGCCGCGTCAACCGGGCACGGCGGTATGGTGAACAGGTGGATTTTCCCGGTTTCTTCACCTGGCCAACGCATCGGCAGACGAGCACCTGTCCCGCCCGGCCCGCAGCGCCCGTTTGTAACGCGGCAAACCTCCTCCTCAGAGGATCCCCAACAGTGCCAGGATACAAGCGTTGCGATGAACCAAACCAGAAAGGATCCGAGATATCCAAGGCGATTTAAGAGTATAGGAACAAGCTGCTCAATGCGCTCAGCGACTGACTGTTCCACAATAGCTATCGATGGCGAAATCGAACCGGTGACGACCCGTATCGTCTTCGAACGGCTGATAAATACGCTTTTGGTCATCCTGCAGAAGGCGAAGACAGAGTTGCGTCGACCTTCGCGGTCGATCAAGCGAAACCGGCCCCACATGGTGTAGCGGAACATGTGAAGCCGGCCGCCACCTGTTCAACGGCAATCGTGGTGGCGGGAGAAAATAACAGAACGCCCCTAACGATTGCAAGGCGATGATCGGAACGGGGCGACGCTATCCTGGTCGTCAATGCGCCTCACACGCTTACGCGGAGGTGTTCGCGGAACGCTATGACTGATCGCGCCGCCATTTTTGATATGAGTATTTGGTCGGGGACGCCGAGTGGCCGCTCAAACAAGGTCGCACCTGACGTTATCAAACCGCACGCGACTGAGACCGCACCACTTATTTCGGCCTGGCTACTACTCGTCCTGTGAAAAAATCAGGGCGCTGTAGGGCCCGACCGAGACCTCGCCTGAACATGTCATTCCGTCGTATTCGCCGAGTTCAGCAATGGCATCCTGGCTGGAGAAATTGCCGAAATCGGCGCTGTAGCCAACCCAATCAGTATTCAGGCGCAGTTTCCACAAGCCATGGCGGGGAAAGCCGATACGATGGGCCTCTTGCGGCGCGTGGCTGAAACTCGCGACGACGATCACGTCGTCCCGCGGGCCACTTTCCGCCGATCGGTGGAAGGCGAGGAGTTTCCGATTCTCATCGACATGATGGATTGTGATGTTGCGTGCCAGCAGACCGCGGGTGAGGGCAGAGCGGTTCAGGCGAAGGCGAATGAGGTCGCGATAGAGCCGGACGATGCCGCTGAATTCGTTGCTCTGATCCCAGTCGAGCGGCACGGTGTCCTGAAACCACTCGCCTTGCAGGAACTCTTGACCCTGAAAAAGCATTGGAATGCCCGGCGCGGTGAACATAAGTGCCGCCCCCAGAGTGGAGCGCTTCTGTGCCGCCCAATGGGATGAATCGCCGGGGGCGATCTCATGCGGGACGCGTGCCCGCCCATTGGCCACCTCATCATGAGATTCGGTGTAGATGATCCGCTGGAACGGATCCTCGTTATAGGAATGTGCGAGCGCGTGAGCGACTGTCGCCATGTGGCGCGCCTCGTCGTCAGCAGCGATCAGCACCTGGCGGATGGGATGGACAAACTCTGCGTCCCACTGGGCACCGAAACCGGCTCCGCCGTAATCGACCGCTCCCGTGATTTCCGCCTTGTTCCGCAGGTCCTCGGCAATCGCGATGCGGCCCGGGAACCGTTCCCGGATCTCGCCATTGATCCACTGCAGCAGGCTCCACCCTTCGGGAAGGGCGTCGCCTTCCTCTGCCTCGTTTCCACGCACGTTGCGGATATAGAGCGTCATGTCGAAGCGTAGCCCGTCGAGGTGGTATTCGTCGAGCCAGAACAGTGTATTGTCCCGGATGAACTGGCGGACTTCGCCACGTCCGTAATCGGGACGGGTCTCCCCCCAGGGCGTTTCGCTGCGCCAGTCGTTGTAAAAATAGATCCCGCCCTTGTCGTTTTCGCTCCAGCCGTCGAACTGCCAGAGATCAAGGTCGCTCGGGCCAAAATGGTTGTACACGACGTCCAGGATCACGGCGATTCCGTGCTGGTGCGCCGCCTTGATGAAGGCCTTGAACCCGTCAGGCCCGCCATAGGCACTCTCGACGGCATAGATATGGGCAGGATTATAGCCCCACGAGACGTCGCCCGCGAATTCCATCGCCGGCATGATCTGCACCGCGTTAACGCCCAGTCGCTTCAAATGGGCGAGTTTTTCGCTCGCGTCTTCGAACGTTCCCCGCTTTTCTTCACTCGGGCGATGGAACGTACCTATATGCATTTCATAGATGACCAACTCATTCCAAGGCGGTGTCTGGAAGTCGACCTCGTGCCAGCTGTCACCTGGCGCCACGACAATTCCGTTGCCCACGGAACTCGTTACTGCCCGGGCATATGGATCGATGCGCGACAGGACCTGCTCACCATTGCGGATCAGGAAACGATATTCGTCGCCGGGTTTGGCTCCGTGCACATCGGCATACCAGATCCCACCCCCCTCATCCGCCATCGGGACCTCGTCGTCCGACCAGCCATTGAACGAGCCCACAATACCGACCGCGTCGGCATGTGGCGCCCAGACCCGAAATGCGACGCCATCCTCGTGAACGATGGCGCCCATCCCGTCTCGGATTGTTAGCTTGGGCATGGAAAACCTCCGTGGCGCCGACATGATGTCGGAGAATCCTGGCCGGAAAGGGCGTATTCAAACGGCCGGTGAGCCCTTTGGTTCCGGTGCATTTTGGCCGCTACTGTTCAAAAGCCGCAAATCGCCTACTCTGCAGATTTGCCCTCGGCGATCTTTTCTTGAGCTTCCGCTTGGTCGCGCAGGTCGGGGGCCGGTGCTTCCTGCCCCCCGACCGCGCTAGGACTGTAATTCAGCTCTGCCAGGACCGGGAAGTGGTCTGAGCCGATGTCGCGCAGGCGCTGCAGGCGGACCAGCGTGTAAGGAGCATGGTGGAAAATATGATCAAGAGGCCATCTAAACAGCGGATATCGGGCGTGGAAGGTGCTGAACATGCCGCGCCCGCGTCGCGGATCCAGAGTGCCACTGATGCGCTGGAAAAGACGAGTCGTGTGTGACCACGCGACATCATTGAGATCGCCCGCAACGATTGCTGGTTGGCTCTGCGCCTTTACTTGTCTGCCGACGATCAGGATTTCGGCGTCCCGCTCCTCTGTGTCGGTTCGCGGCTCCGGCGGTCGCGGGTGCACGCCGAAGAATGCGATCCACTGGCCGGATCGCAAGCGGACCGAAGCGCGGACGGAGGGCACGTCCTCTTCCACTAGAAAGCGCACCTCGGGCGATGCCAGTTCTAGCTTGGAAAAGAGGTGCATGCCGTAGTGATTTTCTTGCGGTTGCCTGATCGAGTGCGGATAGTCGCGGTCCAAGTCGCACAAACGCTTATCCCACCAGGCATCAGTCTCCACAGCCAGGATGATATCTGGTCGAGTTTCCTGCACAAGAGCCAGAAATCTGTTGGCTTCCCGGTTCTCCATCAAAACATTTGCGATCAACAGGCGGATCGAGTTTGCAGGGTCTGCAGTGCCAGCGGCCTTCAGAACCTCCCGAGGCGCCATGATCGTGTAAGGAAATATTCGGAAACACTGCCATCCGAGCGCGCTTGCGAGTGTGATCAGGAAAATGGCGTCCCATGTGCCCTCCGCTCCATGGAGGAACGGGTAGGCGCCTATCACAACTGCCATCGCGGCAGCGATCTGGAGGCGCGGAAAATCCGCTGCGCGAATCCACCATCTCGCACTTTTCACGAACGACAGCAACGTCAGGACGATGAGCAGGCATCCGCAAGCAACGAGAATGGATTTCATTTCTCTCGAAAACCCTTTCGAAGGGCGCTTTGGATTAAGCGGATCGCAAGCGTAGCACCGCCTGGCCGCGGGAACCTAGGAGGATTCGGGTGAGTCGCTTTCCTCGTCTTCCTGCGCCTGTGGCACATCGCGCCCAGCCAAAAATTCTGCCACCCCCCCGAGGCCTTCAACATGATCGGCGAACACCTTGAGGATGACAAGAAGCGGAACAGCGATCAGCGCGCCGACTATCCCCCATAGCCAACCCCAGAATGCGATCGCCAGAAAGATCACGACAGGGTTCATCTCAAGCCGGCGGCCGATGATCAGCGGTGTGACCAACTGTCCCTCGAGGGTGGTGCAGGCAAGATAGATGAGCGGCGCAAGCAGTGCTGCTCCGATCGCATCGAAGGAGACCAGCGAGACCAGACCGACAAGCACGATGCCGAGCAAGGCCCCGAGATAAGGGATGAAGTTTAGTAGCGCGGCTAGCACGCCCCAGAGCACGGGATTGGGCATGTCGATCGCAAACATGCCCGCCGCGATAGCGGCACCAAGGCCGACATTGATTAGCGAGATGGTGAAAAGATAGCGGGAAACCTCCCGCTCGACCGTTCGGGCAATTCGCAATCCACGCTTCTTGTCCGAGAGCGTGGGTAGAGATTTCACCAGTTTTTCATAGAACATGTCCCCCGAGGAAAGCAGGAAAAGCAGAAGAATAAGAGTCACCCCGATCTGCGCGGCGACCTCAGGCACCCCGCTGGCAGCGCGGCTGATGAGGCCCGGCTCGCTTAAGACGACACGCTGCGTTTCTTGATCCTCGGATTCGGCGAGTTGCTCGACTTGCTTGGACGCATCCACCACCGCATCAACCGGGCGGCGCAGCATCGCAATCCGGTCCTGCACTTCGCGGCCGATTCGCGGGGCATCCTCGATCCATCGGGAAACCGGACCGCTCAAGGAGTAAAGAGCGGATGCGATGACGGCAGAGAGTACGACTACGAGCAGTATCGCGGTAGCCCATTCAGGCGCACCTCGCCGGGCGAGAGATCGAACCACGGGGCCGAGAACGAGAGCGAGGAGGAAGGCAAGCACGACGGGCAAAAGGAAATCACGCCCGAAATACAGCGCCACGACCAGAATGATCAGGAAGGTGCCAATTCCTAGCGTCTTCAGGCTGCTATCAACGACAATGACCTGCGGGGGCTCGATTGAACGTCCATGGAACGCCGCCGCTTCGTCGCGCTCTGCTTCTTGCATGAGTGTACCTGTTTGCTGAAGATCTAACTCGCGGATCGGCAAAGCGTTGCGCCAGATGGCGAAGAATGTCTGACTTGAGGGGATGTGCGAACGACACCGATGAATGAGAGCTTAGCAAAGCACCTGCCCCATCCGGCTACGTCCGATGGCCACAATATGGAGGAAAACAGCGGGGCCAGTTTGCCCGCTATCGGAGCAGGGGGCTGTCGCGTTCTCTGCAAGTTCGCCATTCACAGAGCACGGCAATTTCCCGCGGGTAATAGATAAAGGTCGTGGACAGGAGTACCTTGCGGGAACGACCAGCATCATGCAAAAGGCGTCGATTGGGCAGAGTTGGTGTTCGCTTGAACCTGCTTCCAACAATCTATGCTGCTTCATAGGTCGCCGGCGGTCGCTCTCACGATGCGCCCTCGACCTGTAAAGAACGGGCATATCGGTGGACGCTGCGCGGATTCCCCCGTCGATGCGGCAGGACTTAATCTTCAACTGCAAATCGGTACTACATGGGCAAGCAGGCCAGCCCATGCCTTCCTGTTGCTTCGGATGCGCATTTCCACCGAGCTAGACGCTAACGCGATGAGGCATCGATTCGACGCCGTGTGCATTCTCCCTATATCTGTTGCCAACGAGACCATGTCCAGCAGCTGGTCTCTCGCACACGAAGCGGAGTTTGCGTTTTGAATGTATTGAGGCGAAACAATGTAAGGGTAGTAGGCTCCGGGGGCAGGGCGATGGTTTTCGCCCATGGCTTCGGTTGCGATCAGAACATGTGGCGCTTTGTCTGGCCTGCCTTTGCCGAAGAGTACCGCATTGTCTTGTTCGACCACGTCGGTTGCGGCGGTTCCGATCTGAGAGCCTACGATATCGGCAAGTATGCCTCGCTCGAGGGCTATGCTGACGACGTGATCGCGATCTGCCGCGAACTTGACCTTACCCATAGCATTTTCGTCGGCCATTCAGTCAGCGCAATGATCGGAGCGATTGCTTCCATTCAGGTACCTGAGCTCTTCGACGAGCTCATCATGATTGGCCCATCACCTCGCTATATCGACGACGACGACTATACCGGTGGATTTAGCGAAGCGCAGGTCCATGAACTCCTCGAGTTCCTCGACGACAACCATATGGGATGGTCGCAGGCAATGGCCCCCGTGATCATGGGCAATCCCGACCGGCCGGAACTCGGCCAGGAGCTTGCCAACTCTTTCTGCATGACGGACCCGGAAATTGCCAAGCGCTTCGCCCGGGTTACCTTCCTTTCCGACAACCGCGCCGACCTTGATCGCGTTACCGCCCGCGCTCTCGTGCTGCAGTGCCACGAGGATGTGATCGCCCCACCGGCCGTGGGCGCCTATGTTCACCAGCGTGTTTCCAACAGCGCGTTCGTTCTCCTCAACGCCACTGGTCATTGTCCCAATCTCAGCGCGCCCGAGGAAACAATCTTGGCGATGAAGATCTTTCTCGCAGGAGAGAGGTCGGCCGCGCAGAATGTAGGGCCATGAACCAGCTGATCGAGGACCTTGAGGATCTATTCGACAACGCTCCGTGCGGCTATGTCTCAACGGGACCAGGCGGACATATCATAATGGCCAATCGCATCTTCGCCGATTGGCTCGGCCGCGCGCGATCCGACATCATCGGGCGGCGCTTTCAGGACTTCCTGAACATCGCCGGAAAAATGTATTATGAAACTCATTTCGCACCCCTCATGCGCATGCAGGGTTTTTTCCATGAGGTGGCCCTTGACCTAGTGCGTGCCGACGGCAGTAAGCTTCCGGTACTCGTCAATGCCGTTGAACGCCGCGACGAAAAGGGCGCGCTGAGCTTCGTCCGCATCACAATCTTCAACGCGTCCGACCGACGTCGATACGAGCGCGAACTGCTTGAAGCCCGTCGTTGCGCCGAGAAGGCCAATGCCGAGCTTCAGAACCTCAACCGCACGCTGGAGGAGCGCATCGCGGAGGCTGTCGAGGCCCGGATGAAATCGGAAGCGGCGTTGCGGCAGGCCCAGAAGATGGAAGCCGTCGGTCAGCTAACAGGTGGCATAGCCCATGACTTCAACAATATGCTTGCGGTTGTCTTTTCGGCGCTCAATCTTCTTGAACGCCGTCTCGCGAAGGGCGAGGACGTTTCCCATTTCATCGCCGCGGCCAAGGACGGAGCCGGTCGTGCAGCGGCGCTGACCCAACGTTTGCTTGCGTTCTCTCGCCAGCAGGCGCTCGCTCCCGAGCCCATTTGCGCCAACCAGATGGTGGCCGGTATGTCTGACCTGCTGCACCACACGCTGGGCGAAATGGTTCGGCTGGAGACGGTGCTTGCCGAGGATCTTTGGCAGGTTTTGGCGGACAAGAATGTGCTGGAAAATGTCGTCCTCAACTTGGCAATCAACGCGCGTGACGCCATGCCTCACGGCGGCCGGCTCGTGATCGAGACCGCCAATTCCCACCTGGACGAGGCCTACGGCGCAGAGCACGACGTAAAGCCGGGGCAATATGTGATGGTCGCCGTCACCGACACGGGTGTCGGCATGTCACCTGAGGTCATGGCCAAGGCGTTCGATCCGTTCTTCACCACCAAAGAACCCGGAAGGGGCACCGGGCTGGGACTTAGCCAGGTTTTCGGCTTCGTGAAGCAGTCTGAAGGCCACATAACAGTCAATTCCGCGCTCGGTCGAGGCACGTCCATAACAATCTATCTGCCTCGATATTCCGGTGCACCCGAGGCGCGAAACCATTCGGAAGCACAAATGCCCGTCTGTGGGAACGGCTCAGAAACGGTGCTAGTCGTGGAGGATGACGAGCAGGTGTTGACGCTTACGGCCCAGATGCTGCGCGACCTCGGCTACCACGTGGTCGAGGCGCGATGTGGAGAAGAGGCACTGGGTGCTCTCTCCGCTGTACCCGCAATCGGCCTCCTTTTTACGGATGTGGTGATGCCGGATATTAACGGCCTCCGTCTTGCCGAGGCGGCGCTTGAGCGAAGGCCAGACTTGAAAATCCTATTCACGACCGGCTATTCACGGGATGCTGTTGTGCACAATCGTTTGCTCGACCCTGGCGTCAACCTGCTGCAAAAGCCCGCCTCGCTGGAGCAACTTGCTGCAAAGGTCAGAACATTACTGGATGGTTAGGGGCTGCGGCGGTTTCTTCGAATGAAATCCGTCCCCATCGCGGTGCGGATGGATAAAATCTGCCGCGTACGACCGCGCGGAACAATTCACATCATTAGCAGTTACGCGCACGCATATCTTGTGAGAAAGGACCAAACCATGCGCGCGCTCAATATCATTACCCTGTTTCTCGTCATTATTGGCGGCCTCAATTGGGGACTAGTTGGGCTCTTTCAATTCGACTTGGTTGCAGCAATCTTTGGGGGGCAGCAGTCTGCGCTTGCTCGGGTCGTCTATATCCTTGTCGGGCTCTCAGCCGTCTGGCAGCTTATTCCGCTCGCTCAAAGCTTCTCAGATAGAGAATCGGCTGCCCAGCGGGGTGTCCGGTGATCAGAGAAAACGGCGGGCCAGCATTTGCCTGGACCGCCTCCACTTGGAATGTTTAGGCTCATAACAGGTTTGACTCGGCGCATCATGTGCCTTTCCGCATCGCGCCGGTCATGCAGTTTACCTTGGCCTCCTATCTGACTGGTGCATCGCACCAGACTCTTGCCTGTCGCAGATCATCGACAAAACGCGTATATTCGGCCAAAGCCCGTTCCTTGTCGGGTAGTCGCAGAAGATAGGACGGATGCACGGTTACGAGAATGGACAGGTCGTCAGCCGCCTCCACGCTCCCTCGAATTTTCGTTACGGGAACTTTGCGACCGGTAATCCCTAGCATCGCGGTGGCGCCCAGTGCCACGATGAGCTTCGGCTTGATGATGGCGATCTCTCGGCTCAGCCGGAAACGGCACTTTGTCACCTCTCCACTGCTCGGCGTCATATGGACCCGCCGTTTGCCCCGCGGTTCAAATTTGAAGTGCTTGACGGCGTTGGTGACAAATGTCTTTTGCCGCTCGATACCTGCATCCGCGAGCGCCCGCTGGAACATCACTCCCGCCGGTCCCACGAACGGTTTGCCGGTCAGATCCTCCTGATCACCCGGCTGCTCGCCGACGAACATGATCTCGGCGCCGGGCATCCCCTCGCCAGGCACGGCCTGAGTCGCCGGCTCGTGCAGTGGACATAGCCTGCACGCTTGGATCTCCTCACGTAGAGCATCCAGTGAGAAAGGCTGCGATACTCGCCTCTGATCGACAGCATCTCACAGCGGCAAAGAAAGCTGCTGCGGCGGGACAAGCCGCTGCCTCAGCCGATCGTCATCAAGCATGGCGCCCGGTTGCCAGTCGGGCGCGAGCACGAAGGGACGCACGCGCTTCAAGGACTCGGCGAGCCGCGCCAGTTCCGCAAGTCGCAGGTTGCCATGCCGGCGCGCGGCGATTATGCGATCCACCGCCTTCGTGCCCAGCCCCGGAACGCGCAGCAGCAGTTCTCGACTGGCTCGATTGATGTCCACAGGAAAGAGACCCCGATGGGCAAGCGCCCAGGCCAGCTTCGGATCGATCGACAGATCAAGCATGCCGCCCGTCAGCGCCCCTTCGATCTCCGGCAGCGAGAAGCCATAGAAGCGCATCAGCCAATCGGTCTGATAAAGCCGGTGCTCGCGGATGAGCGGAGTCGGCCGCGTCGAGAGCACAGCCGAGGGGTGGCCCGTTGGGCTGAAGGCGGAATAGTAGACGCGCTCAAGCGCGTAAGATGCGTAAAGCTGGGCGCTCGAGCGCAGAATGTCGAGATCGGTGGATGAGTCGGCGCCCACAACCATCTGCGTGCTCTGCCCCGCGGGGGCAAAGCGCCGCGGATGCGCTCTGCCGGCGCTTGACGGTTCACCGCACTCCTCGATGCGCGAGCGCGTGCGCGCCAAGCCTTGCTTGATCTCCGGTCACTGACTTTTCTGGCGCCAATTGTTCAAGTGCTGCCTCCGCCGGCATTTCGACATTCATTGACAGCCGGTCAGCATAAAGCCCAGCTCGTCCAGAAGCTCCGCACTGGTTCCGGGGATCATCTTCAGATGGACATAGCCCCTGAATCCGTGATCCAGCCGCAACGTTTTTGCTACTCGCACCAGATCGGCCGTGGTTTCGTCGGCCGACTGAACTATCCCGGAGGAGAGGAAAAGGCCTTCAATGCAATTGCGGCGGTAAAGGTCAAGTGTGAGCCGGACCACTTCATCGACGCTGAAACGCGCACGCCGCACGTTGCTTGACCGACGACTCACGCAGTACGCGCAGTCGTAGATACAGAAATTCGTGAGCAGGATTTTGAGCAGCGAGACACAACGCCCGTCTGGAGTGAAGGCGTGACAGATGCCTTGACCCGTAACCGAGCCTATGCCCTTTCCGGCCGTCCGTTTTTTCCCCACCGGAGGAAACACATGACGCATCGTATTTGGCAGCATCGGCCAGGATCTCCAACTTCTGCAATACGCTGAGGGGCATGGATCGGCTCCATTGTTCTTATTTTGTTCTAAAATAGGACTGCAGCCGTGGCGGATCAAGCGCGAAAATACGCCAAGTCGGCGCATGCGCGTGGGGTGAACTCACGCGCCGCACCTGCGAGGACCTGTCGACCCGGCTTCCGTGATCCTGCGCAACGACGTCAGCATGAGGGACGATCTTGCCGAGGTCGCTGCGATGGCTTCCCGCTTCGTCGTCCAGCAGAGAAAAATGCAAACCAGACGCCTTAACGGCAGGAAGGCCGTGGTGGCATGAATACTCGCGCCATTTCTCTCGACGTCATTGAACCTTGAGGTGAGAAAGCAAACATGTCTATCGGTGAGGAGCGGGAAGATAATCGAGAACAGAGGGGACAACTTTCCTCGATTGAGTGTGAGACGTGGGCCGCTTCGAAAAGCAAGGCTGGTAAGGCATCTGCAGAGGCCAAGAGCGAGCATTTGTGTTAAGGCTTAATTCCCCGAAACCACTGATCTCGCTTCGGTCCCCGCCTGCGCAGTACTGCCCCACACGTCCGGGCAGCGAGAGGCGCAGGTGCTCACCGGTTAAAACGGCTGCGAGTGAAACAGCCCAAGCGAGATCATTTATGCAAGACCGTCGCGAGGCTCCCGATCGGAAGCGAATGCTGAAGCCGGAAGTAGCGCCCTGGCCCGTTATCATCCCTTGTTGTTGCAGCCTTCATGGGCATTCTGTAGCTTGCTAAGCGCCACCTCGGGTAGCCGATGGAAAGGTGGTCGCCGGCTTCACATTTCCGCCAAATCAATGTGAGGCCGGTTTCATTCTGCTGTGCTTTTAGTCGCTCGACCGTGAGGTCTGCGGGAGCGCCTTCGCCCCTCTGTCAGAAGCCTACGATTGTAGACAACAATGTGTTCCTCGACAATAGAGTTCGCTCTGAGGACGATCGGTGGATCGGTACTTACCATACCCAGTGTCTTGTTGACACGGCCCGCAATCTAGAATGACGAGGCCCGGCCGAGTGGATGCAGCGGGTCAGGGGCCGGGCCTCTGCGCTGATGGAACGTCAGCGTACCCAGTGTGATGCGGAATGAGCTATTCCGCATCACAACAAAATGTAATACTCCAAGTATTGTTCAGTTTTGTCTGCGCTGGATTGTCGCATATATTACTGGAGTTATTTTGTTTCTTAAGGGTGCGCAATAAATCGGAGAATGCGGATTATCGCTGTCGCTCAACCGGCGGATCGCAATTCTCGATATTCAGCGCGCTTGATTGAGGCTTTGTCTATCGAGCGCAGGAGGCCAGAGACTGGCAAACCGATGCTCTGGCTTTCCTGATTCAAGCGTTATGTATGAGAGAAACCGTCGCGGCATATCTTCCGTGGTTACTGAGCGCCATCACCATTTCCCATTCCCATCCCGGCAACGACAAATTCCGCCATGTGTGGCTCCTCGGCGTCGGCGATCAGGCTCTCTGGCTCATCTGGATCGTCTATGCGCCGGTGCTAGGTCGGTACCCGGTTCTTCTTAAGATGGCTCATTTAGCGTAGAAGCGCGGCTCCCAAAAGGAGCACCGCGCGAATTTTTTGTCCAGTCGGATCATAAATAGCGACCGATCATGTTTCGCGATACTGGACAGCGGCTTCCATCGCGATCGCAATTTCGATTTCGATTTCGATTTCGATCGCTCGGCGCGGAGCATTGCGCGTTCCAATGACGTGTGCCTTCAGATCCAATCCTGCCTTCAGCATCGGTGCGAGAACTCGTCCGATGTTGGTCGGCACATAACCAAGGCGCACGCCCTTTGTCGTCTCCACCGCTATGCTGTGCGGGTCATAGCTCCGGTCCGGAACCCTATGAAGCCTGACCGGATCTGGAGGGACCACAGGGAAAGACCTATGACCGAGAACGGTGTCCACATTTGTGACATAGGTCGAGAACAAGGCCCGCTTTGATAGCTCCCGCTGGTCCGGTGGTCGGTGTCCCATCGCTGTACTCGGCACTCCCGTGGCAGCGGCGCCGCAGAGCCCGATCATAAAACTGCGTCGTTTCATCGTGCGCTCTCCTAAAGCTGCTCGGCCTGAGCCCCGGAATTCGGCCTGGCGCGCCCTAGGGAGGGCTCTTCTCCGAGCGGCTGCATCGGCCGCGAAGCGAAGGTTCCATTTCCGTCGATCGATTGTCCATCGGACCAGCGACCCTGTGGCGGTTCGCTGCCGTCCTGTTGGAAACCGAGGAAGGCATAGCTGAACTCGCGGTTCTCTTCTGACTGAGGATGGCTGTTGGGGATCGGGTACACATTCTCGTTGCCCCCCAATTCCTCGATGGCTGCGAGCCACTGGTTCTGGTGCATGGTATCTCGGGCGATAAGAAACTGCAGCATTTCCTTCATACCGGGGTCATTCGTCATGTTATGGAGACGCACTGCAAGAATCCGCCCGGTCGCCTCCGCCGTGACGTTCGCTCCCATGTCGGCCGCAATGTTGCCGCTGGCGTAGATATGAGACATGTCGAAAGGCACCCCATCGGAATCGACGGGCATTGCTGAAAGCCCGGCCGAAAGAAGGTTCTTTAAATTGATACCCCCAAGCACCGCGCCGGCGACGGGATCGGCGGCTGCATCTTCCTGCATGGAAAGCGGTGCGTTCTCCAGGTTGAGTGCTACAGCTGTCGCTAGCATCTCGATGTGTCCAAGCTCCTCGGCGGCGGTATTCAGCAGAAGATCGCGGAACTTGGGATCGCCACGTGCGCCCATGGCTTGGAAGAAGTACTGCATCGCCACCCGTATTTCGCCCTCCACACCTCCGATTGCCTGTTGTAAGGCGCGAGCGAAGAGAGGATTCGGATTTTCGACGCGGACTGGAAACTGCAGTTTGTTGTCGGTGTAAAACATGGGTCTTTCCTCCTTGGGAACGAAATCAAACAAGCCCGCATGAGGAATGTTCCGGGCCGGGAGGAACTTTTCGCTATTTCCAGATCCAGCCCAGACAGGACGTCAAAAAGAAAATGGCGGCGCCATTGCCCTCGTGCTGCAGGGTGACAGTACCGCCGGATCCGAACGCTCTTGTCGTTGACGGTGAGGCTTCCGGAATTGCCGGCGTGACAGTCCGCAAGTTGCCGCGTTACCCGGTGACCGGCGATCTTGCTGGGCCGCCTCGCAGACTGGCAGTGCTACGAGGCGAGAGATTACGGTCGGCGTCTCCTCGCGGGGGCTACCGCCGCGTGCAGCAAAATTGCCCATTGCCGTGATCGTGGACACCAAGGACGAGAATGCGAAGCAGTTCGACGCGCGCGAGAGCTTTTGTCGTTTCAGATCAGCCGTTGAAGTTGTTCCAGCCGATGTCGGGTATTGACGCGCTGTTCAATTCGGACAAATTTCGACGGCTAAGCACCATGGATGCGAATGCGCACCGAACACTAAGCCCAGGCGCCGGAACGCGAACAGATGCCCGATCGGGCTGCCCCTTCGGATTTTTGGGGTTGTTACAGTAGGCGTCTTGTAACACCCCCTTGACCATTGCTCGTTTGAGCGGTGGAACCAGTCTATGCCGGTCGACTGGCGCATCACTGTTCGGTGGGTGTTCACAGCGGCCGCGGGCTGAGGTGCACAGCCCGGTATTATCCTCACTAAACCCTGAGGCTAAGACTGTTTCCATTCCGCCAGAATCCTCTCGCGCTCCTTGCGCGTACGGGAAAAACGATCCTTGGCAGTCGCTAAGACCTGCGGCGAGGCCTCCTGCACCGTTCCAGAGCTATAAGGTGGTGCAGGCGCATATTCGAGTGAGAGTTGGACCGTCTCTGCTTCCTCCTTGCCCAGGAGTTCTCCGATCAGTGCCAGCCCGAAATCAATACCGGACGTGACACCCCCCGCTGTGACGATATTTCCATCCCAGACAATGCGGTCCTCGACCGCGGTTGCGCCGAACCGGTCAAGAAAATCCATGGAGTACCAATGCGTCGTGGCGCGCCTGTTCTTCAAAAGACCGGCCGCGCCTAGAACGAGAGCGCCCGTACAGACTGACGTGAGGTAGCGGACCGCTGGGGCTTGCTCGCGCACGAACTCAAGAACCGTTTCGTCCAGCAGCAGCGCATTCACGCCCCCGCCGCCCGGAATGCAGAGGATATCGAGTGGCGGGTGGTCATCGAACGTGGCCGTCGGCGTCAATGGCAAGCCCGTCGAGGACATGACTGGGTTGCGGTCCTTCCAGACGAGATGAACCTCGGCTCCGTTTGCCGATGCGAATACCTCATATGGTCCCGTCAAGTCCAATTGCTGGATGTTGGGAAAAACAAGAATGCCGAAACGTAAGCTCATTGAGGCGTCTCCAGATATTGACACTGCTAAACGTATCAGGTCCAATCTTGGCCGGATTGCCAATCATCCCTCGGATCATGCCAAACGAACTTACCCGCATCGAAATACTTGCCTTTCCCGGCGTCCAGTTGCTCGACGTAGCGGGTCCGTTGCAGGTCTTCAGCACCGCCAATGAAATTCTCAACGCCCAGGGAATGCAGGCACACTACGAGATCACTGTGGTTGGAAAGCACGCCGACACCCTGACAAGTTCAGGTCTGGCAATCGCGACGCACCAACTGCCGTCGAGTGATGATCCGATTGATACGCTGGTCGTTGCGGGAGGAAGAGGCGTTAACGCAGCAATCGACGATGACGCGTTGCTAAGCTGGATTCGCCAACGTTCGCAGGAAGCCAGACGCACCGCGTCGGTCTGCAGTGGCGCCTTTCTGCTCGCTGAGGCGGGTCTTCTGGAGGGCCGCCGTGCGGTGACCCACTGGGGGCGTTGCGCCGAATTTGCGGCGCGCTATCCATCTGTGCGTCTCGAACAGGATCCGATCTTTGTCTGCGACGGCACTGTCTGGACCTCTGCCGGCATAACGGCCGGCATTGACCTCACGCTCAACCTGGTTGAAGCCGACCTTGGAAGGAGCATCGCAACTGCCGTGGCCCGGCATCTGGTTGTCTATCTGAGGCGCCCAGGTGGTCAGGCCCAATTCAGCACCGCCTTGTCCCTTCAAGGAGGCGAGAGCGGATTTGACCGCCTTCACGCCTGGATTTTAGAGAATTTGCGCGGAGATCTTTCACTTTCACGGCTAGCGGAGCAGGCGCACATGAGCACTCGCAGCTTTTCGCGCCATTACCACCAGGCAACGGGGATTACTCCCGCCCGCGCAATCGAAAAACTGCGTGTTGAGGCAGCTCGCCAAATGCTTGGACAATCCATGCCGGTATCGCGTGTGTCGAGGCAATGCGGCTTTGGCTCCGAAGAAACCATGCGCCGGGCATTCTTACGGAACCTTGGTGTTACACCGCGGGAATACCGGGAGCGCTTCGGGGCCACATAGGCAGACCGAAGCAGCGCTACGCTGATCTCGATTCCGGATTTTAGCGACCAATTGGACGCTATAGAACCGGCGGTCTGCAGTTCCGCCGGCATCAGGTTATCGCGCAGCCAGCTTCTTTCGCTTTTTGGAAGGAGTAGGGGAGACAAAGCCGGTTCCCTCGCGAGGCGTGCTTGGCGCAGCCGTCTGGTCTTCTCTTCGCGAAGCTGTAGTTCCGCTTCTATGATGGCTCGGGCGGAATTGTTCGTCTTTTTGAACGTGTCATCTCGTTTCACAAACGCTGACCGCTGAGAGGTGGACCCGCTGTTCTCTTCCATGGTTGGTCCTCCCGTTCGTGATGCCGACTTGGCAGCAATTGATGCGCTCGCGGACAACGGAACTTTTGCGGTTTAGTTCCCGATAAAAGAGCGATGCTGCTTGACGTGGTGTGTCTAGCCTGTGCCACACTGATGTAGCACATAGACAAGATCAACACTGTCCCCATGATCCACGTGAAGTAACGCAAAATGACACCAGCAATTTTTTCCAAATATGCCCCTCCTAAAAAACGGCGGAGTTCAAAAGAACTGCCGCCGGGTCTAGGCGAAAGACCGAAGAATCCGGGCATCCAGGGCTCTCGTGGCTGGACTTGCTGGATGCTCCGAGCCCACAAACATTTGACCCGCATTTTTGTTCCCGTTCGCGGGCATCACAGCCGGAATAATATCCAGCGGTAGCATGACGGCCGGCATGACAGCGAGACAGTCAATAGGGCTGCTGCTCGATAGGGTGTATATCCTGACAGCCGGCCGCCGGCGCGCGGCAAGTCCTCGTAAGCAGAATTTACTATGGATAGAACCGTGCCTCCCGGTGCGGCGCTCCTGCTCGATCACAGTCGGCACGACTGCCACCAAGGGCGCAAGCGTGACCATCACGAGAAATGATCTGCGCATCATGATTTATCCCGTTCTGAAACACCGGGAAGAATCGAAGGTAAGGCGTCAGGATCAAAGGAACTATTGTCTTAGAGTCTGTCAGGGTTATGTTGAAACATATCCTGCATGCCTGAGATAGGCGGCGCATTCGTGCGGGCTGAAGGCTTTGAGGACTTCGCCGAGGCGTCTCCATATCGCGTCGACGCTGCGCTCGTCGGATTTGCGCAGCAGGGTCTTCAGTTTGGCGAACATCATCTCGATCGGATTGAGGTCGGGGCTGGCGGCAGGAAGAACAGATGGGCGCCGGCATGCGGATGGCGTTGCGCGCAGGCTTGCCCTTATGGCTGCCGAGATTGTCGAGGATGACGATATCGCCGGGATTGAGGGTTGGTGCCAAGCATTGCTCGACCCAGGCGGTGAAGGCAATGCCGTTGATCGGGCCATCGAGCACGAAGGGCGCGACGATGCGGTCGTGGCGCAGCCCGGCGAGGAAGGTCAGCGTCTTCCAATGGCAATGCGGTATTCTGGCGAAAAGCGGCTGGCCGCGCTGACACCAGCCGCGGGTGCGCGTCATGTTGGTTTTGTCCCAGGTTTCGTCGACGAACACCAGACGGCGCGGATCAAGTCGATGTTGATGGGTCTTCCAGCGGCTTCGGAACCGCGCCGCCTTCGGCCTGTCCTGTTCGCTGGCGATCAGCGTTTTTTTATGTCTTGCCTTCGCGGCGCAGGAAACGCCAAACGGTGTCGTGAGAGACATCGATCCCGGCCGCCTTCAGATCGGCGGCAAGCGCCCGCACCGCCCAATCGGGCTTGGCCGCCAGCCGACGGTGAACCTCATCGGCCGCCGCGTCCCGCAGCATGGGTTTGACATGGCCACCCATCTTGGCCGCCGCCAAACCGCGGCCGGAGCGGTCGAGTTGACCGATCCGCACCGCCGTCGCCGCTGATATTCCAAAGCGCAACGCTGCCGCCCGCACCATCATGCCTCCTGCCAAGGCGTCGGCGACGCGCTGGCGTAAATCAAGAGAAAGAGGTCGCGCCATCATTGCTGGCCTCCTCACCAGCAATGATCTTGAATCACAATCGCAGCAAAAAGGGTATCCCGGTTCGATTCAGCTTAAGGCTGACCGACTCTAAGGTCGGCAAAAAAATCTTCCATTCGAGGTCGTTTACCTTCGGGTCGCTACAACGATTGACAGACAGGCGGATAAAAAGTGGACCGGGATCACCGATCCGCAAAAGCTGATCATCATCGACGAGGCGGGTCTTTCAACGAAGATGACACGTCTGCGTGGGCTTGCAATTCGAGGTGAGTGCTGTCGCGCTGGCGTGCCGCATGGCCATTGGAAAACAACGACATTCACGGGAGCTCTGCACCTGACTGGCACGACCGCGATGTTTGTCTACGACGGAGCGATGAACGGCAACGTTTTCCTGGCCTACGTCGAGCAAGTCTTGCTACCCACCCTCGAGCCTGGGGATATTGTCGTCATGGACAATCTGCCCGCACACAAAACAGCAGGGGTGCGCGATGCCATCGCGCGCATGGGTGCCAAGCTGAGGTTCTTGCCGCCATACAGCCCCGACTCCATCCCATTGAGAACGCCTTCTCAAAGTTGAAGGCCATGTTACGGGCGCGATTGGCGCCGTCGACGCACTGGCGCCCCGCTTCACGCCAGCGGAATGCGAAAGCTACTTCAGGGCTGCTGGATATGACCCGAATTGAAATTGATCTGCTCTAGATATTCGAAAAAGACAATAGTCTGCCTCTATGCACAGCAATCGTAAAGTACATGATGGGATCGTAAAAGCAACAGAAAATCAAAGATCGACATTGGGAATAATTTTGATCCTAATTTTTACTTTTGCTTAAATCGTACGTCGTAGTATAGCTCCGATGAAATCCCGTCTCACGATGAATTGCGGGGTAGGGGTGCTAGTATAAGGGTGCCGAACATGAACATCGGGCGTAGAGACTTCGTCAAGGGATGCGCAGCGTCTTCTGTCCTATTGCTGGTGGGCATTGACAGCGCCGCGAAAGGGGAGGCGAAGACGCTCAGCGCACCGGCCTTCGGCGCCGCTTCATCCATCGAGAAGTCGATCAAGGCGAGCTTCGGCGGTGGCTTCTCGCTACAGGCCCATGCCCAATCAGATGGACTAACTTACGCCAACATCGAACATTCTGGAAACCGGTACGCAGTCGCCTCTGCAGACTTGCTGGACTGGAAGATCGTTCGGTCCTCTCTATAAGCAACCTGAGCTTCGCATCTACTTCCCTTAGAAGATTGTCGTTTTCTATGGTTTCAGACTACTTGGGTATCGATGGCTGAGGCGCCCTTTCAGAGCCGAATTAATAGCAGCAGTTTTTGGAGGTTGAGCGGTGGCCGATAAGATCAACAGCATTCGCATCCATCCCGGTATAGGCATTGCTCGCCTGGGGGACAGTGACGAGTTTTACATTGGTCCCGAAGCGCCGGGAATTGTGGTCGATCCGGGTGGTAGCAATGGCCCCGGGCCAGACGGCGGAACCTACCGCGATAGCGGAGCGCGATTGAAGCGCCAGGCGCAGCGATATCGGGTCTATGCCTATGATGCCGACGGCAACGTCGTCGATGAACTCTCCTCCGAGTCAGACCTCGTGCAATCCATTCGCTGGCGGGTTCATGTCCGGAACATGAAGTCGGCGAATTATGCCTTTCAAGGGGCGTATCTGTTCGATCCGGACAAGTTGCGGAACCCATCCATCCAGCCGGGTATGAAGCCGGTCGAACGTGACAAGCTCATCATCGATCCCGGTGTGCATACGATCGCCTCTGGGCAGGTCGGCCCGGTCGTGATGAAAGGCGATGTTTTCACGGGCATTGAAAAAGGCACGTTGCCTGGTCAATTGCGTTTTGAGGGTTTCACCCCGAAGGACCCGTCGAAAGAGGTTGAGGTCACTTACAAGGCTGCCAACGATATCGAGCTGGGGCAGCTTCGCCTCGACTCCAAGAACCGCCTTTTGTTCGTTCCGGCGCCCGGGAAGAGCGAATGCGTCACGACACCCAAGGTGGAATTGTCGAATCCGAGTATGACGGTCAACCCTCCGAACGGTCCGGAAGACGGTAAAAACCCACTGACGAACCAGTTTGCATATTTCAACATTCCGGGATGGTGGGACGACACATGCGAAGGTGAAATCGATGTTACGGTCACGCTCAAGGATGGCACTGTCTTGAGCACGCGCGACAACGTGAAGTCGGCGACCGACGAAGGCACGAGGAACGCGCGCGCCGGAGCGTGGATCGTCACTGCGCCACCGAAATTTGCACCCCACATGTATCACGTGGTGTCGATACTGGATCGCGTCTACGAGGCCTTCCCTGAAGCATACCCCTACGCCAAACAGAAGACGAATTTCTACCGCGATATTTATCCCATCTTCGCCAAGGCGGTTAATTATGGCTGGGTGAGCGCCGAGGCTGCGGGCGTTACACCGGAAACCAAGGACGCCGCTCATGGTCCGAAGCAGCCGGGTAACTTGCTCAACAGCGATTACATGACTGCTTTCATCGACCCGAGCGAGAACAGCCAGCCGACAAGGCAGATGGTCTATAGCCTGATGCGGCAAGCGGCCGGAAAGAACGGGCGGCTGGTCGATTCACTGATGCCGCCGCCGCCAGAGCGCCCAACCAGCTGGAAGAACGACGAATTCAAGCGCGACGAGGAAGACTACAAGATGCCCAAGCTTTGGGGCACAGCGGGCAAGCCGTTGCAGAACAAGCAATTGGGCAACAGCTTTCCCAACCAGTTCCTGAGCCTGACCGAGATACAACTCAATCACATGAAAGAGTGGGCCGACGGAAACTTCGAGGTCGGCGTTCCGCCAAAGCCGGTGCCTCTTGAGTCCTTGCCGCTCGCCGAGCAGCCACACGCGCTGGACAGTTCGGCGCTGGAGCCCACCATCGGCGGCGGATTCCATCCCGGCATCGAATTCCCGTATCTGATCATCTATCGGGAAAATTTCGCCGAGGCGTTCCGCGTCAATCAAGGTATCGAGCCCGGTTCGCTCGCTGCCTATATGTCGTGCCCGTGGCAGGGCGATTTCTGGTCCTGCAATCAGGCGTGGTGGCCAGTTCAGCGGCCGGATATAGTGTTCACATACGACAAGAAGAACCAGACCCGTACCTACAAGGAATGGTTCCGCGGATATGATGAACAGGGCGAACCGCTGTCATCCACTGATGGCTACAACCAGATGGCCTATGCCTGGTCGAAACTGGGGATGGTGCTGCCGATCAGGAATGAGGACGGCAGCTATCTGAAGGACAACGGCCAGATCGTCTTCGTCGAACAAGAGCGCGATCCGGCACTGAACCAGCCGCCGGCCAAGAAAACATAATTCGTGCCTCTGATGTCGCAGTCCGAGCGGACCGGTGCAACATGGGACGTGGTCATTGTCGGCTCCGGACCTGCAGGATCCGCAACCGCTATTACGCTGGCCAAGTACGGCCGGCGTGTACTGTTGGTGGAGAGACGGGAATCCTCCAGCTTCAAGCTCGGCGAGTCCTTGCCGCCGGCATCGATCGGTCTGATCAAACACTTCCTGGGCGACCCTGAAGGTCCGGAACAGCAACTTCCCGGCCTGTTCAGCACGGCCGGCAACGTCTCGCTATGGGCGAGCGAGCAGGCCGATATCGCCGACTTTTTCTTTACGCCGTCCGGCCACGGCCTGTGCATCGATCGATTGGCTTTCGATGAAGCCCTGCGCGCGAATGCGGTTCGCGCCGGCGCAACCTTGCTCAAGGGTATCGGTTTGCGCTCTTGCGCGCGTATCGCTGATGGCTCCTACAATTGGCAGTTCACATTCATCTCGGATGCAGGTATCCGGCAGGATCGCGCCCGTTATCTCGTCGATTGTTCCGGTCGGCAGGCGGTTGTAGCCCGGATGCTCGGTGTCCCGATCACCCCTGATGACGATCAGTTGTTCGCCTATGCGCAGTGGTTTTCCTGCACCGGCGACGATGATGACCGCTATACAAGGATCGAGGCCGCGCCAGCCGGCTGGTGGTATAGCAACCGCTTGCCAGGCGCTGATGGTGGCGAAACAGGGCGGTTGGTGGTCTTTCATTCCGACAGAGATTTGCCGACAGCGAGACTGGCTGCGTCACGGCAAGGCTTCGATCAACTGCTGAATGGCTCGACACATATCGCACCATTGCTCAAAGCCGGCGGCTATCATCCCTGCCGGACCATCCGGGGCGCGCCGGCGAACAGCCAGCGACTGCGAGACTTCGGCGGTGACGCCTGGATCGCGGTGGGCGACGCGGCACAAGCCTATGATCCACTATCATCGCAAGGCATCGACAAAGCGCTCAGGACGGCCAGCCATGCCGGACACATGATCCATTATGCGTTGACAGATCGCCCGCAGAGCGCCGCGGGATTGGGCATGGGCAATATCTACATCCACCAATACGTCGAGCAACAGCGCCAACTCTGGCAAACATATTTGTCGCGACGAGATTTTTACTATGGCATCCAGCCCCGCTGGTCTGATCAACCGTTCTGGCAACGCCGGCGGCAGTTGGCGAATTAGATTAATTCCGGGGCAGCAACGTGTGGCCGATTTTCGTTTGCCTCATGCGGCATGATCAGCGGCCGACGCTGCCGTCAAAGCGACAGCCATTCACCGGCTGTCGTCAATCGTGGTCAGTTTATCGGGTGGGGACCAGCGACGACAGGCCGGCTGGTCGCCGGAAGCGGACACGCCGCCTGACGGCGCCGTGGTCCCTCTCTCTGCTGACGGCCCATCTTACACCCGCCACTCGTCACGCTCGGGTTCGAAGGAACAATTTCAGTCTGAGAAGCTTAGGCCGCCGAATTGCTCCGTATGAAGCCGACGACGCTTGCATCGAGAATGAAGGCGCTGGGCACAACATAATGCCGCGCAAGATAGATGTGCCTCCAAGGCGAAGGCTATATTCGGCGCTGAAAATCTCAATCTTCTGCTTTTGCTGGAACGCGGTCATGTTACCGCGATACGCGAATGGCTGACAGGCAACTCGCAGATCGCGCGCTCGGCCAGCGCGATGATTGATATTCCAGCGAATTGACCGCCATTCGCCTGACCCCGGCCCATTACGGTATCTAGCCAGAATGATGCGACGGCCGTTTCGAGTCCCCTTGGCCGCAGCTTCGTTCGGTGCTGAATGACATCATCCGCATTGGTGGGATCGATACTCTCACGGTGAAATGCACTGTAATAGGGGAAACGGTGATCGGCGCCCCAAGTCATGATATCAGGACGCCGATCGCCATCTTGGCAGATTGTAAATCGCTGCCTCATTCCGCGGGAACGGGCATGCTGTTCATGGTCCTGGAGGACTTGTAGGAAATCGACGCGGCATGGAATTCATCGGCCAGCTTGGCGTCGATCCTGGTCAACAGGCTCACGCCGACGAAGATCAGTGTCGAGACCGGCAGCGCCAGCACGCCCGCATTGAGACCGAAGAGCTTATTGCCCGTCAGATACATCCAGATGACGAAAGCAACGCCGCCGAGGATCGAAGCAAGCGCTGCTGCCGCCGTACCGCGCCGCCAGAAGAAGGCGCCCACGATCGCCGGGACAGTGACCAGCAGCCCCACCGAAGCCGCCACCGACAGGATGGCGATCATCGAGAACTCCATCGCCGCGAAGACCAGCGAGACGATGGAGATCATCGGTATGATCAACTTTCCGACAAAGAGCTGGCGGCTGTCGTTTCTGTCGCCGGTGATGTTCCCCCAAACGTCACGGGAGAAGACGGATGACAGCGTCAGGAGGATGGAGTCAATGGTGGATACGGCTGCGGCAAGGATGCCGACCATCACCATGACACCCAAGACCGGCGGTACAAAATCCGACGCGAGCAGCGTCGACGTCGCCAGATCTCCCTTTTCCAGTTCAGGGAAGGCAACGAATGCCGAGAAACCCCATAGCACCGACACAATAGTGTAGACGAAGCCAAAGCACAGGAAGATGATCAGCATGCGCTTCAGGGCCTTGAGCGACGCGGGCATGTAGAGCCGCTGGCTGACCTGCGGGTTGGAAATGGCGAAGAAGAACCACGGAATGGTCAGGCCCAGGAAGGTGGTGAAGCTGAACAGACCGGGACCCGGTACCTGCAGCAGTTCCGGCTTGGTCTGACTGATCGCGCCAAACAGGCCGGAGAAGCCGCCGAGCTCGATGATGACAAGGCCGCAGACCAGAACGGAAGCGATGATCATCATCAGGGCCTGCAGGCTGTCCGTCCACATGACTGAGCGGATGCCGGCCACATAGGAGAAGATGATAGCCAGAACAGCGGCGATGACGACGCCCCAGAGAAATGGAATGCCGCCGCCGGTCATGCCTGACAGGAGATAACCGACGCCGGAGAGTTGCACGGCTGAATAAGGGATCAGGAAAACGAGGCTCACGAGCCCCGCGGCAACCGCAACCCATCGGCTACCATAGCGGGTGCCCAGCATTTCATATGGCGTGACGAAGCCATATTTTTTGCCTACGGCCCAGAAACGGGGGCCGAATATGGCGACCAGCGAGACGCCCGCGAAATAGATTATCTCGAAGCCGAGCGCGCCGACGCCGCCCTTGAAGGTGAGGCCGGCGAGACCGATCATCATGAAGGCGGAGTAGGTTGTCGCCGAATAGCTCAGGGCGGACAGGATGCCGCCCATGGAGCGATCGCCGAGGAAGTAGTCGGACATCGTGGCGGATTTGCCGGTTCGCGAGATGTAGGCGACCACGAAGGAAGCGATGACATAGAGGACGAGGCCCCAGACGACGAGTGTGACGCTCATGCCTCGTCTCCCTCGAAATCGCTGGTGGCGAGGATATTGAGAATGATGATCGCGACGCCGGCCGCGCACCAGAACAGAAAGGCGCCATACCATGCCGCCACGGTGGACAGCAGGGTATAGGGCACGACGTAACAGGCGAGAACGACCACGCCTATGAGCACTATCGCTGTTTTTGACATTTCTTATGTCCCTCTAGAGATTGACGGGGCTTCCGCCCGCCTTGTGACCTGCGGGCCGGAATGGTGTGAGCGACCTGCCGGCCGAATGGATCAGAGCGAGGCGAACCAGTGCTCGATATCCGACGCGTCGGTCACGTCGGCATATTTCTGGGCCATGTCGTACAGGTTGGCGTCGTGCGGGACCTGGGCCCGGTCACCGCAGCAATCCGCAGGTACGAGCACATTGAAGCCGGACTGTACCGCATCCACGACGGTTGCGCGTACGCATCCCGAGGTCGTTGCCCCCGCGACCACCAATGTATCGACGCCGGCGCCGGTAAGCAGCGCCGCCAGCGCCGTACCATGAAAAGCCGAAGCGCCCTTCTTGGTGATGACCGGATCGCCGGACTGGATGCCCGTGGCCTGGTCAATTTCGACAAGCCGGCTGCCTTCCACCAGCGCCGCCATCCCCGTGGCCTTGCGCAGCCACGGCAAAAGGGCGATCTCGCCCGGATGGTAGGCGATCGTGGTGAAGATGACCGGAAAGCCCCGCTCCCGCGCGATATCGGTCAGCCGGCGTGTCGCGGCGATCTGTTGGGACATGTCCGAGGCGGTCGGATAGACAGTGTCGGTGAAGCCGTAGGTGAAGTCGACGACGACGATCGCCGGCCTCTTGCCGCGCGGTACCAACTGACCAAATCCCGCGGCCTTATAGACCTGTTCCTGTGACATATCGTTCCTTCTCCCAAGGAGCGCCGTGATCAGGCGCGCTCCATCTGGATGTCCTTCACGACAATGTCGCCATCGATAACGATCGGCTCGTCGTCAAGGAAGAGCGAGCATCCCCGCATCGGAATGTCGAGGTGGCAGGCCGTGTCGTTGGGGCCGCCCAGCTCGTTGTTGGGACCGGTGGAGAACATGACATTGCCATAGAAGCTGCGCGGCTCCATGCCCATGCCGCCCGGAAAGGCGCCCGGCACCAGATTATGCCACTTCGCGTTCGGATTCATGCCCCATCCGACATGGCTCATGCCTAGGCCGCGCTGGTCGTTGAAGGACGTCATGTAGGACTTGACCAGTTCGGCATCCAGACCCCCCCGGATATCGGTGATCCAGCCCTTCTCGATGGTATAGATGATCGGCTCGCGTACATAGATGTTCTGCGGCAGGAGAATGTCGCCCGGAGCAACCACGATCTGGCCGTCGACACCGTCGTCGTCACCGCCCGTGAAGACGAAGCCCGACGGCCAATGATCCCAACGGCCCGGCTCGTCCGTGCAGGCATATTCGGTCATCGTCGGATAGACGTTGAGCTTGTAGGTCACGTCGGTACCATGCGGAGAGGTGATCCGCATGACCTTTGCCTTCGACAGCAGCTCGCCGGCGATCTCCACCTTTTCCCGCAATTCCTTTGTCGGCAGCATGCGAGCAAGAAGTTCCGGCGGCTCGACCGCGGTGAGGATACGTGTGCCGGCAGCCTGGATTGCCATCTGCTCCGGCGAGAAGAGAAGGAATATGCAGTCGATCAGCATGTCGCATGATTTGAGCGCCTCGACGGCATCAGGCATGGCCGCCAGACCAGTCAGGCCCACGTTCCAGCCGCTTGTGGGTAGGGGGGCCGGCAGGCGCATGTGGTACATCAGGGCGCCCAGGCGCAGCCCGGCGGCCATGAAGGCATCGGCATAGTCGAGGCGCTCGTTGCCCTGGGTGAGAACGATAAGCTTCTCGCCTTCCCGTACGCCCGACATCTTGAGCTGGTGCAGGCAGATTTCGGTGAAGCTGGTATGGTCCATCTGGCGTTCCTTTCAGTTCTTGTCTGTCGGAGTGCGGAAATCCATGACAGCGGCGAGGAAACCCTCAAGATCGTCCCAGGGGATCATATGCCCCGCCTTTTCCACGATCCGGGTTTCAATCGCCGGTACGAGCGTCCTGATTTCCTCGATGTCCTCGTTTGCGACAACCGGCGCGCCGCCCGCCACGACGAGGCGCATGGGCAACGGGATATGCGGCAGGTCCGCATGAATGTCGTCGGTTTGGAAGCCATCGAAGGCCGTGCGAATGGCGTCGAGCTGGCAGGTGTGGAGCCACTCGGCGCGCAGGGCGTTCTGCTCGTCCGTCCAGGTCGGGCAAAAGCGCCGCATTTCCTCCTTCGAACATCCCTTTCGGGCCATGAGGATGGAGTCCTCATACCAGGCCCAGGCGGCCGGATAGGGCCGGCGGCCGGGCCCGGAAACCGGCGGATCCACAAGCACGAGACCGGAGAACGTCGCCTGCGCACGGCGGGCCGCGCGGATTGCAACGCGCGCGCCCATGGAATGACCAAGGATAATCGGCCTATCCAGGTTGGCTGCCTCCGCCACGGCCACCGCATCGGCGGCCATGGCCTCCAGCGAGTAGTCGAGGTCACCGGACTCGCTCAGGCCCCGGCCACGCACGTCAAGCACATGCACATCGAATGCCGCGGCAAGTCTTTCGGCAACAAAGCCCCAGGTGATGGCCGGAGACGTTATGCCGGGTATGAGAAGCATCGTCGGACCCTTGCCCGCGTAGTGCAGCAGATGTTGCCGGATGCCGTTTGCGTGGACGTTGTAACCCTTGGCCATATTCGGCGCTCCTTAGTATGCGCCGGACAGCAGCGTGCCGCCGCCGGGTACGCGCGTATCGAGCTTGAGGGCGTTCAGCATCTGCCAGGTGGTGGCGATGGCGGCCGTCAGGACCGGCTTTCCCGTCACGGCCTCGGCCATCGGCACCGCCGGCAGCGACGGCATCTGCACGCAGGCCGACAGGACTATTGCATCGACGTCCGAGGTATCCATTTCGCGCACGATGCCCGGTAGCTTCATCGGGTCGTGAGCCGCGACGGCCAGGTTGTCCTGGATCTCCAGCGCGCGCCAGGTCGCAACCTCGATGCCTTCGTTGCGGATGTAGTCGACGACCATTTCTGTCAGCGGTTTCATATAGGGCGCGACGACGGCGACACGTTTCGCGCCGATCGCCTTGATGCCCTGGATCAAAGCTCCCGCCGAGGTGACGACAGGCGCGGATGCGCCGTTGTCGCGTGTCACGCCGTGCAGGCGGTCGGCCGAGACACAATGATAGCCATGTCCCATCGACATGATCGCGACCAGACAGGCGTAGCCCAGCACATCCACCTTGGCATCCGAGAGTTCGAGCGCACACCGGTCGGAATCGGCATCCATGGCCGCCAGTTCCTCCTTCGTCACGTGCTTCATGCGCATGCGTGAGGAGTGGAATGTGAACCGTTCCGGGGCGATGCTTTCACGCGCCCTGAGGAGAGCGGGGATCTCGGTCTCCATCGTGATGTTGGAACTGGGGACGATTTGCCCGATGCGATAAGTCTTCATGCGAGTGGCTCCGTCGATAGAGTGAAGCCACGATAATTGTTCATTTGAATAATAACAAGCCCAAATTTTCATCCTGCCGCCGCAAAGGGCTGCTGCTTAGACCGGAGCCCTCATTCCGGCGGCAAGAAATCGTACGAGATGGTCCAGCATTTCGTCCTTGCCAAAGGACGTCAGATGCCCTTCCGTCAGGTCGCCGATGCGACCCAGATCATTGAGCATGAACAGATAGGTGCCGACGAGAAAGGCCATGCGCACGCTGATGATGTCCTTTGGGATGTCGGGAAGGATTTTGGCCAGAACCGCGATGTAGCGTTTCACCGATGCATCATAGACCTCCCGGCGCAGCCGCAGCGCGTGTTCCTCCGGCTCGGCGTGAAGCCGCGCTTGCATCGCGACGAAGGCGGCGCCGTTCGGCCCCGAATATTTCATGTCCCACTGGGGCTTCAGATATGCGTAGACCACATCCTCCACAGTCGGTGTATCATTGAACTCCAGCAATCGGTCGAGGATCACATGCCGATTTCCGGCCAGTACGCTGCCTCGTCGGCGAAAGCATTCCTCGAACAGATCGCCTTTGGAACCGAAATAGTAGCGAATCAGGGCCTGACTGACGCCTGCCCGCGCAGCGATGTCACGGAGATTGGCACCCTCGAAACCGAGTTCGGCGAAGGCGAGTTCGGCATGATCGAGAACCTGATTGCGCAAATCCGAGTCGTGCTGTCCCGGCCCAGATCTGGATGGGCGCCCTGGTCCACGTATCCTGGATTTCGGTTTCGAACGAGCTTCAGCCACGCAATTTTCCTTGTATCGGTTGCCGTTTCTGGACGCTCTAGCACATTTTCGAAGCGTTAATTGTGCAGCTGCACAATTAATTTAGTCTTTTGAGGAGCTGTACCAGCGTGTCCCGCTCGATGGGGGAAAGCGGCGCGAGCGTCGCCTCCGTGATGCCGCGCACCTGGGGCATGACCTCGTCGAGCAGCCTGCGGCCCTCCTCGGTCGTGGAGAGGATGTGCCGTCGCCGATCCTCTTCGTCCTTTTCCATGCGAATGAGGCCGCGCGCGATCAGTCTCGCTACCACTCCCTTGGTCGTTGCCGCGTCCATGCCGACGAGCCTTCCAAGGGCATTCTGGGAGATAGGCCCTTTGGCTTCTCGCAGTCGATAGAGGGTGGAGAACTGCGTTGGCGTCAGTCCGCCCGAAATCCGTCCCATGAAAATGGCCATGTGCCTCTGATAGGCAAGCCGAAGAAGAAACCCGACCTGGTCATCAAGGACGTAGTTTTCATCGTCTCTGGGCATCGTCATCTGGCAAGCGCCTTCCTTCGGGGGCCTGACCCCAGTCATCCCGAACTGCCCTATCTGCTGCCATCGCGTCAAGGCTGTCGAGTGCAACCTGCAGGCCTCCCGCCGGATTGGCCCAACCGTTTTTGCCACAACTTCCGGCACTCCACCAAATCCCCTTGGCAAAACGGCTTTTCGCAATCCAACCATGGTGTGGCGAGCACAAATCGAGGCAAGGGCCATAAAATTCATTTGCATACATACAATTTTTCTGCTCACATGACGTCAACGCTCCGTTCAGAGGGCGATCCAGAGGGTAAATATGACCGACCAGCTCCGTTTGACCGTGAACGGCACGCAATATGCGCTGCCATACCCGGGAAACCGCACACTTCTAGATCTGCTGCGCAGCGACCTCGGGTTGACCGGCGCCAAATATGGCTGTGGCCTGGCCCAGTGTGGCGCCTGTACCGTGCTTATGGACGGAGCGCCGGCCCGGACCTGTGTGCTGCGGGCATCGCGGGCAGCGGGACATGACATCACAACGCTGGAGGGGCTCGCCGATCCGGTAACCGGCGCCCTCTCGCACGTCCAGCAGGGCTTTCTCGAATGCGAAGGCGCCCAGTGCGGTTATTGCCTCAACGGTATGGTCATGACGGCGACCGCGCTTCTGGCGAGCAACCCCACCCCCTCGCGAGAGGAGATCAGGTCCGCTTTTCGTCATAACCTTTGTCGGTGTGGCACACATCTCGAAATCATCGCCTCCGTCGAGCGGGCGGCCGAGCTGATGCGGGCGGCGCGTGATGACTGACCGGTACCGCGAAGGCGTGCTCTCCATTTACGACGACCGCTCCTCGGGACGGGCCGTGTTTCTCACCCTCGACGCGGAGGGCATCGCCACCGGCTATAACGGTCATGTGGACCTTGGAACCGGAATCGAGACGGCGCTGGCGCAGATCGTGGCTGAAGAACTGGACCTGCCTCTATCGGCGGTTCGCATGGTGCTGGGGGATACCGCGCTGACGCCGGATCAGGGCCCCACGATCGCATCGGAAACAATCCAGGTCGCCGCCGTTCCGTTACGTCTTGCCGCTGCGCAAGCTCGCAGCTTCCTCGTCGCCGAAGCGGCTCGCCGTTTCAACGCCCCGGCCGAAGGCATAAGGGTGGAGGACGGCACGCTCACCTGGCTCGAAAAGTCATGTACCTATCGTGACCTCGTGGCCGGACAGCAGATTTCACTGCGTCTTGACCAGAACGCGCGCGTCAAGGACCCCGCCGGATACCGCATCGTCGGCCAAAGGGCTGGCCGCCGTGACCTGCCGGACAAATTGCGCGGGGCGCATCCCTACATACAGGACGTGAACGTGCCGGACATGGTGCACGGTCATGTCGTTCGTCCGCCCTATGCGGGACGCGATTGCGGCGATTTCGTGGGCCAGAGCCTGATCGGATATGACGAGGCGGCCGTCTCGTCCATGCCTGGCTTCATTGCCGTCGTCCGGCACGGGGATTTCCTCGCGGTGGTCGCGGATCGCGCCGATCAAGCCCGGCAAATCGCGGAGGCACTGCCGGTGCAGTGGTGCATGCCGCCCGAAATTCCTGACATGAACGATCTTCGGCGGACGCTGAAGGAGCACCCCTCTGTCCCGCGCGGTCTGGACCGGTCCGGTGATTTTGACCGCGGCCTTGGCGAATGCGAGATCACACGCCAGCGCACCTATGTCTGGCCCTATCACGAGCACGGTTCCATCGGTCCTTCCTGTGCCATCGCCGACTGGAACGACGGTTCACCCATCATCTGGTCGGGAACACAAAATCCACACATGCTGCGCGGCGATCTCGCGGTGCTGGTGGATCTGCCGGCCGATCGGATCGAGATCCGGCGCTATCAGGCCGCCGGTTGCTACGGTCGCAACTGCGCCGACGACGTCTGCGGCGACGCGCTGCTTTTGGCACGGGCTATTGGGCGCCCGGTTCGCGTTCAGCTTACGCGCGCCCAGGAGCATCTATGGGAACCGAAGGGTGCTGCCCAGCTCATGGAAGTAGAGGGAGGTCTTCGCTCCGGCTCGCTTCATGCCTATGCCATCGACACCTGGTATCCGTCCAATCGCGGCCCGAATCTGTCGCTGCTCCTGACCGGCCGTATCAGCCCGGAGCCACGCCCCTCCGACATGGGCGACCGGACGATCATTCCGCCGTACCGGGTGCCGAACAAGCGCATTACGGTTCATGACATGGCGCCTATCGTCCGGGCGGCGTGGATGCGTGGCGTATCGGCCCTGCCGAACACTTTTGCCCACGAAAGCTTCGTCGACGAAATGGCCTTCGAAGCCGGAGAAGATCCCGTCGCTTTCCGGCTTCGGCATCTGGACGATCCACGTCAGGTCGAACTGGTCCGTCGCACGGCCGAAACGGCCGGCTGGAGCGAACGCACGGGCCCGCGTTTCCGCCGCGAGGGTCGCATGGCCTTTGGGCAGGGCTTCGCCTTCGCAACCTATGTGCACGGCACATTTCCCGGCACCGCTGCCGCCTCCGCGGCCTGGGTCGTGGACGTGACCATTGACACCGAGACGGGCGAGGTGACCCTCGACCGCGTCTTCATCGGTCAGGATCAGGGCCTGATCGTCAATCCGGACGGGGTTCGCCAACAGATTCACGGGAATGCCATACAGACGGCCAGCCGTGTGCTCGTCGAACAGGTCACCTTTGACGAAATCTCGCCCACGCCGCAAAGCTGGGCCGCTTATCCGATCCAGACCTTTCCCGCCGTGCCGGAAATCGACACCATGCTTATCGCTCGGCCAGGGGATCCGCCCCTTGGCGTCGGCGAAAGTGCCGCTGTGCCGAGTGCCGCGGCGATCGCCAACGCCATCTTCGATGCCACGGGTGTACGCATGCGCGAGGCTCCGTTCACCCCGGAAAAGATGCGCGCCGCTCTCGCTGCGTCCGGCTCGTCTCCCACTGTGGGCGCGCTTGCGAAATCATCCGCCGGTTCCCGCAGCCCACGGCTTAGGAAGCTTCTGGGGCTTGGCACCGCGCTCGGCGGCCTGCTGACGCTCGGTGCCGTAGCCATGCCGTTCAACCGGCCCATCCCGCCCTCAAGCCCGCCGTCACCCGAGACCTTTTCCCAGGCCACGCTGGAGCGGGGGCGTCAGGTTTTCGCGCTTGGCAACTGCGCCACATGCCATACGGCGGAAGGTGGCAAGCCCAATGCTGGCGGCCGTCCGGTGTCCACGCCCTTTGGCACCGTCTGGTCCACCAATATTACCCCTGATCCAGAAACCGGGCTTGGCCGCTGGAGCTACGAGGCCTTCGAACGCGCGATGCGTCACGGGATCAGCAGGGACGGGCACAATCTCTATCCCGCGTTCCCTTATACCTCGTTCGCCAGGATCAACAGCGACGACATGCTGGCGCTCTACGCCTACTTGCAGACGCTCACCCCAGTGTATCTCGAAACCCCGCCGGCCCGGATGATCGCGCCTGCAAACATTCGGCCGGGGCTTATGGTCTGGAATACGCTTTATCACGACGCCGCGCCCTTCGCGCCCGATCCGGCCAGGAACGTGATGTGGAATCGCGGCAGATATCTGGTCGATGCCGCCGGTCACTGTTCCGCCTGCCACGCGCCCCGCAACGCGGCCGGCGCCGAAATGCCTCATCTCACGGGCACCATGATCAAGGGCTGGTACGCCCCTGCGCTGGAGGGGCCGGAGGCCGGCGCCCGCGGCTGGAACGAAGCCACCTTCTTCTCCTATCTGCGTCACGGTCACTCGCAGGTCGCCACCGCTTCCGGCCCGATGGCGGAAGTCGCCGCCAGCCTGCAAGCGCTTCCGGACGAGGACATCAAGGCCATGTCCGTCTACCTGGCGTCGCTGGTGGAAGTGCCGCTCGCGGGTATCGCGAACCCGCCGCTTGCCGAACCACGCGTGGCCCCATCCAGGGCAAGCCAGATCTATGAAAGCGCATGTGCGGTCTGCCACGAACCGGCAATCGCCGGGACGATCACCGCGGCGCGTGCGGGGCTTAGCCAATCCGCCGCCCTGCGCGCACCCGTGCCGGACGCGCTCCATACCGTGCTGGACGAGGGGCTGACGGCGCCCGACGGGCTCCACCTCAACGACATGCCCTCATTCCGCAACGAACTCACACCCGCCGACCGGGAAGCACTGGCCTCCTATCTCCGGCGGCGTTTCGCGCCCGACCTTCCTCCCTGGTGAGATCTGCCGGCCGCCCCCGGGCGGTCCGCCAAGCCGCTCAAGGTCGAAATCCAAATATATCATTCGTATACAAATGAAATATCCAGCAAACAGGAGAGCTCCATGAAAGACAGCAGCGAAAAGGTGGATATCGCGGTGATTGGCGCCGGGCTTGGTGGGGCGGCCGCCGCGGCCCTTCTGGCCAATGCGGGCTTCTCCGTCCACACGTTCGAGCAGGCCCCCGCCTTCACCCGGCTTGGCGCCGGCATTCACATCGGCCCGAACGTCATGAAGATATTCCGCCGCATCGGCCTCGAAAAACGGCTCGGGGAG
Source organism: Paramesorhizobium deserti (assembly GCF_001558695.1). Classification (GTDB taxonomy): domain Bacteria; phylum Pseudomonadota; class Alphaproteobacteria; order Rhizobiales; family Rhizobiaceae; genus Paramesorhizobium; species Paramesorhizobium deserti. Next base: position 124,253 of record NZ_LNTU01000041.1, read on the forward strand.
ATCGGTTCGCATCCGGAATTCTGGTTCTCCCGCGACGGCAGGACGGGCGACTATCTTTCCCGCATTCCCCTCGGCGATTATGGTCGCAAGGAATACGGCGCCTCCTACATCACCATCCATCGCGGCGACATGCACGCCGAACAGATTGCCGCTCTGCCTGAGGATCGATTGCATTTCGGACACAGGCTGAATGCCATCGAGGAGCGCGAGAAGGACGTGTTGCTCACGTTCGACAATGGCCGTCGGGTAGAAGCCGGACTGGTCGTCGGCGCCGACGGCATCAACTCGATGATCCGCGAAATCCTGCTCGGCCCCGAAAAGCCGCGCTTCTCCGGCTGGGTCGGCCACCGCGCACTGGTCAACATGGACAAGCTGCGGGCCTCCGGCCTGGAGTTCGAGGCATGCGTGAAGTGGTGGTGGGAAGCCTCGCGCCATATCATGGCCTATGCCACCAAGGGCGACGGCAGCGAGTATTACTACGTCACCGGCGTTCCGGTGACCGGATGGGAACATGAAGCAAGCTTCGTCGACAGTTCCCGCGAGGAGATGGAAGCCATTTTCGGCGGGTCCCATCCCGTGGTGCAGGCATTGATCGACGCCACCGAAACGGTGACCAAATGGCCGTTCTGGAACCGCGATCCGCTGAACCTCTGGAGCCGGGGACGTCTCGTCATGCTGGGCGATGCGTGCCATCCCATGCGGCCGCACATGGCGCAGGGCGCTTGCATGGCCATCGAGGACGCGGCGGTCCTGACCCGCTGCCTTGAGGAAACCGGCACCGAGGGATACCGGGTTGCGTTCCGTCTCTACGAAGCAACCCGTCGCGAGCGGGCCACCAAGGTCCAGACCATTTCCAATGCCAACACCTGGCTGAAGGAGCAGGAGGATCCGGCCTGGGTCTATGCCTATGATCCTCTGACGGCCGCCCTCGGCTAAGGGAAGTGATGCCCCGATGGATTTTGTCCATTGGGAGCCATCCCCTTGCGTTTGGGAGGAGGCAGCTTACGTTTGATCGGATGACCGCCGGAGGTTAGGAGGACGCATGGTGAAGCATCGCATCTATTCTGTCAGCGTGGCGAGCGTCTATCCCCACTATGTCGCGAAAGCCGAAAAAAAGGGACGCACGAAAGCAGAGGTCGATGAAATCATCTGTTGGCTGACGGGGTACAGCCAACAGACGCTTGACGATCAGCTGGCGAAGAACACAAGCTTTGAGGATTTCTTTGCGCAAGCGCCTCGGATGAATCCCTCACGTTCGCTGATTACAGGAGTGATCTGCGGCGTCCGCGTGGAGGACATTCAGGAATCCATTATGCGGGAAATTCGCTACCTGGACAAACTGATCGACGAACTCGCCAAGGGGAAAGAGATGGAGAAAATCCTGCTAAAATAACCAGGTGAATTGCTGAGATCAGTCCGTCTGAACACAGGTACACATTTGTGTTCATGGGATTCTCCCGTCTGCATTGACCACGGAAATGATCTATGCAGCCGCAGTCCGAAATGTCATTATTCCCCCGTTTCAGGTTACGCGGAGTCATCCGAGGTTCCTGCCATGTCACGATCCATCGGCGTGTTGATCTATCCGGGTTTTGAGCTTCTGGATGCTGCAGGTCCGATATCCGCATTCGGCAACGCCAACCTGTTCGCACCCGAAGCCTACTCAATATCAGTGTTCGCGCTGAAGCCAGGTCCGGTCGTGAGCGACTCGGGTGCCGCGATGTACGCGCCACCATTGCCTATGGCCTCGCTGGATACGTTGATCGTGGTTGGCGGAATGGATTGGCGAGTGCCCGCGCACTGCGCTCAAACCATGGCGTGGTTCAAGACGGCGGCTCGTCGTGCGCGACGCGTCACGAGCGTCTGTACAGGTGCGTTTGTCCTGGCCGAGGCAGGATTGCTTAACGGTCATCGAGCGACAACGCACTGGAACTACTGCGCCGAACTCGCGCGGTGTTTCCCGCAGGTGCGCGTGGAACCGGACCGGATCTTTATCAATCGAGATAAGGTGTGGACGTCGGCGGGAGTGACTGCGGGCATCGACCTTGCGCTCGCTCTGATCGGTGAAGATCTTGGTGAAGATGTCGCACGGCGCACGGCACAGGAACTTGTTGTCTACCACCGCCGGCCAGGCGGACAGTCGCAGCTCTCTGCGCTCATCGAGATGGATCGTCAGGACGGTCGCTTCGCAAAGCTGCTCGATTGGATGCGTTCGCACCTGAGCGAGCCGCTCACGATCAACCACTTGGCCGACCAGGCTGCAATGAGTCCTCGCCATTTCTCTCGAGCCTTTGCGGCGGAGACCGGCCTAACGCCCGCCAAAGCCGTGGAGCGGCTGCGCGTAGAGGCTGCGCGGGTGCGCGTTGAAAGCTCCAGTGACCCCATTGACCATATTGGCATCGCTGTCGGATTCACCGATCCTGAGCGCATGCGCCGTGCATTCGTCCGAGCCTTCGGACAGCCGCCTCAATCGCTCAGGCGAGCGGCGCGGGGCGCAGATTCAGCACGTCACTGATGCTGCTCGACGATCCCTCTCATACTAACTCGCCGGACCGGCAGAGCCCGCAGCGGAACCGCCTATGGCATGAAACGAGGGGATTATAGCATTTATGCCATTCGTCCAGTACGGCATTCTTTGTTGAAAGCGCTGACTGGATGGCCGTGATGATCGAGATCGAAGCAATCGCAGCCGTTGCTACCGCAGACAAGAAGTCGAAAACGAGGTGACACGCCGTCATTATCGGGAGCGCCGCAGCCTCGCATTTGAGTTGAGATGAGGAGAGTGAGAAATGCCTAAATATCTTCTGGCCTATCACGGCAGTCGAGTACCGAATCCCGCAACCGAACAATCCGAAGTATCAGATGACTGGAAGGCGTGGATGGACCAACTCGGCGATGCCCTTGAGGGAAGCAACAATCCCATGACCATAGCCAGAACGATAAGCGCCGATGGCTCGGTCAGTGCCGACGGCGGGCCCAATCCAGTTCTTGGCCTAAGCTTCATTACGGCCGACGATATGGACGTCGCTATAGACCTTGCCCGATCCTGCCCACACCTCACGGCGGGGGGCTGGATTGAGGTCGCAGAGCTTCCTGCCAAAGTTTACCGACCAAAAGATATGCGATGAGGAAATGAGGCTTGGCGCTCTACCGGGGACATCCGCCTGAGCCGCCAATTAGACAATTAGAAGAGAAATATGGGGCTAGGCGTCGACGGCGCATCAAAGGAGATGAGAAGTGAAACCACGCATATCCGTTCTCACCATTGGCGTCGCGAATCTTGAGGAATCGCTTGCCTTTTATCGCGATGGTCTCGGTCTGCCCACGGAGGGGATCGTCGGCCGCGAATTCGAACACGGCGCCGTTGCCTTCTTCGAACTCGCCGGAGGGCTGAAGCTTGGAATATGGGCACAGGATGACATTGCCCACGATACCAACCTGCCCAAGACGGCAATCAGTCCGACATCATTCACGATTGGGCACAATGTAGCTCACCGTGGGGAAGTTGATGAGGTGATCGAGCAGGCACGTCAAGCTGGCGCCGATATCGTCAAGGCGCCGGAGGGCACCTTCTATGGCGGTTATGCCGGTTACTTCCGCGACCCGAATGGCCATCTCTGGGAAATCGTGTGGAACCCGGCTAACATTCCGGACGATGACGCAGCGCTTCCGTAAGGTCAGGACCCTAGCTACACGTGACACCTCACCATTTGTGTGCGACCAGCCCATCACAGAGCGCTTTGACGAAGCGGCGGGCGATGGCGCCGTTTTCATCTAGTTTCGGGTTGAAAATGGTGATATCGATCCCGAGCGCTCTGCCCGAAGCGACCGCTATGCGGAGAATCGCCACGAGTTCATCCCAGCGCAACCCGTCAGGCATGCGATAATCGACAGCCGGCATGATGGCATCGTCGAGAGCATCTGCATCGAGGTGAATCCAGAAACCGTCGATATCGGGCGACATCAGACGGCCGAGCGCCTGCTCCATGCTTGCTTCGACGCCGGCTTCCCGCAACGATGCCAGGTCGATCACCTCAATTGCGGTATCTTCGATCCTCTGGCTACCACGTTCTTCGGTTTCCTCCGCGTCGCGGCGTGCTAGCGCCGCGACGTCTTCATCGCGTACCAGAGGCCGGAAACCTTCCAGATCAGTCACAATGGCAGGACCACGTCCGGTCACCAGTGCAAGGTCCATCGACGCCGCCTCACCGAACGGTTCGGCCTCGGGTTGATAGAAATCAGCGTGGCCGTCGACGAACAGCAGGCCAGCACGCCCGCGACGTCGGGTTGCGAGCGTGCAGCCGAGCAGAATCGAGCAATCACCGCCTAGCACCACCGGAAACTCGCCATGATCGAGCACCGGTTCGATGGCGTCAGCGAGTACCACCGCGTACTGCGCTAACCCCTGGGGGTTAAGGAGCATGGTCTCAGGGTCCCGGTGGCCATCATATGGGAGCGGCGTCACTCGTCCGGAATGATGGGCATCGAGCCGGTCGGCCAAGCCAGCTGTCAATAGCGCGTCCGGCAGCGTTTCCACGCCTTTGGGGAACAGGCCGAGGATCGAAGGCGCCTCGATTATGGCAAAGTGAGACATTCTGAACTTCCTGATATCTGATCGAATTTAGCAACGGCTTGTCTGCTGAATGGTTGCGTCATTCCATCAGCGATACACTCGGATCGGATCAAGTCTGCCACAGTCGATCGAGGATCAAGTCGCATGTGCGGCGTTGGTTCTGCGGGATCCTCCAGTGCGGTCGTGTTCGGCAAACGGGTCCGCAAGAAAATCATGGCGATGCTTCATGCCGACTTGGGATAGTCCAAGTATGCTCATTCCCGGCCTGACCTAAATGACTTAGTTCCCTCGTTTCGTGCCAATAACGTTCCCTGTGAGGGAGGACGCGGATTGGAACTGGAATGTCATTGCGCTGATCGTTCACCGAATGAGTGCAATGCGATCAGTCGTAGTCGTTTTGGCATATCTTGAATGCCCGACGTTCACGCGCGCCTCGTTGCTCGTACGGCCTAAAACCGGTTAATGGCGCCGACCGCTTCTCCCGCGAGCGGCGCGAAGCGCTGGCAGAAGGTCTCTTCATCCCACTCGCTGAGCGAGCCGGCGATATGGATCGCGCCGAGCGGTGTACCGTCGGGCGCCAGGATTGCCGCGGCGATGGCGATCTCCCCGAGCAGGATCTCCTCGAGCGCCAACGCATAGCCCTTTTCTCGTGCCTCGCGTACCTTAACGCGAATTTGCTCGGGGTCCGTGATTGTTTTCGGCGTGATCTCGCGACGATCCGAACGCTTGATGATATCGTCCACCTCGGCGTCGCTCATATGCGCCATCACCGCCCGGCCGCCGGACGTACAATAGATTGGGACACTCTGCCCAACCAGAGTCGCGAATAAGGTCTCGCGTTTGCTCTGCAGGCGAGCTGCATAGACGAGGCGCAGATCGTCGCGCAGGCTAAGGTCCACGCGTTCGCGCGTGTTGCGCCTCAATTCAATCAGAACGGGGGACGCCCGCACAACCAGCGAATTGAGGCGCAGGTAGTCGCGTGCATGGTCGAGAATGCGGATGCCAGGCACATAACCCCGATCGTCGGCGTCCCGCTCGATATAGCCAAGCTGCTTCAGCGTGTGGACGACGCGCTGCGCCGCGCTCTTGCCCATTCCACCGGCGGCGGCGATCTCGTTCAGCGTCAGTGGCTTTCCCGTGTCATGAAATGCCGAAAGCACCTGCATGGCACGGGCGATAGCCTGCACGAAAAGCGGGTCGCCCTCATCGACGCGCGTCGTCGGGCGCACTCCGTATTCGGACCTTTGAATATAACGCAAGCAGTGACTCCAAAATTCGTTTGACTTCCCGTGCGCAGCCCAATTATCGTATTCCAATACGAAGGTATTGCACAGCGATACAGACAGCTATCTATCATGCAAATTTCGAGGCGTCGACCCGAAAGGCAGTCATGAACGGAAGCGTTGGAGTGCGACTGGATATGTCAGTCAATGATCGGCCGGCTGGAGGAGCATCATGAGCAAGCGAGTGGCGCTGGCCGGCTTCCTGCATGAGACGAACACTTTTGCCCCCTCCAGGGCGACTTATGCACAGTTCGAGCAGGGCGGGGGCTATCTGCCGATCTCGCGCGGCAGGGAGATACTCGATCGCTGCCCCGGCGTGAACCTGGGCATTTCCGGCTCGCTGGCGCATGCTCAGGCAGCGGGCTGGGACATCGTCCCGATCCTGTGGACGGGCGCTATCCCGTCCGCCCACGTGACACGAGACGCCTATGAAAGGATTACTGCCGAGATCGTCGATGGTATTGCAAAGGCCGGTCCGCTTGACGGCATATGCCTCGATCTCCACGGGGCCATGGTGGCTGAGCATCTCGATGACGGAGAAGGTGAGCTGATCGCCCGCGTGCGCCGGGTCGTGGGCCCTCATGTGCCGATCGCGGTGAGCCTTGATCTGCATGGCAATACCACGAGGCGGATGGTCAACGAGGCCGATCTCCTGGTTGCCTTCCGCACCTACCCGCATGTAGATATGGCCAAGACCGGCCGCCGTGCAGCGGAGGGACTGGGGAAGCTGATGGCGCGCGCCCGACCTTACGCCAAGGCGTTCCGCCGACTGCCTTTCCTGACCTCCATCCCTTGGCAGTGCACGTCTATCGAGCCCGCAAGGAGCCTCTATGCGGAGGTGGCGGCGTTAGAGCAGCGCGATGTCGCGAGCGTTTCCTACTGGATGGGATTTCCTGCCGCCGATATCGAGGAGTGTGGCCAGACCGTCCTGGCCTATGGCGAGACGCAAGCTGCCGCCGACCAGGCTGCCGACCATCTCTACGAGCGTATCCTGGCAAGCGAGGCGGCCTTCGCCGGCCGAGCCTATGAGCCGGATGAGGGCGTGCGCGAAGCAATGCGCATCGCTGGAAGCGCCAACCGCCCGGTCGTGATCGCCGATACCCAGGACAATCCGGGCGCGGGCGGCGATTCCAATACCACGGGTATGCTCCGTGCGCTGCTGAAGAACGGGGCCAGGAAGGCGGCGCTTGGCATGATGGTGGATCCCGAGGCGGCGAGCGCGGCGCATGCGGCGGGTGAGGGCGCCGAGATTACCATCGCGCTCGGCGGCCGGTCGGGTATTCCCGGCGATGCGCCACTGGAAGCGGCGTTTCGCGTGGAGAAACTGTCGAATGGCGACCTGCACGCCACCGGGCCGTATTACGGCGGCACGCATATGAATGTTGGCCCGTCCGCCTGCCTCTCCATCGGCGGCGTGAAGGTTGTCGTCGCCTCGCACAAAGCGCAGATGGCGGATCTCGCCATGTATCGTTTCGTCGGTATCGAGCCGACGGATATGGCCATCCTCGTCAACAAGAGCTCGGTCCACTTCCGCGCCGATTTCGAGCCCATCGCCGAGGTGGTGCTGGTCTGCACCGCGCCGGGCCCAATGCCGCTCGATCCGGCCGATCTCCCATGGACCAGGCTCGCCGACGGCATGCGCCTTTCGCCCAAAGGGCCGGTGTTCCACCGCCCAATGCTACGCGAGAAAAGGGAGGCCTGAACGAAGGCGAGCGCGGCGGCAGAACCGCGCCGACCATCAAGTCACCGAACGCAAATCCAGTCCAACAAGGGGAACACAATGTTGCGTATTCAGGAGAGACTTTCCCATTTCAAGAGTTACGGTCAAAAGACCGCGCTCGTCCTCATGGCGAGCGCAGCCCTCATGGCCGGCAGCGGCTTCGCCACGCCAGCGATGGCAGATGGCAAGACGATCACCGCTGTCATGCATTCGGGTCTGCGCGTGCTCGATCCGATCATCACTACGGCCCATATCACTCGCAACCACGGCTACATGATCTACGACGTGCTGGTTGCGGTCGACGAGAATTTCAAGCCGCAGCCGCAGATGGCCGATTGGTCCATCTCCAACGACAACCTTACCTACACCTTCACGCTGCGGGACGGACTCAAGTTCCACGACGGCAATCCGGTGACGGCGGCCGACGCGGTTGCTTCCCTGGAGCGCTGGGGCAAGCGCGATTCGGGCGGCCAGCTCATCTTCGACGTAACGGAGAGCCTGGAGCCCGCTGACGACAAGACCATCGTCTGGAAACTGAAGACCCCTTTCCCGCCGCTGCTTGAGACGGTCGGCAAGCAATCGGCCCTGCCGCCCTTCATCATGCCCGAGCGCGTGGCCTCCACGTCGCCGGAAGAAGCGATAACCGATTACACCGGTTCCGGCCCCTTCGTCTTTGTCCAGGAAGAGTATCAGCCGGGCGTCTCCGTCACCTATCGGAAGTTCGAGGACTACGTGCCGCGCAGTGAGCCGGTGAGCTGGATGGCCGGCGGCAAGGAGGTCAAGGTCGACGAAGTGAAATGGGTGACGATGCCGGACGCCCAGACCGCCATCAATGCGCTTTTGTCGGGTGAGATCGATTATATCGAACAACCGCAGATAGACCTTCTTCCCCTGCTGCAGACCAGCGAAGACGTGACGGTCGAGACACGCGACAACCTCGGCTATCAGACCATGGGCCGCACGAACTTCAAATATCCGCCTTTCGACAACAAGAAAATCCGCCAGGCGGCGATGATGGCGCTCAGCCAGGAAAACGTGCTGGGCACGCTGATCGGCAATCCTGACTACTATACCGTCTGTGGTGCAATCTTCGGCTGCGGCACGCCGCTTGCTGACGCGTCCGGTTCCAAGACCCTGACCTCGGGTGGCGACATCGAAGGCGCCAAGAAGCTGTTGGAGGAGGCAGGCTATGACGGGACACCGGTCGTGCTCTTGCAGCCGACCGACGTGGTGAGCCTCGCCGCTCAACCTGTTGTGGCCGCCCAGGCTCTGCGAGAGGCCGGCTTCAATGTCGATATGCAGCCCATGGACTGGCAGACCCTGGTCACGCGGCGTGCCAGCCAGGCAAAGCCATCCGAAGGCGGCTGGAACATGTTCTTCACCAATTGGATGGTGCCGGAGATCAGTTCACCGCTGATCAGCGCGATGTTGAACGGTCGTGGTGACAAGGCATGGTTCGGCTGGCCGAAGGACGATGCGGTCGAGGCGTTGCGCGCCGAGTTCATCACCGCCGATACGCCGGAGAAGCAGAAAGAGGTGGCTGTCAAGCTTCAGAAGCACAGCATGGATGAAGTGCTCTTTATTCCGCTCGGCCAGTACGCATCCCCGCAGGCGCGTAGCAATAAGCTGACCGGCATAATTCCATCGCCTGTTCCGGTGTTTTGGAACGTCGAGAAGGCGGACTGAGGCGCGAGCGTAGCACCGCTTCATCTGCCTGCCGTTCTCCCTCCCGCACCACTGGGAACGGGAGAACGGCGGTAACCTGAACGCCGCCGCTCCCACGAAAGGGAGGAGGGGAGGGGCGGCTGACAATCGACAACAAGGCACACCACCATGCTAGGCTACATCATCAGGCGCATCCTGGCCGTCATACCGGTCATGGCGATCGTCGCCATCTTCGTCTTCCTGCTCTTGCGGCTGACGCCGGGAGATCCCGCTGCCATTATTGCCGGCGATGCGGCGACACCGGAGCAGCTCGAACGCATTCGCTCCTCGCTCGGCCTTTCGGATCCGTTGCATGTGCAGTTCCTGACCTGGATCAAGCTCCTGTTTCAAGGTGATCTCGGCACCTCGCTCATCTCCAGCACGCCGGTGACACAGATGATCGGCCAGCGCATCTGGCCGACGATCAACATCGCCGTGCTCACCATCATCCTGTCCGTTCTCATAGCGGTACCGATGGGGGTGGTCGCCGCCTGGCGGCACCGCACCTGGGTGGACTATGTGGTGATGGCTTTTTCCGTGCTCGGCTTCTCGATCCCGGTATTCGTCATCGGCTATCTCTTCATCCAGGCCTTCTCGATAGAGTTGCGCTGGTTTCCGGTGCAGGGCTACTCCGCGCCCTCGATGGGCTTCGGCAAGTTCCTGTCCCGCGCCATCCTGCCTTGCCTGACGCTCGCGACGATCTATGTTGCGCTGATCGCCCGCATGACCCGCGCTTCCATGTTGGAAGTGCTCGGTGAGGACTATATCCGCACCGCACGGGCCAAGGGGGTGAAGGAGACCATCGTTCTGTTCCGCCACGCGCTGCGCAATGCAGCCGTACCCATCCTGACGATCATAGGTACGGGATTCGCACTTTTGATCGGCGGCGTGGTGGTGACGGAAAGCGTATTCAACATTCCCGGCATCGGCCGGCTCACTGTCGACGCCATTCTGGCGCGCGATTATCCGGTGATCCAGGGCATGATCCTCCTGACCAGCGGCATCTACGTCTTCATCAACCTGCTGGTTGACCTGTCCTACACCTTTTTCGATCCGAGGATTCGCTACTGATGGTCGCCTCTCCACAACCCGCAGCGAGACTGCAATGGCTCTTCGGCGCAATCGCTCTGCCGCGCGGCTGGCGCGCCGGTATCGGACCGATGATCGCCGCCGCCGTGCTCTTCCTGATCGTGCTTTCAGCGTTTCTCGCGCCCCTCATCGTGCCGCATGATCCCATGTCCATGAACGCGCTGCAACGGCTCAAAGGGCCGAGCGAGACCTATCCGCTGGGCACCGACGCCTACGGACGCGACCTCCTGTCACGCGTGGTGACGGGCGGGCGCATCTCGCTCTTCATCGGCATTGGCGCGGCGGGGGTCAGCGTGGCGATCGGCCTCATGATCGGCCTCGTCTCAGGCTTCTTCCGTACGGCGGACGCCGTCATCATGCGCATAATGGACAGCCTGATGGCCATTCCATCCATCCTCCTGGCGATCGCGCTGGTGGCGCTCAACGGGCCAAGCATCTGGTCGGTGATGGGCGCGATTACAATTCCCGAGATACCGCGAGTGGTGCGCCTCGTGCGCTCGGTGGTGCTGTCGGCGCGCGAGGAGCCCTATGTCGAAGCGGCCATCGCGCTGGGCTCCTCCATGCCGAAGATCCTCTGGCGGCACCTCATGCCCAACACCCTCGCGCCGCTCATCGTGCAGGGCACCTATATCTGTGCGTCAGCCATCCTGACGGAGGCGATCCTGTCCTTTTTGGGAGCGGGTGTTTCGACGGAGATACCGACCTGGGGCAACATCATGGCCGAAGGACGGATCTATTTTCAGCTCAAGCCATCCCTCATCTTCTGGCCCGGCCTGATGCTCTCGCTCTGCATCCTGTCCATCAATCTGCTCGGCGATACGGTCCGCGATCTGCTGGACCCGCGCCTGAAGAAGCGGGAGGGCTGACCATGCGCTTCAAGACCCGCAATTTCGATGGTGTACCGAGCGTTCTGGAGATCAAGGACCTGACGGTGCGGCTCGTCGGCAATCGGCAGGCCACACCTGTGCTCGACCGGGTGTCGGTCACGATCCGGCAAGGGGAAACGGTGTGTCTGGTCGGTGAATCCGGCTCCGGCAAGTCCGTCACCTCGCTTTCGGTGATGGGGCTTCTGCCGAAGGGGGCGCTCGTCGCCACCGGCGGTCGCATCGAGCTGGAAGGACGAAACCTGCTCGAGCTCAGCCCCCAGGCGATGCGCGAGATACGTGCGCGCAAGATCTCGATGATCTTCCAGGAGCCGATGACGGCGCTGAACCCGGTCATCCGCGTGGGTGCGCAGATCGAAGAGGTGCTCGACACCCACGTCAAGCTCCCGGCCAGGGAGAAGAAGGCACGCGTGCTCGACATCATGAATCAGGTGCATCTGCCCGATGTGGAGCGCATCTATCGCTCCTATCCACACCAGCTTTCGGGCGGGCAGCGTCAGCGCATCATGATCGCCATGGCGTTGATCCTGGAGCCGCAGCTGCTGATCGCCGACGAACCGACCACCGCGCTCGACGTCACGACGCAACAGCAGATCCTGAGCCTGATCGCCGAGCTCCAGGAAAAGCACGGTACCGCTGTCCTTTTCATTACCCATGACATGGGCGTGGTGGCGGAGATCGCCGATACGGTGCAGGTGATGCGCCATGGACAGATTGCCGAGCGGGCGCCGGTGGAAGAACTTCTGCGCCACCCGAAGCATGAATACACGCGCGAACTGCTGAAAGCCGTGCCGAGCCTGACGCCGCGCCCCGCGCGCCCGCAACCCGAGGGCCCGGCCGTCCTCTCTGTCGATGGTCTGCAAAAGATCTATGGCGCGCACAGCGTCTTCAGCCGACGCGAGGCCACGAGGGCGGCCAGCGATGTAAGCTTTTCCATTCCGCGCGGGCGCACGCTCGGCATCGTTGGCGAGAGCGGCTCCGGCAAGTCCACCGTGGCGCGCTGCATCATGCGGCTGATCGATCCGACCGGCGGCGACATCCGGGTCTCCGGTCGTGAGATCGCCCGGCTGTCCCGGCGCGAATTGCGGCCCCACCGCCAGCATATCCAGATCGTGTTCCAGGATCCGTTCCGTTCGCTCAATCCGCGCTGGACCATCGGCCGAAGCTTGATCGAGGGACCGCTCAATATCGGCACGAACAAGAAAACCGCGCTGAAACGGGCGGCCGAGCTTCTCGCACTCGTCGGCCTGCCGGCAGATGCGGTGGACCGGTATCCGCATCAGTTTTCCGGCGGCCAGCGGCAGCGCGTGGCGATTGCCCGCGCCGTCGCCATGGAGCCGGATGTGCTGGTGGCCGATGAGGCCGTATCCGCGCTGGACGTTTCCGTCCAGGCACAGGTTCTGGAACTGCTCGACACGCTGCAGAAGAAACTGGGCATCGCCATTCTCTTCATCACGCACGATCTGCGCGTTGCCGCCCAGATCTGTGACGAGGTGGTCGTGATGCAGCACGGCCTGATCGTCGAGCACGACAGCGCCGCCAACGTGCTTTCCAATCCCCGGCACGCCTATACGCGCACGCTCATCGAGGCAGCGCCCGGCCGTGCCTGGGACTTCGCCAATTTCCATGAACTGCGGACCGCGTGAAGCGGTCCTGTCGAAGCGGAGAAGACGACCCATGCCCATTCTGCCGAAGATCGCCGAGTATGCCGAGGAGTTGACGGCGATCCGTCGCGATTTCCATGAGCACCCCGAGATCGGTTTCGAGGAGGTGCGCACCTCCGGCATCGTGACCGAGCTCCTGAGGAAATGGGGTATCGATGAGGTGCATACCGGCCTTGGAAAGACTGGTGTCATCGGCGTCATCAAGGGTAGGAAGGAAGGCGCCCGCATGGTGGGTCTGCGCGCGGACATGGACGCGCTGCCCATGGATGAGCTGACCAACCTGCCTTATGCCTCGAAGACACCCGGCGCCTTCCATGGATGCGGGCATGACGGCCATACGACGATGCTTCTGGGAGCGGCGCGCTATCTCGCCGAGACGCGCGGCTTCGCAGGCCGCGCCGTGATGATTTTCCAGCCGGCGGAAGAGGGGCTTGGCGGCGCCCGCGCCATGTTGGCCGAAGGACTTTTCGAGAAGTTTCCCTGCGACGAGATCTACGGCATGCACAACAATCCGCTGGCCGAGCCCGGCAAGTTCGGCGTAAAGCCAGGTCCGGCCATGGCGGGGGCGACCTTTTTCGACATCACCGTCAACGGCGTAGGCAGCCACGGGGCGATGCCGCATCACGCGAAGGACCCGATCGTCATCGCCACCGCGCTGGTGCAGAATCTGCAATCCATTGTCAGCCGCAACGTAAAGCCGACGCAGCCCGCGGTGCTGTCGGTGACGCAGATCCATTCCGGCTCCGCCTATAATGTCGTGCCGGATAAAGCCGTGATCTCCGGCACGATCCGCTATTTCGAGGACGAGGTGCGCGACCTCGTGCATAATCGCCTGATCAGGCTCTGCGCTGGCTTCTCCGAGAGCTACGAGGTGGAGATCGTGCCGGATCTTCGCCCCATATTCGACGTGCTGATGAACGACGCTGGTCTTGCGGAAGCCTATCGCGAGGCGGCTTCCGAGATTGTCGGTGTGGAGAACGCGACCATCACCGAGGAGCTGGTGACCGGCAGCGAGGATTTCGCCGATATGCTGAAGGTCGTGCCGGGCGCCTACTGCACGCTCGGCCACAAGGGCACTCTGCCCGTGCACAATCCAGGCTTCGTTCTCGATGACGACATTCTGCCGGTGGGAGCCAGCATCATGGCGCGCATCGTCGAGAAGCGCCTGCCCCTTTGAATTCAAGCCACCTTTCAGGACAAAAATAATGCATTTCAAGAATCTGCCGTTTGACACGGAAACAATGCTGGCCGGCCTGAAGCCCTGGATCGAATGCGAGAGCCCCACCTTCGATGCCGCCGCTGTCGACCGGATGATGGATCTTGCCGCCTATGATCTGGCGGCCGCCGGCGCGGCGATCGAGCGCATTCCGGGCCGCATGGGGTTCGGCGGCTCCGTCCGGGCGCGTTTTCCGCACAAGGATTTCGGCAAACCCGGTATCCTGATCTCCGGCCATCTCGATACCGTGCATCCGATCGGCACACTGGAAAAGAACCCGTGGCGGATCGAGAACGGCCGTTGCTACGGACCCGGCATCCAGGACATGAAGGGCGGCAACTATGTGAGCATAGAGGCGATACGCCAGCTTGCGCTGGCCGGGATGGAAACGCCGCTGCCGATCACCGTTCTGTTTACGCCCGACGAAGAGGTCGGCACGCCCTCGACGCGCGAACTGATCGAAATGGAGGCGCGCAAGAACAAGGTGGTGCTCGTGCCCGAGCCGGCGCGGCCCGATGGCGGAGCGGTGACTGGACGCTATGCCATCGCCCGCTTCAACGTGAAAACCTCAGGCCGACCGAGCCACGCCGGCTGGGCGCTCAAGGACGGCCGCTCGGCGATCGCCGCCATGGCGCGCAAGGTGCTGGAGATCGAGGCGATGACGGGCGAGGACTGCACCTTCTCGGTCGGCGTCATCCATGCCGGCCAGTGGGTGAACTGCGTCTCCTCCTCCTGCGATGCGGAGGTGCTCAGCATGGCCAAGCGCCAGGCCGATCTGGACGACGGGATCAAGCGCATGCTGGCTCTTGCCGGCGAGGAGAACGAAGTGATGATCGAGGTCACGCGCGGCGTCACGCGGCCTGTCTGGGAGCCGGACGAAGGCACCATGGCCGTCTACGAACTGGCGCGCGGAATCGCCGGGGAGATCGGCTTCGAATTGTCTCATGCCAGCGCCGGCGGCGGCTCTGACGGCAACTTCACCGGTGCGCTCGGTATCGCGACACTCGATTCCATCGGCGTGCGCGGCGCCGGCCTGCACACACTCGGCGAATATATCGAAGTCGATAGCCTCGTGGAGCGCGCGCAGCTGATAGCCGGGCTTCTGATACGGCTGGAATGAATTCGGGAAGAAGGCGGGGAAGATTTTTCCGACGCTGCATTAGCCTGAGGGACCCCGGTGTGACACTCTATTTGGTTGGAATTCTGCATGACGCTTACTCCCGATATCCGCAATGCGATTGTCGCCTCCGTCGACCAGGGCTTTACCGGGCAGACCGAGTTTCTGCGGAAGCTCGTCGCCTTCCAATCCGTGCGCGGCGCCGAACACGCGATACAGGATTTCATGTTCCGGGCTCTCCGCCAGCGTGGCTACACCCTGGATCGCTTTGCAATGGACCGGAATGCCATCGAACGCCATCCAGGCGGGTCGCCGTGGTCGGAGGAACACTCGACCGCGCCGATCGTGGTGGGCATCCACCATCCCCGGCGTGAGATCGGCCGCTCACTTATCCTGCAGGCTCATCTCGATGTCGTGCCGACGGGTCCGCTTGCCATGTGGCGACACGATCCATATGCGGGCGAGGTCGAAGACGGGTGGATATACGGGCGTGGCGCCGCCGACATGAAAGCAGGGGCGTCGGCAAACGTTTTCGCGATGGACGCGCTGCGGCGCGTGGGGTTGCAACCCGCTGCGACCGTCTTTCTCCAATCCGTGGTCGAGGAGGAGTCAACCGGCAATGGTGCCATGATGACTCACCTTCGGGGCTACAAGGCCGATGCCGTACTGATCCCCGAGCCCGAGGACGAGAAGCTGGTTCGCGCCAATACCGGCGTCCTATGGTTCCAGGTCGAGGTACAGGGTTTGCCGGTGCATGTCCGCGAGATGGGCGCGGGCGCCAATGCGATCGAGGCCGCGTACCGACTGATTGGAGAACTGCGCCGCCTCGAGGAGGATTGGAATGCTCGCCAGGCTGAGCACACCTATTTCCGCGACTATCCGCATCCGATAAACCTGAATGTTGGAAAGATAGAAGGCGGTGACTGGGCGTCTTCGGTGCCGTGCTGGTGCCGGATCGACTGTCGCATCGCGATTTATCCGGGCGTGAGCGCTGCCGCCGCCGCCGACGAGATCCGCATGCGGATCGAAAGCTTCGCCCATCGGGATCCGTTCCTGTCCAACAGACGGCCGACCGTCACCTTCAACGGTTTCCATGCGGAAGGCTACGTTCTGGAGCCGGGCTCCGAGGCTGAGGCGGTGCTGGGTCGCGCCCATGAGGCCGCATTCGGCGCGCCGCTTGAGACGCTGGTAACGCCGAGCTATCTCGATACACGGGTCTACGCGCTTTACGACCGGATTCCCGCCCTATGCTATGGACCGGCGTCGCGGGGCATCCACGGCTTTGACGAGTGTGTCAGCCTTGAATCACTCAAGCGCATTACGACAGCCATGGCCTTGTTCATCGCCGAATGGTGCGGGACCGAGCCGGTACCTGTACGCTAAAACATGAACGTAAAACCCGCGTTGGCGTCTTTCCCGAAAGTAGACGTCCACCATACCATACTTTGACGGCATCATGCCCCAACAACGGTTATCGTGGGAGTTTCAGCGCTCAACGAGCCCGTTCATAAAGATACCCACCAAATGAGTGATGTGCTCTCGTGGTGAGCTGTCTTGCTCGGTAGCGAGTGATATTGCGGTCGCTACGCAGACTATGTCGTTGAAGCTGATCTCGGGTCGAATAGCTCCCGCCTCCTGTGCAGTATGCAAAAGTCGGGCACCTTCCTCACCGGTTGCGAGACATCCGGGCGTTCCAATCTGTAGAACCGTCCCGAGAGACGCCGCGAAACCTCGATAAACATTCGTATATTGGACGAGTTCTTCAAGGTAGGCGCGTAAGGCGTCTGAAGGGTCAAGATTGACTGCTCTGGCACGGCTCGTCTCAGCGAGAGCCAAGAATCGGGAGCTATACGTCGCGGCTAGGAGGTCTTCTCGCGTTGGGAAGCGGCGATAAAGCGTCCCGATCCCAACCCCGGCGCGCTTTGCGACGTCGTCCAATGAAACACCAGCGCCTCGCTGCATAAAGACTTCCTCGGCTGCGGCAAGGATCCGCTCCTTGTTTAGCTGCGCATCGGCTCGCAATGGGGTTTCGTCAGCCAAAAAATCTGCCTCGCTATACCTTGTAAGTGGAGGATATCTCCATATAGTAAGTGGAGCAACCCTCCACTTACTGCGAAAGCGAGCGAATGACATGACGAAACGATTTGAGGACAAGGTCGTGGTGATCACGGGCGCTACGGATGGCATAGGCTTGGCAACAGCCAGGTTGTTTGCAGCAGAAGGCGCCCATGTGTATGTCACGGGACGCCGGCAGGAACGCCTGGATGAGGCGTTAGAAGAAATCGGCAACGGCGCCGTTGGCGTTCAAGGCGATGTCGCCGATCATGCAGACCTCGACAGGCTCTTTGCAGAAGTAAAGCGTGATCGCGGCCGCGTGGACGTGGTGTTCGCAAATGCCGGCGTGTCCGAGTCCGCCCCGATCGGCGCCATTGAAGAAGATCATTTTGACCGTGTCTTTGGCATCAACGTGAAGGGCATGGTCTTCACCGTGCAAAAGGCTCTACCGCTGATGTCTGCCGGCGGCGCTGTTGTTTTGACTGGATCGGGGGCGGGTAGCAAGGGCTTTGCCAACCTGTCCATCTACAGTGCTACAAAGGCAGCGGTCCGCTCGTTCGCACGAACATGGACGACCGATCTGAAAAGCCGGGGCATTCGTGTGAACGTCGTTTCACCCGGCATGGTCATGACACCGGCAATGCAGACCTATCTGCAGAACAATGTCGGCGCCGAGGAATGGATGCAGCAAACTATTCCTTTCGGGAGGCTCGGTCAGACCGAAGAGATCGCCAAGGCGGTGCTGTATCTCGCATCGGACGAAAGCAGCTTCGTTGGCGGCGAGGAGCTATTTGTCGATGGCGGCTTCGTGGCAGTCTGAAAACTGGTATCAGTCTTGTGACGTCCTGACCCTCGAACGGTTTCGCCGCAAAACTCCTCGCAAAAGTCGGAGTTTCACCGCGGCCGTTGACCGCTTCGGGCCGAACCCAGACCCTGGCGGTAAGAACGATGATGTCCGCTTTTTGTGGTGGTGCCCTGGCAGCGGAACTTCAGCTTGGGCCCCGAAGTCGCCTAATCGGCTGCCATGGGGTGGGAAACGGACTGACCGCTCTTGGCATGAAGCCGCGATAAGCCGACATTCAGAAAGATTCTTGGTGCCCACAACACAAGGCTGACCGCGTACGCTCTGACACGCGGTCAGCTCTGGTTCGGAACCTTGTGGGAGTTCCTATGCCCGTCATGGCTAGAGCCACATCAGTCGAACTTGACCAGGTCCTTGAAGATCAGGTGGCCCCAGCTATTGCCGCGCGCTTGGACCAGCAGCCCACCTTCCGACAGCCCGCCAAGTTTGATTGGCGCGAAACCGAGATTTTCCGTGAGCTTACCAATCTCCGCTGCCGCGCCGTCATCGTCGCTCGCCAGGAACACCACTCTCCGGCCCCCATGTGCGGCCGGGTCTTGGTCAAGGACGGCAGCGACCAAATGGTTGAACCCCTTGACCACTCTTGCGCCGGTGAAGGCCCGCGCGACAACCCTTGCGGACGGCTGTCCGCCCAGATCCTCATCTGGCACGCCGTAGGCATTGGTCACGTCAACGATGATCTTCCCCTGCCAGGAGGGGAGCGTCTTCGCGACATCCGGGTGCGCCTCGAAACGGACGGCCAGGAAGATGATGTCCGCCTCGACCGCTTCCGCGAGCTTTCTGGGGATGATCGTAGGCCCGATCGCGGCCGCTTCGGATGCAAAGCTCTCCGGGTCACGCGTGGTTGCCACGGATACTTCGATGCCCTCGCGGGCAAACGCCTTCGCCACGGCCTTGCCGATATTGCCGAAGCCAATGATTGCGCAGCTCATATTTATTCTCCTCGTGTCTACCACGCCTATCGGACGGCTCCAAACGATCGCACGGAGCGAGCGGTGGGCGTCGTGCATCAGAGTTGGGCCAGGCCGCCATCGACGGCGACTTCGCTGGCGGTCATGAAGCTGCTGTCAGACGAGGCGAGAAAAGCAGCCACCGCTCCGATCTCCGCCGGATCGGCCATGCGCTGGAGCGGAGTCATCGCGCCGTAGGCCTTCTGGCCCTCCTCGCCCAGAGCCTCTTTAGCGAGTTCAGTGGCCGTCGCCCCGGGCGACAGCACGTTGACCCGGATGCCGGTGCCCTTCAGGTCCTCCGCCCAGGTCCGCGCGAGATTACGCACGGCCGCCTTGCTTGCGCTGTAGGCGGTGAAACCTGGAGCGCCCGTAGTGCCGGCGCTCGATCCGGTCAGGATGATCGAACCGCCCGGGCCCATCAGCGGCAGCGCCTTCTGGACCGTGAAGATCGTACCCTTAACGTTGGTGTCGAAAGTATCGTCGATGTGCTCGGGAGTGATCTGGCCGAGCGGAAGCGGGCTTCCCGCCCCGGCATTGGCGAAGACGATGTCGAGGGTTCCGCGCTCGGACTTCACGGCCGCGTAGAGCCGGTCGAGATCGGCCTCATTGGAAACCGAGCCCTGTATTGCGCGGGCATTGGAACCGAGGTCCGCCACGGCGGCGTCGAGCGCTTCCTGCCGTCGGCCAAAGATGAAGACGAAAGCGCCCTCTTTGATGAAGCGCTTTGCCGAGGCGAGGCCAATGCCGGTCGCGCCGCCGGTAATCACAGCCGTCTTTCCATTCAATCTGGTCATGTCGCGTATCCTTCGTTTGCCATCGCAGGCTTTTGCTATTCGAGGAAATCTCCCCGTGGCTCCCAAGATGGGCTCGACGAAGTCGGCTGGTGAGTGTGGAGTTGCGCACATCTCTGGTGCAAAAACGATCCGGTCATGTGATTGAACATCGTGACATCCGCGCACAGTGCGGCCTAGCGTGTTACAATACACTCGGAAGCGCCGTGCATTACGGCGCAGGAATGCACCATGATTGACTGGGATGACGTTCGCTACTTTCTCGCCGCGGCGCGCGGAGGCTCAGTGCGGGCCGCCGCCAAACGTCTCGGAGTGAACCACGCAACCGTGCTGCGACGTATCGCGCAACTCGAGGAGCGCCTTGGCGCCCAGATGTTTGAAAAGCTCCCTGCGGGCTACCGCCTGACGCCTGCAGGTGAGGAGGTCCTCGATTTAGCGGAGCAGATGGAAGCGTCGTCGCACCAGCTCGAAACGCGTGTCTTCGGGCGCGATCAGAGCGTGCGCGGGCTACTGCGTGTGACGTTACCGCCTCCCCTCGCAGCACATCTACTGATCCCGGACTTGGCCGATTTCGTGCGCCTGCATCCGGACATCGAATTGGAAATCTTATCGTCCGGCGAGCTGGCAAACCTGACCAACCGAGAGGCCGACGTGGCCATCCGCGTCGTCTACAATCGCGAGACCCTGCCGCTCAATCTTTATGGCTTGAAAGGGCCGGACCTGTTTGGCGGCTTCTACATCTCCGGCAATCGGCTAGCCGAGTGGCGGGCGGGCGGGCCGGATCCCAAGTGGATCGCCGTAAGTGGTCATGGAGTACCTGACTGGACCCGCGAGGGAGAGGCTCGGACAGCCGGGACTCATTTTAGGACCATGGATTTCGAAACGCAGGTCGCGGCGGTTCGGCAAGGTATCGGCATTACAGCGCTACCGTGCTTCGTAGGAGACGCCGATCCCCGACTAGAAAGGGTGCCTAGCACCGGCCTGCACCTGTACGGTCCGGTATGGCTTCTCACTCAAGGCGAGACACGCAAGACGAAGCGTGTGCGGCTCTTCACCGAGTATGTATCCCGCAGACTAGCCGCCTACGCTCCGCTTCTCGCTGGGCTGTCTGTGTCGTCCGACTGACGGCCGACAGGTTACAGGCTACCTTGCCATCATTCGGCCGGAAGCCGCGCTGCGGTTCCACGAAACAACCTGGTTCCATTTGCCAATGTTGCGGCGTATCGTAGCCGTCAACATGCGTGAGCGACGATATCTTGCCCGGCATCAGCCGATTGGACGGACACAACGTGCGACATAACGGATGACTACTTCCGGGGGTGCCTCGAGTAATGTTTAACGACCGGAACGGGTCTATTCCTGTCATCTTGTTGCGCCCGGTTCCCTACATGACTCGAGCGGGGTGGGATGGGGACTGTCCGCTGGTGCCAGGGAACCGCTTGTCCGTCAGGTTTGGATCGTCCTCGAACGGCCCGGTCGGTTCAACGACATAAATCCTTTCCTTTCCGCTGCCTGAGGCCAACTCGGTACCCCAGATCGCCGCATCCAGCGTACCCGCAAAATATACCCAGGATAGCGCTTTGGTCTCGGCGAAGTTGGACTGGTGGCCAACGGCTATCAGGTCGCCGGGCTTCAGATCGGCCTTGGTTCCGTGGAAAAACGATCGTGAAAACCTGGTGGCATTCGCTGACATTCGCTCGCCGCTCCTTTGACGTGCATCGAGGGCGGTTTCCTTGACGCAAGATTCCCGGCTTTCCGCAAGGGCCCGCCTCGGGTTACATAATGATTTGGAAAATGTGGTGACTTCCTCCTGTCCAGCACACGCCTGAGGTAGTCCGTCCGCATAGTTGCTCGGTTTTGAGCGGAACGGTAGTGACAAGGTCGGGAACCCGCTCCACTGCTTGCCTCCGGAGCACTGCCTCTATCCACACCTCGCCGCAACGACGCGACCTGAGTCAGGGTCCGTTTCGATCGTGACACGATTATCGCGCAGATCGTGTGTGACAGGATCGCCAGGGGCGATCTGGCGCACCAGAGTCGCCCCTGTCAGACGCATGGCGTCTTGATCGTTCGGCTTGATCCCGCCGATGAGGCGCTGCGTCGCGGCCGGATTGCATACTCCGGAGGCAGACGGCTGGGCGGTGTGTTCTGCGGTGCAGCCGGCAAGAGCCAGCAGCGCAGCCGCGGCAGTGGCCGGAGCCGCGAATCTGTTTGGATCACGGGGCATCGCGCGGTCCTTTGCGTTCGGAAGCAGCAAGATAACCGGCGCCATCCCGGAATCGCAAGGGGCAAGGCTCGCAAACGGGCTTCCGCCCGCGTTAACCGCGAAGCAAACATGCCGGAGCAGGGTTGCGGCTCCCGGGCCGTTAACGGACGTACCGCCTTCGATTTCCGCCCTGCAGATCGCGGATGACCGGATGTGCGGGCGGTTGCAGGATGACCGTCACCGCCGTCGAGGTGCATCCAATCGACGAAACGCACTGTTGTCTCGCTCACGTGGGCTGGAATAGTAAATTCGAGAAGGATGGCAGGCATGTCGAGGTCCCGTTCACCAATACCTATCTCCTTGAGCAGAACGACGGAAAACTGAAGGCTTTTTGGTTGGATCACTGGCGATGAAATCCAACTGCTGAAGGACAATGGGCTGATGTGACACCGTAACGCGACGCAGACCAGCGCGTCTGCTTCGTTGTCTCGGACAGTGAAGATCCGCTTCCAGCACTGCCTGTCAATCGGCGCGGAATGTTGGGTCTGACGCAATCTCGAAGACATCAGGGCGCTCCGACAATACGTGCCTCTAGCAGATCCAGCTTCCCGCGACCGTACATTTGCCGCTTGATGAGTTTAAGCTTGGTGATCTGGCCCTCGGTCTGGCCGTTCGACCAGATTGAAGTTATCGCGTTCTGGACCGCTGCCCCAGTCGCGGATGATGCCGTTGGCGAATGACGCGACAAAGCTTCTTGCAGCGCGAGCTTCCAGATCATCTTTAGACTTGCTGCGCAGCATTTTGTGGAAGCTCTCGATGACATCCCCGGCCTCGACAAGATCCGGTAGCCTCTCTTCAATGGCAGCGACTGTCATCTTTTGAGCCTTGGTCAAGTTGTTGTGTTCAAGCGTCATCAGGCGGACGATAGTGCGTGCGGCCGGCGCATGCCCAAGTCCGTTCTCGGCCTTTCCCGCACGCCTTCGCCGCGTCTCCTGTCTCAATGTGGGGGTGACATCGCATCTCCTCATCAATCGCGCGCTTGCGCCTGAATCCGCCTGCTTCTCTTCTGAACGCTGTGAGTTATGCGTTCGAGAACTCTTGTCGGGTCACCCGCCATGGCAGTAATCTGCCGCGCTACGGTCTCTGAGGCGTCGCTGACCAGTCCTGCCAGTTCCTCGACACGTCTGACGGTCGACGCGCCGCTAAGCCCGACCTCCTCGGCCAGGGCCAACCAATCAGCACGTCTCAAGGTAGGCGCTGTGAACCGTCCGGCAATGCCTTGAGGCAGGCTTTGGTCAACCCGACGGTATACCGCGGCACACATCAAATCGTATAGCGGCGCCATTTTGGCCGAGCCGCCAGCGCCGATCAGGATCGAGTGGTTCTTTGCGTGTGAATCCGAATTGCAGATCAACACGTTGAAGATCACCGTGTCGAGAAGCTTCAGGCGCTCGGCAGGCGACACGAGGTCGCTGATGGCATGAAACATCATCTTGAGCGTCACGCCGCCACCTGTCTTCGATCGCTCATATTTCTGTAACGGGAAATGACCTGTGAGCTGGCAGAGATCCTCCTGGTGCAGGCGGCGGATCTCGCCTTGGGGGTCGGTGAAGCGGTCATAGCGCTTCACCAGCAGATAGCGCCGTTGGCCTGCAACGCCGATCGTCGCCTCGGCGGTTTCCAATCCACACTCCCGCGCCAGCGCTAGG
This sequence comes from Paramesorhizobium deserti, assembly GCF_001558695.1. Taxonomy (GTDB): domain Bacteria; phylum Pseudomonadota; class Alphaproteobacteria; order Rhizobiales; family Rhizobiaceae; genus Paramesorhizobium; species Paramesorhizobium deserti. The sequence goes on from NZ_LNTU01000041.1 coordinate 148,076, forward strand.
CAGAAGGCCTCGTTCTCAACGCTTCCCGCAAGCCGCCTGGTGTCCGGTTTGATAATGTGGGTCGATGGCGTTCCATCGACAGGGATCGAGATGGCCCCGCCCCCATCGACAAAGACAGGCAGCTTCTCCTGCACGCCTGCAAGTGACATCGAGACACCCCGCTCGCCCACCAGGAAAGGTTTGGCCGGAAGCTCATTGAGTATCCGTTCCAATGTTTTCTCATTCGGAATGAACCGCAGGTTGACTCCCGCCTTCCGCGGCTTCCCGATCGACAGCGCGCCGGCCGTGTCCCGTCCGATGTGGCCGAGCAAGCCCACGATGTCCTGGGGAGAAACCTTCAGCCGTTGGCCGATCTCGGCGAGATGCGTTTCCGGAAGCAGGTTGGCGAGCCATGGCAGCAGTACATCGGCGCCGACCGCCCCTGAGCGCATCGGCATGGTCAGTGAGACCGGGAAAGCCAAGCGCCGCGCTTCCCAGGATGGATCGTAGGTAAGCCACCACGCATCTTCGAATGTCATATGCGCGACGGGGAAGGTTTCATAGAAGACTGTCGTCATCGACCGTCACCGAAGATCGGCAGGAAGCCGAGATCGTCGTCCAACGCGGTTGGAGTGACGGGTGCGGTCTTGAGGTCCCCGATTTCCATGCCTACGGTGCGGGCGACGATCAGTGCTTTTTCGAGCTGACAGCTCGGCTTGCCGGATTCGAGTTCGACGATGAAGCGCTCGCCCGTGCCGGAGCGCGCGGCAAGCTCAGTCTGGGTCCAGCCCAGGCCTTTTCGTTTTTCCCGGACGACGGCACCAAAATCGCGTGCGGACCTGAACATCGAGGACCTCCATTTGTGGCTTACCGTACAGGAAGATTTCGCGAAAATCAACAAATAACTTACCGCTCGGGAAGCGTCGACGCGAACAAAAGAAAATCACCCCGATCGGGAAGCTTCCCTACGGGCATATCGATGCTATGAGGTAAAGGCCCGGATTTCCAAAAGGAGTTGCGGCGAACGAGCATAGTCAGATGGAATCCGGTGTGGGCCCGCAGTGGCCTGGAGGGGGAACAGCAATTACTTTCGCATTGGGGCCCGACAGCAGTCTGTGCGGTTCTGGCGGAAAACCAAATAAGCCGCCGTTAGGCTGCCGACCCCTGAGCGGGCATTCCATGGTTATGATGACTTCCAAGCTCGCGTGTTGCGGGTCGGTGGACGCCGGTGCGGAAGTGGAGAGGGAGCGTTCCGCTGGATTTCCTTGCAAGATGCGATGGCGAGTTCAGTGCTCCGCGACAGAAAATCGGCAATGATTTCAAGTTCGTGCGCGTCGTATGTCGACCACAGCTCGTTCATCTTCTTCTCAATGCCCGTATAAATCAACTTGATCGGCTCGACCGCATCCTGCCGGATGCGGACTAGCACCTTGCGCCGATTGGAGGGGTCCGCGCACCGTTCGACATAACCGGATGGTCCACGGGGATCAATCTGCCACGAAGATATGTTGCGGATGCCAGGACCGCGAATGCCCTCATTCTAGTCGGGTCCTCACGGGTGGACGCGGATGACCGTCTTCCCCGCGCGTCGCTTGGGAGCGTTGAAAACCGTGATAGCATCCTCGAGGCCCGAAACTGTGCCGATGTTCGTCCGCAGTCGGCCGTCCCGCACCCGCTGGACGATCGCACTCAGTTGGGCACGGTCAGCCTCGACAACGAAGTCGACCGCCAGCCCATAGGTGGGCCGAGCCTCGACCGGCCCAACGACGGTCACCAGCGTTCCGCCGGCCCGAATCAAGGCCGCGGATCGCTTCTGAATGTCCCCACCGATGACATCGAATACTAGATCGACTCCTCCGAGGTCCTCCAGGGTATCGTTCTCGAGATCGACGAATTCATTTGCGCCGAAATCGAGCGCCGTCTGACGGTCGGCGGCGCGCCCGGTGCTGATGACGTACGCACCGGCCTCTCGTGCGAGCTGCGTCACCATCGAACCGACGGCACCGGCTGCGCCGTGCGCAAGAACACTCTGCCCTGCCTGAAGGCGGCCGTGCTGAAACAGTCCCTGCCACGCGGTCAGACCCGAGATCGGCAGGCTCGCGCCCACCGTGAAATCGACATCGCCCGGTAGCGGCGCTAGGTTGCGCGCCTCCATGGCTACATACTCCGCGAGCGTGCCGTCGCGATGCCAGTCTGCGAGGCCGAACACCCGCTGTCCCACCGACAGACCCGTTGTGCCATAGCCGATGGCGGTGACCACTCCGGCCAGTTCGTGCCCGGGGATCGACGGTGTGCGGTCATGGTCACGGCGATCGCTCCAGGTCGAGGGCCACTCCAACTCAGTCGGGACGAATCCCGACGCATGAACCTGAACGACGACGTCGTTTATCGCTGCCTGCGGCTCCGGCCGCTCCACCAGCTTCATCCCGGCCGTTCCTGCAGCCTTGTCCGTCACAATGATTGCTTTCATCGGAACGCCTCCTCGGTCGTTTGTTTCTTTGATGGAAATGCTGCTTGCCGGCCGGTATGGGTAGCGAACCGTAGCTTTCATCGACGATTGCAAGTCTGGCAGCGCGGAATGAAAATTGCCAATAGCTGGCATGTATAGTTTCCATGCGGGTCGGTAATTGCGGCGCTCGACAGCGTGTGCCCGGCCTGGACGGCGTTGGACGAGCGGTGAAGGAAGAACAATGGAACTCAACCAGATTCGATATTTCCTGAACCTGGCGGATACCCTCAATTTCACCGAAGCAGCTATCCGGAGCGGAGTGTCCCAGCCCACGCTCACCAGAGCGATACAGCGGCTCGAGCAGGAGTTGGGTGGAACGTTGGTCTATCGCGATGGGAAAGATAGTCGACTGACGGCGCTCGGCCGCGAAATACGATCTGAATTCGCCGCGATTGCGGACCGCGAGCAGCGGGTCCGGGCTATATCCCTCAATCGAGTTCATGGTCGCCGTGAGACTTTGACGCTGGGCATCGTGAACACCATCGCGCCGGCGCTGATTACCGGGTTCGTTTCCCACGCCCTTCGGCAGATGCCGATGCTGGAACTGGTTTTGCAACCAGTTGCGCGCGACGAAGGAATGGAGCGTCTCCTCCTCGGCCAGATCGATGGGTGCTTTTGCACGGATCCAACAGCCAGAAACACCAAGATCGCCACCGTCCAGATGTTCCATGAGCGACTGTTACTGGCGATGGCGCAAGACCACACTTTGGCAAGTCAGGCCTCGGTTTCGCTTTCAGACCTGTCGGAGCAACCTTACCTCGATCGGCTCCAGTGCGAATTCCGCACGCGCGTGCAAAACCATCTGCATGAGCGCGCAATCATCATGATCCCGCGGCTTAGATCCGAACGGGAGGATTTGATTCAACAAGCCGTGGCGGAAGGCGCCGGTGTTTGCATGCTACCCGAGCGCTCGGCAATCGTCGGCGGCCTCACGTTGCTCCCGGTCGATACGCTGGACCTGTCGCGCACGGTCGCATTCCAATCTATTTCCGGATCGGGGACGGCCGCGGCGCTACGGCAGCTCCGCGTCCTGATAGAGCGGTTTGCATGGTCGTGAATTCTGTGAAAAGTGCCGACCTGATGGATGCGATTGCCGCACAGGCTTCCCATCGCATGTCAGTGGCACATTGAAATTATAGTTGCGGCGTATTGGACACCTTCGGATCGAGTATCCATCTTTGGGACAGGAATTCGAAGGAGGAATTCATGGCTGCCTACAAGAAAACAGAAACTGCGATCGCCAGGCTGTCGCCCGAGGAATATCGGGTGACGCAGCAGAGTGCGACCGAGCGTCCGGGAACCGGTGCGCTTCTCCATAACAAGGAACCCGGCATCTATGTCGATATCGTCTCGGGTGAACCGCTGTTCGCGTCGTCGGACAAATACGAGTCGGGTTGCGGGTGGCCGAGCTTCACCAAGCCGATCGAACCGGCGAACGTGAACGAGCTGCGCGACACCAGCCACGGCATGATCCGGACGGAAGTGCGTTCGACGCATGGCGACAGTCATCTCGGCCACGTTTTCCCGGACGGACCGACCGATCGTGGCGGCCTGCGTTACTGCATCAATTCGGCTTCGCTGCGCTTCGTGCCGCGCGACGAGATGGCCGAGCAGGGTTACAGTGAATATCTCAACCAGGTGGAGGACATCTGATGACGACCGAACGCGCCGTTCTCGCCGGTGGCTGCTTCTGGGGCATGCAGGACCTCATCCGTAAGCTGCCCGGTGTGATCTCGACCCGGGTCGGGTATACAGGTGGCGATGTGCCGAATGCGACATATCGCGATCACGGTACCCATGCCGAGGCGATCGAGGTCATTTTCGATCCCTCGCAGACCACCTATCGCCAAGTGCTCGAGTTCTTTTTCCAGATCCATGATCCGACGACGCTCAACCGTCAGGGGAATGACCGTGGCACAAGCTACCGCTCGGCGATTTATTTCACCAGCGATCAGCAGAAGGCCGTTGCGCTCGATACGATCGCAGACGTTGATGCGTCGGGATTATGGCCAGGCAAGGTCGTTACCGAAGTCGAGCCGATCGGTGATTTCTGGGAGGCCGAGCCCGAGCACCAGGACTATCTCGAACGGTATCCGCAGGGATATACCTGCCATTTTCCACGTCCCAACTGGCTGTTGCCGCGAAGGACCGGCACTGCCGCCTAGAAACAAGCGGCTCGCGGCATAGCGCCGCGAGCCGCGGGAGAAACTCATGGAACCGGGAATTGTAGCCTTGCCGGCCCCTCCGTTTGAGCATGTCCGGTGGATCGATGAAAACGGCGGTGACCGCAGCCTCCTGAGCTTGGGCGGGTGTGGGCTTCAAGATATTGTACTTCCTTCAGGATTGGTGAGCGGGCTGTCACGCATATGAGTTTCCCACGTTTGCGACCCTTGCCAAGGAACTTCACATTGGCGCAGCAATATCTCGAGTCCGGCAACGAAGGGACCATCCCGCTCGGAGGACCGCGTAAGACACAGCGATGGGTCGGGGTTGGCGAAGGCGGCTTCAAGAGGGCTCATCGACGTATCGGTTGGCCACCCTGCGCCGGCGGGAGGTTGCCCGTGTTTGCGCGGAGATGGCCGAGAACAAGGGGCTACCGTTCCGCGCCGCCAAGGATGGCGAGAACGTCAGCGGCAAATTCACCGGCACTGTTGAGCTATCGAGCGGCAAGTTCGCCGTGGTCGAAAAGAGCCATGAGTTCACCCTTGTCCGGTGGCGGCCGGTCATCGATCGTCAGCTCGGCCGCGAGGTTTATGGGTATCGCGCAGGGCGGATCGGTGTCACGGCAGTTGGGAAGGCAAAGGAGGATAAGTCTAATTGTATGTCATGCGGGCATACTCCTTGCATTCAGGCTGGTCCGACCGCCGCCTCGCGAAAGCCGTCTATAGCCGCTCGTGGGACCTTCCGCTGCGCGGCGGGTATGGGGTGACCGAACCGTTCCCTATAGGCGCTCGGTGGAATGGATAGGCGGCGCATAAATGCACGCCGCATACGCTCTTCATCACCAAATCCGCATATGTCGGCTATGCGCTTGATGTCGGTGTCGCCGTTCTCGAGATGACGGCAGGCAGCTTCGACACGAAGCTCCTGGACGAGACTCGCAGGTGTGCCCCCATGCCATCGGGCGAAGTTGCGAGCAAAAGTCCTCGGACTCATTCCCACCACCTTCGCCAGCCCATCAACACTGAGATCGGAGTTCAGGTTGTTCATGATCCATGTCGGAAGGTCAGCAAGCCTGGCAACCGGAGGCGCCGTGCCGAGGCGGGTTTGCGCGTCAAGCGCGCTGCTGAACTGCGCCTGCCCGCCCGGCCTATGGAGAAAGACCACCAGTTCCTTGGCTACCCTCAGGCTCACTCGTCGGCCATGGTCATCCTCGATAAGTGCGAGCGCGAGGTCGATTCCGGCCGTCATTCCCGCCGAAGTCCAGATCGCGCCGTCCTGCAAATAGATGGGGTCGAGTTCAACGAGCACATTCGGGTGCCTGGCCCTCAATCGCTCGACTTCACACCAATGCGTTACGGCGCGATGTCCGTCGAGCAGCCCGGCCGCTGCGAGAAGAAAGGCACCGTTGCAGATGCTGCATGTGCGCCGCGCGGTCTTCGATACCTTGCAGATCCATTGAACAAGCGGCGCATCTGCGGTGAACGCCCAAGCGTTCAAGCCGCCGACAACAATGAGGGTATCGAGCGCGCTCGGGTCGATCGATTCCAGGCTCTGCGTATCGACTGACAAGCCGCAACTCGTCCGCACCAGCCCTCCCGCTTCCGAGAGAAAAACGAGATCGTATCCCCCGTCAACCTGCGAAAGCACATGATTGGCAACGCTGAATGCTTCCGCTGGACCGTTAAGGTTCAACGCCAATGCCTGATCGAACAGGACAAAACCGATTGTGCGGCGGCGGCCCATACGCACCTCCTTTTGGCAGGAAACGAGGGGTTGATGTCATATATGACAATGCGCCGTTTGGGTAGCCTCCTTGGAAATAACCCAAGGATGACGCCAGGATGGACACACATACGGTCAGCGCCGCCAGGGATCAGCGACAGTCATCTGGGCTGTTGTCGATCCTGACACTCACGCTTTGCGCTTTTTCAGTCACTACGGCGGAGTTCGTCATCGCCGGCATCCTGCCTCAGGTTGCAGCCGGCCTGGCGGTTTCCATTCCTGCGGCGGGCCACCTTGTAACCGCTTATGCAATCGGAATGATCGTTGGCGGCCCCTTGGTAACGCTGCTGACGGTCTCCGCCCATCGCAAGCCGTTGATGGTGACACTCCTTCTCGTGTTCGTCGCTGGAAATGTGTTTGCGGCGATGGCCCCGAGCTACGTCGCCCTGCTTGCGGCAAGACTCCTGAGCGGATCGGTTGTGGGCACCTTCTTTGCGCTGGCGGTTGTCGTGGCGGCGTCGCTTGCCGCGCCCGGCAAACAGGCATCGGCCATCGCGAAGGTCGCGTTCGGCTTCAATCTGGCGATGATCCTGGGCGCCCCGCTTGGAACACTCATCGGTCAGCAGTTCGGATGGCGCTCGACCTTCATCACTATCGCGGTCCTTGCGAGTATCGCTGCGGCGCTTCTGGTCAGGCTGGTCCCTGTTCACGGTATTCCTACCACCGGGTCAGTTGTCGGCGAGCTTCGCGTTTTGAAGAATCGCGATCTCCAACTTGCGCTTGCCACGACCGCCGTAGGGAATGCGGGGGTCTTGATGTTCTTTATTTACCTCGTCCCGCTTCTAACCAATGTCAGCGGGTTCGTTCCCGATAGTGTGCCGGCGCTGCTTCTGCTTTACGGCGTGGGCGCTACGCTGGGAAACCTCGTCGGTGGATGGCTGTCGGATCGGGCGTTGATTCCGTCCATGATAGGTCTGCTTTTGAGTCTCGCCATTGCGCTTGCGTTGTTCTGGCTGATCGGTGCCATCCAGCCCGCCGCACCATTGATGATATTCGTAATCGGCGCGCTTGCCTTCTCTGTTATCCCCGGAATGCAGACCAAAGTTCTGATTGCCGCTCAGGAGGCACCGACGCTTGGGATCGCGTTGAATGCCTCCGGATTTCAGATCGCCGCCGCTCTCGCAGCATTGGCTGGCGGCGAAATCATCGACGGTAGCCTGGGGCTTGGTGCCCTTCCTCTCGTCGGGGCCGCCGTGACTGTCGCAGGCGTAATTCTGGCGCTCATATTGCTCAAGCGGAGCAGAAGTTAGCGCTGGGTCGATGATCGTCTTCACACCACTCAGCGGCGGCAACGCAATCGGCCTCGCGTTCCTGATTGCCACCGCCAGCCGCCATGTCGGCGGGCTGGAGGACGATACGGCCCGCGCACCACCACATCGGAGGGCACGCAACCCGATGGGCACGAAATCTATTCTATAGAGAGCCGCTAACCCAATAAAATCGCTAAAGCCGGATTTTCGAGTGGCATTCGGCGGTTTGCTGCCAGCCGTACGAGAGATTGTGATGATGCCGCCAGTGTTAGGAGGCGGAGTCATCCCGTCTGTCCAGCGGAAAACTCTTCGCTTGCTTTCGGTGGTAACTTGCCTACCGTCGGACAAAAGGAGAACGATCCTATGGCCAATGTTGAAAAGGTGACCGTCGCCCTCACTCCGGAAATGACGGCAATGATGCGAGAGGTGGTCGAGGCTGGCGAGTATGCGTCGGCGAGTGAAGTCATGCGGGAGGCTCTGCGTGACTGGAAGCATCGACGGACACAGCGCACCAAGGCCATCGAAGAATTGGGACGGTTGTGGGATGCCGGCATGAACAGCGGTCCGGCCATCAATGGTGAGGAAGCCGTCGCTCGGATTGGGCAGAAGCTTGATGCCAGGATTGCCGAGCGTGGGGCTGAATGAGCTATCGGCTTCGACCACAGGCCGAGGCGGACATCGAAGCCATTGCCCTTTATATCGCCGAGGATAATCCTTCGGCGGCGAAACGCTGGTACGACGATATTCATCATCGTTGTCAGCGGATTGAGGAGATGCCAGGTATCGGAATAGCTAGGCCAGAGGTGCGCCCCGAACTGAGAAGCTTCGCTGTTGGAAACTACCTGATTTTGCACCGCCAAATCGACGAGGGGACAGAGATCGTCCGTGTCGTGCACGATGCACGACAATGGGAAGACCTGCTCTAGGGGGATGTATGACAGGTGCGGAGGGGCCGGCGGAAGGGCTGACCTGCCGCCATTGCCGGTCGTACCGGCACGGCCAATCAAACTTCCTTTCCAAATCGAGAAGCTGATTGGCCGTGCCGAACAAGACAAGGGAAGTTGAGATGCGCCAAAGATCAGGAAGCGACCGGCGCGGATTGCCCCGCGCCCGTCTTCATTGGTGTCGATCCGTCCGGATCAGGCGAGATCGAAGCGGTCGGCGTTCATTACCTTGGTCCACGCTTCCACGAAGTCCTTTACGAACTTCTCTTGTGCGTCGGCGCAGGCATAGACCTCCGCCAGTGCCCTGAGCTGCGAGTGCGAGCCGAAGATCAGGTCGACACGCGTCGCTCGCCACTTCAGTTCGTTCGTCTTGCGGTCGCGGCCCTCATAGGTGCCGTCAGCGACGGGCTGCCACTGCGTGTTCATGGTCAGAAGATTGACGAAGAAGTCGTTCGTCAGCTTGCCTACCTCTTTGGTGAAGACGCCATGCTCGGCGCTGCCGGTATTGGCACCCAGCACGCGCAGCCCGCCGAGCAGGACCGTCATTTCCGGCGCCGTCAAGGTCAGCAATTGCGCCCGGTCAACCAGCTCTTCCTCCGGCATCATGAATTGCCTGCCGCTGAGATAGTTGCGGAAACCGTCGGCCCGCGGTTCTAGCGGGGCGAAGGACTCCACGTCCGTTTGCTCCTGGGAGGCGTCCATCCGCCCCGGCGTGAAGGGCACATTGACGTTGACCCCAGCATCCTTGGCGGCCTTCTCGACCGCCGCTGTACCGCCGAGAACGATCAGGTCGGCAAGAGACACCTTCTTGTCCCCGGTCTGCGCCGTGTTGAACTCCTTCTGGATTGCCTCAAGCGTTCCGAGCACTTTCGCGAGCTTGGCCGGCTCGTTTACCTCCCAGTTCTTCTGGGGCTCAAGGCGGATGCGCGCGCCATTGGCGCCGCCCCGCTTGTCGGAGCCGCGGAAGGTCGAGGCCGATGCCCAGGCCGTCGCGACCAATTCCGACACCGACAGTCCAGAGGCGAGGATCTTCGCCTTCAAATCGGTGACGTCCCCATGGCTCACCAGCTCATGGTCGACCGCCGGGACCGGGTCCTGCCAGATCAGCATTTCTTCCGGCACCAGCGGGCCGAGATAGCGCACTTTAGGACCCATGTCGCGATGCGTAAGCTTGTACCAGGCGCGGGCGAACGCGTCGGCGAACTGATCCGGATTTTCGTGGAAGCGGCGCGAGATCTTTTCGTAGGCTGGGTCGAACCGCAACGACAAATCCGTGGTCAGCATGGTCGGCACATGCTTCTTCGATGGGTCGTACGCATCGGGAACAGTGGCTTCCGCGTTCTTCGCCTTCCACTGCCAGGCGCCGGCCGGACTCTTCGTCAGCTCCCATTCATAGTTGAACAGATTGTCGAAGAAGTAGTTACTCCACCTGGTCGGCGTCTGCGACCAGGTGACTTCCGGGCCACCGGTGATCGCGTCGGCGCCGAAGCCGGTGCCATGCCCGCTTTTCCAGCCGAGTCCCTGGTCCTCGATCGCGGCGCCTTCCGGATCCGAACCGACCAATGACGGGTCACCGGCGCCATGGGTCTTGCCGAAGGTGTGACCGCCGGCGATCAGCGCTACGGTCTCCTCGTCGTTCATCGCCATTCGGAAGAAGGTTTCGCGAATGTCCTTTGCCGCCGCAACCGGATCCGGATTGCCGTTCGGCCCTTCCGGATTGACGTAGATCAGGCCCATCTGCACCGCGGCGAGCGGGTTCTGAAGCTCACGCTCTCCGCTGTAGCGTTCGTCGCCGAGCCAAGTTCCTTCGGGACCCCAGTAAAGCTCTTCCGGTTCCCAGACATCCTTGCGGCCGCCCGCGAAACCGAAGGTCTTGAAACCCATCGATTCCAGGGCGACATTGCCGGTAAGGATCATCAGGTCGGCCCAGGAGATCTTGCGGCCATATTTCTGCTTGATCGGCCACAGAAGCCGGCGCGCCTTGTCGAGGTTGGCGTTGTCAGGCCAGGAGCTGAGAGGCGCGAAGCGCTGCTGCCCGGCGCCTGCCCCGCCGCGACCGTCGGTGATGCGGTATGTACCCGCGCTGTGCCACGCCATGCGAATGAACAATCCGCCATAGTGACCGAAATCGGCCGGCCACCAGTCCTGTGAATCCGTCATCAGGGCGCGCAGATCCTCGATCACGGCATTGAGGTCGAGGCTCTTGAATTCTTCGGCGTAATCGAATGCTTCACCCATCGGATCGGATAAATCAGAGTTCCGATGGAGGACATCGATATCCAGCAGCTCTGGCCACCAGTCACGATTCCTGCGTCCGCGGGTGCCGCCTGTGAACGGGCATTTGCCCGCATTGTCGTCAGTCTTTGCGTCCATGATTTCCTCCAATCGGTCTTGCCGCTCATTGCCTGGAATGATTCCAGAATAAGGAAACCAGACGATAATCGCCAATTACGTTTTCCGTTATTATTGATAGGATTTCCTTATGAGATAGCCGACGGATCATCGGATGATCATTCCGCCGACCCGGTCGAAATTGTCGCTTCCCTTCTGGCTTAACATTTGACGGGGCGCCGCCCGATTGGCGGCGCAATGAAGCGTGGAGCCAACAGCGCGGGGACGCCTGGCATAAAAGCCAGGCCACGCCATTGCTGCGGGTTCCTTCGGTGATCGTATCGTCACGGGTTCTCCGGACCTGAACGTCCTTATCAACCACAATCATCCTGACTCGGCTGAAGTGAAGATTGTCGACCACGAGGAATTTGCCCTCGATCCAAGGCTGTTTTGAGATCAAGAGAGGCCGGTCTGGTCTCCGCCCGGCCAGTCCTCATCCGGTATATCGCTGAGATCACCGTTCTCGACGCCGTCGATCTCGTATTTTTCAAGATAGCTGCCGAGCAGCGGCCCGAAAGAGTCGACCTTGCTCTGGTGCTTGCCCTCGGCGATAAGTCCCGGGATGAGCAGCGCCACTGCGCCGACGCCTGCGGCAAGCATCCCGAGGCCGCCCGCCAGGATCGGAATCAGGCGCGGCACGGTGGCGCCCAACACGCCCAATCCGCCTTCGACGGCGGATGCCAATCCGGCCATCGCACCCGCCGCGCCGGCCGCGATGCTGAACCCACCGCCAACCTTGTCGCCGTTTCGGATCGCCTTCACGCCATCGAAGATGGCATAGGCGCCGGCGGCTATGCCGGCGATCCCGCCGAGACCCTTGGCCGCTTCTTCGAATTTCCTCAGATTCGATCCCAGTTTTTCGTAGAACTTGTTCTTGTCCTGCGCGACTTGGCTTTCCGGCGAAACGTCATCGAGAAGCGAGCCTATGTTGTTGAGAAGATCGTCGCTGACCTTGTCTTTCAGGCCATTGAGATAATCCCGGTACCCCTTTATCCCGCCCTCGGTCAGGATCGTGGCCGTCATGACCGAGCCGGTGGTGATGTCGACGATCTGCCTGTCGGTCAAATTGCCCGCGCCGCCGGCGCCCTTGGCGATCGTGACACCGACCAGGAAGAGACCGCTGACGCCGTGCAGGACACCCGCGTTCGCGGCTCCCCTAGCTGATGAATCCTTGTCCAGAAGCCCCAACTGGTCGAAGGTCTTTGTTCCCTGGCGCAGCAGATCCCAGTCGCCCCTGAAGGTCGCCAGGATCGAATCCGGCGTCGCCAGTGTTCCATCCTGGTTCAGCAGGAGCTCGGGGCTGTCCTTGCTGATCTGCTCGATGAGTTTCTTCACCTTTTCCTCATCGAGCTCATCGCCGCCATTGACGCCGAAAACTTCCTTGAGGTCCTCGAAAGAGGCGTCCTTGAAAGCATTCTCCTGAACGATGTCGGTGAAATTGTCGTTCAGTTGCGTATCGAACTGACCGGTGAATTCGGGATTGAGCGCGGCATTATAGAGCGCGACCTCCATGCTGAACGCGCTGGTTGCCTCCTCGAAGGAATGGTCTTTCAGGAGTTCCTTCAGGCGATCGCCCGAAACGAGGGAATTTTCGTAGAATTCCTCGAATTCGCCATTGTGGGAGGAATTCTGGACGGCCCTCTGGAGTTCTGAAATGTCTTCGATACCCAGGGCGGACTGGAATACCTGCGCATTTCCAAAGAATTCGGCAAGGATTGCCTGCTGATCCGCCCCGTTCTCGCCTTCCGACCGTGTCTTCCAGAGATCGTCAAGCGCCTTGCCCGACTTGATTTCGTCTTCATAGGTTTTGGTCAGCGCTTCCTTGAGACCTTCATTATCTCCGACCAGCTTCTCCAGCGCACCGGCCCCGTTTTCACTCATGTATTTGACGGTTTCGGGATCGTTTTGCAGGATTTCGATGTGGTTGTTGATATCCTCGAGAAGCTTTTCGGGCTCCCAATAGACGCCTGCATCGTTGGCGATGGCGACCTTGCCGTAATCGTCCTTCCACATGCCCGCACCAGCACCCTGGATGACCAATTGCCGGGCCTGCAGCAATTCCTGCAATACGGCTGCTTTCTGCTCGGGCGAATAATTTTCCGGATGTTCGAAGACATCCTTGTCGAGGTTCTTCGTATCAACGCCAGACACGATGCTCCTGTCAGCAATGCTCGACAGGAGAGCGACCGCCGATCCCGCATCCTTCGGCGCCTGGTTCGTCAGCCAGCCCGATATGTCCTTGTCGCTCAACTTGCCGTCGGGAGCGAATTTCAGATTGTCCTGAGCCGTCTCGAGGATGCTGAATGCTCCCGGATTGGACCAGAAATCCAGCGCTTCCTTGAATTCGTCGCTGATATCAGGATTGTCTTCCCTGTATTTTTTCAGGGCATCGGCCGTCAGATGGTCTCCTGAATCGGTCGCATCTTTGATGGCGTCATAATTCTGTTCGAGGATGGAAGCGTATTTGAAAATCTTCTTCGAGGTTTCATCCGCATCGGGATTGTTTTTCACGAAGTCCCTGTATTTGCCGCTCTCTCCATCGAGGCTGGAAAAGCCATACTTGCCGAAATCCTGCAGCCGGCCTGCCTCCGTGCCATGCTTGGCTTCGCCGCTCTTGGTGAAACCGTCGATGCGCCCATTGCCGACATCGTCGCCGGTCAGTATCTTTCCTTCCTCATTATATCCCTCGATGCGTTCAAGCACCTGCTTGGCCCTGTAGGCGGCGTCGGCATCGTGTTCGAAATCGCCCACCCTGTCCTTCAGCATGTCCCTGACACCGCTCTGATTGCCGAGATCACGCAGAAGCGGCGTATCATCGATGATATCCTGCGCGGAGCGGTCATCACCCTTCGGGCGCGTCCACTCAATTCCAAGGGCCTCGGCTTGTTCGCGGGCTTCCTGATCCTTGCCGACCGATCCCCAATCGGTGCGTTTACCCTTGAGGTTGGAGAACCCATACTTGCCGAAATCCTGCAGCCGGCCCGCCTCCGTGCCGTGCCGGGCTTCGCCGCTGTTGGTGAAGCCGTCGATCCGACCATTGTCGACGTCCTTCCCGGCTATCTTGTTTCCTTCCTCATCGAAGGTTTCGATATGTTCGAGGACCTGCTTGGCCCTGTAGGCGGCGTCGGCGTCGTGCTCGAAATCGCCGACCCTGTCCTTCAGCATGTCCTTGACGCCGCTCTGGTTGCCGAGATCGCGCAGAAGCGGTGTATCATCGATGATGTCCCGCGCGGAGCGGTCATCGCCTTCCGGGCGGGTCCACTCGATTCCCAACGCTTCGGCTTGTTCGCGGGCTTCCTGATCATCGCCGACCGATGCTGGATTCTGGAGTTCACCCTTAAGATTGGAAAGGCCGTACTTGCCGAAATCCTGCAAGCGGCCGGCCTCCGTGCCATGCCTGGCTTCGCCACTGCTGGTGAAGCCGTCTATGCGGCCATTGCCGACATCCTTTCCGGCTATCCTGTTTCCTTCCTCGTCGAAGGTCTCGATATGTTCAAGCACCTGCTTGGCCTTGAATGCGGCGTCGGCATCATGCTCGAAATCGCCGACCCTGTTCCTCAGCATGTCCTTGACGCCGCTCTGGTTGCCGAGATCGCGAAGAAGTGGTGTATCATCGATGATGTCCTGCGCGGAGCGGTTGTCGCCTTTCGGCAGTTCCCAGACGATTCCCAGCCGTTCAGCGTCTGGATTGACATTGTTGCCGTCCTGCTGCTTCGCTTTTGCGACGATAAATTCCCAGTTCGCCTGGGATGCGCTGATGTCTACCGGACCGCCTGTCGAGTTGGGTTGTGTCGCGCTGATCTTGGACATCGCAGAACTCTCCTTAAGTCATTGGGGACAAATATTTCGACTGGTTCGGGAGCGCGGTAAGGTTCGGTTCTCGCCCTTTCCTGCAACTTCTGCATGCTTAGAGCAGGTTCGTGACAAGCGTTTGAAGTGGTGGCTCTGCAAACTTTGAAATCACGACGGTGCGGTACCGCTTGATAAATATCAACGACGCGTTTCCGGCTGCCTGCTAGGCGGGTTCTTGATTGTTCACGACGGAATGCGATCCATGGCGAATATCAAACGAACCTTCTGGGGCATATTGGGTTTGTTGAGCGTTCTGTGGATTTTCTCCGAACCCCAACTGTTCCAATCCGCCGGGTTCCTCGCCTTTCGCGAGATCGTGGTTCAATACAGCGGCATCATCGCCATGGCTGGGATGAGCATGGCGATGGTTCTGGCGCTTCGGCCTCGTTGGCCAGAGGGCTGGCTCGGCGGGCTGGACAAGATGTATCGCCTGCACAAATGGCTGGGCATTGGGGTGCTCGTCGTCGCCGTCCTTCATTGGCTATGGGCCAAGGGACCGAAATGGGCGGTGGGCTGGGGCCTGATCGAACGGCGGGCACGCGGGACGGCACCGGTCCTGGAAAATCCGATCGAGCAATTCTTCATGACGTTGCGCGGTTCTGCCGAGGGGATCGGCGAATGGGCCTTTTATGCCGCCGTGCTGCTGATCGCGCTGGCGCTGATCAAGCGCTTTCCGTACCGGCTGTTCTACAAGACCCACCGCCTGCTGGCGCTCGCCTATCTGGTGCTTGTGTTCCACGCCATCGTGCTGGTGAAATTCAGCTATTGGACGGCGCCGGTCGGCATCGTCATGGCACCGCTCCTGGCGGCCGGCACCTATGCGGCATTCATTGTACTCCTGCGTCGTGTCGGCGTTTCCCGGCAGGTCCAGGGCAGGATCACGTCCATGCAGTATTATCTGGGCGTTCGAAACGGAGATCGAGGTGCCGCATGGCTGGCCCGGTCACAAGCCTGGCCAGTTCGCCTTCGCCACTTCCGACAGATCGGAAGGCGCGCATCCCTACACCATCGCGTCAGGATGGAATGACGAAAAGCCGCTTATCACCTTTGTCACCAAGGAGCTTGGCGACCATACCAGCCGACTGCGCGAAAAGCTGCGCGTTGGACAGGACGTCAAGATTGAAGGGCCCTATGGCTGCTTCACGTTCGACAACGGCCAGCCTCGGCAGATCTGGATCGGCGGCGGCATCGGCATCACGCCTTTCATCGCGGCCATGAAGCATATCGCGCAGCAAGGACTACATCCTGACCGGGCGCATCCGGTGATTGATCTCTTCCATACGACTGCCGAATATGACGGGACGGCCATTGCGAAACTGAGGGCTGACGCCAAGGCAGCGGACATCCGCCTGCATGTGCTTGTCGACGCCCGCGACGGCTTCTTGTCCGGTGAACGGATTCGCAAGGAGGTGCCGGAATGGCGCGATGCGAGCATCTGGTTCTGCGGGCCCGCCGGCTTTGGCGGGGCTCTGCGACAAGATTTCGCGGCAAAGGGGCTACCGGTGACGGAGCGTTTCCATCAGGAACTGTTCAATCTGCGGTGAGGCAATTTCTTTGAAGCACCATCATGCGAAGTCGAGGACAAGCGCCCGATGATCCGAGACTTCCGGCTCGTGGACGACGTCGAAATGCTGCACGTCGATATTGGCGCTCACGAGCATGTAATCGGCAAATCGTGGTGTTTTGCGATAAAACGACGTGCGGGTATCTGTCGCTCCCCGAGCTTCATCATGCCGTCAAGTTCCGTGCCGACCGCGCCCACGCCCGGACCGTGGAAAGCGCGGCGATCCGCGTGGAAGCAACCCGCGACAATGCCGAGCGCATCTCCTTCGTCGTCCCCGGCGAACACCAGCCACTCACGCCGACGCATTGGAGCTACGGGCAGCTTTGCAGCCTGGTCGGTGCTCCGTCGACCTATATGCGCCAATTGCCCGCGCCGCTCGCCGCGATCAATCTCCAGCACGGTCTCCTCAATAACCGCTCCGAACTGGTGAAGACGCTGGAGATGGACGACGGGCGTGTCGAGCTGAGGGCGGTGACGGGTTCCGGGTACGGGCGCATATGGGACCACGAACTGATCTCGGCCGTGATGAACATCGCGGGCAACGGCACCGGCGACACGATCTGGAAAGTGCCGGGCGTGCTCGACTGGTCGACAATGACCCACAACCCCTTTGTGGACATCACGAAGGACACGACGACGCTTTACGCCTCGGACAGGGATGTGTTCGTATTTCTGGTTGACGACACGCACCCGATCGAGGCTGGTCGTCTTCCGAATGGCGAACCGGATCTGTACTTTCGCGGCTTCTATGCCTGGAACAGCGAAGTCGGCTCGAAAACGCTCGGAATTGCAAGCTTTTACCTGCGCGCCGTTTGTGCCAACAGGAATCTGTGGGGCACTGAAAATTTCGAGAAAATCACCATCCGGCACTCGAAATTTGCCGCGCAACGCTTCGCCCACGAAGCGGCCCCAGCGCTTGCGAACTTTGCCAGTTCCTCGCCGTCATCCTTTATCGCCGGCATCCATGCCGCGCGCCAACGCATCGTTGCGCGCAACGACGAGGACCGCCAGACTTTCCTGCGCCATCGTGGTTTCTCCAGGGACGAAACCGGCAAAATCATCGAGACAGTGCTTTCCGAAGAAGGAAGGCCGCCGGAGAGCGTGTTCGACTTCGTGCAGGGCATCACCGCGCTGGCACGTGGCAAGGTTCATCAGGACACGCGGCTGGAACTCGAAGGCAAGGCTAAAAAGCTGCTCGAGAGTGCGGCCTGAGTGCTCTGTCTGGCAAGGAAGGCTGCGAGCCCTGGTGCGTGATGCGGGCCTGCGACTAATGAATGCCGCTGAAATTCTCGGCATCCGCGGTCTGCTGGTGCACGCGATTTCCCAGGATGCGCGAGCCTTCCATGAAGCGGTCGGGTTCCTGCCTTCGCCATCGGACCCCATGATGCTGATGGTCGGGCTGCGTGATCTGAACGGGGCGCTGGAAACCTGACATTGTCGTTGGTTTACCCCCACCAAGCTCCTACGACGCCAAATCAGGCATTCAACTGACTTCTGTATCAAGGAAGCCGTGGCATCTCCCCGTCCGCCACCTTCCAGACCCAGGGCGTAATCTCCGGTCTCGCTTCAATCATATCCGCAAGCGCATGCTCGTAATCGTCTCCGGCTGCCGCAGGCACGATGAACATCGCGACCGGAGCAGGCTTGTGCTCCGGCAGCGTCACCGACACGATCGGCTGATCGCGCGACAGGTTGAAGCGCAACCCCTTGATGCTCTTGCGCTTGAGAAAGCTCAGCTTCTCAAGCAGTCGCAGCTCGTTGATATTCTCGAAAGGCAGCCAATGCTCGTTGACCACCATCAGCGCGATCTCCTCGACCGAAGCGATGCCGGAGGCCGAAATCCCGAACGTCGCGATAATGATCAGATGAAAACCTTCATTCGAGCGCCAGAGCTCCAGTTCGGCCTCGTAACGTGCGGTCAATCGTCCCCATGCGCCATCGTCGATCATCAGGGCGAATGGCAGATGCCGAACAACGATCCTGTGTCCCTCCCGCGCGGCGGCGAACTCCTTCACCTCAGCCACGATCAGCATCAGCTTACGCGGGCCCGGGCCAGTTGTCTGTATGTCCTTGAGCGCAGCCGCCCGGCGGGCGCTGATAGCGTCCCTGTCTTCGGAATGAAAAGGCTCAGGAACGAAGAGCATGTTGTTCAGGGGCTCGCCTCTCGCTGTCATCAGCGAGGCCGCGTGAAGAAGGCTGTTGCGTACCCGGCCCCAACCGCGTTTGCCGGCCCAGGTGGAGCGCCATTCAGTCAGTTCTCCAGCTTCCCACAGATAGTGCAGCATCGCCCGCAACGAGAGCTTCTTCGCTTCACCGCGGATGCCCGTTTCCGATGGTTCCGAAGAGGCAACCGGTGACGACCGAGGCCCTCTCTTCGTCAGGGAAAAGTCCAGCTTCAGGTCGGCCTTCCCGCTTGCATCGACCTGGATCGCATTGCCAATCAGCGGTCCCAGGCCGGATAGCTCGTACGGCGGATCACAGGATGGGCATGAAGGATCATGGTCGCGCCCGGTTAAAGGCATGCGCTTGACGAGATGCTGCCCGTCCAGCCGCGCGATATACATCGGAACGGGCGGCTCCATGCACATACACAGCGGCCGTAGCCGCTGCTCATAGGCATAGGGAAGAAGCTCCTCAAGCTCCCGGGAGTTTTCATCCAGCGTCCTGTCGCCGATCGTGAACTTTCGCATCTCTTTCCTCCTCACGTCGGGCAAGAGGCAGCATCGATCATGCTGGGATAGATGTAACACGGACGGTATCGATTAGACTATCAGAAATTTACTAGTATAAATGATGATGGACGTAAGGACGGGTGGTACGGTCTGACACGGACGTGAATGTGAGAGAGCGGGGGACGGGAAGAGGTGGGATGGAAGCTGGAGATGCGGCTTTCGGCAGCCCGTCGTGGGTAATCGGCCTGTTCATCCAGGATGATTGCCCTGGCGTGGCGCTTCCTTGTGTCGAGGAAGGAGTGGCCGGCGATCCTTTGCAGCCTGATTCAGCGTCATCGCCTGCTCGACATCTTTAGCTGATCGCGAAGGAGATGTTTCATGCTTACCGCCACGGATCTGGCGGACCGTCTTGCGCGCGATGCCGAGGCTGTCTGTCGGCATTATCTTTCCGCCGGCCGCAGAGCCGGCAATTACTGGGTCGTTGGCGACGTCGCCAACAATGAAGGCCGCTCACTCTATGTGCATCTAG